>CAWAGV010000003.1:0-6970 GCA_963781725.1 uncultured Alphaproteobacteria bacterium | reverse complement strand
GTTCGCCGCAACGCGCCGCTGCGTCGGCCGGCTGCGCCGCTCATCGATCCGCCGGCGTGGCTTACATCCTTGGGTCGGATTGCCGATCCGAACCTGGCGAGACCTGCGTCGGTGCCAGGTTGATCATGCTCTGCAGGATGTCGCCGACCATCGCGAGGTGATTGCCGTGGCCGGCATATTGCCGCTTGAGGTCGGCGAGATAGGTGTTGGCGACATTGAGTCGCTGGGCGAGCAGCCGCGCGATCAGCAGCGCCAGCTCCGGTTGCTCGCGCAAACACGACGCGGCGTCGCTGAACTCGTAAATGGTCGAATCCGCCGCCGCGCGCACGGTCGCGGTATGCGGCTGGTCAAGCAGAACCGACATTTCTCCCAGCACGGCGCCGGGCTCGGCGATGCTGGCGACGACGGTGTCGCCTTTGAGGACCTCAAGCCGTCCCTCGATCAGCACATACAGATGACCGGTGGTGCCGCCCTCGTGGATTACGACTGCGCCAGCGGATACGCGTCTCCGATGACCCCCGACGCAATAGTCCAGCACAGCGCGCATTCAGCAACACCCTCAAGCCCAAGGGCAAGACTAGGCATCCGGATTGCGACCGTCGAACGAATAATTCGTTCAGTCTGCTCAAATTGTCGGCAGCAATCAGGGTCATGCGGGCGCAACAAGGGTGTTGCGATGACGCGTCATCCGGCCCCTCTTTTGCGCCGCCGGTCGCGGCCTGCCAACAGCGGTCCGAACGATACGGCGAATCCGAAAAATGCGGCCGCCCACGCGAACGCCGCGACATGAAGCAATGCCTCGCTGTGGGCGGGGTCGATCACAGCGCAGATGCGCGACAGGGCCGCGACGATGATCGCGGCATAGATCGCCTGGGTGGCGGGAGAGGCGGTGAGTTGCTGGCCGGTGTGCCCGAGGGTGGCGCGGCTCATCACCGCCAGCGTCATGGTGCCCGCCGCCCCCGCCATCCAGGCATGAATGCCGGCGCCTGCCGGAATAAACCCATACGCGGACGCTGCGTTCAGCAGGAACCCGAGCGGCACGAAGGCGTAGCCGATGTGCAGGATCAGCACCAGCCGTTCTCGCCAGCTGCGATCGCCAGCCCAGCGTCCGAGCCGCACCAGATGCAGCAGTCCGGTGAAAGCGAGCGCGGCACCGGTGAAAAGGCTGAGGGAGCTGACGACCCACAACGTCAACGCCAACGCGCTGACGGCGACGACCATCATGTCGAACCGGCCGAACGGCACCGGCAAGCGGCCGGGATTTTCGCGCACCAGCCAGTTGCGGGTGAAGCTCGGGATGATGCGGCCACCGATCAGCGAGATCAGCAGCACGACCACGGCGATGCCCACGCGGATGCCGATGTCGGCGGCGCCATTGAAATGCGCCTCGAGGTGAAACGCGACGTTGCCCGCGAGCAGAAGCAGAACCAGCATCACCACATTGAGATTTCGCCAGTTGCGGCCTGCGAGAATCTCGCGGGCCGCAGCCGCTGCCACCAGCGACAGAAAGCTTGCGTCGACCAGCAACGCCACCAGCCAGCCGGTCTCGGCGGAAAAGGTCACGCAAAACCGCCCCGCGATCCAGGTGATAACGAGCAGCAGCAACGGCGTGCCCTGAATCGGCAGCCGCCCGGTCCAGTTTGGAATCGCCGTGAACAGGAATCCGGTGATGACAGCCGGCAGATAGCCATAGAGCATTTCGTGGACGTGCCAGTCGCGCGGTGCAAATGCCGAGACCAGGGTGATCTCGCCATAGAACACCGGCAGCCAGACCAGAATCGCCAGCCCGGCATAAACAGAGCCGAACAGGAAGAACGGCCGGAAGCTGCCGGCGAGCAGCGCCCGGCCCTGATGCACGCGAGCAAGCGAAACCACCGTCATGACCACTCGCAATTCACTTCGCAGCCGCCTGCGTCGGAAGCTTCTCGAACAGCGCCGCGAACACCTGCTTCGCCTTGCCCACTTGAGGAACTGCCTTGGCCTCGGCGAGGTTGCCAGGGGTGCCCACCACGATCAGCGCTACCATGCCCATGCCGTAATGCGGCATGCATTTCACGCCATAAGCGCCCGGCTTGTCGAAGGTGACCGTGATGTCCTCGCCGTTCTTGCCCACGAATGGCGTCACATCCGCCGGCGACATCCCCTTGATCGACTCGGCATTGTGGCCCTTGTCGGTGGCAACGAACTTGACGGTATCGCCGGGCTCGATCTTCACCAGCGCCGGCTCGAACACCATCAGCCCCTCGGTGCCCTTGTTCAGCATCTTGACCTCGACTTCGGCGGCGGCCGCCGCGCCGGCAATGGTCATCAGAACCGCGATCGTTGCCAGCGTCATCACTTTGCGCATTTCGTTCTCCATTTGCGAGCCGTCCCGGAGGGCCGGTTTTCGGGATCATTTAGGGGGAATTGCGCGCGCCGTTGTTGTGCCAGCGCAAACTTCCGCTTGATCGGCAGCCACAATCGCAGTCTAGATTCGCTCGAGATCGCCGATACCACGGAGGCAACATGGCCACAGTCGACAGTTCGCTGGTCGCCCACCTGCCGCTGTTTGCGGGATTCAGCACCGAGGAACTCGGCGAAATTCTCCGTGAAGCCCGCTCCCTGCGATTTCCGAAGAACAGCGCGGTATTCGAACAGGGCGAAGACGCGCATTCATTCTTCGTGCTGCTGCACGGTCACGTCCGCGCCAGCAAGACCACGCCAACGGGAGAACAAGTGGTGGTGCGGTATGTTGCGCCCGGCGAAACCTTTGGCGTCGCGATGGCAATCGGGCTGCAGCGCTATCCCGCTACCGCAACGGCGGTCGATGACAGTGTCGCGCTGGCATGGCCATCGGCGACATGGCCCCGCCTGGTGGCGAAATTTCCGGTGCTTGCCACCAACACATTGCAGACCGTCGGAAGCCGGTTACAGGAAACGCACACCCGCGTGGTCGAGATGTCGACGCAACAGGTCGAACAACGCATCGCCCACGCCCTGCTTCGGCTTGCAAAGCAATCCGGGCGCAAGGTCGAGCACGGCGTCGAGATCGATTTTCCGATCAGCCGCCAGGACATCGCTCAAATGACCGGCACCACACTGCACACGGTCAGCCGCATCCTCTCTGGCTGGGAGCAGCGCGGCCTGGTCGAGAGCGGACGGCAACGCATTGTGCTGCGTGAGCCCCACAAACTGTTGGTGCTGGCCGAGGAAATTCGCGGCGAAAGCCCAATCGAACCATAATGCCGCCGAGACCGTTCGCCTTTCGGCGGATCAAGCGCAGGCACACAGCGCCTGGAAGAAAGCATCACGGTCGACCCCGTGCTCGCGGCAGGCGTCGTCCACGGTGTGGAAGCATGCGATCGGGCAGCCGACGCATCGCATCTTGAATTCGAGGAACACACGGATCGTCTCCGGCGCGCCGCTCATCACATCGTCGACCAGATCGTCAAATCGAATCGGCATACGCGTCTCCGTTTAGAATTGAACGTAACGCGACGAAACCGGAAACTCTTTGTCCCGGCGCAAGCTTCTGGGCATTAGTTGGCCGAATTCGGCAGCACGCGACAAAATCGCAAATCGGAGCTGAAAGTTTGCGCTTGCGCAAAGAGCGACGGCCATTTCCGGCCGATGGTTAGGCCATCGAGCGACAAATCGGAGCCGAGGCCATGAGCTTGTACGTCCTGGACGCTGTTTTCTGGATTTTGGGAATCCGTGGCCATATTCCGCAAAACGACGACTTTCCCGTCGGCCGAAGTGAATCGTCGCTTGCTGCCGCTACCGGCAGGCTGATGCGGATCTTGGCCGCCTTCGTCGTGTCAGTCGCAACTCTGTCGCTGGTTCTGTGGGCGGTCGTCTGGCTCGCGATCAGATTGCTGTAGCTGCTCCGGCGATACCTCAAAAATCGAAAGAACCGACCATGACGTCAATCATGCGCGCCTTTGTTTGCGCCGTTCTCGCTTCTTGCCTGCTGTCACAACCATTGTGCGCCGAGGACGTCGCTTCGGGAAATCTCGTCATCACGCAGGCCTGGAGCCGCGCGACGCCGGGCGGCGCCAAAGTCGCCGGCGGCTATCTGACGATCGAGAACAAGGGTTCTGCGCCCGACCGGCTATTGTCCGGTTCGAGCGCCGTGGCGCGGAACATAGAAGTACACGAAACGATCATGAATAACGGCGCCATGACGATGCGCCCGATCGAAGGCGGCGTGAGCATCGAACCAGGCAAGACCGTGAAATTCGCGCCGGGCGGCCACCATCTGATGTTTCTCGGGCTCGCGACGCCGCTCAAGCAAGGCGGGCAAGTGCCGGTCACGCTGAACTTCCAACATGCCGGCGAGATCAAGGCTTTGTTCGAGGTCCAGGGGGTGGGCGCGCAGGCCCCCGGCCCTCTCGGCACTTCCGGGGCAGCAAAAGCGCTGGCAGCACCGGTCACTTCCGACGCCGACGACAGCTTTTTCACCCATCTTCACGCCGAGAAGGCGATGGCCAATGTGACCGTTACACCCGGGCGCGCCGGCCCCGTCGAGATCGCGATCCAGCTGGAGAATGCCGACGAAATGCCGCTGACGGCGAAAGCGGTCTCGGTCACGCTGGGCAATTCGGAAAAAGGCGTCGAACCGGTGACCGCGGACGCAGAGCGGATCGGCAACGATCAATGGCGGGTCAAGATGTCGGCGCCGGTATCGGGCCGCTGGTCCCTCGGGCTCGGCATCACGATCTCGGCTTCCGACAAGGTCAACGTCGTGTCGCCGATTCTGATCAGGTGAACGGTCATCGGCTGCCCTGTGATGCCAATAATCGAATAATCGCTTCGAGTTTGTTGCAGCGCAAAGAGTGTTGCTGGGAATGGCGCAAAGTGCGGTCGGTACATGAAGCATCCAGATCAAGGAAAAGTCCGATGTTGACCCGCAGAGCCGCCATGTTTAGCGCAGCCGCCGCAGTCCTCATGCTGGCGACGCCCACCCTCGCCGACGAACTCAAGCTGCCGCGGCAGAGAGTTCGAACTGGTCGCACCGCCGTTCGTGCATGCGCACGAACAGGCCACCAAGCAAGGTCCCAGGATCATGGAGTTCAAACTCGTGATCGAGGAGAAGAAAGTGGTGATCGACGCGCAGGGCACCACCTTCCAGGCCATGACGTTCAACGGCTCCATGCCGGGACCGCTGATGGTGGTGCACGAGGGCGACTATGTTGAAGTGACGCTGGTCAATCCCGACACCAACCAGATGCCGCACAATATCGACTTCCATTCGGCGACGGGGGCTCTTGGCGGCGCCGAACTCACGCTGGTCAATCCCGGCGAGCAGGTGGTGCTGCGCTGGAAGGCCACACGCACCGGCACCTTCGTCTATCACTGCGCGCCGGGTGGCCCGATGATTCCCTGGCACGTCGTCTCCGGCATGAATGGCGCCGTGATGGTGCTGCCGCGCGACGGACTGAACGATGGCAAGGGACATCCGCTGCACTACGACAAGATCTTCTACATCGGCGAGCAGGACATGTATGTTCCGCGCGACGAAAAGGGCAAGTTCAAGTCCTACGATTCGGCCGGCGAGGCCTACAACGACACCGTCGAGGTGATGCGCAAGCTGACGCCGACCCATGTCGTATTCAACGGCAAGGCCGGCGCGCTCACCGGCAAGAATGCGCTCACCGCCAATGTCGGCGACAATGTGCTGATCGTACACTCGCAGGCCAATCGCGACAGCCGCCCGCACCTGATTGGCGGCCATGGCGACTACGTCTGGGAGACCGGCAAGTTCTCCAACCCGCCGGAAACCGGACTCGAGACCTGGTTCATCCGCGGCGGCTCCGCCGGTGCCGCGATGTACAAGTTCCTGCAGCCCGGTATCTACGCCTACGTCACCCACAATTTGATCGAGGCCGTCGAACTCGGCGCCACCGCGCACTTCAAGGTCGAAGGCAAATGGAACGACGACCTGATGACCCAGGTGAAGGCGCCGGCGGAAATCCCGCCCGCCAACACCAACTGACAAACCCACCGGGTGCCGGCGCCGGCCGGCACCCTGCTCTCGAACGGAAACGAGACGGCCATGCTGATCGCTTTCAAACTCAAGATAGCCCTGGTCTGCGCGGCGGGTTTTGCCGGTCCACTGGCGGTTGGCCCCCTGCTGACGGAAGGCTCGCCCGATGCCGTCTTGCACGATCGGCAGGCGATCGTGGAATTGCGGCCCGGCACCGTGTCATATCGAATGGCCGGCGACTTCACCCGCGCAGGCAAGCAGGCGGAAGCCCCGTTGCTGGCGGTGCGCTTCGCCAAACCGCTTTCGATCATGAAGCACCAGGTCAGCGCCGCCGACTACCAACGTTGTGTCGATGAAGCCGCCTGTCGCGCGCTCGACCGTGGCGTCATCGTTGCCGTTGACCGTCCCGCGGTGCAGGTCAGCTGGCACGACGCCGATGCCTATGCCACATGGCTTTCGCGCAAGACCGGCGAGCAGTACCGGCTGCCGACCGACGAGGAATGGGCGTTCGCGGCAGGGAGCAAATTCAGCGACGACGGCCTGCCGGTTGACGATAGCGACCCATCGAAACGCTGGATCGCCCGTTACGACCGCGAGTTCGAACCGCGCGTTTGCGGCCGACAGCGAGCCGCAGCCGTTCGGCAGCTTCGGCGTCAACGAGAACGGCCTGCTCGACACGTCAGGCAACGTCTGGGAATGGACCAGCACCTGTTTCGTGCGCACCGCCCTTGACGATGCAGGCGGGACGATCTCGAAAAATTCCAATTGCGGCGTGCGCGTCGCCGAAGGCCAGCATCGATCCTATGTCACGGATTTCATCCGCGACGCCCGCGCCGGTGGCTGTGCGGTCGGCGTGCCGCCAAGCAATCTCGGCTTCCGGCTGGTGCGCGAGCCGAAGACCTGGATCAGCGGCCTTTCATCCGGCCTCAACAAGGCGTTGTCGATCGCGCGGTCGTAACTTCAAAAATCATTCGCGGGGCCGGACTTCAAGTTGCCGCAAGCGCT
>CAWAGV010000002.1:2552500-4041207 GCA_963781725.1 uncultured Alphaproteobacteria bacterium | reverse complement strand
AAACCGCTCCTCATCCTCGGGACGCAGCACCGGAATGCTGTCGCCACGGAAATAGCTGCCGGTCATTGCGACGATGTGGGAGCGACCGTCAGTCATTAGGCCCCGGACGACTTCCCCGAGGCGGCTATCCGCATCGGCAGAGGCATGATGGAATTCGTCAATAGCAAGAAGACAATTAGCGAACGGCTCAGCGCCAATCTTGTCGTAGGCGAAGCGCAGCGTCGCGTGGGTGCATATCAACACTTCGGCAGGACCCGCCATGAACGCCTCAAAACGTCCCACCTTTCCAGCATCTCCTCCAGCTGTGCATAGGTTCCACTCATCTTCCACAGCCCAATCACGGAAGAAGCCATGTTCCGTGAGTTTCGTAGAACGGAACGACGCCCCAATAGAACGCTCCGGTACAGCCACGATTACTTTTTTGATTCCCTGGTTCTGCAGTTTATCGAGCCCGACGAACATCAATGCGCGAGATTTGCCCGACGCGGGCGGAGCCTTCACTAAAAGGTACTGTGAACCTCTCTCTTTAAAAGCGCGCGCTTGCATCGCACGCATGCCCATCGCGTCCTGTTTTTGACTTTCCCCGGTTTGACCGTAGGTAACGTGAACAAAATCAGGCAAGAACTACCTCCCGTTGGCTTTCGGCGTTCTTGAGGGTGTACAGCTTGAACAGATGTTCAAGGCGTTCAGTGTCGGTTTTGAAAGAACGGCCAATGTAGAGTTTTTCAATAGTTTCATCTAACGCTTGGTGAGCTTCCTGTAAGTTCCGGGGCATAGTCTCGAATTCGTACCAGCCACGCAATGGTGCGGCCGGGATGAGCGTCTCGCGCTGCGATGATTTCCCAAGCATGACTGTCGAGGGTCGAAACGTCTTGAACCGAAAGCTTTGGCATTGGAAACGTATTGAAACCTAACGTGTTTGAATATCGGAGCCGAGTCTCCAATTGCCCACAAACCGTGGAAATCCAAATCAGATGCAGTCGCGACGAAAGGACCGAAAGCCAGTAAACAGGTCCGTCGTACATTGCATAAGCAAGGTCAGAAATTGCTGTTTCCGCCGGCAGCAATCCGCACGGGATGTAGAGTCTGTCTTCCGACGACACCCGTGGTACGAGTATCAGGTGCTCTCTCGCGCAATTCATTTCGCGAAACCGGTGCGGACGGACCGCCAAGGCCTGGGCGCCGGGATCAACGCTGGTCAATCGCATATTTCTCACACCTTCGATTCGCCGACGAACCTCAGGTATTGTGTTCGCTAAAGGCAAATCGCCGTCTGTGATCCACAAACACCAGCGCTCAATCCCCTTTATAAACTCTTGGGACCCATAAAATCGGCGAACGATACCTTCCGCCTCGGGAAATTCAGCGACGAGGGCGGTCTTTTCCTGAGGCGACAGAATTAAATTACCGCCGTCTACAGACATATTCCCAAGTTGCAGCCTAGGCGGCTCAACCTCCGCGTTCCTGACCGCCTCGACAATCGTGTCATCGCCATCCACGAGATATGGATTTATGTGAACGACCTTTTTCACCATATCGTCTTGGAAAATGTAGTAAGGCGCCTTTGACTTGCGCCTTACCCCAGCGACGATGCACGTCACACCGGCATTGTCAGCGGCATTATTTTTCCATTTGAAGGCGCGATGAGCAAATCCAATTTCCATCCCCTTTCCAAATATAATTGGCCAAAGAAGTCGAACCTGCTCTCCCTGGCAAATGGAATTAGTCGTCACGAAGGCAAAGGCGGCCTGCGTTCTTTCAGCAAATTCCGCAGCGCGAACGAGCCAGCACGCCACGAAATCTATCATCCGATGCTTTTCAAGATATGCACGGAAGACGATTGCCATATCGCGCTTCTGGTTCGCGGTTTGCTGACCTCTCCCAAGGTAGGGCGGATTTCCAACGATATACGTCTGCACTTCGGAATCGATTATTTCCTCGGTCGCGTGAACCTTCGCAATGCGAGCCAAGTCGAAGATTTTTTCCTTTTGTACAACTACGGTCGGGGGCGGACAGACCGAGAGCCAATCTACCGTAAGCGCGTTATCACAGACGATGTGGCCGCCTTCCCGCAGGGGAAGGCTTTTAGGCGCTTCGCCGAAAAAACTCTTGAACCGCTGGTTCATTTGGTATTCAGCAATCCAAAGAGACAGCTTCGACGTTTCTGCGGCAAAATCGGCGAATTCGATACCGTAGAAATTGGAAAGCCTAACACCGCTTTCTCGCCAGGTAGTTTGACCACCGCCGATTTCGTCAAGCCGCTGAAACACTCGCATTTCCAGAGTGCGCAGTTCGCGGTAGGCGATGATAAGAAAATTTCCTGAGCCGCAAGCTGGATCGAAAACGCGAATTTTCGAGATTTGCGTGAGAAGCTTCCGCAGAAGGGAGCGCTCTTCCCTGTGTCCGCGAGCTCGTTCAAATTCCTGCTCAAGGGACATGAGGAATAGCGGCTGCAGAACTTTCATAATATTCGGGACAGAAGTGTAATGCATGCCGAGATCAGCGCGCATTTCCGTGTCGACAACGGCTTGAATCATCGACCCGAAAATGTCCGGGTTAATCTCGCGCCAATCCAGTTGAGCGGCCTCGACCAATAATCGCTTGGCTCGGCGGTTAAAGCTCGGAACTTCTGTGCTGTCGGCGAACAGCCCACCGTTGACATATGGAAACGCGCGGATGTGGGCAGGTAAATTCCCGCGTTCATCCTCGGCTATATTCATGACGTCAAAAAGTTCTTTCAGAAGGCTTTGAAGATGCTCGCCCTCTTCACCGCCGAAATCACTGACCGTTTTGACAAACAAGCCCTTGGAGAAGCTGCCAGTGTCTTCCGCAAACATACAAAACAGGACGCGAGTAAGAAACTGATTGAGCGGGTGGCGCTTTTCGGGTGTCAACCAATCTGGATTGCAGCGCTCGATCTCGTCATGGAGTTTGGCGAGTCGTCCTGCGGCCTTGATGTCCGCCTGATTCTCATCGACTGCTTCGTATTTTTCGATCCCGGCGAGCGGCAGGAAGAAATTAAAGCGGTCGTTGAGTTTGTTATAATCGCAATGAAGCGTTTCGTCTTTCTTGCTGTCGTAGGCGGCAACCTCGTACCCATCGGTTGCAAGCAGGATACGCGGCTTATGCGATTTGGTCGCGCTGCTTCCCTTAAGGGAATCTAACACTTCTGCCGGTCGCCCATGGGCCGCCATGCGGGCGAAAAACTTGCGTGACCAGAGCACGTCACCCGGCTGCTCTCCTTTGTTCTGCGCGCCTGTTTTCAACTTGGTGAGGGTTGCCTTCGGCGCATTGTAGATTTCGAGGAGTCGAAGCGCGAAGTCCCGTTGGTCAAACGGCTGCTTGACCAGATCGGAAAGTTGAAGCTCGATTTCGGCGATATTCATCCCTTTGCTACACTCGTCTTCTCGTTGGTGCGGGCGACCGGACTTGAACCGGTACAGCCCTTTCGGGCCGAGGGATTTTCTTACCAGCTACGGCTTTCGCCGCCTTGCCGATGCAGTTCTGCATTACGGCTCGTTTGTGGTCTGGACTATACCTTCACCGTAGCGCGTTCGCGCCTTAGGTGCTGCCCGTCTAGTCTCTACACCTTCGCGCCAGCCGTTCGGCTGGGGCGCTTGGCTCGGGATTGCCTGTTACCGGTTTCCCCGAATTTGAGCAGTTCTGCACCTTCAGTTTCCCGGAGGGCACTCAATCGCTTAAGTCCCTTGCGTCTACCAATTTCGCCACGCCCGCACTGGCCGGCAACTTACCGGCCAAACTCAATATCGCCAATGAAAAAGCTCAACCCTGCGGATTACGCGGATTCTCGGCTCTTTGCCGGCGTTGACGCGCGTTCTTGGCGTTCAATTCGCGCCGCCCCGCTGGGGGCAGTCGCGACTTCCGCACGTTAATGACCGAGGCGTCGACCATGTTCTTAATATGCGAGGCGTAGAAGTCCTCAATCATCTTGACGCTGGTGCGGCAGTTCTTGGCAATTTGATACACGTCAGCGCCCTCCATAAGTCGAAGGCAAATGTACGTATGCCTGAGACTGTAGAACGTCCTAGTCTGGCCTTCCCGGTCGGTCTTCAGTCCCAGTTCAGCCAGGATCGAGTTGAACAGCTCGTAATAGCGCGTTGGAAAAATAAGATCTGTTGGCTCCAGTTTTCGGCGACGTACGACGCGGCGGAACGGCTCGACTGCTCCCGGCATGCTCTTGCAAAAGCCGACGCCACGTTTACCGCGCACGTCGATTTCCAGAATTGTTTCTTCGCTGTCTCGGTCGTTGACAACCTTTACGTCGCGCATTTTGACCCGAGTGGACTCGTCCGGACGAAGGCCGGTATTCACCATGAACAGCACGTAATCGTGCAGGTCCTCGTATTGTTCCTTCCAATTTTTATTCGGCGGATTCTTCGCGCGTTCGCGCGTTGTCTTGTAAAGCTGTTTGTATTCCTCGGGTGAGAACCATCCCCGATGGGATATCTTAGTGTTGTTCCTGTAAGGCTGAGTCAAATCGGGCAGAGTGCTTAGATGGCCGTGCCGGTGTGCAGATTTCAGCACTTGGCGAATGGCGACTCGTTCCTGATGAAGGGTGTTTCGCGCAGGCGGAGTTCCGCGCTCCTCTTTGACTGTTTCGACCCGGTGGATGAAGTACTCCTGCACAACACCAGCGGTCACCTGCGATAGGGGCTTAGGACCCATGAATGGGAGGATGTGGAGGCGTAGTCGGCGGGTGTAGCCCTGGACGTACTGCTCGTTACGCTGGCCCTCCGTGATAACCGGGTACTCCCGGAGAAACTGCTCGGCAGCGTGCTCGAACGTCTTCTCGCTCTTTGCCGCGATCAGCTGGCCAAGTTCGCCGCGCTTAAACTTGCCGCGCAGTTCTAAGTACCAGTCCTCGGCCACATCCTCAGCTTGGGACAGTTCGTCCCGCTTCGTTGTTTCACGGTGTTGTGTGCCGGCAACCGATGCAGAGCAATGCCAAACGCGACCGCGTTTGTAGAGCTGGACTTTGCCACCAAGGATTTCGTGTCGGGCACTCATGCAAACCAATCTCAGCAGGTTAGCGCAATAAGGGATTTTACTGTGCTAATGGCTTAATTTGTGCTAAGATTGTGCTAGTGTCAAATTTATGTAACTAATTGATATTACTGTATATTGATATAAAATAAGGCGGCCGGACTCGAACCGGCACAGGAATTTCTCCCCGAGGGATTTTAAGTCCCTTGCGTCTACCATTTCGCCACGTCCGCGCCGCGAGGCAGCGCAGCTATACCACGGCGGCGGAGCGTGCATCCACGCCACCGGGCAAACGCCTAAAGCTGTGAATTGCCGAACGGGTGCGCAGCCGTCCGCCCGCGTGTTTGAACCGAAGCTTGAACCGGGTGGCTTACTGCGGCTTGGTCTTTGACGACTGCGCGGTCTGCGGCTGGCCGGTATCGCGGATATTGCCCCAAGGGTCGATGCCCTTCTTCTCCGGAATTTTGTTCAGCTCCGCTTTGTAAGCCTTGTCGCGGGCGTCCTGCGCCGCCTGCTGTTCCGGCGTCAGCTTCCGCTTCTCCTTGTCGCCGCCGAGCGAAATGCTCGGCATCGGCATTTGCGCAGCCGCGGCGCCGGTCAGGACGGCCATGACGATCGCGGCTCCAATGCACTTGCGCAACATTTTCGGCTCCTGCGCCCTCACCCAACCGCCTTACTCAAGCCGTGGCAGTTCGGCACAAATAGGGCATTCGATCCTTGGCCTTAGTCCTTAAAGACGTGCGCCCAAAGCGCGTCCCAGGCCTCGCCGGACATATCGGTAATGCGCCCGTCCTTCTCGAAGAACTTGTTGGGCACCTGGAACATGGTCAGCATCAGGCCGCCGTCCGGCGTGCAGGCGACGTGGCGGCTGCCTGCTTCGCGCCAGACGAATTCGCCGGGCCCGACGCTCAGGCCTTCCGCCGGGCCTTCCTTGTCGACCAGCCTGCCCTCGAGCACGTAGGTCTGTTCGATCTTCACATGCTCATGATCGGGCAGCACCGCGCCGGGCGCGAACCGCATCAGCGCGGTGACCAGACCGCTCTCCCTGTCGAGCAGCAGGCCCTTCACCTCGCAGCCCGGGAAGCGGGTCTTCTTCCATTCCATCTGGGCCGGCCGCACCACGTGCGAATGGGTGTCGAGTGTGTCGTGCTTGGCCTTCGGCGTGACGGCGTCCATGACGGTCTCCCTTGAGTTTCAGGCTGTCGCGGCTCCCCCCATAATAGCCGATTGCGCGGGCGCGCTCTACAAGCCGCCGTCCCGGATCGGCGGCTGGAATGCAAGGCCGGTATCCCAGGGGAAATAGATCCAGGTATCCTGCGACACTTCGGTGATGAAGGTATCGACCAGCGGCCGGCCCATGGGCTTGGCGTAGACGGTCGCGAAATGCGCGCGCGGCAGCAGGCCGCGCACGATTCTCGCGGTCTGCCCGGTGTCGACCAGATCGTCGACGATCAGCACGCCTTTGCCCTCGCCGCCGCCGAGCGCGACGATCGCCGGCGCAACCTCCTTGAGCAAACGCGGCTCACCCTGCGTGGTGTGATCGTAGCTCGCGACGCATACCGTCTCGATCATGCGGATGCCGAGTTCGCGCGCCACGATCGCCGCCGGCACCAGTCCGCCGCGCGTGATGCAGACCACGGCCTCGAACGGCCCGGCGCCATTGAGTCGCCACGCTAGCGCCCGCGAGTTGCGGTGAAACTGGTCCCACGAGACCGGGAAGATCTTTTCCGGGCCTGGCGGCGATTGCGGTTTCGCGTTTTGCGGCTCGGCCATGGCTGCGCCGCCTTTATTTCTGGCCGGCCGCCAGCTCCGCGCGCACCCGCGTCAGCATCGCCTGGATCGCCGACATCGCTGCGGCGATTTTCTGCGGATCGCGCGAGCGGACCACGACATTGGTATTGCCGCCGCGATTTTCGTCCATGAACGGATAGGAGCCGATGACGACGTCCGGATGTTTCTTGGCGATCTCGCCGAGCTCGGTGCCGATGTCGCCTTCGCGGCAGTCGGCGCGCACCGACTCTGACAGCATCTTGGAGCCGGTCTTCAGCCTGGGCGCGACGTAATCCAGCATGGCCTGCATGATGTTCGGCACGCCGGCCATGACGATGACATTGCCGATCCAGAAACCCGGCGCCGCGGAAATCTTGTTGAGCACGAGCTCGCCGCCCGCCGGCACGCGCGTCATGCGCATGCGCGCCTCGTTCATCACGCCGCCGGTTTCGGCCACCCGCGCCTTCATCATCTCGACAGCCTTGGGATGATAGTCCAGCGTCACGCCGAACGCCTTGGCGACGCAATCGGCGGTAATGTCGTCATGGGTCGGACCGATGCCGCCGGTCGTGAACACATAGGCGTACCGCGACCGCAGCGCATTGAGCGCGGCGATGATCTCCGGCTCTTCGTCGGGGACCACACGCACTTCCTTCAGGTCGATACCAATATTGGTCAGATATTCGGCGATGTAGCCGATGTTCTTGTCCTTGGTGCGGCCCGAGAGGATTTCGTCGCCGATCACAAGAATGGCGGCGGTCACAACGCCGCCGTCGGTCTTTGTTTCCTTGGCCATGCCGTCGGCCATGAGGTCAATCTCCGTGTTCCATGTCCTGTAGCGCGGTGGCGTCAGCGGCTCAAGGCTCGCCGCCGCCTTGGTCAATCCGCCCAAATCCTGTGCAAAAACCGGGTGGCAACAGGGACCTGGGCCCTTCCCACGGGGAACTATTTGGCGCGAAGATTGCTTGAACAGTAGATTGCCGGGGGCTTTCCTCGCCTTGTTTCGTCCCCCTTGGACGTTGCTTTGGACGTTGCGCGTTTTGATTGAGCGGGCCGGGCTTGCGACATGTTCGATGAGATGCGGGACAGCGGTGGCGCGGTAAGGCCGGCCTACGCCGAACTATCCCAGTGGCTCGACCGGATTGCGCCCGACGTCCTCGATTTCCGCCGCCGCGAGGCGGAGCTGCTGTTTCGCCGTATCGGTATCACCTTCGCGGTCTATGGCGACCCGGAAGCGACCGAGCGGCTGATCCCGTTCGACGTCATCCCGCGCATCATCTCGGCGAAGGAATGGGACATTGTCCGGCGCGGACTCGAGCAGCGCCTCAAGGCGATCAACGCCTATATCAAGGATGTTTACGGCCGCCGGGAAATCCTCAAAGCCGGCGTCGTGCCGGAAGATCTGGTGTTCCAGAACCCGGTCTTTCGCCCCGAGATGAACGGCCAGAAGGTGCCGCACGACATTTACGTGCACATCGCCGGCATCGACATCGTCCGGGTCGACGCCGATACCTTCTACGTTCTGGAGGACAATACGCGCACGCCGTCCGGCGTTTCCTACATGCTGGAGAACCGCGAGATCATGCTGCGGTTGTTTCCGGAGCTGTTCTCGCGCTACCGAATCGCGCCCGTCGAGAATTATCCGGACGAGCTTCTCGCGACCCTCAAATCGATCGCGCCGCCAACCGTGCCGTCCGAGCCCAACGTCGTGCTGCTGACGCCCGGTGTCTACAATTCCGCCTACTACGAGCACTCGTTCCTCGCCGACAAGCTCGGCATCGAACTGGTCGAAGGCCGCGACCTCGTCGTCAAAGACGACGTGGTTTCGATGCGCACCACCGAGGGCCCAAAGCGCGTTGATGTCATCTATCGCCGCATCGACGACGACTTTCTCGACCCGCTGGTGTTCCGCCCGGACAGCGCGCTTGGCGTGCCGGGATTGATGTCGGCCTATCAGGCCGGCAACGTCACGCTGGCCAATGCCGTCGGCACCGGTATCGCCGACGACAAGGCGGTCTACAGCTACATGCCGGCGATCGTGAAATTCTATCTCGGCGAAGAGCCGATCCTGAAGAACGTACCGACGTGGCGCTGCCGGGAAAGCGAGCACCTGTCCTATGTGCTCGACAACATCGAGCAACTGGTGGTCAAGGAAGTTCACGGCTCCGGCGGTTACGGCATGCTGATCGGCCCGAAGGAAGACAAGGCCACCATCGCCGCCTTCCGCGCCAAGCTGAAATCGGACCCGAAGAATTTCATCGCGCAGCCGACACTGTCGCTGTCCACCTGCCCGACCTGCGTCGAGGAAGGCATCGCGCCGCGCCATGTCGACCTGCGGCCTTTCGTGCTTGCCGGCCGCGACCGTATCCGCATCGTGCCCGGTGGCTTGACCCGCGTCGCGCTCAAACGCGGCTCGCTGGTCGTCAATTCAAGCCAGGGCGGCGGCACCAAAGACACGTGGGTGCTGGACGGATGAAGCCATAAGCCATGCTGTCACGCACTGCCGATAACCTCTACTGGCTGGCCCGCTATGTTGAGCGCGCGGAATACCTCGCGCGTATTCTCGACACCACTTTGCGGCTCACCACATTGCCGCTGGCCTATATTGGCGAATCCAATGAGTGGGAATTGGCGGTGGCGACGGCGGGCTGCGCGGCAGCCTTCTTCGCCACGCACGACGAGGCCAACGAAGAAACCGTCACCGAATTCCTGGCTTTCTCGACCAGCAATCCGTCATCGATCCGCAACTGTTTCGAAAATGCCCGCCTCAACGCGCGCGCGGTGCGCACCGCCCTCACCATCGAAATGTGGGACGCCATCAACAGCGCGTGGCTGGAACTGAAGAAGTGGGGCAACGGGCCGCCGTCGCGCGAGGAGTTTGCCCGTTTCCTGCGCTGGGTGATGGGATCGTCGCTGAATTTCGACGGCTCGGCCTACCGCACCATGCTGCGCAACGACGCCTACTGGTTCTCGCGGCTTGGCGTCTATATCGAGCGCGCCGACAACACCGCGCGCATCCTGGATGTGAAGTATCACCTGCTGCTCCCGGCGCAGGAGAAAGTCGGCGGTCCGCTCGACTATTTCCAGTGGACCTCGATCCTGCGCTCGGTGTCGGCGCTAACTGCTTATCGCTGGGTCTATCGCGAGAACATCAAACCGTGGCTGGTTGCCGACCTTCTGATGCTGCGGGACGAGATGCCGCGCTCGCTGGCGAACTGCTACGAAAACCTCGTGCAAAATCTCGACCGCATCGCCAAGGCCTATGGCCGCCAGGGACCTTCGCAGCGCCAGGCCCGCACCGTCCGCGCCCGGCTCGAGAACAGCAAGATCGCCGAGATATTCCAGACCGGCCTGCATGAATTCATCGACGACTTCATCGAGGACAATAACCAGCTGGGCAGCGCCGTGGCCCAGCAATATTTGCTGTAATTTGCACCTCGATCGGCGAGGAAGGTGAGGACATCGCGGCCTCACCTCGTCTAATGTCCGGAACAGGACCCTATTCGCTGACTTCCGGTTTTCATGCGTCTGCGTATCGCCCACAAATCGGTCTACCGTTACGACCCGCCCGCCCTGGGCGTCATCCAGGTGCTGCGGCTGACCCCGCGCAATCACGACGGCCAGTATGTCGTGGACTGGCGGATCGACGTCACACCCGATGTACGCCTGACCACCCATGAGGACGCGTTCGGCAATCTCAGCCACGTCTTTACCGCCGACGGCCCGCTCGACGAACTCAACGTCGAAGTCGTTGGGCAGGTCGAGACGCAAAACCATGATGGCGTCGTGCACGGCACGGTCGAGCGATTTCCGCCGAGCCTCTATTTGCGCGATACGGCGCTGACCCAGGCTGACGACGCGATCCGTGCGTTCGCGGCGGATATTCGCGCCGCGAACGGCGGCAATAGTCTTGGTGAGCTGCACGGTTTGCTCGACGAACTCCATGCCGACATCAGTCTTGACGAAGCAGATTCCGGCGAAGGCGGACAGTCTGCGCCGACGACAAACGCGGCGAAGGTTTTTGCGCTCAAGCACGGCACGCCGAGAGACCTCACGCATATCTTCATCGGCGCGGCGCACGCGCTCGACATTCCGGCGCGCTTTGTCGGCGGCTACTTCCGCAAACCCGACATGAAAGCGGCGCAGGATAGCGGCCACGCCTGGGCCGAGGCTTACGTGGCCAACCTCGGCTGGGTCGCATTCGACCCGGCCAACGGCTTCTGCCCGACCGATGCCCATGTCCGCGTCGCGGTCGGGCTCGACTGGCTTGGCGCCGCGCCAATGCGCGGCACGCGCCTGGGCATCGGCGGCGAAAAGCTGGAAGTCGCGATCAAGGTCGCCCAGTAATCGCGGCATTTTCCCGCGCTGCGACTCGGAAACCGGTGCTATAAGCCCCACGCGGGGAAAAGCGACAATGACCTATTGCTGCGGAATACTGGTGCGCGAAGGCCTGGTGATGTTCGCGGACACGCGAACCAACGCCGGCGTCGACAACATCGCGACCTTTCGCAAGCTGCACATTTTCCAGGATCCGAAGAAGCGGATCATGGCGATCGCATCCGCCGGTAACCTCTCGATCAGCCAGTCGGTGGTCAGCATCCTCACCGAAGGTTACGAGAACCCGCAAACCGGCGAGCGTGAAACACTGATGAATGCGCCGACCATGTTTCAGGCGGCGCAGCGTGTCGGCTATGTCGTCCGCTTGATCCACGAAATGGAAGGCAAGGCGCTGGAGGCCAACGAAGTCAGTTTCGACGTCTCGCTCCTGTTCGGCGGCCAGATCCTGGGCGAGCGGATGCGCCTCTTCATGATCTATTCGGCGGGCAATTTCATCGAGTGCACCACCGACACGCCGTACCTGCAAATCGGCGAGCACAAATACGGCAAGCCGGTGCTGGACCGCGCCATTACCTATGAAATGGACCTTTACGATGCGCTCAAGGTCGGCCTGGTCTCGATCGACTCCACGATGCGTTCCAATCTGAGCGTCGGCCTGCCGATCGACCTTCTGGTCGCACGGCGCGACAGCTGCGCGGCCGAGTTGCTGTACCGGATCGAGCCGGGGGAACCCTATTTCACCGACCTGCGGGAACGCTGGTCGGCGGCCTTACGCGCCGCCCATCTCGGCATTCCGCGCCCGCCCTATGGCAAACGCGCCTGACCGCCGGCAACGTTCGCTCCGAGGCGGCCAAATAACGGCCTCCGCTCGCAGATATTGACGCAAAATTAACGCAACCGGCGGGATTTGCGGCGGGTTTCCGGACACCGCCGCCGGTCGAGTATTAGTGCAAGCGATTTGCAAACTTTCACACTTTATCGTGCCCCAATTGCAATGGTTTAGGATGAAAGCGTGCCGTTCACGGCGCTCTCGAACATCGCCGGAGACCGCAAGCGGTCGCGCTGGAAAAAAGCGCGGCTGAGCCTGCTGTTGCCGATCGGCGCGATTGTCGCCGTTGCCATCGTCTGCGTCGTGGTTGCGGTGCTGACCTCCGCGCAACGGGCCAATGAAGTTTCGCTCACCCGCGAGCGCGAGCTGATCCAGGGCGCCATTACCGGTCATGGCTTGCGGGTTCTGCGCGAACTCGAAAGCGCAGCCGCCACGCAACGCGCGGCGACCTTCGTCCGCGACAACTACGACGCGGAATGGGTCGAGCGGCGCGCCGCCTGGCTGGAAAGTTTTTATGGCCACGACGCCGTCGTGATCGTCGACGGCCTCGACCGGGTCCGGTTGACCCTGTTCCGGCCCGGCAGCGACGCGACCGCCGATATCCAGAGCGACCTCACGCCGAGCCTGGCGCTGTTGCGTGGCCGGCTGAGCGCGCTGCCGGACGGCGTCATATCCGTCGTCGCCGGCCTGGATCTCGCCCATCCCGGCCGCAGCAGCGCGCTGATCCAGCATGTCCTTGGCCGGCCCGCCATCGTCGCCGCGGTCGCGATCGGCACCGACAGCGAAATTGCCTCCGGCAATGACAACGCGCCAATCGAGTTCGCCATCAAATTTATCGACAATGCGGTGCTGGCGGAAATCGCGACGCGTCGGCAGCTGACCGATTTGCGCGATCTCAACGGTGCGGCGGCAGCGGCGGGCGAGCAGACCATCGTGTTCAACGATACCCGCGGCAGCGCCGTTGCGAGCTTTGCCTGGAAGCCGAGCCGCCCCGGCGGTCAGATCGCCGGCAGCATCCTCCCCTTCATCGCCATCGCTCTTGGCGGCTTCGTGCTGCTGATCGGCCTGATGCTGCGCTATATGCGCCGCACCGCCGAGGAGATCAGGGCGGGCGAATTGCAGTTGCGCCATATCGCCTTGCACGATCCGGTTTGCGGGCTGCCCAACCGGATCTATTTTGCCGACCGCCTCGAGAAGGCGATCAACGACGTGCGCCAGGGTGGCGCGGCCGCCGCAGTGTTCTACATCGACCTCGATCACTTCAAGGACGTCAACGACACGCTCGGCCATCACATCGGCGACGAACTGATCCTTGCCGTCACCCAGCGGCTCTCCCGTATTATGCGCGGCGACGATCTCGTGGCGCGGCTCGGCGGCGACGAGTTTGCCATCATCACCGAATGCGCCTCGGACTCCTATTCGCTGCAAGCCATCGCCGGCCGCATCATCTCGGCGGTGTGCGCGCCGTACCTGATCAGCGGCCATAACATCATCATCGGCGCCTCGATCGGCATCGCCGCCATCGACCGCCGCGCCCGCGACGCCACCGACATCCTGCGCTACGCCGATATGGCGCTGTATCGCGCCAAGAACGAAGGCCGCAACCGCGCCTGCATCTACGACGCGGCGATGGACGCCGACCTGTCGAACCGCAAGCTCCTCGAAGGCGACCTGCTCTACGCGATCAAGAACGACGGCCTCGCCGCCGCCTACCAGCCGATCATGAACGCCAGCGGCGAGACCATCATCGGTGTCGAAGCGCTGGCGCGCTGGGCCCACCCGACCCTCGGCCAGATTCCGCCGTCGCAATTCATCCCGATCGCCGAACATTCCGGACTGATCGTCGACCTCGGCGAATGGATGCTCAGGCGCGCCTGCCTCGACGGCCGCGCCTGGCCGGGCCTGACAATCGCCGTGAACGTCTCGCCGCTGCAATTCCGCCGCTCCGACTTCGTCGAGGTCGTCGAGCGCATCCTCACCGAAACCGATTTCCCGGCGAACCGGCTCGAGCTCGAACTCACCGAGAGTACGCTGCTTGGCAACCTGGAGACCGCCGAGCTGTCGATGCTGCGGCTCAAAGCGATCGGCGTGCGCTTCGCGCTCGACGACTTCGGCACCGGTTATTCGAGCCTGCTCTATCTGCGCCGCTTCCCGTTCGACAAACTCAAGATCGACTCGAGCTTCGTACGCTCGATCGAGAAAGCACCGGACGCGGCCGCTATCGTCCATGCCGTAGTCAGCCTCGGCCGCGGCCTCGGCATGAAAGTCACCGCCGAAGGCGTCGAGACCGCCGAACAGCACCTCTTCCTCCGCGCCGCCGGCGTCCACCAGATGCAGGGCTACCGCTTCGGCAAGCCCGGCCCGGCCGGTGAAATCAACGCGCGTCTCGCCTCGCCCGACGACTTCCGCGTCGGCAGCCCGGACCAGGAAGTCGCGCTGGCAAGCTGACGGCGAAGCCGTCATTCCGGGGCGCTCACAAGCGCGTTCACGCGCGTCTGGGACGCACTATGGGCGCGAGCCCGGATTTCATAGCCCCTGACCCTCATTGCCAATTTCCGCAGGACCGGGATGATGGATTCCGGACAGCCGCCTTGCGGCTTCCGGGATGACGCAGGGAGGCCAATATGGCGGCGCAGAAGATAGCGGTTGTGACAGGTGCCGGTACTGGCGTGGGCCGCGCGGCAACACTGGCGCTGATGCGCGAAGGCTACACCGTCGTGCTGGCCGGCCGGCGCAAGGAGTTGCTGGAAGCCGTCGCCAAGGAAGGCGCGCAGACGCCCGGCGCCGCAATGTGCGTGCCGACCGACGTCGCCGATCCGGCCTCGATCCAGGCACTGTTCGCCAAGGTCAAGGAGACCTACGGCCGCCTCGACGTGCTGTTCAACAATGCCGGCATCGGCGCTCCGGCAATGCCGATCGAGCAAATCCCGCTCGACAAGTGGCAGGCTGTCGTCAACACCAACCTGACCGGCATGTTCGTCTGCACGCAGGAAGCCATCAAGCTCATGAAGGCGCAAAATCCGCATGGCGGACGCATCATCAATAATGGCTCGATCTCGGCGCACACGCCGCGGCCGGGCGCCGCGCCCTACACCGCGACCAAGCACGCCGTCACCGGCTTGACCAAGCAAACCGCGCTCGACTGCCGCGGCACCAACATCTGCTGCGGCCAGATCGACATCGGCAATGCCGCGACGCCGATGACCGACCGCATGGTGCAAGGCGAAGGCGTATTGCAGCCCGACAGCTCGAAGAAAACCGAAGCCAGGATGGCCGCCGACGACGTCGGCCGCGCCGTGGTCTACATGGCGAACCTGCCGCTCGATACCAACGTGCTATTCATGACCGTGATGGCGAACATGATGCCGTTCGTCGGACGCGGTTGAGCAGATCCAGAAAAGTGGACTTCCGGTTTTCGGGTAAGATCATGGTCCGCTAGAGGTTCATCATGCTCGAAGGCTGGCACGAGTTTTACGGATTGCTCGGCACTGCGGCGGCGACGCTCGTCGCGCTGATGTTCGTTGCCGCCTCGGTCGCGGTCGGCCTGCTGACGTCCGACCGCAGCATCGGAACGCGCATCTACATGAGTCCCATCATCATGCACTACGCGAGCGTGCTGTTTGTCAGCCTGATCGCGCTGGCGCCGGGTCTTGGCGACGCCGTACTTGGTCTCATCATTATCGCAAGCGGACTGGTCGGTTTTGGCTATTCCGTCTACATCACCGTCCGGCTGTTCCGTGACGCCCGGTCCGAATTTGTTGATCGCTTCGCCTACGGTGCCTGGCCGTTTGTCGCCTATGCCGGAACAGTCGCGGGCGGCTTGCTGATCGCTTATCGTGAACGATGGGCGCCGGACGTCCTGGCTGCGGCGATGCTGCTTCTTCTCCTCGTCAATGTCCGTAACGCCTGGGATCTCACCGTCACCTTCGCGCGGCGGCATTCGGACTCACGCGGCGCTAATCAACCGCCGTCACCTTGATCTTCGCACCGCCCTTGACCTTGCCCAGCGTCTTCACGTCGCCCAGCGCCTTCGCCCAGATATTGCAGGGACTGGCGAGGCGGGTTTCGCCGCCCTTCGAGATCGGCGTGCGGCCAAAGCCGATGGCGATCGCGTCGCCGTCCGGCCAGTAGGCGATCTCGCCCGGCGTCACCACCGCCCGCGCGTCCTTCTCGCGCGCGACCTTGACCGGCGTTTCGAAATACACCTCCTCGCCCCAGGTCAGCGCCGAGCCGGTGATCGGCAGCGCGGCGGCGATCGCCTTCGCCGTCGGCGTGTCGAGCAATTCGGCTTCGAGCGTCACCGAACCGAAATCGAAGCGGATGCGCATGGTCTGCTCCCGGACAATTCTGCAACCGAATTATCGCCCGCTGCGACGGACGGCGAAAGGCCGCCTGCGGGACACCGCAGACGGCCTTTGCCGTTTCGAGAGCCAAGTCTCGAGAGCCAAGTCTTCAGTTCTTCTGCGCACCTTGCGGAGCCGGATTGGCGGCTTGCGGATTCGCAGCGAGATAGTCGTCGTAGGTCTTGCCGGCGTAGTTCGGCGTGGTCGGCACCACCGTCATTGGAACCGAAGTCGCCGCGACCGGTGACGTCGGCACCTGTGACGCGTCCGCCGCACTGCCGTCGACCGGCGCGCTTGCGCTTTCCTTGGTGCAAACGTCGGCGAACACGACGAGGCCGCTCGGGGTGTAGTTCTTGGTCAGGCAGGTGCAGGGCCCGGGCGCCGTGACCACCGCCGGCGCGGCGGCAACTTCGTCAACCACATCGTCGACCACGATCCAATGGCCGAAACGGAACACCCAGTGGCCATGCGGGTGCGGATGGAAAACCCAGCCGGGGTGACCATGACCGATCGGGATCGGGATAATCGGATGGTTGCCGCCGCCGCGCGGGAAGATCGGCTTCAGGGTGCTGCAGCAGCCGCCATGGCCGCCGCCGGGAAGACGGGCCATCATGGCGCCGCCGCCGAAGCTACTCCGCCGCCGAAGCTGCGTCCGCCACCGAGGCCGCCGCCGCCAAAGCCGCGGGCGTCGGCAGAACCGGAGGCAAGGCTCGCGACAGCGACGGTAGCGGCGGTTGCGAGGCTGAGGATGAATTTGCGTGACATGATCGTTCTCCGCGTTTGAGGTTCAGGGTTTGGGGACCGAAACGAATTCCAATGCCCGTGGGACAAGGGGCCCGGAGAAAGGTTCAAAGATTTTTTGCCCCCCAAAAATCGGCCGGAATACCGCTTGTTAAGTGTCCCAGAACCGCCCGAGCCCGCCGGCGCACCCTGCTACCGTCACGCGCTTGCCCCGAACGGTGCGAAAAGCGACACTCCACGCCCGCGAAAGCGCCGCGCGAAGAGTCGAAAATTTTCTGCGTTTTGGCTTGAACCTGCAGGCGCCTCATTTGTCCTACGCAGCAAGCCGATAGGCCTGTGCGATGCCGACGACTTCGGACGAGAGTTTGATCGCCAGGATCGCGCAGGGTGATCGGCCCGCGATGGAGGCGCTGTTCGCGCGCTATCGAATCCCGGTGTTCCGGTTCCTGATGCGCATGGTGCGCAACGAAACCACGGCCGAGGATCTCAATAGCGACGTCTTCCTCGATGTCTGGCGGCAAGCCGGAACGTTCGAGGGCCGTGCGGCGGTCTCCACCTGGATCTTCAGTATCGCCCGCTACAAGGCGCTCAACGCCCTGTCGCGGCGGAAGACGGAGGAGCTGGATGAGGAGAAGGCCGACACGATCGCCGATCAATCCGACGATCCGGAGATCGCGCTGGCCAAGAAGGACAAGGCCGCGGTGTTGCGGCAATGCCTGCTCAAGCTTTCGGCGGAACACCGTGAGATCGTCAGCCTTGTCTACTATCAGCATAAGTCCGTCGAGGATGTCGCGGGAATTGTCGGCATCCCGGAAGCGACCGTGAAGACGCGCATGTTCTACGCGCGCAAGAAACTGTCAGAGCTTCTGACCGAACAAGGAATTGAACGAGGCTGGCCATGACTGGTTCAGACAAACCGAACGCGGACATGGCGAAGTCCGGCGAACCGAGCGAGATCGAATTGCTGCTGCCCTGGTACGCCGCCGGCACCCTTGATCCGGCCGCGATGCGGCAGGTTGAAGCCGCGCTCGCCAGCGATCCGGAGCTGGCCAGCCGCTTCGAATGGGCGCGCGCGGAATTCGTGCAGGAAACCGCGATTGGCGATGCGGCGGGCGAGCCCTCCCCCGGCGATACGAAGGCGCTGTTTGCCAGGATCGATGCGCTACCGGCACGCCGGCGCCGGAGTACATTCGACCTCGGCGAGCGTATTGCCGAATTCCTGGCGAGCCTGTCGCCGCGCACGCTCGGCTGGTCGGCGGCGGCCGCCGCGCTTGCCATCGTGCTGCAAGCCGCGGTGCTTGGCGGCATCGCGCTGCACGAGAAGACGCCCGGCAGCTATCAGACCCTTTCCGTGCCGTCGTCGACACTCGGCGATGGCAGCTATGCCCTGATCCGCTTTGCGCCGGCCGCGACCTCCGCCGACATTTCGAAATTCCTGACCGACAACAATCTGAGCATCGTCAGCGGGCCTTCGGGCGGACAGCTCTATCAGGTGCGCGTCGCGCCGGCGAAGCTTGCCCCTGACCAGCTCTCGCGTGCGGTCGCGAAGCTGCAAAGCGACAAGGTGGTCGGCTTCATCGCCGCGATGCAATGACCGGGGCAATGACTGGGCAATGAATGACCGGGCAGACTTTTACGTCCATCGCGCCGCATGACGGTTTGCGGCTCAGGTTCGGAGATTTCGTTATGCCAAAGCGCTCGATAACACTCCGATTGATGTTCGCTCAGGTGTGCTGCGTGCTGGCCGCTATGTTCATCATCGGCGGTCCGCAGCAAGCAACGGCTTTCGGCTTCGGCCGCGGTTTCGGCGGCGGGCCGATGATGGCGCGGCCGATGGGACCATCGCCGTGGCTGCGGCGTCTGCCGCCGCGGCGCGGCGGTCCGGTCATCGGACGCGGCATGCCGGGAGCTGGCCCGGAACTCGGATCGCGGCGGCCGCCGGTGATTGGCGGCGGGGGTGCGATCGGCGGCGGAATTATCGGCGGTGCGATCGGCGGCGGCACAGCAGGCGCGGCCGGCGGCGGCAACAGCAGCGGCGGCGCGGCGGCGCAAAACAATCTGCCTTATATCCCCGACGAGATCGTCGTCTCCTTCGCCGCCGGGACGCCACCGCCGGCGATCACCCAGTTCGCCGCCCGCAACAATCTCAGCCAGATCGAAGCGCAGAATTTTGCGCTGCTCGGCACCGGTCTCTATCGCTGGCGCATCGGCGGCGGCCGCAGCGTGTCGAGCATCGTGCAGGCGCTCGGCTCCGAGAACATCGTGGCCACCGTGCAGCCGAATTACATTTTCGCGCTGCAAGAGGACGCCGCGCCAACCGCACCCGCTACGCAGGGCGATCTGAGCCAGTACGTACTGGCCGAATTGCAGGTTGCGCAGGCTCAGCAATTTGCCACCGGCAAGAACGTGCTGGTCGCGGTGATCGATTCCGAGATCGATGCCAGCCATCCGGATCTCGGCGGGACGATCGTGAAGAGTTACGACGCGCTCGATACCAAAGCGGCCGCGCATGTGCATGGCACGTCGATCGCCGGCGCCATTGCCTCGCACGGCAAGCTGCTCGGCGTCGCGCCCGGCGCCGAACTTCTCGCCGTCCATGCCTTCGACGGTGCTTCCGGCGAAGCGACCGGCAATTCCTTTGCGATCTACAAAGGCGTGGAGTGGGCGGCCGACAACAACGCGCGCATCATCAATATGAGTTTTGGCGGACCGTCCGATCCGATGCTGACGCGACTGCTTGCCGCCGCCTACGCCAAAGGCATCGTGCTGATCGCCGCGGCCGGCAATGGCGGCCCGCAAGCCGAGCCGGCCTACCCGGCGGCCGATCCCGACGTCATCGCCGTCACCGCGACCGACGACAAGGAGCGTGTGTTTGCCATGGCCAATCGCGGCCGCTATATCGCGGTCGCCGCGCCCGGCGTCGATATTCTCCCGCTCGTTCCCGGCGGCGCCTATGGGCTTAGCTCCGGCACCTCGATCGCCGCCGCCCATGTCAGCGGCATCGCGGCGCTGCTGCTCGAGATCAAGCCGTCGCTGCGGCCTGCCGATATCCGGAGCGCCCTGATCGCAACCGCGCGGCAGGTCGGACCACCGACACCGGATTCCGATTTCGGCGCCGGTATCGCCAACGCGTTCCGCGCCGTCACCAGGCTCGATCGCACGCCGCCGTCCGCGGCGGCGCAGGTCGGGCGATAACGGCAAGCGGCACAATAGCTCCGCTACGGCTCTGCCGCCGCGCACGCATCGATCGTACGCGCGAGGAATTCGATCAGAAAAGCCGGCTCGTCCTGCGCCAGGGCGTTACCGAATTTCAACAGCAGGACGGCAAAGCCCGCCATGATCAAGGGAAAGACGATGCCGAGCCAGGCGTTCGGCGACAATGGGCTGCCGCGCAGCCACAGCCACGTCGTCTGCATCGTCATGGTGAGGCCCACGACAAAAACAATGCCAATCCAGATCTCCAGAAACCGGCGAACGAAAGGATGCAGGCCGACCGTACAGTGCAGCCGCGTCTGTCCGTTGTCCTCGGAGAGTTTCGCCGACAGCCAGCACTGGAACGAGTTGCGGTAATAAATGCGCTTGCGCAGCCGGATCGCTGTGTCGCTCACCGAGCCCTGAACGGGCTTGCTGCCGCCGATCGACCACATCCCGTCGGTCGCGGCGCGCAGCCGGCGCACGCATTCCGTGAGCGGCAACGGCGATAGAAGGTCGAATGTCATTGACCGGCAATCCTACAGCGCGCGCGGGTAAGACTCCCGGTAAAATTTTGCGTCGCTGTCGCCGGGCTGTTACATACCCCGAGGCCGCAATAATGCCGCCAAGCGCCGCTAGCGACGGCGCAAAGCCACGATGGAGATGACGCGTGACCGGAGAGCTTCCCGAGCGCGATATGATGCGGGCGACCGCACGCCTGCCCGGGCTGGATATCGAGATCACGCGCGAGCAGTCGCAGGATGCAGAGCGCATTTCCATTCACCTCCAGGCAACGCCGTCGTTCGAAGCGTTTGGCCGCTTCTTCGAAGCCGCCAATCCTTTTACGTTCTGGGCCCAAGCGATGCAGATGGCGTGGATGCCGTGGCTTGCCGCCACAAGCGCGCTGACGCCGGCCGCCGACGAGACGCAACGCAAGCTGCCACGGCGATAAGCTCCAGCCACGTCTCTAGCCGGAATCGTCCAGTGGATCGGCCGACGACGCGGCCACCGCGCCTTGTGGTGCTGACGCGGCGCCGGCAGGCGAAATCTCGCGGGCCTTGAAGATCGCGCCGGCGAGCAGCGCATAGCTCAGCACGCCGATGGTCAGCCAGGCGCCGAGCACGACGGCCCCGTTGTCCAGGGCGGCGAAGCCGTCCCAGGCGCCATGAAGCGCAGCAGCGCTCAACCATCCGAGCGGCAGCAGCAGGAACGCCCGTCCCGGCCGCAGCACCGAAAGGCCGATGAAATAGCCGAACAGTCCGGCCCACGCCGAGTGTTCGACCATGTCCGGCAGGCCACGCGACAGCAGAACCACCATGCCGTCGAACGCCTGGTCGCCGGCATATTTGGCCTTTGACATGATCTGCGGCACGTATTCGCCGAGCGTCTCGCTGATGAAAAAGCCGGCGCCGGACGCCACGCCGAAAACGATGCCGTCACGCGGCTCGCGCAATCCAAGCTGGCGGTTGAGGAAAGCGGATAGCCGGCCGCAACGGCCTTTGGCGTGACGGCAGAACCAGGCCAGCATGGCGCCGATCGACGCCAGCGCCAGCAGGGGAAGCGCCTTGAAGCCTTCCTCGCCCAGTCCGGTGGCAAAGAAGAACCCGGCGAAATTTTGGACGATGCTTGCCGATTTCTCCAGCTCCGCCCCGGGGATCACCGTATAGAAAAAATAATACCAGGCGTCCCACAGCGGCGTGCCCAACAGGATTGCGGTCAAAAAGGCGACCGCGGCGAGCGCCCACAACCGCTTGGGGCGGCCGCACATCTGGTTGATGTAGTAGTTCGTGATGAAGGCGATGTAGACGGCCAGCGCCACATACATCCGCCAGGCTTGTGCGGTCCGGTCCTTGCCGGTCGCCGCCGGATCGAACATCACCATCAGCGCCAGCGCGACGACGATGGTGGCGAGCACCGGCAGCAGATGTTCCTGCGCCCACGTCGAACGGTTTCCGACCAGCGGAAAGACCGCACTGCGCGAAAGCTGAAAGCCGGATTCGCCGGACGGCGCTGGCTGCGGCGTTGTCATCGTGGTTCGCCCCCGGTCAGGCTGTAGGCGCAATTTCCGCCAAGGGCAATTGCAGCTTTTTGGCATGTCGGCTTTTGGTGGCTTTTGCTTTCGCACCGCGCCGCGGAACGGATATAACGATTTTCCGGCGGGAATTCGGGGCTTCCAGAAAAGCGATGTCCAATCTGCAATCCGCGCTCGGCGTCATCGCGATCATCGCCTTCGCCTGGCTGATCAGCGAGAACCGCCGTGCAGTGCCGTGGCGGCCGGTGATCGTCGGCCTCATCGTCACCTTTGCGCTCGCGGCGCTGATGCTCAAGGTGCCGCAAGTGAAGGTCGCGTTTGTCTGGATCAACAACGCGGTCGATGCGATCGCCTCGGCGACGCGCGCCGGAACGTCGTTCGTGTTCGGCTATGTCGGCGGCGGCCCCCTGCCCTTCGACGCCAAGACGCCCGGGGCGAATTTCATCCTGGCGTTCCAGGCGCTGCCGGTGGTGCTGGTGATGAGCGTGCTGTCGTCGCTGTTGTTCTACTGGCGCATCATGCCGCCGATCGTGCGGTGGTTTTCGCTGGCGCTGGAACGCACGCTCGACGTCGGCGGCGCGGCGGGGCTTTCCACCGCGGCCAATATCTTTGTCGGCCAAGTCGAAGCGCCACTGTTCATCCGGCCGTATCTTGCAAAGCTGTCGCGCAGCGAAATGTTCATCGTCATGACCGGCGGCATGGCCGGCATCGCCGGCACGGTGTTCGTGCTCTATGCCACCATCCTGGCAAATGCGATCCCGGACGCCGCCGGCCATATCGCGGTGTGTTCGGTGCTCGGCGCGCCGGCCGCGATCTTCATCAGTCTGCTGATGGTGCCGGATCCGGACAACAGGCACACCGGCGGCACGCTCGACGATGTCGAGCAGCCCGCCAGCAGCACGATGGACGCAATCGTCAAGGGCACCGGCGCCGGGCTCGAACTGCTGCTCAACATCGTCGCCATGCTGATCGTGTTCGTGGCGCTGGTCTATCTGGTCAATGGGATGCTCGGCCTGCTGCCGGACATTTTCGGCGCGCCGCTGACGATGCAGCGCGCGCTCGGTTGGATCATGGCGCCGGTGTGCTGGCTGATGGGCATTCCGTGGCCGCAGGCCGTCACCGCCGGCGGCCTGATGGGCATCAAGACAGTGCTCAACGAGCTGATCGCCTATCTCCAGCTTGCGGCGCTGCCGGCCGATGCGCTGGACCCTCGCTCGCGGCTGATCATGCTTTACGCGATGTGCGGCTTCGCCAATTTCGGCTCGCTCGGCATCATGATCGCGGGACTGTCGACGATGTGCCCGGAGAAGCGCGGCGAGGTGATTTCGCTCGGGCTGAAATCGATCGTTTCCGGCACGCTGACAACGTGCCTGCTCGGCGCGATCGTCGGCGTGCTGACACCGTAATTTCGCGAATACGAAACGTCGCCTGTTAGGCGTCTGCGGCTGCGGGCTTCACATCGGCCTCGACAATGCCGCGGATCAGATCTGCCGTCCTGCTGATCACAGTCGCATTTTTCCAGTACCCGACGTGGGCGGAGTAGCCGGAATGACGTCGGAAATGCGCTTTTCCCCGGCAAAGTATTCGTTCAGGGGCTTGAGCGGATAACCGAGCACGTCGCGGGGGGCTGTAGAAATTCAGCCACTGCGCGTTGTCCTTAAGAGGTGACCATGCGACCCCGGCGCGGTGCAACCGGCTACTGCAGGCGGAATTCGCCGCCGATGGCGCGGATTTCCGCCGGCTTGATCAGCCGCGCATGCGCGACTGTCACCGAGTGCAGCGGCCCTTCGAGCTTCTCCAGCCAGAAATTGAGGAATTTGTTCAGCACCGGGAAGTTCGGACAGAGGTCGTAGTCCTGCCAGACATACTCTTGCAGCAGCCACGGGTGATCCGGACGCCGGTACAGGATATTGGCCGTGGTCAGGCCGTAGCCTTCAAGCTGCTTGCGGAACGCGGGTGAAACCGAGGTCGCTTTCGTCTCCTTTGACACCATAGTGCCCTCCAATCCCCATCACCGGGGAATGTTTTGAGACTCGCGTATTTATTACAAGCCTCAAAATTAAATAAGTTGTTTATTATCAAGGCACTAGCAGCATCCTTGCACAGTGCTAACAGCTTGCTTTCGCAATGTCCTGACGCAATTCCAACAGCATCTGCGTGGCGCCGGTTGCACGGGATGCGGGCAGAATATTTTTGCCAAGTCCCTGGAACCGAACGCGAATTAACCATCAGGAAGTTCCTGTTGGCAGTCGCAATTAATGAGTGCTAATAAATTCCCCGACACCTCTTGCAGGCCAAAAAATTCGCTCCCATGTCGGCATCAAGCAGCCGTCCAAGGGCGCACCTGCGGTGGCTCGCTCGTCTCTTACATCCCTAATCGAAGACTCAAACGGTCCAATAACTCAGGAGGACACCATGAAATTTCGCCCGCTTCACGACCGCGTCGTCGTCAAGCGCCTCGATGCCGAGGAGAAAACGTCCGGCGGCATCATCATCCCCGACACCGCCAAAGAGAAACCCTCACAGGGCGAAATCACCGCCGTCGGCCCGGGCGGCCGCGACGAGGCCGGCAAACTGATCCCGATCGACCTCAAGGTCGGCGACCGCGTGCTGTTCGGCAAATGGTCGGGCACCGAGGTCAAGATCGACGGCCAGGAGCTCCTGATCATGAAGGAGTCCGACATCATGGGCGTGCTCGACGAGACCGTCGCCCGCAAGAAGGCCGCGTAAGCAGAACCCTCGTCCTGAGGAGCGCCCGGAGGGCGCATCTCGAAGGACGAATTTATCGCACTCACCCTTCGAGACGGCGCTTTGCGCCTCCTCAGGGTGAGGTCAGCAACGGAGTGAATTTCAATGGCTGCTAAAGAAGTCAAATTCTCGGTCGACGCGCGCGACAGAATGTTGCGCGGCGTCGATATCCTCGCCAATGCGGTGAGGGTCACGCTCGGCCCGAAGGGCCGTAACGTCGTCATCGACAAGTCGTTCGGCGCTCCCCGCATCACCAAGGACGGCGTCACCGTCGCCAAGGAGATCGAGCTCGAGGACAAGTTCGAGAACATGGGCGCCCAGATGGTGCGCGAGGTCGCCTCGAAGACCTCCGACATCGCCGGCGACGGCACCACGACCGCGACGGTCCTGGCCGCCGCCATCGTGCGTGAAGGCGCCAAGGCGGTTGCCGCCGGCATGAACCCGATGGATCTGAAGCGCGGCATCGACCTCGCGGTCGAGAGCGTTGTCGAGGAGCTCAAGAAGAACTCCAAGAAGGTCACTTCGAACGCCGAAATCGCCCAGGTCGGCACCATCTCCGCCAACGGCGACAAGGAAATCGGCGACTACCTCGCCAAGGCGATGGAAAAGGTCGGCAACGAAGGCGTGATCACGGTGGAAGAGGCCAAGAGCCTCGAGACCGAACTCGACGTCGTCGAGGGCATGCAGTTCGACCGCGGCTACATCTCGCCGTACTTCATCACCAACGCCGACAAGATGCGCGTCGAGATGGAGGACCCCTACATCCTCATCAACGAGAAGAAGCTCTCGGCGCTCAACGAGCTCCTGCCGCTGCTTGAAGCCGTCGTGCAGACCGGCAAGCCGCTCCTGATCGTCGCGGAAGACGTCGAAGGCGAAGCGCTCGCCACCCTCGTCGTCAACAAGCTCCGCGGCGGCCTGAAGGTCGCGGCGGTGAAGGCGCCGGGCTTCGGCGACCGCCGCAAGGCCATGCTGCAGGACATCGCCGTCCTGACCGGCGGCCAGGCGATCAGCGAAGACCTCGGCATCAAGATGGAGAGCGTCACGCTCGCCATGCTTGGCAAGGCCAAGAAGGTGATGATCGACAAGGAGAACACCACGATCGTCAACGGCGCAGGCAAGAAGAAGGACATCGAGGACCGCATCACGCAGATCAAGGCGCAGATCGAGGAGACCACCTCGGACTACGACCGCGAGAAGCTGCAGGAGCGTCTGGCGAAACTCGCCGGCGGCGTCGCGGTGATCCGCGTCGGCGGCGCGACCGAAGTCGAGGTGAAGGAGCGCAAGGATCGCGTCGACGACGCGATGCACGCGACCCGCGCCGCGGTTGAGGAAGGCATCCTGCCCGGCGGCGGCGTCGCTCTGCTGCGTGCCACCGAGACGCTGAAGAAGGTGCGTACTTCGAACGACGACCAGAAGACCGGCGTCGAGATCGTGCGCAAGGCGCTGCAGGCTCCGGCCCGGCAGATCGCCACCAATGCCGGTGAAGACGGCTCCGTCATCGTCGGCAAGATCCTCGAGAACTCGTCCTACGGCTTCGGCTTCGACGCCCAGGGCGGCGACTACGTCGACATGGTGAAGAAGGGCATTATCGACCCGACCAAGGTTGTGCGTCAGGCACTCCAGGGCGCGGCGTCGGTAGCCGGCCTCCTCATCACCACGGAAGCGATGGTGGCTGAAGTGCCGAAGAAGCAGGGCAATGCCCCGGCAATGCCCGGCGGCGGCATGGGCGGCGGAATGGATTTCTGATCCGTCGATCGGAATTTCGAAAGGCGAAGGCCCGGGAGCGATCCCGGGCCTTTTGCTTTTTGAACTCCTCGGCAGCTCGATGGCGACTGACTGCGTGGCGACCGTCTTACGCGTTCGTCCCGCCCAGCCCCAATATCTTCCGCGCGTCGTTCGGCGTCGCGACGTGATCGCCGAGGATTTCGATGATCTTGCCGGCCTTCTCGACCAGCGCGGCGTTGCTCGGCGCCAGCTTGCCTTTTTCCAGATAGATATTGTCCTCGAGCCCGACGCGCGGATGGCCGCCAAGCAGCACGGTCTGCGCCACCATCGGGAACTGAAACAGCGAAATGCCGAACGCGAACCACGTCGCATCCGGCGGCAGCAGGTTGCGCATGTAGGTCATCGCTTCCGGCGTTGCCGGCTGGCCCCAGGAAATGCCGAGGCAGATCTGGAACATGCCCGGCCCCTTCACGTAGCCGTTCTCGAGGAACCGCTTGGCGAGCAGCAGATGCCCGGTCTCGAACACTTCAAGCTCCGGCGTCACGCCGGCGTCCTTGATCGCGAGCGCCATCTGCTGCAGGTGCGACGGCGTATTGATGAACACGCGGTCGCCCATGTTCAGGCTCCCCATGTCGAGGCTGCAGATGTCGGGCTTCAATTCCAGCACGTGACGCACGCGGTCTTCCGGCGATCTGAGCGTGCTGTCCGGCCCCGGCTTCGAGGCATCGTTCGGGTCGTGATAAAACCGCGCACCAGGGCCGGTGGTGAGATTGATCAGCACGTCGGTGCCGCTCGCCCGAATGCGCTCGACCGCTTCGCGATAATACGCGACGTCCATGCTCGGTTTGGTGGTCTGCGGGTTGCGCACATGGATGTGCACGATCGCGGCGCCGGCCTTGGCCGCATCGATCGAGGACTGCGCGATCTGCTCCGGCGTCACCGGCACCGCGGGATTGCGGCCGGGCGTGTCGGCCGAGCCGGTGACGGCGCACGAAATGATGACTTTGCGTTGCATGGCCTTCCGATGACCTCCCCGTATGTCTGGTCGCTTGATGCCTCGGCGCAGGCCGAAACAAGCAAGGCGCAGATTTTTGTACTGGCGGGGAGTTATAGCGGCGGGAACGGCGCGAGTCGCGCCCTTAAAAAACAAACGACCACGAACGAGAGGCGCGCGTACATCCGGCGTCGCCCAATCGCACGTGGCCGTATCGACGACGGGGGGTTAACATACGCGGGGCCGTCGTCAAACGCAGGCGAGGTTTAGCAAGGGTCGGTGACAGGGATATGACTCAGAAATCCGGACAAATCCGCGTCGGTATCGGCGGCTGGACCTTCGAGCCATGGCGCGGCACGTTTTATCCGAAAGGATTGCCGCACGCGAAGGAACTGTCCTACGCCAGCGAGCGGCTGACCTCCATCGAGGTCAACGGCACGTTCTATCGCACGCAGACGCCGGCGACCTATCGCAAATGGGCAAGCGAGGTGCCGGACGGCTTCGTGTTCGCGCTGAAAGGTCCGCGCTTCGCCGTGAACCGCCGCGTGCTCAGTGAGGCCGGCAACTCCATCAAACGCTTTCTGGACTCCGGCGTCACCGAGCTTGGCGACCATCTCGGCCCCCTGCTCTGGCAGTTCGCACCGACCAAGAAATTCGATCCCGTCGACTTCGGCGGCTTCCTCGAACTGTTGCCGGACAAGCTCGGCGGCCGCGCGCTGCGCCATGTCATCGAAGTGCGCCACGACAGTTTCTGCAATTCGGAATTCATTGCAATGCTGCGCGAATTCGCGCTGCCCGTAGTTTATACCGACCATGTGAAGTATCCGAACATCGCCAATTTCACCGGAGATTTTGTCTACGCGCGGCTGCAACGCGGCCAGGAGAAGATCCCGACCGCCTATCCGCCGAAGGATATCGCTGCCTGGGCAAAACGATTGCAGGAGTGGTCGCAGGGCAAGGCTCCGGACGACCTGCCCCAGGTCGAGCCGGCGAAGGCAGCCAAAGCCGCCCCGCACGACGTGTTCGCTTACGTGATCCACGAGGGCAAAGTGCGCGCGCCAGCCGGCGCGATGGCGCTGATCGAAAAGCTGAAGAGTTAAACGGAGAGTCCGGGCGCGATTAAATCGAGACGTTTTGCGTCCGCAGCCGCCGCGCCAGCGTGCGCATGACGTTGAGCGCAAAGTGCGGCGTGCGGCTGACCAGGAACAGGAACTGCTTCTCACCCACCGGCACAACCTTCACGTCGCTTTTCGCGATTGCGGTGGCGCTGCGCGGGGCCGGATCGATCAGCGCCATCTCGCCGAAAATATCGTGGTCGCCGAGCGTACCGAGCAGCCGGTTGCCGAGCTGGATATCGACCTTGCCGCTCTGGATGACGAAGAACTCGGCGCCCTGATCGCCTTCCTTGAAGATGATCTCGCCGGCCTTGAATTCGCGGACCGGAGCGCCGGCGCCGGCCAGAATGCCAAAATCGATTGCCATATCGGCCATTTCGCGCGTCCTTACAGCCCTGCGATGATACTTTATGTCACTCACATGGCGGCGGATGATTACAGTTTTATGACAGTCCGGATGGGCAGGCCGCCGGATTGCCACGCGTCATTTTGAAGGCAATCCGGGAGGAGGCAAAATGCTAACGGCCACGAACGACTGAGTGCGCGTACATCCGGCGTCACCCTATCGTAACCGTGGCCGTCGAAGCAGCGGAGCCGTTGCCAGCATCAACGCTACGAAGGGTAGATAGGCGCGGTAGTGCTTTTGTGCAAGACTGGCTGCCCGAAATGGCCGAAATATCGCCAGTTCAAGCGATTTGCCGACACAACCGGGTCATCGCGGCGGGATAATGACGGTGGCCTGAAGCAAGGGAGAGCACAATGAGCACGAACCCGGTCAGCGACGAGCAAGGAACTCCAGGCCGCCTTCAGAAGCGCCATCCACGAGCACTGGAAGCTGTTCCTGATCGAAGGGATTGTGCTGGTGCTGCTCGGCTTTGCCGCGATCCTGGTTCCGCCGATCGCGACGCTGGCCTTCACGCTGGTGATCGGCTGGCTGTTCCTGTTCAGCGGCATCGTCGGCCTGATCACCACTTTTTACATGCGCAACGCACCGGGCTTCTGGTGGTCGCTGTTTTCCGCCGTGGTCGCTGTCGCGGCGGGTCTCGTACTGCTGCGCTGGCCGATTTCCGGAACGATCTCGCTCACCATCGTGCTGATCACCTTCTTCATCATGGAAGGCATCATCACCATCATGTACGCGATCGATCACCGCAATCAGCAGTCGCTGCGCTGGGGCTGGATGATGGCAAGCGGCATTATTGACTTGGTACTCGCCGGCATCATCTTCGCCGGCCTGCCGGGAAGCGCGACATGGGCGCTCGGCCTGCTCATCGGCATCAATATGGTGTTCGGCGGCACCGCCATGATCGGTATGGCGCTGGCGGCACGCCCGCACGCGTAACCTCCGGTTTCCCGGGCGTAGCGCATCACGAAGCGAAGCGCAGTGGTGCGCCGCTGATCCGGGATCGTTGCAAATTCTGAGTAGAGGTGATCCCGGATCAGCGGCGCACCGTTACGCTGCGGTCCACGCCGCACCGCGTCCGGGAAACTTATCACTCCGCCGGCTGGATCGACCGCGCCTTGTCGCGCTCGACGCCATTGGCGATCAGCGCGATCAGCAGCACCGCGACCAGGAAGCCGAGCGCGATCACGGCCGTCGCGCCGAGCACAAGGTTGAAGCCGCCGCGGCCGTAAAGCAACGCGATCATCGACACCGCGACGCCCGACACCATGAAGGTGAGGAAATAACGCACCGCATAAATCCGGCTGCGCCACGCATCCGCGGTGTAGCGCGCGATGACGAGATCGTTGATGGTGATCTGGCCGTAGATCGCCGCCATGGTGAAGGCGAGCGCAAACAGCAAAGAGGCGCCGGACGCATAAGCCGCCCACACCACGCCGGTAAACTGCATCACCGCGCTGATGGCAAACAGGATGTGCAGCGGAAACCGCTCGACCAGGCGGCCGACCGTGATCTGCGCCACCGCCCCGCACAGGAACACCGCCGTGGTCAGCCCACCGACCATCATCAGCGAAATGCCGTTGCCGACCCGTTCGTCGACGATCTTCGGCAGCGAAATCGAGATGGTGTTGAAAACCAGCCCGGCGCTGAGCGCGACCACGACGAAAAGGCCGAAGATCATCGCCGCGACCACAGGCGACAGCGTCACGTCGGCCGACGCACTGCGCTTGGCGGCGTGGCCGGTTTCGTTCGGGACCATCCAGAAGTAGATCGCGCCGGTGGCGAGGCAAATCACGCCCGGCACCAGGAATGCGCCGCGCCAGGAGACTGCCGCGGTCAAAGCCGCGGTGATGCCGGCGGCCAGCGCCACGCCGATATTGCCGCATACGCCGTTGAACGCCATGGTCCGGCCGCGCTGCGTGGCGTTTTCCAAAATCACCGCGGTGCCGACCGGATGGTAGATCGCGGCAAACATGCCGAGCGCGAACAGCGCAATGCCGAGCCAGAGCAGCGACGGCGCAAAGGCCGCGCCGATCAGCGACAGCCCGCAGCCGATATAGAACGTGAACATCATGTCGCGGCGGCTCCAGCGGTCGCCGAGCCAGCCGGCAGGCAGCGAGAACAGGCCGAAGGCGATGAACGACGCGGTGGCAAGCGCGATCAGCGCTGAATAGGATTCGCCGTAGGCCACCTGCAATTCGATCACTACCGTCGGGTAGATCAGGATCACGAAGTGATCGATCGCATGCGCCCAGTTCATGAAGCCGATCGCCCGCCGCCGGCGCGATTGCTCCGGAGCGGATACGGCTTGCGAAGTCAGGACGTCAGTCGTCATTTTCAGAATCCCGGTGTGAGAACATTATACCGCCCGGCGGCCGTACGACCTACCCCAAACCCACAGGGCTGACCGGCCGGCATACCGGCAAATGCGCCCTGCCCCGGCCCGGATTTTTCGGGGCGCCTTGCAGTGTCCTTGTTTCGTTGGATCGTTGCTACGGTCTCCGCCGTAGCAACGGAGATCTGCCGTGCCGTCATGAACCCGGCGAAGGCTGCTCCCGCCCGGATCAATCCAGCGTGCGGCGGAAACGCGTTACCGCAATCGCCACGGCAACGGCCATCAGCCCGGCGAGCGCCAGCGTATCGTATCGGAGATCGCCCAGCGTCGACCCCTTGAGCATGATCGAACGCACAATCCTGATGAAATGCGTGAGCGGCAACCACTCGCCGACCACCTGCGCCCAGTACGGCATGCCGAGAAACGGAAACACGAATCCGGAAAGCAGCAGGTTCGGCAGAAAGAACATCATCGACATTTGCATGGCCTGAAGCTGGTTCTGCGCCAGCGTCGAAAACGTGTAGCCAAACGACAGGTTGGCCGCGATGAACAGCGTCGTGAGCGCGGCCAGCAGTACCAGGTTGCCAACGATCGGCACGCCGAACATCAGCAGCCCGGCGCCGACAATGAGGGTTGCCTGCATGAAGCCGACCAGCACATAGGGTGCGATCTTGCCGATCATGATTTCGAACGGCGTGATCGGCATGGCGAGCAGGCTCTCCATGGTGCCGCGTTCGACTTCGCGGGTCACCGACAGCGCCGTGAAGATCAGCATGGTCAGCGTCAGGATGGTGCCGAGCAGCCCCGGCACGATGTTGTACGCGGTCACGGCCGCCGGATTGTAACGCTGGTGGGTGCGGATTTCGAAAAGCGGCGGTGCGGTTTCGGGCAAGCCGTGGTCGTGGGCGAGCGCGGTACCGACGAGTTGCAATAGCGCCGAAACCGCCGTGCCGGTCGCAACCGGATCGGTCGCATCGGCCGCGACCAGAAGCGCAGGCTGGTCTCCGCGCCGCAAGGCGCGTTCGAAGCCTGCCGGGATTTCCACTGCGAACAGCACGTTGCCGGAGGCCAGCACTTCGTCCAGTTCCGCATCGCTGTGGAGCACCCGCGTGACCGCAAAGAATTTGGTGTTCTGGATCGCAGCCAGGATCGACCGGCCGACGTCGCTTGATTCCTGCAACAGCACCGCGGTCGGCAGGCTGCGCGGCGTGGTGTTGATGGCATAGCCGAACAACACAAGCTGCAGCAGCGGAATGGTGATCATCGTCGCGAACGTGACGCGGTCACGCCGCAGTTGCAGAAACTCCTTGATCAGCATGGCGCCCGAGCGCCGCCAGAATCCGTCCGCTCCGATCGCCGCCAGGAGATTCATTGGAAGTTGTCCTTCGCCGAATTCATCAGGTCGATGAAGACATCTTCGAGGGTCGGCGAACCCGGCTGCCAATCGAGACCGGCACGCTGCCGAAACGGCGCGATCGCGGTTTCAAGCCTGCTCCGGTCCCTGCCGGAAACGTGCAGGCTGGTTCCGAACGGAGCCACCATGTCGACGCCGGGACATTCTTGCAGTTCGGCAGCCAGGCCGGTCAGGTGATCGCCGGTGGTGGCGCTGACGGTGTACGTCGTCAGATGCGAACCGGCGATGACATCGTGCACCGTTCCGCGCGCCAGCACCTCGCCATAGGCGATATACGCGATCTCGTGACAGCGCTCGGCTTCGTCCATGTAATGGGTCGAAACCAGGACGGTCAGGCCTTCGGCCGCCAGCCCATGAATCTCACCCCAGAAATCGCGGCGTGCTTTCGGATCGACTCCCGCGGTCGGCTCGTCGAGCAGAAGCAGCTCCGGATTTGGCAAGGTGCAGGCGCCGAGCGCCAGCCGCTGTTTCCATCCGCCGGAAAGCTTCCCCGCGACCTGTTCCTCGCGGCCATCCAGTCCGAGGCGCGCGATCATGGCTTTGGCGGCGGCGGCCGGGCGCGGCAAGCCATAAATCCTGGCGACGAATTCGAGGTTCTCGCGCACCGACAGGTCTTCGTAGAGACTGAAGCGCTGCGTCATGTAGCCGACGCGCGTCTTGATCCTTGCGGCGTCCTTGCGGATGTCCAGGCCGAGGCACGTTCCGCTGCCCTGATCCGGAGTCAGAAGGCCGCACAACATGCGGATCGTCGTCGTCTTGCCCGAGCCGTTCGGGCCGAGAAAGCCGAATATAGTGCCGCGCTTGACCTGCATGGAAAGGTCCCGCACCACCGTCCGGCCGCCGAACGATTTGGTCAGGCCGTGCACGTCGATGACGACGTCGGGTGCTGACGCCGTGCCGCCGGTCATCGCGACGCCTGTGGCGGCGCCGGCTGCTTGTCGTTCGGCACCAGCGAAACGTCCACCGGCTGCCCGACCCGGAAAGAACCCGGATCGTCCGGCCACGCCTCGATCAGATAAACGAGCTTCGCGCGTTCCTCCGTGCTGTAAATCACCGGCGGCGTGAACTCGGACTTTCGCGCGATGAACTTCACCCGCGCGGTGAGTTCGCCGGCACAGCCGTCGCAGCCGACCTTGACGGTGTCGTCGTAGGCGAGATGCGCAAGCAGCGTCTCAGGCACGTAGAAGCGCACTTTTATGTTGCCGGGCGGCAGCAAGGCCACGACCGGCCGGTCGGCCGGCACCATTTCGCCGGGCCGATAGTAGATTTCCTGCACGATCCCTTCGACCGGACTGAACACCTGGCGGCGGGTGAGACGCGTCTGCGCCGAATTGAGCCGGGCCTGCGCGTCGCGCAACACCATGGTCGCAACGTCGAGATCCTTCTGCGTTCCGGCGCCGGTCTTGGCGAGTTGCGCGGCGCGGTCGTAAGTCTGCTGTGCGTTGAGCAGTGACGCCTTCACCTGTGCAAGGTCGGCTTGCTGAAGGTCATCGTCGACCGTGAACAGCGGTTCGCCGGTCTTGACCGCGTCACCCTCGCGTACCGAAAGCGTCTGCACCCGCCCCACCGCATCGGGCGCGACGAAAATGAGATCGGCTTCGACCCAGCCCTGATAGACACCGTCCCGCTTGTTGCAACCGGACAGGCCGAGCGCGAGCATGCAAAGGATGACGGCAAGCCGGACGGTCATGCAGGCCTCCCGGTGCCGAACAGGTAATTGAGATGCGCGCGCATCAGCGCGTGCACATCCAGTGGCTCGAACCGGTCGAACAGTCCGCTCCAGACGATGGCAACGACGCCGGGCGCGACCAGCAATTGTGGAAACCGCACCAGGGTGTCGTCGGGCAATTCGCCGCGCTCATAGGCGCGCCACAGCAGCGCCCTGACCGCCTTGAGCATCCGCGAAAGCATCTCGCGGTAGTAGAAATCCGCAATCTCCGGAAACAGCGGCCCTTCGGTGATGATCAGTCTGATGATGCGCTTGCGGTCGGTGCCGTAAACCTCCCGGAGAAAGACCTCGATGGCGTGCTCGACGATCGCGCGAAGCGGCAGGTCGGCCGAGAAGGCCGCCTCGAGCGTCCCGACCACGGGACCGATCCCGCTGCGGATCAACTCCTGAAGCAACGTCTCCTTGTCCTTAAAGTAAAGGTAGATGGTGCCTTTCGCGACGCCGGCGCGGCTGGCGATGTCGTCAAGCCGGGCCGCTGCAAAGCCGCGCGTTGAAAACTCATCGAGCGCCGCCTCGAGAATGGCCTCCCGCCGTGCCGGGGCGTTTTTTGCACGTCCGGGCCCGCTCGCGGCCGGCGAATTTCCGCTCCGCCGCCGGCTCGCCGGGTCTTTTGCAGCCGTCCGTTTGACTGTGCTCATGGCCGAAATTATGACTGACTGGTCAGTCATAGTCAATCACGGCTCTGACTGGATCGGATTAAAGGAATAGGCTGTGGATCACCGGTGCGGTTTGCAGGCCCGGGGCGGCGTGCCGGTCGAACACTCTCGGGCGAGCGAGGGTTTCATGTCAGCGACCCTGATCAACCTCATTATTCAGCTCATAGCAGGCGCCGTCGGCGGCAATGCCGCGGGCGCGACAATGAAGAACGTCGACCTTGGCGCGCTTGGCAACACGATTGCCGGGGCGATAGGCGGCGCGGGCGGCGGAACGCTGCTCACGGCTCTGCTGCCAATGCTGCAGGGAACGGCCGGAAACGTCGATATCGGCGCCATGGTCGGTCAAGCAGTCGGCGGCGGCGTTGCAGGCGCTGTCCTCACCGCGATTGCCGGTCTCGTCAAAAACATGATGGCCGGCCAGAGCGCGAGATAAGGTCACATGACCGCGGCCGCCGGCAGACAGGCGCCGGCGGGCTCGCGGTCATGTTGAAAGCGGTTCGACGTCAAAAGGCGCGGCAGGTGTGGCCGGCGCCGCCTTCCGTGCTGGCCACAACGCCCGGCGCGGAAAGGGCATTCCCGTAACAAGTGTTGCGCTGCTGCCCGGCATTCAGCGGTTGATGTCGTATGGCTCACGCCGGCGAATTTCCGCGGCAATGCGGTCGCCGCCATCGTCATGGCAAAATGGCAAGGAGCGCTTGACGAGACGCGATTACACCGCACACTCGGCAAAAATCAGGGACGGAAGCTCAACCCCCATGAAACTGTCACTTTTCCCGTTGATCGCGGCCGCGGCGCTCGCGGTTGTTACGTCCGGTGGCGCCGTGCGCGCCGACGACTTCCCCAGCCGTCCCGTCAAGCTGATCTCGGATTCGGCGCCCGGCAGTGCCATCGACGTCACCATGCGCATCATCGCCGACGGGCTGAGCCACACGCTCGGCCAGCAGGCGGTGCTGATCAACCAGCCCGGCGCCGGCGGCGCGATTGCGGTCCATGCCGCCTCCACCGCCGCGCCGGACGGCTACACGCTCGCCATGATAGCGCTGTCCGATTTCGTCACCCTGCCCGGCATCGCCGACAATTTGCCGATCCAGTTGCCGCGCGACTTCGTCGCAGTCGGCAGTCTCGGCGGCGCGCCGATGTTCATCACCGCGGCGCCGTGGCTTGAGGTGAAAACGCTGCCGGAATTCATTGCGCTGGCGAAAAAACGGCCGGGCGAATTCGCCTACGGCACCAACGGGCCCGGCCGGCTGACACATCTGACCGGCGAACTGTTGCAGGACCGCGCCGGCATCAAGCTCCTGATGGTGCCCTACTCCGGCGGCACGCCGCAGGTGCTCAACGACATGATGGGCAAGCGCATCGCGCTGGCGCTGGATTCCTATTCCGGCATCGCCGGCGCCGTCGAAGCCGGCAACGCCATCCCGCTGGCGGTCGCCTCGCCGCAACGGATGGCGCTGTTGCCGAACCTGCCAACGGTCGCCGAAACATTGCCCGGTTATGAGTCCGAGGGCTGGCAGATCCTGCTCGCACCGGTCGGCACGCCCGATGCGATCGTGCAGAAGGTCAATGCCGCGCTGATCAAGGCCATGGAGGATCCTGCGGTCGTGCAACGGCTGGAGCGGCTCGGCCGCGATCATCCGCCGATGTCGCCTGCGGAAACGCTCGCCTTCGTGCAGCGCGAACAAGCGAAATGGGCGCCGATCCTGGCGCATGTCGACATCACCCGCTGAACGGCCGGCGTCACTCACCTCAATCACCGACGCAAGGCCGAATGGCAGCTTCAAAACAGGCGATACGCGCGCTGCTCGACGCCAAGGCGATCGCCGTCGTCGGCGCCTCGCAGCAGCCCGGGCGCGGCGCCAGCGTGGTGGCAAACCTGCGCGCCGCGCGGTTCAACGGCGAAGTCGTCGCGGTCAATCCGCGTTACACCGAAGTGCTGGGCTACCCTTGCGTCCCTTCGGTCGCCGAATTGCCCGATACCATCGACTGCCTCGTCATGGCCATTCCCGCTCGTCCGGCCTGCGATGTGATGGAGCAGGCCTTTGCCCGCGGCATCCGCGCCGCGGTCGTGCTTGCCTCGGGCTTCGATGACGACGAGGCGAACGGCCCGCTCGGCACGCGGCTCAAGACGCTGGCGCAGAACGGCATGGCGATTTGCGGGCCGAATTGCTTCGGCATCGTCAACGTCAAGACCGGCGCGGTCGCTTATAACGGCGTGGCGCCGAAAACGATGACGCGCGGCCCGATCGCACTGGTGTCGCAAAGCGGCAGTCTCGGCAATTTCGCCTTCGGGCCGCTGATCCGCGACCGAAAACTCGGCTTTTCCTATTTCGTGTCGTGCGGCAACCAGGCCGGGCTGACCGTCGAGGACTATGTCGACTATTTCGCCGGCGACCCCGACGTCAAAGTCATCGCGGCGATCGTCGAGGATCTGAAAAATCCGCGGCAGCTGGAAACTGTCGCGGCGGCGGCCCGCGCCAGGGGCAAGCCGATGATCTTTGTGCAAATCGGCCGCTCCAGCGCCGGTCAGGCCATGACGCGCTCGCATACCGGCGCGCTCGCCGGCAACGCCGACGTGATGGCGGCGTTCCTGCGCCGCTGCGGCATCATCCAGGCCGATAGCTATGATGAGTTTGTCGAGACCGTCGCGCTGTTCGCCACCGCGCCGATCGATGCTTCGGGCAACGGCGACGTCGTGCTGGTGTCGGGAAGCGGCGGCGGTGCTGCGCTCGCCGCAGACCATCTCGATGCCGCCGGCCTCAAGCTTGCGCAGCTCAGTAGCACGACCGGTGAGCGCATCCGCGCCGTGTTGCCCGAGATCGGCGACGTCACCAACCCGATCGACGTGACCGGGGCGGTGTTTTACGACCCGAGCATCATGGGACGGCTGCTCGACGCGGTGGCGAGCGACGACGGCAAGCCGATCATCGCAACCGCCGTCAACGCCATTCCGGCGCCGCACGACCGGATGCGCAATATCGCCAGCGCCATCGCCGGCAGCGCGCGCGCCAGCAAGGGCACCGTTGTCGCCTATCAGGTCAGTCCGCTCGGCCCGCTCGACTCAGAATTCGTCGAAATCCTGCATCACGCCGGCGTGCCGCTGCTGATGGGCGCCGCCAGCACGATGGCAGCGTTGAAGCACCTGCCCCGCTATCGCACGATCTGTGTCGAGAAAAACGATCCTCTCGAGAGCATAAAGGCGGCGCCGGCACTGCCGGACTGGAATTTCATGACCGCCCGTCAGGCGCTGCTCGACAGCGGTGTCGCGGTCATCGATGCCGCCCTGGTGCGATCGGAATCCGAGGCTGTGGCGGCGTATCGCCGTTTCAATGCTCCGGTGGCCGTCAAGGCCGAAGCACCGGGATTGCTGCACAAGAGCGATATCGGCGGCGTGCGTCTTAACTGCAACAGCGCCGCCGCGGTCATCGAAGCCTATCAGGCGGTGACGGAAAACGCCCGCAAAGCCGGCTTCGCCGATGCGGCTGCGATCATGCAGCCGATGGGCTCAGGCGTCGCCGAAGCTTATGCCGGCATCATCGACGATCCGCTGTACGGCCCCGCCATCGTGTTCGGGCTTGGCGGCATCTTTGTCGAGACGCTGAAAGACACCGCGCTCGAAATGGCGCCGCTGTCGCAGGACGATGCGATGGGCATGATCCGCCGCATCAAGGCCGCGCCGCTGCTGCTCGGCGCGCGCGGGCGGCCGCGCGGCGACATCGGCGCGCTCGCCACGCTCCTGGTAAATCTCAGCCGCTTTGCTGTCGCTCACGCCGGGCAGATCAAGGCGCTTGATCTCAACCCGATCATCGTTCGGGCTGAAGGCGAAGGCGCGGTCGTGGTCGACATTGCCGCCGACCCGATCAGCCGGGACTGAAGAGGCTTCAGCCCTTCTCGTCGCAGGCCCAGGCGCGGACCACGCATTCATGGCCGCCAAACTGGTAGCAGCGCTGCACCGAGATGTTCTCGGCCTTGCCGAGATGCGAGTTGAGCGCCCAGCCGAACGAGCCGCACGGATTCTTGGCGTCGATCGCCACCGCGGCGCAACCCTTGCGCACGTCGCCGACCACCTTGCAGTCGTGGCCGGTGCACTTGCTGATCGCCGCGGTGCGGGCACTGGCGACCGTGCCGTAGTCGAAACCATAGCCGTAGGCACCGCAGGCGCCGACCGCGAGAGCTCCGGCAGCTTGCGCCGCCCCGATCATTGCAACAGAAACACAGATCGCCGCGATACCGGACGCGGCGCGCCGTTGAAAGCCGAACATGGGAATCCCCTACCCCTAAAGGACGCCGCAAACGCTAGCCGCGAAGGGTTGCTAGTTGGTGAATTTGCACCCATCCCCGCGCAAATCGCTCGGTGGAGGGCGATTGCACCTAGGCTTTTTCGAGCTCGGCCCGGACCGCTTGCAGCGCCTCCGGCGTATCGACGTCGGTCAGCGCCGCGGTCCCGGTCAGCGGCACTTCGGCCACCGCTTCGGTATAGCGGCCGATCAGGTAACGGGCGCCGACATCGCCTTCAACCGCCATCAGGTCCGGGAAGAAGCGGCGCGACCACAGCACCGGATTGCCGCGTTTGCCGTCGATGGTCGGGATCACGACCAGCGCGCCGCTGTCCGGATCGAAGGCGCCGATCAACTTGTCGATGATCGCTGCATCGACCTGCGGCATGTCACCGAGGCAGACAATGGCGCCGTCGGCCTCCGGCGGCAGCGCCGCGATGCCCACCCGAAGCGACGTGCCAAGCCCGTCGGCAAAATCCGGATTGTGCACGAGCCGCACCGGCAGCCCTGTGAGCGCCGCTTCGACGCGCTCGCGCTGATGGCCGGTGACCACCGTGACCGGCCGCGCCTTCGACGCCAGCACGTGCTCAGAGACGATGCGGATCAATGGCTTGCCATTGATCTCCTCAAGCAGCTTGTTAGGACCGCCCATGCGGCTCGACCGCCCGGCGCCAAGCACAACGGCTGCAATATTGCGGCCCTTCTCCGGTACCGGCTCGGTGCGCGGCTGCGGCCGCGTCACGATCTCCATCAGCAGTCCGCCGACGCCGAGACCGGTGATGTCCTCGCGCGGCACCGGCAATCCGGCGAGCAGCCGCATCAGCACCCAGTCGAACCCGTTTTCCTTCGGGCTGCGCGCGCAACCCGGCGCACCGATCACCGGACGGCCATCGGCGTCGCCGATCATCATCAGGTTGCCGGGATCGACCGGCATGCCGAAATGCTCGACATGGCCGCCGATCGATTCCAGTGCACCTGGGATCACGTCGCGGCGATCGGCGATGGCGGAAGCGCCGAACACGATGGCGAGTTCGGCACCGGCCTTGAGCACGTCGTCGAGCGCCTTCGCCAGCGCCGCCTGATCGTGCGGCACGCGGCGCTCGGCGATGATCCTGGCGCCGGCGGGCGCCAGCCGCTCGGCGGTGATCTTCAGCGTTTTCTCGATCACTTTCGGCGCCAGGCCGGGCAACACCGTCGACACCACGCCGACTTTCCGGATGCGATAAGGCGCGACGCGCAGCAGCGGCTTGTCGATACCGGCGAGCGCCGCATCGCGCGCCGACCTGGCGACCGCGAACGGAATGATCTTCACCGTCGCGATCATCTCGCCGGCAACCACCGGCTTGTAGGCCGACAGCGTGGCGAATGTGATCGATTTGTCGACGCGATTGAGCCGGTCCACCGCATCCTTGTCGATGACCAGAACGCCGGCGGCTTCGGCAAACAGATTGGCGCGGCCGGTAAAGGCGCGATCGACGTGAATACCTGGGCCGGCGAGCTTGTTGGCAATCTCCGCGGCCGCGACATCTTCCGAGACATCGCCGGGCTCGAGTTGCGCGACCACGATATGCTTGATGCCGGCTTCGTTCAGCGCCGCGATTTGAGGCGGCCCGATCACGGTGCCCTTCTTGAGCACCAGCGAACCCTGCCTGATGCTGTGAACCGCCGTCGCGCCGAGCGCATCGCCGGGCGCGACCGGACCGAACTTCATGATGCGGCCTTCACCACCGGCGGTTCCGCCTCGCCCTCTTCACGAAGCTTTTCGGTGATCTGACCCATGATCGCGACCGCGATTTCCGCCGGCGAAACCGCGCCGATATCGAGACCGATCGGCGCATGGATGCGCGACAGGTCGGCGTTGGTCTGCTCTTTCAGCCGTTCGATACGGCGCGCGTGCGTCTTTCGCGAGCCGAGCGCGCCGATATAGAAACAGTCCCGCGACAGCGCGTGCAGCAGCGCCGGATCGTCGATCTTCGGATCGTGGGTGAGCGCGACGAACGCGGTGTAGCGATCGACATTGAGTGGCGGCAGCGCGACGTCCGGCCATTCCGCGACGATTTTCACGTCGGGGAAACGTTCGGGCGAAGCGAACGCGGTGCGCGGATCGATGATGGTGACGTCGTAGCCGAGCATCTTGCCGATCGGCGCCAGCGTCTGGCTGATGTGCACCGCGCCGGTGATCACGAGCTGCGGCGCCGGCACGTGCACGGTGAGGAAGACCCGGCCTTGCGGCGTCTCGGCCATGCCGCTCTTGCCGGTGCGCAGGCTCTCCGCCAGGACCGCGCGCAGCGGGTCGCCGGCGATGCCGGCGGCTTTCACCAGCCGCTGCGTGCCGCTTTCGACGTCGGTGATGACGATTGCGGCGCGGCGCGCTTCGCGCTCGGCGTTGAGCTCTTTGAGGATGTCGAGTTTCATGGCGCTTTGAGCCTAGTCCACTTTCTCGACAAACACCCGGATCTTGCCGCCGCAGGACAGGCCGACTTTCCAGGCGGCCTCGTCGGCAACGCCGAATTCGAGCATTTTCGGCTTGCCGCTCTCGATCACGTCGAGCGCCTCGGTGACCACCGCGCCTTCGACGCAGCCGCCGGAGACCGAACCGAGGAAATTGCCCTCCTCGTCGATCACGAGGTTCGAGCCGACCGGGCGTGGCGCGGAGCCCCAGGTCTCCACCACGGTTGCCAGCGCCACGGCACGGCCGTTTTTGCGCCAGTCTTCAGCGGCTTTGAGGATGTCGTTATCGGTCGAGAGCATGTCGATCTCCGTTGTCTGCTCCTTCTCCCCGTTTGCGGGCAGAAGTTTATCTATTTCGCTATATACAACAGTATATAGCGTATCACGCCACCTTCCGCATCCATGCTTTTGGGTCGCCGGCACGGTCGTTCTGGCCGCTTAAGGCGCCGACCAGCCCGGCCATCGACTCCAGGTTATGGATCGGGCGGAATTCGTCGACATTCGGCAGCATGGTCCGGATACCCCGGGCTTTCGCCTCGAAACCCTCGAAACGCAGCAGCGGATTGAGCCAGATCAGCCGCCGGCACGACCGGTGCAGCCGGTCGATCTCGAACAGCAGGTTGTCGTCGGCATCACGCTCCAGGCCGTCGGTGATCAGCAGCACCACTGCGCCCTGGGTGAGGACCCGGCGCGCCCAGAGCTTGTTGAACGAATGCAGCGACGAAGCGATCCGCGTGCCGCCCGACCAGTCCGGCACCGCCGCCGAGCAGGACGACAGCGCCTCGTCGGGATCGCGCTCGCGCAGCGCCCGGGTCACGTTGGTCAATCGGGTGCCGAACAGGAAGGTGTGAACGCGTTTGCGCGCGTCGGTCAGGGCGTGCAGGAAATGCAGGAAGATGCGGCTGTACTGACTCATCGAGCCGGAAATATCGAGCAGCGCCACCAGCGGCGGCGGCTTGGTCCGCGGCCCGATGAATTTCAGGTCGATAAAATCGCCGCCGCCCTTCAAGCTGGAGCGCAAAGTGCGGCGCATGTCGATGAGATGGCCGCGCGGATGCGGCGCCAGCCGCCGGGTGCGGACTTCGGCGAGCGGCAGCACCAGACGCTTCATGGCGTCCTTGGCCGCCGCGATCTCGGCGCTCGACATCTGCGCGAAATCCTTCTTTTGCAGCACCTCGCGGTCGGACACCGTAAGCCGGGCATCGAGCTCGATCTCGCGCTCTTTCTTCAGCTTGTCGTCGAGGCCGGAGAACAGCGCCTCATGCACGCGCGTCGCGCCGGCCTGCGGCGGCTGCGGATCGTTGCTCGGCGCCTGCGGCAGCATCATCGCCAGCAACTGATCGACATAGCCGCGGCGGCGGAAAAAGATGCGGAATGCCTGATCGAACAGCACCGAGTGCTCGTGGCGCTTCACGAACACCGCATGCAGCGTCCAGTAGAAATCGTCGCGGGTGCCGACGCCGGCGGCCTTCACCGCTTCGAGTGCATCGAGCACCGCGCCCGGGCCGACCGGAATTCCCGCCGCGCGCAACGCGCGGGCGAAATAGAGGATGTTCTCGGCGAGGCGGCCTTGCTGCTCCCTCTCCCCGCTCGGGTTGGGGTGAATGGGTACCGGCGTGTCAGTCATGGCACCACTCATTCATTCCTTTATCCGTCATCCTGAGGTGCGAGCGTAGCGAGCCTCGAAGGGCGACGGCCCGAACGCCTCGGCCGCCGTCCTTCGAAGGCCGCTGCGCGGCCACCTCAGGATGACGGATAACTGTTACTCCGCAGCCCTTAAATCTGACCGCACATCGTCCAGCAGCTCTTTCACCTTTGAGCCTTCGAGCTTGGCAATGTCGTCCTGGTATTTCAGCAGCACGCCGAGCGTGTCGGACACCGTTGCCGGATCGAGCGCGACGACGTCGAGTTCGGACAAGGCCGCCGCCCAGTCGAGGGTTTCGGCAACGCCCGGCGATTTGAACAGATCCTGCTTGCGCAGACGCTGCACGAAGCCGACCACCTGCTCGGACAGTTTCTTGCTGATGCCCGGCACCTTGGTGCGCACGATTTCGAGCTCGCGCTCCGCGCTCGGATAGCCGACCCAGTGATACAGGCAGCGGCGCTTGAGCGCGTCATGCACTTCGCGGGTGCGGTTCGAGGTGATCACCACGATCGGCGGCTGCGCGGCCTTCACCGTCCCCATCTCCGGGATGGTGATCTGGAAATCCCCAAGCACTTCGAGCAGGAAGGCCTCGAACGCCTCGTCGGTGCGGTCGATTTCGTCGATCAGCAGCACCGGCGCGCCGGCGGTGTCCGGCTCCAGCGCCTGCAACAGCGGCCGCTTGATCAGGAAGCGCTCGGAGAACACGTCGTGTTCGAGTTTCGTGCGATCGCGGTCGCCCTCCGCCTCGGCGACGCGGATCGCAATCATCTGCGCGGCATAATTCCACTCGTAGACCGCCGCCGCGACATCGAGCCCTTCGTAGCATTGCAGCCGGATCAGCCGGCGACCCAGCGTCGACGAAAGCACCTTGGCGATCTCGGTCTTGCCGACGCCGGCCTCGCCCTCGAGGAAGATCGGCCGGCCCATCTTCAGGGCCAGGAACAACACGGTACCCAGCGAACGGTCGGCCAGATAATCGGCCTTGGCGAGCAGATCGACGGTCCCGTCGATCGAGGCCGGAAGGGATTTTACTGTCATGGGGGGACTTTAGCCTATTGGGCTCGCATCTTACATGTGGGTGGCGGCGGCCCCGATCGCCAGGATTCCGCCAAGGGAAAATCGTTATGGACAAGCCTGTTACGCTGGAAAAGCCATTGCCGCAATTTCCCACCATCGATGACGGGGTGCGGATCGGCCATGTCCATTTGAAGGTCGCCGATCTGCAACGGTCGCTCGATTTCTACTGCGGCGTGCTTGGCTTCACGCTGACCACCAGCCGGCCCGGCGCGGCCTTCATCTCGGCCGGCGGCTACCATCACCATATCGGGCTCAATACCTGGGAAAGCCGCGGCGGCTCCCCGCCCGCGCCCGGCACCACCGGCCTCTACCACACCGCGATCCTCTACCCGAGCCGGCGTCTGCTGGCCGATGCGCTGTCCCGGCTGATCGTGGCCAAGATTCCGCTGGAAGGCGCCAGCGACCATGGCGTCAGCGAGGCGCTCTACCTGCGCGACCCCGACGACAACGGCGTCGAGCTTTACTGGGACCGGCCGAAGGACCAGTGGCCAAAGCGCGCCGACGGCGGACTGGAAATGTTTACTCATCGGCTCGACCTGCACGATCTGCTGGCGGAGTTGGACAAGGCGCCGGCGTAAACTCTGCGGCGTTGTTCCCCCTTCGTCACCACCGGGCTTGATGTTTAACCCGGTGGTCCATGCTGACGTGCCGAATGCGACAACACCCATTAGTGTTCTCCGAACCGCCGCATGGATTGCCGGGTCATAGGCGAGCCAAGCGACGCCGTTCTTCGAACGGCTATGCCCGGCAATGACGGCGTAGGGGATCGTCCTCGCGATGCGCCTGCATCCGAGTCTTGCTTGACGTCACGAAATTGTTTGCACTCCCTCCTAAAAAGCGGAGGGAGGCGAAGCGCCGAAAGGCGCCAACCACTGCCGCGTTGCCGCGGCGCGCGTCCTTGCGGGACGCGCTCGCCTTCCGGCGCTCCACCGCGGCTCTCGCCAGCAGCCCGTAGGTCTGACTGGCTCAGCTTCAGGCCATGCTTCCTGGGACGCGGCTCCAGCGGGCGTTACCCGCCTTCGCCTGTCCCAGTCCAGGGATTGCACCTCCCGCACCGGCCGTAGTACCGGCGTGTTTGATGCCCGAAGCCGCCCGGGAGCGGACTGCAAATCCGCCCGCAGGCACCGCGCCCGCTCCGTATTCAGGTGTGCCTCGAGAACACGTCCCTCACGATGAGCGGGCTGATTTTCAGGTAACTCTGATAGATACTTTTGTCAAGCCTTAGGAGACTAAGAAAGCCGGCCATTGTGGATGTGATCCGGGCCTCCGGGCGAAGGCATGGATCGCAAATCTGCGTCACCGCGTCCAAATGTAACATCGCGCTGACATCAAATGGGCAAGCCAAACTGCTCCGGTGTCGCCAGCTCCGCCAGGCCTCGCATATTTGCGGAGGCGTATTGACCCGGTCGCTGGCGAGCGCGCTCGCCACCGTATCGCTGAAGGCAGCAAACATCTCCGGCTCGCACCGGAATTAGAAGGCGCACCCCCGCATGATTCAAAAATAGAAACTTGCTTCCTTTGACCGAACACCTGGAACGTCGCAGCATCATCGTTATCTGTGTCCGACCAATCGCGGCTCACGGGAGATAAAAATGCTGAGGATTTTGATGGGCCTGTTGCCCACTCTCCTGCTCGCCGGCGGCGCCGCGGCTGCGGACTTCAGTTTGCTGAATGTGTCCTACGATCCAACCCGTGAGCTGTACGCTCATCTGGACAAGGCGTTCGCCGCTCGCTTCAAGACCGACACCGGCAAAACTGTAGAGATCAAAACCTCAAACGGCGGCTCTGGCGCGCAAGCGCGCGCCGTCATCGACGGACTCAACGCCGACGTTGTCACGCTGGCGCTTGCCTATGACGTTGATGCAATCGCCGACCGCGGCTTAATTGCCAAGGATTGGCAGAGCCGCCTGCCGAATAACTCCGCGCCTTATACATCGACGATCGTTTTCCTGGTGCGCAAAGGAAATCCAAAAGGCATCAAGGACTGGGATGACCTTGTGAAACCGGGCGTTCAGATCGTTACGCCCAATCCCAAGACCTCGGGTGGCGCACGCTGGAACTATCTCGCCGCCTGGGGCTATGCCTTGCGGAAATACGGCAGCGAGGACAAGGCGCGTGAATTCGTCAAAGCGCTGTACGGCAACGTGCCGGTGCTGGATACCGGCGCGCGTGGCTCCACGATGACGTTCGTGGGGCGCGGCGTAGGCGATGTTTTGCTGGCGTGGGAAAACGAAGCCTTTCTTGCCATCAATGAGCTTGGCAAGGACAAGTTCGACATCGTCGTCCCGAGCATATCGATCCTAGCCGAACCGCCGGTCGCCGTCGTCGACAAGGTCGTCGACAAGAAAGGAACGCGCACCGCGGCTGAAGCGTTTCTGAAATATATCTATTCGCCGGAAGCTCAGGAGATCGTTGCGGAGGACCATTACCGCCCGCGCGATTTGAACGTCGCCAAAGAATACGAAGACCGCTTTCCAAAAGTTGAACTGCTGACGATCGATGACTTCGGCGGATGGCGGAAGGCGCAGGCCGTCCACTTTGACGACCACGGCGTCTTCGATTCCATTTACGCGCAGTAAGCGAGGACCGCTTGAACGGCGCTGTCGCGATTGCAAGCCGGCGAAGGAGCGTCATCCCGGGCTTTACTGTCACGCTCGGCACGACACTCCTCTGGCTGTCCTTTATTGTGTTGATCCCGCTCGCTGCGCTTTTTCTGAAAACATCGGAGCTTACTCTGGGCGAATTCCTGGACGTGGTTACCAGTCGCCGCGCGGTCCACGCCTTTAAACTCTCTTTCGGGCTTTCGCTGGCAGCGGCCGTCGTCAATCTCGTTTTCGGAACCGTGGTTGTCTGGGCGCTGGTCCGCTATCGTTTTCCGGGACGCCGCCTGCTCGACGCCGTTGTCGACATTCCATTTGCTTTGCCGACCGCGGTTGCCGGCATCGCGTTGACCGGTCTCTACGCCGAGAGCGGCTGGGTCGGACGGCTGCTGACGCCGTTCGGCATCAAAGTGGCATTCACGCCACTCGGCATCTTCGTGGCGCTGGTCTTCATAGGGCTGCCCTTCGTCGTACGCACGGTGCAGCCCGTGTTGGAAGATTTCGACAAGGAACTCGAAGAGGCGTCCGCATCTCTGGGTGCGACCCGTCTCACGACGCTCCGGCGCGTCTTGTTTCCGAGTATCTTGCCCGCGCTATTGACCGGGTTTTCCCTGGCCTTTGCTCGCGCGGTCGGTGAGTACGGCTCGGTCATCTTCATCGCGGGAAATTTGCCCGACGTCTCGGAAATCGCGCCCCTGCTCATCGTCATTCGCTTGCAGGAATTCCGCTATGCCGATGCCACGGCAATTGCGGTCGTCATGCTGGTTGCGGCATTCGTCACGCTTCTTCTGGTCAACGCGCTGCAGCGCTGGTCGGAAGCCCTTGGCGGCAAACGGCGGTGAGCATGTCCTTAATGGCGGAAACCCACCCTGCGCGACGTCAAACTGCGACGCCGGCAGCCGCGCATCGCCTGGATGTCCGTGAAGATCCCGCATGGGCGCGGATTTCAATCATTGCCGTCGCTGTTTTTTTTCTCGGCTTTTTTATCCTGTTGCCGCTTGTAAGCGTGTTTGCCGAAGCTTTCTCGAAGGGTGCGGCGGCATATTACGAAGCGTTGACCGACGAAGACACTCTGGATGCGATCCGCCTCACGCTTATCGTCGCTTTCATTTCGGTTGCTACGAACGCGTTCTTCGGCGTGATTGCAGCCTGGGCTATTACCAAGTTCGAGTTTCGCGGCAAAAACATCCTGATTACATTGATCGATCTGCCATTCTCCGTTTCTCCGGTGATCGCGGGACTGATCTTCGTGCTGTTGTTTGGATTGCAGGGCTATTTTGGACCGTGGCTGTCCAGCCACGATATCAAGATCATCTTCGCTCTTCCGGGAATTGTCCTGGCGACGCTCTTCGTGACTTTTCCTTTCGTCGTGCGCGAGCTGATACCGCTGATGCAGCAGCAAGGCACGGAAGAGGAGGAAGCGGGCCTTTCGCTTGGCGCGTCGGGGGTGTGGACGTTTGCGCGAGTGACGTTGCCGAACATCCGATGGGCGTTGTTGTACGGTATCTTGCTCTGTAACGCCCGCGCGATGGGAGAGTTCGGTGCGGTAGCGGTGGTGTCCGGCCACATCCGCGGGCAGACCAACACCATGCCATTGCACGTCGAGGTTCTCTACAACAGCTACCAGTCGGCGGCAGCGTTCGCCGTAGCCTCTTTGCTGGCTTTACTGGCCCTGCTGACGCTTTTCCTGAAGATCGCTCTTGAAGCCCGTGTCGCCAAAGGTCGCGTGTCATGAAAATGGGGCGTGTGTCATGAGAATTTCGCTGATCGGCGTCGAAAAGCGATTTAACGATTTCACTGCGCTCGATCATGTCGATCTGGAAGCGCAATCGGGCGAGCTGTTGGCGTTGCTCGGTCCATCCGGCTCGGGAAAAACCACCCTCTTGCGCATCGTCGCAGGGTTGGAGTGGCCGGATGCCGGCGCAGTACATTTTGACGGCGAGGACGCCCTGAAGCGGACAGTCGGCGAGCGCCGTGTCGGCTTCGTGTTTCAGCACTATGCCCTGTTCCGCCACATGAGCGTTTTCGAAAACGTCGCCTTCGGTCTTCGGGTACGTCCCCGCCGCTACCGGCCGGCCGAAGCCGAGATCGAGAAACGCGTCAAAACGCTGCTCGATCTCGTCCAGCTCGGCTGGCTCGCCGACCGTTACCCAACGCAACTCTCGGGCGGACAACGGCAGCGCATTGCCCTGGCGCGAGCGCTGGCCATCGAGCCGAGCGTCCTGCTTCTCGATGAGCCTTTCGGCTCTCTCGATGCAAAGGTGAGGAAGGATCTTCGCCGCTGGCTCCGCACCCTACACGCCGAGATCCATGTCACGTCCATCTTTGTCACGCATGACCAGGAAGAGGCGCTTGAAGTCGCCGACCGCGTCGTTGTGATGGACAAGGGCCGCATCGAGCAAACCGGAACGCCGCAACAGATCTACGATCATCCCCGCACGGCTTTCGTCCATGAGTTCATCGGCGAATCTATTGCGGTGCCGGTCACGATCGAAGATGGAGAGGTCCGGTTCGGCGGCCGGCCGATCGGTATCGACCCGCAGGGGACCCCGAACGGCGCGGCAACCTTGTTTGCAAGACCGTCCGATATGGAGATCTTGCCGATCTGCGGTGAAAACGGGATCACCGGAGTTGTCAAGCGAACCCACGGTATCGGACCGGCGCGACGGGTCGAAATCGTGCTGTGTAGAGAAGGATCCGAGACAACAATCGAGGTGGCCGCACTGCGCACCCAACAGTGGACTATCGGTCAGACCGTTGGCTTGCGGCCGCAACAGTATCGATTGTTTGCCGGTTAGCCGTTTGCGTTGGCCGATGCAGCCGTGAGCGCAAGACCCGCGGTTAAGAGCCGCGGGTCGCCTGAGCTATCCCAATGCCCAAACGGCGCCGGCTTAGTTCGCCGGCTTGCCGATCGCTTCCGCCACCGCGCGACGGGCGAGCACGCTGACGAGGTGTGCGCGATATTCCGCGCTGCCGTGGATGTCGGCATTCATGCCGTCGGCCGGGATGGTCATGCCCTCGAGCGACTTCGGCGAGAACCGCTTCTTCAGCGCCTCCTCGAACGACTTCACACGGAACACACCGTTCGACCCGGCGCCGGTCACCGCAACGCGGTTCTCGCTGCCGCGTTTCGCCACGAACACGCCGACCAGCGCGAAGCGCGACGCCTGGTTGCGGAATTTCTGGTACGCGGCCTTTTTCGGAATCGGGAAGATCACCTTGGTGATGATCTCGGACGGCTCCAGCGCGGTGGAGAACATCCCGGTGAAGAAATCATCGGCCTTGATGCGGCGCTTGTTGGTGACAATGGTGGCGCCGAGCGCAAGGCACGCCGCCGGATAATCGGCATTCGGATCGTTGTTGGCGACCGAGCCGCCGATGGTTCCCATGTGGCGCACCGCCGGATCGCCGATCAGGCCGGCCATGTGCGCCAGCACCGGAATGGCCTTCTGCACCACCGGCGAGCTGTTGACCTCGAAGTGCTTGGTCATGGCGCCGATGCTGATCGAGCGGCCGCTCTCCTCGATGCCGGACAGGCCTTCGATCGCCCACATGTCGAGAATCTGCGGCGGACCGGCGAGCCGGAGCTTCATGGTCGGCAGCAGCGTCTGGCCGCCGGCCAGGAGCTTGGCGTCCTCGTTCTTGGCCAGCATATTGGCCGCCTGACGCACGGTGCCGGGGCGGTGATAGGTAAAGGCGTACATCGCAGTCCTCCGTTTATCTCAATAACCCGCCGCACGCGGCGGATGCAAATTCCTCATGCCGCCTGCGGCAGCTTCTTCGACTTCTTCAGGGCGGCCCAAACCACCCCGGGCGTTGCCGGCATGGCGACGTCCTCGGTGCCGAGCGCATCGGTGATGGCGTTGATGACCGCGGCCGGCGCGGCGATGGCGCCGGCCTCACCGCAGCCCTTGACGCCGAGCGGATTGGACGGACACCGGGTGAGCGTGGTGTCGACATGCAGCGGCGGAAAGTAATCGGCCCGCGGCATGGCGTAATCCATGAACGAGCCGGTGACGAGCTGGCCATCCTTGTCGTAGACCGCGCCTTCGCACAGCGCCTGGCCAACGCCTTGCGCGATGCCGCCGTGCACCTGGCCCTCGACGATCATCGGATTGATCAGCACGCCGAAGTCGTCGACCGCAGTCCAGCCGACGATCGCGGTATTGCCGGTGTCCACGTCGATCTCGACCTCGCAGATATGGCAGCCGGCCGGGAACGTGAAATTGGTCGGATCGTAGAACGCCCCCTCCTTCAGGCCGGGCTCAAGCTCCTGGCCGGAGAATTTGTGGGCGATATAGGCGTTGAGCGTGACATCGCCCCATGCCGCCGACCTGTCGGTGCCGGCGACGGAGAATTTGCCGTCCTTGAACTCGATGTCGCCTTCGGCGGCTTCGAGCATATAGGCGGCAACCTTCTTCGCCTTGGCTTCGACCTTGTCGAGCGCCTTCACCACCGCCGACATGCCGACCGCGCCGGAGCGCGAGCCGTAGGTGCCCATGCCGAACTGCACCTTGTCGGTGTCGCCATGCACGATCGAGACGTCGTCGATCGGAATGCCGAGCCGCTCTGACACAATCTGCGCAAACGTGGTCTCGTGACCCTGGCCGTGGGCGTGCGATCCGGTCAGGACTTCGACCGAGCCGGTCGGATTGACCCGCACCTCCGCCGACTCCCACAGGCCGACGCCGGCGCCGAGCGACCCCGCCGCCCGTGACGGCGCGAGACCGCAAGCCTCGATGTAGGTCGAATAGCCGATGCCGCGGATCTTGCCGTGGCGCGCCGCTTCGCGCTTGCGCTTGGCGAAACCTTTGATGTCGGCGATCTCCATCGCCTTCTTCAGCGAGGCGTTATAGTCGCCGGCGTCATAGGTCATGATCACCGGGGTCTGGTGCGGGAACGCCTTGATGAAGTTCTTGCGGCGAAGCTCGGCCGGATCCTGCCCCATCTCGCGCGCACCGACTTCGACCAGCCGCTCGACCACGAAGGTCGCTTCCGGCCGCCCGGCGCCGCGATAGGCGTCGACCGGAACGGTGTTGGTGTAGACCGCATCGACCTCGCAATAGATTTGCGGGATCTGGTACTGGCCCGACAGCAACGTGGCGTAGAGATAGGTCGGCACCGACGACGAGAACGTCGACATGTAAGCGCCGAGATTGGCGATGGTTTTGGCGCGGAGCGCGGTGATCCTGCCGTCGCCGTCGAATGCCATTTCCGCGTGCGTGACATGATCGCGGCCGTGCGCATCGGCAAGAAACGCTTCCGAACGGTCGCAGACCCATTTCACCGGGCGGCCGACGCGCTTCGAGGCCCACAGCGCCACGACCTCTTCCGGATAGATGAAAATCTTCGAGCCGAAGCCGCCGCCGACATCAGGCGCGATGACGCGGAGCTTGTGCTCCGGCGCCATGCCGACGAACGCGGCAATGACGAGGCGCGCCACGTGCGGGTTCTGCGTGGTGTTCCACAGCGTGAACGTACCGGTGCCGGAATCGTAATCGCCGATCGCCGCGCGCGGCTCGATCGCATTCGGCACCAGGCGGTTATTGACGATGTCGAGCCGGGTGACGTGCTTCGCCGCCTTGAACGCGGCATCGGCGGCTTTGGCGTCGCCGAGGCTCCATTGATAGATGGTGTTTTTTGGCGCGACGTCGTGAATGAGCGGCGCACCCAGCTTTTGCGCCGCCGCCGGATCGGCGACCGCGGGCAGCACGGCGTAATCGATTTTGACTTTCTCGGCGGCATCGCGCGCCTGCGCCAGCGTCTCCGCGACCACAACAGCCACCGCATCGCCGACGTGGCAGGCCTTGCCGCTGGCGAGCGCCGGGTGCGCCGCCATCTTCATCGGCGAGCCGTCCTTGGAATGGATCATCCAGCCGCAGATCAGGTTGCCGATCTTGTCGGCGGCGAGTTCGGCCCCGGTGAGAACCACGAGCACGCCCGGCATGGCGAGCGCCGCCTTGGCGTCGATCGACTTGATCGTCGCGTGGGCGTGCGGCGAGCGAAGAAAATAGGCGAACGACTGGCCGGGCCGGTTGATGTCGTCGGTATAGTGGCCCTTGCCGGTGATGAAACGCTGATCTTCCTTGCGGCGCACTGCAGCGCCGATACCGGTCGCACTCATGGCAGTTCCTCCCGGTAGATCGTTGACGCGTCCCTTCCCTATTCAGCAGCCTGCGACGTACCCGCACCGCCGCGCATTGCCTTGCCACCGGCGGCAATCGCCTTGACGATATTGTGGTAGCCGGTGCAGCGGCAGATGTTGCCTTCGAGCTCTTCGCGGATGGTCTTGTCGTCGAGATCGTTCCCCTTGCGGCGGACGATATCGACCGCGGTCATGATCATGCCCGGGGTGCAATAGCCGCACTGCAAGCCGTGGTTCTCGCGGAACGCTTCCTGCATCGGATGCAGTTGCGTCTCCGACGGCGCCAGGCCTTCGATGGTCAGCACGTTGGCGCCTTCAAGACGCAGCGCCAGCACGGTGCACGACTTGATCGCCTTCCCGTCGACATGGACGACGCACGCGCCGCACTGCGAGGTGTCGCAGCCGACGTGAGTGCCGGTGAGCCGCAGGTTCTCGCGCAGAAACTGCACCAGCAGTGTGCGCGGATCGACATCGCCCGATACGGGCTTTCCGTTCACCGTCATGGAAACGGTTGCCATGGGCTCCTCCTCAGGAAATCAGGCCAAACGCTTCGATTTGCCGGCTTTTCATACAACCGGCTGTCTCCAAAGTCCGAAATCGGGTCGTTTTTGCCGTTTTTCGCTCTTTGGAACGAGAATTACTCTGAACCGCAGCCTAGGCGCCGGTCAAGGGAGTTCCGCACAGGAATGGCGGGCTTTTCGCCGCCCCCAAGGCATGGCCGGCCAGCAAATACGCGCAGATCGGGAACATGACCCGTGTATCCCGCTGTGCGGGTATCTGCGCCGAATAACAAAACAAATTTGGAAACACAAAAGCGCGAACTTCGTTCTCCGTTACAGGAGGGACGGCACGGTGTGGAACTTTCCCGCCAAGTCGTCACAAAACAACAACAGGAAGGAGCCCCAAATGATGCGCTCAAAACTTGCCGTGACACTCGGCACGCTGGCGCTCGGCACCGTGATGACTGCGTTGCCCGCGCTGGCGCAGGACTACCGCGTCGGCCGCGCTGCCAATGACGGCGGCATTGTAACGGCACAGAACCAGGGTCAGAACACCGGCTCGCGTTCCAACCAGCAATCCGGCGGACCGACGGGCAACCGTTACGCCTTCGGCGCGCAGGGTCAGCCGGCGCAAGGCCGCGACCTCTATGCCTATGGCGGCCCAAGCCCGGCGCCGACACAGTTCAAATATCCGGTCGGCCGCCACGCTAACGACGGTGGTCTGGTCCAAGCTCAGGTTGACAAGGGCGAGCCGACGAGCGGCTCCGCGTCGAACCGTCAGGCCAAGCAGTCTCGCAACGACACCTACAGGCCGTTCCGCAACGGCACGCAGTCCCGCAACACCTACATGTACGCGCCGGGCATGTACGGTGCGCCAGGCATGTACGGTGCGCCAGGCATGTACGGTGCGCCGGGCATGTACGGTGCGCAGGCACAGGGCTGGTACGGTGCGCAGCCGCAGGGCTGGTATGGTCCGCAGAGACTGCCGCCGGCATACCGCTAACCGTTCAGTGCTGAGCTGACGAAGGCTCGTCCGCGCTACGCGGGCGAGCCTTTTATTGACGTGCCGGCCGGTTACGCGCCGACGGCTTTGACGAAGTTGCCGAAGAAATCGTCGGCGACTTTCTTGGCCGCGCCGTTGACCAGACGCTGACCGAGCTGCGCCAGCTTGCCGCCGATCTGCGCCTCGACGTTGTAGGTGAGCAGCGTGCCGCCATCCTTCGGCGCGAGCTTCACCACGGCACCGCCTTTGGCAAAGCCGGCGACGCCGCCCTCGCCCTGGCCGGAAATCTTGTAGCCGTTCGGCGGATCGATATCGGACAGCGTGACGCTGCCTTTGAACGTCGCTTTCACCGGGCCGATCTTGATGGTGGCGACAGCCTGAAATCCGTTGTCGCCGGTCTTGTTGAGCTCCTGACAGCCGGGGATGCAGGCCTTGAGCACCGCCGGATCGTTGAGCTTCTCCCACACCGTCTGCTGTGACGCCGGAAGCTGATATTCACCCGTCATCGTCATTGCCATTCTGCGTCACTCCCAAGCACGAGAAAGAATGCTACAAGCCTCGAATTGAGGGAGAAATAGCAATGCCCGACATCAAAGTCGATGACGGCTGTACCATCCATGCAGAACTGGAAGGGCCGGAGAGCGCGCCGGTTCTGATGCTGTCCAATTCGCTCGGCACCGACCTGCACATGTGGGACGACCAGGTTGTACCGTGGACCAAGCACTTCCGGCTGCTTCGCTACGACCGCCGCGGCCACGGCAAGTCCGGTGCACCGAAAGGCCCGTACTCGATGGAGCGGCTGGGCCGCGACGTGCTCGGCGTGCTCGATGCGCTCGGTATCGCGAAGATCAACTGGTGCGGCCTGTCGATGGGCGGCATGGTCGGGCAATGGCTGGGCGGCAATGCGCAGAACCGCATCGACAAGCTGATCCTCTCCAACACCGCTTGCTACTATCCCGACAAGGCGATGTGGGACGGCCGCATCAAGATGGTCGCCGAGAAAGGCCTTCCGGCCATCGTCGACATGAACATGGAGCGCTGGTTCACTTCAGCCTTCCGCGACCGCTCACCGCAGGCGATGGAGAAAATGCGCGACGGCTTTGTCGCAACCCAGCTCGACGGCTATCTCGGCTGCTGTGAAGCGATCAAGGCGATGGATCACCGGCCGCTCTTGGCGAAAATAACCGCGCCGACGCTGGTGATCGCCGGGCGGCAGGATCCTGCGACGCCGCTCGAAGGCAACGAGTTCATCAAGCAGCACATCCCCGGCGCCAGGATCGCCATCCTCGAGGCGGCGCATATTGCCAATGTGGAGCAGCCGAAGGCCTATGCCGACACGGTGCTGGAGTTTCTGCTGAACTAGGCCGCCTGTGCTAGCAAAGTCTCACCGGCGTCCGCTTCAATCTGGAAGTGCTGATCGCCGATATCGCCGTATCTAAGCTAACGGACTCTTTTCCATACCAATTGCGCAGACTCTGCTGGGTTGGCGGTCGAGTTCGCCGCCGTGTATCGCAACTCATCACCCACAAACTCGAACTTCCTCTGTTGGTCAATTCCTTCCCAGTTCGGGAACGAACTGCGCTCGATGTGAAGAGTGAGTATGCGATCGGCTTCAATTACGGTGTAGGTGCCGAAGTAGCCGACGACTCCGTGGGATATCGCCTCGTATTCCTGCGGCGTGCCGACCATTCGGTTGTTGGAGGCAAATTTTGGCAGATTGCCCGCAATGACTTGTGTGGCGAAGCGCGTGCCATCAAAAACCAGCATGCCTTGAGCATTTGGCCCGAACGGTTCAATCGCCGATCCATTTGGACTCACATAGCGGATCGAAACGAGCGACCAGGTGCCCTTGAATTGATCCGTTGCAGGTTGAGACGTAGCGGCGCGACTCAAGAGAAGCGGCGATGCCGCACACATCGTCGCGATGATCAATGATCTTCGAAGCATTTGAAGCTCCCGTTAAAATCCAACGACTACGTGGCTTCTACCCGCAGGTTCATTGTGTGATAATTCGCCATTGTTGAAACGACCTGTTCGTTCGGGGCGAACAATGCGTGGAACTGAATTTGCCGAGATGTCCGCATTTGCAGCGATTGCGGAGCAATTGAGCTTCGCCAAAGCGGCGACTCAGCTGGGAATTGGCCGTTCGACGCTGAGCCAAAATCTTCGCGCGCTGGAGGAAAGGCTCGGCGTTCGACTGTTGAACCGAACGACCCGCAGCGTCTCGCTTACAGAGGCAGGTGCGCGCTTGTTGGCACGCGTGCAACCATCGCTTGCCGAACTGAAGGCTGCCGTCGACCAGCTTCCCGATGATGGCATGAACCCGACTGGATTGCTGCGCCTTGTCGTGCAGCCGCCAGTCTCGACCTTCCTCATCGAACCTGTCCTCGCGCGGTTTATGCGTGAGTATCCCCGCATCCAGTTGGACGTCGCCGTTGTCAAAATGCCGACCGACATCGTTGGCGAAGGCTTTGACGCCGGCATTCGCCTCGGGGAGCAAATCGACCACGATATGATCACGATGAGAGTGATCGGCGAAGTTCGCTTTCTGGTGGTCGCTTCACCTGAGTATCTGAAGACACACCCCCGGCCCCGAACCCCGCGTGACCTGCGTCATCATGACTGCATCCGCAATCGTTTGCCGAATGGCGCTATCTTCGGATGGGATTTCGAAAGAAACGGCAAAACGCGGCGTGCCGCGGTCGAAGGCCGTTTGATCGTCAACGACATCGAGCTTTCCATCCGCGCCGTCCGGGATGGTCTGGGACTTGCGTACCTGTTGCATGATTACATTGCAGCCGATCTCAAGGCAGGCCGTCTTGTCCCGTTACTTGAGGAATGGTCGCCGAGCCTGTCGGGGTTTTTTCTTTACCACCCAAGTCGCAGACAAATGAGCGGGCCGCTACAGGCCTTTATTGCATTCTTAAAGGCAGAAGCTGGCCGACGCGGCGTTTCTCCAGCAACGCCGCCGAGCGCGGGCGTCTATCCCTCTCACCGCCTCGTTGGCAGGTCGCGTAAATAGAAAGCCTTGATGCGCTTGAATCGGATCACTGGGCTTTTGCCCGGTCGGCGATCAACATCGATTGCAGGACCTGATCGGCGACTTCTTTGACGGCCCCGGGCGAGTGCGACAGAAACAGCGTATTGGTCTTGTCCAGTTCGCCGATCGATTTGATGGTGTCGAAATATTGCGTCACCAGCACGAGCTGCATCACTTCGGATGTCGACGCGCCGCCAACGGTCTTTTGAAACTGCTCGATTGAGCCCTGCAATCCGGCGATGATGGCCTTGCGCTGATTGGCAATGCCCTCGCCCTGCAGCGCCTTGCTGGCGGCTTCGGCCTCGGCCTTTTTCACCACCAGGATTTTTTCCGCTTCGCCGCGGGCCGTCGCAGCGACCTGCTCGCGTTGCGCAGCGTTGATGTCGTTCATGGCGGATTTCACCTTGGCGTCGGGGACGATATCGGTCACCAGCACATTGACGATCTCATAGCCGAAGCCGGCCATGTCGGCGTCGAGTTCCTGCTTCACCGCCGCGGCTATTCCCGATTGGCTGGCGAACACTTCATCGAGCGTCATTCCGGGAACATGCCCGAGGATCACCTGCTCGACGTAAGACTGGATTTGCGCCGCAGGATTGGACAGCTTGTAAAAAGCGTCGAACGCCTTTTCAGGCCGGACCCGGTTTTGCACCGAGATCGGTATGGTGACGAAGACGTTGTCTTTGGTCTTGGTCTCCATCGTCAGCGTGATCTGATTGACCCGCAGGCTAATCCTGGCGGCTACGGCGTCGATGAACGGCCACTTCCAGTTCAGGCCCGGATCGGCAACCCGCAGGAACCTGCCAAACCGCGTAATGATCGCAACCTGCGCGGTTTGGACCGTGAAAAAGCTTCCCAGGACGGTGAACAACACCAGGATTCCGAGAAAACTCAAGACGCTCCAGCTCAAGACTAACATTGTGTTCCTCGCGTTATTCTGCGTTGCTAGCGGATTAGTCGTCGCCGGACTGCCCGGCGTTCGAACCTCGGTTCATTCCAGCGCGACAAATCCTGAATCTTTTACGACCGGCCCCCAGCGGGCAATTTCCGACTTGATGGTCTCGGCAAATTGCGCGGGTGTCTGGAATGCCGGCTCGGTGGCGAATTTGGCAAGGCTGTCCAGCATAGCTTTGGATTGTGACGCCTCGTGCATCGCCGCGCTTAAGGCCGCAACGACATCGTTCGGCGTATTGGCCGCCAGCCACACCCCGTTCAGGGACTCGACGACGACGTTGTAGCCGGACTCCTTGAAGGTCGGCACGTCCGGCAGGAACGGCGAGCGCTGCGGCCCGGTCACCGCCAGGATCCGGATCGAGCCGGATTTCGCGGTTTCCATCACCTCGCTCAGCGGGTTGACGCTCGAAGGCACATGGCCGCCGATCAAGTCCTGCAATGCCGGCGCGCCGCCGCGGTAGTGCACCGGCGTCATCGGCACCTTCGCCGCGCTGGCGAACATCACGCCGGTGAAATGCGGCGTGGCGCCGGCCGAGGTCGTCGCGTAACTCGACTTGTCCGGGTTCGCCTTGCACCACTGCACAAAGCCGGCCAGCGTTTTGACGTCATCGGACACTTCGGGCCCGACCGAGAACGCCAGCATGCTCTTGGCCACCGGGCCGACGGCGACAAAATCTTTCACCGGATCGTAGTTCAGCGCCTTGAAGCTGTGCGGATAGAGCGTCATCGGAAAATCCGGCGTGAACAGCATCACGCTGCCGTCGGGCGGAGAATTCTTGACGAATTCAACGGCCAGCCGCGCGCTGGCGCCGGGTTTGTCTTCGACGATGATCGACGAGCCGTAGTGGCCCTGCATGGCTTCGGCAAGAATGCGCGCGACGATGTCGGTGCCGCCGCCGGCCGGAAATCCGACGATGATGTGAACGAGCTTGTTGACCGCTTCGGCCCTTGCACCAAACGGCCAGGCCGCCGCTCCGGCGAGCAGTGTGACGAACTCGCGCCGCCTCATCATCGTCTTCTCCGCATTGCAGCCGGCAGTCTATCGCGCGGCGGGAGGTTCGGGTAAGGGCGGCCCCGAGCAATTGCTACGATGAGAACGAGCAGTCTGCGCATCACCCGCCCCGCTGGTCGCGGAATTCATGCGGCGTCATCCCGGTCTGTTTGCGGAAGAAACGCGCGAAGTGCGACGGATCGGCGAAGGCAAGCTCTTTCGAAATGTCGTGGATCGGCTGCGCGGTGAAAATGAGCTGGCGCTTGGCTTCGGTGAGCAGACGCTGCCGGATCAAATGCCCCGCCGTCACGCCGGTTGATTGCTTCACACGATCGTTGAGGCGGTCGACCGTCATCGCAAGCTTGTCGGCGTAAAAGCCAAGCTGCCGTTGCGCGCGGAAATTCTCGTCGATCAGGGCGCGAAGCTGCGGCACCGTCGTGTCGGCCGGCGGCACCGTGACGGTACGCTCGCGGTTTGCGGCAAGGCGCGCCACGCCGACCGCGATCAGCACCAGTAACCCGCGCATCGCGAAACGGTAGCCACCGCGGGCGAGGCCGGCTTCCTCGAACAGCTCACCGCACAGCGCCGACAGCCGCGCATTCTCGGTTTCATCGTTGATCGGAACGACAGGCTCGGCAGCGAGCGCCCGTAGTCGCGCCAGCGCGTCCCCGGCCCGGCCGGCCAGCGGCTCGGCGGCGTCCTCGGTGAAACTGATGACCCAGCCGTCCGTGATGCCGGGATCGAAGCGGAAACCGTGAGCGACGGCCGCGGGCACCAGGACCGCAACTGGCGCGACCAACGGCAGCCGCGCCACATCGAACGTCATCTCGCCGCCGCCGCGCTCGATCAGCAAGATCTGAAACAGGTTGCGATGGCGATGCGCCCGGATGGTCCAGTCGTGACGTGGCGCGCTCGATGCGATCCTTTCGACATGAATGAAATCGAACGCCTGATCGTCCGGCGGATCGCCGTAGAGGTGAAACAATGGCAGCGAACTTGCCATCTGGCGGGCTTGATCCGGCGCTGATCCGCCGCAAGCATAAGCCAGCTACGAAAAAGAAGCAGGCGACGCTGTGTATAAGCCTGAGAGGCAACGCGCCCACGCGTGACCCTATTCATGCCTGGTTTGTCCGCCTTCGGGGTAAAAATGGACATTCCATAAAAGCGGACATGCCAATTTGACCGCGCCGCGGCAGCTAATGACCCGTAGGCGACATCGTGCCGAGTTTACGTCGTGGAATTATAAAATGGCCCGCGCGGGCGGTTCGGCCTAATCCGCCTTAATATTGGCCGTCCGGATCACTTTCGCCCATTTGCCGGTCTCATCGGCGATGAAGGTGCCAAATGCAGCGGGCGAGAGGGCGAATGGCGATGAGCCCAGCGCTGCGAGGTGCGCCGTCATGCCGGGATCGGCAAGGCCGCCGTTGATCTCCTTGTTGAGCGTGTCGACGATCTCGGCCGGCGTGTTTTTTGGTGCGGCGATGCCGTACCACGCAGTCATCTCGTAGCCGGGCACGGCATCGCCGAGTGGCGGCACGTCCGGTAAAGCCACCGCGCGCGTCGCCGTGGTTACGCCCAGCGCCCGCACCTTGCCACTCCTGACATATTCAACCGACGCCGAGATCGGCGCAAAGTAGACCTGCACCTGTCCGCCGAGCAGATCGGTCAGAATTGGCGCGGAACTGCGATAGGCAACGTGCGTCATGTCGATGCCGGCCATGACCTTGAACAGTTCGCCCGCCATGTGCGGCGAGGTGCCGATGCCAGGAGAGGCCATGTTAATCTTGCCGGGCTTGGCCTTGGCGTAAGCGATGAATTCGCCCGTTGTCCTGGCCGGAAAATCCGGATTGACGATCATCACGTTAGGTTCGCGGCTCACCGCACCGACTGCTGTGAGATCTTTCTCGAAGCTGTAGTTGGCATTTTCGTAAAGCGTCGCATCGATTGCTACAATGGTCGCCACAAGCAGCAACGTGTAGCCGTCCGGCTCCGCTCTCGCAGCCGCTTCGATGGCGAGGTTGCCGTTAGCTCCCGGCTTGTTCTCTACGACGAATGTCTGGCCGAGCCGATTGGACAGCCATTGCCCAATCAGCCGCGCCAGAATGTCTGGCGCGCCGCCGGGCGCAAAGCCGACAAGCAGGCGCACCGGGCGCGTTGGGTAGCCCTGCGCGCAAGCAAACCGCGTCGGTGCAGCAACCGCTGCCGCGCTGGCGGCGAGAACCAAAAGGCGTCGACGGCTGGGCATCATGGCGTGGCGCTGCTGTTCAACTGTGTCCTGCCACAATGGTGGATTCCGGCCATAGCCGGTAATACTATTTATCGCACACAGTCATAGTCTGTTAGAATGAGATGCCTCCATGGCGCCGATCGACCTCGTCAGCCGTCGAATCAAGCTTCAACACTTCAGCGTTGTTGCCGCGGTGGCACAAGCTGGAAGCATGGGCAAAGCTGCCAAGCAGCTCGCAATCTCGCAGCCAGTTGTGTCGAAAGTGATCGCGGACCTTGAGCAGATGCTCGGTGTGCGCCTGTTCGACCGTAGTGCCCGCGGTGTCGAGCCCACTTTTTACGGCCGTGCTTTGCTCAAGCGCAGCGTCGCGCTGTTCGACGACATTAAGACGAGCGTGGAGGAGATCAGGTTCCTCGCCGATCCGACAGCAGGTGAACTGCGCATTGGCATGACGGAAGCCTCGTTCGCCGGATTGGGCGCCAGTGTCGTTGAACGGCTTTGGCTGCGCCATCCGCGACTTTCGGTCCGCGTGCTTCAGGCCGAGAGCGCGGCGTTGCTCAATCACGACCTGCCGACGCGCCGCATCGAGCTGGCAGTGACGCCAATGCCGGTATCGGCGCTGCCGGATGAATTGGACGCCAAAATCCTGTTCCAGGACCGAATGCACGTGGTTGCGGGTGTGAAAAGTCAGTGGGTACGCCGGCCCAAGATCACATGGGCGGACCTCGTCGACGAACCCTGGTGCGTGCCGCCTCTTGAAAATCCCGACAACTTAGTCGGCGCCGCGACTGCAGACGCGTTCGCCGCGGTCGGGTTCAAACCGCGTATCGCCATAGCGAGCAGCCCGTCTCCATACTTGGTGGCACGCATGCTGGAGAACGGGCGCTTGCTTGGTTTAATGACAGATACGCACCTGCGCTTCTTCCTGGCAAAGCGTTTTGCGGTCAGGAAATTGCCGATAGAGCTACCGCACAGGCCGTGGTCGGTCGCGATCGTCAGACTCAAGCACCGCACCATCAGTCCGACCGCGCAACTTTTCATCGATTGCGCAAGCGCGATAGGCAAACAGCTGTCAAAGTGACGACTGAGCGGGGGCTCCGTCAGTTCGTAAATTCTTTGATGTCTCTTCTGGCCCTTGGCGGACACGGCAGCTGCGTGACGTTGCGCTGCTTTCAGGGGTAAAGATGGGGTAATCGGCCGGCGATCTTGTGGATAGCTGAAGATTTTGGGTGCTGCGCTTCAGGCTGATGGTGAAACGAGGTCACCGTGGTTACGGGCCTCAAGCATCAGAAGGAGAAGCGCAGCATGGACCATTTTGCGGGATTGGACGTATCGGTCAAGGAGACCAGCGTCTGCATTGTGGATGAGACGGGCAAGGTCGTTCGGGAAGTGAAGGTGGCGAGCGAACCGGAGGCTCTGCTGTCGGTGCTGACGAACCCCGCCTATCACTTCAAACGAATTGGATTGGAAGCTGGACCGCTGTCGCAATGGCTGTTCAGTACGCTCGCCGAAGCGGGCTTGCCAGTGGTCTGCGTCGAGACGCGGCACATGCGGGCGGTACTGAAGGCGCAGATCAACAAGACCGACCGCAACGATGCGCGTGGCATGGCGCAGATGATGCGGGTGGGGCTTTACCGCCCGGTGCATGTGAAGACGTTACGCAGTCAGAAACTGCGGATGCTGCTGACCCATCGCAAGCTGCTGCAGTCGAAAGCCATCGCCCTCGACAACGACCTGCGCGGTACGTTGCGCAACTTCGGCCTCAAGGTCGGGATGGTGGGGACGGTGAAGTTCGAGGGACGGATCAAGGAGCTGGTCGAGCGCCAGCCTGACTTGGCTACGCTGGTCGAACCGCTGCTCATTGTCCGACGGGCGCTACGCGAGCAGATTGGCGTCCTGCACAGCCGCTTGCTGGCCATCGTCCGGGACGATGAGGTGTGCCGGCGTCTGATGACGGTTCCCGGTGTTGGTCCGGTCGTGGCACTGACCTATCGCGCCACCGTCGACGTACCCGCTCGCTTCCGTAAATCCAAGGCAGTCGGCGCCGCGTTTGGACTGACGCCATCCAAGTATCAATCGGGCGAGATCAACCGAACCGGTGCGATATCAAAGTGCGGGGACGAGATGATGCGGATGACGCTCTACGAAGCGGCCCAGGTCATGCTGGTGCGTTCGACGAAATGGTCGTGGCTCAAAGCCTGGGCGATGAAGATCGCCAGGCATCGCGGGATGAAGAAGGCGATCGTCGCACTGGCGCGTCGGCTGGCCGTGATCATGCACCGCATCTGGGTTGACGGCACTGAGTTCCGCTGGACCCGAGACGTCGCGGCGGCATGACTGCAGTGCAGGATCAAACGCGATAGGAGGAAACTCGAGCTCCACCGAGCGGTGGAATGATGTCCCTCGCGGGACGATGGATGAGGTGAGTTCGCGTGTCCGCTTGGACCTGCCGTTCATCTGATGGCAAGGCCGCGGTAAAGATTGTTCCACCTCGCCTTCGAATCCCATGATGGAAGGGCCTTGGTGCCGATTCCGAAGAGAAGCACGAGCCCGCGAGCGACATCGACGCTGTAGAGGTGGATAGTCAGTCAGAAAGCGCTTGACCCTAAACGGCCGATTAGAGAAGCGGACGCCAAGAGTTAGTGCGAATCCGGGCAGCTTCTGACCCTTAACGGACATGGACCGAGGTCGTGGCAAATGTTGCAGGCGCGGATAACGAGTTGCCTTCTATTGTGGCGTCGCGATCTCCGGCAAGGTCGAGGTATCTGATTATCGAACTGTCTTCAAAACAGATATTGAGTCGAGGAAGCGAGTTCGCAGGAAGTTCTAAACATTGCCGGATTGCAAGGCGGCGCTGCCGGGACCGGCGCTACACCGTCTTGTAGAGCCGGTCGTGATAGACCAGCGCCGGGCCCGGCGGCCCGAGCCGCACCGCCTGCACTGCGCCGAAAATCACATTGTGCGAAGCCACGGCCTTGATCTCGATGGTCCGGCAGTCGAACGCGATCACGGCGGAGGCCAGCACCGGCGAGCCGGTCTTCAGCGTCATCCATTCGCCGATCGAAAACCGCTCCTCGAGATGATGGCCGCCGCGCCCGGCGAAGACATCGGCGAGCTTTTCTTCGCTGGCGCCGAGCGTGTTGACGCAGAACACCCCGTTCTGGCTGAGCAGCGGCGCGCTCTTGCTGCGGCGATTGAGGCAGACGAGCAGCGTCGCCGGCGTGTCGGACACTGAGCAGACCGCGGTTGCGGTGAAGCCGGTCCTGCCGGCCGGTCCGGCCGAGGTGACAACGTGAACCGCGGCGCCAAGCTTGGCCATGGCCTCGCGAAACGCCGCAGGCTCGACGCTCGGAATGGCCTCGGACGGCACCGCAGTAAATGCGCCGTCCATGGCGTCGTCAGGCCGTTGGTCGATCCAGCTCATGAGTCATCCGCATTGTGGGCACCACCCCATCATTGACCCGGCGTGGGCCGGTGAGCAACAACGGCTGTGCATATGCGGGCCGCCGCAATAGCGGAGCCCGTCACTCCGCGGCGCGGAGTGCCTTCGGCAGGCCCGGATAGGCGACGTCATCGGGATCGAGCCACGCGGCATCGGTCCAGCCGTTTTCGTCGTATTCCGACATGCATTGCTCGGCGAGCGCGGTCATCTGCCCGAACATCCCGGAACTGCGGGCGCTCCACAGCGCCTGGATACGAATGTCCTCGTGGTTGCCGGCGTAGTTGCGCTCATAAAGCTCATGACGGCCGCCGAACTCGGTGCCGATGGCGTCCCACAAGAGCTTCATCACCTTGATGCGCTCCTTGTAGTCGATGCCGTAGGAGCCGCGCACATACTGCGCGAGATATTTGTCGATCGCCGGATTCTTGAAATCCTTGGCCGAGGACGGCAGGTAGATCAGCGACGACGCGACGATCTTCTCCACGATTTCCTTGACCCGGCCATAGGCATCGCCGGCAAACACCCGATAGCTGGAACCGGACTGCAGGTTCGGCAGCACGGCGCCGTTGACCCACGGCGTCGGGTTGAGCGCCATGGCGTCGGTCAGCGCCCAGAACAGGTGCCGCCAGGCGATCACCTCGCCGAGCATCGCCTGGTTGCCGCGGAACTCGTCGGAGCCCGCGGCGTGCAAGGCCTTGCCGATCACGCCGGCCAGGAAATCGAGCTTCACCGCGAGCCGCGTGCAGCCCTGGAACTGATAGCCGGCGAGAAACCCCGACTGCGGGAAGAAGATCTTGAGCTTCTCCAGGTCGCGATGCAGCAGCACGTCTTCCCACGGGATGAAGGCGTTATCGAACACGAAAATCGCGTCGTTCTCGTCGAACCGCGACGACAGCGGATAGTCGAACGGCGTGCCCATTACGCTCGCTGTCATTTCGTAGGAGGTGCGGCAGAACAGTTTGACGCCTGGCGCATTCATCGGCGCGATGAACATCACCGCAAGATCGGTGTCGTGGGTCGGCACCGCGGCGTTCTGGCCGAGGAAATTGTAGTGCGTCAGCGCCGACGAGGTCGCCACCACCTTGGCGCCGGAGACATAGATGCCGGCATCGGTCTCTTTCTGGATGGTGATGAAAACATCCTTGACCTGATCGGCCGCCTTGGCGCGATCCACCGGCGGATTGACGATGGCGTGGTTCATGAACAGGACGTTTTCCTGCGCGCGCTTGTACCAGGCCTTCGCATTGCCGGCGAACTTGCCGTAAAAATCGTAGTTAGCGCCGAGCGTGTTCATCAGCGACGCCTTGTAATCCGGCGAGCGCCCCATCCAGCCGTAAGACATCCGCGCCCACAGCGCGATGGCGTCGCGTTGCGCAACGAGGTCTTCGCGCGAATGCGCGGCGCGGAAGAATTTATGCGTATAGCCGCCCGATCCGGTATCGGTCGGCGCCGTCAGCAGCCCCTTGGTCCGCTCGTCATGCAGCGCGTCGTAGAGCCGGGCAATCGAACGCGCCGCGTTGCGGAACGCCGGATGCGTGGTGACGTCCTTGACGCGCTCGCCATAGATGTAGACCTCGCGGCCGTCGCGCAGGCTTTCCAGATATTCCGCGCCGGTGAACGGCCGCCCCTTGGCGCCGATAGCGTCTTCGGACTTCACGCGATCCATATCAACTCCCGAACGGGCGAATGAGGCCGGACATTCGCTCTAACGCGACAATTGCACAAGTGGCGCAACATTGCCGCTTTGGCGGCCCCCTGTTAAGAATTTCAAGGGATTCGAGGAACGCGGCGGACGCATGGAATACTTCGTCCAGCAGCTCATCAACGGCATTACGCTTGGTTCGATCTATGGCCTGATCGCCATCGGCTATACGATGGTCTACGGCATCATCGGCATGGTGAACTTCGCCCATGGCGACGTGTTCATGGTCTCGGCCTTCATCGCGCTGGTTGCCTTCCTGCTGCTGACGGCATGGATCGGCATTTCCTCGATCGCGCTGGCGCTGTTCCTGGTGCTGATCGTGGCGATGATCTTCACCTCGCTGATCAATTGGGCCATCGAACGGGTCGCCTACCGGCCGCTGCGCGGCTCTTTCCGCCTCGCACCGCTGATTTCGGCGATCGGCATGTCGATCTTCCTGTCGAACTTCGTGCAGGTCACCCAGGGACCGCGCAACAAGTCGATCCCGCCGATGATTCAGGGCGAGTTCGTGCTGTTCAACCAGAACAACTTCCCGGTGACGCTGTCCTACAAGCAGCTCATCATCTGGGGCGTCACCGCGGTGCTGCTGGCCGGCTTCTGGTACCTGGTGGCGAAGACGCGGCTTGGCCGGGCGCAACGCGCCTGCGAGCAGGACCAGAAGATGGCGGCGCTGCTCGGGGTCGACGTCGATCGCACGATCTCGATGACGTTCGTGATCGCGGCGGCGCTCGCCGCGGTCGCCGGCACCATGTACCTGATGTATTACGGCGTGATCAGCTTCTCCGACGGGTTCGTGCCCGGCGTGAAGGCATTCACCGCGGCCGTGCTCGGCGGCATCGGCTCGTTGCCCGGCGCGGTGGTCGGCGGCCTCGTAATCGGGCTCATCGAGACATTTTGGTCGGCGTATTTCTCCATCGACTACAAGGACGTCGCGGCGTTTTCCGTTCTCGCCATCACCCTGATCTTCCTGCCGCAGGGCCTGTTCGGCCGGCCGGATGTCGAGAAAGTCTGAGATGAACGGCGGCGCGCAGAACGGGCGCGTCGATTTTCCCGGCGCCTTGCGCCATTCGGTCCGCACCGCGCTGATCGCCTGCGGGCTGTTCCTGCCGCTGATCGGCTTTCAGACCGTCACCAACATCAATGACGTTCTGGTTGTCGCCACCCGCTGGCGATTGCTGCTCGCGGTCGTCGTCATCACCGGCCTGTGCTGCTTCGTCTATTCTGCGGTGCTGGCGCCCAAAATCGCGCAACGCGCGCAGCGGCCGGCACAGGTCGCCCTGCCCGCCTGGCGGTTTTATCTGAGCAACTGGGGCGTGCCTTTTGCGATCGCGGCCATCATCGCCTATCCGCTGGTGATCTATTTCACCATCGGCCGCAACGGCGGCCAGAAATGGATCGACACGTTCGGGGTTCAGATCCTGATCTACGTGATGCTCGGCTGGGGCCTCAACATCGTCGTCGGCCTCGCCGGCCTGCTCGACCTCGGCTATGTCGCGTTCTACGCGGTCGGCGCCTATTCCTACGCGCTGCTGGCAAAGACCTTCGGCTTGAGCTTCTGGGTTCTGCTGCCGCTGGCCGGCGTGCTGTCGTCGTTCTGGGGCATCCTGCTCGGCTTCCCGGTGTTGCGGCTGCGCGGCGACTACCTGGCGATTGTGACGCTCGCCTTCGGCGAAATCATCCGCCTGATCCTGATCAACTGGGTGGCGCTAACCAACGGTTATGCAGGCATCATCAGTATCCCGCGGCCGACCTTCTTCGGCATCCCGTTCACCGCCGGCGACAACGGCTTTGCCGCGCGGTTCGGACTGGAATTCTCGCCGCTGCACCGCGTGATCTTCCTTTATTACGTGATCCTGGCGCTGGCGTTGCTGACCTGTTTCGTCACCATCAGGCTGCGCCGGTTGCCGATCGGCCGCGCCTGGGAAGCGTTGCGCGAAGATGAAATCGCCTGCCGCTCGCTCGGCATCAACACCACGAATACCAAGCTCACCGCCTTCGCCATGGGCGCGATGTTCGCCGGCTTCGCCGGTTCGTTCTTCGCCGCGCGCGAAGCCTTCATCTCGCCGGAGTCCTTCACCTTCATCGAGTCCGCGACCATCCTCGCCATCGTCGTGCTCGGCGGCATGGGCAGCCAGATCGGCGTCGTCATCGCCGCCATCGTCATGATCGGCGGCACCGAAATCCTGCGCGAGCTCGATTTCCTGAAAAGCATTTTCGGCCCGACGTTCGATCCGACCCAATACCGCATGCTGCTGTTCGGGCTGGCGATGGTGCTGATCATGATCTGGCGGCCGCGCGGCCTGATCGCGACGCGCTCGCCGTCGATCTACCTGCGCAAGCGGACCGAAATCTCCGCCGACCTCACCAAGGAGGGGCACGGCTGATGCCGCGCGACGGTTCAACGGTGCTGCGTGTCGAGCATCTGACCATGCGCTTCGGCGGCATCGTCGCCATCAACGATCTCTCGTTCGAGGTGAAGTGCGGCAGCATCACCGCTTTGATCGGCCCCAACGGCGCCGGCAAGACCACGGTGTTCAACTGCATCACCGGTTTCTACAAGCCGACCGAGGGCCGTATCGCACTGATTCGTGGCGATGCCGGAACCTGGGACGCGCTCGACGGCCTCACGCAGAGCGGCAGGCGCGGCGTTGTGCGGCCGAACGGCGCGTTGTTTCTGCTCGAGCGCATGCCGGATTATCTGGTCGCGCAGCAGGCGCACGTCGCCCGTACCTTCCAGAACATCCGGCTGTTTCCCGGCATGACGGTTCTGGAAAATCTGCTGGTCGCCCAGCACAACCGGCTGATGGTCGCGTCCGGCTATACCTTTCTCGGCGTCCTCGGCTTTCCGTCTTACGCGGCCGCGGAGCGCGACGCGCTCGACCAGGCGCGATCATGGCTCGATCGCTTCGGCCTGCTTGACCGCGCCGACGATCCGGCGGGCGTCTTGCCGTACGGCGCGCAGCGCCGCCTCGAAATCGCCCGTGCGATGTGCACCGGCCCGGCGCTGCTCTGCCTCGACGAACCCGCGGCCGGCCTCAATCCGCGCGAAAGCGCGGAGCTCAACGAGCTCCTCCTCGTCATCCGCGACAAATATGACATTTCGATCTTGCTGATCGAGCACGACATGTCGGTGGTGATGAATATTTCCGATCACATCGTGGTCCTCGATTACGGCGTCAAAATCGCCGACGGCGCGCCGGACGCCGTGCGCAACGATGCCAAGGTGATCGCCGCCTATCTCGGCGTCGACGACGATGCCGTGGCAACAGCCGAAGCCGAGGTCGGGCTGTGACCGCGCCTTTGCTCTCGGTACGCGGCGTCACCGCCTATTACGGCCGCGTGCTGGCGCTCAAGGGCGTCGATCTCGACGTCAATGCCGGCGAGATCGTTTCCCTGATCGGCGCCAACGGCGCCGGCAAGTCCACTCTGATGATGACGATTTGCGGCAATCCGCGCGCGCGCGACGGGCAAATCGTTTTCGACGGCCGCGACATCACGCAGCTGCCGACCCACGAGATCGCGCGGCTCAAGCTCGCGCAGTCGCCGGAAGGCCGCCGCATTTTCCCGCGCATGACGGTGCTGGAAAACCTGCAGATGGGGGCGACAGTCGCGACGCAAAATGAATTCGCCGCCGATCTCGATCGTGTGTTGGCTCTTTTCCCGCGCTTGCAACAACGGATCGGCCAGCGCGGCGGCACGCTGTCGGGCGGCGAGCAGCAGATGCTGGCGATCGCGCGGGCGCTGATGAGCCGGCCCCGTCTGTTGATGCTCGACGAGCCGTCGCTGGGTCTCGCCCCGCTGATCGTGCGGCAGATCTTCGACGCGATCAAAAAGCTCAACGCCGAAGACGGCCTCACCGTGTTCCTGGTCGAGCAGAACGCGTTTCATGCGCTCAAGCTCGCTCACCGCGGCTATGTCATGGTCAACGGCCTGATCACGCTGTCGGGCACCGGACGCGAATTGCTCGACCGGCCGGAAATCAAATCCGCCTATCTCGAAGGCGGCCGCCAGCAAGCCGCGCCATGACACCAACTCTGCAAAACTTGTTCTACGAGGAAGGCTCGTTCGGCATCTTCCTGCTCGTCACCATCGTTCTCGGCGGCGGCGCCGCGGCCCTTGCCGGACGCGCCGTCGCCATGACCTGGCGGCCATGGTGGCAAATTGTCGCTTACATGCTGATCCTGGGTGGCGCCGTCCGTTTCATTCATTTCGCCCTGTTCGGCGGCACGCTGCTGTCGCTTCATTATTATGTCGTCGATGCCGCGATTTGCCTGGTGCTCGGCTTGCTCGGCTTTCAGGCCGCCCGCACGTCGCAAATGGTCACCCAGTATCGCTGGATCAACGCGCCGAACGGCTGGCTGCGCTGGCGCCGCAACGCGCCGTGACCTAACATCTGCTGAAAATGCCGGTTTCCACGGAGCTTCCAAGGGGCAACTCGAATGAAAACGATCACGACACTCGGCCTCGCGCTGGGTTTTGCAGCAGCATTCGCAGGCTCCGCTTCGGCGCAGGTGAAATTCGGCGTCGGCGGCCCGATCACCGGCGCTAACGCCGCGACCGGCGCGCAGATGAAGAACGGCGTCGATCAGGCCATCGCCGACATCAACGCGGCCGGCGGCATTCTCGGCCAGAAGCTGACCGCCGAGTACGGCGATGACGTCTCCGATCCGAAGCAAGGCGTCTCGGTCGCCAACAAGTTTGCCGGCGATGGCGTGAAATTCGTCATCGGCCACTACAATTCCGGCGTCACCATTCCGTCCTCGGAAGTGTATCAGGAGAACGGCATCCTCCAGATCACGCCGGCCTCGACCAGCCCGACCGTGACCGAGCGCGGCCTGTGGAACATTTTCCGCACCTGCGGCCGCGACGATCAGCAGGGCAAGGTCGCCGGCAGCTACATTCTCGCGCACTTCAAGGACAAGAAGGTCGCCTTCGTCAACGACAAGACCACCTACGGCAAGGGCCTTGCCGACGAGACGCTGAAGACGATCAAGGCCGGTGGCATGAAAGAGGTGCTGTACGAAGGCATCAACACCGGCGAGAAGGATTACTCGGCGCTGATCTCCAAGATCAAACAGTCCGGCGCCGACCTGGTTTATTTCGGCGGCCTTTACACCGAAGGCGGCCTGATCGTGCGGCAGATGCGCGATCAGGGCGTCAAGGCGCCGCTGATGGGCGGCGACGGCATCACCTCCAACGAATTTGCGACGGTCGGCGGGCCCGGCGTCGAGGGCACGCTGATGACCTACGGCGCCGATCCGCGCAACCGGCCGGAAGCGAAAGCGGTGGTGGACGAATTCCGCGCCAAGAAATTCGAGCCGGAGGCCTATACGCTGTACAGCTACGCCGGCGTGCAGATCATCGCCCAGGCCGCCGCGGCGGCGAATTCGGCCGATCCGAAAAAGGTCGCCGACAAGATGCACTCGGGCATGAACTTCAACACCGTGCTCGGCAACATCTCTTATGATGCCAAGGGCGACATCACCAAGCTCGACTACGTGATGTACATCTGGAAGAAGGACGCCAGCGGCAAGATGAGCTACGTGCAATGTCCGGATTCCGGCTGCACGATGTAGCGAGACGCGCGCAGTAATTTTTGAAAAGCCCGCCGCATTGGCGGGCTTTTGTTTTCAGCCGATCAGCCCCAGCGACGGGAACGTATCGAGCAGCCAGTAGCTCACCTGACTGACGGTGCCGGTCAGAAATGCGATGCCGGTCAGCACCAGCAATCCGCCCATCGCCTTCTCGACCAGACCCATATGCGCGCGGAAGCGGGCGAGGAAAGCCGCGAACGGCTCGACCGCCAGCGCGGCGACGATGAACGGCACGCCGAGGCCGAGCGAATAGACCGCCAGCATCCCGGCGCCCTTCGCCACCGTCGCTTCCGATGCCGCGATGGCGAGGATCGCAGCGAGGATCGGCCCGATGCACGGTGTCCAGCCGAGCGCAAAGGCAAGGCCCATGGCATAGGCGCCCCACAGGCTGACCGGCTTGGCCACCTGAATGCGCTTCTCCTGCATCAGCCAGGCAATCGGCGTCACGCCAAGGAAGTGCAGGCCCATGATTATGATGGCGATGCCGGCAAGAATTGCGAGATCGGCGGAATAGGCGCGCACCAGCGCACCGACCGCGCTCGCGCTGGCGCCGAGCGCGACAAACACGGTGGAAAAGCCCAGCACGAAGATGAACGCGGCCAGCACCGTATGTCCGCGCAATCGCGGCTTGGTTTGCGCATCCGCAAACCGCTCCAGCGAGGTGCCGGTCAGGTAAACCAGATAGGGCGGCACCAGCGGCAGCACGCAGGGCGACAGGAAGCTCAGCATTCCCGCAGCCAAAGCTGCCAAAATCGAGACGTTCATGGTGCAGGCTTTACCGGGGCGCGTGGCGAATGCAAGGCGGCTCCCGCCTTCAGCTTTAGCGGGTAGAATAGGCCAATGCGAAACCTCATTACCGACGTTCCCGGCCTCAAAGTCGGTCATGCTGCCGACGCCAGGCTCGGCTCCGGCTCTACTGTCGTCGTTTTCGACGAACCCGCGGTCGGCTCGATCGACGTGCGCGGCGGCGGCCCCGGCACCCGCGAGACGGCATTGCTCGACCCGGCGCAAACCGTCGAGGGCATCGACGCGATCACATTGTCGGGAGGTTCGGCTTTCGGCCTCGATGCGGCATCGGGCACTCAGGCGTGGCTGAAGGAACAAGGCCGCGGCTTTGCCGTGCGCAGCGCGCGCGTACCGATCGTGCCGGCGGCAATCCTGTTCGACCTGCTCAACGGCGGCGACAAGAACTGGGGGCGGTTTCCGCCCTATCGCGATCTGGGTTACGCGGCCACCGCAGCGGCAAGCTCCGACTTCGCTTTAGGCAGCGTCGGCGCCGGCACCGGTGCCGCCACGGTGAACTGCAAAGGCGGCGTCGGTTCGGCTTCGGCGCAAACACCGGATGGTCATACCGTCGGCGCACTGGCAGTGACCAATGCCGTCGGCAGCGTCACCGTCGGCGATGGTCCATGGTTTTGGGCGGCGCCGTTCGAGCAAAACGGTGAGTTCGGCGGCCGCGGCCTGCCGCCGGCATTTCCGCCCAATGCGCTCGCGCTGCGTACCAAAGGTGGGCCGGGCGAAAACACTACGCTGGTGATTGTGGCGACCGATGCAATATTGACCAAAGCGCAGGCAAAACGGCTCGCGGTGATGGCGCAATCCGGCCTGTCGCGCGCGATTTACCCGGTCCACACACCGCTCGACGGCGACGCGGTATTCGCCGCCTCCACCGGCAAGCGGCGACTTTCAGATGGTCACCTGGGCCTTACCGGCCTCGGCACCGTTGCCGCAAACGTGGTGGCGCGGGCCATTGCACGCGGCGTTTATGAAGCAGAAGCGCTGGCCTTTCCGGGCAGCGTGCGGAGCTGGCGGGAACAATTCGGGCGGTGACGCCATTGAACCGACGCAGTCCAGTCTTCTGCCGGATTTAGAAGAGCCTTTAGCCAGACGCTACAATTTGTCCGTTTCACTGGGTAAGAGCCGCGTTTTCGTTAACTCGTCATCAGATTACGCTTTCACTCCGGGCGGGCTGGATAAAAGTCAGTTACGGAGGGTTGCAATGCGCGTCGTCGCCATTCTTGTCGCCGCGTTTTTGACATTAGGCCTTTCGGCGTTCGGAATCCTGATCGCCCAGCGCGGCAATGCTCCCTCTCTGGCCAGCCTGCTGCCATCGCGCGCGGCGGCGACAGCCCCTGCCACCACAACTCCTGCCGCAGTTCCCGCGCCTCAAGCCGCGCAGGCCAACCCATCAGCCCCGGTCGCCCAGCCGGTCACTCAGGTGGCGCAGGCGACCGTTTCCGATGCCCCTTCGCCGGCGCCGGCGGAACCCGCGGCGGCGGCACGCGTCGCCCAGAACAGCGGCCCGGTGACACCGGACCGGTTCCAGCAGAGCCTGCCGCCAAGTCCCGCCACGTCTGCGCCGAAGGCGGCAGCGCCGGCGCCTTCCGCCGCACCGCAAGCTGCGGCGGCTCCTGCCCGACCGCTGCCTGCTTGCAGCAATCCTGACGGCATCGGGATCTCGCGCGTCGTCGAGATCGACACCACCGGCGGCCCGGCTTTTGGCACCGAACATTTCAAGCAATACGATTTCCTGCGCGACCACGAAGTGGTGCTGACGTTCGACGACGGTCCGTGGAAAGGAAACACGCCCGCAGTCCTCAAGGCGCTCCAGGACAATTGCGCCAAGGCCACCTTCTTCGAGATCGGCGAGCACGCGACCTGGTACCCCGAGCTTTCCAGAATGGTAATGGCAGCCGGCATGACGCTCGGCACCCACACCTGGTCGCACAAGGATTTGGCCAAGAATCCCTATGCCAAGGATATCGAGCAAGCCAAACAGGAAATCGAAATGGGCATCAGCGCGGTGTCCGGGGCAGTCGGCAGTCCGATTGCACCGTTCTTCCGCTTTCCCGATCTCCAGCAGCCACCCGACCTGATCGCCTATCTCGGCACGCGCAACATCGCGACGTTCTCGGCCGATATCGATACCACCGACTTCAAGATCAACAAGCCCGATGCGGTGATCAAATCGGTGATGACCAAGCTGGAAAAGAACGGCAAGGGCATCCTGTTGATGCACGATTTCCGGCCGGCGACCGCCGAGGCGATGCCGGAAATCCTCAAGCAGCTGAAGGCCGGCGGCTACAAGATCGTGCACATGGTGCCGAAAGACAAACTGACGTCGCTGCCGAAATACGACGAGATGGTCCGCGCCAAGGACAAGTTCTCGAACGCCAACAACTCGCGTCCGGAATCGAGCGTCGTAAAGACGATCAACGAATAGAATAGCGCTTCAACGCGCGAAGCGGTCTGCGCTGTACGGCTGCGGATCGCAGAACGGCGTCGCGCCGGTCATCATCTCGGCGATGAGCCGCCCGGTCGCCGGGCCGAGCGACAAGCCCCAATGCCCGTGACCGTAAGCGAGCCAGAGCCCGCGCTGTCCTGGCGCACTCCCTGGCGCACGCCCGATCACCGGGCGTAAATCGGCAAAGCACGGCCGGGCGCCCATCCACGGCTGCGGCTCGACCGGCTCGCCGAGGTCGAACAGACCGCGCGCCGCCGGCAACAGCCGGTCGAACTGCACCGGCGTCGGCGCCGCATCGCGCGCGGCAAATTCAGCGCCCGTCGTCAGCCGGATGCCCTGCTCCATCGGCGCCAGGCAGTAACCGTTGTCCGCATCGAGGATCGGCCGGTTCAATCCGGCATTGCCGTGCGGGCGATAGTGCCGGTGATAACCCCGCTTGACCGCAAGCGGCAGCTTGATACCGAGCGGCCCCAATAGATCCGGCGCCCACGGGCCGAGCGCGACGACCACGTCGCCGGCGTCGAGCGGACCCGATGCGGTTTCGACCCGCCAGTATGACTCGACGCGATGCAACGACCGTGCGTCACCTTTGAACGACAGGCCGCCGAGAGCGCCATAGCGCGCGGCATAGGCCCGCGTCAGCGCCAGCGGATTGGTTACGCTCACCGCGCCGGTCCAATGCACCGCATGGCGGAACACGGGTTTGAGCGACGGCTCGAGCGCCAGTGCGCCGTCAACGTCGAGCGGCACATTGGCGATGCCGAATTTCGCCGCGAGGTCGAGCTCGCGGCGCGTGCCGGCAAAGGACTCTTCGCTGCGGTAAAGTTTCAGCCAGCCGTTATGCCGCAGATAATTGGTCGATCCGGCTTCGGCGCTGAGCGCTTCATGCTCGGCGACCGCGCGGGCGAACAACGGCCGCATCGCCTGCGCGGTTTCGACCAGGCGCTCCGGCCGTGACGCGGCGCGAAATGCCAGCAGCCACGGCGCAACGCGCGGCAGAAACGACCAGTGATAGTTCGCTTCCGGCGCCTGCTTGAGCGCGACGCGCAAGAGCGCGCCGAAGCTTTGCGGGAACGACGCCGGGAAAACCGTATTGCCTTCGATGATGCCGGTATTGCCGTAGGACGTCCCCTCGCCCGGCGCGCCGCGATCGACCAGCGCAACCGACACGCCGCACTTGGCGAGATGCACAGCGACCGAGGTGCCGACAATGCCGGCTCCGAGCACGATGGTATCGACGCGCGCCACAAGGACCTCCGCGGCAGCCGGTCAAAACCCGGCCGCGATGGCGGTATCGCGCCGATGGAAGATCAAGTCCAGTGCAAGCTTCGATGGCTTTGGAACAACGGCTCAAGCCGTCGTGATGCTTTGCGCCGTGTTGGTATTCAGCAATTGCGCCTGCATCTGGATCAATCGCTCGATAAGATTGTTGCCGGTCGTGCCGGAGGCGCCAGCCGAGGCGCCCGCAGCGGCCGCTGAACCGCTGCCGCTTGACGGCGACGCCGTGGTCAATGTCACCGACGATCCGTCGGCGTAGGTGATCGTGGTGGTCGAAGACCCATTGGCGTTCGCCGCGGTCTGGCTGGTCGCGCTTTCCGCCGAAGCAAACAGATCCGATGCACTGTCCCGGCCCGCCTTGCCGTGATGATGGCCGTGTTTCGCCTGCTGCGCGGAATTCGGATCGGTCGAGCTGGCTGTGCCGCTGTCACTGTCATCGGCTTGAGCCGACGACGACTGGGAGCCATTGGCTTGCAGATCGAACATCGCCTGCAACGTCTGCGGATCGAACTGCGGTGACGTGCTGCCCGTGGTCCCAGGCGCGCCGCCGCTTGAAGAACTGGTGCCGCCGGTCGCCGCTCCGTTCGCAAGTCCGGTCGCTTGCCCGATCGTCGCCAACAGCTCGGCCAGCGGATCGGACTGCGAGGTCCCGGCCGCTGTGCTTCCGCTTGCCGAGGCGTCCTGTCCAAACAGCGACTGCCAGATGGCGAGTGGATTGTTGTTCGATCCGTTGACTGACAGCGACATGAAGCGGCTCCTCGACACGCAAAACACCGCCGGCGCACAGCCGGCCCCCACCATGTGATGCAAGACAAGGGCCGCCCCTCAAATAGCTGTGGAACAAGGATTATCTCTGATGACGCGGACCGCCGGCAGGTGAAAAACTGCCGCCGCCCTGCGCGATGCGGCAAGACTTGCCGGGCTGGCGCACCGCGCGTTGCCCGCCCGGATATGGCGTGTTACGCGACTATTGCCCTCGCCTGAGCATGATCTCGGATCACGTTCACCGGAGAATTCAGTGTCTCGTCCGCTCATCATCGCGCCGTCGATCCTGGCTTCCGATTTTGCCAAGCTCGGCGAGGAAGTACGTGCCGTCGATGCCGCCGGCGCCGACTGGATCCATGTCGACGTCATGGACGGCCATTTCGTGCCCAACATCTCGATCGGCCCCGATGTCGTCAAAGCGATCCGGCCGCACACCAAAAAGCCGCTCGACGTGCACCTGATGATCGCGCCGTGCGATCCCTATCTCGAAGCATTCGCCAAGGCTGGTTCCGACATCATTACCGTTCATGTCGAGGCCGGGCCGCACATTCACCGCTCGCTGCAGGCGATCCGCGCGCTCGGCAAGAAAGCCGGCGTCACCATGAATCCCGGCACGCCGGAATCCAGCGTCGAGCACGTCATCGATCTGGTCGATCTGGTCCTGGTCATGTCGGTCAATCCCGGCTTCGGCGGCCAGAAATTCATCCCCGATGCGCTGAACAAGGTCCGCAACCTGCGCGCCATGGCCGCCGGACGGCCGATCGACATCGAGATCGACGGCGGCATCACGCCGCAAGTCGCGCCTGAAGCGGCCCGCGCCGGCGCCAACGCTTTCGTCGCCGGCTCCGCCGTATTCAAGGACGGCACACCGGAAAGCTACCGCGCCAATATCGCCGCGATCCGCAATGCGGCTGCCCTCGCCCGCGGGGAGGCCGCGTAATGGGAATGCTCGTTGACGGCCAATGGCGCGATGAGGATCCGCCCGCCGAAACCGGCAAGACCGGCGCATTCCAGCGCGTCGAAAGCGCGTTCCGCGATCGCATCACCGCCGATGGCTCGTCAGGTTTCAAGGCGGAAGCCGGGCGCTATCATCTCTATGTCGCCTACACCTGTCCGTGGGCGCATCGCACGCAAATCTATCTGGCGCTGAAAAAGCTCACCGGCGCGATCAGCGTGGCGATCGCCATTCCGGGACTGCGCGACCATGGCTGGACGTTTGAAGACAATCCCGCCTTCCCCGACTGTCCGCCGGACCGGGTCAACGGCTTTCGCTATCTGCACGAGGCCTACGCGGCGAGCGATCCGCATTACACCGGCAAGGTCACGGTGCCGACGCTTTGGGACACGAAGACGAAGCGGATCGTCAACAACGAGTCTTCGGAAATCATCCGCATGCTCGACGCCGAATTTACCGGCGTCGGCGCTTCCACGACGGAATTTTATCCGAAGGCACTGCGTGGCGAGATCGACCGCATCAATGCGCAGATCTACGCCAACGTTAATAACGGCGTTTATCGCTGCGGCTTCGCGAAATCCCAGGCGGCCTACGAGGAAGCCTACGACGGACTGTTCGCGACGCTCGACGACATCGAAGCCCGGCTTGGCCGCCAGCGCTACCTGGCGGGCAACCAGATCACCGAAGCCGACTGGCGGCTGTTCCCCACCCTGGTGCGTTTCGACGTCGCCTATTTCTCGCTGTTCAAGTGCAACAGGCAGCGGATCGCCGACTATCCGAACCTGCTGAACTACATGCGCGAGCTTTATGCGGTGCCCGGCATCGCCGAAACCGTGAAGCCGCGGTATTACGTCATGGGCTATTACTCGATCAAACGCGTCAACCCGACCGGCATCATTCCGAAAGGCACGCCGGTCGATTACCGCAAACCGCACGACCGCGCGCGCTTCGCCGCGTGAAAATGAAACGAACGTGAGAGATGATACCTCGCTACTCCCGTAAAGAGATGGCGTCGATCTGGACGCCCGAGACCCGGTTTCGCATCTGGTTCGAGATCGAGGCCCATGCCGCCGACGCCATGGCCGAACTCGGCATGATCCCGAAGGCGGCAGCAAAGAAAATCTGGGCCAAGGGCAAAGCGGCGCAGTTCGACATCGCGCGCATCGACGAGATCGAGCGCGTCACCAGGCACGACGTCATCGCCTTCCTCACGCATCTTGCCGAAATTGTCGGCCCGGAAGCGCGCTTCGTGCATCAGGGCATGACCTCGTCCGACGTGCTCGATACCTGCCTCAACGTCCAGCTGGTGCGCGCCGCCGACCTGCTGATCGCCGACGTCGATACGCTGCTCAAGGCGCTGGAGCGTCGGGCGCGGCAATACAAGCTGACGCCGACCATCGGCCGCTCGCACGGCATCCACGCCGAACCGACCACGTTCGGGCTCAAGCTCGCGCAAGCCTATGCCGAATTCGACCGCGCGCGGGAAAGGCTCGTCGCCGCGCGGGCCGAAGTTGCGACCTGCGCGATATCGGGCGCGGTCGGCACCTTTGCGCAGATCGATCCCCGCGTCGAAGCGCACGTCGCCAAAAAGATGGGACTGAAAGTCGAGCCGGTCTCGACCCAGGTCATTCCGCGCGACCGCCATGCCATGTATTTCGCGACGCTCGGCGTGGTGGCCGCTTCGGTCGAGCGGGTTGCGACCGAGATCCGCCATCTGCAGCGCACCGAGGTTCTGGAAGCGGAGGAATTTTTTTCCGAAGGCCAGAAGGGCTCCTCGTCGATGCCGCACAAGCGCAACCCGGTGCTGTCGGAAAATCTTGTCGGGCTGGCGCGGGTCGTGCGCTCCTATGTGACGCCGGCGATGGAAAACGTCGCGCTGTGGCACGAGCGTGACATTTCCCACTCCTCGGTCGAGCGCATGATCGGGCCAGACGCCACCGTGACGCTTGATTTTGCGCTCAGCCGCCTGGCCGGCGTGGTCGACAAGCTGATCGTCTATCCAAAGAACATGCAAAAGAATCTCGACCGGCTGGGCGGCCTGGTCCACTCCCAGCGGGTGCTCTTGGCGCTGACGCAAAAGGGCGTCGCGCGCGAAGACGCCTATCGCCTCGTGCAACGCAATGCGATGCAGGTCTGGGAAGGCAAAGGTGATTTTCTCAAGCTGCTCAAGGCCGACAAGGACGTGCGCAAGCACTTGAGCGAAAAGGAACTAACGAAGAATTTCGACCTGGATTTTCATTTTTCCCATGTCGACACGATCTTCCGCCGGGTGTTCGGCCGCGCCTGACGCGTAACGCAGCGGCCCGGCTGCGTGTCGATTTTGCCTTGTGCAAAACCCATTGTTCGTTTGCTCGACTCAGTTGCTCCTGCCTAGCTACCCTTGGCCAGTACACTCGGCCAGGAGCGAACCATGAGCCGATTGGTGCGAAGGCCGGCGGTGCCGAGCCTTGATCAGCAGATTGCAGGTCTCGACAGCATGCTGCAGTCGGGGCTTTCGGCAGCGCCTATCGCCGCCATCGAGGCCGGCGACAGTTACGTCGAGCGGACCATCAAATACATTCCGGCGGAAGTGCTCGGCTTTTTCATGCTGATCAATGCCATCCTCGACCAGGCGATGAAATCGGGCGGACCCAATGCCGCCATGGCAGGCGTCCCGATCCCGGTGATCGCTACCGGCGCATTGCTGGTCGGCTGCATTCTCACGCCGCTGTTCTGTTGGTACGTCCGGCGGGACGACGATGCCTGGGTGCTCAACGCTGCCGTCTCGACCGTCGCCTTCCTGTTCTGGGCATACCTGATGGGCGCGGTCGCCTTTGCCAATGTCCACGACGGCAATCTCGCGGTGATCCTGGTTTCGACCTTCACCGTCGTCAGCGGCCTGGTTTCGCCGCTGCCGGGCAAGGCCCTAGCCGCTGCCGCGCAACAACAGGCAGCCCCGCAACAGGTTGCGCCGATGATGGAAAGACCACGGCTCTTTAACGCCCTCGACGTGGCCTGAAATCCCGCCCGGCCGCTCCGGCGGCTGGAGATTGCACGACGCTGTCGTCTCGTGGCATAGGGCGGCAGATGGCCGCGCGAGCGAAAATCCTCGTCTTCGATTCCGGGCTCGGCGGCCTCACCGTCTATCGCGCAGTCGCTGCCGCGCGGCCTGACGCGGATTTTGTCTATGTCGCCGACGATGCCGGTTTTCCTTACGGTGCGCTTGCCGAACCCAAACTCATTGAACGCGTCGCCGGCCTGTTCGACGGTCTGATCGCGGCGCACCGGCCGGACCTTATCGTTATTGCCTGCAACACGGCGTCCACCATCGTGCTGCCGGCGCTCCGCAAACGCTTCACCACGCCGTTTGTCGGCACCGTGCCGGCCATCAAACCGGCATGCGCGGTTTCGGTCACCAAGCGTGTCTCCGTGCTCGGCACCGAAGCTACAGTCGCGCGTGAATATACCCGCGCGCTCATTCGCGACTACGCGCAAGGCTGCGAGGTGACGCTGGTCGGCTCCAAAAACCTGGCGGCGTTTGCGGAAGCGGAGTTGCGCGGCACGCCGGTTGCCGACGACGCCTTGCGCGCCGAGATCGCGCCGTGCTTCCGCGACGACGGAAGGCGCACCGACACGGTCGTGCTGGCTTGCACCCACTATCCGCTGCTGCTTGAGCGTCTGCAGCGCCTCGCCTCATGGCTGGTCAATTTCGTCGACCCGGCGCCGGCGATCGCCCGCCGTGTTGTCGACCTGGCCGGTCCCGGCGCAACACAGCCTGGCAAAGGCACCGCGCAAGCGATTTTCACCTCCGGCCATGCGCCGCAAGCGGTGCTGGCGCATTTTGGCATTCTTGCAGCAGCGCCGGCGCAGTTCCCCGCGCTCTGAGATTCGTCAGACAAACCGCGCCGTCCCGCCGCGATCGCCTTGTCGCTGTGGCCTGTGGACGATACGCTTCGACGGCACATACCGGGGTTTAGATCGGGGGATCTGCCATGACTGCCGTCGCAATGGCCGAGCCGAAGGCTTGGTATCTCAATCGCTGGATGCAGCTCGTTCTCGGCGTGATCGCCATGATGGCGATTTCCAGCCCGCAATATGTATGGACGCTGTTCACCGGTCCGCTCAACCAGAAGCTCGGCACCACGCTTGCGGAATTGCAGTGGACGGTGTCGCTCCTGATCATTCTGCAAACCTGGTTTTCGCCGTTCCAGGCCTATCTGGTCGACCGCTTCGGCCCGCGTCTGTTGATCTCGGTTGGCGCGCTGTTGTCGGGCGGAAGCTGGATCCTGGCCGCCGGGGTGAACAACCTGTGGGCACTTTACCTGACCTACGGCGTTATTGGCGGCTTCGGCACCGGCATTATCTATGTCGGCATCATTGGCTTGATGGTGCGCTGGTTTCCCGATCGCCGCGGCCTCGCTACCGGTCTTGCGGCGGCCGGCTACGGTTTCGGCGCCTTCTTCACCAGCTTCCCGATCGACAGCATGATCAAGAGCTCGGGCTACGCCTATACCCTTGTGGTGTGGGGCATCATCCAGGGCGTTATCGGGGTCCTCGCGGCGCTATGGCTGCGCACGCCACCAGAAAATTATGAGGCGCCAAGCGCAGCTCCGGCCACGGCAGTCGCCGCCCAACAGGCCCGCCGAAGTTTCACGCCGCAAGAGATGCTCAAAAGCCCGGTTTTCTATTTGCTGTTCGTCATGATGAGCATGATGTCGACCAGCGGGTTGATGGTCGTATTCAACGTTGGACCCTTCGCCAAGGATTTCGGCGTCGCCAATATGCTGGTGTTGGGCATGGCGGCATTGCCGCTATCGCTCACGCTGTCGCGCTTTACCAACGGGCTGACGCGGCCGTTCTTCGGCTGGGTTTCAGACCAGATCGGCCGTGAACCAACCATGGCGCTCGCCTTTTCGCTGGAATGCATCGCGATCCTGATCCTGTTCGCGTTCATCAACCAGCCGGCGCTGTTTGTGGTCCTCACCGGTCTGGTATTCTTTGGCTGGGGCGAGATTTTCTCGCTGTTCCCCTCCACCCTGACCGATACGTTCGGGCCGAAATTCGCCGCGACCAACTACGGCTTCCTTTACATCGCCCAGGGGGTCGGTTCGATCCTTGCCGGTCCGGCGGCGGCCTTCCTCAAGCAAACCACCGGCAGCTGGAATGCGGTGTTCATCGTCGTTGCGGTACTGGACGCGATAACCGCAATCCTGGCGATAACGGTGCTAAAAAGCATGCGCCGCAAGCATCTTGCCGCGAACTGACACGACGCTGGCGGCCGTTTTCGCAGGCGTTTGACACTTCGCGGCTTTCCCCCTAAAAACCGCGCACTTTGCGGGCCCTAACCGGCCCGCTTAGTGTTTCGCGACCCGCGGTTTTGGCCGGCGCTTCGGTTTCAAAACCTGTCGGTTCCGGCCACCGCCGGAACAGGAGGAGGGCGCGATCCTCACGGCGTGATCCCGAAAGGCGGTTTTTCCGGTTTTCGGAGGAGATCACGCCGCAACCACGTATAGCGAGGACGCGAATGAGCAAGCGCCATCAGGCGAAGTACAAGATCGACCGACGCATGGGCCAGAATATCTGGGGCCGGCCGAAGTCGCCTATCAACAAACGCGAATACGGCCCGGGCCAGCACGGCCAGCGCCGCAAGGGCAAACTCTCCGACTACGGCGTGCAGTTGCGCGCCAAGCAGAAGCTCAAGGGTTACTACGCCAACCTGTCCGAGCGGCAATTCCACGGCATCTACGATGAAGCGCGGCGGCTCAAGGGCGACACCGGCGCCAACATGATTGGGCTGCTCGAGCGCCGTCTCGATACCGTGGTCTACCGCGCGAAGCTCGTTCCGACCGTTTTCGCCGCGCGCCAGTTCGTCAGCCACGGCCACATCATCGTAAACGGCAAGCGCGTCACCGTCTCGAGCTTCCGCGTCAAGGTCGGCGACGTCGTCGAAGTCAAGGAAAAGTCGCGGCAGCTCGCTCTGGTGCTCGAAGCCACGCAGCTCGCCGAGCGCGACGTACCGGACTACATCGAAGTCGATCACTCCAAAATGTCGGCGAAGCTGTCACGGGTTCCGGCGCCGTCCGATGTGCCCTACCCGGTGCAGATGGAACCGCATCTGGTGGTCGAATACTACTCGCGCTGACGATCGACCGCGCGCTACTTATCCCCAAGCCGGCTGTTCTCGCCGCGGCGCGGTAAGTATTCGCAATCTACTGGGAAAAGGCGGCGCGCGCTCATATCCGGGGCGCGCTGCCCGCGCGCGCGTTTGCGAATCTGTCCACTTTGAGTACTTTTCACGGTGCAAATTGTCGCAGGCGGTGATTTGCGTGGAGTGTTTTTGTTGGGGCTTTCTGAGGCAACAAACCGGGAGAACGTACATGGACGCGTTGGGAAGAATTAAGGGCTGGATTGGATCGCTGACGGAAATCGGTCTGATGCTGCTGGCGCTGGCGATCGTCGCAGCGCTGCTTGTCGGTGCAAATCTGCCGTTCTTTGGCAACGTGACGGGCAACATCATGGCGCTCGTCAAATCGCTGGGTGACGCCGGCCTCGTCGGCTTGATCACGCTGGGCGTGATCCTCTGGCTGTTTGCGCAACGCAAGGTCGCCTGACGCCGTAATTCGGCGCGCTAGCGAAAAACACGCGTTTCGAAAACACGTCGGGTGGCGGGCAAGCTGCCACCCGGCGTTCCGTGCACGATGCTTGGGGAGCCGTGCGATGCTGGGCTTTCTGCAAATAGCGAAGCAATATCTTTGGGCTTTTGTCGAAATCGGCTTCCTGACCGTGCTTTCGGTCATCCTGATCTATTTGATCATGGGCGCGAATTCAGGAGTCTTTGTCTCCGACGTCGCCGACAACGTGCTGAAATTCGCCAACGCAATTCCGGCCCAGAGCCTGGTCGGTCTGGCAATCGTGCTGGCGTTGATCTTTTTAATCGCTAACCGGTTCAAGCCGAACTGATTGCCGGCGATGCGCGCTTAAACTTTGGCGCCTTCCTTCACCGGGACACCCTTGTCCTTGAGCAGCGATTGCAGCTCACCGGCCTGGAACATTTCGCGGATGATATCGCAGCCGCCGACGAATTCGCCTTTGACGTAAAGCTGCGGAATGGTCGGCCAGTTGGAATAGTCCTTGATGCCGCCGCGCAGATCGTCGTTCTCGAGCACGTTAAGGCCCTTATAGGGCACGCCCAGATAATCGAGGATTTGCACGACCTGGCCGGAAAAGCCGCACATCGGAAATTGCGGCGTGCCTTTCATGAAAAGCACGACGTCGTTTCCCTTTACTTCGTTGTCGATGAACTGGTCGATAGACATCGCGGTCATCCCTTCCTGGCGCCGCGGGAGTAGCCAACCCGCGTCGAATCTCGCCCTCTAGCGTGCAATATATGTACCGCAAACCGGCGCTAAAGCCCAAGCTTCAATTCCTCGTCGAAATTGCTGAGTTTTGGACAAAAATGCGCTTTAAAAAGCCCGCGCAGGAATAACGCTATCGGGGCCGGCGGGTTTGGAGAAAGGCCGGCCTGTCGTGGCGATTACCGCTCAGGCGCCCCGGTTTGCAGGGCGAGTGCATGCAGCTTGCCGCCCATCTCGGCTTTGAGTGCCTCATAGACAAGCTGGTGCTGCTGGACGCGCGATTTTCCGCGGAAGCTTTCGGAGATGACGGTCGCCGCATAGTGATCGCCGTCGCCGGCGAGGTCGCGGATCGTGACCTCGGCATCCGGCAAACGCGCCCGGATCAGGCGTTCAATGTCGCTCGCAACCATCGCCATTGCTTAACTCCTAATGGCCTAACTCGGTGGCCTGTCGCGTTGCCGGCGAAGCGCGCCTCCCTGAGTTACCAGATCGCCACCAGACGGCAAGTCTAAGGCGGACGGCAAGTTCAAGACGGGCAGGTCAGCCGCTGGACGCCAGTGCTGCGGCCATGCATCCTCCACGCCCGAGAGTGTGGCGAGGCCGGGAGTCACTCATGCTTAGATTTAGGCTGCTTGCGGGCTTGTTCTTAGCGTTGACGATTGATCCGCTGGCCGCGCAGCAACCGACGGAAGCGCAGCGCGACGCCATTCGCGCCTCCTGCCGCTCGGATTTCATCGCGAATTGCTCAGGCGTGACGCCCGGCGGCAAGGAAGCGCTTGAGTGCCTGCTGCGTAACGCATCCAGTCTGTCGGAATCATGCAAGGCAGCGGTCAACGCCGTCGCTGAAAAGCCCGCCGCGCCTGTGGCGGCCCCGGCAGAACCCGCCGCTCCGGCGCCCGCTCGGGCGGAGCCCGCTCCGCGGCAAGAACCCGCTCACGCCGCCTCCAGTGAAGAAGCGATCAAATCCGTGCAGAGGGCCTGCTCGCTGAGCGACATGATGGCCCACTGCTCGTGGATCCAGCCGAGCAACCCGGAAATCGTGCTTTGCCTCAAGGCGAACGCGGCAGATCTTTCACCATCCTGTCAGGCTGCCGTGCAAGCCGCGCCGGCGGCCCCGGCCGCAGCAGCCGCACCGGAACCGGAGCGAAAAACCGCACCGGCCAGGAAACCGGAGCCGGAGCGCGCCAGCGCGCCTCCTCCGGCCCCCGTCGCGGCGGCCGCCCCAAAAAAACCGACACCCCAGCAACAGAGTGCGATCCGTGCCGCTTGCCGCTCCGACTTCATTTCGCATTGCTCAGGCGTGACACCGGGCGGCGCCGCCGCGCTGCAATGCCTGCAACGTAATGCTGCGTCACTGTCCGCAGGCTGCCGTGGCGCGCTGGCCGCGATCTCCGGCGGCGGATCGGCGCCTGCCGCAGCAGCCGGCGAAGCGGCAGCCCCTGCAGCCGCCGCGCCGGCGGTGCAGCCAATGGAAATGCCGATGCTGCGGCCGCGTGAAGCCTTGGCGATTCTGCGTATCTGCGGCGCCGACAAAGAGGTGCTCTGCCCCGGCATCCCGATCGGCGGCGGACAGGTGCTCCGCTGTCTGGCGCAAAATGTGGCCAGTGTGACGCCGAATTGCCGGGCCGCTCTGGCAGCGGCTGCCGGACGCTAGGCGGCGCCGGCGACGTAGCTCGGCAACCACGCCTCGAAGCGCTGCTTGAGGCTATCGACCGGCATCGGCCGTTCGCCGGCGATGGCGAGGACGCCATCACCGGTCGCGCCGATACGGGCCAGCGGCACCCGCGCCGCTGCCGCGCGACGCACGATCTCGTCGGCGTGCTTCGCCGTGACCACGTAGCGCGCCTGGTCCTCGCCGAACCAGAACGCGTGCGCAGGGATTTCGGTCCGCGCCTCCAGCACCGCACCGATGCCGGACGCCATCGCCATTTCGGCGAGCGCAACGATAAGCCCGCCATCAGACACGTCGTGCACCGCCGTCACCAAACCATCATGGATCAGGCCGCGAACGAAGTCGCCGTTGCGCTTCTCCGCAGCCAGATCGACCGGCGGCGGCGCGCCCTCCTCGCGGCCGCAGATCTCGCGCAGATAAAGCGACTGCCCGAGAATGCCTCGCGTCTCGCCGATCAAGAGAATGGCCTCGCCGGCCGACTTGAAAGCCAGCGTCATCGACCGGGTGAAATCATCGATGACGCCGACACCGCCGATGGTCGGCGTTGGCAGGATCGCCCGGCCGTTGGTTTCGTTATAGAGCGAGACATTGCCGGACACGATCGGGAAATCCAGCGCGCGTGCAGCCTCGCCGATGCCGTGCACGCAACCGACAAATTGCCCCATGATCTCCGGCCGCTCCGGATTGCCGAAATTCAGATTGTCGGTAAGAGCGAGCGGCTTTGCGCCGACAGCCGTGAGATTGCGCCAGGCTTCCGCCACCGCCTGCTTGCCGCCTTCGAACGGATCGGCCTCGCAGTAACGCGGCGTCACATCCGATGTCAGCGCCAGCGCCTTGGGGCCTTCATGAATACGCACGACGGCGGCGTCGCCGCCGGGCCGCTGCACCGTGTTGCCGATGATGACGTGGTCGTACTGCTCCCACACCCAGCGCCGCGAGCACAAATCCGGCAGGCCGATCAGCTTCTGCAATGCATCGGCAATCGGCATCGGCGGTTTGACCGACGCCGCATCGATCGCGGCGCGTTTCGGCGTTTCGACGAAGGGCCGGTTATAAAGCGGCGCTTCGTCGCCGAGCTCCTTGATCGGCAAGTCCGCCATCACCGTCCCGCCGTGCCGCACGATGAAGCGTTTGGTCGGCGTGGTCTCGCCGACCACGGCGAAGTCGAGCCCCCACTTGCGGAAGATCGCTTCCGCTTCCTTTTCTTTCTCCGGTTTGAGCACCATGAGCATGCGCTCCTGGCTCTCCGACAGCATCATCTCGTAGGCGCTCATGCCGGTCTCGCGGCACGGCACCCTGTCGAGATCGAGCGTCACGCCGAGGTCGCCCTTGGCGCCCATCTCCACCGCCGAACAGGTCAACCCGGCGGCGCCCATGTCCTGAATGGCGATGACGCAGCCATTGGCCATGATCTCGAGGCAGGCTTCGAGCAAAAGCTTCTCCGAGAACGGATCGCCGACCTGCACCGTCGGGCGCTTCTCCTCGGCGTCGGCGCCGAATTCGGCCGACGCCATGCTGGCGCCGTGGATGCCGTCGCGGCCGGTCTTGGAGCCGAGATAGACGATCGGCATGCCGACGCCGGACGCCGCGGAATAGAAAATCTTGTCGGCGTCGGCGAGGCCGACCGCCATGGCGTTGACCAGGCAGTTGCCGTCATAGCGGCGATGGAAGCGCACCTCGCCGCCGACCGTCGGAACGCCGAACGAATTGCCGTAGCCGCCGATCCCGGCGACGACGCCGGAAACCAGCGAGCGCGTCTTCGGATGCTGCGGATCGCCGAATGACAGCGCATTGAGACAGGCAATCGGCCGCGCGCCCATGGTGAACACGTCGCGCAAAATGCCGCCGACGCCGGTCGCCGCGCCCTGATACGGCTCGATATAGCTCGGGTGGTTGTGGCTCTCCATCTTGAACACCACCGCCTGCCCGCCGCCGATATCGATGACGCCGGCATTCTCGCCAGGACCCTGGATGACCCAGGGTGCCTTGGTCGGCAGCGAGCGCAGATGGATACGCGACGACTTGTAAGAGCAGTGCTCGTTCCACATCGCCGAGAAGATGCCGAGCTCGGTGAAGGTCGGCTTGCGGCCGATGAGCTTTTCGATGCGCTCGTATTCGTCCGGCTTGAGGCCGTGCTCGGCGATCAGTTCGGGGGTGATGGCCGGTTCGTTGGAGGACGCACGCGCCATCAACGTCACGCAGCCTGCTTGAAATGATCGGCAAGCCCGGCAAATAGTCCGCGGCCGTCGGTACAGCCCATCACCGCTTCGACGTGATTCTCCGGGTGCGGCATCATGCCGAGCACGTTGCCGCGCTCGTTGATGATGCCGGCGATGCCGTTCATGGCGCCGTTATGGTTCCAGTTCGGGTCGACGATGCCGTCGGGCGACGAATAGCGGAGCACCACCCTGCCCTCACCCTCGAGCCGCGCGATGGTCGGGCCGTCGGCGACGTAGTTGCCTTCGCCGTGCGCGACCGGCACGCGGATGACCTGACCGGCATTGTAGCCGCGGGTGAACGGCGTGTCGGACCGCTCGACCCGCAGAAAGACGTCACGGCAGATGAACCGGAGCTGCGCATTGCGCATCAGCACGCCGGGCAGCAGGCCGGATTCGCAGGCGATCTGGAAGCCGTTGCAGATGGCGAGCACCAAGCCGCCTTTTTGCGCGAATGCGCGAACCGCATCCATGATCGGCGCGCGCGACGCGATGGCGCCGCAACGCAGGTAATCGCCGTAGGAAAATCCGCCGGGAATGACCACGATATCGGTGCCGGGCGGCACCGTTGTGTCGGCGTGCCAGAGCATCGCCGGTTCGCGGCCCGATACCAGTTTCAGCGCGCGCGCCATGTCGCGCTCGCGATTGATGCCGGGAAAAACGATGACGGCGGATTTCATCCCGTCACCTCGATCCGGAAATTCTCGATCACGGTGTTGGCGAGCAGCTTTTCGGCGGCGTTTTTCAGCGCGGTCTCCGCGCCCGCCTTGTCCGTGCCCTCGATTTCGATGTCGAAAACCTTGCCCTGGCGAACGCTGGCAACCCCGTTCACGCCCAGCGAACGGAGCGCACCCTCGATGGCCTTGCCTTGAGGGTCGAGGATTCCTGACTTCAGGGTGACGAAAATGCGGGCTTTCATACCCATTGAATATGGATGAATCGCCGCATTCGCAACGGTGGGAGCCGCCTAATGCACCGGCTGTTTTGATACTGGAAACGCCCAAAAACCGTCAGGTGCCCCGGGTCTGCGGCACCTGCGGCCCGGCCGGCGCGTTGGCCGGCGGCAACTGCTGCGGTGGCGGGGTCATCGGCAGCGGCGGCCCTTCCTCAATCGACATGGTGTCGATGAAACTCTTCAGCGAATTTTTCGCCAGTTCCCGGTTTGCCGAAGTCGACTGCACCCGGATCATGACCGGACCGGCGAAAATGATCGCAAGCTCGACATAAACTGACGCGTTGCCGCGGGAGAACCTGGTTTCGTTGAGCACCGCCGGATAGTTTTTCAGCGTCGCCGTATCGGAACTCAATGTTTCGATCTTTTCCGCGCCATCGGTCATGATTTCGCGCGCGGCATCCATGGCTCGCACGCTTTTCGGCAGCTCTACCTTGGCAAACTTATCAAGCGCCTTGGGATCCGGGTGCCGTGTCGGGCTCTTCAGGAACGTGAAAACGACGATTTCGGCGTCCGAACACGCCAGCGGTTTGCATTTGAATGTCCGTTGCAGTCCGTTCGGTGACTTTGTCCCGTTGTCCCACTTGTCGAGGTCCGGCGGTTTCGTCGTGATCCGGACTGCACCGGGCTTGACCGGCTGCGTCTCGTCACCGGGCGCCGACTGGGCAAACGATGCGGCCGGGGCAAGGAGAACGCTGCAAACAATCGCTCCGGTATAAAGGCTTTTCATGATGCTTCCGCGGAACGCATGACGCCCTTCGGACAACCTTAGCACTCCCGAAGCTGTCCATAACTTGGGCGGAATGCGCCGATTGCCTGCCCAATTCCGCGCGGTGCGGATGCCCGTTGTGCGCCTAGTGCGCTGGCTGTCCGGCTTGCTCCAGCAGCCGGCCATAGCCCGACACCTGGCCGCTTTCGCCGACCAGCCGCATGGCGGCCCAGAAGGCAGCGGTGGCCGACGAGACCACCGGCAGACCATGACGGTCTTCCAGCGGCTTGGCCACTTCGAGGGTCCGCAACCCGCCGCAGGAGATCAAGATACCCTGGGCGCCGTCGGCGTGGGCCAGCGCGGTGCCGCTGAGCTCGATGATGTCGGCTTCGCTCTTGTGCTTCGGACCGCCAAAGTCGAGCAGTTCGAAGCACTCGAGCGAGAGCGTGTCGATGCCCGCCGCCGCCAGGAGTTCCTTCAGCCTGTTGTTCACGACTTCGGTATAGGCCGTCGCCACGGCGACGCGATTGGCGCCGACCTCGCGGAGCCCGTCGATGATGGACTGGCTCATGGTCGAGACCGGCAGGCCGGTGCGGCGGCGCAGTTCGGCAAGCAGCCGGTCATGTTCCTGCGGGCCGCGAAAGAAGGTGAGCGACGTGCCGATCACCATGATCGCGTCGACATTCTGCTTCGCCAGATAATCGGCGGCGGGAATGATGCCGTCCCAGGCCGGCTGATAGCCTTCGGGCGTCAGATTGCGCACACCGACGCCGCGCGGAATGAATTTCACGCCCGGATACATCAGCGGACCTTCGAACGGCACCTTGTCTTCCGCGAACGGGACGACAAGACCGATGGTGATGTCCTTGCGCATGATTCTTACTCGCGGGTCTGGCTCGCGGATCGGGCGGTCCAGGAATCGTCAGCCCAAAAATATCGTCAGCCTTTGACCAGAACCGGCCCGGTGCCCTGCGGCCGCTCGCCCTCGTTCATGATGCCAAGCCGTTTCGCGACCTCGGTATAAGCCTCCAGCAGACCGCCCAGATCGCGGCGGAAACGATCCTTGTCGAGCTTCTCGTTCGACTTGATGTCCCAGAGCCGGCAGGAATCCGGAGAGATCTCGTCGGCGACGACGATCCGCATCAGATCGTTCTCCCACAACCGGCCGGTCTCCATCTTGAAATCGACCAGCCGTATGCCGACGCCGAGGAACAGGCCGGACAGGAAGTCGTTGACGCGGATCGCCAGCGACATGATGTCGTCGATCTCCTGCGGCGTCGCCCAGCCGAATGCGGTGATGTGCTCTTCCGACACCATCGGGTCGTTGAGCTGATCGTTCTTGTAATAGAACTCGATGATCGAGCGCGGCAATTGCGTGCCTTCCTCGATACCGAGCCGCTTCGACAGCGTACCCGCGGCGACATTGCGCACGCAGACCTCGAGCGGAATGATCTCGACCTCGCGAATGAGCTGCTCGCGCATGTTGAGACGGCGGATGAAGTGCGTCGGCACTCCGATGTCGTTCAAATGCTGAAAGACATATTCGGAGATGCGATTGTTGAGGACGCCCTTGCCCTCGATCACCTCGTGCTTTTTGGCATTGAAGGCGGTCGCGTCATCCTTGAAGTGCTGGATCAGCGTTCCAGGCTCCGGTCCTTCATAGAGGATCTTCGCCTTGCCTTCATAAATACGGCGACGGCGGCTCATGGGAGTGTACCGTGGCTTTGTAAAATCCATTTGTGCCGTGGCTCCATTCCAGTGTCGAGATCCGCGGCGGCGGAAACGGGCGGCACGACTCAACGCTGCGGCCCCTCCGTGACGCAAACGCTAACCCAAGGCGTCATAGAGTACAATTGACATAGACCTGCGCGACGCACACCGCAACGACCCTGTTCCCGCGAACCGGCGGTTGCCTTGACGCCCTACCCTCGATATGCAAGGCCGCAGGTTGATTTGCACCGTTCCACGCAGCCATTGAGGCGACGGCATGACGCAGTTCGACAAGCGCGAAAAAGCCTTCGAGCAACAATTCGCGCACGACGAGGAACTCAAATTCAAGGCGGTGGCGCGCCGCAACAAGCTGCTCGGCTTGTGGGCGGCGGAAAAGCTCGGCTTGTCCGGCGCCGAGGCCGACAGCTACGCGCTCGCCGTGGTGATGTCGGACTTCGAAGAGGCGGGCGATCACGACGTCGCACGGAAACTTCGCAAAGATTTCGATGCAAAAGGTGTCGATCAGTCCGATCACCAGATTGAGCGGCATATGAATGAATTCATGACGAGAGCTATTACCGACATCAAAGCGGGCAAATAGACCATGGCTATACCGGGATTTACGTTGGCGAAGCGGCTGCACGCCGGCGAAACCGTCTATTCGGGGTGGTGCGGCCTGCCCTACCCGCTGGTTGCCGAAACGCTGGCGCGCGAGGGATTTTCGGCGGTGGCGATCGAGAGCCAGCACGGCCTTTGGGACGTCGCCAGCATCCTCGCCGGCATTTCGGCGGTGCGGCTTGGTGGCGCAGCGCCGCTGGTGCGCGTGCCGCTCAACGACTTTGCGATGGTGAGCCGCGCCCTCGATTTCGGCGCCGAAGGCATCATCGCGCCGATGATCAACACCCCGGCTGACGCCAAGGCATTCGCGGCGGCGGCAAAATTTCCGCCGATGGGCGAGCGGAGCTGGGGCCCACACCGCGCGATGGCGCTCGGCGGCGTGTCCGACATGGGGACGTTCCTGCGCGAGGCGAACGATCACGTCATTACGCTGGCAATGATCGAAACCCGGACTGCGCTGCAAAACTTCGAGGCCATCATCAACACGCCCGGCATCGACGGCTTCTTCCTCGGCCCGTCCGATCTCTCCATCGCGCTGTCGAACGGCAAGACCCTGGATCCGGGGGCAAAGGAAGTCGACGCCGCTCTCGACACCATGATCGCCGGCGCGCAGAAGGCCAAGAAAATTCCCGGCGCCTTTTGTCCTAGCGCCGAACGCGCGGTGGCGCTCGCCAAGCGCGGCGTGAAATTCCTCACGGTATCGAGCGACCTGTCGATGCTGCGCACCGGCATCGCGGCGTCGGTCAAAGCGCTCTAGAGCGCATCAACCCGCGCCCGGCAGCATCCGAACCAGGGTGCGGTCGCGGAACACATAGTGGTGCATCAGCGCGGCGACGGCATGGACGCCGGCGAGGATCAGCAGCGCATCGGCGCAGAATTCATGGAAGCGCAGGATCGTGCGCGCGGTGGCGCGATCGGCCGGCCACGGCGACGCGAATTCGCCAAGGCCGAAAATCGGCAACGGGTTGCCGCGCTTGAGCTGCACGATCACGCCGAGGAGCGGCACCGCAAGCAGTAGCGCATACAGCACGTAGTGATTGAGCGTCGCGACGATCTCCAGAAGCCTGCCGTAGCGCGTCTTCTCCGGCGGCGGCGGTGGATTGGTGTAGCGCCACACCAGCCGGACGATCACCAGAACGAAGACGCATTGTCCGAGCGTCATATGCGCCAACAGACCGAACGCGCGCTCCGGGCCTTTCGGAATGTCGTCAAGGAAGGTTCCAAGGAACCAGCCGCCGATCACGAACAATGCCGTAAGCCAGTGCACCAGTTGCGGGAGTGCGCCGTAACGCGAGGTGGAATTGGCAACCTGCATTGTCGTTTCCGCTTCTCGCCGCGGATCCCGCGCGCGATCTTTCTGGAATTGGAATAAGAAGAACTTCAGGTGATCGCGGCCGCGATCCGATCGAGCGTGGTCGCCATATCAGACTCCACGTCGCGCGCAAATATTCCCAGCACTTTGTAATCGCGCTGCAGCAGCCAGCCGACTTTTTCCGCACGAACCTTAATTGCGGCCTCGTTTTCCTCCGGCGGCACAAGATCGATGACGATCCGCAGCGGAAACGACACGAAATCGCAGATGTGCTGGCCGACCGGCGTCTGCCGCTTGAAGCCCCGGCCGGCGAACCGGCGGTCGTTGGTGAGGGCCTGCCACAGCATGCGCTCAGCTTCAGTCGGATTGCGGCGCAGCAGCCGCGCCAGCCCGCGCTCCGGCCCGCGCTCTTTCGGCAAATGACCGGTGCCCCGCTCGGCGAGCAGCGTGCGCAGCATCTCGGCTTCCTCACCATCGAGCACCCCGCCCCGCGCCGGGCCTTTGCGGCCTTCGGCAATCGACATCAGCACGCCATGCAGGGTCTGGATGTCCTGCTGTGTCGGCGCCATGCGCGTGAAAATGTTGCGCAGATTGATCTGCATGGTCTCGCGCTTGTCGGGCGGACGGAAGAACTCGACCTTCTCCAGTTCGCGCTCGACCGAGGCAAAGAATGCGAGAAGCTGCTCCTTGCCCGCGGGCGGCGATTTCTGCGGCATGGCGAACGGCAGCGTCTCGCCGGATTGGCGCTTGAACCACTCGTAAGCGACGATCACCACGGCCTGCGCCAGATTGAGCGAAGCAAAAGCCGGATTGACCGGCAGCGTGACGATGCGGTCGGCCAGCGCGACCTCGTCGTTCTCGAGCCCGTTGCGCTCGCGGCCGAACAAAATCCCGACCGTTTCGCCGGCCGCGATCCGCGGCGCCATCTCTGCTGCCGCATCGGCTGCGCTGACGACGGGCTTGGCCTGATCGTGCGATCGCGCCGTAGTGGCGAGCACGAAACTGCAGTCGGCGATCGCCGCCGCGACGCTGTCGTAGAGCACCGCGCCGTCGAGGACACGGTCGGCCCCCGCTGCCATCATGTGGGCCTTGTCGTTCGGCCAGGCTTGCCGGGGCTTGACCAGGCGAAGCCGCGACAGGCCGAAATTCGCCATGGCGCGGGCAGCCGCGCCGATGTTCTCGCCGAGCTGCGGCTCGACCAGGATCACCACCGGGCCGGGCGTCTCGATCCAGCGCTTGGTCTTGTCGGTGCCGGCGCCCGGCATGCAGTGCTCCTCGGCGGGCAAATGCCCCTGGACGCGCAGGCCCTGCCCAAGCCAGCCGCTGGCGTCAAGCGGCGGCACCAAAACATCGGGCGGCTCCTGCCGCCTTCTTATTCACACGCCAGCCGGATCTGGCCCGCCGGCGGTTATCCCGCACCTGCTAACAAGGCTTTTACCGACGGAGTGCGGATGCTATAGGGCGCGTCGAACTCCCGTCAGTCGAATCCCGGTTGGCGATGTCCGCGCCGAGAACACTTCATTTGAGGGCCTGCGGGGGATTCCACCGCGCCCGCCAATGTCCCGTTTCCGGTCGGCCCAAACAAGCACGGCGACCAGAGGTGCAAGCATGCCAAATCTCGAAATCATGTGGACAAAGGTCGATGAAGCCCCGGCGCTCGCGACCTATTCCGAGCTGCCGATCGTCGAAGCTTTCGTGGGCACGGCGGGGGTGTCCGTCAAGCTGAAGGACATCTCGCTCGCCGGTCGCATTATCGCAAGTTTCCCCGAGAAGCTGACCCCGGCGCAGCGGATCAACGACGAACTCACCGAACTCGGCGAGCTCACATTGAGGCCCGAGGCCAACATCATCAAGCTGCCCAACATCTCCGCCTCGATCCCGCAGCTCAAGGCCGCGATCAAGGAGCTGCAAGGCAAGGGCTACGCCGTTCCGGACTATCCGGACAATCCGACGACGGACGCCGAGAAGGAGATCAAGTCCCGCTACGGCAAGGTGTTCGGCAGCGTCGTCAACCCGATATTGCGCGAGGGCAATTCCGACCGCCGCGCCGCCGGCGCCGTCAAGCAATACGCCCGCAACAATCCGCACAAGATGGGCGTCTGGACCGCCGACTCCAAATCGCATGTGGCGTACATGTCGGGCGGCGATTATTTCGGCTCGGAAATCTCGACCACCGTTGCGGCCGCGACCAACGCGCGCATCGAGCTGGTTGGCGCCGACGGCAAGGTCACGGTGCTGAAGGCCAAGACGCCGATCGAGGCCGGCGAAATCATCGACGCCGCGGTGATGAGCCGCAAGGCGCTGCGCGCCTTCTTTGCCGAGCAGATCGAAGCCGCCAAGAAGGACGGCGTGCTGTTCTCCCTGCAGGTGAAGGCGACCATGATGAAGATCGCCGACCCCATCATCTTCGGCCATGCCGTGTCGGTTTACTTCGCCGACGTGATCGAGAAGCACGCCGCCACGCTGAAACGCCTCGGCGTCAATCTCAACAATGGCTTCGGCGATCTGCTGACCAAGATCGAGACGCTGCCGGAAGCCGAGAAGAAAGCGATCAAAGACGACATCAAGGCCGAGTACGCGAAACGGCCGGGCCTCGCCATGGTCAATTCCGACAAGGGGATCACCGGCCTTGACGTGCCCAGCGACGTGATTATCGACGCTTCGATGCCGGCGATGATCCGCGAATCCGGCCGCATGTGGGGCGCCGACGGCAAGCTGCACGACGTTATCGCAGCAATCCCGGATCGCGCCTACGCAAGGCTTTTTCAGGCGGTCATCGATGACTGCAAGGCCCACGGGGCGTTCGACCCCAAGACCATGGGCTCGGTTCCGAACGTGGGCTTGATGGCGCAGAAGGCCGAGGAATACGGCTCGCACGACAAGACCTTCGAAGTGCCGACGCGGCGGAACGGTTCGCGTCGTCGCCGATGACGGCAAAGTGTTGCTGGAGCGTCCAGTCGAGACCGGCGACATCTTTCGCATGTGCGAGCTTCGGGACGCTCCGATCCAGGACTGGGTCAAGCTCGGCGTGCGCCGCGCGCGCCTCACCGACACCCCGGCGGTGTTCTGGCTCGACAAGAATCGTGCGCACGACGCTCAGGTCATCGCCAAGGTCGAGAAGTACCTGAAGGATCAAGACACCGCGGGGCTCGACATCCGCATTCTGGCGCCGGTCGAAGCGATCAAGTTTTCACTCGATCGTATCCGCAAGGGTCAGGACACGATCTCCGTCACCGGCAACGTGCTGCGCGACTACCTGACCGATCTGTTTCCGATCATGGAACTCGGCACCTCGGCCAAGATGCTGTCGATCGTTCCACTGTTGGCGGGCGGCGGCATGTTCGAGACCGGTGCCGGTGGCTCGGCGCCCAAGCACGTAGAGCAGTTCCAGGAAGAGGATTATCTGCGCTGGGATTCACTCGGCGAGTTTCTTGCGCTGGGCGCGTCACTCGAACATCTGGCGCAGACTTACAAGAACGCCAAAGCGCAGGTTCTCGCCGAGACGCTCGATACGGCGATCGGCAAGATCCTCGAGTTCAACCGCTCTCCGGCGCGCAAGGTCGGCGAACTCGACAATCGCGGCACCCATTTCTACCTCGCCCTGTACTGGGCGCAGGCGCTGGCCGCGCAGACCAAGGACGCGGCGCTGCAAGCCCGCTTCAAACCGCTGGCCGAGACGCTCGCCAGGAACGAGGCTAAGATCAACAGCGAACTGATCGGCGCGCAAGGCAAGCCGGTCGACATCGGCGGTTACTACCTGCCCGATTCCGCCAAGACATCGGCCGCGATGCGGCCGAGCGCTACGCTGAACGCTGCGATCGCCGCGCTCTGACGCTAAGTCCGGCGGCGGCAATTTGAACCTGTAACCCGACCGCGCTCGAACGGGATCGAAGCCCTATGGCGAAAATCAAGGTCACCAACCCGATCGTCGAAATGGACGGCGACGAGATGACCCGGATCATCTGGCAGTCCATCAAGGATAAGCTGATCCACCCCTATCTCGACCTCAACCTGATGTATTTCGATCTGGGCATGCAGAAGCGCGACGAGACGCGCGATCAGATCACCATCGACGCCGCAGAAGCGACCAAGAAGGTCGGCGTTGCGGTCAAATGCGCCACCATCACGCCGGACGAAGCGCGCGTGAAGGAATTCAATCTGCACGAAATGTATCGCTCGCCGAACGGCACGATCCGCAACATCCTCGGCGGCGTCATCTTCCGCGAGCCGATCATCTGCAAGAACGTGCCGCGGCTGGTGCCGGGCTGGACGCAGCCGATCATCATCGGCCGACATGCCTATGGCGACCAGTATCGCGCGACCGACATCAAGATCCCGGGCAAGGGCAAGCTCTTCCTCACCTTCGTCGGCGACGACGGCCAGAAGATCGAACGCGAGGTATTCCAGTTCCCGGGTAGTGGCATCGCGCTGTCGATGTACAACCTCGACCAGTCGATCATGGATTTTGCGCGCGCCTCGATGAACTACGCGCTCAACCGTGGCTATCCGCTGTATCTGTCCACCAAGAACACCATCATCAAAGTCTACGACGGGCGCTTCAAGGACATCTTCCAGGAGATCTTCGACAAGGAATTCAAGGACAAATTCGCCGAGAAGCGGATTACCTACGAGCACCGCCTGATCGACGATATGGTCGCGGCGGCGCTGAAGTGGTCCGGCGGCTACGTCTGGGCCTGCAAGAACTACGATGGCGACGTGCAGTCCGACACCGTGGCGCAAGGCTATGGCTCGCTCGGCCTGATGACCTCGGTGCTGACCACGCCGGATGGCAAGGTCGTGGAAGCCGAAGCCGCGCACGGCACGGTGACGCGGCACTTCCGCGAGCACCAGAAGGGCCGCGAAACCTCGACCAATTCCATCGCTTCGATTTACGCGTGGACGCGCGGGCTTTCGCATCGCGCCAAGCTCGACAACAATCCGCAACTGGCGAAGTTCGCGACGACACTGGAACAGGTCACGGTCAGCACTGTGGAGTCCGGCTTCATGACCAAGGACCTCGCCTTGCTGATCGGGCCGGATCAGAAGTGGCTCTCGACTATCGGCTTCCTCGACAAGGTCGACGCCAACCTCAAAGCGGCGATGGCGTAAGCCGGAAGGGCGGCGGCGTTACCCGGCATTGGCGGCGGCCTCGGCAAAGCCTATGTTTGCGGTGAGGTTGGACTGATGGCAAAATCGGCCGGCACGTGGAGCACTCTTGGGATCGTTGCCTTGCTGGCGGCGCTGTTTGTGATCCTCGCTGCGGCCGCGTGGTTCGCATCGCGGGCCTGGACGGCGATAAGCGGACCGCCGATGCCGGCGGCGGGCTATGTCGCCATGATCCTCGGCATCGTATTCTCGCTCGTGGTCGGCTGCGGCCTGATGGCGTTGCTGTTCTATTCGAGCCGCCACGGCTACGACGACCAGTTCAGGCCGGGAGACGATCCCAAATAGCTTATTCAATCCAGTCGAGATTGAACCGATAACTCGTGATCAACCCAGGGAGAGCGCCGATGACCCGGACCATTCGCCTGCAGAGCGACAGCAACGCCCACGACCGCCCCTGGCGCGTCGCCGTGGAGCAAGGATTTTTCGCAGCCGAAGGTCTGAACGTCGAATATCACGAAGACAATCCGAAAGGCGCCGCCGGTCGCGTCGAGGACTTCTCGAAGCGCTGGAAAGAATCGCAACTGCAGAAAGGCGACCTCGAGGTTTATCCGGTGTGCGAATGGGGCGCGATCGAGCGCGTGCAGTCGCTCGGCGGCGGCAAGATCATCGGCCTCGACACCACCGTGCGTACCGGCGCGCTGATGGTCGCCAAGGATTCGCAGATCCAGTCGCCGGCCGACTTGCGCAATGTGCCGATCGCCGTCACCTGGCATGCCGGAACGTTCTACGCCGCGATCGAAGTGCTGGAGGCCGCCGGCGTGCCGTTCGACGAGATCAAGCTGGTCCATGCTCACGACCGGCTGCAATCGCTGCTCAGCGGCAACACGCAGGCGGCCGCGCTGATGGAACCGCTGGTCAGCCGGGCGCTTGCCGCCGGTGCGCGCAAGATCGCCGACCTGCGCTGGCGCGGCGGCATCGTCGCCGGCAACGATGTCGATGAGGAAACCGCGGCCAAGCTGCGCCGCGCGCTAAACCGCGCCATCGAATGGCTGAAGGAAAACGAGGATCGCTCGCGCAAGGAAGTGCTGCGCGATCTTGCGCCTGAACAGCGCCAGGGCGGCCTGATGCCGGAACTCGTCGGCGTTAAGACCTACCGGCCGGAAGAATTTCAGGAAAAGGTCGACTGGATGCTCGACCGCGGTTTTCTGAAGGAGGCGCCAGCTTACGGCGACGTCGTGCGCAACAAATAAACGGCGCTCCAACCGTAAACTCTGCATAAATTCGCGGGCGAATACCGTATATTTCCGGTCAGCACGCGCGCTTTAACGTTAAAAAGCCGGGCAGATTACGAAAAATTGTTCGCTTTTGCCGCGCGTGAGTGCGTGCAGCACCCGGAAAACGTTGGTCAGCGCCCCGCGCGCACCCTATCTTCCCGCCGGGGCAGACTCAGGCTGCGAAACGGCGCGTCGATACGATGATTCTACAGCTTTCGGTCTTGCGGCGGGAAGCGCGCGGCGTTTTGATCGCGCTGCTTTTGATCGCCGTGACCACGGCGGTGCTGCTGATCCTGCGGCACTATTTCGGCATCTTGCGCGGCGCCGTGCTTTATCTGGTGCCGGTCATGATTGCCGGCTACCAGCTGGGTCTGATCCCGGCGCTGGTGACTGCGATCGCCGGCGTGTTCCTGTCGGGGTACCTTTATTTTGCGCCGCTCTACAGTTTCCAGGTCGCTTCGCCGCAGGAAACGCTGAATCTGGTGTTGTTCATCGTCGTCGCCGTAGTGGTATCGCAGCTGGCCAGCCAGGCGAAGAAGAACATCCTGATCGCGCGCAAGCGCGAGCAGGAGATGACCGACCTCTACGCTTTCTCGCGCCGGCTCGCCGCTGCACCGAGCGCCGACGATATTTTCGTCGCCATCCAGGATCATCTCGCCAATCTGGTGCAACGGAAGGTGGTCCTGCTCGGCGCCGCCGACCCCGCTAGCGCCAGCGACGTGCCGGCCAGCGTGCGTGCCGCCGTCGCCCACGTGGAAAACGACGAAGGCCGCGAACGAACGGTCGAGGTTGCCAACGGCAACATCTGGCTGATCCGGCGCGTCTCGCCGAAAACAATCGACTTTGGGCTGGTTGCGGTCGATCTCGGCAACGTTTCCGGTGAGCCGCTCGCCGATCTGCGCCATCGGATCGACGATGCGCTGGCCGATGCCGTGGCAACGCTCGAACGGCTGGACGTCGCACGCGCGCTCGCCGACGCGAAGATGCGTTCGGAGAGCGAATTGCTCCGCGAAGCCCTGATCGGGTCGGTGTCGCACGAACTGCGCACACCGCTGGCATCGATCCTCGGCGCTGCGACCATTCTGCACAACGCGCCCGCGCTGGCGGGAGACAAGAAGCTTCACTCCTTGACCGCCGTGGTGCGCGATGAAGCCGAGCGGCTCAATATCGACATTCAAAATCTGCTCGACGCCACCACCATCACCCGCCAGCAGGTTCGGCCGAAACTGCAATGGGTCGAGCCGGTCGACATCGTCAACGCGGCGATCGACCATCGCCGGCGCCGCCTCTCCGGCTATCCGCTGACGCTCGACCTGAATTCCAACCTGCCGATCGTGCACGTCGATCCGGCGCAGGTCGAACAGGCGCTGGTGCAGATCATCGACAATGCGGCGAAATATTCGCCGCCGGGCTCCCCCATCCGGGTCGCGGCGCATGCCAGCGGCCGAACCGTCATCCTGTCGGTGCACGACGCCGGCGCCGGACTGACAGCCGAAGAGCGGCGCCAGGTCGGCGGCCGTTTCTTTCGCGGGCCGCGCCACGCCGTCACCACGTCGGGCTCCGGGCTCGGACTGTGGATCGCCAAGGCCTTCATCAGCGCCAATGGCGGGCGGGTCGAAGTGGAGAGCGACGGCGTCGATCGCGGCACCACGGTTTCGATCCACCTGCCGATGTCGGCTGAAGAACTGATGCCCGAGCCGGACGCGCTCGAGGCTGAAACAATGGAAAGTGCTGCCGAATGAGTGAAATACCGGCTTCCGTTCTCGTCGTCGACGACGAGGTCCAGATTCGCAGGTTTCTGCGTACCGGATTCGAACTGGACGGTTTTCAGGTGCACGAGGCCGAGACCGGAGCGGAAGCCTTGCGCACGGCGACGCTGAAGCCATCCGATCTGATCATTCTCGATCTCGGCCTGCCCGACATGGACGGCGCCGACGTGCTGGAGCGGCTGCGCGCCTGGTCGAGCGTGCCGCTGATCGTGCTGTCGGTGCGCGGCAGCGAGGCCGAAAAGGTACGGTTGCTTGAACTCGGCGCCGACGACTATGTCGTCAAGCCGTTCGGCATGGCCGAATTGCTGGCGCGCGCCCATTCGGCGATGCGGCGGCAGCTCCGGGTCGCCCGCGGCGAACCGATCATCAAATTCGGACCGCTGGCGGTCGACTTCGCCGCCCGCGCCGTTTCCATCAACGATCAGCGCCTGACGCTGACGCCGAAGGAATACCGGCTGCTGCAAATCCTCGCCCAGCACTCCGGCAATGTCGTCACCCACCAATTCCTGCTTCGGGAAATCTGGGGCAACGAGCATGTGGACGACACGCATTACCTGCGCATTTTCGTCCGTAAACTCCGCCGCAAGATCGAAGCCGATCCAACTCAGCCGCGAATCCTGCTGACCGAACTCGGCGTCGGCTATCGCCTGGTTGCGCCGGATCCGGCGCCCGCTCCGCAGGCGCGGGAAGCGGCCGCGCAATAGCGGGAAAGCCCTCGCGCGGTAACGGTTGTGGCCGTCCAGGCCGCAAAATCGGCCTAATATTTAATACACATTGAATCCACCAAGTATCTGGATTCATTGTAATATTAGGCCATTCCCGACCTATCAACGCCAAATACCCGCATTTTTGTGATGCCAGTCAACTCGATTTGAACCTTTGTTCGGTAGAACGCGTTTGTGTTTCAGCGCGACGAAGGGGTGTCCGGGTTCAAGCCAAATCTTCCGCCCAAATCTTCCGCCCAAATCTTACGCCCAAATCTTACGCCTAAGTCGCAGACCTCAGCGCAATCGCGGGAATAACTCGCGAAAGACAAAACAGGGAACGGCAGCCATGAAGACCTTCAAATCCAGTATCGTGAGTGCTGCACTGTTCACGCTCGTTGCCGCGTCAGCCACCGTTGCCACGACCAGCACCTACGCGGTGCCGGCATATGACGGCCTGTGGAGCGTCTCGATCGTCACCGAAAAGGGCGACTGCGACCGCGGCTATCGCTATCCGATCCGCATCCAGAACGGCGCACTGGCCAATGCCGGCAGCGTCACTGCGATCAGCATCAACGGCAAAGTCCAGCCGACCGGCGCCATCACCGTGATCGTCAGCTCCGGCAGCAAGAGCGCAACGGGTTCGGGCCGTCTGTCGGGCGACCTCGGCGAAGGCCGCTGGTCCGGCGGCGAATGCTCCGGCTCCTGGACTGCCGAGCGCCGCACTTCGAACGACTAAGCCTTTCCAAGACTAAAGCTGTCGAGCGTAAAAAAACCCGGGCGCCTGGCGCCCGGGTTTTGCTATTGGCATCCCCTCTTCCGTTAAAGGAAGAGGGAGGCAAGAGCATGATCCGGAAAAGCTTGCCCTCGGACTTGATCCATGGGTAGCCGCCGGTTTTCCGAAAGATCATGCTCCAACAAGATTTTAGACCATGATCTGTTAGATCATGGTCTAAGCGGAACGCTCTACCCTTCCGCCGCTTCGTCGTCGTCCGTGGCCTCTTCCTTCTCGCCGGCCAGGATTTTTTCGGCGATCAGGCCGGAGTTCTCCCGGATCGCGGCCTCGATTTTTGTTGCGATATCGGGATTGGCCTTCAGGAAGGTTTTGACGTTCTCGCGGCCCTGGCCGATGCGCTGGCTGTCATAGGAGAACCAGGAGCCGGATTTCTCCACCACGCCGGCTTTGACGCCGAGGTCGACCAGTTCGCCCATCTTGGAAACGCCCTCGCCGTACATGATGTCGAATTCGACCTGCTTGAACGGGGGCGCGAGCTTGTTCTTGACCACTTTCACGCGGGTCTGGTTGCCGACCACCTCATCGCGTTCCTTGATCGCGCCGATGCGGCGGATATCGAGTCGCACCGAAGCGTAGAATTTCAGCGCGTGGCCGCCAGTCGTGGTTTCCGGCGAGCCGTACATCACCCCGATCTTCATGCGGATCTGGTTGATGAAGATCACCATCGTGTTGGAGCGGTTGATCGAGGCGGTGAGCTTGCGCAGCGCCTGGCTCATCAGCCGCGCCTGCAGGCCGGGCTGGCTGTCACCCATCTCGCCTTCGAGCTCGGCGCGCGGCACCAGCGCCGCGACCGAATCGATCACCAGCACATCGACCGCGCCGGAGCGGACCAGGGTGTCGGCGATTTCGAGCGCCTGCTCGCCGGCATCCGGCTGCGAAATCAGAAGGTCATCGACATTGACGCCGAGCTTGCGCGCATAGATCGGATCGAGCGCATGTTCGGCGTCGATAAAGGCGCAAATGCCACCTTTCTTCTGCGCTTCCGCAAGGGTGTGTAGCGCCAGCGTGGTCTTGCCCGACGATTCCGGACCGTAAATCTCGACCACCCGGCCGCGCGGCAGACCGCCGACGCCCAGCGCGATGTCGAGGCCGAGCGAGCCGGTGGAGACAACGTCGATATCCATCGACTTGTCGTTTTTGCCAAGCCGCATGATCGAGCCCTTGCCGAAATTGCGTTCGATCTGGGACAGCGCGGCATCCAGCGCCTTCGATTTGTCCATGGACGATCCTTCAACGAGACGAAGTGCTGCACCTGCACTCATTGGCGTGGCTCCTATATGGCCGGGATTCGGAGGGCGCGGAAGCTGCCGGCCTACCGGCGGTGGACATTACGATTTCAGGACTGTACATGATCTGTTCTCAGTTCGCAATATGTTCCTTAAATACAATCTGGCGCTGTCCTTTTTCCGAGCCAGTTGTCCTAAGTCGCAGTTTCGTCTGTCCTAATTTGCCGACGATCGGGGACTTATCCACAGGGCCGAATCGGGGACTTATCCACAGGGCCGAAAGTGAGCGATTTTGACCGCCTCTGAGTGAGGCGGCACACTCTGATACCGGGGAAGTGTCGGGAGCACGGAGGGTGCCCCAATGCTGATTACAGACCCGTTCTGGCAATACGCGAGAGAAGCATTGCTTGCTGCGCTCGAAGCCAACACCGATGAGGACAGGGAGAACTTTCTGGACCTTGCGCGGACGTGGACCGACGCGGCTTTGATAAAGCAGCACGCTTTGGCCGAATGCGACAGACAAATCGCTGCGTAGAGGGGCGCCTCAGTTGGCGGCCTCTTTCATATCCGACGCATTGGGGTTTCGGCGGCGGGCTGCTCGCTTTGCTTCCTCCTGTTCAGCTAAAATCTCCTTATCGAGCTTCAGCTTCTTAATTAGCCCCTCAATCTCTTTCACGCCGATCCGGCCGCCGACAATCAGACGGAAACTCGCGGCCTTTGAGAGAAGCCCATACAATCTTTGGTTGTTGTTTATAAATCTAGGTTGTGGACGCGCCTTGTTGAGAACGTAACCGGGACGCCTTTCGACCCCGGCAAGAATCTCATAACCGGAGGGATCAAACGGGGTTCGCCATGAAGAAGATTGCGCTTCTCATTGTTTTGGCGGTCGCGTTCGTCACGGGCAGTACGCTGGCGCTGACCTATCATTCGCAGCGGTCGTCCGCCGATTGCCCGGACAATTGCTAAGAGGAACATTCCGCGCGGTTTCCCAACCGGGCGATTCTCACTTGGATTACCGGGCGCCCCCAACTTGCGCTAATGTCGTCACCTCCGCCCGCTACAGATTGAGCATCATGCAAATATTCACCCGATTCTCATTGGCTGCCGTCGGCGTCGGAGCAGCGCTCCTGATCCACACCTCGCCGAGCCAGGCCGGCACGATCGGCAATGCGCCGTGGTGCGCGGTGCAAAATCTCGGCGCCGGCGACGTGGTCTGGGATTGCGAATTCATGACCGCCGAGCAGTGCCAGCCCGCGGTGATTGCCGGCAATCGCGGCTCCTGCAATCTCAACCCGGCGTGGCCGCAATATCAGCCGGCGCCGCCGTATGTCCGTCATCGCAAGCATCATCACGGCTGACGGCCGGCCGCCCCTGATTGACTCGCCAATTCGGCGATGAAACGCTTTGTCTTTCCTTTGCACTCTCCGGGCTCGTGAGGAGGCTTCATGCGCGTTTCGACCGCCGTCATCGCTCTGGCCGTATCGCTGTTGCTGGCCGGATGCTTTGAGGGACCGCAAGGACCGGCCGGCCAGCAAGGCGCTGCCGGGCCGCCCGGCCCCGCCGGCCAACAAGGCGTTGCCGGCCCGATCGGACCGCAAGGACCGCCCGGCCCGGTCGGCGCAACCGGACTGCATGCGCTGCGTCAGGAATGCGGCGCCAACAGCAACTGCGACCTGACCTGCAGCCCGGGCGAGCGGATGGTCTCGGCCACCTGCCCCGGCGGCGCGATCTCGATCACCCGAAACGCCGATATCGATTCCGCGACCTGCAGCAACAGCCCCGGACCGGCGCTGGCGCTATGCATGAAGCAGTAAGTTGCACGACATTCTTATTCGCGGCGGAACGCTGTTCGACGGCGACGGCAATCCCGGCATCGCAGGCGACCTCGCCATCGACGGAGACTGTATCGCCGCCGTCGGGCGCGTAACCGGCCCGGCGCGCAAGACGATTGACGCTCACGGCCTTGCAGTCGCGCCCGGCTTCATCGACATCAAGACCCATTCGGATTTCACGCTGCCGATCAATCCGAAGGCCGAAAGCAAGGTGCGCCAGGGCGTCACCACCGAGATCATCGGCCATTGTGGATTTTCGGTCGCGCCGGCGCTGCCGGGCAAAGTCGACATGCTCAGGGATTATCTGAGCCCGAGCGCACCCTGGCTGCCGTTCCGCGAGACAAGTTTTCCCGATTACCTCGACGGCTTTCCGGCCGTCGCCGTGAATGCCGGCATGCTGGTCGGGCACAACACGCTCCGCTTGATGGTCATGGGCATGGCCGAGCGCGCACCGAGCGAAGCCGAACTCGCGCAAATGACCGCGCTGCTCGAGGATGCGCTCGCGGCCGGCGCACTCGGGATGTCGTCGGGCCTGTTCACGCCGCCGGGCTCGTATGCCGCGCCGGACGAGATGATCGCGCTCGGCCGCGTGCTCGCCCGCCATAACGCCGCTTACTTCACGCACCTGCGCGACGAGTCGAACAAAGTCATCGAAGCGGTCGAGGAAGCGATTGCGGTCGGCGAGCAATGCGGCGTCCATGTCGAGATCGTGCACTTCAAATGCTCCGGCACCGACAACTGGGGCAAGGTGTCCACGGCGCTCAAGATGATCGCCGACGCCAAGGCGCGCGGCGTCGACGTCGACTGTGATTCCTATCCCTACGCCGCAGGATCTAACCCGCTGAAGAACCTGCTGCCACCGTGGGTGCAGGCCGGCGGCGTCGAAGCCATGCTGACGCGGCTACGCGAGCCCGGCACGCGCGACCGGATCCGCGGCGATATTGCGCGCGAGGGCTTGAACAACTGGGGCCGCATTCCGTCGTGGGACTGCGTGCAGATTTCGATTTCGCCGAACCTGCCGCAACATGCCGGGCGCACCATCGCCGAACTTGCGGCGGAACGTAACGCCGATCCAGTTGACACGCTGTGCGATTATCTCGCCGACGACAAAGGCGCGACCCGCGTGCTGGTGACGTCGATCTCCGAAGACGACATCCGCACCATCGTCGCCTCGCCGCTGGCGCTGGTCGGCTCCGACGGCAATTGCGTCGCGCCCTACGGCACCGTCGGCAAAGGCATGCCGCATCCGCGCTTTTACGGCACGTTCCCGCGAATCCTGACGCGCTATGTGCGCGAGCAGAACGCACTGTCGCTCGAGCGCGCGATCCACAAGATGACCGGCGCGACGGCGCGTGCGTTGAAGCTGAAAGACCGCGGCCTGTTGAAAGCAGGCCATCGCGCCGACGTCGTGATCTTCGATCCGGCCGACTTCGCCGACCGCGCCACTTATGCCGACCCGCATCAATTCCCGAGCGGCGCGCGCACCACCGTGATCGTCAACGGCACGCTGGTGGTGGAAAACGCCACGCATACCGGTGCGCTGCCCGGCAAAGTACTCCGGCGCGACGCATCAGGCTTGGTCAGTTGAGAGCATGATCCCGAAAAGCTTGCCCTCGGACTTGATCCGTGGGTGGAGGCCGGCTTTCGGAAAAGATCATGCTCCGGCGAATATCTAGCCTTCGCGCTGAGCCTGCCACACGCCGGAGCATTGTCCGGCCGTCGACTGACCGCTCCATGAGCCTTGGCCATAATCGCGCGACATCCGGCCAGTGCCGACCGCCTGCTGTCCGCCGGACGCGAACCATGACTTGCACCTGGCCGCGCGGCGTGACCTGTCCCGATATCTGGACGCTTGGATTGTCGTAGAAAATTTGACCGTTCGCGATATTCAGCCGGTAACGATAGCCGCGATCGCAGGCGCCGGAATTGGTGATGACGGACACGCTCCAGCGTCCGTCAAATTGTCGTCCGTCGAGCTGCGAGCGCGCAAATGCCGCCGATCCGGCCAAAACCGGAAGCACCAGCAAGGCAACCGCCACAATCGCCCAGCGTTTAGACATATTCGTTGCTCCTGAGTAAATCCTCACGAGCATTTAGGTTCCGGCCGCGAGTTCGGTTAGTCCCCACCGATCACGATTTCGCGGGCGACATCGGCGTCAGGTGGCGTCCGGCGCGCGTGATTTACGCTGCTCGTTGCGCAGCATTTCCTTGCGCAGCTCCAGAGTCTTGCGACGGTGCTGGCGTGCCGCCCGTTCGGCGCGGTCGCCGTCGCGGGCCTCGATCGCGCGCAACAAGGTACGGTGCTCTTCAATCGCAGCGGCCGGCCGGCCTTCCTCGTAGAGCGTGCTCGACTGGCTCTGCCGCGCATGATCGAGCAGCGTTTTCAGGGATTGCAGCAAGCGATCGTTGTGCGAGGCCTTGCACACCGCTTGATGAAATTCGGCGGTCAGCCGGCGCAGCTTGCGCACATCGCCGCCGCGGCGCACCGCATCCATGTCTTCAAGCAAATGGCGGATTTCGGCGATCTCGTCCGGCGTGGCGTTCTCGGCCGCAAGCCGCGCCGCCATCCCCTCGAGCGCTTCGCGGACATAGAACACTTCCGTCAAGTCCCGCTCGCTTAACGCGCGAACGACGAGGCCGGAGCCTACGCGCTGCACCAGGCCTTCGGCTTCGAGCTTGCGCAAGGCTTCCCGCACCGGCGTGCGGCTCACTCGCAGTTCGTTCGCCAGCGCATCGCTGCGCAACCGCTCGCCCGGCGCGATTGAACCATCGACGACGGCCTGCCGCAGCACCCGATGAACCGCATCCGCGGTGGTGCCGGCATCGCCGGCGTCTTGCAGAAGTGCGTGCAATCGCATTGTTCAAACGTAACCGAGCCAGTGCCAATAGGTCGCCGCGAACAGCACCAGCATCGCATAGGCGATCACGGTGAGCACGATGCCAACGCGAATGAAATCGCGTGCCTCGAAAGTCTCTGTGCCGAGCGCCAGCATGTTCTGCGGACCGTTGACCGGCAGGATCCAGCCGATGCTGGTGGTGAAGGTCAGAAGCATCGTCATTCCGGCAACCTTCATTGCCGGAAACTGCGCCTGCTGCAACACGCCGATCATCACCGGGATCATCGTCGTCGCCATTGCGGCTCCGCTTGAGAAGCCGAGATGCACCAGGATCATGAACAGCCACAGCACGGCGAGAATTGCGAGCGGCGACATCTGCTGCACGCCGAACTCGCTGACCACATGATTGGCGAGCCAACCGGCCGCCCCGGTCTTCAGGAGCGCGGTACCAAGTCCGACACCGACGCCTAGCTGGATGAGAATGCCCCACGGGACCCGCTGCTGGACCTGCTTCCAGCTTACGACGCCGATCCTGGGCATGAATGCGAAGGCAATGGCAACAATCGCTGCGGTCGACGAGTCGATATGATGCAGCTTGCCTTCGGTAGCCCAGCACAGAAGCAACGCGACGCAAATGACCATGAGCCGCGTCTCGGCGGCGCTCATCGGCCCGAGCTTTTCGGCACTTGCAGCGATGCCACCGGCATCGGCGGTGTCGCCAGGATCGAGCGGCATCATTTTCATCAGCAGAACATAGACGGCGACGCTCATGACAACCGAAAACGGCGCCGCGACGATGAGCCAGTCGATCCATGAAATCCGGATGTGGAGCGTCTTCTCCATAAGGCCGTTGACGTAGACATTCTGTGCCGCACCGGTGGCGACGCCGATCGCCCAGATCAGTGTCATATAAGCGACCGACAGCATCAGGACCGCCGCAAACCGGCTTTTCCTGCTGACGCCAAGCGCCGCGATCAGTCCGACGACGATCGGCGCGACGCTTGCGACTCGTGCAGATGCGGTAGGGATGAAGAACGCCAGCACGGCCATGACGACCATGGTGCCGATCAGGATGCGGTGCTGGCTGGTGCCAATCAGCGAAATGATCTTGAGCGCCACGCGTTTATCGAGGCCGGTGACCGCCATGGCCGTGGCGATCAGAATCGATGCCGCGATCAAAGCCACTGCCGTATTGGTGAAGCCGTCGAGCGCCGCGGCAAGCCCGGCGCTGGTGCCGAGCAGATGGTCGGGCTGCGCCGGATTTGGCGCGATGCCGAGCAGCACCGCCGTCAGCGCCATGACCATGATCGAGCTTGCGACATAATCGACGGCCTCCGTCATCCACACGATGACCGCGAAAGCAAGAATGCCGAGCATGTGCTGGCCGGCGACGGAGAGACCTTCGGGCTGCGGCATCAGCACGATGGCCGTGAGCACCGCGGCGCCGAGCCAGAATCCCCACCGTGCAAAGAACGACACGCGCGCGCGATCGGGATGAGTCATTGCAGGGGCCGCATGCGGCAGCCCATTCGCCGGCGCGGCCTGCCCGGTTTCGGACATCGACTTCCTCCCTCTGGACAATCCGCGTGAGGCTTCTTGTGTCCTCAGCCGCCGGAACTGCCGCGCATCTTAAGTCTTGCCGGCAATGCGCCGCGTCACCGGACGGTAGCTGAACGCCGTCGGCACAAACAACGAATGAATGCCTGCACCGCCGGCAACGACGATGCTGACGTCACCCGGCCGGTCGGTAACGCCAATATGATCCGGATCGCCGACTTCGGCGAACCAGCGCGCGCGCCGGTGCCGCAAGCCGTCAACGCTGCGCTTGGCAAAACGCGACAGCGGGATGCGGCCACGCTCGAATATCGTCTGCTGAATTTCCTTTTTGCCGATGCCGTCGCGCGCCATCGTGGCAGCGTGCTCGGGGCTGACGATGAACAGCGGCCCGGTCGGGAAAATGATGTTGTTGTGGCCGAGCCCGAGCGTCGCGCCAACGAAATGCTCCAGAATGTCCTGCCCGGTCTCGCAGCCGTAGGTGAAGATGTTCTGCGGTCCGGACGCACCGATCACCGTAACCGTGCTATCGCCACGCGCGAAGCCTGCGTCGACATGGAACGGCGTCCACGGGCTGTCGTCCTCGGCCTCGGCGATGCAGGCGGTGAACTTTCCAGCCTGGCCGTGCGTGGACATATCCGTTTCACCGGCGATATCGCCGCCGATGTTGCGGAACACCAGCTGCACCGCGCGGCCGATGGTGGCATTGGCGCGCGCGCCCTGCCCGAGCACGTTGCCGCGCGCGTTGATATCGATTTCGTTCGCGATCGGTCCGTTGACGATGACGAATGGCGCCGTGGTGTTGGTTGCAGTCTGGATGCTGTAGAGCTGCACGTCGTTTTCGAGAAGCGCTTCGACTGCAGCGAGCACGACCGGGAAATATTCCGGCCGGCAGCCAGCCAGCACCGCGTTGATCGCGATCTTCTCGATCGTCGCCTGCCGCCACCGCGGCGGAATCGGTCCGATCGGATCGGCGGCGTCGCGCCCGGAGGCTGCGATCATCGCCGCGACTTTCTCCGCCGAAGGTGCAACGACTGGCAAACCGTCGGTCCAGCCGCGGGCAAAGAACATTTCCTGGTCGTCGGCCGCGTTGGCGCCATCAAATGCGCTAACGCCTTCGGCTTCCGCCGCAGCACCGTCGTGTTTGGTCAGGCGCTCGACAACCGTGCCGACAACGGCATCGGCACGTTCGGCAACAGCGGCCCGTTTGGCGGTGTGCATCGGATGCGGAATCCGGACGAACGGCAGATCCGGCATACCGCGTCCGGCCGCCTGCTTCTGCGCCGCCGACGCAAATGCTGTCGAGAACACCGTCACGGTCGGAATGCCGCGGCGCTCCATTTCCACAGCATCGGCGACACTGATCGACGTCGAGGTGCCGCAGTCGCCGAAACACTGCACGATGCCATCGCATTGCGCGAGGTCGGCAAAATCGCGGTCCGACAGACGATCCTTGGGCGCCAGTTTGCGGATCACCGGCCCGGGAACCACGCCAAAGCGTCCTTGAAGCTCCGCCGAAAGCCGCTGGATGAAAAGATCGGCGTTGCACTTGCTGTTGTCGACAAAGGCAAGGCGCTTGCCGCTCAATCCGGGAAGCCGCTTGGCCACCGGCACAGCCGCGCCCTGATCAATGACCGTCGGTTCAAATGTCTGCTGCATGACCGTCTCCGAACCTTGCCCGTCGCCGCCCACTTTTGGATTTAATTGGATCCAAAATAATCCATACCGGAGCCATGAGCAAGCAGAGCCCGGCGGCCTGTGAATCGGACCGTCCCGGTGCGAACACGCGTTTTCAGAGGTTTCCCCAGCTAGAAGTCAGCCTGGAAACGGCACTACCGCACGCCGCCTTTGTTGACCGGCGGACCGGTATAGGCCTCGAAGCGTTTGCGAAGGTCCGCGATCAGCGCCGCATCGGTGACGAATTCCCGATAGGCATTGCCAATCTTGTAGGACGTCAGCGGCTTAAAACCCGGCGGCGGATCGACATCGTCGCGTGACGAAAACGAGCCGGTCTTGGCCTGCTGCTCCTTGGCAAGAAGCCACGTCAGGTAGAGCTTCGCCGCATTCGGATGCGGTGCATTCCGAAAGATGCCGCCGGTCGCGGTAAACACCGGGGTTTCGTCGACAGGCGAGAACACGACGTTGACCTTTCCCTCGCGCATGAACGGCCACACCGTCGAGGTCGCGTCGAACGTTGCGATGTTCGCGCCCGAACCGACGCTGCGTGACACGTCGAGATGGCCCTGAACGAAATTGGGCTTGCTGGCCATGTATTTGTCCATCCACGACCAGCCGTATTTCTGCACGATCAGGTAAAACAGATAGAGCGTCGCGTCGTCGTCCGCCGGATAGCAGGTGATGACGTTGCCGGCGAATGCGGGTTTGAGGAAATCGAGCGCCGACTGTGGCGCGTCGGCGGCGGACAGCTTCGCCGTATTGTAGGCATAGGTCTGCACACTGACGCTCATCGCCTCATAGGCGCCGTCTGGATCGCGCATGTTCGGATAGACGTGCTCGAACCCGTCAGGTTTGAAGGCCAGCAGTTTGTCTTGTTGCTTCCAGGCGACGAAATCCTGCACGGTCTGGAAGATCGCCATGTCGACCGCCAGTGCGCCCGCCGCCATCTGCTTTTCGATCTCGGCATTGAGCACATTACTGAAGCCGCCAGTGACCGAGACCGTGATGCCGGGGTATTGCTGCATGAACAGCTTGGCGCGCGCTTCATGTGGCGCGGCCGGGCCGCCGGTATAGAGCACCAGCTCTTTTTCGGATTTGGCCTGGTCGTAGAGCGCGGCGATCGACTGTGCATCGGCTGCCGGCCCGTGCACGATCAGCGCGCCTGTCACGATGCCAAGCACCGCGGCGCGCAATGCCATTATCATCGTGCGCTCCCTGCCCTGTGACCGCATCAGTTTGGCGGCCGACTTTTTATCTCACGCCTCGATCACGATCTTCGGCGCCTTACGGCTCGCGGCTGAAAGGCTGTCGCGAACCCGCGCGGCGATGTCGCGATAGGCTTTCGCGTGCGGACCGTCCGGCGCAGTCGCGACCACGGGCTTGCCGGCGTCGGAGTTCTCGCGGATCGCGATATCGAGCGGCACTTCGCCGAGAAACGGAACGCCCAGCCGCTCCGCCTCAAGACGCGCGCCGCCATGGCCGAAAATATCGGTGCGTTCACCGCACTTCGGGCAGATGAAGGTGCTCATGTTCTCGACGATGCCGAGCACCGGCACGTTGACCCGGCGGAACATCGCGATGCCGCGCCGCGCGTCGATCAGCGCAAGGTCCTGCGGCGTCGAGACGATGACTGCGCCCTTGAGCGGCACCTGCTGCGCCATGGTGAGCTGCGCATCGCCGGTGCCGGGCGGCATGTCCACCACCATGACGTCAAGCGTGCCCCACTCCACTTCCCGCAACATCTGCGTCAGCGCCGACATCACCATCGGGCCGCGCCAGATCATCGGCGTTTCTTCCTCGATCAAAAACCCGATCGACATCACCGGCATGCCGTGGCGCACGATCGGCTTGAGCCGCGTGCCGCCGATCGTTTCCGGCTTTTCGCGAATGGCGAGCAGCTTGGGCATCGACGGTCCGTAGATGTCGGCATCGAGGATGCCGACCTTCAGGCCGAGATCGCGCAAGCCCAGCGCAAGATTGACCGCGGTGGTCGATTTGCCGACCCCGCCCTTGCCGGACGCAACGGCGATGATCGATTCAACACCGGGAATACCTGATGGCGCAGCCGGCGCCCCGCCATGCGGACGCGCGCCGTGCGGCCGGGCGGCTTGCGGTGGCACTTGCGGACGCGGTGGCACAGCGCCGCCGCCGGCGCGTTCGGCAGTCAACGCGACCATCGCGGACTGCACGCCCGGCACTGCGCGAACCGCTGCCTCGGCGCGCTCGCGCACGCTTTCCCATCGCTTCACCGCGGCCGCGTCGGCGGTAATGGAGAAAAACACCTTGCCGTCGGTCGCGACGATCTCCGACAGGGCATCTGTCTCAGTCAGCGGCTTGCCGTCGGGACTTGGCACCTTGGCCAGTGCCGCCAGTACATCGTCTTTCACAGTCGCCATCTGCTCTACATAGACAGGCTACTGGTGCGGTCAACCTTACGTATCCCGGTTGACGGGCCGTAGCGCTCCGGGCCATGACCTTGGCCGAAAAGGCGGACATTGCGGAGGAAACAATGGCAAAGGTCGCGTTTGTCGGGCTTGGCGTCATGGGCTACCCGATGGCAGGGCATTTGAAGAACAAGGGCGGCCACGACGTCACCGTCTTTAACCGCACCGGCGCCAAGGCCCAGCAATGGATCGGCCAATACGGCGGCAAAAGCGCGCCGACGCCGAAACAGGCCGCCGAGGGCCAGGACTTCATCATGGCCTGCGTCGGCAACGACAATGACCTTCGCGAGGTGATGCTCGGCGACAACGGCATTTTCCACGGTGTGAAAAAGGGCGCGATCGTGGTCGATCACACCACGGCGTCTGCCGCAATCGCCCGCGAGCTGCACGCCGAAGCGAAAAAGCGCGGTTTTGAATTCGTCGACGCGCCGGTGTCGGGCGGACAGGCCGGCGCCGAAAACGGCGTGCTCACCGTGATGTGCGGCGGCGATGCCGAACCGTTCGCCAAAGCGGAAAAGGTGATCGCCGCCTACGCGCGCGCCTGCAACCTGCTCGGCGCGCCGGGCTCCGGCCAGCTCGCCAAGATGGTCAACCAGATTTGCATCGCCGGCCTCGTTCAAGGCCTCGCCGAAGGCCTGCACTTCGCCATGAAAGCCGGCCTCGACATCGAGAAGCTGATCGCGACCATTTCAAAAGGCGCGGCACAATCCTGGCAGATGGAAAATCGTTACAAGACCATGGTCGCCGGCAAGTTCGACTTTGGTTTCGCGGTCGACTGGATGCGCAAGGACCTCAACATCTGTCTCGACGAAGCCCGCCGTAACGGCGCGCACCTGCCGGTTTCGGCGCTGGTCGACCAGTTCTACTCGCAAGTGCAGAAGATGGGCGGCAAGCGCTGGGATACGTCGAGCCTGATCGCGCTGCTGAACCGATAACAGTCGTCATTGCGAGCCAACGGGACCGCGCGGAGTCGCGCGTCCCGATGACAGGCTCCGCGAAGCAATCCAGCGCTCAATGCCAGAAGCCCTGGATTGCTTCGTCGCTTCGCTCCTCGCAATGACGCGCTTTCAATCCACCGCCTGGATATTCGCTTCCTTGGCGAGCTGCACCGTCGCGACCAGATCGTCTTTGACGAATTTGCTGAAGCCGTCGACGCTCATCAGCCGCGGCTCGACGCCGAGCTTGGCGAGCTTTTCCTTCATCGCCGGATCCTGCAGCGCCTTTTCCGTTGCGTCGTGAAGTTTGTCGATCACCGGCCGCGGCGTCTTGGCCGGCACCGACAGCCCGACCCAGAAATTGAATTCAGCGGCGGGATAACCGGCTTCCGCTATCGACGGCACATCCGGCAACAGCGGCACGCGCTTGAGCGAACTCACAGCGAGCACGGTAAGGTTGCCGCTCGCGATTGCCGACGCAGCGGCGGCCAGCGGAATGAAATAATAATCAATCCGTCCCGCCATCACCTCGGTCAGGCCGCTGTCCTTGAACGGCACGTGCCGGACGTCGATCTTGGCGGCAAGCCGCAACCGTTCGCCCGACATGTGCGACGATGAGCCGACGCCGGCGGAGGCAAAGGTCAGCGTCCCGGGTTTCGCCTTTGCCGCCGCGACCAGATCGGCAACGGTCTTGAAGCCGCTCTGTTTCGAGGCAACCAGCACATTCGGCTGCATCCCGAACATCGCCACCGGCGCGAAGTCTTTCGCCGGATCGTAGGGCAGCTTGCTGTGGAGCACTGCGCCGGTGCCCATCGAGGTCGAACTGGTAACGGCCGTGTAACCGTCGGGATCGGCCTTGGCGACGTCGGCAAAACCGACAATGCCCCCGGCGCCGGGCTTGGCCTCGACCACCATGGCCTGGCCGAGAATCTGCGACACCTGATCGAGCACAACCCGGCCGATAGTGTCAGAGGCGCTTCCCGCCGGGAACGGGCTGATGACGTGGATCGGCCGTGACGGATAGTTGTCGGCGCGAACGGTCCGCGTTGCGGCGGCGAGCGGCGCCGTGGCGGCGGCCATGCACAACACACGACGAGTGATCATCGAATCCTCCCAGCAATACAATCATTTCGAGGAAGTCTAGCAGACTTCAGATGAGGAAATGCCGGTGCGCGACATTAAGCTGCAGCGGCGGCAAACCGAGAGCGGTCAGGCGCCAGCGCTCGGCCTTGCCGAGACTTCGGCGTGCCACCGTTTGACATTGGCGAGTTCGTCCGGGACCGTCAGCTTCGACACCCGCATGAAATCGACCGCGCACATCGCGGTGATATCGGCGACGGTGAAAGCCTGTCCCGCGACGTACTGGCGGTCTTTCAACTCGCCATCGAGCAATTGCAGGAATTGCGCCACCCGCGGCTTGTTGGCTTCGCCCCACGCCGCGACCTGCGGATCGACCATGATCTTCATCGCCGGATGGGTGTGCTGGAAAACCATCGACACCGGAAGGAACAGGTGCAGTTCGATACGGCGCTGCCACATCTCGACCAGCGCGCTTTCCAGCGCGCCGCGGCCGAACAATGGCGGCTCGGGATGGAGCGCCTCAAAATAGCGGCAGATTGCAATCGACTCGGTGATCACGGTGCCGTCGTCGAGCACCAGCGCGGGCACCCGCTGCATCGGATTGACTGCAGTAAATGCATCGCTGCGTTGCTCCAGTTTGCCGAGGTCGACCTGCTCGGTCGGAACCGTAATGCCCTTCTCGGCCAGGAAGACCCGGACGCGCCGCGGATTAGGAGCGCGGCCGCCATCATAGAGCTTCATCCGAAGTTGCCTTTCCATCCCTTTGAGCGGACGAGATTATCGTTGCCGGCCGAAGCCGGCCAGTGTGCCGCGGGCGCGCTTGATACTGCATAAAAACCCGCCATGCCCAAAGTGTAAATGAATGATTGCCGGATCCGCGGCGGCCTTGCGGTCTTAAGCCTCATCTTAAGGAATTTGCCCCACTTTTAGGGTGAATCATCAGTTCCGAATCGAAATGCCCAATACCATCAGCGAAGCGCATGAGCTTGCGTCGCCTGCCGCTGTTCCGCAGACAACGCGCCGGCTCGCGACGCAGCATGTCCGCGAAGCACGCGACCGGCTGACCTCGACCAGCGGCACCCGGCCGGTGTTCGATTACGAACTGCTGCGCCAGTTCGCGCAAAACCGCCTGTCCGCCTCCCCGGTCATGCTGCTGCTGATAGTCTCCATTGGCGCGTTGTCGGGACTGTGGACCGGCGCGCTGACCTCCGGCGTATGGACCGGCGGCGCGCTGGTCATTCATCTCGTCATCATCCGGGCCTGCAAGGCATTCCTCGACGAAACGCCGACGACCGCCAATCTGCACCAGTGGCGGATGCGGTTCATCCTGCTCGATCTGTTCTTCGGCATGGCCTGGACGTTCATCCTGATCAATCCGGTCGGGCTCGACGAGCAGGCCTCGACCTTCATGCTGTTCGTCATGCTGCTGGTGGTGGCGATTTCCAGCATGCTGGCGTCAAGCCTGCCGATCGCGGTGTTCGCGCTGACCTTGCCGGTGACGCTGGCGATCGCGCTCGATTTCGCGATCAAGGGAACGCTGCACAATTATATCCTCGCCATCATGGCGCTGACCGCCGAAGGCTACTTCTCGCTCTTGGCCTACCGGCTGTACTCGACGACGTTGGCGACGCTCGAGGCCCGCGCCGAGAAGGATGCCCTGATCGGCGAGCTCGAACAGTCGAAGTCGGTGTCGGATGAGGCGCGCCGCCGCGCCGAAGGCGCCAACATCGCGAAATCGCGGTTCCTCGCGCAGATGAGCCACGAACTGCGCACACCGCTCAACGCCATTCTCGGATTTTCCGAAGTGATGAAGGCCGAGATTTTCGGGCCGCACGCCATCGCCGTTTACAAGGATTATTCGGGCGACATTCACAATTCCGGCGTTCACCTGCTCAACCTGATCAACGAGATTCTCGATCTGTCGCGCATTGAGGCCGGCCGTTACGAGCTCAATGAAGAAGCGGTTTCGCTCAACCGCGTGGTCGAGGATTGCCATCATCTGCTCAAGCTGCGCGCCGGCAATCGCGGCATCACCATCCATGAAATGTTCGAACCGGATCTGCCGAAGCTTTGGGCCGATGAACGCGCGGTGCGGCAGATCTGCCTCAACCTCTTGTCGAACGCGATCAAGTTCACGCCCCAGGGCGGTGAAATCTGGCTGAAGGTCGGCTGGACCGCGTCCGGCGGCCAGTACATGAGCGTCAAGGATACCGGGCCGGGGATCCCGGACGAGGAAATCCCGATCGTGCTTGCCTCGTTCGGCCAGGGTTCGAATTCGATCAAATCCGCCGAGCAAGGCGCGGGCCTGGGCCTGCCGATTGCCAAGAACCTGATCGACCTGCACAGCGGCACTTTCACGCTGAAATCCAAGCTGCGGATCGGCACCGAGGTGGTCGTGACCTTCCCGCCGGAGCGGGTGATGTCGGCGCTGGCGCCGATGAGCGATGGCGTTTCGCCGCCGACCCAACCCGCCCAGACCCACGTCGAAATCGCCCCGGACGGCGAGAGCGGCGGCACGCAGCCGGGCCAGAAAAGCGCTGTTCGGCGCCGGCGTTTAATGCCCCCACACCCTTGGTCCTGAAATACGCATTCTTGTTTTGGCCGGTTTGCTGGTTATGGTGCCGCAAACCGCCGCCGAGCTCCGCATGGCCAGCACCGCAACCGTCATCGACAGCCCCTGCACCAAAGTGTGCGTCATCCATCCGACGCGGAAGCTTTGCCTCGGTTGCGGCCGCTCGCTCGGCGAGATCGCGAACTGGATCGATCTGGACGCCGCCGAGCGCCGCCGCATCATGGCGCTCTTGCCATTGCGGCTTGAGACGATGTCTGCCGTCCCGGCGACGGCAAAAGCATAAGGAACGCCACGGTGCGCGCACGCCTGCTGATAGTGCTGCTGATCGGCATCGTGGTCGCGATCCTGATCATCTTTGCGCGCCACGGCGCCGGCACTGTGGGACCGCTCACCACCGGCGAGTTCGGCTCGCTGGCCTACCAGGTTGCGCTTCTGGTGTTCCTCGGCGCCGCGGTGCTGACCCTGTTCCGCGAGCGCTTCAGCCAGGCGCTGACCGCCGCGCTGTTGTGGGTCATGGTCGGCCTCGCGCTCGTGGTCGTCTATTCGTACCGCTTTGAGCTGCATGCGGTCGCCGACCGGGTGCTGGTGGTGCTGGTGCCCGGCCACGTGGTCTCGCACGGCCGCAGCGTCGAAATCGGCCGGACCAGCGATGGCGATTTCGCAATCAGAGCCCAGATCAACGGCGCGCGCGTGCAGATGGTGCTCGATACCGGCGCGAGCTCGGTGGTGCTGACGCGCGAAGACGCCAAGGCCGCAGGCCTGCCGCTCGAAGTGCTCAATTACACGGTCAATATCGACACCGCCAACGGGCGCACCCGCGCCGCGCCGGTGAGGCTCGATCGCGTGACCATCGGCGGCCTCGAGGAGCGATCCATCGAAGCGCTGGTGGCGCAACCGGGACAGCTCAAGATGAGTCTGCTCGGCATGAGCTTCCTTAACCGGCTGCAAAGCTGGCAGGTCAGTGGCGATCGGCTGACGCTGCAAGGTTACCCCTAAACAGGGCTATCCCTAGAGCGTCCAAGGTTACTCCTAAAGCATCGTCGTCAAAAACCGCGCCGCGATCAGCAGCAGGAAAATACTGAACGCCAGTTCGAGCGTGCGCCGCGACAGCGTGTGGGCGAGCCGCGCGCCGTAAGGCGCGGCGAGGCTCGCGACCGGCGCCATGATGACGACGCCGATCAGCGAGACAAAGCCGAGCGAAAACGGCGGCAGCAACGCGCGATCGTGCCAGCCGGCCAGGATGTAGCCGATGGTGCCGACGATGGTGATCGGCACGCCAAGGCCCGCCGACGTCGCCACGGCCTGATGGATCGACTTGCCGTACAGCGTGAGAACGATGTTCGACAGCGACCCGCCGCTGATGCCCATCAGCGAGCCGGCAAGCCCGATGCCGAAGCCATACGCCGTCATCGGCAGCGCGCCGGGAAGATCGGTGCCGAGATTCCAGCGATCGCCGGCGAACAGGAATTTCGCCGCGATAAGGAGCGCCAACACCACGAAAGCGATCTTGAACACCGCCGGCGGCGCGAATGCCGCGATGGCCGCGCCGCAACTGACGCCGATCACCGCGGGCAACGCCCACAGCCGGATCGCGCGGCCGATCACCAGGCCTTTTTCGCGATGGGTCAGATACGAGCGGATCGTGGTCGGCAGGATGATCGCGAGCGAGGTGCCGACGCAAAGCTGCATATGCACCGCTTCCGGCACGCCAAGAATGCGGAACACCTCATAGAGCACCGGCACGATGACCGCGCCGCCGCCGACGCCGAACAATCCGGCGAGGAGACCCGTCACCACGCCGCCAATGACAATGGCGAGCGCCAGCCAGAGCAACTCGTGCAGCCCGGCACCGTAGATCATGGGCGCGAACTAGGCCGCAACATGCGCCAAGTCATGCGCCAAGTCATGCGCCACATCATTGGTCAGTTCATCGCCGCGGACCAGGGCCAGCGCCGAGGCGAGATAGTCCGCACCCGCGCCGGCGGTCGATGCCGCTTCCGCAAGCGCCCGGCGATAGGCCCGCGCGCCCGGCACGCCATGAAACAGGCCGTGCAGATGCCGCGTGATCGAATGCAGCCGCGTGCCCTGCCCCTGCTCGCGCGCGATATATGGCATCAGCGCCGCCGCGGCCTCTTTGGCGGACGAAAACCGGCAGGCTTCGCCGAAAATCTGCGGATCGACGGCGAGCAGCCGCCACGGCTCCTGATAGGCGGCGCGGCCCATCATCACGCCATCGACGTGGCGCAAATGAGCGAGCGCCTGTTCGACGCTGCCGACGCCGCCATTGATGACAACGGTGAGTTTCTGGTGCGCGGCTTTCAGCCGGTAAACCCGCTGATAGTCGAGCGGCGGCACCTCGCGGTTCTCTTTCGGCGACAGGCCCTTCAGCCAGGCCTTGCGCGCATGCACGACCAGCGCATCGGCGCCGGCCCGCTCGACACTCTGCGCGAAGGTCTCGAGCGCCTGTTCCGGATCCTGGTCGTCAACGCCGATGCGGCACTTCACGGTGACCGGGGTCCGCACCGCCGCTTTCATCGCCGCAACGCAATCGCCGACCAGCGCCGGCTCGGCCATCAGGCAGGCGCCGAAGCGGCCCTCCTGGACGCGGTCCGACGGACAGCCGACATTGAGATTGATCTCGTCAAAACCGAGATCGGCGCCGATGCGCGCGCACGCGGCCAGCGCCTGCGGATCGGAACCGCCGAGTTGCAGCGCCACCGGGTGTTCGGCCGGGTCAAAGCGCAGCAGCCGCGCGCGGTCGCCGTGCAGCACCGCCCCGGTCGTCAGCATTTCGGTATAGAGCAGCGCGCGGCGCGTCAGCAGCCGGTGGAAGAACCGGCAATGCCGGTCGGTCCATTCCATCATGGGGGCGACGGCGAAGCGGCGATCGATGGCCTGATGTGCGAGCTGGTCCGGCATGTCCACTGGCTTTGCGGTTGCGGCTTACCTACAGGAATTCGCCGCCACTTTGGAGGCCAAAGCCGCGAAATTTTACCTCCCCCTGCAGGGGGCAGGCCGCTGCACGAACGTGCAGCGGGAACGTTTGGTTTTCATGTTTGAGCCCCGCCTTCTCTCTTTCCGTCATCCTGAGGTGGCCGCCATGCGCCCACACCCCATCTTCGATGCAGCGCGGCGGCCCTCGAAGGACGACGGCCCCGGCGCCTCGGCCCGCCTCCTTCGAGGCTCGGTGCTGCGCACCGAGCACCTCAGGATGACGGGTAATAGGCACAACACTTCCCGTTCCCGAGATGCATAGGCATCCGCGAGTCCCGACGCGTGGCAATGATTTCGCCCCGAATTCATCGCGGGGCCACGTTGTTTGCTCCCCTAAAGAGGGAAGCGGAGCGCCGAGCGGCGCGTAGTCGGGAGCTGCACCCGTTACCAGGCACAGCCGCGGCCCTTTTGACGGGGCCGCTCGCCTTTCGGCGCTCCACTGCGGATTGAAGGGAGTTGCCTCCCAACCCGGCCCGGGCCAGCGCTTCCTGGAAACGCCGGATCAAAGGCCAAACGCGCCTCCCCGACGCCAGTGCAGCGAGCACCTCGCAGTCCGAACACTTGCCGGACGGGCATGATGCCCAGGCCGCCTGCGAGAGGGCTGACGAACCCAACCCGCAGAACCCGCGCCCGCTCCATCACTCGGAGTCACCGGTTGACGTCCCTCACGACGAGCGAGCGACCGTCCTATGGCACGGCCCAGGACAAGAGTCACATCAAGTCTCCGTGATTGAGACCCGTAAATCAAATACAGAGACCTATAAACCGTCGTGGCCGGGCTTGTCCCGGCCATCCACGACTTCCTTACGAGCCAAAAGACGTGGATGCCCGGCACGGGCCTGCACTCGGGCGCGCGCAAGCGCGGCCCGGGTGGCCGGGCATGACGCAGTGTTGCTTAGGAGAGGACGTAGGCACGGCGCTTTCCGCCTTTGCCCACCCTGCGCTCGCTTGATTTGTGTCATCGACGGCGCACTAGCAGTCATGCTCGATGCACCACTGCGCTCCATTTTCAAACGGTTCCGGTTTCCCTTCTATCCTGGTTCTTTGCCATCGATAGCCGCGACCGAGCATGCACTGCTTGAATGCGGGGGTATCCGCGAGGCCGCGAATGTCGCCGGTCTGGCTGTAGCAAAAATCCAGCGCGGCTTGTGAGTTGGCGGCGCCGCGTGGCTGCCCGCCCGGCCTGATGAGATCCCGGTAAACCTCGTTGACAGTTTGGCCGGCGTCCGCTGCGACGGAGCCTGCAAGCAAAATGACCAAAATAACTATCGCCCGTTGCATCGTGCCCGACATGGCTCGCAACCTTTGCCTTCTGAATGACGGTCAGGAGTTGGTCACGTTGCGCGTCGCACTGGTTCGAAGCGAGCCATTACAAGTTGGAAAGCCATGCGACGCCGTTCTTCCGAACGGCCGTGCCCGCAGGTCACGGTAAAGGAAATGCAGCCGTCATGATGCCGGCCACCCGGGCCGCGCTTGCGCGCACCCGAGTGCAGGCCCGTGCCGGGCATCCACGTCTTCCTTGATTTCCAGTGGCTCAAAGACGTGGATGGCCGGGACAAGCCCGGCCATGACAGATTAAGAGGGATTACGCGAAGCCAACATCGACCCCGCACTTGTGTTCGCCCAAATATCAATTGAACTTGATGTTGGCGGCGCGAACCACCGCGCCCAATTTCTTCGTTTCGCCGGCAATGAATTTGCCGAAATCGCCGGAGGACAGGACAACAGGCTCGGCGCCCATCGCGGCCGGCGAGCAAGCGCAAATATTCAAAGTCTAGAACTTATAGCTTGCGCCCACGCGCACGACGTTTGTCCGCGTCGAGTTCCAGGTGAACAGGATCGGATTTAATGGAAATCCCGGATTGGAGGCGAGATTCGAGGTCCCGTTCAATCGATAGAACAGATATTCCACGCGCAATAGCCAATGCGGCGAGGCCATCCACTCAGCGCCGCCGCCGGCAACATAGCCTGATTAAGTCTTGCTGAACGGCGCCTGCCATAGATTAGAGCCGCCAGCGTTGTTGAAAAAGGAAGCGTTGTAATTGACCCCGCCCCACGCAAAGCCGCCAGTGGCATAGAGCAGCAAGTCAGGTGTCACAGTGTAACCGAGACGTCCCCTGGCTGAAGCGAGCCACTCAAGATTGCGAGTCCAGGTCGTCGGCTGGCTTGGAACGGGAACTCCACCTAAGGTTGGGGCTACCGACAAAAAGGCGTCGAGGTTGGTTTTTGAAATGTCCCCCTCAACACCGATGAGCCAAGCTGGCGCCGCCATCCAGTTGTAGCCAATCTGGGCACCTCCAAGCGCGGCGCGGCCGGTGGATGAGGCCACCGTCGGGTCAAGTACGAAGCCCGGGCCAAAATAGGAGGCGCCCAGATTCCCCTTGGTCCATCCCGCACCGACGTGCACGCCGAGATAAAAACCCGACCAGCTTGATACCGGTGACGGAGCTTTGGCAGGCGCCTTGACCGGCATGTCGGCGGCAAACGCCGAACCGGTAGCCATGAGCATTGCCGCAATTGCCAGGACAATCAGGCGCTTTTTCATTGCTGACCCCCTTCAGGCAAGAAGCAACCGAGAGTAGCACACAGGCGTTGCGGGAGGCTGTATCCTCCCGGCAACAGTTGAGGGAAAAATCCACGCCGGAACGCCGAGCCTCGAAGGGCGACAGCCAACCAAGCCGGCAACAGCCGGCTGGGTCATCTAAGATCGCCGTACATCCTTCGAGGCGCGCCATAGCGCGCGAAGACGCGCGTAAACGCGCTCATGGCGCGCGAAGACGCGCGTAAACGCGCTCATGGCGCGCGAAGACGCGCGTAAACGCGCTAATGGCTCGCACCTCAGGATGACGGAACTGAGTGTCGGCTCAAATATCAATCGGCCTTGATGTTGGCGGCGCGAACCACCGCACCCAATTTCTTCACTTCATCAGCAATGAATTTGCCGAAATCGCCGGAGGACAGCACAAGAGGCTCGGCGCCCATCGCGGCCAGTTTCTCCTTGACCTCGGCTTCAGCAAGCGACGCGTTAATGACCGTGTTGAGCTTCGCCACGATGTCTTGCGGCGTATTCTTCGGCGCGACGAAGCCGCCCCAGATGTAAAGCTCGTAACCAGGCACGAATTCCGCAACGGTCGGGACGTTCGGCAGCGCGTCCATCCGGCTGGTGCCGGTCACGGCCAACGCACGCAGCTTTCCGTCGCGAATATGCGAAAGAAAAGCGGCAACCGGTGCAAAGGTGACCTGGACTTGCCCGGATAACAGGTCCGGCAAATAGCTCGTCTTGTAAGGAACGTGGACCAGGTTCACCCCGGTCATCTGCTTGAACAGTTCGCCGGAGATGTTGTTGGTGGTGCCGTATCCAGCCGATGCGTAGTTGATCTGGCCGGGATGAGCTTTGGCATAGGCGATGAAGTCGGGAACGGTTTCGACCGGAAGCGATGGCGTCACCACCATGACGTTCGGCGCCCGGTGTGTTCCGGCAATCGCCACCGTGTCCGCGACGATGTCGAAGGTGAGCCCCTGATAAAGGGTGGCGTTGACCGCATTGGCCGAGGAGATCGCGAACAGCGTGGAACCATCCGGCGGCGACCGGATGACGGCTTCAGCCGCAATATTGCCGCCTGCGCCCGGCCGGTTCTCAACCGCGAAAGTCTGGCCAAGCTTTTCCGACATCGACTGAGAAACCACGCGCACGATGAGGTCCGCTGCAAGGCCTGCGGGAAACCCGACGAGAACGCGGACGGCGCGCGATGGGTAATGTGACGGCTGATCTTGCGCGTTCGCATATCCTGCGATCGTCGACAACGGCGGAATTCCGATAAGCCGGATAAAATCGCGCCGGTGAATGGTCATAGCGGCCCCCTGCACTCTTCAATCCAACTCTACGAAATACCAGCGGATTGAATAGCCGCATTCTTCCAGTCGTCATGCCCGGCCTTGTGCCGGGCATCCACGTCTTCCTCAATTTCGATGGCTCAAAGACGTGGATGGCCGGGACGAGCCCGGCCATGACGAAACAGGCGTCATTGACGGACTTGATCCGGCAATCCATGTGGCCTCTCAGCATGGACCACCGGGTCATAGGCGAGCGAAGCGACGCCGTTCTTCCGAACGGCTATGCCCGGTGGTGACGGTGAGAAAATGATGACCCGTCATTTAGACTTGATCTGCCCGAACAGCGCCAGCGCTCGTTCAAACTTTTCATCGAACAGCCACATCGCATCGAGAACCTCGCGGATCGTCGCGGATGTTTTCGCCCTGTCGGCTTTTCCAAAAGTGAAAATGCTGTTGTTGCGGAGAAATCCCATGATCCGTGGGTCGGAAATCCTGTAGCCGGTCACGCCACCGGACCTAAGCGCCGCCCTGGTCGGACTGGGAATGATCTGAATCAGCTCGAACAGCTTCATTTGATCGATCGGGTCCGGCAGCGCTTTCGCGATCACCGGTATGTCCGCAAAAAGATCGGCATGGGCGTTGGCAAGGCCGTCTCTCACCGCCGTCCAGTGATTGAACCGATGATCCAGAGTGCCGGCCCTCGCCTCTTCCCTGTCGTCACGCGCGATCAGGGCGGGATTGAACACCGCTATCGACTTTTTCAGCGCGGCCCATTTTTTTTGACCGTTCTGGTCTTCAGCGGGGCCGGTTTGAAAGCTCCCCTTGTAAGTATTGGAGCGCGCATTGCCGACGTTCTGTTTGCCATTGGTCTCGGCAAAGAACAGGCCCAAGCTGATCCGGCCGGCAACGTCAGCATGCGTTGCATCAAGGCCCTTGGCGCGCGCGATGGCGGTGCCCAGATCGACCACGTCCTTGAATGGCGTGTCCGAATTCTGCGCGTTAGCGGGCGGCGCCTCCAGGATGTCGAACAGCGCCCGGTATTCATCGATCAGCGGTTCGCTGTCGGCATCAAAGTACGCGGGAGGAATACCGAATTTATTGGCTCTGCCAATTTTCGCCGGAACAGCGTCGGTCAGATCCTTATAGGCGCTCATCGTGCGGATCCGCGCGAGGTAAAGCGCCTGTCCTGGCAAATTCGGTAACGGCTGATGCGCATTGAGCTGAGCCCGTCGCTCACGCAAGACGTCGCGAAAGCCGTTTAAGGCGCTGTTGTAAGCATCAAGCGCATCCCGTTGCGACTGTGTGAGCTGCGCCGGTTGTTGCGCTCGCGCGACGCATGGCCAGGCGGCGACCGCTCCGCCAAGACGCAATACATCGCGCCGGTGAATGTTCATAGCGGCTCCTGCGGACTCTGCGAAATAAATGAAAGTGGTGCGGCCGAAGGGAGTCGAACCCTTATGGGAGTTACCCCGGCGGCTTCCTTCAACACCGGCTATCGCGGCGCTGAGCAAGCCGCTGTGTCTACCATTTCACCACGACCGCGCATGTCGCAGGTAACAGCCGGATCGCCCCGGTTCAAGCGCGCGACGGTGAAAAGCGAACGCGGCGTCAGCCGGATCGGTGCGCGGGTGAGCCCGCCCAGAAACCAGCGTCACATCTGGCTTACGCTCACCGCAAGAATGAGGCGCTAACGCCGGGGTGGGCTCGCTTGCATAGACGCGCTAAAAAACAATTATTTCCGCTTCGGAATCTTCGGAATGAGCTTCATCAGCCGGGCCGGATAAGGCCTCAGCAGGTCTCGCGGATCGGGCTCCGGGCTGAGCCAGCGCGCGTGCTGCGGGATCGGAATGATGGCCGGCATGCGGTCGCGGTTCAACCCGCGTCTCCGACGCGGACGGATCCTCCTGCGAACGCACTCGCACCAGAGCACACACGCTCTACTCCCTCGACTTCTGCCGGCTGCCAGATTAGAACAAAAAGGGAACATAAAAGTCAAGCGCCTAGTCGCGGAATGAAAAGTCCCGCTTCACGCTGTGTTCCAAATTGCTTCCAATGACACCGGCCCGGCACCATTTATCAATCTCTTTTCGACAATGTCGTAGGCCGGCGTGGGGAACATCGATGGCTTCTGTCTCAAAAATTGAATGGACAGACTCAACCTTCAATCCGTGGCTGGGCTGCACCAAGATTAACCGCCGCGCCGGCAAGCCTTCGGCGTGTGATTCTTGTTACGCAGAAGCATGGTCAAAACGAAGCGGACAGGTCGTGTGGGGAGACCAGCCTCGCAAGCGGACGACGGAAGCGTACTGGCGTGGCCCGTTGAAATGGAACGCCGCCGCAGAAGAATTTCAGCGTCGAATGGGACGAAGACAACGAGTTTTTTGTGCTTCACTCGCTGACGTATTCGATAACCAAGCCGATCCCGCTTGGCGGGCTGATCTCTTCAAATTGGTGCAAGAATGTGATCAGCTCGATTGGCAATTTCTAACAAAGCGTCCTCAGAACATTAGGAAAATGCTTCCTGCTGATTGGGGTGATGGTTATCCGAATGTCTGGTTGGGCATTACGGCCGAAGACTCGGACGCCTACAAACAGCGTTGGTCGCATCTGTTGAAAATTCCGGCTGTAATTCGCTTTGTCAGCTACGAGCCGGCCATGGGCGCTATCGGTAGCCTGTTGATAGACGATGTGGCCCCGGACTGGCTGATCATTGGCGGGGAGAGTGGCGTCCGCGCCGATCGTCTTCGGCCTACCAATCCTTTGTGGGTGCGGGCGGCGATTGCCGAGTGTCATCGAGTCGGCGCCTCTCCCTTTCTCAAGCAATGGGGGAGCTACATCAATAATCCGCTAGTCTTCGAGGGAGGGCGTTCTTTCGCCCAGGCCGCACTTATCGATCCGCCAAGCAACGGCAAAGGTGGTGCAATTTTAGACGGACAACTGTACCGCAAGTTCCCTACACTCAAGTCGAGGTTTACCGTCGCTGCATAGCTGGCTTGGATATGAAACAAGGCAATCTATTTTCTGATCTTCCGCCGGCCGGCGAAAAGCCCATCAAATTCAAGCCAGCGGCGAACCCCATCTGGACTGAAAATAAAGCGAAGCTGATCGAACGATATCTTTTCTATTTTGTCCTGATAACGAGACATGGCGTTTATATTGATGGCTTTGCTGCGCCGCAGGCAAAGGAGAAACCTGAGAGCTGGGCGGCCAAGTTAGTCTTAAAATCGAGACCGGCTTTTCTGCGTCGTTTTTATCTCTGTGATATGGATTCGAAGGGGATCAAGAAGCTCGAAAAGCTGGTCGCGAGTCAGCCACGCGTTAAAGGCCGACAGAGTCATGTTCGTCCTGGCGACTTCAATTTGAACGTCGAAGCCGTTCTAGCAGAAAGCGGCATCACCGACACCACGGCATCTTTTTGCCTGCTTGATCAGCGCACGTTTGAATGTGAGTGGCAAACACTGATCACGCTGGCCAATCACAAACGCACCCACAAAATCGAACTTTTTTATTTTCTCGCAACCGGCTGGCTTGATCGCGCTCTCAAGGCGACGAAAAAGACCGAAAGGTTAGATAAGTGGTGGGGGTCGCCGGACTGGCGCACGCTGCTCGGGATGAACTCGCGTGTGCGCGCTGAGTTGGTGTGCAAACGGTTTCGGGAGGAACTTGGATACAAACACGCCTACGCGTGGGAAATATACAGCCGAAAAAAGGGGGGCACCGTCATGTACCATATGGTTCACGCCTCCGATCATGATCAGGCACCAGTTCTCATGAGCAGGGCTTATCGTCACGCGACTGACGATCGCGAAGCGATGAAAAGGCTACAAAAAGATTTAGCTGAACTCTGGGGAGAAGCACCAACTTCGCCAAAAGTTTAATGCCTGACAGTCTCACAACGATTTCAGTTGCTATCGTTTCGTCTGCCAGCGCTTTTGGTGGCGTAATACTGGCAAACTGGCTGACGTCCAAGCGCTCTTACGAAGAAAGATTGTGGAACTTGCGGCGAGTAGCTTATGGCACAATCATTGCCGAACTCGGAAAGATAGAGACGAATTTCAATTCGAGTGATGTGTATATATCAGAAACCGATTTTCATACCTTTTTTGAGCAATATCACTCTACTCACGTTGAGAAAACGGCAATGCACTGGCGCCGTTTAGCTGAAGTGTTCGCTTCCGACTACCTCATTCTTTCTGATCGCTTCATCGAGCTATATCAGGAGCTTGATAAGCAGACCGCCGACGATCCCTATGGGACCGTCGACCCAGAGGAAGAATATGATATTGCGTCAGACGCCATCAGAAAATATCGCCCTTTGTTGATAGATCGCGCACGTCAAGAAATGGTGTGGGAGCGTCGAGGCGCGAAAGGCTCATGCCGTCCCTCCCAGGCATGGATTTGGCTCAAAGAAAAGCTCCGACGCGCTTAGTGCGCTTTCTTTTAGATTTGATAATTGATTGTAGATTCCTGGACAGCACGCGGTGAATGTCGCGAGCGGCGCGTGGGATAACCCGTGAGTAGCGCCGCAAACCTTTAAGAAACCTGCCGCTCCTGCCCCTGCCAGTACGGCGCCCGCAGCGCTTTCTTGTCGATCTTGCTGTTGAACAGCCGCGGCAGGCTTTCGACGAAATCGATGCTCTTGGGCTTCTTGTAGCTCGCGATCAGCGTGCGGGTATGTTCGATCAGCGCGTCCGCGGTCGCGGTGCTGCCCGGCCGCAGTTGCACGCAGGCTTTCACCGACTCGCCCCATTGCTGGTCCGGCACCGCGATCACCGCGACCTCGGCGACGGCGGGGTGCGCGCGCAACGCCTCTTCGACCTCCCATGAATAGATGTTCTCGCCGCCGGAAATGATCATGTCCTTCTTGCGGTCGACGACGAAGACAAATCCGGCATCGTCGACAAAGCCCAGATCCTGGGTGTGCAGCCAGCCGTCGCGCAGGATTTCGGCGGTCAGCGTGCTCTTGTTCCAGTAGCCGGTCATCGCCGTCGGCGAGCGGAAAATGATCTCGCCGATCTCGCCGGTCTCGCAGGCGCTGCCGTCATCGCGCACGATCCGCACTTCGTTGCCGAGCGCCGGCTGGCCCGCCGAGGCGAGACGCCGCCGTTCGGCGTCCGTGCCGTCGATCAGGTGATGGTGCGCTTTCAGGATCGTGCAGGTCAGGCACTCGGTCATGCCGTAGACCTGCACGAAGATCGGGCCCATTTTTTCGATCGCCCGGCGCAGCGCCGGAACCGGCATCGGCGCGGACGCATAGTGCACGCAGCGCAGCGTGCTGACGTCATACGGCTTGGTGTCGAGCACCTCGACCATCCGCTGCACCATCAGCGGCGCGAAATGCCCGGCGGTAATTTTTTCCCGCTCGATGGTGGCAAGGATGTCGTCCGGATCGAATGCGGTCTTGAGCACGACGGTCGCGCCCATCAGGCTGAAATTCATCTGCTCGATCTTGCCGCCGAGGTGAAACAGCGGCATCACGATCAGCGTCTTGTCGGTCGGCACGATGCCGGACTCAGCCCCCAGCATCCGGGTCGCTTCGGCCATCGCGGCGTGACTGATCATCACGCCTTTCGAACCGCCGGTGGTGCCGCTGGTGTACATGATGTAAGCGGTGTCGCCGGGCTCCGGCGCGACCGGCGGCATCTCGGCGCTTGCGGACGCGAGCAGGCTTTCATAGGGCGATGCCGCGCCGTTCGCGCTGAACGCGATCCGCAACCGGATGCTCGACACCTGCGCCGCAATGGCATTGGCCTGCGCGGCGAACTCTTCCGCGTAGATCAGCACGGCCGGCTGGCAGTCCTGGCAGATCGCGGCCAGCTCGGGCTGCGCCAGCCGGCTGTTGAGATTGACGGTGACGAAGCCGGCAAGCTCGCCGGCGCCGAAGCACTCGATGTATTCGCTGCAATTGCGCGCCAGAATGGCGACACGATCCTGCTTGCGCAGCCCCTTGCCCAGCAAGGCATTGGCGAGCCGCGCCATCCGCGCCGCCTGCCCGGCGAAGGTGTAGCGCCGGTCTTCGAAAATCAGCGCGGTCTGGCTGCCGTAAAGCGCGCGGCCGCGCTTGATCAGATCGCCACACGTTAGGGACATCCGGACGCCGCTCCCAGTTCATTATTATTGTGTCATCGTCCGTTCAGGACAGCCTGCACCGGCGACCTGCACAATATCCGATATTGCATGGCTGCGCGCTTTCCGGCAGCTCGTGCGGCGCATAGAGTATCGGCAAACGCGCGGCGAAAATGAGCCGCCAGATACTGGGCCTCATCCTGAGGAGCGCCCGCAGGGCGCGTCTCGAAGGATGGGGAGCCACATGCTTCGAGACGCATTGCTGCGCAATGCTCCTCAGCATGAGGGCCTTCGAGCGTTGCTGATTGGGAGGGAGTTCGTCATGAAACGCAGGATCGTTCTTGGTATTTTGGCGGCGCTGGCGCTGGCGCCCGCAGCTTCCCACGCCCAGCAAGGCGGCTACCCGACGCGGCAGGTGCGCATCGTGGTGCCCTATCCTCCGGGCGGCCCGACCGACCTGATCGCCCGGCTGGTGGCGCAGAAGCTCGGCGAACGGCTCGGGCAATCGTTCTTCGTCGAGAACGTGTCCGGCGCGAGCGGCGCGGTCGGCGCCGGCCAGGTCGCCCATTCCGCCCCCGACGGCTACACGCTCCTGGTGTCGACCAACGACTTCGCCGTCGCTTCGGTGACCAACACCAACCTGCCCTACGACCCGCTCAAGGACTTTACCCCGGTCACGATCATCTCGACGTCGCCGCAGGTGGTCGCGGTCAATCCGAACGTGCCGGCGAAGGACATCAAGGAGCTAGTCGCTCTGATCAAGGCCGCGCCGGAGAAATACAACTATGCGGCGATGGGCATCGGCTTCGGCCAGCTCACTGCGGTGCGGCTGTTCGATCTCAGCCTGAATTTGAAGGGCCTGGTCCGCGTGCCGTTCAATGGCGCGGCGCCGGCCGTCAATGCCACGCTGGCGGGTGACACCCAGATCATCTTCCTCGGGCTTCCGCCGGTCGCGCCCTACCTCAGCGGCGACAAGCTGCGCGCGATCGCCGTCACCAGCCGCACGCCGGCCTTCCCGGATATTCCATCATTGCAGGACGCCGGCGTACCGGATCAGGACGCCGACCTGATCAACGGCATGCTGGCACCCGTTGGCACGCCGCCGGAGATCGTCAATCTCCTGCAGAAGCAGGTTGCCGAGATCGTGAAGCTGCCCGATGTGAAAGCGACCTTCGACAAGCTGAGCTTCGCTGGCGCAGGCAACACGCCTGATCAATATGCGGCACAGATCAAACAAGACATCGCGGTGTGGGGCAAAGTGATGAAGGACGCCCATATTCCGGTGAACTGAAGTCGTTAGGTGCCTGGCTGCCACCAGCCGAATATCGCGATCACAAGGCACGCGACGAGCACAGTGACGCGAGTGCCGATCTGCATCCAGTACATGATCGGCGTGGCGTCGCGCTCGGCAATAATTCGCCGCCAGATCAAAAGACTGGGGTTCCAGTACCTGATCTTTCGCTCGGCAAGGCCGTCGCGGAGTTCGTGGATGGTGTCGATGAGCAAATAGAGGGCGACGACGCGCGCGACGATTTCATAAAGGAAAAAATGCATCCCGATATCCGTTCATCAAATCCCGCTCATTAAGTCATAAAATCGATCTGTGCGCTTCCGCCAAAGCGCATTGACGCCCCCGGCTCCCTCCCTTACCTCCTGCGAGCAGAGGCAGCCGATGAACGACAAGGAAAAGGCCGCGCTCGGATCGATCGCCGCGTCGGCCGGGCTGACGGTGGCGAAGGCCGTGGTCGGCCTCCTGACCGGCTCGCTCGCCATCCTGTCCGAAGCCGGCCATTCGCTGATCGATCTGTCGGCAACGGTGCTGACCTATTTCGCGGTGCGGCTTTCCGGCAAGCCCGCGGACAAGGAACACCAGTTCGGCCACGGCAAGGTGGAGAGCGTCACCGCGCTCGTCGAGACCGGACTGCTGTTCCTGCTGACCGCGATCGTGGTCTGGGAGGCGGCGCAACGGCTCATCAGCGCGCAGGCCCATGCTGTGGAAGCAACGACGGCCGCCTTTGCCGTCATCGCCGGATCGATCGTCGTCGATTTTTTCCGCGCCCGCGCCCTTCGGCGGGTGGCGCGCGAAACATCGAGCGAAGCGCTCGAAGCCGACGCGCTGCATTTCAGCTCCGACATGTGGTCTTCGGTCGCCGTCCTGATCGGGCTCGGCGGCGTGGCGGCGGGCTTTCCGTGGGCAGACGCGGCGGCCGCGATCATTGTCGCGGTTTTCATCTGCATCGCCGGCTTCCGGCTCGGCAAGCGCACCATCGGCACGCTGACCGACACCGCGCCGGCCGGTGTCAGCGACCGCGTCGCCGCGATCGCGCACCAGGTCCCCGGCGTCGTCGCGGTCGAACGCGTGCGCGTGCGGCCGGCCGGGCCTGCCCTGTTCGTCGATCTTGGTGTCGGCGTCAGCCGCACCCTGCCGCTCGATCGCGTCTCCGCCATCAAGGACCGCTTGACGCGCGCCGTCCGTGCGCAATGGCCGAACGCCGAAGTCACCATCACGACGGACCCGCGGGCGCTCGACGACGAGACGGTCCGTGAGCGCGTCATGATGATCGCGCGCAACCGCGGCCTCGCCATCCATCATGTCGCGGTGCAGACCATTTCCGGGCGGCTGGCGATTTCGGCCGATCTCGAAGTCGAAGCGACCATGGCGCTGGCCGCTGCGCACGATGTCGCCAGCCAGCTCGAGCAGGCGATCGGCGACGAACTCGGCCCCGGCGTCGAAGTCGAAACCCACATCGAACCGCTGCCTGCGGACGTCATGGCCGGACGCGATGCCCCCGACGCACGCATCCGCGAGGTCCGCGAGGCGCTCACCGCGCTGGCGCGCGACATTGCCGGCCTCGGCGAGGTTCACGACGTGCGCGTGCGCGAGACCGCAGCCGGCGAGATCGTCAATTTCCACTGCCGCGTCGAGCCGGCGCTCGCCGTCGGCAAGGTCCATGACGCGGTGGACATGCTGGAACGCCGCCTGCGCCGGCAATTTCCCGAGATCCAGCGCGTCGTCGGCCACGCCGAACCGCGCTAGCAGCGGCGCTTTTAATTCCGCCGCAAAGTCTTTACACCAAGACCATCATGCATACCGAAGCCCATCGTCCGATCCTGCTGAAGGACTATCGCGCGCCCGACTGGCTCATCGAAACCGTGCATCTCGATGTGTCGCTGCACCCGACCGCGACCACGGTTCGCGCCAAGCTGAAGCTCAAGCCGAATGGCGCCGGTGTTCCGGCACCGCTGGTGCTCGACGGCGAGGAACTCACACTCAAATCGCTGGCGATCGACGGCAAGCTGCTGCCGGCGGAGAATTTCGTCGCGACGCCCGACAAGCTCACCATCGCGCAGCCGCCGCATGCGCCGTTCGAGCTCGACATCGAGACCATCGTCGATCCCGCCAATAACACCCAGCTCATGGGGCTTTATCGCGCCGGCGCGACCTATTGCACGCAATGCGAGGCGGAAGGCTTCCGCCGCATCACCTATTTCCTCGACCGCCCCGATGTGATGGCGGTCTACACCACCCGCATCGAGGCGGACAAAGCCGAAGCGCCGGTGCTGCTGTCGAACGGCAATCTGGTCGGCGAAGGCGACATCCCCGGCACGACGCGGCACTTTGCGGTGTGGCACGATCCGTTTCCGAAGCCGTCCTACCTGTTCGCGCTGGTCGGCGGCGACCTCGCCCACGTCAGCGACACCTTCAAGACGATGTCGGGGCGCAACGTCGCGCTGCGCATCTATATCGAGCCGGGCAAGGAGGACCGTTGCGCCCACGCAATGGCGAGCCTCAAGCACGCCATGCGCTGGGACGAAGAAGTGTTCGGCCGCGAATACGATCTCGACATCTTCATGATCGTCGCCGTCTCCGCCTTCAACATGGGCGCGATGGAGAACAAGGGCCTCAACGTCTTCAACGACAAATACGTGCTGGCCTCCGCGGCGAGCGCGACCGACACCGACTACGCGCAGATCGAAGCCGTGATCGCGCATGAATACTTCCACAACTGGACCGGCGACCGCATTACCTGCCGCGACTGGTTTCAGCTGTGCCTGAAGGAAGGCCTGACGGTTTTCCGCGACGAGGAATTCAGCGCCGACCAGCGCTCGCGCGCGGTGGAACGCATCAGCCAGGTGCGCAAGCTCCGCGCCTTCCAGTTCGTCGAGGACGCCGGTCCCCTCGCCCATCCGGTGCGGCCGGAGATGTACCGCGAGATCAACAATTTCTACACCAGCACCGTCTACGACAAGGGCGCCGAAGTGGTGCGCATGATCAAGGTACTGCTCGGCCCCGAGCTGTTCCGCAAAGGCATGGACCTCTACTTCACCCGCCACGACGGCGAAGCGGCGACCGTCGAAGAGTTCGTGCAGTGCTTCGCCGACGCCAGCGGCCACGACATGAAGCAGTTCATGCGCTGGTATTCGCAAGCCGGAACGCCCGACATCAAGGTTGCGCCGCACTACGACTTGCGCGCCAAAACCTACCGGCTGGACGTCACGCAACATATTCCGCCGACGCCGAACCAGCCGACCAAACAGCCGATGGTCGTTCCGCTCACCATCGGGCTGGTCGGCAAGGCCGGCGCGGATTTGCCGCTCACGCTCGACAATCGTCCGTTGGCGCATGGCGTGCTGGAACTGACGGAGCCCAGCCAGACCTTCACATTTACCGGGGTCAACGAACGGCCGATCCCCTCCCTCAATCGTGGCTTCTCGGCGCCGATCAAACTGTCGGTGCCGATCGAGGCGAACGATCTGCGCTTTCTCGCCGCGCACGACAGCGATCCGTTCAACCGCTGGCAGGCGCTGCAGACGCTGGCGATGTCGCTGCTGACCGACAACGCTGCCCGGCTGCGCAAGGGCGACGCCGCTCCTATCGACGACGGATTGATGGCGGCGCTTGGCGCCATGCTGGCCGCCAACGACAGCCACGAGCCGGCCTTCATCGCGCTGACCTTGGCGCCGCCGAGCGAAGCCGATATCGCCCGCGAGATTGGCCACAATGTCGATCCCGACGCAGTCTTTGCCGCGCGGCGCGCTTTGCGCGCGGCCATCGGCGATCAGCACGGCGCCGCGCTGACGCACACTTACCGACGGATGGTGACGTCTGATCCCTACAGCCCGGATGCGCGAAGCGCCGGGCGGCGCGCGTTGAAGAACGTCTGCCTCGACCTGATGGCGGCGGCGCGGGCCGACGGCGCGCTCGAACGCGCCCGCAAGCAATATGGCTCCGCCGACAATATGACCGACCGGATGGCGGCGCTGGAGACGCTGACCATGCACGACCGCACCGGACGTTCCGGGCCGCTGGACGATTTCTACAAGCGCTACGCCGACGATCCGCTGATCATCGACAAATGGCTCGCGCTGCAGGCCGCGATTCCGGAGCCGGAGACGCTCGACCGGGTGCGCACACTGACCGCTCACCCGGCCTTCTCGATGGCCAATCCCAACCGGGTGCGCTCGCTGATCGGCGCTTTTGCGCAGGCCAATCACACCCAGTTCAATCGCGCCGACGGCGCCGGTTACGAATTCGTCGCCAGCATCGTGCTTGAGCTCGATCCGAAGAACCCGCAGGTCGCCGCCCGCCTGATGGGCGCATTCCGCTCCTGGCGCGCGCTGGAGACCAAGCGGCGCGACCGGGCCCAGGCCACACTCGACCGCGTCCTGCAAGCGCCGTCGCTGTCGCGCGACGTGCATGACATCGTGGCCCGCACGCTCGCCGAGAGCTGAGACAGGCATCGATTGCCGGCCTGCTGCGCAAGTGACTCTGCGCAAAGAATTTTTGCTCGGCCGCATTTTTTCGACGCCAATGGCCGCCGCCAATAAAGCCTTGGATTGTTAACGAAAAATATTGACTCAGGGAGTCCGCAGAACTCTCGACAAGAGATTCGCATCGATTCATATTGACAATGATTCGGGCGCGTTGAGTTGCGGCAAACGTCCGAACGCGAGTCTCGGGGATCGTCCTAAAACGGAGGCAGGCATGGCGCGCGCCGAAACGGCGAGTGCGTCCTTACGCTCGGATTCGATCAAAGGACTGGCACAGTCGATCGCCAACCCGGCATATCGCCGCCTGCTCACCGCCGAGCCGTTGCTGCGCCGCGCCGTGCCGGTTCTCATCGTCGCCTTCATGCTGACGATTTGCATCGGCGCCGCGGTCCAGGTTCTCGAACACCGCCGCCAGGCGATCCTCGATTCAGTGCGCACCGGCGAAGCCCTCGCCGATCATCTGGCCGCCGCACTGGAGCGCACGACGCGCGAAGGCAAGCCGGCGCTGCCCCGCACGTCGCAGGCATTGCAGCGGATACTGCCGGCCTGGGCCGCCGGTGCAAATCGCAGCGTCCTGATCGCCGACGCCGACGGCGTGATCATTGCCGGCATGCCGGACCAGCCTTCCCTGACCGGCCGGCATATTCTCGACGTGCTCGGACCGTCGCAACCGTTGCCGACGACCACGTCCGGCGCCACCGGCACGATCGAGAACGTCATGCCGGACGGCGACGACGCTTTTGCCACGGTCCGGGCGCTGCGCAATCCGATCGGTTTCCTCGCGGTCGTGCAGCCGCGCAGCGAGGCTCTGGCCAACTGGCGCTCGACCACGGCGCTGACGGTGACACTCTCGGCAACGACCGGTTTCGTCGTGCTGATTCTCGGCTTTGCCTTCCACTGGCAGGCAACCCGCGCCCGCGAGGCCGATCTGATCCACGACACTGTACGCAGCCGCATCGACACCGCGCTCAATCGCGGCCGTTGTGGGCTGTGGGATTGGGATCTGGCGCGCGGCCGGGTGTTCTGGTCGCATTCGATGTTCGACATCCTCGGCCTTGAGCCGAAGGACGATCTGCTCACCTTCGGCGACGTCAATGCGCTGGTGCACCGCGACGACGTCAATCTCTACCGTCTCGCCACGCAGGTCGCCGACGCCAAGCTGCAATCGATCGATCATGAATTCCGCATGCGCCACGCCGACGGACGCTGGGTCTGGCTCCGCGCGCGCTGCGAACTCGCTCATCAGGAAGGCGACGGCAGCCTGCATCTGATCGGCATTGCCGTCGATATCACCGAGCAGAAGTCGCTGGTCGAGCGCACGGTTGCCGCGGATTTGCGGCTGCGCGACGCCATCGAAACGATTCCGGAAGCCTTCGTGCTCTGGGATGCGGACAATCGCCTGGTATTATGCAACTCGAACTTCCAGCAACTCCACCACCTTCCCGACGAGGCTGTGGAACCCGGCGCGCGCTACGAATCCGTGGTCGCCGCGGGCAAAAAGCCGATCCTGCGCACGACCGTGGCGAACGATGACGGTCCGCAGCGGCCGGGCGCCCGTACTTTTGAAGCGGAGCTCGACGACGGGCGCTGGATGAATATCAGCGAACGGCGCACCAAGGACGGCGGTTATGTTTCGGTCGGCACCGACATCACCCAGATCAAGCTGCACGAGCAGAAGCTGGTGGAAGGCGAGAAACGGCAAAAGGCCACCATCGACGACCTGCGCAAATCCGAAGAAGCGCTGACACTGCACACCGAGCAGCTTGCCGACCTCGCCGAGAAATATGCCGAGGAAAAAAACCGCGCCGAGGAAGCCAATCAGGCCAAGTCAAAATTCCTCGCCAATATGAGCCACGAACTGCGCACGCCGCTCAACGCCATCATCGGCTTCTCCGAGATCATGGAAGCCGCCATGTTCGGCCCGCTCGGCGCGGACAAGTATCACGAATATTCCCGCGACATCCGCGAGAGCGGCCAGTACCTGCTCGACGTCATCAATGACATCCTGGACATGTCGAAGATCGAAGCCGGCGGCATCAAGCTTGCCCCCGAAGAGATCGAACTCGACCCGGTGCTCGCCGACAGCCTTCGTGTCGTGTCGCAGCGCGCCGGCGAAAAGCGCGTCGAATTGATTTCGGATGTCGATCCGGCGATCGAGCTACGCGCCGATCGCCGCGCGCTGAAGCAGATTGCGCTCAATCTCTTGTCCAACGCCGTGAAATTCACCCCGGACGGCGGCACGGTAAAACTCCATGGCCGCATCCGCGGCGGCATGGTCACTATCGCCATCGCCGATAACGGCATCGGCATCCCCAAGGACGCGCTCCGCAAGCTCGGCCGCCCGTTCGAACAGGTCGAGAGCCAGTTGACCAAAAAGTATCAGGGGTCCGGCCTCGGCCTCGCGATCGCAAAATCGCTGACCAAGATGCACGGCGGCGCCATGCGCATCCGCTCAACGCTGGGTAAAGGCACGATGGTGGTGGTGCGGCTCCCGGTCACAACAAAAACTGTCGCAAGCCAGGAGCCTCTGGTTCCGTCCCCGCCACTTGCCGAGGCGGACTATCAACTGTCGTTGGTGTAACAGCCTCTAGTCCGCTTTGGGGGCTAAGCGGACATCAACTGGCAGGCAAGGCTGGCCGGATCGGTCGAAAATGACCCAAAGGAGACATTTGGCCACGCCCGAACGCGGCCAAATGCCAAGCGAAGGCCTAAGCGATGGAGAATATGCTTAGTTGCTTAGTGCAGAGAGCTGATCCGTGTCGTACCGCGCGCGCAAGCTCGCGATCTTTTCGGGATTCATAACACCACCGTGCGCCACTGTCTCGGCCAGCTCCTCGAAGTAATGCTCATGACCAGGCGGCGACACCGTCATTAGCACGCGCGCCGGCTTGTCGCTCACGTTGGCGATATTGTGCGGCGCGCCGGGTGGCAGGAACAGGTAGGTCCCGGGCGTGGCGCGCACTCGCTCGTCGCCGACCTGCCAGTCGCATTCGCCCTCTAGCACATAGAAGGTCTCCTCCTGCACGCGATGCACATGTAGCCCGGTGGAGAAGCCGGCCGGGATCGTCCATTCGAACATCGAGGTGTGCTTTGTGTCGTCACCAGTGACGAGAAATGACATGGGGTGGTTTGCGAGGCTTATGGTCTTACCTTCGCCGGGGCGTCGGATAATCGCTTTTGCTGGCATTGGGTTCTCCGCGGTTCATGTACGCGCGTTGGAAAGCGCAAACTCACCCTGCATCCGCACTGGCCAAAGGTCGTGAAAACAATCCAAAATTGTTGCAAAATGTTGCCGAAATGGACCGTCAAGCCCCCTCAGTCATCTACAAATTCGGCTCTTTTGAGCTCGACACCGAGGCAAGTATCCTCTTGCGCAGCGGCGAGCCCACTTTGCTCGGGCGGCGTGCCGTCGCACTGCTGCGCCTGCTTCTGGAGCGAGCTACGTCTCCCGTCTCCAAGGACGCGCTGATCGAGGCGGCATGGTCGGGGCTTGCCGTCGAGGACAGTAACCTCACCGTGCAGATCGCCGCGCTCCGGCGCGTGCTGGAACGGGACGGCGGCGCCACTTGGATCGAGACGCTCCCGCGACGCGGCTATCGCTACGTCGGTCCGCCGGCGACACGCACTGACCATGGTGCGGGCGAAACGCAACTGGTACCGGCGTTGCCGGTTTCCGACAAACCGTCGATTGCGATCCTTCCATTCGAGCACTCTGGTGATGCCGCATGGTTCGCCGACGGCATGGCCGACGACATCATCACGGGCCTGTCGCGTATCAAATGGCTGTTCGTAATCGCGCGCAACTCGAGTTTCGTCTATCGTGGCCGCACTGCTGATGTGAAGCAGGTCGGCCGCGAGCTCGGCGTCCGTTATGTACTCGAAGGCAGCGTGCGACGGAGCGAAGATCGCGTGCGCATCAATATGCAGCTCGCAGATAGCACGAGTGGTGCCCATATTTGGGCCGAGCGTTACGACCGCACCTTGAGCGACGTATTCGCATTGCAGGACGAGATAGCATTAGCAGTGGTCGGCGCAATTGAGCCGAGCTTACGCCGCGCCGAGATCGAACGCATCAAACGCAAGCGGCCCGACAGTCTCGACGCCTACGAGCTCGTACTGCGCGCGCAGCCAGACGTCGATTCCGGTATGCCCGACCGTGCGGCGGCCGCGCTACTCCTGCTTACGCGCGCCGTTGCGCTTGATCCGACATATGCGCTGGCCCATGGGCTCGCTGCGATGGCTCATCATAATCGCTTTCTCCGCGCCGGCCTGAAGGAGGAGGATCGCACAGAGTCGGTGCGCCACGCGCGGCTTGCACTAGAGCACGGCCGCGACGACGCATTGGCGCTCACTTTGGCCGGCTTCTCGCTCGGCATGGATGCGCACGATCGCGCTGCTGCCTTCGCCGCGTTCGACACCGCGCTTATGCTCAGCCCGTCGACCGCGCTCGGCTACATCCTAGGCAGTGTCGTCCATAGCTGGGCGGCGGAAGCGGAGCCAGCGATCGCATGGGGCGAGCACGCCCTTCGGCTCTCGCCGTTCGATTCCTGGGCGTTTGCGGCGTTCGGCTCGCAGGCCCTCGGACATTTCCTGTTGGAGCGGCCACATGAGGCCGCAAAGGCGGCCTACCGGGCGGTGCAGTCCAATCCGGGCCATAGCATCAACTACGTCATCTTGATTGGGCCGCTGATCGCACTTGGTCGATCCGAAGAAGCGAGGGCAGCTGCTACGCGCGTGATGGAACTGCAGCCGACATTCCGCTTCAGCCAGCAGTTTTCCGGTGTTGATTGCGCGCCCGTGCTCGCCTCGAAGCTGGGCGCCATGCTGCACTTGGCCGGGTTGCCCGAGTGATTTCGCCAACCTTGGTCTCAAGCATGTCTGCAGTTGGCCCATCGCGTCTTTATAGCAGCAGCGAATCAACTTGGTCGCTTTGAGAGGCACAGCGGACATCGGGCGACTAGCCAGCCACTTTAACTCGGTGGCGATTGACCCTTAGCCGACATGCCAGTTCGTTCGCTTGGATTCTTTGCGGGTCCGTCTCGGCGTCATTCCGGTCCAACGCCTGAAGGCATGGGAAAACGCGCCGACCTCCTGATAGCCGAGCAACCAGGCAATCTGCGAAATCGCCAACTCTGGATCCGCCAAATATCGATAGGCTAGGTCAGACCGCAGATTTTCCAGAACATTAGAAAACGAAACGTCCTCGGCGATGAGTTGCCGCGCAAGTGTTCTCTGACTGATGCCAAGACGCCTCGCAACTTCGCCAACTTGCGCCTTGCCGTGCGGCAGCAGCGGGACGATTGCATTTTCAACCTGGGATCGGAAAGAACCACGATCTCTTCGTTTCTGAGCGAGTGCTTCCTCGCAGTAGAAGCGGAGGAGCCTATTGAGATAGGGGTCGGCGCTGACAACAGGCGCGTGCTTAATGCGCTCAGGAAACAAAATGTCATCCGCGGTCGCGCCGAGTTCGATATTGTCACCGAGGAACGAAGCAAGCTCTTTGTCCCATGCTCGGCGATGGACCAGGCGCACGCGAGTGGGCAGCACATGAAGTCCCGTCAACCGTCGGCATATCCGCACCAGTGCCGTCATCCAGAACTCGATTTGATGCTGATCGAGATGGCGGCTGACGCCAACGTAATGAAACGATGTACCCAAGGCGTTGCTGGTGATGCACTTAAGCGCAATTCCCTCATTAGCTATGGCGCTATATCGCGCCGCCCTCTGCAGCGCCTGGAGAAGTGTCTCCGATGAGGCAAGGACGTAATAGAACAGGCCAATCTCGCGAAGATCAGGCACCTGCGCGAGGTGAAATCCCAACAAATCGTCATCTAATTCATTTGCGACAAGAGATAAAAACTTTATTTGATCATGCACCCTTATGCGATGTGTCGGGTCTTCGACCTCCCGTCGGGTCAGACCGACATTGTTTAAGACCGGATCGAGCGAAATCCCCGCGGCCCCGGCGCGGGCGTAGGCCAAACGCGTGCTTAGGCCCCCGGCACTTGGAAGCCAATGCCTCCGGCGACCGATAGAACCCTCAGATTTTGATTGTCGCTCCCTAGGCCCCATCCGGTTTCGACTCACACATACAAGCGGTTGAGACAAATAACTTAGCGAGTTTTGTGCGCAGGTTGTCCGTCAGGCCGCTTCAGTCACGCCCGGCGAGGCAATGCCCCCAGCAGAATGTGCCGGATGGATCGAGGTCGACAATTGATCCAGATCAAACCAATGTGATGAATCGATGCGTGTAGCATCAACCGCATCATCAATTCCATAGATGCTAGCGTCGCGACGGGTGCCGTTGTCTCTCTTATCGCTCAATACCCTCAATTCTGTTCGATCCGTTATGCCGTACCGCTTGAGCAGGTCTGCAGCAGCAATGAGGAAGACTGGATCGACCTCGCCGACCTACCGCGTCTTTCAAGGTTTCATCGGTTTTTTCCAATGTGCATCTTTGCAAAATGCCAACGACTACGAGCAACAACGTGCAGATCGCCAATATTATTCAAGTAAACGAATTCAGCGGTTCTCCAATTTTTCTGTGTCAACTTTCCGCCAATCGCTTTTCGCGATCGGCCTCATTGTCGGCTTGCGGTCACCTTTCGGCGATTGGTCCGGGCAACCAGTCATCACCATGTAGCGGTGTCACCTTGACGTTATGGATCAATCCAAGTCGCAGGGTCGGATCGAAATAGCGCATCGTGCGCTCGTCGAAGTCAATAATGCGACCCGGCTTTAATGGGCCGACATCATTTATTTCGACGATGGCCTTCTTATTGATAGCCTCGACCAGAGCATAGCTCGTCCTTTCCCCACGACGGACCCCGCCAAACTTTTCACGTAAACCGATTTGGATCGCAGCAGCCCACGCGGATGGATCGTAGCGTTCACCGGAGGATGTCTCTGTCCCACCTTCCCGATATCCGGGCTGATAGGGATTGTACATCGATGCCAAGCCGTCAATTGCAGTGCCATCGGCGGCATGGAAGTCAACGACGCGACTTTCGGATCGAGCCATTGCAGCAGAGGAACAAATCAACACGATTGCGGCACCGCAAATCGCGGCGCTCGAACGCATCAGCATTTCATACTCCGATCGGCCCCCGCGAAGGCCTCTGTTTTTGTTTGGGTGATGAGACGCAAGCCCGTGAAGCCACTCTGCCAGCCACCGCAGTGCGTCGATCGCGATTTACATCGAACTTGTGCTAGAGCGGTTCAAAAACATCTGGCGCCAAGAACAGACACCATGCCTATTCCGAACGACGCTTCCGCGATGTGCGACACGCCACAAGCCGAGCAATCAAAGGTATAAAGGTCGGACAAGCCAAATCGCGACGTTATTCGAGCGAGCCTCATGATTTGAGCGCAGTTTGGGCAATGCGGCGGCCTTGGCTCGCATTTGGCAAAGCGATCGTAACGCATGGACAAAGATGGTCCTTGGCCCTGATGTCCCGACACCCCGGCCCTACGTACTAAATCAACTCGACGAATACTTGCGATTTTGGGACAATCATTTGCTTCCGTGCGCCTCTGTGACCCGAACACACACCTCCAAGCCATGCGCCTTCTGGTAAAGGTATAGAGCCCGCCCAAGGAGTTCGCCTATTTTTCGAAGGGTCGTGCCGACGTTCGCTTGTGGGCCCAAAGCGGTCGCGCCGACTGGCCGCATTCGTATCCGCTGTTAGGGGTACTTCGGCCGCGCTTGCGTAGCAGTGTCGCGGCGGTTCATGACCCGGACATACGCCGCCGTCAGTTGCCGCATTGCGAAAACGGATAGGGTATCTTCTCCATTCTATCTCCCATCGGCTGAATATAGTCGGTCTATGAATCCGTTTCGCTCGAGCTCATCGACGAAAGAAGAATCGGCAATCTCGGACTCCTTGAGCGACGCCGCGGCAGGGTATTTCGCAGCAAGCAAGTCCCGCAACGTCTGCATTCCAGGAAATGACGGCCGCGGAACCTTCTGAAACACCGGGACATGGAATGCATACAAATCCTCCGCTGCTTTCCGATCTTCGATGTTCAGATAGCGCTGCAGCAAGGGGATCACGATGTCGGGTTGCGTCTTGAACAAATGGATTGTCTCCACAAAGCCTTGCATGACGTTCATCACGAGCTCGCGGTTGGACGCGATCAGCTTGCGCGTGCTCGCGAATATCGACGGCGTACCGAATTCGTGTATGGGAAATGCGTTCCAACCGTAGCGAACTTGGCCGGCAAAGCGCAGGTCGATCGGCAGCGCGCCCGCATCGATCTCTCCGGCTGCCAGCGCGGCAAAGATGCGATCGAATTTAATCAGGGGCACGTAGCTCGCGGTGGCCCCTGCCTTTTCGACCGCAATTCGAGCCGCCACGCTGGTCTGGCCAGTCTCGGTCAAAACGCCGACCTTCTTTCCGGCCAACTGTGCCAGCTGAGTGATCTCCTTCCTGGTCATGATAAACGAGTTGGAGAATTCCGATGTGGGCGTTGCCAAAATTACAATGTCGTTGCCGTTGAGGACTTCTTCGGCGACAGGCAAGGTTCCGGTATGGGCGAACTCCCAGTCGCCGCGGATGAGCCCTGCGGCAGCCTGCGGACCGCCGACGGCGATGGCTGGCAAAGTCAGGTCGATCCCCCGTTTCTTAAAGAGACCGGCTTCGGCTCCGAGCCATGCGGTGCTTTGCCATGTCGCGAGCAAGCCCGTTGCGACTCGAACGTGTTGCAATGTCTCTTGCGCCCAAGCCAGGCGGGAAGCTGCGACGACCGCGGCCCCGGGGATCAAATGCAAGAACTCGCGGCGCTTCATGACATCCTCCGAATTTGAGCGACAGCGTAGGGCTGTTCCCTTCCGCACGACTTGGACATGGCGGGAAGACCGCTAGGACTGGACGGGACTCGGCGGCGTTTGTTACGTTGACGTGTGATGGCGCTCGAAGGCCAGAGCGCGATGAGGATGCAACATGAGCACTCGTGCCGGAGATGCTTTGCATGTGCAGGCGCACGGTGGCGCCGTGCGGTCGCTCCACGAGCGCGGTCTGACCTGGGTGTCGTTCGAGCCGATGCCGAACCTTGCGTGCCGTCTTGACCTTGCGATCCGCAAGTTTCCCGACCTCGGTCTCCTATCCGGCGTAGTGCAGGGTGTCCGTCACCAACACATCCGTCAGGACAGCAGCGACGGCAAGGACGACTTCAGTTTTCACTTGAATCTGAGTGGTGTCAGCATCGTTGCGGGGCGCCGCGGCGAGATCACGCTCCGAGGTGGCGACGCCATGCTGCTCAGCTACTCGGCCTCGCGGGTTATCAGTCGACCATGCTTTGTGGACCATCGCGTTATCCGGCTACCGCGCACGTTACTCGGTCCACTTGTGCGCAATATCGATGATTCGGTGTTGTGTCGGATTCCGCGCGGCACGGGCATGTTGAACCTGTTGAGGAATTACGTAGATGCATTGTTCGACGATCCAGCAATCGCAATGCCAGAGATGCGTCAGTTAGTGGTCACCCAACTTTGTGATCTCATTGCGGTCACCCTTGGGGCAACGCGCGACGCAGGCGCTGCTGCCAAGGGCCGCGGAATACGCGTGGCTCGGCTGAGCGCTATCAAGAGCGATATCGAAGCGCACCTTTCCCACAGCGACCTTTCGCCTGGTGTCGTTGCGAGACGCCAGAAGATGTCGGACAGCTATATTCGCAAACTCTTTGAGGCCGAAGGAACTTCATTCTCGCAATTCGTTCTCGCGCGCCGACTAGCGCGCGCACACCGTATGTTAATTGATCAAAGGTGGGCTGACCGGAGCATTGCCTGGATAGCATTCGAAGCAGGTTTTGGTGACTTGTCCTACTTCAATCGTACGTTCAAGCGTTTTTACGGCGCAATCCCATCTGAAATTCGCGGCGCAATTATTCGCCAGGCGATCGAATAGAGGCGTCCTATTGCTGCGGTGCATGAGTTTGGTTTTGGCCCATCGCGTCATTTCGCGGCGGCGCGGCAATTCGGTCGCTTTTGGGCCGAAACAGACATCAAGCCAAGTTTTATGAGTACGCGGCCTTAAGGCGACTTCCCAAGAATCCGCACAAAACATTCGCGCATCATGAGGCTTTGCCGCCGCATCGTTCGCAACGAAGCGGCGGCAATCGGTCGGCGTGAAATCAACAGGTTGGCGCCTCTTCTTGAGGCGCCAGTGGCTTGCATCGATTGGACCGGGACTATCCCACGTTACTGGCAGGTACAGCCGCCGCCGTAGTAGCTCGCCGGGGAGTAGTTGTAGATCCCGCCGTAGCCGCCGCTGTAGTAGCTCGGGGAGTAGCTGTAGATCCCGCTGTAGTCGCCGCCATAGCTGTAGGGGTATCCATAGCCGGAAGAGTATCCATAGCTGGGATATCCATATCCGTAGCCATATCCCACGGCTCCTATGGCGGCACCCGCCAAAGCGGCGGCGCCATAGCCAAGACCACGACGGTAGCCATAACCACGGTAGCCATAACCACCGCGGCCGTAGCCGTAACCCATGCCACCGCGCCACCCGGCCACACCGAGGCCAGCTCCACGGTAGCCATAACCACCGCGGCCGTAGCCGTAACCCATGCCACCGCGCCACCCGGCCACACCGAGGCCCGCACGGCCAACCCCGACACCAGGCCGAAAACCGACGCCTGAGCCGACACGGCCGACGCCGACACCTGGACGGCCGACGCCGATACGCGCATCAGCAGGCGTTGGGACAAGTGTTGCGATGGCCAGACCTGCCGTCATGAACAAAGGCATCATGAACTTCAACATTCGGAACTCTCCATGTTGCCGCCCAGCAGCCTCGTGAAAGATAGTCAATCCGGCACACTTGGATTTGACGTAAATCAACTATTCGAGAAGTTGCGCCGAAATTCCGAAGATGGCGCCGCCCCGGTCGCCGGAATTGCCGCGGTGCCAAACAAAGACTGTCACAAGCCAAAAACCTCTGGTTCCATCCCCGCGGCTTGCTGAGGCGGACGACAACTGTCGTTGGTGTAACAGCCAGCCTCAGGTCCGCTTTGGGAGAGCAGCGGGCATCAACCGGCAGGCAAGACTGGCCGGATCGGCCGAAAATGACCCAAGGCAGACATGAACGTTCGGCACCTTCATCGATTGTCTAGGATGGTGGCCGCTGGATAGGACGCCTGATCTTCATGAGCATGGCCGCGCGGATTAGAGGTGATGCAATGGAACGGCAGACATCATCATTCGGCATGGATCGCCGCACGCTGGTTACGGGCATGGCGGCAGTTCCGGCTCTCGCGTTTACCCAGGGAGCCTTCGCGCAACAAAATCCGGTGACGGCGATCGACATCGCACTCGAACCCGATGCGACGATGGTTCAGCACGCTAAAGACGCCAACGCCCGTCTGCTCAAGTCTTTCCCCAAAGGCTTTGCGCTGGATGAGACACACTACCCGCACGTCAGTGTCTTGCAGCAGTTTGTCCGCACCGACGACCTCGACAAGATATTTGCGGCGATGAACGCGATTATGGTCAAGGAAAAGCCCGCGGCATGGATGCTCAAGGCGTTCAAGTATTACTACATCCCCGATCCGCCATTCGGCCTCGCGGGAATCGTGGCCGAACCGACCGACGACCTGCATCGACTGCAAGATGAACTCATTGCGGCCGTCAAGCCCTACACTGTAGAGACCGGGACCCCGGCGGCCTTCTTCAGCGAGGCCGGCGGAAGCGACATTCAAAAATCGCTGATTGAGTATGTCACTCACTTCGTCGAGATGGCCGCAGGCAAACGGTTCAATCCGCATGTGACGATCGATGTCGGAACGGAAAGCTATTTGAACAAGATGCTGGCGGAGCCATTCCCCTCGTTCACGTTCTCGCCGGCCGGCGCGTCGGTCTATCAGCTCGGCACCTTCGGTACGGCCCGGAAAGAACTGAAGGTGCTGACGTTGGCACCATGACCGGCCCTTGGCCCGCAGCTGATACTCGGCGCGGAGCGGTAGGCATTTCTTTGGATTCTCGGCTGAGCCACCACCGCCTGACATGGCAACGCCCACAGCCATGATTGGACAGGCCACGCTCACCGCTCTATCCATTCGGCGAAGCTATCGAGCCACAAACGCGAGCCCCACATGACTGACACACCGCAATACACGCCGCCGGACGTCTGGGTCTGGGAGAAGGAAGGCGGCCCCAATTGGCGCTATGGCGCTACCAATCGCCCTATCGCGGGCGCGACGCATGAGAAAGCGTTGCCGCGCGGCAAGCACCCGCTCCAGCTCTATTCGCTGGCGACGCCGAATGGCGTCAAGGTGACGATCATGCTGGAGGAATTGCTGGCCGCCGGTCATCGCGGCGCGGACTACGACGCCTGGCTGATCCGGATCGGCGAAGGCGACCAGTTCGGCAGCGGATTTGTCGGGGTGAATCCGAATTCCAAAATCCCGGCGCTGATGGATTATAGCGAGCAGCCGCCGCGGCGCGTGTTTGAATCCGGCGCGATCCTGCTTTACCTCGCGGAAAAATTCGGCGCCTTCCTGCCAAAGGATCCCGGCAAGCGCACCGAGGCGCTGAACTGGCTGTTCTGGCAGATGGGTTCAACGCCCTATGTCGGCGGCGGCTTCGGACACTTCTATGCCTATGCTCCGGTGAAGATCAAATACGCCATCGACCGTTTCACGATGGAGGTGAAACGCCTGCTCGATGTGCTCGACCGGCACCTTGCGGACAATCACTTCATGGCCGGCGACGAATATACGATCGCCGACATGGCGATCTGGCCGTGGTACGGCAACGGCATGTTGAACGGCGCGTCCTACAACGATCCGCGCAAATTCCTGCAGACGCACGAGTACAAAAATCTGACGCGCTGGACGAAAGAAATCGGCGAGCGCCCGGCCGTCAAGCGCGGGCGAATGGTCAACCGCATGAGCGGACCGCCCGAAGGACAATTGCACGAGCGCCATGACGCCGGTGATTTCGCGACCAGAACGCAGGACAAGATCGGCGCGCGCGGGTAACCACAGCGTCGACTTGCAGGCAGCGCATCATTCAAGCTCACAAGCTTAGGAGCTTGAAGGCTTGCGGCCTATCTCAACGCGCCTTCTGCCTGTCGTGGCCAGCCTCAGTCCGCTTTAGGAGCGGAGCGGACATCAGCCGGCAGACAAGACTCGCCGGATCGGTCGAAAATGACCCGAAGCGGACATCGTAGGACCCGCCACCTGTTCTCGTTTGAGAAAATTTGAACAGTCGCGGTTCCAGCGCGAGCAAACTACGCTTGCTATTCGGAGGAATAGGGAGCCCAGTGGATCATCCTAAAAGACAGGCGAGACCATTTCTCTTTGAGTGCTGCCAATAAAACGGCGACCCTACCGAAGTCGCCGCTCAATAATCGGCAGCCAGCATTTGCTTTGCATGTGTCCAGGTCACCGTTAGGTTCTGCCGCTTCAACCGCGTTTGACAGCATCGTTGTGCTAATTACGGCCGCAAAAACTATTTTGAACAGTTTCGATTTCACCGAATTGCCCCGTCATTAGCTTGACGATGCAGCACATGAGCACCCGCCGCAATAGCAGGTCTGCGGCGCGCGTAAGCAGCGCCAATACGTCGGCGCTCGAACACGCCCGGCAAACAGAGCCGCACGATTTGATCAGATCGTGGACAGGCGCACCGCGGGCCGCAGGATGCCGGCGTCCTCGCGCGCAAGCACGTTAAACTGCGCGGCCTTCTCCAGCACCCACGCTGTCGTGGTATCGAGAATGCGCGGCTCAGGCGTTTCCTAGATGCGGAGCCGAACCGATACGATCAGATCACCTTCCCGAGGCAGGGGCGACCATGAAGCGGCGGCGTTCCTTTGGATGCTCCGGTGGGCAGCCATCGCATATTATGACAACGCCCCCAACCATGATTGGACAGCCCGCGCCTGCCACACTATTCAGTCGGCCAACCTATCAAGCGACAAACGCGAGCCCGACATGACTGACACACCTGAATACACGCCGCCGGAAGTCTGGGTCTGGGAGAAGAACGACATGTCCCGCTTTTGGCACGAAGCAGACCTGCCGACAGATGTGAAGTCTGCTTCACAAGTCGCGGAGCCTGCGTGGGATATATCTCACGTCCGGCAAGTGCCCGTGGATCCGCATTTCATTTTTGTTTCAAAACTTCATTGAACGGCGAATATCCCTCGCATTTTGCATACGAGTAGTGGACTGATCCCACTCGTCCGTCTTTGAACGTAAACACCATTAAGTCCTTGCCGGGGCCTAGAAGAGCTTCTCGAATCACTTCAGCGCATACCGCCTGCCAGTTCCCAGCCGCCAGCCCCATCCACACCTCCGTCGGTTGTGAGATACGAGCACTCCGGATTGTCCAATTGTGGGCTAATATGGTTTGAGCGATGAGCTCGCGATAATTCGGTGGAACGGCCCAGTAATCCGTCCGGGCGACCGCGCCGCCTGGCGATTCCGGTGTTGTCGCCGAAACCGCGGCACACGACCCTAGTACAGAAGCCAAAATGCATGTGGCGACGATGGTATGAGCCCCCATAATCCCCATTCCTGCTTAATTACCGAGCCCCCAATGTAGGGTTGCCATATCAAGTCCCAACACGCAACCAATAGTAGAACATTCGCGCGACCATCTCAGGCTTGCTGCCGTTGCGGTGACCGGTTGTTCTCTCTTTCCAACGCCACGCCGTTCAGCCAGGGGGCTGCAATAGGAGTTTGGGTCACCGATCAGTATCCACCGTTCGCGATCTGGTGGCCACCGTACTCGTGGTGACCGCTTCTGGCCCATCATGTCATTTCGCTGCGGCGCGGCAATTCGGTCGCCTTGGGATTGAAACAAACATCAAGCCGAGTTTCATGAGCACACGGCCTAAGGCGCCTTCCCAAGGATTCGCACAAAACACTCGCGCACCTGGCGTTGCGTTTCCTCGACGTGGGCCTGCAGCGCGGCGAAATCCGGCAGGTCAGCCGCACGCGCGAGCAATGTCAGAACACCGGCGCTCGCGGTCTTGGGATCGAACAAGCCCGAAAAACACAGACGCATGATTTGCGTCAAATCGTGGAACAACCGCGCCGCGGGCCGCAGGATGTCGGCGTCTTCGCGTGCCAGAACGCCGGATTGCGCCGCTTTCTCCAGCACTCGCGCCGTTGCAGTGTCGAGGATCTCCGGCAACGCCGCCGCATGAACGAGCTGCAGATACTGGGCGATGAACTCGATATCGACGAGACCGCCGGCGGCATATTTCAAATCCCAGATATTCGCATCGCCCTTTTCTTTGGCGATCGCGCCGCGCATTTCCACCACATCGTCGGCGACCGTGCGTTGATTGCGCGTACGGCACAGCACGTCGCGAATGACGGCATCGATCCGTGCGGTAAACGCCCGCGATCCGGACACCACGCGCGCGCGCGTCAGCGCCATATGTTCCCAGGTCCAGGCTTCGTGTTCCTGATAGCTGGCAAAACCGCCGATCTGCGTCGCCAGCGGACCAGAGCGGCCTGATGGACGCAGCCGCATGTCCACGTGGTAGAGCACGCCGTAATTGGTCTGCACCGTCAGCGCACTGATCAGCCGCTGGGTCAGCCGGGCGAAATATTGTCCGCCATAGAGTGGCCGTTTGCCGTCCGAGTTCGGGTGCTCGCCGTCAAAATCGTAGATCACGATGAGATCGAGATCGGAGTTTGCCGTCATTTCCATCGCGCCGAGCCGGCCGAGCGCAAGGATCGCGGTCTCCTGGCCGCGAACGCGCCCGTAGCTGGCGGCAAAGTCATCCTCGACAATACGATGCACCGCGCGGATCAGGACGCCCGCAAGCCGGGCGTAAATCTCCCCCGCGGCCTCGGCTGAAACCGAGCCGGACAGGATGCGCGCGCCGATCAGGAACATCCGCTCCTGACCGAACAGCCGGATGGCATCGAGCACGTCTTCGTAACCGCGCGTTTCTCCGAGCGCACGCCCGAGCCCGGCTTCGAGCGTCGCTTTGTCCGGCAGAGCGCCAAAAAAGCTCGGGTCGATCAGCGGATCGATAAGGTGCGGATTTTGCGCGAGGATGTCGGCCAGGCGCGGCGCTACGCCGAGCACCAATCCTATGAATCGCAGCAGTTCGGGATTTTGCCGCAACAGCGACAGAAACCGGCCGCCGCCGCGCAGGCCGGACAGAAACTTGTCAAATGCCATGAAGGCTGCGTCCGGATTTTCGCCGCGGGAAAGCTGATCCAGGACCAGCGGCGCCAGCTCCGAAAGGTTCGCCCTCGCCTGCTCGCCACGCAATGCAGGATAGATGCCGTCCAGCCAGCCGCGCACGGTTGCAACGACCGCGGGAGGTTGCCGGAAGCCGATCTGCGCGAGCCGGTCGAGTGTGTCGCCTTCGCCCTCCCCGGCCGCGAACGACAAATGCTGCCTGCGCGCAAGCATGTCGGGTGCCCGCTCGAACAACTTCACATAATGCTGCTCGACCTTGCGCAGGTGTCCGACAAGGACAGCGGCAAATTCATCGCGGCCGCTGTATCCGAGAAACCGCGAGAACCGGTCGAGCGTCTCCGGATCGGACGGCAGGACATGGGTTTGCTCGTCCGCCACCATCTGCAAGCGATGCTCGACGCGGCGGAGGAAATCGTAGGCGGAAGCGAGGTCGTCGCGCGTCACGCCGTCGATCCAGCCTCCGGCGGTCAGCCCCGAAAGCGTCTCGACTGTCGCGCGGCCGCGCAATTCGGGACGCCGGCCGCCGGCGATGAGCTGCTGGGTTTGCGCGAAGAACTCGATCTCGCGGATACCGCCACGGCCGAGCTTGATGTTGTGGCCTTCGATCGCGATCTCGCCATGGCCGCGGTAGGCATGGATCTGCTGTTTCATCGCGTGAATGTCGGCGATGGTGGCGTAGTCCAGGTATTTGCGCCAAACGAAGGGCGACAGGCCGCGGAGAAGTTTCTCGCCGGCGGCCAAGTCGCCGGCACAGGCGCGGGCCTTGATCAGCGCCGCGCGTTCCCAGTTCTGGCCGCGGCTTTCGTAGTAATCGAGGGCGGCTTCGGTCGAGATTGCTATCTGGGTCGACGCCGGGTCCGGGCGCAAACGCAGATCGACCCGGAACACGTAGCCGTCCGGCGTTCGCTCTTGCAGGAGCTTGACGAGATCGCGCGTCAGGCGGACGTAAAAGTCCTGCGGCTCAACGCGGTCGGCGAGCTTTGCCGCCGTGGCGTCAAAAAATACCATAAGGTCGATGTCGCTGGAAAAATTGAGCTCATAGCCGCCCATCTTGCCCATCGCCAGCACGACGTAGCCGGAGCTTGGCTCAGGATGGCTTTTGTTGTCCGGCTTGAGCCGGTCGTGTTTGGTCGCGTCGCGCAGCAGATGATGGACCGCTATTTGCAGCGCAGTCTCGGCAAGATCGGTCAGCGCGCGGGTTACGTCGCGAACCGGCCACACGCCGCCGATATCGGACAGCGCGATCAAGAGCGCCGCATCGGCCTTCATGCGGCGGAGAACCCGCATCACAGCGTTCGGCGTGCGCGATGCATTGGCCTTCCGGCGTGCTGCAGCGAGCAGCGAAGCAACTTCGGCCTCGGGCTCGGCCTTTAGCAGCCGCACGAAACGCGCCGGATCGGCACGCACCAGATCCCACAGATAAGGCGAGCCGCCGGCAAGACCCCCAAGAAAATCCGACAGCGCCGGATACTTCGCCACCAGCAACGCCAGAGCTTTGCCTGCGGGTTCGGTCTCGATGCCTGACAGCCAATCCGCAACGGCGGCACGCGCCTCCGGCGACGATAGCGGCAATGCCCCGTCCAGCCGCGCGATCAGTGTCGCTGTGCCGCGTTTCGGCCCCCGCCGCGCCCGGACCGCGGGCCCTGTCATCCGGTCCCCGTCGGGCCGGCGCGCGGCAGCGCAATGATGCTGCGCAGCCCGGGCTGATTATCCTCAAGCTTCAATTCGCCGCCGTGCAGCCGCGCCACGGCTGAAGCCAGGCTCAGGCCGAGCCCGGACCCCGGCTCCGACCGGCTCTGCTCCAACCGCACGAAGCGCTCGATGACGCGGCCGCGGTCGGCTTCCGGAATGCCGGGACCGGCATCCGCCACCGTCAGCATGATGCGATCGCCTTCATTGTCGGCCTTGACCACGATCTCGGCAGTCGCGCCGTTCAAACCGTTTCCCGCAGCCTCGTTTGGCTTGGCATATTTGATGGCGTTATCGACGAGGTTCGCCAGCGCCTGGCTGACCAGTTCGCGATTGCCGCGCACCGGCGCGGCCGTTGGCGCTTCAACCTTAAGCGACAGGCCTTTTTCCTCGGCCAGCGGTTCGTACAGCTCCCCGACATCGCGGGCGATCTCGGCGGCATCGAACTCGGCCATATTGTCGCGTGCATGCCCGGCCTCGGCGCGCGCGATCATCAGCAGTGCGTTGAAGGTTCGGATCAGATCATCGGATTCGGCGATGGTTGCTTCCAGCGCGGCGCGGTACTCGTTGACGCTCGCATTGCCGCGCAGGGCCTGTTCGCAGCGGTTACGCAGCCGCGTGAGCGGCGTTTTGAGGTCGTGGGCGATATTGTCGGAGACTTCCTTCAGCCCGCGCATCAGCGCTTCAATGCGCTCCAGCATGGCATTGAGGTGATCGGCGAGCCGGTCGAGCTCGTCGCCGGTGCCGGCGACCGGCAGGCGTCCGGCAAGATCGCCGGCCATGATGGTCTGGGCGGTCGCCGTCATGGCATCGATGCGGCTCAGCACCCGGCGGCTGACAAAAAAGCCGCCGGCGAGACCCAGGACGACCACCAGCGCCAGCGACCACTGCCCGGCATTGGCGATGATGCCAAACAGCCGCTCCCGCTCTTCGAGATCGCGCCCGACCAGCAGGCGGAAGCCGCCGGGCAATTGCACGATCTCTACCAGCGCGCGGTGCTCGCCGCCCTCGGGCGACTCGAGCCGGCGATAATTCGTTTCGAGCCAGCCTGGATGATCCAGCACGCCCGGTTCCAGCGAGCCGACATTGCCGGCAAGGCCTTCTCCGTTCGCCGTGGTCACCAGGTAGAGGCTCGACCCCGGACGCCGCGACCGCAGATCGACGACGATCACCAGGCGCCGGATACCGCCCTGGGTGTATTGCTCGCTCAGCCCGCTGATTTCGGTATTGATCGTCGTGGTGATCTGCTCGGTGATAAGGCGTCGCGTATTGAGCGCGAAATAACCGAGCAGCGACACCGCGAACACGATAAATACCAGCAAATAGACCAGCGTCAGCCGGAATGCCGTCGCGCGAAAAAGCTTACCGAGAACCGCCACGGATTATCGTCTTTCAGCTCGTGCGCCGATCTCGCTCTCGGAGAAATCATCCTCCCAGAATTCAAGAGAAGCGCGTTTGCCGCCCCGCTGGTTTTCCGCTTCCGAACGCCGCAATTCCACGCGCCTGATCTTGCCGGAGATCGTCTTCGGCAGTTCGGCGAACTCCAGACGCCGGACACGCTTGAACGGCGCAAGCGTCGAGCGGCAATGCTGGAAAATCGACAGTGCGGTCGCACGATCCGCCGCATGGCCCGCCGCCAGCGTGAGAAACGCCTTCGGTACCGCAAGCCGCATCGGATCCGGTGACGGCACAACGGCCGCCTCCGCCACCGCCGGGTGCTCGATCAGCACGCTTTCAAGCTCGAACGGACTGATACGATAATCGGATGACTTGAACACATCGTCGGCGCGGCCGATGTAGGTCAGATAGCCGTCGTCGTCGACTGCCGCGACATCGCCGGTGCGGTAGACGTTTCCCGCCATCGGCCGAATGCCACCGTCATCGGCCTGATAGCCCTGCATCAATCCGGTCGGACGCGGCGTCAGCGTCAGGCAAAGCTCCGCTTCCTTTTGCGGCTCTTCATCGATGTCGAGCAGCGCGACGCGATAACCCGGCAGCGGGCGCCCCATCGATCCCGGCTTCACTGTCTGGCCCGGCGTATTGCCGGCCAGCGCCGTGGTTTCGGTCTGGCCGTAGCCGTCGCGGATGGTGATACCCCAGGCCGCTTTGACCTGTTCGATGACCTCGGGGTTGAGCGGCTCGCCGGCGCCGATCAGTTCGCGCATCGGCACCTTCCAGGCGGAGAGATCCTCCTGGATCAGCATGCGCCACACCGTCGGCGGCGCGCAGAACGTGGTCACGCCGCAGCGCGTCACGGTGTCGAGCAGGCCCTTTGCATTGAAGCGCTTCTGGTTGGCGACAAAGACACAAGCCTGCCCATTCCACGGCGCGAAGAAGCAGCTCCAGGCATGTTTGGCCCAGCCCGGCGAGGAAATGTTCATGTGAATGTCGCCCGGCCGGATGCCGATCCAGTACATCGTCGAAATGTGTCCGACCGGATAGCTCTGGTGGCTGTGCAGCACGAGTTTCGGCGTCGCCGTCGTTCCCGATGTGAAGTAGAGCAGCATCGGATCGTCGGCTTTTGTTTCACCATCGGGCGCAAATTGCGCCGAGGCCTCGTAACCCTTCTCGTACGCAGTCCATCCTGGCTCGCTGCCGCCGATGGCGATACGCGAATAGTCACCCGGCAGATCGGCGAATTTGGCAGTTGCGTCGGCGCTGGTCACGACATGGCGCACCCGGCCGCGGGCGAAACGGTCGGCAAGATCGTTGCGCGTGAGCAGCGTCGTCGCCGGAACGATCACCGCGCCGAGCTTCATCGCCGCCAGCATGCATTCCCACAGCGGCACGACATTGCCGAGCATCACCAGGATGCGATCGCCGCGCCGCACGCCCAGTCCGCGCAGATAGTTGGCGATGCGGTTCGAACGTTCGCTGAGCTGCGCGAACGAGAGTTTGGTCTCGCCGGCCCCTTCGTCGACCAGCCACAGCGCCGGCTGCTCGTTGCCGCGGGCGATCTCGTCGAAATAATCCAGCGCCCAATTGAAGCGGTCGAGCTCCGGCCACTTAAAATCGCGATAGGCGGTCGCGTAGTCCTCGCGGTGCCGAAGCAGAAAATCACGAGCCGCGACAAAGGGCGCGGCGTTGCGCGACGTCATGGCGAACTCCCGGGTGAGCCGCAACGATTTCGCTCATGAAATAGGCTTTTGCTGTTTACAACAAGATAGGCACAATCGCCGGCAGAGGACCGGTTATGGGACCGCTTGAGGGGCTGCGCATTGTCGAATTTGCCGGAATCGGCCCCGGCCCGATGGCGGCAATGCTGTTCGCCGACCTTGGCGCCGACGTTATCCGCCTCGATCGCACCGAGCCCAGCGGCCTCGGCATCGAAAAACCCACCCGTTTCGATCTGACGATGCGCTCGCGGCCGTCGGTCGCCGTCGACCTCAAACACCCTGAAGGATTGGCGCTGGCTCTCGACCTGCTGGCGACTGCCGATGCGCTGATCGAAGGCTTCCGCCCCGGCACCATGGAGCGGCTCGGACTTGGCCCGGAGCCGGTGCTCGCGCGAAATCCGCGGCTGGTTTACGGCCGCATCACGGGATGGGGGCAGACCGGGCCTTTGGCGCAAGCGGCCGGTCACGATCTCAATTATATCGCCCTCACCGGCGCTCTGGCGGCCATTGGCCGCGCCGGCGCGAAGCCGACGCCGCCGCTCAATCTGGTCGGCGATTATAGCGGCGGCGCGCTTTATCTCGCCTTCGGCATGGCATGCGCGATGCTCGAAGCGCAGCGTTCCGGTAAAGGACAGGTCGTCGACGCCGCAATGATCGAAGGCGTTGCCTCGTTGATGACCGCAACGTTCGGTCTTTTCGGCGCCGGCATGCATTCGCTCGAGCGCGGCGAAAATCACCTCGATTCCGGATCGGCGGTCTACGACGTCTACGAATGCGCCGACGGCAAGTTTATTTCCATCGCTCCCATCGAGTTGAAGTTCCGCAAGCTGCTTTTCGAAAAGTTGCGCGTGCCGTTCACGACAGACGACGGACCGGCAGTTCGCGAAAACCTCGAAGCATTGTTCAAGACCAGAACGCGAGACGCCTGGTGCGAGCTCTTGGAAGGCACCGATGCCTGCTTTGCACCGGTCCTCACCATGGCGGAAGCGCCGAACCATCCTCATAACGCCGCGCGCGGCTCTTTCATCGAGATAGACGGCGTGGTGCAACCTGCTCCCGCCCCGCGCTTCAGCCGCACCCCGGCCGGCCGGCCGGCTCCGGCACAAAGCCCCGGCGAAGGAACCCGGCCGGCTCTCGCGACCTGGGGCATTGCGAAAGAGCGGATCGATGCGCTGTTGGCTTGCGGCGCGATCAGTGGACCACAGACGACAGTCTGAGACCGCCACCGATTTACCGTGCACCGTCACGGATCATGTAGCCGGCGCCGCGCACCGTGTGCAGCAACGGTTGCGTAAAACCCTTGTCGATCTTGGACCGTAGCCGCGAAATGTGCACGTCGATCACATTGGTCTGCGGATCGAAATGATAATCCCAGACGTTTTCGAGCAGCATCGTCCGCGTCACGACCTGGCCGGCATGCCGCATCAGATATTCCAGCAACCGGAATTCGCGCGGTTGCAGTTGCAGTTCCTGGCCGGCCCGACTCACTTCATGGGACAGCCGGTTGAGTTCGAGATCGGCGACGCGATAGACCGTTTCCTCGCCGCGTTTGCCGGGTCTGCGCGCCAGCGCCTCGACACGCGCGAGCAATTCCGAGAAGGCATAGGGCTTCGCCAGATAATCGTCGCCGCCGGTGCGCAGGCCCTTGACCCGGTCGTCCACCTGGCCGAGCGCCGAGAGGATGAGGACGGGCGTTTCCACCGATTTCGCCCGCAACGCCGCGATAACCGATAGGCCGTCCTTCTTGGGCAGCATGCGATCGACGATCAGCACATCGTACTGGCCATCGGCGGCGAGCGCCTCGCCTTCATCGCCATCGGCCGCATGATCGGCGATGTGGCCGACTTCGCGGAACGCCTTGACCAGATAGTCGGCCGCGTCGCGGTCGTCTTCAACAATGAGAAGGCGCATGATCTGTTGCTGTCATTAAGGAAAGCCGCGAGTGGCGTTCCGGTCTAAAACATATTGTGCCCGAGCCGCACTAGACAATATCGAACCGACAATCCGGCTGGCCGCTCGACACTGGTCTTCCTTAGTCTTGGCCTCGCAGACCGGCGTTCAGCCGGCCGGCCCGTTCTACATGAATAATAGGACATGAAAGGCCGCCCAAAATAGAGAGGGGGCGGTGAGAAATCCCACCGCCCCCCTACCCACTCCGCCCCGGCGGGGGCGACGAATGCCGGTAACAGAGTTGGTATTCGGCGGGGACGGACCTTACGGTCCGTCCCCCAGGGAACGCCCGCCAGCGGGGGCGACGGATGCCAGCGGATGCCCCATCACTCAGGCGTTGCCGAGCGGCAGCGCGACGAACTTCGTGCCTTGGCTCGACTTCACCCGGAATAACACTGCACGTTTGCCCTCCTTGCGGGCATCGGCGAGACTCGAACGAACATCAGCGGGCGTCGCCACCGTCTTGCCGCCCACATCGAGAATGACGTCACCAACCTGGAAGCCGTGTTCCGCGGCGACGCCGCCGTCCAAAACCGCGGTAACGACCACGCCGGCGGCATCGCTGCCGGAGACTTTGCCGGCCGGTGCCAGCGTCAGGCCGAGCTTCGGGATGTCGCTATCGGGGACTTCGCGCTGGTTGGGAGCAGCGGTTGAGGCCTGCTTCTCATTGGGCAACGTGCCCAATGTCAGCGACACCGTTTTTTCCTCGCCTTGATGGATCAAGCCAAGCTTGACTGTGACGCCGGGCGCCATCGTGCCGATCCGGCGCGCGAGTTCCCGCGCGTCACGGATCTGATTGCCGTCAACCGAGGTGATGACGTCGCCGCTCTCGATACCCGCCTTGGCTGCCGGGCCGCCGCTCTGCGGCTCGGCAACCAGCGCACCGGTCGCCTGCTTCAGGCCCAAGCCATCGGCAATGTCGGGGGTGACCGGCTGGATCTGCACGCCAATCCAGCCGCGCGTCACGGAACCCTTATCGCGAAGTTGCGCGACAACGCTCCTCACCGTGTCGGCAGGAATTGCAAAGGCAATACCGACCGAGCCGCCGGACGGCGAAAAGATCGCAGTGTTCACGCCGATGACATTGCCGTCGACGTCGAACGTGGGACCGCCGGAATTGCCCTTGTTGACCGGGGCATCAATCTGAACGAAGTCGTCGTAAGGGCCGGCGCCGATATCGCGGCCCCGCGCCGAGACTATGCCGGCCGTGACCGTGCCGCCGAGACCAAACGGATTACCGACGGCGAGCACCCAGTCACCGACGCGCGGTGCGGCGTCAGAGAGCTTTACGTAGGGAAACGAGCTACCGTCGATCTTGATCAGCGCCAGATCGGTGCGCGAGTTGGTGCCGATCACTTTGGCGTTGTAGGTCTTGCCGTCATCGGTGGTGACCGTGACGTCGTCAGCGTTCTGCACGACGTGGTTGTTTGTCACCGCGTAACCGTCAGCGGTGATGAAAAATCCCGAGCCTTGGCCGGTAATGACTTCCTTGCCGCCCGGACTGTTCGGGTTGTTCGGCGTACCGAACCGCTTGAAGAAACGTTCGAACGGCGATCCCGGCGGGAACGGAAGTTCCTGGTCATTCAAATCCGGGCTGGCCGAGCGCTCCATCTTCACGCGGACCGAGATGACCGAAGGCTTCACTTTCTCGACGATGTCGGCAAAGCCGACCGGCCGCTGCGGAAGTTGCTGAACCTTGTCGGTCAGGTTCTGGGCGTGCGCAACAATGCCAAATACATCGGCCTGTGGCGCAAAAGCAGGAGCGGCCAACGCCACCGCGGCTGCCAACCCAGCGATCGTTGTCGCCATCAGCACAATGCGCCGCGCAGAAAGCCGCGTAGAAAGCCGGGTAGAAAGCGATGAGCGTGCGGGCAACAGGTTGCCGTTCATAGACACGTCTCCAAATTCGGTTCGCCGCCTCACGGCGGAAGGTGCCCCCGACGGCCCCGCTCTCTACTGCTAAAGATGGGCCGCCAAGCCTTACGGCCAACTGTCGGCGGGATTAAAACTTTGTAATGTTGGATAGCGGAGAAAAATGTTGGATAGCGGAGAAAAATGATCAAAAATAACAAATGCTTAAGCGGAAATTACCGGCGTAAAAATGGGAAAGCCGAATATCGGCCCTTAAGGCGCGCCGTTATCGCGCAAAAGCTCGGCAACACGCGCTTCCTCGCTGGAACTCAGGTGTTCCTCGGCTACGGGAAGAATTCTCCGCCGCCGGCGCAAATCGACGACGATAATCAATCCGCCGATCAATAAAGCTGCCGGCGGCAATCCCCACAACGCTACGGTGTGCCAGGACAGCGGCGGCTTGAGCAGGACGAACTCGCCGTAGCGCGCGACCAGAAAATCCAGCACCTGCTGATCGGTGTCGCCGGCCTTGAGCCGCTCCCGCACCAGAACGCGCAGGTCATGCGCCAACGGCGCCTCCGAGTTGTCGATCGACTCGTTCTGACACACCATGCAGCGCAATTCCTTGGACAGCGCCCTGGCGCGCGCCTCGAGCACGGGATCGCGCAACATCTCGTCAGGCTGCACGGCCCACGACACCGCTGGCGTGAGCAGTGCAAGTGCGAGCATCGCGGTGCACAGAGCCCTCACGGCATCACTCCGCAGCAGCGAGAGCCGTCTTGGCTTTCGCCGGTCGCGGCGCGCCGATGCGCAGCCGCCGATCAGACAACGACAAAGCGCCGCCAAGGAACATGATGATAGCGCCGCCCCAGATCAGCAGCACGTTCGGCTTGAAGTAAAGCCGCACCGGCACCGCGCCGTTCGCGTCCGGATCGCCGAGTGAAACATAAAGCTGACTTACGCCACGCGTCATCAATGCAGCTTCGGTCGTCGCCATGTTGCGCGCCGGGAATGTCCGCCGGGTCGGCTCCATCACACCGATGATTTCGCCGTTCGCACGCCGTACCGTGAAGTGGCCGACAACGTCGCGAAAGTTCGGCCCGGGCCGGTCGAAGGTGCCGTCGAAGGTCAGCCGGTAGTGGGCAACGTCAATGACGTCGCCTTGCTTGATCGCTGCGATATGTTCGCTGCCCCAAGCCGTGACGCTGACGATGCCGAGCAGCGTGGCCCCAATTCCGAAATGAGCGAAAGCCGTACCCCACACCGAGCGCGGCATGCCGATTGCACGGCGCCACGCTGCATTGAAAGGGATACGCAGGATCATGGTGCGTTCGGCAATATCAGTCAGCGCGCCCATCATGACAAAGACGGCGATACCGACGCCAAACGGCGCCATTACCGGGCCGCCATGTTCGAGAGCGAAAGCGGCCGCCATCGCCACCAATGCCAGCAGCGCCGCCGCCAGCAAGCGCTGCGTGGCGCTCACGACATCGCCACGTTTCCATCCGAGCAGCGGGCCAAACGGCATCACCAGCATCAGCGGAACGAATAACGGTCCAAACGTCGAATTGAAGAATGGCGGCCCGACCGAAATCTTGTCTCCGGTCAAAGCTTCGAGCGCGAGCGGATAAAGCGTGCCGACAAAAACCGTCGCGCAGGCCGAGGTCAGGAACAGATTGTTGAAGACCAGCGCGCCTTCGCGCGAAATCGGCGCGAACAGTCCGCCCTGCTTGAGCAGCGGTGCACGCCAGGCATAGAGCGCAAGCGCGCCGCCGATGAAAAATACCAGAATGGCCAGGATGAAGATGCCGCGCCGCGGATCGACGGCGAAGGCGTGAACCGATGTCAGCACGCCGGACCGAACGAGGAAGGTGCCGATCAGCGACAACGAGAATGCCAGGATGGCGAGCAGGATCGTCCACACCTTGAGTGCATCACGCTTCTCCATCACCACGGCTGAATGCAGCAGCGCCGTGCCGGCGAGCCACGGCATCAGCGATGCATTCTCGACCGGGTCCCAGAACCAGAAGCCGCCCCAACCGAGCTCGTAGTAGGCCCAATAGGAGCCGCCGGCGATGCCGACCGTCAGGCACATCCACGCGCCGAGAACCCAGGGGCGCACCCAGCGCGCCCAGGCAGGGTCGATGCGCCCCTCGATCAGGGCTGCGATCGCGAAAGAAAACGCAATCGAGAACCCGACATAGCCGAGGTAGAGCATCGGCGGATGGAACGCGAGGCCGGGATCCTGAAGGATCGGATTGAGATCGCGGCCCTCGAACGGCGCATCGGAGATGCGCAGAAACGGATTTGACGTGGTCAGGATGAAGAGATGAAAGGCGGCAGCGATCCAGGCCTGCACCGCCAATGCGTTTGCTTTCAGGGGCAACGGCAAATTGGTGCCGAACACCGCGACCAGCGCGCCAAAGAATGCAAGGATCGACACCCAGAGCATCATCGAGCCTTCGTGATTGCCCCAGACGCTGGTCAGCCGATAAATCAGCGGCATCGCCGAATTGGAATTTTCGTAGACGTTGAGAACGGAAAAATCAGAAGCGACGTAACACTCGGCAAGCGCGCCAAAAGCGATCGCCACGAAAATGAATTGGGCGAGCGCGACCGGCGCCGCCATGCTCATCAATACCGCATCGTTGGTCCGCGCGCCGACGATGGGCATCGTCGCCTGGATCAGCGCGAGCCCGAGCGCGAGCATCAAGGCATAGTGGCCGAGTTCAGCGATCACTTGTTTACTCCAGCGGCCGGCGCTTCCGCGCGTTGCGGATAGTCGTCTTTCCAGTGTCCCGATTTCTTGAGAGCGTCGGCAACCTCTTTCGGCATGTAGCTTTCGTCATGCTTGGCGAGGATGGTGTCGGCATTGAAAACGCCTGCCCCGTCGAGTGCGCCCTCGGCGACGACGCCCTGCCCTTCCCGGAACAGGTCCGGCAATACGCCCTGGTAGGTGACCACGATATCGCTGTTGCCATCGGTAACATCGAAGCGGACGCGCAGATCGTTCGAGCGCAGCAAGCTGCCGTCCTTCACCAGGCCGCCAAGACGAATCCGCGTGCCGGGGCCAAGATGCTTTTCAGCAATGTCGGTCGGCGAATTGAAGAAGGCGATCGACCCGCGAAATGCATTGAGCATCAGCGCGACCGCAACGGCCAGCACGCCTACGCTGGCCCCGATCAGAACAAGGCGCCGCTGCTTGCGGGTCATTCTCTGCATCCCTGCCGCATCGTTGGTCCGTCAGCCTTCCAATCCGAGACCTTTGGCGAGGTCATCGATGCGTTTGATATCGTCCGGGTGGCTCGAAAGCGCGTGCCGTGCATCCTCAGCCGCCCCTTTCGCCTTGTCGCGATCGCCTAGCACCACATAGGCACGAACCAGCCGCAACCAACCGTCGATATCATCACCATTGGCGTGCAGCCTATCCGATAGCCGCGCCACCATACTCCGGATCATCGTGTTGCGCTGCTCATCGCTCATCGTGTTGGCGGCGGCGACGTCCGCATCGCTCGGCCCCGCGGCGGGCGGCACTGGCTCGCCGGTGACGCGGCCGAGCGCAGCCCGAATAAAGCCGACCCATGGCGCATCGGGAGGTGCGTCCCGCAGCATGGCGCGCCAGCGCGCCGCTGCCGCCTCGCGATTGCCGTCCTGTTCGTCGGCAAGACCGAGGAAGTAGCGCGCTTTTGGCTCGTTCGGATCGCTCGCCACCGCCTTGGTGAAAGCCTGCTTGGCGTCGTCGGTGACGACACCGTCCGCCGCGGCGACCAGCGCCTCGCCGAGCCCGGCGTCGCGCGCGCTGCTCTCGCCGTTGAGCGCGATGGATTTTCGCCATGCCGCAGCCGCGTCATCGAACCGGCCGAGCCGCAAGTAGACGGGCGCTATCACTTCCCAGCCGGCCCCATCATCCGGATTTTTCACCAAATGCGCTTCGACCTGGCTGACGAGGCCCTCGATCGATTGGCCGTTCTGCGGTGCAGTGGTGCGGGCAAAGGCCGGCTGATCCGGAATATCCGGCGAGCCGAGCACAAGGTAAAAGCCAAGCGGCAAAAGCAGCACCGCGACCAGCCCCAGAATTGCGACCAATCGGCGTTGCTGGAGAATTTGTGCAGGGCTCTGCGTCGAACCGCCCGAACTCGCTTTCACGTCGGCCGCAGCAATGAGCCGGCGGGACACTTCGACGCGCGCGGCTTCCGCCTCTGCCTGACCGATCAATCCGGCGTCGCGGTCGCGGCCGATCTCTTCAAGTTGATCCTGATAAACCAGAAGATCGTTGCCACCGGACGCGCCTGCTGCCTTGCGACCAAGCGGCCACAACACCGCGAGCATTGCCGCAGCGGTCATCACCGCAAAGATTATCCAGAGCGTCATTGACAGGTCTTGGAGTGAATTTGGAGCGTTTTTTGGAGCATTTCTCGCGAGATATTTGGCGAAACCATTGCTGCTGCGACGGGCTCGTTACAACACGGCGGGATTACGGCCGCAATGGGAGCCCCGGCGCGGCAATTGCGCACTATTTATGCGCTATGAAGCCCGGACCGCAGGCTTTTTCTCGACGATCGCGGCCTGCGCGGCGACATCGGCCGCCTTGGCCAGCGTCCCGGCGTAGTCGTTGCCGAATAGCGTTCGGCATAACCGAATCGCGGCATCGACCTGGGATTGCCGGAATGTACGTTCCGGCGGACCCGCATGGCGAAGGCCGTCCAGCAGCGTCTTGATGCCGGTCTCGAGATATTGGGTCAGTTCGGAATAGGCCCGCAGCGTGACCTCGCTCAGCGCCAGTTCGCCGGCATAGTTCCGGCAGGCACTGACGAATTCAACTCGCGCTTCGACTTCTTCGAGATCGATGGAATCGACCACCGAACCCGGCGTGATCTCTCTCGCGGGGCGCGGGCGCAACAGACGCCGTACACGGCCCGGCGTTGCGTCTATTTCCGGCTTGAGAAGATTCGAGACGTCAGCGCGGATCGCGGTCAGCTGCCGGCTCCAGGCGGAGTCCAGCGACAGATCCATTTCAGTACGGAGCCCACGTGCCGCGTCATGCAATTCCTTGAGAATCGAGGTGACGGACTTTCCGGCTTTGAATTCCGCTCGCAATTCGCCGACCGCAGCCTCGACTTCTCCCAGCACCAGATTGACCGCAACGCCGTAAGGCGTTTCCGCGATGCGGGCGGTATCGTCGCTGACGGCCGCGCGCGCCGCTACGCGAATAAGCTGCCAGGGCGCCGTCATCCGGTTCATCGTCATCACGAGACCGTAGCGAATGACATCGTTCTTGCGGTTCGCCGCGCCGCCGAGCGCTTTTGCCGACGAAACCGTATCGAGATGGACTTTGACCTGTTCGAGGACTTCCCGCTCGAGAGCCCGGATATTCAGCGGCAGCCGTCTGGCGAGATCGGCCAGCACGTCGCGGATTTCCAGGATTTGCAACAGCGCAGTCACGTCGTGGGTCGCCCGTGGCGTCCCGACCTGAATGGCGAACCGGCGCTGTTCGCGCTCATCGTGGCCGATGGCCGCGAGTGTCTCGCTCATTTTCAGGATGGCGCGATCGTGCAGCGCGCGGACCTGCTGATCCACCCTGGTTTTGTCGCCGGCCAGCAAAGCACGGTTGATGTCTTCACTGAGCGCTTTCGTTTCGGCCGGCATCAGGTCGCGACCGATCCATTGCCAGATCGGATCGAGCGCGGCGCGTGCGATCAGTCCGATGCGTTTGTGGTCGATCGGACCGTCAAAAAGAAACGGCTCAAGCGGCGCGAAGAACAGACGGGCCGCATCGCCAATACGGGTCACGGGTTGCGCTTCGGCACGAATGGCGCGCCGCAATTCGTCGAGCACGAATTGATTGGCCGGGTTGTCGTCGCCGCGCAAAAGCCCACGCTCGAGCTCGAGGACGAGCATCGAACGCGCTTCCGGCCTGAGGTTCCGGAGATACTCCCGCAGCCGTTCGACGGGTTGCCCGTCGCTCGCCATCGCATTCCCACCCTGGCTACAAGCTTAATGTTCTACTAGCGCGGCGCTTAAGAAGCCGTTACGCAAACGCTCGGAAATTCAAGGCGATAAGCCAAATTGCGGTCAATCGACCGCCGTCCAGGTGCCGTCGGGGTTACGGCAGGCAGTGCCGCGAGCCATTTGCGGTGCGCCATCCACGTAAATCGTCTCGGTAAAGGGCCTGCAGGTGGCCCCGTTGGCCGCATAACCGGGGCCGGGCACGACGTTGCCATAATGGCCGGAATCGGGATTCCGCCAGGCCACAGGGGCGCCGGAGGGGCCGGTTTCCAGCGCGTGCACCTGGGCGGCATAGGCTCGCCGCCGATCCTCGTCGTCCAGCGAGGCACCAATCCGGTTGCCGACGATGCCGCCTACCGCTGCGCCAATCACCGTTCCGGCGAACCGGTTTCCCGTCGCACCGCCGATCGCGTTGCCGATCAGGCCGCCGGTCGCGGCGCCCACAACGGTGCCGCCGGCCTCCTTGGGACCGGAATTGGCGCAGGCGGCCAAGCCCGTGGCGAGAAATACCGAAATGAAAAAGCGTGAAACCGCCATCGCCCCATTTTACCCCAGCGCCCGCCCACCGTTACGACCAAAATAGTTTATTGGGGCAAAACTTCGTTCGCTCCACGCGACAGGTCCGCGTAACGGCGTCGCAACCGCGGTCAAGACAGTCCCGTGCTCTGGCGGCCAACTGGCGCTTTCGCTAAGTTCCATCTCCATCCCCCAAAGAGCACAAGCATGAAACCGAAGAATCACGCCGCCTTTGTCCGACGTTCCGGATGGGCCCTCCTGGCGCTGTTGTTTGGCGCGACGGTCTCGACCGCGATCCACGCGCAGGAATTTCCGGCACGTACGGTGAAAGTGGTTGTGCCCTATCCCGCAGGCGGTACCGCGGACGTCATGCCGCGGATTCTCGCCGATTGGCTGTCGCGCAAGTGGGGCCAGTCGGTGATCATCGACAACCGCACCGGCGCCGGAGGCAATATCGGCGCCGAGGTCGTGGCGAAATCCGATCCGGACGGCTACACGATCCTGGCGACGCCACCCGGGCCGCTCGTCATCAACCAAAATCTCTATCCGCATCTCGACTACGATCCGCTGAAATTCGTCCCGATCACCGTGATGGGCCGCTTGCCGAATGCGCTGGTGGTCAACCCCGACAAAGTCGCGGCGAATACCGTGAAGGACTTCATCGCCTACGCCAAAGCCAATGACGGCAAGCTTGCCAATGCAACGCAAGGCAACGGCACCACGTCGCACCTGACCTCGGAGTTGTTTCAATTGATGGCGCACGTGAAATTGCAGAACGTGCCCTATCGCGGCTCGGCTCCGGCCCTCAACGATCTGGTCGCCGGCAGTATCGATTGCATGTTCGACAATATCGGCGTCTCGACACAACTGGTGAAAGCCGGCCGCCTCAAACTCATCGCGGTCGCCTCTCCGCAACGCGTCGCCAGCATGCCGGACGTGCCGACCATCGCCGAAACGCTGCCTGGCTTTGCCTCCGTAACCTGGTACGCGCTGGCGGCACCACCGCAGACGCCGCCCGATATCGTCGAGAAGATCAGTGCGAGCGTGAACGAGGCGCTGAAGGATCCCGAAGTGCAAAAGCGTTTCGCCGATCTGTCCACTGAACCGGTTGGCGGCACGCCGGCGGCAACAGCAGCCTACTTCAAGGACGAGGTCACGCGCTGGCAAAACGTGATTACGTCCGCGCATGTCACGCTGGAATGAATCCATCATGAAGCACAGCACCGATCGTATCCTGACCACGCACGCCGGCAGCTTGCCTCGCCCGCCGGACGTGCTCGCAATGGTCGAGCGTGACGGACCGAAAGCCTTCGATTCAGCCGATGCGGCAAAGCGGCTGACTTCCGCGGTCGGCGAGATCGTGCACCAACAGGCCGAACTCGGTATCGATGTCGTCGACGACGGCGAATACGGTAAGCCAAGTTTTGTCAGCTACATCAACGAACGACTCGGCGGCTACGAAGTCAATGCCAATCCCGGTCCGCGCAATCAGTGGTCCACCTCGCGTGAGGGTTTGTCGTTCCCCGAATTTTATTCGCAGCTTCATGCCTCCTCGACCCATACGCATATGATCTGCACCGGGCCGATCACCTACAAAGGGCATGACCGGCTCAAGCGCGACATCGACAATTTCAAAGCCGCACTCAACGGCGCAAAGGTCGAAGAAGCCTTCATGCCGGCGATTTCGCCGTCGAATATCGAGGACTGGCAGAAGAACGCGTATTACAAATCAACCGAAGACTATATTTTCGCCATCGCCGATGCGATGCACGAAGAATACAAGGCTATCGTCGATGCGGGGCTGCTTGTGCAGATCGATGACCCGCGGCTCGTCACCTATTACATCATCCACCCGGAAGCGAGCCTTGCCGACTGCCGCAAATGGGCGGAAGTCCGGGTCGAGGCGCTCAATCACGCGCTACGCGGCATCCCGCCCGAGAAAATCCGCTTCCACACCTGCTACGGCATCAATATGGGGCCGCGCATTCACGACATGGAGCTCAAGGATATTGTCGACATCCTTTTGAAGATCCGCGCCGGCGCCTATTCGTTCGAGGCCGCCAATCCGCGCCACGAGCACGAGTGGAAAGTGTGGAAGGACGTGAAGCTGCCGGACGGCAAGATCCTCATTCCCGGCGTGATCTCGCACTCGACCATTCTGGTCGAACACCCCGAACTCGTCTCCGATCGCATCGTGCGATATGCCAGCGTGGTCGGCAAAGAAAACGTCATTGCCGGCTCCGATTGCGGTTTCGCGACCTTCGCCGGTTCGAAGGAGGTGCATCCTTCGATCGTCTGGGCCAAATTCAAGGCGCTATCCGAAGGAGCGCGGATCGCGTCGAAAGAACTCTGGGGATAGACCGACCATGGGAGCGGGCATGGGCAGCGAATTCGGCATCGGCGCCAGGCTGCCACGGCTCGAAGATGCCCGCTTTCTCGAAGGGCGCGGACAGTTTTGCGCGGACATCGATCTGCCGGGCACATTGCACGCGGCGTTTATGCGAAGCCCGCATGCCCACGCCCGCATCGTCGATGCGCGCAAGCCTCAAGGCTTTGAGGACCGGGTTTACCTGGCATCGGACCTTACCGGCATCGGCAAGATGCGTTCGACGGCCAAGCTGCCCGGGTTCAAGCCCTCCGACTGGCCGATCCTCGCCGCCAGCAAGGTAAGGCATGTCGGCGAGCCGGTCGCGATGGCGATCGGAACGACGCGCGCCGAGGCGGAGGATATCGCGGCCATGGTCAGCGTCGATTTCGAGCCGCTGCCGGCGGTCGTGACCATGGCCGATGCGCTGAAAAAAGCTCCGCCGTTCGTTCATGACGAATGGGGCGACAACATCCTGGTCGATCTGACGCTCGCAGGCGGCGATCTCAACGCCGCGAAAGCGGCGGCGGCCCACGTCGTCAAACGCCAGGTTCGGATGAACCGGATGCATCCGCTGCCCCTCGAAGGGCGGGTATGCCTCGCTGCTTACGACAGCCGGCTTGATGAGCTGGTCGTCTATGTCGCGCATCAATTGCCGGTGCCGTTGCAGATCGGGCTGGCGCAAGTGCTCGGTATCAGCCAGCGCCGCTTGCGCGTGGTCGTGCCTGACGTCGGTGCGTCATTCGGCCTGAAGACCTATGTCGAAAGCGAGACCGTTTGCGTCGGCTGGGCGGCCATGAAGCTTCGCCGGCCAGTGCGGTGGATTCAGGATCGTTATGAGTCGCTGGTGTGCGACGCGACCTGCCGCGACTATGAGTGCACGGTCATCGGTTACGCCGACGCCAACGGCCGCTTGCTCGGCCTGGAGTGCGATGTGACCGTGGACTCCGGCGCTTACTCGCCATGGCCATGGCCGGCCGGCATCGAAGGCGGCCTCGCAGTCGGCAATATGCAGGGCTGCTACGACATCCGCGCGTTTCGCGGGCGCGCCGTCAATGTCGTCAGCAACAAGCCCGCGGGCCAGCCGTTTCGCGGCGTTGCGCGCCCCCTCTCCTGCATCGGCCACGAACTGATCATGGACGGCGTCGCAGAAGCCGCCGGCCTCGATCCGGTCGAGGTGCGGCTTCGCAACTTCGTCAAGCCCGAGCAGATGCCTTACGTATCGATCACCAAGAAGACGCTCGATAGCGGCAATTATGGAGCGGTCCTCAAGCGCGCCGCGGAACTGATCGATCTGCCCGCGGTGCGGGCGCGGCAAAAGAAGGGCGAACTGGACGGCAAACTGATCGGCATCGGCTTCGCATCTTTCTATGAGCAAACGGCGTATGGCACCGGGCCATTCGGTTATTCGGCGTGGGGTATCGAACTGGTGCCGGGCATGGAGCCTGCGGTCGCGCGGCTGACGGGGGACGGCGAGCTCATTCTCGAAGTCGGCTCGCATTCACACGGCCAGGGCCACGAAACCGTGTTTGCCCAGGTTGCCAACGAGGTGCTTGGCATTGATCCTCGAAAAGTCGCCGTGCGGTTCGGCAACACATCCTCCTCTCCCGTCGGCACCGGCACCTACACGTCCCGCTCGATGGTGACCACGGGCGGCGCCATCGCCGACGCCTGCCGGCTTTTGGTGAAGCCGATCGCCAAGATCGGCGCGCACCTCCTGCAATGCAAAGCCGAAGACGTCGAGATCAGGAATGGGCGTGTTTACGGACCGCAGGGCAGCGTCGAATTCGCCGAGATCGGCCGCGCCTGGTATCACCACCCGGAGGAATTACCGGCCGACATGGATCCTGGCGGTCTCACCGCCACTGCGGGACATAAAGCCCACGATCCTGGCGTGTTTTCCTATTCGGCCCACGCCGCGGTCGTCGCGGTCGATGCCGAAATTGGCAGTGTCGAAGTGATCGATTACGCCATCGTCGCGGACTGCGGCACGCAGGTGAATCCGTTGCTGGTCGAAGGCCAGGTCATCGGCGGCTTCTCCAACGGCCTCGGCAATGCGCTTTACGAAGAGAGCAGCTATGACGCCTCAGGCCAGCCGACCGCCACGACGCTTGCCGACTATACCGCGCCGAATGCGCATTCCATGCCCTTCGTCAAAATCGATTTTCTCGAAACGCCTTCGCCGTTCTCGGCATTCGGCATGAAGGGCATCGGCGAGAACGGCGCCATCGGACCGCCGGCCGCGATCGTCAACGCGGTGAATGATGCGCTGCGCCCGCTGGGCGTCGCGGTATTCGAGACGCCGGTCACCGCGCGGCGCGTCCGCGAAGCAATCGCAAAAACTAGGAATTGAGCTTCAACAATCGGTCGGCGTTGCCATGCGCGAACTTGGCGAGATCGCCCGGCGACAGCGGCAGATTTTCCAGAAATGCTTTCCCGTCGGCGTTGCTGGCATAAGGATAATCGACCGAGTACATCAGCCGGTCGATACCGAAGGTTTCCAGAGCAGCGACAAACGGCGGATTGGTGAAAAAACCCGCCGAGGTGATGTAGACCTGATCGGTGATCGTTTTCGACAGCGGCCGCGACAAGAACGCGAGATCCTTGCCGAACTGATGCTCGCAGCGCGCCAGCATCGCCGGCAGGCCTTCGCCCATGTGGCCGATGATGAAATTGAGCTTCGGGTATTGGTCCATCGTGCCCGACACCGCAAGCCGCATCACATGCAGCGCTACTTCGTAGTGCCAGCCCCAGGCAAAAGTCGCGAGGCCGAAATTGATATTGTTTGAAAATCCTTCGTAGTAGGCCTTGCGCACGCCGGCCGGCGGCATGCCGGGATGGATATAGATCGGCACGCCGAGCTTTTCGGCGCGCGCCAACAGCGGTGCGAATTTCGGATCGTCGAGAAACGCGCCGCGGATCGTGCCGCTGATCAGCGTCCCCTTGAAGCCGTATTCGGTGACGGTTCTTTCCAGTTCATCGGCGGCCGCTTCGGGAACGCTCGCGGCCAGATGCGTAAACGCGGCAAAGCGGTCCGGCCGCTCGGCGACCTTGCGCGCAAAGGCGTCGTTGAATTTTTTCGCAAACTCGACCGCCTCCTGGCCTTCGAACTGGTCCGCGCTCGGGGTGATATGAACGCCGGCTTTTGACAGCACCTGAACCGTAATGCCGTTGCGGTCCATGTCGGCGAGTCTGCCGCCCACGATATCGGTCATCTTGTCCGCGGCATTGGCGACGACGTCGGGCATGGCCGCGGCGGGCGGCGGCGCCGCATTATTGTGGTTGCCGGGCAGTATCAGACTGAAGTGTTCCTCAAGGGTAACAACGCGCATCTTTTCTCCCCGCCACCGTTGGCGTTTTGCCGAGCCATGGTATGACACGCCGGTACCGGCGTTGTCAGGAGGTGCCAATGAGACACTTTGTTCTCGCGGTATTCACGGCTGCGTTCGCGATAACTGCGGCGAACTGCGATGCGTCCGCGCAGGAGCGGTTTCCGTCTCGTCCCGTTCAGGTTGTTGTGCCGGCGACACCCGGAGGCCCGGTCGATACCGCGGTGCGCATGATCGAACCGGCCCTGTCGTCCGCGCTCGGGCAGCCGGTGGTCTTGCTCAACAAGCCGGGCGCGAGCGGCACGCTCGGCATGCATGACGTCGCGACGGCGGAGCCGAACGGCTACACGATCGGCCAGGGCGTCAATTCGATTTTCACGGTCACCCGCATTTCCGGAACCAGCGTTCCGTTCACGCTCGACGATTTCAGCCTGCTCGGCAACTACGCGACCGACGTCAGCGTGCTGGCGGTCAGCGCCGACGCGCCATGGCAGAGCTTCGACGACATCGTCGCCTATGTTCATGATAATCCGGGCAAGCTCAACTATGCCTCCGCCGGCGCCGGCACCGTTTCGTCACTGAGCATCCAGGCCCTCGCACATCGCTTCAAACTGAACATGGTCGCGGTGCCGTTCCCGGGCGGCGCACAATTGACGACCGCCATTCTCGGCAAACAGGTCGATATCGGCATGGTGCCTTACACGACAGGCGCGGCCATGTTCGAGAGCAAAAAGCTGCGCGCGCTCCTGACCACCGCACCCGGGCGACTGCCGAGACTACTGGATGTGCCGACCTTTGCGGAAAAAGGTATCACCGCGAACGGCCTCAATCTCATCATGGGACTTTATGCGCCGCACGGATTGCCGGATGGCGTGCGCACCTCATTGGTCAACGCGGTGAGCGCCGCGGCAAAAGACTCCGGATTTATCGCGAAGATCGAAGCGATCGGTCTGTTCGGCCAGTATGAGGAGCCGGCAAGAGCCCGTGCGCGGCTTGAAGCGGAATACAAGGATCTTGCTGCGCTCAATCGCGAATTGCAGAACTGATCGCATTAACGGCGCGGAACCGTGCACCGTGCGACTTCGTTTAACCTGAGCAGATCAGGAGCAACATCATGCGGCCGAGGATCAAGGAAGAAGACCGGCCGACCGAGGACGATATTGCGCAAGCGAAACTTGGACCGCGGGGCATCCCCGGAGAACCAAGTCCCGCGAAGATGACGCCGCAGCGGGAGAAGAAAACGCCGAAATCGGGCGACTTCGACGGCCACACTGCCTGAAGCAATGTATCAGCCGCCTGGCAGCGCAAGCTCGGTACGCAAGCCGCCTATAGGCGCCGTGCCAAGCGTCAGCACACCGCCATAGAGCTTCGCGAGTTCGACCACGATCGACAAGCCAAGGCCGGAGCCGGGCTTGGTCTCGTCGAGCCGCTGGCCGCGTAATGCCACCTGTTCGCGCTCGGCCGGCGCCAGCCCCGGTCCGTCGTCATCGACAATGATGCGCACGCGCGACTTTTCGCCACCTTCGATGCTTCTGTCGCCCGCGGCAGCGGGAGGCTCGGCGATGACTTCGATAGCGACCCGCGACTGCGCCCATTTGCAGGCATTGTCGACCAGGTTGCCGACCATTTCTTCGAGGTCCTGCTGCTCACCGCGGAACATGGCATGCGCCGGAACATCGACGGCGATGGCGATGTCGCGTTCGCGATGCAATTTCTCCATGGTGCGGGCAAGCGCGGTGACGACCGGCGGCACGTCGGTCAGCGTGCTGACCACGGTGGAGCGTGCCGCGAGCCGCGCACGCTCCAGCTGACGCGCCACCTGGTCGCGCATGATGTCGGTCTGCTCCAGCACCTTGTGCGCCAGCGGATCGTTGCCACGGGTTGTCGCTTCGTTGACCAGGACTGAAAGCGGCGTCTTCAGCGCATGCGCGAGATTGCCGACATGGGTACGCGCGCGCTCGACGATTTCCCGGTTGGCGTCGATAAGCGCATTGGTCTCACGCGCCAGGGGGGCGATCTCGACGGGAAAATCTCCCTCAAGCCGTTCGGCGCGGCCGGAGCGGATCGCGGCAAGGCTTGCCGAAATGCGCTTGAGCGGCGCCAGTCCAAACCGCACTTGCAGCGCCGTGGTCAAAAGCAGCGCGATTGTCAGCGCCAGAAAGGTGGCGCCGATGGCGCGATCGAAGCCATGCGTCTCCTCGTCGATTTCGGATGCATCGCCGGCAACCGCAATCAGATAGCGGCCATCGTCCCCGAGATCGATATTGCGTTCGACAATACGCAAATTTTGATCTTCCGGGCCCTGGGCATAGCCCTCGCGGGCCTGCTCGGGCGCCGCGGCGCCGCTATTCGGCAATTTCGGAAGACCGGCGTCCCACAGCGAGCGCGATGAATGAATTTCAGGCTTCTTGGTGTCGAGCCTGGTCACCTGCCAGTACCAGCCCGACAACGGCAGTTCGAAAAGCGGCTCGCCGATCGATTGCGGAAACTTGTCGCTGCCCTCCTCCGGGGAGGCGACGTCGGCGACCAGCGTGCGCAAGTAGACGTCCAGACGCCGGTCGAAAGCGCGTTCGACGGCGTGACGATACAGCGACGACAATGCGATGCCGGTAATGATGAGGATCACCACCGTGCAGCCGGTCGCCCAGATGAAAAGCCGTAGCGCGAGCGAATTAGCGCGCATCGGGCGGCGTGAGCAGATAACCGAGACCGCGCACGGTTTGAATGACGTCAACGCCAAGTTTCTTGCGGATACGGCCGACGAACACTTCAATCGTGTTGGAGTCGCGGTCGAAATCCTGGTCGTAAAGATGCTCGACCAGTTCGGTGCGCGACACCACGCGCCCGGTGTGGTGCATCAGATAGGACAGCAAACGGTATTCATGGGAGGTGAGCTTGACCGGATTGCCGTCGACAGCAACCCGCCCGGTGCGGGTATCGAGCCGGACCGGGCCGCAGGTAAACTCGCTCTTGGCGTGCCCCGCCGAGCGCCGTAACAACGCACGCACGCGCGCCAGCACCTCCTCCAGGTGAAACGGCTTGGCGACATAGTCGTCGGCGCCGGCGTCAAAACCCTGCACCTTGTCGCTCCAGCGATCACGCGCGGTCAGGATCAACACCGGCATGGCGCGTCCGGCGCGGCGCCAGGACTCCAGCACCGATATGCCGTCCATCTTCGGCAAGCCGATATCGAGGATGACGGCGTCGTAAGGCTCGCTCTCGCCGAGATAATGCCCCTCCTCGCCGTCGAATGCGCGATCGACCACGTAGCCCGCGTCGGTCAGCGCGGTGGCGAGCTGACGGTTCAAATCAGGATCATCTTCGACAACGAGAAGGCGCAAGCAAAGCTCCGGTTAAAGACCGCCCACAAGAGTGCCCTTTACAGCATCGACGGTCAGCCGCGCCACTTTGCCATCGCGGGCCAGCACTGTCAGCACATAGACCAGCCCGTCGTTCTCCCGGCAAAGCCGGGCCCGCACCACCGCACCGGGCATCCGGGTCCGCGCCACACGCATTGCCGCACTCAGGCGGACCAGATGATTCGCATCGATCTCGGCCTTGCGGTCTTTCTGGTCGAGGCAATGTATCTCCTCGGCTTGGGCTTCGGCCTTTGCCGGATGCGCAGCATCCTCTCCGCGGGCTGGAACCAGCGCGAAGGCCACCAAAGCGGCAAAAGCGAATCGAACGGCGCAGTGCATGGGCTAAATTTAAGCATTACCCACTGAACTGAGCCTGAACGGCTGATTTAGGGCAGTTTGGGCCTAAAAGCCCTCAAAAGAAGCGTAAGACGCCAAAGGTTCCCGCGGCGAGCGCCAAGTATTGATGGGCGCGGAGGCGTCCTCATGGCCGAGCGCCATGCCGCAAAACAGCATCAGTTCATCCGGCAATTTGAGGAACTCGCGCATGGTGCGTTGCCATGTAATCCAGGCCTCCTGCGGGCAGGTATGCAGGCCATAGCCACGGGCGAGCACCATCACGCTTTGAATAAGGCCGCCGATGTCGGCCCATTGGGCCGGCAGCATGGTGCGATCGATGGCAAAGAACAGGCCGACCGGAGCACCGAAGAACTGAAAGTTCCTGGCGTATTGGCGATAACGCGCTGGCCGGTCTTCGCGCGCCACGTTGATCGAGCGGTAAAGCAGCTCGGCGACGCCGAAACGGCGGCTGCGATAAGGTTCCTTCAGGTTGGTTGGAAAGATCTGGTACTCGCCACCCTCGCCTTTCGGCAATTCGCCGATACGCGGCGCGAGCAGTTTCTTGAGTGCTTCTAGGCGCTCACCCGCGATGGCATAGACATGCCACGCCTGAAGATTGCCGCCTGACGGCGCTTGCGCCGCGCGTTTGACGATCTCGCGCACGGTTGCTTCAGGAACCGGCGTTGGCAAAAAACCTCGGCAGGAATATCGGCTGGCAACTGCTTCGCGCACATCCATCAAAAAAATCCTCCACGGCACAAAGCCGGCCGATCATGCCCTATTCCGAGGCGCTCCAGCTGCACCAGCGAGAAGCGCGAACAACGCGCGTGAATCGGAGGACGACGGCGAAGACATCGGCCGATAATACCACGGCGATTTTGCATTTTGCGCATCGGCGTGAATGGAATGATTCCATGAAGCCTCGACGATATGCGCTCGCCGCATTGGCAACACTGGCGCTGACGCCCGCAGGCGCCATGGTTGGGAGCGCACCACCGGCGACGGGCGGCTCGACTTCGTCGGTTGTCATGATTGTCGGCGATGGCTTCTGCACGGCAACCGCAATCGCGCGCGACCTGTTGCTCACCGCGTCACATTGCGTGCTGGGCTCGGATTACAAGCTCCTGCTCGGTGCGCCTAGCGCGCATCCGGTTCTCAAGGACATCACGCGCATCGAGCGCGACCCGCAATTCGATCTGAAGCGGCTGTTCGGCCACCTCGCCACCGCCGATGTGGCGCTGCTCAAGCTCGCCGAGCCACTGCCCGCGTCAATCCAAATAGCGTCTCTGGGCGCGGAAGAAGAGCCGGTCGCCGTCGGCGATGCCTTCGTCGTAGCGGGCTACGGTGTCACTGTGCGCGGTGACGGACGCACCGCCGGGACTTTGCGCACAGCCACGTTGGTCGCCACCGGCCAGCCCGGAAGCCTGCAAATCCGACTGTACGATCCGAAAAACAAAGGCGACACGCTCGGGCTCGGCGCCTGTACCGGCGATTCCGGCGCACCGGTGTTTCGCGATAAAGACGGCCGCAATGTCATCATCGGCGTGGTGAGCTGGTCTACCGGGCCCAAGCTCGAAGCCGGCTGCGGCGGACTGACCGGCGTCACCCCGCTCTCACGTTATCGCGCCTGGATCGTCGAGACCGCGCATAGACTCGGCTCGTTGCTGACTCTGTAGACGGGCAGAGTTGCGGATTTCAGGTGACTGAAGCCCTTCCGGCTGTTTCGGCATGCGCGTAAGCTTGCGAAAAATAGTGCCGGGAGGACTGCATGAGACGCCCCGCGTGGTTGATGATGCTTTGGCTCATTCCCACCGCCGCTCTAGCGCAGCCTGCGGATAAATCCGCCGAGCAAACTCTCGGCATGCGGCTGTTCAATCAATCCTGCCGCGTCTGCCACACCAAGCCGCAGATCATCAGCCCGCAATACGCGCCGGCGTTGTCCATGAACACGCTCGGCGGCAAAGCAGAATTGATCACCGAGGTCATCAGCAACGGCACCCCGCGCATGCCGGGTTTCAAATATCAATTCAAGCCGGAGCAGATCGCCGCCATCGCCGCCTACATCAAAACCATTCCCGTTCCCGCCGCCGCAGCTGCACCGGCATCCGGCAAGTCCAACGCGTCGCGCGATGCCGACTAGATCAATGGAGCAAGCCATGCGCAACACACACCGCATCATCGTAGCGAGCTTCGCCCTTCTCTCCGCCGCGCCGGCATTCGCCGACGGTTTGCTGTCCGGCACGATCAAATCGCCGGACGGCAAGGCGGTGAACGGTGTCACCGTATCGGCAAAGCCCGATGGCGGCACCATCACCACCACCGTATTCACCGACGAGAACGGCAAGTACTTTTTCCCGGCACTTCCGGCAGGCCACTACAAGGTGTGGGCGCAGGCGCTGAGCTACCAGACTGCGAAAGGCGCAGCCGATCTTTCGGCTGATGCCAGGCAGGATTTCTCGTTGCAGCCGATGCAGGACGCCGAAGCAACCTTCAAGCAGCTTCCCGGCAATCTCGTCCTCGACTCCTTGCCGGCGCAGACCGACGAAGACAAGCGCATGAAACGGATCGTGCGCACCGTCTGCACCGGCTGCCATACGCCGAGCTATCCATTGCAGCACCGGTTCGACGAAGCCGGCTGGAGCGCCGTCATCGAGCTGATGAAGAATGCCAACGTCTATGGCACGTTCGTCGGCGGCGAACGGAAGCCTTCGGGTATTCTCGACTACCATCAGAAAGACCTTGCGGCTTACCTTGCCCGCGCCCGCGGGCCCAATACCGACGAGAGCGGCGTCAAGCTCGAGCCGCGGCCGTCCGGCGAAGCCGCGCGGGCGATGTTCCAAGAATACGACATGCCGCTCGACCCCGGCTCCAATCTGCCGGCAGATTTCGTGCAGAACGACGGCAGCGACTGGTCGCTCGGTACGCCGTCGGTGATGATCCCCGGCTGGGGCGTGCACGACGCGTGGCTCGACCTCAGCGGCACGCTGTGGTTCACCTGCAACATCCCGAACAAGCGCACCACGATCGGCCGTGTCGATACCGCGACTGGCGAAGTGAAGCTGTTCAGGGTCGCGGGACCGAACGGACTGGCGGCGCAAACTCACGGCATGACGCGCGATCCGCACGGGACCCTGTGGTTCAACATCAACAATGGCCGTGGCGGCATCGGCAAGCTCGACCCATCCACGCAGCAAATCCAGGTCTATTTGCCACCGACCGACATGACGCAGACCGGCGGCGCGGCGACCGTCGATTACGACGGCAAAGGCAACATCTGGTCGTCGGCGCCAGACGGCGCGTTGCGCTTCGACCCGGTTGCGGAGAAGTTCACCGAGTTCAAATCGATCACCTACAAAACCGTGAACGGCGTCGGCGTCACCTACGGCACCGCGTCCGATCGCGACGGCAACGGCTACTGGGCGGAAATGGCGCTGGACACGATCGGCGTCGGCAACGGCCAGGACGCCAAAGTCTCGGAGATCAAGCTGGCGCCGGTAAAAGCGGAACAGGATTTGCTGACTCCGGACGAGCGGACCTACTACGCCACCTTCGCGCAGCCTGATTTCAACTCGCCGCTGCCCTGGGCCGAAGGTCCGCGCCGCATGGGGACCGACAAGAATGCCGACATCCTCTGGATCGGCGATTCATGGGGCGCCAACCTCGCCCGTATCGATACCCACACGCTCGCCGTCACCTATGTGCCGCTGCCGAACGAACAGCAGCCCTATCACGTGGCAGTCGACAAGAACCACAATGCGTGGACCAATCTTTGGACCGCCGACCGGGTGATGCGTTACGACCCGAAATCCGGCACCTGGACCGCGTTCGACCTTCCGACCCGCGGCGCAGAGCCGCGATACGTCTCGTTGCTCGAGCGTGACGGCCAGGACACCAAAGTCGTGTTGCCCTACTTCCGCGCCCGCAAGGTCGCGGTCATGACCTTGCGCAGCCAAGCCGAGATCGATGCGCTGCAGAAACAGGCGAACGGCAACTAGAAACTTATCATGTCGAGCCGGGTCAGCGTCGTCTGATTGCTGATTCGCGCCGCGGTCGAGAGATGCCACGCGGTATAAAGTTCGGGAAACAAGTCGTCCGCCGACATCGCGTCGACCGGGACGATCACCTTGAAGCCGCGTAGCGCCGCCTCGCCGCCGGTGTGCAGCACCGAGGTTTGCGCCTGCGTGCCCATTGCGACAACGGTCTTGATGCCTTTGTCTTTGAGGGTCTTTTCCAGGTCGCTGCCGATGAATTTATCGGGCCCGAGCGGCGGCAGCACCTGTTCGCCCGGCGCGGGCGTCAAATCTTTCAACACGTCGCCCGGCACCGATCCCGGCACGGCGACGGAATAGATAATCAACGCGCCTTTGCTCCGGGCTTCTTCGACAAGCTTTTTCACTTTCGGCACGGAGTCGGCACAGCGCTTGCGCTTCTCCGGCGTGCAAGTCTGAACCGTGAAATCCATCACGAGCAACGCGGTCTCATTCGGGACGATGGTGACTGTCTTGAGTTGCGGCGGCGCCGGAAATTTGGCCTGGCTCCATTCATCAATAATGGTTTGCGCGCCGGCGCCCTCCGCCGCGAACAAAGCGGCTAGAGAAGTAATTGCAATGATGGCCAAGTAACGCATGCGGTCCTCCCCGTTTTGCGGAAGCTTACGGGGTCGCAGGCAGCTTTGCTACTCGGCCGCCTCGGCGGGCGGCTCGGGTGTAACGGGAACGGCCAGCACAGTCGTGCGCAACGGCCGTTCTTCCATAACGATCAAGCCAACGATTCCGAGGGCGAGAAACAGCGCCGCCACGGCGAAGATGTGGCTGAAAGCGTGCGCAAGTTCATTAACGGAGGCGGTGGACGCGCTGGCAATGAAGGCTGACGAGGCCGCTCCGCCACGCTGCGGCGATGCACCGAGGTCGGCCAGCATGATTGCGCCCATGATGGCGACGACAAACGAACTGGCCAGTGCACGGAAGAAATTCATCGCGCCCATGGCGACGCCAATCTGCTGATGCGGGATCGCGTTCTGGATCGAGACCGTAACCGTTGGATAAGAACTCCCGGTGCCGATGCCGACGAGCCCGGTAATCAGCGCCACAGCCCAAACCGGCATCAGCGGATGGACCACAAGCAACGCGACTGAAATCGTCGCCATGCTAAGCATCACGATCGGCGCCCATTTATAGCGATCCATGTACAGCATGGCCCGGCCGGACAAATACGAGCCCGGCGTGGTCATCATCACAATCGGAATGAGCGCGAGTCCGGAATCGCTGGCCGACAGACCGTGGACCATCTCATAGTAAAGCGGCACGAAGATCGTCAGCCCGATCGACACGCCTTGCGTGCAGGCCGTGGTGCAGCAGCCCGCGCGCATGATCGGATTGTTGAGCACCGCGACCGGCAGGAATGGTTCGTCTGCCCGCAGTACCCACCAGATGAACACCGCCGTCAGTACCGCTGTGGCAACGAGCAAAAATAGAATTTGCTGGGACAGCCACGGATAGCGCGTGCCGCCCCACGTCAACGCCAGCAGCAAGGCGACGGCCGACGCCATCATTAGTGCGGCACCGGTGAGATCGATCTTGTGCGCCCGCTCGTGAACCGGCACTCGTTTGAGTTGCCGGCTTGAAAGCATCGCCGCCAACAACCCAAGCGGTATGTTGAGCCAGAAAATCACCGACCAATGCAGATGTTCGGCGAGAAAGCCGCCAAGCACCGGGCCCGCGGCGCCGGCGACGATCCAGATTGAACCGGTGTAGGCCTGATAATAACCGCGTTCGCGCGGCGGCACGGCGTCGGCGATGATCGATTGGGTCAGCGGGACGATGCCGCCACCGCCTATGCCTTGCAGCCCGCGGCCGAGGATCAGCATCAGCATACTCGGCGCCGCAGCGCTCGCGGCGGAACCGGCCATGAAGATGCCGAGTGCGACCAGCATCATGCCGCGACGGCCGTAGATGTCCGACAGCTTGCCGTAAAGCGGCGCGACCACGGTCGAAGTCAGAAGATAGGCGATGATGACCCAGGACAGATTCTCGAAATCGTCGAATGAGCGTCCGATTGTCGGCAGCGCCGTCGCCACGATGGTCTGATTGAGCGCGCCGAGGAACATTGCCAGCGCCAAGCCGCCGATAATGGCGACGACTTCGCGCCGGCTCAATCTGTGCTCGGCGGTAGCCTGACCTGGCTTTTTTTGATTCATGTCGCGCGCCGGCCGCCCCTGCTCCGAACGAGCTATATCCTTCGCCCTCCGCCAATACGAGCGCAAGACCGATCGGGCGGACCTGCTATGCCAAAGGCGTTTGTTCGGGCGTTTTCCCGGCCGCCTGATGGGGACCGTGCAAGGGCCTCTCCTCGACCACGACAAGGCAGAGCAAGGAAATGCCAAGGCAGACAGCGGCGGCAATGAATATCCAATGAAATGCCGGCGCGAGATCGCCATGACCGGCCGCGAGTTTTTCGAGCGTCACCGCAGGCGTGCCGTCGCCGATGCCGCCGAGCAAGATCGCGCCAAAGACCGCAACCACCAGAGCGCCACCCAAGGTGCGAAAGAAGTTCAATGTTCCGGTCGCGGTCCCGAGCTGATGCGGCTTGACGACGTTCTGCATGACGATGGTTGAGACCGGGTACATGGGCCCCATGCCGAGGCCGAGCAACGCCAACAGCACCACCACTTCCGTCAGGGTATGGGCGGCGGGATCAACGGCAAGAAACGCGAGTGTTGCAATGGCGATAACAAGTCCGGCCATCGGCACGCGCATGTAATGTTTCACGCGCACCACGATCCGCGTCGAGACCAGCGAACCGATCGTCGCGCCACCCATGTAGGCGATCAACGCGATGCCCGAGAGACTGGCCGAAACGCCAATGACGGTCTGACAATAGAGCGGCGTGTAGATCGTGATGCCGATGACGGCGCCGATCGAAAAGAATGCCGCGACCGTAATCATCGCTGTCACACGGCCTCGTAGAATAACCAGCGGGATAAAGGGTTCACGCGCGGTGAGAAGCCGCAACGCAAACAGCCCCCACAGCGCCGCCGAACAACCCAGCAGCGTGATGATCTGCAGCGAGGCCCAGGCGTAGTGGGTGCCGCCCCAGGCAAGCGCCATCATCAAGGTCAATGCCGCGCCCACCATGAGCGTGGCACCAATCACATCAAGCTGGTGTGGACGGTGATTGAGCGGCAAGCGGCGCAACGCCCTCTCGGTCATCACCAATGCGATCAAGCCGAGCGGCAGATTGATCCAGAAAATAAAAGACCAGTGCAGATGATCGGTAAGCAGGCCGCCGAGCACCGGCCCAAGAATGCTGGCGCTCATGAACATGATCGAAGTGCGGCCCTGCACCACCGGACGTTCGCGCGGCGAAAGCATGTCGGCGATGATGGTTTGCGCAATCGGCAACAGGCCGCCACCGCCGATGCCTTGCAGACCGCGCGATACGATAAGGAGCCAGATCGTCGGCGCCACGGCGCAGGCAACGGAGCCCGCAATAAAAAAACCAATTGCAACGAGCAGAATTTTACGCCGCCCGTAGATGTCGGAAAGCTTGCCAAACAGCGGCGTCGTTACGGTCGCAGCAAGCAGATAGGCCGTTACCACCCATGAAAGATCGTCGACACCACCGAGACTTTGGCCAATTGCCGGCAACGCCGGCGCGACAATCGTCTGCTCGAGCGCCGACAGAAACATCGCCAGCATGATCCCGGCGACGATGGCGCGGACGGTTGCGTGATCGAGCGGTGCCGCCGGCGCATGATGATCATGCGTGGGGGCGGCGGCAATTTCCGGGTCATCGCCTGTGCCGGCGCGCGGCTGCTCCGGTGCACGTTCATCGGCCACGACATCAGGGGCAATACTGTGAGCTTCGTCCGGAGAAATCTGGCGGGTCATTCTCCGCACCACTTGGCTCGCGCCGCGGCGCGATGCAACCGCACGAACCGCAGAGCAGACGCGCGCTTGGTGCTTTCGGGCATCAGCCGCGCCGCCTGGCCTTTTTCGGCAACTTCAGCGGCCAGTTCACGATGTAGTCTTCGAGGTCGGCGTCCGGCACGTTCACTTCGGTGTCACGAACACGGCCGCGTACCGAAACACCTGCAGCGTGGACGGTCTCAGGATCGCCCGACACCAGCGGATGCCACCAATAGAGATCCTTGCCTTGCGACAGCAGGACATAGGCGCAGGACGGCGGCAGCCAGGTGATTTTCTTCAGGCTCTTCGGCGTGAGCCGGACGCAGTCATCCACCAGTTCTTGGCGATTGGCGTAGTCGCGGCAGCGGCAGGTGTTCCCGTCGAGCAGCCGGCAGCCCACGTCGGTATAGTAGGTGCGGTCGGTCTCCTCTTCCTCGAGCTTGTTCAGGCAGCATTTTCCGCAGCCATCGCACAGGCTTTCCCACTCAGAATTCGTCATTTCTGCCAATGACTTACGGTGCCAGAACGGCATTTCGGCGTCGTCTGGGTTTTGGCCATCATTGACTGCCATGCTGTGCTCCAGGTGGATTATAGAACCACCGCCGCCCTGCTCGGTCCCGCTGCAACGTTCCAAACCCGGCCGGCTTGTCCAGTGTCACCATGCATATGCCCGATTTACCCCCGATTTCCATTCACCTTGTGGTGGTTGCAGCATTGGCCGTCGCGCCTGCGTCGGTTAAACCTTCACCCGGTAAAATCGCGCTTTTGGCTGGTCTAAACTGCCCCCGGAGCCTTGAACCTTGACCGACATGCCTCCCAATCCGGGCATCAGCTGGCTCACGAGAATCAAGCGATTCCTGCTCGACCTCGATTCGCGGATCGATTTTACCGTCTTCCTTTCCGGGAAATGGACTCGCGAGATTTACGAGCGTTTCACGGCCGCCATGGACCGCTGCCACGTGGCTGGCTGGCGGCGATGGCTCCTGGTCGAGCCGCTCTCGGAAATGGCCAGCATCGGCACCGGTGGGCTGGTACTCATGCTGATGCTCGGCATGTCGGCAATGCGCCAGACTTCCGATGATGACTGGCTGAAAAAGTCCGAACTCGCGGTGACATTCCTCGATCGCTACGGCAACGAGATCGGCAGTCGCGGCATCAAGCACAACAACTCCGTACCGCTCGACGAAATTCCCGACTCCCTGATCAAGGCGACGCTCGCAACCGAGGACCGCCGCTTCTACGAACATTTCGGCATCGACTTTATGGGGACGTTCCGCGCGCTGGTTACCAACGCGCAGGCGGGCGGCGTCGTGCAAGGCGGTTCGACGATAACGCAACAGCTCGCCAAGAACCTGTTTCTGAGCAATGAACGCACAATCGAGCGCAAGATCAACGAAGCGTTCCTGGCGCTGTGGCTGGAGTCGCACCTCAGCAAGAACGAAATCCTCAAGCTTTACCTCGACCGCGCTTATCTCGGCGGCGGCGCTTTCGGCGTCAACGCCGCGGCACAGTACTACTTTGGCAAGTCTGTTCGCGACGTAACGTTGCCCGAGGCGGCAATGCTCGCCGGCATGTTCAAGGCGCCGACGAAGTTCTCTCCGATGGTCAACCTGCCCGCCGCCCGCGCACGCGCCAACGTCGTGCTCGATAACCTGGTCGACAACGGATTCCTGACCGAAGGCCAAGTCTATGGCGCACGCCGCAACCCGGCGACCCCGATCGACCGCCGCGATACCGATGCGCCCAATTACTACCTCGACTACGCCTTCGACGAGATGCGCAAACTCGTCGATACGTTCCCGAAATCCGTCACCGATCGCTTCTTCGTCGTGCGTACGGCGCTCGACAGCAATTTGCAGCATTATGCCGACCACGAGGTTGAAACCGAACTGCGCCAGTACGGTCATGACTACGGCGCCAGCCAGGCCGCGGTGGTGATCGCCGATCTCGACGGCGGCATACGCGCCATGGTCGGCGGCCGCGATTATGGCGCGAGCCAGTTCAACCGCGCCACCGATGCACTGCGCCAGCCCGGTTCCTCGTTCAAACCCTACGTCTATGCCACCGCGCTGGCGAACGGCTTCAAAACGACGTCCGTCCTCTCAAACTCGCCGGTGTGTATCGGCAACTGGTGTCCGCACAACTATTCCGGCGGCTATTCGGGATCCGTGACGCTGATCGAAGCCATCACCCACTCGATCAACGTCATTCCGGTGAAGCTTTCGATCGAACTCGGGCATGGGAATCCGAAACTCGGCCGCGCCATGATCGTTCAGACGGCGCGCAACTTCGGTATCCAGTCGCCGCTCCCCGACACGCCGTCGCTGCCGATCGGCGCCGACGAAGTCTACGTCTATCAACATGCCGTGGCGTATGCGACCTTCCCCAATCTCGGCAAGGCCGTGACGCCGCACGCCGCTTTGGAGGTGCGCAATGGCACCGGGCAGTTGATTTGGCGCTTTGACCGCGACGGCCCGAAACCTCAGCAAGTCATTGCTCCGTCGGTCGCGCTCGACATGATCAAGATGATGAACTCCGTCGTCGAGAATGGCACCGGTCAGCGGGCCAAGCTCGATGGCGTCGCGGCTGCCGGCAAAACTGGCACGACCAACTCCTGGCGAGACGCGTGGTTCGTCGGCTACACCGGCAATTTCGTCGGCGCGGTCTGGATGGGCAACGACGACTACACGTCGACCAAGCGCATGACCGGCGGCACGCTGCCGGCGATGACCTGGCACAACATCATGACTTATGCGCATCAGGGCGTTGAGTTGCGGCCCCTGCCCGGCTTGCCGCCCCCGACCCACGCACCGCCGATGCCCGAGAGCGCCTTCAAAGGCATCGATGAGCCGCATCCGGCATTGCTGACGCGCAAATCGACCGATGTCCTGGTGCGTATCGAACAGCTGCTTGACGATGCGGACCACGCACTGGCTGCACAATCGGCAGCGCCGGGGTCGCTGGGCCTTCTCGATATCCGCAAGACCAACCCGGATGCTGTGGCGGCCGCCTCCGATCGCGAAAGCGCCAAGACGCGTGGCGATTGATGCGTCTGCTATTGGGTTCATGCTTCACGCTGATACTCGCTGCGGCAGTCGGCCTCGGCGCGACATGGATGACGACGACGCGGGGCATTGCTTTCGGCGCACTGCGAATTGGCGCCTGGACGGCATGGCCGAAGAGCGGTTCGGTCGATATTGATCCCTACGCGCGGGCGACCGTTGCGCGCACCGGCGAGCTGCCGATCGGCATGGGCGATGGCATTGCGTTTTATGCGCGCGCCGACGATGCCGGAAATTCCTTCGATGGGCGCTGTACTTTCACCATCAGTGGGCTCACTCCCGCGGCGCGTTATTGGACATTGACGCTCTACAATCCCGATGGCGGCCTGGTGCCGAACGCCCTCGATCGCCATGGTTTTACCAGCGAGGAGGTCGTGCGCAGCACCGATGGTCGCTTCACGATCAACGTTGCGCCGCAGGCGCGACCCGGCAACTGGCTGCCGACCGGCGGCATTGAGCGATATGTCCTGGTATGGCGGCTTTACGACACGCCGATCGGCGTGGCGACGCGTACCACCAAGGAAGGCCCGATGCCGGCGATCGCGCGAAAGGCCTGCTCGTGATCCGCGTTCTGCTATGGGTGCTCGGCGCGGTGCTGCTCGGCGGCATCGTGCACCTTGCGACCGTACTGGTGCTGCCGCGCGCAGCCAATCAAGACGCTTATTCCCGCCTCACGCCGCTGACCAAGGTCAATGCGGTGGTGCCCATGCCGGCGCCTACGGCCGATTCATCCGTTATGCCGTTCATGGATCCGGCTTTCACCGCCGCCGTGTGCCGCTACGATCTCGCCGACGGCATTATCAAGCTCAATGTGCCGCTCAGCCAAGCTTACACCTCGGTGACTTTCTATACGCGCAACAGTATCGCCTACTACGCGATCGACGACCGCGCCGCCGGACGGCGCGCTATCGAACTCGATTTAATGACGTCGGATCAGCACGCCCAGGTGCCGGAAGAGGAAGACGTTACCGCGGCCGACCGTCTGATCATCGAGTCGCCCACCACGACCGGCTTGATCGTATTGCGGGCGCTGGCGCCCGAACCCGGCCTTGTACCGATGGCACGCCGCGCACTCGCCAACGCGCAGTGCCGGCTCGGCCCGGTGCAGTAATTACTTCGAGACTATTTTGGCGGGCGCTGCGGCTACAACCGGCAACGGCGTAACAACGGGATGCGCCGCGATCGACTGTTGCAGCTCGGTAAGAATCTGCTCGGCCTCGGCTGCAACCGGCGCAGGCTCCGCGACCAGCAGATGCTCGAGCGCATAGCGATAGCTGGCACACCGCTCATTGAGCGAATGATAGACCCAGGCGATGGTCAGACTGTTCTCGCCGACGCGCGCCAAGGCACTGATGCGTTCGGCCGGGCTTAGATCGGCGACAAATTGCATGCTCTTTTCGCGGCGCCGGTCGACGTCGGCCACCCGCAGCGCAACCTGGAAGAACGGATCGATGCGCACGATGTCGTTGCGCATATCGTCGATCAACTGGTTGTAACGCGCGATCGTGGAACGGTGGAACTCGCCCATCAGGTGCGCGTAGTAGGCCACGGTATCGTTGGTCCAAAGATCCCGACGGAATTCACGCTTCTGGCCATATTCGTACACGACCGCATCCCAGCGCACCCGGTCGTATGAAGCCTCGATCAGCGGGAAGCCAAGATCGCGAAGTGTGCGCTCGTCGTCGGTCAGATTATTGACTGAAATCGGCGCTCTGGCATGGGCGGCGGCCTCCTGCCCCACCCAGGCATGAATGTCATCGGTGACGAGCGGCGATTGCAGCCGGCCGAAGTCGCCGATGCTCGTGCAACCGGCCACGAACAGTGCAGCGAATGCCGCTAGCGATGGTCTTGAAAAGAGAGAGAACTGATTACGCGGCGGCATCGGCGTGCCGCTAGCGGCGCCTCACACGGCGGCGGCCTCCGGTGGTCGCTGCCGGCGGCGGCGTTTGCGGCCCGGCGCTGTCGGCAAACGGCTCGGTGTACCGCTCGATCCGTATGACCGGCAGGATGATCACAGTGGCCGATTCGTCGCCCGTGTCGGCGCGGCCGAATCTGACGATACGCCCCTCATCGGGAAATTTGACAACGGTGCCCACCAGCCAGTCCCTCTGACGGCCGATACGGACCTGCCCGATCCGCAATAATCGGCGTCGCCATGATTAAGCGACACGCAAGGTTAACGCTCCGCTAACGCGCACAAATTAGGCTCCCGTTCCGGTCAGCCTGTTCGTTCCTGTTGCGATCGAGTCACGTGCGATGGAAATTCCAAGCCTTTTCGACGGTCTTGCCGAGGTTGGATTACGCGGCGGCGTCGATATGCGTCCGACCCTCATTCGGGTGCTCACCGATCTCTATGTGCAAAAGCTCAAGCACACCGAAGAGGAAGAACGGCACTACACCGAGCTGGCGCTAAGACTGCTCGACGCCGTCGACGCCGCAACACGCGCTACGGTCGCAGGGAAATTGGCGCGACATCTGTCACCGCCGCTGCGGGTGGCGCAATATCTTGTTAACGATTTGCCTGACATTGCCGCCCCGCTGCGTGATCATCCAGTGTTGCGCAAACCCGCGACGGCCACGCCGTCCGAGCCGGAGCCTATTGTTGAGCCGGTGCTGCTCGAAACCGCGCCGCCGATCGTACCGATCCGAGAGGACGCCGAGGCAACGGGAGTCCAGGACGCCGATGCTCCGGCCGCGGAAAATTCCGTTGCGCCCGCTTCCGACAATCTCTCGGGGCAAACGCGGCGAACGCTAAGTCCGGCTGTTGCGAGCGAACTCAATACCCTGTTCTTCACGGCGACGGAGGAGGAACGGCGGCTTATCCTGCTCAACCTGCATATCGCCGCACCGCTATCCGCCGGCGAAATCGAAATCGCACGCGATCCAATAGTCAGCCAGAAGCTCGAAGCGGCAGCGCTTGGAAGTTTCCGCGAGGACCTCGCAAGGCAATTTGCCCTGGCCCTGGACATCCCGCGCGAACAGGCGAAACGCATTACCCGGGACAATTTTGGCGAGCCCATGGTCGTGGCGATCAAGGCGCTGGGCGTTCCGCGCGATGTTTTTCACCGTATTCTGATGTTCGCCAACCCGGTTGTCGGCCATTCAGTCGAACGCGCTCAGGCACTGGCATCCCTGTTCGACGAACTGCCGCTGCCTGCCGCGGAAGCCATGGTCGCGATCTGGCAGGCACTTCCGAAAAACGAGCGTACCGCCGGCAAGCATCAGCCGCTGCATTGGGACGACCAGGGGTCCCGCGCCCGGCCCGCCGCCGCGCAACCGCGACGCCCGCAAATCGCAGCGCGCGCAACCGAGCGCCGGAACAACGCTTCCTGAGCTTTATCTGCCGGCGACCAGGTTGAGGAAATTGCGCCCGGCCCGTTCCTCGACCTCGACGATCCAGACGTCCGGATCGAACTTTATCTCGCGCGCCAGATACGCCTCGACAGCCGCATCGGGCGCTGGCCGTTCTTTGAGGCTTTGGCTGAAGGCCCGGTCGGTATCTCGCGCCGCGTCGAACTCACTCTGCGGTGCCGGACCGAACAAATCCGACGTGCCGTCCAGCCGGTCAATGCGAACGAATATGGCGCCCGCTTCTTCGGCACCGCGCCGGCGCACGACGGCCGCCACGCCTTCGACCTGGCAGCGGCGCAGATAGGCGGCGACCCACAGTGCTGTCTTTAGACGCATCGATCGAGAATGACTCGATCCGGCCGGTCTCGCAAACCGGCGCTACTCGATCGGGTGCCCGGCCATGGTGCCCAGCGCACTCACGAGCTTGTCGGATACCCGCCCGCTCACCGGCAATTTGTGCTCGCGTTCGAATTTCAAGATCGCCTCGCTGGTGGCGTTATCGAGCACGCCGGTCGGCTTGATCTGGCCGTATCCGAATTCTGACAAGACCCGTTGCACCGCCTGGATACGGGGCGACGGACCAATCAGGTCGGCGATCGGATCATTGCGTCGCGGCGGCGCCGAAACCGGCATGGGAACGACCATAGCCTGCTGCAACATCGGTGCGGGCGCGACCCGCGCTGGCGCAAGATCCGCAGCTTTTAGCGTGCCTTGCGCGGCTGCCGCCGGCGGAACCGGCACCGGTGCTGCGACGAACGGTGCCGGCTTGGCGCCGGCCTGCATAAATACGGCATTCACAACGATCACCAGCGTCACGGCGACGGCGCCGAGAACGGCGAATGAATCGACCGGACGGTGCGCAATGCGCATCCACAATCGCGACCCCATCGACACGGCGGCGCTCCCGCCGCGGCGTTTATCGTTACGGCGCTCACGCACTTTTCTTCACCGTCCCGTTATTACGCATTGGAAACTCGCGCATTGGCGCGGCACCGCTCCGCTGCGGGATCACATTCAGGGCCGTCACCGTCGCCAGAGCGGGCTGCGGGTTTACGAGACGCGCCCGCTCGCAATCAAGCGGCAAACTCACGACGATGCGCGTTCCCTCGCCGACGCGGCTGCGGATCGAAATCTCGCCGCCGTGGAGCCGCACCAGCCCCTTGACGATGGATAAGCCAAGTCCGGTGCCGCCCTGGCGGCGGTCGTAAGACGAGCCCGCCTGAAAATAGGGTTCTCCGACCCGCGCCAGATCTTCCTCGCTGATGCCGACGCCATTATCCTCCACGACGAAAGTAATAGTGGCGGCTTCGGCGCGCGCACTGACTATAACCTTGCCGCCACGCTCGGTGAAACGGATCGCGTTCGATATCAGATTGAGCAGAATCTGATTGAGCGAGCGCTTGTCGGCGACGATCTCCGGTAGCCCATCACTGACGAATTTTTCAAGCGTGACTCCGGCATCCCGCGCCCGAAGCGCGAGAATATCGCAACATCCCGTGACAGCCTGCGACGGCTTGAAAGGCTCCGGGGTAATCTCGAAATTGCCGGTCTCGATTTTCGACATATCGAGTATGCCGTTCACCACCGCCAGCAAATGATTCCCAGAGTCATTGATAAGAGTTGCATATTCGTGCCGCCGGGTGGCATCCAGCCTCAACAGCTCTTCCTTCTTCAGCATATCGGAAAAGCCGATGACAGCGTTGAGCGGCGTACGAAGTTCGTGGCTCATTGTGGCGAGGAACCTGCCCTTCGCCACGTTGGCGCGCTCGGCCTCGGCTCGGGCTTCTTCGAGCGCCTGCTGTTGCTGCTTGCGCGGCGTGATATCGCGAGACACCGCGACCACTTCCCGGTTGCCGTGCGGGTCGGCGTCCACGAGAGTTCGATCGAGCGGACGGCAGCGCATCTCGATCCAGACGAAATCTACTGCAGGCGCTCCATTCGCGTCGATGCCGTCGCGGCGGACACGAAACTCGACGGACCGGGTTTCACCGAATACCGCGGCATCACCCAGAGCCGTCAGATAAGCTGGCCGGTCAGCGACATGGACACGGTCGAACAGGCCGTGGCCCTGCAACTGGGCAATTCGCCCGCCAAACAAGGTCTCACCCGCCGGCGAGGCAAACAGCACGGCACCATCGCGGCCATGGCGTGTAATCGTGTCGGTCATATTGCGCGCCAAAAGCCGATAGCGGTCCTCTTCGGCGTAAAACAGCCAGAAACTCGTCCTTGCCAGAGCTTCCGCGCCCAGCGCCAGACCGGCCGCATAGAGCGCCGCAGAAACGATGCCGAGCGCCGCAAGCGAGGAATGCGAGATCAGGCTCCGGGCTGGTAACAGCTGCTCGGCATCAAGGAACACCAGGAGGCCTACCGCCGCCAGCGCAAGCGTCGATGCAATCGCTACGACGCGGCGTGATGCCGATAGCGAGGCTTCAAGCGGAACGACGACAAGCCAGATGGCGGCGAACGAGGTGATGCCGCCGGTCAAAACGGCCACCGCCACGGCCAGCCCGATCAGCGCCAGCGAAGACAGAACATGTGCGCTCTCGTAGCGGCCGGTGCGCGACAGAAAATACGCAGTGAGGATCGGCACTACGAGCCAGGCGAAAACCAGCAATTCGACCGGACTCGGCGTGCCGCGAGCGAGCAGGTAAATCGGGAAAGAAGCCAGCGCGACAATGCTGCCGAGGAGCCGCGGCGCGATGAATGAACGGTGACGAGCCGCCGTAAGCGCATCAAGTTGCGCCGACGGATGCACCAACGATCCGAGATAGTCGCGTATTGGCGCGAAGTGGCCCACTGTCCCTGCACGTCCGGCCTTGGCCGACGCGCTCCCCTTTGTTCTATTGCGGGATCGTGTCAGACGGCGCTTAAGCGAACGCTAAAAGTCCCCGCGGCGAGCACATGCCGAGCACTTGGCGGCGTCCTGCATTCAGCCATCATAGTGAATCGTCCGTTGCCGCAAACGGTTGCCATTTTCTTGACGCCAGCCCGGCGCGCGTATCCACCTGAGAATGGCTGCTGTTTTGGCATCGCGAAAAACATCGGAAAATATGATTGGATCGAGTTTCGCTCAGATTTTAGGTAAATTGTATTTTGTCCAATTAAGCGAAAATTTGCGACGTATTCTCGTCGATTGTGCGCAAAAATGTCTTCGTAGTGCGAACGCGGATTTCAATGCTGGCTGCTAGTTTGCACGGGAGAGCGGCAATACCCGCCGCAGGGACACGGGACTATGTTCTTTCTGTTGCGCATGGCCTTTTGGCTCAGCCTCGTGCTGATCCTGTTGCCAACCGGCTCCACGCAGGGCGTGCAGTCGGGCGGCGATATCCATGCCTCCGAAGCCATTTCTGCGGCGTCCGCTACGGTGCAGGACATGCGCGGCTTCTGCACACGCCAGCCTGATGCGTGCTCCGTCGGCTCACAGGTCGCAGTGTCACTCGGGTATCGCGCCCAGGCCGGCGCCAAGATGCTTTATGATTTCTTGACCGAAAAGCTTGCCTCGCACGATGCCGCCGCGCCGGCGCGGACCGGCAGCATCGGCAAAACGGCGCAGGACAAAACCGTGCCGGTGAACGCTTCACAAAATACCCTGACTCCAGCCGACCTCGTTCCCGCCTGGCGCGGTCCGTCCGTCCGCAAAGACATCAAACGCGCCGCCTAGGCGCTCCAGCGAAATAGTCGATCTGCCGCCAACGACACCCTATATAGAGGGTGACGTGGGACGCAGGCGTAATGACTGAAATCGCGGAAATCATCGATAATTTCTCGGTTCTCGACGAGTGGGATGACCGATACCGCTACCTGATCGAGCTGGGGCGGGAACTTCCACCGTTGTCGCCGGCTGCCCATAACGACGCCAATAAGGTGCAGGGATGTGCCAGCCAGGTTTGGCTGGAGACGGCCGTGCGCCCCAATGGGGCTGACGGCCCGGTGCTGACTTTCGAAGGCGACAGTGACGCCCATATCGTACGAGGGCTGATTGCGATCCTGCTGGCCACATATTCCGGCCAGCCTGCGCGCCAGATTCTCGGCGCGGATGCGGTCGCGCTGTTCGAAAGGCTCGGGCTGAAGGAACATCTGACACCGCAGCGCTCCAATGGCTTCCGCTCCATGGTCGAGCGCATTCGCTTCGACGCACAGGCCGCGCTCGCGGCCCGTGTGTGACTTCCGGTAGCCACCCGTCCTAGCCGTACCGCCGATCGTGTTGTAAGTCTTTCGGGTCTGAGAGGAATTCCGGGGTGGCGGTACGTTGACAAAGTCCCAGGTGAACCTGCGCTCCGGACTGACGGACGTGTTCGCCGGAGCCATCTGTAGTGTTCTGTCGATCGCTTATTGCCTGTCCTATGCGGCGCTAATCTTCTCAGGCCCGCTCGACCGCTATCTGTCCTACGGCATAGCCGTCACCTTCCTCTCTGCCGCCATCGGCGGTTCGATCGTGGCCTTACGCAGTTCGCTGCCTTTCGCTGTTGCCGGGCCGGACAGTTCCATTTCCGTTGTTATAGCCGCGCTTGTCGCCTCCGTTGTGCAGCGGCTGCTGGCCAACGGCCAAACCGACCTGCTCGCGCCCACACTGATCGCGATGTCACTGGCTACCGCGGCGACGGGGCTGCTGCTTTGCGTGCTCGGCTTTACCCACGCGGCGCGGGCGATCCGCTTCCTGCCCTATCCGGTCATCGGCGGCTTTCTTGGCGCGACCGGATGGCTGATGGTGACCGGTGCGATACAGGTGGTCACCGACCAGAAGCTGGCACTCGGCAATCTCGGCGCATTCACCGACCACGCCGCCGCTCAGAAGATCGTTTCCGGCACAGCCGTCGCAATTTTGCTTCACATTTTGCTGCGCCGCTTCAAGAGCCCTTTCGCTCTGCCCGGCGTGCTGCTTGCCGCATTCATTACTGCTCATGTCGTCCTGATTGCCAACGGCTCGACCCTTGCGGCGGCGCAGAGCGCCGGCTGGATGTTCAACCCGCAACTGGGAGCGGGACTGACGCTGCCGTGGCACGTTTCAGCGCTTCACAGCTTTCCGTGGGCCTCTTTGCCGTCGCTTGCCGGCGACGCACTCGCCGTGATGTTTGTCACGATCAGCACGTTGTTGCTCAATACAACCGGGATTGAGATCGCGACGCGCACCGAAGCTCATATAGAGCGCGACCTTAAGGTTCTGGGGATCGCCAACCTGCTGACCGCGGCATTCGGCGGTTACGTCAGTTGCACGTCATTGAGCCGCTCGATCCTGGTTCGCCGGGCCGGCGCAACCAGCCGGTTGGCGGCGCTGACGGTTGCCGCGATTTCGGCGGCCGTGCTCATCGCCGACCCGTCGTTCCTCGGCTATGTTCCGAAATTCGTTCTCGCCGGGCTGTTGTTCTACCTGGGCTCCGATCTGGTCTATCAGTGGCTGCTGCATTCATCGCGGCGCCTGTTACCGCTTGAATATCTGTCGTTGATCGCGATTGCGGCGCTCATTATTTATTCTGGATTCATTGCCGGCGTTCTGATCGGCATCGTGATTGGCTGTGCGACGTTTGCATTGAGCGCCAGCCGCGTAAACGCCATCAAATTCACCTTTGACGGCACTGAATTTCGCTCGTCGCTCGATCGCGGCCCGCGCGAGTTATTTCTGCTCGCCGAACACGGTCATCAGATCCAGGGCATCGCGCTGCAAAGCTACTTGTTCTTCGGATCCGCAAACCGGCTTTATCAATATGTGAAAGTCTTGCTGGCAAGACAGCCGGACTGCCAGTTTATCATTTTCGATTTTCGGCTGGTCACCGGCATCGATTTGTCGGCGACGCACAGTTTCGCGCAGATCAAGCAGGCAACGGCGACGCGTGGAGCACGGATTGTCCTGGTCAATCTTTCGGCAGAACTGGAAAGGGCTTTTCGCACCGCGCGATTCATTACGGACGACGTGACTGTTGCGGCGGACCTCGACCACGCGCTGGAAGAATGCGAGCAAACCGTGATCGAGGCAAACGTCTCCGAGACCGCTGCCGAACCGTCGCTGCGCGCCTGGCTCACCGATGCGCTTGGCAATGCCGAATATGCCGATCAGTTGACCCAAGCCTGTCGCCGGCTCGATGTGAATGCCGGTGACGTCATTGCCTGGCAGGGCGAGCCCGCGTCCTCCATGCATTTTATTCTCGAAGGCAGGATTGATATCATCGTCGATGTCGGCGAGGGCCGCACCATGCGGGTGCGAAGCCTCGGCCGGCATACGACCATTGGTGAAATGGGTCTGATCACGCATCGGCCGCGCAGCGCGACGATCCAGGCCGAAGCGCCCAGCGTGCTCTACGAGCTGACCGCAGACGCCTATGAGAAAATCAAGATTGAGCGGCCTGCGCTCAGCCAGGCGTTGCTGGGTTATGTCGTTGCGATCATGGCGGAACGGCTGAGCTTCGCGAACCGCGTCGTCGGCGTCCTGCAACGTTAGCCGAACATGCTTCAGCCGCGCCGGCGGCGACGCTGCTGGCCTAACCCCATTTGTTTGGCCAGTTGCGACCGTGCGGCCGCATAGTTGGGCGCCACCATCGGATAGTCTGGCGGCAAACTCCACTTCTCGCGATATTGATCCGGCGTCATGTTGTAGCGCGTGCGCAGATGCCGTTTGAGCGACTTGAACTTCAGTCCATCTTCCAGACAGACGATGTAGTCGGAATTGATCGAGCGCTTGATTGGCACTGCAGGCTTGAGAGGTTCGGCGGCGACCGCGGTCGCACCGCCCAAAACACGCTTGAGCGCTGAATGAACCTGGCTGATCAAAGCGGGAATATCGGCGCTCGGAACCGAATTATTACTGACATATGCCGAAACGATATTCGCAGTCAGTGTGATGAAACTGCTGTCGCCTGGATTGTCGGCCATCGGTTCGATCTCTCGGATGTGTTCAATCCTGCCGGGCCATATTTTCAACGACGGCTTCGATAACGGTTCGCCGGATACTGATACAAACAAGCATTCGCTTGCGACAAATGCACTATAACAAACAGCGAAACCTATCTTTGCATTGATTTATACTATGCTCGATAGTTAGACGCAATAATATACGACGGACCGCAAAAACAGCGGAGCGAAATACCATCTTTCCCGCGTGAAAAAATGCGCTCTACGAAGCGTGCTGCTCGATATGACTACGCAAGTCGGCGATCGAGCCGAAACGCAACGTGCCTTGCGGCAACTGGGCCTCGATAGAACCGTCCGAGTACAGCGTATAGGCCATACCGTCGACCACACCGGACTTCAGGACAGAAATTGGCGTCGGCGCGGCTGGCGTCACAACCTGTTCCGGATTTGGCGCGGCCCCATTGACCGGGTCGGCCGCGACTGGTTGCACGAGGGCGACCTGCACGCCTTGCGCATGCCGCCTTCGCCTGGGCCACAGCGCATCAAAGTTTTTGGAGCGATCGGATTTGCCGGGCGGGACCACGCCGACATCAATCCGCTGAACCTTCGCGAAAGCCGCACCGTTGACGTCAGGGGCGACCACGACACTGCCGTTTTCGACCACTTCGTTTTCAACGCGCGCCGGCCTTTTTGGCAACAGCGAAACCTCGTTCTCCTCGACGACCGGAGCTGTTTCGAGCCGCAGGAGGCTCGGAAACTTCTCCCTCAGCCGTTCTGCTTCTTGCGCGGCAGGTCTCAAAGACGGAGGAGCAACGACTCCCGCTTCGGGCTGTACCGCCGGCTGCGGCAGTTCGACCGTAGGGCCTACGGAGGCCGGAATCGCCGGAATGCTTGTCGGCTCAACCGCAGCAACAACGAGCGGCGCAGGTTCTGCGTTGATATTTGCGCCGATTGGCTGCAGCGCCAGAGCATGTTCGATGCGAATGAGCTGCCGCACGACAAGGCCGAAGCCAATCAGCAGGAAACCTCCGACAACGGCAACCATGCCGGGAGTGATCACGGACGGATCAAAGGTATGATCTTGAACGGAGATACCGGAGCCGACGAGTGCCACTCCCGCCGTCGCTATAATCGTCCCAAAGATCAACAATAACGCGTACATAAAATTGTCCCCCCGAAACAAAAAAACGCCCAGGGTCCCCAGCCGGTAACTATTTTGGCCGTGCAATGGCGACGGCGCAAGGATTAATCGCCGCCGCGGCCAACCATGGCGTTCGCCCGGGTTCCGATGGAGCTACGTAATTCATTGCTACACTTAAGAAATTTGCGTGCTAACCATATCCGGTGGCGTGCCGTCGCACCCACTCGTCGGGGTGCCGGCGGGCGTTGCTCAACCCCCGGCTTTGAGCCAATGTAGAGGAACCATTCCCTTCATCTGACGGTTTCACCACATCCGCTCGGATCGCTTTCACATTGAGGAGTAGACCTAATGGCATTCACCCTGCCCGATCTTCCCTATGCCTACGACGCGCTTGGCCCGTACATGTCCAAGGAAACGCTCGAATTTCATCACGACAAGCATCATGCCGCCTACGTGACCAACGGCAATAATCTGGCCAAAGGCACCGAGTGGGAGAACAAATCCGTTGAGGAAGTGGTCAAAGGCACATTCGGAAAAAATCCCGGCCTCTTCAACAACGCCGCCCAGCATTACAATCACATCCACTTCTGGAAATGGATGAAGAAGGGTGGTGGCGGCGAAAAACTGCCGGGCAATCTTGAAAAGCACATCGCCTCGGATGTGGGCCCGTTTGCCAAGCTGAAGGAAGACTTCACCCAGGCCGGCGTGACTCAGTTCGGCTCCGGCTGGTGCTGGCTCGCGGTAAAGGACGGCAAGATCACGGTCATGAAAACGGCGAATGGCGAAAATCCGCTCGTCCACGGCGCGAAGCCGATCCTCGGCTGCGATGTGTGGGAACACTCCTACTACATCGACTATCGCAACCGCCGGCCGGACTATCTGAAGGCCTTTTTTGATAGCCTCATTAACTGGGACCACGTCGCCGAGATGTACGAAGCGGCGATGAAATAGACCAATTCATTGCAATACCGACAGCGAGCGGGGCCTCATCTGGCCCCGCTTTTTTGCAGCCGAATATCATCAAGGCCGTTTTGACGCATTGCCCTAGCGGCAATTGCCGCATGATGTGTTCGGATTCTTGATGTTGAGCATCTGAAGCCGGGACAATCGTGGACCAGTCTGCAGCGAATTCGACCTCGCTTTCCCCGGAAGCAGGCACGCGCTTGTGCGATGGGCTTGCCGTGATTGTGCTGGCACTCGTCGGCTTGATCGCCGCGCTGACGTTTCGCGATTACGGCCTGGGCTGGGACGATTACACGCACTCGCAATACGGCAGCCTTCTTGTCTCGCTGCTGTCCTCCGGCTTTGCCGACAAACGCGCACTGTCATTCGTCAACCTCTACATGTACGGCGGCGGGTTCGACCTGCTCGCCGCGCTTGCCGCAAAGATCCTTCCTTTCGGCCTGTTCGAGACACGACGACTTGTCGGCGCCGCGATTGGTATTATCGGGTTTTTTGTCACGTGGCGGCTCGGTCGCCGCCTTGGCGGCCCGTTCGCAGGATTGGCCGCTCTCGTGCTGCTCGCCACCTGCCCGCTCTACTTCGGACATATGTTCATTAACGCCAAAGACGGGCCGTTCGCGGTCACGAGTGCAATCGCACTGCTTGGCATTGTCCGGGCATTCGGGGAGTACCCGCGCGCCACGCCAGCCACCATTGCGCTTTGCGGCATCGGCGTCGGCCTTGCCGTCGGCTCGCGCGTCATGGGCGGCTTTGCCGTTCTCGATGCGGCACTGCCGCTGCCGCTTATTCTTGCCGTCAGAACCCGCGCCGACGGCCTAAAGACCGCATTCGGCGAATGCGGGTTATTTCTCTTCGCTTTCATTCCAGGGGCGATCCTTGCCTATCTGGTTATGGGACTGGTCTGGCCATGGAGCGTCGTCGCGCCGCTCAACCCATTTCACGCTGTCGATTATTTCTCCAATTTTTTTGAAAAGCCGTGGCGGGAATTGTTCGGCGGTCAATTGATACTGGTGCCGGACATGCCACGCAGCTATGTGCCGACACTGCTGGCGCTGCAACTGCCCGGCCTGCTGCTGGGATTGGGAATTGGCGGAATAGCGGGGGCAATCGCCTGCGCTTGTCGTTCACGAAGCGGCATCGGATACCGCGCGGCGCTTCTTGCCACCGTGCTCGCAGCAACGTTACCCCTTCTCGTCACCGTCGCGGCACGGCCTGCGATGTACAACGGCATCCGTCACTTCGTATTCACGCTGCCGCCGCTTGCCGCGCTCGGCGGGCTCGCCGCCGCATGCGTCTTGCGATGGCTGGGGCGATATGGCCGCGTCGCGGTGGCGGCGGGTGCTTTGATTTCGATCGCCGGTGTCGGCGCTCCGGTTGCTGCAATGATCCGCCTGCACCCCTATGAATACACCTACTTCAACCATATCGCGGGTGGCGTTGCCGGCGCCCGGCCACGCTATATGCTCGACTATTGGGGACTGTCGCTCACCCAGGCGGCACGGCAACTCCGTACCGTAATTGCCGAACAGCATCTCGAACCAGCTCACGGCACGTGGACGGTGGCTGTCTGCGGACCCCATCCTCCGGTAGCCGTCGCTCTTGGCCCACAGTTCACCACGACGTGGGATCCCAAAAACGCCGACTTCGCGATGACGCTCGGAGAGTTCTACTGCGCCAAACTCGACGCGCCGGTACTGTTCGAGATCAAACGTGCCGACGTCGTCTATGCCCGGGTCTACGACCTACGCGGCCGTTCGATTTCATCGCTGCTGACAGTTCCGGGAGTTGATCAGCAGTAGACTGCCGGGGCTCACGGAGAGCATGTCATGACCGGTTTTCGCGACCGTATCTATGTCTTCGATGCCTACGGCACGCTGTTCGATGTCCATGCCGCGATCGGGAAGCATCGTGAAGCGGCTGGACCCGACGCTGACCGGTTCTCGGAAATCTGGCGGATCAAGCAGCTCGAATATGCGTGGACGTTGACGCTCGCCGGAAACTACCTGGATTTCTGGACCTTGACCGAGCGTGCGCTGGACTACGCGTTCTCACGTGTACCAAGCGTTGACCGTGCGCTACGACCGAAACTCCTCGACGCCTATCGCAAGCTTGACGCGTTCCCCGACGCGCAGACGGCCTTGAGCGGCTTGAAAGAACGCGGCGCACGCGTTGCGATACTCTCGAACGGATCGCCAACCATGCTGAGCGCGGCCGTACAATCGGCCGGCATTTCCGGACTCTGCGACGCAGTCCTCTCCGTCGATACGGTGCGCATGTATAAGCCGCGGCCGGAAGTCTACGCGCTGGTCACCGGGCAGTTTGGCGTGCTGCCGCACAGCGTTCGGTTCGTATCGTCAAACCGCTGGGACATCATGGGCGCCGCCGCATTCGGCTTTCGGCCGATCTGGATCAACCGCGCAACCATGCCGGACGAATATACAGATCAACCACCGCTGCGCACCGTAAGCGCCCTGTCGTCGCTCTTGTCACTGGAATTCTGATTGCGCTAGGCGTTCACCGCCACCGGCTGCCCCGGGTTCGCCGGCAACAGCTCAGGCGAAACAAACCGGCCATGCTCCAATGCCTCGATCTGCGCATCGATTTCCTTGATCGCAAACCGGGTGTATGGGCCGATATGAAGATAGAAACCCATCAGGATCACGACTGCCCGCAACGCACCGGGGTTCTTGTTCATGCAGTTCGTGAACGTGCGCCACATGATGTTGCGATGCTCCGGCATGCGCCGGAGGATGTCCTGAACGATATTAACGGTGCCGATTCTGGCGCGGACGTCGCCCTTCGCCATTTCAAGGCGACGGTCTGAACAGTCCAGCAGCGAAACCAGCCGATCGACCCGGCGGAAATAGGCTTCCGGGGTGTATTCGGTGGCAAGCACGCGCCGGAAATCACGGAGAATATCCAGCCGCGATCGCTTGGTTTCGAAATTCAGCCCGCTGGCGCACTGATCCATCGAGCCCTTCGGCATAAATTCGGCATTGCTGTGCAGCCGTCCTTCACGCGCGAGCCGCCGTGACAATTGGGTATTCGGGAGCGCCCACAACTGGCCGATGATCGCCATCGGGATTGCAGACTCCTCGATTACGTCGATCATCGGATCGGCAACCGATCCTTTCTCGCTGTCGAAGCCGACGATGAATCCGGCAGTGACAAAAATGCCGGCCTTGTAGATCTTGTGGATACTGTCCGGGATACTGCGGCGCGTGTTCTGCTTCTTACGCATCGCAATCAAAGTGTCGGTATCCGGGCTTTCGATACCCATGAAAATGACGAAGAAGTTTGCCTTCTTCAGCATGCCAATCAGTTCATCATCGTCAGCCAGATTGAGCGAAGCTTCGGTAGAGAATTCGAACGGAAAATCATGATCCTCCTGCCATTTGATCAGATGCGGCAGGAACGCCTTGATCGCCTTTTTGTTGCCGATCAAATTGTCGTCGACGAAATCGACGTGGCCGCGATAGCCGAGCTGATAAAGATAGTCGAGTTCGCCCAGCACCTGTTCGGCGGTCTTGGTGCGCGGCACCCGGCCGTAAAGCTCGATGATGTCGCAGAATTCGCAAGTGAATGGACAGCCCCGCGAGAATTGCACGCCGAGATACATGTACTGATCGAACTTGAGCAGGTCGAACCGAGGCTTCGGCGTCTTGGTGACGTCAGCCTGAAACTTGGGCGCCTCGAAAACGCCTTCGTTGCTGCCGCTGTCGATGGCACCGATGAACTCGTCGATGATGCCCTCGGCCTCCCCGACAATACGGAAGTTCGCGCGCTCGTAGACGTGCGGGCTCGACGAAATGTCGGGGCCACCGACCGCAACCGGCGTTCCGCGCTCCCGGCACATCTCGATGATATCGAGCGTGCTCGCCTGCTGGAACATCATACCGCCGGTCAGGACCAGATCGGCCCACTCCAGATCGGCTTCGTCGAGTTCTTCAGTGTTGATATTGACGAGCCGGACATCCCAATCCGGCGGCAACATCGCTGCCACCGTGATCAGGCCAAGCGGGATCGTCGGGTACTTTGCGCCGACCACGGCGCAGGACTCGCGATAGTTCCAGAATGATTCGTTGACGAACCGCGGGTAAATCAACAACACGTTGCGGGCACGGGGCCGCAACGCTTGTGAATTCCCATTTTGCAGCTGTTCCAAGGAACCCCGCCCCATGCCTCAATCACGCCGTATGGCGGCCCGGATCGCCATTCAATGACAAAGCCAGACACTGGGCCTAAAGTCCAGCGCAGAAAAATTAACGTCGAAACATAGCCTTACAAGGGGCCAAGGGAAATATCAGGTTCCAAGCCCAGGCGTATGCCGCCATAGCCGCTGCCCGGCGCCCAAGGTCGCTCAGTGAAATAATCGTCCATCCGTCTAGGCCGCGTGGTCGCGATCGCCGCTCTCTGGGTTCTTTAACGCGGTGGCGATCTGCTGCTTGGTCAGTTGGGTCCCATCGTCACCCTCGATCAGCAGCGCAGTACGGCCACTCCTGTTGACGTGCCGCGCCCAACTCATCGCCTCATCAAGGACGGCAAACTCCTTGTAGAGCTGATGATCCTTGTCCAGCGGCGAAATCGTTTCCGAGCCGCGGGGGCCGGAATAAACACGAAAGGTCATTGTCGAGCCTCCTGTTTGGAACTCGTCGGCCACTCACCGTAGGAGATGTTGGAGCCAAATGTGCCGACGGTGTGGCCAATAGGACCCCGAGTGGCGCGTTGACGCGGCCCGAACCGCACCATTACCCTTTGCGGCAAAACGAGCGGGGAGGAATTCGTGCGCCTATTTTTTCAGCTTGCGATCGGAGCAGTCATCGCGGCGGCGCTGCAAGTACAATTTGCCCACGCACAGACCAATGCCGCCTACGTCGTAACCTATGTTGAAGTCGTGCCCACGGCGGTGGCACCCGCAATTGCCTTGCTAAAAAAATACCACGACGCCAGCGTCCATCAGGATGGCAACCTCCGGGAGGAGGTTTTGCAGGAGTTTGAGCGGCCTAACCGTTTCGCAATCGTCGAGGCGTGGCGCGACAAGGCAGCGTTCGACTCCCACAGTCAATCCCTTGCCACCTCGGAGTTCCGGGAAAAGTTCAAGGTCAATCAGGCCGCACCTTACGACGAGCGCATCAATACCGCGCTCTATGTCGCGCAAGGCAAGAATGAAAGCCAGAGCGGCGCGCTCTACGTCGTCACCCACGTCGACGTCATTCCGCCGGGCAAGGACGACTGCATGGCGGCACTCAAGGCGATGAGCAGCGACACCGCGGCCGATCCCGGCAATATCAGCTACGAGGTGCTGCAGCAGGCAAACCGCGGCAATCACTTCTCGGTGCTGGAAGCATGGACCAATCGGAAAGCGATTGATGGCCACGCCACGGCGGCACACACCCGAGAATTCCGCGCCAAGCTGACGCCAATCGCCGGCGCGCTCTACGACGAGCGGATCTACAGGGCGTTATGATCAGACGGCGCGGAGACTATTTCTGCGGCGCGAAATTCTGATTGCTGTAAGGCAGCGACGTCGGTCGCTGGATGACGATGAATTTGCGATCCAGCGAACGATGGCAGCTATTGCATCCCGCGCTCAGCTGATCGAAGGCGGTATCGAATGCCGCACGGTTCTTGTCCTCAACCGCCTTCTCCAACGCTTTCATCGGGGCGCCGACCTGTTTGTCGACGGTGTCGCCGCCAACGATCTTGCTGACATCATCAAAGCCCTCGCCCAGCTCATCGAGCTCATAGTCGGCCAGCGGCCAGTTGCCGCCGTGGCCGGCGAACCAGAGCTTGAGGTGGCGAAGCTGTTGCAGCGTCATGATTTCACCGAGGCCCGGGGGCTCCGGCTGGCTGGCCGCTTCTGTTGTCGATTTTGCTGCGTCCTGCGCGGTCGCGGTCCCTGCCGTGAGCAACACCGACACAATCAGGGCTGCAAAACTCAATTTCATACACGTCTCCTGTATTGGCGCTTCATCAACGCCCCGCTGTATCAACTGGTCGGCGGCAAGACCTCGCTGCACGCCTTGGGGAACGCCCCCTGGCAGGCTTTGTAGAGCACAGGGCATGCCTGCGCCGCAGCCTGCGCAGCTTCGACGGTCTTCAACCGGTCGCCCGCTGCACGTGACTGCGGATCGTAGGCGATCACGGCGTCCACCCGCTCGATGCCACGGTCATTCATCAGGAAGCGCTCAGTGGCGTCGAAATAGATCGTCGCAATTCTGATCGCGTCCTTCAGATCCCTGGTGTATTCGGCGGTCGCCTTGGGGTCAGGCTTGATGACACGAGCGTGCGCCGCGGCATCGGCATAGAACGTATTCAGCTTGAAATAAGTGCCGCCACATTGCGCCAGCGCCAGCCAATATGGCTTGCCATTAAAGGCGCCCGGCATCTGCACAACCCTGTCGCGTTTGTCGGTTGGCACGGCCGGTGCCGCCGGCGCCGCACTCTCGGTCTCACGCGGCGCACGATGGCGCCGTGTCTGCGCGTCGGCGCATGTCGTGGCGATAAGAGCCAACATAACTATTGCGGTTTTAGTCAAGAATCCCGGCATGACGCGACTATAGTCGAGTTGCCGCGCAAAACTCAAAGCTTCTCGACACAGGGCCTTTTTGAATCGTTCAAAACTTTTCGACCCACGGCCGCACCTCGATCTCCCAGGACCATGCGCTGCGATTTTGCCGCAGCAGATCGAGATAGCTCTGCGCAATGGCGTCCGGATCAAGCAGGCTGTCGGGCTTGTCCGATGCCTCGACACGGCGCGCGCTGCGAATGCCGCCATCGACGACGACGTGGACGACATGAATGCCCTGCGGCGAAAGCTCACGCGCCATGCTCTGCGCCATTCCGCGCAGCGCGAACTTGCCCATGGCGAACGGCGCAGACTGTGGATAGCCCTTCACACCCGCAGATGCACCTGTAAGCATGATCGCACCGTGGGATTTCGGCACCATGCGCTTTGCCGCTTCTTGTGCGACCAGGAAGGCGCCAAAAGCGGTTACCGCAAGCGACCTTTCGACCTCGACCGGATCAAGCTCCACAAACGGCCCACGGGTGCGATAGCTCGCGTTGTAGACGACGACGTCGGGCGTGCCATGCTCTGCCTCCACGTCGCTGAAAAGTTTTGTAACCTGCTTCCGTTCGGAAGCGTCGCAGGTGAAGGCTTTGCCGCCGACCTCCCGTGCCAGCGCAGCCAGATTGTCCAGGCGGCGCGCGGCGATCGCAACCTTCATCCCGGACTTTGCGAAGATCCGCGCCAGCGATGCGCTCAAACCCGAGCCGGCGCCGACGACCAGTGCATTCTTGTACTCAAGCGGCATGTGATGGCCTTTCAATCAATAACAGCAACAGCGTTGATCTCGACCAAACAGCGCGGATCGGTGGCGAGACGAACCACCTGTACCGTCGTGGTCGCCGGTTTGGTATCGCGAAAATACTCGCCCCACGCACGATTGAGGGCATCCTGATCGGTGAGATCGGTGACAAAGCGATCTGCGGTGACGACGTCGGCGAAGGTCGCCCCCACAGCTTCCAGGCCTCGTTTAAGATTTTCCAGTGCCGCGCGCGCCTGTCCGGCCATGTCGCGCGGCATCGAGTCAAACTCCTCGGGCCGGTGCGGGTGATGATGATAGACCGGCGCGGCGGTGACGCCCGCGAGATAGACCGTGGTGCCGCCTTTGACCTTTATGGCCGGGGCGTACGGCATCCACATGTCCGGCGCGTCCGGCCAATGGCAGTGTTCGATTGTTTTGGACATGGCGACACTCCTGACTGGCCGTGGCGGCGAGCGACATCCCGATAAGAGCATGGCAATATAGACCGGTGCGCAAAATTCCGCAGGCCGTCGGTATCTATCTCGCCGCGCTGGAGTTCATCTTCACGCTTGGCTGGACTGTCTATGCCATTTATCTGCCAAAACTCGCAGCCTCCGTGGGCATTGCCGCCAGCGCCGTGATTTTCATCCTGATGCTGGATCAGGCCATTTTCACGGTCACCGACTTCGCCATGGGCATGGCGGCAGACAAGGTGTCGCGTCTGGTAGGCAGGCTTGGTCATTGGGTCTCGGTAATCACGCTGCTGAGTTGTATCGCATTCGTGGCCCTGCCCTTCGTCGCCGGTGCACAACTCGGTGCGACCGTGTTTCTCATGCTGACAATCACCTGGGCGATCACCTCGTCCGCGTTGCGGGCACCGCCGCTGATGCTGCTCGGCAAATATGCCGCGCGCCCGGCAATTCCCTACCTCACCAGCCTCGCCATGCTCGGCCTTGGTGTGGCCGGCGCCGTATCGCCCTATTTATCCACTGCACTCGCGGGACGAGATCCGCGCCTGCCTTTCATCATTGCCAGCGTCACGCTCGTGCTGGCCAGCTTTGCGCTTGCCAAGGTCGAGCGGTCGCTCGTCAAGCAGGCGCCGCCTCTCAGCGAACCGCCGCCGACAACCAGCCGGAAAACAAACGCACGAATTGTGGTCTTCGCATTGGCGTCGATTGCTCTTGCGACCGGGTTTCAACTGCACTTTTTCTTCAACAGCGCGCCGGTGTTCAAGAAGTTCGGCGGCGACCTCCGCACGTTGATGCCGGTGTTCTGGATTGGCTTCAGTATCGGCATGTTTCCGGCAAGTTTGATCACCAAGCGCTTCGGCGGCGTGCCGGTCATGGGCATCGCCGGCATCATTGGAGCGGCCGCTATCATCGTCATGGAATCTGCGAGCACCCTGGAACTTGCGGTAACGGCGCAACTCGTCGCCGGTGCTGCGTGGGGCTGCATCCTGATGAGCGCGTTCGCCACAGCTTTGGCGATTGGCTATACCGGCGCCGAAGGCAAAACCACCGGCATACTGTTCTCAACTCTCGCCATCGCCACATTCGCGCGCATGACCATAGCGGCGACTGCGCGCTTAACGCCCCGACTCTGGCATCCCTTGTACATTGGGCGCCCGCAGCATGCTGGGCTGTCGGTGGCGCCGCTTTGCTGGCACTGCTGACAACACAAAACCGCGCAAAGACGCAGTAATCAGCAACGCGCGGGCGCAGTCTCCCGACCGTGTTGTCACATTCTGAATACGCCGAATTTCGTTTCCGGGATTGGCGCATTCAGCGCCACCGAAAAACATAGCGCGAGCACGCGGCGGGTTTCGGCGGGCGTGATAATGCCGTCATCCCAAAGTCGCGCCGTCGCATAATACGGGTTACCCTCGGTTTCGTATTGTTCGCGGATCGGCTGCTTGAATTCCTCTTCCTCGACTTCCGACCAGGCCTTGCCGGAGGCTTCGATATTATCGCGTCGCACCGTGGCCAAAACACTTGCGGCCTGCTCGCCGCCCATCACCGAGATGCGCGCGTTTGGCCACGTGAACAGGAAGCGCGGGCCGTAAGCGCGGCCGCACATGCCGTAATTGCCGGCGCCGTAAGAGCCGCCGATCACGATCGTGATTTTCGGCACTTGGGCGCAGGCGACGGCCGTCACCATCTTGGCGCCGTCCTTGGCAATACCGCCGGCCTCGTAGTCGCGGCCGACGATAAAGCCGACGATATTTTGCAGGAACAGCAATGGCACGCTGCGCTGGCAGCACAGCTCGATGAAATGCGCAGCTTTCAATGCGCTCTGTGAAAACAAAATCCCGTTGTTGCCGAGGATTCCGACCGGGATTCCCTGAATGTGCGCAAAGCCGGTGACGAGGGTCGTTCCGTAAAGCGCCTTGAACTCGTCGAATTCCGAGCCGTCGACCAATCGCGCGATCACCTCGCGCACATCGTATTGTTTTTTAAGATCGGCCGGGACGATACCATCGAGATCGCCCACCGCGTATTTTGGCTCGGCCGGCCTGGCGAGCGGAATACCGATCGTTTTCTGCGAGTTCAGCCCGGCGACGATCTGCCGGCACAGTTCAAGCGCATGGCGATCGTTCTCCGCCAGGTAGTCGGCAACGCCGGACTTTTTGGTATGCACTTCCGCGCCGCCGAGTTCCTCGGTACTGACCACTTCACCGGTTGCGGCTTTCACCAGCGGCGGCCCGCCGAGAAAGATAGTGCCTTGATTGCGCACAATGATCGTTTGGTCCGACATCGCCGGCACATAAGCGCCACCCGCGGTGCACGACCCCATCACCACGGCGATTTGCGGAATGCCGGCCGCCGACATCGCCGCCTGATTGTAGAAAATCCGGCCGAAGTGATCGCGGTCGGGAAACACTTCGGTCTGATGCGGCAGGTTGGCGCCGCCGGAATCGACCAAATAGATGCACGGCAGGCGGTTCTCGCGCGCGACGTCCTGCGCGCGCAGATGCTTTTTGACCGTCATCGGGTAGTAGGTGCCGCCCTTGATCGTCGAATCGTTGCAGACGATCACGCATTCGCGGCCCGACACGCGGCCGATCCCGGTGATAATTCCGGCGCCGTGAATGGCGTCCTCATACATGCCGTTCGCGGCGAGCGGCGACAATTCGAGGAATGGCGAGCCGGGATCGATCAGCGTCATGACCCGGTCGCGCGGCAAGAGCTTGCCGCGCGCGACGTGACGCTCACGCGCCTGCGCCGAGCCGCCTTCGCCCGCTTTGGCTCTGCGCGCTTCGAGCTCGGCGACAAGCCCGCGCATAGCCGCGAGATTGGCCTGAAATTCCTTCGAGGTGGTATCGGCGGTGCTTGTGATAGCGGACACGAATCCCTCCCGACTGGGAGGGATTCCACACCGTCACGGCGAACAGTGCAACGCCACCTAAGCCCTGACTTCCTGGCGCTGGAATACCACGTAACCCGCCACGAACAGCATCATCGCGGTCGCGATCATGGCCACTATCTGCGGCCATGCGATCAGGATGCTCGAGGCCAGCGGCAGCGGAGCGCCAAGCACGGCGCCTTGAAGCTGGCTGAGATAGATCGGGCCCAATGCACGCGTCGTCGGGTCAAGCAGCGCCACCACTACCTCGGCAAACAACGTCGATGGTGAGAACCGCGCCAGAATTTGTTCAAGCTCCGCGGTCCCCGGCGTCTGCAACCCGAGCGCCATGTATCGCGGATCGGGCGGGATGATGATCTGCGCAATAGCGCCCGCCAGCACCGGCCAGATGAATGTAACCAGGAGCCAGATGCCGAGGGTGACGAGCGCAGCCGTCGCCGCCGAGCGGAACAGAATCGAGAACAGCAACGCCAGTGCGAGCCAGACCCCGGCATAGACGATCGTCACCAGCAGGAAGACGAAGCTACGGGCAATCTCCTCGGCGCCAGGCGGAATGCCGATCAGCAACAGGCCAAGGCCGATGACCAGCAGCCAGAGCGTGACCATGCTGATCGACAACGTCAGCAGGCCGGCGAGGAACTTTCCGAACAGCAGCGCATCCCGGTAGATCGGCTGGGCAAGGATGCGCGACAGCGTGCGCCGATTGTGCTCGCCATTGACCGAATCGAAGCCGAGCCCGATCGCCATCAACGGCACCAGGAACGACAGGAACGAAACGAACGACGGCAGCGGGTCGCGCGACGTCGTAAACAGCCGGAGGAACAGGAACGGATCCTCGGCGGTGGTGTCCTTGATTTGCTGGATGGCGCCATAGAGCGCGGCCAGCGCAACCAGCACCACGAGCCATTCGAGCACCCGCATGCGCACGCTGGTCAGGTGGTCCGACAGCTCTTTGAGCATGACCACGCCGAGACCGGAAAAAGCGGAGCCTTCACGCTGCATTACGCTCTCCCCCGGTCATGGGTTGCTCAGGCTGTTCTTCGAAATAGCGGTTGTAGATCGCCTCAAGACTCGGATCCTGGACTCCGAGGAACTTGAGTCGGCCCTGCATGGCAACGACTTCCACAGCCGCTTCCGGCCGCACGTCACGGTCGGCATGAAGGCGCAATTTGCCGATGCCGGTCTTCTCGACGCCGCTGACGCCCGGGATGAGCGCGAGTCGCTCGGCAAGCCCGGCGCCATCGGCCTCGATATCGACGACATAGCCACCGCCGAGAACCTGACGGCCGAGATCCGCTACCGACCCCATCAGCGCAATCTTGCCGGCATTGAACAGCGCGACCCGATCGCAGACGCTTTGCACTCTTTCGAGCAGGTGTGACGACAGCAGCACCGAAACGCCTTCGGACTTGAAGCCGCGGATGACGCCAAGAAGCTCCGAGGTGGCGTGCGGATCGAGACCGGAGGTCGGTTCGTCGAGGATGGCGATCTGTGCGCCTTTCATCAGGATTTCGGCAAGGCCGAGACGCTGGCGCATGCCGCGGGAAAACGTGGCAACGCGTTTCTCGGCAACCTCCGCCAGTCCGACGCGATCGAGCGCGTCGGCGATACGTTTTTCGCGTTCGGCGAGCCGGAAGCCGATCAACCGCGCGGTGTAGCGAAGGTTATCGGCGGCCGTCAGGTTGTCGTAGAAGCCGACAGTGTCCGGCATGTAGCCGACACGCCGCTTCACCGAAAGCGGCTCGCGCGCCGGATTGAATCCCAGCACGCGCACCTCGCCGCCGGAAATGTCGGTGAGGCCGAGCAGCATGAGGATCGTGGTCGTTTTGCCCGCACCGTTTGGGCCGAGCAGGCCGAAAATCTCCCCCCGCCCGACCTCGAACGATATGTGATCGACCGCGACGGCTTGACCATAGTTTTTGGTGAGGCCATTGGCCTCGATCACGACATCCTCACTCATCGCCGGCCGAACCTCGCGACCGCACCGACCATGACAAGGAGCGCCACGCCGATGATGCCGACGCCGGCGATGCCCCATATCGTGGAGGTCGTCACCGTGACGCGGAACGTCGTCGATGCCAACTCGCCGCGCGCCGCGGCGCGCACGGTCGTCACGTAGTCACCCGCGATCGCCTTCTCGGTTGGCGTGATCAGCGCCTGGATTTCCTTGTTGGCGTTCGGCGCGATGCGATCGACAGTTTTCGGGTCAAACTCGATTTTCCAGCCGCTCGGCGCCGAACCGCTGACCTGAATGTCTTCAGCCGCCGCCGTGCCGTTATTGGTGATAACGATCGGTACCGACGTTTCCTTGCCCGCCGACGCGCGTGTCGACACCAGGCCTTCGCGGCCGCTGATATCGAGCCTGGGTTGACCGGTAATGGTCAGGCCCAAATCCGTCGTCACCGACGCATCTTCGGCGCCGATCCGCGCCGTGACCTTGTAATCGCCGGCCGCAGCGGTGTTCGGCGGCGTCACCTTGAGCTTTACGTCCTTGGTCTGTCCGGCATCGACCGGAACCGCGTTGAGCTCCTGGCTGCCGTACTGCTCCGTGAACGTCGTATCGAAGTTTTGCGGCGCCTGAGCCGACAGGCTCACGACAAGCTTCTTACCGCTGTCGTTCTTGATGTTGAGCTGATACTCGAAGCTCGATTTCGATGTGCCGCGCAGTTGCGGAAGCTGGGGCGTCAGCGTCAGCTTGGCCGGCAGGTCTTTCGCCAGCGTTACGGCGATCGGCAGATCGACCTTGGTTTGGTCCGGGGCCGTCGCTGAAACGGTCAGCGTTTGCGTACCGATCGCGGCGTCCTTCGGAACATCAAGCCTCAATTCAATCGCGACATTTGCATTGGTATTCGGCATCGCGGCGGCAACAGGCTGGCCTCCGCCCATCAGCGTCGCGGTCCAACCGGTCGGCACACCTGCCACGGAGAGCGTCATGCGCTGCGGCGGCAGACTGAAGTTTTGCAGATGCAGGCTGACCGATGACGTCTCACCGGGCCGCACCGTGACCGCCGGATAGTCACTGGTCAAAAACAGGCCTTTGACATCCTTCGGGGCATCGTCGGCCTTGACGGCCGGCGCAAGAAAAACCGCGAAAGCGGCAATGGCGGCGATAAACCCGTATCGCATTGGTATTGGCTCCTGGCAGCAATGGTTCGGTTTGGCCCCCTCCCCGGCGCGCTCGAAAAAGAGCTCGGGCGAGGAAGCAAGCATTGTCGGTGCAATCGTGACAAAATTGCGCAGACGGTGGCCTTTTTGGCAAGGGCCGGCCAAAAAGTCCTGCGGTAGGTAGCCGCAGCCAATTTCGGGATTGTGCTCATGCCCCCCCGAATAAAAGAAATCAGCGCCGGGCTGCTCGCCTTTCGGCGCCTTAAGTCTGTCATCGAAGTTTTACTTGCCCATCCCGGCGGCCCGTTTTGGGCAAAAAGAGACGATGGCGCCTGGACCATTCCGAAGGGGCTTGTCGAACCCGGCGATAATCTCCTGTCAGCGGCCCGTCGCGAATTTACCGAAGAAACAAATCTCGTGGCCGACGGAGAGCTATTTGCGCTCCCTCCGGTTAACCAAAAAAGCGGAAAGGCGGTTCATGCCTTTGCGTTCGAGGCCGACTTCAAGCTCGAGGCGTTTGCAAGCAATACGTTCGAGATGGAATGGCCGCCAAGGTCCGGTCGCAGCCAATCCTTTCCGGAAATCGATCGCATTGCTTATTTCCCGCTGCCGACCGCAATGATCAAAATCATCGCCTATCAACAGCCGTTATTGCGCGACCTCGAACAGCACTTGCGCTGAGCCAAAGCTATTCGCGCAGGACAACGGGCCAATCGACCTCGTCGTGCGGCAGCACCCAGGGTTCTTGCCGCGCCGCCAGCCGCCATTCGTTCCACGCCGGCAGCCCCATCACCGCCTGCATATAACTGCGCGCAATCGCGCTCACCTCGACGGCATAAGTATGAAAGCGCCATACCACCGGCGCATACATCGCATCTGCGGCGCCGAACGCACCGAACAAGAAGGCACCGTTCGAACCGAAACGATTGCGGCAATCGCTCCAGAGAGCGTCGATGCGGCGCACATTCGCTATAGCCGCATCGTCAAGCTGACGATGCTTCACCGGCCGCCAGGTGTTCATCGGCAATTGACTGCGCAGCGGCACAAATCCCGAATGCATTTCCGTCGCGACAGTGCGTGCATGGGCTCGCGCCGCCCGATCTTTCGGCCAAAGGCCGGCCGCAGGAAATTTCTCGGCGAGATATTCAAGGATGGCGAGCGACTCCCAGACCCGCGTCTCGCCATCGACAAGCACGGGTACTTTGCCAGTACCGCTCAAAGCGCTCACACGCTCCTTGAAATCTTTCGCCTCAAGCGAAACGACCGTTTCATCGAACGGGATATCGGCGACCTTCATCGCGATCCAGGGCCGAAACGACCACGACGAATAATTTTTATTGCCGATGACGAGGTGCAAAGCCATGGCATCTTGTAGCCCGGATTTTTCCGTCTTGGAATCCGATTGCAAAGGCGATTGGGACGACGCCGCCAACGGGTGAGGCGAATGTCACACGTGCCTAATGCGTCGCATGGAATGCGATGTTGAAACGGATCGCTAGACCAGACCAGTCACGACGGCGTTAAATGACACGAACAGAACTGTCGCAGCCGTCAACAACAGGGTGAGCGCGGTTTCAAACCAGGCGTCCGCTACAGGAGAAACTCCGGCTGCGGTCTTCGGGTGGTCCGCGTCAAGCGCGACCGGCATATCCATCGACATCAACTGGACCCTTCCCCACAGGAGACCGCGCCAAGCCCCAAAGCTTCACTTCCCCGTATCGGAAGCATCGGCTGACAGGGTAAAGGATCGGTAAAAGACCCGGTATTTCCGTAGAAAACGCCGCTCCGATCATTGCGGTCCGGGAAACAACTCCAGCGTCCTGCCGGTAAGGCGATAGACCAACAAACCGACCCATTCGTGCACGGCAATGTCGGTGAGTTCCAAACCCCTGTTGACGGCACCAAACGGGCGGACCGCATCGCCCGGCCCGCGCGTCCGATAGTCGACCGGATAAGGCTCGATCGGAAAGCCCGCGGCGCGGAACGTCCCGACAGCACGCGGCATGTGATAGGCCGACGTCACAAGGAGCCAGCGCTCGCCTGGCTGCGGGTTGGCGATGAGACGGGAGAACACCGCATTTTCCATCGTGTTGCGTGATTGCTCCTCGGCCGAGATCCGGTCGTGCGGAATTCCGAGCGCTTCGAATTCGTGCACGGCAACACCGGCCTCCGGCGCCTCCTCGGAAAGCAGCGAACCGGTTCCGCCGGAAATGATGACGCGGGCATTCGGGTAGCGGCGCGCAAGTTCCACGGCAGCGACAAATCGTGCGCCGCTGTCGCTAAGCGCAATCGTGCCGCGCTCGAGCGAGACTGACGGCGAGATCGCGCCGCCGAGCAGGACTATGCCATCCGGCGCGCCATGCGACGGATTCCAGGGCGGGAAACGCTGTTCCAGCGGCAGGATCAGCACGTTGCCGAGCGGCGACAGGCCGGCGACGGCAAGCAAAACCAGACTGGTTATGATGAGCCAGCTTGCGATCCGCGCGAAACGCGTCAGCAGCAGAAGCAGCCCGAGCACGCCGAGCGAGATCAGCAGGTTTGTCGGTGATGCGAAGAAGCCCAGCAGCTTGGAGAGCTGAAAGAACACGGTTCAGCCGCGCGTCTTCCGCCAGTCCGCATAACGCGCCTTGGCCTCGTCATTCGGCGGATATAGGCCCGGCAATTTCACGCCCTTTTCAACTTCGGTGAATACCCAGCTTTCGTAAAGTTCGTGCTCGGCGCCTTCGTGGGCGACGAATTCGACCAGCGCTTTCGGAATTACCACCGCGCCGTCATCATCGACCACGATCACGTCATCGGGAAAAATTGCGCAACCGCCGCAGGCGATCGGCTCCTGCCAGCCGACGAAGGTCAGGCCATTGACGGATGCCGGCGCGGCAACGCCGGCGCACCACACCGGCAGCGCGCTTGCGATAACGCCGGTCAGATCGCGCATGACGCCGTCCGTGACCAGCGCGGTGACGTCTCGCTTCTTCATCCGCGCGCAAAGAATATCCCCGAAAATCCCGGCGCTCGGCACGGCCATCGCGTCCGCGACAGCAATGACCCCCTCTGGCATGGCTTCGATCGCGGCACGCGTCGAAATCGGCGAGGCCCAGCTTTCCGGCGTCGCCAGGTCTTCGCGAACCGGAATAAAGCGCAACGTAAACGCCCGACCGACAAGACGTTCGCCTTTTGGCGTAAGCGGCTTCGGACCGTCCATCCAGCATCGCCGAATGCCCTTTTTCAGGAGCATCGTCGTCACAGTGGCCGTCGTCACCTTGCGCAATATGTCGAACACCGGTTCAGCCATTTCTCGCCTCGCTTGAAGGATATTCAGCCCGGCATCATGCCGAGCCGCTCGTCGCGGCGGCGCAGCCAAGTCACGAACGGAATTGACAGCAGCACCATCCAGGCTTTTCCCGCAACCTGCCCAACCAGAAAGTCGAGCGAGCCGAACGCAAGCCACAAGAATACAATCGAGTCGACGATCAACCCGACGCAGCTCGAAGCAATGACGGCAAGGACCAGCCGCTGACGCGCCAGCGGCGTATAAACCGCGAGATCGGCGAATTCCGAAAGCAGAAATGCAGACGCCGATGCGAACACAAGCGAAGCCGGCGCGAAGACTGCCGACAGCGCGCTGCCAAAAAGAATTGCCAGCACCGACATCAAGGCACCGAGCCGCCGCTGCACGAGATCGCGCAGCACGAGCGCGACGCCGACCATCATGACGCCTGACGGCGCCGTCAGGCCGGGCGCAACAGGCACCACGCATGGGCCCTGCGGAATGCAGGTCGTTCCGACATTCCCGATCAGCCAGTTAGCGGCCGGAATGGTGAGCGAAAACAGAACCAGGAAGACCAGACCTTCCCGTTCGCGCTGTCGCTGGATCGTCATGACGCCTCTTTCCACTTCCTGAAACCCTCGGCACGCAATTGGCAGGCCGGACATTCACCGCAACCAAATCCCCAAGGATGCCGGTGTGTGCGGTCGCCGAGATAGCAGGTGTGGGTCTCGTCGAGAAGGACGTCGATCAACTGGGCGCCGCCTATTTCCTCGGCAAGCCGGAATGTTGCGGCCTTGTCGACCCACATCAGCGGCGTGTGGATCACGAAGCGGCGATCCATGCCGAGATTGAGCGCAAGCTGCATCGCCTTGATCGTATCGTCGCGGCAATCCGGATAGCCGGAGAAGTCGGTCTCGCACACGCCGGCAACGATGTTTTTGATGCCTCGCCGATAAGCGATGGCGCCGGCGAAAGTTAGAAAGACGAGATTGCGGCCGGGCACAAAGGTCGTCGGCAGGCCGGATTCAGAAATTTCGATGACAACGTCGCGCGTCAGCGCCGTATCCGAGATGGCAGCAAGCGCCTCGATCCGCACGACATGGTCTTCGCCGAGGCGACTGCGCCACGAGGTGGATATGGCCGGCAGCCTTTCGCGGATGCGCGGGCGTACACTGAGTTCGACGGCGTGACGCTGGCCGTAGTCAAACCCGATCGTCTCGACGCGCGAAAAACGTTCCAGCGCCCAGGTGAGACAGACGGTCGAATCCTGGCCGCCGGAAAACAGGACGAGCGCACTATCGGATGCACTCACTGTCGCCCATCCTTCAGCCAGCCACCGATGCGTTCCACCGCCTCACGCATGTCGCTTGCGGAACCCGCATAACAGAAGCGAAGAAAATTCTTGCCGCGCACCGGATCAAAATCAGCACCCGGTGTTGTCGCAATTCCGGCCTCCTCCAGCATGCGGGTTGCGAATTCAAAGCTGTCCTTCGCAAAGTGTGAAACGTCGGCGTAAAGATAGAACGCGCCATCGACCGGCAAGAACGAGTTGAAGCCGGCGCGCGGCAGCCCTTCGACCAGGATCCGCCGGTTTTCCTCATAGCCATGTTTTATCGCAATCAGCTCGGCGTCAGCATCGAATGCCGCCTCCGCCGCAATTTGCGACAATGTCGGCACCGAAATCGCAAGGTTCTGTTGCAGCCGCTCGATCGCGCGCACCAGCGATTGCGGCACGATCATCCAGCCGATGCGCCAACCGGTCATGCAATAATATTTGGAAAACGAATTGATGATGATCGCATCCGGAGAGACCCGTGCCGCGCTTTCCGCGGCAAAAGCATAATCGAGCCCGTGATAGATTTCGTCCGAAATGACGGCGATACCGGCGTCGTCCGCGCAGCGTATCAATTCGGCAAGCACCGAGGCCGTCATCATCGTGCCGGTCGGATTGGCGGGAGAGCCGACGATGACGCCTTTGAGTGGCTGCGTTCGGTGCGCCGCAAGCAAGCTTTCACTTGTGATCGACCACCGCGTCTCGGCATTCGTTTCGATCAATACCGGCTCGCAACCGAGCGCGGACAGGATATGGCGATAAGGCGGATACCCCGGCAGCGCGACCGCGACGCGATCGCCGACGGAAAACGCGGCGAGAAAAGCAAGCATGAAGCCGGCCGACGAGCCTGTTGTCACGATCACGCGCGCCGGGTCGATATCGAGGCCGTTTCGTTCGGCGTAAGACCGCGCGATTCGACGGCGCAGCGTACCGATGCCGAGCGTCTCGGTGTAGCCGAGCGGGCCGCTTCCCAGCGCGGCGCGTACTGCGGCGAGCGCCGTCGAAGGCGCCCCGACGGCAGGCTGGCCGACCTCCATGTGAATGATCCGCCGGCCCTGCGCTTCCAGCCGCCCGGCGGCGGCCATGACGTCCATCACCATGAACGGGGGCACCGCGCTGCGGGCCGACGGCTGCAACAGGCGCTTTGCCTTATCCAGCATGAATTCGCCTTTACGTCCCTGATCTTGGCGCCGGCCTAGCCGCCCCGCTGCCGCCGTATTCAGCGGCTTTTGTCACGCGCGTCGAGCCGGCGCGCAAGCTTTGTCCGTACGTTGACCGCACCCGGATCCGTCCATAATTTGGCTTCCGACTGAGGCGACCCGCCGCTGTCCAGATGAATTCGGCAAATCCTCCTAGCAAGACGCCTGCTGTGAAGCCAGTTTCCCGCGCTATTGCGCTCGTGACGGCGGCTGCGGTGGCGCTCGGCAGCGTGCCGGCGCGGGCGCAAAATGGGTCCAATGCCGGCATCCCGATGATTCGCGATGCTGAAATCGAGCAGCTTCTCCGCGACTATTATTCGCCGATCGAAAAGGCTGCCGGTCTCGGCAATCAGAACATCAAAGTCGTGATCATCAACGACAAGTCGTTCAACGCTTTTGTCATGGATGCGCACCGCATCTTCGTGAACGCCGGCGCCCTGATGGAAGCCGAGACGCCCAATCAATTGATCGGCGTATTCTCGCACGAAACCGGACACATTGTCGGTGGCCATCTCGCAAAAATGCGTCAGGAACTCGCTAACGCGCAAACTGCGGCGATCATCGCCATGCTGCTCGGCGTCGGCGCCTTAGCGGCCGGCGCGAAATCCAACAACACCGATCTGGGCAGTATCGGCGGCGCCGTATTCACCGGTCCGCAAGCCTATCTCGAGAACTCTCTTCTTGCGTATCAGCGCGCTCAGGAAGAACAGGCGGATCGCGCCGGCGTGCGCTTCCTGACCATGACCGAGCAGTCGGCCAAAGGCATGTATGACACGTTCAAGCGCTTCGCCGACCAGTCGCTTTATTCCGCGCATTACGCCAACCCCTATGCCCAGAACCACCCGATGCCGCAGGAACGCATGGATGCGCTCGCGGCGCTGGTGAAGACCCAGTATTGGGACAAGAAGGATCCGCCCGAGCTGCAATTCCGGCACGATATGATGCGGGCAAAGATGTACGGCTTCATGGACCGGCCGGATGCAGTGTTGCGGCGTTACCCGATGTCCAATACCAGCCTTCCCGCCCGCTACGCGCGCGCCATTTCCACGTACAGATATGGCGACCTGCGGGACGCCATTGCCGAGATCGACAGTCTGATTGCGTCGGTGCCGAACAACCCCTACTTCCACGAGCTCAAAGGACAAGCTTTGCTTGAAGGCGGCCACCCGGCGGAGGCCATCGCCCCGCTGCGGCGCGCCGTCCAGCTTGCGCCGAACCAGCCGCTCATACAGATTTTACTTGCTCAGGCCCTGGTGGGGACTAACGATCCCAAGGTGTCTGACGAGGCCATCTCCTTGCTGCATGCAGCGCTGATCAAAGAACCGGAATCAAGCGACGGCTATATGCAGCTTGCGATGGCCTATGGCCGCAAGGGCGATCTGCCAGACGCCGATCTCGCGTCCGCCCAATCGGCCTTCGCCCGCGGCGACAACAAGACCGCCCGCGAACTGGCTGCGCGGGCCAAAGAACGTTTCCCGATCGGTTCGCCCGGCTGGGTGAAAGCCGATGACATCGTTGCATTCAACAAGAACGTCAGACAGAACCCACTGACAAAGTGATCACCGGAAGGACAATTCAATGAAGAAATATGTTTCTGCAAAAACGCGGGTGATGCTCTGTGCGTCATTGCTGGCGGCCACGGCATTGTTCGCGCCGCCGGCATCGGCGCAGACCTTTTCGGATGATCAACGGACGCAAATCGAAGGCATCATCAAAGATTATTTGGTGAAACATCCGGAAGTGATCCAAGAGGTCATGACGGCCCTCGACAAGAAGCAGCAGGAGGCCGATGCCGCGAAGGCGACTGCGACGATCAAGGACAACAACGCGACGTTGTTCAATTCACCGCATCAGGTCGTGCTCGGCAATCCGCAAGGCAACACCCAGGTCGTCGAGTTCTTCGATTACAATTGCGGTTTTTGTAAACGCGCCCTGCCCGACATGCTGACGCTGCTGAAGACCAACCCGGACCTCAAATTCGTGCTCAAGGAATTTCCGGTTCTGGGCGAAGGCTCGGTCGAGGCTGCGCACGTCGCTGTGGCGGCGCGCATGCAGGACCCGACCGGGAAAAAATACATGGACTTCCATCTGAAGCTTCTGGGTGGACGCGGCCCGGCCGACAAGGCCCACGCGCTTGCCGCCGCCAAAGAGGTCGGTTTCGACATGGCCCGGATCGAGAAGGACATGAGCAGCGACGAGGTAAAAACGACGATCGACGAGGACATGAAGCTTGCCGATGCGCTCGGCGTTAACGGCACTCCGAGCTACGTCGTCGGCAACCAGCTTGTCGTCGGCGCGGTCGGTCTCGACGAACTCAAGCAAAGAATCGCGGGCGACAAGAAATAATCGCGCAACGTTAAAAGTCGACCGTACTCCCCGCCCGGTGAAGTCAAATCCGCTTCATTGGCGGGGAGGACTTTTTATTGAGGCCGCCCAAGATGCCCGGCTTCCCCTTTGCGGGGGGCTTCCCTATAAACGGGCAGCGCGCCGGGGAACGTGCCGTCGCGGCAACAGCCGGATAGACTTTGGAAATGCCAAAGACCGTTTACGTTCTCAACGGCCCCAATCTCAACCTGCTTGGCACCCGCGAGCCGGAACTCTACGGCCGCGCCACACTGGCCGATGTTGAGAAGCTCTGCAGCTCCGCTGCGAAGCGCCATGGCCTCGCCGTCGTCTTCCGCCAGTCCAACCACGAGGGCGAGATCGTTGACTGGATTCAGGAGGCCCGTACCAAGAAGGCAGCGGGCCTGATCATCAATCCCGCCGGTTACACGACCACGTCGATTGCAATCCTCGATGCGCTTCTCATGATGGAAGCCCCTGTCGTCGAAGTGCACATCACCAATATTCACGCCCGCGAAGAATTTCGGCAACACTCTTATGTTTCCCTTGCCGCCCGCGCCGTGATCGCCGGAATGGGCACGCAAGGCTATGTCCTGGCGATCGACGGCGTTGCCGCCATGATCGGCGCCAAGAACTGACCAGAAACTGATCAAGGATTGATCGTGGCGCGAAAGCCCCGGGACTCACTGATGCCGAAAACGCCTGCGATTGATCACGATACCATCCGCGAACTGGCAAAGTTGCTCGACGAAACCGGGCTGACCGAAATCGAATTTGAACGGGACGGTGTTTCCATCCGGGTTGCGCGCAATCTCGCCGCGCCGGCTACGCGATCTCGCCCCGCGGAAATCGCTGGCGCCGCGCCAGTTGCGACTCCGGTTGCAGCCGCCGCCGATCCCGCGCAACATCCCGGCGCCATCGTATCGCCGATGGTCGGCACGGCCTATCGCGGCCCGGCGCCCGGAGCGCGGCCGTTCGTGGAAGTCGGTGCCCAGATCAAGGCCGGCGATCCTCTCATCATCATCGAAGCGATGAAGACAATGAATCAAATTCCGGCACCGCGCTCCGGCACTGTGGTGCAAATTCTGGTCGAAGATGGTCAGCCGGTCGAGTACGGCCAGCCGCTGATGATCGTCGAGTGATGTTCGACAAAATTCTCATCGCCAACCGGGGTGAGATCGCGTTGCGGGTGTTGCGCGCCTGCAAGGAACTCGGCATCGCGACCGTCGCCGTACATTCGACGGCGGACGAGGACGCGATGCATGTCCGTCTCGCCGACGAGAGCGTTTGTATCGGTCCGCCCGCGGCGAAGGACAGCTATCTGAACATTCCGGCGCTGCTTTCGGCCTGCGAAATCACCGGTGCCGATGCGGTTCACCCGGGCTATGGATTTCTTTCGGAGAACGCACGCTTCGCCGAAATCCTGGGCGAGCACAACGTCCATTTTATCGGACCTCGTCCCGAACACATCCGGCTGATGGGCGACAAGATTGCCGCTAAGCGCGCCGCGAAGGATCTCGGCATCCCGACGGTTCCGGGCTCGGAGGGCGGCATCGGCAGCGACCAGGAAGCAATCCGGCTCGCAAATGAGATCGGTTTTCCGGTCATGGTCAAAGCCGCTGCGGGCGGCGGCGGCCGCGGCATGAAGGTCATCAGGTCCGAGAGCGAACTGGCGACGGGTCTCGCAACCGCTCGCGCCGAGTCCTTGGCTGCGTTCGGCGACGACACCGTCTATCTCGAAAAATATCTGGCGCGGCCGCGGCATATCGAAATTCAGGTCCTCGGCGACGGCAAGGGCCGCGCCATCCATCTCGGCGAGCGTGACTGCTCACTGCAGCGCCGCCATCAGAAGGTCTGGGAAGAAGGACATTCGCCTGCTCTCAACGTGACAATGCGTGACGAAATCGGCGAAACCGTCGCCAAGGCCATGCGGGAGATCAAATATCTCGGCGTTGGTACCGTCGAATTCTTATACGAAGACGGCAAATTCAATTTCATCGAGATGAACACGCGCATCCAGGTCGAGCACCCGGTAACGGAAATGATTACCGACATCGATCTCGTGGTGGAACAAATCCGGGTAGCCGCCGGAAGCGATCTGATGTTGACGCAGGGCAATGTGAAGTTCCATGGCCACGCCATAGAGTGCCGCATCAACGCCGAGAATCCGGTGTCCTTCCGCCCTTCACCCGGCAAGATCGTGCATTACCACCCGCCCGGTGGGTTGGGTGTACGGGTCGATTCCGCCGTGTACCACGGCTACGCGATCCCGCCGTTCTACGATTCGCTGGTCGGCAAGCTCATCGTCCACGGCAAGACGCGCAGTGAATGCCTGATGCGCCTCAAGCGTGCGCTCGATGAGTTCGTGATCGATGGCATTGAGACAACGCTGCCGCTATTCCGCGCATTGGCCCGCGAGAAAGACATTATCGACGGCGATTACCACATCCACTGGCTGGAAGAATTTCTGGCCCGCGGGACTGTCGAACAATAGTCAGCGGTCAAATTGGGATCTGAGCGGCGGCATGGTGGAGTGCTGCGGCAAGCAGGCGGCCGACAAGTACCGGCTCATAAGGCTTCGGCACCATGATCGCACCGGGAACCCGCGCCTCTGGCGCCAGTGTCGCCGCCCGGGCCGAGGCATAGACAACGGGAAGGTTCGGCAGGATCTCGCGCGCGCAGCGCGCGAGCGCGGCACCGTCCATATCGCCGGGCAGATTGATATCGGTGAACAGCACGTCGACCTGATCGGATTTCAAATATCCCAGAGCATCTGCAGCGTTAGCCACTGTCTGGACGGCAAAGCCTTGTTCCGATAGCGACTGCGCCACCCACTCGCTGATCAAATATTCGTCTTCGACCAGAAGGACGTGGATCAGCCTGTTGTCCGTTGTGTTGAGTTCCATGGCCGCAGCCCGACTGCCTTGCTCGTTCGCCCTTTGGAAGGCGTAACGCGTCCGATCGTAAAAGCGTTCAAGCTGATTCAAATCTTAGTGGACCTGTGGTTTGCGCGCGGTTAATGCCCGATGGCACAGGGTCAAAGGAACTCAGAATAGCCGTCGTGAATTAGGGTGTGTGCGGCAGCCCGACCTTGTCCTCAAGTCAAATCTTGCAGGAATTCTCAATCCGAAGCGTATCCGTACGCCCCTTGAACCATGAGCCGGGAGGCGGTTAAACGATTCCCATGGCGAGCCGCGAATCCGCGCTTATCGACATCACTCCGGAAGTACTGCTCAAAGCCTACGCTTGCGGCATCTTTCCTATGGCGGAAAGCGCCGACGATCCGGCGCTCTACTGGATCGAACCGGAGCGGCGCGGAATTATTCCGCTCGACCGGTTTCACGTGCCGAGCCGGCTGGAACGCACTGTACGTTCCAACCGCTTTAAGGTCGTCGTCGACCGGGACTTCGACGCGGTGATCGACGGCTGCGCGCAGCCAATGCCGGGACGCAGCCGCACCTGGATCAACACGCGCATCCACAACCTTTATCGTAAGCTCTACGAACGCGGCGACTGCCACACCGTCGAGGTGTACGACGGTAACAGGCTAGTCGGCGGCTTATACGGCGTCAGCCTGGGGCGCGCCTTTTTCGGCGAGAGCATGTTTCATCGTGCACGCGATGCGTCCAAGATTGCTCTGGTCCATTTGGTAGCGCGGCTACGGGCCGGGCACTATCGCCTGCTCGATACGCAATTTGTCACCGATCATTTGCGGACGTTCGGTGCGGTCGAAGTCGCCCGGCCCGCTTATCATAAATTGCTGGACGCGGCGCTTGTCGGAGAAGGCAACTTCGGCGCGCTTGCACTCGACCACCCGGTCACCGGGGACACCGCGCTCGCGCAGCTTGCGGAAAAATAACTTCAGTGTGACGGATTTGAGGTTCGCATCGAGGCCAGGCTGAATGGCGGTGCAAACTTCGCAAATCATAGGAACGCTAGTCGTCGGTAACGGGCGGCGGCGCTGACGGCGCAATCGGTGCGATCGTTGGCCGGCGCTGCTGCGCTGCGGTTGGCGCCGCCGGCCGGGCGCCCTTCTGCCCGGCAGCTGGAGCAGCTGCAGGCGCCGGTGTCGGCGTCGATTGCGCGACGGGGGATGGCGTCGACGGTGAAGAACAGTCGGTCAGCCAAACATCATAGATCGGGTGTTCGACAGCGTGGAGACCAGGGCTCGATGCGAACATCCAGCCCGTGAAGATGCGCTTGATCTCGCCCTTCAGCGTTACCTCGTCGACCTCGACAAAGGCGTCCGTATTGGTGGCCTCGGTCGGCGGGCGCGTATAGCAGACCCGCGCGGTCACTTGCAGGGCGCCAAACTGCACGGTTTCGCCGATCGCCGCATCGAAGGAGATGATCCGGCCGGTGATCTTGTCGAGACCGGAGAAGACCGCCCGGCTATTGGCGATCTTTTGCGTCGGCATCTCGGTCACGATCGTATCGTCGGGCTTGACCATGACATCCGGAGGCGGCGGCGAATTATCCGTCTGTTGCGGCGGCCCGCCCGGCTGGGCTGCCGGGCCGGGCGGCGGCCCAGCTGGCTGTGGCGTGGCCCGGGCACGCTGCGCAGGCGGCGGCGCCGCCGATGCGCCAGGTGGTGGCGGTAACGGCTGCGCCTGCACCCCGGAAGGAGGCGGTCCGGCGGACGGTGGAGGCGTGTATTGCTGCTGCTGGCCGTAGCCTCCTGGAGGCTGGGAAGGGTACTGCTGCTGCGGCGGAGGGGAGTACTGCTGCTGGCCGTAGCCTACCGGCGGCGGTTGGGGTGGAAAGTTCCCGTTGGGGACATCAGCTGGCGGGCGTGGCGGGGCCCCATAAGAGCCCCCGTATTGGGCCGCAGCAGGGCCTGCGGCGATGCTGGCGCCAACCAGAGCCATAACAACGGCGGTGCGGATCATGGAACCCTGGGCTCTTTGCGCGGTCTGGCTGGGTGCGCGGTCAGCTTCGCCCGGTTAACATTTCGAATGCGGCGCGGAAAGGGCCGATTACCGGCCGCCGGGTATCCAGGCCTTGTAATCGCCGGTCGCTTTTGGCCGCCGGCCCTGCGCCAGCGTGGAGCCGCTGGGACGGTAGGCCCCTGCAGTGCCGGTCAGATTGGGCCGGTGCGGCTTTTCCCATGGATAGGCTTTGACGCTGTCCTGAGGAGGCGCGACGTCGACGATGTGGTGCAGCCAGCCGTGCCAAGCTGGCGGCACGGTGGACGCTTCTGCAACGCCGTTGTAGATCACCCAGCGCCGCTCAATACCGAGGACCGAATCGATCTTGCCGCCCTTGGTGCGATAGTAGCGGTTGCCGAATTCGTCCTCACCGACAAACTCGCCGTGCAGGCTGGTCCAGAGCTGCGTGCCGAAGGTCTGGCCGTTCCACCAGGTAAAAAAACGCAGCAGGAAGGTCTTCATTGCGCGCCGCTTGCCAAGCCCTTGCTCGATAGCCGCTTGATGCCACCCTCATGCTTGTCTGTCCAGCATGGAAAAGGATGAAACCAACCATTTCCTGAAGCGTTTCCGTTTATACTTGGTAACATGCTGGGTCTCACTCAAAACCTACAAGCACAACTCGACGCGCTGCGGGGCGCGCTGTCATTTGCGCCCGCATGGGCGGTGTCATCCGTCGTCCTGGTAACGGCGCTTGCCGTCGCGTGGATTATCCATGCCGCGGTTCTTGCGGGCGTGCGCAGGCTGGTTCGCGGCCGCCGGCCATTTCTTCGATCGATACTCGAGGCAACCAAGAATCCGACGCGGCTTGGGTTGCTCCTTCTCGCGTTCGGCATAGCCCTTCCTACCGCGCCCCTCGAGCACGACACAAAAGACGATCTGGAGCGGTGTCTGGCTCTGGGCACGATTTTCCTGCTTGGCTGGATTGCCCTCACCACTCTTCACATCGGCGCCAATCTTTACCTGAATCGTTTTCGCCTCGATGTCGTCGACAATTTGATGGCGCGCAAGCACGTCACGCAGGTGCGTGTTCTGTTGCGGGCGCTCGATACCGTCATCGTTATTGCAACCATCGGCTTTGCACTGATGACTTTTGAGGCCGTGCGCCAATTTGGCGTAAGCCTGTTTGCCTCTGCCGGCGTTGCCGGTCTTATCTTCGGCCTCGCTGCGCAGCCGGTACTCAGCAATCTCATCGCCGGCGTGCAACTCGGGATGACGCAACCGATACGTCTTGAGGATGCAGTTACGGTCGAGAACGAATTCGGCTGGATCGAAGAAATCAACTCGACCTACGTCGTCATCCGGCTTTGGGATATGCGGCGGCTTATCGTGCCACTGAACTATTTTAGCCAGAAGCCTTTTTATAACTGGACCCGACACTCGACGACGACTGTGGGCAATATCATGCTCTATCTCGATTATGCCGCTCCGATGGACATCATCCGTCAAAAGGCGACTGAATTCGTCGCCGACTCCGGGTCAGGCGAGGCAAAAGTAACGAGCATCCAGGTCACCAACGCCACGCCGCAAGCCATCGAAGTGCGAATTCTCGTGGTCGCAGCTTCGCCCGGTATCACGTCGAATGTGTGCGCAGACGTGCGCGAGCGGCTGATCGGCTATCTTCAGAAGGAACACCCCGAAGCATTGCCCCGGCAGCGCAGCGAAAGCGTGGCGGGATCTCAGAACAACGCTGCGCGCAAGACCGGCTAATTTGTGGACTTCTCATCGAGAAGCACAGCCACCATCTCGGACCATTCTGCTTTCAGCTCGCCCCTAGCAACCTTGCGCCTTGCCTGGCGATACCAATAGCCCGCGTTATCCAGATCGCCCTCAACGCGGTGCAAATACGCATGGACCCAGGCGCAATCGGCACCGCCCTCATCCATCACGATCTTATGGGCCTTGTCCCAGTCGCCGTGAGCGGCCCACCACAACGCAGCTAGTGCAGGCGACAGCGCATCCGCCGGCTTTTTGTCCGATAGGCTGCGGTTGAATGCCGAAGGAGTCATCGGTCCGGGCCGGGATCTATCGCCACCACGGCTCGGGCGTGAAATGTCCGGCCGCCTGTTCGATGACCTTGCCGAGCGCGAACAACGTTTCCTCTTCGAACGGCCGGCCGATCAATTGCAGACCGAGCGGCAAGCCTTGGGCGTCGAGTCCGCTCGGCACGGAAATGCCCGGCAACCCGGCCATGTTCACCGTGACCGTGAAAATGTCGTTGAGGTACATTTCGATCGGGTCGGCTTTTCCCTTCTCGCCTATGCCGAATGCCGCCGACGGCGTCGTCGGCGTCAAGACGGCATGAATGCCGTCAGCGAAGCATCTCTCGAAGTCTTGCTTGATCAGGGTGCGCACTTTCTGTGCGCGAAGATAATAGGCATCGTAGTACCCGGCAGACAGCACGTAGGTGCCGATCATGATCCGCCGCCGCACTTCCTTGCCGAAGCCGGCCGCGCGTGTGCGTTCGTACATATCAATGATGTCGCGGCCGGGAACGCGCAGCCCATAACGCACGCCGTCGTACCGTGCGAGATTGGACGACGCTTCGGCCGGTGCCACGATGTAATAGGCGGGCAGTGCATATTTGGTGTGCGGCAGCGAAATTTCGACCGTCTCCGCGCCGGCATCCTTCAGCCACTGCACGCCCTGGTGCCACAGCGTCTCGATTTCCGCAGCCATGCCGGGCGCCCGATATTCCTTCGGAACGCCGATGCGCATGCCCTTGATCGAAGCGCCGATCGACTTTTCGTAATCCGGCACCGGCCGATCAACGCAGGTCGTGTCCTTTGCATCGGGGCCTGCCATCGACCGCGTGAGGATCGCGCAGTCGCGGACGGTGCGGGTGAACGGCCCAGCTTGATCGAGCGACGAGGCGAAGGCGACGATGCCCCAACGCGAGCAACGCCCGTATGTCGGCTTCAATCCAACGATGCCGCAAAACGCCGCCGGCTGGCGGATCGAACCGCCGGTATCGGTGCCGGTCGCGCCGACGCACAGATGGGCCGCAACTGCCGCGGCCGATCCGCCCGACGATCCTCCCGGCACTAGGCCGGTGTCGGCGCCGCGTCGGCGCCACGGCGACACCACCGGTTTGAAGTAGGATGTCTCGTTCGACGAACCCATCGCAAATTCGTCGTTGTTGAGCTTGCCGAGCAAAACAGCGCCATCGCGCCACAAATTGGCGGTGACGGTCGATTCGTAAGTCGGAACGAAATTTTCCAGAATGTGCGAGCACGCCGTCGTGCGCACCCCGGTCGTGCAAAACAGATCCTTGATACCAAGTGGCAGCCCCTCAAGCGGACCGCCCTCGCCTTTCGCCAACTTTGCATCCGAGGCCTGCGCCATCCGGCGTGCCTGATCGGGCGTATTCAGGACATAGGCGTTGAGGGCGCCTGCTTGCTCAATCGCGGAAAGATGCGCCTCGGTCAGCTCAATTGCGGAACATTCTTTCGTGCGCAGCGCGTCGCGCGCCTGCGCCAGAGAGAGAGCGGTGAGATCGGTCATTTCGTGGTCGGGTCGTCACACGAAAATGGATTGCCGGTCGCGGGCTTTGTTACGGCCTGGTTCGGCGCTTCGGGCGTCGGAGCGTCCCATTCTGCCTGCACTGGCAGCGGCTGAACCGGAAACGCAGAAAACAGTGCGTCGATCGCCGCCGGGTCATCAGCCTTGAGCAGGCCTTTGCTTTCGAGATAAGCGAGCCAGATCGAGTCTTGTTCACAGGCGAGGCACATGGCTATTCCACCACTTTCGGCACGAGGAAAAAGTGATCCTCATGCGCCGGCGCATTACGAATAATGTCGTCGGGCTTGCCGCCGTCGGTCACAGCGTCCACGCGCATTTTTATCGCCATGGGCGTCACCGATGTCATCGGCTCGACGCCGTCAACGTTGACCTCGCCAAGTTGCTCGACGAAGGCAAGAATTGAATTCAGTTCGCCCTGAAGATTGGCAACCTCGTCCTCGGCAACGGCGATGCGTGCGAGATGCGCCACACGGCGGACTGTTTCAGCGTCAACGGACATCAAAAAGCGCCTTCATGGCCTTGAATATGGGGCCGACCCAGCGCCCCGCCTATAGCAGAGGGCCCCTCATGAGCCAACACCGCTCAACGTGGCCGGGCAGATAGCGCGGCATTCTCGGCGGGAATGCGGATTGCGAGAATCGCCAAATTCAGGACGGTGAACACCAAGGCATAGACAGGCAATCCAAGCGCCAGCGGGACCACGGCAATTTCACCAACGACGACGGCATAGTTGGGATGCCGCAAAAATCGGTATGGGCCACGCGCCACCGGATGCTCACCCGGTACGGTGACAATTCGAATCGTCCAGCGCCGGCCGAGCGTCAACAACACCCAAAGGCGGGCGAACTGCAAAACAATGAACAGCGCCAGAAAAAATGGCTCAACCGGACGATCGTAAGCCAGCAGCCATAGGCCGGCGATCCACGCGGCATGGAGCAGAACCATCAGCCAAAGGTGCGATTGGCCATGCTCGATGCCGCCAGCGGCCAGCAACCGCGCTTCGTTCTGTTTGGCCCACCAGAGTTCGATCAGCCGCTGAACGGTAAGATAGGCGAGGAGCGCCGAACCCCAACTCATCCCAAGTCGACCGCAACAAAATACGCGGAGAACCCTGGTCCGAAGGCCGCGAGCAAATGCGGGCCCCGCGCGCCCGCCTTCAAGGCGCGGTCGAGCACGAACAATGCCGTCGCCGATGACATGTTGCCGTACTGACGCAAGACTTCCCAGGAATGCTCAAAATAATTGCGGTCGAGCCCCAGTACGTCCTGCACCGTCTCGATCAGCTTGCGGCCGCCGGGATGAAACAAAAAGCCGTTGAAGTCCGACAGACGGAAACCATTGCGATCGAGAAAATCATGAAGCGCAGGCGCCAAGGCCTCGCGCATCAGCGATGGCAGTTCGGCGCTGAGCACAACGCCAAATCCATCGTCCTTGATATCCCAACCCATGATGTGTTCGGTATCGGGCCAGCACCATTCGCCTATAGCCAGAATTCGCGGTCCACCATGCACGCCATCTGCGGTATTGCGCAACATGACGCCGGCCGCCCCGTCGCCAAACAATGCGGTGGAAACAAACATCGCCGGACTTGGATCGTTGACGCGAAGGCAAAGGCTGCAGAGATCGACAGTCAGGAACAGCACGTGCGCGCCATCGGTGGCGTGCGCAAGACGTGTCGCGCGAGCGAGACCGGCAACGCCGCCGCCGCAGCCAAGTCCGAATATCGGCAATCGCTCGACGCGCGGCGACAGCTTCAACCGATTGGAAAGCCTGGCGTCGAGGCTTGGGATCGCGAGGCCCGTGATCGTATTGGTGATGAGAATATCGATTTCATCAAGCCCGATGCCCGCCGCCTTCGTCGTCCTCGTAGCAACGTCCGCCAACAGATCGAGGGCATGCCGCTGAAACGACGCGGTACGCTCTTCCCAACTATGCGGTTTAAGATACCAGTCGATCGGCTCGCAGTTGTAACGTCGGTCGATGCCGGTATTGTCGTAAAGCCTCCATAGGAATTTAAGGTGCGGGAAGAGATCTTTGGCGCGCTTCGCCGCTTCGGCTTGCGGCAACACGAACGATGGGTTGGCCGTAGCGACCGACAGAATCTCAACGTCGAAGCCGGCTGCGGCCGCATTCTCGCTTGCCGCGGACTTCAGGGTTTCGAGCATTTGGAACTTTCCCGCGTCGTCGCTGCTGTATAAACACCGCGGTGCGTGGGTTCGTCCGGTTCCGCCAAAATTCCCGGATTGGATTGTTTGACTGCTCTGCGATGCCTAATTTGAGGCGATAATGCGCAATATCCTGCCCATTCACATTGTCGGCGGCGGACTTGCCGGTTCCGAGGCCGCATGGCAAGCCGCGCGACGTGGCGTGCCGGTGATATTGCATGAAATGCGGCCAGAGCGCTCGACCGCCGCACATAAGACCGGACAGTTCGCAGAACTGGTTTGCTCGAACTCGTTCCGCTCCGACGACATGGAAGGCAGCGCCATCGGTCTTCTGCATGCCGAGATGCGCCGCCTCAATTCGTTGGTGATGCAAACCGCCGATACACACAAATTGCCTGCCGGCGGCGCGCTCGCGGTGGATCGTGACGGATTTGCGGCGGCGATCACCACGGCACTTGAGAATGAGCCGTTGGTCGAAATCCGCCGTGAGGAAATTCATGAACTGCCGCCGGAGTGGGGCAGCGTTATCGTTGCCACCGGCCCCCTCACCTCGCCGGCGCTAGCCGGCACAATTCGCGCGCTGACTGGAGAAGAAGCGCTGGCCTTTTTCGATGCTATCGCGCCGATCGTGCATCGCGACACGATCGATTTCGATATTGCCTGGTTTCAGTCGCGCTACGACAAAGCCGGACCCGGCAGAACCGGCGCCGATTATGTCAATTGTCCGCTGACGCGCACGCAGTACGATGACTTTGTCAGTGCGCTACTCGCTGCCGAGAAAATCAGTTTCCACGAGTTTGAAACGGCGACGCCCTATTTCGACGGTTGCCTGCCGATTGAAGTGATGGCCGAGCGCGGCCGGGAAACATTGCGCCACGGACCGATGAAACCGTTCGGCCTCACCGATCCGCGCTGCCTCGCGTCCAAGCCCTATGCCGTCGTACAGCTGCGGCAGGACAACAAGCTCGGCACGTTGTTCAACATGGTCGGCTTTCAAACCAAATTGAAACACGGCGAACAGGTCCGGCTGTTTCGCAGCATTCCAGGCCTTGCGAACGCCGAATTTGCGCGGCTCGGCGGCCTGCACCGCAATACCTTCCTGAATTCACCGAAGCTGGTCGACGAGACCTTGCGGCTGAAAGCAGCGCCAAGGCTCCGTTTCGCGGGCCAGATCACCGGCTGCGAAGGTTACGTCGAGTTGGCGGCAACCGGTCTTCTTGCCGGCCGCTTTGCCGCGGCGGAGCTTCTTGGCGAGGCGATCTCGTTGCCGCCGTCGACCACGGCCCATGGCTCACTGCTCGGCCACATCACTGGCGGCCATATCGAGACCATTGATAAAGGGCCCCGCTCCTTCCAGCCGATGAACATCAATTTCGGCCTGTTTCCGCCGCTCGGATTTGAGCCGCCGCGACTGGCCAAAACGCCTGAAAATGGCCGTCCCGACGATCGGAGCCAGGCCAGAAAGCGCGCGCTGTGCCTGCGGGCCCTTGCCGATTTGGACGCATGGACCGACGGAGCGTTGCCGCACGCCGCCGAGTGATGTGCTAGACGCTTTCACATGACGACGGACGACGGACCAGAAGAGCTTCGCGGGCGCTGGCAGAGCAGCGTCGTGCTCAAGCGCGACGTGTTCTCGACCGTCGAGCGTGGGCGCTTCCGCTCGGAGGCAGGCGACGTCGAAGCCGTGCTGCGGCGGCTCGATCAGGTGCCGTGGTGGAGCCGGCCGCTGGCCTACGTCTTGTTCTGGCGCGAGCGGCGAACGCTTGCGGCGGCAGGCCCACTCGGAATCGCGCCGCCTCTGCTGTTCTCCGGCCGCCACGCTCTCATCCGCGGCTGGATCGACGGCGTGTCGCTGCATATCGCCAAACCATATGGCGACGTGGCGTATTTTCGATCGGCAAAAGCCGCACTGCGGTTGCTGCATCATGCCGGGATCGCACACAACGATCTCGCCAAAGAGCAAAACTGGCTTTACGCCAAAGACGGCGCCAGCAGCCGCGCCTATGTCACCGACTTTCAGCTCGCAGGTTACTACCGCCGCAGACACCGGATGTTTCGCTCCGCATGCTACGACGATTTGCGGCATTTGCTGAAGCACAAGCGCAAGTACGTTCCAGACGCATTGACCGCGACCGAGCGCCGCGTGTTGGCTCGCAAAAGCCTTGTGAACCGCATCTGGATGTTGAGCGGAAAGAAACTCTATTACGCGATTACCCGCGGGCTTCATGTCACCGACCGCGAGGGCCGCGGCATGCGTTTTGTCGAGGAAGCGCCGGTGATAGCCGAACGGTTACGTGCCTATCCGGGCGTGAGCGACGTGGCCATTGTCGCTTTTCCGGATCGCCGAGCCGGCACCGGGCTCTACGCGTTCGTCGAGGGTAATGCCGCGGACAGCGAACTGCGAAAATTTCTCGGCGGCAAAGGTCCCGAGCATCTGCAAGTCGTCGACACCCTGCCACGCAATGCAGACGGCGGTGTACGCAGCGAAATTCTGGAGCTGGTTGCGATGAATCAGCTCGATCTGATCGATCCACTGATCAAATCCGACGCCGAGCGTGATATTGTCACACGCATCGTTTCTCACCGCCGTAATCTGCGGGATCGCCACGCCTTCTGAGCGTGACGCAGTTACTGCTGGACGGTGATCCCCGCGCGTTTGACCACATCGGCCCACTTTGCGATCTCCGCTTTGACGAACGGCTCGATATCGGCAAGCGGCATGGCCATCGGCACGCCGGAGTTGGCGGCAATACGCTCTTTCACCGTGGGATCGGCCAGCGCCTTTTGAATCTCGGCGTAAAGTTTATCGGCAACCGGCTTCGGCGTGTTCTTCGGCGCCCAGAGGCCGAACCAGACGTAATAAACATAATCGGGAAGGCCGGACTCCGCGACTGTCGGAACGTCCGGCAACAGCGGCGAACGCTCCTTGCCGGTCACGGCGAGCGCACGGACGCTGCCACCTTTGATCTGCCCCAGGGCGCTCGCCAGGTTGTCGAAGAAGACCGGCGTTTGCCCGGACATGATATCGGTATAGGCCGGCGCCGCACCGCGATAAGGCACATGCGTCATCTTGATTCCGGCGAGCAGCTCGAACAGCTCCGTCGACAAATGCTGGCCGGTGCCGTTGCCGCCCGAAGCAAAATTGATCTCACCGGGCTTCGCTTTCGCCATCGCGATCAGGTCCTTGATGGAGTGCGCCGGAAAATCCTTGTTGACCACGACGACGAACGGAAACTCCGCCAGCATTCCGACCGGCGTGAAGTCGCGGATCGGATCGTAGGACAGGTGCGCGAACAGGCTCGGATTGACCGCCATGTTGGCAATCAGGCCGGTAATCAGCGTGTAGCCGTCCGCCGGCGCATTGGCCGCGGCGGCGGTGCCGACAACAGTGCCGGCACCCGCCCGATTCTCAACCACGAACGGCTGACCCATCTGGGTGGACAGTTGCGCGGCAATGATGCGGGCGATGATGTCGGTACCGCCGCCCGGCGGCTGCGCCACGATGATGGTGACCGGCCGCGTCGGATAGTCCTGTGCCAAAGCGATAAGCGGGGTGAGCGCAATAGTCGCCAGTCCCATCGCGACTGCGCGTACGTAAAATCGGCGAAACATGAACTCCCGGCCCTTCTTGTTATGCAGCCGCCGGTGATAGTCCACCGCGGCGATTGCTGAAAGGGCTCCGTTGTCGCGGTGCGATCACCCCGCGATGCGGGCGGGATTTCGCGCCGCACGCCATATCAGCCATTGCCGCCGCCACGGCGAGATCTCGGAAGGCGAAAAGGCATCGCTTCGGTCCAAACAGCGAAGCGACGGCCCGACCAGCGCAACAGGCAGGAACGCCGCCAAAGCCTCCGTAGGCAGCGCCGTGAGAGAGCCGCGTGTTTCGGCAAGATGCCGGCGCGCAACGTCGCGAAGTTCAGCGAGCGCCGCATTCAGACCGGCGGACGAACGCCCGGCAAAAATATCTTGGGAATTGACCCCGTGGCGCGACAACAATTCGACAGGCAAAAAAAGCTGACCGCGCCCGGCGTGCAGCGGGAATGCGCGGAGAATGTTAGTGATCGCATACGCAATTCCGGCCGGTCGTGTGGCTGCCTCCAGGCCGGCATTGCTCAGAACCATGGCCGCAAGAGTGATCAAGGCGGAAGCGGTATCGCGTGCGTAGTCTTCAAGATCGGACAACCGCACCATCGGTTCGCCGTAAAGGTCGAACTGGTGTGCGTCGACCAGCGTATCAAGGAGTTCCGCCGCAAGATTGTGACACTGGATCGTCGCAAGAAGCGCCGCCGCGACTGGATTGGCGGCTGCCTCCCCGCGCCGTTCTCCGCCGATGACTTCACGCCACCATTGCAGGCGAATTTCGCCGGGCATCGGTTCGCGCGCCACGTCGCGCACCCGCACGATCTCGGCATTGAAAGCGTAGAGCGCGAACAGCGCATCCCGGTGTTCCGCGGGCGCAAACAATGTCGCGACATAGCGGTCACGATCCGCCGTACGGACAATCTCTGCGCAATGGGCGAATGCATCCTGCATCGCGAGAACTTAGCAGATCAATCGACGGCGATGAGGCCCGCGCCGACGCGGCGGTTTTCCATCAGCATCACGTTGTAGGTACGCACCGCCGGCCCTGTCATAAGGACATCTACCGAGACGTGCGCGTCACGAAATCGTCCTCTCAACGCCGCCGGCATGATCCACGGAGCGGCGCCTGAACCCAAAATGAAAAAGTCCAGATCGTCTGTCCGGGCGAAGACCAGCGAAAGAGCTTCATCGCTTATTTCGTTCGGCGACGCGACCTGCCAGGCCCAGATGCCATCTGGAAGGCACAGCAACGATCCCCGATGCGACATGCCTGCGAAGCGAAACCCACCGCCGCCGTGAGAGTCGATCAGCGCTTGGCGCGGCAGGTGTGGCGCATCGGTCACTGGCCCCGCGTCCGCGCCCTTCGCGATGACGCTGCCGTGGCGGCCGGCTTTTCCGGCTCCGCGGGCGGTACCGGCTCTTCGGTCCCGCCCATGCGCCCGATCCCGACTCCGAGATAGATCAGGATCGGCGACGCGATGAACACCGACGTATAGGTGCCGACCAGCACCACGCCGAACATCATCGTCGCCGTGAAGCTGTGGATCGCCTGCCCGCCGAACAGCAGCAGTGCCAACAACGACATCGCCACGGTGACGTGGGTGACGATCGAACGCGACAGCGTCGCATTGATCGACAGGTTGAGCAGGTCCGGCATCGGCATGCGCTTGTAACGGCGGAGCATCTCGCGGATGCGGTCGTAGATCACGACCGTGTCATTGAGCGAGTAACCCAGGATGGTGAGCAGCGCGGCGATACTGGTCAGGTCGAAATCGATATGCGTCAGCGACATGAAGCCGACAGTGAGCACGAGGTCGTGCACGTTGGCGATCATGGCGCCAAGCGCAAACTGCCACTCAAACCGGAACCAGAGGTAGATCAGGATTGCTCCGATGGCGAGCACGAGACCGATGGTGCCGTAGGCCAAAAGCTCCGTGGATACGCTCGGCCCGACAACTTCGACGCGGCGGTATTCGACTTCATCGCCGAGCGCATCGCGAACTTTCTGCACCGCCTGCTGCTGCGCTTCATCGCCGCCGGGTTGCTCCGAAATCCGGATCAAGACGTCGTCGGGCGCGCCGAATTGCTGGAGCTGAAAGTCGCCGAGCTTAAGCCCGCCGATGGTCGTCCGCATCTTGGCAAGATCGGCCGGCCCGGCCTTGGTCTGGACCTCAATGAGCGTTCCGCCGACGAAATCGATGCCGAAATTCAGGCCATGGAAGAAATAGAGAAAAATCGCCGCGATCGACAGCATCGCCGAAATAGGAAAACTGATGCGCCGGAAGCGCATGAAATCGAATTTGGTGTCGTCGGGAACGATACGGAGAAGGCGCACGGGTGGTCTTTCAGGTGATCTGCTGGGCCATGACCTTGTTCGGGATCATGCTCAAATAGGAACCGTACGCGGCCGCCACACGCGGACCCAGTAAGCCACGATAAGGCGGGTCAGCGTGAAAGCGGTGAACAAGCTGGTGAGAATGCCGACGCCGAGTGTCACGGCGAAGCCCCGCACGGGGCCGGTGCCGATATAGAACAGCACGGCGGCGGCGATGAATGTCGTGATGTTGGAGTCGAGAATGGTGGCGAGTGCGCGCGAGAAGCCGGCGTCGATCGCACTGATGGCGGTGCGCCCGGCGCGCACCTCTTCCCGAATGCGCTCATAGATCAGCACGTTGGAGTTGACCGCGATGCCGACGGTCAACACGATGCCGGCGATGCCGGGCAGCGTCAGCGTCGCACCAAGCAACGACAGAATGCCGAAGATCATCGCCACGTTGATTGCAACGGCGATGTTGGCGAACAGGCCGAACAATCCGTAGGTGATGAACATAAAGACGATCACCAGTGCCGCGCCGGCGTAAGCTGCGCGCTCTCCCGCGGTGATGGAGTCCTGTCCGAGGCCCGGGCCGACCGTACGCTCTTCGATAATGGTCAGCGGCGCCGGTAGCGCGCCGGCGCGCAGCAGAATCGAAAGATCATTGACCTGCTGAACCGTAAAGCGGCCGGAGATTTGGCCGGAGCCGCCGAGAATGGGCTCCCGGATCACCGGCGCCTCGATCACCTTGTTGTCCAGTACGATGGCAAACGGCTTGCCGACATTCGCTTGCGTTGCCTCGGCGAACTTGCGCGCGCCGCTGGAATTGAACTTGAAGCTGACGATCGGCTCGTTGGTGCGCTGGTCGAATCCCGGCTGGGCGTCGGTGAGATCGGCGCCGGAGACCATGACCCGCTTCTCGATCAGATATTTTACTCCGCCCTCACCGTCGAGAACTTCGGAGTTGGCTGGCGGGCGGCTGTCGATGGCCTGCTGCGCCGTCATCGACATATCGACAAGGCGGAAATCGAGTTTTGCCGTCTTGCCAAGAATGTCCTTCAGGCGGGACGGGTCCTGCAGTCCCGGCACTTGCACCAGAATGCGATTGACACCCTCACGCTGAATGGTTGGCTCGACCAAGCCGAGTTCGTTGACGCGCCGCTCGATGATCTGGATCGATTGTTCGACTGCCTGACGGATCCGTTCCGTAAGTGCCGCCTCGGTCGGCGCAAGCGTGATCAGTCCGGCATTGTTGCTGACGTCGAGGCTGTACTGGCCCGATGCGCCGAGAAGCCCCGACAGCGGCACCGAAAGCTCGCGCAGCTTGGTCATGGCGGTGTCGACATCGGTATCGCGCGTGATGTGCACCTGCACCGCGTTGCCGACGACGGACCGTCCGGTAAAGGGAATGCGCGCCTGACGCAGCACGCGCAGCACATCGTCAGCCAGCGCCTGCAATCGCTCCTTGCGCACCGCGCTGGCGTCGACCTCAAGCAGGAGATGCGAGCCGCCCTGCAAATCGAGGCCGAGCACGACGTGGCGCTGCGCGAACGATTGCGCCCACGACGGCCACTTCTTGACCGTGGCTTCAGAGAAGAAATTCGGCACGGCAAACAGGCACACGATCAGTGCCGTCAGCACGATAGCCAAAGCCTTCCACCGCGTGAAAAACAGCATGGACTTCGAATTTCCCTAAAGCTCGCGGCTCGGGTTCAGCTTGCGCCGTCGTCCTTCACCGGCTCGCCCTTGGCGCGCACTTCGCTCACCATCGAGCGCACTTGCCGCACCCGCACGCCATCGGCGATTTCGACTTCGACCTGTTCGTCATCAACGACTTTGGTCACCTTGCCGACCAGACCGCCGTTGCTGACCACGGTGTCGCCCCGCCGCAACGCCTTGACCATTTCCTGGTGCCGTTTCACACGCTGCTGCTGCGGTCGCAATACCAGGAAATACATAATCACGATAATCAGGATGAGCGGCATGAATTGAACGATCATGCCGCCGCTGTCGCCGCCAAGGCCAAACAGTGCGCCTTGCGCGAATGCGGGCGTAATAAACATTAGTCCTCCGGGGCCGAATTAAGGCGCGCCAGCCTGCGGAAGAACGGCCGATTTTGCGCGCGAAATCGGCGCGGACTATAGCCACCGGTAGCCTAATTGCAACGCCGCGGCACCTTTTCCCGGCGCGCTTGCGACGGTTCCCCCGCCCCGCTAAGGGAAGGCGCAACCCGGTGCAAACATGGCAAAATCTTCCTCCCGCTTCCGAAGCAAGGCCAAGCCCGCCAAGGCCGGGGAGCGCCTTTCAAGCAGGGACGGCGAAGTCCTCAACAGAATCGCCGACGCTCTCGAGCGCCTCGCCCCGCCGGCATCGCCCAAACTCGATTTCGCCGCGGCGGACGCTTTCATATGGCACGCCGAGGGACACCGGCTTGCACCGGTCCACCGCGTGAACCGTGTCGAGATGTCGCTGCTGAAAGGCATCGACCGCGTGCGCGACCTTCTCGTCGAAAACACCGAGCGCTTCGCGCGGGGCCTGCCCGCCAACAATGCGTTGCTTTGGGGCGCACGAGGCATGGGCAAATCGTCTCTGGTCAAAGCGGCGCACGCCGGCATAGCGGCGTCTTACCCCGATGCAGGCCTGAAGCTGATCGAAATCCACCGTGAAGATATCGAGTTGCTACCGGACCTGATGAATGTGCTGCGCCGCGCCTCACAGCGGTTCATCGTGTTCTGCGACGATCTGTCGTTCGATGCCGAGGACACGTCCTACAAGTCGCTCAAGACCATGCTCGAGGGCGGCATTGAAGGCCGTCCGGAGAACGTCATTTTCTACGCCACATCGAACCGCCGTCACTTGTTGGCCCGCGAGATGGTGGAGAACGAACGATCGACCGCGATCAATCCCGGCGAAGCCGTGGAAGAGAAAGTTTCGCTCTCGGACCGTTTCGGACTCTGGCTCGGCTTTCATAAATGCAGCCAGGACGAGTATCTCGCGATGGTCGAGGGTTACATCTCACACTTTCATGTTCCCCTCGATGGCGCAGAGCTTCGCCGCGAAGCGCTGGAATGGGCAACGACGCGCGGCGCGCGCTCGGGGCGTGTGGCGTGGCAATACGTGCAGGATTTGGCCGGCCGTCTTGGCGTCCGCATGGACAGCGAACGCAAATCGTAGACTTACGCGCCGTTGAGATACTGCGACGGATCGACCGGCGTCGAACCTTTACGGATCTCGAAGTGCAGTTGCGGCGACGTGACATTGCCGGTCTGGCCAGACTTCGCGATGACCTGACCGCGTTTCACCGCCTCGCCGCGCTTGACCAGGATTTCGCTGGCGTGGGCATAGGCGGTGACGAAGCCGTTGCTATGACGCACCAGCACCAGGTTGCCGTAACCCTTCAGCTCATTACCGGCATAGGCGACGACGCCGTCCTCGGCCGCCTTGATCGGCGTGCCTTCCGGCACCGCGACGTTGATGCCGTCGTTTTGCAGGCCGTTCGGCGACGGGCCGAAACCGGCAATGACGCGACCGCGCGCCGGCCAGCGGAAGCCTGGCAGTGCACCAGCAGGCTCAGCCGTTTTCACCGTGCTGGTTTGATCGGTAGCCGGGGCGGGCTCCGGTGAAGCGACGCGCGCGCTATGCGGCGACTCGGCGCTGGCAAGGTCGGGTCCATGCACCGGTGCTGCCGGAGCGGCTGCCGGCGCTTGTGTACGCTGTGGCACGAGATTGGCCTGTGCCGGCTGCACGTCGGGAATCACGATGCGCTCGCCGACCCGCACCATCGTATCGGGTGGAATGTTGTTGGCCTTCGCCAGCACCATCACCGGCTTGCCGTAGAGCCGCGCAATGCTATGCAGCGTCTCGCCCGGTGCGACAACGTGCACGCCTGAAGTCGGCGCCAGCGCGGTCTTGGGCGCGCCGACCGGTCCGACCGGCGGCATAACGGCCGCCGGCGTGGCCGCATGGGGCGGCTGCGCGTAGGCCGTGGCGGTCTTCTGCCGCGGAATCACAAGATGCTGGCCGGGATGCACGGCGGTCGGATTGGTTATGCTGTTCGCCTGCATGATCGCCGCGATCGGCACGTTGTGCCGGCGCGAAATCGTTTCGAGCGTCTCGCCCGGGGCCACCACGATCGGCGTACCACCTTCCCACGTCCAGGTGGGCTGCGGAGCCGGCAGCGAACCGGTCACTTCGCCGTTTGGCTCGTAGGAGCCCATGCCATGGCCGCCACCCGACGAACCGCTGTCGGCAAGCCGCGGCAATGGTTGACTTTGTATATGGCTGGTCTGGCTGCTCTGCGGGATCGAGCCTGTCGTCTCAGGGCGTGCGTTATTGGAACCGAAGCCTTCGCCGAAACGGCCGGAATCGCTGCTACAGCTTGCAGCGCCAAGCCCGATTAACGAAACGGCAACCAAGCACGGCCAATTGGCCCACCCACGCGACGCGCTCATCTGTACTCGCCCGCACGCAACACCCACTAACGAGCGACTAAACAACGTTGCGGTAAACAGGCCTTTAAGTACCGCGCAAGAATTTTGGAAATCGGCAAAACCGCTTGATTGCCACGATATCGCTATAGTTCCCGGGCCTGGCCGGGCAGCAACGGCACGAATCTGACCGGGATCAGGGTCTCGCGAGCGATCTCGCCGTCCGCGTTCTTCGAGAGCTTGACGATGTGCTGCGTGCCGTCTCGTGGGCCAAGCGGCAGCACCATTTTGCCGCCTGCGCCCAATTGCTCAATCAGCGCAGTTGGAACCTCTTCGGTAGCGGCGGTCACCAGGATGCGATCGAACGGCGCGTATTCCGGTGCGCCACCATAACCGTCACGCACCGTGACTGTGACGTTCGCATAGCCGAGGGTCTTGAGTCGCTCGCGCGCCGCGTCGGCCAGGGTACGGTAGCGTTCAACGCTGATGACCTCGCGCGCGATCCGCGACAGCACAGCAGCCTGATAGCCGGAGCCGGTGCCTATTTCGAGAACACGGTGCTTCGGACCCGCATCGAGATGATCCGTCATGTAGGCAACGACGTAAGGCTGGCTGATGGTCTGCCCGCAGGCGATCGGCAGCGCCTGATCGGCGTAGGCTCTTTCGGCGAGGGCGGGTGTGACAAAATGTTCGCGCGGCACTTCGTCCATTGCGCGCAGCACGGCCTGGTTGCTGATGCCACGCCGGCGCAAGCCGAGCTGAAATTCCATCCGTTCGACACCGGCGGCTTGGTTCGCGGTCACGGTAACCTCGGCTTATCCACGACCCGAATCCTCTTTTAGTAGCATGCAAATGGCTCTTATACTCCCGGCTGAAGCGGCGTTCCGGCCCAATCAACAAGCATTCGCCTGAACTGCCGGAACCGAAATCCATTCCAGGCGTTACGGCGGGAGGTGCAACGACCGGTCCGCTCACCAAGAACCGGTTAGCACGGGGACCAGATGAATCCAGAACCTAATGCCGCCTCAGGCAGGCGGATACTCGTCGTCGAAGACGAATTGATGATCCGCATGCTGCTGGACGGCATGCTGGAGGACCTCGGTTACACCATGACCGCCGAAGCGGGCGCCATCGACGAGGCGCTGGCGTTGGCGAAACTAGCTGACGTGGATGCGGCCATCCTCGACGTCAACCTCAACGGGCAGCCGATTACGCCGGTTGTCGAAGTGCTAATTGCACGCGGTGTGCCATTCGTATTCGCCACCGGGTACGGCGCACGCGGCGTGCCGGAGCCCTATCGCAACAACCCGACGCTGCAAAAGCCATTTCAATCCGATGCGCTCGAGCAGGCGCTCAAGGCCATCGCGCCAAAAGCCGCGGCAAGAAACTAATCTTTCTTCTCGAAGAGATCAGCGAAGCGCGCGACGGTCGGCTCGTCGGTCAAATCGAGCCTGAGCGGCGTCACCGCGATGCAGCTCTCGTCAAGCGCGGCAAGGTCGGAACCGTCCGCGGCTTTGATCGCGGCCTGCCGCACATAAGCGATCCAATAATACGGATTGCCGCGGCCGTCGGTGCGCTTGTCGATATGCAACCGCTCCTGCCGGCGGCGGCCCTGTGTCGTCACGGCGATGCCCTTGACCGCGTCTGGCGGGCAGTTGGGGAAATTAACATTGAGCAGCACGTCGACCGGTATGCCCTTGGCCAGCGCGCGGCGGATGATGTCCGGCGCATGGCGCAACGCGGTGTCCCAATAGGGCGGCTGTCCGCCGCGCGAATTGTAGGCTTGCGACAGCGCGATCGAAGGAAGGCCCAACACTGTGCCCTCCATCGCGCCGGCAATTGTTCCGGAATAGATCACGTCCTCGCCGGCGTTGCGGCCGCGATTGACCCCTGACAGCACCAGATCGGGATCGTGACCGTTGAGCAGATGCCGCACGCCCATGATGACACAATCGGTCGGCGTGCCGCGCACCGCGAAGCGCCGCTCTTCGACCTGACGCAGCCGTAACGGATCGTTGAGCGACAGCGAATGGGCGACGCCCGACTGATCGTATTCGGGCGCAATCACCCAGACATCGTCGGAAAGCGACCGCGCGATCTTCTCGCAGATATCGAGACCTTCGGCGTGAATGCCGTCGTCATTGGTGACAAGGATACGCATTACTTTTCGATCTTCTTCAATCCGCCCATGTAACTTTGCAATACCTCCGGCACTGCAACCGAACCGTCTTCCTGCTGATAGGTCTCCATCACCGCAATCAGCGCACGGCCGACAGCGACACCGGAGCCGTTGAGCGTGTGCACGGGGCGCACCTGGCGATCCCTGGTGCGGTAGCGCGCATTCATGCGCCGCGCCTGGAAGTCACCGCACACCGAGCACGATGAAATCTCGCGGAACATATTCTGACCGGGCAGCCATACCTCGATGTCGTAGGTTTTTTGCGACGCGAAGCCCATGTCGCCGGCACAGAGCGTGACGACGCGATAATGCAGGTCGAGTTTCTTCAGGACTTCCTCGGCGCAAGCCAGCATGCGTTCATGCTCATCCTTGCTCTGCTCTGGCGTCGTGATCGACACCAGTTCCACCTTGGTGAACTGGTGCTGCCGGATCATGCCGCGGGTATCTTTTCCCGCAGCACCGGCCTCGGCGCGGAAGCACGGCGTGCAGGCCGTCAGCCGCATCGGCAGCTCGACCTCGTCGACGATGGATTCGCGGACCAGGTTGGTTAGCGAGACTTCAGCGGTCGGGATCAGCCAGAGATTGCGTTCCTGGCCGGTACTGCCAACCGAAAACTGGTCGTCACGAAATTTTGGCAACTGCGCGGTGCCGAACATCACCTCATCAAGAACGAGCAGAGGTGGCGCCACCTCTGTGTAGTTGTGCGGTTCACCGGTATGGACATCGAGAAAGAATTGCCCAAGCGCACGCTCAAGCCGCGCGAGGCCTTTCTTCAGGACAACAAAGCGCGCGCCCGATAATTTGGCGGCGGTTTCAAAGTCCATCTGCCCCAACGTTTCGCCAAGCTCGAAGTGCTGCTTCGGGACGAAGGCGTAATCGCGCTTTACCCCGAAACGATGATGCTCGACGTTGTCTTTTTCGTCCTTGCCGTCCGGGACGTCAGCAAGCGGCAGGTTGGGAATTTCAGAGAGCGCCTTGTCCAAGGCCGCAGACGCGTCTTTCTCCTGCACCTCCATCGCCGGCATTTTGTCTTTCAGCGCAGCGACCTCGTCGAGCAGGCTTTTGGCCCTTGTCTCGTCCTTGTTCTTCTTCGCCTCGCCGATTTCCTTCGATGCCGAATTGCGCCGTGCCTGCGCGGTTTCCAGCGCCAGAATTTTTGCACGCCGCTGTTCGTCGAGCGCAATCAGCCGCTTCGCTTCCGGCGCGAATCCGCGCCGCGCCAGCGCGGCGTCGAAAGCGTCAGGATTATCGCGAATGGCGCGGATATCGTGCATCTGTTTCCCGAGCGGTCATGCCCGGCCTTGTGCCGGGCATCCCGAATGAATTGGCACAATGCCTAGAGAAACGAGCTGGCCGGGACAAGCCCGGCCATGACGAATCAATAAAACCAATAATAGCCCGAACTTACTCGGCCGGCTTGGCGGCGGCCTCCGCGCGCTCGCGGGCAAGGCGCTTCTCCACCAGGCGCACCGACCAGATCGAGCCTTCATAAAGCGCGACAAGCGGCAGCGCCAGCGACATCTGGCTCAGCACATCCGGCGGGGTCAGGATGGCCGCGATCACGAAGGCAATGACGATGAAATAGCGGCGCTTCGACTTGAGCTGATCCGAGGTGATGATGCCGACACGCCCCAGCAACGTCAGGACGACCGGCAGCTGAAAGGCGATACCAAACGCCAGGATCAGCTTCATCATCAACGACAGATAATCCTCGACCTTCGGCAGCAACTCGATGGTCGCTTCGCCGGGGCCGCCCATCTGCTGCATGCTCAACGAGAAGCGCGCCAGCATCGGCCACACCAGGAAATAGACCACCATTGAGCCGAGCGCGAAGAACACCGGCGTCGCGATCAGATAAGGCAAGAACGCCTGCCGCTCGTTGCGATACAGCCCCGGCGCGACGAACATGTAAATTTGGGTCGCGATAATGGGGAAAGCGATGACGGCGGCGCCGAACAGCGACAGCTTGAGCTGCACGACAAAATATTCGAGCAGCCCGGTATAAATGAATTTTGTGTTCTCAGCGCCGGCGACCCAGATGTAGGGCCATGTCAGCACGTTATAGATATGCCGGGCGAAGAAATAGCAGACGACAGCAGCGAGAAAGAATGCAGCAACCGCCTTGATCAGCCGGGAGCGCAATTCGATCAGATGATCCATCAGCGGCGCTTTGGTCGCCTCGATCTCCTTCTCATCGTCTTCGCTACGGCTCATTCGGCGCGCTCAGTATTCTTGGGCGCCGCAGCCTGTTCGGGCGGCGCCGGCGTTCCGGCTGGCTCAAGCGCGTTGCTCTCCACCGGCGTCGTCGGCGCGGCGGATTCGATGGCGGGAGTTTGCGGCGCGGGAATTTCCGCCGCCGGCGCGTCACTCTTCACCACCGGCGAGCCGTCGAAAGAGCGCTCGATGTCCTTGCCCATCGCGTCGACGTCTTCGCGAACGTCCTTGAGCGGGTCGTAGTGCTTGAAGTCGTGCGCCATGTCGTCGACCTGCTTTTTCAGGTCGGCCATTTCGGCTTCGCGCATCGCTTCCTGGAACTGGTTTTGGAACTCCGCAGCCATGCCGCGGACTTTGCGCGTGTACTGGCCGAGCGTGCGCAAGACGCCGGGAAGCTCCTTCGGCCCGATCACGATCAGCGCCACGATGCCGATGAGCAGGAACTCGGTCCAACTGATATCGAACATGGGGACTCCGCGGCCGCCTGCCGCGCGCCGTTCAGCTCAATCCGCACGCACCGGCGCGGTGAGCGTCAGACCTTGCTCTCGGATCGCTGCTTGAGGTCGGCGCCCGCTTGATGGTCGATGGTCCGCACCGGAGCGTCAGCCTTGGGGGCCGCATCCGCGGTATCCTCGTCGGACATGCCCTTCTTGAAGGCTTTGATGCCCTTGGCAACGTCGCCCATCATGTCGGAAATCTTGCCACGTCCGCCAAACACCAGCAGCAGAACGGCGCCGACGATCAGCCAATGCCAGATACTCAAGGAGCCCATAAAACCCTCCGTCCGCAACGGCACCAGGGCCCAGCGGCAACGTATTGATTTTGCCTGAACCTAGGCGTCAGGCAGGGCAAAAACAAGCGCGGCGGCAATGCGCTGCCGCCGCAGGGTGAATCCGCCTCTCCGGCTTCGTTATCGCGCGTGGGGACGGTTTATTCCTCGGTCCGCTCGGCAGGCGGCGCGAGGCCGAGATCAAGATCGCCGGGCTCCAGCGGGTCCTCGTCGTCCCGAAGCGCCGGATCGTCCGAGGGAACCGGCACGGCGAAGTCGGACGGCACCGCGCGATCAACCAGGCCGGCGCCGCGAAGTTCATCGAGACCGGGCAGATCCGACACCGCATCGAGCCCGAAATGCGATAGGAACGATTCCGTGGTTCCATAGGTCACCGGCCGCCCCGGCGCCTTGCGGCGGCCGCGAAGTTTTATCCAGCCGGTCTCGAGCAGGACGTCGAGCGTGCCTTTCGAGGTGGTCACGCCGCGAATGTCCTCGATCTCCGCCCGCGTCACCGGCTGATGATAGGCGACGATAGACAGCGTCTCGATCGCGGCGCGCGACAGTTTGCGCGTCACCGTCAACTCATGGGTCAGCAGCCACGCCAGATCGCCCGCAGTCCGCAGCGACCACTTGCCGGCAACGCGCACCAAATTGACGCCGCGGGTTTCGTATTCCTGCTGCAACTGCCCAAGCAGCGCGCCGGCGTCGACGCCTTCCGGCAAGCGCTTCGCCAAAGTCTTCTCGTCGAGCGGGCCTTCGGCGGCGAACAGCAAAGCCTCAAGGATGCGCAGCTCCTCCGCGCGCTCCTGTTGCGTGTTGTCGACCACTATCCGCATCTCCGCAGTCTTCGGCATACAATCCCCTTCCCTCTTATCCATTCCCCGTTCCTGTGGCCAAGCCACCATCTCCCGGATTTTGACGCTTACGCACATAAAGCGGTGCAAACGCCGCGTGCTGGTTCACTTCAACGTGGCCTTCGCGCACCAATTCGAGCGTTGCCGCGAACGTTGACGCCAATACGGTTGCACGCAGCGACGGCTCGACGAGATATTCAGTGAGGTATCGATCAAGCGGACACCATTCGAGTGACACGCCAATCAACCGCTCCAGGGCTTCACGCGCTTCAGCGAGCGACCACACCGTGCGCTTGGGCATTCGCACAACGGCGCGCGCCCGCGTTTGCCGGCGACCGGCATAAGCCGACAGCAGATCGTAAAGCGTGGCCGACCATTCCGGATGCCTGATTTCGGCAATCGGCTCCGGCTGGCCGCGCTGGAAAACCTGACGGCCGAGTTGCGGCCGGTCCATCAGCTGTTGGGCAACGTTACGGATCGCTTCAAGCCGGCGCAGGCGCTGCGCCAGTGCGTTGGCCATATCTTCGGCACTCAAGCCGTCGGCTTCGTGCTGATCCGGCAGCAGCAGGCGCGATTTGAGATAAGCAAGCCAGGCCGCCATCACGAGATAGTCGGCAGCGAGCTCAAGACGCAGCTTTCGCGCGGCTTCGACGAAGGCGAGATATTGGTCGGCAAGAGCGAGGATCGAAATCTTGGCGAGATCGACCTTCTGTTGCCGCGCGAGCGTCAGCAATAGATCGAGCGGGCCTTCAAAGCCTTCCACGTCAACCACCAGCGCCGGATCGTCGGTCGCCCGCTCCGGAAGCTCACCTTCAAATTGCAAATCTTCGGCGTTCATGCGGTTCCTTCCGCAGGGTGCCAGACGCCGGCCATCAGGCGGGCGAATTCGGCACGGCTTGCAGCAATATCGATCGGCGCGGCTGGACGCTTCGCAGCGAGCGCTGCAGCGGCGCGGCGCGCCGCATCGCCGGCCAGTTCCGGTACCGAGGCTGCAATCTCACGTCGCTCCGACATCTCGCCGCTGCAGTGCAGAATCATATCGCAGCCGGCCGCAATGGCGGCCGCGGACCGTTCCGCAAGCGACCCCGCCAGTGCGCCCATAGAGATATCGTCGGTCATAAGAAGGCCCTGAAACCCAATCGAATCGCGAATCACGCCCTTCACTATAAGCGGCGATACCGTGCCGGGAGCCAGCGGATCGATGGCTTTGAACACAACATGTGCAGTCATCGCCATCGGCAGCCCTTTAAGGAACCGAAAAGCGGCAAAATCCGTACGGTCCAGCGTTTCCCGGTCGACGCCGACCACAGGTAGTTCCTTGTGGCTATCGGCGGTCGCCCGGCCGTGGCCCGGAATGTGCTTGAGCACCGGCAATACGCCCCCGTCGGCCAAGCCGTCGGCCAGGGCTTGGGCGACCGCGGCGACCTTGTCTGGCGTCGTGCCATAAGCACGGTCCCCGATCACGTCATCAGCCCCAGGAACCGGGACGTCGCCGAGTGGCAGGCAATCGACATCGATGCCCAGAGCGCCGAGATCGGCCGCGATCAGCCGCGCACCAAGCCGCGCCGCAGCGAGACCCTTTTCGCGATCCCGGTCGTAAAGCGCGCCGTAGATGGCGCCAGCCGGATAACGCGGCCAATCCGGCGGCCCGAGACGCTGCACCTGGCCGCCCTCCTGGTCGATCAAGACCGGCGCTGCGCGTCCGACGGCGTCGCGGCAATCGTCGATCAGCCGGCGCAATGAACTTGCCCCGGCAACATTCCGCTTGAAGAGAATGAATCCCCAAGGCTGTGTATCACGCAGGAACCCGCGCTCTTCGTCGGTCAGCGCGGAACCTGCCAGCCCGGTAATGAAGGCGCGCATTGCGCGCGGATTACCGCGCTCGGCACGCGAGGGTCAAGCAACCGGCCGCTAATTCTTCTGGACGATGCAGCTGCCGCCGGCAGCTTTCAGGCTGCTGCACATTCCAGCCGCCGCCTCTGCCGAGGAATACGGACCGACAAGCGCGCGATAATAGGTGCCCTTGTCGCCAAGATCGGCACGATGGACGGTCACGTGGTGGCCGCCAAGCTGCGCTGGATACTTCGCTTGCAGCTCGCGGTAAGCGGTTTGCGCTTCGGCCTCGCTACGCTGCGATGTCACCTGGACCGAATAACCGCCACCAGACGGCGCGTTCGACGGTGCGGCAGCCGGCGATGTCGCCAGTGGCACTCCGGCAGCGGGCTCCGCTCGCGCCACTTGCGTTTTGGGCGCAGTGACATGCGGCGTGTTGCCCTGAGCGGTCGGGACGAGCGCCAACGGCGCATTCGCCGAGTTCTGCGAACTCTGCGGTACAGATCGCGGCGCGGGCGCGGCGTGCGGCGACAGCGGTGTCGGCGCGTTGGAATGGGTCGCAGGCGCCGGAGCGGCAGGCGCCGCACTACCGGGTTGTTCCGGCTTGATCAGAACGGTGTGGATCTTCTTCGGCTCGGTCGGCCCCGCCGTCGGAGCGGGCGCGACAGGCGCGGCCGCGCCGGGGGGCGGCGGAAACACCGATTGTGCCGGGGCCGGCTGCGGCAGCGGATTAGGCGGTTGAAGCACTGACGCCGCGGCACCTTGCTGCGGCACGACCGGAATCGTCGCGACGACGCGCGGCGGTGCGTTTTGCGGCTGGATCGGCACCGGCTGTTCTTCGCGCGGTACCAGCTTCTCGGCGGAATTTGCAGTGCTGGCGTCGGCGCTATTGGAATTCACCGCCTGAGCGGGAACGATCTTGTTCGGTCCCCCACTCGCTTTGATGATCGGCGGCAGTGATGGAATAAGCGCACCGCCAAACATTGCACGGTAGGCGAACGCGCTGGCGGCGCCGATCGTCATCAGACCGACAACGCCGAGGACGAGGGCTAGTCCGCTGCGGCGCGGGGCGGCTTCAGGTCTTTCCTCGTACGCATCGTGTTCGTCCGTAGCATAGGCGCCATCGCCGTACTCGTCCTGCCACTGGCCTTCGTCCTGATATTCGTCCTCGTAAGACTGCTGGGGTGCCAGCGCGGGCAATTGGCGGCCGCGCGGCAGCGGCGGCAACTCATCGTCCGCATAGCGATCGTCACGATAGCGATCGTCATGGGCCGCGTCGCGGCGCGGCGCCGGATCGTAATGGCCCGCCTGTCCGGAATAACGCTCGTCGAATTGGGCTGGAGGGTCCTGATAGCTCGGATAGTCACGGAGCGCCGGATGAGGCTCGGCGGGCTGCTCGTAGCCCTGCTCGGCATACTGCGGCTGCTCGTCATAGGTTTCGTTGGCAGCATCCTCGTATTGCAGAGCCGGTTCGGGCCCGGGACTGCGATCATATTCACCGGCTGGATCGGCTTGCCCAATCAATCGCGCCAGTTCGGCCAGAGGGTCGCGCACCGAATCCGGCGCGTGTGCGTCAATGTCGTCGCGAGCGACGCCATCTCGGCCTCGATAAGTGCGAAAATTGTTGTCAGCCATCGAATGCGCCTCTGTTCGGGCGTTTTGCGCGATAGTGGTCTGATTCCCCGTACACCGCAGCAGCCTATATGGTCCCCGGAGGCGGCGGGCGGCTTAACGCATCTCGCTAGGTGCATTGACCCCAAGCAGTCCGAGCCCCGACGCGAGAACGGTCACAACGCCTTGTACGAGTACCAGACGAGCTTCCGTTAATTCTCGATCATCTTGGATAATGAAGCGTAAATGTGGCGTTGCATTACCCAGCGTATAAAGCGAATGAAACTCGCTTGCTAAGTCGAACAAATAAAAGGCAATCCTGTGGGGCTCATGGGCCGCGGAGGCCGCTTCAACGACCCGCGGATAAAGTGCGACGTTCCGTATCAAAGACAGTTCCGCCGGGTCCGAAAGCCGCTCCAGCTTCGCCACATCCGGAAGACTCGCAGCATCGGGCAGGTCCGGAAATGCCGAGCGGGCATTGCGGAAGATCGACTGTCCGCGGGCATGGCCGTATTGCACATAGAAAACGGGATTATCGCGCGACTGCTCGATGACCTTGGCGAGATCGAAGTCGAGCATGGCGTCGTTTTTGCGAAACAGCATCATGAAACGGACCGCGTCGCGGCCGACTTCATCCACCACCTCACGCAAGGTCACGAACTCGCCTGCCCGCTTCGACATTTTCACCGGCTCGCCGGCACGGAGCAATCTGACGAGCTGGACGATTTTGACGTCGAGCTCAGCCTTGCGGTCGCTCAGCGCAGCAACCGCCGCCTGCATCCGTTTGATGTAGCCGCCATGATCGGCGCCCCACACGTCGATCAGGCTGCGGAAGCCGCGTTCGATCTTGGAGCGATGGTAGGCGATGTCGGAGGCAAAATAGGTGTAGGAGCCGTCGGACTTCTTCAGTGGACGATCGACGTCGTCACCGAACTCGGTCGAGCGGAACAGTGTCTGTTCGCGGTCTTCCCAATCCTCGACCGGCGCCCCCTTCGGCGGCGGCAGGCGGCCCTCATAGACGTAGCCGCGCTCGCGCAGCCAGTCGATTGTCTCGGCAACACGATCGGTCTTGCCGGCGATGAGCGAACGCTCGGAGTAAAAGACGTCGTGCCGGATGTTGAGCGCCTCGAGATCGGCGCGAACGACCTCCATCATCATCTCGATCGCTTTCGCGCGCACGAGCGGAAGCCATTTGGACTCGGGCAGTTTTTTCAATCCGTCCTTGTATTCCGCAACGAGCGCCGCACCGACCGGCTTGAGGTAGTCGCCAGGGTAGAGCCCTTCGGGAATCCCGCCGATGGTTTCGCCGAGCGCTTCGCGATAACGCAGGAACGCCGACCGTGCGAGCACGTCGACCTGCGCACCGGCATCGTTGACGTAATATTCCCGCGTCACCTTGAAGCCGGCGAAATCCAGCAGGCTGGCCAGAGCGTCGCCAAACACCGCACCCCGGCAATGACCGACATGCATCGGGCCGGTCGGATTGGCCGAGACGTATTCGACATTGACCGGAACGCCGCCGCCGATTGCACTGGCGCCAAACTGCCGGCCGCCACGGACCGCGCCGCGCAGTGCGTCGATCCAGGCCGCCGGTTTGAGCGTGATGTTGATAAAGCCCGGTCCGGCGACATCGACTTTGGCAACAAGGCTGTCGGTGCGAAGTTTCTCGGCAAGAGCATCCGCAAGTTCGCGTGGTTTGCGATCGGCATCCTTCGCCAGCACCATCGCAGCATTGGTAGCGACATCGCCGTGGGCCGGATCGCGCGGCGGCTCGACGGTCACACGCGATTGATTGATGCCCGCCGGCAGCATACCCGCAATGACCAGTTCGCCGTTGGCGCGGCGAACGCGGTCGAGCATGTCGGCGAAGATGTTTTTGGTCGTCATGGGTGCGCCGCGCGCCTAACGCAATTCCGGTGTTGTGTCAAAGAGCCGCGCGTGCTCGGCGAGCGCAAAACGGTCGGTCATTCCGGCGATAAAATCGGCGATGAAGCGGGCGCGAGCCGGGTCTTTCAAGCCTTTGAGTCCCACCTGCCACTCGTCCGGCAGATCGCCCGGATGGGCGCTGTAGTGGGCAAACAGGTCACGGACCACACCGGCGGCCTGATCCATGACCCGCATCACCAGAGTATGCCGGTACATCCGCTCGGTGAGGAATTTTTTGATGGCGCGGTCGGAGTCGGCCATGGCCGGCGAGAAACCCGCAACCGCGAATGAGGCCTGCCTCACGTCGTCGACGGTTCGCGGATCGAGTGTTTCAAGCTTGCGCCCGGTTTCGGCAACGACGTCTTCGATCAGCAGGCCGATCAGCCGCCGGATCAGTTCATGGACGACGCGTCCTTCATCAAGGGTCGGATAGGTCGCACGGATCTCGCCAAGGATCTGTCCCGGCAGCCGCACCGCGGCGATCTCATCGAGGCTGAAAAGCCCGGCGCGCAGGCCGTCGTCGATGTCATGGGCGTCGTAGGCGATATCATCGGCAAACGCCGCGATTTGCGCCTCAACGCTGGCAAAGCTCCAGAGTTGCAGGTCCTGCTGGCGTGAGTAGTCGAGGATGGTTTCCGGCACGCCGTGCGCGCGGTAGCGATCCAACGGTTTGCCCGCGCGATCCATGAGCGGACCATTGTGCTTGACCAGGCCTTCCAGCGTCTCCCATGTCAGGTTGAGGCCATCGAACGTCGGGTAGCGGCGCTCCAGCGCGGTGACGATGCGAAGCGTCTGCGCGTTGTGATCGAAGCCGCCGTATTCAGTCAGGCATCTGTCAAGCGCGCGTTCGCCGGCATGGCCGAACGGTGGATGGCCGAGGTCGTGGGCCAGCGCCAGAGCTTCGGCGAGATCCTCATCCGCACCCAGCATCCGCGCCAGCGCCCGCGACACCTGCGTCACCTCAAGGGTATGCGTGAGCCGCGTGCGGTAATGATCCCCTTCGTCGAACACGAAGACCTGGGTCTTGTGTTTGAGCCTGCGGAACGCCGCCGAGTGAATAATGCGATCGCCGTCACGGCGGAACGCGCTGCGATTCCGGCTTACCGCCTCCGGGTGCAGACGGCCGCGGCTCTGCTCCGGATCGCACGCATAGACCGCGCGCCGATGTCCGCCCTTATTTGCCATTTGTCCAGGCATTGAGGCCGATTGACCTTCCGTAGGGGCGCACTTAACTATCGTGCATACGCCGTGGCAATCACTGCGATTCCACGTGGGGAATATAGGCCATGGCAACCAGCGTCACGGTAACAGAGCGCGCAGCGCGCAAGATTGGCGAAATCCTCGGCCGGGAACCGGCCGGGACGATGTTGCGCGTCAGCGTCGAAGGCGGCGGCTGCTCGGGCTTCCAGTACAAATTCGACACCGAGCGCAGCAAGGCCGACGACGACATTATCATCGAGCGTAGTGGCGCTACCGTGTTGATCGACCCGGTTTCGATCAACTACATGGCCGGGTCGGAGATCGACTTTGTCGACGACCTGATTGGCGCATCCTTCAAGGTCAATAATCCACAGGCCACCGCGTCCTGCGGCTGCGGCACCAGCTTCGCGCTGTAAATTCGGCTAACCTGCCGGCCTCACCGGTTCCGCGGATCCCCGTCGGGATCAAATTCAAGAAGTCATGCGCATCGCCACCTGGAACGTCAATTCGATAAAGCAGCGCATCAACTCGGCGCGCACTTGGCTTATCGAGCGCCAGCCGGACATCGTCTGCCTGCAGGAAACCAAAACCGTCGATGACGGCTTTCCGCGCGAAACATTCGAAGAGCTCGGCTACAACCTCGCAATTCACGGACAGAAAACATTCAACGGCGTCGCCATCCTGTCGAAATTGCCGTTTGACGAAGTCAACAAGGGCCTGCCCGGCGACGCCAATGACGATCACGCGCGGTTTATCGAAGCCGTAGTTTCGACGGCGCAAGGCGCGTTGCGCGTCGCCAGCATCTATCTGCCAAACGGCAATCCGCCTGAGACCGAGAAATACACCTACAAGCTCGGTTGGATGAAACGGCTCGCGGCCTATGCGCGCGACCGCCTCGCGCTCGAAGAACCGCTGATCCTCGCCGGTGACTACAACGTCATTCCAACCACGGCCGACGCGCGCAATCCGAATGCGTGGGTGAATGACGCGCTATTCCTGCCGCAGACACGGGACGCGTTCCGCTCGCTTGTAAACCTCGGGCTTACGGACGCATTGCGCGCGACCAGTGACGATGCCGGGCTCTACACGTTCTGGGACTATCAGGCCGGTGCCTGGCAGAAAAACAATGGCATTCGCATCGATCATCTGCTGCTGTCGCCGCGCGCGGCCGACAAGCTGAGCGATGCCGGCATCGATCGGCACGTTCGGTCCTGGGAGAAGCCATCCGACCACGTTCCGGTCTGGATCGATCTGGCGATTGCCAAAGCCACTGCGTAAGCCGATCCCCGCCTCATCTACCCACGTGACATGGGTAACGGCGTCACGATCATGATGCAGGAAATCGACGCGCCGATCAGGGTCTTCGGCAGGCACTGGGGCGGATTTCGGAGCACTTACAAGCTCTAAGCGAAATTCGCTCGCGACGCAGGTTAATCGTGGCGGCCCTTGAGCCAGTCTTCCAAATAAACCAGCGCCATCGCCCGCTCATCGTCGTTGGCGCGGTGGAAGGCGTTGTCGTACATCGGCTTCACCCAGGTCTCGTCCGAGCCGGCGCAATCACGGCCAAGGGTCAGCCACATCAGGCCGCGGGCAGCCTGCCGCGGCACGTATTTGCCTTCGAACAGGATCACACCAAGCGCAGCCTCGGCACGACACTGACCCTTGGTGGCGGCAAGCTGGAACCAGCGCGCAGCTTCGTGCGGATCGCTCGGCGTCGAGTCCATGTACAGGTGGCCGAGTTCGTATTGCGCATCGGCATCGCCGAAGAACGTGCCGGCATAGGCAAACAATTCGCGCGCATGCGACGGATTCGACCGGATATTGGTATTGGGGATGCCGCTTAGATAGTAGCGGCCCAGCGCGACGAAGGCGTTGGCGACGATACGCGCCTGCGGCGTCCCCGGCGTCTCGTCCGGATGGCTATTGGCGATATCGCTGAAATATTTGAAAGCGCGCAACATGTCCTGCGGCACGCCATCGCCGTCGGCGTACATCTGGCCGAGTTTCCATTGCGCCGCCGGCATGCCTTGATCGGCGGCATACTGCAACGCCGTCAAAGCCTTGGCCTTGTCGCTGCCGTCGGACGGATGATTGGGTGCACGCAGGCCGTCGTTCGGCGAAAGCGCCGCAGTATTCGGAGCCGTGGTGCCGTCGAAGGCGAACGCCGGCTGGACCAGCAGTCCAAGACCCGGAACCGGCCCCGTGCCGAAGCCGAGACCCAGGCCGATGCAAAGGCCGCCGAATAGTCCAAGCGCGGCGCCGTTCCTGATCAGACGGACTGCGCGGTCAGACATCCGCATAGCACGCCTTCTCTGCACTGCCGCCTGGGTGGGTCACGGCGCCGTAACGCGCCGTCCCGACCTGCTGGGCATATTTCCACAGATAACCTGAGCCGAATTCTTCCGGCCGCGGCTTCCATTCCTTGGCGCGAGAGGCGAGCTCGGCATCGGAGAGCTTCACATCGAGCGTGCCTTTGTCGGCGTCGATCTCGATGATGTCGCCATCGCGGATCAAGCCGATCGGGCCGCCGACCGCAGCTTCCGGCCCGACATGGCCGATACAGAACCCGCGCGTCGCGCCGGAGAAACGGCCATCGGTGATGAGGGCAACCTTGTTGCCCATGCCCTGGCCATAGAGCGCTGCGGTTGTCGAAAGCATTTCACGCATGCCCGGACCGCCCTTCGGTCCTTCGTAGCGGATGACCAGGACGTCGCCTTCCTTGTAGGTCCTGTTCTTCACGGCCTCGAAACACGCCTCTTCACCGTCAAAACAGCGCGCCGGGCCGGAAAAACGCAACCCTTCCATACCGGCAACCTTAACGATGGCGCCGTCCGGCGCGAGATTCCCCTTCAGTCCGACGACGCCGCCGGTAGGCAACATTGGTTTGTCGGCCGGATGAACGACATCCTGATCCGGATTCCACTTCACCGACTTCAGGTTTTCAGCAATCGTGCGGCCGGTGACGGTGAGGCAGTCGCCATGAAGGTAACCATGGTCGAGCAGCGTCTTCATCAAAAGCGGAACGCCCCCAGCTTCGAACATGTCTTTGGCGACATAACGACCACCGGGTTTCAAATCCGCGATATACGGTGTCCTTTTCAAGACTTCGGCAACGTCGAACAGGTCGAACTTGATACCGCACTCGTGGGCGATCGCCGGCAAATGCAGCGCGGCATTGGTCGACCCGCCGCTTGCGGCAACCACCGCGGCGGCATTCTCCAGCGCCTTGCGGGTGACGATGTCGCGCGGCCGGATGTTCTTGACGATCAAGTCCATGATCATCTCGCCGGCGAGCGTGCAGAACTTGTCGCGAATCTCGTATGGCGCCGGCGCGCCCGCCGAATAGGGCAGCGCCAAACCGATGGCTTCGGAAATCGTCGCCATGGTGTTGGCGGTGAATTGCGCGCCGCAGGCCCCGGCCGACGGGCAGGCGTTTTGTTCAAGCACATCGAGATCGTCGTCGGACATGCCGCCGACCGAGTGTTTGCCGACCGCCTCGTAGACGTCCTGAATGGTGACGGGCCGGCCCTTGAAGGTGCCGGGCAGGATCGAACCGCCGTAGATGTAGATCGCCGGCACGTTAAGCCGGCACATCGCCATCATCATGCCGGGCTGTGACTTGTCGCAGCCAGCGACACCGATCAGGGCGTCATAGGAGTGGCCGCGCACGGTCAGTTCGACCGAGTCGGCAATCACCTCGCGTGACGGCAACGATGCTTTCATCCCGCCATGGCCCATGGCGATGCCGTCGGTGACGGTAATGGTGCAGAATTCGCGCGGCGTCGCGCCAACCGAGGCAACACCCTGTTTCACCGCCTTCGACTGGCGCATCAGCGCGATATTGCAGGGGGCGGCCTCGTTCCAGCAGGTGGCAACGCCCACGAAAGGCTGATAAATCTGCTCTTTCGTCAGTCCCATCGCGTAATAGAAGGAGCGATGCGGCGCGCGTTCGGCGCCTTCAGTGGCGTGCCGGCTTGGCAGTCGTGATTTCAGATCAGTTTTGGCGTCCATAGCACTCTTTGCGGACCAACGCGGTCCCCTCGCCCCTCCCTATTCCGGCTTGAGGGCGGCCGACGCCCTGAAAACCGGAAGCATCCAGCGAATGCCGGTGCCTCTCCAGCAATCGCGTTATCCGATGTCGAAAAATCCTATGGCTAAAAAGCGGCGCTTGGCATGGCTCTAAGGCGGCAAGATCAAATGTTCCCGGCGTGTTGCACGGGAGCCACAGATTCAGACACTTGTTGCACTGCGGGGTAACTGCCGGTTTACCAACAGTGGCCGGCCTGCAACGGTGGCCGGATGTCAAAGCGGCTGACTCGTGCATTCTTCAAGCGCAGCGTGCATGAGGTAGCGCCCGACCTGATCGGGGCGACGCTGCTGTACAAGGGCGCCGGCGGCCGCATCGTCGAGGTCGAGGCCTATCACCAAACTGATCCCGCGGCGCACAGTTTTGGCGGCCCGACGGCCCGCAATACCGTGATGTTCGGACCGCCGGGCTACACGTATGTCTACCGCTCCTACGGCATTCATTGGTGCCTGAACTTCGTCTGCGAGCCAAAAGGCTCAGCCAGCGCCGTGCTGATTCGGGCCATCGAGCCGACCGTAGGCCTGCCGGCCATGCGCCGGCGGCGTGGCGCCAAGGATGACCGGCTGTTGTGCTCAGGGCCCGGGCGGCTCTGTGAGGCTCTCGGAATCACCATTGCCGATTATGGCCTGCCGCTCGACGCACCACCCTTCGCGCTTTACGGCCACACCCAGGAGATCGAGGTCATTGCCGGACCCCGCATCGGCCTTACCAAGGCGGTCGATCAGCCCTGGCGGTATGGGCTCAAAGGTTCGCGCTTTCTCAGCAAACCGTTCAAAGTATGATCCGAAAACGGGAAACGGCAACCGTTTTCCGGATCAGATCTTCAGTCTGAACGCCGGATCGAAGCCCCACTCTCTCCGGGCCTTTTCTATCGACACCGTGCCATCGTCGTCCGCGATGTTGAAAATGCCGGACTTGCCGGTGAGCGCCAACAGCGCGGCATGGGCTGCCGCATCGACGTGAACCGGCGGCTTGCGGGCCGGCCCCTTGCTCCAGGTGCCGGGGCCATACAGCAGGCCGTAGCGCAGCACGACCGGCTCCATGCCCGAATCGATCACCTGCTGCTCCATATCCGCCGCAGCCCGCACCGTCACCAGCCGCGGACCGTCGGCCAGATTGAGCGGATCATTTTCGACATAAGGCTCTTTGCCCGGCGCATAGGCAAACGCGACACTTTGCACGATGAAGCGGCGCGCCGAGGCGGCATTCGCCGCGGCAACGAGATTGCGCGTGCCTTCGGTGCGGATGCGCGCGTTGCGCGGATAGGCCGCGGCAAGTTGCGCCTCGTCGCCCAGCACGCGCGGCAGATCGGTCAACTGATGCATGACGATCTCGGGACGCGCATCGACGACCGCACGTTTAAGCGCATCGGCATCGAACACGTCGACGATGACAGCGCGGGCGCCGGCGGCTTCGAGTTCGCGCGCTACATCGGCAGAGCGAGTCATGCCGGTAATATCGTGACCGGCTTCGCGCAACAGCGGCATCAGCCGCCGCCCGATCGCACCGCTCGCGCCTGCCAGAAATATCTTCATCGGCGCGAAGCCTAAACCGAGGCCTTCAGTCTTTCCAGCGCCTCGGCGATCTTGGCTTTGCGCGCCTGCGCTTCCTCGCGCTTTTCCTTTTCTTCCTCGACCACTTCTTCCGGCGCCCGCGAGACGAAATTGGGATTGCCAAGCTTGGCGTCGACACGGGCGATGTCCGCGTCGGCCTTCGCCATTTCCTTGGCGAGCCGTGCCCGTTCGGCGCCGAGATCGATCACGCCCTTGAGCGGCAGTGCCGCAACATCACCGCGCACGACAAGCTGCACCGCGCCTTGCGGCGCCGTATCGGCGAAGGAGATTTCGGAAACCCGCGCCAGGCGCTGGATGAATTCAGCCCAATGCCGTGACCGGACAATCGTCTGGGGCGATGCGCCGGCCAGCACCAACGGCAACATTGTCGACGCCGGAATATTCATCTCGACCCGTACCGAGCGGATCGCCGTGACCAGATCGATGACCCAGCCAATTTCACCCTCCGCCGCCCCGTCATCGAGGCCGTCATGGGCAGGCCACGCATCGAGCGCCAGCATATGATGCCGCTCCGGCCCTGCCTCAGCGGTCACCCGCCACAACTCCTCCGTCATGAACGGCATGAACGGATGCAGCAGTTTCAGGATCTCGTCGAGCGCCCAGCACACAGCCGCGCGCGTTTCGGTTTTTGCCGGACTGTCAGGGCCGATGAGGACGGGCTTTATCAGCTCAAGGTACCAGTCGCAGAACACGTTCCAGACGAAGCGGTACATGGCGCCGGCGGCTTCGTTGAACTTGTAGGCTTCGATGGCGGCAGTGACCTCCCTGCCCGCTTTTGCGGTCTCGTACGCGATCCACCGATTCAGCGTTTCCTTGGCGTGATGCGGATCGAAATCCGGATCGTGTTTGCAGCCGTTCATTTCCGCGAAACGCGCCGCATTCCAGAGCTTCGTGCCAAAATTCCGGTAACCCTCGACGCGTTGCGAGGAGAGTTTGATGTCACGACCCTGTGCCGCCATTGCGGCAAGTGTGAAGCGCAACGCATCGGCGCCGTACTCGTCGATCAGTTCGAGCGGATCAATGACGTTGCCCTTCGACTTCGACATCTTGGCGCCGGAGGCGTCCCGCACCAGCGCATGGATATAGACGTCGTGGAACGGCACACCCTTCATGAAGTGCAGTCCCATCATCATCATCCGGGCGACCCAGAAGAAGATGATGTCAAAGCCGGTGACCAGCGTCGTGGTCGGATAGAAGCGTTTCAGCTCGGGCGTTTGGTCCGGCCAGCCGAGCGTCGAGAACGGCCACAGCGCCGAAGAGAACCAGGTATCGAGGACGTCCTCGTCTCGGTGCAGATATTCGTTGGCAAAACGCGCGCTCCGATCCGCATCGGCGGCAATATCGTGACCTTCCTCGGCAGTGATCTCTTCAATGTCGGTGTAGTGTGCGAGCGCGTCGGCAACCGCATCGTCCTCGCTCTCGGCGACGAAGACCTTTCCGTCCGGCCCGTACCAGGCCGGAATTTGATGACCCCACCAGATTTGCCGTGAAATGCACCAGGGCTGGATGTTTTCCATCCAGTTGAAGAACGTCGCCTCCCATTGCTGCGGCACAAATTTGGTCTTGGCCCCACGGACAGCTTCGATCGCGGGCTGAGCCAGCGTCTTGGCATCGACGTACCACTGATCGGTCAGATACGGCTCGACCACCGCGCCGGAGCGGTCGCCGTGCGGCACGACGTGGCTGGTCGGCTCGATCTTGTCGAGGAGACCGCGCGCCTCAAGCTGCTCGACAATCAGTTTTCGCGCCACTTCCCTCGGCCGGCCTTCCAAAGCGTCCAGGATAGCGAACTCAGGACGCGCATCCTTCAGGAAGGTTTCGTTGTCCTCCAGCGTGAGGTGCGCCTCATCATCAAAGACGTTGATGAGCGGCAGGTCATGCCGCTTGCCGACCTCGAAGTCGTTGAAATCGTGGGCGGGCGTGATCTTCACCGCGCCTGAGCCTTTTTCCGGGTCGGCATAGTCATCGCCGATGATCGGGATACGTCGGCCGACCAGCGGCAGGATCGCCTTTTTGCCGATCAGATGCTTCAGCTTCTCATTTTCGGGATGCACCGCGACAGCGACGTCGCCGAGCATCGTCTCCGGCCGGGTCGTTGCCACGGTGATGAATTCATCGCTGCCTTCGATCGGATATTTGATGTGCCAAAGATTGCCCTTGGTTTCGACCTGCACGACCTCAAGGTCGGAGATGGCAGTTTTGAGCTTCGGATCCCAATTCACCAGCCGCTTGTCTTTGTAGATCAGGCCTTCGCGGTAAAGCGCGACGAATACTTTCAGTACCGCGCGTGACAAGCCCTCGTCCATCGTGAAGCGCTCGCGCGACCAGTCGCAGGACGCGCCGAGCCGTTTCAACTGGCCGATGATGGTGCCGCCGGATTCCGCTTTCCATTCCCACACGCGCTTGATGAACGCCTCGCGGCCCATCTCGCGGCTGCCGGGCTGCTGCCGCTCCACGAGTTGGCGTTCGACCACGGCCTGCGTCGCGATGCCGGCGTGATCGGTCCCCGGTTGCCACAACACGTCTTTGCCGCGCATGCGCTCGAAACGGCACAGGATGTCTTGCAACGTATTGTTGAGGGCGTGGCCCATATGCAGCGAGCCGGTGACGTTGGGCGGCGGAATGACGATGCAGTAGGGAGCGGCTTTGGCGCGTTCGGGCCGGCCGGCGCGGAATGCGCCTGCGGCCTCCCATGCGGCATAAATACGGCCTTCGACCTCGCCGGGCTGATATGTCTTGTCGATCATTCCGCTTTTCCGTTCAGCGCGCTAGAAAGCCCGCGCTTTGTCGGCTGTCAACGTTAGCGTTGAGTGTCCACGCCGGCTTCCCCGCAACCGCTTCGATTCAGGGCGAACATCGACGTGTCATCGCCAGCACAAACCGTTGCGGCTGCTTCCTACAAGACGCCGATCCGCTCGATCTTGCTGTTGGCCGTGGCGGGCTTCGCGTCCCAGGCGCAGGTCCGGGTGACCGATTCCCTGCTGCCACAGATCGCCGGCGATTTTCACACGACGGTCGGTTCCGCCGCGGTCGTCGTCACTGCTTATGCGGTGGCGCATGGCTCCGTCCAGCTTGTCATCGGCCCGGTCGGCGACAGGCTTGGCAAATATCGCACCGTCGCCATGATGTGCGCGGTTGCCATCGTGATGGTCACGCTGTGCGGGCTCGCCACGTCCTTGCATCAGCTCATGCTGGCACGGTTCGCCACCGGCCTCGCCGGCGGCTGGATCATTCCGATCTCGATGGCCTATGTCGGCGACGTCACGCCCTATGAGCGGCGGCAACCGATCCTGGCCCGCTACCTTACCGGACAGATCCTCGGCCAGCTCAGCGGCCAGGCGGCCGGCGGCGTCCTCGGCGACCTGCTCGGCTGGCGCAACGTCTTTTTCGTGCTGGCCGGCGTGTTCGCGCTGGCGACCGCCGGGCTCGTATTCGAACTCATCACCAATCCGGCTACGCGCAAGCCCGGTCATCCCAACGAAACGACACGCGGCTTCGTCGCCGACTACGCAGCGGTGCTGAGCGGTACATTTGCCCGCATCATTATTCTGGTCGCCTTCATCGAAAACGTCCTGGTATGGGGCGCCTTCGCCTATATCGGGGCTTTCCTGCGTCAGCGTTTTGGCCTGAGCTTTACCTTGATCGGGCTCAGCGTCGGCTGCTTCGGCATCGGCGGCCTGATCTACGCCGGCATGGTCAAGCTCTTCGTCCGCCGGCTCGGCCAGGTGAGGCTCGCGATCGCCGGCGGATTTGTGATCGCGCTCGGATATGTCGTGCTTTGCCTCGCGCCGGTGTGGTGGTTGGCGCCCCTCGGCACCGTCGGCATCGGTCTTGGTTTTTACATGCTGCACAACACGCTGCAGACCAACGCGACGCAGATGACGCCCGAGGCGCGCGGCACCGCGGTGGCGATCTTCTCGTCGGCAATCTTCATCGGGCAGACCGTCGGCGTGGCGATCGGATCGCTGCTGATCGATCGGTTCGGCGCGATACTGCTGTTCCTGATCAGCGCTGCCCTGTTGCCGGCGCTTTCGATCTGGTTCGGGCGGATATTGGCGTTGCGCGGCAAGATGGCCTGAGCGGCGCTACAGCGAAAGTCCGAAAGTCTCGCTCAAGCCGCGCCGGCCGGCCCTGGTGATGGTCAGCGCACGGCTGTCGCGCATGCGCTCCAGCCAGCCGAGATCGAAACAGCGCTGCGCCAGCACGGCGCCGACGCTGCCGCCGAGGTGCGGCCGACGCTCGGTCCAGTCCAGGCACGGGCGGCAGAAGATGCGCTTGTGGCTGCGCGCTTCCGCAAGATCGACACCGAAGTTCTCGAAGAAGGTCAGGCCGCTTTCGGTCACCTCACCACCCTGGTCGGTCAGCGTGAGATAACCGTGTGCGGTGAGCGCATCGGTCAGGCCGACGCCGAGCTTGCCGGCAAAGTGGTCGTAGCAGGTGCGCGCGGCGCGCATCGCGTCGTCGATCTTCGACGGCGGCCGGTGCCGCGGCGGTGCATCGGCAACCACTGCCATGATGCCTTCGAGCATTTCGGCGACTTTATGGGTCGCGATGCGGTAGTAACGGTGCCGCCCCTGTTTCACGCAGGCAATCAGCCGCCCGTCGTTGAGCTTGCCGAGATGGCCGCTCGTGGTCTGCGGCGACACGCCGGCAGCGTGCGCGAGTTCGGTCGCGGTGAGCGCGCGGCCGCCCATCAGTGCCGCCAGAATATTGGCGCGCGCCGGGTCGCCAACCAGCGCCGCGATTTCAGCAATACGAACGTCAGCCGTCATTGACCGGCTCCGATGGTGAAGCTCTCACCGACCAATGTAGTGCGCGGCGGCCAAACGGTCAGCCGGCGATGCTTCGGCAACGGCCGAACAATCGACCGCAGCCTGTGCGCGCGCTACGCCTTGACCAGCGGCACCTTCGGTGTCGGCCCGCCGCGCGGCGGCTTGTTATCGCCCGAACCGCCCGATGGTTTCCGCCGCGGCGCTGCACGCCGCTTCTTGGCGCGCCGCGGCTCCGGCAGCTTCTCCGCCCGCGGCGTCACCGGACCGTCCGGATATTCGAAGCCGAGCTTGCTGTTGCCGGCCTCGTCGGTGACCACGCTGACGCGGACGTGGCCGCCGGACTTCAGACGTCCGAACAGCACATCGTCGGCCAGCGGCTTCTTGATGTGCTCCTGGATCACCCGGGCCATCGGCCGGGCGCCCATCAGCTCGTCGTAGCCATTGGCAATCAACCAACGTATCGCTTCGTCGGTCAGCTCGATCGTAACGTTGCGGTCCGCAAGCTGCGCTTCGAGCTGCAGCACGAATTTCTCGACCACCTGCGCGATGATCTCGGGCGACAGATGCGCGAAGGTGATGATCGCATCGAGCCGGTTGCGGAATTCCGGCGCGAACAGCCGGTTGATTGCTTCCATGTCATCACCTTCACGCTTCTGTCGCGTGAAGCCGAACGCCGCGCGCGCCATGTCCGAGGCACCGGCATTGGTGGTCATGATCAGGATGACGTTACGGAAGTCGACCTGCTTGCCGTTGTGATCGGTCAGCTTGCCGTGATCCATGATCTGCAGGAGCACGTTGAAGAGATCGGGGTGCGCCTTCTCGATTTCGTCGAGCAGAAGCACGCAATGCGGGTGCTGGTCGACGCCATCGGTGAGCAGACCGCCCTGGTCGAAGCCGACATAGCCGGGAGGCGCGCCAATCAACCGCGAAATGGTGTGACGCTCCATGTATTCCGACATGTCGAAGCGGATGATCTCGACGCCGAGCGTTGCGGCGAGTTGCCGCGCGACTTCGGTCTTGCCGACGCCGGTCGGGCCGGAGAACAGATAGCAGCCGATCGGCTTTTCCGGTTCACGCAGGCCGGCACGCGCCAGCTTGATCGACGCCGAAAGCGCCTCAATGGCCTTGTCCTGGCCGTAGACGACGCGCTTGAGGGTGTCCTGCAGGTTTTGCAGCACCTCCGCATCGTCCTTCGACACCGCCTTCGGGGGTATCCGCGCCATGGTGGCGATCGTCGTCTCGATCTCCTTGATGCCGATCGTGCGCTTGCGCCGGCTTTCCGGCAGCAGCATCTGCGCCGCCCCGGACTCGTCGATCACGTCGATCGCCTTGTCGGGCAGCTTGCGGTCATGGATGTAGCGCGACGACAATTCGACCGCCGCCTTGATCGCCTCGTTGGTGTAGCGGAGCTTGTGATACTCCTCGAAGTACGGCTTGAGCCCTTTGAGGATTTCGATCGCATCCGGGATCGTCGGCTCGTTGACGTCGATCTTCTGGAAGCGGCGCACCAGCGCGCGATCCTTCTCGAAATACTGGCGATATTCCTTGTAGGTGGTCGAGCCGATGCACCGCACCGTGCCGGACGACAGCGCCGGCTTGAGCAGGTTCGACGCATCCATGGCGCCGCCGGAGGTGGCGCCGGCGCCGATGACGGTGTGGATCTCGTCGATAAACAGGATCGCGCCGGGATAGGCCTCAAGCTCCTTGATGACCTGCTTGAGCCGCTCCTCGAAATCGCCGCGATAGCGGGTGCCGGCGAGCAACGTGCCCATGTCGAGCGCAAACACGGTGGCGTTGCGCAGCACATCCGGCACTTCGCCATGAACAATGCGCCGCGCCAGGCCCTCCGCGATCGCGGTCTTGCCGACGCCGGCATCGCCAACGAACAGCGGATTGTTCTTGGAGCGGCGGCACAGCACCTGGATGGTGCGGCTGATCTCGGTATCGCGGCCGATCAGCGGATCGATCTTGCCGTCACGCGCCTTTTTGTTGAGGTTGACGCAATAGGCATCGAGGGCGTCACCCTTCTTCTTCTGCTCGTCGCCCGACTTGCTGTCGTTCTCTTCATCGGAGCCGCGCACCGGGCGCGCTTCCGACATGCCGGGCCGCTTGGCGATGCCATGGCTGATGTAATTGACTGCGTCGTAACGGGTCATGTCCTGCTCTTGCAGGAAATAGGCGGCGTGGCTTTCGCGCTCGGCAAAGATCGCAACCAGCACATTGGCCCCGGTCACCTCTTCGCGTCCCGATGACTGAACGTGAATCACCGCGCGCTGGATGACACGCTGGAAGCCGGCCGTCGGTTTCGAGTCCTCGGCGCCGTCGGTAACCAGGTTATCGAGTTCGGATTCAAGGTAAGCGACGAGGCTGCGGCGCAACTTTTCGAGGTCGACATTGCATGCCCGCATGACCGCGGCAGCGTCCTGATCCTCGATCAGCGCCAAGAGCAGATGCTCCAGCGTCGCGTATTCATGATGGCGCTCGTTGGCGAGCGCGAGAGCCCGGTGTAACGATTGTTCTAGACTGCGCGAGAACGTGGGCATTTCAATTTCTCTTCACTTGTATTGGACGCTTCCCCCAGGAATCACTTCTTCTCCATGATGCACTGCAAAGGATGCTGATGTTTGCGGGCAAAGTCCATAACCTGCGTCACCTTGGTTTCGGCAACCTCGTAGGTGAAAATCCCGCATTCGCCGATCCCGTGCTGGTGCACATGCATCATGATGCGATGTGCCGCCTCGGCGTCCTTGTTGAAGAAACGCTCCAGCACGTGAACCACGAATTCCATCGGCGTGTAGTCGTCATTGAGCAGTAAGACCCGGTAGAGATTGGGCCGCTTGGTTTGCGGCTTCGTCTTGGTAATAACCGCTGTTCCAGGCCCACCTTGGTCGCTCTTACGCTTGCGGTCGTCGTCCGCCATGCGGACGAGAGACATGCCGGGAATGACGTCGATCGTGGGCATTGGTTCGTTGGCTTCCGGGGTCTTACGTAGTGATGCGCCGAGGGTTTGGAAGGCTCTGCCTCCCGGCTACCCCGTGCATCATCATCCAAGTTATCATAGAGTTGGAGGCGCGCACCTTCCAGACCAGCGCACGAGCCATCGGCGCCGTGTGGTGCTGAATCCGCGCGGAAATACCGTATTTTCGCCGGGCCGCCGCCCTGCCTTAAAGACAGATAAGCATGGACAAGCGCGCAAGCGAGCCATGCGCGCAGCGATCTCTACTGACGCTGCCTATGGCCGTTGCCCAGGCTTCACTTCATTGCCGACGCTTTGGCGAGTGCGCTCTCGAATGGCTTGTAAGCATCCTTGACGAGGTCGATATACATTTCATTGAGCTTGGTCGCCTCGGCGGCGAAATTCTCATAGGAGGACTTCAGGTAGTCGCTCTGCACTTGCATAGCCGTTTCGGGGCTTTTCGCGCTTGCGAGCTTTTCCCACGCGGCAGCCATGCCATCGAGCGATTTCTTCGAATAATCGGCGACCTCTGCGGCGATGGCTTGTGCGCCTTTATTCCAGGCTCCGAAGTGGTTCATCGCCGATTCCATCTGATCCTTGCCAAATTTCTGCATTTCGTCGGGCGTCATGACGATCAATCCTTTTATTGGGTTGCGCGCGGCCGATAGGGTTTATTTCCTAGATTTATGCCTCGACCCTTGCCTCGAAATGGCCTTCAGGGGCTGCGATGCCGATCATACCGCACTGCACAAAAATCGCCACAAAAATCGCAAATAGCCTCCAGCACGACGGGAATAAGTCGCGCGATCGTGGCGGATAGCGGAGCCTAAAAGCAACGCGATTCGTCGACTTAACGCTTTAGAAACAGCGTTCGCCTAGCGTGCTTGACCGTGTCGTTTGCGTGACGACCGGTCCTTTAGCCGGAAGCTTTGTCTTCCGCGGGAGCGAACAGGGGTGGGCCTTTTCGCAAAGGCCCTGCGCGCGTCAGGGACGGGGTGCGTAATGGTAAGAGTGCGTTCACAAGCCCGCACCGGGCTTCGCTATGGCGTGACAGCTTTGGCCGCGGTCGCCGCGGCTCTTTTCATCACCAGTAACGTTGCCGACGCTCGCCATCACCGGCGAGTGCGCGTGCATTATGTGCACCACACCACCAGCAGCCACGTTCGTCACGCCCACTCCGAAGAATACGCGCCGCCCAATGCCTCGATTGTGGTCGACGGCAATACCGGCCAAGTGCTGGAAGCGACCAATCCGGACGCAACACGCCACCCGGCGTCCCTGACCAAGATCATGACGCTCTATTTGCTGTTCGAGCGGCTGGAGTCCGGCAAGATCAAGCTCGATGCGCCCTTGAAGGTATCGCAGCACGCCGCCGACCAGGATCCGACCAAGCTCGACCTCAAGCCAGGCTCGACCATCCCGGTCGAGGACGCCATCAAAGGCGTCGTGACCCGCTCTGCGAACGACGCTGCGGTCGTCATTGCCGAAAACCTCGGCGGCAGCGAAGATGACTTCGCAAAAATGATGACGCAGAAGGCTCACGCGCTCGGCATGAGCCGCACGACTTACGTCAACGCATCGGGATTGCCGGACGACGACCAGATCACCACCGCGCGCGACCAGGCGCTGCTCGGCCGCGCCATCCAGGATCGTTTCCCGCGTTATTACAAGTACTTTTCCATCCCGTCGTTCGTGTATCGGGGCGAAGCCATTCGCAATCACGACCATCTGCTCGGATCGGTCGAAGGCGTCGACGGCATCAAGACCGGATTCACCCGTGCATCCGGCTTCAACCTTGTCACCTCGGTTCATCGCGATGGCCGCTACATCGTCGCCGTCGTGCTGGGCGGCCGTTCGTCGTTCCAGCGCGACGCCCATATGCGCGAACTGATCAGCGATCACATCAAGGAAGCCGCGCTCCGCCGCACCGCCCCGGTCATCGCCGAGCAGGCCGTGCAACGCGATGAGCCGCAACCCGCAGCGCCGGGCAAGGCGGCGACGGTCGCACGAGCCGAAGCGGTTCCTGCTCTCCCGGCCGCACCGGCAGCTCCCGCTCGCGCTTCCGTCAGTGCAAACGATCCAATACAGCCGGTTTCGGTAAAGACGGTGTCGTACCGGATCGCACCGGCGCAGACCGCACAACTTGCGCCGATGCCCAGCCTGGTCCCGGTCCCCGCGCCTGCTTCGCAGCCTTTGGCTCTTCCGCAGCCTGTAGCTCTTCCGCAACCTGTAGCTCTTCCGCAGCCACAGCGCGCCGATCGGCTCGCCGTGCTGCCACAACCGGCTCCGGCTCCGGCCGTGGTCGCGTCAGCCGAGCCGGCACCCGGCGTTGCTTCGAATGGACCTGAAACCACTGAAGCCATCGAAGCCCCTTCCACCAATACCGAGGCTATTCAGACCGAACCGGCACAAGTCGAGCCGGCTCGGGTCGAACCAGCAAAGCCCGCAATGGCGAAGTCCGAAATTCCGAGCGGCGAGCCGGCCCGGATCCGCGCCCGTGGTGGCTGGCTCATCCAAATCGGCGCCTTTGATGGTGAAGACGAGGCCAAACAGCACCTGAGTGCGGCGCAGATCAAAGCCCGCAACGCGCTGGCATCGGCCGATCCATTTACCGAACGGGTGCAGAAAGGCGACAAGTCGCTGTATCGCGCCCGGTTCGCCGGCTTCGACAAGGCCACGGCAGAAGCGGTCTGCAAGCAACTTAAGCGCAACGATTTCGAGTGTATGACTGTCAAGAACTGATGACCTCGGCAAACGAGGCATGTGAGTGCGTCAAGTCGGAGCCCGGGAAGCCAGGCGATTGGGGATTTGTCAGGAGTACCTCAACGATGGCGTCGAAGCAGAACGTCCTTAGCCTCATTGACGCGAGCCGCAAGATACGTCGACCCCCCTTGGTCGGGATGCAGTTTCTTCATCAGGGAACGATGGGATCGGCTGATGTCGTCAGCGCTCGCCCCCGGCTGCAGGCCAAGGATCTGATAGGCCTCCTCTTCAGTCATTTTGCCGCCGGACGCCGCGCGCGCTCCGCCGCCCGCTGCCGCATCATGCTGCGCGTGTTCACGCCAGCCGGGCTCCCTGCGGTCAAGATACGCTGCAAGTAAGTCGCGGCTGTCGCCGTCGACCTCCCCAAGCAAATCGAGCAACGCCGGCAAATCGAGCGCATCGAGGGCGGCGCCTGCGCGACGTCCCGCGAGCACACGGCCGCGCATCGCGCCGCTGTCGTGATCGAGTTCCATCTCGAAGTAAGCGGTGCGAACCCGCGACGCTTGCCCGGAGCTTTTCTGGGTGCGGCTGGCAAAACCCGCGGGCCAAAGCGAAATCCAGCCCAGCAATCCGAGTCCAAAGACGCCGACAGGAATGGCAACACCAATTTCACCGCGCAGGAACAGGAATGCGGCGAACAGCAAAGCGGCTGCGCCACCGAGCCCGCGCAGCAAGCGCGCGGCTTTCTTGGGATCGACCTTGGAGAAGGCGTTTACCGCCCAAAGTCCCAGGACGAGGACCAGTACGCCGAGGACGATCTCCGGCATGGGCTAGCCAAGCTGTTCCAGGAGCCGGACAGCGCCGGCGTTGTTCTGCTGCTTCAGGGCCGCCAGCGCTTTCATGCCGCCGGCGGCATAGGCGGCAGCGGCACGCAGCAATTCCGAAAGCTCGTGAGCGGCGCCCGGTGCGAAACGGCAATATGCGCCGCGCGTGAGCCGCGCGATCTCGCGGAACGCCTGCTCGCAGACCGGATCATACCCTTCCTGAAACATGAAAACGGGAACATTGCGCAGGCCAAGCTCCCCGGCACTTGCGCAGAGGTCGTCGAGCGCTTCCTCCATGGCGTCGCCGACAAAAACCAGCGCACCGATTTTGCCGCCGTCGTTCTCCCGGCGAGCGTGGGCCAAAACTTTCGCAATCTGGGTATGTCCGCCGCGGCAGTCGATCCGAGACATCAACGTCCCGAGCCGGTCGGGCTCCGCAATCCAGGGTGACGCCTTGCATTCGGCAAGCCCGCGATAATAGACAAGCTGAATGGCCAGCCCGCCCGCCGCCGCGGCTTCACGGAACATCTCGGCCTGTAGCCGGCACGCCGTGTCCCAGGTTGGCTGGCGGCTCATTGTGGCATCGAGCGCGAATACCAGGCGGCCGCGCTTTCCGGCGGGAACGGTTGGCCCGAGCGATTTCACCCGATTGAGAAAAGCATCGATCTCGGCACGCGAGGTGGCCGCAGGCGCACGGCCATCGTCCGCCCGGCGCGGCTGTTGGCCGGTCGGCGCCGGACTATCGGACCGCTCTTTGCTCATCGATTGGACCTTCGCCGCTTCGGACCACCCGACGTGATGGCCACGCCATAAAGTGGCCTTGTCGAGGATCGCCCGCAATGGCCGGTGTTGCAGCGTATGCTGCGGCTTATTCAGCCAGAAGGTCGTGGGTTTCGAGCGGCCTGGCCGAGGCCACGGCCCATTCGGCGCGCGCGGCAACCCGCCGTTTGCCGCGTTCGTCAATCGGCAGCTTCAAGTTGTTGATCAGCGCCTTTACCTCGTCTCGGGCGGTGACATGCGACAAGGTCGGCCGCAGGCCGAGCGTGTCCTCGTTGAGGTCGTCGAGCGCAGTCAGCCCACGCGGGAAGAATTCGCGATAGACGACCCGTTCGGCAAATCCGTCGGCGATGCGGAAGCCGAGTTGCTTGCCGAGCTGAACGACGCCCTCTCCGACCAGCCGCTTGTTGCGCGATCCCAGGGTAGAAAGCCGGTTGCGAACGATGACCCAGTCGGTCATGCCGTCGTCCACCAGGCGGCGCTGGCGGCGCGCTTCGCGCACCATCTCGGCATAATGGCTGATTCCGATGGTCGCGAAGTTGGCCGGATCCACGATGCCAAGCACGTCAAAATCGACGAAGCTGTCATTGAGCGGCGTGATCAGCGTATCTGCCATCGAATGCGCCAGCCGCATCATGTAGGAGTCCGAGCCCGGCGTATCGATGATGACAAAGTCGTGAGTGTTCTCGACCGTGCTCACCGCCTCGGCAAACGCGGCAAATTCCTGGGCCTCGATCTCGTCCAGCCGCAAGCCGAAGCCGCGCGCCACGCAAAAATGCGCCGGAATGTCGAGCTTGATGTGAGCGCGTTCGGCCCAATCACGCCGGTTTTCGATGTAATGCGTAAAGCTTTTCTGGCGCGAATCGAGATCGATTGTGGCAACGCGCTGGCCTGCCTGCAGCAGGGCGACAGCGACGTGCATTGCAATAGTCGATTTTCCAGATCCGCCTTTTTCGTTACCCAGGACGATGACATGCGCCGAAGACGGCTTGCCGACGTCCACTTGCATTAACATGATAACGCCACCCCAGAGGTACTCGTACTTATCTCCGGCTTGCAACGCGTGCGGTCAAGATACAGCATTACCTTCGACAAGTTAACTATTAACCACACGACATCACCAAGAACACGCGCGGTGTGTTCGCGCTGCAACGCTTCGCAACACGATGAGAAAATCAAGCCGCCGAAAAACTCGTTTGCGTGTCATTCGCGCGTTGCCGGCGCTCAAGCGCGCAATCGCCGAATATCGAGCACGGCATAAAACGGTCGCACTGGTGCCGACCATGGGTGCACTCCACGCCGGCCATCTGGCTTTGGTGCGAGCCGCACAGCGTCGTGCCGATTGCGTCATGGTTTCGATATTCGTTAATCCGACCCAGTTCGCCCCCAATGAAGACCTTAAGACCTATCCGCGCACCTTCACCTCGGATCTCGCCGCACTGAAGCGGGCCGATGCCGATCTGGTTTGGTCGCCCGACGTCAAAACCATGTATCCGGATGGCTTTGGCTTGCGAATCGTGCCCGAGGGTCCCGCCACGGCGGGGCTTGAAGACCGCTTTCGGCCGCATTTTTTCGCCGGCGTCGCAACAGTCGTCGCCAAGCTCTTGATCCAGTGCGAGTCCGACTTCGCGATGTTCGGCGAAAAGGACTACCAGCAGCTCAAGGTCGTAACCCGAACGGTGCGCGATCTTGGCCTGAAAACGCGTATCGTCGGCGTGCCGACCGTGCGCGAAGCGGATGGTCTCGCGCTCTCTTCGCGCAACAGCTACCTGTCCGCGGCCGAACGGCAGGCGGCGCCAACGCTCTACCGGGTGCTCAAAGAATGTGCGGCGAGCCTTCGTGCCGGAAAACCGGTCGCCGAAGTGCTCGATGGCGGAAGTAAAGCGATTGCCGCGGCCGGGTTTGCGCTCGATTATCTCGAAGCGCGCAATGCCGATACGCTCTCACCACTTGTTCCCGCAAAAAAAGAACCGATCCGCCTGCTGGTTGCAGCGCGGATCGGAACGACGCGGTTAATTGACAATCTTCCGGTGTAGATCTTCGGCGTTCACTTCGCCGCAGCCTTCATCGGATCCTTGACCGCCGGATAAGTCTCAAACTCCGTGTTCCAGAGCTGGCCGTCGATCTTCTCCACTTTCCGGATGTAGATATTGGCAACGAGATCACGCGTATCCGGATCGATCGACATCGGCCCCCGTGGGCTCTCCCACGACATACCCTTCATTGCGGCGATCAGCATATCGCCGTCGGCATTGCCGCCGGTTTTTTTCAGCGCTTCGTAGATGAGATGCATGCCGTCGTAGCCGCCGAGCGAGACGAAATCCGGCCGGAAGCCGTTCGCTTTCTGGATCGCGCCGGCGTAGGTTTTATTGAGCGGCGAATTATGTGCGGCTGAATAACCGCCAGCCGTGATCATGCCGAGCATCTGGTCGCCCATATCGTTGAGATTATCGTCCGTGGTGAGGTCGCCCGGCCCGATGATCTTGATGCCGGACTTGGCGAGCCCGCGCTCGGCAAATTGCTTGGCGAAGATCGGCGCCTGGGTTCCGGGGAAGTAGATGAACGCGGTATCCGGTTTGAGATCGGCAATACGCTGCAGGAAGGGTGCAAAGTCCGGGTTGGCAAGCGGCAAGCGGATCGACTCGATGATTTCGCCGCCGACCTGCTTGAAGCGCGTCGTGAAGGCGACTTCCGCCTCAATACCGGGCGCCCAATCATTGACCAGCGTGACAACCCGCTTGCTGCCGCCGTTTTTGAATGCCCACTCGGCCAGGATCCAGGACTGCGGGGGCAGGATAAAGCCTGCGCGCACGAAATAAGGCGATTTCGCCGTCGTAATCGAAGCGCCGGAGCTCATGACCAGCGTGACCTTCTTGGCCTCGGTCACAATCGGCGCGATGGACAGCGCGGTCGGCGTGATGCCGATGCCGCAAATGTCCACTTTGTCATTGACGATCATCTCCTGGATGATGCGGTGCGCATTGTCAGCCACGCCGCCGTCATCACGCATGTTCAGCGCGATTTTTCGCCCCGCGACAGTGTCGCCGTTTTGCTGGAGAAACAGTGCGATCGCGGCTTTGAGCTGCCGGCCGACGGCGTTGAAGCCGGCGCCGGTCATCGGCATGCTCATCCCGATCTTCAATACCGGCTGCTGAGCAATTGCAGGGCGGGCAACGACTCCGCCCAGGGCGGTCGCGGCGATACCCTTAAGCACTGTTCTACGGCGCATGATTTTTCCTCCCGGCTTCAACTCATGTCGCATCAGGCCGGCTCGAGATGCGGAATTTGCGGCCGCTCCCCTTGCGCCTTCCCGGTGATCGGCGGCCTCGGCAAAAGGGCGGTGCCGCTTTCCATGATGAATGTGTGCTCGATCGAATACCACGGCGGCGTCACATCGGGCGTCCGTGCACGCGGCGCGTCATGCCGCACGAAACTCCCGATGAGATGGCGCGTCACGCCGAACTGCGCGTCGGTTTCGAGATTCTTGTCCTCGGGATCGTAGACTTGCGAGATCAGTGTCTTGAACCCGGTCTTGTAGGCCAGGAAGTGCAGATGCGCCGGCCGCATGTTGTGGCGGCCCGCAGCGCGCAGCAGCGCACCGACCGGGCCGTCGACCGGAATCGGATAGCCGGCTGGCTTCACGCTGCGGAAACTGATGTGCCCATCCTTGTCGGTGGTGAACTTGCCACGCAGGTTCATATCCGCCTGAACGGGATCCTGATTTTCGTAAAAGCCCTCGGGCGAGGACTGCCAGATATCGACCTCGGCGCCCTCGATCGGATTGCCCCTGGTGTCCTTGAACCACGCGTCGACAAACAGCACCGGTCCCGGCGTCGGCGAGCGCACGATGGAACCACCGTTCTCGGTCGGCGGCGAATCCATGCGCCAGAACGGACCGAGCAGATTGGCATCGGTTTCGGTCTGCCCGCGGTTGCCGTTGTTGAGCAGGCAGACCAGCGACGAAAGCCCGAGCGAACCCGATATCAAAACCGCTTCGTTATGGGTTTCGGTGGTGTGCTTGCCGAGCGCGACGACATAGCCGCACGCCGCCTGGAATTCCTCCTCGGTCAGCTTCGCCTCGCGAGCGAAGGCGTGCAGGTGACGGACCAGGGCCGAAATGATTTCGCGTAAACGCGGATTTTTGGTCCGCGCATATTCCTCCAGCACTGCCTTGGTAACATCCTGCTCACTGCCGATGATCATCGATTGCTCCGAACGCCTTTTCACACCGAGGCGCCGGACTTTACGTGATCGATCGGGACTACGCCATGCGGCGAGCGGTCTACATCAGGCCCAGTTCGCGCAATTCACGCCGCATTTTTTCAGGCATGGCCGCCGCGCCCGGCGCCGCCTTTTCGAGGTCGCGCGGGGCGGCCTTCGCGTCAAGGTAGCGCCAACCCTGGAACGCGCGAAATGGACGCGGCTCAACCAGGACAACCTTAGATTCCAGCACCACACCGCAACGGCCGACGCCATCCTTGTCGCGGAACGGCCTGATGTCCCGGATGCGCTGCCGGCACATGATCTCGCCGCGGATCACCCAATAGAGCGAGCCGCCGTCTTTCAATTCGTCGGCACGCTTGGGCACCATGCGGGTGCGGTGGATATGTTCGGGCTTTTCGCCGCGCTTGCGCTTATCGCGCAGCTTTTCCTTGATCCAGTCCTCAAGGTCGCGAACGGAGTCCGCGCCAACGCAGAGCTTGATGAGATTTAATGCCATGGAGCGAGATTAGCCTGCCTTTGCCGCCTCGATCACCATGATCTCCGCGCCTTCCACAACTTGCGCACCGGCCTCGGCCGAAATCCGGCTCACAAGGCCGTCAAATGGCGCGCGAAGCGTGTGTTCCATCTTCATGGCTTCAATCACGGCAACACGTTGGCCGCTCGTCACCCGCTCGCCGGTGCCGACCAGCACCTCGAGCACCCGCCCGTGCATCGGCGCGTTGATCGAACCATCGCCGCCGCCGGATTGGGCTGACGCGCTCGAAAAGTCCTTCAAGCGCACCCGCGTCTGCCGGCCACCACGGAGCACATAGGCTTCGTCGCCAAGCTGAAACACCCGTGCGTCAGATGCGGCAACGGTATTCTCGATCGAGACGCGCATGCCATCGCCACCGTAACTCACCGTCGCGGTCGCGTTTTCGCCATCGACAACCATCGGCACGGCGAGCGTCCGCTTGCCGCCAAGCTGGAAGCCGTCGTGCACGGCCCACGGCGAACCGGCATCGAAGTTATCGTTGTTGTCGGCCACATCGTCGTTCCGGGCGGACAACAGGTGCGCCACCCCAAGCGCCGCCGCGGCCTGATCCCGTGCATGGGGTACCGCGCCGAGCAGCGTCAGGCTGCGATCGATGAAACCAGTATCGATCCTGCCGTGCCGAAAGTCGTCGGCCCGGCACAGTGCGCCGAGGAAAGCGACATTGTTGCGGGGGCCCGCGAGCAAGGTGCGATCGAGCGCATCCGACAGTCGCGCCAGCGCCGCCTCGCGCGTCGGCTCATGGACAATGAGCTTGGCGATCATTGCATCGTAGTATGGCGTCACCTCTCCACCCGCTTCGATGCCGCGATCGACGCGAATGTCGCCCGGCAAGTCGAGCGCCACGATCCGTCCGGTCGAAGGTAAAAAGCCGTTCTCCGGATCCTCTGCATAAAGACGGGCTTCGATTGCGTGCCCGTCGAGCCGCACCTGCGACTGCGTCAGCGGCAGTTTCTCGCCGTTTGCGACACGGAACTGCCAGTCCACGAGATCGAGCCCGGTTAACTCTTCCGTGACCGGATGCTCCACCTGCAGCCGCGTGTTCATTTCGATGAACCAGAATGCGTCGGCGCGAAGTCCTCTGGTGCTGTCGGCAATGAATTCGACCGTGCCGGCGCCGGCGTAGCCGACCGACCTTGCTGCTTCGACAGCGGCCGCGCCCATTTTGGCGCGCAGCTCCGGCGTCATGCCGGGGGCTGGCGCTTCCTCGATCACCTTCTGGTGGCGCCTTTGCAGCGAACAGTCGCGTTCGCCGAGATGGATCACGTTGCCGTGCTTGTCGGCGAAGACCTGAATCTCGATGTGGCGCGGCGCGGCGACATATTTTTCAATTAAAACGCGGCTTGAGCCGAATGCGGACTGGGCTTCGCGAATGGCGGCTTCGAGCGCAGTTTCGAACTCTGCGTGCTTCTCCACCCGCCGCAACCCGCGGCCGCCGCCTCCCGCCGCCGGTTTGATCAGGACCGGGTAACCGACCTCGTAGGCCTTCTCCCGGAGGAATTTCGCGTCCTGACGCTCGCCGTAATAGCCGGGCACCACTGGTACACCGGCCTTCTCCATCACCGCCTTGGCATGGTCTTTAAGGCCCATGGCGCGGATCGCCGCCGCCGGCGGCCCGACAAAAGCGATCCCCGCCTGATCACAGGCTTCAACGAAGCCGGCGTTTTCCGACAGAAAGCCGTAACCGGGGTGGATACACTCCGCACCGGATTTCTTTGCAGCTTCGACGATCCGTTCGATCGACAGATAGCTTTCCCGCGGCGGCGCCGGACCTATCGGATAGGCCTCGTCACACAACCGCACATGAAGCGCACCGGCGTCCGCAGCCGAGTAAACCGCGATCGTGCGCATGCCGCGCTTTTTCGCGGTTCGGGCAATGCGGCAGGCAATCTCGCCGCGGTTGGCGATGAGAACGGAACGAAGCATGGACCGGATGTTAGCTGCCGCACGCGGCGGCGTCAGCCGACCGGGATTACTGGGACGGCGATGACGGCATCAGTTGCATCGGCCCATTCGGCCCGGAAGCAACGCTTGCCGCAGGTGCTGCGGATGAAGCTCCGGCTGGTGGCGCCAGAGGCGCGGGGGTCCAGACCGGTTCGACCGGCGCGTCGGCCGTCGCCGCGGGCGCCGGATTGGCCGCCTGCTTGCGTGCACGCTTCTGCCCTCCCGCTGCTTCGGCCGCAGGTGACGCGCTGACCGCCGCGGCGGCTGCCGGCGCGGTCACTGCGGGTTTGCCGGCAGGTTCGGGGTTCATGATGCTCACAGCCGGAATTGACGCCGCCGTCGGAAAATCAATGTTGACGACCTTCCGCGGCGCCTGCCCAGGAGTGGCGGGCGCGGCGGCCCCCGCGTCTGCGACGGAGTTGTCGGCCGGCTGGGTCCATACCGCGACGTAATGCTCGAGATAATGATCAAGCGTTGCCGTGCTCAGATTGGCTCGCACGTGGCTCGGGTCGTTGAGCACCGATAGCGCCTTGCATTGCTGGCTGGTGCAGCCGTCGCGTATGGCAAGGGCGTGGGCAAGGAAGCCGAACCGATCGGCTTCGACCGCGCGCCGCAGCGGCACCAGCGTCGTGTCGATATTGCCGCCGCCGCGTTTGACATACGCGACCATGTCCGAAAGCAGGGCAAGCCGCGCCGTCACGTAAGAGGACGCCACCGCCACATTGGCCGCGGATGCGAACAATGACTTCTCGCAAGCCGCTTCAACGTCACCGCCCGCCAGCGCATCCAGGCAAGGCAATGCCGAGCCCGGGGCCAGCGAATGCGCCGTCAGCTCTTCCGCGCGCAGTTCCAGCGCCCGGCGATCGGCATCGTTGTCGTGGCCAAAGGATCGGTCCAGGAAGGCCCAAGCCATGACGGCGCCGAGTATTGCGCCAACAACAATGACGCTCGTGCGTTCCAACGCACTGGCCACATTTATCCGCGAGCGGACGACCGTGAGAATGCAAGCGGCCACCAGCAATGCGGCCGATCCTGCTGCAATCCACAGATGGAGCGCCGAGCTTTCAGCCCCGGGATCAATACCCACAGTACCACCTACCAACCAAAGCTCACGATCGGCATTGCGCATGGCAACTATGGCGTGACGATGCCGAACTGGCCACCCCGAACGCGCGACTGCGCCGACAAGAGCGCACGAATTGGCCCTCATCGTGACACGCTTTGGACGAGATATGCGCCGTCAGTGCTCGAGTTCGAGCTGGCTTTCCTTGGCAACGCGTTCAAACGCTTCGCCCGGATTCTTGATGCGGTACTGATAGTCTTCGCCATCGGAGGGCAGCAGCCTGACCACTTCGTAGCTGCCGCTCGCACCCGGCCGGCTGACCGGGCTTGATGTGTAGAACACCGTCTGGCCGACGCGATATTTATGCGAATGTAGTGCCGACGTGCGCCCGACGACCTGCTCGACCGTCACCGTCGAAACGACGCTGAATTGGCTCTTGCTGAATTGGCTCTTTATGTCGATCTGGCTCGGCGCCGCACGCTGCTGCTTGACCGGCTGACGCGAAGACGACGCTTTGCGAGCGGAAGTTTTACGAACCGACGCCTTGCGAGCTGCAACTGTCCGGCTAGTTTTGGCGGCGCGGACCTTTTTTACTGAACGCTTATTCATGGAACCAAGTATAACATCCAAATCTTTGGCCGAGCAAAGGAATATGATACTCCTGAGGCCGGTTTGCGAGCGCCTCCAAAGTTTATTGTTAAGATCGGAAAATCACTTTCAATTCAAAATTATAAGGCCGGTTCTTATAGCTTACTCTAAGGGCGAAAAGATCATGCCTGGCGCTGCCAGCGGCCATTTTCATCGGCTTGCCAATAGGTCACATCAAAGCCCGCCGCCTTAGCCTCACCCCAGCGCGTTCGCGCGGTTTCGACCGCTTCCGGATCCGCTCCGTCGAAAAGCAGCACAATGCGATGGTAGGAGGCGGCATTGTCCGGCATTCCGGCACCCTCGACCAGAAAACGAACGCCGGCTCCGTTCGGGTTTGCGTCGTTTACCGTCAGCAGGATCGGATGTGCGGAGGCTTCGCTGTCGCGCCAGGTTCCATGCGGCAGGAAACTGTCATCGCGCCAGGTCCACAGATGTGCATCGAGGCCTTCGACGCGCTCGTCCGACGAAGCCTGCACCACGACACGCCAGCCGCGCTGGAGCGATTTCTGCAGCAACGCCGGCAGCACCTGCTCCAGCGTCTGACCCTTGAGATGGTAGAATAGCACTTCGGTCATGCCGCGCCGCCACGAAGCGTCAACGTTCGTAGTGATCCTCAACCAGACGATCGAGCAGGCGCACACCCCAGCCCGAGCTCCAGCTCTTGTTGATGTCGGTCTGCGGCGAGCCAAGCGCGGTGCCGGCAATGTCGAGATGGGCCCAAGGCGTCTTTTCGACAAACCGCGCCAGCAGCTGCGCGGCCGTGATCGCTCCGCCCCACCGGCCGCCGGTATTTTTCATGTCGGCGAACTTGGAATCGATCATCTTGTCGTATTCGGGTCCCAGCGGCATGCGCCACACCCGTTCACCGGTCTCCTCCCCGGCTTTGTTCAAGCGATCGACCAGCTTGTCATCGTTTGAAAACATTCCAGCATATTCCTGACCGAGCGCAACGATGATCGCGCCCGTGAGCGTCGCCAGATTGATCATGAATTTGGGTTTGAATCGGCTGTTGACGTAATGCAGCACGTCGGCGAGCACGAGACGGCCTTCGGCGTCGGTATTGATGATCTCGATGGTCTGGCCTGACATCGTCTTGACGATGTCGCCGGGACGTTGCGCCTTGCCGTCAGGCATATTCTCGACCAGACCGATGGCGCCAACGACGTTGACCTTGGCCTTGCGCGCGGCAAGCGCGTGCATCAGGCCGACGACGCAAGCGGCCCCCGCCATATCCCCCTTCATGTCCTCCATGCCCGACGCCGGTTTGATCGAGATACCTCCGGTATCAAAGCTGACGCCCTTGCCGATGAAGGCGACCGGGGCGGCGCCGCGCTTGCCGCCATTCCAGCGCATGACGACGACCCGCGAGTCGTGAACCGAGCCCTGCCCGACGCCAAGCAACGCGTTCATGCCGAGCTTCTTCATCGCTGCGACGTCGAGCACCTCGACGTTGACACCGAGCTTCGACAACGCGGTGGTACGGCGGGCGAATTCGATCGGGTAGAGAACATTCGCGGGCTCGTTCACGAGGTCGCGGGCGATAACGACGCCGTCGGCGACCGCAGCTGCCCCCGCCCAGGCCTTTTCCGCCCCGGCAGGACTGGAACAAGCGAAATGAATCTCCACCTTTTTCGGCTTCTCGTCGTCTTTCTTCTTCGTCTTGTAGCGATCGAATGAATAAGCACGCAGCCGTGCACCCAGAACAAGATCGGCAATCTGGTCGCCTTTGAGCGCGCCAGAGCCAAACTCCGCGATGATGGTCGCTTCTCCGGCAACCGGCGGAATCTTGCCCATGGCGATACCGCCAAGCTTCACGATATCCCGGCCTTTCAACTCGGCGTCCTTGCCGGTTCCGATCACGACGAGCCGCGGTGTATTGAGCCCCGATGGCATGACGATATCGAGCGAAGAACCGTTCTTGCCGGTAAAGCGATCGGCAGCAGCGGCGCGCCGGACCAGGTCACCCAGCGGCGATAGCGCCTTCTGGGTCGCCGGGCCGAACTTGAGATTCTCGCCACAGAACGCAACAAGAACGCCGGGCAGTTGCGCAAAGGGGACAAATCCGAACTTCGGAGCGTCAGCCATGGTGAGTCCTTCCCCGCCGAATTGAGGCATTCATCTGGAACCGACATATGGACCGGACGCTGCGATCATGCAAAGCGCGCATATACGATGCCGGGAGGCGTTCCCGGCTCGTGGCCGCCACCCCCGCCGGGTTTGCCTTTGCCGGGCCATTTTGTGAAAACATAGAAGCACTTGCAGTGAGGGATTCGGCGGCCGGCACAGTAAGGCGCCTCTGCATTAAAATCTGCCTCCAGCGGGATATCGGATGTCGTCGCTGAACTTGTACGTCTTTCGCAGCACGATAATCGCGTTCCTGATCACCCTCGTCACATTGACAGTGGTGATCTGGTTCACGCAGGCCATGCGCGACTTCGATCTGATCACGAGTCAACGGCAGACCATCGTCGTATTTGTCGGCATCACCGGCCTGATCATCCCGTTGCTCGTCATGATGCTCGCGCCCATCGCGCTGGTGATGGCGGCCGCTCACGTCCTCAACAAGCTCGGCTCGGACTCCGAAATCATCGTCATGAACGCCGCGGGCCTTTCACCGTGGCGGCTCCTCAGCCCATTCCTTGCCAGTGCGATCGTCGTCGCCATCCTGGTGGCCGGCATCGCCGCCTACGTTTCGCCGCTCGGCTTGCGCGCGCTGCGAGACTGGGCATCGCAAGTGCGCGCCGACATCCTGACCAATATCGTGCAACCCGGCCGCTTCACGACGGTCAGCGGCAATCTCACATTCCACATTGCCGACCGCAGGCCCAACGGCCTCCTGATCGGCATATTCGTCGACGACGGCCGCGATCCCAAGGAACACTCGACCTATCTCGCCGAGCAGGGCGAGATCGTTAAGAACGAGCAAGGCTCTTTCCTGGTGATGGAGGGTGGCAGCATCCAGAGGGTGGCCGCCGGGGAACGCGACCCGCGCATCATCACTTTCGACCGCTACGCGTTCGACCTTTCGAAATTCAGCAGCGGCACGCAAAATTCCGTCTATACCGTCCGCGAAAAGTTTCTCTGGGAACTGCTGTGGCCGACCCAGGATGATGCGCTTTACGTTGCGCAGGCAGATCAATACCGGTCGGAGTTGAGCGACCGCCTGGCGGCGCCATTGTACCCGATTGTTTTCATCGTTCTGGCGTGCGCATTCCTCGGTCCGCCGCAAACCACAAGGCAAAGCCGGACGTTGGCCATGCTGGGCATGATGGGCGCGGTCGCGGCGTTGCGTCTGGTCGGCTTTATCAGCGTCGTCGTCGGCGTGCGTACGCCCGGCGCCCTGTCAGCGCAGTTCATCGCCATCTTCGGAACGTTGGCGGCGGGCATTTGGCAAATATCGCGAGGCCGGGCAATCGAACATGCCAATTTCGTCTCGAAGATCGCGACTGCGATCACCGAACGCATTTCGCGCGCTTCGCAATAGGACCTGGAGATGATCGTCGGCACCCTTTCGCGCTACTTCGGAATGCGCTTCCTCTCGGCGGTCGTGGGCGCGTTCGTTGGCGTCGTCGTCCTTGCCGCGATGATCGATTATGTCGAACTGATGCGGCGTGGCGCCGATTGGCCTCATGCTACCCCGTGGGCCCTTGCCAAGATCTCCATGTTCCGCGTTCCGCAACTCACCGAGCGCATCATGCCGTTCTCGGTGCTGGTTGGAGCGATGTCGTGCTACCTGACCCTGTCGCGGCGGCTGGAACTTGTGGTGGCGCGGGCTGCCGGAGTTTCTGCCTGGCAGTTCGTCGCGCCGGCGGTCATCGCGGCATTTCTGTTCGGGACCATCGCAACAACCGTCTATAATCCGGTATCCGCTTCCCTCGACGAGCGGTCGAAACGCCTCGAGTCTGAAGTCGTAGGAGAAAGCCTTTCCGCGCTCCAACAGGGCGGCTCCAATGGTTTCTGGGTGCGTCAGAAGAGCGCGGACGGCGCGGCGATCATCAACGCCAAGTCGAGCCGCGATCAGGGCGCCAATCTCGGCAACGTCAGCGTCTATACTTTTGACACCGAGGGACACTTTCAGGAGCGCATCGAGGCGAGAAGCGCGACGCTGCAAGACGGCTATTGGGAGCTTGAGGATGTCCGCATGTATTCGAGCAGCAACCCGCTGCAGATCGCCGACACCTACCGGCTCAACACCAATCTGACGCTGGCGCAGGTTCGCGAGAGCTTTGCCACACCCGAAACGGTTCCGTTTTGGCAATTACCCTCTTACATCGACATGGCCGACCGAGCCGGGCTCCAAGCCGCAGGCTACCGGCTGCAATACGACGAACTGCTGGCCCGTCCCTTCCTGCTTGGCGCAATGGTATTGCTTGCCGCCTCCGTGAGTTTGCGCTTTTTCCGGTTTGGCGGCGTTCAGAAGATGGTGCTGAGCGGTATCACCGCGGGCTTCCTGCTTTTCGTCCTGTCAAAAATCACAGACGACATGAGCAAATCCGAGCTGCTATCGCCAATCGCCGCGGCTTGGATTCCCGTTCTGGTCGGCAGCTTGACCGGCTTTGTCGTGTTGCTGTTCCAGGAGGATGGTTAAGGTTTCAACCCGCCGATATTGCAGGCGGACACGTTCAAAATTCCGCCTCGACTTGGTATGATTGTGGTGGAGGCGCATGGCAGAGAAGGTCATGGCACGGGCTGCCGCAGGAGAGCGCAGATAATGCTACGAAGCTGGTTCAACGCCGACAAGAAAACGCTGGCAGCAGCCATCGCGGCGGTCGCGATAGTCGTCGCCGCACCTACAGTCGGCCACGCGCAATCGGTCGTAGTGATGGTCAACGGCGAGCCCATCACCGCACTTGATATCGAGCAGCGCACCAAATTTATGCTGATGAGCACCCACAAGGAGCCGCCGCGACAGGAAGTGATCAACGATCTCGTTGATGAAATCCTGGAGATCGACGAAGGCAAGAAATTTGGCATCGAAGTCCCAAAATCCGACGTGGAAGATGCTTACGCCAACGTCGGCAACAAAATGGGCGTCGACAAGCAGAAGCTCGACGAAATTCTGACGAAGGGCGGCGCCAGCCCCGATACGCTCAAACACCGGCTCAAAGCCGAGTACGCGTGGACGGCCCTGATACGCGGCCGCTACAAGTCGAGCCTCCAGGTCGCAGATACCGACGTCGAAGCCCAACTGGAACTGCACAAGCCGCAGGATAAAAACGAAGTCGGCTACGAATATTCGTTGCGCCCGATCCTTCTTGTCGTGCCGCGCAATTCGCCGGATGCCGCGTTTGAGGCCCGCAAGAAGGACGCGGAAGCCCTGCGTGTGCGCTTTGATAGCTGCGCTTCCGGCATTCCCTTCGCGCGCGCCCTTCGCGAAGTCGCCGTACGCGATCCGGTCACAAAATATTCCGCCGACTTGCTTCCGGCACTGCGCGATATCCTTGACAAGACTGACATGGGCCACCTGACTCCACCGGAGCAAACGACTGAAGGCATCCAGATGTTTGCCTTGTGCGGCAAAAAGGAAACCAAAGCCGATACGCCCGGAAAAAAGGAAATGCGCGACGAACTGGCCCAGCAGAAGTTCGGCGCGCAGGCGAAACGCTATCTCGCCGAGATCCGCCGCGCGGCCATGATCGAATACAGGCAATAGAGGTTTTCGCGCCGCCGCGTTCGGAAAACGGGATTCCGCTTTTCCCGGTCCTGCTATAGAAGCGTGATCGTGCAACCTTTAGCTTTGACACTCGGCGAGCCGGCCGGCATCGGTCCCGATCTCGCGCTTTCGGTGTGGCGCCGGCGGCAAGAGCTCGGCATCCCGGCCTTTTACGTCGTTGGCGACCCGGATTTTCTCGCCAGACGAGCGATTCGGCTCGGCGTCGACGTTCCGATTGCGACGACAACACCTCGAGCCGCCGCGGCAACATTTGCCTCTGCGCTTCCAGTCGTCACCATCGACGAAGCTGTAAGCGCCGAACCCGGCCGGCCGGATCGTTCCAGCGCCCCCGCTGCCGTTGCCTCGATCGAACGCGCTGTCGCGGACGTCATGGCGGGCGAAGCGACAGCCGTGGTTACCAACCCGGTCGCCAAAAACGTGCTCTATAGCTGGGGCTTCGCAGAGCCCGGTCACACCGAATTTCTGGCCAAGCTGGTTCAGGAAGCCACCGGAAAGGTGCTGCGTCCGGTGATGATGCTGTGGTCGCCTGAGCTCGCTGTGGTGCCGGTCACCATCCATCTGCCGCTAAAGGAAATATTCGGACAGCTTTCCTCCGAGCTCATCGTCGAAACCGGCCGCATCGTCGCCCGGGACCTGTCGACGCGATTTGGTCTGCCGCGGCCGCGGCTGGCGATCGCCGGACTTAACCCGCATGCCGGAGAAGAGGGAACGCTCGGCGAGGAAGACCGGACTATCGTTGCTCCGGCCATCGCACGTCTCAGGAGCGACGGTATCGACGCGCGGGGCCCGCTGCCAGCGGACTCGATGTTCCATGAACAGGCCCGCGCCGCTTACGACGTTGCGCTTTGCATGTACCACGATCAGGCGCTGATACCGATCAAGACGCTCGCCTTCGATCACGCCGTCAACGTCACCCTCGGTCTGCCCTTTGTGCGAACCTCGCCGGACCACGGCACGGCTTTCGATATCGCCGGGACCGGACGCGCCGATCCGGCCAGCCTTATCGCCGCACTTCGCCTGGCGGAACGCCTTGCCACGGCCGGCAGCCGGGCCCCCCTTACCGCCTCGTGACCGATGACTTACCGCCGCTGCGCGACGTCGTTCGCCGGCACGGTCTCATCGCGCGGAAGTCGCTCGGCCAAAACTTCCTGTTCGATCTCAACCTGACCGAGCGCATCGCACGGGCGGCCGAACCGCTGGCCGGCGCAACGATATTTGAAGTCGGTCCCGGACCGGGGGGTCTCACACGCGCCCTGTTGACGCTCGGTGCCCAGCGCATCATCGCGGTCGAGCGCGACGAACGCGCGATTGCGGCGCTTGAGGAGATCGCGTCGTGGTATCCGGGACGGCTCGATATCGTCAATGCTGACGCGCTCGCATTCGACCCGCGGCCGATGCTTGACGGCAAGCCCGCGCGCATCGTCGCCAACCTGCCCTACAATATTGCCACACCGCTTCTGGTCTCGTGGCTGAGCATCGAGCCGTGGCCGCCCTGGTACGACTGTGCGGTATTGATGTTCCAGCGCGAAGTTGCCGAGCGTATCGTCGCCATGCCGGGTTCAAAAACCTATGGGCGGCTGTCCGTGCTCGTGCAATGGCGCTGCGAGGCGCGCATTCTTTTTGACGTCAATCCGTCCGCGTTTGTGCCGCCGCCGAAGGTCACAAGCTCCGTGCTGAAACTTGTACCGCGAACGTCGCCGGCGGCCTGCGACCGGAATCTGCTTGAGAAGGTAACGCAGGCCGCTTTCGGTCAAAGACGCAAAATGCTGCGGCAAAGCTTGCGGTCGCTGAATGTCGAGGTCTCGAGATTGCTGGCTTTGGCCGCCCTTGACCCCACGGCGCGCGCCGAAGACATTTCGGTCGATGGATATGTCGCGCTGACGCGGGCTTTGGCGACGTGCCGGGACGGAAAGTGAAATGACATGACAAAACTATTCCGGCAATCGCTTGTCGCCTACGGCCAGCCGCTATGCGAAACGATCGTCGACTGCCCGGCTCCGCACGGCACCGAAGTCCTGGTGCGCGTCGAGCGATGCGGCGTGTGCCACTCGGATTTGCATCTGCAGGACGGCTATTTCGAGCTCGGCGCCGAGAAACGGCTCGACATCACCAAGGACCGCCCGCTGCCGTTCACCCTCGGACATGAGATCGCCGGCGTCGTTGAAAGCGCAGGGGACGGCGCCGAGGGCGCCGTCGTCGGCAACCGCGTCGCCATTTATCCCTGGATCGGTTGCGGCAGTTGCACGGCCTGCAAGGCAGGTGAAGAGAACCTTTGTTCAAACCATCGGCATCTCGGCATCAGCGCCGACGGCGGGTTCGCCAGCCACGTCATGATCCCGCACCCGCGCTATTTGCTCGACTATGCGCCGCTGTCTCCGGCGTTCGCCGGCCCGCTGATGTGTTCCGGCCTGACCGCCTACTCGGCGCTCAAGCACCTGGGCGATCGATCGCGGCGCGGAGCCACGCTGCTTATCGGGCTCGGCGGCGTCGGCATGATGGGGCTGGCCATCGCACGCGCGCTGTTTCCGCATGCGCCGATTGTCGCCGACATCGATGCCGGCAAGCGCGACGCCGCGCTCGTCGCCGGTGCGGCCGCGGCTTACGATCCATCCGATCCGCAAGCGCGCCGCGAGATCATGAAAACTACCGGTGGCCTGCTTGCAGTCTGCGATTTCGTCGGTTCCGATCGCTCGCTGCAATTCGCGACCGGCGTACTTGCGCGCCGCGGCAAAGTGGTGGTGACGGGATTGCTTGGCGGAAATTTTTCAATGGCCGCTGCGATGTTCGCGATCAAGGCCATGACGATCGAAGGTACGTTGACCGGAACGCTTGCCGAAGCCCGCGAGCTTCTCGATCTTGCGCGCGCCGGCAAGATCGCGCCGATCCCGACCCGCGATCGTCCGCTTGGGCAAGCGCAGGCCGCGCTTGACGAGCTTCGGGCCGGCCGCGTCGTCGGCCGGACCGTCCTGCACGCCTAAAGGTTGGACTGAAGCCCGCGCACGAATTCGGTCAGGCCGATCTGCCGCTCGCGCTTGCGCCGCTCGGCGGCGAGGATGGCCCTCACCTCATTGAAAGCCTCATCGACGTCACGGTTGACGACGACATAGTCGTATTCCGGCCAATGACTCATTTCGCCGGCCGCCTTGGCCATTCGCGACCCGATCACGTCCCTGCTGTCCTGGGCGCGGCTTTTGAGCCGCCGCTCCAGTTCTTTTGCGCTCGGCGGCAGGATAAAAACGCTGACCAGATCGTCCCGGGCCTTCTCGCGTAATTGCTGCGTGCCTTGCCAGTCGATATCGAACAGCACATCCCTGCCCGCCCGCAGCGCCGCTTCTACCGGCCGGCGTGGCGTGCCGTAACAATTGCCGAATACCTCGGCCCATTCCAGAAGGTCGCCGGCTTTCACCATGGCGTCGAAGCGGGCGCGGTCGATGAAATGGTAGTCGCGCCGGTCGACTTCACCGCGACGCTTTTGCCGTGTCGTCACCGAGATCGACAATTCGACGCCGCGATCGGCTTTCAGCAGCATCCGCGACAACGTCGTCTTGCCGGCGCCCGACGGCGACGACAGCACCAGCATCAAGCCGCGGCGGGCAACGTTTCTTCGATTCTTTGCCGGCCGCGCCATCGCCTATTCCACGTTCTGCACTTGCTCGCGGAATTGCTCCACCGCCGCCTTGAGCTCCAGGCCTATATTCGTCAGCTCGACGTCGTTCGCCTTGGCGCACAAAGTATTGGCCTCGCGATTGAATTCTTGTGCGAGGAAATCCAGGCGCCGACCGACCGGTCCGCCTTGCCCGATCAGGTTGCGCGCCTGCGTGGCATGCGCCGCAAGGCGATCGAGCTCCTCGCGCACGTCGGCCTTGGTGGCGATCAGTATCGCTTCCTGGTGCAGCCGGTCGGGATCGAATTTCTCGGACTGTTCCAGCAGTGTTGCGACCTGCTGGGCCAGTCGCGCACGGACGGCCTCGGGCTGACGTCCCGGGGATTTATCCGCCCGCTCGGCCAGCGCGGCAATTTCGGACATCCTGGCCGACAAAAGATTTCCGAGAACGGCCCCTTCCTGACGGCGCATTTCTGCGAGCGCGCCGATCGCATCGGCGAAGCCTTTGATAACGGCCGTTTCGGCGCCGCGCCGCTCTTCCTCACTTTCCTCGGTTTCGCTCACTTCCATGACGCCCTTGAGCGCCAGCAATCCGTCGAGCGACGGCGGCGTCGCGTCAACGCGCGGCCGAAGCTGCTTCAAGGCACCCAGCACGGCGTCGAGAATATCCGGATTGATGCGGACGGTCGGCGCCGCGCCGCTACGCTCGATGGTCAGGCTGGCTTGCACCGAGCCGCGCGCAAGAACTTCGGAAAGGCGGGCGCGGACGGGCCCATCGATCGCATCCCAGCCCGGCGGCATGCGCAGCCGCAGATCGAGCCCCTTGCCGTTGACCGATTTGATTTCCCAGGCCCACGTATAGGAGCCGCAGACGCCGTGGCTGCGAGCAAATCCGGTCATGCTCGACAGCGCCATGAAATACGATCTCCAGCCACAATTTTGAAAAAGTCGCGCTGAACTTAACTGCGCCCAGTCGCGGTCACAAGCGGCGGACCAGCGGGAGTCACAGCCAGCTTTACTGCTGCGGGCCTTTCGGGGCCGATGTCGCCGGCGGGTTCGTGTTCGGATGCGCCTGCGGATGCGGCGCAGGGCGATGCGCGGTGGCCGCCGAACCCGCCGAGGTTGCGGCCGGACCAGCCGGCGCGGGCGCTGCGGCATCGAGCGGCGCCTGATCTTTCTGATCCGTCTCGATGGCGCGCAAACGCGCTACGTTTTTCTGGTGCTGGTCGTAACTTTCCGCAAATACATGACCGCCGCTGCCGTCGGCGACAAAATAAATCTCGCGGGTGCGCGCCGGATTGGCGGCGGCCTCGAGTGACGCGCGGCCCGGATTGCAAATCGGCCCCGGCGGCAATCCATCGATCACGTAAGTGTTGTACGGCGTCGGCTGCTCGATCTCGCTCTTCATGATCGGGCGGCCGAGCGTGCCTTTGCCGCCAACCAGCCCGTAGATGATGGTCGGATCCGATTGCAGGCGCATCCTCTGCTTCAACCGGTTGACGAACACCGCGGCGACCCGCGAGCGTTCTTCGGCCTTGCCGGTTTCCTTCTCGACAATCGAGGCGAGGACGACCAGTTGATCCGGCGTCTTCAGCGGCAGATCGGGCGCGCGCCGATCCCAGATTTCCTTGAGCACCCGCTGCTGCGCCGCCTGCATGCGCTGAATCATCTGTTCGCGCGTCACCCCGCGCGTGAAATTGTAAGTGTCCGGCAGCAGCGTACCCTCACGCGGCATTTCCTTGATGTTGCCGGCAAGAACATCGTCGTCCAGCAGGCGCGCGACAATCTGCTCGGACGTCAGGCCTTCGGCAAAACTGATCTGATGCGGAACGACCTTGCCGTCGACAATGGTCCCGACCACGTCGTGCAGGCTGGCGTGGGCATGGAATTGGTATTCGCCGGCTTTGAGATCTTCGCGCGCTTTGAGAACCATCACTCCGCCGATGAAAACCCAGGGCTGATCGATGACGCCTTCGCGCTGTAGAACCTCGGTGATGTCGCGGATCCCGGAGCCGTGCGGAATAATGACGACCTTATCCTGTTGCAGTGGGCCCGGCGCCTCGAAGCGCTCGTTGCCTACGTAGACGGCAAAGCCGACAACGACTGCAAACAGCACGCACAGGCTGAAGATGGCGTTGCCGATAATAACGACGGGGTGCCGCACAGTTTTGCTTCTAACGCGGCGTTGCGGCAACTCGATCGTGTCGGGCTCAAGGGCCGAGCGCGGGCTGCGCGGCGTCAGGCGCTTGCTGTCGTTGGCTTTTACATCCATGGACGCGTCGCCTGTCCCGTTCCCGGACGCCCCGGTTGCTCACTGGCGCCGGGCACAGCCCCGACTGGGTCACGCGAGTATGCCACGGTCAGTGGAATTGGCGAGGGTTTGGCAGTCGCAGGCCAGCGTCCAGTGCTGCCGCGCGGCGGCGTGCCGGTACGATTGCCGCCTTGAGGCGGTAGGTCTGATCCGGTCACCACCGGTTGTCCGCTGTTACGCGATTCATGATCACCGATGATGGCATGCCGTCCGCCCCGAACGAATGCTCGCAGATGACCCAGGGCATGTCATTGATGGATGGACCTGATCGCTGCACTGAATCGCAGCCGAGTGCGGAGCAAATATGGCGGATTGGTGTTGGCGGTGTCAGTCCACCAGTCGGCGGAATACAAGACTGGCATTGGTGCCGCCAAAGCCGAACGAATTCGACAAGACTACATTGATCGGCCGCTTTCGCGCCGTATGCGGCACCAGATCAATCGCGGTGGCGACCGACGGGTTGTCCAGATTGATCGTCGGCGGCACGACCTGATCACGCATTGCAAGCAGGCAGAAAATTGCTTCAACCGCCCCGGCGGCGCCCAACAGGTGACCGATCGAGGACTTGGTCGAAGACATTGAGATATTGCCGGCGGCGTTGCCGACGACCCGTTCGACAGCTTTAAGCTCGATCTCATCGCCAAGCGGCGTCGAAGTGCCGTGCGCGTTGATGTAGTCGATTTCGCCGGGCGAAACGCCGGCACGGCGGAGCGCGGCGCTCATGCAGCGGAATGCACCGTCGCCGTCTTCCGACGGCGCGGTGATGTGGTAGGCGTCACCTGACAGGCCATAGCCGATCAACTCGGCGTAGATTTTGGCGCCGCGCCGCTTGGCGTGCTCGTATTCTTCGAGCACGACCGCGCCGGCCCCTTCGCCCATGACAAAGCCGTCGCGGTCGCGATCGTAGGGGCGCGATGCGCGCTCCGGCGTGTCGTTGAAGCCGGTCGACAGTGCCCGACAGGCGGCAAAGCCTGCCAGCGATATCCGATTCACCGGCGATTCGGTGCCGCCAGCCACCATCACATCGGCGTCACCGAGCGCGATCAGCCGGCCGGCGTCGCCGATGGCGTGCGCGCCGGTCGAGCAAGCCGTCACAACGGCATGGTTCGGACCTTTGAGGCCGTGCGTAATCGACACATAGCCCGAGGCGAGATTGATCAGACGCCCGGGAATGAAGAACGGCGATACACGCCGCGGACCGCGATCGCGCAGCACCAGCGCGGTTTCGGCGATTCCCTCGACACCGCCGATACCCGAACCGATCAACACACCGCTGGTGATCTGGTCTTCGCGTTCCTTGGGATGCCAGCCGGCGTCGTCGAGCGCCTGGGTGGCCGCGCCCATGGCGAAAATGATGAAGTCGTCGACCTTGCGCTGCTCCTTCGGCTCCATCCATTGATCGGCGTTGAATGTGCCGTCAGAGCCGTCGCCGCGCGGCACCTGGCCCGCGATCCTGCAAGTGATGTCGGACACATCGAATTTCTCGATGCCCCTGATCCCGCTTTTTCCGGCAAGAAGCCGCTGCCAAGTCGGTTCGATGCCGCTCGCGAGCGGCGTCACCATGCCCATCCCTGTGACGACGACACGTCTCATCATCAATAATCCCGGAACCTGCAACGCCTAGCCTAACGGCCCGGACGTCGCACTCAAAGCGATGAGCCGCACCCATTCGTCATGGCGCGGCCCCGGTAAACGCATTCGCATTTGAAGACGACAGAACCGACTAACGTCAGCTCTTGGCATTCTTTTCGAGAAATTTGACGGCATCGCCCACCGTCAAAATAGTCTCGGCGGCGTCGTCAGGAATTTCGCAACCGAACTCTTCCTCGAAAGCCATGACAAGCTCGACGGTATCAAGACTGTCGGCTCCGAGGTCATCGATGAAGCTGGCGTTGTCGGTCACCTTGTCGGGCTCGACGCCCAAGTGTTCGACGACAATCTTTTTCACCCGCTCGCCAATGTCACTCATTGTTCCAACCTCATCGTTCAACGCGAACCAATCAATTCTGTTTCGGTCCCGTCGTAGGTGACGGCCACGGGTCGCCACCGACTAGAGGCGGATAGTCGCCCCAGATTCCGGCATTCCGGCTCCCCAAACCCAGTCGCGGTTCGGTTACCACACTTCATTTCCAATGGCCAGCGCACGAGGTCAAGAGCGGGAAAGGGCCTTGTCCCAATTAAATCATCACCATTCCGCCGTTCACATGCAAAGTCTGGCCGGTGACGTAGGCGGCCTCGTTCGACGCGAGATAGGCGACCGCCGCAGCGACTTCCTGCGGTGTCCCGGCGCGGTTTGCCGGAACCTTTGCCAGGATAACCTCGCGCTGCTTGTCGTTAAGCTTGTCGGTCATCGGAGTAACAATAAAGCCGGGCGCCACGCAGTTCGCGGTGACACCGCGTTTGGCGTATTCGGCGGCGGCCGCCTTGATCATCCCGGCGATGCCGGCTTTGGCAGCGACGTAGTTGGCCTGCCCCGGGTTTCCCGTCGTTCCGACCACCGACGTGATCGCGATCACCCGGCCGAAGCGGCGGCGCATCATGCCCCGCACCGCCGCGCGCGTCAGACGGAATGTCGCCGACAGGTTGATGGCAATCACCTGATCCCAGTCCTCGTCGCGCAATTGCACAAGCAGATTGTCCCGCGTCACGCCCGCATTGGCGACCAGAATATCGAGCTGCCCCATCACTTCCTCAGCGCGCGTGACCAGGGCCTCGACGGCCGCGGCATCGGCAAGATTGCAGGGCAGAACATGGACGCGGCTGCCAAGCTGCGCCGCGAGCTGGTCGAGAACCTCGGTTCGCGTACCGGAGATCGCGACAGTTGCGCCTTGCGCGTGGAGCGTCCGCGCAATGCTGTCACCGATGGTGCCGGTTGCTCCGGTGACCAGCGCGGTTTTCCCGGTGAGATCGAACATGGTGGTCCTCGCAAACCTTTAACGTGCAGCTTTGAAGCGGGCGATGTCGTCGGGCATACCGACTGCTGAAGCGGTGGCAGCCGGCGCGATCCGTTTGATCAAACCGGAAAGTACCTTGCCGGCTCCGACTTCGTTGAATGCCGTTGCCCCGCTGTCGGCCATGTAAAGCACCGACTCGCGCCAACGCACCGTTCCCGTCACCTGCTCAATGAGGCAGCCAACGATGTCGGCGGGCTCGATAACCGGCTGCGCGCGGACATTAGCGACCACCGGGACACACGGCTTGTTAACAGTGACCTTGCCAAGCGCTTCGGCCATCGCATCGGCCGCCGGCTGCATCAGCGCACAATGGAAGGGGGCGGAGACGGGCAACAGCATCGCCCGCTTGGCGCCGCGCGCCTTGGCAAGTTCGACGGCGCGTTCGACCGCGGCTTTGTTGCCCGAAACCACCACCTGATCGCCGCCGTTGTCGTTGGCGGCGGCACACACTTCAGAGCCGGCGGCTTCCACTGCGATTGATTTGACGGTGCCGTAGTCCAGGCCAATGAGGGCTGCCATGGCGCCCTGGCCTACCGGCACAGCTTTCTGCATGGCGCGGCCGCGGATGCGCAGCAGCCGCGCGGCATCGTTAATCGAAAGCGCACCGGCCGCAGCCAGCGCCGAATATTCTCCAAGGGAATGTCCAGCGACAAACGCCGCGTCTCGCCCGAGATCGACGCCCGCCTCGGCTTCGAGCACGCGCATCGCCGCAAGCGATACCGCCATCAGCGCCGGCTGTGCGTTCTCCGTAAGGGTCAGCGTCTCGGCCGGACCACTCCAGATGATATCGCTGAGCCGTTCGCCGAGCGCCGCGTCGACTTCGTCGAAAACCCGGCGCGCGGGCGCGAAGGCATCGGCCAATGCCTTACCCATTCCGACCGTCTGGCTGCCCTGCCCCGGAAAGACAAACGCGACCGCCATGAATTTCCTCGCAAAAGCCGCGAAAGATACCGCGATCCGGGTCGTGTCAAGTCGGGGTGGCCGGGTAAGAAACTAACAACCGTCGGCGGTTAACGTGTGGGATAGCTTTAACGGCGCAGCCGGCCCTTGGTCTTGCGAGCCACTGTCATGAATAAATTCGTACCCGTGTCCGAGGACGAACTGGTCCGCGCCCGCATCGACCCCAAGTTCCGGCAAAGGCTGCTCAGCCAAAACATGGAAGTCTTGCTCGAAGGCCTGAAACGGGCCCGTAAATCGCAAAATGCGGCTGATTTCAGCGGCCGATTTGATCCGGGAAGGCGCCCAGCTCGCCGTCCGGCTGGCCGAGATCATCCAGGCGCCTCCCAAAGCTTAACGCCACGCCCTGTTCACCTTGCTTTTGCCGGGCGGCGGCGCGTATAACGCCGCCTTCCGCTCGACCCCGGCCGGGGGCTGAACGGACGGCCGTATGGCTTCCATACGGTAGGGCCCATCGGAGTAACCCGTGGGTCCGGCGTCCGGTGTCCCCGCCTTCAGAGCATTCGAGCCTTTCCCGAAAGGCTCGAGGGGCTTGGCGCTGGGGCGAGCGACGAACATAGGGAAAGGGCATTCATGCCTCTGTACGAACACGTCTATCTTGCGCGCCAGGACGCCAGCGCGCAGCAGGTCGAGGAATTGACCGCGCAATTGAAGGGCGTCGTCGAGGGTCTCGGCGGCACCGTGGCGAAGACCGAATACTGGGGCGTGAAAACCCTGTCCTATCGGTTAAGCAAAAATCGCAAAGCGCACTACACGCTGATGAACATCGATGCGCCGCCGCCGGCGATCAACGAGATCGAACGCCTGGAGCGGCTCAACGAAGACGTGCTCCGCTATCTCACCATCCGCGTCGAAGAACTTGAAGAAGGCCCGTCTGCGATGATGCGTCGGGCCGAACGCGATCGCGACCGCGATGATCGGCGCGGCGACCGGTTCGACCGGGGCGACCGCGGAGGATTTGATCGCGGTGACCGTGGAGACAGAGGGGATCGGGGCGACCGCCCGCGCCGTCCGCGTGACGGCGACGACGCCGAAGCGACGGGGGAATAATCATGGCAATGTCACCAGGAGGCGGCCGCCGCCCGTTCTTCCGTCGCCGCAAGAGCTGTCCGTTTTCGGGCTCGAATGCGCCGAAAATCGACTTCAAGGACGTCAAGCTGCTGCAACGTTTCGTATCCGAGCGGGGCAAGATCGTTCCGAGCCGGATCACCGCGGTTTCGGCAAAGAGGCAGCGTGAACTTGCACAAGCGATCAAGCGCGCGCGTTTCCTCGGGCTGCTGCCCTACGTGATCCGCTAACGGCCGCCAGGGAGAGTTGAAATGGAAGTCATTTTGCTCGAGCGCGTCGGCCGGCTTGGTCAGATGGGCGATGTCGTCCGCGTCAAGGACGGTTTCGCGCGCAATTTCCTGTTGCCGCGCGGCAAGGCGCTGCGCGCCACCGACGAGAACCGAACCCGCTTTGAATTGATGAAGAGCGATTTGCAGGCGCGTTCGGCGACTCTGAAAACCGAGGCCAGCGGCGTCGCCGACAAGATCAACGGCAAGAGCTTTACAGTTCTCCGCCAGGCGTCGGAATCCGGCCAGCTGTTTGGATCGGTCTCGCCGCGCGATATCGTCAGCATTGTTAGCGCGGCTGGCTATTCGGTGACGCGCAATCAGATCGCGCTCAGTGCTCCGATCAAGATGATCGGCCAGCACGAGGTTCCGCTGGCGCTGCATCCGGAAATCGAAACCTCGATCAAGCTCATCGTCGCTCGCAATGCGGACGAAGCTGCGCGTGTCGAGCGCGGCGAGAGTGTCACGCAATTGCGCGAAGCGACGGAGGCTGAAGCGGCAATCGCCGCCGCCGAGGAGTTCTTCGAACCGGAAGCGTTGCGCGCTCGCGAAGACGAACAAGCGCCGGAAGCCGAAGAGGCCGCCGTCCCCGCCGAGAAAAGCTGACGCGCCTTAAGGCGCGCCAGTGACAGACTTGATTTTTCAGTCCGGGATGTTGTCGCGCGGCACCGGTGCGCTTTCGCCCGCATCGGCGTTCGCCGGGGCGGCCGCGGTTGACCCAGGCTCCGGCGTACTTTCCTGAACGGGCGGCTTCGGCTGTTCGACCGCAGCATGAGCCGGCTCTGGCGCTTTCGGCTGTTCGACCACAGCATGAGCAGGCTCCGGCGCTGCCGGTTTTGCCTCAGGTTCGGGGGCGGGCTTTCCGCGGCTCGCGGTTGCCGGCTCTTCACGGCGCCCTGTAGCCGGCTTGCGCCCGCGCTCCTGGACAATGCCTGGCACGTCACCGGGCCGCGGTTTCGATTCCTCGCTGGCCGGCGGCTGCAGCCTTGCGCTAGCGCCGGAAGGCTCGGGCTTCTGGCGCTGCTGCGTGCTTGGCTTGGGTTCCTCGGTCGCGGCGCGATCTGAGGCCGGCTTGCGTCCCTGCGTCGCCGGGGCGGCTTCACCACCCCCGGCCCCCATCACGTAAGCCGCGAGCTGCGCTGCCTGGTCCTTGCCCGAGGTGTAGTGCTCGGCCAGGAACGAGGCGACCCCCGACATGCCCCGCCCATTGGCCAGCCCACGCGCACTTTTGTGACAGGTCGCGCAAACGGTCGAGAAAATCTCGGCCGGAGACTTGCCCGCATCAATGCTGGTTTGGGCGTGAGCGAGCGGCGGGATCAGCCCCGCAAATAGCCCGATTGCAAACAAGAAACGGCGGAACACCTTGGGCCTCTGCGGTTTCGTCGGCTGACCCATTATCTTAACCCAAAATGGCCGGTTGCAAGCGGATGCGCCGCGTTTGCACACGATTAGCGCATTGCTGGTCAAGGAGAATTTTGTTTTAATAACGGCAGGCAACAATTTCGCCTCGGGTGCGAGCATCGATTGTCTGGCCAGCGGGAGGCCGCCAGCCTTAAGCGGGGGCGTCAATCGTCGCATTTTGAGGTGGATGTAGACGTTCGTGGAGGCGGCCGTGGATCGGTTGCTGACAATGTTTCTGAGCCGGTTTATCCGCCGCGGGTCGTTCACGGTGACGACGGCGCGAAACCGAACCTACACCTTCGGCGATGGCAGCGGTACTCCGGTTGCAGTGCGCTTTGCCACTGCGAAAGCGCAGCGCGCGGTTCTGTTCGATCCCGAATTGAAGCTCGGCGACGCCTATATGGAAGGCACGTTCGTCGTCGAGCGGGGCTCGATAGCCGATGCCCTGCAAATCCTGATGGGCCAGGATCGCCTCAAGGGGCCAATCTGGGCGCTGCCGCACCATTTTCTGCGATATGTGTTCCGCCGGTTACAACAATTCAATCTGCGATCGCGGGCGCGCAACAACGTCGCCCATCACTACGATCTCGATGCACGGCTCTACCGGCTCTTCCTCGACGGTGACCAGCAATATAGCTGCGCCTACTTCGAGACTCCCGAGGAGTCGCTCGACGACGCGCAACTTGCAAAGAAACGTCACCTCGCGTCGAAGCTCCGCATTGAACCCGGAATTTCAGTGCTCGATATCGGCTGCGGCTGGGGCGGACTTGCGCTTTATCTTGCCGAAACCGCAGGCGCTCATGTCACCGGCATCACCCTGTCGCAGGAGCAATTCAAACGCGCGCAGGAACGCGCGATGGAGCGTGGCCAGACGAGTAACGCCACCTTCCAGCTAATCGATTATCGCGATGTGCAAGGCCAGTTCGACCGCATCGTCTCGGTCGGCATGTTCGAGCACGTCGGCGTCAGCTTTTATGACACCTTCTTTCGGCAATGCGCCAGGCTGCTCTCCGACAATGGCGTGGCGCTGCTGCATGCCATCGGCCGCAGCGGCCCGCCGAGCGTCAGCAACCCGTGGATCGCCAAATACATCTTCCCCGGCGGCTATATCCCGGCGCTATCCGAGGTTTTGCCGGCCATCGAGCGCTCGCACCTCGTCGTCACCGACATTGAAATCCTGCAACTGCACTATGCCGAGACCCTCAAAGCCTGGCGGGAACGGTTCCTCGCTCACCGCGACGAGGTTGTTCGCCTCTACGACCAGCGCTTTCTGCGGATGTGGGAATTCTACCTCGCCTGCTCGGAAATGGCGTTCCGCGCCAATGACTTGATGGTGTTCCAGATCCAGATGGCGAAGCACAAGGGCGTTGTGCCGCAAACGCGCGACTATATCGGCCGTGAAGAAGAGCGGTTGCGCGAGATCGAGGCCGGTTACCGTCCGCCGCTGCGGCTTGCCGGCGAGTAGACTTACTTACCCGTCAAGTGCCGCGCGCGTGTCACTGTGGTGTAAGTGAGTAGCGGGGAAAGCCGCAAAGAGAATTTCCAATTGCCGCGCCGGTCGACTATCGACGGGGTTCGTGGTTGCTGCGGCGGACAGGGACTTGAGTGGTGCCGCTGTCGTTGAGTGGTCCGCGATGTTGAGTGTTCCAAAATTAGCCACACGCGAAGCACTTGATCGGGGCCATGGCACCAGTCGATTCGATTGCACGCAAGCAAATGCCCGCGGAACCTGCATTCCGCGCGCTGCCGCACAATATCGAGGCCGAACAGGCGCTGCTGGGCGCCGTTCTGGTCAATAACGAGGCTTTTTATCGAGTCTCGGACTTTCTTGAGCCAAAACACTTCTTCGAGCCGATCCACCAGCGCATCTTCGAACTCGCGGCCGGTCTGATCCGGGCCAGCAAGCTTGCGACTCCGGTGACGCTCAAGACTTTCCTGCCGACGGATTTCGACGTCGCCGGGCTCTCGCTCAATCAATATCTTGCGCGCCTTGCCGCCGAGGCGACGACAATTATCAACGCCGAGGATTACGGCCGCACGATCTACGATCTGTCGATCCGCCGCGACCTGATCACGATCGGCGAGGATATGGTCAACACGGCTTACGACTCGCCTGTCGACGCAACGCCGGCCAGCCACATCGAGGAAGCCGAGCGCAAACTTTATGAAATCGCCGAAACCGGCCGCTTCGATTCCGGTTTCCAGCGCTTTGCCACCGCCCTGACCACCGCAGTCGATTTGGCCGCCCGCGCCTACCAGCGCGACGGCAGCCTGTCGGGAATCGCGACCGGTCTGACCGACCTGGACGGCAAGATGGGCGGCCTGCAGCAGTCCGACCTTATCATTCTCGCCGGGCGCCCCGGCATGGGCAAAACCGCGCTTGCAACCAACATCGCCTACAACGTCGCCAGGGCGTGGCAGCACGAGACAGGCGTCGACGGCCGGGAAAAGACGATCAACGGCGGGATCGTCGGCTTCTTCTCGCTGGAAATGTCGGCGGAGCAGCTCGCCACTCGTATCATCGCCGAGCAGACCGGAATTCCCTCCAACAAGATTCGCCGCGGCGCGATCGACGAATCGGATTTCGAGAAGATCAAGGACGTATCGATTGAACTGCAACAGCTGCCGTTCTACGTCGACGAGACGGGCGGCCTGTCGATCGGCCAACTGGCGGCGCGCGCCCGCAGACTAAAGCGTCAGCGCGGACTCGATCTTCTGGTGATCGACTACGTCCAGCTTTTGCAAGGCACGAGCCGCCGTGCGAGCGAAAACCGCGTGCAGGAAATCACCGAGATCACGACACGGCTCAAGGCGCTCGCCAAGGAATTGAACATTCCCATTCTCGCGCTGTCGCAGCTGTCTCGTCAGGTTGAGTCACGGGACGACAAGCGGCCGCAACTCTCCGACTTGCGTGAATCGGGCTCGATCGAACAGGATGCCGACGTGGTGATGTTCGTATTCCGCGAGGAATATTATCACCAGATGCGCAAACCGACCGAAGGCAACCGCGATAAGTTCGCCGAATGGCTCGCGGAGGGCGAGCGCGTCCAGGGCAAAGCCGAAGTCATCATCGGCAAGCAGCGCCACGGCCCCACCGGCACGGTCGAATTGCAATTCGAGGCTGAAGTCACTCGCTTCGCCAATCTCGACAAGATGCATCAGCCGAGCTTCTAATTCACCGTGCTTTGCGCTTTACCGACGCGGCATCGAAGGCCATAAATCGTCGGCATGGCAGTTGCCGAACCGATTCCAGCCTCCGCCGAAGGGCCCGCACCGCCGGAAACCGGCGGCAGGCTGACTATCGATCTCTCTGCGATCGAAGCGAATTGGCGCACGCTCGCGCACAAGGCGCTTACCGTCGAATGCGCCGCCGTAGTCAAGGCGAACGGTTACGGACTGGGCATCGAGCCGGTGACGACGACGCTGGCGAAGGCCGGCTGCAAAACCTTCTTTGTCGCCGATATCGCCGAAGCGCGGCGCGTGCGGTCGCGTGCCAAGGACGCGACGATTTATGTTTTGAACGGCTGCTCCCCTGAAGACTCGCCTGCCTTTGTCGAACTCAACGTGAGGCCGGTCATCAACAGCATGACCGAGCTTGCGGAATGGGACGCGTTTGTGGCGACCCACAATTGGCAAGGCGGTGCGGCGCTGCAAGTCGACACCGGAATGAACCGGCTCGGCATCACCGCGCTCGAAGCCGCGGCACTGGCGCCGCGTGTCCTGACCGAAAATCACGGCATCACCTTGCTGATGAGCCATCTCGCCTGCGCCGAGATTCCCGGTCATCCGCTGACCGCGACCCAGATCAATCTGTTTCGCGACATCCGCGCGCTTTACAGCGGCATCCCGGCGTCGCTGGCCAACTCATCCGGTATTTTTGTCGGCGACACCACCCATTGCGACCTGACACGGCCCGGCGCGGCGCTTTACGGCGTCAATCCGACACCCGGCCACGACAACCCCATGCAAGGCGTCGTCGAACTCACCGGACGCATCCTGCAACTCCGCACTGTCACCGCCAACGAGACCGTCGGCTACGACGCGACGTGGACGGCCAAACGCGCTACCCGCGTTGCAGTGGTCGCACTTGGCTATGCGGACGGGCTGTTGCGTGCGGCCAGCGCCAGCGATGACAGGCCCGGCGGAATAGCGATGGTCGCGGGCAAATCCTGCCCGATCGCGGGCCGCATCTCGATGGATCTGGTTTGTGTCGATGTCACCGACCTGCCCGACGGGGCGGTCCATCGCGGCGATCACGCGACCTTCATCGGTGGTGGTATCGGGATCGACGATTTTGCGGCGGCAGCCGGCACCATTGGCTACGAGGTCCTTACGCGGCTCGGTATGCGTTGCCATCTAGTCTATCGCGGTGCTTAACCCGGGCGAAAAACGTCCGATCCTGATCAGGTCCTGATATGGCGGCGCGCACACCGAACTACATTTGCCAGAACTGCGGCGCGGCCTACGTCCGCTGGTCCGGCCGCTGCGAGGCTTGCGGCGAGTGGAATACGCTCGTCGAGGAAGGCACGGCCGCAGCTCCGCGGGCGTCCAAAAAAGGCCGTGTGTTCGCCGTCGAGACGCTTAAGGGCGAGTCGCAGGATGCGCCGCGGATAGGTTCGGGCGTAGCGGAATTCGACCGCGTTACCGGCGGCGGCCTGGTGCGTGGCTCGGTGCTGCTGCTGGGGGGCGATCCCGGAATCGGCAAGTCGACCCTTTTACTGGAGGTCGCGGCGGCGCTCGCCCGCGGGCGGCATCGCACCGTCTACATTTCCGGCGAGGAAGCCGTCGCCCAAGTGCGGCTGCGCGCCGAACGGCTTGGGCTGGCCGATGCGCCGGTCGAAATCGCAGCTGAGACTTCGGTCGAAGACATCGTTGCAACGCTTTCGCAAGGCGCGGTGCCGCGGCTTCTTGTCATCGATTCGATCCAGACCATGTGGACGCAAAATATCGAGGCGGCACCCGGCACGGTGTCTCAGGTCCGCGGCTCAGCGGGCGACCTGATCCGCTTTGCCAAGCGCACCGGCGCCGCGGTCATCCTGGTCGGCCACGTGACCAAGGACGGCCAGATCGCCGGCCCCCGCGTCGTCGAGCACATGGTCGATGCGGTGCTGTCGTTCGAAGGCGAGGGCTCGCATCAATTCCGCATCTTGCGCGCCATCAAGAACCGCTTCGGACCGACTGACGAGATCGGCGTCTTCGAAATGACCGGGTCGGGGTTGCGCGAAGTGGCCAATCCGTCGGAATTGTTCCTGTCCGAGCGCGACCTCGGCAGTCCCGGGACCGCGGTTTTTGCCGGCATCGAAGGCACCCGTCCGCTCCTGGTGGAAATCCAGGCCTTGGTCGCCCCCACCACGCTGGGCACCCCGCGCCGCGCTGTAGTCGGCTGGGACCAGAGCCGGCTGTCGATGGTGCTTGCCGTCCTTGAGGCCCATTGCGGCGTGCGCCTCTCCGGCCACGACGTCTATCTCAATGTTGCCGGCGGCCTGCGCATTCAGGAGCCGGCTGCCGATATCGCCGCCGCAGCCGCGCTGGTGTCGTCGCTGGCTCACGCTCCGTTGCCGGCCGACGCGGTTTATTTCGGCGAGGTATCGCTGTCCGGTGCGGTGCGGCCGGTGGCGCAGACTGCGGCCAGGTTGAAAGAAGCCCAGAAGCTTGGATTTAACCGCGCTGTCGTGCCGGAAGCGTCGCGAGCCGAGGCAGTCGACGGCTTTTCACTCTCAACCATCGGTAACCTTGCCAGCCTGGTCGCCGATATCGCGCGAGACGGTGCCCCCGCCCTTCGCCGCGTCGGGCGCCAGGACGGTTAAGCCGGAGGCCGACAAACCGGCCCGTTCCGAACCTTTCGGCCCGGATTGCCGTCTAAGTCTAACCTGTTGACCCGCCAACAAAACGGGTGACGGCGCTGCCGTGCCCGGCTATACACCGCGCGGGTCTTAGCCGTCGCAGCACTATTCCGCCCTGGGTTCGCAGGAACCATGCCGATCACGTTGCTCGATATCATTCTGATCGTCGTGATGCTGATTTCCGGGCTGCTGGCGATGGTGCGCGGCTTCATGCGCGAAGTCCTGTCCATCACCGCGTGGGTTTTGGCCGCCGGAGCGACGCTTTACGCCTATCCAAAGCTGCTGCCGCTGGCGAAGCAATACTTCAACAACGACATCGTGGCGACAGGCGCGGTTGTCGGCGGCGTATTCCTGATCACGCTGCTTATCGTTTCGGTGCTGACGATCCGCATTTCCGACATGGTGCTCGACAGCCGGGTTGGAGCGCTCGACCGGACCCTCGGCTTCCTGTTCGGCCTTGCCCGCGGCCTGATCATCATCGTGGTGGCCTACACGTTCTTCGACTGGCTGGTACCCGACCGGAGCAAGCCGGACTGGGTCCTCCATGCCAAATCAAAGGTCGTGTTAAGCAGCACCGGAGATTGGCTCAAGGCGCAGTTGCCGGAGAACGCCGAGAGCACCATCTTAAACAAGCTGAAGTCCAAGAAACCGGGGGATGCCGATTCGCCGGATAACGCTCCTCCCCCGGATCAACGTGGGGAAAACGGCAGCCCCGCCGACAGTCGTGCCGACGCAGGCTATGATCGCACCATCCGAATCGGGATGGCGCAGTAGTGGAGAGCCGATGACGGTGACCGAGCCCGACGCCTTCGACCCGGATGCGGATCGTCTGCGCGAGGAGTGCGGCGTATTCGGCATATTCGGCCACCCGGACGCGGCCGCCATTACCGCACTCGGCCTGCACGCCCTCCAGCACCGCGGCCAGGAAGCTGCCGGCATCGTTTCCTTCGACGGTAAACGGTTCCATTCCGAGCGGCGGCTCGGCCTGGTCGGCGATGCCTTCTCGCGGCGGGAGGTGATCGACCGCTTGCCCGGCACTTCCGCGGTCGGTCACGTGCGTTATTCGACGACCGGCGAAACCATCTTGCGCAATGTGCAGCCGCTGTTCGCCGAGCTCAATGCCGGCGGCTTTGCCATCGGGCACAACGGTAACCTGACCAACGGCATCACGCTGCGCCGCAACCTTGTGCGCGAAGGCGCCATGATGCAATCGACCACGGATACCGAGGTCATTCTTCATCTGGTGGCGCGCTCGCACCGGAATCGCTTTATCGATCGCTTCATCGAAGGCCTGCGCTCGCTCGAAGGTTCCTACGCCTTCGTCGGTTTGACCAACAAGAAGCTGATCGGCGCACGCGATCCGCTCGGTATCAGGCCGCTGGTTCTCGGCAAGCTCGACGGCTGCCCTATTCTGACGTCGGAGACCTGCGCGCTCGACATCATCGGCGCACAATATGTGCGCGACGTCGAAAACGGCGAAGTCCTGATCTTCGACGACGAAGGCGCTCATTCGCACAAGCCGTTCCAGCCAATGCCGCCGCGTCCATGTATCTTCGAATACATCTATTTCGCCCGGCCGGATTCGATCATCGGCGGCCGCAGCGTCTACGACGTTCGCAAGGCGAGCGGCGCGCAGTTGGCGCGTGAAGCTCCCGCCGCTGCCGATGTCGTCGTGCCGGTCCCGGACTCCGGCGTTCCGGCTGCTATCGGATATGCCCAGGAGTCGGGTATTCCCTACGAGCTCGGCATCATCCGCAACCACTATGTCGGACGCACCTTCATCGAGCCGACCCAGCACATCCGCCAGCTCGGCGTCCGCCTCAAGCACAGCGCCAACCGCGCCGTCGTCGCCGGCAAGCGGATCGTGTTGATCGACGATTCGATCGTGCGCGGCACGACTTCGGTGAAGATCGTGCAGATGATGCGCGACGCCGGCGCGAGCGAAGTCCATTTCCGCATCGCTTCGCCGCCGATCACCCATCCCGACTATTATGGCATCGACACACCGGAGCGCGACAAGCTGCTCGCGGCGACGCACGATCTCGAAGGCATGCGCAAATTCATCGGCGCCGACTCGCTCGCGTTCCTCTCGGTCGAGGGCATCTATCGTGCGATGGGCGAAAAAGGCCGCGACCCTGACCGTCCGCAATTCACCGACCACTGCTTCACCGGCGAATATCCGACACCGCTGACCGACCGCACGGTGCAGGACGCCTCACCGCACCAGCTCTCGCTGCTTGCCGAAGCAAGCTAGAGCACGGTTTCGCAGAGTGGCCGCCGGTTGATTATGCTCGATCGCTGAAGACATGCCGCAACCGCTTGCCGATCGTATTGCGCTCGTCACCGGCGCCTCGCGCGGGATCGGTTACGCGCTCTCGATCGCGCTGGCGCGCGCCGGCGCGCATGTGGTGGCGGTGGCGCGCACGGTTGGCGGACTCGAAGAACTGGACGATGCGGTGAAAGCCGCCGGAAGTTCGGCGACACTGGTGCCGCTCGACATGCGCGACTACGACGGTTTTTACCGGCTTGCCGCCGCCATCAACGAGCGTCACAAGCGGCTCGACGTCATGGTCGGCAATGCCGCGATCGGCGGCCAGCGGTCGCCGCTCGGCCATGTGCTGCCGCCGGCCTGGGACGAAGCCATGGCCGTGAACGTGACCGCGAACTATCATCTCATCCGCGCCATGGATCCACTGCTGCGGCGCTCGGAAGCTGGACGCGCCGTATTCATGACCTCGGGAGCCGCCACCAGCGCGCGCGCCTATGCAGGTCCCTACTCGACATCGAAGGCTGCGCTCAACGCGCTCGGCCGCACCTACGCGGACGAAACAACCTCGACGCCGGTCAAGGTCAACCTGTTCAACCCCGGGCCGACCCGCACCAAAATGCGGGCGCAGGTGATGCCGGGCGAGGACCCGATGACACTGCCAACACCGGAAGACGTCGCGGAAAAGATCGTCGCGCTGTGCCTGCCCGGCTGCACCGAGACCGGCAAGCTTTATGACTACCGCGCCGGCAAGTTTCTGCGGTTCACCGATCCGTCGTAACGCTTCAGCGGCGGCGTTTACGGCCGGCAAACGGATTTTGCTTGCCACGCATCATCAGCCTGATCGGCGTGCCGGGCAGCGAAAAATCCTCACGCATCTCGTTGACCAGGTAGCGCCGGTAGGTTTCCGGCAGCGCGCTCGCCCGCGAGGCAAATAGCACGAATGTCGGCGGCCGCGACTTCGGCTGCGTGATGTAATCCAGCCGCAACCGGCGGCCGCTGATGGCGGGAGGCGGGTTGGCCGATACGGCGCGGGCCAGGAAGCGGTTGAGCGCCGACGTCGGCACCCGGCGATTCCATACCGCATAGCTTTCGAGCACCGCAGCCATCAGGCGATCGATGCCGTCGCCGTGGCGCGCCGAGAGTGCGACGACCGGAACGCCTTTGATCTGCGGCAGCATGCGATCGACTTCCGTGCGCAACCGCGACATCGCGCCGGGTTCGCGCTCGACCAGATCCCACTTGTTGACGGCGACAACGATCGCGCGCCCTTCCCGCTCCACAAGATCGGCGATGCGGATGTCCTGCTCTTCAAACGGCGCTTGCGAGTCGACCAGAACGACGACGACTTCGGCAAATCGGATGGCGTTCAGCGCGTCGGCAACGGACAGCTTTTCGAGCTTTTCCTCGATACGCGCGCGGCGGCGCATTCCCGCCGTGTCGTGAATGCGAAAATGCTTTCCTTGCCAGTCGAGATCGACAGCAATCGCGTCGCGGGTGATACCGGCTTCAGGGCCGGTCAGCAGCCGGTCCTCTCCGATCAGCCGGTTGATCAGCGTGGATTTGCCGCTGTTCGGGCGCCCGACAACGGCGACCCGGATAGGCTTGTTTTCAGGAGCGGCAGCCGGCTCTTCCGCCGCCTCGATCTCGTCCTCGGCCGCCGGCAGCACCCCACGAAGCGCGTCATAAAGGTCGGACAGCCCCTCGCCATGCTCGGCGCTGATCGTGATCGGCTCGCCAAGACCGAGCGCATAAGACTCCAGTGCGCCCGCCGCGCCCGCACGCCCCTCGCTTTTGTTCGCCACCAGGATCGTCGGCTTTCCGGCACGGCGCACCAGATTGGCAAAGCTGCGGTCATCCGGCGTGGCCGCGTCGCGCGCATCGACAACGAACATCACGGCGTCCGCCTGTGCCATCGCGGCAGCGGTCTGCGCCTGTATCCGCGCCGAAAGCGTCTTGCTTTCAGCGTCCTCCAGACCGGCCGTGTCGATCACCTTGAAGGCGAGGTCGCCGAGCCTGGCGTCGCCTTCCCTGCGGTCACGCGTCACCCCGGGCTGGTCGTCGACCAGCGCGACGCGCCGGCCGACCAGACGGTTGAACAGCGTCGATTTTCCGACATTCGGCCGGCCGACGATAGCGACGGTAAAGGTCATGGTGAGGGGCTTGCGCCAAAACAACAGCGGATGGCAACACCTAGCCGCGGCGCGGCCTAGTGGGAAGCCGTCGCCGGCGGGTTTGGAAAGACGGACTGCGACGGCTGGGCTGGCGCCGCTGCCGGCGGCGCCGGCCAAACGGACTGCGACTGTCCCGGAGGCGCGGACGTTTGCTGGGTCTGCGCGCCATCGCCCTGCGGCTTCGGCGCCGGGCCGATGCTGATCCGTTTCGCCGGTTGCGCGGACTTGGCCGGTGTCTGCACGGCCACTTTGGGCTTCGGTTTCGGCTTCGGCTTTTCCGGCGGCGGCTGCGCTCCCGCCGTATCGGCCGAAGCGGCATCGGTTTGGTCCGGCGGCGGCTGATAGCCCTTCACCAGATCCGGCGGCACGCCTGTTGTCGTACCGGGCACACCATTCGGGAATACCGGCTCGCGCGGCCCGTTGATCTTCTTTTTTGAATCGAACATGTCGTTCTGCAAGAGCGTCGTCGGGTCGAATTGCCCTCCGGGCGTGCAAGCCGCAAGTCCAAGCAAGACGGCGCCCGCTGCGAGAATCCGGAATGGCGACAGGATACGGGGCATCAATGCGACCTCAGCTCTTGTCGCCGGCTGCCGCGATCAGTTCGCTCAGAACCTCGGCTCGGCTGCGCGTGCCCTCCGGCGACCGTGGATCGCCGATGATCATTCCAGTCCACTCCTTCACGGCGCCAGCATCGCCCGATTTCCAGGCGGAGAGCGCAAGCAGTTCACGCGCGCTGTGGCGATAGACTTTGTCAGCCGCCGTCACCGGTTCGAGACGGCTGCGCATTTCCGAATACGGCGCGGTATCGACGAGAAGGTAGCCGGCGCGCACCGCCGCCAGTTGTGCAATGGCCGGGCCGACGCTTTTGTCGGCGGCAATCTCGTCATAGGCCTTTACCGCGGCGTTCTTGTCGGTGGATGCCAGTTCCGCGGCCTCGCGCAGACGCGACAGCGTTCGATAGCCGGCCGTGCCATCGCTTGCCAGCTTGGCAAAAGCGGCCTCGGCTTCCTGATGCTTGCCGGCCTGGGCAAGCATCACCGCGTTTTCAAAAGCGACGCCGGCTTCGCCAGCCTTCTTGTTTTGCCACCATTCATAGCCGCGCCAGGCGCCGACACCGACAACAATGAGGATGCAGCCGGCGATGATAAAGTTGCCGTACCGCTGCCACAGCTTTTGCAGCCGTTCGCGGCGTACTTCCTCGTCTACTTCCTGGAATATGTCGGCCACGAACCTCAGTCCCCAACACCTGTTCGGAGCGCCCGCCGGCGTTCCGGAAACGGCTCCCGAATTCGCCCCGTGGCGGAAGCCGGCTTTTGTATAGGCCCTTGGTCAATCAAGGGAAATCCGAAGAACTGCCGCTCCGGAAGCGCCGCCGGAACTAGCTTAATGTTGTGGCGCGAGCAAGGCAAAACCCAAATGTCGCAATGCTTTACGGCCAATCGCGCCGGCCGGTGCGGCGCTATTTCTTCCGCATTGGATAGACATGATCGGGGCCGGGGAACGCCCGCGCACGGACCTCCTCCGCATAACCTTTGACCGCCCGCTCGATCGAGGGCCCGAGTTCGCCGAACCGCTTGACGAATTTCGGAACGCGCGGCGACAGGCCGAGCATGTCCTCGAGCACCAGCACCTGGCCGTCGCAAGCCACGCTCGCGCCGATGCCGATTGTCGGGATCGCAACCTGCTCGGTGATGCGGCGTCCCAACGGCTCGGCGATTGCCTCGAGCACCACGGAGAAGGCGCCGGCGTCGGCTACGGCGCGCGCGTCGGCCTCGATCGGGGCCCAATCGCTCTCGTCGCGGCCCTGCGCGCGGAACGATCCGATGGTATTGATGGCCTGTGGGGTCAGTCCGACATGCCCCATCACCGGCACGCCGCGTTCGACGAGGAATGCAATCGTTTCCGCCATGCGGCGGCCGCCTTCAACCTTGATCGCACCGCAGCCGGTTTCTTTCAAAATACGCGCGGCGGAATGGAACGCCTGTTCCTTCGACGCTTCATAGGATCCGAACGGCATGTCGATCACGACCAGAGCACGCCTGGAGCCGCGCATTACCGCGTGACCTTGCAGGATCATCATGTCGAGCGTGACCGGGACCGTGGTCTCCAGCCCGTGCATCACCATGCCGAGCGAGTCGCCGACCAGGATGACGTCGCAATACGCATCGAGAATACGCGCCGTATGGGCGTGATAGGATGTCAGGCAAACCAGCGGCTCGCCGCCCTTGCGGGCGCGGATGTCTGGTGCCGTCAAACGTCGGATTTCGTTTTGTGCTGACATGATTATGGCTGGAATGCCGGTACGCCGATCACGACCGGATGGAAGACAAAACCAAGGGCGAAGTAAACGATCGTACCGACGATGATTGCGATCAGATCGTTGATTGCTCCGCCAACCGGAATCGGCGGCGCGCCGGGATCACTGCGGTGTTTCAGCGTGATGCGATCGTAGACCGCCCAGGCCAGCACCGAACCAAACAAGATCATGCCGCCGAGGTCGCCGTTCGCGCACAGATGCGCGAAGGCCCAGGTCTTGACCCCGACCAGCAACGGATGCTTCAGCCTGCGCTTGATGTTGCCAGGAATATAGGCCGCGACTACCAGGATGCTCGCCGGCCACATCAAGGCCTCGACGATGTGGCGGGTCCACGCCGGCGGACTCCAGATTGTGATGAGACCGGCGGCCCGGTAGCTGGCAAAACCGTAACCGATGAGAACGATGCCGACGATCGACACCAGCGCGAACAGGCCGCGATAAGGCCATTCGCCCAGCTTTGCGACCGGCGCAGCGCGGCGGTGGCGCATGGTCACAAAGACGTGCGCACCGAGGAAAATCACCAGGCCGAGGATTTCGACCGCAAGGCCCATTTGACGCACTCAATTCACTCGCAAAGGGCGACTGACGCACCGCCTCGTATCAGCTAGCGGCACGCCCGGCAATCGTGGAAACGGGCGGCAAGACCTAGGACGCATACCGTTTGTCACGCTCCAGATAGCGGTCAGTGCCGATAAGCGCCTCGCGTTCCTTGAACGAGACCATATCGCTTCGCATCGACGCAGAGCTGCCGTCTCCGGCTATCGCCGCAAGCACACGCTGCATGGCTTTGATCGACGCGCGCTGTGTATCGCTCGGAATGATGACGAGATGAAATCCGAGCGCCTCGAGACGCGGCGCCGGCAACAGCGGCGTCTTGCCGCCCTCGAACATATTGATCAATTTCCAGCCGGAAACCGATTTGGCGATATCGGCAATCTGCGCTTCGGACGTCGGCGCTTCGACGAACAGCATGTCGGCGCCCGCCTCGCGATACGCGCCAGCCCGATCGATCGCCGCGCTGAATCCTTCAACGGCGATGGCGTCGGTCCGCGCGATCAGGACGAAATCGGGATCGAGCAGCGCGTCGCGTACCGCTTTTAGCTTTTGCACCATCTCCCCGACCGGCACGAGACCCTTGTCGTCATAGTGTCCGCATTTCTTCGGAAAGGTCTGGTCTTCGAGATGGAAGCCGGCGACTCCGGCGCGCTCGAAGGCCCGTGCGGCGGCTTGCGCGTTCAACGCGTTGCCATAGCCAGTATCCGCATCGGCGACGATCGGCGCCTCAACCACGTCCACCATCGACGCCAACCGGTCGACGATTGCGCTCACCGGCATCAAGCCCAGATCGGGAATTCCGGTCGACCGCGCGATCGCACCGCCGCTTGCATAAATCGCGGGGAATCCCGCCTGCTCCACCAGGCGCGCCGACAGTCCATCATAGGCACCGGGCGCAACGGCAATACGACCCGAATTGAAAAGACTTCTTAGTTTCGTCGTAGCCCGCACGCGGTATCCCTCCTCTTCGCCTGATGTCCTCGCCATGATACGTCTTGCGGAGGCTTCGGGGGAAGCACGGGAGAACGCAATGATGCGGCTGTTGGTGACGGCGCTGGCAGTCTTGCTCGGCACACTGCCGGCGTCGGCACAAGATTGGCCGGCCAGGCCCGTCCGTATCGTCGTGCCGTTCGCCGCCGGCGCGACGCCGGACCTGATCGCACGGCTGGTCGCCGAGAACTTGCAGGATAAGACCGGGCAAACTTTCATCGTCGAGAACAAGCCCGGCGCGAGCGGCAATACCGGGACCGACATCGTCGCCAAAGCGGAGCCCGACGGCACAACCATTGGGGTCAGCATCGGCGGTCCCCTCGCCATTAACACGCTCCTGTTCGGCAGCCTGTCCTACGATCCTAAAAAGGACCTCTCGCTGATCACCATGCTGGTGACGCAGCCGAGCGCGCTCGCGGTGAATGCAAGCCTCGGTGTGAACAATGCCGCAGAGCTGATCGACCTCATCAAACGCAATCCCGGCAAATATGCTTACGGATCGATCGGCACCGGATCGCTGTCGCAACTCGCAATGGAGGCGATTGCGCTCAAGGCCGGCACCAGGCTCGTGCATGTCCCCTATCCGTCGTCGCCGCAGGCCATACAGGCGCTGATCCGCAACGACGTGCAGATGGTCTGCCTGCCGGCGATCTCGATCACTCCACAGCTCGGCGGCGGGGCCATCAAGCTGCTCGCCGTATCCACCGCGCAACGATCCGCGCTGCTGCCGGGGGTGCCGACGCTGAAGGAAGCTGGCATCGATGTCGAAGCCGACGCCTGGAGCGGCCTGGTCGGTCCCGCAGGCCTGCCCGATGCGATGGTCGGCCGGATCGGGCAAATGGTCGGCGGCGCGATTACCTCGCGCGCCATCCGCGAAAAGCTCACGACGCAACTGATGGAACCTGTCCCGGACTCACCGGTGGACTTCCGCGCCCATATCGACGCCGACATCGCGCGCTGGACGCCGGTCATCAACGCCGCGAACATCAAGATCAACTAAGAGGCTCAAGCCGGCACGGCTTCTTCGTAAATTTCCGGCTTGAACCCGACGACGAGCTTGCCGCCGCCAAGATCGAGCACCGGCCGCTTGATCATGGACGGCTGTTTCAGCATCAGCGCAATCGCCTTTTTGGCGTCGATATTGCTTTTGTCTTTGTCCGGAAGCTTGCGGAACGTCATCCCGGCGCGATTGAGCAAGGTCTCCCAGCCGACTTTCTTGCTCCACCGCTCGAGGTGTTCGCGGTCGATGCCCGCGGTTTTATAATCGTGGAATTCGTAATCGATGCGGTGCTTGTCCAGCCAGGTGCGCGCCTTGGTCATGGTATCGCAGTTCTTGATGCCGTAGATGGTGATCAATTTCGCCATGATGGTCCCTGCTCGCCGGCGCCGTTACTCACGGCTGCATATGCATATCCATCATATTGCCTGGCACCATCATGTTGGTATTGAGGTGATACATAATCCACAGCGATCCTGCGATCACGATGCCGACGATCAGCGCGCCGAAAGCCAGCGCCAGCGCATTATTGGTGTTGTCCGGCCCGGTGGTGATGTGCAGGAAGAACGCCAGATGCACGCCCATCTGCGCCACGGCCAGGGCGGCCAGCGCCATCGGCACGCCGGGCGTGTAGATCAGGCTGGTGCCGCTTGCGACCCAGAACGAACCGACGGTCAGCACAGCGGCAAGACCGAGCCCGATCAGATAATTCAGGACGCTGGTTGCGACCTGATGCGGACCGGTCTCCTGATCGCCGGGGGCGGCGTCAACGCCGAATTCGTGTGTCATGTCCTGTTCACTCATGAGCGTGCTCGCTTACGGACTTGTTCCAAGAAGATAAACATTGGTGAAGATTCCCACCCAGATGATATCGAGGGCGTGCCAGAACAGGCCGAAGCACATTCCACGCCGCAGAATGTCCGCCCGGAAGCCCTTGGCCCAGAACTGCGCCATCATCGTGCCAAGCCACAGCAAGCCTGCCGTCACATGCAAGCCGTGGCAGCCGACCAGCGTGAAGAACGCGGACAGAAAAGCGCTGCGTTGCGGGCCTGCGCCTTCGGCCAGCATTTTCACGAATTCGCTTCCTTCCAGGAACAGGAAGCCGACGCCGAGTAGCCCGGTGATCAGATAGAAGACCTGCGTCCACAGCATGTTGCGCGCATTGCTGGCGATCGTCGCCATGCCGCAGATAGAGCTGGAAAGCAAAAGGAACGCGGTTTCGAACGCTACTATCGGGAGATGGAAAAGCTGCTGCGGTCCGGGCCCGCCGGCGGTGGCGTGAGACAGCACCGCGTAGGATGCGTAGAGGCCGGAAAACATGATGAAGTCGGACAGCAGGAAGATCCAGAAGCCATAGCCGGTGACGATCCGCCTTGACGCCGGTCCTTTGTGACCGCCATCGGGTTCGTAGCGGCGAAGTTTGTGCGGATCGTGCTCCGGCCGTTTTTCCGTGATGGCCGGTGCGATACCGGCCTCGCGGCCTTCGACAAGCCCGACACGGGCCTGACGCCGCTCGTGGTCGACCCTCGCGACCTCGCTGGCGGACAGGTCGTATTCAGCGACATCCCGCCAGGCGAATACGACAAAGGTCGCAAACGCGCCGACAAGGCCGACAATGACCATCCACCAGATGTGCCAGATCAGCGCAAAGCCGGTAACGACGGCGAAGAACGCCGTGACAAAGCCGGTCGGACTGTTGCGCGGCATTTCGATCGGCTTGTAGTCCGGCAGATCGGAGAGCCGCCGCTGCGCAAGCGCCTGCTGCTTGATGTCCCAATAGACTTCTTCGCCCGTGACATTGGGCATGACCGCGAAGTTGAAGGCCGGCGGCGGCGAGGCCGTGACCCATTCCAGCGTCCGGCCATCCCACGGATCGCCGGTGAGGTCGCGCAGCGCCTCGCGATTGCGGATCGAAACGACAAGCTGCGCCACCTGGCAGCCGATGCCGATCAGGATCAACCCCGCGCCGCCCGCTGCAACCACCAGCCAGGGATGCCAGGCGGCAACGTCGTAATGCTGTAACCGCCGCGTCATGCCTGCGAGGCCGAGCAGATAAAGCGGCATGAAGGCGACGTAGAAACCGACGGTCCAGAACCAGAAAGCTGCCTTCCCGAGCCGCTCATCGAGCTTGAAACCGAAGGCTTTGGGAAACCAGTAGGTGTAGCCGGCAAAAACACCGAACAATACGCCGCCGATGATGACGTTGTGGAAGTGCGCGACCAGGAACAGCGAATTGTGCAGCACAAAGTCCGCCGGCGGCACCGCGAGAAGAACACCCGTCATGCCGCCGATCACGAACGTGACCATGAAAGACAGCGACCACAGCATCGGCACGCTGAAGCGAATGCGCCCGCCCCACATGGTGAAGAGCCAGTTGAAGATCTTCACCCCGGTCGGTACGGCGATGATCATGGTCATGATGCCGAAGAAACCGTTGACGTCGGCGCCCGCTCCCATCGTGAAGAAATGATGCAGCCACACCAGGAACGACAGGATGCAGATCGCCATCGTGGCGATGATCATCGAGCGATAGCCGAACAGCGGCTTGCCGGAGAATGTCGAGATCACTTCCGAGAAGACACCGAAGGCCGGCAACATGAGAATGTAGACTTCGGGATGGCCCCACGCCCAGATCAGATTGACGTACATCATCGCGTTGCCGCCGGCGTCCGTCGTGAAGAAGTGGAAGCCGAGATAGCGATCGAGCAGCAACATCGCGAATGTCGCGGTCAGGATCGGAAACGCCGCGACAATAAGCAGGTTCGAGGCGAGCGCGGTCCAGCAGAAGATCGGCATGCGCGTATAGATCATTCCCGGCGCGCGTATTTTCAGAATCGTGGTGACGAAATTGATGCCGGTGAGCAGCGTGCCGACGCCGGAAATCTGCAGCGACCACAGATAGTAGTCGACGCCGACGCCCGGCGAGAATTTCAGTTCGGACAACGGCGGATAGGCCAGCCAGCCGGTCTTGGCGAATTCGCCGATCACCAGCGAGACGTTGACGAGCAGGACGCCGGACGCAGTGAGCCACAGGCTGACGGAATTGAAGGTGGGAAAGGCAACGTCGCGGACGCCGAGTTGCAACGGCACCACGAAATTCATTAGCCCGATCACGAACGGCATCGCCACGAAGAAAATCATGATCGTGCCGTGGGCGGAGAAGATCTGGTCGTAATGCTCCGGGGGCAGATAACCCTGCGCCTGGAAGGCCAGCGCCTGCTGCGAACGCATCATGATGGCGTCCACGAAACCGCGCAGCAGCATGAGCAGTCCCAGCGTGCAATACATCACGCCGATGCGCTTGTGATCGACCGAGGTGATCCACTCGCGCCATAGATACGGCCAGTGGCCTTTAAGCGTCACCCAGACCAGCACGCCCAGGACGACGACGATCATCAACGCCGACGCCCCGAGCGGAATTGGCTGGTCGAATGGAATGGCGGCCCAGGTCAGCTTGCCGAACATCAGCCGCCCTCTCCTGCCGCCGAGATGCCGTGGCCGCCTGGCAGCTCCTGCGCGCCGCCTGCCGCCGGCGCCGTCTCATCGACGATCGCATCGAACAATTTGGGATCGACGCTGTGATAGGTAGCGGCCTGCAAATGACTCGACTGACGGGCGAGCGCCGCATAGGCCGTCATGTCGAGGGCTTTGCCGCCTGCTTTCGCGCTGGCGATCCATTTCGCGTAATCGTCCGGCGACAGGGCGTGGACGACAAACCGCATGTCGGAAAAGCCGTCGCCGCTGAACTGCGCGGAAAGGCCCGGATAGTCACCCGGCTGATCCGCCTGCAAGCTGAGCTGCGAGGTCATGCCGGCCATGGTGTAGATCTGGCTGCCAAGCTGCGGCACGAAGAAGCTGTTCATGACGCCCGACGACGTCAGCCTGAAATGAACCGGCACGCCGGTCGGGATGCCGAGCTGATTGACGCTGGCGACGCCGTCATTCGGATAGATGAACAGCCACTTCCAATCGAGCGAGACGACTTCGACCTCCACCGGCGGAGTTTTTGACTCAAGCGGCCGAAACGGATCGAGCGCATGGGAGCCGAACCAGGCGATGCCGCCAAGAAAGGTGATGACCAGCGCCGGAATCGCCCAGACGATCAGCTCCAGTTGCCCGGAGAACGACCAGTACGGCCGATACGTGGCGCGATGATTGGAGGCCCGAAACCACCACGCGAAACCGAGCGTCGCCACGATCACCGGGATCACGATCACCAGCATGATCGCGACGGAATTGATCAGGATCAGCCGCTCTGAGACGCCGACAGGACCGTGAGGATCGAGCACACCGTCGCACCCCGCGAGCGGCAGCGCGAGTGCAAGTACCGGAACAGACCTGCGACGATTGAAGGTCATTCCTCGGTTTTGACCTCTTCATCGACAATCAGATGACGAATTTAGCGCCGTTCGATCACGATTGTCTCGCCATTCAAGCGAGTTTGCCGCGGTTTCGTTCCTCAGCAACCCGTTCCAAATCTTAAGCGCATAGCGGCCACCGGCCCTTAAAATCATATTTTGTTTGACCCCGAAGACTGACCACCAGTGCAAATTCGCGAACCGTCCAATTGATGGGTTCGACAAATCGCTCCTCGATTGCCCGCTCGCCATACAGCAACGTTACATGCGGCGTGAACCTTGAAGGCGACTTGATTCCGGCCATCCGCAAGGACACGTGCAGCGATTGATGAAGCCTCTCCAATCCGACGACGCCCTCATCTCCCCTCAAGACCAAAGGGCGGTTTCCGTCTTGCCCAGAAAAACTTTGCACCAGATTGAACATGACGGTGAATGGGCTTGTCCGAACGTTTGCCACGGCTTCGCGCGCTCTGAGAGCAACAGCTTCGGCCGTCCTTTGATCGTCATACTCTCCAAGGTCGTTCAGCGAGACATGAAACCGCGACGTGAGTAGCGGCTTTGCTTTCAGCCCGCAGGTACGATGGAAACGATGAGCCAGCGCTTCAATTTGAGCGGCCGCACGCGTTTCAGGAAAGACCAGAGTGAACGGCCCGAATTTTGTTGGCGGCTCTCTCACGCCACTCTCCACCTACGGAACATAACATGAACATAATAGCCAAGGCAAGTCAACTATCGACGGCCGGTCTGAGCACAGCGAGAGCTTTCTGGATCAGGGTTATTGTGGCGGCCGTGGCGCGTGCCACGCATCCCACCAGCGGTACAGTTGGCCGAGCAGCCGCAGTGTGGCGCGTCTCATTGGCGGGATATCTTCACCGATCAGCAGCGCCCCAAGCGGGATCATCCAGAAGCCAAGCACCGGCAGGAAGCCGAGCAGGCCGCCGACAATAAACGCGATGCCAAGTGGCCACCGCACCCATCGTGCCTCGGGCCTGGTCAGCCATGCGTAAGCCCGCCGGACGCGGAGCGGCAGCGCGTCAAGCAGGCGTTGCAAGTGAGGGTCGTCTTCCACGCTGCGCGGATCGATACCGGCCATCGACGCTCATATAGGGATGAGCTAGCGGGGATCACTCCCACTCGTTCGTTTCGAACGAGCGTAACGCGTTGAAGAATAAGCGCAAAAAATTCTCTTGGCAGTGAAAGCCCAACCAGCAGTGACGTGCCATCACAGGCTCGGCCGCAATTTCGCATCGGATCGCACGGCAAGCGCATCCGCCTATGCGTATATCTCGGTCGTCATTTGATCGCTCCTCCTCTGGCCCAAAGCTGCACGCGATCATCCCGCGACTTGCGCTGTTTCGTTCGAGCGGGCCGTTTGCCGAAAGGCGAGCGCGGTGAGCGGTGCGACCATGGCCCACTGCACGACCGTGAAGGCTGTTTCGATCAAGAGATAATCTGGGACCGATACCATTACGTTCTTGGCCGCCACGGCAAGCGTAGTAAAGCTCCACGACAAAATTGCGCCGAGGGCGGCATAGGCCATCGCGCGCGACAGGAACGAGTCATGCCGCTGTGCGAAGGCCTGCGCATAAATCCAGGCGAAGAACAGGGCCTGGATCAGCATGGAAAGAAAGCCGAGCGGGATGATGATGTCGCTGCGATAGATCGCGAGCGCCTGGTAGTAATGCTCGAACAGGACGAGATGCCAGACGAAGCCCAGGGCGAACGTGGGCACGAGATAAGCAAGAACGCCGAAGATAAAGCGCGTCATATCCCTTTTCCTTTCCGCTGTGATTTCTTGATCGCCTCAGCCATCGCGCGACATCTCCGGAGTACTCAGCAATGCTTCGAGCTGATCAAGAGCGCCGCTCCAGCCGCCGCTGTGGCGCTCCACGGAGCCTGCTTGCGTGAGCCGCTCATGGCGGATGTGAAGCTCGGAGCCATCGCCCGCCGGGTTGATCGCGACGATCACCTCGGATTGAAGGCCCGCATGTTCGTCGGGCGGCTCGATATTCCACGAGAACACGATTCGGAAAGGCGGCTCGATCGATCTGTAGTGCCCATTCACGGTCATTACCTGGCCGCCCGGCACCTGATAGGCGAAGCGGTAGGCACCCCCGACGCGAAAGTCGAACGCGAGCACGACGAGCTTGATCTCCGACGACGGCGTCAACCAACGGCTGACCAAGTCCGCATCGGCGAACGCGGAAAACACCCGTTCGGGCCTGGCAGAGAGACGCCGGCGGATCTCGGCGACGGTCGCTTCAGGACTCATCGCGCGAGATCTCCTGCAACAGACGATCGAGTTGATCGACGGCCCCCGTCCAGAATTTTTGCTGGCGCTCTATCCAACGCTCAGCCTCCTTTAGCGGCTTTTGCCGAAGCCGGAACCGGTGGACACGTCCCTCAATTGTCCGTTCGAGGAGGCCGGCCTGCTCCAGCACTTTCAAATGTTTCGAGATTGTCGGCTGTGCGGAACGGAACTGTTGGCCGAGTTCACCGGCACTCCGCGTCTGCCCTCCTGCGAGAATACGAATCATCGACCGACGCGTACCGTCTGCCAATGCATGGAAAGTCAGATCAAGAGCGGAAGCTTGTTGCATAGCCATTTAGCTATATGTTATTCCTGTATGAGAGGCAAGACCTCAAAGGCCTTTGAGCCCGAAACGTGGGTTGTGGGCCGGGGCCGGCCATCGGCCAGCAGGAGAATTGAATCTGTGAAGGATCGCCAAGACGTTTTGATACTGGCCGAAAGAATCCGCACCCAACTTTCAGCCAGAGACGTCACCGAGAGGCGCATGTTCGGAGGGATCACCTTTCTCATGAACGGGAACATGCTGTGTTGCGCATCCAAGCAAGGACTGATGGTCCGCGTCGGAAAAGACGCCGAGCCTGCCGCTTTGTCACAGCCCTTCGCACAGCCCTGCCTCGGCACAGGCCGCCGAATGGCCGGCTTTATTATGGTTGAGCCAGCCGGGACTGCGGAACCGACAGCTCTATCTCGATGGCTGGAAATGGCCCGCGCCTATGTGAGCCGACTGCCGCCCAGGATTGCGAGCACCAAGCCGTAAGGCGCCGAGCACCGTCACCTCTCTCGGCGCACGTGGGACAGACCGCATGACGTCCGCGAGCCAAGAGCGGATTTAGCGCCGCCGTCGTAACTCAGCTACGATAATTCGTATTCTTTCAAATAGGCGGCGAACCCGCACGGTTCCCGAAAGACGTACTGAATGGGCTACAATCTAGCCCTTCCAACGCATTTTCCAGAACAAGCCACTCTACGGAAAAGACCATCAGCGGTATCCGCTCGACCTGACAGCCTTTTGATCTTGGCGGGCGTGCGCCTCAAAAGACCGTCAGAAATACCGTCAACCGGCTCACTCCCACTCGATCCTCTCAATGCATCGTAACGCGCTGATTTATAAGCGCAAAATATTTCTGCTGACGGTCTAAATCCGACTGCCAGTCCGTCAAAATTTTTCGCTTTTGATTTCAAAGGGAAAATCGCGCGATTCAAGTTTTGCGCGGCTTCGACAACTATCGCTATCGATCGGTCGATTTTCCCAAATGCTCAGCCGAGAACCGTTTGGCTACTCAACTTGAGAAAAGACCGTCACAGCCTTATAGGCCGGCCGGCCCGCTTTGTCACGATCGCGGCTGTTTCACTCTTCGACCACGTCCCGCAAGAGTTTCAGCCGATGATTGGCCGGCTAGTTCTTCCACAGCGACCTCTTGTCTCCTGACTGCTGACATGGTGCTGTATCCGTCCCCACTGGGTCCGGATTTCCAGCCCATATTAATCATGGATCTTCTCCGCCCTGATCATGGCGGCGGATACGATCACCGGCTACATTAAGGGCTTGCTGGACGGCAAGGAGTTCAAGCAGACGGCCTACACACTCGATCGCGACTCCCGGAAGGTGGCGCTCGCGCGGTTCCTACGAAGGGCCGCTGGCGAGGAAGAGGCGCCGAGCGTCGACGACGAGTGGCTTGCGGCCCAGTCTCCCGATGGCTGCTGACCTTCATAACCTTATCGCCGGCGTTCTGCAGCCGATGACCCACGCGGAGCTAAGTGAAGCGCCGCAGCAAATCGCCGGGCTGATCGTCCCAAACGCGGAGGGTCTCTCAAAGCGGCAGCGCGTCGACCTGGCGCTCGAGAACCTCACGCAGGAGGATTTGGCTCGTCTGGCGCTGAAATTCTCCGCGCATCGCGGCGACATCGCCCTAGACGAGGCGGGCCGCAAGGTGCTTGAGGCCAGTGACCCGCCTCTCAGCCACATCACTCGGCGAGACGTGGCGCGGGTCTTCGGAGATGACCTCGCCGGCGAGCGCAACACGGTGGAGATGGTCGAACGCCTTTTCGTTCTTTCCACACCCCTTGAGGGAATGTTCGGAAGCGGCGGCCGGAGCCTGCGCGACCAAATCGGACAGCACATGGATCGCAATCCCGGTGATTGGTCGGTGGAGTATCTGTTCGGCGAGATCGGCGCATTCGACTGCTCCAGAGCTCGGTTCGCGGCGTTGCTCGAAGACGCAGTTCACCCTCTTGCCAGGTCGGGAGACGAGCAGTTGCAGACGGTTGCCGCCCTCAACAAAGTCCTCGCGCGCGACGGATTTGAGCTGGCGCAGGAAAGCGAACTCTCCGGTCATCCGATCTTCGCCTTCCGCTCTCTCGTGCGGGGCGTCAGCGGCCGGCCCAAGAATCTGATCTTCGCCTCGCGAGGACCCAAGCCCGAGATCGGCTTCGCCGACGCCATCAACAACGACATCATCATTCTCTCCGACGAGGAGAGCTGCCTGGTCTACGACCGGCCAATCAACTCGAACGGGCTTCTCTGGTCCGAGCTTGTCGCGTGGTGGAGCGAGGTCACACCAGGGGCCAATGCAGCAAATCTCGGAGCGCGGCTGCGAGAGTCCTTAGCCTCAAACGCCGAACGCAAGCTCTTCGCCACCTACTTCAAAGCCTATCGATCGGTCCTCGGCGAGGCGCTGCCGGCGCTCCTGCCGCAGGTCTATCTTCACTATGACCCCGCTGTCGTGAAAACCCTGCGCCATCGCCTCCCGCTCCCGCGTCAGCGCATGGACTTTTTGCTCCTGCTTCCCGGGCGCCAACGCATCGTGCTGGAGGTGGACGGACAGCATCACTTCTCGGAGAACGACCGTCCGTCGCTGAAGGTCTATGCCGACATGGTATCGGCTGACCGAGAGTTGCGCCTCGCCGGATACGAAGTTTACCGGTTCGGTGCGAATGAGCTGGTCAGCGAGGGCGCCGAATCGAGGATCACTGACTTCTTCGAGAAGCTCTTTCGATTGCATCGCGTCGGGCACTGAGCCGCTAGGATTGCGCTCAGGCGCTATCCTAGCGCGTTGCTCACGTGCCGTCGTCGACTCGACTTCCGTCCTCTTCCCTGTGAGGCGTAAGGGAGCGCATCGTCATGACGCCAATGCGTTCGGGAAGGATATAGGCGCGGATATTCCCGACCTCGCCGTTCAGAGGCAGCCTGAAGGCGATCTCGGCGATCCAGGCGATGAAGCGCCCGAACCCGGAGCGAACACCCAGCGCCCGAACTCCACGCCTCGGCCGACGCGCGATGTTCAGAACCCAGCGAGTCCACCGCTTCGCCGCGGGCCAATCGCAAAAGGATGTCCTCGCGATCATCCAGCGACATCCCCGCAACAGCGTTGGCCGCAATTGCCGCCGTGCGCACCAGCGTCTCACGGTCATGTTGGCGGGACGCTTTGAGTTGCGTCAACAGCGCCCCGCGCACCTCACCTGAATGAACACCGAGGGCAAGCAGCAATGGACCGGCGATGGGCGCCACATCCCGTTCGGCGACATGCACGACGTCAGGGATCAGCATGTCCGACCGGCCGTTTATCGACCGATCGAACAGCGCCCACGCCGCCGCCTGCGCCCGCGGTCGGTGAGCCGGAGACTGGTCAAGACCTGGGCTTGCCAGCGCCGACAGCAGCACCGGGACAATTTGCGGATCGTCCTGTTCGGCAAGCGCGGAGAGCGCCGCGCACGCGACAAACGGGTCTGGAGTGTCGGCTTGTGCGGTTCGCAGTAGGGCGTGAATCGCCCGATCCGGTAAGGCCTCGTAGGCACCCAGGGCACGCGCAGCGGCCCGCGCCACACTGAACTTCGACCACGGAGTGCCGACGCCGGCGTGGCTAGCGAAATTGCGCCTATCGCGTAGCAGATTCATCAAAGCGTCGATCGCCTCAGGCCAGCGTTCGGCCTTCATGAGCTCGGCGAACGCCAGTCGCACGTCCGCGCTGTGATCGCCGGCGACCGCGATGAGGCTGGACCTTTGGTCTGTCGTCGCATCGGCCGCCAGCAGCCGAAGCGCGCTTCGCCGTACGGGGTAGCGCTTGTGCTTCAACGCAGGCTCGAGCTTCGTGCGTAGGTCGGCGCCGTCCGCGATCACCAAAGCGTGGATGGCCGCCTCGCCATCCGCGGCATCGTCGGTCGAAAGCAGCCGAGCAGCCGCGGCATCGATGTTCACGCCGGCCCCTGCCGCCAGACACGCCAACGGCCCGGCTAAGTCGATCGAGGCGTTCATAAGTGTCGCAGTCAGAAGCTGGCGGCTCGGTTCGGACAGCGCGCTCGCCGTCGCGCGGATTTCGCCGCCCGCCAGGATGTCCAACAAGGCCTGCGCCAATTCCCGCTCGTCAACCGCGAAGCTCTGCAACAGCCGCGCGGCCCGCGCACGCTTCGCCGCTGCGCCATCCTCGCCCTTTGGGTCGTCGTCCAGCTTGGTCGTGACCACGTCGAGGACCAGCTCCAAACGCCGTGCGAACGGCACACGCCCGGACACGGCAATAAGATCAGGCACAGGATCGCCGTGACCGCGAGCGGCGGCGATTTCGACAAGCTGGCGACGCTGGCTCGCGCTGTCGATTCCCGAACGGGCCAGCTCGTCGCTGAGAAAGCTGCTCAAGGATTCGTCCCAATGGCGCCCGACGGCCCGCCAAGCTTGATCCCGGACCCAATCGTCGGCGTTCGCCAGCAGGAATTCCAGCTCCGCGATCGGCGGCGCGCGATGGCTCTGCGCGATGAGATCGCCGAAGGCGTAAAGCAGGAGCTTTCGGTGCGGATGGCCGGCGATCCATCCCACGCCTTCGCGCTTGCGTCGAAGCCGCACGACCATCTTCATGCCTTCGCGCGCGTTGAAATACTGCTCGCCAGGCTCATCGGTGATGTGATCGGCCGCGTCAGCATCGACCGCGTGTTCCTGAGCGTCGTATGAATCCTTGGAAAAGCCCTCTAGCCACGCGTCAGCCTCCACCTCCGAGCGGGCGAAGCGCTCGATCGCGCGCTCGTAGTCTGGCGCGTCTCCCGTTAGAGCACCCGTGACGATCACATCGATGTTGTCGTGCGGACCACCGGGACCGGCAATCGAATCCAACGCGTTCCAAAACGGCTTGATGAGATCGGTCGCCAGCCGTTCGAGCAGCGGAATCAGCTCGGGGTGATAGTCCCGGTGCGAGAACGGCAGCACTTCCCGGATGAACCGCTCAACTATCCGCTGGGTGCGGCTGTCATCGCGAAGGGCGGAGATATCCGCCTCGGTGAGAGGCGGCGCGCGCCAGCGTTCTCGAAAGACAACCTCGTCGGTTTCGGGTCCCCCCTCGATGAGAGTCCGGGCTAGGCGCGCCGGCGGATGATCCTCTGAGCCGAACCGCGCAAGATCGCGCAAGGCGCCTTCAAAGTCGGCGCGCTTGTCGGCAGACAGAGCCACAGCTTCGAGATGCTGATCGAGGCGCTGCGTTGTGACAGGAGACAGATCGAGTTCGAGCTTCTCGACTTTCGCGGTGGCCCGCAAGACATTGAGGCCGGTCTCCAAGCCCCAGTCTTCTCCCGCTCGATCCCAGGCCAACAAGACATCCACTGCGGTCGACAGCGTGCGCTCGGCATCGCGCGGACGGCGCATGAAGGTCAGCCGCAGCCCGTCTTCGACGCGCGGATGGTAGAAGGCGAGCGCTGCGCCGTCCTGGCGCAGGTTCTGACCCGCCACGAGGAAGTCGATCAGACCGTCGATATCGGGGCGCAAATCCGGATCGGCCGATCTCAAACGTCGCCCAAACTTGGCGAAGACGTCGCGCGCGACCGCACCGCGCGCGCTCAGCATGGCCCAGATGAGTGCGGCCGCCTCGACGCCGTCCGCGCCGATCTGGTCGGCGATGACTCTCGAGATCGCTTCGATCTGGGAGTTGGCGAGGATTTCGTCGACTTTGCGAGGCTTCACCCCATCCTCGCGGTTCAAGGCGACGAGGAACCGCTTGACTTCATACGGTCGGGTCAGGACCGCGAGCGCGCGCTGGCGATGCTTGGCCGCCAAGCGCTTGGCGTAGCCGGTCAGGTCCGCCGTGATCCCATCGTAGATTTCCGCAAGGCGCTCGGGCCCATAGTCCTCGACCTCGATCGAGACGATGTAGGGGCGCAGTTCCTTGGTCAGTTCGTGGCCAGCGCTTTGCAGCACGTCCGAGCGCGACGTGATCAGGAATTTCCGCCCAGGGCCGGCACTGTCGAGCAGCTTGGGAAGCTCACCGCTCCAGCGATCGGCGCCGGGCGTCAGGCGATTGCCGCCCCAGGGATCGCGCAAGTGAAACAGCACCGGGTCTGCGCGCGTGAGATTCCGCCGTACGTAGCCAGGTCCGTTTTCCTCGCCGATCACGTCAAACGGCGGCTGCCCACGACGCAGATCGAGCTCGAGAATGTCTGCGGTCAGGGTTTTTCCTGTCCCCGACGGCCCCGCGATGACCACGGCGTGCGCCGTGTCGAGCTGGGCCTTGATCGCGTCGAACGACTTCGGGCGAACATAGTGGTCCATATCGCGGGTGGGCGCGAGTGAGCCACCATGACGAACGAGCACGTCCATCACTTCGGACCTCGTCCAACGGCCATCATGGGCGCCCGCAATCCGCTGGCGCACCGCTTCACGCAGATCGCGCACGCAGTCACCGTGCTTTGAGATCGGGACGTGGCCGTGCTGGGTGAGTAGCGCGCCAATGCGCCCATCGAGCACCTCTCGGGTGACGCCGGTCAGCAGGACGATGCGCGGGGCAAGAGACGCTTGCGTGGTCGCGTCATAACCGGCGCGCGCGTGCGGCGGGAGTTCATCGACCTCGGGAAAGTCGAACAGGTGCGCGCCTTCGTGCGGCCTCAAGGCTTCCGCCGACGCTTCATTCGTCACGAAGATATAGCAGCTTTGCGGATCGGCCTGGAGCATCGCCAGCGGCCGGGCGCGCCTGCCGCCCTGATCCGTGAGGTCGGCGTCCGTGCCGAGAAGAACGTCCGCGATGGCCGTCGCCGGCCATGGCGCGCCCAAGCGGGTCTTGGCCTGCAAATTTAGGTGGAGCTGAGCGCCGTGCGCGGCGAGGCCAAGCGAAGCCGCCGCGGGATCGGCAACGGCCGCTTGAAGATCCTCTTCGGAGCGAGGCTCGATCTCGATCTCATCGGTCGCGCCTTTGGCAAGCATGAGATCGAGTGCCACCCAGACGGTAACCTCGATCTGATATTCGTAGCCTGAGAAGCCAGGGTTGCCGGGACTGCGGCGCGACCGCGCCGGTGCCCCGCCGCTGCCGGCCGTCCGCCGTTGGTGCGCCTGCGTCGGGGCGCCTCTGCTCGTCGCCGCGGTTCTCTTACCCGCCACGCCCGGTTCCCCTCAACACCAACCGGACGAAGGCGAACATCCGGGTGAACAGGTAGGTGTCCGTCACATAGTAGTCGGTGACCGCGATCGCCTCGATCACGGTCGAAGCCTCCTCAAGCGCGTTCAGGTAATCTTGCCAGGCCGTCGGTCCGCCGAACTGGTTATTCATCGCGTGCCCGGCGCATGATTATGCGGCTCCCACCGTCGCCACTCTGATCCCCAACTCAGCATTCCCCCGAACCTTTCTTCTTACTTGGCCGCGGTTGTAGCGCGCTCGGCGCCTCGCGGCGACTTCACGTCAATGACTTCGCCACGGCTGCCGACCAGAGCGATTTCGATCCCGGCCATGGCGCAACGAGGCGCGAGGCGCTCCGCCAGCCGCAAAGTGCTATCTGTCAAAGGGACGACCGCGACCTGACGGCCCTGCGAAGGCGTCGCCATAAGCATTCCGACCGTCTCGCAGAGGCCCTTGTAGAGCCGTGACACTTGGCCGGGATGCCGGGTGTTGATGATGCCACCCTTGCATTCGGCCGAGATGACGTGATCGCCAATCTCCGCGACGACATCGCCGAGGCCTGATCTCGGATTGACGGTAATCATCTGACCAGCGGGGTTTTCGTACGCGCCGCCGTACGCTGTCGTGCCGATCGAGGAGACCTTCCGAAACTGCCGACGCTCCAACCAGCCAGAGAAGTCGAATTGCTTGCCATGCTCGCCATCGGGATGAATTTGGACGTGCTGCACCCGTTCGGTGCGAAGGAGATGCATCGCGTACGCAATCATCACAGCACCCTCATAGAGATGGTGTTCGTGATCGCCGTTTGCCTTGCCGACGCGATTGGGGGGTGGCGCCAGCGCCGTCACCAGATCCTCGAAATCCAAAGCCCACCTCCCTATCGTATCAGTCCAGAATCTGTCCGACGCCCATTGACAGGCCATTATAACCGGCCTTATTTGACCGGTAAAGGAGGCCCCGTCATGTTTGCCTATAATCCCGAGAAATTCGCATCACTGTATGAGACCGAACTGGGTCAGCGCATCTGGGCGTTCCTGACCCAAGCCGAGAATGTCGCACGCCTGGAGACCGCCTCGCAGCTCAGCAAGCCGGCGGTCGAAGGGATCGAGGAGCAGCTTCTCGACGAGTTTCGTGAGGACATCCTCGCCGACCGGGTCAAGCAGATGGTCGGCCACATGGTTCGCCAGGTTCTGGAGCAGCGCGACTGGGTCCTCGATCAGACGGACGTGAAGGTACAGTCGGTGCCGTTCAGCAAGGCCGCGCGCTATCGTCGGCCCGACTGGATCACGTTTCACGCGTTCCGCAACACCAGTGACCCGCGCGATGTCGTCATCACCGATCGCCGCCAGAACGCGCCGCTCCCGATCGACGCGCGATGGTCCTACTACGCGACCTTCGCGAGTCCGTTGAAGGCGGCGGTGGCCTTTGGCGTGCGTGACATTCGCCAGCTTCGCCAGCATGTGCATGCGCATGGCTATCAGCGTGTCCACATCGAGCGGATGCTGCGGCGTGCATAATGTCCATGGCAGATCACACACACATCGCGCTCACCGACCGAGACGAACCAGTGCTGCTGGCTTGGCCGACGCCGGGCAATCCGGGCGGGTTCGTCCGGTTCGAGAAGGCCACTGATTGGCGCTACTTCGTCGAGGACCTCAGCGTCGACACGCGGATTCCCGATATCGTGCGCGCAAAGTTTGCGCGCGCGCAGACGCTTTACATGCTGGGTTGGGTCGATTTCAGCGTCGTGAAAGCCGGCGAACTCGCCGCCCTGATCGCCTTGGAGCTGGCGGTGATGGATCGCTATGGCGGTCGCATATCGAAGGGTAAGCGCAGTTTTGCCGCGCTCCTCAAGTATATGGTCGACTCCGACGGACTCACCGACGCGCAGATCCCGATGGTGGCGCGCTGCGGCGGAACAGCCGTAGGTCAATTGACGGGCGAAACCCGTCCAACCCTCGCCGAGCGTCGAAACACGCTGGCCCACGGCGACCCGTTCGAAGGTCTGCCCACTGGTGGCCTCCTCGAGCTGGTACGAGACCTCATCAACTTCGCTTACCGAGACTACATCGCCGAGGCGGCAAGCCTCGGCGCACCGCCGGCGTCGGCTGGGCGGGCCTGATGCCAGCAAGCCCGTCGATGATCGCCGCGGTCGAAGCCCTATGGCGAATTCCGCGACCAGGTCCGGATAACCTCTTGGCCGCCCCGAGCTTCGTCGCGCTGAGCGAGCTTTGCCAAGCTGAATATGGCGGCGGCAAGCCGGTCTTCGCGTTGAGCACGGCGCTGCGCTCGCTGGGGCTGCCGTGTCATCTCCCGGCAAACAGTGTTGAGCTAAGCCTAGACCCCGTGGGCGCGGCGAACGCGATCGACGAGGCCTACAAACGCAAAACCACGCTGCGGCGGCATCTGTGCCCGCTGGATCTGGCGGACGAACTGCCGGTGTTGAGCTTCGGCAGCGCCCGCGTCGCGGAATTTAGCGCTGACGACTTGGCGGGCCTGTTCGACGCGCCGCGTCTTGCCCGCAACTTTCACAATCAGCCCTTCGAAGCAAAGCGCTTGGCGCAATTCCACTGGCTCGTTGTGGAGGAAGAAATCGAACTCGATCCTCGGCCCGAGGCGCGCACCGCCCCATTCATGTACATGACGTTCAACCGGGATTTCGGCGAGATCGATCCCCATCTCGGTCGTTTCCCGCCGGCAGTCGAAGCTGCTCTTTTCTTCCTGCTGCTGGCGCCGTGGGAGAAATGGTCGACTATGCAGGAAGTCGACTGGAGAGGATTCCGGGTGCCGTGGATTCACACGGTCGACGACGATCTGTTCATTCGGCCGTCGCCGCCGCCGAGTGCAGATAGCCTCACCCTTGAGCCTTGGATCGTCCAGGACCATTGGGGCGAAGACATCGAACTTGAGCGTCCGACCACCTTGCACCTCGATGACGACGCTACGTCGGGGCTGGCCCTGTTTACCGATAGCGCGTGGAGGGAGCTCGAAGCGGCAAGGGCAACCAGTCTCTTTGAGACGCCGGTCGCGCACTTTCTCGTTCGCGCCTTCTTCGCAGATGGAATGGATGAGGTCATGGCGCACATGACCGCGATCGAGGCCGCCGTCGGCCTCGAGATGGACCATAAGAAGTGGCTGCGCCCGAAACCCGATCCCCACAAAAAAGTGTCGTCCGCCACGGAACGGGTCGCGGCGCGCGTCGGCGCGGTCCTGAACGATCGCTCAAGCGTGCAGGCTTACAAGGACCTCTTCGAGTTGCGCAGCACCTTCGTCCACGGACGCGCCGGGCTTCAGAAGGTCTCCACAGCGCAACGTGTCATGGCGCGTAGCCTGGCGCGCGGGGTTGCGCGCGGGCTGGTTGATCTCGCCCTGCAGGGAGCCCGCCCGCGCACGGACGTGCTGAGCGATCTCCTCGATCAGGGCGTGCAACATCTGTAGGCCTCTAGGGTAGAATGGACTGATCGATGATGGCCACGGAAAACGAGTCTCTGCTGATCAAGCCCATCAACCAGCGGCAATTCGAGTTGCACGCCCTTTCGCTCGAACGGGGGCCGAATTTCGAACCGTCGACGATCTTCGGCGCCTATCAGGTCGGCCGCGGCAGCGCCTGTGGATGCATTCTCCTCGATCAGGAGCGCGGCACGTTCAGCGCAATGGCATTGCGGCGACGTGTCGATCATCGCTGGGTCTGCATCGATCAGCAGAGCCTGTATTCTACGCCCGAACAAGCCCTGGACGCGCTCAGCATCGGTATGCGCGGCGGCGATCCACCGGAGCCGCTTCCTCCCGGAGCGCGGCGGCGCGCGCCCCTCATGAAGGTCGGTCCCAAGGGCATTTCTCCCGAATTCGAGCTTCTTGCCGGGACGATCAGCCATGTGCCGGCGCTTGTCGCGGTTGGCGAATGCTACCTGGCGCTCCCCAACCCGGACGCGAACTTCGTCACCGACCTGCAAACCAACAACTTCGCCTCTCGCCTGTTCGAACTTTACCTGTTCGCCTGCTTTCGGGAGCAGGGCTTGGTCGTCAGGCAGGATCACGTCTCCCCGGATTTCGAGATCGAAAAGGACGGCGCGGTCTGCTGGATCGAGGCGGTCACCGCTAATTCCGATATCCCTCGCGCTGGGGGGATCGGCGACTGGGTTCATGCGCCTGAAGACCGCAACGAGCGGCTCACCGGCGCGCCAGCGGAGCGGTTCGCCAAGACGCTACGTGGCAAGCTCCAGCGCGAGTATCACGCGCTCGACCACGTCCGCGGGCACCCGTTTGCCATCGCAATCGCCGACTTTCACGAGTTCGGCTCCATGGTCTGGAGCCGCGAGGCGCTTCCCACCTATCTCTACGGCCGGCGGGCTGACGTCGTCGGCGACGGGACGTCTCGACGCGCAATCGGAACGCCGATCACCAACCTGACTGGAAAGCACCGCATCCCGGCCGGCCTCTTCCACGACCCCGAATTCGCTCATCTCTCCGCTGTGATCTTCAGCAATGCGGGGACAATGGCCAAATTCAATCGCATGGGCTTCCTTGCCGGCTACCAGCCCCCGAGCCTCAAAATGATCCGGGGCGGCATTCTTTTCGATCGAACGCCCGGCGCGCTCGAGGCCATCCCGTTCGAATTGGAAGTTGGCAGCCCTGAGTATGCGGCCCTGTGGCCATGGGGCGAAGCCTGGTGTCAGGAGCTGGAGGTGTACCACAATCCGCTGGCGACCCACCCGATCCCGTTTGATCTCATTCCTGGCGCCACCCACTGGTTCGAGCGCGACGGCGACGTCGAGTGCAATACGATCTGGGCGAACTCAGTCCTATCGTCGGTCACGCAACTACGGATGCCAAAAGGGATGGACGACTTCAGCGCGGATGACCGGCCTGCCTGAGCGTCGTCAAGCATGGGCGTTGTCGAATTTACGCAGCTCTACGATCGAGCCCCGCGCGCTGTCGCCCGCGGCGGCGAGGTCGGGCAGTTTGATGTGATGGGTCCGTCCAAGCTCCAGCGAGTATCCAAACATCGAGCTGCTATGACACTTCATCCAACAGGGCTTTGAGGTTGGCGCCGATCCGGCGTCTAACATCAACGGTTTCCAAGCTATGCAGGCACGCCAAGCCTTCGACCGCTTGCCAGACATCCCTGGGCTCAGATGGGCGGGTACCGGTTCGCGTGAACGGGCCATCGGTCTCTGTGAGGACACGACCTAACGGGAATGCGCGGTTCGTGACGACCCGATTTTCATTCGCGAGCATCTCGGCGTTGACCGAGAAATAGCAACCGAGATCGACAGCGCGTCTGATTTCGGCCGCCGTCCCGGTGAACCAGTGCAACACCACCCGACCGCGCGTCGGCGGCAGATGCTTCTCGATCATGTCGAGCACGATCTTCGTCGCGCGAACGCTGTGTACGGTTAGGATCTTGTCGGAAGCTGCAGCGCAAGAGGTGAGAACCTCTGCGAAAACCTCCTTCTGCCGGTCGAACGAACGGTAAAACTTGGGCCCTGCGTCGAGACCGACCTCTCCGACGTAGCGTGTCCGCGGCAGCAGCTCCTTCCAGAGCGCAATTTCGTGGCTGCGCTCGGCGACGAGTTGCGGATGTAGTCCCAAAGCGGCCCGGACGTGGCGCGTCGCTGCTGCGAGTTCCTGATTGCGTGGCCAAGCCTTCGGCGTCGTTGTCACTGCGAGGGTGAAGACACCTTCGCGCTCACACCGCGCCACCGCTTCGGCATGGTCGGGATAGAGGTCCAGATGGCAATGGAAGTCGACGAGCGGGCGCACTTTATCCGAAATCACGTTGGAGCCGTCTGAACACCGGTTAACAGCCGGCCCACCTCCTCTAGCCCCCGACGATAGACGCCGGCCAGCGCGTCGTGTCGGGCAGGATCGTCGTAGAGCGGCCCGGGCTTATGGATTAGCACCTTGGCAAGATCAGGACGGGCGGCGAGACGCGCGATCGCTATCTGAAACGAGCGGACCTGCTGACCCGCGGCCTGCTTCGTGTCGAGGGGACCGGCACGGAGATTCGCAAGCGTATACGCCGTCGGGTCGTTCGGCTCGAGAGCGGCGCGCCGGATCAAACAGGGCAGGCAGAAGCCACAATGGCCTTGCGGCTGCTTCGTCCAGCGTCCCTTGGTCGGCGACGAACACGACAAGGACGACGGCGCGAGCTTCGACAGCACCGCCTGGCTCGCACAGGCGGCCACCATCTCGCCCTTGGTTTTGTCCCAATATGGATTGTCGATGCGACCACCGATCCCAAGCGCAGCGAGCATCTCGTTCCAGCGAGCGATATAGAAGGGGTGCGTCGTCCGCGTGCTGAGCGCCCCGAGCCTCAGGCGGTCGAGCGGCACATTAAGCGCGATCAGGCCATTCTCCGGCACCTTGAGCACGAAGGGACTCGCCAAGCACGTTCCGGCCGTCACCCCAAGGGAGAAGAACAGGAAGGATCGGCCGCGCGTCGTATCCTCGGATGCCACATCATCAAATAAACCGGCGTCGAAGCTCATCCAAACCCGGAGCCGATTGAAGGCCGACCCGGTGTATGCGGCCTTGAGGCCGTCGAAGCAGCGCTCTTGTGATTTGCTCACCAACCCTTCGCCTGCATGGCTCACGAGCAGCGGCGTCCCCTTACCTTCGAGGGTATCGATCGCACCGATCAGGCTGTCGAGACCGCCTGAAAACAAGCTGACGCCGTCAAACGGGGGCGGCAGCAGAGTGGGCGCGGAGGCCGGCACGATCGTCTTGAACGCCCTCGGTCGTTTCCGGAACCCAACCTCCCACCGATCGCCAGTAAGGAAGTTTAGCGCCCGCACGAGTATCGGGGTCGCCGCCGTCCATCGGCCCGGATCGCTGACCGGGATGACCAATCGAATCTCACGTGTCCAGGCGTCCTGCGACTCGCTGGAACGGGACAGCCGGGTGTCTGCTGCATGGACATGCGCGGCGACGACAAGCAGGTCCGCGCCGATCTCGCTTGGCGACAGAGACAGCGCCTTTAGGTCGTCCAAGGCCCGCCCGATCCCGTGGTCTAAGCGCTTGCCGGCGACCAGTTGAAGGGTTGAAGCGACCTCATCACGCGCTTTGGGCACGCGGGTTTTATCGTCGGCACCGAAGCGCCCGATCAGGACGTGCCGCCTCATTCGCCCGCCTCCGCATCACCCATCGTCTGAAGAATCTCAAACGCGGACTGGTAGACTGTTGTGACGAAGCCGGTGACCGCATCGGGCGACAACGCTTGGACGTTGACGCCAGCCGCGTTGATGGCGTCGCTAACACCACGTTGGATGAAGTCCCGAAGCTGCGCTTCTACACGCGCCGCCGCCCCGGGGTCCGCCGGCAAGGTGACGACCTTGGTCCCGATGTCGTTGCACAAGCGAGCCTCGATCGCATGGGTCGCATAGAGCTCGAACACCGTCTGGATCTGCGCCGAAGTAAGCGCGTCGATGTCGGTGATGCCCGCGCCGGCGAGGTCGGCGATCGTCTCGATGAAAGCATCGCGAGCTATACCTTCGTCAATCGACCCGCCTTCCGGACAGATATAATCCGCGAGCCCGGCGAACACCTCTTCGATCGGCCGCCCGGCCAGGCTTTCGAGGTTCAACGCCCTCAGGGCCTCACGGACGCCGTTGACGCTCGCGTCGTTCAGGAAGCGGACCAACCCCGCCCCAGCTCCCCGCGATGAACCCATGCGCTGGGCGGCACGACGGGATCCGCCCGCCGAGGTCGACACATAGCGCGAGACCGCGCGGCCCAAGCCACGACGGTCGCTTCCCCCCGAACTGGCGAACCGCGAGAAGCTGGTGCGCGCGCCGGTGAAACGGTCAGAAGCCCCAGCCGCCGGGATGACAGGTCGCGGCGCCGGCGCCGGCGGGACCGCGGGCGGCGCACCGGTCGCGGGTGCGGGCATCGACCCGTCGCTGGGCGGCGTGGCGCCGCCTCCCGCGCCGCCGCCATCGTCCTGCAACCAACTCGGGATCAGGGGCGTCCCACCGCCAGCACCGCCATATGCATTCGAGGTTCCCATCAGCGGCGATTCCCGCGCGTGCGCAGCGCAGCCGCTGCCGTCGTCTTCAGGAACGAGCCCTTGGATGTGGACCAGGTCTTTAGAAGCCGCTCGAAGCGGGCCACCGATTCTCCCTCCTTGATCACGCCCTCCCACCCGGACGCCGGCCACGGACCGCAGCGGTCCGCCGGGACAGCTTCCAGGAGATCGAGGAGATTCGGCTGCAAGGTCGGATGCGCGCGCACCAGAACGGCGACACCATCGATGCCCGGCGGAGCCGTCTCGAAGGCGTCGCTGCCCATGACGCGGCCGCGCAGTTCTTCGAACACCTGGGCCGCCTCCGCGGGCACGAGCTGCTTCAGCTCCCCTTCGAAGGCCTGCACGGCAAGCTTCGATCCGAGCAGCTTTTCCACGACAGCGGCCAGGCGGCCCAAGACCGAAGCCGCCCCGAAATAGTCCTTCCGGTCCTTGGTGACGAAGAGGTACGGGCGAAGATCGACCTCGGCCAAGGACGGCGTGAGGCGCGCCCAGGCCCGGATCGCTTCCGCCGCCTTCCATTCCGCCAACACGGCGCTGTCCTTCGCCACGGCGTCCGACTTGGCGTCGTCGTCGTCGACCGCCGCCTTCGAACCGCTGCGTTTACGTTTCGACGTTTCCGCCATGTCGGCGGCGGCCGCTTCAAGGCCTGACAGATCGGCGCAACGTCCATCGGGACTGCGGGCGCCAGCGCTCGCGATCTGGTCGAACAACCGCGACATGAACCGCTCGGCCAACATGAGCTTCGCCAGGACTGGGAGCTTGACCTCCTCGCCGAACCCGCGCGCCAGCGCCGTCTGGTGCCGCAGCATGAGCGTGTTCAAGAACCTCTTGATCTGCCGCGGATTGCCCTGGGTGCCGCTGGCGAGGATGGGGCCGATCTGATCGCTCAGCGTGAGCGCGTTCTGTACGTCGCTGGCCTTGTCGCCCAGCGCGGTCCTGACGGTCTGCGCATCCAGGCCCGCGGTCGTCCAAGGCCGCTTGAGCAGACCGCGCGCAGCCTCGATCAGTTTCGCATAGTCGGCGTCGTCGTCGGCAAGCTCCGCACCGATTAGGAGGAGCGTAACGTAGATGCGAGTTTCGGTCTCCCCCAGCGCCGGTATGCGGAACGGTATTTGGATCAGCTTCTCGAGATAGTTCCGCGCGTAGTCGCGGGGACCGGTCGTGTCCGGCAGCTCGGGAAAATGCTTGCGCACCGAATATTCGATCATCGCCTCATCGGCGGCGACGACGAAAGCGGTGCGGTCGGTGAATACGAACAGGCGGACCGCTTCGAGCGTCTCGATGGCGGTGTCGGGAAGGCAGCGATCGAGATCGTCGATCAACACGATCAACTGGTCGATCCCGGCCGCCTTCAACAGGCCTGTGAACGCCTTCCGGAACGCCTCGATCTCTTCCGGGACGTTCTTCGAATTCGGCCGGCTTCAATAGGCCCTGTACACCGTCGATGGCCTTGTCGTAGTTCTCCTTGGTCGCGAGCTTGGCGGGATCGGCGAAGACGCCCTTCACGGTATCGACGACGGCGCCGATTTGATCGGCTGTCGGAATGCCGGTCATGGCGGTGAACGCCAGACCGCCACCGTGGCGGGCGATCTTGAGCCAATCGATCCGGCGGAAGATATCTGTGACCGCTGCCCCTGCCTTTGACAGAAGCGGGCGCTTCTCGAGCAAACCGGTGACGATGCCCTCGATCAACGCGATCTTGGCGTCCTCGAACCCCTGGAATCGCCATCCGTTGAACTTGAGACAGAGGACGCCGTCCTGGTCCGCGAGGCCGCTTTCGATCATCTCGAGGATGCTGGACTTCCCCGCGCCCCAATCGCCGTGAACGCCAATCGTCACCGGACGCTCCGGCTTCTCCCGCAACAACGCGATGATGGTCTTGGCGATCGCCTCGTTGTTAAGGAGATCGACCTTCGTTTCGTTGTCGGTCAGTATCACGCTGACGCCCCCCACCCAGCCGACGCTTTCGCAGTGTCGCGACGACTATTATTTCTTCACAACCGATGCTGCGTAACTTATATTTTTCGGATCATTTAGCAGCTTCCTAATATTAGCAATTGGTCGAAACAGCTTTATTGGTTAATCTGTAAACTCGTATCTCCTCGGCAATGCTCACGCTGGGGCCACGTCATCCGGTGCCAGCTCCTGGCCATTGGTGACCCAATCGGTTTCGCCAAGGCTCATATAGACGAGCGCACCCCGCGGAGCGCCGGTTGCCGCGAGGTATTCTGCAAGTTGGCCCACATAGCCAGCCCGCTCTTTCGCCGTGGGCGACACGTCGCTCTTCCAATCCAGCACCACAGCCACGCGACCGTCGTCAACGGCGACCGCATCTGCACGTCCTGCCACGAAACCAGCTTCGTCGGAGCCCGACCAAACCGCAGCCTCCGCCATCAACTGAGGTCGGAGTCTGGCGATCTCCGCCGAGCGAAGCGTCCTCAACGCCGTCGCCGCGATCTCGACCGGATCAGGCGGCACCGTTTCTAAGGTGAGCTGCATTCCGGTGAGTTGGTCGAGCAGCAAGCTGGCGCGGGCTTCCACCTCACGGTCGTCTTCTCGAAGTTCTCCCGTGAGGAACTCCTCCATGAGCTTGTGAAGAAGGATGCCTCTCAGACGCCCGGCGCCTACGAACTCGATGCTCTGGACGCTGCTATCGATCTCGCTGGGCGCAACCTCGAACGCTTGGGCGCGATCGGAATCGTGATCACTTGGCCTGCGCCATATCAGAGCGGGTGCCGATGCGGCAACAGCCGCAGCTTCAATCGCGAAGCGCTCCCGCGTCTGAAAATTCTCGACAATGGGCGACGGTGTCACTGCTGCGTCGGGCAGGTCCGCCAAGTCGAATTCTGGAAGCCTGGCGTGGCCGAGATCGATAATTCGAGACCAAGAACGCGACGATGCGGACGGCAGATGCGGAATAATCAATATGTCTCGCGCTCGCGTACAGGCCACGTACCACATCCGTTCACGCTCGCGCATCTCACTGAGGCCTTCTTCGGCACGCGCCTCTGCGAGGTCGGGTGGAGCGACGCCACCTAGCACCCAGTGCAGTGTGTTATCCGATTGGCGATGGACAAACTGCGATGGAGATCGCAGCAGTGTGGCAGTGTTAATCGGGATCACCACCGGCCATTCCAGGCCTTTCGAGCTGTGAATGGTAACGATCTCAATGGCGTCGGCGGACGCGTCGATCCGCCCCTCGGACTGAGGCGTTTGGCGTTCCCAGTCGCCTTGGAGATCTTGCACGAAGGCGCGCAGGCCGGCGACACCGTAGGGACGAGACATTTCGATCAGAGCATCAAGATTGGCCAACGCACGGGCATTGCGGTTTCCGTAACGCGCCGCAAGAAGTACGCGCAGGTGGAGGCGCTCTGCCGCTTCACTGAGGAGGATCATCGGCGTGGTAACAGCCGCCCGCCGCCTCAACTCCTGGAGGGCGCCGAGCACCGACTTTGCGAGCGGGTGGGTCACCTCATTTAGATCGGTCAAGATCGTGAAGCCGCGTTGATCGGCGCCTTCCTCTCCGGTGCCGCGCAGCGCTTCTGTGATATCGAGCAGTTCCTCGTCTGTCAGACCCACCAGTGGGCCACGCATGAAGGCGCCAAAGGCGAGAGTATCAAATGGATCCGCCAGCATTCTGAGGAGGGCGAGGACGTCCTGCGTCTCCTGACGACGCAGAAGTGTCTTGCCAGCTTGGGAGGCGACCGAAAGCCGCTCGGCCTCGAGCGCTCGTTCATAGCGCCAAAGATCTGTGCGCGTTGGTGCGAGTAGTGCAATGTCACCGGGCTTCAAAGGCGAGTGGGAGCCGTCCTGGCGCGCGACGTCGATCGAGCCGACGAGGCGTCGGCAGATTTTCGCCACAGCCTCCGCTTCCAAGTCGCGCTGCTCATCTGCGGAAGGACCACGCTGCGGATCCCGAGCGGGATCCGGTGGGAGATCGACCGTGATTTTGGCCGCACACGGAAGTCCGTGGTCGGCCTCATCGACGGTGTGGGTCAGGGACACATAGCCCGGCTGGTTTTCCGCCGACAAGACCTGTTCGAAGCAGGCGTTGACATGTTTTAGGATGTCCTCTCGGGACCGAAAATTGGCCGTGACCTGGATAACACTATCTGGCGCCAGGGCTGTGAGGGCGACACGGGCCTGATTGTAAGCGCCTATGTCGGCACCGCGGAATCGATAGATCGCCTGCTTCGGATCACCGACGAGGAACAAGGCGCCGGGCCTGATCCGTGCGTCCTGCCACCGATCGGGTCGCGTTTCTGCCGCCAGGAGGAAGATTATTGCAGCTTGGATCGGGTCGGTATCTTGGAATTCGTCGACGAAGATATAGCGGTAGCGTCGCCCGAGCGCCTGTCGAACCTCCTCTTGGTTGGTGACGAGGTCATGGGCTCGAAGAATCAAGTCGTCGAAATCGAGCACGGCAGCGCCTCGCTTGCGCGCGCCGTAATTTATGAGCACTTCATCAAGAGCGTCGGACAGGGACGCGACCAAACGCTCCGCGATCTGGCCAAGCATAGTCCGGTAGGCGATCTCAACTCGCGAAAAAAGCCCTTCTGCTTCGGCATTCAGCCGATCGCCCATATCGACGCCGCCGACACCTTTCCATGCCGTTTTGCACTGGTAAGGGGCCAAGTCGAAGCTTCTCGCCCTCATGGCGTTGACCCGCGGCGGGTGGCCGAGCCGCCAAAGCTCCGCAAAGGTTGGACGGGTCTCGAAGGCGCCGCTGTAGAAGCTCGCGAGCGTCTGGAGATCGCCCACGATTTCGGCGGTTTTCCTTTCGCCCGGCGTTCCGCCGAACCAGCGAGCGAAGTCATCCACCGCCTGGACAAAATCAATATCCGCACGGCCGTCCAGTTGTACCGGGAGTGTTCGGGCCGTTGGGTGCTCGCGTTTTAGGTCGGCCAATTCCTTCAGCGTGGTCACGACCTTGAGCGGATCGTCCTTGGACAGCACGGCGATTCGGTCGTTGGCCGCAGCCTCTCCCGACAGCCGGCCGATCAGCCAGGTCGAAAAGACGCTCTCGAACATGGCATCGGCGCCGGGACCATCAATGACCCGCGATCCCGGATCGAGATCCGTGTCGATCGCGTAGCTGCGGATCATCTCTTGGCAGAAGCCGTGGATCGTCGATGCGGTGAGCTCATCGAGACGATGGGCGGCGGCGGCAAGCGCAGTGGTCTGCTCGACGCTCAGTCCGTTGGGGAGAGCGGAGCGAAGCACCTTGGGAGTATCGCCGGCAAGCAGCGCATCGACGATTGCATGGATTCGGAGCGAGAGTTCGCTAGCCGCGAGTTCTGTGAACGTAATGGCCGCGATGTGCTTGGGCTCGCACCCGCTGGCGAGCAGCATGGCCACACGCCCGGCCATGAGCGATGTTTTCCCCGTTCCCGCAGCCGCTTCAACGAGGATCGTGGACCCGAGGTCGGTAAGCGCCCGGCGGCGGCGATCTTCATCGACGAGAATCATGGCCGGCTCCAGAGGGGTGAAAGCTCGCTGGAGGCTTGGTTGAAGGCAGTCTGCTTGCGCTGAAAGTAGGCGTCCAGATCGGCTGGTAACGCCAACCGCAGGTCGTTGAAACGATCGCGCGCATCCGGACCAGGCGCGGCGGCGCCGCTACGGGCGAGGCGACAGGCGATCGTTACAAACCTGGCAACCTCTGAAATGGCCTCATCCAACGTCTGCCCTCTGAGGGCAAAGGGATCGGAAGTGCCATCGAGATAGACGAGGCGCGAGACCACCGCCGTGGCGTCCGGCAGGAGCTGACGTGCAGCCAGCGCATATAGGACGCGCTGCAGTTCACTACCTTGCGCGATGATGATCCGGTGCGCATTCCTTGGGGCTGCGCCCGCCTTATAGTCGGAGATCCTGACTGCTCCGCCGTCTCCTCGAAGATCGACCCGATCAATTCGACCACCAAAACGCACGCCAGTGTTTGGAATCTGCACCTCAAGGCCGGCGTCCCAAGGCGCGTCAGTATGTTCGGATTGATTGGTTTGACCGAACGACAACTCCGTCCAGCTGCGGGTCCCGGCTTGGAAAGCATCGTCGAGAGTGAGACCGCGCAAAGTTCTGCGGGCCGCCTCCTCAAGGGTGTGGCGCCAAAGAAGGCTTGGTGGAACGGCGCGCTCCAAGGGCCAAGCATCCGAGACGACATCCACAGCCGCCTCCAGGGCAACCTCGATCTCAGCGAGAGAAGCGCGCCCAAATCCCGGCGCCGGTTCAAGTGAATTGATGGTGCGGCGAAGAAGCTCGTGCACGAGCTCTCCGAATGTTGCCGGACTTAGCGCCAGGGGTTGCTGGTCGAGCTCGAGTGATCGCCAGCCCAGGCCATAGCGCCACAGAAATCCTAGTGGATCGCGTAGAAGTCGCCTCAGCGAGGTCGTGGAGTGCGGGCGCCCAAGTGCGCGTTCGACCGTTGGATGTGTTGGTCGCACTGCCCCGTCGTGGGGCGTGATCGCCGGCCGTCCCCAATTCCTCCAGCAAAGGCGGCTTGAGGTCACTCTCGCGCTATGGGCGGCTTCCAGTGGTCGCGCCAGAAGACGATCAAACTCGCTGAAGGCATGCGCCGGAATTCGAATACGACCTAGCACCTCCCCGATCACTTGATCGGGCCAGAGGGGGCTGGGCGACTGAAGGCTCCCAGCAGCGCTCCGGCGGCTGCGAGATAGGACCACGCCCCCTGTGGCCTGCCCGACGAGCACCTGGAAAAGCCGCCGGTCGCGATCAGGGAGCGATATGGGTTCCAGAGTTCTGCGCGCCAGGATGTGGTCCGGTAGCAGTGGGTCTTCGCTCTCTGTCCTTGGCCAGGATCGGCTCGCTATACCCAGAAGACGCAACCATCGGCGTGGACGCGAGCTCAAATGGGATGCCGGGCACCAGACGACACTGTTGCCTGGATCACGCCCGTCTGGGATGCGGAGATTCTGCAACGAAAGCGCGATCGCGCCTTCCGGAGCGATCCGCAGCGCCTCTTCCCACAGCAAGCGGCTCTGGCCGGTTAACAGCATCGCGCCGGCTTGCGCAGCAGCGGCCGGACCGCTCGAGATCGCCTCGAGGATGGGAGAGATTGCAACTTCCGCAGCTTCGCCGGCCGTGCGCGAAGTCTCGCGTCGCAGCCAGCGCCCGCCGCCAGTGCTCTAGGGTAAACAGACCCGCTGTGCGCGGCAGGCCAGCCGACCAGTCCTCCGGCACCCGATCGAGGGCTGGGGAGTGCGGCAGTCTACGAAGAAGACGCCGAACACGATCTTGGCTCAGGCCGTTGATCAGAACGTCAGCCAGCGCCGCGCACGCTTGACCGTCTCGCGTACTCAGCGCGGGAACACCGTGCGAAAAATGGAGCGGCAGGCCCGCGTCGGCGGCGAGTACAAGAAAGTGCTCGTCCCACGCATCGGGCGAGGCGGAAGCCAACGCGATGTCGGAAGCGACGATGTCACCTCGACTGAGAAGCTCACGTGCCCACCGAAGAGCCTCCACCACCTCAGCGCGGGGATCAGCACAGAGGGCTCCGTGCAGCTGAGACGGCGGTGGGACCGACCGCGCCGTTAATCGTCCCGGAAACCAGGAGCGCTCTGCAACACCCACCGAAATCCACTCGACATCGATCTCACTGACAAGCGCTGCAATGAGCGGCCGCCAGACGGGGTCGACGTCCATCAACCCTTCCAGTGTGAGTGCGCCGAGCAGTGAGTTCGCCCGCGAGCATCGCGCCAGAGCTGCATCGCGTAGGTCGATCGGGATGAGCGCGCCCGCGGGCAAGGCCTCCCGGATCCGACGCTGAAGCAGTGCCATATCCGCCAATCGCGGCGACGTCGCTGAGAGATCGTCCAGATTGACGTCCGCGTTCCAGACGCACGCAAAAGTACGCGCAACCGCGCGCGTCATCCCGGGCAGGCGCCGCACGCCATCGAATTGGGTGTAGTCGCCTTGTTCGAGGGCCGCTTTTATCGCCGGAAAGAGGACGTCGCTATGAGCGGGCCGGCAAATCCGCCCGCCAAGCGCGCCGCGAGCAGCGGGAGCGTGAATATCTCCAAGCCGAGATCTCGATCACGCGCGGCCGCTAAACGCCGCATGCGGAACGCGAGCGGTCCGTCAACGACGACGGTGCACCGTTTCATGGCTAATCCCTCCTTCGCGCTCGCCAGAAATGCCGCGTAGTGCGCGCTGAGGCTCTTCGCCGAAGATTTGATGTAGCAAAGCCGGAATCAGACGATCGAGCTCCCCCGCGACATCTGACTGACCTATGTGGACATCTATCGCTTTCTGCTGGAGTTCATCAAACCAGACTTGCGCGTCGAGAGAAGGCGCGGGCACCATGATCGACTCCAAGCCCTTAAGTCCGAGCGTGCGATTGCGCCCTGCGCCCCCTGGTGAGGCGGCGCCGAGACGCTGCGTCCCCTCAGACGTAAGAAAGTAGTAGAGAAGAAAGTTGGATGTCGCGCGCCGAGGGTCGGGAACGCAGGTCAGGAACCTGTGGGATCCTAAGCGACCATGATCGGCGGCGCTCGCCAGCGCGACCGCACCCTCCCAAGCAAAGACAATATTGAAGAGCAGGTCGCCCGCGTGAATTTCGAAAAGCCGTTTGTTGCCGACCTCAATGCCTGAGAGTGTTGGTTTTCGGAACGTCCCCTTCCCGAATGACCGCACGCCAAGTTCCGGGTAACTGCCGTCTGGATCGACTGCAATCGGTCGCCGCACGAGCGGCGCTATGTCCGTCATCGCGACACGCGGTGCGCCTGCGATCACCTTCCGAAAAGCTGCCTCCATTGTCGCGTTGAGCTCCGTGCGCGCAGCATCGGTGGCCTGACGCATGGTCCTAAGTTGCACTGCCGCGCCGTCAAGTTTCGCAATAATCCGGCGTTGCTGCTCGATCGGAGGAAGGGGGATGGTGTGATCGAGGAGACGCCGGGGATGAAGCCTCTCTCGGCGGGCGCCGATCCCCTTCCCGTCGGTGGCGAGCTGCTGCCAGACTCGGTCCTGTCTGAAGTACCAGCCAAGGTATCCGGGCTCGAGTTGTTCTCGATGCAGATCGAATGTGGGGAATTCGTTTGAGACGAAATACCCGTCGACCTCTGGTGAAACGATCGCGTAGGCGCCTTCGAATGACTTCAGGCGGCTATAGATGAACTGGCCAGCCCGAATTCGAAACAACTGCGTGGCGGCCATCTCCCGCCCAGCAACCGCCGCGCGCTGAATCATCCCGCGGCCGAATCCATAGATACCCGCGATCGGATACTCGCCGTCGGGATCCACCCCATGAGGGTTCGGCGCGTAGGTAATGAGTTCACCCAATGGGATAAGAGGAAAACTCGACATGACCTAACCGCGCTCCGCCACCAGCGCCTTGATCTCGTTCAAGACAGCCAGCACTTGTTGCTCCTTGGCGATGGCGCTCTCGACGATCTCCACCGGCAAACGGTGATCGATCGCCTCCTTCGCGTGGGGATTTCTTAGATCTAGATCAACCGTGACGACGCGCCCCTGCTCATCGCGCTTGATCAAATCGGGGCCGAATACCTTCCAGGCTTGCGATCCTTCCTTTCGGTCTGGCCACCAGGCTCGGCAATCGGCCAACTCCTCATACTGGAGCGGCAGCGTCTTGGAATATTTGCGCCGCCCTTCCGGAAGCGGTTGCTCCCAGTACCAGATGTCGCGCGTCGGACCGGACGTATCGAAAAAGATGATGTTGGTCGGGATGTCTGTGTAGGGCGCAAAAGTGCCGTCGGGCAGTCGGACCACGGTGTGAACATTGAACTGTTCCAGAAGGTCGGCTTTGATGCGTGCGGCAATGCCGTCACCGAAGAGGATTCCGTGCGGCACGACGACGCCGGCGCGCCCGAGACCGCCGCGTTTAAGTCGCCGCATGATCAGCTGCAGAAAGAGGAGCGCAGTTTCGGCGGTTCGGCGATCCTCCGGAAAATTCGTAAGGATGCCGGCTTCCTCCTCACCGCCGAACGGCGGATTGGTCAAGATGACTTCGACCCGATCTCGCTCGCCGATCTCCGTCAGCTTGAATCGCAGTGCGTTGCCGAATTCGATGTCGGGCGCCTCGATCCCGTGCAGCAATAGGTTCATCTGCGCCAGCAGGAACGGGAGTGAGGAATCTTCACCGCCACGCAGTGTCTTGCGCTGAAGGATTTCGCGTTTCTCGACCGTTCCGGTCTGTGGTTTCATATGATCGAAGGCAGCAGCCAGGAAACCGCCAGTGCCACAGGCGGGATCGAGCACGATTTCGCCCAGCTTGGGATCGATCACTTCGACCATGAAACGCACGACGGGACGCGGCGTATAGAACTCGCCATTCTGGCCGGCAGCGTCGCGCATCTCCCGTAATAGAGTCTCGTACATCCGACCAAGAGTCTGAATGTCCTCGGTGCTGTCGAAATGGATGCCGTTGACTAGGTTGATCACGTCCCGCAGCACATACCCGCTGGTCGCGTAATTTCGGAGGTCACGAAACACCGCAGAGACCACGTCGCGCCGCTGCCGACCGGCGCCATTGCCCCGCAAGCTGCGCAGGAAAGCGAACAGACCCGGGCCCTGCGTGCCGTCGGCGCGAACGGACTGCTCGCCATTGATGAACGAGAGCAAGTCGGGCCCGGTGATGCCAGCCGGATCGGCCGCCCAGTCTCGCCAGCGGTAAGGCGCATCGATCAGGAGACGGTACGGTTCGCCGGCGAGCACCGCCTCGTCCTCGTGGACGCGCTCCATGTCGTCGACGAATTTCAGGAACATCAGCCAAGTGAGCGTGGGCAGCCGCGTGAGATCCGTCTTCAGCTCCCTGTCCTTGCGCATTTTGTTGCGCGCGGACTTAATCAGGCTGTCGAGCCGCTGTGCCGTGGTTTTCGGCGTAATGATCTTCTTCTCACGGGGCATTCGTGGGTCTTCCCTAAGCGGCGTACAACAGGCCGGACATTTCGTTGACAGCGTCGCGGAGCTTATCCGGACCACCGAAGCGGCGGGCGATTTCGCTCGGATTGCCGAACCCGGCCAACGGCGGCACCTTCAAGATACCCGGCAGCACGAACTGCGCGGCGCCGTGCTCGGCGTACTTCTCGAGCAGCGCCTCCAATACGATCCGCGCATCGGCGCCATACCGTTCGAAAAAATCGGTGCGATCTTGCTTGAGACGTTCGGCACGCTCACGGCGTGTTCGGAGCGGTGCATTCCATGCAAGGTAGCAAAGCAGATCGAACGGATCGTCCTCAGGGCGGCCGGATTCTTCAGCTAGGGTCTCCAGATCGATGCCCCGTTCAGCGAGCGCCTCGACGATCGCGTGGCGCTTGTCGGCGAGCATCCAGTCGGCGCGGAAGCTTGCCGCGGTCGGATAGAGGGTGCGGACCTTCTCACCGGTCCAGTCCGTCAGTTTCTTGCAGGTTAGCCGTTTGCCGTCCGTATCGAGTTCGTAGACCAGATGCGCGACCACTTCGACCGTACCGCCATCGACATAGAGTTTACGCGGTTCGCCGGGCTCCTCGTCGGGGGGAAGGCCACCTTCGGCTTCCGTCTCGATCTCGTCCGGCGCCTCCGGCGCTGGATTTTCCTCTTCTTGGGTGGTGACGATCTCGCCCTCGGCGTCGATCTCCGTGATCGTCTCCGCGGTCGGCTCACCGTCAAAGTCCGGATCCGCGAATTTTTCGGTCGCGGTGCCGGTGTAGTCGAGGATGTTGAAGAACAATTTGCCGTAGTCTTCGCGCAACCGCGTCCCGCGGCCGATGATCTGCTTGAACTCCGTCATCGAGCCGACCACGCGCGCCAGCACGACGTTCTTGCAGGTCGGCGCATCGACACCCGTGGTGAGAAGCTGAGACGTCGTCAGAATTACCGGGACCTTTGTCTCGACATCCTGGAAACGGCTCAGTTTGCCCTTGCCGATGTCGCCCTCGTCGGCCGTCACGCGGCAGGCATAGTCCGGATATTCCGCAACGAGATCGGCGTTGAGATTGGCGAGCGCCCGACGCATCTCGCTTGCGTGTTCCTGGTCCACGCAGAAAACGATCGTCTTCGCGAAGCGATCGGTCTGCGCGAGGAAGTGCGTGAGGTGGCGCGCGATCGCCTCGGTGCGAGCGCGCAACGCGACGACGCGCTCGAAATCCTTGGTGTGGTACTCATCGTCGGGAATCTCGCGCCCGAAGCGGTCGAGTTCGCCCTTGGTTGGTCTCCACCCCGCCGCATCATAGTCCGTGACGACACGGTGTACGCGATAGGGCGCCAGGAAGCCGTCCGCGATGCCTTGGGCCAAGGAGTAGGTGTAAAGCGGCGCGCCGAAGTAGGTGTAGGTGTCCCGGTTATCTTCCCTCAGCGGAGTCGCCGTCATGCCGAGCTGATAGGCCGGCTCGAAATAGTTCAGAATGTCTCGCCAATTGCTGTCGTCGCGCGCGCTGCCGCGGTGGCACTCATCGATGATGATCAGGTCGAAGAAGTCCGGCGCATATTCCCGGTACAGACCCGGTCGCCGTTCGTCGCTGGCGATGGCCTGGTAGATCGCGAAATAGATGTCGCGGCCATGACTGATCTCGCCATTCTCGATCTTGAACCGCGCGTCGCCGAAGGGCGCAAAGGTCTTGGCCATCGGGTCGTCGACGAGAATATTGCGGTCGGCAAGGAACAGGATTTTGGGTTTGCGGAAGTCGCCGCGCTTGTTCCAGCCGGCGGTCCACAGCCGCCACGCGATCTGGAACGCTACCGCAGTCTTGCCGGCACCCGTGCATAAAGTGAGCAGCGCCCGGCGCTGGCCTGTCAGAACCACCTGAAGCGCGCGATTGACGGCGATCTCCTGATAGTAGCGCAACGGCCTTGCTGGATCGGGAAATCCAGGCGCGAGCAGGCGCTCGGCGGCCGTGTCATCGGTCAGACCGAGACCGGCCCGTTGCCGACCCCAAAGCTCAGCGGGCGTCGGAAAGTCTGGCCGCAGGGTTTCCAGGCCGGTGAGAAAATCGAATTCGAGAATCTCCACGCCATTGGTAGCATAGGTGAATTTCAGGCCGAGAATCTCGGCGTAGTCCTTGGCCTGCTGCAGGCCATCGGCGGCAGATTTGTACGCGGCCTTCGCCTCGACGACAGCGATCGGGTAGTCGGCGCGGTAGCGCAGGATGTAATCGGCACGCTTTTGCCGGCCGCGCTTCGCCTTGCCACCGATGAAGATCACTCGACCATCGGTGAAGGTCCGTTGCTCGTTGATAGCGTGGGGCGCGCCTTCCCAGCCCGCCGTTTGGAGGCGTGGAACAACGAATTTTCGACAGGTGTCCGCTTCAGTATTCACCTGGTCTCTCCACGTGGCCGCCCTGCTCGTCTCGTGCGTGGCGCCAACGACTTGTCGCCCGATTTCCAAGCTTTGACGTTCTGTGCTTTCCACCGCAGGGCCGGACTGGCTTCTATCGCGGCGCGCACGTTCTCCGGCACGTCCAGAGAAGACGCATCGATCTCACCCCGGTCCAGCACGCCGTCCAGAAACGCCGTCTCGCCGGCTGTCAGCTGAAACAGCGGCGCGAGCTTCTCCCGGCATTGGGTCATGACGCTCTCGATCCAGGCTGCTGGGCCGCCAAAGGCTGTCGAAATACCGGTCATGCAGGCACATGGTCAGCTTACCGGTAATGTCGCCGACCTCGCATCCGATCGCCTCGGGCGAGGCTGTGCGCCAGTCGAAGCTCTTGGCGCTCGCGCCGATCATCAAAGTGGCCGCCTTGATCTTCGCCCAGTCGAGCCCCGGCATGGCGATGATCCGGTGCGCGTCGAACAGATCGCGCGCGGTGCGCCGCGTGATCAGCGCGACCATCTTGCCGGCGACGATCTCGTGGATATCGAGAACCGGAACATTCGTGGCCTGGTAGGATCCGATGGCCACCGATGGCATGCGATCCACGCCGTAAAGGGGGCCACGGTAGAGATAGTTGATATCGATTTCGATGGTCCCCGCGCCGCCGAGCGCGGAGGCATAGCGGTAGATCCATTTGCCGCCGGCGTGCTCGGACGGCTCACGCCGCGCGGCATAGCCTTTCGATTCCATCAAGCGCTCGATCCGATCTTCCAATCCCGGCCGGTCGGCATCCATCTGTTCCTTCTCGACCGCGCCGACATAGTTGACGTCGATATCGACTGAGAGGCGGTCCAGATCGGAATGGAAGACGTTGAGCGCCGTGCCGCCCTTCAAAGCGACGCGCGGCCCGATCAGCGTGTCGGCGCCGAAGGCATCGAGAATGTCGATCAGCCGGATCACACGCTCTAGCGTCGCGGGCTGGAGCTGCCGCTCGGCCGCGATGTCCTGAAGCGTTTCTCGCGACGCGACCATCAGACGCCTTCAAAGGTGGCGTCGACCGCCTGCGCTGGGAGAAGCACACGCCATGGCTCGACGAGCACCGCATGACCGGGTTCGGCGCCCAGCGCATAATGCTTTGATCGTGGAAGCCGTGTTCGCAGGCGCGCCAGGACGTCGTCGGCGACGCCGAGCGCGGCGCGGCGCTTCTCGAGCCACCAGCCGGAAACGGAGGCAAGCGACCGATTGTCCAGCAGCTCGACATATTCGGCGACCTTCGCCGGATCGAGATAGCGCACCAGGTCCAGCGACTTCAGGACTTCCTCGGCGCCGCCGGCGAGTTCCGGCCGGTGCAAGATATCGACGACCGTGCGTTCGACTGCGGTGACACGGACCACCACCCCCTGCCGATCCATGGTCGTGGTCAGGTAGTCGGCCTTGCCGGCCGCCGCCAACGCCTTCGGCGGCGTGACGAAGCGGCAAGCGCCAAATGGCAGGTCCACGCGTTCGGTTCGCCCGGCGCTAACGAGTTGGACTTCGTTGAACTCGGAATAGGCTATGCCATGCAGCTCAAGGGCTGAGTGAAACCCCAAGACACCATCGGGGCGCAGCTTGCTCGCCGCGGCGAAGCGGTCGATCACCATCCGCTCCGCCGGCAGATGGGCGGGCACCGCGGCAAACACCTCGCGACTGACGCGCTTGATGTTGCCGGCCCGCAGATGATGCCGGAGCAAGCTGGTCACATTGGCCCCGCCCGCCGGGTGGCCGAAGGCCGCCGCGAACTCAGCCCGGGTGAACACCGGATGAGCCGACAGGAAACTGGCTGTTTTGTGCTGGCGGGGCTGCATGGCGATGCTATGATTCTGCGTCAGAATGGGCAATAAATACCCATTTTGGCGTATATTTGTCAACAACGTCTTTTTTAGGAAAAGGCCCGTTGGCCATCCCTCGACCGCGAAAGCGCGCCGTATTGGCTACAAATTACCCTTTCCGGCGCACTTTCTAGAACAAACCGCCCCGCGAAAAAGACCCCATCATATGTCGAAGGCGGGCTTCCTTCGGCTGGCCGTCTATGTCAGGTATTTTTTAACATATATTGACTTTGTCAGATTACGTTACTATTTTGCCGACATGGGAGGCGGCCATGAGCGATGGACCATTCAGAAATGCGGAGTTGCCCAGCAGCTGGAAGCGCTATGGCCAGGACCTGGTTAGCGATGCCACGAGCCGCGAAGAGCGCACGACGCAGGCATGCCACAGCATGATCGGTGACGTGGACATGAAGACGTTCAGTCCGCTTTTCGATGAACTCAAAGCCCATGCGGACCGACCCCAAATGGACTTAGACCCGGTCACGGCGGTCGAAACGATCTTCGAGACTCATCCAACGTCGCCGCTGGCGGATACCCTGCAAAGACATCTGATTGCGAATCTCCGGGATCAACTCCCTCCCGAGAAGGCGCTCGATCAGGCGCTCGACAGCACGACAAAAGAGTGGATCGGCACCACCAAAAACCGGCTCGACGAAGAATGCATTCGTGCCCGCGAGCTCGGCGACATGAGCAGCGAAGATTACCAGAAAGGAATCGAGCGGAATCGCGAGACGTTCACTGCCATCAAGCCCAGCGAACTCTGCGACGCCTTGACCACCGGCAACAAGCGCGCGTTCAAGCAGGCGGTTCAAAAGAAAGCCGGCGTAGATGAGGGGCCCGAAGAGTGAGCGCCAATCCGAAATACTCACCGATGCCAGACAAGCGCTTGATCGTTATCGAGAAGGGACAGAAGCGCGGCCGCGCCCTACGGAAGGGTTCTGTGATCGCGGAGGTCGGCCGTCACATTTGCTTTAATGCGGCGGTTCTCGATAGCTTTGACGTAAAGGGCTTCGAGCCGCTGCACTACGATATGCTCGTTCTCTGCGCCGCCATCGAGTTCACTGACCGGCGTTGGAAGCGTCCGTTGGGCTGGCGCCGAACCTTCGATGTGGCGATCCCGGTCATCGACCTTAAGGCCTGGCAGAAGCCAGAGGTTCTGAAGGCCCTGCACGGCGTCTTGAACCACCTGACCGGCGACGCATGGCGATTGACCTTTGTCCAGGCAAAGAACCTCTCGCCGATCGGCACGCGGCAGATGCCGTTGGACTTCGGCAAGGCCAAGACCTTCGCCGTCGCTTACAGCGATGGTTTGGATTCGCGTGCCGTCTCGGCTCTGAGCGGGAGCGAGGCTGAGGCATTGTGCATTCGGGTCGCAGGCAATCGTCAGCGCCGGAAAAATGGGGACAGTTATTTCACGCAGATTCCCTTCAAGGTGAAGGGATATCGCGGGAACGAGAGCAGCTTCCGCTCGCGGGGATTTCAGTTTGCGGCGGTGACGGCGATCGCTGCGCAGCTCTCGGGCGTGACGCGCGTCATTGTTCCGGAGAGCGGCCAGGGCGCGCTTGGGCCGGTATTGCTCCCGCTGCACAACATCTACGCCGACTATCGCAACCATCCGACGTTCTTTCGGAAGATGGAGCGGTTCATCAAGGCAGTGCTGGGCTACCGAGTGCGGTTTGAGCAGCCACGCCTGTGGTCGACGAAAGGTCAGACGTTGCGCGCGTTTCTGGACATCGCCGGAAAGTCAGAACTGCATCTGACGAGTACCCATTCCTGCTGGCAAACGCGCCGGGTCGTCAATGTAGGCGGTAGGAAGCAGTGTGGCCTGTGCGCGGCTTGCTTGCTGAGACGCCTCAGCCTGCATGCCGCTAGCGTTAACGAGGCGCCTGGTACGTATATCGTGTCCGACCTTGCCGCTTCTGACGCGGCCGATGCGTTGTCGGTCATACCCCAAAAGGCTGATCGGGACATCATGGTCGAATACGGAAGCGTCGGTGCGCGTCACCTGCAGCATCTCGCGGACATGAGCGGCTTGCCTGACGAGAACATTCGCGTTCACGCCTCGCAAATCTCAGCTGCGATAGCGGAAAACTACGAGGACACTCTGAAGAAACTGAGGACGATGTTGGTAACGCATGCCGAGGAATGGCGGGCATTTTTGTCCGCGCAAGGAGATCAAAGCTTTTTGAAAAGCTGGATGGATGGAGGGCGCAATGGCTGATCTGAATGAGCTGAGCGCACAGGAAATAGGACGCCGCCTGCGGATAGCACGGGAGAACGCAGACGTCCGCCAGGATGACGCGGCCCAGGTCATCGGCATGTCCCGCCCCACCCTTGTATCCATCGAGAAGGGCGTGCGCCGTGTGCGCATCCAGGAAATCCAGACGCTCGCGCGCCACTACGGCGTATCGGTCAACGCCCTCCTCCGCCGCGAGGCAGTGCATACCGATCTGATGCCTCGATTCCGCAAATTGCGGGAGACGGAGGACGCGCACACCACTGAAGCCGTTCAGCTATTCAACGACCTGATTAAAGCGGACGTTGAAATGGAGAATATACTCGGCATCCAGCGACGTCGAAATTACCCCCCGGAACGCGGTATCAACGAGGGCGACGTTGCGGCCCTCGCAGAAAAGCATGCCAACGAATTGCGCGACTGGCTGGGCCTCGGTCCGGGGCCGATCGCCGACATCTTCTCGGTCATCGAACTGGGTCTTGGCATCCGATTGTATCAGCGTCGTCTCTCATCCAGTTCAAAGGTTGCTGGCCTCTTCACCTACGATGAAAACGTCGGCGCCTGCATACTTCTAAACGCCAACCACCCATTGCCGCGGCGCATCCAGTCCGCGGCGCATGAGGTCGGACACTTCTATGGTACCCGTCAGATTCCCGAAGTGCTCGAAGACGATGAGAAGTTCCTCTCACGCGATGAACGCTATGCCAACGTCTTTGGCCGTGCATTCCTGACGCCAGCCGGGAGCTTCTCGGAAAGCTTCCGCCAACTGAAGGAGATCACCGGCAAAACGACCCGGCGCCTGATCATTCTCCTCGCCGAGCAATATAATATCTCTCGCCAAGCGTGCGGGCTGCGGCTCGAGGAATTGGGCCTTGCCAAGAAGGGCACTTGGGCATGGTTCGAAAACAACGGCGGCATCACCGATGACAATGTCCGAGAGGTCCTCGGCGAGATGGCCGATCGCCGCGATCCCGCAAAGGGCGACGCGGACCGACCCATCTCCCACCGCCTGAGCCTGATGGCGCATGCCGCCTGGAAGCGCGAGCTCATGTCGGAAGGACAATTGGCCGAGCTGCTGAAGGTGGGCCGGGTGGAGCTTCGCGGCGTTATCGACCAGATCGAGCTTGAGGAAAGAGACACGGATGAGTTGCTCAAGCTCCCCGATTGATATCGCGGATCCGCTGATTCTCGACACGAGTGTGCTGATCAACCTTCACGCTTGTAAATATGGCGAGCGCATTCTCGCGTCCCTTCCCAACGATGTCGTCGTGTCCGCGATCGTGGCTAGAGAGCTGGAGCACGAGACGAGCCGGCAGAACGGCGAGCACCGCTTTCTGCATGATCTCGTGACGGGTGGAATCGTGACGCTCGCCACTATGACCGACGCGGAGTACGAGATTTTTCACGAACTCGTATCCACCTCGCCCTCCCTCGACGACGGCGAAGCCGCGACGATCGCCATCGCAGCGGCTAGACGCTTCCTGCCGGTTATCGATGAACGGAGGGGACGAAGCCGCGCCACCGCTCTCATGAACGCGCGAACCCCGGGCTGGTCGTTAGATCTCTTCCGTCACCCGACGGCCATCGCCGTCCTCGGCGATCAACCGGCCCTCGAAGCGCTGTACCTCGCCCTTCGCGATGGCCGTATGCGAATTCCAGCTGAACGTGGGGACGACGTCATCGCGCTTATTGGCATGGAGCGTTCGCGCGATTGCAGCTGTCTTCCTGGCTATCGAGACCGATTTGCCGGCACGCACAAAAAATCCACGGAAGTGGAAACTACCGTCGTCGCAAATCTCCGAACAGGTAAATGACTGGTCGATCACTTAACTGAGCGCGGATCAGATGGACTATGGCAGATCGAACGGCATGCCCATGCCGACCTACGCGGGCGGCAGTTCACTCCGCTCGGCGCTGCACGCTGATCTTCCGCTAAATCATTGTAGCGACTATACGGAGGTTTAGGAGTTGCATTCACCGTCCGGACTGGCAACGACCACTACATAACCATCGGGATCGCGGAGCCAGATCTCTCTGTGTCGGGGCGCCGGGTTGACGTGAGGTTCCTCGATAATCTCGGCCCCCAAGCCGCGAGCCCGCTCCACAATTGAGTCAAAGCCATCGACCTGAAACCACAGCAAGACACCGTGCCCGGGACGCGCCGCATCTGCGTTGACGAGATTGGGGTGGTCCTCGACGTCCCACGCATGCAGTTGAAGTAACAGCCGACCGGAGTGCGAGATCCGATCGTACACGTCGCGGTGGGGATGTTCCGGAATCGAGCCTGCTCCAAGCAATTCGACATACCAGTGACTGCTCGCCCGCACATTGCGTACCGCGATGAGAGGTTGAGCCTCGATCGTTGATTTCTGGGCTGGGAAGCTCATGAAGCGCTCCGTTCAATGCCTCTCGCATTGATGCTACTCGACCGGCCGACCGGCGACTATCAGCGCACACGCATTCCCACAGAGCCGCGATTACTCCGATACGGAAAGTCGGATTGTGACGGGGAAAGCCTTCCCCTGCGGCCGAGCCAAGGTCTCGGCCGACCCCTTCTGCGGGGACACCCCGCAACGCCCCGAGAGGAAGAGTGCGGACGGGATTTCTGTGACGGGTTTGAGGTCGCGAGAGAGGCTCGTGGCGCCCGTCGTGGAGATCCGCGATGTCCAGATATCCTGCTCGCGCCCGTTCCGGCTCCGACCGGACGAGCCTTTACGACGAAATCACCACCAAGATCATCGGGGAGCTGGAGGCCGGCCGCGTGCCCTGGGTCCAGCCCTGGGGCACGGCAGCGGCGAAGGCGCCGCTCGCCATGCCGAAGAACGCCGCCACCGGCCGGCAATACTCCGGCATCAATGTGCTGATCCTCTGGGGCTCGGTGATCGAGCATGGGTTTCCGGTCCAGGGCTGGGTCACCTTCCGCCAGGCGCTGTCGCTCGGAGGAAATGTCCGGAAGGGCGAGCACGGCACCACCGTCGTCTATGCCGACAGGTTCGTGCCCGACGACGAGAAGAAACGTGCGCGGGAGACCGGCGAGGAAGCGCAGGCGATCCCGTTTCTGAAGCGCTTCACCGTCTTCAACCTGGCACAGTGCGAAGGGCTGCCCGAAGATCTCGCTGTTGCCGCGCCGCCGCCCGAGCCAGGCCTGATCGAGCCCACGGTCGAGGCGCTGATCAAGGCGACGGGCATCGACTTCCGCATCGGCGGCAGCCGCGCCTTCTACGTACCAGCGCATGACTATGTGCAGGTGCCGCCGCCGCAAGCCTATTTCGAGCCGATCAACTGGCACCGCACGGCGCTGCATGAGCTCGGTCACGCCAGCGGCGCCCCGCACCGGCTGAACCGCGATCTCTCCGGCTCCTTCGGCTCCAAGAAGTATGCGTTCGAAGAGCTGGTCGCGGAAATGAATGCCGCCTTCTGCTGCGCCTCGCTCGGCATCGCGCCGACGGTGCGGCATGCCGACTACATCGCTTCCTGGCTCGAAGTGCTCCGCGAGGACAATCGCGCCATCGTTCGCGCGGCCTCGCAAGCGAGCAAGGCCGCCGACTTTCTCCTCGGCTTTGTTCCAAGCGACGACGACCGCCGCGCCATCCCATCAGATAGCGAGCAGGAAGCGGCGTGATGCCTCCGCCGCCGGACGGACCCACACCCGTGGCGGATCCGGCCATTACGCAAGGCCGGATTTGTGCGAATGCGTATCTACGGCTTCGCGGGTTTGCGGCGCCCTAGAGGAAGAGGGCTGCGCCGGTCTTCGTGACGGGTTGGAAGCCGAGAGAGAGTCTTTCGGCGCCCGTCGCGGAGACCATCCCGATGGCCACTACTGTTCAGAAGATCACCCTGTCGTCGTCGCGCGACATTCCCTTCAACAAGCTTGTTCTGTCCCAGTCGAACGTCCGGCGCGTGAAGGCCGGCGTCTCGATCGAGGAGCTGGCCGAGGACATCGCCCGGCGCACGCTTCTGCAAAGCCTCAGCGTCCGTCCGGTGCTCGACGCCGCGGGCGCCGAGACCGGCATGTTCGAGGTCCCGGCCGGCGGACGTCGCTACCGGGCGCTCCAGCTTCTCGTCAAACAGAAGCGTCTCGCCAAGACCGCGCCGGTGCCCTGCGTCGTGCGCGATCCCGGCGTCGACATTTCCGCCGAGGAAGACTCGTTGGCGGAAAACATCCAGCGCGCGCCGCTGCATCCGCTCGATCAGTTCCGCGCCTTCCAGGCTCTGCGCGAGAAGGGCCAGTCCGAGGAGGACATTGCCGCGGCGTTCTTCGTCGGCGTGAACGTTGTGAAGCAGCGGCTGCGCCTCGCCGCCGTGTCGGAGAAGCTGCTCGATGTCTATGCCGAAGACGGCATGTCGCTCGACCAGCTCATGGCGTTCACCGTGACGAATGATCACGCGCGCCAGGAGCAGGCCTGGGAAACGCTCCAGCGCTCCTACAGCCAGGAGCCGTATCAGATTCGCCGCATGCTGACGGAACGCACCGTGCGCGCGTCCGACAAGCGCGTCTTGTTCGTCGGCCTCGACGCCTATGAGCAGGCGGGCGGCATTGTCATGCGCGACCTCTTCCAGCAGGACGATGGCGGCTGGCTGAAGAATGTCGGCCTGCTCGACGGCCTGGTTGCCGAGAAGCTGAGGGCGGAGGCGGAGAAGATCGCCGCCGAGGGCTGGAAGTGGATCGAGGTGAACGTCGATTTCCCGTTCGGCCACACCCATCATCTGCGCGAGCTCGACGGCAAGCCGACTGACCTTACCGCCGAGGAACAGGCGGCGATGGATGCCTTGCAGGCCGAGTACGCCAAGCTCGAAGCCGAATATGAGGATGCCGACGAACTACCCGATGAGATCGACGCGCGCCTTGGCGAAATCGAAACAGCGCTTGCCGCCTTCGAGGCTCGGCCGGTCAGCTACGATCCCGCCGAGATCGGTCGCGCCGGAGTCTTCGTCAGCATCAATGCGGACGGCAGCCTCTCCGTCGATCGCGCTTATGTTCGGCGTGAAGACGAGGGGCCGGCTGCCGTAGACGGCGACGGCGAAGCGGAGGCCGATGTCGATCAGCACGACGGCGGCGAACCATCCTCGCCCACGGTGCAGCGCGCCATCATCACCATCGGCGGCCAGACCGAGCCGGAGGACGACGACGACGATGTCGTGAAGCCGCTGCCCGATCGACTTGTCAGCGAGTTGACGGCGTACCGGACCCTCGCGCTGCGCGATGCGGTGGCCAACAATCCGCACGTCGCGATGACGGCATTGCTGCACAAGCTCTGCCTCGACACCTTCCAGCACACGGCGCCGGGCACCTGTCTCGAGGCGTCAGTACGGCATGTGTTCTTCTCCGCACAGCCGGCAGACCTGAAGGACAGTCCGTCCGCCAGGGCGGTCGCGGAACGGCACGAGGCCTGGAAGGCCGATCTGCCGAAGGACGAGGCTGCGCTCTGGGACTGGCTCGCCGCCCTCGACGAGACCAGCCGCAGCACGCTCCTTGCGCATTGCGTCTCGTTCGGCGTCAACGCGCTCTACGAGAAGGGCGATCGCTATGGCGGTCCTGGCGTCTCGGTTCACGGCGTCCAGCACCGTCTCGTCCTGGCCGACCGGCTCGCACGCGCGGTCGGGCTCGACATGGTGGAAGCCGGCTGGCGGCCGACCGTCGACAGCTATCTCGGCCGCGTCACCAAACCTCGCATCTTGGAGGCGGTGCGCGAGGCGAAGGGCGAGCAGTCGGCTCAGCTCATCGACCACCTGAAGAAGGCGGAAATGGCGAAGGAAGCCGAACGGCTGCTCGACGGCACAGGCTGGCTCCCCGAGCCGCTGCGCACACAGGACGCTGCGGCTACCGAGTCAACCGATGGTGATCCCGCCGGAGACGATGACACGCTGCCCGCCTTTCTCTCCGACGACGAAGAGGTCCGCGATGAGGAGGCGGATGAGCCGGCCGTGATCGCCGCGGAGTGACGACGTTGGGCGGGGCGGCGTCAGTCGCCCCGCCCAACTTTTCACCGACACGCCCGGCCATGCGCCGGGCATTTCCATTTCTGGAGCCCGTCATGGCTGATTTCTTCACGCACTTCTCGTGCGTGCTCGATGTCGGCACGTCCGACAATGCAGCGCGCGCGCTCAAGCTCTACCAAGCCTTCATGGAGGACGCCGCTCATGAGGATGTGCCACCCGACGGCTTCCTTCTGTCGATCGAGCCGGAGCACGGCGCGACCAGACTGTGGATTCGCGACGATGTCACCGGCGATCCCCAGCAGGTGATCCTCTTCGTGCAGCGCTGCGCCGAGGCGTTCGGTCTCACCGGCCGCTGGGCTTCCAATGGGCGAACTCCTGCTCGCGGCCACGCGTCAACGCCTTCGGCGGCGGCGCCCATGTGCTCGATCTGGAGACCCGCGAGATGATCGCCTGGACCGACACCAGCGGCTGGCTGGCGCGCACCCTCGCAGCTTCTCGCGCCAAGCGACGTGGCCGCTGAGCATCCAGTGCGGGCGGCGGCGCGAAGAGAGCGAGAGGCCTGCCGGGACGGGTTTGAGCCAGTCGGGTCGAGAGAGAGCGCCCATTGGCTCAGCCCGTTCCCGCTCTCCCGAGGTCCTCTTCATGACGAATCCTTCCAGCTCCGCCGCCGCCCGCTCGGCCTTGCCATCGCTCGCGCCAGCGTCCACCGCCATCGCTCAGGCCGCGCGGCTTCTTCTCCCCGATCTCGAATGCGGACGCCGCATCGACGCCGGCATCCTGCGCGCGGCTATGGAGTCCGCCTTCGGCGCCTCCGATGCGGCTGGCGCCTGGGATTGGAAGACCGCCTATGACGCCTGCGAGGCGGCCACGGTCCTGTTCCTCCGCAAACACGGCAACGCGCTTTTCCGCAAAGCCGCGTCTCCGGTCGCCGCGCTACCGATGCTGGCGAAGATCGCGAGCCTCCTCCCCACCCACACGCGCCGCTCCGAGGAGAGCCAGGCGCTCCAGCAGTTCTCGACTCCCATCCCGCTCGGGGTCGCGGCGTGCGCCGCCGCCGCCATCACGCCCGCCGATCAGGTGCTCGAGCCTTCGGCCGGCACCGGACTGCTCGCCATCCTCGCCGAACTGGCCGGCGGCTCGCTGGTCCTGAACGAACTGGCCGAGGCCCGCGCGGCGTTGCTCGATCACCTGTTCCCGGGCATCACCGTCACCCGCGTCGACGCGGCGCAGATCGACGATCATCTCGACGCCGCCATCGCGCCGAGCGTGGTTCTGATGAACCCGCCTTTCTCGGCGATGGCGAATGTCGATCGGCGCATGGCGGACGCGGCGCTTCGCCATGTCACCTCTGCCCTGGCGCGGCTGTGCGAAGGCGGGCGTCTCGTCGCGATCACCGGATCGAGCTTCGCACCCGACAACCCAGCTAGGACCGACGCCTTCGCGCGCCTGCAGGAGCGCGCCCGGCTCGTGTTCTCCGCCGCCATCGATGGTGCGGTCTATGCGAAGCACGGCACCACGATCGACACGCGGCTGCTCGTTATCGACAAACAGCCCGCGGTCGATCCGCGCGTGTTCCCTGACTCTCCGGGTGTCGCGCCGGATGCAGCCACCTTGCTCGCCTGGGTGATCGAGCACGTTCCACCGCGTTTGCCGATTGAAGCGTCCATCGCCGTCACCCGTGCGCGCCCGGCCATCCCGCGCACGGTGCGCGCCTTCGCAATGCGTCTGTCCTCCGTTCCGGCGCTCCCCGAACCGGACGCGGTGGAGCTCGTTTACGAGACCATCGACTGGACGCCGCCCGAGGGCGTGCGCCTCACGGATGCGCTTTATGAAGAATACGGATTGCAGTCGATCCGTATTTCCGGCTCGCAGGCGCATCCCACCAAGCTGGTGCAGTCGGCAGCGATGGCCTCGGTCGCCCCGCCGAAGCCATCCTACCGGCCGCATCTGCCGGCGAATCTCGCCGCAGACGGCCTGCTATCGGACGCCCAGCTCGAATCCGTCATCTATGCCGGCGAAGCCCACTCCGACTTCCTCGCCGACTATTGGTCGGTCGACGCGACGTTCGATGTCGTCACCGCGGCGCGGGACGATGCCGAGAATCGCGTTCGCTTTCGCCGCGGGTGGTTTCTCGGCGACGGCACCGGCGCCGGCAAGGGCCGCCAGGTCGCCGGCATCCTGCTCGACAACTGGCTGAAGGGCCGTCGTCGCGCCGTCTGGATCAGCAAGTCCGACAAGCTGATCGAGGATGCCCAGCGCGACTGGTCGGCGCTCGGAATGGAGCGGCTGCTCGTCACGCCGCTCTCCCGCTTTCGTCAGGGCACGCCGATCCGGCTGGCGGAAGGCGTCCTATTTACGACCTACGCCACGCTGCGCACCGATGAGCGCGGCGAGAAGCTTTCGCGCGCCCGCCAGATCGTCGAATGGTTGGGCTCCGACTTCGACGGAGTGATCATTTTCGACGAGAGCCACGCCATGCAGAACGCGGTCGGCGGCAAGGGCGAACGCGGCGACCAGGCCGCCTCGCAGCAGGGCCGCGCGGGGCTGCGGCTCCAGCACGCCCTGCCAAGCGCCCGCGTCGTCTATGTTTCCGCGACCGGCGCCACCACGGTCCATAACCTCGCCTATGCCCAGCGTCTCGGCCTGTGGGGCGGGGAGGACTTCCCGTTCGCGACCCGCGCGGAGTTCGTCGAGGCGATCGAGGATGGCGGCGTCGCGGCAATGGAGGTGCTCGCGCGCGATCTCAAAGCGCTCGGTCTCTATGCCGCCCGGTCGCTCTCCTATGAAGGCGTCGAATACGAACTGGTCGAGCACCGGCTCACGCCGGAGCAGGTCCGCATCTACGACGCCTATGCCGGCGCGTTCTCGATCATTCACAACAATCTCGACGCGGCGATGCGGGCCGCCAACATCACCGGCGAGACGGGCACGCTGAATGCGCAGGCTAAGTCCGCCGCCCGGTCCGCCTTCGAGTCCGCCAAGCAGCGCTTCTTCGGCCATCTGCTGACGAGCATGAAAACGCCCTCGCTGATCCGCTCCATCGAGCGCGATCTCGAGACAGGGCATGCCGCCGTCATCCAGATTGTCTCGACCGGCGAAGCACTGATGGATCGCAGGCTGGCGGAGATCCCGACCGAGGACTGGAATGACGTTCAGGTCGATATCACGCCGAGGGAGTACGTTCTCGACTATCTCGCCCATTCCTTCCCGGTGCAGCTCTACGAGCCCTTCACCGATAGCGAGGGCAATCTCTCCTCCCGGCCTGTCTATCACGACGGCCAGCCCGTCGAGAGCCGCGAGGCCCTCGCCCGTCGCGACCGCTTGATCGAGAAGCTTGCCTCGCTCCCGCCGGTCCCCGGCGCCCTCGACCAGATCGTCCAGCGCTTCGGCGCCGACCTGGTGGCCGAGGTGACCGGACGCTCGCGCCGCGTCGTCCGCAAGGGCGATCGGCTGATGGTCGAGAACCGTGCCGGCTCGGCCAACCTCGCGGAGACGGCCGCTTTCATGGATGACGCCAAGCGCATCCTCGTTTTCTCGGAAGCGGGCGGCACGGGACGCAGCTACCACGCAGAGCTGTCGGCGCGGAATCGGCGCCTGCGCGTCCACTACCTGCTCGAACCCGGCTGGAAGGCCGATGCGGCGATCCAGGGTCTCGGCCGCACCAACCGCACCAACCAGGCCCAGCCGCCGCTGTTCCGTCCGATCGCTACGGACGTGAAGGCGGAGAAGCGCTTCTTGAGCACGATCGCGCGCCGCCTCGACACGCTCGGCGCGATCACGCGCGGCCAGCGCCAGACGGGCGGCCAGGGCCTGTTCCGGCCCGAGGACAATCTCGAAAGCCACTACGGGCGCGATGCACTCCGCCAGCTCTACATGCTTCTGGTCAGGGGTAAGGTGGACGGCTGCTCGCTTCAGACCTTCGAGGATGCCACCGGCCTGAAGCTGATGGACGCCAACGGCATCAAGGACGAGCTGCCGCCGATCACCACCTTCCTCAATCGCCTGCTGGCGCTGACCATCGATCTGCAGAACGTGCTGTTCACGGCGTTCGAGCAGCTGCTGACCGCACGCATCGAAGGCGCTGTCGCGTCCGGGACCTACGATGTCGGGCTGGAGACACTGCGCGCCGAGAGCTTCGCGGTCACCGACCGGCGCGCGATCTACACCCATCCCCACACCGGCGCGGAGACGCGCCTGCTCACCATCATCCAGCGCGAACGCAATCGTCCTGTGACACTGGACGATGCCCTGGATCGTCTTTCCGATCCGCGCGCCGCGCTGCTGATCAACGAGCGCTCCGGCCGTGCGGCCGTGCAAGTCCCGGCGCCAAGTCTGATGCTCGACGACGGCGAGATCGAGCGGCGCGTGAGGCTGATCCGGCCGATGGAGCACCACGGCCTCCCGCTGAAAATGATGGCGGAGAGCCACTGGATCGACGCCGATCGGGAGCGCTTCGCCGCCGCCTGGCAGGCCGAGCTCGCCGAGGTGCCCGCGTTCACCGACAGCACGCTCCACATCGTCGCCGGCCTGCTCTTGCCGATCTGGAAGCGCCTGCCGAACGAGTCGACGCGCGTCTATCGGCTTCAGACCGATGCGGGCGAACGCATCATCGGCCGCAAGGTCTCGCCCGCCTGGGTCGCGAGCACGCTGGCGGAGGGCGCACCGCCGCTGACGCCGGAGAGCGCGTTCGCGGCGCTGATGGACGGCCGCACCGTTCTCGATCTCGCCGAAAGCTCTGCAGCTCCGTCGCGTGCGTGTTATGGGCGCGAACCGCATCGAGCTGTCGGGCTTCACCGACACGATGCGGGATCGGCTCAAGGCCTACGGCCTCTTTCACGAGATCATCTCCTGGAAGCTGCGCATGTTCGTGCCCACCGATGCGAGCGGCATCAGCGTCCTCGGGAAAGTGCTGGAGCATTATCCGGTCGCGCGCATCGGTGAGCGGGAGGCCGCGTGATGCCCCGCGACGCTTCCGAACTGGCGCACCGTCTCGCGCGCGAGGCCGAAGCGGTGTGCCGCAACTATCTCTCCAATGGCCGGCGCGAGGGCCGCTATTGGCTGGTCGGCGACGTGCGCAATACGCCAGGCCGTTCCATGTTCGTCCGGCTGAAAGAATCGCCCAAGGGTCCAGCCGGCAAATGGACCGATGCCGCCACCGGCGAGCACGGCGACCTGCTCGACATCATCCGTGAGAGCTGTGGCCTTCTCGATTTCCACGATGTCGCCGACGAGGCGCGACGCTTCCTGAACTTGCCCCGCTCGGACCCGGAGCCAGCGCCGAAAGCTGCACGTCTGCCGGCGCAGACAAGATCGCCGGAAGCGGCGCGGCGGCTGTTCGCCATGTCGCAACCGATCGCACGAACCCTCGTGGAAACGTATTTGCGCAATCGCGGCATTACGGCTTTGCACGAAGACGGCGCGCTGCGCTTTCACCCGCGCTGCTACTATCGCCCGGACGAAGACGCGCCGACCGAGACCTGGCCCGCGATGATCGCCCGCGTCACTGATCTCGACGGCCGGATGACCGGCGCACACCGGACCTGGCTCGATCCCTCAGGCCGTGGCAAGGCGCCGATCGACATGCCGCGACGCGCGATGGGCGACCTTCTCGGCAACGCAGTCCGCTTTGGTGTGGCGAACGACGTGCTCGCCGCCGGCGAAGGCATCGAGACCATGCTGTCGCTGCGATGCGTGCTTCCGACCTTGCCGATGGCCGCCGCGCTTTCGGCCAACCACCTCGCCGCCATACTGCTCCCGCTGACGCTACGCCGGCTCTATATCGCCCGCGACGCCGATGCGGCCGGTGACGCGGCGATGACGGCTCTGACCGAACGTGCAGAGGCGGCCGGGATCGAGACGATTGCATGGTCGCCCAGGCTCGGCGACTTCAACGAGGATCTGCGCACGTTCGGCATCGACGAACTCCGGGCAGCCCTGCGCACCCAGCTCGCACCGCAGGACGTCATCCGCTTCTTGCTGTGGGCGACCGCCGCGACGGGATGAGCGTCGGCGGTTCGAGCATCTCCATGGCCGGTCAGGCGAGGACGATCCCTGCCGGACAGAGTCGCGCCCTTGGCCTTCTAGAGGGCGATCGGACGGCAGGCGACCCAGTCCGGCAATGGCTGCGCCCGGCTATTTTCCGCCGGCCCTGCGGGCCTTTGCAGCGCGAAACAAAATAGCCGGGCTTCGCCATCCTCCGCTGCGCTCCGGCCCTGCGCTGCGCTCCGGGTTCTGGCCCGTTCCGCCCGCCGTCTGGTGATCGCCACGAAGGCCGCGATGGGCGCGGTCGATCCGGCAAAGGACCTCACCATGACGACCGACCACGACGACACCGAATTCGAACCGCCGCACACCTCCTCCCCGACCGATCACGTCCTCAACGAACTTCAGCTCTATGGCTACCGTCCCTTCCACGACGAGCCCGATCCGAGGCCGCTTCCTGAAGCCGATGCTGTCGCGGGCGCCGTCTCCGACATCTTCGACGCCCTGGTCTCGACTCTTGATCGACACGCGCCTCGAACCCGACCTCGAGGACCTGCTCTGGTCGACCGTCAACCTGTTCCACCGCGCCACCGGCCGCATCGAACGCGAGCTCGACGACAACGAGCAGGCGCAGCAGAGGAGTCAGCGGGAGCAGAACGGCTCGGAGGTGCGCTCGGTCGAACTCGAGCGTCTCACCGCCGAGGGCATCACGCTGATCGAACGCCGCAACAGCCTGGAGCTCTTCCGCGACCAAGCCGCCGAGCGCTTCGAGGTCCACACCGGCTCCCCCTGGCGTCCCCGCTCCGGATCGGTGGTCAACCATCGCACGCTGACATCGGCAATGATCGACAGTCGGGATTTCCTCGCCGCCAAGCGTCGTGCGGAGACCGAGGTGCTGCTGCCGGCAGGACCCAAGATCGCGCTCACCGGCGGGCTCGACTTCAACGACCATCGTCTGATCTGGGATCGGCTCGACAAGGTCCACGCGAAGCATCCCGACATGGTGTTGCTGCATGGCGGATCGCCGAAGGGCGCCGAACTCATCGCCGCCAAATGGGCGACCAACCGCAAGGTGCCGCAGGTCGCGTTCAAACCCGATTGGACAAAATACGCCAAGGCCGCACCCTTCAAGCGCAACGACGCGATGCTCGAAGTGCTGCCGATCGGCGTCATGGTGTTCCCCGGTACCGGCATCCAGGGCAACCTCGCCGACAAGGCGAAAAAACTCGGTCTCCCGGTGTGGAAATTCGGCGAGGGCGGCGCGTAAGCGCCGCCTAAACTCCATCACCGTATGTCGGCCCATCGTCATGATGTTGCGCCTGTCATCCAACGGCGACACCGCACAAACGGCCCGGGTTCCACATGGCGCCGAGACGCCCGCCGTCGCCGCGGCGCGCGGCGCGGACGGATTCCCCCTCCCATCGCAGCCGGCTTTTGGCTATACTTTTGATCGCGCCGCGGTGGTGGTGGAAGGCGCGACCGTCACAATTTTTGTCACGGAGGCTACCACCATGCTTGTCATCGGACTCATCCTCAGCATGTTTGGGATCGGCTTGTTCTGCTGGCTGATCTTCACGCTCGCCGTCTACGCCTTGCCGTTCTTCGTTGGACTGACGGCCGGGATGGCCGCGTTTCATGGCGGCGCCGGCGTCCTCGGTGCGCTGCCTGTCGGCGTTGTCGCCGGCGCGCTCACCCTCGGCGTCGGGCAAATCGCCTTCGCAGTCGTTCGCCCGCTGCCTCTGCGCGCCGCCATCGCGGCCGCCTTCGCAATTCCGGCGGCCATCGCCGGCTATCACGCGGTTCTCGGTCTCTCTCAGATCGGCGTGCCGTCACTGCTCTGGCGCGAGGTCTTCGCATGGATCGGCGCCATCTTCATCGGCGGTACGGCGTGGGCGCGAATGACGGTCTTCGCCGAACCCCTGCCGCTGCGGCCCGGCGGAGCGCCGCAGAACGAGCCTCAGCCACTTCTGACGGCCGCGACGCACGAGAGATAAGCATCGTCCTCATCGTCGATTAAGGTTGCTTTGACGATCACGCACGGAAGGATCGCGTGCTCAAGTCACCGAGCAAGCGACCCATGTCGGAGGCGCGCTTCACCAGCGTGGAGCGCTCTCGAGCGGCCCATGATCCATCGGGCGGAGCGTCCCGGTGCGGCAGTTGCCCGGCAAACGATCCCACCTTTTCCTACGCCAGGGCTTCTTTCTCTACGCCTGAACTCGCAGACATCTTGTGCAGGACAACCGACATCCGCCACGTCTTCTCCCGAGGATGCTGTTCAAGCACGGACGCACCTGGCCTCGTGATGGCCTGATCTGGCCGAAGACCGGCTGCGCCTCGATCGCCTGAGCCGCAACGCCGTCGGCTCGACTTTCTTCCCCTGGCCTAAAGCCCATTCCTCGCGAGGCAAGAAAGTCTCACCGCCGTCATCCTCCGCTGCGCTCCGGCCCGCGAGCGGGTGCGTCGTCGATCGTCCCCGGCCCGTCGATCGCCATCGAGGCCGCGGTGGTCGCGGGCTCGAAAACAGCAAGGAGAAGTGACATGGCTAACATCGGTTCTTTCAAGAAGGTCGGCAGCGATTTCCAGGGCGAGATCGTCACCCTCAGCCTCCAGACCAAGGGCGTGCGCATCGTGCCCGAGACCAACCGCTCCAACGACAACGCCCCCAGCCACCGGGTCTATGTGGGCCGGGCCGAGATCGGGGCCGCCTGGTCGAAGCGTTCCAACGAGGGCCGCGACTATCTCTCGCTCAAGCTCGACGATCCGTCCTTCAACGCGCCGATCTTCGCCAACCTGTTCGACGACGAGGACAGCGAGGGCTACACCCTCATCTGGTCGCGCCCCAGCAAGCGCAACGGCGACTGAGCCGGCCCCGTCTGCGACGCCCCGCCCGGTCCCTCGGGCGGGGCTTCTGCGCCAAGCCTTTCGGACAGCCCCCAGGGTCATCTTTGCGGGCCGCCGACCCGTTTCTTGCGTCCGCTGAACCGTTTTGGACACGCGACAGCCGGTCCGCGAATCACTCGACTCGCTGAGCGCCGCCGACCCTCAGGGATCGGCTTTTTCGCGTTCACAGGGCAGTTGCAGCGCCATAAAGCGACTATTATAGTCGTATTTCTGGTGCGCGCAGATCGTCTGTCGGAGGTGATCATGAATGATCACCGGCCGACAAGTTCGGGCCGCGCGAGCCTTGCTGAATTGGAAGCAGGAGATGCTCGCCGAAAAGGCCCTGGTGGCGCTAACCGCCCTGAAGCGTCTGGAGTCCGAAAGGCAGCTCCAGGTGCACGAGGGCACGCGCGACCAGGTGCGCCGTGTTCTGGAAGCCGCTGGAATCCTGTTCGTCGAATCCGACCGTGGCCGCGGCGTCATGCTCCTCCATGAGGCAGAGCCGGCAACGCGACCAGCGAGAAAACCGGCGTCCTTGAAACGATGAAGCCGGTTCGTGTTAACGTTTAGGAAACCGTATCGCTGAGGAGCCTTGATGCAGTCGCCACCTTTGGACCCGCCGGTGGACGATGTCGCCCCAACCGCCACCATCCTGACTGGCTACGATGAGCGGCATGCGATCACCTATCTGCGCCTGCTCGACGCGGAAGCCGACGGCGCGGATTGGAAAGAGGTTGCAAAGATCGTCCTCCATATCGATCCGATGCGGGAACATGATCGCGCGCGGCGGGCCTGGGAAAGCCATCTCGCCCGCGCCCGGTGGATGACGGAAAAGGGCTATCGCCACCTTCTCCAGGGGGGCGCACCCCACTGAGTTCCGTGCAGGTTGTGCAACGCGTACTGCGAATCCTGTGCGTTTCGGAGCACCACCCCAGCGTGCATTCTCTCTCTGAGCCGTGGACACGGCTACTGGTGAGAGGAGACCTTGCCCATGGCTCGCGCCGATTGGCGATCGGCGAGCGCGTATGAGGAGCTGCGGCCGCTCGACGCGCCTGCCTTCGCCTATGAATTCCTGTTGCGGAACTCCGACTTTCTAAATGACCACGCGCGCCTCGCGCGCAGCAGCCGAAAGCGAACACTCGATGCAGCTGAGGCGGACGCGTTCGCCCGGCGCTGGGGGGTACGATTTCAAGCACAGCCTAGACCCCGCACGAAACGGCGCCGCTCTCTGGATACCCCAGGCCCTTCCGAGCGTAGTGACCCTGACGAAACTCCCCGACGACCTCTCTGATCCTCGACTTGGCCTAGACGCGCGCAGCCTCCAATCTCTTCTTGCTATCGGAGACCACGATCAGGTCGTTGAACTGCGCGGAGCGCGCTTGCGGCTTCATCGCGAGGACAAGGTCAGCCCCCCTGTTGCCGTGCTCCTGCCGCTTGATCAGCTCTTCGACATCCGTGCCGCCGCCGCGCTGCGCCTGTGGCGCGCGCTGACCGGGCGCAGGCCAGGCCTCGACCCCTGCGCGCTTACGCCCGAACGGCGCGGCCGGCTCATCCTCGCGCTGCGCGCGCTGGATGGCCGGCTTGAACGCGCGACTTACCCCGAGATCGCCGCCGTTCTGTTCGATACCGCCCCCATCTCCAAGCGCGACTGGATTTCACACGAACTGCGCGATCAGACCGGCCGGCTCGTCCGGCTCGGATTCTCCATGATGCGCGGCGGCTATCGCCGCCTTCTGCTTCATCCTTATCGCCGCCGCCCGTAGCGCGCCGTCCCTCCGGATGCGCTCTCGCCGCCCTGCGAGATCGCCCTATTTCGGACCGGCCCCCTTCCGCCACCGTGATCGCTGACAGCCGCCGTCATCCGACGGACGCCCACACGATCACGGAGGTATCCCATGTCCACCAATCTCGCAGGTCTGCCGCCGCGCTACCTGCGCACGCCCGAAGCCTCGCGCTTCGTCGGCCTCTCCATCCGCACCCTTGAGAAGCACCGCATCTACGGCACGGGCCCGCGCTATTCAAAGCTCGGCGGGCGCGTCGTCTACCGCATCGAAGATCTTCAGGCCTGGGTCGACGCCGCCGCCAAGGCGTCGACCTCCGATCCTGGCAAGGTCGTCGTGCTGCCGGCGCGGCGTCACACGGCCGCAGAACTCGAACAAGCCCGCCAGCCGCGCCGCTGACATCGCACATGTCGACGCGCCACCGCACCCGCTCCGAACGCGAGCAGCTCGAACTCTTTCGGGCGCTGCCGGGGGATCTCGCGCCGCGCGACGCGCAGGACCTCATGGCCTATCCGTTCTTCTCGCTCGCCAAGACGCATCGCACGACGCCGATTGACTACCGGATGAACGACATCGCCATCCGCGTCGAGGCCGTGCCCGAACACGGCATGGCGACCATCTGGGACGCCGATGTTCTGATCTGGGCGGCTTCGCAAATCGTCCAGGCGCGCGACTCTGGCCTGCGCACGTCGCGCCTGATGGCCGCCACGCCCTATGAGATTTTGACGTTCATCGGCCGCGGCACCAGCGCGCGCGACTATCACCGTCTGAAGGCCGCCTTCGACCGCTTGCAGTCCACCACCGTCGCCACCTCGCTGCGCCAGGCGAGCGAGCGGCGCATGCACCGCTTCTCCTGGATCAACGAGTGGACCGAGCACGCCGACGCGCATGGCCACGCCGCCGGCATCGATCTCATCGTGCCGGACTGGTTCTATCGCGCCGTCCTCGACGACGCGCTCGTGCTGACGATCGACCGCGCCTATTTCGCGCTGACGGGCGGTCTCGAGCGCTGGCTCTACCGCCTGGTCCGCAAGCACGCCGGCAAGCAGCGTGCAGGTTGGCGGTTCGATTTCCGACATCTCTACATGAAGTCGGCGAGCCTCTCGCCGTTCAAACGCTTTGCGTTCGAGCTGCGCGACATCGCCCGCCGCCAGCCTTTGCCGGGCTATCGCCTCGGCGTCGATCGCGCGAGCGGCGGTCGCGAACTGCTCGCCTTCGTCAGCGAGACGTCTTTGTCCACGAGGGCCTGTGGACAAACTGTGGAAGCGGTCGTGCTATCGGGAACCGCGAGGCACGTGCCATCAGGAACCGCGCCCTCGTGCTATCAGGAACCGAAAGCGGCATTTTCTCCAAGTGGGTCAAATGTTTCCGAGCCGCCTAACTTAGAATCTAACGAAGACTCTAACTCTTCTGTTCTTGGCGGCGCTTCTTCGCGGGGGAAAACCGGGAAGGAGGAGCAGCGATGATTGTCGCGCTCCTCAACCAGAAGGGCGGCGTCGGCAAGACCACGCTCGCCCTGCACCTCGCAGGCGCCTGGGCGGCTCAGGGGAAGCGCGTAACGGTCATCGACGCCGATCCACAGGGTTCGGCGCTCGACTGGTCCGCGCAGCGCGCCAAGGAGGCCGTGCCGCGTCTGTTCGGTGTCATCGGCCTGGCGCGTGACACGCTGCACCGGGAAGCACCGGAACTCGCCCGTGATGCCGAGCATGTCGTCATCGACGGGCCGCCGCGCGTTGCTGGCCTGCTGCGCTCGGCCTTGCTCGCCGCCGATCTCGTCCTGATCCCCGCGCAGCCATCTCCTTTCGATGGGTGGGCTTCGGCCGAGATGCTGAGGCTACTTGAGGAAGCGCGTATCTTTCGCCCGCAGCTCGTGGCGCGCTTCGTGCTCAATCGCTGCGCGGCGCGCACTGTGATCGCGCGTGAGACCGCAGCGGGCCTCGCCGATCACGATCCGCCGGTCCTCGCGTCCCGCATCGGCCAGCGTGTCGCCTTCGCCGAGACCGCCCGCACCGGTCGTCTCGTCTTCGACATCGACACCGCACGTCGCGCGGTGCGCGAGATCGTCGCGTTGGCGGCCGAAGTCGATCGGGTAGTGCGATGAGTGCGCGGCCAGCCAGCCGCGGCTTCGCATCGCGCCCGGGTGATCCAGAGACCTGGGTCCGTGCACCCGAGCCTTCGATCACGGCGCCAAGCACTGGCGACCTCTTCACCGCGCGGCTGACGGTCGATGTGACGCCGGAGCAGCGCGCCCGGATCAAGATCACCGCTTTTCAGCGTGGCCAGACCGTCGCCGACATGCTGCGCGGCCTCCTCGCCCGCGAATTTCCGGCAACCGATGGAGGACAACCATGATGGCCAATCCCGCCTTCGCGCAGGCGCCGCCCTGTTCGCCTGACGCCCTCACGGCCGTCGAGCTCACCTGGCTCGAGAAACGCGTCGAACACTGGATCAGGTTCGGCCGCGATGCGGGCGAGACGATCATCGATCGCCGCCGTCGTGTGCTGAGCTTCGCGCCGGACACCGTCTTCGCCTTCGTCCGCTGGGCCGCGAACGACTTCGGCACCATCGTCTCGCGCATCGACATCGTGCGATCGGTCACGCCAGGCGAAGCCTATCAGACGCTGCCCTTCGTGCGTCCCGGCGGCGAGATCCTGCTGCGCATCAGCAGCTGGCCCAAGGTCGAGCGCGTGTTCGCGGCGATCGACGCCGTCGAAGCCCTCGGAATCGATCCGGCCGACGCGGCGCACGAACACTGGCGGCATGTCCACAACCGCCTCGGCGCCGGATACGAGCCGCGTCCCTATAGCCGCGACCAGCACCGCGCCTGGCTCCTGCGGCGCAGCGTGCTGTTATGACGCGCTTTGGCTACGTCATGACGACGTATTTCGCGCTGCTGGGCTTCGCCATCGCCGCGATCTTTCCCGTCTCGCCGAGATTCATCTGGAACGCCAGCGCCAGCGTGCCGATCGGCCTCTACGCCATTCGCCCGGCCGGCGTTCTGCATGTCACCGAGCTGGTGGTGATCCAGCCGCCCGCGGCGCTGGCGAGCTTCCTCGATCAGCGCCGCTACTTGCCTAAGGGCGTGCCGATGCTGAAGCGCATCCTCGGCCTGCCAGGCCAAACCGTCTGCCGCTCCGACCGCGCGATCACCGTCGATGGAATCGCCATGGGCGAAGCGCTCGTCCACGACAGAAGTGGCCGTACGCTGCCTATTTGGCGCGGCTGTCGTGTCGTTGCGGATGACGAGGTCTTCCTCATGAACTGGCAGTCGGAAGACTCCTTCGATGGCCGTTATTTCGGCCCGCTGCCTGCCAGCACCATCGTCGGCCGGGCCGATCCTCTCTGGACGCGCGAGGAGGATTAACCATGCCAGAAAACCGCAGTCGGATCGCGGACGCCTTGCGCTCTCCCTGCCATCCCCCTTCCTCCTTTCCGGCCGTGTCGACGTTCGCTGCGCGCACGTCAGCAGGATTCCATCCGCATCGCCATGCCACGCTGGCGGCCCTCGGCCTTGCGATTGTGGTGACGCTCGGCTGCAACGAAGTGTGCGCCGAACCTGCGACCGCGCGGCCTGTCAACACTGCCGCTGCACGTGGGCCGTTCGCTGCCTTCGTCGCCGAGGCCTCGCAGCGCTTTGGCATTCCGGCGGCGTGGATACGTGCCGTGATGCGCGCCGAAAGCTTCAGCGATGTACGCGCCATCTCACCGAAGGGCGCCATCGGTCTCATGCAGATCATGCCTGAGACATGGGCTGCCCTGCGCCAGCGCTACCGTTTGGGCGCCGATCCATACGATGCCCACGACAATATTATCGCTGGCGTCGGTTATCTGCGTGAGCTGCACGACCGCTACGGCATTTCCGGTTTCCTCGCGGCTTACAATGCCGGTCCTGCGCGCTGGGAAGAGCATCTCACGACCGGCCGACCGCTACCGGCGGAGACGCGCGCCTATCTCTCCCGACTCGCGCCGATTGTCGGCGGAGGTTCAGCGGACGACACGGTCATACTCGCCGCCGTGGTGAAGTCCTGGACCGAGGCGTCGTTGTTCCCAACGCGCCCGGCACGTCCGCCAAACGACATGTCGTCAGCATCGCCGCCGCTATCGCCTCAGCCGTCGACCAACCATCCGGCGCAGGATTGGACGGGCCTCGCGCCACAGTCCGATGGACTGTTCGTCGCTCTGTCGAACCGGGAGCGGTCGCAATGAGTGCGATCGGTGGCCAGCGTGCTGTGGAGGGCTGTGGCGGCGGTCTGTGTGTGAGGGACAGTCAGCACAGGAACCCAACCAACGGACGGCAAGGGAAAAGACCGGCCTCCGGCGCGGCTTATGTGGTTGGGAAGATTGAAGTATTTACTGTCCTTATCGATACCCCCTGCTGGCGCTTTCCGCACTTTCACCAACCAATTCAATGGTTCAAGCGCCGTCGGTCTGACTCCGGGCGGCATTCCACCCCATGACGACGTGCGACGACGACCTGCGCGTTCGGCCTGGGCGCATCCAGCACGGCAATCGCGGCGGCAAGCATCCCCAGACCTTTGTCGGCGAGGTGATGCGGGCCGCCAAGAAGGCTGGGCATGTCGGCAACAGCTTCCGCTCGAGCCAGGATCGCAGCCGGTCGCGGTTCGGCCGCGGCCGACGTGCGGCGGTCTCGATCCGGCTGCGCTCGAACGCCCGGCGCGTGGTGATGAAGGCGCGCGTCGTGCGCCACCAGGGAACACGCTTTCGCTCGGCGCCGATGCCCAAGCACATTGCCTACTTGAAGCGCGAGGGCGTGACCCGGGACGGCGAGAACGCACACATGTTCGACGCCGCATCCGATACCGCCAACGAACGCGCGTTCGCCGAGCGCTGCGAGGATGACCGCCACCACTTCCGTTTCATCATCTCGCCCGAAGACGGCGCGGAGCTCGGAGATCTCAAGACCTTCACGCGCGAGCTGATGCGGGACGTCGAGAAGGACCTCGGCACCAAGCTCGACTGGGTCGCCGTCGACCACTGGAACACCGACAACCCCCATGTCCACGTCCTGATCCGCGGCCGCGCCGATGACGGGCAGGACTTGGTGATCAGCCGCGACTACATCAGCCGTGGTTTTCGCGATCGCGCCGCCGAGCGCGTCACCCTGGAGCTTGGCCCGCGCAGCGAGCAGGAGATCCGCACGGCGCTGGAGAAGGAGGTCGAGGCGGAGCGCTGGACCAGCCTCGATCGGGCGCTTCGGGACATCTCGGATGACTGCGGCGGCGTCGCCGATTTGCGACCCGGTCCCAATGCCGAAGATCCGGCGCTCCGCCAACTGCTGCTCGGCCGCGCAGCGAAGCTCGAACGGCTCGGCCTGGTCGATCCGGTCGGGCCCGCCTGTTGGACGTTGAAGCCGGGCCTCGACCAAACCCTGCGCCAGCTCGGCATCCGGGGCGACATCATCAAGACAATGCACCAGGCGATGAGCGCCGGCGGACACGAGCCGGACGTCAGCACCTTCGCCCTGCATGGCGAGGAGCCCGCCGATCCGGTGCTCGGTCGGCTGATCAAACGCGGCCTTGACGATGAGCTGAAGGGCACCGCCTATGCGATCGTCGCCGGTGTCGACGGGCGCACCCACCATCTGAAGTTCTCCGATCTCGAGATGACCGGGGATGCACCAGCCAGTGCGATCGTCGAGGCGCGGTCCTATGACGATGCGAACGGGCGTCGCCGACTGTCGCTCGCGACGCGCTCCGACCTGTCGATCGAGGCGCAGACAACGGCGTCCGGAGCCACCTGGCTCGATCGCCGGCTCCTCGCCAAGGACGCGCCGCTCAGCGGCGGCGGATTCGGGGCCGAGGTGCGCGACGCGATGGAAGCGCGCATCGATCATCTGGCCCAGGAAGGGCTTGCGCGCCGGCAAGGCCAGCGCGTGGTGTTCGCCCGCGATCTCCTCTCGACCCTGCGGCGGCGGGAATTGGAGGACGCGGCGTCGAAACTGTCGGCCGAGACGGGGCTTCCCTATCAGCCTGCAGCCGAGGGCGAGCGCGTCTCCGGCGTCTACCGCCAGCGCGTGACGCTGGCCTCCGGTCGGTTCGCGATGATCGATGACGGGCTCGGATTTCAGCTCGTGCCCTGGCGCCCGGCGCTGGAGAAGGAGCTTGGCCGCGAGGTGCGTGGCGTCATGGCCCCCGGTGGAAACGTGGAATGGCCTCTGGGGCGGAAGCGAGGGCTCGGACTATGAGGATCGCAATACTGTCCGTCCGATTGTTGCTCCAGCGCGTCCGGGTTCCCGACGCCTCGCAGTCCGCGCTTGCGGCCGCCTCGCGAGATGCTGCTGATCTGGTCTCGCCGTGAACGCGACCAAGATTCTCTGGGGCCAGGTCCTTCTTGTCTGTGCGGTCGTCCTCGGCTTCATCTGGACCGCGACGGAATGGACCGCCTGGCAGCTCGCCTTTCAGCCGCAACTCGGCCACCCCTGGTTCATGCTGTTCGGCTGGCCGATGTACCAGCCGCCCGCCTTCTTCTGGTGGTGGTTCGCCTACGACGCCTATGCCCACGAGATCTTCGTCACCGGCGGCTTCATCGCGGGCGCCGGCGGAGTCGGCGCCTTCGTCGTGGCTGTCGCCATGTCGGTCTGGCGGGCGCGCGAAGCGAAGAAGGTCACGACGTATGGGTCAGCGCGTTGGGCCGAGGCGCGTGAGATTCGGAAGGCTGGGCTTCTTCATCCCGACGGCGTTCTGCTCGGCCGATGGAAGGGCGCCTATCTTCGCCACCACGGCCCGGAGCACGTGCTGTGCTTCGCACCGACGCGGTCCGGCAAGGGCGTCGGCCTGGTGGTACCAACGCTGCTCACCTGGCCGGGCTCGGCCATCGTCCATGACATTAAGGGCGAGAATTGGGGTCTGACCGCCGGCTGGCGTGCGCGCTTCGGTCGGGTGCTGCTGTTCGATCCGACCAACACAAAGAGTTCGGCCTACAACCCGCTGCTCGAGGTCCGGCGCGGCGAGTGGGAAGTCAGGGACGTCCAGAACATCGCCGACGTGCTGGTCGATCCCGAAGGTGCGCTCGAGAAAAGAAACCATTGGGAGAAGACGAGCCACTCGCTGCTCGTCGGCACGATCCTGCACGTCCTTTACGCCGAAAGAGACAAGACCCTCGCCGGTGTCGCCAACTTCCTCTCCGATCCGAAGCGGCCGATCGAGACCACGCTGCGGGCGATGATGACGACGCCTCATCTGGAGAAGACGGGTGTTCACCCCGTGGTCGCCAGCGCCGCGCGCGAGCTGCTCAACAAGAGCGAGAACGAACGCTCCGGCGTTTTGTCGACGGCCATGTCGTTCCTTGGGCTCTACCGCGATCCAGTCGTCGCCGCCGTCACGGCGCGCTGCGACTGGCGCATCCGCGATCTCGTTGAGGCTGAGCATCCGGTGACCCTCTATCTCGTCGTGCCGCCGTCGGACATCAGCAGGACCAAGCCTCTCATCCGCTTGATCCTCAATCAGATCGGCCGGCGCCTCACCGAGGAGCTGGAATCGAAGCGCCGCCGGCATCGGCTGCTGCTCATGCTGGACGAGTTTCCCGCGCTCGGCCGTCTCGACTTTTTCGAAAGCGCCCTCGCTTTCATGGCGGGCTACGGGCTGAAGAGCTTTCTCATCGCCCAGAGCCTGAACCAGATCGAGAAAGCGTACGGCCAGAACAACTCCATTCTCGACAACTGCCATGTGCGTGTGAGCTTCGCCACGAATGATGAGCGCACCGCCAAGCGCGTGTCCGACGCGCTTGGCACCGCGACCGAAATGCGCGCCATGAAGAACTATGCAGGCAGCCGCTTGAGCCCATGGCTCGGTCATTTGATGGTCTCGCGCCAGGAGACGGCGCGTCCGCTGCTGACGCCCGGCGAGGTCATGCAGCTCCCGCCGGACGAGGAGCTGGTTCTCATGTCCGGCTGCGCCCCCATCCGGGCGAAGAAGGCGCGCTACTTCGAAGACCCTGAGATGACAGCGCGCATCCTCCCGCCGCCCGCGCTGACCGATCGCAAATCGTCACCTTCCGACGAACCTTCTGCGGTATCGCCGGACGGCGATTGGGGCGGCACAGTCGTTCCGCCGGCAGCACCCGAGACCGAAGACCCCGCGAACGCTGGCATCCGGCGCGAACCGGAATTGCCGGAACACGAAGAGATCGTGCCCGAGCCCATAAAACCGGCCCATGAGTTTGAGCCAATGGACGAGGAGCCGGACGACGAGGCGCAGCGTCAGCGCATCATGCAGCGCACGTTCGGGACTGTCGCCCGCCAGGTCTCGCTCGATCCAGGCGACGACATGCAGATGTGACACCCATGCGTACCAAGCACACGTTTCGCCTTCCGCCCGATCTCGCTGGAAAGCTGGCTGATTATGCAGCTCGTAAGCGCGTGCCGCAGGCGCTTGTCGTCGAGGCGGCGCTTGCTTCACATCTGTCGCCGGATGGCGCCGATCGGTTGGAAGCTGCGTTGGCACGGCGGCTCGATCGCATGAACCGTCACCTGGAGCGGATCGAGCGCCATGTGGACATCTCGAACGAGGCGCTGGCGGTCTTCGTGCGCTTCTGGCTGACGAGCACTCCAGCCTTGCCCGACAGCGCCTTGGCGGCAGCGCAAACCAAGGGGCGTGAGCGTTACGACGGCTTTGTCGAAGCGCTCGGCCGACGCCTGGCGCGTGGGCGCAAACTTGCTGACGAGGTGAGTCGCGATGTGGCGTCGACTTTCGCGGAAGGCCTGAACCCGCAGACCGACTAGCAATCGTCCCGGCGACCTGTCTTTCTATCCCAGAGCCCTACGACCTTATCGCCGTTGTTGCAGAGACCCAGTTCCGGCTCTTTCTACTCAACCCCGCTGACATCTGCGCCTCCGCGTGAGGCGAACTTGCGGGGTTTTTTAATGACGACGATTTCTCTCCGATCGGAAGCTTTCGCCCGCGGTGCGCGCATGCTGCGCACAGCGCTCGGGCCGGCGATCTCCGCCTACCTGGAAGATCCCAGCATCGTCGAGGTGATGCTTAATCCAGATGGTCGCTTGTGGATTGACCGGTTGTCGGGCGGCCTCGAGGACACCGGCTGCCGAGTCACGCCAGCGGACGCCGAACGTATCGTACGACTCGTCGCGCACCATATCGGCGTCGAGGTGCATGCGGGCAGTCCGCGGGTCTCGGCGGAACTGCCGGAAAGCGGTGAACGGTTCGAGGGCCTGGTTCCCCCCGTGGCCGCTGCACCGTGCTTCGCCATCCGGCGTCCTGCCGTCGCCGTGTTCACGCTCGGCGATTATGTGGACGCCGGGATCATGTCGGACGCACAGGCTGAGCTGCTGCGCACGGCAGTCCGCGAACGCAAGAACATCCTCGTCGCCGGCGGCACCTCAACCGGCAAGACCACGCTCGTCAATGCTCTGCTCGCGGAGGTCGCCAAGACCGGTGACCGCGTGGTGCTGATCGAGGATACACGCGAGCTGCAATGCGCCGCGCCGAACCTTGTCGCGCTGCGCACCAAGGACGGCGCCGCCTCGCTGTCCGATCTCGTCCGCTCGGCCCTTCGGCTCCGTCCCGATCGCATCCCGGTCGGCGAGGTGCGTGGCGCGGAAGCGCTGGATCTGTTGAAGGCGTGGGGCACCGGCCACCCGGGCGGTGTCGGCACGTTGCATGCGGGTTCAGCGATCGGCGCGTTGCGCCGCCTCGAACAGCTCATCCAGGAAGCCGTCGTCACGGTCCCGCGGGCGCTCATCGCCGAAACCATCGACCTCATCGCGGTTCTCGCCGGCCGCGGCTCCGCCCGACGGCTCACCGAGCTCGCGGCGGTCAAGGGCCTCGGCCCGACAGGCGATTACGTCCTCAATCCCGCAGGAGAACCGTGATGCTGCTCAACCGCGCTCGCCAAGCGTTCGCGATGGCTTCGGCCTTCGCCTTCGTCGCGCTCGCCACCGCTCCGGCCTACGCGGCCGGCTCCAACATGCCTTGGGAGCAGCCCCTCCAGCAAATCCTCGACTCGATCCAAGGGCCGGTGGCCAAGGTCATATCGGTGATCGTGATCATCGTGACCGGCTTGACCCTGGCGTTCGGCGAAACCTCTGGCGGCTTCCGCCGCCTGATCCAGATCGTGTTCGGCCTGTCAATCGCCTTCGCTGCATCGAGCTTCTTCCTGACCTTCTTCCAGTTCGGCGGCGGAGTGTTGGTCTGATGGAGCACGATGCGCCCATCGCCGGCTTCTACGCGCCCGTCCATCGCGCGCTGACCGAGCCGATCCTGCTCGGCGGCGCGCCGCGCGCGGTCGCGATTGTCAACGGCACGCTCGCCGCCGCCGTCGGGCTCGGACTTCGCCTCTGGATCGTTGGCGGACTCATCTGGCTGATCGGCCATGTCGCGGCCGTGTGGGCCACCAAACGCGATCCCGCCTTTGTCGACGTCGTGCGGCGCCACCTGCGCTATCCGCAGCATCTGGTCTCGTGAGGTTCGATCCATGATGAACCTCGCCGAATATCGCCGCCATACGCAGAACCTCGCTGACTTCCTGCCTTGGGCGGCACTGGTCGACAAGGGCATCATCCTCAACAAGGACGGTTCGTTCCAGCGCACCGCGCGCTTCCGCGGACCCGATCTCGATTCGGCGACGCCGGCCGAACTGGTGGCGATCACCTCGCGTCTGAACAATGCGCTCCGCCGGCTGGGCTCCGGCTGGGCCGTGTTCATCGAGGCGCAGCGCGCGCCCGCCCACCGCTATCCCATCGGGCAGTTTCCCGATCCGACTTCGGGCCTCGTGGACGCAGAGCGGCGCGCTCAGTTCGAGGAAGAAGGCGCGCACTTCGAGAGCCGGTACTTCCTCACGCTGCTGTGGCTGCCGCCGGCTGACGACGCCGCGCGCGCCGAAAGCTGGCTCTACGAGGGTCGCTCGCATGCGGGCGCCGATTGGCGCGCCGCGCTGGATGGTTTCATCGATCGCACCGACCGCGTGCTGGCCCTGGTCGAAGGCTTCATGCCCGAGGCCGAATGGCTCGATGACGGCGAGACGCTGACCTACCTGCATTCCTGCGTCTCGACCCGTCGCCAGCGCGTGCGTGTTCCCGAGACGCCGATGTATCTCGATGCCATCCTGGTCGACGAGGACCTAACCGGAGGCCTGGAACCCCGACTCGGCCGCGCCCATCTGCGCACGCTCACCGTCATGGGCTTCCCATCGCAGACTTGGCCCGGCCTGCTCGACGACCTCAATCGCCTGGCCTTTCCATACCGCTGGGCGACCCGCGCCATCTGCCTCGACAAGACCGACGCGGCCAAGCTGCTCGGCAAGATCCGCCGCCAATGGTTTGCCAAGCGCAAATCGATCATGGCGATCCTGAAGGAGGTGATGACCAACGAGGCATCGATCCTGATGGACTCCGATGCCGCCAACAAGGCGCTCGATGCCGATCAAGCGCTGCAGGAACTCGGCACTGATCTCGTTGGCGAGGCCTATGTGACAACCACCGTCACTGTCTGGGACGAGGATCCGCGCGTCGCCGACGAGCGCTTGCGTCTGGTCGAGAAGACCATCCAGGGCCGCGACTTCACCTGCATGCGCGAAGGCGTCAACGCGATCGAAGCGTGGCTCGGCTCGCTCCCCGGCCATGTCTACGCCAATGTCCGCCAGCCACCGGTCTCGACACTCAACCTCGCTCACATGATGCCATTCTCGGCGATCTGGGCCGGGCCGGAACGCGATGAGCATTTTCAGGCGCCGCCGCTATTCTTCGCGCGGACGGAAGGGTCCACGCCGTTCCGATTCAGTCTTCATGTCGGCGATGTCGGCCACACGCTGATCGTCGGCCCGACCGGCGCCGGAAAGAGCGTGCTGCTGGCGCTGATGGCCTTGCAGTTCCGGCGCTATGCGGGCGCGCAGGTCTTCGCCTTCGACTTCGGCGGCTCGATCCGCGCGGCCGCGCTCGCCATGGGCGGCGACTGGCACGATCTGGGCGGCGCGCTGGCTGATGACGCGAGCATCCCCGTCGCTTTGCAGCCGCTCGCGCGCGTCGATGACGCCGGCGAGCGCGCCTGGGCCGCCGAGTGGGTCGCGGCCTTGCTCGGTCGAGAGCAGGTCACCGTCACCCCCGAGTTGAAGGAACACCTATGGTCGGCGCTGACCTCGCTCGCCTCCGCGCCGGTGTCGGAACGGACCATCACCGGCCTCTCAGTGCTCTTGCAGTCCAACGCGCTGAAGCAGGCTCTCCAGCCCTACACGGTCGGTGGACCCTGGGGCCATTTGCTCGACGCGGAGAACGAGCGTCTGGGCGAGGCAGAAGTGCAGGCCTTCGAGACCGAGGGCCTAATTGGCGCGGGCGCCGCGCCGGCCGTTCTGTCCTACCTGTTTCACCGGATCGAAGACCGCTTCGACGGTCGCCCAATCTTGCTCATTGTCGATGAGGGTTGGCTCGCGCTCGACGATCCCGGTTTCGCTGGTCAGTTGCGCGAATGGTTGAAGACGCTGCGAAAGAAGAATGCGTCCGTCATCTTCGCCACGCAATCGCTCGCGGACATCGACGGCAGCGCCATCGCGCCCGCCATCATTGAAAGCTGCCCGACTCGGATTCTGCTGCCGAACGAACGTGCGCTCGAGCCGCAGATCGCGGCGATCTACCGGCGCTTCGGCCTCAATGACCGGCAAATCGAGATCCTAAGTCGGGCGACGCCCAAGCGCGAATATTACTGCCAGTCGCGCCGGGGCAACCGCCTATTCGAGCTTGGGCTCTCCGAAGTCGCGCTGGCCTTCACCGCCGCATCATCGAAGACCGACCAAACCGCCATCGAACAGACCCTCGCGGCGCACGGCCGCGAAGGCTTCGCCGCCGCGTGGCTGCGCCGCACGAACCTCGACTGGGCGGCCGACATGCTTACTCGCAACCAAGAGGATTCCCCATGATTACGCGCCGCCTGCGCGCCGGTCTCGTCGCCGGCGTCACTGTCTTATCCGTCATCACCGTCAGCGTTCCCGCGCGAGCGCAGTGGATCGTCTTCGATCCGACCAACTATGCGCAGAACATCCTGACTGCCGCGCGCGAGCTTCAGCAGGTCAACAATGAAATCCAGATGCTGGAGAACCAGGCGACATCGCTGATCAATCAGGCGCGCAATCTCGCAAGCCTGCCGTACTCCTCGCTTGCCACGCTCGAACAGTCGATCGCCCAGACGCAGCAGCTTCTCACCCAGGCGCAGCGTATCGCTTACAGCGTGAGCACGATCGACCAGGCGTTCACGCAACAATATCCGCAGGCCTATTCAAGCGGAACGTCCTCGCAGCAGCTTCTCGCCGACGCGCAGTCACGCTGGCAGAACGCCCGCGCCGGATTCCAAGACACCATGCGCGTGCAGGCCGGCGTCGTGCAGAACCTCGAACTCGACGCGGACCCAGATCGACGCGTTGGTGACGGCGAGCCAAGGCGCGACCGGGGCACTCCAAGCCGCACAGTCCGGCAATCAGCTCGTCGCCATCCAGACCAAGCAGCTCGCCGATCTCACCGCCGTCATGGCCTCGATCGCGCGCGCCCAAAGCCTGGACGCCGCCCGCCAACTCGAGACCGAGGCTCAGGCGCAAGCGCAGATGCAGAACTTCCTCAACTATGGCGCGGGCTATCAGCCCGGCAACGCGCAGATGTTCCATTGATGCGCGGCCGTTTCCTCAATCTCCCCGCCATTGCGCGCGCCGTCGGCTTCGCCCTGGTCGCTATCGCAATCATCGCCGCCACGCCGCACTTCCGTGAGGCTCCATTGCGCTCGCCGGACCACGCTGCAAGTCCCGCGGCGACCTCCGATCCGCTCTCGGACGAACTGAACCGATGCCAGGTGCTCGCCGCGCAGGCGGAGGATGACGCTGGTTGCGAAGCTGCCTGGGCCGAGAGCCGCCACCGCTTCTTCACGTATCGGCAGCCGTCCAACACGACGACTCCACCCGCGGCATTAGCCAAATCTCCCGACAGGTAAAGACAATGGGCGGCACCGGCGTCATCGATAATTTCCTGGGGACGTTCACCCAATACATCGATTCCGGATTCGGATTGGTCCGGGGCGATGTGCGCTGGCTCGCCGGCGTTCTCATCGCCATCGACATCACGCTCGCCGGCCTCTTTTGGGCGATGGCGCCCGACGAAGACGTGCTCGCACGTCTCATCAAGAAGACACTCTATATCGGCGTCTTCGCCTTCATTATCGGCAACTACAACAATCTCGCGCAGATCATCTTTAACAGCTTCGCAGGGCTCGGTATCGAAGCGGGCGGCGGCACCATCAGCGCCGCGCAGCTTCTTCAGCCCGGCAAGATCGCCGAGGTCGGTATCGACGCCGGCAAGCCGATCCTGACCGCGATCTCCGGGATGATGGGCTTCACCAGCGTCTTCGCGAACTTGGTGCAGATCATCATCCTGCTCGTCGCCTGGCTGATCGTCATCATCAGCTTCTTCGTCATGGCGATCCAGCTCTTCGTCAGCTTGATCGAATTCAAGCTGACGACACTCGCAGGGTTTGTTCTCGTCCCCTTCGGCCTCTTCGGCCGCACCGCGTTTCTCGCCGAGCGCGTGCTCGGCAACGTGGTCTCGTCCGGCATCAAGATCCTGGTGCTCGCCGTCATCATCGGCATCGGCTCGACGATCTTCAATCAGTTCACCAGCGGCTTCAACAATCCGCCGACGATCTCCGACGCGCTGACACTCATCCTGGCGGCGCTCTCGCTGCTCGGCCTCACGATCTTCGGTCCTGGCATCGCCAACGGCCTGATCGCCGGAGGCCCGCAACTGGGCGCTGGCGCTGCGGTCGGCACCGGTCTCGCGGCGGCGGGCATCGGCGCCGCTGGAATCGCAGCCACGGCGGGCGGCCTTGCCGCCGCGGGTGGCGCGATCGCGGGCACGGCGCGCGCGGGCGCCTCCGTCGCAGGCGGTGCCAGCGCGGCCTATCGCGCCGGCGGCGCGACCGGCGTCGCTCAGGCCGGCGGGTCAATGGCGGTGAGTCCGCTTCGCCGCGCGGCGGCCGGCCTGAAAGAGAGCTTCGCATCGGGCGAGCGCGCCGTGATGCGCGGAAGCGCGGCAGCGAGCGCCGGCGGTGCGGGATCCTCGACACCTTCAGACGGTCCGCCGGCCTGGGCGCAGCGCATGAAGCGCAGTCAGACCATCAGCCGCGGCGTGTCCGCCGCCGACCACGCCATCCGCTCCGGCGACCGGGCGAGCGGCGGTCACCAGATCGACCTCTCGGAGGGGGATTAGCCCATGTTCAAACGATCCACCGTGCGCTACGGCAAGACGCCCGAGCCGGAGACACCCTATCAAAAGGCCGGCCAAGTCTGGGACGAGCGTATCGGTTCCGCCCGGGTGCAGGCGAAGAATTGGCGGCTCGCTTTCTTCGGAGCATTGGCGCTAAGCGGCGGCCTCGCCGGTGGGCTGGTCTGGCAATCGGCCCGGGGGACCATCACGCCGTGGGTGGTGCAGGTCGACAGGCTGGGCCAGGCGCAGGCCATCGCACCGGCGGTCGCCGACTATCAGCCGACCGATCCGCAGATCGCCTGGCATCTCGCTCGGTTCATCGATGAGGTGCGCAGCATTCCTGCCGATCCCGTCGTCCTGCGGCAAGACTGGCTCGACGCCTACAACTACGTCACCGACAAGGGCGCGCTGGCCCTCAACGATTACGCCCGCACCAACGATCCATTCTCGAAGGTTGGGAAGACGCAGGTGTCCGTCGAGGTGGCGAGCGTGATCCGCGCCTCCGACAGCAGCTTCCGCGTCGAATGGGTCGAGCGGCGCTATGTCGACAACGCGCTCGCCGCCACGGAGCGCTGGAGCGCCATCCTCACCATCGTTGTGCAGACGCCGACCGACGCCGATCGGCTGAAGAAAAATCCGCTCGGCGTCTACGTCCACGCCCTCAACTGGTCAAAGGAGCTCGGCTGATGCGCTCGCTGCCTCTCGCAACCCTTCTGCTTGTATCGACGTCCCTGGCAGCGTGCTCGACGTGGAAGCCGCCCGAGATCACGTACGACGACACGCCGAAGCAAGCTGTGCTTCAGCCCGATCCACCCAAGTCGGTGCAGATCGTCGAGCTGCCGAAGCCGCTACCTCTGCCCGGCCAACTCAAGCGGCTTCCCGGATCGACGAAAGCGCCACCCGAACCAGTCGATCCACACGCGCGCGTCGACCAGGCGAATGGCGCGGCCCGAATTCAGCCAACGCGAGCGGGTTATCTCAACGCCATTCAGGTCTATCCGTTCTCCGACGGCGCGCTCTATCAGGTCTATGCCGCGCCCGGCGAGATCACCGACATCGCGCTCGAGCCGGGCGAGCAGCTTGTCGGCTCCGGCCCCGTCGCGGCGGGCGACACCGTGCGCTGGATCATCGGCGATACGGAGAGCGGCGCCGGCGCGGCCAAGCGCATCCACATTCTCGTCAAGCCAACGCGCGCCGATCTCATCAGCAACCTCGTCATCAACACCGATCGGCGGACCTATCACCTCGAGCTGCATTCCGACGAGAAGACCTACATGGCATCGGTCTCCTGGGCCTATGCGCAAGACCAACTCATCGCCCTTCGTCAGCAGAACGCGGCGGCCGACGCTGCGACGCCCGTGGCGACCGGAGTCGATATCAACGCGCTGAACTTTCGCTATCGCATCGAGGGCGACAATCCCGCTTGGCGGCCGCTTCGCGCGTTCGACGATGGCCGGCAGGTGTTCATCGAATTTCCGAGCGGCATCAGCCGGGGCGAGTTGCCGCCGCTTTGGGTTATCGGCGCCGAAGGCGACGGCCAACTCGTCAACTACCGCGTCAAGGGCAACCACATGATCGTCGATCGGCTGTTCGCCGCGGCCGAACTCAAGCTCGGCGGCAAGCATCAAAAGGTCGTGCGGATTGTCCGCACCGACGGGAGGCCGCAGTCGTGACGGATGAACCCCGTCAAGAAGGCGAGCCGAGCGGAGGCGGTCGCCCAGCCGAGGAGATGCGGTTGCGGTCGAGCCGGCCGCCGGTCACCCGTCTATCGCGAAGAGTGCTCCTCGGCCTATGCACGGCCGCGGCGCTCGGCATCGGCGGCGCCTTGTTCTTCGCGCTCAAGCCCCAGCATCAGACGACGGGCTCTGAGCTCTATAATACCAACAATCGCAACACGCCCGACGGCCTGGCGAATCTTCCCCGGGATTACACCGGCCTTCCCAAGCCCGCGCCGCAGCTCGGGCCGCCGCTTCCCGGCGATCTCGGCCGGCCGATTCTCAATAGCGGAGCCGCAGCCCCTGGCATGCCGACCGGCACCGATCCCGAACAGCAGCGGATCGCGCAAGAGCAAGAGGCCGCGCGCACGAGCCGTCTCTTCACGACGACGAATGCCCGCCAAACTGCGCAAACAGCATCGGCAGCAACTCCGACGGCCGCGACGCCTGCCGTCGCGGCCGTCGGTTCAAGCGACCTGACCTCGCAGGATCACAAGCTCGCGTTTCTCAACGGCGCCGTCGACCGTCGCACCACGAGCCCCGACCGCGTCCAGCCTGCCGCGAGCAAATACACTCTGCAGGCGGGCGCGGTCATCCCCGCAGCGCTGATCACCGGCCTTCGCTCCGACCTTCCCGGTCAGGTTACCGCGCAGGTGACAGAAGATGTCTATGACAGCCCGACGGGAAAGATCCTTTTGATCCCGCAAGGCGCACGCCTGGTCGGGCAATACGACGCGCAGATCGCCTTTGGGCAGACGCGCGCGCTGCTCGTCTGGAATCGCCTGATCATGCCGAACGGCCACTCAATCGTCCTGGAACGTCAGTCGGGCGCTGACACCGAAGGCTATGCCGGCATCGAGGACGAGGTCGACAACCATTGGGGCATGCTGTTCAAGGCGGCGATCCTCTCCACGCTCTTGAGCGTCGGCTCCGAAGCGGGCACGAGCGACAGCGAGAACAATCTGGCGCAGGCGATCCGACAGGGCGCATCGCAGAGCTTCAGTCAGGTCGGCGCGCAAGTCGTCGGGCGCTCTCTCAACATTCAGCCGACGATCACCATCAGGCCGGGCTTCCCCGTGCGCGTGATGGTCACCCACGATCTCGTCCTCGAACCCTACGGTGCATGAGGCAGTAACATGGCAAAGCTGAGGCTCGCTACGATTGAAGATATTAAGCCGGTCAAGCTCACAATAGAATTGCCTGCGTCAGTGCATCGCGATCTCCTTGCCTACGGAGCAGTGCTTGCGCGCGAGACCGATCATGCCGCAATCGAACCCGAGAAGCTCGTAGCTCCGATGTTGGCGCGATTCATGGCAACGGATCGAGCTTTCGCGAAGTTACGACGAAGCCTATCAGAGAAGGTGTCGTGAGCGCGCTTCATCGCGCATAAAGGCGAGGAAGCGGCCGAGGACAGCGTCTTCCGCATCTGGCATCCACGCGAGTTCAACCTGAAGCCAGGCATCTTCCTCATCGATCGGCCGGTAAACGACTCCTGGAAACACCACTTCAGACTGGCTCATCGTCGCGAGGGTAACTCCCAAACCCGCGCCGACGAGCGCGAACACGCTTTGCTTGCTCGCCGCATGCATGTGAAACTTAACGCCGCTTCCGAGGAACGCGGCATAGAACTCCCGGGCTGACTGACTTTCATCCCATCCTTGAACCAGGAATATTTCGTCACGTAACACATCCCAATCGACCGCTCTGCGCCCGGAAAGAGGATGCTCCTGCGGCAGCGCCGCGACTATGCGTTCGCGGTAAAGGGGCTCGGACGTTGCGTGGGGCCATAGAGCATGACTGGTCATCAACGCGGCGTCGAGCCGTCGCTCCGCCAGCGCGGCTTGCATGTCCCGCTCGTTCATCTCGAATATCGTTAGCAGCACATCAGGGTGCATCTCTCGCCACCTTGAAAGCAAAGTCCGCATGGGCTCACCAATAGGCGGCATACGCACGCCAAGCCGAACCTTCCCGACCTTTCCCGTACCGTTCTGGTGCCCAGACGTCATGACGGCATCGATATCGGCAAGTGCTCGCCGGACAAACATCATCACCGCCTGGCCGCCCGTCGTGAGGCGTATCCCGAAGCGGCCGCGCTCAAAGAGCGTTAAACCGAGTTCTTCCTCCACCCGTCCGATCCGGCGACTGATGGTGGATGAGTTCAATCCAAGCGCCTTGGCGGCGCGGGTGAAGGTTCCAGCGTCCGCTGATGCCGTCAGATATTTAAGATCACGGATTTCCATTGCCGCCATGCCGGGCGTACTCGAACATGAGGCTCGAGATTTCGAGTCGTCCCTCAAATCCTTTATTCGTTGACCGTCTCAGGCGCGCACCGGACACTATGACGTTCCCCGTGAGGTGCCGCGACGGGATAATCGGGCGAAGAGACAGCAGAGTGTCGCGAGGTCATCGGACCGCCAAACGAACGGCGTACATACGCTGGTCACAATTGACTCCATTTAGCTTAGCCATGCTGCCAGCAGGCGATGCTCTCACTTCGTCTTCGCGGCGAATACCTTTTTGGCTCCATCAACTTTGGTTCTTTTCTTTTGTCTCAGCCAAATTTGGAGCCGATCGAGATACAGATAGATTACTGGCGTCGTGTAGAGTGTGAGCAACTGACTGAGTGCCAGCCCACCGATCATCGCGTAGCCGAGCGGCTGACGTAGTTCCGAGCCGGTGCCGTTGCCGAGCGCGAGCGGAACTCCTGCAAGCAAAGCCGCCCCTGTCGTCATCAGGATAGGGCGGAAGCGCAAGAGGCACGCCTCGCGAATGGCCTGAACCGGCGGAAGGTGACGGTCACGCTCAGCAACAATGGCAAAGTCGACCAACATGATGCCGTTCTTCTTGACGATACCGATCAATAGGATAATTGCGATGATGCCTATCACTGACAGATCTATGTGCCCCACCCACAACGCAAGTAACGCACCAACACCAGCCGATGGTAATGTCGAAAGAATCGTCAGCGGGTGAATGAAGCTCTCGTACAGCACACCGAGGATGATATAGACGACTACGAGCGCAGCGATGATCAGCACAGGCATACTCGACAACGATGTCTGGAACGCCTGCGCATTTCCCTGGAACGCGCCAGTCACTGTGCCAGGCAGGTTGATCTCCTGTGCCGCTTGGCTGATTGCGTTGACAGCCTGGCCAAGCGCGACACCCGGTCGGAGATTGAACGACAAGGTAACCGCGGGGAACTGGCCCTGATGTGTCACTGACAGCGACCCGACCTTGGCCGTATCAACTCTCACGAGCGCGGAAAGCGGCACCGTAGCGCCCGTCAGCGGTGATTTCACATAGATGCGGTCGAGCGATGCAAGCGTGCGCTGCAGTGCCGGGGTGATTTCAAGAACTATCGGGTATGTATTGAGCTGGGTGAAGTACTGCGTGATCTGCCGCTGGCCGTAGGCATCGTTTAACGTGTCGTCAATCGTCTGCGGTGAAATACCAAAGCGCGAGGCCTGGTCCCGGTTTATGTCGACCGTGAGAAGCGGCGCGTCGGCGAGAAGGTCTGTGGCAACGTCCGCGAGCTGGGGCAGCGTGCGCATTTTCTGAAGCATCTTCTGTGACCATGTGGTCAGCTCGCCGATATCGGCACTCTGCAACGTATATTGAAAACTGCCGCGCGACGACCGGCCGCCTACGGTGATGTCCTGTGTTGCCGACAGGGAGAGATTGACGCCCTGGACCTTTGCGATCTCCGGTCTCAACCGGTCGATTATCTGGGAAGCCGTGAGCGTGCGCTCGTCGCGCGGCTTAAGAACGATATAAAACCGAGCGGTATTCGCTGTCTGTGCGAAACCGTTGCCGCCGGTGCTACCCGTCCATGAGGCAACGCCCTCGACGCCGGGATCCTTGAGGATGACCTCTCCGAGCACACGTTCGAGACGTTTCATCTCCTCGGGCGAGACTTCCTGTGCCGCCTCCGCCAGGCCGCCGATCAGGCTGGTGTCCTGAATCGGAAAAAAACCTTTGGGAATCTGGATGGCCATAACCACAGCCAGCACAACCGTAGCGAAGAAACCACAGAGGGTGACCGCCTGATGGCGCAGCACGATGTCGAGCGTGTGCCGATAGCCGGACTGCATCTTGTTGAAGCAAGTTTCGAGGGCTCGATAGAGGCGGCCATGATCCTCTGATGCCTCCTGCCGCATGAAGCGCGAGCACAGCATCGGGGCGAGCGTGAGCGATACCAAAGCTGAGACCGCAATTGCCGCGGTCACGGTTAGAGCGAACTCTCGAAACAATCGGCCGACAATCCCACCCATAAGCAAGAGCGGGATGAAAACGGCAATCAGCGACACGCTGATCGAAAGCACGGTAAAGGCGATCTCTCGAGAGCCGTTAAACGCGGCTTCAAAGGGCGGCGCGCCGCTTTCGATATGACGATAGATGTTCTCAACGACCACGATAGCGTCGTCGACCACGAAGCCGACGGCTATGGTCAGCGCCATCAATGATAAATTGTCGAGACTGAAGTTGAGCACATACATGGCCGCGAACGATCCGAGCAGCGCGAGCACGATCGTGAGGCCCGGAATCAGCGTCGCCCACAAATTGCGTAGGAATAGCAGGACTACCATCACGACGAGGCCGACAGTCAGGCCAAGCGTAAACTCGACATCGCGCACCGAAGCGCGGATGGTGGTCGTTCGGTCGAGAACAGTATGGATTGTGATCGCTGGTGGAATATCGGCCGCGAGACGTGGCAGTTGGGCCTTGATCCGGTCTACGGTGTCGATGACATTGGCGCCGGGCTGCTTATAGACTGTAAGAAGGATCGCGGGTTTATTGTTGTCATAGGCGGCCGCAGTTCGATCGGACGCCGCGGAGACCGCCTCGCCGACGTCGCGCACTCTGACCGGGGCGCCATTGCGGTAGGCGAGCACGACGTCATCGAATTGTTTTGCCTCGGTGATCTGGTCGTTGGCTGCGATCGTGAAGCTCATTTTGCCTGTATCGAGCGTGCCTTTGGCGGCATCGGTCGTGGCGTTGGCGAGGACGGGCCGTATGTCCTCAAGGGTCAACCCGCGCGAAGCGAGCTTTGCCGGATCGACTTGAACACGGATCGCCGGCTTCTGCTCACCGCCGAGCGACACCTGGGCGACACCCGGTACTTGCGAGATCTTTTGGGCGAGATAATTGTCGGCATATTCGTTGACGCTGGTGAGCGGGATTGTATCGGACCTCGCCGAGAGGACGAGGATGGGGGCGTCGGCCGGGTTCAGCTTCTTGTAGGTCGGCGGCGTCGTCATCGATCGCGGCAACGTGTTGCTTGCGGCGTTAATCGCCGCCTGCACGTCCTGCGCCGCCGAGTTGATATTGCGATCTAGATCGAACTGGATCGTGATCGAGGTCGCGCCCAGCGCGCTGAGCGACGTCATCTGGGTAACGCCCGCGATCTGCCCGAGCTGGCGCTCGAGCGGCGCCGCAACCGATGAGGCCATCGTGTCGGCGCTCGCTCCGGCAAGCGTTGCGGTGACTTGAACGGTCGGGAAATCGACCTGCGGCAGGGGGGCGACCGGCAGGAGCGGGAACGCGGCAATGCCCAGGAGCGCCAAAGCCGCCATCAGCAGTGCCGTTGCGACCGGTCGTACGATGAATGGCGCGGAGAGATTCACCTGGCGCCCTCGGACGTTGGCGACGGGGGTGACGTGACTCTTACCTTTACCTGTGCATCGCGCTTCAGCTTGAATTGTCCGTCCGTCACGACGCGTTCGCCGTCGCTAAGGCCCGAAGTGACCACCGTCAGATCGCCAGTCGTCGGCCCGACCTTGATCGGCCGGGGTTCAGCCGTGTCTTTCGGCGTTACGATCCACGCGAACAAGCCCTCCGGACCCCGTTGGACCGCGGCCGATGGAATGACGAGAACATTGCCGAGCGTCTTGAGTGACAAGCGGGCATTGACGAATTCGCCCGGCCACAGCCTTTCGTCGTCATTGGGAAAGATGGCCTTCAGACGCATGCTGTCAGTAGCGGGATCGATTGCATCGTCGACGAGAAGGAGTTTTCCTGCGCTTAGTTCCTGGCGGTTGTTTTGGTTGAAAGCCGTCACCATGACGGGACCATGGGCTAAAGCGCTACGCACATCATCGAGGAACCGCGCCGGCAGTGTGAACAGCACGGCGGACGGGCGGATCCGCATCAGGATGACGATCGGTTGTGCGTCGGACACATGCACCACGTTTCCAGGATCGATCGAGCGAATGCCAATTCGCCCGTCGCTTGGTGCCCTGATCGAGGTGTAGTCGAGTTGTGTCTGTGCGGTGTCGATGGCAGCTTCATCGGCGGCAATGGACGCCTTCAGTTGATCGACCGTCGCCTGTTGGTGATCGACCGTCTGCCGGGCTATGGAATCACTCAGTGCCAACGTCTTATACCGCGTAAGATCTTTCTCAGCGGAAACGAGCAGCGCAGCGTCCTGGGCCTTTTTTCCTCGGGCCTGATCAAGCGCGGCCTTGAACAAGCGCGGGTCTATCTTGGCCAGCACGTCGCCCTTCTTTACATCCTGCCCTTCGGTGAACAGCACCTCCTGCAGTGTGCCATCGACCTGGGGACGAATACCGACAGTCAATGAAGCCTGCACGGCGCCAAGACCGGTCAGATCGATGGGCACGTTCTGTCGAGTTGCGACGGAAATGCTTACCGGTACAGATGGGCGTGTGGTCGGCGGAATCTTGGTTCGCGCCGACAAAATCCAGTAGGTCGCAATGCCAACTACAATAAGTGCAACACTCGCAGAAATCAGAAAAATAGCGCGCCGGCGCCTGACTGCGTCGTGGTCAGTCTCGTTGACCGATGTTTCACTAGATTGCGCAGGTTCTAGCGAGTTATGATCTGTTTGATCGCTCAAACTCTCCGGAGACCTCACTTCTTCATCGGTTCCGGAATAGAACGTCCCTTGCCCTTCTCAGCTACGATGAACTCCAAGAAGCGGAGATGGTCCGTGGTGCTTGGATTCCAGTGGGAATGGATCGTGCCGGCAGGCACAAACAAACTCTCTCCGGCACGCAGCGTTACCGGCGGCTTCCCATCTTCCTGCCAAACACCTGTCCCTGACACAACATAGAATGTGATCGCCGCCGGATGGAGATGTCGCGGGTTGATCCCACCCGGAGCATATTCCGTCTCGTAGACTGCGACCTCCAAATTTTTCGTGCCGGGTAATACGGTCTTCAGCAGCGGCGCATGCGGTATCACGCCATGCTTTTCTTGGCTTACAGCTGGACCTGCTTGAAGCATGCAAAGGGCTCCTACCGCCGCGACACCGATACTTATGAGATTCAATCGCTTTGTCATCTGATGTTCCCAGACGCTGACTCGGTAGAGCGCTAGTTAGCTAGGCATAGTCGAACAGCGCCATGAAGCCGAAATCCATATGCATTTGCATATGACAGTGAAAAAAACTTGGGCCGGGGTTATCTGCCGTAAAGTCCACCTCTGCCTCCTGATAGCTGTCCAGCATCACTACGTCCTTGACGACACCTGCGGTCGATTTGCCGCCGATGCGCCTCAGTTCAAAACTGTGACGATGGAGATGCAACGGGTGGACCTCGTTACTCGCGTTGCGAAACTTCAGACGGTAACGCTTGCCGCTTCGCACCGTGAATTTTGGGGTCAGCGCCTCCATTGAGAAGGGTTTACCGTTGACGGTCCAGAGGTTGAACCCGTTCGCCACCGCGTTATGCTTGGCGAAGGTCAGATCGATCGTTTTATCAGGAGCCAAAGAAACTTCCGAATTTCCGAACAGGGAATAGTCCCATTTGTATGCCTTCGGGATTACCCACTTCGGTTCACCGCTGTAGCCAGCGTATTCAATGACTATTCCCATCCCGAGACGTCGAGCATCATCATCCAGATCGCCCAACACCCAGACGCCCGGATTTTTCATCTCGACAATCGCAGAAACGCGTTCGGCTGTGCCGAGCCAGAGCACGGGGACATCGGCGGGCGTTGGTACGGGATTGCCATCGAGCGCTACGATGCGGAAGACATGACCGGGCAACGCCAGGCTGCGAATCTCGGTCGCACTCGCGTTCACAACGTGCATCAGCACGCGTTCGCCTTGTTTGACCTGGATCGGCTCGCCCTCTCCCAACATCTTCCCATTGATGCCGAAGAGGCCATAATCGACTTGGAATCCTTTGACAGAGGATCCGTTTGAGCGTTTCGCGATCTGCCGCAAGTCCTGACTCGGAGCGCCGGTGAGGAAGCCGTGCGGCATATCGTTCCGGTGACTGAAGGATGGCTCGAATTCCTTTAACATCAGGAATAATTCACGATCGTAGGCGCCAGCCTCATTCTTGGGTTCGATATACACCGGTCCTGCGAGGCCGGTGTAGGTGCCGCGGTTAAGATCAGAACCCGCGAAAACGTGGGTATGATAAAAGCGCAAACCGGCCGGTTTCGGCACAAAGGCGATCCGCCGCCTGCCGTGAGCCGGCACGAATGGCGTACCTTCCTCTGCGGCGCCATCAACATCGCTGGGAATCATCTGACCATGCCAGTGGACGAGTTCGGGTGTATCGGTGTCGTTATAGACGTCGACTACAACCCGCCGCCCTTCCTTAAGGCGCAGCAGCGGCCCTGGAAACTGACCATTATAAAGTGTGGTAGAGACGACATGGTTGCGCGCAAGCTCTACGAGGCCCGTAGCAATCCGGAGCGTGTAATCCGCCTTCTCTTTGGCGGCATCATCGGTCGTGGATGCAAAGGCCGCAGATGCAAGGCCGGGCGCTGTGCCGACCAGCGACGCTAGTCCGGCAAGCTTGATTGCGGACCTGCGATTGATGGTCATGGCTTGGCCATAAGATGCGTTGCTGATTGCCCCCGCTCGACTGCGCCACTACCGCCCAGGAACTGAACGTCACGCAGACGGCCGTAAGCCATTTGGTGCGAGTTTTGAGGCAGTGCCTCGGTTACATTCCGTTCAAGCGGCATCCTAACTAGCATTTGGGTCATCATTGGCCCGTGCTGATGAAGCTGACTGTGCTCCAGCCGAGAATGCCACCAATCATGCCAAGGCCAGTCCCACCCGTGGTCCATTGGCCCTCGCGGCACCCATCCTGTAACGACCGCGAGCAAGACAGCGGCTACTAACACGGCAACGGTGGCTGTGATGCCCAGAGCGATCTTACGCATAGAAATTCTCATCCTTCTCGAATAGGATGTCGCGGATAAACTTGCGTAGCAAACGCAAATTTCTCGCGGTTAGCCCAACTTGAATTTGGGGTATTAATGACTCGCCAGATGCCCTCCTTGAACGGATTGCGAGCCTTCGAAGCGGCTGGACGGCATGGCAGCTTCAAGGCAGCAGCGGAGGAGTTGAATGTCACTCAAACGGCGGTGAGCCACATGGTGCGGCTCTTGGAAAAACACCTCGGGTTCGCGCTCTTCCGCCGTCATGCCAATAAGCTCGAGCTCACCGATCAGGGCCGGGCGTTCCAGCCCGGCCTGACCGAAGCCTTCGATGCGATCGCCCGGCTCTCTGAGCAAGTGGCCTCGATGCAGGCGGGTCCGGTGCTCACCGTTGGGGTCGCGCCGACACTCGCTTTACACTGGCTAATTCCGCGCTTGACGAGCTTCAATCGCAACCATCCCAACATCGAGGTACGCGTCGCTACCGGCGGTGCAATGCTTCCGCTGCGTGATGATTGGACATGTACTGTCCGTCGCGGCGCGGGCAGTTGGCCTGGCTATATTGCCGAAGAGCTATTCCCCTCGACGCTGGTACCAGTCTGCACGCCAGCAGTAGCAGCAGGTTTGCTACGCCCCCGCGATCTCCACACGGCAACCCTGATCGTCGTCTCCCACTTGCGCGAGCAATGGACCTGGTGGTTCGAAGCGGCAGGTCTAAGCGCACCGATACAGCCGGCTAATGAGGTATCGTTCGAAAGTTCTATGATGGCAATTCAAGCTGTCCTCGATGGCGTAGGGGTCGCTGTCGCGCAACTCCCCTATGTCAGTGAGGCGCTGGCAGCGGGCCGTCTTGTCACCCCATTTCCGATCGTTGATCAGAAATACGAAGGCTGGTATCTGGCCTATAGGCCGATACGCGAGAAGGACCCGGCGCTATTGGCCTTCCGCAATTGGCTGCATGGCGAAGCTGAGTTGCAACGCCAGGTACATAAGAGGCTGGGCCTGACGCGACCGCTTACGCGCAGCGTAGCTCCAAAGCCTCTCCCAACGACCGTCGTCACACCGCTCAAAAATCGGAAGAAATAGTATTACCTTGTGCCATGCACGAGGTGGATTGCGTAGTGCGCAACTATCCGATTTTTATCCCCACGCCGCCTACGTCCCTACGGACGAATTCAGGGCCTTCCCTCTTTCGGCGACGATTGCTTTCAATTGCCTCAGGCCGAACCCTTGAGGAGATTTGAAATGGCGCCGACAGCGGAAATATCTACCAAGCGGACGATCCGGCGGCATCAGCTACGGGAGATGGTCCCGCTTGCTGACAGCACCATCTACGAGATGGAGATGCGCGGCGAGTTTCCGCGGCGCTTCGCTCTCTCGCCCCGTTGCGTGGTTTGGGATCTCGCGGAGGTCGAAGCCTGGTTAGCCTCGCGTCGATCTGCCCCTATTGCCCGCGCGCAGTCACCCGACGTCAGGCAACGGCGCTCGCGCCCAGTTCGAGAGCCGGATCCGGTTCAAACAGCGGCATCGAAGGCGGGATGAGCACCGGCGCGCGCTTCTTGCCGGCGACCCAGGCGTCGATAATGTCCGACCACTCCTGCATCATATGGCGGCGCTGCATTTCGTACTCTGCCTTGTTGTAGACGCCGCGCGAGGAGCGACCGTCTTCGTGTGCAAGGCATTTCTCGATCCAATCGCTGTTGAACCCAAGCTCGTTAAGAAGCGTCGAACCCGTCCTTCGCAAGTCGTGGACAGTGAAGGGCTCAAGCGGCAATCCTTCCTTCTTCGCTTGCTCGACGACCGCGTAGGTGACGCGATTGAATGTCGCGCGCGACATCGGCGCGTCCGCGTCATAGCGCGACGGCAAGAGGTATCTCGAGTTTCCGGCGCAGGTCTTTAGCGCGATCATGATGTCGAGAACCTGGCGCGACAGATAAACATTGTGCGCCTTTGAGCGTTTCATCCGCTCCTTCGGGATCGTCCAGACAGCATTCTCGAAATCGACCTCATCCCATATCGCATCTTGCAATTCGCTCTTGCGCACCATGGTCTGCAGATAGAGGCGCATGCCGAGCCGAATGGTCGGCAGCGTCGCCACCTTCTCAAGCAGCTTGAGCATGATCCTAATCTCGGTTGGCGAGAGCGACCGGTCCTTCGGCAAGAACGTCGCGATCGAAGCGGGTCCTACATCATCAGCCGGGTTGGAGACCTTCTCGCCGTGTAAGATCGCGAAGCCGTAGATCTGCTTGAGGATGTCGCGGACGTGGATCGCCGTCGCCGGCGCGCCGCGCTCGACGATGGCGCCACAGTGCGCCCGGAGGTCATCCGGTGTGATTTCGGTCAGCAGCCTGGTGCGCCACCTTGGTAGCAGTTCGCGTTCGAAGATTGATCGGCGCATCGCCCGTGTGCTGTCCGCCATCGGAGCCGCGGTCAGCCACTTCTCGCCGAACTCGCCAAAGCTCCTCGCTTCCAGGAGCCGGCGCTTCTCCCGCTGCTTTTCGATCGCCGGCGAGCGTCCCTCGCTGATCGCCCGTTTGGCGTCGATGCACAGTTCTCGCGCACGGGCGAGCGACAGCCCGGCCGGGCCGTACTTGCCGAACGTGACGGTCTCGCGCCGTCCATTCATCCGGTAATCCAGCCGAAAAGAGAGGGTCCCCGACGGCTTTACGAGGACATACATGCCGTCTCGGTCCGTGACCTTGTAAATTTTCTCTTTTGGTTTCAGATGCTTGAGGGCCGCATCGGTCAACATCAGGTCTGCCTCCTCCAAAAAAGACCGTCAGGCCATTTTCTGGCACCCTTTCGCCAAAATCTCTTTTTCTTACAATCAGTTAGATCGAAAAAAAGACCGTCAGAGGATGCTCACACCCTGACGGTATCGGACGAAATCGGATTTCGCAATGGGGAGGCGCACCGTCAGGAAGTACGTCAGGCGCGATCTCTGCCGCCCGATAGTCACCGAACGTCTCTGACTGGTTTTATTTTATTTATCAGTGTGTTACGGAGGTTTCTGGGATGCTGTGGGATACCCTCGGATAGGCCAAAATCATTCCCACTCGATGGTGCCAGGAGGCTTCGAGGTCACGTCATAGACCACGCGGTTGACGCCTTTGACCTCGTTGATAATGCGGGTCGCGACCGCGCCGATGAATTTCATGTCGAACGGATAGAAATCGGCCGTCATACCGTCCGTCGAGGTCACGGCGCGCAGCCCGACGACGTAATCGTAGGTGCGATAATCACCCATCACGCCGACGGTGCGCACCGGCAGCAACACCGCGAACGCCTGCCAGATATCGTCGTAGAGGCCGGCGCGCCGGATTTCTTCAATGTAGATGTCGTCGGCGAGCCGCAGGATGTCGAGCCGTTCCCTGGTGATCGCGCCGGGGCAGCGGATCGCAAGGCCCGGCCCGGGGAAAGGATGGCGGCCGACAAAGACGTCCGGCAGGCCGAGTTCACGGCCGAGCGCGCGGACTTCGTCCTTGAACAATTCGCGCAGCGGCTCGACGAGCTTCATGTTCATCCGCTCGGGCAAGCCACCGACATTGTGGTGCGACTTGATCGTCACCGACGGGCCGCCGGTGAACGACACACTCTCGATCACGTCGGGATAGAGCGTGCCCTGGGCGAGGAAATCCGCGCCACCGATCTTCTTGGCCTCGGCCTCGAACACTTCGATGAACAGCCTGCCGATGGTTTTGCGCTTTTGCTCCGGATCCTCGATGCCTTCAAGCGCGGCGAGGAAAGTCCCAGACGCATCGACGTGAACCAGTGGGATATTGTAGTGGCCACGGAACAAGGCGGTGACCTTTTCCGCTTCGGCAAGACGCAGCAGGCCGTGATCGACGAACACACAGGTGAGCTGGTCGCCGATCGCTTCGTGGATCAGCACGGCGGCGACAGCGGAATCGACGCCACCCGACAGCCCGCAGATCACCCTGCCCTTGCCGACCTGGCGGCGAATTTTCTCGATGGCTTCTTCCTTGAAGGCGCGCATCGTCCAGTCGCCGGTGCAGCCGGCGATCTTGCGGACGAAATTGCGCAGCAGCGCCGCGCCATGCGGCGTGTGCACGACCTCCAGATGGAATTGCGTCGCGTAGAACTTGCGCTTCTCGTCGCCGATGATCGCAATCGGTGCGTTGACCGAAGTACCGTAGGCGGTAAAACCCTCCGGCAATTTGGTCACGCGGTCGCCGTGGCTCATCCATACCGGATAACGCTGGCCGACTTCCCAGACGCCGTCGGTCAGCGCCGACGGCCTGGTGATTTCGACTTCCGCCCGGCCGAACTCGCGGTGATGGCCGGCCTCGACCTTGCCGCCAAGCTGGTGCGCCATCGCCTGTTCGCCATAGCAGATGCCGAGCACCGGCACTCCGGCCTGATAGACCGCCATCGGCGCCAGCGGAGCGTCCTTGTCGAGCACACCCGCCGGGCCGCCCGACAGGATCACCGCTTTCGGCTTCATCTCACGGAGCGCGGTTTCGGCCTTCTGGAACGGCACGATCTCGCAGTAGACCCGCTCCTCGCGCACGCGCCGGGCGATCAGCTGCGTGACCTGCGAGCCGAAATCGACGATCAGAATCTTGTCGTGGGACTCCATGGCGGGTTCTACGGGACCCGCATCGATTCGTCGAGCATTGGCCGCAAGTGTCATGGTGAGCGCCGCAACACGCTGACGAAGAACCCGTCGGTGTCGGTCCGGCGCGGGGTCATCAGCAAACCTTCATCCGAGATAAGCGCGGCACGGCCAAAAAGATAGGCTCGCTCACCCAGCGCCTGCGCTGTATCGACAGGCTTTTCCACGGAAAACTCGCGGTGCCGGCCGATGAAGGCCCGGATCTGGTCGCCGTTCTCCTCGGTCAGCACCGAACAGGTGATGTAGACGATCCGGCCGCCCGGTTTGGTGAGGGGAACGGCGCGGTCGAGCAACGAAGCCTGCTGCTTTTGCCGCTCGGCCAAGGCGCCCGGCCGGACCCGCCATTTGGCGTCAGGATTGCGCCGCCAGGTTCCGGTGCCGGTGCAAGGCGCATCGATCAGCACCAGATCGGCGCGGCCCGCCAGATCGGCGAGGACATCGGCTTCACCGCGCGGCGTGCGGACCTGGATGTTGCGCGCGCCGGCCCGCGTAATGCGGTCATGGATCGGAGCCAACTGCCGCTTGTCGATATCGCTGGCGTAGATCTGGCCGTGATTGTCCATCGCCGCCGCTAGCGCCAGCGTCTTGCCGCCGGCGCCGGCTGCAATGTCGATAACCTGTTCGCCCGGCTTCGCTCCGGCAAAGAGCGCGGCGAGCTGAGAACCCTCGTCCTGGATCTCGACGAAACCCTTCATGAACAGCGGCTCGGCGTGAATCGCCGGGCTCTTGGCATCGGCGCCGAGCTGAATGCGGAGGCCGTTCGGCGACCAGCGTGTCGGCGCGGCGTGGAGATGCGAAAGCTTCGGCTGCAACTCCTCACGCTCGCCCTTGAGCGTATTGACGCGCAGATCGAGCGGCGCGCGGCTGGCAAGCGCGGCGCCTTCCTCCGCCCGCGTGTCGCCGAACGTTCGCGCGAGATTGGCGTCGAGCCACTCGGGATAGTCGCCCTGGACGTAAGCCGGTGCGTTCGCGATCTTGTCCGCGCCGAGTGCGGTGCTTTCCACGTCGGTCAGTGGCGACGGTGCGAACCGGTCGCCGCTGCACAGCGCGGCGATCGCCGCGACGTCAAGTCGACGCTCCCGCCGCAGCATGCCGAGCAGCGCGGCGCGCGGATTGGTCTCACCCATCAGCCATGACGCCGAGGCCTTGCGGCGCAACGCGTCGTAAACCAGTCCGGCGATGGCGGCGCGGTCCGACGAGCCGGCGAAGCGATGCGTCTGTCCCCAGTCCTTGAGCACGTCGGCCGCGGGGCGGCGGCGCGACTCGATGTCGGTGAAAACCTCAATGGCAGCGGAGAGACGGGCCGACGGGGTCATTTTCGGAATATTGGCTGGCGCCGCGCCTACGGAACGGGCCGCGGCAGCGTCAGCACTGCAAAAATGTAAATCGCCCAGTTGATGGCGAGCGCAATCGCGCCGATCCCGAAGCAAAGCCCGCGCCGCCGCACATCATTGCCGGTGACATGCACGGCGGCCTGGAGGATGCGGAAGATCACGAAGATCCAGGCCAGAACGACAAAGACCAATCCGGCAAGGTGCGTGATGTAAGCCAGAATGGTCAGCACATAGAACAGGACCGGCAGCTCGAACTGATTGGAGAAAGAATAGGCAACTTGCATCGAACGCTTCGACCAGTTCGGCTCGCGCAACGCGATGTTGTCGTAGGTCGCGACGCCGGATTTGAAGTCGTGCGCCCGCAGCGGCATCAGCGCGAACATGAGCACGAACGTGAGGATCACCTCGACAAAGAGCGGCAACAGGATCGCTTGAACCGTCATCGGCTTTTCCCGGTTACTTCAGTTTCACGCTGATCGCGGTCTCGCCGTCTTCATCGAGCATCGCGCTGCGCCAGATCTTGCCGTCGAACAGCGCCTTGCGCACGACGTCCGCCGTGCCGCCGTGATTCAAATTTGCAGTAATCAGAGTGCCGCCGATGCGCAACAATCCGCGCAGCGTCTTGTGCAGGGCCGGCGTCGGCGTGTTGCCGTCGAAAAACGCAACATCGTAGCCGGGATCCAGCGTCGGCAGGACGGAAGCAAAATCGCCTTCATGCACCGTGATGCGATGATCCATGCCGGCAGCCGTAATATTGTCGCGCGCGAGTTGTGCGTGCTCCGGATCGCCTTCGACGGTGTCGACAGTCGCGCCCGGCGATCCCGCGGCAAAGGACAACGCCGTATAGCCGAGCGCCGTTCCCAGCTCCAGGATCCGGCGTGCGTTGGCAGACGCCGCCATTGCCGCGAGAAACGGACCATTATCGTAAGGGTAGGCGTGACAACCATGCGCCACGCGATGCGCGTCGGTTGCTGCGCGTATCTTCGCAAACGGATCGGCGGCCGGAACGGCCATTCGTTACACCTACCCCCGGCCCGGATAGTTCGGGCTTTCCCGCGTTATCGTGACGTCGTGAACGTGGCTTTCGCGCAGGCCTGACGAGGTGATACGCACAAACTGCGCCTTGTCGTGGAATTCGTGGATATTCGCCGCGCCGACATAGCCCATCGCGGCCCGCAGGCCGCCGGCGAGTTGATGCAGCACGGTCGCAGCCGGGCCCTTGTACCCGACCTGCCCTTCAATGCCTTCGGGCACCAGCTTGAGCGTATCTTTGATGTCCTGCTGGAAATAGCGATCGGCGGAGCCGCGCGCCATCGCCGCAACGGAGCCCATGCCGCGATACGTCTTGTACGAGCGGCCCTGATAGAGAAAAACCTCGCCCGGCGTTTCATCGGTGCCGGCAAGCAGCGACCCGACCATGGCGCAGTCCGCGCCAGCCGCCAGCGCCTTGGCAAGGTCGCCGGAGAACTTGATGCCGCCGTCGGCAATGACCGGCGTGTCGGTTTTATGCGCGACCTCGACCGCGTCCATGATCGCGGTGAGCTGCGGCACCCCGACGCCGGCAACGATCCGCGTCGTGCAGATCGATCCGGGACCAATGCCGACCTTGATCGAGTTGGCGCCGGCATCAATCAATGCCTTGGCGCCCTCGCCGGTTGCGACGTTGCCCGCGACCACCTGCACCGCATTTGAAAGCCGCTTGATCCGGTTGACGGCCTCCAGCACACGCTTCGAATGACCGTGGGCGGTGTCGACGACCACGAGATCGACGCCGGCGTCGATCAGGCCCTCGCTGCGGCTGAAGCCGGCGTCACCCACCGACGAGGCGGCGGCGACGCGAAGCCGCCCCTGTTCGTCCTTGCACGCATTCGGATTGGCGACGGCCTTTTCGATATCCTTCACCGTGATCAGGCCGACGCAGCGGTAATCGCTGTCGACGACCAGCAATTTTTCGATGCGATGCTGGTGCAGAAGGCGCTTGGCTTCGTCCTGCCCGACATTTTCCCGCACCGTGACCAGGCCGTCCTTGGTCATCAACTCGGACACTTTTTGCCGCCGGTCGGTGGCAAATCGCACGTCGCGGTTGGTGAGGATACCGACGAGCTTGCCGGCGCGGCCATTGCCGCCGCCTTCGACCACCGGGATTCCCGAAATGTGATGCTCATGCATCAGGGTCAGCGCATCGGCGAGCGAGGCATCGGGACGAATGGTCAGCGGATTGACCACCATGCCGGATTCGAACTTCTTCACCTGCCGGACCTGCGCGGCCTGCACATCGGGATCAAGATTGCGGTGGATGACGCCGATGCCGCCGGCCTGCGCCATGGCAATCGCCATATTGGCCTCGGTTACGGTGTCCATGGCCGAAGCGACGATCGGGATGTTCAAAAGAACGTTGCGCGTGATGCGCGACCTTATGTCTACTTCCGACGGCATGACGTCGGAGAGTCCGGGCTTCAACAGGACATCGTCGAAGGTGTAAGCTTCGCGCAGAATGCCATCCGAAGTAATTGCCATTGCCAACTCCGCATCGCCCGAAATCGCGGGCCGGCACATCGGGTAGACGCCTTGCGGGCGAGTGGACTTAGCGTCCCTCGTCCGGCTCGATGGCCCGCTTTTGGGTTGGCGGCGGTCGATAGCATGCCTTCACGGCAATTCATAGGCCTCAGCGGGCGAAAACGGGTGGAAACGCAATGAAAACGTGGATTAATCGGCGTGAATTCAGTGTCGGAGCCCTGACCGCCGGGGCTGCGGTTGCGGCAGCCGGGCGTCCGGCGCGGGCGCAGGGCGCACCGGTCAAGATTCGCGTCGGCTGGGTTGTCATTCCGGCGTCGATGGCGCCGCTGGTGCTGGCGAAAAAGGACATTCTCAAGCACTTCGGCCAGTCCTACGTCGCCGAGGCCACTCACTTCGAGGGTACGCCGCCGGTCATCACCGCACTGGCTTCAGGCGAGGTCGACATCGGCCCGCTGGCTTTCTCCTCATTCGCGCTCGCCATCCAGAACGCCCGCATGGACGATCTTCGGGTCATCTGCGACGAAATCCAGGACGGCGTCGTCGGGCATGGCAGCAACGAATTCATGGTGCTCAAGGACGGGCCGATCAAATCGGTTGCCGACCTGAAAGGCAAAGTGCTCGCCACCAACGCCATGGGCAGCGCCGTCGACATCGCGATGCGCGCCATGCTGCGCAAGAACAACCTTGAGCCCAACAAGGACTACACCATCGTCGAGGCCCCCTTCCCTGCCATGCGCGCGATGCTGGCGGAGAAGAAAGCCGATCTCATCAGCGCGGTTCCGCCGTTCTCGCTCGATCTCGATCTGAGGTCGATGGCCAATACGCTGTTCACCCAAAAGGACGCTTTCGGCATCACCCAGCTAACGATGTGGACGGCGCGAACCGGCTTCATCCAGCAAAACCGCGCGGCCCTGGTCGATTTTCTGGAAGACACCATCCGCGCGGTGCGCTGGTACACCGATCCGAAAAATCACGACGAGGCTGCCGCCATCGTGGCGAGCCTCAATAAGGCGCCTCCGGGGCGGATGAACTGGGCGTTCGGCGAGCACGATCAGTATCGCGACCCCAACGGCATGCCGAACCTCGCGGCTTTGCAAAGCAATCTGCAGCTGCAAAAGCAGGTCGGTTTCCTCAAGGAGGACATCGACGTGAAGAAGTATTCCGACGTCAGCATGGTCGTCGAGGCGGCCAAGCGGCTGACATGAATTAGACTTAAATTGACGCCGACTGTCGCGGAGTCACGGGGGTGCAGAGTACATTGCGCTGATGCTGGACTTGAGTCGCCTCTGGAATGACGGCCGCACGCGATGGCTGACGATTGCCGCCGCGGTGTTTTTCGCTGTCGTTCCAGCGCGCGCCCAGGATAGGCCGCAAGACCGGCCACCGGATAGAGCGCAAGACGCCTCCGACGAACGGCGCTGCACCGGACAGTTCCGCGCTTCCGTCGATGACCGCATCGCTTCCTGCACGACGCTGATCAATTCCGGCCGCTATCAGCCGGTCAATCTCGCCATCCTGCATGACAATCGCGGCGTGGCATTGCGCGCCAAAGGCGATCTCACCGGCGCGCGCAAGGATTTCGATGACGCGATCTCGCTCAATCCCGGCTATGCGCGGGCGTTCGCCAATCGCGCCAGCCTGCAATTGAGCCAGCACGATTTCGACGCCGCGATCGCCGATCTGGACCAGGCCATCAAGCTCGACGCGACCGATGCCGCCACGTTCATGTCGCGCGGCAACGCCTATGACGAAAAGCGCGACTTCGACCATGCCATCGCCGATTACAACGAGGCGATCCGGCTCGCTCCCAACTACAGCGCCGCCTATTTCAACCGCGGCCTGGCATTCCGCCGCAAGGGCAATCTCGACAGCGCAATCGCGGACTACGATCAGGCGGTCAAGCTCGATCCTAAAAATACCTCTGCGCTCAACAACCGCGGTATCGCGTGGTTCGCCAAGGGCGATTACGACCGCGCCATCGCCGATTACAATCAGGCGCTGCGGATCGATCCGAACTTCGTCGCTGCCTACAGCAACCGTGGCGACGCCTACCGTGCCAAAGGCGATTTTCCGCGCGCCACCGCCGACTTCGATCGCGCTATCAAGCTGTCACCGCAATTCGCGCTCGCCTTCGATAACCGGGGCCTGGTCGCCTATCAGCAACAGGATTACGACCGCGCGATTGCCGACTTCACGACCGCAATTCAGATCGACCCGAAGAATGCACAAGCCTTCAACAATCGCGGCAACGCCTATGCCGACAAAGGCGACGGCAAATCCGCCTTGGCCGATTACAATCAGGCCGTCCAGCTTGATCCGAACAACGCCGGCATCCGCTATGACCGCGGCATCGCGCTGCGCCGCAGCGGCGATCTCGATGGCGGCATCGCCGACTTGAGCGAGGCGGTGCGGCTCGATCCGCAGCAGGCCGGCGCGTTCAACGAGCGCGGCTATGCCTTCTACCAGAAGCACGATCTCGACCGCGCCATTACCGACTACGACGCCGCGATCAGGATCAATCCGCAATTCACCGTCGCCTACAACAACCGCGGCAATGCCTACGACGACAAAGGCGACATCGATCACGCCATTGCCGATTATAACGCCGCGCTGCGCATCGATGCCGATTATGCCGCGGCCTACTACAACCGCGGCATCGCCTGGCGGCGCAAAGGCGATCTCGACCGCGCCATTGCCGACTACGACCAGGCCATCAAGCTCAATCCCACCGCAGCGGCTTACAACAATCGCGGCAGCGCGTGGGATGCCAAAGGCGACATCGACCGGGCGATGGCCGATCTCGAGCAGGCGATCAAGCTCGATCCGGCGTTGCCGGACGCCTACATCAACCGCGGCAACGCCAAGCGCGAACGGCTCGATTTTCCCGGCGCCGTTGCCGATTACACGGTCGCGCTCTCGCTGGCGCCGAATGCATCGCTGGCCTACTACAATCGCGCTTGGGCTCATTATCTTTCCGGCGAAATGCCCGAGGCGCTGGCCGACATCAACCGCGCGGTCGCCCTCGACAATCGTTCGGCAAGCGCGTTCTCGACGCGCGGATTGATCCGGGAGCGGTCGGGCGATACTGCTGGCGCAATCGAGGATTTCCGTCAGGCGCTCAAGATCGATCCCACCTTCCAGCAACCGGCCGACGCATTGCAGCGCCTCAAAACCGGGCCGCCGAAGAGCCAGTAGCCGCCGCCCATGCCAGCGCCCGCGAACGACCGCATCGTGCCGATGATCGTCGCCGTGTCGCTGTTCATGGAGAATATGGACTCGACGGTAATCTCGACATCGCTGCCGGCCATCGCGCGTGCACTCGGCACCAACCCGCTGGCGCTGAAGCTTGCCGTGACGTCCTACCTGCTCTCGCTTGCGATTTTCATTCCGGCCAGCGGCTGGACCGCGGACCGTTTCGGCCCGCGCAATGTGTTCCGCATCGCAATCGCCGTATTCATCCTCGGCTCGATCGGCTGCGCCGCGTCGCATTCGCTCGAACAATTTGTTTTTGCCCGCATCGCGCAAGGCATGGGCGGGGCGATGATGACGCCGGTCGGCCGCCTGATCCTGGTACGCAGCATCGACAAGCACCTCTTGCTGAGCGCGATGTCGTTGGTGACGGTGCCGGCGCTGATCGGCCCGATCTGCGGCCCCCCGCTCGGCGGCTTCATCACCACTTACGCCTCGTGGCACTGGATCTTCCTGATCAATGTGCCGATCGGATTGCTTGGTGTCATCCTGGTCTCGCGCTTCATTCCAAATGTCCGCATCGAGCGCCACGACCCGTTTGACGGGCTCGGCTTCATCTTGTCCGGCCTCGGCATCGGCGGGCTGGCCTTCGGCCTGTCGGTGATGGGGCTTGATTACCTGCCGGTCGGCGTGGTTGCGGCATTACTCGGCGTCGGCGCCGTCGCCACAACGGCCTACGTGATCCACGCGCGGCGCTGCCCGGCACCGATCCTCGACCTCAATCTGCTCAGGCTGCCGACCTTCCGCGCCAGCATTGTCGGCGGTTTCCTGTTCCGCCTCGGCGTCGGCGCGCTGCCGTTTCTGCTGCCGCTGTTGTTGCAGATCGGCTTCAACATGACGCCGTTCCAGTCCGGCCTGATCACGTTCACCGGCGCGCTCGGTTCGATGTTCATGAAGGCGGCCATCACCCGCGTGATCCGGCGCTTCGGCTATCGCGACGTGCTGCTTTACAACGCCCTGGTCAGCAGCCTGTTTCTGGCCGCCTGCGCTACTTTCGTCCCCGGCACGCCGGCCGCGGTGATGATCGCCGTGCTGTTGTCCGGCGGTTTCTTCCGTTCGCTGCAATTCACCAGCATCAACACCATCGCCTATGCCGAAATCCCGCCGGAAAAGATGAGCCGCGCCACGTCGCTGGTCGCCGCCGCGCAGCAATTGTCGCTGTCGACCGGCGTGGCCGCCGGTGCACTGGTGGTGGAAATCACGTTGAAACTGAAAGGCTCGCCGACGATGGGCGCTGCCGATTTTCCGCCGGCGTTCATTGCCATCAGCCTTTTGGCGGCAAGCGCATCGCTGATTTTCATGACGCTCAAGCCGGATGCCGGCGAGGAGCTCTCCGGCCGCAAGACCGCGCAGATCGAAGAGGCGGAACTAAACGCCCCGGAAACCGCGGGCAAGCAGATATAATTCCGCAGAGTCGGTGCGGCTTGCCGGCGGTTTGACATGCTTGACGCTCTCAAAGTCGCGCTTGAGCTCGGCGAGCAAGGTCGCTTCGGTGCCGCCCTGCAGAACCTTGCACAGGAAATTGCCATCGGCGTTGAGCACTTCGCGGGCGAACAACGCCGCGGCTTCCGCCAGCGCCATGATGCGCAGGTGATCGGTCTGGCGGTGCCCAGTCGTGTTAGCCGCCATATCCGAGAGTACGACATCGGCCTTGCCGCCGAGGGCCTCCTTCAGCCGGTCCGGCGCTGCACTCTCCAGAAAGTCGAGATGCAGAATCTCCACGCCGGGAATGGGCTTCATTTCCAGAATATCGAGCGCAACGACGCTGCCCTTCGCTCCGACGCGCTTGGCCGCGATCTCGCTCCAGCCGCCAGGCGCGGCGCCGAGATCGACAACGCGCGCACCGGATTTCAGCAGGCGATATTTGTCGTCGATCTCGATGAGCTTGTACGCCGCGCGGGAGCGATAGCCGTCGCGCTTCGTGCGCGCCACATAGGGATCGCTGAGCTGGCGCTCGAGCCAGGCGCGTGATGACGGCTTGCGTTGTTTTTGATCCTTGAGGCGCGCCATTTTTCAGATCGCTTGCCGCGCAAATTGGCCGGTCATGCTTCGCCCCATACCCGGTCTTCGCGCATCATTTCCACCAGCATACCCTCGCGCAGGCCCCGGTCGGCGACGCGCAGCCGCGGACAAGGAAAATCGCGGCGGATGGCATCGAGGATGGCGCAGCCGGCGAGCACGAGATCGGCCCGCTCGGCGCCAATGCATGGATTGGCCGCACGCTCATCGAAATTCATCGCCACCAACTCGGCGACGACGCTTGAGATTTCATTGTCGGACAGCCAGCAGCCATCGACACGCCGGCGGTCATAACGCTTGAGCCGCAGGAACACGCCGGCGATCGTCGTCACCGTGCCCGACGTGCCGAGCATGTGGAAACCGTCGAGATACGGATGTTCTGCCGCAAATTTTTTGACGAAACCGGCAACCTCATCCACCATCGCGCCGTAAGTGTCCGGCGACACCACATGGCCGCCATAGCGCTCGGCAAGCGTAACGACGCCAACCGGAAGCGACGCCCAGCCGACAATGTCCGGCAATGGCGGGCCGCAACGGCCGGTGCTTGAGCGGCCGAGCCGGACCAGTTCCGATGACCCGCCGCCGATATCGAACAGGATCACGCCGGATGCCGACGGATCGAACAACTCGGTGCAGCCGGTCGCCGCTAGCCGCGCCTCGGTCGCGGAATCGATGATCTCAAGTTCAAGGCCGGCCTGTTCCGCGACGCGGCTGCGGAACGCCTCGCCGTTCTCCGCGGCACGGCAGGCTTCGGTCGCGATCAGCCGCGCCCGCATCACGCCCCGCGCCCGCATCTTGTCACGGCAAATCAGCAGCGCGTCGACCGCGCGCGCGATCGCGGCCTCGCTGATCCGGCGGGACGCCGCGATACCCTCGCCCAGCCGGATGATCCGGGAAAACGCATCGACGACGCGAAAGCCGCCCGCCGTCGGACGCGCAATCAGCAGGCGGCAATTGTTGGTGCCGAGGTCGAGCGCGGCATAGGTGGCGTCGGCGTGTTGCTGAGATGACGCATGCCAGTCGTCGCGACGCGGATCGCGACGAATGCCATACGGCGTCCGGCGTCCCCAGCGGGACCGGCGCGGGCCGTCGAGGCCGCCGTTCGGCGGGCCCTCGTCGTTCATCCAAAGCCTTCCCGCCACGCCGGAACCCCAGTGCTCGAAGGCTTGGGCTCGACGGCGCAGCTATTGTTCATGCCTAAATCGGGGAAACTGTACCAAGGCAGGCCACGGCGGCAAATATGCTGTTTTACCACCTATGAGCCATGCCTAACGGGCTTCTTGTCGGCCCCCGCCAAGTCAATTATGTCACGACCTACAATACCTTGCGGGATTGAATTGTCATGAATTTGCAGCAGTCCGTGAAGGACCGGGCGGATGAATTGGTCGCCGAACGGTTATCGGTCGAGAAATTTGCCGTCGGGCAATCGGTACCGCGCAAGGAGGATCCGACCCTGCTCCGCGGCCAGGGCCGCTACACCGACGATGTCAGCCTCCCGGGACAGGCCTATGCGGTGATCGTCCGCAGCCAGGTCGCCCATGGCGTCCTCAAAGCGATCGACGCCGAGGCGGCGCGGAAAATGCCGGGCGTGCTCGGCGTCTACACCGCCGCCGACCTGAAGGGTTACGGACCGCTGAAATGCGTCGTGCCATTCAACAACCGCGACGGCTCGCCGATGAGAAAGCCGCTGCGCGAGGCGCTGGCGGTCGGCAAGGTGCGCTATGTCGGCGATCCCGTTGCGTTCGTCGTCGCCGAAACCGTGAATGCCGCGAAGGATGCCGCCGAAGCGGTCGTCCTCGATATCGACGCGCTGCCTTCGGTCACGACGGCTGAAGAGTCAGCCAAGCCCGGCGCGCCGCAAATCTACGACGATGTGCCGGGCAACGTGGCGCTCGATTATCACTACGGCGACGCCGAAGCGGCCAAGGCTGCCTTCGCCAAGGCGGCGCATGTCACCAAACTCGGTCTGCTCAACAGCCGGTTGGTGGTCGCGGCAATGGAACCGCGCTCGGCGCTCGCGTCCTATGACGGCCAGCGCTTTACATTTTATGTCGGATCGCAGGGCGTGTTCGGCATGCGCGCCAATATCGCCGAGGCGATGGGCGTGCCGCCGAAAGACATGCGTGTGCTGACCGGCCAGGTCGGCGGCTCGTTCGGCATGAAGGCGGCCGTGTTCCCCGAATACATCTGTATTCTGCACGCGGCGCGCGTGCTCGGCCGCCCGGTAAAGTGGACCGACGAACGCTCCGGCAGTTTCGTCTCCGATAGCCACGGCCGCGATCACGAAGTGACCGGCGAGCTTGCGCTCGATGCCGATGGCAAATTCCTCGCGGTGCGCCTGACCAGCTACGCCAATGTCGGCGCGTTCCTTTCGCCGGTCGCGCCGATGCCGGGCACGCTCAACGCCGTGAAGAACGTGCAAGGCATGTACCGCACGCCGTTGATCGAGGTTTCAAGCAAGGTGGTATTCACCAACACCTCGCACGTTTCGGCCTATCGCGGCGCCGGACGCCCGGAAGGCAACTATTATATGGAACGGCTGATCGACGCCGCTGCGCTCGAAATGGGCATCGACCGGCTGGCGCTCCGCAAGAAAAACCAGATCAGTCCGAAGGACATCCCGTACAAGGCGGCCTCGGGCGGCGTCTATGACAGCGGCGACTTCGCCGCCCTGACCAAGCAGGCGGTCGAGTTTGCCGACGTCAAGGGCTTCGCCAAGCGCAAGCGCGAAAGCACCAGGCGCGGCAAGTTGCGCGGCCTCGGCATCGGCAACTTCCTCGAAGTGACCGCGCCACCGTCGAAGGAGCTTGCCGACGTCAAATTCAATCAGGACGGCACGGTGACGCTGGCCACCGGCACGCTGGATTTCGGCATGGGTCACGCCACGCCGTTTGCGCAGGTTCTCAGCGACCGGCTTGGCATTCCGTTCGACAAGATTTCGCTGCTACAAGGCGACAGCGACAAGCTCGCCGCAGGCGGCGGCTCGGGCGGATCGAAATCGCTGATGCACACCGGCACCGCGATCGTCGAGGCGGCCGCCAAGGTCATCGAAAAAGGCAAGGAACTCGCGGCGAGCGCGCTCGAAGCCGCGCCCTCCGACATCGACTTCAAGCGCGGCGATTTCACCATCGTCGGCACCGATCGGAAGATTTCGATCATGGAACTGGCCGACAAGCTCCACAAAGGGGCAAAGCCGCCGGCCGACGGCCCGCAATCGCTCGACGTGACCCATGTCAGCGACGGACCCAGCGCATCGACCTATCCCAACGGCTGCCACGTCTGCGAAGTCGAGGTCGATCCGGACACCGGCACCGTCGAGATCGTCAAATATTCCTGCGTCAACGATTTCGGCAACGTCATCAATCCGCTGATCGTCGAGGGCCAGCTCCATGGCGGCGTGGTGCAAGGCATCGGCCAGGTGCTGATGGAGCATACGGTTTACGACAGCGACGGCCAGTTGCTGACCGGCTCATTCATGGACTACGCGATGCCGCGCGCGGCGGACGTGCCGTCCTTCCAGCTTGCCGACCACCCTGCCCCCGCCACCACCAATCCGCTCGGGGTCAAAGGCTGCGGCGAAGCCGGCTGCGCCGGCGCACTGACGTCGGTGATGAACGCGGTAATCGATGCACTGTCTGATCGGGGCATCCGCCACGTCGACATGCCGCTGAAGCCGGCGCAAATCTGGCAGGCGCTGCAAGACGCGAAGGCTGCCCGCCCGCAATGACGCAGGTTCTTTCGGTAACAGCTGCGCGTCCGGCGCGGTCGCGGCTCATCGCGGCCGTCTGCACCGCGCACATGATGAGCCACTATTACATGCTGATGCTGGCGCCGCTGTTCGCCTTCATCCGCTCCGACTTCAACGTCAGCTATACCGAGCTGGCGCTGGCTCTCACGGTGTTCAACGTAGTTTCCGGCGTGCTGCAGACGCCGATCGGCTTTCTGGTCGACCGCATCGGTCCGCGCGTCGTGTTGATCGCAGGCCTTGGCCTGAGCAGCATCGCCTATGCCATTGCCGGAATTGTCGATACCTATTGGGTGTTCATCGCGATGTACGGCCTCGCCGGCGTCGGCAATACGGTGTTTCACCCGGCCGACTACAGCCTGCTGTCGCATCATTCCGTGCCCGAGCGGTTGAGCCAGGTGTTTTCGTTCCACACCTTCGCCGGCATGGTCGGCTCGGCGATAGCACCGGTCACGCTGCTCTACATGCAAAGCCTGTTCGGCTGGCGCGGCGCCTATCTCGGCGCAGCGAGCTTCGGCCTGCTGGTGCTTCTGGTGCTGATCCTGCAGCCGGAGCCGCCGGTCGAACAGCACGCCAGGCCAAACACGAAGAAACGCGCAGAGCCCGTGGACACCGGCTGGCGGCTATTGATGACGCCGCCGATCCTGCTCAATTTCGCCTTCTTCGTGCTCACCTCGATCATGAACGGCGGGCTCAACACCTATCTCGTGGTAGCGCTCGGCGCGTTGCATTCCACGCCGGCCGCCGTCGGCAATATGGCGCTGACCGGGCTTCTCGCCATGAACGCCGTTGGCGTGCTGGCGGGCGGCGCCATGGCGGGACGCACCGCCGGCCATGCCGCAATCATCGCCGCGTCGGGCCTGACCGTCGGCGGCATCGTGACCGCGATCGTCGGGCTCGTGGATCTGCCCTCGGTCCTGCTCATCATTCTTATGGGGTTCAGCGGCTTTTGCGTCGGCGCAACCTACCCGTCCCGCGACATGCTGGTGCGCTCGGTCACCCCGCCCAACGCCTATGGCAAGGTGTTCGGCTTTGTCAGCACCGGCTTCAATGTCGGCGCCAGCATCGCGCCGATCATGTACGGCATGCTGATGGATCATGGGGCGCCGCGCGAGGTGTTCCTGCTCTCGGCCGCGGTCTGTGTGATCTGCGTCTCCACCGTCACGTTCGGATTTTCGCGCCGGGAGATCCTTTAGCCGGCGGCCAAGCCCTGCTTTGCCGCCTTCCGCCAAGTTGCTACTGTTCGGCCATAACCGATAAAAACCCGAAGGGATGGGAGTAAATTATGAAGCTTTGCCGCTACGATGACGATCGCATGGGTGTGGTGCGCGGCGATCAGGTGCACGACGTCACCGAAGCGCAAAGCGAGATCCGCAAGGCCGCGCCTTATGCGATGAAAGGCGACGCCGTGATCGCCGCGCTCCCGCAATGGCGCGAGCGGATCGAGCGCATGGCGGACAAGGCGCCGGGCAAGCCGATCGGCAGCGTCAACCTGCTGCCGCCGGTGGCGCGGCCGACCAAGCTGACCTGCGCGCCGACCAACTACAAGGCGCACATCGCCGAGATGGAAAAGGCGGCGCAGGATCCAAACACCCAGATCGTCCGCCACCAGTCGCCGAACATTCTCGAAGCGGGGATGTTCCTGAAAGCCAATTCCGCGCTGGTCGGGCCGTCGGAAGGCATTCCGATGCGTTTCCCCGACCGCCGCAACGATCATGAAGCCGAAGTGGTCATGGTGATCGGCAAGTCCGGCAGCGACATCAAGCAGCCGAATGCGCTCGACCATGTCGCCGGCTATTGCCTCGGCCTCGACATGACGGTGCGCGGCAAGGAAGACCGCAGCTTCCGCAAGTCGGTCGACGGCTATGCCGTGCTCGGCCCGTGGTTCGTCACCGCCGACGAAATCCCCGATCCGGATGCGCTGCCGATCAGCCTCGACGTCAACGGCGAGATCCGGCAGAACAGCAACACCAGCCAATTGATCTATAGCTGCCGGCGGCTGATCGAATTCGCTTCCGAGTTCTATGCGCTCTATCCGGGCGACCTGCTCTACACCGGCACGCCGGACGGCGTGAACCGCGTCAAGCCGGGCGACGTCATCACCTGCAAGTCGGCGCCGGCGCTCGGCGAACTGAAAATCACCGTGCGCGCGCACCAGAACGGCAAAGTGGGCGGCTAGAGCATGATCCGGAAAAAGCCTGCCCTCGGACTTGATCCGGGGGTGGGCTTCCGGTTTTCCGAAAAAGATCATGCTCAAATAAGTGACATCTGACGGAGATATTCATGTTGCAGGTCAAGCGAGCCGGACATTCGACGATAACGACGCCGGATCTCGAGCGCGCGGCGGATTACTTCACCGGACTTCTGGGATTAAGTCTTGTGGCGCGGGAGAAAAACCGCGCGGTCCTCGCCACTAAATCCGGCGTTGAGTTCGATCGTGCTTGAGCGCGGCACCGATGTGGAAGTGCCGCGGCTGTCATTTCAGATCGCACCGGGCAGCGATCTCGGCGAAGTCGCCTCGCGGCTGAAAAAGGCCGGCGTGAAAAGCGAACATCGCAGCGACATCACGCCCGGGATCGGCAAGGCCCTGACGTTTCAGGACCCCAAAGGCACCATGCTCGAAGTGTTTTCCGATTTCGCGTTCGCCGCACCGGACAACACCTTCACCGGCATCATGCCGCTGAAGTTCGGCCATATCGCCTATCAGTGCCCGGACGTGCAGGGCGTGGTGCAATTCTACTGCGACATGCTGGGCTTCAAGGTGTCCGACTGGCGCGGCGACTTCTTCGCCTTCCTGCGCTGCAGCCGCGACCACCATACCGTGAATTTCCTGCGCGATCCGAAGATCGCGATCCACCACATCGCCTTCGAGGTGCGCGACTGGTCGGAGATCAAGCGCGCCAGCGACATGCTGGCGCAATCCGGCATCAAGCTGGCGTGGGGACCGCTGCGCCACATCATCGGCCACAACATCGCGATCTATCACAAGAACCCGGACGGCGTGACCATCGAGCTGTTCTGCGAGATCGACCAGATGCACGACGAGGACCTCGGCTTCTTCGAGCCGCGGCCGTGGCACCAGGACCGGCCGCAGCGGCCGAAGATCTGGGGCGACGGCACGCTGTCGAACTGGTGGGGGCCGATGTCGCACAACCCGGGCCGCGAGGCGCAGCACTCCTGGCAGAACGCGGTCTATGCCAAGCCGGGCGCGGCAGCGGCCAAGCCCGCAACCGTCACAGCGCGGGCAAAGTCGCCGACGCGGAAGAGCCCAAAGCGCGGCACAAAGGCGGGAAAAAGCAAGCGTCCGTAAGCATTTCATCGGGCGCTTGGAAAAAGGACCGAATTACCTTAGATGGTGGTTCGTTGAGGCTTGGCTCCGCTGGCTTTGTGCCACAGAGCGCACCGCAATCAGCGCGGAACGGCCGGCCCTGTTGGGGAATAGTTCAACGGTAGAACTGCGGACTCTGACTCCGTCAATCTAGGTTCGAATCCTAGTTCCCCAGCCACTGAAATCCCTGTCGTTATTGAACAAAACGACTGCGGACAATCCGGACATACCGGACAAACAGCGCACATCGGACGCACGGAAGTCGGCACAGTCCCGACGCTGACCCAAGCGAATCTTTTACGCATCCGCTTTCTGCGGGACGCACGCGAGGCCAGAGCCGGTGGTGATCCCGCTCTCGGCAATCGCTACCGGCTGCTCGCCACCAACTGCGATGTAATGGCGTCCGGTGATCCGGCGGCAATTGCGCGCCTGACGATCCCGCAGCCATCACTAACCGAAAGCACATACGACAAGAACTTGCGCCGGCTGAATGAAGCTTTGGCCACGCGTGAAACTCACAACAGATGATGAATTAGCGAATGAAATCATGGCCCTTCACGAGCAAAGCATCGGCAAGTCGGACGAGTGGTACACGCCACCGCACGTGTTTGACGCGCTTGGGTGTCAATTCGATGTGGATGTCGCTTCCCCCGGCTCAAACGTCACCCCATGGATCCCAGCGGAATATTTCGTGCGCTCTTGCGGCCTCGGGACGGCTTGGGACGGCTTCGTATGGATGAACCCGCCGTTCGGCGGCCGGAACGGCATCGTGCCGTGGCTCGAAAAGTTCTTCGCTCATGGCAACGGCGTGGCGCTAACACCGGATCGGACCTCTGCGCCATGGTGGCAGGAATTCGCCCCAAGGGCTGACCTGATTCTGTTTGTCGGCAAGAAACTGAAGTTCATTGCCGGCTTTGACGATCCGGAAGCCAAGCCGCCCATCGTGCGCGGCCAACCAGGCAGGTCACCCGCGCAAGGCACTTGTCTGATGGCGGCCGGACTTACAGCGCGAGAGTCATTGCGTCGGGGCGCCGCTGCGGGCCTCGGAGTGCTGATGCAGACCCGACCAATTTCACAACGCTAACCCCGGAGACCCCCATGTTCCTTGAGACCAAGAAAGACGATCAAGCAAAGGCTTCTGTCTCAGCAGCGCCGGACTCGGTCACCCTGTCGCCCAAGGCTTAAAGATGAAGTCTAGCTGCCGATTACGCATCCTGCTCCTGCGATTACGACGCGCCTGAATTTGTGAGCCACGAGATCAGGACGTGCCGGAAGGTCGCAAAGTGCGAGGAGTGTCGCTGTCCGATCCCGCTCGGAGAAAAATACGAATGCACGAGCGGAAAATGGGATGGCGATTTCCAGACATTCAAGACGTGCGCTCTATGCGCAGACTTGCGGAAGTGGGCGCAGATCTCGGTCCCGTGCTTCTGTTGGACCTACAGCGACGTCATCGAGAACATCCATACGCTCGTTGAAGAAGCCCACAACGATATGCCGCCCGGTTGGGTAATGGAGTGGGGCCGGCGAATGGTGAAGATCAATCGACGCCGGAAAGAAAATGGTAAGGCCCCCTTTCGATGGCGCGGCCTAGCAATGACCGGCATCCGGTGACCGGGAACAAACAAAGGAGACGTGACAAATGTTTCTAGACCCCAAGAAAGACGGCGAGCAGACAGTCAAGACTATCGAGCCGTGGCGGCAACTGCTGCTGGATGCGGCGAATTACATGCAGAAGCACGGACATTGCGCTTACGCGGGAAGCGACGAGGATGGTCGAGTCTACATCGTCGGCGCAATTGTTTGGTCGTATGACGGCGATGGCTTCGATCCTCTCGCCACTCTCGCGATCGATAAGCTCACAAAATTCATTGGCCTCAACATTCCAGCTTGGAACCAGCGCCACACCGGCCCCGAAGTCATCGCCGCCATGCGCGCCTGCGCAAATTCGTAACGCATTCTTGCGGCGGGAGTGAACAATGGGCAGCCTTCATGCCGTTCGCAGCGAAAGACGCGGATTGCGTGTTATGCAGGCCAAAAGGATGACCGAGAATTGATCGAGCGTATGGCCCTACGATGACAGACTGGCAACCAATTGCAGCGGCACCGCGAGACGGAAGGTTTTGTCTCTATGGCCTTCACGTTCGCAACGCCGCCGGCTTCCGCTGGTTTGAAGCGCATTACGTCGCGCTCAATGACGACGGCGAACTGATCGAGCCGTGGGGTGATGCGTTTTCAACCTGGCACTACGATGACTTTGAGGTTTGGGCCGACGTGCCTCAACCCCTCAGTGACGGTGAGGGAGCAAACAAAGATGCCTGATTGGCTCGACAAATTCGGCTACCGGCTTTGCTGGCGCGTAAGCTGGTTCAGCCAGTTCGTGTGGTGCCAGATCTGGTATCGCTACCGATGCCCGGTGCCGATCATCGACGATCATTCCGCGCGGGCTTGCGCCGAGTCCGGCTACTGCGGCTGCGACAACAAACGCCGCTACCACATTTGTACCTGCCTTAAGGAACGGAAGCCTGAACGACCTGGCTGATTTTAAAATCAATGACAGAGTTTTTCACCGCAACATGAACGACTTTGGAACAGTCGTTGGTGTTGGCGTCGCCGTCAGTGTCCGTTTCAACGATGGAAAGACTATCGGCGTGTACGACCGCGCTTGGTTCAACAAGTTTCCGGATGGACTTGTGAGAACAGATCGGGTGGTCACGTCATGACAACGAACGAAAGACATCAGGCAAACATAGAAGCGATCCGAAATATGGTCGCGGGCTGCCCGCCCAATGATCCGGCAGAGCGTGAGCGGCTTCTTTGGCTTTTGGTAGGCATCCATGCCGGCGCGCTTACTCCGGTAAGCGAAGACGAGAAGCGCGGCATGGAGCGTGTGTTGGCGATATTGGATCGTAAAATTGCAGATGGCGGCGGATCATCAGACCGAGAACACAGCCGGTTTTATAGCGGGCGATGGTCGGCATTTCAGGAGTGCGCGATCATGCTGCGCTCCGCACTTTCGTGTCGTTAATGGAGGGTTTTGAAATGGGTGATCTGGGGCAGTTCAAAATGACAGCAAGCGACGCGATGAAATTCGTGAAGGTAACCGTCATCGCGGAGAGTGGCAGGGTCCCCGGTTATCTGACCGATCTTAGCTGTGAGCTTCTTGCGATTGAACTTGAGCGACACGGTTATTGTATCGTCGAAAAATCCACCGCAGATCAGTAGAGAAGGAACAGCCACATGGACCGACCAAAGGAATTTCTGGCATGGGCCGTCAAGACTTTCGGCCCTATCGCGCTGGATCGAAAGGAGCGCGCCATGCGGTTCATGGAGGAAGCAATCGAACTGGGCCACGAGTGATGGGAACTTAAGGCCCACGACATATCGGTGTTCTGCTTTGCGTTCGCTAACGCAGGGGTACTCAGAGAAATCTGAACCTTTTCGGACTGAGGGCCCGCTTTTCCTCGACATCTTTTAGGGTGATCGAAGGCAAAGTTCTGATCCACGCCACAACTCAACGTTAGTTGCATAGCTTACCGCTAAGCATTAGGCTTTGCCAATGGCCAAAGGTCCCAAAGGCGAGCGAAGCCCCGCTGACGTGAACGCCCGCGCCGTCATGATCGGCAAGATCGCTACGGGCGAGCTCGACGACGCGACCACGGATGACGGCAAGAACGCCGCCGCCGTGGCGCTGGGGCGCATGGGCGGTAAGGCGCGGGCGGCGGGCATGTCGGCCAAGAAGCGAAAAGAAATAGCGAAAAAGGCCGCGAAAACGCGTTGGGGGCAGAAGTAGTCCACGGTTGACAAAATCTTAGTTTTTTCGGATAAGGTTGCACCCAAGGATTAGCAACCTAATTCGAGGCAAATATGGACTGCGCAGAGGCGTTTCTACGGGATCAAATCCCGCCAGTGTTGCAGTCGCACGTCCCCGCAACTCTGAAAACCGCTTACGAGGCGGCAGGTCTCCTCATTAAAGACGAGGCGATCTTGAATGTGACAAGCGCAAAAGATAACCGGGGCCGGATCATTCAATGGGCGGTTGACCTCGGTTTCGAGCGCCTTTGTCAGAGCGGTCAGTGGCCCTTTGACTTTCGGTGGCGCTGGTTTGAGCGCCCGACGGGACGGTATCTCGAAATCCTTCCTTCACATTCGGCGGTAACAATTAGCCAAGTTTCCGACGCATCTAAGCAGCCGCGAGATGTCGCATTCCGCGCAAACAAGCGCGTCAATGGTCAGTACCTCCTTCCCTAACGAGGTCTACACCACTCGCCTCGATGCTTTCTTGCCTCTCAAGGAGCGTTGGAAAGTCTCCATTCAGGCAATCGTTTTTAGATGCCGAGCCTAGACCTGATCGACGATGACCAGTCTTTAAATCTCTATAAGCAAATTTCTTTTCGTCGCTGGCCCAGAAAGAGCCCTTGGACGATCCGAAAAAGATCCGTGTTAATGAACAGTGACGGCGGAGGGAATTGTGGCAGTGGATGACTTGATTGAGGCGCGTGAATATTTGTTTCGCAGCCTTGTGGAGGTCGTAGGGAAAGACGCTGCGCCGGCTTTTCTTGTCCGAAGAGTACGCGCTGAAATGAAAAAGGCCCGGACAGCCTTGTGAGCTGCCGGGCCAAGTCTCTCGATGTCCAGAAGATGGACAGTCACCGTCCGATGTCAGTGGACGGCTTCTCGTAGCGCCGCGGGGCTATTCACGTCGGCGCAAAATCATATTGCGTTCGTGCATCGCTTCGGTCTGATCCTTGATCGCCTTGGTTTGCGCTTCATTACAGTCGGCAACGCGCTCAAAGGCATCGGCTACACGTTCCAGGGCGCGCCCGAGCCGCTCGATGATCGCCTGTTCGCTATACATCGCCGTAATGGCGAATGGCGGCTTGGGTTCCTGTTGCTCTTGCCGCGCCCGTTGCCGGTAGCCGAAGTAAGCGACGATCGCTGCACCGACGCCGGCCGGGAACGCCCAGCGCATGATCTCGGCCAGCGCCTGGCTGAAGGGCAACGTCTATTCGTCAGGCGACGCCGGCCCGGCGTTAGCCATCGAACCGCCCCCCGTGAGCAACCGGCTCTAGTCGGGGAGCGAACGACAACGATCGCATTGCCTTTGCATCGAAGCCGCAACGGAAACACGACAGCAACTCGAACAATACGAACACCGGATAGGCGCACAGCATCGGGAACGGATGTGCGCCATGCTCCACGTCGAGCCAGAACAGTCCGAAGATCGTGAACCACCACATCATGCCGGTCGCGGCGCCGATAAAACGCATGATCGGCGTGCGCCGCCACGAACCGTTGATCACCAGCGCGACGATGCGCACCGCGCCGAAGCAGATACCGAACGCACCCCACACCCCCTCCGGGGCGATCGCCACCATGGCGGTGTAGACCGGACCGATCATCACGCCGCCAAAGACGAACGTCGATGAGCTCCACGCGATGATGCACCAGGCCAAGAGATACTCGACGGCGCGTTGCGGCGCACTGCTCAAATCCGCGTGATAAAACAGCGCGCGCAGCAGCCAGAACGGGAAGCGCAGCATCATCCCTCCGATAGGTTTCGAGGAACCGCCCGACCGCCTTTGCAGCGGCCGGGACTTTACGCGCGGTGGTTAGCTTGCCGCGGGAGCCGCAGGCGTCGCCGGTGCGGTCGCTGCCTAAATCGTCGCGGCGATGGCAGCCGCTGAAGCGGCGGCGACCTCCAGGGTCTTGGTGGCGGCATAGCCGTCCTTCAGGGCCGTGGCAGCATCAGTGGCGACGGTCTGACTGTTGAGCGCTGCATTCACGCCAGCGACCGCCTGGTTCATGCTGCTGATGCCGTTAGCGAGGCTTATGGGAATCGGGACGCCCGCAGCGGTCAGCATATTCTCCGAGGCCTGGACGGCGGTGACGGTCGCAGCGATCTGGCCGATATGCGAGCCAAGCCAGCCAAGCCCTTGGGCGAGGTCAGCCGCGGCAACCTCGATGCCAGCTCCGATGTTCTGGACAACGGAGATGACGTCTTCTTCAACGAGCTGCCAGTCAGCCGCCAGATGAGCGAAGAAGGCGTTGATGGCGTTCGTCGCCGCAGCGGGTGCCGCGGCTGGAGCGGCGGCAGCAGTCGATGTATCACTCATAGATCAGTCTCCTGTGTAGTCGAGGTTGGGGATTTCAACGAGGGTGCCATCCGGGCCGTAGCCCAGAATGGCTTTGACGAAGGCCGAGCCCTTGCTGTTGTCGACCAGCCAGGCGATGGCTTCGAGCAAGGTGCCGGTGCCCGGCAGGATGATGTTGAGCGCGAACTCGGCGAACGCGAGCACCGCGGGCACCGCGGCGACCTCGAGATCGGTCATGATCTCATCGGGACTCTTGCCGCCGGCGACGCCGTCTTTGAGGATCGGCCACAACGATCCGAAGTCTTCCAGCATCGACAGCGGGAACGTGCCGAGATGCGGAATGGTCAGTGATGGTATCGTGGTGGCCATGGGATTTTGCCTTTTGCGGCGAGCCGCGCAGTGACTTACTGAACGGGCGGCTGCACTTTCACGAGCCCGGTGAAGCCGTCACGTATGATATTCATCAGCAGCTTGAGGCCGCCGATCGCGGCGATCGCGCCGCCGGTGTAAACGGGGTTGATGAACGAGTGCGAGCAGTCCATGGCGCCGGCCACCGCCATCTGGCAGCCTGACGCCATCAGCGCGCCGCCGAGCGCGCGCCCTGTGCGCAATTGAGAATGTTGTAGATCAGATTGGCATTGAGCATCGAAGCACCAAGGTTTGAGGGGATGCCAGGCTGCCGGCCGGGCGCGGAAACTAAAGGATCGACCAGTCGCCTTGCGGCTCGATCTGCTGCTGAGGGAGGGACCCGCGATCACGGCCATAAGATCTTCAGCAAGGTCCGCGCGCCGATTTTGCCCATTGCTCCACGGTAAAATCATTGGGGCGCTGGAGGGCGTTTGCGCGAGCCTTCTGCGCTTCGAGATAAAGCGTAAAAAGATCGCAGCTATGGAGCGTATCGACCTGTTCGTCGGTCAGCGCGACGGCCATGTGAGATGCGGGCGCGCAACAACGCCATGAGGTGGTCGAATGCCGCCCCGATATCGTCCGGCTGCGCGGCGACTTTTGCCGATGATGGCGTAGGGGTGATCGCCTTGACGGGAGGCGCCTCTGCCGGCCGCGCTTGAACGCCGTTGAGGTTTGTCGGCCCTGAGAGAGACGCGGAAGCCATGGCCGGCGGCGCCCGCAGGAAATGCGTGGTCGGCGTCTTGCCGCCCTTGCCGCTGGCAAACCGGAAATGCGGCGCGGTCGCCTGGTTGTCGGCGATCACCATCTCGTCGTCACTGACGACGCGCAGCACCAGGTAGACGTGATCGTTGCCGTGATCCGGCTCGGCCTTGCAGGTCGAGCCGATGTCGCCGGCCCTCTGCTGACCGACCGCGATACGCGCCCAGCCGCGCTTCTCCAGAAGCGTACCGAAAGAGATCGCAAGGAAGGTGTCGGGCACGGCAATGCCGGCCGCTTGCAGCAAACAGCTTTGCGTGATCGCGCAGCCGTCGGACGGATAGACCTCGCCGTCCATCGCCAAGAGCTTCTTTGCCGCCGCGTGTTCGCTGTTCTGCAGCTGCTCGCTGTCGCTGCCGAGCTTGATGAGAGTCGCAATACGGTCGCCGTCGCTCATGATGACCTCGTTGATGGTGAAAGTGTCAGCCGAATAAATGCAGGGCGACCGCAACCAGCAGCCCCGCCCCGATGACGCCGAAGAAGATCAGCGCGGAACGCCGATCCCTGCGCGATTGCCACAGCTCGTAGGCGTTGCCTTCGCAGGGCGGATCGCCGCCGCTGCGTCGCCACCTTGCGATCTCTTGTTCGGTGCGGCCTTCACGACGGAACGTCGCTTCCGTCTGACCCCACCACCAGCAGCCCGCGAGCGGCCGCAGATCGGCGCCAATCGGCGCATCGCAGTTGGCGCAGGTGTGGAGGAGATGGTTCATCGTGACGTTCGCCGCCGGTTGAATTCGTAGAGCGCGTTGCGTTGCGCCTTGGTCGCGGTCACCGTCAGGTGATGATCATCCACGCGTATCTCGGCGATCATTCCGAAATGACGCAGTAGCGAAGCGAAAGCGGTCAGCAATTCCGTCTTGCCGGCGCCGGCGTCGCCACGCGCCTTGAGCTTGAAGGTTTTGATGTCCTTCGTGGTCATGGCGACGCCCGGCTTAGGCGTCAGTCTGCGGGCGTGAAGTCGAGGAAGTACGACTTGCCGAGATCTAATTGATCAATGGCCGCCGGGTTGGTGATCATCATCTTGATCTCGCCCTGCGGCGTAGCCTTCGACCAGTTGATTTGTTGCTCGTTCATCACGACATCGTCCCCGGCAAAAAGCACCTGATCTGCGTGACGCCCTGATAGTCCTGATAGGGCCACACCACGGCAGGGCCGTACTTGTTCGGCTCAGTAATCACCGCGTCATCGGGCACCACGATCCACTTGTCAGCCGAGCCGCACGCGGTACTTGCTGGTCTGCATGTCCCAATCGAAATCTTCCAGGGATACGCCGTCGGCGAACGAGCAACACAGCCCCTTGCCGCTCGCCAGCTTGTCGAACCACTCATGCAATGCATTGTTTGGATAGTTGCCCGCAGCGCAAAGATGACCGATCAGCATCGCCGATATGATGCCTATCGTGACGCCGAGAATGACGTTGGCGATCAAACTGCGCATCAGAACACTCCCCAGTCGCCATGCTTGGGCTGATAGAGCGGACCGTTCACGACTTCGAGCTCGACATGCGCGAGCCCCTCGAAGCCGAGCCGATGCGCGGCCGCTGGCGGCAGATCGATGACCCGGCCGGCGACATACGGACCACGATCGGTGATCCGCACGACGATGGCGTGCCCGTTCGCCTTGTTGGTGACGCGCACCAGGGTGTTGAACGGCAACGTGCGATGTGCCGCTGTGAACTGGTCACAGTGCAGCACACCGCCGGCAGCGACAGGGCGGCCGCAATAACCGTCGCCGCCGCCATAGAGAGACGCGATACCGTCTTGCGCGTGCGCCGACGCCCCAATAACGCAAAGCGTCAGCGCGGCGAGAAATGCTGCCGCATCAATCACCCAATATTTTATTGGCTAGGGAGTGCCGCCAGTGCCGGCGTCACCAAATGACCCGCGCGACGGAGGTGGTCCTGGTGCCAACGGCGGCGGAAAGCTCGGTGGAAATCCGGTCAGCGCATTGCCATTCCACGGATCGCCGAACGTCTGATCGGGAAAGTATTGCGTCCCCGCGCCCGTGCTCTTGGTATCCGGGTGCTGATAGATGTCGACGCCATAACCCTCTGTGCCAAAGTCCTGCGGCGCGGCCGACACCCACAACGCTACCGGCCCGGCTTGTTCGTTGCCGAAATACGGATCGGTCTTCATATTTTGCATGGTGAAGGACCAGGTACCGCTCTGACTTTGGAGGCCGCCGCCGTAGGCCGTGATCTGCCAAACCGTCGCGTAGGTCACGTCACCATTGATCGGGGGGATTTTCGTTCTCTTCAGTGGAACGTACACCTGACCGGTCTGGTTGTTGCCTGCACTAGCAATTGTATTCTGTGGGCCGTTCAGAACATTGGTTGGGTCGACCATCAAACCAGAAGTCGGATAAACCGAGACGGTAATTGAGGCCGACGCTTAAATCGGCTTGATCGACGCCCATTCCGCTGAGGATCAGATCAAATAGTTCGGTTGGATTGCTGCTGCCCGATACCCGAAACAGCCAGACTTTCTCAAAGTAGCCACCAACAGTATTTGTTGAACTCGGTATTAATATTGCGACAAAGCCGCTCGTGGCTTCCTCGCCATTGACGAAAAAGGGAAATGAAATCTGGTTAAGAGCGGCTTGGCATTGTGCCTGAGTGCCAAAAAAATTGGAACCAATGACGCCGTCAGTAGTGTTGAGAAATATCTCATAAACCGCTGGTATAGTGTAGGTTTTTGAGGTCCCGTGATCGTAATAAGCAGAGAACTCCTGCTTGATTTTGCCGATGACATTGATGTCGGCCGCGCCAGTGATGGAATGACCACTTCCGTCAGTCCCAGCGAACACACCAACATAGATCAGCACATAGAAGCCACCCCAACTGACGTTGACGATGTTCTGAAACGGATCGAGACGCCAGGGCGGATCAATGGGCATGTTTATGCCGCAAGCGCGAACGGTTGCGGATTGGATGCCGTCGAGAACGTGCCATCAGCGTTCATCTGACTGACCCAATGTGGCACCACACTGAACCTGTAGAGCTGTCCGAGAACGCGAAAACCGTGCTGTGCGCCAACCGTTGAGACGTCATTGATGCCGACGTCGTTCTGATTGATGATCCAGCGGTCGACATATTCGATGTCGAGGAAGGTGCTTATATCGACAATGTTGCCTTTGCCGTCACTCTGATACCAGCGCGCGATATGGGTCGCGGCGTGATGAAAGCGCGCCGGCGTATCCTGATTGCCCTCGCCGGTGACGTTGTCATACGCCGGCAACCGTCGCTGCGCCGCCTCGACGGGATCGAAGTCCGTCATCTGGTCCAGCCGCTCGACTTCGACAGATTGAGTCGGGTCGGCATTGGCGTTACTGCCACCGATATCGAGATCGCCGGTATTGTAGACCGTCTGAACATGGGTGATGCGCGGATCGTCGGCATCGAATGGATCGAACGTTAGCCAGCGGTCCTGATTGAACTCGCTCGGATAGCAAATCTTGATCCGCACCAGGACAGGAATATTGACCGCGACCGTGATGTCGTTCGGATTCTGGACGCCTTTCACCAGATAGGTGCGGTTGCCGAGCGTGAACAGCGTCCCGGCCGGCGGCAGAAAACCGAAGTCGTCATAGGTCGGCAGCGTCGACGGATCAGGACCCGCATAGAGCGTCGGCATTATTAGTCGATCACTTCGCGCGGATGCTTGTCGGTGTAAAACGTCTGCGTGAAGCTGTTATGCGCGTTCAGAAATTCGGGGCTGCCGCCTTTTCTGCCGATCCAGACGCGCACTGGCGGCGGCTGCGCTGCTGGCGTTTGCGTCACCTGACCCAACGTCACTGCCGGGGTCTGGAACGGACGGACAACGGATTCAAGGCCGGCCATTTTGTCAGATCGCTCCGAGATCTATTTGCTTGTCCACCATCTGTTTCGTGGTGGCCACATTAAAGGTGGTTGAGAAACTTTGGCCGGCGAGCGGCTTGAGCGTCCACTTCTGCCAAACCGGAAACTGCGGCGTTGCTGCTATCAGCTTCTGGTCGGCGATCTGCTGCATGATGGAGCGAACGTCGGACGGATTGCCGGCGGCCTGCAGTTGGATCGGCAGCAATTGTGCGTCCTTCTGCTGCTTGAGCAGGACATCGACATAGGTGAGCTCGGTGTCCATCGAGTTCACCACCTCGTCATCGATAGTGATCTGGCTGGCATCGGTGATCGGCAGCGCGATGCCGTCGTCGAGCGGGTCGCCGGCCGGCGGCGCATAGGCGAGATCGCCGGTTGCCAATGTCGTCATGGCACCGGGGACGAGGGCATTACCGTTGCCAGCGGCGCAACCGATGGTGACGCGGCCTTTCATCAGCAGCCCGGGGCCATCACACATGATCTGATAGCCGATGATCTTGCCTAGGGCTTGCCCTCCGGGCAGCCGATCATCGTGGATCAGCGCATTCTTGCGGCACGACAGCGCGATGGCGCGGTCGAACGAACAGTCCGACGTTACCGTCGCCGTCCGTGCCCGCCACAAGAGCCGCGCACGACCACGGCACAGCAGATTTTCCGCGCTCCATCGTCCGCGATCCGTGGCGAAATACTGCCGCGCCAACACATGCCCTAGCGTGCCGCCGACCGGAATACCGAAGGAGTCGCCGAGTGTGCCGATATACATCCATACCGCGCCCGCATCGTTGGTCGTGCCGTGCAGCGTGTAATTGAAATCGGGGAGAATCTCGTCAGTCTCGCCGCCACTGACGCAGAGGAAGAAACCCTCGCCATCGGGGAGCGTCGAACCGATACAGGTCCAGGTCACCGTGCCGTCAGCGGTATCCACGCCGTGCGTCGTGCCCCACGTCCCAACCGCATACGCGCCGACGCCGGTGATGCCGTCGATCGTGCATTGCTGATAATTGCCGTTAGGATCGCGGATCACCTGGCCGTAGCTCACGCCGGTGCCGGTCGGAATGCCCTCCGTGAGCCCCGGTGCCGTGAGCGCGGAATAATCCAGAAACAGCGGCTGCACCGGATTGAGCACAAAGCCTGCTGGCACGGTCGCATATTGATTCCAGTCCCGGGCATCGAGCTGCGGCGAGGTGCCAAGGCTGACGCAGGTTGCGGTGCCGTCTGTTGTTGGCTCGCCGACAGTATCGGAGAAGGTCGGCTCGCTGGTTCCTGCAGTGCCATCGACGGTATAGATCTGAAACGATTGCGCGCCAGGCACCGTCTGATCAGTGGTGAAGTTCGGATAGATCGTCGTGCCGGCGGTAACCGGCTTCCCCGCGACCGAGGACCAGTTCAGAACATTGACCAGCGGCCGGCCGACATCAGGGAACGGCAGAGAGATCAATTCGGTCTGAAGATTGCTCGGCGGCAGGACCGTGGTTGGCTGTACGTCGGCAACGATCGTGACTGCGAAATTCTCGCTGTAGCTTCGTGCAGCGCGATAACGCAGCTGCAGCGATGCACTGATCGACCAATGGCAGACATAGATGATGGACTCGTCGCCGTGCGCCGGAATATTGACTTCCGGAAAATCGAGCCCATCGAGCCCGCTCGGACCGCCCTCCTCCAGAACGCCATCGTTCCAGATATTATAGACAATCACTTCGTCAGGCTTGCCGCCGACAATCGGGAAACTCATCGAGGCGCTGAGCGACATCGGGTCGCCGAACCGGTGCGAGGTTTCCAAATTCTGCCAGTGATAGGTATAGGTCGCCAGCGTGGCGAGCTCGACCAGGTTCTCGTCGACGGCAACGGCCGAATTCACGCTCCAGCCACCGCCCAATTGACTGCCGGGTGCTGGCCATTCCTGTTTGATGCCGCCGTAATAGCTCGCATAGCGGTGCGTGCCGAAATCGACGATGCCGGTATCGGTTTGCGTCCAAGTGACGCCGGTCTCGATCCGCACGCTGGTCAGCGGCGGCTGACCGCGGTCCCAGGTCAGGTTGCGATAGGGGACCTCATCGGCGGTGAATTCCTCGGTGCCGTCCTCGCCATCGATCCAGTCCGAGACGCTGACTGATCCCGCAACCGCGATGCGGTCATAGTGATAACTCTTGCTGTAGCCCTCGAGGATGGCCGCAGGGTCGTCGCGTTTCGAGGGATCGAGCCACAGCGGATCGTAAAACGGCCTGACCTTCAATCCCTCGGCGACCTGCTGCAGTTGTGACACCGCGTCGATGGCTTCGGCCTGCACTTTCAGCCGAACCTTCTCACCGTTAATTTGCTTCAGCAACCCGTCGACATGGCCGAAGAACAGCGGATAAACCGTGCCGGGCGGTCCGGATGTGCCTTGGACATCCTTCCAGGAAAACCACAGCCATTGCTTGCGCTGCGGGTTGAGCAACCCCTCTTTCGGATTCGGCATATCGAAGGCAAGAACCGGCTTGCTGTTTTCCCTATGGTCGATAGCGGCACGCGACCATAGGAAATCGTTGACCAGGTGCTGCGGACCGAATGTGGTATCGGTCGCATCGACCCAGCACACATAGAAAGGACCGTTGTCGTTCAGCGAGGCACGCGACAGCGGCGGCGGAATAATTTGCGCGGCGGCAACATCGTTGCGAACGGCCAAGGTCGCCACTTGCGTCGGCGCCGCCGGAATGCGGATGACGGCGATCTGCACCGGCGCTGGAACGGCCCGCGCGGCGGCAATCTGATCGAGGACCGCAACCGTCGCAATTTGCGCCGCCGGCGGGATCAGTTGGATGGCACCAACTGAAGGATGCGAAAACTGCGCGATCTGGCGCGGTGCGGGAGTGCGTTGCCCGGCGGTTACGTTGAGGCCGACCACAACTCCGGCGGATTGACTGGGCGCCGGCGCGACCTGCGCCGCATTGACGGTATTAAAATCCCCTATGGTTGCCGACTGCGTCGGTGCCGCAGCCGTTTGCGCCGCATAGAGCTGATTCAGATTTTGGACGGCGGCTGATTGACTTGGCGCCGATGCGGCCTGCGTCGCCTGGATGTTATCCAGATTTTGGAGCGCGGCGGACTGGATCGGCGCCGACGCCGTCTGCGCCGCATTGATCCCGTCCCGGGTTGCGACGGTTGCTGACTGCGTAGGCGCTGGCGTGGTCTGCGCTGCGTAGACCTTGTCGATATTTTTGGCAGACGCCGACTGCGTCGGTGCCGGAATGAACTGGCTCGCCGCGAGCGCCACCAAAACGATGGCTGCTGCGATCTGTGTGCAGCCCGGAACCGCTTGCGATGCCGCAACGGCCCTCAAGTTCGTTTCGGTGACAACGGCCCCGTCCGCAATCGTCGTGTCGGACGACGTTTCCGTCAGGATTACGGGTGTGACACCACCGACTGCATAGCTGTCGCTCATTGCAGCGTCGGAGCCTCGTCGATGTAGAATGTCTGCGAGGGAGAGCCGACCCTCACATAGGTCTCAATCGGGCCAGCCAGTTGCGGCGTGAACGTCACCGACATCTTGAATGGCGTGGTTGAGCCGCCCCATGTTGAGGAATCCGATGGCAAGTTTGAGCCTGCGGCCAGCAGATTGGCCGGCGCTGTCGTGACAATCGTCGATAACGGACTTCCGGAACTTCCGGGATACTTTGTCTCGATCCAGATTTGATCGCTGGTCGGCACCGCACCGCCGCCCCAGATGCCGTAGATCGTCAGCGTCTTCGACGCGCCGGTCGCCTTATTATTGATGACCAGCGGCAGCGCCTCATAGGGAAAGTCTCGCGCGCATTTCGCCGATGACACGATTTTTCTGGCGAGCCCCGTACCGTTGAAGCTTGCACCGCCGGTGCGCACAACCGTCGTCTCGGTCGTCTCGTCGGCAAGCGCGTTGTGTCGTTCGGTGCGATAGGTGTGGCCGCCGCTATCGCAGCGGATAAGATCGACGCAGCCTTCGATAGCGAGGCCAGAGGCCGCGATTGTCACCGACGCATTGAGTTTACAATCGCGAAGTTGGCAGTAGCCGAGTTCGACACTGTTGTTGAACAGCGTGGTATTGATGGTCGATAGATCGACGCCATCAAGAATGAACAAGCATGGCGACACCGGGCCGTCTGAGAACAGGTCTGTGGGGATCGAGCCGCTGGCGGCAATCGAGCCGCCCCGGATCAATGCCGGATAATAGCCGAGGTTACTGCTGGGGCTAAAGCATTGTCCTGTCGCGCCAAAAGTGAATGTCGGATTGATTATTTCAAGACGTCCGCGCCCGTTCACGCCTGAACAAAGCTCAAAAAACGAGCTTACCGAGGTGTTGTTCAGCGTGAAGGCGCAATTTTCAAATCGCTGAAATGCAGCTGAGGGACTGCCAGACAAGAATACAATGCTTGCAGCACTCGACCCTGAGCCAGACAAAAACCCAATACCGTCGTAATACGTCCACTCAGTAAAACCACTGAATGAAATCGAATTTGCGCCTGTCGTCGAGATCGTCGCGCCAGTCGTCACATCCGCCGAGCCTGGCGGCGCATTGGTCTTGTCAACGCAAATGACATGGCATGGTGCCGCCGAGGTCCCAGGCGAGGCGAGGCTTGTGGCGGCGGCCTTCGTTTGGGCGTGTTCCGAAGCAACGAAGAACTTATTGCCGGCTTGGCCCCAATTCGCGGCATAGGCGTTTTCGAGCCGGGCATGGGGCGCCGCAAATTTCGAGAAGCCGGACGGAACCGCCGCGATCGTCACCCACGTTGCGCTGGTATCGGGCGTGGTCGCGCCGGTCGTCGTATAGGCCGACCACGACGGTTCCGACCCGCTGATCGCGCCTGCGACGGTGCAGATCAGAACTTTCGTGCCGTCGTTGCTCTGGATGACCTGGCCGAGAACCGCCGCACTCACAGCTGCCTTGAGCTGCGCCCAGGTCAGCGTGTTGGTCAGATCGCCATTGAGCGCGGCAACGCCGGTGACCTCGCCCCACTTGACAGTGTTGTCGGTGACCAGACCGCCGCGGGTGATGACCCATGTCGGTTCGGTGGTAGCCGATGTTGTACCCGTGCCGCCAGTCGAATTATAGCAAACGAAGACGCGCTCGTTTCCAACTGTCGGCGCGGCATTCTGTCGGACTAGATTGCCGCAGACCTTCGATGCACCTGTGGCCCATTTGGTGACGGAGTAGTAGCCCGTGGTCGAGCCGTCGCCAAAATCGACGTACCAGACATTATCGAGAAGGGCCATGCAGACGGGTCTTTGTTTCTGAAAATGGGGATGCTAGATTTGCGCGAGGAGAAAAAGCGCAATGTCTCTCTGGCTAAAGCGGGCACTCGCTCTCGGAGGTGCTGCTCTATTGGCGATTGTCGCGCTGATCTGCATCGTCATTATTTTTTGGATGATGCCGCCAATACCTGGACGATAAAATCAGCGAAATTATATCGACGCGGAATAACCGCTCCGCTTCGCACAGGTCGGGGGGTAGGTCTTTAGTGGGCTTCTGGTCGAGAGGTCGAGAGGATTGCGGCAATGATTCTTGGCTCGCTAATTTTTTCGATAATCGCCGCGGCCGCAGCAGTCGGAATAACGCATCTAATCGAGCGCATTAACCCGGCGCGTTCGTCCGACCCAAAGACCGGCTGGCATAATTTTCTTTATCTCTCGCCATACGAGCTGGCTCAGGTCGCACTCGCACCGCTTGCCGGCGGGATTGTGGCTGTCGCAGTGAACGCCATCGGCGGCGGCATCATCACATTGCCAGACGCAGGCTTGGGTTTACTGGCGGGGATATGTGCGTACACGTTCGCGATGGATTTCGCGGAGTTTGTTTTCCATTACGCGCAGCACAAGATCCCGGTCCTTTGGGCGCTCCACTCGCTGCATCACAGCGACCGCGGGATGAACGCAACAACAACCTTCCGACATTTTTGGCCGGACTCTTCACTAAAGGCCGTAACCGTTTATCCCTGCGTTGGATTGTTGCTGCATACGAACGCAGCGATCATCACGACATATATGCTGATCTCGTATTACAATTTCTTTCCTCATGGAAATATCAGATGCGGCTTCGGTCGGCTATCCTGGCTGCTCAACTCGCCGCAGTACCATCGCCTGCATCATTCCCGCCGGATCGACGACAGGGATATGCGCTTCGCCGCACTGTTTCCGATCTTTGATGTGATGTTTGGTCTATACGCGCAGCCTAAGCGCGACGAATATCCAGAGACCGGATTGGACGACGACGACAGCCCGGAGAATTTGCTATCGCTTTAGCTTGGCCGGCACGCAGGGGCGCTAGAAGAATGATCGCGCATCATTTCAGCCGGACTAAGCGCCCAATGCCATAGGCCGGTCTAGTATGGGTTGGGCTTCACAGAATAGGGCGCTTTTGGCAGCCCTGGTGATTGGCGGAAGCATCGCCGCCATTACCCCATTCGACCTCGCGTTCGACGCCGTCACGCTCGGAAACTCTTTTCTTCGCGCTATCATGCTCGTGACGCTTGGCGTTGCGGGCTGGCTCGCGGCTTCAAAGGTTGGGCTTCGGGTCGAGAGCCACGGAGCGAGGCCTATATTGATTGGACTTGCGGCCGCTCTTCTCGTTGCCTTGTATGTAGCTGCTAGATGGTTTTATTTTTCGCGAGACGCTTCCGCCACAATATGTCCAGTTTCTTCAACTGCCGCTATTGAAGCGCTCGCTCTACTTCATGCTGCGGGCATTCAACGAAAATATCCTATACCGCCTTTTCGTCTTTTCATTTTTTGTACTTGCGCTCAAAAGGCTGCGGCTCATATCGCCAGCCACAACCATCGCCGCGATGTTCCTCAGTCAATCCGTCAACATTTGGATCAATGTCGCCGCTATAGAACAGCTCAGCACAACGGTCCTGATCTACGATGTGATCCGTTACGTTCTGCCTGGAATGGTTTGGAGTTGGCTTTACCTACGGTTTGGACTTATGACAGCGGAGATAGGGGCCGTCGGTTGCCATGGTTTCTTGCAGCCGATGTTCAGCGTCATTTTCTGATCTTCGGATCACATCGACGCGGAATAACTGATCTTTCGGCAATCGTTTAAGCGCCGGCCTCGGTCTTGCTATAGCTGGTCAAATTGACCGTCTGGCTCGAGGTGACAGAGGTATTGTCGATCGTGACGTCCCCGCCGCCGCCGGTCACTGTGACCGATCCCTGCTCGTGGCAGGTCGTGTTCGTTGAATGAGCAATTCTGGTAATGAGCGGCAGTGCCGCCTGCGGATGCCACCGCAGTCATCGGCAAGCCCGACAACGCCTTCGCGCCGGATGCCGCGATTGATGCGTAGTTGGTTGGGAGCGTGAACGAGACCAGTAATGTGCCGGAATCCGACGACGCGCATGTAGCAGGCTGCGCGCCGGTCAGAACGGAGAGGATGACGCCCGGTACCATGCCGGCCTCGCCGACGTAGGCCCAGACGCAAGAGCCGTCGGTGATGGCCGCCCCAATTCCGCCGGAGGTGCTGGAGGGGCCGGTTCCGCTGCTGGCCGATGTCCCGGCGGTGATGCAGAGGTAAACGTTGCCGCCATTGACCGCGAGGACATTCACCGCATAGGCGGTCGACGTCGCCCAGACGAATGGACCAACGCAGCACCAATGCGCGGTCCGTCAGTGATGTTAGCGCCTGCGCCGCTTGGGCCGCTGCCGCTCGATGCCGACGTGCCCGACGTGATGCAGATATAGGTGTTGCCACCGTTTTGAATGCGCGACGCCAGCGCCGTGTAAGACGTCGATTGCGCCCATGCGATCGAACTGTTGCCCGCCGCAATCGCGCCAAGCTGCCAGGCATCAAGACGCACATTGCGCACGGCCGTCGACCATTGCACCGTCATGGAGAGGGTTCCTTTTTCAGATCAGAGATTTTTGGTTTGGGGAAAGCTAGAAAGCGGCGAGGATCAGGTTTCTTCCAGATCCATCTGCCAGAAATATTCAGCCTTCCATTCACGGAAGCCGTTACGCACGTTCATCACCATCATGGTGAGTTGTGGGTAATATGAGAAAAACCCGGTATCCAATTCCGCAGGCGTGGTGCCGGGGACAACGTTCCGATTGGGCGAACCGCCTGCGGGATACCAAAGTGTTGCTGCGCAATTCACCAGCACGGTTGCACCACGCCAGCTATTATCAAGCGCCGGCGCGCTTACGTCAGTGCAGGTGATCGTGCTTTTATATTTTTGGAACTGCTGACGCGCGTAGTTAATCAGCCCTCCATTGCCATTGCGTTCAAAGAGACCTTCACCGCCGACTGGGCTGATTTCCTCAAGGGTCTGCGTCAGGTCCCGCGCGGAAAAGGGCACAAGTTGGAACGAGCCGGAGAGGAAATCGGCGCTATGACGAGAAGGGTGTCGGCCATGGTTCACTGCGCCGCGCTTTGTCGCGGTGCGATCTCATTGAGTTTGGCGTTCACCGCGGCGCTAACGAGGTCGCTGACATGTGCATCGTCATCTTCGCCAGTATGGCCGATGGATTCTCCGTTCACGCGGATGTCGAGAACACCGGCAGATGGCGATGATTGAATATTATTTAATCCGGCAAACCCCTGCCGCGACGGCGTGCCAAGATCGGCACTCGGTAGCGCGGCAAATCTCTCCCCGAAACTTGCGGCGCTGCCTCCCTTAATTGTTTGAACGATGGAATCGATTGCCGAAGAAAGGCGTCCGCCCGCATTAATGATGTCACCGATGATCGCGTTCATATCGACATTGACTGCAACACCAGAAATGCTTTTTTTGTCTGGCGCAAAACTGAATGGATTTTTGAACTCGCCGGAATGAACCTGGTCCTTGATGGCTCCGAAGTCCTTAAATGCCCCTTCGACCGTATTCCCGACCTTGTTCGTTTCATCCGAAAGCAGCGTCTGCGCCGGCTTCCCCGCGAAACCTTCGAGGGCCTGCTTGCTCCGCGTTACAAGCGAATCTCAGTGCGTCCGAAAACTTCTCTCCGGGCGCACTACCTTGGGAGAACGCAGCCTGAGCGGCCGGACCGACCTGTTGCAACCGCGCGATCAAAGTCTCCAGACTGATCGATGAACTCTTAAGCTGGGCTTCAAAACCGGAAACGTCGGTCTGGCCTAACAGTTTTGCGAGTGACAGCGCCCCGCCCGGCGATTGCTTCTCAAGGCCCTGGAAGCCCTGGAGCGTCAGGCCCTTCTGTTCGCCGATAGAACTCGCGAGCGCAGCGCTGGCGGTCTTTGCCTCATCGCGCGACGCCGCCCCTGCCGCAATGGATTCGAAGAGCGCAGTTCCTGCATCTGCCGTTCGCTTTGGATTGGCGAACGCCGGCAAGGAATTTTCCTTGCCGGGTACGGCGCGGATCAGAATGCCGCTGCCCTTCTTCTGGGCATCGTATAGCGACGAGAAGATATCTCCCAGCGTACCGACTTCGACACCAAGCCCGTGTGCCCGTTCCTGTAGATCCGCGAATGTCTTACTGCCAGCCGCCACACCACCGACTGCCGCAGAAACATGATTTTCCGCTTTACCCGATTGATCGGCCAGTTTGGCAAAGCCGGCGATCGCGGCACCAATGCCGGCCGCAGTCAGGCCGACCAGACCGGCGCTCGCCACCCGCGCGAACGCGCCAAGATTGCCGATGCCAAGCCCAGCCGCGTCAAGAACCGGATGAATAACATGAAGAGTTTCGCGGAACCTTGCCGCGCCATTCTCGGCCTCCAGCGTGTGGAGACCGAATTGCTTGAGCCCAGCGGAAGCCAGACGGCCGCCGTCATCCAAGGCGCTGCCGGCCGCCAGGGTTTGGGTCTTGGCGTTCTCAAACGCCTTGCTAAGTTTCTGAACCTCAGCCGCAGCCTGATCGCCTCCTTCGACGACAACGCGGGCTCCGACTTGGGGAAGATCGGCCATCTATGCAAACTCTTTGATATAGAATGCCGGGTAGAGTGCCACGGCTTCCTTGATCGCTCTCACGATATCCATCCGCTTCGGATCGGTAATGCTTGGCACCCCGACGAACATGGGAACGACGCGAAGGGTGCCACGGCCCTTTGCATTGCGGGCGCGCTTAAGTAGTGATCTTGAAAGCGGCTTCGCCGCCCGCGCATCGGTTTCACGAATGACGGCTGCCAGGATCGGCTTTGCTGTATTCTTCAGCGAAATAAGTTCGACACCCGCAGCGACCAAATCTGCTGGCGTCGATTGCTTATTATGTGGTCCACGGGGGATATTGGCACTCGGCAGTGGAATCCAGAGCAGCGGGCTTCCCGCGATCGTCGCACCTTCCTCAAACACATCGGCATAAGGAATGTTGTGCTTAATGACAGCAGCGGGCTCTAGCGAGATATTGTTCTTCGGATAGACAGTCGCGCGGAGCGCATTCTTCCATCCGCCGGGCAGGTCGATTGTCGCCCTGGCGCGCTGCTTAGCGAGATCGACTACTTGATGTAAAGCGCCAGTTGCCGCCTTGGAAAGTTTGCCGATAGCAATCAACTGAACTTTCTTGAATTGCGGCTCATTGAAGTAGAGCGAAAACTTCATCGGCTCCAGTCCTTCAGCAGCCTGCGGATTTCTTTGGTGTCACCGCGCGCCGAGAGCGTGGCGATATAGAGCGCGTTGGCTCGCTCCTGCTTCTCGCGTTTATCAGCGATGGCAGCAAACGCGATAATCTCGCGCGGCGTATAGTCCCAGATGTTTGGATGCCGCGGGATCAACCGCTCGATGGTTGCTGCGAATTCTCGGTCGAAGTCGCGCTTTCCGCCTTTGCGCTGGATTCCGTCAAGGAGTTGCGCGGCAAGCTTGCCGCGTCGTCGAAAGGGGGCCAGCTTTTCCTTATCAACCACTGCATAGCGCCAAAATGCGTTCCGTGCGGCAGATCGTCGAATACCTTTTCGAGATCAGCGTCGCCAGGCTTGTCGGCCGCTGCAGCGAGTGCCGCATTCTGATATTCGAGCGGCAGTCCGGCGCCAGTCAGACAGGCAAAGAAATCCGGAAAGCGGTCAGTTAAAGGCGCAACATCCCGGGCGCGCAACGCGTGCAGTGTATAGCCCGCGATAACGAGCGTGACTGACGACGGAGCAATACTTTTCAGGTCCATTATGAGACCGGTGCCGACCAGACGTCGCCCATGCCGAAATAGTAATTCTCGGTGTTGCCCGGCTCGAGCGGCGCGCCACTTGGCGCATCGCCAAACGTGATCGTTCCATAGGAACCGCCGACGACAAGCATCTCGCCAGTCAATTCAAGCTGACCCCACGCAGCGTCGCCGATCGCTTCGATCAGATTTTTGCTGTAAAATGAGACTTTGGGCAAAAGGATCTCAAGTCGCGGACCATAAGTGTTGGTGCCGACGAATGCGATCTGTCGCTCGATCGCGTCCTGCGACGTGCCGATAGATATTTCGCCGGACGAAACGGCGGTGCCAAACAACGCCAGCACGATATTGTCTTCGATGAATTCGTCGAACTTGATGTCGACATCGGATTCAAAGGCGAAGATGCCGATCTTGTCCTTCAGCTTTACGCCGTTGTTCTTCGCCCAATGCGGCACGCGTGTCGGGTTCGGCGTGATGCCAAAGCTTTGTGCCATGCCCATTTTGGTAAAGCCCGATAGATTAAGAGGCATCGGTTTGGCTCCTTTAGATTGCGCCTGGGGAAAGGAAATAGGTAAACTCGACGTGAACCCACATCGTGCCTTCGAGCTGCCGTCCCATATCGAAGCCGGTATTGCAGCCGAGGTAGCGAATGCTGCGGCCGTTCAAGGTCAGGCCGAGCAGCGTCACGTCGGTAAAGATCGCGTTGAGCACCAACCGCCGAAACGAATTCAGTTGCGTGCCGACATCTTCCGGCAGAGTACCGAGCAGGATTTCGATAACCGCCCGCATCTTGATCCTCCGCGGCGCACTGGCCGGGCGGATATCTGGATCACGGTCATCGGCCTGCTCTTCGCCATCGAGAATAATCAGCGCCGGAAATTGTGTATCGCCGGGCACAACCTTGTTGCGGCCTGCGAGCTTCACCCCGGCAACGGCCGCCGCAGCCACGACAAGTCGCTCCAAAATGGCTTCGCGAACATCGGCCATGCGCTACGCCGTCTGAATGAGGATCAGCATCACTTCGCCGGCCAGCTCGCCGCCGGGCGACGGCATCGACCGATGACTCTCGATGCGCCAGGTATGGCCATTGAACGCGATTGAGGCGGCGTCCAGTTCGTCAAAGCTGATCGAATTGGCCGTCAGTTCGGAGGCCCTAACCCGCGCCACGGGGCGAACGGTTTGCGCCCCGATAATGCCCCGGCCGGTATCCTCGATCAGGACGCCCTCGGTAAAATCCCTCGCCGTAATATTGGCGACCGTCCCAGCGCTGTTATCCAGCATAAGCACGGCCGGAACGCCCAGCGCGCTATAGACCGGATCGTATAGGCACGGTTATAAAAACGCGCGAGTTGGCTGCGCGCGAGCAAGTGTTGGTGCAACTCCACCTAACCGGAGCCACATACTGGCTACCGTTCGAACGGCTGCGCCGCGTCAAAGACGGCGAGTTACGTTATCGAAGAGGCGAAGCAAGCGCCCCGGATGCGGCTGAACGTCTCGCTGTCAAAATAATGGCGCACGCGCTTCGTAGCTGGAATGAAGCAACCGGCGCGCTGGATAGGTTGGATGTAGACCCCCTGCCGCATCAGATTGGCCTTGTTCATCGCATATTAAATTCTGGGCAAACCAATTGGCTCATCGCGGATGATGTCGGCCTAGGAAAAACCATCGAGGTCGGTCTCCTGCTTGCGGGCCTTCAACGGCGTCAGAACATTCGTCGTGTCCTAATCGTCGTGCCGGCCGGGCTCACGCAGCAATGGAAGGAGGAAATGCTTCTGAAATTCGACCGACGCTTCCTCATATATGGCGTTGATTTCAGGGTGTCGGACCCCGGTGAGTGGGGCTTGTACGAACACGTCATCGTGTCGCTTGATCTTGCCAAACCCAGAGGCAGCGATGACGACGGCAGTGATTCCGGCACCGCGTTTGGGATGTTCGCATCAGCCGGCGCATGGGATGTTATCATCTTCGATGAGGCCCACCGACTGTCACGTGACGAAAGGGGTCGCTCCACCCTGCGGTTTCGCCTTGCACAACAACTGAGAAAGAGCACGGACGCGCTCGTTCTCTTGTCCGGAACACCTCATCAGGGAGATAGCGGGAAATTCAACAACCTGCTGTCTCTGGTTCGCCCTGACCTCCAATCAGCGATTAATCTAATCGACGAAAATCCAGATGTTGTCGGCCAAATTGTTCTCAGAAATCGAAAGATCGACGCCGTCGATCTGGAGGGGAATTTCATCTTCCATGGCGTCCTTGTGCGTCGAGTGCCGATTACTACTGACGATTCTTTCATCGCTCTCCAAAGCGACCTCACCGAATACTTAAGCAGAGGCTATACCGCAGGAGACGCAATCGGCGGTAGTCGTGGTCGGGCCGTGGGCTTTGTCATGACAATCTACCGTAAGCTCGCGTCGTCATCGGTGGCCGCTCTGTGGATCGCACTCCGTCGTCGGCTCGAACGCATTTCGGCTTCTAACGGCAGTGAAGAAATTCGCGTTGACGCCGAAAATGACGACGAGACCGACAACGATTCTCTCGCGGACCACGAAAGCATCGCGACAGCGCAGCCTTTTTTCGATGATGAAAGGCAAATGCTGGAGTCACTCATCAAGAAAGGCGCAACATGTATGCGAACAGACAGCAAAGGAGAGGCACTCCTTCAGATCGCGCGTGACGTTGTTCAGACGGAGGGAAAGAAGCTTCTAATCTTCACGGAGTATAGGGCGACGCAAGGCTACATTCTTTTGAAACTGGAACAGCTCCTTGGAAGAAGACCTGTCGTTATTCACGGCGGCTTGACTGTTGATGAGAAACGAGCGGCCGTTGCGGCCTTTGAAGGAGATGCGGACGTCCTCGTTTCGACGGAAGCTGGCGGCGAAGGCCTTAATTTGCATCGTAAGTGCCACGTCATGGTCAACTTCGATCTTCCTTGGAACCCAGCTCGCATTACTCAACGGATCGGTCGGCTCTATCGTTACGGCCAAACTGAGAGAGTGGTGGTTATTAATTTCCACGCCCGCGACACAATTGACAACGAAATCGTGTCTACCGTATTGGACCGAGTGGATACGATCGTTCGAGAGATGGCTGGCGTAGGCCCTGAGTTCGACGAACGCTACGCAGCTGAAGTGATGGGCGAGCTATTAGAGCGGATCGATATCAGCGAGCTTCTCGACGAAGCTCGCTTTGGCCGAATTGAACGAACTGATGAGCGGGTGGCAGCCGCGCTGAATGAAGCTCGGCGCGCCAAAAGTATTCAAGATGAAGTTCTTAGCCACGTCGTAGGTTATGATATTTCGAAATGGCAAGAGCTTGGACCACTAACGACTTGGCACTTAGCGGCATTTGTGAAACGCGCCGCACCTCTGTTGGGCATCGACGTCGAGACGAGAAACGAACCTGAACATTTCACCATTCGACTTCCTGAGACCCTCCGCTCTAATTTTCCGGAATTTGGAGGGCGGACCGTCGTCGCAGTTACGACTAAGAGAGGGCTGAGTCGCAATCGAGATATCGTGCTGCTAGATTTCTCAACATCCTTTATTGCGTTTTTGGTGCAATCAGTAATGGGCGAGGAATTCGGGGGACTCACGCGGCTTTTGGCAGCGACGATATTGACACCGACTTGTTTGCAGTGTTTTTGGCGCGCTTTCAAAACGACCAAGGACAACCTCAAGGCGAGCGTCTGATACTTACGGATCTTGCTTCAGCTCACGCCGGTGTATCAAATCAAACGAATCTCCTTCAAAACCTCTTCGCGTCCAAGTTGGAGACCGCACAGCCTCAAGCCGCTGAACCTCAGGAGAGAAAATCGAAGTTTGATGGGCTTAAAGACCGCGCTGAAGTAATTATGGCTGAAGAGATGAACCGATTTCTTCACCCAAACGACCTCGTCACGGTGGCCATTGCTGAGCGCGGCTCCCTTTTAACTTTCAAATAATCGCCGCCAGCTTGGTGAAGTTCATTCCCTTGGAAGATCGACGATATCGGCGGAAACTTCCGACCTGCTCCTCGTAAAGATCGACCTGCACGGTTATCGGCCGCGCGACTTCATTGGGCCGCCGATGGCGACCATTGTCCAGCAGGCGTGGGAGATGGGCGCGGCACGGCTGCGCTTCGTTCACGGTCATGGCCGTGCGCGCGGCAAATCGCCTGGATTTTACAACACCCGTACCGGCTGGCTCGGCCTGCGTATCCGCCGCGCGTTGCGGCACGATCGGGCGCTCCGCCAATGGATCAAGTATTCAACTGTCGAATGCACCAAATGGGGCGTCACCACGGTCGGGCTGAAAGCCAACCCACACCCGACACGAAGCGCGCTCGATCTCACCGTGCTGCCGCCGCCGCACCATCCGGAATCGGTGATCAAGCGTTGATGCGCGGCCACCGTTTTCGCGGGTCGTGGCCGTGCTATAAGAGAAGGTCGGCAACCCCAAATAAGAAGGAAAACAAGCGTGTCGAACGTCGCCGTTGATCTAAAGTTCTCTCCGTCCCCTATCCCCGGCGTCGATCCCGCCAACATCGTCGCGCTCGACCCCGGCAGCGCGGAGTTCAAGGCGCACGCGCACCGGCACATGGCGGAATGGGCGCGGCGGCCGCCGTTCTATGCGGTGACCCCCGGACAATTGCCGCAGGTGATCATCGGCCGGTATGCCGATGCGCGGCAGGTGTTTTCCGACACTGTGACTTTCGCCTCGGAGATGCCGCGCGGTCCGGGCTGGGAGCAATTCAACAAGATCATGGACGCGCAGTTCGTGACGCAGATGGACGGCGAGCAGCACGCGCGGGTGCGCCGGCTGCTGATGCCGGCGTTTTCGTCGCGCCGCATCGCGCAGCTCGAGGAAGGCATCGGCAAAGTGGTGGACCGCCTGCTCGATACGATCGCAGCAAACGGTCCGGAATTCGACGGCATGGAGGATTATGGCGCGCATCTCGTCGTCGAGGCGCTGCTCGAGGCGATGATCGACATGGACGAGCGCCGCAAGGCGGTGTTCGTCGCCTTCCACGATCTCATTCCCGGCACCACGTATGTGAAGCCCGGCGAATCCTGGGCGCCGGAGCTGCGGCAGGCGTTCGACCGCACCATGGAGGAGATCAGGCTGATTATCGACGAACGCCGGGTCAGCCCGCGCGCCGACTTCATCAGCGACCTCGTCAACGCGCGCGACCAGGGCGACAAGCTGAGCGACCGCGAACTGTTCGACCAGATTTTCGGCATTTGCGGCGCATCGCTGTCGGCGACCAGCCGCGCCGCCGGCGGCGCGCTTTATCTGCTCTATACTCACGACGATCAGCGCCGCGAATTGATCGCCAGCCCCGATCTGGTCTCGAGCGCGCTCGAAGAGTGCCTACGGCTTGGCAGCAATGGCTACTTCACCTTTCCGCGGATCGCGACCAAGGATACCGAAGTCGGCGGCACGCGCATTCCGAAAGGAACGGTGGTGCGGCCCTCGCCGCTCGCGCCGAACTACGATCCGGACGCGTTTCCCGATCCGCTGCGCTTCGACATCCACCGCAAGCCGCAGCGGATCATGTCATTCGGCGCCGGGCCGCATCACTGCATCGGCAATATTCTTGGGCGGTCGACGCTGAGCATTGCGCTGCGCAAACTGTTGACCCGGTTTCCGCAGTCCCGCATCCGCGATCCGCACTTCAAGCCGGTCTATGGCGGCGCGGTCGGCGAATTGCGGCTGCAAAGCCTGCCGATGCGCACGCACTGAGAAGCCAGCGTCTTTCAGATTTACGCCTTGGCCGGCTTGGCAAGCAACCAGTCGTCAGTGTCGAGTTCGCGCCGCCACACGCGCACTTCGCGGCCGGCTTCCGGCATGTCCGTGGGTTCATTGGCGCCGGGTTTTGGATCGGGAGCCTGATTGTCGTTTTCGCCTTTGCCGGCGTCGAGGCTCAGTTCCAGTTTTTCGAACAGTTCCGTCAGAATAAAAATCCGCTGTTCGGCGTCGGCCAAGGCCTTGTCGCGGGTTTTGGCGGTTTCAAGGAGCTTGTCGGTATCCTGCTCCATCTTGTCGCGCGCCTGCTCCAGCTTGTGCAGCCGCGCCTCCTTCACCGCGAGCAGGTTCTGCAACAGGTCGATTTTCCGCTCGGCTGCGGACACCACCCGGTCGTGCTCGGCCCACAGCAGTGCCGAGTTGTGCAATTCCGCGCTCGCCTCGTCGCTTCTGGTCTCGCTTTCGGCCAGCCGCCTGGCAAAGCTCAAATTCTCGCTGGTTGTCAGTTCGACCGAGGTCTGCAGCGACTGATTTTCGTTTTCGAGATAGACCACCCGCGCCAGCGCCGCCTCGAGGCTGGCTTCCAGATCGGCAATGCGCGCTTCCGCAGCCTTGGCCCGGTCGGCCCGGACCGCGAGTGCCTCTTTTCGGGCATTCAGGATCCAGTCCAGGGCTTGCTCCCTGGAGAAGTCCTTACCCGAGGTTTTTACGGCTTGCTCGCGGTGCACTTCTTCGGCGCGCTGATCCGAAGACCGGTTGTCACCAGCCGGCTGCCGGCGCGGCGGCTGCGCAGTTGCAGTGCGCGGCAGTGCGGGGATGGCGGTGTGCTTTCGCGCCAGGCCATCGGCCTGATTGCGCCAGCCGTCCAGCCCAGGGGAGCGGCTTTGACAGTCGCGATCCACCATCCCGCTCGATCGTGAAGCACTGGATTGCCTGCCACCGATGGCCATGACGCGTGAATCGCTGCCCCAATCCCGGACAACGTGGAGGTCAAAGGGTTAACGAAAGGTTATCGGCTCTAGAGCCCACGGCCACCCGCTCAGTTGCCGCGGTTGGCGGGCTTTGCCGGCGGCTCCGGCAGCAGCAGCTTTTCCACGACCCCCCAGGCCCTGTTTTTCATATCGACCAACGGCGGGTTGTCGAGCACCGACACAGTGGCGCTGCGCTGGTCGCAACCCTGAACCAGGACGGAGATCTTGATTTCGCCGTCGGTGTAGTACGGATCGCCCTCGCCGTTGCGGCCATCGAGGGTCGGGCCGATACCGGTGACTTCATAGATGCTGGTGACGACCTTCGCGGCCCTCAGATCGTCGGTCAGCAAATTCCGCTCGGCATCGATATCGGGCGAGATGTGGTGGGTGATCTTGGCGTCGTCATGGCTCAGCCCGACGCCGCGATCGAAAGTGACGGCGCCGAGCCACACCGCCCGCCCCTCCTCGCCGTGGTCCAGTACTTTCCAGAATTGGACATGGTGACGCCGGTCCGCGCTGGTGCCGGCGGGTTTTTCAAAGGCGAAGTCCTCACGCTGGTTCTGATAGTACAGCGGGCTGACCGGAGCATCGCGATAGGGCCGGTCGAGCAGCACGCTGCTGATGATCTCGAGGCTCGACTTCAGCGTGACCGGATCGGCCGGATACCAGCCGGCCGCATTCATCGCGCACAATACATCGTCTTTCGACCCGACCAGGCCGACATTGATCGGATCGCCCGGAATGCCGATTTTAGTGCGCGTCACCATCGAGAAACCGGCCAGGTCGTGCTGGTGCTCGTAATGGCGCCAAGTCAGTGGGAGCAGAATGTAGGCCAGCACGGCCCACACGCCGACGACGAACAAAATAGCAAGGGCCGCAAGCCGCGAATCCCGGCAAATGGCTGCAAACAACATGAGAAAACCATAGCAAACGCGCGGGCGTTTGTATGGCACATGGCATTAGCGAAAGCTTTCGAGCAGGCGCTGCACCGACCACTTCACGCCAGCTTCCACGACCCATCCGGCCAAAATTGCTATCGCGAAGCCGATCGAGGCCAACGTTGCCAGTTTCGAGCGCGACAGCTCCAACGCCGCGACGGTCGGTCTGATCATTTCTACAGCGGCCGCGTGCAAATCAAGCTTTGCCGAAAGTTCGCGCAACGCCGCTGAATTATCTTCGTGCCGCCGCAGTTGCATTTCGCGGTTCTCTGCGATTTGCCGCTGCAATTCCCGGACGCTGGCTTCCAGCGACCCAATCGATCGGCTGATCTCATCCAACTTGCCTGGCATGAAACGGCCTCATCGTGCGAAACGGACTTGGATACGCATGGCTGGATCGAAGCACTAGAGCGCCGCGAGGTCGGCGACCAGGGCGTCGTAGTCGAAACCTTCCGGCGATTTCTGATTGACCATGCACTCGATGGAAATAAAGGCGACGGCCTCGTCGCAATAAGTGGCGAAGAACTTCTCCGTCATCGGCTGCAGCGCCCCCCAGCTCACCGTGACGAGCAGTCCGTCGGCGCGGCGGCCGAGCAGCGGGACATAGTGCCCGCCGGCGGAGCCAGAGCCGGCAACCACATCCCAGACCCCGCCCTGCGCCGCCTGATCGAGCGCCGAATTTGGCAGAGCAAGACCAATGCCGACCGTGCCGAACAAATACGACGCGTAATAGAGGTGCTGGATATTTCCCGGCTCGAGCGCGACGTAACAGGCAATCTGATGCCGCCTTCCGGCCGCGTCGATGATTCCGGTTGCCTTGCGATACGCGGCTGCCGCCTGTATGTCGCTGCCGTTGTCGGTCGAGGGATCGCTTTCGCGAAAGCCGGTCGCGGCGGCGTAATCGGACAGCACATCGCTGTCGCGGAACGTCAGGTCGCAACCGGCCTCCTTGGCCAGCAGCGTGGTTTCGTGCGCCGCGCCGGCAAAGACGCAATCGCCGAACCGGTCATTGGCATACATCGGCCACGAGGCGATGAGCGCCTCATGGCCGAAGGCTTGCGGCAGCGGCGGCAGACTGGCGGCTTTGAGATAGTCGCCGAGCTTCAGCTTGTACGCGTCCGGACGCGCCGGCCGTTTGCCGAGTTTATAGGGCATCGGCTATTGCACCCGGCGGCCCTTCACCGAGGCGACAAACGCGCCGGCGACCGTGACGGGCTTGCCGTTGATGTAAACGGTCACGGGAGCCGTCGCCTTCAGCCTTGCGCTTTGCGGCGCCGGCGGCGATCCGACCGCGGCGCAGATCACCTCGGCGATTGCTTCCGCAGTCATGATCGCGCCGTTCGCATTGAGCAAAGCGGCGACACTGGCGGCGGTCGGCAAATACGAACACAGCGCCACTGCGGCGCCTTCGACCTGCGCGGCGGTCGGGCCCATGTCGTTTTGCAGGGTCGCACAGCCGCCGAGCACGGCCGGAATCAACGCAACGCCAAGCATGAGCTTGTGCATGATCGTTTCCTTGTTCGTTGGATTGCTATTTCTGCGGCGACGCCGGCGCTCCCGGCATTTGCACCGCCGGGATGCCTGGCACCGAGCCGTGAATGGCGAAATTCAGCAATATGGAAGCGTAGCCGACGACTTGCGTTATCAGCGCGATCGATTTCGGATCGGCCCCCATCGTGTTCCAGGCGATTGTCGAAAGCCCCTGAATCGCGACCAACAGAAAATTCAGCCACCATGTCGTTTTGGCATCAAGCTGCATCGTCAGGCTCCCTGCTGGGTTGATGTCTGCCGCGCCTTCTCGGCGGCGAGCACGACCGGATCGGACACGTCGTGATATTCGTCGTCGCTGATGCTGATCATCCCCTTTGCCCAGGACGGCACCTTGGCCGCGATCAGCGCATTGATTGCGGTCTTCGCCGCGGCTAATCCCGCGGCAAGTTCGGCTGCTGTAGCCATTGTCAGTCTCCGAGGTTGATTGATTTGTCTGCGAGCGCCATACGCGAAAGCAACGCGGCACAACCAAGCTGGTGATCGATCGCGGACGGGTCGAAATGACCGTCCGCAACATACTTGCCGGATTTGTAGCGATCGGTGCTGGCCCAGATGTAAGGCGACGGCACGCCGTGCGCGGCGTAACCAAGCCCGTTGTATTCTTCCAGCAGCGTCAGCAGACCGCCGATGCTCCAGTCCGTCCAGCGGGCCGCATAGGGTCCGCAATTCTCAAGCGCGTCCTCTGCGGCGGCTTCCCACGACCGGAACGGACCCCGTCCACGGGGAACATGGATGGATACCTTGTTCCACGGATCGCCTTGCGCTAGCGATGCGGCCCAACTCTGCGAGCTTTCCCGTTCATGAATGACGGCAATCACAAACCAGGACACGCCGGTTTGAGCCTCGACCGCCTGATAGCGCGCCTTGGCGGCGACCAGCCTCGCCGCGACAGCATCGAGCGTGGGGCCGAGCGCCGAAATAACGTGCATTGCCTTCCAGCGCGCAGCATTGGCGATTTTCAATGCATTAATATCGGTCATGCACCACTCCCGGGCGTGATGAGGCGAATTGCGTTTGGCCTTGGCGTTGTTGGAAGATTTGAACGGCAGTAAACTGGCAAAATGTTTTTTCGGAACCGACTTCGTGAAGCTTTCGCACCATGAACGCGCTAACCGGATGGCTTGCCTTCAAACGCTTTCTTCGACCGCCAAGGCCACACAACAGCCGAAGGCGTTCCGTTGACACGATCGACGCAGATGTCGCTTATTCTCTTCAGATTGCGCACGCGGATATCGAAATCGTTCGATCGTACGCCGGCTCGATTGCGCGGCCGCGAGTTCTTGAGATAGGCCCCGGCTCTGATTTCGGCGCGCAGATCATTCTTGCAGGAACGGGCGCCGATGTGGCAGTCGCCGACCTATATCTCGCTGGATGGCAGCCGAATTATCATCCGGCTTTCTACCGCCGACTGCGGGAAGCCTGGGGTAAGCCGTGCGCTCCGCTCGACGCGGTTATTGAGGCAAGCGATCCTGCAGCAGCGATCAGACTGATTGCAGAACCAGCGGAGAATTTGAGCTCATGCACCGACAACAGCTTCGACATCGTCATATCGAACGCTGTGCTTGAACACGTCTACGATCTACCGACGGTGTTTGCGGAAGCTCGCCGCATAACGGCATCAGGCGGCATCAACTCACATCAGATCGACTTTCGCGACCATGACAATTTCGACAGGCCGCTCGAATTTCTTCTGATGTCGGAGAAGGCCCACGCAACTAAATTCGCCTGCAACTTCGGTTGCATCGGCAATCGTTGGCGGCATTGCGAAGTCGCAGCAATGTGTATCGATGCAGGTTTTTTCACAAAAGACGCCACACCAAGCTTGTTCGCGGAACCTTCCTATATGGCCCACTTTCTGCCGAGGCTGCGCCGAGGAGCACCGTCGCGGTTCGCGGGCATGAGCGATAATGAGCTCGCGATCCTTGGGGCGCGTTTTTTGCTGCAAAAACCATTATAACGGGGGCGCCAGACCAGCGAGAATCGCAGCTGCGCGCGCTGAGGTAATCAGCCCGGGACCGTTCGGCGCGGCCGCGGCCAAATAGTTCACGCCCTCGATCACTTCCGAATTGGACAGCAGAATACTGCCGGCGCCGGTCGCCATCAGCATGAACAGCTTTGTTTGCGTATCGGTCGAGGTGACAATCGCATCCTGCTCGGCCTGGGTGAACAACGCCACAAACTGCAAGAACGTCAACGTAGGCGGCGGCGCCGGCGGCGGCGGATTTGGCGTGTTGGTATAAGTCAACCCGGACAAGTCCGGCACCGGGTTTCCAGTGCCGGGCACCAACGGCGTAGCAGCCGGATCGCCGGCGAACGCCGCAAGCAAGGCATCTAGCGCAGGCTGACCGTAGGCCAACGCGAGAAAAGCCTGATAGTCCACATTGCGCAGATCGGCCGGGATTGAAGCGCTGTCGCTATCGCGCGTGATCGAGCTTCCCGATGTAAGCGAATAGGCCATCGGCTAAAGCTCCGCCGTCGCGGTCCACGGAATGAATGCGTTGCCGCCGCTAGCTGAAATCGTCATGCTCAATTCCGCGCCCAGCGAGTTGATGTTCCCGAACGCCGCCCCGCTGGCATTGGTATAGCTTGGCGACCCGACGCTCATTGTCGGCGCAACCCGCATCGGGCACATAAATTGAAACCAGTCGAAAACCGTACCGCTTGTCTGTCCGGCATTGGCGCGGAAGACCGCGCCGCTACCGGTGTATTGCTGATAGTACCGCTGACAAATAAGCATTTCGATCGCAAACGGCCGAACCTCAACAGGAGGAGGACCTGCGTTCGGCCCGGTCGCGACGCCCGCCGTCAATCGAATGTCGGCATAGGCAATGTAAATCGCGATGCCGCTGAAATTGATGCCACCGAGATTAAGTGTAATCTCCATGCCGTTATTGATGCCGGGGGCGGGCACAAACGTATAGCCCACGACACCGACCGTGCCCGCCGGCACGGTGTTCATGGATGCTGCGTTCACATCAGTCGTGAGCGTCCCACCCCAAGCGTCCGTAGTCGCCGGATGCTTGATGGTGATTGTCGGAGTCATCGGCGACGCCGTGCCGTTGTAAATCAGGAATTGTATCGTTGCTGCGGCGCTGTTCGCATAAAGCTGCGCAGCCCAGCTTGATTTAATGCGCTGTTTTAAGAACGTGACCGTTGTCGTCGCGGAGCCGAAAAGCTCCAAATAGGTGCCAGCGAAGCCGGCAATAGGTCCGTTCGGTTGCGCCCAATTGACGGAATTGGTGCCGTCCGTCCCGAGGATCCAGCCGTCAATCGTGTAAACGCCGGTCGCTGAGTTTGTGGTGCCCCCGGTGCCGCGCTGCGCAACGGCGAAATTGGCGTTGCGGAATTTGTTGACAAACCCGCCAGCGTAATTCTGAGCAAACCAGGCGGACGTGATGACACGAGACGAACTGTTGTTGAACGCCGGCGCGGTCGCGGTAGCGGCGCCGATATTGCCTCCCGGAACAGCAACCTCGGAAAGCTTCGCGGCCGCAAAGCCACCAGCTGTCGAGCCATCGCCAACAACCATGCGATTGTTCGTGGTGTCGACGACAATTTCGCCCTGTGCGGGCGTCATCGCGGCAACTTGCGCAGCGGTACCGCGACGCGCCTGGACCTGAGTTGTGGTCATGGCTGGCTTAGCTCACGCGCGACAACACGCCGGGGTGAATATTGTCGTTGACCGGCTCATCCTCGCGCCGACCCATGATCTCGTATCCCTCGAGGTCGCAAACGGCTGTCAGCGACTGCTGACAATAGGTGCCGTTTACCGCGCCGGAGTTTGCCTTGATGCAGACTGTATAGGTTTGCTGGGAGACTGATTGCGGCGCGTCAATGCCGCCGATCGTGATAGTCGCGGTCGAAGGGGAAGTAGATGGGGCATAGAGCAGCGAACCAATCCCTGTCGTGCACGCCGGCGAGCCGCCAACTGCTCGGAAGATCTGCGCAGTAATAGTCGCGCTGCTCGATGCAGTACCCAAAATTCCGCGCGCTGCAATCCGGATCAGATTGATCGGCGATGTCGGCGTGATGCTGAGCGTCGGGAGGGTCGTGGTATTCGATGTGCCGCTTCCGGTCGAACCGTTATTCGATGTCGCGTAGATCGGGCCCTGGACGATATCGCCAGGCTTCTTCATTCCCGGGCCGAACAATTGGATCTTCGAAGGCGCCGTCGCCCATGTTCCCGCGGTCGCCTCAGTCGCCTCCAGATAGCCGATGATCCGCACTGCCTTTCCAGCGAGCGACCCGGTCGAGGCGTAAAGTGTGCCTCCGCTTGAACCGCCGCTGGTCCCGGATGCCGTGTTAAAAACCAGATCGTCGCTACAGGCGAAAATCTGCGTCGTATTTGAGCAAGTCATCACGCCGATGGCAGGCGTTCCGGTATTATCGATCGCATAAATCCAGATGCGGCAGGCGACGCCTGACGTGCAACCCATCGTATTGCCGGACGCGATCGTGATGCTCAGCGACGATTGCAGGCTGTCGATGACCGGCGTGCCGGTCGCCAGCGTCGACGACCGGAACGGGATCAGCACCGGATTTACCGAGGACGGCGCCGCGCCGTTCACTCCGGTGATCGAGACCGTCAGCGCGCTCGATCCGACCGAGGCCGTCAATCCGAGATTGACGGGCTGATTTATGCCGAGCGCAGAATTGCCGAGCGCCGAAGCGCCGACGTTGAGGCCCTGCGACGACAATGCAGCCCCTGTCGCACGCTGGTAATAAACGACGGCGACATTCGTCTTGGTCAACGCCAGCACCAGCGCGTAATCGCCGGCCGCCGTGGTGATGTTGCTGCCGCCATTCGGCAGGATGAGCGACGTGCTGTTGTTGGTCAGCGTCAGCACACCCTGGAACGCCACCACTTTCAAGGTTCCGGGAGCGGCATCGGCGTTCGTCAACGCGGTAATGGTCGTGGCGCCCGTGACCGCGATCGAAGACACCGGCGTCGACCAAAGGTCCACGGTCGCGGCGCTGGTGATCGTCGCCTGAATGCCGCCGCCGATCTGCAGCGCGACCAGACCGTCCGTGGCATCGACAAACCAGATCGGATCCCAGTTTCCGTTCGCGTCATACTCGGACACGATATTGGTGCCGGTGTTCCACCACAGCATACCGGCAGTCGGCGACGACGGCGCCGAACCGCCGGAGAACAATCCGATCATCGATGTATTGCAGGTGTTGATGTCCTGCACCAAAGTCAGGCCCGACACCGTGCCCGATGTCGGCATGACGCACGGCGCCGGCACCGCGAATGTCGCCGGCGGCAGAAAGACGATCGCGAGCGCGGCGATCAATGCCGCGCCAAATCGCTTGATTGTCATGGTTCAATAACCCTCCACGTCGATGTTGAAGCCTGCCGCCGACGTCGGCGTGCTGTAGGTTGCGTCCGTGTAGAACGTGATCGTCAGTTGCGAGAGCGAAAGCCCGGCGATCTTCCAGAATGGGTTCGAAGCCGACACGCTGTAGTAAGGCAGTCCGTTTGTTCCGGGGCCGCCGTTGAGCGGCGCCGGCGTCGATGGCGACGAATTGCGCGCGAAGGTGATCGTCAATCCGGCCGACGTGGCGGTTTGGTTCTGGTAGTGATCGATGCGCGACGGCAGCTGGACCTGGTAATTGAAGGCCAGCGCATAAGCGATCGTGTTCGGATCGCTGGACTCCAGCGCCAGCCGGAATTTCCATGCCATGGCCGGGTACACACCCGGCACGAATTTCTGCCAGGCGCCCCACGTGCTGCCGTCTTGCGACAAGGCAATTTCGATCCAGCCATCGACATATTGCGTCGATGTCGAGCCCAGCACGTCGGGACTGTTGAGGAAGTCCGCAATGCTGAGGATGTTCTGCCCCAGCGGCACGCCGACAATCTGCGTCGAACCGTTGACCGCGGCCTGCACCACCGATCCGGCATTGACGATGTGGCCAGCCGGGATCGTATAATAGAGCGGCTCGTTGGTGATGATGCCGCCCAGGTCGAGAACGTCCACAACCGAAAAGACGATGACGTCACCGGAAACAACACCGCCGCCCGACACACCTGGATTGATCGTGACCGTGGCGACCGCGCCGGTCACCGATCCATAGTCGATCGTCGACGTCGGCGCCGTCGCAACGGAGCCGTAGTCAATGGCGCTGGAAGGCGCGACGGCGACAGAGCCGTAATCGGTATTGCCGGCGCCCGGCGTGATCGCCTGAACCACCGCACCGGCGGGAATGACGTTGGCCGTCGTCGTGTCCGCGACCGCCATGCCGGCCGTGACGCCGGAATTGAGCGACGTAACCGGGATCGTATTGCCGCTCGCAACCGCCGTTGCCGCCCGCGACGATGACAACAGCGGCGACAGACCGAGCACATTGCCGGCGCCGCCAAGGCGGAGATCGCCGGCATCGACGGCAATGCCGTTGTCGAACGTTCCCGCCCAGCCGGTCGCCTTCTCGTCCCACGAGGCCAGCAGATTGAGCGAAAGCTGGTTGCCGGCGACGGTAACGGTCGCGGCGTTCTCGCTATAGACGGTCAACCCGACAATCGGCTGGCACCGCGCCTTGATCTGAAAAGTGCCATTGCCCTGGAAGATGAACGGCGGGTGGGCCTGAATGCGGAGCGGCAGCGCGGTGTCCCACGTCCCGGTTCCTTGCCTGATCTCGTAGTCGATGTTGGGGCGGAAATCGTCGACTTCGTCCCAATAGCCCTTCTCGAAACCCGCCTCATAGTTGACGTAGAAGCCCGTGACATCAGGCAACGGCGATGCCAGCGCCGCACCGGTGAACGTGTAGGCCTGCGCAGGACAGTCGGCGAGCGACTTGACACCGCCGCCCCACACGTTGAACGGCTGAAACTTGAAATAGACCGTCTGCCCGATCGACGACTGATTGAATTCGTAATCGAGGATCGCGTTATCGAGACGGCAGAACACCGTCCCGGCCGGGTGGTCGACGATCTCCGCCTCGGTCCCGAAACACCCGCGCGGCAGGTAGGTCAGGTTATATTTATTGGCGCCGGTCAGCGTCGCATTGGCGAAACAGACGATCTCGCCGCCGACATAGCACGGCGTATCGAGCGCCAATGCGCCGGCGTCCGAAGTACCTGACAGAACACCTGCGGATTCGCTCAAGTCAACGGACAACGTGTCCGCGGCGTCGAGAGTTTGTCCGGTAGCCGATACCGTTACAGGCGGAAGATCCGCGGTCGTGACTCCGAGCCGCGCCGGCGCCGGCACAACGCCGGTTTGCGAATAAGGTCCGGCCTCCGACGTCGCCATGAAGACGTTGCAGCCACCCCACAACGGATTGTCGCTGGTGGCGGCGATCGACAGCACGAGGCCGCCGGCGAACTCGTCCGGCGGCTCCCACAGCAGCGTCGCCGTCGGCTGGCCGGGATCGACGTTGCGATTGACCGGATTATTGGTCGGCGTATCGGTGGCATAGAGCGTGGCGGTGGCGACGCCTTGCGGAAACTCTTCGGCGGTGACCTCGAGATAGCCGCTCTCGTCTTCCTCGATTTCGGTGATGCGCACCGTCGTTTTATTGAGGCCGAGCAGGCTGTCGGTGAGCGTCACCAGATCCATCGGCTCGAGCAGGCAGCATTCCCACGATAGCCGGAACTTGTAGGTATTGCGGATATAGACTGCGCGCTGCAGCATCAGCTGCGCCGCGATAGCCCCTACTTCCGGGTCGCAAATTTCATGCGCCGTGACCGTGGAGGCGATGCGCGCGCCGAACAGTTCGATCGCATTCTGGTCGCGGGCCTCGATCGGCGTCAGGTTGTAGGCATTGGCGCGTTCGGCGATCTCCACGCGCCAGATATTGCTGGCTTCGTAGGGATCGCTGCGCGTGACCTGCAGCGGATCCTGGCCCTCTTCGACCAGATAATCGTCGTCGCCAAGGTCGTAGACCGGCGTAAGATTCGGAACGTAATTCGCACCGGTCGAAAGCTGATAGGCGATATTGACGCCGACATTCTCGTCGCCGGCCGAAAAGACGTAGGTACCCGCCGGCGAAACCAGATATTCGCCGGTTGACGGCGTGCCGCTTGATATTTTCGTCAGCGCCTGGCCGGTGCTGCCGTAGGTCACGCCGAGATCCGCGATGAAGGCCGCCGCCGGGCAAACGTAGATTGTCGGCTGCGGCGTGATGAAGGTATTGGCCGCCGGCACGTCGAGCGAGATGCCCGCGGTGCGTACCGTGCCGGCGACCGTCGCCGTATCGCCGTACGGAATGAATTTCAGCTGGCCTCCCGACCACACCGCGGCCGTGTTGCAAAGGTTCAGCCAACGCGTCATGGCTGACGACGCCGTTTCCTGATCGATCAATCCGGCAGACAAGGCAATGCCGACGCCGGCACAATAGGTTTGCAGCGACGCGTCACCGCCTGATCCGAACAGCGTCGGTGTGGCGATCGACGACGGCGGGAAGCCGATGCCACACTGTGCGTTGGTCAGGAAATCGTTGATGATCAGCGCCGGATCGGCATCCACGCCATTAATGCCCGACGAGTTGAACGATCCAAGGATCTCGAAATTGTGGTTGTCGAGCGTGGCGCCCGACGACAAGTCATAGGTCGAAGCGCAGACATAGGCCGAGCCCTGATAGGCCAGCGCCTGATTGGGAAAGGCCGCCGTCAGATAACTCCACGCCGTCTGCGGCGTGGTGCCGAGAAACAGCGACAGTCCGAGCTCGGCGAGCGTGTAGACCGACTGCCCGCGCCAGATTGCATCAATGTTGACGATCGGGCCTTCGCACAGCGCCATGATGACGGCGGCGGTGTAATCGTAGCCGGTGGTGCCGTTGCCGCTGTTGCTGTTGAACAGCCCTTTGCCGCCGCCGCTGCTGCCGCTGCCGGTCGGGATCGCCTGAAAATTCTCGTACCAGATCACGTTCGGCGCGATCTTGTAGCGGCCGTAAACGATCGGGATCGGCAGAGCCGACACCGCTGTCTGCACCTGCAAGCCGGTATAGTCCGGCGTGACGGTCTGGGCCGATTTCGACCCGCTGCGGAAAAGGCTCACGGCTTCTTCCAAAGCGAAAAGAAGCGCGGCTGGCGCGCGGGGTCACTCAGCTGGGCATGGTGTCCTATTTCCTCCTCGACCACCTGGGCTGCCGGATAGAAGGCGTGCACGACGGTCAGCGGCTTGGCGATGACAATAATGCCGCCGTGCGAGTAACAGCGGCCCCAGCGGAACACCATCACATCGCCGATCGACGGTGCGCTCACTTCGCCGGCGCGCGCCTTCACCCAGCCGAGATAGCGTTCCTCGCTGCGATGAAGGTGCCAGTCCGCCGGATAAGGCCGCGGATCGAACGGCGGGCATAACCCGGCATCGACAAAAACCCGGACGATCAGCATCCCGCAGTCGACGCCAACGCCCTTGATGTCGGCGCAGTTGTGGTACGGCGTGCCGATCCACGACCGCGCCGCCGCAACGATGGTCGACCTTTGCATGTTGTCTTGATCGCTCATTCATCAGATCGCCATTTGCGGAGGCGGGACATAGGGAAAGCCGCGGAAGTTCGCGGCATTGTTGAACGTGTTCTTGCAGGTCGCCTGCGTGTGATCGCAGCCGAATGCGATCGAGAAGGTGTCGCCGGCAGCCGGTGCGTTTTGCAACGGATAGGCCAGCGTCAGGGACGAACCGGCTATGGCGCTGTTGACCGTTGCCGTCACCCCGGAATTGACGCCGGAGGTGAAGGTGACGGTGCCCTGCTGATAGCTGAGGCCGGCGCCGGACCAGTAGATGGTGCTGACCGTCGACCCCACGCCAACGGCACCACTGGTACTGAAAGATGCCTTCGCCAGCGTGCAGCCGGAATCGTAAAGCGTATGCACGCAGGTCGGCTGGTAAAGATTGCGCGGCATATCGATGTCGAGCAGCACCAGGTCGGAATTGACGGTGAGTTCCGCGGTGGTGCGCCCGATCTTGTTGACGGTACCGAGCCTGCCCTTGAAGAGGATGACACCGCCGACCGCCGTGCCGCCGATGCGGTCGGAAAAGAACACCCGGTCGCGTTCGATCTCGCAGCCGTCGAACGCGCCGTCCCGCAAGGCTTGCAGGAACGGCGCGCCGGCAACCGTATCGGTCGAAAGCGCGGAGATCGTGATCTGCTGCTGATCGACATCGAGGCCAACCGCAGCTTTGTATTTGAGGCCGTCGACCAGGACGGCATTCGCCAGAAAGGTGTTGCCGTTATAGACGAACGGCACGTCGGAATTGGTGTAGTAAAGCGACGTGCCCGATCGCAACGCGAATGTGAAGGCATCGGCGAAGACCAGCTGCGCGTCCGCGCTTGCCCGCGCCGCATTGAGGTAAGCGATCAGCCCCGGAGAAGCCGACCTCACGCGGCCACCGTATTGGCTTTAATGCTGCGGAATTTCATGCTGCCGAGCCGCCACAACGCCGACATGAATTCCTCGAAGTCCATGTCGTCATCGAGGAAGCGGCAGTTGAAGGCGTAGGAGAAGTCGGCGGCAATCGCCGCGGATGCCGCCGGCGCCGACGCAAAGCGGATCGTGTTCGGCGCAAGCAGCGTTACCGATGCCGGCGTGCCGGCTACGCGGACCTGGGCGATCGACGTCACCCAGCCGACCGGCTCGGAGAAACCGCCGAGCGTGCGCACCATCAGAAAGTCGGTGGTGCTGCCATCGCCGACGCCGATCCCCTGGCCGGCGACCGTGTTGTCGTCGGGATCGGTGTAGAGAAACGTGCCGAACTGGCCCTGCAGTTGCAGGAAAAAGCCCATCAGGCTTTCGAGGGTCGCCGATCCCAAGCCTGCGGTTAAGCTGCCTTGCGACGCCAGGCCGTTATAGACCGCCTCGAATTCATAAAGCGGATAGTTCATCAGTGCGACGCGAACCTCGCGTCCGGAAACATGACCTGCAACCCGCGTGTTGAATTTGGGGCTCTTGTGCCGCGACCAGGTGAGGCCGGGTACGCTCGGCAACGCGGGCGGTGTGGCCATTGATCACGACCTCGCCGTCCGCAAGCCAAGATGAGCGCCACGCTTCACAGCGTCGTTGATGGCGCGCAGCATGTGCCTGGAATTGTCGTTGAAGAAACGCGCGACGCTTTGCGAATCGAGCGCCGACACATTAATGCTGACCGGCGCGTGCACCTGGGCGCCCATCGTCGCGCCGGTGTAAGGACCGGACCCGCGCGCCGCCGGAACGACGGTCTCGCCCGGATGAATGAGCGCGAGCCCTCCCCGGACCACATAGTCGGTGCCGACATCGAACGCCGCTACCGAGGCGACCGCCGCCTGCGCCGCGGCGGCCGGCGCCGCGGCGGCCGGTCCCATGGCCGGCGCCAGAAAGGCGAACACGCCGGCAAAGGTTTGTGCCGCATCGGCCATGATCGCCTGCATGGCGTTCGCGATATTGGCCAGTATGCCGGAACTCGACGCCGTCTGCTCGGCGGCGGCGCGGGCGGCCGCTCCGGTGGTTGTGGCCGTGGTCTGTGCGATCTCGGCCGCCAGCCACTTCACCACCATCTGCTCGGCCATCTCGATGAACTTGATCGTCAGGTCCTCGAGCATCTTGATCATGGCCTTGTGCCAGGTGGTCGTTCCTTCCAGCAGGCCGCGAAGCTGCGAATTGAAAGCGCTGGTGACGGTCGACAGATAATTTGTCCAAAGCGCCTGCTGCGCGGCGACCGACTGCTCGTCGAGCCTGAGCATATCGGTCTTGTGCTTGGCCTCGAGCGACGAGATCTTGTTGGCAAGGTTCTGCTTCTGTTGCAGCGTGATGTTGTCGGTCATCAAACCGTTTTGCAGCAGCACCAGTTGCGCATCGAACTCCTTTTGCGTCTCCTGTTGCAGGATCGCGAATTTCTGGTCTTGCGTGATCTGGAATTGCTTCGCTTCGGCATCGAGCAGGATTTTCTTCTGCGCCAGCCCCTGCTGCAAAACCTGGATTTCGCCGCCGATCGCCTTGATCTGCGCCGCGCTGCCCTGAGCGGCGCTGCCCATGTCGCCGAATGCCTTGACGCATTGGGTCAACTGCGCCGCGGGCAACGCCGCACCGAATGCATCGCCGAGACGGTCTGCGCTGGTGCTCAGGCCGCCGATCTGCTGGCTGAGCTGACCGAACGAGGCGCGAATCTGATTGATGCCGTCAAGCGCATCGTCGACCGACGCGCTGAAACTGATCTGGACGTCGTTGTCGTCAGCCATAGGGTGGACCCTCATGCATTACTTGATCGCACCGCCCGGAAACATTCCGAGCAGGTCGTGATAATTTCTCGATGGCTTTTCCGGAGCGCGGTACCCGAGATAGGCGGCGACCATGCGCCGGACCGGCGGGCAATCCGCCCAGGCGCGGTGCAGATCGTCGAGGAACGGCGCATCGACCTGGTCGAGCACCTGCTCGCGGGTCCAGCCCAGTTCGATTACGAGTTCGGCGGCAAGCGCGCGCCAGTCGACGGTATCGAAGCGCTCGCCGCCAGTGTTTCCCCCGCGGCATCGACCCTTTTGCCGCCGGCCTGTTCGATGACGACCGGCAGCGCAGCGACGAGCTCGGCGATGGTGATGGGCAGATCGAAGAATTCATCACGCGTGAGCCGCGGATGAGCGCGGCGCAAGCCATGCCACATCACTTCGGCAAGCGGCGCCAGCCGTTCACCGGAGAGCGTCTCCGCGGCAATGCCCGACAGCTTCGGCACATAGTCGGCGATGGCCAGGATTTGCCGCAGCGACAGCGGCACCACCTGGAATTCCCGGCCGGCAAGACGGACCGGGCGGGCGGCAGTGAGATCGAGGTTATCGTCGGGTTCGAAGCTCAAGAGCTGTATCTCCCTGATGCGACTATTTCCACAGTTGGAGTCGAAATCGCCGTCAACTGTGGAAGCCATTGATTTTTAAGAGATATATGCTATTTCCACACTTGAGGCCTGAAACAGGATTTGTTGTGGAAACCGTTATATTTCAAGAGCTTAATGGGGATCAGCGGCGTGAAGCGGTCAACACGCAGCAGCGTTATGCTGCCTATCGCGAAGCCGAAGCGCGAAGCGAAGGCTACCGCGGCTCCATGAGCTGGAAGAAAATTCAGGGGCGCAACTATCTGGTTCGCAGTTACTACGGCAAATCAGGCGTGCGCCGGCAGACCTCACTTGGATTGCGGTCCAAAAAAACGGAAGCGATCAAGCAAGAATTCGACCATGGCCGTTCAGAGGCGCAAGATCGCCTCAAAGATCTGAAGCCCGTTATCGCACGCCAATCAGCGATCAATCGCGCGGTCGGCCTGGGCCGGGTCCCTCTGGCGGGAGCCAAGGTCATACGCGCGCTCGACCAAGCAGGTTTGCTTGGATCGGGAATCCGCATACTCGGCACAAATGCAATCTACGCTTATGAAGCCGCCGCCGGCGTTCGGATCGATCCCGGCCTGACGGCGACCGAAGATATCGACCTGCTGTTCGATGCGCGCCAACGCCTCAGCTTCATGGCCAGCGATGAGGTTTCACACCCCTCATTGCTCCGCCTGCTGCAAAAGGCCGATCCCGGCTTCCGCCGTACGTCGCGAAAATTTCAGGCGGCGAACCGGGACGGATATCTCGTCGACCTCATTAAACCGCTGCGCGATCCGCCCTGGACGAAAGAAAAAGAGCGCATCGGTGCCGATGCTGAAGATCTACTGGCCGCCGAGATCGAAGGATTAGCCTGGCAGGAAAGCGCGCCTTCCTTCGAAGCCATCGCCATCGACGAACGCGGCGAGCCATGCCGCGTCGTGACGACCGATCCGCGAGTCTGGGCGGCGCATAAACTCTGGCTATCCAAACGCAAGGATCGCGAGCCAGCTAAACGCCGCAACGATGCAGCCCAGGCCCGGGCCGTCGGCCAGCTCGTCGCCAAATATCTGCAACACCTGCCGTATGCCGCAGCCGACCTGCGAATGCTGCCAAAGCGCGTGTTCGAAGAGGCAAAGCCGCTCTTTGCGGAGCGGTAAGGAATAAGACCGCTACTCGCTCAGACTGATAGTGCCGATATTGTTCGAGGCATCGGCGATCGCCTGGAAGTCGAACTCGGCGACCGTGAACTTCTGACTGGAAAACGGCAGCGACAGCTTGGGCGAGATGCAGGCGTTGAGCTTGACCAGCAGGTCCTTGCTGGCGCCGAAATAGTTGAAGGTCTCCTTCAGGGACACTTCGAACATCGGCAGCGGGCCGGTAAGCTGGTTCGCCAGGCTGATCTTGTTGCCCGAGGAAACGGTGTAGCTGTAATAGAGCAATACAGCCGCGCCGTTGTCGGACGAGTTGAAAGTGTAAACGCCGCTCGAAACGCTGTACTGGCCCTGCGCCGGCGAAGACGCGACCGGCGTAAGCTGGGTACCGGTCGCGGCGTAGAACACGCCGTAATCCTCGACGAACGTTGCGCTGTTGACGACCGTGACTGCGCCGGAAGCCACCGTGCCGCTTTCTCCCGTCGTCATCTCCAGCATGCTGTTGGCGGTCAGAGTCTGGCCGAGAAAAAGGTTGTTGAGCTGCGTCGCCTGCAGCCTTGCGAACTTCGCCTTGCCGGTAATCTTGAATTCGCCACCGCCGGCCGCGACCGGCATGTTGTACTGCCCGAGCAAGGTTTCGATCTTGCGATCGAAGTCGAGCGAAACATCCTGCAACGTTCCGAGCAATGCCGGCGGCGTGCCGGCGACATCGGTGCGCTTGCCGATCAACGTACCGCTGCCGAAAGCGTATTGGGTCATTTGTGGTATCTCCTCGGTGATTGCGTGGAAAATGGCGCAGCGACGCGAGGCACGGCTCGCGCTTGAGCCTGCCTACCTGCGAAACGTGCGTTGCTGCTAAGGAACCATAATTTGGAACGGAATTGCCGCGACGGCTTTGCCGTCGGTGTCGCCGGTATCGATGAATACCGGCCCGAACGGATAACAATGGGACACCAGGCCGCCCAGGGTCTGCCTGTTGCCGCCGATCGCATCCGCGCCGCGCGGCGCCACCGCGGCATCGATCGCGTCGAGCAGCGTATTCATCGCCGTATCCGGCACGTCCTGCGGATCCATGCCTGCGGAAAGATAAACAAAGACGTGCGCGTTGATGGTCAGCGTCGGCAAGCCTTCGCTCTGCCGGCCGCGCTGTTCGCCGCTCTTGAGCATGGTCAGAAATGGCATCTGCGTTTCGTTGACCTGATCCCAGTGCACGAAGCGCCGGCTGGTCGCCGTAAAATCAGCCGCGCCAGCGATCAGCTCGAAGAACGCAGCTGAGATTTGTTCGCGAGTATTCGCGCTCATCGGCCGTTCTCATTATGCTATATCGTATTAGCGGATTTCGATATCTTCTTACCAAGCTCGCGAGATTTAATCTTCGCCAGCTGCCCGCCTACCTTACGCAGACCCTCGGCCGCGCTATTGCAGCGCCTCGATCGGCGCGTCGCTCAAGCCATCCCTGATCTCGTCAGCCATATCTGCGAGCGACCCGCGTAGATAGGATCGCTCGGGCAAGATCACAGCGGGCAAATTGACCCGAGCAGCAAAGGCCTGTTTGCCGCCGACGACAAAGGCCAGCGCCCTGGCCTTGTCCGGCACGATCTGGTGCGGCGGGATGACGCCGCCGAATTCGTGGATCGCGGCATATTTCACATCGCTATTCGCAGCGATCGTCACCGCAACGCTTTCAGCGGACGCGCCGATGGTTGTCACGATCGACCGGGCCAAGGCTCCGCTTCGCGCGTTGAGCACTTCGCGGGATAATTTCTGCTGTACCTTCGCTTCGAGCGCAGTCGCAAGCGCAGTTACCTTCAGCAGAAGCGTCTCGTGCAGCCGGTCCGGCAAACCCGCGAGACGTTCGGCAAAGCCGCCGGTCAGCGTGACTCTGAAACATCACGCACCGACCACGCAGCGAAACGGATCAAGCGACGCGCGAACGAAATCCGGAATATCCTTCAGGCTGTACGACGCGGTCTGCTGGCCTTGCACGGTCTGTGCGTTTTGGCCGATCCGGGTGCGATAGCGATAGCGCTCCGCTACCCATTCGATACAGGCGTTGTTGATCGCAGCCGGAATGTATCCGTAGGACAACAGCACGCCGGCGCCGGCGTCCGCGGCGGCAAATGTGTAGGTGCCGCCGGCGACCGTGTATTGCCCGGCAGCAGGATTGGCCGGAACCGCGGCAAGAGGTGCGCCGTTGGCATAAGTGACGGCCACATCGGTGGCCCAGGGCCCAAACGGCGCCGCCACCGACACATTATAAGAGGACGGCCCGGCCGGCACGGTTGCCGCCTCGCCCTCGACGGCATAGCCGGCGGTATAGTCGACGACGATGTTCTGCCGGCCCTTGCGATAATAAGCGCGGAACACATCGAGCGCCTGCGGCCGTCCGGGCGGCAAGCCGTCCCATGCCTCAAGCAGATAGCCGCGCATCGGCGGCCCTTCCGCTACATTGGCCGCGGGAACGGCGGCCATGTCGATCAGCAGTGAGATAATGTTCAGCACCGGATAGTGTCGCAGGAAAAGCCGGCTCTTGTCGTTGCCGTCGTGCCGCTCCATGAACGTACGCGGTGTCAGCGACGGCCGGCCGAGATAGGCGGTGATCGCGCCGCTGACGTCGGTGATCAGGCGCGCGATCAGCGCATCGTCGGACGTGCCGATGCCGCTTGAGCCGGAAAGCCAGGCCTTCACGTCGGCAAGCGTGGCGAGATCGGACGCAGCCATCTGAATTCTCCGATCAGGACTTTCTGGATGTTTGACGAGGACGGCGCGGCGCGCCCGCGGGCTTCGCCGTCGCAGGTTTTTCCGTCGTTGCGTCGGCCGCGACAAAGCCGAAACACTCGATCAGCAGCGCGCCGATCTCAGCCTCGACCTCATACACACCGTCGCACGACGTCACGACGACGCCGGCGACGCACGGATCGCCGACGCCCAAAGGCGCTTTGAGTTTCATGATCCCTCGCAAGATTTATTTTCGTGCAAGGCGGACGCATGGCGGCCTTGCCAAATTTCAATGCAAGCGCATTATTCAAGCGCCCACAAAACGCCAGAGGCCCCTATGGCTAGGAACATTCTGATTTTTGCGGACGGTACGGGAAACGAAGGCGGCCTGCTTCCGGACGCCAGCTGCACGAACGTCTATTCTCTCTACCGTGCAACACGCGTTGGACCGGACTCGCCGATTGATCCGGAGAAACAGCTTGCGTTCTACGTTCCGGGTATCGGCACACCGCTTCCGGGACAACAGCAAACTCTTCGGCGACGGCTTGATCAAACAATCGAGCAGACGTTAGGAACCGGTTTAACAAAAAGAATTGTCGCTTGTTACGCTGCCATTTTAGGCACATGGCGGCCCGGCGATCGCCTCTATCTATTCGGCTTCAGCAGAGGTGCTTATACCGTCCGTTGCCTCGCCCATGTGCTGGAATTGATCGGCCTTCCCACGGAGAGCAATGGCAGTCAGATCGACCTCGACCCGGTTCAGCTGCAGAAACTCGCACCGGCCGCGGTTGATATCCTGTACAGCTGGGGCCTCCCTCGCAAGGATTTAGAGAGACGCGACCTGGCGGCGGAAGCTTTTCGTAAAGAGCATAAATGCCAAACGGACCCTGAAATCGGAGCCGTACCCTATTTCATCGGCGTATGGGATACTGTGGCCGCACTTGGATGGGCACATTTCGGCCCCATACTCGAGTGGCTTCATCTTTGGCCGCTGAATTACGATCAACATTTTCCGCAGACCGTCCGGTTCGCGCGCCACGCCATGGCTATCGACGAATATCGGAGAGATTTTGTTCGCGTGCCGTGGGGTGGCTCAGGAACGGTCTTTGATAGCCCGCCGGAAGAATTGGAAAAATTCGTACAGATCTGGTTCGCCGGCAATCATGCCGATATTGGCGGCAGCTATCCGAGCAATGAGTTTCGGTTATCCGATATTGCCTTACAGTGGATGTCCAATTTCGTTGAGAACGAGCTGCCACCTGGAGCCAGAGTTTACATAGATCGCAACGTTCTCAAATGCTCCCCGTCATGCGCCGGAATGATGCACGATGAGTGCATGGTCAAAATCGATGGAACACCTTTTCGCTGGTATCCGGCAGATCGAAACGTACCGTCTGATGCAGCTTTACACGATACGGTTTATGACCGTCTCAAAATGAAAGAGGTTCGAAACTTCACTGGTTATGGACCCTACCGTCCGGCGCCACTGAGAAACCACGATAAAGCGAAGGTATATTTTTCAAAGCCTATCACTACGCCGTCAACTGCTCCCCCAACCTGATTGGGTGTCCAGATAGAGCGGACCATGAAGCGAATAGTTTGCCAGGACCCGAACGGGTGAGCCAAATAAAATCCTAAGGCGCTCCCACCAAGCCGGGCGCCACCACGACACGAAAGCATTTCCCTCCACAACAATCGCCAGCTTGGGTCCACTAGTTTTCGGTTCCAGCGGCAGTGATTCAAACCGTAATGCAATAAGCTGTGCCCGCGCATAATCATGCTGGAATGGTCGCATTTCGAATCTCACTCCATGGCTTGCGCGCCGATCTCGGCTTCGATCTCATACACTGTCGCACGACGCCGGCCGACGATACACGGATCGCCGACTGCCACAGATTCGTGTCGTGGCGGCGCTTGCTCAAAGCTATTCTGGCTCCGCCGCGCGCCGGCTTCCTCGATAAGAAATGGTTTGAAACTGTTTCGGAAAATATTGCCGTTGAAGCGTATCAACGATCTCACTACCCCGTATGTACAAGCCCATGTTTGGCCAATCGTCGAGGTGATCATCGATCGCAACTGCATAAACGACTTCCCAGCCAGGAAAATCTCTCACAATCCCTTGGAGCTGATACACAATAGACGGCTGCAACAACTCGAGATTGCCAACGGAGATCTTGAGTTGAGGCGACTGGCGAAAATCCGCGTGGACGGAGTAGTCGCCAAGTCCGCTCAGCGTGTCGGGCGCCCCATATTGCTCTAAAAGATTGTCAACGCGCGCGCGAAGCTCTTCAAATGTATTGAATTGTTCTTCGTGGCGCCGATCTTCGTCATTCTCGGCAGGCATGTTTACCATCACGGGCTTCATCTATGGTCATGACAAGCTATCTTCGAAATCTCGCATTGTAATCGTGAATTTTAGGATTGTTCGAGTGTAAAACCCTTCAAACGAACTCGTGTGCTTGCCCCGGCGTCATTTCGTCGGAAGCGATCTCAAGACGCTTTAAGCTCGGTGCTCCTTGTCGTTTTATGGAGTCCAGGTGGAAGGGGCCCAGTGACGGCTCTATCGAAGATTTCCCGGGTCGCAGGCTTGAGCTTCTGCTTCGCAAATAACTTTTCGAAGAGCTCCCTAGGCACATAGTGATGACCGCGTTTAGACCGCCTAGCCTCTCCCACAAGAAGAGCACCTGCTCCGCCTGACCAGCGGCCACTTTTCCGGCCGCTGCCTTTGCGCCAGCGCGGCTGGTCTTGCCGATAGCCTGCTTTATCCAATCCGCAGCAAGTTTCACCGATGATCTTCTCTGTTATCTCACCGGAGCTTGGACTTGTCCTCTCCAGCGTGGCCAGGACGAGGATTGCCTTTGCGACCGCCAACTGTACTTCCGGCGTTTGCGGCACCGCGGTGAGCGTGCGCGGAAGCGGTATTTGTTGCTATCCGTATTTTGGATTCAACTAAAACGGATCAATCACCGGGCGGCGCTTATCTTGCCGCCCGGTGACGAAGCCCCTTACCCCGCCGCGATATTGCCGATCACCGCCATCGACGGCGGGAAGTAGTGCTGCAGCACCTCGTCGGCATAGACGCCGGTCTCGTAGCGGCGGGCGCGCGGCGGCCATTCGATCTGGTAGTAGTCCTGCCGGGTGCGAACCTGCATGACGTTGCCGACATTCGACAGCGCGTAAGGCAAGGTGCGCGCGGTCATCAGCACCGTGCCGGCGGGCATGTTGGGATGCACGCGGATGTCGATGGTCTTCGGCCCCGCCATCGAGAACTTGTTGAGATAGGTGCGCACCATGACGCCTCCGCCGAGCGCGCCCTGGTCGCTCTCGAACACGAAGCGCTGCGCCGCATTGGCATTGCCGGCGAGGATCTTCTTCGACAGATCGTTGGCGACCTGCGAGCCGACCCACATCGTATCCGGCGACAGCCGGTAATTGTCCCAGCGGTTCTTCAGTGCCGCATCGATCTCGACCACGCCGCCGGCGCCGTCGCCGGTGAGTGTCGAGCCGGTGCCGGCCGTGCCGGTCGCGAGATAGCTGATGAAGGCGTTGGAGCCCGGCTTGAACGCCTGGTATAGCAGGCCGTCGAACACCAGCGCATTGGTGGAGTTGTCGCTGCCGCCGAGCGACGCCGCGGTCTGCGTGCCGGCGGCGTTGGCGGTGAGCAGCACCGAGTTGATGGTGGTGATGGCGCCGAGCACTTCCGAGCCCGCTGCGCCCCAGAACCAGGCATAGCCCATCGCGCCGTTGACGGACGCGACGCTCGCCGCGATCGAGCCGGTGGTACCGGATGCGATCGACACTGTTGCATTGGCGGATTTTTGTGCCGCACCGCCGCCGAACGTATCGGACGAGCCGTCGGCATTGCTGCGCATGATCGCGCCCTGGATGCCGCCGGACACGCTGCCGTTGACCACGGCGTCGAGCGTGAGCGCGACGCAGATCACGCTATACGGACTGGCCGCAGCGGTGAGGCTGCCGCCGGTCGTGGACGGCGCCAGCGACGGCGTCGGCGTGGTGCCGAGCGTTACCGAGGTGTTGCCGCCGAGGATGAGCAGCTCCTCGCCCAGCATGCAGGCTTCGAGGCCGGTCTTGGCACCGATCGCCTTGACGTCGTCAAAACCCATGCCGGCGTATTGCGCCTCGAAATCGACCGAAGTTTCGATGCCGATGCCCTTGTAGGCAGCGCTGTAGTCCTGCGTCGTCACCGCCTGCACGCCGCCGCGATTGCCGCCGGAGACGCCGATGCGCAGTCCGGTGGTGTTGACGCCGGTCACCGCGCGCCAGTTGGCCTGGATGCCGCCCTTGCCGGACACCCGCGGAATCTCGTTGCGCAGCGGCGTGAGCAGCGGATAGAGGAATTTCGCGCCGAGCTCGAGATCGTAATAGGTCAGCCCCGAGGTCGGTGAGTTCGATTCCGAAAACGTGCTCTTGCCCAGCGGATCGCCGGGCAGCGGATTGGCGTGGGCCTTCTCGATCTCCCTCAAGAAACCGCCGGCGTTGTTCAGCGCGGCGTCGTAATCCTGCACGGTGCGCGGCAGCGTGGACTTGGTCAGCGACTTGGCAAGCACGTGTTGCAGATTGGGCTGATACATTGTGTCGGTCCTGTTGGTGGGTGGTGGTTGGAGTAGTGAAAAACATGTCATGCGCGGGCTTGACCCGCGCATCCATGCCGCATCGACGGGAGCGTGCGCTTTCCGGATCGTCGCGCGGCTTCAGCTTCCGATGGATTGCCGGGTCATAGGCGAGCGAAGCGACGCCGTTCTTCGAACGGCTAAGCCCGGCAATGACGTGAGAATTAGCCCTGCCGGGTACGGAAGCCGGGAATGGCGCGCATCGGTTGCGACTGCGCCTTGCGGATCGCAGCCTCGGCCAAAGCTTCAAGCGCACCGGGCTGATCGAGCAACGCCGCCGGTTTCGGGAAAATCGCGTCGTCGGCTTTCTCGGCAACGCGCACCGACGTGGTGCCGAGCGGCAGCGGCTGGTCTTCGATGGACTTGACCCGCGCCGCCATGGCGTCGAGCCGCGTGGTGATGCCGGCAACGGCTTTCGCCAGCGAGCGCTCAAAGGATTTCGCGAGCTTCGCGGTTTCGCCGGCCTCGGACATTTCATCCGCGCCCCCGCCAGCCGGCAGCGCCGGCGCATGATCGACGTTGGCGCCCGGGATGTGGGCTGCCGCACAGCAGTCCGGATCGAGCGCCACCAGCAAGTCGTGGCTCTGCTTGATGCGGTCCTTGTCCGCTTTGGAATGCCGCGCGCCGATTTTGCCGATGGTGTCGCCCATCGCATTGGCGCCCGGCGTCCTGAACTTGCGCAGCACGGTCGAGCCGTCCGCCTTGATCACGGCGAAGGTCGCTTCGGGCAGGCACGGATGATCGACCAGCGAAACTTCCAGCGGCTCGGCGGTGTAGCGCGTCAGTGCCGGCTGATCCGGATCCGCCCAGCGCTTGAGATAGCGCCCGCCCTGCGAGAAGCCGGTATAGACGCCCTCCTCCACCTTCTGCCACTCGGCGTCGTCGATCACCTTGCCGCAGATCTCGATGCGTTTTGCCTCGTCGTTGAAGGCGATCTCGACCAGCTTGCCGGCCGCCACGTGCGAATGCATCGAGCGCAGATTGCCGAGGCTCTTGCCCTCGGTGACGCTGGCGAAATTCTGCGACCATTTCTGGTAGTGCGGCTTGGTCGACGCGTAATCGCACACCTCGCCGGCGACATCCGGCTTTTCCGCGGTGACGACGCCATAGACCAGGCGCTGCGCCGCATCGATCTTGGTGATCGGCACGAAGATTTTCATGTCGTCCATGAACGGACTCCTTGTTGTGTTGACGGACCACTCTTGATGCAAGCGCGCGCAACGCCTCACCCGCGCGAAAATATTTATCGCGAAGGATTCGTGACACTGGCTCGATGTTGGAGACGTTCAGCGACGACGTGCAAAAGCGCACACATCAAAAAAAAGTTGCGAAGGCACCCAAACGACGTTGACAATAAATTCCCGCCTTGATTGCATGATCGCGCCGAGAGGCATGGGGGAATAACTCAGCACTCATTTGTTGAGTCAGCTGTGGATGACGCGCCGTTCGCAACGAACGGCGCGCGGGCGAACGCGTGCGATCTTGCTCGCAACGTTTGCCTGACTGCGGCCGGGGATTTGGGGGGTTATATGAGAGTCGGGTATGCGCCGCTTTTCGCGGCCGCTGTTGTTGTCTCGGGATGCTCCGCCAACACCTTCAAAGACACCATTACCAACTTCGATACGGGCGTCACCAAATTACAGCAAACGGCACAGCTTTACTCGACCGAGCGTCGAGCCATGGATGTTAAATTCGACCTTCAAAATGCAGCGGCGATCCACGCTTCGATATCTTTTGACGAAAACAACTGTCATATCGCCACGACCAAACCACCCTCGTCGGATAAACTACCGCCTCCCAAATGCGTTTTGAGCGATCCCAACACCGTATTCCTTCCGGACGCCACACCGGATGCGGGAGTATTCAAGGCGCTCACTGTTCTGAAAGACTACAGTTCGAACCTTCTCTCGGTCGTCAATGCGACGACGGTAGACGATCTGAACAAGGCGGAAAGCAGCGTCGCCACGGGACTGAAGAATGTCGGAACAGACATCCGTCCGCCGCCGGCACCCGGGGTCAAAGCGCCGACCACCGGACCTCTTTTTGCGAACCAGGCCACCGAGGTAGGCGCGATTTTGCAACCTGTTCTCGATGAGGTGATCGAGCACATCAGAATAGAGATTTTGCGAAAAGCGGTCGACCAGGCCGATCCGCTCATTCAGGGAATATCCGCAAAACTCCAAGGACAATTGGGCAACTGGCAGACCGCCCTGCTCAACCAGAAGGTCCACTACGTCCATAAGCAGATGCAGAACTACAGAACGATTGGCGGAGCCGGCCCTACGGGGAACATAGCCGCTCAGCTGGCCCTTCAGGACGCACTGACGGAGAGCGAGGCTGTTCAAGCCTTGATCAGTTTCGACGCAAACATCGCCAACCTGGTCACGCAGATGGCCGCGGCGCACGCCGCGCTCAAAAAGACTCTCGACGATCCCGATGCCGGCGTCGAAGTTTCATCAAAGAGTGTCTTCAATTTTGCGAGCGAGGCGGCGGCGGCGCTCGCCGCTGCCCAGAAGTTTTCAGCCAAAAAATAACCGGACGAATGAACGTGAGCAAACAGTGCGCGGGAAGGACTTCAACTCGGAGATACTGACATGACGAGCGTAACGACAGTTCTTGGCGCCCTGTTGCTTGGCGGACTCATGGGAATGGTCGGCCAAGCTATCCGGGCCATTGCCGGCCTGAAAAAGATGAACGACTCGTCCGACACCTTCGTGGCGAGCCGGCTGGCGGTCAGCCTCATGATCGGGTTCGTCGCCGGCGTCATCGCCGCAGTTACCGTCGGCCTCGGCAAACTTGTCCAAATCGATTTGAGCAATCTGCAAGTTCTGTTCGGCATCGCCGGCGCCGGTTATGCCGGAACCGATTTTATCGAGGCTTTCGCTCCCAACATCGTGGGCGCGGCGCCCGGGGCAACCCAGCCGGCAGCAGACCCGCAGCCGCAGGACCAGCCCAAAACCCAGCCGCCGAAGCAACCCCGCCAACAATTCGAGGCGATGACATTAAATCTTAAAGGTGGAGCCCTCACCGCGGCCGGGCAACCCCAACCCGGCGGCGGGACACCCGACCCAGTCCAGGTCATCCAACAACAGGCCGCGCAACTCGGCACGGTCGCCAATCTTCTCGATAATCTCTCCGATACGGCGCACTACAACGGCGACGACGACCAGGCGATTCAACTGCAAAACCAGGCATCGGCGGCATTGATCGCCCAAAGCAAGTTGTTCGATGTGGAGGAAACGATCGTCACGACAAGCAAGGAGTGGACCGATTTCGTCACCAGCATGACTGCGGTGAACGCCTCGATCAAACAAGCCCTGACCGATCTGACCGCGCTTGTGAACGTCATCAGCGCGGTTGGTCAGATGCTGGCTTTGGCCGATACCCTGATCAAGATCTAGGCCGATTGACGGTAAGCGCGAAGCAGCACGGCTTCGCGCTTCCTGAAAGAAACGGCCATCGTTTGCACATCCAACCTCGAGAGCGAGAGCAACATGACCTCAGCGGATATCCCAGGTGGCTGGCTTGGAATTCTCACAGTAGGCATCATTCTCGGCGCGCTCGGTCAGGGCGCCAGGACGATTGTCGGGTTCAAAAAATTCAATGACGACGACTCGGCGGCAGCCGTGTTCGACGGCGTGCGTCTGCTGATCTCCTTCGGCATCGGCGGTGTGGCCGGCGCCCTCGCCGCGCTGACGGTGCTTCCGAGCACCGGTGTCACCAGCGCCCAGCTGCTCGGGGTCGCCGCCGCCGGTTACACCGGCTCCGACTTCATCGAAGGCTTCATTTCGCGGTTCAACGGCAGCAATGCGCAGACCGCCCCGGACTCCGGCACGCCGGCGCCGGGTGGCTCTCCCGACGGCGCGGTGGGGTGATCGTCATGGTACAGACAATGGCACAGACAGCGGAAATCGCGATTTCAGGCCAGGTGACTTCCACCGTGATGGTCAACCTCCGCCAGGGCGCGCCGAGCCTGCAGGCGCCGGTGCTGCAAAAGCTCAACGCCAATGTTTCGATCCCGGTGCAGGCCATCGCGATCGGCGACAGCGTGCAATGCAACCCGCACTGGTACAGGACATCGGCAAACACCTATGCCTGGGCCGGCGCGTTTGGTCCGATCAGTCCTGTCGCAGGCGGACCGGCCGTTCCAACCGCTCCGGTCGCTCCCACCGGCATGGCCTCGTATTTCGTGTCCAACACCGCGCTGACGCGGAGCCCGGCCGTCGCAGTCGTGAACCCGGCGTACTGCATCGATCTCTACCAGGGCGACAACGTCATCGACTCGCCCGGACCGCTCGGCGGGTTCGCTCAGGTGAAGGCGCAAGGCATCGCCTTCCTCGATCACAAGGCCAGCGACGGCGCGGGCGAGCAAGACAAACGCCTGGGCGCGCGTTACCAGCACTGGATGGACGACACGACCATCAGCGTCACGGACGTGGATGGGACTGTGCTGCAACTCAAGCCGCGTTTCAGCTTTTATCATTTCAACGGCACCGGCACGGCGAGTGCTGAAGCGGCGAATTTCATTGCCGCGGTAAAACCGTACTTCACCAAGGGCGACGACCTATGCCTCGATTGGGAAGACCTCGGCGCGTCCGGTTACCAGCAGCCAGCGTCGTGGGCCGATGATTTCTGCAAGGCCGTGGAAGACTGGTGCCAGTTTCCGATCAAGGTTTACGGCGGCGACGCGCCACGCGAGCAGCTTGTGCCTTCCCGCGCCTCCTCGACCATACTCGGCAATTTCAGCAAGCGCAGACTTTGGTTCTGCGAGTATGATTCATTCCACCCCGCGCTCATTCCGCTACCGTGGCAAAATAGCGGGCCGTTCCAGTGGCAGGACGATGGCACCGACGAGCATAACCAACCGGTGGGACCCGGCCCTCACACCATTCCCGGCATCTCGGGCTGGTGTGACAACTCCACAGTCGTCGGCAGCATGACCGTCGCCAAGCTCTATACAATGTGGGGCGGCGGCAATCAGGCGATAGTCTGAGCGCGTATCCCCGCTCAGTTCGGCACCAGCGTTTCCGTTCCGGTGCCGTTGTTCCACGTGCCGGAGAGCACGCCATTGGCGCCGATCTGGCAAATGGCGGGAAATGATTGTTGATGTAATAGATCGCTCCGGAGGCAACTGCCGCCTTATCGTTACCTATGAGGCTCCCCTTTCAATTGACGCCGAAGATTATCGGCTATCAAACGGAGAGCGGGGCCGGGCCCTTCGTATTTGACTCGCGGTGCCGCCGCGTGAGCTCGTTGAGCGTGACCACGCCGAGCTTCAGTCGCGCTTCAAGTTGCGCCTCGTTGTGCGTGGCGTCGGTGTCTTCGTCGAGCCAGGCGAGTTCGAGATCGGGCGAGGCAAATTCATCGGCGATGATCTCGTCGATCAGGTCCTTCACCCACTCCCGGGTCGGCGCCATCCCCTCGTCTTCCGCCTGCGCCGACTGGTTGTCGGCGGTGGCGCGGTTCATCAGCTTCACCGCCCATTGCGGCGGCACCGAAAAGGCGTAGCAGACAATGCGGGCCAGCCATTCGTCGAAATCGTTTTTCTGCTCCGGCTCCTTGGTCTGGTGCACCTTGGCCGCGGTGTCGCCGGGCACGAACTTGGCACGGCGGCGGCGGGCGAGATCGCCGGAAAATTCGGTGTCCCAGTAATCCTGGAACTGGCGGATCTGGTCCGGGGTCCATGAATTCGGCACGCCGATCAGCGCACCCGGCACCGAGCCTTCGCTGTAGTAATCGAGCTGCCAGAGCTGGCGGCGCAGCGCGATGTTGACCGTCATCAGCACCTGCTGCACCGGCGAATAGCGCGAACATCAGGGAAATGCGGGAACGATTAAGCGCTTCTGAATATCGCTCGACGTTGGTGCGTCCGAGGCCGACTAGGTTTGACTCGATTTTGTGGATCGCCTTTGCATGAAGGCCTGCAGCGCCGCCCGGGTCTCCGGCGACTTTGCCGAAAGCTGCTCAACGTAGGCACGGAGGACAGCTTCCGCTTCCGGTCTGCACCGCTCAATTTCACGTGCGGCGTTTAACGACTCGTCCGATGTGAAGATTTTTCCTTCTTGCTCGTCAAAAATAACGCCGTTTGTTGCACGGGCGTATGCTGCCGCCGCCATCCACGCAGCTATTCCTTCAGCCAAGCCGGAAGACCATGTAAACGTAATCGCATATCTCCAATCATGCCCAAAATTCATATGGCTGGCATCTTTCAGCTCACTAAAATCATGGACACCATATTCAGTGCTAGTTTCCTCGTCTCGTAGATAAGCAGCAAGATTTCGGTGTGCCTCGGCGGACAACCGCAGGGGAAGCCCTTCGGCATCGATGGACTTTTGCCACAGCGCGACCGTATCCAGTTGCTCATCGCAGAGGACGCATATTTGCATTGCCATCTAAACTTCTCGTCTCGTCATCGAGTCATTCGAGGAACGAACTGCACGGAGTTGATCACAGCAAGCTCATTCTATTCAAATAGCGCACCCACCCGCCTTCGTTTGCCAGGTTTCAGACAGGCAATGGATTTGAAGAATAATGTGAATGCACAAAAATCAAGGCTTTCTTTTCTGCCTCACTGAGCTTGTGCCGCTCCAAGTCCTCGAATCTTGAAGACTCGTCCATTGACATCAAGGCTTCATTTTTTTGGTTCATTTCCAAGAATGTCTTATGAATTTCCGGTGGAAGTGGTGCTGTTGAGTCAATGATTGCTTGAGGCTGACCGGGATTAACGTCCTCGACGCCGGTCACACGATTGAACGACAGGTTCTCTTGGGTCGTGACGCGCCTCGCGTAAATGGTCGTATCGTCGACAGACGAAACCAAGCAGATACAGCTTGCTCCGTTAGGATACTCAGCGTGAAATATATCGCCAACAGACAGGATCCCGAGACAAGTGCTGCGATCAATCATGATTGGTTACTTGCCCTGTATCTGAAAAGGACTGAGTACTCTGGTTTGCTCACGTGATGTGTCGTTTCCAATACCCAAAATTTTCACTGCGCAATCTCTGCAAAGGTTTTTCCCCCTTATCTGATACATCGCGCTCGTACCATAACTGCCACCACTTTGACAGCCACCCGAAAAGCCATCGCAACGCAGGTTCTGCGCGAGGCGAACGTGCGGTTCATTCGGCGATTCCTCGTTATCACTCGTCCACTGTCCTCCGTCGATATTGCCCGCCGGCACGCGCGGCTGATCGGGGCTGTATTTCTGGAATGAAGACTTTTCAGAGAAACGTCGCAGCATGGACCCGTGCGCCAACGGGGTCCCACCGGCGCCCGCGTCGCGGGGTGCCCTTCCCACGGATGACGACGATGTGGACGACGATGGCGCTGCGCCCGCCTCGATCGGCACATAGCCCGTGGCCGTCAGCACCATCGGCCGATCCGCGGCAGGAATGGTGTAGGGATCGAGCCCCAGCGCATCGCGCAGCTCGTTGAGCGTCACCGCGCCGAGCTTCAACCGCGCTTCAAGCTGCGCCTCGTTGTGCGTGGCGTCGGTGTCCTCGTCGAGCCAGGCGAGTTCGAGATCGGCCGAGGCGAATTCATCGGCGATGATCTCGTCGATCAGGTCCTTCACCCACTCCCGGGTCGGCGCCAGCCCCTCGTCTTCCGCCTGCGCCGACTGGTTGTCGGCGGTGGCGCGGTTCATCAGCTTCACCGCCCATTGCGGCGGCACCGAAAAGGCGTAGCAGACGATGCGGGCCAGCCATTCGTCGAAATCGTTTTTCTGCTCCGGCTCCTTGGTCTGGTGCACCTTGGCCGCGGTGTCGCCGGGCACGAACTTGGCGCGGCGGCGGCGGGCGAGATCGCCGGAAAATTCGGTGTCCCAGTAATCCTGGAACTGGCGGATCTGGTCAGGCGTCCACGAATTCGGCACGCCGATCAGCGCGTCCGGCACCGAACCTTCGCTGTAGTAATCGAGCTGCCAGAGCTGGCGGCGTAGCGCGATGTTGACCGTCATCAACACCTGCTGCACCGGCGAATAGCCGTACACCCGGTGCGCCCGCACGTTGCGCGGCCGGTATATAATGTCACGCGCGGCGTAGTTGACCGCCGGCAAACCTTTAAGCACCTGCTGATAGGCCACCGGCACCACCGCCGCGCCGCCGGCATCGGCATAAGGCTGCGGGGTGCGGCCCCAATCGTCGATCACCCGCTTGATGGTGGCGCCGTCGAGCTGTTGCAGCGCGCAGAGTTGGCCGCTGCGGGTGCGCTGGCAATACAGCGTCGCCGCATCGATCACGAACATGTCCTCGAGCAGCGAACGCAGCCAGGTTTTCCAGCGTGTCACGCCGTCGGGCCGGGCGAAGAAGGACTCAAGCGCAGTGATGCGCGCGCTCATGTCGGCGGCGATTGTGGCGCTCTTGCGCTTGAGTTTCGGGTCGCGCGGGCGGATGCGCCAGCGCTGGCGCTCCATCTGGTCCTTGCGCGTTTCGATGACCAGGCGGAGCAGATCGTAGGCATCGGCAAAGCCGCGCAGCTCGGCGAAGCCGAGCGGCTCATAGGCGCGGGGCCGGGTAACGAGATTGTAGCCCGGCGGAAAATCGAAGCGCCGGCCGGCGACCTCCGGCGGCGCGATGGGTCTGAGCGGATCGAGCGGACCGAACCAGTCGGCGCCGCCGCCGCGCGCAATGCCGCCACTGATTGTTTCGCTCGCGCCGCTTGGGCTGGCTTGGCTCACGCCGCCTGGGCTGGCGCCATACGACACATGAATAGTGTACGGCGACAGCGGCCAGCTCGGCTGGCCGGCGCCGCGGGTTGGTTCGGTCATATTGGTTTGTCCGGTGTCAGGACACGCGGTGGCAGCGATATGTGGCCGGGTTTACATCACACGGTATGGTTGCATTTAAACTTTGACGGGCTAGCATCTGCCGGGGGCGTAAACCGGCAGGCTGGAGACATGACGATGCCGATCGGCCATCACATAAAAATCATAGCCGCCGTCGCAGTGTTTTTATTCGTCGGCACCCCATTCGCGTCAGCACGTCAATGGAAGGCCACACCCCAAGCACAGGCGCGAGACTATGCCACGATCACCGATACTCGTACCGGCGAGATGACCCTTCTGATGTGGTTTGTTCCGGAAATGATTGGGCCCGACACGCCCGGCGCAAGCGTGCTCACGCCGATTCTTCGAAAGTACGTTTTGCTCGTCGCTGTACACGGCAAGCTGGATAAGCCAACGGGCACGTTCGTTTTCGACGACGTCACTGATTTACATCCCACGGATCAAGACGGAAAGCCTCTCACCGCGGTGCCAAGAGATTTATTGCCGCCAACAACGACAGGCTTACTCGCCGCCGTGGAGGCGATGTACAGGCAATCGATAGGGAATATGGGAACCCGGATGAAAATGTTCGTGTTCGAGGCTGGCAACGTGGATTCCTGCAAAAAGGGAGAACTTTCTCTTCCGTTCGCAAATGATACGTACACGTGGCAGACACCCGTTCCTGGCTGCGCATCATTTTGACAATCGGACATACCCCTTAGGTCTCAAGCAACGACGGTAGATTGAACGGACCGCATCAATCCGCGCCGCTGCCGTAGTCAGAAATACTTGGCGTCGTCGCCCTCAAGCAGATCGCGAATTGTCGCCGGAACGGGAAAACCGTAACCGTTGCCAGGTTTATCCCACGTCAGCACTTTCGACTTGTGATACTCGCTCGTGTAAAGCGTTGATCCGATCATCTTCAGGGCAAGTTCAAGCGCCTGCACCGAGTTAACACCGCGTATTGCAAACTTGCGCGTGCCCTCGGGCCAATCGATTTCGCAAGCGCAAGACCAGGCGCCTTGATCAGGCTGCGGCGCAGATATCCTTATGGCAACCTCGGAATCTATGCCGTCTCTGCTCAATTTCAGTGTGCGATTTGCGATAAACATCGGAAATCCCGCGAATGAAATGCCTCGCGGACAATATCACATCCATCCGACACGATGGCTGCCATCACCAGCTTCCATAAGAACTTGAGCCCAAAAACGCCGCGCGCCGCGCCATTATTAATGTCCGCTTCCTCGCCTCCGGCGCGGCGGCGGCCTCGGCCTCCGTCGCCTTCCGGCAACCCGCGGCGATCAAACCCGCCGCCGCATCCGGCTTCACAACAATGCAGCCGCGCGCATCGGCATAATAGTTGGCGCCGCCTTGGCCCTGGATCGTTGAGATGCCTTCCGGCACCTGCAACATCACCAGGGCCTCCGGCACGTGTATGGCTTGGCCGCGCGCGCCTTGCTCTTGGCCAGCGCGGGCCTGCGCGGCCGGCTTCGTCTCCGTCTGCTGCCGCGCCGCTGCCTGCCCGCGATAGAATTCCAGCAGCGCCGCGTTGTTCTCGAACATCAGTTCGCTGATCGCGAACACCAGCGCGTCGGCGTGGTCGGGGCTGCCCTCGCCGCGCCAGCCTGCGGTGGTGAAGCCGCAAAGCTGGTCCTCCAGCACGGCGAAGCGGCCGACGTGATGCACCAGGCCCTGCTCGTACAGCGCCGACACCGGCTCGGCGCGCAGCGCCTTGCCGCGCGACGCCGAGATCACCCGCACCGGCACGTTCTGGTCGGCGGCGCGGATGACGAAGCGCACCATCTCGCCGCCGAAATTCTCCTCGGCGACGATGCGGTCAGCGGCGAATTCGTGAAACGCCGTCACCGCGGCGCGGCCCCACGCCGCCGGCGCATCGCGCAGCGACCGGTCGGCCAGCACATAGGCGTGGCCATCGTCGCCCTTCGCCGCAACCACGATGCCGATCTCGTCGGCGCGCACGTCGTCGCGGTCCGAAGCGCCGGACGGGTCGACCGCGACCACGACGCGGCGGCGGCGCTCGACCGGCGGCGCGTCGGCGCGGGCGCGCGCGATCATTTCGTAGCTGAACAGCGCGCCGTCGATCTCGTCGACATAGACGCCCTCGAAGAAGCGCTTGCGCTGCCGCTCCGGCAGCCGCGCCAGGCTTTGCAGATAGTCTTCCGACAGGTTCGCCGCGTTGTCGCGCGGATTGAGAAACATCCAGCCGTAATCGTCCGGATTGTCGAGCGGCAGGCGCGACACCGGATCGCGCTTGCCGATGAACAGCACGTTGGTCCAGTGCCCCTTGCCGGCCGGATTGAGATCGTAATACGCGGCCTGCTCCAGCGCCGGCACGCGCTGCGCCAGCCGCGTCAGCGCAGTGAGCACCGAGCCGTAAGGGATCTGCGAGCACTCGTTGAACAGAATGGTGGAGAACTCCCGGCCGAGGATCTTCTCCACCCGCTCCTGATCGTCGAGCCCGCCGACCCAGATTTCCGAGTCCTCGCCGACGGCAAAGTAACCGTCGGTGCGGCGGCGCTTGAACGCCACGTTCGGATAGCAAAGCCGGAACACTTTCGGCAGCGTATCGAGTGCGATCGAAGCCTGCGCCGCGTTGGCATGCAGCCGCAGGATGGCGTGGCGCGAGCCGGCATGTTTGACCGCGCGCTCGGCGATGGCGCTGACCAGCAGCGTGGTCTTGCCGGAGCGCGAACCGCCGACCAGCAGCGTGTGCCGCTGCCGGGCGAGCAGCTCTTGCGCTTCCTTTTGTTTTGTTGTGAGAGCGAATTTGCCGGATACGAACGGACGCAACGACGCGTCGCCGTTTGCCATTCGTTTTCGGTTGCTTTCTGATTTGGAAGCCTACGCTGCTGCGCCGCCGACGACGCATAAGGACGACGAACGCTTGGTATCAGTCGACCACGCTCCCACGCCGGCCGCCCTCGAATGCCAAGTCCTGAAACTCTTTTGGGAAATACTGCCGCTGGAGATCGTCAACAACTTCGTCAGCTCGAACAGATATACCCATATTGGGCCAGTCTTTGAGATGGTCCCACAATCCAACCATCAGGTCGATCTGCCAGTCGGGAAACTCCGCCAAAAGTTGCTGAAGCGCGCTAACAACCGGTTGGCGAAGCAGCTCAAGATTGTGGACGAAGACGACGACCTGCGGATACTCGCTGTAATCACCGTGCACGGAAAAGTCCCCGCGGCGCTGGCCGGGCATGAAGTCTGGTCGCCCGAAGCGCTTGAGAAGCTCCTCCACGCGTGCCTGGAAAATTTCAAAAACGTCATACTGCTCGTTTTGGCGACGGTCGTACTCGACACGACTCATAAAGTCGATATCGTCTCGCGTGATCAGTTTACTCCTCATCGCCACCACCTCGCCGCGCCCCACGACTTATTGGCTCTTAGGTCTCTACCTTTAGCTCAGCCAGAGCGCGTTTATCTTCTTGAACGTCTTCAAATGCTTCCGACGCGGTCAGAAATTGACCCGCTTGCGGATCAAAGACGATGCCGCCAGTCGCACGTGCATATGCAGTTGCCGCCATGGTGGCAGCCTGCATTTCGGCAAAATCTCCACCCCACACCAACTCAAGCACATACTTCCATTCGCGATCAAATTGAACGCCGTGACAGTTGTTTCGAAATTCCTGCGGCTTGACGTGATAACGCTCGAATCCAGTTGATCTTTGTTCGAGAGTCACCGGCCAAAAGCCACTTCCTGTCCAGAAATCGCTATCGTCCATGAGTCGCAGAGGGAAATCTTCACGCTCGATGGCATCCTGCCAATCCGAAATTGATTTTAGCCTGACATCGGAAAGTACGTAGATTTGCATCGTCATCGGGACACCAAAGTGAAATCGCGACTACCAGCCTCTACACCCCTCAATCGTTCACGGTTCCCCGCCGAGCACCCTCATACTCGATGTTTTGAAATTCTTTGGGAAAGTACTGGCGCTGCAATCCGTCGATAATTTCGTGCGGTCGAATATACAAACCCATTTCCGGCCAGGCGCTGTAATTATCTCTGTGTACTACCGCGACAACGATCTCCCATCCCGGGTACGCCTTTACTACCTGCCGGAGCTTTTCGATGACAGCAGGTTCGAGCATCTTTAGATTATCGATCGACAACTTGACTTGGGGGTATCCCCAATAGTCCTCATAAATTGAGTAGTCGCCGTTGTAGACGTTTCGATATCCGAATTCTTCGAGAACTTCAGTTATCAGGCTAACCAGACGCTCAAACGCGTCGAGTTGTTGCTCATAAACATCAGCGACTTCCTGATTATTCGTCGCCACCTGCTCCTCCTCGACCTTCAGGAAATCCGATAAATGGTATGTGATGAAGTATATATTGCAAGATTTCGCGCCGATAGAGCTTCAAATTCAAGTCGCGAATTCGCGCGTCACGCGATCCAATCACTTCAAACACAAATTGCTGAGCCTGCTCCGATGTCATATCTGCCGGCTCGATACCATTTTGTTTCTAGAAACTCCTCCAAAGCTTCATGAACGGCCTGGTTATAGGCATCGTGCTCTTTGTCCCAACCGTGCCTACCTCCTCGCAGCCGCCCCGTTCGCGCGGCATCGAATGCCTTCTCAGTTTCCGGCTTAAGCGGCAAGCGGCCATAAACGGCTTTAGGAACAATGTGGTGTCCCCCGCGGCGGCGTAAAATTCCTGCGGCATCATCCGTAGCCGATGCGGCAACTTGTGCGCCATCCTCTGTCCACTCACCTCCGCCAGTTTGGTGCTTCGGTATCCGCGGCTCTGCCGGATTGTAACCGTATTTCCGCAGTTCAACTAAAATCGGCGCAAGGGCATCTCTGCCCAGCGACGCAACGTCTTGCCGGATTGCCTCCAGTTCACTCCGGATCGACGCGATCTCTTCATGGCGCGACCGACCTGGTTCGCTTTCGCCGGCCAGCGCGTGCGCCGCCTTCAAAATCTCATGCCGCGCTTCCGGACTTCGCGGCAGCAAGGTCGCGACAGGCCACTTGTAAGGGATCATTCACTGACCCTCTTTCGGTCGCGACGGTGGCCTAAAGCGGTTCTTAGAAAGTGGCTGAGAGATCAGCGCGCGGAAGCCGCCCTAATCCGACGCCATCGCCACATTCACCGCGCGAGGCCCGCGATGCGTGGTCTCGACGTCGAAAGTCACCGCCTGGCCTTCGAGCAGCTGCAGGCTCGGCCGCAGATCGGTGATGTGAACGAAAACGTCCGGGCCACCGCCTTCACGCGCCAGAAATCCGTAACCTTTGGCGACGTTGAAGAACTTGACCGTGCCGCAGACGTTAGTGAATTCGCTCTCTGCCATTTCCCGCTCTTGGTTGGCACGCCGCACGCGGCGCGCGGTCCCAATCATTGCGGGCGCAGCGACACGATCCAGCGCGCCCCGGTGCTGGAGGTTCCAGATCGCGTGTCGCTACGCTCCGCAATGACGGGGGTGCCCGCCCGCACGAAGCAGCATGATTGTTTGTTTGAAAGTGCGGAGCGCCGGACACAAAGTGCCACTGCGTGCCGCACGCGAGGCAATGCCGCAAAAACCGCGGCGCGGTCAAGCGACGGAAACTTTCGCCGCGCGCCGGTACGCGGCATCGTATTGATCTCGCTGCAATAAAAAAATTTTCGCAAGCGGAGCGGAAAAATGCGTTTCGCAGCGCGCGGGAGGCAAAGTCACGCTTTTGATTCGCGTACGACAGCTCTTGAAATCGTAATTTCTTAAATATCTCAAAGCGATCGCGGCAAATCCGTCGCGATAAATTTGCGCCGGAAATTCTTCAGCACAGCCAATTGCGAGGATTTCGGCGTGGACGCCGTTAGAAATTCCGTAGCGTAACTGCTGTCAGAGAGTCCGCAGCGTAACCGCCGTCAGAGATTACGCAGCGTAACCGCTGCCTGCCGCACCAGGCCTTCGAGATAAACGCGCATCCACTGCGCATAAGGCACGATGCGCTCGCCACGGGAGGAGGCATCGAGGCGATAGTCGCGATAGGACGCGTTGACCTCGCGCAGATCGCCGGATGCGCGCATCTGCTCGAATTCGCGCACCACGCGGCCGATGACGATGGCGGCTTCGGCGGCGATATCGTCTTCCGTGCGCAGCGTCACGTTCAGCCGCTTGGCGGCGCGCGCCATCGCATCTTGTGCCATTGCGTCTTGCGCGAGCGCGGTGGGATCGCCCTTCCCGGCCCAGCGGCGCAGGCTGGCATTGGCCGAAGCCGCGACGCGCCTCGCCTCCCCGGCATTGCGGCACCAGCGCAGCGTTGCCGCCGTCTCCGGCCCAAACTCTGCGCTGTCCGTGCCGGAGACAACGCGCAAGCCGCCATTGCAGCGCACAGCCGCGATCGCGACAAGGCTCAGGCCATCCCGATAAGCCGCGACCAGCCTTGCGTCGGCCTTTGCAGCGGTCTTCTCACCGGCTTTGGTGGGAAGCGGCGTCACCGCACCGGCACCCGCCGCACGATCAGTTCGCGGGCGATAATGCGGATGCCTTGCAGCTTGCGCGCATTGAAGGTGCGGCGCGTCACCTTGATGCGCTTGAGGCCCTTGTCGACATCGGCATCGAACGCCGCCCACAGCGAGCCGAGATTGACGGCGCGGGCGACGTGCTGGAACTCCAGCCCGGACAGATACGCCGCCGGCCAGTGCAGCGCCTGTTCCATGCGGCCGATCTCGGCCGGCGTCGGCGGAATGCGCACGCGGTTGCGGATATTCGCCATGCGCTCGAGCTCGCGGGTTTCGAGCTGCGCGTTGAGATCGCCGCGGTCGTAGACGTATTGCGGCATCGAATTGACATAGCCGCGCGGCCGGATCGCCATCGGTATGCGCGACAGCGTGCGAAAGCCCTCCTCCAGCCGGTCCATCACATGCGGCACCGTCCAGCGCGCCGGCGCGCGGTGCGCGCGCACCAGCGAGCGCAAGCTGGTTTCCCCGGTAGCGCCGAGGATTCCGGTGCGCTCGCCGCGCAGTTCCGCCCGCGCCGCGGCGGCCGCGCGCTCGTGCAGCGGCCGTTCGTCGTCGCGCGCGCTCATGTGCGCTCCCGGCGCGCCGTCGCGTCGCGAAACATCCGGCGCACCGCCGCGCTGATGCCGGGCGAAATCGCGGACCCGGCGGCGAACGGCGATTCTGGTTTCTTCGCCGGCTTCGCCACATAGGCGCGCTGCCGGTGCTGCGCGCAGTACGGCTGGTCCAACTCGAGATCGGCGCCGGGCTCGCCGCAAAAATGAAATTTGTCCGAGCCGGGTTCGCCGATCGGCCACCGGCAGGTTTTATCGGTCAACTCGAAAAGCGAGAGACCCCGCTTTTTGCCGCGTTGTTTGCGCGCGAGCTTCTCGGCCGCCTTCCGCAGCCGAAACAACTTTCCCATCACCGCCGAGCGCGAAACGCCGAGCTGGGCGGCAATGGCCTGTGCCGTCGCCCCGGCGCTCCAGAGCTGCTCAAGCTGCGCCAGCCGCTGCGGAGTCCAAGGCTTGTCGGCAGTCTTGTTGGAAGGCTTGTTGCAAGTCTCGCCAGAGGTCTCGCTGGAGATCTCGCCTTGTTTCTCGCTGTGCTTCTCGCCGCGTTTTTTGGCCGGCTTCTCCGTACGCGCCTGCATCCGCCGCTCCCGTGATCTTGATTTTTGGCCGCAAGTCGCCAAATAGTCACGATACGGGAGACTGTCAAGTCTCGTGTTTTGAAGCTATTATTTATGCACTGAATCGGTGACAATAACGGCAACAGGAGCGCCCAAAGGAACGCAAATGGCACGCAAGATTCAGCCGAACAAGAATTTCACCGGCCTCTATTACGCGCGTAAGTCGCGGCACATGAGCCGCTCCGAGCTGGGCCGCCTCACCGGCACATCGAAGCAGCAGCTGTCGCGGCTGGAGGCCGGGCTGATCCGGCCACGGCTCGATCATCTCAAGCCGTTTGCCAAGCATCTTGGCTACACGCCGGAGCAGATCCTGCTGTGGGGCAAATATCCCGGCACGCCCGAAGGCGGCGGCCACATCGAGTTCGAGCCACGTTCTCACCGATGAAAACATCCGCGAGACATTCGGCCCGGGACCCGGCGAGGTGCCGGAGCTCGACCTTCGCGCCGGCATGGGCGGCGGCGGCATCGCCGCGCACGAAATGCGCAAGGACGGCAAGTACGCGGACCCAGTAAAATCAGAGGGTTGGGTATTTCCGGCGAACTATTTGCGGGAGCAGCTACATACCTCCTCGGCGGGTCTCCTGGTGCTCGACACCTCGGGCGACAGCATGGCGCCGACCATCCTTTCCGGGGAACGGGTGATCGTCGACACCGTGCACAAGACGCCGACGCCGGATGGCCTCTACGCGATCCGCGACGGCTTCGGTGCAATCGTGGTCAAGCGCCTGCAGGTCGTTCGCGGAGCAAAGCCTCCGCGGGTAAAAATCATTTCCGACAATCCCAACCACAGCAAAGACGAAGCGCCGCTGAACGACCTCGACGTCGTCGGCAAGGTGCTGTGCTGCCTGAAGCTGGTTTAGCGAATCATTTTCCGAATCCGGACCGCCGGCGCCCCGCGAGGGCGCATGGCGGCTTGCGCCTATCGCCTTGGCGCGACTGGATATTCGTCACTGATCCAGAAACATTGTTGACTTGTAGTCTCGTTTTTGGTTCCTCGCGCGCATGTCTGGAACGCGCGAAAGCCCCAACCTTCGACAACAACGCGACCGCGACCGCATCCGTGCGGCCGGCGAACGCGCGGCCGCCTGCGGCGGTTCGGCGCTCGACGTCGCGTTCGCCAAGATCGACGCCGCGTTCGGCCCCGCCGCCGCGATCGCCGGCTTCAAGATCCGGGTCGAACTGCTGCTGCGCACCGATCTTCACCACCCTGCCCTGCGTGCCCGGTTCGGCGCGCGCGCCGACATGCTCGCCGGTCACGATCTCGACGCCGCTGTCGCCGCCGCCGAACGCTGGTGGCGCGTCGAGACAAAAGCGTTCGCGATTGCCAGCGCGCTCGGCGGCGGCAATCGCCTGTCGCTCGACGTGCTGCGCGAGTTGCGGCTGATTTTAAGGCTCGCGCGGTTTAAGCGGATGGAGAAGGAATTTGCGCGGGCCGTGAAGGCGTTAAGTCGCCCTGTCGCCGTCGCTGCGGAGTAAGCGCACACCCAAATCGTCATTGCCGGGCTTGACCCGGCAATCCATGCAGCGGTCGGGTTTTTGAAAACTTTCGAGCAATCAGCAGCGTCGCGTCAGCATGGATGCGCGGGTCAAGCCCGCGCATGACGAGTTGGTGATAGTCTATCGGGACGAACTGCTAGCCCGGCAGCACGGTGCGGATGTGCAATTCCCGCAACTGCTTCGGCGTGACTTCCGACGGCGCACCCATCAGCAAATCCTCGGCGCGCTGGTTCATCGGGAACAGCACGACCTCGCGCAGGTTCTCCTCGCCGCATAGCAGCATGACAATCCGGTCGATGCCGGGCGCGATGCCGCCGTGCGGCGGCGCGCCGAGCGACAGCGCGCGGAGCATTCCGCCGAATTTCGCTTCCAGCACGTCTTCGCCGTAGCCGGCGATGGCGAACGCCTTCTTCATCACGTCGGGGCGATGATTGCGGATCGCGCCCGACGACAGTTCGACGCCGTTGCAGACGATGTCGTACTGGATCGCCTTCATGCCGAGGATTTTGTCCTTGTCGTTCGGATCGAGCGCCAGGAATTCATCGACCGGCATGTTCGGCATCGAGAACGGATTGTGCGAGAAGTCGATCTTCTTCTCTTCCTCGCTCCATTCGTACATCGGGAAATCGACGATCCAGCACAGCTCGAAGCGATCCTTCTGGATCAGGTTGAGGTCCTCGCCCACTTTGGTCCGCGCCGGGCCGGCAAACTTGACGAACTTGTCCGGCTCGCCGGCAACGAAGAACACCGCGTCGCCGTCTTTCAGACCGAGCTGCGCGCGCAGCTTTTCGGTGCGCTCGGCGCCGAGATTGTTGGCGACCGGGCCGCGGCCGACCACGGCACCGCTATCGGACGCGAAAAAGATATAGCCAAGCCCGGGCTGGCCTTCGCCCTGCGCCCACGAATTCATCCGGTCGCAGAATGCGCGCGAGCCGCCGCTTGGCGCCGGGATCGCCCACACCGCAGCCTTGGCGCCGCTCTCGAGAATACGCGCGAAGATCTTGAAGCCGGAACCGCGGAAAACTTCCGAAACGTCCTGCATCACGATCGGGTTGCGCAGGTCCGGCTTGTCGGAGCCGTATTTGCTCAAGGCTTCCGCATAAGGGATCAGCGGGAATTTGCCGGTCACCGGTTTGCCGGCAGAGAATTCCTCGAACACGCCGCGGATCACCGGTTCGACCGCGTCGAACACGTCCTGCTGGGTGACGAAGCTCATCTCCAGGTCGAGCTGATAGAACTCGCCGGGCGAACGGTCGGCGCGCGCGTCCTCGTCGCGGAAGCAGGGCGCGATCTGGAAATAGCGGTCGAAGCCCGACACCATGATGAGCTGCTTGAACTGCTGCGGCGCCTGCGGCAGCGCGTAGAACTTTCCCGGATGGATGCGCGACGGCACCAGGTAATCGCGCGCGCCTTCCGGCGACGACGCGGTCAGGATCGGCGTCTGGAATTCGAAGAAGCCTTGCTCCTTCATGCGGCGGCGGATCGAGTCGATGACCTGTCCGCGCTTCATGATGTTTTGGTGTAAGTGCTCACGACGCAGGTCGAGGAAACGGTACTTGAGCCTTGTTTCCTCTGGATATTCCTGGTCGCCGAACACCGGCATCGGCAGGTCGCCGGCCGGGCCGAGCACCTCGATCTCGCTGATATAGACCTCGACCGCGCCGGTCGGCAGTTCCGGATTCTCGGTGCCGCCGGGCCGCCGCCGCACCTTGCCGTCGACGCGCACCACCCATTCCGCGCGCAATGTCTCGGCCACCTTGAACGCCGGGCTGTCGGGGTCGGCGACCACCTGGGTCAGGCCGTAATGGTCGCGCAAATCGATGAACAGCACGCCGCCATGGTCGCGGATGCGGTGGCACCAGCCGGACAGGCGGACTTCCGCGCCGATGTCGCTGTCGCGAAGCGCGCCGCAGGTATGGGTGCGGTAGCGGTGCATTCCTGGGTTCTTCCGCTATCAGGGAAAGGTGGCGCACAACCACCTTTTGCGGGCTGATTTGTCAAGTCGCGGGGCTGGGGCCACCGGCCCCGCCTCGACAGAACACGCCCGATCTGCACACTCGCGGCCAGCAGGAGTGAGAATGCCTAAAAAGCCAACGAAGAAACGCAAGCTGCCGGCCCGGAAAACAGCCAAGCCCGCCACAACCATGACCTCGGCAGAGGCGGTTATCGCCACGCTGATCGGCCACGGTCTCGACACCATCTATGCGCTCCCCGGCGTGCAGAACGATTTCCTGTTCGAGGCGCTGTTCAAGTTTTCCGACCAGTTGCGCACCATCCATACCCGCCACGAGCAAGGCGCAGCCTATATGGCGCTCGGCGCGGCGCTGGCGACCGGCAAGCCGCAGGCCTTCGCCGTGGTGCCGGGCCCCGGGCTGCTCAATGCTGGCGCGGCGCTGCTGACGGCGTTCGCGACCAACGCCCGGACGCTCGGCCTGATCGGCCAGATACCCGACGGCGACATCGGCCGCGACCTCGGCCAGCTTCACGAGATCCGCGATCAGGCCGGCATCGTCAAACGCCTCGCCGATCACACCGCGATCATCCGCAAACCCGAGCAGGCGTCGCAGGCGACGGCGCTGGCGATGCGGGCGATGCAGACCGGCCGGCCGGGACCGGCGGTGCTGGAATGCGCAATCGATGTCTGGGGCAAGCCCGGCGCGGTCACCGTGCAAGACCCGCTTCCGGTGCCGGCCGCCAAAATCGACCACACCGCTATCCGCAAGGCGGCAAAACTGCTCGGCGCGGCGAAGCGGCCGCTGATCATCGTTGGCGGCGGCGCGCAGGACTCGTCGGCAGAAGTCACCGCGCTGTGCAACATGCTGCAGGCGCCGGTCCTCGCGTTCCGCCGCGGCCGCGGCGTGCTCGACGGGCGCAGCCCGTTCAGCGTGACGCTGCCGCTCGGCCGCGATCTGTGGGGCGAAGCCGACGTGGTGCTCGCGGTCGGCACCCGCATGCTGATCCAGTTCCGGCAATGGGGCATGGACCGCAACGTCAAGATCGTGCGCGTCGACGCCGATCCAAAAGAGCACAACAGATTGCACAAGCCCGCCGTCGCGCTGACCGGTGATGCCAAGCCGATCCTCGCGGCGCTACTCGACGAATTGCCGAAGCGCAATGCCAAACGCGCCTCGCGCAAGCACGAGATGCAAGTCCTGCAGGCGGCATGGCGTATGCGCTTTGCAAGCAAGATTGCACCGCAGATGGCGTTCCTTGACGCGATCCGCGCCGAACTGCCCGAGGACGGCATTTTGGTCGAGGACATCACGCAGATGGTGTTCGCCGCCCGCGTCGCCTATCCGGTGTACAAGCCGCGCACTTACATCTCGCCGGGTTTTCAGGACCCGCTGGGCTGGGGCTTCGCCACAGCGCTCGGCGCGGCGCATGCGCGGCCCGACGTGCCGGTGGTGGCGATCTGCGGCGACGGCGGTTTCATGTTCACCGCGACCGAAATGGCGACCGCGATGCGCCACCGCATTCCGCTGGTCACCATCGTGTTCAACGATGGCGCGTTCGGCAACGTGCGGCGCATCCAGGAGGAGCGGTTCGGCAATCGCCTGATCGGCAGCGACCTGACCAATCCCGACTTTGTCGCCTTCGGCAAAAGCTTCGGCGCCGAGGCGGTGCGCGCCAACGGGCCCGACGCGCTGCGCCAGGCGCTGCGCCGCGCCTTTGCCCACCGCGACGGCCCCACCCTGATCGAGGTTCCGGTCGGCGTGTTCCCCAGCCCCTGGGAATTCCTCAATATGCCGAAGGTGCGCGGGTCATGACCGCGATGCAACACATCAAATTTAACCGTTTCGGCGGTCTTGCAACGCGCGCGTGACATGACCCACACTCAAACTGGAACCATGTTGCGTAGCCCCGAAACCAGCATCTCGTTGCAGCCGGTGACCACCACCGCCGAACTCGCAGCCGTGTGCAAACGGATGGCGGAGCACCCGTTCATCACCGTCGACACCGAATTCCTGCGCGAGACCACCTATTATCCGCTGCTGTGCGTGGCGCAGATGGCGACGACCGACGAGGCCGTCGTGGTCGATGCGCTGGCGCCGGGCATCGATCTCGCGCCGTTCTACGAACTGATGGCGAACGAGAAGGTGATGAAGGTATTCCACGCCGCGCGGCAGGACATCGAAATCGTCTGGCACGGCGCCAAGCTGATCCCGCATCCGATCTTCGATACCCAGGTCGCCGCCATGGTGCTCGGCTATGGCGACTCGATCTCCTACGACCAGCTGGTGCAGCGCATCACCGGCGACGCGCTCGACAAGTCGCACCGCTTCACCGACTGGACGCGCCGCCCGCTGACCGAGGCGCAACTCGCCTACGCCATTTCCGACGTGACGCATCTGCGCGACGTCTATCTGGCGCTGGTCGACGATCTCGGCCGGCGCGGCCGCGCCGACTGGGTGCAGGACGAAATGGAAATTTTGACCTCGCCCGATACCTACCGCATGGAGCCGGAGAAGGCCTGGCAGCGGCTCAAGACCCGGGTGCGCAAGCCGCGGGAACTCGCGGTGCTTATCGAGGTCGCGGCCTGGCGCGAGAGCGAAGCGCAGAACCGCGACGTGCCGCGCTCACGTGTGCTCAAGGACGACGCGATCGCCGACATCGCCGTGCAGGCGCCGACCAGTCTCGACAAGCTCAAGCACCTGCGCTCGCTGCCCAAGGGCTTCGAACGTTCGCGCTGGGGCGAGGCCATCGTCGCCGCGGTGGAGCGCGGCCTGGCGCGCGATCCGAAAACCCTGCCGCAACAGTCCCGCAGCCAGCCCGCCGCCAACGGCGCGGCCATCGTCGAATTGCTGAAAGTGCTGCTGCGCATGGTCTCCGAGCAGCAGCACGTCGCCGCCAAGGTGATCGCCACGGTGGACGAGCTCGAGCGCATCGCCGGCGACGACAATGCCGATGTTCCGGCGCTGCACGGCTGGCGCAAGGAACTGTTCGGCGACAAGGCGCTGGCGCTCAAGCACGGCAAGCTGGCGCTGGCGATCGTGCGCGGCAAGATTTCAACGGTCGAACAGAACTGACGAGCCGGCGCACGAGATTCTCCGCGGGCCGATGTATCAGGCAGCGGCCGCCTTGAACCGCGGCGCCAGCACGGTCGCCTGCAACGTCGTCCCAAGTGCAGCCATCTCGTCGCGGGACAGCGGCGCGTAAGGCGGATACGGGTCGCCCGCGGGAATGCCGATCAGGTTCATCGCCGCCTTCATCGCCGGCGCAAGGCCGCGATGCATCCACTTCGACGGGAACAGCGCGAACTGAAGCTGAATTTCGGCGGCGCGTTCGTAATCCCTGGCGACGAACGCGTCGATGACGTGGCGGGCAATCTCGGAACCGGGCGGCGGCATGGTCGCGCCGGAGCCGCCAAGCTGCAACGTCGCCAGCAGCATCTGCATCGTGGTGAAGTACCGGGCATGCCCGGCGCGATCGATTTCGACGATCAGCCGCGACACGCGGGCGAGATCGCGCGAGCTTTCCTTGATGAGCTGCACCTTCGGCAGCTTGGCGAGCGCGATCGTATCAGGGATCGAAACGTCGGCACCCGGACCGGGATTGAGATAGAGCGTGATCGGCAGTCCGGTTTCCCGTCCGATCGCCTCGAAATAGGCCAGCAGATCGGCCTGCGTCGGTGGCCCGGCGAATGGCCGCAGCGGCGCCAGAAGCTGAACGGCGCCGGCGCCGTGCCGCTCGGCATCGTGCGCGAGTTCGACCGCCGTCTTGAACGACGGATGCGAGATACCGACCATGACCGGAACCCGGCCGGCCACCATCTCGATCGTGCGATGAATGAGCGCCTTGCGCTGTTCGAAGCTGAGATAGGTGTATTCCTGCGTCTCGACGCCGGCAGCGACCACCATGGTCGCGCGGCAATCGTCGATCACATAATCGATCTGGCGCTTGAGCGCAGCTTCGTCGACGCGCAAGTCCGCGGTGAACGGCGTCAGCGGAGCAACGATGAGTCCGGGCGTTGTCATGAGCGTCTCCTCCCGCAGCGGGCGGGGACGATCTTACCCTACCAGCATCACCGGTTCACGCCCGATCAGCCGCGCCAGGGAGCGCAGCCGGCTGAGCACGCGATCGCCGGCCAGCGCCGCGAAATTGCCGGGCAGGTGCAGCGCGAGGCGGTGCCGCTCCACCGCCAGCGCGGTTTTCGGCAGCACGCCCGGCATCGCCGCGGACACGACATAGGCCAGCCGCAGCGCCGCGCCGTGCACGCGGGCGCGGTCCAGCATGCGGGTCGAGACCAGTTCGCGCAGCCGCGGCGACAGCTCGTCATCCATCACCAGCCCGACATGGCGGAAGAACACCGCCAGCGCCAGATAGGCGCGGCCCTGATGGTCGATGCCGGAGAAGCCGCCATGTGCGATGATGTTGAGCGACTGCTCGCCGCGATAATCGGGATGCGCGCGCCAGCCGATGTCGGCGAGTAGACAGGCAGCGTGGCGCAGCCGCCGCTCCTCGCCGGTTTCTTCCAGGCCCGACGACGACAACAGGCGGTCGGTCCACGCGATCAGCTCTTCGCCGTGTTGCGGCGAACGCGACCGCAGCTGATTGAGGTGGCGCGCCGCCTCGATCAACGCGTCCTTTTCCTGATCCCGCCGCTTGAGCAGCGAATACAGCAGGCCTTCGCGCACGCCGAGCGCGGAGAACACCACCTGCCGCGGCTTGCCAATGCGCAGGATATGTTCGAGCACCAGCGCCGCATACGGCAGCAGCGGACGGCGCGCATTGTTGACCACGTCGATATTCGAAAGCGTTTCGACGTCGACGCGATGCACCAGCCGCGCGAATTCGAGCGCCTCTTCCGCCGGGATCGCGTAACCGTGCATCACGTGCAGCGGATAGCCGGTCTGCCACATGTGCAGGCGCGCCAGCGAACGCCAGGTGCCGCCGACCGCGTAGAAATTGCGGTCCCGGCACGCCCTGAGCATGGAGACGCCGTCGAGATTTTTCTTGACGTACTTCTCCGCCTTCTTGAGCGACTTGGCCGACATGTCGGCCAGCGCCAGGCCGCCGAGCGGGCGCGTCAGACCGTGGCGCGCGCGCGTGCCCTGGATATCGACCAGCTCGAGCGAACCGCCGCCGAGATCGCCGACGATGCCGTCGGCGCGGTGCACGCCCGAAATCACGCCGAGCGCCGTGAGTTCCGCTTCGCGCGCACCCGACAGCACTTCGATATCGGTTTTCAGGATCCGTTCGGCGAAACGGACGAAGGCGCGGCCGTTCTTGGCATCGCGGCACGCCGCCGTGGCGATGACGAAGACTTTCGTTACGCCCATCCGGTCGCACAGCGCGCGGAAGCGCTTGAGCGTCGCCAGCGCATGCTCAACGGCATCGGCGGCGAGCAAGCCGGTCGACTGCACCTCGCGGCCGAGGCCGCACAGCGCCTTTTCGTTGAACAGTTCCGTCGGGCTGCGCGTCAGCCCTTCATAGACCACCAGGCGGACCGAGTTGGAGCCGATGTCGATCACCGCGATCGGCGGCCCGTGATCGAGCCGGCCCTGTGCGTCGAGTGGATCGCGCTTCATTCGCAAAGTGTTGCCGTCCAGACCAGGTACTTATTTGGCGCGGAACCGTAAGCACGATTCGGCGGGTGAATCACACCCGCTCCGGCCGGTGCCGCAGCCGCGGAATGGCTTCTTTCTGCGATTTTCCGCGTCCCGAAAGGCTGGGATTGGTCATAAAATAGGTGTGGGCATTGAAGCCTTCTTCACCCGCCGCCGGCTTGATGCGGCGCGACGAGCCGTCGGCCAGAAGCTGCCAGCTTTGCTCGTTGTCCTTCAAATTCGCGACCATGATCTGGTCGAGCACCTGCTCATGCACGGTCGGATTGAGGATCGGGCACAACGCCTCGACGCGGCGATCGAGGTTGCGCGGCATCATGTCGGCCGACGAGATATACACCGCCGCTTTCGGATGCGGCAGCGTATGACCGGAACCGAAGCAATAAATGCGGCCGTGCTCGAGGAAGCGACCGACGATCGATTTGACGCGGATGTTCTCCGAAAGGCCGGGAACGCCGGGGCGCAGGCAGCAGATACCGCGCACCACAAGCTCGATCGGCACGCCAGCGGCCGACGCCTTGTACAGCGCGTCGATGATGTCGGGATCGACCAGCGCGTTCATTTTCATCCAGATGCCTGACGGGCGTCCGGCCTTGGCGTTGGCGATTTCCTGATCGATATGATCGTGGATGCATTTGCGCAGCGACAGCGGCGACACCGCCATCTGCTCGAGTTCGGCAGGCTCGGCATAGCCGGTGACGAAATTGAAGATGCGCGAGACGTCCTGCGCGATCTGCGGATCGCGGGTGAAGAACGACAGATCGGTGTAAACGCGCGCCGTCACCGGATGATAGTTGCCGGTGCCGACATGCACGTAGGATACGAGATCGTTGCCTTCGCGGCGCACCACCAGCGAAAGCTTGGCGTGGGTTTTCAACTCGATGAAGCCGTAGACCACCTGCACGCCGGCGCGTTCGAGGTCGCGCGCCCAGCGGATATTGGCCTCCTCGTCGAACCGCGCTTTCAGCTCGACCACCGCGGTGACCGATTTGCCGGCTTCGGCAGCTTCGGCCAGTTCTCTGACGATCGGCGAGTTGGCCGAGGTGCGATAGAGCGTCTGCTTGATGGCGACGACGTTCGGATCGCGCGCCGCCTGTTGCAGGAAGTTCACCACCACGTCGAACGATTTATAGGGATGATGAACGACGAAGTCTTTTTGCCGGATCGCGGCGAAGCAATCGCCGCCGTGATCGCGCACCCGTTCCGGATAGCGCGGCGCATAGGGAACGAATTCGAGATCGGGCCGGTTGAGATGGCCGAGCTGCTCCATCTCGTTGAGCGCGAGCACACCGTCGACCTTGAAGACGTCTCCGTCGCTGGCGCGGAGCGCGCGCTGCACGAAGCCTTGCAGCTCCGGCGGCATCAGCGCTTCGATATCGAGCCTGATGACGATGCCGCGGCGGCGGCGCTTGAGCGCGGTCTCGAACACCCGCACCAGATCCTCGGCTTCTTCGAGGATTTCCACTTCGGAATCGCGGATGACGCGGAATGCGCCGACGCCTTTCACGGCGTAGCCGGGAAACAGCTTGCCGATGAACAGGCTGGTGGCGCCTTCGATCGAGATCATGCGCACCTGACCGCCTTCGCCGCTTGGCGGCAGACGGACGAACCGCTCGATGCGGTTCGGCATGCGGATGAGCGCGTTCATCGCCTTGCCATCCTTGGCGCGGGCAAGCTGCAACGCGATCGAGAAGCCGAGATTGGGAATGAACGGGAACGGATGCGCCGGATCGACCGCCAGCGGCGTCAGCAGCGGAAACACGTGGGCCAGGAAGTAATCTTCCAGCCAGGCCTTCTCCGCCTTGGTGACGTCGACGCCATCGATGAGCACGATGCCGGCCCCGGCCAACGCATCACGCAATTCGCGCCATTGCGCCTGCTGGTCTTCGACCAGAAGCACCACGCCTTCGGCGATGCGCGCCAATTGTTCGGCGGGCGTGAGGCCCTCGGGGCTCTTTTCGGCGATGCCGGCGCGCACCTGGGCGCCAAGGCCGGCGACGCGCACCATGAAGAATTCGTCGAGGTTGTTGGCCGAGATCGAAAGGAATTTAAGCCGCTCCAGCAGCGGATGGCCGCTGTTGGCGGATTCTTCCAGGACGCGACGGTTGAAGTTGAGCCAGGACAGCTCCCGGTTGATGAACCGGTCGGGGCTCGAAGCGAGGTCATGGTCGCGCGCAGGGTCGTCCAACCGGCGGCCTGCGCCGGTTTCCAATGCGACTACAGTGGCTTGGCTGCGATCCGCCACGGCTACTCCCTGCTCGTCGAGGGCCAATGTCACCACCCTTCGTTACGTTTCGATGACAGCTTGGCCAAATAAGGCGGCCAAGGCCCCTTCATGGTCAAGCCTCCGCTAAAACTTTGGATTTAATAGGGTGAAGGCGGATCGGGGCCGGATGCGCTTTTAGGCCGTTCCTCGGAACATTTCGGCGGCCAGCGCCCGCGTCAGCGGCCGCCCCTGGCGGAGCGCTTCGTTGTCGAGAGCGATGACCGCGGCGCGCGCCGCTGCAAACGAGCGCTCGATGCGGGTCGACAGGTAGCGCACGACGCTTTCGTCGATGCCGAGCTGGCGGTCGGCGGCGAGCTTGACGATCACGGCGCGAAGCATGGCGTCGTCCGGCGCCTGCAGCGTGACCACCGGCATTGCGCGCAGCCGCGAGTTGACGTCCGGGATCGTGACCGGCCAGGCCGACGGCGCCAGTCTCGCCGTGAACAGGAGGTACGCACCCTCCCCGCGTGCGAGATTGATCAGATGAAACAAGGCGTGTTCATCGGACATCACCGCGGCGTCTTCAATCACAAGCGCACCGGTGGCGAGCGCCGGCCGCAACGACGTTTCACTCAGCGCATGCGCGGAGATGACGCGCGCGCCCGACGTCCCAGCCCAGATCGTCGCCAGATGTGTCTTGCCGGATCCTTCCGGGCCGACCAGAGCGACGGCGTTTGCCGGCCAGTCCGGCCACGCATCGATCAGGCCGAGGGCGTCGGCGTTGGACGGTCCCGGCAAAAAATCGTCGCGCGCGTAGCTTTCGGCGTGATCGAGCGCGAGAGCGAGCTGACGCGGCACGGCGGACATTACATTCGACTCCATAACGCTCAGCCCGATCCCTCGCCGGTGTAAATCGGGCTCTCGCGATAACGCCGCACCGCGAACCGTATCAGCACGCCAGCCGCGGCGGCGAGTGGCACCGCCAGCAACAGCCCTACAAAGCCGAACAGGTAGCCGAAAGCAAACAGGGCAAACATCAGCCAGACCGGATTGAGGCCGACGCTGTGGCCGACAAGGTATGGCGCGAGCACGTTGCCCTCGATGAACTGTCCGAACAGCACAACGCCGACCACGATGACGATGTGGCCCCATTCCGGGAAGAACTGCGCGGTCGCCATGCCGATCGACAGCACCAGCGCGGTCAACGAACCGACATAGGGAATAAAGCTGATGATCCCGGACACGACGCCGATCAACAGTCCGAAACTCAGTCCCGCCAGCGTCAAGCCGACGGCGTAGTAGGAGCCGAGGATCAGGCACAAGCCCGACTGGCCGCGGAAATAGGCCGAGATGGTCTTGTCGATCTCCCGGCACAGGCCACGGACCGTGTCCCGTTGCGGCAGCGGAATAAGCTGATCGACCGAGTTCACCATCCGCTTCCAGTCGCAGAGCAGATAAAACGCCACGACCGGCGTAATGATCAGCAGCGAGAAGATCGATATCAGCGCCCGGCCCTGCGACCACAGCGACGCCAGCACCTGGCTGAGGTACCCCATCGCCTGGTTCACCAGATCGCCGACCGACTTGTCGGCACCGACAAGATTGTCGCCGACCAGACGCTTGAGCCACGGATATTGCGGATCGCTGACGAAGGTTTGCAGGCGGCGGACGTAGTCCGGCGTATTCTCGATAAAGCCGGCGAACTGCCGCGACAGCACTGGAACGATGAGAATCAGCAACACCACAATGATCAGCACAAAGCCGCCAAGGATGATCAGTGCGGCGATCAGCCGGCTCACGCCATGCCTGGTAAGCCTGTTGGCCAACGGATCAAGCGCGTAGGCCAGCACCAGGCCGAACACGAACGGCAGCAGAATTGGACTCAGCAGCCACAGCAGCGCAACAAAGATGACCAGCGTCGCGAGCCAAAACCCCACAGGGCGTTCGTAATGCATGGGCTATGGCCTTCGATCGAAAAGGGCCGGCAAGACGCGTGGCTCCGTTTTCGCAATCATGCGCCTAGCGCTCCGCATCGAACGCGTTCATGTGACGGACCCACTCGGCGAGATAGAAGGCGATCGAAAGCAAGGTCAAGAGCGCGACCAGCGCCATCATGAGCTTCGACAGCCAGTCGGCATTGAAGCCAAAGCCTTGCTCGGCCAGCACCAGCGCGGCGAGCGCGATCTGCGCCGCAGTGTTGATCTTCGAGACCATCAAGGGCCGCGCCTGCATCGGCTTGCCGACCAGCCAGGCCAGCATGAAGGCGCCGATAATCATGATGTCGCGCGATACGACCAGGATCACCAGGAAGATCGGCAGCACCTGGGCGATGCCGAGCGAGACGTAGATCGAGACGATCAGCGCCTTGTCGGCCAGCGGGTCGAGATAGGCGCCAAGTTCGCTGGTCATCCGGAACCGCTTGGCGAGGAACCCGTCGACCGCGTCGCTGGCCCCGGCCACCAGAAACAGGATGAAGGCAATGCGCATCTCTCCCGACGTGATCGCCCAGATCACGAGCGGAACCAGCAGAATACGCACCAGCGTAACGAGATTTGGGATACTCAAGCCATGGCCCCGGAATCCGGCAGCTTTTCCCCTCGCTGGCCCGGAAACGCACAATATAACGGGGCGTGTCCGCTTGCACACCCCGCGATTCCGACGTACGAGGCGCGACATAACCCCTCCCTCAAGGGAGAAAAATCTGTCCGATTTGGTGACCCGTGGATAAGGCGCGCTACGCGGCCGCCGGCGTCGATATCGATGCCGGAAATCGCATGGTGGACTTGATCAAGCCGCTGGTGCGCGGGACCGCGCGCGCCGGCGCCGACGCCGAGATCGGCGGATTTGGCGGGCTGTTCGACCTCAAGGCCGCCGGTTACACCGACCCGATCCTGGTTGCCGCCAACGACGGCGTCGGCACCAAGGTCAAGATCGCCATCGAAACCAACCGCCACGACACCATCGGCATCGATCTGGTCGCCATGTCGGTGAACGATCTCGTCGTGCAGGGCGCGGAGCCGCTGTTCTTTCTCGACTACTTCGCCTGCGGCAAGCTCGACCCGGACATCGGCGCGAAAGTCGTCACCGGCATCGCCGCCGCTTGCCGCGAAACCAATTGCGCGCTGATCGGCGGCGAAACGGCCGAGATGCCCGGCGTCTATCACGGCAAGGATTACGATCTCGCCGGCTTTGCCGTCGGCGCGGTTTCGCGTGCGGAATTGCTGCCGCGCGCCGACATTGCGCCCGGAGACGTCTTGATCGGTCTAGCCTCGACCGGCGTGCACTCCAACGGCTATTCGCTGGTCCGGCGTATCGCGGCCGACGCGGGGCTGACATGGGACAAGCCGGCCCCGTTCGAACCGTCGCGCAGCCTTGGCGAGGCGCTGCTGACGCCGACACGGCTCTACGTCCGGTCCTGCCTTGCCGCGATCCGCCAGACCAAGGCGGTGAAGGCGCTGGCGCATATCACCGGCGGCGGCTTCACCGACAACATTCCGCGCGTGCTGCCGAAAGAGCTCGCCGTCTCGGTCGACATATCCCGCATTCCGGTGTTGCCGGTGTTCAAGTGGCTCGCAGCGAGCGGCAAGATCGGTGAGAGCGAAATGCTGCGCACCTTCAACTGTGGCATTGGCATGGTGGCGGTGGTCGAACGATCCGGGGCGAAGGCAGCGCGCGATTGTTTCGCCGCGAACGGCGAGACCGTGGTTGAGCTTGGCGAAGTCGTTGCCGCGAAAGACGGCGCGCAGATCGCCTTTCACGGACATCTCGGCCTCAACCGGTGAGCGTATGATCAAAAAACGCGTTGCCGTGCTGATCTCCGGCCGCGGATCGAACATGGTGGCGCTGATCGAGGCAGCGAAAGCGAAAGATTATCCCGCCGAGATCGTGCTCGTCGTCTCCAACGTGCCGGATGCTGCGGGACTGGACCGGGCGCGGCAGGACGGCATCGCAACGCTTGTCGTCGATCACCGCACCTTCGGCAAAGACCGGGAAGCGTTCGAACGCACGCTCGATGAGGGGTTTCAGGCTCACCGCATCGAAATTATCTGCCTCGCCGGCTTCATGCGCCTGCTGACGCCGTGGCTGGTTACGCGCTGGAGCGGCCGCATGCTCAACATTCACCCGGCGTTGCTGCCACAGTTCAAGGGACTAGACACCCATCGCCGCGCCATCGATGCCGGCGTCGCACGGCACGGCGCGACGGTGCATTTTGTCGTGCCGGAAATGGATTCGGGGCCGATCATCGTGCAGGACTCCGTTCCCGTACTGACAGGCGACACCGAAGAAGCGCTTGCCGCGCGCGTGCTCGCGGTCGAGCATCGGATTTATCCGCAGGCGCTGCGCCTCGTTGCCGAAGGCCGCGTCACGCTGAATGCGGCAGGCGCAGCCAAATCCCGACAATAAAAACCCCCGGCTGTTACGCCGGGGGCTACGAGAACCGGGTCACCCCGAAATCGCTTCAGGAAACTTTCAGATTTTCCGCGGAGGTCCTGCCGCGATTGGTGACAAGCTCGTATTCGACCGCCTGGCCTTCGTTGAGCGAACGAAGACCGGCGCGCTCGACCGCCGAGATGTGAACAAACACATCCTTGTCACCAGAAGCCGGCTTGATGAACCCGTAGCCCTTTGTCGGATTAAACCATTTGACGGTGCCCTTTTGCATCGTCTGCCTCCTCAGTCAGTCCCTGTGCCACTGAAGACTCAGGACACTCACCCCCTGCACCTCACATGCAGATTGCGTGCCCCGCGCCACAAGCCAGATTTTGGAGAAAAGTCCGAAACGATAGTCGCCCACGACACTCACGACAGCACCGGCCGGATGGCCAAAATCCGATTGTTCCGCAAGCAGGCCCGATAAATGCGGCGCAACCATGGCTGCTGGAACGCCGCGTCCTCGCAGATCAAACAACGCGCATTCAGGTGATGCTTCGTTCACCGCAATGGAAGCGATCGCGGAAACATTGTTGCACGCGAGCAACAAACCGTAAGCCGATGAAACTTATGCGTGTCCGGCGACGCCGCGGGCGGACGCCCCGTGTTCGTCATTCACATGGAACTGCCGCCACAACCCGCCGATTGCGATCGTCAGCCAAATTCCGGAGACAGCGGCAGAAAATTCCACCTGCGAGGCAAGCTCCGCGCCGTACCTGGCTGTTACGAAATGCACAACCGCAGGATCGGTCGCAATGACGTCACCCGCGATCCAGCCGAGAAGCGCTGCGCCGGCCCAGACCAGGATAGGCAGGCGGTTGATCAACAGCATGATGAGGGCTGCGCCGGCGAGAATGATCGGAATGGAAGCGGCCAGGCCAATCGCGAGCAATAGCAGACTGCCCTGTGCGACGGCGGCGACGGCAATGACATTGTCGAGGCTCATGACAACGTCGGCAACCACAACGATCCATACCGCGCGCCACAGATCCGCAACAGCATGGACATTGTCCCTGCCCGCGCGCTCGGGCACCACCAGTTTCGCGGCGACATAGATCAGCGCCAACCCGCCGGCCAATTTGAGATACGGCAACAGCATCAGCTCGCCGACGACGCCGGTGAAGACCAGCCGGAGGACCACTGCAACGCCGGCGCCGAGCGCAATCCCCCAAATCCTCTCGCGCCGCGGCAAGTCGCGGCAAGCCATCGCGATGACGACGGCGTTATCGCCCGACAGCAGGATGTTGATGAAAATGATTTGCAGCACGGCGGCCCAGAACGCCGCGCTGTCCATGTCGCCGACACTGGCGTGGAGCATCGAGCCCCACAGGGAGGGATGCAGATATTGCACTGCCGGACTCACTCACCGCTCCTCAAGGGCGGGCGAATGGCCTCATCAGCCAACGATCTCGTTGCCCGCAAAGAACTGCGCGATTTCCTTGACCGCGGTATCTGCGGCGTCGGAACCGTGCACGGAGTTTTCGCCGATCGACTTCGCCACTTCCTTGCGGATAGTGCCCGGCGCGGCCTTCGCCGGATCGGTTGCGCCCATCAGATCGCGGTACGCCGCTATCGCATGGTCGCCTTCGAGCACCTGCACCACGACCGGGCCGGAAATCATGAAGTCGACGAGCTCGCCGAAGAACGGCCGCGCCCGATGCACCGCATAAAACGTCTCGGCCTGCTCGCGGCTCATGCGGATGCGCTTTTGCGCGACGATGCGCAGACCCGCCTTTTCGATCATGGCATTGATCCGGCCTGTCACGTTGCCGGCCGTCGCGTCGGGTTTGATGATCGAAAACGTACGCTCGAGCGCCATCAGGTCGTCCTTTTAAGATTACGAAATCGTTGCGCAACCGCGGCGGCTTATAGCGGTCGTGTTTGCTTCCGGCAAGCCAACGCCGGAAATGCGAATTTGTGTGACCGGCATCACTCGAATTCCGGCGGCGTGAATTCTGTGATGGACGTCACGCGGATGCGCGGTTACGCCCGATTAACCGGCGACAAATCGCATCCCTGTCGCCGGTTCAGTTCGCTCTTCCTGAAAAATCGGACCATGAACCCAGGCGCGGACCGATCCGACCAAAACATAGCTGCGTGAAAACGAAGCTGAACAAACAGGAGAAGTTACATGTTGCGCAAATCGATCCTCGCTCTCGCGACCTGCGTTACTCTCGGCGCCGCTGCACTCGCACCGACTGCCGCATCCGCTTATTGGGGCGGCTGGCACGGTGGTTGGCATGGCGGCTGGCGCGGCCCGGTCGTCTATGCCGGTCCGGGTTACGGCGGCTGCATGGTGCGGACCTGGGTCCCGACTCCCTATGGACCGCGCCTGCGCTGGATCAACCGCTGCTACTAAGCAGACGCGATCGGCGCCCCGAAATGGCAACCCCGGCCTCGCCAGAGGCCGGGGTGTCTATTTTGCTTTACCGGATCAGGCCGCGTTACCGGCGGGCGGCTTTTTGGTTTTTGCCGGCTTCTTTTTCGCAACCTGTGGCGGAGCCACGCTCGGCGTGACGCTGTCCATTTCCACCAAGCGGCCGGCGGTGAAGCGATAGATTCCCGGTCGCGATCCGCTCTGATAGGTCAATACCGCGGTGCGCTCGCCGCCCGGACTTTGGCCGAGTTCAACGTTGCCCGGGGCACCGGCCCTCCAGACGACGTCACATTCGCTCATGCCAAGCCCGATACCGTCGCCGAGCAATGACGAAGTGTCCGGCGTCGCGGTCGGAGCGGCAGCTGGGCTGGCCCCGCCCGGTGCCGGCGCTGCCTGCGCCGGCGGTGGCGGACAACTGCCACTGGCCGATACCAGATCGTTGGCGGTGATCGGCCGGTCCTGCTTGGTTTGCTGCGTGTCCGAGAATGTGTAGCCGCTGGTCTGACCGGTCAGGTAGAGCGGCTTGCGGAACCAGGCCTGATCGCTGTCGAGCCCAAGATTGCTGCAGCCGCACAGCGCCGCCGCGGCCATAACGCCCAAAAGGTTCCGACCAAGGTGCACCCCAAACGTCCCCTAAACCTGTGGATCACGCCAACAGGAAGCGCCGGTTTGTGGTGTGATCATGGCGCTCCACCCCCGGCGCTATGCTGGCGACCATCATGCGGTTTCTGCCCCGGCCCGACAAGCCGGAGCATGAATTGGGGTAAAGGTTAAAAAAACATTGAGCAGACAGGGATTTGAACGCCCGGCCGGATTGAATTACCACCACCTGGACTGTGATTCCCATCACGGACTATCACCCCCCGACGTGTTTATGGTCACACGGCCGGACGGCCCGCCCCGTTGCATCCAGGCGGAATTGTGCCCACCCCGCGGAGACATTTGATGCGCCTTCAGTTTGTCGGCTGCGGTGACGCCTTCGGTTCCGGAGGCCGGTTCAATACCTGCTTTCACCTGACCGGAAAAAACATCAACGCGCTGATCGATTGCGGTGCGACGTCGCTCGTCGGCATGAACAAGCTCGGCATCGACCGCAATGCCATCGAGACGATCTTCATTTCGCACTTTCACGCCGACCATATTTTCGGCCTGCCGTTCTTCATCCTCGAAGCCAATTACGTCACCAAGCGAGCGAAGCCGCTGACCATCGCCGGGCCGCCCGGGCTGAAGACACGGCTTCCGGAAATCATGGAATGCGGGTTTCCCGGCACCAAAGGGATGGAACTGAATTTTCCGCTGGAACTGCGGGAACTGGAGATCGGCAAACGCAACGATGTCGGCGCCGTCGGCGTCACGCCGTTCCACGTTGTGCATGACGATCGCGCCGGGCCCTGTCTCGGCTTCCGCTTCGAAGCCGAAGGCAAGGTGCTGGCCTTTTCCGGCGACACCGAATGGACCGACGCATTGATCAGCGTCGGCCGCGACGCGGACCTTTTCATCTGCGAGTCCTATACGCGGGACAAGCCGATCACCACGCACATGGCGCTATCGCTGCTCGAGCAGCATCTCAGCCAGATCCGGCCGAAGCGGCTGATCCTCACCCACATGAGCAACGAGATGCTGTCGCAGGCGTCGAAGGTTTCCTACGAGACCGCGGAAGACGGCAAGATCGTCGAGATTTAGCCTACCCGCCGAGCGCCGCTTCGATCGCGGCCAGCGCGGCGTCGGCCTTCGACGCATCGGGGCCGCCGGCCTGCGCCATATCCGGGCGTCCGCCGCCACCCTTGCCGCCGAGCGCCTCCGCGCCCTTCTTCACCAGATCGACCGCATTGAAGCGTTGGGTCAGGTCGGGCGTCACCCCAACCACAATGCCGGCCTTGCCGTCGCTGGTGACCCCGACAATCGCGACGATGCCGGAGCCGACTTTCTTCTTGCCCTCGTCGGCGAGGCTGCGCAGGTCTTTGAGGTCGATACCCTCGACCGAGCGCACCATCAGCTTGACGTCGCCGACCGTGCGAACGCCGTCCGAGCCATCGCCACCACCGCCACCGCTACCGCCCATGGCGAGCTTCTTCTTCGCGTCGGTCAGCTCGCGCTCGAGGCGCTTGCGCTCATCGAGCAAAGCGACGACGCGGCCCGGCGCATCTTCAAGCGGGACCCGCAGCTCCGAAGCCGTAGCCTTGGCGAGACGAGCAAGCATATTGGCATTGGCGCGCGCGCCCTGCCCGGTCAGCGCCTCGATCCGGCGCACTCCCGACGCCACGCCCGCGTCGCTGAGCACAGTGATCAGGCCGATATCGCCGGTGCGCTGAACATGGGTGCCACCGCACAACTCGACCGACCAGCCCATGGCATTTCCGCCGCTATCGCCCGGTCCTTGTCCCATGGCGACGACGCGGACTTCATCGCCGTATTTCTCGCCGAACAGGGCACGGGCGCCTGATGAGCGGGCGTCGTCGAGCCCCATTACCCGCGTCGTGACCGAAGAATTCTCCAGCACCTTGTCGTTAGCGATTTCTTCGACGCGCTCCAGCTCGTCGGCGCTGATCGGTTTCGGATGCGAAAAATCGAACCGCAACCGGTCCGGTGCGACCAGCGAGCCTTTTTGCGCGACGTGATCGCCAAGCACCTGCCGCAACGCCTCATGCAGCAGATGCGTCGCCGAATGGTTCTTGCGAATTGCGCCGCGGCGGCGATGATCGACCTCGAGCGACAGTGCGGCGCCGACTTTCAGCGAGCCTTCCTCGACCGTGCCGCTGTGCACGAAAACATCGCCGAGATGCTTTTGCGTGTCGGTAACCTTGAACCGCACGCCGTCCGCCGTCATCGTGCCGGTGTCGCCGACCTGACCGCCGGATTCGCCGTAGAACGGCGTCTGATTGAGAACGACAGCGCCGCTCTCGCCCTTCTTGAGCTCGGTGACTTCCTTGCCGTCGCGCACCAGCGCCGCCACGACGCCTTCGGCATTCTCGGTGTCGTAGCCGAGGAATTCGGTGCCGCCGGCTTTCTCGCGCAGACCGAACCAGACGGCCTCGTCGGCGGCCTCTCCCGAGCCGGCCCACGACGCGCGCGCCTTGGCGCGCTGCTGCTCCATCGCATCGTTGAACGCGGCGAGGTCGACGCCGATGCCGCGGTTGCGCAGCGCATCCTGGGTCAGATCGAGCGGGAAGCCATACGTGTCGTACAGCGTGAATGCGGTCACGCCGTCGAACATGTCGCCCTTGTTGAGCGACTTGCTGGCCTCGTCGAGAATCCCCAGCCCGCGCTCCAGCGTGCGGCGGAAGCGGGTTTCCTCGAGCTTGAGCGTTTCGGTGACGAGTTGCTCGGCGCGATGCAGCTCCGGATAGGCCTGGCCCATCTCGCGCACCAGCACCGGCACCAGCTTCCACATCAGCGGCTCTTTGGCGCCGAGCAGTTCGGCATGCCGCATAGCGCGGCGCATGATGCGGCGGAGCACATAGCCGCGGCCTTCGTTCGAGGGCAGCACACCGTCGGCGATCAGGAACGAACCGGCGCGCAGGTGATCGGCGATGACGCGATGCGAGGCCTTCTGTTCGCCGTCCGGATCGACATGGGTGAAATCGGCGACCGCCTCGATCAGCGCGCCGAACAGATCGGTCTTGTAATTGTCGTAGGTGCCCTGCAGTACCGCCGCGGTGCGTTCGAGACCCATGCCAGTGTCGATTGACGGCCGCGGCAGGTTGACCCGCTCGCCGCCTTTGGCGAGCTGTTCATACTGCATGAACACAAGATTCCGAGATCTCGGTGAAACGATCGCCGTCGGCCTCCGGGCTGCCGGGCGGTCCGCCCCAAACCTTGTCGCCGTGGTCGTAGAAGATTTCCGAGCACGGGCCGCACGGCCCGGTGTCGCCCATCGCCCAGAAATTGTCGGAGCCCGCAATGCGGATGATCCTGCTCTCGGGCAGGCCGGCGATCTTTTTCCAGAGCTTGAACGCCTCGTCGTCATCGATATAGACGGTCGCCGTCAGCTTCTCGGCCGGAATGCCGAACTCTTTGGTCACCAGCTTCCAGGCCAGCTCGATGGCGCGTTCCTTGAAGTAGTCGCCGAACGAGAAGTTGCCGAGCATCTCGAAGAAGGTATGGTGGCGCGCGGTGTAGCCGACGTTGTCGAGGTCGTTGTGCTTGCCGCCGGCGCGGACGCATTTTTGTGCGGTCACCGCCCGCTGATAAGGACGCTTTTCCAGCCCGGTGAAAACGTTCTTGAACTGCACCATGCCGGCATTGGTGAACATCAATGTCGGATCATTGCGCGGCACCAACGGCGACGACGGCACGACCTCATGCCCTTCGCGGGCAAAAAAATTCAGAAAGGCCGACCGGATTTCGTTGACGCCGCTCATAAATGATCCAAACCTCTAGAGGGGCTAACTCTCTAGCGGGACAGTGCTTTCCTGTCCAGAAAGCGGCCATTTGCAGCACGCCGATAAAGCATATATGCGCTGCTGCGCGCCCGCGCTTGCTGTCGAGACCTCACAATGAACCAGAGCACTCCCGTCCCACATACGCTCGAAGAGCGCCTGCGGGCCGGCCGATTCGTCCTGACCGCCGAAATCGCCCCGCCGGTGTCCTTCGATGCCGACGACCTGCGGCGCAAAGCTGCCCCGCTCAAGGGCCTGCCCGACGCAGTGAACGTCACCGACGGCGCCGGCGCCCGCGCCCACATGGCGGCGCTGGCCGCAGCATCCATCCTGACCGGCATGGACATCGAGCCAATCCTGCAAATCACCTGCCGGGACAAGAATCGCATTGCCATTCAAAGCGAGATGATGGGCGCAGCCGCGCTCGGCATCCGCAACATGCTGCTACTCACCGGCGACGATCCGAAGGCCGGCGACCAGCCCGACACCAAGCCGGTGTTCGACGTCAACTCCGCGACGCTGATCGAGACCGCGCGGCGGCTGCGCGACGAGGGAACGCTGCCCACCGGCCGCAAGGTGGACGGCAAGGCGGCGTTCTTTATTGGGGCCGCCGACATGCCGGTCGATCCTGCGCCGGATTGGGAACCGAAGGGCCTCGCCGCCAAGATAAAGTCCGGCGCGCAATTCGCGCAGACCCAATTCTGCATGGACCCCGGTATCGTGCGCCGCTATGCCGCCGCGCTGGAAAAAGCCGGCATCACCCGACAACTCGCGCTGATCATCGGCGTCAATCCGCTGCGCTCGGTGAAATCGGCGCAATGGATGAAGAGCCACTTGTTCGGAACGATCATTGCCGACAGGTACATCGCGCGGATGGAGACAGCATCGGACCCGGCGCGCGAAGGCATCGCGATCTGCGTCGAGTTGATCGAGGAGCTCGCCGCCATCCCCGGCATCGCTGGCGCGCACATCATGGCGCCGGGCAATGACGCGGCCATCCCCCATGTCATCGCCCAGGTCCGGTCGAAAGTGAAAAAGGCGGCGCTTTGACCGATGCCGGGTGCGGCGGCCGCAACGTCGCGGTCACCGCAATCTACTCGTAGCGCGCCATCCGCAACGGCTCGATCTGGCCGCCGTCCATGTCGATGGCCGAGCCTTGCAGCCAGCGGCCGCGCGGCGAAACGATGAAGCTCACCATTCCGGCAATATCCTCCGGCGTACCGAAACGCGTGATGGCGAGTTCGCGGCGATGATGCTCGGTGGCGGCCTCTTCGCCGAGCCCGGTTTTCTTCATCACCTTGCCGAGCCGGTGACGGAACCGGTCGGTTTTCACCGATCCGGGATTGACCGCATTGACCTGCACGCCGTCATGCTTGCCGAGGTCGGCGAGCGCTTTCATGAAGGACACACTGGCGCCGACCACTGCCGCGCCGATCGTATAGTCGGAGACCGGGGCGCGGGCGCCGACGCCGGCGATGAATACGATCGACCCCTGCGCGGCCTTCAAAAGCGGCCACGCCGCCCGGCACAACCGCATATGCGCGAAGAATTTCAGATTGAAGCAGTCGCTCCAGTCCTGCTCGGTGAGTTCCAGAAAATTTCCGCGCTTATTGGCGCCGGCATTATTGATCAGAATATCCAGCCGCCCGAATTCCCGGTTCACGGCCTCGACCAATTTGGCAGGCTCCGCTTCGAGCGTGAGGTCGGCGGCATAAACCGCCGCCTTGCGGCCGAGTGCGCGGATTTCAGCGGCGACGCTGTCCAGCGTTTTGGCGTCTCGCGCGGTCAGCATCACATCGCAGCCCGCCCCGGCGAGTTCGAGCGCGATGCTGCGGCCGATGCCCCGGCTCGAGCCGGTGACCAGAGCGACCTTGTCAGTCAAAGCATTCACAGGAGCCCCAGCACTACTGTAACGGGATGGTGCGGATATTGACTTCCGACGTCAACGTGCGGTGCACCGGGCACCGGTTGGCGATATCCATCAGCTTCGCGCGCTGCTCGGCAGTCAAATCGCCGTCGAGCCCGATTTCGCGATCGATGTGATCGACCATGCCTTCCTCGGTTTCGCACTCCGCACAATCGGTGGCATAGACCCGAAAATGCCGTAGCCGCACTTCAACCCGCTGCAAAGGAATTTTCTTGCTGTCGGCATAAAGCCGGATGGTCATCGACGTGCATGCGCCGAGCGATGCCAGCAGCAGATCATAGGGACCCGGACCGCTATCCTGGCCGCCGGCGCTGACCGGCTCGTCGGCCACGAAACGATGCCTGCCGGCAATGATTTCCTGGTCGAATGCACTGCGCCGGGTTTCGCGGACGATGACAAGACCAGGCGCGCCTGCTCCCGTCTTGGGCTGTTGTTCGGGCACAGATGCTCCTCCTCGCGGTGATGTTTCGATATCCAAGGCGGGATTGACAGTAACCATTGTGGCGTATGCAAGTATTTAACGACAGACAACCTTCCCCGCCACGGCGCCGCCGGTAGCGCGCGAAACGACGATCGCCGGACGACGCCTCATTCAAGACATCGCCCGACCAGCAGGATCTTGGCTGCCGACGTGATCGGAGAAACGATGACCAAGGACCAGACGAGACCGGGAACGTCGCATGTCCCGGCGCCCGCCCACCCGGACAAGCGCCGGCAGCCGCTGCCATGGTGCGAGCCCAAGTCGACCGAGGAAGACCCCGAAGCTTTGCGGCGCGTGCGCGCGATCATGGAGAATCCAAGCTATCGCCGCTCCGATCAGGACATCGACCTCCTTGCCCGCGGCGAGCTACGCGGCGTTCGTTTGCAGCTCGACTATTTCAAAACCGAATTGTCGCTCGAACAGCAAGGCATCGATCATACGATCGTGGTGTTCGGCGGCACGCGTATCTGCGAACCCGCGGCGGCGAGGAGCAGGGTCGAGGGCTTACGCGCCGCACTCGCGCGTGACGCCGGCAATGCAAGCCTTAAGCAACAGCTGGCCATCGCCGAGCGGATACTTGCCAAGAGTCACTACTACGATGTCGCGCGCGAATTCGGCCGCCTGGTGAGCGAGTCAACGGAATGTCCGGGTCTGGGGAAGTGCCTCGTCATGACCGGCGGCGGACCGGGAATAATGGAAGCGGCCAACCGGGGAGCGTGCGACGCCGGCGCCATATCGGTTGGTCTGAATATCAGCCTGCCGCACCAGCAATACCCAAATCCCTATGTCACACCCGGGCTTTGCTTCAGCTTCCACTATTTCGCCATGCGCAAATTGCACTTTTTGTTGCGCGCCAGAGCGCTGGTCGCTTTTCCCGGCGGCTACGGCACGCTCGACGAACTGTTCGAAGTCCTCACGCTTATTCAGACCCGCAAAATCGACCCGATACCGATCGTTCTGGTCGGCGAAAGCTATTGGCGGGGCGTGCTCAATATCGATTTCATGGTCGACGAAGGTGTCATCGATCCGGAGGATCGCGAGCTGTTCTGGTTCGCGGAAACGGCGCAGGACATCTGGGATGGAATCGCGCGTTGGCACGCCGTCAACGCCAGCGCGGGTCACAGCAAGATCTGACGACACGTTCGCCCTTTTTGCAGCGGCCGCATCGGTCACCGGTCGGCCGCCACTGATATGCCGGGAGGATTGCCTTTGCGTTTGTCATTTCACGGAGCGGATCGTGACGTCACCGGATCGTGCCACCTGATCGAATGCGCCGGCCGGCGCGTACTCATCGATTGCGGTCTGTTTCAGGGCAGCCACGAACTCGACACCGACAATGCCGCGCCGTTCGGTTTTGCCGCCGACAGCATCGATTACGTACTCCTGACCCACGCGCACCTCGACCATTGCGGCCGGCTGCCGCTTTTGACGCAGCGTGGCTTCCGCGGCGAAATCGTCACGACCGCGGCCTCGCGCGAACTGGCGCGCCTCGTCATGCTCGATTCCGCGCATCTGCAAGAAGAGGATGCAAGCGCCCGCGCGCGGAAGGCGGCACGGCGCGGCGACACGAATGGCAAGCCGCTTTATTCGATGACGGACGCGCTGCACTGCCTCGATTATTTCGGCCGGACCGCAGCCTACGCAGAGCCGATCTCGCTTGCGCCGGGCTTGCGCGCCACCTTCCTCGACGCCGGCCATATCCTTGGCTCCGCCAGCATCTTTCTCGAACTGGAGGAGGCCGGGCAGCGGCGCAGCGTCTTGTTCTCCGGCGATCTCGGCAATCCCGGGCACCCGCTACTGCGTGGTCCGGTGACGCCGCCACGCGCCGACGCCGTCGTGATGGAGACCACTTACGGCGACCGCCTGCACAAATCCTTCGACGCCTCGGTTGAGGAGCTTTACGCCGCAATCCTCGACACGTTCAACCGCGGCGGCAACGTTATCATTCCCACTTTCGCTTTGGAGCGCGCACAGGAGCTCCTCTATTTCTTGCGCGCCGGTGTCGAGCAATCCAGGCTGCCTGCCTCGGCACAAGTGTATCTGGATTCGCCCATGGCGATCTCGGCGACCGAAATCTTCAAGCGCCATCCGGAATCCTACGATGCGAAGACTGCGGAAATGTTCCACAGCGGACAGGATCCGTTCCGGTTACCCGGGCTGCACTTCACCCGCGAAACCGCCGCCTCGATCGCGATCAACAACGTTCGCGGCGGCGCCATCGTCATGGCTGGCTCCGGTATGGCCACCGGCGGGCGCATCAGCCACCACCTCAAGCACAATCTCTGGCGTCCGGAGTGCAGCGTGGTTTTTGTCGGCTACGCCGCGGAAGGCACGCCGGCACGCCGTATCATCGACGGCGCGAAGCACGTCAGGATTATCGACGAAGATATACCGGTACGGGCGCGCATCTACACGATCAACGGTTTTTCGGCGCACGCCGATCAAGCAGCGCTCTTGGCCTGGCAGAAAGCGACGCAGGCCGGCCGCACCTTTCTCGTTCACGGCGAGGAAGGCTCGATGCAGCAATTCGCCGCGAAGCTCAGCGGCACGCGTGTCGAGATGCCGAAGCTCAACGCAGCATTCGATTTGTAAGCGCGGCGGGCAGCGAAAGGACCGAGCGGAAACGCAAAGAAGGGCCACCCTTGCGGGCAGCCCTTCCATTGTCAGACCGTGGCCCGGTTGCGCAGGCGATCGTCTGCCTTGCGCACGTGAGCCCGGTGGTGGGTTAGACCACCTAGGCGAGGACCTCGGTAGAGGCGAGGATCCAGTTCACGAATGCCGGCGACCGCGGCGATAGACAATGAGACACTGGATCACCTCCTTTCAGTTTGTTGACGACGACCTCCAATATAAGGCGATCTTCGTGATTCGGAAGTAGCTTAACGCCCCAACTCCCGCATCGCGCCGTCGAGACCTTCGAGCGTCAGCGGATACATCCGTCCGCCCATGAGCTGCCGCATCAGGCGGATCGAGGCCGTGGTGTCCCATTCGTGTTCGGGAGCCGGATTGAGCCAGACGCTGGACGGATAGGTCGACAGCACGCGCTGCATCCACACCTGCCCGGTCTCTTCGTTGTAGTGCTCGACCGAGCCGCCCGGCGCGACGATCTCGTAGGGCGACATCGAGGCGTCGCCGACGAAGATGACCTTGTAGTCGTGCGGATAGGTGTGGAGCACGTCCCAGGTCGGCGTGGTCTCGGTCCAGCGCCGCGCGTTCTGCTTCCACACCTTCTCGTACAGGCAATTGTGAAAGTAGAGATGCACCATGTGCTTGAATTCGGTGCGCGCCGCCGAGAACAATTCCTCGGTCGCCTTGATATGCCAGTCCATCGAACCGCCGACGTCGAACAGCAGCAGCACCTTGATGGTGTTATGCCGCTCCGGCCGCATCAGGATGTCGAGATAGCCCTTGTGCGCGGTCCCCTTGATGGTGCCGTCGAGATCGAGTTCGTCGGGCGCACCGGTGCGGGCGAATTTCCGAAGCCGCCGCAGCGCCACCTTGATGTTGCGGGTGCCGAGTTCGACATCGCCGTCGAGATCGCGAAACTCGCGCTTGTCCCACACCTTCACCGCGCGGAAATTGCGGTTCTTGTCCTGGCCGATGCGCACACCTTCGGGATTGTAGCCGTAGGCGCCGAACGGCGAGGTGCCCGCGGTGCCGATCCACTTCTTGCCGCCCTGATGGCGGCCCTTCTGCTCGGCGAGGCGCTGGCGCAACGTCTCGAGCAACTTATCGAGGCCGCCGAGCGCCTCGATCTGCTTTTTCTCTTCTTCGGTGAGATATTTCTCGGTGAGCTTCTTCAGCCACTCGATCGGAATTTCGGCGGCGAGCGCTTCCTCGACCAGATCGAGGCCCTTGAAGACGTGGCCGAACACCCGGTCGAACTTGTCGAGATTGCGCTCGTCCTTCACCAGCGCCGCGCGCGACAGATAGTAGAACAACTCGACCCGGCGGCCGGCCAGATCCTTCTCCATCGCCTCCATCAGCGTGAGGTATTCGCGCAGCGTCACCGGCAGGCCGGCGGCTTTGAGCTCATGGAAAAAGGAGGCAAACATGCCCAACCATTCGCCGCGCCCGCAGCAACGTCAAGCGGGGTTGCCGCTAGTTTCCGGTCGATGAAGCCTTGATGGCTTCGCCAAGGGCGGCCTGCTCGTCGTTGATGGTTCTCTGGAATTCGGCCGTCGTGCTGCCGACCGGTTCGACGTTTGCGTTTTTCAGTTTGACGCCGATTCCGGGATCGTGCGCTGCTTCGATAATCCCCTGGGTGATTTTTTCGATGACGTCCTGCGGCGTGCCGGCCGGGGCCATCAGGCCATTCCATGTCGTAAGGCCATAGCCGGGCAACACGTCGGAAATCGGCGGCAGATCGGGAAACAGCGGAGAGGCTTTCGCGCTGGTCACGGCAAGAAGCCTGACGCGCGGATCGTCCTTGACCGGCGCGACGTCGACTGCGCTGCCGAAATACATATCGACATGATGGCCGAGCATGTCGACCATGGCCGGCGCACCGCCACGATACGGCACGTGAACGAGATCGAGCCCGGCGCGCGCCAGAAACAGCGATGCCGCAAGCCGTGAAATCGTGGCGTTGCCGCCGGACGCGAACGTCAGCTTGCCGGGTTGCGCCTTCGCGTAATCAATGAACTCTTTTGTCGTCTGCACCGGCAGGTCGGAGCGCACCATCATCACGAACGGATCGGTGCCGAAAATACTGGTCGGAACGAAATCCTTCTTCGGATCGTAGTTGACGTGCTGCATGTAAGGCACGATCGAGATTTGCGGCGTTGCGCCGAGCAGCAGCGTGTAGCCATCCGGATTGGCGTGCGCGACGGCTTCCGCGGCGATCGCGCCGCTGGCGCCATCGCGGTTGTCGACAACAAACGGCTGGCCGAATTTGGCCGACAGATAGCTGCTCATGATGCGAGCCATCGTGTCGGTGATGCCGCCCGCGGAAAACGGCACCACGACCGTCACCGGCCTAGTCGGCCAATCGGCTGCGAATCCCGTGGTGGATTGCTGAACGAGGCCGGCGTAGCTGACAGCGCACGACAAGCCGAGTTTGATAAGTGTGTTGAGCTTCATGTCCAATTGCGTTTCGAACTCATGAGTTGTGATGCCCGGAGCGAGGAAACGACGTCTCCGGCCGCGGCGTTATAGCAGCGGATCTGCGTTCAAAGACTGCGCGCAACGCATGCCGGTCATAACCAGTAATGCCAACAGTTCCTTTGATTGAAATGTGCGTTGGCCTGCTCACCAGTTGGCCAGCGCGGCGTGCTCCTCGGCCTGTTCTTGTATCGAACTGGCGCCGACAACATCCAATCACAGGGCTAAATTGGCTGGCCCGATGCCCCCAATGGGTAGTGGGTTGTCAGATTACGGGTGCGGCGCGGGCCGCCCTCCTGGCCGTGGCCTGGCTGCCGGTGATGGGCTTTTGGTCTTCTCGCCTGCCCCAGTGGCCAGATCGACCATGCGCTTGGCCCACTGGTTCATGTCGCGGGAGCGTTTGGGGGTGCTTGGTCACTGCTTCTTCTTCAGCGGTGCTGGCTCCGAAGTTGGGCGCACAGTTCCCCACGGATCGGATTTAGTCGTAGTGGGAAGCCGTTTAGAGGCCGCTTCGTAAGCGTCATGTTTGGCCTTTTGCTCTCGTTCCTCCTTAGTCGGCTGGTCGTGATTGTCGGGCAGCGCCCGTATCTGGGCAGAGGCATTGGCCGACAACAGGGCGATAATCGCCCCCGCCAGGATGATTTTTCGCAGTACAGGCATAAGGCCGACTATGAGGCCTCGGGAGCGGGCCGCAAGCCCTTTTACAGGCTGCCTTACTCATGCTGACCGCTACACTCAATGTGCCCTCGTCCTAGTTCAAGCCATTGTAAAATATAGAAATAAAACTGATCAGAATTCAAAAGATATATCTTGTGCTATAGCTTAATATGATCTATCTGAAGATATATCTTTGCATCGAAAAAGGAGAAAAAGAATGCACAGACATTGCGGACACGGGGACGAGTCCGACCGCGGCCGCTGGGCTGCGGGACGTCATCAGCGGCGTGGCGGCCGTTTCGGCGGCTTTGGCTTTGGCGGGCGCCACGGCGGCTTCGGCGAAGGCGGCGAAGACCTGATGCGCGCGCGGCGGATGCTGGCGCAGGGTGACCTGCGGCTCCTGGCGTTGGCCCTGATCGCCGAGGCGCCGCGTCACGGCTACGAGATCATCAAGCTACTCGAAGAGAAAACCGCGGACTGGTACTCGCCGAGTCCCGGCATCGTCTATCCGACGCTGACCTACCTGGAAGAGGCCGGTTACGTCACCGTTTCAACAGAAGGTTCCAAGAAGCTCTACACCATCACCGACGAAGGCCGGGCCTATCTGCAAAGCAACCGCGAACTCGTTGACGTGGTGCTGCAGCGGCTTGCTGCGCTCGGCGAGCGCGTCGGACGCTGGCGGCGCAAGGTCCGCGACCGCGAGAATCGCGGATCGCTGCCGCCGCTGACCGAGGCCGCGCTCGACCATCTGCGCGAGACCATCGGCAAGCGGCTCGAGGGCGACGCGGAAGCCGAAGCGCATCTCGTCGAGATTCTCGCCCGCGCGGCCGCGGATTTGCAGCGCAAATAAACTTACGCGGCGCGATCGCGAGCCGGCGTCGCCGCGAAGGCGTCGGGTGTGTGAATGTGCTCCGGGCGAATGCCGATCCCGAGCAGGCGTGCCGGAATCCGGCGCAGCACCGGAAATACCCCGAACAGCTTGAACAAGAGCGGCGGCTTCGGTCGCTGCTCGCTGACCAGCACGCGGCTGATGATCCGCTTCTGGATGGTGAGCTGCAGCCACTGGGTGAAGCTCACCGGCAGCGTGCGCCGTTCCTGGATGGCATGCAGGTCTTCGATCGACACGTGGCCGGCCTTGAGCGGGCCGGCCAGTTGATTGGCGGCAGCCACGGCGTCCTGCACCGCCATGTTGATGCCGACGCCGCCGATCGGCGACATCGCGTGCGCCGAGTCGCCGATGCAAATCAGGCCCGGCCGCCACCATCGTTGCAGCCGGTCGACCGTGACGCTGAGCAGCTTCACATCGTCCCACGTTTTGATTTCGCGGATCCTGTCGGACAGAAATGGCGACATCTCCACGACGCGGTTTCTAAAAGCGTCCAGGCCTTCCGACCGGACACGGTCGATGCCGCCTTTCGGAATGACATAGGCGCACTGCCAATAATCGCCGCGGTCGAGCATGATCATCATCTTGCCCGCCTCGATGTGGCCGAAAGTATCGGTACTGTCGGCGGTTTGGCGTGACAGCCGAAACCACAGCACATCCATCGGCGCGCCGTAGTCGTCGCTCTGCAAGCCGGCTTTGTCGCGTACCGTCGAGTGGCGGCCGTCGCAGCCGACCACCAGGTCGGCACGGATCGTCAGTGTGCCATCCGCCGTTTTGGCCCGCACGCCGACAATCCGGCCGGCCTCCTCGATCAGATCGACCGCCTCCGCCTGCATGCGCAGATCGAACGTCTTGTAGCGCTTGCCGTGCGCGGCCAGGAAATTGAGGAAATCCCATTGCGGCATCAGCGCGACGAATTTGCAGTGGGTCGGCAGGTGGCGGAAATCGATCATCGTGAGATGCTCGGCGCCAATTTGCCCGGTCAGCGTCTCCACCTTCTGATGCGGCACCTTCAGGAATTCGTCGAGCAGCCCGAGCTCGTACATCAATTCGAGCGTGGACGGGTGCACCGTGTCGCCGCGAAAGTCGCGAAAAAAGTCGGGATACTTCTCCAGCACCACGACGTCGACGCCCGCGCGCGCCAGAAGAAAGCCCAGCATCATTCCGGCCGGGCCGCCGCCGGCGATACAGCATTTCGTTGTCAGGCTCAGGTCGGCCATCGGTTTCGGTCCCGTTGCAGGCGCCTTGTGGCACACCGCCGGAAAGTTCAATCTGTTGCGTAAATTCTAGCACAGACCAAGTGGCGCTGCAGAGCCCGGACGGCCGACCGAAAATCCCGCGGGAGGAACGGATGTTTGCCAAGATCAATCACGTCGCGATCGTCAGCGAACACTACGCCAAGTCGGCATTGTTCTATCAATCCGTCTTCGGCATGCGCACGTCGGATAAAACCAAGACTGCCCGCGCCCAGACGGTTGGCGACGGTTATGTCGGGCTCAACATCAATCCGAAACGGGCCGGCCGCGCCGCGGGGCTCGATCATTTCGGCATCGAGGTCGAGGACTCCGAAACGGCGTTTGCGCGCATCCGCAAGAAATATCCGACGGTGAAGTGGCTGCAGCGTCCGGCGAACCGGCCGTTCGCCGGCATCTCGACGCACGATCCGGACGGCAACATGTTCGACATTTCGCAAAAGAACATGGCCAACCGCACGTCGGTTTATCGCGAGCAGGAGGGTGCGACGGAGATCAATCCGCGCCACATCGATCATGTCGCGCTGCGCACCATGCGGCCCGACGACATGGCGGAGTTCTATCGCGACATTTTTGAGCTGGCACCCGGCAACAAACGCGCCGGCGACCGCAACCACTATCTCACCGACGGACATATGACGCTCGTCATCATGCCGTGGGATATCGCCGATTATGAAGGCAGCGGCATCATCACCGCCGGCATGGACCACATCGGCTTCAAGGTCGAAAACCTCGACACGTTCAAGAAGGACGTCGACCAGATCGCCGCCGACAATCCGCTGCTGGCGCCCTACCCGGTCGGCACCGGCGCCGAAGGCAAAGCGCACCTCGATATGTTTCGCCGGACCTGCCCGCTCGGTCAGCATCATATGGCGGACTGCGACGGCATCCTGATCGACGTTTCGGCTGATTAGGTTGCGTGCACCGGTTGCCTGCCCTCCGAGCCGCGAACTCGCGCCACTCTTGCACCCTTGGTGCAGCCTTGGCGTCCGGTCGGTCAGACATTAAACAGCCCGTGGTAGGTAACCTAACCCCGTGTTTATGCGAGCACTCATATTTCTGCCGCATCCGAAGTGGTAGAACTTGGTAGCCTTGCAGCCTTAAACCATGCGTCTTGCCATCATCCTTGCCGTGCTGATCTCGTTTGCGCCGCTCGACGCGGCGTTTGCGCAATTGTCGAGCACCGGCAATTTCCGCATCGCATGGGAGGTGAAAAACCGCTTCCGGCTGTTCCGCAAGGAAGGCGATTTTCTGCGCCAGGTCGCGGCCAGCCGGGGCGACGGCGTCCTCGCCGCCGAGGATCGGCTCGAGCAGACCACCGGCGGCTTCGGCTGGGCCAAGGACGTCGTCGGCAATCTCTGCGTCGACGCCTCGGGCAATCTCATGCAGAGCTGCGACCGCGATGGCGTAAAGGAAAGCTATCTCAACCCGATGGACCACGCCGTCGGCGTCGTGGTTTCCGGCAACATGCCGCAAGGCCAGACCTGCTCGTGGAGTTTTGATGACGGCGTCGGCCCGCTACGCCAGACCGATGCGCCATGCGAGGAAGAGGTAAAGCTTCGCGTCGCCAGCGGCCGCACCACGGTGGCAACGGTGGACATTCCGCTCGGAGATGGCACCGCGCAACGGATCGTGACCGAAATCAACGTGCGCGACCTGCTGGTCGCCGGCATGGGAGATTCCATCGCCGCCGGTGAAGGCGATCCCGACCGGGCGGTCAAACTCGAAGGCGGATTCTGCTTCCGGCGCTTCCTGCGGGGCAGCACCGGGGGCCAGTACTACCGGCCGAGCCGCGCCGGCTTTACCGGCGACCGTTCCTGTGAAAGCAGCGGCGTCACAAGCTCCGCCGCCACGATCGATTGGGCGCGCCACGGCGCGCGCTGGATGAATCCGGCCTGCCATCGGTCGCTGTACAGCTATCAACTGCGCACGGCACTCGCGCTTGCGGTCGAGCAGCCGCACGTCGCCGTGACCTTCCTGCCGCTGGCCTGCACCGGAGCAACCATCTCGGCCGGCCTGTTCGACTCGCAGGCTGCCGACGACTGCCCGTTGAACGCGACCGATCGCTGTTCGGGCACATCGCCCGCGCAGTTCTCCGAGCTCAAGGATTTGATGGCGGCCGCGCACAAGCAGGATCCCAAACGCAATATCGATCTCATCCTGCTGACGATCGGCGCCAACGACATCAACTTTGCCGGCCTGGTCGCCAATGTGATTGTCGACGCCACAACCGAGCGCCTGCTGCTCAGGGAAGGCGGCTCGCTGGCCAGCGTCCAGGATGCACAAAGGAATCTCGACGATCTGGGCGACCAGTTCATACGGTTGCGGACTGCGCTTAAGCCCTATGTCGACAACAACCTCTCGCGCGTCGTTTACGTCTCATACGGCAATCCGGCGATGCAGGCGCCCAATACGCCATGTCCGGGCGGCCGCGACGGCCTCGATATTCATCCCGCCTTTGGCGCGGATGCAGAGCGCCTGCGCGGCGCGACAACTTTCGTCGACACCAAATTCTTGCCAAAACTCAAGGCGCTCGCGACCTGCGACGGCAACAAGACCTGCAAGGATCCGCTGACGGAGCGAATGACGTTCGTCGACGATCATCAGGCCGCGTTTGCGCAGCACGGCATGTGCGTGCACGCGGCCAGCGATCCCGAATTCGACCGCGCCTGTTTTTCGCCGACCGGCGAAAGCTTCGAGACCGACCAGTCGCAAGCCGCCGATTATCCATTGGTCTGCTCGACGCCGCCGAGCGACTATCGCCCTTATGCGTCGCGCGCACGCTGGATCAGGACCGCTAACGACAGCTACTTCACCGCCATGACCTATCCCGAAGGTTTGTCGGCGATGCTCAAGCCGAGCGACATCCACGACGCGCTTTGGGGCGTCGTCAGCGCCGTGTATGGCGGCGCGGTGCACCCGACTGCGGAAGGTTATGCGGCGATGGCCGATGCGGCGCTTCCAGCGGCACGCGGCGTGCTGGGCCTGGCAACACCGCCGGCGGTGATCACGGCGCCGTTGGCGCCACCGTCCGTATCAACTCCCGCCCCCACGCCGACGGCATTGCCGCCGGCCCAGGTGGCGCCGGCCGTACCGGCACCGAAGCCGCAGTAATCAAGTCGGACGTCAGCGTGGTGTCGGCGCAACGCCGAGCTTCTTTTGCAGGCTCGACGACGACGTCGTGTACTGAAACACCAGCCGCTTCTCCGGATAGACGTAGTGGTACGCCTTCTGCGCCGCGAGCGCACCTTCGTGGAAGCCGGACAGGATCAGCTTGAGCTTGCCCGGATACCAGTTGATGTCGCCGATGGCGAAAATACCCGGCACGCTGGTCTCGAAATTCTCGGTATTCACCGGGATGTATTCGTTGTTCTTCAACTCGAAGCCCCAGTCGGCCACCGGGCCGAGCTTCATGGTCAGGCCGAAGAACGGCAGCATCGTATCGCAATCGACGTCGGCCATCGCGCCGTCGGTCTTCTTGACGATTGCCTTCTGCAGCACGCCGTCGGCTCCAACAAGCGACGTGACTTGACCGACCACGAGCTCGACTTTCCCTTCTTTCACTAGATCCATCATCTTGTTGACGGAATCCGGCGCGGCACGGAAGTCGGCGCGGCGGTGGCACAGCGTCAGCTTGCTTGCCAGCGGCTGCAGATTGAGCGTCCAGTCGAGCGCGCTGTCGCCGCCGCCGACGATCAGAACATTCTTGTCGCGGAAGTTTTCCATTTTGCGCACGGCATAATGCACCGTGTTGCCTTCGTAGGCCTCGATGCCGGGGATCGGCGGGCGCTTCGGCTGGAACGAACCGCCGCCGGCTGCGATCACGACGATCTTGCACTCAAAGACCTTGCCCTGATCCGTCGTCACGCGAAACAGCGGGTCGCCGATCTTTTCCACTTTCTCGACCATCTCGCCGAGATGGAATTCCGCGTTGAACGATTTGATCTGAAGCAGCAGCGCATCAACAAGACCCTGCGCGCTGGTATAGGGCACGCCGGGAATGTCGTAGATCGGCTTTTCCGGATACAATTCGGCGCATTGGCCGCCGATCTTGTCGAGAATGTCGATGAGATGACATTTCATGTCGAGCAAACCCAGCTCGAAAACCGCGAACAGGCCAATGGGCCCCGCACCGATGATGACAACGTCAGTCTTGATAGGCTCGCTCATGTCGTCTTTTTGCTCGTTGTTTTAGGAAGTTTGTCTGATGAGGCACGGTGTCAGGCAGCTCGATCCAGACACGCACCTCATTCGTTTGCAGAGCTAGAGCCACGGTGGCCAGCGAATGTCAAATCCGCCGCACTGGCACGCTGCAAGCAGCGCGAAATCGTGAACGTCAGGCCTGGCGTTCCGGAGTCCGCACAACCAGACCGTTAAGGTCGTCGCTGACCTTCATCTGGCACGACAAACGAGAATTTGGTTTCACGTCGTAAGCAAAATCGAGCATATCTTCTTCCATCGGCGACGGTTCGCCGACTTTTTCTCGCCACGCCTCGTCGACGTAGACATGACAGGTCGAGCAGGCGCACGCGCCGCCACATTCCGCTTCGATACCCGGCACGCCGTTCCTGATCGCCGTCTCCATCACGGTCGAGCCACTCTCGCCTTCGACGGTACGAGCCGTACCCCCGGAATCGATGAAAGTGATCTGGGCCATGGCGGAACAAAAACCGGATGATGCTGAATGTCCCGGCGCGAAGACGGCCGAAACAGGCTGGACGCGTCCTTATTTATTGCCTTATGGCGCGCGATGCTAGTCCACGGCGGAAGCTCCGGTCCGCGGCTAGTGGCGGCGCAATTCCCGGTTCAGACGCGCGCCAATGGCGGCGCTTGCTTCGAGGGTCGCCGCCTTCAGGTCCTCGATCGCAGCATCGCGTTCCACCGGATTCGACGGCCAGGCAGAAGCCCGTTCCAGGCATTCGGCGGCCTTCGCAACCCGCCAGACCCCGATGCCGCGCGCCGAACCCATGAGCGTATGGGCCGCCGCCGCCGCCAATGCCGGTTCCGCATTGGCAACCCGTTCAATCATGATGGCCGCTTGCTGTACGAAAATCTCGAGGATTTCCCGTTCCAGGCCGCGGTCGCCAAGCGTCATGCGGCCGAGATGGATCTCATCAATCACGGCAAATTCCGGCACTGAATCGGCCGCTTTCCGCATGCTCGAAGCATTCACGACGCACTCTCCCAACGCTTATTTTTATTGATCGGGAGTTTGCTCTGGAAATAACCAAAGCCGGGTGAATCCGGGGCGGTTTGCCGGCCGTGGCGCCTGCTGCTTTCGCGGTGTTGGTAAGCAAGCCCTTTAATCCCCGGGATAAGGCCCGGACCGGTCATTTCGGCCCCAACGCAGCCGCAATGTGGCCCGTAAAATGGCGGCCGGCGTGGTGAATGAACCGTTAACGATGATTAAAAGCACGTTAACGGCACCGTTTTATTCGATCCGCCAAGCCGATAGGATGGGCAATGGCGCTGAAACTTGAGGGCTGGGGAGTCCCGAGTGCCGCATGAGGAACTAGACGATCACGCGCTCGTGGCGCGGCCCGCGTTTTTGGGCCGCCCTAGTCCAGCGTAACACGCGAGGCGACGACCGAAATGGCCAACTATCCGAAGAAGACGATGGATCCGACGGAAGCCGCGCTCTCCGCGATCCAGGAAGCCCTCAACATCAAAGACGAGGAAATCCGTCCGGAGGACCAGTCCGACAGGATCGCCGGTGCGCCACCGACCCCCGAGCAGATGATGCGCGAAACCGAACCGGAAACGCCGGCTTTCGACGATGATTTCATCCGCGAGCCGATCGGCAACCGCGGCGAAACTCCGGCCCCGCTCGCCGCCAATGACGACCAGCAGTCCGTCGGCCAGGTCCTTCGTGCCTTGCAGCGCCGTCCGGTGCGCACCTCCTATTTCGTCGCTACCGTGTTTTCCGCCGCCTGGATTGTCGGCTGTCTGGCGCTGTCCTGGGCCTATCTGTCCGAATTGAACGCCTCGGTTGGGCCCGGCCATTCGCAGGCGGCGCTGATGGTCGGTCTCGGCGCCGCGGCGCTGCTGCCCATTATCTTCTTCTTCGGCGTCGCGCACATCGCGTGGCGCGCCCAGGAACTGCGGCTGATCACCCAGGCCATGGCGCAGGTCGCACTCCGCCTGTCCGAGCCGGAAAACATCGCCCGCGATTCCATCGTGACTGTTGGCCAGGCGATCCGCCGCGAGGTCGCCGCCATGGGCGACGGCGTCGAGCGTGCGCTGGCGCGCGCCGGCGAACTCGAATCGATGGTGCAGAACGAAGTCGCCGCGCTCGAGCGCACCTACAGCGACAACGAAGTTCGCATCCGCAGCCTGCTTCAGGATCTTGCCAACCAGCGCGACACGCTGGTCGGGCAGGCCGAGCAAGTCCGCTCCGCGATCAACAATGTCCATATCGACCTGACGCAGGATCTGTCGACGATCAGCGATCTCGTCGGCCAGCAAGTCAACGAAGCCGCACAGCGCATCACCCATTCACTCGCCGAAAAGGGCGAGCACATCACGGTCGCGCTGGGCGAAGTCGGCGACAACATGATTCAGCAGCTCAGCGTGCGCGGCAACGATCTGCTGACGCGGCTTGAGTTGGCGAGTGACGAAACCTCGCGGGCGATCACGACCGCAAGCGACCAGCTCACGTCCAGCCTGAATTTCAAGACCGACCACGTCGGCGAGGACTTCGCGGAAATCGTGACCGGCCTCGAAGACATGATGACGTCGCGGCTCGACGCCGTCGCCGAGAACTTCTCCGAAAAGTCGCTTTCGATCGTCGATACGATGATCGGGCGCTCGCAGGAGGTCGCCGATCTCGTCTCCGGCCGCGCGCAAGAGCTCTCGGAAGCGATCGTCGATACGTCAAGCCAGATCGCGGAAACGATCGCGAGCCGCGCCGACGAGGTCAACTCGACGCTGCGGGCGACCGGCGAATTGCTGATCCTCGATCTCAATCTGCGCGGCGGGGACGTCGCCAAGAAGCTCGAACAGACCGGCACCCGCATCACCGATGCCCTGGTTTCGCGCAGCACCAGCGTCACAGACTCGCTGCGCGAAAGCGTCGATCATCTTGTCAGCACGCTCGCGACGCGCGGCGACACAATGAAGGACATGCTTTCGACGCGGCTCACCGCGTTCGAAGAAATGTTCAATCATTCGGGCGCGGAGCTTGGCGAGAAGATTTCCCGCGATTCCGCGACCCTCGGCAATCTGATTACCCGGCACCTCACCGAATTCGACCGCACCGTGAAGACTTACGGCTCCGAACTGGTCGAAAGGCTCGGCGCCCGCACGCAGGACGTGTCCGAATCGATGCGCGGCTATGTCGAGAGCTTCGACAACCGGGTCACCACCAAAGCCAGCGAAGTGACCACCGCTCTCGACGAGCGCCTGACGCGCTTCCAGGACGCGCTGGATGGCCGGACGCAAACGCTCACCGACGCCCTCGCCGCACGCGTCATGGATATTGCCAAGACCCTTGCCGAAGGCGGCAAGGAGGTCGTCACTTCGCTCGACAAGCGCCTGAGCGATGTCACGACTCTGATCGACACCCGCTCCGCAAGCCTCAGCGAGACCGTGACCGCTCGCGTCGCGAACATCGACAAGACCCTGGGCATGCGCGCGATCGAGGTTGCCAACAACCTCGACGAACGTATGGCCAGTATCGACAAGACACTGGGCAACAAGGCTCTCGAAGTCGCCAGCACCCTTGACGGCCGCATCGGCCAGCTCGAGCACCTCCTGGTCGGACGCACGGAAGCCGCAACGCAACAGCTTGAGGCGCGCAGCCGCACCGCGGCCGAATTGCTCACCACGCGCATCAATGAGCTGTCGGAGGCGATCAAGACCGAATCCGGCGACGCCGAACGGGCGATTATCCAGCTCACGGCGAACACGACCGAATTGCTTGCCAAGGCTACGACGGCAGGCACGACAGCAGCTGAAACGCTGAACCGCAACGCCGTCGAGGCGACCGTGTCGCTCAATCGCAGCACGGTTGGCCTCAGTGACACGATCGGCAAGGCTGCCGCGGCAGCACAGGATACCTTGAGCAAGGCCGCTGCCGCAGCGAACGATGCCATCGGCACGAGCGCTGCCGCGGCCAATCAGGCGTTCAGCTCGAGCGCCACCGCGGCCAAGCAGTCGTTCGGTACGAGCGCATCGGCGGCAAACGAGGCTTTCATCAACAGCGCCGCCATTGCCAAGCAGTCATTCGGCACCAGCGCAGCGGCTGCAAATGAATTGATCGGCAAGGTCACTACCATAGCCAACGACTCGCTGAGCCGGGCTGCTGCCTCCGCCAATGACACCATCAGCAAGACCGTCACCGCGGCCCGGGAAGCCATCGGCGCCAGCGCATCCAGCGCCAGCGACCTCCTTGCTCGCAGCGCCGCCGCCACGACCGACGCAATCAACCTCAGCGCCGGCGAAGCCGAGCGCAAGCTGGTCAGCACCAGCGTCGAGGTTGCGCGCAACGTCGTTGGCAAGGCGGACGAATTCAACAGCAGGGTCAGCGAACGGCTGGGAGAGATGACGCTGCTGCTCGACGAGAAGTCGAACGGGCTGCTCAGCGCGCTGACCGGCAAGGGTCAGGAGTTCGCCAGCGAAGTCAGCCGCGTCACTGACCATGCCGTGAAGTCGATCGAAGCCAAGAGCTTCGTGTTCACGCAGACGATGATGGACAACAGCGAGGAAATCGCACGCCTCATCAACGATGCGAGCCAGACCGCAACAAAGGCCATGACGGTCACGCTCGGCCAGTTGCAGGAAGGCGCGCACGGCGTCACCGAGTTCGGCAAAATCGACGCTGACGCGCACCCTCGCCGATCTGCACAGCGCGACCCGCCAGGCGGTCGAGGAATCCAAGCAGACGGCTGCGGCCACCGTGGCCGACATTCTGGAAACGCACAACATGCTGCGTTCCGACTCGACGGCGCTGTTCGAGCGTCTGCGCGAGGCCAATATCCTGCTCCAGGAAGTGCTCAGCGGCGCTCACGAAAACATGAACTCGATCGAGCACACCATGGCGAGCCGCGTCTCCGAATTCGTCGCTGCCATGAACGACCTCGCCGGCAAGAGCGGCTCCACGACGTCGAAGATCGAACAACACCTCGGCACGTTCAATACCGTGACCGGAAAGGTGTTGCGCGACCTCGGCGACCTGTCGGGTCAGTTCAATCAGCATGGCCGCTCGCTTGCCGAAGCGGTTCAGCTTCTGGAGCTCAGTAACCGCAAGGCCGAGGAGACGACCACCGCGCGGCAGACAAGCCTCGAGGGTCTCGTCACCACGCTCGACCTGCGCACCAACGACTTCGAACAGCGGTTGCAACGCTTCTCTAGCCTGCTCGACGAGTTGCTTGACGCCGCGACGACTCGCACGCGCGAGATCGCAAGCCTGATCGCGGAAACAAGCAACGACAGCGTGCACTCGATCGAGCAGCAGTTCGAACTGGTGCGCGCAAGCTCGGAAGAGGAGCGCAAGCGCACCGGCGAAGCCCTCAACGCCATCTATAACGACGCCAGCGCCGACGTCGGCGCGATCTTCACCCAGTCCGCCGAGCGTTTCACCGAGACCATCAAAGGCATGAAGCAGATGGCGACGGAGATGCAGCAGGAACTGGAATCGACGCGCACCGAATTGCGGCGCGGCGTGCTGGAACTGCCGCAGGAAACTGCCGAAAGCGCGGCGCAGATGCGCCGTGTCATCGTCGATCAGATCGACGCGCTGGCCGAGCTCAACCGCATCATTGCCCGTCATGGACGCTCGATCGACGCGGCGGAACCGATGCGGCGCGAGCCCGAGCAGGCCTATGCCACGGGCGGCGGCGGACGCGGCCAGGTTCGGTCGATCCGGCCCGACATCACGCCGCAGCAGCAATCCAGCCCGCGCGATATTACCGGCGCGCCGGCGCGCCGTTCGGAAGCTCGCATGCCGCCGAACCAGCCGCCGGGCGGTCGCGGCCCGGCGCCGTCGGCCTCCGCCACCGGCTCGGGCTGGCTCACCGATCTGCTGTCGCGGGCCTCGCGCGAGGAGCCTCAAGCATCAGCCCCGCCCTCCCGCGACACCGGGCGCTTCGAGACCGAGAGCCCGCGCGACGCCACCGACTCGCTCGATACGCTTTCCGTCGACATCGCGCGCATGATCGATCATGAAGCGGCTGCCGACCTGTGGGAGCGTCACAAGCGCGGCGAGAAAGGCCTGTTCACGCGGCGTCTTTACACGCTTCAGGGTCAGAAGGCGTTCGACGAGATCCGCGACAAGTATCGCACCGATCCGGAGTTCCGGCAGACCGTCGAACACTACATTCACGAGTTCGAGCGCCTGCTCGACGACGTGTCGCGCGGCGACCGCGGTGCCGCGGCGGTGCGCAGCTATCTGACGTCGGACACCGGCAAGGTCTACACCATGCTGGCACACGCCGCCGGCCGGTTCGACCGCTGACGTGCCTGAAATCCCGCGCATAAATAATGCGCGGGACTGCCCTGCCGGTACCCTTGCTAGCGCCGTAATCGCGGCGTTACCGTCGGGTCATGGTCGCCATAGGCTCAAATAGTCCAGTCTCCCTGCCTACGGCTGCGGATGTCGACGATGCGGCGCGTCGCCTGGACGGCGTTGTCCTGCACACCCCGCTTCTGACATCCGCTGCGCTCGATGCCATGACCGGCGGACGCGTCTTTCTCAAAGCCGAGACTCTGCAACGCACCGGCTCATTCAAGTTTCGCGGCGCTTACAACAAGCTCGCCTCGCTTCCGGCGGACTGTCGCGCCGCGGGCGTCGTCGCCTTCTCCTCCGGCAACCACGCCCAAGGCGTCGCCGCGGCAGCGCGTCTCCTCGGCATGCCCTGTGTCATCGTGATGCCGCGCGATGCGCCACGCGCCAAGCGCGAACGCACCGCCGCACTCGGCGCCGAGATCGTGCTCTATGACCGGGCGCGCGACGACCGCGAGGCCATCGCCGCCGATATAGCGACCCGGCGCGGGGCCACCCTCGTCCCGCCTTACGACGATGCGCTGATTATCGCCGGCCAAGGCACGGCCGGACGGGAGATCGTCGACGACCTGGCTGCACTCGGCCTGGTACCCGATGTCGTAGTCGTCACGGCTTCGGGCGGCGGGCTTACCGCCGGTATCGCCCTTGCCGTCAAGGCGCGGGTGCCGACCGCTGCGCTCTACACCGCGGAGCCGCAAGGTTTTGACGATCACGCCCGCTCGTTCCGCAGCGGCCAGCGCGAACAAAACGCCGAATTGACCGGCACCATTTGCGATGCGCTGATGGCGCGCACGCCCGGCAAGCTGACATTTGCAATCAATCAATCTCTGGTCGGCGCCGGCGTCGTGGCGAGCGATGAAGAAGTCGCGGCGGCTGTCGCATTCGCCTTCGCAGAATTGAAGCTCGTCGTCGAACCCGGCGGCGCCGTCGCCCTCGCCGCCGTCATGACCGGCAAAGTGGATGTCCGGGACAAAGTCGCCGTGGCCGTATTGTCCGGCGGTAACGTTGACGCCGAGTTGTTCTCCAAGCTTGTCGCGTAACACCAAAAGTTCCAACCCCGCGAAACTGACCAAATCAGAATCGCGTGCCGGTACTTTTTTAAGCAGCCCCTACGCGCCGGTGCCTGGCAGGAAACAACGGATCTGCGTTGCGCCCTGGAAGTCCTGATACGGCCATACCACCGCGGGGCCGAACTTGTTGGGCTCGGTGACGACGGCCATGTCAGGCACGACGACCCACTGCCCGTTGATACGCACGCGGTAGCTGCCGCCCTGCGTGTCCCAGTCGACGTCCTGTACGCTGACGCCGTCAGCAAACGAGCAGCACAGACCCTTGCCGCTGGCCAATTTGTCAAACCACCCTTTCAACGGTGAGTTGGCAAACCGGCCGTCGTCACGGGCCGATAAATCTTTCGGAAGAAACACGATCGTGCACAAAGCGACGATTGTCACGACCCGAACAGTCAGTGTGTGCATCATGGCCTCCTGAAGATCGTTAGTGCGGACCACTAACTAACGGCCGCGCAGACCCCAGACAGCAAGCACACGACAACAATGTCGTTATCGATCCGCCTCTTGATTGTTCAAGCAACTTCCATGCCGACAAGCGCCTCGCGGACGGCCGCACGCCATAACAAAAATTTACGGCATTAAAGCGACGGCCGCACTCATCAGCTTCCAGCAGAATCTCTTTGAATCTCTTCGGCTTGTCGACCTCCTCGGCCAAGCCTTGTGCTGGCCAAGCCTTATGCTGGCCAAGTGGTTCGGTAGCGTCAATCGAGCCTGGCGCCGGCAAGCTTCACGATCGCACCCCAGCGCTGTGTCTGATCGGCAAGGAAAGCCTTGAAATCGCCCGGCGTGCCGATCTTGGCGATGGCGGAGAACTTCGTGAGATTGTCCTGCATGGCGGACGATTTCAGCCCGTCATTCACGGCCGCGTTGAGCTGCTTGACGATGTCTTGCGGCGTTCCGGCGGGCGCGACAAGCCCGGTCCAGGCGTCGAGCACGAAATCCGGATAACCGCTTTCGACCAGTGTCGGCACATCGGGCAACGCCGGCCAGCGCTCGCTACGCGCGATGCCGAGCGCCCGCAACTTGCCCGCTTGAACCAGAGGATAGAGCGTGACGAGCCCGTCGATGGTGAATTGCGTGCGGCCGCCGAGCAGATCGTTCACCGACTGAGCCGAACCGGTATACGGCACGTAGACCACGTCGATATTGGCCTTGGTCTTGAACAAAGTGCTCAGCAGATGCGGCGGCGTCCCCAGTCCAGCGCCGAAATTGATCTTGCCCGGGTTAGCCTTGGCATAGGCGACGAACTCGCCGATCGTTCTCGCCGGCACATCATTGTTCACGACGAACACATGCGGCAGCAGCGCGACAGTTGCGACCGTTGCGAACGCCTTTTGCGGATCGACGTTGAGGCTTGAGTAAAGCGCGGGCGCGATCGCGAGCGAGCCCGACGATCCGAACATCAGCGTGTAGCCGTCAGGCGCCGCAGCCGCCACATCCTTGGTGCCGATCGTCGAACCGCCGCCCGCGCGGTTCTCGACGACGACCTGGCCGATGCGGTTGCTCAGTTCCTGTCCCATCACCCGCGCGATGGTGTCGATCGGGCCTCCCGGCGGAAACGGCACGATCATCCGGATCGGCCGTTCGGGATATCTACCCTGCGCTCCAACGGAATTGATCGCCGGTAATCCAAGCGCCGCCCCGGCCATCGCGGTGAGTACACTGCGTCTGGTTGCCATACTCTCCTCCCCGGCGCGGCTCTTCGGCCACTACCGGTATCCTATACCCTAGCCCCACAACGCTGCATCAGGCGGGTAAGCAATGCTGCCGTCGTAGCGCAATCCGCTGGGGCGGTCCCTGGCGAGCAAGAGCGGTCCATCGAGATCGACGACCTGAGCGCGCTGCGCGACCAGCATGGCGGGCGCCATCGCCAGCGATGTCGCCACCATGCAGCCGACCATGATGGCGAAGCCGCGCTGCTCCGCCGCCGCGGCCAACGCCAAGGCCTCGGTCAGGCCGCCGGCCTTGTCGAGCTTGACGTTGATGGCGTCGTATTTTCCGGCGAGCGCGTCGAGCCCGGCCCGGTCGTGCAGACTCTCATCCGCGCAAACCGGGATCGGCCGCTTGATGTCCGCCAATGCCGCATCGCCACTTTCCGGCAACGGCTGTTCGATCAGCGTCACCCCGGCATCGGCACAGGCCGCGAGGTTTTGCGGTAAATTTTCAGCCGTCCACCCTTCATTCGCATCGACGATAAGCTCGGCGCGGGGCGCAGTGCGGCGCACCGCGGCAATCCGGGCCCCGTCGCCGCCATCCGTGCCGCCCAACTTGACCTTCAGCAAAGGCCGCGATCCGGCCCGTTCCGCGGCCTCGGCCATGGCGGACGGGGACCCCAGCGAAATCGTGTACGCCGTGACCCGTGGCGCCGGAGCAACGAGCCCCGCCAATTCGTAAGCCCGGCGCCCGGCTGCCTTGGCGTTAACGTCCCAGTAAGCACAATCGAGTGCATTACGGGCAGCGCCGGCGGGCATGATTTCCTGCAATTCCAGGCGATTGAGCCCCTGCCGCAGTGCCGGACGCATGGCTTCGATCGCTGCCACAATGCTGTCCGGGGTTTCGCCGTAGCGTGCGTAGGGGACGGACTCACCGCGGCCGCGGTGGGCTCCATCGGCAAGTTCAGCAATGACGACGACAGCCTCGGTCTTGCTGCCGCGGCTGATTGTGAAGGCGCCGGCCAGCGGCCAGCGCTCGATTCTGACGGAGAGCTCCATGCAGGGAGCCACTATGACCGGAGCCGGCCGGGGCACTCAAGGGCCGCAGGGTGCGGAGCTATGAGTCTCAGTCTCACCGCGACGATAGACGGCGACCGGCTCGGACTGGCGATAAACGGCTCATGGACGGCGGATCATGCCAGCGAACTTGAGAAAGCCGTCGACGACGCCACCCGGCGTTACGGCACCGCCCGCTCGATCGACATCGATCTTGCCGGCCTGGAACGGTTGGACACATTCGGCGCCTGGCTCATCGAACGGCTCAATCGCGCCTTCGCGGCGGGCGGTTCGACGACGACTATCGTCGGTCTGTCCGACACCGATCGCAGCCTGATGGAAGAAGTACGGCAGCTCAATCGCAGCACGGTCCATCGCCCGAGCGAGCCGAATCCGATTGTGGCGGCGCTCGATACCGTCGGCCGCGCCATGGCCGAGGCCGGCAGCTCGCTGGTCAGGCTTGCCGACATGCTCGGCACCATGACCATGGTGGCGCTTTCCACGATTGCGCACCCATCGCGGCTGCGGCTGACATCCACCGTGCATCATCTCGATCGCGTCGGCTGGCGCGCGGTCCCGATCGTCCTTCTGAGCACATTCCTGATCGGCGCCATCATCGCGCAGCAGGGTATCTTCCATTTCCGCACCTTTGGCGCCGAAGTCTATGTCGTCGACATGGTCGGCATTTTGGTGTTGCGCGAAGTCGGCGTGCTGATTGTTTGCGTCATGGTCGCGGGCCGCTCCGGCAGCGCCTACACCGCCGAGCTCGGCTCGATGAAGATGCGCGAGGAAATCGACGCGCTCCGCACCATGGGCCTCAATCCGGTCGAAGTGCTGGTCCTGCCGCGCATCATCGCGCTGGTCATCGCTGTGCCGCTGCTGACATTCCTCGGTTCGATGGCGGCGCTGTACGGAGCCGGCGTTGTCTGCACGCTCTACGGCGGCATGACGCCGGAAATCTTCCTGGCCCGCCTGCGCGAGGCGATTTCGGTGCCGACCTTCGCCGTCGGCATGATCAAGGCGCCGTTCATGGCGCTTATTATCGGGCTTGTCGCCTGCGTCGAGGGCTTCGAGGTCGAAGGCAGCGCCGCCTCGCTTGGACAACGGACCACGGCATCGGTGGTCAAGTCGATCTTCCTCGTCATCGTGCTCGACGGTTTCTTCGCCATGTTCTTTGCCGCGATCGGGATGTAGGCGATGACCGGCAACGCAGCGATCATCAGCGTCCGCGACCTGACAGTCGGCTTTGGCGAGACCACCGTTCTCGACCATGCGACTCTCGACGTATTCGAAGGCGAAGTCCTCGGCTTTGTCGGCGGCTCCGGCGCCGGCAAGTCGGTGCTGATGCGCACCATTATCGGATTGCTGCCGAAGCGCAGCGGCACCATCGAAGTATTCGGCGCCGATCTCGCTTCGCTCAACGAGCGCGAGCGGCGCGCGATCGAGCGCCGCTGGGGCGTGCTGTTCCAGCAGGGCGCACTGTTCTCCTCGCTCACGGCGATGCAGAATGTTCAATTCCCCATGCGCGAATACCTCGATCTCTCGCCGCGCCTGATGGACGAGATCGCGCTCGCCAAGCTTGAAATGGTCGGGCTCGATGCCAGCGTGCGCGACAAATATCCTTCGGAACTATCCGGCGGCATGGTCAAGCGCGTCGCGCTGGCGCGCGCTCTGGCGCTCGATCCCGACATCGTATTTCTCGACGAGCCGACGTCCGGGCTCGATCCGATCGGCGCTGCGGACTTCGACGCTCTGATCCACACCCTGCAACAAACGCTCGGCTTGAGCGTGTTCATGGTCACGCACGACCTCGACAGCCTGCACACCGTCTGCGACCGGATCGCCGTCCTCTCGGAGGGGCGCATCATCGCGACCGGGCCGATGGAGGCCATGCTGGCTTCGGAGCATCCGTGGCTTAAGTCGTATTTTCGCGGTAAACGGGGGCGTCTCGTTCGCCACTGAGACAACGTTGAGGGCTTCTTATGGAGACCAAGGCCAATTACGTTCTGACCGGCGTATTTACGCTCGCCGTCATCGTTGGCGCATTCGGCTTCATATTCTGGTTTCAGAATTCAAGCCGCGGCGGCGCGCAGGTGACCTATCGCGTCGTGTTCGACAGCTCGGTTTCCGGATTGCGCACCGGCTCACCGGTTCTGTTTGATGGCCTTCACGTCGGCGAAGTTGCCAGCCTTGGGATCGACACCCATGATCCGCACAAGGTCATTGCCGTCATTGCGGTCGATAGCAGCGCCCCGGTGCGCGACGACACCAAAGTCGGACTTGAATTTCAGGGCCTGACCGGGCTTGCCGAAGTGACGCTGACCGGCGGATCTGCGGACGCAGCGCCGCTGGTCGCCCAGGGCGGCGAGCCGCCGACCCTCGTCGCCGACGCCAACGCCAGCGCCGACGTGACCCGCCAGGCGCGCGACGTGCTTTCCCATATCGACAGCCTGGTGGCGACCAATGAGGTCGTGTTGCGCAGCTCGCTTCGCAATATCGAGACCGTCACCGCGACGCTGGCAGACAATTCCAAGCGGCTCGACAAGGTCATGCTCGGCCTGCAAAACCTGATCGGCGGCACCGACGGCAACGGCCAAATCGGACAGGCGGCAGAATTCGATCCGCAAGCTTGCCAACGATCTCGACAAAAACACCAACGAGATTGCGGTGGGGCTTAATCAGTTTTCCAATTCAGGTCTGAAGGAATTCCAGGCGTTCGCGGTCGACGGCCGGCGCACCCTCGCCGAGTTGAACAAGGCCATCAAGAATATCAACGAGCATCCGTCCAGCCTGCTCTTTGGGCGCTAAGCGGCAATCTCCCGGTCGTCTTCGGACTCGTCTTCCGGCTCGCCGATGGCCGGAAGCGCTGGATACGAATGGTCGGCCCAATTGATGATCTCGAACCGGCCGTCCTCGTGCTCCACAAGCGCCGTGCAGCTTTCCACCCAGTCGCCGCAATTCATATAGCGGATGCCGTACTCATCGTGGATTACGGCATGATGGATGTGGCCGCAAATAACGCCGTCGACATTGTGCCGGTGCGCTTCCGCGGCAAGCGTGTGCTCGAACGCGCCGATGTAATTGACGGCGTTCTTGACCTTGTGTTTCGCCCATTGTGACAGCGACCAGTAGCGGAAGCCGAGGCGGCGGCGGACCGCGTTGAAGTGGCGATTGATCAGGATGGCGAGATCGTAGGCGGTATCGCCCAAGAGCGCGAGCCAGCGCGCATGCTTGACCACCATGTCGAACACGTCGCCATGAACGACGAGATAGCGTCGACCGTCGGCGGCTTCATGAATTGCCGTCTCGACAACCTCGATGCCGCCGAAATGCGTGCCGTAGTAGTCGCGCAGGAATTCGTCGTGGTTGCCGGGGACGTAGATCAGCCGGGCCCCCTTGCGGGCCTTGCGCAAAAGCTTCTGAACCACGTCGTTGTGAGGTTGCGGCCAGAACCAGCCGGATTTCAATTGCCAGCCATCGACGATGTCGCCGACCAGATAGATCGTGTCTGCATCGTGATAGCGGAGGAAATCAAGCAAACGGTCTGCCTGACAGCCGCGCGCGCCGAGATGGACGTCGGAAATAAACAGAGTACGGAACCCGATTGCGCCGTGCTCAATTGCCACGAATCAACTTCTCGCGCTTGTTGCCCGTGTCCGGATAAATGCGCCGCATTGCAGGAAGATGACATCGCCGCCGGAATGGCTGCGGGACGAATTTCGCCGAATGAGGCCGGCCGGCCGCTAGCCCGGGATTGCGTTGCGCGCCGCCGCATCCGCAATCGCGTCGATCGCCGCGGCATCCGGCGGAAAGTCCGCATCGATCCAGGCTTGCTCGGCGACGCGTAACGCCGCACCCATCGCCGGCCCCTTTGGCACACCGCGATTGATGAAATCGGTCCCCCGGAGCGGAAAGCGCGGCGCGGTCCACCGCCGCGGCAGCGTGGCAAGTTCATGCCAGGATTTGTCAGCCACGCCCGCATCGGACCGCGACCACGCCACCAGAACGCGATCCAGAAACGACACCGGACCAAGCAGATAAAGCAAAGTGCGCGCGGCATGTCCGCCGTCGGCCGGCTTCACGCGCCACCAATATTCCAGCTTCAAAAGCCGCTCGACCTCGGCATTGGGCAGGCGCAACCGCTCCGCGAAGCGTTCGGCATCTTCAAGAACCCAAACGCCCAGCGCGCCGAGCCGCCGCACCGCATCCGGTTCAGTATCGAGAGCGGCTTCGGCTTTCACAACGTTTTCAAAGCTGGCGAGATAAGGCGCACCGCCCAGCACGATCCCCAGAATGCCGCACTCAGCCATCGCCACCAGCGTCGGCGCCGGATGCGGCCCGGCGATGAGTTTCAGCATTTCCATACGCACGCGTTCGCGCGACAACTGATCGAGACCGCCACGAGCGCGAATGCAGGCCAGCAAACCCGTCGGGTCCAGCGGACCTTCGCCATATTGGGCGTGAAAGCGAAAGAACCGCAGGATGCGCAGGTAATCTTCGGCGATCCGTTGCTCCGCCTCACCGATAAAGCGGACCTTTTTTGCGGCGATATCGGCCAGGCCGCCGACATAATCGTGAACTTTACCGTCTGACGACACCGACAGGGCATTAATGGTGAAGTCGCGCCGCTGCGCATCCTTCGCCCAATCGCGGCCGAACGCGACTTTTGCCTTGCGGCCAAAAGTCTCGACATCGACCCGCAACGTCGTCACCTCGAACGGACGACCGTCGATCACCACGGTCACCGTGCCGTGCTCAAGGCCCGTGGGCACCGCTTTGTATCCGGCGGCTGCCACGCGGCGGACGACCTCCTGCGGTTCGGCCGTCGTCGCAACATCGATCTCGCCGACGGCACGATTCATCAACGCATTGCGGACCGCCCCGCCCACCACCCGCGCTTCTTCGCCATCGCGATTGAGCAGCGCCAGCAAGCCGGCGACGGCATCGTCCTTGAGCCATGCCGCGTTGCCGAGCTGAGCGCCGACAGTCACCGCGTGCTCCCCGGCACGAATTTGCCGTTCTCCATGTGCGCCGGCACGTAGGTCGAACCCGGTGGCGCGCCGGAAAATTGCGCCAGGAACAGGAAGCTGCCAACCACCAGCACCAGCGACGCGATGATCAACCCGACAATACGGCGCGTCGTCCACGCTTCCGGCAGCGTGATGCCGGAGCGCGTTGCGATCAGAAAGGCGACATAGATGGCAAACGGCGTAAGGAACAGCGCGGCCTCGGTGAGGACTGTCCTGATCATGTGCCGTAGATCCGGTCGTAGAGATTTTTCAGGATGCCGGCAGTAATACCCCAAATGTACCGTTCACCGTACGGCATCGCATAATAATTGCGGATGATGCCTTTCCAGTCACGCGACTTTTCCTGATGGTTCGACGGATTCATCAGGAAGTCGAGCGGCACCTCAAAAGACTCGACGACTTCCCATGGATTGAGCGTGAGTGCGAAGTCCGGTTTAACGCGCGCAACCGTCGGCAGGATACGAAAGCCCGAGAAGGTCAGGTAGAGATCGAGATAACCGATCGGCTCGATCAGATTGGGCGCAAGCCCGATTTCTTCCTTTGCCTCGCGCATCGCGGCGGCGACCGGGCTCTCGTCGTTGGGATCGATCCTGCCGCCGGGGAAGGCAATCTGCCCGGCGTGGCTGGTGAGCTCGGCCGTACGCAAGGTCAGCAACACCGTCGGCGTGGCACGATCGACAATCGGAACCAGCACGGCCGCCGGCTTGGTAGCGCTGACACCGGCGCGTTCCCAGAGCGCGGGATCGAGGTCGAGATCGCCGCGGCGAATACCCTTCGCATTCGGATCGGTCAGCGCCGGAGGCACTTCGAGAGTGAGCCGCCCGCGGGCGCGTTCAAAGAAATCCGCCGTGACCGACGAAGACAAAGGTGTGCTGACGTCGTTCACGCGAAGTCCCTCACCTGCTCGGCCGGCGCCATCGGAAAAAACGTGCCCATCGACGACACGCCGAACATTGCGTTGCCGTCGACATCGCGCTCTTCACCGATTTCGACAAGATCGAAAAACAGCGGGCGCGTCACTTTCGCCCACAGATCGCGGCGGACGTGCAAGTAAGGCTTCAGGCCGCCGGTGCCGGTCTCAGGCTCAAAGCGGAGCGCATGTTGCGGGCCGCACGTCACCCAATCGTCGACATTGGTGCGGAAATGCAGTTCACGTCCCTCTGCGCCATCCTCCACATTGAGTTCGACCGCAAGGAACGGCGCATCGTCGACGGTGATGCCGCATTTCTCGACCGGCGTAACCAGGAAGTAATTGTCGCCTTCACGCCTGAGGACCGATGCGAACAATTTTACCAGTGCCGGACGGCCAATCGGGGTCTTGAGATAGAACCACGTACCATCGGAGGCGATGCGCATGTCGAGATCGCCGCAAAATGGCGGATTCCAGCGCTCGACTGGAGGCACTCCTTTGGTGCCGCCGCGCGCTAGCGCGCCTGTGATCGACTCAAGGCCGGACTGCCCTTCCTTCGCCATGGTTTGCCTTGACCTTACCTCTAGGACTTGAGTCCGGGGGGCGAGATTATTCGAGAGTTCGTGATCGCGAACCTGCATTTAGCGGCCCCATCCAAGTTGTGTTCCTGTGGACGGAAATCGGGCCAACCTCCGTTTATACGGGGTGGCTCATATATTGCATCATGGCTGCCTTAGATTCGTGCATATGGCATGTCCCTGATCAGATACAAAAATACGTCCTAGAGACAAGGAGTTAGCAATGGCAGTTGCTGCGGGAGATGGCCTCGAAAAGCTCGAGGACATGATCGTCCGGACCGCTGAAACGACCGCTGCTCATGTGCGCGCGGCGAAGGCCGCCATCGGCACGGTCATTTTCGGTCAGGACAAGGTGGTCGAGCAGGCGCTGGTAACCATCCTCTCAGGCGGCCATGCGCTGCTGCTCGGCGTACCCGGCCTCGCCAAGACCAAGCTCGTCGACACGCTGGGTATCGTGCTTGGACTGGACGCGCGGCGTATCCAGTTCACGCCAGACCTGATGCCCTCCGACATTCTCGGCACCGAGGTGCTTGAGGAGAGTCAGGCCGGCAAACGCAGCTTCCGCTTTCTGCCCGGTCCGGTATTCGCCCAGCTCCTGATGGCTGACGAGATCAATCGCGCCAGCCCGCGCACCCAATCGGCGCTGTTGCAGGCCATGCAGGAGCAGCACGTTACCATTGCCGGCACGCGCCACGATCTGCCGAAGCCGTTTCACGTGCTGGCGACGCAAAATCCGCTGGAGCAGGAAGGCACCTACCCGCTGCCGGAAGCGCAACTCGACCGCTTCCTGATGGAGATCGACGTCGGCTATCCCGACCGCGACTCAGAACGCAAAATCCTGTTCGAGACCACCGGAGCGGAAGAGACCCGCCCCAAGGCGGCGATGACCGGCGAAGACCTGCTGGCCGCGCAACGGCTGGTGCGGCGATTGCCGGTCGGCGAGTTGGTTGTCGAAGCCATCCTCGCGCTGGTGCGGTCGGCACGGCCCGGACCCGAAAGCAGCGACGCCGCCAAGCTGATTGCCTGGGGTCCAAGCCCGCGGGCCAGCCAGGCGCTGATGCTGGCGGTCCGCGCCCGCGCACTGCTCGACGGCCGTCTCGCCCCTTCGATCGACGATGTGCTCGATCTCGCCGAGCCGGTGCTCAAGCACCGCATGGCGCTCACCTTCAGCGCCCGCGCCGAAGGCGAAACCATCGGAGCTGTGGTCGGCCGGCTGAAGGCGCGGATCGGATAACCGGATGGCGGTCGAGTCCAGGCGCGTTCATCAGGATATTCCGGCGGTTGGCCGGGCGGTCGGCGCGGGGCAAACGCTCGCGGCCACCATGCCGCGATTGATTCTTGAAGCGCGCAGGGTTGCAGCAACCGTCATCCACGGCCTGCATGGACGCCGCCGCGCCGGCCCCGGCGAGAACTTCTGGCAATACCGCCGCTTCGTTTCGGGCGAGCCGGCCGCGCGGGTCGACTGGCGACGTTCGGCGCGCGATGATCATCTCTATGTTCGCGAGCAGGAATGGGAAGCCGCGCACACGGTTTGGATCTGGCCGGACCGCTCACCGTCGATGAATTTCGCCTCCCCGATGGTGCGCGACAGCAAACTTTATCGCACGCTCGTCGTCGCCTTGGCACTGTCCGAAGTTCTGGTCGAGGCCGGCGAACGTGTCGGCATTCCCGGATTGATGCGTCCGACCGGCAGCCGCAATGTCATCGACCGCATCGCGCAGGCCATCGTTCACGATGCCGCGGAGCGCACGAGCCTGCCGCCGCACTTCGCTCCCTCTCCGCTTTCCGAGGTCGTGCTGCTGTCTGACCTGTGGAGCGAGATCGGCGACGTGCGGCGCACCATCACGCAGCTCTCCGGTAGTGGCGCGCGCGGCCACGTCGTGCAGATCGTCGACCCCGCCGAGGAGACATTTCCGTATTGGGGTCGCGTGGAATTCGTCGAGCCCGAAGGCGGCGGCAGCATCACCGCCGGCCGCGCCGAGACGTGGCGCACCGACTACACGGCACGGGTGGCGCGCCACCGCAGCGAAATCCGCAGCGAGACCGATCGGCTCGGCTGGAGTTTCACTGTCCATCGCACCGACCGGCCGGCGAGCGAACTCCTGCTCGCGCTGCAAGCCCGCATTGGCGCCAGTGAAAGCGACATCGGCTTTCGCCAGCACACGGCAAGCCAGCCGGCGGTACCGGCATGATCGGCGGCTTGCCCATCGGCTTCGCCGAACCGCTGGTACTGATCGGCCTGATCACACTGCCGGTGCTGTGGTGGCTGCTGCGGCTCATTCCGCCGCGACCACGCCGCATCGATTTTCCGCCGACGCGGCTGCTTCTTGAGATAGCGCCGAAGGAAGAGACCCCTGCCCGCACCCCGTGGTGGCTGACGCTGCTGCGGCTGGCGCTGGCCGCACTCGTCATCATCGCTGCGGCCGGACCGCTGTGGCATCCGCAGTTCGCCGCGACCGCATCTCAGGCGCCCATCGGCATCCTGATCGACGACGGCTGGGGATCGGCGGCCACATGGGATGCGCGGCTGCGCACCGCCGACGACATCATTGCGCGGGCCGCTGACAACCGCAGGGCAGTTGCGCTTATTCCGCTTTCCGAGGGCGCCCGCGATGTCTCTTTGGAGCCCGCCGACTCCGCGCGCGTACGCTTGCACCAGATCAAGCCGAAGCCGCATTCGATCGATCGCACCGAGGCCCTGCCGTCGATCTCGCAGTTCATCGCCAACGTTCATGACGTCGATCTGGTCTGGTTGTCCGACGGCACCGATGTCGGCCACGGTTCCGATTTCGTCAAAGGGCTTGCGCAGGCGATCGGGGATCATCCGATCACCATCGTTACCGGCGGCATTCCCGGGCCGCGGGCGCTCGCCGCGGCCGACAACGCCGCAGGCGCCCTGACGGTGAAGGTCCTGCGCGCCGATCCCGGCGCGGCAGCCAACGGCGCCGTGCGCGCCCTCGATCTGAAGGGTCTCAACCTCGGCGAAGCTCCGTTCGCTTTCACCGGGGAGAGCCACGAAACCGACGCGCATTTCGATCTTCCGGTCGAAATCCGCAACGACATCGCCCGGATCGAAATTGCCGGCGAACATTCCGCGGGCGCTGTGCAACTGCTCGACAAGCGCTGGCGGCGGCGCACGGTTGGCGTCATTTCCGGCGCGACCGCAGACATGTCCGAGCCGATCCTGTCATCGACCTACTACATCGACCGCGCACTCAGTCCTTTTGCCGATGTGCGTACCGCTCAGGGCGAGTCTCCCGCCGACGCGGTGACGCATTTCCTCGATCAGAATCTGCCGATGCTGATCCTCGCCGACGTCGGCAACGTCTCGGGCGATGCCCATGACCGTCTTGCGCACTGGACCGAGGATGGCGGCGTGCTGGTGCGGTTTGCCGGGCCGCGGCTTGCGGCGTCCGACGACGATCTGGTTCCGGTGAAATTACGGCGCGGCGGCCGCATCCTCGGCGGCAGCCTGAGCTGGGACAAGCCCCAGCCGCTGGCGGCATTCTCGCGCGAGAGCCCTTTCAACGGCATGACGGTGCCGAACGATGTCACTGTGACACGTCAGGTTCTCGCCGAACCCGATGCGGCACTCAATGACAATACCTGGGCGGCGCTCGCCGACGGCACACCGCTCGTCACCGCGGCCAAGCGCGGCAAGGGACTGATCGTGCTGTTCCATGTCACCGGCGATACGCGCTGGTCCAACCTGCCGCTTTCCGGCGCTTTCGTCGAAATGCTTCGCCGCATCGTCGCGCTGGCCGGCACGACCAACGTCACCGAGACCGCCGGTTCGCAAAACAAGACCGCGCACGAGCTGGTGCCGCCGACCCGCGTGCTTGACGGCTTCGGTAATTTCATCGCGCCGCTCTCGACCGCGCGCCCGGTGGCGACGGATTTCTCCGGCGCAGCCACAGCCGATCATCCGCCGGGCTTCTACGGACCGCCGGAAGGCTTGTTCGCCGTCAATACGCTGGCGCCGGCGGATCGCCTGGCGCCGCTGGATTTCACACCTCTGACCAACGCGCGTTTCGAGATTTACCGCACCACCGAGCCTCTCGATCTGCGTGGCCCGATCCTGATCGCGGCGCTGGCGCTGTTCCTCCTCGATACTCTCGTTGTGCTGATCCTTGGCGGCGGCATCCAGCGGCTGATGCCGCGGTCGCGCGCCGCAACCGCTTCAGTGATCCTGATCGCGGCGCTGGCACTGACGGCGACCCACGTCCGCGCCGAGGACATCCGGGTCGGCAACGTCCCGCAGTCGGCGCTGGAGACCAAGCTCGCCTACGTGGTCACCGGCAACGCTAGCATCGACGATATCAGCAAGGCGGGCCTGTCCGCGCTGACGCTTTTTCTCGCCCAGCGCACCGCGCTTGAGCCCGGCGATCCGATCGGTCTCGATATCGCCCATGACGAGCTTGCATTCTATCCGCTGATCTATTGGCCGATCGCGCCGGGCGCGCCCCGCCCGTCAGAGGACGCGCTCAAGCGGATCGATACCTACATGAAAGACGGCGGCACGGTGCTGTTCGACACCCGCGACGCCGTGGTGGCACCGCCCGGGCCCGGCGGCGAGACCCGCAGCCCCGGTATGATGGAGCTGCGGCAAATCCTGTCGTCGCTCGACATCCCGGAACTCGAGCCGGTACCGCACGACCACGTTCTCACCAAGACCTTCTACCTGCTCCGCGATTTTCCAGGCCGCTTCAACACCGGCCAGCTCTGGGTCGAGGCGCTGCCGTCGGCGCCGGATGAAGAGCGCCTGGGCCGGCCCGCCCGCGGCGGCGACGGCGTTTCCTCGATCATCATCACATCGAACGACATGGCTGGCGCCTGGGCCGCGCGCTCCGACGGCCAGCCGATGCTGCCGATGATCGATGGCGAGCCGCGCCAGCGCGAGTTCGCATTTCGCGCCGGCGTCAACATCGTGATGTACACGCTCACCGGCAACTACAAGGCCGATCAGGTGCACGTGCCGGCGCTGCTCGAACGGCTCGGGCAATAGGAGAGCGGCCGTGAATTTTGGTATCGCGTTCGCCCCTCTCGTCAGCGCCCAGATTCTCTGGGCCGCCGCCGCCGCCGCCGTGATCCTTGCCCTGCTGCTGTTCGTCTCGCGCAGCCGTGGCGCGACGATCCGGGCGGTTGCCCTCGCCTTGGTCGTGCTCGCGCTCGCCAACCCGTCGTTCACGCGCGAAGACCGCGATCCGCTCAGTTCCGTTGCCGTTGTCGTGGTGGACAAGAGCCCGAGCCAGAATTTCGGCGACCGCACCCAACAGACCGAGGAAGCGCGCGCAGCCATCGTTGACAGGCTCGGCCACATCCCCGGCCTCGACGTCCGCGTCGTGGAGGCCGGACAATCCGACGGCGAGACTGACGGCACGCGACTGTTCACGGCGCTCGGCTCGACCCTTGCCGACGTGCCGACCGACCGTATTGCCGGCGTCATCATGCTCACCGACGGCCGCGTGCACGACGTGCCCGCCGATGCCAGCACGCTGGGTTTTGCCGCACCGGTCCATGCCCTGATTACCGGCACCAAGGACGAACACGATCGCCGCGTCGCCCTGGTTGCCGCACCGCGCTTCGGCATCGTCGGCCAGTCCCAAACCATTACCTTCCGGGTCGAGGACCACGGCGTCAAAGCCGGAACCGCCGACGTCACTGTCCGCCGCGACGGCGACGTGATCGAGACCCGCACCGTCCCGGTCGGCGTTCAGCAACGCGTCGATATTCCGATCCCGCACGGCGGCCAAAACATCGTCGAAATCGAGGCCGCGCCGCTGCCCGGCGGAGAGCTGACCACGGTCAACAATCGCGCGGTGGTGTCGATCGACGGCGTCCGCGACAAGCTGCGTGTGCTGCTGGTCTCCGGCGAGCCGCACGCCGGCGAGCGAACCTGGCGCAATCTCCTGAAATCGGACGCCTCGGTCGACCTGGTTCACTTCACCATTCTGCGCCCGCCGGAGAAGCAGGACGGCACGCCGATCAATGAGCTTTCGCTGATCGCGTTTCCGACGCGCGAGCTCTTCCAGCAAAGGATCAATGACTTCCAGCTCATCATCTTCGACCGCTACGCCCGCCAAGGCGTGCTGCCGATCATCTATTTCGACAACATCAACCGCTATGTGCGCGATGGCGGCGCGGTGCTCGTCGCGGCGGGTCCCGATTACGCCAGCCAGACCAGCATCTGGCACACGCCGCTCGATTCCATCCTGCCTGCCGAGCCGAACGGCAACGTCACCGATGAAGCTTACCGTCCGAGCCTCACCGATCTGGGCAAACGGCATCCTGTCACCCGCGGCCTCGAGGGCTCCGGCAGCAACCCGCCGAACTGGAGCGAATGGTTCCGCATCGTCGATACCCAGAATTCCACCGGCACGACGGTGATGCAGGGACCGGATCAGAAACCCCTGCTGGTGCTTTCGCGCCAGGGCGAAGGCCGCGTCGCGTTGCTGCTGTCCGACCACATCTGGCTTTGGGCACGCGGTTTCGAAGGCGGCGGCCCTCATCTCGATCTGCTGCGCAGACTTTCGCACTGGCTGATGAAAGAGCCCGATCTCGAGGAAGAAGCGCTGCGGATCAACGCCAGCGGGCACGATCTTGTCGTGCGGCGGCAGACCATGGCCGACAGCGTTGCCGACGTGACGCTGACGTCGCCGTCCGGCGTGAACCAGGTGCTCAAGCTTGAACCGACCGAGCCGGGCGTCTGGGAAAAGAGCGTCCGCGCCGATGAACTCGGGCTTTGGCGCGCCACTGACGGCAAGCTCAATGCGCTGGTCAACATCGGTCCAGCCAATCCTCGCGAATTCTCCGAGGTAACGTCGACAACCGGCGTTCTCGCACCGCTGACCAACGCGACCGGCGGCGACTCCCGCCGTCTCGACGACGGCAATGGCGTTAAAGTGCCGCGCATCGTCGCGGTGCGCTCCGGCGACACCTACAAAGGTGACGACTGGATCGGGCTGAAAATGCGCGATGCCAGTGTCGTGCGCGGCATCGGCGTGCTGCCGGTATTTGCCGGCCTGCTTGGCCTGTTGCTCCTGATTGGCAGCCTCGCCGGCACCTGGGCGCGCGAGGGGCGATAGTCCTGACGATTGCGTGTTCGAGGGTCGTCTTGACAGCTAGAATGCAGGCATGCGCCTCGCATTGAAACTTCACCCGGACTCGACTTGCGCCGCAGTGACCGGCATCGCGGTGGAGATCACCAGACCGCGGCCGGGCAGCGTTGCCCTGGCTTATTTGGTCACCGGGAAAACAACCGACCTGCGTCTTCCACCTCTCGCCGCGCCCGTGCGCGCAGATGAGCTCTGGAAGCAAACGTGTTTCGAAGCGTTCTTTCGCATTTCGCCGGGGGCGCAGTATTACGAGTTCAACTTCTCGCCATCGACGCAATGGGCGGCGTACCGTTTCACCGGTTATCGAAGCGCAATGCGCGTTGCGGACGAAATCCAGGCGCCCCCAATTACTGCGGACTTGCAGACGGGATGCTACATTCTGACGGCGGCGCTGAAGCCGGATCAGATGAAATTGCCGAGCGGCGGGAAATGGCAGGTCGGGCTCTCCGCTGTGATCGAGGAACGGAACGGCCGGAAGTCCTATTGGGCGCTGGCGCATCCGCCCGGCAAGCCGGACTTTCATCATTCCGATTGCTTTACGTATGAATTCTCCTAAAGCGTAGTCGTCATGAAATTCGGCATCGACCGCCTCATCGCCGAACCTGCACTGCGCGCGCCGCTCAAGGGCAAGCGCGTTGCGCTACTGGCGCATCCGGCTTCCGTTACGGCGGACCTGACGCACGCGCTCGATGCGCTCGCCGCCTGCGGCGACGTCAAAATCACCGCCGCGTTCGGTCCGCAGCACGGCCTGCGCGGCGACAAGCAGGACAACATGATCGAGTCGCCGGACTACAGCGATCCGGTACATGGCATCCCGGTGTTCAGTTTATATGGCGAAGTGCGCCGGCCCACCGACGCGATGATGGATACGTTCGATATCATCCTTGTCGATTTGCAGGATCTGGGCTGCCGCATCTACACGTTCATCACGACGCTGCGCTATGTCCTCGAAGCCGCCGCGAAGCACCGCAAAGCCGTATGGGTGCTGGATCGGCCCAATCCCGTCGGCCGGCCTGTTGAGGGGCTCGCGCTGCGCAGCGACTGGGAAAGTTTCGTCGGCGCCGGCGCAATGCCGATGCGTCACGGGCTGACGATGGGCGAACTCGGCGCGTGGTTCATCAAGACACTCAAGCTCGACGTCGAATACAGAGTTATTGAAATGCAAGGCTGGCAGCCGGATGCCGCACCCGGATTCGGCTGGCCGCTTGGCGAACGCGCCTGGGTCAATCCAAGCCCTAATGCGCCGAACCTCTGGATGGCGCGGGCTTACGCCGGCACCGTGATGGTCGAGGGCACGACGCTTTCTGAAGGACGCGGTACGACGCGGCCGCTGGAGCTGTTTGGCGCTCCCGACATCGACGCCATGGCCGTCATCAAGGAGATGCATGCGCTCGCCCCGGACTGGCTGCACGGCTGCCGCTTGCGTGATTGCTGGTTCGAGCCGACATTCCACAAGCATGCCGGAAAACTCTGCAACGGTGTGCAAATCCACACCGAAGGCCCGGCCTACGATCATCAGACATTCAAGCCTTGGCGCATCCAGGCGCTGGCATTCAAAGCGATCCGCGGCCTGTATCCGGATTATCCGCTATGGCGGGACTTCGCCTACGAATACGAAACCGGCAAGCGCGCCATCGATGTCATCAACGGCGGCCCGCAGCTGCGCGAATGGGTAGACGACGCGCGCGCGGCGCCGAAGGACCTGGATGCGCTGACGGTGCCGGACGAACAGGCGTGGCAGGCCGCGCGCCGTGAATACCTGCTCTATTAAGTCCGCACCGAAAGCAAAGAGGGCGCCGCGGCGCCCTCTTCTTTCGAGCCTCGATGTCGCTTACTTCGCCGTTACCGCCGGCAGCTTGTCGACGTCACGCGCGTCATGCTGGATGACGACGGTTGCGTTGAAGGTCGCCGCGATCTTCTTCAGGCGTTCCACCGAAGCGATGGTTTGAGCGCGGTCGTAATTGAACGGCGGGACGCCGTCGGAGTCGTAGTTCTCGCGGAAATGCGCGGCATCGCCGGTAATGATGAAATTGCCCGACGCCGTCTTGACCAGCAGGCTGTGATGCCCCGGGGTATGTCCCGGCGTGTACAGCATCATCACGCTGCCATCGCCGAACACATCCTTGTCGAACGGCACCGGCTGAACGTTGCCGCCGCCTTTACTCCAGTTCTCGAAGGGCGCGAAATTCACGCCTTCGGCGGGTTTCGGGCTGGTGATGGCGTCCCAGTCACCCTTGCCGATCAGCAGCGTCGCCTTCGGAAACGACGCGACCTGGCCGGTATGGTCCGCGTGATAGTGGCTGATGCCGACAAAATTGATCTGCTCGGGCTTCACGTTGGCCTGGGCGATCTGGTCGATGATGCTCACTTTCGGCGCGACGTTCGGCGCGGTCATGGAATGACCGGTATCCCACAGCAGATACTGGTCATCATGCTTGACCAGATAGCAGCTATAGACGAACTGAACTTTCAGGTCGCCGTAGGAGTAAGTGTCGGAAAAACGCTGGTTGACCGGCGTCGGAGCCTGCGGCGTCCCGCATTCAATGCGCTTTACGGACACATCCGCAGCATTTGCGGCGCCAGTCAATGCTGCCGCACAGACGCCCGCCGCAAGCAACGTCGGATAAAGTCTCATTGTATTCCCTCCCTCGATGAACCTTCGTTCTTTTTGAGGGGCGGGATGTTGCCGGGTACGGCGACCCCGGTCAACGCGGTTTTGGCATCCTACTCCGCCGCCTGCATCTGGCGCGCTTTGCGGCGTGCCATCTTCTCCGCGGAGACGAAATTATCCAGCTTGAACAACTTGCGCGCGTTCTCGCCGAGAATATTGCGTTTGGCTTGCTGGCTCAGGAACGGCAGGTCGTAGATCGTGCTGGGCAGATCCATGTCCCAATGCGGATAATCGGAAGCGTAGAGGAGCTGATTTTCCGCGTTGATCATCTTGAACGTCTCTTCCAGCATCGTCCGGTTGTTGACCATCTCCATCGGCTGTGAAGTGTAGAACATCTCCCGCATGTAATCGCTCGGCTTGCGCTTGAGCGACGGCGTCTCCGACGAGCGCATCATGTATTCGTTGTCGAGACGCTGCATCAGAAACGGTATCCAGGCGAGGCCGCTCTCGATCCAGATCGACTTGAGTCCCGGGAAGCGCTCCGGAATGCCGTTCACCACCCAGTTCGTCATGTGGACGATGTTGAACCAGGTAAAACCCAGCGCGTGGGTCGCAATGAACTTGTTGGTGATGTTCATGCTCTGGTCGCCCCAATTTGTCGCCGCATGGAATGCGAGGGGCAGACCGCGCTCTTCCAGCGCGGCATATAGCTTCATGTAGACGTTGTTGTAGAGCGGCTTGTAACGCACCGTGGTGACGAGAAAGCCGATCACACCTTGTTTTCCGGAAAAATCCTCGACCATCTTGAGTGCGGCGACCGGATCGTTCATCGGCAGATAAAGCATCGAAACGATCCGCGGTTCGTGCGCCAGAATATGGTCGGTGAGCCAGCGATTATAGGCGCGTGCGTATTGCACCTCGACCTCGACAATCGGATTGAGGCCAAGGCCCAGCATCGGCGTCGGGAACACGCAGGCGACGTCGACGCCCATCGAATCCATCCATTTCAGCGTCACCCCGATATCGCGATGCTTTGCACCGGGCGGCGCCTGCTCCGTTCCGCGATGCTCGTAGCGGGTGATACGGCCGGCCATCTCCTGAAAGCCGCCGGTCGAGCGCGGCAGCGTAGTCTGGCCCTTGGTGTACATGAACTGATCGCGCATCACCGGATCTTCGATGTATTGGTAGATCTCCTTGTACGAGCCGGTCTCGTAATGATGCGCGTCGGCGTCGATGATCATGAAATCTTCGTAGCGCCGGTCCTCGGACTGCTCGTGCGCGTGCGCGAGAAGCCGCTTGGTGTCGAATTTGTCCTGACCGGGATCACGAACGATGGGTGTCACGACATTCATGGGGAGTTCCCTTGGCTTATCAGGATTGGGTTGTCAGGATTGCGGCGCGTCGACGCGCTGGTGTGGAGCGATGCAGTTGCCGGTCATGGCCTGCCACATGCTCAATTCGAACAACTGGGTATTCAGCGCGTGGAGAATGTCGGTCACGGCAATCATGGCTTCCGTGACCGTAACACCGCCGCCATTCGGCGGCAGCGGCGTGCGCATGCCGTTTTCCGCTTTTGCGGCATAAAGTCGAAGCGCATTGGCAAGCAGCGCTCGAAATTCCGCATCCGGAACCTGATCGGGGTTGCCGACCGCCGCGTTGAGCGCATCCGCGGCTTGCGCGATCGCTACGGCCGGGCGGTCGAGAACGTCAGATGACGACATAGACCCCTCCCTCGCGCTGAACCACGTCATAGCGCTTCAGCCGCAGTTTTGGATCAGGTGCGCATTCGCCAGTTTTCAATTTGTATTCCCAGCCGTGCCACGGACAAACGATGTGCGGTTCATCCTCGTCATAGGTCTGCCCGAGGAACTGCCGATCCTTGTCGTAGAGGTCGAGAACCTTGCCGCGGATAATTCCCTCGCAGGCCGGACCGCCCTGATGCAGGCAGTGGTTGCGATAGGCATAGAACGAGCCGGAATGCCGATAGACGCCGACCTCGATTTTGTCCTGGCGAACGATCCGAACGTCGCCATCCTTCATTTCGATGTCTTTACAGACAAAAACCTGCTGCGCCATCCGCCGCGTACTCCCTGTGCAACCTTCCTTGTTGGGCGGCACTGTAGCGCAAAGCGTCACGCATTGCTCTAGCTCAGGCCTCCCATTCGGCGCGTATCTGCCCAGACACGCCGTCAAAGGCGCCCTCGGTGAGTTCGGCGACCAGAAGTCGGGCAGGATCGACCGGCCCTGGCATGACCGCGCGGCCCGGCGCCACGGGTTTGAAGCCGGTCTTGCCGTAATACGGCTCATCGCCCACCAGGATGACCAGCTTGTGGCCCTTGTCGCGGGCCTCGCTCAATGCACGCTCGATCAACGACTGGCCGACACCGCGTTCCCGGAACGCCGGTTCGACCGTAAGGGGGCCGAGCAAGAGCGCCTTTGTCTCCCCGATCCGGATCGGCGACATCCAGACCGAACCGATCAGCAGACTGCCGATCCGCGCAGTGAACGACAGATCTGGGGTATGCGAAGCCTGTTCCCGCAAACGATAGGCCGTTTTGGCGTAACGGCCGGGGCCGAAGGTGCGCTCGTGCAGGCGCTGGATCGCGTCCGCATCGTCCTTGGCCTCGGGCAGAATTGTCAATACCAGATCGTTCATCGCGCGGCGCGTAGCATTCCGGCGGTCCGCGGTCCAGCGGGCTTCTCGGCCGAACGGGCGATGACTACATAGGACGGGAGAACGTCGGAGAGGGTGATATGGGATCGCTGGTTGATGGTGTCTGGCAAGAAGATGCTTCACGCACCACGAACGGCAGCTTTGTCCGGCCGAATACCACCTTCCGGAATTTTGTGACGCCGGACGGCAGCCCCGGCCCGACCGGTGAAGGCGGTTTTGCCGCCGAACGCGGGCGTTACCACCTTTACATCTCCCTCGCCTGCCCGTGGGCGCACCGCACCCTCATCCTGCGCGATCTCAAGCACCTCGACGGCGTCATTTCCGTTTCGATCGCCGCGCCGCTTTACAGCAAGACCGGCTGGGAGTTCAGCGTCGAGCGCGGCGGCACCGGCGACAGCGTCAATGGCAAGGCGACGCTTGCCGAGATCTACCTGATGGCGGATCCGCGCTACACCGGCCGCGTTTCCGTGCCGGTGCTGTGGGACAAGAAACGCCGGACCATCGTCAACAACGAGTTGTCTGAAATCATCCGGATGCTGAACGCGGCGTTCGACGCATTCACCAACGTTCACACGGACTACTATCCCGAGGAATTGCGCGGCGAAATCGATCGCATCAACGATGTCGTCTACCCGACGGTCAATAACGGCGTCTATCGCGCAGGCTTTGCGACCAGCCAGGAAGCCTATGAGGAAGCCGCGCGGGGAATTTTCAGGACCCTCGATCAGCTTGAAGAGCGCTTGTCACGACAACGCTACCTCGCCGGGCAATCCATGACTGAAGCCGACTGGCGGCTGTTCACAACTCTTATTCGCTTTGATGCCGTCTATTACAGCCACTTCAAATGCAACCTGCGCCGGATCGCCGATTACCCCAACCTTGGAAACTATCTGCGCGATCTCTATCAGCAGCCGCGCATCGCCGAAACGGTGAGCATGGATCACATCAAGCGGCACTATTACGGCAGCCAAAGACAAGTCAATCCGACCGGCATCGTACCGATCGGGCCGCTGCAAGATTTCATGGCGCCGCATGACCGCGGCCGATTTGCGTAAATGCAACATGCGCCGCCCCTTGTCGGAGCGGCGCATCAAGTCCTCTGATCATTCGGCTATTGGTCTTGCCCTATTTAATATTGGCAGACGTTGACCAGTTGCCATTGCGCGCCGTACACCGTTTCCACGAGCTGCCGTTGGTAGCATCCGTCGTCATAGGCGTAGTCATAGTAGCCCGGTCCGAAAGCGTACAGGCCACCGAAGCCCAGGCCGGCGAAGGCAAGGGCACGGTTAAAGTGACGGCCGCGATGCCAATTGTTGTTCCAATTATTCGCCGCGAAATTGCGGCCACGCCAATTATTCATATTCCCTGCGAAATTGCCGCCACGCCAATTATTCATATTCGCCGCTGCGAAATTGCCGCCACGCCAATTATTCGCCGCGAAATTGCCGCGCATACCCGGTGCGGCCATGGCAGCGCGATTGACTGCGAAATTGCCGCGTGGGGCGGCAAAATTGCTGCCCATGCCGACGCGCGGTGCGGCGAAGCCCTGGCCGCCGCTGAAGCCGCGACCGCCACCACCAAAGCCGCCACCACCAATGCCGGCGCGCCCGCCGCCAAAGCCGCCACCACCAAAGCCGGCATGCCCGCCGCCACCGCCAAAGCCGGCGTGCCCGCCGCCAAAGCCGCCACCCCCGCCATGCCCGCCACGCTGTGCGACGGCGGCGGTCGTCATGGTGGCCGCACCAATCGCCAAACCCGCGGCGATTGCGATCAACTGCTTACGCATTGGATTTCTCCCTGTAACCGGAAACATGTCCTCGGAGCCTTAACGTGCTCACGCGGCAGAGGTTGCGGTGGCTTGATGTGAAGGAGGTTCCAGAGACGAATTGACGCGGATTTTTCCGCGCCGGACCAACCGAACTACCAGATATCCATCCTTGGCTGTCCGGCGAACACTTCGGCAAGGCGCGCACGCGTCGCCTGTGTTGTCGTCTCTGGTAACGCTTCGATTGCAAAAAAACCGTGCGCAACAATTTCGTGATTGGGCACTGGCGGCGCGCTTTGATGGAACGCGCGTACAACGTAAAGCACTACGTGATCGCGCCGTGTCGCGCGCCGGTTAAAATAGATGCCGAACAGTTGCGGCGTTTCCGTCAACTCGATGTTGCCCTCCTCGCGCAGTTCGCGTGTTAGCGCGGCGCCGAGCGTCTCGCCGGTCTCGACGCCGCCACCCGGCAAATGCCAGCCGGACACATAAGAGTGCGCAACAAGGAAAACCCTGCCTTTTTCATCGACCACGACCGCACGCACACCGACGGTCAGACCGCGGGCAAAGCGCCAGTAGAGGTGCAAGGCCCTCCGGACGACCGGCTCGAACGGACGCCGCACCGTGTCGAAATTCATTGGTGACTCCGACTCTTAGTTTATTTAGAATAATTCTAATCTAGGAAAGAAGGTGAGACTTGAAAAGCTTTGCCGAATTGAGCGAGCAGGAGGTTCTGGCGCTCGCCATTTCCAACGAAGACGAGGATAACCGCATCTATCGCTCCTTTGCGGATGCGTTGCGCGAATCTTATCCCGACACCGCCGAAATGTACGACAAGATGGCCCAAGAGGAGATCGGCCATCGCGACGCCCTGCTCGCTCTTCATCTCCAGAAGTTCGGCGACTTCCTGCCGCTGATCCGGCGGCAAGACGTCAAAGGTTTTGTGGTGCGCCATCCGATCTGGCTTAACCGACCGCTGGCGCTCGATGCCACGCGCAAGTTTGCCGAGGCGATGGAACTGGAGACCGCACGGTTCTATCGGCGCGCCGCCGAGACCGCGAAGGACGAGGGCGTACGCGCGCTCCTGATCAGGCTTGCAGCGGAGGAAGACCAGCACGAGCACCTTGCCGAAGAACTCGGCAAGCAGATCTCGCCGAAAGCGCTGGCCACCGAGGACGAAACGTCAAAACGTCTGTTCGTGCTGCAATACGTGCAGCCCGGCCTGGCCGGCCTGATGGACGGCTCGGTATCGACACTCGCCCCGCTGTTCGCCGCGGCGTTCGCCACCCACAACACCTGGTCGACGTTTCTGGTCGGGCTGGCGGCCGCGATCGGCGCCGGCATCTCGATGGCTTTCGCCGAAGCCTTGTCCGACGACGGCTCGCTGACCGGCCGCGGCGCGCCGGTCGTGCGCGGCGCGGTCACCGGCAGCATGACCGCGATCGGCGGGCTCGGTCACGCCCTGCCCTATCTCATTCCGAATTTCTTTGCCGCGACGGCGCTGGCCTTCGTCGTCGTCGCCATCGAGCTTGCCGCGATATCCTGGATCCGCATGCGCTACATGGACACGCCATTCCTGCAAGCCACCTTCCAGGTCGTGGTCGGCGGCGCGCTGGTCTTCGCTATCGGTATTTTAATCGGCAGTTCATGAACATTCGCGTATCGTTGCGCTGCGATGTTCAAGCTTGCACACATATCCGATTGGCATATCGCGTCGCAGCCGCGCGCGTCCGAGCTTGTCGGCAAGCGCGGGCTCGGCTTCATCAATTGGCACCGCAAACGCAAATACGTGCATCGGCCGGAAGTCCTGGCCGCGACTATTCAGGATCTGAAAGCTTCCGCGCCCGACCACATCGCCGTGACCGGCGATCTGGTCAATCTTTCGCTGCCCGACGAATACAATCGGGCGCGCGGCTGGCTGCAAACGCTCGGAACGCCAAATGACGTGACGCTGGTTCCGGGCAATCACGACGTCTACGTTCGCCGTGTCGCCCAGTCGCCTGGCGCATACTGGGCCGATTACATGCGTGGCGACGACGGCGTCGACCGCTTCCCGTTCCTGCGGCGGCGCGGAAACGTCGCCCTGATCGGCCTCTCGACTGCAGTGTCGACGGCGCCGTTGCTTGCGACCGGCCGGCTCGGCAAACCGCAGCTTGCACGGTTGCTCGAACTCCTCGACCAGACCCGCGGCCTGTTTCGTGTTGTGCTCATCCATCATCCGCCGGTGTCGAAGCGGCATCTGCGGCGCCTGACAGACGCGGCGGATTTGCGCGGCGTTCTTGCCGACAAAGGTGCCGAGCTTTTGCTGCACGGCCATGATCACCACCGCGGCGTGGTCTGGCTCGATGGACAGAAGGCCAAGATACCCGCGGTCGGCGCACCATCGGCATCGGCGCGCGCGCCGCATGGCGATGAGAATGCCGCCGGTTACAACATTTTCCACATCGACGGCGGCGATGGAAACTGGCGCTGCGAAATGATCGGCCGCGAGCGCGACGCGAACGGAGCTTTTCGCGACGCCGAGCGGGTCAGTCTTTACTGAGAGAAGCGCGCTGCAAAAATCAGCGCGGCGGCGATCAGCGTCACAACGCCGACGACAAACCCAAGCGCAAGCACCCCGAACGTACGCCAGCGCCGCCGGCGCCGTTCGCGCGCCGCCGCTTTCGGAGTGACGCGAGTGATATAATCCGGATCTTCATCGAGCGCCCGCTGGCGCTCGATGAAGCGGCGCGCAATATAGGTCGTCACCGCCTGGACGATCTCCGGAATCTCGTGCGACTCCGCCAGGACGTGACGGCCGATCCGCGTGTCATGCAGCAAACGATACAGGCGCTTGTCGCGTCCCATCGCGATATGCGCAACCGAGTTCGAGCCAGAGTCGCGGCGTGTCGCCCCGGCTGATGCCACGGTCAAACAGTTCGGCGTCGGGTGGAATCTGGGCAAACAGCGGATCAAGCGCCTCATTGAGGAGTTCAAGCCGCGCCAGTTCGGCGTCGCGCAGATCGACGACAACACTCGTGCGCTCGGCCGCCTCCAGGCGCGCCTGATGCATCGCCTGTGTCAGCGGCGACGGAGGCTCGGCCGCAGCCGGCGCCTCAGGCTTGGTTTTTCGACCCCACATCGTCCGTCCGTTCCCTTGAGCAGATCATACAGCAGCGGATAGGCTTGCCGGAAGCAACGGTTGGGCCAACTGGGCTCCCAAAAGGGCGAAGTTGAGGGGACTTTATGGCCGATTCGCCGGGAAACGGCTCAACCGAGCGGCCACTGCTCACTGCCGAGCAGGTCACACTGCAATACAAGACCAAGGACCACCTGGTAACGGCGACCTGGAAGGTCTCCTTCGAGGTTTACGCCGGCGATCGCTATGTCCTGCTCGGCCCTTCCGGCTGCGGCAAATCCTCCTTGCTCAAATCGATTGCCGGCTTCCTGCCGCCGGTCTCCGGCGTTTTCCGGCTCTCCGGCCGGCCGATCGAGCGGCCGGGCGCCGACCGGATGATGGTGTTTCAGGAATTCGACCAGCTCCTGCCCTGGAAGACCGTGCTCGGCAACGTGATGTTCCCGTTGCTGGTCAATCGCACCCTGTCGCGCGCCGACGCCCGCGACCAGGCCCGCGCGTGGATCGCCAAGGTCAATCTCGGCGCATTCGAGAACGTCTATCCGCATATGCTGTCCGGCGGCATGAAACAGCGCGTCGCGATTGCGCGGGCGCTCGCCATGGAGCCTGCTGTGCTGCTGATGGACGAGCCGTTTGCCGCGCTCGATGCCCTGACCCGCCGCAGGATGCAGGAGGAACTGGTCGCGCTGTGGCAGGACGTTGGCTTCACCGTGATCTTCGTCACCCATTCGATCGAGGAAGCGCTGTTGATCGGCAATCGCATCGTGGTGATGTCGCCCCATCCGGGTCAGGTCAAAGCCGAGCTCAACGCCGGCCATCTCGGCTTTGCCGATCTCGGCACGCAACCGTTCGAGGCGGTCAGCCGCCATATCCACGATCTGCTGTTTGCTGATCGGATCGAGACCGCGCTGGCCAGCGAGGTGCATCATGGATGACCGCACACGCCCGCTGCCGCCGCTGCGCCCGGAGCGCGAACTCACGCCGGAAGTGACCGGCCATATCGGCGATGTCGCCCGCCCGCTGACGCTGGTGGAGCGGCTCGCCAACATGACGCTGGTGCGGCGGCTCGTCGTGATCGTCGTGCTTGCCGCCGCATGGGAAATCTATGCACGTCTTCTCGACAACCCGCTGCTGTTTCCGTCCTTGAGCGACACCATCGCGGCCTTCTGGGATTCAGCCGCACACGGCGTCCTAATCGACCGTACGCTCACATCGCTGCGCGTGCTCGGCATGGGCTATGCCATCGGACTGTTTGCCGCAGCGGTGCTGACGACGCTGGCCGTCTCGACGCGGATCGGCACCGACTTCCTGTCGACACTGACGGCGATGTTCAATCCCCTGCCCGCAATCGCGCTGCTGCCGCTGGCGCTGCTGTGGTTCGGACTCGGCGCGCTCAGCATCGTTTTTGTCATCGTGCACTCGGTGCTGTGGGCGGTCGCACTCAATACCCATTCCGGTTTCCTGTCGGTCAGCCCGACGCTGCGGATGGCCGGGCAGAATTGCGGCCTGACCGGACTGTCCTATGTCATGCGGCTCTTGGTGCCCGCCGCATTTCCATCGATCCTGACCGGCCTGAAAATCGGCTGGGCGTTTGCCTGGCGAACGCTGATCGCTGCCGAGCTTGTGTTCGGCGCCAGTTCCCGCTCCGGAGGGCTCGGCTGGTTCATTTTCGAGAACCGCAATCAGCTTGAAACCGCAGCCGTATTCGCCGGACTGCTGACCGTTATCCTGATCGGGCTGTTCGTCGAAAGCGTCATCTTCCGCACCATCGAGAACGCTACCGTGCGGAAATGGGGGATGCAGACCTAAACGGCGCGGCCGCCATCCACTTCGACGATGTTGCCGGTGACGAAATCCGCATCTCCCGATGCCAGGAAAAGCGCGGCATTGGCGATGTCCTGCGGCTTGGCGAGGCGGCCGAGCGGGACGCTGGAAATGAATTTCTCGCGTTGGCCTTCGGCCGGGCCGAGAAATGACGGCAGCAGCGGCGTCTCGGTCGCGACCGGGGCGATCGCGCAGACCCGAATGTGATCCGGCGCCAGTTCCACCGCGAGCGACTTCGTCAACAGGTGCACGGCGCCTTTGGTGGCGTTGTAAGCCGACAGGCCGGGACGCGGCCGGATCCCGGCGGTCGAACCGATATTGATGATGGCGCCGGATTTCTGCTGGCGGAAATACGGCACGATCGCCTGGCAGAACTGGAAGATGCCTTTGACGTTGACGGCAAAGATCCGGTCGTAATCGGCCTCGTCGATCTCGAGGAACGGCTTGTTGACGTGGGTGGCGCCGGCGTTGTTGACCAGGATGTCGAGACCGCCGAACGCCGACAGCGTCTCCTTGATCGCGGCATCGATGTCGGAGCGCTTGGTGACGTCGCAGCGCACGGCGATGGCGTTGTTGCCGATTGTAAGCGCGGCAGACTTCGCCGCCTCAAGATTGAGGTCGGCGAGCGCGACCCGCGCGCCTTCCCGCGCATAGGTCTCGGCGATGCACTTGCCGATGCCCGACCCGGCGCCGGTGACCAAAGCCGTTTTGCCTTCCAGACGCATGACTAACTCCGTTTCGGTACGACGCCGTAGGGTTTGGCCCAGCCAAGCCCGTCTTCGGTCCGCGTGCGCGGCTTGTATTCGCATCCGACCCAGCCTTTGTAGCCGGAACGGTCGATTGCCTCGAATATCGCCGGATAGTTGATCTCGCCCTCGTCCGGTTCTCCACGCGTCGGCACAGCGGCGATCTGCAGATGCCCAATCAGCGGCAGATGCTTCTCGAAACGCTTCAGCAGATCGCCGGAAATGATCTGCACATGGTAGAAATCGAACTGGATGCGAACGTTCGGCGCGCCGATCTTGCCGATCAGGTCGGCGGCCTGCTCGACGCGTCCCATGAAATAGCTCGGCCGGTCGCGTGGATTGATCGGTTCGATCAGCAGCGTGATGTTCGATTTTGCCGCCTCTTCCGCCGCCCGCGCGATATTGCGGATAAAGACCGTCTCGGCGGCCGGACGCTGCTCAGGCGGCACAACGCCCGTCATGCAATGAATGGCAGTGCCGCCGATAGCCACGACATAATCAAGCGCCCGCTTGAACGAGGCTTCCCACTCCCGCTCCTTTCCCGGCTGGGCCGCTAGCCCAGACTCCGCGGTTTGCGGCGTGTTGATGCCAAGTTGCGTCAGCCCATGCTTCTGGAGCTCGGCCTTGGTTGCCGACGGCGCGATGTCATAGGGGAACTGCAGTTCGACAGCGGTAAAGCCGGCGGCAGCGGCGGCGGCAAATCGCTCGAGCAGCGGACGTTCAGTGAAAAGGTGGCCGAGATTGGCGGCAAAACGGGGCATGGTCCTCCCTCGCGATTGCGCGGACCGTAGCCCGGAACGGCCAGATGCAACAGATCACACGCCTCGCATCCGCCCCGCAGGACCTTCCCCATCGCGAAGCAAAGTAACCCTTTGGAAGAATAGCGCCGCGGCTGCCCACTTTCTGTTGGGATATAGCCCATTATCCATTAACCTGTGCGGTGCGTTTGTGGGCAACGCCTCTGAATTTCACCCGTAAATACTCCAAATAATGACCGTGCCCACCTATATATCCCACATGTATAGTGGGAAGGATTGTGGTTGACCGTCGCCTGCCGCCTTGGTTCGCTTGGAGCAAGAACGATGCGCAAAAGCGCGATGGATCGAGGAAACGACAGGGGGCGTGCCATGAACGCGCAACAACTCCTTCAGGAAATCTCCGACTACTGCCGCCAGACCGGGCTTGCGGAATCCACGTTCGGCCGGCGCGCAGTCAACGACGGCAAGCTCGCGGCGCGGCTGCGGAATGGCGGCCGCATCACCACCGACACACTCGACCGCATTCACGGCTTCATGGCCGCCAATCCCACCCAGGATCAGCGCCCGACAATCATCGAACGCGCCCGAGAGCCTCGACCGATGCCGTCTACACCGCCGCTGACAATGCCGACAACTCCGGCGAAACCCGGCGACCCGCAGCGCAACTTCCGCTTCTTCGACAATCGGCAGAAATATCTGCTGTTCGTCAACACGTGCAGCGAGAAGTGGGAAGTCGCTCATCGCGTCAGCGAGGAGCTCGCGCATATCCACCCTCGCCCGCCGGCGATCCGCGTGTTCGATGCCGGCGTCGGCGACGGCTCGGTTCTGGTGCGCGTGATGCGCGCCATGCATGCCCGCTTCCCGCACATGCCGTTCTACACCGTCGGCAAGGAAATCAGTCTCGAGGACGTCCGGCTGACGCTGCAGAAGATGTCAGACCGTTTCTTCGAGCATCCGGCGACAGTGCTGGTGCTCACCAACATGGCCTATGCCGATGCACCATGGCTTGCGGTGAAGTCGATCAATGCCGCGTCGAGCATGGTCTGGCACGAACTGCCGCTGGTCGGAAATTCGGCGCACGCCTTCGAGGAGCAGATTATCGGGCTGGAAAGCTTCCTCGGCCAAAACTGGAAAGCGGGGGTCAGCCCGCGCACCGGCAATCCGGTATATGAGCGGCCGGTGGTACTGGTGCTTTATCGCGACGATCATCGCTTCCTGCTCGATCCGATCATCCCGAAACCAGGCGGCACGCAGGCGAACTACGATCTCGTCATTGCGTCGCAGCCTTATCGCGCCCGGGCCTCGCTCGACTTCAAGGCCAAGCGCGTGATCGGGCCATTGGCGCGGGCGCTCGGACCGGGCGGCCGGCTTATTGCCATGCATTCCCATGGCAACGATCCCGGCATGGAAATCATCCAGAAAGTCTGGCCTGGCGACAGTCCGTTCGCGCACGACCGCCACCAGATTCTCAAGGCCGTTAAACAGGACCTCGGTTCCGCCGGCCGCGAACTCAATTTCAACGCCTATGCCGACAACCGGTCGCTGTTCCGGTACGACATGCACACGTTGCCCTCGGAAATCTCCGAATCGATCGGCACGTCAACGCTGTTCGCGGCCTGGAACGCGGCAATCTATGTCGCGCAGGTCGAAGACGACCGGCTGGGCGACGTGGTCGCCGACGGCCGTTACCTCGACGCCACACGCGAGGTGCTGCGCGACCGCGGCGGCCTGTGGTTCTTCGACGAATCCTACGTGATCTCGCGCCGGCGCGCCTAGGCGACGGCCATGGCCGCACCTATGGCCGCGCTCGCACCGGTACCGGCCGAACAACGCCCCGAAGCGATCCAGCGCATCGGAGCGCTGATGCATGGCTTCTCGATTGAAGCGACGCGACCGGGCGAGACCGACATCGCGGCGCTCAAGGTGCTGCGCCGCGGCACGCGGGTTTATCTCAGCGCCGTGCCGGGCAGGCCCGCCAAGGATGCCCTGGCTGCGGCAATCCGGTTGCGCGCCTGCGGTTTTGAACCGGTGCCGCACGTCGCGGTGCGCAATTTTGAAAGCGTCCATGCGCTCGACGATTTTATCGCCCGCCTGAACGGCGAGGCCGACGTCCAGCGCATCCTCGTCATTGCCGGCGACCGCGAGACGTATGGACCGTTCCGCTCCGCCGCCGACGCCATCGACAGCGGGCTATTCCGCCGCCGCGGCATCCGCGCGCTCGGGATTGCCGGCTACCCGCAAGGCCATCCGCGCGTCAGCGACCATCAGCTGTTCCGCGCGCTGACCGAAAAGATCGCGGCCGCGGAGACGACAGGACTTACGGTGGAAATCGTCACCCAGTTCTGTTTCGACGCGACGGCTATTCTCGATTACGTAGCGCGCCTGCGCACGTTCGGGTTCGATCATCCGGTTCGCGTCGGACTGGCCGGTCCAACGTCCATCGGTTCGTTGTTACGCTATGCAAGCCGTTGCGGCGTAAGGAGCTCGGCTCATGCGCTGGCACGGCGCACGGGATTACTGCGCCAGATGTTCGCCCTGACGGTGCCGGACGATCTTATTTGCGCGCTCGCGAATGCCGCACCGGAAAACGTGAGCGCGCACTTCTTCTCGTTCGGCGGCGTGCCCGCCACCGCGCGCTGGACGCGCGCGGTCGCCGACGGACGCATTGTCCTTGATGGATCGGGCGGCTTTACCGCCACCTCGCCAGATTCCCTGACGCGTGCTTGAGAACGCCGGTCAGCCAGCCGTGCTAGTCCTTGCCCGACTTCTTGCTCATATCCGGCACTTCGATACCCAGAGCTGTCGCAAGATCAATCTGATGGTCCTGCTCCTGTGCCAGGATTTTGCGGATCTGCTCCGCCATCGCAAATTCGCCGAGCGCTTCGCATTGACGGATCCGGTCGCGGTAATTGCGTACGGTCTCGTTTTCATTGTCGAGATCGAAGCGCAGCATATCCTTGGCGCGGTTTGACGTTTTCACCGGTTTGGGGGTGACCGTCGGCATTTCGCCGAGGTAGTCGATTTGCCGTGCAATCGCCAGCGCGTGATCCAGCTCCTGCTTGGCGTGGATTTCCAACTGGCCGGCAATATCCATGTATTCGGCGCCTTTGAGCACCTGCGAATAATTCACATACGCGATAATTGCCTGAAATTCGCGGGACAGATCTTCGTTAAGCAATTCGGCCAGACGTTTGCGGGAAATGTCTATTTCGGCTGAGTCAGATTTGGATTTAGCCATAAGCGTTCTCCTGGAATCCCAAGACAACGCCTAACCCGCAAAATTGTTCTGTGAATTTAGTTCCGCCGAACGAGCGTCAGGACCTTACCGGCTTTTCGCGTATCCCCATGCGTTCGAGCCTGCCGATCACCTCATCGCAGAAATACGGCAGCTCATCGGCATAGTTCACCAGGGACAGCGCGATGCCAGTGAGGCCGGCCTTGCTCAGGTCCGCGATCTGCGCCGCGACGAGGTCCGGATCGCCGATGATCGGGAGACCGCCCATGCCTTGGGCATATTGACTGCGCTTGAGCAGGAATTCCTCCATCGGCACGGTTTGCGGCGAGATATTCTTCAACCCGAGGATAAGATCGACAGCTTTCCAGTCGGCCTGTTCGACAATGCAATGGTGGAAATATTCTTCGGCCTCTTTTTTGGTCGGGCGGCAAGTCACCACACCAACCGTATAACAGCCGATCTCGCGGCCCTGATCGCGCGCCGACGCTTGCGCGGCGCGGACTTTCTGCTGGGTATCCCCAAGCGAAGTCCGTGACGCCTGCAGGAAGAAAGCATCGCAGTTTTTGACCGCAAACGTCTGGCCGGTCGCCGACGCACCGGCGTTCATGATCACCGGACGGGTACCGCCGAACGGCTTCGGCTTGCCGCGGATGTTCTTCATGTGCAGGTACTTGCCGTCGAAGTCGAAATCCTCGCGGTCGGACCAGATCATCTTGATGACGTCGATCCATTCCTGGGCAAATTCGTAACGGTCGCCGTGCTCGCGTTGCGCGACGCCGAACATGTCGAACTCGCCCTCATTCCAGCCGACGACGATATTCAGCCCGAAGCGGCCTTCCGAAATATGATCGGCGGTGACCATCTCCTTGGCCGCCACCACGGGATTGAAGATCGGCGCATGGACCGTGCCGAACACCGTGATGCGCTTGGTCGCTCCGAGAAGCCCGGTCGCCCAGGTGATCGTCTCGAGCGTGGTGCCTTGATAGTCGGTGTCGCCGCCGTACCCCTTCCAGCGGCCGATCGGCAGCAGGAAGTCGATCCCGGCATCGTCCGCCATGATCGCCAGCCGTTTATTGTCGGGCCAATTGCCCGACCACCGCTCGGGCACCAGCGTCACGGCGCGGCCGGACGAACAGTTGGCGCCGAACAGGCCGATTTGCAGCTTGTTATTGGAATACATCGCGCGCCGGGCGGCGAGCGAGCCATCGCGCGTGGACGTTTGCGGAGCGTGCACGGTCTCTCCTTGATTGGCTGACATCCCATTATCCATGGTCTGCGCGCCTGCGTGCAAGCGGGCGGATTCTGCGAATTCCCAGGGCTTGCAATTCCTATGGCTCGTTGAGCGCCGCACGGACCCGCGCCATGACCTCGGGCGGCGTGCTTGCCATTGTATCGACCAGCGCCTGGACCTGCTCGCCGGTCAACGGGTCGACTTCGAAGCCAATCCGAGCCGCATCGGCGGTGAAGCTTTCGTCCTTCATGGTGTCCTCAAAAGCCCGCCGCAACGCTTCGACGCGATCGGCAGGCACACCCGGCGGCAGAAAGTATGGCCGGCCGTATTCCGTCCGTCCGAACAGCATCGCCAGCGCCTGCCGGTCCGCCGGCGTCTTTGCCAGATTGATCATCAGCGGCACATCCGGCAGGCGATGGCTGCGCGCAAAGCCGAATTGGGCGATCACTTTGATCTTCTTCTCGGTAATCCACTGCGGCACCTGCGCATTGAGCGCAAACCAGCCAAATCCGGCGACGCCTTCGGCCTCCCCGCGCTCCAATGCCTGGTTCATCTGCGGCGTTGAGGCGTAGCCGGGCACGATCTTGAATTTGGTGTCGAGCACGGCGTTGGTCAGCATTGGAAAATCGCTCATGGTCGTGCCGGGTGTCGTTGCGGCGACGATGAGCGGCTTAGTGAACACATCGTCGAGGCTTTGCACCGGCGCGGTGTGCCAGACATAAGCCACGTAAGGCTCGGCGTGGGTGCTGCCGAGCCAGATCAGCTTCGCGGAATCGTAATGCGCCGCCGCCGGTTGCAGCAACGGCGCCGCCGGCGCGCTGTTGAGCGGCACGCCGATCACCGTACCGTCCCTGGGGCCGAGCGCATAAAGCTGGTTCACCATCACCGCGCCGCCCGCGGTCGGCTGGTTCTGCACGATGATGGAGGGATTGCCGGGAATATGCGCCGGCAAATGCTGCGCCACGATCCGCGCGAGCAAGTCGTAGGTGCCGCCCGCGGCCGATCCGACGATGAAGCGAACCTGCTTGCCGCGATAGAAGCTCGCCACGTCATCCGCTTGCGCCGAGCCTGCGGCCGCAAGCGAAAGCAGCACGGCAAGCAGCGCCTTCATCGCCACAATTGCTTGGTGGCGAGATCGGCGCCTTGCCGCAGCGCCTTGAACTTTTCCCAGACGACGGTGGGATGCACTTCGGTGCGGTACAGCGCCTGCGACGAAAATCCGCAGTCGGCGGCGGCCATGACGTTTTCACGGCCGACCAGTTTGGCGAAACGCACGATCCGTTCGGCGATCAGTTCCGGATGCTCGACGATGTTGCTGGCGTGCGTGATCATCCCCGGCGCCAGCACCTTGCCTTCGGGAAGCTTGATGCGCTCGAACAGATGGTACTCGTGCTCGTGGCGCGGGTTCGCCGCCTCGAAGCTGTACGAGCCGGCATTGATCTTGAGCACATATTCGATGATGTCAGCCAGCGCCGCTTCGTAAAGCCGCGGCCCCTCGTTGATGCCGTAGCAGGTGTGAAAGCGGATCTTCTCCGGCGGAATTCCCTTCAGCGCGATGTTGGTCGCTTCCACGTAGATTTCGGCACGGCGCTTCATCTGCGCGCGGTCGAGGTCGGGCTCGAAGAAAATATCCGGCAGGAAGGGATCGTCGATCTGAACCAGAATCCCGGCATCGACGATGGCGCGATATTCCTTGGCGAGTTCGCCGGCAAGCGCATGGAAATAGTCCTCGTCGGACTTGTAGTATTCGTTGATGCCGACACCGGACGCCGCCGTTGCCGGCAAGAAGACGTGATGATCAGGCACGCCGGCGGCCGCCGCCGCTTTCTTGACGTTGTCGATGTCGGCCTTGACGGATTTCTCGCCGCGATATTTCACCGGCCCGACGCAAACCACTGGCGCGAGGCCGACAATTGCGCCGCCCATCATCGCCTGCTTGAAGTACTCGGCATAATATTCGGGAAAGGCCGCGACCTCCTGGGCGAACAGCTTGAGCTTCTGGTCCGGCCGCCGCTCAAAGCCTTCCAGGCGCTCCTGGATGTAAGTGAAAAAACCCGGCTTGGAGAACTCGCCGTCGGTGACGATATCGATGCCGCATTCGACTTGTTTGCGGATGACCTCTTTCACCGCCTCCGCAACCATCTCGTCGTAGGTTTTCTGGTTGTACGGCTGCCCGCCGTACTTCGCCTTCATGATGTCGAGCAGCGCATGCGGGCGCGGCAGGCTGCCGATATGCGTGGTCTGGATGCGGTCGGTATTCTGCTGAAGCGTCATGGTTCACTCACGCATGAATGCGGGGGGCGGATTTTTCCGTGTAGAGATTGTCGAACAGCCGGCCGGGACAGTTGCGGCGATCGCGGATGCGAAGAAGCGCCAGCGCGTCCCAGATCACCGCCTGGTTGCTGGTGACGACGGGCCGGCCAACCCGTTGCTCGACTTCCTCGATAATGGAAAACACCGAAATGTTGGCGCAGCTCAGGAAATAGGCATCGGCATCGGGCCGCACGGCTTCGAGCGCGCGGTCGCGCCAAAACTGCGGCGGCGTTGCGCAATAGTCGTCGCTGCCCTTCAATCCGAAGCCGCGGGCAAGCGGCACCTCGTAACCGGCCTCGCGCAAGAACCCCGCTTCTTCGTCCGTGGTGTGCTGGCTATACGGCGTCAGCAGCACGATGCGGCGGGCACCGAGTGCATCGAAGGCCCGGCGGATTGCGGTCGCAGTGGTTGTCGCCAGCGCCGCGCCGGCGCGGCGAACCGCCTCCAGCAGCCGCGCCTCTCCTTGCAGGCCATCCGCCGTCGAGTTCGCCGTACAATGAAATGCGACGACGTCGCAGCGCGCGTCGAGCAGCAAGCTCGCTGCATGGTTGACCTGCGGCAGCAGCGCATCGAGCGTGCCGCGATGCTCCCCGGTCATCCGCAAGCGCATCACATGCGCCACGACGTCCGGCGGAACGTGGCGCACCATCTCCTGCTCGACCATGCGGTTCGACGCAGGAATAATCAGTCCGATGCGCGCCGGCATATCGCTCTCCCCGGAAAGCCAGCCCGGAGTGTAGCGCGGAGCGTCAAACCGAAAAAGATTGCTTCGGGTCGCGCCGATGGCCGCGAACGAACGGCTTTGGCCCACTCCGCACCGCTTTCCCGAACCGATGCGGTCCGTGTAGGGTACTCCCAAACGAAGAGCGGCAATGCCAGCCGGCCGATGGAACGCGGGGGGGACGCGGCGTGAATTATCGAAGGATCACTGCCTGCGCTTTCGCAGCTGCCGCGCTGCTGGCCCACCCGCAGGCCCAGGCCGACGAAACTTACCCCGGCAGGCCGATCCATATCGTCATCCCGTTCCCCGCCGGCGGCCCAGCCGACATTGCCGCCCGCATCATCGGCCAGCGCATGAGCGAAGAATGGGGACAGCCGGTCGTCGTCGACAATCGGCCGGGCGGCAACACCATCATCGGCGCCGAAATGGTCGCCAAGGCTGCGCCCGATGGCTACACGCTGCTGATGGCCATCGACTCGACGCTGGTGATGAACCAGTTCCTCTACAAAAACCTGCCCTACGATCCGTTCAATGATTTCGCGCCGATCACCACCACGGTGAAATCGATGTCATTGCTCGCAGTGGCGGAGGACGGCCCAAAAACCGTGAAAGAGCTGGTCGCCCGCGCCAAGGCCGCACCCGGCAAGCTCAATTTCGGCGCCGGCACCATTACCGCGCAGCTCATGGGCGCGCTGTTCAACAAGGCTGCCGGTATTGATGTGGTTTACGTGCCGTTCCAGGGCACGGCGCAGACCGTGCAGGGCTTGCTCAGCCATTCGGTCGATATGGTCTATGGCGGCACCGTCGTGGTCGGTCCGTTGATCGCGGGCGGCAAGGCGCGCGCGCTGGCCAAGCTCGATCAGCGCAAAGACCCCTATCCCGACGTGCCGACGCTGGCCGCGGCAGCCGCGCTGCAAAACTTCGACGACCTTGCGGTATGGCTCGGCATGGTCGCGCCAAAGGGCACGCCAAAGCCGATCATCGACAAGCTGAACGCCGAGATCGTGCACATCTTGTCGGAGCCTGACGTAAAGGCGAAATTCGACCAGACCGGCAACTTCGCGGTGACCGACACGCCGGAGGATTTTTCCGCTTTCATTCGAAAGGAAGCAACCCGCTGGGAAAAGGCCTTGAAAGACGCCAATATCAAGTTTGACTAGGCCGACCACGCAGGGGCGTGTCCAACGGGTGGAAAGGAATTTGCCTTTTTGGGGGACGAAGATGCGCGATCAGTACATCAAGAAATTTGCAATCGGAAAAATACGGCTTCGAGGGAGAAGGTGATGCGTCGGTTGGGATTTCTTGCGTTCATGTGTTTTTCGGCGTTCGCTGCCGTGCCTGCAACCGCGCAGGATGCCTATCCCAATCGCGCGATCCATATCATCGTGCCGTTCCCGGCCGGCGGCCCGTCCGACGTGATGGCGCGGCTCATCGGCGACAAGATGAGCGCCGATTTCGGCCAGCCGGTCGTGATCGAAAACCGGCCCGGCGCCAATACGGTGATCGGCGCCGAAGCCGTGGCGAAGGCCAATCCGGACGGCTACACGCTGCTGATGGCGATCGATTCAACGCTGGTGATGAACCAGTATCTATACAAGACATTGCCCTACGATCCGATCGCCGATTTCACGCCGATCTCGCTCGTCGCCAAGACCATCGGGTTGCTGGTGGTCAATGCGCAGAGCGACGTGAAGTCGGTGAAAGACCTGATTGCCAAAGCCAAGGCCGCGCCTGGCAAACTCAACTATGGCGCCGGTACGATATCGACCAAGCTGCAAGGCTACCTGTTCAATGACGCAGCCGGCGTCGACACCGTGCTGGTCTCCTACAATGGCAGCTCCGAGGTGGCGCACGGCATCCTCACCAAGAGCGTCGATTTCGTGTTTGACGGCCCGTCGGCGCAACTGCCGCTGATTCAATCGGGCGACCTGCGCGCACTGGCGAAACTCGACACCCGGCCATTCCCGGCTCTGCCGAACCTGCCGACCCTCGACGAAGCCGCCGGACTGCACCTCGGCGAGATGGCGGTCTGGCTCGGGATGGTGGCGCCGCATGGCACGCCGGCGCCGATCATCGGCAAGCTGCAAGCCGAGACCGCAAAAATCCTCAACGATCCGGCGATCAAGGCGCGGGCGGACGCGGTTGGGCTTTATCCGACCAGCAGCACGCCGGCGGAATTTGCCGGCTTCATCCAGAGCGAAGCGGCGCGCTGGCAGCCGGTGGTCAAGAAGAGCGGCCTACATTTCGACTAGGGTTAGTGCATCTACGGATCGGTGAGAAACTCTTCCGTATAGAGTGTCCGCATGTCGGGTTTCGCCGGCATGATGCCCATCTCCGGGAATAAATCGCCGATCACGTCGAGTGCCTTGGGGCGGAAATGCAGATCACGTGACATCATCGGCATCACGTCGTCGTATTCGCGGCGTTCAATGGCTTCATCGAGACCCGTCACCTGGCGCGCAATGCGCACGGTCTCATCTTTGTTCGCAGCCATGAACGCGATCACGTCCTTCCAACCGGCGAGGAAGCGCCGGACTTGGTTGGGCTTGTGCTCGATCATGTTGTCGGTCGCAAAAATCACGTGCGTATGAAAATTCTTGATGTAAGTGCCGAACTCGAGCAGCAGCCGGCCTTCATTCTTGGCTTCGAGCCCGTAGCCCTGAGACGACGAAAAGATTACGCCGTCGACCTGCCCTACCTTTAGGGCGGCAAGTTGCGGACCGATCGCACCGAGCGCGACAGTCTCGATACCTTCGGAGCCCCAGCCCATCTGCCGCGACAGTTCGCGCGTCAGCCAGTAGGTCAGCGAGCCGTTGGTGGTGATACCAATCTTCGCGCCTTTGAGATCCTGCGGAGTCCGGATTTTTGAAGCCGGGCCCACGACCAACCCCATGCTCAGCGGCTCATTGGCTATCGCGGCGACCGCTTTGGCCTGGACACCCTTGGCCAGAAAGCCCATGGCCGGTCCCGAACCAAGACCAAAATCCACGGCGTCAGACACTAGCCCTTGCTGCAGCTTGGCGTCGCCAGCAAAGATAACGACTTCGACTTCGAGGCCGTGCTTCGCCCAAATCCCCTCGGCTGTGCCGATTTCGAGCGGAGCAAAGGCGAAGGGCTGGACGACAGACTTGCCGACGCGAATTTTGTCGGCCGCGGCAGCCCCTGACACTCCGACAAGGGTGGCCGCCAGCAGTAATGCAGCGAATACAGTATTACTTGCCCGCCTTGTGACTCGTCTCAAATCACGCTCCCGGCGGTTTTGGCGCTTCGTGATAGCTTCGCCGTGTCAGGCCGCGAAGCTCCCGCAAAAAGTCGATGATTTGTTCGTTCGACATGTATTTCTTCATGTCGTAGCGATCGTAATGCACGACGTCTTCGAGCGGACGGCGCACGCCCGGCCGCCGGTCAATAGCCGGCCAGCCCACCGGAATGATGTGGTGGATCATCACCAGGTCGGGCACGCCCAGTACACGCTTGAACGGCTCCTCGATATGGATCGTGACGTGTTGCGAGCCGAGCCCCAATGATGCCGCCGCGAGATGAATCAGTGTTGCCGCATTGGCGAGCGCGTCGGTGAGGTGGCTCTGGTGGCGTCCGAAGGTGAGCGCACCCTGCACCGTTCCCCATTGGCGTCGTCCATCGCCCAGGATGACGATGAGCACGGGCGCTGCGGACCAGGCGCGGGTCATGCCGGTCCGGGCGCGCTCCCATTGCTCTCGCGGATTGTCGCCCTCAACCTGATAGGCTGGGTGGCGCAGCGGCTTTTCACGCATCTGCTCCATCCAGAAAATGAAATCGGAATTGACGTCACGGTAGGCTTCGAACAATTCGCGTTTGACCTGTTCGTCCTTGACGACGACGAATTCCCAAGGCTGCGAGTTCGCCCCGGACATCGCCCAGCGCCCTGCCTCCAGAATCTTGTGCACATAGTCATCCGGAATCGGATCGGGCTTGAGCCGCCGGATGCTCATGCGCTTGGCTAAGATGTCGTAGAGGTGATCGTAGTCGGGAGTTTCGGTGTTTTTGATCATCTCAGGCCTCGCGACATCATCAATCCGCTCATACGGGTGCGGCAGACGGAGAACGTGCCAGCACTTCGGTTCCCGTCCGCGCATTACGCACGATTGCCGAAATCAGGACGTTGCCGGCTTTCGCGTCGGCGGTACCAACCTGCAATGTATAGACGCCGTCCTCTACGAGTGCGGCATCTTCCGCCGCACAAAACGTGGGATCTTCCTGCAACGATAACCCGATGCCGTGGCCAACGCTTTCACCCAGGACGGGGTGAAGCGCAAAAGGCCGCAACGCGTCAGCAGCCACCGTATGGAGTTTGACGGAACTCACACCGGGCCGCACCGCCGCAATGAGAGCATCAAGCGCGGCCTCGGCGTATCTCGATGCGGGCCCGGCACCACCGTCATTGACAGTGATGAACATGTCGGCCCAATAGCCCGCCATTTTCACCGCAATATAACCGACCAGCGATCCATCTTTTTGTTCGAACAGGCCCTGGTAGGGAACCAGCGTACGGCCCCCGTCCAGGCTTACGAGCGTTCGCACATCCTGCGCCGCGAGCGAACGTGCGACGCGCTCGGCATCAAGGGCAGCGGTTTCCGGCGCACGATTCTTGCGCCAGCTCTCGGCAAAGGTTTTTGCCGCGGCATTGAGCACCCCGCAGGTTGCCTTGATCATAGTCAGTTCGCGTGGGCGCTTGGCGCGAGAGGCCAAACGAAGGATGTCGTCCGCCCTTTGCACAGCAAAGCGTTCGCCGAGGCTGTTACGTACTGACCGGAACAGCACGGGCGCCATAAAATCAAATCCGAGCGTGCCAAGTTTGATTGCACTCTCGCTCTTGAACTGCTCGAACCAAGGATCGAACGACTTTGTCCACTCAGGTCCCATGCCGGATCGTGCGTCGGCTATCCAGGTCAAGCCGCGCATGGCCGGCAGATCGCGCGTGCTCATTGCGCAAACAAGGCGTGCATCACCGCTGCGCGGCAGCAACGCCATGCCCCAGCGCACGCGCGGAATGAAATTACTCAGGAAAGCGAGGGCCGCGTGTTCGCGCACATCGCCGTAAGCGAGCACCGCCTTCCAACCGTTTTGGTCCATCGCCGCGTGCAGGTCCTCAAGACGCAGCGTGAATTCGTCGAACGGCAAGCGATCCTGCGCCCACGTATAGGAGCCGAGCGTCACCGAAGGTTGCATGGTTCGCATCTTGGCGCCTCAGACCGGAATCACGTCGAGTTCCGCCCGCTTTGCGGAAAGAGAGCGCGCGCCATTGTCCGTCACCGCGACCGGCTCGCCACACATGAGGTAGCCACTCTCTGGAATGTATTGATTTGGATGCATCACGAATACCATGCCATTTTCCAAGACGCGCTCGTTGCTATCGACAATGTCGCCGGGACGATCCGAGGTTATGCCGAGGCCGTGGCCGCGCACCCGCATGTAGGGTGGCCGGCAGTAATCGCCGTAGCCGGCTTTCTGGAAAATGCCGTTGATGGAACGCGTGAGCTCGGCAACGCTGCTGCCGGCGCGGCAGGCAGCCAGGCCGGCGTCCATTGCCTCCTGTAATATGGCGTACTTCTCGCGCACTACCGGCCGCGGCTCACCGATGACCGTGGTTCGGCAGATTTGTGAGAATTGCCCCTGATAGCAAGGAGTGATCTCCGACAGGATGATGTCTCCGACGTCGAGGATGCGTTCGCCGGCAGCGCGCACCGCCAGATTGTGCTGCGAAGCGCTCATCAGCAGAAAGTTATCTTCAGCACCAAGCTGCTTCGTAAAGCAGTAGAGCTCGGCTGCGAGTTCGAATTCACGCACCCCAGGCCGCGCATATTCGAGCAATCTCTCGTAACCGCGCTCGGCAATCCAGGTTGCCCGTTCCGCCGCAGCCAATTCATCGGCGGTCCTTATCTTGGCAAGATCGCGCGCCAACTCGTCGGCCGGTTTCGGCAAAACGCCCAGCGCCGAGGTCATGCGATCGACGATCGCCTGCCCCAGCAGGCTTACGCCGATCGACACCGTCCGCGTCATCGTCAGCTTGTGGGAACGGACTGCGGCGTTAAGTGCTGCGGCGAGATCATTGGCTCCGACGGTTCGTGTCGTTCGCGAGATGCGCGCGGCACGCTCTTCATCCCAAGCCGGAGTCACGATCAGCGTCGAGGAACCGTCGCGATCGAGCACGACAACGCTCTCGCCGATCGGGCGCACGCCGCTGAGCACATAGACCGCGTTCAATTCCAGAAAGTTATTGAGGCCATTACTGGCGGCAATCAGGCCATCGAGCGCTTCATCCTGAAGGTGCCTGGTGGCCTGGCTCAACCGGCCGCCAATTCCCTCCCTCGCAAGTACGTTCATTTCATGAACCTCTTTTGCATTGATGTTACAGGCGGTGGTGCCCGATGCAAGCGAACGCCGGCGACGGCCAGCGTTGTGGCCGGCAATACTGTTTTCACCGGCTCGTTCCTGTGCGAGTTTCGAATAACCGTGATCAGTGGAAGACCGCATGACCGATCTGTTCTCGCCATTTCAGCTTGGGCCGCTACAGCTGCCAAACCGCGTGGTCATGGCGCCGATGACCCGCAATCGCGCCGGTGCGGGCAACGCGCCGACCGCGCTGAACGCCACCTATTACGCGCAACGCGCCAGCGCCGGGCTGATCGTCGCCGAGGCAAGCCAGGTATCGCCGCAGGGGCTCGGTTATCCGGGCACGCCAGGCATCCACAGCGCCGAGCAGATTGCCGGATGGCAACTCGTCACCGACGCGGTGCATGCGGCCGGCGGGCGGATTTCCTTGCAGCTTTGGCACGTCGGCCGCATCTCGCATCCCGCGTTGCAGCCGAACGGGGCATTGCCGGTCGCGCCATCGGCGATCGCGCCGGCCGGTCAAGCCTGGACGCTCGAGGGCATGAAACCCTATGTCACGCCGCGCTCGCTCGAGACCAACGAACTCCCCGGCATCGTCGCGCAATATCGCAAGGGCGCGGAGAACGCCAAGGCCGCAGGCTTCGACGGCATCGAGGTCCACGCCGCGCACGGCTTTCTGCTCGATCAGTTTCTGCGCGACAGCACCAACCAGCGTAGCGACAGCTATGGCGGCAGCGCCGCCAACCGTGTGCGCCTTCTAATGGAAGTGATGGAAGCGGTGGCCGAGGTCTGGGGCGGCGACCGCACCGGCGTGCATCTGTCCCCGACCAACCTCGCCTTCAACGATATTTCCGACAGCGATCCAGCGGCGACGTTTTCGACCGCGGTGCGCGCGCTCGACAGGCTCGGGCTCGCTTATCTTCATTTGGTCGAGCCCGGTCCCGCCGATCCGATCGGCCCGGGGCCGCGGCTGGACGCGGCGTTCTTTCGTCCGCTGTGGCGCTCGGCGCTGATTGCCAACAAAGCCTACGACGTCGACCGGGCGAACGCGGCGCTGCGCGAGGGCACGGCGGACCTCATATCCTTTGCGACGCTGTTCATCGCCAATCCGGATTTGCCGGAGCGCTTGCGCCGCGGCGCAGACCTCAATGCGGCCGATCGCAAGACCTATTACGGCGGCGCTGCCAAAGGCTATACCGACTACCCGACGCTCTAGCCGTTCGAAGTACGTCCAGCGCTTCTTACACGCCGAGCTGACCGGCAAGGTCTTCCAGACCGTTCGCAGCGTAATCGACTTTTTCGCTGGGCGCGACTTCGCCGCGGCCCGGGCCGTGCTCGTTGGGGCGTGCAATATGCCCTGTGCGCAGCCCAAGCGCCGCTGCCGCCATCAGGTCCTTGGTATGGGCCGCCACCATCATGCACTCGGCGGGCTTGAGGTCGAACGCCTCGCATGACGCGATATAAACCCGCGGCTTCGGCTTGTAGTCGCCGGCAATCTCCGCGCCGAGGATGGCGTCCCAAGGCAGGTTATTGTGGCGCGCCAGATCGACCATCAGCGAGATATTGCCGTTTGAACATGGCGCCAGCATGTAGCGCCGCTTCAGCCGCGCCAGTCCCGGCGGCACATCGGGCCATGCATCGAGCCTGTGCCACGCCAGATTGAGCGTGCGGCGTTGGTCCTCGCTCAATTTATCGACTTTGAAGCGGGGCAGAATGAGCTCGAGATTGCGCCGATGCAGGACGTCGAGCTTGCAGAACGGAATACGGCCGGAGCGCACCTCGTCCATCGCACCCTGGTATTCGCCGCGCCAGGCATCGGCGAACGCAAGCCAATCGAGCGAATAGCCCAACGGCTTGAGCAATGCTTCCGCCTCGCGCGCGATCGAGGTCCGCCAATCGACCAGCGTACCGAATACATCGAACAGCAGGGCTTTCACCGTCACGGTCATCGGATACTCCCTAGCGCGATGCGCGCCATGATGCCAAAACATGCGCCCAAAAGCTCGCAGGAAACGTCAAGGGAAAGCCAAAGGAAAGCAATGTCGGAACTGGAACGGTGGGAGAAGCGCTTCGGCGGCCCTGATTACGCCTTCGGCAAAGAGCCGAATGCCTTTTTGAAGTCGCAAGCGCCGTTATTGCGCGGCCGCAAGACTGCACTCTCGGTCGCGGACGGTGAAGGCCGCAACGGGGTCTGGCTCGCTGAACAAGGCCTCGACGTGCTGACCATCGACCTTTCACCCGCCGGCGTTGCGAAATCCCAGGCGCTGGCGGCGGAGCGCGGCGTGACGCTGCGCACGGAAGTCGCCGACGTGACCAAGTGGCGCTGGCCCAGGAATGCCTTCGACGTCGTCGTCGCGATCTTCATATTTGTCGAGCCCCGTGACCGGGACGCCTTCTTCGCAAACCTCAAAGCGGCGGTTTCGCCCGGCGGCCTGCTGCTAGTTGAGGGTTATCGTCCCAAGCAGCTTGAATACAAGACCGGTGGCCCTTCGGATGTGGCCCGCACCTACACGCGCGAAATCTTTCAGGCAGCTTTTGGCGATATGGCGAAGCTCGACATCCGCGAATACGACGCGGTCATGAGCGAAGGCAGTTCGCATGCCGGCATGTCCGCCCTCATCGATCTTGTCGCAACAAAATAACCGGAACGGAGTAAACATGCCGGACACGCTCGCCGAGACGCTGCATGAATTGATTGTCGCCACGCGCATTCTTGCCAATGAAAAGATTCTGGATGCGTTCGGGCACGTCAGCGTACGCAATCCCAACGACCCGTCGCGCTACTTCATTCCCCGCCATCGCGCTCCGGAGCTTGCGGAAATATCGGACATCGTCGAACTCAATCTCAACTCCGAGCCGGTGAAGCCGACCGAGTTCCGGCTCTACAGCGAGCGGGTGATCCACGGCGAAATCTACAAGGCGCGGCCCGACGTTCACGCCGTCGTTCATCACCATGCTCATACCGTTCTCCCCTTTGCCATTTCTGGAAGGGAGATCGTCCCGGTGTTTCACCTGGCGGCCGTGGCCGGGAAAATACCCTTCTGGGATCAGCGCGACGAATTCGGCGATACCAACATGCTGGTCATCAAGCCGGAAGAAGGCGCTTCGCTCGCACGCGCGCTCGGCCCGCACTGGATGGTGCTGATGCGCCGGCACGGAGCGACAGTCGCAGGCACGAGCCTACGCAACATGACCTTCCGCACCGTATTCAGCTCCGACAATTGCAAGTTGCTAAGCCAGGCCATCGCGCACGGCCACGTCAACTCGCTGTCACCCGGTGAGATCACACTGACGGCGGCCCACCAGGAGCGGCCGCCGTCGACCAACCGGGCCTGGGACTATTGGGTGCGGCAGGTGGAAAAGGCCGGCCTGATGCCGGCGAAGCGCGCGGCCGCTGCCAAGAGCGCGAAGCCCGCCGCAGCGAAGGCAAAAGCCGCGAAGAAGCGCAAAACCGGGAAGCGGCGCTAGCCGCAAACGGGTTACTCGCGTAGCTTTGCCAGACAACAATCATCAAGGACGAGGCGCCCTGCCCGTCCCACGCCCAAGAGGAAGCTGAGGAAAACTATGGCCGATATGCAATCGCCGCGTCTGACCAAACTCGATCAGAACAAACTCACGCCCGAACAGAACGCATTGGCGGACTCGATCAAAGCCGGTCCGCGCGGACAGTTCAAAATGTCGGGTCCGTTCGCAATCTATCTGCATTCGCCGACGTTCGGCGAGCTCGCGCAAAAACTCGGCGGCCATTTGCGCTTCAAGACCAGCGTAACGCCGCGGCTTTCGGAGTTCGCCATCCTCTGCACGGCGCAGCACTGGAAGGCGCAGTACGAGTGGTTCATGCACGCGCCGATGGCTGAAAAGGCCGGCGTAAAGCCGGAAACCGTCCGCGATATCCAGGCGGGCCGCATGCCGAAGAAGGCTCCCAAGGACGAGCAGGCGATCTACGCCTTCGTCAAGGAGCTCTATTCGACCAAGCGAGTCAGCACGGGAGCGTATAACCGCGTCAAGAAGGTGCTTGGCGAAGCCGGCACCATCGAACTGGTCGGTATCCTTGGCTACTACGCCATGGTGTCGATGACGCTCAACACGTTCCAGGCGCCGCTACCGCAAGGCACCAAGCCGCCGTTCAACGCCAAGAAGTAGTTCTCGCTGCGCGGCGGCGTCGCGCTACTGCTTGTTCATCGGCGCCATCGCGCCGCCCTTCGGACCCATCATGCCGCCGCTCTGCATCATGCTGCCGCCGCCCGCACGCGCACCGGGCGCGGCGGCACCGATCGCTGCGATCGGATAGTCAACCTGGACCGTCCCGGCGCTGTCGAACTTCAGCGTCGCATGCAGCGAATTGCCCTGCTCCAGCGGGTGCTTGAGGTTGAGCAGCATCATGTGGAAGCTGCCGGGTTTCAGCGTCACGGTCTCGCCCGGCTTGATTTCGAGACCTCCCTCGACCGGCCGCATCACCATCACGCCATTGTCCATCGTCATCGAGTGGATCTGACATTCGGCGCTGGCGTCACTCGACATGCAGCTCACCCGATCCGGCGTTTTTCCACTATTCGTGAGCGTCATATAGGCGGCGGCCGAGGTGGCACCCTTGGGAGTTGCGCGCGCCCATGGCTGGCTGATGTGGATCGAACCAACGTCGTAATCGGCTGCGTGCCCGACGGTCGCCCAAATCGCCGACAATCCAAGCGCCCAAACAACGGCCACGCCGCACCGGCTCATTCTTCCTGCGATATTTGTCATAAATTGCTCCGTCCTGCGCATCAATATCGTTATGATGACCAGCCAAGATTCTTAGGAAAGATTCTAGGCCAGTTCACGGCAACTTGAAACGATGCAGCTATGCACAATGCCGCAGGAAACGGGCGCGCAAAGACGCTATATTCGGAGCGAAGCACGGGGTGACCTGACGTGGTGGACAGTCGATCAGATCTGAGCGCGCCGCGGGGATCGGGTCAGATCCTGCAGTTTCAGCTGCGCGCCCGCACGCCCGTTCAGCCGCCCGCCGCCATGGGTGATAGCCATCCCGAGACATTCGACGATCTGGCGCAATACGAGGAAGAAGACGCGCATATCGACTATCGCCACCGCATGGTGATGAACGTCATCGCCGTGATGATCGTTTCGGCGCTGGTCGGGTTCGGCGTCTGGATCGCCGACACCATCACCGATATGGAAAAGACGCAGGACTGCCTGATGCAAGGCCGGCAAAACTGCGCACCGATCACGATGCCGGTGAAACAGTAGCGCGGGCCTTGGCTATTTCAGCTGATCAGCCACCTTCTCCACGCCGGCCACGGCGCAAGCCTCGTCGCCGATCGAGGTGGATCCGCTGACGCCGACCGCGCCGATCGTTTCATTGCCGACCTTGATGGGTATGCCGCCGCGAAGCGCGATGACGTGCTCGAGCTGCCGTTGCGCCGCCAGCTCCGATCCGGCCGCCGTACGCTCCGACCACTCCGCCGAGGAACGCCCGAAGGTGCGCGCCGTGTAAGCCTTGCGCTGCGCCAGTTCGATGTTGTGGGGCGCGGCCTTGTCGCCCTGGAGGAAGACGCGCAGTCGTCCGGCGCGGTCGACGACTGCGACGGACACGTCGTTCCCGGCCTTCTCACATTCCGCGATCGCGGCTTCGGCGATTGTCAGCGCCATTTTGAGCGATACGTCGCGCTGCGTCAGCACCTGGGCGCCGGCCAGAGACGGCGCCAGCGTGGCGGCAATGAGCGTCAGGCCAGCGAGCCGAAGCGGGTACTGCACGATGTCCTCCCGACACGCCCCTGTTCCACAGCGGATGGGCGGTTCCCCGCGATGTTGGCGTCTTTTCGGGCACCGAACAAGCCGTCGGACGGCTCCGCGCTCGGCGTGATCCGCAAGCCGGCGCAACGGCTTAGAAGGCCCCTCGTAACGCCGGATAACCTGCTTTGCCGAGGGCTTCCGCCGTTGAACTTGCCCCCGTCCTTCGCTATACGGGGCGTTCGACCTGAGGGGCCCGGACAGACGATCGGGCGTTCGCTGCGCCGTTTACGGCGCGAATTCATGCCGTGATATAAAGAGCGTGCCTGATGTCCACGACGTTCGATAAAGTGGCTGAAATCATTGCGGAAACTTGCGACATTCCGCGTGAAAACATTAAGCCGGAAAGCCATGCGATCAACGATCTCGAGATCGACAGTCTCGATTTCCTCGATATCGCGTTCGCCATCGACAAGGCCTTTGGCATCAAATTGCCGCTCGAGCAGTGGACCCAGGAAGTCAACGACGGCAAGGCCACGACGGATCAGTACTTCGTTCTGAAGAATCTAAGCGACCGGATCGACGAACTGATCGCTGCCAAAGGCGCCTGAGGGCGCGCCCCATGCGTCTTGAATATTTTCAGATGCTCGACCGTATCGTCGACGTCGACGTCGGCGCGCGCCTGATCCGCACCACATGCACCCTTCCGAAAGCGAACGAGAGCCCGGTGTTCGAAGGCCATTTCCCTGGCTATCCGCTGATGCCGGGGGTGCTGCTGATCGAGTGCATGGCGCAGACCACAGGCTGGCTCGCCAGCGCGCTGGTGAACTTCGACCAGATGCCGATCCTCGCCGGCGTCAAGGAAGGAAAGATGCGCACCGCGGTCTTTCCCGGCGATACGCTGGAATTCGAAGGCAAGGTCATCCACGAGGGTTCGGGGTTCACCGTCGGTGAAATCAAAGGACTTCGCGACGGCAAGGTGGTCTGCAACGCGCAGATTACCTACCGCATGCTGCCTTATCCGAATCCGCAATTCCGCAAGGCGATCCGCGACTGGGCGGCGCGTTTGCAGTTCCCGTTCAAGGAGCCGGTGAAGTGAGCGGCCGCCGCGAGGTGTGGATCACCGGCGTCGGTTTGCTCACCTGTCTCGGCGAGGGGCTGGAGACGAATTGGGCCGCGCTCGCGAGCGGCGCGCCTCCGCCGTACGACGACAAGACCTTTGCGCCCTACATCGTGCATCCGCTGCCGGCGATGAGCTTCGACAAACAGATCCCGAAGAAAGCGGATCAGCGGCAGATGGAGCTGTGGCAGCGCGCCGGGACCTACGCGGCCGGGCTGGCGCTGAGTGACGCCGGAATTGCCGGCAAGGCCGACCTGCTCGACCGGACCGACATGATTGTCGCCGCCGGCGGCGGCGAGCGCGACATCGCGGCCGACAACGCCATCCTCGCCGGCGTGCGGAAATCGAACAAGCCGGAAGCGTTCCTCAATGAACGGCTGATGAGCGATCTGCGCCCCACTTTGTTCCTGGCGCAACTGCCCAACCTGCTGGCCGGCAATATCTCGCTGGTCCATGGCGTCGTCGGCTCGTCACGCACGTTCATGGGCGAGGAAGCAGCCGGCCTCGACGCCGTTCGCGTCGCACAGGCGCGCATTGCCGCGGGCCAGAGCGAACTGACCCTGGTCGGCGGCTCGTATAACGGCGCCCGCTGGGACGTATTGCTCGCCTTTGAACTCGGCCACGTGCTGCTGCGTAATAAATTCGCGCCGGTATGGGATCGCGGTCCCGACGGCGGCATTGCCTTTGCCACCATGGGCGCGTTCCTCGTGCTGGAGAGCCCGGAGCATGCGAAAGCACGCGGCGCGACGCCCTGCGCGCGCCTTTCGGAGATTTATGCCGATCGTAATACCCGCGGCCCAGGCGAATCCGAGGCCGCGCTGCGCCGGCAGTGGGATACGGTCGCGAACAAGATCGACCGCGGCCACGCCGCAATTATCTCCGGCGCTTCCGGGATCGAGCCGGCCACGTCGGCGGAGCGGACTGTGCTCAAGGACATCGGTCTTCCGGTTCGCAATACCGGTACGTATATCGGGCATGGGGTCGAAACCCAGTTCGTGGCCAATCTGGGGATCGCCTGCGCCGCCATCGAGCATGGCAAGCTGTTCATGCCGACCGGCAGCGGCGATACCGGCGAAAGTCCGCAAGGGCTTTCGCAGGTTCTGGTCACCAGCGTCGGCAACTGGCGCGGCGAAGGGCTTGCAGTGGTCGAACTGGTTGGGTGAAGGGAAACAGCATGGCACCGAAGCGTGACAAAGCCGGTCGTCCCATCGTCGCCGTCACCGGCATCGGCGTCGTCTCATCCCTCGGCGTCGGCAAAACCGACAACTGGGCGAAGCTGACCGCCGGGCAGTCCGGAATTCGCTCGATCAGCCGTTTTCCGACCGAAAGCCTGCGCACGACGATCGCGGGCGCGGTCAACGACGTCTACAAGGATTACATGTCGCCCGCGGAATTTTCCGAGCGGATTGCGACGCTCGCCGGCGAGGAAGCCATCGCGGAATCCGGCATCGGCAGCAAGGGCCGGTTTCCAGGACCGCTGTTTTTCGCCGCTCCGCCGCTGGAAATCGAGTGGCACTATCGCATCGCCATGGCGAACGAAGCCGGGCTGAAGGACGACGCCGGCTACGCGGAGTTGACCGGCATCGCGCGCGACCCCCGCTTCAAGAACATTCATCAGTCGCTCAAATACGGAATTCTCGGCGAGCAACTCGCCGCTCATTTCGGCACTGAGGGCTCGCCGATCTCGCTCAATACCGCTTGCGCGTCCGGCGGCAGCGCGATCCAGCTTGGCGTCGAAGCGGTGCGGCGCGGCGAGTGCCAGGCGGCGCTTGCCGTGGCCGCCGACGGCTCGCTGACGCCGGAATCGCTGGTGCGCTTCTCGCTGCTTTCCGCGCTTTCGACCCAGAACGATCCGCCGGAACAAGCTTCGAAGCCGTTCTCGAAAAATCGCGACGGCTTCGTGCTTGCCGAAGGCGCCGCCGCGCTGGTGCTGGAAGATCTCGACCACGCGCAAGCGCGCGGCGCCCGCATCCTCGGCATCCTCGAAGGCTGCGGAGAAAAGTCGGACTCCTTCCACCGCACCCGGTCGAGCCCCGACGGCAAGCCAATCATCGCCTGCATGAAGAACGCGCTGGCCGACGCCTGCATCGGACCGGAAGACGTCGATTACATCAACGCGCACGGCACTTCGACGCCGGAGAACGACAAGATGGAGTATCTCGGCGTCTCGACCGTGTTCGGAGAGCACATCCGCAACATTCCGATCTCCTCGAACAAATCGATGATCGGACACGCACTGACCGCGGCGGGCGCCGTCGAGGCGGCATTCAGCTTTTTGACGCTCGAGCATCAGCGGATTCCGCCCACCATCAATTACACCGTGCCCGATCCCGCGATTACGCTCGACGTCGTGCCGAACAAGGCGCGCGATGCCCGGGTGCGGCGCGCGATTTCCAATTCGTTCGGCTTCGGCGGCCAGAACGTATGCCTGGTGATGACTCGGGAGCCGGCGTGACCGACGTCGCAGCCCCGGCCGTTGGCGGAGAACAGCGCGCCGCAGCAGGCGGGACCATCCGCGCGCTGACGCTGGTCAGCGACCGCAAGATCGAGCTCCTCGACATCGCGGCGCCCCCTGCCCCCGCGGCCGGCGAGGTGCAGATCCGCGTCAAAGCCATCGGCCTCAACCACATCGACGTGTGGGGCTGGCGCGGCATGGCTTTCGCCAAGCGCAAGTTGCCGCTCATCGTCGGCGTGGAAGCTGCCGGCGAAATCGTGGCTGCGGGCGCAGAGGTAACGGCGTTGAAGCTCGGTGACCGCGTGGTTGCCTATGGCGCAAACACCTGCGGCACCTGCAAGGCCTGTCGCGAGGGCCGCGACAACCTGTGCGAAAACGTCTCCGGCATCATGGGCTTTCATGTCGACGGCTTTGCCCGCGACCTGATCAACATGCCGGCCCGGCTCGTCGTCCCGATACCGGCCGGCGTGAGTTTCCGCGATGCAGCCTGTGCGCCGGTTGCGTTCGGCACCGTGCAGCACATGCTGTTCGACAATGCCAAACTCGAACCCGGCGAGACGATCCTGGTTCAGGCCGGCGGTTCCGGCATCGGCACCACGGCGATCAAGATGGCAAAGGCGATCGGCGCCACCGTCATCACCACGGTCGGCGACGATGCCAAGGCGGAGAAGGCCAAGGCGCTCGGCGCTGATCATGTCATCAATTATCGCACCGATCGTTTCGAGACCATCGTGCGCAAACTCACCGGCAAGAAAGGCGTCGATGTCGCCTTCGAGCATGTCGGACCGGACACCTTCAACGGCTCGCTGCTTTGCCTCAAACGCGGCGGCCGGCTCGTCACCTGCGGCTCGACATCGGGCCAGTCGATCACCTTCAATCTGTTCCAGCTCTATTTGCAGCAATATCGCATCTTCGGATCGTTCGGCTGCTCGATCCGCAACATCCGGGAAAGTCTCGCCAAGATGGCATCGGGGCTGAACCCGGTGATCGACACCGAGGTGGCGCTGGCCGACTTCGAACGCGGACTGGCGCGCCTCGAGAGCCGCCAGGTGTTCGGCAAGATCATCGTCAATTTCTGATGTTGCGGCGGCGCTTCAAGCCCGTGCTCGATGCGGCGGTTGGCGCGCTTGCTCTCGGACTGATCCGCGCCGTCCGCTGGTTTGACCGCAGGCGCACTGCAAATCTTGTCGCGGCAATCACCCGGACGATCGGGCCGCTGTTCAAGGAGCACCGGCTGGGCCGCGAGCAGTTGCGCGCCGCATTCCCGGAAAAATCCGACGCCGAAATCGAGCGCATCCTGGCCGGGGTCTGGGACAATCTCGGACGCGTCGTCGTCGAATTTGCCCATCTCGACGAGTTCGGGCTCAAGGATTTCGGCCCGCGAAAACCGGAGTTGCTGGATTACACCCCGGAAACCAGACAGCGCGTCGAGGGCATGGCGGCCAGCACCAGGGCCACGATCTGCTTCGTCGCTCATCTCGCCAACTGGGAGCTTTCCGGAGTGGCGGCCGGCCGAACCGGCATCAAGTCGGCCGTGCTGTTTCGGCGGCCCAATATCGGCGCGATCAGCGACGCCGTTATCAAGCTCCGCGAGCCGCTGATGGGCGAACTGGTGGCGACGTCACTTGACGCGCCGGTCAAGCTGGCCCGCATGCTCGAAGCCGGAACCAATGTCGGCATGCTGGCCGACCAGCATTACGGCAAAGGGGTCGAGGTGACGTTCTTCGGACAACGCTGCCTCGCCAATCCACTGGTCGCGCTGCTCGCCCGGCAAACCGAAGCGCCGATCCGCGGCATCCGTGTCGTCCGCCAGCCTGATCGCAACAGCTTCTGGCTGGACGTCACCGATCCGATCACGCCACCGCGGGAAGCCGACGGCCGCATCGCCATCGCCGGCACCATGCAGGTCATCACTTCGATGATCGAAAGCTGGGTGCGCACGCATCCGGAGCAGTGGCTGTGGCTGCACCGGCGCTGGCGCTAAAAAGACGGGCGGCATGCACCGCCCGCTCAAGATAAAAATCCCCGAAACGTCTAGTGCCAGCCCTTCATCGGCAGTTCGATCTTGCTGGTGGCGCGGTCCGACGGCCAAACCGAAACGTATTCCTTGCCCTTGAGCTGGATCAGAAAGGTCGACGCCAAAGTGTTCTGGCCGGTGTCGTCGAATTTGACGCCGTTATAGCCGATCATGAGCTGGTCGGGCTTGAGGTCGGTCGCCTTCAACGCCGCCTGGATCTTGTCGGGCTCGGTCGAGCCGGCCCGGTTGATGGCGTCGGCGAGCACGAAGAAGCCCTGCATCCAGCGCGCACTGGTGTCATCGAGATCGCGGCCGAACTTGGCCTTGAACATCTGGTCGATGATATAACTATTGGTGCCGGGCTTGCCGATGTCGAAGGCGCTGCGGTTGACCGCGCCTTGAGCCAGGTCGCCGACATTGGGGATAAAGCTCGGATCGGAAAAGCCGGCATCGTCGCCGATGATGATCGGCGGCAGATATTCGAGATTCTTCATCGTCTTGAAATACAGGATGATGTCGGCGGTATAGCTGACGAAGATCACTGCATCCGGGTTGGTCGATTTCAGCTGCAACACCTGCGCCGTGACGTCGGAGCTATTGGCGCTGTAGGCGATTTGCGCCGCAACGGGGATGTTCGCCGCCTTGGCCGCATCGAGAATGCTTGCGGAAACCGAGGTGCCGTAATCGGTGTTCTCATTAACGACCGCAATGGAGTTGATCTTCGTTCCCGATTTTTTCAGGTCGGTGAGGATTTGCGCATAGGCCTTGGCGAAATCGGGCGCGTAGGGCGTCGTCCGAAACGTCCATTTGAATCCGCGCCCGGTGATGTTCGCTGCGACCGAGTCGGCGACCAGATACGGAATGCCCTGCCGCTCGGCGACGGCGGTCGCCACCAGCGACACCGAGGAGTGATACGAGCCGAGCATGGCGGCGACATGGTCTTGCGTGATCAGGCGCAGGGTCTGCTGCTGACCGACCTGCGGATTGCCCTGATGGTCCGCCTCATCGAGCTCGATCTTGGCGCCGCCGAGATTGGGCAAACCGGCGGTCGGTCCGAGCGGCAGGTTTTTCAGCTCGGGATGCGCGGTATTGACGATGTCGGCCGCCATGTCGACCGCATCCTTGGCCGATTGGCCGGCGCTTGCCGCGTTGCCGGTGAGCGGATAGATGACGCCGATCTTCACGTTGCCGGCGGCATTCGCCGGAACGGCAATAGCTGCGGCGGCAACCGCGGCCAAAATACAAAATGATTTGATCATTGAATCCCTCCCAAGCGGCCTTTGACCGTCTTGCGAGGATTATATCGGGTTTGGCTGAGCCGGGTAGCTGACAACAGCGCCAGCACAGCGCTTTCAGGACGGCGCGTTCAGGACTCGGTCGGCAAGCCCGCGGCCTTCCAGGCCAGGATGCCGCCGGCCAAGTGGCAGCAATAGGGGTAGCCCTGCTCCTGGGCCGCGAGCGAAGCTGTCACCGAGCGGCGGCCGGAGCGGCAGGCGAATACGACCTCGCGGCCCTCCGGCTCGGGAATGGCAGCCGGATCGAACACCGAGAGCGGTACGATGACGGCGCCCGGATAGCGCTCGACGGCGGTCTCGTTGAGTTCCCGCACGTCCACCAGCACCATACGGCCGGCCTCCAGCCCCTGCGCGACCTCTTCCGGTGTCAGATCGCGCACGCTGTGTTTCTGATCCGACATTATCTGTCTCCGTACCAGTGGAACTTCATCTGTCTCCATACCATTGGAACTTCCGGCGAACGGCAGCTTGCGTCAGCCGCATTCCGGAATCAAACGGTCACCTGCGTACCGACCTCGACCACGCGATCGGTGGGTATCTGGAAATAGTCGGTCGCATCGTTGGCGGACCGCGCCAGCCAGATGAACAGCCTGTCCTGCCAGCGCGGCATGAAGGAATGCGGCGCCGGGCGCAAAGCGCGCCGCGACAGGAAGAACGACGTCGACATGATGTCGAATTGCCAGCCGAGCTTGCGCGCAATCGCCAAAGCGCGGGGAATGTTCGGCGTTTCCATATAACCGAACCGCAGCATCACCCGCAGGAAAGTCGAGCCGACCGGCTCGATGCGGACGCGGTCGGCGCCGTGCACCCGCGGCGTATGGATGGTCTCGACGCTGATGATGACGTTCTTTTCGTGCAGCACCTTGTAGTGCTTGAGGCTGTGCATCAGCGCGGTCGGCGCGCTGGAAGGATCGCTGGTCAGGAACACCGCAGTGCCGGGCACCCGCTGCGGCGGCTTGCGCTCCAGCATCCGCACCAGATCCTCGAGCGGCGTTTCAAGGCGCCGGGTCTTCTCGTAGAGAATCCTGGTGCCGCGCCGCCATGTGTACATCACCAGCATCACGACGCCGCCGAGGGCCAGCGGCACCCAGCCGCCTTCCACGACTTTCAAAAGGTTCGCCGAGAGGAACGTAAGATCGATAAACAGGAAAGGCAGGATTAGCGCCGCGGCGGCCAGCATCGACCAGTGCCATAGTCGCCAGATGACGATAAAGGCCATCATGCAGGTGACGACCATCGTGCCGGTCACCGCGATGCCGTAAGCCGAAGCGAGAGCGCTTGAGGAACGGAACAGCGCAACCAGCAGCAGCACCGCGACCAGAAGCAGCCCATTGACGCGCGGCATGTAAATCTGGCCGGCCTGCTGTGCCGAGGTGTGCCGGATTTCGAGACGCGGCAGCAAGCCGAGCTGGATCGCCTGACTGCTGAGCGAGTAGGCGCCGGTGATCACCGCCTGGCTGGCGATGACCGTCGCGACGGTCGCCAGCACCACCGACGGGATGAGCAGCCAATCGGGAAAGAGCAGGAAGAACGGGTTCTCGATCGCCTTGGGGTTGGCGAGCACCAGCGCACCCTGCCCCAGATAATTCAGCGCCAGCGACGGCAATACCAGCGCGACCCAGGCGACCTGAATCGGACCGCGGCCGAAATGTCCAAGATCGGCATAAAGGGCTTCGGCGCCGGTGACGGCGAGGAAGACTGCGCCGAGCGTAAACAGACCGATCATGCCGTGATGCAGGAGGAAGGAGACGCCGTAGAACGGATTGAAGGCCCACAGGATGCCGGGATCGGCCGCGATCGCCATGATGCCGGTGATGGCAATCGCCACGAACCAGATCACCATGATCGGGCCGAACAAGGCCGCAACCTTGGCCGTGCCCCGCGATTGAAATGCAAACAGCACCAGCAGGATCACGATGGTCAGCGGCACGACGTAGTCGTGAAACCGCGGCGTCGCCACGTCGAGACCTTCAACGGCCGAGAGCACCGAGAGCGCCGGCGTAATGACCGCGTCACCATAAAACAGGGCAGCGCTGATGATACCGAGCAGCGCAATAAAGCCGGCAGCCTTGGTGTAGCGGCCGACCGCGCGGGAGGCCAGCGCCATCAAGGTGAGCGTTCCGCCCTCGCCGTTGTTGTCGGCGCGCAGCAATATGACGACGTATTTCAGCGTGACGATGATGAACAGCGCCCACAGGATCAACGACACGACGCCAAGCACGTCATCGCGCACCAGCGTCTCTTCGCCGCGCCGCAGAGCCGCGTAGTGATGCGGGCCGACGGAGGCGATGATGGCCTCGCGGAACGCATACAGGGGGCTGGTGCCGATATCGCCGTAGACGACGCCAACGCTGCCGAGCGCCAGGCCAAGAAAGCCGGCGCCGGTGCGCGCCGGAGCCGGGACGCTGCCATCCGCCGGTGTATCCCCTGCAATCGGGGCGGCGGTCACACGGTCTGCCATGAAGGGTGAAACAGGTTCTCGCCTGCTCCTGCTGCTGCCCCGAGAACGGATGCAGGGCAGCGCCTATACACCCTCTGAGGCCGGGAGTCATGCGCGACTGCGCATCATTTCTGGGCGTTTTCCCGGTCTCAAGGTGCGGTCGTGGCCGGAGCCGGCCACGACCCAAAGCTGCAATGAGAACGAAGCGCCAACGGGATTCAAATGCCCATACCGGCTCGGGGAACATGCCGGCTGGCAAGCGTTAGTGGCCGCAGTGAGGGGCGGTGTTCCGGGCAATGCCTAAGGCTGAAGCCCAGGCGGAACCGGGGGCGCCTCGTGCATCAGCGTGACGGTGACACGGCGATTGGCGGCCACATAGGGGTCGTCGGGGAATAACGGATCGGTGTCGGCCTTACCTCCGACCTCGTAGAAATTCGCCGAGGGTATCCCCTCCTCTTCGAGGATTTGCCGCACCGCATTGGCGCGATCGGCTGACAGGTTCCAGGGGCCGTAGCCGGGCTGCGGCGTCTCGCGCGTGGCGGCGGTGTGTCCGGTGACGGAAACGCGGTACGGCTGGGCCTTCAGCGGCCCCGCCAGCTTCTGGATGATAACCCGGGTCCGCTCGTAGGGCTCCTTCGAGCCTTCCGGGAACATCGAGCGGCCGTCCTGGTCGACGATTTCGATATTGAGCCCCTCTTTGGTCTCCTCGACCATGATGTGCTTGGACGCCTCGGTTAGTTCCGGCATGTCTTGCAGCGCCTGCCGCAGCGACGCCGCCGCGAGGGCAAAGGCCTGATCGTTTTTGAAATGCGCGCCGAACTGGCGGTCGTGATCGTTTTGATCCGGCGTCGGCGTGGCCGAGGAATCCTCCGGCCGAATGTGCGCCGCGTTCTTGAGCTTTGGCCGTGTCGGCAGGCCGTCGACCTCGACAATGCCGGAATAGCGCACATTGCTCTGCGTGCCGAACGCGTCGCGCATCGAGCCGGCGACGATTTGCAATTTCTGTTGGTCCTGACTCGAAAAAGCCACCAGCATCACGAAGAAGCTGACGAGCAGGCCCATGAGATCGGCAAAGGTAACGAACCAGCCGTGGCCGCCGCCGTGAGCTTCCTTGCGCCGTGCCATGGTTTATCGGCCCCGTTCGACGATCAGGCGGCGGCAGGCAGCTCGGCCTCGGCCGACGCTTCGTCCCGATGCTTCTCCGGCAGATAGGCCAGCAACATCTCGCGTACCAAGGTGGGACTCTTGGAATCGCGCATCATCAGCACGCCATCGATGATCAAAGTGCGGTTGATCTCTTCGTCGGCCACCTTGCCATGCAGCTTGTCCGCGATCGGCAAGCACACGATGTTCGCTACCACCGCGCCGTAGAGCGTCGCCAACAGAGCCGTCGCCATGAACGGGCCGAGCTTGGACGGATCGGTCATGTTGGCGAACATCTGCACCATTCCGAGCAAAGTGCCGATCATGCCGAAGGCGGGCGCGCAGTCGCCGATCGCGCGGTAAATCTTCTGGCCTTCGTCAAGAAGCGTGAGGAAGTTGTCACGGTCGCGCTCGAGGTTGTCGCGGATGAAGTCGGCATCGTAGCCGTCAGCGACGAACCTGATGCCCTTGGCAAGAAACGTGTCCTCGATCTCGACCTTTTCCAGGCCCATCGGCCCCTGCTTGCGCGAGATCTCGGCCAGCCCGGCGATCTCATCGACCAGCTCGCGCTGCGTGATGCGACGGAGCGTGAAGGCGTATTTCATGCCCACCGGCAGGCCGTGCATGATGGTGGCCAGGGGGAAGCGGATCAATGTCGCGGCAAATGAGCCGCCGAAAATGACGATGATGGCATGGTCGCTGTAGAACATGCCGAAGCCGCCGCCCATGAGCATGATGGTGCAAAGCACACCAGCAGCGCCAAGCAGGCCGAGGCCTGTTGCAATGTCCATTAATCACTCCAGCCAAGCGAACGCCGGCCCTTAAAGGCCGGTTATCACCGTACCTTTGTCGCGCTTAAGGGAGGGTTACCTGAGGGAACTTTTGGCCGTCACAGTGCGCCATCCAGGCGAAAAAACGGCCGGCCATGGTGTGCCAAAGAGCCCGGTGACCGCCGCGGAAAAAAGCCGCACAATGGCGCAACCCAACAGGCATAAATGCCTTCGTTTTTCCCCAGGGAGAGCTTCCATGCGCGAGATCGGCCACTTCATCGGCGGTAAAGAGGTGAAGGGGGGCTCCGGACGGTCCGGCGACGTGTTCGATCCCAATACCGGCGAGGTCCAGGCCAAGGTCGCGCTGGCCAGCAAATCGGAAGTCGAAAAGGCGATCGCCAACGCCCAGGCCGCTTTCCCGGGCTGGGCCGCGACCAACCCGCAGCGCCGCGCCCGCGTCATGTTCAAGTTCCTCGAGCTGATCCAGGACGAATACGACGACCTGGCGCGTCTGCTTTCGTCAGAGCATGGCAAAACCTTTGCCGACGCCAAGGGCGACATTCAGCGCGGCCTCGAAGTCGTCGAATTTGCCTGCGGCATCCCGCATCTGATGAAAGGCGAGTACACCGAGGCGGCCGGGCCCGGCATCGACCTTTATTCGCTGCGCCAGCCGCTGGGCGTTACCGCCGGTATCACGCCGTTCAATTTCCCGGCGATGATCCCGCTGTGGAAATGCGCGCCGGCGATCGCCTGCGGCAATACCTTCATCATGAAGCCATCCGAACGCGACCCCTCGGTGCCGATGCGGATCGCCGAGCTTTTCCTCAAAGCCGGGCTGCCCGCCGGCGTGCTCAATGTCGTCAACGGCGACAAGGAAGCGGTGGACACGCTGCTCACGGATGCGCGCGTCAAAGCCATCGGCTTCGTCGGCTCCTCGTCGATCGCCGAGTACATCTATGCAACCGGCACTGCGCACGGCAAACGCGTCCAGTGCTTCGGCGGCGCGAAGAATCACATGGTCGTCATGCCGGATGCCGACATGGACCAGGCGGTCGACGCATTGATCGGCGCCGGCTACGGCTCGGCCGGCGAACGCTGCATGGCGGTTTCGGTTGCCGTGCCGGTCGGCAAGAAGACCGCCGACGTCCTGCTTGAAAAGCTGATCCCGCGCGTCGAGAGCCTCAAGATCGGTCCCTCGACCGATACCCAGGCCGACTACGGCCCGATGGTGACACGGCAACTGCTCGACAAGGTGCGTGGTTATATCGATCAGGGCGTCAAGGAAGGCGCCAAGCTCGTGGTCGACGGACGCAACTTCAAGCTCCAGGGTTACGAGAAGGGCAACTTCATCGGCGGCTGCCTGTTCGACGACGTCACGCCGGACATGACGATTTACAAAGAGGAGATCTTCGGCCCGGTGCTGTCGGTGGTGCGCGCCAAGGACTATGAAGAAGCCGTCCGGCTGCCGTCGGAGCACGATTACGGCAACGGCGTTGCGATCTTCACCCGCGACGGCGATACCGCGCGGGACTTCACCAGCCGCGTGCAAGTCGGCATGGTCGGCGTGAACTTCGCGATTCCGGTGCCGCTGTCCTACTACACGTTCGGCGGCTGGAAACGCTCCGGGTTCGGCGACCTCAATCAGCACGGTCCGGATTCGATCCGGTTCTACACCAAGACCAAAACCGTGACGGCGCGCTGGCCGTCGGGCACCAAGGAAGGCGCCGAGTTCGTCATTCCGACGATGCGGTGATCGCAGCAGCGCGCGAGGGCGGAGCTGTCAGCGCCAAGACTCTTGTTAGTGCCAAGACTCTTGTTAGCGCCAAGACTCCGCCGGCATGTCTTCGATCACACCGGCGCTGCCGAACTCGCGCATAAAGCTTTCCGGCTGGCGGTGCAGTTCGGCGCCGCTTCTTTCGTTGACCGGCTTTTGCTGCGCCGAAAGGTACGCGCCGAGATACCGGCCGCGCGCCACTAACCAGTTGCCAAACCGCCGACGCTCCACGTCGTACTGTCCGAGTGCCCCGTCGATATCTGCGCCCGCGGCGGACAGAACATTAGCGAGGCATTGCGCATCAAGCGCGGCTTTTGTGACGCCGGTTCCGACATGGGGCCGCGCGACAAACGCGGCATCGCCGAGCAGAACGACGCGTCCGAACACAAGTTGCGGCGACTCCAGATCGTAGATGGCCTGAATCACAGTCTGGCGTGTTTCATTCACCAGAGCCGCCACTTGGGGCGCCAGCACAGCATTGGCGTGCGCTCTTAATTCCGCAATGACATCCTGCCGGATAAGTGGCGGCGCTATCGACTCGCCATGGCAATGCCCGGCGCTGTCGGTGCAGAGATTGCGCAAGCCGACCGTCTGATCGACCGGACGGAACCAGCTGAACTGGCTTCGGCGCGGTCCGTGATTATCGTCGACAGACGGTGGCATCGGAATGACGACGGCCAGTTCGCCCTCCGGCAAGCAGAAACTCATGTGGCGAAAAATCAGGTCGTGATAGGCGGCGGGCAATTCGTTCTCGGTGACCGCGCCGCGCCAGGCCACATAGCCGGCGTAGCGTGGCGTCAACGCCGGCAGGAGCTGGCGGCGAACCGTTGAGTTCATACCGTCGGCGGCGACCAGAAGGTCGGCTTCGTCACAGGAACCGTCGGTGAACAGCGCGGCAACTTTCTCGCCGCGTTGCTCGAATGACGTCAGTTGCATCCCCGCCCGGTAAAGCTCCTCTGGCAACGCATCTTTCAAGGCGCGGTAGAGGCGATCCCACGCGGTGGTCACGGCCTGGATCGGAACTTCGCAACCGATCGTGCCGTCGCGGTTCAGACAAATGCGCGAGTGCACGTTGACGCCGATCGCGTCGCCGATCGTTATGCCGGCGCGCCGCAACACCGCGAACAGTTCGTCGCGGGTCCCAAGTCCGACGCCCCGGCCGGCAAGGTCGCCGCGCGTGCGCTCATAGACAATGACGTCCAGGCCCGCCGTACGCAGAAGATGCGCGGCGAACAGGCCGCTCAGCGAGCCGCCGACGATCAATGCTCTTGGCCGCCTCATCGCAACAACGTCATTCGATGGCTTTCAGACCCAACACCTTTTCCTTACACGCAGGTCCCGGAGCAGAAAATCCCGCTGTCTCGCATCCCGGAACAGTCGGCCGCCGCCGCCCGCACCGTCTTGCGCTGCGCCCCCAATTCGCCTTTCTTTGCGATCAATCCGGGGCGTGGGGTTGTTGCGGAAATGCTGGACTTGGTGATGGGCCTAAATTGGAGCTGGCGCGGCACGGCGCGTGCCTTGGCCGTCCTGGCCGCGCTTATGGCCGTGGCCGGTTGCGCCTCCGAACCCAAGCCCGATCCTGTGGCCGCCGCCGCGCCGCCGCCGGCCCCGCCGCCGCCCTCCCCGCCGCCAACCGACATGGCCGGACGCTGGCATTTTACCGCCGCTGCCGGCGGCGGCTGCTTCATGACGCTCGGCAGCACGCCCGGCGCTGCGCAAGGCACCATCGCGCCCGAGGGCGGCTGTCCCGGCAGCTTCTTCACCAGCCGCAAGTGGACTTTCGAGCATGACAACCTGATCATGCGCGACCACAAGGGCCAGACGCTGGCGCAGCTTTCATTCACCGGCGGTCACTTTGAAGGTCAGGACAACAGCGGCGGCACCGTCACGCTGTCCCATTGATAAAACCGGTTAGAGATCGCCAATGGCCGAATATCAGCTCTATTGCTTCGCCCAATCGGGCAATGCCTATCGCGCCGCCCTGATGCTCAATCTGATCGGCGCCGACTGGCAGCCGGTCTTTGTCGACTTCTTCAAGGGCGGCGAAACCCGCACGCCGAAGTACCGCAGCGACGTCAACGAAATGGGTGAAGTGCCGGTGCTTGCGCATGGCGGCAAGAAGCTCAGCCAGTCCGGCGTCATCCTGAATTACCTCGCCGAGCGCTCCGGCAAGTTCAAGCCGGACGATACCGAGGACGCCCGGCTCGAAGTGTTGCGCTGGATCATTTTCGACAATCAGAAGGTCAACGGCTTCCTCGGGCCATACCGCTTCCTGAAAAACTTCGTCCGGCCGGCCGGTGATCCGGCGGTGATGGCGTTTCTCAAAGCCCGCATCGACGGCAACCTCGCGATCCTCGACAAGCGGCTGGCGAAATCACCGTTCATCATCGGCGACCGGCCAACCATCGCCGACATCTCGTTCTGCGCCTATCTCTATTATCCGGCCGAAGAGTTCGGTTTCGACATTGCCGCCGAGCACAAGAATATCGGTGCATGGCTCGGCCGCATGAAGGCGCTGCCAAATTGGGCGCACCCTTACGAGCTGATGCCGGGCTATCCGCTCAATCTGTAAACAAGATCCGCGGCGCTAAAGCGGAATATCCAGCGCCTTCGCTATCGGCTTGGCGATAGACGGGACCGGTGTAGGGACCGGAGCCGGAGTCGCCACGGGTGCTGCAATGGCCGGTGCGGCGACCGGCGCGGCCGCCGCTACAGGTGGCGTTGCGACAGGCGCGGCCGCCGCCGATGCGGGCGCAGGACTGGCAACCGACGCCGTCGCGGGCGGCACTGCAGGCGCGGGCGGCGGCGAGGCAATCGGCGCAGGAGCGGATGCAGGACTTGGTGCAGGCGGCATGCTCACCGGCACTTGAACCGCGCTTGGCTGAGCTGGTGCGGCTGACGGTTTCGGCTTGAACCACGACTCGAACCATGAGCGCCACGACGACGTCGGCGGCTTGTCCGCGACCGGCGTTTGCGGCGTTGCCGCCGGCGCAGAGGCGGCAGGCTTGGCCGCAGCGGTGTTCGGCGCATCGGCTTTGGGCGCGGAGTTGACCTCGACCTTCGCCTCGGACGGCAATTTTTGCTGCGGCTGCTGCGACGATTGTGACGAGCGCGCCGGCTCCGACGTCTGCTCGGCTTGCGGCACCTGCTCCGGCTGCGGCTCCGGCTCGTTCACATATTTCGCCAGGAGCGCACGGGCGCCGGCGAGCAGCTTGCCGCCGTCGACCTTCTGCTCCTTCATCGCCTTCATCCACCCGTCGGTGACCGGCTCGACCGCCTTGCGCCAATGGGCGACGGCTTCCGGCTGCAGCGTCGTGATCGGATCGCCGCGCTGCGCGACCAGGTCGACAACCGCCGCGGCTTGCAAGTCCCACATCACGCCCGCCATGCCGGCAGCGGCGAGACCCGAATTGGCGTCGATCACGGCTTTGAGATCGCGCGGCAGGCGGTCATACGCGGCCTTGTTCATCACCAGCGCGTAGGTCGTCGAGCTCGGCGAGGCATCGGCAAATTCGGTGTGGGTCTTGAGCAGATCGTTGAGCTTCAGCGCCGGCATCATGTCCCACGGATCGACGCAGCCATCGACCACGCGTTGCATGATGGCGAGCGGAAGCTGCCCGCTCGGCATCGGCACCGCGGTCGCGCCGAGCGCGCGGATGGCGTCGGCAGCGAACCGGGTCTGCACGTGCAGGCGCAAGTCTTTCATGTCTTCCACGGTGCGGATCGGCCGGTTGGCATGCAACACGCCGCGATCCGAACATGAGAAGCAGATCGGATGCACTTCGCGGAATTCGTCCATCAAGTTGGCCCGGCCGAAATCGTCGATCGCCTTGGAGCTGACCAGCGCGCGCCGCGACGGCACGAACGGCAATTCCCACGCTTCGATCTTCGGAAACCGCCCGGGCGTCAGGCTCGGCATCGCCCAGACAATATCAGCGACGCCGTCACGCGCTTGATCGAACAGCGCCGCCGGCGCGCCGCCAAGCTGCATCGAGGGAAACAGGTCGACGCGGATGCGCCCATCGGACTGCGCCTGAAGCTGGCGCGACCAGGGGCTGAGAAACTTGTCATGCGCGCCCGACACCGACGAGAACGAATGATGCAGCTTGAGCACGACTAGCGGTGCGTCGGCACGGGCAAACTGCAGAATGGCGGGAGCAGCGGCCGCCGCAACTGTCGAGGCCAGAAAGGTACGGCGGGCAACACGCATGCTCGGTCTCTCGCGCCCCTTCAGCAGCAACAACGATGCGGCTCAATTGAGGCGCGATGGACGGTCTTCGTTCCCTGACGAATGAGCAATCCCGGAGGCCGGCGCCGATGACGCGGCTGCGGCGGCGGGTTCCACTTTGCCTTCACGCGACTTCTGCTCGTAGCGGCGATACGACAGATAGCCGAGCGGCAGGCTGGCAAGATAAGCCAGCGTCGCCGCCGTCAGCAGCACCCACGGATAGGCAATCAGCAGCGCCACCGAGAGGATGACGACGAGAATGACCGGCCCGACCATCTCGGTCGGCACGCGGGTGCCGACCCGCTTGCCGGAAAACACCGGAAGCCGCGATACCATCAGCAGCGCGATCGCCAGCGTGTAGAACAGCGTCACCCAGGTCAGAAACTCGGACCGCGGCAGACCGAGGAAAGCGGCATAGATCGGCAGCAGCACGGTGATCGCGCCGGCCGGCGCCGGCATGCCGACGAAGAAATTTGCGGTCCAGGCCGGGCGATCCGGATCGTCGATCATCACGTTGAAGCGGGCGAGCCGCAGCCCGGTGCAGATCGCAAACACCATCGCGGCGATCCAGCCGGCCGATTTCAATTCGTGCAGGCCCCAGAAATAGAGGATCAGCGCCGGCGCCACGCCGAAATTGACGAAGTCGGAAAGACTGTCGAGTTCGGCGCCGAAGCGCGAGGTGCCCTTGAGCAGCCGCGCCAGGCGTCCGTCGATGCCGTCGAGGATGGCGGCGAACACCACGGCGGCGAGCGCCAGCACATAGCGGTCTTCGAACGCCATGCGGATCGCGGTCAGCCCGGCGCAAAGCGCCAGCAGCGTGATGACGTTCGGTACCAGCGTCCGCATCGGAATACGGCGCAGGCGCTGCTGCTGCAGGCGCGACAGCCGGGGCCGGCGGAATGCGGGTGAACGGGGCGGCATCGCCGGATTATAGCCGCTCCGGGCCGGACCCGCCACGCGCCGTAACCATCGCAGTTAACCTCTTCTCAGGCCACGCGAAATGTCCGGCCGGCGTCGGCCGACCGCAAGTCGGCGATCACGGTTTCGCCGGCAATGGCGGTCTGCCCCTCGGCGGCCAGTGCCCGGGCGCCGTCGGGCAAATAGACATCGACCCGGGAGCCGAACCGGATCATGCCGATGCGCTGCCCGGCGGCGACCGTCTCGCCTTCCCGCACGAACGGCACGATGCGGCGCGCCACCAGGCCCGCGATCTGGATCACGCCGATGCGCGCGCTGGCGGTCGAGATCAGGAAGGCGTTGCGCTCGTTGTCTTCGCTCGCCTTGTCGAGATCGGCACTGAGAAATTTCCCGGCGCGATAGACGACGCGCTCGACGCGGCCCGATACCGGGCTGCGATTCACGTGGCAATCGAACACGCTCATGAAGATCGAGATGCGCGGCAGCGGCCGCTCGCCAAGACCGAGCTCGCTGGGCGGCACCGCATTGGCGATCTGGCTGACACGCCCGTCGGCCGGCGCCACGACGATTCCGTCACGCACCGGCGTGACGCGCGGCGGATCGCGAAAGAAGTAGGCGCACCACAGCGTGGCGACCGTGCCGATCCAGCCGAGCGGCGACCACAGCCAGAACAGGATCAGGCTCGCCAGCGCAAAGCCGCCGATAAAGGGATAGCCGAGCGGATGGATCGGCGAGAGTTGCGAGCGGATGGAATTAATGACGGACATTGTTATTCAGTCGCATGAGGTTATTCAGCTGCATGAGTGGTGGGCAAGGGTTCATTCAACGTCTCTGAGTTGTCCGGCAATTGCGGAGGATTGCGGTTCGGCGCCTCGGGTTCGTCTTCGTCCCCGACTTCGGCAAGGATTTCCCGCGCCATCTGGGCTTCACGCTGCCGGTTCCACATGCTGGCGTAAAGGCCGCTGCGGGCCAGCAATTGCGGATGCGTGCCGCGCTCGACAATGACGCCGTCATCGAGCACCAAAATCTCGTCGGCGCCGACGATGGTCGACAGCCGGTGCGCAATGACCAACGTGGTGCGGTTGCGTGAAACCCGGTCGAGCTCGTCCTGGATATCCCGCTCGGTGTGGCTGTCGAGCGCCGAGGTCGCCTCGTCGAGCACCAGGATCGGCGGACCTTTCAGGATAGTGCGGGCAATGGCGATGCGCTGCTTTTCGCCGCCGGACAATTTGAGGCCGCGCTCGCCGACTTCTGTTTGATAGCCTTTCGGCGAGCGGCGGATGAAGCCGTCGATCTGGGCCTGCCGCGCCGCCTCTTCGACCTCGGCATCGCTTGCATCCCAGCGGCCGTAGCGGATGTTGTAGCGGATCGTATCGTTGAACAGCACGGTATCCTGCGGAACCATGCCGATCGCCGCGCGCAGCGACGTCTGCGTGACGTCGCGAAGGTCCTGGCCGTCGATCAGGACGCGGCCGCCGGTGACATCGTAGAACCGGAACAGCAGCCGCGAGATCGTCGACTTGCCGGCCCCGGACGGACCGACGATCGCCACCGTATGACCCGCAGCGACGTCGAAGCTCAAACCTTTAAGGATCGGCCGCGCCGGCTCATAGGAAAACGTCACGTTCTCGAAACGGATCGTGCCGCCGCTGACGTGCAGCGGCCTGGCGTCCGGCTTGTCCTCGATCTCCACCTTGCGGTCCAGCATCGAGAACATGATTTCGATGTCGATCACCGCCTGCTTGATCTCGCGATAGACCATGCCCATGAAATTCAGCGGCTGATAGAGCTGGATCATCATGGCGTTGATCATCACGAAGTCGCCGACCGTATTGGTGCCGTGCTGGATGCCGTAGGCGCACAGCACCATGGTCGCGGCAAGGCCCAGCGTGAACACCACCGCCTGCCCGGCATTGAGCACCGCGAGCGAAACATAGGCGCGCACGCTTGCATCCTCGTAGCGCGCCATCGAGCGGTCGTAACGCTGGCCCTCGCGCGCTTCGGCGGAGAAATATTTGACGGTTTCGTAGTTGAGCAGCGAGTCGATGGCCTTGGCGTTGGCGTCGGCGTCGCTCGAATTCATCTCGCGGCGGATATTGATGCGCCACTCGGTGGCGAGATAGGTGAACCACATGTACAGCGCGACGGTGACTCCGATCACCACGACGTAGCGCCAGTCGAAGTGGAACAGCAGGACGGCGACGATCAGCGCCAGTTCGACAATGGTCGGGGCGAGCTGCAACAGCACCATGCGGACGATGGTCTCGATTGCGTTGCGCCCGCGCTCGAGGATACGGGTCAGGCCGCCGGTCTTGCGCTCGAGATGGAAGCGCAGCGACAGCATGTGCATGTGGTCGAAGGTCAGGATCGCGAGGCGCCGCACCGCATTCATCGCCACTTTGGCAAAAATACCGTCGCGCACCTGGGTCAGCGCCGCCATCAGGATGCGCATGCCACCGTAGGCGAGCGTCATCATCACCGGCGTTGCCAGCGCCCAGACAAAAATGTCATCGGGACCGAGCGGCGCCGTGCCGTGGCCAGCGAGCGCATCGGTCGCCCACTTGAAGGTGAACGGGACCGCAATGGTCGCGAGCTTGGCTGCGAACAGCAGCACGGTCGCGACGATCACACGGTTCTTCAGGTCGCGCCGGTCCGCCGGCCAGATATACGGCCACAAATGCACGAGCGTGCGGAGCATGGCGCCGCCGTCGGCGTTTACATCGCGCCTTGATCCGTGCGGAGATCGATGGAAATCACTCATAAAGCCCGGGCCCAAGCGGCCGCAGCGGGCCGTATTCAGTCATATAGAGAGTTTTCCTGCGATCCGCACTGGCATGCCCGCCCGCCAGAAGTGCTTGCAGCACACGCGAATCAACGCCACATAACCTCATGAATGAGAATAACTCCATGAGTAAAATCAATGCGATCTGCGTCTATTGCGGATCGAGCCCGGGCACCGACCCGGCGTTTGTCGAAACGGCAAGGGGTTTCGGCAAGATCCTCGCTGAGAAAGGCGTGCGGCTGGTTTACGGCGGCGGCTCCGTCGGCCTGATGGGCGCGGTCGCCGAAGCGGTGCTGGAGCACGGCGGCGAAGCCACCGGCATCATCCCCGAATTTCTGACCAGACGGGAACAGCCGCGGCGGCTCTGCCAGGAACTGATCATCACGCACGACATGCACGAGCGAAAGCGCAAGATGTTCGAGCACGCCGACGCGTTCGTCGCGCTGCCGGGCGGCATCGGCACGCTGGAAGAAGTGGTCGAGCAGCTCACCTGGGCCCAGCTCGGCCAGCACAAGAAGCCGATCCTGCTCGCCAACATCAACGGCTACTGGGACCCGCTGCTGTCTCTAATTGCACACATGCGCAAACAGGAGTTCCTGGCGGCAAGCCCGCGCGTGGAATGCCACGTTGCCAATCGGATCGAGGACATTCTTCCGACTCTGGTTGAAGCCAGCCGCAAAGTTCCCGAGTCCGAAAAAGAAATGGCGTTCCCGGCCGAGCGGCTCTAAACTGTCGGTCACCGGTCCCGCGCTCGAACGCGTCGCAGGGGGCACGTCCCGCAGCAATTACTTTTCGACGGAAGCAACATGTCGGCTAGTCGACTCTTGCTTTATCCGGCGCCCGCTATTCGACTTTTTTTGTCGACGCTTTTTTATTGCGCGAAGAACGGGAAAGCATATTCGCTTTCGTGGGGGACGATACGCACAAAAAACCTGCTGCGATGCGCCTGCATCGCCGGCGCCCTTGCGGCGCTGTCTTCCTCGACACCGCGGGGACCGTCAAACGTCGATGAGCCGGCACGCAAACCGGTCCGTGCGGACAAGGCCGCGCCGGCCGACAGCGCACCGGCGCTGACAGCAGCCTCGATCAAGCTCGCGCCACCGGAAGCTGCCCACAGTCATTCGGTTGCGGCACTTTTGCGGTCTGCATTGACGTCCGCTTATCCAACTCCGATGCGCAACGAGAGAATGGCAGCGGCCGCCGGGACGCCAATGGCTCCGTGGCGTCCCAGGATATTTGCGTCCGCCGAAGCGGTGCCGCAGCAGTTCTTGAAGGCGCTTATCGCGGCCAATCCCTTGTCGTTCCATTCGCTGCCGCCGACCAGGCTTGTCCTCGCCGCGCTTCCCGGCGTCACGCTCGATCCGCGGTCGTACACTTCGCCGGCGCTCAAGCGCGAAACGCCGGACTTCTCCCTCCTCACCTACTACACCTACTCGGAAGTGCCGCCACCGGAAAAACCGGCCGATACCGTGTTGCGGGCGCTGAAGGACATTCCGGAGGGCACGCCGGCCGAGGAAGTCCAGCGCGCGGCGCGCGCATTCGGCCTCGACGTCGTTTTCATGGAAGCGGTCGTCAAGATCGAATCCAATTTCGATCCCAAGCAGCGCACCGGTTCCTATGTCGGCCTATTTCAGCTCAGCAAATACGAGTTCGACCTGTACGGTTCCGGCGAAATCACCGGCGTGCGCGATAACGCCATTGCCGGTGTGTACAAGTTCGCGGTGGCTGCAATCATGTTCGAACTGGCGACGCACCAGAAGGCGACGCCGGCTTACCTTTATCTGATCCATCAACAGGGCACTCAAGGCGCCGCCGAGCACGTCGCACATCCGGAACGGATCGCCTGGCAATCGATGTGCGACACCGACGAGGGCCGGCTAAAAGGCGAGCGCTGGTGCAAGCGCGCGATTTGGCAAAACACGTTGCCGGATGTGAAGAAGGCCTGGGGGTCGGTCGAGAAGCTCACCTCGGCCGCATTCGTCGCGATGTGGAGCGATCGGCTGGCGACGCTCTATCAGCGCTATTCGATCAGCGCTCTCGCTTCAGCGTTGCCCTAGCGCGTTATTTCGGATCCCGCAAAAACGTCACCGCTTCGACGCGGTTGCCATCCCAGTCGCGGACGAAAGCGGCATAGTAATGCGCGGAATATTCAAGCCGCATGCCCGGCACACCGTCGGAATGGGCGCCGGCGGCAACGGCTGCGGCATGAAAGGCGTCGACCGCTTCGGTGGTCGGCGCGCGCAACGCGATATGCGCGCCGGAGTCTTCCTGCGGCAGCTGAAGCTTGCTCCGCTCGTTGAGCCAGAATTCCGGATAGGTCTTGCCGAAGCCCACGGTGGTCGGCCGTTCGACCACCCGGGTCATGCCAAGCGGCGCCAGCAGCGTTTCGTAAAATCGTGCCGAAGCCTTGAGGTCGCGAACCGGAATCGAGATGTGGTCGATCATGACGGCTCCTCGCTACGTTCAGGCCGGCGCTCCCGATTTCACCAGCTTGTAAACGATAGAATCCATCAGCGCCTGAAATGAGGCGTCGATGATGTTCGGCGAAACGCCGACCGTGGTCCAATGCTCGCCGTTTTCGTCGGCGCTCTCGATCAGCACGCGCGTCACCGCCTCGGTGCCGCCGTTGAGGATACGCACGCGATAATCGGTCAGCCGCAGACCGGAAATGTATTTCTGGTATTTGCCGAGATCCTTGCGCAGCGCCACGTCGAGCGCGTTGACCGGGCCGTTGCCCTCGGCGGCATTGATCAGCATCTCGTCGCCGATCTTCACCTTCACCACCGCGGTGGTGAGCACCTCGGAACCGCCGTTCTGGCCGCGCTGCTCGACCTTGACGTCGAAATAGCTGACGTCAAAGAATTTTGGCACGGTGCCGAGCATACGGCGCGCCAGCAATTCGAACGACGCGTCGGCGGCTTCGTAGGCATAGCCGATCGCCTCGCGGTCCTTCACTTCATCGAGCAGGCGAACGACGCGCGGATCGTCCTTGTCGACGCCGAGACCGATCCGCTCCAGCTCGGCGAGGACATTGGAACGGCCGGACTGATCGGACACCAGCACCTTGCGCCGGTTGCCGACGCGGTCCGGCGAAACATGCTCGTAGGTCGCCGGCTCTTTGAGGATCGCGGATGCGTGGATGCCGGTCTTGGTGGCGAAGGCGCTTTCGCCGACATAGGGCGCATGGCGGTCCGGCGCGCGATTGAGCATCTCATCGAGCGTGTGCGAGACGTGCGCGAGGCTGTGAAGCTTGTCGTCCGACACGCCGATATCGAATTTGTCGGCGTATTCCGGCTTGAGCTTCAGCGTCGGGATGATCGAGACCAGGTTGGCATTGCCGCAGCGTTCGCCAAGCCCGTTCAACGTGCCCTGAATCTGCCGGGCCCCGGCGCGCACCGCGGCAAAGCTGTTGGCGACCGCCTGTTCGGTATCGTTGTGGGCGTGGATACCGACGTGGTCGCCCGGGATGATCTTGCAGACCTCGCCGACGATTTTCTCCACTTCGTGCGGCAAGGTTCCGCCATTGGTGTCGCACAAGACGACCCAGCGCGCGCCTTCGTCATACGCCGCTTTGGCGCAGGCCAGCGCATAGGCCGAATTTGCCTTGTAGCCGTCGAAGAAATGCTCGCAATCGAGCATCACCTCGCGGCCCTTGGCCTTGGCCGCGCGCACGCTGTCGCGGATCGAGGCCAGCATTTCCGCTTCCGTGGTCTCGAGCGCAACGCGCACGTGGTAGTCCCACGACTTCGCGACAAAGCAGATCGCGTCGGCCTGCGCATCGAGCAGCGCCACCAGGCCGGGATCGTTGGAGGCCGAGCGGCCCGGACGGCGGGTCATGCCAAACGCCGTCAGGCAGCCGCGCATCGGCCGGCGCTCGGCGAAGAAACTGGTGTCGATCGGATTGGCGCCGGGATAGCCAGCCTCGACATAGTCGATGCCGAGCTCGTCGAGCATCCGCGCGATGGCGAGCTTGTCGGCCAGCGTGAAATCGACGCCATTGGTCTGCGCGCCGTCACGCAGCGTGGTGTCGAACAGATAAAGCCGCTCGCGCGCCATAACGGGTCTCACCACAGATAATGGTTCGAGGCCAACGCAACCGCGATCAGGACGGCGATCAATCCAATCACCACGTGATGGGTGCGGAGGCCAAAAAAGCTGGGACCGGGCTCGGGCATCTTACGATTCCTCTCAGCCCCGATAGAGCCGGTAGACGGTGTAGAACGTGACCAGGACGGCGGCCAGCAGCACCGCGTATTTCAGGATCAGGTAGTACAGCCAGTGCCGTGGAAACGGCGTATCCGGACGCTTCATGATGGCTTGTCCTTTGCGCCGAGCGCTTTGGTCATCGTGGTGTTGGCCAGCCACTCGCCGGCGTGAAGCACGGTGTTGCGGCTCTTCGCCGTGAAGCCGCGCCTTTCGAAGAAGTCGCGCGCGGTGTCGCTAGCCTCGACACTCGAATTCTTTGGCGCCCCGCCCTGCCGCGAGTTTCTCCATCGCGTCGATCAGCATCGCGCCCGCCCCCTGCCCTGCAGCGGCCGGATGCACATACAGCATGTCGATGAGCGCATTCGTCGGCGAGCGACGCAAAACCAATCGCCGCGCCGTCATGGGTCGCGACCAGCGTCAGTTCGCCGGCAAGCTTGGCGCCGAACGTTTCCAGATCGTCGGCGGTTTCCGCCCACGCTTCCTGCTGCGCCTCGCTGTAGTCGTCACCGGTCAGCTCCTCGATCGCGGCGCGGAATATTTCCGCCAGCAGCGGCACATCTTCAGCGAGCATCGGCCGCATCGCGAGCTTGGCTTGCGGATGCGCGTTCATCGCGCTCCTCCACAAAAGCACACTGCGTCGTCATGCCCGGCCTTGTGCCGGGCATCCACGACTTTGTGAGCAAAACCAAGACGTGGATGGCCGGGACAAGCCCTGCCATGACGGCTGAGAGTCATCGCGCGATCTCCCAGGTTGTACCGTCTTTACTATCCTTCAGCACGACGCCCATAGCCTTAAGCTCATCCCGGATTCGATCCGATTCCTGGAAAAGTTCTTTGCCTTACGAGCCGCAAGGCGATCCGCAACACGGATATCTATTACTGCGGGTCGATTCCACTTCTCGTCGCGCCGCTGCTCCTGGAAGGCCTCCGCCAAACCTTCACGCAAAGTGCCGGCCTTGACCTGGTCAACAGATTTCTCAAATCCCAACAGTAGCAATGACCCGACCAGTTCAGCCGCCGCATCCGCCGGATTACCACTTGTCGCCAATGCCAGATTACTGAAGTCCTGTGTAGTTCGGCGTAAACCGCAGGCGTATTCAGATCGTCATATAGCGCGTCGAGAATTCCAGGCGACGGTCGCGCTTTTGCTCGATCAGCATTTATCGCGGCACGTCGGAAGGCTCCGTACGCCACGTACCGCCTCTGCGACGCTATCTTTTGTCCAGTCGATCGGCTGGCTGTAGTGCGTTCTTAGCATATTCAGCCGAAGGATTTCGCCCCAGCGCGGATCACTCGATTCTTCAGCAACTCATTGATCGTCACGAAGTTGCCGAGCGACTTCGACATCTTCTCGCCTTCGACCTGCAGGAAGCCGTTGTGCATCCAGTAATTCGCCATCACCGGCGTATGAAAGGCGCAGCGCGATTGCGCGATCTCGTCTTCGTGGTGCGGGAAAACCAGATCGACGCCGCCGCCGTGGATATCGAACGTCTCGCCGAGATATTTCCATGACATCGCCGAGCATTCGATATGCCAGCCCGGCCGTCCCGGCGTCTTGACGCCGGCCGGCGATGGCCATGCCGGCTCGCCGGGCTTCGACGGCTTCCACAGCACAAAGTCCCGCGGGTCTTTCTTGTAAGGCGCGACCTCGACCCGCGCGCCGGCGATCATCTCGTCGAGCGGCCGCTTCGACAACTGGCCGTAATCCTTCATCGACGGCACGCTGAACAGCACGTTGTCCTCGGCAACGTAGGCGTTGCCCGACGCCACCAGCCGCTCGATCAGCGTGCGCATCTCAGCGATGTGCTCGGTGGCGCGTGGCTCGACGGTCGGCGGCAGGCAGCCGAGCGCCGCGACATCGTCGTGGAATTGCTTGTCGGTTTTTTCCGTGACCTGGCGGATCGCCTCGTTCAACGGCAGGCCGGGGTATTCCTCCGCGGCGCGCGCGTTGATCTTGTCGTCGACGTCGGTGATGTTGCGCACGTAGGTGACGTGCCTGTCGCCGTAGAGATGGCGCAGCAGCCGGAACAGCACGTCGAACACTATCACCGGCCGCGCGTTGCCGATATGCGCGAAGTCGTAGACCGTCGGCCCGCACACATACATGCGCACGTTGGCCGGATCGATCGGCTTGAACGCGCGCTTTTCGCGGGAGAGCGTATCGTAGAGTTTGAGATCCATCACATCGAATCGAATTATACGCCTTCGGGCCTGCTGGCCGGGCGTCTGTCGGTCTCAAGTTTTGACAAAAAGACGGCCAAGCCAGCGGTGTCGCTAGCTGATAATCTCCCGGCAAATGCCGCAGATCGTGGTCGGGCTCGTCATGGGCGGCACAATGGTCGAGGCGGGGTTTTCCGTCAAGACCGCCGCATTTTTGGCGTGAAACCGCGCAGTTAACGCCGGCTTAACTCGGCCACCGCATCTTCCACCGCACAGGTCCCGGTTCAGTGCGTCCCGGCGCCGTTTGGGGGATTCCATGCGTTTTGCGATCGCGGCCGCGTGCGTGGCCGCCGTGCTGTTCGGTGCCGGCGCCGCAAGCGCAGAAAGACGCCTCTTCATCATCGCCAATAATCCGGACGGCTACGGCGTCGACCGCTGCCTCGCCACCGGCGCGAGCTGCGGCACCACGGTGGCGAACTCGTATTGCCACTCGCACGAATACGCCCAGGCGACCTCGGTCTCGAAAGTCGACCGCGACGACATCACCGGCGCCATTCCGAGCGAAGGGCCTGACTCCTGCCACGGCACGATGTGCAGCTACGTCGCGATCGAGTGCACGCGCTGACGGCGCGGCGCCGGCGGTCAGCTATCGAATAGCGTTCGCCCAAACAGGGCGGCGCAATTCCCGTTCACCGCAAAAAATTGTTCGTCGTTTCGCAGCGAAAGCTCGCTGAACCTCGGCGCGTGGAACCGGCGATCCGTCCGGTATTACGCGCGGCCCATGAAGAAGAAGCTTTCCTCTACGATCTTGCCGTTTCGGACCGTATAAAGCCCGACCTCATCGACATGCATGCGCTGCTGGCCTTTTGGCGTAACGTCTGACTCGAAACGAACGACGAATTGATCCCCGTGCACGTAGGGGCCCTCTACCTTGAAATTGTGCACTTCGTGGTTCGCATTCCACCATTGCGTTTTTCCTTCGACAGCCTTGCGCCCCTTGAGCTCTGCCATATCGCCGGTCATCGGCTCACGGCTCACGATGCTGTCGGACCAGAATTTCTTGCCGGCGGCTTCCAGTTCGCCTTTCGCGCACATGTCGGTGAAAGTTTTCGCCAGATCTTCCGTGTTCATGATGTCAGATCCTTTTGCAAGGCCCCGCCCGGAATCCTGCCGACACCATTGCGACGTCTCCAAGGCAACGGCGAACGTCGCCATTCCCTGCGTGGCCAGCGGCCTCGGCCAAGTCGGACGCCGCAAAGAGAAATTGCCTTGGCATCGCTCGATCACAAACGGGTTACAGCCTGGTTCCGAGCTGGCTGAGACCGATGCACGCGATCGCGAATACCGGGTGCAGTCGCTGAAAAATATTTCAGCGCATCCTGGAACAGAGAAAGTCACGCGGCGTTTGCGTCGCGAAACCCGCGTGGACATCCCGCGCGGCTTGGGAACTCCTGTAGTCGGATTTGTTACGCGGGCGACGGATGCCGGCCCCGCGACAGTGGCACGCTGACAGCGGGGTTTTCTGCAGAAGACAAAGACGCGAACCCAGAGCGCGACTGGCTATGACGCGAAAGTGAGCGCCGGGCGAAGCCGCGGCAGCAGACGCCATAAAGACGCTTGAAGGCTCAAAGACGGAAAGGAACCTGCGTCATGAGCACAATCAGAACCAGGGACGGCACGCAAATCTATTACAAGGACTGGGGCGCGGGCCCGGTCATCACTTTCTCGCACGGCTGGCCGCTCAGTTCCGATGCCTGGGACGGTCAAATGATGTTCCTGGTGCAGCATGGCTACCGCTGCATTGCGCATGACAGGCGGGGTCACGGCCGTTCAAGCCAGGCTTCGGCCCATAACGACATGAACGGCTACGCCGACGATCTGGCTGCCGTGATCGAGAGTCTCGATCTGTGCGAGGTGACGCTTGTCGGTCACTCGACAGGCGGCGGAGAAGTCGCGCGCTACATCGGGCGCCATGGCACCGATCGCGTCAAGAAAGCCATCCTCATCGCCGCGGTGCCACCGATCATGCTGAAGAGTGCATCCAATCCGGAAGGATTGCCGATGGAAATATTCGACGCGATCCGCGCCGGACTGATGAAGGACCGCTCCCAGTACTATAAGGACATGGCGATGGCCTTCTATGGCGCGAACAGATCTGGCGCCAAGGTCTCGCAAGGTATCCTGGATCAGTTCTGGCTGTGGAGCATGCAGTCTGGTCTGAAAAACGCTTATGAAAGCGTCAAGGCCTTCTCCGAGACCGACTTCACCGAGGACCTCAAAAAGTTTGATGTGCCAACGCTCGTGCTGCACGGCGAAGACGATCAGATCGTGCCGGTGAAGGACTTTGCCAGAAAGTCGGCAAAGCTGATCAAGGGCGCGAAGGAGATCTACTATCCCGGCGCACCCCACGGCCTTACGGCTACGCACCAGGATCAGGTGAATGCCGATCTGCTTGCATTCATCGCGCGGGAAGAAAAGCGGAAGGCGGCCTAGACGCGCGCACGGGCGAGACCGCGACAGGGAGAAGCGCAACGACGGAGGTCAAGCCATGAAGATCGTCGTCATCGGCGGCACGGGCCGGATCGGCTCCAAGGTCGTCGCCATTCTGCGCCGGGGTGGCCAGGAGGTGGTCGCCGCCGCGCCTCAAAACGGCATCAACACGCTCACCGGCGAAGGGCTCAAGGACGCCATGACCGGCACGCAGACGGTGATCGACCTCGCCAATTCACCCTCCTTTGAACCGAAGGCAGCCCTCGATTTCTTCGAAACATCCGGCCGCAATCTTCTCGCGGCTGAAGCCGCTGCGGGCGGCGTCAAGCACCATGTCGCGTTGTCCATCGTCGGCTGCGACCGGACACCCGACATCGGCTATTTCCGCGCCAAGGTTGCCCAGGAGAAACTCATCAAGGCCTCCCGAATCCCCCACACCATTATCCGGTCGACCCAGTTCCTGGACTTTCTCGACAGCATCGCCGCTTCGAATGGAAATGTAGTGAGGATTTCACCCGCCCTGTTCCAGCCGATCGCTGCGGACGACGTCGCTGCCGTTGTTGCCGATGCGGCACTCGCGGCGTCACGAAACGGTATCGTGGAAATCGCCGGCCCGGAACGAGCGCCGTTCAACGAATTCGTCGCGCGGTATCTGAAGGCGGTCGGCGACCCGCGCAAGGTTGTGAGCGACCCCAAGGCCCGATACTACGGCGGCCGGCTTGAAGAGCACTCGCTGGTACCGTTGGGTGAGGCACGCCTCGGCCGCATCGGTTTTGACGAATGGCTCCGCCTCTCGCGGGCTGCCGCTTGAGCCGGCGACAGCGGCGCTATGGCAAAAACTTACCGCGAAATTGCAATAGAAGACATGCTGGGGACCGTCGAAAAAGCGATGAGTCAGGTTATCAACTGGTGGGGTGACCTGCCGCCGCCAATGAAAGAAGCGATGGAGCAGTTTCGCACCGAACTTGGGACAGCAATCGATTCCGTGGAATTTGTAAAAAGGGCCCTCGACAGGGAAGTACACGAAAGCGACCAGGGGAAAAGCCCTGCCTGATCGACGACCTTATTCAGCTGCGCAGACCTTGACCGCACAGGCGGCAGATTCACTCGGCCTTGATGTTCGCGAACTTGACCACCTTGGCCCACTTTTCAGATTCGTTTGCGAGGAACTTGCCGAAGTCGGCAGGTGAACCAGGCAACACCGCACTTCCAAGTTCGGTAAGCCGCCCCTTGAATTGAGGATCGGCAAGGCCGGCATTGATTTCCTTGTTGAGCCTGTCGACAACGTCGGCCGGCGTGCCTTTAGGCGCACAGATTCCGTAATAAACCTCGGCGTCGAAGCCCGGCAAAAATTCGCTGATTGCCGGGACATCCGGCAACACGTCCGAACGTTTTGGAATTGTCACGCCAAGCGCCGCCAGCCTGCCGGCCCGGACGTGCTCGAGCGTCGCGGGCATGCTGGCGTACATGAGCTGGATCTGTCCGCCGAGCAGATTTTGCAGCGCCGGCGCCGTGCCGCGAAACGGGATGTGGGTCATGTCGATGCCGGCCATCATCTTAAACAATTCGCCGGACATGTGCTGCGACGAACCGATACCGGCCGAGCCGAAATTGATCTTGCCGGGATTGGCCTTGGCGTAGGCGATGAATTCCGGGATCGTTTTCACCGGCACCGATGGATTGACCACCATGATGTTGGGTTCGTAGCTGATGCTGGCGACCGGAGCGATGTCGCGAACGAAGTCAAAATCCAGGTTGTTGTAGAGCGATGCGTTGACGACGTTGGCCGTTGAACTCAGCAGCAGCGTGTAGCCATCGGGCGCGGCGTGCACGACATATTCGGTTCCAGTATTGCCGCCGCCGCCCGGACGGTTCTCGATGACAAACGACTGGCCAAGACGCTCCGACAACCACTGACCCATCATGCGGGCGATGATGTCGTTGCCGCCGCCGGCGGCATAAAACACGATCAGATGTACGGGCCGCGACGGAAAGGAATCCGCCCTGGCGATGCGCGATACCGCGGGCATGGCCACGGCTCCGGTTGTCAGATGCAAAAATCGGCGGCGGCAAATAATCATCATGCACTCCCAACGTCCCCCGGCATTGCGCAGGGCGAACGATCGTCTCCAGAATAATTACCGGCGGACATTAGCCAATAGCGCCCGCGCTGACCATTGCGGCATTTCCGTCTGGGTTGCTGCGCAACCAAACTGCCGAAACGGCCGCGATTTACTATTGCCGCCAACTCAACAATGGCACCGCAGACGGCGAACTGCCTCCGTTAAAGACCCGATGCAGTCCAATGTCCGAAATCGGATGAACAACGGATATCAGCCGCGCTCAAGGAAATGTCGGCTAAGGTCCAGAATCGGACATGGACCGGTCTCTCGGCGGCTTTCAAGAGGAGTTATGATGTTGTGTCCGCGAACTGCCGGGCAACATCGCGAGCGCAGTCGATGAAGCGCTCCGCGGTCGGACTCAGCGTCCGATTTTTCAGCCTCACGATTCCGGTTGTCAGGGGACGTATCGGCAGATCGATGGGCAGCCGCTTCAGACCAAGTCTCTTCCCGCTGAGCCGCAGAGTTGACCCTGACAGGACGCCGACAAATCGGCCAGTCGCCAGAAGTGCCGTTGCGAGTTGAACCGAGTTTGATCCGACCGTGTGCGGAGGTGGCTCAAGCCCTGCCGTCCGGAAAGCCTCGTCGATGAGGGGGCGCACGAAACTTGAGTCGGGCGGAATACTCCAGCGCGCCTTGCACAAATCCAAAAGAGAAAGTTTACGCCGTCGATGCCACTCGCTTCCGACGGCCGCAGCCAGAAACATTGGATCGCGAAACAAGACGTCGGAGACGAAGTCGGTCGCGCCAGAGGTCGGCGTCGCCAATCGTCCGAGGATGAAGTCGATACGGCGTTCACGCAATTCCACGTACTGGTCTGCGAATGTCGCCGCAGGCAGGACCTCGAAGACAGCCTTCGGATATTGCCGCGAAAACCGATCAATAACCACTGGGACAAAGCCGCCGAGCATGGAGTCAGTCGTGCCAAGCCGAACTTCGCCTGAGCCTGGATCGGAAAGTGCTTCGATTTCCTGCACGGCTTGGCGCAAATCGTCAAAAACTGCGATTCCCCATTTTATCAGCACCCGTCCGTAGGGCGTTGGCTCGACACCTTGTGGGGTCCGATTGAGAAGCCTCACGCCGACAACGTGTTCAATCTCGCCAATGGCCTTTGAGACCGCCGGTTGCGATATGGCGAGCTGCGCCGCAGTCTTCCCCATGCTGCCCGTTTCGGTAATCGCGAGGAGCACGCGCAGGTCTCGCAACTTGAGCCGCCGCAGAACGCGCTCGTCCCATTTGTTTTTACCGGCCATCGTCCCAACCGTTATGAGGGCATGCTGGAATGGAATTGGCGGCTTTTGCAAGAGCCGGCTATCCATTGTGCCGACCTGCAGTGACGGAACTGTTTGTCGCGATCGAGGGAGGAAACCATGAAAACTGTTCGAGTGATTGGAATCTCGCTAATGGCTGGATTGGCGCTCGGTGGAATGATGGTGCCCCGGACCCATGCCCAAGGCAAACCTCCTATCTATTTCATCGTAGAAAACGAGATCAGCGACGTTCCGAACTATCTCAGGGAATATGCTCCCCGCGCACGTGAGATGATCAAAGCGAACGGAGGCCGCTATCTCGCGGCAGGCGACGCCACAACGTTCGCGGGCGAACCGCCCAAATCTCGAGTGGCTATCTTCGTCTTTGACGACATCGCCCAAATCAACGCGTGGCTGAACTCGCCGGAATACCAGGAGCTCAGGAAGATCGGCGACAAATATGCGAAGTTTCGTAATTACGCTGTGCCCGGTGTATCACAGTAGGATGGGGATCCGTGTGACGGGCTGGCAATAGTTCATCTGCTGTGGGTCAGACTGAGACATCGCCGGATGTCCGCGCGACTTCCGCTTTAGCCCTAATCGCTGACATATCGCAGGCGGGAAACATTAGCTCACGCTATCCGTTGAATGCTCAACCAGCCAAGGAGCAAAAATGGATATGCCCCAATCGCGGACGGTGCTGCAGCCCCGTAAACGAGCCGTAGCAAAGGTTACTGTTCAGAGTTCCAAAGCAAATCCCTACGACGAAATCGCGAGCCCGGCTTTATTGGAGGTTCGTCTCAGCGAAACGTTCACTGGAGATATCGATGGCGGACCTCTGGTTCGGGCTTTGGAAGTCCGATGGGACGATCAATCTGCGGGCTTCCTCAGGAAGCGGTTTCAGGGCCCGTTGATGCCTTGCACCGTCTGAGCAATCCCGGCGTTCGTGATATCTGTGGCGTCCTGCGATTGTTGTCGAGCCGCCTCATCGGCCGCTGCTGCCGCTGTGTTGGCAGCATCATCATCGTCGCTGCCGCCTATGGAAATCGTGACACTCGGGCCGCTGTAAGACCGCTGGGCCACCGATCTGGAGGTGGCGCTCGGCGGATCTTGGACCACCTTTGTATATTCGAAGCGATAGCCGCGTGAGAGCATGCACTGCTTGAAAGCAGGCGTGTCGTAAACAGCCGTGCGGCTTTCGCCCGACAAACTGTAGCAAGCGTTGACGGCTGCACTATAGATAGCGAAGCTGCGCGGATGTCCGTGAGGACGGATGGTATCGTAATAAGTTGATTCACCGCGGGTCGAAGCGCCAGCGCTCGAAACCATTCCCGTGGCGAAGATCGCAACAGCAAGCATCAATTTCCTTGGCGTTGTCATAGGCTTTTCTCCTCGAAACGCCTGATCCGTCTTCGTTATCAATCGGGTGTTCGCATGTGTGGGCGGGCGCCGATGACAAACCGGTTCGAAAAGCGGGATTACAAGTTGGACAGGAATCTCGGGAGACCCCGGTCCTTGTCCGATATTCAAAGGGGCCCACCCTTCTTCTCAAAAAGGAGCGGTTTTGAAGGGCCCTTTGGAAAAAGGGTCTGACGCAACCTTGGATTATTGGTTCGAATGACCCCAAGCCGCCGCCCGTGCGTTGGCTCAGAGTTGCCCTCAGTCGAACTTCCGGTTGATGCCAACGCGAACGGTCTGGACTGCCAAGCCAGCGGACCCGTGCAGCACGTTGGTGTTCCCGGTCGTGGCGGTCTACTGATCAGTTCTCAATGTCCGTTTTGGGTCAGGAGCAGGCAATCCCCTTTATTCGGATGTCAGCTTTGCCCCCAAAATAAGCATTCTACTCAACGCGGCTTTGCTCTGTGCCATGAGAAGAACCCCGCCAACCTTGTCGCCTGATATAAAGATCAGCCAGGTTATCAACACGCAGATGTATCGCTAACGGTTTGGATCATGAGATTGCTCAAACGCCTATTGCGTCGCGTAATGGTTCTAGGGCTAGGCATCTTCACGGTCTGGCTGATCGTTTTTGTCTTCAGGTTCACGGATCAAAGGCTGCCGACTGTGTTGGCGTTGGCAGCTACTTATGGAGTGGCGGCCTATATTGTCCTGCCGCGCATCGTTCGCATGGGACTTAAAATTCTCCTGCGCAAACGTGTGCCTCGCTTTACGATTACGGGAGACGGCTTGCCCGGCGACCCGGTCAATCTTGTGCTGACAGGCACACTGCAACAACTTCACGCGGCCTTTAAGCTTGCTGGCTGGTCCGAGACTGATCGGCTTGGACTGGCGAGCTCCTGGCGAATGGTTCGCGCATTCCTGTTCAAATCTTCTTATCCGACAGCCCCTTTCAGCACTCTCTATCTTTTTGGGCGTGGTCAGGACGTCGGGTTTCAAAAAGCGATCGATGACAGCCCGCGTAAACGCCACCACGTTCGATTCTGGGCTTTGAGCCTCGCCCATGCCGAGGCTGATCTGGGAGAAGCGAGTTTCTGGCTCAACACCGATCGTCCGCCCGACGCCGCCTGCGTCCACTGGATCGGAGCAGGCACCAAAGACACAGGTATCTCTTTTACTCGACTCACGTTCCAAATCACGCACGCCACGGATTTGGATACAAACGCGGAGCGCGATTACATCATCGACGAACTCAGAAAGAGCGGAACTCTCGGAGAGAGCAATTTGTATAAGGCCGGCGATCATTTGGCCAGTGAACACGTCAATCACTATGTCACCGACGGCGAAATTACGGCTGCGAGCCTGGTAGTGGAAGTCTGAGTTTGAGGACTTCCCCCAGTGTTTCCCGAGCCGGGTCCGTGAGGCTCGTCGAAGGATTCAAAAATACGTCCCTCTCCTATTGACAATTGTCTCTTCTATAAATACTTATGTTTCGCTCGCTCATCGTGAGGGACGTCACCGCGGACGACGACTGACGGAGCGAGTGCGGGTTCTGCGGATAGAAGCCAGTCACTTCTGTTCGCAGGCGGCCTGGGCATCATGCCCGTCCGGCGCGTGTCCGGACTGCGAGGTGCTCGCTGCACTGGCGTCGGGGAGGCGCGTTGGCCTTTGATCCGATGATTCCAGGAAGCGCTGGCCCGGGCTGGGGCAGGACGAAAGTCCAGTCAATCCGCAGTGGAGCGCCGAAAGGCGAGCGGCCCTGTCAAAAGGGCCGCGGCTGTGCCTGGTAACGGGCGCAGCTCCTGACTACGCGCCGCTCGGCGCTCCGCTTCCCTTGTTTTCAGGGAAGCAAACAACGTGGCCCCGCCGTGCATTCGGGGCAGATCATCGCCACGCGTGACAACTGCTCAGCGCCAGCGCGCTGGGAGAACGAGAGGGCTTGCGTGAATTCTTCACCTCTCCCCGTGGGGGAGAGGTCGAGTGAAGCGAGGGTGAGGGGGTTACGGCGGTGCAGAACTGTGAGGCCCGAACCCCCTCACCCGAGGCGAAGCGAAGAAACGATGAGGCTTGTCGTGACGAAGATCAGCTTGCCGCTTCTACAGCTCACGGCCGAGCGCGTGGTCGACCGAGTAGCGTCCGCCGCCTTTGGTCAGAAACACCAGCGCAACGACGAAGATCAGCAGCGAGTATTCGAGGCCGCCTTGAGTCCAGAAGAACCCCTTGGCCGAGGTCGACCAGATCGCGTTGAGCATGAAGATCGCAACCGCCGCCGCTGCAAGGCGCGTCAGAAATCCCACCGCCAGCATGAAGCCGCCGACCAGTTCGGTGAGCGCTACCAGCGCGACCCAGAATGCCGGCGGATACCAGCCCATCTTGTCGAAGAAGCCGGTGAACTTCTCGAAGCCCGCGCCGCCGAACCAGCCGAACAGTTTCTGGCAGCCGTGCGGCATCAGAATAAGCCCCATTGTCACGCGCAAGAGCGGCAGTGCGATCGGGTCAAAGGTGGCGTAGATTCCCTTGAACGCAGGAACATACTGACTTGGCGTTGTGGTATCCGTCATGGAACGTCTCCTCAAATGTGCGGCGCCGTTGTCAGCTTTGGCGCCTCTGCAGAAAGATTATCAGAAACACCAACACCAAAAAGGCGGGTTGTATTGCGTAGCCGCCTGATAGTGCCTGCGGGAACCGGCCCAACCGCCGTTGCGTGGGCAAAGAAACTCGGCCATCTTCGCGCCATGAATCCCCCGCGCACCGGCGGCTCCAACACTGACGACATGGCTGCCGGCTTGCCGGCGCCGGGCGACGATGCGCCGCTCAAGCTGGAAATGTTCCTGCCGTATCAGCTCAACGTGGTGGCAAGCCTGACCTCGCAGGCGCTGTCGCGCGTTTATGCGCGCCGTTACCAGATCGGCGTGCCGGAATGGCGGGTGCTGGTGACGCTCGGCCAATACGGTGTGATGACCGGCAAGGCGATCGGCGCGCACACCCACATGCACAAAACCAAAGTCTCGCGCGCGGTCGCGCTGCTGGAAAAGCGCGCGTTGCTGCTGCGCCGCGCCAACCGCGCCGACATGCGCGAGTCCTTCCTGTCGCTCACCGCCAGTGGCCGCGCCATGTACGAGGAGCTCGCGCCGCATGCACTGGATTTCGTCCGGCGGCTGACCGAAATCCTCAGCGTCAGCGACCGCGACGCTTTCGATCGCGCGCTCAAGCAACTCACCGCCCGTTCGGCGCAGCTTGTCGCCGAGGTCGTGGCGCAGGACGGCGGCGATGCGGACGACAACGGCATGGAGGACCTGTGAAGCTCTACACCTATTTTCGGTCGTCGGCGGCCTTTCGGGTGCGCATCGCGCTCAATCTCAAAGGCATCGCCTACGATATGGAGTTGGTGCATCTGGTGAAGGACGGCGGCCACAACCGCCGGCCGGAGTACCGCGCCGTCAATCCGCAAATGCGCGTTCCCGCGCTGATCACGTCCGGCGGCGAGACTTTGATCCAGTCGCTTGCGATCATCGAATATCTCGACGAGACGCATCCGCAGCCGCCGCTGCTGCCCGCCGATCCGCTCGGCCGCGCCAAGGTGCGCGCGCTCGCCGACCTGATCGCGTGCGACATCCATCCGCTCAACAACACCAGCCCGCTGCGTTACCTGAAAAACACCATGGGCCAGCCGCAGACCGCGATCGACGCCTGGTATCATCATTGGGTGCTGGAAGGCTTCGAGGCGCTCGAAGCCCTGATCGCCCCCGGCCCTTATCTCTACGGCAATGCCGTCACGCTGGCCGACGTCTGTCTGGTGCCGCAGGTTTACAATGCGCGCCGGCTCAAAGTTCCGTTGGACAAATTCCCGAAAATTGTTGCCGTCGATGCCGCCTGCATGAAGCTTCCGGCATTCGAGCGCGCGCGGCCGGAGAACCAGCCCGATGCTGAATGACAGGACCAATTTCCACACTTTAGTCACCATTACGGAGCTTGATCCGGCCGCCGGAGGGAGCCGGAATTCATGACACTTCGATCGCCGGCCGGTCTCGGCCTCACGGCCGTTTGCACACCGTTTATCCTGTTGGCGCTGACCGCAATCGCGGTGGCGCAAGCTCCGATGACTCCGCCGCCGCCTGCTCCGGCGCCGGGCGCGCAGGCTGCCAATCCGGTCTGTGCGCGGCTCGAAGGCCAGCTGGCTTCGATCAATAACGGCAATCCGGCCGACAACGCCCGCGCCGCGCAAATCAAGCAAGCCGAGGATGCCGTCGCCAAGCAACAGGCCGACCTCGATCGCGCGGTGGCGGACGGTCACAAGCAAGGCTGCGAGGGCACCGGCTTCCTCTCGCTGTTCTCCAGCCTGTCGCCGCAATGCGGTCCGGTCACCCAGCGCATCCAGCAGATGCGGGGCAATCTCGACCGCATGATGAGCGACCTGCAGGCGCTCAAGAGCGGCAGCAACACCCAGGACGACCAGCGCCGCGCCGTGCTTGGACAACTGGCGCAGAACAATTGCGGCGCGCAATACACCGCCGCCGCCAATGCCGCCGGCGGGCCGCGCGGCTTCTTCGATGCGCTGTTCGGCGGCGGCAACGTCATCAATCCGTCGGGCGACGGCGCGCCGGCCGGCACCTTCCACACCGTCTGTGTCCGGACCTGCGACGGCTATTATTTTCCGATTTCCTATTCGACGACACCGAACCGCTTCGCCGACGATCAGCGCGCCTGCCAGCGCGAATGTCCGGCCACCGAGGCGACGCTCTACGCGTTCCGCAATCCGGGCGAAGGCATGGAGCAGGCGATGTCGATCAACGGCCAGCCCTACACCTCGCTGCCGGCCGCGTTCCAGTATCGCAAGCAATTCACGCCGACATGCTCCTGCCGGCGGCCGGGCCAGAGTTGGGCCGACGCGCTGAAAGACGCCGACGATTCATCGACGCTGGAAAGCGGCGATATCGTCGTCACCGACAAGAATGCGAAGACGCTCTCGCAGGCGCCGCAAGCAGCGCAGCCGAAGGGCGTAAAGCCGGGCGCAGCCGTTGGCACGCCGGACCCGAACGCTACCACTACTCCGGCGCCGGCGAATACAGCCAACAGCACCACGGGCAAGACCCAGGTGCGGACCGTCGGCCCGCCGTTCGTCGCGTCGCATTAGATTTTAGTGGAGCATGATCTTTTCGGAAAACCGGTATCCACCCTCGGATCAAGTCCGAGGGCAGGCTTTTTCCGGATCATGCTCTAGAAGTCGGCGGCTTTTTTCAGGGCCGCGCCGCGGATCGCGCCGCGATCCGGCTCCGGCAGCGGGTTGCCGGAATCGTTGAAGCGATTGACGATCGGATAGCGCCGGTCGCGGCCGAAATTCTTCAGCGTCACTTTCACGCCCGGCGCGGCCTGGCGCCGTTTGTACTCGGCGAGATAAAGCATGTGTTCGACCTTCATCACCCTGTCGCGGTCAAAACCGGCGGCGACGATGGCTGCGGTCGGCTCTTCGCGCTCGACCAGGCGCTCGAGGATCTGATCGAGCACGTCATAGGGCGGCAGCGAATCCTGGTCGGTCTGGTTCTCGCGCAACTCGGCGCTCGGCGCGCGGGTGATGACATTGTCCGGAATGACCGGCCCGTTGGGGCCAAGCGCATCGTCCGGCTTCCAGACATTGCGCAACCGCGACAGCCGATAGACCTCGGTCTTGTAGAGATCCTTGATCGGATTGAAGCCGCCGTTCATGTCGCCGTAGAGCGTCGCGTAGCCGACCGACATTTCCGACTTGTTGCCGGTCGTCACCACCATGGCGCCGAACTTGTTCGACACCGCCATCAGGATTGTGCCGCGGGCACGCGCCTGAAGATTTTCCTCGGTCACATCGCGGCGGGAGCCGGCGAAGACGCCGGCGAGCGCGGCCTCAAGCCCCTTCACCGCGCTCTCGATCGGCACGATCGCGTAATTCACGCCGAGCGTTTTGGCGATGGCCGCGGCATCGTCGAGCGAATCTTGCGACGTGTAGCGGTACGGCAGCATCACGCAGCGAACGCGATCGGCGCCTAGCGCGTCGGTGGCCATTGCCGCACAAAGTGCCGAATCGATTCCGCCCGACAAGCCGAGCACCACGCTCTTGAAGCGGTTCTTTTCGACGTAATCCCGCAAGCCCAGCACGCAGGCCGCATAATCGGCCTTGTCGGTTTGTTCGGCCGGCGCCATCGGACCTTGCGCACAGCGCCAGGCGTTGCCACTTCGCGACCAATGGGTGGTCACGACGGCTTCCTTGAATGCCGGCAACTGGAACGCCATGGAGCGGTCGGCGTTGACCGCGAACGACGCGCCGTCGAACACGAGCTCGTCCTGCCCCCCCACCTGGTTGACGTAGATCAGCGGCAAACCGGACTCGGTGACGCGCGCGATGACGACGTTGAGCCGGACATCGCTTTTGGCCCGCCAATAGGGCGAGCCGTTCGGCACGATGAACAGTTCGGCGCCAGTCTCGGCCAGGGTTTCGACCACGTTCTCGTAGTCGCCCCAATCGGTCCAGGTGTCTTCGCAAACGGGAATGCCGAGCCGCACGCCGCGGAAGCTGACCGGCCCCGGCACCGGACCGGTGGCAAAAACCCGCTTCTCGTCGAACACCCCGTAGTTCGGCAGGTTGACCTTGAAGCGGATCGCCTCGAGCCGCCCGCCATTGAGAAGCGCGTAGGCATTATAGAGCTTGCCGTCCTCGACCCACGGCACGCCGATCAGCACCGCCGGGCCGCCGTCGGCGGTATCACGCGCCAACGCCTCGACCGCGGACCGGCACGCGGCCTGAAACGCCGGCTTAAGGACCAGATCTTCCGGCGGATAGCCGGCGATAAACAGCTCGGAAAACGCCACGATATCGGCGCCGTCGCGCGCGGCTTGCGCGCGGCCCTTGCGCGCCCGCTCCAGGTTACCGGCAATATCGCCGACAATCGGGTTGAGCTGCGCTACGGCAATGGCAAGACGATCGGCGGGGCGCTCGTTCATGTTGCTGATGTAGCGTCGGCTCAGCCAGTGCGGCAATGCCCTTCCGGGCATGGCAGCCGTCGTCGGTCAGTTGAACGGATATGGGCCGAATTTGTAGCTCGCCTGCACAAAGACGCCAAATATGTCGGTTTTCCAGTTCACCGGCTGATCGAACGCCATTACCCCAACCTCCCGGCCGGCAAAATCCGACGAGCCGTTGGTCTGCATGTGCCAGTAGCGTCCGCCGACGCCGATGCTGGTCCGGGGCGTGACCTGGTAGGACAGCGCTGCCTCAAATTGATAGCCCGTCCCAGTCCCGGTTTCCGGAATGCCGCCGGTGAAATCGCCGATCTGGTTGCCAATACGAAGGAGGTGCGAGTCGGCGCCCTGCAGCGACACATAGGGCAGCCATGCCGCATCCGCGGTGAACTTGAAACGCTCGGCAAAGGTCACCGACCCATTCAATCCCAACCGCACTGACTGCCATTTGTTGTTTTGGGTGATGACTTCGATGCCGCCGGGTATCGACGGCTGGCAAACGTCAGGATTGCCGGCGGTCTGAGCGCAGCCATAGGCGTCGACGACTTCATTGAAGAAGTGATAGCCGACGAAAGCGCCGAGATTGAAGTCGCCGCCTCGCACGAAATTATAGCCCACGTCGACGCTCGCATAGTCGAGATATCCGCCTCGCTGCTGGCTGATCGTGCTCGAATAGGGGGTGATGGCTGGTGGAAAATCCTCGTCCTGCAGCGATCCTGACGACATCGCGCCGAGCCCCAGATAACCTTTCAGAAACCAGCCGTAACTGGACGAAATACGTCCATAGATCTCACCTGAATTCGTCGTCATGTCGCTGTAGGTGAGCCGCGAGACCAGTGCATCGAGCACCGGCGCGCCATAAAGGCTCTTGCCGGTCTTGGCCTGACCTAACCAATAACGAGCGCCGACTTCGTACTGAACCGTAGGATACGGATCGGCGGTAAAGTACTCGATGTCGGGAACCGGCGTCAGAGGCGCAGCGAGTGTCGACAACCGCGGCAAGACCGGCAGATCGGCCGCGAATGCCGGTGTCGCCAGCATAACGGCGATCACCAGAGCCCCTGGTAAACAGTTTCGTACCGGCATCGTACGCCCCACGCCTGTTGCGTTCTTTTCTAGACGTGGAAAATTTGAATCGAATTGTTTGCATATTTCTTGCCGGCCGCTCGCAGACGCAAATCAGAATGAGCGGCTGGTAAAGAGCGGCACGGTTGAGTCAGCATTTCGTAAATGAAAACGGCCGCTCGCCGAAGCGAGCAGCCGTAAAACAACGCAGCCGGATGTTATAAGCCCGCGGCCGCCGGCAGCGGCTTTGCCTTGCCCTGGCGCTCGGTCTTGAGCAGATCGGCCAGCAGGAACGCCAGATCGAGCGATTGCTCGGCGTTAAGCCGAGGATCGCAAACCGTGTGGTAGCGGTCGTTCAGGTCCTCGTCGCTGATGGCGCGGGCGCCGCCGGTGCATTCGGTGACGTTCTGGCCGGTCATTTCCAGGTGCACGCCGCCGGCGATGGTGCCTTCGGCCGCGTGAACCTGGAAGAACGTCCGTGTCTCCTTGAGAATTTGATCGAACGGGCGGGTCTTGTAGCCGGTGACCGACGTTATCGTGTTGCCGTGCATCGGATCGCACGACCACACCACGTTGCGGCCCTCGCGCTTGATGGCCCGCACCATCGCCGGCAACAGATCGGCGGCCTTGTCGGCGCCGACCCGGCAGATCAGCGTGAGCCGGCCGGGCTCGTTGTCCGGATCGAGAATGTCGATCAGCCGCAACAGCTCGTCCGGCTTCTGCGTCGGCCCGGTTTTCAGGCCGAGCGGATTCTTGATGCCGCGGCAATATTCGACATGTGCGTGATCGGCTTGCCGCGTGCGGTCGCCGATCCAGACCATGTGCCCGCTGGTGCAGTACCAATCCCCCGTCGTCGAATCGACGCGGGTGAAAGCCTGTTCGTAGCCGAGCAGCAGCGCTTCGTGGCTGGTGAAGAAATCGGTGGTGCGCATCTCGGGATGCACTTCAGGGTCGATGCCGCAGGCCTGCATGAAGTCGAGCGCTTCGGTCAACCGGTTCGCCAGGTCCTGATAACGCTTCGATTGCGGGCTGTCCTTGACGAAGCTCAGCATCCACTGGTGCGCATTCGACAGGTTCGCATAACCGCCGCCGGCGAAAGCGCGGAGCAGATTGAGCGTCGCCGCCGATTGCCGATACGCTTCCAGCTGACGGCGAGGATCGGGAATGCGCGCTTCCGGCGTGAAATCGGTGCCGTTGATAATGTCGCCGCGATAGACCGGCAGTTCGACGCTGCCACGCTTTTCGACCGGTGAGGTGCGCGGCTTGGCGAACTGCCCGGCGACCCGGCCGACTTTCACGACGGGCGAAGCCGCGGCGTAAGTCAGCACCACGGCCATTTGCAGGAACAGCCGGAAGAAATCGCGGATGTTGTTGGCGCCATGTTCGGCGAAGCTCTCGGCGCAATCGCCGCCCTGCAACAGGAACATTTCGCCGGCGGCGACCTGCGCCAGGGCTTTCTTCAGATTGCGCGCCTCACCTGCAAAAACCAGGGGCGGAAAGGTCGAAAGTTGCGCCTCGACATCGGCAAGCGCCTTGGCGTCCGGATAATCCGGCATTTGCAGCCGCGGCTTTGAGCGCCACGAATCCGGGCTCCACTTCGCCGCGTTCGATAAACCGGGCATTACGCTGTCTCCACGGCCCACCATCCAGAGATGGCTAAAACCACAGTCTTGCAGGATGAACGGCGGGTCTTTTCCGGACTTATACACAAGGGCTGACGGTCGTTACAGCCCTATGATTTCGCCCGCAAATTCGCCTATTCGGCGGCCTGCCGGGCGTAGGTCGCGCTCCGCGTCCGCATGGTCACCAGCTCCTCGGCAAAGGTCGGGTGGAGCGCCATGGTGGCGTCGAAGTCCGCCTTCTTCGCCTTCATTTTCACGGCGATGGCGGCAATCTGCACCATCTCGGCTGCGCCTTCTCCGACGATGTGGCAGCCCACCACCTGGTCGGTCATGCCGTCGACGATGAGCTTCAACAGGACGGTGGTGTCGCGGCCGGACAGGGTCGCCTTGAGCGGCCGGAACATCGCTTTGTAGACGTCGGTCCGCGCCAGCCGGGCGCGCGCCTCCCCTTCAGTCAGGCCTACGGCGCCGACTTCGGGCTCGGAGAATACCGCCGTCGGCACGTTGGTATGATCGACAAGCGTCGGCTTGCCGCCAAATACGGTGTCGGCAAAAGCATGTCCCTCGCGGATCGCGACCGGCGTGAGATTGATCCGGTTAGTCACGTCGCCGACGGCGTAAATATTGCCGGCGCTGGTCCGCGAATATTCGTCGACCGCGATCCCGCCGTTCTTTCCGATTTTGACCCCGGCCTGTTCCAGACCGAGATTTTTGACGTTCGGCACCCGGCCGGTCGCGAACATGACGCGGTCCGCGGTGACATGATTGCCGTCCGACAGCCTCGCCGAATAATGCTCGCCGAGGTTTTCGATCGCCGCGACGGTGCGGCCGGTGACGACCCGGATACCTCGCTTCTCCATATCGGCGCGCAGATGCGAGCGCACGTCGTCATCGAAGCCGCGCAGGATATTCTCGCCGCGATAAACCAGCGTCACTTGCGAGCCAAGCCCGGCGAAGATGCCGGCAAACTCGACCGCGATATAGCCGCCGCCCTGAATGACAATGCGGTGCGGAAACGCAGTGAGATGGAACGCCTCATTGGAGGAAATGGCGTGTTCAATCCCCGGAATAAGGTCGCCGTAACTCGGCGTCCCACCGGTGCAGATCAACACATAGGCAGCCCGGACGCGCTCGCCGCTCGCCACTTGCACCGTATGTGCATCAAGGAGCGTGGCGCGGCTCCTGAATATCTTGACGCCCGGTTTTTCCAGCAGCGTGCCGTAAACGGTCTCGAGCCGCCCGATTTCCTTGTCCTTGTTGGCGATCAGCGTTTTCCAGTCGAACGAAGCGTGCGGGACGGTCCAGCCAAAGCCGGCGGCATCCTCGAAATCGCCGTGAAACCGCGACGCGTAGACAAGAAGCTTCTTTGGCACGCAGCCGCGGATCACACAGGTGCCGCCGAGGCGATATTCTTCCGCCAATGCGACACGGGCGCCGTGTTGTGCCGCGATCCGCGCTGCGCGAACTCCGCCCGAACCGCCGCCGATGACGAAAAGATCGAAATCGTAATCCGACATGTCAAATATCGTGGCCGCGCTTTTTCATTTCAGCGCGCATCCGGTTCATTACGTCGACCGACAGATCGTCAGCCCATTGGCCGGCGCTGCGCATCGAGTCTTCGATGGCTTTCGGCTCTTCAACGATCATTTTCTGGCCGACCGGCGATTGGTAGAACGTCAGGATCTGCTTCAGCTCAGGTTCGGTAAAATGGCTGGCGTAGGCGCGCGCGGCGGTATCGACCAGTTCGTTGGAGCGGCTGTCGAATTCCTTGTGCAGCTGGACCGTGACTTCGTTGATGTCCTTCTGAAACATGAAATTCTGCTGCATGATGACGGACTTGACCTTCTCGACGACGCCGATCGCGACCGGGTCCATCATCTGCTTGACGCCTTTGAGCTCAACGATTTGCTTCGCAAGCAGCATGGCGCCGGGCGACGGCTGCGCCGGGGCCTGCGCGGCAGCGGGCCTCACGATGGCAATTGCGACCAGCGCAACTATTGCGGCCACAGCGGTCCGCAGCGAGATACCGGCGATCATAGGCGCATTTCCTTTTCAAGGCTCGAGTCAGGGCTGCTCGATCACGCGCACCCCGTCCGGACCGGCGACAATAGCAGTCCCTGCGAGGCCGATGAACAAGCCATGTTCCATGACGCCGGGGATCACAGCGAGCCTGGCCGCAAGCTCTTGCGGGTCCGGAATCCGCTGTAATTGGGCATCCAGCACCCAGTGGCCGCCATCCGTGACGAAAGCAAGGCCGTCTTTTCCCTTCCGGAGGGTCATTGGGCCCGGGCAGCCGGCTTCCGCCGCGGCGGCCTCGATCGCCCGCCGGGTCGAACCGGCGCCAAAGGGCACTATTTCGATCGGCAGCGGGAAACGGCCGAGGACCGGCACCCATTTTGACTGATCGGCGATGACCACCATTCTTGCCGAAGCCGAGGCGACGATCTTCTCGCGCAACAATGCCCCGCCGCCGCCCTTGATCAGGGTGAGATCGGGGGCAATTTCATCCGCACCATCGACCGTCAGGTCGAGCTCCGGCGTCTCGTCGAGGGTCGTCAGAGTGATACCGAGGCGCTCGGCCAACATCCGGGTGGCTTCCGACGTGGGCACGGCGATGACGTCGAGACCTGCCTTGACGCGTTCGGCAAGCAGTTCGACGAAGGGCTTCGCCGTCGAGCCGGTGCCGAGCCCGAGCCGCATCCCCGAACGAACAAATTCGAGCGCACGAGCCGCCGCGGCGCGTTTTTGAGCTTCCGTATCCATGAACTGGTGTGTAGCCGCCTTGGCGCTTCGATCCTAGTGTCTCAGCCTCGAGTTTGCACATCAGTTCGCCGCTGCTCAATGCGGACTTCGGGGTCGGGACACCAGCCAACATAAAATGCTAGTGAAGCCCGGATCGACATTCCTTCGCGGATTGGCGGCGCGCTGGCTCGCTGATGTCAAATCCGCCTCAGGCCAACCATGCTGACGATTGCCTTTGATCTCGACGGCACGCTGATCGATACCGCGCCGGACCTCATCGATACCCTCAATGTCACGCTGACCCGCGAGGGTCTGCGCAGCGTCAGCTTTGAGGATGCCCGGCCGATGATCGGCGGTGGCGCGAGGGGCATGATCGAACGCGCCCTGGCGGCCGGGGGCATGCAAGCCGGCAAGCCCGACGTCGACCGGATGTTCAAAGGCTTCATCGAGCACTATTCGGCTCATATCGCCGACCGCTCCCGCCCGTTTCCGCTGCTCGAAAAAACGCTCGACCAATTGGCGGCGCAGGGCCACCGCCTCGCGGTCTGCACCAACAAGATCGAGTGGCTCGCCGTGAAGCTTCTTAAGGCGCTCAAACTCGATCAGCACTTTGCCTGTATATGCGGACAGGACACGTTCAAGGTGATGAAGCCCGACCCGAAAATTTTATTGGGCACCATCGAGCGTGCCGGCGGCGATCCGAAGCTGGCGGTGATGGTGGGCGACTCCGGAACGGATATTCGCACCGCGCGCGCAGCGAGCGTGCCGGTGATTGCCGTGGATTTCGGCTACACCGAAGCGCCGATCGAAACATTGCATCCGGATCGGATCATCAGTTCTTATGCAGACCTGCCGTCCGCGATCACCACGGTGACGGCCAAGCATTGATTAAGGTTAATCCGCCCGATCGGCGCGCCGGTATCGAACGGTTGCGGCGGCAGAATAACTATTTGTCATCGCTGTTCTTTTTTGTAGCGGCGAAGGATCTGCCGCAACATTGGTTCGCCACGGTCCAAAGCTGTCGGCCGTCGCACCTCCGCATCAGGCTTTACCAATGGAGCCGACCGGCTTAGGTTCGCGCCAGGACGGATGGGGTCAATGTTCCGCGTACGGTTCGTCGTAAGTGCCGCCACTGTTGCGATGAGCGCCGCTTTGGCAGCCTGCTCATCGACGCCATCGTGGGTGCCGGACTGGATGAGTGTCGGCAAATCCACTCCTCAGCTTGTCACGATGCAATTCGAGTCTCAGCCCCAGGGCGCCGATGTGCGGACCGGGCAGGGACAGACCTGTCAGACCCCCTGCTCGCTCGCCTTGCAGCCACAGAGCCAGGCGGTCTCGTTCTCGAAGAACGGCTTCCTGCCACAGACAGTGCAGATCGGCGCCGGTAACCCAGGGGAGCATTCGCTGTTCGAGAGCGCTCCCCCGACGCTCACCCCGAACCCGCTCACCGTCGTGCTGCAACCGGCCGGACCTCCGCCGCGCAGCAGGCCGGTCCCGAGACCGACGCCGAAACCGCATCGGGTTCAGGCAGCGCCGCCGCCGCCCGGGCAGCCCCCGCCGTTCCCGCCGCCGCCGCAGCAATAATTCATCCAGGCTGCAAACAGCCGGAATTCCTGGACGATCAGGGCTTTATCCGGCACAATTCCCGCTTATCTACAGGTGGGACCAACCGCCCGCTGTGATGGAGAGGTGTCGCGAAACGCTTGCCGACGGGCAGCGTGAAAGCGTCCGGAAATGACCACAAACGGCTCACATCAGCAGGAATTGGACGCGACCGCGCGGCCGCTATTGGTCGATCCGTTCGGCCGCGACATTACCTATTTGCGTGTCTCGGTGACCGACCGTTGCGATTTCCGCTGCGTCTATTGCATGGCGGAAAACATGACCTTCCTGCCGAAGGCCGACCTGTTGTCCCTCGAAGAACTCGACAGGCTGTGTTCGGCATTCGTCGCGCGCGGCGTACGCAAGCTGCGCCTCACCGGCGGTGAACCGCTGGTCCGGCGCGGCATCATGACCCTCGTCTCTTCGCTGTCACGCCACCTGCAAACCGGCGACCTCGACGAACTGACGCTGACCACCAATGGTTCGCAGCTTGCGAAATATGCCGCCGAGCTCAAAGCAGCCGGAATCCGGCGGATCAACCTGTCACTGGACACGCTTGACGCCGACAAGTTCCGGGCCATCACCCGTTGGGGTTCGCTCAAGGATGTGCTGGCCGGTATCGATGCCGCACAAGCTGCCGGACTGAAGATCAAGATCAACACGGTCGCGCTCAAAGGCGTCAACGAGGACGAATTTCCGCAGCTTATCGAATGGGCGCACAGCCGCGGCATGGACCTGACGCTGATCGAGGTGATGCCGCTCGGCGAGGTTGGCGAAGGCCGTCTCGACCAGTATTTGCCGCTGTCCATCGTTCGTGCGCGGCTGGCCGAACGCTATGGCCTTTCCGACATCGATTACCAGACCGGCGGTCCGGCGCGCTATGTGCGCGTCAACGAGACCGGCGGTCGGTTGGGCTTTATCACGCCGCTGACCCACAATTTCTGCGAATCCTGCAATCGCGTGCGGGTCACCTGCACCGGTACGCTTTATATGTGCCTGGGTCAGGAAGACGCCGCGGACCTGCGCAAACCGCTGCGCGCCTCCGAAGGCAACGAACTGCTTAATGCCGCGATCGACGAGGCGATTGGCCGCAAGCCGAAGGGCCACGACTTCATCATCGACCGCCGCCACCAGCGGCCGGCGCTGTCGCGCCACATGAGCATGACCGGCGGCTAGTCCGGATTCACATTTGCCACACTAAGCGTGTAACAGGCGCGCGGCGGCCTGAAATTCCGCATGGCGAAAATTGCGCCGCTGCATGGCCATCTCGTCGCGGCCCCATTGCTCCATATTCCAGTCTTCGTCGACGTGAGCCGCCTGCCAGGCGGCATCGGCAGAAAGATGCCCGCTGGCGACGGCCAGCGCGATCAACGCGGAGCCCGTCAGTGTGGTGATGACGTTGATGGCCCCCAGACGCCATGGATCGGCAGGAATTGCGGCACGCGCCGCCGAAAGCGCGGCGTCGGATTGCGCGACATGAACAACGCCCTCGCTTAACACGAATTTCGCGCCGAGCGTGTCGCGCGCCCACTGCAAAATCGGATCCCAGTGCCTGGCCTGGCGTTCGACAAGACCATTGGGCGAGCCGGCGCGGTAAAACAGCATGTCGGAGGCCAGATATTTCTCGACTTCCGCCGCCACCGGCTGCGGCGCATCGACAACACCGTCAATGATCGCATTCGCCAATCGCGTGAGCGGCATTTTTGCCGGATCAATCACGTCCGTTTGCGCATTCCATTCCGCGGCGAGTTCTTGCGCAATTGAACGGCTTGGCGCGCAAAGCGTGCGTCGTGCCGGCGTATGCACCGGCTTGCCGTCGAGTTGCACGGCAAAGCCCTGCGGTGTCTCGGCCACGGTCGCGTTTTCATAGAAGCGGCGGCGCAATACCGGCCGTGCGCCACGGCGCGCCGCTTCCATCGGATTCTCGGCCGGGGCGATTTCAAACAGTTCGCGCATGCAGCATTAAACCACGATCATGGGCTGCCCCCTTGGGGCCAAATCAAGTCGGTGCATCACCGGGAGAATATAGCCCTTAATTTCAACGAGTTAGGAGATTTCATCCGGTGCCCGCCAAGCCGGCCGGCGCGGCCTCGCCGGTCGCGCTTTTGTTAGGCATGAAAAGCCCACAAATCCTTGTAAAAACAAGTAGAAGCGGTAGAAATTGGCACCTCCCTCGACTAGTATCCCGGCCGGTTTTGGCTACGGGGGCCGCCAAGAGGGAGCCTGATCCACGCGGCAGCGTGCTTACCGCCACTTCAAGAGCGGGTTGCTGCGTGCAAGAGGAAGCAATGAAACCTACCGACATCTCGGTCCCGGACTACTTCCATAAAGTCGTAGATTGTCAGTGGGCCTGTCCGGCGCATACGCCGGTTCCTGAATACATCCGTTTGATCGCAGCCGGGCGTTACAGCGACGCCTACATGATCAACTGGGAATCCAATGTCTTTCCGGGAATTCTCGGGAGGACCTGCGACCGCCCTTGCGAGCCGGCGTGCCGCCGCGGACGCGTCGAGGCGGAGCCCGTCGCGATCTGCCGCTTGAAGCGCGTCGCCGCCGACTTCAAGGATGACATCAGGGACCGGCTGCCAAAGCCCGTCGAAAACAAGAACGGCAAGCGCATCGCGTTCGTGGGCGGCGGACCTGCCTCGCTCGCCGTGGCGCGGGACCTTGCCCCGATGGGCTACGAGTGCGTCGTGTTCGATCAGGATCCGAAATCCGGCGGCATGATGCGCACGCAGATTCCGAAATTCCGTTTGCCGGAAAGCGTGATCGATGAGGAATGCAACTACATCCTCAATCTCGGTATCGAGTTCATCGGCAACAAGCGCATCGACAGCATGAAAGCGCTGTTGGCCGAAAACTACGATGCGGTTTTCGTCGGCTGCGGCGCACCACGCGGCCGCGATCTCGATATTCCGGGACGCAAGGAAGCGGCCAAGAATATCCACATCGGCATCGATTGGCTGTCGAGCGTGTCGTTCGGCCACATCACTTCGATCGGCAAGCGCGTCATCGTGCTCGGCGGCGGCAATACCGCAATGGACTGCTGCCGCTCCTCGCGCCGGCTCGGCGGCGAGGACGTCAAAGTGGTCGTCCGTTCCGGCTTTGAAGAGATGAAGGCGTCGCCTTGGGAAAAAGAAGACGCCATGCACGAGGATATTCCGATCCTCAATTTCCTCGTGCCGAAAGAATTCACCCATGAGAACGGCAAGCTCACCGGCGTGATGTTCCAGAAGGTGAAAGCCGTTCGCGACGCCAAGGGCCGCCGCGACCTGGTACCGACCGGAGAACCTGATCAGCACATTCCGTGCGACGACGTGCTGGTCGCGGTCGGCCAGGAGAACTCTTTCCCGTGGATCGAACGTGACTGCGGCCTCGAATTCGACAAATGGGATATGCCCAAGGTCGATCCGAAAACGATGGCATCGACGAACCCCAAGGTGTTCTTCGGCGGCGACGCCGCGTTCGGCCCGAAAAATATCATCTGGGCGGTGGCGCACGGCCGCGAAGCGGCGATCTCGATCGACCGCTTCTGCCGCGGCGAGGACGTCAATGTGCGGCCGGCGCCGGACATGGCGATATCCAGCCAGAAGATGGGCATTCACGAGTGGTCCTACGACAACGAGATCACGCTCGATAAGCGATACCGGGTGCCGCATCGCGAGAAGGTCGTGGCGCTGCGCGACATCAAGGCGGAGGTCGAACTCGGCTACGACGTCGAACTCGCTCTGAAAGAAGCCGAGCGCTGTCTCAACTGCGATGTGCAGACGGTGTTTACCGGCCAGCTTTGCATCGAATGCGATGCCTGCGTCGACATCTGCCCGATGGACTGCATCACCTTTACCGAGAACGGCGAGGAAGCCGACCTGCGCAAGCGCCTGGAAGCGCCGGCCCACAACCTCACGCAAGACCTCTATATCGGCAACAGCCTCAAGACCGGCCGCGTCATGGTGAAGGACGAGGACGTCTGCCTGCATTGTGGGCTGTGCGCCGAGCGCTGCCCCACCGGTGCCTGGGACATGCAGAAATATCTCATCGATATGACTCACGCGGAACAAGCATGCCACTCGAAAGCGTAAACGACTTCGTCATCCGATTTGCCAACGTCAACGGCTCGGGCTCCGCGAGCGCCAACGAGTTGTTCGCACGCGCTATCCTGCGCATGGGCATCCCGGTCGCCCCGCGCAATATCTTCCCGTCGAACATCCAGGGCCTGCCGACCTGGTACGAAGTGCGCGTATCGGGCGACGGCCATCTTGGCGCCCGCGGCGGCACCGACATGATGGTCGCGATGAACCCGCAGACCTGGGACAAGGACATCGCCGGCATCGAGCCGGGCGGATATCTGCTTTACGACTCCACCAAGCCGATGCCGAAGTCGAAGTTCCGTGACGACATTACCGTCATCGGCGTTCCCCTCACCGCGATCTGCAACCGCGAATACACCGATCCGCGGCAACGCCAGCTTTTCAAGAACATCATCTATGTCGGCGCACTGTCGGCATTGCTCGACATGGACGTTGCCGAGATCGAGAAGCTGATCGGCGAGCAATACAAGGGCAAAGAGAAGCTGTTCGACGCCAACAAGCACGCGCTGCATCTCGGCCGCGACTGGGCGACGATGAATCTCGATCACCCGATCGGTCTGCGGCTGAAGCGCTCGGATGCGGTCGGCGACCGGATTTTTGTCGAGGGCAATGCGGCTGCAGCGCTTGGCGCCGTCTACGGTGGCGCCACGGTATGCGCGTGGTATCCGATCACGCCGTCGTCCTCGCTCGCCGAGGCCTTCATGCGCTATTGCAACCGGTTGCGCGTCGACACCGACAACAGGAACAAATTCGCCATCGTTCAGGCTGAAGACGAACTCGCCTCGATCGGCATCGTGATCGGCGCCGGCTGGAACGGCGCCCGTGCATTTACGGCGACCTCGGGTCCCGGCATTTCGCTGATGCAGGAATTCCTCGGGCTGGCTTACTTCGCCGAAATTCCGGCCGTCGTATTCGACGTGCAGCGCGCCGGTCCGTCCACCGGCATGCCGACACGGACGCAGCAGACCGACATCATCTCCTGCGCCTATGCATCACATGGCGATACCAAGCACGTCGTCCTGTTTCCCGAGGATCCGGCGGAATGCTTCGAGTTCGGCGCAATAAGCTTCGATCTCGCCGACCGGCTGCAGACGCCAGTGTTCATGCTGCTCGATCTCGATATCGGCATGAATCATCGGCTGTGCCGGCCGCTGACCTGGGACGACTCGAAAAAATACGACCGCGGCAAGGTCATGACGTCCGCGATGCTCGACGCCGGCGCCGACTTCGGCCGCTATCTCGATGTCGACGGCGACGGCATCCCGTACCGCACTTATCCCGGCACCAACCCGTCCAAAGGCTCGTTCTTCACCCGCGGCACCTCGCGTGACCGCTATGCGCGTTACACCGAGGAGGGCGCGGCTTATCAGGACAACATGCAGCGCCTGCTGCGCAAATTCGACACCGCGAAGGACCTGGTGCCGCGTCCGCTGCTGGCCAACGCGTCGAAGCCGACCAAATACGGCGTGATCTATTTCGGCTCCACCGCCCCGGCGATGGACGAAGCCATCCAGATGCTTGAAGCACGCGGCCAGTATCTCGATCGGCTGCGGGTGCGCGCTTTCCCGTTCCATTCGAGCGTCGCGAGCTTTATTGCCGATCATGACTTCGTTTTCGTAGTCGAGCAGAATCGCGACGCGCAATTGCGCTCGCTCATCGTCAACGAATGCGGCATCGACCCGGTACGCCTCGTCCCGGTCCTGCACTACGACGGCACGCCGATCACCGCACGCTTTATCGCCCGCGCCGTCGGCGACCATCTCGATGCTCTCAAAGTTACGCCGCTGCGAAAGGTGGTGTCATGACTTACGTCGTCAAACCGAAATTCCATCATCCGGAACTGCCGAAGAATGCACTCGGCTATACGCACCGCGACTACGAGGGCAAGATCTCGACGCTGTGCGCCGGCTGCGGCCACGACTTCGATCACCGCCTCGATCATCGAGGCCTGCTTCGAGCTCTCGATCGAGCCGCACAAGGTGGCAAAGATCTCCGGCATTGGTTGCTCGTCGAAGACGCCGGATTATTTCCTCAACGCGTCGCACGGCTTTAATTCCGTGCACGGCCGCATGCCCTCCGTGCTGACCGGGGCGAACCTCGCCAACCGCGACCTGATCTATCTCGGCGTGTCCGGCGACGGCGACTCCGCCTCGATCGGCTTCGGCCAGTTCGCCCACTGCATGCGCCGTGGCGTCAACATGACCTACATCGTCGAGAACAACGGCGTGTATGGCCTGACCAAGGGGCAGTTTTCCGCCACCGCCGACCGCGGCTCGAAATCCAAACGCGGCGTCGCCAATACCGACAGCGCCATCGATATGGTCAGCATCGCCTTGCAGCTCGGCGCGACCTTCGTCGCCCGTTCGTTCTCCGGCGACAAAAAGCAACTCGTCCCGCTGATCAAGGCGGCGATAGAGCACGAGGGCGCGTCGTTCGTCGACGTGATCTCGCCCTGCGTCGCATTCAACAATCACGCGGGATCGACCAAGAGCTTCGACTATGTGCGCGAGCACAACGAAGCCGTGAATTTCCTCGATTTCATGACCGGCCGCGCACCGATCCGCGTCGATTACGCGCCCGGGACCGTCGAAATGGTCGAGCAACACGACGGCACGACGATCGCGCTGCGCAAGCTCAATTCCGAATACGACGTGCATGACCGGCTCGCGGCGATGAGCTTCCTGCAACACCACGCCGCCAAAGGGCAGATCGTCACCGGTCTGCTTTACGTGGCCGAGGAAGCCGAGGACCTGCACGGCCACCTGAACACGGTCGAGACCGCGCTGAATACGATGGACGAGAAAGAGCTTTGTCCGGGATCGGCGGCGCTGGACAAGATCAACGCCAGCCTGCGCTGATCATCGCAGGCTTTTGATCGCCTCTATCATCTCTCGCGATGGCTCCACCGCGACAGATAGCGGCTTGCCGGTTTCGAGCAGGCTTTTCAGACTTGAGATGACCGCAGGCCAGCCGGAACGGCCACCCGACAGAATGGCTTCCGGCACGTTCCACGAGTGCGATTCCGTCATGGTGAGGCGAACGGCATCACCGGCTTGCGCGATCTCGTAGCAGACGAGACACTCCGGCAGCCTGCTGAACTCCTCCGGCCATTCGACCTTCCAGGTGATCTTCAGTGCGCGCGGCGGATCCCATTCGAGGACCTTGCCGCGCACATTGATACGGCCGTCGGGAAGTTTCAGCGCGAAGGCGCCCCCGCGTTTTGGCTCGATCTCGATATCGCGATCCCAGAAGTACTTCCGGGTAAACTCGGACGAGGTCAGCGCCTGCCAGATCTTTTCCGGCGTCGAGGCGATGTAGGTCACATAGACCGTCTTCGGCTCGAACTTGGCCATTACTTCATGTTCTCCGGCCAGCGCCGCGTCGCCTCCAGCGATTTGCCGGTCTCAAGCAGACTCTTCAAGCTCGACAGGATGGCCGGCCAGCCTTGTGAGACGGCTTCGATGAATTTGGATTCCGGCCAATCGATTTCATGGGTCAGCGCAAACCTGACCATCTCGCCCTGCTGCTCGATCTGATACGTCAGCTGCGAATAACCTTCCTTGTGCAGTTCCGGCCTGAACTCATTACGCCAGGTGAGAACGAGCCGGTGCGGCGGGGCGATCTCGATGATCTTGCCGGAATCCGCAACGCGGCCGTCCGGGATCATGATGCGCCACGACGCACCGACTTTCCATTCCGACTCCTGCCAGGTACCGGCCCAGTATTGCCGGGTGAGATCGGGGTTCACCAATGCGTGCCACAGCTTCTCGGCGGTGGTGCGGATATAGATGACATAGGCGAATTGCGGCCTGGGCGGGGAGCTCATCGCGCCGCTCCCGCCGTCTGTGCGGCGCTGTCGCGGTACCAGGGCGCCGTGATGCCCTTGCCCGACTCCAGATAGCTCTTGAGGCTCGACAGCACGTGCGGCCAGCCCTGGCTGATCGACTCGAGCACCTTGCTGCCCGCCTCGAAGCCATCATGGATGACGGTGAGCTTGACCTGATCCTGGAGCGCCTCGATCTCGAAAACGACGCGAGAGGCGCCCTCGCTTTCCAGGCCGCCATGATGAGGGTGGAACGTGTAAGAGAGCCGGCGCGGCGGATCGCATTCCAGCACCTCGCCGCTGATGTCCTGCTTCTCGTGGCGGGCCAGCCGCAGCGCGAAGGGGGAGCCGACCTTCCAGTCGGATTCGACGTAGTTCCCGCTCCAGTACTGCTTAGACATCTCCGCCGACGTCAGTGCGCGGAACACCTTTTCCGGTGTCGCCGCGATATAGATCACATACATAAAACTCGGCTTACTCATCGCCACTCTCCAATACTTTCTTCATGTCACTGAGCGCTTGCAACCGCGAGCGCTCGAATTTCCCGATCCAGCGTTCGCCAATCTCGTGGATCGGCACCGGATTGAGGTAGTGCAACTTCTCCCGCCCTCGCCGCACCGTGGCGACGAGATTGGCGGCTTCCAGAATCGCCAGATGCTTGCTCACCGCCTGGCGCGACATATCGAGCCGCGTGCAGAGGTCACCGAGCGTCTGGCCGTTGTCGGCGCGAAGCCGGTCAAGCAGTTCCCTCCTGCTCGCATCCGCCAGCGCCTTGAACACGTCATCCATGAAAACAATATGCAACCATTTAGTTGCCTGTCAAGGCAAATAAAAAGGCGCCGGCCGATTTATTGAAGGCAGGCGCCCATGTACTGCGTGCTCGCGCTTCCCGAAATGTTGTTGAGGCCCTGCTGATGGGCGCAGCGTGACGCGCGATCCTGAAACGTCTCCGGCCCGTGCGGCAGATTGGGAACGGTTTTGCCGTTCGGCAAGATTGTCGGCCCCTGGTCCGTGATTGTCGCCGTCGGTTTTACCGTCGGCATACTGCTGCCTACCGGTGGAAGGGCCTGCGTCTTCGGCAGCGGCGTCGGCAGCACCGAGCCGGACGAGCCGTGCGCGTAACGGAAGTGGTGATGGAAGGTCTGCGGTGACAGCGGCTTGGTTGTGTGCAGCGGTCGGTGAGTGCCGGGCTCGGGCGCGATAATCGAGTTTGGGTATGAACTGTCGCCACCCATCTCGAAATCGCGGGCTTGCGACGCGCCCGTAAGGGCCACTGACATCGCAAATCCGACAATGAAGGTCAGCTTGCCGTTCACATGCGCCTCGCGGTGCTTCCGGTAAACCCCGCGGCGCACGCGTTGTTCCCAGTCACTCCTCCGGCGCTTCAACGATCGGATCGTAGCGCTTGGCGTCAAGGCCGAGCAGATTCCACGATTGCAGCATGTGCGGCGGCAGCGGCGCGGAGATGTCAATCGCTCCGCCACGCGGATGCGGCACGACGATGCGGCGGGCCAGAAGGTGCAGCTTCTTCTGCATGCCGCCCGGCAACTCCCAGTTCTCGCGGGCAAAATACTTCGGATCGCCGACAATCGGGTGGCCGATATGGTCCATGTGCGCACGGAGCTGATGGGTGCGGCCGGTCACCGGCTTGAGCGATATCCAGGCCATCAGCGGACCTGACGTATCCACCACGGTGTAATAGGTGATTGCGTGGCTTGCGCCTTTGTCGCCGTGTTCGGCGATGCGCATGAACGATTTATCTTCGCGTTCCTCCTTGGCGAGGAAGGTCGAAATCCGGCCCTGTTGCGGTTTTGGCACGCCGGCGACCAGTGCCCAGTAAATCTTGCGCGCCGAACGCGACCGGAAGGTCTTGGCCAGCGCCGAGGCGGCAAAGCGCGTCTTCGCGACGAGGAGGCAACCGGCCGTGTCCTTGTCCAGCCGATGCACCAGCCGGGGACGTTGACCCTGAGCGTCGCGCAGAACTCCAAGCATGCCGTCGAGATGTCGCGTAGTGCCGGACCCACCCTGGACGGCCAAACCCATCGGCTTGTTCAGCACCAGAACGTCATCGTCTTCGTACAACGTGATCGACTTAAGAAACTCGCGAGTGTTTGCGGCCGCTTCATTGCCGGGCGCCAGCGGTTTCGGCGAATCAAGCCGCAGCGGAGGAATACGAACGGTCTGTCCCGCCTCCAGCCGGTTCTTCGGTTCGGTGCGCTTGCCATTGACCCGCACCTCGCCTTTGCGGATGACGCGCTGGATATGGGAAAAACTCAGCCCCGGAAATCGCGCCTCGAAAAAGCGATCGACGCGCATCCCGGCTTCATCCGCGGTCACCGCGACGTTTTGAACGGTCGTCGGCATCGGCGCCATAGGCGCCACTGGTTTCGCCGCGTCCTCCGATGGATGCGGGACGCGTGCCTTGAAGGGATCGCGACCTGGACCGTCACCCTTCGAGACTCGCTGCGCCCGCTCCTCTGGGTGCCGGTTTCCATGACCAAAATGCCCCCGATGCCGAGACCCAGCAGCCTGCTTGCCCCCGCCCCTCAAGGGCCGCTCCTGTCGCGCCTCAGCGTGACGGTTGCCGCGATCGATCCGCCCACGATGACGCGGGCCGGCCGTCTGCTTGCCACCGCCCGGCTGACGTGGTCCACGGCTTCCCCTCACGTTCCGCTCCGCTCGCGCCGCAGCTTCGCCCAGTACTCCAGGCGCTTGCGGATTTCCCGTTCGAAGCCGCGCTCCGGCGGATCGTAGAATTGCTGACGGCCGAGTTGCTCCGGGAAGTAATCCTGCCCGGAAAACGCTTCTTCGGCGTCGTGGTCATATTCATAGCCGGCGCCGTAACCCTCGGCTTTCATCAGCTTCGTCGGCGCGTTCAGCACATGCTTGGGCGGCAACAGCGATCCCGCCTCCTTCGCGGTGCGCATCGCCGCGCCGAACGCCACATAGGTTGCGTTCGATTTCGGCGCCGTGGCAACATAAATCACCGCCTCGGCAATCGCCAGTTCGCCTTCGGGACTACCAAGAAAATCGTAGGCGTCCTTCGCGGCATTGGCGACGACCAGTGCCTGCGGATCGGCCAGGCCGATGTCCTCGACCGCCATCCGAACGACCCGCCGCGCCAGATAGAGCGGATCTTCGCCGGCGTCGAGCATACGGCAGAAGTAGTAGAGCGCCGCGTCGGCATCCGAACCGCGCACCGACTTGTGCAGCGCGCTGATGAGGTTGTAATGGCCGTCCTGCTTCTTGTCGTAAATCGGCGCCCGCCGCTGCACGATTTCCTGCAGGGCGGCGGCGGTGAAAATCTCGTTGTTGCGCGCGGCGCGCCAGATTTCCTCGGACAGCGTCAGCGCCGCGCGGCCATCGCCATCGGCCATCCGCAGCAATGACGCGCGCGCTTCTGCGTCGAGCGGCAGCAGCTTGCCTTCGATGGCCTCGGCCCGCGAAAGAAGCTTCTCGATCGCGGCAGCGTCGAGCGGCTTGAACACCAGCACCCGTGCCCGCGACAAGAGCGGAGCGTTGAGCTCGAATGACGGGTTCTCCGTCGTCGCGCCCACCAGAACGACGGTGCCGTCTTCGACCACCGGCAAAAATGAATCCTGCTGCGCGCGGTTGAAACGGTGAATCTCATCGACGAACAGCAGCGTCCCCTGCCCGGTTTGCCGGCGCAGCCGCGCCGCCTCGAAGACTTTCTTCAGGTCGGCGACACCGGAAAAGATCGCGGAAATCTGCTCGAAATAAAGTTCGGTCTCGCGGGCGAGAAGCCGTGCGACGGTGGTCTTGCCGGTGCCCGGCGGCCCCCAGAAGATCAGCGAGCCGAGCGAACGCGTCTCCAGCATGCGGGTCAGCGCGCCGTCGGCGCCAAGCAGGTGATCCTGCCCAACAACGTCAGCGAGCTTGTCCGGGCGCAGCTTGTCGGCCAGCGGCCGCGGCGCATCGCGGTCGAGCCCGCCGGCCGCGAACAGTGTCGGACCCTTGGTCTTGGGACGGGAGCTCATCGGCGTGGTCCGTCCTGTCTCATCGTCAACCCGAGAACATCACGGAGATCTGCTGGCCGGCGCGCTGAATGGTAATGCGCCACGATCTGCTGCCGGCATTGGCGATGTGCTCAAGCTCCGAAGATTTGGCGATGTTCTGGCCGTTCACCGAAACGATAATGTCACCCTTTTGAAACCCGACCGATTGCGCCGCCGAGCCATCGGCCACGCCGGTGATGACAACGCCCTCGGTCTGCGGATCGAGCCGCATTTCATCGGCCAGCGCCGGCGAAAGGTTCGCCACCTTTGCGCCAAGGAATGGCGAGCGGCCTTGAATTTCCACTTCCTGGCGCGGCGTATCGGGCAATCCCTGCAGCGCCAGGGCCACGACTGTTTCCTTGCCTTGCCGCAACAGTCCGACTTTCGCCTCGCCGCCCACCGGCTTGGTGGCGAAGCGGTAATCGAACCCCGCCGGATCGTCGACGGTGACGCCGTCGATGGTCACGATCAGATCGCCGGTTTTGATCCCGGCACGGGCCGCCGGACTGCCGCTGACGACGCTCGCCACCAGCGCGCCGCCCGGATGCTTGAGGCCAAGACTGTCGGCAATCTCCGGCGTGACCTCCTGGAGCTTGGCGCCGAGCCAGGCGCGTTTGACCGTTCCGCTGCCTTGCTCGGCCGAAGCGACGATGACCTTCACCATGTTCGCAGGGATAGCAAAGCCTATGCCCTCGGAGCCGCCGGAGCGGGAATAGATTTCCGAATTGATGCCGACCAGGCGGCTGTTGACATCGACCAGCGCGCCGCCGGAATTACCGGGATTGATGGCGGCGTCGGTTTGAATGAAGAACTGATAGTCGCTGTTGCCGACTTGCGTTCGCGCCACCGCCGAGACGATGCCGTGCGTCACGGTCTGACCGATGCCGAACGGATTGCCGATTGCCAGCACCACGTCACCGACCTGCAATTCGTCGGAGTTGGCGAGCTCCAGCGTCGGGAAACGTTCGCCCTTGCTTTTGATCCGAAGCACCGCGAGATCGCTGCGCTGGTCCTTCAGCACGATGTCGGCATCGAGCTCCCGCTTGTCCGCAAGCGCCACCTTCACTTCGCTGGCGTCGGCGATCACATGGTAGTTGGTGACGACGAGACCGGCCGGATCGACAATAACGCCGGAACCAAGCGAGCGCTCGACCTGCGCGCGCGGCATCCCGCCGCCGCCAAAGAATTGGCGGAAAAACGGGTCGGCCATGAACGGATTATTGTTGGCGACGATGTGCTGGGCGTAGACGTTGACCACCGCAGGCGCCACCCGCTGCACCACCGGAGAAAATGAAAGCTGCAGTTGGGCTGCCGAGGCCGGCACCTGGCGCTGCTGCGCGCCCGCGGGCAATACCGCCAGCACAAAGGCGGCAAACGCCGAAGCCAGCAAAACAGAGAAACGCTGCATGGGAAAAGCCTCGATTCTACGCGGCTATATAGGCGTATAACCGGGGCTTTAGAAGGGTGGATTTTGCCGCCGTTACTCCTTCGGCGGTACCGTCCGCAGCCAGGCAATGACCGCGTCAAGGTCGGCGTCGGTCATGTGGGCATAGTACTGAAAGCCCATGGGGCCTTTCAGCTTGTTGCCATCCTTGTCGATGCCCTGGGTGACGGCGCGCTTGATGTCGGCATCGGTCCAGTCGCCAATACCTTTGGTCTTGCTCGAGGTGATATTGCGCGACGTCGAGACGCCCCAGGGACCGGGAAACTCCTGTCCGCCGGCGCCGATATTGGAGAAATCCAGTTCGCCCTTCACCCGCGGCGTGTGGCACTCCATGCAGTGGCCGATGGTGGCGAGATAGAAGCCGTGCTTGACCTTATCGTTGAGATCGGCCGGGTTGATCGGCTTCTCGGCGCCTGGAAAAATCTGGTGCTTTGCCGGCAGCTTGTAGTTGGGATCAGGCACTTTGTTGCTGACCGGCTTTACGCTTTGCAGGTAAGCAACGATCGCATCGAGATCGCCTGGCAGCAGGATGTCATAGAAACCCGTCGGCATTACCACGAGCGACACGCCGTTCGGACGGACGTTCTGCAGCAGAAGCTTCTTGATGTCGTCCGCACTCCACGTGCCGATGCCCGTGGTCTTGTCCGGGGTGATGTTCGGCGCGGTGACGTCGAATGCCGGAGTTTCAAAACGCAGCCCGCCGGAGAAATCCTTACCGGCAACCACATCAGGCGGCCCCTTCGGCGAATGGCAATTGCCGCAGGTCATGATGGTGTTGACGAGATAACTGCCGCGCTCGACCGGCGTATCCGCATAAGTCGCACCCGCCGCCACTACCGCGGCAATTGAAAGTATCGCCAGCCGTATCATAATTCCCCTCCGAATCCCGAATCGACAATATTGCAGGTTCCACGGCGCGACAAATCCATAACAGCATGCTGTGCGCAATTGTCTCGTCTGGAAATTGTCATCCGGGGAGGAAGCAACTGTCACAAAAAAGAGCGGCTCGCGCCGCTCTTTTCGATTTTGCAAAGCCGAAACGATTAAGCCGTTGCGGAAGCGGTCTCCGCTTCCTTGCGCGCCTGCACCGGCCCGGAGTCCTTGCCCTTGGCCTCGAGATCGCGATCGACGAACTCGATGACGGCAACCGGGGCGGAATCGCCATACCGGAAACCGGCCTTCATCACCCGCGTGTAACCGCCATTGCGGGCCTTGTAGCGTGGACCGAGCACTTCGAAGAGCTTCTTGACCATGGCAAGGTCGCGCATCTGCGCAATCGCCTGGCGGCGCGCATGCAGGTCGCCGCGCTTGCCGAGCGTCACAAGCTTCTCGACGATCGGGCGCAAATCCTTCGCCTTCGGCAGCGTCGTCGTGATCTGCTCATGCTTGATCAGCGACGCCGCCAAGTTCGCGAGCATCGACTTGCGATGATCCGAACGGCGATTGAATTTGCGATGGGTCTTTGCGTGACGCATCTTTCCTACTCACTTCTCCCAGGCACCAAGCCTGCGCTCAGTAATGATCCTCGAAGCGCTTGGCCAGCTCTTCGATGTTTTCCGGCGGCCAGCCGGGCACTTCCATGCCGAGATGCAGGCCCATCTGCACCAGCACTTCCTTGATCTCGTTAAGCGACTTGCGGCCGAAATTCGGCGTTCGCAGCATCTCGGCTTCGGTCTTTTGAACGAGGTCGCCGATGTAAACGATGTTGTCGTTCTTCAGGCAGTTCGCCGAACGCACCGACAGCTCGAGCTCGTCGACCTTCTTGAGGAAGGCCGGATTGAACGCCAGGTCCGGGATTGGCGCACTTGTGGTCTCGCGCTTCGGCTCCTCGAAATTGACGAAGACGTTGAGCTGGTCCTGCAGAATGCGCGCGGCATAGGCCAGCGCATCCTCGGGGCTCAGGGCACCGTTGGTCTCGATCGACAGCGTCAGCTTGTCGTAGTCGAGGATTTGGCCCTCGCGGGTATTCTCGACCTTGTAGGAGACCTTGCGCACCGGCGAGTACAGGCTGTCGACCGGGATAAGGCCGATCGGCGCGTCCTCCGGACGGTTACGTTCAGCCGGGACGTAGCCCTTGCCGGTATTGACCGTGAATTCCATGCGGATCTCGGCGCCCTCGTCCAGCGTACACAACACCAGATCGGGATTGAGAACGACGATATCGCCGACGGTCTGAATGTCGGCTGCGGTCACAGTGCCGGGGCCCTGCTTTTTCACCACCATGCGCTTTGGGCCATCGCCCTGCATCTTGATGGCGATGTCCTTGATATTGAGCACGATGTCGGTCACGTCCTCGCGCACACCGGCAATCGAGGAGAACTCGTGCAGCACCCCGTCGATATGCACGGACTGCACCGCAGCACCTTGCAGCGACGAGAGCAAAATTCTCCGCAGCGCATTGCCCAGTGTCACACCGAAGCCGCGTTCAAGCGGCTCGGCAACCACGGTCGCGATCCGGCGCATGTCGGCGCCGGGGCTGACCTGCAACTTGCTGGGCCTGATCAATTCCTGCCAATTCTTCTGAATCGTCACTTTATCACCCATCGCGTTGAGCGGCGCGACCGTCTCGCGCGCCCCACTCCGCTCCGTGGGGCCAAGATCGAGCGGCGGCAAATGGTCCACATGTTCCATTGACCGGATATCCTAGACGCGCCGGCGCTTGCGCGGCCGGCAACCATTGTGGGGGATCGGCGTCACATCGCGAATCGACGTGATCGTGAAGCCGGCCGCCTGCAACGAACGCAACGCCGATTCGCGACCGGAGCCGGGGCCTGCGACCTCGACTTCGAGCGTGCGCATGCCGTGCTCCTGCGCCTTCTTGGCCGCGTCTTCGGCAGCGACCTGCGCCGCATACGGCGTCGACTTGCGAGAGCCCTTGAAACCCATGGTCCCCGACGACGACCAGGCAATGGTATTGCCTTGGACGTCGGTTATCGTGATCATGGTGTTGTTGAAGGAGGCGTTCACGTGCGCAACGCCCGACGCGATGTTCTTGCGTTCGCGTCGGCGAACGCGCGTGGCATCTTTACCCATTCTGAACCCTTTCGCGGACCAGCACCGGCTGTACCGGCACCGTCACATTAATTTTGTTCGACGCTATTTCTTCTTGCCGGCGATGGCCTTTGCCGGACCCTTGCGGGTGCGCGCATTGGTATGGGTGCGCTGGCCGCGCACCGGCAGACCGCGGCGATGGCGCAGACCGCGGTAGCATCCGAGATCCATCAGCCGCTTGATGTTCATCGCCACTTCGCGGCGCAGGTCGCCCTCGACGATGTAGTCGCGGTCGATCACTTCGCGAAGCTGAAGCACTTCCTGGTCGGTGAGTTGCGATACGCGGCGAGTCTCGGGGATCGCAACTTTTTCCATGATTTCCTTGGCCTTGGCGCCACCAATGCCATGGATGTACTGGAGCGCGATCACTACGCGCTTGTTGGTCGGTATGTTGACTCCGGCGATACGAGCCACGTCAGCTACTCCTTATGACAGTGAGCAATCCCGCTCGGCCTCGCGAGTTGCCGCACACTGCCGATTCCTGATGTCACTTAAGCAGGCCACCAAACGTAAAAAGTCAGCGGCTGCCTGCCCTTGCGGCCCGGCATCGCTGCTAAATCTCCGACTGGATATTTCGGGCTAATTAATGGATTTCACTGGCTTTCGTCAACCTCTGCTAGCGATTTTGTGTTCTTAACGCGACGTCCGCCGGCGGGTTTTCCCGCGCTTTGCTTTATACCTCGCCGATGGGGAGCTTGCCTTGGATTTTTTTCCTAAAGAAGCGGTTTTCCTTGATTTCTTGGCCGCCTTGGCCGCGGGTTTTTTGGCCGTTTTCTTCGCGAGCCGCTTTGCCGGGTTCCGAGAAGCTGCCGCCTTCTTACGCGCAGGCTTTTGAGCGGCCTTCCTGGACCGCTTCTGGAAGGCTGGGGCCGGCCTTGCGGCCAATGCCGCGGTCAGTTCCCGGTCGATCGCCGCCGTGACGTCGGCGATCGGCGCCATGCCGTTGACGGTCCTAAGCACGCCCTGGAGCTGGTAATAGGCGACGAGCGGCGCGGTCTGGTCGCGATAGGCGGCGAGCCGGCGATGGAGCACCTGCGGGTCGTCGTCATCACGCAGGGTTTCACCCCTGGCAAGGGTTTCGGCGATTCGGCTTTCAATGCGCTTGAGCAGCGCCTCCTCGTCGACCCGAATCTCGATGGCGGCGTCGAGGGCGATCTCGCGATCCGCCAGCATCCGGTCGAGGGCCATGGCCTGCGGCACGGTGCGCGGGAAGCCATCGAGGATGAAGCCCTTCCGGGCATCCGGCTCTTCAATGCGTTGGGCCACGATACGGACCACGACGTCGTCCGGCACGAGGCCGCCGCGTGCCATGATCTCCTGGGCCTGGCGGCCGACCGGGGTGCCGGCCTTAACCGCTGCGCGGAGCATGTCACCGGTCGAGAGCTGGACGATGCCGTATTTGGCGACGAGATGCTGGGCCTGCGTTCCCTTGCCAGCCCCCGGCGGGCCCAGCAGAATCAATCTCATCTACGCCGTCCCCTCAGCTTGGAGCGCTTGATCAGTCCCTCATACTGGTGCGCCAGCAAGTAGCCTTGCACCTGCGCCACCGTGTCCATGGTTACGCTGACCACAATCAGGAGCGAAGTACCGCCAAAATAGAACGGTACCGCGGCATAAGCGATCAGCATTTCGGGAAACAGGCAGACAATTGCGAGATAGGCGGCGCCGATCACCGTAATCCGCGACAGCACATAGTCGATGTATTCGGCGGTGCGCTCGCCGGGCCGGATACCCGGAATGAAACCGCCATGCTTCTTCAGATTGTCGGCGGTCTCCGTCGGATTGAACACAATCGCCGTGTAGAAGAACGCGAAGAACACGATCAGCGCGACATAAAGCGCGAGAAACAGCGGACGGCCATGCGAGAGCTGCGTGGTGATGACGGTCAGCCATCCCGGTCCCTGCCCCGCCGTGAAGTTCGCAACCGTGGTCGGCAGCAGCAACAGTGACGAGGCGAAGATCGGCGGGATGACGCCCGACGTATTGAGTTTGAGCGGCAGATGCGAGGACTGTCCCTCGAACATCCGGTTGCCGACCTGACGCTTGGGATACTGGATCAGGAGCCGGCGCTGCGCGCGCTCCATGAACACGATGAAGGTGATGACGGCGACCGCCACCACCAGCACGATCAGGATCAGCCCGGTCGAAAGCGCGCCCTGGCGGCCGAGCTCAAGCGTACCGGCGATTGCCGAGGGCAATTGCGCGACGATGCCCGACATGATGATCAGCGATGTGCCGTTACCGATACCGCGCTGGGTGATCTGCTCGCCCAGCCACATCAGGAAAACGGTGCCGCCGGTCAGCGTGATCACCGTCGAAATACGGAAGAACATGCCCGGCGCGGCGACGACAGACTGCGAGCCCTCAAGGCCAACCGCGATCCCGTAAGCCTGGACGGCCGCCAGCAGCACCGTGAGATAGCGCGTATACTGATTAATGATCTTGCGGCCGGCCTCGCCCTCTTTCTTGAGCTGTTCGAGGGTCGGCGACACCGTCGTCATGAGCTGAACGATGATCGATGCCGAGATGTACGGCATGATGTTCAGCGCAAAAATCGCCATGCGATGGATGCCACCGCCGGCGAACATATTGAACATGCCGAGAATGCCGCCGGACTGGGACTGGAAGATCTGGTCCCAGGCGTTCGGGTCGATACCGGGCAGCGGGATGTAAGTGCCGAGGCGGTAAACCAGCAGCGCGCCAAGCGTGAACCAGATGCGCTTCTTCAGTTCCTCGGCTTTGGCCAATGCACCGAAGTTAAGATTGGCTGCAAGTTGTTCTGCTGCCGAGACCATCCGCCGCTGCTCCGTGGGTTCGTGATCGAACCCGCCCTATATGGGGATCAGGCCGCCTGTTCGCTCGTTTCCCGCTTGGGTGCCAGAATCTCAACCGAACCGCCGGCTTTTTCCACCGCGGCAACCGCCGATTTCGACGCACCGAACACTGCCAGATTGACCTTGGCCTTGATTTCGCCGCCACCGAGGAGCCGGACGCCATCCTTTTCCCGGCGCAGGATGCCGGCTTTGACCAACGCCGCAGCATCGACCTTGCCGCCGACATCGAGACTACCGGCGTCGATCGCTTCCTGCAGCTTGCCGAGGTTTACCTCATTGAGCTTAAGGGCGAATTTGGTGTTCTTGAAGCCGCGCTTGGGCAGGCGGCGATGTAGCGGCATCTGGCCGCCTTCGAAGCCCTTGATGCGTACGCCGGAGCGCGCGGTCTGGCCTTTGCCGCCGCGGCCGCCGGTCTTGCCCACGCCGGAGCCGATGCCGCGGCCGATGCGCTTGCGCGTCTTGCGGGCGCCGGCGCGGCCTGAGAGTTCGTGCAGTTTCATGGCGCTTACTTCTCCACCACTTCGACCAGGTGCGCGACCTTGGCGATCATGCCGCGCGTCTGCGGCGTATCAACCAGCTCGGCAACACGGCCGATCTTGTTGAGCTTGAGCCCGATCAGCGTCTCCCGCTGGCTATGGGGCCGGCGCATCGGACTGCCGATCTGCTTTACCTTGACGGTTTTTTTTGCGTTGCTCATGGCGTGCTCCGGAATACTCAGTCAGCAGCCGCAGCGTCGGCATCGACGTCGCGGCGCCGCGCCTGCAGCGCTGAAACCTTGACGTTGCGGCGCGCAGCAACAGACCGCGGCGAATCCTGCCGCTTGAGGGCATCGAACGTCGCACGCACGACGTTATAGGGGTTCGAGGTACCCAGCGACTTCGCCACCACATCCTGCATGCCAAGCGTCTCGAAAACGGCGCGCATCGGTCCGCCGGCGATGATTCCGGTCCCCGGAGGCGCCGCCCGCAAGTAAACCTTGCCCGCGCCGTGACGGCCGGCAACGTCGTGATGCAGCGTACGGCCCTCGCGCAAAGGAACGCGCGTCAGGCCGCGCTTGGCTGCGTCGGTCGCCTTTCGAATCGCTTCCGGCACTTCACGGGCCTTGCCGTGACCGAAGCCGACGCGGCCCTTCTGGTCGCCGACGACCACCAGCGCCGCGAAACCGAAACGCCGGCCGCCCTTCACCACCTTGGCGACGCGATTGATGTGGACGAGCTTGTCGACGAACTCGCTATCGCGTTCTTCGTCTCGTCGCCGCTCGCGGGGTTCACGTGCCATAATATTTGATCCAGTCTGTTCAGCTCTTCACGATTTTCAGAAGTTGAGGCCGCCTTCGCGCGCCGCATCGGCCAGCGCCTTGATGCGGCCGTGATAGAGATAGCTGCCGCGGTCGAACACGACGTCCTTGACGCCCTGCTCTTTTGCACGTTGCGCGATCAGCTTGCCGACGGCTTTCGCCGCATCGACGCTGGCGCCGGTCTTGAGACCCTCGCGCGCCGATTCTTCCATCGACGAAGCCGATGCAAGCGTCACACCACCTTCGTCATCGATCACTTGCGCGTAGATGTGCTTCGACGAACGGAAGACGGACAGCCGCTTGCGGTCCCCCGCAGCACGGCGCAACGCTCCGCGAACGCGCCCCTTCCGCCGCAAAATCCTGTCGCTCATTTTGGTCATTGCGCGGCTCCGTTACTTCTTCTTACCTTCCTTACGGAAGATGCGCTCGTCGGCGTATTTGATGCCTTTGCCCTTGTAAGGCTCCGGCGGGCGATAACCGCGAATCTCGGCGGCAACCTGGCCAACCTTCTGACGATCGGCGCCGCTGATGACGATCTCGACCGGCCTCGGCGTCGCAATCGTTATGCCTTCCGGAATCGGATAGTTCACATCGTGACTGAAGCCGAGCGCGATCTGGAGTGTCTTGCCCTGCACCGCCGCGCGATAGCCGACGCCGTTGATTTCGAGCCGTTGCTCGAAGCCTTTGGTCACGCCGGTGATCAGATTGGCGATCAGCGTGCGCGAGGTCCCCCACTGCGAGCGAGCCTGCTTGGATTCGTTGCGCGGGTCGACCTTGATCTGGCCGCCGTCGAGTTTGACCGCGACGTCGTCGGGCACGACGACCGACAAAGCGCCTTTCGGACCTTTGACCTTGACGGTCTGGCCTTCGACATTGGCGGTAATGCCGGACGGCACCGCGACTGCCCTTTTTCCGATACGAGACATCAGAACACCGTGAACAAGATTTCGCCGCCGACATTAGCGTCGCGCGCGGCGTGGTCAGCCATGACACCCTTCGGGGTTGAAACGACGGCAACACCGAGGCCGTTGTTGATGCGCGGCAGGTTCTTCACCGACGCGTAGACCCGGCGTCCCGGCTTGGACACGCGCTCGATCTCGCGGATCACCGGTTCGCCGTCGAAATATTTCAGCTCGATGTCGAGTTCGGAGCGGCCCTCGCGCTCGGTCACCGAGTAGCCGCGGATATAACCTTCGCTCTTGAGCACTTCGAGCACGCTCTCGCGCAGCTTCGAACTCGGGCTCGTCACCTTGCCCTTGTTACGCATCTGCGCATTGCGGATGCGGGTCAACAAATCGCCGATCGGATCGTTCACAGCCATCGTACGATCCTCCTTACCAGCTCGACTTCACGAGGCCCGGGATCAGCCCCTTCGAGCCGAGCTCCCGCAGCGCGATGCGCGACAGTTTGTGCTTGCGATAAAAACCACGCGGCCGGCCGGTCACTTCGCAACGATTGCGGATGCGCGTCGCCGACGAATTGCGCGGCATTTCCGCAAGCTTCAGCGAAGCGGCGAAGCGCTCTTCGACCGGCTTGGTCTTGTCGTTTGCGATCGCCTTGAGCCGCGCGCGCCGCCCGGAATACTTCTTGGTCATCCGGCGGCGCCGGTTGTTCTTTTCGATCGAACTCTTCTTCGCCATCTAGTTCTCCCAATGTCCCGCGTCTGAAGCCTTTGGCCTCACTGCCGGAACGGAAAATTGAACGCAGTCAGCAACGCGCGCGCTTCATCGTCGTTACGCGCCGTGGTGCAGACAGTGATATCCATGCCCCAGACATCGGACGTCTTATCGTAGTCGATCTCCGGGAATACGATGTGTTCCTTGATGCCGAGCGAGTAGTTGCCGCGACCGTCGAAGCTCTTCGGATTAAGTCCGCGGAAATCGCGCACGCGCGGCAATGCAATGTTGATCAACCGGTCGAGGAATTCGTACATGCGAGCCTTGCGCAGCGTGACCTTGCAACCGATCGCCTGGCCATCGCGCAGCTTGTAGGTCGCGATCGATTTCCGCGACTTCGTGATCACCGGTTTCTGTCCGGCGATGAGGCTCAGGTCGTTGGCCGCGTTGTCGACCTTCTTGCGATCGGCGACGCCCTCGCCGATGCCCATATTGATGACGATCTTGTCGAGCACTGGAACCGAATGCATGTTCTTGTAACCGAACTGCTCGGTCAATTTTTTGCGGATCGATTCCTCGAATTGCACCTTGAGGCGCGCCGGAACCTTCGGCTCGGCCTCGCGCGGCGCAGCCGGCTTGGCTTCGCTCTTGCCGCCCTTGTCCGTCTTTGCCTTCTGGGCGCGCTCAGCCTTCTCGGCACCCTCGGGTTGCCGGGCCTGCTTCCGCTTCTGCTCTTGCTTCTCGTCGTTATCAGCCATCGATCTCAGCTCCGGAACGGCGCGCGACCCGTACTTTCTTTCGGTCATCGCCCTTGCCGACGAATTTGAACCCGACACGGGTCGGCTTGTTTTCCTTGGGATCCACCAGCGCGATATTCGACAGGTGGATCGGGGACTCCTTAGAAATGATCCCGCCCTCCTGCGCCTGGGTCTGCTTCTGGTGCCGCTTGACCATGTTGACCCCGCGCACCAGCGCGCGGCCGTCGTCGCGCCGCATCTCGATAACTTCGCCAGTGCGGCCTTTGTCACGGCCTGCGATCACGATCACCGTGTCGCCTTTTCTGATTTTAGCCGCCATCACAATACCTCTGGCGCAAGCGAAATGATTTTCATGTGGTTCTTCGCACGCAGCTCGCGCGGCACCGGTCCGAAGATGCGGGTGCCGACCGGTTCGTTCTGCGCGGTCATCAGCACCGCGGCGTTGCGGTCGAAGCGGATCACCGAACCGTCGGCGCGCTTGATGTCCTTGGCGATACGCACGATGACGGCCTTCATCACCTCGCCCTTTTTGACGCGGCCGCGCGGAATCGCCTCCTTCACCGACACCACAATGGTGTCGCCGATCGTGGCGTATTTCCGCTTGGAGCCGCCCAGCACCTTGATGCACATGACGCGGCGCGCGCCGGAATTGTCGGCGACGTCGAGGTTGGATTGCATCTGGATCATGGGCTACCCCAATCGTTCAATTTCAAGAGTTTATGACGCTTGTTTCTTTTCGCCGCGCACGACCGCCCAGCGCTTGAGCTTGGAAATCGGCGCGTGTTCCTCGATCCAGACCATGTCGCCGACCTTGAACTCGTTCTTCTCGTCGTGCGCGTAGTATTTCTTCGAGCGGCGAACCGTCTTCTTGAACAAAGGATGGGTGAAGCGGCGCTCGACACGCACGACCAGTGTCTTGCTCTGTTTGTCGCTGACGACGACGCCCTGAAGGGTACGCTTCGGCATCTCTATCCTCTTACTTCTTCGGCGCGCCGGAGCGCTTGTTCTTGGCGATCGTCTTGAGCCGCGCAACATCGCGACGCACCTCGCGCACGCGCGAAGTGTTTTCAAGCTGACCGGTGGCGCGCTGGAAGCGCAGGTTGAACTGCTCCTTCTTCAGCTTGAGCACCTCGTCGTCGATCTGATCGATCGTCATCGCTTTGATATCGGCAGCTTTCATGACGCCTACTCGCTGATCCGCTCGACAAAGCGGGTTTTGATCGGAAGCTTGGCGGCAGCAAGCGCCAATGCCTCTTTGGCAATCTGGACGCTGACACCGTCAAGCTCAAACAGGATGCGGCCGGGCTTGACCCGCGTCACCCACAATTCCGGAGCACCCTTGCCGGAGCCCATGCGGACTTCGAGCGGCTTCTTCGAAACCGGCACGTCCGGGAACACCCGGATCCAGACGCGGCCCGAGCGCTTCATATGACGCGTCAGCGCGCGGCGCGCAGCCTCGATCTGCCGCGCCGTGACGCGCTCTGGCTCCAGCGCCTTGAGCCCGAACTGGCCGAACGCGAGAGTAGCCGCGCTCGTCGCCACGCCGTGGATACGGCCCTTGTGCGCCTTGCGGAACTTCGTTCGGATCGGTTGCAGCATAACTTACGCCTCTCAATTCCAGTTTGGCTTTCAGGACGCGTCCCGGCGCGGCCTGCCGACGTCGCCTTCAGCCATCTTTTTGTCCTGCGCCATCGGGTCGTGCTCCATGATCTCGCCCTTGAAGATCCAGACCTTCACGCCGCAGGTGCCGTAAGTCGTGAACGCGGTGGCAACGCCGTAATCGACATCGGCACGGAGCGTATGCAGCGGCACGCGGCCTTCGCGGTACCACTCCATGCGCGCGATTTCGGAACCGCCAAGACGGCCCGAGCAATTGATGCGAATGCCGCCAGCGCCGAGCCGGATCGCGGACTGCACCGCGCGCTTCATGGCGCGGCGGAACGCGACGCGGCGCTCGAGCTGCTGCGCAATCGATTCGGCGACAAGCTGCGCATCGAGTTCCGGCTTGCGGATTTCGACGATGTTGAGGACCACGTCGCTGTCGGTCAGATCCGCGACCTTCTTGCGCAGCTTCTCGATGTCCGCGCCCTTCTTGCCGATGACGACGCCGGGACGCGCCGAATGGATGGTGACGCGGCACTTCTTGTGCGGCCGCTCGATGACGATCTTGGACACCGCCGCCTGCTTGAGTTCCTTCAGCAGGGCTTTGCGGATTTCCATGTCTTCGTGCAGCAGCGAACCGTAGCTCGCCTTGCCGGCATACCACCGCGAATCCCAAGTGCGGTTGATGCCGAGCCGAAGCCCGATCGGATTAACCTTCTGACCCATCGTCTACTCCGCGTCCCTAGTTCGCCGCCGCCTCGACCTCACGCACCACGATGGTGAGGTTTGCGAATGGCTTGTGTATCGATCCCATGCGGCCGCGGCCGCGCAACTCGTGACGTTTAATGACCAGCGCCTTGCCGACATGCGCCTCGGAAACGACGAGATCGTCGACGTCGAGATCGTGATTGTTTTCAGCATTGGCGATTGCCGATTCCAGGCACTTGCGCACGTCAGCGGCGATACGCTTGCGCGAGAACTCGAGATCGGCGAGCGCCGCCGCGACCTTCTTGCCGCGAATAAGCTGCGCCAGCAGATTGAGCTTCTGCGGGCTGACCCGCAGCATGCGCGCGACAGCCTTTGCCTCGTTGTCGGAGAGGGTGCGCTCGCGCTTTTTCTTGCCCATTGTCCTATCCCCGCCTCACGCCTTTGCGGCCGGCGCAGCCGCCGCCGCAGAAGCCGCCGCCCCTTCGCCGCCAGAGCGCTTGGCCTTGCGATCCGATGAGTGGCCGTAGAACGACCGGGTCGGCGCGAACTCGCCGAACTTGTGGCCGACCATCTCTTCGGTCACGACAACCGGGATGTGCTTCTGGCCGTTATAGACACCGAACGTCAGCCCGACGAATTGCGGCAAGATCGTCGAGCGGCGCGACCAGATGCGGATCATCTCGTGCCGCGTCGACGCACGCGCGGCATCTGCCTTTTTCAGCAGATAGCCGTCAACAAACGGGCCTTTCCAAACCGAACGAGCCATAATTGCTCCTAACTCGCTTTACGTCTTTTTCCGCGCATGACGGCTGACCATGATGAATTTCGTGGTCCGCTTGTTCTTGCGGGTCTTCATGCCTTTGGTCGGCTTGCCCCACGGCGTGACCGGATGGCGGCCCCCGCGGGTACGGCCGCCGAGCGGATGGTCGACCGGGTTCATCGTCTCGCCGCGCACATGGCCGCGCCGGCCCATCCAGCGCGTACGGCCGGCCTTGCCGATCGACACGTTCATGTTGTCGGGGTTCGACACTGCGCCGACCGTCGCCTTGCAGCGGCCGTGCACCAGGCGCTGCTCGCCTGAATTCAGGCGCAGGATCACGTACTCACCGTCGCGGCCGACGATCTGCGTATAGGTGCCGGCGGAGCGCGCAATCTGGCCGCCCTTGCCGATCTTGATCTCGACGTTGTGGACGATGGTGCCGACCGGAATGTTGGCCACCGGCATTGCATTGCCCGGCTTCACATCGACGTGCTCGCCGGACACGATCGTGTCGCCGGCCGAAAGCCGCTGCGGCGCCAGGATGTAAGCGAACTCGCCGTCCTCGTATTTGATCAACGCGATGAAGGCGGTGCGGTTCGGGTCGTATTCGATGCGCTCGACCTTCGCCGGCACGTCGACCTTGCGGCGCTTGAAGTCGACCTTGCGGTAAGCCTGCTTATGGCCGCCGCCGCGATAGCGCGACGTGATACGGCCGGAATTATTACGGCCGCCGCTCGAATTCTTGCCCTCGGTGAGCGCCTTTACCGGCGCTCCGGTGTGCAGCGCCGAGCGGTCGACCAGCACCAGCTGGCGCTGGCCGGGCGTAACAGGATTGAATGTTTTCAGTGCCATCCTGCCGCTCCCTTACAGACCCGTCGTCACGTCGATCGATTGGCCCTCTTCGAGGGTGACAATCGCGCGCTTCGAGTCCGACTGCAGGCCACGCCGGCCCTTGAAAATCTTCCACTTGCCGGCACGGCGCAGCGTGTTGACGCTCTTCACCTTCACGTCAAACAGTTTCTCGACCGCTTCCTTGATCTGCGGCTTGGTCGCGGTCATCGCGACCTTGAAGACCACCTTGTTATGCTCGGACGCATTGGTCGCCTTCTCGGTGATGAGCGGGGCGATAATGATGTCGTAATGGCGCGGATCAGTCATGGTCATTTGAAGCGCGCCTCCAATGCATCGATCGCGGCCTTGGTCAGCACCAGAGTCTTGCGCCGCATCACGTCGTAGACATTGATGCCGACGACCGGCAGCACGTCGATATTCGGAATATTGCGAGCGGCCGTAAGGACATTCGCCTCGACCTGCGCGCCGTCAACCAGCAACGCATTCGAAAGGCCGAGCTTCTCGAAATGGACGAGCAAGTCCCTGGTCTTCGCGTCTTTTATGTTCAGCGCGTCGATGACGATAATGCCATCATCTTTCGCCTTGGCCGAAAGCGCATGCTTGAGCGCGAGCGCACGAACCTTCTTCGGCAACCCGATCTCGTGGCTGCGGGTATGCGGACCGAACGAACGGCCGCCGCCGCGGAACAGGTTGACACGAGCCGAGCCGTGACGGGCTCCGCCGGTACCCTTTTGCGCGTACATTTTCTTGCCGGTGCGGTGGATGTCGGCGCGGTTCTTCACCTCGTGGGTGCCGCGCTGACGCTTGGCGAGCTGCCAAATCACGCAGCGATGAATAATGTCGGCGCGCGGCTCAAGTCCGAAAATTTCGTCGGACACCGTGACCGAGCCGGACTTTTTGCCGTCGAGGCTGGTGACTTTCAATTCCATCACGCGCCTCCCGCTTCCTGTCCGACCGAGACCGGCGCCGTCGCCGCGTTGTCGGCGAGCTTGAATTTGCCGGGTTTCGGCGCGCCGTCCGGCAGCTTCTTCTTCACTGCGTCGCGCACCATGATCCAGCCGCCTTTGACGCCAGGAACGGCGCCCTCGATCATGATCAGGCCGCGCTCGACATCGGTCTGCACGACTTTGAGGTTGAGCGTGGTCACACGATCGACGCCGAGATGTCCCGGCATCTTCTTGTTCTTGAATGTCTTGCCGGGGTCCTGACGGCCACCGGTCGAACCGATCGAGCGATGCGAAACCGACACGCCATGGCTGGCGCGCAGACCGGCGAAATTCCACCGCTTCATGCCACCTGCCCAGCCCTTGCCGGTCGAAGTGCCGGTCACGTCGACAAACTGACCAACGACGAAGTGGTCTGCCGTGATCTCTGCGCCAACCGGAATGAGATCGGCTTCGTCGACCCGAAATTCAGCAAGCTTGCGCTTCGGCTCGACCTTGGACACGGCAAAGTGGCCGCGGTCGGCGCGGTTGGTGCTTTGCACCTTGCGCAAACCGGCGCCAAGCTGCAACGCAACGTAGCCGTTCTTGTCCTTGGTGCGATGGCCGACAACCTGGCAATTGCCGAGGCGCAACACCGTTACCGGCACATGTTCGCCAGCTTCGGTGAAGAGCCGCATCATACCGACCTTTTGCGCCAGCACTCCCGAACGCATTGTCTGATCCCTTCGCGCCCTTACAGCTTGATCTCGACGTCCACGCCGGCGGCGAGATCGAGCTTCATCAGAGCATCGACCGTCTGCGGCGTCGGATCGACGATGTCGAGCAGACGCTTGTGCGTACGCATTTCGAATTGCTCGCGGCTCTTCTTGTCGATGTGCGGCGAGCGGTTGACCGTGAACTTTTCGATCTTGGTCGGCAGCGGAATTGGCCCGCGCACCTGCGCGCCGGTGCGCTTCGCCGTATTGACGATCTCGCGCGTCGACGCATCGAGGATGCGGTGATCGAACGCCTTGAGCCGGATTCTTATGTTCTGGCCGTTCATTGCCAATTGCTCCAAGGCAAGAGCCGCGGCGAACCGCGGCCCGTTGCCTGTGTTCCTTACTCGATGATGCTGGCCACGACTCCGGCGCCCACGGTGCGGCCGCCTTCACGAATGGCGAAGCGCAGCTTCTCTTCCATCGCGATCGGCACGATCAGCGTCACTTCCATGGCGATGTTGTCGCCAGGCATGACCATCTCGGTGCCGGCCGGCAGCGTCACCACGCCGGTCACGTCGGTGGTGCGGAAGTAGAACTGCGGACGATAGTTGGTAAAGAACGGCGTGTGGCGGCCACCCTCTTCCTTGGTGAGGATGTAAGCCTCGGCCTTGAACTTGGTGTGCGGCTTCACCGAACCCGGCTTGCACAGCACCTGACCGCGCTCGACTTCCTCGCGCTTGGTGCCGCGCAGCAGCGCACCGATGTTATCGCCAGCCTCGCCCTGATCGAGCAGCTTGCGGAACATTTCGACGCCGGTGACGACGGTCTTGATGGTCGGCTTGATGCCGACGATCTCGACTTCCTCGCCGACCTTGACGATACCGCGCTCGACACGACCGGTGCACACCGTACCGCGGCCCGAGATCGAGAACACGTCTTCGACGGGCATCAGGAACGGCTGGTCCTTTGGACGCTCCGGCTGCGGGATGTTGGCATCGACCGCCTTCATCAGCTCGAGGATCGCGTCGTGACCAAGCTTCGGGTCCTTACCTTCGAGCGCCATCAGCGCCGAGCCCTTGATGACCGGAATCTTGTCGCCCGGGAAATTGTACTTCGACAGCAATTCGCGAACCTCAAGTTCAACCAACTCGAGGAGCTCCGGATCGTCGACCATGTCGACCTTGTTAAGGAACACCACGAGGGCCGGCACACCGACCTGACGGGCGAGCAGGATGTGCTCGCGGGTCTGCGGCATCGGACCGTCGGCAGCGCTGACCACCAGGATCGCGCCGTCCATTTGCGCTGCGCCGGTGATCATGTTTTTCACATAGTCGGCATGCCCAGGGCAGTCGACATGCGCATAGTGGCGCTTCTCGGTCTCATACTCGACATGCGCGGTGGCGATGGTGATGCCGCGCGCCTTCTCTTCCGGCGCCTTGTCGATCTGGTCGTAAGCGGTGTAAGTCGCCCCGCCAGTTTCCGCCAAAACCTTGGTAATCGCCGCCGTCAACGACGTCTTGCCGTGGTCGACGTGCCCGATCGTGCCGATATTGCAATGCGGCTTCGTGCGATTGAATTTTTCCTTAGCCATAGGACTCTCCGTTCCGGCTCCTGCTTAAACCCTGTTGATTTGTTATCCGGCGAACTTCGCCTGGACCTCTTCTGCGATGGCTTTCGGCACTTCTGCGTAGTGGTCGAATTGCATCGTGAATGTTGCACGCCCCTGAGACATGGAGCGCAAGTTGTTGACATAGGAGAACATGTTCGCGAGCGGCACCATCGCGTTGATGACGTTGGCATTGCCGCGCATGTCCTGGCCCTGGATCTGACCGCGGCGCGAATTCAGGTCGCCGATGACCGACCCGGTGTAATCTTCCGGCGTCACCACCTCGACCTTCATGACCGGCTCGAGCAGCACCGAGCCGCCTTTCTGCAGCGCCTCGCGCATTGCCGCGCGGGACGCGATTTCGAACGCCATTGCCGACGAGTTGACGTCATGTGACGCGCCGTCGATCAGCGAGACCTTCAGGTCGACCACCGGGAAGCCGGCAATCACACCTGACGTCATCTGACCCTCAAGACCCTTCTCGACGGCCGGGATGAATTCCTTCGGCACCGAACCGCCGACGATCTCGTTCTCGAACACGAAGCCGGTACCCGGCTCGCCCGGTTCAGCGACGATCTTGATTTTCGCGAACTGACCGTGACCGCCGGTTTGTTTCTTGTGAGTGTAATCGACGGTCGCCGAGCGGCTGATCTTCTCGCGATAGGCCACCTGCGGCGCGCCGATATTGGCGTCGACCTTGTAGGTGCGCTTGAGGATATCGACCTTGATGTCGAGATGGAGCTCGCCCATGCCCCTGATAATGGTCTGGCCGGACTCCTGATCGGTCGACACCCGAAACGACGGATCTTCGGCCACCAGCTTCGCCAGCGCGACGCCGAGCTTTTCCTGATCGGCCTTCGACTTCGGCTCGATCGCGATCTCGATCACCGGCTCCGGGAATTCCATCTTTTCCAGAATGACCTGCTTCTGTGCATCGCACAGCGTGTCACCGGTGCGGACTTCCTTCAGGCCAGCCAGAGCAACGATGTCGCCGGCGAAAGCTTCCTTGATGTCTTCGCGATTATTGGCATGCATCAGCAACATGCGGCCGACGCGTTCCTTGCGGTCCTTGGTCGAGTTGACGACGCCGGTGCCGCTTTCGAGTTTGCCCGAATAGATACGGCAGAAAGTGATGGTGCCGACGAACGGATCGTCCATGATCTTGAAAGCGAGCAGCGCCATCGGCTCGGAGTCGGACGACTTGCGCTCGACTTCGTTGCCCTTCATGTCGATGCCCTTGACCGGCGGCACATCGACCGGCGACGGCAGGTAATCGACAACGGCGTCGAGCAACGGCTGGACGCCCTTGTTCTTGAAGGCCGAACCGCAAAACACCGGGAAAAACTTGCTTTCGATGGTGGCCTTGCGGATCAGCCGCTTGAGTGTCGCGACATCCGGCTCCTTACCCTCAAGGTAAGCCGTCATCGCATCATCATCGAGTTCGACCGCGGCCTCGATCAGCTTTTCGCGATACTCCTTGGCCTGATCGACGAGATCGGCGGGAATCTCGACGTCATTGTATTTAGCGCCGAGCGTTTCATCGTCCCAAACCACGCCGACCATGCGCACGAGATCGATAATGCCCTTGAAATTGTTCTCCGCGCCGATCGGAAGCTGGACCGCCACCGGCTTTGCACCGAGCCGGTCGACGATATCCTTCAGGCACTGAAAGAAGTCAGCGCCGGTCTTGTCCATCTTGTTACAGAATACGATGCGCGGAACGTTATAGCGATCGCCCTGACGCCACACCGTTTCGGTCTGCGGCTCCACGCCCTGGTTGGAATCGAGGACGCACACCGCGCCGTCGAGCACGCGCAGCGAACGCTCGACTTCGATGGTGAAGTCGACGTGCCCGGGCGTATCGATGATGTTCAGACGCTTGCCATTCCACTGCGCGGTTGTCGCAGCCGACGTGATCGTGATGCCGCGTTCCTGCTCCTGCTCCATCCAGTCCATTGTCGCGGCGCCGTCATGCACTTCGCCGATCTTATGGTTCTTGCCCGTGTAGTAGAGGACACGCTCGGTAGTCGTGGTCTTGCCGGCATCGATGTGCGCCATGATGCCGAAGTTGCGATAGTCCTCGATGGGATTTGTGCGGGGCATTGATCGTTGTGTCCTTCGCTGCCGGTGGCCTTACCAGCGATAGTGCGAGAACGCGCGGTTGGCTTCCGCCATCCGGTGCACGTCTTCGCGCTTCTTCACGGCGTTTCCCCTGTTATTCGACGCATCGAGCAGCTCGCCTGAAAGCCGCTCGGTCATGGTCTTTTCGTTGCGCTCGCGGGCGGCTGCGATGATCCAGCGGATTCCCAGCGCCTGGCGGCGCGTGTTCCGCACCTCAACCGGCACTTGATAAGTGGCGCCGCCAACGCGGCGTGAACGCACTTCAATTGACGGCATGACGTTGTCGAGCGCCTGCTGGAACACCGTAACAGGACTCTGCCGCGTCTTGCCCTCGATCACGTCGAGAGCGCCGTAGACGATGGACTCAGCAACCGACTTCTTGCCGGCGTGCATCACCGAGTTCATGAACTTCGTAACCACAACGTTCCCGAATTTCGGGTCCGGCAGGATCTCGCGCTTGTCTGCCTTGTGACGACGGGACATCTCGTTATTTCCTTCGTCTTATCAAAGACGCAAAACGACCCAAACTACTTGGGCCGCTTTGCACCGTATTTCGATCGCCGCTGTTTGCGGTTTTTAACGCCCTGCGTGTCGAGCACACCGCGGAGGATGTGATAGCGCACGCCAGGAAGGTCTTTTACGCGGCCGCCGCGGATCATCACCACCGAATGCTCCTGGAGGTTATGACCTTCGCCGGGGATGTAACCGATCACTTCAAAACCGTTGGTCAGCCGCACCTTGGCGACCTTGCGCAGCGCCGAGTTCGGCTTCTTCGGCGTCGTCGTGTAAACGCGCGTGCAAACGCCGCGCTTCTGCGGGCTCTGCTGCAGAGCCGGCACCTTCTTCTTGGCGTGCTGCGCCACCCGCGGCTTGCGAATGAGCTGGTTAATCGTCGGCATCGTTCGCTTTCATTACCCTTCGGGCTCGCGCCCATTACTCGCCGCACGAATCCATTGCGCAAAACCAAAATCGCGCCATCCGCTTTCCCGATGCGGATGTGCGCTTGGCCTGCGCAGAGGACCGCGATGCGGCGATCGCGGTCATGCTCCAAATCTGACTTTTCGCAGTCAGTGGCAGCGTTTGAGCTTCCTTCGTCGAGGCGTCGCGCCAAGTCCAAAACGCCAGAAAGAAAAACACTTTCAATGGCTTAGGCTGGACTCGACAAGCCGTTCCGACTGGCGAAGCTCACCGCCTGCCGTAAAGTGAGGCGTATCTATCGGCGCTATCAGGCGAAGTCAAGGCAATCCGGGCAAGAAAACCCCTTGGCTCAAGCACATCTGCACATTTTCTCGGCCGTTAACTAACCCGGCTCCATACCCTTGGCCCGGATGAGACCGACCACTTCCGGCATGGCCATAAAGGCGATGAAAGTCCGGGCAGCTGCGTTTTGTGCCGCCCCGGCAGCGAGACCTGCCGCGTACACGATGATGTTTTGCAGTTCGCTTGGCAGCGGACCGACCAGTTCTGCGCCCCTGACCGGGAGGATCGCCACGATCTGCTGCATGCCGACCTCGGCCTCGCCTTCAGCCACAATTTCGGCCACCAGCCGGCTGGTCAGTCTGGTCTTCGATTTTACCGCGTCCGCGATGCCGAGCCGCCGCAACAGTTCGGCGATATAGGCCCCGCTAGGGCCATCGCTGTAACCGATCGAGCCGGCATTCAGCAGCGCCCGCTTGAGCGCCTCGACGGTGCCGATATCCGGCTTCGGCGCGCCGGCCTTGACGCAAAACCCGACCGCCGATCGCGTGATGTCCGTTTGTGTGCCGGGGGCGATCTTGCCCGACTGCGCCAAAGCATCGAGATCAGGTCGCGGCAGCAGCGCGATATCAAACGCCGCGCCGCCCTCGATATCCTTGGTCAAGACCGAGGTCAGCGCGAATTTGATGTCGACTTTGCTGCCGATCGCCCGTTCGAACAGCGGCACGACTTCCAGCATCAGCGACTTCATCGCCCCGCCGCTCAAGACCTTGATTTCGCTCGCTCCCGCCATTCCCGTCTCCACTCCCCGGCCATTATACAAAAGGGCCGCCAACATGGCGGCCCTTTGCTTTCGTTATGGATGCGGCGGAACAGTTATTCCGCAGCCGGCAATGCGGCAGGCTCCACAGCAGCTTCTGCTGCCACCGCCGCCTCTTTCTCCTTCTCGCGTTCGGCGAGAATGAGCGCATCGCGCTTGGTCGCGACCTCGCGGATCTTGTTCATCATCGCGCCGGTTCCCGCCGGGATCAGCCGGCCGACGATGACATTCTCCTTGAGGCCGTCGAGCGTGTCGGCCTTGCCGTTGACTGCGGCTTCGGTGAGCACGCGGGTCGTCTCCTGGAAGGAAGCGGCGGAGATGAACGAGCGTGTCTGCAGCGAGGCCTTAGTGATACCGAGCAGCACAGGATGCGCGACAGCAAGCTTTTTGCCTTCTTCGGCGGCCTTTGCGTTGGCCTCTTCGAACTCGGCCTTGTCGACTTGATCGCCATGGATGAGATCGGTCTCGCCGGTATCGGTGATCTCGACCTTCTGCAGCATCTGCCGGACAATCACTTCAATGTGCTTGTCGTTGATGCCCACGCCCTGCAACCGGTAAACGTCCTGGATCTCGTTGACGAGGTAGCCGGCAAGCTCCTCGACGCCCTTGATCGCCAGGATGTCGTGCGGCGCCGGGTTGCCTTCGACGATGAAGTCGCCCTTTTCGATCGCGTCGCCGTCCTGCAAGTGGATGTGTTTGCCTTTCGGGACCAGATACTCCCGCGGCTCCTCACTCTTGTCCGCCGGCTCGATCGTGATGCGCCGCTTGTTCTTGTAGTCGCGGCCGAAGCGGATGGTGCCGGAGATTTCCGCGATCACCGCGGATTCCTTCGGACGCCGCGCCTCGAACAACTCCGCCACCCGCGGCAGACCGCCGGTGATGTCGCGGGTCTTGGCACTTTCGGTCGGGATACGTGCAATGACGTCACCCGCGCCTACCTTGGCGCCGGGATCGACCGAGATGACGGCATCGACCGCCAGCAAGGAGCGGGCATCGCCGCCACGGCTGAGCTTGAGAATCTTGCCGTCGGCGCCCTTGACCACGAGAGCCGGACGCAGGTCCTGCTGGCCACGGGCCGAACCCGACCGCCAGTCGATAACCACGCGCTTGGCGATGCCCGTCGACTCGTCAAGCGTTTCGGTGAGCGACTGGCCTTCGACCAGGTCTTCATATCCGACCGTACCATCGACCTCGGTGAGGATCGGGCGAGTGTACGGATCCCATTCCGCGATGCGCTGGCCGCGCTTGATGTGCTCGCCATCGTCGACCTTCAACCGCGCGCCGTAGGTGATGCGGTGCACGGCACGCTCGGTGCCGTCCGGATCGGTGACTGCAACGATCAGGTTTCGGCTCATCGCGATCAGATCGCCGTCCGAGTTACGGGCGACGTTCTTGTTCTTCATCCTCACCGTGCCTTCGAAGTTCGACTCGACGAAGGACTGCTCAGAGATCTGAGCCGCGCCGCCGATGTGGAACGTGCGCATGGTGAGCTGCGTGCCCGGCTCGCCGATCGACTGCGCGGCGATGACACCCACCGCCTCGCCCATATTGACCGGAGTACCGCGGGCAAGATCGCGCCCATAGCATGCACCGCATACACCGTTGCCGGTTTCGCAGGTCAGCACGGAGCGAATCTTGATTTCCTGCACGCCGGCCGTGACCAGCTTGTCGACATGCTGCTCTTCGAGCAGCGTGCCGCTCGGCACCACAACTTCGCTGCCCGACGGGTCGCGCACATCTTCCGCCGTGGTACGGCCGAGGATGCGGCTTGCCAGCGAAGCAACGACGGTACCGGCATCGATGATGGCACGAACCTTGATTCCGCGCGTCGTGCCGCAGTCGTAGTCGGTAATGATGCAGTCCTGCGCCACGTCGACCAGGCGCCGCGTCAGATAGCCGGAGTTGGCCGTCTTCAGCGCCGTATCGGCGAGACCCTTGCGGGCGCCGTGCGTCGAGTTGAAGTACTCGAGCACCGAGAGGCCTTCCTTGAAGTTCGAGATAATCGGGCTCTCGATGATCTCGCCGGACGGCTTGGCCATCAGGCCGCGCATACCGGCAAGCTGACGCATCTGGGCAGGCGAACCGCGCGCGCCGGAATGCGCCATCATGTAGATCGAGTTGACCTGGGCCTCCGCGCCCTTTTCCGATGCGGGCTTCGAGGTCGAGATCTCCTTCATCATCGCTTCGGCGATGGTTTCGGTACACTTCGACCAGGCGTCGACAACCTTGTTGTACTTCTCACCCTGGGTGATCAGGCCGTCGTTGTATTGCTGCTCGAACTCCTTCACCAGATCGCGAGTTTTTTCGACGGTCGCGCGCTTGGAGTGCGGCACCACCATATCGTCCTTGCCGAAGGAAATGCCGGCCTTGAACGCGTGATGGAAGCCGAGCGCCATGACGCGATCGCAGAAGATCACTGTCTCTTTCTGACCGCAGTGCCGATAAACCGTATCGATCATCCCGGAGATTTCACGCTTCGTCATGAGCTTGTTGACGAGGTCGAACGGGGTCTTGGCAAGCTTCGGCAGCACCGAACCGAGAATGACCCGGCCCGGCGTGGTGTCGTACCAGCGCGTGACAGGCTTGCCGTCTTCGCCGACACCCTCCCAGCGATACTTGATGCGGGTGTGCAGGTTGATGACCTTCTCGTGCAAGGCGAGGTCGATCTCGGTCAGATCGCCGAACACCTTGGGCTTGTCGCCCTCAACAGCGTCGCGAATGATCGAGAGGTAGTAAAGGCCGAGCACGATATCCTGCGACGGCACGATGATCGGCTGACCATTGGCCGGGTGCAGGATGTTGTTGGTCGACATCATCAGGACGCGCGCTTCAAGCTGCGCCTCGAGCGAAAGCGGCACGTGGACTGCCATCTGGTCGCCGTCGAAGTCGGCATTGAAGGCCGCGCAGACCAGCGGATGAAGCTGGATCGCCTTGCCCTCGATCAGCACCGGCTCAAACGCCTGAATGCCGAGGCGGTGGAGCGTCGGAGCGCGGTTGAGCAATACCGGATGCTCGCGAATGACCTCGTCGAGGATATCCCAAACCTCGGGCTTCTCCTTCTCGACGAGCTTCTTCGCCTGCTTCACGGTCGTTGACAGACCCTTGGCGTCGAGCCGCGAATAGATGAACGGCTTGAACAGTTCGAGCGCCATCTTCTTCGGCAAGCCGCACTGGTGAAGCTTCAGTTCCGGACCGACCACAATCACCGAGCGGCCGGAATAATCGACGCGCTTGCCGAGCAGGTTCTGCCGGAACCGGCCCTGCTTGCCCTTGAGCATATCCGCAAGCGACTTCAGCGGACGCTTGTTGGCGCCGGTGATGACGCGGCCGCGGCGGCCGTTATCGAACAATGCGTCGACGGCTTCCTGCAACATCCGCTTTTCGTTGCGGATGATGATGTCGGGAGCGCGCAACTCGATCAGCCGCTTCAGGCGATTGTTGCGGTTGATGACGCGCCGATAGAGATCGTTGAGGTCGGACGTAGCGAACCGGCCGCCGTCGAGCGGAACGAGCGGGCGCAGGTCTGGCGGAATCACCGGCACGTGCGTCAGGATCATCCATTCCGGCTTGTTGCTGGACTGGATGAACGCCTCGATCAGCTTTAGCCGCTTGGCGAGCTTCTTAGGCTTGAGTTCGGAGGTCGATTCTATGATCTCCTGGCGCAGATCGGCGGCCATCTTCTCAAGGTCGAGCGCCTTGAGCATCTCGCGGATCGCTTCAGCGCCGATCATGGCGGTGAAGCTGTCGGCGCCGAACTCATCTTGCGCCTTGACGTACTCGTCTTCGGACAGCAGCTGGCGATCCTTGAGCGGGGTGAGGCCCGGCTCAAGCACGACGTAGTATTCAAAGTAAAGAATGCGCTCGAGATCCTTGAGCATCATGTCGAGCAGAAGACCGATGCGGCTCGGCAGCGACTTGAGGAACCAGATATGCGCGACCGGCGCCGCGAGCTCGATATGGCCCATGCGCTCGCGCCGCACGCGGCTGAGCGTCACCTCGACCGAGCACTTTTCGCAGATGATGCCCTTGTATTTCATGCGCTTGTACTTGCCGCACAAGCACTCGTAATCCTTGATCGGCCCGAAGATGCGCGCACAGAACAGGCCGTCGCGCTCGGGTTTGAAGGTGCGGTAGTTGATGGTCTCGGGCTTCTTGATCTCGCCGTATGACCAGGACTGAATTTTTTCAGGGCTCGCGATTGAAATCCGGATCTGGTCGAAAACCTGAGCCGGCACCTGCGGGCTGAAAAGATTCATAAGCTCTTGGTTCATCGTCTTCTCCGCTTGCCGTTCGTATCGGCCGCTGTCTGACTTTTACGATGCGCGGGCTTTTAAGCCCGCGCATGACTGATCGTGTTACTCGGCTGCTTCGGCGACGCCGTCGCCGCCGCGCTGCTGCTTGGAATTGTGCAGGTCGACGTTGAGGCCGAGCGAGCGCATTTCCTTGACCAGCACGTTGAAGCTTTCCGGAATACCGGCCTCGAACGTGTCGTCGCCACGGACGATCGCTTCGTACACCTTGGTGCGGCCGGCGACGTCGTCCGACTTCACCGTCAGCATCTCCTGCAAGGTGTAGGCAGCGCCGTAGGCTTCGAGGGCCCAGACCTCCATTTCGCCGAAACGCTGGCCGCCGAACTGCGCCTTGCCGCCCAGCGGCTGCTGGGTGACGAGGCTGTAGGGGCCGATCGAACGGGCGTGGATCTTGTCGTCCACCAGGTGGTGCAGTTTGAGCATGTAGATGTGCCCAACCGTTACCCTGCGGTCGAACGCATCGCCGGTGCGGCCGTCGTACAGCGTGACCTGGCCGGAATGATCGAGGCCGGCGAGATCAAGCATGTGCTCGATGTCCGCCTCTTTCGCTCCGTCGAATACCGGCGTCGCAATCGGCACGCCGTGACGCAGGTTGCTGCCGAGCTCGATGAGGCCCTTGTCGTCGAGCGACTTGATCGTCTCGTCCTCGCCGTAGACCTTCTTCAACAGCTCCTTCAGCGGCTTGGTGTCGTGCTTGCTGTTGTAGGTGTCGACGGCCTGACCGATCTTGAGACCGAGGCCGGCGCAAGCCCAACCCAGATGTGTCTCGAGGATCTGACCGACGTTCATGCGGCTCGGCACACCGAGCGGATTGAGCACGATGTCGACCGACGTACCGTCGGCGAGGAACGGCATGTCCTCGATCGGCACGATCTTCGACACCACGCCCTTATTGCCGTGGCGGCCGGCCATCTTGTCGCCGGGCTGGATCTTGCGCTTCACCGCGACGAAGACCTTGACCATCTTCATCACGCCGGGAGGCAATTCGTCGCCGCGCTGCAGCTTCTCGACCTTGTCGAGGAACCGCTGTTCGAGGCGCTTCTTGGACTCCTCGTACTGCTTATGGATGGCTTCGATCTCCGCCATGATCTTGTCGTTCGGCGAAGCGAACATCCACCACTGCGCCCGCGGGTATTCGTCGAGCACCGCACGGGTGATCTTGGTGTCCTTCTTGAAGCCCTTCGGACCCGAGATGCCCTGCCGTCCTTCCAGCAGTTCGGCAAGACGGCCGTAAACGTTGCGGTCGAGGATCGCCTGCTCGTCGTCGCGGTCCTTGGCAAGACGCTCAATCTCTTCACGCTCGATAGCGAGAGCGCGCTCGTCCTTATCGACACCATGGCGGTTGAACACCCGCACTTCGACGATAGTGCCCTGAACGCCCGGCGGCACGCGCAACGACGTGTCGCGAACGTCGGAAGCCTTCTCGCCGAAGATGGCGCGCAGAAGCTTTTCTTCCGGCGTCATCGGGCTTTCGCCCTTCGGCGTGATCTTGCCGACCAGGATGTCGCCGGCGCGGACTTCAGCGCCGATATAGACGATGCCGGCTTCGTCGAGGTTCTTCAGGGTTTCTTCCGAGACATTCGGAATATCGCGGGTGATTTCCTCGGGGCCGAGCTTGGTGTCGCGCGCCATCACTTCGAATTCTTCGATATGGATCGAAGTGAAAACGTCGTCCTTGACGATCCGCTCGGAGAGCAGGATCGAATCCTCGAAGTTGTAGCCGTTCCACGGCATGAACGCGACGAGCGCGTTCCGGCCGAGCGCGAGTTCGCCGAGATCGGTCGACGGACCGTCGGCGATGATGTCGCCCTTGTTGACCTGATCGCCCACCTTCACCAGCGGACGCTGGTTGATGCAGGTGTTCTGGTTCGAGCGCTGGAACTTCATTAGCCGGTAAATGTCGACGCCCGGCTTGGTCGGATCCTGCTCGTCGGTGGCGCGGATAACGATACGGGTTGCGTCCACCTGATCGACCATGCCGGTGCGGCGCGCGGCAATGGCGGCGCCGGAGTCGCGAGCGACCACGCCTTCCATGCCGGTGCCGACGAACGGCGCCTCGGCGCGAACCAGCGGCACAGCTTGCCGCTGCATGTTCGAGCCCATCAGCGCGCGGTTGGCGTCGTCGTTCTCAAGGAACGGTATCAGCGCCGCGGCAACCGAAACGAGTTGCTTCGGAGACACGTCCATGAAATCCACCTTGTCGGGCGGAAGCAGTTGGACGTCGCCGGCGTGCCGAACGACCACCAGGTCGTCGGTGAAGCGGCCCTTCGGATCGATCGCCGAGTTTGCCTGGGCGACCGTGTAACGGCCTTCCTCCATCGCCGAGAGATAGATGACCTCGTCGGTGACGCGGCCGTCTTTCACTTTGCGATACGGCGTCTCGACGAAGCCGTATTTGTTGACCCGCGCGTAAGTCGCGAGCGAATTGATCAGACCGATATTCGGACCTTCCGGCGTCTCGATCGGGCAGATACGGCCGTAATGCGTCGGATGCACGTCGCGCACCTCGAAGCCGGCGCGCTCGCGCGTCAGACCACCCGGACCGAGCGCCGAGAGGCGGCGCTTGTGGGTGATCTCCGACAGCGGATTGGTCTGGTCCATGAACTGCGAGAGCTGCGAGGAACCGAAGAACTCGCGCACCGCGGCTGCCGCCGGTTTGGCGTTGATCAGGTCCTGCGGCATCACCGTGTCGATATCGACCGATGACATGCGTTCCTTGATGGCCCGCTCCATGCGCAACAGGCCGATGCGATACTGATTTTCCATCAGCTCGCCGACCGAGCGCACACGGCGATTGCCGAGGTGGTCGATGTCGTCGATCTCGCCCTTGCCGTCACGCAGATCGACCAGCGTCTTGATCACCGCGAGGATGTCGTCCTTGCGGAGCACGCGCATCGTATCCGGCGCATCGAGATCGAGACGCATGTTCATCTTGACGCGGCCGACCGCGGACAGGTCGTAACGCTCTGAGTCGAAGAACAGCGAGTTGAACATCGTCTGCGCCGTGTCGATCGTCGGCGGTTCGCCGGGACGCATGACGCGATAAATGTCGAACAGCGCCTCCTCGCGCGTCATGTTCTTGTCGACGGCAAGCGTATTACGGATGTAGGCGCCGACATTGACGTGATCGATATTGAGCAGCGGCAGTTCCTTGTAGCCGAGATCGACCAGGCTCTTCAGCGGTATCTTGCCGACATTGATGTCCCACTCGCCGTCCTTGCGCTCCGTGCCGGTGATCTCATCGCCGGCCTCGGCATAGATCTCGCCGGTCTTAACGTTGACGAGATCCTCGGCAAGGAAATGTCCAATCAGTTCGGCATCGGACAACCGCAGGGCCTTCAGCCCTTTCTCGGCGAGTTGCCGCGCCTGGCGCACCGTGAGCTTCTTGCCGGCCTCGAGCACGACCTTGCCGGTATCGGCATCGACCAGATCGTTGACCGCCTTGTAGCCGCGCAACCGGTTGGCATCGAACGGAACGCGCCAGCCGTCCTTGGTGCGCTTGTAGGGCACCTGCTTGTAGAAGGTGTTGAGAATTTCTTCGCCGCTCATGCCGAGCGCATAGAGCAGCGACGTCACCTGAATCTTCCGGCGCCGGTCGATGCGCGCGTACACGATGTCCTTGGCATCGAACTCGATATCGAGCCACGAGCCGCGGTACGGAATGATACGGGCGGCGAACAGCAGCTTGCCCGAGGAATGGGTCTTGCCCTTGTCGTGATCGAAAAACACGCCGGGCGAACGGTGCATCTGCGAGACGATGACGCGCTCGGTGCCATTGACGACGAAGGTGCCGTTGTTGGTCATGAGCGGAATGTCGCCCATGTAGACATCCTGCTCCTTGATGTCCTTGACCGACTTGGCGCCGGTTTCTTCGTCCACATCGAATACGATCAGGCGCAGCGTCACCTTGAGCGGCGCGGCGTAGGTCATGCCGCGCTGGCGGCACTCGTCGACGTCGTATTTCGGCGGCTCGAATTCGTATTTGACGAACTCAAGCATCGAGGTGGAGGAGAAGTCCGAAATCGGGAATACCGATTTGAAGACCGCCTGCAGGCCCTCATTGGGACGCCCGCCTTGCGGTTCCTGCACCAAAAGGAATTGATCGTAAGACGCCTTCTGAACCTCAATGAGGTTCGGCATCTCCGCGACTTCCTCGATTTTTCCGAAAAATTTGCGAACGCGCTTCCGACCGATAAACGTCTGCGCCATCATGTCCTCTCGCTCAATCGATCCATCGGACCTGAGCTTTGCTGCTCAAGCCAACACGCTCGGTACCCGCCTGGCCTTCAGCCGCGAAGGCCGAAAACCGGTGAGTGAGACCGAGGTACCCGGGCGATCAAGGCGACTCTCCGAAAGGCCGCAATCCATCGCGACCGTCCGGACAGGCGTCAGACGCCCCTTTATTTCGGCTGATTTGGCCGATTTGCCGAATCATACCGCCGCACTCGCCGCTAACCGGCGACTTTAGTGGCTTCAGAGCTTAGCCTCTGAAATCACGGGTATTTTTGAGGCTCCCGGTCTGCTCGACGCCCGGGAGCCTCCTATAAGTAAGTATTCCTTACTTAAGCTCAACCTTGGCGCCGACCTTTTCGAGGGTCGCCTTGATCTTGGCGGCCTCGTCCTTGTTGACGCCCTCCTTGACGTTCTTCGGCGCGCCTTCGACCAGGTCCTTGGCCTCCTTGAGGCCGAGGCCGGTGATGGCGCGGACTTCCTTGATGACCTCGATCTTCTTGTCGCCGGCGCCGGCCAGAACGACAGTGAACTCGGTCTTTTCTTCGGCAGGGGCAGCGCCGCCGCCGGCGCCCGGAGCAGCAGCGACCGCAACCGCGGCAGCCGCCGAGACGCCCCACTTCTCTTCCAGGAGCTTCGCGAGTTCGGCGGCCTCAAGCACCGTGAGGCCGGAGAGGTCGTCGACGATTTTCTGCAGATCAGCCATGATTATTGTCCTTCGGTTCGAATCTCAAAAATTGCGCAGGTTTAGGCGGCAGCGGCGCCTTCTCCGCTCTTCGCGGAGTAGGCCTGGACCACGCGGGCAAGCTTCGCGGCAGGGGCGTTGACCACCTGTGCGATCTTGGTCGCCGGCGCAACGATAAGGCCGACGATTTTTCCCCGCAGCTCGTCGAGCGACGGCAAGGCGGCCAGCGCCTTGATGCCATTCGGGTCGAGCGAGGTCTTTCCCATCGCTCCGCCAAGGATCACGAAACGCTCGTTATTCTTGGCGAAATCGACTGCCGCTTTGGGAGCCGCGACCGGATCGCTGGAATAGGCGATCAGGGCCGGCCCTTTGAGCAAGGTCGCAATCGACGCGACGTCGCTTCCTTCGAGAGCGATTTTGGCGAGACGGTTCTTCGCGACCTTCACGGTTGCGCCTGACTGCTTCATCTGCCGACGCAGAGTCTGCATTTGGCTCACCGAAAGACCGGAATAATGAGCAACAACGACGACGTTGGTGGTCTTGAAGACCTGGCCAAGTTCCGCTATTTGCTCGCTTTTTGCCGCGCGATCCACCAGCTCTCTCCGGTTGGCGGGCCCGCATGCGGAGCCGCCGGGTTGATGCTTTGCACCCTGCCCCCCGATCGAGTGCGAGCTCCATCGGGTCACCGAGGTCAGAACCGAAGGGCAATCCGTGCCCTTAAGCCTTCACCCGTCTGTGCTGGCCCATCAGCGATGGATTAAGCCGTTTCCGGCGCCGGCAGTCTTGGACAGGACCGCGTCCCAAAGTCATTAAGTCCAACCCTCTCCTGGCAAAATCCGCGATGGATCCAAGCCGAAGGGGCCGTCCTCTATGGTTTTGGAAAGCGCGCATGGGCGCACCGACAAACTGGGCCGGCACGCCCATGGCGGCTTTCTAGCGGGTCAAACCCGGTTTGCCAAGCGGTTTTGGCAGCCGGCCGGTGCTTTGCCGAGACGGGAACCGAGGCTTACGATTGCCCCTGAAGTTCCCGACCAGTTCCCGACGATGAGGCGAGACCATGCCCGACCGCATCCTGACCACCCACGTCGGCAGCCTGATCCGGCCGCCAAAGCTGATCGAATTCTGGCGCGCCATCGAAGATGGCAAGCCCTACGAAGAGGCGGCATTCGAAACCTGCCTGACCGAGTCAGTCGCAGACATCGTTCGTCAGCAAGCCGAAATCGGCATCGACATCGTCAGCGACGGCGAGTTCAGCAAAGGCGTGAATTGGGCCTTCTATATTTTCAAGCGGCTCAGCGGGATTACCATCCGCCCGGCGACGCCCGAAGAAATCAAGGACCCGATGTCGTCCATGCGCGGCGGCAGGGACGTCAGCGCGTTTCCCGAATTCTACGCCGAATACGACGCGGCTTCGGGGCTGGGAAAGCGGCTCGGCAACCGCATCGTCGTCAACGGCCCTCTGCAATATTCGAAACAGCAGGTTTCGCGCGACATCGCCAATCTCCGGAGCGGCCTCGCCAAGGCGAAAGACAAGCATCCTTCACTGCAAGCCTTTCTTCCGGTGGTCGCGCCGGCGAGCGCCCTGCCCGGCGCCAAGCTCGAGCATTACAAGGACGAGGAGGCTTTCCTGACCGCGCTCGCCGATGCGCTGCATCAGGAATACAAGGCGATTGTCGATGCCGGGCTATACGTCCAGATCGACGATGCGTTCCTGCCGTACATGCACGAGCGGATGGTGCCGCCAATGTCGAACGCCGATTACCGGCGCTGGGCGCAGATGCGCGTCGATGCGCTCAATCATGCGCTCAGGGGAATCCCGGAAGACCGCTCGCGCTATCACATCTGCTGGGGCAGCTGGAACGGCCCCCATGCCTACGACGTGCCGCTCAAGGACATCATCGATCTCGTGCTGCAGGTCAACGTCGGCCACTATTCTTTCGAGGCCGCCAATCCGCGTCATGCCCACGAATGGCGTGTTTGGCAGAATGTGAAACTGCCCCCCGGCAAAATCCTGATCCCCGGCGTCATCAGTCACGCCACCAATATCGTCGAGCATCCCGAACTGGTTGCCGAACGCATCGTGCGGCTTGCCAAGGTTGTCGGCCGCGAGAATGTGATCGGCGGCACCGACTGCGGTTTTGCACAAAGTCCATTCGCGCGTCGGGTGCATCCGACGATCATGTGGGCGAAGCTCAAGGCGCTGGCCGAAGGAGCGCAGATCGCAACGCACGAACTGTGGGGCAAGCGCGCGGCCGCCTGAGACGAAAGCCCGAAGATTTCGCCTACCGATAAATGAAATGGCCGGGACAAGCCCGGCCATGACGCTCTAGCTATGACGCACGGCGTCAGTGCGGCTGCTGCGCACCGGGGAACAAGGTCGACGGCTCGACCTTCACGCCGGGACCCATGGTCGATGAGATCGCCACGCGATTGATGAAGTGTCCCTTTGCGCCTTGCGGCCGCGACTTTTGCACCGCGTCGGCGAAGGCGAGAATGTTCTCGACGATCTTCTCTGCCGAGAACGAGGCTTTGCCGACGCCGGCTTGAATGATGCCGGCCTTCTCGGCGCGGAACTCGACCGAGCCACCCTTGGCACCTTTGACGGCGTTGGTGATGTCCATGGTCACCGTGCCGACCTTGGGATTCGGCATCAGGCCGCGCGGGCCCAGCACCTTGCCGAGGCGGCCGACCAACGGCATCAGATCCGGCGTTGCAACAACGCGATCGAAGTCGATCGCACCGCCCTGCACCTTCTCGACCAGATCTTCGGCGCCGACCACGTCCGCACCTGCGGCCTTGGCCTCATCGGCCTTGGCGCCACGCGCGAACACCGCGACGCGCACCGAGCGGCCCGAGCCGTTCGGCAGATTGACGACGCCGCGCACCTGCTGATCGGCATGGCGCGGATCGACGCCGAGATTCATCGCCACTTCGATGGTCTCGTCGAATTTTGCCTTGGCGCGCTCTTTGACCATCTTTACCGCTTCTTGAAGCGGATAAAGCTTCTCGCGGTCGACGCCTTCGCGGGCATTGGTTGTGCGTTTGCCGAGTGCCATCACTTCACCTCCAGCCCCATCGAGCGCGCCGAACCTTCGATCATGCGCATCGCCGCCTCGATCGTATCGCAGTTCAAGTCCTTCATCTTCTGTTCGGCGATCTCGCGCACCTGCACTTTGGTCACCGAGCCGGCCACGTCGCGGCCCGGCGTCTTCGAGCCGCTCTCCAGCTTTGCCGCCTTTTTGAGGAAGTGCGACACCGGCGGCTGACGCATTTCGAAGGTGAACGACCGGTCGGCATAGACCGTGATGGTCACCGGGATCGGCGCGCCCTTTTCCAACTTCTGGGTCTGCGCATTGAATGCTTTGCAGAACTCCATGATGTTGAGGCCGCGCTGGCCGAGCGCGGGACCGATCGGCGGCGACGGATTGGCCGCCCCCGCCGGTACCTGCAACTTTACATAGCCAGTGATTTTCTTCGCCATACTTTGCTCCTGTTAGTGGTTCGGATTTTGACGGCTGGCGACCGCCTCACCTCCCACGGCTTCACTTCACACTTACAACTTCTCGACCTGTCCGAATTCCAGTTCGACCGGCGTAGCGCGGCCGAAGATCGAAACCGCAACCTTGAGCCGCGAACGGCCCTCGTCGACTTCTTCCACCGTGCCGTTGAACGAAGCAAACGGACCGTCGGAGACGCGAACCTGTTCGCCGACCTCGAACGACACCGCGGGCTTCGGCCGGTCGACGCCCTCCTGCACCTGTTGCAGCAGACGCTGGGCCTCGGCTTCGGAAATCGGCATCGGCTTGTTATCCGATCCGAGGAAACCGGTCACCTTCGGCGTATTCTTGATCAGGTGATAGGCCTCGTCGGTCAAATTCATCTTCACCAGCACGTAGCCGGGAAAGAATTTGCGTTCGGCATCGACCTTGCGGCCGCGCCGGACCTCGATGACCTTTTCCTTGGGAACCAGAATCTCTTCGAACAGTTCGGCAAGGCCCCGCTGTTTGGCCTGCTCACGGATCGATTCCGCGACCTTGTTCTCGAAATTCGAGTAGGCGTGGACCGCGTACCACCGGCTCGTCATGTCAGGAATTCCGCATCATGATTTGAGATCGCCGACAAAATTACATGTTGATGCCAAGTACCAGGCTTACGGCAAACCGCATGACCTGGTCCGCCGCCAGAAAGAAGATCGACGTGACGAACACCATGACGAACACCATGATGGTGGTCACGGTCGTCTCCTTGCGCGTCGGCCAAGTGACCTTCTGCCCCTCGGCACGCACTTCCTGCAGAAACTTGAACGGACTGATCTTCGCCATGACCTGAACCAAATAGGCATTTCCCGCCCAACTTTAAGGACGAGACCGTCAAACGCGGTTCCTTCGGGGAAAATGCTCGCCGCGGAAATCCGTCACCGGGCCGCTTGCGATGGCAGCTTCCTACTGCCCTCTGCCTCCAGCGTCAAGTGAGAACCGGGGTTCTCCTTGCCGCCCATGCGGTTAGACCGAAAGCATTAACCGCCATGCAAAGAGCGAATTGGCCTATGCAGCCGCGGCCATCGATCACTGCAGGCCGATCTTCTATTGATCGGCCAAGGGCGCGCAAATGAGAAAAGAACAAGATGGACATCGACTTGGCGCTCTGGATCCTGATTGGTGTTGCGGTTGCCTTCGTTGCCTGCGGCTGCTTCATGACCGCTCCCGCCGGCTTTTTTAGCCAGCGCAGCCGGTAGCGGCGTCGCCTCTCCTTCTTCGCCCAAAATCTTAAGAGCCGGAGTTTTCGTGGAGATCCGGATATCGGTTCTCCGGCGGCGTCTTGTTGCCGGAAGCTGTTCCGTCACGCGAACCATCCCGGCAACAGTGGGACGATTTGTACCGTGTCCTGCGACGTTCAATCACAGAAGCGCTTCGGCCGGAGCGTGGTTGGATGATTACGGGCGACCGGGAGATAACGACATGGAAGTCGACGCTGGTCTCTGGGCGCTTTTAGCCTGCACCATTGGCTTCGTTACTTTGGGCTGCTTCATGACAGCGCCAAGTCCGGGCTGGCAGAATGTCGCTCTAAAACAGCCGCCCGACCGGCATTGAGCCGGTAACCTTCCGCGGAGCCTGGCAGGAGTGGAGGGACTCGAACCCCCAACCCCCGGTTTTGGAGACCGGTGCTCTAGCCATTGAGCTACACTCCTAGGCGGCTGATCAAATGCCCTCTCGTGTCCGGGAAGGCAAGTGTCCGATTGAGGCCGCCGTCTTGAACCGGACCGGCTGCCGGTCCGACACAGGTTCTATGCTGACACGACGCGCTATCATTGCCACCGCGATCTGCGCCGCTGTTGCCGAAACCGCCTGCGCCGATGACGGGTCGGCACAGGCTTTTGTGGCTGCCATCTATGCAGCCTACAAGGGCAAGAACTCCAAAGGCGTCCGGATCGACACCGGGGCTGCTTTGCAACGGTACTTCGAACCCTCGCTCGCCGCGATCATTGCCAAGGACGAGCAGGCGGCCGCGCGCCGAAAGGACGTTCCAACGCTTGACGGCGACCCTTTCGTCGACGGCCAGGACTGGGAGATTTCCGCGGTCACTATTGCCGTGAGCAACGTCACCGACACGTCAGCGACCGCAACCGCGACTTTCAGCAATGCCGGCACGCCGACTAAGGTCGTCTACGACCTGGTGCACATTAATAGTGGCTGGCGCATCCACGACATCACCTGGACCCACGACGGCAAGCCGGAAACATTACGCGGCCTGTATGTCAAATAGCGTCAGGCTTTGAGCAAGCCAAAAGACTTGAAAGTTTGGAGCGGGTGAAGCGCGCCAACGGGCTTGCCTCGTACCAGGGAGGCCAAAATGGCAAATCTCGTTAGCTACTTTTGGGTCGCGCTCGGCGGCAGTCTGGGTTCCATGGCACGCTATTGGTTGTCGCAAGTCGCAGCGCAGATCGCCGGTGAGACATTTCCGTGGGGAACGCTTCTCGTCAATATCCTGGGCTCTTTCGTGATTGGGTGGTTCAGCCCCCAGCCAGCTAGCGAGGGAATGCGGTTGTTCGTAATGGTCGGCATCTGCGGCGGATTCACCACTTTCTCGGCCTTCAGCATCCAGAACTCTCAACTTGTTGCGCGACGGCGAGAACCAGTTGGCGCTGGCTTACATTTGTTGCCTCGGTTCTGCTTTGCGTCACTGCGACCGTGATCGGACATCATGTGGCCGTAGGCATGACCGTCCGCGCATAGGCCGATCCTACTGGCGCTATGCGATAGAGGGCGGGAAAAGCTGCGACAAGGAGCATCACCTCCGCGGGTGATGACTTTTGCCAAGCGATGGGAGTTAAATTTCCGCACGCTGATCTGTCGTACAGACAGACAGATGGACAGACGGGATGAACGCGCCTTTGCGGGATGAACGCCGACCTGTCACGCAGGACGCGCTTTCGAACCCCATGACGGAGGCCACCCATGCCAAGAACCGCATTTAAGGTCGATCTGTCTCGCCCGCCGGAGGCGGCCGAGATGAAAACCCACAATCGATGGCATCCCGACATTCCCATGGTCGAGATGATGAAGCCGGGAGACGAATTCCGGGTCGAATGCTTCGACTGGACCGGTGGCCAAATCGAAAACGACGACAGCGCCAACGACGTCCGCGACGTCGATCTCACGAAAGTGCATTATCTGAGTGGCCCATTTGGCGTGGAAGGCGCCGAGCCCGGCGATCTTCTCGTCGTCGACCTGCTAGATCTCGGCTATTTGCCGGCTTCAGCTTGGGGGTTCACCGGCATCTTCGCGCGCGAGAACGGTGGCGGCTTCCTAGTCGATCACTATCCTCACGCTCGCAAAGCATGCTGGGACTTCCACGGCATCTACACGACCTCACGTCACGTCCCCGGCGTGCGTTGGGCCGGCATCGTCCATCCCGGCCTCATCGGCTGTCTGCCGTCGCAGGATTTGCTGGATCGTTGCAACAAGCGCGAGGCCGAACTGATCGCGACCAACCCGGATCGCGTTCCTCCGCTTGCTACCGCTCCCAATGCCGAAACAGCCTTGATGGGGCAGTTGACGGGGAAAAAGTCTCAAGCGGCAGCCAAGGAGGCGTGGCGTACCGTCCCGCCGCGTGAGCATGGAGGCAATTGCGACATCAAAAATCTGTCGCGTGGCTCCCGCGTCTACTTTCCGGTTTATGTGAAGGGTGCCGGCCTGTCGATGGGTGATATCCATTGGTCACAGGGTGACGGCGAGATCACGTTTTGCGGCGCCATCGAAATGGCGGGCTATGTCGATATAGGTGTCGATCTCATCAAAGGCGGCATCGCAAAATACGGCATTACGAATCCGGTCTTCCAGCCAAGCCCGATCGAACCGAGATTCTCGGAATATCTGGTGTTTGAAGGCATCTCGGTCGACGAGAAGAGTGGAAAGCAATTCTACCTCGACGCGCACATCGCCTATCGCCGCGCTTGTCTGAATGCGATCGAATACCTGAAGAAGTTCGGCTACACCGGCGAACAGGCATACGTGATTCTCGGCACCGCACCGGTCGAGGGACGCGTGAGCGGTATCGTCGACATTCCGAACGCATGCTGCACCATCGCGATCCCGACCGAGATCTTTGACTTCGACATCAAGCCAAACAGCGGCGGCCCAAAGCCGAGCATCCGCTCAGGCATTGATATCGCGACGGCGAGCTAGCAGGGTCGAGAAAAGGGCAGCGCACCAAGGCGCGCTGCGGCTTCAACGATCGGGACCACATCGGGAGAACTTTACGATGCTGCTCGGTTTGGCGCTATTCTGGGTCGGTGCCGTTCTGTGCCTGAACGGCATCTGGCTGTTGGGACGGATCGGCGATCGCGAGATCGCCGTCATCGACGTCTTCGTGGGCTTCGTCACGCTGTTGGTGGCGCTCTATCTCGCGTTCGGCCCGGGCGCGAACGCCGCCACGATCAAAGCCGCGGCGCTGACCTTGTTGTTCACCTTCACTTACTTTTGGGTTGCCTGGAACCGATGGAACGGCGCGGACGGACGCGGCCTAGGGTGGTTTTGCTTGTTCGTCGCGATCACAACCGTTCCCGTCTTCATCGAAATCCTTGCCAACGCCAACAGCACCTGGGATCTCTGGTTCGGTATTTCCTGGGCCTCCTGGGGCGTCCTGTGGTTCTTGTTCTTTCTCATCCTCGCACTTGGCCGGACAAATCTCACCCGGGCAACGGGGGTGCTTTGCTCCCTACAAGGTGTCTACACCGGCTGGATCCCGGGCTACATGCTTTTGAGTGGAACGATGCCGGGCGGGCCGCCGATCGCCTGAGGCGCGAGCCATGCCGCTGTACGATTATCAATGTGGCGTTTGCGGACCGTTCAAGGAATTCCGGCCGTTGAGCGAATGGAACAAGGCTATCGCATGTCCGAATTGCGGGAGCGCCTCTAGACGGCCGGTAGCAAACCCGCGACTCCAGCGCATGAGTCGAAACACTCGTATCGCGCATGAGCGGAACGAGCGCAGCGCCGACGAACCGCGCGTGATGCGGCGGGCGGAACTGGCCGCCGCACACGGCCACATTCCAACGCACACGCATCGGCGGGGCCGCAACATGTATCGAAGCTCAGTGCTCGGCCATGCCCACTGAGTGATTGCTTCCCATTGACCGTAAGTAGGGCGACACTCAAATCAATGCCACGGCATCGTGCCGCCGGCGACAAGGCGGATGAGATCAACCTGCCGATGCGTTTCGGTCTTATCGTAGATCCGCTTCATGTGGGTGCGGGCGGTGTTGTTGCTGACGTGAAGACTGCGCGCCGCCGCATGGAGCGAGTAGCCGCGGAGAATGAGAGCGGCGAGCCGCGCCTCCGCAGGCGTCAGGTGATATAAGTCGTGTAACTGACGGACCAATTCCGTCATTTCAGTCGTCCCGGTAAAAACAGCGACGACATGCTTTTGCCGGCCGCCTTGGTAGATCGCCGAATGCGGAATGGACCTGATCCGCAATAGCAGCGGGGGCGCGCCCGATCGGCACGTGACGACAATGGCACTGTCCGATCCGGTCGAACCGTTGCTGCTGCATCCGGCCGCTACCGCGACGAGCTGCCTGAGCTTCCCGGTCTCCAGGCCCGAGGCCGCCGCCAGCATGCCGTGCGCCAGCGTAAGGTGATCGTGTTCGGCCAGAACCCGTTCGGCGGCGCGATTGAGGAAGACGGGATGGCACTGGCCGTCAACGATCAATACTGCCTCCGACAAGCGGTGCACGATGTCCGAAAGGATCTCGACGGTGCGGCGTGCGGCCATGAACTCGGCGCCAAGTTCGCATGCGCACCGCAATTGCAGCAGCAGAGAGGCCAAGTCGCGTTTGTCCTGTGCATCGAATCCCCGCTCATCAAGCGACCTCAACGCCACAAGACTTCCGATCTCTTCGTCGCTGCCGAATGTGATCCCGATCAAGCAGTGAAAAGCGTGTAGGGGGCGCAGCCAATCCCGGTAGAATTCCGTTCTGACAAGGTCCCAATTGGGGACCAATTCGGCGCCTGTGAACACCTCCCCCGGCGTCAACCGGCGCTCGGTGTTCAGCCACACATTCTTTCCGGAAAAACGGGCGCGATAGAGCGTTCGGAATCGTTCGTCTATACCTGCGGCATGGCTGATGTCGCCTTGGCGTGTGATGAAGTTATGGTCGATGAGAGCGATCCGCGACGCCTTCAAACGCGCACACAACCGCCTCATCACCTCGTCCCAGAGGCTTGGATCACCGGCGGCATGATGAGCGAGATGAAGAATCTCGCCGAGCGTCGGATCAAGGTCCGACATGTCCCTCTCCCATCGCCCAAGGAAAGAAGGAACACGCGATCCCACTACCGGCTTAGGTTGCCAAACACATTTTTTCTTGCAGAGCCAGTGAGATCAAGGCCGTGCAGCAGGCCGCGGCGACAGCAATACGCTGCTTTAGCAAGAGGCCACGTCCCTTATGCTGGCACGAGACTAGCATAGGCCGATCCCTTGAAGAAGGGGACCGCGACAACGTAGCGTGATCACGCCCTTCCAGGATCCTTGACGGGTTGCCCGTTCATCGTCACCCGGCGTCCGTCCTCGATCTGGACTGCGCGTCGCTCGTCGATGAGATAAAGATCCATCGCCTTCCAGATTCCTTCCTGATAGCGACGGCCGACCTTCTGATAGACGGCCGGATAAGTGACGTCCACGGCGGATTGCCATTCACCGTTGTTGACAACCGCGACAAGCCGGTTGCCATCGGGAACACGCGGGGGAACTGGAAGATGGGTTCCGTCTGCCCGATCGATCGGAATCTTTCGCCCTTCGGCTTGAATGGCGAGAACGGAAAAATGTCGAGCCATAGCGCGGCGCCGTCGATCTCAGGTGTGAGCCACGGCAATCGGGATGCCGAAAATAAAAGGTGAATGCTTTCGAATATAGGCTATCGCGCCAAGCTCTTTGATCTCCTTGAAGATCCACTCGGCCATCTTGTCGCGATCTCCGTAGTCTTTGTCGAAGGCGAATTTTTCGCCCGCAGCATTGCCGAGATAGCCAATACAGCGGATAAGCAACGCTCGCCCTTCATTCTCCGAGTGGACATAAAAAGGCTCGCGTGGGGAAGACTCGATCTTCGCCGCGGCTTTTTTCACAAGCGTTCCCTGCTCATGACCGGCAGGCCTTTGATCCGCCGCGAACTCGGTGATGGGATGAAGACCCAACTTCCGGTCAAGCCGACGACGATCGAGGAGGCGATGCCAAACGGCAATGCCTGCTTGTGTCTGCGAGATCTCGTCATCGATTTCCCGGAAGCGGCGAGTCTGCTCGTCTGTCAGACCCACAATATCGGCATCATTGCTCATACCAAATCACTCCAACTGCCATGTTCGCCAGAAATTTCGCCATCAGAGAACGGATAGAACCAGGATCGTAGCTCCGCCCACCATCAATGCGGCGCCAGCCAACGTGACTGCCCATCCGAGCAAACGTCGTTCCGGCGATATGACCGCGCTCGAAGCAGCGATCCTGCTTTTTCCGAGTTCCGAAGCTTCCACGTTCGTCTCATGCATATGCGAAAGCCCTCCTAAGGCCGCCCACAACTCGCGGCCGTCCATAGGCCGTCCATGACTCGCGAATGATTTTGGATACAGCAAAGGCCGGAGTATTCGGCTAAACCGTGCACCCACCCCGGGAGGTCATAAGTTTGAATTGTGGTCGAACAGGGACATTATGGAACTACATGGAACTGCGCGAGAAGCCTTGGTGAAGGCGACTGTCTTTCTCAAGATGAGCGGATCTTTCACCTCTCCGTTGCGCTTGGTTCTAATGCTGACACGACGCGCTATCATTGCCACCGCGATCTGCGCCGCTGTTGCCGAATTACGCGGCCTATACGTCAAATAGCTTCATTGCACGCCCAAGCTCGGCAGCGACACGTGTGTGACCGGCGGGGGGTTCCACTTCCCGGTAAGCGCGTCCGATCTTGGGGCGTAGAGCCGCATCAGCAAGTTGAACTCGGCTTTTGGCGCTGGAAGCCAGTTGGCTTCCTTATCCGCGCCCGGACTTTCGTTCTGAAAATAAAAGTCGAGTGACCCGTCGGCATTGTATTTGAGCGGCATCCAGCTGCTGAGATTAAAGCGATTGAGCGGGTTGGCGATTTGGAAGCCTTCGGCGTCGTACAGCGTCACCGACCAGAAGGCGTCCGCCGGCGGTGTTTGGCCCTTGTCGAAGTGGAGCGTGTATTTGTTCGCTCCGTCGAGGGGCTTTCCGCCTTCATCGCCCAAATTAGTGGGGTATATCGCATCTTCGGGAAGGTTCGCACCGAGGCCCAACTGGGCGATGATGGCGCGCTTTAAATAGTAGTTGCCATACACGCCCATCGTGTCGGTGTTCATTGACCAGTGGTTTGCGACACGGGCGAGTGTCGGTATCTTCCATGCCATCAATTGCTGCGCCTCACCCGGAGCACTTGCCAACGCGCGCTGGATAACAGGATCGGCCTTGCTCAAATCAAAGCTTTTTCCGACCTCGATGCCGATCTTCTTTAGCTGGGCGATGATCGGCTGGTCGGTAACGTGTGGCGGATTGACCTTGAGAAGCTCGGCCGCATAGGCGAAGAATCTTGTGGCCGGCATCGTATCGACCTGAACCCTTGGCGGCGTTTTCATATCCACCGTGGGATCAATCGTCACCGTTGGCGGCACGGGTGGTTTGCCCCATTGCGACAGCGGTGTGATTTTGTAACCGGCCTGAATCTTGTGAACGGCGTCGTAATCCGCAGGCCCATCGGTCTTTGTTCGTCCGATGATCCACACATACGGCGTTGGCGCATTGATCCGCCTCATTCCAGCAGGTACGTCGCCGTTCCAGCCCGGGGGAGTAATGAGGAAGTTGCCTGCCTGGGTCCCTGTCGTGCGCCAGCCGGGCGATGCAAATACGTCGGTCCATGCGTCGAGCATCGGCAGCAAATAGTAGCGGCCGTCGGTGTTGGGTGCCGCCACGACCACCGGTTCTTTTGTCATGTCGAGAAAGGCGCTGGAATACAGCGTATCGAAATTCGGGCGCACGACGGTCTTGAAGTCGGCGGCGGGAAACGCCGTGAAGCTGTGGAATGCATTCGCCGGTCCAAAGCCCGGAATTTTACCCGCCTCTACGTTGGTAAGGACCTTCCGGGTGACGTCCACGGAAAGGAGCGGATAGAAATAAAGATAGGCGTCAACGCCGATAGCGTGCGCCTCTTGTTCGGTGATCTGGGATTGGGCTCCTGCTGGCGCGGCTAAGGTGATCAACAAAGCCATGCCGAACAGACTGAGCAGAGTCAGTCTTCTCATGGTTGTCCTCCCGCTTGGCGGAAGCGCCATTCTCGCGCTGGAGGGTGCCGCAGCGATACTGTCCTTTGGTACAGGGAGGACCTGAAAGGACCAGTTTGGGGTCACTTACGACCGAGAATGTCCTGTTTCACCGCCGCAGTGAGAAAACGGGTATAAGTGATTGATTTATAAGTTGGAGCGGGTGAAGGGAATCGAACCCTCGTCATAAGCTTGGAAGGCTTCTGCTCTACCATTGAGCTACACCCGCGTCGCCAACGATCCTGCGCGACCGCGGCAAAATAGGGAAGTTCGCCGACCGAATATAGGGCTACTCGGCGGCCACCGGACGGTCAGCCTTGAAAACTTCGTCGAGGCACCACTGCGCGACTTCGCTGCCGGTTGCAAACCAGACGCCGCCTGCACTTTTCATGTGCTGGATGATCGCGCGCAGCGTCCGAGCCCGCCCGGGCCGGCCGGAAATATACGGATGGAACTGGAACGGGCAGTACGCCGGGGCGGTTTTCAACTCGTCGTGAAACTCATCGAACATTGCCTTCCAGATCAGCAACGTGTCGTGCGGATTGCCGGCGTCATTGTTCCGGTGCTGATAGGTTCGGCCATCACCGAATGGCTGCCGCGGCAGCTCGACGATAAAACGCCCGGCAGACTCCCACAGAAATGGCAGGTCGTGCGAGAACGAGTTGCTGTTCCAGAGAAAACCGTGCTCCATCAAAAGCTCAAGGCTGTTGGGACTCTGTGTGCACGAGCGCCAGCCGAACGGCCGCCGCCCGGTACGGGTGCGGATCATTTCGAGCGTCTTCTTCTGGACCTCTCGCTCCTGCTCGCGTGTGAGCTTGCGCGCCACTTCGTGGTGATAGCCGTGGCCGGCGATCTCGTGGCCGTTAGCGACGATCGCCTTCACCGCATCCGGATAACGCTCGGCGATGGCGCCGCAGGTGAGGAAGCTGGCTTTGACGCCCTCCTCATCGAGGATGCGCAGAATGCGCCAGACCGCGGTGTGAGGGCCGTACTCGCACTGGGTATATTCCTCGTGATCGAGCGTGCCGTCATCGAGCGGCCGCACATCCTCGCCGCCCTGGAAATCGAAGGTTAGCGTCACGGCCACACGGGACTGGTTGGGCCAGCTAAAGCACCCTTTGTGGTGGTATTCCTGCAACATTCCTCGCTCCTTGGATTCCGGTGAAACTAAACGACGCGGCGGTCAACGTCCACGGCCCCGTGATCAACGCAGCGCTACTGTAACAGCGCATCCTCGATGCGGGTGACGACAGCGGGCGGCGTCGCGAACAGCCGATCAACCATGGCTTTGGTATCGGCGGCGTTCATGGGCTCAATATCGATTTCGAGCTTTTTGGCGTCCGCGAGAAACTCGGGGTCTTGCATGGTCTTGAAAACGGCAGCGCGCAGGACATCGAGCCTGTCGGCCGGAACTCCCGGCGGCGCCGCCAGCGAACGACCAAGCGCCAGCGGCAGGTAAAGAAATTCAAGCGCCTGCTTGAGTTCCGGCGTGTTTGCCTGATCGAGAATGTTGGGCAAGTCGGGATAACGCGCGTCCCTATTGAGCGCGCCTTGAGCAATCAGGCGGATCTTTCCCTCGTCAATCAGGCGGCTGAATTGAGCGCGCAACAGCGACAGACTGATACCGCAGGCACCGGTGATCTCACCGCGCTGAAGCGCAAGTAGGCGCTCCGGCGTGCCGGGATAGCCGGATATCACCTTGATCTTCATGCCGAGAAGCTTCCGATAAACAACGGGAAAGGAATAGGACTGCGCGCCGACCCCGGACGCGCCCGCAATAACCTCGTGCGTATAAAGATCGCCAACGCCGTGCACGTCCGTGCTCGCCGAGACAATGCAGGCGTCCCGATCGCTGTTCATGTTGCCGATCCAGGCAAAGTCACGGCCGCGGAATTGCACCTGCGGGGACTTGTAGACCTCCTCCTGAATCGCGGTGCCGCGCACCATGCCGAAATACGAGCCGTCCTTTGGCACGGTGTTGTAAAGCTGATTGGCGAGCGCCATGCCGCCGGCCGCCGGCACGTTCTGCACGATGATGTTTGGATTGCCCGGAATATACCGGGCGAGATGCCGCGCCAGCGCACGAAGATAGACGTCGTATCCGCCGCCCGGACTATTGGGCGAGCCGAGCGTGAGCGTGTGGCTCCGATAGAACGACTCGACCTCGTCGGCGCGGACCGCCGCGCCCGCATTCAGCCAAAGCAGCATTGCGCCGAACGCGAGCCACGGCCGTTGCAGCCGACCACCGATGCATCGACCCATCGGCGCATCCTAGCGCCGCGCCCAGGCGGCGTTAAGCGCCGCCTCAGGGGCGCATCCGCAGAAGCTGTTACTTCGTCAGGCGCGCTGTCGAAAGGGCTTGGGCGAACAGCGACTGCATCGCCGCCGTGATCCACGGCTGAGAGCGCGGCAACATCGGCGATCGCATCAAGCTTGCTCTTCGCCATATTCGCCGAGTTGTAGTCGACACCGGCGCCACCGCGAAAATGCACGGAGTAAAACTACTCACGTAGCTTTAAGTACTGGGGGGTCATTGCCGCGCCGTAAGGCTTTTTACAGCGAGAACGCCGCGCAAGCTTTCGAAAACTTGAACTATTAACCGCGGCAGTATCTACGGCGAACAGCGCAGATGGCCGTCCCAATCGCAATAGCCGTGACCGAGGTGGCAGCAGCCAAAGGACGCCGCTGAGCAGTAGAAAAACTGGTAGTCGATGCCGCAATGGTTCGAACAATACGGCCGCCCGGTGAAATTCTCCGCCGTGCAGTGATTACGGAATTGCCGGGGCAATTGTTCCGGGGCCTGCCAATCGACGCGCGTCAGCGCGCTTGTCGCCGGCAAGGCGCGCATCTCAACGGCGCCGGCCGCTGAAGCCGTCACCAATGCGGTAAAAAAGGCTGCCGAAATCATCCTACCCGTCTTCATTGCGACGCGTCCTCCATTGCAACAGATTCGACAGCAAGCGGCGGCGATTCCTTCACCATGCCATGGCTTATCGGCAGACGCACGGTGAAGCGAGAACCCTCGCCTTCCCTGCTTTCGACATCGACCCGGCCGCCGTGCATGTCCACCGCCATTTTCACAAGATAGAGCCCGACGCCGGTGCCGACGATTCCGGAAACGTTGCTGCCGCGGCGGTAGCGCTCGAACAACCGCCCGAGATCGTCCGGCGGAATCCCGATGCCGCGATCGGAGACCGCGACGACAATATCGCCGGAAACGACGCTCGCATCGACCTCGATCGCGCCCCCGTTCGGCGAATATTTGACGGCATTGGCCAGCAGATTGCTGAAGGTCTGAAACAACAGCTTCGGGTCGCCGACCGTTTGCATCGGCGCGCTTGCGATCCGCTCGGCGATTTGCGCCGTCGGCACCATTTCCCGATGCAATTGGCAGACCTCATGCAGCAGCGGCGCCACGTCGAGCTCGGCAGGATGGAAATAATGCGCAGCCCCGCCATCGATGAGCCGCGATGAATTGAGCAGGTTGTCGATCAGATGAGCCATGCGCAGCACGGCGCTGCGAATCTTGCCGGCGCGTTCGGCTGTTTCCTCGCGCGGCATGACGTCTTTCATCTTGATCATCCGCCGCGCATGACCGTCAATCACCGTCATCGGCGTGCGAAATTCGTGCGATGCCATCGAAACGAAATTGCGCTGTGCCAGCGCCAGACGCTGCTCTTGCGCCAGTTGCTCTTCGAGCAGCGCGGCCTGACGGGCCAGCATCTGCTGGCTGCGCACAAGCTCGAGGGCGTTGTTGCGGAATACGACCGTGGCCTGCGCCATCTCGCCGATCTCGTCGCCGCGATCCATTTCAGGAATATCGATATCGGTTTCGTTCGCCGCGAGGCGACGCATCCGGCCGGCGAGATCAAGCAACGGTGCCGAAACGAAACGGCTGATATGAATCAGCGCCGCCACCACCATCGCGCCGGCGACCAGCATACCGAGCAGGATGAGCCAGACGGCATGGTTGTAGGCGACACCAAGACGATCGCTTGCGGCCTGTGCGCTGGTCACCGCCTGGTCGGTCAGCAGGCCAAGCGTATCGCTCGCTGCGTTATAAGCGGAGCGCGACGTGCCGCCGTAGATTTCCAGCGCATCGGCCTTGCGATTGGCCCGCGACAAACCGAGCATCTGATTGACGATTGCCCGATATGCGGTCCACCGCATCTTGAACCGGGCGTACAAATCGTTCTCGGCGGCTTCGTGCGGTATCGCCTCAAATTCACGCTCGGCCGCGGCAATGGAGCGGTCGAGCTGTTCCATCTGCTTCTCGGTCGAAGCGGACTCCGCAGGGTCCGATAATAGAAGGTTGCTGCCTTCTATGGCGCGAAAGTCGGAGGTGTAATTGTTGAGATCGCCCAACGCGCGGGTGGTCGGCAGCCAAATCTCGGCGACATTGGCGGAGAGCAGATTGAAGTTGCTCAGCCGCCAGATGCTGAACGCGCCAAGGACGCAGACCAGGACAAAGAATCCGAGGAACACCGCCGCGAGGCGATAGCGGATCGAGCGCGGCAGCCGCACGAAATTACCCAAGCGCCGATTGCGGTTCCGCTGCAACGGTGAACTCTCCAGAAGTTCCTAACTATAATGAAGAGCCCCGCCAGCCGGAACCGAAATCAGGCCGGATAACAACCTGCTCGCATTTACGGTTTACCCGTTTAAGGCTTCGATTCCAGCGCGAATTGCGCCACATTCGCCATGTCCGGATGGAGCAATGACGCAGGCGAAAACGAAAATCCTATGCATCGAGGACGATCGGGAAACCGCGGCGCTGATCGCCGAAGAACTGGTCGACCGCGGTTATGACGTCACGCTCGCCCATGACGGCCGCGCGGGTCTTGCGGCGATCCTGAGGACGATGCACGATCTCGTCCTGTCGGACATCAGCATGCCGGCAATGTCCGGCTTCGAGCTTCTCGACAGTCTGGTTGCTCTGTCGCCGCGGTTCTCGCGAATGCCGTTCATATTTCTCACCGCGTTGACCGATCGCGACAACGAGTTGAAGGGCCGCCAGCTTGGCGCCGACGACTACGTGACCAAACCGATCGATTTCGAAATGCTTGCGGCCATCATCGCAGCACGGCTCGCCGGCGTCGCGCGGTCGGGGGTATGGCCGAAAACCATCGCACTCAACGAGCGCGAGGTAGAGGTCTTGACCTGGGCGGCGCGCGGCAAGACCTCGGCTGAGATCGCAAAGATTCTCGACCTGACCAAGCGAACGGTCGATTTTCATATCGACAATGCCCGCGAGAAGCTCGGCGCGTCGACACGCACCGAGGCGGTGCTCAAGGCGGCAACGGGACGCTTGATCGAGCCCTAGTGCGCACCGCTAGAGGTGCCGTCGCTTCACCAGATGTAGGCGAGGCAGACGATCGCGAACGGGACCGCCGGAATGCCGATATAGAACCAGGATCGATAGCCCGCGGCGTCGCGCGGCGGCCTGAACAACTGCACGATCAGCCAAATGCAGATTGCAAGCCCGAGCAGGATCCGGATCAGATCGTTTGGCGTGTCATAGGCCGTCGAGATTGTTTCGTTTTGCGGCAAGCTCACGCGATAGGTCAGCACCGCCAAGGCCATAATGAAGACCGACCGCAGCGTCAGCCCGGCAAAGCGCTGCCAAGCGGGTACATTGGAAGTCGGCAACTGGGTATCGAGACTCACGGAGAGACTCGCCTGTTTGCGCCAATCCCGGTTGTCAAAACATATAGGAACACGTCAAAGAAATACACATTTAATATCAGTTCTGAACAGCATCGGGCCGCTGTGTAGCCGACGGACGCCGCTCAAGGCTCAGGAAAAAGGTTTGCAACGCCGGCACGACGATCAGCAGCATGATCGGACCGATAAGCATGCCACCAACAATGACGGTCGCCAGCGGGCGCTGGACCTGGCTGCCGATGCCGGTCGAGATCGCAGCCGGCAACAACCCGATGCAGGCTGACAGCGTCATCATCAGGATCGGCCGCATCTGTTGTCCGACGGCGGCGGCCATCGCTTCGATGGGTGGCTGCCCGGCCGCGGCAACGCGGTAGTAGCCGTTGATAATCAGAATGCCGCTCATCACCGATACGCCCAGCAGCGAGATGAAGCCGATTGCCGCCGAGACACTGAAATCCAGCCCGGTGACGTAAAGCCCGAGAATGCCGCCGCAGATCGCAAACGGCAGGCCGAGCAGCGCCAGCAGCGTGTCGCGCAACGAATTGAACAACAGGTACAGCAGCGTCATGATCAGAAGCAACGTGATCGGCAGGATGATCGCAAGTCGCTCCTTCGCCGCTTGCAGCCATTCGAACTCACCGGCCCATTCGATACGGTAGCCGGTCGGCAGTTTGATGTTCTCGGCGATGCGCTGCTGCGCTTCTTCCACGGCGCCGGCGAGGTCGCGGCCCCGGACGCTGAACTTGATCGGCACGAAACGCTGATTGCGCTCCCGGAAAATATAGGACGCGCCGGTGTCCAGCGATATCGAGGCAAGGTCGCTCAGCGGGACGTAGGCGTTACCGGATGAGGTCGTGACTGCGATTTTCAGGTTGCGGACATCCGCGATGTTTTGCCGAAACGCGGGCGCAAGCCGCACGACAACGTCGAACTGCCGGTCGGATTCCAGAAGAGTTGTCGCCGTCGTGCCGCCCAACGCAGCCTGCACGACATTATTGACGTCGCTGACATTGAGCCCGTAGCGCGCCGCCTTGGCCCGATCGACCCGGATATTCAGATTGGGCTGGCCGAGCACCCAGAACGCGCCGAGATCGGTGATGCCCTGCACTTTCGCCATTTCCGCCATCGCGGCACGGGCCAACTTTTCAAGGACGGCGAGGTCGGGGCCGATGATCTTCGCCGAATTGGCGCCTTTGACGCCGGAGAGCCCTTCCTCGACGTTATCCTGGATGTATTGCGAGAAATTGAAGTCGATACCGACAAACTCTTTGTCAAATTCGGCCTGCAGTTGGTCGATCAGCTTCTCTTTGGTCAAACCGGTCGGCCATTGCTCGAAGGGTTTGAGCGGCACGAAGAACTCGGCATTGAAAAAGCCCGCCGCATCGCTGCCGTCATCGGGACGCCCGTGCTGCGAAACGACGGTAATCACTTCGGGATGACGCAACAGGATTTCCCGAATTCGGTTGACGACTGGCATGCCGGCTTCCAGCGAGATCGTCGGCGGCATGGTCGCGCGAATCCAGAGATTGCCCTCCTCGAGCGTCGGCAGAAATTCGCTGCCGAGCCGGGTGCCGAGAAAGCCGCAGACAACGAGGAACACCAGCCCGATCGTCGCCGTCGCCTTGATGTTGTTGAGCGACCATTGCAGCACCGGCGTATAGACCGATCGCAACCGTCGCACGACGAATGTCTCGACCTCCTCGATCCGCTCGGGGACCAGCAGTGACGCGAGACACGGCGTTACCGTGAACGTCGCGATCAACGCTCCGATCAATGCGTAGGCGTAAGTCCGCGCCATCGGCCCGAAAATCTGGCCCTCGACGCCCTGCATCGTGAACAATGGAATGAAGGCTGCGACGATGATGGCGGTCGAGAAAAATACTGCCCTGTCGACTTGCAGCGCGCTGACCAGAATGAGCCGGAGCCGGTCGGTCCAACCCGGCAAGGTATAGAGATCGGCGCCGCGCGTCGGATCGGGTCCCCATTTACCGTCCGCCAGTTGCCGTACCAGGGAACGGCGCTCATCCGGCGTCGATTGGAAAGTCCGATAGATGTTTTCGACCACGATCACCGCCGAGTTGACGATGATGCCGAAATCTATGGCGCCGACGGAAAGAAGGTTTGCGTCCTCGCCGCGCAGCACCAGGATCATGATGCTGAAAAACAGCGCAAACGGGATATTTGCGCCCACGATAATGGCGCTGCGCATGTCGCCGAGGAAAATCCACTGGATGAAGAAAATCAGCAGGCAGCCGAAAACCAGATTGTGCACCACCGTGCTGGTCGTGACGGCGACAAGGTCAGTGCGGTCATAGAATGGAACGAGCTTCACCCCTGGGGGCAGGCTGCCGTCGCTGTTGATCTTGCTGATTTCATTGCGCACACGCGGCACGATATCGTTGGTGTGCTGCGTCCGATTCATGATGACGATCGCTTCGATGATGTCGTCTTCCCGGTCTCGTCCGGCCTTGCCGAGCCGGGGTACATAGCCGACCGAGACTTTGGCCACGTCCTTGACGAAAATCGGCACGCCATTCGATTGCGCCAGCACGACGTTTTCGATGTCGCCAACCTTGTAGCCTTGCGTCAGGTCGGCCGCGCCGCCGGAATCCATCAGACCGACGCCGCGGATATTCACCGACTGCTGGCCGAAATTGATGGTGCGGCCGCCGACATTGACATTGGCGTTGCCGAGCGCCGTGAGAATCTGCGGCAGCGTTATATTGTATGCATCCAGCTTATGCAGATCGACGTCGACGTCGTATTCCTTGGTCGTACCGCCCCAGGTGTTCACTTGCACGACGCCGGGCACGGTCAGAAGCCGCCGCTGCACGATCCAGTCCTGGACGGTGCGCAAATTCGTCAGCCCGAAATGCGGCGGCCCGGTCAGTTGATAGCGGAATATCTCACCGACAAGGCTGGTGGCCTGAATCTGCGGCACGACGTTGTTCGGAAGATTGACATTCTGCTGCAAATTGATCGCCGTCTGCGTCAAAGCGAGATAATAGTCCACGCCGTACTGGAACGAGACGCGGACGAACGACAGTCCGTAAAACGACGTGGAGCGAATGACATCGACGCCAGGGGTCGCCGCAAGCCCAACCTCGATCGGGATCGTAAAGTACCGCTCCATCTCCTCGGCCGACTGGCCCGGCGATTGCGCGGTGATTTCCAGGATCACCGGGGCGGGGTTTGGGTAGGCCTCGATGTTCAGCTTCGAGAAAGTGAACATACCGGCGGCAACAAACACGAACAGTCCCAACAGCACGATCGGGCGCCGCGTCAGTCCAAATTGCAGCACGCTCCGAAGCATGTTGTTTTCTCAATCCTTTGCCATCGAGCCTGCGTCCAACCCATTCAGTGCGAGGCAGTGGCCAGTTCGTTGCTCAGGAACAGCGCGCCGTCTGTCGCAACCAACTCGCCAACCTGGACGCCGTCGAGAATTTGCCGGTAGCCGTCGCGTTCCTCCCCGATCCTGACAACGCGCTGGGTAAAGTGGCGACGATCGGCGGTGACCCATGCCGTCATCGTGCCATCGCCCTCACGCACCACGCCGTTGACAGGAACCGCAGGCGAACGCGCCGGCGGGGCGACACCGATGACAAAATTCGCGAACATACCGGAGCGCAATTCATGCTGCGGGTCCTTGATTTCCGACCGCACCAGCACGCGATGGGTGTTTGGATCGACTGCCGCCCCGACCAGTGTGACCGCGCCTGCAAATGTGCGGCGGGGAAATGCCTCGATGCTGACTTTGACGGGCTGTCCTACGCGGAAGGCCGGACTATCGCCATCGGCAACATTCGCCATCATCCACATCGTGTTGATGTCGGTGACAGTGAATGGCGCGGGCGTATTGCCCGGCTGCACGAACAGTCCCGGCGCGGCGCTGCGTGAGGTAATGCGGCCATCGATCGGGCTAGGCACGATCAGTGTCGGATCGGCCGTGCGCGTGGATATCATCTTGTCGATATCGGCATCGCTTTTGCCGAAGATGCGTACCGCGTCGCGCGCCGCGGCCAAGTTGCCCTGCGCGGTCTGCTGATCCGACGTCGCCTGCTCAAGCTCATGCTGCGAAACCGCGCGCGTCGTGTAGAGGTCCTGCAAACGCGCGAGATTCTTGTTGTCCAGATCCAGAACGCCGGCTGCGGCGATCAATGCCGATTCAGCCTGCAAAAGGTCGGCACTGTCGATCGTGAACAGTGTCTGGCCTTTCTTGACATCGTTGCCGACCTCTCCGAACAACGCGATGATGCGTCCCTGATAAGGCGCGAAGACTTGCGCCGACAAATCTTCGTTGAAATCGATGCTGCCGACCGCCTGCTTTTCTATCGGGAAATCGCGGTCCTCTACCGGCGCGACCTTGACCGAAGCGAGTTGCGAATCGGAAAGATCGATGCTGTTTTGCGGTGCGGACTGCTCCGCCTTGACTGTCGCGGGCTTCGGCGCTTCGCCGGCACGCATCAGCCAATACGCCACGACAGCGATCGCAAGCAGCGTGCCGACGGTCGCCACACTCGCCCGGTTCATTTCTATGCGGGGCGCCATCGATAAGCCGTATCCAGCGTGTTCGGATTTGCCTCGACAAGGCCACGGGCCCCTCGCCGTGGTCTACTGTCATTAATCACAGCGGATACGCTTAGCGTTACTTAGATGTCCGACTCATGACAGTGTATCACGATTGATTCATTCAACTATTTTAGCCGTGCAAGACTGGCCCCGGTCACTGAATAAATCACAGTGTGGCCGCGCCAACATAGCCAGCCCGGCATAATTCGGAAATAATGCCTGCTGGGGTCGTCGCGCTTTCCGTTCACCAGTTACACGTTGCTTATGTCCCATGTTGCGGCCAGGGGGTTGTCTGCAAGCGCGACCGCATTTGCGGTCATGTTTCTCTTGACGGCGTGTGCCGTCGGTCCCGATTTCGCCCATCCCGCCGCTCCCGAGATTACCCGTTACACCCGCGAGCCGCTTGCGACGCAGACATCCGGGACCGATGCGGCGCCCGGGCAACCGCAGCATTTCATCGGAGGCCGCGATATTCCGCTGGAATGGTGGACGGTCTTCAAATCGGCAAAACTCGACGCGCTGGTCAGGCGTTCGATCGACAACAATCCAAACCTGCAGTCGGCCCTGGCGACACTGCGCGCCAACCAGCAAGCGGTCTACGCGCAGGAAGGAAAATTCTTTCCGCTGGTGCAGGCCAACTTCAATCCGACGCGGCAGCAGACCTCCGGGGCGCTGTCGCCGACACCGGCATCGGGAGCGAGCGTCTTCAATCTTGTGACAGCGCAGCTTCAGGTGACCTACACGTTCGACATCTGGGGTTTGAACCGGCGCACTGTGGAATCGCTGCAAGCCTTGGCCGACGTACAGCGCTTCCAGGTCGAAGCGGCCTATCTGACACTCACGTCGAACGTGGCGATTGCCGCCATCACCGAGGCGTCGCTCCGGCAACAAATCGATTCCACCAACACGCTGATTTCGATCAACGGCAAGATGGTCGATACGCTGCGGCGTCAATTCGACAAAGGCGCGGTCAGCCGCGGCGATCTTGCCGTGCAGGAAGCCGCGCTCGCCCAGGCAAAATCGACCCTGCCGCCGCTGCGCAAGGCGCTTCAGCAGAACCACAATCTCCTGGCGGCGCTGGCGGGCGGTTATCCGAGCGAAGGGCCGCGAGAGATGTTTGCGTTTGCCGACTTTCGATTGCCCGCTCAACTGCCGGTGAGCGTGCCGTCCCAGCTCATCGAACAACGGCCTGACGTGCGTGCCGCGGAAGAGCAGCTACATTCAGCCAGCGCAGGCGTCGGCATTGCCACCGCGAATTTGCTGCCGAATTTCACCATCAATGCGGATGCCGGTTTTACCAACACGGCACTCTCCCATCTGCTCGCGCCACAGAATTTCTTCTGGGATTTGGCCGGCAACGTGGCCCAGACCGTGTTTGACGGCGGCTCGTTGCTGCATCAACTTCAGGGCGCGAAAGACACTTATCAGGCGGCGGCGTGGACCTACCAGGGCACCGTCATCGCCGCGGTGCAGAACGTCGCAGACTCGTTGCGTGCGATACAGAATGACGCGGACGCGCTCCGTGCTGCGCACGACTTCGAGCGCGCCGCCCGGATCAGCTTCGATCAGGCGCGGCGGCAATTCGACGCCGGCAACGTCAATGTGCTGCTGCTGCTCAATGCGCAGACCTCGTATCTGCAAGCCGTCATTCAGGTCGCGCAGGCGCAAGCGGCGCGGCTCACCGACACAGTCGCTCTGTTCCAGGCGTTGGGCGGCGGCTGGTGGAACAGGGATGGACTGCCGGCGGAAAAGAAATTGGACGTCGGCAACGGCCGCGCTGAGCCGATCCCGGATCCCGACGCCGACAGGCATGGTGGCTCCTAAGATACGATCGGCAGGTCGTCGTCGTTCTTCGAACTCAGCGTATATTGCCCGCCGAACAAATCCCGTTCGAGCGCTGTACGATTGCGACGCTGTGCAGCTATGCTATGTGCAATATAGCTTTTCAGCTTGCGCCACATACCAACGACTGCTGCGACAACGGCATCGTTACCTCGCGCCTGGAGCGATGAAAGTTCCGGCGAACGAGGCGTCCCTACGCATTTCCCATCACTGTTGATCTCCAGTTCGACCGGCTCGGCAATGAACATGATGGCGCAACCGGACGGCTCGCTCTGCCGGCGCGCGAAGCGGACAGCCCACTGCTTGAACAAAAACAGCCCGCCACTCCGCCCCTCTGACTCACGAACGACCCAGCGGCCCTTCCTGTTCTGGCCGATATAGCACAACGGTATCGACTCGTTGATGATGCTCGCATCCGGCCTTTGGGGGAATTTCTGGACCGCGATCGGTAGCGGGCGCGGTTTGCGCCGTACAGCGGATTTTGCCTGATCTCTCGTGAAGGGAGGGAACAATCCTTTTGGGAATTGCTGTTCCAAAAAAAACGAACTTTCGAGCTGTCTCAGCATGACCGCTTCCTTTTCAGATAAAATTATCGCAACAAATCATCGATTCATCCGCTGGCCGGATACGCGGAAGACGCGATTCGACCGCATCATCGTCGTTACCGACCCGCCGCGCTTCGATGAACGCCTGAAGGATTGCCAACGGCAAAACAGGGTGGACGGCGTCAACGCATTCGTCGAAGCCCACGGGTAAATTCGGTTGCCGCGTCAGCGAACACAGCCATTCGCTATTCTCGTAGACGACGCGGCGAAGCTTCCAGACGGGCAATTCGAGCTCGACCACGGCCAGCGCAGCCTCGGTCCATGCACCGGCTTCGATCAGCCTTCCGATCCTGGTCGCCTTGCCGGTTTTGCCGACAACCGGAATGCGCGTGCAAGCACTAGCGATAACTTTGGCGAACAGATCGAAACCGGGGCTGGACGCACCGCGCAACTCATCGCCCAGCCTGTCGAATAGAACTTCGAAATCCACCGCAAATGCCATGGCTTCATCTTTCGAAAACTGCAGCTACCTCTGCATCGATAGATGGAGCCGATCGCCATAAAAAATCGAGATGGAACGGGCAGCAACGATGTGGTGGTCTTATAAATACGACGCTCACGCGGCGATTCTTATAGAATTCCTATAGTGCGGACTCCGCGTTCCTCTCGAATTCGGCCGAGACAAACACGAAGCGCACGCAGCGATTCCTATAGGAATCCTATAACGCAAACTCCGCCCTCCTCTCGAATTCATACGGCTAACGTTACTACGTTCCTCGCGTGTCACGAGGAGCATCGCGCATGTTTGATCTGGTCATGCTTGCCATCGGGTTCGCGTTTTTCGCGATATCGATCGGCTACGTCTACGCCTGCGGCCGGCTGTAAGGAGCCGCACCATGATCTTCGATTATTCACTCGCCGGCGCCGTGACGGCAGGGCTGCTCTTTTACCTGGTCTACGCGCTGCTCAAGCCCGAACTGTTCTGAAAGGTTGCGACCATGACCGCCATCGGCTGGGTCCAGATTCTGCTTTATTGCCTCATCATCGTCGCCATCACGCCGCTGCTCGGCGCGTACATGACGCGGGTGTTCAACGGCGAACGCACCTGGCTCACGCCGATTCTAAGGCCGGTCGAGATCGCCGTTTACAAGATCGCCGGTGTCGATGAGCGCCAGGAGCAGCACGCGGTGACCTACACCGTCGGCATGTTGCTGTTCCATGTCGGCGGCTTTCTCATTCTTTATCTGTTGATGCGCGCGCAGGCCCTGCTGCCGTTCAATCCTGCCGGGCAATCCGCCGTCGCCGAAGACTTGTCGTTCAACACGGCGATGAGCTTCATCACCAACACCAATTGGCAGAATTACGGCGGTGAAAGCACGATGTCCTACCTGGTGCAGATGCTCGGTCTTACGCACCAAAACTATCTTTCGGCTGCAACCGGCATCGTACTCGCCATCGCATTGATCCGCGGCTTCGCGCGGCACTCGGTACGCACCATCGGCAATTTCTGGGTCGACGTCACCCGCTGTACGCTTTACGTGCTGTTGCCGATCTGCGTACTGTTCACGCTTTTTCTGGTCTGGCAGGGCATCCCGCAAACTCTCGGTCCCTATGTAGACGCGACAACACTGGAAGGCGCCAAGCAGACCATCGCGCTTGGCCCGGTGGCGTCGCAAATCGCCATCAAGATGCTCGGCACCAACGGCGGCGGCTTCTTCAACGCCAACGCCGCGCATCCCTTCGAAAATCCCACCGCGCTGTCGAACTTCGTGCAGATGATTTCGATTTTTGCACTCGGTGCGGCGCTGACAAACGTTTTCGGGCGCATGGTCGGCAATCAGCGCCAGGGTTGGGCCGTGCTTGCGGTGATGGGTGTGCTTTTCATCGCCGGCGTCACGTTCTGTTATTGGGCCGAAGCGCACGGCAACGATGCCCTCAATGCCCTCGGTCTCACCGGAGGCAATATGGAAGGCAAGGAAGTCCGTTTCGGCATCATCGGCTCGGCGCTGTTCGCGGTCATCACCACCGCGGCCTCATGCGGCGCGGTCAACGCCATGCATGACAGTTTCACCGCGCTTGGCGGCATGATTCCGCTGATCAATATCCAGCTCGGCGAAATCATCGTCGGCGGCGTCGGCTCCGGCATGTACGGCATGCTGCTGTTCGTCATCATCTCGATCTTTGTCGCCGGGTTGATGGTCGGCCGCACACCGGAATATGTCGGCAAGAAGATCGAGGCCAAGGAAGTGAAGATGGCGATGCTCGCCATCCTGGTTCTGCCGCTGATGTATCTCGGCTGGACCGCGGTCGCGATGCTGGTGCCGTCCGCAGTCGCGGCGACCAACAATCCTGGTCCGCATGGCTTCACCGAGATTCTTTATGCCTATACGTCGCAGACCGGCAATAACGGTTCGGCGTTCGCGGGCCTGAGCGCCAATACGGTGTTTTACAATCTGACCGGCGCCGTCGCGATGGGCGTCGGCCGCTTCTGGATGATCATCCCGACCATGATCATCGCCGGAACGCTGGCGCAGAAAAAACTTGTCCCTGCCTCGCTCGGCACTTTCCCGACCACGGGCGGGCTGTTCGTCGGCCTCGTCGTCGGCGTGATCCTGATCGTCGGTGGCCTGACCTTCTTTCCGGCACTGGCGCTCGGCCCGATCGTCGAGCAGCTCGCCATGAACGCCGGCACCCTCTTTTCATCGAATTAAGCGGAGTTCCTCCCATGGAAACGTCAACGCTTCGCAAAAGCATGCCGGTTTCGGCGCTGTTCGACCCGAAGATCGTCCTGCCGGCGATCGGCTCGTCATTCGTCAAGCTCAATCCGCGGACGCTGATCAAAAATCCGGTCATGTTCGTGCTGGAGATCGTGACCGCACTGACAACCGTGATCCTGGTCCGCGACCTTTTCACCGGCGGCGGCCGCGTCTTTTTTGAGTTCCAGATCATCCTCTGGCTGTGGTTCACGGTGCTGTTCGCAAACTTTGCGGAGGCGATCGCCGAGGGGCGCGGCAAGGCGCAGGCGGACACGCTGCGGCGGCAGCGCACCGAGACGCAAGCCAAGGTGATCACCGGCTCAGGCGACTCGCAGAATTTCCGGCTCGTGCCTTCGACCGATCTCAAGGTCGGCAACATCGTGCTGGTCGAAGCCGGCGAGATGATCCCGTCCGACGGCGAGGTCATCGAGGGTATGGCTTCGGTCAACGAAGCCGCGATTACCGGCAAATCCGCGCCAGTGATCCGCGAGTCCGGCGGCGACCGCTCCGCAGTGACCGGTGGCACCCAGGTTCTTTCGGACTGGATTCGCGTGCGCATCACCGCCGCCCCCGGCTCGACTTTTCTCGACCGCATGATCCGGCTGGTCGAAGGCGCCGAGCGGCAAAAGACGCCGAACGAGATCGCGCTGAATATCCTGCTGATCGGCCTCACCATCATCTTTGTGTTCGCAACCGCGACGATCCCGAGCTACGTCGCCTATACCGGCGGCGCGATCTCGATCGTCGTTCTTGTGGCGTTGTTCGTCACGCTTATCCCCACCACGATCGGCGCCCTGCTCTCGGCCATCGGCATCGCCGGCATGGACCGGCTTGTCCGCTTCAACGTGCTGGCGATGTCGGGACGCGCGGTCGAGGCGGCTGGTGACGTCGATACTCTTCTCCTCGACAAGACCGGCACCATTACGCTTGGCAATCGCCAGGCCACCGAGTTCAAGCCGGTGCGCGGCGTGACCGAACAAGAGCTGGCGGACGCTGCTCAACTCGCCTCGCTTGCCGACGAAACGCCGGAAGGCCGCTCGATCGTCGTCCTTGCCAAGGAGAAATACGGCATTCGGGGCCGTGACCTCGCCGAGGTGAAGGCGACATTCATCCCGTTCACCGCGCAAACGCGAATGAGCGGCGTCGATATCGGCTCGTCGTGGGTGCGCAAAGGAGCGGTGGACTCCATCCTGAATTACGTCAGCGGCCCGGCGACAGCCGTCGGCGCCGGCGGAACCGTGCAGGCGCTGCGGCCAAACGTCAGCGCCGATACCGCGCGCGAAATCCAGGCCATTGCCGACGAGATCGCCAAGTCTGGCGGTACACCGCTGGCCGTCGCCAAGGACGGCAAGCTGCTCGGCATCATTCAGCTCAAGGACATCGTCAAGGGCGGTATCCGCGAGCGCTTTGCCGAGCTGCGCCGCATGGGTATCCGCACCGTGATGATCACCGGCGACAACCCGATGACGGCGGCCGCGATCGCTGCAGAAGCCGGCGTCGACGACTTCCTCGCTCAGGCGACGCCCGACGACAAACTGCAGCTCATCCGCGACGAACAGGCCAAGGGCAAACTTGTCGCCATGTGCGGCGACGGCACCAACGACGCTCCGGCGCTGGCGCAGGCTGACGTTGGCGTCGCCATGAACACCGGCACGCAGGCCGCCCGCGAGGCTGGCAACATGGTCGATCTCGACTCCAACCCGACGAAACTGATCGAGATCGTCGAGATCGGCAAGCAGCTCCTGATGACCCGCGGCTCGCTGACGACATTTTCGATCGCCAACGACGTCGCCAAATACTTCGCCATCATCCCGGCGATGTTCGTCGCGTTCTATCCGCAGCTGCAGGCCTTGAATATCATGAAGCTTGCGACGCCGGAGAGTGCGATCCTTTCGGCGATCATCTTCAACGCACTGATCATCGTCGCCCTGATCCCGCTGTCGCTGAAAGGCGTGCGCTATCGCCCGATAGGTGCAGGCGCGTTGCTCCGCCGCAATATCTGGATCTACGGCGTCGGCGGCGTGATCATCCCGTTCATCGGAATCAAAGCGATCGACGTTATCGTCACCGCTTTGCATCTTGCTTGAGGAGAGCTCCATGCTCCGCGAAATCCGTCCTGCGATCGTTGTTCTTGTCGCGCTCACGCTTATCACCGGCCTCACCTACCCGCTGGCCATGACTGGCATCGCCGGAATCATTTTTCCCGATCAGGCGCAAGGCAGCTTGATCGAGCGCAATGGCACGGTGGTTGGCTCGGCATTGATCGGTCAGCAATTCACCAGCGACAAATATTTCCACGGTCGCCTGTCGGCCACGACCGCGCCGGATCCGAACGACTCCACCAAGACCGTGCCCGCGCCGTACAATGCGTCGAATTCGGGTGGATCGAATTACGGCCCGTCCAACAAAGCCTTGGTCGATCGCGTCCAGGGCGACATCGATACGCTCAAGAAAGAGAATGCGTCACAACCCGTGCCGTCTGATCTGGTCACCACGTCGGCCAGCGGGCTCGATCCCGATATTTCGCCGGAGGCTGCGCTGTTCCAGGTTCCTCGCGTCGCCAAAGCCCGCAATTTGCCGGAAGACCGGGTACGGCAGCTGGTCGCCGAAAACACCCAAGCCCGATTGCTCGGACTGCTGGGCGAGCCGCGCGTTAACGTTCTCCAGCTCAATCTCGCGCTCGACAAACTGGCCGCCGGATAAGCTGGCTGATCAAGTGATTTATGACTACTTTATAAGGCATGGCGGATCAGAGGCGTGATACCGAGCATCGGCCCTCACCGGAAGCTCTGCTGGAAGCGGCACGGCGCGCGGAAAAACACGCCGGCAAGCTGCGGATTTTTGTCGGCGCCGCGCCCGGCGTCGGCAAGACCTATGAAATGTTGCAGCAGGCTCATGCCCGCCTGAAAGACGGCTACGACGTGGTTGCCGGTGTCGTCGAGACCCACGGCCGCAAGGAAACCGAAGCACTGCTGGCCGGCATCGAGGTCGTGCCGCGGCGAGCAATCGAATACAAAGGCCAGTTGCTGCAAGAAATGGACATCGACGCCATTTTGAAGCGGCGGCCGCAGATCGTACTGGTCGACGAACTTGCCCACACCAATGCGGAAGGCAGCCGGCATCCCAAACGCCATCTCGACGTCGAAGAGCTGAGAAACAACGGTATCGACGTCTACACGACGGTCAACATCCAGCACATCGAAAGCCTCAACGACGTCGTCGCACAGATCACCCACGTTCGGGTGCGCGAGACGGTGCCCGACGCCGTGTTCGGCCGCGCCGACGCCGTCGAGTTGATCGACCTGACACCCGACGACCTGATCGAACGCCTTAAAGAGGGCAAGGTCTACGTTCCCAAGCAAGCCGAGCACGCGCTCGAGCATTTCTTCTCGCCCGCCAACCTGACGGCGCTGCGCGAACTGGCGCTCCGGCGCACCGCCGAGCGCGTCGACGAGCAACTGCTGACCGAAATGCAGGCGCATGCGATCCAGGGGCCATGGGCGGCCGGTGAACGCATTCTGGTTTGCGTGAGCGAAGATCCGCGCGCTGCAAACCTTGTTCGCTACGCCAAACGGCTCGCCGACCGGTTGCACGGATCCTGGATGGCTCTTTATGTCGAAGGCCGGCGCAGTATTCAGCTTTCGGAGATTGAGCGAGACCGCGTTGCCGATACGCTGCGGCTCGCCCAGGCGCTTGGCGGCGAAGCCGTCACAGTCCCTGGCGGGGACCGCAGCATCGCCGACGACGTGATCGGCTACTCGCACGCGCATAACGTCACCCAGATCATCATTGGCAAATCGACGCGGTCGCGCTGGTTCGAAATCCTGCACGGGTCCGTGGTGCACGATCTCGTGCGGCGTTCCGGTAACATCAGCGTTCACGTCATTGCCGGCGATCAATTGGCCGGCGGGCCGATTCCGACGAAGACCGTCGAGTTGGCCGAAGTCGCCGCAGTCGATCTCCGTGGTTATGTTTTGGCGCTCGTCGCGGTGGCGATCGCACTCGGATGCGGCGAACTGGTGAACCACTGGATCGGCGTCGAGAACGTCGATCTTGTGTTTCTCACCGCCGTTGTCGGCGTCGCCGTCCGCTTTGGCCTGTGGCCGTCGCTGCTGGCGAGTGTCGTATCGGCGCTTTGCTACAATTTCTTCTTTCTGCCGCCGATCTACACATTCACAATCGCCGATCCGCATAACATCGCGGCTTTCGCATTGTTCACCCTGGTGGCGATCATCGTCTCACAGGTTGCCGGGCGCGGGCGCATGCAGACCGTGTCGGCGCAGGCGCGCGTTCGCGCCGTGGAATCGCTTTACGCCTTCAGCCGCAAGCTTGCCGGCGCCGGCACGCTCGACGACGTGCTTTGGGCGACCGCCTATCAGACGGCGCTGATGCTGAAAGTGCGGGTCGTCCTGCTGCTGCCGACCGATGGATCGCTGGCCGTTCGCGCCGGTTATCCGCCGGAGGACACGCTGGGTGACGCCGATATCGCCGCCGCCAAGTGGACCTGGGAGAGTGACCGCGCCGCCGGACGCGGCTCCGACACGCTGCCCGGCGCCAAGCGTCTGTTCCTGCCGATGCACACCGGGCGCGGCGCCATCGGCGTTGTCGGCATCGACAGCGACAAGCCCGGCCCGCTGCTCACCCCGGACCAGCGCCGTCTGCTCGATGCGCTGATGGATCAGGGCGCGCTGGCGATCGAACGCGTTCGATTGGTCGAGGATATGGACCGCATTGAGCGGACGGCGGAAACCGAGCGGCTGCGCTCTGCCCTGCTGACCTCGATTTCCCATGATCTGAAGACGCCGCTGGCCGCCGTGCTCGGCTCGGCAAGCACGTTGCGCGACGTTGGCGGCAAACTGAGCGATGCCGAAAAGGCCGATCTGCTCGGGACGGTTATCGACGAATCCGAGCGGCTCAATCGCTTCATTGCCAATCTGCTGGATATGACCAAACTGGAATCCGGCGCGATAGCGCCCAATCTCGCCGTCCACGATCTTTCCGAAGTGGTCGGCTCGTCGCTCCGCCGTGCTACCAAGATTCTCGGCAATCATCAGGTCCATCTCGATATTGCCGCCGATATGCCGATGGTGCGGATCGACGCGGTGCTGTTCGAGCAGGCCCTGTTCAATCTTCTCGATAATGCGGCGAAATATGCCGGGGCCGGCACGACAATCGGCATCCGCGGCTGGCATGACCGCGATACGGTCGTCTTGCAGATCGCCGATGAAGGCGAAGGCATTCCGCAGCACGACCTCGAGCACATCTTCGATAAGTTCTATCGCGTGCAAAAGACCGACCAAGTTCGCGCCGGCACTGGCCTTGGTCTCGCCATCTCGCGCGGCTTCGTCGAAGCGATGCAAGGCACGATCGCGGCCGCAAATCGCGCCGACCGCAGCGGCGCGGTCTTCACCATCACGTTGCCGATCCCCGACCAGCGACAGCGGCTGGACACCGCCGCATGAGCGCCGCGCCACTCCGGGTCCTGGTGGTTGACGACGAACCGCCGATCCGCAAGCTGTTACGGATGGGATTGAATGCCCACGGCTATCAGACCCTTGAAGCCCCTAACGGCAAGACCGCGCTCGAACTGCTCGGCGAAGCGCCCGACCTGATCATCCTCGATCTTGGCCTGCCCGATATGCAGGGCCACGATCTGCTCCGCACCATCCGTGCTCGCAACGACCGCGTTCCCGTCGTCGTGCTGTCGAGCCGCGAGGACGAGGCGGGTAAGGTGCAAGCGCTCGATTTGGGCGCCGACGACTACGTGACCAAACCGTTCGGCATGGATGAGCTGTTGGCGCGGATACGCGCCGCACTTCGCCATCAACTGCAAACTCAAGGCGAACGGCCGATTTTCCGGGTTGGCGATCTTTCCGTCGATCTGGTGCGCCGCGTGGTCAAGCTCGGCGATAAAGACGTGAAGCTATCGCCGAAAGAATACGACCTGCTCCGCGTGCTGGTGCAGCACGCCGGCAAGGTCCTGACCCACAAATATCTGCTCGGCGAATTGTGGGACGATCTGACCGATGCACAGTATTTGCGCGTTTATGTACGGCAGCTCCGGCAAAAGATCGAAACCGACCCGGAACGTCCGCAATATGTTCTTACCGAAACCGGAATAGGTTATCGGCTGCGGGCTCCCGACTAACGGCTTCGGCCGACGCCGTTGCCCTGCCCTATTTCGCGCTCCATATTCGGCCCTGACCAATTGCATAGGGATGACGACAATGGCCGACGAACTCGTGTTCTACACCAACCCGCAATCGCGCGGCCGCATTGTCCGCTGGATGCTCGAGGAAGTCGGCCAGCCGTACAAAACCGAAGTGCTCGACTACGCCTCGACAATGAAGGGTTCCGCCTATCTCGCCATCAATCCAATGGGCAAGGTCCCGGCATTGCGCCACGGCGATGCCGTCGTCACCGAGACTGCGGCGATTTGCGCCTATCTTGCCGACGCGTTCCCCCAGGCGAAACTTGCGCCGCCGTCGGGTGACCGGCAGCGCGCACCGTATTATCGCTGGATGTTCTTCGCTGCCGGCCCGGTCGAAGCGGCGACGAGCAACAAGGCGCTCAATTTTGAGGTGCCGCCCGGCCGCGAGCGAATGATGGGCTACGGCACGTTCGAGCAGACGATGGATGCGCTGGACGGCGCGGTGTCGAAAGGAAAATACTTGCTTGGCGACGATTTCAGCGCCGCCGACGTCTATGTCGGATCGGCCATCGGTTTTGGCATGATGTTTGGGACAATGGAGAAACGTCCTTCTTTCACGCAATATTGGCAACGATTGAGTACCCGTCCGGCGTTTTCGCGCGCCAAAGAACTCGACGATGCGTTGGCGGCGCAACAAAAAGCCGCATCGTAATAGCGTCGCCCTCGTGCAAAGATTCATTCAGATTAACGACAAGATCGGTGCGAACCAAAACGTTGACGGCTCCGCGCCGGTTCAACGTAACCCGGCAGAAGATTTCGAATATCGGTATTAACCGCGCGATTTTTTGTCGTTATCACGGAGCGTATGTTGAAGCGAGGTGAACTTCCGTCGATCGACGGACTGACAGCTTTCGTAGCTGCAGCCGAGCATGGCAGTTTTACGCGCGCTGCGGACCAACTCAATTTGAGCCAGGGCGCGATCAGCCGTCAGGTCCGCGAGATCGAATTGCACCTCGGCGTCCGGCTGTTCGAGCGCATAAGACAGCGCATCGTCCTCACCGATGCCGGCCGTCTGTATCTTTCGCAGGTCAAAAAGGTGCTCGATGACCTCGCCGAAGCCTCACGCAGCGTAGCTTCCCTCTCCAACAGCACGATCCTGAATCTTGTAGCTCTGCCGACCTTCGCAGGATTCTGGCTGGTTCCGCGCCTGTCGAAATTCCAGAAACAGAATCCAAACATCACGCTTCACATCACGACACGGCAATCGCCGATCGATTATTCCACCGAACCTTTCGATGCCGCGGTGTTCCATGGAGCGCCACACTGGCCGGGCACCATCTCCTACCACCTCATGGACGAAGATCTTGTCGCCGTTGCCAGTCCGAAGCTGGGCGCCAGCCGTCTCATCAAAACCGCTTCCGATGTCATGAAATTCCGGTTGCTGCATAATATGGGCAGCAGCAACCGCTGGGCCGAGTGGCTGACGGAATCCGGAGTCGAGCTCACCGAGCCGCCGCAAGGTCACATGTACCAGAATTACGCGATGATCGCTCAGGCCGCCGCGGCGGCGGTCGGAATCGCGCTGTTGCCGCGTTACCTTGTCGAAGAGGACGTCGCTGCCAACAGGCTGGAAATCATCGACGGTGAATTTGCCAGCCTCAAGAGCTCATATCATCTGATCTTGCCGGAAACACGTGCCAGCTCGAATGCCATTCAGACTTTTGCACGATGGCTCATTGCGGAGGCACAGACTTTCAAGACCACCAATGGCCGTAGCGTACACAAAACAGACGCCCCGCGGCGGGCCAACGGCAAATACAAGATTGCGATGATCAGCCCGCCGCTCGCGCAGGTGCAGGAAGACGCCTAAGGCAGCCGCATCAGCGGCTGGCCGACGCGCACCTTCGCCCCATCGCGAATACCATCGCATAACGTGTAGTGCTCCGGTGCAAACACGATGGCCGTCGAGCCATGCTGGAACCAGCCAAGCTCGTCGCCCTTGCCGCAGCTCGCATTGCACTCGAAAGCATTCGGACCGCTGTGCTTGAGGTTGAGCAAAACATCGAGGAAATGCAGCCGAATGCTCGCCACAAGCACGGCAGCAACGAGGACAACGGCGACGTGGTCGCCCGTAGCCGCAATCCTGGTTTGCAGCACCGCGCGCTCATTCTTGCAGAACAGCCGCTCGACGCGCTTGAGCGCGATCGGATTGACGTTCCAGGTATCACCGGAAACGTAAATGACCTTCTCGACGGTGCAATCGTGCGGCGCATGAAAGCGGTGATACATGCCCGACGTCAGCCGCAGGGTGGCGTAACGGCCGTTGCGATACGCTTCGGTCAAATCCGGATCGCATAACAGATCCTGCAGCGTATAGGGGAAGCCCTTGGCCTGATAGAGATCGGTGCCGGCGATGTTGCCGCAAGCGCCGACAATCGCATCGCAAGGGCTGGTCAGGATTTCCGGACGCAAGTCGATCGGCCGTGCGCCTTCCCTCAGTTCGCGCGTGAAACAATCATGCATGCTGTCAAAGCGTGTCTTCTTGGCGTCCGTCAAATCCACGTCCGAGAACAGCCGCCACAGGCCTATTGAAACATCGCGCACCAGCGGCTGCTCGATCTGGCTGACCCAGCCGACGACCTGAGTTGCGAGGCGGCGCGGAATCCGGTTGGTGAGGAGGAAGTTGAGATCTTCGTTCTCGAACAGGCGAAGAATTTGCGCGCGAACTGTCATGGTTTTGTCAGGACCGTCATGGCTTTGTTAAATGTTCCGGATACACCCCGATTCGATGCCATGGGGCGCTATCACTTCTCTGGCCTTTTACGGCGCCGGTGCGGCCGCTGTCGCGACGTCGCTGACCACGATCAAGCGGCGTCTTGAACTGTCCAAGGCCAAGCACCGGTCGCTTGCCGGGCACTCGCGGATGGCGAGACGTCTGGCGGCCTTCATCCCGTTCTACGAATACGGCGACGAAAAATTCTTCTGTTCCGACGGCGCGACGGCCGACGTGGCGCAGCGGCGCCGCGCAGGCTTCGAGCGGCTTGCCGAACTTTACCGGACGCGGTTCGCCGAGACGAACCGGCAGACGGCCGAAGCCACCGCTTACATTCCCGACCTGGAATTCACGCGGGCCTACCGCGTGCCGTTCCAGTACCGGAGCAAGGTGCGCGCCAATCTTCCGATCGGCGCCTTTATGCAATCGACCGAGGGCGTGACCGTTACCGATCCCGACGGCAACCGCTTCTACGACCTCGGTGGCTCCTACGGCGTCAACATCCTCGGTTACGATTTTTACAAAGGCGCTATCGAGCGCGGCGCGGCGCGCGTCCGCGACCTCGGCCCCCTGCTCGGCTCGTATCACCCGGTCATTATCGACAACGTGAAACGGCTGCGGGAAATCTCCGGGCTCGACGACGTCTCGTTTCACATGTCGGGCACCGAAGCCGTCATGCAGGCCGTGCGTCTCGCGCGCTATCACACCAAGCGCACGCACCTGGTGCGATTCTGCGGCGCCTATCACGGCTGGTGGGGCGACGTGCAGCCCGGAATCGGCAATCCGCTGCCGGCGCACGAGACCTACACCCTGCGGGACATGTCCGAAGAATCGCTGCGCGTGCTCCGTACCCGCCGCGACATTGCCTGCGTGCTCGTCAATCCGGAGCAGGGTTTTCATCCCAACGGCCCGGCGCCGACCGATTCCGCGCTGGTGGACAGCGCCCGCGGCTCGCATCTCGACAAGGCGGCTTACGCGGACTGGCTCAAGCGGCTGCGGCAAGTCTGCACAGAACAGAACATCGTGCTCATCATCGACGAAATATTCATCGGCTTCCGTATCGCGCCCGGCGGCGCGCAGGAATATTTCGGCGTCAAAGCCGACCTTGTGACCTACGGCAAAACCATCGGCGGCGGCTTGCCGATCGGCGTCGTCTGCGGCCGCAAGGATCTGATGAAGCGTTTCCGCGACGACAGACCGGCCGACATCTGTTTCGCCCGCGGCACGTTCAACGCGCACCCTTACGTTATGGCGGCGATGAACGAATACCTGCGGCATTTCCAGAGCCCCGAGACCCAGGCGCTCTACCGGAACCTTGACGATACCTGGAACGGCCGAGCCGAGAAGCTGAACCGGCGGCTTCGCAACGAAGGCCTGCCGGTGCAAATAGCCAACATGTCTTCGCTGTTTGTCGTCTGCTACACCGAACCATCGCGCTATAACTGGATGCTGCAATATTATCTGCGTGCGGAAGGCTTGGCGTTGAGCTGGGTCGGTACTGCACGCCTGATCTTCAGCCTTAATTACACCGAAGCCGACTTCGACGCAGTCGCCGATCGTTTTGTGGCGGCGACAAAGGCCATGCAGCATGACGGCTGGTGGTGGCGCGACCCGAAAGCGACGAACAAGACAATCAAGCGGGCGATCCTCAAGGAGATGATCGCCCACCGACTGTTCCCTCGCGACACGCATTGAGGAATGAGGAAAACCGCGGCCGTTCAGCTCGGCCGCGGCACTTCCTCGGCGTCTTCCTCATCCCAGTGATGCAGACCGATTTCCGGGTCGATCAGTTCGCCGCGCAGCAGCGCAAACGGCGCTTTGTGGTAGAGCTTGATATCGTGGAACGGGTCGGTGAGGATTTTGGTGGCCCACACCAGTCCGGTCTGCACGTCCTTGATCAAAAACAGATGGACGGTACGGAAGATCACGCCGCCGATGCCGAGCGTCAGCCAGATCATTGCAACCTGCCTTACGAACTCGGTCTTGCTGGTGGCCGGCGCGGAGAAAATACCGAAAAGGGTCGGGCTGACATAGAGCATCAGCGGAGACATCGCCCAGATCGTCAACAACACCACCTTGCGGCGCAAATTGTAGCCGACCTTGATCTCTTCCTTGTGTTCGTGCGTGGCATGGTTGACCACATCGTAATCCTTGGGTTCGAAGAAAAAGTGCCCGGACTGCCGCGTCGTCATCGCGACGAGCCAGCCGACCAGCGCCGAAATCGCCGGATCCTTGAAGATCATCACGTAGGAAAACAGGAAGCTGACCGCGCTGACAAAGTGCAGCGATTGATTGATCCGGCTGTGATGATAGTAGCGGTGATCGTCCCAGCGTTGGGTTCGCAGCGTTTCAAGAAAACTTTCCATCGATGTCCCCCGTCGGGCGGTGCCCGAATTTGGATATGGCGATTCGATGAATCCCTCGTGACAGGGATTCATTTGTGACAGCAGCGTGAATCGCTGCGGCGTTTGCAAAGAAGTCGTCAGCTTGCGGCACGCATGTCGCCGTTGGCCGAATGCGCGCCACTCCCCGCACCGGCTTTGGCAAAACGGATCAGCGAGAAGTGCCCGAACGGCGGCACCGCGCACCGCTCGATAAGGCTCATATCAGGGGTTCGCGCGGTCCATTGCGAATAGCGATCGAAGGGGAACTCCGAGCGCCAGCCAAGCTTGCGGGCCGCCGGCTGAAACCAGTGCTCGAACGAGCGGCGCAATCCTGCTTCGGCGCCGACGCGGCTGACCAGGATGATTTCGCCGCCGGGTTTCAGGACCCGGGCGAATTCGTCGAGCGCGGCTTCCGGATGCGGCACGGTGGAGACAACGTGCTGCGCGGCCACCACGTCGAACGAAGCGTCCGGAAACGTCAGGCGCTCGGCGTCCATGACCCAAAGCCCCTCGACGTTGCTCAAATTGAACTCTTGGACCCGCTCGCGCGCCTTGCGCAGCATCGGTTCGGAAATGTCGACGCCGCAAATCTGGCAGGACTTCGAATAATGCGGCAGCGAAATACCCGTGCCGACACCGACCTCGAGAATGCGTCCACCGACTCTTTCGGCGGCGGCGATGGCGGCCTGCCGCCCGCGCTCGAAGACCTGACCAAAGACGAGATCGTAAACCGGCGCCCAGCGGGCATAGGCCTTGGTGACGGTTTGCGCATCGAGATCGGTTGCGGAAAGCGTGCTCATGCTTGACCCTTCTGTTGCTGCCGCGGCCCTAGCCGTGGACGGTTTCTGTCATCGTTGTTGCGATTTGCGGCTCGTTGTTGCCGAGGCCTGCGATTTTGCGGGCGTGACCGATGAATTGCCGGGCGCTGTTTTCCCAGGAGTAGTCGAGTGCGAATTCCCGGCAGGCCTGCTTCGAGACCTGCAACGCTTCCAGACACGCGACACGCAAGTCTTCGTTCAACGCGCCAACCGGATGACCCGCGATGACATCCTTCGGGCCGGTGACCGGATAAGCGGCGACCGGAACGCCGCTGGCCAGCGCCTCGAGTTGCACGATGCCGAAAGTGTCGGTTTTGCTGGGAAAAACGAAAACGTCGGCGGCGGCGAGATGCGACGCCAGCACGCCGTTATCCATGTGACCGAGGAATTTCGCGTCGGGGAACCGGCGCTTCAGTTCGTCTTCCTGCGGCCCCTTGCCGATAACAACCTTGGTGCCGGGCAGATCGAGCGCGAGAAACGCGTCGATGTTCTTTTCCACCGCGACGCGGCCGAGCGTCATGAAAATCGGCCGCGGAAAATCCAGGACCGCGACACGATCCGGACGAAACAGATCGACGTCAACGCCGCGCGTCCACCGGCCGATATTCTTGAAACCGCGCTCGGTGAGCTCAGTGGTGAGCGACGGAGTCGCCACCATGGTGACGGCCGCCGCTGAATGGAACCAGCGCAGAATCGGGTAAATCCAAGTATCCGGGATCGGCGAGCGCGCGGAAATGTATTCCGGAAACCGCGTCGTGTAGCTCGTCGTGAACGGCCTGCCGTTGCGCCGGCAATAAGCCCGCGCCGCAAAGCCGATCGGCCCTTCGGTCGCGATGTGAATGGCATCCGGCTTCGATTGTTCGATGCGCGCGGCGATGCGTTTGCGGCTGGGCAGCGCCAGCCGCAATCCGGGATAAGTCGGCACTGGAAACGACGGAAAGCCGTCCGGCGATAGGAAGTCGATGGTGACGCCGAGCTTGGCGGCGGCACGCTTGAGGGATTTGAGGGTGCGCACCACGCCGTTAACTTGTGGCGGCCAGGCGTCTGTCGCAACAAGGACCTTCATGAAACGGTCACCGTGTTTGTTGATTCGTATGCGACGACAATTGCGATTTCATGTCTCAGCAATGTGACGGCCGCGACGTTTGTTTGATCTAACGCGCACGTTTTCGTAACACTGCTGTTACAAACGAATGAAAAGTTGTGACACGAATTGTTTTGCAGCGCTCATCACCGCAAACCACGGCACCCGTGACGGGCACCAGCACGATCATAAAAAAGCTCGGCCGAAACAGATTAAGCGCAGTCCTCAGCGTTCTGATTTTTACCGCTGCCGCGCTGGCGCTTTACTATGCCTTGCGGGACATCGACGTTGATAAAGTCGTCGGCGCGCTTCGCGCTCAACCGCGGCAGGCGATATGGATCGCCAGTGCTTTCGTTCTGGCCGGCTACGCGACTCTGGTTTTGTACGACGTCTTCGCGTTGCGGACGATCGGTCATCGCGCTGTCCCGTTGCACGTCGCCGCGGTCGGAAGCTTTACCAGCTACACGATCGGCCATGCGCTCGGCGCTGCCACGCTGACCGGCGGCCTGGTCAGGTTTCGCGTCTATTCGGTATGGGGACTGAGCGTCATCGACGTCACCAAGATGGCGTTCGTGACCGGCATGACATTCTGTCTGGGCAACGCGCTCGTGCTCGGCGCTGCATTGTCCTTCGCACCGCAAGCCGCCAGCGCGCTCGACTATCTTCCGGTGTGGATCAACTGCGGCGTCGGCATCGCCTCGTTGCTTGCTCTACTTGCCTATTTGTTCTGGCTCGGGCCGCGGCGACGCGTTGTCGGCATTTCCAACTGGCGCATCGCCCTGCCCGACGCACGTTCGACGCTCCTGCAAATCGCCATCGGCGCCACCGATCTCTGTCTGGTCACCATGGCTATGTACGCGTTGCTGCCGGAAGTTCCGGCCGTCGATCTGGTCACCGTCTTGTTTATTTTTCTAAGCGCCACGTTGATCGGGACCGTCAGTCACGTGCCGGGAAATCTCGGCATCATGGAAGCGGGAATGCTGTTGGGCCTGCCGCAGTTCGGGAAGGGGGAATTGCTGGCCTCGCTGTTGACGTTCCGCGTTCTTTATTTCGCCGTTCCGCTGTTTTTCGCCATGCTGGCGCTGGGCTTGCGGGAATTCGGCCTGCTGGCGCGTCCAAGGACGACGTCGCAGCAGCCATGATCCGCACGCAGCCCGGCTTGGACCGCGGATGCATCCACAGCCGCGTCTCCACAGCGGCCGGAAACTTGTAAGCCACACCCCCGCCCGTTAAGGTTTGCGTGAGTGAAGTGGGGCGGCGGCGGGTGAGTAGCGTGATGGCCCCTGGGGCGCGGCAAAAGATCCATACCGGATCGCGTAAACGCCGGGCGGCGCTTGCAACTTTGGCTGCTCTTGCCGTCGTGGCGCTCACGCCCCGGTACGCGTCCTCGGAAACGATGGAGGGAGCGCTCGCCAGAGCCTACGAGAACAATCCGCAGCTCAATGCGCAACGCGCCATCGTCCGCCAGTCGGACGAAGGCGTATCGCAGGCGCTGTCCGGCTACCGGCCGACAATCTCCGCCAATGCCAGCATCGGCCGGGAATATACCGACACCAAGCAGACCATCCCGCCGACGCCACCGTTCCTGGCGAACGGCGCGTCGTTTGCCGCCAAGGGCCTCTCGACGCCCCGGTCGGTCGGCGTGACCGGATCGCAGACGCTGTTCAACGGCGAACAGACCTCCAACAAGGTCCGCGAAGCCGAAAGCCAGGTCTCCCAGGCGCGCGAGACACTGCGCGTGATGGAGCAGTCAGTGCTTCTGGCCGCCGCAACGATCTACATGGACGTTTCGCGCGACGCCGCCAACCTGGAAGTGCAGCAGAACAACTTCCGGGTTTTGCAGCGCATGCTGCAGGACACCAACCAGCGCTTCAATGCCGGCCAGATCACCTCAACCGATGTGGCTCAGGCGGAAGCGCAGCTTGCCGCCGGCGAAGCCAACCTGCACGCCGCCGAATCCACGGTGATGACGACGCGCGCCAATTACCGGCGGATCATCGGCAACGATCCGGAAAATCTCGCGCCGGCCTCGCCGGTCGAGCGGATCGCGCCGGCGACGCTGTCCGCTTCGATCACACTGGGCACGACCCAAAATCCAGCGGTGACGGCCGCCATCTACGGCGTCGATGTCGCGCAGCTTCAGGTCAAGATCGCCGAAGGCGCGTTGTGGCCGGTCTTGACGTTCCAGGGCAGCGTGCAACGCCAGTTCGACTCCACCGTCCTGACGCCGAAACTGTTCACCAACGAAGCGTCGCTCAATCTGTCCGTTCCGCTCTACCAGGGCGGCGCAGAATATTCGGCGATCAGGCTCAACAAGGAAGCCGTCGGCCAGCAGCGGCTCAATGTCGACCAGGTCCGCGATCAGGCGCGGGCGGACGTTGTGCAGGCGTGGGGGCAGTTGCAGGCGGCCAAGGCGCAGGTCGCGGCTGCCGAGCGGCAGGGCGAAGCTTCGGAACGGGCGCTCACCGGCGTACGCAACGAGGCGCTAGCCGGCCAGCGCACCACGCTCGATGTCCTCAACGCCCAGCAGGCGCTGGTCAACGCGCGCGTCAGCCTGATCACCGCGCAGCATGACCGCGTCGTTGCCTCCTATAGCCTGTTGTCTTCGGTCGGCCGGCTGTCGGCTCAGGCCCTGGCTTTACCGGTCTCGATCTACGACCCCACGGTGCATTATCATCAGGTTCGCGATTCCTGGTTTGGCCTGCGCACGCCCGACGGTCAGTGAGCTATCCATGAGCGCCGATCTTTCTGCCGCTCCGCCTCATGCCCGGCTGCGCATCGGGGTGACCGGCCATCGCATCCCGCCCAAACTACCAGAAGCATCCGAGGCCCCGCTCCGGGCCCAGATGGACCTTATATTCACGGCATTCGCCGGCGCCGCCCGGGCTATCGAAGGCAGCTATATGGCGCACATGGCGGCGCGAGAAGCGGCCATGGTGCGGGAGACCGTCATCGTCTCTTCGCTCGCGGAAGGCTCCGACCGCATCGTCGCCGCGGCCGGCCTTGCCGGCGGCTGCAAGCTCGAAGTCGTCCTGCCGCTGAACCGCGCCGAATACATCAAGGACTTCGAGACGGCACAATCGCGCGAGAAATTCGATGAGTTGCTGGCGCGCGCCTCGGAGATCATCGATCTCGATGGCTCGCCCGCCGAGCGGCCGCGCGCCTACGAGGCCGCGGGCCTTTTCATGCTGGAGAATATCGACGTCCTGATCGCGATCTGGGACGGCGAAGTCGCCGCCGGCATCGGCGGCACGGCGGAAATCGTCGAACGGGCGATCGCCGACGGCGTCCTGGTGCTGTGGATCGAGCCCACCCATCCTCATTCGATCCAGATTTTCCATGTCGGCGCCACCAAGCCCGCGCAATCCGCAAGCCCCGACGCCATCAAACAGGCCTTCCAGCCCGCGGACGAAACAGCCGTTGCGCAAGCTGTGCGGCAAATTCTCGAATCCAAGTTCCGCCAGGGCAACGCAGCCGCGAGCGGCGGCACCCCGGCGGCTGCCGGTTTTGAAAGCTCCCGCGACCACCACCTTTTTGGACCGGGCCCCAAACGATTGTTGGCGCTCGACGGCGGCGGCGTGCGCGGCGCACTCACCGTCGCCTTTCTGGAGCGCATCGAGCTGTTGCTCACCCAGCGCTACGGCAAGGAAGTCCGTCTCGGCGATTATTTCGATTTCATCGGCGGCACCTCGACCGGCGCCATCATTGCCGGCGCCCTGGCGCTGGGCTACCGCACCGAACAGGTGAAGGACTTTTACGTGCGGCTGGCGCCGTCGGCCTTCAAGGGCAGCCGCTGGCGCATCCCGCTCCTGCAGGCCAAGTTCGACGCCTCCGGCTTGCGCACCCAGATCGAGGCGGTGGTCGGCAATCGCGCCCTGAAAAGCATCGATCTGATCACCGGCTACTGCCTGATCACCAAGCGCATGGATACTGGCAGCCCCTGGATCATCGCCAACAATCCGCGCGCGCCGTACTGGAAAAGCCGCGAACACGGCGAGATCGGCAACGAGGACTATCCGCTGGTCAACCTGGTGCGCGCCAGCACCGCCGCGCCGCATTTTTTTGACCCCGAACTGCTGCCAATCAGCCAGAACGAAACGCAACTGCCGGACGCAGTGGCGAAACCGCTCAAGATGTCGCCGGCGCGCGCGATTTATGCGCTGCTGGAACGGCTCGGCCTGCGTCACCCGGCCAAGATCGACTCCAATAATTACGGACTGTTCGTCGACGGCGGCGTGACGCCGCACAACAATCCGTCGCTGGCCCTGTTCCAGATGACGACGCTGCAGCCCTACAAGATCGAGTGGCCGACCGGCCCCGACAAGCTGACGGTCATCTCGGTCGGCACCGGCACCTACCGGCCGCGGCTGTCGTACCAGAATCTGGGCTTTGCCCGGTTCACCAAGCTGGCCTTCCATGCGCTGATCTCGCTGATGAACGACGCCGAGGTGCTGGTGATGGCGCTGATGCAATGGATGGGCGAATGCCCCGCGCCATGGGTGATCAACTCCGAGGTCGGCACGCTGGCCGATGTCGCGCCGCCCGGCGGCAAGCTGTTCCGGTTCCTCCGCTACGATGTCCGGATGGAGAAGGAGTGGCTGGCGCGCGAGCTCGGCGTCGAGGTCACCGATGACGTTCTGGAGCGGCTGCGCGGCATGGACGATCCCTCCATGGTCGACCAGCTCTACGACATCGGACGCCGCGCCGCCGAAAAGCAGGTCAAGCCCGAGCATCTGTTCGCCTGACCGGCGGCGGCACGCCGACCGCCGCAGAAGCAGCGCGGCGTTTCGGCACGCAGGCTTCGATCCTGCCCGTGCAGCTTCCAATCGCGCCGCAGGATCAATCACTTGAGCGGCGTGGCAAAGTTACAACATAACCGTGAATTCTGTGACGCGAGCGCCCTCTCGCCGCGGCTGCGGCTTTTCCTGCCTTCCGCCCATGCTACGCTTGATGTGGGGAAGCGATATCGGGTTGATTTCGCGTATCCGATACATGGGTTCATCGTTGTATCGGCGGGGCGTTGTGAAAAAGACTATCATCTGTCTCGTTGCGTTGCTGGCGGTGAGTACGACCGGCGCGTTAGCGGAAGAAATGGCGACACCGCCATCGTCTTTCGTGACCGCGCGCCTGCCGTATCTCCCGTGGACGGGCGTCTACGCCGGGATCAACGGCGGCTACGCCTGGAGCAATCCCAACGTCTCCTACGCTGCGAACGATCCCGCTTCGGCGGCGGGAACGTGCGCCGTGGTCGGCGCCGGCCCGCGATGCATTCCGACCGCCGACTTCAAACGTGACGGCGGACTGTTCGGCGCTCAGGCCGGGTTTAATTGGCAGTTCAACGCGCGCTGGCTCGCCGGTGTCGAAGGCGACTATCAGTGGGCCGACTTTACCGGACAGGATCTTCGCAGTTTCATCTCGGCGGCGTCGGCATCGGCGCCGGCCGTGCTCAGCACGATGACCGCGAAAGAGACTGTTGGTTCCTTTGGAACGCTCCGGGCGCGGCTGGGCGCTATCCCATTTGAATCTTTGCTGCTTTACGGCACCGGCGGGTTGGCGGTCGCCCAAGTCAAGAGCAATTTCACCTTGACCGCCGGCGGTTCAGGCGGCTTGCCGGCGGCGCCGGGAACTTTCTCGTACCAGTGCACCGTCGGCACGACGTGTTTCGCGGGATCTTCGTCAAGCACTCTCGTCGGATGGACCGCAGGCGGCGGCGCCGAATACGCGATCACCAGCAATCTCACCTTCAAAGGTGAAGCGCTTTACGTGCACCTCGAAAGGCCGAGCACAACTGTGACGGCGACAGCGGTCAATGCCAATGGCGCGACGCCGTCGTCTTTCACGGGCACTTTTGGCTACGTGTACTTCATCGTCGTGCGCGGCGGCTTGAACTATCGATTCTGATCCGGGGACGGACAAGAAAGAATAGAGTGAGGCTCGGCTATGCGGTTCCGTAAATTGCTTATCGGCATGATGCCGGTCGTTGCGCTCACCGCATGCGCCGTCGTCGATCCGGTCGACAACCGCTACGACACCGTCGGCCGCAGCCTGGCGAAGTCCCGTAACGAAGCGATCTTCCTCAATCTGGTGCGCGCCAGCCACGATTATCCCTTGAGCTTTACCACCATTGCCAACGTCACGCCGGGCATGACCAACACGACGTCGCTGGCGCTGCCGTCGTTTCTGCTCGGACCGCATGTCGGCGCCTACTCCGCGGCGACCGCGGCATCCTCGCCACTGTTCACGCCCGGGCGCGATGTGATCTTCGGCAACACCACCGCCGGTAACACCACGTCGGTGACAACGAACTTCAACGTCTCGACCCAGGAAACCAGCGCGTTCTATCAAGGCTTCCTGAAGCCGATCGATCTGCAGACGCTCAATTACTTCATTCGGCAGGGCTATCCGCGCGAATTGCTGTTCTGGCTGTTCACCGATTCATTTTCCGTGACGATCCCCAGCAAAGGCACATTCGGCTATCACTTCAATCCGCCGGACGATTACGGCTGCTCCCGCTCCGACCAAAAGCACCGCTGCTTTGTCGACTGGGTGCACAATGCTGCGTTCAGCGGGCTGACGGTCGAGGAAAAAACCATCCAGCCTGGCACGTCCGCTTCGTCCAAAGGCGGCGTCGGCTCGGGCGGTTCGGAGCCGCCGAAGAAAGCCCAAACCTACGCCCGGTTCTGCTTCAGCCAGATTCTGGCGGAGGAAGCTTCGGCCCAGGTTGCGCCGGCGCTTGTCGCGGCGGCAACCAGAGACCTCGATGTGCCGCGCACCGCGCTGTACAACTCGCCGCTGACCTGCGGTTCCGACTGGAGCAAGTCGCCGGAAGACGACACCCCGCAGCCCGATATTCTGCCGCTCTCGGCGGCCGGGTTCACCTTCACCATCACGCCGCGCTCGGCCTACGGCGTGTTCGAATTCCTCGGCACGCTGATGAAATTGCAGCAGCGGAACATCGGGCCCTCGCAATATGCTTTCATTCCTCCGGGCCGGGAATATGTAACGCGGCCGCCTGTGCTCGAGACCGTGCACGAAGATCCGAACCTCATATCGGTCGTCCAGGCGCTCGGCGGCGAGTGCTTCGTCCACACCTGGTTCGACGACGGCGAGTATTGCGTGCCCGAACAGGCCACGACCACCAAACGGATATTCGGGCTGCTCGCCCAGCTGATCGCCATCCAGACTTCGACCGCCGATCTGTCGATCACGCCGATCGTGCGCGTAACGCAGTAGGTCTGGGATCGCGATCCGACGTCTGCGCCGCCGCGAGATAACCCCGCGCGACAAGCGCGGGCGTTGCTCCGATTCACAATGTCAAACAGCGACGCTTCGTTTCACCGTCACCACCGGGCTTGACCCGGTGGTCCATGCTGAGATGCCGCATGGATTGCCGGGTCAAGCCCGGCAATGACAATTGAGAGTCATTGCGAGGAGCGTTAGCGACGAAGCAATCCAGGGGCCGCTTGCATGAACGCTGGATTGCTTCGCGGAGCCTGCCACCGGACTTGATCCGGTGGCTCGCAATGACGAGTTTCTTCGTTCTCACAGCGCGCTCGCGCTGTGCAGTTGTCACGCGTGGCGATGATTTCGCCTCGAACGCACGCGAGGCATTTCAATTTGCTTCCCCTGAAAACAAGGGAAGCGGAGCGCCGAGCGGCGCGTAGTCGGGAGCTGCACCCGTTACCAGGCACAGCCGCGGCCCTTTTGACGGGGCCGCTCGCCTTTCGGCGCTCCACTGCGGATTGACCGGACTTTCGTCCTGCCCCGGCCCGGGCCAGCGCTTCCTGGAAACGCCGGATCAAAGGCCAACGCGCCTCCCCGACGCCAGTGCAGCGAGCACCTCGCAGTCCGAACACTTGCCGGACGGGCCTGATGCCCAGGCCACCTGCGAGAAGGGCTGACGAACCAAACCCGCAGAACCCGCACCCGCACCCGCTCCCGCTCCCGCTCCCGCTCCCGCTCCCGCTCCCGCACCCGCACCCGCACCCGCACCCGCACCCGCACCCGCACCCGCACCCGCACCCGCACCCGCACCCGCACCCGCACCCGCTCCCGCACCCGCACCCGCACCCGCACCCGCTCCCGCTCCCGCTCCCGCTCCCGCTCCCGCTCCCGCTCCCGCTCCCGCTCCCGCTCCCGCTCCCGCTCCCGCTCCCGCTCCCGCTCCCGCTCCCGCTCCCGCTCCCGCTCCCGCTCCATCACTCGGAGTCACCGGTTGACGTCCCTCACGACGAGCGAGCGAATCATAAGTACTCTCAATAGAGACAATTGTCAATACAAAAGAGACACATTCTGCCGCCGCCGGATCGGCGCAACTGTACAGGTGAGCCCACCCCGGAAACCAGTGTCACCATCTGGCTCACGCTCACCGCAAGGATGAGGCGCTGACGCCCGAGTGGGCTCGCCTGCGCAGTCGCGAAGTGCACGCGATGCAGAAGACGGTACCTTGAGAATCGCATGCTCATCGAAGTTTAGCGGCCCGCCATCCGAAGCCCAACGAGGGCGTCGAGGATGCCGGTCGGATCGGCGCGCAACGCCGAAGGGGATGAATTGGACGGCCACCGAATGACCGACTCGATACTTTATGCGGACTCCTTCGCCCGGGATTTGACCGTCACGCGCGCCGTCGGAATGCGAACCCAAGACCAATCCAGCTCACTCCGGCGACGACCAGATCGATGCCGAGAAACAATCCAAGAATATACAGGGATGAGACCGGCCAACGAACGAGGATTATCAGACCAAGAAGAAGCGTGATCAGGCCTGACGCTGCCACCCACATCCAGGGTGTCCCCTGCCTCATGCTGAAGCCGAGAACGATGCGTACGACGCCAGAAGCGGCCAGCGCGATGCCGAGCAGAAGCGTGAGCAGCGCGGCAGCCAGCAGTGGATTCCCGAACGTCGCAAAGCCCGCGAGGATGTAAAGTATGCCGATCAGCAGCCATACCAGGGATTTGCCAAAGGTGTTCATTTGAAAAGCGTTGAATACTTCGGCCGCGCCGGCGACGACCATCATGATGCCGACGAAATAGACCGTTGCGACGGTCGCAAAGATCACGCTTCCAAGCGCAATCAAACCGCAAACAAGATAGATAACACCGAGCGTAATGGTCCAACCTGGTTTGGCGCGCAGCGGCTCAAGAGCCGAGGCAAATGCGGGTGAACTGTAAAAGCCTGGCATCGACATAGCGGTTACTCCATGTGTGGGTTAATTTTTCTAGTGGACACGTGGCATTTCAGAGTTCCTGTTTCTGTCCGCGCAGATAAATGAACCAATAGACTGCCGCCACCATGACGGTGCCACCGATTAAATTGCCGATCGTCACCGGAATCAGATTGCCGATAAGAAAATTCCACCATGTCACGGCCGGAAAGTCCGACGGCGCTTTCCCGATGGAAGTCCAGAAGGATTCCGGCGCGCCCGACTTGATGAAAAGACCCATTGGAATGAAATACGCATTGGCGATGCAGTGCTCAAAGCCTGCGGCGGCAAACGCGGTGATTGGTGGAATGATTGTGAAAAACCGATCTGTCGTGCTTCGCGCAGCGAAACACATCCACACCGTAAGGCAAACCAGCGCGTTGCACATAATGCCCAACGTCAGGGCCGGAACAAAAGCAAGCGAAGCTTTTGCATTCGCAGTAGCCAAGGCGGTGAGTCCCACCGCTCCGGCGCCGAACGTGTACTGCGTTGTCTGAAACATCAGTACGGCGGTGAAGAAGGCCCCTGCAACGTTGCCGGCGAAGGCAATGATCCAGTTGAGAAGAACATCCCACGTACTTACTTTGCCGCTGGCCCACGCAATGACAATGAGATTGTTGCCGGTGAACAGCTCGGCACCGCCGACGACGATCAGCAGAAGTCCCGCAGTGAATGCAAGACCGTTCAACAGGCGGACCACACCATAAGGCAGGCTTGCCGAAAACATGGTCGCCCCATCGGGCCCCGCGGCCGTAATGCTGCCGGCACTCACCGTCGTCGCGAATATCGCGCCAAATGCGACGAACGCACCGCCCAACACGCTCAACACGAGCAACGTGATCGGATCAAGTGCCGCCCGCTTTACGCCGCTCGCTTCAACCCGAGCCGCAATCGCCGCCGGCATGATCGTGTCGAAGGTTATTGTTTGCGGCGCTTCCGCCGTCGAATCCGATGAACGGTCTTCCATCGTCGATCTTCCGTCAGAGCCATGCGGCTGTGTGTCGGCGTCTCAGCCCCCGCCGCCTCCGGCGCCGGCCAGGATGGCGATGATCTGCACGGCAATGACTTTCACGATCGTCATGGATGGAAAGATCATCGCATAGCCGATGTCCGGCCGTTCGGTGGGCGCCATCTTGGTCGAGTAAACGAGGATTGCAGGATTTCCGGTCGCGCCTGAGGCGACGCCAAGCAGGTCGTCGAATGGAATTCTCATCAGGTAATAGCCGACGACCAGGACGATCAGCACGGTCGTGAGCAGCACGGCCACGCCGATGAACAGCATTGTCAGCCCTGACTCCGCGACGGTACGAACGAACGGCTGGCCCGCATTGATGCCGACGGTGGCAAGAAAAATGGCCAGTCCGTAGTTGCGAAGCACGATATTGGCCGGCAACGGCATGACCCAGAGCATGGGTCCGGTGCGGCGCAGCTTGCCAAGAATAAGCGCGACGATGAGGGGGCCGCCGCCGACCCCGAGCGTTACCGTGCCCACACCTGGAATCGGGATAGGAATAAGACCGAGCAGCAGGCCGAGTGCCATTCCCACGCCAAGCGAGACATAGCTGAACTCGGCTGCGGCTTTCACCGTGTCGCCGAAGAATTTGCGTATCTCGTCCTTGCGGTCGGGCGGCAAGAGGACACCGACACGGTCGCCGAATTCCAGGGTCAGATCCGGGGTCGGGATGATGTCGGCATCGTAGCGCCTGACGTGAAGTAAATTGACAGGAAATCCGGCCGGCAGCTCGAGCTGAGCCAGCGGCACGCCGACCAGATTGGCCTTTCCGACAAAGACACGGATGTAATCGAGACTGGAGCGGTCCTTGGTGATATGGCCAGGCGCCGCACTGCCGAGCTTGGTCACCGCCTGGGCGAGCGCTGCTTCTTGTTCGGCCACGAGCATGAGGCCGTCGCCGGCATTAAGGACCAAATCATCAGACGGCAGCCGGTTTTGACCCGCCGTCCTCACCATCGTCACCTGCACACCTGGCGTCAGTTCCTTGTTCAGATCGCCAAGGGTTCCGCCCGCCCAACTTTCACCCAGGGCAACCTCACCCATATGGAAGCGCTGGGATTTCGCGGGAAATTTCGGATCCACCATGCGCGTCAGGAAATAGATGCAGAGGATCGGACCTATGACGCCGAACGGATATGCGATCGAATAGCCGATCGAGGGGTCCTTATTTCCAATCGAATCCAAGGCGGCTTGCAACGTCGCCGTGCTGGTCATGGACCCGGCATAAATGCCGAGCGTGTGTCCGATCTTGATTCCGTAGACGTGCCCCAGACCGAGCGCGACCAACAGACCTGCAACGCACGCAACCAGGGCCAGCAGATTGTATTTCCGGCCCGCCGCGCCGCTCATTCCTTCAAAGAACTCGCGCCCATATAGAATGCCGATGCCGTAAAGAAACATGATCAGGCCGGTCAGGCCAATCGGACCGGCGATCTGCGCCTTTGGCGCAAACGCGCCGATGGCCAGGCCGACGAACAGCACTGCGCCAACACCAAGCGAGAAGGTGCCGATCCTGATCTGGCCAACGAGGTAGCCGATCCCGATCGCAAGAAAGATCGCGAGTATCGGTTGGCTGCCGAGAATCTGGCGAGCGGTCTCCAACATCAGGCTTCCTCCGGTGCTTGCCGTTTTGACGGTGGCCGGATGATCAGCGGGCGTTGCATCCCGCCTCCCGAAATTGTCCAATCACACGATCAATCAATTCCTGACTGGGTCTTTCAGTGTCGCGGAGCTTGTATTCGAGATTCATCGCCCGCCACTTGAATCCGCCGAGCTGGTGGAACGGCTGAACTTCGACCCATTTGACGTTCTTCATTGGCGCCACAAAACGGGCAATGCCCTGCACATTCTCAGGATCGTCGGTGAGACCCGGCACCAGCGTAAAGCGCACCCACGCAGGTTTCCCGATCGCCGCCAAACGTTCAGCAAAGCGCAGCGTCGGCGCGAGATCGCGGCCGGTCACTTCGCGATAGGTCTCCGGGTTGGAGCTTTTGATGTCGAGCAGAAACAGATCGATATTGGACAGGTATTTGTCGTCGGCGCGGTCACCGAGAAAGCCCGACGTCTCGATCGCGGTATGAAGTCCCATCTGCTTGGCGGCGGCGAAGATTTGCCGCGTGAAGGCAAGCTGCACCATCGGTTCGCCGCCCGAAATCGTCAGTCCGCCATCCAGCGAACGCAGCGCCGGCGCAAAGCTGCTCAGCCGGTCGATCACCTGTTGCGCCGAGACGTAAGTGCCGTCCTTTAAATGCCAGGTATCGGGATTGTGGCAGTACGAACAGCGCAGCAGACAGCCCGACATAAACAGTACGACACGCAGGCCTGGCCCATCGTAACGCGATGAAGTCTCGTAGGAGTGGGTATAGCCGAAGGCGCCCTCGCCATTGTCGCGGAAGTCGCCTTCGTCCGGCGCGTCAGGCGAAGCGTCGACGTGCAGATCATGCCGGTTACCAGCCTGCAGTATTCCCGTTTGCGACATGTCGAGCCCCGAACCACTCACCTTGGAGCCTCATAGTCCGCCGTGGAACGTCCGGCTGATGACGTCCTGCTGTTGCTCGCGCGTCAGCCTGACGAAATTGACGGCATACCCGGATACCCGGATTGTAAGTTGCGGGTACTTGTCGGGATTCTTCATGGCGTCTTCGAGCGTCGTCTTGTCGACGATATTCAGGTTCATGTGGAACCCGCCGTTGCCGAAATAGGTATCGAAGGCCTTGACCGCGGCGTCGATCAGCTCTGCATCCGCCAGATGCGCCTTCTGCGGCGCCACCGAGACGGTGTAGCTGATGCCATCCTGGGAATCCCTGTAGGGCAGCTTCGCTACCGACAGGCAGGACGCCAGCCAGCCGTGACTGTCGCGGCCGTGCATGGGATTGGCGCCAGGTGCAAACGGTTCGCCTTTGCGCCGGCCGTCAGGCGTATTTCCGGTATGTTTGCCGTAGACGACGTTGGAGGTGATCGTCAGAACGCTCTGCGTGTGAACGGCGTCACGGTAAGTCGGATGCTTGCGGATCTTGCCCATGAACCGCGTGACGAGCGCCGAGGCGATGCTGTCCACCCGATCGTCGTTGTTGCCGAACTGCGGTACCGGAGCGTCGCTCTCGTTCTCGTAGTCGATGGCGAGACCGGTATTGTCGCGGATGACGCGAATTCTGCCGTATTTGATGGCCGCAAGACTGTCGGCAACCACAGACAGACCCGCAATGCCAAACGCCATGGTGCGCAGGATGTCGCGATCATGCAGCGCCATTTCGAGGCGTTCGTAAAAATACTTGTCGTGCATGTAGTGGATGCAATTCATCGCATGCACGTAAGTCCGCGCCAGCCACTCCATCATCGAATCGAACTTCGCGAAGACGTCGTCGTATTCGAGGATGTCGCTCGTCACGGGCGGCGCCAGCGGCGCCACCTGGTCGCCTGAGATTTCGTCCCTGCCGCCGTTGATGGCGTAGAGCAGCGCCTTCGCGAGATTGACGCGTGCACCGAAGAACTGCATTTGCCGGCCGAGCTTCATGGCCGAGACGCAGCAGGCGATGCCGTAGTCGTCGCCCCAACTCGGCCGCATCAGATCATCGTTCTCGTATTGCAGGGACGAGGTATCGCGGCTGACCTTGATGCAATACCGCTTGAAATTTTCCGGCAGATGCTTTGACCAAAGCACCGTGATGTTCGGCTCCGGCGCAGGTCCGAGATTGTGGAGCGTGTGCAGCATGCGATAGCTGCTCTTGGTCACCAGCGTACCGCCATCCAGATCCATTCCGCCGACGCATTCTGTCGCCCAATACGGATCGCCGCTGAACAGTGCATCGTATTCCGGGGTACGCAGGAACCGTACGATGCGCAGCTTTTGAACGAGATGGTCCCACAACTCCTGGGCGCCGGATTTGTCGAGTTTGCCCTCGCGGATATCGCGTTCGATGTAAATGTCGAGGAAGCTTGAGATGCGCCCGATCGACATCGCAGCGCCGTTCGCTTCCTTTACCGCTCCGAGATAGGCAAGGTATGTCCATTGCACGGCTTCTCGTGCGTTAGCTGCTGGCCGGCCGAGGTCGCAGTCGTAGAGCTTTCCCATTGCCTCCAGGTCTTTGAGAGCGCGGACCTGCTCGGCAAGCTCCTCGCGGACGCGGATGATTTCGTCGGTCGGCCACATGTCGTCGACTTGGGCGCGTTCCACACGCTTGGCCTCCAGCAAGCGTGTGACGCCATAAAGCGCAACGCGCCGATAGTCGCCAATGATGCGGCCACGGCCATAAGAATCGGGAAGTCCGGTAATGATGCCGGACCTGCGGCAATTCATGATCTCGGGGGTGTAGGCATCGAAGACACCGTCATTGTGTGTCTTCCGGTATTTCGTGAATGTATCGTGGACTTGCGGATCGGCGACAAAACCACCGGCTTTCAATCCTGCCTCGACCATGCGCAAGCCGCCGTAAGGAAAAATGGCGCGTTTGAACGGCTGATCCGTTTGCAGTCCGACGATGATCTCGTTTCCACGATCGATATAGCCGGCCTTGTGCGCCAGCATCGTCGTTGGCGTTTTTGCGTCGACCTCAAGAACCCCCTTCTTCTGCTCTTCCCTGAAGTACGGTTGAAGCTTTTCCCAAACGGCATTCGTGCGCTTGGTGGCATCGGAGAGGAATTTTTCGTCGCCGCGATAAGGCGTGACGTTGCGGACTATAAAGTCGCGGACGTCGACCGCGTCGCACCAGCTTCCGGACTGGAAGCTCCGCCAGCATTCCTGACCGGTGAGATTTTTCGCGATCGAGCCTTCCATGGCAGCTCTCCGTATGCGCACTCCCCCTTTTGCCGTTCAGCGCGTCACCGCCGAATGACCCAGCATTTCCGCAATTGGCAATTGTATATCTTCCGCGATTTGCCGATTTGATCAGGATCAAATTGGCTCGACCGCTTTTCAGCCGGCCTGGCGGGTCCCGGACGCGCTTTGTTTGAGCAAGGCAACCGTGTGACGAGCGATCATCAATTCTTCATCAGTCGGCACGACGTAGAGCCCGACCTTGCTTCCTGCATTCGATATGACCGTTTGTCCTGAGTTGTTCGCCGCAGGATCAAAGACCGCGCCGAGCCACGCCAAGGTTTCGGCGACCCGCGCGCGCACGATCGCCGAACGCTCGCCTATACCTGCAGTGAAGACGAAGGCGTCGATTCCGCCGAGCGAAGCAGCCAGCATTCCAGCGTTCAGCCCGATCCGGTAAACAAAATAGTCCACCGCAAGTTTCGCTTCGGGCGCCGGACTGGACTGCAGTTCCCGCATATCGTTGCTGGTACCCGAGAGTCCTTTTAGACCGCTGTCGCGATACAGCAGATCCTGCACCGCCGCAGCCGACATGCCCTTCTCCGCAATCAGATAGAGCAATACGCCGGGATCGATTTGGCCCGGCCGGGTGCCCATCGGCAGTCCGTCAAGCGCGGTAAATCCCATCGTCGACTCGACGCTGCGGCCGTCGGCCAGCGCACACATCGATGCTCCGCTGCCGAGATGAGCGACAATCACCCTTCCCTTCGCAATGCCAGGCGCAACGTCATGCAGCCGCTTGGCGATGTATTCGTAGGAGAGCCCGTGAAAGCCGTAACGCCGCACACCCTCGGCGTAGAGACGCGCGGGTATCGCATAGTGATCGGCAACCGCACTGTGACCGCGATGGAAGGCGGTGTCGAAACACGCGACCTGGGGAAGGTCCGGAAATCGGGCAAGCAGTGCACGGATGGGCGCAAGATTGTTCGGCTGATGCAACGGCGCGAGAGATACATACCGCTCCAGATTGGTCAGCACGTTGCCATCGACCCTTACAGGCCGGTCGTACTGCGGACCGCCATGCACCACCCGGTGCCCAACGGCGCTCGGCTGAAGATGCTGGGTGTCGCGCAACCAGGCCCCGGCGGTGAGTAACGCGGCCGGAACGTCTCCGACCTCTGCGGAAGCGAGGTCCTGATCGACCAGAAGCTGCGCACCGGCGCCTTCGGCAACCAGATGCGGCCGCGTGCCGATACCGTCCACCTGGCCCTTGACCAGCCGGCGCATGCCACTGTCGCCGCCGGCGTGGAATACCTGGAATTTGACGCTGGACGATCCGGCATTGACGACGAGGATCGTATCCATGTCCGTCACGCCGCAGGCAGCGCAGCCGCGCGCCGGCGCGCGGCTGCATACAGCACGGCGGCGGCGCAGGACGCCATACGGCTGCGCACAGAATCCGCACGCGACGTGAGAACGATCGGCACGCGCGCCCCGAGAACCAGTCCCGCAGCATCGGCCTTGGCCAGGAAAGTCAGGTTCTTGGCGAGCATGTTGCCGGCTTCGAGATCGGGGACGATCAGGATCTGCGCCCGCCCGGCGACCTCGGACTTGATGCCTTTGATCTTTGCAGCCTCCGGATCAATTGCGTTGTCGAACGCAAGCGGCCCATCAATGACGCAGCCGGTGATCTGGCCCCGATCCGCCATCTTGCAAAGCGCAGCCGCTTCGATGGTGGACGGTATCTTGGTCGTCACCGTCTCGACCGCGGAAAGAATTGCAACTCGCGGGATGCCGAGTCCGACCTGATTGAAGAGATCGACCACGTTCTGGATGATGTCCCGCTTGGCGTCGAGATCAGGAAAGATATTGATGGCCGCATCCGTAATGAACAGTGTTTCGGAATAAGTCGGCACATCCATGATGAAGACGTGGCTAATTCGTCGGGCAGTGCGCAGCCCGGTCGCACTCGCAGCCACGGCGCGCATGAGTTCGTCGGTGTGCAGGCTGCCCTTCATGAGGAGCTCGCCCTTTGACTGCCGGATCAGTTCGACTGCTTTTGCGGCCGCGGCGTCGCTGTGCGCAGCATCAACAAGCTCGAACTTTCCGATCGCGAGCTTGAATTGATCGGCTGTCGCTCTGACCTTGGCGGCGGGGCCGACGAGGATTGGATCGATAATTCCGGCTTCCGCCGCTTCGACGACGCCGCGCAGCGAAGTCTCGTCGCATGGATGCACCACAACGGTTTTTGCCGGTGTCGCCGCCCGCGCCCGAGCGATCAAGTTATCGTATTTCGAGACTGTTGGCTGACTTAAGGGGCCTACCACCCGAATATTGCCGATCTCGCTATCCGGCACTGCGGGCATGACTGCTTTCTCCTGCGCATCCGAATTCGCTCCCCGGAAAATCATATCGGCGCAGCAGGATGACAGCTTGACCTGGATCAAGCAGCGCTGAGATTTGCGTTTTCTATTGCAACCCGAGCGTAACGTGCACGGACCCGGCTTCGCGCCGCTTGGTCACAGGCAGGCCGCTCCTTTCGAACACCTTAAGCATTGGAACATTGTCGGGCAGGACATCGGCGACAAGCTCAGTGAGCTCGGCGTCCTTTGCGATCGCGACGAGATGGCGCATCAGCGCCGCACCGATCGATTGCCCCTGATATTGATCGACAACCGCGAAGGCGAGCTCAGCCGTTCCAGGCCCTACGACCACGTAGCGCCCTCCGCCGGCTATCCGAGGCTGCCCTTGTTCGTCAACAACAGCGACGAGCGCAACATGATTGTTGAAGTCGACGTTCAGAAAAAAATCGACTTCTTTTTCGGAGAAGTGGCGCTTGACCCCGAAAAATCGGCGGTAGAGAGACTGAGTGCTGGCACGACCAACGGCATCCAGGAGCGCGGCACGGTCGTCTGGACATAGCGCCCTGATCTCCACGCAGCATCCATTGCGCATCGTCTCGATACGCGAGTACCCGGCCACATCCAGCTTAACCATAGGGGCGCCTGCTGTGCTTACGCCAGGATCGTATAAGCGCTCGCGTCAGGTTACTTGACCTAAGGTCAAACCTGCCGGCTGCGAACGTGCAAAGATCAAAGTGCGGCACCGTCCAGCGCGGATGCCGCTTGCTGACGTCAGCCCCACCCAAGCGTTATGCCAATATCTCCCGGCATTCCGCCCGGAAAGTCCACGATCTGAAGTTTCAGCTTGTAGCCGCGCGGCTTCAAATGCACCTGCCAGAAGTCATATAGCTCCTTTGGCACACCGGTGAGGGTTTTCTCCCAACCCGGCTCCTGCTGATTGATTGCCCGCCCCCGATCGGTGAAGAGCACATTGGGAAAGCGCCCGACCTCTACTTCGATCTTGCCGTTGTCGGCTGCGCGCCGAATGATCGCTGCGGCGCGAATCATCCTGTCTTCGTCCGATACACCCGAAGCCTTGGAAAACTTTTCAATCAGCGCCTTTTTCTCCGCCTCTTCTGCGCTCATCGCCTTCACGGAATCCGACGCTTTGGCCGCTTCCTTGACGGCTATCTGCTTCATGACTTCCTTGGCCGTCGGCAAGCTGTCCAAGGGGCTGGTGCTTTTCGATGAATTTGCGGCTGGCATTTGAAGGGGCTCCGTCGGCAAAGGACTACCGGACAGAAATATTCGATTATCACAGGCGCATTCCGGCGGCTTGATCCAGGTCAAATTGGCTGAGGCAGGTCGGCCCTGCAATTTGTACTTGATGTCCTCAATCCCGGACGCGCTTGAGAAGATCGCTGTCGTAAAAGTTTTTGATCTCTCCATCTCTTCCAGACGACTGCCGGTACATTGTCCTCTGGGACAATGACCTCTCGGCCAATATCCTTATTGAAATTGCGGCACTAGCCTCCCCCAGGAGTGGAGCGGAGGCCCCATGCAGCCCCTTACTGCAACAACGGCAGAGCGCAACAAGAGCTACTTGCGCCCGACTGCATTGCGGGTCTTGCGATACCCGCCGGCAAGTCGCGGCAATAAGATCGATCAGATCGGAACCGACATAACCTTCGCAACAAATGCTCAAATCTACGGCGAAGGGGAAACATCGAACTGCTTCTACAAAATCGTAAACGGCCTTGCGCGGTGTTACAGGATGACACCCGACGGACGACGACAAATCGTTGCTTTCTACGTGCCTGGAGATCTGTTCGGCTTCGAGGCTGGCCATCAGCATGCCCTGTCCGTCGAAGCGATAACCGCGTCTCGCATCCGCATCATGAAACGAACTTCAGTCCTGGACGCAATTGCACGCGACGAAGGATTGGCAGAGGCCCTGTGCGCGAGTTTCGGCCGGGAAATTCTGCATAATCAGGAACATATTCTGCAATTCGGCAAACCAGCCCAGGTTCGGGTTGCGAGCTTTCTGCTCGAGATGATACGGCGTGCTCCGGCCGCAAGCGAGGCTCTGCCCATGTCGCGACAGGACGTCGCCGACTATTTGGACCTCAGAATTGAAACTGTTTCGCGGGCGATGACGCGTTTCGCCAAAGTCGGCGCGATCGCACCGTCCAGTCGCCGCAATATCGCGATCCGCAATCCGGCGACACTCAAGCAGCTGGTGAACCAGCATGCCGGCATATCGCAACGCTGACTTGCCGGCGCCCCACGCCAATCGGATGACACCGCACTTCGGCGCAGCGTTTTCAAGACGGACCAATCGAAGTGGAACAGTCGGCAAATCAACCTAGCACCGCCAGTCTGCTTCGGTTTTTGCCCCCAGTTCAGTGGCTGTCGAACTATCGCACCGAATGGCTCACCGGCGATGCCGTAGCTGGCGTTACGCTAGCGGCTTACGCAATCCCGGTTTCGCTGGCCTATGCAAGCCTGGCGGGATTGCCGCCGCAGGCCGGAATTTACGGTTATCTGCTCGGCGGCGTCGGCTACGCAATCCTGGGCTCGTCCCGCCAACTGGCCGTCGGACCGACATCGGCCATTTCGCTCATGACCGCGGCGTCTGTCGGCGCGATGGCCGAAGGCAATGCCGAACACTACATCGAGATTGCCTCCCTCGCTGCGTTCACCGTTGCAGTGCTCTGCTTCATCAGCTGGCTACTACGTCTCAGCGTCATCGTGCGGCTGATCAGCGACAGTATCCTGACCGGATTCAAAGCCGGCGCCGGACTGACAATTATCATGACGCAATTGCCCGCCTTGTTCGGCGTCCCTGGCGGCGGGCACAATTTTCCCGAGCGCGTGGCTCTGCTTGCCGGCCAGCTTGGGCAGATCAACTATCTGGTCCTGGCGATAGGCGTCGCGGCCCTGGCCCTCATCATGATTGGCGAACGGACATTTCCGCGACGGCCGATCGCCCTTGTCGTCGTTGCGATCGCGATCGCGATCGCAACCGTATTGGGAATTTCGGCATACGGAGTACCGATAACAGGGCTCGTTCCGCGCGGCCTCCCGTCATTGTCATGGTCGGAATTAGGCTGGCGCGACGTCGACGGAATTTTCCCGCTGGCCGCGGGCTGCCTATTGCTGGCGTATGTTGAGGGCGTTTCCGCGGCGCGAACCTTCGCAGACAAACACGGCTACACCCTCGATCCGCGCCAGGAATTTCTCGGCATCGGCGCCGCCAATCTCATGGTGTCGCTTGGTCATGGCTACCCGGTCGCCGGTGGTTTGTCGCAATCGGCCGTCAACGAGAAGGCCGGTGCCCGCACTCCGCTCGCCCTGATATTTGCTTCGGTCACGCTCGGTTTGTGCTTGTTGTTCTTTACCGGGCTGCTCTCAAATTTGCCGAAGGCGGTCTTGGCGGCGATCGTTCTGACCGCGGTGCTGGGATTGATCGACGTGCCGACGCTACTCCGGCTGTTTCGGATCAGCAAAATCGACTTCTATACGGCCGTGATAGCGCTCGGTGCCGTACTCTTGCTCGGCATTCTGCAGGGAATTTTGCTCGCTGCACTGGCATCGGTGCTGATTCTTTTGGCCCGCGCTTCGCGGCCTCACGTTGCCTTCCTGGGGCGCGTTCCGGGAACGAACAGTTATTCCGACATGGCCCGCCATCCCGAAAATGAGCCGTTATTGCACGTGCTCGCCTTCCGGCCGGAGGCTTCATTGCTCTACATCAACGCCGAATCCGTTCAGGAGGCTGTGATGAAACGTCTCGGCGTTGCGAGTTCGTCGATCCGCACGGTGATCTGCGACCTTTCCGCCTCCCCTTCCATCGATCTCGCCGGCTCTCACATGCTGCATCAGCTCAATGACCAACTGGCGCAGCGTGGCACGGTACTGCGCATTGTTGGCGCACATGGCCGGCCACGCGATTTGCTTCGCGCCGATGGCGTGGGCGAAAAAGTTGGGGGCCTGGATCGCCGGATGAGTCTCGACGATCTCATCAAGGCTTTCGAAAATGACAAAGGACTGCCGGCTGGGACCGATACCGCGCATTCTTAAGTTATCAATCATCGGCGGCGCGGCGGCACGCGGGGTTGACCGTCACCCCACAATAGAGGCGCACCTGCCAAGTTTCCGGACTTGATCTTGATCAAACTACGCTGCCGCCGGGATGCAATAAATATCGATGAATATTGTCTACCCCGAGCACAATCTCGAGAGCGCAACGCAGTCATGAAAAGCCAGTTTATCGCTCTTCCATTCCGGACGAGAGCTTAAAGCATAATTTCGACAATTGGAGCACCGAACGATGGCAGATAAGAAATATGCGGACAGCAAAGCCGAAAAGCTGGATGGCAAGACCTACGAGAAGGAGCTCAGGAATCTCCAGGTCGAGCTCTGCCGTCTGCAGGAATGGGTCAAAGTGACCGGTGCGCGCGTCATCATCGTGTTTGAAGGACGCGATGCCGCCGGCAAGGGTGGAACGATCAAGGCTCTCACCGAGCGCGTCAGTCCGCGAATTTTTCGTGTGACAGCCCTGCCGTCTCCATCCGATCGGCAAAAGAGTCAGCTGTTCATCCAGCGTTACATCGAGCATTTTCCCGCGGCGGGCGAAATCATTGTTTTCGATCGCAGCTGGTATAATCGTGCCGGCGTCGAATATGTGATGGGCTTTGCCAGCCGGGAGCAACATCAGCGTTTTCTGCAACGTTGTCCGGAGATCGAACAGTACATCGTCGACGGCGGCATCATTTTGATCAAGATCTGGCTCGAGGTTGGACAGGAGGAGCAGGAAAAGCGGTTCTTCAAGCGCATCAATGATCCGGTGCGCCAGTGGAAGCTGAGTCCCATGGACCTGGAATCGTACAAGCGCTGGTATGACTACTCCAAAGCACGCGATCTCATGCTGGAGGCCACCGATACCAAGCACGCGCCGTGGCATCTTGTCCGAACCGACGATAAGCGCCGCGGCCGTCTTAACTGCATCTCACACATCCTCTCCGCGATCCCTTACAAAAAGATCAGCCGCGACAAGGTCAAGCTGCCAAAGCGGTCCAATAAGGGAGAGTATGACGATCTCGGCTCCATCAAAAACCGGCGCTTTGTTGCCGAAAGATATTAACGCTCACCGCCCAGCCGTGGAGCGAAACAGGTGGATTTGAACGACGCTGCGCCTCGAACCGAAAATTTATCGGCCGACACGCTTTTGATATTCACGATACGTATCGTCTGCCTCGCGGCCCTTGTTTACTGGGCGCTGATCCTGCTCCGTCCCTTTCTGCCGATCATGCTTTGGAGCGTCGTATTTACGGTGGCACTTTATCCGCTGTTCGATTACCTGACGACGCTATTGCACGGTCGGCGGACTCTGGTGGCCGCGGCGATCACGCTGGTCAGCCTTGCGGTCATGTTCGGCCCGGCGACATGGCTCGGCATAAGCCTCGCGGAGAATACGCGCTCACTTGTTCAGCATCTGAACGATGGCAGTTTGACGATTCCTCGCCCAACTGACTCGATCAAAAGCTGGCCTTTGATCGGCGGCCGAACCTACGAATTATGGCAACTTGCCGCAACCAATCTGAAAGATCTCATCGAAGAGGTGGCTCCGCAACTCAAGCCGGTGGGCAGCCGTATGCTGGCGCTGGCGGGCAGCGTCGGCGTAAACATTCTAAAATTCGTTTTAGCCATCATCATTTCCGGCTTTCTTTTTATTCCAGGAAAGTCGCTCGTCACTCAAACAAAAAAGATCTTGAGCAGGGCCGTAACCAGACGAGGCGAGGAGTTTGTCGATATTGCCGGCGCCACGATCCGCAATATCTCCCGCGGGGTTATCGGCGTTGCTTTCCTGCAGGCTCTGTTGGCCGGTATCGGATTCCTGGTTGCAGGTTTTCCTGGGGCCGGACTTCTCAGTTTTCTCGCGCTGTTGCTTGGAATAATCCAGATTGGCCCGTCGATCATCATTTTGCCGGCAATCATCTGGTACTGGTTCACAAAGGACACAACATCCGCGGTTCTCTTCACGATCTATATGATACCGGTGAATCTTATGGACAACGTGCTGCGACCGCTGGTCATGGCTCACGGGTTGAAGACGCCGATGCCGCTGATCTTCATCGGGCTGATCGGCGGCACCATCGCACACGGGCTTATCGGCCTGTTTATCGGACCGGTCGTTCTGGCCATCATGTGGCAATTGATTGTCGCATGGACGCGCGACGAAAAGACGGAGGTGACCGCAGCACCGTAGTAATTCGTGCGGGCTATCAAATTCAGGCGCGTATCAGGACCGGACCGATTGCCGTTTCGTTTGCCTCGGCTGAAGTGGAAATGACACAGCGCTCGTGCCGTCATCAACGGCGAACAAACGGGCAATTCTGTCGAGATTGTTTCGATCCGATTCCGACAATTCACCTCTCGCAGCCAATACCGTCTCGATCAGCGCAAAAGCGTCTTTGCGAACAGTCTTGTCGGCCGGCAACATGGAGGGAATCGCCGCCAGCGCCTCTTCGCTGTCCAACAGGAGAAGGCTGAACTGATCGCGGACAAGGGCTTTGAACTTCGCCAGCGGCAAATCGCCATGGGTTTCGCGAATGCGGCGCACCATCTCGAACCCACGCTCGTCGACCGCAGAGCGCGTCATGCCGGCGTAGATCAACGCTCGCGTCAAAGCGGCTGGCAATCCACCATCGCGACTCTGCGACTTGAGTTCATCAATTCGCTTTTGCAGAAGCTCGTGGTGCAGTTTGCTCTTCGGCGCCTTGCGCGGACGAACTGCTGACTGCTCGACACCAACCGCCGACTGAAGCACGCGCGATCCATAAAGCGCGAGGAATGCGCGTTCAGAAAAGGTCTCACTGAGCTGCCGCCAGTCGTCAAGGGTAGCTACAATCTGGCGAGACGCGCTTTCCTGGAGCGCGACAAAGAAATTGTCAGGACTGACCGGTATTCGGTTGTCGCGCACCCGTTGCGCAAAGGCAGACAGCGTGGCCATCATCGGATTGGCATCCGTGAACAGCTCGTACTGCAGTCGCAACGGATGCATCTGCTGCATCCATTGCGCAAAAGGCTCGGTGACTGCGGCCCGAACAACCGGCTGCAAAAAGGCCCTGTAGAGGGCGAGATTGATTTCGGACACGCGGGCAGCGGTAGCGAACCTTCGCTCATCCGCTTCATCGTTGCCCCCAAAAGCACGAATGTCGTCCAGGGTGCGTGCCTCGCAGCGCATAATCCAATTGCCGCTGGCGAGATCGGCGTTTGCCGTGTCTTCCGCCTTCGTTTCAAAGACCGCTTCGTAAAGACCGGGCGGCAGGGTATCGATTAAATCGATGTTGCTTGAGAATTCGCTGTGCTGCTTTTTAGCGACACCGCCCGAGACGAAAATTCCGAGATGCCCGACGCTGGCGTGAACCGTGTAGACGATGGTTTGACCGTGTCCGCGGATTTCATCGACACTCTCGTAGAGATCGAGAATCCAGCCCAGCGCCTGCTGAGGCGGCGTAATGTTGTCGCCTTTGGAGCAAAACACCACGATCGGCGACCGGATGTTACGTAAATCAATAGCGGTGCCGTCCGAAGCCTGTATCCGTCCGGCCGCGAGGTTGTTGCCGATAAAAAGCTGATCGACAATGAACTGGATTTCCTCGGCGTTCAGGTTGACGTGGCCGCCCCACCAGCGCTCGAAACCGAGATAGCGCTCCGCTTCAGTATCGATCTTGGAATAAAGATTATACTGCTTCGTCCAAAGCGTGTTTGCCGGATTCTGGCTTTCGAAATTCTGCACCAGCCAGGCGCCGTCGAACTTGCCATTGCCGAGGTCACCGACGAGGGAGGTGAGCCAGCTGCCGCCAAGCAGCCCGCCGCTATAACGCATCGGGTTCTGGCCGCGCACTCCCGCCCAGTAAGATAACGGAGATCCGGCGATGATTATCGGACCGAAAAGCTCAGGCCGCAGTGCCGCCAACATCATGATGGCCCAGCCGGCTTGGCAATTCCCGATCACGCACGGCTTGCCGTCGGCCTCAGGATGCAACGCGATAACTTTCTCGAGGAACATGGCCTCGGCGCGGGCAATGTCCTCGATGGTCTGGCCCGGCACTGGTTCCGGGAGAAATCCCACAAAATAGCAAGAATGGCCAGCGCCAAGCGCGACGCCGATCTCACTATCGGACTTGAATCCGCCGATCCCTGGTCCGTGGCCCGCTCGCGGATCCACAACAACAAACGGCCGGCGCGTCGTACTTACCTCGACTCCTGCCGGCGGGATGACCCGGACCAGAGCGTAATTGACCGGACGTGCGAAAGTTCGGCCATCAAGCACAAGCTCAACATCATATTCGAGCACGTGCGGCGCTGTTTCAGCCAGGTGTTCACGATACTGGTTGCCGCGTTGCCGCAGCACGTCCCAGAACAGAACCGTACGCTGCACCGCATCGATCATGTAGTCGAATGCAGGTCCGAACCCGCCAAAGGAGCCTGCAGGTTTGTTCGACGCTTGCCCGCGCATCTCGGAGAATGTCACTGCCGTCTCCCGGCCTCAGTTGTCGGCGCGCTGTATGCAAGGGGTGCGGATCTGCTACCTGATCGGATCACTCTGAGCCGCCGTATTTCGCACCGAGGTCGCGCTGGATCATGGCGCGGATAAACGGATCGGGATCGTTGCCCAGATAGTCGTATGCATTATAAATCGGGCCACAGTGAAACAAGTGGGCACCACGACAGGCCTCTATCGGGCCTCTATCCAGAATCCTGACCTCCGCGGCACGATGACCGGTCGCTTTCGGTTTTTTGGATTGTTTCGCAGCCTCGGCGCTCGCCGATAGCATCAACGCGAGCGCCAACCCGTAAATCATCACCTTGACCGACTGCTGCATTTTCACCTGTCACGATCGACCGTACGTAAAGCTAACCTGAGAAATCGTTCTTTTATTTGACCTAGATCAATCACACACAATGTGATCGTGACATGTGATCGTGATTGCCGGCCTCTCGCCTGAAGGTGCTTAAAATGCTGTCACCCGCCGCGCCTAAGCTTCTCGACGGCAAAAAAGGGCTCATCGTCGGCATTGCCAACAAGAATTCGATCGCGTGGGGATGCGCCAAGGCATTCGGGATGCTCGGCGCCGAAGTCGCGGTGACCTACCTCAACGACAAGGCAAAAAAATATGTCGAGCCTCTGGCACGGCAGCTCAATTCTCCAATTTTGATGCCCCTCGACGTCAATGTGCCGGGACAGATGGAGGCCGTTTTTGAACGAATAGCGCAGGACTGGGGTGAACTGGATTTTCTCGTGCACTCTATCGCATTTTCGCCGAAGGACACGCTTCAAGGCCGGGTCGTGGATGTCGAGCGCGAAGGCTTTTTGACGACTATGGATGTTTCCTGCTGGACTTTCATTCGCATGGCACATCTGGCGGAGCCGTTGATGCGCAAGGGCGGAACGCTATTCACGATGACCTATTACGGCAGCCAGATGGTCGTTGAAAATTACAACGTCATGGGCATCGCCAAGGCGGCGCTCGAGGCCGCCGTCCGCTACTTGGCAGCTGAACTTGGACCAAAGGGCATCAGGGTTCACGCCATCTCGCCCGGGCCACTGGCAACACGCGCTGCGTCAGGAATACCGGAATTCGACGCTGCTGCTGGAAAAGGCGAAAGCAAAAGCTCCCACCCGCAGTCTCGTCAGCATAGACGACGTGGGGACTGCTACAGCCTTTCTGGCGCACGATGCAGCAAAGCTGATTACCGGTGAAACACTCTATATTGACGGCGGATACCACATTATCGACTAGCGCCGCGATTTGCGGCGGGCTTCGTGAACGAAATAGAATAGAAATAACCACTAAATCAGGCGTTTCCGCTGCATTTTCGAACGTCTGCGAACGACGACGAATGAGGTCGTGGCGGAGAGAGTGTCCGCCAAACCTATGTTTTTACGGGTCCACGCTGTCCATTTCTGTCGCTAAAAGCCCAATAACCATGGGCCTTTCGTCCATCCACGTTTTCATGCGCCTCCCCTTGCCGACCGAAATCTAGCCACCATTTGTGGGTAGACTTGTGGAGCGGAACGGAGGTTTACATGTCTCGCGCGGTCCAGCTTCTTTCATCCCCAGCGTTGCAAAGCTTGGATGCGGGCCTGCACCACGACGGACGCGGCCTGTACCTGCAAGTAAAGAATGGCGGGCGGTCATGGGTCTTTCGCTACATGTACGGCGGCAAGCCTCGCTACATGGGGCTTGGGGCTTTCCCGGAAGTGCCGCTGGCCAAAGCACGCCGCAAGGCTGAGGAATGTCGGGCACTTTTGAATGACGGAATTGATCCAATCGGCGCGAGAGATGAGCGAGTACTGACGGCGCGTCTCGCCGCAGCAAGCTCAGTCACATTCAAACATGCCGCAGAACGATATATCGACGCGCACAAGGCAGGATGGCGCAACGCGAAACACGCCGAACAATGGCAGAGTACGCTTGAAAATTACGCCTTCCCTTTGCTAGGCGCCCTGCCGGTGCAGGCTATCGATACCGGGCTTGTGGTGAAGGTGCTTCAACCCATTTGGAATGAGAAAACTGAAACCGCGACCCGGCTCCGACAGCGGATTGAGGCTGTCTTAGATTGGGCCAAGGCGAATGGTTATCGACAGGGCGACAATCCGGCTCGGTGGCGCGGCCACTTGGACAAGCTTTTGCCCAAAGCGAGCAAGGTTCACAAAGTCACCCACTTCGAAGCGATGCCATACGCGGAGTTGCCCGCGTTCTTCCCTCATCTGACCGAGCGCGACACGATTTCAGCGAAGGCGCTCGCGTTTACGATCCTGACCGCAGCGCGGAGCGGCGAGACGCGGAACGGGCGCTTAGGGGAAGTGGACTTTAAAGGGGCGCTCTGGACCGTGCCGGGAGAACGGACAAAGAGTGGTCGCGAACATCGCGTCCCTCTGACTAAGGAAGCACTGTCCCTGTTACGCGCCCTTCCCCATCTTCGGAACGATGAGCCGGAGACGTTGCTATTCCCGAACGCGCAAGATCGCGCTCTCAGCGACACCGCTATGAGGAAATACTTGCAAGACGATATGAAGAAGGCCGGCCTTACCGTTCACGGATTTCGTTCGACATTTCGGAACTGGGCGGCGGAACAGACAATTGTGCCCGGCGAAATCGCCGAGGCTGCACTGGGACACGTCAACGGCGACAAGACGGAAGCTGCTTACCTCCACAGTGACTTTTTTGAGAGGCGACGGAAGCTGATGGAAATGTGGGCGAGGTTTTGCACCTCAGGCGCGGCTTCTTCCGGCAAGAAAATCATTCCGTTTCGGAAACGGGCAGCGGGCACCCGGTAAACTTCGCGTGAACTCGGCGGATCAGCGCAGAGATTTGCTCATTTACTAACTCCGTTGCATGGACATGCACATGCCAATCAGGTGTCCATTAGCTGTGACATTCATAACAATTTCGATCTGCTCGGACGGCTCGCTTTCTCCCACTAGCTTCCTTGCATTTTCACTCGTGTCCCCCACTTTCAGTTCGCAGCGGCGGAGTTCTCGATGGATCGAGAAAATTCGCGCCGTCTGCTAAAGCGGAAACGTTAGGAGCGATCTTATAGTTTAATGTCGTCGAAAACTTCTTGCCCGGACTGCGTACCCATTAAGCCGATCTACTCAATCAAAGAGTTCTGTTGTCAACACGGCATCTCTCGCGCCCTGCTCTACAAACTTCTCCAACAAGGCCAAGGTCCTCGCATCATCAAGGCGGGGAAACGTACCCTCATAACGAATGAAGCAGCGCAAGCGTGGCGGCGGAGCTTGGAGAAAGTGGTGTGAGTGCGGATCAAGTTCGGATTTCCCGAACCCCGCATCCCACCCGGAAAAGAGTGGTGCCACCCATCAATTTGTCTCGGACGCCTCCAAGTTCGTCATCGAGTGCCCACCCCGAGCCATGGAAGGGATACATGCCCCTCAGCGAGGCCCGCAAAGCCGTGGGATACACCGAACAGCTCATTCCAAACTGGCTTCCCGATACCGGAGTAAGCTTCATTGTCGGAAGGCGTGGTGAAGGCAAGACGCTAGTACTCATTGACCAAGCGTTGAGCTTCGCGACGGATCGCGATTGGTTGGGCATACCAACCTTACCGGGCCGATTTTCGGTTTATGTCTGCGGTGAGTTTCCGGCGGGGACGCTGTCATTGGCTGAGGCTTGGTACAAGAAATACGGCGTTGATCCATCGGACCTCGGCACACGATTTATGTTCGTGCCGCGATCCGTGGACCTGATGAAGCATCGGGATTGCGAGGCTTTGGTTCGTTATCTGCGCGAAGTGCTGCCCACGGGGGTGAAGCCAGTGATCTACATCGACACATGGCAACGTGCCACCGCAACGGCAGGCCAGAATGAAGATACAGACATGCAACAGGCGATGGGAAATGCGGAATATATCGAAAAGTCACTTGGCGGTCCTGTAATTGCCGCCGCACATCCACCCAAGGGCAAGGCCAAAGCTCTGACCGTTCTTGGCTCCGGTGTCACTGAAAACCGCAGCGCAGCGATTTGGCAGCTTGAACGCCTGCCAAAAGCATCACTTGATGATCCTCGCCGAATATTGGGCGTAACCCGCAACAAAAGCGGTGGAGAGGGAACACGCATCCCCGTCAAGATTTTGAAAATCGAGATTGATGGCACTGACACCCACGGCTGCCCGCGAACTGGCGCGATCATCGTAAAGGACACCGCACCGCTAATCAGAGAGAAAATCGCGCGACGTTGGAGCGACGCGGCACCGGCAACAGACCCTCTACCCAAAAACGAACGCGAATTGTTATCGCAGTTGGCGGCTACACCTAAGCTGTCATTCGTGAAGCTCGCCGAAGCCCTTGGATGGCAGGGAACCACTGGCAAACCCAATGACAGCCGGGTCAAGAACACTATGGGCAAGCTGGCGGATCGCGAGTTGGTCACGCAAGACCCGGACGGACGCTACTACCCCTCGGAGGCCGGACAGCGCGAAGCGGCAATCTTATCACGCCCGGATGACACCGCGGTTGATACGGAGGCTTCTTCTTAGATCAATCCCAAGGCTCGCCAATAGCACGGTAAGGTGTGGTGAGATGGGGGAACTTTAGTTCCCCATCTCCTTACCCCATAAGTCAAGTCATTCGATTTTCCTAGGGTTTGACGTGACGTGACTTGTGGCCGCCATGCCCCGACTGGCAGATGACGATCTGCTACCACTGCGCACGCTCTGAAAATCCTATAAGGGATATACATAGGATGTCGAAGTGAGGACAGATTGCCAGATGATCAGATTGTCACCTGATCAGGTGATCACCAAACGACGCCAGTGTAATGAAGTTACGTGATACTCTTCGTAAAGCCATCGGAAGCGCAGTTTCTAAAATGAAAGTGAAATAAATTCGAGCCCACTGGCTTCAGCTCGCTCGCGGTAAAGTCGATCCTATGCCAATTAAGCCAAAGCGATCGCTAGCGCAAATATTCCGCCAAATTAAAAGCGGCGGCGTCAGGCGGCCCGCGTCAGGGACAGTCAAGGGCATGGGGACTTTCTTCCGCAGTTATTTAAGTCCTCAAATTCCCAGCCTCATACAAACGTTCGTCGTATTACTTTTTGCGCAGCTCCTTTCGCCATCGTCTATTTTGTTTTGGTTTTACTGCGTATGCGCCATCGGCATTATGGCGCTCGCCGGCCAGCGGTTCTTTATGTCCGCCACTGCAATCACCTTTGCACTGGTTTCTCTATTAGTTGCCCTTTGCCTAGCCGCGCCTTATCAAATTGCTTCCGATCAGTCTGTTTGGAAATATAGAATGATCGATAACACCGCCTACTTCGAATTTCCGCAGCAGTATTCACTTCTGAGTTCCATCGCGACCTCGATCACCAAAAAACATCTTATTAGTGTTGGAAAATGTGACGATGTCGTAGTGGCCACCCTGTCGCCACTCTCGATTGTTCCGATTTTTCTCGAAAACAACATCGTTGATGAAATTGGCTTTCGCAGATTTCCGCTGCTCAAAAGCGAATACATCAAACTCAATATTGATGCGATAGTTGGCACAGGCGCGCCCATCGGAACTGAGAAGCGCCAGTCCATTGGACTTGAGTTTGGTTATTCGGATACGGACGCGTCATTTTCGTTGACACAGATTTTCCCACGCTCGCGAAAATGCGTGCAAAACAAAATTCCCCTTTTGCCAATTCTAGAGGTGTTACCTTGGAACGCCGACGACGTAAGCTCGCTGGTCAGAATGGCTACAAAGGTAGAACAAATCCGGCAGCTCTACCCTAATCACACAGTAACTCTTGACACATTGAGACAACTGCGCATCCGTGATGACAGCTCGTACAGCGCGCTGATGGACTTCGTGACTTATTCGCTAATGTACAGGATGTTTGATGGAAACATTTTTGCGCAAATGCGCGCACATTTGGGCGATGCTATTTGTGGAGTGGTCAATGGTCACCCTAGTGCGTTTTCGGGACCCTTCGGCGCCTTGTCAGAAAACTTCATTCAACAACTCGTGGCCGTATACGGCGACAGAATTGGACATGCAGCTCCGTCGTGTCATGTATCGGAGGAGCTTTTAGCGTCATATAGAAGCGCGTCTTCTGACGAAACTCCGTCTCTGCCTTTTACATCGACCTTCGAGCGGTGCTTAAAGTCGGAGGGCTCAATGGCTAAATGCCTCGCCCAAAACGACAGGCCATACCACCCGGGTTGCGATCGCGTCGAGTGCAATTCAGCGAAAGGCCAAGTTTCGGATGAGACGCTATTCGAAAACTATGACGAAATATTCTTTGACGATCTTGTTGTCACGGAGTTGGGAAGGACTGTACCTGCAAGTTCAGTAAAACCAAGCGAGTGCCCTAATTTTCGCGATAAAGAGGAGACGCAACATTTCGTCGACTGGTGGATCGGTCATGCCCGTGAGATTGTTAAAGAGCCAGCCGAGTGCTCATCTAAAACATGGAGAAGTAAATTAGATAAGAGCACGCAGGAACTCCATGATGCCCAATCCTGCGCCGCGAATAAACAGATAGTGGGGGAGGCCTACGAGGCTGGAGCAGACATATCCGGCGCTATCTCATGGGCGAAATGCGGTGAACCCATTGACATTGAGCAACTCAAAGCTAGGTCCCAAGAAGAGATATTTAAGTGGCTTGACCACATAGGCACCTTAAATGATCGCCTAATCAAATATTCGGTCGCTGTAGGAAATTCGGAAACTCAATCCCTCGTTGAAGCGCTCCGCTCATTTCAGAAGATAAAAGCCGGCGCATGTGGAACAAGCGATCTGAAGTCGTGTATCGAGGATTATCAATTGTGGAATGATATTCCTCGTCTTATCGGTAAAGTCGGGGAGGCGCTCGGAATTACCGACACGGCTGATCCGAAGGCTATTGTCGTTGCACTCGTGGACTTCAATAACACGATTATCAATATCGCTATATGCGACGCATTACAGGACAGTGGGTTCAGCGAACTGACTGGTTACGACCGCACGAATTTCTGCGACACCCACGGCTTAGCACAATACCGCATGATTGGAGCCGGCGCTGTGGTTCATTCGGTGTATCGGCAAGGTGACGTCGGTTCCAATGTGGACTACCTATTTCAGTCTAACGGAGCCGACAAAACGTTTCACATAGAAAAGTTTTTGGATAGGTAGCCCGGGCACAAAATTATAGTCGTTGATACTCGTGATGAATGGCAGCTCCGGGATTATCGATATCCGCGATGCAGACTGACAGATATTTGAAATCGGACACGTGTGACGGATAGGACGCTTTGTGATAAGAGGCTATTGCCCCCTCAGGCGTATTGGGCTGCACCATCGCACTCGCGGCATGTAAGACTATGCAAGCCGAAACGACAATCACCGGGTGGGCGATAGTAAGTGCCTTTGGCGGTGCGGTGGTCGGCGCTAGCTTGGGCGCACTGACTAGTTATCTCTTACAACGGCAGGCTCTTAGGGCCGCCAAAGTGCTCCACGACGGTGACCGAAAGGACTTGCGGAAGGCTCAAGGATACGCGCTGCTTTTTAAAATGATTAGGCTGTGCTCTGACTTGACCCAGCTAGGCACCCCAGTAGCTAGAGCGGTTGAGAAAGCCAAACAGGAAAACAACAGCGTTGGACCACTTTGGCCTGTCGTTATGCCGGTGCTTCCACAATGCGATCCGATAAAGTTTTCGGCGGAAGAAATGGCGCTCGTTCTTTCTCTGGATGGTAACCTATTTAATGAAATGGCCGCCCTAGATGACTTGCACAAGAGTGCGATAGGGCTGTTTCATCTATACGCCAATAAGCGCGACGCGCTCACATCAACTTTGCAACCAACTACAGTGACGGGGAATGTCGGAACGATCCTTCTTACAAAAGAAGATAGCGAGCGCATTAAACCCCATTCAGTTGAGTTAGACATGATAATCGTAGCCACGATCGAACGCACAACCAAGGATGGGAAAATAGCTTGGGATTGCCTACAAAAACTGCATTTAGTCTTAGAGAGAGAGTTTGATCTAAAGCACAAGTTGGAATTGAAAGAAGAATATCGGCACTCATCTGCCGAAGGGCAGCCCTACTACCATCACTACAAGTCCTAGCGCGGTGGACGCTGGCTCTAGGGATGCGTCACAAGCGTCACAAGCGTCTCGGCTCATCGCCACCTTGCCAACTCCCAGATTGCCACTTGGCAACCCGCGTTGGAAAATCTCACTGGCTGAGTAGGGCGATCAGGCAAGGATTGAGAGAACAGAATAATCATAAAGGTCGTTTCGCCCATTCGCTTGTTTTAAGAAATCAAAAGGCGGAAAGTCCAACTCACCTTCGAATATGCGCGATTTTGCAAAACATCCTACAGTACCCTTAGGGTTTCCTTGGATAACCTCACCGTAATCGGTGATCAGTTTGAAGCCCTTTGCCAGTTCTCTGTTGGGAGCCTGTGAACATTCTAGAACGTGCGTAAGCCTATCGCCTGTCGATCGCGACGATGGCTGTTTTTCCTCTTGCTTCATACAGCGATAAATATTGTAAGCCTTATTATAGAACATGCCTTTCATTCCGTCGGTCGCCGTTTGCAATACGCTTGCGTCTACCGTTTTGGCATTGGGTAATTGCATAAGTCCCGAAATTGTATCTTCATATTGGGGTCTAATGTACTGTTCCACATACGACCTAATTTCGTCGTTACCGCCAAATTGAGCCGCGCAACACTGCGCATACAATTCAAAGATCACCGCAAACACAAGAAAGCTAATTTTTTTGCGCACGGCGGCGCTCCGCTATCTATTTGGTCGAACGATTATCTTCCTTAATTCGCCTATCGTAAGCCACGGTCGCGCCGAGTGCACCATGCGATGGCAATTCGCGCACAGGAGCGCCAAATCCTCCAGTTTGGTTTTGGATCCTTGGACAAGCGTTGCAACTGGCTTGGTATGATGCGCCTCGATAAAGCCTTTGCCTCGATCACCATAGCGTTTCTCAAAGTCGAAATCACATGCGTCGCACCGCAAGTAGCCGAGTTCTTTTAATGCCTTCTCTTTGCGTTGATTGACAGCTTTTCGCTGCGTTCTCTGAAACGATGGAGACGAGTAAGTAAGCGGCCTTCCTCAGCCTCTGTAGTTTCATCATCGTCAGCGCTCTGACCTAGTGCTTCAATTGGACTGGATGTGGTCGCGCTACGAATGGCCTCTGCCACTGTGTGCAAGCGTTCTTTGTCTTTTGCAAATGCCTCCAAACGATTTTCTCGTCCTTGTTGCCTCTGGTCAGCCCGACCTTGCCTGTCGCCGTAAATTAGGATCGAACCTGCGGAAGTTCATCATCTTCATGTAGACGCCGTTCGGATTTCTAAACTTGTCGGCAGTTTGTACCCCACACAGCACCCAGTTTGTTTAGATAACCCGATAACTTCTTTGCTAGTCTTGCCGGGTGGCGAAGTCGGATTAGTCAGATACAAGTCGAGTGCAAGTATTAGTTCATCGCGCGTCCACGGTGGGTTTCGTGAGACACCATTAGCTGGCTTGATGCTTTGTGGGCCGCCCTCATGCTTGCTCAGTTTTTTTTAACGGTTTTCCACGGCAATATGTGCCGAACTGCTGCGGCCTGTGTCGTTGTATCTTCTTTTGGATTTATAGCGGCAGCAGCTTTGCGAGTGAAATCGGCGCTTACACCACTTGCAGCCGCCAACCATATCAGCATCGTTGGGTTTTTCAGTGCGTTGTATATAAATTCGGCACTTGGAATTGGGGAGTGTGTCTTTTTATAGTAGTTGCGGAGCCAGCGTACCCACTGGTCTTTCCGTGATCGTCCAGTGCTCGTTTGCTCATTGGGTAGCCGACTTACCGCCCGCAACAAATCGTTTCGAGTTTCGATCATACGTCACTGCCAAGATCGGGAAGCTATTTAGTCAGTCAGTAGTTTACTTAACTGAACGCCCAATGCCTTTGCAATTCTAGCCATCACTAAAAGGCTGGGATTGCGCGTGCCTCGCTCAATTCCACCAACATACGTCAGATCAATTTCTGCCTTAAAGGCAAGTTGCTCCTGTGTCAGCTTTCTTAGCTGGCGATAGCGCCTAACGTTTTTGCCAAGAATGCGGGGCCAATCCTGCATTGCAGGATGGGGCACCAACTGGCATATAGTCTCTAGGGAATATAGTCCCTATTGGGTGAGCCGAGCCATGAGAACCCGCTTACTATTTTGGCTATCTCTTTGGCTTGCTATGACAGGCCCCGTTTACGCGCAGTCGTCCCAAACAGAAAAGCCCTTTCGGGCCTATGATGAGGGGCAGATTTCTTGTGGCCACTACACGGAGGTGCGCGCCTCAAAGCAGAAGCTTGGTACTGACATTCGTGCTGTTCAAGCGGAGGAGTGGGCCAGCGGCTTTGTCACCGCATATAATATGTACGTCCACCCAAGCGGCGACATTTTAGGTTCGCCTGATCTTGATGGAGCATACCTTTGGCTTGACGGTTATTGCCAACACCATCCCACAGCCCTCTTTATGGAGGCGATCACCGCTCTGGTGAACGATCTAGGAAGGAAATGATCCGAGAGTGGCGGTCTTGGTGCACTGCTTTTGTCGCAGGCTCCTGCGAAGGGGGTCCAGCCTAAGTCTAACCTCGAAAGGGTTGGGATAGGCGGTACAAATGCGCTTCTGACCCGCTCATTCTGATTGTCGTTGAGCAGGGCTGCGTCGATCAGAAGATCACCCTTTGAGCATCTGGATCATCTGTAGATGGCGTACTCAGTGACTGCGGTTGGCGCGCTCAACTATCTTCATTCTGTCAGCGGGAAACGGCTTCAATAGCTCGCACGGGTCCGCATCGTTTCCCAACCAGCGCGTGTGTTGCTCAATCGGAATAATGGCAGGCATCCGGTCGTGAACCGCGCTAACCAGTTCGTTAGCTGGCACGGTGATGATGCAAAACGTCCGCTCCCATTCGCCGCTCTGATTACGCCAGTTCTCCCAAATGCCAGCGACGCCAAACAGCGCGCCGCCTTTCATCCCAAGCGTAAAGCTTTCGTCGTTTTCTCTCTCGTAAAACGCTTTCATCGGCACGATACTTCGGCGCTTTGCGTAGGCGTCACTGAACATGCGCTTCTCGGCTACAGTTTCGGCTCGCGCATTGATTGGTTGAACTTCGGGCCGGGCCTTCATCCAGTGAGGAATGAGCCCCCAACGCAATGTTGTAATCGTTATCTCGCCGGTCTCTGGATGGCGTCGGCACACGGGCAAATGTTCTGACGGCTTGGCATCGGCCTCTCTGTACAATTCCTCGACGCGCGTATCAGACACGAACGGATCTTCCTTCACGCGCACTCTGACAAGACCGCACACTCAACGCTCCGCTATCGACCGTGTTTCGGTGGCTGATTTCTTGTCAGCAATTCCGGCAGCCGCGTAATTCCGCGCGCTATACGATACGCCTCATTCTTCGTGAGGCATTTTGTTGTAGAGCGCCGTCCCGGCTCATCCTCGAAATACAAGTAAGCAAGCTGCTGGCCGGTGCCGTCCACCACCACCAACGAATTGGTGTTTTCGACCATCGCCCAAGGCGGCGGAAATCTGCGGCGGTCAGGCGACATAGCGTTACGCAAGTAGCCAGCAGGTCACCACGCGTTCTTCGTCTCACGCATCGCAACTCCACACGTCAGCAACCTGCTGGCAGGAGCATGAGAACAAAACGGGAACACTTAGTCAAGGACGAAAAGGCAGTAGCGACGTCTCTGCCGGCCAAGGGTAAGTTCGTCTCGTAATGTCACGGATAATCCGGCACAGGGTGATCCCTGCAATCAAACGGCCCGTGCACTGATCCCGGCTCCGGAAGTGCTGATTGTAGTCCGTGCCTACCGATGGTGCGTGAAGGAGGTGATCCATCGATGCAGGATCAACCGAACAATAGTGATACCAAGTATTATTCAATTTAATCAGCATGTAAGATTTGGCAGTATCGTAGCAGATAGTCCGAACGAAACTGCTCTGCGGCGTATTCGTGCACACGAAAGTATTCAGACAGACTGGCGTGTCGCGGTATTTGACGGTGATACATTCGTCAGAGGCAAAGGCAGAGCCGCCGTTTAGCAACACGAGCAACCCGAAGATTAGCGGCGCCGCAAATCGTGACCGGAGAGCCATGTAATCAGTCATAGTGCACCTAGACCATTACGCGATATTTGGTGTTGTGGTTTGTTTGACAGACAAGCGTCCCGTGACCGCCAATGTCGAGAGCGCCGTCGCACGTCAGTATCGTTCCCCTTGGGCCAACGGCGTTCACGGCTACGGGGCGACCGCTCCCCGACGCGATAGCAGTAGCCACATGGCCACCAGCAAATCCAACACCCACGGCGTCATTATTGGTCACCTGGTATTCGCCTTTAAGCACCTCGCCATCCGGCATGGTGACAGTGACGGGCCCGCGCCCGAGGCCTTGTCGCACAAACTCAAAGGTTGGGGTGCCCGCAGCTAAGGACGTGTCGTCGAGCGGGAAACTTCTTCCTGTATCACTACAGGCTGCGGACATTGCGCCCAACGTGATTATTATGATGATCCGCATGGAAGTCACTCACACCCCAATAGACAATTACTCTATCATAGGTTGAAGTCCAAAAAAGGAGGGAATTATGCGTTTCGTAATCGCTTCGATCTTAGGGACGGCAATCGGCATTATCGTTAGCCACTTTTGGTGTAGGCGTTCCAGCGCAAGCCCAATCTAGCGACGAACAATATCGAATGTCGGCTGTAGCTCCTACAAGTGGGGGATTATGGGATATTTGCTGAACCCTCGGACCGGAGCATTAGAGTTTTGTTACGCTAAACAGTGCATTGCTGTTTCGCACTCGGCGCAGTAACTCACACTGCATACGCCTCGATCTAACATGCTTTAGCAACAGCGCCGGGCGCTTGCTTCGTGGCTGGCGTATCGCTTGTGGATTTGCGTCTATACTTAGGCTGAGCAGTGGCAAATGAAGTTACTCGATGAAATTGTTGAGATGGCGGCGGACGGTAAGAAGCCGGTTAGTGACGCGCTGCGTAAGTGTCTTATTTTGGCGTTCCAGCTCGAAAATGAAACTATGAAGGAATGGGTAGAGCATGAGCTGAACGGCTACGAACAGAACGACACTATCCCGGACTATAGAAAGGTCGTGCTATTTTCGCGTGGCAACTTCACAGGTCCGGGTGGCGCATGGTTACCGAGCCGCGCACTGCCGATTTCGATCATTGTGAAGGATCATCGCAAATGGTTGGTGTCGGCGTTGCAAGCGCCTATCGGCTCCTACGAAGGCTATGACCTTAAGAAGGGCGAGCTAATCATAAATTGGCCGCCGGATTTGATCGTGCAGTATCAAGCGAAGTTCATCGATGGGTACGCGTTGTCGCAAGCATGGCAGGAAGTCCCACAAAGCATGGTAGTGGGAATGTGTGAGCAAGTGCGAAATAGATTGCTACGGTTTGCACTAGAGCTACGCGCGGAGTTGGGAACGGAAGAAGCGAGCCCTGAAAACATAGCGCCTCAAAAGATAGAGGCTGCCATCGTCAATCACATCTACGGCGGCGTGAACATGATCGGCGGCACGGTCAACACAAACATAAACAACATAGCTATTCCTCCGGGTGACTTTAGCGCACTGAAAGACGCGTTTGAGAAAGCGCGGTTGCCGCATGATGAAATGTTGGCGCTGCAGAACGCTTTAGAAGAGGACAAGCGCGAAGGCGAGAAATCAGGTATTGGCAGAAAAACAGCGCACTGGCTCGCCTCGGTGGGAGGGAAGGTCGGAAAAGCGGGACTGCAAGTGGGCCAAGAGGTCGCTACGCAATGGCTGATGCAGTATTTGGGCCTAAAGCCATAGCCGTCATTCGCAGAATTTGTGGACTGGGTTTGTCCTACAAAGATGGGAATATCAAGCGAGACGGTTTTTTATTTTCTTGGCATGTGCCAGCCGCAATGGGACCCATATGTCAACGTGACGGGGACCCTAGGCCTTGGGGGGAAGCGCAAATCGTAAAGCCGAGGCGCTCTCTCACCAGATTAAGACACGGCGTACGCCAGCAGGATCAGCGAACGCGAGCAGCGGTCCTCCGGTGGAAGTCAATCGCCACAAATGATATTGTGGGTACAATTGTGGATTGACCTAAGTTGTTGCCAAAATATGCAGTTAAATCAATATGACGTGGCGGAGAGAGTGGGATTCGAACCCACGATACGGTTTCCCGTATACACGCTTTCCAAGCGAGCGCCTTCAGCCACTCGGCCATCTCTCCAGACCCGCGAACGGGCGCAATATAGCGGCGGTTCGCCGCCTGACAACTCAGGCCCTTTTCCCCTGTTGAAGGCCCCTGCAGCGCCGCCCTTTGGAACTTATTTCGCGCCCTGCCGTTATTACAGCGTTGTATGAGGCGACGCAGGAGGACGTCATGGGACGCGGAGTATTGTTATGGCTCCTCGGAATTCCACTTCCAATCATTCTTCTTATCTGGGTGCTTGGCGGCCTGCACGGCTGATTTTCGCCAAGCCTGTATAGTGGTCGCAATATAGTGGTGAAGTAGCAACGGAAGCCCGGCGCAAGCCGGGCTTCCTTTTTGCGCGCTTCCGAAGCCGGCCCCCTTCCCCTACATTACCGGCATGGATTCGAAGGACTTGAACTCGCCCGACGACTATCTGCTCCGGCCCGACCCGCACGATCCGCGCCTCACCGAGCGCGTCAAAGGCGTCGATCAGACCGGTGCGCCGATCGAAACCGCGGTGACGGTCGAGCGGGCGCTGACGATTTTCCTCAATGCGCAGGAGATCGTCACCGCCATGACCATCAACGATTATCCGGAATACTTGGCGCTGGGCTATCTGCTGAACCAGCACATGCTGCTGCCGGACGACGTGGTCACCGGCGTCGACTACGACGAGGAATTGTCCGTGGTGGTGGTGCGCACCAAACGCAAAACCAACTACGAGAAAAAGCTGAAGAAAAAGGTGCAGACCTCGGGCTGCGCGCAAGGCACCGTGTTCGGCGACCTGATGGAAGCGCTGGAGGACGTCAAGCTGCCGAAGGCGAAGCTGCGCACCTCCTGGCTCTATACGCTGACCCACAAGATCAACACCACGCCGTCGCTTTATCTCGAAGCCGGCGCCATCCACGGCTGCGTGCTCGCGGTGCGCGATCGCCCCATGGTCTACATGGAGGACGTCGGCCGCCACAACGCCGTCGACAAGATCGCCGGCTGGATGTTCAAGAACAAGGTCGGCTCAGCCGACAAGATTTTCTACACCACCGGGCGGCTGACCTCCGAAATGGTCATCAAAACCGTGCGCATGGGCATCCCGATCCTGATCTCGCGCTCCGGCTTCACCGCATGGGGCGTCGAACTGGCGCGCAAGGCGAACCTGACGCTGATCGGCCGCGCCCGCGGCAAACGCTTCGTCGCGCTCGCCGGCGAAGACCGCATCGTGTTCGACCAGGACCTCGCCTATGTCGAGGACGAGAGCGCCAAACACCGGCGCAAAGCCGCGGTGCATGACGATTAGCCAGGACGGCCTTCAACCCGAAGCGATTACCCAGCGGCTCGCCGCAGGCGAAAAGCTCGTCTGGTGGGATCGGCCTGCCGCGGTGGGCGTTGCCAGGCGCGAGTTCAATCTCGCGACGCTCTACGGCGTCTTCTTCGTTGGCTTCGCCATATTCTGGATGACGATGGCCTACCGTGCGCCGGGACCATTCTTCCTGTTCGGAATTCCGTTCGTCTTGATGGGACTTTGGATCGTTGCGACGCCGCTGCGGGCCTACGCGGCGGCATCCTCGACGGTGTTCGCCCTCACCGACAAACGGGCGCTCATCGTCAAGGGCGGCACGGCGACCAGTTATCCGCTGGAGCAAGTGGCCTTCGTCGAGTTGGAGTTCGGAGCCGACGGACGCGGCAACGTGTTGTTCCTGAACGAGCCGGCCTCGCCGGGGTTTTGGCGAAGCAATAGCGGGCAGATGATGCGCAAAGGCGGCTTCATCGCCATTGCGGATGCGGAACGGGTCAGCCAGGAGATGCTTCGTTTGATGGGGCAGCCGCGACTCGAACCGAGCGCCTCATGACGATCGAGACTTTGGGTCTTGTGCTTGCTGGTGGGCTAGCGCGCCGCATGGGCGGCGGTGACAAGACGCGCATCACCATCGGCGGCGCGGCCATCCTGCAACGCGTCATCGCGCGCCTGAGCCCGCAATGCAACGGCATCGTCATCAATGCCAACGGCGACCCTGCCCGATTTGCCGATACCCATTTGCCGGTGGTGGCCGACAGCGTGCCGGATTTTGCCGGACCGCTGGCCGGCATCCTCGCCGGCCTCGATTGGGCGGCCGCCAACGCGCCGCAGACCGAATGGCTGCTCAGCGCGCCCGGCGATTGCCCGTTCCTGCCGAAGGATCTCGCAACGCGGCTGCGTGATGCGCGCGAAGCGGCCAACGTTCCGCTGGCCTGCGCCCGGTCCGGCGAATGGCGGCATCCTGTTGTGGGATTATGGCCGGTGCGATTGCGCGACGACCTGCGGCGCGCGCTGGTCGACGATCACCTGCACAAGATCGAACTTTGGACCGCCCGGCACAGCGTTGCTATCGCCGATTGGCCGGATAGCCCGGTCGATCCGTTCTTCAACGTCAACACGCCGGAAGACGCAGCGCGCGCCGAAGCGCTAGCCAGGCAATATCCGGACGCGTGACGGCTATTCGCGTTGGGCGGTCGGCAGCCACGGATAGGCCGCGCGGCGTTTGGCTTCGAAATTTTCTATATCGTTCCGGTAGGCCAGCGTCACGTCGATATCGTCGATACCCTGCAGCAGCCGTTCCTTGCGCAACGGGCTGATCTCGAACGCATGCTCGACACGGTCCGGCGCGATCACGACTTGTCTGGGCAAGTCGATGGTCATGGTCGCGCCCGGCTGCCGGTGCAACTGCCGCCAGAGATCGTGGACGATGCTTTCATCGAGCGTGATCACGAGAACGCCGTTCTGGATGCAGTTGCCCTGGAAAATCTCGCCGAAGCTCGGCCCGACCAGCGCCCGCAGCCCGAAATCCAGCGCCGCGAACGCCGCGCCTTCGCGCGAGGAGCCGCAGCCGAAGTCGATATCGGTGACCAGGATCCTGGCGTCGCGATAGAGCGGGTCGTTGAATACGCTGTCGGCGCGCGTCTTGCCGGCAGCGTCGAAGCGCAGATCGTAGAGAAACGCCTCGGCGTAGTCGTGGCCGGGACGCCGATGCCGGCGCATGTAACGGCCCGGCAGGATCATGCCGGTGTCGATCTTCGGGATCTCCAGCGGCGCGGCGACGGCAGTGAGAACGGTGAATGGCTGCATCACGGCCTCACGACAGTTGCCGGACGTCGGCCAGCCGGCCGAACACGGCGGCGGCGGCGACCATCGCCGGGCTCATGATGTGGGTGAGCGCGCCGCGGCCCTGACGGCCCTCGAAATTCCGGTTGGTGGTCGAGGCGCAGCGCTCGCCGGGCGCGACCAGTTCGCCGTTCGAGCCGTTGCACATCGAGCAGCCGGGGTCGCGCCATTCGAGGCCGGCATCGACGAAAATGCGGTCGAGCCCTTCGGCTTCCGCCTGCCGCTTCACCGCGTTGGAGCCCGGCGACACCATGCCGGGCACACTGACGCGGCGACCTTTAAGCACCTGCGCCGCAGCGCGCAAATCCTCGATGCGGCTATTGGTGCAGGAGCCGATGAACACCCGGTCGATCGCGACCTGCTCCAGCGGGATCGCCGGCTTGAGCTGCATATAGTCCAGTGCGCGCTCGACATGGCGGCGCCGGTCGTTGTCGCCGATCCCGGCCGGATCGGGCACCGCGCCGTTGATCGGCGAGCAATCCTCCGGGCTGGTGCCCCAGGTCACCATCGGGGCCAGACGCGGCGCATCGAAAGTGAGTTCGCGGTCGAAACTTGCACCGGCGTCGGTCGGCAGCGTCCGCCAATAAGCCAGCGCCTTGTCCCAGTCCGCGCCCTGTGGCGCATACCGCCGCCCGTCGAGAAACTGATAGGTCGTTTCGTCCGGCCCGATCATGCCGATCCGCGCGCCCGCCTCGATCGACATGTTGCAGATCGTCAGCCGCGCTTCCATCGACATGGCGCGCACCGCGGAGCCTGCATATTCAACCGCATAGCCGGTGGCGCCACCGACGCCGATCTCGCCGATCACCGACAGGATGACGTCCTTGGCCGTCACCGCCGCCGGCAGCGCGCCGTCGATCGAAATTCGCATCACCTTCGGCTTTTTCAGCCAGACCGTTTGCGTGGCGACGACATGGCGCAACTGATTGCCGCCGCCGATCGGCGCCGCCAGCGCGCCGCAGGCGCCGTTGGTCGCGGTGTGCGAGTCGTTGCAGGTGATCAGCATGCCTGGCTGCGAGATGCCGAGCTCGGGCGAGATGACGTGGGCGATGCCCTGGTCGCTGTGGTACCAGCCGACGTGCGGCAGCCGGAAATCGCGCGCATTCTCGTCCATCATTTCGACGACGCGGCGGATCTCCGGGTTCGGCATCGCCGCAGGCCCCGCCGCGCGGTTGATGGTCGGCAAATAATGATCGGTGACGGCGAGGTGTTGCTGCGGCCGCCGCGACTGCCGCCCTTCGATGCGGAGCTGGTCAAAGGCCAGGAACGACTGGCCTTCGTTGATCAGGTTGAAATCGACGTAGAGCAATTCCTCGCCCTGCGGCGACGCGACGATGACATGCTCGGCCCAGATCTTCTCGAACAGCGTGCGCGGCGTGCTCATTGCTGCTGCAACATCCCGAGCTCGGTGAGGATCGTGCGGTTCTCGTCGTATTCCTGCTGCATCACCTTGGCGGCCTCGGGATAGCGAACCGGCTGCAAGGTCCAGAAATTGCGGTCGAGATCGACCTTGAAGTCCGGGTCTTCCATCACCTTGTCGAGGGCCTGTACCCAGAACTTGATCTGCTCCGGCGTCAATCCGTTCGGCATCAGCACCGTGTAGGAATTGGCGGTGATGACGTCGAGGTCCTGCTCCCGCAGCGTCGGATATTTCGCCAGCTCGCCCGGCAGCCGTTGCGGCGCCGCAATGCCGAGCATGCGCAGCTTGCCGCCCAGGATCAGCGGCATCGAGCTGCCGATGCTGGTTTCGCCGACGTCGATATGGTTGCCCGCGGCCTGCGCCGACACATCTGAGCCGGAGTCGAACACCACCGTGACCAGCTTACTCGCCGGTGCGCCGACCGCCTTGCCGACATTGACCACCGAAATGTGCAGCGGGCTGCCGAGCCCGACCGGGAACGCGAAGGTCACGGAAGATGGATCGACTTTGAGCTTATTACGCACATCCACCATCGACTTGAACTGCGAGTCGACGCTGGTGAAGAAGCACTGGTAGGCGTCGAACAGCTTCACGATCGGCGAGAGATGCTTGTTCAGGTCCGAGCCGTTGCGGGCGATCGCATTGACGAAACTGCCCGAGGCGAGACCGATCTCGTTGGCATCGCCGCTTTTGCCGGCGAGATAATTCATGGCGATGATCTGACCGGCGCCGGGCCGGTTGAGCACCGTCATGGTGTCGACGAGATGTTCCTTGGTCAGCACCCGCTGGATGGCGCGCGCGATCCGGTCGTTCTCGCCGCCGGGCCCGGCGCCGACGACGAATTCGACGTTGCCAGCCGGCTTCCACGATGCGGCAGGTTGCTGCGCTTGCGCGGCATCACTTAAAGCCAGTAACGCAACGGAGGTTGTCGCCAGCGTGATCGCCCGCGTAAATTGCATGCCTTCCTCCGCGCCAGTCTTTTTATTTATGGCCCCCGCCTTTATAGCGGCCGCCGCTTCAGCCGACCAGCGACGCATACGACAGGAAGCCGATCGGCGAACCGGGCTCGACCAGGGTGACGTCTTCGCCAAGTTCCGCCAGGCCGTCGGTCTCGGTCAGCGAGGTAATGACGCCCGCGCCATCCTGCGCGTGCTTGACCGCTTCGATGGTTCCGTCGGCGGCGGTTCGCAACGCCACGCGGACATATTCCCGGCGGCCCTTGCGCTTCTTGTAGGAGAACGCGGCGCGCGCCGGCATCGCAAGGAGCGGCTCGGCAAGCGCGCCTGCGAGCTGCAGCAACAACGGCCGCACCACGCGCACGAACGTGACAAACACCGCGACCGGATTTCCCGGCAGCCCGACGAACGCGGCGCCATCGCCCGGCTTCGCAGCCGGAATCACTCCCATCGCCACCGGGCGGCCGGGTTTGATCGCGACGCGCCAGAAGACGATCTTGCCGATGCTTTCGACGGCGCTACGCACGTAATCGGCCTCGCCGGTCGAGACACCGCCCGACGTCAGCACCAGGTCATGATTGTCCGCGGCGGCTTTCAGCGCCTGCGCCAGTTGCTGTGGATCGTCGCTGAGAATGCCGAGATCGGTCATCTCGGCGCCGAGCCGTGCGATCAGGCCCGACAGCAGATAGCGGTTGGAGTCATAAAGCGCCGCGCGCGGCAGCTTCGCCCCCGGCTCGACAATTTCGTCGCCGGTCGAGAACAGCGCCACGCGCACCCGCCGGCGCACCTTCAGTGCTGTCAGCCCGAGCGCGGCCGCAAGCGCCACGTGCTGCACCGCGAGCCTGCGTCCGGCCGGCAGCGCTACGGTTCCGGCACGAATGTCCTCACCGGCCAACCGGCGATTGGCGCCGCGTTGCAATCCCGGTGGCACGATGACCGCACCGTCCTCGATACGGCAGTCTTCCTGCATGAACACGGTATCGGCGCCGTCCGGCATCGGCGCGCCGGTGAAAATACGGATCGCTTCACCGGCACGCAGCGCGTGCGTCGCGTCATGCCCGGCGGCGACACGATCGACGATTTGCAGCCGGATCTCGCCGCCGGATTTCAGGTCTTCGGCGCGCACCGCGTAACCGTCCACTGCCGAATTGTCGAACGGCGGCACGTTGACCGGCGCGACGACATTGTCGGCCAGCACGCGGCCGACGGCGTCGCGCAACGGCACCAGTTCGTGGCCGCTCACCGGCGTGACGCGTTCGGCGATCAGCCGCTCGGCATCGGCGACCGGCAGCAGCGGGCCGTTGAAGGCAAAGCAATCGTCGGTGAGTTGCGCCATCAGGCGTCACCGTGGGCGATCGTACTGTAAGAACCGCCGATCCGGTCAAGCGGCAGCGCTTCCGCTTCGAACACGTTGGCAATGCCGTCGAAATTGTCGAGCATCAGCACCGGGACCTGCGCTTCCGGCAACGGTGCGTCGGTTGCGATCGCGACGATGCAGTCGTCCTCGGGATGCAACAGCGGCTTTCCGATAGCGGCGCGATAGACTTCGAGCTTCGGGTGCGGATGGCGCTTGAAGCCTTCGACGATCACCAGATCGACCGGGCTTAGTTTCGCCAGCACATCGGCCAGCGCCGGTTCCGGTTCGCCACCGAGCTCATGCACGATCGCCCAGCGGCGGCTCGACACGATCGCGACCTCGCTCGCGCCCGCCTGCCGGTGCATCCAGGAATCCTTGCCCGGCTGATCGGTATCGAAGTCATGATGCGCATGCTTGACGGTCGCGACTTTCAAGCCGCGCTTGACCAGCACCGGGATCACGCTCGTGACCAGCGTCGTCTTGCCGGAGCCGCTCCAGCCCGCAAGGCCGATAATGCGCATGCGTCAGTATATAGTCGGTTCCATGCCAAGGGCACGGATACGGGCGCGAGTTTTTTCCTCGCGCAGCGCGTCCAGAAAGGCCTGCACCGCCGGCCGGTCGCGGCGGTCCACCCGCAGCAGAAAGTCATATTCTTCCGGCGCGATCGGCAGGAACGACAGCGCGTACATCCGCGCCACCGGCGCGATGCACACACCCCAGTCGGCGCGGCTTTGCGCCACCGCGGCTGCCACCGCGTTGTGCGAGCGCGGCTGATTGGCGTAGCCGGCCGGCCGGACGCTGCCAAGCAAGCCATCGACCAGGACCCGTGTCCCGGAGCCGGCATTGCGGTTGACCATCAGCACCGCCGGATCGGCCAGCGCGGTCTTGAGCGCTTCGCCAGCCGAGCAGTCCTCGAACCGCTTGTCGCCCGGGCGGAACACAAAGCCCTGCATCCGCTTCCAGCCTGGCACCAGCGTCAGTCCCCGCACCAGCAGGTGTTTATTGTAAATGCCGGTGGCGGGATCGACGAGATGAACCGGCGCCAAATCGCATTCGCCGCGGCTCGCCGCCGCCACACCGCCGAGGCTGCCGACAGCGATGGTGCGAGCGCGGAAGCCGCGCTCCGCCAGCGCGCCGACCACGACATCGAGCGCAATGTCATGGCTGCCCATGATGACGAGGTCGGGCGCCCGCGCCGCCTCGCCGATCAGCGTGACTTCGGCTTTGGTATCGGCGTCGAGGGAGCTTGCCAGCGGATCGATGGTGAGGAAGCCGTCGGCCTGCGAAAACGCCGTCACCGCGCCGGACCCTTTGCCGGTCGGAAACGCGATGGGGCCGTCGTCGCCTGCGACCAGCGACACCAGCACGAACTCCTCGCGGCCAAGCTCGGAGGGGATGCGCACCGGCACGCGCGCCTGCGACGTCCTTGCGGTTTCGGCCGCCAGCCCGGCGCGGGCGCGGATCACCGGCGCGACGAAGGCATGGAAGGTGAAAATCGCCGAGGTCGGGAATCCCGGCAGCACGATCAGCGGCTTGTCGCCGATCACGGCGAGGCACAGCGGCTTGCCGGGCTTAAGCGCGACGCCGTGCACCAGAATGCCCGGCTTGCCGAGCCGCGACACGATGCGGTGCGACAGATCGCCGGCGCCTTTCGAGGTGCCGCCGGACAGCACGACCATGTCGCACGCCTCGAGCGCCGCGCGCATCGCCAGTTCCAGCGCCAGCTCGTCGTCGGGAAATGCGCCGAACGGAACCGGATCGCCGCCGGCCTCGGTGACCGCCGCGGCGAGGATGGCGCCGTTGCTGTCGTACACGCCGGCCGGCGGCAGCGGCTTGCCGGGCTCGACCAGTTCATCGCCGGTCGAAAGCACCGCGACACGCGGGCGGCGCACGACATCGATCTTCGCCAGCCCGCACGCCGCGAGCATGCCGATCTCGCGTGAGCCGAGCTGCGTACCTTTGCGCAGTAAGGTTTCGCCGCGCGCGATATCGGAGCCGGCGTAAGATACGAACTGCCCCGCAGCGACCGCGCGGCGCAAGTCGATTGCCAGGGACGCGCCTTCGACCAGCTCGGTATGCTCGATCATCACCACCGCGTCGGCGCCGCGCGGAATGACGCCGCCGGTCGCGATCGCCGTCGCGGTGCCCGGCTTCACCTCGATCGCCGGCTGCACGCCGCAGGCGATCACTTCGGCATTGAGATTGAACCGCTTCGGCGCACCGTCGCTGGCGCCGCTGGTGTCGGCGGCGCGGACCGCAAAACCATCGACATTCGAGCGGTCGAACGGCGGTGCGTCGACCAGCGCAACGACATCGTCCGACAGCACTCGCGACAGAACGGCCGAAAGCGGCAAAGTCTCGCCGGCGAGCGGCGAACGATCGATACAGGACTCGAAGCGGCGCCGCGCTTCATCGGCCGACACGACTTCGAGGAATTGCTCCTGCCGCGCCGCACGGCGTACGGCATCGAGGATTTCCGAAGCGGACCTGTTTGGTTGCGGACTTAAGGCCACCGGTTCACTGCCACCAATGTTCCATCTGCGAAACCTTCGCTTTCGGCAGGCACAAATATCCACCCATCGCTGCGGACAATCGATGTCAGGGACAGATAACCCGAGGCCAACGGCTCTGCCATCCCTTCGACGCAGCGCACCGGAATGAGCTCGGTCATGCCGATAGTTGAAGTGATCTTCCGCTTGAGCGGCATGATGGCCGGCATCTCCTCGACGTTGCCGCCGCTCAGCGCGGCAACGAGATAGCGTCCAACCAGGAGCCAGGCCGACAGCATGGCGTCGAATTGGCCGGGCAGCAAAAGCACAGGGCGCTCGCCGACCCACCCGAAAGCTGCGGTTTCTCCCGGTGTGATGGCAATGCCGTGAATCGCGACGCGTCCCAGCTTGGCCAGTATGTTGACCGACGTGTCGCGTTGGCCGCTGCCGGTACCACCGACGCCAATGACTGCGTCGACAGCGTTGTCGGCAAGCGCCGTTTCAAGCAAGACCGGATTGCCGGCGACAATACCGGCGGCCTCCCGGACCGCACGCGACAGCATCTGAAACCGCTCATCGGCATCATCGTTATGGGCGTCTTGCGCCAGCGCGATGCGCGGCCCCCGCACGGTGACAGTCCTGATGCCGGCAGCGGCGATAATGCCTGCGTCTATCGAGCGGATTTTCTCTCCCGCGCGGCGCAACGGCGATTGCGGCGTAGCATCCCCGCCAGCCGGCAATACGCCATCGCCGGCCGCGATGCCTGCGATCGCTTCGACGCGTTCTCCGTGCACCGTAATCGCATCGAACGGCAATACGGCATCGGCCCCATCCGGCATCGCGTCGCCCAAATCGATTGGCCGCGCACCGGCCAATATCACCGGTGCATAGGAACCGGCATCCGCAACGCTTTCAGCCTTAACGGGGAATCCATCACGCAGCGCGATCGCGCGCCGCGGCACTGCCGGAGGAATGACGTCCTCGGCCAGCACGGCGCTCAGTGCCGCCGTAGCAGCGACGGTTTGCGGCTGCACCGCGTTGACGCGCTCGCCTATCAGGGCGAGCACAGCGCTGCGCGGCGTCAGACGTGAAATACGCTGTATGGCGGAATCCAAACTCATCAATCTTGTCATGTCCCGCGAAGGCAGGGCATCCAGTAAACACCGAAAGGCAGTATATAGCGTACCGGACTGGGATTACCGGATCGTCCGCGGAGCTTATCATCGGGGCGGCCACTTCGGGCCCGCGCCCGTTGGGACAATGACGAACACCATGGCGGAAAAGACGCTGAATTTACGCGGTCTCAAATGCCCGCTCCCGGCGCTGCGCACCAAAAAGGCGCTGGGCGGCATGGCGGCCGGCGACATCCTGATCGTCGAATGCACCGATCCCCTCTCCGGCGTCGACATCCCTAACTTGATCAGCCAGACCGGCGATATGCTGGAGGATACGCGGAAGGACAAGCGGCTGCTGACCTTCCGGATCAGGAAGGCGTGAGGCCGGCACTCATTCCATCTTCAGCCCGGCGTTGAGGATCACCGGCTTCCAGCGCAGCGCCTCGTGCGCGACGAAGGCCTGGAACGTAGCGACGTCCATCGGCGTGACGATCATGCCCTGCTGATTGATGCGCTTCTGGTTCTCTGGCAACGCCATGCCCGCGTTGATCGCGGCATTCACCTTCTCCACGATCTCCTTGGGCAGCCCGGCCGGACCGGCCAGCCCGAACCAGTTGGTCGCTTCAAGCTTGTAACCAAGATCCTTAAACGTCGGCACATTGGGATAATCCGGCAACCGCGCACTGCCGGTCTGCGCCAGTGCTGTCACCGTGCCGCCCTGCAATTGCGGCGACGCCGACGTGACCGTAGGCGTGGCGAAGTCGATATTGCCTGCCACCACGTCGAGCTGGCTTTGCGCTGCGCCCTTGTAGGGCACCACCTGGAATTTGACACCGGCTTCCTGCGCAAACGATTCCGTGACCATCTGCCCGGCGCTGGCAAAACCCGATACGCCATAGGTGAACGGCTTGGCGCTGGCTTTTGCTTTGGCGACGAAGTCGGCCAGCGTTTTCACCTCGTTCTTGGCGCTGACGATAAAGACGATGGGCGATCCGGCCAGATAGGCGACGTGCGTGAGATCCTTGAACGGGTCGTAACCGATCTTGGCATTGATCAGCGGATTGATCGCGGTCAGCGACAGCGTGGTAATGACGAAGTTGTAACCGTCAGGATCGGAATGCGCGACGAAATCGACGCCGATCACGCCGCCGGCGCCGTCGCGGGTTTCCACGTAGAATTGCTGGCCGAACGCCTTGGTGAGCTGGTCCGCCGCCATGCGGGCAAGAATGTCCGCCGCGCCGCCCGGCGCGAAGGTATTGACGATCCGGACCGGATGGCTCGGCCAGGTTTCGGCCGACGACGGCAGCGGACGCGCAAGCGCCGCAGCAAGTGCTGCTGCGCAGAGCAGCCCCAATCGCTTGCTCATTCGGCAGCGACGCGGTGCGCTGCAGCGCCCTTGGCCTTCACCACAACCTTGATCGCATCTTCGACGCGGTCCTTGGCGTAGCGGATCGCGGTCGGCAGATCGTCGAGCGGGAAAGTGTGGGTGTGGATCTTGGTGGCATCGAAGCGCTTCTGCGACATGAACGCTTCAGCGCGATGGGTCGCGCTCTTGCCTTCGCCGCGGATGCCGTAGAGGTAGATGTTGTTGCGCACGATATGCGCGACATCGACCGGCGTTTCGGCGTGCGGGAATGCCGCGAGACAGACCTTGCCGCCGCGATTAACCATGCGCACCGCATCGTTCACCGCATTCGGCGCGCCGGAACATTCGACGACGTAATCCACGCCCTTGCCGCCGTTGAGGCGCTTCACGGCCTCGACCGCGTCTTCGTTGCGGACGTTGATGACGTAATCCGCGCCGAGCTCCTTGCCGATCTTCAGGCGGTTGTCGCGCGTGCCGGTCAGGATCACCGGAGAAGCGCCCATCGCCTTTGCGACCGCGACGCCGAGCAGGCCGATCGGCCCCGGCCCGGTGACCACGACGCTCTCGCCGGCAACCAGGCCGCCGAGCTCGGTGAGCCCGTACATCGCCGTGCCGGCGGTGACGACCAGCGTCGCTTCCTCGTCCGTCATTTCGTCGGGAATCGCGACCAGCGTGTTGATGTTGTTGACCTGATACTCGCAAAAGCCGCCATCGGTGGTGAAGCCGTTGGCGCGGTGGCCCTTGTCGACGTCGCCGTAATTGAGGCCGTAGTTGTGGCACGACGTGTACATGCCCGCGCGGCAGCGCTTGCACTGGCCACAGCCGGCGTGGATTTCCACCGTGATGCGCTGGCCGATCTTGTATTCGTCGACACCCGGACCGAGCGCGACCACCGTGCCCATGTATTCATGGCCCGGCGTGAAGTTCTTGTTGAACGGCATGCCGCCGAGAAAGGACGCGGGCGGGCCGTGATAGATGATCTCGAGATCGGTGGCGCAGATTGCGACTGCGTCGATCCGCACCAGCACCTCGGCGCGTTTCGGCACCGGCACCGGTTTGTTGATCAGCTTGAGTTCGCCGGGATTGCCCAGCACCCAGGCTTTCATGGTGTCCGGGACCGGGAAATTCGGATCGGTTTTCACGCCGGGGCCTGAATACATGGGCATTTCCTCTTGTCAGCCTGTGCTGCCTGTACGGCGCTTATAGTGACTTTTAAGGCAGGGCGAAACTGCGGCTGAATCAGACCGGTACCGTGGTTGCATCGTAGGTAAACAGCCAGTCATAGCGTTCGCGGACGCGACCTTCCTGCCACTCGTGCTCCACATGGGCCTGCGCCGCCGCGGCATCGACCATGGCGCGGTTGTGGAAGCGCGGGATCATCGCCGACGACCCCGCAACCACTTTGTTGGCCCGCTCGCGGCGTGCCGTCTCGTAGCGCGACAATGCCTCAGGCTGGTCGCCATAGGTTTCAACGGCGCGTGCCAGCACGAGACCGTCTTCCAGAGCCTGGTTCGCGCCCTGCGCCAACAGCGGCACCATCGGATGGCAAGCGTCGCCAAGGAGCGTGACGCGGCCCTTGGTCCACTGCGGCATCGGCGGCCGCAGCGCCAGACCCCATTTGTAGGGCACGTCGATGTTGCGGATCATGGCGTGCACGTCCTCGTGCCAGCCGCGGAAATCGTCGAGGGCTTCCGCGGTCGTGCCGCGCACGTTCCAGCCTTCGACGTTCCAGTCGCGCTCACCCATGCCGACGAAATTGAGTAGCTTCCCCGCGCGCAACGGATAATGCACGACATGGCCGCCGGGACCGACCCAATTGGTGCCGATGGTTCGCGAGATCGAAGCCGGCACCCGATCAATCGGTATGACGCCGCGCCAGGCGATGATGCCGCAGAATTCCGGCTTCGTGGCGCCGAACAGGTTTTCCCGCACCATCGAATGCACGCCGTCGGCGCCGACGGCGAGCTTGGCTTTGACCGGATCGCCGCTCTCGAAGTGCAACTCGACATGATCGGCGGTCTGCGAGATGCCGACACATTTGCGGTTGAGATGGATCGTGCCCGGCCGGGCCTTCTCCAGCCCCTCCGCGATCACGCTGTGCAGATCGCCGCGGTGGATCGTGATGTACGGATAGCCGTAGCGCTCGACCGACTCCATGCCGAGGTCGAACAGCTTCCAGCTTTGCCCGGTATTCCAGAGCCGGATCGCCTTACCGGCCGGCAACACCTGCACCTTCTCCAGCGCCTCCTTCAATCCGATGGCATGCAGGACGTGGCTGCCATTGGCGCTGATCTGCACGCCGGCGCCGAGTTCGCGCAGCTCCGGCGCCTGCTCATAGACATCGACAGCTATGCCGCGCCGTGCCAGCGCCAATGCGGCCGTCAGTCCGCCGATCCCGCCACCAACGATTGCAACCGTATTCATTCGCCAGAACTCATACCTTTTACCTCGTCCGGTGATGATGCGGTTCGACTCACCGCATCGCCCCAGCGCCAGTTTCTTCGCATCCTATAGGCGTCGCGGTCGCGGCGCGATGCAACGTCCGCAACCAAGCCCTGCGCGGTACAAAGCTTTGTCGCGATCTGCGCCTTGCTTACACGCGGCGGCGCCAGGACGCGATCTTTTGCCGTAACTTCGGGTTTGCGTCTTGCAAGTGCGACGTAGGAGAATTTCTCGTCCTCGAACGACAGCGCCGCGCTTTTGAGCTGCCGATGATCGCGCGAACGGTTCAGGCGTTGCGAGAAATGGCACCAGTCGTCCCCGGTCAGCGGGCAGTCTTCGTTGTGCGGGCACGGACACATCACGCGGCCGCCCTGCGCGATCAGATGAGCCCGTATCTTACGGATGCGGGCAAAACCCGCCGGCGTGCCCGGCTCGACGACGACCAGAGTGTCACCCGCCCGCAACCACAGCGCATCGGCCATACTCAAAAGCTGCCCGTCAGGCACTTCTCCGAGGAAATAGCTCGCGACCACCAGGTCGGCCTGTTCGGCATCCGGAAGCAACCGCTGCGCCGCTCCTTGCAGATAAGCCGCATTGCACAATACCGGCTCTGCGCTCGCGGACAGCAATTCCTGGGCAAGTTTGTGCAATTGCGGGTTTTCATCGACCAGATGAACCCGGGTCAGGCTGTCGAAACACTCGACGGCCGCCCACGATGCCGTGCCTGGTCCGGCGCCGACGTCGAGCAGCGTCTGCGGAGCGAAGTCCGGCACGGCTTCTTTGACGGCGGCCAGCACCGCAGCCGCGGCAGCAAATGTCGCCGGCAGCCGCGCCATGGCATAAGCCAGCGCATCGTCCCGGCTCCGGATCGTGCCTGCCGAGCCACCGCCGGAACGATACGTCGTCGAGATCGCGTCGGCGCGCTGGCTCAAAGTATTGCGCGACACACCTTCAGTCAGCCTGTCGAGGCCGGCTTGCAAGTCGTGGGGAAGATCAGTGTCCATGCGACGACAGCGGACGCCAAACTCACAGGTCGAAAAAAGTGATGATCTCGCCGATCAGTTCGCGTTTCTTCGCCGCCTTGTCGGCTGCTTGAAAACGGCCAAGCGACCGCCCGGCGATATCGATCTCGCCCTGCTCGCCGACCACGATATAGAGCGGCTCCCCGTAGTGGCCGGATTGCGGCTTGTGCAGGATCAGCTTGCCGTCGGCGAAATGAGCCTCGATACCGCGCGTCTTCAGGGTCTGCGACGGCTTGATGTCCTGCTCGTAGAATTCGGTCAGGAACTCGGCGGCAAGCCTTTGCCGTTCGCGGCGCTCGCGATCCTGCTGCGCGCGCTTGCCGGAAAGTTCGTCGAAGACTCGATCCAGTTCGGACATCAGAGAATGAAGCTCACCGAACCGAGCAGGCCCAGCTCCTCGGCATCGAGAATGGCGCGGCGCTCGGCGATCTTCAGGCGGCCGCCTACCCTTTTGAGCTTGTAACGGTAGTGCCCGACGAACACCCGTTGCAGGTCATTGTGACGATAGCGGTGGATGATGAAGTTGGCCGCCACCGAGATCAGGTCGCCCTCGACGCCGGCGATGCGGACGTTGCCGATCAGCCGCCGGGTGCGCGACAGCGGAAACTCGGCGTGACAATTCGGATCTTTCAGCCGGATCACGCGCTCGCGCAGCCGCACGATATCGTCGGCGATCGTGAACAGCGTGTAGCGGGCGTCGGCGTCCGGCTTGTCGTTCGGCGGCACATAATATGTGGCGTCGTCGGTGAGCAGCGAAAGCCACTCGTCGAGCTTCCACGAGTTCGAGCAGGTCGGCCTCATGATAAAACAGATCTTCCACCTCGGCGCGCGAGACGGTGGAGGCCAGCATCTCATTCATGCGCGCGCCTCCATCAATTCCTGCCACTTGCGCCAAAACACCCGGATATGGCCCTCATCGGTGGCGAGCTGCTGATCTGGCGCCTTGCCCATGCCGCGCGACAGGTCGGACCACGGCACTTCGCGCCAGGCGGCGAAGCCAAGCTGCGCCGCTTCAAGCGCGGCGACGTCGTCGGGCGTGGCGAAACCGCCCGGACCATAGAACGTCAGGAAGGCGTGGAGGCGGCGCGCGCGCTGCGCTTCGGTTTCTTCGACCGGGCCGAGCGCCCACGCGGTGACGTGCATGCGATCCGGCGCCACCGGATAGAAATGCCGCACCGTGACCGACGAGCCGTCGTTGATCACCAGATTCGGAAAGATCGCGAGGTTGCGGTTGGTGTCGGCAACGCGCGCCGCCCGCGCCGACCCGAGCCGCTGCACCAGTTCGCTGCGCAACGCGTCGATATCGGCCTTGGCATCCTCGCCGTAGACCGAAATCCATCGCGCCACCGGACGGCCGCGATAATTCGGATTGTCGGTTGTGAGATGTCCATTGCCAAGGTCGCGGCCAAATCCGCGCGTCGGCAGCAATTCGCCCTTCGGCGGCGTGACGTTGACGCCGGAATTGCGCATGTAGTTGAGCCACGTCGAATGCGTCGAGATCAGGTGATAGTCATCGACGCTGTTCTCGACGAGCAGCTTCCAGTTGGCGCGGATGTCGTATTCCTGCGTGCCGGAAATGATCTGCATCTTCCCGGACGGCGACTGGTCGAGAATGAGGTCGATGTAATCCTTGGCGTTGCCGAGGTAGGTCGCGAGATTGATGGCCTCCGCGTCGAAATTGGCGAAATAGAAATCGCGGTACTGTTCGAGCCGTGGCACCGGCACGAGACCCATTTCTTCCTTGTTGAAAGCCGCGCCGTAGGCATCGTCGCCCGGCACCGATTTGAGCCGGCCGTCCGGATGATAGGTCCAGCCGTGATACATGCAGTAGAACTGCCGCGCGTTGCCTTCGCGCTCGCGGCAGACCAGCGCGCCGCGATGACGGCAGCAATTGAGCAGTGCGTGCACCTCGCCTTCCCGGTCGCGGCAGAAAATGACCGGCCGGCCGGCCACCGGGCGGGTCTTGAAGTCGCCGGGATTCTTGAGTTCCGAAGCGTGTCCGACATAAACCCAGCAGCGGTCGAAGATCGCGCGCTTCTCGCGCTCGAATACATCGCCGGAGACGAAGACCTCGCGGTTGACGAAAAAGGTCTGCGCTTTCTGGTCTTCGACGACGAAATCGTGACCTGAGGGCTGATAGTTCATGGCCGCCGCTCCTTTGGAGCCATTCTATATAAAAATATCGGCCGCGTCGTCCAATGCGCTCAAGGCGCGGAAATCTGAAATTCAAGCATGATTTCCCGCCGTTCGCGGGCCGATTGCAGCAAGGCCAGCATCGCCTCGACATTGGCTTTCGCCCAGCGCCCATCCTGCAACGGCCGCTTGCCGGTCCGGATCGCAGCAATCATGTCATCAAGAACTTCGCTGCGGCCCGGCATTACTGCGCTTTTCGGCAACGCGACCTCGCGCTTGCCATTGGCATCATAAATGAACAGCCCATCGGCGGAGGCGCGCATCTCGCCGCGCGCGCAGGTGACGATCATCTCGCCAAAATGCGGCTGGTATGCCGGCGGCGGACCAGCCTCCGAACCGTAGGCGTAACGATCGACCCGCAGCCTTTCTTCGGCCGCGCGGTCGGCGCCCAGCGAGCGCCGCGCCGCGCCGTGCTGATCGGGAGCCTTGGCCGAGCCGCGCTCGCTGATCCAGGAATGCAATTCATCGCTGTCGAAAAAATCATAGCCGGCATAGACCAGCGAGGCGGCCGCGCCATTTTCGAATTCAAGAAACGCCGTGGCGCTGCCTTCGGTCGGCCGCGCCGGGTCGAGCCGCGTCACCTGGGCGCGAACGCTGCGCAAGCGCCCTCCCCCGACCGTGCGCACCATGTCGATCTGATGCGGCACCTGGTTGAACATGATGCCGCCGCCGCGCGCGGTATCGAGCTCTTCCGGCCGCCGCGGCCGATAGAGGAAATTGGTGTAATTCAGCCCGGCGATCATGCCGAGCTGCCCAAGCTCGCCGCCGGCGACAATGCGGCGCATCTCGCGCACCGCCGGATCGAACGCATGCGTGTGCCCGACGATCAGATGGACTTTTGCGGTCTCGACCGCCGCAATGATCGCATCGCAGTCGGCCAGCGACAGCGCCATCGGCTTTTCCAGAATAACGTGCTTTCCGTGCTGTGCCGCCAGAATGGCGTGCGGTGCGTGGAACTGATGCGGCGTCGCGATATAGACGGCTTCGACCGCCGGATCGGCGCACAACGCGGCGACGTCATCATAAACTTTGGCGTTGAAGTCGCGGGCGAATGCGTTACGCGGCGCAGGGTAGCTTTCCGCAGCGGCGACGATAGTGATGCCGGGGTGACCGGCAGCGGCGCGGACCATCACCGCGCCCGCCATACCGAGACCAGCGATGCCGAGGCCGACCGGTCTGCCGGCCCCGCCCATCAGACCGGCTCGCCTGCGGCGTCGCGGTCGAGATCGACGCAGACGTCGTCACCCTGAAGGATGACTTTATATGTCCGCAGCGCGATCGAGCACGGCGGCGCCTTCACCGCCCCGGTTTTCACGTCGAATGCGCCGAAATGCAGCGTGCATTCGATAATGCCATCTTCGAGGATGCCATCGGCCAGGCTTGCCGAGGCATGGGTGCATTCGTCGTCGGTGACATAGAATTCGCCGCCGAGATTGTAGACCGCCAGCCGCTTGTCCCCGACCTCGTAGGCTTTGGCAGTTTCCGGCCCAACCTCGGACTGCGCACAGACCCGGACAACACTTTCCGCCATGAATTTCCCCTCAACGATGACGGGCCGATGCGGCCCGGCGATAACTGCGACACGACCGCGCGGCGCGCCCGGCCAATAGGCAAAGCCGGGCAGTTATAGCGAAAGGCCGAAATCCATTGCAATTCTCGTCCGGAACGGCGAGTTGAGATCGGACCGATTGCCCGCCACAATGCCGCCGATGAGCCAGACCGCCACCAGCCTGCGCCCCGTAACGGGAGCCGAACACCCTGCGCCCTCGGCGCAGCCGGCGATCCGTATCCGCGACCTGCAAAAGGTGTTCGGGGAGCTCACCGCTGTGGATCGGGTCACCGTCGATATCGGGCGCGGCGAGTTTTTTGTCATCGTCGGGCCGTCGGGCTGCGGCAAGACCACGCTGCTTCGCATCCTGGCCGGGCTCGAAACCGCAAGCGCCGGCACCATCGAAGTCGATACGCCGGCGGGCTCGGACCGTCCGGTGAATTCCATGGTGTTTCAGGGCGAGTCGATCTTTCCCTGGATGACGGTGTGGAATAACGCGGCCTACGGGCTTCGCATGCGTGACGCGTCGGCCGCAATCATCAAGGAGCGCGTCGGACACTATCTCGACGCCACCGGCCTGACCCGCTTCGCCGGCTATTATCCGCACCAGCTCTCCGGTGGCATGAAGCAGCGCGTCTCGATCGCGCGTGCCTTCGCCAACGATCCGGAAATCCTGCTGATGGACGAGCCGTTCTCGGCGCTCGATGCGCAGAACAAACTGCTCCTGCAGGAGGAGCTGCTGCGCATCTGGGAAGAGCAGAAAAAGACCGTCGTGTTCATCACCCACAGCGTCGACGAAGCGGTCTATCTCGGCGACCGCATCATGGTGATGACGGCGCAGCCCGGCCGCGTCAAAGCAATGGTGCCGGTGCCGCTCGCCCGCCCGCGCAATATCATCGAGCTGCAGAAAGCGCCTGAGTTCGGCGAACTGGTCTCCCGTATCTGGTCCGGCCTGCGCGAAGAGGTGCAACGCGCCCGCGACCAGGAAAATACTTAAAGCCGCGACGACAAGGACCGATCGGCATGACCACCGAAACTATCGCCGGCGCGCCGGAGCAAAATTTCACTGTCACGATGCGGACCCGAGAGCGGATCCTGAGCATCGTCTCGCCGCTTTCTTTGCTGGTTGTCTGGGAAATTGCGGCGCGGCTGCATTTTATCGACGTCCGCTTCTTCCCGGCCCCGTCGAGCGTTATCGCCACCATGATCGAGATGCTGCGGTCGGGCGAGTTGATCACCAACACGCTGGTCAGCTTGCGGCGGCTGGCGCTTGGCGCAGTCATCGGCGGCGTGCCCGGCCTCGTCCTCGGCATCGCCATGGGCCTCAATCGCTGGGTGCGCGCCGCGCTCGATCCCATCGTGGCGGCGACTTATCCGATCCCGAAAAGCGCGATCCTGCCGCTGGCGCTGTTGATCTTCGGTCTCGGCGAGGGCTCGAAAATCTTCATGGTGGCGATCGGCGTGTTCTTCCCCGTCATCATCAACGCGACGACCGGGGTGCTCGAGATCAATCGCATCTATCTCGACGTCGGCCGCAATTACAAAGCCAGCCGCTGGAACACGTTCTGGACCATCGCGCTGCCCGGCGCGCTGCCGGTGATCATGACCGGTTTCAAGCTCGGCATCGGCATCGGCCTGATCCTGATTGCTCTTGCCGAGATGATCGGCGCCAAGAGCGGCCTCGGTTATATGATCTGGACAGCGTGGGAGACATTTTCGGTCGAGCAGATGTATGTCGGCCTGTTCACCATCGCCATCATCGGCTTCGTGCTGACCATCGTGCTCAACGAAATCGAGCGATTTATAATCCCCTGGAAGAGAGACTGACCCATTGTCATCATCCGCGAAGGCGGATGATCCAGTAATCCCAGCGGAAAAACAGTTCGTCGCAGCGTATGAACATCCAACACCTCGAATACTGGATGCCCCGCCTTCGCGGGGCATGACGACCAAGACGGAATGACATGCAGGTCCTCGTCGTCGGCGCAGGGGTTGTCGGTCTCGCGATCGCGCGGCAAGCGGCGCTGCGCGGCCACGATGTGACCGTTGCCGAAATCACCGGCGGCATCGCCAACGGCGTTTCGTCGCGCAACAGCGAAGTCATTCACGCCGGACTTTACTATCCGACCGATACGCTGCGCGCCCTGCTGTGCGTGCGCGGCCGCCGCCTGCTCTACGAATTCTGCGCCTCCCACGGCGTCAATCACCGCAAATGCGGCAAGCTTGTCGTCGCCACCAACGACGCCGAACTTGCCAAGGTCGAGACCATCATGGCGCAGGCGCTGCGCAACGGCGTCGAAGGCGTCGAGATGATCGGCGGCAACGCCGCGCGCGCCATGGAAGAAGAGCTGTTCTGCACCGGTGCGCTATGGTCGCCGGAGACCGGCATCATCGACAGCCACGGCTACATGCTGGCGATGCAGGGCGACCTCGAGGACCGCGGTGGCATGATCGCCTTCGAGACTCCGGTCGAGCGCATGAGCCACCGGGCCGGACAGTGGCACGTGCAGTTCGGCGGCAGCGAGCCCGGCACCATTCAGTTCGACGCCGTGGTCAATGCCGCCGGCCTCGGCGCGCAGGGCATCGCCCGCAAGATCGACGGCTATCCCTCGGGCCAGGTGCCGCGGCTGGTGCTCGGCAAGGGCAACTATTTCGGCTTCGCCGGTAAGCCGGCATTCTCGCGGCTGATCTATCCGACACCGATCGACGGCGGTCTCGGCGTCCACGTCACCCTCGACCTTGCCGGCCGCATGCGCTTCGGCCCGGACGTCGAGTGGATCGCGGAAGAAAATTACGCCGTCGATCCGCGCCGCGCCGACAGTTTCTACGAACGCATCCGCACCTACTGGCCGCGAGTGCCGGAAGGCTCGCTGGTGCCGGACTATTGCGGTATCCGCCCGAAACTCACCGGCAAGGGCGAAGGCCAGGCCGATTTCATGATCGCCGGACCGCAGCACCATGGCATGCCGCGGCTGGTCAACCTGTTCGGCATCGAGTCACCCGGGCTGACGTCGTCGCTGGCAATCGCGGAAGATGTCGTCGGCTATCTCAAGGACTGACCGGCAAGCGCGGGCGATCTGAGTCGGCTTCCTGCGGCAGGCTTCGCCCGCGCCGGGGCGACGCAAGGGCTTTCAGCGCATCGACGAGACCCGTGACTCCGCCTGGATCGAAATTCTCGCGAACGACGATCACAGCCCGGAGCGGCTTGAGTTTCGGCAAATAATACTCCTTGGCGACGACCAGCGGTGAAACGAGCTGCCGCAACGGCAGGCTCATGATGCCGATTCCTGCCGCTGCCGCCGCGACACGCACGTGATGGTCCGGGCTGGTAAGCACGAAGCGGTAGGCCAATCCGGCCTTTTCAATCGCACTCGTCATTGACGCGTCCTGAGGGCTTCCCGGCCAGCCGATCAGCGGAATCGGGCTGCCATGCCCCAGAACAAAGTCGCGGCTTCTCATCCAAACCGCCTCCTCCTCCCAGGCAAAAATCACTTCGCCGAGGTCCACCGGAGGATCGAGCATGGCCAGGCAGCCGATATCGAGGTAACCGTCGGCGAACGCCTTGGCGAGTTCGGCGGAGTGATCGCAAACGATCGACATCTGGCCGGCGAGCTTCACTTTCGGCAAATTGGCCAGGAATTGATCGATAAAGGCGGCTGAAAGACCGAGACGGACCGGCTGCGCATCATTTTCCGCGCCGCCAATCGACAATATCTGGTCGTTGGCATCGAGCAGCTTCTTGGCGTGGGTCAGAATCAGCTTGCCTTTCGGCGTAAGCAAAACTCCATTGCCGGATTTTTCGAAAATATTGCCACCGACCAGAATTTGCAGGCGCTTCATCTGCGCGCTGATGGCCGGCTGGCTAAGGCCCAGCTTGGCGCCAGCCTTGGAAAAGCTTCCGAGTTCGGAAATGGCCACGACCGTCCGAACGATTTCGGTGGGAATATTGATGTACTGATAGCGTCGATGCATATCTTCGACTCAACCATTCCCAAGAGCTCTATTAGATCACAAGCGCCCGCTGACCCGTGTTCTGAATAGAACAGTGCAATCCGAATACTATTCACGGTTACACAGGAAAATTAGTCCCGCATAACTGAACTTCTACATCATACGCCTGGTTGAATCGGAGCATCGCTCTCGGTCCGGCACAGGCAAAGTATATATTTGCATCCGCCGTCGGGATTTACCGGACAGTCCTCCGATTAAATTTTCGCTGCGCTGACTAAAAATCGCAGCGAATCACTGCGGCAGCTGCAGCTGACGCAGCAATGACCAGAGCGACGACCAGCTCTCGCCCATGATGAAGAAATAACTCACTGCGGCGAACACCGGACCGAGGATCACCACCGACCACACCAGATAGCCGAAGAAACTCGGCATCCGGATGCCCCGCTCGGTGGCGATGGCGTAGATCATGAAGTTTGGCGCGTTACCGATGTAGGTGAGCGCGCCCATATACACCGCGCCCATCGAAATCGCGGCCAGCACCCCGGACAGCGGGCCCATCAAGTCCGCAGCATTGCCGCCGGCGAGCCTGAAGAACACCAGATAGGTCGGCGCATTGTCGAGAATCGTCGACAAAACTCCGGTCAGCCAGAAATAGGCGACAAGGTTCGGCTGCCCATTCGCCGCTGTGACCGCTCCGAGCAGCCAGGCGAAAGCGCCGCTAGGCCCCGCGGCGAGCATCGCCAGCACCGGAACGGCACAGACAAAAATCCCGGCGAACAACAACGCAACTTCGAGAATCGGCTCCCAGGAAAAGCCATTGGCTTCGCGATGCTCGTCCGGCGTCAGCCACAGCGACAACAGCGCGGCGACGATCAGCACCCCGTCACGCGCGACGTTCTGCAATTCCAGAACGGTGCCATACACCGTGAACGAGATGCCCGGTTTCCACAGCGCGGAATCGATAACGGCGGCGACGATCAGCACTAGCAGAAGCAGATTGACGGTACCGCGCACCCGCAACCGGGCGCGCGGCGCGGCTTCGCCGACCGGCGTCACCTTGCGGTCGCCGAAATAGAACCAGCCGTCGACGACAATGAACACGGCGAGTACGCATCCGGCGGCGAACGCGGTTTGCAGCCACAGATGCTTCGCCGGCCAGAAGAAGTCGACGCCGTTAAGGAAGCCGATGAACAGCGGCGGGTCGCCGAGCGGCGACAGCGCACCGCCGATATTGCCGACCAGGAAAATGAAAAAAACCACGACATGGACATTGTTGAAGCGCTCGGCATTGGCGCGCAGCAGCGGCCGGATCAGGATCATCGCCGCGCCGGTGGTGCCGACAACGCTTGCGATCAGGGTGCCGAAGGCGAGGATCGCAGCATTGACCAAGGGGGTGCCGCGCAATGCCCCGGTGACCAGGATACCGCCGGCGACGACGTAAAGCGCGAACAGGACGGTGATGAAGCCGAGATAATCGCCGAGCAGCGCGTGGACCAATGCGGCAAGCGCCGTGTCGGCGCCGTATAGCGCCGCCATCGGCGCCAGCGCCAGCGTCGCCCAGGCAAAGGCGAATTTGCCGTAGTGGTGATGCCAGAGCGAGCTGAACAGCAGGGGTCCAAGCGCAATCGACAGCAGAATGCCGGCGAACGGCAAAGCCCAGGTCCACGACAGCGCCGCGCCATCGAGCCCCGCGGCGTTGGCCGCGTCCGGCGTCAAGGCAAGAATGCCAATCCAAAGGCTGTATGTCGCACCCGACGCTATCCGCACTTTATCCCCTGTGGCCGCCGAACTATCCTGCCGGAAACCGCGGCCCTTTGACATAACAAGCGGCGGTGACTGGAGGATGCGATGAAACTTCCCCGCAGACAATTCCTGCATTGGGCAACCGGCGCGGCAGTGCTGCCGGCGCTGCCGCGCGTGGCGTCCGCCGACACCTATCCGTCGCGGCCGGTGCACACCATCGTCGGTTTTCCGCCGGGAAGCGCACCCGACATCGTCGCACGGCTTGGCGCGCAGTGGCTGTCGGAACGGCTCGGCCAGAATTTCATCATCGAGAACCGGCCGGGCGCCGGCAGCAATATCGGCACCGAAGCTGTGGTCCGCGCCGATCCGGACGGCTACACCATCCTCGTCGATGTCCTCACCAACGTGCTCAATGTCTCGCTTTATCAGAATCTGAGTTTCGACTTTATCCGCGATATCGCACCGGTCTCGCCGATCGCCAATGCGCCTTATGTCGTGCTGGCGACCAATGCCCTGCCCGCCCAGACCATTCCGGAGTTTATCGCTTACGCCAAAGCCAACCCGGGCAAGATCAACTACGCGTCCGGCGGCATCGGCACGTCATCGCATATCTTCGGCGCCCTGTTCGCCATGATGGCGGGGGTCGATCTGGTGCACGTGCCTTATCGTACCAACTACATGAGCGACCTGATCAGCGGCCAGGTGCAGTTCGTCGTCAATCCGATTCCGCAATCCATGGAATTCGTCAAAGCCGGCAAGGTCAAAGCCTTTGCCGTGACCACCAAGGCGCGGCTTGCCGCTTTGCCCGATCTGCCGACGGTGAACGAATTCGTGCCAGACTATGAAGCGCTCGGCTGGTACGGCGTCGGCGCCCCCAGAAGCACGCCAGCCGACATCATCGCAAAGCTCAATGCCGCCCTGGGCGCGGCGCTGGTAACTCCAGACGCCAAGGCAAAGCTTGCCGACCTCGGCGTCGAGCCGATGCCAATGAAGCCGGCGCAGTTCGCCGACTTCATCAACAAGGAAAACGACAAGTGGGGCAAGGTCATCCGCGCCGCCAACATCAAGCTCGATTGAGTTGTTTCCGGTAATCGCAGAGGAGATCACCGTGGCCGTTCATCGCTTTCTCAATCCGTCGAATATTCCGGCGCCGCGTGGCTACACCCATGTGGTGGAAACCAAAGGCCCGAGCCGCACGATTTATCTTTCCGGCCAACTCGGCATGACGCCGGACGGGAAATTCGCCGGCGCGCCCGGCGACTTTCGCGCCCAGGCGGTGCAGTGTTTCGAGAATATCAGGAATGCGCTTGCTGCGGTCGGCGCCACATTCGAACACGTCGTCAAGGTCAACAATTACCTGATCGATATGGCGCACCTGCCGATCTATTTCGAAGTGCGCGACCGTTATGTCGACACCAAAGCCCCGCCAGCCTCGACCACCATCCAAATCTCGAAACTAGCGCGCGACGGCGCGCTTTATGAAATCGAGGCGATTGCGGTGGTGCCGGAAAAATAACGGTGGGGCGCTCGTCTGCGCTGGACAAAATGACGAAGGTGCGCCGGGGCGGCCGAATTGGGGTCCTGCCTGACTGATGCGACCCGCTGAGGCCGCCACCGGCGAACTGTCCGTATGTTGCCGCTAGGCCGCGCCCGGACCGAGCTCAAGCAATTATCGCGGCCCTTTGACCCGGTGGATTCATCCAAACCTCCGCGTCGCAAGAGACGACAAAATCATGGACCGTTCGTTCTCATTGTCAAGCCTCCGCGACAATGGATGGAACTTTCCGCCGGACAATTCCGTCAATCGTCCGTCAATTGCGCGGCGCGATTTTCCAAAACAAAAAGCAAGAAGCCGTGAAGGCTTCTTGCTTCAATGGAAACGAAATGCGCGTCGATCAGTTTTCGTCGGCGTAGCCGTCCCGCATCAATTCAAACCGTATATTGGCATCGGGATCCCTACCGAGAAATTTTCCGTCGCTGCGAAAGACCCGCGCCGGGTCGGAAGAATATCCAGGTACGTTCTGAGCGACACGCCGATCAGGCGGCGCAGCCAGTGACGGTGTGGCGACGGCCATGACCGCAGCAGCGGCGAACATCAACTTCAAATTACGCGACATAATGATACCTCGTTAGGTAACCCAGCCGGCGCCCGGTTTACCGTCCCATGTCGTAACGCATGATAGTGTGCAAACTTATCTGTCTCCTCTCTTTTTAGTCAGTTGATCGGCAAAAGCGGCGGCGACAGCGTGCCGCCACACCGGGATTGCGCCTTCCGCTGGCCAACGGTTCGGCCATTGCCGTAACAAAGGGACCGGCAGCTCTGCTGCAATGGTTTGATGGCGGGATCGGCTTTGGCTGGGCAATCGAAACTGTTCTATGGCTGGCGCGTCGTCGGCGCGTCGTTCGTGCTCGCCATATTCGGCTGGGGGTTCGGTTTCTACGGACCACCGATCTTTCTGCATGCCGTGCAGGACAGGAGCGGCTGGCCGCTCGCGGCCATCTCGGCGGCCGTCACCGTGCACTTCCTGTTCGGCGCGATCGTGGTCGCCAGCCTGCCGCGGCTTTATCGGCAGTTCGGCATTCAGGCCGTGACCAAGGCCGGCGCGATCGCGCTGGCGCTCGGCACCGGCGGCTGGGCCGAAGCCAATGAACCATGGCAGCTCTTTATCGCCGCGGTATTCAGCGGCGGCGGCTGGGTGACCATGAGCGCCGCCGCGCTCAACGCCGTCGTGTCGCGGTGGTTCGTGCGGACGCGCCCGGCGGCGCTGGCGTCCGCCTATAACGGCTCGAGCGTCGGCGGCTTGATCTTCTCGCCCTTGTGGGTGGCCACGATCGGCTTCTTTGGATTTCCGCTCGCCGCCTTGACGCTCGGGCTGGTGATGGTGGCGGTAACATGGGCGCTGGCGGACATTTACTTTGCCCGGACACCGGAGCAACTCGGCCTCGGTCCGGATGGCGACAGCGAACAGATACCGGCAACGACTGCCGCGTCTTCGCACCCGGGCGAACGTCCGATCGTGCGGCTGTGGAGCGATTTGCGATTTCTGACGCTCGCAATCGGCATGGCGCTCGGCCTGTTCGCCCAGATCGGCCTGGTCGCACACCTGTTCTCGCTGCTGGTGCCGGCGTTCGGCGCGCCGTGCGCCGGACTGGCAATGGCGGGAGCGACAGCGTCGGCCATCGCGGGGCGTACCATCGCGGTCTGGCTGATGCCGCATGTCGGCAGCCGTCGCCTGCTCGCCTGCGCGAACTATGTCGTGCAAATCGCCGGTTCGCTCGCATTCCTGCTCGCCGCCGGCGACAATATCCCGCTGCTTCTGCTGGGTATCGTTCTGTTCGGCGGCGGCATCGGCAACGCCAACTCGCTGCCGCCGCTCATCGCGCAAATGGAATTTGCCGAAGCGGACGTCTCGCGGGTGGTTTCCCTGATCGTCGCGATCAGCCAGGCGACCTACGCCTTTGCGCCGGCGGCTTTCGGTCTGATCCGCGAATTCGCACCCGCGGCGGCGGCTGCTCCGGCCGGAGCGGCTCCCGCTATTTTCATCGCCGCCGCAATCCTCCAGGGGCTCGCGATCGTCGCATTCCTGATCGGCCGGCCGTCTTGGCGAACGCAAGACCGCGGGTAGGATGATGCACGACGGCATTCGGCGCCGCCGGCAAGGAGTCCTGACGTGGCCCCCCATCGCTTCATCAATCCGAACAGTCTGCATTCGACGCGCGGCTACTCACATATCGTCGAAACCTTAAGCCCCAGCCGCACCATTTATCTGGCGGGACAGCTCGGCCGGACACGCGACGGCAAGTTTGCCGGCGAGGCCGGCGATTTCCGCGCCCAGGCCATGCAGTGTTTCGAGAATATCAAGACCGCGCTTGCCGAGGTCGGCGCCACCTTCGAGCACGTCGTCAAGCTCAACACCTATTTCGTCGATATCGGGCAAATTCCGCTCTATCTCGAAGTGCGCAATCGATATGTGAACATTGCGGCGCCGCCGGCATCGACCGCGATCCAGATTTCCAGGCTGGCGCACGAGGGCGGCCTGCTCGAAGTCGAGGCCATCGCGGTTGTGCCGCTGGTCTGAACTGCGGCGTCATAGCGCGCGGCCAAGCTATCGCTTTTGGGCAGGTCAGCTAAGATGCGCCGCCATTTGCTCTGGGAGGAGACGATGAATTTCGTGGAACGTAATTGCCTTGCGCGCGCGGCTGCGGGAGCCGGCGCGATCGCTCTGTCGTCGATGCTGGCGCTCGGCGCCGCGCACGCGCAGGACAAGACCTATACGATGAAGTTCACCCTGCCGACGCTTAACGATCCGAGCTATTTCTTCACCAAGAACTATGCTGCGGCGATCGAGAAGGATTCCGGCGGCCGCATCAAGACCGAGATCTATCCGAACAGCCAGCTCGGCGCGATCCCGCGGCAGATCGAGGGCACGCAGTTCGGCTCCATCCAGTGCGCGGTGATCCCGCCGGAGTTTTTTGTCGGCGTCGATGAGCGCTTCGAAGTCATGGCGGCGCCTGGCCTGGTCACTTCCATGGCGCATGGACAGAGAGTTGCTGCCGACCCGGAAGTAAAGAAGCTGATGTTAGGTCTCGGCGCCAACAAGGGACTGCACGGCGTCGCCCTGTTCATGAACGCGCCGCAATCGGTGGTGTCCAAAACGCCGATCCGTCACCTAGCCGACTTCAAGGGCAAGAAGATCCGCGTGCTGGCGTCGCCGTTCCAGATGGGGCCGATCTCGCGGCTGGGCGCGACGCCGGTGGCGATGACGCTCGGCGACGTGGTCCCGGCCATCCAGCAAGGCGCCATCGACGGCGCGGTCGGCGGCATCGTGGTGTTCACGCCGCTGCATTTCCGCGATGCCGCGCAATACGTCACCGAGACCGGCCAGCCGCCGGTCTATGCCATCGCCGAGATCAACAAGGCGTGGTACGACGCGTTGCCGCCCGACTTGCAGAAGATCATCGATGACGACGCCGCCGCGCAGCAGGCCGCGATCGCGCCGCTCGCCAGCGAGATCGTCGAGAAGGCGCGCAAGGGCTGGACCGATTCCGGCGGTGAACTGATCAGCTTGCCTCCCGACGAGCAGGCCGAGCTGATGAAGACATTCTCGAGCTCGGTTGCGGAAATCACCAACCCAAAACCGGCGCTCAACGACGCCTACAAGATCGTGGCTGACGCCGCGCGGCGCACGCAGTAAGCGCATCCCGCGGCATCGGAATTCGGAGGGTATCATGGATCGCCGCTCATTCCTGCAATCCGGCTCGCTGGCGGCGGCAGCAGGCACCGCTATCGCCAACGCCGTGGTGCCTCCCGCCGAAGCCTCCGAAGGCCGCGGCCGCGACTGGTCGAACCGCAATCCCAAAGGCGAGCCGGTGGTCAAACGGTTCGACGAACAGCGCTGGCTGCTCGACAACGTCATCCAGGCCAACGGCATCGACTGGGACCAGAGCCACACCGGTGCGGCGATCCGCGCCGGCGGGCCTGCGTCGGTAGCGGACATGGCGGAGCTGCGCCAGCAGGTGAAACGGCTGGTCGATATCGGCCCAGCCTTCGAAGCGCTGGCGAAGAAGCGCGAGGCCACGGCCAAGGACGCCGAGCAGGCCGGCAACAAGACCGCGGCGCGCGACAATTATTTCCTCGCCGCCAACTACTGGGCTTCGGCGATGTGGACCATCGACGAGGTCAATGACCGGCTGAAGATGCAGAACGGCGCCAAACGCGCGAATTTCGACAAATACATCGCGCTGGCCGATCATCACATCGAATGGATCGAATTGCCCTATCGCGGCAAGACGCTGCCGGCGATTTTTCACCTGCCGGCGAATTACCAAAGCGGCACCAGGGTGCCGGTCATCGTCGCGGTGTCCGGCATGGACGGCTTCAAGGAGCGCTCGGTCTCGCTCATCAAGGATGCCTGGATGGAGCGCGGCTATGCCGTGCTGGCCTTCGAAGGGCCGGGATACTGGGAACCGCCGCTGCGCGGCATCTATGTCGACGTGCCGGGCTGGGCGGAAGCATCGCGCACCGTCGCCGACTGGCTGAGCAAGCGACCGGAAGTCGATGCCGGCAAGATCGGCATGACCGGCGTGAGCTTCGGTTCGTTCTTCACCGCGATCATGATGGCGGCGGATGCCCGCTACAAGGCCTGCGCGGTAATGGGCACCTGCTACGAGCCCGGCGGCGAAACCATCTTCAATCGCGCCTCGCCGACCTTCAAGAAGCGCTTCATGTTCATGTCCGGCATCACAGACGAGCGCGAGTTCGACGAATTCCGCAAGACCATCGACTGGAATGGCTATGCGCAGAAGGTGAAGGGCGCCTACATCGTCGCTTGCGGCGAATACGACCAGCTCTGCCCGCTGCAATATACCGATGCGTTCATGAAGGCGCTTGGCGGGCCGAAGCAGTTGCTGGTCTATGAAGGCGGCAATCACAGCGTCGCACTGACGACGGCGACGCAGAACGGCCCGGAGCCGCGGCAGTATCAGGCCGACTGGATGGCGGAACGGCTCGAAGGCAAGCCGATGCGCAGCGAGCGCTGGTTCGTCAAGGCCAATGGTAACGTGCTCAAGGAAGCCATCGCATAGCGCGCGACCGCTTCAAATCAGGCCGCGGCGCGCTGCGGCTTGCTCCATGCTAGCACGACGATAGCGGCAATACTGAGCGCAGCGGTCGCAATCACGTAGTAGCTCGGCGCCAGCTTGTCGCCGGTGGCCGCGATCAGGGAGGTTGCAATCAGCGGCGCGAAGCCGCCGAACAGCGTCACCGACAAATTGTAGCTCAGCGCCAGGCCGGTGCTGCGCGTGCTGGTCGGGAAAATCTCCGCGAGCAGCGCCGAAATCGGCCCGAGGCACGCGGCGTTCAACAATCCGACGAAGGCCTGCACCACAACCAGCGTCGCCAGCGTCGGCCAGGTGTTGAGGATCAGGAACATCGGATAGGTCGTGACACAGACCAGCGGGAACGCAATCCACAGCACGCGGTAACGTCCGAAACGGTCCGACATCGCACCGAACACCGGGCCGGCAAACGATTGAACGAACCCCACAACGGCCGCACCGAGATACGCGGAGGTCGGCGGGAAATGCAGTTGCGTCAGTGCGTAGGTCGGCATGTAGACCTTGTGCACATAGTTGAAGCCGGTCGAACCGGCGACGACGCCAATACCGAGCAGCAGGAAGGGCCAGTCGCGGCGCAGCACGGTGCGCCATGGCGATTTCTCGATCTGGTCGGCGGTGACCCGCCGGAATTCCGGAGTCTCCTCAACCTTGCTGCGGATGTAGAAGCCGACTGGACCGATCAGGAGGCCCACCGCGAACGCGGCGCGCCAGCCCCACTCGCTGACCTGCTCGGGCGTCAGTACGTAACTTAAGAATGCGGCGATGCCGGCGGCAAACACCGTCGAAACGCCCTGGGTGGACGCCTGCCAGCTCCCGAAATAGCCCCGCCGCCCCGCTGTGGCATATTCCACCATGAATGCGGTCGATGCGCCGAACTCGCCGCCGGTCGAGAAGCCTTGGATGAGCCGCGCCAACAGCACCAGCAGCGGCGAGGCGATGCCGATCTGCGCATAAGTCGGCGCGAACACCAGCATCACGGTGCCGAGCATGATCAGCAGGATCGACAGCGTCAGCGACGCCTTGCGCCCGGCACGGTCGGCATAGGAGCCGAGCACGATGGCGCCGAGCGGGCGCATCAGAAACGAGATCCCGAACGTCCCGACCGCCAGCATCAGCGACACGGTTTCGTTGGCCGCCGGGAAAAACAATTTGCTGATGACGACGGCGAAATAGCCGTAGATCACCAGATCGTAGAATTCGAGCGCATTGCCGATGCTCGCGGCACTCACTTCACGCCAGGGCACGCGCGGCAGGGCCAGCGACGGTGAACCCGACAATTGAGCCTGTGCCGACATGCGATCCCCCTGCCGTCGTCGCAAAGGTACGCCTTCGCAACAGCCGATCAACCGAAAAGACCGCGCGAGAATATTTGAATTGGTCCCCCGGTATGGTCCAATCAACAAAGCCGAAATTCTCGGGAGGCCACGCCCATGAGGATGCACATGAGGCAAGTCCGATGGCCATAACCGTCCAGCCGGTTACGCCGGAATTTGCCGCCGAGATCGGCGACGTCGATCTGTCTGCGCCGCTCGCGCCTTCCGATGCCAGCAACATCCTCGATGCTTTCACAAAATATGCCGTGCTGATCTTTCCCGATCAGCATCTCTCTGCCGACCAGCATCTCGACTTCGCCCGGCTGTTCGGCCCGCTCGAGACCACGATCGCACTGCACCGCAAGGACACGAAGCTGCGCGTGCAAAAGGAGTTCGCCGACGTTTCCAATCTCGATCCGGAGAACAATGTCTGGGGCAAGGATTCGCGGCAGCGCATGTTCCAGCTCGGCAACCGGCTGTGGCACACCGACAGTTCGTTCAAGCGGCTGCCCGCGCGCGCCTCGCTGCTCTACGCACGCTCGATCCCGCCGGTTGGCGGCCACACCGAGTTTGCCGACGAGCGTGCCGCCTATGATGCGTTGCCGGGGGAGATGAAGCGCCGCATCGGCAATCTCGTCGCCGAACATTCGATCTTTAATTCGCGGGCGAAACTGGGTTTCACCAATTTCAGCGACGAGGAACGGCAAGGCTTGCCGCCGGCGCCGCAGGTGCTGGTGCGCACCATTCCGGAGTCGGGCCGCAAGTCGCTGTACCTCGCCTCTCATGCCGGGCGAGTCTTCGGCATGGCGGATGCGGACGGCCGCGCGCTGATCGACCAACTCACCGCGCATGCCACGCAGCGCCAGTTCGTCTACATCCACCGCTGGCGCGTGCATGATCTGGTGATCTGGGACAACCGCTGCACCATGCATCGCGGCAGCGACTACGACGATTTGCGCTGGAAACGCGACATGCAGCGCGCCACGGTTTGCGATATCGCCAATTCCTGCGAACAGGCCGGCATCCAGATCGAAGCTGCCGAATAAACCCGCGGCTAACGCCGTGCGCCGATCACCGCGATGATTGCGCCGATCACTGCGGTCGCCCCGCCGTAATAGATCCATTGCGTCTGGCTGATCATGAAGCTCTCGGCCGGCCAGCGGATGATGCCGGCGCCCTGCCCCATCCAGAGCAGCCCCATCGCCAGCAGCAAGAACCCGATCACGGTCGGTGTTGTCTTTATGGCCCGGCTCCCTATGCGGACTTGTCTGCTCTTTGTTACGCTATTGATACCCGCTCCAGAGACGGGACAACAAAAATTCTACCGGGGAGGACTTCACATGCGCATGCAGGTTCTAACTGCCGCGTTACTCACGGCGACCGCTTCGGGGGCACTGGCCCAGCAAGCCGCGGCTCCGCCGGCCACCGTTTTCATGAACGACAAGGACATCATGGCGCTGGTCGACAAGGCCAAGGCCGACCGCAAGGGCGACGCGCCGGTGACCGCGGAGCCGATCCTGCTGCTCGCGCCGTATCGCGCCCAGCTCGAATACCGGCCGGGCAACGCGCCGGCGGCCGTGCACACCGAGGACGCCGAGCTCATGGTGGTGTTGCAAGGCGCCGGCAACATCATCACCGGCGGCACGCTGGTCGACGGCAAACAGATCAACGCCTACAACATGAGCGGGCCGTCGATCGCCGGCGGCCAGGATCATAACGTCGTCAAGGGCGACATGATCCTGATCGCCGCCAACACCCCGCATCAGGTGACGCCGAGCGGCGGGGCGCCGATCGTGCTGATGACCATGCACGTGCCGTTTCCGCCGAACGACTGGAAACGCGCGCGGTAAAGCAAGAAAAGTCACGCTGGCGGAAGCAATCCAGCGGATTTTCTATTATTTCAGAGCTTGAAGTCTCGGCAGGCGTTGGGCTGGACTTGCCGGGTCCTTCGCCGCTGTCTGCCGAACTTGCCAAAAGCGGAGAATTCTGCCGGCGCCGGCCTTCGACAGCTTTATGTAATCCACACGCGCGGCTTCGATGGTTTGCTCAGGTACGGTGCCATTGAGCGAACGGCAGTTCAGAATCGCCAGAACAGTTGGCCAATCAAGCTCGGCCACCTTACAGGGGATCAGCCAAGCCTCACGATGATCGCTTTGCAAAAGTGTTTCAATCAGCGGCATTGGTGCCCCGGACAGTATCGCAAGAGCCGCGATGATATCCGTATGCTGATCGGTTTTCGCCAGGTGGACTAGGGTGGCTTGACCAAGTTCGCCTTTGTCTTTCAGATCGAGCATTCTGACATGAGCCTTGGCGAAATCCCGTTTGTTTTGAGAACCCACCTCGGACTGGGCCTGGGCTGAAATGTCCGCCAGGACCTGTTGAATCTTCTCCCGGTTTGCAGGATCGGCAGCTGCCATAAGGCGCGAACGCACCGCTTCCGTGGCGCGCTGTAACAGCTCCCGAAATAGTTTGAATGGAATGTCTATTCTGAGCCCGAACTTCTCAGCGAGCACTTCGTCATGGGCGGAGTGCTCGGCAAGGGTCGAAAAACCGCGATCCGAGAACCTGGCTCCCGCGTTTTCAGCAAGCTTATGGAAAACGTTTCTGTCGCCGCGCTGCAAAAGAGCGTCGGTAACGCCCTCGGCGATTTGCGATCGCTCGGCGATGGCCAAAAGATGGCCCTTGCTTTTGCTGCCGGCGATATCGATGAGGTCCTGATCTGCCAGACGCCGCGACTGGGTAAGAACCGGCGCAGCCACCGCGATCTCGTCACTTCGGGCGAGCCGGCGCACCACCTCAATCGGCGCGTTATCGACAGGACTCAGCCGCTGGCTGAGTTCGACCAGGGCCTTGTCTTCGATCCTCTTGATGAGATGGCCAAGAACAGAGTCGAACACCTCGATCTGCTGTTCGTTGAGGCGATCGGCATCCACAAGAAAGAGGTCGGTGATCTTTCGCAGCGTATCGACGCGCGTTTGATCGGACCCGTTTCGAATGGCGTCCTCAAGTTCGTCGATGAGTGAAGTCTGCGGGATCATCATGGAGCCCATACTCCTGATGACTCGCTTACGGATGTATAAAATTGGACAGTCGCACAACCAACTTTTGCATCTACATAAAAATTTTGTTAATTTTGGCACAATTCCGGATTGCGGCGCAAATTTTCAATAACCCGCTGATAGATCAACCGGCCAGGTTGATGAATTAGTGCGCGTCGTCCCAGTTGCCGGCGGCGTGAGCGTCGACCTGTAGCGGCACGGACAGTGACAGCGCCGGCATCGGCGCATCTACCATCACCTGGGTGACGATCGGAAGCGTCTTCTCGACCTCCTCCTCCGGCACTTCGAAGACCAATTCGTCGTGCACTTGCAGCAGCATCTGCCCGGCCAGTTTCTTCTTCGCCAGCGCCGCGTCCATGCGGATCATGGCGCGCCGGATAATGTCGGCCGCAGTGCCTTGCAGCCGCGCGTTGATCGCGGCGCGCTCGTTGAAGGAGCGGATTGAGGCATTCGATGCCTTGATCTCCGGATAGTGGCATTTGCGGCCGAACAGCGTTTCCACATAGCCGTTCTTGCGCGCAAACTCCTTGGTCTCCTCCATGTAGTCGCGGATGCCGGGAAAGCGCTCGAAATATTTCCGGATATAGGCTCCGGCCTCCTCGCGCTCGATGCTGAGCTGATTGGCGAGACCGAACGCCGAGATGCCGTAGATGATGCCGAAATTGATCGCCTTGGCACGACGGCGGATTTCAGCCGGCATGCCCTTCACGGGCACGCCGAACATTTCCGACGCCGTCAGGGCATGAATGTCGAGGCCGTCGCGGAAAGCCTTGCGCAACTGCTCGATGCCGGCGATCTCGGCGAGGAGCCTCAGCTCGATCTGCGAATAGTCGGCAGAGACGAGCTTCATGCCGGGCCCGGCGATGAAGGCGCGGCGGATCTTGCGGCCATCCTCGGTACGGACGGGGATGTTCTGAAGGTTAGGCTCCGACGACGACAGCCGCCCGGTTGTCGTTGCCGCAAGCGCATAGCTGGTATGGACGCGCTTCGTCGTCGGGTTGACGTATTCCGGCAGCGCATCGGTATAGGTCGATTTCAGCTTCGACACTTGCCGCCAGTCGAGAATTTTTCGCGGCAGCTCATGGCCCATCTCGGCCAGTTCTTCGAGTTGCCGCGCGCCGGTGGACCATTGGCCGGTCTTGGTCTTGGTGCCGCCCGGCAATTGCATCTTGCCGAACAGGATGTCGCCGATCTGCTTCGGCGAACCGACATTCACGGTCTCGCCGGCGAGCTTATTGATCTCGTCCTCAAGACCGGCGGCCTCCTGGGCGAATTCGCCGGAGAGCCGCGACAGCACATTGCGGTCGACCGAAATGCCGCGCCGCTCCATGTGTCCGAGCACCGACAGCAGCGGTCGCTCCAGCGTCTCGTAGACATTGCGCACCTTGTCCGCGGCAAGCCGCGGCGCCAGCACCTGCCAGACCCGGAAGATGATGTCGGCACGCTCGGCGGAATATTCCGTCGCCCGGTCGATACCCACCGCATCGAAGGTGATCCTGGCCTTTCCGGCCTTGATCAGTTCGTCGATGTTGACGGCGCTGTGACTGAAGGTGCGCTCGGCGAGCGGTTCCAGCGCATGGCTGGCGATGCCGGCGTCGGCGACGTACGACATCAATATAATGTCATCGTAGGACACGATCTCGATGCCGCGCTGCGAGAAAATCTGCCAGGCGAATTTGAGATCGTGCCCGATCTTCAGCACGCCGGTATCTTGCAAAAGCGGTTTGAGGATTTCGAGCGCTTTGGCCTCCGGAATCTGGTCGGCGGCGATATCGCCGCGGAACAGACCGGCGCCCTCACCGCCCTGGCGGTGCGACAGCGGCACATAACACGCCTCGTTCGGCCCGACAGCGAGAGCGATGCCGCATAGCTCCGCTTGCATCGGATCGAAGCTCGCCGACGACGCGTGCAAGGCGACCTGTCCGACATCCCATGCGCGTTCGACCCAGGCCTTGAGCCGGTCGATGCCGCGCACCGTCTCGTACCGGCTGCGATCGAATTTCGCGGCGCGCGCCGCCTCGCGCCGCGCATCGGTAAGGGCTTTTGGCGTCAGCGCCGGATATTGCGGTGCCCCTGTGCGGCCCTGATGCGAACTGTCGCCGGGCTGCGCCGGCCGGCCGAGCGGAAGTTGTGGCGAAGGAGCCGCGCCATCGCTTTGGCTTTTGCCATTCGCGGGGCCCGGCGTCGCGGCACGAGCGCCACCAGCGAACTGTGTTGCCGGCTCGATCGCGCCGACGTCGATCGAGGCGAACTCGGCGACACGACGCGTCAGCGAGTTAAACTCCATCGCCTTGAGGAACGCGATCAAATTCTTGTAGTCCGGCTCGTGCACGGCGAGATCGCCGATCGGCACGTCGAGCTTCACATCGGTATCGAGCGTGACGAGTTTTTTCGACAGCCGCGCCGCGTCGGCATTATCCAGCAACGTCTGCCGGCGTTTGTCCTGCTTGATCTCGCCGGCGCGCTTGAGCAGCGTTTCCAGATCGCCATATTCACCGATGAGCTGCGCCGCGGTTTTGACGCCGATGCCGGGCACGCCGGGTACGTTATCGGTCGAGTTGCCGATCAGCGCCTGCACCTCGATCACCTTTTCCGGCGGCACGCCGAATTTCTCGATCACCTCGGCGCGGCCGATCCTCTTGTCCTTCATCGTGTCGAACAAGCGTGACGCTGGTCACTGACGAGCTGCATCAGATCCTTGTCCGAGGAGACGATGGAGGTCGTGGCGCCGGCTTCCGACGCCAGCCGCGCATAGGTCGCGATCAGATCGTCGGCCTCGAAGCCGTTCTGCTCGAGGCACGGCAGATCGAACGCCGCTACCGCTTCGCGGATGAATTTGAACTGCGGGATCAGGTCATCGGGCGGGTCCGGGCGGTGCGCCTTGTACTCCTTGTACATTTCGGTGCGGAACGTCTTTTCCGACTTGTCGAACACCACCGCGAGATGGGTTGGCTTGTCGTCCGCCTTCATGTCGCGGAGCAGCTTCCACAGCATGTTGCAGAAGCCGAATACGGCGTTGAGCTGCAGGCCGTCCGATTTGCGGCTGATCGGCGGCAGCGCGTGATAGGCGCGGAAAATGTAGCCGGAACCGTCGACCAGGAAGACGTGGTCGCCTTTTTTCAGGCCCCCGGCGGCGGATGCGGATTTCGGCTTTTGCGGAGCTTTTTGTGCGGCTGGCATGGTCACGAATAATATAGGAATGACGCACGCAATATCACCGGCCTGAGCACAGACTGTGGACTACTCCCCGCTACCCATCGACGCCGCGCTGCCGGAACTGACCGCGGCGCTGCGCGCCAACAATACCGCCGTACTGGTGGCGCCGCCTGGGGCCGGCAAGACCACGCGGGTGCCGCTGGTGCTGGCCGATGAGGATTGGGCACAGGGAAAACGCATTCTGGTGCTGGAACCGCGCCGGATTGCCGCCCGCGCCGCGGCCGAACGGATGGCGCGGACGCTGGGCGGGCGTGTCGGCGGCAGGATTGGCCTGCGCGTGCGGTTCGGCTCGAAGGTATCGCGGGACACCGCCGTCGAAATCGTCACCGAGGGCATTTTCACCCGCATGATCCTCGACGATCCGGCGCTCGACGGTGTCGCGGCGGTGCTGTTCGATGAATTCCACGAACGCTCGCTCGATGCCGACCTTGGCCTCGCGCTGGCCCGCGACGCCCAGCAGGGCTTGCGCGAAGACCTCAAGCTTCTGGTCATGTCGGCGACCATCGATGGCGCGCGCGTCGCGACGCTGCTCGGCGGCGCACCGGTCATCGAAAGCGAAGGCCGCGCCTTTCCGGTCGACACCCGTTACGCCGGTCGCGATGAGCGGCATATCGAACCGCAAATGGCCGATACGATCACGCGGGCGATGCGCGCCGAGCCGGGATCGGTGCTGGCCTTTCTGCCCGGTGTCGCGGAAATCCGCCGCACGCAAAGCCAGCTCGAGGGCCGCACCGACGCAACGACCGATGTCGTCACGCTGTATGGCGCGATGGCCGGCGACGAACAGGATCGCGCCATCTCCCCTGCCCCTCCCGGCCGCCGCAAGATCGTGCTGGCGACCGCGCTCGCCGAGACCTCGATCACCATTGAGGGCGTGCGCATCGTCGTCGACAGCGGGCTTTCGCGGGTGCCGCGCTACGAGCCGGACGTCGGCGTCACCCGGCTGGAAACCGTGCGCGTCTCGCGCGCCGCCGCCGACCAGCGCCGCGGCCGCGCCGGGCGCACCGAGCCCGGAGTTTGCTACCGGCTGTGGGACGAGCCACAGACTGCGTCGCTTGAACCCTACGCCAAACCGGAAATCCTCGCCGCCGATCTGTCCTCATTCGCGCTCGACCTTGCCGCCTGGGGCGCCGCACCGGACAAGCTCGCCTTTCTCGATCCGCCGCCGCGCGCGGCAATGAGCGAGGCGACCGCGCTGTTGCGCGAGCTTGGCGCTCTCGACGCCGACGGCCGCATCACCGAGGAAGGCAAGCTGCTACGCCGCCTGCCGTTGCCGCCGCGGCTGGCGCGCATGGTGGTTGACGCCGCGGCACAAGGCGAAGCCGAACACGCCGCCGAAATCGCCGCGCTGATCGGAGAGCGCGGGCTTGGCGGCGATGATGTGGACCTGCGGGAACGGCTCAACGCGCTGCATCGCGACCGCTCGCCGCGCGGCCGCGATGCCCGCGCGATGGCGAAGCGCTGGGCGGAGATTGCGTCGTCTCAAGCTCTCAGGTCGCGAAGGCGTCAGCGTCGGCTCCCTGCTTGCCCTTGCCTATCCCGAACGCATCGCCAAAAACCGCGGCGGCGCGAACGGAAGCTTTCTGCTGGTCAATGGCCGCGGCGCCAATGTCAACGCCGCATCGCCGCTTGCCCGTGAACCGTTCCTTGCCGTTGCCGAACTGACCGGCACGGCGGTGCAAGGCCGCATCCTGCTCGCCGCGCCGATAACACCCGAAGAGATCGAGCAGCACTTTGCCGATCAAATTGAAGCCAGCGACGAGGTGGCATTCGACACAGCAAGTGCCAGCCTGCGCGGGCGGCGGAGCCGCCGGCTCGGCGCGATCATGCTGTCGGAACAACCGCTCCCCGTCACGGCGAACGAAGAAAATGCACGTACACTCGCCGCCGGCATTGCCAAACTCGGCATTGCACGATTGCCGTGGACCAAGGCGCTCCGGCAGTGGCGCGACCGCGTCATGTTCCTGCGCGCGAGCGAAGGCGATGAGTGGCCGGATCTCTCGGATGCGGCGCTGGCGGCGAGCACGGCCGACTGGCTCGCACCGGTATTTCTGGACAAAACCGCGCTTGGCCAATTGAGCGAGGACGAGTTCGATGGCGCGCTGCACGAGTTGCTGCCGTGGCCGCTCCGACGCCGGCTTGACGCCGAGGCTCCGACGCATTTCGAGGCCCCGACCGGTTCGCGGGTGCCGATCGACTACGAAGCCGAAGGCGGACCGAAGATCGCCATCCGGGTGCAGGAACTGTTCGGGCTCGACCGGCATCCGTCGATTGCCGGCGGCAGGGTGCCGTTGCTGATCGAGCTATTGTCGCCGGCGCACCGCCCGGTGCAGATGACACGCGACCTGCCCGGGTTCTGGCGCGGCAGCTACGCCGCGGTGCGCACCGAAATGCGCGGCCGCTATCCGCGGCATCCGTGGCCCGACGATCCGATCGCTGCGGCTCCGACGCGGCGGGCCAAGCCGCGAAGCTGACGCAAAGCGACGCACGCCACCTTTCCCACCTTGCCCGAACGCCGCCAACGCGGGAACATCCCCTTCAATAAAGGCGAAAACGCCTTCGACATTGGGGGAAGCATGACCTTCGTGCGCGCGCTCGCCGCGGCAATCTTCGCCGCCGGTCTCTTTGCTGCCGGCACCGCGTCCGCACAGCAATATCCCAATCACCCGATCACCATGATCGTGCCCTTCCCGCCGGGCGGCGCGACCGATGCGATCGCGCGCATCATCCAGGATCCGCTGCAAAAAGCACTGGGCCAGCCGATCGTCGTTGAAAACATCGGCGGCGCCGGCGGCATGATCGCCGCCGACAAGGCGGCGCGCGCCACGCCGGACGGCTATACCATTTTGATTCATCAGGTCGCGCTTGCCGCCGGCATGACGCTTTACAAGAATTTGAATTTCGATGCGGCGAAGGATTTCGCCACCGTCGGGCTGGTCAACAACTCTGCCTCGACCTGGGCTGCACGGCCCGATTTCCCCGCGAACAGTTTCGACGAAATGCTGCACTGGATGAAGCAACCCGGCCAAAGCGTGAAGATCGGCCACGCCGGTGTCGGCTCATACAGCCACCTCGTCGGGGTGATGATCGCCCAGGAACTCGGCGTGAAAGCAACGCAGGTACCGTATCGCGGTGCCGGTCCTGCTCTTGTCGATCTCCTCGCCGGACAGGTCGATCTCAGCTCGATCGCGGCAGTGGTCGCCGCGCCTCTGATCAAAGACGGCAAGCTCAAGGCCTATGCCATCATCGGCGACACACCCTATTCAGGCCTGCCGCAGCTCAAGACATTCGGCCAACTCGGCTACAAGAAGCTCGACCTCGATTTCTGGCACATGCTGCTGGTGCCGGCCGGCACGCCCCGCCCCATCGTTGACAAAATCAACGCAGCGCTGCGCGCCGCACTCGCCGACGAAAGAGTGATGAAGGTCTTTGCCGAAAGCGGCATGGAGGAGTTTCCGAAGGATCAGGAAACGCCGGAGGCCGCAGCCGCGCTACTCAAGCGCGAGATCGCGCTGTGGGGCGACGTCATCCGCAGCAACAATATCAGCGGGCAGTAAGGGCCGTCATGGCCGGGCTTGTTCCGGCCATCTCGATTGACAGGCATTGCCGAATGATCGGGATGCCCGCAACAAGTGCGAGCATGACGACGCCCATTTATCCCTTGCCATAGAACACCGCCACCGGGACGCCCTCGGTGATCGCGGCAATGCGCTTGTCTTCGTCTTTCTTTTTCTTCTCGCAAAGCTCGAGCACGCGCACGATCTCGCCGCGCGGGATGAAAACAACGCCTGTATCGTCGGCGACGACGAGATCGCCGGGATTGACCCGCACGGTGCCCATCTGAATTTCGCCGTTGATCTCGACCGTTTCCAGCCGCCATTTCCCGGTGACCGGCGTGATCTCGCTGGCCCAGACCGGATAACCGATCGAGCGCGAATGGCGCACGTCGCGCACCCCGCCCATCACGATGGCGCCGCGCTCACCCTGGCGCTGGCCGGTATATGACGAGATGCCGCCCATGTTCGACATGCCGGGCACGCCCGAGATCACCAGCACGTCGCCGTCCTCGGCAAGATTGTGCGCTTCGAATTCCGCCATGCGGTTGACGTGGGTTTCGGCCTTCAGCGGATTGGACCGCTGGCGGATATTGCGCACGGTGAGCGCCGGACCGACCACGAGCTTTCCCGGCAGTGTCGGCTTGAGCACACTGGCGCCGATCGTGCCTTCAGGGATGCCGAGTTCGTCCATCACATCGGAAATCAGGCTGGTACATTCGCCAAGCGCAATGAAACGGTCCACGGCTCCGGCGGGCGGCTTCGGCGTCGACTGCATACGAATACGATCGGCCGCGATCCGGCCGGTCAGTTTCTTGTCGGGCATGACGGCGTTTCCCTTTTTCAGCGCGGGCAAGTGTAACGCATAAGCTATCGATTTTGGCAGCCGGGCGAGGCAAGATAATCGAAAGGGAGGCGACCGATGGCTGAGAGCATGATGAAGCTTGGCCTGTTCCTCGAAGGTACCGGTCATCATACCGCGGCCTGGCGCGATCCGGATGTCGATCCGATGGCGCGCCAGTCGCTGCCGCATTTCATCGACATCGCGCGGCTTGCCGAGCGCGGCAAGTTCGACATGCTGTTTCTCGCCGACACCAACGCGACCTTCGGCGCCGACGACGTCGAATCCTGGACGCGCACGACGCTGGCGTCGCGGCTTGAACCGATCACGCTGCTCAGCGCGCTTGCCGCCGTCACCGAGCACATCGGCCTGGTCTCCACCGCGACCACGACCTACTTCGAGCCTTTTCAGGTGGCGCGGTTCTTCGCATCGCTCGACAAGATCAGCGGCGGGCGCGCCGGCTGGAATCTGGTGACCTCGCTCGCCATCGCGGAAGCTTACAATTTCGGCAGGGAAAGCCACCCGCATCACGCCGACCGTTACGTGCGCGCCCGCGAGTTCGCCAAGGTGGTGCTCGGGCTGTGGGATAGCTGGGAAGACGACGCCATCATCGCCGACAAGGAGCGCGGCATCTATTTCGCCCGCGACAAGCTGCATTTCCTCAATCACAAGGGCAAGCACTTCTCGGTGCGCGGGCCGCTGATGGTGCACCGCTCGCCGCAGGGCCATCCGGTGATCGTGCAGGCCGGCCAGTCCGACGACGGCCGCGACCTCGCCGCAGAAACCGCGGAGGTGACCTTCACGGTGCAGCAGGATCTCGAGGCCGGCCGCGCGTTCTATACGGACATCAAGCGCCGCGCCGCCGCTTATGGCCGCCCGCCGCACGCCATCAAGGTGCTTCCCGGCGTGATGACGGTCATCGGCCACACGCATGCCGAGGCGGTGGCGAAGTACGAGCGCCTGCAGGACCTGCTGTCGCCGGAACTCGCGCTGAAGGACCTGACCTCCTATTTCGGCTTCGACATGGCCGCTTTTCCGCTCGACGGCCCGGTGCCGGACCCGTCGCCGGACATCGAGCAGAAGGGCCGGGTCAAAATGATGGTCGATCTGGCGCGGCGCGAAAACCTGACCATCCGCGCACTGATCAAGCGCGTCTATAGCCAACGCGGCCACCGCGTCGTCATCGGCACGGCGGCGGAAGTGACCGACGCGCTCGAAAGCTGGTTCCGCGGCGGCGCCGCCGACGGCTTCAATATCCTGCCGCTAACGTTTCCGCGCGGGCTCGAAGACATTGTCGATCTGCTGATCCCCGAATTGCAGCGGCGCGGCCTGTTCCGCAAGGACTACGAAGGCAAGACGCTCCGCGAAAATCTCGGCCTGCCCTATCCCGCCAACCGCTGGACCGTCGCGCGGGAGACGAAGGACGCGGGCTGAACCTCCCTCCTGCTGCACCTGCATGCGCAAGCATAGCCAGTTGCACTCAAACCCTGAAACATAGGGGTACTTGCCATGGACACCAAAGTCATCGCCGACTGCATGAAGCAGAGTTTCGCCGATACGCCGTTTTCGAAAATCATTCCGCAACTCGCCGGCGCCGGCGTGCAGTCGTACACCGCCGACCTGATGAAGCTGCGCAACACCTACTACGACGCCGGCAGCAAGGCGTTCGATGAAGTGTTGCCGCTCAAGGATGCCCCGGCGATTGCATCCGCGTTCGACTCCGCCACAGTCGGCGCAACCGTCAAATCGATCCAGCGCGGCGAAATCGGCTACGCCGAATTCCTCCACCGCATCATGAATGCCGGCTGCTCGCGCTACGAAGTCTATATCGGCGGCCGCAAGGCGATGTATTTCGGCCGCGACGGCGCGTTCTACACCGAGCCGTTCCCGGCACCGGCCAAGTAGCCGGCCGCTGCTGCCATTTCCAGTACGACTCAGCGCTGTACTTTCTCTCTGCTCGTCTTAGTCTTGTGACTTCGGCTCTCGCCACAAGAACGAAGCCGGGGGAAACATGAGTTGGACAGACCTGCTGGGTTATCTGGCCTCGGCCAGCGTGCTGATCACATTCTGCATGGGCACCATGGTGCCGCTGCGCATCGTTGCAATCTGCAGCAACGTCTTGTTTGCCAGCTACGGCGCAGTCGCACACATCTATCCGGTCCTTGTGCTGCACGTGATCCTGCTGCCGGTCAACGCCGCGCGGCTGTTGCAGATTTTGCGGCTCATCAAAAGCGTCAAGGCGGCTGAACTTTCCGAAATGTCCGTCGAGACGCTGTTGCCTTTCATGTCCAAACGAATGCTGAAAGCGGGCGATGTCCTGATCAGGAAAGGGGAGCAGGCGGACAGCATGTTCTACCTGGCCAGCGGAGCGATGAAGATCGTCGAGATCGCCAAAACCATCGGCCCCGGCGCGGTGCTCGGCGAAATCGGCATTTTTGCGCACGACCAGAAACGCACCGCGACGGTCGAATGCACCGACGATTGCGAAGTCTACGAGATCAATGGCAATAAGGCCAAGCAGCTTTATTTCCAGAATCCGGCGTTCGGCTTTGCCGTGATGAAGATCGTCATCGGCCGGCTGGTCGAGAACGCCCGCGTTCAACAACCGGCGGCGGCCGGTTGATTCCTACTTCGCCGCGACTGCGGACACCTTCTCGTTGGTGCCGGACTCCGGCTTGAGCGCGGCAGCCTTCAGTCCTTCCTGCACCTTCGGCACCATTGTCTTCACGTCGGTGATCGGCAGGCCGTGTGTCGGCGCGACGATCTTGACCCCAAGCCTGGCGATCAAGTGATCGAGCCGGTCGCAGTAGACGTTCATGTCGGCGAACTTGGTCCAGAACAACGCCAGATCGGCGAAGGTCGACGACACGTCCGGAAGGTCGAGCGACACCGCTTCTTCGGCAACCAGGCCGCAGTGGCCGTCCTCGTGATAATGGCTGTAAGCAAAGCCGTCGCCGGGGAACAGCACACGTTCCTTGGTATCGAAACCCCACCACGTGGTGCGCAGATCTCGGATCACCGGCTCGACCGCCATAAAGGTCCGGCCGCCAAGATCGATCTCGTCGCCCTCCAGCATCGGCCGCATGCGGTGTTCGTATTGCGGGAACGCCAGATGATAGTCGCTGACGTCCCCGACCAGGAGTGAATCCGGAAAAATTTTCAGGATGCGGCCGAGCCCGCCGCAATGCGGCGTTTCCTGGTGAGTCACGAACAGGTATTTGAGCGGCGCCACGCCCCTTTCGAATAACACGTTGAGATGCCGCTCGATTACCGGGAAATCTTTCGGATGCCCGGTCTCGACCAGGATCGAGGCGTCATTGCCGGAAACCAGGAAGGCCGCGTTGTAGCCGTGATATTCCTTGCCCTTATGCCGCTGCACCAGGCAATCGCCGATCCAGAACACCCCGGGTGCGATCTCGCGCGGCATGCGCTCGGCCACAGGGGTATCGATCATGCTTTTGGTCGTTGGCTTATCGAGCATGGCTCACCCTACTGCGTATCCATGATACATGGGAAGCGGCACTAAAGACCTGCTGCGCAAGCGCCAGTGACAAGGGAGGAAACGATGATCGATTCCAGCCGGCGCACCGTTCTTACAACCAGCGCCGCCGCCGCGGCAGCGACCACCGCGCCGCAAGTTTTTGCCCAGGCGCAGCAACCCACGGCCACGCAGAGCCTGCCGGCGGGCGCCAAGACTGGCTTCTACGAGAAAGGCGACGTCCGCGTCCGCTACGCCGAGATCGGCGCCGGCTTTCCCCTGCTGGCGACGCCCGGCGGCGGATTGAACTCGCGCATCGCGAACTGGCCGGCCGCCGTCATCAACATCCCGCAGGAGTTCAAGAACGACTTCCGCGTCATCACCATGGATCAGCGCAACGCCACTAACGGCGAGTTGAGCGGCCCAGTACCGGTCGACAATCCGTGGGATGCCTTCGCCGACGATCAGCTCGGCGTGATGGACCATCTCGGCATTCGCGAGTTCTTTTTCTTCGGCAACTGCATCGGCGGCCCCTTCGCGATGAAGTTGATGGAGCGTGCGCCAAAACGCGTGGTCGCGGCTGTGCTGAGCCAGCCGGTCGGTCACCGGCCCGAGAAACCGGATTACATGTATGACTCCGGCAAGGACGTCTGGGCCAAGGAATTCCTCGAGCGTCAGCCCAATGTGCCGATGGCGACGATCGAGAAATACCTGCACAACCTCTACAGGGTGCAGCCCGACTTCGTTTACAGCGTATCGCGCGATTTCGCGAAATCCTGCCAGATGCCGATGCTGGTGCTGCCCGACGATATCGTGGCGCATCCGCTGCAAACCTCCATCGACATCGCCTCGCTCTGCCCGAACGCCGAGATTACCGTGTTTCCCTGGAAAGATCAGCCGGAGCTGAAGGCGCGCACCATCAATCGCGCGCGCACGTTCCTGAAGCGCTACCAGACGGCGTAGGTACGAAAAGACGTCAGCGTTCCTCGTCGCGCGTGACGTAGCGCGACACTGCGACGCTCTTGTCGCAAGCCTTGAGAAACTCGTCGAGCATCTTGTAGTGCCGCGCCACCACATTGCGGCCGCGCAGGATGCAGCCATAGCCCGGCGCGATGCATTCGATGTCGAATTTCTCGAACACGGCGTCGATACCGCGGCGGATCGAGTTGGTCGGCGCGCCCTCGAGCCACCAGTAGCGCGTATTGAGCATGAACGAGCGCACGTCGCGCAGCGACGTCGGATCGTTGTCGGCGTCGGTGACGATCCAGGGCCCCTGCTCGGTATCGCGCCAAAGATGGGTGAACATGTCGGAGGCGAACAGCGTCCTGGTGGCGCGGTCGTAGAGCCAGCGGGTTGCGATCAGCCGGATCGGCGCCTGCATCACGTCGATGGCGCGGCCGCACTTGCCGAGTTCAATCGTGTCGGCGCGGGTCACCGCCGTCACCGCCATCGAGTCGAGAATGCTGCGGCCGTTTTCCTTGGCGCCGAAATCGAACCACAGCGCGGCGTCCGGATTGCTGGTGTAGCAGGTCTCGACGTTGAAATGATCCGCGAAGCTCTCGACGTTGTTGATCGACATGAATTCGTTGAGCCGCAACGGAAACAGCGACAGCGGCAGGCGCGGCGGGATCAATGACTCGATCTGGGCGCGGATCGCCGGCTCGTCCTTGCCGAAGCCGGTGTCGATCAGCATGGCAGCATCGGGCTGGGTCAGCAGGTAACTGTTCACCACCGAAAAGCCGCGGGCGCTCGCGGGATAAGAGCTGACCCGGCCATCGAGCGGAAACGGATTTTGCAGGACATAAAGCGCATCGTCGGCGAGCGAAGCGATGCCGCCGGTAAATCCGCGCGCCCTGCGAACGTCTTTGACCGGATCTGCGGAAATATCTCGGGAGGGGTTCTGGCTTAATCGCGACATGGCAGCCGGACATTACCGGGCCCGCCAGGCCAAGGGAACGGTCTAATGTGAGCCATCGCATTAGCCGCTTGCTTACCAATGCGCCGCAAATCCCCGGAACGCAGCCAGCGAATTAGCGCCTTGTTCGCCGTGCCGTGGTGGGGTGGCGTCATGCGCGCCATAATGACGTTCGCCGCGCTCGCACTTGCGGCCGGCATTGTTATTCCCCGCTACGCTACGCAGGCCAATGGGAGCCACCCGGCAGCCCCGGCAGCGGCACCGCAAGCGGCGGCACCGGCCGTATCCGCCCCCGCGGATTCGCGCTCCGTGATCCTGTCACGCAACGCGCAGGGTCACTTCCAGACCGATGCCCGCGTCGATGGCCGGCGGCTGACCTTCATGGTCGACACCGGTGCTTCCGTTATCGCGCTCACGGCAGACGCCGCTGCATCGCTCGGCATCCACCCCTCAGCTAACGAATACACTGCAGCGGTAAAAACCGCGAACGGCATCGCGCGCGCCGCACCGGTCGAACTCAACATGGTCGAGATCGAAGACATCGCCGTACATAACGTCGCCGCCTTGGTGATGCCGGAAGGCGCGCTCAGCGACAACCTGCTCGGCATGTCGTTCCTGTCGCGGCTGCACCGCTGGGAGTTTGCCAGCGGCCGGCTGGAACTGGAGCAGTAGGCACAACCTCATGGTGAGGAGCGGCGCGCCAGCGCCGCGTCTCGAACCATCCTTTCCACTCCGCGTGGCATCCTTCGAGACGGGCCCCATAAGCGCGTTTACGCGCGTCATCGACGCCCTATGGGGGGCGCTCCTCAGGGTGAGATGCACGAAACGCAACCATTTCAGCGCATGACCGTTTAAGCTATTGCTGTCGGGACTTTTTGATTCGGATCAAATCCTCGATGTTTCCCAAACCGAAGCCGTCGCTGAAACCCAATACCTACGCCTATGAATCCGAGCCGATGGTGAAAGCCACCGGCTTTCGCGAATATGACGCACGCTGGCTGTTCGGCAGCGAAATCAACCTGATGGGTATCGAAGCGCTCGGCCTCGGGCTCGGCACGCTGATAGGCGAGCTTGGCGTCGAACCGAAGCTGGTCACCGGCCACGATTTCCGCTCCTACTCCGCGTCGATCAAGATGGCGCTGACCAACGGCCTGATCGCCGCCGGCGTGCAGGTGAAGGACATCGGGCTGGCGGTGACCCCGATGGCCTATTTCGCGCAATTCGATCTCGACGTGCCGTGCGTCGCCATGGTCACGGCTTCGCACAACGATAATGGCTGGACCGGCGTGAAGATGGGCGTCAACCGCCCCCTCACCTTCGGCCCCGACGAGATGACGCGGCTGAAAGAGATCGTGCTTGGCGGCGCCTACAAGCCGAAGGCCGGCGGCGGTTACGAGTTCATCGAGAATTTTCCGGCGCGCTATATCGCCGACCTGACCAGCCGGCCGAAGCTCAAGCGCCATCTGAAAGTCATCTGCGCCTGCGGCAACGGCACGGCCGGCGCCTTTGCGCCGCAGGTTCTCGAAAAAATCGGCTGCGAGGTGGTGCCGCTCGATTGCGAGCTGGATCACACGTTCCCGAACTATAATCCGAATACCGAAGACATGAAGATGCTGCACGCCATGCGCGACGCGGTGCTGGCGAACAAGGCCGACGTCGGCCTCGGCTTCGACGGCGACGGCGACCGTTGCGGCGTGGTGGACAACGAAGGCGACGAGATTTTTGCCGACAAGGTCGGCGTCATGCTGGCGCGCGACATTTCGGCGAACCACAAGGGCGCCACCTTCGTCGCCGACGTGAAATCGACCGGCCTGTTCATGACCGACCCGGTGCTGATCAAGAACGGCGCCAGGACCGATTACTGGAAGACCGGGCATTCCTACATGAAACGCCGGGTCAACGAGATCGGCGCCATCGCCGGTTTCGAAAAGTCCGGACATTTCTTCTTCAACAAGCCGTTCGGCCGCGGCTACGACGACGGGCTGATCTTCGCCTTTGCGGTCTGCGACATGCTCGACCGCAATCCCGGAAAGACCATGGCAGACCTGAAGAACGCGCTACCGAAGACCTGGTCATCGCCGACCATGTCGCCACACTGCCCGGATGAAACCAAATACGCCGTGGTCGATGAAGTGGTGAAGCACTTCGAGGCCGAGAAGAAAAAAGGCGGCAAGGTCGCCGGCCAGCCGATCCGCGATCTGGTTACCGTGAACGGCGTGCGCGTCACCGTGGACGACGGCACCTGGGGCCTGGTCCGCGCTTCATCCAACAAGCCGGAGCTGGTTGTGGTCGTTGAAAGCCCGGTGTCCGAAGCGCGGATGCGCGACATGTTCAAATCGATTGACGCCGTGCTGCGCACCCACAAGGATGTCGGCGCGTACAACCAGACCATCTGAATCACTTCGCAATCGGGCATGGCGGAATGGCGACAAACATCGATCGCAGGACCTTCCTGGGTTTTGCAGCCGGCTCCGCTGCCGCGGTGACGGCGCCGACTATCGCTATCGCCCTCAATTATCCCACCCGGCCTGTCCGCATGATCGTCGGCCTCGCCGCCGGCGGCCCGACCGATGTCGTTGCCCGCAATATGGCGCAGTCGCTGTCAGAACGCCTTGGCAGTCAGTTCGCGGTCGAGAACCGCACCGGCGCGGGCGGCACGCTTGCGACCGAGACGGTGGTCAATGCAGCGCCCGACGGTTACACGCTGCTATTCGCCGGACCGACCGTCACCATCAGCGCGTCGCTCTACAAGAAGCTGAGCAATGTTCTTGATGAACTCGCGCCAGTCGGCATCGTGGCGCGTGCGCCGAATATCATGGTGGTAACGCCGTCACTGCCGGTGACCAGCGTGCAGGAGTTCATCGGCTACGCCAAAGCCAATCCCGGCCAGATTTCGTTTGCTTCATCCGGGGTTGGCGCATCGCCGCATCTCTCGGGGGCCTATTTCAAATCCTTGACCGGCATCGACATGGTTCACGTGCCGTATCGCGGTTCGGCGGCAGCCTATCCCGATCTGATGTCCGGCAAAGTCCAGGTGCTGTTCGACAATCTCGGCGGTCCGGTCCTGGCCATGGTGCGGGCCGGCACGCTGCGGGCGCTCGCTGTGACCTCCGGCCAGCGCTGGCCGTTGCTGCCCGATGTTGCGGCCATTGCCGAGACCGTGCCGGGTTATGAAATCTATGTCTGGTACGCCGTGTTCGCGCCACGTAACACGCCGCCGGAAATCGTGGCGCTGCTCAATTCAACGCTTAAAGATACCATCGCCGACCCGAAGATCGTCGCGCGGTTCAAGGAAGATGGCGGCGTGCCATTGTCCATGACCCCCGACGAACTCGCCGGATTCATGGCCGACGACAAGGCGCGCTGGCAGAAAATGGTCGATGCCGCCGGCATTTCCGCCGAGTAGGACCGGCGCGCGGGTTGCTAGGCCGCGGCGACGCGGCCGGTATTCTGATTGGCGGCCGGCGGATGGATCAGCGGCAGCTCATTGTCACTGGTCTGCGCGCACGACCATCGCCAGAGTTCCTCGATTTCCCGGGCTGCCCGGCCATCGCGCGAAAATTCGGTAACGCCGAAGCCGCGCGCCAGCGCGTCCTGATAATCCATGCGCGCCGACACCAAAGGCTCGGCAAGCACCCCAAGGGAGGTCAGGTCCTTTGCCGCATCACTGGCGCGGGCGCTCCGATAGTTCGGCGGGCACTGATTGAGGACGAAGGCCGCCTTGCGCTTTGCCAGGAATGCCGCACGGAACGTCATGGCCGTCGCCTCGACGTCGAGCCGTGTCGGGCGCGACGGCAAAAGACAAAGGTCGGCCGCTTCAGCGACCAGGGACACCGCCGAACTGTCGGCCCCCGCCGTGTCGAAAATCGCCAATGTGAACCCAGTTCCGGCGAGCCCGGCAAGGATTGCACCCAGCCGCGGCAGCCGGTCGCGCTCGAACGGCTCGACCATGATCGGGCTGACCGTTTTCATCGCCGCCCGGCGCTGCCCCCAGCGGGTCAGCGAACCTTGCGGATCGAGATCGAGCGCGATTACCTTTTCTCCTGCTGTTGCGGCCGCAACTGCGAGCGATGCGGCCAATGTTGTTTTTCCAGTTCCGCCTTTTTGCGTAAGGAATGCGATCGTGCGCATATCAAATCAAACCATTGCTCCATTGTGATCTCGCCGATGAGAGCCGTGAATTGGTCACCAGATGCCCCATCGGCGGGACAACGGACAATCGCTGACCATTTGGAATTTCAATATCGACCGCGAGCGTCGTTACCGACTTGCCGCGATCCATCTCGATCCGCACTTTGTCCGGATCGAAGGAGACGTGCCGGCCGATGACGACCAGAATCTCCTCGCGGAGGACACCGAGCAGATCGGGCTGACTGCGGGCGCTGCGTTCGTGCGCGAGCAGGATTTGCAGACGTTCCCGCGCAACCGGCGCGGAGCCGCTGCGAAAGAGATTGAAGAGCTTCATGCCGCTTTCCGTCCGAAGAGCTTGTTGAAGAAACCCTGGTTTGCAGTCGGTATGACCATGGGGATCTGTTCGCCCTTGAGGCGGCTGGCGGCGTCGAAGTAGGCGCGTGCGGGCAGGCTCAGCGGGCTGTTCACGGTCACCGGCGATCCGAGGTTCGAGGCGCGGAGCACCTCTTCGCCTTCCGGAATGATGCCGAGGAGCGGCGTCGAAAGGATCTCGAGAACGTCCTCGATCGAAAGCATTTCGCCGCGGGCCGCGCGGCCCGCGTGATATCGGGTGACAAGGAGGTGCTTCTCGACGCGCTCGCCGCGTTCCGCCTTGACCGTCTTCGAATCCAGAAGCCCGATGATGCGATCGGAGTCGCGCACCGAAGAGACTTCCGGGTTGGTAACGATGATCGCCGCATCGGCGTGCCGCATCGCCAGCGTCGCGCCGCGTTCGATGCCGGCGGGGCTGTCGCAAATGATCCAGTCAAACTTGGTCTTCAGTTCTTCGATGACCTTGGCGACGCCTTCTTCGGTCAACGCGTCCTTGTCGCGGGTCTGCGATGCCGGAAGCAGGAACAGATTTTCCAGCCGCTTGTCCCGGATCAGCGCCTGCGGCAGCTTGGCGACGCCGTTGATGACGTTGATGAGATCGAACACCACGCGGCGTTCGGCGCCCATCACCAGATCGAGGTTGCGCAAGCCGACGTCGAAGTCGATCACTACAACCTTCTCGCCGAAGTGAGCCAGTGCGGCGCCCATCGCGGCAGTCGATGTTGTTTTCCCTACGCCACCCTTACCTGATGTTACGACTACCACCTGAGCCATCTTGTTGCCTTTCCGTGTTCTAGCTCATCGCCGATATTTTGAGTGTGCTGCCTTCCAGCCAAGCCTGGGCCGGTCCGCGGCGGAGACTGTCGTCGATGTCGTCTGCAGTCTTGTAAAATGTGTCGATGGCGAGAAGCTCCGCTTCGACACGGTGACAGAAAATGCGGGCGCGCGCGTTGCCGGATGCGCCCGCCATGGCGCGGCCCCGCAGCGTGCCGTAAATGTGGATCGAGCCGCCGGCGACGACTTCGGCGCCCGAGCCGACCGAGCCGAGCACCGTGATGTCGCCTTCGATGAAGACGATGGTCTGACCGGAACGAACCGGATCCTCGATCATCAGCGATTGCGGCTCCTTGGCCTTGAACGGCTCCGGCGCCGAAACAGCCGGTGCCGAATTGCTTTGCGGCAGAACGACCGGTTCGGAACCGCGGCCCGGCCGGAGAATCGGCGGCAGCCCCGACACAGCGGTTGCCGGGTCCAGCCCCTCAATGCCGAGGACGCGGATATTGCGTTCGGCGAGGCTGGCGAGCAGTTCGGCGATTCCATTGGGGCTCAACGTCACCGCCGACAGATCGACCACGATCGGATAGCCGGCAAAGAAGCCCCTGGAACTTTCCAGGCTCTCGTCGAGGTCCGCAAGCCACTCCATGATCGGAGGGCGCGGCATGATCACAAATGAGGTGTACGACCGCGCTCGAAACATGAGCGATTGGCGTTGGCGGATGACGCTCGTCACGAGGCCTCTCCGAGGGACGTCGGTGTGATTCTAATTGGTTAACGAAAGTGGGCGAACATGGTTAACCCGGGGTTAACGCGCCGTTCGGGCAGCAATGAAATTTACACTTCTAGGGTGCGCCACACGCGGAACACGATGATTTGGCGCTGTAATCGCAGTTTCGGCCCGGTTCCACGCGGGGGATAGCGAGGGTTCCAAGCTGTTCAGTTAAAATGGGATGATCTATAAGTTAATTCGCTGTTTTACGGTCCCCACCGCGAGAATTTCCGCGATGAAAAGCGACGAGACCGGCGAGGCTGCATTTCCTGTTTCCCGCAAAGTACCGAATCAGACCGCCTACGCGCTGGAACTTGTCATTGTTACAGCCAGTTACGCGGTCTTGAGCGATTTCGCGCAATGGCTGCCATCGCTCAATCCGACAGCCACGCCGTGCTGGCCGCCGAGTGGCTTCGCTTTGGCGCTTGTGCTGCTGTGCGGCTACCGAATCTGGCCCGCCATCCTGTTGGGATCGTTTTTCGCCGGCACAATCACGCCGCTGGCATCGGGCGGCATTGACGGCCGCCTGCTCGTCTCGTCCGCCATCATCGGCGCCGGAACCGTCGTTGCGGTTCTGAGCGGCGCGTGGCTGATCAATCGCAGTTCGCAGCACCGCAGCACGTTCGAAACGCCCCGCGGCATCGCCCAGTTCGCGCTGATTGCTTTTGTTCCGGTGGCGATGATTGCTTCGCTCGCCGCGGTCGGCGGCCTGTATCTGACAAGCGGAATCCCCTTTGCGGGCTACAGCACCTGGATCACGTGGTGGCTGGCCGATACAGCAGGCACTTTGGTCATCGCGCCCGCCATCGTGCTGTGGGCAATAACGCCGTTGCGGCCGTTTTCCCGATGGACGCTCGCCGAGACCGCGGCGAGCTTTGCAATGGCGGCCTTTATAGGCGCGCTGGCCTTCAGTCCCGCAATCGGCAGCCTGTCCGACGAATTGGCCCAGTATCAGAGCCTGTTTGGCTTTCTGATTCTGGTTCCCCTGTTGTGGGCGGCCTTGCGCGGCGCGCAAAGAAACGCCGCGACCGTCACGCTGATTTTCTGCGGTATCGCGGTTTGGGGGTCGTCGGAAAACGGCGACGCCTTCCTGCAAAGCGACTTGAACAGGTCTTTGCTGCTGCTACTGGCCATCACCATCAGCGCATCGTTGACCGCGCTGGTTGCCAGCGCCGCGATCGGCGCGTACCGGAACGCGGAGACGCGCCGGCAAGCCGATCTGGACAAGATGAAGAGCGAGATCGCGCAAACCAATCTCGCGCTGGAAAGCTCCCGCCGGATGTTCCAGATCCTGATCGAGGGTGTCACCGATTACTGTATTTTCGTCATCGACACCAACGGCCACGTCGCAAGTTGGAACAGCGCGGCCCAGCAGATCACCGGTTACACCGCGGACGAAATCCTCGGCCAGCATTTCGGAATATTCTACCGGCCCGACGAGCGCCGGGCCGGCGATCCGAACCGGGCGCTGGAAATGGCCGCGCAAAAGGGCAAATACGACGTCGAAGGCTGGCGTATCAGGAAGAATGGCGGGTTGCTGTTCGTGTCCGGCTCGGTCACTGCGATTCGCGACAGCGGTGGCGCGCTGGTCGGCTTTGCCAATATCCTGCGCGACGCCACCGAGCGGCGCGACGCCCAGGAGAAATTGTTCGAAGCGCGCGAACAGCTTGCCATGGCGCAGAAGATGGAAGCGATCGGCAAGCTCACCGGCGGCATTGCCCACGACTTCAATAATCTGCTGATGATCATCGGCGGCAATGCGGAAACTTTCAAACGGCTGCTCGATCCGAAGCTGCCGCGCGCCATCGAAGCCATCCAGATCGCGGCGAAGCGCGGCGAAAGCCTGACGCGCCAGTTGCTGACCTTCGCCCGACGCCAGCATTTGAGCCCGACGGTGGTCAATCTCAACGACTGCGTACGCGACATGCGGACGATGATTGAAAGCTCGCTACGCGGAAATATCGTCTACAACGAGAGGATCGAGCACGATACCCGGCCGGTCCGCGTCGACCTCGCCGAGCTGGAGCTCGCGATCGTCAATATCGCGGTCAATGCGCGCGACGCCATGTCGAACGGCGGCACGTTCAACCTGACCATTGCCAACGTCACCGCCAACCGGGACGACGAAAACGCCGCCCGGGAGTTTGTTGCCATCGAATTCAGCGACACCGGGACCGGGATTCCGCCGAACCTGCTGACCAAAATCTTCGATCCGTTTTTCACCACCAAGGAAGTCGGCAAAGGCACCGGCCTCGGCCTGTCGCAAGTGTACGGTTTTGCCCATCAATCCGGCGGCATGGTCACCGCCGACAGCAAGGTCGGCCAGGGCACCACGATCACGCTTTATCTGCCGGCGCTGGCCGAAGCCGCGATCGTCGACAAAAAGGACGTTGCCGCCGTCGAGCATCCGCAGCGCCCGGCGGTACTGATCGTCGATGACAGCGCCGAGGTCGCCGAAGTGACATCGTCGCTGTTCGAGGATCTGGGCTACGCGACGGTTTATCGGGAAACCGCCGACGCGGCGCTGAAACTGCTGGCGGACGGCGCCAAGATCGACCTCGTGTTCAGCGACATCGTGATGCCGGGAACGATTGACGGCGTCGGCCTCGCCGGCGAAATCAAATCGCATTATCCGAATTTGCCGGTGATCCTCACCACCGGCTACAGCGACGCCGCGCGCACCGCGCCGGCGCATCTTCGCATCCTGCGCAAGCCATTCGATTCCGACGCGCTCAAGGGTTTCATCCGCGAGGCGATGGAAATGCCGATGAGCGGATGACCGGTTTCACTCGACCTTGGCGCCGACGGCGCTGATCAGTGCCGTCCAGTGTTTCAGATCGCTTTGAATGAGACCGCCGAACTCCTGCGGGGATAACCCGACGCGCGTCAGCGTGTTGGTTGCGAAGAATTCCCTGGTCTCCGGCAGATCCAGCGCTTTCGACACATCGGCATAGATTTTGGCGGTCAGCTCCGGCGGCATCTTCGGCGGGCCCCACACGCCGAACCAGACCGAGGTGCTGAAGCCGGGGACGGCCTCACCAATGGTGGGAAGATCCGGCAGCACCGGCACCCGTTTCTCGGTTGCTGCGGCGATCAAACGGACCTGGCCATTCCTGGTGTACTGCTCGACGCTCGACAGATTGAGCAACAGCGCCTGCACCTCGTTGCCGAGAAGCCCGGTCAACCCCGGCGCCGCTCCCTTGTAGGGCACGTGCTGCAAGTCCATTCCGGTACGCTGCTTGAGTTCTTCCATGCTGAGGTGCGCGTAGGTACCGATACCAAATGAGCCGTAGCTGAGTTTGCCGGGATTGGCTTTGTCGTACGCGACAAGCTCGGGCACCGTCTTGACCGGCAGCGACGGGTTCACCATGAGCATCGGCGTTCCGCGGCACAGCACCGAGATCGGCGTAAAGTCGGACGGATCGTAGATCAGCTTGGAGAACAGCGCCGGGTTGGCGGTAAAGGTCGAATCCGGAGCGACAAGCAGCGTCAGCCCGTCAGGCGGCGATTGCTCGACATCGCGGGTGCCGACGCCGGTGTTGCCGCCTGGACGGTTTTCCACGACGACGGCCTGGCCCCACATTTCCTGCAAGTGCTTGCCGACGATCCGCGCCATCAAATCCGTGACGCCGCCGGCGGGAAGCGGAACGATCAGCCTGACCGGTCCGCTCGGGAAATTTTGCGCCGACGCGGGGGTCGCGAAAATCACGGCGGCGGCACAGACGGCGCCCCGCAGGAAATTCAGCATCGCAGTCCTCCCCATTTTCTCGCGCCGGCGCCGGTCTCTCCGGGTCAACGCTAATTAACTCGAGAGTTAACTGCTGGATGCAACCCTGTCAAAACCCGCGAACGGCGGCGCAACCGCCGCAGACCGCAACGGCGGCAAATGTCCGAATGATTGTCGCAAACGGCGATAGCAGGGACGATCACACTTCCTGGTAGACGTCCATCTCGAGCGCGCCCGGAAACATCGTCCGCCAGGTTTGCAGGAATGTCTGCATCCGCATGTCGCCGGCGATACGCTGCCGGTTGAGTTCCCACTCTTCGTGCGCCTCGTACACGATTTCCTGGATGTATTTTGCCGGATCGTCGACGTTTTGCAGAAGCCGGACCGTGGCATTGCCGAAAATCTGATACATCGGCGCCGCAGCCTTGATCATCGCGGCAAACTGGCCGGAGTCTGCGGCTGGCAACGTGAAGCGCAAATGCAGAGTCCGGCGAACCTTTGCGTCTTCGTTGCTCATTGCCTGCATCCTATTTCATCGTGTCGCGGAACTTGTGGGTTGGATACACGCCAAGGATTTGCAACGTTTTCGGCTGCGAGACGAATTCGAGCTCTTCGAGCGCCAACTCCAGAGCGCGTTCTTTGGGGTGTCCCTGCACGTCGGCATAAAACTGCGTCGCCGAAAAGCTGCCGCCGACCATGTAGCTTTCCAGCTTGGTCATGTTGATGCCGTTGGTGGCAAAGCCGCCGAGCGCCTTGTAAAGCGCCGCCGGAATATTGCGCACCTGGAATACAAAGGTCGTCATCACCCGTTTGTCGGAACGGGCCGGCCATTTCGGCTTGCGCGAGAGGACGACGAAGCGCGTGGTGTTGTGCTTGGCATCGGCAACGTCGCGTTTGACGATCTTCAATTTATAGATCTTTGCCGCGAGCGTCGTTGCCAGCGCCGCCCGCGTCACGTCGCCGGCCTCCGCCACTTCGTGGGCCGCACCTGCGGTGTCGGCGGCGACGACCGCCTTGATGCGAAGCTTGCGGATGATGTTGCGGCACTGGCCGAGCGCATGGATGTGGCTCTCGACCGTCTTGATGGTGCGCATCGTGGCGGCCTTGGGCGCCATCAGTTGATGCTGCACCGGCAGGAAGTATTCCGCAATGATGTGCAGCCCGGAACGCGGCATCAAGTGATGGATATCCGCCACCCGGCCGGCGACCGAATTGTCGATCGGGATCATCGCCAGCTTGGCGCGGCGCGTGCGCACGGCCGCGAACGCGTCCTCGAAAGTCGGGCACGGCAGCGGCTCGTAGTCCGGATAAGCGTTAATACAGGCGATGTGCGAGTTGGCGCCCGGCTCGCCCTGGAACGCGATCTTTTTCCCTGTGCTCATGACTTTCTGGTTAGCATGACCCGCGCGGTTTCCAAATCCTCCGGGGTATCGACGCCGAGCGGCACGGTATCGACGATCGCGACATCGATCCGCATCCCGGCTTCCAGCGCCCGGAGCTGCTCGAGCTTCTCGCGCTGCTCGAGGGCCGAGGCCGGCAATTTGACGAAGCGCTCCAGCGCCGCTCGCCGGTAGGCATAGAGGCCGATGTGGTGATAGAGCGGCCCCTCGCCCGCGGGCACGGTGGCGCGCGAAAAGTAGAGCGCGCGCAGCCGCGAAGGCCCAACCGGCGTGCCGGCGACCTTGACCACATTGGGGTTGGTGCGTTCGGCGGGCCGGGTGATTGCGGCAGCAAGCGTCGCGATGTCGACCGCCGGGTCGGAAAGCGGTCCGAGTGCCGCTACGATCTGCGCCGGATCGATGGTCGGCAGGTCGCCCTGCACGTTGACCACGATCTGCGCCTCGCCACGCGGATCGGCCTTGCCCAGGGCCTCGAAGATTCGGTCCGAACCGGAGGCGTGATCGGCCCGTGTCATGACCGCATGGCCGCCTGACTTATCCACCGCGGCCGCGATCTCCCCGGAATCGGTCGCCACCACCACCGGACCGAGCCTTGCGGCCTGCGCACGGCGCAGGATGTGCACAATCATCGGCTCCCCGGCGATTTCGGCGAGCGGCTTGCCGGGCAGCCGGGTGGAGGCCATCCGGGCTGGAATCAGGACAATGACGCCTGTCATGGAAAGCGGCTTATACGTGTTGCAAGACGCGCGGCAAACCGGCTATTTGTGCGGCGCCCACCTAGCCGGCCTCGGAGCCATGTCCCGATGAACTCGTTCGAACTCAATAAAGTTCTCGGCGCTGTGCTGGGAACCTGCCTGTTTCTGGTTGCCATGCATATCGCCTCGGGGGCGATCTTTACCCCGACAGTGCCCGCCAAGCCCGGTTACGTGATCGAGGTCAAGCAAGAGCAGCCGGCCCCGGGGGGTGCAGCAGCCCCCGCAGCGGTGCCGATCACGCAGTTGCTGGCCAGCGCTTCGGCCCAGCAGGGCCAGTCCGACGCCAAGGTCTGCTTGACCTGTCACAACTTCGGCAAGGGTCAGGGCAACAAGGTCGGGCCGGACCTTTATGGCGTGGTCGGACGGCAGATCGCCTCGGAAGCAGGTTTCAACTATTCGGCGCCGCTGAAGGCCGTAGGGGGCAGCTGGACATTCGATGCGCTGAACAAGTGGCTGTTCAATCCACGCAGCGACGTCCCGGGGACGCTGATGACGTTCGGTGGCGTGCCGAGCGACAAACAGCGCGCCAATATCATCGCCTATCTCAATTCCAATTCCGACAGCCCGCAGCCGCTGCCTACGGCCGCAGACGCAGCCCCCGCGGGCGGCGGTCAGCCTGCCGGGCAAAAGTAACCACGTTGCCGGGGATTGCCCGGCAACCCAAGCACGCGGATGTGAACGCTATTTGGTCGCGGCGCGTGCCGGGCACGCTGGCGCCGCAATTGGAAACCACATAATCACCGGTAAGTTTGCGTTTTCCGAAATTATTTGGAGCGCCCGGTGAATCGACGATCGCTTTTACAGACAGCTCTATTCGCGCTTGCTGCACGCGCACTTCCCTTCCCTAACTGGATCCGCTCCGCACAGGCGCAAGGCGCCGCTCCGCCGCAGAACTGGCGGCACGGCCTGTCGCTGTTCGGCGACCTGAAATATCCGCCCGGCTTTGCCCATTTCGACTACGTCAATGCCGCTGCGCCCAAAGCCGGAATGGCCCGGCAAATCTCGATCGGCACCTTCGATAATTTCAATATCGTAGTCTCCGGCGTCAAAGGCGCGCTCGCCGGCAGCATTGGCTTGATCTACGAAAGACTGCTCGAGTCAGCCCTTGACGAGGTCACGAGCGGGTACGGACTGATCGCGGAAGCTGTGAGTTATCCGGACGATTACTCGTCAGCCTCTTACAAACTGCGTGCCGAAGCGAAATGGCACGACGGCTCGGCGATCACGCCCGACGATGTGATTTTTTCCTTCGAAGCCTTCAAGAAATATAGCCCACAGCTCGCCGCCTACTATCGTCACGTGGCTAAGGTCGAAAAGACCGGCGACCGCGAGGTCACCTTCAGCTTCGCTGCGGCGGGTAACCGTGAGCTGCCGCAAATCGTCGGCGAACTCACCATCCTGCCGAAGGCTTGGTGGGAAGGCACCGATGCGAACGGCAAAAAACGCAACATCGGCGAGACTACGCTTGAGCTGCCGCTCGGCAGCGCCGCTTACCGCCTGAAGGAATTCTCTCCGGGCCGTTCGCTCGTTTACGAGCGCGTGCCTGACTATTGGGGCAAGACGCTCAACGTCAATGTCGGCGTCAACAATTTCGACACGCTGCGGTACGAATATTTTCGCGACACTACGGTCGCGCTGGAAGCCTTCAAAGGCGACGTCGTCGATTGGCGCACAGAGAGCAGTGCCAAGAACTGGGCGACGGCTTACGATTTTCCTGCCGTGACCGAAAAGCGCGTCGTGCTGGAGGAATTTCTGATCAAAAGTTCCGGCATGATGCAAGCGTTTGTATTCAATATCCGCCGTTCGAAATTTCAGGATCCGCGAGTCCGCCGCGCTTTCAATTACGCATTCGACTTCGAGGAGATGAACCGGCAGATTTTCTACGGCCAGTACACGCGCGTTGCCAGCTACTTTCAGGGCACCGAGCTGGCTTGCAGCGGCGTCCCGTCCGGCCGCGAGCTCGAATTGCTTGAGACTGTGCGCGACAAGGTCCCACCCGAATTGTTCACGGCGCCTTATACCAATCCGGTGGGCGGTAACCCGGAGGCCGTGCGCAATAATCTGCGGGAAGCAATCCGCCTGTTCAAGGAAGCCGGATACGAGATTCGCAATCAAAAGATGGTCGATTCCAAAACCGCGGCGCCTTTCACCGTGGAATTTTTGGCCAACGATCCAACTTTTGAGCGCGTGTTCCTGTTCTATAAACCGTCGCTCGACCGGCTCGGCATTACCGTTTCGGTGCGGACTATCGTTGATAGCGCGCAATACGAGAATAGGCTCCGCGGTTGGGATTTCGACATCATCATCAACTCTTGGGGTGAGTCCCTCTCGCCAGGCAACGAGCAACGCGGTTATTGGGGCTCGCAGGCCGCCGATCAGCCCGGCTCTTTCAATCTGATCGGCATCAAGAATCCCGCGGTCGATGCGATGATCGACGCGGTAATCTTTGCAAAAAGCCGCGACGATCTAATCGCCGCCACCCACGCCCTCGACCGCGTGCTGTTGTGGAACAACTACGTCGTCCCGCAATGGACTTACGGCAAGGTGCGCAGCGCCCGCTGGGATCGCTTCGGCCGGCCGGAGAACATGCCGAAATACGGCGCGTCGGCTTTTCCGAATGTATGGTGGTGGGACGCCGAGAAGGCCGCCAAGACCGGATCCAAATCGTGAGCTTACCGACGCGCCGGCGCGTGCTTGCACTCACCGGCGGAGGTGCCGTCGCGTTGGCGCTCCCGAAATCCCGCGTATACGCCGACGACACCATCGAAGCTCACGGTCTGTCGGCATTTGGCGACCTCGCCTATCCGCCCGACTTCAAGCACTTCAGTTACGTCAATCCCGATGCGCCGAAGGGCGGACAGTTTTCGCAGATCGGTCCCGACCGGCAATTCAACCAGAATTTCCTCACCTTCAATTCCCTGAACAGCTACATCCTCAAAGGCGATGCCGCGCAGGGCATGGAGCTGACCTTTGCCGCGCTGATGGTGCGCTCGGGTGACGAGCCCGACGCGATGTACGGCCTGGCCGCGGAAAAAGTGCGTCGCTCCGCCGACGGGCTGACTTACGAATTCCTCATCCGGCCGCAGGCCAAATTTCATGACGGCACGCCGCTCACCGCCCACGATGTTGCATTCTCGCTGAACACCTTGAAGGAAAAGGGCCACCCGATCATCGCCCAGTCGCTCCGCGATTTCGCCGGCGCCAAGGCAAACAACGACCGCAGCGTCACCGCAACATTCGCGCCGAAACGCGCGCGCGATGTACCGCTTCTGGTTGCCGGGTTGCCGATCTTTTCCCGCAACTATTACGCGTCGAAGGCGTTCGAGGAATCGACGCTGGACATACCGCTGGGCTCCGGCGCCTACAAGGTCGGGCGCTTCGAGCCCGGCCGGTTCATCGAATATGCGCGGGTGAAAGACTGGTGGGGCGCCGACCTTCCGGTGGCGCGTGGCCAGAACAATTTCGACACCGTCCGCTTCGAATATTATCGCGATCGCGATGTCGCCTTCGAAGGCTTCACTGCGCAAAATTATCTGTTCCGCGAGGAATTCACGTCGCGCATCTGGGCGATGCGCTACGATTTTCCGGCCATCAAGGACGGCAGGGTCAAGCGCGACACGATTCCCGACGATACGCCGTCCGGCGCCCAAGGCTGGTTCATCAATACGCGACGGCCGAAATTCTCCGATCCGCGGCTGCGCGAAGCGCTGATCGGCGCCTTCGATTTCGAGTGGACCAACAAAACCGTCATGTACGGCGCCTACCAGCGCACGGTCTCGGTGTTCCAGAATTCCGACATGATGGCCGAGGGACCGCCGAGCGCCGACGAGGTGGCGCTGCTTGAACCGTTTCGCGACAAGCTGCCCGCCGACGTGTTCGGTGCGCCTTATGTGCCGCCGGTATCGGACGGCGCAGGGCAGAACCGGGAGCAGCTACGCAAAGCCGCGCAACTGCTGAAGGACGCCGGCTGCATGCTCAAGGACGGCAAGCGCACGCTGCCGAGCGGCGAACCGATCACTATCGAGTTCCTGTTCGACGAACAGTCTTTCGAACCGCACCACATGCCGTTCATCCGCAACCTCGCCACGCTCGGCATCGACGCCACGCTGCGCGTGGTCGATCCGGTGCAGTATCAGGCCCGGCGCGATGGTTTCGACTACGATATCACCATCGATCGCTTCAGCTTCTCCGCGACACCCGGCGATTCGTTGCGTTCGTATTTTTCCTCGCAAGCTGCGGCGCTCAAGGGCTCGAACAATCTCGCCGGCATCGCCAATCCTGCCGTCGATGCGTTGATCGACGTCATTATCGCCGCCAAAACCCGACCGGCGCTGACCACGGCCTGCCGCGCGCTTGACCGCGTTGTCCGCTCCGGACGCTATTGGATTCCGCAGTGGTACAAAGCGTCGCACTGGATCGCCTATTGGGATGTGTTCGGGCATCCGCCGGCGCAACCGCGTTACTTTCGCGGCATTCCGGAGACCTGGTGGTACGACGCCGACAAGGCCGCGAAAATTGACCGAAAAGGCTAACCGTGGGCGTGGCCGGACTTGTTCCGGCCATCCGCGTCTTTATCTTGCCGCTATGCCATAACACGGGTGCTCGGCACGATTCCGGGCATGACAACGCTGAATAGATGACCGCATACATTATCCGCCGCCTGCTTTTCATGGTCCCTACCATTTTCGGGATCATGCTGGTGTCGTTCGCCGTTGTGCAATTCGCACCCGGCGGGCCGGTGGAACGCGTGATCGCGCAACTCTCCGGAACCGATACCGGCGCGACCTCGCGCATTTCCGGATCGGCCGGCGGCGATTTTGGCAACCGTGGCGCGCTGCAAAGCGGCGCACAGATGGACATCAATTCGAAATATCGCGGCGCGCAGGGCCTCGATCCCGAATTCATCAAGAGCCTGGAAAAGCAGTTTGGCTTCGACAAGCCGGCCTACGAGCGCTTCTTCATCATGCTCGGCAACTATCTGCGCTTTGATTTCGGCAAAAGCTATTTCCGCGACGTCACCGTGATCCAGCTCATCAAGGAGAAGCTGCCGGTCTCGATCTCGCTCGGCATCTGGATGACGCTGATATCGTATTTGATCTCGATCCCGCTTGGCATCCGCAAAGCCGTCAAGGACGGCGCGCCGTTCGACGTCTGGACTTCCGGCATCATCATTGTCGGCTACGCCATTCCCGGCTTCCTGTTCGCGATCCTGCTGATCATCCTGTTTGCCGGCGGATCGTTCCTGCAAATCTTCCCGCTGCGCGGACTGACCTCCGACGGCTGGTCGCAATTTCCGTGGTGGAAGCAGATTCTCGATTATTTCTGGCACCTTGCACTGCCGATCGTGTCGATGGGGCTTGCGGCGTTTGCCACCATGACGCTGCTCACCAAGAACTCGTTCCTCGAGGAACTGCGCAAGCAATATGTGCTCACCGCACGCGCCAAGGGCTGCTCGGAACGGCAGGTGCTGTACGGCCACATTTTCCGTAACGCGATGCTGTTGGTCATCGCCGGGTTTCCCAGCGCCTTTGTCAGCGCCTTCTTCGCCGGCGCGCTGCTGATCGAAACCATCTTCTCGCTCGACGGGCTCGGCCTGCTCAGCTTCGAGAGCGTGCTGAACCGCGACTACCCGGTGGTTTTTGCCAACCTCTACATCTTCGCCCTCCTCGGCCTGGTCGTGAACCTGATCTCCGATCTCACCTACACCTGGATCGACCCGCGCATTGATTTCGAGACGCGGGAGGTTTGAGGTGGACGTCAAAACTCCAGGCGAGCAGAGAGTCTCATCGGCCGCGTCGACACCGGTCGTCGAGCCCACCGGACCGATCGCCGCGCCTCCGCCGCCGCAAGGCGCAGAGTTCCTGTCGCTCAATGCACGGCGCTGGCGCAACTTCACGGCCAATCGGCGCGGTTACTGGTCGCTATGGATCTTCATGATCCTGTTCGTGATCACGCTGTTTGCCGAATTCATCGCCAACGATCAGCCGCTGTTCATCCGCTACGACGGCAAGAACTATTTCCCGGTATTCGTCACCTATCCCGACACCGAATTTGGCGACGATCTTGGCACGGCAGCCGACTACCGCGATCCACATTTGCAGAAATTCCTCGCCGATCACCACGCCACCGAAATTTGGGCTCCGATCCGCTTCTCCGACAACACCATCAACGACAATCCGCCGTCGGCGTTTCCGTCGAAGCCGACCTGGATGCTCGACGCCAAGGACTGCGCCTTCGCTGAAAAGAACGGCTACGCCAAATGCGGCACGCTTGAATACAACTGGCTCGGCACCGACGATCAGGGCCGTGACGTGCTGGCGCGGCTGATCTACGGCTTTCGCAAGTCCGTGCTGTTCGGCCTCGTGCTTACGATCGTCTCGTCGGTAATCGGCGTCGCAGCCGGCGCGGTGCAGGGCTATTTCGGCGGCTGGACCGATCTGCTGTTCCAACGCTTCCTCGAAATCTGGACGTCGGTGCCGGAGCTCTATCTGCTGCTGATCATCTCGTCGGTGCTGGTGCCGGGATTCTTCGTGCTGCTCGGCATCCTGCTGCTGTTTTCCTGGACCCGGCTGGTCGGCCTGGTTCGCGCCGAATTTCTGCGCGGCCGCAATTTCGAATACATCCAGGCTGCGCGCGCGCTCGGCGTTTCCAACAGAGTCATCATGTTCCGCCATCTGCTGCCGAACGCCATGGTGGCAACCATGACATTCCTGCCGTTCATCATGTCGGGATCGGTGATGACGCTGACAGCGCTCGACTTCCTCGGCTTCGGCCTGCCGCCGGGATCGCCGTCGCTCGGCGAACTGCTGTCGCAGGGCAAGGCCAATGTGCAGGCGCCATGGCTCGGCCTCGCCGGCTTCTTCACGGTCGCGATGATGCTGTCGCTGCTGATCTTTATCGGCGAAGCGGTGCGCGACGCTTTCGATCCGCGGAAGACCTTCGCATGACCGCCGAACCGCTGCTTTCCGTCCGCGATCTCTCGGTCGCCTTCCGCGCCGGCGGGCGGGAAACGCTCGCTGTCGATCGCGTGTCGTTCGACATCGGCAAGGGCGAGACCGTGGCACTGGTCGGCGAATCCGGTTCCGGAAAATCGGCCACGGCGCTGTCGATCCTCAAGCTCCTGCCCTATCCGGCCGCGCACCATCCGTCCGGCGCAATTGTTTTTAAGGGCCAGGATTTCCTGCCGCTCGGCGAACACGAGATGCGCCGCGTCCGCGGTGACGACATCACCATCGTATTCCAGGAACCGATGACGTCGCTCAATCCGCTGCACACCATCGAAAAGCAGATCGGCGAAATCCTGCTGCTGCATCGCGGCCTGACCGGCGCCGCCGCGCGGGCGCGGATCATCGAAGTGCTCACCCAGGTCGGTATTCCGGATCCGGAAAGCCGGCTCGGCGCCTATCCGCACCAGCTCTCCGGCGGACAACGCCAGCGCGTCATGATCGCCATGGCGCTCGCCAACGAGCCCGATTTGCTGATCGCCGACGAACCGACCACGGCGCTCGACGTTACCGTGCAGGCGCAGATCATCGAGCTTCTTAAGGACATCAAGAAGCGCCTCGGCATGTCGCTTCTGTTCATCACCCACGACCTCGGCATCGTGCGCAAGATCGCCGACCGGGTCTGCGTGATGAAGGAAGGCAAGATCGTCGAGCAAGGCGCCGTCGAGCGTGTATTCGGCGCGCCGGAACATCCCTATACGCGCGCGCTGCTGGCCGCCGAACCGAAGCCCGACCCCGCGCCGCCACGGCCCGACGCACCCGTCGTTCTCCAGACCGACGACCTCAAGGTCTGGTTTCCGATCAAGCGCGGCTTGATGCGCAAGGTGGTCGGCCACATCAAGGCGGTCGACGGCATCAGCGTCATGCTGCGCAAAGGCGAGACACTCGGGGTCGTGGGCGAATCCGGCTCCGGCAAGACAACGCTCGGGCTCGCGATCCTGCGGCTGATTTCATCCGACGGCCCCATCGTTTTCATGGGCAACAAGCTGCAAGGTCTGCGCTTCAAGCAGATGCGGCCGTTCCGCCGCGACATGCAAATCGTGTTCCAGGATCCGTATGGCTCGCTATCGCCGCGGCTTTCGGTGGCCGAAATCATCGAGGAAGGGTTGAACGTCCATCACCCCGAAATGCCGCAAAGCGAGCGCGACGCCCGCGTCATTCAGGCGCTCAAGGACGTCGGCCTCGATCCGGAAACGCGCTTCCGTTTTCCTCATGAATTTTCCGGCGGGCAGCGCCAGCGCATCGCGGTGGCGCGGGCCATCGTGCTGGAGCCGACCTTTGTCGTGCTCGACGAGCCGACCAGCGCGCTCGACATGCTGATCCAGGCGCAGATGGTCGATCTGCTGCGGGACCTGCAAAAGCGGCGCAACCTCACTTATCTTTTTATCTCACACGACCTTCGTGTGGTCGCTGCACTGGCAAGCCGCCTCATGGTGATGCGGCTGGGCAAGGTCGTGGAAGCCGGTGACGCCGCCGATCTGTTCAAGAACCCGAAGACCGACTACACGCGCGCGCTGTTTGCCGCCGCGTTCAATCTGGAAACCGCTCCCACAGGTGTCGTCGCCCAATGAAAAAAATAGTTTTTGCAATCGCCGCCAGTCTTCTCGCCTGCGCCGCAATAGCACCGGCACAGGAGCGTGACCGCTCTGCGCAGACCGTTGTGGAATTCCCGCTGACCGGCGATGACGGTACCCCGGTCGCCAACCACACCGTCAAGGTGCCGGGGCCGATCGATCAATTGCCCGGGGTGGTGGTGGCCGCCAATCCGGCCGGCAAGACCACACTGGTCGAATTCTACGATCTCAATTGCCCGTATTGCCGGATCGCGTCGGCCGACATCGCCGACATGGTCGATCTCGATCCGCAGCTTCGCCTGGTGTTGGTGCCCTTCCCGGTGCTCGGCATTCCGTCGATTGCAGCGAGCCGGGTCGAGCTTGCGGTGGCAAAGCTTGGGACGCCGCAGCAGTTCTACGCCTTTCACCGCAAGATTTACGCGCAGCGCGGCACGACCGATGGTCTGCGCGCCTTGGCGGTGGCGCGCGGTCTCGGGCTGGATCAGAAAAAGCTGACCGCGATCGGCGACAGCGATGAAGTCACCGAGCAGATGAAGGCCCATGTACGGCTTGGCGATGCGCTCGGGCTCGCCGCCACTCCCTCGTTCATTATTGACGAAGTCGCGGTTCTTGGCTTTCCCGGCCGTTATCACCTGCAGGCACTGGTTGATGCCAGCAACGCCTGCGGCAAGGTGATATGCTGACGGAATAATGATCGGGGGAGGAATGACGTGCGCGCCGGCATCCGCGGCCTGGCCTTGATGGGCGTTGCGGCGATGAGCATCGGCTCCGCCGCGGCGCAGACCGGGCAGACATCGCAGACATCGCAGACATCAACGCAGATTTGGCCATCCCATCCCATCACACTGACTGTTCCGTTCGGCCCGGGCAGCGGGTCCGACACCGTCGCCCGCATCATCGCCGGACGCGTCGCTGAAATCCTGGGTCAGCCGGTGATCGTGGAAAATCTGGGTGGCGCGGGCGGCACCATTGCCGTCAGCCGCGCCGCCAGGGCCGTACCCGATGGCTATCAGGTCGTGCTCGGCGCAGTGGACACATTTGCGCAAAGCCAGTCGCTGTTCAAAGAGCTGCCCTATGACAGCGTTACCGACTTTGCGCCGGTCGCACTCGCCGTCGAGCAACCGCTGATCCTGATCACGCGGACCGGAATTCCGGCGACGAACCTGAAGGATTTCGTGGCTTACGCGAAGGCCAATCAAGACCACATGCAATTTGGCTCGACCGGCGTCGGCTCCGGACCTTATCTTGCCTGCTACCTGCTCAACGCCGCCATGGGCGTGAAAGTCACCGCGGTGCCCTACCGCAGCTCCGCGCCCGCATTCACCGACATGATGGCGGGAACGCTCGACTACTACTGCCCGCTTGCGGTCGGTGCGATTCCCTTTATGGACAACAAGCAGGTCAATGCGCTCGCCATCCTCACTGCCGAGCGGTCGTCGCTGCTGCCGACCCTGCCGACCGCGAGCGAACAGGGTTTCAACGTCACCGACGGCTATTACTGGATGGGCTTCTTCCTGCCGAAGGGCACGCCGGAGCCGATCGTGACGAAACTCAACGGCGCCATCGTCGCCGCGCTGGATACGCCTGCGGTGCAGGACCGGTTGCGGGTGGTCGCAACGACGGCCGTTTCATCCGAGCGGCGGACGCCAGCCTATCTGCGCGGCTATCTTGCAAGCGAAATCGCGAAATGGCGTGATATCATGAAGGCGAGCGGCGTCACGCCGCAATAGAGCGCGCCAAGCGCGCCGCGGAGTTGAGGGATGAAACGGACTGTTCTCGCTGCCTTCTGCGGCAGCGCGTTGCTGGCGTTGGCGACACCTGCGCTCGCCGAACCGATCAAGTTCGTTGTGCCCTTCGCCGCCGGCGGTCCGGTCGACCAGACCGCGCGCATCCTGACCAACGAGCTCGGCCCCAGGCTCGGCGAGGACATCATCGTTGACGATCGCGGCGGTGCCGGCGGCGCGATCGCCGGCGAATTCGTCGCCCGTTCGGCTCCCGATGGCAAGACCGTATTGTTCGGGAGCTTCGGCGCTTTCGTGCTCGGCCCGATCCTCAAGCCACCGGCCAATTACGATCCGGTCAAATCGTTCGAGCCGGTGATGCTGGTCGGCAAGGTGCCCTCGCTGGTCGTCGTCAACAAGGACAGCGGGATTTCAACGCTCGCAGACCTGATCGCCAAAGCCAAGCAGCAGAAGCTGAGCTACGGCTCCGCGGGTCCGGGCACGACGATGAACATTGCCATCGAGATGCTCAACAACGCCGCCGGCATCAAAATCAATCACGTGCCCTATCGCGGCGCGGCGCCTGCGATCACCGACCTCTTGGGCGACCACATCGATACCATGAACGCCGACCTGCCGGTACTGATGCCGTTGGCAAAGGCCGGAACGGTAAAGGCCCTGGCGCTGTTCGCTCCCGAACGCGCGCCGCAAATGCCGGACCTGCCGACCACAAAGGAACTCGGCTATCCGAACGTCATCATGGAAAACTGGTACGGCGTTTTCCTGCCGGCCGGCACGCCGCCGCAAATCCGCGACCGGCTCGAACAGGCATTGCTTTCCGTCGTCGCCATGCCGGCCATTGCGCAGCGCCTTGCCGACAACGGCATCCGCGGCACGCTCAGCCATGAGGCCTTCGCAGCCGACCTCGCCAAGCAATTCGCCGCGTGGCCGGACCGGTTGAAGGCGCTCGGCATTTCCGGCGAGTGACGCTGCCTAAAACCCGAACAGCCTGGTCGGATTGTCGACCATCATGAGCTGCCGCGTCCTGGTGTCCGGGGCGATGGCTGCGATCAGATCGACCAATTCGCCGTCGTTCGGCACCGAACCGGGCTTGTGGTTCGGATGCGGCCAGTCGGTGCCCCAGACGATGCGCTCCGGTGCGTGTTGCGCCAGCGCCTGCGCAAATGGGATGGCGCGCTCGTAGTTGTGCGGGACTTTGGTGATGCGGTCGGCGCCGGAGAGCTTGACCCAGGCGTTGCCGCGATCGAGCAGGCGCTTGAGCGCGGTGAAGGCCGGTCCGTTCAGCCCTTCGTCGATATCGATCCGCGCCATGTGGTCGATCACCACCGGCGCTTCGATCGCGGCAATGAAGTCGTAATAGTCTACCGTGTTGTTGCCGCCGACATGGTTGGCGATGTGCCAGCCATAATCCGCGACCAGCGCGATCATCTCGCGCATCTCGTCACGCGGGCGCGGTGCGCCGCCATGCGGGAAATACCAGTGCAGCCGGATGCCGCGCACCCCGGCCTCGTCGAGGCGCTCGATCTCGGCTGCGGACGTGGTTGGATCGATCAGCGCAACGCCGCGATAACTGCCCTTGCCCGCTTCAAGCAGATCAATCAGCACCCGGTTATCGCGACCGTGCGCCGTCGAATTGACGAACACGCCGCGCTGGATGCCGAGAAATTCGTGCAGCTTGAACAGATCGGCCTTGCCGGCATCGGTCGGCGTGAACGGCCGCGTCGGCGAATACGGAAATTCGCTGTGCGGTCCGAACACATGGAAATGCGAGTTGCAGGACAGCGGCGGCAGCGCGATGCCGGGCTTCTTCGGATTGCGGTCGTGCGGCGGAATCGTCGGCGTGAGGTCGTTCGGATCGATAGCCATGGTTGTTACGCTCTTTTGTTGATCAATCGCTACGCGCGGTCATGCCGCCGTCCACGACGATTTCCGTACCGGTGATGAAGCGCGCCTCGTCGGAGGCTAGAAACAGCACGGCCGCGGCGGTGTCGCGTCCATCGCCCATGAAGCCGAGCGGAATCCGCGCCACACGTGACTTCAGCAACGCCTCGATATCACCACCGCTGCGCTGCTTGGCCAGACGGACTTCCACCATCGGTGTGTGCATTTGTCCCGGTATCACCGTATTCACGCGCACGCCGTGCTTGGCATATTGCACGGCGGTGACGCGCGAGAACTGGATCACGGCCGCCTTCGACGAGGCGTAACCGACCTGCGGCGAGCCGGTAAAGCTGATGCCGGACGCCGAGGCGGTATTGACGATGGCGCCGCCGCCCTGCTCGATCATGATCGGAATAACGTAATGGCAGGCGAGGAACACGCTCTTGAGATTGTATTCCATCTGCCTGTCGAAAGTTTCCACCGACATTTCGGCAACGCCGCCCGCCGCCGAACCGCCGACATTGTTGTGAAGAATGTCGATCCGGCCAAATCTTTTGCGGCACGCCTCGACCATGGCTTTGACGTCGTTTTCGTCGGTGGCGTCGCAAGTGTGCGTGACAATCTCGCCGTCGTTGCCGACGCGGGCCACGGTTTCAGTCATCGAATTGAGATTTTTATCGACCGCGGAGACTTTTGCGCCTTCGCGCGCGAACAGCACTGCCGACGCCCGGCCGTTGCCCCATCCCGGACCGACACACCCGGCCCCGACAACCAGCGCAACTTTACCCTCTACCCGCCCCGGCATTGGCGTCCCTTGTTCTCTGCAGCGAAGTCTTTTGCCGCGGTGTTAGTGCAGCATGGACTCTAACGAAACGCTAATGACTTGAGCGGCCGTGGGGACGGCGCTCGATCGGCCACACCAGCTGGATCATGCCATACATGAAGGCGGTGGTCAGACCGAACAGCATGATGCCGTTGAGGGCTTCGAGTGCCCCGAGCAGACGCCAGTTCGCTGCCAGAAACACATCGGAGTGGCCGTAAGTCGTGATGGCGCTCAGCGAATAGAACAGCGCCGCTTTATTATCCGGCAGCGCACCGAGCCAACGGAACGCCACCGCCCAGACGCCGGCCTCGACTGCCAGCAGGAACGTCGCCCACATTGTGGTGACACCCATGACAAGCGCGAAAAGAAAGTCGTATCGGCGGTGATCCAGCACCTGCGCCAGAAATTGATGGACCCGCACATTGAACAAGCCGAGCCCGATCACATGAAAGATCACCGTGAGCACGATCAGCGGCAAACCCCAGGCCCAATTGGTGTCCCAGACCGAAGCGTTGTCCATTTTCAGTTCATCCTTGAGGAGGAAGGCATAGCCGCTAAAGCTTTAGTCCCGCGTCCTGCACAACCTTGGCCCACAGCGCAACCTGCGATTTGATCAGATCGCCGAGTTGCTGCGGTGTTCCACCGGCAACCTCCGACCCGATCTTCTCGAATGCCTCCGCCACCTTGGCATCCTTGAGCACCTTGTTCGCGGCGGCGTTGAGGCGAGCGATCTCATCGGGCGGCGTGCCTGCCTTCGCGGCAAGGCCGACCCAGTCGAAGCTCGTCAACTCGGGAAACCCAGCTTCGGCAAGCGTCGGCACATCAGGCAATTGCGGGATCCGCTTTCCCAGCGTCACCGCAAGCGCGCGAAGCTGACCGGATTTGATGAAGCCGAGAACCGGCGCCACCGCTATGAACTGATAGGTGTTGATGCCTTGCAGGAGGTCGGCAATGGCGCGGGGAAATTCGGTGTAAGGCACATGGGTCGTATGCACGCCGGTTTTCAGCTTGAACAGTTCGCCGATGACATGAGCCGGCGTGCCGACGCCGCCTGACGAGAATGTGCCTTTGTCGGGATTGGCTTTCAGGTATTGCACCAGTTCGGCGACGGTTTTTGCCGGCGTATTCGGATTCACCACCAGCACATTGCCCGAAACGGCAAGCTGCGAGACCGGCGTAAAATCGGTATTGAGGTCGAAGCCGGCATCGGCCACCAGCGTTTGCGAAACCGTCAGCGGAAAACCGACGGTGAGCAGCGTGTAGCCGTCAGCCGGTTGCTTGAGCACTTCCCGCGTTCCCAACACCTGTCCGGCGCCGGGCCGGTTTTCGACCACGAGATTCCAGCCCTCGCTTTCGTTGATGGCGTTGACGACGATGCGGGTGATGATGTCGGGCGGCGTACTCACCGAGGCCGGCACAATGACGCGAATGGGCCGCGACGGATAGGATTGCGTGTAACCTTTGGGGGCGAGACAGAACACGCCCAGCACGACAGCTGCTGCCAGCGCAATCGAGCTTTGGCAGAATCGTTCCGTAATCGTCGCCATCGTACACCCTCCCCGCAGCGTACTGTTCTTGTTGTGCGGGCCGATGGTAGTTTAGCCCGGACGGTTGCACCAGCGCGGCCGGGACACGGGAAAAGCAACAGCGATGCAGAGCAATCCGGCCGGCAACCGCACCGGCGCGCATGTCGACCTTCCCGGAGTGAAACTCTGGTTTACCGACACCGGTGGCGCAGGCGAGCCGGTGATTTTGCTGCACCCGAACACCGGGACCAGCGAAACCTGGGAGCCGCAAATTGTGGCACTGTCTGAAGCCGGCTATCGCGCCATCGCTTTCGACCGGCGCGGCTGGGGCAAGAGCTTCGCCGACAAGACACCGAGCGCGCAACCGGCGAGCATCGCCGGCGATCTCGACGGACTGGTCAATCATCTCAAGCTCGGCAAATTCCATCTGCTCGGCGTCGCCGGCGGCGGCTTCATCGCCATGGACTATGCGGCGTGGCGACCGGAGACGTTGCGCAGCCTGATCATCGGCGCCAGCACCGGCATGATCGAAGACAAGGAAATCTCCGAGTTCATCGCCCGCATCGCCATTCCCGGGATCCGCGAGCTGTCATCGCATTATCGCGAGATCGGCCCGTCCTATCGCGGCGCCAATCCGGAGGGCGTGAAACGCTGGATCGAGATCGACGAGCACGCACGCCAGCCCGGCGCCGGCTTTCAGCCGTCCATGCGCACGCCGAACACGCTGGCGAAGATCGCAACCATCCAGGCGCCCACGCTGGTGATCGCCGCCGACGCCGATCTGCTCGCGCCGCCGGCGCTGATGCGCATCTGGGCGGCGCATGTCAGGAACCACGAATGGGCGGTGATCCACGATGCCGGCCACGCCATGACCTGGGAGCAGCCCGGCCGCTTCAACGACATCGTCCTGGATTTTCTGCGGCGGCACTAGCGCCGCCGAGTGATGCCATCCGCCTTGCTGGCAAAAGCCATCTTTCCTAAGCTAGGCCGGCTACCCCATCACCTCATAATCCAGGCGGTACCGCGCTCATGCCCAAGCTCTATGAAGCCCTCGCCGAGGCGTTCCTTGCGGAGGGAATCGACACGCAGTTCGTCCTGATGGGCGACGGCAACATGCACTGGTCCACCGCCTTTGCCAAACTGACGGGTGTGCAGAGCGTCCACGTCAGGCACGAGCACGTCACCGTGGCGGCGGCGACCGCCTACAACGTGGCAACCGGCAAGCTCGCGGTCGCCTCGGTCACCTGCGGCCCCGGATTGACCCAGTTGATGACGGCGCTGCCGGCCGCGGTTCGCGCCCGCCTGCCGATGGTGGTGTTCGCCGGCGAGTCGCCGATCAATGCCAAGTTCTACAACCAGTATATCGACCAGGCGCCCTTCGTGGCGGCGACCGGAGCGCATTACATCGCCGCGCATAGCGTGCCGCGCATGATGGACTATGTGCGCGAAGCCTTTCACATCGCCAAGTACGAGCGGCAGCCAGTGGTGCTGGGCATTCCCTACGACCTGCAGAAGGTCGAATACATGGCCAACCAGCCCTACGAGACCTCGGCGATGTACCAACCCAAGGTCGGGCGCATGCAGCCCGATCCCGAGCTCGTGGCCGAGGTTGTCGAGAAGCTCGCCGCGGCAAAGCGGCCGATCATCCTCGGCGGCCGTGGCGTGCTGTGGTCCGGCGCGCGCGATGCAGTGATCAAACTCGCCGATCGCTGCGGCGCGCTACTCTCCAACACGCTGCCGGCACGCGGTCTTTTCCACGACCATCCGTTCGGGCTCGGCACCACCGGCAGCTACTTCACGTCGCTGGGCAGGGAGATGTACGAGTCCGCGGACGTCGTGCTCGCGGTCGGCACCAGCCTGTCCTACTACGTCGGCGGCGGGCACTATTGGGGAAAGGCCATCAAGATCCAGTTGGACGATGTCCCACGCGGCTTGCGCGACGGGCAGAAGGCCGCTGACATCTACGTCAGGTCGGATGCGCTGGTCGGCGTCGAGGCAATCCTTGCCGGCCTCGACAAGAAGCTCGGCGCCGGCAAGCCGACGGCGGCGGCGATACGCTCAAAAGAGCTCGCGCATCGCATCGCAACCGAGCCGGCGGACTCGATGCCATTCGACATCGAGCCTGGGGTGCTGGATCCGCGCGAGGTGGTTCGGGCCATCGACGCGGTCGTTCCAAAGGATTGGGACATCGTCGTCGGCGGCGGCCATCAGGCCTATTTCAACACCCAGATGCGGGGCAGGCCGGCGGAGCGCTACACCACGGTCCGTGAGTTCGGCGCGGTCGGCAATGGTCTGTCGTACGCGCTCGGGGTTGCGGCCGCGCGCCGGCAGGGCCGCGATGGCAAGGTCGTGCTGTTCGAAGGCGACGGCGGGCTGTTGTTCCATGTCCAGGAGCTCGAAACGCTCAAGCGTCAGGGCTTTCGCATCCTGATCTGCGCGATGAACGACGGCGGCTACGGCTCGGAATTTCACAAGCTGCGTGCCGACGGCATCGACGACAGCCTGGCTATATTCGGCCGGCCGCCGCTCGAACACATCGCACGCGGCTTCGGCCTGCGCGGCCACGAGATCCGCGATGTGTCGCTGATCCCGAAACTGTTCGCCGACTTCACCGCGCAGGGCGAAAGCGAAATCTGGAATATCCAGATCTCGGACAAGGTCACGGCGCCGGTGATCCGCCAGACCATCAAGCGCGGCCACGGCAACATGTGATCGCCGGGACTGCGCCATGACAACTACGCCATGACAGTTCGCACCGGGCGCGAATTTCTCGCGGTTCCAGGACCGACCACGATCCCGGACGAAGTGTTGCAGGCGATGCAGCGCCCGGCGGTTGAATTGTATTCGCCGCCGCTGGTCGAACTGACTGACTCGCTATTGCGGGACCTTAAGCGGTTGTTCGGCACCGCAGGACAGACTTACATCTATATCGCCAACGGTCACGGCGCATGGGAAGCGGCGCTCACCAATGTCTTGAGCAAAGGCGACAGGATTCTGGTGCTGGCGAGCGGCCGGTTCGGGCTCGACTGGGGAGAAGCCGCCAAGCGATTGGGCATCGGCGTTGAGGTTCTCGGCGGCGATTGGCGCCGCGCCGTGCGGCCAGCCGAGGTCGAACAGCGGCTCCGCGACGACAAAGCCGGCGGGATCAAGGCGATTCTTGCGGTCCAGATCGAAACCAGCACCGGAATCGCCAACGATATCGAAGCAATCGGACGGGCGATCAAAGCCGCCAGACATGACGCGCTGTTTATGGTCGATGCCGTAGCTTCGCTCGGCTGTGTACCGTTCGAGATGGATGCGTGGGGCGTCGATATTGCGGTGTCGGGATCGCAAAAGGGCCTGATGTCGCCTCCTGGCCTCAGTTTTGTCGCCGCGAGGGATCGGGCCCGCGCGGTGCATCGCAACGCCGGCTTGCGCACGCCCTATTGGGACTGGACCGCCCGCGAAACCGATACGCACTACCGCAGATACGCCGGCACGCCGCCCGAGCATCTTATTTATGCGCTGCGCAAGGCGCTCGACCTGCTGTTCGATGAAGGGCTGGACGACGCCTTTCTGCGGCACCGACTTTTGGCCGAAGCGGTGCGCCGTGCTGTCGGCTCGTGGCAGACCGGCAAGGTCATCGCGTTCAATGTACTCGAACCAGTCGAGCGATCTGACACGGTGACAACGATTCTACTGGAGCCGCCTTTCGATCCGGGCCGGCTGCGCGACTATTGCGAAGCCAAATGCGGAGTCGTGCTCGGCCGCGGCCTGGGCGAGTTGCAGGGCAACGCGTTTCGTATTGCCCATATGGGTTATGTCAACGCACCGATGATACTCGGCACGCTCGGCGTCGTCGAAATGGGGCTCGAGGCGCTCGGTATCCCGCACGGCAAAGCCGGCGTCCAGGCCGCGATCAATTGGCTTGCCGCAAGCGTAAAGCCTTAGGCGTCCGCGTAAAAATCCCCGTCTAGGGAAGCGCCAATAGCGCGCTTGCAACCGCCAGCATCACCAGCGCCGACAGCGCCAGCGACCAGTGCACGCCGATCAGGCTGCCGATCAGGCCGACTGAAACGCCGCTGAACGCGCGCAAGCCGAGGCTTGCCATGTTGAACAGGCCGATAACCCGACCACGCATGTCGACCGGCGCATTCAGCTGCACCAGCGTCTGCGCCATCGCATTGAACGACAGTTCGAAGAACCCCGCGGTAAACAGCAACGCGAGCGCGACGAAATAATTGGTCGCCAGCGCAAAACCAGTCAGCGCACCGCACCAGACCATGGCGAGGATGATGGCGGTGCGCGCTTTCGGCGCCAGCAAACCGCGGCCTTCCAGCAGGATGCCGGCGGCCAGGGCACCGGCGGCGTCGGCTGCCAGCAGCGTGCTGTACGACAGGCCTGGATCGCCATGACCGAGGTCATGGGCAAATGCCGGCATTTGCGCGCCGTAGGCATTGCCCAAGACGAAAGACGAGAAACCGGCCAGTAACGTCATCGAGACAATGACCGGATAACCGCGAATATCGCGGGCGGTCTGCACGATGTCGGCCAGGCCGCGCACCGCCCGCGGCGGCGGTGGCGCGCCTTTTCGGAAGCGCGGCCCATATGGCGCATTGATCAGCCAGATCACCAGCGGCAGATAGAACACCGTATTGAGCAGGATGCCGTGCGCCGGTCCCAGCGCCAGCAGGATGACGCCGCCGACCGCAGGGCCGATCAGCACACCGACATAGCGCGCGGTGGCGTTGAGCCGCACCGCGCTCATCAGGTCGGCGGGGCCGACGACATCATAAAGCAGGAGCTGGTTCGGCGTCTGCCAGAGCACGCCAGCGCAGCCGTGAATGACCAAGAGCACCATGGCGTGCCACATCTGCAACGTGCCGGTGATAAAGAAATAACCCCAACCCAACGATGCGATGATGAAAAGCCCCATGCCGCACTGGATCAGACGGCGCGCATCGAACCGATCGGCGAGCACACCGGACGCAACCGAGAACGCCAGAAACGGCAGCCAGTGCGATAGCACGGCAAAGCCCGCCAGCGCCGGCGAATGAAACTTCTGGTACAGCATCCAGTAACTGATGACGTGTTCGATATTGTCCGCCATCATCGCAATGACATAGGTGAAGAACTGCGCGCGAAAGCCGCTATGGCGCATCGCTGCAAAAGATCGTGGCGCGGACGCCGGCGGCGGCGCCACGGTTTTCATCGACGGCACAACGTTCAAGGGATTACTTTCATCAAAAACGGCGCAGGCGAGTTACTTTTTTGGGCACAGCGGCCCGGCGCCGGCTGCTACTTCGGGGAATCGTAGCCGCACTTATAGCGGCGGCGCAGCGGCGCAACGATACGCTTCACGCCGACACAGGGATGCCGGCAACGCAATGCTTAATGTGTGTTGACGGGCAGATCGTGCAACGTGGCTTTCAGATGCCCCGGCAGATTGGATTTATTCCATTTTGATGCCGGCCGCTTTCACCACCTTGTCCCACTTCTGCTGATCGCTGCGGATCAACGCAGCGAATTTATCCTGCGGCAGCGCCATCACCGTGAGCTGCTGATCGGAAAACTGTTTAACGACAGTTGGATCGCTTAGGACTTTCTGCATCACCGCAGTCAATTTATCGACGATCGGCTTCGGCGTACCGGCTGGCGCGATCATCCCGACCCATGGCGCCATTTCAAAACCCGGCACCGTCTCCGCCACCGCCGGCCAATCGGGGAAATCCGGCATGCGTTTCGGTTCGGCGACGCCAAGTGCCTTCAGCTTGCCGTCCTTCACATAAGGCAGCAGCGTCGCGACGTTGTTGAATTCAATCTGCACTTCGCCGCCGATGATGCCGAGCGCCATTGGACCGGTTCCCTTGTAAGGAACATGCAGCATCTGCGTACCAGTTGCCTGTGTGAACAACACCATCGCCAAGTGGCTGAAATTACCAACCCCGGCCGAGCCGTAGGCGACGCCGTTCGGCTTCTGTTTCGCCAGCGCAATCAGCTCGGCAATGTTGTTCGCCGGGAACGACGTATTGGCCGCTAGCATGCCCGGCAACCGAACCGCCGAACAGATCGGGATGAAGTCCTTCACCGCGTCGTAGGCGAGGTCTTTGTAGAGATAAAGATTGACCGTCATCGCCGTGTCGGCGGAAAAGCCGATCGTGTAGCCATCGGGCTCAGCCTGCTTGAGCGCGGTCAAGCCGATAGCGCCGTTCGCGCCGCCACGGTTGTCGATATAGATCGTCTGGCCCAAGATCTTGGACACATGGTCCGCCACGATCCGCGCAACGAGATCGGTACCGCCGCCTGCGGGATACGGGACGATCATGTGGATCGGCTTGGTCGGATAATCCTGCGCGACGGCCGGCGCCAGCGTCAGACCCATAACACCAAGCGCGGCGGCACATGCCGCTATCAACGTCCTCATCCGCGTCCCTTCCCTGTCGAACTGTTCTTCTATTTGAAGTGCGTGCGATTGTAAGCACGCCGGGCGGCTCGACAAGCCGCTTGGCAGCGCGAATAATGGCCGGCAAACGGAGGAAGTGCTATGGCGACAAAATCACTCAGCCCGGAAGCGATGGAAAAGCGCGTTGCCCGCTTCGACAAGCTGCAAAGCTATCAGACCCAGAACTTCAATACCCACGGCATCCCGGCAGGCGCGGTCGAAAAGATCACCGCGCGGAAGGTATTTCCGGTGATGGCGCCGGCCGATTACCAGGGCCGCAGCGCCGGCGCTCCGGTCAAAGGTCCGCGCGGCCTGATCGTCACCATCGCCGAGTGCGAAGCCGGCAACGGGCCCGGCCTGCACCGCCACCTCAACACCGTCGAGAACTTCATGTGCCTGACCGGGAGGTTTGAGATCGCCTGGGGCGATCATGGCGAACACGCGCTGGTGCTCGAACCGCTCGACATGATCTCGGTGCCGCGCGGCGAGAACCGCCGTTTCCGCAACATCTCCAACGAGACCGGCCGCCTGCTGGTGATGATCGTGCCGGAGACCGAGGAGCAGGTCGATCCGATCTCCTATGCACCAAGCCTCGCCAAGGAGATCGAGACCGAATACGGCAAGGCCGCCCTCGAAGGCTTGCAGAAGATCGGCTTCAAGTTCGAAGAGCCAGCGGACGCATAAAGCGTCCGCCGCTTCTGTCTCTAGACTTTGATCTTCTCGTCTTCGGCGACGCGGTCGACCGCTGCGCGCTTGAGCATGCGGTCCTTGTGCGCGGTGTAGTTCTTCAATTCGCCCATCGGCAGTTCGCGGCGCACGCCCCACGTGTAGAAGACGAAAGCATAAGGATCGAGCACCGAGTAGCTGTCGGAAATCCATTCGCGGTTCGCCAGCATCCCGTCGATCTGCTTCAGGTAGCCGTGAAAGGATTTCAGCCCCTGTTCCTTGATGCCCGGGAACGCCGACTGGTCGGCGGTATATCGCTCCGGCCGTCCGACATGAGCGTGCGCGGGATGCACGCTGCCGGCGAAGAAGCCAATCGTCGACAGCGCCTTCGCTTCGCCAATCGGATCCTTTGGCCAATAGCCGAACCGCTTGCCCAGATAGGGCAGGATCGCGGTGTTTTCCGCGAGCGGGCTGCCGTCGTCGAGACGCAGCACCGGCACCCGGCCCTGCGGATTGATCTTCAGATAAGATTCTGTGCGCTGCTCGCCGCCGGCGAGATCGACCTTGGTCGGGGTATATTTCTCGCCGGTCTCCTCGAGCACGATATGCGACGCCATCGAGCACGCGCCGGGCGCGTAATAAAGCTGCAACATTGCAAAGTCTCCCTTGGGAAAACGCCTAGACGTTACGATCGAGCAACTCGATCGAGACACCTTCCGGCGCCTTGATGAAGCAAACGCGGGTGCCGGGCCGCACAGTGGTCGGCTCGCGGGTGAACTCTACGCCCTTCTTCTTCAGGTCCGCAGCGATTTCGTCGATGCCGCTGACCGAAAGACCGAAATGATCGAGCCCGCGATAGGGAATCGCAGGCGCCGCATTGGTGCCGTCACCATTGGCTACCGGAGCGATGAAGATGCTGGCGCCGCCGAGCTTGAGATCGATACGCGGCTTGCCCTGCTGCATGGTGCGGATCACTTCGGCACCGAGCTTGTCCTCGAACCACTTTGCCATGGCTTCGGGATCGGTGGTGCGCAGATGAATGTGATCCCACGTGTATTTGGCCAAGATTACCTCCCTGTTTTCGCTTTGGTGTGCGAATTATGACAGGTCGCAACGGGGGATGTCATCGGCCTCGCGAGCGTATCGTCGGCGTGTCAGTCAGCCCCACAGTTCCTTCGTCGCAAGCCGCGCGCCTTCGGCCAGCACCTGCAATTTCGCCCAGGCGATCTGCGGATGAATGCGGCCGCCCAGCCCGCAATCGGTGCCGGCAATGACGTTCTCGCGACCGACGACTTTGGCGTAACGTACAATCCGGTCGGCGACGACCTGCGGGTGCTCGACGATATTGGTGGCGTGGCTGACGACGCCGGGAATGAGCAGCTTGCCGTCCGGCAATTTCGCGTCCTGCCAGACCCGCCATTCGTGCTCGTGGCGAACATTGCCCGCCTCTACCGAATAGGCGCCGGCGTTGACGCTCAGCACCAGATCGACGATATCGGCCAGCGGAATGTCGGTGGTGTGCGGACCGTGCCAACTGCCCCAGCAGATATGCAAACGGATGCGGTCCTGTGGCAAGCCGCGTATGGCATGATTGATCGCCTCCATACGCACCGCCTCGAATTTCTTGAATTCCTTGAGCGGCGGCTCCGGATTGATCATGTCCCAGTTGTCGGGAAGGCTCGGGTCGTCGATCTGCAAGACGATGCCGGCTTCGACGATGGCTTTGTATTCGTCGTGCATCGCGTCGGCGGCGGCGAAAAGGAATTCTTCCTCGGTCTTGTAATAGACGTCGGCGCTGCGGGCGAAGCTGCCGGGGCCGATCGAGCACATGAAGCCCTCCTCCGCTCCCGTCGCCGCCATCGCCTTTTTCAAGTTGTCGATGTCGGCTTGCAATGCGGCATGCCCGGTATATTTGATCGGCCCGGTGCAGGTCGGCCGCCCGACCGGCCGGCGCGCAGAGCTGCCGAGTAGGCCGCCGCTCGAACTCGGGATCCTGGTAGAACTCGGCGAAGGTCTGCCAGTCGCGGCGATTGGCGAACGATGTCAGCGCCAGATCGGCGACGCTTGATTTCTTGTGCTGCTCATGGGTCGCCGCAGCGGCAGTGCCGGCCGGTGAAAATCCCGACATCCGGGCGAAGGCGTAATTCCACCAGGCGCCATAGTCGTAATTGCCGGCAACCGGCTTGCCGAATTCGCCATCGTCGGGAATGTCGATGCCAAGCTCACGCTGTTTCTTCACAACATCGGCGACGGACGCGGCCAGCACGCTCGTGAAGGCTGGATCGTCACTGCGTTTTTGGCCGGTGGCGACCTCCTTGCTCATGGCGACGAGATTGACCGGCCGCGACAGGCTTCCGGCATGGGTGGTCAAAATACGATCGGTGCTGCGCTTCATAATCCCGGGCTCCACAAGACATTATCGGTCCAAAGGTTAGTGGGGCGGCCGCGTCGGCACCAGCACAACGTGCGCCCCGCCTCTTCTGCGTGTTTACGCCGCATAGGGCGTAGGGACTTGCCACGGCATTGTTCCCCGCTCAAAGCTGTGCCCGGAGGGGGAAGAAACATGAATCGGTGGACGCTCGCTGTCGCGTTGGTTGGGTTTTTGACGCCGTCACTGCCGGCGATGGCCGATGACTATCCGTCCAGGCCGATCCACGCCATCGCGTCGCAAGGCCCTGGCGGCTTGAGCGACCTGTTCATGCGCGCCCTCGGCGACCAGCTCGGCCCGGCGCTCGGCACTTCGATCGTGGTCGAGGATCGCGCCGGCGCCGACGGCACGGTGGGGGCCAAGGCCTGCGCCGATGCGACGCCGGACGGCTATACGATCTGCATCATCACCGACCAGGCTCTGGTGATTAATCCATTCCTGCCCGGCGCCGATTTCGATCCGTCGAAAACGCTGGTCCCGATTGCGAGGCCTTACTATCTGACGCAGATGTTCGCGATCGACGCGGCGCTCGGCGTCAAGACGTTTCCCGACCTCGCGGCGCTGATCAAATCCAAGCCCGGTACGTTCAACTACATGGCGGCCTCGCTGTCGAAGGTCGCCTTCATGCAGGACTTCAATCAAAGGAACGGTACCGACGTCGTGCGCCTGCCGTTCAAGGGCGGTGGCGACGCGGTCAACGCCATGCTCAACGGCTCGACGCAAATCGCGATCTTCGGCATCGGCAATCTGATTTCCTACATCCAGGCCGGCAAAATCGTTGGCTTGGCCATCGACGGCGACGAGCGCTCGCCGCTCGATCCGAGCATCCCAACCTTCAAGGAAGCCGGCTACACCAAGCACATCACCGCGACATTCTTCGGCATCATGGCGCCAAAGGGCACGCCGCAGCCGATCATCGACAAGCTGAACAAGGCCATTGTCGCGATCGAATCCAAGCCTGACTTCCAGCAGAAGTTTTTGATCAGCCGCGGTCTCACCCCGAGCCTGGAATTGGCGACCCAATTCGCCAAGGAACTCGTGGACGATCGCGCCGAAGGGCTTTCCGTGGTGAAAGCCTCCGGGCTCTATCCCGACGTGAAATAGTCCTCATGGTGAGGAGCGGCGCCCAGCGCCGCGTCTCGAACCATGTTTCACGCCTCGAACGACATCCTTCGAGACGCGCCCTTCGGGCGCTCCTCAGGATGAGGATTCGAAAAAACCTCTCCCCGACACCGCGAGGAGAGGCATTTGCTCAGATCAGCGGTCCCGGGTTCTTGCGATACTTATTCACGATCGCATCCGCCGACATGTAGGCCAGCGCCTGGATCGTCAGCGTCGGATTAAATCCGGCGCCCATGGTCGGGAACGTCGAACTGCCGATCAGGAACAGATTGGGATGATCCCAGGTCTGGCCGTACTTGTTGACGACCGAGTCCTTTGGATCGGAACCCATGCGCGTGCCGCCTTCGTGGTGCGCGCCCGGTGCGCCGGCGGGACTCACCGGCGTTGGCCAGACATGCGGGCCGCCCATGGCCTGACCGATCTCGGCCAGCTTCTTCTGCACGAATTCGACGCGCGCGCGTTCGCTCGGCCGGCGCCAGTCGTAGGTGACGCGCGGCGCTGGCAGACCCCACGCGTCGCGCACATTCGGATCGAGATCGATGGTCTGATCCGGAAACGGCAGGTTCTCCGTCTGCGCCACCATGGCGCCATGGCGCGCATAGTACTTGGAGACGAAGTCGCGATAGCCCGCGCCCCAGTACGGTGTGCCGGGCGGTGGCCCGACCGTCGAGAACGCGATTGGGCCGCCTTGCAGATTGGGCGTGCCGATCGAGAGTTGCGCGCCGCGGATGAAGCCAAGGCCGGAATGATCGAAATTGTCGGCGTTGAAATCGTCGATCGTATGCTTCTGTGCGCTTGGGCCCATGAAGTTGTTGACGTAGCGATCGTCGAATGTGACGAACACATTCGCCATGATATGCGCCATGATGTGCTTGCCGAGCTGCCCGCTGGAATTGGCCAGACCGTTCGGAAATTTCTTCGTCTTCGACAGCAGCATCAGCCGCGTGTTGTCGTAGATGAAGGGCGCGACGATAACGATATCCGCTTCGATGGTGTTATCGGAGCGATCCGGCCCGTAATAGGACACGCCGGTCACCTTGCCGGTGTTATCGCTATTGACGCGGTAACACATCGCGCCGGTGATCAGCTTGAAGTTTCCGGTGGCGTCGGCTTCCGGAAGCTTCGTCACCAGGATCGACGACTTGGCGCCGACGTGGCAGCCGAACGCCTGGCAGAAGCCACAATAGGTGCAGCCGGGACGGCCGTTATACGGCTCCGAGACAATCGCGCGCGGCGACGAGAACGGATGCAGGCCGAGTTTTTTCGCACCGGCTTCAAACAGAACGGCAGACTGGTCCACCAGCAGCGGCTTGAGCGGGTACTCGCGCGAGCGCGGCGCCTCGAAGACGTTGCCGCCCTCGATCTTCTTGCCCTGGATGTTGCCGGCCTTGCCTGAAACACCGAGTTCGTATTCCGCCTTGTCGTAGAACGGCTCCAGCTCCGCATAGCTCACCGGCCAATCGACCAGCGACGAATTGGACGGAATGGCGGAAGCGCCGTAACGTTCGATGGTCTTGGTCCGCACGCGAAAGTCATCTTCGTGCATGCGCCATGACAACGTGCCGTAATGCACCGTGCCGCCCCCGGCCTGGTTGCCGTTGTTCAGCGACGGCATCGGGTTGGCGCGCGCACTGGCGTTCGGCCGCCATGTCACCGGATCGCGTTTCGGGCTCGGCCGCAGATCCTGGCGCTCGAAATAGCGCAACTCGTCGTGGGGCTCGAAATCTTCGGTCTTCAGCCGCGGACCGCGCTCCAGACCGATCACCTTCATGCCGGCCTTGCCAAGCTCGGCGGCGATGATGCCGCCGACTGCGCCCACGCCAATAATCACGACGTCGGTTTTCTCGGTTGCCATGGCTCAACCCTCCTTCGACCGTGATTGCAGGCCGACGATCGGCTCGCGCGTGAACGCTTTTGTGCTTTGCATATCCTCCGGCGAGTAAAACGGTTGCGCGCCGGGGAAACCGACCAGCCGCCAGCCGGCGAAGTTCTTGTTCCCGCCATAGACCGGGTCGGCAAACATTCCTTCCATCGTATGCGTGCGCACCTTGGTGAAGAACGCCTGCGCGGTCGGCCAGACGAACGCCGGGGCCTTGCCCTGCTGAAGCGCCGTAACCGTTTCGTCCTGCTGCTCCGGGGTGAGCCGACGGAATTCCTTGCCGTAGGCTTGCTTGCAGTGCGCGTCGAGTTGCGCCAGCCCGGAGCGGTAGAAGAACTGCTGGTCTTCATCGAAGCCTGAGAGCGTCAGGTCGATGTAGTGGGTAACACCCGCATCGGTTGCGCCCGGCATGCCCGGGGCTCCAGGCATCAGACGTTCCGTGAACGCGGTGATCGTTCGTGTGTCGTCGTCGTTGAAGAATGCACCATGGCCGCCGCTCATGGAGGCCATCGCATGTCCCGTCGATGGCGCCGCCGCCGGCGCGTCCGCCGCGGCGTGATGTTCCGGATGATCCTTTGCGAGAGCGTCGGGAACCAGCACCGCACTTGCAGCGGCTCCCGCTCCGACGGCCGTGCCGACCAGGAACGCACGGCGTCCTTCATCATGCTTGGTCATGATCTAAGCCTCCCTATGCCGATTTGCGGACGCGCTTTATGCGAGGAGCCGCGCACCCTTACCCTCAAGACTGTTCCTTTTGCCTTGCCCAGGCAAGCGTGACATCGCGCGTATCGAGGCGGAGCACTGCGCGTTCGCGCATACGACCCTCGCCGCTTCGCGATAGCGGCAATATTGACAAGGTGCAGTGCCGCGGGGACCATGCCTTCAGGGAGGCTACCGCGCGTGAACACAACGACAATGAAGATCGCGGGCGTCGATCTTGAAATTCTGGATTCGGGCGACGCGAGCGCGGCCAAGGCAAAGCCGCTGCTGTTTCTGCATAGCGGCATGGGCTACGATCCGTGGCAACCGTTTGCCGACGGATTGGCAAAGCAGCGCCGTGTGATCGCGCCCTCACATCCCGGCTTCGGCAAATCGAGCCTGCCCGAGTGGCTCGATAGCATCGACGACATCGCTTACCTCCATCTTGAGCTTCTCGACCAGCTCGGCGTCGAGCAGGCCGATATGGTTGCGTGTTCGGTCGGCGGCTGGATCGGCGCGGAGATGGCGAGCAAGGCCCCGCAGCGTTTTCGCCGCGTCGCACTGATCGCTCCAGTCGGCGTCAAGCTCGGTTCCGCAGACAAGCTCGACATCCCGGACGTTTTCGCGATGCCGCAGGCGGATTTCGACAAGCTGGTTTACAAGGATCCGGCGCGCCTACTGCCGGATTTCTCCAAGCTCCCTGAGGACGAACTCGCAGCCATTTTCCGCGCCCGCGAGACGCTGGCGCTGCTGGTGTGGGAGCCGTGGATGCACAACACCAAGCTCAAGCGCCGGCTGCATCGCGTCAACGCGCCGGCGCTGTTCGTCCGCGGCGATGGCGACGGTCTGGTATCGGCGAATTACCTCGAGGGTTACGCGAGGCTGATGCCGAACGCGCGGACCATGACGATTGCCGGCGCCGGCCACCTGCCCCATCTCGAGCAGCCGCAGGCGCTTACCGCGGCGATCAGCGAGTTCCTGGAGAAATGACATGAGAGCGTGGCATTTCAGCGAAACGGCGTACCCGTACCTGCCGCCGGCGGACAGCTACCCTTCCATCCGCGTGTCGCTGCCGAACAAGGTCTACGACCCGGCCAAAGGCGCCGCGCTCTACGATCGCTACATCGATGAATGGCTCATCGCCGAGGATGAAGGCGTTGAGATCATGCTCAACGAGCACCACCAGACGGCGACCTGCGTCGACCCGGCCGCGCCGCTGATGCTGGCGGCGCTGGCCCGTCTCAGCAAGAAGGCCCGGCTCCTGATCCTCGGCAATCCGATCGCCAATCGCCGGCAGCCGGTCCGCGTTGCCGAAGAAATGGCGATGATCGACGTGCTCTCGCATGGCCGGCTGGAAGCCGGTTTCGTGCGCGGCGTGCCGTACGAAATCCTTCCCGCCAACAGCAACCCGGTACGCATGAATGAGCGCCACTGGGAGGCGCTCGATCTCATCGTCAAATGCTGGACGCATCACGACGGACCCTTCAGCCACGAAGGCCGCTTTTTTCATCATCGCGCGATCAACATCTGGCCGCGCCCGATCCAGCAGCCGCACCCGCCGGTCTGGGTCTCGACGACCAGCACCGGTGGCGCCGCGCAGGTCGGCGCGCATGGCCATGTCCAGGCCACGTTCCTGACCGGCTTCGACACTACCAAGCGTATCTTCGACGCCTATCGCAAAGGCTGGCGCGATGCCGGACGCGGGCAAGATGTTCCGATCGACCGCCTTGCCTACGCGGCGCTGATTTACGTCGGCGATTCCGAAGCCCGCGCGCATGCCGGCGCCGAGAAATTGCTCTGGTACATCCAGGCCAACAAGGTGCCCCCGCACTTCGCCAATCCGCCCGGCTACGTGCCGGTGGCCATGAACGTGCAACTGGCGCGTGGCGCGCACAACGTGGTCAGCGCCTTCGGCACCAAGCAAGCGACCGTCGCAGGTGCGCTCGAGGCCGGCACCATGTTCGCAGGCACGCCGGACCAGGTGCTGGCGCAGATCAGGAAGCACTGGGACTATGTCGGCGGCTACGGCCAGCTTTTGATCATGGGACAGGCCGGCTTCCTCGAACACGACGATACCGTGCACAGCATCCGCATGTTCGCCCGCGAAGTGTATCCGAAGCTGAAAGAGCTGTATCCGGATACGATGATTTCGGGATTTGACCGGACCGCGGCGGTTACGGCGGCCGAGTAAGGCAGAGTGGGGAGCGTGGCTCTACATTCTTCGTTGTGCCGATAAATCCTATTATGTCGGCACGACGCGCGGCGAACTGGAAACGCGCGTTTCGCAGCATCAAAACGGAATCTTTGACGGATACACCGCCAAGCGTCGACCTGTAGAGCTCGTGTGGTCGGAATATTTCGACAGAATTGTTGATGCCATAGCGGCTGAGCGGCGGGTCAAAGGCTGGTCGCGGGTCAAGAAAGAGGCGCTCATGGCAAATGATTTCAAGCGACTGCGCGAGCTGTCACAACGAAGAACGCCCTTCCCTCACTCCTCATCCTGAGGAGCGCCCGAAGGGCGCGTCTCGAAGGATGCCGCTCAGTGGGTGAAGCATGGTTCGAGACGCGGCGCTACGCGCCGCTCCTCACCATGAGGATCTCTCTTGGCGCCGCAGGCTGCTCCTCACCACGAGAACATCTACACGCTCAGATAATTCCGCAGCACGAACTCATTGCCCTCGAGTTCCGCGGTCGATCCGGTAAAGCAGATCGCGCCCTTGTTCATGACGTGGTGCCGGTCGGCGACGGCAAAAGCCGCGCGCAGGTTCTGCTCGACCAGAAGGATCGCCAGCCCTTCGCCTTTGAGGCGTTTGAGCACCTCGACGATCTCCTGCACGATCAGCGGCGCCAGGCCTTCCGACGGCTCATCGAGCAACAGCAACGACGGATTGAGCATCAGCGCCCGGGCGATCGACAGCATCTGCTGCTCGCCGCCCGAAAGCTGGAAACCGAGATTGCGCTCGCGGGCGTGAAGGCCCGGGAACAGCTCGAAGATCCGCTGCAAAGTCCAGCCGCCGCTTGCCGCCTGCCGCGCGAACACCGTCAGATTCTCACGAACGGTAAGGCTCGGGAAAATACCGCGCTCCTGCGGCACCAAGCCGAAACCGAGCCGCGCCATCGCATAGGGCGGCAACGCGCCGATATCGCGGCCGTTGTAGCGGATCGACCCGGCGCGCGGGTGCAGGTAGCCCATCACGGTCATGATCGTCGTGGTTTTTCCCGCGCCGTTGCGGCCGAGCAGACACACCACTTCGCCCTCGCGCACCGACAGCGTGACGCCGTGAAGGATGTGGCTATCGCCGTAATAGGCGTTGACGTTGTCGAGGGTGAGCATCAGTGCGTCATCCCCAGATAGACTTCGCGCACGCGCTGATTGACTTGAATCTCCGCCGGCACGCCGCTGGCCAGCACCTTGCCGTAATAAAGCACGGTGATGCGGTCGGCGACCGAGAATACGACCTGCATGTCGTGCTCGATCATCAGCAGCGACAAGCTACGCGGCAGCGACGCAATCAGCTCGATCATGCGGCTGGTTTCGGCAGGAGACATGCCGGAAGTCGGCTCGTCGAGAAGCAGCAGATCGGGTTCGCCGGCAAGCGCAATTCCAATCTCAAGCTGACGCTGCTCACCGTAAGACAGGTTACGCGCGATACGTGCGCCGTCATCGCCGAGATGAACCTGCCGCATCAACTGCCGCGCCCGATCGATCAGGGCCGCATCGCGATCGGCCGCGCCAAAGCAATCGAGCGGGTTGCCGAACTTGACCGACAGCGCCAGCCGCAGGTTTTCGATCACGCTGAGATTGTGAAACAGATTGTTGCGCTGGAACGTGCGGGCGACGCCCATGCGGCTGATGCGGTGCGGCGGCAGGCCGGCAATGTCGCGGCCTTTAAGCATGATGCGGCCTGCCGTCGGCGCGAGCTGCCCGCCGATCTGGTTGATCAGGCTGGTCTTGCCGGCGCCGTTCGGACCGATGATGACGTGCCGCTCGCCCGGCGCAATGGCGAGGTTGACGTCGTCGGTCACGACCAGGCTGCCGAAGGCACGGCGCAAATGCTCGATGTCGAGGATATTCACGGCCGCTTCCCGCCCCATCGCAGTTTCTGCACCGTGCCCCAGATGCCGCCGGGGAAGAACATCACACAGCAGATGAAGATGACGCCGATGATGGTCAGCCAGTGTTCGCTGTAGGAGCTGGCGACATTTTTCATCAGCAGGAACACGGCCGCGCCAATCGGCGGGCCGATCAGCGTGCCTGCGCCGCCGAGCATGGTCATGATGAGAATGTCGCCGGAAGCAGTCCAGTACAGCGCATCCGACGAAATAAAGCCGTTGAAGATGGCGTAAAGCCCGCCGGCGAGACCGGCGAAACTGCCGGCGATGATGAAGGCCAGAAGCTTGTAGGCCCGCGTCGGATAGCCGATCGCCAGCATGCGCTGTTCATTCTCGCGGATGCCGATAAAGACGTGACCCAGCGGCGCGTTGATCAACCGGCGGAGCAGCAGGAACGCGGCGACGAAGAACAGCAGCGTCATGAAATACATGACAAGCGAGTGGTCGAGGCTGAAGCCGAAGAAGCCCGGCTTCTCGGCAAGCGCCATGCCGTCGGACCCGCCGGTCACGTCGCGCCACTTCAGCGCGACCGAGAACACCAGCTGCGAGAACGCCAGTGTCAGCATCAGGAATGGAATCCCGGCGAGCCGGACGCAGAAGAAGCCGATCAGCGCAGCCCCGCTCGCGGCCAATAGGACACCCGCGGCGAGCCCGAGCCAGGCGTTGATGCCGAATTGCGTGCCAAGCACCGCCACCGCATAGGCGCCGAGACCGAAGAACGCAGCGTGGCCGAGCGACATCAGGCCGGTGAAGCCGAGTAACAGGTCGAGACTCATCGCGAAGATCGCAAAGATGAGAATCTCGGCGACCAGCGCGCGAGGGTAGTCGGTGAGAAAGAACGGCAGGATCAGCAAGGCGGCCAGCACAACGAAGCCGGCGATGCGCTTTCCGGCCGTTGCCGGCACGGCCGCGCTGGTGATCGCCGAGGCTGCGGAAACGTCGGAGTATTTGATGCCGAACAAGCCTTGCGGCCGGATCAGCAGCACGACTGTCATTGCCAGATAGATCAGAAACAGCGCGATGCTTTGCAGGTAGGCCTTGCCGAAGGTGTCGGCGATGCCGATCAGCAGCGAGCCGACAAATGCGCCGCGCAGACTGCCCATGCCGCCGATGACAATGACGATGAACGCCGGGATCAGGATTTCGGCGTCCATGCCCGGATAGAGGCCGAGCACCGGCCCGGCGGCGACACCGCCAAGCGCCGCCAGCGCCACACCGAAGCCGAATATTCCGGTGAACAGCAGCGGAATGTTGCCGCCGAGGCCCGCGGCCATGGCCGCGTTATCGACGCCGGCGCGCACCATCGCGCCGACCCGGCTGCGCTCAAGCACCAGCCAAAGCAGAATGGCAGTGGCAAAGCCGAACCCGATCAGGAACAGGCGATAGGCCGAAAACACGCCAAGCCCGATCTGCACGGTGCCTTGCAGGATTTCCGGGGTCGGCAGGCGCAGCACCATGCGTCCCCAGACCGTCTGCACCAGGTCGTAGAAGACGAAAGTGAAACCGAACGTCAGCAGCACCTGATCCATGTGGCCGCGCGCATAGAGCGGCCGCATGAACAGCACTTCCATCAGCACGCCGAGCACGATCACCGGAATGGGCGCCAGGATCAGCGCCAGCCAGAAGCTGCCGGTCAGATGCACGATCGTAAGGCCGACGAACGCGCCCAGCATGAAGAACGAGCCGTGCGCCAGGCTGACGACGTTCATCAGGCCGAAAATCAGCGACAGTCCGGCGGCCATCAGGAACAGCAGCACGCCGTAGACCAGCCCGTTCAATAGCTGGGCGACGAGCAGTTCCATGCAGCCCTCAGCCGGATTTTTGCAGCGTTGTTATCCGATCAGTAGATCTTGTGGCCGGGGTCCTGAACCTGGTTCGCCGTCGAAAGCACCTTGGTCGTGATCTTGTCGCCGCTCTCGATCACCTGGGCGATATAGATGTCCTGGATCGGATTATGCGTGGCGGGATCGAACTTGAACGGACCGCGCGGCGCCTTGAAATTCACCTTCGCCATCGCCTCGGCAAGCTTGTCCTTGTCGGAGGCGTCGCCATCGACCATCTGCAAGGCTTCCCCGATCACCCGCGCACCGACATAACCGTAATCGCAGAACAGATCGGGCGATGATTTGTATTTCGCCTGGTAGTCGGCGACGAACTTCTTCGCTTCCGGATTGTCCAGCGTATCGATAAATGTCAGCGCCGAGATGACGCCGATCCCCGCTTTTCCGAGCGAACTGGTGGTTTGCGAGTTGATCATCGTGAATCCGGTGAGCGGCATTTTCTCCTTCAGGCCGAACTCGGAATATTGCTGCACGAAGCGGAACGCATCGGCTCCCGGCATGAAGTTGTAAGTCACCGGGGGATTGATCGACTTGATATCCGTCAGGTACGGGCTGAAGTCGGTGGTGCCGAGCGGCGGCCAGATCTCTTTCAGCACCGTACCGCCCTTGGCGACGTACGGTCCCTTGAACAAGTTCATCACGTCGTGGCCGCCGGCGTAGTCAGACGCCGTCAACACGATCTGCTTGCCGAGATTGTTATAGACGTATTCCGCCATCGGTCCGGAAAGCTGATAGGTCGAGATCGACGAACGGAACAGATAAGGGTAGCGGTCCCAGGTGATCGCGTCGGTGCCGGCGCCGGTCACCACGTAGAACGCCTTCTGCTGCTTCATGTAGTTCAGCACGGCAAGCGCCACGTTGCTGGCCTGGATGCCGAACACCAGATCGACCTTGTCGCTCTCGACCAGCTTCTTGGCTTTCTGCAAGCCGACCTGCGGGTTGAACTGGTCGTCTTCCTTGATGATCTCGACTTTGCGCCCGGCGATGGTCCAGTTGATGCTGTCGAAATAGAGCTCGACCGCGTTGTAATTCTCGGCGCCGGCGTAAGCCAGGCCGCCGGTATAGGTATTGATGTTGCCGAGGCGGATCGGCGCGCGGGTTTGGGCGAGGATGGCCGGAGCGGCCAGGTTCGATGAAAGCGCGACGCCGGCCGTGCCGGCGAGGAACCTGCGACGCGATACTATGCCTGACTTGGTCACCGAACGCCTCCCTGAATTACCGCTCTTGCGTGAAATCGCGGGCGGCATTGACCCAATCAGTCTAGGCCGCTCGATTTACATTGTCATCGCCGCCTACCAATGCCCCATCCAGCGATTCCACGCGAAAAGCAGGTCGGCGAACCGGTCATAGCAAAAGCGTGCGACCTGACGGATGAGCGGTAAGCCGACGAACCGGCCAAGCCACGCGTCGCCCGGCGTTGCGCGCCAGATTACGATGGCACAGTCAGCTCCGACGAAGAGATGGCCCTGCGCATCGACCGCATGCAACCTCCGGCGCACATCGTTCACATCTGCGCCGAAACGGGCAAGCGCGTCAGGCTCGAGATTGATATCGCGGAACTCAATGATACCAGCGCGGGCTGCCCGACTGAGCCGGCTACGTTGCCAGTTGATGCCAGCATTACACACCGGACACTTGGTGTTGTACCAGACCGTAAGCTGCGGATTCGTCATGATGGCAACTCCACGCCCGGACCCAGAAGCGTGCTGTGGCCGCCGTATGTCCTCCCCGCGTGCGGAGAGTAGGTGCGTCGTATTATAGTATTGCTTTAGACTGTGCGGAGTTGCAGTTCAGGTCACGGAGGAGCCCAAAACAACATGCCCGGGGACATCTCCGTATCGCTTTGGCGCGGGGGCGAGGACGGCCGCTACGAGACCTACAGCGTGCCGCGGCGCGAGAGCCAGACCGTGCTCGACGTCGTGACGTTCGTGCAGAGGAATATCGATCCGACGCTGTCTTACCGTTTCGCCTGCCGGGTCGGCGTCTGCGGCTCCTGCGCGATGACGGTGAACGGCAAGCCGCGCTGGACCTGCCGCACCCATGTCGCCAAGGTCGCCGGCAGCGGCCAGCTGCAAATCGCGCCGCTGGAAAACCTGCCGGTCATCAAGGACCTGGCGACCGACATGCAACCGTTCTTTGAGAAATGGCAGCAAGCTAAAGGCGTCTTTGCGCCGTCGAAGACAAGGTACGACGATATCGAGAAAATCCCGCCGGATTTGCCGGAACGGCGTGCCGTCGACGCCGCGATCGAATGCATCAATTGCGGAGTTTGTTACGCCGCCTGCGATACCGTGCGCTGGAACAACGATTATTTCGGTCCGGCGGCGCTGACGCGGGCCTGGACGCTGGTCAATGACACACGCGACGCCGGCAATGCGGCGCGCCTGCAAGCGGTGTCGGAGGCCGGCGGCTGTCACGCCTGCCACTCGCACCAGTCCTGCCAGGAACTCTGCCCGCAGACGATCAATCCGACGGCATCCATCGCCGGGCTGAAGCGGCGCACCACGGCGGCGTATCTCAAGGGCGAGATCAAGCCATGAATGTGCGGCTTTATCTGTGGCAGCGAGGCACCGCGGCGCTGATGGCACCGCTCGTGCTCATCCACATCGCCATCATTTTCTATGCCACACGGCAAGGCCTGAGCGCCGCCGATATCCTGTCCCGCACGCACGGCAGCGTGGTATGGGGCGCGTACTACGCCCTGTTCGTCGCCGCCGTCTGCATCCACGCCGCCATCGGTGTACGCAACATCCTCACCGAGTGGACCCGGTTTCGCGACCGCAGCGCCGGAGGGCTCGCCCTCGCCTTCGGCTTGATCCTGGCCGCGGCCGGATTTCGTGCCGTTTATGCGTTGGTGCTGGCATGAGCACCGATATCGTCAGACATCGCGGCAGCGTGCTGTGGATCGCGGCGATGATCCACCGCCTGTCGGGCTTGGCACTGGCGATCTTCCTGCCATTCCATTTTCTGGCGCTCAGCCTTGCGATTCACGGCGGCGCCAAGCTGGATGAGTTCCTGCGCTGGACCGATCAGCCGCTGGTGAAGCTGTCCGAAGGCGGCCTGGTGTTCCTGCTCACCATCCACCTGCTCGGTGGCTTGCGCGTGCTGGTGATCGAGAACATGGATTGGCGCGACGGCCAGAAGCAGCTTGCGACGCTCGCCGCCGCGGCGGCAGCGGTCGTCGCCTTCGTGTTCCTGGTGCGGGTGTTTTGAGGAACGCATGACCGTCGAGCGGCTCAAGACCGACATCCTGATCCTCGGCTCCGGCGGCGCCGGGCTATTCGCCGCATTGCATGCGCTCAAGGCCAATCCCGATCTCGACGTCACCGTGGTCAGCAAGGGCCTGCTCGGCAAGTGCGGCTGCACCCGCATGGTGCAGGGCGGCTACAACGTCGCGCTCAATCCCGGCGACTTCGATCGAACGCCATTTCATGGACACGATCGAAGGCGGCAAATGGCTGCCGCACCAGGAATTGGCCTGGACGCTGGTGACCAAGGCGGTCGAGCGGGTGCGCGAACTGGAAAACGAAATCGGCTGCTTCTTCGACCGCAATCCCGACGGCACGCTGCATGGCAAGGCCTTTGCCGGCCAGACCTTCGACCGCACCGTGCACAAGGGTGACCTGACCGGCATCGAGATCATCAACCGGTTGATGGAGCAGGTCTGGGCGCGGCCGGTCAAACGCCTTGAAGAGCATCGCGCCGTCGCACTGATCCCCTCGCCTGATGGCGCGCTGTCCGGCGTGCTGCTGCTCGACGTGCGCACCGGCGAATTCCGCTTCGTGCAGGCGCAGGCGACGCTGCTTGCCACCGGCGGCGGCCCGACCATGTACCGCTATCACACCCCGTCCGGCGACAAGAGCATGGACGGGCTGGCGATGGCGCTGCGGCTCGGCCTGCCGCTGCGCGACATGGAGATGGTGCAATTCCATCCGACCGGCCTGCTGGCCGGGCCGGATACCCGCATGACCGGCACCGTGCTGGAGGAAGGCCTGCGCGGCTCCGGCGGTCACCTTCTCAACGGCGCGATGCACCGCTTCATGGGCGCCTACGATCCGAAGCTCGAACGCGCCACCCGCGACGTCGTCAGCCGCTCGATCTATGCCGAGATGCGCGCCGGCCGCACCACGCCGAATGGCGGCGTCTACATCAAGATGGATCATCTCGGTCCGGAGAGGGTCGCCAAAGAGTTCAAGGGCATGGTGGACCGCTGCCGCGATTGCGGTTTCGATCTCGCCGGCGGCCTGGTCGAGGTGGTGCCGACGGCGCACTACTTCATGGGCGGCGTGGTCTGCGACGTCGACACCGCAACCGAGCGCCCCGGGCTGTTCGTGGCCGGCGAGGATGCCAGCGGCATGCATGGCGCCAACCGGCTCGGCGGCAACGGCGTCGCCAATTCCACTGTGTTCGGCGGCATCGCCGGCGACGTGATGCCAGGCTGGATTGCTGCCAATCTCGGTTTCCGCCCGCCGGACAACACGATCCTCGACGCGGAACAGGCGCGCGCCCAGCATCCGTTCACGCAGAAGCCCGGCAACGTGAACGCGCTCCGCGAGAAGCTGATGGATTGCATGTGGGACGAGGTCGGCGTGGTGCGCGACCGTGCCAGCATCGAACGCGGGCTCGAAGGCATCGACACCATCGAAGCGGAGCTTTTGGCGACCGGCGTCGCCGATACCAGCCGGCAGTTCAATTTGACGTGGCATGACTGGCTCAACCTGCGCTCGCTCGTCGAGATCAGCCGGGTGATTGCAGTCGCCGCCCTCAAGCGCGAAAATTCGCGCGGTGCACACTTCCGCTCCGATTTCCCCGAGCCGGGCGATTTCCCGACTTCGGTGTTCACCGTGGCGCGGCAAAAAGCCGGCGATGGCGCCAGCGCCATTGCCATCAGCGAAAGCCCGGTGCAGTTCACGCACGTGAAGCCCGGTGAAACCCTGCTGCGCGACCCGATCGCAGCCGAATGAGGCCATCATGATCCCGCTGTCGAGCATCCAGCGCGCCGCCGAAGATTTGATGGCGAAAGCCGCCATCGAAATCCCGGACGATTATCTCGCCGGCCTGCGGCAATGCGCCAACACCGAGAAAGGCGACCTGTCCGCCTTCGTTATCAAGGCGATGCTGGAGAATTATGAAGCTGCGAAGGAAGACCGGCGCGCCATGTGCGGCGATACCGGCCTGCCGCGCTGGTATGTCAAGATCGGCAACGATGCGCGGATCGAAGGCGGCCCGGTGGCGCTCGAAACCGCACTGCGCCGCGCCACCGCGCGCGCGACGACCAACGTGCCGCTGCGGCCGAACCGCGTGCATCCGCTGTGGCGCACCGATCACAACAACAATGTCGGCATCAATGCGCCGGAAATCGAATACGCATTCCATCCCGACGCCGACTGGATCGAACTGACTACCGTGCATAAGGGTGGCCTGTTCGGTTCGGACTACCGCATGCTGTTCCCCGGCGACGGCATCGAAGGCATCAAGCGGTTTTATCTCGACACGCTGATCGGCTTCGGCAAGCGCGGCCTTGCCTGCCAGCCCGCCATTGTCGGCGTCGGGCTCGGCGGCTCGAAGGACACGTCAATGGTGCTCGGCAAGCAGGCGTCGTGCCTGCGTGTTGTCGGTTCGCGCAATCCAGATCCGAAAATCGCCGCCCTGGAAGAGGAGTTCAGGGAGCTCGGCAACAGCATCGGCATGGGTGCGATGGGCTTCGTCGGCTCCTCGATGGTGATCGATTGTCATATCGAGGTCGGCTATTGCCATACCGGCGGCATGCCGATGTCGGTGCACATGTTCTGCCTGTCGTCGCGGCGCGCCTGCGCCCGCATCGGAACCGACGGCAAGGCGACGTTCCGTACCGATCCGATGTGGTTCACCGACTACATGCGCCGTTCGACGGTCGAATGGGGCGAACAGACGGCAGCGGCGGCGGAATAACATGTCAGAACTCAAAACCGTTCGCATCAACCTGCCGGCCGCAACCTCCGACCTGCGCAAACTGGAAATCGGCTCCGTTGCCTACCTGAATGGCCGCGTCTTTACGGCGCGCGAAGGCGTCTACAAGCGCGCCATCGGCGACGGCTTCGGCATGCCGGCGGGCAAAGAAGCGCTCGGCATAACCAACTTTCATTGTTCGCCCGCCGCCTCGATCAATCCCGACGGCAGCCATACGGTCGGCGCCGTCACCGCGACCGCGTCGTTCCGTTTCGCGCAATGGCTCGCCGGCTGGTTCAAGATTTCCGGCTGCAACATCGTCATCGGCAAAGGCGGCATGACGTCCGCGGCCTATCGCGAGCATTTCGTGCCGAACAACGCGGTCTATCTGACCACCGTCGGCTACGGCACCGGCGCGCTGCTCGGCCGCGGCATCAAGCGCGTTGCCGGCGTCTACTGGCTGGAAGAACTCGGGCTGGCGCAGGCGGTGTGGGTGCTCGACGTGGAAAACTTCGGTCCGTTCCTGGTCGAAAGCGACCTCGACGGCAATTCGCTGTTCGAGCGCGAGAACGCGAAGATCGCGCCGGGGCTGGAGCAACTTTATTCCGGCACCAGGCCGGCAACGCTGCGCCGCTACGGCGAGACCGACGACAAGACCGAAGAAGTGATCTGACTACTTGCCGTGCTCGCGCAGCCAGCGCTCCGAGCCTGGGTGCAGCGGCACGTCCATCGGCGTCGAGTTCGGTCTCGGTCACCATCTGGATCGCGTTGCCGTTGGTGCCCTTCTCGAACGGGACCTCGTCCTCGCGCGCGGCCAGCGCAGCGCAGATGTCGTAGGCGGTCTGCTCCGGCAGCGACGCATCGCAGTAGATCGGCCAGCCGCTGAAATCGATCGTTTCAAAATCTTTCGACAGCCCGGCAAAGCGAGCTTTCGGCAGCACCACCTTGCGCCACCCCAGCGCGCCCAGTTCCTGATATTCGCGGGCATCGAGTTCGACCGGCACCAGTCCGGCCGCCAGCGCCTCGTTCAGCCAGACCTTGATGCCTTCGTCGAACACGGCGTCGAGCTCGTTGCGCGCCAGCGGCTCCAGCCGGCGGCGGATGTCGCCGGGTCCACCGCAGGTGAAGATGCGGCCGCCCCAGGATTCGATGTCCTGCAAAGTGAAACCGTGCAGCGCAAAGGCCTGCTCGATCAATACCAGGGTCGAATGGGTCGGATCCTCGCGCACCGAGATGCGCAGCGGATATTTCTTGTCCTTGATATCGCGCAGCGAGCGGATGCCGGCGCGCGGATGCACGGCGAAAACGAAGCGGTCCCAGCTCGGATAGGAGGCGATGATCCGCACCGGCAGCGGCGTCTTGAACAAGCCGACACCGCGATAGGCTTGTGTCAGCAGCGCCGACGGATTGACGAACGCAGCTTCGACATCACCCTTCACCACGCCTTCGGCAAGGATGGCCGAGCCTGACGCCATGCGCAGCCACGGCCGGAACCGCTCGCCGGAGCCCGAGCCGACGGTGATGACCATGTCGCGGTTGCCGCCATAGGGCGTCGCCGGATTGCCGGCGATATGCAAGCCGATTTCCCAGAGCGTTTTCGCGCGAACGAAATTCGCGCCTTTCGGCAATTGTTCCATGTTTCAGCCTGCGACCTCGAACGGCACCTGCGTCGGGCCGTAACGCTCGATAACAGTTTTGGCGGCGCCATCATATTGGTGCTGCAACACCGTGCCTTCGCCGAGCTTCTGGCTGCGCACGATGATGGCGACCGAGCGCGTCGGACCGCCCTGCTCGGCGTGAATGGCGCGCGGTGCCACCAGGTCGACTTTGCCCTGCGAGCCGGTGGTGACCGACGACAGCCTGATTTCGGCATAGCCCGGCTTGCTGCCGTCATCGACGCGCTCGAAGCGTTCGAGGCTTTCGGTGCCGTCGAGCACCCCGTAAAGCACCCAGGCGTCGGCGTGGTCATGAACGCTGCCGGTGCGGCCCGGCACCCGCACCACGCCGTTGATCACAAAGGCATGGTCCGGATCGACATAGAGCAGAAGATTCTTGCGGCCTTCGGTCGATGGCCAGGCCGCCGAATGCTGCTTGAGCGTCTGGTCCATCACCAGCGTTTGCAGCAGCGGCCTCGCGCGTTCCATGCGGCGCCGGTCTTCGGTTTCCGAAGCCCAGATCGCGCGCAAATCGGCGATGAACCGGTCAAGGACCGGAAGACGCGGGTTGGTCATGGCTGTCCCTTATTCGTAGAGCGGCTCGCCCTCGACCGTGCAGCGGCGCAGCAGCCGCCGTTCCTCTTTCGGGAAATCGGTCCGGGCATGAATAGTGCAGCGATTGTCCCACATCAGGAAATCGCCGAGTTGCCAGACATGTTCGAAGATGAACTCGCGCCGCTCGCCGATCTCATAGAGCTGATCGAGGATCGCGTCGCTTTCGTCCTGGCCGACGCCTTCGAGCCGCGTCGTCATCAGGCGATCGACGAACAGCGTCTTGCGCCCGGTATCCGGATGCGTGACGAAGACCGGGTGGGAATGATGCGGAATGCCGCTGATGTCGCCGGATGAATTCGCCTGCTTGGCGCGATTATATTCGTGGATATGCAGCGCTGTCTTGCCCTTGAGTTTTTCCTTCAGCGCTGCCGGCACCGCGTCGTAGGCCTTGTACATATTCGAAAACATGGTGTTGCCGCCGCGCGAGGGCAGTTCGAGCGCATAGAGGAAGGTGTATTTGTAAGGCTTCGCCGAATAGCCGGAGTTGATGTGAAACCAGAACTCGCCGTCGCCGAATGCGCCGATCGGCTGGCCGTCGACCTTGATATTGGTGACCAGCAGCACCTTCTCGTGGTTCTGCTCGAGGCCTTCGGCCCGCGTCCGCAGCGCATCCGGCGCCTTCTTGCGGCTGCCGAGATCGCCGAAATAGGAGGCAAAGCGGAGCTGATCCTCCTGCGACACTTTCTGGCCGCGGAACACCAGCACGAGGTGCTTGCCCCACGCCTTCTTGATCGCCTCGACATTGTCGCGTGACAGCGGCTTGGTGAGATCGATGCCGCTGATTTCCGCGCCGCAGGCGGCGGAAAGCGGCGTCACCTTGATGTCGAGGACATCCTGCATGGTATTTCCTCCGTGCCCGCGCGCCGGCTTGCCGCCAGCTTGTTTCATGTAAGATGTATCGCGGGACGCCCGGGGCCTCAAGAACCCGGATACTTCGTGGGAGGGAGCAGCCATGCGCAAAACGCTCGTACTCGCACTTGCGTTGCTCGCCGGCGCATTCAGCGCCCGCGCCGAAGACTATCCATCCCACGTCATCACAATGGTGGTGCCCTACCCGGCCGGCGGTCCGACCGACACCATTGCCCGCATCCTGTCCGAACGGATGCAGGCGGTGCTCGGGCAGCCCGTCATTATCGAAAATGTCAGCGGCGCCGGCGGCGCGATCGGCGTCGGCAAAGTCGCGCATGCGGCGCCCGACGGCTACACGATCAGCATCGGCCACACCCAGACCGCCGTGTTCAACCCGGTGATCATGAAGCTCGACTACGACGCCGTGAACGATCTGGCTCCGGTTTCGCTGATCGCCGACACGCCGATCTGGATCGTCGCGCGAAAGGATTTGCCGGCAAATGACGCCAAAAGCCTGATCGCCTGGCTCAAGGAGAAAAACGGCAAGGCGACAATGGGAACGGTCGGCGTCGGCGGTCCGACCGACATCGCGGCGCGGCTGTTTCAGAAAGAGACCGGCACCTCGTTCCAGATCGTGCCCTATCGTGGCGGCGCGCCGCAGCTCGAGGACATGCTTGGTGGCCACATCGACTTCGTGTTTGGCCAGGCCTCGACGTACGTTCCGTACGTTAACAACGGCCAGCTCAAGGCGTTCGCGGTGCTACAGTCGAAACGCTGGTGGGCCGCGCCGGATGTGCCAACGCTCGACGAGCTTGGCTTCCACGATATCGATGCGAGCTTCTGGCATGGCCTTTGGGTGCCGAAGGGTACGTCACCTGCAATCATCGCAAAGCTCAACGCTGCCATTCGCGCTTCGCTCGCCGATCCCGCGGTGCAAGAGCGCTTCAAAAAGATCGGCCAGGAAATCTGGCCGCCCGACCAGCAGACGCCCGAGGCGCTCGCCATCAAGCAAAAGGCGGAAATCGCCAAGTGGACTCCGATCATCAAGGAAAGCGGCATCAAGGCAGAGTGACATGAGCGCACACGACCAGCTCGAAGCGATCGAGAAGGCGAGCAAGGACGAGCTTGCAGCGGTGCAGCTCGAGCGGCTGCAAAACACCGTGCGGCAAGCCTACGAGCATGTGCCGCACTACAAGAAGAAGCTCGACGCCGCCGGCGTGCACCCTTCCGATCTGAAGCAGCACGCCGATCTCGCCAAATTCCCGTTCACCACCAAGGAAGATCTGCGGCAGAACTATCCGTTCGGAATGTTTGCCGTGCCGATGCAAGACATCGTGCGCGTCCATGCGTCGAGCGGCACCACCGGCAAGCCGACCGTGGTCGGCTACACCCGGCGCGATATCGACACCTGGTCGCATTTGATGGCGCGGTCGATCCGCGCCGCCGGCGGACGCTCGACCGACATCATTCACATCGCCTACGGCTACGGCCTGTTCACCGGCGGCCTCGGCGCCCACTACGGCGGCGAATATCTCGGCGCGACCGTTATTCCGGTCGGCGGCGGTTTCACCGAGCGTCAGGTGCAGCTCATTCGCGATTTCAAACCGACCATCATCATGGTGACGCCGTCCTACATGCTCGCCATTGCCGATGAATTCGAACGCCAGGGATTGAAGCCCGCCGATTGCAGCCTGCGGCTCGGGATTTTTGGCGCCGAACCCTGGACCGAAAGCATGCGCAGCGAAATCGAGCACCGCATGGGCATCCAGGCGGTCGATCTTTACGGCCTGTCGGAGGTGATGGGGCCCGGCGTTGCCCAGGAATGCATCGAGAGCCGGGATGGCCTGACGGTGTGGGAAGATCATTTCTTTCCGGAGATCATCGACCCCGACACCGGCCGCGTCTTGCCGGACGGCGAAGTCGGCGAACTGGTCTTCACCTCACTCACCAAGGAGGCGATGCCGGTGATCCGTTATCGCACCCGGGACCTGACCCGGCTGCTGCCGGGCACCGCGCGCACCATGCGGCGGATCGAGCGGGTCAAGGGCCGCACCGACGACATGCTGATCATTCGCGGCGTCAACGTATTCCCGTCACAGATCGAGGCCGTGCTGGGCCAGGAACCGCAACTTGCCCCGCACTACATTCTGGAGGTCAGCCGGCCGGGCAACCTCGACGAACTGGATGTGCTGGTCGAGATGCGCCCGGAACTGGCAGGCAAGCTCAGTGCCGGCGAGATCGCCACGCTGGCGGGCAAGGCGGACCATCTGATCAAGGCCTATATCGGCATCAGCACGACGGTCCGGGTGCTGGAGCCAGGAACGATCGAACGGTCGCAGGGCAAGGCGAAACGGGTGATCGACAAGCGGCCCAAAGCTTGAGTAAGGCGCAGGGAAGTTCGCGAAATGAACATTGATGGCAATGCCCTGACATTGGCCGGTCTCGACCAACGCGCAGTCGCCGAATGGACCGCGGCAACGCCGAAACGCACCGGCGATTTCTACGTCGACCGGCCGCGCTATGAACGGTTTTGGCAGCTCTCGCGCGACCTGCTCGCTCGCCTGCCGAAGAAACCGGCGCGCAATTCAGCGGAAGCCGCCGCGGCATCAGCCATTCTGGCCGCCGCGCGCGAGCAACGCGAACATTTCCTCACCGCCCATTGCGGACAGCTTTACGACGAACTGACGCGGGACCGGTCGAAATTCATTCGCCTGGAAAGCCTGGTGTTCGCGGCCGCCGATGCCGTACCCGGCCTCACGCCGACAAAGGCGGAGGTCGCCGCCGAAGCGTCGCTTTTGCAAAGCGAAAAAGACGGTGTCGAGATCGACCAGGGCATTTTCCTCGCCCACGTGCTCGCGAGCGAAACCGCCGGGCGACATTTGTGCCATGCCATGCTGCTGCCGCGGCCGGAAGCCGCCGATGCGCTCAAAAAACTCGATACCGACGGCACGCTCGACTTCGGCAAAGTCAGCGTCGAACGCCGCGGCAAGGCCGCGCTGGTGACCTCGAAGAACGAACGCTTCCTCAATGCCGAGGACAACACCACGCTCGACTTCATGGAGATCGCGGTCGACGCCGCCATTCTCGATCCGAAGACCGATATCGCGGTGCTGCGTGGCGGTCCGGTGACCCATCCCAAATATGCCGGCAGGCGCCTGTTCGGCGCCGGCATCAACCTGACGCATCTCTACCGCGGGCAGATCCCTTTTGTCTGGTTCCTGCAACGCGACCTCGGCTTTGTGAACAAGCTGTATCGCGGTGTTGCCGGGCCGGACGCCTTGCCCGACGACGTTCATGGCAGGTGTACGGAAAAGCTCTGGATCGCGGCGGTCGACGGCTTTGCCATCGGCGGTCACTGCCAGATCCTGTTGACCATGGATTACATCCTGGCGGCGAGCGATGCCTTCATGACATTGCCGGCGCGCAAGGAAGGCATCATCCCCGGTGCGGCGAACCTGCGGATGCCGCGCTTCACCGGCGACCGCCTCACCCGCCAGGCGATCCAGTATGAGCGCAAGCTTCCCTGCGACAGCCCGGAAGGCCGGCTGATCTGCGATGAAATCGCGACGCCCGCCAACATGGATGCTGCACTGGACAAGGTCGTTACCGGCCTGACCAGTTCCGGCGCGGTCAGCGCGGTATCAAACCGCCGCGCCATCCGCATTGGCGAGGAGCCGCTCGATACATTCCGGAAATATTTTTCCGCTTACGCCCGCGACCAAGCCTATTGCCATTACAGCCCGGCGCTGATCGCCAATCTCGAGCGCGAATGGAACGCGCATAACCGGAAAGCCTGATCCGGCGCGCTTTCAAAACGTGACGAGGACCGACGTGTACCAATTGAAGCGGTTGGTCTCATCCGTATTTTGAATTCCTCGCCCGACATAGCCCAGCAGGTGGAAGGTGTCGTTGAGGTCGTAGCGGGCGCCAACGCCGAGTGACGTCGTTGCCAAGGCGCCCGGCGCATCAGGCGTCTGATGAAAGACTTCGACACCCAGCTGAAGAGTATCGGTGACCTGGCGTGTCAGCACCATGCCTGCCAGGCAGAAATTCCGCGAATTCCAGGAGCGGTTGTATTCGCAGCCCCCACCCCCGAACGCCGACCATTTATCCCAGTCCTTCTCGACCCAGACTGGCAACAGAAAGGACGCATGTTGATCGCCGACATTCGACGAGGCGCTCGGCAGGAATATGCGCGGGAATACAGCGACATCGAGACCGAAATTCTGCTGTGTGAGAAACCGGTATTTTGCCGCCAGCTCCACATTTCCCGGCCCGGCGACGAGCGGACCGCCGGACGGGGCGTCGAATGCCAGCGGAACTGTCGCGGTGAGTTGCAGATTTGGCGCGCCGCCGTAGTTGAAATCTATCCCGGTTTCTCCCGCGGTATCGCCGCGGGTCACGGTTCCATTGTTGAACGTGTAGATTTCAAAATGCCGATAGTCGGTCGGTTCGGGATCGTCCGTCAGATATGGCGGGCCTGCCACCGCCGGAACCGTAGCAGCCAGAAAGAACGCGCCCCCAGCCGACAACAGCATGCGCCTCATAAATCAGCAATCCATCTGCAGCATAGGCGACGTTAGCAAATGAAGCCGCCGGCGCAAATGCGGAACGCGTTCGATTGCCATGGATGACGCAAGCGCGCGCAGCAAAAACAACTCTTCCTTGGTTTCAATCCCAAAGCCGGCGAATTCACGCTGCCCATCCGACAGATCGCCGTCCGACATTGTCGATTCAAACGAGTCCGACCATACCGAGGCCCCGCCCGCGCCTTCATCGAAAAGCAGCTTCCTCCGGTCACGAATGACGCCCGGGAGCTGATCGGGGTAGAGATTGTATATCGCGCGCAACGCCGCCTTTCCCGAGGAAGGGCCTTTTTTCAGATCGATCAGCGCCGAGCGATCGAGCTGTCTTGCATAGGCAACGACCGACTGATCGAGGAAGGGCTCCCGCATTTCGATCTCGTAGCGCATCGAGCAGCGGTCGACGCGCTGGAGATTAGCCCGGTGCATCATCGCCAGACACTGGATTCGCACGGAATCGCCAAGTTCGTTCGACTGCATGAAAGCCTGTTCGAGTGGCTCGTATCCCGCGAACAGTTCGTCGGCGCCCTCGCCGCACAGCGCCACGCGAAATCCATCCTGATGCATGCGCTTTGCAGCCGCGTGATTATAAGTGGCGTGGCGAATAATCGCAGGCTCAAATGCCTCGACGACGCCGACCGCAGCTTCGATTTGCGGAAGTATCGCGCTCGCATCCACGTCGACATGGACCTCGCGCAGGTCGAGGCCGGTCTGGTCGGCATAACGCCTGGCAAACGTAAGGTCAGGCGAGTCACCGCCGACCACGACATATCCCGGCATCGCGGGCGCGAATTGACGGCCATAATGTACGACAAGCGTGCTGTCGATGCCGCCGCTGAACAACGCGGCAACCGGAAGTCCGGGCGGAATTCGCCGGCAAACAGCTTCCGACAAAATCCGGTCTATTTCCTGCGGCGAGCCCGGTCCCAATACGGCCGGCGACGGCAATTCGTAATGCAGCTCGCAGGATTTACGAGTCATCATGTGACCCGGCGGCACAAACTGGACGTCTCCGCTCTCGGTCGCCTCCAGAAGTGGCCTGATTTCCGAGCAAAACAGGAAGCCGCTGCCCGATTGGATAAAGTAGAGCGGTTTAACGCCGAAAGGGTCGCGTGCCGCAAGGAACTCGCCGGTCGCTGTATCGACAGCGACAAAAGCGTACATCCCGCTGAGCTCGCGTATCCCCGCCGGCCCCCACGCGCTGATGACGTTTGCGATGACCTCCGTATCGCACTCGGTCTTGAACGGGATCCCGATCGCTTCCAGTCGGCGGCGCAGCGCCACGTGATTGTAAATTTCACCGTTGAAGGAAATTAGAAATCGCCCGTCGAAGGACGCCTGCGGTTGCGCGCCGTGCGCCGGATCGACAATGCGCAAACGCCGCGTGCACATGGCGGTCCTGTTCCCGACTGCGAAAAGCGGGTCGGTGACGTCACCCCTGTGCAGAACGCCGGCGGTTAAACGCCGGACAGCCGCTTCGGCACCATCCCAATCGATGGCTACCGCGATACCGCACATTTCGCCCCCTGCGAATGACGATCACGCGAACGATGATTAACTATGCAAACGAACCGTTGACCTACCCGGACCTAGCCTCCTGCGTCGCTGCTCACCGCGTTGTTGAGCGTTTAGACGAGCCTCGTTTCCTTCGCCTTGTTCGAAAACGGGAAACGGATAACTCCGCACCCGATCCGGCCAATTCGGACCTGAGCTCATTGAGCGTCTTGAGTTCAGCTACGGTTTGGCTCGGTTGTTTTGCCGCCAAACCGATCAAAAGAGCTTCGATCAGACCGAGCGTCCCGGTATGCGTGCTGAACCAGTCTGTATTGCCGCGAGCTACCGGCAACACCAGGTCGACGCGCTTGCTCAAGCTGATGCCGAGCGAGTTGGTCAGGAGAATCGCTCGCGCGCCGACATGCTCAACGCGCGCGAGCAGGCTCTCAAGCTCGCGATAGACGCGCGTGTAAGCGAGAATGACAACGACATCACTCGCTTTCAGACGGTGCAGATCGTCGGCGAGGAGAACGCCGCTTTGTGCAAAACTCCGGCTTTCGACACCGAAGCGCCCGAGCTGGATCGCAAAATAGTCAGCAAGCGCACTCGAAGGGCCCATTCCGAATACGACGATCCGGTTTGCCTGGGACAAAATCTCGGTTGCGGCGTCAAAGACGTCCTGAGTTATCTCAGTCTTCAGCTTTTCCAGCCCGCGCAAGTGAATATCGACGATCGATTCCAGCACCGAACCGGCATCATTGTTTAAAGCCCGGAGCGTCCGCGTCAGCCGCGCCGCCGGAGACAGACTCATGCGCAACTCGTCGGCGAGATGGCGCCGCAGATCATCCAGCCCGGCATAGCCCAGCGCCTGGGCAGTGCGGACAACAGTCGCGTCGCTGGTACCGATCTTGGCTGCAAGCGCCGCCGCTGAGGAAACGAGAACCTCCTCCCGGTTCTCCTGAAAGAACCGGAGCGCATCGCGTTCTGCCGCGCTCAACTGCCCCACGGCCAATGCAGCCCGGTCCGCGAACAGATATCGTTGGTCCATGCACTGCGCCTTGACTTCAAGGTAGTGAATATTACGAATCTAGTAAGATTCTGTAGTATTCGCAACCAAAGAAGCAGGCTTCGGAAGCAGGCTCGAGGAAGAGAAATCCGATCATGGCGAGCGAACCGGCCCGTGAGGTGTACAGCAAAGTCCCCGAAGTCACCCTCGTCTTCTGGATCATCAAGATTGCGGCAACGACGCTGGGCGAGACCGGCGGCGACACCGTCACCATGACGCTGAACTGGGGTTATCTCGACGGCACCGCGCTGTTCCTCTCGCTGCTGGTGCTGTTCGTCATCTGGCAAATCGCCGCGAAGAAGTTTCATCGCTGGCTCTATTGGGCGACGATCGTCGCCTCGACCACTGCCGGCACAACCATGGCGGACTTTGCCGATCGCTCACTCGGCATCGGCTACGCCGGAGGCTCGACCCTGCTGTTCGCCTGCCTCATCGCGACGCTCGGCATGTGGTACTGGACGATGGGCTCGGTATCGGTCGCGACCGTCAATACGCCGCGGGTCGAGGCGTTCTACTGGATCGCAATCACGTTCTCGCAGACGCTTGGAACGGCGCTCGGCGACTGGCTGTCCGACGGCACGGGATACGAGCACGGTGCATTCGTCTTCGGCGGCGCGCTGGCGCTCATTGCCGTGGCCTATTACGCAACCAGCATCTCGCGAGTCTTTCTGTTCTGGGCCGCATTCATCCTGACGCGGCCGCTCGGGGCCACCGTCGGCGATTTCCTTGACAAGCCCGTCGCCAGCGGCGGATTGAACTTCAGCCGGCCGATCGCGAGCGCGATCATCGCCGCGTTCATCATCATCTGTCTTCTGATGCTGCCGCAGCGGGCGGGACGCCATCCGGGCGAGCAGATGGCGTAACAGACCGCTGGCTCAGGCCCAGTTCAGCCGCGCCAGGATCGCCCGCCCCATCACCCAGTCCTTGTCGCTTTCCGACAGGAATTTCAGCTCCTCAGTGAAGTGCGTGATGCGCTGGTGATACGGACCTTTGGAGAAAGTATTGGTCAGATCACTGCCCCAATAGCAGCGCTGTGGGCCGTAGGCGTCGAATACGCGCTGCAAATGCACTGTCATATCGCGGAATGGATAGGGCTCGGTGGAAACACCTGGGGACGCCGAAACCTTGACGCTGACATTTGGATATTTGGCGAGCGCAACCGTCTGATCGATTGCCACCGGAATAGTACCGTCCTTCAGAAACGCCTGAGTGAGACCCATGTGGTCTATGATTAACGTCAGGTTGGGGTGCCGCTCGGCAATGGAGCCAAGCCTGAACGTCTGACCGGGGGCGAAGAAATAAATCGGTATCTTGGCTTTCTCAACCGCGGGCCAGAACCAGTCCGTTGTACCGTCCGATAGCCACTTCGACGTCGTCTCGTTGTTGAAAGTCAGCCGGATGCCGAGCATGCCCGGCTGCTCTTTCCACTTGTCCAGCCGTGCTATCTCCTGCGGGTTTTCGATGGGAAAGCGGCCCATCACGCGAAAGCGGTCGGGATAGCGGCGAACCGCCTCGAGTGCATAATCGTTGCGATCGCCGACCCACGACGGCGGAACGATAACCACGCGATCGACCCCCGCCTCTTCCATCAGTGGTACGAAGCGTTCGATGGTCATCGGCTCGGGCAGCTGCGGCTTGAGGCCCGGCACCCACTGCCAGTCCGGCGATTCCGCCTTCCAGAAGTGCACCTGCGCATCGACGATCATGCGGTGAGCCGGCTGCGCTTCGGCGCGCTTTGGCGATCGCGCAGACACCGCAAGGCCCGCGCCTGCTGCGACCGCGGTGCTCAAGAAATCACGCCGCGAGACCATGCCGATCCTCCCGTATTGTTTTATTTTGCGTCAGCCGTCCCTGGCCGCCGTGCTGCGGAAATGCAACCACAGCACGATGGCGATCGCTACGACAACGCCAATGGCCAGCACCGATATCAATGCCGCGTTCTGTATCCATGCAATCGCCGGAATGCCAAGCGCCATGATCAGACCGAGCAAGCACACCTGCCATGACAGCACGTGAATGCCGGACGTAAATGTGCCGAGCGCCATCAAGGTAAAGATAGCGAGCCCCGTAGCCTGGGAACTGAAATCGCGCTGCACGCTCGGCAGCAGCATCAAGTTCATCACCACGAGGAACGCCAGCCAGTGCAGTATTTGCGTCCCGATCAATTGGGTGCGCGCCTGCCTGTCAGTCGCGTTCTTCCATCCCGTGGCGATGCACACCAACGCGATCAGTGGCGCAAGCAATTCCCAGAATACGGTGATCGGTTGCTTGGAGAAGCTGGTATAGGCCACGCCGATCAGCGTCAGGATCAACACCAGACTAAATGGCAATTCCCTCAGCCAAAAGCCGGGATGCCAGAGCTTGTCTTTTGCGCCCGAAGGCGGGCTGGCCGGCAGTTCCGTACCGCTTGATCCCGTATCGCTCATGGCAACTCCTCAACCGCCGGAAAACTGTTTGGTGATCTCGTCCATCAACGGATCGGTCAGCTTGTTATTGCGAAAATCCGCGAAATCCCCGAGCACAAGCTGCTCCCACGACTTGTTGTCTTTCACATTCTTCTGACCGCGATATTGCATATAGGTCGCCCGCGCCTCGTCGGTACGTCCGAGGAACATCAGGGCGCTGGCACGCTCGGCATTGATCCAGATCTGGCCGGGGCCGCGTTTTATGGCTTCTTCGGCCGAACTCAGAGCCTGAGCGAATTTGCCGGCATCGATATAGCTGTTGGCAAGCACGCCAAGCAGCCTGACGCCGTGCTGGAAAACGCCCTGCCACCGCACGTCGTTCGGGCGCGCCTTGAGCTGGGCTTCGGCGATCGAGAGCCCGTTGTCGAACGATTTTCCGGCATCGTCGAACTTGTCCAACTGTATCTGGACCAGACCGATGTCAAGATCGGTGTTACAAAGATCGCTCAGCCACTCGACGTTGGTTTTGTCCTGCGTGACGAGCTTCTGCTCGATGGCAAAGGCCGCCTGATAGGCAGCGAGCGATTCGTCGGACTTGCCACTGACAAGTTGCGTGCGGCCAATCTGGTTTTCGGCGATGGCGACATCGCGAGTCCATTGCAGATTGTCTTTATCGCTGGCGGCGAGCTTTTGACGGATCGCCAACGATTGCTGGAAAGAGCTCAGCGCAAGATCATCCTTGTTCTGTGCCAGATAGACCTGACCGAGAAAATTATCGCCGACCGACAGGTCGCGCTGAAGCTCGCCGTTGCTGGGGAACTGTTCGAGCAGCTGCTGGGCGATCTGCACGCGCTGCTGAAAATCAGTGAGTGCGCCGTCGAGATCGCCTTTCATGCCGAGAGCGTTCCCGACCCTTTCGTAGCTCGCACCAAGATTGCGCCACCAGTCGGCATTCATCTTGTCCTGTTCGACAAGTGATTGCCGGATCGCGAGAGCCTTCTGATAGTTGGCCAGTGCGTCATCGTTCTTGCCCTGTCGGCCAAGGATATCGCCAGACTTGATGTAGTTGACGGCAACATTGTCCTCCGCCTTCTCGTTTTTCGGATCCTTGGCGACGATGGCCTCGTCGAGCGTTCGCGCCTTGTCGAGCGCGGCAAGCGCGTCATCGGGCTTTCCGGCAGCGACATCGGCATCGGCGATGCGCTGGTAGCTAACACTGAGATCGAGCTGAAGCCCCGGATCGTTCGGACTCTTTTTCAAAAGCGCTTCGAGGATCTGCCGCGACTTGTCGATGGCCTCTGAGGCTCCCTGGCGATCACCGACGGCAAACAGCGTCAACGCGACTTCAGAAAGCGCCGAGGCCTGGCTGTGCTGCAAATCTGCCGAGGTCTGGCCCGATGCATTTAATTGCTCCTGAAGCTTCTGCGCCCGCGTGAGGATATCCTTGACGAGCGCAGCGGGGACGCCCACCTGATTGCGGAATCTGGCGGCGAGATCGTAAATCAGATTATTCGACGTCACCGTTGCGGCGTTCAGCGTTTCAACCGCGCGCCGCCGCTCGAGTTCGGCGTAGACGGCGAGGCCGGCAAAGACGAGCGTGAGGACCGACAGCGCGCCGATCCAGTTGCGCATCCTGCGCCGGCGGGCACGGTCCTCGCGCCGTACGATCTCGTCGAAGCCGAGCCCGAGCATTCCGGCGATCAGTTTGAGCCGTGCGGTGTCCTTGCCGTCGCCTTGCGGCCGGGCATCCGCGGCGATCGGTTCCTCATGCTGGTCGGTGAGCCTGCCGTCGGGTCCGATCTTGAAGCGCAGCGCCGGCGGGAAGCATTCGCGCTCCGGGTCGCCGGGCTCGCCGTCGACGATGATCGGAATGACATAGTCGCCGCGGCCGATTTCCTTGAAGCGCCTGATCTCCTCGTTGACGTAGACGCTGCGCGCCGCGTTCGGCGAACAGACCACCACGACGAATTGCGAGGATTGCAGCGCCGATTCGGTCTGCTCGTTCAGCGAATGCCCGGCGGAAAAATCTTCGCGATCGCGAAAGATCGGACGGAGTGTTTTCGGCACCGGCCCGATCGGCGTCGGCCGGCCGACCAGATCCCTGTCGATACGGAAGCCTTCGAGCGCGGCATGCAGCCACTTCGCCCACGGCGTGTCGCGGTGGCTGTAACTGAGAAACGCCCGGTAACGGAACGGCGATGTCTCCGCCACGCTTGCCCTCCCTCAAGGAGACGAGTTGGCGCGCTTCCAGATCATCTTGACGGAGCCCTTGCGGCCGATCGGCATTTCATCGGTCAACTGATCGCCGCTCAGGCTCATGGTGTGTTTCTGGTCGCGGCCGTCGGCCTTGGGTCGCGTACTGCCCGCGACGTGGGCCGTTAAGGTCTTGCTCGCCTCATCGACCGTGTACGTCCCGTAGTAGGCGATATTCTTCGCGCCGCCGACGCTGACAACGATGACCGCGTAATGGCCGCCGGCATCGAGCAGCATGGCGCCCGACGGGTTAGCGCCGTAGGGCGACGTGTCGTTGATGGTGACGGACACCAGTTGCCACTGGCCGACCAGTTGATCCTTGAGCGAACCGGCCTGCGCGAGCGCCGAAGCGGCCGGCCATGCCAGCAGCAACAGGAGGCCGGCGAATATTGCGCGGATATGCCCGTTCATGGATGACGCCAATCGGTGATCGCACATTCAAAGGCGGAACGCGCAGACTATAAGCCGCAACGGCATAACGAAGCCAGAGCGCCGGGAGGACATTCACCGGGGACCGCGCCGCTGCTATAACCCCGTAGGGGGGAATGCATGTACAAATCCTTTGCTCTGGCATTGCTCGGACTTTTCGCGGCGGCGGGCGCGCTGGCGTCTTACGGCGGGCCCGACGCGCTGCAAAGGTCTTCCGGGGTCACGCCGCCGGTTCGTCAGACGCTGACTTACATCGCGCAAAACGATCAGATCGCGAGCACCGGCAATCCGAGCGTCGCGCCGCTGAAATGGGTCGGGATGCTGATCAACCCGATCCCGACCAAAAACAGCCCCAATGAGATTTCGGCCTGCACCGGCCAGTTCATCAAGCCAAACATCGTGATCACAGCGGCCCACTGCATCAAGGACCTGCCGGATAACCCGACCGGTCCGTGGTACGATCTCAGCAAGCAGAAGTTCATCCTCCAGTACCAGAACGGCGAAGGCTCGCACACATTCAAGACCATATGCGCGGCGACCGCGCCGGGCTGGCAGCTGCCGGCCAATTACGCCACGCTGAAAAACGCCCAGAAGAACCAGCTGGAGCGTGCGGCGAGCCAGCATGATTTCGCGCTGGTCCTGGTCGACGGCAACAGCCCGACCGGAACGATGCCCTACGCGCTCGACTGGAAGGGCAAAGCCAGCCATGCGGTCCGCGTCGGCTATGCCTCCGACATCCTCGACGGCGAAATCATCCAGCAGTCGGGCGGCATCGTGTTCTTTGCCAACGATATTCCGATGTTCCCGGAATTGCCGGCGAACCTTATCGTGCATTGGCAATCGATCACCGATCTGACGTCGGGTTCGAGCGGCGGCGCGTGGATTGCCAATTTCAGCACCGAGGGAGGCGACAACACCAACGTGCTGATCGGCGTCACCTCGTTCGGCAACAGCGACTATCCCGGCGCGGTGATGGGCGCCTATCTGACCGCCGCCGAGTTCAATCCGCTGCTCAATTACGTAGCGAACGGCTGCAAATAAGCGCAGCCGCAACGCCGCTAAAGCGGCAGTCGGCGCACGCTGGTGACTTCGCTGCCGGCGGCGCTGATGCGCGTGATCGCATCCGCGATCAATTCGGCCGCCACTGCCATGTGAAACGCATTGGCGTGCAGCAGCGTCGCCCGGTCGCGGACGATGGCAACGTGGCCCTTCCAGAATATCAAATCGCCGCGGCGCAGATCGGAATAGGCGTCGGCGGTGACCGGCCTGCCGAGTGCGGCTTCCTGCATGTCGCTGTCGCGCGGACAGGCGATGCCGCAAGCCGTCAGCGCCACCTGCACCAGGCCGGAACAGTCCAGACCGAGCACGGTCTTGCCGCCCCACAGGTAAGGCGCGCCAAGAAACCGCTCGGCGACGGCGACAAAATCCGTCTCGTTTTCGCCGATCGGCTTGAGGTAGGCGATCGGCACGTAAGTGTTCGTTGCCGTGATCGCCATGCGTTCGTGCGTGCCCACAACGACGATGCGGGCTCCGAACGGCAACGCTTCGACCGGCGGCACCTTGATCGACGGACCGGGAAACGCCAGCGCGCGCAACGCGGCGACCTTGTGCGTCGGAGCCGCGCCCGGAAGTGCCAGCGCGTGCTCCGGCAGCCAGCCGACATAGTTGTCGTCGGCAAGCTGGCCCCAGGCGAAACCTTCGGCGTTGTGATCGTAGATGATGACGCGCTCGCCCTTGATCGCTTCGGTCGTCAGCGCCGCATCGGGCCGCGGCTCGCCCCACACCGGCGCCTGCGGCTCGGCGATTTCGTAGACGCGGCCCTCGACGTAACGCGGCGCCGGCACCCTGCCCTCGAGCTGCTTCGCCGCCAGATCGGCGCGGGCCGCGGTCACGCGAGGATCAAAGGGCGGCATGTTTTCAGCCATAGTGTCCTTAGCCGTAGCGCGCGGCGAGCAACGCGTAGAGCGCGCGCGCGGTCTGGCATTCGCCGCCCTCCGGCCGGCCGGGCTTGGCCGATGCAGTCCAGGCGAACAGGTCGAAATGCAGCCACGACTTCGCCGTCACGAAACGCCGCATGAACAAGGCCGCGGTGATCGCGCCGCCCTGGCCGCCGCCGACATTATTGGTATCGGCGACCTTGGATTCCAGCATCGCCTCATAAGGCCGCCACAACGGCAGACGCCATACCGGGTCGTTCTCGGCGGCGCCGCTCACCATCAATTCATTCGCCAGAGCATCGTCGTCGGTGAAGAACGCCGGCAGGTCCGGGCCGAGCGCAACGCGCGCCGCACCGGTCAGCGTGGCAAAGTCGGCGATCAAGTCCGGCTTGTCTTCGTCGGCCAGCGTCAACGCGTCGGCCAGGATCAGCCGGCCCTCGGCATCGGTATTGCCGATCTCCACCGTAATCCCCTTGCGCGAAGTATAGATATCGCGCGGACGGAAACTGTCGCCGGCGATCGAATTTTCGACCGCCGGAATGAGCACGCGCAGCCGCACCTTCAGCTTGCGCGACATGATCATGTGCGCGAGCGCCAGTGCCGTTGCCGCGCCGCCCATATCCTTCTTCATGTTGAGCATGCCGGTATCGGGCTTGATGTCGAGCCCGCCGGTATCGAAACAGACGCCCTTGCCGACCAGAGTAATCCGCGGATGCTTTTCGTCGCCCCAGGCGAGGTCGAGCAGGCGCGGCGCGCGGGGGGCAGCGCGGCCGACGGCGTGAATCAGCGGAAAATTCTGCTTGAGCAAATCATCGCCGACGATTGCCGAGAATGTCGCGCCATGCAGCGTTGCGACCTTGCGCGCGGCAGCTTCAAGCTCCTCCGGACCAAGATCGTTCGCCGGGGTGTTGATGAGGTCGCGCGCCAGCGTCACGCCTTCAACGATGGTGTCGAGCTCTTCGCGATCGAGACTTTGCGGCAGGTCGAGCTTGATGTCGTTCGGCTCGGCCTTCCGGTAGCGGCTGAACTTGTATGAACCCAGCGCAATCGCCAGCGCGGCAAGCCTGGCGTCGTGCGGCTCGTTGGCGAAGCGATAGACGCTACTGTCAGGCAGCACTTGCGCGAGGCGTCCGGGCAGAAACCGGTCCTGGAGCTCGTCGTCGCTTTCGATCGCGAACAGCACGCCGCCCAGGCCGTTCTTTCCGGGCAGCAGCATGTGGCGGCCGGCCTTGGGCTCGAAGCCGGCACCTTCGGCGAACGCCTTCGTGGCGGCATCAAGCCGCTCGCGGATATCGGGCCACGACGACGCGGTAACGAACCAGATCGGGATTGCGTCGGACGTCCCGCGCGTAACGAAAATCGAATTCATTGCCGGTGCCTGCTGAGCCGAAAAGCACGTCCAGCTAGCATGGCCTTTGCCGATCTGTCATGCCCCGCGCGTCCTATGCCCGGCCGGGCGCGATACGAAGCTGCGCATGGCTATGCCTGATGCCGTAAAGCGCATAGAGCACGAGCCCGGCCACCAGCCATCCGCCGAAGCGCAGCCAGGTATCGAGCGGCAGGCCGAGCATCAGCAGGATCGAGGCGCCCGCACCCAACGGCGCGACAACAAAGACCGCGGGGGTGCGGAACGGCCGTGGCGTTCGTGGCTCCCTGATGCGCAAAACAAAGACTCCGACGCAGACAATCGTGAACGCAAACAGGGTGCCGATGCTGACCAGCTCGCCGACCAGTCCGATCGGCAGCAATCCGGCAAGAACGGCGACGATGCTTCCGGTAACGAGCGTGGTGACGAAAGGCGTGCGGAACCGCGGATGGATCGCACCGAAAGCAGGCGGCAACAGGCCGTCGCGCGCGATCGAATAGACGATGCGCGGCTGACCGAAAAGGCCGACCAGGATGACGGAGGTCAGCCCCAGGATGATGCCGAACTTCATAACCGGCGCCAGCCACGTCAGCCCGATGGCATTGATGCCGACGGCGATCGGATCGGCCACATTGAGCTGATCGTAAGGAACGATCCCCGGGAGCACGAGGCCGACCGCGATATAGAGAACGGTGCACACCGCGAGCGATCCGAGAATGCCGATTGGGAGGTCGCGCTTCGGATCGTGCGCTTCCTGCGCGGTGTTCGATACCGCGTCGAAGCCGATATAGGCGAAGAATACCACGGCAGCGCCGCGGACAACGCCGGACCAGCCGAATTGGCCGACGCCGGTGTTGGGCGGAATAAAATTCCCGTCCGGGTTGGCGGCCGTGACCCAATGTGCCGTGCTGAAGAACGGTGCGGCGAGCGCGATGAACGCCACGATGATCACCAGCTTGATGGCAACGATGACGTTGTTGACCCGCGCCAACTCACGAACGCCGATCAGCAGCACTGCCGTCACGCCGATGACCACAATGATCGCCGGCACATTGACGATGGTGCCGGTCCTTTGCCACGCCTCATGGGCGGCATCGTAGGCGAGCGGCGCACCGGCCAGCGCGGGCGGCACGGTGATGCCAAGGTCGTTGAGGAAACTCACAACGTAGCCGGACCAGCCGATCGCAACGGTCGCGGCACCGAGAGCATATTCGAAGATCAAATCCCAACCGACAATCCAGGCAATAAGCTCGCCCATGGTGGCGTAGGCATAAATGTAAGCGCTGCCGGCAACCGGCACAGTCGAGGCCATCTCCGCGTAGCACAATCCGGCACAGGCACAGGCAAATCCCGCGAGCACGAACGACAGCGTTATCGCCGGACCGGCGTTGGCGGCCGCGGCGTGCCCGGTGAGCACGAATATTCCGGCGCCGATAATGTCGCCGATGCCCAGCGAGACCAGGGTGAGGGCCGATAGGCTCCGCTTGAAGGATACGCCGCCCGGTCCGGCCGACGACAGACCGTCGGGCCGTTCTGCCTCCGCCTGCATTTCTGAAATCGACTTGCGGACCAAATAATTCGCCACGGCGACGGCCCTGTTAAAAGAAATATGCCAATGCCCCGTCTCTCAAGGGCAAAGGATAACGAGCAGGCCGAGTTTTGGTTTCAGGCCACCGCGCCGCTGTTATTGCGACGCGGTCTTCTTCACATAAGGCCCAAGCGCTTTCGCGGCTTCATGCACGTAACTGAGGTCGATGGCGTCATCGACCTTCACCGAGCCGTCGATCTGCTTGGTATCGAGGAAGAACTTCCAGGCCATCTGCAATGACGGCATGTTGACGTCGCCGTTCGGATCGATCGCCTGCGAAACGATGGCGCGGTGCACTTCGGGATCCTTGATGAACGAATATTGCGTGAGGATCTTGATGACTTCGTCGGCGTTCGGGCCTGCGATGTGGCCGTCCTTGAGCGCATCGTCATAGAAGCGGGCCGCCTTGACGTAGGCGATCATGAATTTCTTCGCGTTCTCCGGCTGGTCGTGCATGAACTTCGGGCCGAAGAACACGACCGCGGTCTGATAATCCGGAAAGACCTCATCCGCGCTGACGAGCTTCTTCGCGGTGCCGAGCTTGATGAGTTCGGCGACCGTCGGCTCGACGGTGAGGCTCGCGTCGATGGCCTTGTTGGCATAGGCCGCGATCTGGTTGGGGAAGCCGAGGAAGACCGGATCGATATCGCCGTAGCTCAAGCCGACCTGAGTCAGCGCGTAATTCATGAAAGCGTTTTCGCTGTTGCCGTTCGCCGACATCGCGACCTTGAGGCCCTTGAGGTCTTTGACGCCCTTGACCTTGCCGCTATCGATCAGGTCGGTGCGCGCCATGATCGCCTGGAAGCCATAGCCCTTGGCGTTGCGCGCCTTGTCGGCGACGATCTTGATGCCGATACCGCGGGCGACGGCGTTATAAAGTCCGGCCGAACTCGCTCCGGACCCGACGTCGACCTCGCCCGAACCAAGCGACGGGATCGATTTGGCCGCCGAGTTCGAAGCGGACGAAGCCGACTTTGAGGCCCTGTTCGGCAAAGTAACCCTTGGCGTCGGCGATGAAGAACGGCGCGTCGCTCGATGCGCCGATGGTGCCGATTGTCAGTTGCTGGGCCCGCGCGCCGCCGGAAAACCCGGCGACCGCAACAACGGCCAAGCCCGCAACGACGGAACGTCTGACAGTCTGTAGTGGCGACATATTCGCCTCCTCATCAGTTCAGCAACCGGCTGAACCAACACTATCATGCAGCCGGCCGCCGCACCTGCGACATTGTTACATGCGGGCGTTGCAGCCAAGGATGACGGCCAGGAATCATAACCAAGGCATCAGCGAAGCGTGGATCACGTCCGGCACGCCCTCGTTGCCGACCGATCTGATGGCGAGATCGACGTCCTTCAGACCGAAACGGTGGGTGGTGACCAGCTCCAGCGGAAAACGCTTCGAGGCGAGTTGCTCCAGGGCGAGCTCGCAAGCCTTGTAGCTGTGGCCGCGGGCGCTTTTCATGGTGATGAATTTCACCGTGAATTTTTCCAGCGGGAAATTCGGGAATTGCGCCATCTCGCCCTGAGCGACGATGATGCCGCCCTTGCGCTTGAGCGCCTCGATGCCGAGCAGCATCGGAATGGTGCCGGCGCCGGCCGTGCAATCGAGCGCGACGTCGACGCCCTTGCCGCCGGTGATCTCCATGATCCGCGCCAGCGGATCTTCCTTGGTCACGTCGATCACGTAGTCGGCGCCGAGTGTCTTCGCCACGTCCATGCGTGCTTTGTCTTTCGACGTGCCGGTGACGATGATCAGCGAGGCGCCGGCCTGCTTGCAGATCACGGTTTGCGACAGGCCCTGCTGGCCCGGGCCCTGGATCAGCACCGTCGAATTGTAGCCGACGTTGCCGTCGAACAGCGACCACTCGACGCCATTCGCCATCGGCGTGACCAGCCCGGCAAGCTCCGGGGTCACGCCCTTCGGCACGTGATGGATCACGGCGTTCCAGGGCAGATACATATATTGGGCGAAACCGCCCCACAGATGCGGCGGCCTCTCATCGGACGTGTAGCCGTAGCGGATCGCATCGGGATTGGTGCGCCAGTTGGTGTTCTCGCAGTGCCGGTATTGCCCGGCGTGGCACCACTCGCACTTGCCGCAACTGACGTAGTGCTCGACGAAAACCAGGTCGCCTTCCTTGAAGCCCTTGCGCTGGGTGAATTCGCGGCCGGCCTTGGCGATGTAGCCGATGTTCTCGTGGCCCATGATGGTGGGCTTGTTGTTCGGCGGGTGCTTGTAGAGCTTGACGTCGGTGCCGCAGATGCCGCCGACTTCCATCTTCATCAGCGCCGCGTCCGCCGGCACGTCCGGCATCGGGTATTCGCGGATTTCGGTCTTGCTTGGAGCCGTTCGCACGGCCGCCAGTACCTGTTCAGCCACTTTCACGCCCTTTCTTTCGTCCTGATATAAGGTGCCATGCTTGGCTTTACCAAGAAAGTCCCGGACACTGCAGCGCTCGACCGCCTGCGCGGCTGGACGCGCGCGCGGTTCAAGCTCTCCGACGACGAGACGATCATGGTGTCGGAGATCGCATGCGGCGTGCCGGGCTGCCCGCCGGTCGAAACCCACGTTGTGTTCTGGACCGCGGCCGGACGGCATCATTTCAAGATATTCAAGCCGCTCGCCGAGACGGTCGAGGACGACCTGCCGCCGGCCTTCATGAAGAACGCGCTGGTGTGGGAAGAAGGTCTTGAGTGTTCTTGCTGCTAACGCTTACACCTTGGCGAGATTGCTGCGGTTGAGATCACTGATCTTGGCAACGCCCGACAGCAGCATGGTGGATTTCAGCTCGAACGCCAGTTGCGCATAGACCCCTTTGACGCCCTGCGATCCGCCGTTGATGAGGCCCCACAGCGCCGGCCGGCCGATGCCGACCGCGGTTGCGCCGAGCGACAACGCCTTGAAGATGTCGATGCCGCGGCGGATGCCGCTGTCCAGCACCACGGGCACGCGGCCCGCAACCGTATCGACCGCCGTCCGCAGCATGCTGATCGAGGCCGGACCGCCGTCCATCTGCCGGCCGCCGTGATTGGAAACCCAGATGCCGGCGGCACCCTCGGCCAGGCTCTGCTTGATGTCGTCGGGCTGCACGACGCCCTTCACCAGCACCGGCAAGCCCGACGCTTCCCGCAGGAAGGTGATGTCGCTGAAGCTCAGATTGCGTTTCATGTCGCTGAACGTGCCGTGCCCACCAAGCGCCGGATCGTGATTGCCGGCGGTGAGCGCGGGATCGCGCGGACGGCCGAGCGCAACGTAGTCGTCGCTCTGTCCGGGTCCGAGCGCATCCGCGGTCAGGATGATCGCCGAATAACCCGCCGCCTTGGCGCGCTGCACCAGCCAGCGGTTCAGCTCCATGTCGCGGTTCATGTAAATCTGGAACCACTTCGGGCCGGGCGTCGCCTGCGCGATCTCTTCCATCGGCCGGTTCGAAGCGCCGGAGGCGACGAACAACGAGCCGGCCATGCCGGTGCCGGCGGCATTCGGCAATTCTGCTTTGACGTGGAAATTGCCCTGCCCGCCGGTCGGGCAGGTAAACACCGGCACCGGCAACGTGTGACCGAGCAATGTGGTGTGCAGGTCGATGTCCTTGTCGTCGACGTTTTGCAGGCGCCGCGGCATGATCGGAAAATCGTTGAAGGCGCGCCGGTTTTCCCGATAGGTCCAGCCGTCGCCGGACGGTCCCATGACGGCCATGCGCCCGGGCGAAAAATCTTGCGCGCGCCGTCTTCCAGACGCTCGATGCTGACGATCTTGAGCTCGTGTTCTTCAGCGCTCGGCTGACCAAAATCCGGCGGCGCGGCCGCAACGGAGCCTTCCGCGAACGCCTTGGTCGGCCCGACAGTTGTGGCCAGCGCTGCGCCGCCCGCGGCCAGTGCCTGAATGAGATTGCGTCGCGACGTTGTCATGGTTTTCCTCCCCCTGACGATTTTGGAGAAACCATCGGCCGTTCGGTGCAGGCCGTCAACGCGCAGCGGATTGGAGGGAGCTATGCGTCTTTAAGACCCGCTCTGCCGAGAGCTGCGGCCTGCCGCGCCGCGACCCGGTCCATCGAGAATTTCTCGATCGCCTCGTTGAACAGGCGATAGAAATTCAGCTCGGCGCGCAGGTGCAGGAACACGGCGCCAAGCCCGATCGCCGCGCGGTCCATAAAGACGAATTCGCGCGGCACCTTTACCGGGCCTTTTTGCTTGAGAGCCTGATGCACACGGAAGGCTTCGCGCCGGCCGTATTCCGACGGCTTCACGCCGTCGGCGATCGTGCGAACGCGATCGTCGAGCAGCGGTGCGTAAATGAAACGCGCCCAGATGTTGAGCGTGTCGATCAGATCGCGCGACAGCTTGTGGAAGCCCCAGGTCTCGTAGGCATTGACGATCAGGTCGTCATCGCCGTGCAGCAAGCCGTGATAGAGGTCGACGACGCCGCGCACGAACTGCGGTGGGAAAATCCGGATACAGCCGTAGTCGAGCAGGTTGATGCCGGCCGGTTCGCCGTCCCGCGCAAACACCGTGTAATTGCCGAGATGCGGATCGCCGTGAATGACGCCGAAGCGGCTGAAAGGAAACCACCACGCCGTGAACATTGCTTTGGCGAGCGCGTTGCGCACCTGGAGCGGATCCTTCGTATGGGCCAGCATCTTGGTGCCGTCGAGCCAGTCGAGCGTGAGCAGTCGGCCGGTCGAAAGCTCCGGCCACGCCTGCGGCACGCGCACGATGTCGACGCCGTCGAGCAACTCGCGATAGAGCGCGACGTGTTTCGCCTCGCGGCGATAATCAAGCTCTTCGCGAACCCGCGCCCCGATCTCCTTGGCAACCTCGCTGGTGTCGATCGCCGCGCTCAGCCGTTGGCGGATCGCGAGCAGCCACTGCAATTGCTGCAAGTCGGCTTCGACCGCGGACTGCATGTCGGGATATTGCAGCTTGCACGCCAGCGGCGCGCCGTCGAGCGAACGGGCGCGATGCACCTGGCCGAGCGATGCCGCGGCCGCGGGATGATGCTCGAAGCTTTCGAATTTTTGCGGCCAGTCCGCACCAAGCTCCGCCATCATGCGGCGCTTGACGAACGCCCAGCCCATCGGCGGCGCTTCGCTTTGCAGCTTTTGCAATTCGGCGGCGTATTCCGGCGGCAGCAGATCTGGAATGGTCGCCATCAACTGGGCAACCTTCATCAGCGGACCTTTGAGCCGTCCGAGCGCCGAGGCCAGCGCACTCGCGTCGCCAGCGCGATCGGGTTCGCCGCCGAGAAGCCGCCGCCCGGCATAGCGCGCGGCAACGCCGCTGACATTGGCGCCGACCCGCGCATAGCGCGCGGCCCGCGCGGAGAAGCGGTTCTTCTCCACGTCACGGCCGCGTTTGTTTCCGGTGCCGGACTTGTCGGTCATATCCACCATCGTTGGCGTGAAGATTATGGCTTAGGCGTGGGCGCCCGGCGAAGCGAAATCGTGCTGCCCACCGATTGACAAGGAAATGTGGGCCGCACCACGCTGTTGCAAGAGAACAAAAGCGGCGTTTCGCGGATCGGGGAGGACGTCATGGCCAATACGCACGCACATTTGCGCATCGTGTATGCCGCACTGTTAACCGCATTGTTCGGCGCGCCCGCCATGGCCGAAGTCAAACTGCCGGTGCCGGCGGTCGATCAGTCGGCCGTTGCCAAGCGCGGCTACTTCTATGTCGGCGGTCATTATGTCGGCGACCCCGGCAAGCACATCATGCAGGGTCAGATCTATGTCGAGGTGCTGGCGCCGAAGACGCAGCGGCGCCCCTACCCGCTGGTGCTGATTTACGGCGCGGCGCAGACCGCCACCAACTGGATGGGCACGCCCGACGGCCGCAAGGGCTGGGCGGAATATTTCATCGAGCAGGGCTACGTCGTTTACATGATCGACCAGCCGATGCGCGGACGCTCGGCGTATCATCCCGGCGAGGGTGCGACGCGGATGTTCACCGCCGAGAACGAGCAATTCCAGTTCACCGCCATCGAAAGCGACGGCACGTGGCCGGGCCGCGAGAAGCACACGCAGTGGCCGGGCGACGGCGCCAACAAGGGCAAGCAGGGCGATCCGGTCTTTGATGCGTTTTATGCGACGCAGGTCGAGACCGTGCTGTCACCGGAAGAAACCGAGCAGCGCAATCAGGACGCCGGCGCGGCACTGCTGGACAAGATCGGTCCGGCGATCGTGCTGACGCACTCGCAGTCCGGCCCGTTCGGCTGGCTGATCGCCGACGCAAGGCCGAAGCTGGTGAAAGGCATCATTGCCATCGAGCCGGCCGGCCCTCCGTTCGAAGCCACCATCATCGGCACCGGCAAGGCCCGGCCGACCGACATCCCGATCACCTACGATCCGCCGGTGAAAGACCCGAGCGAGATCGCGGTGGTGCGCGACGACAAGCCGGACGGCCCGAACATGTTTCAATGCTGGATGCAGAAGGCCCCGGCGCGGCAGCTCGTCAACCTGAAGACCATCCCGACCGTCGTGATCTCGGCGGAGGCCTCGTATCATCAGCTCTACGACAACTGCACGATCAAATATCTCAACCAGGCTGGCATGAAAGCCGAGTGGATGCCGCTGCAAAGCAAAGGCATTCATGGCAACGGCCACATGGTGATGATCGAGAAGAACAATCTCGAGGTCGCCAAGGTTATCGACGACTGGGTGGTCAAGAACGTGAAGTGAAATCGCGTCTGGAAGGTTTTACGGCGCGTCAGCCTTTCGGCCAGTTGTCGCGAATCCAGCGGGCGAGGCTCTCTTCGCTGACCTCGCCGGCGGCAAGCGCCAGAATGATTTTCGTCGCATGCGCCTGAGCGGGCGCGAAGCGCACGCCGTTCTTGCGCAAAAAGATCATCATGCTCATGAAGGCAATGCGTTTATTGCCGTCGACAAAAGCATGGTTCTTCGCAAGACCGAAAGCGTAGGCAGCGGCAAGCTCCGGAAGCCTAGCCTGCTCGTAGTGCCATTTGTTGACCGGCCGTTCGATCGCAGATCGCAATAGCCCTTCGTCCCGCATTCCGGCCGCTCCGCCGAAGCGGCGCAGCTGAAGGCTATGAATTGCGATAATCTGGTCGTACGTCAGCCACTTCGGCTCCGTATCCATCGAGACGACTATTTTGCCAAGGTCGCGAGCGTGTCGCGGTACTCGTCCATGACCTCGTCGGCCGCTTCCATCGTCGCTTCGAAATCAGGGTCGTAGGGAAGCAGCTGAAAACCGCCACCAGCGAGTTCAGTGACATGGAATTGCTGGCCTCGCTTGATATCGAGGCGCTGTATCAATTCACGGGGCAGAATAAGCCCGTCTGAATTGCCGATCCGCTTGACTTCCAGCTTCATATTTATATCCCGGCTCCACTTATCGTACGTAATACGGTTAGTATAACAACGAGTCAGCCGCCGTTCAACAGATGTTTTACGGCATCCAAGCCACTGAAACTGTTGATCTTCCTGAACGCATCATTGACCGTCGTCGTGGTCGGCAATGAACCGGACATCACAACGCGGCGACACAAACCCGTGACCGAGAGCGAGCGCTGGATGAAAAACACGATTGCTGCGGCCCTAGGATTTGCCGCCGCTTTTGCCTTCGCCGTCCCCTGCCGGGCCGGCGATTGGCAGTGGGGCTGCATGGGGCCGCTCGGCGACCAGCAAATCGTTTTCAGCCGCTATTCGCTCGTCGTCGTCCCGGCGAAGCCATCGCCCGGAAAGCTGGAAGACCTGTTCCGCATTGCCGATCTGTCGGAAAAATTCCCCGATGCCGACGCGGCCTATAACGCCGACGGCACCAATGACGGCCTGCAAAAGACGATGACCTACACCGACCAGAGCAACGAGAAGAACCAGCTCACTCTGACGGAAACATCGTCAAGAGATCTCGCGCACACGCATCATCTGGTTTGCGGCCGCGACGAGGACAATTCGACCGAGCGCAAGAGCTATCGCGTCGAACGGCCAAACCAGCCGCCGGCCACCGTCACGTTGCAGTGTCGCGAGTACACGCTGTCGACACGGGGCGGCCGGCCCTGCATTTCGCGCTAGCGCTTTTCCATCGCCTCAAGCTCGTCGATCAGGCCGGCAATAACCGACAGACCGCCCTGCCAGAACGCCGGATCGCGGGCGTCGAGCCCGAACGGCGCCAGGAGTTCCGAGTAATGCTTGGTGCCGCCCGCCGCCAGCATGGCGAGATAGCGCTCGGCGAAGCCTTCGGCGGCGCGCTCGTAGACCGAATAAAGCGAATTCACCAGGCAATCGCCGAACGCATAGGCGTAAACGTAGAACGGCGAATGGATGAAATGCGGGATATAGGCCCAGAAGTTTTCGTAGCCTGGTTTGAATTCGATCGCCGGGCCGAGGCTCTCGTGCTGCACGTCCATCCATAATTCGCCGATGCGCGCGGCGGTGAGTTCGCCACTCCTGCGCTCGGTGTGGACGGAGCGTTCGAACGTGTAGAACGCAATCTGCCGCACCACGGTGTTGATCATGTCCTCCGCTTTCGCGGCGAGCATGGCCTTGCGCTCTTTCTCGTTCGTGGTGGCCGCGAGCAGTTTCCGAAATGTCAGCATCTCGCCGAACACGCTGGCGGTTTCCGCAAGCGTCAGCGGCGTCGGCGCCATCAGCGCGCCGTTCGGCGCGGCAAGCACTTGATGTACGCCGTGGCCCAGTTCGTGCGCGAGCGTCATCACGTCGCGCGGCTTGCCCTGGTAATTGAGCAGCACATAAGGATGCGCCGACGGCGTCGTCGGATGCGCGAACGCGCCCGGCGCCTTGCCGGGCCGCACCGGCGCGTCGATCCAGCGGTGGTCGAAGAACCGCTCGGCGATCTCGGCCATCTTCGGCGAGAACGCGCCATAAGCCGTCAGCACTGTGTTCCTGGCTTCGGCCCAGCCGACGGTGCGCGTCGGCACGGCCGGCAGCGGCGCGTTGCGATCCCAGTACGGCAAGCGCTTCTTGCCGAACCATCTGGCCTTCAACGCATAGTAGCGATGCGACAGCCGCGGATAGGCGGCGCGAACGGCGGCAACCAGCGCATCAACCACTTCCCGCTCGACCCGGTTCGACAGATGGCGATCATCGGCGATGTCGGCAAAGCCGCGCCAGCGGTCGGCAATCTCCTTGTCCTTGGCGAGCGTGTTGGTGATCAGCGCGAACTGCGCGATGTTGTCCTTGAAGGTAAGCGAGAGCGCCCCTGCCGCGGCCTTGCGCTTGGCGCCGGAGCGATCCTGCATCAGGTTCAGCGTCGGCTCGATGGCCAGCGACTTGCCGCCGATCTTGAAACGCAGATTGGCAATGGTGGCGTCGAACTGCCGGTTCCAGGCCGAATAGGCCGTAACCGACTTTTCGTGAAACAGCTGCTCGACGCGGTCTTCGAGCTGATACGGCCGGTAGCGGCGCACGTCTTCCAGCCACGGCCGGTAATGACCGAGCGCCGGATCGGTCATCGCCCGTTCCAGCACGGCATCGTCGATGCGGTTGAGTTCAAGCGTAAAGAACAGGAGATGCGTCGACGCCGTGGTCAGCCGCTCCTGCACGTCGCCGTAAAATTTGGTACGCGCCGGATCGACGGTGTTGCCGGCATGAATGAGCCCGGCATAGGAGCCGAGCCGCCCCACCAGATCGTCGATCGTCTCGTAAGCCCGCACCGCCTCGGCCAGCGCCGCGCCTCCCTGCGGGGCGCCGGCGATACCGGCGAGCTTGCCCTTGTAATCCGTCTCGAAGGCGGCGCAGTCGGCGTCGGTTTTATCGAGATCGCGCTTGATCGCCGGATCGTCGAGGCCGGAATAAAGGTCGGCGAGATTCCACTCCGGCAAATTGCCGAACCGCCCTGCCCCGGGCTTGGCGGAACGCTTGATGGCGACTTTTCTGGCGGCAATTTTGGAACGAGGCATGGAAATAAAAGCCCTCAATCAGACTTGATGTGGCGCAAGACCGGCTTGATCGCAAGGCCGTACTGCGCATCTGCGGATAGAGGCTATGCGCAAACAACGACAGCAATTTTATGGTTTACCAGGAGGTACGGCCATGTCGCTTATGCGGGCGGCTACACCGGTTTAACATTATACCATCATGACGCTCGACCTCACGGCCTGGGAACGCCGCATTACGCTGCCGGACGGCAGCAAAGTCTTCGTACGCCCGATCAAGCCCGACGACCAACGGCTGTACGCACGGTTTTTCGAGCTGGAGACGCCGGACGACATCCGCTTCCGGTTCTTCGGTCCGGTCAAAGGACGCGACGCGGCGTTCTTCTCCCGCTTCACCAATATCGACTATGCGAAGGCCATGGCCTTCATCGCGCTCGATGAAGCGAGCGGCGAGATGCTCGGCGTCGCGCGGCTGCATGACGACGCCAGCGACGGCTCCGGCGAATACGCCATCGTGGTCCGTTCCGACCACAAGAGCCACGGCCTCGGCTGGCACCTGATGCAGATGATCATCGAATACGCGCGCAGCAAAAAGTTGCGCGCCATCAAGGGCCAGGTGCTTTACGAGAACAAGGCCATGCTCCGGATGTGCCGCGACCTCGGCTTTACCGTCAGCAGCGCGCCCGACGCGGCGGATGTCTGCAACGTCGAGCTGAAGCTCCAGGGCGTTATTTAAATCCGAAGAACCGCGCCGGATTGTCGACGAGGACGCGGTCGCGCGCTGCGCGATCGGGCACGTAGCGATCGAGCAGCGCGATGCGCGCCATTTCGTGATCAAGGCCGTAATCGGACTCGCCGGCCTCGTGCGGGCGGATGAACCGGTGCACGTGCGGCCAGTCGGTGCCCCACAGGCAGCGGTCCGGCGCCGCTTCATAAAACAGCCGGCCGAACGGCACCGCATCGTCCCATGGCGGCCCGGCTTTCGAGCGCAGGTCGCCGTTCGACAATCCGATCCACCAATTATCGTTTTTCAATAGATCGAGCAGCAGGCGGATCGACGGATGGTCGATACCGCGCCGGTAATCCGGGCCGCCCATGTGATCGATGATGGCGGGAATTTCGATCTTGCGCAGTTCGTCGGCGACGGCGAGGAAATCGTCCTCGAAGCCGAATACCTTGACGAACCAGCCAAGCTCACGCGCGCGATCGAGCCCACGGCGGAAATCAGCGATGCTCGGCGCGAGCTTGAAGCGGCCGCCGAAATTGAACCGCGCGCCACGCACGCCGACACTGTTGAGCCGGTCGAGTTCGGCGTCGCTGACGCTGTCGTCGATGATGGCGACGCCGCGATAGTTCGGCGCCGGCGCGCTTTTGAGAACATCGTGCAGCAGCCGGTGATCGGTGCCGTAGATGGTGGGCTGCACGAACACCGCGCGATCGATGCCCATCGCGTCATGCAAGGCCTTCATCGCGGCAAAGCTGCAAGCTTCCGGCGGCTGATAAAGCGCATTCGGATTCGCCACAGGATATTTCGCGGCATCGCCAAAGACGTGCAGATGGGTGTCGCAACTATTTTTCGGCAGGCGTTCGGGCATGGTCGCTCACTGCAAGCTGATATTGGCGTCCTTGATGATCGGGCCCCACTTGGCGTTCTCGCTCTTGATGTAGCCGGTGAGGTCCGCAGGCGTACCGCCCATTGGCGTCATCCAGATCCTGGCGAGCTGCTGCCGGCCAATATCGCTTTTGAGATAAGCGTTCACCCGCGCGTTGATGCTGTCGACAATCTGCGGCGGCGTTCCGGCCGGCGCGAACAGCGCCGACCAGCCGTTCGCCTCGAGGCCGGGAATTCCGGATTCGTCCGCGGTCGGCACATCGGGCAATTCCGGCAGGCGCTGCCGGCTGGTGATGGCGAGGCCGCGCAGCATGCCGGACTGCACCTGCGGCACGAAGGTCGGCACATATTGCACCGAGAGCTGCAAGTCGCCGGACACCAGATCGGGCAGCGACTGCGAGGTGATGCGATAGGGCACATGGCCGATGGCAATGCCGGCGAGCTTGTTGATCAGCTGGATGGTGATGTGCGCCTGCGATCCGACGCCGACAGTTCCGGCATTGAGCGGGCCGCGATGCTCTTTGCCGTAGGCGACGAGCTCTTTCAGGTTCGTCACCGGCAGTTTCGGGCTGCCGACAATGATCAACGGCGAATAGGCGAGCAACGCGATCGGCGCGAAGGCGCGGTCGGGATCGAAATCGAGATCCTTGTACATGAACTTGTTGTTGACGATCGGCCCGACCGTCGCGATCAGCAACGAATAGCCGTCGGGCGCCGAGCGCGCCGCGCTCCCCGCCGCGATATTGCCGTTGGCGCCGGGCCGGTTCTCGACGATGAAGTTCTGGCCGAAGCCGTCGCTCAGCGATGCCGCGATCAACCGCATCAGCGTGTCGGTGCTGGTGCCGGCGGCGAACGGGCAATACACCGTGACCGGTCGCGACGGCCATTGCTCGTCGGCGCGCGCCGGCGCTGAAACGGCGAGCGCCGCGCCGCCGAGCGCCTGGATGAATTGCCGCCTTGCCTGATTGATCGCCATCGTCCCGAGCTTGCTGTCGTGTGCGTGCAGAATACCCGCTTTTAACACCGCATTAAGCCTCCTGCCGCAAAGTGACCCAATTCGGCACACAAGCTTGCGTTGCGGAGCGTAGAGTCATGAGTGGGCGTATCCTTGTCGTCGACGACGATCCCGTACAGTGCCGCCTGCTCGAAAACATGTTGCGGAAGTCCGGCTATGAAGCCGTGATGCTGGACAACGGCGACGCCGCCCTGGCGCTGCTCGCCGGACCCGACGGCGCCGGAATCGATTGCGTCATCCTCGATCTGGTGATGCCGAACCTCGACGGCCTCGGCGTGCTGGCGCGGCTGCGGCAATCGGCGAACAACGTGCCGGTGATCGTGCAGACCGCGCACGGCGGCATCGACAACGTCGTGTCCGCGATGCGCGCCGGCGCGATCGATTTCGTCGTCAAGCCGATCGGCGTCGAACGCCTTCAGGTCAGCCTGCGCAATGCGCTCAACACCAGCGCGCTCGAAGGCGAATTGCAGCGCATCAGGCACAGCCGCTCCGGCACGCTCGGCTTCGCCGACATCATCACCAAAAGCCCGTCGATGCAGGCGGTGCTGCGCATGGCGGAAAAGGCCGCGACCTCGACTATCCCGGTGCTGATCGCGGGCGAGTCCGGCGTCGGCAAGGAACTGATCGCCCGCGCCATCCACGGCTCAAGCGAGCGGCGGGCCAAGCCGTTCGTCGCGGTGAATTGCGGCGCGATGCCGGAAAACCTGGTCGAGTTGATCCTGTTCGGCCACGAGAAGGGCTCGTTCACCGGCGCCACCGAACGGCACACCGGCAAATTCGTCGAAGCTTCCGGCGGCACGCTGTTCCTCGACGAAGTCGGCGAATTGCCGCCCGCGGCGCAAGTGAAGCTGCTGCGCGCCATCCAGGAAGGCGAAGTCGAAACCGTCGGCGGCCGCAAGCCGGTCAAGGTCGACGTGCGGATCATGTCGGCGACCAACCGCGACCTGATCGCCGACGTCAAAGCCGGCCGGTTCCGCGAGGACCTGTTCTATCGCCTGCACGTGTTCCCGATCACGGTGCCGCCGCTGCGCGACCGGCTCTCGGATATCCCGGCGCTGGCCCGGCACTTCCTGGCGCGTTTCGGCGCCGAAGAGGGCAAGCGGATCCGGCTGATTTCGGCGGAAGCGATGCAGGCGCTGTCGGCATTCCGCTGGCCGGGCAATATCCGGCAGCTTGAGAACACCCTGTTCCGCGCCGTGGTGCTGGCCGAGGGCGATACGATCGGGCTTGCCGACATTCCGCAGATCGAGGCGCAACTATCGGTCCAGGCCGGCCACGCCGATGCGGCACACCCGGTTCAGCCGCTGGTGCCCGAGCTCAATCCGGCCGAGCTGCCGCCGCCGCTCGAGATCGAGCCGGCCGGTTACTCCGACGCTTTGCCGGCAGCCGGCGCCGGGTTCGCATTGCCATTGCTCGACTCGGCCGGCGAAGTACGACCGCTCGACGAGCTGGAAACCGAGCTGATCAAGTACGCCATTACCCACTACCGCGGACAGATGTCGGAAGTTGCGCGGCGGTTACGCATCGGCCGCTCGACGCTGTACCGCAAGCTCGAAGCCCTCGGCCTGAATACCGAGCCGGATGAGACACATAGCGAGGGCGCGGCGGAAAGCGTGGCAGCGGAGCGACAGCCGCTGAAAATCGGCTGAATCACGCCGATATGACTGGTTGCGCGCGCGACAAATCGGGCTTGGTCTACTAATGTGCGGCGAGGGGTGAGCCAGAAGGGCTGGGTTCCACACTAATGACATTGTGGGACTTTTAAATCCCATGAAATACGGGGCTGCTCCGGTTACGCAGCCTTATGAGGAGACTTTGCAATGCCGGGCGTCCGCCTCGACCAGTTTCTTGCCTCGACCGCCATCGCGCTTGTTCTCACCACCGCTCCGATCGCAGCTTTCGCCGACCCGCTGAACGGCAGCGACGGCGCCGCCGCGACGCTGACGCCGCAACCGCTCGATTCACCGAATTTGCCGGCCAGCCGCAGCGGCGCCGCGGCAACCGTGACCGCCCAATCGGCCGATCCGGCGCCGGCAGCCGCCACCGACAATGCCCCGGCAACGACAGCGACGACGCCGGCTGCTCCAGCCGCCGCGGCAACGCCGGCACCAGCTCCTGCCGCTGCACCAGCTCCTGCCGTTGCCGCTGCACCGCCGCCGCCCGCGCCGGTCACGGCCTCGGCCCCGGCTCCGGCTGCAACCGAAACTCCGGCAGCGGCCGCTGCAACTGCGGCCCCCGCGGCGCAGCCCGACCAAACGGCAACAGCGCCGGCGCCGGCCAGCACCATGAACAGCGCCGACGCCGCCATCGCCGATCAGCTGCGCGCTATGACCGGCGGCAAGTTCGACAAGGTCATGGGCAACAAGAAAGACCGCATCGTCATCGATGCTTTCTATTCCGGCCGCGATTACGCGCCGCTCTGGATCACCGACGGCAAGGCCAATGCCCGCGCCAAGGCCGCGATCAATTACCTGCAGCACGTCGATGCCGACGGTCTCGATCCGGCCGATTATGCGGCGCCGAATTTTGCCGCGCTGAGCGACCCTGCCGAACTCGCGGAGGCCGATCTCAAGCTTTCGATGGCGGTGATCACTTACGCGCACCACGCCGCGGTGGGCCGCGTGCACTGGTCGCGGGTGAGCGCGGACATCTCCTACGACACCAAGCCACCGGAGCCGGCCGACGTGCTGGCCAAAATGATCGGCGAGCCGGACACCGCCGCGGCGCTGGATTCCTACGAGCCGCAAATGCCGCAATACCGCGCGCTCAAGGCAAAGCTGGCCGAATTGCGCGTCGGCAAAAGTGATCCGAGCAAGCCGGCGATCGGTAACGGTCCGGCGCCGAAGATCGGCGAGCAGGATGACCGCGTGCCGCAATTGCGCGACCGGCTCGGCGTCGCCGGCGACGGCAGCACGACCTACGACAAGGCGCTCGCCGAAGCGGTGAAGAAATTCCAGCAGCAGCACGACCTGAAGCCGACCGGCACGCTGACACCGCAGACCATCCAGGCCTTCAACGGCAAGCAGCCGGACAAGCCGATCGACATTATCCTCGCCAACCTCGAGCGCTGGCGCTGGATGCCGCACGATCTCGGCCAGACCTACGTCATCGTCAATCTCGCCGACTTCACGCTGCGGGTCATCCACAACGGCAAGCTCGACTGGATGACCAAGATCGTCGACGGCAAGCCGGAAAAGCCGACGCCGCTCATGCAGGCGGACATGAAGTACATCACCATCAATCCGACATGGCATGTTCCACCGTCGATCGTGAATGGCGAATATCTCCCGGCGCTGGCGCAAGACCCGACCGTGCTTGACCGCATGGGACTGAAGGTTTCCAGGAACCCGGATGGCTCCACGAGCATCTGGCAGCCACCGGGCGACAAGAACGCGCTCGGCCGCATCCGTTTCAACTTCCCGAACAAGTTCCTGGTCTACCAGCACGACACGCCGGACAAATATCTGTTCGCCTACGACAAACGCGCCTACAGCCACGGCTGCATGCGCGTGCAGGACCCGCCCCGTTATGCGGAAGTGCTGCTGTCGATCGTGCGCCCGCACGACGGCTATACCGAAGAGCGCATCCACAAGATGATCAACGAAGGCAGCGAACAGGACATCCCGTTCCCGACCTTCATCCCGGTGAATCTGACCTATCAGACCGCGTTCGTGGACGATGCCGGCAAGCTGCAATTCCGCGACGACGTCTATGGCCGCGACCGCCAGTTGCTGGCGATCCTCAAAGGCTCGGACCTGAAGATGGCCGACGTCGCGGTCGAGCACCACGACGACGTCCGGCGCCGCGAAGCGCTGGCCATTCCGGACGGCACGCCGCTGACCGGCGGCCCGTCGGGACCGGGCAGCGCCCGCAGCTACTACGCGGGCAGCGGTGGCGGCTTGTTCTCACGGCTTTTTGGCTCGTTTTCCGACCAACCTGCGGCGCCTGCCGTACCCGCCAAAAAGCACCAGGCTGCGGCCCCGCGGCAGAAGCAGTCCAACGCGGGCGGCCCGGTCGCCCGCTAAAGCTTGAAATCATTAGATTTTTGGCTGGGCCGTTAACCATGCGGCCCGGCCGAAAGGCTTCAGTAGCCCTGTGCACAACCTGCACGGGGCTGGCCAATTACGGCCACTTTTTGCCACACTACGACAATAGCGTGAGGACGTCGGGGGTGGGGTGCGTGCGTAAGTCTTCATTTACCCTTCCCAAATTAACATAGCGTTAGTCATACCCGTCGCGGCCTTGGGGGCCCTCCGGGTTGTTCGCCTAGCGCCAAAGTGAGATGGCCCGTGCCGATTGGGAAGGCGCGCCTGACTGCTGTCCGATTCTTTGCGTCGCGCGCGAGCTATTCGTGCAGCGTCGCCTTGCTTGCCCTGCTGTTCGGATCGAGAGCGCTGCAAAACGCGGTTGCCGAAGGCGACACGCGCACGATCACGATGCACCACGTCCACACCGACGAAGACATCACCATCACCTTCAAGCGTGACGGACGCTACGACCAGGCCGCCCTCGACAAGCTGAACTGGTTCCTGCGCGACTGGCGCAAGGGCGAAAAGACCGACATGGACCCGCACCTGATCGACCTGGTGTGGGAGGTGCAGCGCGAAAACGGCACCAACCAGCCGATCTGGGTGGTCTGCGGCTATCGCTCGCCGGAAACCAACGCGATGCTGCGCCGGCGCAGCTCGGGCGTGGCGCGGTTTTCCCAGCACATGCTCGGCCACGCCATGGACTTCTACATTCCGGGCGCGAACCTCGAGCACCTGCGCGAAATCGGCTTGCGTCTCGCCCGCGGCGGCGTCGGCTTCTACCCGACCTCCGGCTCGCCGTTCGTCCACATGGACACCGGCAGCGTGCGGATGTGGCCGCGCATGACGCATGACGAACTGGTCCGCGTCTTCCCCGACGGCAAGACCGTACAGATCCCGAGCGACGGCAAGCCCCTGCCCGGCTATGCATTGGCGCTCGCCGAGATCCAGCAACGCGGCAACAATCCTTCCGACAATTCGCTGGCCAGCGCCCGCGGCTCCGGCGTCGACACCCAGGTCGCCAGCAACAGCCCCTTCAAGAATCCGTTCGCGAAACTCCTTGGCCTGAAGACCGGCGACGATGACGACGGCGACTCTGCCGACGCGCCGGCGACCACGGCATCGGTTGCGCCTGCGGCCAAGGGCAAAGTCGCAGCCGCCATCCAGAGCACGGCGCTGAAGACGGCAGCCGTCGCCGAGAAGACTGCGGCAGCGGTTGCTGACAAGGCCAAGACCGCTGCGCAGACCACCGCGGCGGCAACGGCACAGTTGGCCAAGACTGCCGAGACCAAGCTGGTCCAGACTGCGTCGCTGATGCAGGTCAACCGCGTCGGCGCCGCGGCCAGTCCTTCCGCCGCTGCACCGTCGAACACCAATTCCGCTCGCACCGCCGCGCCATCGCCGAACCAGATCATCTCGTCGCGCGGCTTCTGGCAGAGCACGCCGGACAACCCCGCCCCGCCGTCACCGGCACAACTGGCACTGCGCAATGCGCTCAACGCCCGCATGCAGGTCGCCAGCGCCGATCCGAATACGCCGATCGCCGTCGCCAATCAGGATCGCGTCCCCACCGATATCGCGCTTGGCTATGCCGAGCAGCCCGGCCGCGGCTCGCCGTCCGCCGCGATCGCTGCCGCTGCCGCCGCAGCGACCGGCAGCCTCACCGGACAGAATGTGATGGCGCAGAACGGCATGACCACCGCGGCGAAAGACAGCCTCGGCCAGCCGCGATCGTCGGTCCAGCGCGCCGTCCAGCTTGCCACCGCCGCGGTGAAGGTCGGACAGCGCCTCGATAGCCCGTGGCTGCGCGCCATCGTGCTGTCGCCGAGCGTGCATCGCTTCATGAGCACGCTGGCGTTTGGCGCACGCGACGTCACGTCGCTTTCGGCGCTGATGGTGAAACCGGCCAGTGCGGTGATGATGACGTTCTCGAACGACCCGGCGATGGGCCTGCCGCACGATCATTTCAGCCGCGGCAACGCCATCGTGTTCCTGCCGACCGTGACCTACCCGACGCGCACCGCATCGCTGCAGTAGGCTTCAGCCTCGCCATCTTCGACCTGTTCGCTCAAACGCATTCGCGTGATTTGGGTCGCACTCCGCGTACGACACATCTAGAGCCCAGCGCGGATCGCCTGAAGCACACGGAAGCGCAGTTCGCCATCGCCGCTCGAAAGCGAGATCACGAACCTCACCCGGCCATGGCCTGAAGTGTCGGCATAGCCCGCGAGCGTGCTGACCCCCGCCATGGTGCCGGTCTTGTTGGTGCCGCCGTCGTGGCCGTGGAGCATGTCGGCGTGGGGTGCGAAGAGCGCGAGGACCTCCGCGAGGCCGCGCGCGGTGAAGCGGTTATCGCGGCTGATGCCCGAGCCCTCCTCGATATGGATGGCCGTTGCCAGGCCGTGCGCGGCGAGCATCGCGTTGGCAACCTGAAGCGACTTCTCGAGACTGACCGGCCCGCCCAGCCGGTGCGCGCCGATCTCAAGAAACACCTGGTTGGCAACGTAGTTGTTGGAGGCGCGGAGCAGGTCGACAAGGATTTCCGCAAGCGGCCGCGATTGCCGGTGAACGTAGACCGGCTGCAAACCGTTGGGCACGCTGCCGATGGAGACCTTGCCGGTCACACGCCCCCCGGCGCGTGCGATGAACGCGGCGATCAACTCGCCGGCATATTGCAGGCTCACCGTTGGATCCTGACTCAGGCTGATGCGTCCGGCTCCTTTATGCGGGCCCCGTGCCAGGAACTCGCTGATCGCGATCGGCGTGATCGGGGTCTGCTTCTCTGCGGAGCGCACGGTGTTGCCGCTGCGTATGGCCGAGATGGTGTTGAAATTCACGGCCAGCGCGGTGTTCAGCGCGTTGTAGGCCTCGTCGCTATTCTCGATGCCCGGGATGCGGAGGTCTGAAGGGTAATAGCTGCCGTCGACCACGACGCCGGTGATCGGTTGCTTGCCGATGGCGCCGACCAGCGCGCTGGCAAGCGGCGCGAGTTCTTCCGAGATCAGGAAGGGATCGCCGCCGCCCCGCACGTACAGCACCCGCTTGCTGTCGAGGTAGAAGCGGGTCTCGAAACGGTAATCGGGGCCTAGAACCTCCATCGCCAGCCAGGCCGTCACGATCTTGGTCACTGAGGCCGGAACAAACGGCGCGTCGGCATTCTGGGCGAGCAATTCGTCGCCCTTGGCATCCATCACCAGCGCCAAACCCGCCGGCGCAAGAGCCGCGACGCTCTCCTTGACGCCAGCGAGCGCCGGGGCGGGCAGCAGAAGCAAAGCAAGAGCGAGCAGGCGAACCCACATGGGGCGACCCGACTCCAGTGCACGTGTTTCTACACGCTTGCCGACAAAGCGCCGCCGGTCATTGCAGTAAGGCAGCTGACACGATTTATTCGGCGTCATTCTCGACGGGCTTTCCGAGGAAGGCCCGCATTATCCCCGACTTGTCCGGATTTTTTTTCTCGACCTGCGCCAGCACGGCGTTGTGAAGAGCCCTATCGAGGATGGTCCAGGTCGGCAACCCGCGGCTTTGCGGATTTCCAATAGGACTTTCCCGCGTTCCATTCCAGCGGAAGCCAACCCTGCGCTGCTTATCCCACATTCCAATCGCGTAGGCGCATTCGCCCGGTCCCTTGTCCAAAACAACATCGACTAAGGTCCAATTTGCCTTCGGTGACACAACATTTTCAGGTGGTATGTACGCCATTACGTATCTCCATTCGTGAGATTTTCTAACTTACATACGTATGAGGTCACGAAACACCATAAGTCAAGTGACGATGCGGCTAACATCTGGCTTTGGCGGGTTAGCCCACCGTGGATAGCGGGAACAACCTTTGGCTGCACAACTAATGTTCTCTTATTGTTCTGTATCGGCATATAATTTGGGGCACATGCGGTGAGTTGTTAGCGCGACAAGCTCTAGGCCATGACACATCAGGATTCAGTACGTGATCTCGCATCAATCTTGCGCGCCTCTAATGAAGCGCGACCGATCTTTTTGCTGGGCGCGGGAGCATCGTTTTCATCAGGCGTTCCGCTTGCAGCAGAGAGCGTGCGTCGCATGGCACGTCGCATCTACGCCGAAAAAGTAAAAGGCGGTTCGCTGATCCCTGAGCAAATCAAGCTAACCGAATGGGAACCGTGGCTTCATAGTCAGCCATGGTTCGTCAAAGGCGAAGACCGGCTCGCCGAAAACTTTCCGCTAGTAGTAGAGCATCTGCTGAAGCCACGCGAATATCGTGCGCGCATCCTGCGCAATCTGTTCAAGCCAACAACCGGAATCGGCGCTGGGTACACGCATCTCGCGGGACTAGTGATGAAGGGTTTGACGCGAACAATTTTGACGACGAATTTCGATACCGCTTTACCGATCGCGCTAAACGAGCGCTATCCGCACATTCCGCACATTGCTGAAGTCAATCGCCATCCCGACGACCTAACCGAATTCAGCATCAACAGCCGTGCGCAATTAGTCTGGTTGCACGGCAAGGCCGAACAGTACAGCGACCGTAATATTGCCGGCGAAGTCGAAAAGTTGGATCGCAAGCTGGTTGATCTTCTGGTTCCGATGTTGGCGGATGCGCCGCTCGTGGTGGCCGGTTATCGCGGCGCTGAACCATCGATCATGGATCACCTTCTGACAAAGAGTTTCAAGCGAACGCACAATTTCCGTAACGGAGTTTATTGGTGCATCCGAAGCGGCGAAACCTTACATCCCAACGCGCAGTCCTTACGCCGCGCGCTCGGTGGCAACTTCAAGCTTCTGGAAATTACCAGCTTCGACGAGCTTATGGCTGGTCTTGCTCACGAACTTTCGGGCGAGGATCTGTATCCAAACGCCGCCAAGGTCGGGGAGAGCAACCGCCAGCTTCCCTTCGACGATAGCCCCTTGTTCGAGTCAAACATCGAGGAGATCGATCATGACCAAATGCTTACGGTCATGCGCGACTACTGCCAAAAACTCGGCCGAGCGCCAGTAACTCGCGAAACGCTTCGGGGACTTTTGCGCGAACAAGGTTTCCTAATTGATGTCGATGGAACGGAAATCCCAACAGTGGGATGCATGTTGCTGTTCGGCAAAAGCCCGCAGAAATACTTCCCACATGCCGTTGTATCGGCGACCGTGTCAGGTAAGAAGCGAATGCTTTTTACCGGCAATCTGCTGCGTCAACGCACCGAATTGCTAGAATGGTTGAGCGGAGAGGATGTAAATCCATTTCTCAAGGTCAAGCGTGGCAACAAGCACGAAAAAGTCCCCGCTTATCCTCCCCGAGGATTAGTCGAACTGCTTGTCAACATGCTCGTGCATCGAGATTACCAAAGCAGCGAAACCGCTTCCATCAACGTAGAGCCTGGCCACTCGATCACGCTGTGCAACCCTGGCGGACTTCTAGATTCAGTGGTGAGACGTGTCGAACTGGATGAGGGCGGCAGATTTCGCGCCGTGCCGAACGTCAGTGATCTTAGGAACAGATCGCTGTGCGACGTGTTCTTCGGTATTCAGGCGATGGAACGCGAGGGTACGGGTCTTTCAGACGTAGAAACGCTTACGCGCGAACATGGAGGCGATGCTTCTTTCAGGCATGATGCAAAATCGGCAGCGTTCATCGCGTCAGTCCTTCAGCCGGTCGCGTCTGTCGGATCGAAAACGACGGCCCGCAATGACCAGCCGACGGGAGTTTATGTCCTGAATGTCCTGCCATTCCTCTCTCTGCCGGAAACCATTTCGATTGTTCGCCTGACCACCTCCATTTCCAGCCGCCCGAGCAGTGTCGCCCTTGACTACGCGGGCACATTTATCATTCGCGGCGAAGAGCGCGAATTGTGGAGTTTTGTTCCCCTGCCGATCCTAACGGGATTGCTCGGTGCGATTGTAGACCGGGCTAAGAGCCGTGAGGTGCCACGCAGCAAGATCGAGGCCGACCCAGATCAGCGGAGGGTATTATCGTGGCTTCTGCGCAAGCATTTCGAAAGGTATTTGGCCCGCTTCCAAGCCGCTGGTTTGATTCTGGAAGAAGGCCGCAAGAAGAAGCGAGCTTATTTCGAGGGCCGCGAAGGCAAGCCTCGCAGGCTTATTTACGACACACCGCGCCGCAAGGGCGTTGGCCGTGAGGTGGTGAAGCAACGTGGCGAAGCGCCGCGCGCGTGGTTTGAAAACGAAGGATTTGGTTACGAAGTCACACAGGTCGACGGCGTGTGGGTGATGAGGATAAAGCCTTTCTATATGTTCACCGGCCGTGACGGGAAAAAGCCTCTTCCTGCCTTTGCTCGAACCTCGCGGGCCACGCGTCGGATCAAGTTCGACCGCAACAAGAACGTCGAAGATGACCTAACATTCTGGGCGCGTTTTCTGAGCGAAGGTGGCCCCACAATCAACATTGGGCAGGACCACGTTTCCGACCTGATTGTCGAGGGACAATTCCTGACTATTGAAGTTGCTGAGCAAGGCCTACTGAGAGAGTCCGATGAAGGTAAAGATCGAGTGCTTGCCTGAGCCCAAGCTTTCCTTCGGTCTTGGTAAGGTCGGCCTTGAACCTCGCAAATTGATGGCGAAGGCTGGCCCGGTTGATGGTGGCCGCATCCGGGAAATTCGACTTGCATTAGTCGGACCGGAAGCTGACATCTTGGCAGCAAGACCATGGCTCTTGCGCCTGAATAATTTTATGGCGGCGTGCGAAGGCAATTCCCAGCGGTATCGGGATTGGCCAGGCAGTCCTTCTGCGCTTGGCGTCCAGTTCGTCGTGGAAGACCGTTTTGTACGCCCGCTAGATCAAGCGCGTCTTGATCTGGCAGTCCGAAAGGATCTTACCAACGACGGCTTCGAAGATCTTCTGGAGTTATTTGACGGACGAATACAAGGCCTTCTCGGCGATGGCAGCCCGGATTGTATTGTCGTTTGTTTGCCCGAAAATATTGCGGATCTTAAAATAGCAAATCCCGGCTTGACGGCACAAGAACGCCGCGCACTTGAGCAGTTACGCGCTGAAGAAGAGAGCGAACAGCTCAGTCTCTTCTCTCCCACGCCGGAAGAGTTAAAGGCAGCAGAAGAGCTTCGGACGCAAGCAGATGACCTACTTTTTCGCACATTCTACCGGGCCTTGAAAGCCAGAGCGCAAGGCCACTTGAATCCCGTTCCGTTGCAGGTGCTGCGCCGTGACACAATTGATCGCGAGGATGACAAAGGCCACAGCAATGCCACGCGTGCATGGAATATCGGTAGCGCGCTTTATTACAAAGCTGGTGGTCTGCCATGGCGGCCTGCTGAATTGCCCGAAAATATCTGCTTTGTCGGCGTATCCTTCCACCATCTAAAGCGACGAGCCGGCAGTCTCGTTTATGCGAGCGTCGCACAGGCATTCTCGACCGACGTTGAGCCTTTCACGTTAAAGGGTGCAACGATCGACCATGATCAGCGGCATGACAAACAACCCTATCTGAACGAGATGCAAGCCTCCGCTCTGATGCGGGACGTATTGGATCATTACGAATCCAAGGCGGGGATGCTGCCAAGCCGGATCGTCGTTCACAAAACGACGATGTATCACGCTGATGAAGAAAAGGGCTTTCGTGACGCCGCCAAGGATCGCGTGCCAGCGTGCGATTTAATTTGGATGCGCAGCACGCCTTTCCGTCTTATCCGTAAGGGCATGCAAGAGCCGTGGCGAGGCACGCTTTGCACAGTGGGCGAGGAGACTTACTTATTTACGAGCGGATTTGTGCCTTGGTGGAATGAATATCCTGGCCCGCACATTCCCGCCCCTATTCAGCTCGGCTCGGCAGGTGAAACCGACATGCGGGAACGTGCCGTCGAGATTTTGGCGCTATCCAAGATGAATTGGAACAACACCGAGGGGATTTCGCGTTATCCAATCACGATTTCATTCGCCAAGAGAGTTGGCCAACTCATGAGCGAATTATCGGAGAACCAGACGCCAAACCCGTCGTATCGCTTTCATATGTGAAATATCTCGTGCCTCAGGTGATAACCCCGGCTCGCTTGATGAAGCTCATTCCGAAGATTCCGAAGCGGCAAAATCGATAAAAATAATTGTCCCCACCCTATTGACTTTTGGTCCCCGATTATGAAATAGACGATCACCCGCTCGTCGTGCGGGACGTCAACTGCAGGACGGCTTTTGATGGAGCGGGCGCGGGTTCTGCGGATAGAGGCTAGTCACTTCTGTTCGCAGACGGCTTGGGCATCATGCCCGTCCGGCAAGTGTTCGGACTGCGAGGTGCTCGCTGCACTGGCGTCGGGGAGGCGCGTTGGCCTTTGATCCGGCGTTTCCAGGAAGCGCTGGCCCGGGCCGGGGCAGGACGAAAGTCCGGTCAATCCGCAGTGGAGCGCCGAAAGGCGAGCGGCCCCGTCAAAAGGGCCGCGGCTGTGCCTGGTAACGGGCCCAGCTCCCGACTACGCGCCGCTCGGCGCTCCGCTTCCCTTGTTTTCAGGGGAAGCAAATTGAAATGCCTCACGTGCGTTCGAGGCGAACTTTTCGTGCCGCTTGAACAAAACTCGGAAGCAGGTGCTTCGCGAGAACGGTGAAGCTTGTCATTGCGAGCGGAGCGAAGCAATCCAGCGCTCAATGCCAGCAGCCCCTGGATTGCTTCGTCGCTATCGCTCCTCGCAATGACGAAAGAACCATCCGCCCCCGCGATAGCGGGGGAGGAGGACCATGCGAAGCATGGTGGAGAAGGCGCGGGCCGTGAGGAAAATTCTGCGTCGCAGGCGAAGCGTCGACTCAGACGCCCCTCCCACCGCACTTCGTGCGGTCCCCCCTCCCCGCTACCGCGGGGCGGGATGAAGGAAGCGCGCTGTTTGTGTCGAGGATGAAAACCGAACGATCAAATCATCCCGAGCGCGTGCAGGTAAGTCTCGAGAATGGCCTCGTGCTCCTTGCGCTCGTTGACGTCCTGCTTGCGCAGCCGCACCACGACGCGCAGCGACTTGACGTCGAAGCCGTTGCCCTTGGCCTCCGCGTAGACGTCGCGGATATCGTCGGAGAGCGCCTTCTTCTCCTCTTCGAGCCGCTCGACGCGCTCGACGAACGCCTTGAGCTGATCCTTGGCGAAGCGGTGGGCGGTCTGTTCTTCTTCCTTGGCGGCGGCGGCAGTGGCCATCGGGTACTCCTCGCATTTCTGGGCATGATCCCGAAAAGTGGAAACCGGTTTTCGGAAAAGATCATGCCCCACTATAGGCGAGAGGTTTCGTTCGCCGGCGGCGTCAGTTCAAGACAGGCGTGGGATCATCCACGCTCTGCACAGGACGACGGCGCAAAAAACCCGCGGTCAGTGCTTTTGGCTTGCTTTTTCGAATGCCGCCTTTTGCGCCGGCGACGCGTCCTTCTGGTATTTGGCGCGCCACTCGTCGAACGGCATGCCGTAGACGATCTCGCGGCTCTCGTCCTTGGTCATCGGCAGGCCCTTGGCGTCGGCGGCGTCCTTCATCCAGTTGGACAGGCAGTTGCGGCAAAAACCCGCCAGATTCATCAGGTCGATGTTCTGCACGTCGGTGCGGCTGCGGAGGTGCTCGACCAGACGGCGGTACACCGCGGCTTCGAGTTCCGTGCGGGTTTTTTCGTCGGTAGCCAAGTCGGTAGCCATGATCGTCTCCGCGTTCTAGTTAAGGGAAAGATAGAGGCCGTAACGCCCCGTTGCCATAGTCCCAGGACCTTCAATTTGACCGGGCAAAATCGCGATTTCCTCGAATCCCTTTACCGCACGGCGGTCAACGCGGCGCACCCGTCCGGCTGCCTGCCGGCGCATTTGCCGGAACCGCCGGCCAATGGGCGGCTGATCATCCTGGCCGCGGGCAAGGCCGGCGGCGCGCTGATCGAGAGCGCCGAACAGCATTACCTCGCCCGCATGCCGAAAGAACGCCTCGACGGCATCGCCGTCACCCGGCACGGCTATGGCCGGCCGACCAAACACATTCCGGTGGTCGAAGCCGGACATCCGGTGCCCGATGCCGCGGGCCTTGCCGGCGCCGAACGCATGATGGCGCTCGCCGCGGCGGCCGGCGCCGACGATCTCGTGCTGGTGCTGCTGTCCGGCGGCGCCTCGGCCAATCTGATCGCGCCGGCGCGCGGCATCACGCTCGCGGAGAAACAGGCGACGACCCGGGCGCTGCTGCGCAGCGGCGCCAATATTGGCGAAATCAATTGCGTGCGAAAGCATCTGTCGCGGATCAAGGGCGGCCGCCTCGCCGCGCTGGCGCATCCGGCGAAGATCGTCACGCTGGCGATCTCGGACGTTCCCGGCGACGATCCGGCGGTGATCGGCTCGGGGCCGACGGTGCCCGATCCGACGACGCTTGCCGATGCGCGCGCGCTCGCCGCCAAATACCGGCTCGACTTGCCCGATGCCGTCACCCGCGCGCTGTCCGATCCGGAGAATGAATTGCCGAAGCCCGGCGACGCCATCTTTGCCGGCTCGACCTACCGGATCATTGCCCGGCCGGCGGATGCGCTCGCCGCGGCGAAGGCCCGCGCCGAAGCCGCCGGTTATGCCTGCACCGTGCTCGGCGACCGCCTGCAGGGCGAGGCCCGCGCGGTCGCCGCCGAGCACGCCCGGCTAGCCCGCGAGCTCGCCGCCCAGGGCCGCCGCACCGTGATCCTGTCCGGGGGCGAATTGACCGTCACGCTGCGCGGCAACGGCGAAGGCGGGCCGAACCAGGAGTACGACCTGGCGCTCGCCATCCATCTCGGCGGCGCACCCGGGATCTCGGGGCTGGCTGCCGATTCCGATGGAACCGACGGCGGCCGGGGCCGCCCGGACGACCCCGCCGGTGCTTTTGTCGACCCGACCACGCTCAGCCGGGCCCGGGCCGCTGGCCTCGATCCCGCCGCGTTTCTCGCCGACAACAATTCCACGGGGTTTTTCAAAGGCATCGGGGATTTATTCATACCCGGACCGACGTTCACCAACGTCACCGACTTCCGCGCCATCGTCGTTGACAGGGCATAACCATCTCCAGATTCTGACCGAATATGAGGCAGGGGACTTATCCGGAATCGTTGGCAATTCCGCTCGTCCCCGCGAAAGCGGGGACCCGGCGCTGGATTCCCGCTTTCGCGGGAATGAGCGGAATTTGGATAGCCGCCTGCGTACTATTCCTGATGTTCGCTTCCAGCCAGCCCGCCGCAGCCGATTTCCGGCTGTGCAACAATACCGGCAGCCGAGTTGGCGTCGCCGTCGGCTACAAGGACAACGACGGCTGGACCACGGAAGGCTGGTGGAACCTGCCGTCGCGAACCTGCGAAACCGTGCTGAAGGGCAATCTCGTCGCGCGGTTTTATTATGTCTACGCTATCGACTACGACCACGGCGGCGAATGGACCGGACGGGCCTATATGTGCACCCGCGACAAGGAATTCACGATTCGCGGCATCGGCGATTGCCTCGCGCATGGTTACGACCGGACCGGTTTCTTCGAAGTCGACACCACCGAGCAGCGCACCTGGACGGTGCAGCTCACCGAATCCGCCGAGCAGCCGCCATCCAAACCATTGCCACCGGGCAGCCCGCTGAGTGCGCCACCAAGCGGCGCCGGCGCTGCCGGCGCCAAACCTCCGGCCGCGGCGACCAGCGGAAGCAAGACTCCATGAGACGGCAGCGGCGAACCAAAGTCGTTGCCACGCTCGGACCGGCCTCTTCGGACCAGCGCGTCATATCGCGGCTGTTCGAGGCCGGCGCCGACGTGTTCCGCATCAACATGAGCCACACCTCGCACGACAAGATGCGCGAGCTGGTGGCCGCGATCCGCGCCGTCGAGGCGGATCATAGCCGGCCGATCGGCATCCTGGTCGATCTGCAAGGGCCGAAGCTGCGGCTCGGCGCCTTCAAGGACGGCACCGCCACCATCGACAAGGGTCAGGACTTCATCCTCGACACCGACGCGACGCCGGGTGACTCCAGGCGCGTGCAACTGCCGCACGCCGAAATCTTCGCCGCCATCAAGCCGGGCGACGAGCTGCTGATCGACGACGGCAAGTTGCGGCTGGTGGCGACCGACGTCGCGACCGATCGCATCACCACGCGCGTCGATGTCGGCGGCGCCGTGTCAAATCGCAAAGGCGTCAGCTTGCCGGACACGCTGATCCCGCTGGCCGCACTGACGCCGAAAGACATCGCCGACCTCGAAGCCGCGCTCAATGCCGGGGTCGACTGGATCGCGCTGTCCTTCATCCAGCGGCCGGAAGACATCGCCGAAGCCAAAAAGATCGCCCGCGGCCGCGCCGCGATCATGGCCAAGATCGAGAAGCCGCAGGCGGTCGCCCGGCTCGGCGACATCCTCGATCTCGCCGACGCGCTGATGGTGGCGCGCGGCGACCTCGGCGTCGAGATGCCGCTGGAAAAGGTGCCGGGCGTGCAGAAGGAGATGACCCGGGCCTGCCGCCGCGCCGGCAAGCCGGTCGTGGTCGCGACGCAGATGCTGGAGTTGATGATCGCGAGCCCGGTTCCGACCCGCGCCGAAGTGTCCGACGTTGCCACCGCGATCTTCGACGGCGCGGACGCCATCATGCTGTCGGCGGAATCCGCCGCCGGCCAGTACCCGGTCGAGGCGGTGGCAACGATGAACCGCATCGCCGAAGAGGTGGAGAACGACGGCATGTATCTGCCGTCGCTGCACGTGCTGCGCACCGAGCCGGAACAGACCGGCGCCGACGCGATCGCCGCTGCGGCCCGGCAAGTCGCCGAGACGCTCGACCTGCCGGCCATCGTCTGCTGGACCTCGTCGGGCTCGACGGGCCTGCGCGTATCGCGCGAGCGGCCACGGTCTCCGATCATTGCGCTGTCGCCGATCGAATCCGCGGCGCGGCGGCTGTGTGTGGTCTGGGGCGTCCACAGCGTGGTCGCCGAAGACGCCCACGATCAGGACGACATGGTGGAGCGCGCCTGCCGCCTCGCCTTCAAGGAAGGCTTTGCCAAGGGCGGCGAGCGCGTCATCGTGGTCGCCGGCGTCCCGCTCGGCACCCCGGGCGCGACCAATTTCATGCGGATCGCGTTTGTCGGCTCGGGTTTCGCGAGCGAGCTGTGATGTAACCGGCCAGCTGCTGGTAGAACTAAAGAGGTCAGATATCGCGACCTTCGACCTTTTCGCTCAGCGTCTTGACGACGTCCGGGATGTGCTCGAGGTGCGGATCGATCGCCAGCGCCTTGCGATAGGCTTCCAGCGCGTCCTTGTCGTCACCGATATCCTGAAGGATCAAGCCAAGGCCCGACAGTGCGCCGAAGTGGCGCGGCTCGCGGGCCAGGACCTGGCTGAGGTCGGCGATGGCCCGGCCGTAATCGTTCTTCAGATAAAACACGGTCGCGCGCTGGTTCCAGGCTTCGACGAAATCCGGCTTGATGGTGATGATGGCGTCGAGCAGCTTGATGGCGAGGTCGTAGTCCTTGCCGTCGGCCGCGGACTTGACCCGGTTCATCAGCAGATTGCAGGTGTCGCTGTCGGACATCATCCAGAGCGCCCAGATCCGCTCCTTGATGGCCTTGGAGCTGCTGTCATCCGGCGCGACCTTGAGCGCATCGAACAGCGTGTCGATGCTGTAGGTCGGCTCTCCGCGCCCGATATGCGGCAGGATCTTCGGCGGCTTGACCATCTGGCCCGGTTCCTGAGCCAGTGCCGGCATGACCAAAGCCATTCCCGCAGCCATGCCGAACAGGGCGGCGGCAGCCATAGTCCGCAAAGTGTGGAATCGCGCGCGCATGCTCCAGAGTCTATTCGCCTGTCGCATAGCAACAAGCCCGAAAACTACGCGAGGTTCCGCAAACAATGCGGCGCAATTAGGCAGACGATTTTGCAGGCTTGGCAGGCGCTAGCCCGGCTAGGCTCAGCCTTGGCGGGCCTTGAAGCGGCGCTGCGTCTTGTTGATCACGTAAACGCGGCCCTTGCGGCGCACGAGACGGTTGTCCCGGTGCCGGCTACGCAGCGATTTCAATGAGTTACGGACTTTCATGAGGTAATTCCTTGCTGCGCGGTTTGATAAAGGACGGGCACCGCCACTGTCAATGTCTCGCGGCGGCGCGTTCCCGCCAGATATGATCGAATAAGCCATGAGCAATGGAATGCTGGGTCCTGGAGCGGCGTCGTTACGGCTGATTTCCGGCGTCGGCGCCAAGGGCCCGGCCTGCTTCGTTCTGGAGGCCGCGGGCCAGCGGCTGATGCTGGACCTCGGCGAAGGGCCGCCGCCGGGCCTGTTTCCGCCCGTCGACGATATCGGCCCGGTCGACGCCCTGGTGCTCAGCCACGGTCACAAGGACCACGTCGGTGGCCTGTCGCTTCTGGGCAGGCTTGGCCATCCGCCGGTCTACGCCACCGAGAGCGTTGCGCGCACCCTGCCGAAGGACCTGACCGTGAAAGTGTTGCCCGCCAGGGGCCGCGGCGAAATTGGCGGGATCAAAGTCGAAACTGGACGTAACGGCCACGCTCCCGGCGGCGTCTGGCTGCGCTTCGATGCCGGCGAAGGTTTGCTCTACACCGGCGACATTTCGGCGGAATCGTTTCTCTATACCTACGACCCGCCGGCTTCCCCAGCGGCGACCGCGCTGCTGGATTGCTCGTACGGCGGCTACGACGCGCCGATTGCCGAATGCTGGGACAAGCTTGCAGCTTTCGCCGCGCGCGGGCCGTTGCTGTTGCCGGTGCCGGCCAACGGGCGCGGCCCGGAAATCGCGCTGGAGTTTTTCCGTCATGGCCGCGCCGATATTTTTGTCGACGAGGCGATGCGAGCTGCACTCCAGTGGCTCGCCGGCAGCGACAGTTCCTCGATTCATCCGGATGTGAGCACCGACATCAAACGGCTCGCAGATGTGGCGAAGCCGATAGACGGTCCGCGCGGCATCATGCTGGCCGCGCCCGCCGACGGCGCATCGGGCACGTCAGGACGCCTGCTGGCCGAATGGGAGCATCGGGCCCGGCCGGCCATCGTGCTGACCGGCTATGTCAACCCGTCCACCCCCGCCGACCGGCTGGCCAAAAGCGGCCGCGCACAAACCATGCGCTGGAACGTGCACCCGCGTCTGTCGGACACGGTCGCATTGGCGCGGTCGATAAAGGCAAAAACGGTGATCCCGGCATTTTGCGACCGGTCGCAGCTTGCCGCACTCGCGTCCGCACTGATGCCGGCGCGCGTGACGATGGACCCGGTTATCGCGCTTTAGGCATCTGATCTGCGCGCAGCCGCGGGTGGCCAATGCCGAGCGGCTCCGCATCGAGCAGCATGATCGCCAGACGGGCCGGCGCATTGCTGCGATTGACCCAGGCATGGTTGGTGCCGCGCTGGACCATGATATCGCCGGTGCGAAGCTTCACCGTCGAGTTGTCCATGTCCATGTCGATCTCGCCCGACAGCATGACGATATAATCGATGGTCTCGGTGCGATGCATTTCGGAGGTGACGCCCGCGGCAAATTCCATGACGATGAAGCGCGAGCCATTTTCCGGCGGCGCGGTACCGAGGATGCGCGCGCCCATATCCTCGACATTCTCACCGATGGCGATGTCGACCGGCATCCGGTCGCTCGACCACATCAGCGTCGAGGCGACGCCATCACGCGGCGTCTTGGTGTTGGTCGCCGGACCATCGATGATGGCCTTGGCGATATTCTTGCTGTCGTGCCCGGTGATGACGCGGCGGATCGGCGCTCTTGCCATCGCACTTCCCCTTTTTCTGCTTCGCGCCGCGGCGGCGAGAAATGGCTTTCGCTCCCGTGCGCTTCACAGCACGCGAGAGACGGCAGCGCAAGTTCAGTTGCGGTGGACCTAGGCGGCGGTTGCGCGCGGAGCCGTCGCCGGTGCTTCTTCCGGCTCCTGCGAGTTGAGCGCGGCGACATCGCGGCCGGTCATGATATTGATGAGCTTGTTCATCGCGCGCAGCCCGAAGCCTGCGACAACCGGCATGCTCTGGCGGCAGAACGCGATCTTGCGGATGTCTTCGGTGACACGCCAGACGCTGTCGCTGCCCGCCGGAAAGAACGCGAGATCGCCGGGCCCGAGGCTGCGAACTTCGCCCTTCTCGTTGGTGACGAAAACCTCGCCTTCGAGAATGTAGAGCGTCTCGTCGACGTTATAGTGCCAGTGGAATTTGCCGGGCGTGCAGGTCCACACCATCGTCGATGAGGTGGTATCCGGACTGGTCGACAGGCGGCGGGAGCGCGCCTGCGGATTACCTTCGATCACCCAGTCCGCGGGAATAGGCGCGGGCCTGAGCTCGAGATCGGCGGGTACGGCAAAGGTGATCGCTTTCGTCACGGCATCCCCCGTAAATTCTGGCGGGCTATTAAAGCGCCGGCGCTGCAAACAAAGCGTAAATGGCTCTCCGGATATTCGCTTGCCGCAGCCGCAAATCACCGCCGGCCAGCGGGCGAACGTACGGTCGCTGCGACGATGCCGTCGTCGGGCCAATCGCGCCAGGCGCGACGCCGCTGCTCAGTCAACGGCCGCCGCTCCGACTTGCGGGCGGCAACATATTCGAACCACTTCTCGTAAATGCCGACGGCGCTTGGCGTCCACGGCGCTTGCAGTCCGTCCGCAAGCCGCTCCATCGGGAAGAGCGACATCAGCTCCGGCTGGCGATCCTGCAACACCTGCTCGCGAAAGCTCATGGCGCTCGCCGCGGCAGCCTCACCGAGGTAATTCTGCGGCAGCGGCGGATAGGTCTCGCGCTCGCGATTGAGATAGCGGCAAACATCGCGGCGATATTCACGCAGCAATGTCGGTGCCTCGTATTCCGGATGGCCCTGGAGAAAGAGATGAAAGCCCTTCTCCTGCTTGGCGAACATATCGACGCCCGCGGCCGGCGAGCGCGTGAGCACGCGGTAACCGCTTTCAGCCAAAGCCCGTTCCGGCAAGCCGTTATAACGCGAATGCGGCACCCGAAATCCGCGCGCGACATCGACCGTCATCGGATGCGGGAATACCGCTTCGCAGTCGAAGATGCCGTGCAGTTTCTCGGCGACCGGCTCCCGCTCGATGCCGCTGGCGCGAAGCACGGCGGCGTGCGCGCCAAGGCATGACCAGATTGCCCCGGTGGTGTTGTCGTAGGTCCAATCGACGATCTGGCTGAGCGTGGTCCAGTACGGTTCGTCCTTCAGATCTTTGGCGCGCGGCTCGGTGCCGGTGACGATCAATCCATCGACACGGCTGTCCCAAAGTTCGGAAATGTTGCGGTAGCCCTCGCTGATTTCCTGCCGTGCCTCCTCGCCGCGCGGGATTTCAGGGATCGAAAACAGCAGAAGGCGCACGACAACCCTGGACGACGCGGCCCGCATCAGCGCAATAAACTGCCGCTCGGTGGACGCCAGAGCCGCATCCGGCATGTTGTTCACCAGACCGACGGTGATGCAGTTCCTGCCGTGCAGGACGCCTTCGGTGCTCGACGGAAGTGTATCCAGGAGAACGGTCATGACACTTGCCCGGAACTCCTATTCAGCTGCCAGCAACGGCGAGCGGCCCGACCGGGCCATGGCAAGCGCCTGGTCGAGATCGCCGATGATGTCGTCGATATGCTCGATGCCGACCGACATCCTGATCATTTCCGGCCGCACGCCGGCTTTGGCCTGCTCCTGCGCCGACATCTGGCGGTGCGTCGTTGACGCCGGGTGGCAGGCGAGCGACTTGGCATCGCCCATATTGACCAGCCGCTTGATGAGCCTGAGCGCATCATAAAAATTCTTCGCGGCCTCGAGGCCGCCGGCGACGCCGAAGGTCAGCAGCGAACAAGCCCGCCCGTCGAGATATTTCCGCGCCAGTTGATGGTACGGGTTATCGGCAAATCCCGTGTAGTTGACCCATTCGATCCGCGGATCCTGGCGCAGGAATTCGGCGACGCGGCGGGCGTTCTCGACATGGCGCTCGACGCGCAATGCCACCGTCTCGATGCCCTGGAGCAGCAGGAATGCGGAGAGCGGCGCCAGCACCGCGCCGGTCGTGCGCTGATAGACGCTGCGGCAGCGGGCGATGTAGGCGCCCTCGCCAAAGTGATCGGTGTAGATCAGGCCGTGATAGGACGCATCCGGCTCGTTAAACATCGGGAAGCGCCGGGCGTTGGCGCGCCACGGAAAGCGGCCGGAGTTGACAATGGCGCCGCCGAGCGTCGTGCCATGGCCGCCCATGAATTTGGTCAGCGAATGAACGACGATATCGGCGCCGTAGTCGATCGGACGAAGCAGGATCGGGGTGGCGACCGTGTTGTCGACCACCAGCGGCACGCCGTGCCGCGCGCCAACTGTGGCCAGCGCCTCGATGTCGCAAACATTGCCCGCGGGATTTCCGACGCTCTCGCAGAAAATGGCCTTGGTGTTGTCGTCGATCAGCTTCTCGATCGCTTCGGCGCCGTCGGACTCGGCGAAGCGGACATTGATGCCCTGGCTCGGCAGGATATGCGCAAACAAGGTGTAGGTCGTGCCATAGAGCTGCGGCACCGACACGATGTTGCTGCCCATGTTCGTCAGATTCTGCACCGCGTAATTCAGCGCGGCCTGGCCGGTGGCGACGCACAAGGCGTCGACACCGCCTTCAAGCGCGGCAACGCGGCGCTCGAGCACCGCGGTCGTCGGATTGCTGATGCGCGAGTAGCGAAATCCTTCGGCTTCGAGATTGAACAGGGCAGCCCCGTGGTCTGCGCTGTCGAACTCGTAAGCGACAGTTTGATAGATCGGCACCGCGACGGCTTTCGTCGTCGGATCGGTTTCATAGCCGCCGTGAACGGCAACCGTTTCTTTTTTCATGCCTGCCCGCCAAATACCCGGCGCTCTGTTCCGGATATGGCGATAATCTAGGCGAACAGGGTTTCCGATCTGTGGCAAGCGCGATGAATTAGAGCGAATAACCTTAACGGTTTGCCGCCAACAGGAGTGGCGTTTTAGCGCCGAAAAGCCATGTGTTTCGTTCAAGTTTTAACCAAGCTTGAAGCGAAAAATTCACTTTGTTCGGCAATGATGAGGCATGACGCTTCACCAGCAAAAACAGCCGGTTCCGCAAACCGGCGCCACGGCTGCGCCGAAAGCCGGGGCGCTCCAGGATTGGGTGCGCGCCCTCGAAGCGACCGCGGCGATTTCAGCAAATCCGCGGCGCATCCTGTCCAGCGTCATCGCCGGGATTGCGCATGACCGCGGCGAGGCACTCGCACTGATTTCAGAACGAGAGTCGTTCACCTATCGCGCGCTCACCGAGCGCGTCAATCGTTACGCGCGCTGGGCGCTCGCACAGGGTCTCGGCAAAGGCGATGCGGTCGCGCTGATCATGCCGAATCGTCCGGAATACATGGCGATCTGGCTCGGTATCGCCTCGGTCGGCGGCGTGGTGTCGCTGATCAACACCAATCTGCGTGGCGCTTCGCTTGCCCATTGCGTCAATATCGTCGCGCCGAAGCACGTTATTGTCGCCAGCGACTTGATCGCGGAATTTCGCACCGCGGCCGGCCAACTCGGCGGACAGCCGGCAATCTGGTCGCACGGCAGCGGCGATTTCGCGCGCATCGATCGTGAAATCGAAAAGCTGTCCGGCGCGCCGCTGACGGCGACGGAACAGCGCAGCGTGACCGTCGCCGATCAGGCACTGCACATCTATACATCCGGCACGACCGGACTGCCGAAAGCAGCCAATGTCAGCCATTACCGGCTGATGCAATGGAGCTTGTGGTTTGCCGGGCTGATGAACACCGGGCCGGACGACCGCATGTACGATTGCCTGCCGATGTATCACTCTGTGGGAGGGGTGGTCGCGACCGGTGCGGTGCTCGCCCGCGGCGGCTCCGTCGTGATCCGCGAGAAGTTTTCCTCGACCGCGTTCTGGGACGACATCACGGCGTGGGACTGCACGCTGTTTCAGTATATCGGCGAGTTGTGCCGCTATCTGCTGGGCACCGAACCGCCACGACAGCACCGGCTGCGCCTGGCCTGCGGTAACGGATTGCGCGCCGACGTCTGGGAAAAATTCCAGCAAAAATTCCACATTCCCAGGATTTTGGAGTTCTATGCAGCGACCGAGGCGAACGTCTCGCTGTACAATGTCGAAGGCAAACCCGGTGCGATCGGCCGCGTGCCGCCATTCCTGAAACACCGCTTTCCGCTCGCGCTCGTCAAATTCGATCACACGCGCGGCGAGCCGGCGCGCGACGGCAGCGGACATTGCATCCGCTGCGCTGCCGGCGAGACCGGCGAGGCTCTCGGCCGCATCCAGAACGGCGCCGGCGAAAGCGCAGCGGCGTTTGAAGGGTATACCGACAGCGCCGAGACAGAGCGCAAAATCCTTCGCGACGTGTTCGAGACCGGCGACGCCTGGTTCCGCACCGGAGACCTGATGAAGCAGGACGCCGGCGGCTTCTTCTATTTTGCCGATCGCATCGGCGACACGTTCCGATGGAAGGGCGAGAATGTATCGGCGTCCGAAGTCGCAGCCGCGCTGACTGAATTTCCCGGTATCACCGAAGCGGTCGTTTACGGCGTGGAAGTGCCGGGCACGGAAGGCGCCGCCGGCATGGCGGCGATTACGACCGAGGGTGCGCTCGACATCGCAGGTTTGCATACCCACCTCGCCTCACGGCTGCCTGCCTATGCGCGGCCGCTGTTTCTGCGCATTCAGGACAGCATCGCAACGACAGCGACGTTTAAGCCCCAGAAGCCGGATTTGGTCCGGCAAGGATTCGATCCGGCCTCCACGGCCGATGCCATTTACGTCATCGAACCCGCGCTGCAGGCCTATATCCGGCTCGACGATGCCGTATTCCTGCGCATTCACGACGGCACGTTCCGGCTTTGATGAAAAAATCCGATTGCCGGCTTCCGAAATAAGGCTTTCAGGGAAAGCCGCCTGCATCGCGATTGCTAACGCAAGCCCTCGAATTGAAACGTAAGAACTGTCATCCGATCCGAATGTAGTCGGATGTTTCTTTTTTGATTCGCGCTATTGGCACCGGCATTACTCCATTCTAAGTCCTGAAGCGGGGCTTGTTGCTTCTGGACTTTGGTGATGGGTGATTTTGCGTTTTTAAACGCCACGCAGACGACGCTTTCAGCCGCGCTCGCCGGCAAATTCAAAAGCCTCGATCTGTTTGAACGCCTGGCCGCCATCCGATCGCATGTGACCGGACGTATCGTCTTCACGACGAGCTTCGGTCTCGAAGATCAGGCGCTCACCCACGCGATTTTTTCTCAAGGACTCGCAATAGACATTGCAACGCTCGATACCGGGCGGCTTTTTCCCGAAACGTACGATACGTGGGAAGCGACCGAACGCCGCTACGGAATCCGTGTCATTGCCTTTGCGCCGGAGCACGGCAGCGTCGAAGCCTTGATCGCAAGGCAAGGCATCAATGGCCTGCGCGCCTCCGTTGCTGCGCGTCTGGATTGCTGCGCGGTCCGCAAGGTCAGGCCGCTGGCACGCGCACTCGACGGCGCTTCCGGGTGGATCACCGGCCTTCGTGCCGGCCAATCCGCCGAACGCGCCCGGACCGAAGCAGCGGCGTTCGATGCGCAACGGCAACTGATCAAGATCAATCCGCTGTTCGATTGGACGCGCGAGACGACGTTCGATTTCGTGCGAAACCATGACGTGCCCTATAACCCGCTGCACGACCGCGGCTTCTTGTCGGTCGGCTGCGCGCCCTGCACCCGCGCGGTCGCTCCGGAGGAACCGGAACGCGCAGGCCGCTGGTGGTGGGAGCAAGCGGAAAAGAAAGAATGCGGCCTGCATCTGCCGCACGACGCCGCCGGAATTAGTTTGCCGCAACGCTAGCTCACAGATCCTCATGTCAGAACACGCCGTGAACTCACTCCCTTCAACCATCGAACGTGGCGGCAGCCTCTCCGAACTCACGGACGGTCCGGCATCCGGAACGTCTACGCTTGCACATCTCGACCAGCTTGAGGCCGAAAGTATCCACATCATCCGCGAAGCCGCCGCCGAGTCGGAAAATCCGGTACTGCTCTATTCGATCGGCAAGGATTCCTCGGTCCTGCTTCACCTCGCGCTCAAGGCGTTCTACCCGGCGAAACTGCCCTTCCCGCTTCTGCACATCGACACCACCTGGAAATTCCGGGAGATGATCGCGTTTCGCGATGCGCGCGCCAGAGAGCTCGGCGTCGAGCTGCTCGTTCATGTCAACCGCGACGGTCTCGCCCGTGGCATCAACCCGATCGACAGCGGGTCGAGCCTGCATACCGACGTCATGAAAACGCAGGCGCTGCGTCAGGCACTGGATCATTACCGTTTTGACGCAGCTCTCGGCGGCGCGCGCCGGGATGAAGAGAAATCACGGGCGAAGGAGCGCGTGTTTTCTTTCCGTACGGCGCAACATGGCTGGGATCCCAAACGGCAGCGTCCGGAGCCGTGGCGTATCTATAATGGACGCAAGCGCAACGGCGAAAGTATACGGGTATTTCCGCTCTCCAACTGGACCGAGCTCGATGTCTGGCTGTACATCCATCGCGAGCGCATCCCGGTAGTCCCGCTGTACCTGGGCGCGCGGCGGCCGGTCGTCGAACGCGACGGAATGCTCATTATGGTCGACGACGACCGCTTCCCGCTGGCCCGCAACGAACAGCCCGTCGAACGCCTGGTGCGATTCCGCACCCTTGGCTGCTATCCGCTGACCGGCGCTATCGAGAGCCCGGCCCGTACCGTTCCCGAAATCATCCTGGAGACCATGGCGGCACGCCATTCGGAACGATACGGGCGCGTGATCGACCACGATGGCGCGACGTCGATGGAGCGGAAAAAGCAGGAAGGCTACTTCTGATGAATGCGCATTCGCGCCCCGACGAGTCGGAATTTGCCGCGCTCCTGCAACAGCAGGACGGCAAAAGCCTGCTGCGCTTCATCGCCTGCGGCTCGGTAGATCATGGCAAATCGACGCTGCTCGGCCGGCTGCTGTTCGAATCGCAACAGGTATTTGCGGATCAGCTCGACGCGCTGGCAACCGACTTCGCGCAAGTTCGGCACACTGGGCGCCGACCTTGATTACGCGCTGCTGCTCGACGGACTTGCCGCCGAGCGCGAACAGAATATCACGATCGACCTTGCGCACCGCTTCTTCACGACCGCGCGCCGCAAATTCATCGTCATCGATGCGCCGGGCCACGAGGAATATACCGCCAACATGGCGACCGGCGCCTCGCTCGCCGACCTCGCCGTCGTGCTTGTTGCCGCGGATGAGGGGTTGACGCGGCAAACCAGACGCCACCTGGCGATCCTGTCGATGCTCGGGCTTCGTCACGTCGTACTTGCCGTCAACAAAATGGATCGTGTCGGCTGGTCGGACACGGCGTTCCGCGCGATCGAGGATTCTTTTTGCCTGTTGGCGAAAGAACTCGGCATTCCTCACGTTCTATGCATCCCGCTGGCGGCAAAGAGCGGCGACAATGTCGTCGCCCGGTCAAACCATATGCCGTGGTATCAAGGGCCGGCGCTGCTTGAATATCTCGAGACCATAGAGCCGGATCGGGAATCGCAGCTTCGCCCGTTCCGCATGCCGGTCCAATGGGTCAACCGGCCGGATTCCGATTTCCGCGGCTATAGCGGATCGATCGTCAGCGGCGAAGCCCGCGTCGGCATGACGGTGCAAGTCCATCCGGCCGGCCGGACCACACGCATCGAACGCATCGCCACATTCGACGGCGACCTCGCCCGCGCCGCCGCGGGACGTTCTGTAACGCTCATTCTCGCCGATGCCATCGATGCGTCGCGCGGCGACGTGATAGCCGACGCCCAGCAGCCGCCCGTCGTCGCCACCACGATTGATGCGCGTGTCCTCTGGATGAGAGATCTTCCGCTCAGCCAGAGCCGGAACTATCTCATCAAGCTCGGTACGCGGACCGAGACAGCCCGTGTCGAGCAAGTCCGCGGCGTCGTCGATCTGGATACGCGCCGTTTGGCCCAAACTCAATCGATTGCGCAAAACGAAATCGGCGTCTGCACCTTGAGTTTCGATCGTCCGATCGCATTCGACCGCTACGGCGATTGCAAGGAAATGGGAAGTTTTATTCTGATCGATCCGGAAAGCTATGACACCGTCGGCATGGGCTGCGTTGAAAAGAGTGATGTTGAAAATATTTCATCGCCGCGTTCGCGATCGTGGTTGCCCGGACGAGCCAAGGCCGTCAAAGGCAAGCTCACACGCTGGACTGAGACGCACGCTCGCTCGCTTGCGAAAGCCGTGAGCTGGCGCGCCACAGGCAGCCTCGATACGTTCGTCGTGACGTTTGTCATCACCGGCAATACCAAGATCGCGGGGTCGGTGGCGGTGACGGAAATCCTGACGAAAGTCCTAATCTACTACGGCCACGAACGGATATGGGCGCTGGTGCCCTGGGGCAAACGCCAGGCGCAGTAGCCGCGGCCGGTACGGCTATTTCAGAAATCCGATCGACAGCCACGGCACCGCGGCAACGATGACGGTGCCGATCACCAGCGCGGCCATGTAGCCCCAGATCGGCCGCATACCGTCGGCCGGAGCCACCCGGCCGATGGCACAAGCCGCGTAATAGCCGACGCCGAACGGCGGCGCGAACAGCCCGATGCCCATGGCCAGGATCACGACCATCGCGTAGTGCACCTCGTGGATGCCGACGGTGCGCGCGATCGGAAACAGCAGCGGGCCGAACAACACGATGGCCGGAATGCCCTCGAGCAACGAGCCCAGCACGATGAAGGCGAAGATCGAAACCGCCATGAACGTCACGGCGCCGCCGGGCAATCCCGCCATCGCCGCAGCCAGCGAGCGCGAGAAGCCCGATTGCGTCAGGCCCCATGCCATGCCGGTCGCGGTGCCGATGATCAACAGAATCGCGCCCGACAGCGCCGCCGTATAGATCAGCATCGGCTTGAGCGCCGCCCAGTCGAAGCGCCGATAGATCAGCAGACCGGCCAGCGCCGAATAGGCGATGCCGATGGTGGAGACTTCCGTGGCGGTGGCGATGCCTTCGACGACGGAAGCGCGGATCAGGAACGGCAAGACGATCGCCGGCAGCGCAACAACAAATGTACGGCCGATCTCGCGCGTGCTGGCGCGGGCGACCTTGCCGGGCTTTTCGCCACGATGACGCCGGTGCACGACAAAGCAAAGCAGGATCGCCAGAACAACCGCCGGCAGCATGCCGCCGGTGAACAGCGCGGCGATCGATACGCCAGTCACCGATCCAATCGTGATCAGCACAAGGCTCGGCGGAATCGTCTCGGTTTGCGCGCCGGTTGCAGACAACAGCGCCACAAGCTCGCCGGGCCGCGCGCCGCGCTCGCGCATCGCCGGAAACAGAACCGGCGCGATGGCGGCCATGTCGGCGGCCTTCGACCCGGAGATTCCGGAGACGAGATACATTCCGGCCACCAGCACATATTGCAGGCCGCCGCGCACGTGGCCCAGCAAGCTCGCCAGGAATGTCACCATGGCACGCGCCATTCCGGTCATTTCGATCAGCAGGCCAAGAAAAACAAACAGTGGCACGGCAAGCAGGATGATGTGACTCATCCCCTCGTCCATGCGGCCAACCAGGATGAGCAGCGGCGTAAAAGTGGTCAGCGACAGATAGCCAAGAACCGCGAGGCCGAATGAGAAGGCAATCGGCACGCCGGCAAAAACCGTCGCCGCAACGACGCCGACGAAAAAGATCAGCAGATTGAGATTGCCAAGGCGGTGGAACAGCGGTTGGCCAAGCCAGAACAAGCCAACAATCACCGCGACCGCAAGGAGCGACACGGCAATCGACGTCCACGACCCGGTATTGGCGAGCCGCAGCAAGGCAAAGACCGCCATCAGCACGATGCCGACCGGAAGTGCGGCTGCGCGCCAGGCATCCCTGATTTCGAGTGCCGGCGTCGTGATCGCGGCCTGCTCCACCGCGAAATTGCAGGCCGGCCAGGCGATCAACAGCAGAAAGGCCAGCGCGGCTGCGGTCGCGAACATATCGAGCATCGCGCGCGCCGGGGGCGCCAGCATTCCGACGCACGCCGTCATCCGCATGTGCTCGTCGCGGCGAAACGCAATGACGGCGCCGAGCATCGCCAGCCAAAGGAACAGGATGGAGGCAAGCTCGTCCGACCAGACCAGCGGCTTGTCGAACACGTAGCGGGCGACGACGCCGCAGAACAGAATGACGATTTCCGCCGCCACCAGCGCCGCGGCGGCGATCTCGACGATCGCCCCGAGCCACGCCTCGAAAGCACCAGCCAGCGGATGGCGAGACCCTGCCCCGCTTCGTTCCGCGGCCGGCAGGGTCTGAAGTTCAGCCATGGCTTAAGCTTGGCTTACGTCAGCTTGCCGACGGATTTCTCGAGGATCGACCAGGCTTCGTCGCCGTACTTGCCCTTCCACTCGGTGTAGAAGCCGGCGGCTCGCAGCTTGTCGCGGAAAGCGCCGGCATCGGGCTTGTTGAAAGCCAATCCCTTGCCGGCAAGGTCCTGCTGCAGGTTTGCATTCAGCTTGGCGACGTCATCACGCTCTTTCACGCCCGCGGCGTTGATAGTCTTCGCAACAATCGCACGCATGTCCGGCGGCAATCGCTCCCACGCCGCCTTGTTCGCCAGGAACCAGAAGCCGTCCCACATGTGGTTGGTGAGCGAGCAGTATTTCTGCACCTCATAAAGCTTCGCGGTGGAGATAATGGCCAGCGGATTCTCCTGCCCGTCGACGATCCTGGTCTGCAATGCCGAATAGACTTCGTTGAAATTGATCGAGGCGGGCGCGGCGTCAAATGCCTTGAACATCGAGGTCCATAACGGCGACGGCGGCACGCGCAGTTTCATGCCGCGAAAATCGTCCGGCGTGTTGATCGGCTTTGTCGAGGTCGTGGTTTGCCGAAAGCCGTTATCCCAGATTTTCTCCAGGGCGATGAGATTGGTCTTGGCAATCTGACCGCGGACATAAGCGCCGAGATCGCCGTCCATTGCCTTCCACACCGTGTCGTAATCCGGAAACGCGAAACCCATGCCGTTGATCGAGGCCGCGGGCACCAGCGTCGACAGGATCAGGCCCGACAGGGTGAAGAACTCCACGCCGCCGGCGCGGATCTGGCTCAGCGTATCGGTGTCGGAGCCGAGCTGGCTCGACGGAAATATCTGAAGATCGAAAGCCCCGCTGGTTTCCTGCTTGATCGCCGCCGCCATCTCCCGGGCGCGGACGTTCATCGGATGCGTTTCAGGAAGATTGTTGGCGTATTTGTATGTGAACTGCGCCCCTTGCGCGCGCGCCACGAACGGCGCGGCAACGGCACCGCCAAGGAGAGCGGTGCTTCCGACAAGCAGATGGCGGCGAGACAGACTCATCAATTCCTCCCTGTCGGCCGCGCGAAGCGACCGCCCCTCGTTTAAGGCATTTTGTGAACTAATAGCTGGAATTAAAGCGCGAGGCTACGCCGCAGCGAGTGCGTATTACGCCGTCGCGCCGGCATCGACGGTCAGCACCGTGCCGGAGACGTTGCGCGCCTTGTCGCTGAGCAGATATTCGACGGCATTCGCCACATCGTCCACTTCGGCAAGCCGGCGCAGCGCGCTTCGCCGCACCACCTGCTGGCGCTGCTCGCCAGCCAGGCCATGGGTCATGTCGGTCTCGATAAAGCCGGGCGCCACAGCATTCACGGTGATGCCGAGTCGACCGACTTCGCGCGCCAACGACCGGGTGAACCCAACCATGGAGGCTTTGGTCGCGGCATAGACCGACAAGCCGCTGTAGCCGGTCGCGCCAATGATCGAGGCGACATTGACGATCCGGCCGGCGCCTTCCGACATCATCGAGCGCACGACATATTTGGTCAGCACGATCGGCGACAAGGTGTTGACGCGCACCAGCTCGTCGATCTTCGAATTATGCATCATCGCCAGCGCGCCGTCGTGACCGACAGCGGCGTTGTTGACCAGGCCGAACAGCGGCCCGAAGTCCTTGCGCAGCGCCTTCACCAGATTCGCGATGTCGTCGATCTTGCCGAGGTCGAACGGCACGAAGTCCAGCGAGCCTTGCCCGGCGCTTTTGGCTTCCGCCATCGCGTCGGTCACCTGTTTGGACTTTTGCCGTGCCAGCGCGATGACATTGCAGCCCGCGCCGGCAAGCGTGCATGCGATACCGAGGCCGAGACCGCGGCTGGCACCGGTGACAAGAACGGTTCGTCTGGATTTAGGCATGGTGTCGTTAGGCATGGCGCCGCGCCAGTTTTCCGGTTGCTGCGACATCGAGCGACGGCACGAAATTGACGGTCGCCGGCACCTTGTGGCGCGGCAATGCCGCGCGGCACAGCGCCAGGATGTTTTCCTTAAGCTCGGGATCGGCGTGGCCCGGCTCGGACCGCAGCACCACATCGGCGATCACGATCGCGCCGGTCACCGGGCTTCGCTTCGGCCGCACCAGCGACATCCGAACCTGCGGATGACGATTGATGACCGCCTCCACTTCTTCCGGATGGACCTTCAGGCCGCCGATATTGATGATGCCGCCCTTGCGGCCGGCAAAAGCGTAGCGGTCGCCGTGCAATTCGACCATATCGCCGGTATCGACGAAGCCTTGCGGATCGAGCAGTTCCGGCTGCTGCGCGCCGACATAACGCGACGCCGTCCGCGGCGAGCGGATGCGCAGCGAGCCGTCGACCACTTTCATCTCCACGCCATTGGCGTTGCGGCCAAGGAACGCCGCGGGAAAACCCGCGAAACCGTCGGTGACCTCAAAGGCGACGCCGGCTTCGGTCGAGGCGTAGGCATGTCCGGTGCTGGCTTTGGGGAATGCTGCCTGCAGATGATCGAGGATTGCCTGATCGGCGATCTCGCCGGAAAGCCGCACATAACGCGGCGCAATCCGGCCGATATTCGGCGACATCAGCGCGCGGCGCCAGTGCGACGGGGTACCGGAGAGATGCGTGATGCCGTGCTCGCCAAGGCGCGCCAGGTGATCGCCGATCGGCTCCCCTGCACTCGACAGGATCAGGGAAGTGCCGCCAAGAACCGCGCGCAGGAAGATCTGCAAACCGCCATAGCGGCGGATGTCGTAAAAGGTGCCCCAGACCACGACGCCGTCGGGCGGCTTCCCGGCCCTGACCGGAGCGGTCAGCGTCGCCGGGGTATGCGCAACCAGTTTCGGCACACCCGAGGTGCCCGACGTCAGCAACAGCCATTCGGTTTCGACGCGCGGCAAATGTGCCGGCTCGGCGGCCTTTATCGACGGTGTGCAGGTGACCCGAACGGGCAGCTCGAAAGCCTCATACGACGGCGTACCGTCGTCGATCACGACCGCGTCAGCCTCGGCGCGCGCGATCAAAGGGGCGAGATGATCGGCCGCCGCATCCGGCGGCAAAATGGTGAGACGGCGGGCGACGCCATCAAGCTCGATCAACGCCAGCGCCGCGGTGAGCTGCGCCGACGTTGCGATGATGACGGAGCGGCCGGCCAGCTCCGCAAGCCGGCCACCGAGCGCCGTACCGTTCTGAAGGTGATTGACGCAAACGTGCGCGGCCCGATCCCGGAAGAATTGTTCGGCCTGCGCGTTCGTCAGGCAATCACGCAGCGTTTGCGCTACGTGCGCCATCCTCGTAAACCTTGACGAAGTCGCCGAACGTCAGCGGGAACATGGCGTCCTCGGCCGCCGTGAAGGGATCGATGCCGAGCGTGTCTTCAAGGCGCGCGACCAGCACGGCAAAGCCCAGCGAGTCGAGACCGGATTCGAGCAGCACCAGATCGTCGCGCAACGGCGCCAGCTTCTTGCCGTGTTCGCGCGCGATCTGCGTCATCAGGTCGATTATGGTTAATTTTATGGTCTTCATCGGGCGGCCTACGGTTTGTTCACTCACGCCCCGTTATATTCCCGCAAGATTACGATCCAGTTCACGAAGCCGGTCGTGACCGGTACCAATGGACGCACCTTTGCTGGAAATCCGCTGCCATCAGATCGGCGACGCCGACATTCCCGCCATTACAGCGCTGCTGGCGCGCGGATTTCCCAATCGGGGGCTCCAATTCTGGCAACAGGCGCTGCAACGCCTGTCCGGCCACCAACCGCCGCCCGGCTTGCCGAAATATGGTTACCTTCTGGAAACCAATGGGCTGCCTGTCGGCGCGCTGCTGATGATCTGTTCCACCATGCGCGACGGCGGCCAAACCGCAAGCCGCTGCAACCTTTCGAGCTGGTACGTCGAGCCGGCCTACCGGGCCTACGGATCGCTTCTGGTATCGCAAGCGCTGCGGCACAAGGACGTCACCTATTTGAATGTCTCGGCGGCTCCCCACACCTGGCCGATCATCGAGGCGCAGGGCTTCTCGCGCTATTGCGACGGCATCTTCGTCGCGATGCCGGCGCTGCAAGGCCTGTTCAGCGGCCGGGACGTGAAAATAGCCGACGCCGCGCACAAACCGGGTGTTGCCTTCGATCCGGCGGACCAGGAAATCCTGCTCCGCCATATCGAACACGGCTGCATCGGCTTGTGGTGCGAGACGGCGGACCGCGCCTATCCCTTCGTATTTCGTCCGCGCATGGTCAAAGGCGCCGTGCCATGCGCGCAGATGCTCTATTGCCGCGACGTCGCCGATTTCGTGCGCTTTGCCGGACCGATCGGCCGTTACCTGGCGCGGCGCGGAAAGCCGTTCGTCATCGTCGATTCCAACGGCGCCATACCCGGACTGTTCGGCGTGTTCTTCCGCGGCAGCATGATCAAATACTTCAAGGGCCCGCAGCGTCCACGGCTTGGCGATCTCGCCTACACCGAATACGCCGTCCTCGGCATCTAGCGTGACGGATTTGGAGGGACGCCGGGCTTTCGCTTAAAGCGAAAGAGCCTTGCGCACCGAGAGCGGCCAAAGCGGCAGCTCAATGCCATGCGTCGCGAACAGCGCCAGCGCCAGGCGATCGATGCCGAACGCGACGCAGCCGGTATGGGCGAGTTCGCCCGCTTCGGTCTTCAGATTCCACGTCGTCCCGAAATGATCGCGGTGATAATTGAAGCTCATGCAGGCCGTCGGCTGCTCGGCTGAATGAACCGGAATGAGCAACTCGAATTTCAGCGATTGTTCGACCTGGCTCATCGCCATCAGCTTGCCGCCGCGGCCGAAGAACGGATCGCTGGCCGTATCGATGCGCCAGTCAAGCCCAAGCTGGCCAGCGAAACTTTGAGCCCGCTTCATCCAGGCCTTGCGAAACTCGTCGACCTGCGACGGCGTACCGATGCAGACGTATTCGCGCATGCGGAACGATTGCAGCCGGTCGAGCATCTTTGACGGTTCGCGGCGGAAGCAATCGCAGGCGACGTCGAACACCAGCCCTTTCGCCGGCACCGTGCCGCGGCTCGCGACCAGCGGATAAACCGGATAGCAGGCAGCCGGGCTGAGGACGAGGTCGGCTGCCGCGAGCCCGTTGGTCCAATCCTCACCGGCCTCGCTGCGCTCCACCGACGCGCGAATGGCGGACTCTTCGCCGCCAAGGCAAGACACGCATCCGAGGAAGTGCGGGAAACTCTTGAGGTAACCGGACTTCTCGACCTGACGCCGGCTCATGACCGGCGGAAAGCGCAACACTTCGGTCTGCGCATCGCGATATCGCGAGATCAGGGCGGTCAGGCCGTTGACGGCCTGCTCGAACAATTCGGTCCGCGCATAGATACCGTCGATGCCACTCGGCAGCAGCAACGCTTCCGCGATTGAATTGAGCGATCGGGCCGGACGCGCCGGCTCCTTGAATGCCACGTTCATTGTACGCACACCTCTGTTATTCCAACGTCTTCTTATGCAGCCTTAGTCACGCAGCGACGCCGGAGCGCTGCTGAGCAGCGACGCCGTCGCGATATTCGCCAAAATCCTGTCGTTACTGATCATGATCGGCGACGAAAGGATGTCGCGCAGATTCCGGCCGATGCTGAACTCGCCATCGTTGCGATAGCCGGAAAGTCCGCACGCCTGCATCGCGCTCAGCACGGCCGAAACCGCCAGCTCCGACGCGTTGACCTTGTGCATGTTCATGCCGGTCTGGAAATCGATCGCTTCGAGCGCGGCCGGGTCGGCTGACGCCGCCTCGAACCGCTGCATCGCCGCGCTGATCAGGCTGCGCAGCGTGCGCATCGTTGCCGTCGCGCGCGTCAGATGAGCCGTGCCGGGCGGCATCGTCCCGCCGGAACTGTGTGCGGCCTTGCGGACGAACGCGCGGGCACGGTCGACCGCGGACGCGGCAATCCCGGCCCATGCGCCGCTCCACAGCAGATGAGCGACCGGCAGCATGGTCTGGGCGTGAATTTTGTCATAGCCGACCGGCAGGATCTGCTCGGAGGCGGCTTCGGCGACGAGCGAGAAACCTTCGCTGCATGTGCCGCGCATGCCGAGCGCGTCCCAGCCGTTCAGCCGTTTGAGTTTGTAATCGGGCTTCAGCAGGGCAACGAGCACCTGATCGGTGCCGGCAGCTTCGGGAGAGCGCCGCGCCGTTGTGAGAATGCCGTCGGCGACTTCCGCGTATGAGATGACCGTGGCCTGACGCTCCAGCGCGATCCGCGAGCCGCGCCACTCGATCGGCGCCGAGCTATTGCGCACGTCGCCGCCGGCGCGGCCTTCAGTTGTCGAAGAGGCGAGCAAAAGCTGTTCGCTGGCAAGACGGCGCAGCAGACGCTGATGCCAGGTGCTGCTCTGACCGTGACGCAACAGGCAGGCGACCTTGGTCTGGTGCATGGCATAGACCATCGCCGTCGATGCGCAGTTCCGACCCAGCATGTAACAAATGTCCACGGCATCGGAGACGGTCGCGCCCTCTCCGCCCAGCTCCGGCGGCACCTGAACGCCCAACAGACGCTCGGCCCGCGCGGCGCCAATGGCCTCGCTCGGAAACCGTGAATGGGTGTCCACCGATGCAGCGTGCGTTGCCGCGACCGCAGCCACCTTTTCCGCCCGCGATGTCAGATCGGCGCCGCTTGCGGTATGCAAATTGGTCGCGGCAATGATAAGGCCCCGCATGGCGTTGCGGGCCACGTGACGATCCTCGCCGTCACCATCCAACATTGCGGTTTCAACAATCGGACTTGTACTCACGACCGGACCTACCCCGCGCTATGATCTTCGACAGCGCACTAACACCGCCGGGGTACCCGAGAATTGCCAATTCGTAGTGGCGTTCGGAAGGGATTAGCGCAGTTCTTTGGCATCAAGGTTACCAATCGCAAACACATCGTGTGCTAGACAAGAAAATCGCGGTTTACTAACCAGATTTGCGCCAAAGAACGGGCGCCAAGTTCGGAGAAAATTTACCTTGCTCGACCGCATCAACCATACCGCGACGGAACGCGTCGCTCGTCTCGTGCACGAACTGCTGGCCAAGCGCTCAATCGACCGGCCGGTCGGCAACGACGACAGCCTGACCGAGAGCGGCCTCACGTCACTCGACGTCGTCAATCTCATGCTGGGCATCGAGACGGAATTCGGGATCAAGATCCCCGACCGCGACATGACGCCCTCGAATTTCCGTTCGATCGCGCAAATCGATCGCCTGATCGGCAGGCTGCTTGGCACAGCGGAGACGGCGCCCGCCTGACGATCGAATAGCTGTTCCAGCGCACGCTGGCGTTACAAGAAGCCCGGTTCGGATTTCCCCGCACCGGGCTTCTTCATGATGGCCGCAAGGCCATTAGTATCAGCCGTGTGCCTTCTTGCGGGCGCTACGGGCCGGCCCATTTTTCGATGCAGAGGAAGAACAGGAGACAATCCGGAGGGCCAGTTTCATGTCTATTCGACCTGTAAGGAAGATCATCACCTCGAAGCCGACGATGGAGGGCGCAGGCGTGAAGCTCCGCCGTGCTTTCGGCTTCGGCGAAACAGCGGAAACCGATCCGTTCCTGCTGCTCGACGATTTTCGCAACGACCGGCCGGACGATTACCGCGCCGGTTTTCCCTGGCATCCGCATCGCGGCATTGAAACGATCACCTATGTGCTCGCCGGCAATGTCGAGCATGGCGACAGCTTGGGCAATCGCGGCAATCTCGGCGCCGGCGACGTACAGTGGATGACCGCGGGGCGCGGCATTCTTCATCAGGAGATGCCGCAGGGCGACGCGCAGGGCCGCATGCACGGTTTCCAGCTCTGGGCCAATCTGCCGTCGTCATTGAAGATGACCGCGCCGCGCTACCAGGACGTCAAGGCGGCACAGATACCCGAAGTGATCGACGACGACGGCACCCGCGTGCGCGTCGTCTGCGGCGACTTCTGGGGCAAGAAGGGTCCGATTGAAGGCGTCGCGGCCGATCCACGTTACCTCGACATCTGGGTGCCGCCGGGCAAGCGCAAGACGCTGCCGGTCGAAATCGAGCGGCACGCCTTTGCCTACGTGTTCGAAGGCTCCGGCAGCTTCCGCGCGGCCTCACAGCCGTTCGGCGTGCTGACCGAGAAAACCGACGGCGTGACCGAAACGCTGGTGCGCGAGCAGACCGGCAACCGTTCGCTGGTGCTGTTCGACAGCGGCGACGAAGTCACTGTGCAGGCGGGCGACGAAGGTATCCGTTTCCTGCTGGTCTCCGGAAAGCCCATCAAGGAGCCCGTTGCGTGGTACGGCCCGGTCGTGATGAACACCGAGGCCGAGCTGCAACAGGCGTTCTCGGAACTGCGCAACGGCACCTTCATCCGCTAATATACATGCGTCATAATCCCAGTGCCCGGTAAGGGCGCAATCGGAGGACGCGTGAACAAGGAAGCGCTTCTCGTCGGCAGTATCCCGCTGGACACTGCCGACGAAGTTTTTCGGACGTTCGGCACAACGCTCGGACCGTCACTGGCGGCGATGCCGGACGGCGAAGTCGGCCCACGCAAGCACTGGATCAGCCGCGTCCACTATCAAGTCCTTGCCGGCCACGCCGAACTGGAAACCGTCCGTCATCCGGCGCCGGAAAACGGCGTTGAGCGGCTCAACCCGCGCAATGCCGGAGATTCCTGGCTCTTCAAGGTCAAGGACGGCGTCGAGCGCGTCAGCTTCGGCGATCCGGGCTGGCGGCTCGGCTATACCCGTGATGCGGTCAATTCCCTATTTCGTGTTCAAAACGCTGCGTGACAAAGGCGCACTGGCGAAGCATCTGCGCTTTCAGGTATCGCTGCCTTCGGTGATCAGCACGCTGCCGCCGCGGATTTTTCCGAATCCAGCGGATACCGCCAGGATCAGGCCCGGATATACCGAGGCACTGGCTGCCGAGATCGGCATGATCGCGCGGAAAATCCCCAACGAGGATCTCGCGATCCAGTGGGATTGCTCCACCGAAGTGCAGGACGTTTACGGCGCGGTTCCAGGTCTTTCGGAAGAAGGCGCGATCGAACGCAATGTCGCGCAATTCCGCCGCCTGTCGCCGCTCGTCCCCGAGAAGGCGCTCCTTGGCTATCATCTTTGCTTCGGTACGCTCGGTGGCTGGCCGCGCTTTGCGCCTGCCGACCTGTCGAAGACGGTCGCGCTGGCCAACGCCGTGATCGAGACGTCGGGGCGGCGGGTCGACTGGATTCACATTCCGGTGCTCGACGGCGTCGGCGATTCTTTCTTCGCCCCGCTGAAAGACCTCAAGCCGCGCGGTGCACGAGTCTACCTCGGCATCGTTCATCACATGGATGGCTTCAAGGAGCGGCTTGCGCTGGCGCGCAAATATTTGCCCGACTTCGGCGTCGCAGCCTATTGCGGCTTCGGCCGGATTCCGCCCGAACAAATGCCGGCGGTGCTTGAGGAACACGTTCAGGCCATCCGGCTTGCAGGCTGACGCAAGCGTACTGGGGGAGTCATCCATGCCGAAGACATTTTATTATACCAGCACCGGCCCCGATCTCACGCTCTACGATGTAGACGTGGCAGGCGCTGCATTGGCACGACGGGACACGGTCACGCTGCCGCAGAATATCCAATACGCGTGGCAACATCCGTCGCGGCCCGTCCTCTACGTCGCATCAAGCAACGGCGGACCGAGCGGACTTGTCGGCGATACACACTGCGTCAATGCGCTCGCCATCGATCCCGCGAGCGGAGCGCTGCGCCCGATCGGCACGACCGTTATGCTACCCGCGCGGCCGATCCACAACAGCGTCGACCGCAGCGGCGAATATCTACTGACGGCGTATAACGTGCCGAGCAGCGTGACGGTGCACCGTCTCAATGCCGACGGCACGATTGGCGCCGGGGTGGCACAGCCCAAGCTCAACACCGGCATCTACGCCCATCAGATCCTCACCGCACCGACGAACACGACGGCGCTGCTGGTGACGCGCGGCAACGACGAGAAGCCGGGCAAGCCCGAAGACCCGGGCGCGATCAAGACATTCGCGTTTGCCAACGGCGCTTTGAGCGATCTCGCATCAATCGCGCCTGGAACCGGGCTGGGCTTTGGTCCCCGGCACCTCGACTTTCACCCGACCAGGCCATGGGTCTTTGTCTCGATCGAGCGGCAGAATCAACTCTACGTTTATGAGCGCAACGACACCACCGGTCTCGCCCGCGAGCCGATATTCGTCAAAAACAGTCTGGCGAATCCGAAGCCGCCGGTACGGCAGGCCGCAGGCGCGATCCACGTCCATCCGAACGGAAAGGTCGTCTACCAGACCAATCGCGCCTCGGATTTGACCACCGAAAACGGCGAGACCGTCGTCATCAACGGCGAGAACAATATCGCGGTCTATGCAATCGATCAGACGACCGGCGAGCCGACGCTGATCCAGAACGCCGACGGCAGGGCTTATGAACTGCGTACATTCGGCATCGATCCCGGCGGACGCCTTTTGATCGCGGCGAGCATCAAATCGGTGCCTGTTCGTCAGGGCAATGCCATGACCACCGTGCCGGCGCGAATTTCGGTTTACCGGATAGCGAGCGACGGCACACTCGCGATGGCGCGGCAATATGATGTCGATACCGGCAGAGGCCAGCAGTTCTGGACCGGCCTGGTTACGCTCGCCTGAGGCGGCGGGCCGCGACGCGACTGACCGATCAACTCGACGCGCCGCGCAACGGCGCCGGCTGTTCGGCCAGCATCGCCTGGATGGCAAGCCGGGTCGCCGCCGGATCGAGGTTGTGCTTTTTCACCAGGTCTTCGCAGTCGGCGAGGATGGCGTCGGCGTCCTGCATCATCTTCAGCCGTTTGTAATTGTCGTCGTAGTGCACGCCCATGCTGGCGCCGATGATCTCGTACATGTTGAGGATCTGGAACGGCCAGTCACGTTCGTGCGCGCAGAGCGCACGATGGTCGGAATGGTAGACGGCGACGATCGCATCGACGCCGGCGGCTTCGGCGGCCTTGAGCTCGGCCAAATCCAGTTCGCGGCGGTAGGCCGGCAGCGCTTTCAGATTGTTGCTTTGCAGACCGACAGCCGGCTGATGCAGATCGACAATCTCGATGCCTGGCACGGCGTTCAATATGTCTTCCGCAGCTTCGACGACGCCGTGAATGCCCGGATGGCGGTGCAGCGCGATGCGCATCGGCACGGACTCGCGCAGCATCGGCCGCAATTTTTCGAGATTGCGGCGCAAATACATCGTGAACGGCGTCATCTCGAACGGTTTGCCGCCACGCATCCTTTCGAGCGTCGGCAGCGTGGAGTTGGCGAACTGCACCTGGCACGATGGACACCACGACACGACCTGTTTCGACTTGCTCTGCGCCAGCTTGTCGATGGTGTTTTCGCCGAACCGTCCTGAAGTCGCGATATCGCCGGTGCGCATCTGGACGACGCCGCAGCAATGGCTCGGCCCGCCCATCACCTGGTAGGTCGCTCCGATCGCGTCCATGATGTCCAGAGCCAGCAACGCAATGTTCGGCGTCTTGAGCACGTTGCAGCCGGTATAGAATACGAAATCGGGAAGCTCTCCGGCCGCAGGGCGCTTGCCGCCCTGGCCGAGCCGTTCGAGCAGCGCGTCGTCGAGTTGCAGCCGCGAGATGTGATTGACCTCGTGGGCGACATTGCGAAATCCGATAACCCCGTCACGGCGCTGCGAAACCACGTCATTCTTGGCGCGCGCCATTTCGACCTTGGCCATGTACACAAGAAACCGCGGATTGACCCCGTAATCGCAGGCTTTGATGCATTCACCGCTGAAGACGCAGCCGTTCGCCCAGTTGCGAGCGGCTTCGTTGCCCTCGCCGTGGCGCAGGACATCGAGGATTCCCGAGATGACGCCGACCGGATTATCTCGCGCTTCCGCCTCAAGGCCCGCCGCGCCAGTAATCGGACAGACCTCAACGCACTTGCCGCAGCGCGTGCAGGCATCGACCATTTCATCGACACGGGCCTGCAAAACGGATTCGAAAGAATCAGGCATGAGTTCGGGTCCTTTTCGCGACGCCGATGCCGGATCGTAGCCTCGAATCGAGCCCGATTGAAGGGCGTAGCTTGGCGCGCTAAAACCAAGCGCCTTCAACGCTGTCCGGCACTTCGCCGGGCGGGCTTAAACAAAATACGCCGCCGCCACGGTGTGGATCGATGGACCCGCACCGCGCCACTAAAATGCTGCGTCACCAAAGTGTGAGGATGCAATGGGTGAATACGCCGTCGGGCAGCCAGTGCCCCGTTTCGAGGACCCGCGCCTGATCCAGGGCGGCGGGCGATACATAGGGGACATGGCGTTTCCCGGGATGGCATTCGGTTACGTGCTGCGCTCGCCGCATGCCCACGCCAGGATCCGCAAGATCGATACCGCCAAGGCCAAAGCTGCGCCTGGCGTGCTCGCGGTGCTGACGGGTGCCGACTACAAGGCCGCGGGTTTCGGCGACCTGCCGGTCCCAGGCGGCCTGAAACGCCGCGGCGACAAGCCGGGCTACAAGCCGCGCTATCCCGCACTGGTGGAAGATCGCGTACGCATGATCGGCGACTACGTCGCCTTCGTCGTGGCCGAGACTTACTTCCAGGCGGTCGATGCCGCCGAACTGATCGAGATCGATTACGAGCCGCTGCCGGCGATCGTTTCGACCGGCGACGCCATGAAGCCAAGCGTGCCCCTGGTCTGGGACGATTGCCCGAGCAATGTCGGCTTCATTCAGATCGAAGGAAACAAGGAAGCCACCGACGCCGCCTTCGCCAAGGCCACCCATGTCGTGAAACATCACTTTGTCGTCAATCGCGTCACCGCTGCGACGATGGAGCCGCGTGGCTGCATCGGCATGTTCGAGCCGACCGAGCAGCGCTACACCATCTACACCACGCTCCAGCGCACCAACGTTTTTCAGACCGAACTGTCGCAGTACGTTCTGAAAGTTCCCGACAGCAAGATCCGCGTGGTCTGCGGCGACATCGGCGGCAGCTTCGGCATGAAGTCCGCGGTCTACAACGAATGCGCGCTGGTGCTGCTGGCGGCAAAAATAATCGGCCGCCCGGTCAAATGGGTGGCGACCCGCTCGGAGTCGTTTCTCTGCGACGCGCAGGCGCGCGACAATGTCACCGATGCCGAGCTTGCGCTCGACAAGGACGGAAATTTTCTCGGCTTCCGCGCCAAGATCGTCGCCGCCATCGGCGCCTATTTGCAGGTCGGCATGCCGGCCTTCACCGGCAACCTCGGCACGCTGGCCGGTGTCTATCGCACGCCGGCATCGCATGTCGACGTCGACGCCGTTTATACGCATACGCAGCCGGTGCGGCCCTATCGCGGCAATGGACGGCCGGAGGCAGCCTACATCATCGAACGCATGGTCGATCTTGCGGCCGACCAGATCGGGATGGATCCCGCTGAACTGCGCCGGCGCAATACCATTCCGGCAAGCGCCATGCCGTACAAGACCAGCGTGACGTTTACCTACGATTGCGGCGAGTTCGAAAAGAACATGGATATGGCGCTCGATGCCGCGGACAAACGCGGCTTCGAAACACGCCGTGCCCGGTCGAAGAAGAACGGCAAGCTGCGCGGTCTCGGTTTCTCAAACACCATCGAGCGCTCCGCAGCCGCCGGACTTGAGGGAGCCGAAATCAGGTTTGATCGCACCGGCTCGGTGACGATCTTCTCCGGCAGCATCAATCAAGGCCAGGGCCACGAGACAACGTTCAAGCAAGTGGTCTGCGATCGCCTCGGCCTCGATCCGAAGGAAGTAACCTACGTGCAGGGTGACACCGACCAGGTGTTCTTTGCCGAGGGCACCGGCGGCTCGCGGTCGGCGGCCTTTTCAAGCTCGGCTTTCACCATGGCAGCCGACAAAGTCGAGACCAAAGGCAAGAGCATCGCTGCCCACATGCTCAAGGTCGACGTCGCCGATATCAAGTTCAACGAAGGCGTATTCTCGACGCCGAAGTCGAACCAGACGCTGACGATCAAGGAAGTCGCCAAGGCCTCGCTCGATCCAAAGAACCTGCCGGCCGGCATGGAGCCGGGATTGATCGAGAAAGCGATCTATTCCGGAAAGTCCGCAAGCTATCCGAACGGCTGCCACGTCTGCGAACTGGAGATCGACGAGGAAACCGGCACTGTCGAAATCCTCAACTACAATGTGGTCGATGACGTCGGCACCGTGCTCAATCCGCTGCTGCTGCACGGCCAGATTGACGGCGGCATCGCCATGGGTATCGGCCAAATTCTGATGGAAAACATCAAGTTCGACGAGCAAGGCCAGATCCTCACCGGCTCGTTCATGGACTATGCCATGCCGCGCGCCGGCGACATGACCGGCTTCCATGTCGACAGCAATCCGGTGCCGACCAAGACCAACCTGCTGGGCGTCAAGGGCGCCGGTGAAGCTGGCTGCGTCGGCGCCATGCCGGCAGTCGCCAATGCACTGGTCGATGCGCTGTCCGTACTCGGCATCAAGCACGTCGAAATGCCGGCAACGCCGGAAGTGTTGTGGCGCGCAATCCACGAAGCGCGCCAAAAGGGCGCCTAGCGCCCACCCTCAGGCATGACGCAAACGCCGACCAGCGAGACCCCGGAAAGCCCTCCGATCATCGTTTTCGACAATGTCGGCGTCTCGTTCGGCCAGGAGCGGATTTTCGACCGGCTGAGCTTTGAGATTCGGCGCGGCGAGTTCGTCTGCATTCTCGGTCCGTCGGGTTGCGGAAAATCCACGTCGTTACGGATGATCGGCGGCCTGCTCGACATCGGCAGCGGGCGCATCACCGTCGACGGCCGCGCGCCGCGCGACGCCTGGACCGAAATTGCCTTCGTGTTCCAGTCGCCGCGGTTGGTGCCGTGGCGCACCGCGCTGGAAAACGTCATGTTAGGCGCGGAGTTGCGGTTCGGCGCCGGCGGGGCGAAAGAGCGCAAAGCCCGCGCCGGCGAATTGCTCGAGCTTGTCGGTCTCGCCGGCGACGCCGGCAAATATCCGTCGATGCTTTCCGGCGGCGAGCGCCAGCGGGTCGCCATCGCGCGGGCGCTCGCGGTCGATCCAAAGATCGTGCTGATGGACGAGCCATTTTCAGCGCTCGATCCTAACATGCGGGCACGCATGCGCACGGAAATGGAGCGGATCTGGTCCGAAACCGGCAAGACCGTTGTCTTTGTCACCCACGACATCGACGAAGCGCTGCAACTGGCGGACCGGACGGTCGTGCTCTCCAACAAGCCGACCCGGATGCTCGAAACCGTAGAGCTCAGAGCGCCGCGGCCGCGTGCGGCGGCTGGTCGCGAGCTTGATGCACAGCGGGAGAAACTGATTAGACTGTTTCGCTCGATCGAACGGCAGGCCCCGCCAAAGGACATCGTTGCATGATCAAACGCCGCACCGCCCTCAAGCTCCTGGCCGCACCGGCACTGATGACCATCGGCAAGCGGGGCTTCGCCAAGGAGAGGGTCACATACGCCTATCTGCTCGATCCGGCCTATGACGCCGTGACCTGGGCGATGTCGAACGGCAAGGTCACGTCTGATCTCATCGACGTTGAGGCCCGCGGACTGGCGATCCCGCAACTGATCCAGGCGACGGCCGCCAAACAGTACGATGTGATCATGACCGCCGTGATTGCGCTGCCCCCGGCGGCGGCGCGCGGCCTCGAACTGAAAGTGTTGTCGACGGCGTTGCAGCAATCGGCCGCCGGCGAAGGCGCCGGCATCTGGGTCAAAAACGACTCGCCAATCAAGAACCCCAAGGAACTGAAGGGCAAATCGCTTGGCTCCTACGCGCTGCGCTCGACCGGCTATACCCAGGTGCGCCTCGCCCTGATCCATAAATACGGGCTGAACGCGGCGCTGGAGGGTGGCGATATCAACCAGGTCGAGATTCAGGCGCCGAACCTGCCGGGCGCTCTCGCTGCCGGCCAGATCGACTCAGCGACACTGATCCATAGTCAGGCTTTCCGCGCCCTGAAATCGGGCGAGTTCCGCCCGATCGCCGAAACCGGGCGCGACAATATCGAAGCCTTCGGCATGCGCTTTATCAGCGCGCTCAACGTGTCGTACCCGGAGCGTCTGGCGCAGCGGCCCGAAGCCTTTCAGGAATTCGACCGGATGTTCCGTGAGTCGGTGCGCTATGCGCTCGCCCATCGCGACGAGGTGTTTGGCGCGGTTGGCAAGCAGACCAACCTGCCGCCGGAGTTCTTCGGCTGGTGGTTCGAGAAGAGCTCGGACGTGCCGGGCACCTTCACCGAAGACCACGCCAAGATCATCATGAAATTCTTCGACCTGTCGAAGGAGATCGGGATGATCCAGAACTACCCCGATATCCGCACCCTGGTATGGGAGCACACGCTACGCGGCTAATGGCCAAAGCTGATGGTGCAGTCGCCGCGCCGTTGCCTTCACGCGGGCTGGCCGCCAGCACGCTCTATGCGTACCTGTTCACGGGCCTCTTCCTGATCGCATGGCAAGCCGGGTCGTTGATCGCCCCGGTCTATCTGTTGCCCGGCCCGATTCCCGTCGCGCAACGCCTTGCGGCATTCCTCACCAGCAGCCGCGACCTCGGCCACCTCGGGGCCTCGCTGTTTCACGTTGCCGCCGCGATCGCCATCTCATTTGTCATCGGCTCGCTGCTTGCCCTCATCCCTTACTATATGCCGCTGCTGCGATTTGCGATCGAGCGGCGCGTTGGTCCATTCCTGAACGCCTTCTCGGCGATCGGCTGGACGCTGCTGTCGATCATGTGGTTCGGGGTCAGCCCGCTGACGGTGATCTTCGCAATCAGCGCGGTGCTGGTGCCGTTCGCGCTCGTCAACATGTCGGCCGGCCTCGCCAACGTCGATCCCGAGCTCATCGAGATGGCCTCGAGCTTCAGCCGGGGCCGTGCGCGCACGTTCGCCCTGGTGATCGTGCCATCGCTCTATCCGTTCGTTTTCGCGACGCTTCGCATCATGTTCGGCGTTGCCTGGAAGGTGACGCTGACCGCCGAGCTGTTTGGCGGCAATTCCGGGCTCGGCTACATGATCAATTTGTCGCGGCAGGAGTTCGACACGACGACGATCTTTGCCGCGATCATTCTCCTGATCGCCTTCGTGCACTGCGTGGACCAGTACGTGCTGGTCCCATTACAGGCGAGCGTATCGCGTCACTATGCCGGCTGAGCGGACCACGATCGCGAACGTTTTCGCCGAACGCCTGCTCGGCGACGGGATTGTCGTGCTGGCTCTGATCGGCTGGTGGGCGTCCGCGCGTCACCTGCCGGAATTCATTCTGCCGGGTCCGCTCCCCGTCGCGCGCCGGCTGGCAGAACTTTTCGTCACGCCGGATTTTCTGCGCGATGCCTTGACCTCGACATGGCGGGTTCTGGTTTCCATCGCGCTCGCCCTGATCATCGGCGGCGGCCTCGCCTTCGTCGCTCACGGCGTGCCATCGCTCGGAGGCGTGGTGGACCGGCGGATCAAGCCGGTTCTCAACTCGTTTCCTTCCATCGGCTGGGCGATCCTCGCCGCGATCTGGTTCGAGCCGGGCAGCTTCGGCGTCATCTTCGTCGAAACCGCAATCCTGATCCCGTTCTGCCTGATCAACATAGCCGAAGGCCTGCGCAATCTCGATCGCGAACTCATGGAGATGGGTCAGAGCTTCACGCACCGGCGCGTCCGTGTGCTGTGGCGCATCACCCTCCCCTTGCTCGCGCCCTATGGGCTTTCGGCAACGCGTATCGCCTACGGCGTCGCATGGAAAATCGCCTTGGTGGCGGAGCTTCTCGGCGCCACCGATGGCCTCGGCTATCTGATGCTGAGAGCGCAGACCGCGGCGGACAGCGCCACGTTTCTTGCCACTTGCTTTGCCATCGTGCTGATTTTTGTCGCCGGCGAGCGGCTGGTGATCGTGCCGCTGGAGCGTCGTTTTGCGCGACGCTAAGGACGACGTGGAGATGCGGTGATGACCGACAATCCGGTGGTGCGAACGAAGACCGGCGAACTGCGCGGAACCGTGGAAAACGGCATCGCCGTATTCCGGGCCGTACCCTATGCGGCGCCCTCGACCGGTGAATTGCGGTTCGCGCCGCCGCGGCCCGTTCCACCATGGCAAGGCGTGCGCGACGCAACCCAGGAGGGGCCGATCGCCCCGCAGGGCCGCTCACGGCTCGCGCATGTCATGGGGGATTTCGAGCACCCGCAGTCAGAGGACTGCCTCACGCTGAACATCTGGACGCCAGGTGCGGATTCGGCAAAGCGCCCGGTGCTGGTCTGGATTCATGGCGGCGCGTTCTCCAGCGGCGCCGGTTCGCTGGCGTGGTATTCCGGCGAGCAGTTTGCCGCGAGCGGCGATGTGGTCACCGTCTCGATCAACTACCGGCTCGGCGCGCTGGGCTTTCTGTATCTGCCGGAGGTCAGCGCCGGAAATCTCGGCCTGCTCGACCAGATCGCCGCGCTTAGGTTTATCCGCGACAACATCGCGGCGTTTGGCGGCGATCCCGACAACGTGACGGTGATCGGACAATCCGCGGGCGCGGCATCGATCGCCATCCTGATGACCATGCCGCAGGCCGATGGCCTGTTCCGGCGCGCCATCCTGCAAAGCGCGCCGTTCGGGCGCATTTCACGGACGCGCGACGACGCTTACCGGATCGGCCGGCGGTTTATTGAGGTGCTAGGCCTCAAGCCGGATCAGGCTCCGAAACTGAAATCGGTGCCGGTTCCGGACCTGATCGCGGCACAAGGCGAGCTCGCCCGGCTGGAAAAGAAGTTCGCCAATGCGCTGGCGCCGTTCTGGCCCGTCATTGACGGTGAAATTCTTCGGGGCGACATCGCGCCGGCGCTCAAAACCGGTGCCGGCGCCGCGATCGACACCATGATCGGCACGACGCGCGAGGAGATGGCTGCGTTCTACTGCATCGACGACGAGATTGCCAAAGCCGATCAACCCGCCATCGACGGCGTCTTCGCTTCAGTATTCGGAACCGGCCACAAACGCTACGCGGATGAGTTTCGCCGGATACGGGCTTCGAACACCAACGCGGCGCTCCTTGGCGATCTCATGACCGACACCATGTTCCGGATCGGAAGCCTGCACATGGCCGAATGGCGAGCCGATCAGGGAAAACACGCTTACGTCTATCAGTTCGACTGGCAATCGCCGGCAGGTTTCGAATCCTGCCACTGCCTGGAGATTCCTTTCGTGTTCGGCAATTTCTCGGCGTGGAAAAACTCGCCGATGCTCAAGGGCGCCAAGCCTGCGGAGATGAGAGGGCTCGCTGACGCCATGCATCCGGCATGGATCGCGTTCGCGAAAACGGGAAAGCCGGACCATCCGCATCTGCCGGAGTGGCCGGTTTACCGCCGCGAGGACCGGATGACGATGCGCTTCGACAGCATGATCGGACCGATCAGCGATCTTGCCGGCCTTTCATGGCGCGAACACTGGCCCTCCTGACGCGCGATTAACGCGTGGCGCACAACGCCATCATTGATCGAGTTTGATGTTTGCGGAGCGGATGACGTCCGCCCACTTCGCAACATCCTGCTCGACCATCTTGCCGAAATCCGCACTGGACCTCGGCATCACCGCATCGCCGAGACTGGACATCCGGGCTTTCACATCCGCCTCGGCAACCGTTGCGTTCAACGCCTTGTTGAGTTTCGCAATGACCTCGGGTGGTGTGCCCTTGGGCGCACCGATGCCAAGCCACCCGCTGGCTTCATAGCCCGGCACGGTTTCGGCGATCGGCGGCACGCCAGGCAACCCGTCAAACGTCTGTGTTGTCGTCAGGCCGAGCGCCCGCAACTTGCCTGACCGGATGAATTCCAGCGATGACTGCACCGGACCAATCCAGAAATCGACCTGGCCGCTGATCACATCGGGTATTGGATTGCCGCGATAGGGCACGTGCGTAAACTTGATCCCCGCCATTTTCTGGAACATCTCGCCGAAGATATGCGGCGCGCTGCCAATGCCAGCTGAGGCCATCGTGATCTTGCCCGGATTGGCTTTGGCGTAGGCGATGAACTCCGGCAGCGTTTTTGCCGGGACGGAGGGATTCACCTCGAGAACGAACGGCTCATCATCAATGCTCCCGACCGGAACGATATCGCGCAGGAGATCGTAGTTGAGATTGATGTACAAGGTCGCGTTGATGACGTTGGCCGTGGTCAGCAGCATGAGCATGTAACCGTCCGGCGGCGCATGCGCGACGTCAGAGGTTGCAAGATTGCTGCCAGCTCCAGGCCTGTTCTCGACGACAACAGACTGGCCAAGCTTCTCCGACATTCCCTGGGCGATAATCCTGCCTACGATGTCCGGCCCGCTGCCTGCCGGAAAGCCGCAGATCAGACGAATCGGGCGAGTCGGAAAATCATCGGCCCAGACCGTCGCCGCTGCAAAAGGGAGCGCCGCCAACCCGAGCGCCACCCGTTGAAAATCCCGCCGCGAAAACGTCATTTCGTTCCTCTCCCAAACTTGTTTCCTGAATTGTGTCCGCTGGCAGACGGCATGTCCATCCACCGCCCGCCGCGAAAATTGATCAGGCTGCAATCACCGCCACGCATTGAATCTCGATCATCATTTCGGGTTGCGCAAAGCCGTCGACCGTGATTGCGGCGCTGGCCGGAAAATCCTTGCCGAAAATCTCGGTGCGCAATTCGGTCATCCGGGTCGTATGGCGGGCATCGATCAGGAAGACGGTCATGGTCACAAGATCGGAAAGTTTAGCGCCGGCATCGGCGAGCGTTTTTTCGATGTTGTGAAAAGTCTGCCGGCATTGCGCGTCGAAATTGCCCGCCAGCGATTTTCCGGCGTCATCCACCGCGCCGGTGTGGCCGGCGACCCAGATTGTCTTCGTGGCGCCTTCGGTAACGACAGCCGGCGAATAAGCGCGCTTGGCGGTGCGCGCCGCGCCGACAAATGACTTTTTCATAAGATCCTTCCCTTCCGTCTTGGCCTTGTGACAGCGTACATTATGGCAATGTCCGGGACCGAAGCACACTCCAATGGCGCCGCGCCGCTCTCCGGCATTCGGGTGCTGGAATTCTGCCATGCCATTATGGGCCCGACCGCGGGCCTGATCCTGGCCGACCTCGGCGCCGACGTCATCAAGGTCGAACCGGCCGACGGCGACACCACGCGGCGGCTGATCGGCTTCGGCGCCGGATTTTTTCCGACCTTCAACCGCAACAAGCGCAGCCTCGCCATCGATCTCAAATCCGGCGAGGGCCTCGAACTGCTCCACCGGCTGGCGGCGACCGCCGACGCGGTGGTCGAGAACTATGCGCCCGGCACGATGGACCGGCTGGGCTGCGGCTATGCCGACCTTTCGAAGATCAATCCGCGGCTCATCTATTGCTCGCTGAAAGGCTTCCTCAGCGGCCCTTATGAGCACCGCCCGGCGCTCGATGAAGTCGTGCAGTTCATGGCCGGTCTCGCCTACATGACCGGTCCGCCGGGCCAGCCGCTGCGGGCCGGTTCTTCGGTCGTGGATATCATGGGCGGCATGTTCGCGGTGATCGGCATTCAGGCGGCGTTGCGCGAGCGCGAGACAACCGGACGCGGTCAGTTCATCAAGTCGGCGCTGTTCGAATCGACCGCGTTCCTGATGGCCCAGCACATGGCCGGCGAAGCCGCAACGGGACGCGCTCCGCCGCCGATGCCGGCGCGCGAAGGCGCCTGGGGCATTTACGAGCCGTTCGAGACCGCGGACGGCGAGCAGATATTCGTCGGGCTGACCAGCGATCGGCAATGGAAGCGTTTCTGCGAACACTTCAAACGTGACGATCTGCTGCAAAACCCCGCCTACAAGACCAACGAAGATCGCGTTCGCGAACGTCCGGCGCTTCGGCCGCTCATTGTCGATATCGTGGTCCGGCATACCCGCGCCGAATTGACCGAATTATTCGACCGCATCGATATCCCGTTCGCACCGGTCGCCAAACCAAGCGACCTGTTCGAAGACCCGCAGCTTAATGCCCACGGGCGCATGCTGGAGATCATGTTCCCGAACGGCGTGCGAGCAAAAATTCCGCGCTTGCCGGTGGAAATCGGCGAACACGATCTTGCCTTGCGCCGTCAGGCGCCAGCCATCGGCGAACACACCGCCGAGATCCTCGCCGAGCTCGGCCTTACACGAAACGAGATCGACGCGCTGAACAAGCGCGCTATTGTTGCAGTCGGAGGACATGAATGAGCGACCTGCCGTCAGCCGTTCACATCAATGAAGAAGGCCCGCGTGAAGGCTTCCAGATCGAGAAAGGCAAGATACCGACCGACCGCAAGATCGCGCTGATCGACGCGCTGTCGCACACCGGCATCGATCACATCCAGATCGTTTCCTTCGTCAATCCGAAGAACGTGCCCGGCATGGCCGATGCGGATGAAGTAGTGGAAAGCATCACCATGCAGCCGAACGTCGCCTATACCGCGCTATGGCTCAATGAAAAAGGATTTCAGCGCGCGCTTGGCCACGATCGCCTCACGCAGATCGGCACCATCCAGCTTTGCACCTCGGAGAAGTTCCTGCTGCGCAACCAGAACCGGACCGCGGCCCAGCAGCTCGCCGGGCAACACAATATCGTGGAGATGTACAAGGCGGCCGGCGTTCCGGTCGAGCGCGGCAGCATCATGGCGGCGTTCGGCTGCAATTTCGAGGGCGATATCCCGGTCGACCGCGTCGTGTCGCTGGTCGGCCAGATCCTCGACGTGGCCAGGGAACACGGCGTCACGCTGAAATACATCACGCTGGCCGATACCATGGCATGGGCGACGCCGCTTGCGGTCAAGCGGGTGGTCGGCGCGATCCGCGCGCGCTGGCCCGATCTCGATCTGGCGCTGCATTTGCACGACACCCGCGGCATGGCGATTGCCAACGCCTTTGCCGGCCTCGAGATGGGCGTGAAACACTTCGATTCGTCGGTCGCCGGGCTCGGTGGCTGTCCGTTTGCCGGCCATCAGGGCGCCGCAGGCAATGTCTGCACCGAGGACCTTGTCTTCATGTGCAACGAGATCGGCATCGAGACCGGCATCGACCTTGATGCCTTGATCGAATGTGCGCGGCTTGCCGAAGACGTCGTCGGCCATCCGTTGCCAGGTTCGGTGATGAAGGGCGGCAGTTTGCAGAAGTACCGTCAGCAATAGTTACGGCTGATCGAGGATTTTCCAGATCCCATTCGCGGTCGCGACGATGCGGTCGCCGACGAACATCTTCACCGCCATAAACACGACCGACCGGGTCGGGCGCACCACTTCAGGACGCGCCTCGACAAATTCGCCGAGCTTCACACTGCCGACGAATTGGGTATTCAGCTCGATCGTGGCGTGACGCTTGCTGCCGGTCGCGTCGCGCGCGGTAATCGCCATCGATTGATCGGCCAGCGACATCAGCATGCCGCCATGCAGGTTGCCGGCGCGATTGAGATGCTTCGGGACAACGAGAATGCCGAAAAGCATCTTGTCGCCGTCGCGGCGATGCCAGACCGGCCCAATCAGGTCGCCGAATGCCGTATTGTTCATGACCGTCCAGCCGTGAGCGGCGGGATCGAAAGCGGTCGCTTCCGTTATCTTCGGCTGTTCATTCATGCGCTGGCTGCTGCGGATTTTTTGCGCCGCGCCAAGCGCTGCGCAATATCGGGGATGAGCTTCTCGGCATTGGCGCCGGCGACCAGCGCGCGGCCGTTGGCGCCCAGCCCCCGCACGGCGTCGGTATAGGCAGCAACCTCACTCGCATCACGCACGGCTTGCGGATAGTCGGTTGCGAACACCAGCTGCGAGAACGCCAGTTCCTCGATACCGAACCGCACCCAGTCGGCGCCCCACTCTGCCGCGTGATCGGGGCCGGCCCATCCGGCGATATCGTAATACAGGCGCTGGTCGAGATAGTGATCGAACGGCTTCGGCGGCTGGCGGCCGTGACGGTCGAGCGCCGCGGTGCCCCACTTGTTGCGCTGCTGAAAACCGCGGATGCGGCCGAGATAGCGGCCGATCCCGCCGGAGAAATGCGAAAACTGGATTTTCAGATCGGGCAAATCGTCGAGCAGGCCGGAATTGATGACGCGCACCGTTGCCGTCATCAGCGAAAATTCCCAGCCGAGCATGCGGCCGAGATCGTCGGCATCCATCCGGCCCCAGCGGATCACGCGAGGCAGCGGATGGATGAAGACATAGAGGTTGAGGTCGGCGCAGGCCTTCCAGAACGGCCGCAGTTCTTCGGCGTCGAGCGGCAGATTTTGCAACTCGGAAGCAATCACGACGCCGGGCAGTCCGAGTTCGACCGCGCAGCGCTTCAACTCCGCCGCGGCTTCCGCCGGCTTGAGCGCCGGAACGTGCGCAAGCCCGATGAAGCGGCCCGGATGATCCAGCTCCGCCTGCCGCATGCGATCGTTGATCAGGCGGCAGGTCGCGAGATCGGGCTGGTCGAAACCGGAGCCGCAGGTCAAGACGCCGGCGTCGATGCCGGACGCATCCATCACCTGGACATGCGCCGTCAGATCGGCGAGCAGCGGATTGAGCAGATAATGCGGGTTGCCGTCGGAATCGAGGTCGACCGTAACCTTGCTGGCGTCGCCCTTGAGCAGTTCAGGCGGCGTGTAGTGCTGCTGGAAATCGACAAGCATCTGTGAGGTGCGGAAGGATTACAGGATGGAGAATTCGGTATTGCGCCGGTCGGTGACTAACATGGCGCCGGGATAATGAGTAATGCAAAATTCCGGACGCACATCGGCGATTACCGATTGCGGTGTCACGCCGCAAGCCCAGAATACCGGGATTTCGTCATCCTTGATCGGCACGGCGTCACCCCAGGTCGGCTTGGCGATATCGGTAATCCCGATCAGCTCGGGCTTGCCGAGGTGCACCGGCGCGCCGTGGACCGAGGGAAAACGTGTCGTGACCTGAACGGCGCGGATGGCGTTCACCGGCGTCATCGGCCGCATCGAGACCACGAGCTTGCCGTGGAACGGTCCGGCCGGCGTGCAGTCAACCGAGGTCCGGTACATCGGCACAGTGCAATCGCAGGTCATGTGCCGCAGTTCGATGCCGCTTTCGACCAGCGCTTCCTCGAATGAGAAAGAGCAGCCGATCGCGAACGTCACCAGATCGTCGCGCCACCAGCGCGTGATGTCGTGAGGCTCGTCGGCCACCTCGCCGTTCTTCCAGACCCGGTAGCGCGACAGGTCGGTGCGGATATCGAGGTCTTCGGCCAACGCCGGCAGACGCGGATCGCCGGGTGAGCCGACGCCGACCAGCGGGCATGGCTTCGGATTGAGCTGGCAGAACCGCAGGAAATCCTCGGCCAGCGCGCGCGGCAGGATCGCGAGATTGGCCTGCACGTAGCCCGGCGCCAGCCCTGACGTCGGGCCTTGGTGATCGTTGCGGCGGATGGCGAGCCGGGCCTCGAGGCCGGTTTGCGGCACGTCCGGATAGTCGTTGCGCAACGTCGCCATCGCCATGAAACGCTCCTTACTGCTTCGGCCATACCTGCCCGACGATCAGCCGATTGCTCATCTTATCAGCACGGCCGGACGGAACATATGGCCGCCGCGACGAAGTAGCACGCGGCTGACCGCCATGGGCCGCCGGTTGCAGCGTGAATCCGGTTGAAACTGCCAACAAGATCGCGTTTTCTACTGGCACCCCAAAGAAGCCCGCAAAGGGACCGCATGGGTCACCAATTCCAGAGGGAGAGTGCGATGACCGAGAAGTGGAAAGAGGAAAAGTGGGCGGAAGATATCTGGTACGCCGGCAAGGTTACGCGGCGCTCGCTCGTCGGCTGGGGCGGCGGCGCGATCGGCGCGATGATGCTGGTGCCTGCACCGTGGCGCGCTGCGTTCGGTCAGGCCAAGTCGTACAAGATCGGCAGTGAGCAGCCGCTGTCCGGCCCTGGCGCGCCCGGCGGTAAAACCGCCGTCGTCGGATTGCAGATGGCAGTCGACCGCATCAACAAGAACGGTGGCGTCAACGGCCGGCCATTCGAACTGGTGATCGTCGACGACGAGTCGAAGCCCGACGTGGCACGCCGCAAGACCGAAAAGATGGTGCAGGAAGACAACATCGACGTCCACGTTGGCGGCTTCCTGTCGAATATCTGTCTTGCCTGCATGCCGGTGTGGGAAGACGCCAAGATCGTCAACATGATCAGCGTCTGCCTCGACACCACGCTGACCACCACGAAGTGCAACCGCTACAGCTTCCGCCCCTACGACTTCGCTCCGGCCCAGGCCGTCGCGTTTTCGCCGACGCTGGTGAAGATGGGAAAGAAGTGGCACATCGCCTATGCCGACTACTCTTGGGGCCAGTCGACCCGGGACGCCTATACCGCACAGATCAAGGCCAACGGCGGTGAAGTCGTCGGCACCACCGGCATCCCGCTCGGTACCGCCGACATGACGCCGTTCCTGTCGAAAATCTCCGGAAATTTCGACGGCCTGTTCGCCATCTTCTTCGGCGGCGACGGCGTGACGATCGGCAATCAGGCCTACGACCTCGGCCTGACAAAAAAATACAAATGGGCCGGCGACGGCTCGATCACCGAAGCGAGCAACCTCCCCGCTCTCGGCAGCAAGATCGACGGCTTCGTCGCGATCAATCGCTACATCCCGGTGTTCCAGGGTCCGCTCGACACGCCGGCTCACCACCGCTTCTTCGACGACGCAAAGGCGCGCCTGGCGAAAGTCGATCCGTCCGGTCCGCTGCCCGACAAATACGTGCAGTCGAACTATGAAGCGATCAACGCCATGAAGCTCGGTATGGAAATGTCGAAATTCCAGGGCCGCGACGACACCATGAAGCTGATCTCGGCGCTCGAAGGCCTGCAACTGAAGGAAGGCGACGACTTCCCGCAGGGCGACAAGCTGCTGCGCAAGGAAGACCACCAGGCCTTCCCGCGCGAGTTCATCTTCGAGGTCAGCGGCGGGACCTACCACCTGAAAGAGACCGTGCCCGGCGACAAGACCATTGTGCCGCCGGCCTGCTCCTTCTCAGCCTAAGTGAGCGCGGAACCGTCCGCCGACATACGCTCCCCGGACAGCCGGGGAGCGGCCTTGGCTCCCATTCTCCGGACCGAATTTCTCTCAGTCCGTTTCGGTGGACTGCGAGCGCTGTCCGACGTCAATTTCGAAGTTGCGCGCAACGAGGTTCGCGCGATCATCGGGCCTAACGGCGCCGGCAAGAGCACCTTCTTTAACTGCCTGACCGGCGTGCTGCGGCCAAGCAGCGGGCGGATCATTCTCAACGGCGAGGATGTCACCAGCCTGCCCTCCGACCGCATCTCGCAAAAAGGCATCGCCCGCTCGTACCAGATCACCAACATTATGCCGAATGCCACGACGATGGAAAACGTGCGCATCGCCGCGCAATCGCGGCAGCATTCGTGGAACATGCTTTCGCATCGCGACGCCTTCGCCGATCTCAACGAGAAGGCGGAAGCGGCGCTGCAGTCGGTCGGCTTGCTCGGCAAGGCCTACGAACTCGCGTCAAATCTTTCCCATGGCGAACAGCGCAATCTCGAGATCGGCATCGCGCTGGCCACCGAGCCGCAATTGCTCTGTCTCGACGAGCCAACCGCGGGCATGAGCCAGGCCGAGACCAACGAGACTATGGAACTGGTGCGGCGCATCGGTGAAAATCTGACGATCCTGATTGTCGAGCACGATATGGCAGTGGTCATGGAGCTTTGCGACCGCATCACCGTGTTGCATTACGGCGCCATACTTGCCGAAGGAACGCCGGAGGAAATCCAGCAAAATTCCAAGGTGCTGGAGGTTTATCTCAAGACATGAGCGCTGCCGCCGATAGCATCGCGCCGCTCGTCCGGGTCGAGGACGTGCATACTTATTATGGCAAGAGCCATATCCTGCACGGCGTCTCGATCACCGTCGGCCCCGGCGAGGTGGTCGGCCTTCTCGGCCGCAACGGCGTCGGCAAAAGCACGACGCTGAAGACCATCATGGGGCTGGTGCGGCCGAGCCGCGGCACGGTGCGGCTCGACGGCGAAACGATTACCGGCCTCCCGCCGCATAAACTCGCACGGCTCGGCATCGCCTACGTGCCCGAGGACCGGCGCGTTTTCCGTCTACTCACGGTGATGGAGAACCTGCGCACCGGCTTTGACCGCGAAGGCGTCACGGAGCAAAAGCGCCGCTCCCTGCTCGACAAGGTGTTCACTTATTTCCCGGTGCTGGCCGAGCGCCGCAACCAGGCTGGCGGCACGCTTTCCGGCGGCGAGCAGCAAATGCTTGCTATCGCCCGCGCCATGATGCTGGAGCCGAAAATCATCCTGCTCGATGAGCCGACCGAGGGCCTGATGCCGCGCATGGTGTCGCAAATCGGACAAATCATCGATGTCTTGCACAAGGAAGGCGTCGCCATTCTGCTGGTGGAGCAAAACGTGCCGCTGACGCTTGCCGCCAGCCAGCGGGTCTACATCATGGAAAAGGGCGTGGTGCGCCATCATTGCGCCAGCAGCGAGATCGACGTGAACAACGCGGTCATCAAACAATATCTGGGCGTGTGAACGATGGATGCGATCAGCCATTTCCTGCATGCCATCCCGCTCGATCTGATCATCATTCAGACCGTCAACGGCATCGTCACCGGGCTGATCCTGGCGCTGGTTGCATCCGGACTGACGTTGATCTTCGGCATTCTCGACGTCGTGAATTTTGCCCACGGCGAGCTGTTCATGCTCGGCGCCTATGTCGGCGCCCTTGTCGTCGCCAGCACCGGCAGCTTCTGGCTCGGCCTTCTGGCGTCGGCAATCATCGTCGCCATCTTCGGCGCCGCCTTGCAGATCGTGACATTGCGGCCGCTGATCGGGCGCGATCCGCTCAACACCATCCTCGTGACATTCGGTGTCTCACTGATCCTGCAAAACTACGCGCTGTGGCAGTTCGGCCCGATCGAGCGCAAGATTCCCGCGCCGATCGAGACGTATTTCCAGTTGTTCTACCTGCAATATCCCTGGTACCGGATTTTGATTGCAGCCCTGTCGGCGGCCATCATCGGCGGGTTCTGGCTCTATCTGAAATACGGCAAGTTCGGCGTCTGGATCCGCGCCACCAGCCAGGACCGCATCATGGCGCAGGCCATGGGCATTCCGGTGCCGTGGGTGTTCACCGGCGTGTTCGCCATGGGCTCGGCCATGGCGGCGGCAAGCGGCGTGCTGTTCGGCCCGCTCGGCGGCGTCAGCCACACCATGGGACTCGACTGGGTGCTCAAGGCTTTCATCGTCGTCGTGGTCGGCGGCATGGGCAATCTTGGCGGCTCGATCGCCGCCGCGATCTTCATCAGCCTGCTTGAGGCCTACGCTGCGATTTGGCTCGACCCATCGCAGGCGGTGATCGTGTCGTTCGTCGTGCTGATCCTCACCCTGCTGTTTCGCCCCACCGGCCTGTTCGTGGCGACACCAAAATGACCGCAGTGCCGCTCGACAGACCCGCGCCACCCGCCAGGCCGCTGCTGAGCCACACCGCCGTGTTCTGGATCGGCTTTTGCGTGGTGATGGCGATCCTGATCGCGGCGCCGTTCGTGCTGCCGGAATTCTGGCGGCGCTTCCTCACCGAAATCCTGATCTGGGGCTTGCTGGCGATGTCGTCGGACCTGCTGATCGGATATACCGGAATGGTTTCGTTCGGCCATTCGGCTTTTTTTGGTCTGGGCATGTACGGCGCCGCGGGCGCCCTGCTGATTCACAGCCCGCCGAACCTTTGGCTGGCGTTGCTGTTCGGCCTCGCCGGAGCAGCGGGCGCGGCGCTGTTCGTCGCCTATTTTTCCACGCGCCTGCGCGACATCTATTTTGCCATCACCACGCTGATCTTCAGCCAGATCTTCTACGTGATCATCTTCACCTGGACGACGGTGACGGGCGGCGAAAACGGCCTGATCTTCACCCGGCCACACCTGTCGATTCCATTCCTGTACGACGCACGCTTCACATCGACGACGATGCACTGGTTCGTGCTCGCGGTGGTGACGGCGTCCTACCTGTTCCTGCGGCGGCTGACCCAATCGCCGTTCGGCATGGTGCTGCAATCGATCCGCGAAAACGAAGCCCGCACCCGCGCCATCGGCTATGCGGTGAAGCGCTACAAGATCGTGTCGGTGTTGTTGTCCGGATTGTTCGCCGGACTGGCCGGCGTGCTCTACGCCATCCAGAACCAGTTCGCCGCACCGGACTTCGTTTATTTCATCACGTCCGGCGACACCGTGATCTTCAACGTCATGGGCGGCGTCGGCACCCTGGTCGGGCCGATTGTCGGCGCCGGATTCTTCCAGTTGATGCGCGAATTACTGTCACGGCTATTCGGCGATCAGTTCCCCTACCTGATACCGCTCGGCGTGGTTTTCATCGTGATGATCATCTTCCTGCCGCAGGGCCTGCTCGGCTTTGCGCGGCGCTGGCTCAACCGTTAGCCGGCGGCCCCTTCCCCAGGAAGTCCATCAGCGCCGTCACGTCTTTCTTTTCGCCATCGAAATCTTCCGCGATGTGCTCGTAGAAATGCGCGGCGCCTTCGTAGAGCTCGCCGGCACTCGGATCGTCGCCGACGAAGCCCGCGATCTCGTGCATTTCCGCGATCCAGCGATAGGCCTTGGGCGGCATCAGCGTCAGGCCGCGCTTGAACCACGCGAACATTTCCTTCTGGCTCGATTGCAGCTCTTTGAGCAGATCGTCGGCGGTGCCGGCGCGCGTCGCCGCGAGCATCATCGCAGCCCCGATCGCCTGCGTACCCTTGGTGATGCCTGCATAGGACATCTTCAACGCCGAGGCGCTGCTCAGCGGCCCGCCCAGCACGCGGATGTCGAGGCCGTAGTCGCGCAACGTGGCGAAGCGTTGCGCCGAGGGGCCGGAGGCGTAAAGCCGCGGCCCGGCGTCGCCCGGCTTCGGCGGCGAGCCGATGATGCCGGCATCGACAAACGGGCTACCGGTCGGCGCGATCGCCGCCGCGACACGCTCGACGGTCTTCGGGTTGATGGCGTTGCAATCGACGTAGACCGGCTTTGCATTGCTGGCCTTCAGCGCTGGCGCAAACCGTTCGGCCAAGGCCAGCGCGTCGCCCGGCGGCAGGATCGACAGGATGAAATCGGCAGCCGCAATCTCGTTATCGCTTGCGTCGACGATCCCGGATTGCTTCGCCCGCGCGACCGTCTCCTGGCTGCGGCCCTGCAGCGAGGTCAGGACCTTGAGCCCATTGTCGGCAAGCCGCTTGCCGACGCCGGCGCCCATCATGCCGGGCGCGATCACTGCAACAACTGGAGTCATAATGTCCTCGTCTCCAAAACGAGGCGCACCATAGCAGCTAGCGTCCGGCGGATTCCAGCGGCCGCATGGGCTCGCCAACCGTTGTCGGCTATGCGTTTTCGCGCTTGGGAACTTTGGCGTCGCTCTGCAATCGGCGCCGCAAAGCCGCGGTGCGGCCGTCAGCGCCCGGCTGATAGACCACGCTGTAACGGTTCAGCACCTCGGCGAACACCCTGGCGTCGGCCGGCTTCTTGACCTCGAATAAATCGAAGCCGGCACGAACAAGGAAGTGGAATTGATCGCGCAGCACATCGCCGGTTGCGCGCAACGTGCCGCGAAAGCCGAACTGCTCGCGCAGCAACCGGGATTGACTGTAGGCGCGGCCATCGCGGAACTTCGGGAAATTGAGCGCGATCAGGGCGAGATGGCCGAGCCGTGGTTCGAGTTCGCCAACGCGGCGATCGTTCGGCCACAGCACGCCGAGCGAGCCGTCGCGGCCGATCAGCTCATTGGCTTCGGCGAGGAATTGCTTGGCCGAAACCAGGACCGGCACGCGATCCGGAACCGGCACGTCATCGGCCACGCGGACGAAATGGTCTTCGACGATGCGGCCGTTCTCAACGAGTGGCATAGACGCGCTCCCTGAACGGTTCGACACCGGTCCGTTTGACGGTATCGATGAACAGCTCCTCGGGCCGCTGGCGCAGTTCGAGATAGGCCTGCGCGATATCCTCGACTACATCGGCAACCTGCGCATAAGGCACGGCAGGACCGATCAGCACACCGAGCTGGGAATCTTCGTCAGCCTTGCCGCCAAGCGTGATCTGGTAAAATTCCTCGCCGTTCTTCTCGACGCCGAGAATGCCGATATGGCCGACATGGTGATGGCCGCAGGCGTTGATGCAGCCGGAAATGTTGACGTGGATTCGGCCGAGATCGCGTTGCAGGTCGAGATTACGGAAGCGCCGGGTCAGTTCCTGCGCGATCGGGATCGAGCGCGCGTTGGCCAGGCTGCAATAGTCGAGACCGGGGCACGAAATAATGTCCGAGATCAGGTTCACATTCGGCAAGGCAACGCCGACGGCGTCGAGCGCGCGCCACACCGCCGGCAGGTCGCGTTGCGCCACATGCGGCAGCACCAGATTCTGCTCGTGGCCGACGCGCACTTCGCCGAATGAATACCGGTCGGCGAGGTCGGCAATGGCGTCCATCTGCTCCGCGGTCGCGTCGCCGGGCGTACCGCCTTCCGGCTTCAGCGACAGCGTCACGATGGCGTAGCCGGGCATTTTGTGTTTGGCGACGGAATTGCCGAACCAGGTATCGAAACCACGTTCGCGGCGAGCCCCGGTCAATTCCGGCGGATTGTCGGAGAGATTCTCGTAAACCGGATAGCGGAAGCGGCCGGCAATTTCGGCGACGATTTCATCATCGAGCGCCAGTGCCCCGTCCTTGATGCTCTGCCACTCAGTCTCGACTTCCTTTGAGAAGGCATCGACGCCGAGTTCATGAACCAGGATCTTGATGCGCGCCTTGTAGATGTTGTCGCGGCGGCCGAACTGATTGTAGGTGCGCAGCACCGCTTCGACGTAACTCAACACGTCGCGCCGGTGCAGGAACGGCTTGACGGTCTTGGCAAGGAACGGCGTGCGCCCAAGGCCGCCGCCGACCATGACCTCAAAACCAAGCTCCCCGGCATCGTTGCGGTGCAGCTGCAATGCAAGATCGTGGATGCGCAGCGCCGCGCGATCGTGGGACGATGAACCAACCGCAATCTTGAACTTGCGCGGCATGAACGAAAATTCGGGATGCAGCGTGACGTGCTGGCGGATCACCTCGGCCCAGACGCGCGGATCTTCGATTTCGTCGGTGGCCACACCGGCCCACTGATCGGTGGTGATGTTGCGCACGACATTGCCGCTGGTCTGCATGCCGTGCATCCCGACGCTGGCAAGCTCAGCCATCGCGTCCGGCAGCTCCTCCAGCTTGATCCAGTGGAACTGGATGTTCTGCCGGGTGGTGAAATGGCCGTAGCCGCGGTCATAGCGGCGGGCGACGCGCGCGAGCATGCGCAGTTGCTCGGTCGACAGCGTGCCGTAGGGAATGGCGATGCGCAGCATATAGGCGTGCAGTTGCAGGTACACGCCATTCATCAAGCGCAGCGGCTTGAATTCCTCCTCGGTCAGCTCTCCGGAAAGGCGCCGCGCAACTTGGTCGCGGAATTCCGCGAACTCGTTCGCTCACCAGCGTCCGGTCGAACGCATCGTAGACGTACATGACCCGCCTCGAATGCCGGCTTGCGATGCCGGCCGTCAGATGCCGAACGTTACCGGCAGATCGATCGTAGGACCGCCAAGGCGGATGAGTTCGCGCAGGTTACCCGGGCGTACCTCACCGCTTGCACCGACTTTGACCGGGGCGACATAGGGACCGACCGCGCGGAGATCGTCGCCCGTCGCGGCATCCATCAGGGTGTGTGCACCCTCGCTGCTGGTTGCGATCGCCGCATCGTCGAGATGCGTGGTCCAGCCACCATCGGCGCGGCGATACACCACCGCACCGTCGCCGACGCGATTGGCGGTGATGACCACCGGCCCGGTGATTTTGATTTTCTTCTGTTCGAGCGGGGATGTCATTTTCAGCCTCATTTCCACGCCAATAGGAACAGTTTTCTATATAGGAGCGAATTTTTGGCTGCAAATAGTAGAATTTTCTACCACCGTACTGATCGGCGGTAGTATGAATCTGGTGGCGGATAAGCCAAGGCGAGAACAGCCGGCCTGTTGCCGATGCCGCGCAAAATGGCGAGGCCCGGTTTTCTCCGGATCAGCCCGCCGGTTCGAACGCGAAGCTTGCGCCTTTGCGGACGACGTGGCCGAAACCCGGCGCGTTAACGTGGGCGCCGGCGATCGCAAAACGCTCGGTCGCCGCCATGTCGAGGATGCGCTTGCGCGACTTCACCGCCTGATCCTTGTCGAGATCGTAGATCATCCCGGCATCGGGATGCGAGACCTGGATCGCGGAGACGTGGATTACATCTCCCAGCGCCATAAATCCGCCGCCGCCCGGCGCAGTCAGCAGCCAGCAGGTATGGCCCGGCGTGTGACCGGGAGCGACGATCGGCACGAAGCCCAGATACGCGTCGCTGCCGCGCACCCGATGGATGCGATCGAGATAGGGTTTCAGGTTGATCTTGGTCCGCGCCCGGTTGCCCTTGACCTTGTCGGGGTCGTTGGCGCCGTCCGGTTTCATCCAGAAGTCGGCTTCGATCTCGTGCACGACAATCTCGGCATTCGGATAGTGCGGTTTGCCGTCGTCATCGACCAGGCCGTTGGCGTGATCGCCGTGCAGATGAGTAATGACAATGTGCGTGACATCCTTTGGATCGATGCCAGCGCCGCGGAGATTGCCGGGAAGCCGGCCGAGCGTCGGATACATCGTGTTGCCGGCGCCGGCGTCGATCATGATGATCTTGCCGTCACGGCGGATAAGAAAATTGTTCACCGGAATCTGGAACGTGCCATTGTCGGTGCCGCCTACCAGCTGCTCGACCTGCGCCGGCGTCATATCGACAACCTTGTCGATCGACGTCGGCAGCGTGCCGTCGCTCAAGCCTTGGACTTCAACTCCGCCGACCGTCATGCTCGGAAGCGCCATTTCAAAATCCTTCCCGTGTTAAGGCGATCATGCAACCGGCGGAGACCACGACGGCAACTGAAAGAACCGCGAATGGCGCGATGAACCCGCCGCCGCTATACGCCAGGACGTAGCCGATCATCAGCGGCGAGAGCGCGCCGGTCATCTGCGTGACCAGCGCCCGGACGCCCTGCGATTTGCCCATATCGGCGGTGCCGATGACGCTGTGCATCAGCATTTCGGCGCAAGAGATGCCGACCTGCTGGGAGCAGAGCGCACAGATCATCAGCACAACGCTCCATGTGGCGTCGGGCGCCAAGGCCGCCGCCATCAGCAAAATTGCCGCGCCGAACCAGCCAAGGCCGGCGAACGGCGCGCGTCGAAACAGGCGGTCCGAAACCCGGCCAATGACCAGGATCGTGACAACGGCAAAGCCGTAGATCACAAAAGTCAGATAGCCGGAGGTGCTGAAGCTGAAATGCCGCGCAGTGCGCAAATAGGTCGGCAGCCAGATCGACCAGCCCCAGAAGAATATCGCGTTACATGAGATCGCAACCACCATCAGCCAGAAGCGGTAATTGCGCCACACGCTGCTGACGCCCCGCAGCACCCGGCCCGGCGCATCGTCATTGTGCTCGATGGCGCCGGCCTGCACGAGGTTGGCTTCGGCCTGGTTGACGGCCGGATGCTGTTCCGGCTTGTCGCGTATCAGAAACCAGACCATCGGCAGTGGCAGCACCAGCGCCAGCAATCCCAGAGCATAGAACTGACCGCGCCAGCCAAAATTCACGATCAGCGCCGTGACCAGAAGGCCGGTCAGCATCGGACCGATCATGGTACCGATCCACCAGTAGGACGTGGCCTTGCCGCGCTCGCGCAACGCGAACCAGTTGGCGACCAGCGCCAGGGTGACCGGATAACAGGCCGCCTCGCCGATACCCAGCCCGATACGCGAAGCCAGCAGCATGCCGTAACTTGCGGACAGCCCCGACCAGAAACAGGTCAGCGCCCAAACGATCAGGCTCGCCACGGTGGCTTTGCGCGGTCCGTAGCGCGTCACTGCCCAGCCCCAGAGCGGCGCGGCAAGGCTGTAAGAAATGAACATGCTGGAAGCCAGCCAGCCGAGCAGATCGGACCTCCCGCCGAGCTGCATTTCGTCCAGGAATTTTGGATCGGCCATGACAAGAGAAATGTTGCTCTTGTCGAACATGGAAATGATCCAGTAGATCAACAGCGTCGGCGCGATATAGGTCCAGCGCACGCGCGTTGCGGCGCCGATCGCGGCCGTTTCGCCCGGCGCAAGTCCCTGCGGAACCGTGATTGTCATGGTGTCCCTCCCCGGTATGGCGCCTGATTCTTTTTGTCGTTCGCACGGCGCGGCAGCTTGTTCGCTGCCTTGGCTTCAAACTGTTGCCCGCATGCCGTAAGTTGTCAACAATACGACCTATGCGCGAGACATCTGACCCGACGTCCAAAATGCGCGGCAGCGTCGCTGAAGTTTTCGGCACGTTCCTGCGGCTTGGCCTGACCTGCTTTGGCGGCCCGATCGCCCATCTTGGCTATTTCCGGGAAGAGTTCGTCGTGCGCCGCCAATGGCTCGACGAAAAGACCTACGCCGACCTTGTCGCCCTGTGCCAATTCTTGCCCGGTCCGGCGTCGAGTCAGGTCGGATTTTCGATCGGGCTGCTGCGGGCGAATTTTCCCGGCGCACTTGCGGCATGGGCCGGCTTTACCCTGCCTTCCGCGGTTGCCCTGATCCTGTTCGCCTACGGCGCGGGAAGGCTTCACGGCACGTTTGGCGACGGGCTGCTGCATGGACTCCGGCTTGTCGCCGTGGCTATCGTCGCCCAGGCGATCTGGGGCATGTCGCGTACGCTCTGCCCCGACCGCACGCGCGCCAGCATCGCAACCGTCGTGGCGCTGATCATCCTGTTCAGCAGCTCATCCGCGGCGCAGATCGGCGCCATTCTGCTTGGCGGCGTTGCCGGTCTCTGGCTATGCCGCGGCACAACGGAAAGCGCGACGGGCCACATCGAAATCCCGATATCGCACAAGGCTGGCGCCATCGCACTGTCGGCGTTTTTCATCCTGCTCGCCGGGCTGCCAATCCTTCGTGCAGCGACGGGCGGATCCTGCGTCGCGTTGTTTGAGGCGTTTTATCGCTCGGGCGCACTGGTGTTCGGCGGCGGTCACGTCGTGCTGCCGCTGTTGCGCGAAGCTTTCGTAGGGCCCGGTTGGGTCAGCGACGATGCGTTTCTGGCCGGGTATGGCGCGGCGCAGGCGGTGCCCGGACCGCTCTTCACCTTCGCGGCCTATCTCGGCACCGTCGTCGATACGTCTCCGCATGGCGTGTCCGGTGCGATCCTCGGACTGATCGGCATATTTCTGCCCGGCCTACTGATCCTGGTCGGCGCGCTGCCGTTCTGGGATGGCTTCCGCAAACGCGACAGCGCGCAAGCCATGATGCGCGGCGTCAACGCCGCGGTCGTCGGTCTTTTGGGCGCGGCACTCTACAATCCGCTTTGGGTCACCTCGGTGAAAACGCCCGGCGATTTCGGTCTCGCACTTTTGGGCTTCGTCCTTCTCATTGTCTGGCGCGCGCCGCCGCTCCTGGTCGTTGTTCTCGGCGCGATCAGCGGTGCGACACTCGGATATATTTGATCGGCCGGATCACTGGCTCCTGCGGGCTGAATTTGCGATGATCTTTGAAGGGCGACGGTGAAGCGCGTGCACAAGCGCATAAACCGGGGGAAACCAGCGTGAGCGACACAGCCAAGACGCCGACCGTCAATGAGATCTACCGGGTCGCGCTTGCCAGCATCATCGGATCCGTCATCGAGCAATATGACTACCTGATCACCGGCGTCATCGCGGCGACGGTCTGGGGCGGCATCTTTTTCAAGCTGCCCGGCCTTGCCGCCGTTGCCGCGGCCATCGGAGTCTATGGCCTCGGCATCATCATCCGGCCGGTCGGCGCCTTCATCTTCGGTCATATCGCCGACCGCCGCGGCCGCAAGGACGCGATGGTCTGGGCGCTGGTGCTGATGGGCGGCAGCACGCTTCTGATCGGCCTGACGCCGACTTACGACAGCATCGGCGCGGCCGCACCGATCCTGCTGATCGTCTTCCGCCTCCTGCAGGGCATCAGCTTCGGGGCGGAATTCGGTACCGCGTCGACCTGGGTGGTCGAGCAGGCTGCGCGATCGAAATACCGCGCATTCTGGGGAGCATGGGTCGGTTTTGCCATTCCGCTCGGGCTGCTGCTCGGCTTCGGCTCGGTCATTCTCGTCAAATCGCTGATGACGCCGGAAAACTTCACCGCCTGGGGCTGGCGCATTTTCTTCATTATCGGTTTCCTGGTGGCGATCGTCGGCCTCATCATCCGCACGCGCACCATGGACAGCTTTGTGTTCGAGCAGCACAAATCGCAGATCACGCTGCTGAAACATCCGGCCGTGGCGGTCTGGCAGGAAATGCCGGAGACGATCCTGCGGACCTCCATGGTCAACGCCATGTTCGGCGGCGCATTCTTTCTCTATTTCGTGTTCGGCACCGGCTACATGAAAGCGGTCGGCTTCACCGGAAACGAGCCGGAATACATCGGCCTGATCGCCGCGGCTTTCATGCTGGTGTTCATGTTCATCGGCTCGCTGCTTGCCGACTACATCAACCGACGCACCATCCTGATGATTTCCGCGATCGTGCTGCTGATCTTCGCGTTGCCGTATTTCTACCTCGTCAATACCGGCAGCTTCCTACTTGCCACCGTTGCCGAGGTCATCGGATTCGGTTTCGTTTTCGGCTTCGGTTACGGCGCGATTCCGACCTTCTATACGGAGAACTTTCCCACCCGCTATCGTGCGTCGGGAGCAAGCGCCGGTTACCAGATCGCGCAAGTTTACGGCGGCGGGCTGATCCCGATCATTGCCGGGCAGATCCTGCGCGTTTATGGCGTGAAGGACGCGTATCTTTATATCGCTCTGCTGATCATGGTCTACGCGGTGCTGGCGATCATCGCGATTGCGCGCACGCCGGAAACCAAAGGCGCAAATCTGGAAGGATAAGTCTGGAAGGATAATGGATTCGCCGCGAGCCTGCGTGCAGCTCAATGCTGCGCGAAATGTGCCAGTTCCGGAAACGGCCCATAGGCGGCGCCACCGCATTCTTCCGGCGTAGCATCGACAAACTGGTTGATGTTTCCGGCGAAATAGATGATCGCCTTGTCCTTGTGCTGGTTGTGGCCGTTCAACTGCACACAGGCGACGTAGTGCTGCTGTGTGCCGACCGGCTTCATGACCGGCGGCGCCAGCAGCGAGTTCCGCATATCCGCGTTATCGGTCAGCATGGTCGACAGGAACGATGCGATCTGGTCCCGGTAATTCGTAGGCATGACCTCCGAATCGACGACCTCGTTCGGCTTGTTGGGATTATTGCTGCAGCCGAAGCAAAATGCTCCGAGCATCATAACGGCGAGCGCGCGGACAATACCCTTGCTCATGCACGGCTGCCGCTCCTGATAGCCTTTGCTCACGATGATCAGTCCTCCGGCAAAGGCCCGCACCAACCGGGCAGATAGTCGGCTTCGTTGTTCTTCGCCAACTCCAGCGCGTAATCGAGCGCGCGATTGAAGTCCTTGTCGACAAGAGAGCGCTTCATACGCCGGCGCAGGAAATCCGCCCAGATGAATTCGCTGAACGGTGTCGTGTCCTTGGCAAAACCGCCGGCACGGCGCAGTTCGCCGGCAAGAGAGCGGAACGGATCGTCGACCATTTCCGTCACCGATTTCGGAATGTCCTGGTAGTCGCGGCGCCGTCCCTTGTCGTCGAATGGATGCATCCAGTTGCGGTTATCCATCACGAACCAGAACGACTCCGTTTCGAGGCTGCTGAGATTGCCGACCACCGTGACCGCCACATCCTTGACGCCCTCATCATGCAGGGCACGGGCGAGATGGTGATGGTCGATGACGTAGTGACGCCCCTTTGGACCCAGGATCACGGGGATCATGTGCTTGCCGAGAAACTTTTCGCCCTTCTTGGACCGGGATTCTCGCCACGCCTTTCGCTTGGCCTTCACCTCACGCATTCCGACAGTGATCTGGGTCGGGCGCAGGTCGGTAATGGCAACAGGCACCAGTATCGGCTCGCGAACTGTCATGTTCGGCTCCTCAAGCAAAACCCGGAACAGATCATAGCGTCCCGACCAAGCCTCTTGAAGCAAGCCGCCCGGCGCTGCTTAACGCCGGGCGGCTCATCTTTGTAACAATCGTGCGGCTTGCGTTTGTTTATGGCACGCTCTAGTGCGCCAGCGGGTCCGGCCGGACCTGGATATGTACGGCAATCGGCAATGATCCTTTGCCGCCTTCCTTCAGCCAAGGCGTCCGGTCGCCTTCCGACGACCACAGGCCTCTGCCCTTCCAGCCGGCTTTGGGATCGTCGATCCGCGCATCGAGACCCTTGGAGTAGAAACCCATCGGATAGGGGATGCGCAGCGACACCATCTTGCCGTTCACCAGCGCCGCAAAGCCGTCGTTCTCGTCCGCCGTCGAGATCGGAACGTCCTTGCCGAGACCGACCGCATCGTGCTGGTCGACCCAGGTGTAATAGCTCGCCTCCGCGCTGTTATCGCCAATGCCGTCGAAGCCCGGCCCCGGGTACTTGTAGAACGCCCAGCCTTCCGGGCAATGGTCGCCGGTCGCCTTCGGTCCATTGAGCGGCGCCTTGCACTTCGAGCGGTCGAAGCTGCCGAGATGGCCGCTGGCAAGCGATACCCAAACCACGCCCTTGGAGTTGATATCGCCGCCGCGCGGGCCGAAGCCCGGCATCGGAATGTAATAGACTTCCGAGAGCTTGGTCTTCGGATCGAAGCGCGCAACACCACCTTTGCCGCCGAATACATTGATTGTGTACCAGACCGAGCCATCGGCCGGGTTCGGCATGACGGCATAGGTCCCCGAACCGCCGACCGTCATGTCCTTGTTCGGATCCTGCGGTTCACCGGGCTTGGTGTAGTCGTCGACCTTGCCGTTGCCGTTGGTGTCGAGCACGAACGGCGCCCAGCCCTGGGCTTTTTCGGCATCGCCGGTTTCATCGAACACTTTGGTGTCCAGCCAGCCGGCGAGTTCGCCGCCGCCGCTGGTCCATAACGTATTGTTCTTGTCAAAGCCGAATTGCAGGTGATGCGTGCCGTAGCACGTATCGATGAACGTGAACTTCTGCGTCTTCGGATCGAACATCGCCAATTGACGTTCGTTGACGTCGATCGGGAATGCCTTGGCGTAGGGATTGTCCGAGCCCTTGCGGCAGAACACGGGTGTGCCTGGAGCGTGATTGGTTCCGGTCAGCCAGAGCCGGCCCTGGGAATCGAACATGTCATTGTGGTTGTCAAACTTGGTGTCCCAGACCTGCTCCATGCCCCAATAGGCCGACGGCGCTAGCGGTTTCTGGATTGCTGCATGTCCGGGCCCGAACGCCTCCGGAACGTCGGCGCCTTCCGGCGGCGTGATGAAGCTCACCTTCGCGGTTTTCGGATCGAGCACCGGCAGGTGATCCGTCGAATATTCCGTCGAGCCGTACAGCATTCCATACGGATTGACTGTCGGGTTGCGTTTGTCCGACGAAATCAGATCGTGGAGATACTGCTTCTCGGTACCCCAATCCCACGTCGTCACCACGAGATTGCGCTCGACACCTTGCGGCCGCTGCGGCTTGCTACCCGGCAATTCACCCTTGGCGATACGGTCGGTCCAATCGCCGAAATATTGCAGCGGCACGCTGTTGAGCTGGCCGGCGATCGGTCCCGTCATCAGCGGCGAAGCCTGGCCGGATTGAATGCGCCGCGCCCAGGCGTCTTCACCGCTCTTGAACGTACCGAGCGCCGCCGGGATCGTTCGCGTGCCGAGCGAGCCAAGCTGGTGACAGCCGACGCAAGCCTGATTCTTGAGCGTCGTGAGCCACTGCTGCTGCGTGACCTTTTCCGGAATATCGCTCTTGCCGCCAAACTGGTCGGCAGCCGGAATTTTCAGCATCGAGAACCAGTAGATCGCCGGATAGTAATGCGCCGCCTCGGCGTCACTCGGCGCCGGCACCGCGGTCAGATCCAGCCGCTTGCCCGGCATCGCATCGACCTTCGGCGAATTGACCAGGCCGTAGCCGCGGACCCAGATTTGGTATTTGGCTTTCGGCAGATCGGGGATGACGTAGCGGCCCTGGTCGTCGGTGACCACCATTTTGGCAAAGCGCGTCGGCAGGTCGCGGGTTTCCGCGATCACCCAGACGCCGGCTTCCGCCCCGTGCGGACTCTTGACCACGCCGGCGATGTCGTTGGCGACAACCGGTACGCTCTGGGCGCTCAATCGCGCCGGCGCGACGGCCAGAAATGCGGCGACGGCGACGGCTGCCACGCCACAAGACAATGCTCGCTTCATTCGGAGCCTCCCTGAAAAATCCGCACTTTGAACCCGTTCCGTGCGCTGATTTTACGCGACTTTGCCCCACGCCCTGCCCATCCCGCAAGGGGAGTCGGCCGCCTTCACGCTATGCAACCGGGACATAAGACTGTAATCGGACATGTCATGATCGAGCTGCGGCATTTTTCGACTGCTGCGCTAAGCGCATGTTTGATTTTGGCCGTGTGCGCCGGCGCCGGCCTTACGCAAACCAAAGGCAAGGCCGCGGCCAAACCGGCCGCAACGCCCGCGCCATGCGACCGCGCCGCGTTTCGTGTCGTCCTCGACGTCGGTCACACGCTCGATGTGCCCGGCGCGATGAGCGCACGCGGCGTTCCCGAATACGCGTTCAACCTCCAGCTCACCCAGGACGTCAATAAAGCGCTGACCGATGCCGGCTTTGACAAGACGGTGCTGCTGATTACCGGCAAGGCGCCCCCGAACGGCCTTGTCGAACGCGCAGCGCGGGCAAATGCGATGCACGCCGACCTGTTTCTGGCGATCCATCACGACTCGGTGCCGGACAATCTGCTCCAGACCTGGGACTACCAAGGCCAGCAGAACAGCTACAATGACGACTATCCCGGCTACGCGCTGTTCGTCTCCGACGACAACGGCGATCGCGCCGGCAGCCTGCAATTCGGCCACCTGCTGGGCAAGGCGCTGCAAGCCAACGGCTTGCAGTACACGCCGCACTACACCCAAGCGATCATGGGGCATTACCGCCGCCAGCTTCTCGACTCCGACGCCGGCGTCTATCGCTTCGACCAGTTGATCGTGTTGCGGATGACCCACATGCCGGCGGTGCTTCTGGAAGCCGGGTCCATCATTAACCGGCCGGAAGAATTGGAGCTCGGCACTGCGGAACGCCGCGGCAAGACCAGCGCGGCGATCGTGTCCGCCGTCGAGGACTTTTGCACGGCACGTGCCCGTCCGAAACCGGCGCGCCCGGGCTAGTCATCGGAAGCAGCGCACCCCGACGCGAGCGCCGCCCGCCGCTAGGCGAAGGCAGGCGCGGCGGGCGTTGTCGTGCTGCGCCGGAAGGCCAGCACGCTGATGATCAGGAAATTGAGAAGACTGACCGCCGTGCCTACGACAAATGCAGGCCCGTAGTGGCCGAAATGATCGTAAAGCGCACCGCCGCTCCAGCTGCCTACGGCCATTCCGGAACCGCTGACGAGAAGCATCGTGGGAATCCGCCAATAAGCTTCACTGACTGGAAACAGTTCGCGCGCAGCCAATACATTCGCCGGCACAAGACCGCTGAAGCCGAACCCGAATAGTGCGGAGATTGTAAATAGTCCGAATTCATCCTGGGTCAGAAGAAACAATGCGATGCCGACAGTCTGACATGCAGAACCAAGAAGCATCGTGTAGAGCCCACCGAACTCGGTCCGACAGAGCGCCCCAAAACTGCCGGCTTAAAAATGCCGCGGCAAGAAGAACTGACAGCATGGCCGCGCCATGCACCGGGCTGATGCCAAGATCGCTACAAAATGCGACGAGATGCGCCTGCGGCATCGACATCGGCACGCAGCAGGTGAAGATCGCGCATAGTTGCAGCGCGAAGACCAGATTGGGTGACCAGCCTAACACCGACTTTTCGCTGCGCGCGCTATTGGCCGCGGCTGGGTGGTGGGGAGTATCAGGTGGATCGCCAAGAACGATCAGTGCGGCTGGAATCATAACGAGAAATTCAAGTCCGGCGTAGAACAGCATCGTGTGACGCCAGCCAGCATAAGAAATCGCGCCCTCGAAGAACGAAGGCCATATGGCGCCGGCCAAAAAGCTTCCGCTTGAGATCAGCGCCAGCGCCGAGCCACGCCGCCGGTCGAACCATCGGCTGACATAGACATAAGACGGCGCATTGATGCCGCCGATACCGATCACGCCGATGAACAGTCCATGGCCGATATAAAGCGGCAACGACGGACCCAATGTCGATAACGCCAAACCAACGGCGATCATCGCCGCGCCGAAGACCACGGTCCAGCGCAGGCCGACGCGCTCGGCAACGCGGCCCATCAGAATCCCGCCGAAGCCGGCGCCGACCCAAACCAGCGCGCCGGCCAGCGCGGGGATCGAGCGTTCGCCGTTGACCTCCGCGGCAATGTTTTTAAGTGCAACCACGGTGATCCAGGGCGCACCGAAGGCGACCGCCATGATGACGAGCACGGTCGTCGCGACGACCCAAGACGTGCGCGTTTCCACCGATGCCATAACTGGGGAAGCAGGTTGCAGCATGAACTTCGCGTTGCTGGCGCGCCCGGCAGGGCGATGAGGAAGGCAGTCGGTATATCACCCGAACTGCCCCCGCCCATAAAAATCATTTTCGCCCGGGAATAAATATCCCGCCTGCCCGATCTCATCCCCGAAGGTGCATGGGCCTCATGCGCATTGGCATAAAGGAGACGGGCAATGAGCGAATTCGACCGCGACGACGGCATCAACCGGCGCAAAGTGCTGGAATGCATGACCTGGGTCGGCACCGGCGTGTTGTGGACGATTTCCGGCGGCGTCCCTCATTCCCTCGGCATCATGGGCGAGGCGCAGGCCCAGGAAGCCAAGGGCCTGACCTTCCTGCAAATCAGCGACAGCCATGTCGGCTTCGACAAGCCCGCCAATCCGAACGCGCTCGGCACGCTGGAAGAGGCGATCGCCAGGGTGAACGCGCTGCCGGCCAAGCCCTCCTTCATGATTCACACCGGCGACATCAGCCACCTGTCGACAGCCCGGCAGTTCGACGATGCCGACCGGATCATCTCGCAATCGAAGCTCGACGTGCACTATGTGCCGGGCGAGCACGACTTCCTCGATCCGGATCAGAAATTCTACAAGGAACGCTACGGCAAGGGCGCCAAGGGCGCAGGCTGGTACAGCTTCGACGCCAACGGCGTGCATTTCATCGGCCTCGTCAATGTCGTCGATCTGAAAGCCGGAGGACTTGGCAATCTCGGCGCTGAACAGCTTGAATGGCTGGAAGCGGACATCAAAGACCGCTCGGCTTCGACGCCGATCGTCGTGTTCGCGCACATTCCGCTCTGGAGCGTCTATCCGGAATGGGGCTGGGGCACCGAAGACGGCGTCCAGGCGCTGACCTATCTCAAGAAGTTCGGCTCGGTGACCGTGCTCAACGGCCACATCCACCAAGTGATGCAGAAGGTCGAAGGCAACGTCACCTTCCACACCGCGCGCTCGACCGCGTTCCCGCAGCCGACGCCCGGCGCCGCGCCATCGCCCGGACCGATGAAGGTTCCGGACGATCAACTGCGCAAGATGCTCGGCATTGCCAACGTCACGTTCAAACAGAACGAACAGCGGCTCGCCATCATCGACGCCCCGCTGGCCGGCTAAAGGACAGAAAATATGATGCGAAGTGCAATCGCCGCGGCCGTTCTCGGCGCGGTCGTCGGTACCGGCTTGGCCGGCGGCGTTCTGGTGGCGCGGGCGCAGACGACAGCGGCTGCGGTGTCGATCGACAATTTCACCTTCAATCCGCAAAAGCTGACGGTGAAAGCCGGCACCACGGTGACGTGGACCAACAAGGACGACATTCCCCACGGCATTGCCGCGACCGGCAACGCCTTTCCGCGATCCGCCGCGATGGATACCGACAACAACTATTCGTTCACGTTCACCACACCGGGGAGTTACCAGTTCTTCTGCTACATCCATCCGCACATGACCGGCACGATCGTGGTAGAAGCGGCGACGGGTAGTAACGCCACGCAGTGATGTTCGCTCGGATTTAGCACAAGCGGCATCGTGGACGGCCGGACACGATACGATGGCAGGTGGTGCCAGTGACGATGGAGAAAAAGCGCGGCGTTTTCGCGACGCCGCGCTGCCTTACCTTGACGACGCCTACGCGCTGGCGCGCTTCCTCATGCGCAACGCCACCGACGCCGAGGACGCGGTGCAGGAGTGCTATTTGCGCGCCTTCAGACATTTCGATTCCTATCGCGGCCCGGCCATGAAGCCCTGGCTGCTGACGATATTGAGAAATGTCTGCAACGCCGAGTTCACCAGGCGCGGCAAGCAGGAGATAGCTTCCGACCTCGCCGAGGAAGCGCCGACGGCCGAAGTGTTGCCGATGTGGCAGGAGCCGCAAACCTCGCCGGAGACGCTGCTGTTGCGTCAACATGATGACCAAACAATACGGCGGCTGGTCGCCGCGCTGCCGCAGCCGTTCCGCGAAGCGATCGTGCTGCGCGAGGTCAACGAATTGTCTTATCACGAAATCGCTGAAGTGGCCGGCGTGCCGGTCGGAACGGTGATGTCGCGACTGGCTCGCGCGCGGTCGATGCTGCGCTCGGCATGGAATGTCACAGAAAGCTCCACGCCATGAATTGCGCCGAATGCGAAATCCTGCTTCACGCCTTGATCGATGGCGAGCTCGACGCCGGGCATGCACGCGACGTCGAAGCCCATGTCGCGACCTGCGCGAACTGCACCGACAAGCTCGAAGCGTTCCGGGCCATGCACGCGACCATCACGCGGACCAACTTGAAAGGATCTGCGCCGGCGAGCTTGCGCAACCGCATCGAAGCCGCGCTACCGGCGCCCCAGGCCGATGTTGCCAGGCCGGTGCAATTTCTGCGGCCGACCCGGCGCTCGTTCTTTGGCGGCTTCGCCACCGGCGCGGTGCTCTCCGGCGCGCTTGCCGCCAGCCTGATGCTGATCGTAGTCCGCAACGGCCAGGAACAGACCATCGCCGGCGAAGTGGTGTCGGCGCACATCCGCTCGTTGCAGGCCGGACATCTCATGGACGTCGAAACCAGCGACCAGCACACGGTCAAACCGTGGTTCGACGGCAAGGTCGACGTCGCACCGCCGGTCATCGATTTGACGGCACAGGGCTTCACTCTGCTCGGCGGGCGTCTCGATTACATCGACGGCGAGCCGGTCGCCTCGGTGGTCTATCAACGCCGCAAGCACATCATCAATTTGTTCGTCGCCCAGCGGCTGGGCACAGCCCACAGCACCGTGAGGGTCGCCACCGTTCAGGGCTATAACATCCGCAATTGGTCCGATAAGGGGCTGGATTTCTGGGCGGTCAGCGACCTCGACGGCGAAGAACTCGGCGAATTTGTGCAAAAAATCTCGGCAGCCCTGCAGCCGGCCGGTCCATCCTGACTGGCAAGCCCGGCGGTTAGAGGCTACATCAAACGCGAATCGCGCCGGTGCCTGCCCCTAGGGCCGGGCAGAAACCTGTCGGCTTGCCAGGTGTTTAAACGCAGATGGACCAACGCGTCGACAATGAGCACCGGACCGACGCCGTTTCGGGCCGTAGCGCCAGCCCTGCCCCCGCGGCGACGAAGCAGCGCCGCTCGTGGTGGCGCGAGCGCCGCGGCCTCGTCCTGCTGATCGCCATCGTCAGCGGCGTACTGCTGCTGGCGCTGTTTCTGTGGTGGCTGAACGCCAGGAAATATGAATCGACCGACGATGCCTTTATCGACGCCCGCACCGTTCAAATCAGCGCGCAGGTCGGCGCCGCGATTGTCGATGTCCCGGTAAACGACAATCAGCTGGTCGAGCAAGGTGCAGTACTGGTCCGTCTCGACGATCGCGACTTCATCGCGCAGCGCGATCAGGCCGCGGCAAACGTCGCCAATCTCGACGCCCAGATAGCGGCGCAACAGGCAAAGATCGAACAAGCCAGGAAACAGGTCACGCAGGCGGAAGCGGCCCTGACGTTCGCACAGCAACAGGACGATCGTTATCAGCAATTGACGCGGCAGGGCACGGCCACCGTAGAACAGTCGCAGCAATACAAATCCAGTCTGCTCCAGAACCAGGCATCCTATGCCGCGGCGCAGGCGAACGCCGGCGCAACCGAAAAACAGATTCCAGTGCTTGCGGCGCAGCTGCAGAGTGCCCAGGCGCAGCTCGAACAGGCCGCCGCCAACCTGTCGCGCACGATTGTCACCGCACCGATGGCCGGCCATGTCACGCATTTGACTGCGGCAAAGGGCAACTATGCCGGGGTCGGCGCGGCGCTGATGATGTTTGTGCCGCGCGAAGTCTGGGTCACGGCAAACTTCAAGGAAACCCAGCTTGACCTGATGCGGCCGGGACAGCCGGTCGATATCGTCATCGACGCCTACCCCGACAAATCCTTCAAAGGTTACGTCGATAGCGTGCAGTCCGGCAGCGGCACGGCGTTCAGCTTGCTCCCCGCCGAGAATGCGACGGGGAATTTCGTCAAGATCGTGCAGCGCGTGCCGGTCAAGATCGTGTTCGACAATCCACCCAACGTTCTGCTCGGCCCCGGCATGTCGGTGGTGCCGACGGTCAAGGTGCGATGAGCGACCAGCCGCGGGCCGTAGCCTGGACCTCCGAGCGCTCGGCCGCCGGCAATCGCAATCCCTGGCTGGTCGCCGTCGTGGTGTCGATCGCGACTTTCATGGTCGTACTCGACACCGCGATTGCCAACGTTTCGCTTCGCTACATCGCAGGCTCGCTCGCCGCCAGTGTCGATGAAAGCACCTGGGTCGTCACGACCTATCTCATCGCCAACGCCGTCGTGCTGCCGGCGAGCGGTTGGCTGTCGAATATCGTCGGCCGCAAGCGTTTCTACATGCTGTGCGTGGCGACCTTCACCATCAGCTCCCTGCTGTGCGGCCTGGCGCCGAGCCTCGGCGCGCTGATTTTCTTCCGCATCCTGCAAGGCCTCGGCGGCGGCGGCATGCCGACCAGCGAACAGGCGATATTGGCCGACACGTTTCCACCGGAGAAGCGCGGCCAGGCCTTCGCCCTCTACGGTATTGCCGTGATCGTCGCGCCGACCGTCGGACCGACGCTCGGCGGCTGGATCACCGACAATTTTTCCTGGCACTGGATTTTTTTCATCAACGTGCCGGTCGGTCTTGTTTCGCTGGCGCTGGTGCACTGGTTTGTCGACGAGCCCGAAGTGCTGGAGCGCGAACGCCGCGAACGCCTGGCGGGTGGATTGAAAGTCGATTGGGTCGGGTTCCTGCTGATTGCGGTAACGCTCGGCTGCCTCGAAGTCGTGCTCGACCGCGGACAAATCGACGATTGGTTCAAGTCGGGCACTATCATCATTTTTTCCGTAGTGGCAGCGATCTCATTGGTGATTTTCCTGCCGTGGGAATTCATGCAGAAGGAGCCGATCGTCGAGGTCCGCCTACTCTTTCAGCGTCAATTCGGCATGTCGTTTTTCGTCATGCTGATGATCGGTGCGATCCTGTTCGGATCGAACCAGATCATGCCGCAGCTGTTGCAAACGACGTTCCCCTACACGGCCATGCTGTCCGGCCTCGCCATGATGCCCGGCGGGATAGCCATGCTGGTGATGATGCCGGTCGCCGGTCTGATCACCGGCCGCTTTCAGCCGAAATATCTGATCACCGTCGGTTTGATCGGGATCGCGCTGTCGATGTGGTACTCGACCTCACTGCCCCCGGACGCAAGCTTCGATTACTTCGCCTGGATCCGCACCTATCAGACAATAGCGCTGCCGTTCCTGTTCATTCCGATCAATACCGTCGCTTACGATGGACTGCCGCCGGAAAAAACCAATCAGGGCTCGGCGCTGATGAACGTCGCCCGCAACCTGGGCGGCAGCATCGGCATCTCGCTTGCCAATGTGGTCTTGACCCAGCGTACCCAGATGCACCAGGCGCGGCTGGTCGAGAACACCATACCCTCGTCGCCGGTTTTCCAGTCCACGCTCAACAGGACGACGCAATATTTCATCCAGCAAGGCGCCTCGCCGGCCGAGGCTCACGGCCGAGCCGTCGGCTTCATCGCGCATCTGGTGCAGACGCAGGCCACGATCATGGCCTATATCGACGTCTTCCAAGTGTGCGCGATTGTAGCTGCCATGATGATCCCCATCGTGCTAATCATGGTGCGACGAGTGCAGATCGGGCGAGTCTCGGCCGCGGGGCATTAAAAAATGCTCTCGCGGCGAGACGCTCGGGGGATTATTTACACTTATTGAATGTTCATGCCTTGCAGGCCGTGCTGCGCAGCATCGCGCGCAGAAAACTGCATTGTAAGATCGCCGGCTTTTCGCTGGCAGTCCGGATGGCGGGAATGCATCGATTGTCTTCCAGAACTTTCCTGACAGCGCTGTTCGCAATGTTGCTCGGCATCCCGGCAACGCGATCCGATACCAAGACGATCACGCTCGACCTGTTCATGGTCGATTACAAATTCATTCCAACGCACCTGACGTTCCAGCAGGGCGTGCACTACCGGCTGCATATGGAAAATCACGGCAAGGAAACCCACGAAGTCACCGCGCCGACGTTTTTTGCCAGCGCAACGATCGACAATCCCGACGTTCTCAATCGGGAGCACACCGAGGTCGTGATGCAGCCGGGTGATGCCAAGGATTTACTGTTTACCGCACCCAAAGCCGGGACCTATGACCTGCGCTGTTCCGACCATGACTGGAACGGCATGATCGGCGGCATTACCGTCCAGTAAACGGGGCCGTTGAGCGGCCGACCGATTGTCATTGTGCGCAAACAAGAGACTGTGCTGCCCGATGCAACGGCACGTCACGCGCTTGTGAAATGATTGCGGGCGGCGTGACGCAGCAATTTACCAGTATCGTGCGCCCGTTTGCGCCGTTTCCTCAAAAAGCCGCCGCGCCGACATCAGACGGCACCAATCTTGCTTGATGATCGTGTCGGAGGAACGTTCGGGGGTCTTCGTCAACCTTGGAAGAAAGGAGTCGCCGATGTGTGACTTTAGCCTTCAAAGCGTTCGATCACGGCCTGCGCAGGTAGGCGACAAGCTTGTGACACGAGACTTCGGGACGGGAACGCGCGGGTTCTCCGCCCTGGATGATGCGGGACTGGCGGTGTGCATATTGCCGGGAACGGAAATGGCCTTTTCCGGCGATGTGGCCTGTCTGCCCGCGGGCCTGCTTGGATGGAAGACCAAGACCATCAGCCACCAGACAGCCATCTTCCGGCAGGTCAACAAAGACAAGATGGCCGCGCATCATGATGCGCTTGAATTTCCTGACGGGCGCATCGTCTTGCTGACCTTGTTGTGCGAAGGGCAAACGGCAACTGTTCTGCAATTGCCGGCCAAACCCGCCACGCCCGAAGAAGCGCGTGAGCAGGAACGCCTCAGTTACGTCGGCTGACACGTTTGGCTGATATGTGATGCGGATGCCGGCCGCGAATCGCGGCCGGCATTCTTTTGTCTTGCTTTTATCTTGCGCTATTATCTCGCGCTATGTTGTCGCGCCCGATGACGGCATCGTGAAGTAGCGCACGCTCTCGTCGACGACCCGCTTGCTGTCGGAAACCAGGCGGTGGCTGTCCTGGTCGACGGCGTCGGCCCATTCATTCAGCCATTCCTGATAGGCCGCCAGGACGCCGGGGATGGTCTGCGCCGCAGTGAGCCGTGCGCTGGAAGCTTGAACGCCAGTTCGGTCTGCGTCGTCGCCCGCACGAACCAAGTGTGGCTCACATCGTGAAGAACATCCATCACTTGCTCCTGCGCGCGCAGGCCGGCTTTGATATTGCCGCAAACGTCATCTAGCTGCGCGTTCAGCGTGCCGGCATTCGTCGCCGGCCGCTCCGCTCGCGCGCTTTGAGCGCGGGGGTTCTTGTCTTGCTCTTGAGGCATGGTGGGCTCCGCTTTGGTTGCGATATACCCACCCGCCATAACGGCCGCGTAAAAAAGGACCGATGGCGCCCACCCTCAATGCACAAGTATAATGATTTGAGCTGAGATTGAAGGGGCGCGGCTGAGGAACGGCAATGGCGTGCCCGCGTTTTGTCACAATGATCGATGCGATTGTCCTGCCTGACATTTCCATCGTCAGGACAGCGCCCCGACGCCGTCCATTTGACCGGAATGTGATTGGGAACCTTGGCTTTTCTGACATCAATTGCACGCCATGAACGATTCGAACGACGATAGTCCGCGCGTCGAACCGGCCGCGCTGCCGGCCAGCCTGCCCGCGGCGTCCGACGACGCGCCGACGACGTCGTCGCTTTTTCTCAAGGTATTCCCCTCGATCATGCTGCCGATGTTTATGGCCGTTGCCGACCAGACCATCGTCGCTACCGCCCTTCCCGCGATTGCCTCGAACCTCGGCGAAATCGAGCGCGCGTCATGGGTCGTCGTCTCCTACCTGATCGCCAACACCATCGCCGCGCCGGTCTACGGCCGCCTCGGCGATACCTTCGGCCGCCGCTCCATGATGTTCGTCGCGCTCGGCATCTTCGTGCTCGGATCGGTGCTGTGCGCGATCTCTCCCACCATCGAGCTCCTCACCGCCGCGCGGGTGTTGCAGGGCTTTGGCGGCGGCGGCTTGATGACGCTGTCGCAGGCGTTGATCGGCGAAACCATTCCGCCGCGCGAGCGCGGCAAATATCAGGGCTATCTGGCCGGCGTGTCGGTCAGCTCCAGCACGTTCGGACCGGTCGCCGGCGGCTATCTCACCCAGGCCTTCGGCTGGCAATCGATCTTCCTCGTCAACGTCCCGCTCGGGCTGATCGCCGGCGCGCTGGTGTTTCGGCTCGCCGGACGGCCGGGCGATCGCCGCCGCACTTCGTTCGATATGCCTGGCCTCGTCCTGTTCATCATGTTCGTCAGTCCGGTGATCCTGGCGCTTGAGCAGCTGCAGCGGATGGATATGCGCACGTTGCCGATGGTCGGCGGCTTGTTCGCATTCGGCATCTTCTCGCTGCTCCTGCTGCTGTGGCAGGAGCAACGCAACGCCGCGCCGCTCATTCCGCCGCGGCTGTTTCGGGAGTCCTCGATCTGGCACAGCGACGCGCTGGCGGCTTGCCATGGTGCGGCGTTGGTGTCGCTGCTGACATTCCTGCCGATTTATCTGCGCGCCGTACGCGGCTCCTCGCCCGCCGAAACCGGCTTGATGCTGCTGCCGCTGACATTCGGCATCGGCATCGGCTCGATGATCACCGGACAGTTGGTGACAAGAACCGGCCACACCGCCGTATTCCCGACCTACGGACTGGCCGGCGCAACGCTGGGATTGGTCGCCCTTGCCTTCGGCCTTTCGCATCTGAGCGTCGGTGCAATGCCCTGGGCGTTCGGTTTCGTCGCGCTTTGCATGGGCAGCGTGATGGCCGTGGTGCAGATCACGGTGCAGACCGCAGCCGGCCCCCGCATGCTCGGCACCGGCGCAGCCATGGTGCAGTTTTCCCGCTCGGTCGGCGCGGCGTTTGGCACGGCAACCGTCGCCGCGGTGCTGTTTTCCTATCTCGCGCTGGTCGACCGGCAGACCGCAAGCCTGCTTGGCGCCATCATCGACCAGGGACCCGAAGCGATTGCAACCCTCGCACCGGCGCGCCAGGCGCTGATCGAATCCGAAATCACCGACGCGTTCCGCGCCGCTTTCGCGACGATTGCGTGTTTCACCGGCGTCGGAATCTGGCTCGCCGCAACCCTGCCGATGCGGCGCTTGTAACGGACCCGCAGCAACGCCATTGCGGCTTGCGGCAACACGCGGCAGACTCGCGGAAGAATTGAAAGTCCTCCGGCAAACGCGGACGCAATGGGATTCGTCGGCCGATCCGTCACCCGCCTGGAAGACCAGCCGCTGGTCACCGGCAACGGCCGCTTTGCCGGCGACATCAATTTTCCAGGACAACTCCATATGCGCATCGTGCGCTCGCCCTATGCCCACGGCCGCATCCGCGCCGTCGATGTATCCGAGGCGAGCAAGGTTTTCGGTGTCGTCGCCGTCTGGACCGCCGGCGATGTCGCGAGCGTGCCGCCGATCGACTTTCGCCTCACAAAAATCGAGGGACTCGATCCCTATCGCCAGCCGATCCTTGCCCAGGATCGCGTGCGTTATGTCGGCGAGCCGGTCGCGGCAGTATTCGCCGCCGATCCGTACAGCGCCGAAGATGCCGCCGATCTGGTGAATCTCGATATCGAACCGTTGCCCGAAATCGTCAGCGCCGACGCGCTTCCGATGACGTTTGATGATGCCGGCCATTCGACCAAAGTCGCCCATGTGCAAAAGAGCTATGGCGACGTCGAAAAGGCTTTCGCCGCCGCACACACGATCGTCGCGCTCGATCTCGAGACCGGACGGCATAGTGGCTCGCCGATGGAAACCCGCGGCGCCATCGCGCGGATCTGGCGCGGCATCCTCGAAATGCACGGCGCCGCCAAAGTCCCGCACTGGAATCGCGATGCGCTGGCGCGGATGCTCGGCCGTGATCCGTCGACAATGCATTTGCACGAAGGCCACGTCGGCGGTGGCTTCGGCATCCGCGGCGAAATCTATCCCGAGGACGTCCTGGTGTGCTTTGCCGCGTTGCAGCTCGGGCGCCCGATCAAATGGATCGAAGACCGGCGCGAGCATCTGATAGCGGCGAACCATTCTCGGCAGCAACACTACCACGTACGCGCCGCCGTTGATTCTGACGGACGCGTGCTGGCCATCGACGGCGAATTTTTCCACGATCAGGGCGGCTATGTGCGCACCCATGCGGCGACCGTGCCGGACCTTGCGGCCGCGATGTTGCCCGGCCCGTATCGCATCAGCGCCTACCGCATGGTCGGCCACATCCGGCTCACCAACAAAACCCCGTGCGGCACCTATCGCGCACCCGGCCGTTATGAAAGCACGTTCGTGCGCGAGCGGCTGATCGACGCCATCGCGGCGCGGCTCAATATCGACCCGGTCGAAATCCGCCGCCGCAATCTCATTGCCAAGGCAGAGATGCCCTATGTGCTCGGCTTCGACACGCTCGGCACCGAGATGACCTACGATTCGGGCGACTACGCCGGCCTGCTCGACAAGGCGCTCGCTGCCGCCAAATGGAACGAGCTGCGGCAGGACTTGCAACGCCGCCGCGCGGCTGGAGAAGCCGTCGGCGTCGGCCTCGCGGTATTTGTCGAGAAGAGCGGCCTTGGCCCGTTCGATGGCGTCCGCGTTACCGTCGACACCAGCGGCGCCGTTGAAGTCGTCACCGGCGCGGCGTCGGTCGGACAAGGCGTCGAGACCGCGATTGCGCAGATTTGCGCCGACGCGCTCGGCGTCGATTACCGGCGCATCCGCGTCATCCACGGCCAGACCGATCGTATCGCTTACGGCATGGGCGCTTTCGCCTCGCGCGTCACGGTGATGACGGGCGAGGCCACGCGCATAGCCGCGAGCAAAGTCCGCGACAAGGCGCTCTCAGCCGCAGCCCCATTGCTGCAATCTGCACCGGAAACACTCGACGTGATCGATGGCAAAGTGGTGCGAAAAAACGCACCGCAAGGCCCGTCGATCGCCCTTGGCGACGTTGCCAAGGCGCTCGCACCCGGCAAAAAGCTTCTTGACGACGCCACCCCCGGCCTGTCGGCCGAAGGTTGGTTCGAGTCGCATCACATGACTTATCCGTACGGCGTCCACGCCGCCGTGGTCCGCGTCGACCGCGACAGCGGCACTGCCGCGGTCGAGCGCTACTTCGTGGCCTACGACATCGGCAAGGCGGTCAATCCGATGCTGATCGAAGGCCAGATCGCCGGCGGTGTCGCACAAGGTCTGGGCGGCGCGCTGCTGGAAGAGTTTCGCTACGACGCGCGCGGCGAACCGCTGTCGGTCAACTTCGCCGATTACCTGATGCCGACGGCACGCGAGATACCGCCGATCCATACCTTGATCACGGAAGACGCACCGAGCCCGCTCAATACGCTCGGCCTCAAGGGCGCCGGCGAAGGCGGCGCCAATGCCGTTGGCGCCGCAATTGCCGCCGCGATCGACGATGCGCTCGGCACGCCGGGTGCAGTCACCCAGCTGCCGGTCACGCCGCAGCGCATGCGCGAACTGATAAAGACCCCGAAGTCCCGCTGACGCTTACTTGTACTTCGCCGCCGTGGCGAACACGGTCTTCACCGCCGCCGCCAGATCGGGCTTGGTCGCCGACATGTCCTCGCCGATGGTCGAGATCTTCTTGATCATGGCGTCCTGATCCGCCGGCGGCAGGCTCTCGATGAGACCGCCGGAATCCTTCCAGATCTTGATCTGCTCGTCGAAGAACTGATCGACGAACGGCAGGATATCGACCGAAACCTTCATCGCATCGTCGCGCACGATCTTTTGCAGGTCGGGCGGCAGGCCATCGAGCCATTTCTTGCTGATCATGGAGATCGAGCTGACATAGGGCTGGCCGGTCTCGGTGACGTTTTTCGCCGCGTCGATAAAGTGCAACGTGGTGTATTGCGTGATGGTCGTCAGCGAACCGTCGATGGCGCCCTGCTGCAAGCCGGGCAGCACGTCGGCCAGCGTCATCGCGACCGGTGAGCCGCCCATGCGTTTGATCAGCTCAAGCTGAAACGGCGACGCCAGCACACGGATCTTCAGGCCGGAGAAATCGGCAAGCCCGTTGATCTTCTTCTTGGTCAGAATCCAGGACGGACCGATCGAGAAGATGCCGCCGCCGACCAGGCCCTTGTTGGCGCCCAGTCCGAGGATCAGGTTGGTGATCGCCGGGTCCTGAATCGACTTGTTGTATTGCGACCGGCTGGTGAACTCGCCCGGCGCGCTCAACGCTTCATAACGCTCGTCAACGCCGACCAGGAATTCCGGCGGGCCGCACCAGACCTGGATCGAGTTGAACTGCGTGCCTTCGATCTGACGCGGAATCGAGCCGAGCTGGCTAGCGGGATAAATCTCGCCCTTGATCCGTCCGCCGGAGTCCTTCTCGACCGCAGCCGCAAACCGCTTCAGCCATTCATGCTGGGTGTCGTTCACCGTCGCGGTGCTGAGCTTCATCGTGATCGGCGCAGTCGCTTGCGCGTTTGCCGGCGCTGCCAATCCGGCCAGCGCCATGGCGGCGGCAAATGCCGCGCTGGTACCGGTCTTGAGGGCTGCTGCCCATTGATTCCTGCTCATTTTGATCCTTTCCCCCGTCAATACGCGCGGATAGTGCCGGACCTTGGGTACGTGATCAATGGACACTGTGCCACAGCTTCCGGCTGCAAATCGTCGTCAGCTTTCGGGTGGGTTTCGTACCCGTGCGGCCGTAAATTTCGCGTATCCCGAAAGGCATGAAATATGACGGCTGTCGCAACAACAAACTCAACCAAAGCCGCCGCGCTGCGCGTCGAGCACTATGACTGGCGCGCGATCGGCGCCGAACTCGATCTCGCCGGCTGCGCCGTGCTGCCGAAGCTCCTGTCAAAAACGGAATGCGCCGAGATTGCCGCCCTTTATCCGCACGAACAGCATTTCCGCAGCCATATCCACATGGCGCGCCACGGCTTCGGCAAAGGCGAATACCGCTATTTCAAATACCCGCTGCCGCAGCTGATCGGCGGCCTACGCACCGCGCTCTATGCCCACGTCGCGCCGCTTGCCAATGCGTGGAACGCGCGAATGAACATCGCGACGCGATACCCGACGCTCCATGCCGATTATCTGAAAGTCTGCCACGAGGCCGGTCAGACCCGTCCTACGCCGCTGTTGCTCCAATACGTCGCCGGCGACTTCAACTGCCTGCATCAGGACCTCTACGGCGAACTCGCTTTCCCGTTGCAGGTCACGGTCCTGCTGTCGGCGCCGGACGACGATTTCACCGGCGGCGAGTTCGTGCTCACCGAGCAGCGCCCACGCATGCAAAGCCGCGTCGAAGTGGTGCCGCTGCAACAGGGCGATGCCGTGCTGTTCGCGGTCCATAACCGGCCGGTGCAAGGCACCAAAGGCACCTATCGTGTCAATCTGCGCCACGGAGTCAGCCGTGTTCGTTCCGGCCATCGCCACACGCTCGGCATCATCTTTCACGACGCGCGGTAGTAGCGGCTACGACGTCCAGTTCAACGCCCAAAGAAAGATGCCTGTTGCCAGCACGCCAAGCGCGGTGCGAACACCGTGCAGCCGTGCCCATTTCACGATCAGCGCGCGCGATAATGGGCCTGCCGCCGCCGCTTCGATGACATTGAGCTGATCGTTGACCGGTTTGACCACCAGAAGCGTGTACGGCCAGTTTGCCAGGATCAGTATCGCGCCGATCAGCCAAAGCACGTGCTGCGCCTGCCACGCGGCGACCAGACCGAACGCGCCGGACAGCGCCGCGAGGCTTGCCTGCATCCTGGTGCCGCGCGCGTAGCTGAGCTTCCACTCGGCAAGCAAACTGGAATCGTTCAGCGACAACCGCGCCGGCTGCTCGACTTCGTTGACATAATATGCAGCGCCCGAAAACGTCGACGCCAGAATGAGCGCTGTTGGACCGGCCAGCATTCTTCTCTCCTGCCTTAAGCCGACGGCTTGTGCGCCAGCCAGCGGCCGGCTTCAGCCGCGGCGAACAGTTCGGCCAGCGCCGCATTGAAAGCGGCCGGCTCTTCGGTGTTGACGTTGTGCCCGGAGCGCGGAATGACCAGCAATCCCGCCGTCGGCGCCATGCGCTTGAGGAACACGCTGCCGTCGAGACACGGCTCGTCCTCGTCGCCGGACACAATGAGCAGCGGCACGGAGAGTTTTTTCAAGGCTGGCTCCAGGTCCCACAATGTCGGGCGCTTGGCCTGCAGTTGCGCCATGGTGTGCGCGTGGCCCTGCGCCGAATGCTCCGACAGCATTGTCATGAATTCCGCATAGCCGCGCGGGTCCTTGTTCTTGTGCGCCTGCCGCATCTGGCCGTCGCCGTAGATCGCCGCGGCTTCCGCCATGCCTTTCTCGGTGAACATCTTGGCGGTCTCGGTCGCCACCTTGCGCATCTCTGCCCGCGCCGCCGGGTCCGGCAAAGAACCCCAGCCGCAGCCTGCCGCGGTCACCGAATAACAGCGGTCCGGATGATGAATGCCGACATGGAGCGCCGTATAGGCGCCCATCGAATGGCCGACGACATGCGCCTTCTTGATGCCGAGCGCATCCATCACCGCGATCACGTCGCCGCGGGCGGTATCCTGCCCATAACGCGCCGGATCACTCGGAATATCGGATGGCGGATAGCCGCGCTGGCTGTAGGTGACGCAGCGATGCGAGCGTGAGAACGCGCGCATCTGCGGTTCCCAAGTCCGGTAGTCGCCGGCAAACTCGTGGACAAAGACCACCGGCGTACCGATGCCGGATTCTTCATAATAGAGATTGGTGCCGTCCGCGGTTTTGATCTTCGGCATGGGCGTCCCCCTTTGGCTCAGTGACCGACGATGCCGCGCGCGGCATCGCCAAGCGCCTCGACCGGCGCGCTGCCGGCATCGAAGATCGCGAGGATGCGACACGGACAGGCTTCGAGGCCTTCGTAGCGCCACGGGAAGGCGCCGACGATGCAACGCTTGTTCAGCACCAGTTCGAGATCGCCGCCGAGGTTCTCGGCGTGCAGCAAGCCTTCCTGGAACGCGTAGTTGTGAAACGGGAACACGTCGGCCCGCACTTTGCGGCCGGAGCGCTTGTGCACGTATTCGAACGTGCCGAAATAATCCGCCGGCGCTTTGCCCATGGTCTTCTCGAATTCGCGGGCGATGTCGGGGCGCATGTGGCGGATCGAGGTATTCATCGGGTGATCGCACGACCCGGTATCCATGCCGAACCACTTGATCTTGCGCTTGAGCATCCATTCCAGCGTCGCCAGCGTCGGCCCGGGGTGGTAGCAGAAATAACGCACCAGATCCTGCTGGCTCTGGCCTTCATAGTATTTGTGCCAGCCGGTGTGCAGGATCAGGATATCGCCGTCGCGAATGTCGGCGCCCGACTTCTCGATCGTGTCCGGCGTGATCGCCGACCAGTCCGAAACCTGCGGCGCCAGATCGACCACCACGCCGTGGTTGACCAGGTAGTCCATCGGCAGCGAGGCCATGTCGCCGGTGCGGCCGTCCGTTGCATGCATCGCACCGTCGAAATGCGTGCCGCTGTGCATCGAGGTTTCGACGCGCTGCGCGACGATGCCGACGGTCTGCAAATTCTGCGCGTAATACATCTTGTTGCCGGCATAACCGACCCAGCCCGGCGTATGGATGCTCATGGTATGCGAGAGGTCGACAATCTTCATAGCTGCGGCCTATCCGTTCATTAACACCGCATGGTACAAAAATTGTCCGCATACGGGCAAACTTCTCCAAGCGTACAATTCCAATGAAGCTCGATCCCCTGGTGAAGCCACGTTCGGTCGCCGTCGTCGGAGCCACCGAGCGGGCCGGTCCGGGCCGTGCTCTTATTGAATTGCTTGGCGCCATCGGATTTTCCGGACCGGTCTATCCGGTGAACCCGAACTACACCACTGTGCTCAATCTGAAGTGCTATCCGACGCTGATGGAGTTGCCGGAAGCGCCGGACATCGTCGTCTTCAGTATCCGCAACCCGCTCATCCCTGCGCAGATGCAGCTCGCCGTGAAGCGCGGCGCCCGCGCCGCCGTGATCTACGACAGCGGCTTTGCCGAGCTCGGCGACGAAGGCGCAAAGCTGCAGGAACAGATCGCCGGCCTCGCACGCGAAGCAGGCATGCCGGTTTGCGGGCCAAATTGCATGGGCATCCTCAACCCGCCGGCGCGCGTCACCACCTACAAGCAGAACGTCATCGAGCCGGATGCGATCGTCGGCAATGTCGGTATCGTGTCGCAGAGCGGCTCGGTTTGCATCGCGCTGGTGTCCGACCTGCGGCGGTTCGGCATCAGTCTCGCGGTCTCCGCCGGCAACGAGGCGGTGACGCGGACCGTGGATTATCTCGAATACCTGATCGACGATCCGAACACCAAGGTGATCGCGACCTTCACCGAGACGGTGCGCGAGCCGGAGCGTTACGTCGCCGCGCTCGATCGCGCCGCCGATGCCGGCAAGCCGGTCGTCGCCATAAAGGTCGGGCGCAGCGAGCGGACGCAACGCGCGATCACCAGCCATACCGGCGGATTGGCTGGCTCGTCGCGGGTGTTTTCCGAGCTGCTTCGCGCGCACCGCGCCATCGAGGTCGGCGATCTCGACGAGATGACCGAAGTGCTCGCAGTCTGCCAGGGCAAGCGCTGGCCGCGCGGGCGCGGCATTTCCGTCATCACCGGCTCCGGCGGCCTGTCCGAACTGATCCTCGACAACGCCACCGCGCTCGGCCTCGATCTGCCGCCGCTGACATCCGCCGAGCGCGAGGAAGCGCAACGGGTGATCGGCCGCACTTCCGGCGACGGCAATCCGTTCGACGCCTGGGGCAATGGCAACTACGCCGTCAATCTTCCGCATGCGATGTCCATCGTCGAGAAGAGCGAACGCATCGACGCGATCTGCTACTGCAACGACACCTCGAACGATCCGATCATCGGCCAGCCGAGCCGCGTGTTCGAGAACGTCGAAATCCTCACCAAGGCCGCGAGCGCCAGCAGCAAGCCGTATTACCTCCTGAGCACGCGTTCCGGCGTCATGAATCGCAAACAGATCGACGCCATGCGCGAATCCGGCATGGTGGTGATCGGCGGCACGCGCCAGGGGCTTTGCGCGGTCGACCGCGTCGGTCGCTGGTCGCTCGGCCTCAAGCCGGTACGAAACAACCGCACGCCAAGAGAAGAACTCGCGACGCTCAAACCGGGCCGTCACACCATCAACGAATTCGACGCCAAGCGCATGCTGGCCGGGCGGGATATCCCCGTGACCCGGGAGGAGCGGGTCGAAACCGCCGAGCAATCAGTCGTCGCTGCAAACAAGCTCGGTTACCCCGTCGTGCTGAAAGTGGTGTCGGATGCGATTGCGCACAAGACCGAGCTCGGTCTCGTCGCCGTCAATCTGAAAAACGAAGACGAACTGCGCGCCGCCTTCGCCGGATTGAACGAACGGCTCGGCAAGCTCGATCCGCGCCCGGCCGACGCGGCCTTTCTCGTCCAGGAATTCGTCGCCGGCGGCGTCGAGGTCTTTGCCGGCGTGTCGCACGATCCGGATTTCGGATTGTCGCTGGCTTTCGGCATGGGCGGCGTCGCCATCGAGATCATACGCGACTTTGCGCTCCGCATGCTGCCGCTGCGCGACGGCGATGCCGAGGCGATGATCGCCGAAACCCGCGGCGCGGCGCTGCTGCAAAGCGTGCGCGGCGGCGAAGCGGCCGATACCGAAAGCCTGGCAGATTGTCTTTACGCACTTGCCGCGTTCGCCACCGACAATGCTGAGCGACTTGCCGAAATCGACCTCAACCCGATCAAGGTGCTGCCGAAGGGCCGCGGCTGCGTCGTGGTCGACGCCCTGATCGTGACGCGTCACGACAAGACCTGAGCTACGCCGCGACCGGTGCAATCTCGCAGATCTGCGTCACCTGCTCCGGCAACAGGTCGTCGCCGTTGCGATCATAACCGGCGACGCGCAGAACGCCGCGCGCCGGACACATCGCCACCGCAAGCCGCGTATAGGGATTGAGCACCGGCTCCTTGATCCAGTCGAAACGATCGCCGGCCGCCGAACCGCTCCACGCCGCAAGCGAGTCGTGGCGCGCACGGCTGTACCCGGCCGCATCCTCGAACGTGCTGGTGAGAAACCGCCGCGTGCCGATGCGGCCCTCCCATCCCGTCCGCTCCGGCACCCAGTCGTTCGCCGTGCAGGTGTTGTCTTCACGCGTGACGAAGCCGCGCTCGGTGCGCTCGATCACGCAAGCCTCGCCGGGCGCGCAGCCGATCAGCGTATAGATCACCGGGCGCGCCACCGGCGTCGTCTCCAGCATGTGCCGCGCCGCCTGGTAATCGGCGCAGACTTCGAAAGTCCGGCGCAGCAGCTGGTCCGGCGGAATGTCATCGACGCCGACATAGATGGCGATGCCGTTCACCGCGAAGTCGAACGGCCGCAGCCAGCGGTGCCAGGTCCGCCGCCACATCGGCGCCTGGTTGATGCAGGCGGCAAAACGGCCCGGCGCGGTTGCGGTCAGGGCGCCGACATAGCCCGGCCACGTCACGTTAAGGAACTCGCCAGACGAGTTTTGGCTGGCGCCGTTCATGCGCGCCACCGCGACGTGCCGGCCAAGGCCGGTGAACGGCCAGTCGAGCGTGCGGATGATCCACGGCGCACCGTCTTCCACGAAGGCACGCGCGGTGCAGCCCCACTGATAGGATGCGTTGAGCAGCCACACGCCGGAAAAGTCGAGTTCGCCGGCGATCTGCGCCACCTCCGGCACGTAGGGCGAGCGCGAAGCCTGAAGCCAGCGGCGCGCGACCGAGTCGAGCACCGGCACCAGCGGCCGCGCCGCGCCCGGAAAAAAGCTCAGGCAGGCATCGCGCAACGCCCGCGCCTCGGCGGCGCTCTGCCGCGCATGCAGCGGCGGGCCGCCGCCGCGGATATCGATGACAGGAATGGCCGGCAGCGCCGCATTCATGATGCAAAATGCCGCTGTTTGCGAACCTTCACGCGATTCCTGTCGTAGTATAGTGCGTCACAAGGCAAACTGACGACCAACGACGAAACTCTCAAGGAAACGCCAAAGAAAGGCCAAGGAAACCACCATGCAATTCCACCGCCGTGGAATCCTGAAGCTTGCCGCGACCGCCGCTGCCGGCAGCCCTTTTATGACTGCCGCATCGCGGCTTGCGCAGGCCGAGGCCTATCCGTCGCATCCGGTGCATGTCGTCGTGCCGCAAGCCGCGGCAAGCTCGACCGACATCCACGCCCGCCTGATCAGTCAATGGTTGCAGGATCATCTCGGCCAGCCTTTCGTGGTCGACGTAAAACCCGGTGCCGGCGGCAATGTCGGCACCGAATTCGTCGTTCATGCCACGCCCGACGGCTACACGCTGCTCACCGTCAATTCGCAGAACGCGATCAGCCCGGCGCTCTATCCCGACCTGACCTTCAATTTCCTCAAGGACATCGCGCCGATCAGCCCGATCAGCATCGCGCCGATGATCATGGAGGTGAATCCGTCGCTGCCGGTGAACAGCGTTCCGGAATTCATCGCCTATGCCAAAGCCAATCCCGGCAAGATCAACATGGCTTCGGCCGGCGTCGGCGGGCCGCAGCACTTGGCCGGCGAATTGTTCAAAGCGATGACCGGTCTCAACCTCGTTCATGTGCCGTATCGCGGCTCCACGCCGGCCGTCACCGACATGCTGGCCGGCAACGTGCAACTGATGTTCGACGTCACGCCGACCGCGCTGCCGCAGGTCAAGGCCGGCAAATTGCGCGCGCTCGCGGTCACCACAAAAGAACGCATTCCCGCCCTGCCCGACTTGCCGTCGCTGTCCGATTTCCTGCCCGGCTACGAAGCCGAAGGCTGGCTCGGCATGGGCGCGCCCACCGGCACGCCGAAGGACATCATCGAAACGCTCAACAAGCAGGTCAACGCCGCGCTTGCCGATGCCACCATCAAACAGCGGCTCAGCGACATCGGCGTCATCGTGCGCGGCGGCTCGCCCGAAGACTTCGGAAAATTCTGCGCCTCCGAAACCGCGAAGTGGGGCAAGGTGATCCGCGACGCCGGCATCAAGCCTGACTGATCCACTTCATTCCGCCTTGATGCCCGCGGCCTTGATGATCGGCCACCATTTGTCGATCTCGGCCTTTTGCAAGGCGCCGAGCGCCTGCGCGCTTTGCTTATCCGGTGGCGGCATGTCGAGCCCGAGGTCGGCAAAGCGCTTCTTCACCACCGGATCGGCCATCGCCTTGACCGCGGCTGCGTTGAGCTTGGCGATGATGTCCTTTGGCGTGCCTTTCGGCGCCCACAGCCCGTACCAGATGTTGACGTAGAGGCCTTTCAGTCCTTCTTCGTCGACCGTCGGAATATCCGGCAGCGACGGCAGCCGGTTTTTGGCGGTGACCGCAAAGGCCTTGATCTGGCCGGCCTGCAGCTTCTGCGTCGCCTCAGATACCTGATCGAACATCATGTCGATGCGGCCGGCCATCAGGTCGATCAGCGCCGGATCGGTGCCGCGATACGGCACATATTGCAGATGCGTGCCGGCGAAATTCTGAAAGTAGACGCCGGAAATATGCGAGCCGGAGCCGACGCCGGCGGTGCCGATCGTCGCGCTCGGATGATCCTTCAGCCACGCCACCAGGTCTTCCAGGTTCGTCGCCGGCATGCTCTTGCCGCTCACGATCAGCATCGGATTGCTCGGCAATAGCGCAATCGGCTCCAGATCGTTGAGCAGGTCGTAAGGCAGCGCATAGATCGCGCCGTTGGCAACATGCGTGCTCCAGTGGCCGAGGCTCAGCGTGTAGCCGTCCGGCTGCGCATGCACGACACGGCCGACGCCGATCGTGCCCGCCGCGCCGGTGACGTCCTCGACGACGACGTTCTGGCCGAGCGACGGGCTCATATATTGCGCCATCAGGCGGCCGATGACGTCGGTCGGCCCGCCGGCGGCGAACGGCACCACCATGGTGATCGGCCGCGTCGGATAATCGTCGGCGCGCACAGTCGAGGCAAATCCGCAAGCCATCAGCGCCGCAAGCACAATGACTGCAACCCGGCTCATTTTGTCTTTCCCCCCGAAGTCTGGAATCCCGTGCCAGACCGAAACGACTTGGACATGCGCGCCACGATCGGATCGTAGGCCGTCTTCGCCGCTGCCGGGTAGGATATGACGAAATCCTCGGTCATTTCGCCGCCGTGCGACAACATGTGCCGCTCGTAGAAAATGTCACTGCCCTTGGTGCCGGAGATAACAAACCAGTTGCTGCCGCTGGTCTGATAGGTCACGACCTGCCCCGCCGCGAGATGCTTGACGATGAAGTCGCGATATTCGGCGAGATTTGAGTCGATCCCGCCGTATGACGCGGATACCGAGAACCTCGCGCCATCGGCACTCTTGAAAGCGCGGCCGTCATCGTTGTCCGGAGGCGGCTCGGGCTTGAACAAGGCCGGATAGTCGATCGTCGTGCCGTAGCGGTCGTTCTGATAAGTCGGCCAGCTTGCCGCGCGCGCCAGGCCGCTCAATGCCGCTACGCCAAAAACTGCAACGCCAAAAGTCACAACGCCAAGAGTGACAACACCAAGACCCGCAAGCAACGCGGCCAGGGCGAAGGTCTTTGGCATGTTACAGCGCCGCGAAATCGATCGGCTTGTGCCGGTCGAGCGTCTTGGTGATCGGCGGCAGCGGATATTTCAGCCCGGTCGCGCAATTGAACAGCACCGCCTGATCGGTTTTTTTGACGCGGCCGTCGGCCAGGCTTTGCTTGTAAGCGGCGTAGGTCGCAGCGCCCTCGGGGCACATCAGGAAGCCTTCCTCGCGCGCCACTTCGTCGAGCCCTGCCGCAATGGCCTTGTCATCCACCGCGATAGCGAAGCCGCCGCTCTCGCGCACCGCGCGCAGAATCAAAAAGTCGCCGACCGCCTGCGGCACGCGAATGCCCGCCGCAATGGTGTGTGCGTCTTCCCAGCGTTTGGCATGTTCGACGCCTTCTTCGAAGGCCCGCACCATCGGCGCACAGCCGGCCGCCTGCACCGCCACCATGCGCGGACGCTTTTTGCCGATGAAGCCGATCGCTTCCAGTTCGGCGAACGCCTTCCACATGCCGATCAGGCCAGTGCCGCCGCCGGTCGGATAGAAAATGACGTCCGGCACTTCCCAGCCGAGCTGCTCGGCAAGTTCGAGGCCCATCGTCTTCTTGCCCTCGATCCGGTACGGCTCTTTCAACGTCGAGGTATCGAACCAGCCGGTCACGGCCTTGCCTTCGGCGACCAGCTTGCCGCAATCGTCGATCAGGCCGTTGACGCGATAGACCGCAGCACCCTGCAGGCCGATCTCGCTGACATTCACTTCCGGCGTGTCTTCCGGACAGAAGATCGTGGTCTTGATGCCGCAATGGCTGGCGTAGGCGGCCAGCGCCGCGCCGGCATTGCCGTTGGTCGGCATCGCCATGTGCTTGATGCCGAGCGCCTTCGCCATCGACACCGCCATCACCAGGCCGCGCGCCTTGAACGAGCCGGTCGGCAGACGGCCTTCGTCTTTGACCAGGAGTTCGGCGCCGCCGAGCTTTTTCGCCAGCTTCGGCATCGACACCAGCGGCGTCATCGCTTCGCCGAGACTGACGATGTCCTCGACTTTGCGCACCGGCAGCAATTCGCGATAGCGCCACAGATCCGGCTCGCGGCGCGCCAGCATGTCTTTGCTCAGCGCCTTTTTCACGCCGCCGAGATCGTAGCGGACCAAAAGCGGTTTGCCGGCGCGGGAAAGATTGTGAAGCTGGTCGGCGGCATAATGCTCGCCGGTCATCGAACATTCGAGATGGGTTACGAAAGTCGGCCGATCGGTCGTCAGGTTATCGTCGTATTGCAAGGCAATCTCCGGCTCGGAAATTTCAGGAGAACGCTACAGTGTATCTCACCTCTCCTTACAACGGGGAGGTGCAAGCTGTCGCGCTCGCGCTTTTTCGCCCGAGCCAGAGAAGAAAACGAAGCCGTTAGCCGCGGCTGTGCACAAGCGGGGGTGGCGGAGGCGGCGGCACGAAACGCTGCCACACCGCGCCGTTGTCGAACTGGATCCGGAAGCCGTCCGGGGAAAACACCGCGCCCTCATGATAGTATTGGGCGTAGAGGTGGCCCGGATAATCGATCCAGGCGCGCGACGGCGCCCCGGCCCCGTCGACCAGGTTCAGGTCCCAGCCGTTCTGCGTGACATAGGCCAGTCCCGGCCCGGCGCAGTTCTGAATACATTGATACGTGCCCGACAGCGGCACTTGCGCCGAGGCACTGCCGATCGCCAGCACGCTGAAAGCGAGCGCGGCACCTAATACTTTCATGTCACATTCCTCTTTGTACAAAACGGTACACTTCTGACAGTCGCTGTCCAAACTCCTGCGACTTTAAACTCCTGCAACTCCAAACTCCTGCAACTCTATGGCCTCGATAAGACAGAATGAATATCGGCCTCATCGACCCTTGGTCGAGATGGTGACGAGTTTATGCCCGAAATAGCGAAAATGGTTCACATTCTTGCGAAGCCTCCTTCCTGTCATTCCGGACTGCCGCTTCTTGCGGCAAGTCCGGAATCCATACGCCCTGTCTGATCGCGTCTCGCTCGGAGCCAGGTGGGGAAGCGCTATCAAAATGCCCCCGCCGCCTCATGCTGAGGAGCATTGCGCAGCAATGCGTCTCGAAGCATCCTTCGAGACGCGCTTCGCGCTCCTCAGGATGAGGCCGTCGTAATCGCGTTCTCACAGCGCGTTTGCACCGTCAGTTGTCACGCGTGGCGATGATCTGCCCCGAAGTACGGCGGGGCCACGTTGTTTGCTTCCCAAAAGAGGGAAGCGGAGCGCCGAACGGCGCACCGTGCCTGTTGCCAAGCACGGCTGGGGGAAACTGCACCCGTTACCAGGCACAGCCGCGGCCCTTTTGACGGGGCCGCTCGCCTTTCGGCGCTCCACTGCGGATTGACTGGACTTTCGTCCTGCCCCGGCCCGGGCCAGCGCTTCCTGGAATCGCCGGATCAAAGGCCAACGCGCCTCCCCGACGCCAGTGCAGCGAGCACCTCGCAGCCCGAACACGTGCCGGGCGGGCATGATGCCCAGGCCGCCTGCGAACAGAAGTGACGAACCTCCGCCCGCAGAACCCGCACCCGCTCCGTCAAAAGTAGTCACCGGTTGACGTCCCTCACGACGAGCGAGCGGATTGTAGGTATCTATAATAGGGATAACTGTCAAGATATACGCGACTAAAAAAATGTGCCCTGAATATCGCTGCCCCGCCGGGATATCCCGCCGCCTCTTACCGGCGCCGCGTTTCGGGACGGGCAAATATGCCCAAAGCCGTGGCCGTTGGCGCTGAACTGTGTAGTAGGGTGTGGTCGTGGCGCGCGGAGAGAAACCCAAGAAGACCATGCGGCGGCGACAGTTCATAACGCTGGCAGGCGGCGCCGCGCTCTGGCCGATCGCAGGCCGCACGCAGTCAATCGACTATCCGAGCCGCCCGGTGCGGATCGTCGTCGGCTTCGGCGCCGGCGGCGGCACCGACACCGTCGCGCGCATCGTCGCCCAGAAATTGCAGGATACGCTCGGCGGCGCGTTCGTGGTCGAGAACCGGCCGGGCGGAAGCGGCCGGCTGGCGCCGGACCTGGTGGCGAAAGCGACGCCCGACGGTTACACCCTGCTCGGCGCTGCGCCCGGCGCCATGACCGTCGGCGCCGCGATCTGGCCCGACATCCCCTACGACATCTTCAAGGACTTCGCGCCGATCTCGCTGATGGCGGACTACACGCTGGTCGTGCTGGTCGCCAAATCGCATCCGGCGCAGACCGTCGCCGAGCTGGTGGCGTGGCTGAAAGCCAATCCCGACAAAGCCAACTATCCGACGCCCTCGCCGGTGTTCACGCTGCCGATCGAGCACTTCAAGATCAAGACCGGCGCACCGGCGACGGCGATCAACTATAAAAGCAGCAACGAGTCGGTTGCCAGCCTGCTCGGCGGCCAGACTGCATTCGCCTTTGTGGAAACGCCGATTGCCGTGCCGCAACTCGGCAATGCCATGCTGCGGGCGCTGGCGGTGACCGCGACGGCGCGGATCCGCGAACTGCCCGACGTGCCGACGCTTGCCGAAGCCGCCGTGCCGGACGTGCTCGGCGGAACCTATCTGGCCATGATGGCGCCGGCCGCGACGCCGGCGCCAATTGTCAAAAAGCTCGAGACCGCCTGCCGGCAAATTGCCGCGACCGACGATTTCAAGGCACGGATGCGGGACCTTGCGGCGATCCCCGTCGGCAGCAGCGCGGACCAACTGACGACGCAAATGCATGCCGAGGTGCAACGCTGGACCGCCGTCGTCAAAGAAGCCAACATCAAATTCGAGTAGTATCCGGACGCTGACGGAGCAGGACTGACGGAGTAAGACCATGCCGCGATCTTATCTGGTGTGCCGGAGCGACGAGCTGAAGGACGGCGACCGCCGCGTGGTGTCGTGCGACGGCACCGAAGTCGGCGTGTTCAAGGTCGATGGCGAACTCGTGGCATGGCATAATGCGTGTCCGCACCGTCAGGGCCCGGTGTGCCAGGGCCGCATCTATCGGCGCGTGCTGGAACCGGTCGCCGGCGATGGCACGGTGCGCGAACTGGCCTACGACGAGACTGTCACCAACATCGTGTGCACGTGGCACGGCTACGAGTTCAATCTGAAGACCGGCATCAATCAGGGATCGGACAAGATCCGGTTGCGCGGCGTGGAACTCGAGGAGAAGGACGGCAACATCTATGTCGTCATCTGACGTCAAAGATCCGGCAAACCGCACCGGCGACCGGGCCAACGACGAATACGCCTGGATCGACCGCTACGCAGCCGACCTGCACCGTTCCGCCAAGGAACTGGTCGCGAGCGGCGAAGCCGCGCGCGTTTCCGACGAAGCGGTGGCCCAGCTCATCACTGCCGCAGTGCGGCTCTATTACGCGAAGTCCGAGCTTGAGGATCGCCCAGTGCCTGCCGTCGTGCAGGAGGGCGAGGAAACATTGACGCCCACCGAGATGCTGGTGGCGGTTTCCGAGATGTTGCGCGACGTCAGGCTCGGGCCGATGGAGCTCGGACTGTGGTTCCGGCGCCGGCCCGGCGAGAACCATCCGGACCCAAGCGACAGCAATCAGGCAGAACAGGGTGCGAGGAGCAAATCATGAATCAGCCCGTCGTCGGCGTACCGCAGATGCTGCCGGCCCAGGTCATCGACACCTCGACCGACAGCCGCGAGATCCTGCGTCACGCGCGCAACGCCGCGCTGCGGCGCAAGCTGCAGGACTGGTTCGTCGTCGACGTCGATGCCCACCATGTCGAGACGGTGTCGTGGAGCGAGGTCGTGCAATACATCGAGGATCCGGTGATCCGCGATCAGGCGCTGCACTTCCATAAAGATCGCCTCGGCGCGCCACCCTACGGCCTCAACGGCGATCTTGGCCTGCGTTATCAGAGCGTCGGCGGCCGCATCCCGCATCAGGACGGACTGCGCGAGAAGGTCGAGGACTTAAGCGTCCACCGCGACGTGACGCTGACGCGGCGCGCCATGGACTCGCTCGGCGTCGACAACATGGTGGTGTTTCCGACGCCGATGCTGTTCCTCGGCCTGCATCCGCAGCCCGAGATGGAGGTCTGGCTGTCGCGCGCCTACAACAAGTGGATGCAGGAGAAACTCCTGGCAGCGGACAGCCGCATCAAATTCCTGGCAGTGCTGCCCTACAACACACCGGAAGAAGCCGAGCGCGTCGTGCAGGAGACCGCCGGCAAGCGCGGCATCATCGGTTACGCCATTCCATCGACGCGGCACGCGCCGGTGCATCACAACAAGTACATGCGGCTCTACCGCATGATCGAGGAGACCGGCATGCCGGTGTCGTTCCACGCCGGCTATCATTGGGACGATCCGTCGCTCAAGACCATCAACCGCTTCCTCGGCATGCACGCGCTGGGCTTCGCCTGGCCCAATATCGTGCATTGCACGAACTGGATCCTCAACGGCATGCCGGTCCGCTTTCCCAAGCTCAAGGTGATCTGGATCGAGTCCGGTCTCGCCTGGGTGCCGTTCGTGATGCAGCGGCTCGACGACCAATTCCTGATGCGGCCGTCGGAAGCGCCGCATCTCAAGCGGCTGCCGTCCGAATACATGCGCGATCACTGCTGGTACACGACGCAGCCGATGGAGGCGCACAACCTCAAGGCGCTGGAGTGCACGTTCGACATGATCAAGGCCGAGACCCAGCTGCTGTACGCGTCGGACTGGCCGCACTTCGATTTCGATCTGCCGCAGGAGATCACCGACCTGCCGTTCCTCTCCGAGCAGGCCAAGCGCAACATCCTCGGGCTGAACGCGGCGCGGATCTTCAATCTCGATCCGACGCCGGTGAAGCAGTTGTAGAGCGTCCGCCGCCACATCGATGAAGCCGAAGCTCAATGCCGGACGGCGGTCGGTACGCCGCATCAAAAAAACACTGAACACGCACAGCGGGGCAGCCAAGCCGTTAGGCGGGCAAATGACGCCGTGGCCCTGAGCCAGATCCAGCCCCGATGATGCTGGCGTTTGCATTCAGACCAGTTTCCATTCGCTAAAATTTTAGTCGCTGTGCACGCATCATGCTTACGCCGGCGTATTAGCGTGAGCGCGCTGCTGGCCGACACGCAGAGCCGATTTACATCGAACCCGTAAAACCCTGCACGACGGCACCATCCCGCTTTTGATTTGTAGCGTGCCGCTGTTGACGGGTGCGGACCAAGGCCAGTGATACGGAAAGATTAGGCCGAAATCGACAGAACAGCATCGCAAGAACAAATGGGCCTAATCCGTATTCTCCTGGCAGTCTGCGTTTTTTGCGCACATACCCGTCCTCTTGGAAATCTACCCTGGACAAACGGCAATTTGGCGGTCGAACTCTTTTTCGTCATTTCCGGTTTTTATATGCAGCTCGTCTTGAGCACAAAATATACCGAGCACAATCTCGGTGAGGCCTGGATCTCTCAGTTCTATAAAGCGCGATACTTCCGATTGCTTCCTATGTACTGGGCGGGATGCGCGCTCGTGCTGGGAGCCACGCTTGTGTACCGTGACAGTCTCGCACCATTGTCCATTTGGAAGGCTTTGTCCGCGTTACCCCATTCATTTGCGAACGACACCTTCAAGATATTTCTGAGTTTCACCAATCTCACCATATTTTTTCAAGACGTCGTCCCGTTCCTGTCCGTCCATCACGAATAGGTGCAGTGGTCGGCCAACTATCGCAACACCGATGTCGACCTGTGGATGGGATTGGCCATTCCACAGGCATGGTCTCTCGGGGTCGAGATAACCTTCTATCTCGCAGCTCCTTTTCTTTTGACGTTGCGGTCGCGCTGGCTGGCGTTGGCAATATTCTGCTCCCTAGTCGCCAAGCTGATTGCTATAACCGCCCTCCATCTCGACGATGACCCGTGGAACTGCCGGTTTTTTCCGTTCGAGCTTGGATACTTTCTCTTGGGCGCCGTGGCATTCCGCTATGCACGCCGATTGAATGAAGCGGGAACCGGGCACTTTCCGACATTTCCGCTTTACGCCCTTGCGGTTGGCCTCGTCATATTTTCTGCCCCCTCGATACTTTCTACGTTTCTATATCCCGCAATTATGGCCTGCCTTTTGCCATCTCTGTTCAAGGCAACGTCCGGCATAAGGCTCGACCGTTATCTCGGTGAACTCTCCTACCCGTTCTACATATTCCATGTTTTTGCGATCCAAATTGGCAACAGCATCAACCGCCATCTTCCGTTCGGCTCCGAAACGGCGGCATGGATCGGACTTGCGCTGACGCTGGTCTTGGCCGCTTTCGGTTTGGTTCTGGAGCTTCTATTTATCGAACCCTGGCGTGCTCAATTCGCGGAACGTCAGAACAAATACAAACCGGTATTGCAGTCGATGGCAGCCAGCTCACCGAACTGATCGCGCGCCACTCTTCGGGCTGTCCCGTGCGCCATTTCGGACCGGGACCGCTCATGTAGCGTGCTGCAGGCTGATACTGTCGCGGGTCCGCGCCCATAGTTGTTCGCCAGATCTCCGTGGCAGAGTGCGCACATTTGCAACCGTGGCTGTTGAAACGTCCGTAATATTTGGGAGATGAAAACCCGTCTCAAAACTCCGATTGCTCTTCAAACAACCAGCGGGCAGGGTATCCAGTACTTTTCGGCCTTCGGCCGAATGCGCCCTGAGGCTGGGTCCTCGGTTCTCACCCTTGTCATTTCCGCTCGCTAATTGACGCCCATAAGTCAATCATCAACGCGGTCCGACGACCCGCCGCTGACGCTTGCGCAGTGTACGCGCTAACGCACCAGGTCCGGCAGCCAGAGCGCGACTGCCGGCCAGAAGAACACCAGCGCCAGCATGACCAGGCTCAGCACGATATAAGGCACCACCGCGCGGAAGATGTGGCCCATCGTGACTTGCGCCGGCACGACCCCTTTCATGGTCATCAGCAGCAGGCCGTGCGGCGGCAGCAGCAGGCCGAGCTGCATGCAAATCAGGAACATCACCCCGAACCAGACCAGGTCGATGTTGAGCTGCTGCACCACGGGCATGAAGATCGGCAGTGCGATCAGCATCATGCTCACCTGATCGACGAACAGGCCGAGGAAGATCAGGATCAGCATCATGCCGCCGATGATGGCGTTTTGGCCGAGGCCATGGCCGGTGATCAGCGACACGATGCCGTTGCTCGCCCCCGAGAACGACAGGATTTGCGAGAACGTGGTCGCGCCGACGATGATGAACAGGATCATTCCCGCAATCATGATCGTGCCGCGCAGCGACGTGATCAGGATGGCCGGCGTCAGCGCCCGGTAAGCCAGCGCCAGCACCATGGTGGCGAACGCGCCCACCGCCGCCGACTCGGTCGGGGTCGCCCAGCCGACATTCATCGCGGTGACGACGACCACAAAGATCGCGAGAATGGGGATGACGTATTTGACCAGCGGCCTGATCCGGTCCCAGCCGCGGTAAGCGTCGTCCGGCTCTGCGGCGGGCGCGAGCGAAGGATTCCATTTGACGCTGACGATGATGTAGGCGACGAACACCGCCTTCAGCAGCATCCCCGGGACAAATCCTCCCATCAGCAGTCCGGTGATCGAGATGCCGGACAGGCTGCCGAGCAGCACCGCCAGCGCCGAAACCGGCATCAGCATGTCGAGCGCGCCGACGGCGATGATCGGACCGGTTGCCAGCACCGGGTGATAGCCGCGCTCCAGCATCAGCGGCACCATCAGGCTGCCGAGCATCGCCGTCACTGCGATCGTCGAACCCGATATCGCCGAGAAGATGGTTCCGGCGACAACGGCGATGACGGCCATCCGTCCCGGCACGCGGATGATCAACCGCTCGACGGCGTCGAGAACCTTCACCGCTAGGCCGGTGTGAAACAGCAGCTCGCCCATCAGCACGAACATCGGAATCGGCGTCAGCGAGAAGCTCGAGACGGAATCGACACTGTTGCGCGCCAGTTGCATCAGGCCGGGTTCGCCGCCGAGGAACAGCACCGCGCCGATGATGTTGATGGCGAGGAAGCTGAAAGCGACCGGCAGGCCGAGGAACAGCAGCGCGGTCGAACCGCCGAGCAGCAACCAGGATGCGGCTTGCCAAGACATGTCCAGGACATGACAGTTATGGCGCCGGCAGCGCATCGTCGCGCGGCGTCCGCGGGCTTGCCGCGAGACGCTGCATCCGGAACAGCACTTCGATGGCGAGCAGCAGGAACGTCACCGGCAGCGGCGCCAGCGACCACCATTCCGGAGTCACCAGCGTCCTGATCGTCAGCATGCCGGACGCGTAGCTCGCATAGGCTGCTTCCGTTCCGGACACCACCATGATCGCGCAGCAGGTCAGCGCCATGGCGTCGGTGAGCCATTCGCAATACCAGCCGACTTGCGGCGGCAGGGCCCGCAGCAGGATATCGATGCGAATGTGCCGGCCCTGCCGCAGCAGCCAGGGCGCCGCGAGCATGGTGATCAGGTACAGCATGTATTCGGAAACTTCGTCGGCCCATGCCAGACCGTGCAGCGACGGCAGCAGCGGAACGTTGCGCAGGAACACATCGGCGCAAATCATCAGCATCATCAGAAACAGCACGGCGCAGGCTGCGAAGAACAGTTTCTCAAGCAGGCTGCCGAAGAGGTCCGATAGCGATTTCATCACGGCTCACGCGTGTCTGGTGGCCCACGCGCCGATGAACAACGCTCGCGGCCGATTATTCAGGCTTGGAAAAGAATTCCCGCAGCTTTGGAGCGACGTCCGGGCTCTGGCGGATTTCGCCGGCCCAGCCGGCGTCGTAGGCTTTTCTCACGTAGTCCTTCGCCACCACCGGATCGAAGCTGATGGTTTCGATCCCGGCTGCGGCCTGGCGCTCGGTGTCCTTGGCATTGAGCGCCTGATACTCGGCCGGCGCTTCGGCCTCGCCCTGGTCGGCAGCTTTGCGCAAAACCGCCTTTTGCTGATCGTCGAGCTTGTCCCAGGATGCCTTGTTGATGAGGATCGACACCTCGGCGGTATAGAATCCCGGATCGACCCGGTATTTGGTCTTTTCATTCCAGCCAAGGTCGAACACGCCGGTGATCGGCCAGCCGTAGCCGTCGACCACGCCGCGATCGAGCGCGGTATAGACTTCGCCCGGCGCGGTCTGCACGACGGTCGCGCCCTGCGCCTGAAAGAAATCGCGATACACCGGCGTAATGCGCAGCTTCAGGCCGGTCAGATTGGGACTGGTGATCTTCTTGTTGAGATAGAGATGAAACGGATTGTTATCGACGACACGCGCCAGCATCATCGCGTTCATTTTCTGGGCGTAGAGTTGCGCCATCAGATCGAAGCCGCCGTTCTTGCGCAGTTCGGTCATCGGACGCTGGGTCAGCTTCCAGGCGTCGGCCTCGGGCATCAGGTTGGTGTAAAACGCGCCGGAGGTGTTGGCGATGTCGACGACGCCGTTCTTCAAGGCATTGCCAACCTCGAACGGGGGCATCGCCTTCGGGCCGCCGATATAATTGATCTGGACGATCCCCTTCCCGGCCGCGTTGACCCGGTCGATGAAGCGCTCGATGCCCGCCGAATACGTGGTCTTTTCGTTGAAACCCGATATCGCCCGAAGTGTCACTTCTGCCGCGGGCGCAGCGCTCGAATACGCAACAGCAGCAGCAGCGACAAGCGCAAGAATTTTACCGCGCATTCTATTTCCCCAGGAAACCTACGAGACGCCCGCCGAACGAACACGGGTTCTGGAGAAAGATTATCGCATACGCGATACCTAATCCACCCGCGCGATGAATGGGCTGATCATTCGCGTTCAATCGCCATGTGAGCCGTGCGAGAGGCGAGGCTTGGTCGTGACATACTCGCTTTCGGCGCTCACATCAGAGCTCAGTTGGCACTCGAGAACATTCCGTTCGTAGATTTCGGCCTCACTCTTGATACGATATCTCAAATCGAATGCGTGTTCTTCCGCCGGCATCTGCCTCACGATCCTGTAGAGGCCCGCAGTTTTCTCGCCGATGGGCGTATACTCGACTGCTTGTCCGACACTGAATTTAAAGGACATCAGATTCCTTTCGTATTGAGGGGCTTTCTATCCGGCAGCGGCCGCTGTGTCCAGCAAAGCGTTTATTGACGTGGCCTGCACGTCTGAAAGATGGCACTTTCAAACTGTCGAGACGTTCGCCACGTCTTTACGAGGCGCGGCACGGCATTGGAGGGAATATGCAGAAGCCAAAAAAACCAAAAGCGAAATGCAAGAATTGCGAGGGCAAAGGCCTTCTCAAACAAGGCGACAAGAAAGTCAGGTGCCAGAGATGCGGAGGAACCGGTTTTAAATCGTAAGCAATTGTCCTGTTTCAAGCACAGCCGTCACTCCGGAACCACCGGCAGCAGGATGTGCGAAGGATGCTTGCGGTCGTGATAGATCTTGTGCAGCACCGTTTTGCTCGAGCAGATGTGGTACGGCACGTATTCGGCATTGGTCGCGCCGGCGACGCCGGTCGGCAGGTCGAGGCTGGTGATGTCGAGACAGATGCGGTGGCCTTTGCGAAACAGGTTCGCGGTCGCCATCACCTCGATCTGATACTCCTCGATCGCGCCGGGCGTCACCGGCTGCTGCGCCTCCCGCGTCAGCGGATGCCATGGCCAGTACGGCCGCGAGCGCTTGGCATCGACGGCGCGGTGCGAGGCCTTCAGCCAGCCGCGGGTGATCTCGCGCTCGTGCAGGTTCTTCGGAACCTCGCGCTCGCCTTCGCGCACGCTCATCACCGACACGTCGGGACCGACGTCCTTGAGCACGACGATCCAGTTGGTGTCGTCCTGGTCGATCGCGGCGTAAAGCGTGACCACGATCGGGCCCGCGACCAGCACGTCGTTCGGCAGCGGATCGGTCATATACCGTAATCGCGCAACGGTCGTGGTCTGCGACGGCGGCATCTGCACGAACGAATCCGGCGCCTGTGTCTCGGTGACGCTCGACGGCGCCGGCGTATCCGGCGTCAGCCGTTCCCAGCTCGTGAGATAAAGTTTACTCCACTGCGTCTCCGGGATCGGCCAGTCGCTGGCGGTGCGCCACTGGTTGGCGCCCATCACCCAGTAGCGCACCGGCGCTTCTTGCATGATCCCGGTGTCGATGCCTTTCAGCCAGTGATCGTGCCAGCGCAGCACTTCGCCGTGCATGGTGTGATACGGCCGCTCGACATGCGCCGGGCCGGACAGCAGTAGTTTCTTCGGCGCACTGATGTTGCGGTACCAGTGCTGGCAGCCGTTGAGGTGCGTCTTGTAAGTGTAGCCATACCAGCCCGAGCCCGTGTAGGTCGGCACCTTGATGTCGGCGAATTCCTTTTCGCTCTTCGCCACCGCGGCTTCGCTGTCATACGGCTCGACCAGCACATGATAGTAGGGCGGCATGTGCTGGCCCTTCTGCGCGATCAGATTGTAGACGTGCGGATACATCTTGTAGTCGGGGTTATCCATGGCCGCGCGCCAGACCTTCTCGCGCTCCGGCGGCAGCGCGCCGGGCGGGCCCTTGTGCTGATGCATCGCCGAGAAATGGCCGACCAGATAACGGAACAGATGGATGACGCCGCCGGGATATTCGTCGCGGAAGCCGCCGAGTTCGCCATAGGCGCCGCGGGAGTCGAACGGAAAGATCGCTTTCAGGTGCGGCGGCTGCTTCTTGGCGGCCGCGAGCTGTTCGGCGCCGAAGCCGGAAATGCCGACCATGCCGACATTGCCGTCGCACCACGGCTGCGCCGCGATCCACTCGATCAGGTCGTAGCAATCCCATTCGCGCGAGCCGCCGCCTTCGGATTTGCCGACGCCGCGCGGCGAGCCGATGACGTGCACATAGCCGCGCGACACGAAGAACTTGGTGTCGCCGGCCTCCATCGGCCCGGTCCACAGCGGCGACCAGGCCGGCTGCGGCGGCAGCGCTGCCGCCATGTCCGGGCCCTGGAAATCCTTGTTGTAGATCGCGAACGCCAGCAGCGCCGGAAACTTGCCGGGCGCGTCGGGGCGATAGACGTCGACGCAGATTTTGACGCCGTCGCGCATCGGCACCATGACGTCCATGTCGCGCGCGATCGCGGCAATGGTCGGCTCGCGGTCGTAATTGGAGCCGGGATTTTCCGCCGATTGCAGCAACGGACGCGACGATTGCACGCTCACTGTTTCTCTCCCCTACCCGCAGCGCATGGCTTGAGCGCTTTGAGCTTTTTAGACCTTGGCAAAGGCGCGGCATCATCGTTTATTGCGCCACCATTATTCAAGGGAGAACGCCATGGAGATGAGATCGACCCGCCGGATCGTGACCGGCCACGACTTAAGCGGTAAAGCGGTTGTGCTGGTGGATGAACCGGTGAAGGCGATTCAGCGCAGCGCCGGCGGCAACGGCATGAGCCTGTTCTGGGTGACGAGCGAATTCCCCGTCGACATGGCGAGCTCCGACGACCGCGCCAAGACACCGGTGAAAGTGCCACCGCCCAATAACGGCACCATCTTCCGCATCGTCGATTTCGCACCGACCCCGACCGGCGGCTACGGCGCCCACGACCATAATGAGATCCTGCGCAACATGGGCATCGACCCGGCGACGCAGGGTTATGGGCGGCACGAGAACACGCACCGGACCCGCACCATCGACTACGCCCTCGTGCTCGAAGGCGAGATCGACATGCTGCTCGACGACACCGAGATTCACTGCAAGGCCGGAGACGTGTTGATCCAGCAGGGCACCAACCACGCCTGGGTCAACAATTCCGGCAAGCCGTGCCGCATCGCCTTCATCCTGATCGACGGCAAGACGCCGCCGGCCTGGTCGAAGGGCTGGACGAAATAGGCCCCTCTATTCCGTCACCCCAAGGGGCGAGCATTTGCCAGCCAACCAAGTCGGCTGTTTCCGGCTTAATGGCACTGCCGAACGTAACGTCTTGTTGTGTGGAGACTCTAGCGGGTCGATCCAAAAAACGAGCACGCGCATCCGGTTATTTTTCCGTCGCCAGGGGCTTTGTGAGGGCACGTATGCTGTCAATGAAAAGCTCCGTGGCCCGACTGAGAGACCGATTCTTCAAAGTAATAATCGCAACTTTGAGTCGGGTATTGGGAAATTCCACCGGCAAGACCTTAAGCGATGGGTGCCTGCGCGGCAGCAAGACCCAATAGCGGGGGACCATTGTGAGATAGCGGCCGGTCGCGAGCATTTCACCGCGCAAATTACTAGACGTCGTAGCAACCGTGATTCGTGGAGGAGCCAGGCCGGCAGCGTGAAGGGCATCCATGGCGAACGACCCGAAATTGTTCTCGCGCGGCTGTAATGTCCAAGGTTCGTCCAACAATTCGGCAAACTCAATCTTGCGACGGCGAGCCAGCGCATTGTTAGGTCCCGTGACGACGACCAGGGGATCCTCAAACAGCACTTCAACTGAATGCTCCTCGGAGGCAGGGCTGTACATTCGGCTCACCACAAAGTCGATGCGTCTTGCGTCCAATTCCTGGGACATCGTTCGCAGGTCGCCGACGACAATATGAAAAGACATCAGCGGATATTGTCGTGAGAACCGATGAACGACCGGCGAATAGATCGCGGATATCGTATGCTCGCTGCCTCCCATACGTATCTCTCCCACCGTCGGATCAGTAAGAGACGCGATGTCCTGAACGCCCTGCCGCAATTCGTCAAACATTGCGACGCCCCGCTTGATGAGCGCGCGGCCATACGGCGTCGGCTCTACGCCCTGCCGGCTCCGGTCGAGCAGGCGCACGCCGAGGGTGTGTTCCAGGCCGGCAATCGCCTTGGAAACGGCGGGCTGCGACATGTTAAGGGCGCCCGCCGCCTTCCCCATGCTGCCCGTTTGAATGACGGCCAGCAGAATATCCACGTCTCGCAATTTGAGGCGGCGGCGGAGACGGTGGTTCCACTGCGCGGCTGTCATTCGAAATCGTTATGTTACCATTCCATATTATTATTATTTGGTTTTGAGCAACAGGGCTAGGCTGGTTTTGGTTGTTTGGCATGAGTCCGACCCAACAGGGAGGAACGCCATGGAACTTCCACGTCGCCGATTTCTGCGTCTGACGGCGGGCGCTATCGCGCTTCCGGTAGCGTCTCGTATTGCATGGGCGCAAACCTACCCGACGCGACCAATTGGTGGTGCCTGTTGCGGCCGGCGGCGGGGTTGACGCTACAGCACGCATTTTGTCCGAGAAGCTGCCGGAAAAACTGAAACAGGCGGTCGTGGTGGAAAATCGACCGGGGGCTGGCTCAATGGTCGGTGCCAACTTCGTCGCCAAGGCGGCTCCCGACGGATACACGCTGCTGCTCATGGAGCCCGCCGCTGTTCTGGCAAAGTGGATGAACAAGACCGTACCTTACGACGTGATCAACGACTTCACGCCAATTGCATTGGTCGCGGCTCAACCGCTCGTGTTGTTCGCGCAGTCCTCACTTCCCGTGAACGACGTCAAGGAATTGATCGCCTATAGCAAAGCCAATCCCGGCAAGCTCTCGGTCGGGACGGCCGGAGTCGGCTCTCCACATCACCTCGCTGCTGCGTGGTTGAACATGACGGCGAAGATCGACATTACGCACGTGCCCTATCGCGGCGCCGCGCCTGCGCTCAATGATCTGCTGGGAGGACAGATTTCGCTCATCTGGGCATTGCCGGTGGCCGTCATGCCGTACGTCGAGCAGGGCAAGGTGAAGGCACTGGCAGTCTCGACGCTGCAACGATTTCCAATGCTGCCACAAGTGCCGACTGTGGCCGAAAGCGCGGTTCCGAGATTCGACATCGACTTTTTTTTTGGAATCGCCGCACCGGCCACGGTGCAGCCGGACGTCGTTGCACGTGTCGGAGAAGCTATTCACGAGATCACCGAACTACCCGACGTCCGCGCGCGCATGTCGGCGCTGGGAATGTCGGCTGATTTCCGCAACAGCGAGAAATTTCGTGACCTGATTGTCAGCGAATACCGGAAATACGGCGTGGTTGTTCGCGAAGCCGGCATTCAGCCGGCATAATTTCCGTGTGAGCGATGACCCACGCTGATCCTGACGAGCCAGCCAGAACTGCGGCGATCGATTTTTCGCGCCGTCTCGTACCGCATTGGCAAGAGGCGCTTGGGACCGAGCTGCTGGGCGCGTATCTCATCGGTAGTCTGGCCCATGCAGGATTCAACCGGCGCTACAGCGATATCGACATGGCGCTGATCACGACGGCGGGACTGTCTCCACAGATGCTCGATCGCCTGCGAAGCGAAGCCCTCACGCTGTCCGCCGATTGGGGGCCCAAGGTCTCGGTTTTTTGGACCGACCGGCACTTCTCTCTCGGCCGATTCCCACCACTTGATCGCATAGATTATCTCGATCACGCGGTTGCGCTGATGGAGCGCGAACGCGCACGGCCTGCGCGACCTACACTGGAAGAAATTCACAATTACCTGAGCGACGCACCGTTTGCGAGTTGGTCAAAGCAGGCGCGGAGCTTCGCGGCCGCCGAAATCCTTCAGCCGAAGGATCACAAAGCGTATCTGCGGACGCTCCTCTACCCTGGCCGCTTTTGCTACAGCTGGATGACCGGCCTCATGGGCTCAAATGATGACGCTGCGGCGGTTTTTGAGCGAAAGAGTGGTGACGGGTCTCGACGTCCGCTTGATCGAGTGCGCGCTTCAATGCCGGCAGAGCGCCGCTGACCCCGATGCATTATTCGCCGCGCGAAAAGTGCTGCCGTCCCAGATCGACGCGTGTGCCGCACTACTCTCCGGTGGAAGCGGTTCTCCACGCTAAGGCCGTGCACAGAGCGGCAGCTTATCAGCCGCAAGACGTCGCCGGCCTGGTCGAAAGGCTGGAAGCCGTAGCAGCATTTTTGCTCTGACTCGTCATGCCCGGCCATAGCCGTTCGAAGGCGTCGCTTCGCTCGCCCACGCGCCGGGCATCCATGTCTTTGAACAGACAGGAAGGCGTGGATAGTCGGGACAAGCGCGGCCATGGCGGACTCGGCAAACGGCAAACGCCGCTCATTCCCGCGAAAGCGGGAATCCAGCCTGGGTCCCCGCTTTCGCGGGGACGAGCGGAGTGCATGCCCCTCACGTCCACATGCGCCTTGTCTGCGAGCACGCGCTTAACAGCTGGAAGAGCGAGCTAGCTTTCTATGCACGCACACAACTATTGCGGGTACCACAATTTTGAGGGAAATTGAGACCGGCTTCGGGAGGGGCTGCCCCATGGGAGTTTCCGCTAAAGTCGCGTCGCGCATTTCAGCTCAACTCAAGAACTACCAAGGCATTCTCGCTCAAGCGATGAAAAAGGATAGCAGCGAAGGTGACACTGTCGTCATCGTCACTGACATGATCGCCAACGTTCTTGGGTACGACAAATATCAAAACTTGAGCAGTGAACACGCAATTCGTGGGACTTACGTCGATTTAATGGTCTCTACCGACAACAAGCCTCGCTTTCTTGTTGAAGTTAAGGCCGTAGGAGTTGAGCTCAAGGACAACTTTATCAAACAAGCCGTTGACTACGCTGCAAATAAAGGGGTCGATTGGGTCGTTCTCACGAACGGCGTTATCTGGCGGATTTACAAAGTAGTTTTCGCAAAGCCAATCGATAAAGTTCTGGTATGTGAGTTGAATGTGCTGGAAGCAAATTACAAAGGTCCGGAAGCCATCGAATGCTTTGGAAGTCTGAGTTTAGAGGGCTTTTCAAAGGATGCGTTATCCGATTGGTTTCATGAAAAGCAAATAACAAGCAAATTTACAATCGCAGCTCTTTTGATGAGCGACCCCATTCTGGATGCGATACGTTTGCAAATTCGACGGTTATCACAAGTGCGCGTGGATGTTGACGAGATTCATTCGCTCCTCGGTGAGGAAGTCATCAAACGAGAGCTAATCGACGGTGACGAAGCAAAATCGGCATCCGCCTTTCTGAAGAAAATGCAGAGGCGATTAGGTGCAAAGCGTAATGAAGCGGATGACGATGAACCTGCAGGTGAGCAGGAAACAGCCGCAACATCGACCCCAGCATCCAAAAGCCAGGATAGCGTCGCGTCCGCTCAAGCAGCGGTGCCGCCTCCAGCAGTTGGGGACAAATCTTAGTAGTAGGTTACGCCGCCGGCCTGGTCGAAAGGCTGGAAGAAATAAGAGTTCGTCAGACTCAATTCTTCATGGCCGGGCTTGTCCCGGCCATTCACGCCTTTTGTTTCCTTAACCGCTGCCAGACGTGGATGCTCGACACTTAGGCGAGCCAAGCGCCGCCTCGCGTTGCACTTGCCGGGTCTGCTGGACTGACGGGACGCACAGGATCATAGTGAATGCCGCAGGCGGGGAACATCGCTCATGGTAGCCACTGCACAATTGGCGAACGCGGCTGATGGGATTGCCGATCGCTTAAATCCCTTTAGCGCCGACTATCTCGCCGATCCCTATCCGACGCTGCGGGATGTGCGCGAAGCAGCCCCCGTCTTTTACTCTCCCGAACTCGATCACTGGATAATCACGCGCTATTCGGATGTTCGCTGGGTTTTCAGGACTGCCGCAAGCTTTTCCGCGATCAACGCGATCGAACCGTTCACCAAGCTCTGCCCGCATGCGACTACGCTGTTGAGGGAGGGCGGGTACGCAGCGACTCCAGCACTTACCAATCTCGACCCGCCGCGCCATTCCCAGCAACGGCGTTTGGCGAGCGTGGCCTTTACGCCTAAGCGCGTCGCGGCGCTTGAACCGTTCATACGTGAAGTCGTACAGCGCTTTTGCGACGAGCGATTTCACGATGGCCATGCCGACATCATCAACGATCTGGCGTGGGCGTTGCCGGCGCTCGTACTCTTTCGTGTTCTCGGTCTGCCGGACTCTGACCTCGCTCGTGTGAAAGAAGGTTCTGTTTATCGCGACGTAGTTCTTTACGGACGGGCAAGCGAAGAGGAACAGATCAACGCGGCGCGTCAACTCGCCTCGTTCTGGCAGTATGCAGGGGGCTTGGTCGACGCGCGGACCAAATGCCCGGGTGATGATTTCATCAGCGCTCTGGTGCAAGCGCGCGACGCGGCTGGTGACGGCAGCGCGCTGACCCGCGAGGAACTCATCACGATCATGCTCATCATGCTGTTCGCCGGCCACGAAACGACGACGAATTTGCTGGGAAACGGCTTTCGCAATCTGCTCACTGATCGTCCGTCGTGGGACGCAATCTGTTCCGATCCGAGCCTGATCCCCAACTGCATCGAGGAAGTGTTGCGGTTTGACGGCTCGGTGATTGCCTGGCGTCACAAAGCCAAGCATGACGTCGAGATCGGCGGGGTGCGCGTGCCGGCAAACGCAAAGCTCTTACTGTCGCTCGCATCGGCAAATCGCGACCCGGCAGTCTTCCCCGATCCAGACCGCTTCGACATTCGCCGACCAAATGCGCGCGAACATCTGTCGTTCGGCTACGGTCTGCACAACTGCCTGGGTGCGCCGCTGGCGCGGCTGCAAGCGCGCGTCGTGCTGGAAGAAATCACCAAGCGGTTGCCTGGGCTGCGGCTCGCAAAGGACGCAAAGTTCGAATTTCCCGCCAGCCTCACGAACCGCGGCCCGCTCTCGCTGCCGGTCACCTGGTAGTTACTCCGCCGCCTCCTGCTGCACGTGGAGCAGCGGGCGGATGCGGGCGCGTTCGCCGGCCATCGCGATCAGCGCGTGGTTCTCGGGCACCGCAATCCACTTCTTGTGATCGTCGTCGAGCGGTTCCGACACCACGACAATGCTGTCGGCGGACTCGCGGTAATACAGCGTGTTGGCCTTGTCGTTCACCGAATAGCGGAACGCGTAAAGGTCCTTGCCGTTCGACAGCGCCGCGGTGAAGCGGAAGCGGTCGCCCGGCTTGCTCTGGTTGACCATGGTGGTGATCGTCGCCAGCGTCTTCTCGGTGGCCGCCAGCGGATGCTCGATCCCCGCGCCCATCATGGCGAGGAACATCGCCTCGGAATCGGTGGTGCCGACGCGCGACGGATAGCGGTCGTCGGGAATCAGGTTCTCGACCTTGCGGCGCAGCCGGCTCCAGTTGCCGACGAAGCCGTTGTGCATGAACAGCCAGGTGCCGCAGGCGAACGGGTGGCAGTTGGCGCGGGTGATCGCGGTGCCGGTCGCGGCGCGGACATGGGCGAAGAACAGCCGCGATTGCAGGTGCCGGCAAAGATAGCGCAGGTTCTCGTCGGACCAGGCCGGGCGGATTTCGCGGTACAGCCCCGGCTCGGGATGGCTGCCGTACCAGCCGAGCCCGAAGCCGTCGCCGTTAACGCTGGCGGTCGCCTCCAGCGCGTGGATGCTTTGGGAAACCAGCGAGTGGGACGGCTCGGTCACGTAGTGTTCGAGAGCGGTCAATTCCCCGCGATATGCAATCCAGCGGCACATAAAAAGGCCTTGTCAGTCATGCCGCCAGGCCGGTCAGGCTACCAGCGTGGCGTCGCGAATCCATCGGGTCACCTTTTGTAACGCAATATCGGCACCTTCGTGTTCATTTTCTGTAAAAATCCGTAACTGGGCGTCGGCCGAGGTGCCCTCGGCGACGATGCTGCGGCAGTGGTCCAACTCGCCGGCGCAGCCCAGCGCCTCGGCGTCCGCGGCGACCAGGTCGAGCAGGTGCGCCACCATGTCGCCGACCGACAGCGCCCCGGACCGGGTGACGAAGGTGCCCTGCGCGCCGTAGCGCTGGGCCCGCCACTTGTTCTCCACCGCGATCGAGCGGTCCACCACGTCGATCCCGGCGTTGTGCTCCGGGTGGCCGTACAGGAAACGCGCCAGCGCGCGGTACAGCGAAGCCAGCGCCAGCCCGTCGTCGAGCCGGGTGCAGCAATCCGGCGCGCGCAGTTCCAGCGTCGGATATTTCAGCGACGGCCGCACCGCCCACCACAGGTGGCTTGCGTCCTGCATGGCGCCGGACAGCACCATGGCATCGACATAGGCTTCGTATTCGGCGTTGTTGTGGAACAGCTCCGGCAGGCCGGTGCGCGGCAGCTCGTCGTAAGCGGCGAGCCGGTAGCCTTTCAGCCCGGTGGCGTGGCCTTGCCAGAACGGCGACGATGCCGACAGCGCGATGAACAGCGGCACGTAAGGCAGCATCCGCGTCATCACGTCGACGCGCCGCGACGGATCGGGGAATTCGACATGGACGTGCATGCCGCACAGCATGTTGCGCTGGCCGATCATTTGCAGCGCGTCCATCACATTGGCATAGCGGTCCTTCGGCGACTGCACTGCCTCGCGCCAATGCGCCATCGGGTGCGTGCTGCAAGCGGCGACCGACAGGCCGTGCTCGGCCGCAGCCTCGGCCGCGCTCTGCCGCAGCCGCAGCAGTTCGCGCCGCGCGTCGCCGGCATTGGTGTGCGGCTCGGTTGCGACCTCGATCTGTGCTTGCAGGAATTCGCGCCCGATGCTGCCGGTGACGCCGAAATTGGCGCGCTTGAACAGCGCGTCCGGCGTCTCGGCCGGCACCTGGAGCGTCTGCGCATCGCACAGAAAGTATTCTTCCTCGATGCCGAACTGGAATTGATCGTCTACGGTGAACGTGCGTTCGGGCTGCCCGGCCGGAACCAGCGTCCGGATGCGAAAGCGCCGCGCGAAAGGATCGTATCTGAATTCCATGGTCGGATCCCCTTGATGCTTTAAACGGAGGCTTCAAACGCCCTGGGTTTGCAGCCAGCACTCAAGCAACGCGACTTGCCAAAGCTTGGAATGACCTTTCGGCGTCAGCTCGGCTTCGGGATTGGCCAGCAACCGGTCGACATACGGCCGGCTGAAGACGCCGCGCTGCCGCGCCGCCGGCGCATCCAGCACGTCGTGAACGAAATCGTAGAACGCCCCGCGCAGGTATTTCAGCGCCGGCACCGGGAAGTAGCCTTTCGGCCGGTCGATGACTTCGTCGGGTACCACGCCACGCGAGGCTTCTTTTAGAATGTACTTGCCGCCGTCGCGCACTTTCAACTCGGCCGGAATGCGGGCGGCAAGTTCGACCACCTCGTGATCGAGGAACGGCACCCGGGTCTCGAGGCCCCAGGCCATCGCCATGTTGTCGACGCGCTTGACCGGATCGTCGACCATCATGATCTGCGCATCGAGCTGCAGCGTCTTGTCGATCGGGCTTGAGCTGCGGCAATTGCGGAAGAAATCTTCGACGAAGTCGCGGCTGTAATCGCCGTTGACCATCAACTCGGGTGCCAGCACGGTCCGCATCTCATCGTGGTCGCGGTCGAAATACACATTGGCGTAATCTGTCGTCGGGTCGTTCGAGTGCATCAGCTTCGGATACCAGTGATAGCCGCCGAAGATCTCGTCGGCGCCCTGCCCGCTCTGCGCGACCTTGACGTGCTTCGACACCTCCTGGGACAGCAGATAGAAGCCGATAGCGTCGTGGCTCATCATCGGCTCGGACATCGCCGCGATCGTACCCGGCAATGCATGAATGGCGCGCGACGTATCGACCTTCAGCCGGTGATGCTCGGTGACGAATTTGCGGGCGATAAGATCGGAAAAATGAAATTCGTCGCCCTTAACGTCGCCGACCGTCTCGAACCCGACCGAGAAGGTTTTCAAATCCTTCTGCCCAAGCTCGGCGAGTAGCGCGACCAGGATGGAGCTGTCGAGGCCGCCGGACAGCAGCACGCCGACCGGCACGTCGGCGACGCGGCGGCGATCCACCGCCTTGCTCAAGCCGGCAAGGATGGCGTCGCGCCAGTCGCCTTCGGTGAGGCCTCGGTCATCCGAGCGCGGCCCGACTTCAAGCTGCCAGTAGGTTTCCTCCTTGCGCTTGCCGTCAGGCTCGATGGTGCAGATCGTCGCCGCCGGCAGTTTGCGCACGCCTTTGAGGATGGTCATCGGCGCCGGCACGACGGCATGCAGGCTCATGTAGTGATGCAGCGCCGCCGGATCGATCGAGGTATCGACACCGCCCGCCGCCAGCAGCGCAGGCAACGTCGAGGCGAAGCGGAACGAGCCCGGCTGCTCGACATAATAAAGCGGCTTGATGCCGAGCCGGTCGCGCGCCAGCACCACCCGCCCGGAATTGCGCTCCCAGATCGCGAAGGCAAACATGCCGTAAAAGCGTTCGACGCAGCGCGGCCCCCATTCGGCGTAAGCCTTGAGGATGGTCTCGGTGTCGCCCTGCGAGAAGAACGTATAGCCCTTCGCCGTAAGCTCGCTGCGCAATTCGCGGTAATTGTAGATGCAACCGTTGAACACGATCGCAAGGCCAAGTTGCGGATCGACCATCGGCTGCTGCGAAGCCGACGCAAGATCGATGATGCTCAACCGGCGATGACCGAACGCGACACGATCCTGCATGAATGCGCCGCCGGCATCGGGGCCGCGCGGGCGCATCTGCGCGGTCATTGCCGCAATGCAATGTCCCGCAGTGTCGCCATTGAAGGTCAACTCACCGCAAATACCGCACATCGTCTTTTTATCCGGGAAGCGCCCCTGTTCTGGCGCCCACACCGCGCCACGTTTGATAACGTTTTGAGAGCGCGCGAGTTCCTCGACCGGAAATTGCAGAACACCCTTGAAAATCGGCGGCAAACCCGCTTGTTGAATGAGCAGCGGGGTTAGCCAGCTTGAAAAAGGGGCGGTGATGGGTGCGCGGGACGGCAAAAGTTACATTGCGGGGCTAAAAGCCAACCCGCGCGAAGTGTGGGTTGCCGGGCGAAAAGTGACCGATGTGACGGCGGACCCGATATTCCGCAGCCCGATCGCGGCCATGGCGCGGCTCTATGACATGCAGAGCGATCCGGAATTGCGCTCGACCATGACCTATCTGCCGGACGACGCCAGCGAGCCGGCGGGCGTGACATTTATTGTCCCGCGCAGCCACGCCGACCTGGTGCACCGCCGCAAGGCGATGAAAGCCTGGGCCGACGCCAGCTTCGGCACCATGGGTCGCTCGCCGGACTTTCTCAATTGCGTGCTGGCGTCGATGGCGGACGAGCCCGGCGTGTTCGCGGAGTGCAAGCCGGAATTCGCCGAAAACGTAAAGCGCTATTACCGCTATTGCCAGGACAACGATATTTTCCTGACTCACACGCTGGTCAATCCGCCGGTCGATCGCAGCAAGTCCGCCGCGCAACAGGCCGACGAGTATGCCTATCTGGGCCTCGTCGAAGAGACCAAGGACGGCCTGATTGTGCGCGGCGCCAAGATGCTGGCGACGCAAGGGCCGACCGCCGACGAGATCATCGTTTATCCGCTTCCGTTCTCGGTGCGGCCGAACGAAGAAAAGTACGCTCTCTCCTTTGCCATTCCGGCAGGCACCAAGGGATTGCGTTTCATTTGTCGCGAGCCATTCGATGTCGGCGATCAATCGGAATGGGATCATCCGCTCGGCTCGCGCTTCGAAGAACCGGACGCGATGGCGATCTTCGACGATGTGCTGGTGCCGTGGGACCGGGTCTTCCTCTACGGCAATGTCCAGCTCGCCAACACCATGTTCGCGCGCACCAGGATGCAGACCCATACCGGGCATCAGAGCGCGGTGCGTGGCTTCGCCAAGTGCGAATTCATGACCGCGCTGGCGCTGGCGCTGTCGCGCAGCGTCAAGACCGACGGCTTCATCCACGTCCAGGAGCAGCTTGGCGAATGCCTGAGCTACCTGCAGCTGATCGAGGGCGGCATCGTCCTCTCCGAGCAAAAACCGGAGCACAGCGATCACGGCACGCTGCGCCCGGCGTTTCCGCCGTTGCAGGCGCTGCGCTACAACATCCCGCGCTTCTATGAACGCATGGTGCGGCTCACGCAGGTCATGGGCGCCGGCGGTATCCTCGCCAACCCGACCGAGGCCGATCTGCACTCCGAGATCGCCGCCGACATTCACCGCTACTACAAGGGCGCCGACCGCGACGCCGAAGCGCGAATCCGGCTGTCGAAGCTCGCCTGGGATGCGACCGGCACGCAGTTCGGGCAACGGCAATTGCAATACGAACGCTACTATGCCGGCGATCCGGTCCAGTTGGGCGCGTCGATCTATCACTCGCAGGACCACACCGCGCTGATCAAAATCGTGGAGCGCGCGTTGCAGTTGCCGCGTGAGCGCGGCGCCGGAGCCAAAAAATGAAAAGGTTTCTTTTCGTTCTGGCCCTCGCGCTGGCCGGCGGCGGCAGCGCTGCTGCGCAGAATTATCCGTCGCGTCCGGTCACGGTGATCGCGCCCTTCCCGCCCGGCGGCCCGTCCGATGTGCTGGCGCGCATTCTCTCCGGGCCGCTGGAGGCGGCGCTCGGCCAGCCGATCGTGATCGAAAATATCGGCGGCGCCGGCGGTACCGTCGGCGTCGGCCGCGCCGCGCGTGCCGAACCCGACGGTTACACCCTGCTGATCGGGCAATGGAGCACGCAGGTCGTCAACCCGGCGACCTATAAGCTCGACTATGACATCGTTGATTCATTCGCGCCGGTGGCGCTGCTCGCCAACACGCCGCAGCTCATCATCGCCCGCAAGGACTTCCCAGCGAACGATGTTCGCGAACTGATCGCCTGGCTGAAAGCCAATCCCGACAAAGCGCAGGCGGCCACGGTCGGCGCGGCGGGTGGCTCGCAGGTTTCCGGCATGTATTTCCAGCAGGTCACCGGTACGAAGTTCGGCTTCGTGCCCTATCGCGGTGGTGCGCCGGCGATGCAGGACCTGATGGCGGGCCGCGTCGATTTCATGTTCGACCAGGCGGCCAACGCGCTGACGCAGCTTCGCGCCGGCACCATCAAGCCCTATGCGATGCTGACAGAGCAGCGCTGGCATCTCGCGCCGGACATTCCGACGCTCGACGAGTTGGGGGTGCAAGGCCTTCACATCGCCTATTGGCACGCGCTGTGGGCGCCGAAAGCGACGCCGCCGGACATCATCGCCAAGGTCAACGCCGCCGCCGTCGCCGCATTGGCCGATCCGAACGTGCAGCAGCGCTTCGCCCAGCAGGGACAGGATATCTGGCCGCGCGACCGGCAAACGCCGCAGGCGCTCGGCGCGCTTTACAAGGCGGAAATCGAAAAGTGGTGGCCGATCATCAAGGCCGAAGGCCTGCACGCGGAATAAGCCGCCAGGCTACTTTTTTGCTCGGGCTTTCTTCGATTTCCTGGCCGGCCTGGCCCGCTGCTTCCGCTTGGCGGCTTTCGCCCGCAGCATCCGCGCCTTGCGCCGCTTGCGGGCCTTCTTCTCGCGGCACCATGCGCATCGGCAGCCGCCGGCTTCCAGGAAATACGAGAAGTAATCCTTGCCGTAGTCGTAGGTGATTTCCTCGTCGGGTTCGATCTTGCGCAAGGCGACGATGACGATGCCGCCGTTGCGCCCGACCGGTTCGGCGTTCGGCCGGCAGGAATGGTTGATGTAACGCGCCACGTTGTAGCGGGGCGAACCGTCGATAGTGTATTTCTTGCCGAGCGCGAACATATAGGCCGCGCCGCGGGCCTCGCGCTTATCGGATTCTTCGTTGGTGATCACCGGACCGCGGTAGGTCGCGATGTAATCGCGGCGGCGAAACGGTTTGGTTGCAAACATGCCGAGCCCGGTATAGGCGCGGCCAATGCGATAACGGCGTGAAGACATCGTCTGCCGATAACCGCGATTCTCCACGATGTCACCAGCAATCGTCGAGTAATCGACAGGTTACGCATCCGGTGAAGCGGATTGGACATTCGCTGCCCACCCGCCGTTGCAACTCACACGAGATCGGCAATCACCGCCTGGGCCGCGTTGTGGCCCGGCGCCCCGGTCACGCCGCCGCCGGGATGCGCACCGGAGCCGCACAGGTAAAGTCCCGGGACCGGCATCCGGTAATCGGCGTAGCCCCGCATCGGGCGCGCCGCATAGAGCTGATCGGCCGACATCGCGCCGTGGAAGATGTCCCCGTTCGGCAGGCCGAAGATGCGTTCGAGGTCGGACGGCGACAGGATCTGGCGCGCGACGATGCTGGCCTTGAAGCCCGGCGCATAGGTCTCGACCGTGTCGATCATCAGGTCGGCAACGGCCTCGCGATGATCGTCCCACGATGCGCCATCGGCGAAACGCGGCGTGACATGCTGGCAGAACAGGCTCGCGACATGGGCGCCGGGCGGGGCAAGACTGTCGTCCAGCGTCGAGGGAATCAGCATTTCGACGATCGGCTGCCGGCTCCAGCCGTGCGCAACGCAGTCGCGATAGGCGCGGTTCATGTAGGACAGGCTCGGCGCCATGATGATACCGGCGGTCAGGTGATCGCCCGGCCCCGGCAGCGCGGCAAAGTCCGGCAGCTTCGACAGCGCGACGTTCATGCGGAAAGTGCCGGAGCCGGCCTTCCACGATTGCATGCGAGCCGTGACGGCGTGCGAAACGGCTTCGCGCGGCACAAGCTTCTGGAACAAGTACTGCGGGTTGACGTTGGCGATGACCGCACGGGCCCGCAGTGCCGTGCCGTCGTCCAGCACGATCCCCGCTGCGCGGCCGCCCTCGACGAGGACTTCGCGCACCGCGGAACCCGTATCGATCCGGACGCCGTGGGCGCCGGCCGCGCGTGCCATGGCCTGGGTGATCGCACCCATGCCGCCGATGGCATGGCCCCACGCGCCTTGTTTGCCGTTCACTTCGCCGAGCAGGTGATGCAGCAGCACATAACCGGAGCCGGCCGTGTACGGGCTCGCCAGATTGCCGACGACTGCGTCAAAGCCGAGCACCGCCTTGATCGGATCGGACTCGAACCAGCCGTCGAGGATGTCGCCCGCCGACCGGCGAGCCAGGCGCAGTGCCGTGTCGAGACCTTTGTTCTTCCAAAGCCGTTCGCCGAGCGCGGCCAATTTTCCGAAGTCGCGCAACGCGCCCCAGGAGAAACCCCAAGACAAATTGGGCGGCGCGCTAAGCATGAGGCCGCGTAGCACATCGGCGACGCGGCCGATCTCGGCCTGGTACTGCGGATAGCGTTCCGCATCCTCGCTGCTGAACTTCGCGATCTCGCGGGCGGTCCTTCCCTCTCCCGACAGCAGATAGCGGCCGTCGGGCAGCGGCAGGAAATTCTGCACGCGCCGCTCGACGATCCGCAGCCCGTAGTCGTGAAGCTTCAGGTCGGCGATGACCTTCGGCTGCAACAGGCTGACGGTGTAAGCGGCGGTCGAGTTGCGGAATCCGGGATGGAATTCTTCGGTGACGCAGGCGCCGCCGACGATGTCGCGGCGCTCGAGAACGCGCACCCGCAAGCCCGCCATGCCGAGATAGGCGGCGCAGGTCAGCCCGTTATGGCCGGCGCCAATGACGATGGCATCGAGATCGGACATCGGCCGAACCTAGAGCATGATCCGGAAAAAAGCGCGCTCCGAGCCGGATCTAGTCGTTGCCCCAGCGCCAGCGCGGCGGTTCGCCCTTGAGCCAGCACACGCCGACGAGCAGCACGGTAAACGCGACAACATACAGGAGAAAAGCGGCGAGCGATTGCCGCGGCGGGAACAGATAGATGCCGAGCAGAACCAGCGCGAAGAATGCGGCAAGCACCAGCCAGCCTTGCCAGGTGATCGGGAAACCCCATCCCCAGCCGTAGCGCTTTGCGGGAAACCAGTAACCGCCGTTGGTCTGCATGCCGTTTACTCCCTGAAGCGGACCGCTATGGCGCGGCGAACTTCATTGCGCCGCAGATTTCCGCCCGACCTGATCGACATGATAACCCGCGACTTTCTGGTAACGCTCGAAAATCGCGCGCAGTTCATCGCGGCTGATCACGTCCTCAAGGCGGTCGAATCTCCGGTCGCCGATTTTCTGCTCGACGGCATCGACGATGGCGTTCGGCGGCGCCGAGCGATTTTGCAGCACGATCCGGCTGGTGGCCGGAAGCCGCGTGTCTTCATAGACCTTCAGCGCCACAACCGGGTCCGGCTCGCTCCCGAGCAGGCGGCCGAGCGTGCCGGCATCGATGATCGCCTGCGCGCCGCCGTTGCCGCCTTGCGGATACATCGGGTGCGCGGCGTCGCCGAGCAGCGTCACCCGCCCGAACGTCCAGCGCGGCAGCGGATCGCGGTCCACCATCGGATAGGACAAGTTGAAATCGGCATCGCGGATCAGCGCCGCCGCATCAAGCCAATCGAATGTCCAGTCCTGGTAGGTCGGATAGAAATCTTCGAGCCGCCCGGGCTTGCTCCAGTCCACCGGCACCGCCACCGGCTGTTCGATCTCGGCCACCCAGTTGATGAGCTGATTGCCGGCCGCATCGATATTGTCGCGGATCGGGTAGATGATCATGGTGGCGTGCCGCGCGCCGATCCGCGCGATGCTGCGCCCGGTCAAAAACGGCGGCCGCCGCGTTACGCCGCGCCACAGATTGGTGCCGCGGAAGCAGAATGGGCCTTCGTCCGGATAAAATTGCGCGCGCACCGCGGAGTGAATGCCGTCGCAGGCGATGAGAATGTCGCCGCGTTGCGGCGGCAGAGCTTTGCCCTCCGGATCGGCAAACCGCGCCGTGACCGAAGCATCGTCCTGCGCGACGCTGACGCAGCGATGCCCGGTGATGAAATTCGCCGCGCCGATCCGTTGCTGCACGGCGTCCAGCAGAATGCGATGCAGTTCGCCGCGATGGATCGAGGTGTGCGGCCATTGATGCCCCGCGGCCTTGCCCCACGGCTCGCGATAGACAAGCTGTCCGTGCCGCGTGAAGAAGGCATAGTCCTGCGGCAAGCAGGCCACCGCGACCAGCGCGTCCTCCAGGCCGAGCGCGCTGAGCTCCTTCACCGCGTGCGGCTGCAAATTGATGCCGACGCCGAGCGCACGGATATCCGGCGCGGCTTCGAAGATCCGGATTTTGCTGTCCGGCGCCGAAGCGTGGATCGACAGCGCCAGCGTCAGACCGCCAATGCCGCCGCCGACAATCAGGATGTCCATGATCAGGCCCGGTAGCGCCGCCGCAATAGAATGACCGCCACGAGGCTGAGCAGCGCGGTCCCGGTCATGTAGTAGCTCGGGGCGAGCTTTGAGCCGGTGACATCGATCAGGGTTTGCGCGATCAGCGGCGCGAAGCCGCCGAAGAGCGCGACGCCGACATTGTAGCTCAACGACATGCCGGTCACGCGCGTCACAGTCGGAAAAATCTTCGCCATCAGCGACGGCAGCGCGCCGCTATAGAATGATTTCAGCAGGCCGAGCCAGCATACCATCGCGATCAGCACCGGCATCGACGCATTGGCGCCGAGCAGCGCAAAAGCCGGATAGGCGCTGACGACGAACAGCGTCGCGGCGCAGATCATCACCGGAATTTGCCCGGTCTTGTCGACCAGGAGACCCACGAGAGGCACGACCAGCGACTGCAGGGCGGCGGCAAGAACCGCCGCCATGAAACCCACCGACTGCGGCAGGTGCAGTTCGCGGATTGCGTAGGTCGGCATGTAGACGATCATGTATTGCGAACTGGTCGAGGCAACGACCGCGCCGGTCGCCAGCAGCAGACGGTCCCATTGCGTGACCAGAAGATCGCGCACCGGTGCGCGCGCCGCGCCGGCATCGACGAATTCCGGGGTTTCCGCCATGTGGCTGCGCACATAGTAGCCGACCGGGCCGATCAGCAATCCGAACGCGAACGGAATGCGCCAGCCCCAGGCTTGCAGATCCGCTGCCGACATCGTGCTGGTCAGCAGCACGCCGAAACCAGTTGCGATCAGCGCCGCCAGCCCCTGGCTCGCCCATTGCCAGCTGGCGAAGAAGCCGGCGCGGTCCGGCCGGTGCTCGACCAGGAATGCAGTCGAGCTCGCAAATTCGCCGCCGACCGAAAAGCCTTGCAGGAGGCGCGCGGCAATCACCAGCGCCGGAGACAATAGCCCGAGCGTGGCGTAGCTCGGCATGATCGTCATCAAGCCGGTGCCGATGGTCATCAGAAAAATCGACAGCGTGAGCGCCGCCTTGCGGCCTTTGCGGTCGCCGTAAGCACCGAGGAAAATCGCGCCGACCGGCCGCGCCAGAAACGAGGCGCCGAAAGTGCCGAAGGTGACGAGCAGCGAAACGGCTTCGTCGGCAGCCGGGAAGAACACCTTCGCGATGACGACGGCGAAATAGCCGTAGACCAGGATCTCATAGAATTCGAGGGCGTTGCCGAGCGAAGCGGCGACGATCAGCCGAGTCGCCTCCGCAGCGCCGTGCCCCTCGCCGGGCGTTGCGGTCAATGTTCCTGTCGTCGCGCTCATTGCGGTCCCCGGCGCCCGTTATCGTGAGCGAACCGTACCGCCCGCGCCGGACCGAGTAAACGAAGGGGCTCGCCGCCCCGCTGGACGGCCGAGCAGATCGCCCCGGGCTACAGCCTAATTCGCGTCGTCGCCGTTCCGCTCAGGAAATGGCCACTCCACCAGGAAATCGGTGCTGACCTCGGCGAGGATTTTGCGCAGCAGCATTTCGGCGCGTTCACGCAGAACGTGCTCCCGCACTGGCACCAGGTCCGCGGCGTAAAGATCGACGACGCGTCCGAACACCTTGTCCAGCACCTCGATCACCGTGCTCTTGCGATAAAGGCCGCCGGCCGCCGCGGCGCCCCGCAACTCAAGCGCCTCGGCAAAGGCCTCGCTTAGCTGCGGGCCAAGCCGCCGGTCGCAGGCTGCAAACGCGATCGCAGCCGATTCAATGGCCATGGCATAGGCCGCATCACCCTCCGCCATCGCATGTCCCCCCGCGCACCGCGGCCCGGCATCCTTCACACTATCGTCGTCGCAAAGATGGCAAAATTGATGCTTGGACGCGGCGAGCGATAGGCGAAACAGAAAAGAAAAATCGGGCCGTCCGCACAAACCGATGGCGCTCCGATCGTTTGACAGGGCAGCACCGCACCCTGATAGAGTTGCCTGCCCAATAGAAAATAAGAATAGTGGGCGTGGGGAGGCATTTCACATGACGGATTCTGCGGTCACGGTTGCGGCGCGGCTCGACCGCTTGCCGCCATCGCGTCATACGCGCCGGCTGGTGACGCTGGTATCGCTCGGCGGCTGGTTCGAGTTCTACGACCTGTTCTTCACCGCCTACATCGCCATCGGCCTGTTCAAGGCCAAGCTGTTCACGCCGACCACACAGGGCCTGTTCGACCTGCAAGGCTTTGCCAGCTTCGTCGCCGCGCTGTTTGCCGGACTGTTTGTCGGCACCTTGGCTTTCAGCTGGCTGGCCGACCGCTACGGCCGCCGCTCGATCTTCACCTTCGCGCTGCTGTGGTACTCGATCGGCGCGCTGATTATGGCGTTCCAGAATTCGCCGGAGAGCATCGACCTGTGGCGCTTCATCGCCAGCATCGGGCTCGGCGTCGAACTGGTGAACGTCGACACTTACGTGTCCGAGCTGGTTCCCAAGGAAGAGCGCGGCCCTGCCTTCGCCTACAATCAGTTCGTCATGTTCACCGCCGTGCCGGTGGTCGCCTTCATCGCGTGGCAACTGGTGCCGCTGACTATCTGGGGGCTCGACGGCTGGCGCTGGGTCGTCATCATCGGCTCGATCGGCGCCGCGGTGATCTGGTGGATCCGGCGCACTCTGCCGGAATTGGCGCGCTGGCTCGAGCAGCACGGCCGCAAGGCCGAGGCCGAAGCCATCGTTTCCGATCTCGAGCAGAAGATCCGCGCCGACATCGGCCACGACCTGCCGCCGCCTCAAACCGTCGCAGGCGAGACCGCGCAGAAGCCGGGCGCGTGGATGGAAATGTGGGGACCCGACTATCGCAGCCGCACCATCATGCTGGTGATCTACAATCTGGTCCAGACCATCGGCTATTACGGCTTTTCGAGCTGGGTGCCGCAGCTTCTGATCTCGCAGCACATCGAAGTGACGCGGTCGCTGGCCTACACTTTCATCATCGCGATCGCCGCCCCGATCGGGCCGCTGGTCGGCGTGCTGTTCGCCGACCGGTTCGAACGGAAATGGCAGATCGCCTGGGCGGCGATCGGCATCGCCGCGTCCGGCCTCTTGTTCGCGCAGCAGACCACTGCAGCCGGCGTGATCATTTGCGGGCTGCTGATCACGCTGTGCAACAACTGGATGTCATTCTCGTTCCACGCCTACCAGGCCGAGCTCTATCCGACCCGCATTCGCGCCCAGGCGGTCGGCTTCGTCTATTCGTGGAGCCGCTTCTCGGCGATCTTCTCCGGCTTCATCATCGCCTTCCTGCTCGGCAATTACGGCACCACCGGCGTGTTCACCTTCATCGCCGGCGCGATGGTGATCGTATTCATCGTCATCGGCGGCTTCGGCCCCGCGGTGGTGAAACGGCGGCTGGAGGCAATCGCGGGGTGAGCGTCAGGCACGGGACTCAAAGCGCAGGCAGAAAATAATGCTGTACATTATCTATCAGGAAGACGGGCCGGACGGCGCGGCGGGCCGCGAGCGCGCCAGGAAGAGCCATTTCGAATATCTGGAGCAACATAAGGACATCCTGGTGCTGGGCGGCGCGACGCTGGCCGACGACAGCGACGAACGTGTCGGCAGCGTGCTGATCATCAACGTGCCGAACCGCGCGGCGGCCGAGGCGTTCTCGGCCAACGAGCCGTTGCGGTGCGCGGGCACCTTCAAGTCGGTGAAGATCACACGGATGCGCCGCGGCCAGTGGAATCCGGACGCCGCGCCGAAATCGGCGGAAGGAAACTGAACGGGGCGGCAACCGCGCGCAACCGGCACGACCGTGTAACCGGCACATAAATGGCCCTGCTGTTTCAGGGTTGCGGCCACGAGCGGAACGCAGAGCCGCAACGCTGGACAAGTCGCGGCGGCGCTGTCAAAACGCGCCAGAATCTCTTGCACGGCTTGAAGCAGCGAAACTATTTCGCTGAAGCGTTGGCCGTTTGCACGGCACGTTCGTGCCCGATCCGGCTTGATGATGGACATTGCAACAGACGCCGAAACTCGTCCTCGAACGAGCCCAATGTCTGCTTCCCCAAAGCGGACCGCAGAACCCGGAACACCGCCGCATCGGCCGTTGGTGTTCGCGGCGGCGCTGTCGACGATTTTCATGGCGGCGATCGAAGGAACGATTGTCGCCACCGCGATGCCGACGATCGTCGGCGCGCTGGGCGGCATCGACCTGTTCAGCTGGATCTTCGGCGCTTATCTGCTGACGCAGGCGATCCTGATCCCGATTTACGGCCGCCTGGCTGACCTCTACGGCCGCAAGCCGGTCCTGCTGTTCGGGATTGCCGTCTTTCTGGTCGGCTCGGCGCTGTGCGGACTGGCGTGGAATATGATGTCGCTGATCGCATTCCGCGTCGTGCAGGGTATCGGCGCCGGTGCGCTGATTCCCGTATCGCAAACCGTCGTTGCGGATATCTACAGCGGCGAAGCGCGCGCGCGGATGCAGGGCTACATATCGAGCACGTTTGGCAGCGCCGCCATCGTTGGACCGATGATCGGCGGGCTAATCGCCACCCATGTGAGCTGGAAGGCGATTTTCTGGATCAATATCCCGCTCGGCATCATCGCCGCGTCCCTGCTCATCGTCGCACTCAAGGAGAATGTGCAGAAGCGCAAACATCACATCGATTACATCGGCGCGGCGCTGATGGCATCCGCGACCGCGCTCATCATGATCGTGCTGATGCACGCCGATACATTCAACGTCGTCGCATTGGCCGGAGCGCTCTGCGTATCCGCGGTGCTGCTCGCGGCACTCATTTTCTACGAAAGCCGGATATCCGAGCCGATGATCCCGGTCCGGTTATATCGCAACCGCATCGTTGCCGGCGGCAACTGGACTGGTGCCGCCAATGGCGCGATCTCGATGGCGGTGGTCGGGTTTCTGCCGGTGTACATGCAGGGCCTGATGGGATCGAGCGCGTTGACCGCAGGCTTTGCGCTCGGCGCCATGTCGGTGCTGTGGCCAACCGGCGGCTTCGTTGGCAGCCGCCTCGTGCTCCGGATGTCGTATCGTCATTCCACAACGATCGGCGGCATCATTCTCGTAAGCGGAAGCTTATTGCTCATATTGCTTCATCCCGGCGCCAGCCCGTTGCAGCCGATCATTGCCGCGGGTGTGATGGGAATCGGCATGGGCATAACCAACATTTCCTACGTAGTCGCAATCCAGTCCAATATCGACTGGTCGCAGCGCGGTGCGGCGATGTCGAGCCTGTTCTTCTCGCGCCTGATCGGCCAGTCGTTTGGCAGCGCCGTGTTTGGCGGCATCTTCAACGCCGGCCTCGCCAGCCGCGGTTCGCTCAACGGCAGCGAGTTCGTCCATCTGCTTCAGGAAGGCCACCGGCAGATCGCCAGCATTCCGGGAATCCAGGGCGTTCTCGACGCACTGGCCCGCTCGGTGCACGACATTTATCTGCTCAGCGGACTGATTGCGCTTCTGGTTCTGGCATCGGTCCTCCTGTTCCCTTCGGACCTGCGACTGATCGACAGCCGCTGAGGACCCTCGGGCTCGGCGCGGCCTTGCGGCCGGCGGTTCTGGAACATTCGGGCCGGAAACGGTGTTTGCTTTAAATCATGTCGCCGTCAGGCCGGTGCGTCGCGCATTGCATCAACGCCAGTTTCGCCAGACATTATTGAATGCCCTTTGACGCATAAAAGGAGGACGCCCTATGGCCGATGAAAAGCCGTCCGGCCCGGATCTCACCCAAGGCGTCACCCCCGCGCAATTCAAGGACAACAAGCTGGTTGGGCACGTCGGCCAGGACGAGGTGTTGCTGGTCAGGATCGGCGCCGACCTGTTCGCCGTGGGATCGCTCTGCACGCACTATCATGGCCCGCTCGCCGACGGCATCGTCGTCGACAAAACCGTGCGTTGCCCGTGGCACCATGCCTGCTTCGATTTGCGCAGCGGCGAAGCGCTCCGCGCTCCCGCGCTGGATCCCCTCGCCTGCTGGGAGGTCGAACAGCGCGACGGCAAGATTTTTGTCCGGGAAAAACTCAAGCCCGCCGGTTCGCACGCGACCCCCAAGGCCAATGTGCCGGGCCGGGTGGTAATCGTCGGCGGCGGTGCTGCCGGCCTTGCCGCGGCCGAAATGCTGCGGCGGCACGGCTATAGCGGCAGCATCGTCATGCTGAGCCAGGATTCCGCACCGCCGGTCGACCGGCCCAATTTGTCGAAAGACTATCTTGCGGGCAGCGCTCCGGAAGACTGGCTGCCGCTGCGGCCCGATGATTTCTACACCGCGAACAAGATCGACCTCCGCCTCGGTTCGGACGTCGTCAGTATCGAAGTGAACACGCAAGAAGTCATCATTGGTGGCGGCGAAAACGTGCCCTACGACCGGCTGTTGCTCGCGACCGGCGCCGAACCGGTCCGCCTGCCGATTCCCGGAGCCGACCAACCCCACGTGCATACGTTGCGATCGCTTTCCAACTCCCGCGCCATCGTCGCCGGCGCCAAAGATGCAAAGCGCGCCGTCGTGATCGGCGCAAGCTTCATCGGACTGGAAGCGGCGGCCTCGTTGCGCGCCCGTGATATCGAAGTCCATGTGGTGGCGCCGGAGGCGCGGCCGATGGAGCGTATTCTCGGACCGGACATGGGCGACTTCGTCCGGGCGCTGCATGAAGAGCACGGTGTGATCTTTCACCTCAACGACACCGTGACTGCGATCGACGGCAAGCGCGCCACCCTCAAGAGCGGCGGCAGCCTGCAAGCCGACCTGATCGTCGTCGGCGTCGGCGTGCGGCCGCGCCTCGGTCTGGCTGAAAAAGCCGGTCTCAAGCTCGACCGTGGCGTCGTTGTCGACCAATTTCTGCAAACCAGTGCGCCCGGCGTCTATGCCGCCGGCGATATCGCCCGCTGGCCGGATCCGCATTCCGGACAAAGCATCCGGGTCGAGCATTGGGTCGTTGCCGAACGGCAGGGCCAAACTGCGGCGCGCAATATGCTGGGCATGGCGGAGCCGTTCAACGCCGTGCCGTTCTTCTGGAGCCAGCACTACGACATCCCGATCAACTATGTGGGACACGCCGAGCACTGGGACGAAATCGCCATCGAAGGCGACATCAAGGCAAAGGATTGCCTGCTGCGTTACCGGAACAAAGGCACCCTGCTCGCCGTCGCCTCGATCTTCCGCGACGCCGAAAACCTTCGCGAAGAACTGGCGATGGAACGGGCCGTGCGCAATTGAGGCACTTTGCTCATGATCCGAAGCCGGGATAAGGCTCCGGCGCGATGCTGATCAGAAACGCTCGTTGTGGCCGCCTGGGATTTGGCGGGCACGCCGCCCGGCCATTGCGCCAAGTGGACTTGAAGTCTTGATCGGAGGCTGCGTATCGGGCGATTTCGCGGTTACGCCCGCATCCAGGATGTCGAGAATCTTTTTTGCCAGCCGCCAGACGACGAACCCCAATAAACCCATCGCCGATGCGAGAAGCACCAGAACTTCGGCAAAAGCCAAAAATAAATAAAGCAGATGGACGGAGACTTCGACCATTGAGACGCCGACGCTAGCCAAACAGAACCGAGCAGAACGGCTTATTGGAAATTTCCGCCGACCACAAGGTCTGCATTGGCCTTCGGATTGAGAATGGAGGCGTCGATCGACTCAACGACTTCTGATTTCGGATGGCTCAACTAAGGCACGGACAAAAAATCCGCGTCGGGCCGCGCCACGTTGGCAACCAACTGATCCACGCGAGCCAGAAATCGCTTCAGCAGTGCCGAGGTATTCGACCTGCTGTAACCGAGAACCAGTTCGATCGTCGGCGCTTCGCCTTGCAGCCGGCGAATGACGACTGAAGACGGCAGCATCATCTTGACGTAGAGCGGCATAAGCGTCACGCCGCCCGTCGACGTCACCAGCGACAGCACCGCGGACAGGTTTTCGGCATCGTATTTCGGTTGCAAAACGACGCCCGATTTTGCCGCGTAATTTTCGATCACCGCTTTCAAGGCTGGCGCCACCCGCGTCGGTGAGATGTAGATTTCGTCGGCGAAGTCGTGGACGCGCACCGCACTTTGCGCGGCGAGGCGATGACCGGCCGGCAGCACCGCGACCAGCGGCTCCTGGATCAGAGATTTGAATGTAATGCCGGGGGCATCCTTTTCGCGTCGGAGAAACGCCAGGTCCACCTTGCCGCGCATCAGCGCGCCGGCAAGCTCCGGCGATGACTGGCTCGCCAGCGTGATCTCGGTGTCCGGCTGCTCGCCGCGAAGAATGCGCAGCGCCTCCGGCAGCCACACCAGTTCCTGTCCGGCCAGGAAGCCGATCGTAAAGGCCCGCTTCTCCGGCTGGGCCGCCCGCCGCGCCGCTTCACCAGCGGCATCGACCTGCAGCAGCGCCAGACGCGCGTGATCGAGAAAGGTGCGGCCGGCCGCGGTCAGCGCGATGCCGCGCGCGCCGCGCTCCAGCAACGGGACACCGACTTCGAGTTCGAGATCGCGGATCTGCCGGCTCAGCGATGGCTGCGCGGTATGGAGCCTGCGCTCGGCGGCATTGGTCAGGCTGCCTTCCTCGGCAACGGCAATGAAATAACGCAGATGGCGCAGCTCCACGGCCCTTTATCCATACTTTAAAAGTATGGCTTGAACATACGAAGTCTTGGTTTTTAGGGCAAGTGAGGACCAGTTTCATGCCCGAAGGCGATGCATGGCGCATCGTCCCCGGATCAGGACCACACCCATGACAACGCTTGCCAACAAGACCGCTCTCGTGACTGGCGCATCCCGCGGCATGGGCCGTGCCACTGCGCTTGCGCTCGGCGCCGCCGGCGCTCGTGTCATCGTCCACTACGGCCGCAACGCCGATGAAGCCAAAGCCGTCGTCGACCAGATCCGCGCCAATGGCGGACAGGCCGACGCTATAGCCGCCGACCTTGCCGCGCCGGACGGCGCGCATGTGCTCGCCGCGCAGGTGCGCAACCTGGTCGGCGGCAAACTCGACGTTCTGGTGTCCAACGCCGGCATTTCCAGCAACACCACGATCGAGACCCTGTCGGTGAAGGACTTCGACAGCCTGTTCGCCGTCAATGTCCGCGCACCGTATTTCCTGGTGCAGCAGTTGCTGCCGATCATGGGCGAAGGCGGCACCATCGTTTTTGTCTCGTCGCTCGGCGCCCGCGCCGCGGTCGGCACACTCGCGGCCTATGCCAGCACCAAGGGCGCCATCAATACGCTGGTGAAATACCTCGCGTCCGCGCTCGGTCCGCGTGGCATCCGCGTCAATGCGGTCGCGCCCGGCGTCATCGACACCGACATGTCGAGTTTCACCAAGACCGAGGCGGGCCGCGCCACGGTGATGGGGATGCAGTCGCTCAAGCGCATCGGCCAGCCCGACGACGTCGCTTCCGCTATCGCATTCCTCGCTTCCGATGCATCGCGCTGGATCACCGGCGACATCATCGCAGTCGACGGCGGCTCAAAACTCTGAGCCGCCGTTGCGACCGTCCCTTCCGAACAGATGGAGCAAGCCATGAGCGCTATGAGCGTTTGTGTCACCTGCAACGAACCGCAGCCGCGCTCGCTGCTTTCAAATGTAAGCACCACCGTTGTCGCGGTGATTGCAGCCATGACATTTGCAGCGAGCGGAGCCGCACCCACCGCGCTTTACCGCCAATATCAGGACAGTTTCGGCCTCGCCCCCTCTGCGATCACCATCATCTTCGCCGCCTATGTCCTGAGCCTGCTGGCTGCACTGCTCACCGTCGGTTCGTTATCGGACTTTATCGGGCGGCGGCCGGCTATCCTCGCAGCATTGGTCCTGAACATCGTCGCGATGGCGGCGTTCATGACGGCCGGCTCGGAAGCGGCTCTGATCGCCGCGCGCGCTGTGCAAGGCTTTGCCACCGGGCTTGCAACCGCGTCGCTCGGCGCAGCGATCCTCGATAACGATCGCAGTCGTGGAGCGCTGCTCAATAGCATCACCGCGTTCTGCGGCATGACTGTCGGCAGCCTTGGCGGTGCCATCCTGGTGACTTATGCGCCCGATCCGCGCCAGCTCGTTTATGCGTTGCTTCTGGTTCTATCCGCCGTCGAAGCCCTTGTTCTCGGGTTCATGCCGGAAACCGCGCACGCGCGCACCGGCGCAATCGCATCGCTGCGCCCGCACGTCAGCGTCCCCGCGCGGGCCAGCCGGGCGATGATGCGGGTCACGCCGGTGACGATCGCGACCTGGGCCCTGGGCGGCTTCTACTTCTCACTGATGCCGGCCCTGGTGCGCGTGGCGACCGGCGTAACCGTTCCGGTGGTCGGCGGTCTCGTCGTCAGTGCGTTGACATTGAGCGGCGCGATCAGCGTGCTGTGGCTGCGGTCCGCATCACCTCGCCGTATGCTGAGCGGCGGTACCGTCGCGCTCGCCGCCGGCGTCGCACTCACGCTGGCGGGTGTGCGTGAGCAGCTCGTGTGGCTGATGCTGGTCGGCACGGCCGTCTCCGGGGTGGGCTTCGGCTCCACCTTTTCCGGCGCCCTGCGGACCGTATTGCCTCTCGCGCAGGCGGATCAGCGTGCCGAACTCCTGGCGGCATTCTACGTCGTGGGCTACCTGTCGTTCAGTCTTCCGGCGGTCGTCACGGGATTCGCCGTACCGGTGGTCGGATTAACCGTCGCGGCCTACGTCTATGGCGCGATCGTTATCGTGATGGCGCTTGCCTCGGCGATCGCCGTCACCTTCTCCAGAGATTGAGATGCCCGTGAAAATGCCGGTTTACGTGGTGGGCGAGAAGAACAGGGAAACTTGCTGCCGCCATAACAGGGAAAACCATTCGCAAAACAGGGAAACTTTAGCTTGACCCGTCCCTAGATTGTCGGGCGCACTTCTAATGAATTGATCGGCTCTGCTAAATTAACGAAAGCACTGTCATGAAAAACCAGCGGACGTGCAGAATGGGTCAGCCCTAGCGAATTTATTCGAAGCAAGACGATGTAATGATCGCCCGCGTCAATTTCGCGTTCTATTAGGCAACCAAACCAAGCCGCAGCTTTTTCGACAAAAAGCGCCCCTCCAGACCCGTTCCACAAGGGCACATTTTCAAACCGGTTTCGCGAGCGCGACGCCAACTGTTTGCAAATCAAATCATGTTCCTTGGCAAGAACGCTGACGCCGAGGCACTCGGTCTTGCGCAAAATGGGCCAACTTGTCGACGTCCGCGCCACGCAGATCGAGGCCAACGGAGGGTCGAGCGACACCGAAGTAAATGAACTGACGGCCATTCCGTACTGCTCGCCGCCCACCTGGGCGCACACCGCGGCGACGCCTGTCGGAAACCGCCCAAAAACCTTTCGCAGCGTAGCCGGCGTCAGTTCTCCAGCATTGTCAGTCATCATGGCTCTCGCAGGATTTTGAAAGGGCGCGATGGTCTAGATTTCGGCCGAAGTGTCAGTTTGATCAAGACACTGCGACGGGATAGTATCTTTGCGTAAATCGCAAAGATGATCATCATGGATTTTTTGCGTTCTATATCGGTTTTCGTCAGCGCAGTTCATCGAGGCAACTTTTCCGCGACCGGACGCGAACTTGGCTTGTCGCCTGCTGCCATATCGCGCGCTATCAGTGAACTGGAGCAAAAGCTGGGTGCAAAATTGCTCAATCGTACCAGCCGTACGATGTCCCTCACGGAGGCCGGCGCTCTTTATTTCAGCCACGCCGAGGCGATTTTACAGCAGGTCGCAGAAGCTGAAGGCAGCGTGTCGAGCGCGATCAAAAAAGCGAGCGGGACGCTCCGCGTTCACGCCTGGTCGCTGCTGGGCAACCGGTTTGTTTCTCCGCTGATTCCGAATTTTCTTGAGAAATACCCGGAGATCAAAATCCAACTTTTTCTGTCCAATTCCAGCGTCAATCTCGCTGAGCAAAACATCGATCTGGATATCCGTTTTGGCAGAATGAGTGAAGGCGATCTCATGGTCAGAAAACTCGGCGAGACGGAGTGGTACGTGATCGCGGCGCCCGGTTACCTGGATTCTTCCCCTCCATTGGAGAAACCCGCCGACCTCAAGTACCATAATTGCATGGCCTACACTTTCGCAGCCGGCGGGCCCAATTGGTCATTTGTCGATCCTTCGGGAAAGCAGAGCGACGTTGAAGTGAAAGGAAACTTTCAAACCGACTATGGTCCTTCATTACTGGATGCGGTGACCCAGGACATGGGCGTCGCACTGATGCCCGAGTGGGCGATCCGAAAGGAGTTAGCCTCCGGCCAAGTGCGGCGCTTACTCACGCGGTACGTCGCCAGTCAGTTCGGTTACGAAACGGGAATTTACGTGCTTCTGCCCAGAAACAGATATACGCCCGCTAAAACGCGGCTATTCATTAGCTTTCTGGCAAATGCTTTCCGAGCACGCAGCGTTTAACCGCGGTGCTTCAGTGCCGAGGATGCTCACGACGCAAGATTCTCCCGCAACGTGTTGCCTGTATATCGCGTGCGGAAGCGCCCGCGGCGTTGCAATTCGGGCACCAGAAGATCGACGATATTGTATAGCAAGTCGATCTGATCGCCTTGCGAGTGTCGAATCATGAAACCCCCACGGCTTCCAGCCGCTTCAAATCGTTCCTCCAAATAATCGGCAATCTGTGCTGACGTGCCAGCCTCCGTACTGCCATAGCCTGTCGCGGCTTTGATGCCGTGATCGAAGAACTCCTCTCGCGTCATCTCCGTATGCTCACCATAGGTTTTCGCGAGAATGCCGACAAAGCCCAGAGGAGAGGCATTCGCGGCGATAATTCGCTCATTGAGTTCACGCAAGGAGAAGCGTGGCGGCAGCGTCGCCATGTCAAAGCCGGTATTATACGAGAGCCAGACGCCGGCAGCTTCCCGCGGCACGTGCGCAATAAGCCGCTCTTTCAGGGCCAACGCAGCGTCTTCGGTTTCCGCAACGATAATCGGCGTAGCCCATATGATCCCGACCTTTTGCGGATCCCGCCCTTCGGCACGCAACGCTTCGTCAAGCTCCTGGCGCTGCTTTGTCATCAACGGAAGCGGCAAGCGGCCGCCGAATATGTGATCGGCAAAACGGGCGGAAGCACGGATACCCCGCTGAGAACCGCCGGCCTGGATGAGAACCGGCGCAACCTGTGGCGACGCGGGTACGTTCAACGGCCCTTTCACCTTGAAATATTTTCCAGCGTGATCGATGGCGTGTACCTTTGCAGGATCGGCAACCAGCCCGGTATTGCGGTCCCACTCAAATGCGTCAGGCTCAACGCCCGCCCACAGGCCGCGACAGACATCGATGAATTCATCCATCCGATCGTAGCGATCGCCATGCTCCATAAGTTCGTCAAAACCGAAGTTCTGAGCATCGGCCTTACGCTGCGAAGTGACGACGTTGAACGCAATGCGTCCGCTGCTCAGGTGGTCGAGCGAATTGAGCAGACGGGCGACGTAATATGGATGCATGAATGTCGTCGCGTAAGTCAGCCCAAACCCGATATGACTGGTGACTCGGGACATTGCGGCAACCCACGGACTCATGTCGAACCGTGGAAAAGCCACCCCATATCGAACCGCGTCGTCAATCGAGCTCCGCCACGTTCCGGGAATCCCCGTGCTGTCACCGGAGAAGATCATGTCGAACAGGCCCCGCTCGGAAATGCGGGCGATATCTTCAAAAAGACCGATATCCGGATAATGCCGCCCCATTCTGGATCCTGTCTCCCGCCAGGTCGTTTCAACGTTTGTCCAGGAGACGTCTATCGCGAGGTGCATCTGTTCTTTCATAAGAACTGTCCGCCTTAATGACCGGTCAAACGCGGCAATGGCTTGTGCATTTTCATCGCCGCCACGACCTCATTCGATCGAGATGTGAGCGGTCACGGCAAGCTGTTTCCAGGTTTCGTACTGGCTCTGAACGAGCGCTTCCATGTCCGCGGGCGAATTGGCATGTGGGTCTCCCCCCAATGCCTCGAGCTTGGATTTGATATCGGGAACGGCAAGCGCCTTGCGAACTTCGGCGTTGAGGCGGCTTACGATCGGTTCCGGAAGTTTGGGCGGACCTGCCAGCGCAGACCATGAAATAACCTCGAAATCTGGAAGCGAAATCGCCTCTCCAACGGTTGGCACGTCGGGAAATTCGGGCCATCGCGTTTTGCCAGTGACCGCAAGCGCCCGCAGTTCGCCCGCTCGCACCCTCTCCGTCGTTGGACCGGTTGTCGTAGAGACGAAGTCGATCTCTCCGGCGATCAACGCCGTGATCGCGGGAACTTCGCCGCGATAAGGCACGTGCAGAAATTTTACGCCGGTCTTGTTTGCCAGCAGTTCGACACTGGTGTGCAGCAGCGAACCCGCTCCGGCGGAGCCATATTTGAGTTCGCCGGGATGCGCTCGCGCAGCCTCGATAAGTTGCCCCAGCGTCTTAAAGGGCGAATCGGCTTTCACGTAAATCATGAAAGGATAGGATGTAATCAGCGAAATCCATGTCAGTCCGTCGACAGGCTGGATCAGGGTGCTTTTCGACAACGCGGAATAAGCGGGAAATCCAGCCGATAGAACCAGAAGCGAATAGCCGTCGGGATCGCTGCGGGCCGTTGTCACGGCTGCGGCCGCGCCGCCCAATCCAGGCGATGAACTTTCAACGATGACATGCTGTCCCATGCTGGTCTCAATGCCGTGAGCCAGGAGGCGCGTGACGGCATCAAGGTTGCCGCCCGGCGGCGAACCAAAAATGATCTTGATCAATCTGTTTGGATAATCCTGCTGCGCTTGAGCAACCGAAACAATCACAAGCGCCTGCAAACAGACGAGCAAAGCCCTGAGCATACCGTTTCCTCCCGAGCGGCGGCTTTGGTGCCCGCGAATAATTTGCCGCCTTGTTAGCCATCGCTTCGGAAAAGAACTGATGCGCCAATAAAGTCCGGAGCTCGACGCTATCGCCTCGTAGCTTGCTGGAATGGCGCACCTTGTGAGGACTAAATTCTCAGTCTTCCGTCGCGTCGCGAGTTGCTAAATGTCTAACATTAATCCAAAATAGATAAAAGTCTGATATTATCTTCGCTGGCTCAGCAGCGTCCGGCGGCGTATGTCCGTCCAGAAATAATGTGGGAGGAATCACGTCATGGACGCTGAAGCGTCGGTTTCGGCCACTCATGAGTTTAGCGTCGAGGACGTGGAGTATTTGCGCCACGGCGACAAGCCATTCATGGCCCGCGTGTTCAAACCGCGCGGTGCAGGACCTTTCCCCGCCGTCATCGATCTGCACGGCGGCGCCTGGTGCTTGCAAAATCGATTCAGCGACAAAGTGCGCCACGAGTGGCTCGCAGCCCACGGCGTTGTTGTCGTTTCGCTGGATTGGCGGGTCGCCCGCGAGGGATACTACCCAAAGTCGCTGCAAGACATCAATTACGCCATCCGCTGGTGCAAGGCTCACGCCAAAGAACTGAAGACGCGACCGGAATTGATCGGAATTTCCGGTCAGTCCAGCGGCGGGCACCTTGCGATGCTGGCGGGGATGCGGCCGAATGATCCCCGCTATTGCTCGATCCCGCTGAAGTCCGGTTCGGCACGGTTCGACGCCACAGTACGCGGCGTCATCATGTCCTGGCCGGTGATCAATCCGCTCAGCCGGTACCGTTATGCGAAACGACAAGCCGCATTGGCGAACCCGCCGGAATGGGCCTCTGCGATCGTCGATAAACATAACCAGTTCTGGTCAGACGAAGCGGCGATGGCTGATGGAAATCCGACGCTGATCCTCGAGCGTGGAGAAGCCGTAGAGCTGCCACCGTCCATTTGGCATCAATGCACGGACGACCCGCTACACGACTACAAGGATGAAGAATCGAGCTCGCCGCTGACGGAAGCGCCGCGTTTTGCCGAGAACTATCGCAAGGCCGGCGGAGAGATCGAACTGTGCTACTTCGACGGCGAGCGCAATGTCGGCCATGCGCCCGATTTGACAAAGATCGGCGACACGTTCGAGCGCATGCTCAAATTCATCGGCAACCATTTCGGCATCTAGGCGTCGCAGGCGCGCACCCAGTCATAACGACCTCAACCCGCCAACAATGGAGATTAACATGGCGAAGAAAGGCTATCTCGTATCGGTTTATCGTTCGATCAAAGATCCAAACAAGCTCGGCGAGTACGCCAAACTTGCCGGACCGGCGTTCGCAAAATATGGCGCCCGTAATCTGGCCCGCGGCGTTGCCGCCAAGGCCTACGAGGCTGGCGTCGCTCAACGCGTCGTTCTCATCGAGTTTGAAAGCGTAGAAAAGGCAATCGAGGCCCACGATAGCCCCGATTACCAGGCTGCTCTTAAAGTTTTTGGAGACTGCGCCGAACGCGATCTCCGTATCGTCGAAGGCCTTGAATAACTCCGCCTAGGGAGGGATAGAATCCCTCCGCGGCCGCTAATCGAGCCGCACAACCGTCCGACCGCGCACTTGTCCGGCAACAATAGCGTCGGCCTCCTTGATGACGTAAGGGAGGCCGACCTCTCGAGTTGCCATTTTGAGTTTGTCGCGGTCGACTTCCATGCTCAGCCGATGCCATGCCTTCAAACGCTCCGGGAGCGGGCACTGCACCGAATCGATGCCGAGGAGCGCGACGCCCCGCAAGATAAAGGGCGCAACACTGCTCGGCAGATCCATGCCGCCGGCGAGCCCGCAGGCAGCTACTGCACCGCCGTACCTGGTCATCGCCAAGACATTGGCCAAGGTATTTGACCCGACCGTATCGACGGCGCCGGCCCAGCGTTCTTTTGCCAACGGCCGCGCTGGTTCAGAAAGCTCACTGCGATTGATAATCTCGCTTGCACCCAATGCGGTGAGATAGGTGGCTTCCTCTGGCCTTCCCGTCGATGCGATGACCTTGAAGCCGAGCGTTGCCAGCAACGCGATGGCAACCGATCCCACGCCGCCCGCTGCACCCGTGACCAATATCGGCCCCCGATCGGGCGTCAGTCCGTGACGCTCGATCGCCATAACGCATAGCATCGCGGTGTAGCCTGCGGTGCCGAGAGCCATAGCCTCGCGTGCGCTGAGATCGTCCGGCAATCGCACCAGCCATTGGCCCTTTACGCGCGCTTTCTCTGCAAACGCGCCTAGGTGATTTTCGCCGACCCCCCAACCGTTGAGGATGACTTGATCTCCCGAAACCCAGTCCGGATGCGAAGAGGCTTCGACTTCTCCCACGAGGTCGATACCGGGAATCATCGGGAAACGACGAACCACCGGTGCTTTCCCTGTGATCGCGAGACCGTCCTTATAATTGATCGTCGACCACAGGACCCGGACCGTTACATCCCCGTCCATCAGATTGGCATCGTCAAAATCGGCCAGTTTGGTGGTTTGGCCTCCCTCGGCCTTCTCAATCACGATTGCCCTGAACGTACCCAAGTTGCATCCCTCCTGACGTTCTCATTTTGCCCCACGGAAAAGCGGCGTGACGAAGATAGTTGTCTTTAGGGCTAAATGTCCAATATTAATACCAATCTCCATTTGCTAGGCCTGCATTTGTTTTTTGCAGGAACTTGCCCAGAAAAATCCAATGAGCGACACCATGGGAGAGGAATGTTTTCAATGAGAGGTCTGATTAACGAGTGGCAGATTCCGAAGCGGCCTGTCGGGCTGCGATTGCTAGTGGTGATCGCGGCCGCCGTCGCGCTGATCGCTAGCGCCGCCCAGGCACAGACAAACTATCCGGTCAGGCCGATTAAGGTGGTCGTCGGGTTCGCCGCCGGCGGCCCGGCGGACATCATCGCGCGAACAATTGCCGCGAAGCTCGGCGAAATTCTGGGTCAGCAAATCTACGTCGAGAACAAGCTCGGTGCTTCCGGTAACATCGCAACCGAATACGTCGCTCATTCAGCACCTGATGGCTACACACTAATGATCGCGGCGCCGAGCACCGCGGTCAACGAAAGCTTGTTTGCAAACTTTCCGATCAAGGTTGCAAAGGACTTTACTGCGATCGCACCGCTTGCCGGAACATCCCTCGTGCTCGTCGTTCATCCATCGTTGAACATAACCGATGTTGCCGGGCTGATCAGTTATGCCAAGCTCCATCCCGATGATCTGCTTTATGCGACGGCGGGTAAGGGAACATCGACTCATCTTGCTGCAGAACTATTCAACCTGGCCGCGGGAATAAAGATGACGGCGGTGCACTACAAAGGCGGCGGTGAAACTATTAAAGATCTCTTGTCCGGCCAGGAGAAGGTGATGTTTTCTTCGATACCGCCGGTTCTGGGTTTCGTGAGGAACGGTCAGCTCATCGGATTGGCCACAACCGGCGACAAGCCGGACCCCGCGCTTCCGAATCTTCCGACCGTAGCGCAGGCTGGGATCCCTGGTTTCAATGTGTGGCTCTGGACTGGGCTTCTGGCCCCACACGGGACTCCACCGGAAATCATCGACCGGTTGGCGACCGCAACTGAACAGGCGTTAAAATCTGACGACCTAAAAGCGTCTCTCTCCGCACAGGGCAATTCACCGATGTACGGCACGCCGCACGACTTCTCCATCTATTACCAGCAGGAAGTCGACAAATTCGCCAAACTGATTCCGGTCATCGGTACGGTCGACTAAGAATAAATTGGGGGAGGGATTGACGATGCACTTGTCGGGAAAACTAATTTTCTCCGGACTGCTCTCGCTGACATTCACTTCGCTCGCCCAGGCCGAGACGAAAACCGTCACAATAGTCCAGCAAATAGGCCTCACTTCCCTCCCCATAATGGTCATGGAAAGCGAGAAGCTGGTCGAAAAGCGAGCAGCGGCCGACGGCGTCAATGATCTGACCGTTCGCTACGTTTCGGTAAGCGGCGCGGCACAGATTACGGACGTTCTTTTGAGCCGAACCGCTGACGTTGTCTTGATGGGCTTTCCGACGGCCGCCACGATTTGGAGCAAAACCGCCGGCACCCCGAACGAAATCAAGTCTATATCCGCAACGCTCAACATGCCGTTCATGCTGACAACTCGGAACCCGGACGTGCATTCGGTCGCCGATTTCACGACCAAGGATCGTATCGCTGTTCCGGCAGTGAAAATCTCGACCATGGCGTTGTTGCTGCAAATGGCGGTCGCCAAGCAGTTCGGCATGGCCAACTTCAACAAGCTCGATCCGATCACGGTTCAGATGAGCCATCCGAGCTCCGTCGTCTCGCTCCTGACCGACAACGGACCGGTCGATGCCCATGTGGCGACGGCTCCGTTTTATCAGCAGGAACTGGCGGATCCCGCGGTTCATGTCGTCATGAAATCCTATGAGGTGGCTGGCGGTCCTCACAACAACGGGTTGCTCGGCGTCACCCGAAACTTCTATCGGGACAATCCCAAAGTGATCGCTGCGATACTCGCTGCGCAGAACGAGGCAAACGACATGATCAAACGCGACCCCAAACGGGTCGCTGACATCTACTTGCGCTTGGCGAACGATAAAAAAGACAAACAGGACGATATCGTCAAGCTGGTGACGGACCCCGATATCGACTTCACCAACATACCTGCGAAGATGCAGCAGTTCGCTGACTTCATGTACGAAACGGGATCGATCTCGAAAAAACTTCCGTCCTGGAAGGACCTTTTCTTCGAGAGCGCGCAAAGCCTTCCAGGCAATTGAATGTCGGAGAATGCTCCGATCGCTTTGTTGGACGTCAGTAACGTCACGATTCAATATGAGACACGTGACGACCTGATCACGGCAACCCAGCGCGTCAGCTTCAATGTGTTTTCAGCCGACCGCTTTATGCTGCTGGGTCCATCGGGCTGCGGAAAATCGACCCTTCTCAAATGCATCGGGGGATTCATCCCGCCGATCGAAGGCAGCGTGAAACTGAATGGACGTCCGACTCTGCGGCCGGGCCCCGATCGCATGATGGTCTTCCAGGAATTCGACCAGTTGATGCCCTGGAAAACCGTGCTGCAAAACGTGATGTTTCCGCTGCTTGCCAGCAAGCAAGCGACCCGCAAGGATGCCGAGGAACGCGCCCTTGCCGTCATCGAAAAAGTCCGTCTTGGCGCCTTTCGCAACGCCTATCCCCACACTCTATCCGGTGGAATGAAACAACGGGTCGCCATCGCGCGCGGGATGGTGATGGAGCCGAAGATATTGCTAATGGACGAGCCGTTTGCTGCGCTCGATGCGCTGACCCGTCAGCAAATGCAGGACGAATTGCTCCGGCTTTGGGAGGAGACGAACTTTACGGTCATCTTCGTAACCCACTCGATCGAAGAGGCCATTGTTATCGGCTCGCGCATTCTTGTGCTGAGTCCTCACCCTGGGCGGGTGCGGGCCGAACTCAATGCCGCTGATTTTGGGCGCGGGGATATCGGCGGGGGCGAATTCATGGCGCTGCAACGGAAGATCAACTCGCTGCTGTTCGGCGCCGGGACCTATCACAATGGCTGAAACCATAAGCACCGAGCCCGACCAAACTGTCTTGATCAGCCGCCCGGAATACGAAATTGCGGTATCGGCGGACCGGGCCGAGCCGATCAAGCAGCCATTACCGACAGCACGCCATCTGCTCCACAACAAGGCAGTCCGCTACAGCTCCATTATTCTGATATTGGCATTGCTCTGGCAGGGTGGCGCTCTGTGGATCGGGAATTCGCTGATCTTTCCGACTTTCGTTGAAACGTTGCAGGCATTCGTGGCCGGCATCGTCGACGGTACGCTGGCTTTGCGCACGTTGATCTCACTTGAAACATTGCTGACCGGTTACGCTATCGGTCTCGCTGCGGCCGCCGTCGCAACCGCGATCGCCGCGACTAGTGGCTACGGCACTGATTTTCTCGCTATTCTCACAGCTATGTTCAATCCTCTTCCCGCAATTGCTCTGCTGCCGCTCGCGCTTTTGTGGTTCGGTCTGGGAACGCCGAGTCCGGTCTTTGTTATCGTGCACTCGGTGATCTGGGCTGTCGCGCTCAATACGGTGGCAGGTTTCGCCTCGGTACCCCAAACACAGCGCATGGCGGGAATGAATTATGGTCTGAGAGGAATACCATTTCTCGTACAGGTCCTGGTGCCGGCAGCGTTTCCATCTATTCTCACCGGTTTGAAAATTGGATGGGCCTTTGCCTGGCGCACCTTGATCGCCGCAGAACTCGTCTTCGGTGTCACGTCAAATCAGGGCGGGCTGGGATGGTTCATCTTCGAAAGCCGCAATCAGCTGGATATCGCTTCGGTATTCGCGGGCCTTTTGATGGTCACGATCATCGGCCTTATTGTTGAAAACGTGATCTTTCGCGTTATCGAAGCACGGACCGTCAGGCGCTGGGGAATGCAGGCGTAATCCTCCCCGCCGAAGTGCATCGAAGCACGGCGCAGTTAGAATGCGCGATTAAAATTCCAATGGACCGGTGCTTCGCCAGCGACATCCGACCGGAATGACACGAGTTGCCTGTTCGTCAGCGAGCCGAGATAGATCGTTCGCAGGTCAGTTCCGCCGAACGCTACCGATGTGATCGCCTCCAAACGCTCGCCGGACTTCATGTAGAAATGATCGCGCGAAAACCGGCCGCGCGCACGGGCAGCTTCCACCGTTTCAATATGACCAGGCACCGAGTCCTCGATCACGGTTTCTTGTCGCCCGTCCGGACTGACACGGATCACACGATTACTGACGGGGCTCGCCATCCAGAGATGGCCGGCTGAGTCAAACGCGCATCCGTCGGGATAAGTCCCCGGGGCAAACTCGACGAACAGTTGGCGAGGCCCAAGCTCCCCAGATGAACGGATCGGGAAGCGGCTGATGCTGTAGCCTGCGGTTTCGCAAACGTAGAGTGCCTTGCCTTCTCCATCGATTCGACATTCGTTGGTGAAGGCAAGGCTGTCCGCTACGATGCGCGGACCGCGATCATCCACCAGCACGACAAAGCCATCTCTGACGTTTTCGTTCATCGGGGCGGAACGATCGGCGGATCGCGTACTGCAAGTGATCCACATCCGGTTCAAGCGATCAAACCAGACGAAATTGGCTGCAACAAGCTTGGTACCGTCGACTTCCATCAGATACGGACCCAGCGCGCCATCAGTCCCGGTACGCCAGACGCCCCCCTCGCCGGCAATGTTGGCAATGAACAGCGCACCGTCGCGCGCGAGTGCAATGCCGTTTGGAAGGAACTTGTCGGTATCGGTGAAGCCGGAAACGAAACCCAGCACACGACTTTTTCCATCAGGCCGAACGTGAAGGACGCTGGCGCCTTTGTGGGAAGCAAAGATATCGCCTGACGCGCAGCACAACACGCATTCAGGCCTACTGAAAATCGGCTCAGAGAAAAGCAGATCGTCAAGTGCTATGGGCATCGTCGTATCTCAGGCAGCCAATCGTCCAAGCTCCGCCATGTCGGCACATTGATCGAGACGCCAACATTCCAGAACGAGCCCATCAGCGCATTTCTCGTCGATAATCCCGGTGCACTGTGCCCGGAATTTAGCCTCAAGGTCACCATCGGACATCGGCCGCGTCGCACTGCCCAGGCAATGCTCGACTTCGGCTCCGAGTCTTGTGCCGGCTGTAGTTTCGATCAGAACCCGAGCAGCATCCGGCGCGAGGGCATCACTCGCAACAGCGTGAACCTTGCTGCGCGTTTTGGCTATTTCCGGATCGGTTATGGTGCTCATGTCCAGAACATCGATTCCGGACTGACCGCGGACAAGTGTCGCAGCTGCCCAGTGATGCAGGCTGACGATCGCCTGAAGATCGTCGGTCGGATTAGGCCGGTTGCCAAGCGTAATTGCCGTTGGATGGACCGTCACTTCGATGCGAGCGATATCGGCGGCAGCAATCCGCTGGTGCCGATAGATCTGGAGACAGGCGTCCACCATCGCGTGAAGCACAATCCCGCAAGGCCATGGCTTGTAGTTGGTTGCCATGATCTCGTAGCGCTCGCCAAGACCGTCGAACAGGGCCTTCGGATTTGGTTCCTCGGCAAACAAATTGAGAAAGCCGTTGGGGTTCTCGATGAAATTGGCCCCGCATGTGAAACCGGCCTTGGCCAGAAGCACCGCGCGCAAGCCGCAATATGCGGCATGACCGGGCACCAATGCGCTCGTCATCGCGGCGTGCATTGCACGATTTCCTGCGCCCTGACCCGAGGCTATGCCCATTGCCCACACAATCTGCTGCGGTGTTAGCCCGAGAACAAGACCTGCAGCAGCGGCGGCGCCGACGCCGCCGGTCAGTCCGGTAAGATACCAGCCTACCTTGCATCGCGCAGGCGCGACCGCAATCGCTTTGCTGAGCCGGCTCTCGATTTCGACCCCGAGCAAGAGCGCCAACTGGAAGTCCTGCCCCGAGATCGGTGTCGTTTCGGACAAGGCGAGAAGGGCCGCGGCCACAGGACCAGTCGGATGCAGTATGGTCTCGGCGTGCGTGTCGTCGAAGCCGTAGACACTTGAGCTTGTACAGTTAAGGAGCGATGCCGTCAGCATGTCGGTGCGCTGCCGCCGCCCGATGATGGTTGACTGCGGGGCGCCCGCGACCGGCAGGAGTGCGGCCTGCGCCAAAGCTATACTGCCGTGTTTCGAACCACCGACGGCACAACCGAGCCAGTTAAAAAATGCCCGCTTAACTTCATGGCGGACGCGTTCTTCGACAACTTCCCAGCGCAGTGCAACGATGAAATCGGCCAGGCGGCTTGCGATGGTCTCATTCGCCAAAGAACTATCGTTAGCGGCCATGGGTAACACCGCCATCGAGAACGATGGCGGATCCCTGCAGATACGATCCCTTCTCGCTAATCATCAGCTCAACGATATTAGCCACATCCTCCGGCGTTCCGAATCTCTGCAGGCCGAGTTTATCTGCAAAAACCTGTCTTGCTTCTTCCTTCGCAAGGTTTTGCTCGTTGGCGAGCTTGTCCACCATGCCGTTAAGGCGTCGCCCCTGCAGGTATCCGGCGACAATGCTATTCACGGACACTTTGTCCTGTCTGCCGGTCTGTGATGCGGCCTTGGCAAAATTCAATAGCGCCGCGCAAATCGCACCTCCGATGATCGACTCGGCATGCGGCTCGACGCCATGAATGCCGGAGATCATCACGACGTGTCCGGTTGCTGCCTTTAGATGCGGCCACGATGCCGATACCAGACCGACGGCGCCGTGAAACATCAATGCAAAGCCGTCTTCCCAGTCATCCCGCGGCACCGATACGACAGTCCCGCGCTTGAAATCGCCGGCGCAAGTCACGACGATATCGAGCCGTCCGAATTTGCTCACGGTTTTCTCGACCAGATCGGCTGCGGCACCGGCTTTTCTCAAATCGCAGGATGTCACCAGGGCCTCGCGCCCGGCCTCATGCCGCAATCGCGCTGCAACAGTATCGAGCTTCGATTGCGTACGCCCGGCAAGCGATATGTTGATGCCGAGCTCAGCCAGCTTTAAGGCGATCGCGCTTCCGATATCCCCGCTACCGCCCGCAATGATCGCGCATCGATCGACGAGAGCCGCCATCGCGTTCTCCTGTTTTGCGAGTATCAAGTGTGTTTATGGAAAGGGTGGCAATTGCCGACGAAACATCGCGAGCATGAGCTCCCAATCGCGATTCGAGCCCTGTTTGTGGTAGACATCGCGATCCGGCAGAGCGTAGCCGTGATCTGCGCCTTTATGGATCTCATAGCGATAATCCACGAAGGGACACTTCGCCATGATCTCGCCTAGACGGCGGATAAGTTCGGGCTTGGCATAGGGGTCAGTTTCGGCAAATCCGCAGTACAGTTCTCCGCGAAACTTGTCGGCCAGATGATGCGGAGAATCCTCCTGATCGAGGATGAGATTGGTGCCGTGAAGGCTGGCGCCCGCACGAAAGAACTCCGGAAAGTTCCCGGCCGCACAGAGCACGTGCCGTCCGCCCATGCAGTAGCCGATCGAGCCAATGGCGCCTCGCCGCACCGGCTCTCCATTGAACATGAAATCGAGTAGCGACTTCGTATCGCGCACGACCATTGCGTTGGACAAATTGTTGAGCGGCTCCAGCGCAATTTTCTGACGCTCCTCGTCCAGCGTCTCAAACGAAATCATTCGGCCTTTTTCATCATAGAATGCGTGGCTGACCTTCTTGCCCTGGCGATAATAGAAATTCGGCATGATGCAGTAATAGCCGACAGACGCGACGCGACGCACGAGATCGAAAAGCTCCTCGCGAAAGCCCCAAAAATCCATGTAGATCACAACCGCGGGGAACGGCCCGGCCCCCTCGGGCTGGCAAAAGAATGTATTCATCGCGCCTTCGGGCGTCGCGATATCGACCATACGGTCTCGCATGTTCCCTCCCCTCAAAAGCTGGTTCGACGGCGGCAAACCCGCACTGTCGCGTTTGTAAGGCCAACATTGCTCCGGGGAGCTCGGGCACTCTTTTAAGTGGTGAGGAGCTGGAACTTCCGATCAATGTCGATATAATGAACCTAGATGTCCCGTCAGCGTTCGTCAAATAATAATGTAATTGTTAGACCAAACTGGGTAGGCCTGTCGCTTTCCCAATTTGCCGAATTTAGCGCCTTACTACTCTATAGTTTTATGCATAATATCAAAGTGTTATGCAAAAAAAATGGTGTACGATCGCTCGGCCTAACCAAGTCATCCTGCTGCCGACACAAGGGCAAAAGGTTTTTGGTCGGATAATATCGCCCGACTTGCCGGCCATGTTTCCACACGGAGAAACTGCATGCGCAGTTCACTAAAGCTCGAGAGCCTCGCGGTATCGGTACCCAAAGCTTCCGACGTGCTGGCAGACCGACTTCGAGAGCTTATTCTCGATGAACGCCTGCCCGAAGGAACTCCTTTACCCACCGAACGCGAGCTTGTCGCTCAGTCGGGGTTGAGCCGCGGGTCCGTCCGTGAAGCCCTGCGCGTTCTCGAAACTGAAGGGCTAATAGCCACGCGCGCTGGCCGCAACGGTGGATCGGCAATTCGACGCCCAACGCGCGAGTTGATTTCTCGTTCGTTCGAGCTTTTTCTGCGCAGTCACGGCGTTCGTTTCGATGCACTCATCGAAGCGCGCGAGTTAGTCGAACCAGCCGCAGCGCGGCTGGCAGCTTTGCACAGGACCGAAGAAGACCTTCAGGAAATGCGAATGATCCACGAGGAGCTTGAAAGCCTCTCCGGGGATTTTGCACGCTTTGCGAAGGTCAACCTCAAATGGCACCTTGCCGTGGTCAAAGCCAGCAAGAACGAGCTTTTGATTACCTTCGTTGATGCCATTTCACGGCCCATTTATGCGGCGACCGAATACCAAAGCCTGCACACTGCGGATTTGCGCCGTCAGGTCATCAAGGTTCATGGACGCGTTCTGGAAGCCATCATTGAGCAAGACGGCGAGGCCGCTTTCCGCCGCATGCGTCGGCATATTGCGGCTTACAGCAATTTGGCCAGCAGCATCGTCGAATGATCGCGGCACTTCGCCCGCTTAAATCAGGCCCTACTTACTGCGCAAGTCTCGGAAACAGGCCGGCAGCCGTATTGTATTGAATATCGGCGATTTGCCCTTCTGTCAGAAGGGGACGAACCGTATCGAATTCTTCCAGGGCGCTGGCAATCGAGAAGAACGGCGCGTCAGAGCCGAACATCAGTTGATTGCTCGGAACAAATTTGAGAATCGCCCCCATCGAAACCGGATTGCACATCGAGCAGACGTCCAGATAAAGCCGTTTCAACTCATATTCGACGCCATTTGGAATGCGCGCCATCAGCGCGGCGTCGGTCTTCTTTGCTCTGGCCCACATGCCGATACGATCGGCCAGGAACGGCAAGGTGCCGCCGCCGTGCAGGAATATCCAGCGGATGTTTGGACACCGCGCAAACGTGCCGCTGTAGAGCAAATCCGTAATTGCTCGCGTGGTGTCGAATAGAAATTCGATGATCGGCGGTGCCGGCTCGCGCAGCAGGCCCTGTGTATGGCGGCCAGCCGTCGGATGAAACTGCACAACACTGCCGCGCCGGTTGAGTTCATCGAAAATCGGAGCGAAGTCGGGATGACCGGGCCATTTTCCGTCATAGCTCGACATCAGGCCGATGCCGTCGGCGTGAAGGTTGTCGAAGACATTTTCGATTTGACGGAGCGAAAAATCGACATCCGGCAGCGGCAATGTCGCGAGAAAACCAAACCGCTTCGGATACTTCAAAACGAGTTCGGCGCCGAATTCGTTTATAATTGAGGTCAGTCTTTGCGCTTGTTCGGTTTCTCCGAGCCAAACGCCGGGAGGCCCGGCTGACAAGACGGCAGCCGCACATCCGTTTCGATCCATGTCATCGATGGACTGCTGCGGCGTCCAATCCACGATGTGCGGAAATCCGGGTGAAAACTTGAGCAGGGCCTCACGGCGTTCCGCCAGGAACTTTGGCGGATACAAATGATGCTGCACGTCGATCAATTTGCCGACTTTCCCGGTCATTCCAGTTTCCTCCGCCTCCCGATCCGTCAGCCATAGCCGTCAGCATTACGGTCTGACAATATGCATTAAAACGAAAACATCCGATATTTACCTTGTAGGGCCTTTCCTTTTACGTCAAAATGCTGGTCAACAACGCCAGAAAAGCGGCCACCGCAAACGGGGGAGATGCCTTGCCAGTTACGCCAATACGTCCCGGATTCGGGACCTTCATACGGCGCGCTCTCGTTGTCGCGCTTTTTGCCGCTTTGGCGACGCAGCTCCTGTTATCGCCCCTGCCCGCCGCGGCTGATGATGCTTGGCCAACGCGGCCTATCACCCTGATCGTGCCTTACGCTGCCGGAGGCAGCATGGACGTCGCGGCCCGTCTTTATGCGCAGGAGCTCTCCAAGAGACTGGGACAATCTGTTGTCGTGGAAAACCGTGCCGGCGCCAATGGCGCGGTTGGCATGACTTACGTCGGGAAATCGAAGCCCGACGGCTACACGCTTGTCGTTGGAGGTTCAGGACCGTCGGTCTTCAACAAAATGCTCTACAAGAAGCTGACCTACGATTCCGACAGCGAATTCACGCCCATCGTTTTAACGCGTCAAGTCCCTGTCGTACTCGCAGTCGACCCTGCGCTTCCAATCAACAATCTTCAGGATTTAAAGGCCTATGCCCAGTCCCAAAACGGCAAATTGACAATCGGCAGCGGCGGCTTGGGCGGCATCGAATACCTTACCGGAGCGCTATTCCTCGCAAAGACAGGGCTGAAGGGTATTTTGATCAGCTACAACGGCACCGCGCCGCTGATAACGGACGTAATGGGCGGACACATCAACATCGGTTTCCCGTCTTATGTGCCACAAGTTTCCTCGCTGAAGCTGCTGAACACGGCAAGCGCAGAGCGAGTCAGCTTTTTGCCAAATGTCCCGACCTTCCGTGAATCCGGTCTCGACATTGTAGCCACCACCTGGAACGGCATCATGGGTCCAGCCGGACTCCCCGCGAATGTCGTAAGCGCCATCGGAAAAGCGATGAACGATGCGCTGAAGAATCCGGAAGTTCGCAAGCAGATCGAAATAATCGGTTCGGAGCCGCTCGGCGGATCTCCGGAAGACTTCGTTAAACTGATGGATCAGGAAAAAGCCCTTTGGGGTCCATTGATCAAATCGGAGCACATCTCTCTCGACTGACCGGTGACGTCATCGGCCGCCATGCGGACCGAAACGGGGTATCCGTTCCCATCTCCAACCAGGGACCATCGCGTATGGCAAGGCCATCAAGTGAACTTCGTCTTGGTGCGTTCTTCAATCCGACGGGCAGCCATGTCGCGTCCTGGCGGCACCCTGAGGCACAAGCCGATGCCGGCGTGAATTTTCAGCACTACGCGGACATCGCAAAGACCGCGGAGCGCGGCAAATTCGACATGCTTTTTCTCGCGGACAATCTGGCCATGCGGGAAGCGAGCATGGAGGCGTTGTCGCGGTCCGCGCAGTTCATTGCGAATTTCGACCCAATGACGCTGCTAGGCGGTCTAGCCGCCGTGACACAACGTATCGGCCTTATTTGCACGGCAACGACGAGTTATTACGAACCCTATCACGTCGCCCGGAAATTCGCGTCGCTCGATCACATCAGCGGTGGACGTATCGGCTGGAACCTGGTGACTTCGGGAACCCCGGCCGAAGCCTATAACTTCGGCCGCGATCAGCATTATGGACACGCCGAACGATATGATCGCGCCCGTGAATTTGCCGAAATTGTACTGGCCCTGTGGGACAGCTGGGATGACGACGCCTTCGTTCGTAACAAGGAAACCGGTCAATTCTTCGATCCAGCCAAATTCCACTATCTGAATCACAAGGGAAAACACTTTGCGGTCAAAGGCCCGTTGAACACACCACGGCCGCCGCAAGGTCACCCGGTTATCGTGCAAGCCGGCACATCAGACGACGGGATGGACGTTGCCGCACGTTTTGCAGAGGTGATCTTCAGTGCGCATCTCACCATCGAGTCCTGCCAGAAATATTACTCCGAGGTGAAAACGCGTGCGGCCGACAAGTTCGGCCGTAATCCGGACCACATCAAGGTCATGCCGGGCCTCAGTTGCTTCGTTGCCGAAACCGAAGCCGAAGCCAATGAGAAATATGAATATCTCCAGTCGCTGATCCATCCTATTGCCGCGCGAGAAATGCTCTCGACCATATTGGGAGGCGTCGACCTTTCGAAATATCCACCGGATGGGCCGATGCCGATGGACTTGCCTGAGGTCGGCACCAGTCAAAGTGCAAGACAGAACGTCCTCGACGCCGCCCGACGGGAAAACCTCACTCTCCGTGAGACGGCGCTACGCGCCGCGGGCGCGCGCGGCAAGAGCGTCATTCGCGGCACGCCCGCGCAAATCGTCGACATCATGGAAGACTGGTACAAAAAGGAAGCCGCCGACGGCTTCAATTTCATACCCGCCTATTTGCCGGGGTCGCTCGATGACTTCGTCAACCTGGTGATACCGGAATTGCAGCGGCGCGGTTTATTCCGGAAAGAATATACCGGCCGTACATTGCGCGAGCACCTGGGTCTGCCGCGGCCGGAAAGCCGCTATAGCAGGACCGGCACACAAGCTGCGGAATAGAACCGGACCACCTACGCCAGCTCGAATCTGGCTAGCGAAAAGTCCTGTTCTTTCTCGATGCGCAATTTGACCGGAAGCTCGATGTCGAGCTTGCGATCGTTAACGTTCACAATATTGGTGATGAGACGCGGCCCTTCGTCCAATTCGACGAGCGCCACGTTATAAGGCAAGCGCGCTTTGAATTCGGGATGATAGGCGTGGTGATAGACGACCCAGCTTATGAGGCGGCCTTTACCTGACGCGGTCTTCCACTGCCATTTGCACTCCCAGCATTCGGGACATTCGGCGCGCGGCGGCAGCCAAGCGTGGCCACAGCATTCACATTGCTGAAAACACAGGCGCCCTTCCTGAAGTGCATCCCAGTAAGGCTTGGATAAAGGTGTAATCTCGGGAAGCGGATAACTCACTTTATTGCCCCAACAGAAGTGTCGAATGAGTTGTCATGATGCCACCTTGGTTGCTGACGACGCACTTTTTGGCGCCACGCACCTGATTGACTGAGGTCCCGCGCATCTGGCGAACGCCCTCCATCACCATTTGCAGTCCAGGCATGCCGGTTTCGGAAAGCAATCCGCCGCTCGTGTTGATCGGCAGCTTCCCACCCGGAGCAATGTTGCCCTCGGCGACGAACCGGCCGCCTTCGCCTTTTTTGCAAAAGCCGTAGTCTTCCAGCGTCATCAACGCAGCGATCGTGTAGCAGTCGTAAATCTGCGCGACATCGATATCTTTCGGCGTCAATCCGGCCATTCGGAATGCGGTCTGCGCCGAGTCTCGCGCGGCAGTCGACGTCAGCACCGGACGAAGCGGTACGTCCCAAGAGGTATGGGCCTGGCCAAAGCCGAGGATGGGGACAGGCATCGCAACTTTAAGTTCCCGCCCCCGCTTTTCGCTCATGATTACCACAGCGGCCGCACCGTCGGAGACCAGACAAATGTCATCGCGTCGCAACGGCTCGATGATGTAAGGCGATTTCATGTACTGATCGATCGTCAGCGGCAGACGCAGGTGCGCATGCGGATTGTTTGCGCCATTGTTTCGACACGCGACTGCAATGGCGCCGAGCTGCTCCGACGTCGTCCCATATTCGGCTTTGTGACGTTGCGCGATGAGCGCGTAACCGGCGGCAATGCTGAACCACCCATAGGCTGAATCAGGACCCCACCCTTTTTCATAAGCCTGGCGCGTTCCGGTTTTGGGATTATCGGCAAGACATACGAGCGCAATGTCGCACTGCCCGGCATCGATCGACATACAGGCAAATGAGATCATGCTGATGTTGGTCGCACCGCCCTGATCCCAAACGCCGCCGACCTTGGGCTGCAGACGCAAATTTTCCGCAAGGGTCTGGCCGTACATCGCGTCGTATTTCGACGTCGGCACCTTGACCAGCAATCCGTCGACGACCGACTTGTCTATTCCTGCATCCTTGAGGGCATTTTTGCAGGCCTCAGCATTCATCGACAGAGTACTGCGTTCAGGCAGACGCCCGAATTCAGTATGTCCAATTCCAGCAATGACGTAACGGCCGTCCATCAAATGACCTTTTCGTCTTTGAGTTGATTTATCTCTGCCTTGGAAAGACCAAGGCTGCTCAAGACATCTTCGTTGTCTGTGCCCAGCTCGGAACTGACCTTGTGCGGCAAAGGGGAAGCACCCTCGTAACGCATCGGGCTCCCCGGCACGACAATCCGGCCCAGCGAAGGATGGTCAATCCACTGAAGCATGCCTCGCTCGTGCAAATGTGGATCATTGACCACGTCTTCGAGCGTGCGAACTGGAGCACAGGGCACACGATACTTCAGCAGAACATCAAACAGCTCGTTGGTCTCAAAATTCTTGCTAAAATCGCTCACGATCTGATCGACGACGTCGATATTCAAGGCGCGGTCTTTCATCGACTGGAAGCGCGGATCCGAATCAAGATCCTCACGGCCCATAGCTTTGAGGAGGTTCTTCCAATGCTGTTCGCCGACGCAGATGATGGCGATGTGACCGGATTTCGTCGGATAGACATTGTAGGGCGCCTCGGCGAGACCACCGTGCCGATTCCCGGTGCGCGGCGTGTCCTTCCAGCCCCTGCTGTGGGAAAGGCTGAGGTTCGAGGCCAACGACATGTACACCGACTCGAGCATCGCCACTTCAACAGCGCGCCCCTGACCGGTTCGTTCCCGTTCAAAAAGCGCGGTGACGATCGCTCCGTAAAGGTGAACGCCAGCAAAAAAATCGCAAACGGCAGGGCCTGACTTCACTGGCGGTCGATCGTCAAAACCAGTGATGCTCATGATTCCGGACATCGCCTGCACCGTCAGGTCCATCGCAGGATAATTCCGATAGGGTCCCGAGCTTCCGTATCCCGAGCTCGATGCATAGATTAGCCGCGGGTTCACCTTGCGGACTTTTTGGTAATCGAGCCCGAGCCGTTCCATCGCGCCCGGCGCGAAATTCTCCACCAGCACATCCGCTCGCGCGGCGAGCTTCAACAATAGTTCGCGGCCCTTCTCGGTCTTTAGGTCAAGAGACACTGAACGCTTGTTGGGGTTCAGCATTGCGAACGGCAACGCAGCCGCACTCAGCGCCCCACGGCGTCGCAAATGCTCTCCATTGCGCGGTTCGACCTTGATCACATCGGCGCCGGCCTGAGCGAGGAGAAATGTCGCGTAGGGACCGTTGTAGATCTGACTGAGATCAAGAACGACGATACCGGCAAGCGGATATGGACGCTGACTGGACATCCTATCCTCCTTTGAATTCGGCCGGCCGCTTGGCTGCAAACGCCGCAGGGCCTTCTTTTGCGTCATCGGTAAATTGCAAAAGCCTGGTGATCAGCGCTTCGACCCTGAAGCCGGTCGTGCGATCCATTTCCCGTGAACGAACGGCAAGTTCTTTGGCTGCCTGGACCGCAAGCGGTGCATTGGCGGCGATCCGGCGCGCCATTACCCTTGCTTCGTCCATCAAAGTTTCTTTAGTCACAACCTTGTTAATCAAGCCGAAGCGGGCAGCCGTCGCGGAATCGATCGCATCTCCCGTCAGCAGAAGTTCCATAGCAATTGCGTAAGGCAACTGCTCAAGAATGCGCTGCGTGCCGCCGTTGCCGGGAATTATGCCCCGCTTCACCTCGGCGACACTGAAGGTAGCGTGCTCTGCGGCAATGCGGATGTCCGTCGCCAGCAGCAGCGTCATGCCACCGGCCAGACAATATCCGTTGACGGCGGCGATGACCGGCTTCCAGACTTCAAGACCGCGATTGAGAAGTTGCTCACGCTGTGTCAGCCACATCTCACGCAACTCGGTCGGCGCTGTCAGAAAGCTTTTGATATCGGCGCCGGTACTAAACGCGCGTTCGCCGGCGCCCGTCACGATGGCGACGCGGATATCGTTGTCGTCGCGAACGCGTGTCCAGGCTGCTGACAGCCCTTGATAATGCTCTGCGTCCATTGCGTTGAGGCGCTCGGGACGATTGATGGTAATCGTCGCGATATTCTCTTCGACTGTGAAATCAATCGACATCTCAGCCTCCGCGGCGCTGGCCAAAGAGGTTACGGGCGACGACCATTCTGTGTACCTCCGACGGCCCCTCTCCGATACGCTTGATCCTTAGTTCGCGGTACCAGCGTTCAAGCGGCATTTCTTGCGCAACACCGAGACCGCCAAAGATCTGAATGCATCGGTCGACCACGCGGCCTGCGGTTTCCGTGGCATAAACCTTGGCGATCGAGGCATCGACTTTGATGTCGAGACCGAGATCGCCGCGCCATGCAGCCTGATAGACCAAAAGCCGCGCCGCGCGCAGTTCAATCTCGGAGTCTGCCAGCATCCACTGGATCGCCTGTTTATCGGCGAGCGCAGACCCGAACGTTTTTCGATCTCGTGCCCAGTCGATCGTCAGTTCCAGGGCGGCCTGAGCGATACCGATAACGGCAGCCGCATAAGGGATTCGAGCATGGACCAACCACGTCTCGGCCAGTTTGAATCCTTCGCCTTCGTTGCCCAACCGATTTTCTTCCGGAACTTCGCAATCGGCCAGGCTGATTTCGTACGGCGAATAGGATCTGATTACCGGGATCGGCTTGTAGCTGAAGCCCTTAAATGCTTTTTCGACGATGAACGCAGTGACGCCGTCGCGTCCTTTGCTTGGGCCCGTTCGGGCAAACACGAGCCCCCATTCAGATTCGCCTACGCCGGAAATCCAGGTTTTCGTTCCATTCAAAACATAACGATCGCCGCGCCGCTCGGCTCTGGTCTGAATTGCACGGCCCGGATCCGATCCACCACTCGGTTCGGAAATCGCAACGAATGTCTTGTCACCGGCATCCAGGGTCGAGACAGCGTACTTTTCAATCTGATCCTTGCGGCCGAGAAAAATCGCATTCGGCGGATCCCACCCGAACGCGTGACAGGCAGGGATATACGCACCCATTTTGCATTGGGAGGACTCTTCCGCAACGACCGCCTGACCGAGAAGATTGAGGCCCGCCCCGCCCCACTCAGAAGGAGACTCGATTTGCCAGAAACCAAGGTCTCTCGCTTTCTTCTGCAGGCCGGTCAAAACGTCCTTCGGCAGCGCAATGGCATCATGAGAAAGTTTCGCCTCCTCGGGCAAAACTTCGTTGCGCATGAAACGACGGGCAGTGTCTCTAAGAGACCGGAATTCGTCGGGTAGTTCCCACGCACCGTCGCTATTCGAACCTGTCACTCACTCCTCCCGGTCGATTTCTATGTCGCTTGATTAGGCTAATGCCGCTAGTCCTATACGGGCCAGCGCCTTGTCAATTAAAAAATTGGACCATTTGACAACTCTTGGCCTACCGGCAAGAAGGCATCGAGGTAACATACTGACTAAACTGAATATTTATCGAAACCTCGACAATTCTATTTTGGTCTGATATTTATTGCAATCGTTTTGGCGATCAAAAACCAAGAAGCATCACGCCCGTTACGAGAAGCGCGGCAATTGGGGGGGGGGAGGAGCATCAGTTCATCCAAGATTCTCAGTCAAGGCCAGCTGGCGCTGCTTCCGCTTTTTGACATTGCGCTGGCTCGCATCTTTGGCATCCCACCAACCTTCCCGAGCGCGTTATGACCGAACTCAAGAACAAAGTCGCACTTGTATCTGGAGCCAGTGGTGATCTGGGCAGCGCGATTGCGACGCGCCTTGCAAGACTGGGCGCAGATGTGGCGATCATCGGGCGGACAAAGGCAAAGCTTGATCGTGTCGCAGAGGAGATTAAGCGGGACACTGGCCGATCTGCCATGATTGGTCAGTATGACTTGCGGGAAGCAGGCGCACCGGATGCGGTTATCAAAGAAACACTCGCCAAATTTGGCGCTCTGGACATCGTTGTAACTTGCGCCGGCGATTTCAAGCGCGTCGATGTTGCTTCAGCAACCCGGCGCGATTGGGAAGACGCCTTTTCCTTGATGTTTTTCAGCGCTGTCTGCATCGTCACGGCGGCATGGCCGCACCTAAAAGCGCGCAAGGGCAACGTCGTCATGTTGTCCGGGCTCAGAGGCATCGAGCCTCACGGCGAGTCGGTTATCAGCGGTTCGATCTGCGCGGCCATTCTCAATTTTGCAAAGGCAATAGCCGAAACCGGCATCCAGGACGATGTCTCGGTGAATTGCGTTGCGCCGGGCTGGATAGCCGGACGGCGGCTTAATGAATGGCTGGACGGCTATTCAAAAGAAAGAGGAATTCCGCGCGATCAAGCGGAAGCAATCTATGCCAAGGAATTCGGCGTTCGTCGGTTCGGGACGCCGGTGGACGTTGCCAACGTGGTCGAGCTTTTCGTCACTGAAAAGGGATCCTATTTCCAGGGTACCTCCCTTCTGATCGACGGCGGGGTGAGCCATGGCATCTAGCGCCGTGGCTGGCCCCCTCTCACCGTCGAAAGCGAGTAACGGCAGCACCAACGGCGTGATGAGCTCAACGCTGGCCACTCAATTGGCGGAATTCGTGTTGATGCACAGGTGGGAGGACCTCCCGCAAGAGGTTCGTCACGAAGCCAAGCGTGCGCTATTGAATTGGCTCGGATGCGCCATTGGCGGATCGCAACATGAAAATATCGCCGTCGCTGAGAAAGCTCTGCTGCCGGTCGGTGGCGAACCGCGCGCCACGATTGTCGGACGCCGCCGACGAACCGATGTCCTCACCGCGACGCTGTTGAACTGTACGAGTTCCGGCGTTCATAGCTTCGACGATACTCACGCCGAAATTATCCTTCATCCTACGGGGCCCATTGCTGCGCCGCTGCTGGCAATGAGCGAAAGCAACAAGGTATCCGGCCGGGATTTTCTTACTGCGCTCGTTCTGGGTATCGAGATCGAAAGCCGGCTAAGCCGCGCCATCGCGGTCTCCCCTGCGAACTGCCATGTTGGATGGTATTTGACGGGCCTCACCGGTGGGGTGGGCGCAGCGGCCGCAACCGCCAAAATGCTGAAGCTTTCAGCGACCGCCACAACATGGGCGATAGGCATTGCCTCGGGCCAGGGCGCTGGCAACCGGGCCATGCATGCTGCCATGACCAGCGCGATGGTGCCGGCCCATGCCGGCCAATGCGGTCTCAGGGCGGCACTGATGGCGCAAGCAGGATTTACCTGCGGTGCTAATTCTCTTGAGAATCCGAATGGCTTTCTCAGCCTTTTTGCTGAAAAGGCAGATCCTAATTCACTTACCGATGGTCTCGGTGAGCGTTACGAAATCATGGCTAATACCCACAAGCCTTGGCCTTGCGGGATTGTCATTCATCCAGTGGTCGATGCATGCCTCCAAATTCGTCACCAGACAAAACTACGCCCGGAAGACATTCAGAGCGTCGAAGTCCATGTGCATCCGACCACAATCACTCTGACGAATCGCCGCCATCCGGCAAACGACTTTGAATCTGTCGTTAGCCTGTTCCACTGGACCGCAGGTCCATTGGCGACCGGTCGCGGCGATATCGGCATAAATACGGACAAGATCGTCCAGGACCCGGCGATCAAGGCGTTACGCGACCGAGTCCACGCTATTTCCGAGCCCTCTCTTATGCCCGACGCCGCACGCGTCACCGTGAAGACTGCTCACGGAACGTGGACCAAGAGTATTGAGCATTGTCTTGGAAGCGTTTCCAAGCCCATGTCCGACCGCGATCTCGAGCGAAAATTTCTAGGCCTCTGCAACCAGATACTGGAGCCGCAGTCAGCCGAGCGACTAATCGCTGCGTGTTGGAAAATCGACGAGACGCAAGACGCAGGATCAATAGCGAATATAGCTGCCTAAAGCCTGTGCCCCGATGCGTATAGCTCTTGATGATATTTCGTTCTCTCCGCGGATGTTTCGCCGCCCTGAATGTGTGTTGTGTTGCGCATCCGGGGACATGTTTACATCTCACGCTGGTGCGACTGCACTCCACATCAGGCCCGACGGCACCTTCGAGGTCTTAGGGCATCGGCAAGGACTGACAGACACGGAACAATTTCTTCCGAACGGCCTGGCTATCGACGCTGAAGGAACAATCCTTGCCGCAAATCTTCTCGGGGACGGCGGCATTTGGGCGATCGAAGGCAATGGTCCTGTCCCTCGACTCATGGAAGCCGACGGCATCAAACTTGAAGCGGCCAATTTCATTTTGATCGATGGTCTAAACCGCCAGTGGATCACTTGCACCACCCGGACGCCGGATCGCACAGCATCGATGAATCACGGCATTGCCGACGGATTTATCGTCCGCGCCGACCAGCACGGGGCCCATGTCGTCGGAGAAGGTCTCGCCCTAACCAACGAATGCCGGATAGATCCTTCGAATACGTGGCTATATGTGTGCGAGACGGCCGGCGCACGGGTAAGCCGGTTCGCCGTGCAGCCATCTGGAGATCTTGGACCACGAGAGACCTGGGTTGAATTCCCGCCAGGAACGTATCCCGACGGCTGTGCTTTTGATGCCGATGGCCATTTGTGGGTGGTCAGCGTCATCAGCAATCGTGTTTTACGCGTCGCGCCGGATCGCAATATTGAAATCGTCATCGAAGATGTCCTTCCGGGCCACATCGAAGACATTGAGCGTGCCCGCTCGGCAAAGACTTTTAACCGCCAGCATTATTACACCCCATCCGGGCATAAGCTGGCGGCAATTACATCCATAGCTTTTGGCGGGCCGGACCTCAAAACCATTTTTCTCGGATCCTTGACCGACGATCGAATCGCGAGTTTTCGATCGCCAGTATCGGGAAAGATGCCGACGCATTGGCTATTCGGACCCCGGTGCGTCAGCCGTCGCGACAACAAGCGACAACTTCTCCCGCCCTGAAGGGCTCATTTATGAGCCTAATGCCAACTCTTTTTTTCAACTAACAAGGAATAACATCTCATGCGACAGAAGAATGTTTTATCCCTCGATGACGCGAAGCGGCTCATGGCTGCGGGCGAGGAAGAGGCAAAGAAGCACAATTGGGAAGTTGTCATCGCCATTCTCGACGACGGCGGCAATATGATCGCGCTTCATCGGATGGACGGTGCACGAGCTGGAAACCCAGACATCGCAATCCAGAAGGCACACACCGCTGTCATGACGGAGCGCACAACACGTCTCTGGGAGGATCGAATTCGCGAGGGTCATCTGACCTTCTTACGGTTTCCAGTCCTGCCCATGGGTGGCGGTCTACCGATTATCATCAATGGCCAATGCATCGGCTCGATTGGCGTATCTGGGGTGCTGTCGAACGAGGATGAACAAATTGCCGAAGCGGCTGTCAAAACGGTCTTTCCCCAAGCCGTATTTGTCCGGCCCGGCGACTGAAACGTCGCCTCAATGAACTGACAAATCGAATTGCAAACAGTCCAAGTCGAGGGAGAGCATGATGTTCAAGAAGCTGTTTCTATTTTCGGCGCTCATAGGCGGTTTGTTGCTGCCACCTGCAGCTTTCTCACAAAGCTATACATCGCGCCCTGCCCGATTCGTTGTGTCAACAGGACCCGGTACGATCACCGACACGGTAACCCGGCTTATCGCGCAAGATCTGCAGGATCAGTTGAGCCAAACCTTCGTGGTTGAGAACCGGGTCGGCGCAAACGGAGCGATTGCCGCGCGGTACGTCGCAAGCGCAACGCCGGACGGTTTGACCTTTCTGGTCGGCAATGTATCGACTCACGCGGCCAACGATTTTCTCTACAAAAGCCCAACCTACAATTCACGGAAAGACTTCGATGCCGTCGGTCTCTTCGGCACCGTTCCACAGGTTTTGATCGTCCCCAAGGACTCGCCGGCAAAGACCTTCGCCGACCTTGTGAAGCTTTCGAAGGATAAGGCAGGCGGCCTGAATTTTGCGACGGCGTCATCGCTTGCCATCGTCGTGACCGATGCCATCACACATGCGGCCGGCATCAACAATACGCTCATACCATTCGATGCGACGCCTCAAGCCATCAACGAGATGATGGCGGGCCGCGTCGACGCGATCGTGCTCGATCTCGGCGTAGCGAAATCTTTCATCGACTCCGGAGCAGTTCGATCGCTTTTGGTCACGCTACCCGAACGCAGCTCGCTTTTACCCGACGTTTCATCATTTGCGGACGTCGGACTTCCCAAAATGGTGATCGAAGGCTGGTTCGGGCTTTTTGCGCCGAAGGGCGTCCCCCAGCAGGCGATTGATCGTCTCGCGGCTGCCATACACGCCGCGGCTACCAGGGAAAGCAACGAAAAGAAAATGGCGGTCTATGGAACGCTTTTGAGCGGTATGGGGCCTAAGGAGTTTTCGACTTTTGTGGACGATCAGCGCGCGCTCTACCAGAAGCTCATCAAGGATGCCGCCATACAAATAGAGTGAGCGCCATTTACCTCGTGGCGGCGGTAACAACTATCACAGCAACCCAATCGGAGAAAGACGTGGCAACATCACGCAAAGTCATCATCACCTGTGCCATCACGGGCGCCATCCACACGCCTTCAATGTCCCCGTTTCTTCCCATAACCGCCGACCAGATCGTGGAATCGGCGCTCGGTGCAGCGGAAGCAGGTGCTGCCATCGTTCATCTTCATGCGCGCGACGAGAAGACCGGCCGCCCGGACCAAAGCCCTGAAGCCTTCAATCGCTTTCTCAGCCGCATTAAGCAGCAATCGAATGTTGTCATCAATCTGACTTCGGGCGGAGCGCCGACCATGCGCGTCGAGGAGCGCGTGCGGCCCGCGGCTCACTTCAAGTCTGAAGTTGCGAGTCTCAACATGGGATCGATCAATTTCGGTCTCTTTCCAATGTTGGGCCGCTACAAGGAATTCAAGCACGACTGGGAACGAACGTATCTTGAAAGCACGACAGATCTGATTTTCAGGAACACCTTCAAAGATATCGAATTTGTATTGAAGACATGCTCCGAAAACGGAACGCGATTTGAATTCGAGTGCTACGATGTCGGACACCTTTATAACTTGGCCCACTTTCTCGAGCGCGGGTTGGTGAAGCCACCGCTCTTTGTTCAAACTGTCTTCGGCATTCTCGGCGGCATAGGCACTCACCCCGAGGATGTAATGACAATGAGGAGAACCGCAGATCGGCTGCTCGGGCCGGAAAACTATCGGTGGTCCGTGCTGGGCGCCGGCCGCTCGCAAATGGCGATCGCCGCCATGGGTGCATCCATGGGAGGCAACGTGCGCGTCGGCATCGAAGATTCGCTCTGGATCGGACCCGGAAAGCTCGCCGCATCAAATGCGCAACAAGTTCAAAATGTACGCGCCATTATCGAGGGGCTTGGTTTGGAAGTCGCGACGCCGGACGACGCGCGCAAAATTCTCGGTCTCAAAGGTGGCGCAAACGTATCGTTCTGATCGCTGCGTTCGCGATGATTGTCAGTACAGCTGGAAGCTCGCTGCTAATCACGCAGCGGCAACACACGCCGCGGCGGCCGTGCTGGTGTTTTCAGCGAGATCTTCATCGAGACTCGCTGGGAGCGCGGCGCCAATCTAGTTCGGCACAACAGCCCTGATGATCGGTCCCCACCGTTTACTCTCGCTCGTATTCCACGCCTGCACATCCGCGGCCGTACCGCCGGCCGGCTGCATACCCAGTGCGTCGACGTCACGCCGGCCCGTGTCGGTGCCAAGATAGGCGTTTACGATACGGTTGATCCTCGCCAGGATCTCCGGCGCCGTGCCGCGTGGCGCTTCGAGCGCATATCCACCGACGGATTCGAATCCAGGAAATCCCACCTCTTCGACAGTCGGAACATCGGGCAACCGTTCCATACGCGTCTTGCTGGTAATCGCCAGCGCCCGAAGAGAGCCGTCCAATACGAGCCCCAGCGACAGCGTGACATTTCCTATGCCCGCCTCGATCCGTCCACTGACGAGATCCATGTTTTGCTCGGAGACCACATTGTAAGGCACATGAACCATGTCAGCGCCGGACAGCCGATTGAGCATTTCGAGCGTAACATGCCCCTGCGATCCGATACCTGTACTGCTGACGCTGACCTTGCCGGGATTAGCTTTGGAATAGGCAAGCAACTCGGAAAGATTGTGGACTGGAAGCTTTGGATTGACCACGATCAGGAGCGGAGCCTTGGCGATAAGCACGATAGGATCGAAGTCACGATCGCCATCGAAGGGCATCGTCTTGTAGATAAACTTGTTTTGCACCGCGATCCCAGGCGTGCAGAGCAAAAGCGTATAGCCATCAGCTGCCGCTCTTGCAGCTGTCGTCGCACCGACATTGCCGTTCGCTCCGGGATGATCCTCGGTGATGACTGGCTGCCCCAATTGTTCCGACAATGCCGTTGCGAGCCGGCGCGCCAGGAGATCGACGCTGGTGCCGGCGGCAAAGGGCGAAATAATGGTGATCGGCCGTTCCGGCCAAGACTGCGCGTTAGCGCCACCGGCAAATACCGCCAGCACCGCAACCACACGGCCCCAAATCCAAAATCCAACCATTTAGCGAACTAGAACACCGAGCGCTTCTAAGAGCAAGAGATCGCTGGATGCCAACCCGGTTCTTTAACTGTGATGCCACGTGCAACGAAATTTCTTCGAACCAACGTTCGTGAGTTCCGTAATCGGCCTTATGCGAACTGAATTTCTACCTTCCGCCGCTCACTTTTGAGGGCAGTAATCCGCAATCCGGAAGAGCTATGCCACTATCACGCCTGCTCAGCCGATATCATGCTGCTGAGCATGCGTCGGGCCTGCAGCTGGCCGGCATCAGCGGCTAGATGAACGAGGCCATCGAGCGAGCCGTTCGTCCGGTTGTTCTGCAGCGCCTCCAGGAAGTCCACATCCTCGAGAAAAGTCGCGCGCGAGCCTTCGTAAAGAAGCTTCGACATCCCCTCGTCTTCGAGAGCGAAGTCCCGCGAGAAGCAGAACATGTAGTGGCTGGTGTGTTCCGTTTCGGGTGTGAGCAGGTGAGTAGACCAAATCGATATGCCTTGGCTGCGGTCGCCCTGCGGCGCCCCAGTTCCGGCCTTGGCACAACCGACGTCCAAATAGACAACTCCGGGCGGATACCATCGCGCAACCTGCCAGCGGTCGACGTTGCTCTTCAAGTTGCCGGCGTTGGCGAATAACGGCGGCGGTTGAACGTTGAGCAGCCAGCGGGTGACGCCAATACCGTCGTTTAGCCTCTCGGGTTTGAGCGGCTCCGTAGCTTCGCGCGGGTCGCCGGCAATTGTGCGCTTATGCACGTACGCGACGTGGGTGAAATCGAGCAGGTTATCGACGATGAATTGATAATTCGATTTCACATGGAGTCGGCCGGGGGTCGCCGCCCATCCAGCTTCCGACAACCACGGCATGTCGGGAATCTTTCCTTGGTCTGCTTTGGCCGGGTCGCCCATCCAGATCCAGACGACGTTCCATTTTTCAGCAATCGGATAGCTGCGCACCTTGGCGCCGGACGGGACCTGGTTTCCGTCTGGAAGCTCGACACATTTGCCGTCCACGTCGAACTTGAGTCCGTGGTAGCCGCAGGCGAGATAGTCGCCCGCAATCTCGCCGAGCGAAAGTGGCGCAGCGCGGTGGCAGCAGCAGTCCTCCAGGGCGCCGACATCGCCACCAGCATTACGGAACAGCACGATCTTCTCATTGAGGAGAGTCTTGGCAATCGGCTTGTCTTTAAGTTCATTGGACCAAAGAGCCGTATACCAACCATTGCGCAGGAACATTTCGCAACCTCCTCGCTACCGCTGCTCGGCATATTCTACCGCGATGGCAGGCGCCTATCTAGCCGCTGCGCTCTTAGTCCGCAGCCGCAAGTTGCGGACCATCCCGAAGAGAAAAATTGCCAAGCAGCTTGAAGATTGCGCCAAGGATCGCGCCGCGCAGGCTTCCCGCGCTGGACAAGCCGTACAGTTATGGCGAACATTGCGTGCCAGCTTTACTTTTGAACGAACCGGGAGCGTTTCTTCATGATCAGTTTAGCCAAGGTATGTGTTGGCTTGTGCGGCGTCCTGTTTGCCGCGGCCTTCTCAGCAAGCAGCAGTTGGGCTCAGGATTCCCAAGTCATTACGATGCGCTTGAGTGCGGCGACCGTCAATGACGCCCAACATGAGTGGATGAAGCGGTTTGCGGTTGCCATCGAGCGCAATACCGGTGGCCGGATCAAGGCGGAGCTGTATCCAGGCAGTCAGCTTGGCAGCATTCCCAGGCAGATCGAAGGCGTCCAACTCGGGGCCATACAGTGCTGGCTTGGGCCACCGGAGTTCCTGGTAGGTGTTGACCGCCGGTTTGAGATTTTGAGCGCACCTGGTCTGTTCCAGAATGAAAAGCAGGCTCTAAAGGTATTCGACGACGTCGAGTTCAATAAGGCTTTTCTTTCGCTCGGGGCGAATAAAGGCCTTATCGGCGCGTCGCTCTTCTACGTTGGGCCATCGTCCTACGACATGCGGATTCCTGTGCGGCACATCGCCGATCTGAAAGACAAGAAAATAAGAGTCCTGGCATCGGAATTTCAGACTGAACCGCTGACCCTTCTCGGTGCAACCGGTGTGCCATTATCGCTCGGGGACGTACTCCCCGCGTTGCAGCAGGGCGCGATCGACGGCGCGTACGGTGCCGTGAATGTATTCACCCCGCTCAAGTATTTCGATGCCGCGAAATACATGCTGGAAACACGCCAAGCCTATTTTTACAGCGTCGAGATGCTGAGCAAAAAATGGTTCGATGCATTACCCCCTGATCTGCAGAATCAGGTCATGATGACCAGCAAACAGATGGCGAGCGAGGTCATACCGTGGGGCGTCGACTTTGTAGAGCAGCAGAGGAAGACGTGGGTCGCGAACGGCGGTGAAATCATCCATTTGCCGGATGACGAATTCAAGGAGCTGATGGCAAAAACCAGACCGGTGGGGGACGATATCGTCAATAAAAGGCCTGAGCTAAAGCCGCTATGGGACATGCTCGTGGCGATCTCCGGTCGTTAGCGACGCAGCACCAGAGACGGTGAGTTGGCGGCAACGGCCGCTTCATTGCACGCGCCTCAGCCTTGTTGTCCGAACCGGAGTGCACCAGTGACCGACAGAACGAAAGTTGTTCTCGTAACAGGATCATCCAGCGGCATTGGACAAGCCTGCGTCACTCATTTTTTGAAAGACGGCTACGCAGTGTGTGGTGTTGACGTTGTCCCGCGAAGCAAGACGACGCCCGCTCCGGCGGACGACACTCGGTATTTTGAATTCACCGCCGATATTTCCGACGCTGAACAATGTCGCGCAGCGGTGGCCGCGACTGTGGCGGCTTTCGGCGCCCTTGATGGGCTGGCTCATCTGGCCGCGATTCACTCCATGAAGACTTGGCGCGAATTGAATGCCTCTGATTTTGACAAAATCCTGGCCGTTAACGTGACGGGCTCCTTTCTCATCTCCCAGGCCGTAGCGCAGCACATGGAAAATCATGGCGGCGGTGCGATCGTGCTAACCACATCCAGCGTCATCAGCGTCGGCGGTCTGGGCGGCACCGGCCGGGGCGGCCCAGCCTACGCCACATCGAAAGCCGCGATTGTCGGCCTGATGCGCTCGCTCGCCCGCTCGCTCGCGCCGCACAATATTCGCGTCAACGCGGTCTCGCCCGGTTCGATTTCAACACCGATGACTGCGCATTACACCAAAGAAGCGCTGGCTGGCGTCAGCTCCCGTTCGCTCGCTGGCCGTATCGGGGAAGCTGACGAGATCGCGCGAACGGTCGGATTTCTGATGTCCAACGACGCGAGCTATATTTTTGGCGAGATCATCAACGTGAATGGCGGCGCCACTTTCGGGCTGTGAAGCGAAGTCAAATCACTGGAGAGAAATCGGCGATGGCGAAATGGCTGCAGAATCGAGTCGCGGTCGTCTCCGGGGCAGGCTCTTCCGGCCCAGGTTGGGGAAACGGCAAGGCAGCAGCAGTGACATATGCCCGTGAGGGCGCAAAGGTTGTTGCATTGGACGTCAATATCGATGCGGCAAATGAAACCGCCAGCATCATTCGAGATGAAGATGGGATATGCCTCCCCATTGCTTGTGACGTGACACAACCAGCCGATGTCGAGAACGCAGTTGCCAAGGCCCTCAAAGAATTCGGCACGATTGACGTTTTGCATAACAACGTCGGGATATCCAAAGCTGAGACGATGGAAAATCTCTCAGTCGAGGACTGGGATCTTATAATCGATACAAATCTGAAGAGTATGTTCCTAACGTGCCGCACTGTCCTGCCGCACATGGCTAGGCAGCGGAAGGGCGCAATCGTGAATATCTCGTCCATAACCGCGCTACGGTACGCGCGCCGTTCGCTGCTTGCCTACAGCACGAGCAATGCGGGCGTTCTTGGATTTACGCGCATTATTGCCGTTGAGTACGCCTCGCGCGGCGTTCGTGCCAACTCAGTTCTTCCTGGCCACATCGACACGCCATTTGTCCGTGCGAAGATACCCGACGATCCCGAATCGATCGAGACGTACACCAAGGAGCGCGCAATGTGGTGTCCGATGGGCAGGATGGGTACCGCATGGGATGTCGCCAATGCCAGCCTCTTTCTGGCGTCGGACGAGGCTAGCTTTATCACCGGTGCCGAACTTGTCGTCGATGGCGGCGTGACGAGCGCGACTGCATGGTGACCGACGATCGCAGGGGCATCTCACTCGAAACGATCCGCGCTTTCAAAAGCCCTCATCGATGAGGCTTCGCGCCGGCGGTCATCATAAAGCAACCGCTTAAGATGCGCGCTGCGCGGCGCGATCTCCATGCAGAAATCATCGCCGCCATGGAAGACCGTGACCAGCGCCAGTCGGTGAAGGAGCGCAAGCAAGGCCGTCTCGGGATGCAGCGCCAACTCTCGATCTCAGCACTACGCGTAAACCGCGACCGACCGGGAGTTTCCGACCGTCGGGACATTTCATCGAAAATCGTAAGCTTGGCCACAGTTACAAGTGCGATCATACTGACCGTGGAGCGGGCCGGGCCCGAGGATTCATCGCCTGCAACGGCCGCCATCAGAAGCATTTAGCCTGCGATCAAGTGACACTGGCGGACGAATGGACAACAACGGTTCAGCCGTTTCGATTAGGCTGCTTCCAAAATGCGAGAATGAGTTTATCTATTTCGACGGTTTAACTAGCTGCATGTGAGTTTCCGCCACGATTCTGCGATAAAAGGAAATGTCATGCCGCGCGTATTCTTCGAAATCCGAAGGCGAGCCCGTAATCACGGCGGTAGCGTGTTGATGCAACTGCGCCTGCACTTCGGGGTCTTTAAGTGCATCACGGAAAGAGTGGTTAAGGCGGCCGACGACTGCCGGGGGCATTCCGGCGGGACCGATAAGTCCATACCAGATACCCATATCAACGTCGGCGAGTTCTTTGTACTCCGCGAGTGCCGGTATTTCCGGAGCAAGTGGCGTACGCTTCACCTCGGCAAGGCCATAACCGATCAGCTTACTTGACTCTATGTATTGCAACGCGCTCGACAGCGTAATGATTGTTATATCCACGTTACCGCCGAGAACTTCGAGCAGGCCGCCTGTGCCGCCAGAGAATGGCACGTGAATAAGCTCTATGCCGAACCGTTGTTTGATCAGCTCACCGAGAAAATGCTGCGGCGAGCCTACGCCGGATGTTGAGTAGGTCAGGCCTTGCGGGCGCCGGCGCGCCTCGGCCAATAGATCGGAAAATGTCGTCGTATTTTTAAGGGTCGGACCACCGGCTACAACGATAGGCGATCTGCCGCCAAGAGCGATATAAGTAAAGTCACGCTCCACGTCGTAGGTAACGTTAGGGTTCACCAGCGCAGCAGTGCTGATTTCGCGCGGTGTACAGATTTCGAGCGTGTATCCATCAGGCGCTGCGTTGACGACGCGCATTGTAGCAATAGCACCAGAAGCACCAGGAAGGTTTAGCACCACAACGGGCTGGCCAAGGTTATCGGCCATTTTTGCCGCAGTGAGCCGCGCTATGAGATCAACGCTTCCGCCAGGGGTAAAAGGAACAAGCAGCGTTATCGATCGCGAGGGATAGTCCTCCGCCCGCCCCTCTTCCGCGGCTAGGGGACAAAAGACCGCGGCCGGAGAGAGCTGAAGTAGCGTCCGTCGGGTAATCCTGGCCCAGTCCCGTGCAATCGTGCGTTCAGGTCCCTCATCCTTGGCCATCAGATCTCCCTGGTCTTTTCTATCGAATGACGGGGGCTTTTATTGGGTCGCCGGCGAGTTGCGCATCATCTTGAGGTGAAGTTCCAACGTGCGGCGCCGATTAGCACGCGAAATCCGTTCGGCCGCATCCGGATCTCGCGCTTCGATGGCGCGCAGCGCGTCGCGGCAGAAGGCTACCACCTCTTCGTCGCGGCCCGGTACGCTGATCGTGCTGGTCTGGTGATTTCGGATCTTTTCCTGCAAAGACTTGAGCAAATTGAAAAGGAAATCGTTGTGAGCGGCCTTGAAGACCGCGAGTTGGAATTCACCGGTGTAATTCCGGATAGCGTCGCGATCGGATCTATCGAGCGCCACTTCAACGTCATGCAGCACAGCGCGCAATTGCGTGAGATCGAGTTGGCCCGCATTTTCTGCAGCGAGCCGCGCTGCCATACCTTCGAGCGCCTCGCGCGTATAGTAGATTTCGAGCAGCTGCGTCTCGGAAAGGACCTTCACGGTCAGCGCATTCCCGGCACCGACCACGACGAAATCTTCCGCCTGTAGCTTGCGTATCGCTTCACGCACTGGCGTCTTGCTGACGCCCAACTCCTTGGCGAGATCGTCGGCACGTAACCGCATTCCAGGCGTAAAGGCATTGCTGAGGATCGCTTCGCGCAGGACCGCATAAGCGACTTCGGCTGCCGTTCCGGCATTGGCGAAACGCTTGGCGAGAGCGGCAAGACCTGTGGCCGTTACGCCAGATTTCGGATTGGCAGCGGTAGCCCGGGCGCGCGGTCGAGACTTCATTTTCTGTTGATTCCGGGCACGCTGAGCGCCAGCACTCTCGGGAGCCCTCGTTATACGAGCGTATGACATGGCCCCTTCTCCCGCAGCAATTATGAAGCAATCAGGCCAACGAGGTCGCGCATATCCTTGAGCCCCGGCAGGTTGCGCGACATCTCGATAATCGCGTCGCAACGCCCCGCCGGCCAACGGCGCTCGAGTTCGCGGCGAAACCGGGCGGCATGATCTGCTGGAGTAAAGGAACGGGACGGGCTGCCTTTTGGCGCCGGCACGAACGTCGTGAACGTCGCGCCAGATTTGAGCTTCATGACAATGCGAGCCGGAACAGATTCTGCAGTCGTTGCCCCCTCGACCTCCGGATCGACCTCGCAACGAACATGTTGCTCGACTTCCTTCACGGCGCTATCCGAAATGCTTTGCTCGTAATCGCGCACGCTGAGCGCAAAACCATCGCTGGCCTTGGGCGCGAGAACCGCCGCAAGGGCGACGCTATGCGGCAGGCTCATCTGCGCCGCCTGCACGTCCACCGGACGTGGGATCGTCAGCCGACCCAGGATCACTGCCGGAATCCCAACATAAAGGTCGGCGATATCGGTGGCTGCTACACGATGCTCACGGCAGAGATCGAGCACGCCTTCGATTGCGGCCTGGACGCGCGCGCTCGCGGCATGCCCCTTAACGGTGACGCCGTCGAGCAGATAGGCGCTTCCTAAATTGTCGGTGATAATTGCGGGGTCGAATGCGTCGGCGTAAGCGCGGGCGAAGCCGTTGGAGCCTTCGATGATATCGGTCGGGCCGGAAAATCCTTCGGCGACGAGGAGCGCCGCCGAGACGCCGTTTTCTGCTGCACGCGCGGCATGGATGCGCTTCACAGTGGAGCCTGACTGGTAGAACTGCGTCAGGCCACCGGAAAACGACGCGACAATTCCAATTGCTTCAGCGATATGGCGGTCGGCCTCAGCCGTGCCAGCAAACAACAATCGCGACGCCGCAACCGCCGCACCAAAACCGCCGCAGGTTGACGTGCTCTGGAAGCCGCGACGGAAGTGCGTCGGTTGGATCGAAAGGCCGATGCGGATCATTGCCTCGTAGCCCGCGGCCACCGCGGCGAGAAATTCGCTGCCGGACCGTTCGCCGCACACCGCAAGCGCAGACGAGAAGACGATTGAGCCAGGATGCAGCATCGAGCCGACATGGGTGTCGTCGGCATCGATGCTTCCTGCAAAGGTCGTATTCAGGAAAGCCGAGCCGACCGGATCGCAACCGGTCTTGGTGAAGAGAACTGGCGCACCACCCTCCCGTTTGAGGGCCGCCATATAGTGACGTGCCCAGCCGCTCCACTCCATGTCCGCGCCGATCGAACCGACGCGGAGATAGTCGAGAAAGAGGTCGCCCAGCGCATCGACTACGGACCGGGGCAAATCGCCGCCGCGCAACCCGGCCGCAAAGCCAGCGAGTATCTTGGTCGGCGACCCGGCAGATCGGACCGCTCCGGCTGCCACGCTCTTGGCCGTGCCCGCTGCCGTCATTCGCCCCGCTCGATCACCTTGCTGACACTCAGGCTCTGGGCGCCGGCCGTCGGGCACCACATCGACTTGCCGCCCGCACCGCCGGCCACCAAGACAACCAGATCCTTCGGCTCGTTGATAATCGGAACGAGCGCGTTCTCATCTTTCTTGTCGACCCAGACCGGAAAGAACGGTCCTTTCGACTTGCCGCGATTCTTGGCGATACCCCACGGACGGCGCGCCATTTCAAACAGCGCCATCTGGATATCCTTCTTGCGCCAACCGGCGGCAGCAATGTGCTGGGCATGTTCGACACCGAGGACAACAACGGGATTGCCCTGCGAATAGAGATTGTTGCTGCCATAGGTCGCCATCGTGTCGGCGAAAGTACGCATGATCTCGATCGGATCGGTCTGCACATTCTCCGTCATGCTGTGCGGCGCCTCGGCATTAATCACCGTGACGACACTTTCCTCGGGCTTGAAGCCACGCTCGACGTGGAGCGGCTCCCAAGGATTGGCAGCCTGATGCTCGGCGATGCAATAGGTGTATTTGCCAGGGTGCGCATGCTGGCAGAAGTCGGTTTCCGCCGGGATCGCGCCGCCGACATTGACCAACGTGAGTCGCAGTGCACGGCCGATGGTCGCATTCGAACGCCAACCGGGACCAAACACGCCGTTGCCGTAGTTAAGCCCGATCTCCTCGATGATCGGACCGTTCACGATCAGCAGAGGCGCACCGGCATGGGTCGTTGTCTGGCGATGCGCGAGGCCATACTGTTTCTCCAACACCGCCTCGACCGCAGCGACCACGACCGGCAGATAGGCCGGAAGACATCCTGCCATCACCGCATTGATAGCGATCGTGCGCAGCGTCGCGACACCCATGCCCGGCGGGATCAGTCCGATGACCGCATCCGGCGCCCGCCAGTTCATGCCCGAGAGCATGCGCTCAACGCGCTCCGCCGTCGGCGGGATTACCGGCAGGCCATCGGTCCAGCCTCGCTCGTAGAAGTGGTCGTTGATTGCCTCGATAAAATCCGGAAGCTCAATGGTATTGAGAGCCGGCGTTTGAATTCGATCCAACATTATGTGGCCTCATATGTCTTTTCGGCCGCAACCTGCGTCGCCGATTGAATTTCGGTTCGGGAATTATCGGCGCGCGACAGCGTGTTCCGGCAACAGGAATTTCTTGTTGGCATATTCGGCACTGACCTTATCGGCCGGCGTCGTGAGAAGGCGCACGCATTCGGCGGCGGCATCAATGCCCTTCTGCGCGATACGGCTTTCGTCAGCCTCGCCGATCGGATGCGGTAACATGATGATCGGCAGCGCCTGATGGCCGACGCCGCGACCGACGATCTGACCGAGCGAGCAGAACGAGCGGCTGATTAACGCAACAGTCGGAACGCCGGCCTTTTCCAGATTCACCGCGTCAATAACGCTCCAGGGCGAGGACGATCCACAATGGCCAACGCCGGAGACCGCGACATCAGACTCCGCCACCATCTCGTCAATGAACGGTGCGCCCTTGGCGGGAAAGCCTTTGCGCCAGAACTTGATGTGGGTAACGCCGTGCTCCTTCTTCAACGTCGCCGCTAGCGCATCAAGAACGATGTCGGAGAATTCCTTGCCATTATCCAACAGGGCAACGCGGAGGCCATGCAACGACTTCGGACGCTGGGTGGTCGGGATTGAGCCAATTTCTGGGGCGCCGGTTGGCACAAGGACGGTCGTGGTAATAGCCATGACGTTCTCTCCCTACGGTTCCGTTCTGAGCCCGGTATAACCGGGTATACCGACATTGGCAAGGAAGGACCTGCCCGTTCGGCTGCGACTTTGCTCCAGTCGAAGCTGACGACTCGATATTATCGAGAGGCGCCGCGATGCAGGGCCGTTACTGACCCTTGAGCAGATCGGCGAATTTGCCGTATTTCGCGTAATCGTTCGCGATCACGTCACGGAATTCCGCTGGCGCGGTGGCAGCGATCTCCGAGCCGTCGCGCTGCAGCACATCCTTGACGTCAGACATTTGCATTGCAGTCTTGACTGCAGCGGAAAGTTTCTCGGCAATCGCCTGATCCGTCCCTCGAGGGGCGAACATGCCGATCCACGATACCGCCTCATAACCGGGTACGCCCGCCTCTGCGAAAGTTGGAACGTCTGGCAGCGCCGCCGAGCGCTCGCGTCCGCCCATTGCGATCGGGCGCAACGTCCCGGCCCGCACTTGCGGGATCAGACCCGCCATGAAGCCCCACATCGCATCGACCTGGTGCGCGATCACACCTTGTAGTGCCGCGCCCGTCCCCTGAAACGGAATATGCACGATGTCGAGGCCGGTCATGCGTTTGAAAATCTCGCCGGCGAGATGGTTTGGCCCACCGACACCCGAGGAGCCATACGTGATCTGTCCGGGTTTTGACCGCAACAGTTCCATAAATTCCCGCAGCGAATTCACCGGCACCGATGGATGAACGACAAGGAGAACCGTGTTGCGCGTGAGCAGCGAGACCGGCACGAGGTCCTTGAGGGGGTCGTAGTTCATTTCGACGCCAGCATGGGGCGCGATAACAATCGAGGACTCGGTCGTCACTAGCAGCGTCTCTCCATCCGGATCGGCTTTGGCTACATAGCTAGTGCCGATGCGGCCGGCCGCGCCGGAATGGTTCTCGACGATGAAGCCTTCGCCAAAAGTCTGCTGCAGATGGGGCGCCAGCAGGCGCGAGATCAGATCGGCACCACCGCCAGGCGGAAATGGCACCACGATGTGGACCGATCGACTTGGCCAGTCGGCCCGCGCAGGGAATGATGCGATATCGAGTACGGAGGCCGCAGTGGCAACGCCGATCGTTGATTTGAACAGATCGCGACGTGAAAGCGATACGGTCACAGGACTTATCCCTAAGTGCTTACAGGCGATGAGGTCCTAGCCGGAGCCTCCGCCGCGGAGCGCGCCGAAACGTCGGCGAGAAACCGGGCCATGTGGCTGGCGCAGATGGCCGGTTCTGCCGCGGCGATGTGATAGCTGTCCCCCGGCAGCACGATCAAGCGCGCATCAGCAATGCGTCCCGCGTAGGATTCGACAGCCGCGACCGATTGCAGCCCGCTTTCTTGGGTCGTCACAATCAAGGTTGGGCAGGTAATGCGGCCAAGCCGTTCCTCGAGCTCCATGTCTATGCGCGCCGACGAGGCGCCGAATGCGGCGCGTGGATCAGTCTTGCCCATCAGCTCGTCGGTCCACCAGGCGATTTGGGCGTCCGAAGCCTTGCTGCCGAGACGCGCGCGCTGCGTCGCTTGCGCCCAACCGCGAACGCCAAGATCGCGGATCTTGTCAGCATTGCCGCTGCCACTACCGCGCACCGGTGAGCCAAACAGCGAAAGTGAAAATAACCGATCGGAATGATCGATTGCGAATTGCGTGACGACCGAGCCGCCATATTTCGCGCCCATGAGGTGGCAGCGCTCAATCTTTGCCGCATCAAGGAAGCGGCCAAGATCGGCGGCAATCTCAGTGACCTGCCACTGATAGGCCGGGGGAGCGACAGAGCGGCCGAAACCCGGCATGTCCGGGAGCACGACACGATACTGGTCCGCAAGGAACGGTATCCAGCAGGTCCATGCCCGCGCGGATTCGGCATTGCCATGAACCGCGACAATTGTCGGCGGCGAGGTCCAAGGTTCGGCAAAACAATAGTCGTCATAAGCCATAATGACGCCCGGCCGGATTTCTACGCTTGCCATAGCAGTCTTATCCTGATTGTCCCGTTCGCCGTCGCTGTCCCGTCCGAGAATCATATCCGCGCGTGCCGATGAGGAAAGCCAAATGGAACGGACGTGGCGATAATAGTTCAGAATGGTCCCGACAACACAAAATGCTCGGGCTTGCTACCTCGACAGCTCCGTCCTCGAACCACGTCTCTTCGAACTAAGATCTCTGCTTCCGGGAAACGGAAATTTGCGAGCAGAGACAAAATCGCTAAGGAGCGGAGCGTATCGACTGAAGGCCATTCCAGAGAATAATCGCCAGTGAGCAACCCCGCGAATAGCCGCTATACACCAAAAGACCGGGAAATCTCTGTTAGCGCCGGAGTGCGTGGTGGGCCCGGGAGGACTCGAACCTCCAACCAAGCGGTTATGAGCCGCTAGCTCTAACCATTGAGCTACGGGCCCGGCGCGCGCCAAGGAGCGGCTATGGTGCGGGCCACAGCTTGTATCGCAGGGCCGCCTGAAAAACCATGAACGAATACAGCTAGCCGCGCCGGCTCAGCAGGAACACCGCCTGCTCGCCGAACAGATTCCAGAACCACCACGGCATTTTCAGCCGCATCCGGCTGCCCCAGGCGTTGAGCGCCACCGCCTGCTCTATCCTGGCGCCGGCGGCATCGCACAGCTCGCGGAAGTCCTTGATGCTGCAAAAGTGGATGTTCGGCGTCTCCCACCACGCGTAGGGCAGATTGTCGGTGTGCGGCATGTGGCCGCCGAAGAAGATCTGCAGGCGGATCTTCCAGTGGCCGAAATTCGGGAACGACACGATGCCGTGGCGGCCGATGCGCAGCATGTGCTCGAGCACGACGCGCGGCTGGCGCGTCGCCTGCAGCGTCTGTGACAGGATCACGAAGTCGAAAGCGTCGTTCGGATAATTGGCAAGATCGGTGTCGGCGTCGCCCTGCACCACGGCGAGCCCCTTGGCGACGCATTCGTTCACGCCTTCGCGCGACAGCTCGATGCCGCGGCCGTCGACGCCGCGCGTTTCCAGCAGCCGCAGCAGCTCGCCGTCGCCGCAGCCGACGTCGAGCACGCGCGCACCGGGATCGACCATGCCGGCGACGACGAGCAAGTCGACGCGCGAACCGCCCGGCCCGCGGGCGGCCTCCGCCATGGTGAGATCGTATTTCAGCCGCGACAGCATCACAGGCCCCTCGCCTTCCCGGCGCCATCGAGGAAGCCGCGCACGATGGCGAACAGCTCCGGCTCGTCGAGCAGAAACGCGTCGTGCCCTTTGTCGGTGGTGATCTCGGCGAACGACACGCGGGCGCCGGCGGCATTGAGCGCATGAACGATGGCGCGCGATTCCGAGGTCGGGAACAACCAGTCGCTGGTGAACGAGATCACGCAGAACCGCGTCGGCGTGTTGCGGAAGGCATTCGCCACCACGTCGTTGTTGTCGGCGGCGAGATCAAAATAATCCATCGCCCGGGTCAGATAGAGGTACGAGTTGGCGTCGAACCGCTCGACGAAGGTGATGCCCTGGTGCCGCAGATACGACTCCACCTGAAAGTCGGCATCGAACGAAAACGTCGGATTGTCGCGATCCTGAAACCGGCGGCCGAATTTGCGGTGCAGCGCCGCATCCGAAAGATAAGTGATGTGTGCGCCCATCCGCGCGACGGCAAGACCGCGCCGCGGATAAACGCCACTGGCGAAATAGCGGCCGCCGCGCCAGTCCGGGTCGGCCATCACCGCCTGGCGGCCGACTTCGTGGAAGGCGATGTTCTGCGCCGAATGGCGCGTCGCCGCCGCGATCGGCAGCGCCGCAAACACCTGCTCCGGATAGCTCGCCGCCCATTGCAGCACCTGCATGCCGCCCATCGAGCCGCCAGCCACCGCGAACAATGACTCGATGCCGAGATGATCGAGCAGCATCGCCTGCGCACGCACCATGTCGCGCACGGTGATGACCGGAAAATCGAGGCCCCACGGCATGCCGGTCGCCGGATTGGTCGACGCCGGTCCGGACGAACCCATGCAGCCGCCGACCACGTTCGGGCAGATGACGAAATAGCGCTCGGTGTCGATCGGCATGCCGGGGCCGATCATGGTTTCCCACCAGCCCGCCTTGCCGGTCACCGGATGCGTGTTGAGGACGTGCTGATCGCCGGTCAGCGCGTGGCAGACCAGCACGGCGTTGCTGCGGGCGGCATTGAGCCGGCCGTAGGTCTGGTAGGCCACCTGCCAGGGCGCGAAATCGACGCCGGCATCGAGCCGTAACGGCCTGTCCACGCCAAAACGCACCACCGGCGAATGCGGTTGATCCGCTTCGCGCGTGCGGTCGGCGAGGTCAAGCGTGGCGCTGGCGTCGGCCATCTTCCGTCCCTGCAAGCGACGCTTCCCGGCGTCGGTCGCCCGCGGCCGGGCGCTCAAAGGGGCGTAAATAGGCCCGTTCCGGTGGGAGTCAACGTTTTCTTTGATTTCGGGCTTAACGGCACCTATCAATCAGGCCGATTGCCGGACCAAACCATGCCCAAACCGCCTCGCCAGACGGACGTTTCACTCACCGACCTGCGGCGCGACATCGATCGCATCGATGCCGCGATGCACGAGCTTTTGCTCGAGCGCGGCGAGATCATCGATACCCTGATCGCGGTCAAAAAGACCGAGGAAAGCGGCTCGGCATTCCGCCCGGCCCGCGAGGCGGAAATGATGCGCCGGCTGGTCCAGCGGCATCGCGGCAACCTGCCGCTCGATACCGTCGAGAGCATCTGGCGCGTCATCATCTCGACGTTCACTTACGTGCAGGCGCCGTTCAAGGTGCATGCCGACCTTTCCGCCGGCGATGCGCTGATGCGTGACTCGGCGCGTTTTCATTTCGGCTTCACGGTGCCGTTCGTGCCCCATGCCGGCGCCGCGAACGTGGTCGCCGCGGTATCGGCGTCCAAAGGCGATCTTGGCCTGGTGCCGGCCTTCGCCACCGCGGGCGCCGGCCCGTGGTGGACGGCGCTGGAATTCGACACCGCACCGAAGATCATCGCGCGGCTGCCGTTCGTCGAGCGCGCCAATCATCCCGCCGCCATGCCGGTGTTTGCATTATCGCGCGCCGCCCCCGACGCGATGGTCACCGAGACCGAAGTCTGGAGTTTGCGGGTGTCCGGCTGGAACGCCGCATCGATCGACCGGATCGCCGACCTTGCCGACGTGATCGCGGTACCCGATCGCGCTTTCGACGGCGCGGCGCTGCTGGTCTCCGTCGCACGCGGCGGCATCGAGCCGGTCGCGCAGGCGCTCATTAAGGCTGGCGCTTCGATCCGCTCCACGGCCCTCGTCGGCAGTCACGCGACCCGCTATACGGTGCCCGACAAACAAGGCGCTTCCCGCTAGACGGGAGCGAATAAAGTGATCTGGAGCTTCAGCGAATGAGTGGAATGCGTCCACAACCGCGCCCCGGCGTGCTTGACATCGAGGCCTATGTGCCCGGCAAGAGCAGCGCGCCCGGCGTCGCCAAGGTGATCAAGCTGTCGTCGAACGAGACGCCGCTCGGGCCGAGCCCGAAGGCGCTCGCCGCCTACAAGGCTGCCGCCGATCACCTTGAGGATTACCCGGACGGCTCGGCGAGCGACCTGCGCGAAGCGATCGGCCGGGTGTTCGGACTTGATCCGGACCGCATCGTTTGCGGCTCCGGATCCGACGATCTGCTGCACCTTCTGGCCAACGCCTACCTCGTCGACGGCGACGAAGCGATCTACACGACGCACGGCTTCCTGATCTATCCGATTGTGACGCTCGGTACCGGCGCCAAGCCAATCGTCGCGCCGGAAAAGAATTTTACCGCCGATGTCGATGCCATTCTCGCCGCCGTCACCGGCCGGACGCGAGTGGTGTTTCTCGCCAATCCCAACAACCCGACCGGCACCTGCCTGCCGTTCGACGAGGTCAAGCGGCTGCATCGCGGCCTGCCGCCGAACGTGCTGCTGGTGCTCGATGCCGCCTACGCCGAGTACGTCCGCCGCAACGACTATGAGGCCGGCATCGAACTGGTGGCGACATCGGAAAACGTGGTGATGACGCGAACGTTCTCGAAAATCCACGGGCTCGCTTCGTTGCGGCTCGGTTGGATGTTTGCGCCCGCGCACGTTGTCGACGCCATCAATCGCATTCGCGGCCCGTTCAATCTCACCGGCTCGGCGATTGCCGCCGGCGTCGCCGCCATTCAGGACCTGGAGCACCAGGAGCGCTCGCGCGAGCACAACACGAAATGGCTGAACTGGCTGATGACCGAGATCGGCAATCTCGGGCTCAAAGTGACGCCAAGCGTCGCCAACTTCGTGCTGATCCACTTTCCCGATACCAAAGGCCGGACCGCGGCGGATGCGGACGCCTTCCTCACCGCGCGCGGCCTGATCCTGCGCCAGACCACGGCCTACAAGCTGCCGAACGCGCTGCGCATGACCGTCGGCACCGAGGAAGCCAATCGCGCCGTTGTCGCGGCGCTGAAGGAATTTTTGGGACGGTCGTGATGGCGCCGCCGGTCGCATTCAATCGTCTGGCGCTGATCGGTGTCGGCCTGATCGGCGGCTCGATCGCGCGCGCCGCGCGCGGGCTCGGCCTCGTCAAGACGATCGTCGCGACCTCGCGGTCCGAGCCGACGCGCCAGCGCATTCGTGAACTCGGCCTTGCCGACGAAGTGACCGAAACCGCCGCTGCCGCAGTCAAGGACGCCGACCTCGTCATCGTCAGCGTGCCGATCGGCGCTTGCGGACCGGTGGCGAAAGAAATCGGGCCGCACCTGAAACCCGGCGCCATCGTCTCCGACGTCGGCTCGGTGAAAGCCGCGGTGGTGCGCGATATGGCGCCGCATTTGCCCGACAACGTCCACTTCGTTCCCGGCCATCCGGTCGCCGGCACCGAAGACTCCGGGCCCGATGCAGGCTTTGCCGAGTTGTTCATCAATCGCTGGTGCATCCTGACGCCGCTGAAGGACGCCGATGCGTCCGCCGTGGAGCGCCTCGCACAGTTCTGGAAAGCGTTCGGCGCCAGCGTCGAGATCATGTCGCCGGAACACCATGACCTGGTTCTGGCCGTCACCAGCCATGTGCCGCACCTGATCGCCTACAACATCATCGGCACCGCGTTCGACCTTCGCCATGTCACCGAGTCGGAGATCCTGAAATACTCCGCCGGCGGCTTTCGCGACTTCACCCGCATCGCTGCGTCCGATCCGACGATGTGGCGCGACATCTTCATGAACAACAAGGACGCCGTTCTGGAAGTGCTCGGCCGCTTCAACGAAGACCTTTCCACGCTGACGCGCGCGGTGCGCAACGGCGATGCCGAGACGTTGTTCAACGTATTCGCCGAGCGGCGGGCGATCCGCCGCGGCATGATCCAGTTCAACCTGGATTCGCCGGCGCCGGATTTTCAGACGGCGGATTCGAAACCGAAGGCCGACCCGATCCCGCGGCCTTACGCCGACGACTGAAAGCCGAAAATCAGGCGCCGGCGTGCGCCGCCAGCGCGGAATTCACCGCGGCGCGAAGCGTCGCCAGCGTGAATGGCTTGGCGATGACGTCGTGGATCAGGGCATCGAGATTGTGCGCGCGTTCCCGCTGATCGGCGTAACCGGTCATCATCAGGATCGTCAGTTTGGGGAAGTCACGCGCCGTCGCCAGCGCCAGCGCAATGCCGTCCATCATCGGCATGCGCACGTCGGTGAGCAGGAGATCGAACTTCCCCTCCTCACGGGTCAGCATCTCGAGCGCCTCGCCGCCGTCGCAGGCGGTTTTGACCTCGTGGCCTTCCGATGCGAGGCCGCGCGCGCACAGTGCGCGCAACGCTTCTTCGTCTTCGGCGATCAGGATGCGCGCCATGGTTCAATGGGCTCCGGCGATGATGTCACGGCGGGTGACGAAACGCACCAGCACGTCGTGGGCTTCCACCGGCGGCGATGCGAGACGGCTGTGAAAGGCGATGGTTTCACCCGGCGGTAGCGTCGGGCGCGGCGGCGCCGCGGTCCAGGAATAGACTTCCTGCCCGGACGCATTGCGCACCGCGAATTTCAGCCGCGGCACGTCTTCCAGTTTGCCGCTGTCGTTGACGATATTGCCCTCGACCACGATGACCGGCACGCCGTCGCTCTGCTCCGTCGTGGTGCCGACGCCGGCGAACGCCATGCCGCGAAGATTCACATTCAGACCGAGCATTGAATAGAACGACGCCGTCTGCGGCATGACGCGCACGAATTCGTCGCGCCATCCGACCAGAAGCGCGTCGACGATCAGCAGGACCAATGCGCCGGTTTGCAGGCGCGACAGCGGCCACCGCAGCAACCGGCTTCTCACAGTGCTTTTTTCCCGGCGCGCGGCATAGGTCTCGATGTCTTCGGCGGGCTCGGCGGTTGCCTCGTCCTCCTCGACTTCGATCGGCGGCTGTCCCTCGTCGAGATCGGCCGGCACGATCGGCGGCGCATCCACTGCAGCCGCTGCGTCGGCCTCCTCGGTCACCGCTTCGGGCTCAGGCTCCGACGGAGACTCCGGCCGCCGGACGTAAGAGTCGCCGTCTTCCGCCTGCCGGACCGCGGATTCTTCCCACGATGCCTGCGCCGCCGCCGTTGTCTCGTCGACACCGGCTTCAGCCGCCTCGAACGTCTCCTGAACCGGCCCAAGCGCCTCGGCGGCCGCCAGCAGCTTGTCGGCATGGCTCGGCTCGGCGAGCCAGATGGTCTGGCAGCGCGCACAGCGCACCCGTCGCCCGTCAGGCTGCAAAGTCGCAGCGTCAACGTCGTAGGATGTCGCGCAGGAGGGACAAACGATCGGCATCGGCGAATCAGTATCGCTTTGCGTTCCGGGGCGAACCTACCGGCCAATCCGTTAACGGATTGGAAACCAAGGCGGCGGGGCGGATTTGGGGGTCGTTCGGCCTTTTTGGCTGGCTTTAGAGTGTCCACTAGTCACTTGTATTTACTGGCGGTTCTTTGATTCAAACACTCGACCGGATACGTTTCGAAGCGGGATGCGATGTTTGAAACGCGAATTAGACCGCTCCAGCGGCCTCGCTTGGGCCGCGGTGGGCATTACGGAGGGATCGCGTGATCCGATTCGAAAACGTCGGCCTGCGCTACGGGCTTGGCCCCGAGATCCTGCGCGACCTCACCTTCCGGATCGACGCCCGATCGTTCCAGTTCCTGACCGGACCGTCCGGCGCCGGCAAGACGTCGCTGTTGCGGATGCTGTTCCTGGCGCTGCGGCCGACCCGCGGCCTGATTACGATGTTCGATCAGGATACCGCGTCGCTAAGCAAGGACAGCCGCGCCACAATGCGCCGCCGCATCGGCCTGGTGTTCCAGGATTTCCGCCTGCTCGACCATATGAGCACGTACGAAAACGTCGCCCTGCCGCTACGCGTTCTCGGCAAGGAGGAGTCCGACTACCGGTCCGAGGTCGTGGAATTGCTGCACTGGGTCGGTCTTGGCGAACGCATCGGCGCCATGCCGCCGATTTTGTCGGGCGGCGAGAAGCAACGCGCCGCCATCGCACGGGCCGTGATCTCACGGCCGCAGCTGCTGCTGGCCGACGAGCCGACCGGCAACGTCGATCCCAACCTCGGCCAGCGGTTGCTCCGGCTGTTCATCGAACTCAATAAATCGGGCACCTCGGTCGTGATCGCGACACACGATATTGCGTTGATGGATGAATTCGATGCGCGCCGTCTGGTGCTGCACGAGGGACGCCTGCATGTCTACGACTGATCCGGCAGTGATGCACGAACCGTGGGATGACCTTGACGCGGTGCCGGCGCTCGCGCGCGTGCCGCGCGGCACGAAGTCGATCGTTCCGGAAAGCTCGATCGCGGTGCGCTCACTGGCGGCCGTCGTCGCCATCATGACGTTTCTCGCTTCGCTGACGACGGGGGCCGCGATGCTGGTCGTCGGCACGGCCGGCACCTGGCAATCGGAAGTCGGCCGCGAGGTGACGGTGCAGGTTCGCCCCGCGCCCGGGCGCGATATCGAGGCGGACGTCGGCAAGGCGGTGGCGCTGGTACGCGCCGCGAATGGCGTCGCAGAGGTCCAGCCTTACTCAAAGGCGCAATCCGAACAGCTGGTCGAGCCGTGGCTGGGTTCAGGGCTTCATCTCGACGACCTGCCGATTCCACGCCTGATCGTCGTCAAGCTCGTTCCCGGGGCGACACCGGATTTTGCCGCCGTGCGCGCCGCGCTCGCAGCGCAAGTCCCGACCGCGACCCTCGACGATCACCGCGGCTGGGTCGAGCGCATGCGGACGATGGCCGGGACCGCGGTGATCGCCGGCCTCGCGGTACTCGGCCTCGTCCTTGCCGTCACCGTGCTTTCGGTGACTTTCGCGACGCGCGGCGCCATGGCCATCAATCGGCCGATCGTCGAAGTACTGCATTATATCGGCGCAACCGACAGTTTTATCGCCGGCCAGTTTCAGCACCATTTTCTCATGCTCGGCTTCAAGGGCGGCGCGATCGGCGGCGGCGCCGCGATTTTGCTGTTCGGCTGCATCGAGGCGGCGCGCGCCTGGCTTGCCGGCACCCCGCGCGGCGATGAAGCCGCCGCCCTGTTCGGCAGCCTGTCGATCGGCGTCGACGGCTACCTTGCCATTCTCGGTCAGATTGTCGTTATGGCCGTGGTGACGGCGCTGGTTTCCCGCTACACCGTCAGCCGGACGCTGGCGACAATCGATTGATCAACCGGACGCTCGGGACGCGCAGGAATGTCGAGCCTCAGGGGTGCAGTCAGAACGCGGCGTATGCAGTCGCTCGTGGTCAAGCTCGCGATGCTTGGCATTGTGGCGCTCATTCTCGGTTTCGGCGCCTTCATCCTCTTCCTGCTGCCCGACGAGCAACCCCCGCTCGCGCAAAATGCCGACGGGATCGTGGTGCTGACCGGCGGCACGTCGCGTGTCAATGACGCACTCGAGCTGCTTTCGTCCCGGCGGGGCAAGCGGCTTCTCATCACCGGCGTCAACCCCGGCACGACGACGAGCGATATTGCCCGCCAGACCGGCAACTACGAACGCCTGCTGGCTTGCTGCGTCGATCTCGACTACTCCGCGCTCAACACGCTCGGCAACGCGGTGCAATCGCGGATCTGGGCCAACAGCCACAACTTCCATTCGTTGATCGTAGTGACCTCGGCCTATCACATGCCGCGGGCGCTGGCCGAGCTCGCTCATCAGCTCCCCGACGATGCGCTGATCCCCTACCCGGTCGTGTCGGATCGCCTGCGGATCGAGCCCTGGTGGTCGAACGGCGACACTGCCAAGCTCGTCATGTCGGAATATCTCAAATATCTTTTTGCCAAGATGCGCATGCGGTTTGATGCCGCCGCCGCTGATCGCAATGGGCTGCGCGTCGCCGACGCACGCGCTTCATGACATTCTGACAGGTCCGCCGTGTCTCAGCCGTCGATCATCGTCCGCTCGATCCTGTTCAACATCCTGTTCTATCTGAACTTGACCGTGCACATGATCGTGGCGCTGCCGACGCTCGTGCTGCCGCATCAGGTCCTGCGCGAATTCATCCGCTCCTACGGCCGGACCAGCCTCTGGCTGCTGCGCGTTATTTCCGGCATCGACGTCGAATGGCGCGACCTCGATAAAATTCCGGCCGGCGCCTGCATCATCGCCTGCAAGCATCAATCGCTGTGGGAGACGTTTGCGCTTTACGCGGTGCTGCGCGAACCGATCTACATTCTCAAACGCGAGTTGATGTGGATCCCGCTGTTCGGCTGGTACACATGGAAAGCCGGGCTTATCCCGGTAGACCGCAATGCCGGATTGTCGGCGCTGTCGAGCATGACGGCGCGTGCGCAAAAGGCGTTGGGTCTTGGCCGTCAGCTCGTGATTTTTCCCGAGGGCACCAGACGACCGCCGGGCGCCGAGCCGGTTTACAAGCCGGGTGTCGCGTTCCTCTACAGCAAGGCCGGCGTGCCCTGCGTGCCGCTCGCGCTCAATTCCGGGCTGTTCTGGCCGCGCCGCTCGTTGCGCCGCCGCCCCGGCACCATTCTGGTCCAGGCGCTCGATCCAATTCCCGCGGGGCTCGACCGCAAAGTTTTCTTCGCCCGCCTGCAAAACGATCTGGAAGCGGCGACGGCGCGTCTCGTCGCGGAATCAGGACCCGGCCGCAGCTGACGGTTCGGCTTCATGGACGCCTTTGAGGCGGTCCGCAATCAGATGCAGATCGGTCTCGCGATAGCCCAGGGTTTCGAGCGCGCGGACGGTTTCAACGACGTAGTCGCGGTTGTTGCCGGAACGGCCGTGACCTTGCCGCACATAATGCACACACTCGTCCACGCTGAGCCGGCCGGCATATTGCACGTGCCCGCGATCGACCGCGTAGCACAGCGCCCGGACCTGACGCCGCGTCTCGTCTTCAAGCTCGATCCGCCGCATCGTTTCCAGATAGACGCTGGTGACCTGCTCACGGTCGCGCAGATACGCGATTGTTGCCTCGCGTCTGGCGGCAGCGACCCGATAGGCGATGCCGCGGCACATGCCGCCGCGGTCGAGCCCCATCACCAGACCGGGCCGTTCCGGGGTACCGCGGTGAACGAAGGAATAGACGCACAGCGCACGGTGCATTCCGATGAGTTTCGCCGGAACCCGTTCAAGCACGTCGAAGCCCGGCCGCCACATCAGGGAACCGTAGCCGAAGACCCAGAGATCGCCCTTGCCGTGCATATCAGCCGGGTTCATCCGCGGCGTTGACTCCTGCTATCGGTTCCGCTCGCCTAACAGGATGGCCGGAACGGCACAATGGGAACAATTAGTCTTTGAAACGCCGCACTCGGCGGGCGAAACAAGACCATGACGGGCGAATCTCCATTAGGCATGATGCGGTCGAGGCAAGGGCCAAGCCGCGGGGCAAGGCAGGAAGCCCGGCAGCGGGCACCGCGCCGGCCAGCCGCACCGGGACCGCGCCGCCGCCGCATCCTGCCCATCGTCTTGTCCGGCGTCGTGCTGATCCTGCTTGGCGGCGGGTGGTGCTGGCTCTGGTACTACGCCGCCACGGAAGCCAACCGCACGCTGGCTGGCTGGTTGCAGCGTGAAGCCGCCGCCGGGCGTGTCTACACCTGCGGCTCGCGCGACATCACCGGCTTTCCGTTCCGGATCCAGGCCCATTGCGTGCAGGCCGACGCGCAGATCAACAGCAATCAGCCGCCATTTGCCGTCAGCGCCAGCGACATCACCTTCACGGCACAGGTCTATCATCCGACGCTCCTGGTCGCCCGCGTTACCGGACCCATGACGCTATCCGTGCCCGGGCAACCGCCGACCTTCACCGCCAATTGGTCGAGCGCGGAGATGGACCTTCGCGGCCTGCCGCCGGCCCCGGAAAGCGTGACAATCGCGGTGGAGAATCCGCGTGTCGATCAGGCGATCGAGGCAAAGCCGACGACGATATTCAGCGCCGAGTCCGCGGACGTCAGCACCAGCATCATCGATGGCTCGGTCAACAGCAATCCGGTGATTGAAACGCTGATCCGGTTTGCCGCGGCGACGGCGCCGACAGTGCATCCGCTGCTGACCGCGCCGGTGCAAGGCGACATCGACGTCGTGTTCAAGGGTTTCAAGGACCTTGCGCCGAAGCCGTGGTCCCAGCACTTCCGCGAGATGCAGGCCGCGGACGGCAGCATCGAGATCAAGCGCCTGCGGCTCGACCGGACGGACTCGATCATCATCGGCGTCGGGACGCTCACGCTCAATGCCGACGGCAAGCTGGAAGGTCTGATCCGCGTCGCCATCTCCGGCGTCGAAAATATCGTCCCGCAGCTCGGAATAGACCGTGCGATCAGCCGCGGCATCAATCAGATTGCCGGTGACAAGAGCGGCGGTCAGGGATTGAGCGCGCTCGACCGCTTGATGCCTGGACTGGGCAACGCGGTTCGCGACACCGCGAACAGCAGCGTCATCGACAGCCTGAACAAGATGGGGCAACCCACCGAAATCGACAACAAGCCCGCTATCGTGCTGCCGCTGCGCGTCTCCGACGGCGCGGTCTATCTCGGGATGGTTCCGCTCGGCGCGCTGCCGCCGCTGTTCTAGAGAATCTTGCGGCAAGCCTGCTCAGCGTTTGCGTTCGGCGTGCCAGCCGACTTTTGCGTCGGGCACCGAGTTGGTCGAAGCAAAATACGGCTTGATGTCCAAGAGCGGCGTGCCGTCGAGACAGTCGAGCCCGACGACCGACAGATTGTTGCCGTCGATGCCGACAAGCCGCACCACCGACGCCGCGATCGGATTGGGCCGAACCGGCGAGCGCAGCGAGAACGTTCCGCGTTCCTCGGCATAGTGACGCGGCGCCTGCACCACGAGATCGCGGCGCGCCTTGTCCATCCAGTACAGCACCAGCAGATGGCTGACGGTTTCCAGTCCCTTGAGGCCGGCCGCCCAGCGCGGATCCAGCGCAATGGTGCAAACCACATCGGACTCCCGCCCATTCTTCGGACATTGGTCGCGGCTCTGCCACGGCGTGCGGATATGTCCGATGAAATAGAGCGAGGCATCGAAGTGGTCGGGCAACGCGACCACGACCTCGCCCTCACGCAGGCCGAACGGGTTCGAAGCGCTTTTCTCAGTCATTCCCTAGGTTGGCACGCACCGCCCGGAGGCTGCTAGCCAGGACTGCCAGCACTCCGACCGGCGATTCCCCGCCTCGGCCGGAGAGCGGCCCATCCCACCGGTCTTGGGATTGCTCCCACCCGACACTTGACCCGTGATTATATACTTGACACATACACCGGGTCAGAACGGCATCGGACATTCTCTTGCCCTCCCGTCATGGTTGTCGGATGATCCCTTGGGGCATTGGGGGGAGTCTTTGCGTTATCAGGTGTGTACGGCGTTGGCCCTTGGCTTCGCTTTATCGGCATGCGCGTTCCAACGGGCGAAAGTGGCAGGCGAAGCTCAGCAGAGCATGGTCGGCCTTACCAAAGAACAGTTGCTTGCCTGTGCTGGTCCGCCTGCAAATCAAGCCACGGTAGGGCAAACTGAAGTCTGGTCCTACAACTCCGGTGACGGGCGAACAGATGCCGTCGTTACTGCTGGTAGCTATGTCGCGACAGCCGTTTCTACTAGGCGATTTTGCACGGTCAACGTTGCGATGACCGGCGGTCGAATAACTAGCATCAATTACGTCGGACCGACCGGCGGTCTACTTACTGCCGGAGAGCAATGTGCTTTCGCCATTGCAAGCTGCGTGCCCAAACAATGACTAGCTGGCAGCCGATTTCTTGGCTTTAGGCTCCGGGGGCTGCTTTGCCAGCTTGCCGATCAGCTCGTCGCCGGCGTCTGAATCCTTGTCCGCACCGATCTTCCGAGCGGTCTCAATGAACCGGTCGGATTGGGCCTTATCGTCGGGCTTAATCGTGCGTTTAGCCTGCGTCATGATGGCTTTTCGGGGTGATAGTCGTAGTATGTAGGTTTGCGCTCATCGCCACGTTTGAAGATTGAGAACACGCCTTCAATCGTGTTGGTGGTCACGTCATCATAGGCATATTCGCCTGCTTCGTGATTGACCATTTCATGCTGCGCGATACCGAAGCGGCTACGCTTGTAGTAGGCAGCCGTGTCCGTCATGAGCCTGCTATCATGATGCACATTGCGACGAATGATCTTCTCGACGCTCTGGGTTACTCGCTCCATAACCACTGAGTGAACCGGGCCGCCACGCTCGACAAGGCTGACAATAGCCATCTTGTGGCCGACGCCGCCGCGGGACTTCTTGAAGCCTTTGCGGTTCACGAAAAATGTCTCATCGGCCTCGACGATTTTTCCGCTGCCGCCGATTTGGCCTTTCGGCGCGACGGTCATTGCCTCGCGTAGCCGGTGCGACATGAACCATGCGGTCTTGTAAGTCACACCAAGGGTGCGATGCAGCTGGTGGCTGCTGATACCCTTCTTGCCCGACGCCATCAGGCGAGCCGCCTGAAACCATTTGTGCAGCGGGACCTTGCTGTCCTCGAACACCGTGCCGACCTTGCAGGTGAATTGCTTTTTGCAATCGCCACAGCGGCGCAAACCAATGCGGCCACCTTTGACCGGGGTAATGCGATCCACACCGCCGCAATGCGGGCATACCGGCCCGTTTGCCCACACAATCGCCTCCAATCGGGCGACAGCGGCGGCCTCGTTATGGAAGTGGGCAGCAGATAAAATACTCATAGTCTAACTCCTTGAATCCTAAGCTAGACCATCTGAATGTATGTGTCAAGTATACAATCCCCACTTGACCTGAATACTTAATCGTATAAAGATATCTTTATATCTAGTCCGACGAGGTCCCGACGGTGGACAGCAACGCCCTTTCATTCCCGGATCTCACCGCCATGCTCAAGGCGGCGGGGGAAGCCACGCGGCTGCGCATCCTGGCGCTGCTGGCCGAGGCAGAGCTGACCGTCTCCGACCTGACCGAAATCCTGCGGCAATCGCAACCGCGGCTGTCGCGGCATCTTCGCCTGCTCGCCGAGGCCGGACTGGTCGAGCGTTTCCGCGAGGGCTCCTGGGCCTTCTTCCGCATGGCCGAGCACGGCAGCCCGGCCGACATTGCGCGCGCCATGATCGCGCGGCTCGATCCCGACGACCCGGTGATCGCGCGCGACCGCGAACGGCTCGCCGCGGTGCGCACCGCGCGCGCCACGGCGGCGCAGAACTATTTCCGCAAGCACGCCGCCGAGTGGGACCGCATTCGCAAGCTGCACGTCGCCGATGCCGCCGTGGAAGACGCGATCCGGACCGCGCTCGCCGACAAGCCGATCCGCGCCCTGCTCGATCTCGGCACCGGCACCGGCCGCATGCTGGAACTGTTCGCCAACGACATCGAACGCGGGCTCGGCCTCGATCTGTCGCTCGACATGCTGGCGCTGGCGCGGGCCCGGCTCGATCGCGCCGGCTTGAAGAATTGCAGCGTGCGGCAGGGCGACATCTACGACCTCGCTTTGCCGCAGGATTTGTTCGACGTGGTCATCGTCCATCAGGTGCTGCACTTCCTCGACGATGGTCCGCGCGCGATCCGCGAAGCGGTGCGCGTGCTGCGGCCGGGCGGCAGGCTGCTGGTCGTGGATTTCGCGCCGCACGACCTCGAATTTCTTCGCGACGAGCATGCCCACCGGCGGCTCGGCTTCGCGCCCGAGACCGTGACGCAATGGCTGGAAGCTGCCGGCCTCGACATCGTCGGTCAGCAAACCTTGCCGCCGGGCCCGGACGGCAAGATCGCGGTGTCACTGTGGCTGGCGCGCGATCCGCGCATGATGCTGGCGGCGCCGAAGCCGCGCGAGGTGGCGTGATGCGCGTACCCATTCGCGTCTCGTTTGAGTTTTTCCCGCCGAAGACGGCGGAGATGGAACATTCGCTGTGGGAAGCGGTCAGCCGGCTGGCGCCGCTGCATCCCAATTTCGTTTCGGTGACCTATGGCGCTGGCGGCTCGACGCGCGAGCGCACCCACGCCACGGTCAAACGCATCCTTGCCGAAACCATGCTGACGCCGGCAGCGCATCTCACCTGCGTCGGCGCCACACGCGGCGATGTCGACGCGGTGATCCGCGGTTATGCGGAAGCCGGTGTGCGCCACATCGTGGCGCTGCGCGGCGATCCGCCCGACGGCGCCGGCCAGCGCTATGCGCCGCATCCCGGCGGCTATGACAACGCCGCCGACCTCGTCGACGGCATCAAGCGCATCGCCGACCTCGAAGTTTCGGTCTCGGCCTATCCGGAAAAGCATCCGGACAGCGCCTCGGTCGCCGCCGATATCGACATGCTCAAGGCCAAGGTCGATGCCGGCGCAACGCGCGCGATCACGCAGTTCTTCTTCGAGAACGACCTGTACTTTCGCTATCTCGACCGCGTCCGCGCAACCGGCATCGATATCCCGATCGTGCCCGGCATCCTGCCGGTGCAGAACTTCAAGACCACCAGGACGTTCGCCGCGCGCTGCGGCGCCTCGATCCCGCCGTGGCTCGCCGACCGCTTCGATGGCCTCGACGACGATGCCGCGACCCGCAAGCTGATCGCCGCCGCGGTCGCCGCCGAGCAGGTGCTCGATCTGGTCGAGAACGACGTCACCGACTTTCATTTTTACACCATGAACCGCGCCGACCTTGTGTACGCGGTCTGTCACCTGCTTGGCGTGCGGCCGAGCAAGGAACACGGCGCAGACGCCCCGTTGCAGCCTGAAAGGGAGCGCGCGTAGTTTTATGCGTAAGTCTGCGTCCGCGGCCGAAACCACGCTGCGCCGGCTCGCCGCCGAGCGCATTCTCGTGCTCGACGGCGCCATGGGCACAATGATCCAGGCGCTGCGCCTCGATGAACAGGGCTTTCGCGGCGCGCGATTCGACGCCTGGAACCGCGAGGTGCGCGGCAACAACGATCTGCTGATTCTCACCCGGCCGGATGCGATCCGCGCCATCCACCTCGCCTATTTCCGCGCCGGCGCCGACATCGTATCGACCAACACATTCTCCTCGACCAGCATCGCCCAGGCCGACTACGGCATGGCCGAGATCGCCTATGAGCTGAATCTCGAAGGCGCCAGGCTGGCACGGGAAGCCGCTCGTCAAGCCCAGGATGAGGACGGCAAGCAACGCTTCGTCGCCGGCGCCATCGGACCGACCAACCGCACCGCGTCGATTTCGCCAGATGTACTCAATCCGAGTTTCCGCTCGATCACCTTCGATCAATTGCGCGCTGCTTATACGGAGCAGATCCGCGGACTGCTCGACGGCGGCGTCGATACGCTCCTGATCGAGACAATCTTCGATACGCTCAACGCCAAAGCGGCGATTTTTGCGGCGATCGAAGAACTGGAGGCGCGCGGCATCGATGTGCCGCTGATGCTGTCCGGCACCATCACCGACCGTTCCGGGCGGTTGCTCTCCGGCCAGACGCCGGAGGCGTTCTGGAATTCCGTCGTCCATGCCGTCCCGCTGTCGATCGGGCTTAACTGTGCACTCGGCGCCAAAGAAATGCGCGCCCACATCGCCGAACTCGGCCGCGTCGCCGACACGCTGGTCTGCGCCTACCCGAATGCCGGGCTGCCGAACGAGTTCGGGCACTATGACGAGAGCCCCGACATGATGGCGGCGCAGATCGGCGAATTCGCCGAGTCCGGCCTTGTGAACATCGCCGGCGGCTGCTGCGGCACCACGCCGGACCACATCCGCGCCATTGCCAAGGCCGTCGCCGGCAAGCGGCCGCGCGCGATCCCGGAAATTGCGCCGCGGTTGCGGCTCTCCGGTCTCGAGGCCTTCACCCTGACGCCCGAGATTCCGTTCGTGAACATCGGCGAGCGCACCAACGTCACCGGATCGGCGCGCTTCCGCAAGCTGATCACGGCCGGCGACTACGCCGCCGCGCTGGCAGTCGCGCGCGATCAGGTCGAGAACGGCGCGCAGATCATCGACGTCAACATGGACGAAGGCCTGCTCGATTCTGAAAAGGCCATGACCACGTTCCTGAACCTGATCGCTGCCGAGCCCGATATCGCCCGCGTGCCGATCATGATCGATTCGTCGAAATTTTCGGTGATCGAGGCCGGCCTGAAATGCGCGCAAGGCAAATGCGTGGTCAACTCGATCTCGCTGAAGGAAGGCGAACGGGCGTTCATCGACCACGCCAAGCTGGTACGCCGCTACGGCGCGGCCGTCGTCGTCATGGCGTTCGACGAAACCGGCCAGGCGGATACGCTGCAGCGCAAGACCGGTATCGCCGCGCGCGCCTACGACATCCTGGTCAATCAGGTCGGCTTCCCGCCGCAGGACATCATCATCGATCCGAACATCTTTGCCATTGCCACCGGTATGGACGAGCACAACGGCTACGGCGTCGCCTTCATCGAGGCGGCGCGGTGGCTGCGCGAAAACCTGCCGCACGTTCACGTGTCCGGCGGGGTTTCCAACCTGTCGTTCTCGTTCCGCGGCAATGAGTCGGTGCGCGAAGCGATGCATTCGGTGTTTCTCTATCACGCCATCAAGGCCGGCATGGACATGGGCATCGTCAATGCCGGCCAGATGGTCGTGTATGACGACATCAACCCGGAACTGCGCGAGGCCTGCGAAGACGTCGTGCTCAATCGCCGCGACGATGCTGCGGATCGGCTGCTGGCGCTCGCCAAAAGCCATCGCGGCCATGGCAAGGAAAAGAAAGAAGCCGATCTGTCATGGCGCGAACTGCCGGTCGAGAAGCGACTCTCGTACGCGCTGGTTCATGGCCTCACCGACTTCATCGAGGCCGACGTCGATGAAGCGCGGCGCAACGCCCCCCGCCCGCTCGCGGTGATCGAAGGCCCGCTGATGGACGGCATGAACGTGGTCGGCGATCTGTTCGGCTCCGGACGGATGTTCCTGCCGCAGGTCGTGAAATCGGCGCGCGTCATGAAACAGGCCGTGGCGTATCTCATGCCTTACATGGAGCAGGACAAGGACGGCCGCGCGCACTCGTCGTCGAGCGGCAAGATCGTGCTCGCCACCGTCAAGGGCGACGTCCATGACATCGGCAAGAACATCGTCGGCGTCGTGCTCCAGTGCAACAATTACGACGTGGTCGATCTCGGCGTCATGGTGCCGGCGGAAAAGATCATCAAGGCCGCGATCGAGGAACAAGCCGACATCGTCGGCCTTTCGGGGCTGATCACGCCGTCGCTCGACGAGATGTGCCACGTCGCCGCCGAAATGGAACGCGAGGGCTTCGACCTGCCGCTTCTGATCGGCGGCGCCACCACGAGCCGCGTCCATACTGCGGTGAAAATCCATCCCAATTACCGGCGCGGTCAGGCGCTTTATGTCAACGACGCAAGCCGCGCCGTCGGTGTCGTGGCATCCCTGCTGTCACGCGAGACGCGCGACCGCGCCATCAACGATACCCGGGCAGAATATGCCCGTATCGCCACCGCGCACGCCCGCAGCCAGGATAACAAGCAGCGCCTGTCGCTCACCGAAGCGCGCATCAACGCCCTGAAGCTGGACTGGTCGGGTGACTACAAGCCGCCGGTGCCGCCGAAGATCGGGACCTTCAAGGCCGACGACATTCCGATCTCCGAGCTCGTCGACACGATTGACTGGACGCCGTTCTTCACTACCTGGGAACTCAACGGCAAATATCCGGCGATCCTCGACGACGCCACGGTCGGCGAGGCCGCACGCAGTCTGTTCGACGATGCCCAGGCCATGCTCAAGCAGATCGCCGGCGAGCGGTGGTTCAAGGCCAGCGCCGTGTTCGGGCTGTGGCCGGCGAACAGCGAAGGCGACGACATTCTGGTCTTTGCCGACGAGGCGCGGGTGAAGCCGGTCGCCACGCTGCATACGCTGCGGCAACAGCTTGCCCGGCGCGAAGGCCGCGCCAATGTCGCGCTGGCCGATTTCATCGCGCCGCGCGCCAGCGGACTGGCCGACTATATCGGCGCATTTGCCGTCACCGCCGGCATCGGCGAGCAGGCGGTGGTCGATCGCTTCAAGCACGCCAATGACGATTATTCGGCGATCCTCGCCAAGGCGCTGGCCGACCGCCTCGCTGAAGCCGCCGCGGAGCGGCTGCACCAACGCATCCGCAAGACATTCTGGGGTTATGCGGCCGGCGAAACCCTGAGCACCAGCGAACTGATCTCGGAAAAATATCGCGGCATCCGTCCGGCGCCGGGCTATCCGGCGCAGCCCGATCACACCGAGAAGGGCACGCTGTTCAAGCTGCTCGACGGCGAGAACAGCATCGGCGTGAAGCTCACCGAAAGCTTCGCGATGTGGCCGGGAGCGTCGGTCAGCGGGCTCTATTTCAGCCATCCCGAGAGCTACTACTTCGGCGTCGGCAAGATCGAACGCGACCAGGTCGAGGATTATGCCGCGCGCAAGGGCATGACCTTGGCCGAGATGGAGCGGTGGCTGGCGCCAGTCCTCAATTACGATCCGCTGGCCGCGGCCCGTTCCGCGGCGGAATAAACGGCAAGACACAGGAGACGGACGATGGCTCGATTGCTCGTCATGTATAAAACGCCGAAAGATCCGGCTGCATTCAACAGGCACTATTTCGACAAACATGTTCCGCTGGCCAACACCATTCCCGGGCTCAGAAAATACGAAGTCAGCACCGGGCCGATCGCGACGCCGGCCGGCCCGTCGGCGCTTCATCTGGTCGCCATCCTGCATTTCGACGACATGGCAGCGATCCAGCGCGCCTTTGCCAGCCCGGAAGGCCAGGCCGCAGCGGCCGACGTGCAGACTTTCGCCACCGGCGGTGCCGACATGTATCTGTTCGACGACAAGCAGGTCTGACGCACGCGATCACGAGCAATCGCGCGCGTAAAATAACGGCTGGCATTCAATTCTTTTTGATGGCTCGTTCGACGAACAGCGCGGCTTCCAGCGTGGTGCGATCCCGGCCGAAGCGGCCGACGATCTGCATGCCGAGCGGCAAGCCGTTATCGCTTAGTCCCGGTACGTTGATGCAGGGCGCGCCCATCAGCGTCCACAACCGGTTGAACATGGCGTTGCCGGTGCTGGCGAAACCGCGCGGCGCCGCGCCGGGCGCCGACGGCGTCAGCACCACGTCGTATTCGGCCATGCAGTCGGCCAACACCTGCCGGCCGCGGCTCGCGGCGCGGCGCGCCGCATCGTAGTCGTCGGCGGAAATCCTCCAGCCTGTTTCGAGCGCATCACGCAGCCGCGGGTCGATCAGGTCGCGATGGCGGTCATTCTCGAACGCCAGCGAGCGGGCGGTTTCGTAGTCCTGAATGACGAATTGCGCGGCGTGGGCCTGCTCGAGAAGCGGCGGCAGCGTGAGATCGGCGACCTTTGCACCGGCGGCCTCGGCGGCGCGCGCCGCGGTCTCGAGCGCTTTCTGCATCGCCGGACTGGCCTCGTTCCACAGGTGCGTCCGCGCCAGAGCGATCCGCGGCGGCGCCGGCGTCCTGCCGTCAACGCGCAGATCGCGCCCGGTGATGGCCGCCGCTGCAAAAGCGACATCGGCCACGCCCGCGCCGAACACACCGGCGGTGTCGAGATGCCAGGACACGTCTTTGACCCCGACCAGCGGGATCAGCCGGTACGACGGTTTGAAGCCGGCGACGCCGCAGAACGATGCCGGCCGGACCACCGAGCCCGCGGTTTGCGTGCCGAACGTGATCGGCACCATGCCGGCGGCGATCGCGGCGCACGAGCCGGACGACGAACCGCCCGGCGTGTGTTCGAGATTGTGCGGATTGCGCGTCACCGACGGCACCAAGGAGGCGAACTCCGTCGTCACCGTCTTGCCGATAATGTTGCCGCCGGCCTGCCGCGTCATGACCACGGCCGTTGCGTCGGCGGCCGGCCGATGGCCGGTATAGATCGGCGAACCGTACTGGGTCGGGAAATCCGCGGTGTCGTAGATATCCTTGAACGCAACCGGCAGGCCGCGAAGCGGCAATGCGGCAAGCCTTTTGTCTTCCGCGGCACGCCGTGCCTTTTCAAGATCGAGCGCGGCGAAAGCACGAACCTCGCCCTCGCGCGCGGCAATCGCCTCCACGCACGTCTCAAGGACAGCGCGCGGCGTCAGTTCTCCGGCTTCGATGCGGCGGGCGAGATCGAGTGCTGAAAGCATCAGGCCCGCTCGATCAGGCCAGCGATACCTGCGGCGACGCGGCGCAGATAGGGAAAGGCAATGAGCGCAGTGATCGCGCCGACCGGCCATCCAACGACGAAGGCCGAGAGCCAGCGATGAACAAAATCGGCACGAAAGCCGATGTTCGTGAACGTCACGACGCTGCTGACAATAAAGATCACAAAGCCGGTCGCGAGAACCGGAAAAATAAACCTGGCCTTGCCTTCCATGATCCCCCGACCTTCCGCCCCGAGCGATCTGGCCCAAAACGAGGCGCCGGATCAAGGGGTATGGTTAATGCAGTCCTTACGCGGCCCGCGCACCTCATGCTTGAACAGTCCTTAAAGGAATTCCTCGCATTGTTCGCGCATGACGCGTGGAGTCCGCCGGCCTCTTGCCAGCTCCGCTATCCTCGTCACGCTGATCGTTCTCGCCGGTTGCAGTCATTACATGATGGCCGAGCGCGAGCCCTGGCGCCGCGATGCGGAGTCTGCCTGCCTGAATTCGGGTGCGGCGAAGGAGTCGCCTGCGCGCGTGCGGATCGCATCCATCGACGGCCCCGGCGCCTGCGGCATTTCCTATCCGCTGAAAATCTCGTCGCTCGGCGACGGCGCACCGCTCGGTTACAGCGATGAAGCGCCGATCCCGCCGGGCTCGGTCCCGAACGCGTCATCATCGAATGCGATGCCGCAGCATTGGCCGATCGCCCAGCCGGGCGCAGTGAAGTCAGGCCCGGTCCAGTCCAACGCGTTGCCGCCGCTGCAATCGCCGCAATCGCCCTATGGAGCGCCGCCGGCGCAGACCTATCCGCCGCCTCCGCCGCAGCCTCAATACAATCAACCTCAATACAATCAGTCCCAGTACAATCAGCCGCCGTATGCGCAGCCACAATATGGCGCACAACCCGGCGCGCCGATGTCGCTCCGCCCGACGGGGCTACCGGAGCCGATCGAGCAGGATGTCGAGGCGCCACCCGGCGAGCCGTCCTATCCGCCGCCAAATTATTCGCCCCGCCCGCAATCGCCGTCGGTGGCCGAACCGGTGCCGCCGCTCGGACCGGCCCGCGATCCGATGGTGACAGCCGGCGGACAGGTCGAGGTAAAACCGGCGGCGACGCTCGCCTGCCCGATCGTGTCCGCGCTCGACCAGTGGATCGACGGCGCGGTGCAGCCGGCGGCATTGCGCTGGTTCCGCCAGCCGGTGGTCGAGATCAAACAGATTTCCGCCTATTCATGCCGCGGCATGAACGGCGATCCCAACGCGCATATTTCCGAGCACGCTTTCGGCAACGCGCTCGACGTCGCGGAATTTACCCTCGCCGACGGCCACAAGGTCTCGGTGCAATATGGCTGGCACGGCACGCCGGAGGAGCAAGCGTTCCTGCACGACGTGCAGTCCGCAGCGTGCGACCAGTTCACGACCGTGCTGGCGCCGGGCGCCAACGTCTATCACTACAATCACATCCACGTCGATCTGATGCGGCATTACAACGGCCGCCACATCTGCGAGCCGTCGGCGATCTCGGGCCAGGTCGCATTTGAGCGGGCGCGCGCGCAATATGCGGCGAAGCATGGCGACCCCGGCATCACCGGCGCGCTCGGCAAGAGGATCCGGCATATTCTCGGATATTCCGCCGAGGACACCGACAAACATCCGGACGCCGTTCCGGGCGACGACTGATCAGATCGGCATCCTCAAAACCGGCTTGATGGTCTTGCCGCTGTTGGATTCTTCCGCCGCCCGGTTGATCTCGGCGAGTTCGTAGAACGTGATCATCTTCTCGATCGGAAACTTCTTCTCCACGATCAGGTCGACCAGCCGCGGGATGAACTCACGCGGAATGCTGTCGCCCTGCACCACGCCGCGAACCGAGCGGCCCTGCTGGAGAAACGGCATTTCGAACGACGCGTCGGTGCCGCGCCGCGCGCTGCCGAGGAGCGCGCAGGTTCCGGCCATGATCAGGCAATCGATGGCTTCGCGCAAAACCTTCGGCTCCGCCGACGCCTCTACCGTGTAACGTGCGCCACCACCGGTGAGCTTGCGGATCTCGGCGACGACATCCTCGCAAGTCTTGTGATTGATGACGTGCGTCGCGCCAAGTTCGCGGGCGAGCGCCAGCCGGTGATCGTGAATATCGACGGCAATAATCGGATCGCAGCCTGCGATCTTCGCCGCTGCCAATGCGGACAACCCCACGGCGCCGACGCCGAATACGGCGATGCTTTCGCCGGCCCCCGGCTTTAAGGCATTGAGCACCGCGCCCGCCCCGGTCTGGCCGCTACACGCCAGCGGCGCCAGCAATTCGAGCGGCGCATCCTTGCGCACCTTGACGGCGTAACGCTCCTGCGTGATCGCGTATGTCGAAAACGACGATTGCTGGAAATAAGCGCTGTAGACCGGCGCACCGTTCTTCGACAGCAGCGTCGAGCCGTCGGCGCGGGTCCCGTACGATTTCAGGCTGCGGCTGTTCAAGCAATAATTCATCCGGCTCTGTTTGCAGTTCGCGCAAGCGCCGCACCACGGATAGGACATCACCACGTGATCGCCAGGCGCGAGTGTCCGCACCGCGCTGCCAACCGCGTGGATCACGCCAGCGCCCTCATGGCCATAAACCGCCGGAAAAGGACTGACGAAATAGCCGTCGCGCCCATGCTGATCGGTCTGACACATGCCGCTGGCGACGACGCGGACCACCACTTCATCCGCACGCGGCTCGCAAAGCTCGAAAGTATCGATGACAAAAGGTCCGGACTTTTCACGGACCACGGCGGCGGTGATTTGCATGGCTGGCTCCGGAGCCATTGTGAAAACGGCCCCGCGCTTCGTCAATTGCCGCCCGTCAATTCTTTCTACCCGCCTGCATCTGCTGCAGCACCGCGGCGGTCGGCCAGCAATCGACCTTCAGGCCGTTGCGTTTTTGATAATCGCCGAGCGCCGCGCGCGTCAGCATCCCGGCCTTGCCGTCGATCTTGTCGTGATAGTAGCCGCGCTCGGTCAGGATCTGCTGCATGCGGTCGAGATCGCTGGTCGGCAATTGCGCGACCTTGCCCCACGGCGTCTCGAACGGCCGCGGATCGGCAATACGGTCCGCCAGATGGCCGACAAACAGCACGTAGAGATCGGAGAAATTATACTCCTTGATCGCGAAATAATTGGCAGTCGCGAGGAACGATGGGCCGTAAAGTCCGGCAGGCTGCAACAGCGAAGCGTCGGTCGCGCGATCTTCCGGCGATACCTTCTTGCCATAGGCTGGCGTGTAGCCGCGCTTGAGCCATTCGTTAATCGGAAATTTGTGATCCGGGGTACCGATTGTGCAGTCGACGTCAGACGGTGGGTGTACTTCATAAGCCCAGGTCAGGCCGCGCTGCCAGCCCTCGCCGACGAGTTGCTTCGCCGTCGACGCCAGCGCGTCCGGCACCGAATTCCAGATGTCGGCGCGGCCATCGCCGTCGATGTCGACGGCGTATTTGAGATAATCCGAGGGCAGGAACTGCGTCAGCCCCATCGCACCGGCCCAGGAGCTCTTCATATCCGCAAGCGAAATCCGTTTGTCGTCGACGATCTTCAACGCGTCGAGGAATTCCTCGGTGAACTTCTCCTTGCGCTTGCCGAGATAAGCCTGGGTCGCCAGCACGCGAATGGCGCTACGCTTGTCGACCGACCGGCCATAGTCGGTTTCGCGGCCGAAGATCGCCAGCACAATATTACCGGGCACGCCGAATTGCCGCTCGACGGCGGCCAGGACGTCGCGATATTGCGCGGCAAGCTTGCGGCCCTGCACCGCAAGCTGCTCGATCGCCGGCTCCTTGATGTAATCCGCCGGCGTCAGCACGAATTCCGGTTGCGCGCCGGACGGCTTTTCCGGCCGGCCAGGCAGGACCAGCTCGGGCAATGTCAGGTCGGGCTCAAGGCCGCGGGTCGCGGCATCGAACGTCGCGCGCGAGACGCCAAGCTGCTGTGCCTGCGGCCACAGCGATTGCAGCCACGCCTGAAAAGCGGGATCCGCGACGGCGGCGTTGCCCCATGCCATCGCGCCGAACAAGCCGGCGCACAGCGTGGCAAGAAGCCTCATCGCACCGCCACGATGAACAGCCGCGGAAAGCGCAGCAGCACCTTGCCGTCGAACCGCGGCTTGTAGGCGCCGACGATCTTCTTGGTGTAGGCGGCAAGAAACTTCTCGCGATCCTCGGCGCTTAACGGCGACAGGAACGGCTGCAGCGAAGAGCCCTTGAACCATTCGGTGATCGCTTGCGGGCTCGCCATGACGTGGTTGTAGACGGTGTGCCAGATGTCGATGTGGCTGCAGGTGGATTTGAGCAGATCGTAATAGGCTTCCGGCGGCGGCAGGTCGTCCCGCGCCGCCTCCTTGATCTCCGGCTCGTCGGCCCACGGACCTTCCTCGCCGACCTCTCGCTGGAAACGAAGAGCCGGCTCGCGCGTATTGTCCGGCATCTGCACCGCCAGCACACCGCCCTTCGGCAGTGCCTCGAGAAGCCGCCGCATGACACCGGTGTGATCCGGCAGCCATTGCATGACGGCGTTGGAGAACAAGAGGTCGGTGTGCGGTTCGGGTGTCCACTCCGTGATATCGGCCTGGAAAAACGTGCGCTTCGGCAGTCGCTTGCGCGCCTTGTCGAGCATGTCGGGCGAGGAATCCATCCCGACCACCTCGGAATCCGGATAGCGGGCGACCAGAAGCTCGGTCGAATTACCCGGACCGCAGCCGAGATCGACCACGTGCTTCGGCTTTTGCAGAGGCACTTGCGCCAGGAGGTCCCGCGGCGGGCGGGTCCGTTCGTCCTCGAACTTCAAGTATTGCTGTGCGCTCCAGTCTTCCATCGCCTGCGATGCCTCGGGAATCGGGTTGGAAAGCCCGATCCATAGCATCGCGCCGAAGCCACGTCTCGGCAGCTGCGGCCACCCGTTTTCAACCGGCCGTGACTGCCAGCTAAGGCAAAAAACGGCAGCGGCGGTGACGCTCCTGCGCTACGCGCAGTCTCGTCAAGTTTTGGCGGCGTGTGGCGCAGCCGCGACGGCGTCACCGTCCGCGGCCGATGCATGATGATCGGCGGCGAAAATAATGTAGACCGCCGGGACGACGAACAGCGTGAACAACGTACCGATCGCAAGACCCGACGCAATCACGACGCCCATCTGGAAACGCGACACCGCGCCCGCGCCGGTGGCGATGATCAGCGGCACGACGCCGAGCACCATGGCGGCGGTCGTCATCAGGATCGGACGGAGCCGGATGCCGGCCGCCTGCTCGATCGCCTCGCGTTTGCTCAGCCCCTGCTCCTGCTGCAGGTGGTTGGCGAACTGCACGATCAGGATGCCGTGCTTGCTGATCAGCCCGATGAGGGTGACCAATCCGACCTTGGTATAGATGTTCAGCGACATGCCGCTGAAGCCGAGGGCGACGAAAATCAGCGCGCCGGCGATCGACATCGGCACCGACACCAGGATGATGCAGGGATCGCGGAAGCTCTCGAACAACGCGGCCAGCACCAGGAAAATCATGATCACCGCAAAGGAGATCGTGATGATGAAGCCGCCGCTTTCCTGAATGTATTGCCGGCTCAAGCCCGCATAATCGACCGAGTAGCCTTCGGGCAGCGAATGTGTTGCGAGGTCCTGCAGATATTGCAACGCCGTGCCCTGCGCCACGCCGGGCATGGTGACGCCCTGGATCGTCGCGCTGTTGAGTTGCTGAAAATGATTGAGCGCTTCCGGCACGGTCTTGGTGGCGATGCTGGCGACGGTGGAGAGCGGCACCAGCGAGCCGTCCGATGTCTTGATGTAGTAATCGAGCAATTGCTGCGGATTGAGCCGGAAGCGCTGCTGCACCTGCGGAATGACCTTGTAGGAGCGGCCGCTCAAGCTGAAGTAATTGACATAGCCGCCGCCGAGCAGGGCCGCCAGCGAGCTGCCGACGTCGCTCATTCTCAACCCGAGCTGCGCGGTCTTGTCCCGATCGATGGTGATCTCCGATTGCGGATTGTCGTATTTCAGGTCGGAGTCGAGAAAGATGAACATGCCGCTCTTCTGCGCTTCCTGCAGAAAGGCCTGCGAGACCGTATTCAGCCGTTCGTACGGATCGGTGGTCACGAGCACGAACTGTACCGGCAGACCGAAGCTGCCGGGCAGCGCCGGTGGCTGAAACGCCGCGACCCGAACGCCCGCGATCTTTCCAACCTGCTGCTGCACGACCGGCTGCAGCTCATTGGTCGTCTTGCTGCGCTGATCCCATGGCTTGAACACCATGCCGGCGAGGAGCTGGCCGGGCACGTCGAGCTGGAAGACATGCTCTGTCTCCGGATGCGACGCGAACACATCGTAAATCTGCTTCGAATAAGGCTGGCGCTGTTGCAGCGTCGAGTTCGGCGCCGCATTCGACGATGTGATGATGACGCCCTGGTCTTCGGTCGGCGCCAACTCGACCGTGGCGCTGCTGTAGAGAAAATAATTGCTGACCAGCACGATGGCGGCGAACACCAGCGTCACAGGCAGCGTATTCAAGCTGCCGTGCAGCCAGCGCTCGTAGCCGCCGCGCAGCCGGTGAAATTGGCGGTCGATGAAGCCGGTGAGCCGCGCCTCCCAGCCGCCGTTATCGGTATCGGGCCGCTTGAGCAGCCGCGAGCACAGCATTGGCGACAGCGTCAGAGCGACGATGCCGGATATGGTCACCGCTCCGATCAGCGCGAAGGCGAACTCCGAAAACAGCGCGCCGGTCAGGCCGCCCTGGAAGCCGATCGGCACGTAAACCGCCGCCAGCACCACCGTCATGGCGATGATCGGGCTGCCGAGCTCGCGCGCCGCCCGGATCGCGGCCGGCATCGGCGCCATGCCCTCCTCAAGATGGCGGCTGACGTTCTCGACCACGATGATGGCGTCGTCGACGACGAGGCCGATCGCAAGCACCAGCGCCAGCAGCGTCAGCAGGTTGATCGAAAAGCCGAGCGCCAGCAGGACGATCAACGTGCCGACCAGGGACAGCGGGATGGCGACGGTCGGAATGAGCGCCGAGCGGATCGAACCGAGGAACAGGAACACCACCACCGTCACGATGATGAGGGCTTCGGCGAGGCTGCGGATCACCTCGTAGATGGCGCTGTGCACGAATTCGGTGGAGTCGTAGACGATCTCGCCGTTGAGCCCGTTCGGCAGCAAGGCCTGGATGTCGGGGAACACCTTGTGCACACCGGCGACGGCGTCGAGCAGATTGGCCGACGGCGCCACCTGGATGCCGACATAGACTGCCTGCTTGCCGTCGAAGCCGACTTCGGAGTCGTAATCCTCGGAGCCGAGCGTGACATTGGCGATGTCTTTCAAGCGCACGATGGCGCCGCCGCTTTGTTTGATCACCAGATTGCGGAATTCCTCGGCGGAGTGAAGGCTGGTCGATGCAGTCAGGTTGACCTGCACCATCTGGCCTTTGGTATTGCCGATTCCGGAAATGTAGTCGTTCGCGGTCAGCGCCGCGCTGACGTCGGCCGCAGTCAGGCCGAAGGCCGCGAGTTTTTGCGGATCGAGCCAGGCGCGCAGCGCAAACACTTTTTGGCCGAGCAATTCAGCGGTCTGTACGCCCGGCACGGCCTGGAGCTTCGGCTGCACCACGCGGGTCAGGTAGTCGGTGATCTGGTTCGCCGCCAAGGCGTCGCTGTTGAAGCCGATATACATGGCGTCGAAGGTCTGGCCGATCTTGACCACCAGCGTCGGCTGCAGCGTGCCGGTCGGCAGCTGGTTGAGCACCGAATTGATCTTGGTGTTGATCTCGGTCAGTGCCTTGTCGGCATCGTAGTTGAGCCGCAGCGTCACCGTGATGGTGCTCACCCCGCTCTGGCTCACCGAACTCATGTAGTCGATGCCGTTGGCCTGGGCGATGGCGTTTTCCAGCGGCGTGGTGATGAAGCCCGCGACCACGTCCGGATCGGCGCCGTAGTAGATCGTGGTGACGGTGACCACGGCGTTTTCGGTGCGCGGATATTGCAGGATCGGCAGCACGGCATAGGCGCGCAAACCGAGAACCAGGATCAGCAGGCTGACGACCGATGCAAGCACCGGCCGGCGGATGAAGATATCGGTAAATTGCATGACGGAGCCTAGCGGTCGAGCGGAACGTTCGGCGATGCATCCGCCGTCGGCTGAACCGAATTGTCGATCAACACTGTCGACCCGTTGTGCAGCTTGATCTGGCCGGAGGTGACGACCATCTCGCCTTCGTTGACGCCCTTGAGGATCGCGACCTGATCGCCGCGCGTCGCGCCCGTCGTCACGAAGTTTTGCCGGGCGACCAGTTGCGGCTTGCCGCCGGCGTCCTTGCCCTTCTCGTCGACGATATAAACGGTGTTGCCGTAAGGATTGTAGGTGATCGCGGTCTGCGGCAGCGTGACATAGTTCTGCGACCCACCGGTCGAGATATCGATCGTCGCATACATGCCGGGAATGAGCTTGTGGTCGGGATTTTTCAACGTGGCGCGTACCTGCACGTTACGCGTCGAGGCATCCACCTTCGGATTGATCGCCGAAACCTCGCCCGGAAAGGTCTGGCCATTGAACGCGTCGATCTTCACGACAATCGCCTGACCGAGCTTGAGCCGGTCGACCGACTGCTGCGGCACGAAGAAATCCACGAAGATCGGATCGAGCGCCTGCAGGGTCACGATCACCGTACCGGCGGCGAGATACTGGCCGAGATCGACCGCACGGATGCCGAGATGTCCCGCAAAAGGCGCCTTCAGTGTCTTCTTGTCGAGGATCGCCTGCTGTTGCGCCACTTGCGCCTGCGCGTTCTTCAGATTGGCGGCATCGGTATCGATGGTCGCCTGGCTGACCGCCTGAAGCTTGAACTGCTTCTGGTCGCGGTCATAGGTGATCTGGTTGAGATCGGCCGTCGCCTTCAGCGAGTTGAGCTTGGCTTGATCGTCATCGGACCGCAGTTTCAACAGCAGCATGCCTTCGTTGACGTCATCGCCGGAATTGAACGAGATCGTGTCGACCACGCCGGACACTTCCAGCGACAGGTCCGCACCCTTGACCGCGCGCAGGCTGCCGACGGATTTGATGTTCGGCTGCCATTCGCTGTTGCTGGCCTTCAGCGCGGTCACCGTCTGCGGCGGCTGCGCCATCGAACTCATGAATTTCTTGATCATCATCGATTTGAACACCTGGAATCCGAAGATTCCGCCGAACACGACGGCGACCGCGATCAGCATGATCAGCATGCGTTTTGTCATTGCGCGATTTCCTGTGCTGCCCGCGTGCCAGGCACGGTGTCGGGCGCGGCGACGTGATCGTCGCTGTCATCTTTGCTGTACGGATTGGGGGCCACATCGATGCGATTCCACCAGCCGCCGCCGAGCGCCTGAAACAGCGCCGCGGTATCGGCCAGCCGAGCGGCCTGCGCCTGCACGACGGCGAGGCGCGCCTGGGCGTAGCTGCGCTGGGCATTGAGCAGGATCACATAGGTAATGGCGCCGAGCTTGTATTGGCCGCGCGACAGATCGAGCGTATCGGACGCCGCGCTCAGCGCCGCACGTTGCGCTTTCAGCGTAGCCGCGTCGAGCTGGAGCGCACGCAACGCATCGGCGACGTTCTGGAACGCGCCGAGCACCGTGCTCTTGTATTGCGCCAGCGCCACGTCGTAGCCGGCCTCGGCGGCGTGTTGCAGATGCAGAAGCTGGAAGCCGTGGAAGATCGGCTGGGTGCCGCTTGCCGCAGCGCTCCAGATTATCGTGCTCGGCGAGAGCAATGCCGCGGCCGCACCGGCGGCGCTGCCGTACTCGCCGGTGAGATTGAATTGCGGCAGACGGTTGGCCTCGGCGACGCCGACCTGCGCGCTGGCCTGGTGCAGTTGCGATTTGGAAGCCCGCACGTCCGGCCGCTGCTCGACGAGCTGCGACGGCAGGCTGACGGGCAGATGCGTCGGCAATTGCAGCGACGCCAGCGTGAGGCGCTCGCGAACCGGTTCGTTCGGGAAGCGGCCGATCAACGCCAGCAGCACGTGATGCTGCTGCTCCAGCTGTTTTTGCAGCGGCGGCAACGTCGCCTGGGCGTTGGCCACTTCCGACTGCTGCGTCAGGACGTCGGTGCGCGCGGCGGCGCCGACGGTGAACTGGTTGCGCACGACGTCGAGCTGATCGGTTTCCGCCTTGATGATGTCGAGCGTGGCTGCGATCTGGCCGCGCAACGAGGCTTCCTGGACGGCCGCCGTCACGACGTTGGAGGTCAGCGTCAGATACGTCGCTTCAAGCTGGAAGCGCTGATAATCAGCCTGCGCCTGGGTCGACTCGATCTGCCGGCGTTGGCCGCCGAACACGTCCGGCGCATAGGAAACGTTCACCGTCGCCTGGAACAGATTGAAAATGAGCGGCGGTCCGGTACCGCCAAATTCCGCCGGGGAGAACTGCTGGCGCGTCGCCGACGCATTGGCATCGAGCGACGGCAACAGCTTGCCCTTCTGGGCGTACAGATTTTCCTTGGCCTGCCACAGCGAGGCCTGCGCCGCCTGAAGGCTTGGATTGGCCTGCAAGGCTTCCGCGATCAGGCCGTCGAGGTCCTTGGAATGAAAGACTTTCCACCACTCGCCCGGGATGTCGCGCCCCATCTCGAACGTCTGTCCCGCGCCGCCCGCTATAGCGGCCGAAGCCGTTGCCGCCGGATGGCCTTCCGGCGTGTAGCCGGCTACCGGCGGCGCCGGCGGCACGGCGAAATCCGGTCCGACCGCACAGGCCGACAGGATCGCGGACGCAACGAGCAACGCGGCGGATTCTCGCCCAAACAAGCGAACACCCCCGCAAAACAAGATATTTCGATAGAAAAACTGACTGGTCCCAAACACAGCATCACCCTGAACCGGCCAACCTAGTTATTTACTATCCAGTTAGTCAATAACTTGACTTTCTTAACCTGTTGACGGTTATGTGAGCGGATGACGGAAGTCTTGGAAGTGCGCCCAGACACCAGGCGCCGCCGCAAGGCGGAGCGCCCTCAGGAAATTCTCGAGGCCGCTTTCACCGAATTTTCCCGCAACGGCTACGCCTCAACCGCGCTCGACCAGATTGCCGAGCGCGCCGGCGTCACCAAGGGCACGATCTACGTCTACTTCGAGAACAAAGAGCATCTGTTCATCTCGATGGTGCGGGAGATCACCAAGACCACGTTCGAAACCGTGCATGGCATGCTGGAGAGCCATCAGGGCTCGACCGCCGATCTGTTGCGCGCCCAGTTCAGCTTCATGTACCAGCACATTGTCGAGGATCACCGCCGCCGCGAGGTGGTGCGGATGCTGATCGCCGAAGCGCCGCGTTTTCCGGAGCTTGCCGACCGCTACCACGATGAAATCCTGCAGCCTTGCCTGGAAATGCTCCGCGCGGCGATCCAGCGCGGCATGGATAGCGGCGAATTCCGCAAATCATCCATCATCAACGCGCCGCAAATCGTCATCGCGCCGATTGCGCTGGTCGATCTCTGGATGATGATGTTTGCCGATCGCAAACCGCTCGACTTGAAGGCCTATTTCGAGGCCCATCTCGACCTCGTACTCAACGGACTGCTGGCGAAATAACGCCATCAAATATCGCCTCGGGGCGTTGCAACGCTTTCTGGCTGGATGCATCATTGATGCATTGCGATTTTTTGCAGCCCGCAAGCTAGGAGCGGCTCCATGCATGACATCGTCATTCGCGGCGGTACCATTGTCGATGGCACCGGCAAGGCACCATTTTCCGGTGACATCGCGATCGATGGCGGCCGCATCACCGCGGTCGGCGGCAAGCAAGGCCCCGGCAAGCGCGAGATCGACGCCGGCGGGCTGATGGTCACCCCCGGCTGGGTCGACGTGCACACCCATTACGACGGCCAGGCGATGTGGGATCCGCTGATCGCACCGTCGAGCTGGCATGGCGTGACCACGGCGCTGTTCGGCAACTGCGGCGTCGGCTTCGCGCCGGTGAAGAAGGAACATCGCGGCGCGCTGATGGATTTGATGGAAGGCGTCGAGGAAATTCCCAACCCGGTGCTCGCCGCCGGCCTGAACTGGGAATGGGAAACGTTCCCGCAGTTCATGGACGAGCTCGATCGCCGCCCCCGCGCCATCGATATCGGCGCGCAGATCGCGCACCTTCCGGTGCGCGTCAACGTGATGGGCGACCGCGCCCTCCGCCGCGAGCCGGCGACCGCGGACGACATCGCCAAAATGCGCGACATCACCGTCGAGGCGCTGCGCTCCGGCGCGTTCGGTTTCACCACCTCGCGCACCGACTCGCACAAGACGCCCGACGGCGAACTGGTACCGTCGCGCGACGCCGACGATCATGAACTGCTCGGCATCGGCCAGGCGCTGGGCATTACCGGCACCGGCGCATTCGGCATGAACTCGGACTTCGACGACGAAGAATTCGAACTGCGCTGGATTCGCAAGCAGGCGCAGAGCACCGGACGCCCGGTTTGGTACCTGCTCACCGACCGCTACGCCGACCCGCAGCGCTGGCGCCGCCTGATCAAGGCCACGCACGAGATGCGCGCGCAGGGCCTGCCGGTCACGGCGCAGATGGCCGGCCGGCCGATCGGCGTGATGATGGGAATCGGCACCGCGCTCAATCCGTTCACGGTGCGGCCGAGCTACAAGAAACTCGAAAGCCTGCCGCTCGAAGAGCAACGCCGGCGGCTGCGCGACCCGCAGGTGCGGCGGGAAATTTTGGCCGACGTGCCGTCGGACGCCGAGATCGAGAAGCTTGCGCAGTTCCGGCAAGTGGTGGCCAAGAAGTTCGACAAGTTCTTCGTCATGGGCAATCCGCCCGACTACGAGCCGGGTCCGGAGAAAAGCGTCGCGGCGATTGCGGCGCGCGAAGGCCGGACGCCCGAGGAAGTCGCCTACGACTACATTCTCGAAGACGGCCAGTATCTCTATTTCCCGGTGGTCAATTACGTCACCGGCGACCACGAGCCGATCTACGAAATGCTCAACGATCCGGCCTGCCTGCTGGGCCTCTCCGACGGCGGCGCGCACTGCACGTCGATCGTCGATTCCGGGGTGCCGACCTACATGCTGACGCACTGGAGCCGTGATCGCAGCCGTGGCCGGAAGCTGCCGGTGGAAATGCTGATCAAACGCCAGACCAGCGAGACGGCGGACTTCTTTGGCCTCTCGGATCGCGGCCGGCTTGCGCCGGGCCTGCGCGCCGACATCAACATCATCGATTACGACCGGCTGCAGGTGCAGAAACCGGAGCTGGTGCACGACATGCCGGCCAACGGCCGGCGCTTCGTGCAGAAAGTCGACGGCTACGAGGCGACTTTCGTCGCCGGCACCCAGATCTACGAGCGCGGCGTGCACACCGGCGCATTGCCGGGCAAGCTGGTCCGCGACGGCCGCCGCGGCGAGGGATTGCGGGCGGCGGAATAAATGCAGCGTAGCGTTGCGAAGATACTGACGACTCACGTCGGCAGCCTGCCCTTTCTGTCGGCCGATAAAGGACTGGCAGTCGGCGACGAAACGCATCTCGCCGAGGACGTCGCCGCGATCGTCAAGCGGCAGCGCGAAACCGGCATCGACATCGTCAATGAAGGCGAGTTCGCCAAAGGCGGCGACTGGCTGCGCTATATGCAGACCCGGTTTGGCGGCTTCACCGAGATCGACGCGCCGCAAGGCAAGCCGCTGATCGAGCAGGGCAAGGATCGCGAAGAGTTTGCCGAATTCTACAAATACGCCGGCGAGCGCGGCACGCTGTTCTATACGCCGAGCGCGCAGATGGCGAAGAAGCGCCCGGTTCAGGCCTGCACCGGGCCGGTCAGCTACGTCGGGCAAGCCGCGCTCAAAACCGAAATCGATCTCACCATCGCGGCCGCCGGCAGGGAGAATGTGTTCCTCACCTCCACCGCGGCGGCCAGCCTCGAGGTCTATCGGCCCAATCGCCACTACAAGAACGACGAGGACTACGTCTCCGCGCTCTCCGAGGCGATGCGCGTCGAGTATGAAGCGATCGTCGCCGCGGGACTGATTTTGCAGGTCGACGACGCCTGGCTGCCGGCGCTGTGGGACCGCATCGGAATCGGCATGGGGCTCAAGGCGTTTCGGGCGCGAAGCGAGATGCGCATCGACGCGCTGAACCATTCGCTCCGCAACATCCCGGAAGACCGCGTGCGATACCATTTGTGCTGGGGCAGCTGGCACGGGCCGCATGCTTTCGATCTTGAGCTCGACCACATCGTCGATCTCGTGCTCAAGGTGAAAGCGCAGGCCTACCTGATCGAAGGCGCCAATGCCCGCCACGAGCACGAAGTCGCAGTGTGGGAGAAGGTGAAACTTCCGCCGGGCAAAATCCTGATTCCCGGCGTCGTCACCCATTCGACGGACGTGGTCGAGCATCCGGAACTGGTATCGCAACGCCTGCAACGCTACGCGCGCCTGGTCGGCGCCGAGAATGTCATCGCCGGCACCGATTGCGGCTTCGGCGGACGATCCCACCCGCAAATTGCATGGGCGAAGCTGCGCTCGCTCGTCGAAGGCGCAGCGCTCGCGAGCAAAGCCTTGGGATTACGCGGGTAAAACTGGCCGCGCGTGTGGCCAGTGCGCGTGAGGTGTGCAAAAGTGGACATGTCATAAGACGTCCCCGGGGCGGGACTTAGAAGAATTTTTGGGGGAAGCGCATGGCGACCGACCGGGTCGACGTTGTCGACCTTATTGACCGGCATCCGGTCACCGGATTCCAGATCGGCATCCTGGTCCTTTGCATGCTGGTCGCAGCGCTCGATGGTTTTGACACCCAGGCGATCGGCTACACCGCACCCGCCATCGCGCATCAGATCAATCTGCCGATGCCGCAATTCGGGCAGGTCGGCTCCGCCGGTCTGCTCGGCGCAGCGCTCGGCGCATTGTCGTTCGGGCCGCTCGCCGATCTGTTCGGGCGCAAGTGGTTCATGATCGTCGCGATCGTCGTTTTCGCCATGTTCAGCTACCTGACGGCACAATCGACCACGCTCAACGAATTACTGTCGTATCGCTTCTTTGCCGGCCTCGGTCTCGGCGGCGTCACGCCGGCCTTTCTGGCGATGGGCGCGGAGCTTGCGCCAAAGCGGCTGCGCGACGTCTTCGTCACCGTGCTGTTCGCGTCCTTTCCCGGCGGCGGATTGATCGGTTCGCTGACCAGCGCCTGGGTCATCCCGGCATTCGGCTGGCAATCGGTGTTTTATATCGGCGCCGTGGCGCCGCTGGTCATCGCGATTATCCTTGCGATCTGGCTGCCTGAATCGATCCGCTTCCTGCTCGCCAAGGGTATCCGGCAGGATGCCGTGTGGCGGACGCTGGAGCGCATCATGCCGGGCGCTGTGCCGGCCGGAGCCGAGTTGGTCGCGCCGGCCGACCTCGCGCGTCAGGGCGTGCCGGTCAAACACCTCTTCACCGAGGGGCGCGCCGTGCCGACCGTGCTGCTCTGGGTGCCGTTCTTCATGGCGTTCATGATTCTGGTGACGGTGACGTTCTGGACTCCGGCCGTGCTCAACTCGGTCGGCTTCTCGCTGTCGTCCGCCGCCCTGATCATCGGCCTGAACAATCTCGGCAGCGTCATCGCCAGTGCCACGTCGGGCTGGGCCGTGCACCGCATCGGCGCGTTCCGCATCCTCATTCCCGGCTTTATCCTCGGCGGGCTTTGCCTCGCCTGGTTCGGGCAAGCGACATCGTCGGTGACGACGCTGAGCATCGCCTCGTTCCTCGCCGGCTTCTTTGTCGGCGGCACCGGGACCGGACTGATCGCGGTGGCTGCCGGAATGTATCCGACATCGATCCGCTCGACCGGCATTGGCTGGGCGATGGGAATGGGCCGGGTCGGCCAGGTGTTCGGCCCGATTCTGACCGGCGTCCTGGTCGGACTGGGCTACAAAGTCGGCGGCATTTTCTATGCCGCGTCGGTGCCCTGCCTGATCGGCGCGCTGTTCCTGATCTTTCTCTACTTCGCCCGGCCGGCGATGGAAGCCGACGCCGAAGCAAGCGTAGCGCCGGCCGAATAGGCCAGCGTCAGCGCCGCCACTGCTGATTGCGCTGCTGTGGCCGCGGCGCGGCGTTGGTGTCCTTGTGGCGGAAGATCAGCCGGCCTTTTTCGAGATCGTAGGGCGAAACTTCGACGGTGACCTTGTCGCCGGCCAGCGTCTTGATGCGGTTCTTTTTCATCCGCCCCGCCGTGTAAGCGACGAGTTCGTGGCCGTTATCGAGCTTAACGCGAAAGCGTGCGTCGGGCAGCGCTTCAAGCACGAGGCCTTCGAATTCCAGAAGTTCTTCTTTCGGCATCTTAGTGACCCTTCGATTGACCGGACCGGCGCTGCTGCGGCCGACCGCGATGTGATGGCGCATGACGGTTCATGAAAGCAACGGTTTCGATTCCGCCGTGATTCTGTGTCGGCTGCTGCTGGCCCCGGCTCTGCTGCTGCCGTTTGCCTTGCCGCCAATGCCGGTTTTTATCAGATTTGTGCGGCCGGCTAGAAGCATGATTAGCCGCTGGCTGCTCCCGACGCGGCTCATCGCTGCGCCGTTGCTGCTGGCGCGGCTGGTCGGGGTGCCGCTGGTCGGACCGGCGGTCCGTGATCGGGATCGACATCCGGATAAGCTTCTCGATATCGCGGAGGAAGGCAACCTCCTCGCCGTCGCACAGCGATATCGCAATACCCTCGGCGCCGGCACGCGCGGTGCGGCCGATGCGGTGCACATAGGTCTCCGGCACGTTCGGCAGGTCGAAGTTCACCACATGGCTGATGCCGTCGACGTCGATGCCGCGCGCGGCGATATCGGTGGCGACCAGGGTCTTGACCGCACCGTTGCGGAAGGCGGCCAGCACGCGCTCGCGATGGTTTTGCGACTTGTTGCCGTGGATCGCCTCGGCGGTGATGCCGTCACGAAGCAGGCTGCGCACCACTTTGTCGGCGCCGTGCTTGGTCCGGGTGAACACAAGCGCACGGTCGACCGGCTCCTCGCGGAGCACGTCAACCAGCGTGGCAAGCTTTGCCGCACGATCGACCCGGATGATCCGCTGCTCGACCCGGTCGGCGGTGGCTGCGACCGGCGTCACCGCCACCCGTTCCGGATTGCGCAGCATATGCGCGGCAAGATCGGCGATAGCGCGCGGCATGGTGGCGGAGAACATCAGCGTCTGCCGCTGCGCCGGAAGCTTGGCGACGACTTTGCGGATGTCGTTGATGAAACCCATGTCGAGCATGCGATCGGCTTCGTCGAGCACGAAGACCTCGACCCCGTTGAGGCGCAGCGCATTGCTCTGCACCAGATCGAGCAGCCGGCCCGGGGTGGCGACGAGGATGTCGACGCCGTTAAGCAGCGCGCGAACCTGAGCGCCCATCGATACGCCGCCGATGGCCAGCGCCGAGCGCAGCCGGAGATGACGCCCATAAGCGCGGAAGCTGTCGAGGATTTGGCCGGATAGTTCGCGCGTCGGGCTGAGCACCAGCACGCGGCAGCTTTTGCGCTCCGGCTGTCGCGGATTGGCGGCAAGCTGGTGAAGGATCGGCAGCGCGAAGGCCGCGGTCTTGCCGGTGCCGGTCTGGGCAATGCCGATGACGTCGCGGCCCGCCATCAAGATCGGAATTGTCTGTTGCTGGATCGGAGTTGGGGTTTCGTATTTTTCCTCGGCGAGTGAGCGGAGGATGGCGTTGTCGAGCTTGAATTCCTGAAAGGTCGTCAAAGGTGGTCTTTCTGTTATGCGCAATAGTGCGGCCGCTGCGTTTCTACGCCACGGCCCGCTTTGCGGGAGTTAATGACACCCCGCGCGATCTGGGCTGTCGAAATTTGAATGAAAAAGGCGAGCCAGAAACCATTTAACGGGGTTTAACCGTCTTAACGGGGTTTAGCCGTTTGGATCCCGTACACGCGGCTCGCAGCGGACCTGATAGGCCCACGAATCTCTCTATGCGCTATTGCTGTGTTCGTTTCAAGGCGCGAGGCGTTTTAACCTTTGCGGTAGCCTTTTTCGCAGGTTTGGGAGCCTCTTCAGCCGCTTCCCCGGTCGCCTCTTTCGCCAAACGAAGCGCCTTCAGCTTGGCCATGTTTTCCCGGACTTCGCGGCCATTGGCCAGATATTCCAGCATGGCCTGGGCGCCTTCCCGGGCCCGCTCTTCCTTCTTGAAAGAAGCCTCCGCTTTCGCCCGCGATTCGGTCGCTTGGGCCACGCTGGCTTTGTCTGCCAAAATCATCTCCTGTGCAAAATCGGCCGCAAAACCTGCGCATTTGCGAAGGTGTCAATCAATTAAACGCATATATATGTACTAAATCGCGGAAATTGAAGGCCGGGATAAGCGACCGTCACCGGGTGAACTTCTTGTACTTGATTCGCTCCGGGATAATCGAATCCGTCCCCAGCCGCCGCATTTTGTCTTTCTCGTAGTCCTGGAAATTGCCCTCGAACCATTCGACGTGACTGTCGCCCTCGAAGGCGAGGATATGGGTCGCGATGCGGTCGAGAAACCAGCGGTCGTGGCTGATGATGACGGCGCAGCCGGCGAAATCCTCCAGCGCTTCCTCGAGCGCGCGGAGCGTATCGACGTCCAGATCGTTGGTCGGCTCGTCGAGCAGCAGCACATTGGCGCCGGACTTGAGCATCTTGGCGAGATGCACGCGGTTGCGCTCACCGCCGGAGAGCGAACCGACTTTCTTCTGCTGATCGGCGCCCTTGAAATTGAACGCCGAGCAATAGCCGCGCGAATTCACTTCGCGCTTGCCCAGCATGAGCTGATCGAGGCCACCGGAGATTTCTTCCCAGACATTCTTCTTGTCGTCGAGCGAATCGCGCGACTGATCGACATAACCGAGATGCACCGAATCGCCGATCTTGATCGTGCCGCCATCCGGCTTGTCTTGGTCGGTAATCATGCGGAACAGCGTGGTCTTGCCGGCGCCGTTCGGACCAATGACGCCGACGATGCCACCCGGCGGCAGCCGGAAAGTAAGGTCGTCGATAAGAAGATTATTGCCGAAACCCTTTCGCAGGTGATCGAAGTCGACCACGTTCTGGCCGAGCCGTTCGGCAACCGGAATGACGATTTGCGCGACGGTGTTGGTTTTGGCGTTGGCGACCTTGAGCAGTTCCTCGTAGCGCTCGTAGCGCGCCTTTGATTTGGCCTGCCTGGCCTTCGGGGAGGACGAAATCCACTCCTGTTCGCGCTCGAGCGTGCGCCGCCGCGCCTCGTCCTCACGGCCCTCCTGCTCAAGCCGCTTCTGCTTCTGAACCAGCCAGGACGAATAATTTCCTTCGTAGGGAATGCCGCGGCCGTGATCGAGTTCAAGAATCCAGCTGGTAACGTTGTCGAGGAAGTAGCGGTCGTGGGTGACGATCAGGATCGCGCCTGGGTATTTGCGCAGATGACCTTCGAGCCATAACACCAACTCGGCGTCGAGGTGGTTGGTCGGTTCGTCGAGCAGCAGCAGTTCCGGCTGCTCCAGCAGCAGACGGCACAATGCGACGCGGCGGCGTTCGCCGCCGGAGAGCTTCGGCACATCGGCGTCGTCCGGAGGGCAGCGCAACGCATCCATCGCCTGATCGACCTTGGAGTCGAGATCCCACAGGCCCTGAGCCTCGATCTCGTCCTGCAGCTTGGTCATTTCGTCGGCGGTCTCGTCGGAATAGTTGGTCGCCAGTTCGTTGTAGCGGTCGAGGATCGCCCTTTGCTTGGCGACCCCCTCCATGACGTTTTCGCGGACGGATTTGGCCGGATCGAGCTGCGGTTCCTGCGGCAGGTAGCCGACCCGGGCGCCCTCGGCGACCCAGCCCTCGCCATTATATTCGGTGTCGATCCCGGCCATGATCCGCAGCAGGGTCGACTTGCCGGAACCGTTGACGCCGAGCACGCCGATCTTGGCGTCGGGATAGAACGACAGGTTGATGTTCTCCAGGATCTTCCGGTTCGGCGGATAGGTCTTGGTCAAACCCTGCATGTGGTAGACGAATTGACGGGCCATGTTCGGCTTCAGGCGTCGCGCGCCTTGCCCCTTGTGCTCGGCGCCGCCGGAAAAGGCGCTCATTTCGGGAAAATATGCGGTTGATGTAGCGGCGCCGGTCGCAATCGGCAAGCGCCAGCGGACCACTAGTTCCACTTTTAGCGTTCAGATTAAACCTTCGTAAGGCGTAATCACATTGTGAACTTGAGCCTGTCGAAATCCCACCAAATTTTAAGAGTTATTCGCCGAGAATTGGATCAAACGGGCGTTTGAAAACGGAACGTCTATTGGAGTACCGGACGGAGCGTTCGATGTGGCGTGATTTCACGAAAGCCGTGCAAGAGGTTTGGCGCGCATCAGGCGAACCGTGCAGCGCGTACCGGCCGGACCTGCACTATATGCGCGGCCCGGGCCCGAAATGGCACGCCAAGTACGATACCTTGCCCAGTCACAATGCCCCGGCGACCGTCCCTGCCGCCCCGGCTTTGCGGGACGCGCTCGAACACCACGCCTGAGGCCTTTCACCCCTTCCCTAAGCCTGTTTGGGCCGGCTAAATGCGCGCGGAAACGCGTGCAAGGGATGGAACGATCATGGCGGTGCGTTGCGCAATTCTCGACGATTACCAGAATGTCGCGCTGAAGGTGGCTGACTTCTCGAAGGTCAAGGGCGACGTCGAATTCAAGGTCTTCAATGAGCACCTCGGCGGGCCCGACAAGGTCATCGCCGCGCTCAAGGGCTTCCAGATCGTCGTCGCCATGCGCGAGCGCACCGGCTTTCCGAAAGCTGTGATCGACGCCCTGCCCGACCTGAAGCTCCTCATCACCACCGGCTTGCGCAATGCCTCGATCGACACCGAGGCGGCCAAGGCCCGCGGCGTCACGGTTTGCGGCACCGGCTCGTTCGGCAGCCCCACCTCCGGCATCGCCGTCGGCCTGATGCTCGAACTGACCCGCCATATCGGTTACGAAAACGCCCGGCTGCACGCCGGCGCGACCTGGCAAAGCACGATGGGCCCGGACCTTGAGGGCATGACGCTCGGCGTCCTCGGCCTCGGCAAGCTCGGCACCCGCACCGCCAATATCGCCAAGGCCTTCGGCATGAAGGTGATTGCCTGGAGCCAGAACCTCACGCCGGAAAAGGCGCAGGAAGCCGGCGCCACTTACGTCAGCAAAGACGACCTGTTCCGGCAGGCCGACTTCATCTCCATCCACGTCGTGCTGTCGCAGCGCAGCCGCGGCCTGGTCGGAGCCCAGGAATTCGGGCTGATGAAGCCGACCGCGTACATCATCAATACCTCGCGCGGCCCGATCATCGACGAAGCGGCGCTGCTGGCGGCGCTGCGCGACAATAAGATCGCCGGCGCCGGCCTCGACGTGTTCGATGTCGAACCGCTGCCGCTCGATCATCCGCTGCGCAAGATGGACAATGTCGTGATCACGCCGCACCTCGGCTACGTCTCGCAGCAGAACTACCAGCACTATTTTGCCGGCGTCGCCGAAGACATCCGCGGCTTCCTCGACGGCAAGCCGGCGCGGGTGATGACGTAAATGACCGACAAGATCATCGACCTCTACTGCCACCTCTCGCCGGCGCATTTTCTCGACGAGATGAACCGGGTGGCGCCGAAGCTCGGCAATATCGCGGCGCGGCTGCGCGGCGTGCAGAAGATCCACGATCTCGACGCGCGCTTCAAGGAGATGGACCAGTTCGGCGATTACCGGCAGGTGATCTCGCTGCCGAATCCGCCGATCGAGGATTTCGCCGCGCCGGGCCAGGGCCTGGCGCTGGCACGCATCGCTAACGACGCCATGGCGGAGCTGTGCCAGAAGCATCCCGAGCGCTTCGCTGGCTTTGTCGCGGCGCTATGCCTCACCGACGTCATGAGTTCGGTCGAGGAGGCCAAGCGCACCGTCAATCAGCTCGGCGCCGTCGGCGTGCAGATCTTCACCCCGCTGGCCGGACGCCCGCTCGACGAGCCGGTGTTCGAGCCGCTGTTCGCGGCGATGGCGCAGCTCGGCCGGCCGATCTGGCTGCACCCTGCCCGCACCGCCGCGATGCCGGACTACGCCGCCGAGCAGAAATCCCGTTTCGAGATGTGGTGGTGCTTCGGCTGGCCGTACGATACCTCGGTCGCGATGGCGCGCATGGTGTTTTCCGGCCTGTTCGACCGCTATCCGAATTTGCGCATCGTCACCCATCATCTCGGCGGCATGATCCCGTTCTATGACGGCCGCGTCGGCCCGGGCCTCGACGTGCTCGGCCAACGCACACTCGACGAGGATTATTCGAAAATCCTGCCGTCGCTGAAGCGGCCGCATCTCGACTACTTCCGCGATTTCTATGCCGACACCGCGATGTTCGGCGGCGGCACGCATGCGCTGCGCTGCGGCTATGAGTTCTTCGGCGGCGACAAGGTGGTGTTCGCCACCGACACCCCGCTCGGCCCGATCAAGCCGGCGATCGATGCGCTCAATGCGCTCGATATTCCGGCCGAACACAAGCGCAAGATCTTTTCCGGCAATGCCGAAAAGCTGCTGAAGCCGCATTGAACCGATCGTCTGCACGCACCCGCGGCGCCTGGCAATTTCTCGACGTCATCGACGTGAAGGTGTTGAGCTACGATCCGGCCAAAGCCCAGGTCGAAGTTCAGATGAAAACCACGGGCCGCCTGTCCGATACGACGTGGTTTGTCGATCCGGCCGCGCTCGCGCCGTAGCGCACGAGCCGCCACAAACAATGAGATTGTGATAGATTTCGACTGCAACTCGCGGTTAAGCTTGCGCCTCAGCGCGTACGGCCGGAGGGCAGAGCCATGAAACTTCGTCGCCGCGAATTGCTGAAACTTGCTGCTGGCGCCGCCGCGCTGCCGGCGCTTCCCCGCGTCAGTCTGGCGCTTGACTACCCATCGCGTCCGGTACGCTGGATTGTCGGCTTCCCGCCCGGCGGCCCAAACGACATCACCGCCCGCATCATGGCGGAGGCGATTTCCCAGCGGCTGCACCAGCCGTTCGTCGTCGAAAACCGGCCCGGCGCCGCCGGCAACGTCGCCACCGAAACGGTCGCTGCCTCGCCTGCCGACGGCTATACCGTCATGGAGCTTGCGACCGTCAACGCGATCAACGCCTCGCTCTACGACAAGCTCAATTTCGATTTCGTCAAAGACATCGTGGTCGTCGCCGGCATCGCGCAGGGGCCGGCGGTGGTGCTGGTTAATCCGAACGTGCCGGCGAAAACGCTGCCTGAGTTCATCGCCTACGCCAAGGCCAATCCCGGCAAAATCAATATGGGCTCCGCCGGCAGCGGCACGCCACAGCAGACGATCGGCGAAATGTTCAAGATGATGGCCGGCGTCGACATGGTGCACGTGCCCTATCACGGCTCGGCGCCCGAACTCGCCGATCTCATCGCCGGCCATGTCCAGGTCGCATTCGAGCCGATCCAGTCGACCGTCGGCCATATCAAAAGCGGATTGCTGCGCCCGCTCGCGGTCACGACGGCGAAACGTTCGGAAGCGTTTCCGGATTTGCCGACGGTCGGTGAATTCATTCCCGGCTTTGAAGCGCGCACCTGGCAGGGGCTCGGCGCACCGAAATCCGTTCCCGCCGAGATCGTCAATCTCCTGAACGGGCAAGTCGCAGCCGCGCTCGCCGACCCGGCGATCAAGACCAAGCTCGCCGATCTCGGCATCGCGCCGATGCCGATGACGCCGGCGGAATGCCGCACATTTATCAGTGCCGAAGTCGAGAAATGGGCGAAGGTGATCAAATTCGCCAGCATCAAGCCGGAGTAGTCGGCTAGCCCGCATGGATTTCCGGCGGCGCGAACGCCCGCATCGGCGGCAACGGCTCTTTCCACAATTCGATCTCGACCATATTGGTGCCGGTCGACGGCGCCTGGCTGAGCTTCGAAGTGCCGCGATCGTGGGTGAGCACATTGGCGTTGCCGTGCGCGCACAGCGCGCCATCGGCGGCGTCCATCGGATCGTACCAAGCGCCGCACGACAATTTCGCCACGCCCGGCGACAGCGTATCGCTCAACACCACGCCGGCGAGACACGCGCCGCGGCCGTTGTAGACGCGCACCACGTCGCCGGCCTTGATGCCGCGCCGCTGCGCGTCGTCGGGATGCATGGTGACAGCCTCGCGGCCGTCGATCTTGCCGCGCGCGCTGACGCCTTCCGGATCCATCTGGCTGTGCAGCTTGTAGCGCGGCTGGCTGGAGACGAGATGCAGCGGATATTTTTCCGCGGCGCGTCCGCGATGCCATTCGGAAGGCTCGATCCATGTCGCATGCGGCGGACAATTGTCGTAGCCGAAGCCTGCAATCTTTTCCGAATAAAGCTCGATGCGGCCCGACGGCGTCGTCAGCTTGTGCGCGGCCGGATCGGCGCGGAACTTGTCGAACATGACGTATTCGTCGGCGCCGCGCGGAATCTCGAAATAGCCATCCTCGCGGAAGCGGTCGAAGTCGGGAATCGCCGCGGCGTTGCTGCGTACGCTGTCGCGCCAGCTATCATAGATGTGCCGCAACCAGCCCATTTCGTCGCGGCCCTGGGTGAAGGCCTCTTCGCAGCCAAGCCGCCGCGCCAGCGCGGCAAAGATCGCGTAATCGTCGCGCGCCTCGCCGACCGGCTCGATCGCTTTTTCCATCGCAATGACGAACGGGTCGCGCTGCGCCGAGCCGATATCGTTGCGCTCCAGCGTCGTCGTCGCCGGCAGCACGATGTCGGCATGGCGCGCGGTCGCGGTCCACCACGGCTCGTGAACCACGATGGTCTCGGGGCGCGCAAACGCCGCGCGGAGCTGGTTGATGTCCTGATGGTGATGGAACGGATTGCCGCCGGCCCAATAGACCAGCCGGATATCGGGATAGGTGCTGCGCTTGCCGTTGAAGTCGTAGGGCTCGCCGGGATGCAGCAGGCATTGCGCGATCCGTGCCGCTGGAATGGAACGATTGAGCGGGTTCGTCGCGCCTTCCATTCCCGGCGCGCGAAATGCCGGCGGCGGCTCGGCGATGCCTGATGCCGAGCCATAGCCGAAACCGAAACCGCCGCCCGGCAGGCCGATCTGGCCGAGGCAGCACGCCAGCAGCAGCACGGCCCAGTACGGTTGCTCGCCATGATCGGCGCGTTGCAGCGACCATGACGCGCTGATCATGGTGCGTTGCGCAGCCATCTCGCGCGCCAGCGCACGGATCGATTGCGCGGGAACGCCGGTGATGGCTTCCGCCCAATCGGCGTCTTTCGGCTGGCCGTCGGTTTCGCCCATCACGTAAGGCTGCACGCGCTCGAAGCCGGTCGTGCAGCGCGCCAGAAATTCCTGATCGTGCCGGCCTTCGGCAATCAGCGTGTGCGTCAGCGCCAGCAGCAGCGCGGTGTCGGTGCCGGGCCGGATCGGTATCCATTCCGGCGCGACAGCGGACGGGCCATCCTCGCGGATCGGACTGACATTGACGACACGCACGCCGGCCTTGGCCAGTTCGGCGAGCGAATGGCCGATGGCATGCGTTCCCATGCCGCCCTTGGTGACCTGCATGTTCTTCGGATTGGCGCCGCCGAACAGCACCATCAGCCTGGCGTGGCGCGCGATCGACGACCATGAGGTCAACGGTCCGGTACAGGCCTGCGCGTTGCCGAGCACATGTGGCAGGAAGATCAGCGCGCTGCCGAAGCTGTAATTGCCGACCTGATCGACGAAGCCGCCGAAGGTTCCCATGAAGCGGCGCAACTGCGGGCGCGGCTCATGAAACAGCCCCGCCGAACCCCAGCCTTGCGAGCCCGCCATAATGGCGCCGTGGCCGTGCTCGCGCTTCACCCGCGCGAGCTCGCCGGCCACGAGATCGAGCGCACGATCCCAGGACACCGGCACGAACGGCTCGCGGCCGCGGCCTTCACCATGGCCAGGTCCATTTTTAAGCCAGCCTTCGCGCACAAACGGCCGGGCGATGCGCATCCTGGAATGTACCGCCGCCGGAATCGCTTCAATCAGCGGCGACGGGTCGGGATCGCGCTCGAACGGCCGCACGCCGACCACGCGGCCGTTTTCGACCTCGGCGTAGAACGAACCCCAATGCGAATGATTGCGGACGAGCTTGGTCATAGTCCGGCCCTTGGCTGCGGAACTTTACCACACCGGTGCGGGGCGCGCGCAAATGATGTAATGTATCCAGCATGACAACACACGAGCAGAACGACTTTCTCACCCTCACCGGCCCTGGCACCCCGATGGGTGCGCTGATGCGCCGTTACTGGATTCCGGCGCTGCTGTCCTCGGAGATTCCGGAGCCGGACTGTCCGCCGGTTCGCCTCAAGCTGCTCAGCGAGCGGCTGATCGCATTTCGCGACACCAAGGGCCGCGTCGGCGTGATGGACGAATTCTGCGCCCATCGTGGCGTCTCGTTATGGTTCGGCCGTAACGAGGAAAACGGCTTGCGCTGCCCCTATCACGGCTGGAAATACGATGTGAACGGCCAGTGCATCGAAGTGCCGTCCGAGCCGGTGGAGAGCGGGTTCTGCAAGCGGGTCAAGCTCACCTCCTATCCCTGCGTCGAGATCGGCGATGTGATCTGGATCTATATGGGGCCGGCGGAGCTGAAACCGCCGCTGCCGAATTTCGAATGGTCCACGGTCCGCAAATCGCAGCGCTTTGTCTCCAAGCGCACCCAGGAATGCAACTGGCTGCAGGCGCTCGAAGGCGGCATCGACTCCGTGCACGTCTCGTTCCTGCACCGGCATGACCTGCGCAGCGATCCGCTGCACGGCGGCCAGGGCGCCGAGTTCACCCGCGAGACCGATGCCCGCTTCGAAGTAATCGAGAACGCCGGCGGCATGGTGATCGGGGTGCGGCGGCCGGCAACGCCGGGCAAGCTCTACTGGCGCATCACCCAATGGGTGATGCCGTTCCACACCATGATCCCGCCCTATGGCGACAACGCGCTCAACGGCCACGCCTTCGTGCCGGTCGACGACGAGAACTGCATGTCGTGGTGCTTCACGCATCATCCGTCGCGCGATCTCAGCGCGCACGAACTCGAGGTGATGGGCAACGGCGGCGGCATCCACGTCAATCTGATCCCCGGCTCGTTCCGCCCGGTCGTCAACAAGGACAACGACTACATGATCGATCGCGTGGCGCAGAAGCACCACAAGTCTTATAGCGGCGTGAAGGGCATCGCCATGCAGGACGCCGCGATCCAGGAAAGCACCGGCCCGATCCAGGACCGCAGCAAGGAAAATCTGGTGTCGACCGACAACGGCGTCATCATGGCGCGGCAGCGCTTGACCAAAGCGGCGCGCGCCGTCGCCGATGGCAAGCAGCCGGACGGCATCGATCCGGCAAGCCACGCGGTACGCTCGGCGTCGATCGTGCTGCCGGAAGGCGCGAGCTTCTACGAAGCCGCCGGCGATGCGCTGAAAGCAAAATCCGGTGTCGCCCACGCGTCGGTGTGATTTCATTCTTCTGGTCCACGGCGTCAAATGGCGCCGACGATGTCATGACCGGGCTTGTCCCGGTCATCTCGATTCAATTGACAACGCCTTGCCTCAGTTATCGAGATCGCCGGGTCATAGGCGAGCGGAGCGACGCCGTTCTTCGAACGGCTATGCCCGGCGATGACGAGGCTTAGGGGCACGAGCTTCATCGTTCTCGCGAAGCACCTGCTTCCGAGTTTTTGTTCAAGCGGCACGAAAGCTCGCCTCGAACGCACGAGAGGCATTTCAATTTGCTTCCCCTGAAAACAAGGGAAGCGGAGCGCCGAGCGGCGCGTAGTCGGGAGCTGCACCCGTTACCAGGCACAGCCGCGGCCCTTTTGACGGGGCCGCTCGCCTTTCGGCGCTCCACTGCGGATTGATGGGACTTTCCTCCCAACCCGGCCCGGGCCAGCGCTTCCTGGAATCGCCGGATCAAAGGCCAACGCGCCTCCCCGACGCCAGTGCAGCGAGCACCTCGCAGTCCGAACACTTGCCGGACGGGCATGATGCCCAGGCCGCCTGCAAGAAGGGCTGACGAACCCAACCCGCAGAACCCGCACCCGCTCCATCACTCGGAGTCACCGGTTGACGTCCCTCACGACGAGCGAGCGAATCATAGGTAGTATATATAGTGACCTATGTCAATATATAAGAGACTAGTAATTTTGCAATCGTCATGCCCGCGGGCCACCACGCTGGCGCGTCGCGTAGATTTCACTGCTGGAACAGAAACATTTGCATGGCGGTTAAAGAGGCGGGCCGGCAGTCCCCAATTACCCCCCGGCCCTAAGGCCCCGGAGACATCATTGCAGAACCCCGAGTGTCTCCGGGGCCACTGAGTCGGCTCCCGCCCATTTCAGTGCAATTTATGGAGGCACAAATGATTGTCCCGGCTATCACCCTCTACGTCGTGCTCGTCTGGTTTCTGTGGGGATTCTTCATGGCGCTCGGCTGGGCCCTTGGCACGTGGATCGCCGGACAACTCATCGGCATGCGGTGGAAGACAAGCGGGAACTGAAGCCAGCGAACCAAACCGGCAATCAGCGCGCGCCGGAAATAGCCTGGCCCTTCGCCGCCATGCGCGATGCGACGTCCGTTGCCGGCGGCGGACTATTTCAGGCCGGTCAGCGCCGTTTTTCGCCACAGCGCCCACGGCCGCGCCGACGCCCGCAGCATGGCGTCGTTCGAGGTCAGCGCTTCGGCCCTGGTCATGAAATTAATCGGGCCGCCGATGGTGATCGCGGCAAGCTGCTGCCGGGCGTTGATCTCGGTGTAGTAGGCGCGGAACACCGCGTTCGGCAGCGACGGCCCGACGACGGAGTCGCCGTGCCCCCGCATCAGCACCACGGCGGCGTCCTTGCCGAGCTTTTTCGCCAGATCTTTGCCGAGGCTCGGCGTCAGGATCATCAGATCCGTGCCATCGCCTTCGCTCTTGCGAATCTCGAACAGCGGAGCGCCGAGGCCGAGAAATCCGGCATTGTGCAGCAGCGGCCGCAGCTTCGCCCGCGTCACGGTAAAGGGCACCACCGTCGGCGAATGGCTGTGCACCACCGCGTTGACGTCCGACCGCGCCTTGTAAATCTCGCCGTGGATGAAGCGTTCCCGGTACAGAAGCTTGCCTTCGTCTTTTGGATCGACGGTCTGGCTGTCGAGATCGAGCACAAGGATGTCGCCGGCGGTCACCGATTCCGGCGCGATCGACTGTGAAATCAGGTAGCGGTGCGGATGGCGCGGGTCGCGCATGCTAACGTGGCCGAACGCGTCGAGCACGCCGAGCCGCGCCAGAGTGCGGTTGGCGGCAACAAGATCGTCGATGAGTGACCGGTCGAGAGGGCGCTCGGCAGCGCTACGGCGGGAGGGCATAAGACAACGCTAGCAATATTCGCCGCAGCCGCAAAGCCTGCGTCAGCTATGTACGTCAGCCATGTGCGTCAGCCGTGGCGAATCTTCAGCGCCAGGATAAGCGACGTCATGGCGAAGGTGATGATGCTCGAGCCGATCAGCGGCCCGTCGGCCAGCGCCAGCCCGTAGACCAGCCACAGCAGCACGCCGAGCACCGACAGCGCGGTGCCGGCCAGCGAGATGGCGCGGGTGTCGCGCTCGCGGATGATTTTCAGCGCCTGCGGCACCCAGCACACCGTCGTCAGGATCGCTCCCAACGCACCGGCCGCTTCGACCAGCGGCGAAGCCATGCGCGCGTCTCCTCTCGAATCGGGACGCTCAATATTGTCGGCAACTCGATGTGGCGACGATGACAGTAATTCACGCGCCGCCCGCATCGATAATTCACGCACCGCATGCATCGATGTCATCGCAACGTCATGGCTGAATTGTAGACTCATCAAGACGTTGCATAATGTCGGGAACCGCGGCTGTTCCATGATAAGCGTGTCCGACCACACCGCGCGCGTTTTCGACACCGACCTGATCAAGGTCACGCAACTGGTCGCCCAGATGGGCGGTGTCGCGCAAAAGCAGGTGAATGACGCAATCGATGCGCTGGCGCGCCACGATACCACACTGGCGCGGCGTGTAATCGATCTCGACGCGACGGTGGACGGGTTCCAGAGACAGATCGAGGAAAAAGCCGTCGCGACCATCGCGCTGCGCCAGCCGATGGCGATCGATCTGCGGGCTTTGGTGGCGATGCTGCGCATCGCCAACGATCTCGAACGCATCGGCGACCTCGCCAAGAACATCGGCAAGCGCGTCATCGCGGTGAGCAGCGAAAGCTCGCAACGCACACTGATGCGCGGGCTGCGCCACATGGCGGACATGGTCAGCTTGCAGCTCGATGGCGTGCTGGACAGTTTCGTCGACCGCAACCCGCTCGAGGCGCTGCGCATCTGGCACGGCGACAAGGCGGTCGACGCGCTCTACGTTTCGCTGTTCCGCGAGCTCATCACCTATACGATGGAAGACCCCGGCACCATTTCGCTCTGCATCCACTACCTGTTCTGCGCCAAGAACATCGAACGCATCGGCGATCACGCCACTAATATCGCCGAGGCCGTGCATTACATGGTCGAGGGTCACTCCATCGCCGGCGACCGGCCCAAAGGCGACAATTCGAACTATCTCAACGAGCCGGCCGCTGCCGTCGCCACGGTTCCGGCCTGAAGCGTTCCCGGCCTGACACATCCCCCGCGTTAACGAGTCATTAGGGTTAACGGTCTATTGCTGGCCGACCCTGCGGCTATCAGCGCGGCGAATAGGATGCGTTCGAGACAATCCCGCCCTGCACGCTTTTTGGCTTCGGCTTCGCTCGTTGCGGTTATCGCCGCCGCGGCCGCCGGCTGCCAGACCACGCAGACCGCAACCTCCACCGAAACAACCGGCGCGCTGCCATTGGCCGCGCCCACCGACCGCAGCGACGCCGCATGGCGCAGCGACGCCGAAACCTACGGCGCGCAGTATCGCGCCGACTCGTCGCGGGTCGATGTCGCTTTGCATTATGCGCAAGCCTTGCGCGCCACCGGCCAGCGCGCGCAGGCCGTGGCCGTGCTCGAACGGCTGTCGATGGAACACCCCAACGACCGCGCGGTGCTCGGCGAATACGGACGGGCGCTGGCGGAAGCCGGCTCCTACGAGCAGGCGCTCGATGTGCTTGGCCGCGCCCACTCGCCCGATCAGCCCGACTGGCGTCTGTTGTCGGCGCAAGGCGCGGTGCTCGACCAGATGGGCCGTCACCAGGAAGCCCAGCGCTATTACCTGACGGCGCTCAAGATCATACCGGACGAGCCTTCGGTGCTGTCCAACCTCGGATTGTCCTACGCCCTGTCGAAAGACCTGCCGAACGCCGAGGCGACGCTGCGCCGCGCCGCGGCCCAGCGTCCGGCCGACTTGCGGGTGCGGCAGAATCTGGCGCTGGTCGTCGGCTTGCAGGGCCGCTTCGCGGAGGCGGAACAAATCGCCGCCGCCGACCTGCCGCCGGACAAGGCCGCCGCCAATGTCGCCTACCTGCGGCAGATGCTGGCGCGCCGCGACGACGTGCAGCGGCCGAAAACGTCGGCCCGTACATCGAACGGCTCGAGCTGATCCGAAACGGTTGATACCGAACGCCCGATTCCGGCCGGTCAGGCCATTCCAGAATGACTTGCCGGAATTACTTGCCGGAATGACTTGCCGGAACTACTGGATCGCCATCACCTTGATCGCTGCCGGGCCCAGAATCACGACGAACAGTACCGGCAGGAAGAACACGATCATCGGCACGGTCAGCTTTGGCGGCAGGCCGGCAGCCTTCTTTTCCGCTTCCGACATGCGCATGTCGCGGCTTTCCTGCGACAGAACGCGCAGCGTCGTGCCGAGCGGAGTGCCGTAACGCTCGGCCTGCTGCAAGGCCAGCCCCACCGCTTTCACCCCATCAAGTCCGGTGCGCTGCACCAGGTTTTCGTAAGCCTGGCGGCGGTCGGGCAAATAAGACAGCTCCGCGGTGGTGAGCGTGAATTCCTCGGCGAGCGGCACCGACTGCGTGCCGATCTCTTCGCTGACCTTGCGGAACGCCGCTTCGATCGACATGCCGGATTCGACGCAGATCAGCAGCAAGTCGAGCGCGTCCGGAAACGCCCGTTTGATGGACAACTGCCGGCGCTGAATCTTGTTCTTCAGGAAAATGTTCGGACTTTGCATGCCGAGATAGGCACAGCCGATGCACATCGCCAACTTGAGCGACGGCGCATAGTCGAGGTCGAGCACAATAAAAATGTAGAATAGCGAGCCGAACAGCATGACGATCGGCATTGTCATGCGGAAGAACAGATAAGTGACATAGGGCGCCTGGCCGCGGAAACCGGCCTGCATCAGCATCGACCGCGCCTTCTCCTGGCCGACCCACTTGCTGAGGTTGAAATTCTCAACCACGGTTTTCATGTACTGCCTGGGCGACTGGCGTAGCGACGCCTTGCTGCCCAGCGCCATCCGCTCGCGTTCGCGCTGGCGGATCTTCTCGCGCTCGAGCGCCACCGCCTTCATCCGCTTGTCGAGCGTGTCGGTCGACAGCAGCGGCATCGCCAGCGTCAGCACGGTCGCGCCGGCGGCGACTGCTGCAAAAAACATGAACAGTATGGTGGGGTCGGTGGCCTGCGAGAGAAGAAAATCCAGCATGATCCGCCTCAGAAGTCGAAGTTGATCATTTTCTTCATCACGAAGATGCCGACTGACATCCACGTCACGCAACAGGCCAGCATCACGCGGCCGATCGGCTCGATCCAGAGCAGCTCGATGTAATTCGGGCTCGTCAGCCAGACCAGCGTCATGACCGCAGGCGGCAAGCTGCCGATGATGGCGGCCGAGGCTTTCGCCTCCATCGACATCGCCCTGATCTTGGCCTTCATCTTCTTGCGGTCGCGCAGCACCTTCGACAGGTTGCCGAGCGTTTCGGACAGATTGCCGCCCGAACGCTGCTGAATGGAGATCACGATGCCGAAGAAGTTCGCTTCCGCAACCGGCATGCGCTCGTAGAGCTTGAGACAGGCCTCGCCGATCGGAATACCGACGGTCTGAGTCTCGAGGATGCTGCGGAATTCGCTGCGGATCGGCTCTTCGGATTCGGAAGTGATCATCTTGAGACTGTCGAGCAGCGGCAAGCCGGCCTTGACGCCGCGCACGATAACGTCGACGGCGTCGGGAAAATTATCAAGAAACTTCGTTTCACGCCGTTTCTTGAGAAATGCCAGCAGCCAGCGCGGAATTCCGAAGGCGCCGGCGAATGCGAAGCCGACGCCGGGAATCAGGCCAAGTCCCAGGAACAAAGCCAGCAGAAACGCCACAAACCCGATGGCGCCGGAAATCATCATGAACTTTCGTTTTGTCCAGTTCAGGCCGGCCTGCTCGATGCGCACGGGTAGCGCAACGCGCTTCTTCGCTTTCGCACGATCGTCGATCTCTTTGAGCGTTCCCTCGATATCGCGCCGGGCTTTCGGCGCTGCGCGGGTCTGCCGCGCCATCGGCTCGGTTCGCGCAACGCTGGCCACGCGGCGCTCGGCTTTCTGCTCGCCGGAAAGGATGGGATAGACAAACACCCACAGCACGCCGCCGATCGCCAAAGCCACCAGAAAGAACAGTCCATAGCTCTCCATGGCTAGCTCCGGACCTGATCGTCCGCGACCAGCGCGGCATCGAGCGCCGCGGCCAGGCGGTGTTCCTCGTTATAGTAACGGGCGCGTTCCCAGAATTTCGGGCGGCCGATCCCGGTCGACTTGTGCCGGCCAATGAGGTTGCCGTTGGCGTCTTCGCCCAGGATGTCGTAGGTAAAGATATCCTGCGTAATGATGACGTCGCCTTCCATGCCCACCACCTCGGTGATGTGCGTGATGCGGCGGGAACCGTCGCGGAGCCGCGCGGCCTGGACGATGACGTCGACCGCGGCGCAAATCATTTCGCGGATGGTACGCGACGGCAGCGCATAGCCGCCCATCGTGATCATGGCCTCGAGGCGCGACAGGGCTTCACGCGGCGTATTGGCGTGCAGCGTCCCCATCGAGCCGTCGTGGCCAGTATTCATCGCCTGCAGCAGGTCGAAGGATTCTTGTCCGCGCACCTCGCCGACGATGATCCGTTCAGGACGCATGCGCAGACAGTTGCGCACCAGATCGCGCATCGTGACCTGCCCCTCGCCTTCCAGGTTCGGCGGCCGTGTCTCCAGCCGCACGACATGGGGCTGCTGCAATTGCAGTTCGGCCGCGTCCTCGCAGGTGATGATGCGCTCGTCATCGTCGATATAGCGGGTCAGGCAATTCAACAGCGTGGTCTTGCCGGAACCGGTGCCGCCGGAAATCAGCGTGTTGACGCGGCAGCGTCCGATCACTTTCAGGATATCCGCGCCTTCCGGCGAGATGGAGCCAAACCGGGTGAGCTGTTCGAGCGTAAGCTTGTCCTTCTTGAACTTGCGGATGGTCAACGCGGGCCCGTCGATCGCCAGCGGCGACACGATGGCGTTGACACGCGAGCCGTCCGGCAGGCGGGCGTCGCAGATCGGCGACGATTCATCGACGCGGCGGCCAATCTGGCTGACGATGCGCTGGCAGATATTCAAAAGCTGCTGATTGTCGCGGAAGCGAATGCCGGTTTTCTGAATCTTGCCGGCGACTTCGATGTAGACCGTGCCGGAACCGTTGACCATGATATCCGAGATGTCGTCGCGCGCGAGCAACGGCTCCAGCGGGCCGTAGCCGAGCACGTCGTTGCAGATGTCGTCGAGCAGGTCTTCCTGCTCGGAAATCGACATCACGATATTCTTGATCGCGATGATTTCGTTGACGATGTCGCGGATTTCTTCCCGCGCGGAGTCAGCGTCGAGCTTGGCCAACTGCGCAAGGTCGATTGCCTCGATCAGCGCGCCGAAGATCGTGCCCTTGACCTCGTAGTAGGATTCCGAGCGGCGCGAATCGACGGCGCTCGGGATTTGCGGCGACTTGGCGGCGCCGCCTGCGCCGGGCTTGCTGGCCGGCGCGCCGACTAGCGGCGCGCCGAGGCCTGCCGAAGGAAATGGCGTCCGCCCGACGTCGCTCGATTTTGCGGAAGGCGCTGGCGCAGCGGCAGGCTTGGGTGCGAGCGCCGCCGGCGACGGCGCGGCAGGAGCGGCCGCAGGACGCTCCTCAACCATCGTCGCGGGACTTGCACCGGTGGGACGCTTGCCAAACACTTTACGCTACTCCGAGGAGGGCCTACGCCCGCTTTCGCAACTTATCGAACAGCGGCGACAACAAGCTGGAACGCTGCTTCTTCAGCTCGCCGCGGCCGGTCAATTGCTGCGCCAGCTGACGGAAGGTCTCGGCGGTGCGATGACCCGAGGAGATTTCCGCAATCATCTGTCCGTTGTTGGCCGCGGCGCCGAAGATCTGCGGTTCGAACGGGATGATCGCCACCGGCTCGTCTTCGAGAGCCTTGGCGAAATCGGCGGTCTTGATTTCCGGCCGTTTGGGCACCCCGACCTGGTTGAGGCAATAGCGCGGCCACCGGTCGTTCGGCCGCGCCGCTTTGAGGAAATCGTACAGATTCTTGGCGTTGCGGAGGTTCGCAAGGTCGGGCGAGGCGACGATGAGAATATCGTCGGCGCTGCTCAGGGCCTGCTTGCTCCAGCCGGTCCATTGATGCGGCACGTCGAGCACGACGCACGGCACCGTGACGCGCAGCGAGTCGAAAATGGAATCGAAGGCGTCGGCGCCGAAGTCATAGACCCGGTCGAGCGTTGCGGGCGCCGCCAGCAGACTGAGGTGGTCGGTGCATTTCGCCAGCAATCTGTCGACGAATGCCGTGTCGATACGATCCGGCGAGAACACCGCTTCGGCGATGCCCTGAGGCGGATCCTGGTTGAAATCCAGACCTGCGGTGCCAAATGCCAGGTCGAGGTCGGTGACGACCGCATCCAGCAAAAGGTCGTGCGAAATCGAGAACGCGATGTTGTGCGCGATCGTCGACGCGCCGACGCCGCCCTTGGCGCCGACCACGGCGATGATACGCCCGACCGGCTTGGCGTCCGGCGCGGAAAACAACCCGCAGATCGCGCGGACGACCTGCAAGGTGTCGACCGGCGAAATCATGTAGTCGCTGACTCCGCGTTTCACCAGATCGCGATAGAGCGTGACATCGTTCATGTGGCCGATGACGATGACCCGCGTGCCGGAGTCGCAATAGTTGGCAAGCTGGTCCAGCCCTTCGACGATGTCCTGGTGGCCGTTTTCCGACTCCAGGATGATGACGTTCGGAGTCGGCGAGCTCTGATAGGCCTCGACCGCGGCCGTCAGCCCGCCCATCTGAATTCGCAAATGCGCTTTCGCCAGGCGCCGGTCTTCGCCCGCCGCCTGAATCGCAGCCGCGGTCTCGACCGTTTCGCAAAACGCCTGGACTGAAACGCGCGGCGCCGGCCCGATGTGATCATCGCCGCCGACGACATCCGCAGAGCCGTTTTCTTCACTCATGGCTGGACTGGCTTGTTTCATCTCATCCGCTGTTACTGGCCAAAGTCGCTGATCTTGCCTGCGTTCTGGTTGCTGTATTGGGTCGCGGTGGGCTGGCCTTGCCGATATTTGTCGACAACCATCGTGCGCCGCATCGTATAGGCCGGAAACTCGCTGCGCGGCTGCACGAGGTCTTCTGGGTTTTCGACCATGGCCGCGAGATTGTGCTGAGTGGCGCAGCCGAAATTCCAGTACTGCTTGTTCTCGAAATACTCCGGGTCCGCGGTCGGCCCGATATCCTTCGGCCACATTCCGCACGGTCCGGCCTGCGCCGTGACTTTGGGATAAGTGATGCGAACCGTTGCGAACGAACGGGCTCCGGCGTTGTAGGTACGGACCATCGTCGACTGCGGCGGCACGCCGCTCGCGGCAAGAATGGACTGGATTTCGTGCGAGGCGCCCGCCGCCGCCTGCTCGTTGACGGTGCCGGTCGGCAGATCGATCAAGACTTCCGCCGGTGGCTTCGTTTCTCCAGGATTGCGCGAACTCCAGAACTTGCGCGCGCTGGGTCGGCGTCAAAGAGGCGCGATTGGCGCCGATGAACAACTGCATCGTGCGATCGGCTTCCGTCACCGTAATCGGATGACGGTCACGGTAATCGAACGGCACTGCGGGCACGCCAGCGATCTGCTTCTGATCGGTCTGGCAACCGGCGACAAGAAGGCCGTAACCGCCGACCAGCGCCGCACGCAACATCACCGCCGCGGTGCTGCGGCGCGCGATGGTCGAGTTCCAGAGGATGCGCATCGGTCGTCTCCAGGCGGTCTTCAATCGAGAATGAAGCCCAGTTTGCCGTTGTAGCTGTCCGGCGGCGGATTCACCGGGCCGCCAACGCCGTAGATCCGGTTCAGCTTGCCGAGCAGGACCTGCGCCGGATCGCTCGGATCGGCGAAGCCGTCGTCGGGCCGCGCCAAATCCTTGCTCGCCACCGCACGCACGACGTACGGCATTACCAGGATCATCAGCTCGGTGCGCTGATTGACGAAATCGTTGCTCTTGAACAGCGGCCCGAGAATCGGAAGCTCCATCAGGCCCGGCAAGCCGGTGACCGAATGTTTGGTCTGGTCCTGGATCATGCCCGCCATCGCCAGCGCGCCGCCGGACGGAATTTCGACCGTGGTGTCGGCGCGGCGGGTGCGGATCGACGGGATCGTCGCCGACTGTGTCGTACCGGGCACCGAGATCGTCAGCGAATTGTTGCTCGACAGATCGGAGACTTCGGTCATCACCTTGAGGCTGATGCGGCCTTCGCTGAGCACGACCGGCGTGAAGCTCAGGCTGACGCCGAACTTCTTGAAGTCGATCGAGGGCTGGCAGGTGGACGGTCCACCCGCGGTGGCCGACGAGCAGGAAAATCCGTTCAGAACCGGAAATTCGCCGCCCGCCATGAATGTCGCGGTCTCACCGGAAATCGCCGTCAAGCTCGGCTCGGCCAGCGTATGAATGACACCGACCTGCTCCATGGCCTGCAAAGTCGCGGTAACCGACTTTATGGTGCCGGTAATGTTGGAGCTGGTGAGCGGCTGGCCGTAAGCCGCAAACGGGTTGGAGTTATTGAAGTTGACGACGTTCGTGCCGTAACCCAGCGAGCCCGACAGGCTTATGCCAAGCTGCTTGACGACGTCGCGCTCGACCTCGGCGACGGTGACCTTGAGCATGATCTGGTCGCGGCCGCGCACGATGATGTTGTTGACGATCTTGTCCTGGCCGCCGCCGGCAGCCGCCGCCGCACCGCCTCCCTCGTTCTCGGCTAGCCGGGTGGCGATATCGTAGGCCTGCTGCGCTTCGGCCTGGCTTGAGACCAGGCCGGACAGAACGATCCCGTCGCCAATTCCGTCAACCCGGATATCGGAATCCGGCATGACCTGTTTGAGGGCCGTGCGGATGCCGTTGAGGTTGCGGGTCACCGCAAGATCGATGCCGGCCAGCTGCTGCCCCTGCGCATCGAAGAAGAAGATGTTGGTCTGGCCTTGCTTGATGCCGATGATGTAAGCGCGGCGCGCCGAGCGTATGACGGCATTGGCGATCTTGGGATCGGCAATCAGCACGTCCTTTATGTCGCGCGGAAAATCCACGACCATGGATTTGCTGACGCCAAGGGAAACGGAGCGCGAGCCGAGTTCGGTCGAGCTGATCTGGATCGATTGTGCCGGCTCACGGCCCGCGCCGTCGCCGGCCACGCCCGCCTGCCATGGCAGAAGCCATGCCGCAACGACCAGGCTCGCGAGAGCGGCGGTGCGGGTCGGTGTCGTCATTGCCATCTTGAATATTCCTCTGTGCATCAGCGCGGCGTTGACACCGAACTTACGCCGTAACGCACTGTGTTGATGGGCGCACGCTTCTTGCTCGTTTCGCTGTCGTCGTCGTCCGAGCTGTTTGCCTGTGAGTCGGCGAGACTGCGCAACGCCAGCGTCAACGTGCCCTGCTGGCGGGCGAGTTGCAGCGCCTCGGCCTGGTCGGGCGTCAGCTCGAGCGTCGCGGTTTTGCCGACGGCGACTTTTTGTCCGGGCTTTTCCTCGACGGCCTGGTCGATCGCAAGAACGCGTACGTTGCGCAGAATCGTTTCGCTGACGACTTTGTCCACCGCGCCGCCGGCCTGCTGTGTCTTGTCGTGGCGCGTCAGGAGAACGTCGACATGATCGTCGGGCAGGATGAAGCCGCCCGAGGCATTCTCGGCCGAAACTTCCATCGCTGCCGCGCGCATGCCTTTCGGCAGGACGGCAGCCAGGAAACCGGAGCCCTTGGCGAACACGACCGCCGGATCGCGGATCGGATCGCCGCTGACGAGCGAGATGCGCACGATGGCGCCGCTGAATTGATGGATGGCGTCAGGCCGGTCCGTCTTCTTGATGAAATTCGGGTTTGCCGACGCCGCCGGCCAGGTTTGCCAATCGACATCACCGTCGGCGATGACGTGGCCGCGCTCCAGATCGTTCTTTGCAACCAGGACGTCGACGGTCGCAAGCGGCGGTGCCGCAGCGGGAGGCGGCGGCGCTTCGTGACGGCCGCTCGCAAGCATGGCGGCAACCCCGCCAGCGGCGAGGGCAACACCGAGAACGACGAGACGCGCGGCTTTCATTACGCTTCACTTCCCACATGACAACACGGCGGGACGGGCCGTCATCGCGGGATTTGACCAGCTAAACGTCAAAGCATGGTTAATGAGGCGTATCCAAAGCGAGTTAATGTTGCGTTGCTTTGGCTTACCGCGGCGCAACAACCAACGGGCTTAAGTGCTCAACGCGGTCATCCACTCGGTCTGCGGGTAAACGACGAGCGCCGCGATTGCGAGCGCGATGCCATAGGGAACGCCGGTGTCCTGGCGATGCAGCCGTTCCGCCCATGCCCGCCCCATGAGCATTGGCGGCATCGGCATCGCGCGGAACTGGATCAACCCGATCGTCAGCGCGCCGCCAAGCAGCGAGGCATAGACCAGATAGTCGGCAAGGTGCGCGACACCGAGCCACAGCACGGTCACCGCCGCGAGCTTGGCATCGCCGCCGCCGATCCAGCCTTGCGTAAAACAGGCAAACGCCACGACCAGTACCGCCGCGGCCGCGCCGGTATGACTGAGCATGTCGTGGACGCTCATCCCGGTCAGGATGGCGAGCAGGTAAAAGCCGGCCATCAGGATCAAAGAGACGCGGTTGGCGATCGTCATCGTAAACAGATCGCTAAAGGCGGCGAACGCCAGGACGACGGGGAAGAGCGTCAATCTGATCGTTTCAATCAACATGACAGCCAACATGGCACCCAACACGGCACCGCCGGTTTAGGCTTGCGCTGGTTGAGAGGCGGTTTACGCCGCGCAGCAAACGGGCTGCAAAAAGCAAAAAGGCTCCGGCACAATGCCGGAGCCCTCTCGTCGCATCGAAAGAACGACGCTTATTTGAGCGAGCTGGAGATGCTCGTGAACGTCGAGTTCAGCTTGGTGCCGAGGCCGTTCACAACGGCGATAATCGCAACCGAGATGCCGGCGGCAATCAGACCGTATTCGATGGCCGTGGCGCCCGACTCGTCCTTCACGAAACGTGCAAGAATGGTCTTCATGAGTTGGCTCCTAAGATCCACGTGGCTGTCTGAGCGTGACCCAACGGCCGTTTTTCTCCGGTCGTTTGGATCGTTGCGAGGCTATCAACCAGAAATTTCGATGCGGTTAAGTCAATCGGAGAAACACCGGACCTAAGCGCTGTTCCAAGACGTAGTTAATAACCGGTTTCAAACGGACGCGTCATGATGCTGCGCCTAATCCGCCGACAATGACGCGACGGCATGCGGGGCATCGGAACCGCCGTTTGCCGCATTCTGCAGCATACATACCGGAAAACGATTTCCGCCGCGTGTCGCCGAAAGGTCGACTTGTCTCGATCATCACCGGTCATCGCCGCCATGCGGCCACCGCAACGCCCTGCTTATCCGCCTTCACGCGGTTTTAATCGAGGAACCGATATCAGGGCGCCATGGGTCAAGAACTGTTGACGGTTTTTGTCGATGTCGGCCACACCATCGTCAAAGGCGTGCCGATCACGATCGCCGTTGCGGCCGTTTTCACGGTGCTGACCTGGTTCTGGGCCTGCAATCCGGGCCAGGCGTGGTGGCACAAAAAAGACCTGGTGACCGACCTCTGCTACTGGTTTTTCATTCCGGTCATCACCCGCTTCCTGCGCATCGGCATGCTCATTCTCGGTGCGGCGCTGCTGTTTCACATCACCACGGCGGATGGACTGATCGCCTTTTATGACAATGGCCACGGGCCCCTGGCCACGCTGCCGCTTGTCGCGCAGATGATGATCTTCCTCGTCGGCGAGGACATCATCCTGTATTGGACACATCGCTGCTTCCATGGCGAGCGGATGTGGAAGTACCACGCCGTGCATCACTCGTCCGAACAGCTCGAGTGGATCTCCGCCGCTCGTTTCCACCCGATCAATCTGTTCCTCGGCACCGTATTTGCCGACGTGGCTCTCCTGGTCGCCGGTATTTCGCCCAACGTGTTTCTGGTGCTGGGGCCGTTGACCATCGCCCATTCCGCCTTTGTCCACGCCAATCTCGACTGGACGCTCGGTCCCTTCAAATACGTCATCGCCGGGCCGGTCTTTCACCGCTGGCACCATACGTCGGCAAACCGCGGCGGCGAGAAGAACTTCGCCGCGACGTTTCCCGTGCTCGACCTGATGTTCGGCACCTTCTACATGCCGGAGGGCAAACTGCCGGACGATTACGGCATTGCCGACCACACTTTCCCGTCGAGCTTCACCGGCCAGCTGGCGCATCCGTTCACGCAGCAACCCTCGCCTGCGCTTTCCGGAAACAACCCGGGCCGCTAGATCAAGGCTGCCGCCCGGCGCGGCGGTCCCGGGTCCCGGTTTGCACTTCATTCATCAATTTGCAGTCAATTGTATCCGTGTCATTGCGGTTTCCTGGTCGTCGAATCCGCGTAGCGTTTCGGAGAGTATCGATGACAGCGTTGTGCGTGCGGGGCCTGGCAGGGCTTCGCCCTTTGTTCTGGCTCGCAGCCATCCTCTCGGTCACCGTCATTACGTCGCTTGCCCGCGCCGACGACCTGATCATCGTGCGGCTTGACCAGGCGAAAGTCATCAAAGTGCCGGAGCGCGCCGCCACCATCGTCATCGGCAACCCGCTGATCGCCGATCTTTCGATCCAGCCGGGCGGACTCGCCGTCATTACCGGCAAGGCCTTCGGCGCCACAAATTTCATGGTCCTGGACAAAAGCGGCGCGGTGCTCAACGAGCAGAATATTCAGGTCCAGGGTCCTACCGATCCGACGGTCGTGGTCTATCGCGGTCTTGACCGTGAGACCTATAGCTGCACGCCCTACTGTTCGCCGCGGGCAACGCTGGGCGATGAGGAGAAATACTTCACCGAAGCCCTGAACCAAGCCGCCGCCCGCAGCAATCAGGCGCTTTCGAGCGGAATGGGAAAATAACGCGGACTCCCTCGCGCAGCGGTTCGTAAGCGACGCCGCTACGAGGCGGCCGGTATCGGCAGCGACGTCGTCGACTTGATCTTCTCCATGGCGAAACGCGACGTGACGTTCTTCAGCGGCACCGCGGAGATCAGCTTTTTATAAAACGTGTCGTAGCCGGCGATATCGGTCACCACGACACGCAGCATGTAATCCACGTCGCCGGCCATCCGATAGAACTCCATCACTTCCGGCATGGCGCCGACCGTCTTGGCGAACTGATCGAGCCAGTCCTGCGAGTGGTCGCCGGTTTCGATCGAGACGAAGACCGTGACGCCAAGACCGATCCGGTCCTGGTCGACCAGCGCGACGCGGCGCTGGATGACGCCTTCGGCCTCAAGCCGCTGAATGCGCTTCCAGCATGGCGTCGACGACAGCCCGACGCGGGAGCCGATTTCGGCGACCGATAGAGCGGCATTTTCCTGCAGAACGGCAAGGATTTTACGGTCTATGGCATCCATGGAAATATTCTTCCAATAAAGGGGCTCCGTGGCCTGTTTATAAAGAAAAATATTCTAAATCAAGTGGACTTATGGGCCGCGCGCGCCTGAGCGGTCATCAGGAATGTCTCGGCCTCGGCCCGCGTCGGGCAGCCGGTTGGGCCTCCCAGCCTGGTGCATTTGATAGCCGCCACCGCCGCACCAAAGTGCATCGCCTCGACCACGTTGCGGCCTTCCGCGATCGCGAGCGCAAAGCCGCCATGAAACGTATCGCCGGCGCCGAGTGTATCGACGGCCTTGATTTCAAACACCGGCAACCGGCGGATCGCGCCGTCTTCCAGGAAGACGATATCGTCCGGCCCATTGCTGACGGCGAGAAATGCCTTCGTCTGCCGCGCAATACGCTGCAACCCCGCCGCAAGGTCGGCAACGCCGGTCGTGGCGCGCAGACATTCGGAAGAAAAGATGACGTGCGAGGCGGTGCGGAACAGCGGATCGTCCTCGACTGTCGGCCGGTCACCGTCGAGCACGACCGGGATATTGCGCCGGCGCGCCGCTTCACAGATCGGCTGCACGAAATCCGGATAGCGGTTGTCGGCGAGGACCGCATCAGCGGTGGCCACCGCCGCGTCGGGATCGGCAGGCGCGGCCGTCGCAACCCGCTCGTCGCGATAGGTCACGATGGTGCGGTCGCCGCGCTCATTCATGAAGATCGCCGACAATGCGGTCGAGAGGCCCGGAATACGCTGGCAGAACCCGCAATCGATATTCTCGCGGGCGAGAGCGGCAAGCACACGATCGCCGTTGGCATCTTCCCCGGCAGGACCGCCCATCGGACCGGCCAGCGACACGCGGCCGCCGAGCCGCGCGATCGCGACGGCGGCATTCGCCGCACAGCCGCCGTTGACGACGAAAAATCCGGTCGCCTGCACCTTGCCGTCGGGCTGCGGAAACTCTTTGACGCGGAACACTTCGTCGAGAACGATGATACCGGTGCAGAGAATGCGCGGCGCGGCCTCAGCGGAAGACATCGCTGCCGTTCTCGACATAATCGCGGATGATATGGTGCGCGATCGCGACCGGCGGCGGCGTGGTCAGGCCGTCGGGGTGGCGCAAGGCCAGCATCGCCGCCAGTTCCTCGCGGTCGAACCAGCGCGCGTCCTCGATTTCACTGCGATCGATCACGATGTCGCCGGTCTTGGCTTCGGCATGGCAGCCGATCATGAGCGACATCGGGAACGGCCAGGGCTGCGACGCGAAATAGCTCACCCGATCCGCCACGATCCCGACTTCCTCAAGAACCTCGCGGCGAACCGCCTCCTCGATGGTCTCGCCAGGCTCGCAAAAACCGGCAAGGCATGACCACATGGTCGCGGCAAAGCGCGGCGAGCGGCCGAGCACGCAGCGCTCGCCCGCAATCACCAGCATGATCACAACCGGGTCGGTGCGCGGGAAATGTTCGACATGACAGTTCGGGCAATCGCGACGCCAGCCGCCTTGCACGACCCGGGTCGGCGTGCCGCAATTGGGACAGAAGCGGTGCCGGGCGTGCCAGCCGAGCATCGCCTTGGCTTCGGCCAGCGGCGGCAGATGCTCCGCGTCGACCAGGCCCTGAACGGCAATCGAGCGCAAATCGGTGATTTTCAGATCGGTGCGCGCTTTCAAGGGCTCGATCGATGCCGGATCGAGGCCAAAGCCGAACCGCGGCGCATCGTTGAGGAGGCCAAGAAAGATGCTCTCGCGCACTACACCGAGTGCATTGGCGTCGGCGATGGAAAACAGCGGATCCGCGCTCGCCCCCTGCTGTTTCATGATCACATGCTCGCCGCCGATCACGTAGGCGCCGGCACGCGAATCTTTGGCGAATTTTGCCAACAGCGCATCGTCGCTGCGCCGATCGGCGGCACGGTCGATCAGGCTCGCCGTATAGCCGAGACGCGGATGCGGGCCGAATTCGGAGCGGATGGGCACGTCAGACCGGACCGCAATCACTCGGCTGGATTACACAGCGATCGCAGCCAATGCGGCGCGGACACAATGGCGATGCGGAAGGTCATCTTTTGCTCCTGTCGCCCAATATTCGCACCGGATTGAAGCCGTGGCGGCAACACAGGTCAAGGCGAGCCGATTTTATCGGCTCGCCTTTTGACGCTTCGTCGGTCCTCTTGGAGCAAAACCCGGCCGGCAGGCTCTTATTCGTAGAAGACGTCAGGCACCACCTCGATCACGCTGCCTGTAGCGATGTCGACCAGCAGCAGATCAGGCCCATACCGGACCCATTGCGCGCCGGGCGGAGGCGGGTCGAGGCCAAGCGTTGCCCAGTCGGTGTAATAGTAGTTCGGGGCCAGGAAGAGCGGCGGCAGCACCGCACCGACCGCCCAGCGCCGGTAAGCCCAGCCTGACGGATAGATAAAGGGCGATATGCGGACCGGACTGAAGAAGCGGCCGTGATAGCCGAACTGCGGACGGCCTCCGGGACCAAAATGCGGCGGTCCTCCGACCGGACCTGGATGAGGGCCAGGCACAAAGGCCGGCCTCGCATGGGGCGGGCCGCCCGGACCGGGACCCGGATGAGGACCTGGCACAAAAGCAGGACGGGCATGTGGCGCGCCGCCGGGAGGACCATGCGGTGGCCCACCAGGACCATGCGGCGGTCCGCCGCGATGGTCGTCGTGATGTTCTTGAGCCATGGCAAAAGCCGGCAGCATCAAAGCCATCAGCCCAGCCAGAGCAATCGCACGCAGCATCGGGAACCTCATGTGTTATTTTGCGTGTTATTTCGCGAAGATTCGCCCCAGACTAGCAAATCAGCCCGGCGATGTAAGCACTCCCCCACGACAGTCGCGTCTGCGTAGAGTACAGCATCGTTTGCGTAGAATGCAGACGCGGCACCGTTGTGGCGCGCGGGAGAAGGCAAATTCATGTCACGCACGCCCCGCATCGCCATCGTTGGCGGTGGCATTGGCGGACTTGCCGCGGCGCTGGCGCTGGAGCGGCGCGGCGCCGAAACCATCGTCTGCGAGCAGAGCGGGGCGCTCAGCGAGATCGGCGCCGGCCTCAATCTGACGCCCAATGCCGTCAAGGCCTTGCGCGCGCTCGACCTCGAAAAGGAAACGCAGGCCATCGCCGCGGAAACCGATTTTCTCAATATCCGCAGCTGGAAAAGCGGGCGCTATATTTCACGCACCAAACGCGGGGATTTTCGCCAGAAGTTCGGCGCGCCGAATTTGTCGGTACATCGCGCCGACCTGCTCGAAGTCCTGGCGGCGGCGCTGAAGACCACGCAGTTCCGCTTCAATGCCCGCTGCGTCGGCGTCGAAAGCAACGACCGTTCGGCAACCGTCCAGCTCGCCGACGGCAGCGCCATCGAAGCCGATCTCGTTGTCGGCGCCGACGGCATTCATTCGGTGGTGCGCACCGCGCTGTTCGGCGCCGATGCGCCGCATTTCACCGGTTGTGTCTGCTGGCGCGGCATGGTGCCGGCCGAGGCGGTGCCCGATGAAATCGACATGAAGAACGGCGCGATGTGGCTCGGGCCGCACGGCCATGTCGTCCACTACCCGGTGCGCCGCGGCGAACTGCTCAACATCGTCGCGCACATCGACAGCGATGCCTGGACCGAAGAATCCTGGACGCGGCAATGCGACGTGTCCGAAGTGATCGCCACTTACGCCAGCTGGAATCCTCTTCTCGGCCTGCTCTATCCGCGCAGCGAGCGCTGGTACAAATGGGCGCTGTATGACCGCGATCCGCTCGAACGCTGGGTGAAAGGCCGCGCCACGCTGCTCGGCGACAGCGCCCACGCCATGTTGCCCTATCTCGGCACCGGCGCCGGCATGGCGATCGAAGATGCGGTGGTGCTTGGCGCCGCATTCGCGCGACAAACTGACGATCTTGGAGCAGCGCTTGCCGCCTACGAGCAATTGCGCGTGCCACGCACCAAGGCCGCCGTGCTCGGCGCCCGGGCGCGGGCCAAGGAAAATCATCTGGCGTCGCCGTGGGCCCGGCTGCGGCGCGATATTCAGTTCTTTTTTCGCGAACGTTTCGGCGGCACCGACAACACCGCGTTCAAGGTCGGCTGGCTTTACGAATACGACGTCGGCCGCGCCCTACAGTGACGGCGCCACGCGCCGGCGGATTGCTGTCGCAAAATCCGCCAATGCCGCCGGATCGCTGGTGCAGCGCGGAGCGACACCCCAGACCGGCTTGGGCCAGAGCGGGTCGTCCTTGCGGCGCGCCACAACGTGGATGTGAAGTTGCGGCACCATGTTGCCGATCGCGCCGACATTCAGCTTGTCGCAGCGTGTTTCATCCTTGAGCGCCCGCGATACCAGCGAGAGCTCGTCCATCAACTGGCCCTGCTCGTGGCCGAGATCGATAATGTCGCTGGCTCCCGCCCTGCGCGGCACCAAAATCAGCCATGGAAATTCGCCGTCGTTCATCGCCAGAACGCGCGACAGCGCAAGATCGCAGACCGCTACCGTGTCTTTGGTCAGTTGAGGATGCAGGGACCATTCGGTTTCGGGCATTTCTCGCGCTCCGCTCGACGGGTCCAGAGTTACCACGCCCGCACAGGCGTTTGGCTTGCTTTCTCCCCCTCCCCGGACGATATAAGGGCCGGGAGGTTGGCGGTGGACGAGCCACTCGCCAACCGGGTCAGGTCCGGAAGGAAGCAGCCCTAACGAGCGCGGTTCGGGTCGCTCGTCAGCCTCCCACCCTTTTCACACATGCGGTCCACGTTTGCGGTCCGCGTTGCGCGCAGCGAAATGCGGGGACAACCGGCCCGCTCTCACGCTGATCCCGGATTTCGCTACACTCAATCCGGGTTACGATTGAGTCCTTATGAACGACACCGCCGCCACATCCAGCTCCTATCGCGTCCTGGCGCGCAAATACCGGCCGTCGACGTTCGACGACCTGATCGGCCAGGAAGCGATGGTCCGCACCATCTCGAACGCCTTCGAGACCGGGCGCATTCCGCAGGCCTGGGTGCTCACCGGCGTGCGCGGCGTCGGCAAGACCACGACGGCCCGCATCCTTGCCCGCGCGCTCAACTACGAATTGCCGGACGGATCGGTCACCGGGCCGACCGTCAAGATGCCGACGCTCGGCGTGCACTGCCAGGCGATCATGGAAAGCCGCCACCTCGACGTCATCGAGATGGACGCCGCCTCGCATAACGGCGTCGAGGACGTGCGCCAGATCAACGAGGCCGTGCGCTACGCGCCGGTCTCGGCGCGTTACAAGGTCTACATCCTCGACGAAGTGCACATGCTGTCCGGTGCCGCCTTCAACGCCTTGCTCAAGACGCTGGAAGAGCCCCCGGCACACGCCAAGTTCATTTTTGCCACCACCGAAATCCGCAAGGTGCCGATCACGGTGCTGTCGCGCTGCCAGCGCTTCGACTTGCGCCGGGTCGACGCCGAAATGCTGGTGAAACACCTGCAAGGCATCGCCGGCAAGGAATCGATCACCGTCGAGCCCGAAGCGCTGGCGCTGATCGCACGCGCCGCCGAAGGCTCGGTGCGCGATTCACTGTCGCTGTTCGATCAGGCCATCGCGCACGCGGCCGGCCCGGTGCGGGCGCAGGATGTGCGCGGCATGCTCGGCCTCGCCGACCGCACGCGCGTCATCGATCTGTTCGAGGCGCTGATGCGCGCCGACATCGCGCGCGCCTTGCAGGAACTGCGCGATCAGTACGACACCGGCGCCGATCCGGCCCTGGTGCTTGGCGATCTCGCCGAGTTCACGCATTTCGTCACGCGGGTAAAAATCGTGCCGGCGGTCGCCGACGACGTGTCATTGACCGAGGCCGAGCGCACGCGCGGCCGGGCCTTTGCGACCAAGCTCTCGATGCGCGTTCTCGCCCGCACCTGGCAAATGCTGCTCAAGGGCATCGCCGAAGTCGAAGCCGCCGGCCGCCCGATTGCCGCAGCCGAGATGGTGCTGGTCCGCATTGCCTATGCCGCCGATTTGCCAACCCCCGATGAGGTGGTCCGTTCGCTGGGTGACGGCGCCCGCGGCAACGGCTCCGGTTCAGCCCCGTCATCACCGCAACCGCGCGCGGACATGCCGGCGCGATCCGAACTGCCGCGCGGTGGCGGCGGCGCGCGCGGACCACTGGCCTCAGCGGTGCCGATGAACGAGCCGATGGCGCGCAGCGCGGAATCCACTGTCCCGGCGCGGGCGGTGAGGACTTTCGAGGATCTTGTCGCGCTCGCCGGCGAAAAGCGGGACGTAGCGATGAAAAGCGCCTTGGAACGCGACGTGCGCCTGGTGCGTTTCGAAGACGGCAAGCTTGAAATCGCGCTGGAAGCCAGCGCGGCAAAATCCCTGGTCAACGACCTGTCGAGAAAGCTCGCCGACTGGACCGGCCGGCGCTGGATGATCGCAGTTTCGACCGAAGCCGGCGCGGCCCCGCTGCGGGCCCAGGCCGAGGCGCGCAAAGCCGAACTGAAAAACGACGTGCGTGGCGATCCGCTGGTCCAGGCGGTGCTGGCGCGTTTCCCCGGCGCCGAGATTGTCGAAGTGCGTCCGCCTGTCAGCGCTCCGCTCGCCGCTTCGGACGACGTGCCGCCGGACGACGTACTGCCTGACAACGAGAGCGACCCCGATGCCTGATTTTCTCGGCCTGATGAAGCAGGCCGCCGAGCTGAAATCGAAGATGGAAAACATGCAGGCCGAACTCGACCGCCTGGAGGTCGAGGGCACAGCCGGCGGCGGCGTGATTACCGTCACGCTGTCGGGCAAAGGCGATCTTAGGAACGCCAAGGTCGACGAGTCGCTGCTCAAGCCCGACCAAAAAGAAATCCTCGAAGACCTGCTCGTCGCTGCGCACGCCGACGCGCGCCGCAAGCTCGAAACCCTGTTGCAGGACAGGATGCAGGCGATGACCGGCGGCCTGCCGCTACCGCCCGGGTTGAAATTGTTCTGATGCCGACGCTCTCTGCCGGCCCCGAAATCGAGCGGCTGATCCAGCTGCTGGCTCGCCTGCCCGGGCTCGGGCCGCGTTCGGCGCGCCGCGCGGCGCTGTTCCTCATCAAGAAGCGCGAGCTGGTCATGGCGCCGCTGACATCGGCGTTGCAGGCGGCAATGGAGAAAATCGAAATCTGCCGGACCTGCGGCAACATCGATACGCAGAATCCGTGCGCCGTCTGCTCCGATACGCGGCGCGACCAGGCGGCGATCGTTGTCGTCGCCGACGTTGCCGATCTCTGGGCCCTGGAGCGGGCCCACGCCATCAATGCCCGCTACCACGTTCTCGGCGGCACCCTCTCGCCGCTCGACGGCATCGGCCCGGATGACCTGACCATCGACACGCTAATCAAGCGCGCGCACGATCCGGAGGTGAAAGAGGTCATTCTGGCGCTCAACGCCACGGTCGACGGCCAAAGCACCGCCCATTACATCACCGACCTTCTGCAAGACGCCGCAGTAAAGGTGACGCGGCTGGCCCACGGCGTGCCGGTCGGCGGCGAACTCGACTACCTCGACGAGGGCACCCTCGCCGCCGCAATGCGCAGCCGGACGCCTTTCTGAGCGGGTGCCTGCGATTTAGTCAGCAACCGCCTGCGATGCGGCCAATCCTCGAAACCGTGCGAAATAACGCCGGAAAAATGCTGCGATTCTGCCGTCCGGCGGACGGCGGGAACTTGGCCCGCGCTTTGCATAGTAGGGTTTGCGATCTCGGTCTCACTCGTCGTGTTGAATGAGGTTGCTGGAGCCCCCGGAGATCCCGGCACTGGGGGCTCCATTTTATTTTCGGGACCCCCCTCAACACCCCTGCCCGGCCCTTGCTTGCGCGCGCCGCCGGCGCTGTGCACATCATTGCCGTGACTGTTACCAAGTCATGCCTTTGAACAAGCAAGACAGGCCGGTTTTCGCATGAGTGACGACGTTCCGTTCGACAAAAGCTTCGACCTGGTCCCGGACCAGCCGAAAGAAGTCGCCCCGCTGGTCCGCGCGGTCGCAGCCGACAATCCCAGCCCGTTCACCTTCAAAGGCACGGTCAGCTACGTCATCGGCCGCGGCAAGGTCGCAATCCTCGATCCCGGACCGGACGACGATGCGCATATCGCGGCCCTGCTCGACGCCGTCCGCGGCGAGACGGTGACCCACATCTTCGTCACCCATACCCATCGCGACCACTCGCCCGCCGTGCCCAAGGTGAAGGCCGCGACCGGCGCCAAAGTCTACGCCCAGGGGCCGCATCGCCTGGCGCGGCCGTTGCACGTCGGCGACACGCGCAGGCTGGACGCATCCGCGGACATGGACTTCCGCCCCGACATCGCGCTCCCCGATGGCGAGGTGGTGCGCGGCGACGGCTGGTCGCTTGAGGCGGTGTTCACGCCGGGCCACACCGGTAATCACATGGCCTACGCGCTGCCGGAATCGAACCTGCTGTTCTCCGGCGACCACGTCATGGGCTGGTCGACGACGATCGTCGCGCCGCCGGACGGCGCCATGAGCGATTACATGAATTCGCTCTACAAGCTGGCCAAGCGCACCGAGCCGCTCTACCTGCCGGGCCACGGCAATGCGGTGCGCAACGCCCCGCGTTTCGTGCAGCACCTGATCGAGCACCGGCGCGGACGCGAAGCGTCAATTCTGTACCGCCTCGGCAAGGGCGCGGCCGACATTCCAACCATTGTCAAAGCCGTCTATATCGGCCTCGACCCACGCCTGATCGGCGCCGCCGGGCTTTCAACACTTGCCCACATGGAGGAACTTGTCGCGCGCGGCGCGGTCGTTACCGACGGCCAGCCTTCGATCAACGGTACTTATCGCTTGGCTTGAGGGCCTTTGGCGCCCGGCTGCGGCTTGGGCAGCGCCGGTGCCGGCGCGGGCTTCTTCGGCAACGCCAGAACGTCGTCGATGTCGCTGATCAAATTGCGCACTCGCGAGGCATTGGTGCCGAAATCGTGGCGGCCGTAACGCGACGCCGAACGCACGTCGATGCGCGCGCCGTCGCTGGTGGCGCGGATACGCACCACGACGTCGTCGCGAAAACCCATGATCGGCGTGCGCGCAATCGCTTCGATAATTCCCTCACGTCCGGCCGGCGCGAGTTGCGGATTGCGTACATTGGGCACCGCCGGCTGACCGCCCTGCGGCGGACGGGCATCGACAATCCGCCATTTCCGCTTGGTGATGACCTTGAGCGCCGCGTCGTAGGCTTCCTGGGCGGTGGAGTTGGTCAGATCCGGCTCGATGTCGGAATAGGCCGCATGCTGCAGCTCGGCGGCATAGAGGCCTGCATAGGTGATCGGATTGGCGTCGCGCGGCCGCAGGCGCGCAATGGCGTCGAACCGCGGCGGATCGATCGGATCGGTGGTGATATCGTAGATCGCCGGCAACCGTGATGCCTTGATGCCGAGATAGGCGGGATAGGCGATCAATGCGAGACCGATGAACAACGCCGCGAGCGCCTGTTTCATCCCGGAGACGCCCTCGAACCAGATGACAATGAGCGCGCTGATCGCCAGCAGGATAGCGACGACAGCCAGCATCAAACCGCCGGCAAAAGTCGACAGCGCCGGTACGATTTCCAGGGCGCCGGAACGGACGACGATGATGGACAGCAGCGTCGCCGCAAGCGAGAACAGCGCGATGCGGCGCGCCCACACCGCAAGCCGCGAGACGGGCTCGTCAATGATTCGATGTCGCGCCATCGCCGTCCGGCCTGCCCCCACCGTCCCCGGTCTTTGCTTTAGCGTACGGCGAACCGCTTCGTCGAGCAGCGGCACCGTCGCACCGTGCTTTGGCCCCTGGCGCTGCTTTGGCCTTGGCACTGCTTCCTTGGCGCCAAGGGCGCATGCCGCCGTGACTGAATTGCGACGGTGCGTTTAAAAAAAGTGGGCAAGCAATGGGCCGGTACGCGGGAGGGCCGGCTTTCGTTGACAGCCATTAAGTGGCTTCATACGCTCATAAAAACACTTGTCTGCCGCAGAAAACACGCGTTTCGACGCCGGCTTTGCCGAGCGTGCCGAACGGGAGGAGCGCCATGGTCGAGCAAATCAGCAGCAAATGGTCTTGGCTTGCGGCAACGGCCTGGCTGGCGCTGACGCTTGCCGGCGTGTCCGGGAGCACCGCTCACGCGGAGGACTGGAATTTCTACATGCACCAGTCGGCACCAAATTTCGCGACCTCGCGCGGCGCGCAGCGGTTTACCGAAGAAATCGGGAAAGCCACCGACGGCCAGTTGAATGTTCATCTGCATCTCGCCGGCACGCTGCAAATCAACGTCAGCAATATCACCCAGGCCGTCGGCGAGAACGTCGTTCAGATCGGTGACGATCTTTTCAATTCCGGCAATGTGCCGGTTGCCGGCATCCTGCGGCTGCCGATGCTGGTCCAGACCTACGACGATTTCACCAAGGCCAATGCCGCGCTCCAGCCCTACCTTGTGAAAGGCTTCGGCCAGAAAGGCGTGACGCTTCTCGCTGCCTATACTTATCCGCTGCAATTCATGTGGGGCCGCAAGAAAATCGAAGCGCTTGACGACCTAAAAGGGTTGAAGATGCGCGTGGCGCAACCGGAACAGGGCGAATTCGTGCGCCGTTTCGGCGGCACCTCGATCACCATGGGTGCGCCCGAAGTGCCATCCGCCCTCGACCGCGGCGTCGTCGACGGCATTTTCACCGCCGGGGTCGGCGCCGTGTTGTGGAAGGACCTTTTGAAATACGGCTACCAGCTGATCATCAACGTCAACAACTCCTACTTCATCGCCAACACCGAGGCTTTCAACAAGCTGTCGCCCGACCTGCAAGCCAAGGTGCGCGCCGTCGCGCAGGATTCCGCGCGCTGGGACCAGGAGACCATGCAAAAAGAAGAGGCGGATTTGGTGCAGACGCTGACCGCAATGGGTTACACCTTCACCAAGGCGACCCCCGATGATACCGCCCGCGCCATCAATGCCATGAAGCCGTATTGGGACGAATGGGCATCCTCGCGCGGTCCCGACGTGGTCGAAGCACTGGCAAAGGTCCGCGCCGCGCTCGGACGGTGAGGCTCCGGCATTGGCGATGGCGCAATCCGAGCAGGATCACGAGCCTTCCCGTCCCGCCGCGCAACGGCTTCCTGAAAGCGCCGTCGAGCGCCTCTGCAAATACGCCTGCGTTGCCGCACTGGTGACCATGCTGCTCGTGATCGGCACCGATATCCTGACGCGCGCGGTGTTCAATTTTTCGTTCGAAATCTCCGACGAGATCGGCGGCTATATGCTGGTCCTGATCACGTTCGTCAGCTTGCCGGTTTGCCAGATCAACGACAGCTTTCATCATGTCGAACTGGTGCAGCAGCGCCTGTCGCCGCGCAGCCGCGCCGTCAGCCGCATCATCTTCGATATCCTGTCGTTGAGCTTCGGCGCGCTGTTGCTGTGGCAATTGGTCCGTTTCGACATGTCCTCGTACCGTTTCGCAAACCGGGCGCCGACCTATCTCGGTACTCCGCTGTGGATCCCGCAACTCGTGATGATGCTCGGCGCCGCCGCCTTGTGCTTCTCCATCGTTCGCACGCTCGCCGCCGACATTGCCAAGCTGCGTGCGACCCGGCACGGGAGCCGCCGGTGAGCCCTGAAGTCCAGATCGTCGCCACCTTCGCGCTGTTTCTGGTGTTGCTGACCTGCGGGATGGCCGTGCCGTTCGCGATCGCGGTGCCGGCCGTTTTCTATCTGCTGCTGCAAGGCGGCCTGACCAGCCTTAACAGCCTTGGACTTGTCAGCTGGGGCAGCATGAACAGTTTCGTGCTGACGTGCGTGCCGCTGTTCATGCTGATGGCGGAAATCCTTCGCGTCAGCGGCTTGTCGAGTTGCATCTATGGCGGCCTCGCCAAGCTGGTCGCGAAACTTCCCGGCGGCTTGCTTCAAACCAACATTGCCGGCTGCGCGATCTTCGCTTCGGTAAGCGGCTCCAGCATCGCCACCGCGGCGTCGATCGGCGGCGTCGCGTTGCCGCAGCTGCTGCAGCGCAATTACGACCGGCGGTTGGCCGCCGGCTCGCTGGCGGCCGGCGGCACGCTCGGCATCCTGCTGCCGCCGAGCTTCGGCATGATCGTTTACGGCACTTTCACCGAGACTTCGGTGCCGAAACTGTTCATGGCGGGCGTCATCCCGGGTTTGCTCATGACGGCGGTCTTTATGACGTATATCGGCGCCCACGCGCTGCTGTTCCCCCGCGTCGCGCCGCGGGAGCCCGGTCCGCGCTCGCTATCCGAATTCCTGGCCGCCCTGGCCGACGTGCTGCCTTTCGCAATACTGATCGCCGGCACACTCGGGGGCATCTATGCCGGCCTGGTGACGACGACCGAAGGCGCCACCATCGGCTGCATGCTCGCGATGCTGGTCGGTGCTGTCTTCGGCAAGCTCACGCCGCGCGGCATCGTCGAGGCGATGTATTCGACGATCAGGTTTTCCGGAAACATTCTTTTCATCATCTTCACCGCCTATGTGTTTTCCTACGCCATCAGCTTTGCCGGCGTCGGCGAAAAGGTGACGGCGTTCATTGTCGGCCTGCACTTGAGCCGGCTGGAATTCTTCCTGGCGCTGCTGGTGCTCTACACGGTGCTCGGCTGCCTGATCGAGAGCCTCGGGATGATCGTGATCACGGTGCCGCTGATCTTTCCGGTGCTGCCAAACTACGGCATCGACCCGCTGCTGTTCGGCGTCGTGCTGGTGTTGTTTGTCGAGCTTGGACAAATCTCACCGCCGATCGGGATCAACCTGTTCGTCATCCAGAGCATATGGGACGGCAAGCTGAGCGAAGTCGTTCTCGGCACCATCCCATTCCATCTGGCGATGTTCGTGGTGCTGGCGATTGTGATCCTTTGGCCCGAGCTCGCGCTTTGGCTGCCGCAGCACGCATCGCGATAAAGAGCAGATCATGCAGCGCAGCACGTCCCGGATTTTGACCACCCACACCGGCAGCCTGCCCCGGCCGCGAGAGCTGGTACGCCTTTACGCGCTGCGCGCCGCCGGACAAGCGGTCGACGCCGCAGCGATCGACCGGGCCGGGCGTGACGCCGTTCGCGCGATTGTGAGCAAGCAGCACGACGCCGGAATTGATGTCGGCAACAACGGCGAGCAGCAGCACGACTCGTTTTTTCTTTATCTGAAATCCCGGCTGTCCGGACTCGGCGGCAGTTGGGAGCGGCCGTCCCGCGCCGACATAGACCGCTATCCGGAATTCAGGCGGATGTGGATCGAGCAGCATGCGAGCCGCACGCAGGTTTCCAATCTCGGCGGACTGCCCACGGCGATCGCCGACGTGCGCTATCTCGACGATAGCGCCATCAAGGGCGAATGTGTTTTCTTCAACGAGGTGCTGGCGGAAAATCCCGGGGTGTTTATCGAACCATTCATGAACGCGCCGTCGCCGGGAATTCTGGCCGCCGCGGTGAAAAACAAGCATTACGATACGATGACGTCCTATCTCGCGGCGCTCGGCGGCGCGTTGCAAACCGAATACGAAGCGATCGTAAACGCCGGCTTCCTGTTGCAGATCGACGCGCCCGACCTCGCGCTCGAACGCCATATCACTTTTAAGGACGAGCCTGTCTCGGCTTTCGTCGAATTCGTCGAGCAGGTTGTCACCACCATTAATCGCGCTCTGGTCAATATTCCGCGCGACCGCGTGCGGCTCCATGTCTGCTGGGGAAATTCGGAATCGCCGCATGATTGCGACGTACCGCTGGAGGACATTCTGCCGGCCTTGCAGCGGGCCAACGTCGGCGGCTTCTTCCTGCCATTCGCCAACCCGCGCCACGCTCACGAATTCCGCTGCTTTGCGGAATATCCCCTGCAAGACGATCAGATTCTGATTGCCGGCGTCATCGATAGCCTGACAAACTTCGTCGAGCATCCGCAGGTGGTCGCCGATCGCATCGAGCGGGTCGCGGCGGTGGTCGGCGATCCAACGCGTGTTCTGGCCGGCACCGATTGCGGCTTTGACACGTCCGCGGGCTGGGGTCGTGTGGCCGAGGACGTCGTCTGGGCCAAGCTGGCAAGCCTGCGTGATGGCGCGAAACTCGCCTCCCAAAGGCTGTTTTAGGACAGCCTCTGGTCCTGTTCTGATTTGCTATTTGTTGTTGCAGCCGCCGACCGACTGCTGGCAGGTATTACCGCCGGTATTGCAGTTGTTAAGGGCGTCTTGGGGTGCGGATGAAATCGCCCAGCGCACCCCTCTGGAATTGTGGCCGAAGACAGGTATCCGCATTTTCCGTTAGAGAACGTCCCCACGATATTGCAGACGTGGACCGTGGTCTTCTGACAGTCCAGCAGCGCTGCTTGCGACAGCGACGGCTGGTTGCGCCTGCCGCTGCAATTTGGGTCCGACAAAATAACCGCCAGACAACCCGCCGCGGGGCCCTGCCTTGACCGGATTAAAGGCGAGGCAGAAGATGTTTACAACCGGGCGTCGGGATACGGACCGGGCAAAAAATAAATTTCGTCAGAGGGAGCAATGCAATGTCTGGAATCCGTAAGCCGATTCATCGCCGCACTCTGCTCAAGGCCGGCGTCGCACTTGGCGCCAGCCAGGCTATCAGCGCGCCGTTTGTCATCTCCGCGCTTGGCGACGAGCCGGTCAAGATCGGCATGGTCAATCCGCTGACCGGCGTGCTCTCTGCATTGGCGCAAAGCGAGGTCGACGGAGCCAAATATGCCGAGGCCGAGATCAACAAAAAGGGTGGTATTCTCGGCCGTCCATTACAGCTTCTCGTAGAAGACTCGGCTAACGACGTGGGCACCGGCGTGCAGAAAACACGCAAACTGATTGACCGGGACAACGTTAATGTGATTTTCGGCGACGTAAACTCCGGCATCGCCTATGCGATGTCGCAAGTGACGAACGAAAAGAAAGTGTTTCACATCGTGCCGGGCGGCCACACCGATCCGATTACCGGTACGAATTGCAAATGGAACGTGTTCCGCGTCTGCAACACCACGTCGATGGACGCCAACGCCGTCACCCCTGAACTGGTCAAGCGCTTCGGCAAGAAGTGGTTTTTCATCACGCCCGATTATGCCTATGGCCACACCCTGCAGGACGCCTTCATCAAGGCGCTCACCAGGCTCGGCGGCACTTACGACGGCGACTACCTGCCGATCAACAACACCGATTTTTCCGCCACCCTGATCAAGGCCAAGGGCTACAAGCCGAACGTGCTGCTCAACAACATGGGCGGACTGACGCAGATCAACTGCATGAAGCAATTCACTCAATTCGGCATGCAAAAGGAAATGGCGCTCGGCGGCGCGCTGTTCGAGCTGGAAAGCATCAAAGCCGTCCCGGCCGATGCCCAGACCGGCTGGTGGACCATGGAATGGTATTGGGATCAGCCGAAAGTGCCGGAAGCCGTTAAATTCGTCGCCGACTATCGCGCAGCAACGAAAAAGACGCCGTCGGCACGCGACTGGTTCGGTTACGCGTCGGTGTATACGGTCAGGCTTGCCGCCGAAAAGGCTAAATCACTCGATGGACCAAAAATGGCCGCGGCGCTGGAGGACATGGAGCTGCCGCCGGACGTGGCGCTGCAGCCCGGACCGGTGCGCTTCCGCAAGGGTGACCATGAACTGATGCCGAATATCTTCGTCGGTGAAGTTCATTCGCCCAAGGCCGGGCCCGACGACGTGTTCGCGACAGCGGCTTTGGTGCCGGGAGAGCAGGCCGCCGGATCGGTCGCCGATACCGGATGCAAGATGGAGCAGCCGGCCTGATCTGAAGCTCGCTGCTGGGGGAGCATAGAGCGGCAGATGTGGCAGGTCATACTGTTCAACGCCACCAACGGGCTGATCATCGGCGCGTTCTACGTGCTGATGGCGCTCGGCTTGTCGCTCATCCTCAATCTGTCGAACGTCATCAACTTCGCCCACGGCAACTTCCTCGCGCTTGGTGCATATCTCGCTTTCACGCTCGAGCCGATATTGGGCTACTGGGGTGCGCTGCTGGTTTCGCCATTGCTGACTGCGCTGATCGGCGTTGTGGTGGAACGGCTGATGATCCGCCGCATCTATAATCGCGATCCGGTCTACAGCCTGCTGCTGACCTTCGGGCTCGCCTTCGTAATCCAGGACGTATGCCGCTACGTCTGGGGACCGAACGGCCTGCCGATGGGCCTGCCGGCAATGCTGTCGCAGCCGCTGACCCCTACCCTGTTCTTCATCACCTGGTACCGCATCTTCATGGTGACGATCGTCATCGTCTCCGTGGTCGGGCTGTTTGCCTTCCTGCGCTATTCGCGGGTTGGCTTGCGTATCCGCGCCGGCACGTTCGATCTCGAAACCGTGGCGACGCTGGGCGTCAATATTCGCAATCTGCGGACCTTCAATTTCGCCCTGGGATGCTTTCTTGCCGGCCTGAGCGGCGTGCTGGCGGCCGGACAGCTCGGCATCAATCCCAACATGGGTGATGACCTCTTGATGACAAGCTTCATCGCCATCATCGTCGGCGGCGTCGGCAGCCTCATCGGCACGCTGTTCGGCGGCCTCTTGATCGGCATGGCCGCGGCGATCACCACCGTGTTCTACCCGGCGGCAAGCGAAGCCGTGATCTATGGCATGCTGATGCTGGTGCTGCTGATCCGGCCGCGCGGCCTGATGGGCGAGGAAGGAATGTTCTCGTGAGCGATCCTCTCGCAACCCTGAAAGCGCGCCTGCCGGAAGGCCAGGACCTTTACACACTGATCGGCATCTGGGCGCTCCTGGTCACCGCGCCGTTCTGGCTGCCGTTCTTCGGCGGCTATACCGCGCTGGCCAGCAAGGTGCTGGTGTTCGGGCTTGCCGCCATGGGGCTTAATTTGCTGCTCGGTTTCACCGGCGTGCTGAGCTTTGGCCATGCCGCCTATTTCGGTCTTGGCGCCTATGGCGCGGGCCTGACGCTGCGCTATCTCGTCCACTCGACGCCGCTCGCAATGCTCGCCGGCGTGCTGTTCGGCGGACTGGCCGGAACGCTGTTCGGTGCACTGATCGTGCGGCGGCGCGGCGTTTATTTTGCGATGTGCACGATCGCTTTCGGCCAGATCTGGTACTACGTCGCCTATAGCTGGAACGGTTTCACCGGAGGCTTCGACGGCCTGCGCGATTTTCATCGCGAACCGATCGGCTTCGGCCCGCTGACGCTGGATATCACGCAAGGCGAAACGACGTTTTATTTCTTTACCCTGGGGGTGTTCGCCGTCGCCGTTGCCTTGATGGGGCTGCTGCTGCGCTCGCCGTTTGGCCGCACCCTGCTGGCCATCCGGGAAAATGAGCGGCGCGCGCGCTTTCTCGGCATTCCGGTCGAGAAACATATCTGGATATCGTTCTCGATCTCGACATTCTTCACCGCGCTTGCCGGCACGCTCTACGCACTGCTGAATAATTTTGCCGATCCGCTGACCCTGCACTATTCGCTGTCGGGTTATTTCGTGGTGATGACGGTGATCGGCGGCATGCGGACGTTTTGGGGGCCGCTGGTCGGCGCCACCGTGTTCGTCATGCTGCAGGATTATATCTCGTCGATGACGGTGAACTGGATGTCATTCATCGGCGTGATTTTCATCCTGGTCGTGCTGTTCTTTCCGCGCGGCCTGCTCGGCATGCGCCGCCGGACCACGGCATAACACTTACGGTCCGGCCGCCACTTCGGCGTGGATGCGCAACAGCTCGGCAAGCGTCGATGGATCGCGCCGGCCGAAGCCGCATTCCGTCGCCAGCGAAAAGTCCCGAACATATTTTCCGGCGGTGGCCATGCGCTTGCGCGTCCCGGCAACGCCATCGGTATAGTGGATCAGGCCGAGACACAGCCGCGTCCGGGGATCGAACTTCAGGCGCGTCAGCGGCTTGAAATAGGCGTCGTCGTTCCGGCCGCGCGGCACCGGCATATGGATTTGCCTGATCGAGCGCTTGAGCCGCGCCGCGAGGCGATTGGCGTAATCGACCATATCGCCCATGTCGGTCGGCTCGACGACGTGGCGGTGGCCCGCATCGCCGTAGCAGAAATGAAACAGCAGATCGACGTTTTCCGGCACCCGCTCCGCCAGCCGGACCACGATGGCGGAGAAATTCTCCTGCATCTCCTCCTTGGTGGCGCCGTAAGGTCCGGACTGATTGCGCTCGAGCCGCGCGAAAACGGCCGAGGCAATATCGAACTGAATGGCGAGTTGATCCGGAGGAATCGACGCGACGATCTTGTCGATCTCGCGCAGCACCGCATCGTTGTAGAGCGGATCGACGCCGCTTTGCAGGTTCTCCCGCACGAACAGCCAGATCACCGAATGCGCCGGGACCAGATCGACCTGGAATTTGACCTTGACCGGAATCTTGCCCTGCTGCTTCAGTTCGGCAAAGGTTGCAAACGAGCGGCGGGCGATATCGGCATAAAACAGGTTGTCGAACCTGAGACCTTCCAGCGGGACGCCAGGCTTCAGCCCGTAGCGCCGCCGGCCGGGAACGCCGGCATGAAGCTGAAAGACCTCGTCGCTCAACGCCAGCGCCGGATTGCCGGAAAACACCGGCTCCAGCCAGGTGATCCAGTCCAGCCGCTCGCCGGTCTCGCCGTCCGGCAGCGTCAGCAGATGCGGCCCCAGCGCGGCACTGACGGTCTCGAAGACTTCCCTCTCGTTCGCCAGCGGAACGCTGCCGACCAGATAGACATCGCGCGCCATGACGCTTAATCCGCCAGCACGTCGGAATGGATTTTCAGAAGCTTGTGCACGGTATCCACCGAGCGGGCGCGCGCCATGCCGCATTCGGTGGCGATACCGAACTTCGGCACATGGCGCGCCGCCGCGGCGATCCGGGCTTTGGCCCCATCGACGCCGTCGCCGGCGTGCACAACACCGAGGTAAAGCTCGGTCCCGTCCTTCAGCTTCAAGTCGCGCAACGGCTTATGGAACGCATCGTCATTGCGGCTCATCGGCACCGGCATGTGGATATAGGCCAGCGGATGGGCGATGGCCTTGCTCAGCGCATTGGCAAACTCGACCAGCTTCGCCGCGTCCTTTGGCTCGACAAAATGTCTGGCGCCGAAATCGCCGTAGCAAAGATGGATACCAAGCTCGACGTCGGCCGGGACGGTGGCGCACAGCCGCTCGAGCCTTGCGAGGATCTTGTCGTGCGGCTCATCGGCATGCGGAACGGCATCGGTCTTCTGGCCGTCCCAAATGCACATCTCGTTGCAGACGTCCCACTGGATGCAGAGATCCTGGTGCGGAATATGGCGGCACAGCGCGGCGACTTCCGCGATCATGGCCTTTTCATAAGCGGTCTCGACGGCCGGCATGTCTTCATTGAGCACGATCGAGCCGACCACCGCGAACGGCGTCGGCAGGCAGACCTGGAACCGTATGCCTTTTGGCAACACACCCCTGTCGCGCGCAGCAACAAAATCGAGATACGACGCCCGCGCTTCGCGCGCGTAACCGAGTTCGCCGAACCGGACATCGGACGGCTTGGCGCCCTCGGCCAGCACCAGCAGCGGGAAACGATTGGTGGGACGCACCGCGCCGGTCGGGTCCGGCCGCAAATGCGCGTTCGAGCGCAACAGCGCATATTGCCAGCTGATCCACAGCCGCCGCCCGCCGACTTCGCCATCGGGAACGCGCCGCAGATGCGGCCCAAGCAGTTCGCCGACCGTGCTGAACACGTCGTCCACGGTGTCGAGACCGATGCTGCCGACCAGATGGACGCCTTCGAGACCTGCTTCACGCATGGGACGCCCCTATAAACCCAACAGACGTTTGGTATTGCCGCCGGCCAGCGCCGCGACGGTCGATGCATCGAAACCTTCGACCCCGGCGATGTGGCCGATCGGATCGAAGTCGGCCATGTCGTAGGGATAATCGGTTCCCATCACGACATGATCGGCGCCGAACACGTGGACCAGTTCCGCAAGCTGGTACGGCGTGAACACCACCGTATCGACGTAGACGCGCTTGAGATACGTGGTCGGCGGCTGCGGCAGTGCGCCGTGGCTGTCGGAGCGCGCGCCCCAGGCATGGTCGATGCGTCCGGGATAGCCGCCCAGATAACCGCCGCCGTGCACGGCAAGAATTTTGAGCTTCGGGTGCCGTTCCAGCACGCCGTCGAAGATCAGGTAGTGCAGCGCAAGCGTCGTCTCCAGCGGATTGCCAATCACGTTGTTGAAATAGAACCGCTCAAGACGCTTCGCGTCAGTAAAGCCGTTGGGATGCAGCATCACCAGCACACCGAGCTCTTCGGCTTTCTTCCAGAACGGCGCGAAAGCCGGATCGGACAACTCCTTGCCGGCGACGTTGGTAATCACCTGCACACCGGTGAAGCCGAGCTGCTTGACGCAACGCTCGAGTTCTTTTGCCGCTTCATTGCCATCCGGCATCGGCACCGTGCCAAATCCCTTGAAGCGGTCGGCCTTTTTCGCGCAGAACGCGGCGATGCCGTCGTTCACGATCTGCGCGGCCTTCACCGCGATCTCGATCGGCACGGTGTAGTAGCATTGCGGTGGCGGCGGCGCGATCATCTGGACGTCAACGCCCATGGCGTCGAGATCAGCAAGACGCCGGTCGGCGCCGGCGTTGGCGCGGATGTCGGCTTCCTGCTTCTGGTTGAGCGCCTTGGTCTCCGCATTGGCGAAGTGCGCCAGGGGTATCGTCGACAGATCGAGGTGCGGCTCCACGAATTTTGCCGCCTCGGGCACCGCGACATGGGCATGAATGTCGATGGTCGTGCTTTTCGGCCGCACCTCGCGGCCCGGTTTGCCATGCTTGCGGGCGGCCGTCGGGCCGTACTTGTTCCATTGCTCGGTCATCATCGATCCTTTTCGGGGATTGGGAAATCTAGGCGAGCCGCGCCTTGCGCGCCATCAGGAAAGGCACCAAAGCGGCGCAGAGCCCGCACAACGCACTCAAACCAGTTACTTCCGTCAACGGTACCACCGTGCCGTCAGCAAACAGACCGTAAAGCTGCGCGAACGCCGCGCCGATGAAATTTTGCATGAAGACGCCGATGCCGGCCGCGGTCCCGGCCAGCTTTGGGCTCGTCTCCATGGCGCCGGATTGCGCGTAGGACAGCGCAAGGCCTTGCGCCATGGTGATGAAAAAGCCGGGCACGAACAACGTCAGCGGCGATACATGTCCGGCAAGCAGGAGCGTCGACTGCGTGGTGACGGCAACGATCAGCAACAGCGCCCCGGTCAGCACCATAGTTTCGTTAGCGGCGCGATTGCCGATACGGCTGGTGATGAAACTGCCGAACAGGTAGCCGAATGGAAACATCAGGAAGTAAACGCCGAATTCGGTCGACGGACGATGCAGCATGTCTTTCAACAGGCTTGAGGCCGCCGTTGCCGCCGTCAGAAACGCCCCGGTGCTGAAACCGCTTTGCAGCACAAATGCGGTGAAGCGTGGTTGCCTGAACAGATCGGCATAATTTCGCAGCAGACTGCCCTCGACCGGCTTTGCCAATGACGGCGGGCGCGACTCGAACACGACAAAATAGGCGCAGGCCGCGATAAGCGCGCCGGACGCCAGCGCGAAGCCGAACACGCTGCGCCAGCCGAACGCATCGATCAAAAGCCCGCCCACGATCGGCGAGATCATCGGCCCAATGGTGTAAGCCATTGTCAGATAGGCAATGGCCTTAACCAGCCGCTCCGGCCCGTACACATCATTTGCGATCACGCGCCCGAGCGTAATGCCACAACCTGCACCGATCGCCTGGACCAGCCGGCCGATCACCAAGGGGACCACCGAAGTTGCTATGGCCGATATCGCGCTGCCGACGAGGAACAGCGCGAGGCCGGACAGCAGCACGGGACGCCGCCCGTAGCGATCCGACAAGGATCCGTAAAACAGCGTCGCGAACGCCATGCCGAACAGCGCGATGCTGAAGGTGAGTTGTGCCAGCGACGATGACAGTCCGAGCGCAACGCGCACCGCCGGGATCACCGGCATGAACAGGTGCACGGCCAACGGTCCGACCAGTGAGATCGCTGCGAGCGCAAAGGCGAACAGCAGTCCGGGCGTTGCATTCATGATGTGCTGTATGGCCTTACGCGGAGAGCAGTTCTTGCACGGCGCGGTAGGCCTGGTCTATCGCCGAGTCCGTGTAGGCCGCGGCGCCGGCGTCCGAATTGGCGATCACGATGCGGCCGAATCGCGCACGTCCGATCACGTGCGGCTGCTCACCGTCCGGCCATTGCGGATCGAACAGCTGATTATACTCGTAGGCATAACCGTGCGGCCAGCGGTTGACCGTGATCGCGGTAATGTCGTGCGCCGGATCGAACCCTCCCGGCCCCAGGATCCGACCCAACTGGTCGCGGATATTGTGCTCGAAGGTTTCGAAACTCGCATTGAAAATGTCGTGCTGGCCTGCCCTGTGCTGATCCCGCTCCGGCAGTCCGGGCTGGCACGGCGTCCGCACCATGTGCAGCAAAACCGGCTCGTCCGGAGAGCGGACGCTGCGATAGCTCGCAATGTCAACGGTCTGATTCAGCGACAGCGACGAGAAATACGACGCGGGCGCATGAACCGACGAGATGCCAAGCGCCTTGAAAGCTTTCCAGTTGCGTAGCGCCACGCTCGTATAGAGCAAGGGGACCTTGACCGGATAAAATAACGCCTCCTTCTGAATGTCCGGCAGATCCGGGCAAAGAAACGGGACCATCATGTTCCAGCACGCCAGCACGCACGCGCCCGTCCGCACCGTATAGGCTTCACCGCCGCGAAAATACGTGACCTCGGCTTTGTCGAACGCGCCGGTGTCGCCGAGATTTCGGGCGCGGACCACAGTGCCGCCGAGCCGCACACGCACCGGCGACTCCAACCGGTCGAGCTGCGCATAATCGATCCGCGCTGTGATAATGTCTTCCGCGCTCGTGCCCGGCACAGCTTCTGGAATGAGATCGCGCACCAGCAACCGGGCGATCGACGCGTTGCCGTCAGGAAAATGAAAGGTATAGGAGCCGCCGGTTTCGGCGTAACCGGAGGCCGTGTATCCCGTGTGCGGAGCGGAACCGGGCTCCAGATCAAGCCCCTGAAAGCCGGGAAACTTGAACGCCCAGACATCGAGCGCCGAGACAGCATCGATGCCGACGCCCCATTCGCCGTGCGTTCGCGCCTGATAGAACGGAATGACTCCGGGGTCGGCCTTGACGATGTGAAGCAGGAAATCGCGATAGCTGGTATTGGCCAAAATCGTCTTCTTTGTGGAGGACGACATTCCTGGCAAATAGTCGACCTTCGCCTCTTCAATCCGTGCGATGTCGCGCCTGACCTGAGGCGATAGCGATGTCTTCGCCAATAGCTGTTCCCAGGAAACGCCGTCGTTGCGGACGATCAGCTTGTCGGCGCCGAAGGTCTCCTTGTCGAGAAAGAAGCCGTGACGCAATCCGAGCGACGGATAGAAATCGCTATGCGTACATTTCTTCGCAAGCGCGACCGGATCGATACCGAGCTTCTTCAACAGTCCATCCGCCACCGCACTGTAAGGCCGTGGACTGTCGATCATCAGCGTGCCGCCATTCATCAATGCGATGCGGCCCTGAAGCGGAAACTCGTTGCGCTTGGCGTGGCCGCCAAAATCATCGTGATTATCGAGAACAAGGATCCGCGCATTGGGGCGCTGCTCACGGTAGAAATGCGCCGCCGCCAATCCGCTGATGCCGCCGCCGACGACGACGAGGTCGTAGTGCTCGCCGGTCGATTGAACCTGACTTGCCTGGAACAGGAATTTGCCGTCGCGCAGACGGTGGGCGGCTTCAAACGCGCCCGGATGACTGCCGCGCAGTCCGGTCAGTGCCGGCGGATAGTATCCCGGTCCATCCTGCGGCGCCGGACTGCCGGCTAGAGCGGTGGAAAGACATTCCGGCAGCAGCTGGCCGGTGGCAGCTCCACCAATTGCGAGCGGAATGCCGTTAAGAAAATCGCGTCGCGTAACTGCTGAATTGTCCGGCATCCGCCAAGCTTATCGGCCCCGAAACACCGGCGCCATCGGGGAGCCTGGAAGCCTGAGCCAGCCGCGCTTATCGCTCCGGCCCGAAAAGGCTGAGGTCACGTTCGGCGCGAAACACGTTTGCGTAAAGGCTCGCGATCCATTGCCGCCCGCTCGACGTAACGTTGAGATAGCGGATCGCGCTCTGAATGTGCGGCGAGATGCTTTTCCAGTAGAACTGCGGATAGAGATCCGTGACATCGGCCGGCGACGTATAGCCCAGCTGCCGGTTCAATCCGATTTCCTCGAATTCCTGGTACAGCGCATTCGCCTTGCGCAGATAGTGCGGATCGCCGAGCTGGCCGATCAGATCGGCAGCCCGCAGCAGCAATCCTTCCTCGCTCGGCGGATCGTCGGGCTCATGCGTTGCGGGAAACCTGGTGTACTCGATCGCGCGGGCGATCCGCTCGGCGTCGAGCAGCCCCATCTGCGACACACGTTCCATGACGAACAATTTCGAACGGTCGACGTGATAAACAGTCAGCGCGGCGTCCGACGAACCGCGTGGCAATTTCATCTTGCCGCCTTTATCGTCGATCACGTAGCCGTCCTCGCTGTCGTCTGCGAGAATGCCGCGCACATAGCCGATGTCGTGCATCAAACAGGCGACGACCAGATGCGCAAAATCGCTGGGCTGGGTCGGGGTCAGCAACGCGCGCCCCTTCATGATGTCGTAACCGGCGAGCGTGACGAGCATGGTGTGCTCGACATTATGATAAAGCGCATCGCTGTTGCCGATGCATTCCAGCGCCAACCGCGCAACCGACGGTATGAGTTCGGTGAGTTCGGCATGGGTCGTGCCGAATCTGCGGCTCATGTGTTCGGCAAGAAAATTTCCCAGTGCCTCGGACGCCAATTCCGGAACGGTAATCAAGTACTGCCCCTCAGAAACGCTTCCCGCCGCGCATGGTACGGTGCCTCACCCTGAAAAGTCAACTCGGCAATGGCCCAACGCGGGAAAATTTATTTGTCATGCAAGCGCGACTGCATTGCCGGCTTGACGCCGTGACGCCCGAAATAAACCAGCTAAAACACCCCGAGATGCTGGCGCAGATCGACGGCGCCGTCTTTCATCGCCGCCGCGGTGGAGACAACGGCGACACGTCCGCTGTTGAGGATGACGATGTCGTCGGCAATGTCGATCGCGAGCTTCGGGCTTTGCTCGACCAGCACGATCGACAGCCCGCTTTCCTTGAGCTTACGGATGGTCGCCATTACTTCGGCGACGATTTGCGGCGCAAGGCCCTCGGAGGGCTCGTCCATCAGCAGGACGCGCGGGTTTGCCATCAGGGCGCGGCCGATGGCGAGCATTTGCTGTTCGCCGCCGGACAGGTAGCCGGCCAGCTGGCTATGCCGCTCGGCAAGCCGCGGAAACATCGCGAACACGGTCTGCATGGTCCACGGCGCGTGGCGCCGGCCGGCATGTTCGGTGCGCGCGGCGACCATCAGATTCTCGCGCACCGTTAGGCTTTTGAACACACGGCGGCCTTGCGGCACCAGCGCCACGCCGCGGGCCGCGATCATTTCCGGCGGAAGCCGCGTCACCGGCGTGCCGAAGACTTCCACGCTGCCATGCCGCGGCGGCAACAGACCGACGCTGACGTTCATGCAAGTGGTTTTACCGGCGCCGTTGCGGCCAAGAAGCCCGAGCAGACGCCCCTCGGCCAGAGCAAAGGAAACCTTCTGCAGCACGTGGCTGTCGCCGTAGTAGGCGTCAACGCCGGAGAGGCTCAGCGCGCTAGTCGCCAAGATAGACCTCCCGCGTGCGTGGATTGGCCACCACTTCGGCACGGGTGCCTTCGACGATCACCTCGCCGAAGTGAAGGAGCGTAATGCGGTCCGCAAGGTCGAGCGCAGTATCCATGTCGTGCTCGATCATGACGATGGTGACGTCCCGCGGGATCGCCGCCAGTAACTGGCGCACGTCGCGGCGCTCGTCGATCGACAGCCCGGCGAACGGCTCGTCGAGCAGCAACACTTTTGGATTCTGGGCCAGCGCCATCGCGATCTCAACCCGGCGTTTTTCGCCATATGAGGTTTCAGCCAGCGGCCGGTCGGCGATAGCGTCCAGCCCGACCCGCTTGAGCGCCGCGCGCGCCGCATCGGCGAGATGCTGCTGGCGATGAAATGCCAGCAAGGGATTCCAGCGCGTCGGCGACAGACCAAGCAGCGCCAGCATCACGTTGCGCAATATCGTATCGCGCGGAAACAGAGTGATAATCTGATAGGTCCGCGCCATTCCGAGATGCGCGCGCTTGCGGCTGGCGACACGGGTAATGTCACGCTCGAACAGATGAATGGAACCGCCGTCCTGCCGCAACTCGCCGGTGATCAGATTGAACAGTGTCGTTTTGCCGGCGCCGTTCGGACCGATGATCAGCCGGCGCTCGCCTGGCTCGACCGCAAAATTGACGTCGCGGGTAACGTGCAGACCGCCGAACGATTTGCTCAATCCCCGGACGGTAAGCGCGCTCATGGCGTGCGCTCCACGACCGGCGGCGCCGATCGCGACCGCCTCATGACGCGCACTGCGGACCGGAACAGCCGGGCCACTCCCGGCACCAGGCCCTCGGGCATGAACACCACGATGGCGACAAAGATCGCGCCGAGCATGAAATTCCAGCGCACGACATAAGCGCTGACGACGTTCTTGACGATGACGACCAGCGCGGCGCCCACAATCGGCCCAAGCAGCGTGCCGGCGCCGCCCGAGATCACCATCAACAGCGCCTCGGCTGAAGACGTCAGCGCCAGCGTCTGCGGGCTGATGAATTTATTGTAGTAGACGAACAGGATTCCGGCGATTGCCGTCAGCAGGCCGGAGAACATGAAAGCGCCGAACCGGATCATCCAGACGTGATAGCCAAGCGCGTTCATGCGCCGCGGCTGATCGCGGGTGCCGCAGAGCGTCGCCCCGAAAGGCGAGCGGACGAAGATCGCAACGGCAGCGACGGCGATCAGGAAGATGATCAGCGTGGCGTCATAGAACGCATTCGCCGAGTTCAGCGCGATGCCGAAGGGCGCCGGGCGGCTGGAAACGTTGAGGCCGTTATCGCCGTTGGTCAGGCTGATCCAGCGATAGGCCAGGCCCCAGAGAATCTCGCCAAGCGCCAGCGTGATCATGATGAAGCTGATGCCGGTCGAGCGCAGCGACAAGGCGGCAAAGCCTGCGGTGAATACCAGCCCGATCACCAGTGCGGAAATGATTGCGAAGGCGTGCCCGAAGCCTGCGGCCAAAACCGATGCGGCGGCGTAGCTGGCAACGCCAAAGAGGCTGGCATGCCCGAGCGAAACCAGGCCGGCATAGCCGACCAGTATGTTCAGCCCGAGCGCGAATATCGCGTAGAGCAGGATCTGGCTGGCGACATTGACGTAATAAGTCTCGCTGATCACGAACGGAACGGCGAACAGGGCAAGGACCGCGGCAGCCACGGCGAGGTTGCGGCCAATCACAGCACCTGCCCTCCGAACAATCCTTGCGGTCTCAGTACGAGCACCAGCACCATCGGCAGGAACAGGATGAAATAGGCCAGTTCCGGCACCAGCGCCTGGCCGAAATTGTAAATGAAACCGACAATGATGCTGCCGACGAACGACCCAAGCAGGCTCCCGGTGCCGCCGAGAATCACGACCACGAGCGCCAGCGGCAGCATGTCCTGATCGAGGCCGGGATAGACCGACAGGATCGGACTGCCGATGACGCCGGCAAAGCCCGCGAGTGCGGCACCAAGCCCGAATACGATGGTGAAAAGCTGTGAGACGCGAATGCCCACGACCCGCGCCATTTGCGGATCGTCCACGCCGGCGCGGATCATGGCGCCGAGCCGGGTGCGCTCCAGCATCAGCCACAGCGCGATCGCAACGATCACCGCGATGCCGATAATGGCGAGCCGATAGACCGGCGCCACCGCGGTGCCGATCCGGATGAACCCGGTGAAGCCCGCCGGGGTCGCGACGGAAATCGGATCGCCGCCCCAGCCCATCAGGCAGAGGTCAGCCACCATGAATGAGACGCCGAGAGTCACCAGCACCTGCGCCAATTGCTGGCCGGCAAGCCGCCGCAGCAGCAGGCGTTCCATCAGCGCGCCGAAGACGGCCACCTCGAAAGCCGCGACGAGCGCGGCCGGCCAGAAATTGAGCGGAAAGCCCAGAGCCCCGGAAAAGAAATTCGTGCCGAGATAAGCACCGACCATGAACATCGAGCCGTGCGTCAGGTTCGGAATCCGCATCAGCCCAAAGATCAGCGAGAAACCGGCCGACAACAGGAACAACAGGCCGCCGAACGTCACGCTGTTGACGGTCAGCAGCACCCAGAACGTCATAGGCGGCGCCCTTGCACTTCCCGGCCGAAGGAGTTGCGGACGCTCGGGAGAGCGTCCGGGTTTGTAAGGCTACGTCAGCACTTGCTCAGCGCCGGATAGTCGCGCGAGTAAACCGGATGCGCGAGGAACTCCTGCTCGGGCCAGGTCCAGAACTGACTGACATTGTCATAAGTCTTGATGGTCTTGTTCCAGAGCTTGAGCCCGTACTTGGCCCCCTCGGTCCCGATGCGCCGGATGTAGAAAGTCCCGACCACGTTGCCGAAGTGATCGAACTTGAATGCACCGCGAGGCGTTTCGGTCAGGCTCACACCGCGCAATGCGTTCATCAGCTTGTCCTTGTCGCTGGCATCGCCGTTGAGCGCCTTGAGCGCGGCATCGACAACCTGACAATTGACATAGAGCAGCGCTGCGTATTGTCCGGGAATGGTATCGTAGTTTTTCAGCATGCCGTCGACGAAACGCTGATTGGCATCGATCGGCAGATCGAGCGTATAGGGGCAGCAGCTGACAAGGCCGATCGCCTCTTCGCCGTAGCTCTTGAGCAACGCGTCGTCGCCGCCGGTTTCGCCGGTCACCACCGGATATTTCAGTCCTGCGGAAGAGTACTGCTTCATGAAACGCAGCGGATTTGACCCGGCAAATCCCTGGCAGACGCCATCGCAGTCGGCGATCTGCGCGATGTAGGGCGTGTAGTCGGGCGTGACCAGCGGCGGCCAAAGCTTGCTGACAATGCAGCCGCCATCTTTCTGGAAGGCGGCCTGAAATCCGCCGATCTGCTCATAGCCGAAGGCGAAGTCCTCGGTGACGCATGCGATGCGCTTGAGCTTCAGCTCGGTCGCCGCGTAGTGCCCCATCGGGTGCATGGCCTGCGAGGATGTCGCCGATGCACGCAGCAAGAACGGATTCGGCTGGCGCTGGGTGAGATTGTCCGCCGCCGCAAGGCTAAGCGTCGGCATCTTCTGCTCTTTGACGTAATCGCTGATGGCATAAAGCTCAAAGGCGGCGAGCGGCCCGAGGATCACATCGACCTTGTCGCGCTCGACCAGTTCCTGGGCCTTGGTCTTGGTGCCGGCCGGGTTGCCGCCGGTGTCGGCGGAGATGAAATCGACCTTGCGGCCACCGATCGTGTAATTCTTTTCCTTCAGGTACGTCAGCACGCCCTGTTCCATTTGGATGCCGCCCTGGGCCAGCGGACCGGTCTTGACCGTAAGCAATCCGAGCTTGAACGGTGCGGCCTGGGCGATGGCGGGTGCCGGAAAATGGCTGACCGCGGCGGCAGCAGCAGTCCCGGCCATAACCGCGCGGCGGCTGATTTTACGAGACATCATGTCCTCCCTATGCGCCTTTGATTTTAAGGCGTTTTAGCTGGCCGGCATTCCCCGTGCACCGGCAATTCGGCCGCGACTTTGGCTTAAGCCATCGTGCCCTGTAAAGGCTGCAAGTGTCGCGGATCGCCCTATTTTCTCTTCGGCGGAATGACCGGCAACAGCGGATGAGGAACGGCCTTGCCTTCAAAAGGCAGCTGTGTGGTACCGGAGAAAATCGCGGGTGGCCGATCCCGCAGGGCGTCATGCAGAAACCGCCCACAGCCCGTGCAGTGCCGACGACGATGCCAGGGCGTACGTCGAAACTCAGCGGCGTTTGCCGCGGCTTTTGTTGCGCTTGACGCCCGCCATCTTTTCCAGAACGGCACAGACGGCGGCGGTGTCCTGATCGTCATGGCCGCTTTTGCGCGCTCTGGTGTAGATCGTGCTCGAGGCGTCGAACATCGGCGTCGGCACGCCGATCTTGCGGGCGAAGCCGCCGATGACGTCCATGTCCTTTTGCCAGACCGAAATCTTCATCGTGACGTTGTCGTAATCGTTCTTCACCATCATCGGCGCGCGCAGCTCGAACACCCGGGAATTGCCGGCGCCGCTTTTTATCAGATCGAAAATGAGTTGCGGGGGCAGGCCGGATTTTATGCCGAGCACCATGGCCTCCGCACTTGCCACGTTATGAATCGCGACCAGAAGGTTGGCGACATATTTCATCCGGCTGCCGTTGCCGAACGGACCGACGTCGTAGACGGCACGGGTGAAACCGGCAAATACCGGTTTGAGCTTCTTGATTTCGGCCGAACTGCCCGAGGCATAAACCACCAGATCCCGGACCTTTGCCTGCGCGCCGGTACCGCTCATGGGGCAATCGAGCATCACATGTCCGGCCTTGCGTAACGCCGCCTCGGCGCTCGACTTGTCTTCCAGGGTGAAAGTCGACGCTTCGACGATGACTCGACGCGGGATCTTGGCGCCTGCGATGGTCTTGACCGTCGCCGCCAGCGCTTTCGGACTTGGCAGGCTGGTAATGATTGTCTTTGCCTTGCGCGCCACCTCGGCCGCATCAGCCGCGACCTCGACACCGGCGCGGGCCATCGCGCGCCGCCGGTCCGGCGCTATGTCGTAGCCGACAACATGCCAGCCGGCACCGACGAGATTTTGTGCAAACGAGCCCCCCATGATGCCGAGGCCTACAACGCCGACGACACCCTTTTTCTTCGCAGCCATCCGTTTCCTCGTTACTACCTTCTTCTCGGGCCGCGACGCTATGGCATCGCCCGCCTCGCGCGCAAGCGCCTTTCTCAGGTTGCGCTGATCGCATAGTCTGCGCAGGCCTTGGCCTGACGAGGCGTTGCCGCAATAGACCGCGCCGCGCGGCGCGCGTTGTATCCACCATTACGGAGCGAATATGTCACTCACTCTCGCACAAGCTTCCACGATCGTGGACGTCGCGCTCAAAAAGTCGCGCGACAGCAATCTTGCACCGCTCACGGTCGCGGTCCTCGACGCCGGCGGGCATCTCGTCGCCTATAAACGCGAGGACAAGTCGGGGATCCTGCGTTTCGATATCGCGTTCGGCAAAGCCTGGGGCGCTCTCGGCATGGGCTTCGGCTCCCGCACGCTTGCCGGGCGCGCCGCCAAGACACCGCAATTTTTCACCATGCTTGCCGCGGCGAGCGGCGGCCGGATGATTACCAATCCCGGCGGGGTTCTGATCCGGGACAATAGCGGCGACATCATCGGCGCCTGCGGCATTTCCGGCGATACTTCCGACAAGGATGAGATGTGCGCCATTGCCGGGATAGAAGCCGCCGGCCTGAAGGCCGATCCGGGCACCGACTAGGAGCTCTGCGATGAAACTGTTTTCATTCTGGCGGTCGCTCGCGACCTACCGCGTGCGTATTGCGCTTAACCTCAAGGGCGTTGTGCCGGACGAAGTCGTGGACGTGAACTTGATGAAGGGCGCGCAACGGGACGCGGCATACCGCGCCGTCAACCCGATGATGGCGCTGCCCGCCCTGGTTGACGGTGATGGCCCTGCTTTATTCGAGTCACTTGCCATCATCGAATATCTCGATGAGACGCATCCCAACCCGCCGCTGTTGCCGCGCGACCCAAAAGGCCGTGCGCGGGTACGCGGCCTCGCCCAGATCGTCGCCTGCGACTCACATCCTCTGATCGTCCCGCGAGTGCGCGAATATCTCGAGCATGAGCTCAAGATCGACGAGGCGACGCGGACGAAATGGTGCCAGCACTGGCATACCGCCGCGCTGACGGCGCTCGAAGCGAATTTGAAAGATAAGGCAACCGGTCTCTACAGCCACGGCGACACCATCACCCTGGCCGACATCTGCATCGCCAGTCAGGCGGCCGGCGCGAAGTTCTTCAATGTCGACACCGGGCCATTTCCGGCTTTCAGCCGCATTGCGACCGCGCTCTCGCAGATCGACGCCTTTGCGCGTGCCCACCCGCTGAAACAGCCGGGAGCACCCGCGGCCGGCTCGTAATCCGATTCGATCCGGGTGCTACTTCACGTTCATCGACACCGATGAATAGGGCGTCGAGGTGCTTTTTGTGATCATGGACTTTGTGGCCGACTGATAGGTCTTGTATCGGTCGGTCGCCATCTCCGCGTCCGCGGCCGCGGCGTCGTCGTAAACTTCAAAAAACAGGACATGATTTGGCGCGCCCGTCGAGGTCGCTATATTGAACTCACGAACGCCAGGATCCTGCACCGCTCCAGACGCTTCGATGTTCGCGGCGACGATGAAGTTGTTATACTGGTCCGCGGGCAAGTCGAATTCCTCAACCTTCACGTAGAGCGGCCCGGTCGCCGGCGATGCATTGCTGTTTCTGTTCATGGCAACAGAAGAGAACGGCCGGATATTGTAGTTCTTGATCATCATCATCGTCAGGCCGACGAATTTTGCGTAAGTCACCGTCTTCTGGTGCGCATCCCATGCCGCCGGGTTGTTATAGACCTCGAAGATGAAGACGTGATTGGGATCTTTTTGTCCGATATTACTGTCGATCTCATGCACGCCAGCCTCTCCAAGTGTTCCGGTCACATCGTCGACAAGGTCGGCCATGAACCTGGTCATCGATGATGGCGTGATTTCCAGTTCGATAATGTTGACGAACAATGGGGGCGCCGATGTCGCTGCGGGCGCTGCAGGTTTCTGCGCTTGTGCCAATGCGACGCCGAAAAAAACCACTGCGGCAGCCGCCCCAAAAACAGATTTCAGCATGACATTTCCCCCTCGCCCGTCAATTCGCCGAACCGTATCGGCTTTTTTTGACACTCGGAAGTCCCCGCCGCTACCACTTGTCGGGAAAGTGATGCAGCGGGCCGTTCCCTGAGCCGACGCCGAGGCGATCCGCCGCGGCAATCGCGGCGCTGATGTAAATTTTGGCATCGCGCACGGCGTCGCCGAGCGTCTGTCCTTTTGCAAGACCTGCAGCAATCGCGGACGCCAAGGTACATCCGGTTCCGTGGGTATTTTTGGTCGCAACACGCGGCGCGGCGAAACGCGTATCGGCTTCAGCTTCGATGAGAAAATCCACGCTTTCCGGACCGCCACCGTGCCCACCCTTGATCAGGACGGCGCCGGCGCCGAGAGCGAGCAGCGCCCGCCCCTGGGATTGCATTTCGGCTTCGTCACGTGCCAGCGGCACATCGAGGAGCGCGGCGGCTTCGAACAGATTGGGTGTAATCACGTTCACGCGGCGCATCAGTATCTTGAGCGCATCCATCGCGTCGGCACGCAAAAGATCGGCGCCCGTACTCGCCGCCAGCACCGGATCGAGCACAATGTTCCGGGCCCGGTGACGCTCCAGCCGCGCCGCCACCGCGGCCGTGATTGCCGCATTGCCGAGCATGCCGATTTTCACCGCCGCGATATCAAAATCGGAAAACACCGCGTTGATCTGCGCGTCGACGAACGCAGGTGGCACCTCGTGAACGCCGAGGACGCCCTTTGTGTTCTGTGCCGTCAGCGCCGTGATTACCGACGTGCCGTAGACGCCGAGCGCCGCGAAGGTCTTGAGGTCAGCCTGGATGCCGGCGCCGCCACCGGAATCCGAGCCGGCAATAGTGACGACGACCGGGACCGCCATCACGCGCCTCGTTTCGCCAGCGCTTCATCGACCACATGGCGCAGCGCCCGCGACGCTCTCGCCGGATCGGACGTCAGCGACAACGCCGAGATCACCGCGACTCCCGCGGCACCGGCAGCGATCACCGCAGCGGCGTTGGTGGCGTCGATGCCGGCAATGCCGCAGACCGGCAAGTTCGGCGCCCGCCGATGCAGCGCAGCGATCACGCGGGCCAACCCTTCCGGTCCGATCGGGGCATTCTTCTGCTGTTTGGAAAGCGTCGCATAAACTCCGCCCGAGCCGACATAATCGAGCAATGCGACCGGCGCGGCCTCGGCCTCGGCGACCGTCTTGATCGACAATCCGACAATGGCGTTTTGCCCAAGAATTTTTCGCGCATCCTCGACCGCCATGTCGTTCTGCCCGACATGGGCGCCGTCGGCGCCGGAGGCGAGCGCGACGTCGACCCGATCGTTGATCACCAGCGGTACGCCAAGCGGCGCAAGCACCTTTTTGATGGCGCGGGCAGTGGCGATCATGGCGCGGGTTTCGCTGAGCTTGTCGCGCAACTGAATGAGCGTCGCACCGCCCTCGGCGCAGAGCCGCGCGAGCTCCGCAAGGTCGTGGCCGCCGGATCGTTCCGGATCGACGATGGCATTGAGGCGGAGATCAACCAGCATCACGAAACCCTTGTGTCACGATACTTTGGCGTGGGCGCGCAGCGTCGCGCGATCGAGGCTGTAGAGCGTATCGATGATCCAGCTGGCGAAACGCCCGGGCGCCGGCGCACTTTTGGCGGCAACCTCGCCGGCAACGCCAAGCGCGGCCAAAGCGGCAATCGTCGCGAGCCAGGGATCGCGCTCGACCGCCAGCGCCGCGCAGACCAGCGCCGAGCCCGCGCAACCCATTGCGGTCACGAGGCTCATCAGCGGATCGCCGTTGCTCAGCTTGGCGGATCGTTCGCCGTCGGTCACCGCGTCGTCCTCACCGGTCAGCGCGACGATCGTCTTGTGCCGGTGCGCAAAAACTTTCGCATCGACCTCCGAGAGCGCGGCAAATTCCCGCTGATTGAGACGGATAACGGTGGGACCGCGGGCAACAAGATCACGGGCAAACCGGGCACGGGCCGGCGAGCGCTCGATAAAGACCGGATCGAGCACCCAGGGTCTGCCGGCCTGCACCCCCGGCCCGATCGCAAGATCGATGGCGGCCCTGCGCTCCGCATCAAAAGTGCCGAGATTGACCAGCAGCGCATCCGCCGAGGCAACGAAGGCCGCAATCTCTTCCTGCGAAATGGTCATGGACGGAATGGCGCCCGCCGCCAGCAGGATATTCGCCGTATAGGCCTGCGCCACCGTATTGGTGATGCAATGCACCCGCGGCCTGCGGCTTTTGATACGCGCAAAAACGTCGGCGGCGATCTCGGCAAATTCGACCGGTGCATGCATTTGCTGGATTATATATGCTATCGTGCCGATCCGGAGCCGCCCATGATCCCCTTTTTCGTGCAGATTAAATGCCAGCTCGGCAAGTCCTACCAGGTCGCCAACAAGCTCGCCGACGCGGAGATTGCCTCGGAAATCTACTCTACCGCCGGCGATTTCGATCTTTTGGTAAAATTCTACGTCGATGACGCAACCGACATCGGCCATTTTATCGCGGAAAAAGTGCAGACCGTTCCGGGAGTCGCCGACACACGCACCATCATCACATTCAAGGCGTTTGGAGGCTCGTAGTCGTCCCTTCCACGGCACGGCGCCTTTCCAGCGCCAGTTGCCGCTCGCGCCAGATCACGAACAGACCGGCTGCGGCGATGATCGCGGAGCCGACCACGATCATCACCGTCGGCTTCTCACCGAACATGGCGTAGCCCAACAGCAGCGCCCACACCATTGATGTGTAATCAAACGGGGCGACGACCGAGGCCGCCGCATAGCGGTAGCTTTCGGTGAGAAGAATGTGGCCCGTGCCGCCCAGAAAACCGATAGCGGCCAGCACCGCCAATTCGCCGCTCGTCGGCGCGATCCACCCGAATGGCATTGTGACCAGACCCGACAGCGCACAGATCAGCGAGAAATAGAACACGATCGACGACGTGGTCTCGCTCTTGGTGAGGTGGCGCGTCTGGATCATGGTGCCGGCGTTGGTAATCGAGCCGGCAATGGCGTAGATCACCCCGGCGAGACTGGTTGCACTGGCCATCGCGATGGTCAACTCGTCGCCGGACAGGTGCGGGGCAAGCACCACCAGCACGCCGATGAAGCCGATCGTCACCGCCGACCAGCGGTAGATACGCACCCGCTCCTTGAGCACCAACGCTGCCAGCGCGACGCTGATCAGCGGCGACGTAAACGAAATCGCGTTGGCTTCGATCAACGGCAGTCGCGCCAGCGCGCCGAAATTGCAGAACATGCCGACGATGCTGAGCGCGCCACGGCTGGCCTGGCCGAGCGGGTTGCCGGTGCGCACCGCTTCCATCAATTCGCCGCGCACCGCATAGATGAGCACGACGGGAATCAAGGCGAACGCCGAGCGATAGAACACGACCTCGCCGATCGGATAGCGGGCGCCAAGATAGCGGATCAGCGCCGACATCACAGCGAACAGCACCGCCGAGATCAGTTTGAGCGCAATGCCCTTGCCGGTGTTCACGCGGTCTATTTCTTCGGTGGCGGGGTCGGGCCCTGGATCGGCGGCAGCGACGCGACATAGGCCGCGATGGCGGCGCGATCGTCCGGATTGAGCAGCGATGTGTTCTCAATGACCTCGGCCATCGATCCGCCGGCATAATCGCCGGCCGGATTCATGCCGTCGCCGAGAAAGTTCGCAATATCCTTCTGCGTCCATGCGATCTTGTCGCTACCCCAATGGCCGAGGCCGGTCGGCGTGATGTTGGGCACCCAGCTCTTGCCGTCCGGAGTCGGCCCGCCGGCAAAACGCTCACTCTCGATGATGCCGCCCATGAAATTGCGCGGCGAGTGACACTCCGCGCAGTGACCGGGACCGTTCACCAGGTAAGCGCCGCGATTCCATTGCGCAGACTGTGCCGGATCGGGCTGGAACGGTCCGCCGGTGAGATACAAAAACTTCCAGCCGCCGAGCAGCCGCCGGATGTTGAAAGGAAACGCCAGATCGTGCCCGGCTGGCCTGCCCTTCACCGGTGGCAGCGTTTTCAGATAGGCGAAAAGATCGCGCACATCGGAAAGCTGCATATGGCGGTACGAGCCGTAGGGGAACGCCGGGTACAGATGATACCCCCCCGGTGCGGTGCCATCCCACAGTGCGGTGACGAAATCTGCTTCGCTCCAGTTGCCGATACCATCGGCAGGATCAGGCGAGATATTCGGTACGACGAATACCCCGAACGGGCACGGCAATTCGAGGCCCCCGCCAAGCTGGAGCCGATCTACTTTTTTTGATTCTTTATCGGGGGTGGCATGGCATGAACTGCAACCACCGATATTGAACATGGTTTTGCCGTTGTCGGTATTTGGCGTGTATTGCGGCAGCGCCGATGCCGGCACGGTTGCAGGGATCGTCACGATCCAGAACACGGCAAAGCCGATGAGCGCGCCGGCAATGACCACGGCGGCAAGGTTGCGCAGCGTCAAATGCTTTTTCATCACTGCGCGTATCTCCCGCTTGTGATCCCGAAAAGCACGGCGTGAGGCCGGAATCGATAATCAGCTTCTGCAGAAGTAGCACCGGATTATATCCGGCAAAACCGGGGCCGAAACACCTGCGCTATGAACGTCCGCAATCGGCTGGCAGACCGGCCCTGAAAATGGCGAAGGGCGGACATCCGGTCGGACGCCCGCCCTCATCAGATTGGCCGCAAAGGCTTAGCCCTTCTTCAGGCGGTAGATCTGGTGGCAAGCGCCACAATCGTTTTTGCCGATATTGCCGACGGCAGTCTTCAAACCGTCGAGATCCTTGACGCTGGCGGCAGCATCTTTGGCATCCTGACCGAACTTCACGAAGCGCGCCTTGAAGTCGGCCATGTCTTCCCAGACCTTGGGACCGGCGTTGAAGTCGTCGGTGGGATCACCGCCTTTGGTGTTGTCCGGATAGAGGCCCGGCATTTTTGACGCTGCATTCTGGAACGCGGCAAAGGCTTTTTGCGCGGCGGCTAGGTCGAACGGTGTGTCGCCCTTGGCCATATCACCGACGACCTTGGCCTGCTGGCCATTGGTCTTCATCAGCGCCTTGCGCGCCTTGATAGGGTCTTCCTGGGCAATCGCGGCCGTCACGCCGAGGCCGATCGCAATCGCAAGCACGGTACGGATCATTGCTCTCTTCTCCCTTCAGGTTTGGCCGACTCCGGGCCATTAGGGGCTTACGTGCCTGACGCCGCACCAAGCCTTGTGCAAGTAACACCGGCGTTATGACATCCATTCCCGCCGTTCAAAGGCGGGCTGGAGAGCTGCCCTTCCTTGGGCGACGGCAATCCCCATATAGCGAGCAACCGGCGGGTTCGCCGGTCCCCAGCGGGACGCTGGGCTAACCCCCTGACAGCTCATGAAAATCATACCCTTGCACGATGCCGTCCTGGACGGCAGCGGGACTTCCGCCACCACAGCCCCCGAAATCCCGGCCGACGACCGGGAGCTTCTGGATGCCTATTCCAACGCGGTTATAGAGGTTGTCGACCGCGTTGGCCCGGCCGTGGTCGGTTTGACCATCCACACCGGAGAAGCCAACGGGCGCTCACGCGCGGGCACCGGCTCGGGGATCGTGGTGGCCCCCGATGGCCTTATCCTCACCAATAGCCACGTCGCGGGCGCCGGCGGCAACGCCGCCGCCAGTTCGCGCATCGAGGTGTCGACGCCGGAAGGCCAGCACCTCACCGCGCGGCTGGTCGGCGATGACCCCGACACCGACCTCGCGCTGATTCGCATCGTCCAGCCGGTGACCCTGCCTTTCGCCCCGCTGGGTGACTCCAAAAAGCTCAAGCGCGGCCAGTTGGTGATTGCGATCGGCAATCCGCTGGGCTTCGAATCGACGGTGACCACCGGCGTCGTTTCGGCGCTGGGCCGCTCGCTGCGCTCGCGCAACGGCCGGCTGATCGACGACGTGATCCAGACCGACGCGGCGCTCAACCCCGGGAATTCCGGCGGGCCGCTGGTGTCGTCACGCGGCGAAGTCGTCGGCGTGAACACTGCCGTCATCATGGGCGCGCAAGGCATCTGCTTTGCGGTCGCGGCCAATACCGCGAGCTTCGTGCTCGGCGAACTGGTCCGCCATGGCCGGGTGCGCCGCGCCTATATCGGCGTGGCCGCACAGCATGCGCCGATCTCGCGCCGACGGCGGCTATTCGCCGGTGTCACGCAGGACAGCGCGATCATGGTCGGCACCGTCGAGCCGGACTCCCCGGCGGCGCGCGCCGGCGTCAAGTTCGGCGACATCCTGTTGAGCCTCGACGGGATCACCATCACCGGCGCCGACGATCTGGTCCGCGTCCTGACCGGTGAAACCATCGGCCGCGAGGTTGCCCTCGACGTGCTGCGCGGCACCGAACGGCTCACCATCAGGCTCACGCCGCAGGAGCGCAAACGCGCGGCGTGAGCCTTACTCTCCATTCTTGAGCCGGGCAAAGCTCACGTTTGCATGGCGTGAGCCTTGCGGCCACCGCGCTCGATTGAGGCGGGTGCGTCGTCCTGCGCGATCAGATGCGCGGCGAGATCGAGGCAGCGCTTCGTAAGCATTGCGGCGCCTTCCGCCAACTCGTCGGACGAACGAACAATTTCGACGTTGCATTCCATATCTTCGTGCGACCAGCCGCGCGAATGGGCGATATAGGGAAACTGCGGGAAAATAAATCCGAGCTCGGCGAAGAACCCGAGCATCTGTCCGGCGACAGCCTGAATGTTGTCTTGACCGCCGACAATAATGAAGCCTGCGACCTTGTTGCGAATAAGAACGCGATTGCGGATCGTCACGGCATTCTGGACGCAATTCAGCCGCTCAGCCATTTTGAAATAAAGCGAAGACGCCGCTCCCCACCGGATCGGCGACGAGATAATGACCGCGTCGGCCCAGTGCACCAAGGCTTCGTAGACCTGATCCATTTGATCGCCGGAATCCATCTGCGTTATCGAGCAAGGCCAGGTGCAGGCTTGCGCGGACTTGGAGTAATAGCCCTCGCAATTGCGAAATTTGAGATCGTTCAGTTTGATCAGCCGCGCATGCGCGCCCATGTCGCCGGCCGCCTTCAGCGCATGGCCGAGCAGATGATCCGAGCCCGAAAACCTCGGGTTCGCCGCATCCATGGCCGTCGTTGAAATCCCGGCAACGCGCAGCGGTCCAGCCGCACGTTCGATGTTGCGCGATAACGGATGCGGATCGTGAGGCTTTCTTTGGCGTTTGGTGCCGGATTTAAGATCAACAAACAAATGGCCGTTCTCGACCTTCAAAGGGAAGGCAGGGATCTGATCTTCCTCAAAGCCGGGCTCGCCGAGGCCGCTGCAACGGTGAAATTTCCAATTGTGCCATGGGCAAACAACGTAATCGCCGTCAAGCCGTCCGTCGCCGAGCGGCCCGCCGACGTGATTACAAACATTTGAGATCGCGCCGAACTTTCCGTCCTTGAACGAAATTGCAAGCTCGTGCTTCATGACGGTGACGCGCTTGAGCGGCGTCTTGGACAGTTCATCGACATGCCCTACATCAACCCAGTTTTCGTCGCCGTTCGGCATGACAGCCCGCCCCGTGACTGTTTTGACAGACAGGATAATCCGGAGTTGCGGTAGCGCGATCCTCGTTGGCAACAGACCATCATCGCTGCAGCCTTACAAGATCATCACGATTTTGTGCGCGCCTGACAGTGGGACAATCGGCGGTGCAAAATGGCAACGACTTTCGCAAATCAAGAGTGGCAGAAGCTCGGTCCTGTTGAGCAGGCGGAGCTAACGGAAGGCCGGTTGCAGGCCCATTATGCTTTGCAATGGCTGGCCCGTGTGGCACGGGCCTACATTCCACCGCAGCCGGACGACAGTCATACCAGCCTGCGGTGGGACCATGCACTTGGGGCGTTTGTGACTCGTCCACTGCGGGACCACTCGCGCCTCAGTCTGCGGCTGGACGATCTTACGCTGACGCTGCACAGCGGTCGCGGTGCGGAACACGTACAGTTTCTGGCATTGACCAGATACACAGACGCTGAAGTCGGGCGATGGCTTGCGGAGCACCTCGTTTCACACGGTTATGATTCAACCACGCTCGAAGCCACGTCGCCATACGAAATGCCGGATCATACCATTGCAAAAGGCGCGGCTTACGACCCAACCAAGGCGGCAAACGCGCTGGCCCAACTATCCGCCTGCTTCGCCAACGCGGAAACATTGCTTGCGCGGATGGAAAAACAAATGATCGAGCACAAGCTGGCAACGTCGTCAGTCTGTTGCTGGCCGCATCACTTCGACCTCGCGACATTAACGACACTGCCGACACAGGATCCGGATACAAACGGGTTCGTCGGCTCCGGGCTATCGCCGGGCGACGAGTATTACGCCGCTCCGTACTTTTACGTTTCGGTCTATCCCGAACCTGAGCCGTCGGCGCTTCCGGCGCTGCCCTCGCCGGGGCATTGGCACACCCATGAATTCACCGCGGCAATACTGCCGGTGCATAAAATCTGGACGGCAAAGGATCAGCCAGCCGAGACCGCAGATTTCCTGCAGCGGGCGGTCGATTTAGCCCTCGATATGTTGAACTGATCGGACGAGTTCCCTTTTCCGCTACGTGGGCACGGAAAGACTCGATCTCCTCTGGCTATCTCGAACGGCTCGCACTAAGAAGCGGCTCCTTTCGCCACTTCAGCCCTGAACCCTGTCCGATGCTGCAGATTGAAAATCTTATTTTCGACGCCTGGGGGCGCCGCTTCTTCGACAAGGCAAGCGTGATGATCCCGGCCGGCACCAAGGTCGGGCTGGTCGGCCGCAACGGGGTCGGCAAGTCGACCCTGTTCAAACTGATCGTCGGCAGTCTCGCCGCGCAGGAAGGCGATATCCTGCTGCCGAAGAGCGCAAGAATCGGCGCCGTGGATCAAGAGCATCCGGCAACGCCGGTCACCCTTATCGACACCATTCTCGCCGCCGATACCGAGCGGGAAACCTTGAACGCTCAGCTGGAGACCGCCGCGCCGGAAGAGCTTGCCGAGATCTATCAGCAATTGAACGCGATTGAAGCGGACCGCGCGCCGTCGCGCGCCGCGGAAATCCTGAGCGGTCTTGGCTTCGCTACTGCCGACCTGGACCGGCCCATGGCGGAATTCTCCGGCGGCTGGCGCATGCGCGTAGCGCTTGCCGCGGCGCTATTCGCCGAGCCGGATCTGCTGCTGCTGGACGAGCCGACCAACTATCTCGACCTCGAAGGTGCTTTGTGGCTTGAGGCACGGCTCAAGACGTATGCGAAAAGCGCCTTGATCATCAGCCATGACCGCGAGCTCCTGAACAATTCGGTCGACGCCATCCTGCATCTCAATGCCGGGAAGCTCGATCTTTACACCGGCGGTTATGACGATTTTGAAAAGCGGCGCGCCGAGAAGACCCGCCTGCAGGCGGCGACACGCGTCAAGCAGGAAGCCGAACGGGCGCATCTCCAGAAATTTATCGACCGTTTCCGCGCCAAGGCCAGCAAGGCGACACAGGCACAATCACGCATCAAGCGGCTGGCGAAGCTCGAACCGATCGCCGAAGTGGTGGAGGAACGCGTCGCTCCCTTCACCCTGCCGTCGCCGAAGCGGCCGCTGGCCCCGCCCCTTCTTCAGCTCGACGGTGCGGCCGTCGGTTACGCCGGGACGACGGTCTTGCGCAATTTGAACCTGCGTCTCGACGTCGATGACCGGATCGGGCTGTTGGGCGTCAACGGCGCCGGCAAATCCACATTCGCCAAGCTCCTCGCTGGCGCCCTGCCGCTGCAATCGGGACAGATGAACCGGGAAAGCCGCATCAAGGTCGGCTGGTTTCATCAGCACCAGATCGAGGCGCTCGACCCGGACGATACGCCACTCGATATCATCCGCCGCGAACTGCCGGACGACAGCGAGTCGTCGCGCCGCTCCCGATTGGCGCAATTCGGCCTCTCGTTCGACAAGCAGGAAACCACCATCGCCAACCTGTCCGGCGGCGAGCGCGCGCGGCTGTTGCTCAACCTGATTGCGATGACGGCGCCTCACCTGTTGATTCTCGACGAGCCGACCAACCATCTCGATATCGACAGCCGCCGCGCACTGCTCGACGCGCTCAACGACTATGAAGGCGCCGTCATCCTGATCACCCACGACCGGTCGCTGATCGACCTGGTGACAGACCGGCTGTGGCTCACAGCCGACGGCCACATCAAGACCTTCAAGGGCGACATGGACGACTACGCGAAATTTGTGCTCGACCGGGCAAAAGCCGGAACGGTTGCACCAACGCAAAAAACCGACGCCGAAAGCGCCGATCCTTCCGATGCGGCGAAGAGGGCGGTGGAGCAGGACGCAGCGCGCAAGGCTGCGAAGAAACGCCGCCGCCGCGGCCTCTAGCAGGGGTTCGTCCATCAAACAGACCGGTGTCTCCGCGATAATCGCCCGGCCGAGCGCAACACGCTGCTGCTGGCCTCCGGACAGCTGCGACGGTTTGCGTTGCAGCAGTCCGTCAAGCCCGAGCAACGACGCGACGTGGGCTAGACGCCGCGCGCGTTCCGCAGCCGGCACTTTGCGCGCCCGCAAACCGAACAAAATGTTCTCTGCGACCGTAAGGTGCGGAAACAGGGCATAAAACTGGAATACCGCGTTTCCCCGCCTGACTCGCGAATCCGTTCACCAGGCCCGGAGCAGGCGGCCACGATGGCGATAAATCATTCTATTGTGAAGCCCGTGTTGCACCGCTCCATCAAGGCGCGGGGGCATCATCTATGAATTTGACGTCGCAGGTCTCGCTGTGCTGCTGACAGGACCGCAGCGCGCTGTCCCGCGCCGCCTGCGTCGTCCGCAGGCCCGACTGCCATCCGTAGGACCCGTCCCGCGCGACGGCAAAAGCCTTATGCGGCGGACTGAGCAGATAATCGGCAAAGGACTTCTTGCCGCTTGTCGATAACGCATTTGGCGCCGCAAGAGCCGGCGGCACGGGGGCCGGCAGCGGCGAAGAGCGTAAAACGAGCTTCTGCTCTTTCAGGAAGGCATCGACATAGCCGGTCCACAACGGGATCCCCGCGCGCGAGAACAGGGAATGACCGTCCTCGCCAAATGCGGGCGCACGGATGAATTCAGCCTGGCCGCCGCTGCCGGTGAACGCCTGACGAAGTTGCTGTGCGAGTTGCGGCCCGAAGAAATGATCGTTTTCCGCATAAACCCATAGCATCGGCACGCGCGATTTGGCTCCCATGACGCGAAAGGCTTCGACCAGCCGATTGCCGCCGCATACCTCGTCGGGTTTGGTCGAACCGCGGCCGCCGGCAAAATTGATTGCAGCGACCAAGCCCGGCGGAGGATCGGCGGTCAATGCGACCGTGGCGAAGCCGCCTGCCGAGACACCGACGCTGATGATCCGCGAGGTATCGATATCCGGACGTCTGGCCAAATTAGCGGTAGCGGCTTTCAGATCAGCGGCGGCGCTCGATGCGGCAGCAACATAGTCGGGGTTGTTGCAGGCTCCATAGTTTTCCGACCAGCCGCCGTTTGAGCCGCCGTAGCCGCGGCGCATCACCACAACCGCCGCCCAGCCGCGGCGGGCAAATTCGATTGCCTCGGGCAACATTGTGAGCGGTGTCATGTTCGGCCGGTCGGCGCCCGAGCGCGGTGAGCCATGGTTGACGAGAGCGAGCGGAAAGCGGCCCGGCTCATCGGGCCGCACCAGCAGCGCTTCGTAGCTGCCGGGGCCGGATGAAAAGGGAATTCGGAATTCCTCCTGATGAAACTCACCGGCAAAACACGAAAACGCCGGCGCCAGAACCGCCGATGCAAATACCAGGCAGCGGCCGGCCGATACAATATTCATCGCTGGACCTGTCAGCCCTTGTGCGTCCGATAATGCCGTGAAGAATGCCATAACGGCCCTGACAGCGGCGGCAAGGGGAAAACGCGTGGCATCCTACGTCCTGGCTGTCGATCAAGGCACGACATCGACACGGGCGATCCTGTTTCGCCCCGACACCTCGATTGCGGCGGTCGCGCAGCAGGAGTTTCCGCAACATTTTCCGGCCGACGGCCAGGTCGAGCACGAACCGGACGATCTGTGGACCACAACGGTCGCGACCTGCCGGAGCGCAATGCAAACGGCGGGAGCGGCAGCGCGGGATATTGCGGGGATCGGCATCACCAATCAGCGCGAGACGACGTTGCTGTGGGATCGCGCCACCGGCAAACCCGTCCACCGGGCCATTGTTTGGCAGGACAGGCGTACCGCGGATCATTGTGCCCGGCTCAAAGCAGACGGCCATGAGGACCTGTTCGCGGCGAAGACCGGCCTCCTGCTCGATCCGTATTTTTCCGGGACCAAGCTGGCGTGGCTGCTTAACAGCGCGCCGGACATTGCCGGGCGCGCGGCGCGCGGCGAGCTCGCGTTCGGGACCGTCGACACCTACCTGCTGTGGCGTCTGACCGGCGGCAAAGTCCACGCCACCGACGCGACGAACGCTTCGCGCACACTGCTGTACGATATTCACGCCGGCCGTTGGGACGACGCACTACTCGCCCTGCTCGGCGTGCCCAAGGCGGTGCTGCCACAGGTCATGGACTCTTCGGCGGCGTTCGGCATGTCGGATCCGGAGTTGTTTGGCGCGCCGATCCCGATCTCCGGCATCGCCGGCGACCAGCAGGCCGCGCTCATCGGCCAGGCCTGCTTCACGCCGGGAATGGTGAAATCCACCTATGGCACCGGCTGTTTTGCCCTGCTCAATACCGGCCAAACGCCGGTCGCATCCAAGAACAAACTGCTCACGACTGTCGCCTATCAGCTCGGCGGAAAACGCTGCTACGCTCTGGAAGGTTCGATCTTTGTCGCCGGCGCGGCCGTGCAATGGCTGCGCGACGGTTTGCACGTCATCGAAAGCGCCGCGGCGACCGGCAACCTCGCGGCTTCGGCCGACCCGACGCAGGATGTCATCCTCATACCGGCATTTGTCGGCCTCGGCGCCCCGCATTGGCGCCCGGACGCGCGCGGTGCGCTGTTCGGCCTGACCCGCGCCACCGGACCGCGCGAACTGGCGCGTGCGGCTTTGGAAAGCGTCTGCTTCCAGACCTGCGACCTACTCACGGCAATGAAAGCGGATTGGCTGGACGCGGAAAGCGCTTCGAAGGTTCTGCGGGTCGATGGCGGCATGGCGAATTCGGACTGGACCATGCAGCGCCTCGCCGACCTCCTCGACTGCACCGTCGATCGCCCGCAAATTCGGGAAACGACCGCGCTCGGAGCGGCCTATCTCGCAGGATTGCATTGCGGCTTCTATCCCGAGCCTGACCGTTTTGCCGAAAGCTGGCAACTGGAGCGCCGTTTCAGGCCCGATATGGATTCGTCGCTACGGGCGCGGAAACTCGCGGCGTGGTCGGCGGCGGTCGAGCGCTTGCTGGCGGCTCCTTGATTCCAGCTAGGACGACGCGCGAACCGCGGCATTGATTTGCTGCGGCGTCACCGGCGTCCGGTTGAATTCGGCCTTGAAATCACGCAGCGCGTCCGACACCGCATTGGCGATCACCGCCGGCGGCGCGATCGGACCGCCTTCGCCCACACCCTTGACGCCGAACGGATTGCGCGGCGACGGCGAATGCTGGTGCATGATCTGCACGTGCGGCAGACCGTACGCATTGGGCAGCATGTAATCGGCCAGCGTCGTGCTCAGCGGCTGTCCTGACGCATCGTAGGCGATATCTTCAAACAGCGCGCCGCCGATGCCCTGAACGGCGCCGCCGACGATCTGGCCTTCCACCAGCATCGGATTGACGACCACGCCGCAGTCATGAGCGATCGCATAGTCGGCGATCTGCACGTGTCCGAGTTCGATATCGACCTCGACGATGGCCGCGTGCGCGGCGTAGGACCAGGTCACAGTCGGCGGTTCGAAATAAAACGTCTCTTCGAGACCGGCATCGACACCCGGCGGCCGGCCGCTATCCCAGCCGGGGCGCGCCGCATGCGCCAGCTTGCCCAGCGAGATTTCAGCGCCGGGAACGCCGACGATGCCGACGTGGCCGTTGCGCAATTCAAGATCGGTTGCCGAACACTCCAGCATGTTGGCAGCGATGGCAAAGACCTTGGTGCGCAACTTTTCGGTCGCGCCGTGGATCGCCGCCGACAGCGTTACGGTGGTGCGGCTCGCCAGCGTGCCGAAGCCGACGGCGATTGCCGCGGTGTCTGCAAGAGCAATAACGACATCCTCGGGCTTGACCTTCCAGGCATCGGCCGCGACTTGCGCGAAGATCGTTTCCATGCCCTGCCCTTGCGGACAGCCGCCGGAGGCAACGAAAATCTTTCCCGAAGACTCGATGCGCAGCAGCGCACTTTCAAAAGGCCCGACGCCGGTGCCTTCGACATAGCAACCGACCCCAAGGCCGAGGTAGCGGCCATCCAACCGTGCGGCGCATTGCCGGGCGCGAAATCCATCGACCCCGCCGAGGGCGGCAAGCACCTTCCGCAGCGCAGAAGGATAATCGCCGCCGTCATAGACGATCGGCTGACCGTCGCGATACGGAATGCCCATCGCATAGGGCATCTCGTCGGCACGAATCATGTTGCGCAGCCGTACCTCGGACGGTTCGAGGCCAAGCTCGGCCGCGACAAGGTCCATGGTCCGTTCCATGGCAAACGCCGCTTCCGGACGGCCAGCGCCGCGGTACGGCGCGTTCGGCACCTTGTTGGTCGCGGCGATGCTGGCCTCGAATGCCATTGCATCGATCTTGTACGGGCCGGGCACGTGAGCGGCGGTGTTGTAGACGACACCGGCGCCAATCGGATTCCACGCACCGCAATCGACCATAAAGCGGTCCCGCAATCCGAGGATGCGACCCTCGTCATCGAAACCAACCTCGACATCATGGATCTGGTCGCGCGAATGGCATGAGCACAACAGATGCTCGCGGCGGTCCTCGATCCATTTCACCGGGCGGCCGAGCCGGCGCGCCAGATACGGGATCAGCAAGTCTTCGGGGTAGACATGGCCCTTGACGCCAAAGCCGCCGCCGACGTCGAGCGCGACGCAGCGAATGCGGGCTTCCGGAAGCCGCAATACAGTCGCGGCTTCACGCCGCACCCAATGCACCACTTGTGTCGCCGACCAGATCGTCACCGCGTCGGTCCGCGGTTCGTAGAGGCTGACGACGCCGCGGCATTCCATCGGCATCGCGGCGTAGCGGTGGTGATGGAAGCGCCGCTTCAATCTGTGCGGTGCGCCCGCCATGGCGCGGTCGATGTCACCTTTGCCGACCGTGAAACCGCCGATCAGGTTGGTGGCAAATGTGTCGTGGACGATGGTCGCGCCGGTGCGCAGCGCCTGTTCCGGATCGAGCACCGCCGGCAGCGGATCAAGCGCGAGTTCGACAAGCTGTGCGGCATCCTCGGCGGCGTAACGGCTTTCCGCGACAATGACCGCGACCGCCTCGCCGACATGCCGGACCTTGTCGTGGGCGAGGAGCGGCTGCTGCGGATTGATGAACTTGTGCTGGACCAGCGCCGTCCATTTGCTCGGCAGCGAAAGTTGCGTGTCCGGGACTGGCGGCAGTTCTTTGACCAGTTCAGGTCCGGTCAGCGTAAAGACGACACTCGGAGCGGCGGCAGCGCGCGAAACGTCGATGCCCTTGATCCGGGCGTGTGCCGCCGGGCTGCGCACAAATACCGCATGCAGCATCTGCGGAAGCTCAAAATCGGCAATGTACTGGCCCCGCCCGGTCAGGAGCCGCTGATCCTCGCGCCGTGGAATTGAACGGCCGATGAAGGGTTTTTGCGCAAGCTCATTCATTCACCGCGCAGTGTGGAATGAGCGGCGTACCGAAATCAATCCACTCCGGCCCTGCCGACGCCGACATAACGGAACTGTGCGCGTTTCATCTCGTCGGCACGGTAGATATTGCGCAGGTCGACAATCACCGCCTGAGCCATGAGGCTTTTCAGCCGACCCAGGTCGAGAGCCCGAAATTGCTCCCATTCGGTTGCAATGACGACGGCGTGAGCGCCCTCGGCGGCCGCATAGGCACTATCGCTGTAATGGATGGCGGGAAGCTGCGGCTTGGCCTGCTCCATGCCGGCCGGATCATAGGCCCGCACGGCGGCGCCGAGATCCTGCAGGGCCGTAATCAGCGGAATGGCCGGAGAGTCCCGCGTGTCGTCGGTATTCGGCTTGAAGGTCAGACCCAGCACCGCAATGGTCTTGCCACGCACCGAGCCATCGAGCGCAGCCACGACCTTTCGCGCCATTCCACGCTTGCGCTGGTCGTTAACCGCGGCGACGGTCTCGACGATGCGCATGGGAACGCCAAAGTCGTGCGCGGTCTTGAGAAGTGCCGACGTATCCTTAGGAAAGCACGAACCGCCAAACCCCGGACCGGCGTGCAGGAACTTGCTGCCGATGCGATTGTCGAGACCGATGCCACGCGCGATTTCGTTGACGTCAGCTCCGACCTGCTCGCACAAATCGGCGATTTCATTGATGAAGGTGATCTTGGTAGCCAAAAAGGCGTTCGCCGCATATTTGATCAGCTCTGCGGTTCGCCGGCTGACGTAAATGATTGGCGGCGCGATCAGATGGAGCGGCCGGTAGATTTCCGCGAGAACCAGCCGCGCCCGCTGATCGTCGGTGCCGACAACGATACGGTCGGGATGCTTGAAATCCTGGATCGCGGCGCCTTCGCGCAGAAATTCCGGGTTGGACACCGCCTGAATTTCGACATCGGGACGCTTCTCGCGGAGGATGCGTTCGATTTCGTCACCGGTGCCGACCGGGACCGTCGATTTGGTGATCACAACCGCCGTCGCAGCAAGTTTCGGCGCTATCTCGCGCACCGCTTCATAGACGAAAGTAAGATCGGCATGACCATCACCGCGGCGCGATGGCGTGCCGACCGCGATGAACACGGCCTCCGACTCTCCGACCGCGGCCGTATCCGTGGTAAAGTGCAATCGCTCCTGCCGGACATTGGCTTCGACCAAGTCGGCCAGACCCGGCTCGAAGATCGGAATTTCGCCGCGATTGAGCGCCGCGACCTTGTTCGCGTCCTTGTCGATGCAAGTGACGTGATGACCAAAATCGGCAAAGCAGGCACCGGACACCAGCCCGACATATCCGGCACCGATCATCGTCACGCGCATTCAGGTCTCCGATCAAACCTCATCCGGCCCCGCGGCAGGGGGCGATGTGCCTTCGAACGCATTCAGGGACGCCGCCGGCGCCTTGTGCGCCTGCCTGCCGATCAGCGAAAGCCCGCGCCTGCCAAACAGCAGAAGCATCAGCGCGCCGTAAACCACCCCGCCCAACAACGCCAGCACCAGCAATTCCGATTCGTAACGGAACCTGCTCAACGACGATAACAGATATGTGACGGCCGGCGCGGCAAAGATCAGGAAAACAAGGAAGGCTATCCCTGCGAGAGCAAGCCTGGTCAGTGACGATTTCAGGGTCGCGTCGGGTGCAATCAGGCCGGCGCGCCATGCCAGCCAAAGCACCATGATGAAATTGATCCAGGCGCCGATTGACGTTGCAAGCGCCAAGCCGACCTGGGACAGCGGACCCATCAAGACGATTTTGAAAGCGATATTGACAGCCGTCCCGGTCAACGCCGCCTTCACGGGCGTGAGAGTGTCACCGCGCGCCAGAAACGGCGCCACGGCGCTGCGGATCAGGACAAACGGCACCAGCCCGATCGTATAGGCGACCAGCGTCATCGCCGATGCGTGAGCGTCATCGGCGGTGAACGCGCCGCGCATGAACAGCGCCTTCATGATGAGGTCGGGCACGACCAGGAAAGCGATAACGCAGGGAATCGCCAACAGCAGCGCAAACTCGATGGCGCGATTTTGCGCCGAGCGCGCGCCTTCGTGGTCTCCGGACGAGACCCTGTGGGTCATTTCCGGGACCAGCACCGTGCCGACGGCAATGCCGATGACGCCGATCGGCAACTGGTCGATGCGATCGGCGTAGTAAAGCGCGGACAGCGCACCGGTGGTCAGGAAGCTGGCGATGATCGTATCGGCGAACAGGGCAAGCTGCGTGCCCGCAGAACCCACCGTCGCTGGAACCAGCGCCTTGAAGAAACGGCGCACGTCGTCGTCCCAGGTCAGCCGGTGAAACGAGGTCATCACACCGGCGCGCCACGCATCGCCGCCGACCAGGAGGGCTTGCAATACACCCGAGATCAGCACGCCCCAGGCGGCGGCATAGCCGGCGCCCGGAAACAGCGCAGCCAACGCCAGCGTCGCCATCATCGCAACATTGAGCAGGATCGATGCCGCCGCGGCGGCGGCGAAGCGATTGAGCGCATTGAGGATACCGCCCCACAGCGTCACCAGCGTGATCAGCGGCAGATAGGGAAACGTGATCCGCGTCAGGCTGACGGCCAGCGCAAATTGTTGCGGGTCGCGCGAGAAACCGGGCGCCAGCAAATCGATCGCCTGAGGCGTGAAGACCATCGCCAGCGCCAGCAGCACGATCTGCGTCGCCAACAGCAGCGTGAAGATACGGTCGCCGAATAATTTCGCCGCCTGCGGTCCGCCCTGTGTGCGGATACGGGCGTAGGCGGGAATGAACGCGGCGTTGAACGCGCCCTCGGCGAAAATAGCGCGGAAATGATTTGGCAGGCGGAATGCGACAAAGAACGCGTCGGCGACCGGCCCGGCGCCGATGATGGCCGCCAGCATGACGTCGCGAATAAACCCCGTCAGACGCGAGAGAAGCGTATAGCCGCCGACGGTGAGGATGCGACCGATCATTGCTGCCCGAAGCCGCTAAAGGGATGCGAACGTTTGATTCGGATCACCAAGTGCCGAATGAACGGATACTACGCGAGTCGCTAGCCTTTGAGCGCCTGCCGAACTGCCCCGATGATGCGATCCTGGACCGGCGGCTCCAGATAGGCGTGCATCGGCAGGCTGATGACCTCTTCCGATAACTGTTCGCAGACCGGAAGCCCGCCCTCCGCCACAGGAAAATCGCGATAGGCCGCCTGGCGATGCAACGGCCTCGCGTAATAAACCGCGGTTGGAATGCCTTGCGCCTTCAAGGCAGCGCCGAGCGCGTCGCGGCGCCCGGGCGCGAGGCGGATGGTGTATTGCGCCCACACCGAGGTCGACTCATTGCCGGTGCGCGGGGTTATCGCGACCCCGGCAAGGCCTGCGGCATAGCGTTCCGCCACCGCCTGGCGAGCGACGATTTCTTCCGGAAAAATCCTGAGTTTCTCGATCAGGACCGCAGCCTGGATCGTGTCGAGCCGGCCGGTGATGCCGATGCGGAGCGCATCATATTTGTCGTTCGGACTTTCGCCGTGGACACGCAGACTCTTCACACGCGCTGCCAGCGCGTCATCGTTGGTGAAAACGGCGCCGCCATCCCCGTAACAGCCGAGCGGCTTGGCGGGAAAGAAGCTGGTGGCGGTCGCCGTCGCCAGGGCGCCAAGCTTGCGGCCACGATGGGTCGCGCCAAACGCTTGCGCAGCATCGTCGAGAATCAACAGGCCATGCTTGTCGGCGATGGACGCAATGGCGTCGTGATCGGCCGGCAATCCAAAAAGATCGACCGGGATGATCGCGCGGGGTTTCAAGCCGCGGGCCTTCGCGGTCGCGACCGCGCGCTCCAGGCTCTCCGGATCGATGTTGAAGGTATCGGCCTGCACGTCGGCAAATACCGGCGTTGCGCCGAGAAGCGCCACCTGCTCGGCTGTCGCGTGGAACGTAAACGCCGGGCAGATCACCGCATCGCCCGGTCCGATCTCCCACGCCAGCAATACCAGCAGCAGCGCGTCCGTGCCGCTGGCGCAGCCGATGACGTGCTTGGCGCCACAGAATGCCGCAAGATCGGCCTCGAACGCGCGCACCTCCGGACCCTGGATGAACTGGCAGTGCGTCAGCACCCGGCCAACCGCCTCATCGATCGCGCTGCCGAGCCGTCGGCGCTGTCCGGCGACGTCGATGAAAGGAATTGGCTTGTCGTCAACGCGCGCGTGCTGATTCATTCCTGGATCCACGTTCGGCCGATGGCTTAGCCGACAACGCGGCGAGGGCCCTTGCGTTGCTCTGCGCCCGGCTGGTTGGTGCGCGAGTTCAGGCAACGAATGGCAATTTCGAGGCTGGCTACGCCCTCCTCGCCGGTCACCGCCGGCGTCTCGCCGGTTCGCACCGCCTTGATGAAAGCGGCCAGTTCGGCGCGGAGCGGCTCGGCGTAGCCGACCGACAAGTGACGCATCGAATACGAACCGTCGGGCTGGAAGCCGAAACATTCCGTGACCTGAAGCGTCAAGAGATCGGCAATCAGATATTTGTCACGCGTCGCGATGTGGATATTGCGCGCCTTGAACGGCGTCAGCCAGTTCGTGTTGATGTGCGCAAGCACGCCCGAGGCCGTGCGGAATTGCAGCAACGCAATATCTTCACGCTCGGCAACCGCGCTGGAAGTTTGCGGCTGGATTTCGACAATCTCGGAATCGGTAAACCAGCGGATCAGATCGATATCGTGAACCGCAAGATCGATAACGACGCCGACATTCGACATGCGCGGCGGAAACGGTCCGACGCGGGTGATGGCGATGGACAGGATATTCTCGTCCTTGATCGCGCGCTTGAGCGACTGCACCGCCGGATTGAAGCGCTCGACATGGCCGGCCATCAGCGTGACGCCGGCCCGGCGCGCGGCGGCAACGATCGCATGGCCCTCTTCGATGGTCGGAGCGACCGGCTTTTCCACCAGCATGTGAACACCGCGTCTGGCGCACTCAAGCGCGATCTCGCGATGGAGGTGGGTCGGTGCCGCAATGGTGACGGCGTCCACGCCCTGGCCAATCAGCGCCTCAAAGTCGGCAAACGCGGCGCAACCCAATGCGCTCGCAACCTTTTCGCGCTGCTTCGAGTCCGGATCGACGACGCCGACAAGTGCGACCGCAGGCATGTCTGACAGAACACGGGCATGGTTGGAACCCATGACACCGACGCCAATCACCCCGATCCGCAAGCTTTTGTCCGCGCCGACTTTGATTGCCTCACCCATAACCAGAACGGTCCCCTTACCCGGCCGCCACCCCAAATCTCACCTAGCACGGCCCCGGTACACTGGCGACCGGGGCGAAATGGGCGACCGTACACAAATAAATTCACTTCATTTCAGAAGCGGGTTGGCCACCCTGCCACCCGGGGGATAGAGGTATCCGAATATCCGAAAAACAACCCCATGCACAGTACAAAATAATCCGGGGACAGCCGCCAATTGACGTGACGTCGTGGCGCCCAGCCACAGTACCCCTCCAGCGCGCAATCGTAGCTGTGGAGACGGCATCAAGCCTGCCCGAGGTCCCCAACGATCACGAAGCCGCAATAATAAAGAAGGTATCGGAGAAAGAGCAGGCGAAGCCTCTGCCACCCCGTCTCAAAGTTGTTGTCGCAGATGGCATTACGACGATCATTCCCGACCACCCGGATATACCAGTGGCGGTCGCACTCCTGCGGGACGCGTTGGCTGTGGACAGCAATGAAGCGGTCGACGGCTTTCTTAGGCAACTTGGGAAAGCATGTACCTACAAAAACGTACTCGATGAGGGAGTGCTAAACTTTGCATTCTCACTGGTTTGCGGCGTCCACCCGCGCGATCAGCTTGAGGCTATGCTCGCGGTCCAGTTGGTAAGCATCCATCGCTTAACAGTGCTAACCACTGAACAGCTGAGCCGCAGTCAAAACTTGCAGCAGCAAGAAGCATGTGATCGCATTCTGAACCGACTAACGCGGACATATATAGTCAAATGGAAGCGCTTAAGCGCTACCGGACCGGTGGCGAACAGAAAGTCACCGTTCAGCATGTTTCGGTGAATGAAGGCGGCCAGGCCATCGTCGGCAACGTGACTCACGACGCGCGGGGACCCCAAGCTAGACAAGAACTGGATAAACCGTTGGCGCTGACCCATTCGGATCAAAAGCCGATGCCGATTATTGAAGGACACCGCGAGCTCGATCCAGTGCGCGCCAGGAACCAAAATCATGGGCAATCATCCCCGTAATACTCGTCCGATGTTGGAAAGCAGGCGCTGCGGAGCGAAAACGCGCTCGGGCAAACTATGCAAGTCGCCGACGGTTAGCGGAAAGAATCGGTGCCGCATGCACGGTGGAGCAGAGGGTTCGGGGGCACCGCGGGGCAACAAGAACGCCCTCAAAAGCGGCTGGTTTACCCGCGAAGCGATTGAAGAGCGGCGATCGTGGAGTAAGCAGATCCGAGAATCACGCGAGTTGGTTCTTAAACTCAAATAAAGCGGTGTGAGCAGCCCATAAGCCGCAATCGATAAACTAGGGGGAGTTAGCCTTCTTCAATGTGGCGAGGGCGTCATCGCAAGCGGGGAGGAAACCTTCCTGCAAAACCGATGCGTTGAACAGATCCGCTCCGTGCGTCATCCATTGCTTTGTAAACTGGGAAACGCTCGGCTGAAGGCCTTCATCTCAGCGGAGCTCACCAGGGCAAAGCTTCCGGCGATTTGCTTTGCGTCGGCCATGCAAACATTTGCAACTCGCAATAGATAGCCGGTCAATTGGTAGCGCGCTTCGTATCGGACGGCAGCATCTTGTGCTTGAAGGGATGGCCCCTACAAAACAGAAACCAATAATGTCAAAACAGACACGCCTATTTTTATGATACGCCCTCAGCGTTACGCTTCTCTGTTGCTCGTGCTCGCCCAGACCAGCGCCGCGACCCACCCAATAAAGGTCCAGCCGAGAAAGAGGTTCAAAATGCAGATGGCGTCCTTGTTGTGGTGGCCAAGAGATACGGCGGCGATGGTCGGCAGGAAATAGATTGATATGATGAGCACAACGATGGACACCAACTCGAACAAATCCGCAGAATTTTCTTGAGGTTTTGCTCGAAGATCGTCGGCGGTGGCCGCGTCGCGCTTGAGCAACTCCGCGGTTTGGCCCGGTCTGTAATCTTGGGACTGCGCTGCCTCGGCGACAGTCCCTTTGACCTTGCGCCCGGCGCTCACGACGATCGCCACCGGCACGGCGTAGGATTGGGTGACGTTGACTGTGGTCAGGCGGCCGTCCAGTTCCATCCGGGCGTTGATCGGCGGACGCTGCCCGACGATCTGAAGGCTGCTGACGTTCTTGGCCCGCGAAAGATCGCCGTCGTCGGCACCGAGGACGCAGAGCGGCCGATCCAGCATCAGCAACCACACCTCTGAGACGCCGCCGTTGGCGAGGGGCAGTCGCCGCGGGGCGGCCGTGCCGGTGACTGTGATCGCCGCTCCCTCGGCGTAACAACGATCGTCCGGCTGTTCGGCGAACGACGAGTTGGCGATGGCCATCCAGGCGAGCAAAGCGGTCATCGACTTGATCATAGCCTCAACCCCCCGTCCTGGTGATCGGGGAGTTAGAAAATCCGCAGTTAAGGGATCGCCGCGGTCTTTAGGCTTGCGCCCTGAACATGCACCGCGGCCTCCCCGACCATAGGGTCGAGGAGTGCGGATCACGACCGCACAACGACGTAACTGCGGGGTTTCTACGCCCCAAAACAGCATTTCGCTGTTCTGACAGGATTATAGCGGGACGGTTGCGGCTAGGCCACTGAGTAATGACTGCCAGCGCGGGGGTGTCGCTGTAATTGGGTTCGTTTTGCAGAAACGACCGAGATGGGGCTGATGGGCAAGGCCTAGAGGATTGAACAAGGCCTAAAGCTCGAGGGCCACCGCAGCACTTCCGCCAGGAGCCACAATCGTGCTTCTTGAAATCTTGAAAAGGCAGGAAATCAAGATTTCAAGTTGTCCGGTCGCTGATTATACGCTGCGCCACAGCCGGTTTTCACTCTTGTCCGGTGCGGCACCCGTCGCGTCTTGAAACCTTGAAAAGGCAGGAAATCAAGATTTCAAGTTGCCCCGCCGCTGATTACCCGCTGCGCCACAGCCGGTTTTAACCCTTGTCCGGTGCGGCGCCCGTCGCGTCTTGAAATCTTGAAAAGGCAGGAAATCAAGATTTCAAATCGACCTTATTAGCCGTCCGTCACCGGAATCACGTTCGACGGAAGACAAAAAGGCAGCTTCAACCTCGGGGGCTCTTTTTGTGCTGGCGCTTACGCAGGCGCACACCCGGTCCGCCACCATTTTCCTCGATGAATTCTACGCCCGCAGATTCTAGCGCAGCTTAAAATCTTGAAGATCGTCAATTTGCGGCCTCCTAGAGCGCCATCAAATGTTTCAAGTCGAGCCACCGTTGGTTCCGACACTCCTGAATGGCTCGCCAAATCTTCCTGGGACCAACTCAGAAGCGCCCGAGCAGCCTTGACCTGGCGTGTTGTGATCACCGCAAATTTCCCCAATGCACGTCATATTGATAGAAATTCTATTGACGTCAGGCAATCAAGATATTAATAGAATTTCTATCATTTTGATGGAGGTTGCCCGTGCGTTTTCTTACCCAAACCGAAGACCAAAATTCAAATCGCCGCCACTTCATTGGCGGCTCTGACACCCGCATCATTATGGGTGATGACGAAGCAGCACTGCTTCGATTGTGGCAGGAAAAGCGGGGGGAGATAGGGCCGGAGGACCTGTCTGGCAATCTTATCGTCCAGCTTGGCGCGGTCACGGAGGACCTGAACCGGCGCTGGTACGAGGCCAATAGCGGTCAGGTTGTTATCGATGTGCAGAAGCGGGTTCTGCATCCCACGGTGAAGTGGCTCGGAGCCACTTTGGACGGGAGGGTACAGGCATCCGGGGCGGTGTTCAAATCAAAATCATGCTGCCGTGGCAGTTCTCGGAAGAGGCGGCACTGTCGAAATACGCCCCGCAGTTGCAGCACAATATGTGGGTCGTGGCGGCAAGGTCCGCGGTGCTCTCCATCATCACCGGCGGCGGCAAGTGGGTGGAAATCAAGACCACGCCCGATCCGCTCTATCAGCACTTGATCGTGACGGCGGAGCGCAAGTTCTGGCGCTGTGTGGAGACCGGCGAGGTCCCCCGCCTGTTTGGCATTGAGCCACCCAAGCCCGGATCGAAGCAGTCCGGATTATCGACATGAGTGCATCAAATGCCTGAGCCGAATTTGCCGGGATTTTCGCTAGAACCCGGCCGGCCTATCTCGAACATGAGCAGGCCAAGACCGAGCTAAAGACCTTGGTGCCGGAGGATGCCAAGGAAGCTATTGGACACGGGGTGCGAGCCAAGCGATCCAAATCCGGGGCGATCAGCCTTGATCTTGTGCAGGCGGGGGCAAATCATGCAACGCTCTAGCTCCTCGATTGCAAATCTTGCGGCGGCGCTAGCCAAGGCACAGAGCGAACTGGTCAATCCGGACAAGTCGCTCACCGCCACCATTCCCGCCGACAAACCGGGTGGGACAGAACGCACCTTCAATTACGCGTCGTTGGCGAGCGGCCTCGATATTGTCCGTAAAACCCTTGGCCTGCATGAGATCGCTACTGTGCAGACCACCGCCATCGACGCAAATCAAGGCGTGGTCAATCTAACCACCACGCTGGCTCACGCATCGGGCGAATGGATCGCGTCTGACTGGCCAGTGTGCGGCGTCAACGACACGGCTCACCATAAGGGTGCAGCTTTGACCTATGCCCGCCGCTACGGCCTGTTCACACTCGTTGGCATTGCCGGCGAAGACGATCTCGACGCTCCGGATATTGTCACGCCGGAACGAACCCCGCCGGCGCCGCCGAAGGTCACATCCAACAGTAATGGTCAGCATAATGGAGGCGGTTATTACTCAGACCGCCAGTCCTTATCGCGCGGAAATCTAACAAGCTGCCGATTGCGCTTGTTCCTGCGCTCTCGTCAGAGCAGTCAGCGACCCTGCGCGACCGCCTGCTGACCGGAATTGCCAAACTTAGCAGCGGTGACGATGCGGCCTTATGAGCGAAAAGCTCTCTCGCCGAGAAAAACAAGCTAACCACAGTTACGCCACGAGTATTGAAGCAGCGTTTGAGAAACGGCTGTGTATGTTCACCGAGGCAGTCAGCCGAGAGGCACGTACAGCCTTCCAGAGAAGCAAGCGACAATGTCGCTACCCGCGGATCGAAGACAGCCAAAGCGCAAGCTAGCAAACGCGCGCCGAAGACAGTCAAATCGATAAGAGCGCGCTTCTACACTCTGAGCCGCGTCGCCTTCGGGACCGAGAGCACATCCGCTTCGTTGCCCAGCAGCCTTGTCTTATCTGCGGCAGGCAGCCATCCGACGCCCACCACTTAAGTTCTCACAAAGCCGCGCGCTTGCCCGCAAGTCAGCGACGAGTTTACCGTTCCGCTATGCCGTAGCCATCATCGTGAAGTCCATCGTCACGTGATGAAGCAGCTTAGTGGCAAAAAATCGCAGTCTATCCGATAACCGCTGCCCGCTCACTGTGGCTAGAAACACATCCACTTCCAGCGAGCGCCAGCCAGCGACTCTATCCGAACGAGACATACAAGACCCGTGCTCAACGCGTGCAGCTGTCATCGAAGTCAGTCAGAAGACGAATAGCTCCAGACCAGCCCGCCAGCCGAAGTACGCTTCACGTACAGTCCCCTCAAGACATCCAAAAGCAGATCGAAGCCAATCGACGTAACGCCTTTAACAGCACTAGCCCAAAAACAGAATCCATCAAGAAGCGCTCGCGCTGTAACACTGTTCGCCATGGTTTATCGCAGAAACGGTCATTGGAACTCTAGAGGATCCCGAGTACTACAAGCTTTCGAGCTAGCTGTTACTTCGGACTTTGATGCCCAAACAGCAGTTGAAAGAATTGGTTCTGCGATTAGCCAGTTTGTTGTAGCGACTACGACGGGCTATCTTGATCGAACGGGATTACTTCAAACTCAAAGCGAAATTCTACGTGATGTCAGACAAAATCTGAGGCCCCAGCCACCAAATGGTGAATACATTCTGCGCGCAATCACTATATAAAAAACTCTCCCACTAATCCGTCGCAAGACAACGAACCGGGTAAGTCGAGTACCGATAGTCTATCACGTTCCGCGAACAATACCGAGATGGACGCTGCTTTCTCCGCCTAGCCAATCTCGACAATGGTGCGTTTGAACGCCTGAGCAGGTACGAGACAGCGCTTTAGCGCCAAATCAGTTGCTTTATGTTCTTAAATTCATTCGACGGAGCATCAGCGATCAAAAGGATGCCCCGGCTGCTTTCACCACTCTTCTTAAGACTAACGCGCTTTAACTCGCGACCGCGACTGCCTTTGGCATAAGATACCGAGAGATATGCACAAAAGCTCAGGCAAAACGCGGCCGCAAATTCCATGATTATTACGCGCACACCGTTTCGGATCTCGCTGTTTGGCGGAGGCACCGATTATCCTCGTTGGTTTCATGATCACGGCGAGTCAGTCATCGGTACCGCGATCGACAAATACTGCTATATCAGCGTGCGTCGCTGCCGCCCTTTTTCGAGCACAAGTCCAAAATCGTTTATTCGCGAGTCGAGCTCGTCAAGAAGATCTCCGAAATCCAGCATCCAGCGGTGCGGGGCATCCTGGGCGATCTTGGTATCGAGGACGGCCTTGAGATCCATCATGACGCTGATCTGCCCGCCCGGTCGGTACTGAGCTCGAGCAGCTCATTTACCGTCGGTTTGCTGCAGGCTCTCTATGCGCTGCGCGACGGATGATTTCAAAGCGGGACCTCGGCCGGGAAGCGATCCTAATCGAGCAGAGCGTCCTTAAAGAGGATGTCGGCTCTCAGGATCAGCTCTGGGCGGCTTATGGCGGATTCAATCAAATCGACTTCCACGGCGACGGCAGCTTCTCGGTCATGCCGTTTATTTTGCCGGCAGGACGCCGCGAGGAACTGGCCCGCTCGATGATGCTGTTTTTTACCGGGTTCTCCCGGTATGCCACTGATTTCGCTCACGATCAGATCGCCAATATGAGCGATCGAAAGAGCCAGCTGCGCATGATGAGGAGCCTCGTCGATACGGCTTCCGAGATACTACTCTATCCGAAGACCCCGTTGCGGGAGCTTGGCAACTGATGCACCAATCCTGGCAGCTCAAGCGCGAACTTGCTGACAGCGTTTCCAACAACGCCATCTACGAGATTTATGCCGTCGCGCGCGAGGCAGGTGCGAGTGGCGGCAAGCTTCTCGGTGCCGGTGGCGGTGGCTTTATGGTCCTGCTCGTCGATCCAGAGTACCGCGATAAGTCCGTGAGCGCCTCAGCAAGCTTGTGCACGTGAACGTCGGTTTCGACAACGAAGGCAGCAAAGTCATCCTCTACCAGCCCGATGAGACACTTGAGCCGTTGCACAGCCGCGAGCAAACGTTGATTGCAAACTCGTCTCACGCCGCGTGAATAAGTCGATTTCTTGAACCTGACTACCTCAGTCCGTCTGGCGTTACATAATTCAGCTTTCCAGCGAACCATTGAACTAGAGCGTGTACTCATAAAGCTGGTTTTGTATCGCGACTCGCTGCATGTCCGCTTCACTCCAAAAGCGACTGATGTTGCGTCGCGCGAAATGGTGCGATGAGCCATAAGGCGACATGGCAGCGGACGACAGCCTACGTCAAAAGAGCCAGTTCCTCCCATCCAGAAACAGCCTGTGCAACTTTACCGTCTGGCCGCGCGAAGACTAGGATAGTGACAAACACCAACGAGGGGCTGGTGGGATGAAAACCACGGTGCTGATCGTGGGCGGCGGGCCGGTGGGACTGACGCTGGCGATGGATTTGGCTTGGCGAGGCATCGATGTCGTCGTCGCCGAGCGTCGGCCTCCTAACGACCCCCCAAACGTGAAGTGCGGCCAGATTGGCGCTCGGTCCATGGAGATTTTCCAGCGGCTTGGCGTGGCCGACAAGCTGCGCGGCATTGGGTTGCCAGCGGACTATCCCAACGACATCGTCTCGGCGACGGCGTCACCGGCATCGAGCTCTCCCGCGTACTCGTCCCGGCGCGCGGCGCGCGTGGGAGGCCTGCCGCAGCCGGGCCGGACACTATCTGGTCGACGCCCGAGCACACGCACCGCTGCAACCAGAAGTTCTTCGAGCCAGTGTTGTTTGCGCACGCTGCGGAGCAGCCGCTCATCACCATCCGCGCACCGAGATCACGGACCTCGCTCAGAGCGAGCAGGTGTGACCGCGAGCGCCGTCGATCTTAATTGCGGCACGCGCTCGACGATCGAATGTGACTACCTCGTCGGATGCGACGGGGCAGCTCGTTTGTGCGCAAATCAATCAGCTCCGAGTTTGTTGGCATACCGGTCCTGCAGTACGCACAATCGTTCCACATCCAGGCGCCGCAGCTCAGGAGCCTGCTGCCCGGCAAGCCGGCCTGGCTCTACTTCTCGCTCAATCCGCGCCGATGCGGCGTAACGATGGCCGTCGACAGTCAAGAGACCTGGAACTTGCAGAATTTCTCCTATCCCGGAGAAACAGAGCTGGATCACCTCGATCGGGACTGAGTGATACGCTCTATTCTCGGCATCGGACCGGAGGTCGAGTACGAGGTCTTGTCCCAGGAGAATTGGGTCGCTCGCCGGCTCGTGGCGAGCAAGTTCAGTGACCGGCGCGTGTTCATCTGCGGCGACGCTGCGCACGTTTGGATGCCGCTCGGCGGCTTCGGTATGAGTGCCGGCATTGCGGACGCTGCCAATCTCGCCTGGAAGCTCGCTGGCCTCCACCACGGCTGAGCTACGCCCGAGATTCTCGATGCCTACGAGGCTGAGCGCCAGCCGATCACAGACCAGGCCTCGCGCATTATCTCCGACATCGGACGCCAGGTGACGATGCAGCGAAGCGAGCTGTCGCCGGACATTGAACGTCTCGATGCAATCGGCAAGGCTGCGCGTGCCGCCGCTGGACAGTTGGCCTACGCGCTCGACGTGGAGCAGCAATGTTGCGGCGGCCTCAACTTCTGCTACTTCTACGACCGATCGCCGATCATCGCCTACGACGAGGAGCAAGCGCCCTCCTATACGATGGGTACGTCACCTCGGCCACGGTACCGAGCTGCCGCGTCCCCCACGTCTCGATCGAAGAGCAGCATTCGCTCTACGACGCGATGTGGCCGTATTATACCTTGCTGCGCCTCGATCCCACAGCGCGCGTCGATGGCATCGTCACGGCGGCCACGCAGCGCGGCCTTCCGCTCGCCGTTCTTGATGTGAATTCGCTTGGGGCATCCAATCTTTATCGCCACAAGCTTGTACTGGTGCGTCCGGACCAACACGTCGCTTGGCGAGGCGACGCAGCGCCCGCCGACCCGCTTGACCTCATCGATCTGGTGCGCGGCGCCGAGCGGGCATTGTCAGCAAAGTCGGTGTGAGAGGTAGAGTGAATTGTTTGACGGGGCAACTCGCCCGGAACGCTCGGGCCGCATGTCGCATATGGGTCAATCGCCACCGAGTTAAAGTGGCTGGCTAGTCGCCCGATGTCCGCTGTGCCTCTCAAAGCGACCAAGCTGATTCGCTGCTGCTATAAAGACGCGATGGGCCAAGAGCAGACATATCGCTGCGTCGCGCTAGGTGACGCGCAGAGCCAATTCCGAAAGTGTGGTTAGTAAACGGGCCCCACAGCGTTCAGGTGCGCGAGGTTGAGAAAAAGCCTTCCGACTGACCCCAAGGCGCAGTTGGGTCCCCAGCGGTCAACGATATGATATTGCTCATTGCGACGTGCTTCTACGATCCACCGAGCCCCATCGAAACCCGAGTTGCCGCCTGTCGTCGTCAACTGCCAGAATTTTACTTCCTCAAGTCTAGTGATGAGCATTTGCCACTCGTCACGGGACAATATCTGCGTGACGCGGCTCGCCACATGCCCTGGATCGTAGCCGCCTGCGCCATCCAAAATCACAGCTTCGAGGCCGTAGTCGTCAACGCGCCGAAAAACGCGCACCGCGACAGGGTTATGGAACGTGCGGAGCCATAAAAAACGATAGGTTTCGGTGTCCTCAAGCACACCACAAGAAAGTGATGGCTCTTTCATCGCGACAAGATGTTTCGAGTACCACCCCCGAACAAACAAGTCCGAGTTGCGCGAGCCGAATGTGTCGACTGGGAAGTAGCGAAGCTGCGGCTATTCCGGGCAATACTCGGCAACCGGTGCTGCACCTTGGCCTGAAAGTGCTGCACTGAGACCCACGGCCAGCGCGGCGACTACAAGCGTCGCTTTGAACAGAACAGCTAAACCCATTGGCAGTTCGATCCCTATTCGTGGAGTAGCCAGGGTTATACGCCATCTAGGTCAATTCAAGCTGGTGCTGTCGCTATAGGTCACTCGCTACCGAGGGGTCCGTTTACTGCGTCAGCCCAATGTCGGCTGTGCGGCCAGTAGCGACCAAGAATTTGCAGCGTCCGGGTTGATCGCGAAGGGCCAATCGCGACCTTCCGACCTTCACCGCATCTACCTATCGGATCTAAACGGATCGGTCGGATAGCCGGCGTATACCAAGCTGTAGTGCCGCTATAGGCTATAAGCTCTTCCATCTTCTCGACCGTCTTGCCAATCACGCCGGCAGAGTCGCCGGCCTGGAGCTGATGCTTAATCTCGACAAGCGATCGGTTTGCGCCGTCTAGTTGTCGTGCAAGGATTGCGGCGATGTAGAGAGCGACACTCGGATCGCCAGAGAGCATCGACGATGCGTCGGCGACGTAGAACTGGGATGGTTCGAGCGTTCGCACGTCCGCGGTATGTGGCTGATCCAAGAGAACAGCCTGTTCGCCGAATACCGAGCCGCGCGCCGAGACGTCGGCGATCTTTTCGCCGTCCTTGATGACCTCCACGGCGCCATTGATAAGGAAAAGGAGTTTGCCCGTTCTATGGCCGGCGGCCATGACAACTTCGTGAGCTTGATGTTTTGCCACGGGTAAGCCGGCAAGCCTCCGCTCAAGGGCGGCTGCGTTAGGAATGAGCGAAGCCATCTGGAACTCCTTCTTGTTGGGCTATTGATCCTTGTCTTTTCTACCGGTTGTAGAGGAATTTCCAGCTGCGGCGCGAACGCTCACACTGGGGCAGTACCATCAGAGTGTGTGTCCGCTAATGTAATGGCCGGCCGTGCTCCTGCCCCGCCAGCGATAGAAGCTGGCAAGTAGCTGCAAATACAAGGAGCACTCCATGTCTCAGATAGCTCACACAGCGCTATCAGCCTTAGTCTGCATCTATATCTGCAAGAACTCTTTCCACTTTGTTTTCCTTTATCAGCGCTGCTCTATTGTGCTGCTTCATAAGTGGTCTCGTAGTCAGGTGTATGCACTATTTGCCTATATGCCGCCTTGCCTGTTCTTCATATTAGCTTTTGTCCGCGCGCATCATCTCAGTCGCAAGCTCAAGGCTCTTTGTCACTACCCCGGCTGATGCCGTCGAAGTACGTGAGTCCCTACTCTAAGAGACAGAATAACTACTTCCGCTATGCGGGCGATCGCCGAGGCGGTGCAGCTGCCTACTATGAAGTTCTTGTCTACTAATACCGCCTATCAGCTCTATCTGCAGTCGCTGCACCTTGCGGGAACTACTGGTCAGCCAACGCACCTGCATCATCAATCAGTTCGCGCCTTCCCGTTCTAGCGCTGCGTAGCGGTGCTGCAGTGGTTGCTGTTTTTACTTGCCTAGCTACCTCACCTCCTTTTTACATCCCCCTATGTCCTGTCACCGCGCATGATGCGTATTATCTCGTACTTCGCTTTCACTGGCGCCTGCTCTACTAGCTCGTCTAGAGTTTATCGCATGAGATTGTAGCTGTTGCGCGCCAATATGCCTGTTGCTAGCCTCTTATTAGCTTGCCCTTCATCTTCCCTATCATCTCCAGCTCTATCTTGTCTTCTATCTTCACTGTTGATTTTATTCTCCAAAGTCCTCTACTTCTTCTCCTCTCTCTTACTGTGCCCAAGCAGATGTCTACTTGTGACCGCACTATTCTTGGCAATATATCCAAACGCGGCAATCGCTATCTGCGCTTCCTGTTTGTGCAGTCCTCCTGTGTCGTGCTGATCAAGCCTAATAGCTGTGAGCGCCACTCGCTCAAGCTTTTTATTGAAGCCTCCAAGAAGCTTCTGCACCTCAACGTGCTCGCGATTGCGCTCTCCAACAAGCTTGCCCTCATCGCCTGTAGCGTTCTCTCTCATAGCCTTAACTTCTAAGCGAGTAAGATCTATGAGTCTGCCTCTCAGTCCTCCTTATAACACCTACTATCACATACAACCGTGAGTAGCCTGCTATTACATAATCAGATCTACACTCTTTACCTGCCTAGTTCTGCTAGAGTATGAGAATATATATAGGTTCTGTCTTCCCCGCATGCTAACACTTTGACCCTAATCTCCCTGTTGAGTCCTTTCCTCTAACTATATCTCACTCTCTCTTATATCCATTATTTCCCTTACACGATACACTCCAATCAGAGACCTTATACATTGATGCAATACCTTTTACCTTCCTATCTACTAAAACCTCTTGCTACTCACTACCTCACCATACATTTGGTCAATCGCAACTGGCATAACCCCGCTTCAGGAGGATCCGATGTCCACCTTGCTCCGATAACGACCAAATAATGCGTATCGCTTGGAATGACGCTTCGGACCAATACCAATGATCACCCACCAACATTCCTCTGTGCGTCAGGCGAAGACCAAAGAGAACGAGGCGGACTTCGCCGTGGGTAGGCGGCGGCTGCCACAGTCGACTAGAATAGTCGGCTGAAAGGTTTCCACGTTGAGCGGACAGATGCATGCCTATTGAGTACATCAACCGACCACCCGCCGATCGTCCGTACAGCGGCAATCGCCTCACATTACTAGACGCTGACGTATCAAGCATCATGGCCCACGTTCTCGCCATCGATCTCATCGAAAATGGCGACCGGTCGGCATTGGAGCTTTGGCAAAAAAGTCAATTAACAAACCTGCTCAGGCACGCCCACGCAGAATTGAAATTTTGGCGAGCGCGCATGCCGGATCGACTGATCAATGCCGACATCTTCGAGAGGCTTCCGACATTGGACCGCAACCAGCTTACGAGTCAGGTAAAAGCAGAGGGATGCTTAATCGCCAAACAGGCCAACAGCAAATTTCAAATCAATAGAACCTCCGGCTCGACGGGAAAGCCGCTGGAGATTTATTCAAGCGCCGAAAATGCATACTACAATGGAATTCGGACGCTTGCGCAATATTTCATCAACGGACTGAGCTTCGACGAAAATCGAACGAGAATCAGCCTGCCACGCCAGGCGTCAGAAATTCTTGCAAAGCGACAAAAGGTGGAACTCGGTCAGGGCTGGATCGGCCAGCTTGGCAAGCTTTATCGCAGCGGCCTTAGTAAGACGGTCACCTATGCCCATGACAACGAAAGCCTTGTCACGGAACTCAAGAAACATCCGGTCGGATACCTGATCTCGCCGGCTCGCTATGTTGAGATCTTAATTGATCAGGGCGGGTACGCGTTGATGGAGGATCTAAAAATAAAGTGTTGGATCCATATGTCCGACTACAGAAATCCCAATCTTTTGGGCGGACTAAAGCAACTGGGTATTACCTGTTTATCGAGCTACTCGGCTGATGAAGCCGGCCCCATCGCTTATGAGTGCAGGCACCAAGAGGGCGTTTATCACATTGCACACACAAATGTTGTTGTGGAGGAAGATGAGAGCGTCCAGGTCGATGATATAGACGGCCGCAAATTGAGCAGGCTTCTCGTCACTCACCTGCATTCGTACGCTACGCCCATCATACGTTATGACATCGGCGATTTTGGACGCGTCATGGACGGCTGCGCCTGCGGCCATAAGGGGAAAGTGATTGCTCATGTATTTGGACGCGGCAAGCACTTCCTCAAATGTCCGGACGGCAGAATCATTCCCTTTTACATTTCACCGCGAGTGTTGCGTAACGTTTGTGAGTATGCCGAATACCGAATGCGGCAGACCGAGGTCGATACGATCAGCCTCGAACTCTGTCGCAAAGAGGAGTTGACCCCAGAGCAAGTCCAGAGACTTGTTCAGGTTATCAAAGCGGCCTCAGATGAAGCTTTCAAAGTGATCATCAAAACGACGCCGGATATCGATTGGTCGGATAATCCAAAGCGACTGGTTTTCACCAGCCCATTCGCATAGCAATCACCCGTGGCGCACCTCGGAGCGCCAGACCGGGCCGCGCGATGACGCCTGCCAAGTCTATCCGTCTTCCCGTCTGGAAGCGAAAAAGCTTTTCATTCCCGCTTCGAGCCTTTTACCTTCCTCGGTGAATTTCCACACCTCGTCACCGGAAAGCTCGATGTCACGGTACGGGTTGAAATCCTTCATGAGATCCCAGCGAGCCGTTCGATTCCGGTTGACGAGCTCGCCATGCCAAAGATGCCATATTTCGCCATCGATGCAGCCAAATTTTCCGAGCGACGTTTTTGGAATGTGAGCAGCCCAGCGCGAATAATGCTCGGCGAATACGCTATTCAAGTTGAAGCGCCATATCGCGAAATCCGGCCTGTTGTTTATGGCTGAAAAGAACAGCATGTCGGCGCCGCCAACGATGGCCGCGTCGTAGAATTTATGTTGTTGCAGGCACTCGCGCCTTGCCGCCCACGCCAGCATCGCAAAAGGAACGTCATGACCGCGCCTTTGTGCGAGAATATCCAAGTCTCCATTTTGACACAGCTTGGTTACTGCAATTCGTTTGTCGTAATTTGAATTTCGATCTTTGATTTTTTCATCCCTGCGCAACATGATGGCTTCAGAGAAGGGCTGGATGTAGCTGTAATTTTCGAGCGCGTCTTCCGCTCGCGCGGGCCAATCAGAATCTGAAAAAATTATATCGCAGTCCATCCACGCTATTTTATTGACGTCGGAAGGAACGTGCTTGAGGGCAATATTAAGAAGGCGCTGTGTTTGCCAGGCGACGGCACCGCCGGAAATCTGAACGAGAATATCTGCATCGCCCTTTTGCAGATCAAACTGACCGTCAAATGATAATTCAACAGCAACCAACGGGATGCGAAGATTTCTTCGAAAGACCCCGTAGGCTAAGCGACGACTCTCAAATTTTACAGGATTAAAATAGGCAGTGATCGCCCACATCGGCATTAGCAATTTCCACGCACTTCAGCGGCCCATCGAGAAAAAGAACCGCCTGGCACCGTCTAGGGGAAATGGTAGTTCAGGCCTAAGCGAGTGATGTTGTCGGTGAAGTGCGCCGTCCAAGAATAGGGGCCGAAGTCGGTGTTTGTCCCTGTCCCGCTCAGACTGCCCAGATTGATGTAGAGATACTCTACTTTTAAACTCCAGTTCGGCAAGAAACTTGGAAAGACCTCAAAGCCGGCGCCGGCAGCGTACCCGATTTTGATCGCGGACTGACTAAATGACCAGGTGCAAGGCGGCCCGCATCCGTTATCGAGAAAATTTCCGGATGCGGAGACTTTGCCGTAAGCGACGCCACTGGTCGCATACACCAAGGTCGTCGGATTAATCAGCACTCCAACACGGCCACGAGTTGTGCCGAACCAATTAATGGCAGTGCTAATCGCTCCGATTACGTTGCAAGTCCCCTCGCAGTCGTACGGGAGGTTAAATCCGCTGCTCCCACGCTCGCCAGAAACCTGAAAGTCAGTCTCCACGCCCCAGACCCAAGTTCCCATCTGGACGTTGTAACCAGCCTGGAAGCCGCCAATTGCCCCGTTAAGATTATTGTTGCCGGAAATCGTGGCCGGTAGTCCCAATCCGCAGCAAGCTAATCCGGGTTCATTGTAGGTCCAGGAACTCCTGCCTGCGCTATAACCGGCATTGCCGCCGACATAAAACCCGCTCCACATTGACGGGAGCGGAGGTGCGGCCAGCGCAGGGGTGGCTCCCGCAAACAAGACTGCGGTCGCGGCGCCCAATAACAGCTGCTGCTTAAGCGCCAAAATAGGCCCCCCAAATCCCAGAAGATCGCCGTAAAAATAGCACCCTATCGCTTCGAAAGCTGTTGCAAAATAGCGACACCCCACAAGTATTAAGGGAATGCGACAACAAGAATAGCCTTACTTTCCGCAGCTTTTAGTTGGGCGCGGAGCGGCTAATCCACTCGCACGAGGCAGAGCGCCCGTCTCGCATATTTCAGCGGTTCTTTGCGGGCGATTGGCCGGGCAGCACAGCATCCAGCAACCAGATTGAGCGAAGCAATACGCAACGGCTCTTTGCCGAGATTTACAAACGGCAGTGTCCGTCGTGCCGCCACCCGATGCTCATGACTAGGCGACAAAACACTTGGACCCATGACGGGTCGATGCTGTCATCACCACGTAGATCGGTAGCCTTGATACCATCCGCTCGGCTGATCCATAAAATTTTCGACAAATCCTGCCTAATCCACATTCACTTATTTCGGTGAAAATGCATTCAAATTTAGAGGTCAGTTTAGGCCACCAATAGGACGAATGATTTAAAGACTGGCCGGATCGAAACTCCTGCTGGTGGGCAACAATGCGATTCTTCTTCGACTACACTTCCGGCGACGAGGCTATCCTTGACTACAAGGGTGAGGACTTTAGAGCACCGGAGCCCGCAATCGACTATGGCCGAACAATCGCAGATCATCTGCGGCACGCCCTGAATGAAAACTGGCGCGAGTGGACAATTGCGGTCCGCGACGTTGAAGGGAAAACAGTGCACCGCCTTCCCATCGGTATTCCGGAGTTCGAGGCGGCGTAAGATTTTTAACACCGCAAGACGATAGAGCGATCCATGCCACCGGGGTGCAAACGAATGTCCCGAACACTCAAATGCTTGCTATGACGAAACGCCCCCGCTGATATCCAGCGGCCATTGTATAGACCTTACGCGACGGGCGATGAGCGCATGGATGCCATGGCTGCGCGAATTTATCCGCCGGCGAGCGGTGGTTACCTCTTACAACTCCAATAGCCTCGATTTGGCTTTCATTAAGCCACCCTTAACTATGATCGCACCACGCTCCCGAAGCGATTCATCGCCGAAAGCGCGTCATGAAGCTGCATTTGCCCGACGTTACGCTGGTTTTGATCGAGACCCAGAGTCCAGAACTGGCGCGTCTCGCCATGGAAGATTCCATGCGGGACATCGCGTTTGGCGATGCCATCGCGTTTACCGACCAGCCGATTGCAGTCGCCGGGACGCGTTGGGTGAAGGTGCCGAAGTGGCCGAGCGTCGCCGAGTGTACCAAGTTCATGTGGTACGAGCTGCCCGACTACATCAAGACAAAATGGGCCATCCTGATTCAATGGGACTCGTGGATCGTCAATGCCGATTGCTGGACCGCCGAGTTTTTGGACTACGACTATATCGGCGCACCGTGGTGGTACGACGACAATCTCAATGTCGGTAACGGCTGCGGATTGCGTTCGCTGGCGTTGATGCGATTTTTGCAGGCGAACAAAGACCGCTTTCCGCTGTCGATTTACCAGGAGGACCATCTTATCGGCCGGACCCACCGGCCGGCGCTTGAAAAGAACGGCTTCAAGTGGCCATCGGAGACGCTCGCTTCGCGGTTTTCGCTTGAATGCACGCGGCCGTCGGACGACTCGCGGCATTTCATGTTTCACGACAGCTTCAACTTTCCGTCCGTGCTCGACGGAGAGCGCCTGGCCGAACGGGTGCGGCTCATGCGCGCCGACCCGGCCTTCGCCCGCAAGGTTGCGGAGCTCGACAACGGCCGGAAGGCGATCATTCTGCCCCGGCTGGCTGCTCCGCAAAAACCAAAAGCGCCCTCGCCGCAACCCGCGCCTCTTCACGATCAGACCGCGGACGCCGGAGTGACAGCCGCGCCGACCTTTGGCGAATTTCAGAAAGCGCGCGTCAACACGCTGCTAACCACCAAGCGGTCGCTTGATCCGGGCGACGCCAGCGACGCGCACAATCTTCTGCCGGGTCTCGTGGAACTTATCCTGCAGGCTCAACCACGGAGCATTATCGAGATCGGCTGTGGCCGCGGCGTCGCCACCGAGCTATTCCTCCTGACCACGGCGCGCGTCGTCGCCGTAGGCGCCTGGAAAGACCAAAAAACGCTTCAGGAGTTCGCCGAGCGCTGCGTGGCCTATCCGCATCTCGAAATCTGCCGCGACAAGTTTCCAGAAGCGCTCGACCGGTTCGGTCCCGAGTTTGACCTCTGCTATATCGATGCAGACCACGACTACGAGGCAGTCCGGCGCGATATCCTGGCCTGCTCAAGGATCGTCAAGCCGGATGGATGGCTCGCCGGCCACGGTTATCACCATGCGTCAGTCGAGCGCGCCGTGTCGATGCTCGATACGCCGGTCACATTCCGCGATGGATCCTGGCTGGCAAAAAATCGCTTATCGCAGCGTTTCCTCGCCGAGCTGGAGGGCACAAGCCCTGCGCCGGCAGATGCACCCTCGATCGCGTTTGCTTGAAAATCGCGGGGCATCGCCAACCGTTGACCGAGCGGGCTCATGACGGAGCCCACTGTCGCCCGCTAGACGCGCGGCGCCTCAGTGCACGGTAACGGAGTAGTAGGTTGAGGGTGTGAAGGCCTGCAGGCCGGCGAGGCCGGCGGCATCGTTGGTGGGGATGTCGTTTCCGCACTGGCGAGCGCACGCGGCTCATCATCGTTCGCGATGCCAACGCGCGCGAAGACCACGCCGTGACCGCAGTTCGTTACGACGGACGCTGGAACATTCTTGATAATCGCACGCTCGACATCCGAGTCGACTCCGATATCGTCGACTTCAAGCCGCGGCTCGATCGGCGCTCAATAATTGATCTACAATCCTGCGCTCCACTCTAGCGGCGCGCGTCGTCGGTCATGGACCAACCCCATTGTGGCTAACAGTTTCCACAGTTAAGGGCCTTTTCCCACGAAACTGTGGAAATTGTTGCAGCACAGTAGGTTAGCGTCAGCCCGACGACCCGCGCGCACCCGTATCCGCGAGGATGATCTGGGCGCCGAAATCAGAACCGGGGCCGAGCTCAAGCACGCGCGGGCGAGCATCGCGGGTGGCACGAGATCGAACGACTTCGATGTTCGCGCGGGCGACCTGCAGCGAGTACGCAACGTCAGCGTCAACGACAGCGATGGATCGCCGGCGCCTGTTTGTCGGCACCGGTGGCCGAAGAAGGCTTTTAAGGGCAAGCCAACCGATCTGGGCGTCCATAGATCGGATGGTAAAACAACGAGGTTGTTGTTGCGAGAACTTCTCGCCGATTTCCTAGCCGCTATGGCTTGCGGCGAAAGAAACCCCGACACACGAGCCGGGGCCAAAAATGCCAGTTTGATCGTTTTTTATTCGGCTTCTGTTTTTTAAAAACAACCTAGCCTAGTAGCAGGTTGTATTGGCCGCGTTCATGCTTCATTGTCGTCGCGTAGCTTTTGCAAGAACCGGTCAGCCTCTAGGACCGCCATGTCGTACAGGTGCGCGAGGACTGACACCTGGTAGATGCGAGCGATCTTAGCCAAGGTCGCTGTCATGCTGCCGAGGTATTCAACGACGTCAGTTCGGCTTGCACCAGGTATCGAAGGAATTATCAGAACGTCCTTATCTTCTTCGCCTGTCATTTCCATTCCCCTTTTTTGAAAACCGGGATAGTCCCCGGCCAGGGAATTGGAACCGCGACGAGCGCGGTATCATTCAACCGATCAGAAAGAGATTCAAAAAGTTGCACTGTCCAAATTTGCACTGTCCAAATTTGTACTGTCCAAATTTGCACACTAGCTCGCAACGAGGACCAGATGGTCACGCAGCCGGAGGAAATCCCTGCACTTCGTCAGAAGGCTATCGAGGTTCTGGAACGGCGGTGAAAATCAACGAAGAAACCGGTGATGAGGCTAGCGGGTTTTTAATCGAGCGCGCGCTCGACCAATTGCGCGCCGACGCTTGGCCGGATCGATCGATGACGCACCAGCGGCGCATTAAAATGTGGCGCATCGGCTATCAGCTGCGGGCCGCTAATGCGCTATCTCTGGCAACAGCAGCCTAGCAGCAACAGACCAAACATTATTTTTCAGGTCTACAAACGGCGGATTCGCAAGCTGTGACACTGTCGCGCTCGTCTGATTGCAGCCCTCCACCAGAACGGAAATCTTGATTTCGCCGTCGGTGAAATACGGATCACCTTCTCCGTTCCGGCCATTTAATGTCGGACCGATGCCTGTGACTTCGTAAATGGTCGTCACAACTTTCGCGGCCTTAAGGTCGTCGGTCAATAAGTCACGCTCGAAATCAATATTCGGGGCGATATGATGGGTAATGCGCCCATCATCGTGGCTAAAGCCAACGCCGCGGTCGAAGGTAATGGCGCCGAGCCACACTGCCCGCCCCTCCTCACCGCGTTCAAGCACTTTCCAGAATCGCACGTGATGCCGGCGGTCGGCGCTATTACCCACCGGCTTTTCGAAGGCCATATCTTCCCGCCTGCTTTCGAACACCAACGAGCTTACCGGAGCATCGCGATAAGGCCGATCGAGCAGTACGCTGCCGATGATTTCGACGCTGGAACGAAGTGTAACGGGATCTGCGGGATACCAACCTGCAGCATGCATGGCGCACAGAACATCTTCTTTCGATCCGACCAAGCCAACATTGATCGGATCGCCAGGAATGTCGGCCTTGGTTTGCGTGATCATAGTAAGGCCAGCAAGACCATGCTGGTGCTCATAATGCCGCCAAACGAACGGCGCGAGGATGTAGGAGCAGATACCCCAAACAGCTACGACCAGTAAAATGATGAAGGACGCATGCCGAGTGTCGCGTTCGATGACTTGAAGCGTCATGTTACGAAGCCGGTTGGGCGCCCCTAACCCTTGAGGCTGTCAACCGAAGCCTCTTTAGCCTAGGCAGCGGAATCATTACCATCCGAGCTACGTTTCTTATTTTTCCTCGGGCCGAGAAGTGGCGTGTACCCGATGAGATCATACGCCGCGCGCACGCTCCCAAACCGCTCGCAGTAACATTGTATGCTGGGCAGCGTTTTAGTCGACAAAATGAGTCTTGTTGAGATATAGCCGTGCTCTCGCAAAAGCGCACGTAACCCATCCAGCATTTCTTGATACGTCCCTTTGCGTATTGGTTCGGGCCGCACGCAATACTGATTTTGTGTATATCCAATCAGTTGATAGAGTTTAAGAAACCCACCGAAACGGGAGTGAATTGTTCCGCGGTTTGGCACTGCCGGGCAATTGTCGATAATCGACGCGCTCAGTCGTCCCTCCTTAACCAGGAGATCGCGCACGAGCTCGATAATCTTCTCGTTTGAAGGTTCTCCGGGCTTTCGGATCGGGAGAAATCGTGCCGGGTCGTGCTTGAATCCAATTCTTTCGTAGGCGTGCGTGAGTTTTCCGAATCTTTCGTAATACACTTCATCACGCGGAATAGTTTTTTCCGCCTTGATCAATTTGATCGATATATTGCCGTGCTTTCTCCAAAGCTCTCGTAATCCGTCCAGCATTTCCTCGTCACTGAGATTACGCGGTCGACCTGTCCAGGGCTTTTGTCTGAGCCGTCGCTGCTTAAATCCGACAAGCTCGTACGCCTTAAGGATGCTCCCAAACTGCCGATAGTAAACCCGAGTGGCAGGTGTTTCACCGTTATTATCGATGAGCTTAACATTGAGTGTGCCGTGTTCACTTAAGAGTTTTCTCAAGCTCTCCAACAATTGCGCCCGTGTCAACCCTACTGGGCGATTGCCTCTCGTAACTGGTTGGCGCGCTCGAAGAATCGCTTGGGCTTGCTCGAATAATACTCGGTCAACAATTCCCTCGAAGGCTCCGTTAATTCGTATCCACGCGGATGGGTCATTTGGGACACGAGCCTGGTGGAGTTTGAAAGAACTACGATTTCAAACGAAATTTCCTATATATTTTTCGTTGCGAAGCATTCGCGTAATAATATTGTATCCCCAAGGTTGTTTTCGTTCGTTTGTAACGCCGCGAGCATTCAGGATGTTTTCTATTTGATGTTCGCTTTTTCCATGATGCACGAACAAAGAAAATACCTCTCGAACTATTTCCATCTCTTCCGGAGGACCCGGCACTAGTACGACTCGGTCGGTAGCGATACACTTCCACTCACCCAGATTTAAGATCGTCTTCGCATTTCCGTTTTGATCGACCAACAGTCGACGTAATCCGTATCCTGCCGGTCCACCCTGCTTGTATCCTTTACGAGCCTGCCGTACCTGCCCTGCAAAAACCTTAACCGAAAGTTCGCGGCTGTATTCAGCCGCCATGACGCGCTTGACGCTTTTAAGAATTGTAGAGATGGTACTGTCGTCGTTGACGAACTGTTCGGCGGGGTAATGCACTGCAATACCGGCGCGCCTGCATATGAACTCGTAGTACGCGGCTTCATCAGGATTCGGTGCCCTACCCCACCTGCTAACGTCGTACACGAGGATGGCGCCGAAGTTGGCATCCCCTGTCTGCACATCCCTTATAAGCTGTTGCAGCGCATCACGCCCTTCGAATTTTAATCCGCTTCTGCCTCGATCGTAGTAAGTCCTGACGATGAGCATCCCGCGGCTGACCGCATAAGCACCGTTAACATCGTCCTGGTTCCACGGAGAGTATTGCTGGTCGTCCGTCGACATCCGCACATACTGAGCGGCACGATTAAGTCGATCACTCTCTGCCGGAAAGTTGGTGAGTAGCGTTCGAGACACAACAGTGCTCCCGCATTTAGCAAGAGCAGCATCGGGCATTTCCATTACAGGCATCGCAACGAATTTGAGCGATGTTTGTCCAAATAAGAGCGTTAGATCGGATCAAAGCATTCGAAGCTAACTCGCTGTAATTCAACGATTTCCACACTTGTGGAGATGCTCCTAAAACGGACTCTACAGCCGACGACCGGCGCGTCCGCTTTGAGCCAGAAGCGATTGTTCTGGCGGGCCAGACGAACCGCACATCATGGGTCCCAGCAATGCTCTCGCCTGAGAGCTATCAGGATATGGCAGATCGGATCGAGATTTTCCTGCGCGGCCTCAAGCGCCGCTCGGATGCCGAAGCGGCGCGACGGCACCAAGATCGCGATGATGTTGGTGACGAATGAAAGAGGCCGCCAACTGAGGCGGCCTTTTATGCGGCGTCGGATTGACTTACGCCTAGCGTGTTCAAAGCGCGGTTCTTGATCGTTACCGGGTCGCGCTCGCCTCTGCTCATGATGGTGACGATGGCGCGGGCCACAATTTCGGTGATTGGATCGTCGCGATCTATCAGACTGAGGTCCACCAGGGCGGCCTCGTAAGCCGCCGTCATTACTCCAATTTCTTCCGGTTCGAAGGAACCGTTTGCGATTAGCCGATAAATGGCCATGGCACGCTACCCACTGATTGCCCGCACCCACGGGGCCAAGCCTAATTCAATGCACGACGCACGACGCTAGTCAGTACGGAAACGTACGATTCACAAAGAATCACAGTGTTTTTTTGAAAGGGGACCAACCCCCTGATTCAAAAGGGACCAGTGGGGATGGAAAGGGGCCAGTACCCCAACGGCGGTCGTGGCCCCCCTTTGCCGGTTGTACCCCGAAAAGGGGCCAGCCGGTTTGGGAAAGGGGGCCACTTGATATCAGGTCCCCCAGGTTGTAGGATACCCCTATTGCCAGTCTGGGCTGGGGGAGCCTCGCGTGCGCATCGATGTTCCATTCGAGATTAGGTACCTCACGGAAGGCACCGTTCCGATCCAAGATATTATCGACGGCCTGGTATCGGCAAAAACTCTAATCGAAGAGGGTGGTCACAATCTAAGCAAACTCATTCCCGGCCTTCACGTCGAGGAAGTTCAAGTTTCAGTCCTGAGCATTTCTCAGGAAAGTCCGCTTCGCGAAATACTGTTTGCGGCGATTTATCTGACTGCACAAAAGGACCTCGAACGAGAGGTCCTCGCCTTGTTTGAGCAAGTGACCGGCACTCACGTTTCGGAGAATTTCAAAACAATTCTGACGTTGTCGGTCTTGATCGCCTTGTTTTATGGCGCTGCTTACGTGAAAGACCTAGTCACGCACATAACTACAAATTCAAAACTTAAGCGGCAGCTAGACGCCATCATAAAAGAATTATCGAAACGAACGGGTCAAGATGAAGCGTATGTCCGCCAATTTTTGGACGAAAACTATAAACCCAAGGGCAAGATAAAACTCCTAGGTGACGCTGCATTTAGATTCTTTAAGCCCAGCAAGGCGCAATCCAATGCACCGATCCGTGTAAATGATCGTCTTATCGCGCACGACGTAGTCTCAGATGTTCCACCGGATTATGCATACGAGGAAGTTCTTGACGAAAAATCCGCCAAAACCTTCCACAACGTTGAACTGGAAATTCATGCGCAAGACAGAGATCGAGATATGAGTGGGTGGGCTGCAATTCCCCGTGGCGTTAGTGATAGAAGGATAAAGATGAAGCTTGTTGACGGTGTCATTCCCGATCAGCTTTGGGGCCGCAATCAAATTCGCGGCGATATTGTTATCAATTACAAGCGGGTCGGCACCGCATGGTGCCGACCGAATTCATCTTACCCGCGTTCTTTAGCTCTTTCCTCCTTCAATTACCGCTTGCGGAGTTGCGGCGCTGTCGGCTCCGGCGCAATCGGCTGAGTGCCGAGCGCCCGATCAATCAATTCCTCGATTGACCAAAAGTGGTCACTGACGCCAGCGGCCACGGCGGGCGTGCAGCGCAGAAAGTCGTGCACGCGGCAGAAATTGTAAAACATCACGTACAGCGAAACGGCTGCGCAATGCTGTTCAAGGCGCTTGCTGGCCCCGTTGCCGAGGCGAGCAAACCGTAATACGAACAGTGGCGATGCCAATTCGGCCTAAAAACGCCGATGCCCGTACTCGCGAGTATCTGACCGACGATGAAGTACGGCGCCTGGCCGAGGCCGCCAAAGCCAATCGCCATGGCCACCGTGACGCGACGATGATCCTTGTCGCCTATCGTCATGGTCAGCGAGCCTCAGAACTGACCGACCAGCGTTGGGACCAGGTGGAGTTCGCGTCGGCTACGCTGCATGTGCGTCACGTCAAGAGAGGTACGCCGAGCACGCATCCGATCCTCGGTGACGAGTTGCGTGCTCTGCGGAGGCTGCAGCGCGAACAAGAGCCTAAATCCCCTTTTGTGTTTACGTCCGAGCGCGACACGCCGTTCACCACGGCAGGCTTCGCACGAATGATCGAGCGTGCCGGTGCTGCGGCAGAACTTGGCTTCAAGGCTCATCCACATGTTGAGGCACGCGTGTGGCTATGCCCTCGCAAACAAAGGTCAAGATACTCGGGCGTTGCAGGCACACCTAGGTCACAGGAATATCAATCACACAGTTCGATACACCGAACTGTCGCCAACTCGGTTCAAAGAGTTTTCGCGGTCGTAGGCGCAGCCGAAGCGTGGTTGAACCCGAATATCTAACGTGCCGGCGAGCCAAACCTCTTGCTGTAAGCCGCAATCCAATCACTCGCTATTTCACGCTGCGCGACATCAAGATCAATCTGGCCAGAGCAGACTTCGGTGTTCAGTTGTTTCTCGACCTGATCCTTTTGGACGGAATTCCATGGCTTGGCTGAACGCGGCTGCGGCCAAAGATTTGGAAGCGAATTAGTGCCGCCAAGTTCCAGAGGAATTAGGTGGTCAACCTCGCACCGGCACGGATCTGCATCGGGGCGCATCCCATATTCCCTGTAGACCGCCCTCCGTCGTGCCGTGGATACGCTCCGATGGTCTTTCGGTTTGAAGTTGGAGAAGCAGATAATTGTCGCGGTAAAGCCGGATCAGCTTCGCCGGGCGTGAGTTTGGGTCGGGAGGATCACCGGCACTTGCTGGCCTAGCGAGCGACAATAAGACCAGTGAGAGCACGAAACCTGTACTTGTCCACACAGAGGCCTGTGGAAGATGAACATAAGACCAATTCCGTCTCAAATTCACCAGGACAAGTATCCCGTGCGCTGAACTCGAAGATAAGTCACACCACTATACGTTGCACACGTGGGGGCTGCATTGGGGGGTTGCTGTGAATATGTTTTCCCGGATTGTCTTATTGGGGGTTGTCGCTGTTGGGCTTGGTGGTTGCGGCTACATATTTCCCGGCTTTGAAGGTGTACTCGGTATAGATTCCTACATTCATGACATTCCGGTTTCGCGCATAACCACTGAATTGCAATGCGAGATGGCGGATTTTCTGCACAACTCGCGATTTGCAGCGGCACTGGACCCAGATCAGCCCTCAACTGTTTCGATAAAATTTCAGGCCGACCAGTCGGGAACGTTCCAGTACATAGGCATAGACCTGAGCAAAATCGGGTTATCGAGCCTTGCGAACTTAATTTCGGTTTCGAATAAATCGCCGAGTCTCCAGGCAAAACTTCAGGAAAAAACGACCACAAGTGCGCAATTAGATATGTCGATACCACAGTCTTTGGACACTCATTACGTGAAGGGAAAATTTGGTATTGATCCGAATACAGGCAAGATCGATAGATCCCCATCGGCCAAAATAAATGGGCTTGAGCGGGTCAAGTGCGACCCGGCCCGTCGAATGGTGGCTTCGCTCTCTCTCAGCTCATGGCTTGATCGGTTTTTTGAAAAACAGACAGGCGACGAAGCTTTTTTCGGCAAAAATACTGAAATCTGTTTGTATGTCCAAAATTACTTTGAGCACACAGATCGTGCTTATCGGTGATGTCAGCGCAGGTGTGAATCCGTTCATAGGAACGGCGTTTATGATTCCAGTGTCAGGTGAAAGTTTTGACTTCAATCCTTCGGCAACGCAAAACTTGAATATTGTTCTCAGCTTGAAGAAGCTTGGAGACAGCGACTTGTGCACCAAACTGCCTCAACCCCAACCTAGCCGCACGATCTAACGTAGGTGGAGTGACGCAAGTCACGTTGATCCCGCCGCGAACATTGGCATCGCGCTTCACCTCATACTGGGGTGTCATATACCGTAAGGTCAGATCGCAAAGGCAGGATCCATGAGCCGAGCACTTGGGGTTGCGCTCGCCGTGCTCTGTTTTGCGACGGTTGCCTTAGGCAAGGAAGCCCAGCCAGATCAAAATAGCTCGCAGGACATGAGCGTCAGTCAACCGCACGCGGTCGGCAAGCCGGTGACCACAACAACAATCAACGCTGCCCAGAGGGGTACGAGTTGGTCACCCGTGTCAACGGCCAACATGGCTGCGCAAAGGACGTCTTCCCAGCCAAAGAATAGGGGACACGGGTGCTAAAAATCACCGAGGAAACCGGCGACGAAACGACCGGGGTTATCTAGCGGCCTTCGCTGCCTGAACCTTCGGCGGGCTGGCGCGCTAGGTTCTGCGGTTTACTTGGAAACGTCAGTTCGCAAATGCGTCGAGAGTTTTGCCGCTAATTCGAACGCGGCATCTAGTGACATCTCTAGCACTCCCAGACCGAGCAATGTCTGAACTTCTACAGAGACGTGGCTGGGTCGGGTTCCGCCCGTAGTGTCCGTCACAATCGAGTTAACGTGTGAAATCGTGGGGAAAGTCAGATGCCGGGTCATCGGGTGGTCCTCTGACCCTGATACTACCTGCGGGCTCTCCTTTGTTATAGTCCACCTCTTAAGACTGATATGCCGTGAAGCGCTTCGGATTGTCCGCTACGCTACGAATAGCGACCGGGTCATTTCGTCGTCGCAGACGGCTCCAATACTTCGGTCTTTTGCAATTATCAAACCAAATAGCGAAGCGCACTGTTCTCAATCAGTAAGATGGGAACTGATAAGGAAACACACAGTTTGTCATCAGTCGCGACCTGAGTAGTTCGGAGCAATTTTGTTATTCAAGTTGCAAAATCCAGCGGCCGACTTTATCGGCCCCGTGAATGGACGGGTCATTCATGCTTTCGCCGTGGTTGCGGCCTCGTGAGCTTACCGTAACGAGGTCCGCGTAAGTGCCTCGGCCGCACACAACGCCTTATTCATCATTGGCCCTTTACGCCGTCGCTTGGAACGTCTGTACCGAGGCAGCATTCGTTTGAAAAAAATTTGCCGCCTGCTGTTTGACGTATGCCACGGCTGCGCCAACGTTATCTGTCGTCCCAGGTGGCGGATTCTTCAGGCCCGCTTTTACTTCAGCGATGTGGGCCTGCAAATCTTTGCCAGGCGCGTCTGGTAGATTTGCCGCCAGACCTACCATGGCCTTTTGCATGCCGTTTAGCGGTTTCGCTTGCGCGACTGCTGCGGTCTGCGGGGTCGGGGCATATGGCAGGGCTTGGATGCGAGGTTTCCAATTGTTAGTCGGGCTCGCGAGACTAAGCGCTACGTCCAAATCTGGAGCGACTTCATCACGACAAGTCAGCGGTGCGCCAAGCGCGGGAAATCGCTTACGCAGGGTTGCGATTACCGACGTATGATCAAAAGGCACGTTGCCTGTTGGCCGAATGACCGAGCCCGGCTGCACGTAAGGCGAAACGATCACCGCTGGAACACGCACGCCGTATCGATCGAATGCGAACGCTTGATTTGCGCTCGGCGGTTCCGGCATTACTGCTGATGGCGGCGGGACGTGGTCATAGCATCCTCCGTGCTCATCGAATGTGATGATCAGCACCGTCTTCGGCCAAAGCTTGCTTCCGCGCACGCAATTGTACACATCTGCAATCAGTTGCTCCCCCAACGTAACCACTGATGGCGGGTGCATATCGTTTTCATGGTTGCCAAAGTCGTCGTAGTAGCGCGGCTCGATGAACGAATAATTAGGTAGGGTGCCGGCCTGACAGTCCGCCTGAAATTTGCTGTACAAGTGGAAGTGATCGCTCAGCGGCCAGAGCTTTAACAACGTTTTCGACTGCGCGAGATCGTGAAAGTAAATAGTCCAGCTCACGTTGCCAGCGAACTCGCAACGATTGTAGATTGTCTCAACGTCGGGCAGATGGATCGGATCGTTGTTTTCATGCCCGGCCGCCGTCGCCGCATGTACGAACCAGCGGTTCGGCCAAGTCTGACAGGGCGCGGAGGCGAACCACCGATCGCACACCCCAAATTGCTTTGCGAGGGTCGTGATCACCGGCACCTGCTTCGGCGTGAAGTAGTGCATAATGTTCTTCGCGACCGGACCGTCCTTTTGCGTCAAGTAATTCCGGACGAAACCCTGCATGGCGGGGGTGGGCGCGGGCGTCGCCGGCGCCGGCGTTCCGAATAGCTGCGTATTGATATCAACCCATAGCTCACCGGGATCGGGGTCGGGAATCCGCATCGTGGCCTCATCGGTGCCACCGGGAGGATTCCACGCCTGCACAGGAGCGCCACTGGGATCAGGGTTGGTGGCGGCGATATCGAGACCATCAAACGCGGGCGACGGCGGATACAGCGTACCTAGAAGGTTATCAAAGGATCGGTTTTCGAGCATGAGCACGACGAAATGCTCGATATTGGCAAGCTGACCCATGGATGGCTTCTCCTTTTCAGGTACAGCGAACGGCCTCCCCCGCTGCATTGGAATTACCTCGGCGGCGAGCAACAATGAGCTGACGGCGAGAGATTAACCCGATTCCGCTTCCGTCGCCCACGTGGACAGACGATTAGAGTGCATCACCGTGCGACGAGCCCGAACTTCCCTGAGCTCTGCGTACTAGCAAACAAGCGTATTTTCTTACAAGTCACTCAACTTGCTCCAAACACAAATTTTATTGGCAAGTTACGATCGTGCAATGACTGATAAGGAAAGTGCCATTTCCTTGTCAGTTATGTGTTGAAGCGCTGTTCCATAATCTGCCCTTTTATGCGGACGGAGGTTGGGCGGAGCGGTCGTCAGCCACAACAATACGCCAATAATTTCGAATTATGCGCTGGTCACGGCTTTTTGGGGCATTCGCCCAGCGCGGTCTAGTTTTATTGGTTATGTGCACACCATCGCGCCGACTGGAAACCGAGGCGTATTTTCCGCAGGGCATCACGAACCTGGTTTCCGGCGACCAAAAAAGACGAGCTCACGGCTAGCCGTCGCTAACGAACCCCTCCCCCCACCCCGAATTTCGCTACATTTTTTCAAGCCGATACGTAGGAAGCGTGCACCGCACTCGATCATGCCCGGTCGACCAGGACGCCGCACCCAGCCGGCGTCAACCAATTTGCGGTCAGTCAACCGCGTCAACCTAACTTTGGCGCCGAGTTACTGGAGAACCCCCGCGCCAAGTTTCCCCGCGTTAGCAGCTTGCGCGGGGAGTACCTTGATCGAAGATGGAGAGTACGCATCAATCACTGATTTGGCGAAAGCAGAGAACGTCAACCAATCGTATGCTTGCCGGATCTTACGGCTGACGCTGCTGGCGCCCCGCATCATCGCGGAGATACTCGATGGACAGACGGCTTCCGACCTAATGCTAAAGCGAATTATGAGGCCTTTGCCCGCTCGCTGGGACGAGCAAATGACGGCGCTGGCGCGTTGGCCACGTTCGGATTAGGGCGTGTACTCATGTATCCGGGATGTCGTAAGCACGCGGATCATCACACCACAGGCGAACGCCCGCCGTCGACGTTGATCGCGGTGCCGGTGATGTAGCCGGCTTGCTCCGACGCCAGGAAGCAGGCGAGATTGGCGAATTCCTCGGCCTCGCCGATGCGCCCGATCGGAATCTCCTTGCCGAGCGCCTTGTAGTACTCCTCAATCGGCACATTGGTCCGCTTCGCATGCTGCACATGCTGGTCGGCGCGAATTAGGCCGACGAGCATGGCGTTCACCAGCACGTTGTGCGGCGCCAGCTCGTGCGATAGCGCTTTGGTCATCGCCAGGCCTGCCGCGCGCGACACCGAGGTCGGCATGCTGTTGGGTCGCGGTGCTTTGGCTCCGATGTTAAGCACGTTGATGATGCGGCCCCAGCGTCGTTCTTTCATTTGGGGCACGACCAGCCGGATCAACCGCAACGCTCCGAACAGCTTCAGTTCAAGGTCGTCGTGCAGGACTTCGTCGGTGACCTTTTCGAACGGCATCGCCCGTGACGTTCCCGCATTGTTGACGATGATATCGACCTTATCGAACGCCTTCATCGCCTCGTCGTAGGCACGCTGGATATCGGCCGCTTTGCTGATATCGGCCCGAACCCCAACGACGCGACTCCGACTTGACTTACTGATGGCCGCGACCGCTTCTTCCAGCGTCTCGCCGGTGCGTGCAACGATGGCGACATCCGCGCCCGAAGCCGCGAACCGCGCGGCCATCGCAAAGCCAAGCCCTTTGCTGCCACCAGTGACGATAGCAGCCCGCCCCGAAAGACTGATTTCCATTGCATCCCCCGAACTCGAGTATGAGTAACCTGTTGGCAAGCGAACCACGCTTCCCCTATGGTCTCACTCAATAAAGTTCGCCCAAGGAGAATCCCAAGTGTCTTATTCGCTATACGACGCGGCTGTAACCCCCTGCATCCAGCAACTTGGCGCGTTGGCCGGCATCATCGATAAGGCCGCCGCGCATTGCACTGCCAACAAGATTGAGGAGTCGGCTCTCCTGCAGGACCGGCTATATCCCGACATGTTCTGCCTTGCCCGCCAGATCCGTCAGTCTGCAGATTTCGCCATGAACACTGGGGGCCGCCTAGCAGGCGCTGCTCCACCCGCCTTGCCAGCTGTGGACGATACTAGCTTTGCCGCCGCCAAAAGCCGCGTTGAAACCGCGCTCAGCTTCGTGAAATCGCTGACCCGTGCGCAGGTCGACGGCGGCGAAGACAAAATCATCGCCTGGAAAGGCGGTGGCAACGACCGAAAAATGAAGGGCACTGACTATCTGCAACAGTTCGCTTTGCCGAATTTCTTCTTTTTCGTAACGACGGCATACAACATCCTACGTCATCGCGGCGTGCCGCTCGGAAAACGGGACTTCCTCGGCCCAGTCAACTGGCTTTAAGACATCTGTAATTTGGTCGCCCTTGTCTGAAGTCTGCTCTTCCCGATGACTTGCCGAGTAACCGCTAATCGCCAGCATAGCGCTAACGGACAGACGTCAGGCAGCAACCTTCGCTCCAACCACGCCCTTTGCAACGCGCGCCATGATCGTGGCCGCATTGCGCTGAAGGATCGCGTCTCGCGCCTCGGCCCCGATCTCGGCCTCCTGCAGCGCCTTTCGCGTCCAATCTACGCCGAACGCGCTGCCGTCCGTACCACACACAATCCGTTCGGCGCCATATAGCCGAACCGCCGCCTCGATCGCCCGCGGCCCGAAGGAGTTGCAATCGACATACACCGCGGCGGCCCGGCGAAAACGGGTTGAAGGCAGCTCTTCATTAGGCGTGTCGAGCAGGCAGCGATGATCCATCCGCTCGACCTCATAGGGGATGTTGCCGCCGAGATTATGCACCACAACTCTCGCGTCTGGGTAATCCGGAAGAAGGTCAGTCAGGCATAACGTCACCATCACCGACGATAGACTTGCCTGCATATCCAGAGTGCCGTTGCGTCGCCGAGCGTTATCTGTACCGCCGGCGATTTTGGGAAACGCGTCGCCCGGCCGCGGCCCATGATGAATGAAAACTGCCGCCTTATGGCGATTGGCCACCGCTAGAAGGGGCCGCACCACTTCGGCGTCGCCGGAGGTCAAGAAGAAGTTTCCAGGCAACTGCGCCCCGATCATTCCCGGCACCCCCAACACGCGCTCGAACTCCGCTGCAGCCGCCGCCATATCGGTCAACGGCAATGCCGCGTACGCCGCAAACCGGCCGGGATGTCTCGCACAGATCGTCGCCAGCTCATCATTCACCTTCCGGCACAGTGGCAGTGCCTCGTCGATCGGCTGAGCCTCAATCCAGCAAAACGAGCCCAGCACGGATAGGACGCTTACCGAAACATCCTGCCGGTCCATGCGCACCAGTTCGACTACGGCTTCATTGAACGCCTCGCCCAGCGGGGTATCGGCCATTCGGGGCGCCTTCAGGACCTCTAACCCATCTGTTCCACGAACGATGCGCGGCTCCCGTGTGCGCGCCCGCAGGGCCTCAGCAAGCTCGGAGGGTTTCCAATGCGCGTGCATGTCAATCATCATGGCTTGTGCTCCCTAGCGTGCTTCTTCTATCGCTTGTCTGCCAGCTTATTTCCTCAAGAAGAGACGTGCTAGCCCAACGTGGTCATGTCGCTGAACCACCTATAACCTGAAGTTATGTGTCGACAGCCCGCAACCATGCGCTTTCTTCCATCATCGCTACGTCGGAGAAGGGCCCGAAGCGGACATTAACCCACTACATCTCGCGCGAGCCTATTGGTCGGGCACGACTACGCGAGGATCGTCAGCCCGCACGGAAGTTTGCAACTGGGCGGGATCAACCTTCTTGCGCTGCGCCCACTCGACAAGGTTGGCCGGGCGGTATGTTGGATCAGCGCGCCACCGCTTGAACACGCTGACGTCGATCGTCTCGTTGACGTTGATGTGTGTTCCGTCTTCCCGAACATCCGGTTCTGGGCCGATGGTGCGATAAAGAGGCGGAAAAACCATAGCGTACAATCCTCAGCCGAACGACTTATAGGAGTCGATAATCGGCGCCTTTAGAGCATCTCCATCCAGATCGACCTCCGAACGGAACGAAAGTCCGTGCAATTCCGCCTTCTGCATCATCCAGCGCAGTGGCGCCTGAGCAAGAAGATCGGTCTGATAGCCGCCCCCAACATTGGCATGGGCACCTACAAACCAGCGCTGCTCGACGTTGGAGAGCGGGCGCGGCGGCGCGATTTTAGCGTTCGGATCTTTGGGGTGGCGAACGGCCCAGATTGTGGGAGCGAAATCGTTGCGGTGCTCATCGATGGCAAGGGCGTGATAGCCGTTCAGGATGGGGATGAGTAATCCTGTCTGGAGATAATCGAATTGGGAACGGCTAATGCCGGGAATATTCCCAGCCGCCACGCCGACGGAACCGACGGTATCCCACACGCCGACTACCTTCACTTTCGCGGGCTGCGAGTATTTGAGTAGCCACTTTTCCTGCTCTGTCAGCTTGCTGGTGTCTCCGGACGCTTCGATGTCCTTCAACGTCCAGATGCTTTCCTCGTTTCCCTTCCTGTAGCGATCAAAAAGTTCGGTCACGCCGATGGGTGAGCCTGCTTTCAAAATGCCTTCGATGGCGACCAAGCCAGCCAGGCTCTGGCTGTAAATGCGCCCCGGCTGAAACCGAAAATGAAGATTTCATCGCCGTCGTTGTAGTTTTCGATAAGCCACTCGTAAGCCAGACGGATGTTCTCATCGAGCCCTTGGCCGAAAACACCGCCTAGGAAACCGTTGACCCCGACCTCGTAGTAGACGAGCTGAGGCCTGCCATCTTTGCTTTTCGCGGCGCACAGCGCGCGCATGCGCCAGACGTTCGTATTGCTGTTGATGCTGTTCCATGTGCCGTCGAGAAAAATCGCGAGGCGCTTTTGCTGCTGCTCTGCGCCTGCAAAGTTCGGCTGGTCGCCACTTTTCTCCGAAGGGACGACAACCCCGACCCCGACGATGGCCACGATGCCAAGAAAGAGGGCGAACCAGTGTGCGATCCGCTCTATCCAGCGCCAGATCTCTCAGATGCGAGATCCGCACGATCACGGGCCAAATTTTCATAGGGTAGCTCCGGGCTGCACCGCGCTTGCCGACCTTAACGACAGGCCGGCTTGCCGAATGATAACCCGTTTGCTGATTCGGCGCGCGTCACGCGCTCAAATTGAACGCCTTCTACTTAGGCGAATTACTCGGAAACTAGCCGTCGCCGCCATCAAATCGAAATAGACCAACCGGCGTCCGCTTTGGGTCAAATGCTAACATCAGACGACGAGAATTCGACGTCTGCTAAGGGCCACAGCAGACATCTCTATCGGCGGTGAAACCTGCGTTCTACACTCGCGGCGATGATGCCGATAGGTAGCGGCCCTCCTGCCCCCCTAAAGGATACACCGACGCAATTCGGCAACTCTCGCAAACTAAAGCGCAAAAGCCCCAGCGACGCTTGCGTCGTCGGCACCAGTAACTAAGCGGACGCCGAGCGAAGTACTTCTCTAGGCATCGGGTACCCAAGTCCACAGCCCCCGCGCACACGACTATGTCCGGCTCAGCAATTGCCGGCGGCTCATCATAAGCTTGCCGAACCACACTCACGGATTGGCCGCTGCCGTGCACAATCCGAATACGTATGCCGCCAAAATCATACCACGGTCCGATACGTTTCGCGTGGGCGTGAATGAGTTTAATAGGTGCCGGCACATAGGCGGCTTGAGCGGAGGTCGCTTCAGGCGCCTTCCGTGTGGCAGCACGGTTATAGGGAGTGCCCTCGGCATCCCGACGGAGATCATAAAGGTCATCGACTGGCATTGGCGGTAGGTCGACTAAGGCCGGGGCGTACACAATTCCGCCCCCCTCCAGCAATGGCCGTCCGAGCCCAAAAAGCTTTCTAATCCAGACCTTGGAAAATTCAGCACGTAGCTCGACTAGAAATTCCTCCCCGCTCACTTGGATGTGCGAAAAGGGCGCTGAGGTCGAGGTCAGGCTAGACCGAGAGATTTGGCGCTTTACTTTGTAGGCCAGCCGTCGGAGCGGGATCTACCACCGTAATCGAAGCTGCACCATTTATTGCGAGCGCATTGGCAATCACGTCATTGAGATAACCCCAGTCCGACCAAAAACCGACCACAAGAATATCGGCTCCGGGAAGATTTATCGTCATCCATTGGCTACAGCTGTTCACTCTCTCCGCAATCGAAAGCTCGCCGAGCTGACCTAGAAGTCCATAGCGTCTGGCTTCTTCCACGAACTAGGCACCCGTGAAACTTCAGTAACGGATTGCTAAGTCTTCAGAAACGCCGCTGACGAAGCTTCTTGCCCAGAAAGGGCCCCCTGCATCGCGTTCTTGCGTTGCATTGCCCAATTCTCAATGAGCGGATCGAAATTCGATGAAAGCGCGGCTTTTGCCGCGCGACTGATCAGAAAATCAGCAACGGTAGCGTGGCCGCCGTTTGGCTGACCGACAAGGTCATTCCAGGGGACCAGCGCATTGATGAACACGCTCTCAAACTGTTTCGTGGAATGAAAATGTCCTGACAGAGCGTCAATGTCATCTCGCATATTTACGGGCAGCGCGGCCGTTGGAAGCCAGCGATCGTAACAGACTTGCGATACGCGCTGCGCCGACATCAAGCTCGCGGGCGAAGGCATGGATAGGCCCGCGCCGCATAGCACAACGAGGTTATCTGCTTCGATAGCTCCGAGCAGCCGGGAAAGAATTGCAGCAGGAATCACCGACATCCTGAACTTACCGCCGCAGTTCGATTTTCACGCACTGCTGCTTATTCCCCAGGTTTTTACTTTTTTACACCGTCGATCGGTGCGGACCTTCAAGTAACTTGAACTCTAATCAATCGAGATCGTCGCGATAGTCCTTAGGCGCCCTTGCAACCGCCGGAGTTTGCGGAGCTTTATTTTAGAGACCGGAAACGCCCGAAAATGGCGGCACTGGCTGGCTGGGACGCCAGGATTTGAACGAGGAAATGGTGGAATCAAAAATCCAAACATGTGTTTTTCCAGCCATTGAATTTGTGCCGTTCGGTGCGGGTGCGAGTTGCCTGACTTGAAGTAGAATTTCCTAGCAAGTCGTTTGGCATTGCCGGGGATGATGTTATTTTTGCGGGTCTCGCAAACGCACCCCGGCCCGCTTTTCCCCCCGCATCGATGAACTCTATTCCTGCGGCCTCGAGGATGCGGCGGATGGCCTGATCGTTGACCCGGGTGAGCTTGGTCTCGCTGGGTTGAGCTCGGCGCGGCGGATGGTGGTGACCCCAACCTCCGAGGCTTTGGCGAGCTCCTCGGCGCTCCAGCGGATCAGCGCCCTGGCGGCGCGAATTTGTGCGCTGGTCAGGGCTGGCGACCTCTTGACGTCTGCGGAGGGATACATATTTCATTCCATGTGGTTGTTATAATGCATAGACTGAACAGGGTGGAAAGGGGAGATTTGTTCGTATGAAAAATACCACATGGACGGCGGAAAGGCGTGAATATATTGGTGGTTCCGATGCCCGGATCATCATGGGGGAGGATGAGACGGCGCTGCTGCGGCTCTGGCGAGAAAAGCGCGGTGAAATTGAGCCGGAAGACCTGTCCGGCAACCTGATCGTGCAGCTGGGGCTAGTGACCGAGGACCTGAACCGGCACTGGTATGAGGCCTCTTCGTCAGGGAAGAGATCATCGATGTGCAGCTGCGGCTCCGTCACCCGGCGGTGCGCTGGCTGGCGCCACGCTGGATGGCCGGGTCAAGTCGTCGGGGGCAGTGTTCGAGTCAAAGTTCATGCTGCCCTGGCAGTTCTCGGAAGAGGCGGCGCTGACGAAGTATGCCCCACAGCTGCAGCATAATATGTGGGTGGTGGCAGCCCGGTCGGCGGTGCTGTCGATCATCACCGGTGGCGGCAAGTGGGTGGAGATCAAGACCACGCCCGATCCGCTCTATCAGCATCTGATCGTGACGGCGGAGCGCAAGTTCTGGCGCTGTGTGGAGACCGGCGAGGTCCCTCGCCTGTTCGGTATTGAGCCACCGAAGCCCCGGATCGAGGCGGTCCGGATCGTCGACATGAGCACGTCCAATGCCTGGGCGGAGTTTGCCGGGCTCTTTACCCGGACCCGGCCGGCCTATCTCGAGCATGAGAAGGCCAAGAGCGAGCTGAAGGCGCTGGTGCCCGAGGATGTCAAAGAGGCGATCGGGCACGGCGTGCGGGCCAACCGATCGAAGTCTGGTGCCATCAGCTTTGACCTTCTGACGCGGGAGACCGGCCATGCAGCGCTCTAGTCCTTCCATTGCCAGCCTGGCGGCGGCTCTGGCCAAGGCCCAGGGTGAACTGGTCAATCCGGAGAAGTCGCTGACCGCGACGATCCCATCCGACAGGCGTGGCGGGGCGGATCAGACCTTCACCTATGCTTCGCTTGCCAGCGGTCTCGACATTGTGCGCAAGACGCTCGGCCAGCATGAGATCGCCACCATCCAGACCACGGCGATCGATCAGGCAGCCGGCGTGGTCAATCTGACCACGACACTTGCGCACTCGTCTGGCGAGTGGATCGCCTCCGACTGGCCGGTCTGTGCCATCACCGAGGCACCTCGACAGAAGGGTGCGGCGCTGACCTATGCCCGCCGCTATGGCCTGTTCACGCTCGTCGGCATCGCCGGCGAGGACGATCTCGATGCGCCCGATCTTGGTGCACCGGATGGCACAGCTACTGCGTCCGGTCATTCGAATGGCAACGCCAACGGCATCGGTCGAACCAACAGAACTGGCCAGCCGAACGGACCGGCCAATGGCCAAAACGGCAGCCGAGGCCCCGACCATGGAGCAAGGACTGGTAATAGCACTGGCGATCAGCGTGCTGCTGCTCGTTCTGCTGATGCTGGTCGTCCGCGCCTGACACCTCTCTCTGCGGCAAGCGCACAGAACTCAATCCGGCGCATCGGAGCCACAGCAACCCCTCCGGTAACCTTCGCCTGCACAGAACGGCTCGACCGTCTGCTCTTCGAGATCGCCCTGCTCGGCTCAGCCGATGACGCTGCGCTGTGGGCCCATCGCTCGCTCAAGGACAAGAACGCACTCTCGGCCGAAGACGCCGCTGCCGTCGAGCAGGCCTTCGCCGCAAAACTCATAACCTGGGCCGCTACGCAGGAGCCATCCGGGCTCGCGCAAGCTGACGGACAGCAAGGCGGGAGCAACAAATCCGCCTGCGCCAGCCGAGCGGTCGGGAATGCTGCCGCGGCAGCAAGCCCAACCGGTGCCGGGCAAGACGGCGACGCTCACGGCAAAACGGCAAGGCAAGCCGGCTCAAAGTCACGTCGAGCCGGGCAGGGCACAAGGGCCGAACGGCCGGGCCGGATCGACAAAGCGGTTCTTGCCCTGCCCAAGCCCCGCCGCATCCGCGACCGCGATCACGTCCGCTTCGTCGCCCAACAACCTTGCCTGATCTGCGGCCGGCAGCCCTGCGACGCTCACCACTTGCGCTTTACCCAGGCCCGCGCCTTGGGCCGCAAGGTCAGCGACGAGTTCACCGTGCCGCTCTGTCGAGGACACCATCGCGAGGTTCATCGTCATGGGGATGAAGCGGCGTGGTGGAGCAAGACGGGGGTCGATCCCGCTCCTGTCGCGCAAAATCTGTGGCGGACGACGCGTCCGCTTCCAAAACAATCGACAGGATCCTAGCCGGCGTTCGGCTCATTCGCTTGGCTCAAGATGTCTCAATCTGACGACAAGCATCGGCCCGGACCGAACCAGCTCCATGCACGCATTTTGCTTGCGCGCGCGCTCATCAAGTCCGGGTACGTCCACAAAGACACAAGATTAATCAAAAACAGGCAAGCGCTGTTGCTGAAAACCATTAGTGGTGCTGGAGGATGAAGCCTCCCCGGCTATCCAATTGGAGCTGCCGTTCATGGACAGTCCCATCGCTCGCTAAGGACGGTGATACTCTTTGTACCAACTGACGAACCTTCGAATACCTTCTTCTATTGCAGTTACAGGACGGAACGCTACATCCCGCATTAGGTCCGTCACGTCAGCACGGGTTTCGACAACGTCACCGGGCTGCATCGGTACTAGTTCCCGGATCGCTTTCTCGCCCAATTCCTTCTCTAAAAGGTCAACAACGCGCGTGACCTCAACGGAGCGGTCATTGCCGATATTGTAAATCCGCCAGGGCGCAGCGCTGGTCGCGGGATCGGGCGCGTCGCCCGACCAGCGCTCGTTTCCCTGCGGGATGCGGCCGAGAAGGCGCACCACCGACTCAGTCACGTCGTCGACGTAGGTGAAGTCGCGCCGCATATTGCCGAAATTGAACAGCCGGATCGGCCGCCGCTCCCGTATCGCGGATGCGAAGATGTACATGGCCATATCCGGGCGGCCCCAGGGGCCGTACACCGTGAAAAAGCGAAGCCCGGTGGCCGGCAGCGCGAACAGGTGGCTATACGCGTGCGCCATCAATTCATTCGCCTTCTTGGTCGCGGCGTAAAGACTGATGGGATGATCCACGTTCTGGTGCACCGAGAACGGCAGTTTGGTGTTGGCGCCGTAAACGGAGGACGAAGAAGCAAATAGCAGATGCTTGCAGCCGTTGTGCCGGCAGCCTTCGAGCACGTTGAGAAAGCCCTGCAAGTTGGCATCGCCATAGGCTTGAGGATCGGTCAGCGAATAGCGAACGCCCGCCTGGGCGGCCAGATGCACGACAAACGGAAACCGCTCCCGCGCAAACAGCGCCGCGGTGTCCTGCCGATCGGCGAGATCGAGCTGCACGAACCGGAACGCCGGCAACCTGGCCAGTTCCGCACAGCGGGCCTTCTTCAGCGCGACATCGTAATAGGCGTTCAGGCTGTCGACGCCGACGACCGCCCGACCCTCTTCGAGCAGCCGCCGCGCCACATGAAATCCAATGAACCCGGCTGCTCCCGTAACCAAAACCGTGCCTTGCATGATCGATCCTCAGCGGGACCGGCGCATGGCAGTCCCAACACAATTATTTCACCTTCTGACACCATGTACACACACGTCGGCGCAGCTATGATTAGAGAGGTGGGTCCGACGCTTTCCGACGTAAGGCCGTCCGCTGCCTATTCTCGAATTTCATCGTACAAGACGCTGTTCGGAGCTACGCTACGACGATTATATGGCATCGAGGCAGCGCGTTGACCTTGACCCAGAGCTGATATCCGACGCCCACAATAATATTAGCCGGATCCGACAATCATTGCAGAACTGCGGTTCTGAGTCGGTCCGCCGCCGAGTTCGAGCTTTGCTATATCGATGCCTGATCGGACGACGAGGCAGTCCGGCGCGATATCCTGGCGTGCACGAGGATCGTAAAGCCGGATGGATGGCTCGCCGGCCACGGCTATCACCATGCGCTGGTCGCACACGCCGTCTCGACGGTACTGGAAGCGCCGGTCGCGTTCCGCGACGGATCCTAGCTGGCAAAAAATCGTTTATCGCAACGTTTTCTTGCCGATCAGGAGAGCGCCGGCCCTGCGCCGGCAGATGCGCCCTCGATCGCCTTTGCCTGAAATTCGCGGGCAAACATCGATCACGCACTCACCTGACATCAGGGGCCGCATTGAGGCCCCGGATAACCGTTGCCGAGACCGCTTCGGTCGCCTCGTCGAGGACGATCCGCTCCACGGCATAGCCGACGTCCCGACCGTAAAAGACGTTGGTGATATTCGGCAACGGCACGACGACAAAACGGCCGGCATGCGCTGACAGCGCGGTTTCGATGCGCTGCTTCACGGCAAAGAACGACAACGGGTTCTTGGCGTCGATGCCGTGGGTATTGCGCACGGCAATGCAGACCTGCCCGACACGCCGCAGACCCTCTTCGATCAGGCGCTGATGCCCGATATGAAACGGCTGATAGCGTCCGATGAAAAGCGCGGTCGACTTTTGTGGATCGAACGGCGGCCGCAGCAAGGCCAAGGCTTGCTCCGCCCAATATTGCGGCGTTCCCGTTGCATTGACCCGCAAATCGAAACGTCCGGGTGGAACAAACAATTTGTTCGTATCTTCGATACCGGCCCGCGGTAATACGATCGACCCAAACTGTAAATGCCGATCCGAATGCGATGCGCGCCTCCGGTGTAGGACAGATGAAGTCCGCAATGGTCGTTCCACCCGCTTCGACAACACGGTCGCACATCCAGCCCATCCGACGGGCATGCTCCACCCGGTCGGCCGGCGCAAAGCCAAGGTCCCGCGAAAGATTGGCACGGACAGCGTCGGCGTTGAAAACGACCGCATTCAGGAGTGTCGCCAGAGCGTTGGAAAGAGTGGTCTTGCCCGCGCCCGGCAAACCCATGATAAGGATTTTTCTATTCACCGAAGCCGACACCCGGCACATTACCCTAAAGGTTAATCTAAAGATTCGGCGGGACTATTATAATTCGTCGTGCGACGTCTAATAGCGTAGCACCGTGCGCCGCCGAGTGTCCTTCTCGTTCGCATATATCCCAATTGCTTCTCCCGACCCGAGCTACGGTCCGTTTGTGTTACAGAAAGCTTGATCAGATGCCTTTTTTACATACTCACTGACGTAGTACCTGCAGAATAATCCTGTTGATGCGAGCCCAGTGCCGACTACGGAATAGAATGTGGCGCATCACCGCCCTCAAGAGAGGCAAAATGCCGAACGGCCGCAACCGCAACGATATCCACGCCAAAACCAATTGAGAGGACAGTGCCGGGGAACGAGACGTGATGTCGATTATGGTGCGATCCAAGTCATTGAAGCCAGGTAATTGCGCAATCGTTTCACTGTTCCGCCTTGCACCCTGCCAGACCAAACGTAGTCTCGTCATGCCAAAGCAAAGACGCCGTTTAAATAGCCGGCTGTACACAGCGCCAACATCCTCAGGATACTTTCTTTCGATCCAAGCTGATGCAGCGTTGATAAGATGGCGGCCCTCGGTGGACGAAACCGCCGCGCGTCCCGAAACCGTTTCAGGTGCTACGCTGCACACGGCAAGAATTTCTGACGCGTAGTAGAAACCGTGACGAAAAGCCAGCAATCGCACCGTCATGGCGTCGCACACCGAAGCGAGATCAACATCAAAATATTCCGCGGCAGCCAAGGGCTTCCGACGATAGATCACGCTCGGACCAACGAACCAGTTGTCGCTCGAACGGATCAATTTTCTCACCGCGGACGGAGAAACGTAACCTGATTTTGATTGTGGCGCCATAAACGGGCGCAAACTGACCAATGAACCTGCACGATCAATAATGGCAACGTCTGAACAGAAAAACGAAGCTGCAGGATTCGCCTCAAGCGCCGATATTGCCGCAGCAAACAAGCCGGGAAGAACCAGATCATCTGCGGCCAGGAAATGAAGATATTCTCCCGAAGTATCGGCAATGCCGGTGCGCATCGCGGCTGCCACACCTTGATTGCTGCGATGGCGGATTATTCGAATACTCGCGTTTTGTTCTGCGATCGATTGAATGAGTTCAACGCTGTTGTCGGTCGACGCGTCGTCAACGACGATAATTTCCGTCGCCCCGGGTATCTGCTGGAGGACAGAGCGCAGCGCACGCGAAATTACCATTCCGTGATTGAAATTCGGCATAATGACCGAGAGCGACATGCGAGCTCGCTGCCGCTATTGTGGCGCCGGGATGGACCGTGCGCGGTCGCTATGACCAGATTTCTTCTTCACTCGGCTGCTTGTAAAAGGTGAGTAACATTTTCGACCGCTTGAATGAGATCGTAACGATAGAGGAACACATCAGCAATATTCGCCCCGCCGAGCTGGCGATCGACATTTTCAACGAGAGCCTCCGCTTCGTTGCCCGCAATGCCGGCCAAACGGCACGACGCTACGGCCAGCTCATAGCCGGCCCTGTAGTTCGGAAAATCGCGCAGCGCCTGCAATGCGGCGCCACACGCGGCGGCTGGACGACCGTTCTCCAACTCGGATTTTGCGCGCGAAATTCCCTCGTGAGAGGCCGCCGCCTTGTCGAACAATGTCCAAAGCCGGTCTTGCATGAGGTCCGCCACCAGTCGCTGATCGGGCGCGCTGAATTCCTCCTGCCATTGACCGTGCTGGCCCTTACGATAATGCATTTCACCGACTTTAGGCAATTCGACTGCTGACAAATCAAAATCTTTACAGTCGTAGAATTCGACGAGTCTGCGGATGTACTGCTGCGGATGCGTTTTTAATTCATCGTAGTACACGATTTGAACCTTGAGGTCCCCTTTTGTCGAAGCAAAATAGTCCAACCACCCTTCGATCCAGTTCACAACTACGGGCAAAAACGTTCTGATTTGATATGAGAACTGTTTCTCCAACGTCCACAGGTAATATTCCATTGGCCAATGGTAGATGCGCGAATGATAGTCTCTCGCCTTCGGACCTAGCGTGCGGAGGTGATGAACCCAACTGACGAAGGCATCCCTGGGATCGCGGAGGAGTACAGCAATCCGATCGATCCCCGTCTCCTTCAAGACGCGCATGTTGTGGAACGACGCCGCACGTGGCCGCCAAACACGAAACCCGTCATGTACAGCGGCATCGCCTCTGGGCGCAGGAGTTGGGTGTTGTAATCGCCACATGCGTAAAGGTCGCTGCATGAAAAGTCGCGACCTGCCGTATAATCATCCCAGCCTTGCAGCTTGTGAAAATCCGGCATTTTTAATCCCGTGCATCGCGTCAGCATGTTCCACGTGTAGACCGTGCCGCTTTTGGGTAATGAGACAAAGAAAATGCTCGGCGCTTTGGAGCGCTTGTCGCCGATGGCCGGGATGGCATTGACGCAGAAAGGTTTTGGCATCACCGCAGTCGCGGTTAGCCGATTAATTGATTCTTCCATGAAGCTCAAGCAGTTATGCCCAACGTCTGCCGTCATGCCAAATTGTCGTGACGTTTTTGTGCTGGTGTTCGCGATAGTGAGTTAATTACTGTTAATTGCGCTGCGTCAAAAGCGCGCCGACAATTTAACGACTGGCCCGATTATCCACAGCCATCAGACGGGCGTCTTGGTCTGTAAGATGCCAAACATATCCATCTGATCGACCTGTTTTGCCTCATCGCTCGACAGACTGATCCGAATGCTCTGCATTGGGACGCCGACGAGCCCGTGACGGGATCCGGATGTCGTCGATGAGAAAACCAGGGCCGCATTGATACAGTGGAGCATCGCATTGTCGCTTTCGACGCCCAGCGCGCAGGCGACGCGGATGGCGTAATCACCAACGGGCATCATCGGCATCTGGAAGCAAAATTCAGCCTGGAAAAGTTGACCTGCGATCACATTGAACGGCTTTTCCACTGTGATGAGATAAGTGTTATCGGCAAACAGGACTTGGCCCAGGCGATCGCGAACCTGAAATCCGACCATGGGCGACTGCATGTCCCGCCCTGCGCGCACGGCGATCTTCAGCCGCACCATTTCCCCGCCGACAATCCATGAGAGACTTGTGCCATTATCATCTTCAAACATGACATTTTCGATATGCGCGCCGCCAACGCCGAAGCCGTCAAATTCCATGGAAAATTCAGGGATCTGGATGTCGTTGCGCCACTGGCTGTAGTTGAGAAATTGGACACGAGAATCCCTGATGACGCGCGGCGTCTTCGCGTCCATCAATTCGTTAAGTCGGGGCTGCCGCAACTCGTGCGCATCATCCTCGCTCGATCTTGTCTGACCCGGCGCCTCTTGGGACAGCGGCGCGTTTTTGACTTTATTCCTGTCGAAATATTCCTGCGCCCGGCTCAACGTCCGAGACGACAAGTAGGCGTCTGTCACTTCCTTCGCATCCCCCACGTTGCGCACCTGTCCGTGGTCGAGCCAGACCGCCTTTTCGCACAGGGACACGACGTCGTTTGTCGAATGTGACACGAACAGGAACGTTCCGCGCTTGAGGAACGAGCGAATGAAATTCATGCATTTTTGCACGAAAAAGGCGTCGCCAACCGCCAGCGCCTCGTCGGTGATGATGATGTCGGCATCGACATGCGCCATGATCGCAAAGCCGAGCCGCCCAATCATACCGCTTGAATAGGTCTTCACCGGCTGATCGATGAATTCGCCGATATCGGCGAAGCTGGCGACGGCGTCGAATTTCTCATCGATCTCGCGCCGCGACATGCCATGCAGGGCAGCTTTCAGATAGACGTTTTCGCGGCCGGTAAAGGCGCCGTGAAGGCCGGAGGAATAATCGAGGATGGCGACCTTGCCGTCCACCTCTATGCGCCCGGAACTTGGCCGCAAATTGCCGGCGATCATCTTGAGCAGCGTCGATTTTCCGCTGCCGTTGACACCGATGACGCCCCAGCTCTCGCCCTTCTTGATCTCGAGCGAGACCTTCTGCAAAGCGGGAAAGGCCCTGTAAATTCCGCCGATCTTGTTCTCGATCATGCGGGTCGCGGCGGCGGATGGGCTGGCGCGCCGCAACGCACTGAGAATGGGCAGCTTTAGGCGCGCCGAGGGCGAAGACCACAGCCCGAAATATTTCGAGACATTCTCGACGCGGATCGCCACGTCGTCGTCGCGGCGCGCCATGGCTATTGGCTCGTCTGCAATCACCTTGCTCATAGCACGTCGGCGAAAGCCTGCTTGGTTCTCATGAAAAACCAGTACCCGGAGACGCCGACGGCCAACGACACAACGAAGAGGAGCGCCATAGCCGCCGGATCGGGGATTTTTCCATAGAGTAGACAACCTCGGGCCTGATTGACCAGCACCGCGACCGGGTTGATCGCGAAAACCCAGACTATGCCCTTGGGCACCGAGGAAATCGGAAAAAATACGCCGCTCATGAACATCAGAACTGTATTGATCGGGGATGTGATCGACGGCAGATCCCGGAAGAACACGCCAAGACCCGACAGGAACCATGCCAGTCCAAGCGCCATGAGTCCGGCGCAAACGATCAACGGCACCAGAAAGATCGCGGTCCAGTACAGGAAACCGTGGATAGCGAAGAATCCGGCGATGCACAGGCATAGTGCAATGACCATGTTGGCGAGCAGATTAAGAACGGTGGAAACGGCAATGACCTCGAGCGGAAACGAAAAAGTCTTGACGTAAACGGTATTGCTCAAAATCAGCCCGGGCGCCGAGGTCAGGGAATTGCCCACGCAAAGGTAAAAGCTCAGGCCGACGAACATCGCGAGCGCGAATTCTGCAGGCGTCTCATCGGCGGATTGGCTGAATTTGCCGCCGAATATATAGCCAAAAACCAGCGTGAAGATTGCCAGCATGATAAGCGGATTGAGCACCGGCCAGACAGCGCCGAGCAGCGTCTCGCGATAGGACGCGTGAAACTCGCGCCGCGCGCAGGCCAGGATCAGTTCCCTTTTACGCAGCAGATCACACAGAATAAGGTTCGGCGCGATCAGCGGGTAAAGCGGTGCGCGAGCTTCGCTGGTATACACGAATTTGGTCATGGCTTTTGTCTACTTCAGGAGCGCGTGTTTTATCTGACGCGCGAGTGCGTGAAAGCGCGTTCCGACCAGGGCCGCAGGAAGCATTCGGCCATCGATACCGCGTAGCCGGCGCCGCAAGGCGAGCTTTACCCGCTGCGAGACGGGCAGTTTGGTGCCGGCGGCGAGCTTCTCGAGCTCGACCGATCTTCCCCGCAGGCGGGGAAAGCTGTCCGCTATTCGCCGCACAATCATTTGGGCCTGATCGAAATCGCCCCTGCTGGTCGCGGTAAAACCCTCGACCATCTTTGGCCAGGTCAAATACACGGTTTCCTGGTCGGCGGCTGTGTCGTCGACAAAGAACCGGTTGGTTGTCGCCGACTTGTAAAGTGTACGCGCACGTTCCTCTTCGTAATTCTTTACGCCGATGTCGACGCTGCGCGAGGCTCTCTCTTTGGCCGGCCGGCGCGGCGCGACCGCCAAGCCCTGCTCGAGCAAACCCATCAGCATGGCGCTGGTCTCGTTCTCGTACACAAGAACCTGATTTGGCGCGGCAAACGGCAGGCGGGTTGCCCCGTTCGGTATGTCGTAGGCCTTGCAGCTCTCCTTGCTCATCTTGGTGATGAAATACGGCACTGTCGAAAAATTGGCCATGGCCGCGAATCCGCTCGACGTGCCGATGAAGAGGTCGGCTTTGAGAATAAGCGTCAGCTCGTGGCCGAGGCCAAGGCCGAGCGCGCGCAGGCTGGTGACGTTGGGCAGCCTGAGCAACTCGATCGGCTTTTCCTGAAGCCGGCCGAGCACCACAAACTGCACCTCCGGGTGCTGTTTCCCGGCCATCCGCACGAATTCGTACCATTCCAGAAAATCCGAATCCCGGTGGTAAGTGTGGTCGCCACCCAGGCCAAAATCGAGCCGCCGCAAACGCGGATGAATGACGACGATGCGTTTGTCGCTCGATAACGCGGCGATCAACCCGTCGACATCCGGCTCACAACCCCGGCTGGGCGACAGGAGCGGAATATGGCCATGCGCGGCGAGATACCGATTTAGCCGCTCGTGTGAATAGACGTTTTCAATGAAATAGGCGTTGAGTGCATTCTCGTCCTCACGCCGGCTGAGGACCTCCTCATACCTGGCCACGATTCCGCTGGTGACCGGGTCGCCGCGCGAGACGGAACGCAAGCTATCGAGGAAGTCGTCTTGCGACCCAAACAAATGCAAGTCGCCGAGCATCGGGTGGGTATTGAACGCGCCGAACAATTCGCTGAAGTAGAGGTCGCAATTGTCCGGCACGACAAGCCCGCGCTGATAGATGCTGGCCGGCTGTTTGCGGTCCATGCAGATATAAAGGTCAACCTGTTCGCGGCCGGATTCCGCGCAGTGCATCGCGGACTGCACATTCCAGGTGAGCGCATCGCCCAATGCGTACGGCATCAACTCGAAGTCGTAAATTCCGCAAAACCGCGACTTACTGCTCACTTCCGGCCCTCACCTCACATGCGTTTCGAAAACAGGCAAGCTCTTCGCGCACTGCCGTGTGCACAATTGCCTTGCTGTATTCGCCACGTGCATCCCCCCGCCGTCGCCATGAATGATCGAACCGGTTATTCGGCTTCACCGCGAGGCTAAAAAGAACCGATTGTGAATTCTGCGAGGCAAGCTTCGCAATTGGCGCGCGACGTTCTGACCTGGCGAGTGATCCAAGACATGCGCCACGGCGGGCGGACCCGATGGGCATTCGCCGGGAGAGCAAAATCGCCGACCTCAACGGCTGTATATGCGACGTTTTTATTCAATGCGATGACACGATTATAGAACGCGGCCAGACGAGGCGCGTGTGCGGGAGCGAGAAGCGGCGCGCCGCCGTTTCTACTTTCTCCGCCCATGCCTGGCTGTTCTTGATCGCAAGCAGCTTCTCCCGGAAACCAGGCGCCAGAATTCCGCGCAAATCCACCGCGATCTCGTTTCGCCGCAACAGCCATTCGTTGAAAACGACCTCCCGATTAATGAGGACCGGCAACCTCGCATCCAGGAAATCCGAAATGCGCCCCGAATAACAGGCGCGCATGTATTCTTGGCGCAGAAATTTCAGCTTTTGCCCAAGCTCCTCGCAGCCGCCTGATACGATGCCAAAGTCGTACTGGGGAAGCTCACGCGCGAGTTCGTCAAAAAACAAGCTGTTGTGGACGTGCACGTAGCCGGTTTTTCTTTCCAGTTCGATGAAATCTTTGAAGTCTCTCTCGCGATTGAAATTAAAGACCGTGCCCGGGGCCGGCAAATAAAACCAATGCGGATAGATATGCAGGTGAATCCTTTGTTCGGCGAACATCTTCGCCAGCGCGAGAAGCCCGCTGTCATACCATCCCTGCAATTCGAGGGTCATCGTGCCGATCGAGACGACGCGAATTTCGTCGGCATCCTTCTTCCTGGCGGCGTGTGGCTCCTTTGAAAATTCTTTCCAGCCATATTCCGGAAACCACAAAGTGGGACCGTTGACTTCGAACCCGTCGTAGCGTTCGGCAAATCGCGGCTGGAGGTCGCGCGCGCAAACGCCGTCGGCCAGCGCGAGGCATTCTTTTGTCGGCGCAAAGCGCTCGCTCAGGTAGTTGAACATTGACGGGCAAAAAACGTCGTTCAAGTCGACGACCACCGGTCCGGGCTTGTGCCGGCAAAATTGCAGTATGATCTCATCGACGGCGCCGGAGAACACGTGACAAACCGGCGGCTGAATCTGTACCGCGATCTCATGCAACCCGCTATCCGCCGCAGCACGGATGGCAAGATCGAAGATTACGCCCGGAGTGAAAGGCGTCGTCTGCTTGTAGAGCAGAATGACCTTCCAACCGATGGCGCGCAGAGCTGTCGCCATCTTGATCTCTCGTGCCCGAAGCAGGGAAGAGCGAAGACCACGCAAGCGTCGCTGCTTTGCACCAGACGGACGGCCTCGGCGATCTTGGCGCGATTTTCAGCGCTGACTGCCAAAGTGTAGCTCCTGGATCGTGGCCAAGGTCTTTTTGGCCGCGACGCCGCTGCAGGAATGCACCGCGCTCATAGTACTCGGTCAGTTCTGACATAAGAAGGAGATTCGAGTCCCGTTCCGAGACAATACGAACATCGATCGGCGGCCAGTCAATCGCAAGGTCTGGATCGTTCCAGCGTACGCCCCTCGCGCAATCCGGTCGGTAAGGCTCAGACACGTGGTAGAGGAGTTCGGCGTGATCCGTCAATGTCTGGAAGCCGTGTGCGAACCCCTTTGGAATATAAAGGAGGTGCCGGTTTTCTGCAGAGAGCTCGATGCCGTGCCAACGACGGAAATTTGGCGAATCCTTTCGCATATTGACCGCCACGTCGAACACCGCGCCACGGATGCATTGTACCATCTTGGCTTCGAGATAAGGTTCCGCCTGCCAGTGCAACCCGCGCAATGTGCCACGGCGGGTATTGTAAGAAAGGCTCCACTCCGGCAGGTCGGTGACCAGGCCGGCTGCGGCCATAGAATTACGCTCGTAGCAACGGGGGAAGAACCCGCGCGAATCCCACTCCGGCTCGGGGACAAGGCGGAAAACACCATCAAGCGGTAGCGCTTCAACTTTCATGATCGCCGCTTCAGCCAGGCGCTCGGCCAGGCGGTGATCGGTTTGTCGAGCGCGCTCTCATTGAAGTTCCATGTCGGGTTTTCGATCACGAACTGCGGATGGGTTTTGGCGAAATCTACGGCGGCCTGCGCCGGATTATCGGTCCGCCATGCGGAACGGCCGCGTGGGACATCGTGCACAAGATGCATGATGCCGTCGGTGGCAACGATGTAGGAGCCCGGCGTGACGAAACCGTGATAAACTTCCAGCTCTTTTGTCACATGCGCGTAGCTGTGATTAAAATCCAGCAATATCAGGACCTTGTCGGCGGGCCTTATCATTTTTGCGGCTTGTTCGACGGTGTCCGGAGCAACCGAGTCACCTTCGATCAGCGTGATGTATTCAAAGAGCTCGTGGCGCTCGATTGCCTTGCGATTGTGCGGACGGATCTCGATGTCGATACCGACGATACGGCCCCTCTTGCCCATCGCCTTGAGCAAGCTGGCGTAGAAAACGAGTGATCCGCCGTGGGCGACGCCGGTCTCCATGATCACGTCGGGTTGCAGCGAATAGATGACCTCCTGCAAACGGACAGTGTCCTCCGGATGTTGAATGATCGGCCGGCCCATCCAGGTGAAAGTGTAGGAGTATTTTTGATTCCAGCTGGTTTTCAGCCAGAGCTGGGAAATCAGCTCGAAGGCCTCCTTGCCGTAAAGGTCGAGCGAACGCCCGTCGGCCGTTAGCAGCATTTTCGCGTCGGTGTCGATTGAAAATCGCATGATGGCGAAGCTGTCTTCAATGAGAACAGATGGAGAGCGCCTGTTGGCCCAGTGCGGTGTCGACGAGATTGTCGAGTTCTGTTTCGAGGCTGGCCGTCGCGGACCAGCCAAGGCGTGCCTCGACTTTGCCCATGTCGGCGATGAGGCACTTCGGTTCGTTGGACACGGGGCGCACGTTAAAACGGACCAGCGATTCCCTGCCCAGCCTTTGCGCGAGTGCGCCGACGACCGTGCGAATTTCAGTGCCGTGTCCTGTCCCGACGTTGAATGCGCCGCTTTCGTCTTCAGCAAGAAGGCGAACGATCAGATCGGCGGCATCTGGCGCAAAGATAAAATCACGCTGGAACTCGCCGTCGCCCAGCGCAACCTGCTGGCCGGCGAGAAGCGATGCGATCACCAGAGGAATGAGACGCTGCGCCGGATCGCCCGGCCCGTAGGGCAGGAAAATACGGCCCCAAGCGGCGGTAAAGCGGTACTGGGCCGCAAAAGCCTGGGTAGCAGCCCACATCGCCGCTTTTGACTTGCCGTAAAGCGTCGCCGGGTTGATCGGAGTCGCGTCCTCCGAAAAGCACGTTTGGTTCCAGTCATATTCGGCGCAGCTACCGACGCCTACAAAGCGCTGACCGCCGAGTTCGCCAAAGCACGAAGAAGCGCAAGGCCAGATTGCAGCCAATCCAGATTTTCAGGCTCATTCCAAAATCGGCCGGGTACGGCGATCCAGGCGTTGTGCAGAAGGTGCGTCGGCCGCACGCGGCGCAAAAGCCCCGAGGCGGCATCGGAACGGCGCAAGTCCGCCGCATGCCAGGTAACCCGTTCAGCCGCGGGCCCCCGGCCCTGACGGTTCGCCGCATGCAGCACGCAGCGTTCGCGCACCAGCCGCGCAAGGATGTGGCTGCCGAGGAACCCGGTCGCTCCCGTGACCAGCACGACGGCATCAGTCGGCAAATGCGCCATCGTCTAGACCACTTTCACTGAAGGCAGCGGCACGATGAAGCGACCACCGGCATTCCGGAACGCTTGCTGTTGCGCCAAAATCTCGTCGGCAAAATTCCAGGTCAGCAACAACACGTATTCCGCAGCACGCTCAAGGAGAACCTCAGGCGGCAGGATAGGCAGCCGGTTCCCCGGAGTGAAGCGGCCCTGCTTTAGGGTGCTGCGGTCGACAACGAAGTCAAGAAGATCGGCGCCGATGCCGAAAGCGTTCATAAGCGTCGAACCCTTGGCCGAAGCCCCATAGGCGGCAAGGCATTTGCCGCTGCTCTTGAGCTGCCGAAGCAGACCGACCAGTTCCGCTTTGAGCGACCAGCCCCAGTTTGCGAACGTCGGATAGTATTGGCTGTCGCACATCCACGCGCCGCTTCCCGGCCCTGAAGCTGTTTTGATACTGGCGGCGACCGGCGCCGCCCCATAATGAGTAAGGAACTGCGCAGCGAGTTGCCGTGGATGGGCACACGTTCCACATCGTAGACGCTCAGGCCGGCAATTCGCGCAAGCCGCTCCACCGCCGTCAGGCTGAAGTAGCTGAAGTGCTCGTGATAAATGGTATCGAACTCCAGATTGTCGATCAAATCTCCGAGATACGGCACTTCCATTATGATGACGCCGTCGGGCTTGAGAGCCTTCTTCAGTGCGGCAAGGAACTGTCCCGGCTCAGGCACGTGCGCAAATACGTTGTGCGCGTGAATGATGTCGGCGCTCCGGCCTCCACTGGCGAGGCGTTCGGCGAGATTGCGGTCGAAAAATTCAACGAGGGTCGGGATGCCTCGCTCCCTCTCCGCAATTGCCGCGATGTTGGCCGCAGGCTCGACACCGAGCACGGGAATGCCGCGATCGCTATAGAATTGCAGCAAATAGCCATCGTTGCTGGCAATCTCGATCACGAGGTGATGCCCGGCAAGTCTCCGTGTTGCGATAGTCGTTTCCACCAGCTTTCGTGCGTGACTGAGCATTTTCTCCGAAAACGACGAGGCGTAGACGTAGTCCGAAAACAGCATTTGCGGTGGGACCGTCTCGCCGATTTGCGCGAGCGCGCATGCGGGACAAAAATAAAATACCAACGGATAGCGCTCTTCAGGCTTCGTCAGCCCCTCGGCGGTCAACAGCGCGTTGGCCAGAGGCAAGAGCTCAAATCGAGGATCTGGTGGAGATCGCCTCGACCGCAGCCCCGGCACACCGGATGCTAAGCGGCTTCAAGCGGATCTGCCCGGAACTCAATTGTCCCACAACTTCCACGGCGCCTCGCCAGCCTGCCAGAGCCTTTCCAGGATTTGACGATCGCGCAGCGTGTCCATGCACTGCCAAAATCCCGTGTGGCGATAGGCGACAAACTGGCCGTCGTGAACCAGCCTCTCCAACAGATCAGTTTCAAGCACGTCGCTGTCGTTGGCGAGATATTTGAAGACCCCCGGCTCGAGCACCATGAAACCGCCGTTGATCCAGCCCTCGTTGATCTGTTTCTTTTCGCCAAAGCTCACCGCCTCGTCGCCATCGAACGAGACGCCGCCAAATCGGGCGGGCGGACGAACGGCAGTAATCGTGGCAAGGCGTTTCTTGGCACGATGGTGTGCGATCACCCTGTTCAGATCGACATCGGCGACACCGTCGCCGTAGGTGAGCATGAATGTTTCATTTCCTATCAGGTGTTCAAGACGCTTCACGCGGCCACCGGTCAGGGTGTCAGTGCCAGTGTCCACCAGATGCACGATCCACTCTTCCCGCGGACGCCGAAGCCGGGTCACCGTGTTTCGGCCGAGATCGACGGTCATATCGCCGGCGAGATCGCCGTAGTGCAGGAAATAGTTTTTGATGACCTCGCCTTTGTAGCCGAGCGCTATGATGAACTCGTTGAAGCCCCAGAATGAGTAGCACTTCATGATGTGCCACAGCATCGGATAACCGCCGATCTGCACCATCGGCTTCGGCGTGACGGCAGTTTCTTCGGCCAGCCGAGTTCCAGAACCGCCTGCGAGGATGACCGCTTTCACGTCGCTGCACGCTCGGTTATGGCGAACGGACGTTGCGGCGTCCGGTTCAAGCGATTGTCGTACGCCGTGATCTGACGAAGCGAAAACTCACGCATATCATCGCCGTTGCGATGCGCATGATACCACTCGGCAGTCCAGGCGAGCGCTTCATCAAATTCAAGTAGTGGCTGCCACCCCAATGTGGCACTCGCCGCACCGGACGACAGCGCCAACAAACGTGCCTCGTGCATTTGTTCACCCGCTTCCTGGACCCAGCCGGGGTGCCCGCCATAGGCATTGGTGAAACTATCGACCAATTCGGCGACGGTCTTGGCTTGTTGCGGGGTGGGGGCGAAGTTCAGCGCCTCAATCGAGCAATTCGGATCACTTGCCATCGCTTGCGCCATCGTCAAATAGCCGGCCAGCGGCTCCAGGACATGCAGCCATGGCCGTTTTGCGTACGGATAACGCAGCCGCACGGGCGTCTTACGCGCGGCAGCACGTACCGCATCCGGGATGACACGATCGAGCGACCAGTCGCCACCGCCAATGACGTTTCCGGAACGAGCCGATGCCACAAGCGGATGGCCCGCAGGTTTGAAAAAACTTCTACGGAAGCTTGCCACGACAAGTTCCGTGCATGCTTTGGAAGCACTGTAAGGATCATGTCCGCCAAGCCGATCATCTTCGACGAATGGCCGCCCCGCTTCGAGATTCTCGTAGACTTTGTCCGTAGTGGCCACGACGATGGCACGTAGCTTATCTGATTTTCGGGCAGCATCGAGCAGGTTTGCAGTGCCAACGACATTGACCGCGAAGGTGTCGCACGGCGCCGTGTAGGATCGGCGCACCAGGGACTGCGCGGCAAGGTGGAAGATTATATCCGGCTGCGCTTCGGCGATCAGATCGGCAATTGGTGCTGGGTGACGCAAATCGGCAAGAGCTTCATGCTCAAAGTCAAGGTTTAACAATTTGTACAGGTTTGGCTCGTCTTCCGGCGGCAGCGCCAACGCGCTGACGCGTGCGCCGAGCGCATGTAGCCAAAGCGTCAACCACGCGCCCTTGAAGCCGGTGTGACCGGTCACCAGTACGTGCTGTCTCCGCCAAAATCCTGGGGCAACCTGCAACGTCGGAGCGCTTTCGTTTATGTCGCCTGCTATGCGACGCTTTTTGAAAGGACCGGACCGAGGGCCTCGTCCAGAACCGACAATGGAGATGGCGGGGTCCATCCCGTAAGAGCGACGAACCGGCTGGCATCCAGGCTGGTAAAGCGAGGCACCTCGACTGACGGAATCCCGTGACGGATGGCGAGAGCGGCTTCTACCCGGTTAAGCGGAACGTTAAGACGCTCGGCAAAATGCTGCGCGGCGCGAAAATAAGAAATATCCTCGTTGCCTGAAATCTGGTAGATGCCGCCCGAAGCATCGCTGACGATCGCAGTGATGGCATTGATGACGTCGCCGACCGCGACAGGACAAAAGTTCAAATCGGAAAACGCCTGAATTCCCGCCGCCGCGCGCCAGCGATTTAATCCACCTGGCAAGCAACGGCATATCCGGCGCAATGACCTTGGTCATCCGCAGGATCGAGACCTTGCGTCCGATATCCAGCATTGCCGCTTCGGCCTCCGATTTAAGCATGCCATACGCGGATTTCGGCGCTGTCGCACGATCAGCCGGCGCAAATGGCAACTCACCATCGAACACAGCGCTGGAAGAGAGAAAGATAACCCTCGTTCCCCTTGCAACAAGCCGTTCCGCCAGCATGACGGGCGTTGTCACGTTGACCTGACGCGCGACGTCGAGTTTTTCTCGGCAATCAGCCTGGCGCGACATCGCTGCGCAAATCACCGCGAAATCGGCATCTGGCAAATTCCAAGTCGCGCTTTCGGATTTAGCCAGATCGACGAAGATGCACGACTTTTCCGGAGCGGAGGGGTTCCGCCGCGTACTTCCAATAACCTTATCGCCGGCGCCCGCAGCAACTTGGCAAGCGCGTAGCCGATCGTGCTGTCAACGCCGATTATGAGTGCTTTTGCCATCCCCATTCGCATCTTGCACCAATGCTACCGCACAGCAGGTGATGCGCCTGCTTATCGTTGGCCTGCATCGGCTTAGGCAGGCCGCCTCGACAAGCCCGGCACTGAACGCAACTCGAACGTCAGCTCGCACTTCGCGTCTTCATAGCGCGCATCTTCGTAACAGAGCAACCGAGCCCGCCCCTTCTTTTGGGGGGCACTAAATAGCCCGAGGACATCTAGCACGCGTACTTCCCGACCCTGCACCAAGTCCCCCTATTGCCAGCCGTACGGCAATAGCGTTCACAGCGTGAACGTACCCCACTGGGCACCGGCCCAAGCTAACGACTCGCGCGTCGGCAGAGGTTAACATACACGGGTACCGCAATAAAGAATTTGCCGGCTTGCCATATGGGCAGGTTGGTGAAAGTGCACGAAATGCAATGAGGGACTCCGTCGCCACGGAAGGCCTGTAGGGATGCGCCAAGGTCACGCGACGCGACGACTTGCCATAACCAAAGCCGCACGTTTAACCGAGCAGCACCGCAATTCGGCGACGTTTGTCTCATCCTCGCTGCGAGCCCGCGAGGCGCGGATGGCGACCGCGCTGCGCGACATCGGTTGGAAAGTCATTCTCGTTTGCAATGATCCCGGCCCGGCTGCCGATCGGCATTTCGATGTCATCGTCGAGGCTGCAAACGGCGGCGACCTGCACGAGACCGCGAAGGAACTTCAGCCGCGTGTCTGCCACGTCTTTTTCGATGCCGCTGAGGATTTTGCGGTACGGCTTTGCCGGGACAAGCCTGGCCCCGTCGTCCTCGATCCAAGGCACGTCGCCGCGCCGTCGCTGCTCAAGATTTCGCAAATTGAACCTATCCGCGAGTGCCTGGCGCTGGCGGACGGCCTCTGCGCGCGCGATCTTCAGGCGAAAGTGGCCGAGCGTGGCGACGGGTTCCGCTTGCCGCGCCGGGTGATTCTTGTCACCGATCTCGGCTGGCGGCACGCGCTGACGGAATCCGAACGCAATGTCCGGAACATGACAGATCCGACCGAAGTGCGCGTGGTCAGCCTGGGCAGCCTCGATTTATCGGTCGCCACGTTGTTGGCCGAGCAAGGTATTCATCTGCACGTCTATCCCGCCCCGCCCAATGGGTACGGATCGCGGCCGCCGGATACAAACTTCCAGTCCGAGATTGTCGGCCTGCTCGAGTTTCAGGCGCGATCACCGTACGTGCACGTGCACGAGCCGCTGCCGGCCGATGCTGTTGCACGCGAACTGCAGCATTTCGATTTTGCCATCGTTGGTCCCCGCATTGCTCAGACCTCGGGTGAGGTCACCGAAGCCTATTTAAGGGCTTTTTGCCCAGACCATATTTTCACTTACGCCGACGCAAACCTACCGGTCCTCGTCGATCGTGAGATGGCATTCACTTGGTGGCTGCTGCGCCGGTACGGTCTTTCAGCCGACCTCCCGAACGCCATGCGGCCGGGGTTCCGAGAAGCGCTGCTTCAAATCAAGCGCGATCGGACAGGCGCCAAGAGCTGCGATAACGCCAGCCGGATCGCGGACTGCGCGCGCCAGGCGCAACGGCTTGCCGCCTTTTATGTAGACATCATCAAACGTGACGAAGCCACCACTGTGCGGCTGCCGTCATGGATGCAAGTAGCCAGAAAAATTCCCGGCTTAAGCCGCTCCTTCCGCGAAGTTGCCGATACTGTGAGCGTCGTCAACCAGCGCAGTCGTTCCCTGCGCCGCTCGGAAGACGAGCTTGCAGCGGTGCGAAAAGCACATGACAAACAATTGCAGCACAGCAAATCCCAGATCGGGGAATTACACGACCAACTGTCGACGCTAACGGCCGAGCGCGACCAGCTCAGGAGTTTTGGAGGCCGCCTGCAAACCGAATTTGTCGAGATGGAAGCGGTTCTTGGCGAGCGCATAGCAGAGCTGACCTCGCAGATCGGCGCGCTGGAATTGCGCGCACAGCGATTGCGTGAAGAAGTCAAGCTCGAAACAACCGGGATCGATCAGGTTGCAGGATTGCTGAATTGGCCGGAGATTTCCATCGACCTGGAACGATGGAACGGCTTTGACGAATTGCTGCGGTTGATGCGACTGGCCGCCGCCGGCCCCGGCCCCGGCCCCGCGGAGACCGGACATATCTCTTCCGCGTGGAACATCATCAATCGCAAGAATCTCGACCAGTTGCTGCGCGACGGCTACCGCAACTTCAAGCGAACGCTGGCGCTGAACTACTTTACTTTTGCCGTCCAGGCGAACGATCCGCAAATCGTCGCGCTAGAAGTGAAGCTGAACACCGTCGAGATCGAGCGCTGCTGGAACCTGGCGAACCGGTTGTCGGCCGACCCGACCTTCCCGCTCGCGGACCAAGTTCATTATCGATACCTGGTGATGCTTCTTTGGACCTACGCCCTCAAGCAGGATCCGCTCAATAGCCTGTCACGGCTCAAGGAGCCGGCGGAAGGCAACCCGATGCTGGTGCCAGTGGGCCAGCATCAGGCTACGCAGGACCTCGCCAACTCGGTGCTGGAATATTACTCGATGCGCGAAGGCGTGAATTTCGAGCAGTGCAAGCGCGTGCTGGAAATCGGCGCTGGATACGGCCGCGATGCCTATGTGATCGCGAGCCTCCATCCGCAGATCCAATATGTCATCGTCGACATCCCGCCCGCGCTATATGTAGCGCAACGCTATCTATCGTCAGTCTTCAAGGACCGCAAGATTTTCAGGGCCGTCGAGTTCACCGACTTTGACGAAGTCCGGGAAGAGATGGGGAGCGCGTCCCTGGTCTTTTGCTGCCGCACCAATTGGAAAAGCTTCCGGCTGGTTGGGTCGATTTGACCTTGAGCATCTCGTCGTTCGGCGAAATGAGCATGAACCAGATTTGTCAATACTTCAAAGAGATCGGCCGAGTGACGGCCGGTCATCTTTATACAAAACAGTGGCACCGATCGCAGAATCCGTTTGACGGCCTGACATTGACGGAAGCCGATTATCCGGTGCAACAAAAATGGCAGAAAATCTATTCACGCTCATGTCCGGTTCAAAAGGATTTTTTCGAGGCGCTGTATAGAATTGAAACATTCGCTTCGGTTGAGCGCGCTCTTCAGACCGAGCGTTGACGCTGGTGAGACTGGCCAATAAGCTTATCGCTTATCAACAAGGGACAATCCGATGTCGACGGCCGATTTGCCAGCCGGCGATATGGAGGTGAAAGCGGCGCTTATCGGCAATTGGATGGTGCAGAACCCCGACCGCGGACAATTGCTCGAGCATCCCGAGGACCGTCAGATCATCGACGGCAGCTATCAGTTCCTTGCCGACGGGCTGGTAAAGGTCTTCCTGCACGAGCGCGACGGGGACGGGAAAGTCCACGAGGCGCGGCGGCGCGGCGCCTGGCGTATCGTCGACCCGACGCAGATCGAGGTCGACTATCGCGCGTTCAACGAGATATTCCAGTATTCAAACAATATATTGCAACGGCAATCGACGACGTATCTGCGTCGCATATGGGAAGACGAGTTCGTTCTCAAAAAGCAGTGACAGCGACTCGCAATCAGAACTGGAAATAAAGGAACGGGCTGACGTGCGAGAGCCCGAGCACCGAGATCACGAATACCCCGCCTAGCACAAAGGCCACGCGCCAGTTGAGACTGCGCAGCGCCGGCGCCGGCAGCTTGAACTCATCCGGCATGCCGAGCGCCGGATCGAAGCGGCGGAATATCTCGTAAGTATTGGGCACCGTGAACGTCGCTACTGCGACGACAACGAGCAATAGTCCGACCGGATGCAAGCCTGTCGACAGGAAATCAGCCAGCAGGACCGGGGGCCACAATTCGCGCGGCTTGAACCAATCGATCCAGTTGATGAAGCTTGAGCCGTGAAATTGCGCGTCCCAGAAGCGGCCGAGCGATTGCAGGCCCGCCGGATCGGACGGGCCCGGAAACAGGTAGCCGAACATCGCGGCCGCCTGAGCAAAAGTTTCGGCGCGGAACAGCACCCAGGCGAGGCTTACCGCGATAAAGGTCATGCCGACTGCGACGGCGTGCGCAGCCCTCGACTTCATGACGGGATTTCGGCTGATCGGCAGCGCGCCCCAGACATGATTGAGCACGAGCATCAGCCCGTGGACGCCGCCCCAGGCCATAAAAGTCCAGTTCGCGCCGTGCCACAGGCCGCCAAGCACCATGGTGATCATCAGGTTGAAGTAACGCCGCGCCGGACCGCGACGGTTGCCGCCGAGGGGAGTGTACAGATAGTCGCGGAGAAATCGCGACAGCGTCATGTGCCAGCGGCGCCAGAACTCAATGATGGACGCCGACTTGTAGGGCGAAAAGAAATTTACCGGCAGCTTGATGCCGAACATGCGCGCAAGACCGACAGCCATATCGGAATAGGCGGAGAAATCGTAATAAAGCTGAAAGCTGTAGGACAAAACCGCAATCCAGGCCGAGGCCATATCGAGGGGATGGCCGGCCTTGACCGTCGCGTAGCCGGCATCGGCATAGACCGCGAGCCCGTCGGCGACCATCACTTTCTTGAACAGACCGACGATGAAAATGCTCAAGCCGACAGCGAGATCGTCGGCGACGCCGCGCCGCTGTGCTGACGCAAGCTGCGGCATGATCTCGGAGTGATGAGTGATCGGGCCGGCGATGAGCTGCGGGAAGAACGTGACGAACAGCGCGTAGTTGAGCAACGTGAAGTTCCGCACCTGGCCGTTATAGGCGTCGACCAGAAAGGCAATCTTCTGGAAGGTGATGAATGAAATGCCGATCGGCAGCAGTATGTTCGGAATTGGCCACGGCGCGCCAAGAATGGCGTCGACGTTGCTAACCACGAACCCGGCATATTTGAAGAAGCCGAGTATGCACAGATTGAAGGCAAGGCCCGCTATCAGTACGGCGCGCGCCAACGGGCGCGACAGAGCGCCGTCGATCAGGACACGGCCGAGCCCATAATTGACGCTGATTGAAAACAAAAGGAGCAGGACGTAGACCGGCCGCCACCACGCGTAATAGAACAACGAAGCGACGATGAGCAAACCGATGGCCCAGGCGGGATTTGGCAACCGGCGCAGCAGATAATAGAGCGCCAGCACGCTCGGCAGAAACGCAAAGATGAAGATGTAGGAATTAAAGAGCATGCGGTTCGATCTGAACTACCATCCGATCAAGTGAGCAGAACCGCCAGCTCATTTCCCGGCCTGGCTTCCTATGCCCGCCGCATAATTGAGTTCGCGTGCGGTACCGTCCTGCATGACCGCGTAGGCTCGCATTTGTTTGACTTCGTCGGCGGAACCGTCTGCAATCGACATAGCGAAGCCGGACTTTGCAAAGGCGCTGCCGAAGCCCCCGGCGATGTCGGGACGATCCATTGTCGGTTTGGCATTCGCCCAGACGCGATTATTGACGATGCCAACGACCCGCGCCGGCTTTTTTGCATCTGGATCAATCGCCCAACCTGTCAAGGTCAGCGGAGGAAAGCTCAAACCTTCAACGGCGCCGAATATATCGTTGCTGTCAGCACTTCTGTTTTCGAGCACAATTCTTGTGCCGTCGATCATTGTAAGGTAGCGTTGGTTACGCTTCTGGGTCACTTCTTCTCCGATCTGGAAATCTTTTGAATCAAGGAGCGGAGGCAGCCTCAACGCCGCCCGGCGCGCCTGCTCGAATTCCTCGACGAATGCGGGGTGCTCTTTTGCCCAGCGCTCGATGGCCCGTCGTCTACTCTCAACATGGGCCGCTACGTTGTCAGGCGTGAGCCGCATCATGAAGTTACTCGGCAAGTCCGGAACCTCGCGCCCGGCAAGGCTGGCTTGAATGCCAGCCCCCATCGCAAGAGAAAAATGTATCGGATCGTTCCAATACTTCATGACTGGCCGCACGGTCTCGTAGACCCAGTCATTGGGCTGCGAGAAGCTATAGATGACGACTTCGCTGCTGAGCCGGCGCAGCCACTCCTCGACCATGCCCCACATATTAAAAACATCGAGATAATAGTCGAAGTAAGCATGGTTCGGCGTTGCGATGAATCGCAAATCGATGCCGCTTCTGCGCGCCACTGACGCAAGCTCGCGAACGGCAGCAAAAGCTCCGTCGTTCAATCTTGGCCCGCCCGGGCTTTGCAAATGATATTTGAGAATGCCAGCTGGAAAACCATTGAATACATCTCCAGCTCGATGCCCCGGCGGATAGTAAAAATATCCGCCGGGCTTGATCTCGTAGGTTTCTTTCCCGATTGAGGCGTTTTGCCAAACGGTCGCGATTGACGCCCAGAGCGTGTCATCGCTGCCGAGTAATGTTACGCCATCTGCAAGGAATGTCTGCCACGACAGATCCGTGTGGTCTTGTGGTTGACCAAGAAAGTTGTACAGGAACAGCTCGGCAAAAACGACATGCAGATTGCGGTCGAGCTCAATATCCTGCTTGAGGTTGGCGATGTTCATGCCCAGCGAACTTGCCGGAATTCGACGCATTGTACGCTGGTGCCAAATCAGTTCCATCAAGGACCGATGGGTCGATTGACTGATGGATTCGCGATGTACCGAGGAAAATCGTGCGCGGCTGACGCTCCCAGACGTCGATGGGTTTAATCAAACGATCAACATCAAGACGCTTTGGTTTGATCTGGTTCATCCCTGCGATAGTCGCGTGAAGCGGTAAACACCGTAGGGATCAACAAACAAGATGAATGCAAAGAAAAGAAAAAGCCAGGCGAGCGCGCTGCCCGCCATGTACGCGACAAAGCGCGATCCAATAGGCCCCTTTGGGTTCGATCAATCGCCCGCAATCGGCGATGGCTCGAAGGTACCGGCTGCGTAGCTTAACTCTCGCGCCGTTCCATTCTCCATGACGGCGTAAACTTGCGCCTGTCGCTCTCTGTGTGGCAGATGGATGCGAAAGCCGCAGTTCTCGCAAGCCGCGCCGAAGCCGCCGGCAATATCGGCGCGCGGCGTTTGCGGAATTCCCCATGATGCAAGCCGCCCGTGCGCGATGACGAGCACCGCGCTTGCCGGTCGGGCGGCTGCGGGATCGATGGCCCAACCTTGCAGCATGACTTGGCCGTTACCATCGGCGCTGGCCGCTTCCACGGCGCCGACGAGATCGTTTCCCTCCGGGCCACGATCGACCAGCGCGATCGAACGCCCCTCAACCGTGACAATTGCCAACTTGCCGTTTTTGCCAATGACCCGCTCGCCGATGCGAAACCTCTCTCCCGTCGTCCCTCCGCCGTCGGGCAGGCTCGTATCGAGATAGATGCACAACTCGCGATAGGCGGCGCGGAAGTCCTGGTCGGCGGCGAGCCATTTCATGCGGCGCGGCAGCTGGCAGACCCACGGATGGCGGCACACTGCCTGGATGTCATGATCGATCGGCGCGGCCGGGCCGACGCGGGCACGGAAGATCCTCAGGCCGCGCAACAGCTTTCTTGCCAACCGTGCCGCCATTCCGCGCCGCGGCAGCGTGCGCTCCGATCGCAAGAGCTGAAAGAGATCGGCCGGCTCCTTCACCAATCTGTCGTCGGGCCAGTAGGCCTGCAGCCTGCTGTGAAAATATTCGGGCGGGCATGCCTTGGCGAAGTACATCGCATGAGTGATGTCCAGCACTCGCTGGAAATCCGAAGGGGTCAATTGCGGCGCCGCGCCGTGCACGGCGTAAAACCTCGCTACCCGCTGCCGATAATCGACATAATGCTGCAGAAACTCGGCCGGATTGTCGGCAAACCAGTAATAGGTTTGCCAGCGCTCGCGGCCAGGCTCCGCCTCCGGTCCGGAACGCCGTGCCGCGTAAAAACATTGCAGCCGCTTGACCTTGCCCTTGATCAGCGCGCCGACTGACTGGAACAGTTCCTGATAATGCAATGACGGGATCGTTCCGGCTTCCGCGAGGATTTCGCGCAGATCGGTGGTTCTGAACAGGCCGTAAAATAGCGACTCGTAATTCTGACAGAGCCGGAAAATGCGCGCGCCGGGATGTTTTGCATCGTTGCTTTCGCCGGCATATTCGCGAGTGACGTGAACTTGAAAACCGTCCTCCCGGAAATTCAGGTAAAGTCCGTGCGCGCAGACATAGTCCGGATTATCGATCAGGAATTCCCGCGCGGTCTGCAAACCCTCGGCGAACACAAGATCATCGTCGGCGCAGAACGATACCGTCGATGTTTGGACCTCCTCAAGGCCTCGGGATAACTTCAGGGCCATCGGCGTCGTCATCGGGTAAATGATATGACGGAGATAGGCTCGATGAGGCTCGAGCGCCGCAGCGTTCTCGGCGGTGATCTCGGGATTGCTGGAATCCAGTATCAGAAGCCTGACCGGACGCGCGTGGGCCGCATAGTAGGTTACAAGTCGCCGCAGCAGTGACGGCCTGTTGTAAGTGGGAATGACAATCGTGTGGTCCGCTATCCACGCCCGGGAGGCCGCACCCGAATTGCGGGATGACAGAGCAAATTCATTCATCGTGTCATGCGGTCTAACCGAAGAAATTGCCAATTGGAAGTAGAGACATTGGACTCGGTGCGCATTCAGAGAATGTCGGGCGGAACGTGGACGGCGACGCCAGGCCGTTCCAGGCGTGCGGCCACGGCACGAGCCACCTCTGGGATGAGCAAGACGTAAACGGACGCTCCCTCAGGTACTTCGCTCGGCGAATGCACCGGGCGACCGAACAACGTCGTGCCACGACGGCTGGGATCCTCATCGACAAAGAACGCAATTTCGTCGGCAAGCTGGCCGAATAGCCACATTGCCGCAACCGATGTGCCGAACAGTCCAAAGGACGCTTTTTGCGCCGCGTGGCGGGCCCTTGTGGTCACCACCTTGAGCCAGTCGATGTACTTTCGTATGCGCTCCACGACCTGGGCCGGCATAACGTCCGAAGGGAGTGGAGATATTGGCCCGTTCGCCAGCGCAACGGCCGACAGCTCTTTCGACACCCAATCATTAGCGATAGCTGCGGCACTCATTCCGGCGCGCGCAATCAAGCGAGCAAGATCGTTGCGAGTAAAGTGAGATACATGGTCGGCGACCAACAGATCGAACGGCGTTGCTTCCAGGTTGGGGACCTCGATAAACAGGCAGCCCTGCCCGCCGAGTTTCGTGCGCAGGTCCGCCAATGCGTCGGCTGGGTCGGGAATGTGCTCGAGCGCGTGCATCAGCGTGATGACATCGAAACCGGACGGTAGTCCGTTAAGCGGCCCGCAATAAAGCCGCTCGAAGCCGGGAATTTGCGCCAAGGCCGTGGCATGCAGATCGCTCAAATCATGGCCGAAGAGGCGCCACTCTGGACGCATTTGCGCAAACGCACGCAGGAGAACCCCGTTGCCGCATCCCACATCGAGTATGGCACCGTCGCGCGACGAAAGTGCGTGAACTTTGCCAAGACGCTCCAGCACGACGTCACTGCGTCGCCGCGGAGTGCCTTTTGCCAAATCGAATACCGCCTGCTCCACGCCGGCGGATTGGAAGTAGGGCTCATAGTTTCGGTAAATCGCGGCGATTTCGTTCTGCCAGCGCGTGTCGATCGGCTTCTGCGTCGCGCCGCACGCGATACAAACAGCGAGCCGTCCTCCGGACGGAAACGGCTTGCAGTCGGAGGTCACGCGCGGCAGCTCGGTATAGCCCGCCATCTCCTCGAGGGCGGGCATCGCACAGACCCGGCAAGTGAATCCGCTAAGCTTCATATCCTGATTCCTCGAACGGAGCGCATGTTCACGGAAGCCCTGAGCAAGTGTCCCGAGGGTGCCGGGACACGCACGGCGACGCTAAGGACGGATCACCCTCATCTCGGTGTATCGCACCACATCATCAGTGCCGCCGGGCACGACGTACACAGCGCCAGTCGCAGCGTCGGGTGGCACCGCGACGGGCTGCTGGACTGTTTTTTGGTCCGGCGTCACCTCGAAGGATTTCTGAAACGCCGTAATAAACTGCCCCTCTGCGGTCAGCCAATTGATCTGGATCATCGCGAACGCTGTCGGCTTGTCGATGCTCGATGCCCGCGCAATAACGAGCAGCTGCTCGCCGCCTTTCACGGAGATGGTTTGAGCAAAGACGTTGGGATTTTCAGAGCCTGGACCGACCACGGCGCCAGGACCGTGGCCCGTCGCCAAGGCATAACCGGCACTCCAACCGGCCGGTTCCTCGAAAAGGGGTGAAACATCGATCGTCCGCGAATAGTCTATAGCCGATACTGCAGGACTTTGATCCACCCTCGACTTCGACGATGGCGATCCGGCCCACCAATTCAACGCGAAGTTTGTTGCCAGAAACGAGCCAACAATGATCACGACTGCGCCCATCCAAAGAAAGCTTCGGCCGGCAGGCATTCCAATTCTCCATTAAGACCGTTCCAGTTCTTGGCCCAGCAGCGCTAAAGCAAGTGAGATTTCTCGTTTTAGGAACTTCTGGATTCATTCACATCTCCAGAGCGGCACCTTACATCCCTGTTTCGGAACGCCAGATAACATCCAATGATCAGCAACAGCGCTGCACTGGCCGCGAAAAGGATCCACTGAACTGTAGTGCTGAAGAACCAAAGGTCGATGAAATCACGCGCCCAATTCGGACGCGCAACACTCATTTCCGTGTATCTCACCGCCTCGCTCTGATTGCCTGGTACGACGTACAGGATGGCGGTCTTTGTGCCGGGTGGAACGACAAGCTGCTGCTCAAAGGCGCGTGTCGTCGGAGCCACCTGAAACTTGGCGATGGAAGTCGTGATAAATCCATCGTGGGCATCCATCCAATTTATCTGGATCTGCGCAGTGGCCGTTGCCCCGTCGACACTCGTCGCTCGCGCGGTGAACCGCAGCGTCTCTCCCGGTATTACCGGAACATATTGCGCGAACACATTCGGGTTCTCGCCGCCGGGGCCTACGACGACGCCCTGACCGCGCCCAAAGGCCAGAGAAAGGCCTGGCGACCAGTCAATCGGCCACTCAAAGGTCGGATTAGGATTGATGGCTTCGTGACTGCTTAAACGTTCCCGCATTTCGGGCGAAAATCGGCCGACAACCAAGGTGGTCGCCAAGAAGCAATTAGCCGCCATTAAAAGACTACAGAGCAGCCTCAGATAAAATGTAACGACCGACATTTCAATCTCTCGCGGATTTGTCCTCTAAACTCCAGCGGGCGCTCAGACGTCTCAAGCATTTAGAGGAACCCAGGGCTTCGCTCCGTGGGAACCCAAAGCTGCAGAGACTTCGTCGCCCGGCCAATCGCCGAAGGACGAAGCCATCAATTGAAGCAACGAACTCCAAGCGTCGATCACAAATCGCCCGCAAAGATAGACGGGCATGAAATGTCCGATCAAGATATTTTGCGGGCACCATGATTCGCAATTGGATGTGCGCAATGCGCTCGGCCTTGGGCCGGTCGACACGCGGCCGCGGCGTTGAAGCGCGGATCCTGAGGCGCGTGATAGCGAAAAGTCGACGCAAGAGGTTCCGCTCAAGGCTCATACATGCCAATCTGCGACCATGGGAGAAATGCGACTCGACCTTGCGAAGCCGCAAAAATATCAACGATCGCAGTAATTCCGTTCCGCAGCTAACACTATAATCGTCACATGATGATCGCTGAAGCCGCCGATTCGAAACATCGTCTGTTGCGACGGCTGTTCAATGCCCTTGTCGATCCAGCGCGTAGCGATCGTACCATGGGACTTTTGCTGCTTTGCTATCTTGTAATCTGGTGGCTTTACGCAGTTATCGCCAAAAGCAGCCAGGATATTCACATCGATATGGGTGAGATGGTGGTTTGGGGGCACGAGGTCGTTCTCGGTACGCCAAAACACCCACCACTCGGCGCGTGGTTGGTCTGGCTATGGTTCAGCGTATTTCCCCGGACAGATTGGGCTTATTACCTTTTTGCGATGATACTACCAACGGGTGCGCTGTGGGCCACATGGAAAGTCTCTGAGGGTTATCTGCCGAACAGCAAGCGTATTTTTGGTCTCGCGACATTGAGTCTGGTGCCGTTCTATAATTTCCAGGCGTTCAAGTTCAACGCCAACACCGTTCTGACACCGCTTTGGGCGTTAACGGCCTGGTGGTTTCTCCGCTCGTTCGAAACGCGCCGCACCGGATGGGCGCTTCTCGCCGGAGTTGCTGCGGCAGCATCAGTGCTCGGAAAATACTGGTCGATCGTCATGTTGGCCGGCTTGGCAATCGCCGCATTGATGGACCCTCGTCGCGATAAATACTTCGCGTCGCTGGCGCCCTATTTGACGATAGCTATCGGCACCATTTTGCTGACGCCTCACCTGGACTGGGTCATCAGCCACCAGTTCAACACGGTTTCGTATGCTTTTGCGGCGCATCCGGCGACCGCCTTAACTGGATTGTTTTCCGGGCTTGTCTTTGTCGCCACCAGCCTTGCCTACGTGGCTGCCCCGCTTGTGCTTAGCGCACTGATCGCGCAGCCGAGCATGGCCGAAGTTGTCGACACGGTTTGGCCCGCGGAAGCAGAGCGACGTTTTTTCGTTGTGGCATTTGCCGCACCGCTCGCATTTATCATTCCTCTTGCAGGAACTCCTGCAGGTCGGAATTGAACCGCTCTGGGCAACATCGGCCATGACGATGCTTCCCGTCGTGCTGCTCTCTTCGCCACGCGTCGTCATTCCGCAGCGGGCCACGATCTTTATGCTGGGAATTGCAATCGCTTTTCCGGTGTTCATGTTCGCACTATCGCCTGGGATCACCTTTGTCCTGTACCAGATGCCGAAACCGAATTACGAAAACCACTACCGCCTTTTCGCTGGTGCAATCAAGCGCGCCTGGCGCACACAAACGGATAAGCCGCTACGCATCGTCGGCGGCTCCGATATATTGAATAGCGTCGCATTTTACATCGATAGCGAACCGTCAGCGCTAAATATCATCGACCCGATCCGAACGCCTTGGGTCAGCAAGGCTCGCGTACTGGCTGAAGGGATGGCGCTGATGTGCCCCACAACAGACCGTTTTTGCATGAGGGCCATGGATCGCTTCTCCACGGCATTTGGCGTCGTTACGACGGAGCACGTGAAAATTTCGCGGCATTTTTTGGGAATAGAAGACGCGCCGGACGAAATCCAGATTGCAGTCATTCCGCCGGAGACACGATGAGATCGCGGGGCTTTCCATTAAATGTCGCCGGAATGCCAAGTGTTGCGACGAAACAGACGCTGCAAGCATTCAATAGCGCGGCACCGGCCTCCCAGGAGAAATCTTTGAGCATTTTTGATCCAAAGCCTATGCCAACTCCTGCTCGCAAGCATTGTCTCGCTGAACTCGATATTCTGATAATCGCCGGCGGTTTGGGGACAAGAATTGCGCCGGTTCTGGGCAATGTCCCGAAGCTGTTGGCGCCGATTCGCGGACGACCTTATTTGATGTATCTCCTGGATTGGCTGAAGCAATTTGGCGCCGCACGAATCGTGTTTTCCCTGGGCCATCAAGCGCGGGCTATCACCGGTTTTCTTGATAAAAACCGCTCGGCGCATGCGGACCTGATCATTGAAATTGCGATCGAGCCAAAGCCTTTGGGGACGGCCGGTGCAATCCGTTTCGCGAGACCGAAATTGCGAACCGATCCGGTATTGATCATGAACGGCGACAGCTTTGCCAATGCCGATCTATGCGCGTTCGTTCACCACCACCAGGTCGCAGGAGCAAGAGCGACATTGCTTTGCGCCCAGGTCGTCGATGCCGGCCGCTACGGCCGCGTCGATATCGACCAAAACGCCCGGATTCGCGGCTTCATAGAAAAAGACCCGAACTTTCATGGCAACAGTGCCGTCAACGCCGGAGTTCTACCTGTTCTCGGCAGCATTGCTGGATGAAATCGCTGCCGGCCAGGCTTCGTCACTGGAACGGGAGATTTTTGCGCTTGCCCCGCCCGGTTCACTTGCGGGCTTCTCCGGACACTTCGAATTTATCGACATTGGCATGCCGGAGTCCCTGGCGCTGGCAGAACATGTTATCGGCAGGCGCTCCGAAACCTGATCGGCATCATCGGCCGGCAACTGTCGCGCTATCTTTTTCAGAGCCAGCGGCCAGCACGGCGCACCACATTTGCGCGGAGCGCCACAAGCCCGCCGTTGAAAGATGACAACCGTCATACCTGTCCTCGATCCCAATCAGATCAATATCGGGCCCCGCCAGAATTCCGAGGGCGGGAGCGACGACGCGCCGCTGGGCAGATCTAATCGGCTCGCTGGGTTCATTACGGCAGATAGTAGATTGAGCCACGTAGATCGGCGCATCAACATCGGCCTGTCTGATTGCGGCGACCATCGCCATGAAATGCCTCCCCCACCCGATTGATTCCGTGGGATCCTGAGCAGCTTCCGATTCTCCTTGTTGCCACAAAACATCGGTAATTTTGATGTCTTGCTGCCGCAAGAGAGCGAGTGTCCGCTGCAGCCTTGGAAACATTTTGCCGCCGGGCGACCAGTCACGCGCGTAAGTTCCACCATGTGCTATCGGCACCAGGAGAACACGTTGATAATGGCGGCGCGCAACGAGCAGATCGCCCAACCGGGTCAGGACATTGCTGCGATTTCTGCTGGCGCCCAACAGCGGGTCCTTTGCCACGTAGCATCTGGCATCAAAGAAATTGAAGTTGTAAACTCCGCTCGTAGGCTCATAAAGCTCGCTTTCATCACCTTCGTTTGCAATATTGGATTGTCCGACGCCGAGAATTACCGCGGTATCTGGACCTGCTGAAAACAAAGTTTCACTTACGGCAACTCGCGTCGCTGTATTTCGGAAGCTGATACCGTAGGGATCAAACAGATCAAAATTTTCATCATTCGAAGCGCCCATAGTAGAGCCTCGTCAATCGCTCGATAAAACTCGTCGTCGTAATCTGCTGCTAAATCACGGTGAAAAATAGCAAATATCCTTGTCACGATAAGAACGGCGGCAATCTGAGACGGGAAAGTCCATCCCGATCATATGATCGTCTCAATCAGCGCATTTATTGCGTTGCAGTTCAAGCGTTGTGCTCCTTCTCATCTGCCTTGCGTAGAATAGCATTCACGGTCGCGCTGATGAATTCGATATCGTCCTCACTCAACCAGGGATGAACGGGCAAGGTGAGAATGCGCTCTGCCTGGCGTTCGCAGACCGGAAAACTGCCCCTTTCAAGGCCAAGTTCGCCGGCGGCGGGCTGCAGATGAATCGGGATGGGATAATGAATTGCCGTTCCAACGCCGATTTCGCTTAAATGCGCCCGTAACTCATCACGATGGTCAACCTGCACGACGAGCGTGTGATACGTATTGTACTCGTGCTGACGCTCCGGCGACAAAAACACCACCTCGGGATCCAGCAGACGCGCGTAACGCGCGGCGTTGTTCCGCCGGCGTTCGATAATCGACGGCAGCCGCGTCAAACGAAATTCGAGAATGATCGCCTGCAGAGTATCCAGGCGCGATACCGCTCCGAACCGGCTCACCGTGTCGCGATCGGCCAATCCGTGATTACGCAACAACCTGACAGTATCGGCCACTTTCGGATCTTTGGCCGTCAAGAACCCGGCGTCGCCGCATGCACTGAGGTTTTTCAGGGGGTGACCGGAAAAACAGCCGACATCGCCGAATGCACCGCTCGGCAGATCGCGATAGCGCGACCCGATGGCTTGGGCGGCGTCCTCAACGATCTTCAAATTGTGCCGTTGAGCGATATCGATAATCGGGTCCATGTCGGCAATACGCCCGGTCAGATGAACCGGCATGATTGCCTTGGTGCGGCTGGTGATTGCGGCTTCGATTTTGGCCGGATCGATGTTCTGATCGTCAAGAACGTCGACAAACACCGGCTTTGCGCCCAAGGCAACAATTGCCCCCGTGGACGCCACGAAAGAATTGGGCGGCGTAATCACTTCGTCGCCCGGCCCAATACCGAGCGCCGCCATGCCGAGGATCAGGGCGTCGGTCCCAGAATTGAGCGCCACAACGTGTTCTGCGCCGCAGACCGGTTTGAGTGCCTCTTCGAGCGCCTCGATCGGCTCGCCGCCGACAAACTGTCCGGCTGCGAGCGCCTGGTCGATCAGCGGCAACAGCTCCGCACGCTCTTCGAGGTACTGGGCTCCCAGATTGACGTAGGGGATCTTGCGCCTGGTCTCCGTCACCGCCGCTTATCCTTCTCGGTAGAAAGCGCGAACGGTATCGATCACGTACTCTATTTCATCTCCCGCCAGATGCTGATCGCATGGGAAGGTGATGATCTCCTGGGTATGGCGGTCAGCGACGGGGAAATCCCCCTCCTGGTAGCCGAGCGCCGTCAGCGCCGGCTGCCGGTAAATCGGCACTGGATAATGCACTTTGGCCTCGATGCCGCGGTCGACGCAGTACTTCAGCAAGGCGTCGCGGCGTTCGGCGAAGACGATGTAGAGGTGATAGACAACTTGCATGTCGGCGGGACGAACGGGAACGCGGATTCCCTTGATGCTGGCAAAGGCCTGATCGTATTTTTTGGCATTGGCAATGCGCCGTTGGGCGATCTCGTGCGTTTTCGGGATAAGCCAATTGCCAACCACGGCCTGGATCGTATCAAGCCGGGAGTTGTAGCCAAACATCGTAACCGTATCGCGATCGGCAAGTCCGTGGTTGCGCAGAAGACGGAGCTTCTGCGCCAGCGCATCATCGCTCGTCACGATAACGCCGCCGTCGGACCAAACATTGAGATTCTTCAGCGGGTGCAATGAGAAAGCGCCGGCCGGTCCCCACGTCCCGGCATTGCGCCCGTCGATCGCCCCGAGAATTGACTGGCAGGCGTCTTCGACGACAGCAAGTTTATGGCGGTTCGCAACCGGCATGAGCTTGCGCATATCGGTCATATAACCGGTAAAGTGCACCGGGACGATCGCCTTGGTGCGCGGCGTGATCCGCGCCTCGATCTGATCGACATTCATGCAAAACGTGTCGTCACAATCGACGAAAGTCGGAATGGCGCCGATCTCCGCAATAGCGCCGACCGTGGCGACGAATGTGTTGGCGCATGTGATAACCTCGTCGCCGTAACCGACGCCCAGCGCTTTCAACGAGAGCTTGATCGCATCGGTCCCGGAATTGACGCCGATCGCATGTTTGGTGCCGATCAGATCCGCAAAACGGCGCTCGAACTCCGCCAGTGGCTTGCCAAGGGTAAAATCTCCGGTTGGCACGAACGCCCGGAGCTGCTGCCACAGGTCCTCACAGTCGGCGAATTGCTGCTGGAGGTATGAATAGCGGACATGCATGGCCGCGATCGTCTTCCTTGACTGCGAATTGCTAGAACGGACCCTTGAAGGCTGGATCGGGCTTATCGACCGGCGTGCCCTGACGGGCGGCAACAACGGCTTGCGAGGCTTTCGCGATTTGCTCCGGTGTCAGATCACAAAGCCGTCCCACCGCTTCGACAATATCGGTCGAATCCGGATAGTAGGCTTCGGCAAGGGCCACCGAGCTTGGCGTCGGGTGATCGGGAAGCCCGATACGCGCAACCGGTTTTTTGAGTGCGTCGAAAGCGCCTTCAACGAGGGAGGCAATGATTTCGGCCCCTACCCCGAATTGCGTCCAGCCGGTGTCGCACATCACCAATTTTCCGGTCTTGCGCACTGATTCGACAATGGGGCCCATGTTGAGAGGCCGCAACATCCGCAGGTCGATGACCTCAACAGGACAGTCGACGTCGGCGAGCGCCTTGGCGGCCCGGAGCGCCTCCAGCACCATGTACGATGTGGCAACGATGGTCGCGTTAGTGCCACGCCTTAGATTTCCGTCGTCCACGATGCGCGAGCCAATAAGCGGCAGCGTGTAGTGCTCCGGCGGAACGGCTCCGGTCACGTAATGCAGCCAGCGATGCTCCAGAAAGATGACCGGATTGTCGTCTTCAATCGCCGCCAGCAACAGTCCCTTGAATTCGTGCGGCGTGGACGGCATCACCACCTTCAGACCCGGCATATAGGCAAACAAGGCTTCAAGGCTTTGCGAGTGCTGCGGCCCCTGCCCCCAGCCGCGGCCGATCACCATTCGAACCGTCAAGGGCACCTTGTGCCGGCCGCCCGTCACGTAACTGCTTTTCGCAGCCGCATTGTAAAGCTGTTCGATGCACAACAGCGCAAAGTCGACGCGCTGATGAGTCATTACCGGATGCATGCCCATCAAGGCGCTGCCGATCGCAATTCCGGTCAGCCCGTTCTCCGCAACCGGCATCTCAACGACACGATCGGGGCCAAATTCATCCACAAGGCCCTTCGTCGTTCCGAAAATGCCGCCCGGATCGGCGACGCCTTCACCAATCAGGTAAACGTCCGGACGCTGGCGCAAAGAAATCGCCAGCGCTTCGCGCACCGCATCGGCCGCGCTTACAATGCGTTCAGCCGGCATAGATGTATCTTGAGATGGTTTGCGGATCCGGAAACGGCGCTGACTCGGCGTAGGCGAAGGCGGCCGAAATTTCCTGGGCTATGCTGTCCTGCAAGGTTTTTACGGTAGGACCGCTCAGGTCCGGACCGGCGCTCTGCCGCAATGCTTCGATGGGGTCGCGGCGTTTCCAGGCTTCGAACTCTGCGACCGTGCGATATCCAAGGGTATTGTCGTAGTTTGGCCCGCAATGCTCGCGCCAACGGTACGTATCGGCCTCAATGAAGCTCGCCCCTTTGCCCGCCCGTGCACGCTCAACGGCGGCAGCGGAGACATCACGAACGGCTAAAACGTCATTCCCGTCGACCCGATGGCAATCCAGACCGTGCCCTCGGGCAAGCTCTGTGATCGGTCGGGCCGGCTGCCGGTCACGCAATGGGGTGTAGACGGAATAGAGATTGTTCTCACACACAAAAACCGCCGGCAGGCGATGCACCGCCGCGAAGTTTGCGCTTTCGTGAAAAACACCCTCCTCGATCGAGGCATCGCCGAGATAAATGACGGCGACATCATCTAATTTCTTCTGTTTCATCGCAAAAGCTGCCCCGACCCCGATGGGGATGGAGGCCGCCACAATCGGCAGGCTGAGCAGGACTCCGGCCTCGCGATCGAACAAATGCATGGAACCGCCGCGGCCGGAGCAGCAGCCCGGCTCGCGACCCATCAGTTCACACAGCATCGCCCGCAGATCGCCGCCCTTGGCCAGATAATGGGCGTGGCAGCGGTGCGTGGTGACGATCTGATCCGATTGCCGAAGCACCGAACTCACCCCCACCGCCACCGCCTCTTGCCCGATGGAAAGATGAATCGGGCAGCGCATTTTTTCCTGAGGGTACCGTGCGGCGATCTCCTCTTCGATCATGCGGATACGCAGCATGTCGGCGAACAGTTGCACGACACGTTTCGGCTCGGAACGTTCACCGGCAAGGCCGGCGGACATGGCCAAAGTGGACATCAGTTGCTACCGGTACGCCGCGGTTCTCGCCACTGGCCGATCTCCGACACGCCGCCACCCCATCGCGATATCGAGAATCGCGTGACACAGCATCAAGTGCCCGATTTCGACAAACCCGTAATGGTTGTCAGGAACCCAAAAATTGACGTCCCCCAATTTGCGCAACAGATTGTGGGGCTCGAATCCGGACAGCGTCACGACACGTGCCTTGATTTTTCGCGCGGCGCTCACGGCAGCCAGGATATTGGATGAATTTCCCGAGCTGGAAATCGCCATCAACAGGTCGCCCTCACGTCCATGCTGCTCGATCGGGACGGAGAAAATCCGCTCAATACCAAGATCGTTCGCAAGGCATGTTAGCTGCGACGCGTCGTTGAAACTGAGCGCCGAGAAGCCGCCATTCTTCAACCAGTCGGCGGCCATGTGGCTCGCGATCGCAGCCGAGCCGCCATTGCCGACGAACAAAACCCGGCCTTTTTGCGCTTTCACCTCGGCGGCAAGATCGACGACCGCGACGATGGCGGAGTCGGTTTCAATCGAACGGCCTTTGTTATCGGACGCTTCAATGAGCGTGCCGAGCGCGCCGAGACGCGCGAAGTAGTCGCCGGCAATCGTCTGTTCAATACGATGGACGGCGCGTGATCTCATTTGAGGAGCGTCTGAATGAACTTGAGCGCCGGCACCTTTTCCACCGGCTTGCGATGACCGACGATCCCGACCTTGATCGCGCCAACGGCATTTCCGATGAAGCCGATCATGTCCATATCGTCCGACATCGCGGCCAGCGGCGCGGTGACCGCAAGAAATGCGTCGCCGGCGCCCATCGTATCGACGACGCGGCGCGTAAAGGCCGGCACATGCGTCACGCCCCGCTTGTCTTCAAAAGTGACGCATCCGTTGCGGCCGTGCGTCAGAATGATCCGGTCGACATCCATCCGGTCGCGCAAGCCGACCATCGCGACCGTATCGAGATCCGCGTCTTTGGTGGAGATCGCGAGCCGCGCCTCGGGCGCATCGAGGCAGACATAATCGGCCCGTGGATATTTGGTGACGAGATTGTATCCGAAATTGCCAGCGTTGCTCTGGACGTTCAGTGCGAGAAACCGGGAGTTGGACAACAGCGCCGATCGGATTTCCGGCGTCAGCATGCCGTGACCGAAATCGGTGACGATGACGACATCGAAGTCTTTGGCGCGGCGCTCGATCTGCTCGACGAACTGCTCGTTAAGGCTGCCCGACAATGGCGTGTCGTCCATCGTGTAGACTTCAAACAGCTTTCTCAGGTAATCCGATTCGACATAACGGGTCTTGCGCACCGTCGGCGCATTCGGCCGCGCGACCGACCAGAGCCTGACGTTTGGCAGCAAGGATTCGAGCAGCAGCCGCTCGTGACTGTCACTTTCGCCGAGGCAGGTGAACACTTCGACTTCGGCGCAGAAATTGGCCGTATGATTGGCCGCGGCAATGACCCCGCCGGCGAATATTTCCTGCCCCCGGCGGATCGAGGCCAGGACATTCTCTTTTGGCGGCTTGCCCAGCGGCGACACATAGACGTATTCATCGACGATCGTTTCGCCGACCATGAGCACCTTCATGCCGGCAATCCGCTCGATCAACTCGGGTACGCGGCGATCGAAGTTTCGCTGCCGCGCGCTGTCGAGATATCCCCGTAGCTCCGGATTTGGAACTTCCAGGAAGCGATTGATCAGGGTGGAAGAGCTGAAAGTAATATTGTCGGTGAAAAAAATACGCCCGCCGACGCCTTCGACAGCGCGCTGCTCCTCGATGATTTTGCCAGTAACGTCGGAGCTCGCATCTTTGTAATCCGGCCCCTTTACGTAGACATCGGGCCTGATCGCTTCGATGACGTTGACTGCACTGGCGGCGTGATTGATGGCGACGCCATCGACGCACGACAGCGCGGCGACCATTTCCGCGCGCAAATCCTGCGGAAAGTACGGTCGCGACGGCCCCTTGTTGACGAAACCGTCGGCGGTGACCGTTACGAACAGCAGGTCGCCCTGCTGTCGCGCTTCTTCGAAATATCGGACGTGTCCCAGGTGAAGGAGATCGAACGTGCCGTGGGCCAGGACAATGCGGAGACCGTTATGCCGGAGATTGTCCGCCTCTGCGGCGAGTTCGTCGAGCGCCTTGATCTTCAGCTGCGCCAGCGGAAGGTCGGCCAGATTGGATCTTTCCAACATTCAACCGCCCGGCCTTGGAGGCGACTGCCGCCCATTTAGGGTGCAGCGAATCAGAAAATCACATATAGCATATACGGGGTTCCATGTTGGGTTACGTGCGGGTCGCGTTTTTGCAAAAACAGAGCATCAACAACCTAAAAACCTAGGTTTTTAGGATGGGTTGTTTTTCGTTTCCGATCCGAGATAGGCGAACCACGAGGCGGTGGAACGCGCAATCGATTCAGGATCCCACAACGGCGCATCACGCCAATATTCGATATTGGCGACGACCTTGGCGACGCCATCCTCGAAACTGACCTCCGGCGCCCAGCCAAGCTCGGTCTTGATCCGCGTGATATCCGCGAAGGTGCAGTCCGGTTCGCCTGGACGCTTCGGGACATGGACGACATCGCCGCCGAGCAACGCGACCAGCTTGTTCACGGACTGCGGATTACCGGCGCCGAGATTCCAGATCCGGCCCGATAGCGGCGTTTCAGCCGCCATGACAAAGGCCCGCGCAACATCGGTGACATAGAGGAAATCGCGCGTCTGCGTACCATCGCCGACAACGGTGAACGGCTTTCCTGCAAGCTTCTGCTTGAGGAACACGCCGAACACCGCACCATACGCGCCAGAGGTGCGCGAACGGGTCCCGTAGGCGTTGAAAATCCGGATTGAGTTGAGGGGCAGCTTGTAAACTTTGTGCCAATGAAAGCAGGCCTGCTCGCCCAGATATTTGCTCAACGCATAGGGGTGCTCGGGGGAAATCGGATGGTCCTCGGTCGTCGGGACGTCGGCGATGCCGTAGCACGAGGACGACGCAGCATAGACAAACTTTTGTACGCCGCCGGCCTGCCGGGCGCATTCCAGCATGTTGATCGTGCCCTGGATATTGACCGACATGTATTCGAGCGGCCGCTCGATCGAAGGCACCAAATCGCCGATGCCGCCAAAATGAATAACAAGGGCGGCGTCCCTGAACAGCGGGTCATCCGGCGCATAGGAGCGGATGTCCCGCTCCTCGATCGTCAAGCCCGGCTCGTTGTGGTGGCGCGCCAAATTGGCAAGGCGCCCGCCTGTAAGATTGTCGATCACGCGGACCTTCATGCCGCGGGCAAGGCACTGATCGACCGCGTGGCTGCCGATGAACCCGGCACCGCCGGTGATGACCGCAATTTTTGGCTCTGCCATGGCGGGACTAATGGACGTTGAGCGCCTTCAACTTGCGGACGTTGAAATAGTTCTCGTCCTCAAAGGAAGCCGGCAATAGTCCATCCCGGAATGCCTTGCACAGATCGCGCACCGCATCCTCGATGGTGAACCGGGGTTTGAAGCCGAGCTCGCGGCTGATTTTGTCGGAATTGATCTTATAGCTGCGGGGGTCGTCCGATTTCGTGACTTCAATTTCGACCGGGGGACGGCCGGAAAATTCCTGCGCCACGACGCTCTGCGCAAGTTGCGCGATTTGCATGATCGAAAGGTTCTGGAACCCGCAGTTGAACGTCTTTCGATCGATCTTTTCGTCGGGCAGCGTCAAGAGAAGCTTATAGGCGTCGACCATATCCAGGATATGAAGATTGGGCCGGGTTTGTTCGCCGCCGAATACCGTGATCTTGCCCTTGTTCACCGCGAAGTTGGTCAGAATATTGACCGAGAGATCGAGGCGCGTCCGCGGCGAATATCCGCAAACCGTCGCAGGCCGAATCGTGACCCAGGCAAAACCGGGGTCATTCCATTCCTGGAGCTGCACCTCGCATTCCCACTTGTAGCGATTGTACAGCGTCAGCGGCACCTTCGGATGGTCCTCAAACACTTCCGGAGAGTCGGAAACGCCGTAGACCGAGCTGGTCGACGCATTGATGAACCGCTTGATACCGGCATCGCGGCAAGCAATCAGGAGCGGCTTGAACGCGTCGCGATTGATCGACGTGCTCAAAGCCTCATCGAGGGCAAACGACGTATCGTTCGAAATACAAGCCAGATGGATGACGGCGTCAGAACCGGCGACCGCTTGAGAGAACGTCTTCAGATCGCGGATATCGCCCTTGACGATGCGAAGCTTCGGATGAGGCGCGAACTTCGCTCCGAACCACAGCGTATCATAGACAACAACGTCATGCCCCAGGGCGAGAAGCTGCGGAACGAGAACGTGTCCGACATAGCCGGCTCCGCCGGTGACTGTGACTTTCGGAAATTGTGGCATGGATACCTCAGTGGCTCGCAGTTAACCCGCCAGGATTGCATGGTGAGGACGACAATAGCCGCCCATGGACGACCTGGGACAAACCGGGGTTTGGACGCGCCGGCCCGGCCCCCGCTAGACGAAGTTGATATGCTGCGGCGGCAGCCTTCCTGTCAAATCCGGAAGCTCGACGCGGCCTTTGGTATATTCGTCAAGATACTCGTTGACCTTGTGTTGCAGGCAGAGCGATCCGCACATGGTCTGGGCATTGAATTGCGGGCCACCGATATAGTTCATGACCTCCCAATAACGGTCGGAATTCCACAAATCCATAAAGCGCGTCTCGCAGATATTGCCGATATGGAATTTTTTATAACGCTCATTAAACAACATGCCGCAAGGCGCAACGAGACCCGAGCCGGAAATTTGAATCATGAAAGGCGCCCCGTAACAGCGTTGATAGCTGCGGGATCCGTCGGCATCGATTTTCGACCATTTGACGGCGACTTTGTATTCGTCGTCGGAAAGAGCTTCCGCCTCGTGCAATTTGTCATAGAGACTGCGATAGGCTTTGTAGTCGACGCCGAGGTCGCCATCCTCATTGTCGGAACAATGCTTGATAACAAGATAGTCGGGCCGCAGCTCCTTGCCTAAGCGTGCCAGCGGCAGGATTTGATCCTCATATTGCGGCATAAGGACCATTTGCAGACCGATGGTCACCGGCAGATCGCCGCGCTTCTTGATATCGACCATGTCGCGGATGTTCTGCACGACGCGGTCAAACCACTGCTCCTTGACGCCCATGATCTCGCCGTAGCGCGCACGCTCACCGGCTGAAATGTTGACGCGAAGATAAGTCAGGCTCGGCAGAATCTCCTCAAGCTTTCGTCGGTTGAAAACGAAGGCATTGGTGCCGACGGCCATCGACAACCCAAGCTCATGCCCGTGCTTTACCGCGTCGACGAACACCGGAGATATTGTACTTTCGCCGTCAGAAACGAAGGAAATGCCTTTCACGCCGATTGCCGCGCAATCTTCCAGAAAGTCGAATATCACCTTGCGGCTGATTTGCTTTCGATCGTTCTCCTGCAACATGGCGTAGCAGAAGTGACAGGCGTAGTTGCAAGCCCGCGTGAGCGCCATGTCTATGGTGATCGGAGCAATGCGCTCGCCGCGCTCCCAGGCCGTAATACGATCCCGATGCCACGCAATCTTGGTGCCGTCGAGGATGAGTTGGGTGTGATCGGTCATCCCGGTCATGCGACATCCTCGACCGGCGCCGACCCGAGCCGACGAATGCGATTATTGTCCATGAGTTCTTCCATGTAGATTTCAAGCCGCTCGCCGGTGCCTGCGCGAACGCGCTCCTCAAGCTGCATCAGAACGCCTGATTTTCTCGCCGCGTCGAAGCCTTCACAGAAATCAACGATGACACGCCGGCTCTTTTCGAGACGTACGACACGGATATCTCCCGCCGCCAAACCGTTTGCCGTGCAAAACTCCCCGGCGATCGCATACAAAATGGCAAGTTGCTCGCCGGTCGATTTGACACGCCATCCGCGCGACAGCGCCGGATACCAGAAATTAGGCGCGCTGGTATCGCCGGCCGCGGCATTGAATTGCGCGACGATATCCCTGATCAGACCATCGCAGCGGCGAAAGGCCATTCCCATACTGGCAGGCGTGTGAATGCCCTGCACCAGCGGTCCGGTTATAGTCTGCCGCAATCGCTCGCAGGTATGAATCGTACCGTGGTCCGCCGCCTCCTGAAGCGGCAGGCCTTCGATGGTCGCTGCGAAGACTTCAAGGAGGCCTTTTATATCGGGCGCTTCCTCAGAAAGCAGATAACGGGCGCTCTCAACGATCCAGGCCTTGTTGTCACGGACGACCGCAACCGACAGCGTGACGCCGTCTTTGGTCGTCGACAAAACCTGGCCATTGGCGGCCTTGACCGGAGCGCCCATCCTGATGGCGCGCTGCGCGGCAGCCGAAATGCCCGGCTTAAGGGCAGGATGTATTTCATACAGTCCCGCGGTCATGCCCCACCGCCCTCGATAGCAACCTCGATATCGCAGGATTCGCCGCGGTCAACAATTCTGGCTTTTCCGATCGGTGCGATGAGATCCAACAACTGACCTTGTTGATCGCCGCTTATCGTCGTCTTGGCGACGTTGACGCAGAGCGCGTCTCGCCCAAAGGCTTGAGCCAACTCAACAATATTGAGAATGCTCTTGACCGGATCTTCCTCGGGAACCCAGGTTTCAAGATAGTCCGGGCCTGCCCCATGGCCGCGCAACTGGGTTAATAGCCGTCGATTGAAATCTTCGACCAGTTCTTCGTAGTGAAGCCTTTCAGCCACGGTCAATTCCCGCCGCACGATCCGTTTCAGGCAAAGGGTCAAGCCGAATCGGCATGGGTCGGTAACTTATAGCCACAACGGCCAACAAGCGACCTGAAACCGGTTGCCCGGTTTACGGCGTCATCGCTTCGTAGAGTGCAAGCGCCTGGCGATTGACGATTTCGGTGGAATATTCGGTCACCGCAATATTGCGTGCAGCGCGGCCGTAGTCCTGCCGGCGCTCCGCATCCTTGACCAGGAGTTCGAGCGCTTCGGCAAGCGCCTGCGCATTGTCGGGGGGCACCAGCAAGCCATTGACACCATGCCTCACCAGTTCGCGGCAGCCCGGAACATCTGTCGCCACCAGCGGCCGGCCGCACGCTGCCGCTTCCAAAAGGCTCAAAGGCATCCCTTCGCGGCGCGAAGGAAGAACCGCAATATGCGCCGCCTTCCAGACATCCTCCACGTTGGAAACATGGCCCAATACACTGATCCCTTTTCGGTGCTTCCAGCTGTCGACTTCGTCGACGGATATGGAGGTCGGATTGGGCGGATCAGGCTCGCCGGCGATGACGAGCCGGGCAGCGCAGCCGTGGCTCACCATAATGTCGAACGCTTCGACCAGGGTGGTCAGACCCTTATCCCCCAGCAGGCGCCCGACATAGGCGATTGTCACGGGTGTTGCCGGTTCGGGCAGGGGCTGCAACCGCGCGGTGTCGACTCCCGATCCCGGCAAGACACGAACTTTTTCCGCGCCAATCCCAAGCCGAACAAGATCGGATTTGTCGTCGGAATTTTCGACTGTGACGAGGACGTTGGGACGGTTCGCCAGCCGCGGCCACAGCAATCTCAATACGCCCCGAACCAATCTCGCCTTTGGACGAGACGAGGTGAAAGAGAATCCAAGACCGACCAGCGAGTTCAGTTGCTCGATGGGTATTCCGAGCAGGGCGACCGAGCTCAAGACGGCAGGCTGCAATGCGATACTGTGAACGATATCAGGCTTTAAAGTACGGCAGAGACGGCGGACTTGCCGCAGCATCGCAACATTTTCGGCCAGATTGAGACTGCCTCTTCTCCAATTCAACGGGTGAACCGTAAACCCCAGATCCCTGATCAGCTGGCCGTCTTCATGAACGGTCGTTGCGACATGCACGTCAAATCCGGATTTCAACGCTGCACGGGCCACCGCCAGGCGATGCATCACGAAAAACCAGTCCTCCGTGACCAAATAGAGGATCGTGCCGCGCGAGATTGATCTGCGTTGCTCCATTGCGACAATTACTTCAGACGAAGCTTTTCCGGGCTGCAGTCAACATAGCGGCTAGGTTCCCGAGTGGATGGTTAAATCAGAAAAGCGGAACACTAGGATCGATGGTAGTCGTCCTCGATTCGCACGATGTCATCTTCGCCGAGATAACTTCCGGTTTGTACCTCAATTAACTCGAGATCAATTTTCCCGGGATTCTCCAAACGATGGTTTGAGCCGGCGGGTACGTAGATCGACTCATTCTCGTGCAGGATTTGTACGGTATCGCCGATAGTCACACGCGCGGCGCCGCGAACGACGACCCAATGTTCCGCCCGGTGATGGTGCCTCTGCAGCGATAGCCGCCCTCCCTGCTTGACGACGATACGTTTCACTTGAAACCGGTCGCCAAGATCAAGGGTTTGGTATGACCCCCAGGGACGGTGAACCTTAAGATGATCCTGCGTAACCGCAGGGGCTAATTCCTTCAGCTTGCTCACGACTTGCCGCAAGCTGGCAGTGTCGTCACGGCGCGCCACCAGAATCGCGTCATCGGTCGACACAACGACAACGTTCTCGACACCCGACAACGCAACGAGCTGCTTTTCGGTAGAAACATACGATCCACGGCTATTGGCGAAAAGCGCTGAGCCGTGACTTGCGTTATCCTGAGCGTCGTGCGCCGAAAGCTCCCAGACGGCTTGCCATGAGCCTACGTCCGACCACCCGTACGCCGCCGGCGTCACTGCCGATCTTGAAGTGCGCTCCATCACGGCATAGTCGATCGATTTTGCTGTGGCCCGCGCAAATGCGTCGGGATCGAGGGTGATAAAGCCAATATCTTCGCCGGCGCCTTTCACCGCTGCGGTTACGGCCTGGGCGCTTTCCGGCTCATACCGGACATACTCCTCGATCAAAAAAGCGGCTCGCGATACGAAATTGCCGGAATTCCACAGGAAACCCTCGGCAACGTAGCGTTCGGCCGTTTTCTCATCAGGCTTTTCAACGAACCGCTCGATGGCAAAAACATCGGGCGCCAGGGCTGCGCCCTTGCAGATGTAGCCATATTCGGTGGCAGGCCGCGTCGGCGTCATGCCAAACGTGACGATCCGGTTGTCAGCTGCCACCTCGCGCACCTTTTGGCACGCTGATGTGAACCCGCCGGGAGTACTGACGATGTGATCTGCAGCGAGCGCTATGATCGTTGCGTCACCGTCACGTGCCTGCGCGAAAACGGCTCCGGCAACGATTGCAGGGCCGGAATCACGGCGTACCGGTTCGAGCAGAACGTCAGCCTCGACCGACAACGCCGCAAGCTGTTCGGCGACAAGAAAACGATAGTTCTTGCTGGTGACCACAATGGGCCGGCCGAACAGGGCCGGGTCCGCAACCCGCCGGATGGTTTCCTGAAAAGTCGAATACTCGCCAAAGAGGGGCAAAAACTGCTTCGGCCTATTCTCGCGGGACGCCGGCCAAAGACGCGTACCGGCACCACCACACATGATCAAAGGAATGAGTTGCGGCATGTTTCCCTGTCCGATGTGCGTAAAAACCTTACGAAGGCTCGCCGCCACGTTGCAAGACCGTGCCTCCGGCGACGCCTACGCCGAACACATATAACCACCCCTGACTAAAATCGAATAAATGCGAATTGAACATGCAGGAGCCTATGTTTTGCAGAACGACGAGCAGGCCCAGCCAATCTATCAAACTACTGCCGCGAAACAGCAACAAATGAGAACCCCACATCGCCAGCAGGAAAAGTGCACCCACACTGCCGAGCGCAATTGCGACCGCGAAGATCTGGTTATGCGGATTGACCGTGGGGCTACTTTCAGCCGGACCGTTTTGCCGGCTGGTTTCGAATTTAAATTGCTCGGCTATCGAGCCGGTGCCGTGACCGATGACGGGCGCGCGTTCTACGATCCGAAGGGAGTTCTGTAGAAACGCAAGATGAAGTCCGGTCGCGCTCGCTTCATCCGACTGCACATAGGAATGCAGTTGATCCAACGAAACATGAATGCGATCGCGCAAAGTCGACGACACCATCCATGCCGATGCCGAAAGCACGGCAGCAACCAAAATCGCCCCGACGGCACCCCTGATGCCGAACAGACTAAAACCGAGCGCGATAACGAGAAATGGTCCGACAAAAAGGACGGTACGGCTGGTAATGACGAAAACGATATTGGCCAAAAACAGAGCCGCCAGGCAAAGCGCCAGCACAAGATAGCCGTATCGCTTCTCCTGCAGCTTTTGGGCCGCCACCCTGATGAGCCCGAATGCGCAGATCAGAAATATATTGCTCTGCAGAACATAGTCTTTGACCGGAACGCCCGGTGGACGGCTCGGCGCCAACGCGGGATGAAGCGCCAGCAGCCATGACGCGGCCAAAAGGCACGTCGACGATGCAAGGAAGGCGTAACAGACGTCCAGGCCGCGTCCGGAGCGGCGATATTGGGCCAGCAACAGCGGGATGGCCAGCAGCCTGACATAGGCGTTGAGCCCGCTAAGACGTTCAGCCCACGACACATCCGCCCAGAGCATTCCAACGGCGGCGAGAAGCCACAACGCAACCGGCAGCCCCCCTGCCGCGCTGAAGACTTCGCGGCGAATCATGTCGGGGCTGAGCGTCGGCAATAACGCGATCAGCCACAGGACCAAAAGAATTGCCGTCGCGGAGGTCGACCAGGGCAACGAAAGCGCAACAGCAACTGCAAGCCAATGAGTCCACGGGACGAGCCGGTCTACCGCTTGCGCTTGAAGCGCCCTCATCGACGCCGCCCCTTTCGGAGTGTCTTCTTCCGCCGCGGCGCAGGTCGCGAGGCGGCAAGTATCCGCCCTGCGATCGCATCAAGCTTCTTGAGAAGCCTTGGATCGCGCGCCTCGGGCGCCGTTATCAATGCGTTATCGAGCGCGCGGTCCGAACCCATTGGACACTGCTCGTGTTGCCGCGGGAAATCTCGGGCCAGGCGCGAAACCAGGCGTTTTGCTTTTTCCGCATTCGCAACCAGCACCTTGATGATGTCCTGCACGGTTACAGCATCATGGTCGGGGTGCCAGCAGTCAAAATCCGTCACCATCGCAACCGTGGCGTAGCTGATCTCCGCTTCGCGGGCGAGCTTGGCCTCCGGCATGTTGGTCATGCCGATGACGGCGTATCCGAGATTTTTGTAGGTCAGACTTTCCGCAAGGCTGGAAAATTGCGGCCCTTCGATACACACGTACGTACCATCGCGTACAATATCGATTCCTTCCGCCATGGCAGCGTTGGCGATCTGAATCCGCAGACACGGCGCCACCGGATGCGCCATCGAAACGTGGGCCACACAGCCTTTGCCGAAAAATGAACTTTCGCGCTTATGCGTGCGGTCGACAAACTGGTCGACCAGCACGAAACTGCCCGGCGCCAATTCCTCTTTGAAGGAGCCGCAAGCGGACAGCGAGACGAGGTCGGTGACGCCCGCCCGTTTGAGCACATCGATATTGGCGCGATAATTGATATCCGACGGGGAAAGCCGATGGCCTTTGTCATGGCGGGACAAAAAAACCACGGGCAAGCCCGCGACTTCGCCAATCTGCAATGCGCCGGACGGCTCGCCCCAGGGGCTCTTTAGTTTTCGCGCGCTTACCTTTTCGAGCCCAGGCAGATCGTAAATCCCCGAACCGCCGATGATCCCCAAAACCGCCCTTGTCATTCTCGCTCAAGCCTTCCCAATCGCCATATCGCGCCCCGGACGACAGCAATCGCAACACCCGCGCCGACTTTCAGCACGGTGTCGCGCGACGAACCTGTAGCCATTCAACGCGCCTGGCCGGCAGCGCCGATGTTGGAGAACATCCGTCTCTCCACCAGCCCGCAGATCGCATGAGCTGCAACCATGTGAATCTGCTGGATCAAGGCCGTTTCATCGCTTGGCGCATCGAGACAGACGTCGCAAAGACCGCGCATCGGATTATCGTGAGATCCGGTGAAACCCACGGTCTTTATCGACATATCGCGCGCAGTTTTGAGCGCCGCCAGTACGCTGGGTGATCGGCCGGATGTCGACAGCGCGATGAAAACATCGCCGGCCCCGCCAAGGCCAAGCAATTGCCGGACGAAAACCTGCTCGTAACCGTAATCATTTCCGATAGCGGTCAGGATCGACGTATCGGTTGTCAGTGCGATAGCCGCCAAAGGACTGCGATCAAATTTGAACCGGGACACAAATTCGGCGGCAATATGCTGCGCGTCCGCGGCGCTGCCGCCGTTTCCGGCGAGCATGATCTTTTTTCCCGAGCGAAGAGCCTGTTCAACGACGCCGGCAATTCCCTCGATGGTCGCATGGAGCGCGCGATCTTCCGCCGCGCTTTGAAGAACGCGCGCAGACCTGGCGAAATATTCCGTCACCGCGCTGTCGTGGCTGGATTCCATGTGATGATGCCGATTCAATCGCTATATGACGAGTCGTACCGTGCGCCCCCTACCGGCGCAACAGCGGCACCGCAAAAAGCCAAGCCGGCTGCTGGCGCCCGCAATTGAGCTGCGCTATGGACAACCCCACGATTATCGCTAGAACCACTGCCGTTTCGCTCAAAGAAGGACGTTTTGCCCTATGGGCCATGCCCAACAGTACTTTAGCGAAGTCGTCGAGACCGCGCGGCGAGTGCCCGCGGACATGGTCGAACAGCTCTGTGATGAATTAGTTGCTCTTCGCCAACGGGAGGGCCGACTTTTCATCCTTGGCGTCGGCGGCAGCGCGGGCAACGCCAGTCACGCCGTCAACGATTTTCGCAAACTGTGCGGCATCGAGGCCTACGCGCCAACAGATAACGTTTCCGAGCTTACGGCACGCACCAACGATGAAGGTTGGCCCACTGTTTTTGCCGAGTGGCTCAAGATCAGCCGCGCCAATGCCAAGGATGCGATCTTGATATTCTCGGTTGGCGGCGGAAACCTGCAGAAAAACGTCAGTCCCAATATTGTTGCCGCGATCGAAGAAGCCAAGGCTCGCGGCGTACGCGTACTCGGAATCGTCGGCCGCGACGGCGGTTATACCAAGCAAGCCGGCGACTGCGTGGTTGTCGTTCCTACCGTCGAAGAGAGTCGCGTCACGCCGCACGCTGAAGCATTCCAGGCCGTGATCTGGCACTGCCTGGTATCGCATCCCAAGCTGCAGAAAAACGCGACCAAATGGTGAGAGCCGTTTTTCTCGACCGCGACGGCGTGATCAATGCCAATCTCATGCGGAATGGCAAACCGGTGGCTCCGACCAGTCTTGCGGAATTCCGTTTTCTTCCCGGCATCGGCGAAGCGACCCAGCGCCTGAAACAAGCCGGCTTCCTTCTCGTCATCGTTACCAATCAGCCGGATGTCCCAAATGGCATCACGCCGAAGGCGATAATGGAGGAAATGCACGCCGAAATCCGGCGGCAGCTGCCGATAGACGACGTCATGATCTGTTTCCACACCGACGCAGACCAGTGTTCGTGCCGCAAACCGAAGCCCGGCTTGATCCTCGACGCGGCCGCCAGGCATGGCATCGACCTCGATGCGAGCTATCTGATCGGCGACCGTTGGCGCGATGTGCTGGCCGGCCAGGCCGCAGGATGCGGTTGTACGATCATGATCGATCACGGCTTCCAGCAAGATCGGCCGTGCGCGCCGGACCGGATCGTCAAGTCACCCATGGAAGCGGCCGATTTCATCATCCAGCACGATCGCATCGCATCCGATACTTAAAACCCCGCCATGAATGGTGCACCGAGCGAAGTCACCGTGAATAGCCGGCCGTTCTGCTTCATAGTCGTGGTATGGGGTGAGCAGTATTGCCGGCGCCTTGCTGATTTCTGCCTGTCATCACTGCTTGCCCCGAACAACCTTCCCTGCCTGGATGCCGCTGCCGGACACCGTCTTTTAATTGCGACCACACGGGCGGACTGGCAGCGCCTGGAACACGCGCCAGCAATCGAACGGCTTCGCCGTTACGTTACTCCGACACTCATCGAAATCGAACTGCCTTCGGCGCCAGGCTATGGCGGCGTGCTCCAGCATCAGACGCGGTGCCTCAAGCAATTGTTTGACGCGGCTTACGCCTATCGGGGCTACGGCTGTCTATTATTGCCGGACGTTATCTTCTCCGATGGCCTGGTCACCTCGATGCAGCGTTCCGTGCGGAACGGCGATCATCTGTTGCTGCTGACCGCCATGCGGCAGACGGAGGAAGACGTCCTCGCGGAGCTTTCCGCCCGAGGGCTCATGTCGAAAGAGCGCGAACCGGTGCTGTCTGCCGAGCCGCTCACGATCCCGCCGCGCACCATGGCGGACCTTGCGGTGCGCCACCTGCATCCGGAATCAATGGTTTACGCGGAGGGGCAGCGCCGGCAGCAAGCCAGGCCTCCCTTCCGATTCTGGCGGCTCGGTAACGGCCGGGGGCTCGTTCTCCGTACTTTCAGTGGCCTTCCCATCCTGATGGACTTTGCCGCCGTGCCCGCCGACCACACGGCCTGCCTTGAACAAAGCAACTATGAGAGCGCCTATCTGGCAAGCAATTTTCCCGATAGCAGCAGCATCCGCGTCATCACCGACAGCGACGAGTGCTGCATACTGAGCCTGACGCCCGCCGCCGTCGACCGCACCCGGGATTGGTGGGTATTCCGACGCGTCGGCGCGAGGCTCGTACCCCGGCTCGCCCTGCTCGCGGATTTGCGCAACTCGATGGTGGCCTATGTTCGAACGCACCATGACGAAGTGCGGCGCGCTCTGTTTCAGCGATCGGTGCGATGGCATGCCGACAATGTTGACGACGCCTGGTTACGCGAAGAAGCAGAGATCGACCGCATGATCACGCGCGCGGCCGGCGACTACTACGACAATCCGTCCCACTTTCCCGCGCGAGTCCGGCGAAACCCTCGCTATTGGATGGTCGACCTTTTTGCCATAGCGCAACACCTGTTGCGCTATGTGTATGCTCTGCAGATTGTGCTGGCGGCGCTCACCGGAAATGCCGAAGAGCGTGCTATCCTGCGACAGAAGCTCTCGGCTATCGGCAGGCGGCTTCTCCGAACAGGCAGGCAATAACCAGGCTCAATTTCGATTCCGGGATCGTGATCCAGAGGCCTGGTTTTTTTCACGCTTTCATCCCGTGCACACCGATGCCAGGGCTTGCCGCCTCCGCGCGGACCCGGACGGGCCCATAGCGCCAGCGCAGCCAAAAAATCAACCCAGGTGCGCTCACTGCCGTCGAGAGAAGCCCGACCACAACCGAAACCGCAAGCGAGGTGGTAGGTGGAATTCCGATCATGCCGAACAGGCCGACCATTGTTCCCTCGCGCAGTCCCCAACCGCCAAGGGAAATCGGCAAAGTGACAGCCAAAATCACCAGTGAGCCGAGCGTCATGGTTTCAATCGCGCCCACCGGAGCACCGAGACTGCGAAACAGAACAAAGATGACGAGTAATGCCATTATAAAACTCAGCATCGAGAGACAAATAAGATCAAATGCATGCAAGGAAGATTTGCAGAGCGTTCGAAAATCCACGAGAAGCGCCATAGCGGCACGGATGACGCGAAACCGAAGCCAATACTCAGGGATACGTATCCAGAGCCCTATGGCGAAAGCCGCAGCAAGTCCGACCAGCAATACAGCCGAAACAGCCAGACGAATATGAGCCGGGGCAATACGGTCATCGACATACGGCAGGCCGACTGCGATCAGCAATATGAGACCGGCAAGCGCCGCCAAACGATCAAGCAAAACGGAATTGACGGCGGGTGAGAGCTCGGTTCCCGACCGGACCAGCATCCAGATGCGCAAGCCGTCACCTGCAACGCCGCCGGGCAGCAAAGCCGTGGCAAACATTCCGATCCAGTAAATCTGCATTGATCGCGCCAAAACTACCGCGATGCCGAGATAGCGCAGGATAAGGTGCCAGCGGATCGCCGAGAGGAGAGCCTGCAACGTCGCCAACGTTGCCACCACTGCAATCGCCTTCCCCGGAACACTCCGCACGGATTCGACAAGTGTCGCGGTGCCGATCCTGTGCAGCAGCCATACAAGTGCACCGACCGTAAACGCAGCCTTCAACAAACCGATTGCATATTTCTTCATTCGCGTCAGGCGTCGGACTGCATGACCGTTTCGTCAATGCGGTGCTGGATTCCGGCCTGGCTGACGCACCTGAAGATGCAAGCCCGCCAAAACGCCGCAATCAATCCGGCGATGCCAAACGGCCGCAGTCGAAGCGTCATCCAAATCAATACCAGAGCGCTTGAAAACAGCGGCACTTTGGCGAGCAGTCCCATGATTTTGCGATCCCGATCGCCGAAATCGGCAATATCCGAGATTGCGCCGACATCCATTCCTTTTCCATCGCGCCAAATGATCCACAAGCGCGCCAATCCGAAACGCATGCGCCGGTCAAAAAGCTTCGCTTGCCGGTCTTTTTCATCTTCGGGCAATTTTGCCGCGATCCAGGCCTGCGCAGCGCTCAGCACTTGGCGGCTTTTATCAACCGACAACGCGCTCCGGCCGGAAAAGCTGGCAGGATCCTTGTTGTAGACACCAAGCACCACCGGATCGAAATAGAAGCCGTGACGGAGCGCGAGCAACCGGTTAGCCAGAACGTCGCCAATCGAACCCAAACTGGGATCAAAGTAACCGATATCCGCAAGAAGTTTCCGCCGATAGATGGTGCTGGTGCCGATAACCCAGAAGTCGGTGCCTTTTATCGCCCGACGCACATCGGCTGGAGAGACATACCCTCGCGACAGTCGGGGCGTCGTGACCGGCCGGATACCGATGACACGGTTTTGAATATCGACGAGCGCCACGCTTGCACAGAAGAATGCAGCGCCTGGGTTTTCACTGAGGGCGTCGAGCGCCCGTTTGAACAACCCCGGAAAAACAAAATCGTCGGAAGACGCACAAAGCAGAAATTCGCCAGTCGCACACTCTAAAGCGCGCTTGACCGAAGCAACAATTCCAAGATTTGTTTCATTACGAATAAGACGAATAGACGGGTATCGGGCCTGGAATTTGGTGACGATCGACACACTGTCGTCGGACGATCCATCGTCCACCACGATGATTTCCTGGGCCGCGGGTTCCTGAGCGAGCAGCGTACGAAGTGCGCGCGGTAGTACCTTGCCGTCGTTGAAATTCGGCAACACCACCGACAACGGCATTGTCTTCGGCGTATCAGACGCCGTCCCGCTCACCTCAGATTGCACGCTGAATACCCGAGCGTTTATCAGCCGGCGCCGCCTGCGTCTTCGATAAGCCCCGACGGCGGCTCGTCATGACCGCCAAGCAACTGACCCTTCCAGTTCTTCAATCGATCGATGCGATTGTAATAGGTGAATTCCGGCGAACGCCGGATCAGAAGGCCGTCACGAACTTCTTCTTCATATTCGTATTGCGCCCAGCCATTGCAGCTCTTGCAGAACGGAACTTTATCCCACTGCCCGGTCTCGTGATAATAGCGCACCTTGGCGAATTCCTCGCCGGTCCAGATGTCCTTTACGCCTTTGTCAAAGGCGTTACCGACGTTGGTGCTTTTGAAGCCATCGAGACAGCAGATCGTCACCGTGCCGTCGTTATGAACCGGCAGCGTCTTGTAAAGCGTCGGGCACGGCAACCGGACCTCCGGCGGCTTCATGTCTGGGAAAGTGCCGTTTTCGAACAGCAGATTGACGCGCACGCAGTCGACAATCCCGCTCCAGCGCTGGACGAAGGCCTGCTCTTCGTGACGATTCTTGTCTTGCAGCGTGAACGAAACACTGATGCGCGGCAGATCGCGATTGCCCCGCGCCGCCAGCATGCGGAACACTGCCGCCTCGATCTTTTCCAATTTGTCGACGCCACGGATCTTCTCAAGGGTCTCGCGCGTCACCGAGTTGATACTGAAGGAAATCGAATCGAGCTCGATTTCGACCATGAACTTCGCCAGATCGTCGTCGAGCGTCAGGCCGTTGGTGTTGAAGGCAATGGCGATGCCGCGCGTCTTCATATCCCGCAGCCGTTGACGCAGATTCGGCACCAGCAGAGGTTCGCCATACATGTTCGGCTGCACCAGCGGGTGCGCCGGCGCAATCTGGTCGAGAAGCCGCGTCGATGCATCGACGTCCATGATTCCCTTGACGGAGTCGATCGCGTCGTTGTCTTCGGAGCCCCAGACCGGGCACATCGGACAGCGCAGATTGCACTTCGTCGCGTAATCGACCAGCACGCGTTCGGGCAATTCGGACACCGGAAGCGGTTTCCAATTCAACGCCGGGTCGACCCAGGGTGCACGGGAATAGTCGGTCATCATAGTCTCCGGCGTGGATTTACGCAGTCACTTCTTGTGGATCGCGTAGAGGACGGTCTCGATAATACCGCCATCATGCTGGCGCAGGTAGAGATCATAGCCGTCACTGAATTGCCTCACGATTTCAGGAATGCGCCAGAGATCGCTCGGCCGATGATAGACGGACAGCGCGAGCTTTGGCAGTTCTCGCTGAATCACGGTTTTTGCGCCCGCCAGAGCGTCGATCTCGGCGCCTTCGATGTTCATCTTGATATAGGTCAGAGGCCCGCCGCCGACCACGTCGTCGAGGGTCGTGACCGGCATTTCGATTTCGCCTTCGCTGGAGAAAATCGCGCCACGCGAGGCGTCGTCCTTAAAGCGCAGGACGCCCTTTTCGCGGTGCAGGCCAGCGTGGATCGGTTCGACGCGAGGCTCATCGGAAAAATTCCTGGTCAAGGCCTGATAGGTGACCGGATCGGGCTCGAAGGCATAGACGTGCTTGAACTTGTTGCCGACGCATCGCGCAAACGTCCGGATGGTGTCGCCGTCGTATGATCCGCCATCGACGTAGACTTCATGATCCGAGAATTCGATCAAACCCTTCGGCGCGTAGAGATCGTCGTCGTCGAGAACGGGCTTGAGCATCAAGGGATCGAGCGTTTGCCGGAATGCCAATACGGCGTCGAGCACGTCGCGGGACCGTTCGTCCGCCAACCGATCGTTGAGCTGCGCATAACGATCGCGATTTTGCCACAGGTCATCGAGCAGGCCGTCGTAGAACATGTGCGGCGGAAATCGATCCGGCGCCATGGTCTGGAGCGCGGCAAAAGGCAGAACCGTTGTAAAACCCAGGGATCGTAACCGTTCCGCGGCACCCAGAACGCGATGCGACGCGATGACGATCGGGATCGAACGATCGATCTCCTGCAAATTTGCAACCGGCTGGACTGTTTGCTCCGCGATCTTCGTGCCTATTTTAGCCGGATGATCGTCAGCTATGGCGACGACCTTAATCCGCTGATCGCGGCAAAGCCCGGCAAGGCGAACGCCTTCGCCGGCCGCGCCGACGATCGCAATCGCATCGGTGCGATCGACGTCAAAGGCCGGATAGTGATTTCGCAGATGATCGCGCAAATCCGAAGCACGGTGCGCCTGCAGCAGACGTGCCATCGCCGCAGCATGATGCGACGCGGGCGGATGAGGATTTTTTGATGTCATGGTCTTCTGCCGCTTCCTTGGTGGAAGTCGCTTTCGTTATTGGTCTTAGAGGTATTGGTCTTGGTCTTGGTATTGGCCTTGGCGGTTCTACGATCCATGGGCTAAAGAGGCTTTCATGAACGCCAGCGATAAGCGGTCGGAGGCCGTTCTCGAGCGCCCCTTCTACTTTATCATCGTCCTCTGGGGCGAGCGTTTTCGCGATTATTTTTTGCGTTACTGTGTACCGAGCCTTTTGGCTCCGGGCAATCTGCCCTCACTCGCGACCAAATCACCGAGCAAGTTTCTGATTGTGACGCGCCCCGAAGACTGGGCGGCCATGCAGGCGGCTCCGATCTTCAGCGCACTGAGCCGCCACATTGAACCCGTTTACATCGAAATCGAACCTTGCCCGCCGGGGCGCACGGGCTATCAGCATATGGGCCTGGGACACCGGCTCGCTTGCGAACTTGCACATCGCGACAAGGCCTACGCGACGATCGTCACGCCGGACAGCATGCTGTCCGATGGCAGCGTAGCCCGGCTTCAAGACCTTGCAAGATTGGGCACCCAATTGGTCCTCACCGCGGCGTTGCGTTTTGGCGAAGAGCCATTCCTGGGACATCTTCAAGAAATGGGCGCACTGCCGCAGCCGGTAACCGCGAATTCGAGCGCACCGGCCGTCGTGAGCGGAAGACAAATGGCCTACGCGGCGGTCAACGGTTTCCATAGCGAGACATTGGCTTACGAATGGGATGCCCCCGGCATCAAGATAATCAGTCCGGCGGCGTGGTGGCGCGTCCCCGGAGAAGACGGGATCGTGCTGCACAGCCTGAGCTGGGCGGCTCTGCTGCTCGATTATGGCGCCATCCCGGACCACGACACGTCGACATTCGATCAATGGACGCTCGACGGCGACTACCTCTACAACAACGCCAAGCTGCTCACGAAAATCCATGTCGTCCAGGATTCCGATGAGCTTTTCCTCGCGAGCTGGGGGCCGCTCGCCGAAGGCGCGACCAAGAAAGCCAAATTCCCGTTCGATCGTTTTTTGGCCGGATATTTCTTCAGACAGAACTTTATGAGTGGATTCTACGATCCGCTCAAAAGACGCCTGTTTTTCCTGCCGGTCCGCTGGCACGCAAAACCGCTCGATGATGCGTGGGACGCCGTCGAACGCACCGCCGCGCATGAACTGCGGCGCTTTGTCGAGCCGCCGGACGAGACCGCGCCAGATCGGGAGCGTAGCCCGCTTCAGCGAGCCGTAGCGGACGTGAAGAATGCACCCGTTTTCGTTCTGCGGCTGATCGCATTTTCCTGGATTTTCAGAAAGCGCATCCTGTTTCACCTAGGCCGGGCGCTCCGCGGCGACTTTGGGCGCATCGCCTGGTTCGTACGGAAATTTCTGTTTGCGCGCGACTATCCCGCCGACAGGCGGCGGTAAAATCGTCAAGGCGGCGCCGCTTCGGCATCGCGCAAGGTGCCGCGGGGGTCGTTCGCAAGCGCTTCCGTCACCGTCGTGAGCAGGTCGCCGAGCGAAACGATGGAATAGGCGCAATCCCCAATGAAGCCCTTTTTCAGCAAGCCGCGCTCGTGCAACCGGGGGCCAAACTTTGGGAAATCGCGATCGAGCCGCCAGTGCCGCCGCGTTTGCACATGATGAACACGGCCATTGCGATCGCGACACTGATAAACTTCAGTGGGCTCGAGCGGCCGCAGATAAAGATCCGGCGCGGCGAGTTCCTCCGGCAAATGAATGGCCGTGCACGCCTCCAGGCCCACACCGAGCATCATGATGTGCGAGTCATAGGACCGCATCAGGCCGTGAGGGCTGTTCTCCGAAACTGGCGTGCGGTCGAGATGATGCCGGCTGACCAGCTTGTCGGCGGCGGCTCCGACGGCAGCAACCGAATGCGTCGGATGAATGCTTCTGTGGGAGGCATGGCAGGTCCGAAAGATCTCGGTGAGCACACCGGTCTCGGATGCCGTTTCAATCTCGTCCCAATGCGGTTGCGCCGCGGAAACCGTGCGCCATGTCATGGTTGGCATGACGAGGGTGCCGCCACGCATGTGCTCCAGAAGAACCTCGATCATCGCCTCGGCACGAAATCCCTGCCTGCTCAGCTTGCCGATGGCGCTGTGCACCACAAGAACGCCTGTGTGCGGCACGCGCTCGATAATCGGCGCCAGTGCCTCCGCCTCCCGGTTCGGCAACTGTGAGATAACAGGCTTCAATGGTCTTTAAGACGCTCGATCAGATCGAGACATCTCTCGATGTCGTTAAACGGCAAGCCGCTGAGTTGGCTGAGTTCAAGATCCCACCATGCGCTGCGTATCAGGCGCGCGATGATTTTCTCGGAAAACCTGAACCGCAATATCGTGGCTGGAACGCCGGCGACGACAGCATAGGCCGGAACGTCTTTGGTGACGACCGCGCCGGCTGCAATGATGGCGCCATCGCCGACATTGACGCCACTGAGGATATTGACGTTGTGCCCTGTCCACACATCGTTGCCGATCGATGCGCGCGGCAGCATTGCCGGCGTCCGGCTCAACCGCTCCATCGTCTTGTATTCGGGAATCCAGTCGTAAGAATTGGGGTGATATTGAAATTCGTGGATGCTCAGCCAGTCGGTCGGATGGTTGAACGGATTGACTGCGGTACGCGCCCCGAAGGCACAGAATGCGCCGACCGTCGCGCGGCCTATATACGTGCTTTCGTTGACGCCGGTGTATTTGCCGATAGTCACGTCCGGCCCAATTTGCGCGTTGCGGTTCATGTAAAGCGGGCCAAGCACCGTCGTTTTGAAGATTTTTGCTCCCGCATTCAGGCGCACCACGCCATGTAGGTCGACCGGCCGGCCGCTGTCGTTGGTAAAATCATCAATGAAGATTTTTTCGAAATTCATGTGATGCGCCCTGAACGGCGATCCCAACCGCTATTTCAACCGGTCTTGCGTGGCGAAAAGCCAAAGTGCAAATGCGTCATAGGGCGTGACGTTTGAAAGCGTAAAAAGTTCGGCGGGTGTGAACAGCTTCATTGCCGCGCCTTCATGGAGAACGAAGTCGTCGATATCCTTTTCCGCGATGCGCACAAGATAGTAATGCCGATAGTTTTTTTTGCCGGTCAGGCCGCGGAGATCGAAGTCGAGACTGAGTATCTTGGAAAAGTCGACCGGAGAGAATTCCAACTCTTCCCGCAGTTCACGGACAAGCGCCGCCGCCGGATCCTCTCCGGAGCCGACGGCGCCGCCAAAGCATCCCCAAAAGCCGGGATAGAAAATACGCGGAATATCGTCGCGCAATTGCATGAGGAACTGCCCGGAAGCCGTGGCGATGATCGCCGCCACTGCGTCGGAAGTCTCTAGGGTGCTCTCATCGGTCAGGAAATTTGCGGGCAACATCGGCCAGAACTCAACGGACTCACTGGTGCATTGTCCGGCACCAAGGCGAAAATTATCGCGCGTAATGTTTTTCGACTTTGACAATGGCCTTGGCGCAGTCGCTTGCTTCCGAGATACCGTAGTTTTCGTTCAGATAAAGCATGAAAGAACGGTCGCGCATGCTGCGTGCGTTCGGCGTATCAAAATCATCCGCCAGGTACGGCTTCAGATAGGGCCAGTCGGCAACCAGATACTGGTAATGAGGATTAAGCCCAATGCCTTCCGCCAGCACGGCGCGCGCAAATTGCTCTTTCGAGCAGCGAATGCGGTCGCAGTCGACAACGATTGGGTAAACAAACGGTGAATCGTTCGGGGTATATCCGAATGGAGCGCAAATCGCCGCGCGATCCTTCAAGCGGCCGCTCAATTCCGCCAGAAACGTCAAGCGGCGCAAGATCGTGTCCTGGAGCCGGGCCAGAGAAGCAACGCCGATTGCGCACGAAATCTCGTCGGTGTGCAAGTTCAGCGCCGGAAACAGAAACTGATTGGGATTGCGGTCGTCGAAGTCGTTTCGCCAGCGAGGCTTGCCCCGGTCCGCATAGGCAAGCGCCTTTTGATAGAGCTCGACGTTGCGGCTGAAAACAACACCGCCCGACGCTCCCGTCATATGCGCCTTGCGATACATGGTCGAGAACGCGGCGATATCGCCGTAGTTGCCGACCGGTTGGCCCTTGACGCGCGCACCCTGAGACTGGCTGCAATCCTCGACCACGAGAATGTCACGGGCGTGCGCTTCCTTGACCACCCGCTCCACATCCGCCGCGCGGCCCAGCGAATGAACGAGCATGACCGCCCGTACCTTCGGCGTGACACGGGCGACAAACTGCTCCGCGCCCATGTTGTATGTGCCGGGCTCGCTGTCCGCCAAACGCGGCACAAGGCCGTTAAGCACGAGGGATGCAAGACAGCCTGGATCGGTGACCGGCGAAACGATGACCTCGCTTCCCGGCGGAAGCTGCAATGCCGCCACCGCTACGTAGAGCGACGCGGTACCGGTGGCGACGGCGTCGGCGTAGCCGCCACCCATGAATTTCACGAATGCGTCGGTGTAGCGTTTCTCGAAGGCGCCCTCGTAGCCGGGATCGAGCTCTTTCTCCCGATAATAGGCGAGCACCTCGCTGATTGCCGCAGCCTCGGCATCGCCCAGCGCCATGCGCGGCGGCATCGCCTTCTTCCGTACCGGCTCACCGCCTTCGGCGGCGAGCCGCGTGGTATCAGCGGTCGGCGTACTCACGTGCGATCCTTTGCGTTTATTGCAGGCCGAGGCGAGTAGCTACTTCCGGTACGCCAAGCCCGTGAGCGTCGAGAATGTCGTCATGGCTGCCGTAGCAGTGGATGAAGGCGTCCTTGAGCGTAAACGTATCAAGACGGCAGGTTGCCTTGGCGTCCCAGGCCAGTTCTTTCACGCGCATGGCAAGACTGCCGTTCGGCGCGCATTCCTCGATCACGACGACATGAGCAAAGCTTCGCAGAATATCCGCCAATGTTTCGCGGTCGAGTGGCTTGAGCGTGTGGGCGGAAACAATCGCCACGCTTTTGCCCGCCGCTTCAAACCGCTCGGCCAGCGCAAAGGCGCGCTTCATGATCGGGCCGTAGGACAGAATGCAGACATCGCGGCCCTGGCGGAGCCGCCGCAGCTTGCCGAAGACCCACGGATCCGGCGCGGCCTTGGAAAAGTCAGGCTCGCCGGCCTTGCCGAGCCGAAGGTAAACCGGTCCGCGTTCCTGCGTCGCACACCAGCGCGTCGCCGCTTCGACTTCGCTCGGATCGCATGGCGCAAGAACGTTGAGATTGGGAACCGACGTGGCGATCGAGACGTCTTCCTGGGCGTGATGCGTCGCGCCAAGCGTCGAGTAATTCACGCCGCCGCCGATGCCGACAACGGTGACCGGAAGATTCTGGTAACACAGATCGTCGCGCACCATTTCGAACGGCCGATAGAGCGTGAAGGTGGCAATCGTGTAGGCAAACGGCTTTAGCCCGCGTTGCGCCATGCCGGCCGCCATTCCGATCATGATCTGCTCGGAGACGCCGGTGTTGACGAAGCGGCGCGGAAACTCCTGGCGGAATTTCGCAATCGAGCCGGCCGGAGAAATATCGGCCACGATGACACACAACCGCGGGTCAACCTTGCCCAACTCGTAGAACGTGTCGGCGAAACGGTTCCTCATAGCGGCGCTTCCGCCAGCTCCTTGAGGCCCTGCTGGTATTCTTCCTTGTTGGGCGCGCGGTAATGCCAGATCGCCACGTTCTCCATGTAAGAGATGCCCTTGCCCTTCACGGTGCGGCACACCAGCAAAAACGGACGGCCGCCGCGGCGGCCGAGGACCGCTTGTTCCATTGCCGTGGCGTCGTGACCATCCACCTCGACTGCTTCCCAGCCGAACGATTCGGCCTTCGACACCAGCGGATAGAATGCCGGATGGCCCTCGCTCATCCGTTCGAGGCCGCTAAAATCGTTGAAGTCCATGAACGCAACGAGATTGTCGAGCTTGAGATTGGCGGCCATCATCATCGCCTCCCAGGTCGAGCCTTCCTGGAATTCGCCGTCCGAGAGCACGCAGTAGATCAGGGTGTCGGTGCCTTTCAGCTTTTCTGCATAAGCCTGGCCGGTCGCCATACCGAGCCCGTGGCCGAGCGACCCGGTGGAAGCGGCGATACCCGGCGTCTCGTAATCCGGATGAGCGCCTAGCCGGCCGTTTGGCTTGCAGTAACTCTCGAGATCCTCGCGCGAGAGCACGCCTTGCTCCTCGAGAATGACATACTGGATCATGCATCCGTGGCCCTTCGACATCAGAAAGACGTCGCGATAGTCGCCACCGGCCTCACGGCGCATCAGGTGATTGTAAAGCACGTCGGTGATTTCGGTGCATGAGTAGGCCGGCGCAATATGCAAGGCGCCGACCTGCTGCGAGATATCGAGGATGCGGCGGCGATAACGGACACAGCGCTGCCGCGCCGCCGCGGCGTCGATACTATTGCGCCTTGAAGTCACGATCGATGCGTCCACGCAGATAACTCTCACGCCCGCAGGGTGTAATCGGTCGGCCAGGTCTTCAGCACGTCGAAATATTTGCGGCCCCAGGCCACCATTTCGGCGAGGCCTTCATCCCAACCGATTTGCGGTTCCCAACCGACGTCATGCTTGATCGCCGAGGAGTCGAGCCAATAGCGTGAGTCCTGGCCGAGCCGATCGCCCGTCACCTCGCAAAGCTGGTCGAACGGAATGCCGAGCGCCTTGGCCGTACGCTCCACCACTTCGCGGATCGACGTCGGCTGCGCCGGCCCCGCATTATAGATGGTACCGAGCGGCGCCTTCTCCGCGACGAGATGAATGGCACGGCCGAGATCGCGGGCGTGGATATAGGACTTTTCGGCGCGGCCACCGCCGTGCAACGGCAGCTTCTCACCTTTGAGCCCGCAGACCACCGCTTTCGGGATCACCCGGTGCAGCAACTGGCCGGGACAATAGGCATTCGACGGCCGGATAATGGTCATCGGGAATTTCAGATATTTGTGCACCGACACGAGATACAAGTCGAACGCCACCTTGGACGCCGCGTAAGGGCTTGACGGCTTGATCGGTTCATCTTCCTTGGTCGCGTGCTCGACCGAGCCGTACATTTCGGAGGTGCCGATCTGGATAAAACGCTCCAGCCAGTCGCGCTTCATAAGCTCTTCGGTCAGCCGCGCCAGCGCCATCGAATTGGTTTCGAAGAACCGCCAGGAATTTTTCCAGGACGCGGCGCCTTCGCCTTGCGCGGCGAAGTTGACGATGACCTGCGGCTTCTTGCGGTCGAGCAAATCGAGCAGGAGATCGAGCTCGTAGGTGACGTGATAGGCGTGATATTCGTAGCGCTGGCGCTTGTCGACGTTGAGCGAAAACGGCTCGGGCCGCAGCAAATTGCGGCCAATTCCCATCACCAGTTCTGGATCGGCGTGGTCGAGCAAATATAGCGCCGTGTGGATTCCGAACGATCCACCACCGCCGAGAACTGCATATCGCTTGCCCATTTCAATCTTTCCGCGCAATCGCTGCACGCTATTCGATGATCGTCCAATCAAAGTCGCCGGTATAACCGGCCTCGGCAAAGACTTTCAGCCAACCTTCTGGGTAATCGTGAAATTCCGCCGTCAGGACCCAACTTTCGAAGATCTCCTTCTGCTCAGGCGTCAGATAGGAGTCAACCTGCACGAAGGCGCGTCCTCGGCTCAGCCGCTGGATTTCGCGCATTGCGACGATGGCGCGCGGCCGCGGAAAATTATGGATGGTGTTGAGCGAGATGACGCAGTCGAATGAGCCGTCCGGGAACGGCAATTTTTCCGCCGTGCCTAAGTGCAGACGGCCGATCGCCTCGGGCGAACAGTGCATCAGTGCATAAAGCGAGATGTCGAGCCCGAACACCTCAAGCCCCGGACATTCCTTCAACAGCGCCTTGACCAAAAATCCCTTGCCGCAGCCGACGTCGAGGACGCGCATGCCCTGCTTGAGTCCGTATCGAGCAACGATGTCGCGCGCCACCGGATGCCAGCGCCCGTCGTCCCGGTAACCGCCGTAGCCATATTCGCGCGGACCATCCCAATACATTTCGCCATATTGCTTGGCGATGGCGATAACGGCGGGATCCTTCGCTTCCGCACGCTTCAGGATGTTGCGCTTGGTCTTGGGCAGCGCCCGCAACAAATCGATCTGCGGCATCAGCCGAATTCCTGATGCTGCGCGCGGGCGAGACCGTCATCGATCGCGGTGTAGTGGAAAGATGGAAACGCAGCATGCGTCGCCGCCGGATCGAACGGCCGATAGCCGTTATGCGGCATCGGCGCGCTACGCGGCGAGGACTTGATCTCGACTTTGCGCGGCGACAAGGCGACCGCCTTGTCTGCCAGCGAGCGAAAGCTCGCGACCGTCCCGGTCGCGACATTAAGCACGCCCGACGAGCGGTGCGCGAGCACAAGGCGCACGATGTCAGCGATATCATCGACATCGACATGATCGCGGCGCTCTTCGCCCTCGCCGAACAGGACGATGGGTTCTCCGCGATTGGCGAGACGCCGGAACTTGTTCGGCCCATAGCCGTTGTGCGGATCGCCGGCACCGTAAACCAGGGTCGGCCGCAGGATCGCGAGAGGCATTGCGCCTGCCGCAGCGGACAGCATCTGTTCCCGCGCGAGATGCATCGCGCCGTGGAGGCCCGTCGGAGCGGCAGGAGACGCCTCATGAAGCGGCAGCGGTCCATCGGCGTAGACGGCGTCCGAGCTGATATAGAGCAGGTGCGCAGCCGGCTGCTTTGCCAAAGCTTCGCAGACCGCAGCCATCATGCGGATATTCTCCAGCATCATGGCCGGCGTCTTGCAGGGCGCACGCGCCGAAACGACCACCAAAGCGTCATCGGCACGCAGCAAACGACCCAAATCTTCACCGGCGCGTTCGGCGAGAAGATCGACCTCTTTACGGCCGAGCCCGGCGACAGCGGCGCTTGAGCCGCCGAGCTTGCGCAGCACTGCGCCGCCAATAAAGCCACTCGCTCCCAGAATGACGGTGCGCGAAGGCGCGCGAGGGATCGTGTTGTGATGCTGCAACATCGTCTTCAGGCCGCCGGCGCCAGTGGAGGCCTGCCCAGCGTGTGATAGGTCAGACCAGCCGCCACGCAGGCTTCGCCATCGAGCACGCGATAAGGATCGAGCACCGTGCGGCCCTTCATCACGCGCGCCAGATCGGCGGCGCGAAGCTTGCGGTACTGCGGCCATGGCGTTGCGATCACCAGAACATCCGCGCCGTTCGCCGCCGCCAGCGGTTCGGTCTCGCCCTTGGCCCACGGCACGACCGTGGCCGGCACAACAGGATCGTGAACTTTCACCGTCCTGCCGCGCAGATGCTCGAGAAGCGCGAGCGATGGCGAGTTCTTGGTTGAGTGCGTGTTTTCCTTGTAGGCCAAGCCGAGCACGGCGATCGTCGCGGCAGGATCCTGGGCGTGGCTTTGCAAAAGCTGCCAGGGCCAGTCCTTGCGGTGCGACGAATTGGCGAGCCACGCTTTGACGACGCCGACATCCGTCTTATTCGCTTCGCCGATTTGCACGATCGTGCGCAGGTCGCGTTCAAGATTGCCGCCGGCAATGCCAAGGCCCGGGCTGAGATAGGCTCCCTGCCCGATCCGCTTGTCGAGCTTCAACGCCGGCGCGATGTCGGACCAGTCGGCACCGACGCGTTCGCAGACTTCGGCCAAGGTGTTGGCGACGGAGATCGAAGCAACGAGACAGAAATTGATACTGATCTTTGCCAGTTCGGCGCTTTCATACGCCATGGGCAGGATCGGGCAACCGAACGACCCGAGAAAGGTCTTCAGCGCCGGCGCAATCGGACGGCTCGGATCGGCACAGCCGACGATAAAGCGCTCCGATTTGGTCGCGCGCTCGACGGCCCGGCCGAACACCAATGTTTCGACCTGATAGTAAAGCCGGTCCTGCGGCATCGGAAGCGCGCGCGTATAACCGGGCGGCACTTGCGACAGGATCACCAGCAGCGCCGTGGGCTTGAGCTTCGGCGCTACCCGCTCGACCATGGCGCGGATCGGCCTCAGATCGCTTTGCGCCTCATCATCCGTCGGCACGTCGACCGCGACATAAACCACATCGCAAGCGCCGAGCGCGCCGGCATCCGCCGAAAAGACAAGGTCCTGCGCGTGCTGCGCGATCAGTTCGGGCAAGCCCGGCTCGTTCACCGGAAGATGGCCTTGCTGCAAGTAACCGATGAGAGCGGCATCACTGTCGAAAGCGATAGTGCGAAAACCCTGCGCGGCCGCCGCGCTCGCCGACAGCAGGCCGAGATGAGTCATCCCGGCATAACCAATGACCGGCCTGGTCATTGGCCCACCGCCTCGGCGCCGAGCCTGCGCAACACGCGATTGAGCCAGATATCGTTGGACAGATCGGTGGGACGCCGTTCGGCGCACAGCGCTTTGAAGTGCTGGTATTCCAGCGCCCAGGTCGGATCGTCCTGAACGAGGGTGACCGATTGCTCCGGCGGCCGGCCGCTGGGCAGCACCCGGACGCGGTGGGTGAATTCCGACGGCCCCCATTTGCAGAGCGAACTGATGTGGGCGCTGCCGTTTTCGGCAAACACATCGCAGGTATAGTGATTGCGCCAGCTCAACAGGGTCATCTCGAATTCGAGACGCGGCCGGCCGCGCGTCGATGCAAAGACCACATGATCGGGACTGCGGTTTTCGAAGCGGTCGGCAGAAACGATGGAAAATTCATCGCCGATATCGCCGAACCAGAACCGTGCCGTGTCGAGCACGTGCGACCCGAGATCGTCCAGGACACCGGCCCCCTGATCGCGCCAATCCGAATTACGCACCAGCCGCGCCGTGCCGTTGCCGTAGAACATCCGGCAGCGATAGACGGTACCGAGCACGCCGGATGCAACGAGTTCACGCATTCGCACGAAATGCGGCTCGAAGCGATGATTGTAGGCGGTGTAGAGGACGACGCCCTTCTGCCGCGCGCGCTGCTCGAGCCGCGCCAGAACTGAATCATCTTCGGCAACCAGCGGCTTCTCGACCAGGGCATGTTTGCCGTTGTCGACAAGGTAATCGAGCAATTCGATCTTGGCCGAGTCAGGGACGCAAAGCAGCGCCGCGTCGTATTTTTCCAGGCCGACGTCGCGCAGGTTGCGAAAATCCGCCTCCGCATTGTTCACGTCGGCCGAATAGACGAAATCGCTACCGGCAAAGCGCTTCCGCTTGTGGCCCTGAACGCCAAGTCCTACGACAACAACCCGCATGAATAACCGACGATCTCAGTCGAATTTGACTTCACGCTCTATCGCGTCAAGCTTGCGGTGAACGTCTTCGATATTGATCGGAATATTGCCGTCCTTCTCGCATTCGCACGCCGCCGCCAGGCTGCCGATGACGGTCGCGGTGACCTCGCACTTGCTTTCGAGCATCGACAGCGTCGCGTAAGCCAAAAGCGCGTCGCCGGCGCCGACGCCGTCGACAAGCCGGTCGACAAAGCTGTCGATGACAAAGAACGAGTCGAGCGCCTGGTGGTCGCCGTGACGGCAGGTCAGGACGCCTTTGTCGCCAAGCTTCAGGATCAGTGTCTTGCATTGGGCGGCGTCATAGATGTCGGCCGCCAACGGCCTGATGCCGGAGTCCTGGTCGCCCAGCGCAAATCGGGCTTCACGTTCGTTCGGAGTGATGAGGTCAAAGCCCCTGAATTCCGTGATATTGCCCCAGCGGCTCGCGACCTGGCTATCGGCGACCTTGTACATGCCATCCGGAATCGCGTCGGTCAGCGTCGGGATCGTCCGCCGGTTGAACATGCCGTGGCGGAAATCGCTGAAGACGAGCGCATCCGATTTTTCGACAGCGATTGCCTTGGCTATTTTCAGGACGATTTCATCGGAGATCGAGCGGTTGTCGAGCGTATCGACTTTCAAAAGCCGATAGCCGCCCGAAATAATGGCGTTCTTGTTGGTCGTCGGCCGCGTCTTGTCGACCACCGGCTTGCACTGAATGCCGGCCTTGCCCATGCCTTCGAGGACGAAATCCTTCAGCTGGTCCTCGCCAAGCACGGTCGAAAACACGACCTCGGCACCGGCTGCCTTGAGATGCTCGGCAACGACGCCGGCGCCGCCGATGTAGTCGACCCTCCGGTCGAACAGCACGCTGATCGTCGGTGTTTTGGTCTGACCGCCGATCATGCTGGTATACGTGAAGGTATCGACGATGGTATCGCCGACGACATGAACGCGCCGTCCGCCGAGCTTATCGAGCGTACTGCGCAGGCCGCCGAAATTGATATTGGCGCTCTCCATGAGCGTCAGCAGCTTTTCAATGCGAAGCTGCGGCGGCGCCGCATCGATCATCTGGCTGGATGAGAAAACGTAGTCGCCGGGCGTGAAGATAATTTCGCCGCCGTAGCTGCGGATAACCTCGAGCTCGTCCTGGGTTTTCAGCGGCAAGCCGCTCGCCTGGTACTCGTAGCCCTTGGCGAAGATATCAGGCTTAATCAGCGCCAGGCTCTTCAGCGGCGTCGGTTCCGGATCAATAATGACGTAATCGACGATCTCGAATGCGGCCAGGTTGATCGCCCGCAGATCCTGCGGAACGTGCGGACGATACCGCCCTTTGGAGATATGAACATCGGCGGTAAGGCTCGCAACCAACACGTCGGCTTTGCTCTTGGCATAGAGCAGGTGACGCAAGTGTCCAGGATGCACCACGTCGAAGACGCCGTGGCACATGATGACCTTGCGCTTGCGCGGGCGCTCGCCGATCAGTCGAGCGACTTCTTCGGACGTCTTGATCTTGTGCTTGTAGTGCTGACCGAGCGACTCCACTGCCCCACTCCTTGAATCAGCTTGCCGCCTTGCGCGGCGGCACGTCGATGCGAAATGCCGCCGCCGTAGCGTCGCGATGGAACATCTTCACGGTTTCGAGCGAGTACTCGTCGAGGTCCTTGCCGACCAGGGACAGCTTGGCGAGAACGTCGTGGCTGACGGTAATGATGTGGCAACCGAGTTCGTCTGCCTGAAAAATATTGAGAAGCTCGCGAGGGCTCGCCCAAAGCAACTCGGCTTTCGGGCGCGCGGCCAGGGCCCGCAGGCACGCTGCCATGATCGGCACCGGGTCGCGTCCGGTATCGGCGATTCGGCCGGCAAACACGGAAACGATCGCCGGCACCTGCGCGGCGAGGCACGCGGCGACCTGCTCGACCTGCTTTACGGTCATGATCGCGGTGACGTTGACGACGACGCCGGATTGGGCGAGCGCGCTGATCACCGGGCCGGTAAACGCGCCCTTTGTGGTGGTGATTGGAATCTTGACGTTGACGTTCGGGCCCCAGGACGCGATCGCGCGCCCTTGAGCGATCATTTCATCGAAGTCGTCGGCAAAGACTTCAAAGGATATCGGCCGGTCCGGGACCGCTTTGATCAGCTGACGCGCAAACGCCTCATAATTTTCGATGCCGGCTTTACGCATCAAGGTCGGATTGGTCGTGAACCCCTTGATCAAGGGGTTTTTATAGAGCGCCAGGATGGCATCAAGATCAGCGCCATCCGCGAATACTTTTACATTTTTGATGGAGCTCATTGTTTCCTCTCTGACGTCCTCGTTGTCTCGCCGGCGCGATCAACCGACAGCCGAAAGCGCCTGTTCTGCCGTATCGCCCCAATTCATGCGATTGTGGATTTCCAGAACTTCAGCCGTCGGTCCGTCCGCAATGACGCGACCATGATCCAGCAAAACAGCGCGATTGCAGATCTTGCGGATCAGTTCTTCCGATTGCGAGGCCAGCACGACGATGCTGGAGCGATCGATCAGCGATTCAACGCGCTCGGCAGCCCGACCCGCGAACCGCGCATCGACCGCTCCGAGCTCTTCGTCAAGCAGCAGGATTTCCGGGTTGATCGCGGTAGCGACGGCAAAACCCAGCCGCACCAGCATGCCGGTCGAATAGGTCCGCGCCGGCAGCGCGAGATAGTCGCTCAGTTCACTGAACGCCTCAATCTCCGGCAATTTCCGCTCGATTTCATCGCGGCTCATCCCGAGCAGGAGTCCGCAGGTGACGATGTTCTCATAGCCGGTATCGTCGAGATCCAGTCCGGGCGAGGTGCTGAAGAGCGGCGAGATACGCCCCTCCACGCTGATCGTTCCCTGGTTAGGTTCATAGATGCCGGCAAAAATCCGCAGCATGGTGGATTTGCCGGCGCCGTTGTGGCCGACGATGCCGAGCTGATCGCCATGATTGACAGTAAGCGAGACGTCATCCAGCGCACGCACGGACATGCGTTTTCCGCCGTTACCTTGTCGTCGCATCACACCGCCGACGACCCGTCCGAACAATGCATTGCGCAAGCTGGGTTGAGTTCCGTAGATCGGGAACTCAGCAACCACGTTCTTAAGGAGGATTTCAGCCATGACCAAGTGGCGACGGCTATAGCCAGTACACGACGCGATGGCGCAGTTTGCCCATCACGAAGATGGTCAGGGTCCAGCCGAAAATTGCCATACCAACGACTGCAGCCCAGTGCATTAAGCTCGGCACTTCACCAAGCAAAGGTTGACGCACGACAGCAATCAGGTGGTACAGCGGATTAAATTGCATTAGCAGCGCAGCTCGACCCGTTAATTGTTCTGGCGACCAGAAAATTGGCGTCAGAAACAGCGCCATTTGCAGAAGGCTGGCTACCAATTGCTGCATATCCCGGTAACGCGCGCAGATCGTGCCCAGTAGCGCCACAACCCAAACAGCGTTAAGAGACAACAATGCAAATGCCGGAATAACAAGAAGGGTCGCCCAAGAGGGGTATAGGCCTGCATAGAAACAAACCAGAATATAAATCGTTAGATTGTGAAAAATGACCGTGACGTTTCGCCAAACTGAAACACATGCAAGCAACGTGTACGAGATCCGCAGCTGCTTTATAAGCTTCTCGTTGCCGGTGAAAGCAGCACAACCCTCGGTACAAGTTGACGATATGAAGACCCACAGGATCATGCCGGAAGTCAAATACGGCAGATAGACTTTTGGGTCCTTGTTCCAAAGATTCGACCACACCAGACCCAGTGTCGTGACAAATAATGCGATGCTCACCGTGGTCCAGAAGGGTCCAAAAGCCGTTCGTCTGTAGCGACGCTTTGTCTCGCGCCAACCGAGACGACCCCAGATATTGGTCGCCATCAATCCTGCAAAGACATCAATCACGGCGACGCGATAAGGTGACAGCGCGCGACCGGGATGCGGAATGTTCAGCGCTAAGGTACTTTGCACGTTAGTAAACCGAACTTCTCAGTTGGACTGGATATTTTCCAAGCTACCGCAGATCGGGTGAAACGGTCCCCAATCCAGCATTCGCCGTTTCGTTCGCGGCTACGCCGCGGCAATAAATTCTTCGTCCAAAGTCACCCGGACCTTGCGGCCGAGCAGATCAAGCAAGATCACGACACGTTCGCTGTCGGTCATGTTTTCAAACAAGCCGAGGCAATCGTTGAACACGCCGTCGCGCACCCGCACCTGGTCGCCGCAAGAAAATTGCGAACGTTGTGCGAGCTGTATGAAACCCTGACTGTCCTCGCGGTGCTTCAAGCCGTCGATAATCGAGCAGTCGATCGTTCTCGGAACTTCGCCGTTACAAAGCAGACGCGAGACGCCAACAGTCGACCGGATCGAGCGCCATTGCTGAACGACGGGATCGAAAGCAACAAACAGGTAGCCGGGATAAAGCGGCGCACTCACCGTATCGACCCGCCGGGCATGACGCCGGCGCTTCAGATAGCGGGGCAAATAGGTCTCAAAGCCCTGCCGGGCGAGATGGACTTGCGCTTTCGCTTCCGAATGGAAGTGCGATTGCACGACGTGCCAGCAAGACTGCATCACGGTCGTCCTCCATTTGGCACGCGTGGCGGCGGCAGCGACAAGTTCGGCTTGAAGACGCGATCGCCGGCAAACACGGCGCTCGCCTGTTCGGTCAGCTCCGCTATACGCCGCGGATCGGTGACGATCACCGCATCACACAGTCCGGCGATATCGGCGAACGACGTGGCGACAGGAAGACCCAGAAATTGCGGCGATTGCGCGGTATCATCGACAATCGCGGTCACCTTCAGATCTTTTTCGAGCGCGCAAATCATCGCGATCTCGGCGAGATCGGATATGCCGGCAAGAGCCACGCGGGAAAATCCGCGTTCGGCTGCGGTCATGAAAACTGCGCTGCATTCGGCCTTGGCCAGGCGGAAGAATTCGAAGGATACGGACAGGTATTCCATGGTCAGCCGCGACTTTTCCGCGAGCCCAACCGGGGTGAGGTAGTAAATGTAGCGGCGCGCAGGCGCCTGCTTGACCTTGACCAGCCCTTTTTTCACGCAGCGGCGCAGGTAGGCGTTGATCAGACCCAAAGCAACGCCAAGGTCGGTGGCCAGTCGCCGCTGCGACTGCCCGCCGTCACGCTCGACCAAGCTCAACAGACCGAGCAGGATTCGTGCGTCGCTGTCTTTTTGACCTGGCTGACCTGGCGCGGCTTCGAGCATTCCCCTCCCCCAGCAGGCTCATCGCTAGCGTGTTCATACCATGAACGTCAAGCGCCATTGTTCATGGCATGAACAGCGAAACAAAGGGGCAAAGCAAAGGGATATTGCCCGAGGCGATTAAGGCTCGCGGCGTCAAACCATGGTCAAACTTGCGTTAAGTTCGTCACTTGTATAGTGAGCCTCGGTGCGATGTCTGCCTTGGTGGGGTTAGAACCCGATGCGGCGGTTCAAGACAGGCTTAGCTTTGCAGAACCTCGTTCGCGTGGCTTTGGTGCTCGTCATGGGTGCCCTGACCGCCGCTTGCTTTCAGCCGCTGTACGGCAACCACACGGTCGGCACGGAAGATTCGGTTCGCGACAAGCTCGGTTCCGTCGACATTCCGGAGATAAAGGCGCCCAACGGAACACCCGAGGCGAGACTCGCAGTTGCCGTTCGTAATGCGCTTCTGTTCGACCTTAACGGCGGCCAAACGCCCGGTTCTCCGACACATCGGCTTGTCGTCACCCTGGCCGCATCGCGGTCGACCGTCATCGTCGACGTGACCAGCGGCCGACCGGACGCACAGGTTGAAGGCATTAACGCCACGTTCACCCTGACCGAGATCGCAACCCAGAAGGTTGTCATGGCGTCATCGACGTTCGCCCGGTCGTCGTTCGATATTCCCGGCTCGGCACAGCGATTTGCCCAGCAGCGCGCCGCCCGCAACGCCGAAGACCGGGCAGTCGACGTCATCGCCCAGAACATCCGTAACCGGCTGGCGTCCTACTTCGTCGCCGGAACTTAAGCCGCCAATTAGAGAGCTTACGGCCGCAAAGCCCGGCGCGATCCACCCGCCGCAGTCCCGCTCATTTCGCAATGCATGACAGCGAGCCAGGCCGCTGTCATGGGCATTGGCGGAAGCACTGCCATCATCGCCAAAAACCGGCGCTGTTTAACTAATTCTTGTTTATATTCAATGGCCTTTGCCATGCCAAAGCCACTTTTCAAGGCCACGGATTATCTGGGGAAATTCAGCCTCGAAGACTGTGGACACTTGGCCGCCCGGATATATGGCCTGTTCCGTTTGCGTTGTTGGCTGGGAGCACGCTGAGTGGTGCATCTTGGGGGTAGCCATCGTCCGCGCGCGTGGCGTCAGTGGCGCTCCGCTGCCGCTCGTTGCGTAGCATTGGCTGCCATCACGATCGGGCTTGGTATTTTCAATTCACCCGCACTCAGCCAGGTGTCGTCGGACACGCTGTCGCCGGTTGGTCCGCAGGTACTCTTGCGCTTCCCCCGCCGGCCTCCCCAGCCGAAGCCCCCCGCCACCGCTCCCGATGCGCCAATGCTCGTTCAGGCGGATCAGATCAAATACGACTACCCGAATAACGCGGTCGCTGCCGTTGGCAACGTCCAGATTTATTTTCGCGGCGCCACCATCGAGGCGGATCAGGTTATCTACAATCAAAAAGACAAACGCCTGATCGCCGAGGGCAACGCCAAGCTGACCGAGCCGGACGGTCATATCACCTACGGCCAGGTCATAAACCTGACCGACGACTATCGCGATGGCTTTGTGGATTCGCTCCGTGTGGAGTCGGTGGACGATACCCGCTTTGCCGCCGAGCACGCGGATCGCACGCAGGGAAATTTCACCGTTCTGCAAAACGGCGTCTATACCGCCTGCGAGCCTTGCAGAGACGACCCGAGCAAACCCCCGTTGTGGCAGGTCAAGGCGGCCCGCATCATCCACGACCAAGGCGAGAAGATGCTCTATTTCGAGGATGCCACGATCGACTTCTTCGGGCTTCCAATGGCGTATTTTCCGTTCATGTCCACGCCGGATCCGACGGTCAAGCGCAAGAGCGGTTTCCTTTACCCGGTGCTCTCCTACAGCAAAGCGGCCGGAGCCTCGATTGAAACGCCTTATTACTTCGCGCTTGCGCCCGATTACGATCTCACGATTTATCCGCGCTACATGACCCGGCAGGGTTTGTTGGCGGAGGGCGAGTGGGGCCAGAGACTGGTCAACGGCTCGTACAGCATTCATGCTGCAGGAATATTCCAGCAGGACCCCGGCTATTTTGCTTCCGAATACGGCCCCGGCACCGAGGCAACCAAGAATTTCCGCGGCGCGGTTCTCACCGCCGGCCAATTCGACATCACGGACAGATGGGTTTGGGGCTGGACCGGAGTTCTGGTCAGCGATCCGACTTTCATTTCCGATTACGGCCTGGGCCGCTTCAACGGCAACAACCTCGATCCGTTCCACACCGGCACCAGCGAGACCTCCGAGGGCATCTCGCAGCTCTACCTCGCGGGGCGCGGGGTAACCAGCTACTTCGACATCCGCTCGATCTACTACACCGGCTATTCCGAGCTCGACCAGCAGTCGCAGCTGCCGATTATCCATCCGGTCCTGGATTACTCGGCAGTGCTGCCGCAGCAGATTCTCGGCGGAGAATTGAGCTACAAGATCAACCTCACGAGCTTGAGCCGCCAGCAGGCCAGCTTCGATCCGATCAACCTGACAGCGCAGGGCGGCATCTGCGCAAACGGTTCCGCGGAAACGGCGGATCCGGCGCTTCTCAACAAGACCAACTGTCTGTTACGCGGTATTCCGGGAGACTATACGCGCGGATCGGCGCAATTCGACTGGCGGCGCACCGTCATCACCGACACCGGACTGTCGATCACGCCGTTCTTCCGAGTCAGCGGCGACGTTGCGTCGCTGAACGTTTCCAATCAGCTTGGCGTGTCCAACTATATAACTCCTGGCGATTCCGAACTCGCCCGCGTCATGCCGGTCGCCGGCACCGAATTCCGCTACCCTTTCATCGATATCGAACCGTGGGGCACCCAGACGATCGAGCCCATCGCCCAGCTCATTTTGCGTCCGAACGAAGCTGATATCGGCAAATTCCCCAACGAAGACGCGCAAAGCCTCGTCTTCGATGCCAGCAATCTGTTCCAGATCGACAAATTCTCCGGCTGGGACCGCGTCGAAGGCGGCAGCCGCGCCAACGTCGGTCTTGAATATACCGCGCAGTTCAATCAGGCCGGCACGGTCAACGCCCTGTTCGGGCAGTCTTACCAGCTGTTCGGCCAGAACTCATTCATGATCGGCGATATCACCAATACCGGTCTCGACAGCGGCCTCAACAAGACCATGTCGGATTACGTCGGGCGCGTCTCTTACCAGCCGAATTCGACCTACATGTTCACCGCTAACGCTCGTTTCGACGAGCAAACATTCGCTGTGGAACGGCTGGAACTTGAGACGCACGCGAATTTCGATCGCCTGGGCCTCAATTTCCTCTACGGCGACTATGCAGCCCAGCCGGAACTCGGCTTCCTCACGCGGCGCGAAGGCTTCATCGCCGGCGCAAGCTACAAGCTGACCACCAACTGGGTTGCTGTGGCGGCTGGCGGATACGATCTCTTTGCCCATCAATTCAATTATTCCCGCGTCGGTCTGGGCTATGTTGACGACTGCTTCATGCTCGCCGTCAACTATATCAGCAGCTATGCCTACAACGGCACATCGAGCCCCGTGTCCAACAGCACCGTTATGTTCCAACTGAGCCTTCGGACGTTGGGTCCGGATAACTTGGGATTGGCTGGCGCTTACTAGGCCGCAAGCGAACCGATTCAGATTTACATGGGCGGCCGCTTGCGCTGATCGAAGCGGCGATCGAACACATGTTCGGCGATGCGGTTCTTCAGCATCTCGATCGAGCCGCCGGCTATCATCCAGCCGCGGGTGCGGCGCATGCAATACTCAACCAGCGACTCACGCGAATAGCCAAGCGCACCCATGATCTGTATCGCTTCGCTTGCCACGTCGTATCCGGCGAGATTGCACGCAGTCTTGGCAAGCGCCGTCTCATAGGCTGAAGGCAAGCCGCGGTCGGCATTCGCTGCCGCGCGATAGAGCAGCAACTGGGCGCTCTCGAGCTTGACCGCCATGTCGGCGAACTTCCATTGCAAGCCCTGAAATTCACACAGCGGCCGGCCAAATTGCTCCCGCGTCGCGGCGTGATGGCGGGCCGCATTGAAAGCATAACGGCCGCACGCCAGTGCGCGCGCGCTATTCCCGAGCCGTTCGACGTTGAAGCCGGCCATCTGTTTTTTGAAGCCGCCGGGCCCCAGCAGCACGTTCTCCGCCGGGATTCGGCAATCCGCGAAGTGCAGTTCGCTCCATTCCTCGCCGCTCATGAACTGGGATGGCGCACCGATGGTGAATCCCGGAGTTCCACGCTCGACCAGCACCGAACCGATGCCGCCCACACCGGGACCGAACCGCAGGTAAACCAGAAATATCTGCGCCTCCGGACTGAAGGTCGAAAACACCTTGCTGCCATTGATAACGCAATGCGCGCCGTCGATTCTTGCGCTGGTCTTCAGATCCGTCACCGCCGAACCGGCGTCAGGCTCGGTCATGCCGAGGCTCATGACCAAGCGGCCGGCCAGCAGTTCGCCAAGCCAGCGCTTCTTCTGGGCTTCATTTGCGTATTCAGCAAAGGTGCGGACCGGACCAAAATTGCCGAACTGCACCACGTCCGCGCTGCGCGGGCAGACCGCGGCGACCTGCTCGATGGCGATCACCGCATCCATCAATGCGCCGCCTTGCCCGCCGTCGCTCTCCGGCAAGGCGATGCCGAGCAATCCCTGTTGCGCCATGAGTTGCGCGACGTCATACGGGAACCTCGGATTATGCGCCCGCTTTAGCGCGCCTTCTGCAAGATTTTCACGCGCGAAGCGGCCGACCAATTCGGCAAACAGCTTCTGTTCGTCCGTGAATTCAAAATTCATGACGGCATGTCACTCCGCTTTCACGCCGGTCTTTTTGATGATGGCGCCCCATTTGGCCTGTTCGCTGGCGATATCGGCCGCATAGGCCCCGGGCGTGCCGGGCAGCGTCTCCGTACCGTCGGCGGCCAAACGATCGCGCATGTCGCTATCGGCAAGGGCATTGTTGAGCGCGGCATTCAGCTTGACGACAGCCTCCGGCGGCGTGCCGGCCGGTGCGACCAGACCATAATGTAGCTCGGCCGCATAACCGGGAAGGCCCGCTTCGGCGACACTCGGCAATTCCGGAAACAGAGCCGAGCGTTTCGCCCCAGTGACCGCAATGGCCCGCAAATTTCCCTGGCGGACCTGACCGACCACGCTGGCCATCGGGCAAAACATCAGCGCCACCTGGCCGCCGAGCAGATCGGTGACCGCGGGCGCTACGCCCTTGTAGGGAATCGCATTCAGGCTGACGCCCGCCATCGTGGCAAACAGCAGCGCGGCGAGATGCGTACTGGTCCCTGTTCCGGTCGAAGCGAAGTCGATCTTGCCGGGCTGGCTCCCGGCGAGCGCAATCAATTCCGCAACCGAATGCACGGGAAGCGCGGGATTGACCAGGACGAAGTTCGGGCTGGTGGCAATCAGGCCGATCGGCGCAAAATCTTTCTGCGGATCATAGGCGGTGTCGGGATAGAGAGCCGGATTGATGGCGAGCGCGCTGGTCGCGATCAAGAGCGTGTAGCCGTCCGGATTGGCGCGGGCGACATCGCGGGTGCCAATGGTACTGCCGGCGCCGCCGCGATTCTCGACAATGATTTGCTGGCCAAGGCTCGCGGCCATCTTGGCGGCCACAAGCCGCGCAATAACGTCATTGCCGCCGCCGGCCGGGTAAGGAACGACCAGCGCGATCGGTCTGGACGGGTAGTCGGCGGCATAACCGGGAGCGGCCACGGCAAGCGTCGCCAGGGCGGCAAGCACAATCGCCGCAAAGATGCTCCCTGGCTTCGGCAAAAGCGGTGCGCCTAAAGCTTCTTGACGCCGGCCTGATCGATGATCTGTTTGAACAGATCGATCTCCTTGGTTACACGCGCCCACGCAGCATCAGCGCCCTTCGCCCGCACCTGAAAGCCCGCTTGATACAGCTTATCCTTCATTTCGGGCGTCGCCAAAACCTTGAGGGTTTCCCGCTCCAGCCATTTGATGTCTTCGGGCGGTGTCTTCGCCGGCGCCAGCAGCACGGTGTCGGTGGCAAAGACGAAGTCCTTGTAACCCTCTTCCTGCATGGTCGGCACGTCTGGCATGTCGGGCCATCGCGATTCCCCGGTTACGGCCAGGCAGCGCATCGTTCCTTGCTTGATGTGCGGCGCGGCAGGCGGCAGCGAGCCTGAGCTCAGTTGCACGGTGCCCGCGAGCAGCGCCTCGATGGCGTCGCCGCCTCCCTTGAACACGACGTCCTCAAGCTTCGGCAGCTTTTCACGGATCTTCAGGACTTCGAGCTGAAGCTGCGGCGTCGTGCCGATCGGCGGCGTCGCGCAATTGTATTTTTCCGGATTGCTGCGGGCGAGCGCGACAAAATCCTTGATTGTTTTGGCCGGAAGTTCGGAACGGACGACAAACGTGTTCGGCGATGACGCCAGTTCGCTGACGCCGACGAAATCCTTGAATGGATCGTAGGGCAGCTGGTTGTAGAGCCCGTAATTCACCGAGTAGGCATTGGTCGCCAGCAGAATGGTGTAACCGTCGGGATCGGAACGCGCGACATATTCCATCCCGAGATTGCCGCCGGCGCCGCCCCGGTTTTCGACAATGAAGGTTTTTCCGGTCGATTGCTGAAGCGCGGCAGTGACCAGCCGGGCGACGATGTCGGAAGGCCCGCCGGGCGTATTGGCGACGACGAATTTGACCGGTCGGTCCGGGTATGCCGCGTAGGCAGAGCGAATTCGCAAGATCGACGGTGCACCCAAGCCAACGGCAAGCGTACCGGCAGCTTTGACGAGAGTGCGCCGCGACAGGTAAGAAGATTTTGTCATCGCCTATCCTATTTCACGCTGGCTGCCGCCTGACGAACCAGGCTGGGGTCGATCACGTTCTTGAAATCAAGTTCGCCGGTATAATTCAGACGACCGTTTTCCCGGTGAACTGCCTCCTGATCGCGCAAACCCTTTTCGAATTTCTCGATATCGAGGTTCGGATCGGCGGCGTAAGGCGTGCTGTGTTCAACCGCGTCGACCTTAAGTTCGGTCTGTTGTGCAATCGAGGCAGCGATTTTCGGATCTTTCAGATAATCACCCTGTGCGTCGCGGGCGCCCCGCACCAGCGCGCGCAAGAAGGCCAAAGCAGTTTCCGGCCGGTCATGCATGAATTTCGTTCCGAAGAACACAAAGGTGGTGATCGCTCCGGAAAAGTCACTGACATCGGCCTTGTCGAGAACAGCGGTGCCGGCGATCTGCGCGGTGCTGGATAACGGCTCGGGAAGCGAACCGGCATCGATCGCGCCGTTCTTGAACGCCGCAAGCTGCTCGCCAAAACCGAGCGGCACGATGTTGATCTCCTTGATCGGTATTCCGTACTTCTTTGCCGTCACCGTGAAGAAATATTCCGTTATGTCACCGGGGGCGTTGACGGCGACCTTGCGGCCGCGAAAATCCTTGCCGCTGCGCACCGAGCCGTCGTCCCAAAGCGCCTTGCGGATCAAAGGTTGCGTGGCCATGATCGGCCCCTGATAGCCCATCGACGCAACAACACGCATGTCAAAGCTGCGATAGGCGGCATTGAAGAAACCTGCGGTCGCAGCCCCGATACTGACGTCGAGCTGACCCGTCGCGAGCGGCGCGATGGTATCCAGCGCGCTGCGCACATTCGACGAGTTGATCGCGAGATTCTCCTTTTCGAAATAGCCGTTGGCGACGGCCATGTAATACGGCGCTTGCGCGAGCGCCCGGACAAGCTGAACGCGCACGGTTTGCGGTTCGGCCTGTGCGGTGAAACCCGTCAACCCTAAAAAAATTGCTGCAAGCGTGGCACGCCTGAACATGGTGCGATTCCCCTCTTTGCCTTTATTCAGGCTTGATGCCGGCCGCGCGAATAACCGCCGACCATTTGGCCTCTTCGCGATCGATGATGGCGGCTTGTTGCTCGGGCGTTGTCAACTCGGGCTCGCCGCCTTCATTGATGATGCGCTTGCGAACCTCGTCGCTTGCCAGCGCGGCGCGTAATTCCTTGTTGAGCCGATCAATGATCGTTCGTGGCGTGCCCGCCGGCGCGAGCAGGCCGTAGGACAGCGTCGCATCGAATCCGGGCAGGCCGGATTCGGCGAGCGTCGGCAGTTGCGGCATTAGCGTCGAGTGCTTTTGCGAGGTCACCGCAAGCGCTCGGATATAACCGCCATCAAGCGCCGCGCGCGAGACCGGTATTGGATTGAAACCGACCTTGACGAATCCGCCCATCATGTCGGTGATCAGGGGGTTCGAGCCTTTTTCCGGAATTTGCTGAACGGTCACGCCGGCTTGCTGTGCGAACAGCACGGACGCCAGGTAATTCACGGTTCCCGCACCGGGCGTTCCGACCTGATATGGCTCCTTGGAAGCCTTCATCAAAGCAATCAGTTCGGCGACGTTATGCGCCGGCACGTCCTTGTGGACGAGCAGCAACGCCGGCGCCGACGCAATCAGGCCGATCGGCGCCAGATCCTTGCGGGGATTGTAGCCGACATTCTTGTAAAGGTTCGGCCCGGTCGCGAGCGTCGAAGTATAGCCGAGGATGATGGTGTAGCCGTCGGGCGTGGCATGAGCGACCTCGCGGGTACCGACAGTGCCGCTGCCGCCGGCATTGCGGTTCTCGATAACGATGCGCTGGCCGAGTGCCTCGCTCATCTTGTCGGACACCGACCGCGCCATGATGTCGTTGGTGCCGCCGGGCGGCAGGGGAATGACCAGGACGATCGGCCGGCTCGGATAGTCATCCGCCGCGAGCGGCAGGGACAGACCCAACGCCGCCAAAGCCGCGGAAGCTGCAAGAAGCGTCGTCAGCCTCGCCAAAGCGTCCCCCCAATAGGCAGTAGCTTTTTAGTTGCAGTGCCGGACGTTACCGGCCCGATATATTTTAGCCTACCTTCTCGTCCGACACGCTGTCATGCGCCGTGTCACGCTGCCGCATCGACGCGGGTTCGATCGCAGCCGCCTCCGCCACCCGTAAGCTAATCGATCTGCGGAATGCCGGCTTTCATGATGATGTCGTGATATTTGACGATTTCATCGGCGATGAATTTTTTGGCCTGGTCGGGCGGCAGATACATGGTCTCGGCGCCCTGTTGCTCGAAGCGCGCGCGGACAGTGGCATCGGCCAGCAATTCCTTCATTGCGGCGTTCAGCTTGGCGACAATCGGCTCCGGCGTCCCTTTGGGAGCCAGAAGCGAAAACCAGCCGGCCTCGACGTAGTCCGGCAATCCGGCCTCTTTGGTGGTGGGCGTATCGGGCAAAATGTCGAGCCGATTGGCCCCCGCGACGGCCAGAGCCTTCGCACCTTTGGCCTGGATCGCCGAAGAGACGTTCGGATACCACTGGAAGCCGAGCTGTACGACGCCCGACATCAGATCCGGCTGGTACTGACCGATATTCTTGTATGGAACGTGCGTCAGTTTCGTGCCGGTGAGCTGGCCGAAAAATTCGCCGGCAAGATGCTGCGAGCTGCCGATGCCGACCGAGCCGTAGTTCAGTTCGCCGGGGTGGGCTTTGGCATAAGCGATGAGTTCCTGCAGCGAATTGATCGGCAGCTTGCTGGTCACGGCGACGACAATCGTAAAGGCCGCGAACGGTGAGATTGTTTCGAAATCCTTCACCGGATCGTAGTCCAGATGCTTGTACAGCGTAACGTTGGCCGCGACAGGACCCGAACCGCCGCCGAGCAGCGTATAACCGTCAGGCTTCTCCTTGGCGACGTAGGCCGAACCATTGTTGCCGCCGGCGCCGGGCCGATTCTCGACGATCATCGGCTGACCGAGCGATCGGGACATGCGGTCGAACAGGATCCGGCTGACGACGTCGCTGGCGCTGCCCGCAGCGAAGGGAATTACAACGGTGATTGATCGCGAGGGGTAATCGTCCGCCTGTGCCGCGCTGCCCGTAAGTGCCGCCACTGCAAATGACGCGCCCAGCAGGAAGCGTCTGCTCCACAGATCCATTGAACGTTCCTTTTATGATCGCGAAACCCGACAAGCCTTAGCTTCTAAAGTGCTTGTCCAGTCCTTGCCAGCCTTCGAAGTAGTCGTGCTGTAGCTCGGACGATTCTATCGCATAACGTGTAAGGCGCATGGCGTAGCGGCTCTCGAACATGAACGCCATGGTGTCTTCGATCTTGTGTGGCTTGAGTTCCGCCTTGGTTGCCCGGTCCCAGCTTTCGGCGTCGGGGCCATGTGCGGTCATGCAATTGTGCAGACTTGCACCACCCGGAAGGAATCCTTCGGCCTTGGCATCGTAGGCGCCGTACAGAAGTCCCATGAATTCCGTCATGACGTTGCGGTGAAACCACGGCGGACGGAACGTATCTTCGCCAACCAGCCAGCGCGGTGGAAAAATCACGAAATCGATATTTGCGGTGCCAGGCACGTCGGACGGCGCCGTCAGGACGCTGTAGATCGACGGGTCGGGATGATCGAAGCTGACCGTGCCGATCACCATGAAACGGGAGAGATCATACTTGTAGGGCGCAAAGTTGCCGTGCCACGCCACCACGTTGAGCGGCGAATGATCCATCTCCGCAGCCCAGAGATTACCCTGGAATTTCGCAATCATCATGCAGGGCGACTTGGTGTCCTCGTAAGCGGCCACCGGCGCCATGAAGTCGCGAACATTGGCGAGGCCGTTCGAACCGAGCGGACCAAGTTCCGGCAGGCGTAACGCGACCCCGTAGTTCTCGCAGATGTATCCGCGCGACGGCCCGTCCGGCAGTTCGACGCGGAAACGCAGTCCGCGCGGAATGACGACAATTTCACCGGGTGGCGCGTCGATGATGCCGAGCTCGGTAACGAACCGCGCACGCCCCTGCTGCGGCACGATCAGCATCTCGCCATCGGCATTGTAGAAATAGCGATCGGTCATCGAGCGGTTGGCGGCGTAAAGGTGCACGCACATGCCGACCTGGGTCGCGACGTCGCCATTGCCGCCGATCGTGATAATGCCCTCGACAAAATCGGTCGGCTTTTGCGGAATGGGCAGTGGACTCCAGCGCAATTGCGTCGGCGTCGCGTCGACATCGTTGAACGGCGCGCTGCGGATAAGACCATTATCGATGCGCGCGTAAGGCCGATGCACGACTGATGGCTGGATGCGATAGGTCCAGGTTCGCCGGTTTTCGCCACGCGCCGACGTAAACGAGGTGCCCGAGATCAGTTCGGCGTAAAGCCCGTGCGGCGGATGCTGCGGCGAATTGCGACCGACAGGAAGCGCGCCGGGTACGGCCTCGGAGACAAAGTGGTTACCGAAGCCGGGCTGGTAATGCAGCGCTGACGCGACCGACACGGACTTGCTGGCGGCTTTACGGGTCGTGGTGTCTTGCGTCATGGGGACCTCCGGAACGGCCCGTATTGAAACTCGCGACCAATTGGTCACGAACGTAACTAATATCCGCTTTCCCTCCTGTTTGCGCAAGTAGCTTGGAATGGTTCCAAGTTCCGGCTGCGGTTTGCCGCCGTAATTCGCCCTGAGTGATGCACAGTGCGTCCAAATCCCCGCCTCCTTGGCTCGGCATGAGCCGTCCTCGTCGAGGGACTTCTCCCAATCGAGAACAGCAGCGCAGCGGCGCAAACGCGGCGGTGCAGCTGCGCGGGGACTGAATGCGGGCTTTGCTTGCGGCAACATTCTTCTTGCTTGGTCTGGGAAGCGCCCTGCCCGAGTCGGAATTTAACGCTCTGATCGAACCCGGCGCCGACAGCGGACTGCCGTCGGTCATAGAGATTGAGTCGGCAAGTCGCCGCGCTAGCCAGCACACGGCTGCGGAAGCGCCGGCGAATGTTACGACCGAAGAAATGCCTCATCTCGATACGGTCGAACTGCCGCTCGAGCCGATCAATCCTGATGTCGTTTCAAAACATGCCTCGTTCGGCGAACTGTGCGACGCCCTGTTCACTTCGGCGCGAAACGCAGGCCTGCCGGTTCAGTTCCTTGCCAACCTGATCTGGCAGGAGAGCGGGTTGCGCAACAACACCGTAAGCCGGGCCGGCGCATTGGGCATCGCACAATTCATGCCGCAGACTGCCAAAGAAAACGGTCTCAATGATCCGTTCGATCCGCATCAAGCCATTCCTGCCTCGGCAAAACTCCTGCAACAGCTTCGCGACCAATTCGGCAATCTCGGTTTTGCCGCCGCCGCTTACAATGCCGGCCCGCATCGGGTGAGCGACTGGCTTGCCTCCGGACACGTGCTGCCGCGCGAAACGCTCGACTACGTGTTGCGCGTCACCGGCCGGTCCGCCGACCAGTGGCGTACCGCACCACCGCCCGAAGCCACACTGACTTTCACACAAGAATTGCCTTGCCGAACAATGCCGGCCTTTGCGAGCCTCGAGCAGTCACAGGCTCAACAGGCGCCGGTCGAGCCACCGCCGCAGGTGGTGGCGACGTCGAGCGACGATCAAAAAACGAAAGCCGCGCCGCCACCACAGGCGCTCAACATCGCGGACCGCGACGAGTCCAATCACCGTGCGTCGAAGCACGAGCGGCAGGCAGCGCACGAGAAAGCCAAGAGCGAATCCAGGAGTGAACCCAAAAGCGAGCATGGCCGGAAGCTGGCAGACGCCCGCGAAAGCCGGAATAGACGTCGTCTTTGATCGCAAGGTCTCAGGCGGCGGCGATTGGGCCCGGGCCGCGCCGCTTTATGGCCAGCGCCAGGATGCGATGCAGCAAGTCCCGATATTTGATGCCGTCGTGCTTGGCCGATAACGCAAACTCTTCAGCCTCGGCGATTTCCGGATTCGGATTGGCCTCGAGAAAATATGGCGTGCCGTCGGCGGACAGCCGAAAATCGATCCGGGCATAGCCATCGAGTTCGAGCGTCCGGTAGATCCGCTTCGCCATGCCCTTGATGCGGGCGACAATTTCCGGCGCCAGATTCTTTGCGGGTCCGTGCAGGATTTTGCGCCGTTCCTGATAATCGGTGTCGTGCTTGACCTTCTCCGTGGCGATCGGCCAATCGCCGTCGGCCATATTGCCAAACGTCAACTCCCACAATGGCAGAACGCGGAGCCGGTCATTGCCGATCACGCCGACATAGATTTCGCGGCCTTCGATATATTGCTCGACGATCGCCGGCGTGCCGACCCGCCCGTGGATGAAATCGACGCGTTCGATCAGTTTTTCGTCGGTGTCCACGACCGACGCCTGGGAAATGCCGTACGAGCCATCCTCGTTGAGGCTCTTGACGATCAAGGGCAGCGCCAGACGCGATGGCCGTTTGACCTTCCGCCCGATCGGGAAGACCGCGAACGCCGGCACCGGGATACGGTGATAATGCGCCAGGGTCTTCGCCAGATCCTTGCCGCGCGCCAGCATCAGGCCGCGCGGATTGCAGCCGGTGTAGGGAATGCGCATCAACTCCAGAAAGCTTGCGACGTTCTGATCGTAGATCGCCTCGCCGTGGAATTCCTCAAGCAGTGTCAGAACCACGTCCGGCTTCCACGTCTCGATCTCGTTACGGATCGGCTTCAACTCGTCGCTGACGCCAAGCGGCTTCACTTCATGGCCGGCAGCCCGCAGCGTCGTCACGACGCCGTATTCGGTTTTCCATTCATTGATCTGTTGTTCGGTATATCCCTTCAAGGAATCCGGAGGGACGAGGTCCGGGTGAACGAGCACCAGGACGCGAAGCCGCTTCATAGCCTGATCCACCGCTTCATAGGGCGATCCATCGTCGCTGCGACGGACCAAACAATGCATGCATGGTTTTCGCCGTCAACAAAACCGTGAATTCCATAACGAGCTCGCGCTCGGAGCCGACCGTACGCAGTTTCAGTTTGCGGCAGCGCGCTATCATATCATCAAGGACCGCATCGAACGTGAGCTGATATTCGCCGGTCCATTTCGCGACGAGCTCGCGTACCCGGGTGCGGTTACGCCTGATAAACGATGCGGCCGTCTCGGCGTGGCGGTGTTTTGGATCGCGGGAAAACAGTCGCAGCAGATCGCGGTCATAGGTCTTCGGCGGGTCGACCAGATAAAGCGCTCGTTTCTTTTTATAGTACTCGCCGAGCGTTTCCCGAAACTTACTGAGCGGATCGACCTTTTCCTGATTGGTCAACAACGGCCGCTTGCCGGCGAGCTCACCCATCAGCTTGTCGACATATCTCAGCTTCTTCAGAGCGGGCCAGCCGATGTAACGCGTGCGCCAGTCCGAACGCGGACGCAGCCATACCGCAAAGGTTTCGGCAAAATCCTCATCGGGATGGCTTTGTGCGTACCAGAGACGCAGGTGCTGGACATAATTCCGGCTGGCGGGATTCGGCATGTAGGAGCTCGGATAACGCTGCGAGCTTGCACCGAACAACTGCTGCCAGGGGCGACGCCGATGCAGCTTGTAGGCGTGCTGCAAGACATGGCCGGCTTCGTGCCGGAGAATGCCCATGCAGGAATTCCAGGTGCCGCCCTCGACATCCAGGATCATCTTCTTTTCGAGTCGCATCAGCCGCGGATGAGCCAGGAAGAATGGAAAGGCGATACCTGGGGCATTCTCGGGGCTGAACCACTCGTTCGAAATCCAGGCATGCGGCCGGATCGTGAGGCCGCGCTCGGCAAGTTCGTCATGAAGCGTGAGCAGGCAGTCCTCGAGCCAAGTACCCTCGATGGTGACGCGGAGGTCCTTGAGGCGGACTTTCAGCAGTTGCTCATCGGGCAGCGTGGCCCAGGCAAATTTGCCGCTCATATTGGGCTAATTCCGAAGCAAACCAGTGCCAGGATGGTGTCACGGCAGGCCGCCGGCCACAACAGTGCGGGCGGCCCTCCAGTTAGGCTGAAAAATCGGCTAATTCGCAGGTCAAAAACGCGTGCTAAAGAGCGTCTGCAATGCCGGAGTGCCATGAACAGTCCCATGAACGTGGAAGATAAAGCCGTGCCGGTTCTGGTGGTTGGCGGGGGGCCGGTCGGTTTGGCGCTCGCCGGCGACCTCGGGTGGCGCAGAATTCCCTGCGTGCTGATCGAGCAGGGTGACGGCTCGATCTACCAGCCGCGCATGGACCTCGTCGGCGTGCGCACGATGGAGTTCTGCCGGCGCTGGGGTCTGGTACCGGCGGTCGAAGGTTCGCCCTATCCACGCGACTACGCGCAGGACAATATCTATCTGACCAGCCTGACCGGATATGAACTGGGACGCGAGCGTTTTCCCGGCATCGGTCAGGCGCCGCCGCCGAAAGAGAGCCCGCAACGGCGCGAACGTTGTCCGCAAAACATGTTCGATCCGATTCTGCGTGCGTTCGCGGCGTCGCAAAAGGCCGTGACGATGCGCTATCGCACGCGGCTCATATCGTTCACGCAGAACGCGGATCAAGTGACAGCCGTTGTTGAAAATACCGAAACCGCCGGGCGCGAAGAGATCGTGGCGCGTTACATCGTCGGCTGTGATGGCGCCCGCAGTCTGGTACGCGAGACACTCGGCATTGCGATGCACGGCAATCCGGTGCTGACCTACACCACCAATGTGATCTTCCGTTGCCCGCATCTGCTCTCGTTGCACGACAAGGGAAAGGCGTATCGGCACATCTTCATCGGTCCCGAAGGCACCTGGGCGACCATCGTCGCGATCAACGGCCGCGACGAATGGAGATTTTCCATCATCGGCGGTGCGGAGCAGCGGGAATACACGACGGAAGACATCAAGGCAGCGATCCGGCGCGCCATCGGCCGCGATTTCGAATTCGAGATTCTGAGCGTATTGCCGTGGACCCGGCGTGAGCTGGTTGCCGACCGCTATCGCAACGGCCGCGGCTTCATTGCCGGGGACGCGGCACATGTCATGTCGCCGACCGGCGGCTTTGGCATGAACACCGGCATCCAGGACGCCGTGGATCTGTCCTGGAAGCTTGCCGCGGTGATCGAAGGTTGGGGCGGCGACGGATTGCTCGATTCCTACGGCATCGAGCGACAACCGGTCGGAACCAGAAACGTGACCGAGGCAAGCGGCAATCTGCGCCGCATGCTGTCAGTGCCCCCTCATCCGGATCTGCTCGACAAGACGCCGCAAGGCGCGGCGACGCGGGAAAAGGTAGGGCGGGAATTTTCCGAAGCCATGCGCCGCGAATGGTTCACGCTCGGAGCACATCTTGGCTATCGGTACGAAGGCTCGCCGGTTTGCTGCCCTGACGGTTCCGAGGCGCCGCCGGACGATCCGCGAAGCTATACGCCGACCGCACGGCCCGGACACCGGGCGCCGCATGTTTTCCTTGCCGACGGGCGCTCTACGCTCGACCTCTTTGGCCGCGGCTTTACCCTGCTGGGCTTCAACGCCGGCGCCGGCGAGGCCGAACCTTTCATCGCCGCGGCGAAAGAGCGGAAGGTACCGCTGACTTTCATTGCGATTGACGATCCGAACGTCGCCTCGCTTTATCAGCGCAAATTCGTGCTGGTACGGCCGGACGGCCATGTTGCATGGCGGGACGACCGCATGCCGGGAGACGCGCTATGCGTTATCGACGTCGTGCGCGGCGCGTCGGACCGGTGTAGCATGGAGCAAACGCGCAAAACGGCTTGAATGACGGCTTGAATAGCGAGGAAACAATGCAGGTCCCTTCCCGAGACGATCTGGCCAAATCCGGCACCCTCGAAGACCTCTACGGCAAGCTCGACATGATCGGCATCGCGCCCGGCTGGGCAAAGCGGACGCCGTCGCTATGGTCTTCGCCGCGAAAGAATTTCGTGCCGGCGCACTGGAAGTACGAGCAGGCGCGCGGCGCGCTCGATGCGGCGGGCCGGCTGATCAACACCGAACTCGCCGAGCGGCGCAACCTCACCCTGACCAATCCGGCCGCGACCAGCAGCGGCTATGGCACGCTTCGCACCATGGTCGCCGCCTATCAGATGATCATGCCGGGTGAATGGGCCCGCGCGCACCGGCACACGCCGAATGCGCTGCGTCTGATCCTCGACTCCGAAGCCGGCACTTACACCGAAGTCGATGGGGTCAAAATCTCGATGGAGCCCGGCGACGTCCTGCTCACGCCGAACTGGTCAAGCCACGGTCACGGCAACGACAGCCGCGCCTGTGCCTACTGGCTCGATTTCCTCGATGTGCCGCTGGTACAATTGCTCGAGCCGATGTTCTTCGAGCCGGCCGAGGAAGACAAAGCTCACGAGGCGTTCGAGAAAGCCCCGCCGACCAAAGATTCGCCGTTCGTATTTCCGATCGGCGAAACGGTGAAACGGCTCGATGCGGCGGCGGCGGACCCCTCGGGCCGGTTCGGCACGCAGGTCGAGCTCGGCAACCCGGCGATGGATACGATCGGCCTGTTCATGATGCGGCTCGCCTCGCGCAAGAAGACTGCGCCGTACAAGACGACTGCAAATAACGTCTACGCCGCGGTCCAGGGGACCGGCGCGACCACGGTCGACGGCCAGCGTTTTGAATGGAGCCGTGGCGATGTCATCGCCGCTCCAGCCTGGTTGCCTCATTTCCATGAGGCGAGCGAGGACGCGCTGTTGCTGCGCGTTACCGATGCACCGGTGATGCAGCGGCTCGGCTTCTACCGCGACGAAGAGCCGGTAACGGCGCCGGCGCACTGATCGCAAAGGCGGCGACCATGAAGCTGCCCCAACGCATCGTCGATATTTCAGCGACGCTCGACAACGACACGGTGCTCGATCCGCCGTTCATGCGGCCGAAGATCGAGTATCACGGTCACGCAGAGACCGCGCCTCTGCTCGGAGAGATTTTCCCTGGCTTGCGGGTGGAAGACCTTCCCGAAGGAGAAGGCTGGGCCATCGAAAACGTCCATATTGCGACCCATAACGGCACGCACATGGACTCGCCGTTTCATTTCCAGTCAAAGACCATCGACGGCAAGCCGATGATGACCATCGATCAGGTACCGCTCGACTGGTTCTTCCGTCCGGGGGTGAAGCTCGATTTCCGAAGCCTGCCCGACGGCCATGTCGTCAGCGCCGCCGAAGTCGAGGCCGAGCTTAATCGCATCGGCCACGAGCTCGAACCGTTCGACATCGTGTTGGTCAACACCCGGGCCGCGAGCTGCATGGGCACGGACGAATACCTCACTGCGGGCATCGGCATGGGCCGCGAAGCAACGCTTTATTTGACGTCACGCGGCGTGCGGGTCTGCGGTATCGACGCCTGGGGTTGGGATGCGCCGTTCGCTCATATGCGCGAGCGCTGGCTGCAAACCCGCGATCCATCGATCATCTGGGAAGGCCACAAGGCCGGCCGCGAAATCCCGTATTGCCATATGGAGAAACTGTGCAATCTGGAACAGCTGCCGGCGGACGGCTTCACGGTTGCCTGCTTCCCGCACAAGGTCAAAGGCGGCTCCGGGGGCTGGACCCGCGCCGTCGCGATGTTCGATTGAAAGCAGCTCGCTAGACAGCGACTTTGTTGAGGAAACTTTCGACCTCGGCGCGCAGATTGCCCACCGAGGTATCGACCGACTTCGACGCATTGAGCACCGTCTCGGCCGCGCTCCGCGTGCTGATGGCCGCTTCCGAAACCTTGGAGAGCGCCGCAACGACCGTGCTGGTCCCGCCCGCGGCATTTGCGGCATTGCGCGAGATTTCCGACGTCGCGGCATTCTGCTGCAGGATGGAAGCGGCCGCACTCGCAGTGCGCGTGGAGATCTCATACATGCTTTGCTCGATGCCATGCACGGCTTCCACCGCGCTGTTGGTCGATTGCTGAACGGCATCGATATGACGGGCGATTTCCTCGGTCGCCTTCGCGGTCTCCACCGCGAGCGATTTGACCTCGTTGGCGACAACAGCGAAGCCCCGGCCCGCGGTCCCGGCGCGCGCCGCCTCGATGGTGGCGTTGAGCGCCAGAAGGTTGGTCTGACCGGCAATGTTGCGGATCAGCATGACGACGTCGCCGATTTTCTGCGCGGCCTGAACCAGCCCGGCATACTGTCCGTTGGTCGCTTTGGCGTTGTTCACCGCGGTGCCGACCAGTTCCGTGGTCTGCGCGAGCTGCAGATTGATCTCGGAGATCGATGCCGACAGTTCCTCCGCGGAGCCTGCCACAAGCGACACATTGGTCGAAGCATCGTTGGATTCGCGCAACGCCCCTTCGGCATGGCGGGTGGTCTCGTGCGAGGAGCCGATCAAGGCGTTCGCGGTCGACTTCATCGCGGTCGTCGAGTTGCTGACCTTGCTCAGCACCGCTTCGATACTCTGGCGGAATGAAGAAATCGCGCTCTCCGTCAACAGCCGGCGATCCTCCTGCGCCCGCATCGTGTCGCGTTGCTGCTCGAGCTGCTGCCGCTCGGTAATGTCGTCGTGCGTGGCAACCCACCCGCCGTCGTTCATCGGCTGGCGGACGACACGGATCAGCCGGCCATCGGATAGCTCGTCGACCCGGCTGGAAATCTTTTCGGCGGAATGCTTCTCCAGGGCGCCAAGTTTCTTGCTGACGGCGCCGGTGGTCTTTTCGCCCTTGAGGATGCCGTTCACGACGCGGTGGGCGATGATCGCTTCGTGCGTCGCGCCGGCCCGGGCGAGTTCCGGCGGCAGACGATACAGGCTGGCGTAACGCTCATTGCAAATGACCAGACGCTTGCTGCCGTCGAACATGCATATCCCGTGCGTCATGTTCTCCAGCGCCGTATCGAAACGCTCGTTGATACGCTCGACCGACAACTGCCGCCGGATGCTGGCAACCATCGTTATGATTTCGAGGATCGTGACGATGCTGGCCGCGAGGAAGAAGAACAGGCGCCGCTGGTGATAATCGGCCAAAGTTTCATGGTCGGCCGGCAGCACGTACAGCAAACCCACCCAGAAAATAGCGATGATGACCATGCCGACGATAGGCGCTGGCCGCATCAAAGCGCGCAGGTACTGGGCAAAACGCTGTGTCATTTTTGCTCGGGCGCCCAACGCCTTAATGCCTCAATTAGCGTTTGAATTTGGTTAAGAATTCTACCGTGAGGACGTGCGGCGAACGGTTTACGAGCCGTTAAGCCCCGGTCTGGCTCCGCAAAACCCATTGCAGCCAGCGCATGGGCTGCGGCCTGAAACGGCGGCAGACCGGGTAGCCGTGGGTGCGGCGCTGTGAGAATATCCCCGCCCCGCCACACACTTAGCTTGTGCCCCTCGCCATCATGACTACAGGCATCGGATCGACGGTACGACGTAAGGAAGATGTGCGTCTGGTTACCGGCCACGGCTGCTACAGCGACGACTTCAACTTCCCGGGCCAGGCCTACAGCGCCGTGGTCCGTTCGCCGCACGCCCACGCGCTGATCCGCGCGGTCGATACCAAAGCCGCCCGGGCCATGCCGGGCGTCCTGGCAGTGCTGACCGGCGCCGACGTCGTGGCTGACGGGCTTAAACGCATCCCCCATCTCGCCGCTCCGGGTACCGCGCCGGATATCGTCCTGCACAACCGGGACGGTTCGCCGGTGCCGGCTGCTCCCCACCACATTTTGTCGATCGATCGCGCGCGCCATGTCGGAGCGGCCGTCGCATTCGTCGTCGCCGAGACCCTGGCTCAGGCCAAGGATGCCGCCGAGCAGGTCGTCGTCGAATACGAACCGCTGCCGGCTGTGATCGATGCCAGGGCCGCCGTAGAGAGCGGTGCGCCGCGGCTCTATGACGACCTGCCCAACATCATGATCGACGCGGAAGTCGGTGACGCCAAGGCGGTCGATGACGCGTTCAAGCGCGCGGCTCACGTGACGCGGCTCGACACCTGGGTCAATCGCGTCACCGGCGTGCCGATGGAACCTCGCGCCGCAGTCGGAATCCACGATCCTGCGACGCAGCGTTACACGCTCTATGCCGGCTCTGGCGGCATCGTCCGCCAGAAGAAAGAGATTGCAGCGATCCTGGAGGTGCCGTTCGAGTCGGTTCGGGTCATCGCCAAGGAGATTGGCGGCAATTTCGGCACCAAGAACAGCTTCTTCCCGGAATTTGCCCTCGTCGTGTGGGCGTCGCGCCGCATCGGCAGGCCGGTCAAATGGACCTGTGATCGCAGCGAAGCATTCGTCTCCGACTATATGGGGCGCGATCTGACGGTTTCCGCCGAGCTTGCGCTCGACGCCGAGGGCCGCTTTCTGGCGCTTCGCACCAAAAACCTCAGCAATGTTGGCGCACACAGCGGCTCTTACGTGCCGCTGGTCAAAGGCGTTGGGCTGGCGACTTCGGGCTATCGCATCCCGGTCGCGCACATCAGCGCCCGGGCGGTGCTTTCGACCACGATGTGCACGACGCCCTATCGCAGCGCCGGGCGGCCGGAAGTCATCTATGTGATCGAGCGTTTGGTCGACAAGGCGGCGCAGGAACACGGCTTCGACCGGGTCGCGTTGCGCAAGCGCAATCTCATTCCGCCTTCGGCATTCCCCTACAAAAATCCGCAAGGCATCGTTTACGACAACGGCACCTATCGCGCGGTGATGGACCGGGCGATGGAGCTCGGCGACTGGGCCGGCTTCAAAAAACGGCGCGCCGAAGCGCGTAAACGCAAGCGGCTGCGCGGCATTGGCCTTTGTTCTTACCTCGAGACCACCGGCGGCTATCCGCGCGAGCGCGCGGACATCACCGTGCATCCGCAAGGCCGCGTTGATGTGGTCGTGGGCACACTGTCCAGCGGCCAGAGCCACGAAACAACCTTTGCGCAATGCGTCGCCGAATGGCTCGGGGTGCCGTTCGACGACGTCTTCATCAACGAAAGTGACACCGACATCGTGAAGGAAGGCGGCGGTTCACACTCCGCCCGTTCGATGCGGCTTGCCGGCATTGTGATGGGCAACGCCTCCGACATCATCATCGAAAAGGGCAAGAAAATCGCCGCGCACATGCTGGAGACCGCCGAAGAGGACATCGGCTTCGCGACTGGGCGTTTCACCGTCAAAGGTACCGACCGGTCGGTCGGGATTTACGAGATCGCGGCGGCGGCCGAGGGAAATAGCATACCGGAAGAATTGCGCGGTGCGCTCGACGCGACATCGGACGAGACGATCAAGCAGCTCGGTTTCCCGTACGGCGCGCACGTTTGCGAAGTCGAAGTTGACCCGCAGACCGGGAAGCTGGACATCGTGCGCTATACCTGCGTGGACGATGTTGGCCAGGCCATCAATCCAATGGTCGTCGACGGGCAAACCCACGGCGGCGCGGCACAAGGCATCGGACAGGCATTGTGGGAGCTGTGCTCCTATGATGACCACGGCCAATTGTTGTCGGCGTCGTTCATGGACTACGCCATGCCGCGCGCCGATACGTTGCCGTCGTTCACCACCGATATCAGCGAAGTGTGGTCGCCGACCAACCGGCTCGGCGTCCGCGGCGCTGGCGAAGGCGGCACCACCGGCGCGCTCGGCGCCGTGGTCAATGCCGTCGTCGATGCACTGGCCGAGTTTGGCGTCACGCACATCGAAATGCCGGTAACGCCGGAACGGATCTGGCGGGCGATCCACAACACAGAAAAATAGCAAGCTGCAAGGAGTGATTATGGCCGACGTCCTGACCACACAAGATGGTCCAATCCTGCGCGTGACATTGAATCAGCCGGACCGCGGCAACGCGGTGTCCGATGAGATGGTCGCAGAACTGACCAGGATCATCGAAGGCGCCGAGAAGAATTCCACCATCGTCGTGCTGCGCGGCGCCGGCAAGGATTTCTGCGTCGGACGCGCGGTGATGGGATCGACGCCGAAGCAGGATCCGGACGCACTCGAGCGCCGCAATTTCAGCGACGTGGTGTTCAACTGCTATGGCGCCATGCGCAACGCCAGAATCCCGATCGTTGCGGTCGTCCAGGGCCGCGCGCTGGGCTTCGGCTGCGCCATCGCCGCGGCATGCGACATCACGCTGGCCAGCGACCAGGCGGTTTTTCAGGTGCCGGAAATGGCGCACAACATCCTGCCGACGATGGTGATGTCGTCATTTGTCGACCGCGTGCCGCGCAAGGCGATGAGCTATCTGGTCTATTCGCAGGCGGAAATCACGCCGGAGCGCGCGTTGAGCTTCGGCATCGTCAGCGACGTCGTGCCGGCGGCAAAACTCGATGCCGCGGTGGACACGCTGTGTGCCGCCATCCTCAAGGCGCCGCGGCCCGCGATCTACGGGGTCAAGGAATATGTCAAAACCGCCCCCGACATGGCGGTGTTCGGCGCTGTCGAGTTCGCACGCAATCTGCACGCCACCGTCAATTCCTCGCACGAGATGCGCCGCAAACATTAGTGCGGACGCGGAAAACAAAATCTCGCGCCGCGACGGCCGCGGCGTGAGACGGGGGCGCTATCTGATTGCAGGAAGCGTTGTGTTCGGCGGAAAAACCAATAGTGTGCAGCCGCGATGATAACAGTAGCAATCGACATCGGGGGGACATTCACCGACCTTGTCGGCTTCGACGACAAAGCTGGTGGATTTGTCGAGGCCAAGAGCCTGACGACGCCTCATGAACTCACGCAAGGCATCCTGGACTGCATCCGCAAGAGTGGTCTCGATGCAAGCGTCATTGCCGAACTGATCCACGGCTCGACGACCGCCATCAACACGCTGATCGAGCGCAAGGGCGCCAGGACCGGGCTGATCGTCACCCGCGGCACACGCGACGTCTACATCATCGGCCGCGGCAACCGGCCGGAAGCCTACAACCTGTTCTTCCACCGCCACGAGCCTCTGGTGCCGCGGCACCTGACCCGCGAGGTGGAGGAGCGCGTCCTGGGCTCCGGTGAGGCATTCAGGCCGCTGAACAAGGCAAGCGTAACCGAGGCGTGCCGCGCGCTGGCTGCGGAGGGCGTCGAAGCGGTCGCGGTCTGCCTGCTGCACGCCTATGCCAATCCCGAGCACGAACGCATCGTCGGCCAGATGGTGAAGGAGGCGCTGCCGGATGCCTACCTTTCGCTGTCGCACGACATCCTGCGCGAGTATCGCGAGTTCGAGCGCATGTCGACGACGGTGGTCAATGCCTATATCGGACCGAAGGTCGGCGGTTATGTGAAAAGCCTGAGCGCCAGCCTGAGCGGCGTCGGCTTTCGCGGCAACCTCTCGATCATGCGCTCGAACGGCGGCGTCATGACGCCCGAGGTCGCCACCGAACGGCCGGTGGCCATGATGGAATCCGGTCCGGTCGGCGGCATCATCGCGTCGGCGCGCGTCGGCGAGACGCTCGGCTTTGACAACGTGATCTCCTTCGACATGGGCGGCACCACCGCCAAGGCCAGCCTGGTGCGTGACGGCGAACCGACGCTGGCGCCCGGCTATTACGTCGGCGGCTACGCCAGCGGCCATCCGGTGATGCTGCCGATGATCGACGTCGTCGAAGTCGGCGCCGGCGGCGGCAGCATTGCCTGGATCGACGACGTCGGCGCGCTCAAGGTCGGTCCGCAAAGCGCCGGCGCCGATCCCGGACCGATCTGCTATCGCGGCGGCGGAACGGAGCCGACCATCACCGACGCCAATGTCGTGCTCGGCCGTCTCGATCCGCATAATTTCCTTGGCGGCCAGATGGTGCTCGACGCCGACGGCGCCAAGGCCGGCATCGAACAGAAGATCGCCGCGCCGTTGAAGCTCGATGCGGTTGCGGCGGCGCAGGCCATTGTCGACATCGCCATCCTGAAAATGTCGCTCGCGGTACGCGAAGTGTCGGTGGAAAAGGGCTACGACCCGCGCGACTTCGTGCTGGTGGCGTCCGGCGGCGCCGGCCCCCTGCACGTCTGCGCGATTGCGCGCGAGCTGCACATTCCGAAAGTGATCGTGCCGCTGTTTCCGTCGCATTTCTCCGCGCTCGGAATGCTGCTTGCCGATGAGCGTCACGATTTCACCCGCACCTTCTACTACGATCTGGCCAGCCTCGATTTCGCGGCGCTGACCGCGATCCACGACGAGATGGCCACCGAGGCAAAGAAGAGCCTGCGGCATGCCCGGAGCGCGGAGTTCAAGATCGAACTCGACCTGCGCTACGTCGGCCAGGAATTCACACTGTCAGTTCCGGTGTCGCGGGAGATGATTGCGCGCGGCGACCGGCAAAAAATCCGCAAGGCGTTCGACGCGCTTTACGAGCATCGCTATTCGCATCATTCCCCCGATGAGCCGGTGGAAATGGTCAACATCCGTCTCGCCGCGATCGGCAAGCGGTCGCGATTGAAATTCCCCAAGGTCGCCGGCAAAGGCGGCAAGGCCGTGCGCAAGCGCAGCGTCTATCTGAGCGATCCGCGCAAGGCGGTGTCCTGCCCGATCTATCAGCGCCGCGATCTCGGCGCCGGCGCCCGCATCAAGGGTCCCGCGCTGATCGAGGAGCACGGCACGACCACGGTGCTGTTCGAGAAAGACAGTGGCATCGTCGCAAAATCGGGCGAACTTCTGATCGACGTCGGAGGCGCAAGATGAGCAAGAAAGCCAAGAAGCCTTCAAGGAAAAAACCGAGCAAGAAAGCGCTCGACGCCGTCACGCTGGAAGTCATCCGCAACGCCTTGCCGGCCATCGCCAACGAGATGTCGGCCGACCTGCAGCGCACGTCGTACAACATGATGATCTACGAGGTGCGCGACTTCTGCACCTCGCTGGTCGACACCGAGGGGCAGCTGATCTCGCAGAATGTCGGCGGTGTGTCGCATTTCGTCGCCGATCTCGGCGTGATCGTCACCGACGCCATGAAGCGCTACGGCGCCAAGGGCTTCAAGCCGGGCGACGTGATCATCACCAATCACCAGGCGGTCGCCGGTCAGCACCTCAACAACATCGTCATCTACACGCCGTACTTCTACAAAGGCGAGCTGTTGATGTTCGCCATGGTGCGGGCGCACTGGATCGACGTCGGCGGCATGAGCACCGGCTTTGGCGCCGGCCCGAGCGTCTCCGATCCGTGGCTGGAAGGATTGCAGCTCGACCAGCTCAAGATCTACGAAGCCGGCAAGGTGAACGAGACGCTGTATCGCGTACTCAAGGACAACATCCGCTTTCCGGAATTGTCGCTCGGCGACATGAAATCGCAAATGGCGGCCTGTCGCCTCGCGGTGCGCCGCCTCGATGAGCTGTTCGACAAATACGGCAAGGCGACGATCCTCGCCGCCATCGCGCAGATTTTCGACGAGACCGAGCGCAAGTGCCGCAACGTCGTCGAGAAACTGAAAGACGGCGTCTACGAAGCGAGCTCCTTCCTCGACCACGACGGCGTCAAGCGCGACGAGCAGGTGCCGATTCACGCCAAGGTCACCATCGACCGTGGCGGCATGACGATCGACCTGTCGAAATGCTCCGGCGAACGCAAGGCGGGCGTCAATTCGCGTACCTATGCCGCGGCACGCGTCGCCTACAAGGCGCTGACCGGACCGCTCGAGCCGGTGAACGAAGGCTCGTTCCGCGCGCTCAAAGTCGTCATCCCCGAAGGCAACATCATGATGGCGCGGTTTCCGGCGCCGATGTCCGGCTGGAGCGTGATCGTTCCGACCGTCGTCGACACCATCATCCGCGCGCTCGGTGACGCCATGCGCGACCGGGTGCCGGCGGGGCACCACGGACTGCTCGGCGGCTCGATCGTGTTCTTCGGCGTGCATCCCAAGACCAAGCGCCGCTTCGTCGTGCAAAGCATCGAAGGCGGCGGCTGGGGCGGACGGCCGTTCGAGGACGGCGCATCCGGAAGCGTCTCGGTCTGTCAGGGCGACGTGCGCAATGCCTCGATTGAAGGCATTGAACTGAAGTGTCCCGTGGTGGTGGAGAGCCGCGGGCTGCGGACCGACTCCGGCGGCGCCGGCAAGCATCGCGGCGGTCTCGGCATCGACACCTGCGTGCGCAATCTGGTCGATGGCCGCTGGAATTTCGATCACCCAAAGCGCGAGCATTGCCCGCCTTGGGGTATCTGGGGCGGCAAACCGGGCACCCACGGCGATTTCCTGCTGCGGCTGCCGGGCGAGAACGATTACCGCTCGATGGACGCACCGCACTACCCGGTGCCGGTCAATGCCGAGGTCATCGTCCGCACCGGAGGCGGCGGCGGCTGGGGCAATCCGCTCGAACGGGACGCGGCACTGGTGCGGAGCGACGTGGTCGAAGAGTTCATCACCCGCGGCGTCGCCGAAGAGCAGTATGGCGTCGTGCTCCGGGACGATTTGACGCTCGATCAGACGGCGACTGAACAGCGCAGAAATGCGCTAAGATCGGTCCAAAGATAAAACGCGCTGCATCTGCGGGAGGGGAACGATGAGGTTGGCGCTGTCACTCATCGTGGCGGGGGCATTTGTCACGGCCGCAACCTGCCCTGCTCCAGCGGCTGAGCTTCTTCGCATCGGCAATGCCGGACGAGAGTCCTTTTCCTTCACACCCGCCAATATCGGCCAGGAGGCCGGCATCTTCGCCAAGCATGGTCTCAATCTCGAGATCGCGGGCTTCGGCGGCGACGCCAAGCTGCAACAGGCGATGGCCGCCGATGCTGTCGATATCGGGCTCGGCTCCGGGCCCGGCATGGCCTTTATCGTCAAAGGCTCCCCGGTCAAAGGCATCGCCGCGATGGCCGGTCCGCCGCTGATCTTCGCCCTGGTCGTGCGCACAGACGGCTCGATCAAGACGGTCAGCGATCTCAAAGGCCGCAACGTTGCCATTTCCACCGTCGGCTCGGCGACCAATTGGCTGATGAATGAGGTGTCGCGCCAGCAAGGCTGGGGCTACGACGGCTTCGTCCAGGTCCCGATCGGAGAAAACGGCGCCCGCGTTGCCGCGGTGAAATCCGGCGCCGTCGATGCCTGCGTGGTTGAAATCGGAACCGCACTCAATTTCGCCGACCGCGGCGACGGCCGCATCCTGATGCGCTTTGGCGATGTGGCGAAGAATTTCCTCATGCATGTCATCTTCGCCACCGACAAAATCATTGCGCAGAAGCCGGACGCGCTGCGAGGCTTTCTCCAGGGCTGGTTCGAGACCATCGCCTTCATGCGCAACAACAAGGCGAAGTCGGTGGCGATCGCCATGCAGGTGACCGGCACGGATGAGAAAACCACGAACGGCATCTACGATGAATTGATGCCGATGTTTACCGACGATGGCCACTTCGACCCGAAAGCCCTTGCGGTATTAAGCCGCTCATTTGTCGAGATGAAGACGCTTCCGTCGGAACCCGACATGAGCAAGCTTTATACCGAGGCGTTTCTGCCCAAGAAGTAGTATCCGGCGTCAGGGAGCGTCATGAGTTCTGTGCGCACGCCATCGTTGCTTGCCGCCGGGTTTGTCTGCGTCTTTTTCGCCATTCCCGCGCACGCCGGCGAACCGCTGCGAGTTGGCAAGGCCGTGCCCGAGTTGTTTGCCTTCGTGCCGCTCGACGTCGGCATGCACGAAGGCATCTACCAACGAAACGGCGTCGCCATCGAAGAGATCGCCTTCGCCGGCGACGCCAAGCTGCAACAGGCCATGGCCGCCGACAGTCTCGATATCGCGCTTGGCTCAGGCCCGGCGATGGCTTTCATCGCCAAAGGCGCGCCGACCAAGGCGATTGCCGCGATGGGCGGACCGCCGCTCGACCTCACCATCGTGGTGCGGCCGGACGGCCCAAAAACGGCCGCCGAGCTCAAAAGCAAGAAGGTCAGCGTATCTACCGTCGGCGGACTGACCTATTGGCTGGTCAGCGAAACATCGCGGCAGCAAGGCTGGGGACCGAACGGTATCGACATCGTGCCGATGGGAGCCATGCCGCCGCAAATCGCTGCGCTTGACCGCAAGGATATCGACGGCGTCGTGACCGACATATCGACGGCGCTGGAACTCGAAGAACTCGGCAAGGCGCGCATCCTCATCCGTTTCGGACAGATCGTGAAGGATTTCCACGTCCACATCATCTATGCGACCGACAGGGTGATCGCGGGTAAGCCCGACGCGGTCCGCGGATTCCTCAAGGGCTGGTTCGAGTTGATTGCGTTCATGCGCAACCACAAGTCTGAGTCAGTCACAATTGCTACACAGGTCATCGGCAAGGACGACACGATCAACGGTAAGACTTATGATGAATTGATGCCGATGTTCTCCGACGACGGCAGGTTCGATCAGAAAGCGCTCGATACCCTTGCCAAATCCTATGTCGAGCTGAAGGTGCTGCCGGCCGAACCCGATATGACCAAGCTCTACACCGAAGCCTTCTTGCCGAAATGAATGGATGAGCCGAATGAACAAGTCGCGTTTGACGATCTACTCCGCTGCGGTTCTTGGCCTGGTGCTCGCGGGAAGCGCCGCCAGCGCAGAAACGACGCTTCGCCTCGGCAAGGCGCAACCCAATCAGTTTGCCTTCATACCGGCTGACGTCGGCGTCGAGGCGGGGATTTTCAAGAAGCACGGCATTAAGCTCGAAATCAGCTCTTTCGCCGGCGACGCCAAGGAAATGCAGGCGCTCGCCGCCGGCAGCATCGATATCGCACTCGGCGGCGGCCCGGCCTTCGCCACCATCGTCAAAGGCGTGCCGATGAAAGCGGTCGCCGCGGAAGCCAACGCTCCAAATACGATCCTGCTGGTGGTGTTGAAAGACGGCCCGATCCAGTCGCCGGATGATCTCAAAGGCAAGACTGTCAGCGTTTCGACCGCCGGCTCGCTGACCTACTGGCTGACCCAGCAGCTGTCGCGCGCCCAGGGCTGGGGCGACAACGGCATCAAGATTGCGCCGCTTGGATCTGCAGAAACACAGATCGCGGCACTAAGGACTCACCAGATTGACGGCGTGACGACCGATGGCGCCACCGTCTACAAATTCATGGAAACCGGAGATGGCCGGATTCTGGTCAAGTTCGGCGAGCGCATCAAGGACTTCCACGTCCACGTCATCTACGCGGCGGACAGTCTGATTTCCGGAAACCCGGATGCGCTCAAGGCGTTCCTGGCTGGCTGGTTCGAAACCATCGCCTACATGCGCGATCACCGGCAGAAGGTGATTGATGTCGCTATCAAACAGACCGGCGTTTCTCCGGCCGTCGCCGGCGCAAGCTACGACGACACAATGCCGATCCTGAGCGTGGACGGACATTTCAGCCCGAAAGCACTGGACGTGCTGGCGACGTCATTTGTCGACATTCAGGCCTTGCCCTCGAAGCCCGATATGTCAAAGCTCCTGACCGAAGCGTATCTGCCGAAATAAAGGTATTGTCGGCGGCAAGTCGTGTGGGGGGTGCGAATGTTTGCCCGATGGGGAATGCGGACCGCGGTTGTAGTCGCCGCTATCGCACTGATTGATTTGGCATTCGCAGGCCAAGGATTTGCCCAAACGACCCTGCGTGTCGGCAAGGCTCAGGCTAAGCAGTTCGTCTTCCTGGGGGCCGATATCGGCGCCGACGCGGGCATTTTCAAAAAACATGGATTGGACCTGGACATTAGCACCTTCGCCGGCGATGCGAAGATGGTGCAGGCGCTGACCGCCGGCAGTCTCGACATCGCGCTTGGCGGCAGTCCGTCGTTTGCGGCTATCGTCAAAGGTGCGCCAATGAAGGCGGTTGCGGTATTCAGCGGCGCGCCGAACATCATCATGCTGACGGTGCTCAAGGACAGCCCGCTCAAGAGCGCCAACGATCTCAAGGGTCATACGGTTAGCGTGTCGGGCATTGGGTCGCTGACCTTCTGGCTGACGCAGCAACTGTCGCGCCGCCTTGGCTGGGGCGACGACGGCATCAAGATCGCGCCGCTTGGCGCGTCCGAGGCGCAGATCGCGGCGCTGATGACCCATCAGATCGATGGCACAACCACCGACAGCGTCACAGTCGAGAAGTTCGTCGAGACCGGCAACGGCCGTATCCTGGTGAACTTCGGTCAGTATTTTCCCGATTTCGTTTCGAGCTGCATCTATGCCAGCGCCGACCTGATCGCGAACAAACCCGATGCGCTGCGAGCGTTCCTCGCCGGCTGGTTCGAGACCATCGGCTACATGCGCGACCGCAAGCCGGATATCGTCGGCGTCACCGCCAAGCAGCTCGACATCTCGACAGCGGTGGCCAACGCCATCTATGACGACACCATGCCGACAATGAGCCTCAACGGCCGGTTCAATCCGAAGGCGCTGGACACGCTGGCCGACTCGTTCGTCGATACCAAACTCCTGCCGGCGAAGCCCGACATGTCACAGTTGTACACCGAAGCGTATTTGTCGAAATGACGGCAGGCGATCTCGCAGTTCGCGTCAACAACGTCTCGCACCAGTTCGGTGAAGCTGGCGACGCGCAGCATGTGCGCGCGCTGCTCGACACCTCGCTCGACATCAAGCGCGGCGAGCTACTGTGCCTGATCGGGCCAAGCGGCTGCGGCAAAAGTACATTGCTTAATGTCATCGGCGGGCTGATGACGCCGAGCGGCGGCAATGTCGAAGTTGCCGGCAAGCCGGTGCGCGGACCGATGCCGCACGATCTCGCCTTTGTATTTCAGGAGAACGCGCTGTTTCCCTGGAATACCGTGATCGAGAACGTGCGGCTCGGCATGTTGTTTCAGGGCGTGCCGAAATCCGAGCACGAGGGGCGCGCCCGGCAATCCCTTGAAGCCGTCGGCTTGACCGAATTCGCCAACCATTACCCCAGCCAGCTTTCCGGCGGGATGCGGCAGCGCGCGGCGCTGGCCCGTGCGCTGTCGCTGCAAACCGGCATCCTGCTGATGGACGAACCGTTCGGCGCCCTCGACGAACAGACCCGCATGATTCTTGGTGAGGATCTCTCGGTCCTGCTGTCACGCACTGAAAAGACCATCGTATTCGTCACCCACAGTCTCGGCGAGGCGGTGTTCCTCGCCGATCGCGTCGCCGTGTTCTCGGCGCGGCCGGGCACGATCAAGAAGATCATTCGCGTCGACGAGCCGCATCCGCGCAAGCCGGAATTCGTGACTTCCGAAAAGTTCACGGCGCTGCGCAACGAACTCTACGAATTGCTGCACGACGAAATCCGCAAGACGGTTTCAAGCTCACGCGGCGAACACTCCTGATGGCGAGACGCGATACACAGGCGCAGAGCCTCGGCAGCCGCCTTGTGCAAATCGGCTTTCTTGCCGGCCTGCTGGCGCTCTGGTACCTCGCGACCAACCGCTGGGGCGTCAATCGCCTGCTGCTGCCGAATCCGGTTGCCGTCTGGCAACAGCTCGTCGACGTGTTGCGCAGCGGCGAATACCTGCCGGATTTGCGGGTGACCCTGACGGAGCTCGCCGTCGCATTTTTTCTCGCGGTGACGTCCGGCACCATCGTCGGCTTCTTCGTCAGCCGCACCCGCTATACCATCCGCGTGTTCGATCCGCTGTTCGCCGGTATCTACTCGATACCGATCATCCTGTTCCTGCCGCTCTATGTCCTGTTCTTCGGGCTCGGCCCGGCATCGAAGATCGCGCTCGGCACCACCATCAGCTTTTTCCCGATCGTGATCTCCACCATCGCCGGCTTCAGCAATGTCGACCGCACCCTGGTCACTGCGGCCCGCTCGATGGGCGCATCTAACAGCCAGCTTTTCCGCTACGTCCTGGTACCCGCCGCGCTCCCCGTCATCCTGTCCGGGGTGCGCATGGGCTTCACGGTCGCGCTGCTCTCGATCATCGGCAGCGAGACCATCGCCTCGCTTGCCGGGCTTGGCCATCACATCGTGCAGCTGGCAGAAGGCATGGATATGGCGCGCATGTTCGCCTACATCGCCTTCGTCGTCGTGATCGCCGCCGTCCTCAACAGCGCGGTGTCTTATCTCGAGGCGCGCGGGAGGCGGTGGACATGAACGCCTTCCTGCTGCGCCATCCCGGCGTCGCCCGCCTCGGCGTCATCGTGCTGATCCTGCTGCTCTGGGAAATGGCCGCGCGCTGGTTCATCGATCCGATGTTCATCAGCCCGCCGTCCCGGGTTTTTGCTTCGCTTGGCGCGGTCTGGAACACGCCGGGGGTGCCCGCGGCGCTACGGCTGACGTTCTTCGAGCTCGCCGTGGCCTTCGCCATCGCCGTCGTCATCGGTCTCACGATCGGCCTGGCGGTCGGATTGCAGCCGTTCGCGCGCCGCAGCATGACGCCGATTATCTTGCTGCTTTACGGCCTGCCGCAGATCACCATCCTGCCGATTTTTATTCTCGCCTTCGGGATTGGCGCGCCGTCAAAGATTGCGTTCGGCGTCACCCACGGCATGTTTCCGATCATGGTGACCATCATTGCCGGCGTGCAGAACCTGAAACCGGTGCTGATGACCAGCGCCCGCTCCATGGGCGCAAGCCGCTGGCAGATTTTGCGCTGGGTGATCTTCCCGCACATGATCCCGAGCTTTTTCGCCGGGATGCGGCTTGGCATGAGCGGCGTCCTGCTCGGCGTGCTGCTGGCGGAGCTTTATGTCTCGACCGCCGGAATTGGTCATTTCACGACGATGTTCACGGAAAACTTCGACCCGACAAAATTGTTCGGCCTCATTGCCATGCTGGCGGCGATGGCGATCATTCTCAACGAAATCGTCCGCCGTACCGAGCTGCGATTCGGCCGCTGGCGCTAACGGCCCGATTCCAGGAGGCGTAAAGGAATGGCGAAACTGAAATTGACCGTCGCTTGCGGCGATTACGAAATCGTCCGCGCACTGAGCGAGGGCGCGGTGCAGGCCGACGGCATCGAACTCGTGATGCTCACCGGCATGGGTTCGCGCGAGCGGCATTGGCGCATGGCGCGCAAGACCGAGTTCGACGTCTGCGAGATCAATATCGGCGGCTACTACATGGCGCGCGACCGCGGCGAGCCGTTGACCGCGATTCCGGTGTTTCTGCATCGGCGCTTCCGGCACGGCTTCGTTTTCGTCAATGCCTCGTCGGGCATCCGCGAGCCGAAAGACCTGATCGGCAAGAAGATCGGCGGCACCAATTTCCAGCCGGCGTCCAACATCTGGATGCGCGGCATCCTCGAGCAGTACTACGGCGTGCCGCACCAGCAATGCACCTGGGTTGTCGAGCGCGAAGAGGATTTCGAATTCACCCCGCCGAAAGGCCTGAAGATCGAGATGGCGCCGGCCGGCAAGCGGCTCGACATCATGCTGGCCGAAGGCGAAATTCCGGCCATGCTGTCGCCCGACCTGCCGAAGCTGTTTCAGCAGGGCGACAAGCGCATCGTGCGGCTGTTTCCGAATTACAAGGACATCGAGACCGAATTCTTCCGAAACACCGGCATCTTCCCGATCATGCACGTCAATGCCGTACGGCAGGAGATCATCGACAAGTATCCCTGGGTCGCGACCAACCTGGTGAAAGCCTTCGATGCAGCGAAGGCCTTGGCCTATCGCCGCGTCGCCAATCCGCGCGTCGTGCCCCTCGCCTGGGTCAGGACCGCATGGGAAGAACAGCTCGACGTCCTCGGTCCCGACCCGTGGGTGTATGGGCTGGGTGATGCCAATCGCAAAAATCTCGAAACCGTGCTGCGCTATTGCCATCAGCAGGGCTTGATCGGCCGTATGATGAAGCTCGACGAGCTGTTCGCCGATACCGATCTTGGCGATGCCGGCGGCGAGGACAACATTTGAAGTGGGAACTCCATGCCTGATGTGAAAGACGATCTCGCTTTCCGCTATTTTCCGGACAATTACCGCTGGTCGATGGGGCTCTTGATTTGCCTCTCGGCCGCGCCCTGGCTCGGCATCGAGATCGACGAGGTCAATCGCGTCGGTCTCGCGCTCAAGGACAAGGTCGGCAACGACGATGCGTGGTTCGAGGAATGGACCCGCATGGGCGACAAGATTTCGGCGCGCGGCCGCGACGCCGAGCGCGCCGGCCACCGCCTCACCGCGGCGTCCTGTTTCATGCGCGCCTGCCGCTATTACCAGACCGGCGAACGCTTCGTGCATCCACGCTCGCAGTACAGCATGGATATCTACGCCAAGTCGGTTGGCCTGTTTAAGGAAGCCGCGGCGATCCTGCGCCGGCCGCGCGTCGAGTTTGTCGAAATTCCCTACGGCGAACTCGAGCCTTCCCGGATTGCTGGTGCACCCCGATCCCGAAGTGACGCGCGGGCGGCCTGCTCCCGCCATGGTCTATTTCGACGGCTTCGATGTCACCAAGGAGCTGCAATACGGCTACGGCATTCCCGACCTTGCCGCCCGCGGCGTCGGTTGCCTGATCGTCGACGGACCCGGCAATGGCGAGAGCGTACGGTTTCGCAATCTGCCGCTGATCGCGGAAACCGAGCGCTACGCGACACCGGCCTACGAATATCTCGCCGGCCGCAGCGAGTTCGATCCGCAGCGGATCGGCGTGATGGCGCTGAGCCTCGGCGGCTACTACGCGCCGCGCGCCGGGTCGCTCGAGCAGCGGTTTGCGTGCTGCGTCGCCTGGGGCGCGATGTGGGATTTCCATGAAACCTGGCGGCGGCGGTTCGAGTTGCTGGATTCAGGCAAGGTGCCTTCGCTCTCGGTGCCGCCCAAGCATCTGGAATGGGTGCTGGGCGTGGAAGGCCGCGACGCCGCGATGAAAAAACTCGAAGGCTTCCGGCTCGACGGCATCGTGCAGAAGATGACCTGCCCGTTCCTGGTGATGCATGGCGAAGGCGACGAGCAAATCCCCGTCGCGCTGGCCGAACGGCTTTATGAAGCCTCGGGCTCGAAACAAAAGACGCTCAAGGTGTTCACCCGCGAGGAAGGCGGTTTCCACCATTGTCAGGTCGATGACGTGACCATCGGCCTGCACTTCATGTTCGACTGGATCGCCGACGTATTGAGCGCCGGAAATTAAGGAGCGCGCGACATGGCCACCCATCGCCTGGAAGCCGGACCGGAGACAGTGCACTGGGGCTATTTCGACGCCAACCTGAAGCCGCTCGTTACCGTGAATCCGGGCGACGAAGTCACCATCTCGACTGTCTCCGGACCGGCGAGCGCGCTACCTGACAAGAATTCCGGACTGACGGTGCCGGACTCACTGCTTCAGATTCACGCCAAGGTGCAGCCCAAGCTCGGCGGTCCGCACATCATGACCGGCCCGGTCGCCGTGCGCAGCGCGAAAGCCGGACAGGTGCTCGAAGTCCGCATCAAGACGATCGATCTGCACTACGACTGGGGTTACAACATGATCCGCCCGCTCGGCGGCGCGTTGCCCGACGACTTCGACCGCATGCGCCAGATCCATATTCCGATGGATCGCAAGCGCATGGTCGGCAAGCTGCCGTGGGGCCTCGAGCTGCCGCTCAAGCCGTTCTTCGGCGTCATGGTGGTGGCGCCGCCGCACGCATGGGGCCCGGTGTCCTCGCCGCCGCCGCGGCGCAACGGCGGCAATATGGACAACAAGGAGCTGGTCGCCGGTACAACGCTCTATCTGCCGATCCATGTCGACGGCGCGCTGTTCTCGGTCGGCGACGGCCACGGCGTGCAAGGTGACGGCGAAGTCTGCATCACCGCGATCGAGACCGGACTCATCGGAACGTTCGAGTTGCATGTGCGCGAGGACATGTCGCTTGAGTGGCCGATGGCGGAAACGCCGACCCACATCATGACCATGGCATTCGATCCCGACCTCGACGATGCGGTGGTGATCGCGCTGCGCAACATGATCAAGCTGATCTGCGCCCGCACCAATTTGTCGCGCGAAGACGCCTACACACTTTGCAGCCTCGCCGCCGATCTGCGGGTCACGCAGGTGGTGAACGGCTCCAAGGGCATCCATGTGATGCTCGAGAAGGCGCACTTGTCATGAGAAATCCCCTGTAGCAGTCTCGCCGCCAACGAAAATGCGCCGCGAACAAAGCGCGGCGGCGGTGCCGGGGGAAACATGGCTGACGATCAGCAGAAGTCTGCAGAACTTGTCGCGCGTCTCGAACGCCTGCCGTTCTCGAAGTGGCATCGCAATTTCTTCATTCTCGCGTTTTTCGGCATCATGCTCGATGCCACCGACTTCGCGATCTTCGGCGCGGCGTTACCGCCGATCGCGCGCGAGTTCGGGCTAGGCCCCGCGCAAGCCGGCTTGCTGGCGACAGCCGGACTGATCGGCGCGTTCCTCGGCGCGCTGTTCTGGGGCACCCTCTCGGACTACATCGGCCGGCGCACGTCGTTCCAGGCCACCGTCGGTCTGTTCGCAGTCTTTACCGCGCTCGTCGCCACCTCGTGGAATATCGCGTCGCTGGTCGTGTTCCGGTTTCTGTCGAATTTCGGCCTCGGCGGCGAAGTCCCGGTCACCCTGACGCTCAGCTCGGAATTCAGTCCCGGCCGGATCCGCGGCGGCATGGCCGGCAACATCATGGCGGCGTTCCCGGTCGGTCTCGTGCTCGCGGCCGCGCTCAGTCTCTCGATCATTCCGCACTGGGGTTGGCGCGGCCTGTTCGCTGTTGGCGTCGTTCCCGCCGCGTTGCTGTTTTTCGTTCGCCGCTACATGCCGGAGTCGGTGCGCTACCTTTTGAGCAAAGGCCGCGTCGCGGAAGCCGAGCGAACGGTTGCCGACATCGAACAACAATCGATCGGCCGGCCGCTCACCGCCGACGAAATCAAATCGATACCGACCCTGCATCCGGAGGTCGGCGCACAGCCGAAGGTGACGGTATTCGAATTGCTGGCGCCCGGCCGGGCCAGGAACACCATCCTGCTATGGATTGTTTCGTTCGGCTTTCTGTGGGCGTCGAACGGCATCCTGTTCATGCTGCCGACCATCCTGCAGCAGCGCGGCATTCCGCTGACACAGGCCATCACCTTTCAGCTCGTCCAGGCGTTGAGTGCCGTCGTCGGCTATTCGGCCTGCGGCTTCCTGATCGACCGCTACGGACGCCGGCCGGTGCTGTTCCTCTATTACTTCGTCGGCGCCTTCTTCCATTTGTGGTTCGCCATGGCGAGCGGGATGTGGCTCTACTTCGCGGCAGCGGCGGTCGGCTGGGTCAATCCCGGCGTCTATGGCGCGACCGGAATCTATGTGAGCGAATTGCACCCGACGCACTTGCGCGCCACCGCGGTCGGCTGGTTCTTCGGCATCGGCCGCATCGGCTCGTTCCTGGCGCCGACGGTGGTCGGCTTCATGCTGGCCTATGGCGTCGGCGCCTACGTGCTGCACACATTCGCGCTGGCCTATCTGATCTCGGCCATCGCGCTGTGGCTCATCGGCATCGAGACCAAAGGCCGGGTCCTCGAACAGATCACCGAGCATGATGGGCTCGCAACCGCGGCAGTGTCGTCTTAGGTCCATCCACGCTCCCGTTATGAACAGGACGGCTTGAGGGGGTCGCCCAATGGCGGCAGACTGCATGCCCGGGCCTATCAGGGGAGCGTGCGATGACTGCAGCACAAGCGGAACAGTCCCAATCCACCGATCACGTCGGTTCGTCGGCCGGTAAAGCGCTCGCCGCGTCCGCCATCGGCTATGCGATGGATGGATTCGACCTGCTCATCCTTGGCTTCATGCTGCGGGCCATTTCCGCCGAGCTGCATCTCACGCCGCCGCAGGCCGGCTCGCTCATCACCTGGACGCTGATCGGCGCGGTGGTCGGCGGCATCGTTTTCGGCATCCTCAGCGACTACTACGGGCGGGTGCGGGTGCTGACCTGGACCATCCTGCTGTTCGCGATCTTCACCGGGCTTGGCGCCCTCGCCCAAGGCTACTGGGACTTGCTGGTTTACCGCACCATCGCCGGCCTCGGGCTCGGCGGCGAGTTCGGCATCGGCATGACGCTTGTGGCCGAAGCCTGGCCGGCCAAATACCGCGCCCGCGGCTGCACCTATGTCGCGCTCGGCTGGCAAGCCGGCGTGCTGGTCGCAGCACTGGTGACGCCGATCTTGCTGCCGATCATCGGCTGGCGCGGCATGTTCATTGCCGGCCTGGTCCCCGGCCTCATCGCCTTCGCCGTCCGCTTCTATGTCGGCGAACCGCAGATATTTCTCAATCAGGCGAGAGAACGCCGCGCGTCGATGCCGCTCGGCGTGCTGGTGAAGGATGCCGAAACCCGCAACATCAGTCTCGGCATGCTGATCCTCTGCTCGGTGCAAAACTTCGGCTACTACGGCCTGATGATCTGGTTGCCGAGCTACTTGTCGACGCAATTCCATTACACGCTCACGCAATCGGCGTTGTGGACGGCCGTCACCGTGCTTGGCATGGCGTTTGGCATCGTCGTGTTCGGCGAATTTGCCGACCGGGTCGGCCGCCGCCCCGCCCTCTTCACGTTTCAGGCCGGCGCGTTCGTGATGGTGCTGGTCTATTCGCAACTGACCGACGCCACCGCGCTGCTGATCGGCGGCGCCGTCATGGGCATTTTCGTCAACGGCATGCTCGGCGGTTACGGCGCGTTGCTGTCGGAACTGTATCCGACCGAAGCACGCGCGACGGCGGAGAACGTTCTGTTCAATCTCGGACGCGGCGTCGGCGGCTTTGGCCCGTTCGTGATCGGCGCGCTGGCCGTTTCCTATTCGTTTACGGTGGCGATCGCGCTGCTGGCGACGATCTATCTGCTCGATATCGTCGCCACCGCCTTCCTGATCCCGGAGAAGCGCGGCGTTGCTCTTGAATAGGGCTGTAAACGCCCCATTTTCCAAGAGTAACGATGCGGTCTTGCAGTTGTTGTAACTGTTTGTGAAGCCGCTATAATTCCGGATTGCGTGCGGAATGCCCGCACGAATTACACAAGTTTATGGTGGAACGGCCCGTCATTGCGGCGGGTCTTCTGTCTTTTGGGATTCCGGTCATGAACCGTTCCAATCGTACCGATCACATCCGGCTCACATCACATCCCGAGCCCGGAGCGAAACTGCAATTCCCGATCCACTGGGGCGCCAAGACCGCGCGCGAGCGCGGACCGATCATCGGAACGGTGTCGCGTCCGCAGGATCGCAACGTCATCGGCAGCCATGGCGGCTCCTACGCGGTCTACCGCGCGCTTGCGGTGTCTTCCGGCGCGCTTGATCCGATCCGCCGTCCCGACCTGACCAACACCTTTCCCGCGGCGACCATCGGCCCATTCCCGCAGTGGAGCGAACCGCAGCGTATCGTTTCGCTGGACCCCTGGGGTCATCTGGTCGCGGAGAATTTCAAGACCGAGATTGCCGAAGGCATCGATATCCGCCCGACGATCGCGATCACCCGCGCCCGCCTCGATCTGCCGGAAATGCAGAGTGCGCTCGCCGCCGGGCGGCTGAAAAACGATGGCGACGTGGTCCACGACAACGGCAGCATTTCCGTGGTCAAGATCGCCATTGATCCGGTTTGGTACCTGCCCGGCATCGCCGAGCGTTTCGGCACCACGGAAAAAGACTTGCGCCGCGCGCTGTTCGAGCAGACCGCGGGCATGTTCCCCGAACTGGTGACGCGGCCCGACTTGCAGGTGTTCCTGCCGCCGATCGGCGGCGCGACGATCTATCTGTTCGGCGACGTGACGAAGCTGAACGATCCGCGCACCCAGATCACCTGCCGCGTTCACGACGAATGCAACGGCTCGGACGTGTTCGGCTCGGATATCTGCACCTGCCGCCCCTATCTCATTCACGGCATCGAGGAATGCGCGCACGCCGGCCAAAGCGGCGGCCTCGGCATCATCATCTACAATCGCAAGGAAGGCCGCGCGCTCGGCGAGGTCACCAAGTTTCTCGTCTATAACGCCCGCAAGCGCCAGGAAGGCGGCGATGCCGCCGCACAGTATTTCGAGCGCACGGAGTGCGTCGCCGGCGTCCAGGATGCGCGCTTCCAGCAATTGATGCCGGACGCGGTGCACTGGCTTGGCATCAAGCGCATCGACCACTTCGTCTCGATGAGCGACATGAAGCACGACGCGCTGGTCAGCCAGGGCGTCGACATCGTCGAACGCGTCGCGATCCCGGACGCGCTGGTTCCGGCCGATGCGCACGTCGAGATCGAGGCCAAGAAGGCGGCCGGCTACTACACGCCGCAACCGCAGAAGCCGCAGGACATCGCCGACACCGTCGGCCGTGACCTCAACAAGTACTAAGATCCGGACCCTGTTCGTGACGCCCGAAACGGCCGCTGCGTATTCGCTTTTAAACGCTCAGGCGGTTCGCGACCGTGCGAACCGGATGCTGATACTCGGGCTAGAAGACAAGCTACCAAATTTTCGCGTAGACCTCACGCGACTTCCGGATGCTGCTGAGCGGACGCTAGCCGCAACGCTGAAAGCCTACCCATCGCTCGACGTGCCGTTTCATTCGCGCTGGCGGCATTTCGTTTTTGAGGGCGTGGATCGCTGGGCAGGCCTTGACCACGCCGCAACTTGGCTTAATCCCGCCACCCGCGCCCGTTCAGCCTTCGACCTCGCAATAGTGAGTGTGCTTCTCGACGCCGGCGCCGGGCCACAATGGAGCTATCGCGATCCGACATCTGGAAAATCCATCGGCCGATCCGAAGGGCTAGCGCTGGCAAGTCTTGCCATGTTTGCCAGCGGCGCATTCTCGTCAGATCGCGCCAAACCATTACAGGCCGATGCCGAGGAACTGAAACGTTTGTCGGCCGAAGCCGTCCGCAAAGGCTTTCAGGTCACGGCTGATAATCCGCTTGTCGGCGTCGAAGGCCGCGCCGATTTGCTGCGCAGTCTGGGCCGCTGTCTCGCAGCCAATCCCGATGTCTTTGCTCGCAATGATGCGCCCCGGCCCGGCGGTCTGTTCGATCATCTCGCCACGCTGGCGGTCGGCAACAAGCTTCCAGCGGCGACGATCCTTTCCGAACTGCTGCTTCATTTCGGCCCGATCTGGCCATCGCGGCTGACACTCGGCGGCGTTGCGCTCGGCGACTGCTGGCGACATCCGGCGCTGACGACGGCGGACGCGACCAGCGAACTCGTGCCGCTGCACAAACTGTCGCAGTGGCTGGCCTATTCGCTGATCGAGCCGCTGCAACGCGCCGGCATCACCGTCACCGACATCGACGGCCTCACCGGGCTCGCGGAGTATCGCAACGGCGGGCTCTTCATCGATACCGGGGTCCTCGCATTTCGCGATCCGGCCGCAGCAGCACGCGAGCACGATGTCGGCTCGACGTTGGTCGTGGAATGGCGCGCCCTGACCGTCGCGCTGCTCGACCGGCTGGCCGATATTGTTCGGCAGAAGCTCAATAGGGATGCCACGACGCTGCCGCTTGCCAAAATTCTGGAAGGCGGAACGTGGGCCGCCGGCCGCGCCATTGCTCGCGAACTGCGCGCCGACGGTTCGCCGCCGGTCAAAGTCATCAGCGACGGCACGGTGTTCTAGAGCATGATCCGGAAAAGTGGACTTCCGGTTTTCCGAAAAGATCATGCTCCAACTTGGAATAATCGGGAGGACTTCATGGAAGGCGTAACGGTCGTCGACCATCCGCTGGTGCAGCACAAGCTGACACTGCTTCGCGCCAAGGACATTTCGACGAAATCATTCCGCGAACTCCTCAAGGAGCTCGGAATGCTGCTGTGCTACGAGGTCACGCGCGACCTGCCGCTGACCAAGGTCGAAATCGAAACGCCGATGGCGCGCATGATGTCGCCGCGCATCGCCGGAAAGAAGCTGGTCTTCGCGCCGATCCTGCGCGCCGGCGTGACGTTCGCCGAAGGCATGCTCGATCTGGTGCCTGCCGCGCGGGTGGCCCATATCGGGCTTTATCGCGAGCCGGAGTTGTTCGTCGCCGTCGAATATTATTTCAAGGCGCCCTCCGACCTGCACGAGCGTCTCGTCATCGTCGTTTCGCCGGTTATCGCAACCGCGAACACGGCGACGGCGGCCATCGTTCGCCTCAAGGAGCGCGGCGCCAAAGACATCAGGTTCGTGTCGGTGCTGGCGGCGCCGGAAGGCTTGGAGCGGCTGCGCGGACTCCACCCCGACGTTCCCATCTGGACGGCGGCGGTCGACGACGAACTCGACTCGCGTGGATTTATTGTCCCGGGCCTGGGCGACGCCGGCGACCGCGCCTACGGCACGAAATGATTTTCGTCATCGTCGGGCATAGCCGTTCGAAGAACGGCGTCGCTTCGCTCGCCTATGACCCGGCGATCTCGACAATCACGGCACTGCTTTGCCCCTGGAATCGAGATGACCGGGACAAGCCCGGTCATGACGCCGTGTTTCAAAGATGCGCGCTCTAGGCCGCCAGCAGCTTCTGTACTTCGTTGACCAGCTCGCGCAGGTGGATCGGCTTGGACAGCACCTTAGCGTGCTTGGGTGCGCTCGAGTCGGAATTCAGCGCCACCGCGGCAAAGCCGGTAATGAACATGATCTTGATATCGGGATCGAGCTCGGCGGCCCGGCGCGCCAGTTCGATGCCGTCCATTTCCGGCATGACGATATCCGTCAGCAGGAGTTCGAACGGTTCTTCCCGCAGCCGCTGGTAGGCGGATAGGCCGTTATCATAGGAAATGACGTCGAAACCCGCGTTTTGCAGCGCCTTCACCAGAAACCGGCGCATGTCGACATCATCTTCAGCAAGCAGAATTTTGGACATACTCATCGACCCCGGCCCTGTGCCTAGGTTTCCATAAGCCCGATAGCCGGTAAATATGAGGTGAAAGCCGGGCTTAAATCGGCCTTGGCAACGCCAGGAAGCTATGAACAATAGCGTTTGCATACCTTCGAAGGATTGTGCCGGGTCGCGAATCCCGAATAAATGCTCGCCAGGCATCATGTTGGAAATCCAAGACGAGTTTGACCGTCCGTTCGAGGCGACCGAGCCGGTGGATTGCCGCGCGCCGGTATTGTTCAATTCGCCGCACAGCGGCCGGATCTACCCGCGCGATTTCCTGCAAACCTCGCGGCTCGATCTCGCCACGCTGCGGCGCTCCGAAGACAGCTTCGTCGATGACCTGATCGCCGGCGTCGTGGAGCGCGGCCACCCGATGATGCGCGCGCACTTCCCGCGCTGCTATGTCGACGTCAACCGCGAGCCTTATGAACTCGACCCCCGCATGTTCGAGGGCCGGCTGCCATCATTTGCCAACACCCGCTCGATGCGCGTCGCCGGCGGCCTTGGCACCGTTGCGCGCGTCGTCGGCGATGCCCAGGAAATCTACGATCAGCGCATTTCGGTCGGCGAGGCGTTGCGCCGGATCGACGGCCTTTATAAGCCTTATCATCGCACCTTGCGGCGGCTTTTCATGAAGCTGCATCGCGATTTTGGCGCCGCCATCCTGGTCGATTGCCATTCCATGCCGTCGAATACCAGCATGCGGGACGAGCGGCCGCGCGCCGATCTGGTGATCGGCGATCGCTACGGCACCAGCTGCGTGCCGATCGTTACCGAGGTCATCGAGCAATGCATGCGCGGGTTCGGCTATGCCGTGAGCCGCAACAAGCCCTATGCCGGCGGCTTCATCACCGAGCACTACGGCAATCCGACCACCGGGCTGCATGCGATCCAGATCGAGATCAACCGGGCGCTTTATATGGACGAGCGCCACTACGAGCGGTCGGAGTCGTTCGCGCGTCTGGCCAATGAATTCGACCTGTTGTCCGATCGGCTCGCCGAAATACCGCTTGAGGAGTTGCGGCCGTATCGGGCCGCGGCCGAATAACCGCCGGAACGGGTTCGGCAAGAAAAAGGGCCGCTCACCTTGCGGGAGCGGCCCAAGTCTAGGGAGGAAACGCCCAAGGAGGGCGACGGTGGCAAGAGGAAGCCCTCTCGCTACCGCACTGCAGCAACATACACCGCGACGCACAAAACGCAAGCCTTGCTGACCTATTTGTCCCTGCGTTTTCCCCCAAATTTGCGCAAGGCAGCCTCCCGGTCAGCGAACGGCTTCACCGCACTCGGAATAAGAAAGTAAAATCATATGGTTACAGACCAGAAAGCGCCTGCTTAAAACAACGCCAGTTTCAGACTTGCCGCTTTCGTGGGCTGCAATGCACTTTCAACGGAGCGGTGGCAGCCGCGCCACATACCCAATTGCGGCAGTCCATACTCTCCACTCTCCGGTACTCGGAGCCAAAGGTTCCCGCATGACGGCCATCGACTTTGCAGCGTTCGTGGACAAGCTCGCCACAGTCTCCGGCGAAACCATCCGGCCGTTCTTCCGCAGCGCGCTGAGTGTCGAGAACAAGAGCCGCACCGGCGGCTTCGACCCGGTCACGGCCGCTGACCGCGCCGCCGAGGCGGCGATGCGGGCGCTGATCAAACGCACCTTTCCCGAACATGGCGTAGTCGGCGAGGAGCTCGATGCCGATCGCCCGGACGCCGAATACGTCTGGGTGCTCGACCCGATCGACGGCACCAAATCCTTCATCTGCGGCATGCCGATGTGGGGGACGCTGATCGCGCTGACGCGGCGCGGCGAGCCGATCTACGGCATGATGCACCAGCCGTTCACGCGCGAACATTTCACCGGCGACGGCAAGGGCGCGCACTATCGCGGACCGGCTGGTGAACGGGCGCTGCGGGTTCGCAAGTGTGCTGCACTCGCCGACGCGATCATGCTCACGACCAGCCCACTCCTGATGAAAGAGGCGGACCGGCAGAGTTTCGGCCGCGTCGAAACCGCCGTTCGTCTCTCGCGCTACGGCGGCGATTGCTACGCTTATTGCGTGCTGGCTGCGGGGCAGGTCGATCTGATCATCGAGACCGAGCTCAAGCCGCACGACGTGCTGGCGCTGATTCCCATCATCGAAGGCGCAGGCGGCATCATGACCACGTGGGAGAACGAGCCTCCGCACAAGGGCGGCCGCATCGTTGCCGCCGGCGATAAGCGCGTGCACGCGGAAGCGATGAAACTGCTGAATCAGGGATAGCGCCGTTAAAAGAGCGGCGTGCCCGGAATGTAGGCGTCGAACGCCGCCCAGAACTGCGAGCGATAGCGGTCCTGCTCCATCATGATTTCGTGCTTCGAGCCGGCAATGACCAGTTGCCTGCCGGCGCGCAACAGGCCGCCGAAATCTTCGATCGCGTTATTTGAAACCACCTCGTCACTGCCGGCGGCCATGATCAGCATCGGCTGGCGGATACGCGCCGGATAGCTCCGCTCCCGCATCGTCCGCATCGCGCGAAAGGCGGCATCGGTCCAGGCCACCGTCGGCGGTCCCAGCCCAAGCGCCGGTTCGGCTTCAAGAATCGCGGCATTGCGGGCGTACCGCACCGGATCGGACGTCAGGATGTTGTTGGAGAACGGCCGCGATTCCATGACGCCGACTTCGCCTTTCGGCACATAGAGACTGCCGAAACCGGCGATCCGCATCGCCCGCACCATGAGGCGCGCTGTCGGGGTGGCCGCAAATCCGGTGAGGTCGATCAGCGGCGCCGTCAGCACCATGCGATCGAACCAGCGGCGCCCGCGCGCGGCGGCGCGGATCAGCACCGTCGCGCCGGTGGAATGTCCGAGTGCGAACAGCGGCGGCGGGCAGTCGGGCAACACCACTTCGCGCACGAAGGTTTCGAGGTCGAGGTCGTATTCGGCGAAATCACGGACATAACCCTTGTGCCGGTCGCTCAGCGCGCGATCGGACAATCCCTGCCCGCGCCAGTCCAGCGTCGCGACGGCGAAGCCGCGCGAGCGCAGATCGCGAACGGTCTCGAAATATTTTTCGATCCATTCACCGCGGCCCTGGAAGATACAGACCGTGCCCTTGCGCCCCGCGGGGGGCTGCCAGCGCGCGAAACGCAGCGCAATGCCATCGCGCGTTTTCAATGCGCCTGCGACGAAATTGTCCGGGATCGGATTGGCGGGGATCGAAACGAGGTTCATGAAATCGCGCCGTGCAGGGTTTCGCTTATACGCGTCACAAGCCGACTTGGCAGCCTGCATTCGGCGCGCCTACCCGGTTTTTTCGCCGCTATCCCAAGATCACGATTATTGAGACAGATCAAAGCATTAAAGGGACTTGAAGGATTCCCGCGCCGTTCCCATATCGTGGTTGTGCAGGCCAGAGACGGCTGCGCATCACCATAGGCCGGGTCCATCCGGACAGGCCGTTCTGCATGTTGCTCCAAGGAGGATATGCCATGCGAACTTTTGATCTTGCTCCCCTTTATCGTTCCACCGTCGGCTTTGACCGTTTGTTCTCGTTGCTCGACCAGGGCTTCGAGGGCGCGGCTCCCGGCTACCCGCCCTACAATATCGAGCGGACCGGCGAGAATGAGTACCGCGTCACGGTTGCCGTGGCCGGCTTCAACGAGCCTGAGCTTTCGGTCGTAGCGAAGGAAAACACGCTCACCATCCGCGGCGAGAAAAACGCCAAGGATGAAGAGAAACGCGGCGACGTGCTCTATCAGGGCATCGCGGCGCGGACCTTCGAGCGCGTGTTCCAGCTTGCCGACCATGTGCAGGTGAAGGGCGCGAACATCGAGAACGGACTCCTGCACGTCGATCTCGTGCGCGAGATTCCCGAGGCGAAAAAGCCCCGCTCGATCCCGATCGGCAACGGCAAGAACGCCGCGCAGCCGATCGAGCAGAAGCAGGCTGCGTAAATTAGCGCGACTGGACTTTAAGGGAGCGCCCCGGATTTTCCGGGGCGCTTTCGATTCATCGGATGGCACGGACTAGGCGGTCCGGATCAATCAGGATTGATGCCGGCAAACTTGAGCACCTTGGCCCACTTGTCGATCTCCTTCGCAATCATGGCGCTGAATTCGGCGGATGAGCCGCGAAACGTCACGTAGCCGATGTCGGCCAGCCGTGTCTTCAATTTTGGCTCGGCGAGAATGGCATTGATGTCCCGATTGAGCTTGTCGACGATCTCGGCAGGCACAGCCTTGCCGACACCGATCCCATACCAGCCGGCCGCTTCGTAGCCCGGGACGAACTCGGCAATGCTCGGGACGTTCGGCAGAACATCCGAGCGCTGCGCGGTCGTCACTCCCAATGCGCGCAATTTCCCCGACCTGACATATTCGAGCGAGGCCGAGATCCCGTCGAAGTAGAGTTGCACCTGCCCGCCGATGAGATCCGCGACCGCGGGCGCGCCGCCGCGATAGGGCACGTGCGTGAACTTGGTGCCGGTCAACATCATGAAAAGCTCGCCGGCGACATGGGTGGTGTTGCCGATGCCGGCAGACGCCATGTTGATCTTGCCGGGATTGGCTTTGGCATAGGCAATGAATTCGGGAATCGTCTGGGCTGGGAACGACGGGTTCACTTCCATGATGAGCGGCCCGCGCACGAGGCCGGCGACCGGCGTAATGTCGCGCGCAAAATTGACATTCGGCTTGTCGTAGAACGAGGCGCTGAGCGCGTCAGCCGACGTGGCAAAGAGCAGCGTATAGCCATCCGGCGGTGCATTGACGACGGCTTCAAGGCCAAGGTTGCCGCCGGCGCCCGGACGATTCTCGACAACGAATGGCTGGCCAAGCCGCTCGGATAGCGCCTGTGCCACCAGCCGGGCGACGGTGTCGTTTGCACCCCCGGCAGCGACGCCAACGATCAGACGAACAGGCTTGCTCGGATAATCGAGCGCAAACGACGCTTGCGCGACGCCGCAAGCGATGGCCGTCGCTGTGGCGAGGCGCATGACAATGCGGGATAGGACAGTCATGAGCTCCTGCACCCCACTCAGGTCACGGCCACTTTCGATTGCTGCACCACGCCCGGATGTCCGCCAATTGCAGGACGCGACAACCCGAGGTGATCGCGCAGCGTCGTACCCGTATAGGCTTTGCGGTAGAGGCCCCGCCGTTGCAGTTCCGGAACGACGAGATCGACAAATTCGTCGAACGCGCCCGGGAACCAGGCCGGCATGACACAGAACCCGTCCGCCGCGCCTTCGAGGAACCACTTCTCCAGCGTATCCGCGATGGTCTGGGGAGAACCGCAAAGCACCCAATGTCCGCGCGCTGCGGCGGTCAGGTTGTAGAGGTCGCGGAGCGACAGGTTATCGCGTTTGCCCTTGGCCAGCAGCGCGCGGGCAAAACCATGCGATGTGTTGGGGAGCGGCAGATCCGGAACCGGCCCGTCGAGAGGATATTTCGAAATGTCGGTGCCCAATCGCGCCGACAACATCGCCAACCCTTCTTTCGAGTCGACGTAGCTCTGTAGCGTGTTGAGCACGTCGCGCGCATCAGCGTCGGTCTTGCCGATGATCGGCATGACGCCGGGCAGGATCGTCACGCTGTTGGGATCGCGGCCGAAGCGGCGAACGCGCTCCTTCAGGCCGGAATAGGAAACCTTCGCCTCCTCGAAGTCCTGCACCACCGAAAACACCACATCGGCGGTGCGGGCCGCGAGGTTCTGACCGCGCTCGGAGCCGCCGGCCTGCAGCACCAGCGGCCGGCCCTGCGGACAGCGGCCCATGTTGATCGGACCTTTTACGGAAAAATGCGGGCCCTCGTGATCGAGCGCCTTGACCAGACTTTCGTCAAAGAATTTGCCGGTCTTGCGATCGGCAATGATGGCCTTGTCGTCCCAGCAGTCCCACAGGCCTTGCACGACATTGATGAATTCTTCCGCGATCTCGTAACGCTGCTCGTGGTCCGGATGCGTGCGGCCAAAGTTGCCGCCGGCGGCCGACGCCGAGGTCGTGACGGCGTTCCAGGCCGCCCGGCCGCCGCTGATGTGATCCAGCGACCCGAACAGGCGCGCCACCGTGTAGGGATCGCCGTAAGTCGTCGACATGGTTGCGGCGAGACCGACATGCGTTGTCGTCATCGCCAGCGCCGAGAGCATGGTCATCGGCTCGATGCGGCAGGCATAGGACGGGTGACTGCGCAGATTGGTGGCGAGACCATCGCCCATGAACAGAAAGTCTAACAGTCCCCGTTCGGCGGTGGCAGCCACACGTTGCAGCACCTTGATGTCGAGAAAGGTCTGGTCGGCGCCGGGATAGCGCCAGCCGGCCGTGTGATTGCCGGTTCCGAGCAGGAAGACACCAAAGTGGATCGACCGTGGCATAGCTGCACCAAAGACCGAACTGACAAACTCTCCTGACAGTTATTCCATTTGCAGCGCGGCCCGCGCAATCAACCGATGAAGCCGGCCAGGGCTTTCAGCACCGTTTCCGGCTGCTCGAGATGCGGCAAGTGACCGGCGCGCGGGATTTTCGCGATCTGCGCTTTGCCGATCCGCTTGGCGAACTCGTCCGCGTAGGCCGGCGCGATCACGCCGTCGGCTTCTCCCCAGATGATCAGGGTCGGCGCGCCGATGCGGTGAATGCGCTTGGCCAGGCCGCGATCGGCGATCGGCCAGGCGAATTTTCCGGTGCAGGCCAGCGACCAGGTGAACTGCGACAGCGTTTCCACGCGCTGGTCGAGATCGCTTGGCACCGCAAAGAAGCGTTTCGCGGCTTCGCCGTCGGGGTCGGCGAAGAGTTCTGACGGCCGGTCCTTGTGCGGGATCAGCATCCAGTTTTTCACCGGCACGTCGTCGCGCCATAACCCGACCGGATCGATCAGCGCCAGCCGGCTCACCGATTTCGGCGCCGTCGCTGCGACTTCGGCTGCGATCATTCCGCCGAACGAATGACCGACGAGGGCCGTCGCATTGAGCCCAAGCTGGTCGAACAGTTCGCCGTGATAGACGACGAGATCGTGCCAATCGCCAAGCTCGTGGATGGCGTTCGGCGCGCCACGGCTGGTGCCGGGAAATTTCGGCGCAAAAACCGTGAAGGTTTCGGCAAGCTTGGCGACGAAACCGCGGTCGGGCGCGAGATGCCATGGCCCGTGCAGATAGACGAGCGGCTTGCCGCTGCCGCTGACTTCGACTTCGGTTTCGATCCGGCCCTGCCAAAGCTTCAGCCGGCGTATTTCGGGAGTGACCATGCTGGATGCCCGCGTCAGGAAGCAGCAGCCATAGAGCTGGCCATGGCGGGCGCCGCCCGTTTCGCCCGCAGCCGTTCCGGCCACCAGCGGTCTTCGTATTGATCGTCCCATTGATCGGCCAGGTACGGCAACACTTCACGGCCGAACAGGTCGATATTCCGCTTGCACAACTCGCTCGGCATCGAGCCGAAGTGCAGCAAGGTCAGCAGGTGGCCCATGCGCAAGCGCTTGACGCCGTCCATGAGCTGCTCGCGCACGGTCTTCGGGCTGCCGACGACGACAAAACCGCGCTCGAAGAAGTCCTTGGCTTTCAACTCGGACAGATTGACCGAGGTGCGCGGGTTGAATTTCAGCCCTTGCACCACGGCGTCGTATTCGAGACAGCCCGGGATCGCCTGATAATGCGGTGGCGTGTAGAGCAGCTTGTGAAAGAAATACTCGGCGTGCGGCGCGTAAAGCTCTTCGGCCTGTTCGTCGGTTTCGGCGACGCCGATCAGTTGCAGGAAGCTCAGCCGGTACGGATTATCGTCGCGGCCCTTTTGCGCGCACAGCTCCCAGTAACGATCGGTGACGTAAGCCGCGTTCTTGGCGCCGTAATAGCTCAGGTGGCAGAAGCAGTGATCCTGATTGATCACATACTCGGCGGTGGATGAAATGCCGGAACCGGGAATCCAGATCGGCGGATGCGGCTGCTGAATTGGTCGCGGCCACAAGTTCACCATGCCGAGCTGATAGTGCTTGCTGTTCCAGGTGAACACTTCTTTTGCCGACCAGGCCTTGAGCACCAGCGCCAGCGCTTCGCGGTAGCGCTCGCGCTGCTCGATCGGGATGACGCCGTTCGAGATCGTGGCGTCGCTGGGCAGCCCGGTCGGAAAACCCGCCACCAGCCGTCCGCCGCTGATGCAGTCGAGCATCGCGTATTCCTCGGCGATGCGGGTCGGCGGCGTCGTCGACGGCAAGGTCGAGCCAAGCTGGATGATCGCTGTGTTCTGGCCGTTGGTCTGTTTCGCCAGCACCGCGCCCATCAGGCTCGGATTGGCCATGAAGCCGTAGACGTTCTGATGATGCTGGTTGGTGCAGAGCCCGTGAAAGCCGACCTTTGCGGCGTGGAGCATCTCGTCGAGCGTCGCGTTGTAGTATTCGCCGACCTTGTCGGCGTTACCGACGTCGAAAAACACCGGATCGATGTAGGCTGAGTTGTATCGCTTCTCGAAATCCGCCGGCAGTTCCCGATACGGCATCAGGTGGAACATGCAGACTTTCACGGCGGCGCCTCCCGTAGATTTTGCCGGGCATGCTACGGGGCAATGTCATCCGTGACCAGCACACCCGCTGCACCGGGGCTATGCAGGAAGCGGCCGCGCTGAACCTCAGTCATTCAGCGGTTCTGCCGGGATCGCCGATTTCCTGGGCGCGGCCGCTGGCGGCGGCGGAGCGGTCACGACTTCGGAATTGACCTGCGGTTTCCCGTCCGGAGGAGCGGCAGGCTTGGCCGTCGTCGCGGTGCTGTTGGCGGGAGCGGTTGTAACCGGCGCGGTCGACGGCGGAGCCGTACTGGTCGTTGCTTCAGCTTTCGGGGGCACGGCCGGTTCGGGACTTGCCGCTGGCTTGACGTCGGCAGGGCTGCGCGATGCCAGCGCCGCCGGGCGCGGACGCGGCAAAGGTGGCGACAGAGCAATTGCAGGAACCGTTGACGTGATCGCAGGATGAACCACTGCGGGCCGCGCCAAAGCCGGTTCGGACTCAACGCCCGGAGGTGCCGCCATTGGAGCCGCCATGGCATCGTATTCAGACGGGCCGTAAGGCGGACCGCCGTAGAACTGGCCGTAGCGTCCCGGTCCCGGCACGATCCGCGTCACTTCGCGAAACGCGCCGGTGCGTCCGTCGACCACGACGCGCATCAGAATGCCGCGAAAATCCGTGGCGCGCAGCACGTAGGCGGTGCCTTCACGCAACGGCGGCGCCAGCGGATCGAAGCCGGAGGCGTGAACCATCCGCATGACTTCATACGGCGAAACAAAGCCGGGAAAGGGTTGTGAGGCCGGCGGCGGCGATTGGGCGTGGCCCGGAGCGGCAAGAACCAGCAGCAGCACCGACGACACGGCAGCCCTGTACGCGCGCTTCACCAAGCCCCTCCCCCTGACTGCTGCAACACTCACACCCTCACCTTCAACGATAGTGCAAATTGGGGCGGCGTTTTGGCGCTTTCAGGACTCTTTGCAAAGATTGACGAAACGCTCGACATCCTCGTGTTGCGTCGAGAACGACGTCACCAGCCTGGCCAGCATTTCGTCCGGTCCGTGGCCGACGCCTTTCCCGGTCCGCACGTAATAGTCCGCCCCGGCCGCCTTGAGCTTGGCGTCCAGGGCACGCGGCAAAATGACGAACACGAGGTTGGCCTCGACCGGCCATACCGGCGCAAGGCCGACGGCACGAAGTCCTCGCGCCAGCACGTCCGCCATGGCGTTGGCGTGGCGGGCCAGGCCGAGCCAGTAACCGTCGGCGAGATAAGCCGCCATCTGCGCGGCCATAAAACGATGCTTGGAGAGCAGCTGTCCGGCGCGCTTGCGCCGCTCGCCGAAAAACGCCGCGCGCGCCGGATCGAACACCACGACGGCTTCGGCGGCGAGCGCTCCACCCTTGGTTGCGCCAAACGACAGCACATCGACGCCCGATTGCCACGTCATCTGCGCCGGCGTGGTGTTGAGCCGGACCAGCGCATTGGCAAAGCGCGCGCCGTCCATGTGCACCGCAAGCCCGCGCGCATGGGCGATCCGGCTCAGCTCCGCGATCTCATCGACCCGATAAATCGTGCCGGCTTCGCTGGCCTGGGTGATCGACAGCGCGGACGCGACCATCTGGTGCGGCTCGTGGCCGCCGTAGCCGCCGAGCGCCGCCTTGAATGTATCGGCCGCGATCTTGGCGCCGTCGCCGGGGAGACCCGCGAGCTTCAAGCCGCCGCCAAAGAACTCCGGCGCGCCGCATTCGTCGGTGACGATGTGCGCGTTCTCGTGGCAGAACACGACGCCCCAGGGCGGGGTCACATGCGCAAGCGACAGGGCGTTGGCGGCGGTGCCGGTCGGCACCAGAAACACCGCGACCTCTCGCTCGAAAATGTCCGCCATCCGCCGTTCGACGGCGCGGGTCCATTCGTCGTCACCGTAGCCGCGCGCATAGCCGCGATTGGCCGCGACGATGGCTTCGAGAACGGCTGGCGCCACCGGCGCGGTGTTGTCACTGGCAAAATTCATCGTGCGAACTAAATCCCCTGTTGGATGCCGTGCAAAAGGCGACGTTCGCCCGGATTATGGTGATGGCGCAACGGCGAACCATTGCGCTCCCATACAACCCATGATCCACTTGGGCCGCGGCTATCGCGAAGCTCGGTTGACGTCGGCGGCACAGCGGTTTTTCGCGCTGCACCAGAGCCTATGCCCTTGTGTCAGCGCCGGGAATTTGCGATGGTCCGCATAGGACAGCATTGCTGACCCATTGGCGCGCGCAGGGTGGTCGGGGTGGCGCGGGGTCAGCCGCCGGCGGACTTGGGCGCGCCGGGCGGCGGCGACAGCAGCCTTGAGGCCGGACGCGGCACAAAGGTTGCCTCCAGGACTGGGTCATTTGCCCTTTTGTGCAAGCGGTCACAGGCTTGCGCTGGCGGGTTGTGCCGAGGCCGGGCCGAGAGGCCCTGCGGCTCGGCTGGGAGTGCGAGGACGACAATGAGTGCGTCTGGTTTCGGCTTGTTTGATCCGGCGCTGGAAAAAGATTCCTGCGGCGTCGGATTCATTGCCGATATCAAGGGACGCAAGTCGCACAAGATCGTCGAAGACGCACTGACGATCCTGGTCAACCTGGAACACCGCGGCGCGGTCGGCGCCGATCCGCGCGCCGGCGACGGCGCCGGCATCCTGGTTCAGATCCCGCACAAGTTCTTTGCCAAGAAAACCGCCGAACACGGCATCAAGTTGCCGGCGCCGGGCCACTACGCGGTCGGCGTGCTGTTTCTTCCGCACGACGCGGCCTGGCGGCAGGAAATCATGGATACCTTCACGGCCGTCGCCGCGCAGGACGGCATGAAGGTTCTCGGCTGGCGTGACGTGCCGACCGACAATTCGACGCTCGGCGAAACGGTGAAGCCGACCGAGCCGGTGCACAAACAGGTTTTCATTGCGCGCAATCCGAAGGTGAAGTCGGACGACGATTTCGAGCGCCGGCTCTACATCATGCGCAAGACGATCTCGAGCACGCTCTACGCGATGCGCGAGCGGCGCGTGTCGAACTATTATCCGGTGTCGATCTCGTGCCGCACCATGATCTACAAGGGCATGTTCCTGGCCGATCAGCTCGGCACCTATTATCCCGACCTGCGCGATCCGGATTTCGACAGTGCACTGGCGCTGGTGCATCAGCGCTTCTCGACCAACACGTTCCCGACCTGGTCGCTGGCGCACCCTTACCGCATGATCGCCCACAACGGCGAAATCAACACGCTGCGCGGCAACAACAACTGGATGGCGGCGCGGCAGGCGTCGGTGTCTTCGCCGAAATTCGGCAAGGACATCACCAAGCTCTGGCCGATCTCCTACGAAGGCCAGTCCGACACCGCGTGTTTCGACAACGCGCTCGAATTCCTCACCATGGGCGGCTACTCGCTGGCGCACGCGGTGATGATGATGATTCCGGAAGCCTGGGCCGGCAATCAGCTGATGAACGAGGAGCGCCGCGCGTTCTACGAATACAACGCGGCGCTGATGGAGCCGTGGGACGGACCGGCGGCGATCGCGTTCACCGACGGCCGGCAGATCGGCGCCACACTCGATCGCAACGGCTTGCGCCCGGCACGCTACGTCGTCACCCGCGACGACCGCATCATCATGGCGTCCGAAGTCGGCGTGCTGCCGATTGCGGAGGAGGACATCGTCACCAAGTGGCGGCTGCAACCCGGCAAGATGCTGCTGGTCGACCTTGAACAAGGCCGGCTGATCCCGGACGAGGAGCTCAAGTCGACGCTGGCGAAGAGCCACCCGTACCGGAAGTGGCTCGACGACACGCAGATCGTGCTCGAGGAGCTTCCCGAAGCATCGGAAGCCGCGCCGATCTCGAACCTGTCGCTGCTCGATCGCCAGCAGGCCTTTGGCTACACCCAGGAAGACTTGAGAATCCTGATGATGCCGATGGCGGCGACCGGCGAAGAAGCCGTCGGCTCGATGGGCAATGACGCGCCGATCTCGGCGCTGTCGGAACGCGCCAAGCCGCTGTTCACCTATTTCAAGCAGAACTTCGCGCAGGTCACTAACCCGCCGATCGACCCGATCCGCGAAGAACTGGTGATGAGCCTGGTCTCGATCATCGGGCCGCGGCCGAACCTGTTCGATCTCGAAGGCATGTCGGAAACCAAGCGCCTCGAGGTCCGTCAGCCGATCCTGACCAACGCCGACCTGGAGAAGATCCGCGAGATTTCACAGGTCGCGGAATCCCATTTCAAGTCGCGCACCATCGACACCACATGGCCCGCGGAATCCGGCGCCATCGGCATGGCCGAGGCCATCGAAGGGTTGTGCGGCCGCGCCGAATTCGCGGTGCGCGACGGCATCAACATCATCATCCTGTCGGACCGGCGCGCCGGCGCCGACCGCATCGCCATCCCGTCGCTCCTGGCCTGCGCCGCCGTGCATCATCATCTGATCCGCGAAGGCCTGCGCACCTCGGTCGGGCTCGTGATCGAAACCGGCGAGCCGCGCGAGGTGCATCACTTCTGCTGCCTCGCCGGCTATGGCGCCGAGGCCATCAACCCGTATCTCGCCTTCGAGACGATCACTGCGATGAAGGCCGAGCTTCCGCAAAAGCTCGACGACAAGGAAATCATCAAGCGTTACATCAAGTCGATCGACAAGGGGCTGCTCAAGGTGATGTCCAAGATGGGCATCTCGACTTATCAGTCCTATTGCGGCGCGCAGATCTTCGACGCGGTCGGCCTGAAGTCGGACTTCGTCGCCAAATTCTTCACCGGCACCGCGACGCGGATCGAAGGCGTCGGGCTTGAGGAAATCGCCGAGGAATGCACGCGGCGGCATCACGACGCGTTCTCCGACGCGCCGGTCTATCGCACCATGCTCGACGTCGGCGGCGACTACGCGTTCCGCGTGCGCGGCGAGGAGCATGTCTGGACCGCGGCGACGGTGTCGTCGCTGCAGCATGCCGTTCGCGGCAACTCGTACGAGAAGTACCGGCAATTCGCGCAGATCATCAACGATCAGTCCGAACATCTCTATACGATCCGCGGCCTGTTCCGCATCAAGACGGCCAAGGACGAGAAACGCCAGCCGGTCGCTATTGACGAGGTGGAGCCCGCCAAAAATATCGTGCGGCGGTTCGCGACCGGCGCGATGTCCTACGGCTCGATTTCGCGCGAGGCGCACACCACGCTCGCCATCGCCATGAACCGGATCGGCGGCAAGTCGAATACCGGCGAAGGCGGTGAAGAGTCCGATCGCTACAAGCCGCTGCCCAACGGCGACTCGATGCGGTCCGCGATCAAGCAGGTGGCTTCCGGCCGCTTCGGCGTCACGGCGGAATATCTGGTCAATTCCGACATGATGCAGATCAAGATCGCGCAAGGCGCCAAGCCCGGCGAAGGCGGCCAGTTGCCGGGGCACAAGGTCGACAAGACCATCGCCAAGGTGCGCCACTCGACTCCCGGGGTCGGCCTGATCTCGCCGCCGCCGCATCACGACATCTATTCGATCGAGGACCTGGCGCAGCTGATCTTCGATCTCAAGAACGTCAATCCGGACGCCGCCGTCTCGGTGAAGCTGGTCTCGGAAATCGGCGTCGGCACGGTCGCGGCCGGCGTTTCGAAAGCCCGCTCCGACCATGTGACGATCGCCGGCTATGAGGGCGGCACCGGCGCGTCGCCGCTGACCTCGATCAAACATGCCGGATCGCCGTGGGAAATCGGCCTGGCCGAGACGCATCAGACCTTGGTCGCCAATCGGCTGCGCGGCCGGATCGCCGTGCAGGTCGACGGCGGCATCCGCACCGGCCGTGACGTCGTGGTCGGCGCGCTGCTCGGCGCCGACGAATTCGGCTTTGCCACCGCGCCGCTGATCGCGGCGGGCTGCATCATGATGCGCAAGTGCCACCTCAACACCTGCCCGGTCGGCGTCGCCACCCAGGACCCGGTGCTGCGCAAGCGCTTCACCGGCCAGCCCGAGCACATCATCAATTACTTCTTCTTTGTGGCCGAGGAAGTGCGCGAGCTGATGGCCGAGATGGGCTATCGCACGTTCGACGAGATGATCGGCCAGATGCAGATGCTCGACCGTGTCAAGGTGCTGGCGCACGCCAAGGCGAACGGACTCGACTTCTCGAAGCTGTTCACCAAGCCCGACGTGCCGGCCAGCGTGGCGCTCTACAATTCCGAGAAACAGGATCACAAGATCCACGACATCATCGACCGCAAGCTGATCGCGCAGTCGAAGGCGGCGATCGAGAACCGCACGCCGGTGCAGATTGCGCTGCCGATCAAGAACGTGGACCGCACCGTCGGCGCGATGCTGTCCGGCGAAATCGCCAAGCGCTACGGTCACGACGGCCTGCCCAACGACACCATCGTCGCCAAGTTCACCGGCACTGCCGGCCAGAGCTTCGGCGCGTTCCTGGCCCGCGGCGTGACGTTCGAGCTTGAAGGCGACGCCAACGACTACGTCGGCAAGGGCCTGTCCGGCGGACGTATCGTGGTGCGGCCGGCGGCGAAAAGCACGATCGTTCCGGAAGAGTTGATCATTGTCGGCAACACCGTCCTGTACGGCGCGATCGCCGGCGAGTGCTATTTCCGCGGCGTCGCGGGCGAGCGCTTCGCGGTGCGCAATTCCGGCGCCATCGCCGTGATCGAGGGCGCCGGCGATCATTGTTGCGAGTACATGACCGGCGGCGTCGCCGTCGTGCTCGGCCCGACCGGCCGCAACTTCGCAGCCGGCATGTCCGGCGGCGTCGCCTACGTGCTCGACCCGGACGGCACGTTTGCCTCGCGCTGCAATATGGCGATGGTCGAACTGGAGCCGATGCCGGATGAAGAAGACATCAATTCCAGAATCTTCCACCACGCGCGCGACCTCGAATCCCACGGCATGGTCGACATCATGTCGGATATGAGCCGGTTCGACGCGCACCGGCTGCATCACCTGATCGCACGCCACGCCCGCTTCACCGGGTCGGAAATCGCCGGGAAAATCCTCGGCGACTGGAAGACCTGGTATCCGAAATTCCGTAAGGTGATGCCGGTCGAGTACCGCCGCGCGCTTAACGAAATGCGGGCCGCGGCGATCGCGGCGGAATAGCGCGAAAGACGAGTGCGCAGTGGGCAAGATCACCGGATTTCTTGAATACGAACGCGAAGACCGCGACTACCAGCCGGTCGAGGAGCGCATTCGCCATTGGCGCGAATTCGTGCTGCCGCTGCCGGACCAGGAGTATGTCACCCAGGCGGCGCGTTGCATGAACTGCGGCGTGCCGTACTGCATGGGCACCGGCGCCGTAACTCCCGGCACGCCGGGCTGTCCGGTCAACAATCAGATCCCCGACTGGAATGACCTCATCTACCACGATGAGTGGGACGAAGCCGCGCGCAACCTGCATTCGACCAATAACTTTCCGGAAGTCACCGGCCGGGTCTGCCCGGCGCCGTGCGAAGCGTCGTGCACGCTCAACATCGACGAAAACCCGGTCACCATCAAATCGATCGAATGCGCGATTGCCGACCATGCGATCGCGCAGGGCCTCAAGCCCGAACCGGCTGCCACAAAGACCGGCAAGAAGGTCGCGATTGTCGGCTCCGGGCCGGCCGGGCTGGCCTGCGCGCAACAGCTCGCGCGCGCCGGCCATGACGTTCATGTCTACGAGCGCTGGGCGAAAGCCGGCGGCCTGCTCCGCTACGGCATCCCCGACTTCAAGATGGAGAAGCATCACATCGACAAGCGGGTCGAGCAGATGCAGGCCGAGGGCGTGGTGTTTCATTACGGCGCCGACGTCGGCGTCAATGTCCCGGCCGACAAGCTGATCAAGGATCACGACGCCGTGGTGCTGACCGGCGGCGCGGAAAAAGGCCGCGACCTCCCGGTCCCGGGCCGCGAGCTGAAGGGCATCCACTTCGCCATGGAGTTTTTGCCGCAGCAGAATCGCCTGGTCAGCGGCGAGAGCGCGGCGGCCGGCGAACCGATTTCCGCGAAGGGCAAGCACGTCATCGTCATCGGCGGCGGCGACACCGGCTCCGACTGCATCGGCACCTCGATCCGACAGGGCGCGCTCTCGGTCACCAATTTCGAAATCATGCCGGAACCGCCCGAGCACGAAAACAAGGCGCTGACCTGGCCGAACTGGCCGCTGAAGCTGCGCACCTCGTCGAGCCACGAAGAAGGCGCCGAGCGGGACTTCGCGGTCACCACGACGCGCTTCTCCGGCGCCAACGGTCACGTGGAGAAGCTGCATTGCGCCCGGGTCGACGGCAAATTCCAGCCGGTCGCCGGCTCGGAATTCGATGTCAACGCCGACCTCGTGCTGCTGGCGATGGGCTTCGTGCACCCGATCCATGAAGGCATGGTTCAGACGCTCGGCGTGAAACTCGACCAGCGCGGCAACGTCGCCGCCTCGACCGACGATTACCGCACCTCGATCGACAAGGTGTTTGCCGCCGGCGATATCAGGCGCGGCCAGTCGCTGGTGGTCTGGGCAATCCGCGAAGGCCGCCAGGCCGCGCACGCCGTCGATAAGTTCCTGATGGGATCGACGCTGCTGCCGCGGTAGCGCTCCGTATAAAGGAATCATATCCGGCGCACGGGAAGTCGTGCGGCCCTGCCGTGTCCTGCCTGCCATGCCCTGCTCGCATGAGGATTGGGAGTTCCAATCTCAAGCGGGCTGGTATGAGACGCACCATGAATATCCACCAGGATGTCCGCGCCGCCGACGATCCTCGCGGCGAAAGCCGGCCCATTCATCGCGGACTGGTCTTCGGTGTCGTCGGGCTCGCGCTGCTGATGATGTCGATCGATGGGACAATCGTGGCGACGGCGCTGCATTCCTTGCGCATCGGTTTGCACACGTCGATCGACCTGGTCGGATGGACCATCACGGCCTACGCGCTCGGGTTTGTGGTCCTGCTGCCGATCACCGGAAAACTGAGCGAGCAATACGGTTGCCGCAAGGTGTTCGTCGCTTCCGTCGTGGCCTTCACCGCGGCGTCGCTGTGCTGCGGGCTGGCCGAAAACATCTACATGCTCATTGCCTTGCGTGCGCTGCAAGCGGCGGGCGGGGCCGGCTTCACGCCATCGGCGACCGAGATCATCGTCAATTATTTCGGCGATGCCCGCGATCGTGCGGTCAGTCTGTTTGGCAGTATCTTCTCCATCGGGACCATGATCGGGCCGATATTCGGCGGCCTGTTCGTGTCGTATTGGACATGGCGCGGCATTTTTTTGGTCAATGTGCCGATCGGCATCGCCGTTGCGGTGCTGGCGCTGCGTTACGTGCCGCGGGATCAAACCCGGACAGGAGGACCACGTCCGGGGATGGATGCGGCGGGTATGGCGCTTCTCGGCGGCGGAGTGCTCTCCGGAATGCTCGCCGTCAGTTATCTGGCCGAAAAGAATGCGGACGCATGGTCGCCTGTCTTTTTGATTCCGATGATCCTCGCGATCGGCGCGTTATGGACGTTCTTCCGCCATATCAACCGTTCGGTTCACCCTTTCATCGCGCCGCGATTGATCAGCGGACCAGGCTTCGGTGCGGTCAATCTTTTCAACGGACTTTACGGCGGAGTCACCGGCGGCGTGGTCGCGCTTATCCCGCTCTACGCGTGGACCCGTTACGGCATCAACGAACTCCACTCCAGTACATTGCTGATTGCGCAAGGCGCGGCGTCGATCGTGTTATCGATCGTCGGTGCATTCGCCTTGCGGCGCACGGGCTACCGGCTGCCGCTGTATGTCGGAGGAGCGGTGAATGCAGCCGGAATGCTGCTGCTTGCGTTCAGCCCCGTCGCCGCAATCACACCGTATGCATGGCTCGCCGGCTCCGCCTTGCTGCTCGGCATCGGCCGCGGGGTGAACAATCCTGCCAGCCGTAACGCCGGGATTCAGTTGGCGCCCGAAAGCTCATCGACGCTCGCTGCCTTGCGGACGATGAGTATGCAAATCGGGACCATCATCACGGTCTCGGTCGACACCGCGATCCTCGCCAGTTCCCAGGACCCCGGCCGCACCCAGGCCTGGCTGTTCGCTCTTGCAGGGGCATTGCTGATCGTAGCGCTGCCATTGATTAGCCGCGTGCCGGAACATCGCGGCGCCTGGTAAGTCACGCTTTTGCCGTCTCTGTATTTGATTTATAGGTCTCAATCACGGAGACTTGATGTGACTCTGGTCCTGGGCCGTGCCATAGGACGGTCGCTCGCTCGTCGTGAGGGACGTCAACCGGTGACTCCGAGTGATGGAGCGGGCGCGGGTTCTGCGGGTTGGGTTCGTCAGCCCTTCTCGCAGGCGGCCTGGGCATCATGCCCGTCCGGCAAGTGTTCGGACTGCGAGGTGCTCGCTGCACTGGCGTCGGGGAGGCGCGTTGGCCTTTGATCCGGCGTTTCCAGGAAGCGCTGGCCCGGGCCGGGTTGGGAGGCAACTCCCATCAATCCGCAGTGGAGCGCCGAAAGGCGAGCGGCCCCGTCAAAAGGGCCGCGGCTGTGCCTGGTAACGGGCGCAGCTCCCGACTACGCGCCGCTCGGCGCTCCGCTTCCCTTGTTTTCAGGGAAGCAAATTGAAATGCCTCGCGTGCGTTCGAGGCAAAATCATCGCGATGCGTGACAACTGCACAGCGCAACCGCGCTGCGAGAACGATGAAGCTCGTCATTGCGAGCGGAGCGAAGCAATCCAGCGTTAATGCCAGCGGCCCCTGGATTGCTTCGTCGCTATCGCTCCTCGCAATGACGAGAATCATCCGCCCCCGCGGTAGCGGGGGAGGGGGACCATGCGAAGCATGGTGGAGGGGGCGCGGGCGGCGAAGAAAATTCTTTGGCGGCAGGTGGAGCGTCGAGTCAGACGCCCCTCCCACCGCGCAAGTGCGCGGTCCCCCCTCCCCGCTATCGCGGGGCGGGATGAAAAGTGAAGCGTCGCTGTTTGACATTGTGAAACGGAGAAAGCGCAGCGCCTACTGCGCGAAGGCTCCAACTTGCGTGCTGCCGCGCGCCGGCTGGATCAGAAGCCGCCGCCCACATCCCGCGGCGGCTTCGGGCCGCCGTCGAGCGATGCACGCGGCGCCGGACGCGTCGCCGCCGGAGGTGGCGGCGGATTGGGCGCGGGTTTGACCGGCGCGGTCTTGGTGGCGTCCACCTTCTTGGTATCGGGCTTCGCCGCGGGGCCTTTGGCCGGTGCGGCGGGCGCCGGCGCCGGTTGCGGCGACTCGATCTCCGCGCTGCCCTTGGGGTCGGGACGCGGCCACGAGAAATCGTCGGCGCGGCCCGACGGCGGCGTAATCGGATCGCCGTGCGTGAGCACGCGCGTCGCCACCGGATCGGTATTGGCCGGCGAACTGCGGCCGCCGTCGCCCAGCAGGCTGTTGCCGTCGTTGGTGACGGAAACGGTCAGCGGCAGCACCGGACCAACCGCCGGACGCGAACCGTTGCCGCCCGGCTTTGGCGTATCGTCGGGAGCCGGCAACGCCACCGGAACGAGATGGTTGTTCATGACACGGTGCAGCGCTTGCGCCACATATTGCGCAAGCTTGACCGCGCCGGCCTTGGTGAAATGCACGCCGTCACTGGTGCGCAGACGCCGGATCTGACCTTCGAAGTCCGGCCCCTGCGTCGCGTAACGGCCGTTCTCGTCGACGAAGCCATCCCAGATATCGACATAGATGATGCCGGCCCGCTCGGCGCGTGCACGATAAAGCTCGTCGAGATAGCTCATGTCGCCGGTCGAACGCGTGCCATAGACCGCCGGCAGTCCAACCCAAAGCACCGGCACGCCCCTGCTCTTGAGCGCGGTGATCATGTCATCGATGCGCTTCGAATAAAGCTCGGCCCACTTGTCGGTGTGAAAATCGTTCGAGCCGGCCGGACCTTGCCGTTGCGGCTCGCTGGCAATGGTCGGCGGCTGTTCGCCGTTCGGTTTCGCATCGGCAGGCGGCTGACCGTCCTGCGCCTTATCTTGCGCCTGCGTTCCGGGAGCGGCCGGAGTACCGGGCTTCGCCGGCGCCTTGTCGCGCAGCGGCAGACGGTCGTTCAAGCCGAGCATGACAACGATGGCGCTCGGCTTGTCGACGGCGAGAACGTCCTTGACCGTTGCGCCCCATTCGAGCTGATCGTTCTTCGGATCGTAACGAACCAGGCCGGATGACGTCCTGATATAGCGCGTCACGCCGATCTCCGGTGTATCGGAGAGCGCTTCCTCAAGGCCGTAGGCAAGCCAGTCGGCCATCGAGTCGCCGACCACCGCGACCGTGCTGGTCGGCGGCGTTTCGTATTTGCGCGGCGCCGGCGCCTTCAAGGATTCCGACGGCGGCTGCTGCTGCGGCTGGTAGAACGGTCCTGAGCCCGGCCCGCCAAAAAACGGAAAGCCGCCGCCAAAAAAGCCGCGCTGCTGCGGCGGCGGCCGGCTCGAACGCGGGCCGTAGGGGGATCCGAAAAACTGCGCCTGGGCCGGAATTGACGGCAACAGGCCCACGGCCAGCACCGCGGCGGCGAGCAGATAGAGGCCTTTCGATCGTAAATTCCGGTTTGCCATTAATGGCTTATCCAATACGTCCCGCGCCGCCGCAACGAGCGATCTGCTCCGGCGGCCGCGCCGGACAGACCCACATACTAGCCAAAAAATGTCGGTTTGAGGATGGCCAAGGCTGGCCAAAACATGCCGCAGGCCAACCTGGTTACGGCTGGCGCAACCGGTCGAGCACGCTTGAAGAGGCAAATCCGTCCGGAGTGAGCCCGGCCGAAACCTGATAATTGCGGATGGCAATCCGGGTGCGCGGGCCGAGACGTCCGTCCGGGCTGCCGACGTCGAACCCGCGGTTGGCCAGAACCTGCTGCAGCTCAAGGCGCTCATCGAGCGTCAGCACGCGCTCGTCACGCGGCCAGTCGTGCACGAAAGGCGCACCGCCGCGCATCCGGTCGGCCAGGTAGCCGATCGCCAGCGCATACGCTTCGGCGGGATTGTATTTCATGATGACGCGAAAATTCTGGGTCATCAGAAAAGCCGGACCGCGTGCGCCCGCGGGCAGCAACAGAAACGCAGTCTCATCGGCGTGCGGGAACGGCTTGTTGCCGGCGCGCCGCACGCCGAGACTTTCCCACTGCTTGATCGTTATCTGCTTGGCGCGATCGGCAAGCAGATAATCGAAGTTCTGCGGCAGCGTGACTTCATAGCCCCAGGAACGGCCGCTGACCCAGCCATCAGTTTTCAGGTTGTTGGCGGTGGACGCGATCAGGTCGGGAATGGAATCGACGACGTCGCGATGCCCGTCGCCGTCAAAGTCGACGGCGTAGCGCTTGAACGATGTCGGCATGAATTGCGTCGGGCCGAACGCGCCGGCCCAGGAGCCGACCAGATGTTCGGGCGGAACGTCGCCGCGCTGCAGGATATCCAGCGCCGACAGGAATTCCTCGCGGAAGTAGTTGCGGCGGCGGCCGACACAGGCCAGCGTCGCCGTCGAGCGCAGCACCGGGCGATCGCCGCCGAGCGTGCCGTAATTCGATTCGACGCCCCAGATCGCGGCGACGATGTACTTGTCGACGCCGTAGGCTTTCTCGACCGCGTCGAAGGTCGGCGCATATTGCGTCAGCAGCGCACGGCCGCGGGCAATGCGATCATCGCTCACCAAGAGGTCGAGATAATCCCAGGTCGCCTTGGTGAACTCCGGCTGCGCATCGAGCAGATCCATGATGTGCAGGTCCGGCGTCAGGCCGGCGGTGAACCGCTCGAAATTGGCGCGGCTGATGCCGCGCCGTTCCGCGTCCGGCCACAGGCCGGCAATACAATTGTCGAAGTCGGCGGCCGCCGCGCGGATCGCATCGGCCGTCATCGACGGGTCGCCGGAAGCGCCCGATTGCCCGCTCCAGTCGCTGCTCCCGCCACTGGGAACCGAGCCGGTCGCCGGAGGTTGAAAAAGGCGGCCGAGCCAGTTGTCCGGCTTGTCCTGCGCCTGCGCGCTGCCGGCGAGGACCGCGGCCAGCACAGATGCCGCGGCAAGACGCATGATCGTCGTCGGAGTTGGCATGATCGGAATTAGCTTGGTCGGTGTTGGGATGGCGGACAATCTCGATTTACGGCTGCACCAGCAGCCGCCCACTATGCTATCGAACCTTTAATGCGGCGTTGGTACTGTCTTTTTTCGGCAACCGTATCCAACTAATCATGCAGGCTGATTCGCGTTGCAATGCCTAACCGATGCCGTCTTTTTGTTTGAACAATGAAGTTGGCAACAAAACCGACTGCGACAAAACGGACTATATGACGCCCCTATTCTCCTGCCCAACGGCCAGCATCACATGAAGCCCATCCGCAAGGCGGTTTTCCCCGTGGCCGGCCTCGGCACCCGGTTTTTGCCGGCGACCAAGGCCATGCCCAAAGAGATGCTTCCGGTGGTCGACCGGCCGCTGATCCAGCACGTCGTCGACGAGGCCCGTGAAGCCGGCATCGAGCATTTCATCTTCGTCACCGGCCGCAACAAGGGCGTGATCGAGGACCACTTCGACCGGCAGTTTGAGCTGGAAATGACGCTGCTCGAACGCCAGAAACACGACGCGCTGGAATTCCTGACCAAGGAGCTTCCGGCGCCGGGCTCGACAAGCTTCACCCGGCAGCAGGAACCGCTCGGCCTCGGCCATGCAGTGTGGTGCGCCCGCGAGCTCGTCGGCAATGAACCGTTTGCGCTGCTTTTGCCCGACGTGCTGGTTCAACACGAGCGCGGCTGCCTGGCGCAGATGATGGACGCTGCGCGCGGCCTCTCGCAAGCGGCCAACATCGTCGCGGTCGAAGAGGTGCCCTATGAGCGCGTCGATCAATACGGCGTGGTCGGCGTCGGCGAGCATATCGGGAAGATGTTCTCGATCACCACCATGGTCGAGAAGCCGCCGCGCGACCGGGCGCCGTCGAACCTCATTCTCACCGGCCGTTATATTTTGCAGCCGGAAATTCTCGAAGTCCTCGGCAGCCAGGAACGCGGCACCGGGGGCGAAATCCAGTTGACCGACGCCATGATCCAGCTGGCCAAGCGGCAGCCGTTCTACGGCCTGAAGTTCGACGGCCGCAGTTTCGACTGCGGCTCGAAAATCGGCTTCCTCACCGCCAACGTTTCCTACGCGCTGTCGCGCAGCGACATCGCACCCGGCTTCCGGGCGGAAATCAGGAAAATCCTCGGCGACTGATGTTTGAAGTGCGCCGCTAGCGTTGCAGGCGCAGCGTGAACAGCACAGACGTCGAGTCGTAGGCCACGCCGCTGACATTCGACGTCAGCCAGTCGTGCCGCAATTCGCCCTTGAGCGACAGTTCCCGCGTGAACTTGTAAGTGGCGCCGCCCGAGACGAAATAGCGGTTATCGTCGCGGCCGAGGCCGACATATTGATCCCGCCCATAACCGACAATGCCGTTGATGACGAGCCAGCGCCGCAGCGCGTGATCGACTTCGATATTCACGTCGCGGCTCAGCGAACCTGACACGTTCTGCAAGACCAACTCGTTGACGACGGAAGATGCGGTGAGCTTCGCCGTCGTCAGCGCCGTGGCTTTCCAGATCAGGCTGCCGTCGAGCGTCGGGCCGTCGATATTCGGCAAATTGGGATCTTGATAAGTGCGGTGCAGATAGCCGAAAGCCATCTCGCCGGTCAGCGTACTGAAAAGATCGAGCGTAGCGCCGAGCTTCACGCTGGTGCCGACCGAGTCACGAAGCTGCCCGTTGAAGTCGAGCTTGTCGTCATGAACACGCTCGTCTTCCTGGACTTCGACGAACGGCTTGAGACCCGGATCGATCTCATAGCCGACGCGCGCGACCGCGCCGTATTGATTGAGATTCTGCTGGGAATTGCTGGCGCTTTCGCCGTCGACCAACTGGGAATTCTGGTACATCGAACGATCGAACAGCCCTTTCAACGACACGAACATCCGGTTGAAGTTCTGCAGGACGCCGAACGTACCCCCGATGGTGGTTTCGATCGGCAGCTTTGCAAGATTGGCTTGCAGGTTCGGATTGCCGGGATTCGAGGTCGAGACCAGCACGCGGTTCTCCAGCAGGAGCTGGGTGTCGCGGGTCACGTCGATGCGGCCGTCGATGATCGAATTGAAATAAGGGTGATTGAGCGAGGGCTCGAAGCTGCCGTTGGTGTAGTCGGTGTAAGAGCCGCGGATATCGGCCGTCAGCGAATGCCGTGACCAGTCGGATTGCACCAGCAGTTCCGGAGCCGCGACGAAATAGAGCGAGTTCGCCCCGCCCTGGATATGCTGCGGATTGCTGTCGGCGCCGGCCGACAGTTCGACCGACGGAAAGAACATGAACGAGCCGCCGCGAATACCGACCGGCGCGTACGGATCGTTATCGCCGATCGGCAGCGGCCGCTGCGGCACGGTGCCGAGCGGCAGGCTGTTCAGCGGCGGCGTGCCGGGCGGCGGCGTGCTCGCGCTGGCATAGGGATCGAGCAGCGCAGCCTTGGCGCTCTCCTCGGCATCGATCGCCTGCGGCACCGGCAATTTCGCGCCGGGCCGGCTCGCTGCCGCCAATGGATAAACTTCCGGCGGCGGATTGCTGACCGGCAGCGGCTGGGCCAAAGGCGGCAAGCTGGCGCCGGGCCGGCCGGCGGCTTTGCTTGGATAGATCTCGACCGGCGGCGTGGCGGGGTGCGGCGGCGCAGCCGCCGGCACGGCAAATTGCGTCGCTTGCGCCGGATCGAACGTCGTCTGCGGCGCGTCTACTCCAGGTCCGGGCGATGTGACCTGCGCCCGCAACTTCTTCTTTTGATTTTTCGACAGGTTCGCCGAGTCAAAACCGGTGCCGCCCGCACCGAAAGCCTGCGGGCTGCCATAGGTCGGTATCGCGCCGATGCGCGATGGCGCGGTGAATGCCCCGGTCGGCGGCGTCTGGTTGTCGACAACGCCGTTACGCCGAAACCGCGGCGGATTGTTCGGATTGCCTTGCAATGTGGGCTGCAGGAACTGGGCGTTCGGGTCGGGGATAGCCGACTGCGCCAGCGTGCCGCTGCCTGGCGTCTGCGCCATGCCAACGGCCGGCGCCAGCGCAAAAGCTACAGCAGCGGCGGCTATCAGTGGCCGGCGACGGCACGACACCTGCGACCTCCTCGCCACCGAACCTGTTATCGGGCCGGCAAGGAACCGGACCGGCAGGCGCGAGACACGCGCCAAATGGCAGCAGCCGCGGCCGCCGAGGCGAGCCGAGGGTTAACGGAGTTAAAACGGATATGGTTAACGAGAGGTTGATCGGCCGCACCGGCGGCGGCTCACACCCAGCCTTTGAGCTCGCGCATGGCGAGCTGCCAGATCATCAGCATGCCGGCCTCGCTGTCATTGAGGCAGGGAATGGCGGCGAAGTTCTGGCCCCCTGCCCGCTTGAACACCTCGGCGTTTTCGACTGCGATCTCCTCCAGCGTCTCCAGGCAATCGGCGGAAAATCCCGGCGTCATGACGACAAGATTTTTCACGCCCTTTTTGGCCAGCGCCTTGACGGTTTTGACCGTGGAGGGCTCGAGCCACTTGGCGCGGCCGAAGCGCGACTGGTACGTCATCATCAATTTCGACTCGTCGAGCTTCAGCTGCCCGCGCAGCAGCTCCGTAGTCCTGACGCATTGCGCTTCATAGGGATCGCCCTTGCGGACGTACTCCTTCGGCATCCCGTGATAGGACAACAGGATCGCGTCGGCCGCGAACGGCAGCGCCTTGAGCTCGGCCTTCAATGACGACGCCAGCACTTCGATGTAATATGGATCGTCGTAATAGGCCGGCATGATGCGAAGCGCCGGTTGCCGCCGCAGCTTCATCACATAACGGAACACCTCGTCGGCGACTGTCGCCGTCGTCGTCGCCGAATATTGCGGATAAAGCGGCATCACCACGATACGATCGCAACCGCGGGCGACGAGTTTTTCGAGTTGCGATGCGATTGAAGGGCTGGCATAGCGCATCGCCCAATCGACGATGACGTGCTTTCCGAGCGGCTCGAGGATTCCGGCAAGCTTTTCGGCCTGCGAACGGGTGATGGTCTTGAACGGCGACTCGTCCTTGTCGCGATTCCAGATCCGCTGATAGTCGCGCACTTTGCGGCGGGAGCGCACCGGCAGGATGACGCCGTTGAGAACGAGCCTCCAGAGGAGGCCGTCGTTCTCGATGACACGGCGGTCGGTGAGAAATTCCTTCAGATAACGGCGTATGGAGCCCGCATCGGCCGCATCGGGCGTGCCGAGGTTGACGAGCAGCACGCCGATGCCGCGCTCGACAGGCGCGGCTTCGGAAACAACGGTTGCTTTTGCCGCAGGTACCGCGTCGGAAGGAGATACGGGAACCGTCGTTTCCACGGCAGGCACGGACGATTGCGCCAGCGGCGGCGCCTCAACGGCTGTCGGCAACGCAACTTCGGCTGCGGCCGGCTCCTTCGCCTCGGCGACTGTTCCGGGAACCTGGGACTGATCACTCATGTTATCAGGATACTCCATCGGAGTTCCGCTGGCGAATTTTTACGGCTCAACTTCGACCCCATTCCGCCAACGTAAATGACCGTTCGTTTTCGTTATCGACTACCACTGGAGAGGAATCACCATGAAGCGTGGCGTATCCATTGTCCTTGCCGTGATTTTGATGTCGGGCGCAGCGCTGGCGCAAACTTACCCGCAAGAAAATACGCCGGAGGACCGCGCCTGCCGCGGCGATGCACGCCGCTTCTGCAAGAACGAAATTCCCGATCAATTCAGGGTCGGTTCTTGCCTGCAAGCGAACAAGGCGAGACTCAGCCGCGCCTGCAAGGCGGTGCTGGCGAGCCGCGGCATGTAGCGGCGAAAAGCGCCGCCGCTTGCTATTGGACCGGTGAGACAAGATCGCCGGCGCCGTTGAGCAGGTCGATTCCCATCAGGTTTTCGAAAGCGCGCGACTTCCGGTCGTCGGAAAAATCCGCGCCCAGGCAATCGGCAAACTTGTCCCATAGCTGCTCGCGCGACAGCGGGCGCTGGTGGCTGCCTTTTGCATATTCGACCGGCCCGCTGCTGAGCTTCTGTCCTTTGACCGTCGTGATTTCGACCTCATCGGAGGGTGCGAAATTGGAACCCTCCTTGACCGCATCCGTGCCGCTGAGCGAGACCCGGGAAAAGACCGCCTGCACGTCCGGGCGTTTGACGAACGCATCGGTCAATTCGGCAAGCCCGACACGACGGGCACAAAGCGCGGCCGCCATCGCGAACTGCATGCTGAACTTTGCTTCGAGCCCGGTCTGCGGACGGCTATTGCGCAGCATCAGCATTTGCGTCCTTCCGGTCAGAACATCAATCCGCTCGACCTGTTCCGGCGAAAGATCGTGGCGTTCGATCAGATCGAGCGCGGCGTCGATCGAACGATGCGTCGCGTAGCAGATCGGATAGCGCTTGATGCTCAGACCGTGGCCGACGATGTGCCATTCCTTCTGCGTGGCGTTGAAGGGACGATCGAGTACGGGACTGCCGGCGACTGAAAGCGCCATCAATAATCCGGCCGGATGCTCCAGCGCGTCGAGCGAAGCGGTCAATCCGGCTTGGGCCAGGCGCGCGGCGATCAGCCCGGACTGTCCGGCGCGGCCGACCTGAAACGATTTGGTCATGCTGCCGAAATTGGCCACCAGGCCGGAAGACATCGACGCGGCAATCGCCATCGCCGTCGAGACGCCTTTGGCGTCGAGGCCGCGCAACTTGGCGCACGCCGCCGCAGCCGCGACCGGTCCGAGCACGGCCGACGGGTGCCAGCCCTTGCGATGGAGCGGGATCGGCTGGCGCTCCAGAAGCTCCGCCCAGACTTCAAAGCCCGCGATATAGGCTGTCAGCATCTCCGCGCCGCTCGATCCACTCGCCTCGGCTTGCGCAAGGATTGCCGGCACCAGAACGGCGCTCGGATGTCCGTCGAGCGACACGTCGTCATAGTCGAGAATGTGCGCCGCGATGCCGTTGACCAGCGCCGCGGTCTCAATGGAACGCCGGGCGCCGGACGGGATCAGCGAAGCTAGCGCCGCACCGCTCGCATGGCCCAGTTCCCGATCCACCAGCGCAATTTCCGGATTGCGTGAGCCGGCGATCAGTACGCCGAAGCAATCGGCCATCCCGCGGCGCGCCGTGTCACAACCTTCCGAAGGGATTTGCCGCAGGCTGAGATCGGCGACAAAGCGGCCGAAGTCGAGCGTGAGAGAACTGGTGCGAGAACCGGTGCGAGAACTCATGGGTTTCTCCACGACAGAGCGCGACGTCAGCATGGCGCTATCTGCACCGCCGTCAAGCCGCGCCGCCGCGCTCCCGCGCCGCATTGGCCGGATGCTAAGCTGGCGTTGCGACAAACGGAGGAGCCTTCGATGCCGAACGAAGCCGGGCTGCCGCCCTATGGTAATGGTACGCTGCCGCCGGATATTCGCTCCCGCACCATCGCCAACGTCAACGGCCTGACCGTGCATATTCTCGAGGCCGGCTACGAGACGGCGGGCCGGCCGGCGGTGCTGCTCCTCCACGGTTTTCCGGAGCTGGCCTATAGTTGGCGAAAGATCATGCGGCCGCTGGCGCAAGCCGGCTATCACGTCATCGCGCCGGACCAGCGTGGCTACGGACGCACGACGGGCTGGGACGGTTCTTACGATGCCGATCCCGACCCATTCCGGATTCTTAATATGGTCCGCGACGCCACCGCGCTGGTGTTCGCGCTCGGCTATCGGCAGGTGGCGATGGTCGCCGGGCACGACGCAGGCTCGCCGGTCGCCGCATGGAGCGCGCTTGTACGGCCCGACGTGTTTCGATCCGCGGTGATGATGAGCTCGCCGTTTCCCGGCGTGCCGCCGTTACCGTTCAACACCGCGAATGGCGCCGCGCCGCCGCCACGGCCGATGACCGACGACGAAATGGACGCCGAACTGGCAAAGCTCGACCCGCCGCGGAAGTATTACCAGAACTATCAGCGCACTCCCGGCGCCAACGATGACATGCTGCATGCGCCGCAAGGACTGCACGCCTTCTTCCGCGCCTATTACCATTACAAAAGCGCCGATTGGAAAGCCAACAAGCCGCACCGGCTCAAGGCACGCACGGCCGAAGAGCTGGCGAAGATGCCGACTTACTATGTGATGGAGCGCGACAAGGGCATGGCCGCGAACGTCGCGCCGTACATGCCGTCGGCAGCCGAGATCGCGCAATGCAAATGGCTGACCGAGGCGGAAGTCGGCGTTTATGTCACGGAGTATAGCCGCACCCAATTCACTGGCGCTCTGCAAGGCTATCGGGCGCGGCGCGGCACCGATCGAAAGAGCATGGCCGAAATGCATACGTTTTCCGGCCGCAGCATCGACGTACCGTCGCTCTACATCGCGGGCAAAAGCGACTGGGGCACTTATCAGACGCCGGGCGCGGCAGAGAGCATGCAGAACAGTGCCTGCACGCAGACGACAGGATTTCATCTGGTGGACGGCGCCGGGCACTGGGTGCAGCAGGAGCAGCCCGGGAAAGTCACTGAATTGCTGCTGGCTTTTCTGCGGCATCCATCACGGACCGGTCACAAGACGTGACCGGCGAGGCCGCCGCGAATAAAACTATTCGGCAGCCTTGAGCAGACCCGCTCCGCCGGTACGGAATTGCTCGAGCAGCGCTGCCTCGTCGGCCTTGGCCGCCGTAAGGTGTTGCTGCTTGACGTGGCCGAAGCCGCGGATTTTCTCCGGGATCACGGCAAGACCGACGGCGAGATGGTGATTTTCCGCTGTCAGTTTCACCAGCACTTCGTCGAGCATCGTTTCATAGTCCGTAACCAGCCGGCGTTCGGTGCGCCGTTCAAGCGTATGGCCGAACGGATCGAGCGCGGTCCCGCGCAGGAACCTGAACTTCGCCAGCAACCCGAACGCCGACATCATCCACGGACCGAAGCTCATCTTGCGCGGCAGGCCTGTCGTCTTGTCGATGCGCGCCAGCAGCGGCGGCGCCAGATGGAATTCAAAGCGTAAATTGTCGCCGTCAAATTCGGTTGCGACCTGCTTGCGGAACGCACCGTTGGTATAGAGCCGCGCCACCTCGTACTCGTCCTTGTACGCCATCAGCTTGAACAGATAGCGCGCGACGGCGTCGGCAAGTCCGTATTTGCCGGGAGCACGAGCGGCCTCAACCGCCTTGACCCTTTCGACCAAAGCCCGATAGCGCGCCGCATAAGCTGCATTTTGATAATCGGTGAGGAATTTCACCCGGCGTTCGACCGTCTCCTCGAACGTTTCAGAAAGCTGCCGCGCATCGCTGGCGATGGATGTCGCCGGTTTCGCCAGGCTCTCGACCGCGGCCTGGTCGATGGCGGCGCGGCGGCCCCAGTGAAAGGCGGCCTCGTTCATCTTGACCGCTTCGCCGTTGAGTTCGATCGCCTTTTCGATTGCGGCGGCTGACAGCGGGATAGCGCCGAGCTGGTAGGCGTAACCGACCATGAACATGTTGGCGCCGATGGACTGGCCGAACAACGCGTTGGCGATGCCGCTGGCGTTGATGAAATGGGTTTTGTCGCGGCCGGCGTCGGCGACGATGGTCCGCTTCAACCGCTCGCTCGGCAGCGAGAAATCGGCGTTGCGGGTGAACTCGCCGGGCAGGAACTCGGCGGTGTTGACCACCATTTCCGTCGCGCCAGGCTTCACCGCCGCCAGAATCTTGCGCGTCCCGGCAACGACGATATCGCCGCCGAGAATGAGATCGGCGCGGCCGGCCGCGACACGGATGGCGTGAATCGCCTCCGGGTTCTCGGCAAAGCGGATATAGCTGAACACCGCCCCGCCCTTTTGCGCCAGGCCGGCCATGTCGAGAACGCCGACGCCCTTGCCTTCGAGATGCGCGGCCATGCCCAGAATGCCGCCGATCGTGACGACACCGGTGCCGCCGACCCCGGTGACGACGACATTATAGGTGTGGTCTATCGCCGGAAGCTTCGGATCCGGCAGCGGCGCGAGATCATGATCGGCCGCGACGCCGACGCCCGTCTTCAGTTTGGCGCCATGCACGGTCACGAACGACGGGCAGAAACCTTTGATGCAGGAAAAATCCTTGTTGCAGCTCGATTGGTCGATGGTGCGCTTGCGGCCCCATTCGGTCTCGAGCGGCTGCACGGAGACGCAGTTCGATTTCACGCCGCAGTCGCCGCAGCCCTCGCAGACCAGTTCGTTGATGATCGCGCGCTTGTCCGGATCGGGAAACTTGCCGCGCTTGCGGCGCCGCCGCTTCTCCGACGCGCAGGTCTGATCGTAGATCAGGACGGTCACGCCGGGAATTTCAGCGAGCGACGTCTGAACCTCGTTGAGATCGTCACGGTGGTGGATGGTCAGTCCCGCCGGCCATGCCGTGCCGGACGGATACTTGTCAGGCTCGTCGGTTACGACAACGACACGCTGGGCGCCTTCGGCCGCCACCTGGCGCGCCACCTGGGGCACGGTAAGACCGCCGTCATTGGCCTGGCCGCCGGTCATGGCGACCGCGTCGTTGAACAGGATCTTGTAGGTGATGTTGGTATTCGAAGCGATCGCCGCGCGGATCGCCATGTAACCGGAATGGTTATAGGTGCCGTCGCCGAGATTCTGGAAAACGTGCTTGCGATTGGAGAACGGGGCTTCACCAACCCAGTTGGCGCCCTCGCCGCCCATATGGGTGTAGCCCAAAGTCGAGCGGTCCATCCACTGTGCCATATAATGGCAGCCGATCCCGGCATAGGCGCGCATGCCTTCCGGCACCACCGTCGACGTATTGTGCGGACAGCCTGAGCAAAAATACGGAATGCGCTGAGCGACGTCCTTGGTCTCCGCAGCAATACGCTGGAATTCCTTGAGCCGCGCCACGCGGGCGATGATTTCGTCGTTGCGATGGTATTTCAGCAGCCGGTCGCCGATGCAGATCGCGACTTCATTCGGATCGAGCGCGCCTTTGACCGGGAACAGCCAATCGCCCTGCTCGTCTCTCTTGCCGATACAAACCGGCTGGTTCGCGGTGCCGTAAAGCTCTTCGCGAACCTGGACTTCCAGCAGCGACCGCTTCTCTTCGACGACGATAATAAGATCGAGACCTTGAGCGAACTCTTTTAGTTCGCGCTGGCTGAGCGGCCAGGCACAACCGGCCTTGAACAGCCGGATACCGAGCTCATTGCACTTGATTTCATCGATGCCGAGTTCGTCGAAGGCCTGCCGGACATCGAGATAGCTTTTGCCGGTGGTGATGATGCCGATCTTTGGATCGCGGCCGCCCGAAGTAATGATGCGGTTGAGCTTGTTGGCGCGCACAAAGGCCAGCATGGCGTCACGCTTGTAATCGTGCAGCCGCGCTTCCTGGGCCAGGATCGGATCGCCGAGGCGGATATTGAGACCGCCCGGCGGCATCTGAAAATCGTCCGGCGTGATGATATTGATGCGTTCAAGACTACCGTCGATCGTCGCCGTCAACTCGATCGTCTCGTGCATGGTCTTGAGCGCAACCCACGTGCCGGTGAAACGCGACATCGCCCAGCCATAGAGACCGTAATCGAGAACTTCCTGCACCCCGGCGGGGTTCAGGATCGGGACCATGACGTCGATGAAGTGATATTCCGATTGATGCGCGGTGGTCGAAGATTCAGCGGTGTGATCGTCGCCCATCAGGGCCAGTACGCCGCCGTGTTTTGAGGTACCGGCCAGATTGGCGTGGCGGAAGACGTCGCCGGTGCGGTCGACGCCCGGTCCCTTGCCGTACCACATGCCGAATACGCCATCGAACTTGCCCTCGCCGCGCAATTCGGCTTGCTGGGAACCCCAGATCGCGGTCGCGGCAAGGTCTTCGTTGATGCCGCCCTGAAAGCGGATATCGCTCCGTTGCAAGAACGAAGCGGCGCGCTGAAATTGGCTGTCCAGGCCGCCAAGCGGCGAACCGCGATAACCGGTGACAAAGCCCGCGGTATTGAGGCCGTTGCGGCGATCCAGCTCTTTTTGCGTCAGGCAAAGGCGAACCAGCGCCTGAAACCCCGTCACAAATACCCGCCGCTGGCCGAGGTCGTATTTGTCGTCGAGTTTGACGTCGCGCAACGCCATTACGCTGGCCTCTCTGCCCCTTCGGCTAGGGCAGTTTGCCCTTATGGGCACGATATTGCCAGAGGGGCCGTGAATTGAATGAGATATAAGCAGCCGTGCTGCGGCAGCAATGTCGGCAACCTGTCAAATTACCGCAGCCGCTCGATTGAAATGCGGCCTAAGCCGCACGGGTGCGCAGGTTGATCCGCTCCAGGAGCGCCGGGACTTCCGACAGCGGTCTGGGCCTGCTGAACAGGAAGCCTTGCGCCTGCACGCACCCTTCCGCGCGCAGAATTTCAAGCTGCTGCTCGGTCTCGACACCTTCTGCCGTCGTGATCATGCCGAGACTCGCACCGAGCCCGGTGACGGCGCGAATGATGGCGGCGCAGTCGTTTTCCTTGCCGAGTTCCTGGACGAAAGAGCGATCGATCTTGATCTTGTCGAACGGGAAACTGCGCAGATAGCTGAGCGATGAATAACCGGTGCCAAAATCGTCCATGCAGATGCGGACGCCGAGATCGCGCATCTGGTGCAGCGTATCGAGAACGGCGCGGTCATCCTGCAACAACACCGTCTCGGTTATCTCCAGTTCGAGGCGGGACGCCGACAAACCGGATTGGCCGAGCGCGGAAACGACCGACAGCGCAAGCGTCGGATTGCGGAATTGCGCCGCGGAAAGATTGACCGCGACCGTGATCTTGTCCGGCCACGCCATGGCGTCTTTGCAAGCCTGCTTGAGCACCCACTCGCCGAGCGGCACGATCAGTCCGATTTCCTCGGCGACGGGAATGAATTCGTCGGGTCCGACCAGACCCCGCTCCGGGTGATTCCAGCGCAACAGCGCCTCGAAGCAACAGACCTCGCCGCGCGCAAGCTGGACCAGCGGCTGATAGTAGAGCTCGAATTCGTTGGCCAGCAGCGCCTTGCGCAGGTCGAGTTCCAGACGGCGGCGCTCCTGCATCTGCGCGTCCATCTCCGGCTGGAAGAAATGGTAGCTGCCGCGTCCGTTTGCCTTGGCGCGATAGAGCGCCATGTCGGCGTTGCGCAGCAGCTGATCGGGCTCGTGGCCGTCGGTCGGCGCCATGGCGATGCCGATGCTGGTGCCAATGACGACCTGATGGCCATGAATCTCGAATGGCTCCAACAGCGATTCAATGACCTTGGCGGCAAGCTCGCCGGCCTCGCTGGGACGGGCTTGGTTTTGCACGATGGCAAACTCATCGCCGCCGAGGCGGGCCACCGTATCGACGCCACGCACCACGCGCTGCAAGCGCTCGGTCACCGCGCAGAGCAGCGCGTCGCCGACCGAATGGCCGAGTGAATCGTTGACGCCTTTGAAACGGTCGAGATCGAGGAACATCACCGCTAGCCGGTCGCCGCGGCGCAACGCCTGCTCCATCTTGTCGCGGAACAGGACGCGATTGGGCAAGCCGGTGAGCGCGTCATGCCGCGCCATGTGCATGATCTTGGCTTCGGCCTGGCGGCGCTCGGTGACGTCTTCATAGGTCGCCAGCCAGCGGCCGTCTTTGGTCCGGGTGTAAGTACAGGAGATCACCCGGCCGTTGTTGAGATCGTAGAGGTGCGGTCCGGCCGCGTTCTCGTTGAGGAAGCCGATATGCTCCTCAAACAGCTGATCGGCGTTCTTTCCTGAAAGGTTGTTGATCGGAATGCAGGCTTGCAGCACTTCCTTGTAGGTAAGGCCCGTCCTGATCTGATCGGATGGCAGCCTGAAGATTTCCACGAAACGGCGGTTGAAAACCTCGAGGCGATTTTGCGAATTGTAAAGACACAGCCCCTGCGACATGTTTTCGAGCGCCGCGTCGAGCAGCAAATTGGTTTCGCGCAGCGACCATTCCTGCTTTTTCAGGCGGCTGATATCGCTGCACAGCACGATGAAGCCCTGATCCCGTGTCGGCGACCGGCTGATGCGCAGCCAGCGCCCGTTCGCCATCAAAGCTTCGCGGGTCGCGTGTAGCGCGTTGTCGCACCGCATCAGCACGTGCTCGGCATCGGCCGAACCGCGCAGAACCGGCTCAAGTTGCGCGAGCGGCGTGCCGGGCTTGAGCAAGAACGCCGGGACACCGAGCAGATCGGCAGCCTGGGCATTGGCGAGAACGATGCCATCGTTGGCATCGACCACCACAACGCCTTCGGGAGAGTTTTCGAGCGCGTCGGCAAGACGCCCCTGGGCCGAGCGGCGCTGCTCGACCTCGCGATCCATCATCGCCTTGATGTTGTCGCGCATCACCCCCATCGACGCCAGCAGGACGCCGAGCTCGTCGGCGCTGCCTTTCGGCACGGCGACACCGAGATTGCCGGCTGCGATCAATTTGGCGACGTTGGAAGCGACCGCGACCGGCCCGACGATCCGGCGCGCCAAAGCCCACGCGACGAGCGCGGACAGCAGGAGCGCCAGCGCAATGCCGGCGATGTTAAGCTGCAGATCGTGCCTAACCGCCGCCCGGGCACTTTGCCGGTACAGGAAGCCGTCGCCGGCGGTGTAATTCACAAACAGGTCGATCTCGTCATCGACCCTCTGCGCAAAACGATCGAGGGTTGTCCAATTGACGTCGTTTTGCGTGCTGTCCATCAGGCGCGCGCAGGCGTCCTGCCATGCCGCGACCGCACGCTTGACGCTGTCGGCGGCGCGTGTTGCCCGCACCGACTGCGATCGCTGCGCGGCAATATCAAGATCCTCGGAGAGCGACCTGCCGAGCTTGTCCATCTCATCGGCAAGCGTGCGCCGCATGTTGGGATCGGTAGCAATCCAGCGGCGCGCAAACGCGGCGCGCATCGACGCGAAATCGGTCGCGGCCGCGCGGGCGTAGTTGATCGACATCAGAGATTCGTCGAACGTCTTGTCGACCAGCATGCCGGCGTTGCTCACGCCGAGCGTGGTATAGGCGCCCAGCGCAGCAGTAATCACGCTCATCGCCAGAAATGCGATCAGAATCCGGCCGCGAATGGTCACGAACAGCGACGCCGCTCGCGACGCGCTGCGCTGCCAACGGGACGCAAGATGGACGATCAGAGGAACGCTCCGGCCACCTGTCATGGGAATGCTGTGCACATTTTCCAGCTTTAGACGCTACCAGCCCTACACCAACGCCCGTTAAAGCCAGTGGAGCAGCCGCTCCAATCTTCGCGTGTTCCTTAACGGGCTCTTAACTGCGCTGCGGCACGGTGAACGAACTCGCTACACGCCGCTGGCAAAGTCAGGCGGCGCTGGCGCAAGGCCCAAAGAGGCAACCATGAGTTTAAAAAGCGAATTCCTGCGCGTGCGCCGACCGATCGCCTGCGCATTTGCTGCGGGCGTGCTGAGCGGGATTGCGCTGCTGGCGGGGTCGGCCTTGGCCGATTATTCGATTTCGCAGAAAGGGCGCGAGTTCCATCCCGGCGAAATCAGCATCAAGCGCGGCGAGACGATCCAGATCGTCAACGACGACGCCGACCTGCTGCATCATGCCTATATCGACTCGCCAAAGTTCTCATTCGACTCCGGCGACCAGAAGCCCGGCAGCGTGACGCCGATCACCTTTAACGTGGCCGGCGACTTCGACGTGCTGTGCGCCATTCACCCGAAGATGAAACTCACCGTTCACGTGAAATAGCCGGGCGGCGCCCGATCAAAGTATTTTCGTGCCGAACAGTTCCGCGTGTACGCCGTAATAGGCCGCGAGAAACAGCACCAACGAAGCGGCATAGGCGAACGGGATAAGCCACGAGTGACGCAGCCGCACCGGCGCGGTGGCATTGTCGGAAATAATCGCGAACAACGCGACAACGATCAGCGAGTGTCCGATCATATCGATCTTGCCGAATTCGGCGACAGCGCTGATGAACATCGACGCGAGCATGATGGCGGCGACCCGGCGCACCAGCGGCGTCCAGATCAGCGCGAAGGCAAGCGCGAATTCGACTGCTCCGGCAGCGCGCATGAAGAAGTCGGCCGAGAAACCAAAGGTCATCTCCGGATGAGTGATGAACAGCGGATATGACCACTCGGGATAGGCCCATTTCTCGATAGAAGCCCACATCAGCGTGATGCCGGCAGCCCAGCGCAGCACGTCGAGCGGTCGAATGCCGAAGAAGTTGGTCTGGCCACCGGTCAAGGCGATGTAAGCCGCCACGCCGAGGAAGACCGGATAGTCGGCCAGGTGGAACGGGCCGTAGTTCCAGATGCCGACGTCGAACAAAATGAAGATGCCGAGCGCCGACAGCGGCATTGTCTTGCGCGACAGCATGCCGGCGGCGATGCCGAGTTGAATGGCGCCGATCAAGGCCGAATCCGTCTTCAACTCAGGCGTCAGAAGGATGCCGCCGGCGCCCCAAATCGCGATGAAAAAGAACGCACAGGCGGCACGGAAAATCGTTTCGAGATTCTCGCGCACAAGGCGCGTGGCACTATCCAGCGCGCGCAGCATCGCGACGCCTACCGGCGTGCCCTCAAGCAACGCGCCGGTCATCAGGGCCATCAGCGAAAGGCCGGTGAGCATTTCAAAATCGAGGCACAGGACGTTTCCGAGGCCGTCGGGCTGACCGGCAACGTCATACGCGCAAAACCATTTTACGTGCGCACTCGCCGGCCCCACCAGGACCGTGTCCAGCACGCACGCAAACAACAACGCGGCTGCGAGCGGCAGCCGCTTTACAAGCATCCTCATAACCGGAGGGCCTCCGAACTTACGTCGATTTCAGGAACCAAATGAGGACCCGCGCCTACCTCACTGGTTTAATTAAACTTTTCTTTACCACTAAATTTAGAAAATGTTAACACATCTGGCCGGAAATTACAACTAATGGTTAACCTTCGCGCCGCGCATCGCTGAAATGCAGAAAATTTGAGCGATTTCGTCGAGAAGACGGGAAAGCAACCGCTGCTAACACCTACGCGCGCCCGGAAACGTCCGGCCGCGGGGGACAGCGATGTTTGGCTTTGCAGGTCTGATCAGCGTAATCATCGGCGGCGTGCTCGCCTACGTCGCCGAGCGCTACCCGGCGCGTATCGAGTTATTTCAAACCGTCGGCGGCTTGTTGCTGATAGCGGGCTTTGGCCTTGTAGGTTGGGGCTGTCCCGCAATTCTCTGAAACGCTTTTGGAAATCGAACATCGCGGCAGCGTCGGAACGGCGACCTGTTCGGGCTTGCCGCTCAACGTCTGCAAAAAAGCAATCAAATCGGCCCGATCGCCGGCCGCCAGATTGAGCGGATGAATGTCATCGTCGCGGCTCGGCCGGTCGATGCCGCCGCGGTCATAGAGATCGATGACGTCGTCGAGCGTCGCCAGCGATCCATCGTGCATAAACGGACCGCGCCGGGTGACATCACGCAGCGTCGGCGTCTTGAACGCGTGCTGCAATTTCACCGAAGACGGAAACAACTGCCCGCGACCGATATCGCTGTCTTTGGCAACGCCGATGTCGTGGAACGACGCGTCGGTGAAAGCCCAGCCGCTATGGCACGCCGCGCAATTGGCGCTGCCGTTGAACAAGACGAAGCCGCGTTTGGCGGCCGCATTGATTGCGTACGCATCGCCTTTGATCCAGCGGTCGAAAGGCGCTTCACGGGACACGATCGAACGTTCAAAGGTCGCGAGCGCCTGCTCGACATTGAGAGTGGTAACGCCGCCCTTGCCGAACACCGTCTCAAATGCCTGCGCATATTCCGGGTTCGCCGACAGGCGCTCGAGCATGGCTTTTTCGGGCAGGTTCATGTTGTCGGGCGCGGTGATCGGACCGATCGCGACACTCTCCAGGTTGCGGAAATGACCGTCCCAACCGAGCTTCGGGGTCCACGCAACATTCAGGAGCGTCGGAGAGCGCAGCCCGGATCCGAGCGGCTTTTGGTTTTCGCCGATCGCATGCGGCTGGCCGTCGGTCCATGACAGACCCGGATTATGGCATGTCGAGCACGACCGGACTTTGCTGTCGGATAAAATCGGATCGAAGAACAGGGTGCGGCCAAGCTCGTACTTGGCTTGCGAATAAGGATCGTCCTTGGGATAGAGGATCGCCGCCGGGCGCCGATACTTTTCCTGCAATGCGCGCAGGTTCATCTCGGTGGCGCCGAGAATCGCCCCCCCGGCGCCAAGCAGAATCGCGAAGGCGCCGACATATGCGGCGACTTTTCCAATTGGCCTGGACCAGCGCGAACGCTCCATTCGCATAAACAACACTTTATCCACGCCGGTTGAAGGACTCTTAACGCCGGGCGCTCGGCGGCAAGTTCAAGCGGTCATGAAGCGGCTATCCTCGCGCAGAAACTGCAATCCCCGCGGTGCTGTCGCAGGGGCTGTGCGGAAGCGCCGCGGATGGTAAGCTTCCGTTAACTAGCCGGAGGCTCCCTCATGAATCCGCATTTCAAAATCGCGGCTGACAAAAAGACCGAAATCTCACCTGAAGAATGGCAGGCGCGAACCGATCTGGCCGCGGTCTACAGGCTGATCGCGCACTACGGCTGGGGTGACGTGATCTACAATCACTCATCGATGCGGGTCCCCGGCGAGGATCGCAAATTCCTGATCAAGCGCCACGAGCTGCTTTACACCGAGGTCACGGCGTCGAACCTGGTCAAAGTCAGCATGGACGACGATCTCGACGAATCGGCCGGTGTGAACCGGCCAGGATTTACCTTGCATGGCGGCGTGCTGTCGGCACGGTCCGACGTCAATTGCGCCGTCCATGTCCACACCGAAACCGGCATGGCGCTCGCGGGACTGAAACACGGCTTGCGCATGGTTTCGCAGCCGGCGGTGCGTTTCTTCAATCGCATTGGATACCACGACTACGAAGGTATCACCGAAGATTTCGGCGAGCGGGAGCGCATCAATAAAGCGCTCGGCAAAAACCGCGCGCTTGTTCTGCACAATCACGGTTTGCTCACCGTCGGCAAGACGCCGCGCGAGGCGTTCGTGCTGATGAAATCCCTGCTCGAAGCCGCAGATATCCAGATCAAGATGGAAGCGACAGGCGGTGAACTGATCGAGATTCCGGCGGCGATTTGCGAAAAGACCGCACATCAGTACGAACACCATGACGCCGGGCGCGGCTCTGCGGACTGGCCGGCGTACCAGCGGATGCTCGACGAGATCGACCCCAGCTGGCGCAACTAGGCGCGCGGGCACCGTTTCGTCCGGAATAGGACGTCATGACCAAAGCAGCGTCGCGTGCCGCTCGCACCATCACAGCCGCGAGTGCGCTTTGGCTTGTCATGACGGCCTTGCCGGTTCCGGCCATCGCGCAAGCCGATTACCCGTCGCGCCCGGTCAAAATCATAACGCCGTTGGCCGCCGGCTCGGCGTCCGATATCGTGCTGCGAATCCTCGCGGAAAAGCTGTCCGATCATTTCAGCATGCAGTTCGTCGTGCAAAACCAGCCGGGCGGCGGCGGCGTGATTGCGGATCGGACGATCACCAACGCGGCGGCGGACGGCTATACGCTCGGATGGGTCGGCAACAACAATGCGATCGGCGTCAGCCTGTTCAATGACGCCGTCGATCCGCGCAAGGAATTCAGGCCGATCGTCGGCGTCAGCGAGTTCGCCTATCTGTTCGTGACCGGCGCCGCCTCGCCATACAAGACACTGAAAGACTGGATGGATGCGGCGCGTGCCAAACCGAATACATTGACCATTGGTACGTCGAGCGCCGGCACGAGCAATTATCTGGCAGCGCTGCTGTTCAAATCGATGCAGCAACTCGGCGTCACGGTGATTCCATATCGCGGTCCCGCCGAGCTTTCGGTCGCGCTGCTGCGCAACGACGTCGATCTTGTGGTGAATGCTTACGGCGGACTACGCCCGCAAATCGACGCAGGGAAGATCCGGCCGCTGGCCGTGACGTCCGCGGCGCGGCTCGCCGAATTGCCCGACGTGCCGACCATGGCCGAAGCCGGCGTGCCGGACTACGTGGTGACCTCGTGGAATTCGCTCTACGGTCCGAAGGCCATGCCGGATCGGGCCGTGGATAGTCTCGGCCGGGCGTCGACGCAGATCCTCAACGATCCCGGCGTGAAGGCGCGATTCAAGGAAGCCGGCTTCGATGCCAAGGCCCTGTCACCGGACGCGCTCGATCGGCGCATGCGCGCGGAAATCGATCGGTGGGCCCGCGTCATCGCGGATGCCGGACTGGAAAAGCAGTAAGTCCTGCATCTCCGGTCAGACCCTGTTGCCCGCGCTCCACATCCAGAAGTCGCGGCCTTCCTCGCGCATGAATTTCGCCAGCACCATTTTGTGCACCTCGTCGGCGCCATCGACCAGACGTGCGGCGCGCGCAGCGCGATAGACCCATTCGGCAATCGTGTCCTTGGAGTAGCCGCGTGCGCCGTTGAGCTGGATCGCGACATCGGCGGCCTGATGCAGCGTGTTGGCGCAATGGAGTTTCGCCATCGACACTTCCTTGCGGGCGTAGTCGCCCTGGTCGAGCTTCCACGCCGCATGCATCGTCAGAAGCCGTCCGATGTGGATGTTGTGGCCGACCTCGCCAAGCTTCATCTGCACGCTTTCACGGTCCGCGAGCTTGACGCCAAAACCTTCGCGCCGGCCGACATACTCCTGGGCAATCTCGACGCAACGCTTTGACCAGCCGAGCCAGCGCATGCAGTGCGTCAGCCGCGCCGGCCCAAGCCGGACCTGCACCACCCTCAAGCCGTTGCCGACACCGCCGAACACGTCGTCGTCATGCACCTCGATGCCGTCGAACTCGAGCTCGCAGTGTCCGCCGTGCTCCTCCGGGCCCATGATCTCGATGCGGCGGATAATGCGCCAGCCGGGCTGATCCTTATGAAACAGGAACGTGGTGATGCCCTTGCGCTTGTCGTCTGAAGTGCGCGCCGCAAGGATGAAGTGTGCCGCGCCGTCAGCACCGGTGATGAACCATTTGCGGCCGTAGATTTTCCAGGTGTCGCCATGCTTCTCGGCGTACGTCTTGATCATGCTTGGGTCGGAGCCGCCGCCAGGGGCGGGCTCGGTCATCGCAAATGACGAGCGCACTTTGCCTTCGACAATCGGCTTGAGCCACTTTTCTTTCTGTTGCGGCGTCCCGAGCTTCTTCAGGACGTTCATGTTGCCGTCGTCGGGCGCCATGCAGTTCAGCGCCAGCGGCCCGAACAGCGAGCGCGCGGCCTCTTCATACATCACCGCCCAGGCGACGATGGGCAGGTCCATTCCGCCGTATTCCTTCGGCGACTGCGGCGCCCAGAGACCGGCCTTTTTCGCCTTTTCACGAACCGGATCGAGACGGTCATGCGGAATGTTCTCGTGATCGGAAAAATTGTAACTGTCCGATTCGAGCGGCATCACGTGCTCGTCGACAAATGCGCGTGTACGCACGCGCAAATCCTCGATCTCGGGCGAAAGGGTGAAGTCCATTCCGGCTCGCCTTTGTCGCAAACAATAAGGCGGCAGGATAACCCGTTACCTGACCGGATTGATACTGGCGCCAGATGGCGGCCGCGCCTGGATGCCCGGCGGCGGTGTCGGCTGGTCCGTGCGAACGCAAACGCCGCCGCTGTTGACGTAACCGCGGTTGCACCAGCAATGCGCCGTGCGCAGATTGCCGGGAATGTAGACCGCGACAGCATGCGAATTCGGCGGGCACTGCGCGAAAGCCAGCAGTGGCTTCAATACAAACAGGACCGCCAGTCCCGCAGTAGCTGCGGTTCGAAACGAGCGCATCGTGAAACCTCGGCCCGCTCATTGCTGTTGCAATGGGTACCTCATATCTTATTGGAAGGCTCCAAATTGTTAACAACGACTTTGGCTTTTCACGAGGCGTGGTATGGCGAATTTCACTCCCATCTCGGCGGCGATTGGCGGCGCGCTGATCGGACTCGCGGCGGTGTTGTTGATGCTGTTCAACGGCCGCATCGCCGGGGTCAGCGGCATAACCGACGGGCTGTTCAACCCGCGCACGGACGACCGGCTTTGGCGCGCGGCTTTTGTTGTCGGCCTGATCGCGGCGCCGCTTGCCGCGGCGCTCGTCGGCCATGCGATACCGATGCCGCAAATGCCGCCGAACTATGTGCTGGTTGCAGTCGCCGGACTGCTGGTGGGTTTTGGTACGCGGCTTGGCAACGGTTGCACATCCGGCCACGGCATCTGCGGTATCGCCCGGCTGTCGCCGCGCTCGATCATTGCCACCCTGGTGTTCATGATCGCAGCCATCATCGTCGTCGCGCTGACGCGCCACATTATTGGAGGCTGACATTATGCCCGTGCTCGCAAGCCTCCTTTGCGGTTTTATCTTCGGCCTCGGCCTGGTGATCTCGCAGATGGTCTCGCCGGCAAAGGTGCTGGCGTTTCTCGACGTCCTCGGCATTCCGAGCGGGACCTGGGACCCGAGTCTGGCGATCGTGATGGCCGCCGGCCTCGCCGTTGCCGGTACCGGCTACGCGCTGATACGTCCGCGCACACCAATCTTCGATACGCAGATGCGCTGGCCGGCTGCGACCGCGATCGACCGGCCTCTGGTTGTTGGCGCAGCGCTGTTCGGCATCGGCTGGGGCCTTGTCGGCCTGTGTCCGGGACCTGCGGTCGCAAATCTTGCGACGCTGTCGCCCGGCGTCATTGTCTTCGTCGTCGCCATGGTGGTCGGCATGACGGCATTCGATCTCTGGCAGACGCGCTCCGCAGCCAAAATCGAACGCAAACTCGCGAGCGCCACGGCCGCCGACGGCTAGCCCGCGATGCTTGACCAGGGCTCAAGCGCTGCACTGCAATTCTCGCTCGACGCGGACCAAACCGCGTTGCGCGACATGGCGCGATCATTTGCCGACGAAGTGTTCGCCCCCAACGCCATTGCCTGGGACGAGACCAGACATTTTCCGGTTGCCGAAATGCGCAAGGCCGCGGCGCTCGGTATGGGCGGCATTTACATCCGCGATGACGTTGGCGGCTCCGGGCTGTCACGGCTTGCCGCAACGCTGATCTTCGAGGCGCTGGCAACCGGCTGCCCGACGGTGTCGGCCTATATGTCGATCCACAATATGGCGGCATGGATGATCGACGGGTTCGGCTCCGATGAGCAGCGCCGTCACTGGCTGCCGGGGCTTTGCACCATGGAGCTTCTGGCAAGTTATTGCCTGACCGAACCGGGCGCCGGGTCTGACGCTGCGGCGCTTGCCACCCGCGCCGTCCGCGACGGCGATCACTATGTGCTCAACGGCCAGAAACAATTCATCTCCGGCGCCGGGGCCGGCGACATTTATGTTGTAATGGTGCGGACCGGCGGCGACGGGCCGTCCGGCATTTCCACATTGATCGTCCCGGGAGACACGCCGGGCGTTTCGCTCGGTGCCAACGAACGCAAGATGGGCTGGAACGCGCAGCCGACCCGCGCTGTCGTCTTCGAGAATGCGCGCGTCCCCGTGACGAACCGGCTCGGCCAGGAAGGCGAAGGCTTCAAGATCGCGATGGCCGGGCTCGACGGCGGCCGGCTCAACATCGCTGCGTGCTCGCTCGGCGGCGCACAGTCGGCGCTGGAAAAGACGCTGAGTTACATGAAAGAGCGCAAGGCATTCGGCAAACGGCTCGACGAATTCCAGGCGCTGCAATTTCGCCTCGCCGACATGGCGACCGCGCTGGAAGCCTCGCGCACATTCCTTTGGCGTGCGGCCGCGGCGCTGGATGCCGAGGACGCGAACGCCACCCAGCTTTGCGCCATGGCCAAACGCTTCGTCACCGACGCGTGCTTCGATGTCGCCAATCAAGCCCTGCAATTGCACGGCGGCTACGGCTACCTGTCGGAATACGGCATCGAGAAGATCGTACGCGATCTGCGCGTGCATCAGATTCTCGAAGGCACCAACGAGATCATGCGCCTGATCATCGCCAGAAACCTTGTCGGGCGATGACCGGCGACACTGTTCTCGACGGCGACGTCATCATCCGCCGGCTCGGTGCATTGCGGCGTATCACGCTCAACCGGCCGCAAACCATCAATGCCCTGACGCTCGGCATGGCGGAGACGATGACGACATTCTTGCGCCAATGGGCCAACGACCCCGCCGTGGGCGCGGTGCTCCTCGACGGTGCGGGCGAGCGCGGGCTGTGTGCCGGCGGCGACCTGCGCGCGCTCTACGATGCGAAGCAATCGCAGAGTTCCTTTCCAACGCATTATTGGGCGGCCGAATATAAGCTCGATGTCCTGATCGCGCGCTATCCCAAGCCCGTGGTTGCACTGATGACCGGTCTGGTGATGGGCGGCGGCGTTGGAATTTCTGCACATGCGTCACATCGCGTCGTGACCGACCGCTCCGCGGTCGCCATGCCGGAATGCGTCATCGGGCTGGTGCCCGACGTTGGCGCCTCATTTATTCTGGCGCGCGCTCCCGGCTCGACCGGAATGCATCTGGCGTTGACGGGAGCCCGTATGACCGCCGCCGACGCGATTTATTCCGGATTCGCCGATGTTCACGTCACCGCTGCACGCATTGCCGACATTCCCGAAGCGCTTGCCGATTGCCGCGATGCAGGCAGCGTCGCAGCCCGGCTGCACGATCTGTCGACACCGCCCGCGCCCGGCCGGCTGGCGGCTGCGCGGTCCTGGATCGATGCGTGTTATCGCGCCGAGACAGTCGAGGACGTGGCTGAATGTTTGCACAAGGTTGATCACGACGATGCGCGCGCCGCGCATGAGGCAATACGCAAAGGCTCGCCGACATCACTCAAGGTCACGCTGCGGAACGTGCGCGAGGCGGCAGCGTTCAAGCGCGTTGAGCAGAGCTTCCAGCAGGATTACCGTATCGTCCTGGCCTGCCACGCCGGACACGATTTCATCGAAGGTATCCGCGCCGCCATCGTCGACAAGGATCGCAATCCGAAATGGCAGCCTGCCCGGCTTGAGGATGTCACGCCGGATATCGTCGAACGCCACTTCAAATCGATCGGCGCGCTGGAATTGCAGTTTCCGTAAGTGAACGAGGCACACGATGGCGAATATTGGATTTATCGGTCTCGGCAATATGGGCGGCCCGATGGCCGCCAATCTGCTGAAAGCAGGTCACCGCGTGCGCGGTTTCGATCTCGTTCCGGCATCGCGTGACGCCGCCGCCAAAGACGGCATCGAGATCGTCGCCAATGCCAAGAGCACCGTCGACGACGCCGAAATCGTCATCACCATGCTACCGGCGGGCGAGCACGTGCTTTCGGTGTGGAACGACATCGTCCAGCAGGCGCGGCAAGGGACTCTCTTCATCGATTGCTCGACGATCGATGTCGAAAGTGCACGCAAGGCGCATAAACTCGCCGCCGCAAACGGTATAGCCACGCTCGACGCGCCGGTATCGGGCGGGGTCGGCGGCGCCAAAGCCGCCACGCTGACTTTCATGGTCGGCGGCACCACACACGCCTTTGAACGCGGCAAACCGGTACTGCAACATATGGGCAAACGTATCGTGCATTGCGGCGATGCCGGCAACGGCCAGGTCGCCAAGATGTGCAACAACATGATTTTGGGCGCGTCGATGATTGTGGTCAGCGAAGCCTTTGTGTTGGGCGAGAAGCTTGGTCTGTCGCATCAGGCGATGTTCGACGTGGTTTCGGCGTCGTCCGGCCAGTGCTGGTCGCTGACGAGCTATTGCCCGGTGCCCGGTCCGGTGCCGGCGAGCCCTGCCAATAACGGCTACAAAGCCGGCTTCACGGCCGCGCTGATGCTGAAAGACCTGAAGCTCGCGGAAGCCGGGGCGAAGTCGGCCAAGGCCGACACCGCGATCGGCGCCCACGCCGCGCAGATCTACGAGCAGTTCACCCGCGAATTTGAAAGTTCGGAGGATTTCTCCGCCATTATCAACCTGGTGCGCAAGCACTCCAAGGGCAGCTAGCAGAAAGCCATGCAAGCCGCCGGATTTGGATGTCTCGTTTTTTTCTGGGCGCGATCGTCGGCGGCATCCTCGAGTCGTACTCGGCTTTGTCTGGACCAGTGTTTTTCACACCAGCGACTTTGAAGGCTATTCCGGCATGCTGGTGTTTTTCACCTTCATGCCGATCGGCATTATCCTTGGCGGAATCGTGGGCGCTGCCGGACTTGCCACGATTGCGTCGCGCGGCGAACCAGCACCGCCAACGGCAGAAATAAACAAATCAGCCGACTAACGAACGCTGCCCCGATCAGTGGGTCGGTTGCGCCTCGCGCGCCGCAGCCACCGCCACTTTGGAATCGGCATCGAGCCGCGAGTGCCCGGCTTTCATGAGTTTGCCGAGGTAATGCTCGGCAACCGTGATTGGTGGATATTTCTCGGCCGAACCGGCGCAGCTCTCAAAACAGCGGATTACCGCGTCCGGATTGGGATACTGGAAGAACACCAGCGAAATGCGGTCGCTGGGCGCGACTTCGACGGGCGGAATGCCGACCCGATGCAGCGTCGACACCCACCGGTCATTCGACCAGCGCATCAGGAGATCGCCGATATTGCAGCAGAAGCCGTCGCGCGGAATATGCACATCGATCCAGTCGCCGCGGCGGTGTTTGACCTGCAAGCCACCCGGCACGTCGTCACCGCGGACGAAGGTCATCGCGCCGTAGTCGGTGTGCGCGCCGGCGCGGAGTTGTCCCGGCAACGGCGCCTGCGTCACCGCCGGATAACGAATGATCCGCGTCGTGCTGGCCTGCCGGCTGAACCTTTCGGCGAAATAATTCTCGTCGACATCGAGCGCTATCGCCATCGCGCTGAGCACCTGCCAGGCGAGCCCCTGCATGGCGTCGTAGTAAGCGACCATGGTTTGCTTGAAATTGTTCGGCCGTTCCGGCCAGATGTTCGGTGCGTACATCTGCGCGCTGGTGACATCGACCTTCGAGGCCCAGTCGCCGACCCGATCGGGGCCGAACGCGAAGGCCTCCTGGATGTCCGGCGGCGCCGCCTGCCCCATCGAATAGGCAACCGAGCGATCGCCAAGCCAATTGTAGCCCCGGCTGATCTTGGCCGGCGGACGCTGCACCTTCATTTTCTTGTCGACCGGCAGCGCAAAGAAATCGATCGCGCATTGGCGCGTCGTTTCGATCAGCTGTTGCGGGATGCCGTGCCCGGCCACCAGGAAGAAGCCGATATCGGTACAGGCGGCATCGATCTGCCGCGCCACATCGCGCCGGGCTGCCGCGCTGCCGTTGCGCAGCGGCGATACATCAATTGTCGGTATGGTGTTTTCGACGGCCATGGCGGACCCATCAATGCTGTTGCAAAAGCCCGCCAACTATATCTCCATTGGCGCTTGCGGCAACGGTGTGGAACGCGGGGACCGCCGGACATGACCATCAACCGTCGGGTTGCAATTGCTTCGGTGCTGGCGGGCGCGGCGCTTGCGCCGCATCTCGTTTGCGCCCAGGCGGGCTTTCCCAACCGCCCGATCCGCATCATCGTGCCGGTATCGCCCGGCGGTGGCGTCGATACCTTCGCCCGGCTGATTGCGGCAAAGATCGGCGAGCAGCACAAGATCGAATTCGTCGTCGAAAATCGCACCGGCGGCAACGGCACGGTCGCCGGCCTCGATGTGCACCGCACAACGCCGGACGGCTATACCGTGCTGTTCCACGCCTCGACGCACAATGTGGCCAAGCTCGTCATGCGCGACGTGCCTTACGATCCGATCAGCGATTTCACGCCGATCGCGCTTGCCGGCGAAGCACCGCTTATTCACATCATCGCCAACGATCGTCCGGAAAACACCGTCAATGACATCGTCGGCGCCGCCACGGCAAAGCCGGAGCAATGGTCGTTCGCCACCGCGCAACTCGGCGCACCGGGCCATCTCGCCGAGGTTGCGTTCAATCAATACACCGGCCTGAACGTACCGATCGTGGTCTATCGCGGTACCGCACCGGCCGCCAACGACGTGGCGGGCGGTCACGTGCCGATGATGATCGAAGCGATCCTGTCCCTGTTGCCATTGGTGAAAGGCGGCAGCGTGCGCGCGGTCGCGGTCACCGGCAAAAAGCGTAGCGCGCTGGCGCCGGATATTCCGACGATGACCGAGCTCGGCTTACCGCAGCTCGATTTCGGCGCCTGGTGGGCCATGTGGGGGCCGCCGGCCATGCCGGCCGATCTAGTCCGAACGCTTAACGGCTTGGTCAACGGCGCGGTCGCGGCGCTCGCTGCGGAAGGCCGCCTCAGCGCGCTGGGAATCGAACCGGCGACGCGCAGCCCGCAAGAATTCGCGCAATATCTGCAAATCGACTTGGATCGCAGCGAAAAGCTGCTGCGTGCAGCGAAATTCGTGCCGCAGTAGTCGCATACCGTCCCAATGGATTTCTCGACTCTGCGGTGGCTTGGCGGTATGAAATCACGAAGCGCGTTTTGAAGCGGTCGGAAAATAATACCTATTGTTCCAATGCCTTGCCGGTTCCGGGGCAACGACGATCGAGCGAATAGGGTCACTTTGAAGAGCCATGGCTGGCTGGCATTTTGGAAGCGGTGTGCGGGTGCGGTAGCGCCCCTGGCATTTCTTTTTGCGGCCGGCCTGCCTGCTTCCGCCCAGACGTCTTCCGGTTTTGGCGGCGACCTCAGCCCGCTGTTCCAGGGAATCCTGACCCAGCCGTCGGATCTCAACAACACGCTACAGTACGCGGCCCTCGCGCCCGCGAGCGATATCGAGTCGGCGATCAGCACCTACGAACAATTGCTGTTCTACAATCCGAAACTCTCCTCGGTCCGCTTCGAGCTTGGCGTACTCTACTACCGGCTTGGCTCCTATGAGATGGCGCACGACTATTTTTCGACCGCGCTGAAGATGGCGGACATCACGCCGGAGCTGCGGCAGCGCACACTGGATCTGCTCGCCGCCGTGGACAAGAAACTGTTCCCCGATCAGTTCACCGGCTATGTGGCAACCGGGCTGCGTTATCAGACCAATGCCGCCAACGGGCCGGGACCACAAACGGTGCTGTCGTCAGGCCTGCTCTTCAACAACCGGTTTGCCGCCAAGTCCGACTGGAACTGGTTTGGCGCATTCGGCCTGAACTACGTCCACGATTTTGGCGATCAGCACGGCGATACCTTCGAGGCAAGCGCGCTCGGCTACGACGCCCAGCAATTCACGCTGCATCAGTTCGACATCAGCCTGCTGGAATTCCGTGCCGGCCCGCGTTTTGGAATACCGACGCCGAATTCCATCGGGTTGTCGATCAAACCCTATTTCGTCGCAACCGGCGGCACGCTCGCCGATGCGCCTTACTACGGCAGTCTCGGTGGCGGCCTCACGGTTCACGCCAATCTGGGGAATGTGTCGATCGACCCTTACGCCGAAGTCGTCCAGCAGAACTTCCGCAATCTGACGCTCTATCCGCTCGCCAGCGGCATGAGCGGCACGCTGCAAACTTATGGTTTGCAGGCGTCGGGGCCGGTCTATGGCAGCCTGAGCTTCCAGTCCCGGCTGGTCTACGCGCACGCCGATACCACCTTCAATCCGTTCGGCTACAACAGCTACGCGGCCGATCTTTGGCTGCCCTACAATTTCTCGCCGCTGGGCGATGGCCGGATCTGGACACTGACACCGACCGCGGGCTTCACGCAGTGGCAGTACGCAGCGCCCGATCCGACCGTCGATCCGCTGACGACGCCGCACGTGCTGGAATGGCGCGTCGGCCTTGGCCTCGAATTCCCGATCTGGAACCAGCTCATGCTCGCGACTCTGGTGCAGTATCGCGCCGATCTCTCGAATGTCGCCGCATTCGTGATGCATGATCTTTCCGTGACGGCTGGTCCAACCCTGCGATTCTGAGGGCACGCGATGAAGCAACAAAACTGCCTCCTCGTTCTGGCGATGAGCGCCGTGCTACTGGCCATTCCCGCTTCAGCCCAGGACGTCGGGACCGCGACAGCCGTCAATCCTCTTTCGGAAAGCACGCCGCCCGGAGGCACGACCGCTCCGTTGATCGTCGGCGCGCATATCGTCCACAACGAAAAGATCCACACGACGCCGGACGGGACCGTCCAGTTGCGGTTCACCGACCAATCGTCGATGAGCATCGCGCCGAATACGGAAATTGTAATCAACGAATACGTTTACGATCCGAATTCCAGGAACGGCCACATGCTGGTGACGCTGACCGACGGCGCGCTTCGTTTCGTCGGCGGCCAGCTTAGCCACAGCGGCAACGCAACAATCGCGACGACGGCAGCGACGATCGGCATTCGCGGCGGCACGGCAACGGTCATCAAGGACGGCAAAGGTACCGAGGTCATCAACCACTTCGGTTACATCACCATCCACAACGGCGGCGGCGACTTCATCCTGACGCACTCTGATTTCGGCGTCCTGGCCCATGATTGGAACCAGCTTGCCATCGACCTCGGGCTAATTCCCCAGAATATAATTTCATACTATCTGGCGTTGCTGACCAGCAAGAATGGGCAAATCGGCGGTGTTCCTGGATTCCAGACCGCGAATATCGGCCATTGCGGATTTGGCAACGTGCAAGGCACCAATTGCCCGAACACATTCTGGTCGCCCAACAATGGCGGCGAGCTCGACGCCAATCAGATCCTGGGCAACGCGACCAATTTAGGCGCCGGGCAGATCACGCCGCCGCCGCCGGTGTACCGAGGAAATTTTAATTCGGTTCATTGAGAGTCAAAAGGTGAGTCTCACCACGCTGTCCATACCAGCGTCGCGCCTGACATCAGCAGCAGCACCATCACGACGCGCTGATAGCCGCGGTCGGCAAGCCGGCGGTAGACGAACGCGCCAAACCAGGAACCGCCGATCGTCGCCGGAAGCACGATCATGACCTCGATTCCGACCTGACGCGTCAACAGGCCGGATACGGCGTGCGACACCAGCGCCAGTGACAGTATCGCCATGTTGAAGAACTGAACGACACTGCGCCTCTGCTCCTTGCTCCAGCCGCGGATATCGGTCCACACAACCGGCAGCACACCCGAGAGGCCGGTGAGGCCGCCGAGAACTCCGCTGACGAATCCGACGACGCCGTCGGCCGCTCCGCCGCCCCATGCGGTCTTGATCTGGCGTGTCCGCGTCAGGACATAGGCGGGATAGATCACCAGGAAACAGCCGAGGCCGAGCTTGAAAAGTCTTGGATCGATGTGCGGCAGCAGAAAGGTGCCGATCGGGACGCCGAAGACCCCCGGCACGACAAAGAACAGCACGCGCTTCCAATCGATACTGCGCCAGATCAAATGAAGGTTCTGCGTCTGCGATACCGTGGAGCAGACAATCGCCAGCGACGAAGCATCGGTCGGCGGGACGGCGTAGACCCAAATGCCGAGAGCGGTGATTGCGGTACCGAAGCCCGTCAGTCCGCTCACGATTCCGCCGGCGAGCGCGCCGGCCACAAGAAAGACGGCGTGCGCCATTCCCATCATTTATCTTCCGCAAATCACCGCAATGGCTTTCAGGCGCGCATGGCCAAGGCGATCCAGCCTTGTCATAATCGTGTCATGCACGCTAATTCATCTTGGCTCAAGACAGCGCGCAAGTGCGAGACAGTTCGGATGCAATCAGATTTGCCGGATGCGAAGCGGCTGCATTGATCATGAACTCCTCCGCACCCGGTGAACTGAGCAATCCTTCACTTTCCAAGCCGGGCGGAACCGCACTCGCGGTGACCGGAATAGCCGCGCTCGGGATCGTTTTTGGCGATATCGGCACGAGCCCGCTCTACACGCTCAAGACAGCCTTCGACTATCTGCACGGCGATGCGACGCCGGATCGAATCCTCGGCATCCTGTCCCTGGTGATCTGGACTTTGTTTCTGATCACGACGGTCAAATACGTGATCGTCGCGATGACCATCGACAACGACGGTGAAGGCGGTATCCTTGCCTTGATGTCGCTCCTCGGCATCAAGCAGCACCGCAGGCCGCTGATCGTCGCGCTCGGCTTGCTCGGCGCCGCCCTGATTTACGGCGACGGCGCGATCACTCCTGCGATCTCGGTCCTGTCGGCGCTTGAGGGCCTCGACATCGCTGCGCCGGAACTCAAGCACTACGTCGTGCCGATGGCCGTCGCTATCCTGGTTGCGCTGTTTGCGGTCCAGCCGCTCGGTACGTCGCGTATCGGCGCTGCATTCGGACCGATCATGCTGCTGTGGTTTGCAACGATCGGGATGCTGGGACTGTGGGGTATCGCCCAGTATCCATCGGTGCTGGAAGCTGCGAATCCGTACTACGCCGTGAAGCTTCTTGCCAGCAACGGATCGGGCGGCTTCCTGGTGCTTGGCGGAATTTTTCTCTGCGTCACCGGAGCGGAAGCGCTGTACGCCGACATGGGCCATTTCGGCAAAGGGCCGATCCGGCTTGCATGGTCGTGGGTCGTGTTCCCGTGCCTGGTGCTCAATTACGCCGGCCAATGCGCGATCGCGCTCCATGGCGAGTCGATCGAGAACAACATCTTCTTTCGTCTTTGCCCGGAGCCGCTGCTGATTCCGCTCATTTGCCTGTCGACCGTTGCAACGATCATCGCCAGCCAGTCGATCATCACCGGTGCATTTTCGATGACCCGGCAGGCGATCCAGCTGGGCTGGATGCCGCGTCTGCACATCAAGCAGACGTCGGAGAAAGGTTACGGCCAAATCTATGTCGGCGTCGTCAATTGGCTGCTGGCAGCCGTCACAATAGCCCTTACGCTGCTCTTCCATCGGTCGAACGATCTCGCCGCCGCATACGGCATCGCCGTGTCGCTGACGATGCTGATGACGTCGTTCCTGCTGTTCATCGCGATGCGCGAAATGTGGCATTGGAGTCTCGTCACCAGCATCGCCGTCGCGGGCGTGTTTGTCGTCGTCGACGCCGGATTCTTCGCAGCGAATTCGCTGAAGATCGCCGATGGCGGTTATGTGCCCTTGCTGCTCGCGGCAATCGTCTATGGACTGATGCTGATTTGGCACCGCGGCTCGGCGGCAGTGGCACACCGGCTCGAGCAGACGCCCCTATCGGTGTCGGAGTTCCTTGCCGATGTGAAAGCGCGCGGCGTACCGCGCGTGCCCGGGACCGCGGTGTTTCTGACCCGCACCGCGCTCGGCGTCCCGCCGGTAATGGTGTGGCATCTGCGGCACAATCGCGCGCTGCACGAGCGCGTTCTGGTATTGCGCGTGCTGACGGATTCAAGGCCGCGGGTGGTGTGGCCGGAGCGCATGACCGTCGAACAGGAGGGCGACAACTTCTGGCGTGTCAGCGCTCATTACGGCTTCATGCAGCGGCCTGACATTCCCGAGCTATTGAAGGAAGCCCAGCAACGCGGTTGCCACTCGGCGCTCGACGACGTCGTCTACTATGTCGGCCACGAAAACATATTGCATCGCCGCCATGGCCCCGCGCTGCCGCACTGGCAGGAGGCGATCTTCGCTGCGATGGTGAGAAATTCATCGCACGTCACTGATTATTTCCGGCTGCCGACGCAACAGGTGGTCGAGATCGGCCGTCAAATCGCGATTTAAGACAATCAGAGTTAGCCGCGCCGGCTGGCAAATCCGATCAGGACACCGATGCCAACAGCAACGGCAAGCGTGAACAACGGCCGATGCTTCGCCTGATTGGCAATGCGATCGAGCGCATCGGTTCCCGCCCTGGCGCCAAACCGCGCGGCTTCACTGCCCAGACCGGTGACCTCGTCCGCGACCGCGCTCTGACCGCGGCGAAAACGGTCGCGTATTTCACCAAGAATTGGACCAAGCACATCGGCAATCTGGTCACCGGTCATTGAGGCACGACCGGCGGCTCCGCGGCCTGCCCGCCTGCCAAGGACGCCCAGTTCCTTTTCGATGGCACGCAGATGTCCGGCAATCGCCGTAAGCCCCGGGTCAAACTGACTGGACCGGTGTTGAAACATCACTTTGCTCCCTGGGACGCCGCCTGCACGAAATAAACAACCCGGCGGAACAAACGTTCCGGGCTGGAACTTTTATCTTGAGCAGCGATTTAAGCGCGCGAACTCAATAAGGAGAATTTCAATGCCAGAGTCCCGCGGTTCAGCCGGCGATTTCAATCGCGCCTTCGGCGAAGCAAAGAAAAACGCAACCGGAGTTGCAAACGAAGTGTCCGACGCAGCACAGGACATTTACGGCCAGGCGACCGACAGTGCAGCCCAGGTTGCCGACGCCACAACCAAAGCCGCCCGGAAAACAGCCGGCTCATTTGAGCGGGCGTTGCGCAATACGATTGAGACTCAACCCTACACCGCGGTTGTCATTGCGCTGGGTCTTGGCTGGCTGTTCGGACGCATGCACCGGCCGCTCTGAACGCTAACCGCGTAGCGCCACCATCTGTCCGCCGTCGGCAACGATGGTTGCACCGGTCATGAAGCGCCCGGCGTCGGAGACCAGCAACAGCAGCGGCCCGTCGAGGTCCCGTTCCTCGCCGAACCGGCCAATCGGGATCTCCTTCTTCAGCGCCGCGCCCTTATCGCTCATCAGGTAATCGTGATTGAGCTCGGTAACGATCCAGCCGGGCGCAATGGCGTTGACCCGGATACCCTTGTAGGCGAGTTCCAGCGCAAGTCCCTTCGTCACTTGCACAACAGCCGCCTTGGCGGTGGCGTAGGCAATCACGCCCTTGGACACGCCAAATGCGATCACCGAAGCGATGTTGACGATGGAGCCGCCAATCCCGGCTGCGAGCATCCGGCGCGCCGCTTCCTGGGCCCAGAAAAAGACTGCGTCGACATTGGTCGAAAGCACACGCCGCCATTCTTCCTCGGACAGATCGATGGCACGGCCGGCGGTCACCACACCGGCATTGTTGACCAGAATGGTCACGGTGCCGAAAGCCTTCTCGGCGGCATCGAAGGCGGCCACCATCGCCGCGCGATCGCGCACATCGGCTTCGACTGCGATGGCCCGGCCGCCGGCCTTCTCGATCCTCGCCTTTACTTCTGCGAGGCGATCGAGACGCCGCGCGACCAGCACGACCGACGCACCGTTTTCAGCAAGACATTCGGCAAAACGCAATCCGAGCCCGCTCGACGCGCCGGTCACCAATGCGACCTTGCCGCGAAGATCGAAGATTTGTGCTGCGGTCATGGCTGTATCTCGGCTCCCCGGTATCCGGATCGTGACTGACCCATTGCGGACAACAAGACTTGCAGGATTTAATGCCGCGATATCCCGCGATTGGCAAATTTGAAAGCGAGTGCACGATGGGCTTTTTGGACATGCGGCAGTGGATGGCGCAGCTGGAGCAGCACGGTGAGCTGCGGCGCATCAAGGCCGAGGTGGATTGGGACCGCGAGATCGGCGCCATCACCCGCCGTATGCTGGAGAAAAAGGGCCCTGCGCTGCTGTTCGAGAACATCAAGGGATACAAGGACGGCCGCTGCACGCGGCTGTTCGCCAGCGGGCTTGGCGCACGGTCGCGGCTGGCATTGGCGCTCGGCTTTTCCCAGGACGCCAGCAACCGCGAGCTGGTCCAGTACGTGATGAAGAAAAACCGCGAAACCATCGCGCCGGTGATGGTGGACAGCGGGCCGGTGAAGGAAGTGATCCTCCGCGGCAAGGATATAGACCAGACCGAATTTCCGGTGCCGAAATGGCACTATCTCGAAGGCGGCCGCTACATCCACACTTTCACGTCCATCGTGACCAAGGACCCCGACACCGGTGTGATGAATGTCGGCATGTACCGCGGGATGGTCGGACAAAAGGACACAACACCGTTTCTGCTGATCAAGGGCGGCCAGCATTGGGGGGCGCATTTCGTCAAATGGGCGGCGCGCGGCCAGCCGATGCCGGTGGCCTGCGTGATCGGCTGGGATCCGATCATGTCGTTCTTGTCCGGCTCGCCGCTGCCCGCCGGCATCTGCGAGTACGACATCATGGGCGGCTATCGCGGCGAGGCGGCACAGCTGGTGAAATGCGAGACCGTGGACCTCGCCGTGCCGGCCAGCGCCGAGATCGTGATCGAGGGATTCATCGGCGACGATCCGTCGAGCTACGAGATGGAAGGTCCGTTCGGCGAATTTACCGGCTACGTATCGGATTTGCCGACGCCACGGCCGACCATGAAGATAAGCTGCATCACGCACCGCAAGAATCCGGTGTTCTGTGGCTCGCTGGAAGGCACCCTGCCCGGCTCCTACAGCGAGAACAGCGTGATGTCGTCGGTCCAGCGTGCGGCCATCGCCTGGAACATTCTCAACACCGCGGGCATTCCCGGCATTCTCGATGTCTACGCCCCGCCGATCACCAATGGCGTCAACATCCGCGTGCAGATCAAGAAGCACTACCAGGGCCAGCCGAAACAAATCGCCGCGGCGCTTTGGGGCAACAGCGCGGCGACCTACCGGTACAAGCATGTGATCGTCGTCGAGGAAGACATCGATCCGGCGGACGACGAGCAGGTCGAGTGGGCCTATGCGCACCGCGTCAATGCCGGCGAAGGCGGCGTCGTTATCTTCCCCGGCATCTTTGGCTCGCCGATCGATCCTTCGACCCCGATGGAAGACCGCGATGTCGCCCAGCTCGGCACCGGACTGTGGAACCGCATGTTGATCGACGCCACGCGCAACTGGAAGCATCCACGGCAGCCGCGATGGGGTAACGAGCGATTTCCGCCGACCGTCAAACCTCACGCCGACGACGCCGCGCGCGTCACGGCGCGCTGGAAGGACTATGGCCTCGACGATTTATAGACGCTGTTTCGCATCAAGCCGGAGCTGAACCCGATCGGGCGACCAGTCCGGCCGCAACAGCGCCATCACCAACTCGTCGTGGTGCACGCCGTGGAAAAAAGCGCTGCCACGCGAAATCCCTTCGGCTTTGAAGCCGACGCTTTCGTAGGCGCGGCGCGCTCGCTTGTTATGGGGGTAGAGGCCGAGGCAAATCCTATGGACACCGGTATCGCGGAAAATGCGATCGACCAGGTGCGCCAGAAGCAATGTGCCATGCCCATTGCCCGGTTCAACAACCGCTATCCTTTTGATGAGCGTGACGTGATCGGCGGAATCCCAATCGCGGACCATGACGAAACCGATTGTCCGGGATTCAATCTCAGCGACGAAATAAGCGTAACGGCGGTCAGCCAGCGCGGCGCGATGTTCTTCTTCGCTCCAGCGCCCGACCAGGTCCTCGTATCCGGGCCGCCGCTCGGTCGCCATGATGAAAGGGATGTCAGCGGCCGTACCGCGGCGAAGCTGGAATGAGTTCGGGCTTCATAGCCGCAGAGTACAGGCAAATTACGGCCCATAAAGCCGGTGCGGCAGCCACGTCGCCAGCGCCGGCGCGAACCACAGCGCGAGCAGCATCGCCAGCTGGATCAGGACGTAGGGAATAGTCCCAAGATAAATATGCCGCGTCGTCACCTCCTTCGGTGCGACACCGCGAAGGTAAAATAACGTCGGCCCGAGCGGCGGGTGCATGTAGGAGGTCTGCAGATTGACCGCCATCAGGACGCCGAGCCAGACCGGATCGACGCCCGTCATTTGCAGCAGCACCGGCGCCACGATCGGCACGACGACGAAGATGATTTCAAAGGCGTCCATGACAAAACCGAGCAGGAACAGCGCCACCATCACCGCGAGCGTCGCACCGGCGACGCCCCCCGGCAGGTTCGTCAGCGATCGCTCCACCATGCGGTCGCCACCCAGGCCCCGGAACACCAGGCTGAACAGCGTGGCGCCGATCAGGATCATGAAGATCATGCTGGTGATCTGAGTGGTGCGAAGCATCACCGGCATCAGCAAACCCGCCACACCCGTGCGCGCCATCGCCAGCAAGATCGCGCCGACAGCGCCGACAGCGGCCGCCTCGGTCGGCGTCGCAATCCCGCCGAGGATCGAGCCGAGCACGGTGAGGATCAGCACGATCGGAGCGACGAGCGACGCAAGCAGCCGGCGCAGCAAAGCCGGGCCGCGGGGCGCCGCCGGATCGGGCGGGATCGCCGGCGATTTTTCCGGAAAGAAAATCGCAACGCCGATCAGATAAACCAGATAGAGCAGAACCAGGAACAGGCCTGGGATGATGGCGCCGGCGAAAAGGTCGGCGACCGAAACCGTTTGCGGCGCGAAATTTCCCTTGGCCAATTGCGCCGCCTGATAGGAATTGCTGAGCTGGTCGCCCAGCAGCACCAGAACCGTTGCCGGCGGAAAAATCTGCGCCAGCGTTGCCGTCGCTGCCACGGTGCCGGCGGCAAGCGCCTTGTCGTAGCCGTAGCGCAGCATCGTCGGCAGCACGATCAATCCCATGGTCACCGTGGTTGCGCCGACGACGCCTTTGGCGGCGGCAAGCAGCACGCCGACAACGATCACCGAAAAGCCCAAACCTCCCGGCAGCGCACCGAACAATCGGCCCATGGTTTCCAGAAGATCTTCGGCGATGCGCGAGCGTTCGAGCATCACGCCCATGAAAATGAACAACGGGATGGCGAGCAGCACATCGTTGGTCATGACGCCGAAAATGCGCTCCGGCAGAGCGCCGAGCAGCGCAAGGTTCATCACGCCGGCGGCCGATCCCAGAAGCGCAAAGCCGAGCGAGACACCGGCCAGCGCCAGCGCGACCGGATAGCCGATCAGCAGCACAGCGCAGACGGCGACAGCCATTCCGATAGCAAGAATGTCGCTCATGCGTCGCGCCGTGGCCCGGCAAGCACCAGGGCTGCGCGGATGGCCTGTGCGATCCCCTGAAAGCCGAGCAGCACGGCAAACAGCGGAATCAGCATCTTGAGCAGATAGACAAACGGCAGGCCGCTTGTTTCGCGCGATCCTTCAAGGATCGCCCACGACCGGGCGACATAGGGAACCGAGAACAGTCCCACGGCGATCACAAACGGGAACAGAAAAATGATGGTCCCGCAGATGTCGATCAGCGCCTTGGTGCGGGGCGCAGCCTGGGCATAGAAGACATCGACCCTGACATGGCCGTCGATCCGCAGCGTCCAGGCTGCGGCCAGCATGAATAGCCCCGCATGGGCATACAGCACCGACTCCTGCAGCCGGATCGAGCCAATGCCGAGCAGATAGCGCATCACGACCACGGCGAATTCGGCCAATACGGTGTACAGACAACACCAGGCCGCCACACGGCCGATGGCCGTGGTGACGCGATCAATGCCGTCGGCTATGCGCTGAACCGTCTCTTTCATGGCTTCCCCGGCGTATTATACTGTTCCCAGCGATAATCCGGGATGCCCTCATGGCACACGATCACGACCACGACGATCACCACGGTTCGGAGCTTTCCGAGATGCAGTTGCGCGTACGCGCGCTGGAAACCGTGCTGGCGGAGAAAGGTTATATCGACCCGGCCGCGCTTGACGCCATCATCGAGGCTTACGAGACCAAGGTCGGCCCGCACAATGGCGCCCGCGTCGTCGCCAAGGCCTGGAACGATCCGATGTTCAGGAAAGCGCTGCTCGACGATGCCAGCAAGGCTGTAGGCGGCCTTGGGCTGATGAACCGCGTCGGCGACCACCTGATCGCGGTCGAGAACACGCCGAAACTGCACAACATGATCGTCTGCACGCTGTGCTCCTGCTATCCGTGGGAGGTGCTCGGCCTGCCGCCGGTCTGGTACAAGTCGGCGCCGTATCGCTCCCGTGCGGTCAGCGATCCGCGCGGCGTATTGGCCGATTTCGGCGTGACACTGCCGGCCGGCATGGAAATCCGTGTCTGGGATTCGACTGCGGAAACACGCTTCATCGTTCTGCCGATGCGCCCAACCGGAACCGAGAACTGGAGCGAGGACAAGCTCGCCGCGCTGGTCACCCGCGACTGCATGATCGGGACAGGTCTGCCGAAAAGCGCGAAAGAGGTAGCCTGATGGATGGCATTCACGACATGGGCGGCATGCATGGCTTCGGCAAGGTGGAACCGGAGCCGGACGAACCGGTCTTCCACGCGCCATGGGAAGGCCGCACAATGGCGCTCAATCGCGCCCTCGGTTACACCGGCATCTGGACCATCGATCAAACACGCTACGGCATCGAACGTCTGCCGCCGGATGTCTATCTCAACAGTTCGTACTACAGGAAATGGGCGCTACGGCTCGAAAACCTGCTGATCGAAAAGGAACTGATCGGCAGCGACGAACTCAAGGCAGGGCACGCCTTGCGCCCAGGCAAGCAACTGAAGCGCAAACTCGCCGCTGCCGACGTACCGAACACGCTGTCACGCGGCTCATTCACGCGTCCGGCGCGGAGCACTGCCCGGTTCAAACCGGGCGACCGTGTGCGGACCAGAAATATCCATCCCGCAACGCACACCCGATTGCCGCGCTACGCGCGTGACCGGGTCGGCGTTGTCGAAGCCATTCGCGGCTGCCACGTTTTTCCGGACACCGCCGCTCAAGGCAAAGGCGACGATCCGCAATGGCTCTACACGGTGCTGTTCGACGGACGCGAATTGTGGGGCCGGGATTCCGATCCGACGCTGAAAGTTTCGATCGAAGCGTTTGAACCCTATCTGGATCCGGCATGAGCGACGACGCGGCAACGCTGCGCGCCACGCAGTCTATTGCCGGCATTCCGCAAAATGCCGAGGGGCCGGTGTTTCGCGAGCCGTGGCAGGCGGAAGCCTTCGCGCTCGCGCTGTCCCTGCACGAACGCGGCCTGTTCACCTGGAAGGAATGGGCGGCGGCGCTGGGCGACGAAATCAAGAAGGCGCAAGCCGCAGGCGATCCCGATACCGGCGAAACCTATTATCACCACTGGCTGAATACGCTTGAACGCATCGTCGCCGAAAAAGGCGTGACCAATACGCGCCAGCTTGAGCGCGCACGTCACGCCTGGGAACATGCTTGCGAGCGGACACCACACGGCACACCGATTGAATTGCAGCCGGGCGACTTTCACGACTAAAATCAACGAACCTCACGCAGGGAGGATGTCTTGACAGGCCAGACCGTAAAGATCCGCGCGAGCGACGGCGGGGAATTCGATTGCTACGTGGTCGTGCCGAAGACCGACAAGCCGGTACCCGCTATCGTGCTCGCCTCCGCCATCCATGGCGTCGATCCGGACATCCACGAACTCGCCGGCGAGTTCGCTGCGAAAGGCTTCATCGCGGCGGCGCCGGATTTGTTCTGGCGATCCATTCCTGGTCCATTGGCACGAGAAGACGAGCGCGCCGCAAAACGCTCGCAGCCACGCCTCGAGAAGATCAAGGCCGGCGAACAGGACCTGAAAGACACGCTGGCCTATCTGCGCACGCTTTCGCAGTTCAACGGCCATGCCGCCGTCATGGGTTTCTGCTACGGCGGCCCTTACGCCATCCTCGGGCCGAAGCGGCTCGGCTATGCCGCGGGCATCTCCTGCCACGGCACGCAATTGCAGGATTACGTCAAAGAACTCGATGGCGTTCGCGAGCCGGTCTGCATCATCTGGGGCGATCGCGACCATGTCGCGCCGGCGCCGGTACTGGACCTTTTCCGCGCCGTGCCCGGACGCATGAAAAACGTCGAGGTGCACATTTTCCCCAGCATCCAGCACGCTTTCATGATGCACAACGCGGGTCCGGCATACGACCAGAAGACACGTGATTTCTCGATGGCGCGCGCCAATGCAATCCTTGAGGGGCTCCGCAACGGCCAGGCAGGGATGCGCGAGGCTTCCTGAAAGCGCTGTTTTTGCCGCCGAGCGGTATATTGCCACTATTTAACCCGCCGGGGGCGATCAGGGTCCTTGTCGGAAAAATAGACCCCTCATAAATTGGTGGCGCCGCGCCAAAGATGGCGCCGAGGGACTGGCATGATCAGTCGCCCCAATTCGCCGGGCACGGCAATGTTATGTGCGGCCTGGGTCGCCGGGGGCGCTATCGCTCATCCCGCACTCGCGGCCACTCACGAGCAGATCATCGAGATGTGCAAGCAATCCCTGTTTGCGCAAATACACGCATGCGTCGTCGGCAAATTGGGGGGGCTTCCTAGGAATGCGTCGGCTGACGCTCTTGAAAGAGCACGGCAGCAATGCGGCCCGCCACTCGTTCGTCCTTGCGTCATGCGTGAGGAGCAGAAGCAAGCGGCCGGCAAAGCGGCGCCCGAGGCGCCAAAGTCCGACGCCGATGTGGCGCCCACCGACGCCGACGCAATTCAACCCGTTTTTGTGGCGCCGCCGCGCACGATCGCCGACATCACGGCGATCCTCGACAGCGAGAAGCCTGACGCTGCAAAGATCGCGCAACGCAAGGCTGAAGCCGACGCGGCGCCGCCCGCCAACGCGCCGCCGCTCAAGCTAGCGCAGTTCTACTACGAGCGAGGCAACGCACGCGCCCTGCTCGCGCAAAACAAGGATGCGCTTGCCGACGGTCTGCAGGCGCTGACGATCAACAAGTCGACAGGAGACTACGGCCAGCTCAGCCGCATCCGGCAATTCGTCGGGCTGCAATACAAGGCCCTCGGCGATCCGAAAAGCGCTGTTGCGATGTTCGACCTAACCGCGCGCGACGCTGAGCCGAACCAGCACAGGGGCGCCGCGATCAACGCCCTGGGCAACATCGCGCGATTGTATGTTTCGATGGGCGATATCACCCAGGCCGGAACTTACGCGGGCCGCGTTCAGGCGCTGGTCCAGGAGGCGCGCGGCAGTCCTAATCCGAAATGGCGCGCTGCATACGCGATCTACGGTCACTCCTGGGAGGCTGATGCCGACGAGACCCGGGGCATTGTGCTGTCGGCGCGCGGCCAATACGCCGAAGCCGAGGCCGCGTTCCAGCGCGCCGAGGCGTTCCGGCGCGCATCGTTGAAAGATCTTCCAAGATTCGAATTCCCACCGCCGCCGGAGCAGATCATCCAGTCTGCGGACAATGACCTGGTATCGTCCGCCATCAACGAGTCAAAGCAAAATCGGCTGAGTGAGGCAGAAGCCGGCGCACGGCGCGCCTTGCTCGAAATACTCAAAACGCGCGGCAAGTACAGTCCCTCGACACCCTACTTCATCGCCGAGCTGTCAAGCGTACTGGTCGAGCAAGGTCGCTATCCGGAAGCCGAGCAGCTCGCGCGGTCGGCGCTCGACGTGCAGCGCACGCTCGGTATCGCCGACAGCTCGCCGACAAGCGCGAATGTCCTTTCCCAGCTCGGCAATATTCTGATGCTTCAGCGCAAGACCGCGGATGCAAGCGAGATTTACGCCCAGCTCGACAAGGCCATTGCACAATGGTCTCCCGAGCAGCGCCAGGCATTCCAGATCAACGGTTCACGGATTATCGCGCTCTACGCATCCGGCCAGATCGCCCAGGGGATCGCGGCAGCCGAGGAACTGGTCAAACGCCAAACCACACGCACCGGGCCGGGCAGCTACGACACCGCTTCAGCGCACGGCACGCTGGCCGTAGGCTATGCGCGTGCCGGCCGCGACGCCGACGCGATCCGTGAGTTCAAGACCGCCCTCCCCGTTCTCATGGCAAGCGCGAGGGAGAACGGCGACGACGACGACCCAACGCTGGTCGCGGCGCGCGAGGGACGTTTGCAGCGCATCGTCGAAAATTATATCGGCGTGCTGGCGCGCGGCAGTACGGCATCGAACGATATTGCGGTTGAAACCTTTGCGCTTGCGGATGCGGTGCGCGGGCACGCGGTGCAGAAAGCACTAGCGGATTCGAATGCGCGCGCCGTCGCCAAGGATCCGGCACTCGCCGCCCTCGTGCGCAAGGAGCAGGATCTTGCCAAACAGATCGGAGCGGAGCTCGGCGCGCTGAATAACATGCTCGCCTTGCCGTCAGAGCAGCGCAACGACCAGGACGTCCGCTCGCTCAATGCCGCAATCGAGAAATTGCGCTCCGACCGCAAGGCAGCGCAGCAGGACATCAAGCAGCGTTTCCCGGCCTACGCCAACCTGGTCGATCCGAAACCACCGTCGGTCGACGATATCAAGGCCGCATTGCGCCCGGGCGAAGCATTGTTGTCGTTCTATTTCGGCCAGGATGCGAGCTTTGTCTGGGCGGTGCCTAAAGACGGAGCCGTTGCTTTCGCAACGGTTCCTGCGACCGCGACCCAGCTTGCGGCAAAAATCCATACGCTGCGGGAAGCGCTCGAGCCCCAGATCACGATGGTGAGCGAGATTCCGCCTTTCGACCTGACGCTCGCCTATGAGCTTTACTCACTCCTGCTCAAGCCGGTCGAAGCCAGCTGGCAACCGGCAAAAAGCCTGATCGTGGCTACCAACGGCGCGCTCGGCGAACTGCCGCTGAGCCTGTTGCCGACCGCACCGGCTCAGGTGGATCCAAAAGCCAAGCCGCTGTTTGCCGGCTATCGCGGCGTGCCATGGCTTGCCCGCACCCATGCGGTCACGGTGCTTCCGTCGGTGTCGGCGCTGGTGACGCTGCGGCGGCTGCCGGCGAGCTCGCCCAACCGCGAAACCCTGATCGGCTTCGGCGATCCGTACTTCAACGAACAGGAGGCCGCCGAAGCGGAAAGCGAGCAGTCGCTGGCAGGACAGCAGCTCGCCGAGGCTGCCCCCGCCAATTCCGGAACCGACGTCGTCTCGCGCGGCGCACCGCTGAAGCTGCGCGCCGCTCCGCACGTCGAAGATGTCGACAAGGCGGAGCTCGCGATGCTGCCGCGATTGCCCGATACGCGCGACGAGCTGACGGCGATGGCGCGCGCTCTCAATGTCGACCCAGCCAAATCGCTTTATCTCGGCAAGGCGGCAAACGAGCAGAACGTCGAAACTCTCGATCTTTCCCATTACCGCATCGTCGCCTTTGCCACCCATGGGCTCGTTCCCGGCGACATCGACGGGCTGACCCAGCCGGCGCTGGCCCTGACGGCACCGGAAGTTGCCGATGTCAAAGGCGACGGCCTGCTGACGATTGAAAAGATTCTTGCACTGAAGCTCGACGCCGATTGGGTCGTGTTATCCGCCTGCAACACCGCGGCCGGCGCCGGCGCCGGCGCGGAGGCGGCATCCGGGCTCGGCAGCGCGTTCTTCTATGCTGGCACCAGGGCGCTTCTCGTCACCAACTGGTCGGTGCAGTCGACATCGGCGCGCGAATTGATCACCGACCTGTTCCGGCGACAGGCCGCGGATCCGGCGCTGTCACGCGGCGAGGCCTTGCGGCAAGCGATGATGGCCCTGCTCGATGGGCCGGGGCTGGTCGATGCATCCGGTCAATCGGTGTATACCTATGCGCATCCCCTGTTCTGGGCTCCCTATTCGGTGATTGGCGATGGCGGCGGCAGTTGATTGGCCATTGGCGTGCGCCTTCAGAGCACTACTGATGGCAACTGGCTGTACCGCCGCGCTCGCAGCCGCGGCAGCGCCGGCCAGCGCTTTTGATCTGGTGACCCCAGCGGAGGCTGCTTTGCCCGCAGCCCCGCTGCAAAGTCTCGAACTTCGCGGCAGCCCGACCCGGCGACCCGCCGTCGTCGTCGTGTCGCCGCCACCGGCGGCGGGCCAGATTCATTCCCCGATGGAACTGAAGCTGCAGTTTCGCGCCTTCGGCGGCGCCGCGATCGAACCCAGTTCCGTCGTGATCACCTATATGAAGCAGCCTGCCATCGATATGACGCAACGGCTGACACCCTACATCACCGCGCAAGGCATCGACATACCGCAGGCCCAGGTCCCGCCTGGCAGTCATCAATTCTGGATCGAGCTGAAGGACAGCGAGGGCCGGGTCGGCGGCGGCCCGTTCAGCTTTCAGGTCGGCCAATAGCCGCTGAGAAACGATGCCTACGATTGCGATCTCATATCGCCGTTCCGATTCCTCCGCCATCGCCGGCCGCATTTGCGACCGGCTGGTCGCTCATTTCGGCGAGAAATCGGTTTTCATGGACATCGACAATATCCCCTTTGGAATCGATTTTCGCAGCCACATTCAGGAGACCTTGCAGCGAACTGACGTGTTGATTGCGGTGATCGGCGCCAAATGGCTCGGCAGCAATGCCGACGGCACTTCCAGAATGATGGAGAAAGACGATCCGGTTCGCGTCGAGATCGAGACCGCGCTCGAACGAAAGACTCCAATCCTCCCGGTCCTGGTTGACGGCGCCAAAATGCCGGATGGCGCGGAGTTGCCGGCGGCGTTCGGCAATTTTGCCTATCTCAATGCCACGGAGGTGGCGACCGGCCGCGATTTCCACAATCACATGGAGCGGCTGATCGATGCGATTAATGGTCTCGCCACAGGCGCGACGTCTGTGCCGCCGTCCAGCCGGCGCTGGGCGGCGTCCGCCCGGCATAATCTTGCGAACGACCTGTTGCGATATTTTGTGCTGCCGCTGGTTTTGTTGCTCGTCGTCCACCACATCATCATCAACGCGTATGACCTCAACACGCTTTATCTGCAAATCGGTTGCGTCGGCATTCCCTTATTGTTTGGCGCCGCGCTGTCCCGGCTGAGCGGCCGCGGCACGATTGCAGCTGTCGCATTCGCGATCGGGCTCGGCATCATCGGCGATTCCGCCATGACCGTGTCGCAAAGCCTTTATTCAGGCGATCCGATCATGCCGCAAACGCGTTTCGAATGGTGGGACAATATCGACTTCGCGGCCATCATCACGCTCAGCTATCTCGCCGGACATGTCGGGGAGCGAGTACTGCGCAATGTGCTCGGCAGCAGGTTCACCCGGGCCTAAGCGCGATCGCGCCGCCGCCGTCGCCTATTGCTGCTCGTCATCATCGATTCACTCGTTCACATGGTTCGTATCATGCTGAATGTTGCGGTGGATTGCATGATTGCCGCGCTCGCGGGCGGCAGTACCGACAGCAAGTCCGCGCCGAACGCGCAACTGCAGCCGGCAGAATAGATTGCCCTGGCGTTTAGGACGTTCGGCGACCGCTCAAAGAATTCCGAGCACGTGTGGCAGCCACAATGACAGCGCCGGAATGTAGGTCACCATCGCTAGGAAGATCAGCATGGTGAGAAGCCACGGCAGCACCGCGATGGTGAGTTCGGTGATGCCCATCCGGGTTATGCCGGCGGCGACATAAAGATTGAGGCCGACCGGCGGATGGCAGAGCCCGACTTCCATGTTGACCACCATCAGGATGCCCAAGTGAACGGGGTGCACGCCGAGCGCCGCCGCCATCGGAAACAGAATCGGCGCCATGATGAGGACAATGGCGGCTGGATCCATGAAATTACCGGCAGCCAATAGCACGACATTGGTGACGAGCAAGAAAATCACGATGCCGAAGCCCTGCGCAGTCATCCATTCCGCCATCGACTGCGGAATCTGCTCTGAGGTAAGCAACCATGAAAACACCGCAGCGTTGGTGATAATGTAGAGGATCATCGCACTCATCGAGGCAGCCCTGAGCAGTACCGCCGGCACCTCGGAGAACTTCAGTCCCTTGTAGACGAACACCGCGATCACAAACGAATAAACTGCAGCCACGGCAGCGGACTCGGTCGGCGTGAAGAGCCCCGAATAGATGCCCCCGAGTACGAAGAAGATCAGCAACAGGCCCCAGATGCTTTCGCGAAAAGCGTGCCAGCACTCACTCCAATCGGCCCGCCTCATGCGCGGATAGTCATAGCGCCAGGCGCGATAAAACGTCGTCACTCCGAGCATGGTGGCAAGGATCAGGCCGGGCACCAAAGCCGCGATGAAGAGTTGGCCGATCGAGGCCGAAATCGACCACCGCACCGGTTGGCCCGCGCGGCTGCATGCCGGAGGTCGCGACCGCATAGATGACCAGGTTGACCGACGGCGGAAACAGGATGCCGAGCGCGCCGGACGTGGCGATGACTCCGGCCGAAAAGCGTGGCGGATAGCCCTGCTCCATCAGCGCCGGAAGGATGATTGAGCCGATGCCGACAACCGTCGCGACCGAAGAGCCGGAAATCGCCGCGAACAACGCGCAGGCCACCACACCGGCGAGGCCCAGGCCGCCGTACCAATGCCCGATCAGCGACGCGGCAAAATCAATCATGCGGCGGGCAACTCCTCCGGCAGTCAGAAAATTACCAGCCAGGATGAAGAACGGGATCGCCATGATTTCGAAACGGTCGAGGCTGGTGAACAGCTTCAGCCCGACCATCTTCGGATCAACACTGGAAAGGATAAAAAGAAATGTCAGGACCGAGAGACCGAGCGCGATCGAGATCGGCATGCCGCATGCCATCAACGCCAGCAGCAGCGCGAACAAAAGCTCGGCGCGCACGGTGTGCGATAGCTCGATGTAATGCAACCGCGCGGCGAAGCAGAGCAAGGCCAGCGCGACCGGAATAAGGACGATCAGCCAGGCTGTGATGTTGTCGCCGAGCTGGCGTGGCGGCGACGTCTTTGAAGCTTGCGATACCGTCGTCATCGCGCCGCCTCGCCGGCCGGGATGGCTACCGGCGTCGGCACGTCGTGCGGCTCTTCATACTCGATGCCGTGCCCGTGATGCGGCACGTAACCGGTACGCAAATAGCGCCACATCACTTGCAGGAAGCGGAAGCACATCAGGTAAGAACCGAGCGGGATGCACAGGTAAATGATCCAGCTTGGCCACTCGAGCTCGGGCGACACCTGGTCCGGATCAAGTTCGTAAACGTAAATCGCGCCAAGCGTGCCGATGACGCCGGTGAACAACGCGCCGCAAAGCAAAGCGAAAACGATCACCGGCTTGCGCGCCGCCGGTGAGAGCTTTTTGACGAACAGATCGACGCCGACGTGGATTCCGGTGCGCACGCCGAGCGCCGCGCCGAATTTTGCCATCCATACGAACATGTAGGTGGACAGTTCGTTCGCCCACGACAGATTGATCGCAGCGAGCTGGGTATAGACCTCGTTCGCTGCCGCTTTCAGCCACAGCAGATGATGCACGCCCGCCCAGCGGGCGAGGTGCGCCGAATTGCTGGCGCCATAGCGGTGCACGACGGCCACGAAGGTGAGCAGCGTCGCCGCGGCGATCAGCGTGAGAATAATCCACTCTTCGAGGCGATTGAGGATGCGGTTGAGCACCGGCGGTCCCAAAGTGGCAGAGATCAAGCGAGAAACCCTCCCGCAGAGCGGAAGGGATTCGGCAGCTTTACGACTGCGGCGGGACAAAACCCGATGCTTTGTAGATCTGGGCGATGAAGTCCTTGCCGAACCGGCCTTCCATCTCCTTGTGCACCGGCATCAGCTTGGCGATCCAGGCCTGCTTCTCGGTGTCGGTCAGAACGTGAATCTGCATCTTGCCGGTCGCCTTGATCGTGTCCATCGCGGTGACGTTATCCTTGGCCGCTGTATCGTCGAAGAAACTCGTCGTTTCTTTCACCGCACGATCGAGGCCGGGACGCACATCGGCGGGCAGCCCGTCCCAGAATTTCTTGTTGGTGATCAGCGAATAAAACAGCCGTCCGTGATGGGAAACGGTGAGATATTTCTGCACGTCGTAGAGCTTCTGTGTCGAGATGTTTGATGGCACGTTGTCTTCACCATCGGCGACGCCGGTCTGCAGCGCCTGATAGAGTTCGCCAAAGGCGATTATCTGGGGGATGGCGCCAAGCTGCCGCGCGACGGCGTCGAGCACCTTCGATCCCTGAATGCGCATCTTCAGACCCCGAAAGTCATCCGGCATGATCAGCGGTACATTCGCTGTGTAGACGTGGGCACCATTGTCCCAATAGGCCAAAGGCGACACGTTTTTGTCTTCGAGTTTTTTGTTGAACTGGGCCATCATCGGACTTGCCATCATCTGGCGCGCCTGGGTGTCGTCGCTCATCAGAAAGGGCAGATCGAAAACGTCGAATTCCTTGACACCGAGGGGACCAAACTTTGAGATCGACGGCGCCAGCAATTGCACCGAGCCGAGCTGCAGGGCTTCGAGCTCTTCCTTGTCCTTGTAGAGCGACGAGTTCGGGTAAACCTCGACCGACACTTTGCCGTCGGTGTATTTTTCGGCGAGCTGCTTGAACAACAGGGCGGCTTTGCCTTTAGGGGCATCGGGCGACACCACGTGGCTGAACTTGATCACAATCGGGTCGGCCAGCGCCGGTTTGCCGATAGCCACCAGCGGGACAGCGGCAGCAAGGCCCAAAGCCGTACGGCGGGTCATCCTGGACGTCATGAACTTCCTCCCCATGAACCAGCCTTCGCGGCTTGCGTTCTTGACCTTTTCCTTAGCGCGAAAGCGGAAAGCGGCCAATGCTACCACTGTCGCACCTAAATGCCCGGGATTAGGGCACTTCCGCACCGGTTACCCCGCCGGACTGGCGGCCCGCGGAGCCGGTGTTATATTGTTACATTATCGGAGAAATGGGCCGAGGCTATGGCCCTTTCAGACAAGACTTTTCGGGCAGACCGGGCTCTATAACTCACCATCATCACAGTGGCGAAGCTCACCCTTCGCCAACGCTTTCGCCGTCCCTGCTGCGGCTGTCTGTTTCTGCGCGGTTGGCATTGGCCTGCGGGCCGATTGCCTTGATTCTCATGGCCACACTGTGGGCTATGCGGTGATGTGGAGATCATGACCCAGTTGCAATTCCACGATCTTACACTTGGCTACGACCGGCATCCCGCCGTGCATCACCTCGATGGCACGGTGGAAACCGGCGCACTGATCGCCGTGGTCGGACCAAACGGCGCCGGCAAATCGACCCTGTTCAAGGGTATCGTTGGCACGCTCAAGCCGCTCGCCGGCAGCATCGAGCGCAATGGCCTTGATGTTCGCCAGATTGCCTATCTGCCGCAAACGGCCGAAATCGACCGGTCGTTTCCAATCACGGTCTTCGACCTGGTGGCGATGGGTCTTTGGCGCAGCGTCGGTCCGTTCGGCGGCGTTGGACGGAAAGAGCGCGCGGCCATCCGCGCTGCGATCTCGACCGTCGGTCTGAATGGATTTGAGCAACGGCCGATTGGCACGCTATCCGGCGGGCAGATGCAGCGCATGCTGTTTGCTCGCCTGTTGCTTCAGGACGCCCGTATGATCGTGCTCGATGAGCCGTTCAGCGCCATAGACCGCAAAACCTGCAACGATCTGATGCGATTGGTGAGGCGCTGGCATCAGGAACAGCGCACGGTGATCGCCGCAACACACGACATCGACCTTGTTCGCGAACATTTCCCGCACACTCTGCTGCTCGCCCGCGAACCGGTGGCCTGGGGCAGCACGGACACCACGCTGACACCGGATAATTTCATCAAGGCACAACAAATGTGCGAGGCGTTTGACGACAGCGCCGAACCCTGCGTGCACCAGGCTGCGTGATCCCATGATCTACGATACCTTGATCGCGCCGTTTGCCGAACACGACTCCATGCGCCGGGCTTTGGCCGCCACACTGGCGCTGTCGTTCAGCGCAGCGCCGATCGGCGTGTTCCTGATGCTGCGCCGTATGAGCCTGATCGGGGATGCGCTATCGCACGCCATTCTGCCCGGCGCGGCGATTGGTTTCCTGATTGCCGGGCTCAGCGTATTTGCGATGGCCGGCGGCGGTTTGATCGCGGGATTCCTGATCACTATTGGCGCCGGGCTGGTGGCGCGCGCGACGCCGCTGAAAGAAGACGCTTCGCTCGCCGCTTTCTTCCTGATCTCGCTGGCGCTCGGTGTTGTCATCGTCTCGGTCAAAGGCAGTGACGAGGACCTGGTGCACTTTTTGTTCGGCTCGGTGCTGACAATCAGCCCGCCGGCCCTGTTACTCATCTCCGGCATTGCCACGATCTCGCTCTTAGCGCTGGCGCTGATCTGGCGGCCGCTGATCCTGGAATGTGTCGATCCGGGATTTCTGCGATCGGTCAGCCGCACCGGCGGCGCCGCCCACCTGGCGTTTCTTGCATTGATGGTCCTGAACCTGGTCGGCGGCTTCATCGTGCTCGGCACCCTGCTCGCCGTCGGCATCATGATGCTGCCCGCGTTCATCGCGCGATTCTGGACGCGGGACATCAGCGGCATGATTGCCGTGGCCATCGGCAGCGCGGCGATTTCAGGCTATGCAGGGCTCGTCATCTCGCAAGCCGCCGGGTTGCCGGCCGGCCCGACCGTCATCCTGGCCGCCGGAGCCCTTTATGTGCTGTCGGTCGTGGTCGGACCGGCAGGCGGCCTGATCTGGCTGGCGATGCCACGCCGCCACCTCGAGGCTTAAGCGGGTTTCAGGAGCAGGCCGGATCGCCTATATAGCCGCGCAGGAGAGTGTCCATGTCCGAACAGGTTTCATCCGAAAAAATTCCGGTCACGGTGCTGACCGGCTATCTCGGCGCCGGCAAGACCACGCTGCTCAACCGCATCCTGTCCGAGCCGCACGGCAAGAAATACGCCGTGATCGTCAATGAATTCGGCGAAATCGGCATCGACAACGACATCGTGGTCGGCGCGGATGAAGAAGTATTCGAGATGAACAACGGCTGCATCTGCTGCACGGTCCGCGGTGACCTGGTGCGTATTCTCGACGGCTTGATGCGCCGCAAGGGCAAGTTTGACGCCATCATTGTCGAGACCACCGGCCTCGCCGATCCGGCGCCGGTCGCACAAACCTTCTTCATCGACGAAAACGTCGGCCGCAGGACCAGGCTCGACGCCGTTGTGACGGTCGCCGACGCCAAGTGGCTCAATGACCGGCTCAAGGATGCGCCGGAAGCCAAGAACCAGATCGCCTTCGCCGACGTCATCCTGATCAACAAGACCGATCTCGTCACACCCGAAGAGCTGAGCGAGGTCGAGGCCCGCATCCGTGGCATCAACCCCTACGCCAAGGTGCACAAGACGGAGCGCGCCAAAATCGCGCTCGATCAGGTGCTCGGCCGCAATGCCTTCGATCTCGACCGCATTCTCGATATCGAGCCGGATTTCCTCGGCGGCGACGGTCACGATCACCACCACGATCATGACCACCACCATGGTCACGATCACGGGCATGACCATCACCACGATCATGACCACAAGCATGCGCATTCGCACGGCGGGTTGAAACACTACCATGACGAGGACATGCAATCGATTTCGCTCCGCACCGACAAAGCGCTGAACCCGGACAAATTCTTTCCGTGGGTACAGGAGCTGGTGCAGAAGGAAGGCCCGAACATTTTGCGCTGCAAGGGTATCCTGTCGTTCAAGGACGATAACGAGCGCTTCGTGTTCCAGGGCGTCCATATGATCCTCGACGGCGACCATCAGCGGCCGTGGAAGGATGGCGAGAAGCGCGACAGCCGCATCGTGTTCATCGGCCGCAACCTTCCCGGCAAGATGATCGCCGAAGGTTTCGAAAGCTGCGTCGCCTGACCGACTTTCATGTCCGACACCCGTAGCGACACTGTTTCCGTCGTCGAGCGCACGCACGCGGTTGCCGCGAGCGGTGCGGTCACCGCCGCGCACTTTCTCGGCCGCATGGCCGTCTTTGTGCTGGCCGAAGAAACACTGGTTCTGGCGCCGCCGCGCGGCGAGCCCAAGAGCGTTGCAGTCCACGGCGGCGCGATCCTGAGTTCCGTCGCCGGCGATTCAACGATCATCACCGGCGGCGACGACGGCAAGGTTATCGAGACCGACGTCAGCGGCGAAAGCCGAACCCTGACGACCGATCCGAAACGGCGCTGGATCGATCACGTCGCGATCGGCCCTGACGGCGCGTTGGCCTGGTCGGCCGGCAAATCCGTGTTCGTGCAGGCCAAGGAGCTTCGCACCTTCGAGGCGCCCTCGACCGCCGGCGGGCTCGCCTTCCTGCCGAAAGGCTTCCGGCTCGCCATCGCGCACTACAATGGCGCGACGCTGTGGTTTCCCAACGCGCCACAATCCCAGCCGGAAAAACTCGAGTGGAAGGGTTCGCACCTCGGCGTCATAGCGCATCCCGACGGGCGTTTTTTAGTCACCACGATGCAGGAGCCGATGCTGCATGGCTGGCGTCTCGCCGACGGCAAGCACATGCGGATGTCCGGCTACGCCGCGCGCGTCACTTCGTACGGCTGGACCACGGGCGGGCGTTTCCTTGCCACGTCGGGCGCCAACCAGCTCATCCTCTGGCCGTTCCAGACCAAGGAAGGGCCAATGGGAAAGCAGCCGCGGGTCCTTGCACCGTCCGAACATCGCATCGATGCGGTCGCCTGCCATCCGAAGCAGGACATTGTCGCGGCCGGCTACACCGATGGCATGGTGCTGTTGGTTCGCGTTGAGGACGGCGCCGAAATCCTGGCCAAGAAGCCGGGCGATGCACCGATCAAAGCATTGGCCTGGAGCGCTGACGGTACGTTGCTCGCGTTTGGGACCGAAAGCGGCGAAGCCGGGATTGTCGATCTCGCCTGAATTTCCGTTCACGGAACTGCCCGCTCCGGCAATCGTTATCTCGCAGAAGCCGCACTCTGAAGGGAGGTTCGCATGCCGAATATCGCGAAGGCGTACCTGACGGCGCTGGCGATCTCGCTCGCGGGGGCCTCGCTGGCTCAAGCGCAGGCGCCTGATGCCAAAGGGTGCACGCCCCAGGAGCGCTCCAGCGAGACCCTGCAAAAGTCAGGACAGACAGCGGGCGTCATGTGCCCGCCCGACGTCGATCCGGCGATGAAGGCGCCAACGCCGCAGACCGGAGATACGTCGGTCATCGCGCCGCCCGGGACCCCGGGAGGCAATTCGAACGTGCAGCCGAAATAACGCTTCGCTTTCACGCAAACAAAAACCCCGGGCGGATTGCCCGGGGTTTTCTTGATCGGCTTCTTGGCCGCAGCCTGCGCTCAGATCACGTATTGCCGCAGCGGCGGATAGCCGTTGAAACCCACCGACGAATACGTCGTCGTATAGGCGCCGGCTGCCTCGATCAGCACCTTGTCGCCGATGGCGAGCGTGATCGGCAGCGGATACGGGGTCTTCTCATAAAGCACGTCGACCGAGTCGCAGGTCGGGCCGGCAACGATGCATGGCGCCGTCTCGTCGCGGTCGCGGGGAGTGCGGATCGGGTAGCGGATCGACTTGCCGATGGTTTCGGCAAGGCCGTGGAATTTGCCGATGTCGAGATAGACCCAGCGCACTTCATCTTCCGGATTGCGCTTGGCGATCAGTACGACTTCGGCCTCGATGATGCCGGCATTGCCGACCAGCCCGCGGCCCGGTTCGACAAACGTGTTCGGCAGGTTGTTGCCGAAATGCTTGCGCAGCGACTTGAAGATCGCCTTGCCGTAGCTATCGAGCTTCGGCGTCTTGCGCATGTACTTCGCCGGAAAGCCGCCGCCCAGATTGACGATCGACAGGCCGATGCCGCGCTCCGCACAGGCACGGAAGATCGCCGCGGTGGATGCCAGTGCCCGGTCCCAGGCTTGCACATTGTGCTGCTGTGAACCGACATGGAATGAAACGCCGTACGGGATCAGTCCGCGCTTGTGGGCGAGCTCCAGGATATCGACGGCGTACTCCGGCTCGCAGCCGAATTTGCGCGACAGCGGCCATTCTGCGCCGGAGCCATCGCAATGGATGCGGCAGATCACCCGGCTGCCCGGAGCGGCGCGCCCCACCTTCTCGACCTCGGCCTCGCAGTCCACGGCGAACAGCGTCACGCCGAGCCGGAACGCCTCGGCGATCTCGGACTCTTTCTTGACGGTATTGCCGTAGGAGATGCGGTCCGGCGTGGCGCCGGAGGCGAGCGCAGCCTGCGCCTCCGGGATCGAGGCCACGTCGAAGCAACAGCCGAGGCTGGCCAGCAATTTCAAGATCTCAGGCGCCGGGTTTGCCTTGACGGCGTAATAGACCCTGGTGTCCGGCAGCACCTTGGCGAAGTTTTGGTAGTTCTCGCGGACGACATCGATGTCGACGACGAGGCAGGGTCCATCTTGGGTGCGGTTCTTCAGAAATTCGCGGATGCGTGCGGTCATCTCGACCCAGCTCCTCTATCCGGCAGGCGGCAGCGCCGCCTAAGGTGAACCTCCTGTGACGATCGGGCTCCGCGGAATGCGAAACCTGTCACCGCCACGCGATTGCTGCCTTGGTCCGGATGAGGGGAAGCCCCGTTCCGCACTGCTGGCAAAGATGGACAAGCCCTTTCGGTGTCCCCGGCATTCGCGCCGGCAGAATCCAAAAAAGCCCTTCCGTCGTTGCTTTAAGCCGCGTCGCCAGTGGAGAGCTGGCATCGCCGGTTCGCCTCCGGCTGCCGGTCGCGGGTGCAAGGAAGTAGCATTCTCTTCCTTAGGCGGCTGTCCGGCCTCTTGTCCGGATGCCCACCGACCGACACACGGCCACAGGCACGTGCGAAATTGGGCAAGAGTTGAAATAATCCAATTGGCAAACCCACGCAACCGTTTTTGTTTTAACGAGACGTAAATCGGACGCGTGACGGTGGAGAAGACGACGCGGCGTGCGCTTCAGTCGGCAGTGAAGGGCTCGACGCGCTGCGCGGCGCGGACGAACTGCACCATGACGGCGATGCCGCACACGACGAACACGCCGTCCAGGATGCGGGCGCCGAAGACGCCGATCGAAAGCAGGCTCGCAATCGCCCAGCTGCCGGCAAAGGCGGCGCCGAACACTTCAGCGCTGATCAGGATGGCCGCGCTGACCACGGTCAGCACGTTAAGCCACTTGATGCGCCTGGGGCGCTGGATGACAGGCGTGTCCATACGCGGCAGTTACTCCGAAACCGAAGGCCGTTTCAAGGCCGCTTAGGCCGCGTCCCGCGCGGCTTTGTCCGACAGCAGGCCGGCCTGGACCAGCGCCACCCGGATGCGGTCGATCTCGGCGCGGGTGATCTTGACCAAAGGCGGCCGGACCACGGCGTGCGGCAGCTTTCCGAGCAGCACCAGGGCCTCTTTCATGCGGTTGTGCATGTCGGCCCAAGGCTCGGCGTAGAACACGCGGGCCAGCGGATAGATGCGGTCGTTGAGGCGCCGCGCCTCGGCGAGGTCGTTGCTTTTGACCGCCTGGAACAGCGCCGATTGCAGGTCGGCGATCACGCTGCCGGAGCCGGACAGCAGCCCGTTGCAGCCGAGCACCAGCGAACTGAACAGCCATGCGCTGTGGGTGGACAGCACGTTGACCGGCCGCGGCAGGCTTTGCAGTTCGCGAATGTGCATCTCGTGCTGGGGGACGTTACCGCACCAGTCCTTGATGGCGCGGATGGTCGGCACCTCCTCGCACATCTTCATCAGGGTATCGCGCGGATAACCCTGGCCGGTCGCCAGCGGATACTGGAAGACGATGATCGGCAGGCTCGACGCCCCGGCGATACGCTTGAAGTGCTCCACTGCCATGGCTGGCGACTGTTGCAGCGTGAACGGCGCGGGCGGGAAGACCAGCAGCGCCGAGGCACCGCCATCCTCCGCCATGCGGGCGATCCGCGCGGCCTCAAGACTGCCATCCGCCCAGATGCCGTTAACCAGCGGCAGCTTTCCGCCAATCTCGTCCTGGGCGATGTCCAGCACCCGGCGCTGCTCCTCGAAGGTGCAGGATGCCACCTCGGTCGAATGGGCATTAATGGTGATGGCGGTCAGGTGCGGAACCGCGGCAACGTCGCTCAGATGCTTGCGGAAGCTTTTTTCGTCGATCGACAGATCGTCGTGGAACGGCAGCAGGACCGCCGGAATAACGCCATGCGGCAGGTAATGGGCGTGGCGGGGCATAGTGGGCTCTCCTGTGGCCGGTTAGGGTCGAGGACATATATCATGCCCGCCTGCCCGATGAAAAAGAGCGTTCAATGACCCGCCCCGCCGACCCTGCCAATCCGCTTTTGGCGGACTGGACAACCCCCGATGGGGTGCCCCCGTTCGACGCCATCAGGCCCGAGCACTTCCGCCCGGCCTATATGCAGACGCTGGCCGACCACGAGGCCGAGATCGCTGCCATCAAGGCCAACCCGGAAGCGCCGAACTTCGACAACACGATTGGCGCCCTCGAACTCAGCGGACGGACGCTGACCCGCGTTGAGGCCATCTTCGGCCTGCTGGCCGGCGCCCATGCCAACGATGCGCTGCTTGCGATCGAGCGCGAGATCGCGCCGCTCACCGCGCGGCACTGGAACAAGATCAATAGCGACGCGGTGCTGTTTGCGCGAGTAGCGGAACTGATGCGGCAAGCCGACAAGCTTGGCCTCACCGCCGAGCAGGCCCGCGTTCTCGAGCGCTATCACACCGACTTTCGCCGGGCTGGCGCCGGGCTCAGCGATGCGGCCAAGAAACGTCTTGCGGAAATCATCGAGCGGCTGGCGGCGTTGGGCACATCGTTCAGCCAGAACATCCTTGCCGACGAGCAGGCTTATACGCTGCCGCTCAATGGCGAAGCCGAGCTTGCCGGATTGCCGGATTTCATGCGTGAGGCGCTGCGATCCGAAGCGAAGGAGCGTGGCCTCGACGGCCACCTCATCACGCTGTCGCGTTCCAGCGTCGAGCCGTTCTTGCAATTCTCCAGCCGGCGCGACCTGCGCGAAAAGGTTTTTCGTGCCTTTGCGGCGCGCGGCGACAACGACGGTGCGACCGACAACAAGGCGATCATCGCCGAGACTGTGAAGCTGCGCGCCGAACGCGCCAAGCTCCTCGGTTTTCCGGACTACGCCCACTACCGGCTCGATGACGCCATGGCGAAGACACCGGCCGCAGTGCGCGATCTGCTCGATACGGTATGGGCCAAGGCGCGCTCGCGCGCGCTGGCCGACCGCGACGCCCTGCAACAACTCGTTCGTGACGACGGCGGCAACTTCGAACTCGCGGCCTGGGATTGGCGTTACTACGCCGAGAAACTCCGCCAGCGCACGTTCGATTTCGATGAGGCTGCGGTCAAGCCTTACCTCAATCTCGACGACCTGATCGAGGCGATGTTCTACACCGCGCAAAAGCTGTTCGGGCTTAAGTTCACGCCACGCCCGGACGTACCCGCCTGGCACGGCGACGTGCGGGTCTGGGAGGTCCGCGACGGTGCCGGAGGGAAAGTCGGCTTGTTCTTTGGCGATTACTTCGCGCGCCCATCCAAGCGCAGCGGCGCCTGGATGACCTCGTTGCGCGACCAGGAGCGGCTTGCCGGCAATATCGATCCGCTGATCATCAATGTCTGCAATTTCGCCAAGGCCCCCGCCGGCGAGCCGACGCTATTGAGCTTCGACGATGCGCGCACATTGTTTCACGAATTCGGCCACGCATTGCACGGCCTGTTGTCTTCGGTCACTTACCCCAGGATTTCCGGGACAGCCGTCTCAACCGATTTCGTCGAATTGCCGTCGCAGCTCTACGAGCACTGGCTCGAACAGCCCGACGTGCTGCGGCGTTACGCACGCCACTACGAGACCGGCGAACCGATGCCCGAAGAGTTGCTGCAACGGCTCATGGCCGCGCGCAATTTCAATATGGGCTTTGCCACGGTCGAATATGTCTCGTCCGCGCTGGTGGATCTCGAGTTCCACTCATTGCCGACTGCGGACGGCGTCGATGCCACGGCGTTTGAGAACGAGACCCTGGCCGGGATCGGCATGCCGGCCGAAATCGGCATGAGGCACCGCTCCCCGCATTTTGCGCACATCTTTGCCGGCGGCGGCTATGCTTCGGCTTATTACAGCTACATGTGGTCGGAAGTTCTCGATGCCGATGCGTTCGCGGCATTCGAGGAGGCCGGCGACATCTTCGATCCGCCGACCGCGAAACGGCTCCGCGACACGATCTACGCAGCCGGCGGCAAACAGGATCCGGCCGAGGCCTACAAGGCGTTCCGCGGCCGCCTGCCAAAGGCCGATGCGCTCCTGCGCAAACGCGGCTTTGCCGAACCGGCCGTAGCATGACCAACTTGCATACTGCAGGCCATCGCCGCGGCGTCGTCTGCGCGCCGCACGCTGCGGCCGTGGAAGCCGGCCGCGCGATCCTCGCCGAGGGCGGCAACGCGATCGAAGCCATGGTGGCGATGGCGGCGACCATTGCCGCGGTCTATCCGCATATGAACCATATCGGCGGCGACGGGTTCTGGCTGATACGCGAACCATCCGGCCGGGTCCGCGCCATCATGGCGCCGGGACCTTCCGGCCGTCATGCACGGCCGGAGCTTTATCGCGACTATGACACCATACCGCCGCGGGGCCCGCTTGCCGCACTGACCGTGCCCGGCGCCATCGGCGGCTGGAAACTGGCGATGCAGGCCGCGAAGGCGAACGGCGGATCGCTGCCGCTCGAGGTCCTTTTCAGCAGCGCTTACGGCCATGCGCGCGACGGCTACCAGGTGACGCGCAGCCAGGAACGGCTGACGCGGGACAATCTCGACAATCTGCTGCCTGCTCCGGGCTTCGCCGAGACGTTTCTCGACGACGGCAAGGTGCCCATCGTCGGCGCCACGCTGAAGCAGGAAAAACTCGCGGCCACGCTCGCGCATCTGGCTCACGCCGGCCTTGACGATTTCTATCGCGGCGATATCGGGCGCGAGATCGCCGCCGATCTCGAACGCATCGGCAGTCCGGTCACGCGCGAGGACCTGACCCGCTACGAAGCGCAGGTCACCGAGCCGCTGCACACCGATCTTTCGATGGGTACCGTCTATAACACCGACGCGCCGACCCAGGGCATCACCTCACTGATGATTCTGGCGCTGTTCGATCGGCTTGGCGTCACCGAGGCCGAGGGTTTCGACCATGTGCACTGCCTGGTCGAAGCCACCAAGCGCGGGATCCGCGCCCGCGACCGCGCCGTGACCGATCCGAACTTTTTGGCCCACGCGCTCGATCGCTATCTCGACCCGCGCTTCCTTTCGGGCGAAGTCATGAAGATCGACCGCCACAAGGCGACGCGCTGGCCGCTGGCGTCAGGCGATGGCGACACGGTCTGGATGGGTGCCGCCGACGCGGGCGGCCTCGTGGTGTCCTACATCCAGTCGCTGTACTGGGAATTCGGTTCCGGCTGCGTGCTGCCGGCAACCGGCGTCTTGATGCAAAACCGCGGCGCGAGCTTCTCGCTGCAAGGCGGAGCGCTTAATCCGCTGATGCCTGGACGGTTGCCGATCCACACGCTTAACCCCGCCCTCGCCGTGCTCAAGGATGGCCGCATCATGGCCTATGGCTGCATGGGCGGTGACGGCCAGCCGCAGACCCAAGGTGCGGTGTTCACCCGGCATATTATGTTCCGCGAACCGCTCGATCAGGCGATCGACCGGCCGCGCTGGGTGCTTGGCCGCACCTGGGGCGCGGCGCGCGCCGCGCTCAGGCTTGAGGCGCGTTTTGACGGCAATCTTGTCGATCGTCTCGCATCCGCCGGCCATGAAATTGATGTGCTCGCGGAAGATTATTCCGATGTCATGGGTCACGCCGGTGCAGTTGTTCTGCACAAGGATGGAACCTGCGAAGGCGCGCATGACCCGCGCGCAGACGGCGGGGCCGCCGGAGTTTGAAGCACACTCTTTTTGTTTTTTTGATTCCGAGTTTCGTTTCCGATCTGCCGCAATGCATTTTGCGCAACGCAGCAATCCACCCGTGAATCAAAAATACGCGAACGTTATTCACTCCAGGAAATAAAGCGTAATTCCTGCGAGTTGCCGCAATCACTGCATCGAAAACAGCAACTGAATTGCACCGCTGTCGGCCTCGAATCCGGCATTGAAACACCGATCAAATAAACGCGCGTATATCGCGCGCATTAACGCGTCGATTTTCACTACAGTTTCATGACCACCAAACAAATTCATTTTATTGTGCGATGCAGAAACAGTCTGCTAGCACCTGCGCAAGGCGACGATTTAAAACGAAAGCGCAGAGATGATATCGTTCAAGAAGAGCCAGGGACTAAACCGCCGCACCAAATACGTGCAGGCTGCGATGATACTGGCCGCAGTCACGGCCATCGGCACCGTTCCAGCTTTGGCAAAAAAGAAGCATTCGCTGCAGGGGCTGCACATGTCAGCCGACAACTTCGATAATCACTTCGACACCGGCAGCGTGCCGATCAGCGCAAAACGGGCGGCCGCGGTCCACGATTGCAGCGTCCAGGCCTCGAAATTCAGCAACGCTTCATTCGAAGAGACCCAAATTCTCTTCTATGGCGAGTGCATGACACAGCGCGGCGAGATGCCGTAAGCGGCCAATCGATCAGGCATTGAACTAAAAGCCCGCCGGAACTTTCCGGCGGGCTTGTCGCTCATCGAAGCGACAAGAAATCGTTGCTTAGGGCTCCATCGGCGACATACCGAGCCGGTCCATCAAGTCGCGGTCCCGGTCGCGTCCCGGATTGGGCGTGGTGAGAAGCTTCGGCCCGTAGAAAATCGAATTGGCGCCGGCGAGGAAACACAGTGCCTGCGTCTCTTCGCTCATGTCCTCGCGCCCGGCGGAGAGCCGTACCACCGAACGCGGCATGGTGATCCGCGCCACCGCGATGGTGCGGACGAATTCCAGCGGATCAAGCGGCTGCTGGTCCGCAAGCGGCGTGCCGGCGACCTTCACCAGCATATTGATCGGCACCGATTCCGGATGCTCGGGCAGGCTCGCCAAGGTGGCGATCATCCCGACGCGATCCTCACGGCTTTCGCCCATGCCGACGATGCCGCCGCAGCAAACATGGATACCGGCATCACGCACGTGGTCGAGCGTCTCGAGACGATCCCGATAGACACGGGTGGTGATGATCCGATCGTAAAATTCCGGCGAGGTGTCGAGATTGTGGTTGTAGTAATCGAGCCCCGATGTCTTCAGCCGTTGCGCCTGGTCCGCCGTCAGCATGCCGAGCGTGGCGCAGGTCTCGAGGCCGAGCGCCTTGACCCCTTCGACCATGGCGCAAACCGCATCGAGGTCGCGCTGCTTCGGTTCGCGCCATGCTGCGCCCATGCAGAAGCGGCTGGCGCCCGAAGCTTTCGCCGCCTGCGCTTCCGCGAGCACGGCCTCGAGCGCCATGAGTTTTTCCGCTTTGACCCCGGTGTCGTATTTCGCACTTTGCGGGCAATAGGCACAATCTTCCGGACAGCCACCGGTCTTGATCGACAGTAGCGTCGAAATCTGCACCTCGGTCGGCTCAAAGTTGATGCGGTGGACGGTCTGCGCCTGAAACATCAGGTCCGGGAACGGCAAGTCGAACAGCGCACGGACCTCGGTGCGCGTCCAGTTGTGCCGGACCCCCAAACTTTCCACGAGAGGCAGGCCAGCGCCCTCCCCTTTAGAAGAGGATGTCCGTCGCGCCCGTTCCGCGTCTTTCACTACTGCAAGCTCCGTATGTTGAAATGTAATCTTAGCCTGGATCACTACGAAGCAAAATCCGGGCTAGGATGCCCTGCCGGCTGAAACGCGGGGGTATTAAATGATCGCGACCCACAAGACCATCCTGGCTGCCGCGATTTTGCTGGCTGCGGGCTGCGCAACCGCGCCGGCGCACGCACAAAATTGGCCGACCCGCCCGGTGACCATGGTGGTGCCGTTTGCGCCCGGCGGCGGTACCGACGTCCTCGGGCGAATTGTCGCTCGCCGGCTTTCGGAGACCCTGGGTCAGCAAGTCATCGTCGAGAATATCGGCGGTGCCGGCGGGATGATCGGTTCGGAGCATGTCGTCAACGCCACGCCTGACGGCTACGAGTTTGACCTCGGCAGCCGCGCCGATGCCATCAATCAGACGCTCTACAAGCACCCGCTCTACGATCTCAAAAAGGACCTGGTGCCGGTGATTCTGGTCGCGGATCAGGCCATGGTGCTGATCGCGCGCAAGGATCTGCCGGTCAACGGGCTTCAGGAATTCGTCACCTATGTCCGCAAGAACCAGAGCAATGTGCGATCGGGTTCGGCGGGAGTTGGTTCGACTGGCTACGTCGATTGCGCGCTGTTCAACCAGATGATCGGCGTTAAAGTGCAAGACATTCCTTATCGCGGCGGCGGCCCGGCAATGCAGGACCTGATCGGCCAGCAATTCGATTACTTTTGCACCTTGGCTCCAACGGCCGAACCATCCCTTCAGGGCGGACTCGTCAAAGGAATTGCCGTGCTGGGACACAACCGTCTGCCAACCCTTCCAAATTTCGCAACAACGTTTGAGCAGGGAATAGACTTCGCAGCCTCGACCTGGTTCGGCTTCTTCGTGCCCAAGGGAACGCCTGCGCCGATCATCAAAAAACTGCACGACGCGGCCGCTGAAGCAATCAACACACCGTCAGTTCAGCAGCAGCTCACTGCTACCGGCACGTTTGTCGTACCTCCAGAGCACCAGACAACGGAGTACCTGCAGAGCATCATCGGCCCAGAAATTGAGAAGAATGGCGCGCCCCTCAAGGCCGCCGGGATGTCGATCGAATAGATTTTGCGCCCGCCGCCTGCGTGACATCGTCGCCTTGTCAGGTCTGTTTACAGCCGCCATGTTTGCCGCGGCATGATATCGGAGGAACCATGAGCTTGCTTCGCGTGCTGGGCGCGGTGTTGGCCGCAACCTTGGCGATCGTCGGCCTGTGCGCCGCGGCCGAACAATGGCCGGTGCGACCGATCCTGGTCGTGAGCCCATTCAGTGCCGGCGCAGCCAACGACATTATTGCGCGCGTGGTGCTCGATCAGGCCGGACACGATATCGGACAGCCTTTCGTCATCGAAAACCGGCCCGGCGGCGGCGGCGTGGTCGGCGCCGCTTCGGTGTCGCGCGCCGACCCGGACGGCTATACGCTGCTGCTGGCAGGCGCATCGATGAGTTCGGCGGTGATCCTGCACAGGACGCTGCCCTACGACACGCTCAACGACTTCGCCTGCATGGTGATGCTCGGTGTACAGCCGAGCGTTTTGATTGCGGCGCCATCGAAGGGATTTAAAACGGTGGCCGATCTCGTTGCCGCCGCGAAAGCCAAACCAGGCGCGTTGAACTTCGCCTCCGCCGGCATCGGCTCGGCATCTCATATTGCTGGCGAACGCTTCGTGCTGGCCGCAAAGCTCGACGTTCAGCACGTACCTTACCGCGGGCCGATCGAGGTCTTTGCCGACTTGATAACCGGCCGCATCGATTTCTATCTGGTGCCGATCACGCCCGCCGTGCCAATGATCGAACAAGGCAAAGTGACAGCGCTGGCGGTGAGTACGCCGACGCGGTCGCCGCTGTTGCCCAACGTACCGACGATAGCGGAAGCCGGATATCCGGACGCCGCCTATCTGTTCTGGGGCGCGCTGATGGCGCCGAAGAAGACATCGCGCGACATCGTCAACAAGGTGCACGACGCCGTGCAGAAGTCGCTCGACATGCCGGCAGTTCAGGAGAAACTGACACGCCTTGGCGTGTCACCGGACCCGATGTCGCCGGAGCAACTCGACAAATTCTACGCCGACGATGTCGCAGCGACGATTGCGATCGGCAAGGCCGCACACATCGAGCCGACAGATTAGGCCTGTTACGGCAGCATCGTGAATATGACGACGGCTGCGACGAAAAGCAGGACGAATACCGCCGGAAACGCCAGTGCAAGGGAGACCGCTATTTGCGGCGCGCGCCTCAGATAGCTCAGAACCAGCGCCGGCAACCCGGTCAGCAGGAACAACACAAAGACGATCACGCCGGCGGCTTGGTCAAATCCGATGGTTGCCGGGTCCGAGCCTGAATAGTAGGACGCCAGGGCGACGGCGACACAACCGGCCGCGTCCAGCAATGCGACGCCGACCGTGACCGCTCTTCTATTCATGCCAGTATCCGGCCCGTCACCGGGCTTGTGCCGACGATCCGGAATACGTTAGCACGGTGCGCAGCGAAACGAGGGCAGGCTTTGCCGCCCACAAGGACAAAACGATGCCCGGCGACCTGCCCGACCGTCTCTCGACCGACCAGAACAGCCCTTATTACAACGCCGAGCTGCTCGAGCGCGACATCGGCGTGCGCTTCAAGGGCGTCGAGAAGAGCAATGTCGAGGAATATTGCGTCAGCGAAGGCTGGGTGCGCGTTGCCGTCGGCAAGGCCAAAGACCGGCACGGCAACCCGCTCACGATGAAGCTCACCGGCACGGTCGAACCGTACTTCAAAGACGAGAAGAAGTAGACCGTTATCCGCAGGCCAGCGCGTAGATGTGCTGCACACCCTGCGGCAGCGGCGTTTCACGCCAGCTCTCGCCGCCGTCCTGGGTGCCGAACACTTCGCCGTAACGCGCGGCGATATAGACCTGCTTCGGATCGGCGTGATGCAGGCTGACCGACATCAGCGTGCCGTGCGGCTGCACCTTGTCGAACCGCTGCCAAGTCTTGCCGACATCCCGGCTGCGATAAAGCGCACCGTCTTTCGACGCGGCAGCAACGCTCAGGCAGGCATAAAGCGTGTTCGGATCCTGCGGCGACACCTTGATGTCGCGGCCGTAGGTGAACGGTGAGAACCTGTCGACCCGCAGGTCCTCCCAGGTCTGACCCTGATTTCTGCTGCGAAAGATGCCCATGCGCACCGCGAGGATGACGCTGTCGGGTTCGGCGGCGGTCATGCAGATGGCGTGGCCGTCGAGCATGCCTTCGGCCTCGGTATCGCTGACGATCTTGCTTCGCAAGCGCGGCTCATCGACCGAGAGACGGACAAGATGATCGCTGCTGTCGCTCCAGCTTTCGCCGCCGTCGGTCGAGCGCATCACGCCGCCGACTTCGAGCGCGGCGTAGATTTCATCGGGACGGCTCGGATGGCGCGCAAAACGCATGACGCGCATCGCGAACGGCGCCTTGCCGCGATCGGGCAGCTTTGGGGCGGCTTGCCGCGTCCAGCTCGCCCCGGCATCGTTGCTGCGATAGATCGAAACCGGAGAGCCGCCGGCCAGAAGGCGTTTCGGATCGTTCGGGTCCGCCAGGAACGACCAGATTTGCACGCCGCTGTCGGGAAACGCTGCACGCTTGAATGTCGCGCCGCTGTCGGTGCTGCGGTAGATCCCGTCCTTTGTCCCCGCGAGAACCAGATTCGGATCGCGCGGATGCACGAAGACCGTGTAGGCCTCCGGCTCGGTCAGAACGTGTTTCCACTCCGAGCCCTCTACGTCCCGGCGGAATACACCTGCAAGGTTGCCCTGATTGCCGCCGTAGTAACCGCCGACGCCAGCAAACACATGCGATTGAGCCATGGCGCTAATCCTCCCGATGTAGTGGCAAGTCTTTTGTTGGCGACAAGTCTAAAGCCGTGGGCGACCGGGACAAGCCCACTCAGTGTAGCGTAGGACGCTCGGCAATGGTCCGCAGATCGATGAGGCCGATCAACGCTTTGCGGTTTTCTTCAGCCTTGGCCAGATCGTCCGCCGCCTCTTTGGCGGTCGAACTATTCGAGCCCCACGTCACGATGCCGCCGAGCAGCGCGGCAAACGCCGTCAGGAGCCATGTTGGATCGAAACGGATCAGCCCAAGCAGAAGCGCCACAAGCAAGACACCACCGCCGATGACGGCGATCCGGGCGGCGAGGATGAATTTGTGGCAATTCTCGATGCGGGCGGACAGCGTCTCGATCTGCGCCTCGAGGTGCTCGATCTCGTCGTGAGGATCGCCGTCACTCATCAGACGCGCCGAACTTGCGGAGAGTTACTCGGCCGCTTCCATCTGCGGCACCGCCTTCTCGACCTTCGCCGCGCAGAACTTGAATTCGGGAATCTTGCCGAACGGATCGAGCTTCGGATTGGTGAGCAGGTTCGCCGCCGCCTCGACGAAAGCGAACGGGATGAACACCACGCCGTCCGGAATCGAATCGTCTTGACGCGAGTGCAGCTCGACCGTGCCGCGCCGTGTGGTGACACGGATCATGTCGCCGGGCGCGATGCCGAGCTTGGCGATCGTCCCGCGCGATACCGCGGCGATCGCGGACGGTTCCAGCGCGTCGAGAACAGTGGCGCGGCGCGTCATCGCGCCGGTATGCCAGTGCTCGAGTTCGCGTCCCGTCGTGAGAATGAAAGGATATTCGTCGTCGGGTACTTCATCCGGCGGCTGCAACTTGGTTGCGACCAGCTTGGCGAAGCCGCCCGGCCGCGGGAATCCCTTGTCGAACACAACGTCGCGGCCAGGCTGATCCGGAGCATCGGAAGGATAAGTGACGGCGTCTTCGCGCGCGATGCGGTCCCACGAAATGTTGTCGAGCGCCGGCATCATCGAGGCCATCTCGGTGTAGACCTCACTCACATGCTTGTAGTTCCAGCCGCAGCCCAGCCGGTTGGCGATCTCCTGAATGATCCAGAGGTCTTGCCGCGTATTGCCCGGCAGCGGCAGCGCCTGACGGCCCATCTGCACCTGACGATTGGTGTTGGTGACGGTGCCGTCCTTTTCCGGCCAGCCTGACGCCGGCAAAACCACGTCGGCATAGACCGCCGTCTCGGTGAGGAAGAGGTCCTGCACCACGAGATGCTCGAGGTGCGCCAGCGCCTCGCGGGCGTGGTTGAGATCCGGATCGGACATCGCCGGATTTTCACCCTCGATGTACATGCCCTTGATCTCGTCGTGATGGACCGCGTCCATGATCTCGACGACGGTCTTGCCCTTCTTCGGATCAAGCTTGACGCCCCAGGCTTTCTCATACTGGCCACGGATTTCCGGATCTTCGACCGATTTGTAGTCGGGGAAGAACATCGGGATCAGTCCGGCGTCGGATGCGCCCTGCACGTTGTTCTGGCCGCGCAGCGGATGCAGACCGGTGCCCGGGCGGCCGATCTGGCCGGTGATCAGCGCCAGCGCAATCAGGCAGCGCGCATTGTCGGTGCCGTGGGTGTGCTGCGACACGCCCATACCCCAGAAAATAATGGCGTGCTCGGCGCGGGCATAAGCGCGCGCCACCTCGCGCAGCGTATCTGCCTCGACGCCGCAGATCGGCGCCATTTCCTCCGGCGTGAAGTCCTTGATGTTCTCTTTCCAGGCGTCAAAACCTTCGACGTAGGTCTGGATATATTGCTCGTCGTAAAGCTTCTCGGCGACAATGGTGTTGAGCATGGCGTTGAGCATTGCAACGTCGGCGCCATTCTTGAACTGCATCATGCGCCAGGCGTGACGCTTCAGCGCCTGCCCGCGCGGATCCATCACCACGAGCTTGGCGCCGCGCTTGGCCGCCTGCTTGAAGAAGGTCGCGGCGACCGGATGGTTCTCCGTCGGATTGGCGCCGATCACGATGATCAGGTCGGAGTTCTTGCATTCGTTGAATGTTGCGGTAACCGCGGCCGAACCGACGCCTTCGAGCAGCGCCGAGACCGACGACGCGTGACAAAGCCGCGTGCAGTGATCGACATTGTTGGTGCCGAACCCGGTGCGCACCAGTTTCTGGAACAGATAGGCTTCTTCGTTGGAGCCCTTGGCCGAGCCAAACCCGGCAAGTCCCTTGGGCCCGTCGCGATCGCGAATCTTCTTCAAGCCCTCAGCCGCGCGGTCGAGGGCCTCTTCCCAGGTCGCCTCGCGGAAATGGGTCCACGGATTGGACGGGTCGATGAACTCGTGAGGGACTTTTGGCACGCCCTCCTTGCGGATCATCGGCTTGAGGAGCCGTTGCGGATTGTGGACGTAGTCGAAACCGAAGCGGCCTTTGACGCACAGGCGATTCTGGTTCGCCGGTCCATCCTTGCCGACAACCGAAACGATCTTGTCGTCCTTGATCTGGTAGGTGAGCTGACATCCGACGCCGCAATAAGGGCAGACGCTGTCTACGGTGCGGTCCGGTTTGCCTTTGTAGACGTTATTGTCGTCGACCAAAGTTGCCGGCATTAGCGCGCCGGTCGGGCACGCCTGCACGCACTCGCCGCAAGCGACGCAGGTCGATGCGCCCATCGGATCGTCGAAATCGAACACGATCTTTTCGAGATGGCCGCGGCCGGCCATGCCGATGACGTCGTTGACCTGCACTTCGCGGCAGGCGCGGACGCAGAGATTGCACTGGATACAGGCGTCGAGATTGACCGCCATCGCCACGTGGCTGCGGTCGGGCTTCGGCACTTCCGCGCGATTGCGCTTCGGGAACCGGCCGGGCGTGACCTTGAGGTTCGTGATCGTTTTCCAGAGTTCGGAACCCGGATCGTGCGCCACTGCAATTTCAGGCTGGTCGGTGAGCAGAAGCTCGGCGACCATCTTGCGCGCGGTTTTGGCGCGGTCGGTCTGGGTCTTGACCTTCATGCCCGGCGACGGCGTGCGCAGGCAGCTTGCCGCCAGGACCCGCTCTCCTTCGATCTCGACCATGCAGACGCGGCAATTGCCGTCGGGGCGATAGCCGGGCGTCGGCGCGTAGCAAAGATGCGGCAGCTCGATACCGAGCCGGGCTGCGGCGCGGAAAATCGTCTCGCCGGGACGGATATTGATCTCGCTCCCGTCGATGCTGAATGTGTCGGGCTTTGGTGCGTTCGCGTCGCTCATCAGAAAGGCCCTTCGGTCACCATTTGCCCAGCGGCTTGGTCAGTTCGTCCGGAAAATATTTTAGCACAGAAAGCAGAGGGTTTGGCGCCGCCTGGCCGAGCCCGCAGATCGAAGCGTCCCGCATCAGGGTCGACAGCTCGTCAAGCAGGACCGGGTCCCACGGACCATGCGACATAAGATAGGCGGCTTTCTCGGTGCCGACACGACACGGCGTGCACTGCCCGCAACTCTCATCCTCAAAAAATCTCACAAGGTTGAGCGCAACAGCCTTCATGTCGTCCTTGTCGGACAGGATGACAACCGCATGCGACCCGACGAAGCAGCCGTATTTCTCCAGTGTGCCGAAATCGAGCGGCAGGTCCGCCAGCGATGCCGGCAGGATACCTCCTGAAGCGCCTCCAGGCAGATACCCCTTGAAGGTGTGCCCATCCGCCATGCCGCCGCAGAATTCATCGATCAGTTCGCGAACCGTGATGCCGGCGGGGGCGAGCTTGACCCCGGGGTTCTTCACGCGGCCGGACACCGAGAAGCTGCGGAAGCCCTTGCGCTCATGGCGGCCCTGGGAGGTGACCCAAGCCGCGCCTTTCTCGATGATGTCTCGGATCCAGAACAGCGTCTCGACGTTTTGCTCGAGCGTCGGCCGGCCGAACAGGCCGACCTGCGCCACGTATGGCGGGCGGTGACGCGGCAGGCCGCGCTTGCCTTCGATGGATTCGATCATCGCGGATTCTTCGCCGCAGATATAGGCGCCGGCGCCGCGGCGAAGATGAATCTTGGTGTGGCCAAACAGCCCCGCTTCCTCGACCCTGGCAATCTCCTGCTGCAACAGCAGGATCACTTCGGGATATTCGTCGCGAACGTAAAGATACGTGTCGGCAGCCTCGACCACCCAGGCCGCGATCAGCATGCCCTCGATGAACCGGTGCGGATCGCGTTCGAGATAATAGCGGTCTTTGAACGTGCCGGGCTCGCCTTCGTCGCAGTTGACTGCGAACAGCCGCGGCGCCGGTTCGGCGCGAACCAGTGACCACTTCCGCCCGGTCGGGAAGCCTGCGCCGCCGAGGCCGCGCAGGCCGGCATCGCTGACGACCTTGATCAGATCGTCGCGCGTACGCTTGCCGCCGATACAAGCCGTGAGCAGCTCATAGCCGCCGTTCTTCGCATAGATTTCAAACGGCATCGGCGTCGGATAGGCGTGCGCGTGCGCGGGCTTTGCGGCGGCAGCCGTTACCTTCGTCTTGTCGGCGTTGAGCACCTGCACGTGACCGACGGCGCAAGCCGGCGCGTGATCGCAGGCGCCCATGCACGGCGCGCGCACGACCCGCACCCCCGGACCAAGGGCTCTCGGCAAATCCTGAAGGAGGCGCTCTGAGCCTGCCATCGCGCAAGACAGCGAGTTGCAGACCCGAACGGTGACCGCAGGCGGCGGTGTCTCGCCTTCCTTCACGACGTCGAAGTGCGCGTAGAACGTCGCGACCTCGTACACTTCGGTTTGCGAAAGCTTCATTTCGGCTGCGAGCGCGGCGAGATGCGCGGCAGAGATATGACCGTATTTATCCTGAATGAGATGCAGATGCTCGATCAGCAGATCGCGCCGCCGCGGCCGATCGGTCAGCAGCGCCTCGATATCCGCAACCGCTTGCGTGTCGAGTTGACGACCCTTAGGGGTGCGGCGGGGACGGTTACGGGTCCGTCCGACCGGGGCGGACGGTTGTTCGGTCATGTTCATCACGATCCTTCTAGAACGCTGAAACGGCGATTGGAACAGAGGCGCATTACGCTGCGCAGCAATAAACACCGCCGCCGATTGCCGCTACACTTGGCCTCAGAAATCGCAAAACTTCCCTCTTTGAACATTGGCCCCACGACATTCCATCAACCAACACGCCGATTGTACCACAAACCATTGATATATAACATCTTTTAATACAACCCTGTGGAGGTGGCACCGCCGCTTCCCGAAGCGGCCGAGAATATTTTCGACGCTTCGTCGTCGCGGGGAATAATCCCACCGCTGATGACGTTTGCCAGTCCTGAACGTCCGTAAATGCCCCGCGGCAGAGACTTTGGTCGAACTTGCTATTTTATCGCAGCGACAGGTACATTTTTGTTGATTTAAACGTCTAAAAGACGCGCCCTTTGTCGCTGCGGCGCATCTTCAAATCGTAATCATAAACAAAAGCGACGGGGGAATTAGGAGGGTCGCTCAATGAGCTTTCTCGATCGTAGCTATTCGATCGCCAAGCCTGGATTTAACCGATGGATGGTGCCGCCGGCCGCGCTGTGCGTGCATCTGTGCATCGGCCAAGCTTACGCGTTCAGCGTGTTCAATCTGCCGATGACGAAACTCCTCGGCGTCACGCAGTCGACACCGGACGACTGGACCATTCCGCAGCTTGGCTGGATTTTCTCGATCGCGATCTTCGTGCTCGGTTTTTCCGCCGCGATCTTCGGCCGTTGGGTCGAGGAAGGCGGACCGCGCCGGGCCATGTTCACCGCCGCGCTGTGCTGGGGAATCGGCTTCCTGATCTCCGCGTTCGGCGTTTACATCCACAACATCTGGGTAGTGTATCTCGGATACGGGCTTGTCGGCGGCTGCGGCCTCGGCATCGGCTACATCTCGCCGGTCTCGACGCTGATCAAATGGTTCCCCGATCGCCCGGGCATGGCGACCGGCATGGCCATTATGGGCTTTGGCGGCGGCGCTTTCATCGCTTCGCCACTCTCGGTGTGGCTGATGGACCACTTCAAGACCGCGAACCATGTCGGCGTCGCTCCGACATTTATCACCCTTGGCGTGGTTTATTTCCTCTTCATGATGGTGGGTGCCTTTATCGTGCGGGTGCCTCCGCCAGACTGGAAACCGGAAGGCTACGTAGCGCCGACGCAGGCGTCCAAGCTGATCACGACCAGCGACGTCTATGTCTATAACGCACTCAAGACGCCGCAATTCTGGTGCATCTGGATCGTGCTCTGCATCAACGTGACCGCGGGCATTGGCGTGCTCGGACAAGCCTCGGCGATGGCCCAGGAGATGTTCCCGGGCAAGATCACCGCGATCGCCGCCGCGGGCCTGGTCGGCCTGATGAGCCTGTTCAACATGGCCGGTCGCTTCTTCTGGGCCTCCACGTCGGACTATATCGGGCGCAAGAACACCTACTTCGTGTTCATGGTGCTCGGCTTCCTCTTGTACTGCACGGTGCCCTACACCGGGTCGGTCGGCAGCGTGGTCGGCTTCGTGCTGGCGTTCCTGGTGATCATCAGCATGTACGGCGGCGGCTTCGCGACCGTCCCGGCCTACCTGAGGGACATGTTCGGCACCCGCTATGTCGGCGCCATCCATGGCCTTCTGCTCACCGCATGGGCGATGGCCGGCATCTTCGGCCCGGTGCTCGTGAACTACATCCGTGAGTACAACATCACTCACGGCGTACCGAAGGCGCAGGCCTATAACGTCACCATGTACATCATGGCGGGCCTGTTCATCATCGGCTTCATCGCCAACGCGCTCATCAAGGCGGTCGATGCGCGCTATCACATGAAGTCGGACGCCAATGCCGACCTGGCCCAGATGGGCGTCGGCGCGGCGGCGAAACCGGCCGGCGCATAAGGAGAACGCAGATGGCAGATACGACCCAGCAGACCGGTACAACCGGATTGCAGCTTGCGCTGGCCTGGCTCTTCGTCGGCATTCCGCTGACGTGGGGCGTGGTTCAGACGCTGATCAACGCGATGAAGCTGTTCCAGTAACCGGCTTCCGCTTGCAAACACAAACGGCGCGGCTTGTTAGCCGCGCCGTTTTTATTTCAACAAGATCGCCGTTGCGATTACGCGACCTTTTCCTTCAGGTGCGGGAACATCGCGTGCAGCGATTCCTGGTCCATCTCGGTCTTGAACTTGTGACGATCCTTCAGCGTTCCGGCCTTCTGTGCCGCCGGCCGCGCGTTGATCTCGTCAACCAGGCGCTTCAGGTTTTTGTACTTGTCCCAGGCGCCCTCGCCGACCACATTCGGCAGCATGCGCGCCCAACCCCACACATTCATGTCGGCGATCGTATAGGTGTCGCCGAGCATATATTTCTGCTTGCCGAGCCGTGCATCGAGGATGCCGGCGTGGCGATTTCCCTCGAAGACATAGCGGTTGATGGCATAGGGAATTTTATCCGGTGCATAATTGCGAAAATGCACGGCCTGGCCGAAATACGGCCCGACGCCGGAGGATACGAAGAACATCCACGACAGCAATTCGCCGCGTGCCTTGTCGCTCTTGGCTGGCAGAAACTTGCCGGTCTTTTCGGCGAGATAAAACAGGATCGCGCTTGAATCGAACACGGTGACGTCGCCGTCGACGATCGCCGGCAGCTTCGCGTTCGGATTGATCGAGAGAAATTCCGGCCTGTGCTGCTCGCCCTTGCGGGTATCGACCGGAATGGCGTCGTACGGCGTACCGGTCTCTTCGAGAAACAACGCGACTTTGGTCGGATTCGGCGCGCCGCTGTAATAAAACTTCAACATAGAAGACTCCTTGTTTGGCTATCTGTCGTCCGTCACATCACCTAAGCGCCGCTTGCTCCAGCGCAAGCGGAAATCCGGACATTCATACCGGGTGTCCGCCTTTTCGTCTCAAATACGGCCTCCTCAGAATAGGCCGACGATCCTGCCGTCGGCGCCAATATCGATGGAATCGGCCGCCGGCACTTTGGGCAGGCCGGGCATGGTCATGATCTCACCGCAGATCGCGACCACGAATTCGGCTCCCGCCGAGAGCCGCACCTCGCGCACGTTAATGACGTGATCGGTGGGCGCGCCCTTGGCGTCCGGATTGGTAGAGAAGCTGTACTGCGTCTTGGCGACACAGATCGGGAACTTGCCGTATCCCATCGCCTCGAAGTTCGCCAACTGATCCCGCACCGACTTGTCGGCGGAGATGTCCTTGGCGCGATAGATTTCCCTGGCGATGGTGCGGATCTTTTCGTAGAGCGGCATGTCGTCGGGATACAGCAGCTTGAGCTTGCTTTTGCCGCTGTCGCAGATCTTGACCACGGCCTTGGCGACGTTCGCGGCGCCCTCACCTCCCATCGCCCAGTGATCCGCCATCAGCGCCTCGACGCCGAGCGCCTTGCATTTCTCTTCGACCAGCTTGATCTCGGCTTCGGTATCCGCCGAGAAGCGATTGATCGATATCACCGGCTCGATGCCGAACTTGCGTACGTTTTCCACGTGGCGCTGCAGGTTGCTCATGCCGGCTTCAAGCGCCTTGAGGTTCTCGGTTTTCAGATCTTCTTTCTTGACGCCGCCGTGCATCTTGAGTGCGCGGATCGTTGCGACCAGAACCGCACAGTCGGGAGCAAGACCGGCCTTGCGACACTTGATGTCGAGGAACTTCTCACCGCCGAGATCGGCGCCGAATCCCGCTTCGGTCACCACGTAATCGGCAAGCTTGAGCGCCGTCGTGGTCGCCAGCACGGAGTTGCAGCCGTGGGCGATGTTGGCGAACGGGCCGCCGTGGATGAAGGCCGGGGTGCCTTCGAGCGTCTGTACCAGATTTGGCGCCAGCGCTTCCTTGAGCAGCACGGCCATCGCGCCATTGGCCTTAAGCTCGCTCGCGCGAACCGGTTTGCGATCGCGCGTATAGGCGACGACGATATTGCCGAGACGCTTCTTCAGGTCATCAAGGTCGCGCGCAAGACAGAAGATCGCCATCACTTCCGACGCGACCGTGATATCGAAACCGTCTTCACGCGGGAAGCCGTTGGCAACACCGCCCAGCGAACCGACAATGGTGCGCAGCGCGCGGTCGTTCATATCGAGAACGCGGCGCCAGGCGACCCGGCGCTCGTCAATGCCGAGTCCGTTGCCCCAATAGATATGGTTGTCGAGCATGGCAGCGAGCAGATTGTTCGCCGACGTGATGGCGTGAAAATCGCCGGTGAAATGCAGGTTGATGTCCTCCATTGGCACCACCTGTGCGTAGCCGCCGCCGGCGGCACCGCCCTTCATGCCGAACGACGGGCCGAGCGACGGCTCACGCAGGCACAACATCGCCTTCTTGCCGATGTGATTGAGCGCGTCGGTCAAGCCAACCGTGGTCGTCGTCTTGCCTTCGCCGGCCGGCGTCGGCGTGATCGCCGAAACGAGGATGAGCTTGCCGTTCGGCTTGCTCTGCAGCGATTTGATGTAGTCCATCGAGATCTTGGCCTTGTAGTGGCCATAGGGCTCGAGATTTTCCGGACCGATGCCGAGTTTTTCTTTGGCGATGTCCAGGATCAGCCGCTTCTTTGCGGCCTGCGAGATTTCAATATCGGATTTCGGATTCTGATGTTGCGAGGCGGGCATGTTGGTTCCGTTCAGAGAGCTGGAGTGAGAAGGATTTCCCGGAGATTCAGGCAGTTATGAAAATCTGGCTTTCACCGCGAGATTGGCGGACTTCGCCCACTCACCGGCTTCGATCTTCTTGCCGTCGGCGGGTTGCACGCGCGTGACCTTGAAGCGGCCGTCGGCGCAAACCACGGTGAAACCGTCGGCTTCGATAGCGGCGATTTCGCCGGTCTTGCCGGCGATGCCTTTCGGGTCCTTGGCCGGCAGCGGCTTGGCGTCGAACACTTTCAACTGTTTGCCGTCGAGCGTGGTCCACGCGCCGGGTGCGGGATTGCAACCGCGAATGAGCCGGTCGATCTGCTCCCACGGCTTGCCCCAGTCGATCCTGGCGTTGTCCGGACCGCAGCGGCCTTCGTAGGTCGCCTTCGATTCGTCCTGCTTGATGCGCGGCGCTTTGCCGGCCTTCACCAGGTCGACCGACTCCATCATCGTATCGACCCCCATCGGGAACAGGCGGTCAAAATAGACGGTGCCGAGCGTGTCGGTATTGCTGATCGGTGTTTTCTTCTGGATCAGGACGGCGCCGGTATCGAGGCCGTTATCCGGCCAGAAGATCGACAGGCCGGTTTCCTTTTCACCCTTGATGATCGGCCAGTTGATCGCGCTAGCGCCACGATAGGCCGGAAGCAGCGAGGGGTGATACTGAATCGAGCCATGGGTCGGGATGTTGAGGAATTCTTCCGGCACAAACAGCGTGACGAACGCCATCACCTGAAGGTCGGGCTTGAGCGCTTTGAATTCCTCCCACACTTCCGGCTTCTTGTAGGAGTCCGGCTGATAGATCGGAAGATTGGCCGCCAGCGCAGCCTCCTTCAGCGGATCGGCCTTGGCGCCGGGCTTTTCCGGCGCGACATAGACGCCGACAACATTTTCACCGCGCTTGAGCAGCGCTTCGAGGACTGCCTTGCCGAACGCCTGCTGGCCGTGAACGACGATGCGCATGGTCACGCCGCCTCCGCCTTGGCCGGTTTCTCGGGCGGTGTGATGGCGCCCGACATCCTGATCTCGGCAACTTCCTTTTCCGAGTAACCGAGCACCTTGCGCAGGATTTCGTCGGTGTGCTCGCCGAGCAGCGGCGAGCGCCGCACGTCCTGCGGCGAGTTGGACAGCTTGACCGGATTGCCGACGGTCAGGTATTTGCCGCGCCCCGGATGATCGACTTCGACCACGGTGCCGGTCGCGCGCAACGACTGCTCCTCGGCGATTTCCTTCATCGACAGGATCGGCCCGACCGGAATATCGACGGCATTGCATTTGTCCATGACATCGAACTTGGTCATGGTCTTGGTCCACTCCTCGATCGTGTCGAAGATATGCCGCAGCCGCGGCAGCCGCGCCGGCGGCGTGGCGTAGTCCGGATCCGTTTTCCATTCAGGCTTGCCGATCAGGTCGCAGATCGGACCCCACACCGGCGCCTGGGTGATGAAATAAATGTAGGCATCGGGATCGGTCTCCCAACCTTTGCATTTGACGATCCAGCCGGGCTGGCCGCCGCCGGAATCGTTGCCGGCGCGCGGCGTCGCTGCGCCAAACGCAATGCCTTCGCCGTATTGGCTGTATTCGGTGAGCGGGCCGTGTTTGAGCCGCTGCTGGTCGCGCAGCTTGACGCGCGCGAGGTTGAGCACCCCGTCCTGCATGGCGCAAAGCACCTTCTGGCCGCGGCCGGTGCGGATACGCTGGTAAAGCGCGGAGACGATGCCAAGCGCGAGATGCAGGCCGGTGCCGCTGTCACCGATCTGCGCACCGGTGACGAGCGGCGGCCCTTCGCGGAACCCGGTGGTCGAGGCAGCGCCGCCGGCGCACTGCGCCACGTTCTCGTAAACCTTGCAGTCTTCATACGGGCCCGGACCGAATCCCTTGACCGACGCGACGATCATGCGCGGATTGGTCTTGTGGATGTACTCCCAGGTCAGCCCCATGCGGTCGAGCGCGCCCGGCGCAAAATTCTCCACAAGCACGTCGCAATATTTGACCAGACGCTCGAGGATTTCCTTGCCCTTTCCGTTCTTGCTGTCGATCGTGATCGAGCGCTTCGAACCGTTGAGCATCGTGAAATAAAGACTGTCCTGCCCCTTCACGTCGCGCAGCTGGCCGCGCGTGATGTCGCCGACGCCCGGTCGTTCGACCTTGATCACGTCGGCGCCCATATAGGCGAGGAGCTGCGTACAGGTCGGACCCGACTGCACGTGGGTAAAGTCGAGGATCTTCACGCCTTCGAGCGCCCTGCCTGCCTGGCCGAACGGCCTGGTGCTCGGCCGCGGCAAGCCACCGCCGTTCGCGGCTTTCGCCGCTGGCTTCTTGGCCTTGAGCTTCACGACTTTCCTGGCGGATTTCTTCGCAGCCGATTTTCTCACAGCCGTTCTGGATTTCGCCATCCTGGATTTCGCTCTGGCTTTCCTCTTCGAGGCCATCTGTCGTCTCCCTAGCTCGATTTCTTGCGCAGCGCGCTTTGCGGATTGAGGTTGCCGATACGGCCGCTCTCGCTGCCGGCTTTCGGATCGATCACGGCGTTGATGAGCGTCGGCTTGCCGGAATCCATGGCCGCGTTGACGGCGCGGCGAAGCTCGTCCGGCGACGTCGCGTTGACGCCGGTACCGCCGAACGCCTCGATCATTTTGTCGTAGCGCGCACCTTTGACGAATACCGTCGTCGCCGGATCGGCGCCGGCGGCATTGACGTCGGTGCCGCGATAGATGCCGTCGTTGTTGAAGATGACGACGCAGACCGGCAGCCCGTAGCGGCAGATCGTCTCGATCTCCATGCCGGAAAAGCCGAAGGCCGAGTCGCCTTCGACGGCAAGAACCGGCTTACCGGTTTCGATGGCGGCGCCGATGGCATAGCCCATGCCGATGCCCATCACGCCCCAGGTGCCGACGTCGATGCGTTTGCGCGGCTGATAGACGTCGATGATGCCGCGGGCGAGGTCCAGCGTGTTGGCGCCTTCATTGACCAGGATCGCGTCGGGCCGCTCCTTGACGATTGTGCGCAGCACGCCAAGCGCACCGTGATAATCCATCGGCACATTGTTGTTCATCAGCCGCGGCGCCATCTTGCTGACGTTCTCGTCACGCTTCGACGAGACCGTCTTGGTCCAGTCGGCGGGCGGAGCGGCCCAATTGCCGCCCATGCCGCTGAGCAGCGCAGAGACGCACGAGCCGATATCGCCGACCACCGGGGCAGCGATCTCGACGTTCGAATCCATCTCCTTGGGCTCGATGTCGATCTGGATGAATTTCTTCGGCGCCTCGCCCCAGGCCTTGCCCTTGCCGTGCGACAGCAGCCAGTTCAGCCGTGCGCCGATCATCATTACAACGTCACTGTCTTTCAGCACCGTCGAACGCGCCGCGCCGGCACATTGCGGATGCGTGTCCGGCAGCAGGCCCTTCGCCATGCTCATTGGCAGGAACGGCGCGCCGCTCTTTTCGACGAAGCTCTTGATCGCATCGTCGGCCTGCGCGTAGGCCGCGCCTTTGCCGAGAATGATCAGCGGCCGCTTGGCGCTCTTGAGCACGTCGAGCGCACGCTTGACGGCTTCCGGCGCCGGAATTTGCGCCGGCGCGGCGTCGATGACCTTCACCAGCGACTTCCGGCCCGCTTCGGCGTTGATGACCTGGCCGAACAGCTTGGCCGGCAGGTCAAGATAAACGCCGCCGGGACGGCCCGACACGGCGGCGCGGATCGCGCGCGCGAGCCCGATGCCGATATCCTGGGCATGCAGCACACGGAACGCCGCCTTGCAGAGCGGCTTGGCGATAGCGAGCTGATCCATCTCCTCGTAATCACCCTGCTGCAGGTCGACAATCTCGCGCTCCGATGACCCCGAGATCAGGATCATCGGAAAACAGTTGGTCGTGGCGTGCGCCAGCGCGGTGAGGCCATTGAGAAAACCCGGCGCCGACACGGTCAGGCAAACGCCGGGTTTTTTGGTCAGGAAGCCCGCGATCGAGGCTGCGTAGCCGGCATTCTGCTCGTGACGGAACGACAGGACACGGATGCCTTCGGCCTGCGCCATGCGGCCGAAGTCCGTGATCGGAATTCCCGGCACGCCATAAATGGTGTTGATGCCGTTGAGCTTGAGCGCGTCGATGATCAGATGAAAACCGTCGGTCAGTTCCTGCTCAGCTTCCGCGGCGGCAGACATCGGCTTCACTGTTGCATCAACCATGGGCGTCTCCCCTACGACACGGCTCGAGTTTCGCGCGTCACGGCGCGCATCGGATAAATCTCGCAAACAAAGCCGCGCCCGGACTTGATCGCCGGATCAGCGTCGGCGAAAGCACGCGCCGCAGCTTCGTCCTTCGCCGCGATGACACCGGCGCCGAACGGGCCCTTCGGATCCATCACCGGGCCGAACACGACAACATCGCCAGCGTCGAGTTTTGCTTTCCAGTAAGCGGAATGCTCGCCCATCACTGCCCTTTCCTCCTCCGACATATCCGTCGCGAAGGTCGGGCGCGGGGCGATGAGCTTCAGGAAGAAGTGCGGCATCGTGGCGCTCAATCCAGATAGTCGGCGTATTTTTCGACATGCTCGGCGAGACCGAGCGCATGATCGCGCACCAGCTTCTCGGCGCGCACCGTGTCGCGCGCTTCCAGCGCCTCGATAATGTGCATGTGATCGCGGATCGAACGATCGACGCGATCCTTCTCGCCGATCGTCTTGCGCCGGATCATCCGCATATGGGTGAACAGGTTCTCGGCGAGATTGATCAGCACGCTGTTGCGGCTCAGGCGCACCAGCGTTTGATGGAATTCGATGTTGGCTTCGGAATATTCGTCGAGATGCGCGCGCAGCTCGCCGTTGTCGAAGGCGGTGAACACGCGGCGCAGCGAAGCGATTTCGTCATCGCTGGCGTTCTCGGTAATCAGGCGCGCCGCCATGCTTTCAAGCGCCGCCCAGGCGGTGATCAATTCGATCACTTCGCGCCTGGTTTTGCGCACGACATAGACGCCGCGCCGCGGCACCGAGCGCACGAAACCTTCGCGCTCGAGCTGCGCCATCGCTTCGCGCACCGGCGTACGGCTGATGCCAAACTCTTCGGCGAGACTGCGTTCGTCGAGCCGGATGTCCTCGCGGCCGCCGTACACGTCCATGTCGGTGATGACCGACTTCAGCGCGGCATAGGCTTTGTTCTTGAAGCTGAAGGAGGTGTCGATCGGCTCCAGACGCGGACGCGCCGCGGATGCGCGATCGCGCGGCGGGACTGAAAGACGGTGCACGCCAGAGGACATCAAAGACGCTCTCAACCCTTACAGGACGCGGTCTTTTTGAGATTTCGGGCCGCGTTCCGAGATGGCTATAGCGCACTGTAATACATTATGCCAGAGACCAAAGGCCGCAATTTGACAGCATCTTTGACCCCTCGGGAATGCTGGGACCTTGGGCGCACCATGGACAAAGGGCGCGGGATTGCTCCCGCGCCCTTCTATCCGAACGGCAGCTTTCCGGTGCCGCCGCTGTCAGCCTTTGGCCATCATCCGCGCCCGCATCGGCTTGAGCACGAAGATGGCCAATCCGACCACAGCGAAATTCATGATCGCTGTGGCGACGAACACCATGTGCCAGCTCCCGGTGGCGTCCTTGATGAGGTTGGCGATCGGAACCAGAAACGCCGAGGTGCCCTTTGCGGTGTAAAGCAGGCTGAGATTGACGGTGGCAAACTTGGTGCCGAAGGTATCGGTGCAGGTTGACGGAAACAGGCTGAAGATTTCGCCCCAGGTCAAAAAGATCAGCGCGGCGAAGATCACAAAGCCCAACGGGGCATAGCCGAAGCTGCCGAGCAGCCAGTAGGCGACGCCGCCCAGGCCGAACGCCAGCACCATGGTGTATTCACGACCGATATTGTCGGAAATCCAGCCGAACAGCGGACGCGCCGCGCCGTTACAGATGTTGTCGATGATCAGGGCCGCGCTCAACGTCGTGGCGCCCCAGAACACGATGGTGTCGCCGACGTTGAAGTCCTTGGCGATCGGCGCGATCTGCGCGGTCGCCATCAGGCCGGAAGCCGACACGGTGACGAACATGACGTACAGCAGCCAGAACACCGGGTTCGACAGCACTTCGAGGGGCGTATAGCTGCGCGTGCTCTGTACGACTTTCGGCGCAGCCGAACTGGCAACCTCACCGGCCTCCGGAGCGCGCATCAGCCAGGCGACCAGAAAGACAACGCCGCCCTGAATCAGCCCGAACCAGAAGAACGCGGCTTCATAACCGTTGGAGGCAATGACCTCGCGAATGGGAACGACACTGATGGCGGCACCGGCGCCATAGCCTGCAGCCGTCAAGCCGACGGCAAGGCCGCGCCGGTCGGGAAACCATTTCACGGCCTGGCCCACGCAGGTCGCATAGACCGCGCCGCCGCCAATGCCGGAAACGACGGCGCCGGCATAGAGTGCCGTGAGCGATTGTGCATAGGCGTTGATGACCCAGCCGATCGCCACCATGATGCCGCCAAACGCCACCATCAGCCTCGGTCCGTTGCGCGGACCAATGACATCGACGATCCAGCCCTCGACCGGGGTCAACCAGGTTTCCAGCGCGATAAAGATACTGAAAGCGAGCTGGATTTCAGCGATTGACCAACCGTGCGCTTTGTTGATCGGGTTAACGAAAAGGGTCCAGCCATATTGCAGGTTGGCGATCAGCACCATGCAGGCCAGCCCGACAATAAGTTGCGTCCATCGCGTTGCCGAAGAGGCAACGACATCCGTTGACTTCATCGTTGTTGCTGAGGCCGCCATTGGTTCCCGCCCTGATGCCCATCCCTGAAGAAGATCTTCTATTTTGTTCCAAATGAACTAAAACGGTTTCACCCTTTTGTCATGGGAATTTTTGTCTCATGCCAAACGACGCAGGTCGGGCCTCGTCCCGACGAAATGCCGTTTGGTCCGGTTTTTGCTCGTTTTTATGTAAACACCGCGCCAAGCAATCTGCGTGCGATGCAGCATTAATTTTGCAAAACAACCGAAGGTTACGGACCTATACGAGACGTCATGCGTTGCGTTGTTGGAGGAGGCAGGCCCATGCGCGGCATAATCAGCCTTTCTGGCCTTGTCTTGGTGGGAACCGTTTTCGGTTCCATGTCCGCATTTGCACAGTCGGCCGGCCTGGAGGAAGCAGTCCAGCCGAACGGCGCCGTCCCAAGAATTGTCACGCTGACGGCCACTCAAAGAAGCGCCATTTTTAATGCCGTTTTCCGGGCAGCCGTAAAACCATACAGCGCACAACTCTCGGCGACCGTAGGCACGCCTGTGCCACACACAGTTGAACTGATCGACCTGCCCGATAACGCTGTTGCGGGAACTCTCGGCGCAGTCGGTCTCAAATACGCCATGGCGGGCAACGACATTGTCCTTGTCGATCCGGTCCAAATGCGCGTCGTCGACGTCATTCACCAAAACACGAAGCCCTAGGTCTTCCCCTCTTCCGACCAATTCAAGGCGTAGCCGTTGCGTTCGTGGCCGGATTCATGAATCGCAAAGTGAAATGCAATGTCGCCTGAAACTGCCGCCAAGCTGCACATCGTCGAAACGCCTTCGGAAGCTCCCTTCTACATCGGCGCCACGGAACAACCGGCGACGCGGCCGACCCGCGTTCTCAAATATGGCGACTCGTTCGTGGTGCTCGACAGCCGCGGCGACATCGCAACGTCGAACGGGTCGGCGGGATTATTCCATAACGACACACGTTACCTGTCGCGGCTCGAGTTACGCGTTAATGACGCGCATCCACTATTGCTCGGCTCCAATCTTCGCGACGACAACTCCGCTTTCGTCATCGACCTGACCAATCCCGATTTCCATACCGACCAGCGCCTGATTCTCGAAAAAGATGCCGTGCATATTCTGCGCACGATTTTCCTTTGGCGCGGCACCGCTTATCAGCGACTGGGCATCCGCAACTATGGCGACCAGACCGTCGATGTGCGGCTCTCCATATTGTTTGAGAACGATTTCGCGGATTTGTTCGAAGTGCGCGGCGCGCATCGCGATCGGCGCGGAACCGCGGCTGCAAGATTGCTCGGCGACGATCAGGCGCTGCTGACCTATCAGGGACTCGACGGCAAGACGCGGCGGACCACGCTGACCTTCGACCCCCGCCCCGAACAACTGACCACAAGCTCGGCGATTTACAATTTGAACCTTGCGCCGGGCGACACATGTTCGATTTTCCTGGCGGTAAGCTGCGATGCCTCCGACCCGCGGCCCAAGCCATTCTTGCGCGGTTTGATCGCGGCACGCCGTGAAATGCGCGAACAAAGCCGCGAGCGAACTTCCGTCGTCACCACGAACGATCGCTTCAACGAGATCCTGTGCCGGTCGGCGGCCGATCTGGCAATGTTGATGACCGATACGCCGCAAGGCCGCTATCCCTACGCCGGAATTCCATGGTTCTCGACGACGTTTGGCCGCGACGGCCTCATCACTGCGTTGCAGATGTTGTGGTGGAGTCCCGAAGTGGCGCGCGGCGTGCTCCGCCGCCTCGCGGCGTATCAGGCCCAAACCACCGATCCGCTCGCCGACGCGGAGCCCGGCAAGATCCTGCATGAGATGCGGGGCGGTGAAATGGCGGCGCTGCGCGAGGTTCCGTTCGGACTCTATTACGGCAGCGTCGATTTAACGCCGCTGTTCGTGCTGCTCGCGGGACTTTACGCCGAACGCACTGGCGATATCGAAACGATTGCGGTGCTGTGGCCCGCGATCCAGGCCGCATTAGCCTGGATTGACGGCCCGGGCGACCGCGATGGCGATGGTTTCGTCGAATATTATCGGCAGACCGAAAAAGGCCTCGCCAACCAGGGCTGGAAGGATTCCCACGACGCGGTCTTTCACGCCGATGGCCGCCTGGCTGAAGGGCCGATCGCACTCGCCGAAGTGCAGGGCTACGTTTATGCCGCCAAACGCCTGGCGGCACGCTGCGCGTTCCGGCTCCAGCGCGACGATGAAGGATACAAGCTCGAAGCCGAAGCCGGCGCGCTTGCGGCGCGTTTTGAAGAAGCGTTCTGGTGCCCCGAGATCGAGACCTATGCGCTGGCGCTTGATGGCGAGAAGAATCCGTGCCGCGTGCGGACGTCCAATGCCGGCCAGGTGCTGTTCACCGGCATCGCCGCGCCGGAACGCGCCGCGCTGGTCGCGAAAGGTTTGTTGCAAAACCGCTTCTTCTCCGGCTGGGGCATCCGCACCGTCGCGCGCGATGAAGCACGTTACAATCCGATGTCGTATCACGACGGATCGATCTGGCCTCACGATAACGCGCTGATCGCGCTGGGGCTGGCTCGCTACGAGCACAAGCAAGCGATCGAAACGCTGTTCACCGGCTTGTTCGATGCCGCAACCTATATGGAGCATCGCCGGCTGCCGGAATTGTTCTGCGGCTTTCCGCGACAGCGCGGCCAAGGGCCGACGCTTTATCCCGTTGCATGTTCGCCTCAAGCCTGGGCCAGCGCCACGCCGTTCTCGCTGCTGGAGGCGTCGCTTGGGCTGCAATTCGATCCGTTCAAGGGTGAAATCCGGCTATGCAATCCGCGGCTGCCGGCGTTCCTCGATGAAGTGATCCTGCGCGATCTGCGTCTTGGAAAATCGAGTGTCGATCTGCGGGTGCGGCGGCACGGCAATACGGTTTCACTCGATACGCCCAGGATCATCGGCGACATTCGCGTTTCAATCGTTTTCGCGGCTTAAGTCGCGGCAAACCGCCCCCGCATAGCTATTGCCATTGCGGAACTGTGGAACCGGCGGCGCGTCCGCGGGCTTAACCGAATGAGTTCCACGGAATTTCGGAGGTACGATGCGCGTCACACATCCGGCGGCATTGGCGGCTATCGCGACAATCCTGCTTTCGGTGACGGCGGCGTTCCATGCCAGCGTCGCCGATGACGCACCGCCTACAGCCAACGCGCCAAGCAATCCGGCACCCGCGGCGCCGCAACCGCCTGCGGTGGTGACAGTGTTCAGCACTCACGAGGTCCAGGGCATTCTCGGCCGCGAGGTGTTGAGCACCGCCAACGAGAAAATGGGACGGATCGTCGACGTGCTGGTCGACGTGCTGGCCGATCGCAGCGGTCAAGTGCGGGCCGCGATCATCGACTTCGGCGGCTTCCTTGGTGTCGGCAGCCGCAAGATCGCCGTCGACTGGAACGCATTGCACTTTCCGACACCCGGCAAGCCCGATGAGCGGATCACATTGGAACTGACCCGCGATCAGGTGAAAGAAGCGCCGGCCTACGAAGATGGCAAGCCGGTCGTGATACTCGGCGCGCTCGGCAAGCTAGAGCCGCTGCCTTTTGAATAAGCGAGCGGGGGGACGTATCCTGCCGGCAGATCCACTGCGTATTGTTTGCGATAACAAGGAGGATTCGCGCGAGGCCGTCTCCGGAACCTTGCCGCCGGCCGCCGAACCCGAAGGCCGCGAACCGCCGCTTGCGCCTTCGCGGGGCAGCCTTCGCGGTCTCGACTGGTTCATCTTTTTTGTCGCAGACGTACAAACCGGTTTCGGCCCGTTCGTGTCGGTCTATCTCACCGCGCAGCGCTGGACACAGTTCGACATCGGCCTCGTCATCTCGGCGGCCGGGTTCGTTTCGCTGCTGGGCCAGATGCCGGGCGGCGCAATCGTCGACGCGGCGCGTTCGGAGCGTTTCGTCGCCGGAATTGCCATCGTCACAATCTGCGCCAGCGCGCTGACTTACGCGGCACTGCCGATTTTCCCGATCGTTCTGGCCGGCTCGATTCTCCACGCGCTGGCGAGCTGCGTGCTTGGGCCGGCGATGGTGGCAATCAGCCTCGGCCTTGTCGGCCATGCAGCCATCAGCGAACGGCTTGGCCGCAACGCACGGTTCGCTTCGATCGGTAACGGATTTGCCGCCGCGGTGATGGGCGCGTGCGGCTATCTGATTTCGGCGCGCGCGGTATTTATCGTGACGGTGTTGTTGCTGGTTCCGGCGCTGATCGCCTTGCGCGCGATTTCACCCGGTGAAATCGACGCCGAGCGGGCGCATGGTGCGAAACCGCGACGGCCAGCAATCAAGCCGCCAATCAAGCCCGGCGAACTGATGCATAACCGCCCGCTGCTTATTTTTGCCGGCTGCCTGCTGATGTTCCATCTGGCGAACGGCGCCATGCTGCCGCTGATGGGCAGCGTGATGACCATGCGATCGGCGCAATGGGCGACACTTTTGATCGCAGCCTGCATTGTCGTGCCGCAGCTCGTCGTCGCAGCGCTGTCGCCGTGGTTCGGTGGCCGTGCCGAGATCTGGGGCCGGCGGCCATTGCTGTTGCTCGGCTTCGCCGCCTTGCCGATCCGCGGCGTGTTGTTCGCCGTCGTAAGCGATCCGCTGTTGCTGGTCGTTGTGCAGCTTCTCGACGGCATAACCGCCGCAGTCCTGGCGGTGATGGTGCCGCTCGTGGTTGCCGATCTCACCCGCGGCACCGGCCGATTCAATTTGGGCCAGGGCATTATCGGCACTGCGACCGGGATCGGTGCATCGCTCAGCGCGACCTTTGCCGGCTACATGACCGACCGCTTCGGCAGCGCGCCGGCTTTCGCCGGCCTCGCCGCGATGGCCTTCGCCGGTTTCACGGTCCTCTGGATCATGATGCCGGAGACAAAACAGGCCAAAGAGTCCTGGCCGGCCGAAGAGTCTTGAAAGCGTCTTGAGCCGGCCGCTGCTAAAGCGCCGGCGCATCATCGGTCACCAACCGCAGATGCGGTGTGAACCGCTCGGCCAGGCTCCGATAGACGCCGAGATAATCCTGGGCCATGCGCCGTGCCGTGAAGCGCTGTTCAAAGTGCCGGCGGATCTTCGCGCGCGACAATTGATCCAGACGATCCACGGCCCCGATGGCGCCATTGATATCTTCGACAATGAAGCCGGTGATGCCCTCGTCTATCACTTCCGGCACCGAACCTCGGTTGAACGCGATGACCGGTGCGCCGCATGCCATGGCTTCGATCATCACCAGTCCGAACGGCTCCGGCCAATCGATTGGAACGAGCAGCGCGATGGCGCCGCTCAGGAAATCGGGTTTCTGTGCGTCGTTGATCTCGCCGATGAACTCGATATTTGCGGATTGCAGCAGCGGCTTGATCTGTTCGTCGTAGTAATCCTGGTCGGCGCGGTCGACCTTCGCCGCGACCTTCAACGGCAGGCCGCAATGCTGCGCGATGCGGATAGCACGGTCGACGCCTTTTTCCGGCGCGATACGGCCGAGGAACGCGAGATAGCTCGGCTTGACCGGCTTCGGCATCAGAAGCCTTTCCGGCAAGCCGTGCAGAACGGTGCGAACCCAGTGAGCCTGCGGCAAGGGCCGCCGCTGCGCGTTGGAGATCGAGATCACCGGTACATTACCGAATGTATCGAAGGCCGGCTGATGCTCCGGCAAATCGAGACGCCCATGGAGCGTCGTCACGAACGGCGTCGGCTGCCGGGTGAACAGCGAAAACGGATAGTAATCGAGATGGAAATGCAGGAAGTCGAACTCTGCGGAACGCTGATAGACCCGCTCCAGCATCATCATGTGCAGCGCGTTCGGATCGCGCACCGAGCCGTCGAGGCGCAATGCCCGCGGCCACATCGCCTCGAGCTTTGCCGACGTGTGGGAGTCGCCGCTGGCGAATAGCGTCACCTCGTGGCCGAGCCCGATCAACTCTTCCGTGAGCCAGGAGATCACACGTTCGGTTCCACCATACAGCTTCGGCGGCACCGCCTCCGTCAGCGGGGCGATTTGCGCGATATGCATTCAACTGACCTTTCCTGTAGGGACGTTCCGGCGCCCGTGCATTGGAACAACTGCGAACTCGCAAAAAATTTTCAGTTCCGCCGCGGAACTTATTTTTCGCAGCGCGGGGAACTTTTTCGCATTTACAGAGTCGTCAGTGACTTGCAGCCTTTGCAAACCGCCTCGGCGAAAAGCACCCGCCGTCACACAACGAACACAGCATCGACAAGGTTCATACACACCCGCGCGTAGAGGAACTTTTTTGTTGGACCGGACCTGCCAGATCGAGGAGTTCCTACGTTGCTCTCCAGGACGTTGCTCTCCAGGACGTTGCTTTCCAGGACGTTGCTTTCCAGGACGTTGCTTTCCAGGACGTTGCTTTCCAGGACGTTGCTTTCCAGGACAATGTTCTTAGGGACGGCTTTGCAGCAATCAGGATACGGAGATCAAACACGCATGGCCGATCCTTGTGATTTCGCCGCCCGTCCCCTCGCTTTCGTTCTTCACTACGTTCGGTTACGGCCGGTCTCCCACGCGGTCATCCTGGTTGCGGTGCTTGCCGCAGTGAGTTGCTCGGTCGGCACGCAATACGGCGTAAAGTTCCTGGTCGACGTGCTTTCAAATCACAACAGCGAGGGCGTATGGCTGGCGTTTGCCTTGCTGGGCTCGCTGATCGCCGCCGACAACCTGCTTTGGCGGGTCGCCGCCTGGATCGCAAATTTCGCTTTTGTCGGCGTGACCGGAGACCTGCGGCGGGACTTGTTCCGGCACCTGATGGGACACTCGCCGGCTTATTTTGCCGACCGGTTGCCGGGAACGCTGACCAGCCGCGTGACCGCGACTTCCAATGCGATCTTCACCGCCGAAAACATGTTCATGTGGAACGTGCTGCCGCCCTGCGCCGCCACGGTGGCGGCCATAGCGCTGGTCTGCACCGTCAGCCCGACCATGGGCGGCAGCCTCGCCATCGTCGCCGGCATCATGGTGGTGCTGATGTTCCGCCTCGCCGCCGCCGGCCGCCCGCTCCATCACGACTTTGCCCGCAAGGCGGCCTCGGTCGACGGCGAGATGGTCGACGTCGTCGGCAACATGCCGCTGGTGCGGGCGTTTTCCGGGTTCGCCCGCGAGCGCAAGCGCTTCGAGGCGACCGTAAACCGGGAGATGAAGGCGCGCCGCCGCAGCCTCTATTACCTCGAAAAGCTTCGCATCTTTCACGCGCTGGTGACGATCACCCTGACGCTCGGCCTGGTCGCCTGGGCGATCGTGCTGTGGCAAGACGGCGCGGCCACGACCGGCGACGTCGTGCTCGCCTGCACGCTGTCAATCTCGGTGTTGAGCGCAACGCGCGATCTCGCGGTCGCGCTGGTCGATATCACCCAGCACTTCGCGCGGCTCTCCGAGGCGCTGGCGACATTGCTGGTGCCGCACGAACTGTGCGACCATCCGGAGGCCGGGCCGCTGGTGCGCCGCGGCGCCAGCGTGAAGTTCGAGAATATCGACTTCCGTTACGGCGGCAGCCAGCAGCCGATTTTCCGGGATCTCAACCTGCGCTTCAGCCCGGGCGAGCGTATCGGCCTGGTCGGCCACTCCGGCGGCGGCAAATCCACTCTGTTCGCGCTCCTGCAACGTTTCTACGACCCGCAGGCCGGCCGCATCCTGATCGACGGTCAGGATATTGCGCGCGTCACGCAGGAGAGTTTGCGCGAGTCCATCGGCGTCGTGCCGCAGGATATCGCCTTGTTCCATCGCTCGGTGCTGGAAAACATCCGCTACGGCAAACCGGACGCGACCGATGACGAGGTGCTCGAAGCTGCAATTACCGCGCGCTGCGACTTCATCGAAGATCTGCCGAACGGCCTGCACACCATTGCCGGCGACCGCGGCGTGAAGCTCTCCGGCGGCCAGCGCCAGCGCATCGCCATCGCGCGCGCGTTCCTCAAAGACGCCCCGCTGCTGCTGCTCGACGAGGCAACATCCGCGCTCGACAGCGAATCCGAGGAGCTGATCCGCGCGGCGCTTGGCCAGTTGATGAGCGGGCGTACCGTCGTCGCCATCGCGCACCGCCTTTCCACCGTGCGCAACTTTGACCGTATCGTCGTGATGCAAGACGGCCACGTCGTTCAGGACGGCGCCCCCGATTTCCTGATGCGCAAAGAAGGGCTTTATCGCCAGCTCGTGCAACGCGAGATGAATCGTCTCTCGCAGCAGGCGGCCTAGAACAAAACTCTCCCGCCGTCGTTTGCCCGACGGCTTTCTCCGGCATTAACCCAGCAAAACCGTTCGCCGCCGGCGGGTAAATTGCTTCCGGAGCAGCGAAATTTTGTTTTGTCACGGCGTGGTGCCGCGCCAAATCATTCGCCGGCGCGACGAGCCCGCGACCGGAACTCTCTTATTTTTGTTGGTCGCATTGACTATTCGCCACGCCGTGGCGAAATGCATCGTCCGGTCGCTCGTAAGTGCCGATCGGATCGCGGGATTTGATGGAGCAGCTTGCGCCGCGAGAAAACGCTAAAGCGCCATGAACGCTCAAATACAGCGTCTTCATGGGCTCCCTAACCATGGAGATGGATCAATGACCCCGGGTCGCTGTCTTTAGAACGTCGGCTCGCGGCGAATACGCCGCTCCTTCCGAACTCTGTCGTTGATGTCGTTTTGCAAGAACGCCGGCCGCTCCGGCGAAAGGGATCACTATGTCCAATGCGTATCTTACCATCCAGGCGCCGGGCACAAGCGAACGCACCGCACTCCTCAACGAAGACTGGCTCGCCGTTATCCTCGGCCTTTTCATTTTCGTGCTGTCGCTCGCCGCCATCGTGCACGTCGATCTGATCGGCTGGGTGGTCAACACGTCGGTATGGAGCAATTTCGGCCAGGCGCTCGGCCCGGCTTCCAAAGGCTATGCCTCGCTCGGCGGCATCGGGGCGCTACTGGCGACTTACGTGGCGCTGACGCTGGTTCTGAGCGCCGGCGCGGCGGCGCTCAACACCGATGCGAAGCGCTTCGCCCTCGCCTTCACCGCGGTGTTCTGGATCGCCTATGCGAGCTGGGTGATCGGCAACTTCGCCAATTTCGCCGCCGTCACGCCCGCCGAGCAGCAGAAATTCGGCATCTCCTGGTCGCTGAAACTGACCAATGAAGGTGCCTACATTTTCGCACTGATCTCCGGGCTGGTTATCGCCAACTTCCTGCCGCGCGTCGCAGAAGCGATCAAGGACGCGGTACGCCCCGAACTCTACATCAAGATCGCCATCGTCATTCTCGGCGGCTTCTTTGCCGTGACCGCGGCGGGAAAGCTCAATTTTGCCAGTTCGCTGCTGTTGCGCGGCGTCGCCGCCATCGTCGAGGCCTATCTGATCTATTGGGCGGTGGTCTATTTCGTCGCCCGCAAGTGGTTCGGCTTCTCGCGCGAATGGTCGGCGCCGCTTGCCTCCGGCATTTCGATCTGCGGCGTGTCCGCGGCTATCGCGGTCGGCGGGGCGGTCCGCGCGCGGCCCATCGTGCCGGTGCTGGTGTCCTCGCTGGTGGTGGTCTTCGCCGTCACCGAAGTGCTGATCCTGCCGTTCGTCGCCCAGGCTTTCCTCTCGCATGAGCCGCTGGTTGCCGGCGCCTGGATGGGCCTTGCGGTGAAGACCGACGGCGCCGCCGTCGCAGCCGGCGGCATCACCGAGTCGCTGATCCTCGCCAAGAATGCCGCCGAAGGCGTGCACTACCAGCCGGGCTGGATCCTCGGCACCGCCGCGACGATCAAGGTGTTCATCGACATCTTTATCGGCATCTGGGCGTTCGTGCTCGGTTACATCTGGACCAACCACATCAACGTCACGCCAGACTCGAAAAAGGCGAAGGCGCGCGAGATCTGGCAGCGCTTTCCCAAGTTCATTATCGGCTTCGTGGTGACGTTCGCCGTCGGGCTCTATCTCGCGCTTGGTACACCGGCCGATATCGCAAAGAACGTGCCGGCCGCGATCGGCGAAGCCAACACCTTCCGCGTCATCTTCTTCATCCTGACGTTCTTCTCGATCGGCGTGCTCTCGAACTTCCGTGCGCTGTGGCAGGAAGGCTTCGGCAAGCTCGCCGCGGTCTACGTCGTCAGCCTGTTCGGCTTCGTCATCTGGGTTGGCCTGTTCATCTCGTGGCTGTTCTTCGGCGGCATCACGCCGCCGCTCGCGAGCTGAGGCCGAACCGCCAAACAATCACCCACACTTTTCCAGGAGACTGCCATGACCCACTACACCGATGCCGACTATCGCGAAGAGTTGCGCGCCAAACCGGTCGAGCCGCTGCTGCCGGTCGAAAAGAAACTGATCATCTGGAGCCTGAGCCTCGGCCTGATACTGCTGGCCGTGCTGGCGACGGTCAATCACTTCTTTCCGGTCAGCGTCTAGCGAAACGTCAACGACGGCAGGTTCGTGCTGTCAATCGAGCAGCACGACCGCGCCGAGCGCCAGCAATAATGCCGGCGGCATGACGATTGCGCCGATCTTGAGGAACTTCATGGCGCCGACGTGATGTCCGTCGCGGCGCAATGCCGTCAGCCACAGGATCGTGGCCAGCGAACCGGTGACCGACAGATTCGGACCAAGATCCACACCGATCAGGATCGAGCCGGTCACTTTGGCCGCCGCGTGGGCGTCCTGCACGGCACTGCCGGCGATCAGCCCAACCGGCAGATTGTTCGCAAGGTTGCTGGCGAGCGCCACCGCGAGTCCCGCACACCAACCGGCCAGAATCTCCGATTGCTGCGAGACGCTGTGCAAGACGTCACCAATCATTGTTATGACGCCGGTGTCGCGCAGCGCCTCGACCAGCACAAACAGACCGGCGACCAGCGGAAGCACGCCCCAGGAGATGTCGCGCAATGTCGGCAGCGCTTTGCCGGGATCGCGGAGCATGACGACCGCGGCGGTAGCCGCCCCGGCAATGCATGTCGGCAGCCCGAGCGGGACATCCATCGCCGAGGCGATCAGCAGGACAACGGCCGTCGCGGCAATGCCGATGGCCGCTGTTCGCCCGGAGGCGGAAAGCACCGGCATGGCAACGCTTGTGGCGATGCTTTTGACGAGCGCATCGCGCTGCGTCCAGCGCAGCAAAGCATAGGTTGCGGCGATTGAAAGTGCCGATGGCAGCAGATAGTGCGGCAGCCATTGCAGGAGCGGCGGCATTGCACTGCCATAAATCACCAGATTGGCGGGATTGGAGATCGGCAGCACAAAAGAAGCGGCGTTGGCGATAAAGGCGCAGACCAGCAGGTAAGGCAGCGGCTCCTCGACACCGGCTGTCTTGACAGCGGCGGCAACGGCCGGGGTCAGAACGACGGCGGTTGCGTCATTCGACAAAAAAGCCGTCACCAGTGTCCCTACTCCGTAGGTCAGCAGGAACAGCCGCTTGGGCGATCCTTTGGCGTGCGTGGTCGCCAGTGCCGCCAGCCAGTCGAAGAAGCCTTCCTTTCGCGCGACCTCCGCCAGCAGCATCATGCCGATCAGAAACAGATAGACATCCGTACCCCTGGCGATTCCGGTCAGCGCGAGATCGGGCGTGATCAGGCCGAACAGCAACAGAACGATCACAGCGGCGACCGGCCAGATCGCCTCCATCAGATCGAACGGCCGGACGATGACGCCGGTCGCCGCAGCCGCAGTCATCAGCCAGGTGATGACGCGAGGCGAAAAATCCAAGACAGTCATGATGCTGCCGACTGTCACGCCGGACGCGGGTCCGGCGCAAGCGGCGACTCGTCCCGATCAGCCTCAACCGCGCCGGCTTTCTGCAGAATCGGCCCAAAACACAGCCACAACACCACCGACCCTACGGCGATGCTATATCCCATCTCCTGCGCGATCCATCCGCCGATCGCCGGACTGACCGCTGCGCCGATACCCTGAGCGGTCATCACGGCGCCCTGCCCGACGTTGATCCGGCCCGTTCCATACAGAATACGTGCGACGAGTCCCGGAACGGCAACGCTCTGCATGCCGGCGCCGATGCCGTCAAGAATCTGGACGGGATAGACGCCCCACTGACTGATGAAGATCGCGGCGAGAATGCCACGGATTGGCAATGCAGCGAAGGAGATCAGCAATACGAGCCAGAGCCCTTTCCTCTCGCCGAGCTGCATAGCGACAAGCGCGGCGAGAATCATCACGGCCTGTGCAACGACGATCGTAATTGCGACAAAGCCGGCCGGATTGGCGTGTTTGCTGGACACAACCGCCATCCCATAAAGCGGTAGCATCGCCGCATTGCCGAGATGAAACAGCAGGAGCGACGCAGCGAGGATCAAGAGCGGCTTGCATTCGATCAGCACTCGGTAGCCGCCTATCCGGTCACCCTCACCTTTGTTGTGTTTCAGCCCCCGCGCTGCGGCGTGATCGATTACATTGGATGGAATCATCAGCACCGAAACGATCGACAGCAGGCCGAACAACGCTGCAAGCCAGAAAACCGCAGTCAGTCCGAACATCCAGCCCAACAGACCCGACAAGCCGGCACCGACCATGTTGCCGGCGTGATTGAAGGCCTGGTTGATGCCATTTTGACGGTTAAACCCCGACTGTTTTGCGATGCCCAGCGTTATGCCGTTGACGGCGGGACCGATCGCGGCGCCTGCTTATCGCCGTCGCCACCTGCGAGACGGCAACGACCCAGAAATACTGCGACAGCAAGATTACGGCCGAAGCCAAAACCGTACAAATTCCCGGGACGATGACAAAGAAACGTTTGTGATACATCGCGTCGATGATTGCGCCGGCTGGAGCGGTCATCAACATGCCGGCAACGCCGCCGACGGTCATCACCGTGCCGATGAGACCGCTCTGCCAGCCATGCGCCAGCAGGAAGACGCCGAGAAACGGACCGACGCCCGCCTGCATATCCGCCATGAAGAAGTTCAGCGCGCGAAGCGGACCTACCGCCCGCTTCCGCAAGTCAGTCGGAGACTCTTCCGGAGAAACCGTCATGGTCCGAGCGCAATGTGAGGGCTGGCAAAAAAGAGAAAAATCTTCTGGTCGTGCTTCAATGCCCGGATGCGCAAAAGGTTCGATATGGGCTGCCTCAGCCGTTCTGGCGCCCAAAGGCAGAAGCGCGCCTGCCAATCGACAGCAAAGATCATGCAGGCGAGCGGTTCCTGAAGCCTACCGGGACAGCGCCGTACCGTCATCGGGCAAAGCGCCCGGCGATTACGGCATAATCTATTGATTTATCTTAAGAAAGTTGGTTGCGGGGATAGGATTTGAACCTATGACCTTCAGGTTATGAGCCTGACGAGCTACCGGGCTGCTCCACCCCGCGATAAGGGCCGTTTTATTATGACGGTCATGTAGCAAGTGCATCCCAATAAGGGAAGTGCATCCGGCGGAAATCGGGACTTTGCCTCAATATTTCGCCATACTCGGATTGAACTCCCGCCGAAAGCGCCATGCATGCACCCTTAGAAGGCGAAATGGGCAAGAAACCTGCCTTGCAGCCCAGCGCGGCGATCGGACCCGCAGTGCGCGCGATCGGCACCCATATTCTCGCCACCGCCCGCGCGACGATTCTCGATCCCGAGCGCTCCAACCAGGAGGCCGTGCATCACTTCCGCCGCGCCATGAAGGAGTGGCGCGCGCTGATGCGGCTGATGGAGCCGTTCATCCCCGATGCGCCGCGCTGGCGTCACGACGCGCGGGCGCACGCGCGCTCGCTCGGCCACGCGCGCGACGTCGCCGCGGCGCTGAACGCCTTCGACAGTCTGCTCGATCGCGGCATGGTGTTGTCGGAAACATCCGTCACGACGATCCGCAGCCGCATCGAGGCGCTGCGCGGCAATGAAGAGGCCGCGGTGCTGACACCGGCGCTGCGTGACGCCATCGTCGCCTGGATCGATACCGCAGTGGCGGCCATCGAGCTGTGGCCGCTTGATCCATTCGACTTCTCCTCGATCGCCGGACAACTGGCGGACAGCTACCGCAGCGCGCGCAAGCGGATTCCCGACGACTGGTCGCTGGCTCACGCGGAGGAGTTGCATGAATTGCGGCAACGCGTCGTCGACCTGCGCTACCAGATGGATTTGATCGAGCCACTGTGGCCGCGGTTCGGCCGGATGTGGACCGGGGAAGCCGAGCGGCTGCGCGGCCGGCTCGGCCAATGCCAGGACCTCGAAGTGTTACGGCGGCTCACCGGCTTGCATCAGCCACTGGCGCACTGGCGCTCGAAACTGACGCCCGCGGCCAACGAGCGCTCCCATGAGCTTGCGCAACGCGCGGCGCGAATTACGGTGCGGCTGTTCGCGGAAAAGCCGAAGGCATTCCGCCATCGCCTCGAAATGCTGTGGGATAGCGCACGCTGACTACATGGCCCCGCGCGTGTTGATCCCGAGATAAATCTGCCGCACCTGCTCGTTTTGTTCGAGATCGCGCGCCGGACCTTCGAGTGCGATACGCCCGGTTTGCAGTACATAGGCATAATCGGCGATGCCCAGTGCCAGCGGGATCGATTGCTCCGCCAATAACAATGTCAGCCCCTGCCGGTGCAGCGTCTGCAAGGTGTCGTAGAGCATTTCGACCACCGCAGGGGCCAGACCGAGACTCGGCTCATCGAGCATCAGCAATTTCGGCTCGCTCATCAGCGCGCGGCCGACCGACAGCATCTGCCGCTCGCCACCCGAAAGCGTACCGGCGAGTTGCCGCCGCCGTTCGGCAAGCCGCGGGAACAGCGCATAGACACGCTCGAACAAGGCAGCAGCGCGCGAACGGTCGGCAAGCGCCGTTGCGCCGAGTTTGAGGTTTTGCTCGACGGTTTGCGTCACGAACAGCCGCCAGCCTTCCGGCGCCAGCGCCAAACCCGTGCTGACAATGGCGTAGGCCGGCCTGCCGGAAATCCGCTCACCGCGCCATTCGATGGTGCCGCTTGCCGGCGGCACGACGCCGGCAACGGCATTCAGTGTCGTGGTCTTGCCGGCGCCGTTGGAGCCGAGCAACGCCACGATCTTGCCGGCCGCGACTTTGAGCGAAATATCGGCGACCCCGACGAGATCGCCATAGCGCACTTCAAGATGGTCGACGTTGAGGTCAGCCGCTTTGCTATCCATGCGACGGTCCTTGCGACGTTTCTTGCCGTCGGTGCGCGCGGCCGAGATAGGCCTCGATCACCGCCTCCTCCCGCACCACGGCTTCGGGCGTGCCGCTGGCGATCACGCGGCCCTGGTTGAACACCAGCACGCGCTTGGTCAGCGTCATGATCACTTCCATGATGTGCTCGACAATGACGATAGTGACGCCGGTCTCGTGAACGCGGCGCACCAGCGCGATGGCCTCCTGCAATTCCGTGGGCGTGAGACCGGCGAGCGCCTCGTCGAGCAGCAGCAGGCGCGGCTCGGTGGCGAGCACGCGGGCGATGCCAAGGCGTTTGCGGCCCGGCGTTCCCAGCGAGCGGCCTGGCTGATCGGGCCGCAGGCCGGTCATCTCGACGATACGGCGCGCGTGGTCGCGCGCGTCGTTGCGGTGCGGATGACGCAGGAAGGCGCCGACCATGACGTTTTCGAGCACTGTCATGTCCTCGAACGTCATCGGCACCTGGAAGGTGCGACCGATGCCGGCGCGGGCATGGGCTTCCGGCGACGCGCGCGTCATATCCTGGCCGTCGAACACGATGCGGCCGGTGGTCGGCAAGGTGTCGCCGGCGATGCAGTTGAAGAAGGTCGATTTGCCCGCGCCGTTCGGGCCGATCAACCCGATGATCTCACCCTCGCCGACCGAGAGATCAGCGCCGGCCACGGCGCGAAAGCTGCCGAATTCCTTGGAGACGCCGGTTGCCTCAAGCAGCATGGGTGTGCCTCCAGCGCTTCGGCACCACGCGGTACCACAGGTCGAACAAGCCGCCGGGCTCGAAACGGGCGATGACGACGATGATGCCGCCGTAGAGGATATAGGTCAGGCCGGAACCGCCGCCGCCGAACCAGCTATTGGTCGCCGTCTGCAATGGAATAAGGATCAGCGCGCCGAGCAGCGGACCGAATAGCAGGCCGGCGCCGCCCAGCGCCGCGACAATCACCATCTGCACCGAGATCAGAATGCCGAAGGCGGAATCGGGATCGATAAAGCCGGTCTTGATGACGTAGAGCGAACCGGCGATCGAGGTGAAAGCGGCGCTCAGGGCGAACGCCTGCATTTTCGTTCGCCGCACCGGCACGCCGAGGCTGCGCGCGGCGCGCTCGCTCGCCTTGATCGCCCGCAGATAGAAACCGAACCGCCGGCGCTCGATCGCCGCCGTGGTCAGCAGCACGACACCGAGCACGCCGAGGAAGATGTAGTAGTACGGCAGCTCGCCGCGGAATGTCAGGTCCCACCAGCCGCGCGCTGTCGCCGGACCTTGCAGGCCGATCGCGGCGCCGACGAAATTCCAGGTGCCGGTGAAAATCCGGATCAGCTCGGCAACCGCGATCGTCGCCATGCTGAAATAATGTCCGGTGAGCCGGAATGTCGGCATGCCGATGACGATGGACAGCACAACCGCGAGCACGATGCCGACCGGAATGCCGAGCAGCGGCGGCCATCCCCACAGATTGTAGAACAACAGCGGCGCGTAAGCGCCGAGGCCAAAGAACATGCTGTGGCCGACCGAAACCTGGCCGGCATAGCCGCCGACAATATTCCACGCCGACGCCGATATCGCTGCCAGCACAAAGGTCACGCCGACGTCGCGGTAGAACGCGCCGGTGAAAACCAGCGGATAGAGCAACAGCCCTGCGACAACGAGCGCCACACTCACGCGCGGGGACAACAGCGTCCTCACGCTTTGCCCATCAGGCCCTGCGGCCGGAACCAGAGCAAGGCGACGAACAGGCCGTAGACGACGATGTCCTTATAGATCGCACCGAGCCAGAACGCCGACACTGCCTGGATCAGGCCGATGATCAGCCCGGCATAGAGCGAACCAAGCACGCTGCCGAAGCCGCCAAGCGCGACCACGACAAAAGCGATGAGGCCGAATGTTTCACCGACCGACGGCGACCACGGATAAGCCGTTGCCATCAGCGCACCGGCGATTCCGGCGGCACCCGCGGACAAGCCCCAGGCCAGCGCCTGCATCCGGTCGGGCCGGATGCCCATCAGCATCGCCGCGGTGCGATCCTCGGCGACGGCGAGGAGCTTGCTGCCGATCGTAGTGCGCGTCAGCAGCATGTGCAGCGACATGGTGAGGAAAATCGCCAGCGCGCCGGCAACCAGTTGCGCAACAGGCAGATAAATTCCGGCAAGTTTGATGGTGCCGGACAACGAAGTCTGCGGCAGCGAAACGAAATTTGCCGAGAACACGTAGAACGCGCTGTAGCGCAGCAGGAGCGCCAGCCCGAACGTCGAGAGGATTTGCGCCAGCATCGGGCCGCGCACGACATGGCGGATCAGCGAGAAGTAAATCGCGACACCCAGCGCGGCGAGCGCCACTGCGGCGGCGATGGCAAAGACCGGCGGCCCGCCGCCAAGCCAGACCACGACGAGCATCGCGACATACATGCCGAGCATGACGAATTCGCCGTGGGCAAAATTGATGAAATTCATCATGCCCCAGATCAGAGTGAGACCCGAGGAAAACAGCGCGTAGATGGCCCCCAGCAGGAGGCCACCGACGATCACCTGGACAACGACCATGAACCGTTACGCCCCAGTACCCCAGTGCGCGTGAAGCCTATTGCGCCGAACCGGCCATCGGCCACTGCAATTTTGCGGTGGCGGCCGCTTCCGGCCAGACCAGATCGTAATTCTTGCCGTGAAGCTGAATCAGATACGTCGACGCCAGGATGTTCTGTCCGGTCTCGTCGTATTTGACGCCCTGATAACCCATCATGAGCTGATCGGGCTTGAGGTCGGTCTTGGCCAGTGCATCGCGGATCTTGTCGGGTTCGACCGAACCGGCGCGGTTGATGGCGTCAGCCAGCGCAAGGAAGCCCTGCAGGTTGCGCGCCGAGGTGTCGTCGAGATCGCGGCCGGTCTTTGCCTTGTACATGGCATTGATCTTGTCGGTCGACGATCCCGGCTTGCCGATCGCCCAGGCGCTGCGATTCATCACACCTTGCGCGATATCGCTGACCGCGGGAATGAACGACGGATCGGAAAAGCCGGTATCATCGCCGATGATCATCGGCGGCCTGTAATCGAGGCTCTTCATCGTCTTCATGTAAAGAATGGAGTCAGCCGTATAGCTGATGAAGATCACGACATCCGGGTTGGCCTGCTTGAGCTGGAGGACCTGCGGCGAGACGTCCGTCGAGCTCGCGCTGTAAGGGATCCGAAGCGCGACCGGCACGTTGGCTTTCTTGGCCTCGGCCTCGATCGCGTCGCCGACCGACGTGCCATAATCGGTGTTCTCGTTGACGATGGCGATCGAGGCGATCGTCTTGCCCTGGCTTTTCATGTCGGCAAAGAAACGCATGTAGGTGCGGGCATAATCGGTTGCGATCGGCGTGGCGCGGAACACGTATTTGAACCCGCGCGACGTGATGTTGAGCGCAGCCGAATTGCCGACCATGAACGGAACGCCGTAGCGCTCGGCGACCGGCGTCGCGGTGAACGTGCATGACGATTGATAGGCGCCCAACATCGCGTTGACCTTGTCTTCCGTGACCAGACGCGTCGCGAGTTGCTGCGCCATCGACGGATTGCCCTGATGGTCCACGAACGTCAGCTCGATCTTGGCGCCGCCGAGATTGGGCAGGCCCGCCGTTGCGGCGAGCGGCAGATCGCCGAGCTCCGGATGGGCGTTATTGACGATGTCGGCGCCGACCTCGACCGCGGCCTTGGAAGCCTGGCCGGCCGCGGCGGCATTGCCGGTCAGCGGAAACAGGACGCCGATTTTCACCGCGTCGGCGGCACAGGCCGGCCATGCGGCTATGGCCACGGCCAGACCGGCCGCGGCTACCAGAAATGACTGCTTTTTCACGCTGAACTCCCCGGTCTTTGATTGATCAGGTTGCGTCATTAGACTGGCCGCTGAAAGCCACGCCTGTCAATCGCGGGCTGCGCTGCCCGAGCCTTTGCGAAGCGACAGGGAGGCCCTATTGGCCCAACTTTACGATGTCACCGTCATTGCCGTGCGGCCAGGAACGCATCCGCAGGCGCTTGCGATCCTGGAAAAGAGCCTGCCGAAGGAGCCGGCGCTGCTGGCGTGCTGGTTTTCCGACATCGGCGCCGTCAATCAGATCCTGATCATCCGCAACGCCGCGGACGCGGATGCCGCGCTGCAGAGCCGCCTTGCCGCGCAGAACACCGGCAATCCTCTCGGCATCGGCGAATACATCACGGCGATGGCGATGGACACTTATGTGTCGTTCGACTTCATCCCGCCGATGCAGCCCGGTCAGTTCGGCCCGTGCTACGAAGTACGCAATTACGTCATCAAGCCGGGCGGCTTGCCGCCGACAATCGACGCCTGGCGCCAATCGGTGCCCGGACGCATCAAGCTTTCACCGCTGCTGGCCGCGATGACGTCAGTGACCGGCGCGGTGACGCGCTTTCTGCACGTCTGGCCGTACAGAAGCTTCGACGAACGGGCGCGGCTGCGCGAAAAAGCCATTGCCGATGGCGTATGGCCGCCACCCGGCGGGCCGAGCCATCTGTTGTCGCAGCAAGTCGATATCTATTTGCCGGCGCGCTTCTCGCCGATGCAGTGAGCGATCTTTTCCGAAAAGCGAAGACTTCATGCTGTATGGTCACCACCTCGTCGCCTGGGACAGGCATGACGCGCTAAAAGTTTTTGACAGAGGATTTAAGAAAATGCGCCGCTTGCTATCATCGCTCATTGCATTGATTGCGGCATCGGTCGCGCCGGCAGCCCTGTCGGAAGCCATGGCTGCCGATCCGTATTATGTCGGTCCGGCAGAGATCGACCTCGTTCACATCCTTGCGCCGCCGCCGACACCGGATTCACCGGCTGGAAAGGCCGACCTGCAAGCCGTGCTGGCCGTGGTGAACTCCCGCACCGACGCCGAGATCAAGCAGGCGCGGGATGACGACCAGCGGAGCGTGTTTCGATTTGCCGACGTGATGGGCGGCAATTTCCGGGCCGAAACGCTGCCGCTGACGGCTCAGCTGTTCCAGCACGTCTACGAGGACGGCAATGGCGCCACGCTCGCCGCCAAAAGCTTCTTCCAGCGCAAGCGTCCCTTCGTTGTCGATCCGGCGATCAAAATCATCGTCGTGCAGGCCCCGGATTTCTCCTACCCGAGCAACCATTCGACGTTCGGCAACGAGTTCGGAATCCTGCTCGCGGCAATGGTTCCCGAGAAAACGGTCGAAATTTTTGCCCGCGCGGCGGATTACGCCCACAACCGCGTTATCGCCGGCGTTCATTTTCCGAGCGATGTCGAAGCCGGCCGCATCGCGGCGAGCGTGATCGACAATACGTTACTGCACAATCCGCGCTTCGAGTCCGATTTCGCGAAAGCAAAGAGCGAGGTGCGCGCCGCGCTCGGCCTGCCAGCAGCAGGCAATCAGTAGGGCAACGTCCGGGGCGCTGCGCCGATGAATCGCTCAGGTCTCGAAACTGGCGCCGCCGACGCTGAGAACCTGTTCGACCTTTTCCAGCAATTTGCTGAGTACGCTCGGTGACCGGCCGGCCTGGATCTGCGACCTGAGCTCGACGACGCTCGTGTTGGCGGCGACGATGCGCCGCGCCAAAATCCGCGCCACCTCAAGAAGCGCCGCCGGGTCTTTGCTGAGCAGCGCTGCGTCGGCGACATGGAATTGCGAATCCGTCAGCGTACGAACGTCGGCGGTGTGCGGCAGGTCCAACAACGCCGAGAGTTCACCGAACACAGCGCCCGGCTCGCTCACCCTGGCGATCTCGATCGAGTCCTTGAGGATCGCCACCGAACCCGATTTGAGGATCAGAAGCCGGCCGGATTTCGTACCGGCGGACAGGATCGTGTCGCCGGCGCGGTAAGTCGTCAGCGGAAGACCCGCGAGGATATTTCCGAATCCCTGATCTGATGCCACGGCAAGCTCGCTGAATTGACGCTGGGAATTGTGCCCCGCTTTGACGGGGCGACGATACTGTGGTGATTTTCCTGTGACAAGTTTCTGTCACTATCCCGCATCGCAGCAAATCGGCCTGGAACGGACACGACATGAGAAAGCTCACGATCGGCGACGTCACCATCACCAGCATCATCGAGCGCGACGGACCGTGGCGGAAGCCGGAGGACATGTTCCCGGCCTACGACGCGGAGGTCGGCAAGCGGCATCTCGCCGCATTGGACAAGGAAGTCTACGACCCGGCGTCCGGCAAGATGGTCATCACCTATCAGACCTATGTGGTGCGCACGCCAAAACACACCATCCTGGTCGACACCTGCACCGGGGAGGACAAGGGCTATCCGGCGCCGATGGATTTCCCGAAGAAGCCGTGGCTCGACGGCTTTCATGCCGAGGGCCTGAAATTCGACGACATCGACTACGTGTTCTGCACGCACCTGCACATCGATCATACCGGCTGGAACACCATGCTGCGCAATGGCCGCTGGGTGCCGACGTTTCCGAAAGCGAAATACATCTTCCACAAGGGCGAGTATGCGGCGTGGGAAGCGGAAGCCCGCAAGGGCGGCAACCGGCCGGGCGGCGGCGGCAATGTCTGGCCGTATAACTGCGAGCCGATCGTCGCCGCCGGACAGGCGCTCTTGGTCGACGACAACTATCAGCTCGACGACAATATCTGGCTGACGCCGACGCCCGGCCACTCGCCCTGCCATTGCTGCGTCAATATCCGCTCGCGCGGGCAGCAGGCCGTCGTGGTCGGCGACCTGATGCATCACGCGCTGCAATGCCGCGAGCCGGATTGGTCGACGGTGTTCGACTGGGATCCGAAACAGGCGGCGCAGTCGCGGCGAAAATTCCTCAGCGAGACCGCCGGCACCGGCCACTTCGTGCTGCCGATCCACTTCCCGCCCCCGACCACCGGCCTGATCGAGGCCGACGGCAGCGAACGGTTTCACTACAAGTTCGTGCGCTAGCAGCGCGCGTGGGTCGCTGCCTCCGCTCTACATCTGAAAGCAGACATTCGTTGCGCCGGACGGAATGTCCGCTTTGGGCCAGGAGCAAACTCACGCACTTCAACATAATCGGACTGTGAAATACGCCGCTGATCTCCAATGTGGTACGTGGTCTCGTTCCGCAGCAAGCGTCGCACCAGTCAGCAAGTTTTTTTCCCGTAAGCTGCTCGCTTGGCGTCGACCATGAAATCGCGCGTGATCGGCACTGCATCCCGCCGAGTCGAAAGCAGTAATTGGAATACCATGTGCGAGCCATGTAGGAATTCAAGTTCGACCGCGGCGAGGTAGAATTCCCACATTCGACAGAACCGCTCGTCGTATAGCGCCACCGCCTGGGCTCGGTTTTTGGCGAACCGCTCCCGCCAGTGTTTTACTGTGTAGCGATAGTGCAAGCGCAGCACTTCCATATCGTCGCACCATAGCCCGCAGCGTTCAGTAGCGGCGAATGTCTCGGATAGCGCCGGCACATAGGCGCCGGGAAAGATGTACTTGCGGATGAACGGGCCGGTGGTGCCGGGCTGCGACATTCGGCCGATGCAATGAATGAACGCATAGCCGTCCGGCTTGAGTAGCTCACGAACCTTGAGGAAATATTCGTCGAAATGTCCGATGCCAACATGTTCCATCATTCCGACCGAAACCACACGGTCAAACTGCCCGGTGAGTTGGCGATAGTCCAATTCGCGGAACTCGATGCTATCGGAAACGCCAGCGGCCTCGGCATTGACGCGTGCAGTTTTGATCTGCTCGGGCGAAACGTTGACTGCCGTAATATGGGCGCCTGTTTCGCGTGCAAGGTGAATAGCAAAGCCGCCCCAGCCGGAGCCGATCTCGGCGACAGTCATGCCGGGCGTCAGCTGCAGCTTACTGGTGGCGTGGACTAGTTTGTTGCGCTGCGCCTGTTCGAGCGTGTCATTATCTGGATCATGAAAATAAGCACAGGAATATTGCATCTGATCGTCGAGGAACAGCCGGTAGAATTCTGGCAAAATGTCGTAATGGTGGCGTGCGTGAGCAGCCGCAAGCCCGATCGGATTGGTCTGATGCCAACGCCGGAGGCCTCGCCACACCCGCCGCATTAGTCTTTGTGAGCCGTAACTATAGAGCCCGGCGCGATTGACCGAGAACAGCAGCAGAAAGTCATGGATTGCGGCCCCATCCTCCAGCGTCAGCGTGCCGTCCATATAAGCTTCGGCGGCATATAGTTCAGGATTGAGGAATAGTCTGGTGTAGAGCTTCCGATCACGCAGGTGGATGGCGACGTCGGGTCCGGGCAGCCGATTGCCAAAGACATGCACTTGCCCGCCGGCGTCGCGAACCCGCAAGGTACCCTGGCGGATGAAACGCCGAAGCAGGTTGGACAACAGGCGCATGACTCAAGCATAGCACTTTGTAACCGGGCGCCGAGTGAGAAATGCCTCACAACTGACCTTAGATTCCGATCAGGCGCAGTGTCCGGTTCGGGTCATTAGCTGACACGACGGAGTGAAATTGCGATGTCTGCTTCTCGTTCGAGAGTGGACATGGCCTTCGCGTTTATGAGGACGCGCCCAGTCCTAGCTTGCCGTCGAAACGAACTGCCGGAGCGCGGCAGCGACCTTTTCGGCAACGCCGTCCCAGTCGCCGAGCGAGGTCTGCCGGAACAGCCGCGCGGTCGGATACCACGGCGTGGTCTCGCCATCGAGCGTCCAGCGCCAATCCGGCGTGAACGGCAACATCACCCAGACCGGCCGGCCCATGGCGCCGGCGAGGTGAACCACCGCGGTATCGACAGCGATCACCAGATCACATAGCGCGATGACCGCAGCCGTATCGGCGAAATTGTCCAGTTCGTTGCCGATGCTGGCGACGCGCGGCTCGGCCGCGAGCAGGCCGGCATCTTCAGGCCGCACCTCGCGCTGAATGCCGACGAATTGCGCCGGAACCGAAAACAGCGGCTTGAGCCGCGCAAAGGCCATCGAACGATTGCGGTCATTGAGATGACTGGCATTGCCCGCCCAGGCAATGGCGATCCGCGGACGCGCCAGTGCGCCGAGCCGGCCGGACCATTTCGCCAGGTGCTCGTCGTCGGCCGACAGATAAGGGATCGGCGCCGGTACCGTCGATGGCTCGGTCTTGAGCGCGAGCGGCAGCGTGCCGAGCGGGCAATGCACGTCGTACGGCGGCGGCGTTGTGCCGTGCGCAATCACGGTCTTGGCGCCTTCGAGCCGCGACATCAGCGCCGTGAGCTCCGGCTGCACTTCGAGCACCACATTGGCGCCGGTCTCGGCCAATTGCGGCACGTAGCGGGCGAACTGGATGGTGTCGCCGAGCCCCTGTTCGGCGTGCAGCAATACGGTTTTACGCTTGAGCGGATAGTCGCCGAGCCACAACGGACGGCCGCGGCTTTTCGGTTCCGGCATGCCGGTGCGGCGCCAGCGCGCCTCGTATTTCTCGAAGCCACGCTGGTAGTCGCCGACGGTCAACAGCGCCAGCGACTCCATGAAATGGATATCGGGATTGTCCTTCTGCAGCGTCCTGGCCTTGCCGTAGCTGGCGATGGCATCGTCGAACTGGCTCAGCGCCGCGAGCGCACGGCCGCGGTTGAGCCAGGCGCCGGGGTGTTCGGGCGTGGTCGCCAGCGCCTTGTCGTGGGCATCGACCGCTTCGGCATAACGGCCGAGCTCGTAGAGCGCGACGCCGCGGTTGTAGTGCGCCACCGGATGGCCGGGCGCGAGCGATAGCGCATGATCGAATTCCGAAACCGCCTCGTCCATCGACCCAAGCGCGGCGTGGGCGATGCCGCTGTTGAGCCGGGCTTCGCCGTGGTTGGGCGCGCGCGCCAGGACACCGCGAAACTGGTCGAGCGCTTCCTGGGCCCGGCCGAGGTTGAGCAGCGCATTGGCGCGATTGTTGAGGATGTCGATATTGTCCGGCGCCATCGCGCAGGCTTTGTCGAAACACGCCAGCGCCTCCTGCGGACTTTTGAGCATCAGCAAGACCTGGCCGAGATTGGCCCAGACCTGCGGCACGTTCGGATTGATCTTGACCGCGGCGTTGAACAATCGGTGCGCCTCGCCGACGCGGCCGAGCTGAACCTTGACGGTGCCGAGAAGATTGAGCGCGTCGAAATGATCGGGCGCGGCCTTGAGCACCCGCGTGTAGATTTTTTCCGCGTCACGCAGCCGGCCCTGCCGATGCAGCGCCAGCGCTTCGTTGAACGACTGGTTGAGATTGAACGGTGCCGGGTTCACAGCCGATTGATCCGTGCGATGCGCCGCGTCACCTCGGCCGGCGTTTCGGCATCGGCCTTGTTCTTCAGCGCCAGCGCGTCGCGTGCAGCCGGGCGGTCGAGACAGCGCGTCAGCCAGTCTTTCAGATGCGGCCACGCCGACAAATCCATATCGGCGGCACGGCTGATGACGGCAGCCACGTTGAGGTCGGCGATGGTGAAATCATTGCCAAGCAGGTAAGGCGCTTTCGCCACCGCGGCATCGAGCACCCGGAACGGCGAAGCGATGACCTTCAGCGCCTCCTCGCGAAGCGCGGCATTGCGTTCGTCCGGCGGCAACCGCACCGCGTGCAGCGACCAGATATTGACGCCGCGATCGACTTCGGTGACCGCCCACAAGCTCCATTGCCAGGCGCGCGCCTCGCCTTCCAGCGTCGCCGGATAGAGCTTGCCGCCGGAGTGCTTCTTGGCGAGATAGAGCGTGATCGCCAGCGACTCGAACAGCACAAAGCCGTCATCGACGATCACCGGCAGCCGGCCGTTCGGATTGATCGCCAGGAACTCCGGGCTCTTCGCGCCGTCGTCGCCGATCTCGATCGGCAGGTGCTCGTAATCGAGCCCGAGCTCCTTCGCCACCCACAACGCCCGGAAGGCGCGCGTGCGGGCGATGCCGTAAATGCGTAACGACGCCATGCCGTCTTCCCGGTTGCGCGGTGGATGAGCCCCGCAAATTCACGTTATACGCGTTGCCGCCGCGAGCGTTGTCAAGCCGCGGCGGAGGCCGTAACGTGCCGCGCCTGAAACCGAGGATATTCAATGGAATTCGGCCTTTTCTCGAATGGTTTTCGCCCGCAGACCACCGCCGCCCAGACTTATCAGGAAGACCTCGCCGAGATCGTGCTGGCCGACCAGCTCGGCTTTCGCGATGTCTATATCAGCGAGCACCATGGCGAGCCGATCTATATCAACAAGGTCGATACGCTGCCGGTGCCGGAGCTGCTGATGTGCAAGGCCGCGGCGCTGACCAAGCAGATCCGCATGGGCGCCGCGGTGAAACTCATCCATCTGGCACACCCGGTCGATACCGCAATCAATGCGGCTGTGGCCGATCATGTCATCGGTGGCGGCCGCTACATTTTCGGCTTCGGCTCAGGCTTCCCGAGCCCGCAATTCGCCAACGAGCGCGGGCTGACTTACGAAGACCGCCACGAGCGGCTGCGCGAGGCACTCGATCTCATTCTCAAGTGCTGGACGGCGAAGGAGCCGTTCGACTGGGACGGCAAGCATTTCAAGGGCAAGGGCATCGTCGCGACGCCGCAGCCGTTGCATCCGCCGCACATGCCGATGGCGACCGCGACCGACACCCCGGCGATGATGGAGATCGCCGCGACGCGCGGTTACACGCAATTGATGGCGCAGCTCGAGCCGGCCTCATCGGTCCGACGCAAGGGCGACCACTACGCGCGCGCCGGCAAAGCCGCCGGCCATAAGACGCCGCTGAACAACATCACGGTCGCGCGCTACGTCTATCTGGCGGATTCCCGCAAGGAGGCGATGGACGATCTGCGCGACGACATCAATTACGAGCTCGGCTATCAGATGAAGCGCGGGCTGATCCGGCTGATCAAGTCGAACTACGACATCGGGATCAAAGGCGATGAAGTCACCTTCGATCAGCTCGCCGAAGCCGGCATCTATTATCTTGGCGATCCGGACACGGTTGCAAAGCAGTTGCGCGAGTTCTACGAAGCCGCCGGCGGCTTCGGCACGCTGCTGATCGTCGCCGGCAAGAAATGGGCGACGCGGGAGAAAGTGTTCCGTTCGATGCGCCTGTTCATGGACCATGTCGCACCGAAGCTGCGCGACCTGGTTCCAATGCGCGATCCGGACGCTGCCGCCGCGTAACCGCCCGCACCGCGGGAGACAAAGATGTTCGTCGGCCATTACGGCGTCGCTTTCGGCGCCAAGCCAGCCGCGCCTGCTGTTCCGCTCTGGGTCTATTTCATTGCGGTACAATGGCTCGACGTGGTCTGGTCGATTCTGGTTCTGCTCGGCGTCGAAAAGCTGCATATCGTTCCGGGCTTCACCGAAGCGAACTCGTACGATCTCTATTACATGCCCTACACCCACGGTTTGCCGGGCGCGGTCGTGCTGTCAGTTGCGCTCGGCGCCGTCGTCGCCGCGTCGGTTGCACAACGCCGCGGGGCGGCGTTCATGGTCGTGAGCGCGGCCGCGTTCTCGCACTGGATCCTCGACCTGATCGTGCATATCCCCGACCTGCCGCTCTACGACAATGCCGACAAGGTGGGCTTTGGCGTGTGGCGGCACGTTGCCATCAGCTTTCCGCTGGAAATCGCGGTGCTGCTCGCGGGCACCTGGTATTTCGCGCGCCGCCTGCCGCCGGCTGATCAGCGTGGCCACTGGGCGTTGCGTATCTTCACCGTAGTGCTGATTGCATTGCAGGTTTACGCCAATTTCGGTCCGCCGCCGGCTTCGGAGACGGCCATGGCGGTGATGGCGCTGTCATTCTATGTCGTGCTCGCGGCTCTGGCCGCGGCGCTGGAGCACATCCGCAAAGCGGATTGATTCCGCCGCTAGCGCGTGAAGCGCACCGCGACATCGCCAATCGGCGCAAGCGTAAAGCTGAATTCAGTCTCGTCCGCCTCGATGAACGGCGGCGGCACCGTCGAGCCGCAAATGACGAGATCGCCGGCCCGCAGCCGTTCGCCGAATGCGTCAAGCAGGTCGGCGAGATGCACGAGCGTGTCATGCACCTTGCCGGTGATAGCCTCGGGTGTGGCGGTTTCCGCAGCCAGCTTGCCGCGGCGAAACACCCGGGTTGAAAGGCCGCCGGTATCGCCGCCCGCGCGGTTTTTATCGGACAAAATAACGTGGCGCTGAAAGATATCGCGAATCAGAACTTTCTCGACATCGGCCGCCGTGGCAGAAAACTCGAGATCGGCCAGTTCGATCGCAGGCGTCAGCGAAGCGATGGCGGCGCGCGCCGCGGCGGCATCCGATCCGGGCGCGAGGTCCGAACCGAGCCGTGCGCCGATTTCCGGCTCGGCCACCGGCTGAGTCCATCCTCTTACATTCGCCGTGGCGCCCGGCGGCAACATCGCGCCTTGCATCAGATAGCCGAACAGCGGCGCCGAGAGCCCAAACTTTTCCAGCGCTGCCGGAGCGCCAAACCCGGCTTTCCAGCCGAGTGGCTTCTCGCCGGCGGCAATGCGGGACCGGCGCTGCGCCAGTTGTGCCGTCATGCCCGCTCTGATGCGTGGATCGTCCCAAGGTTTCATTTGTGGCTCTCGGGATGGACCTCATAGCCGGAGTCTTCGATCGAACCGGCGTCCATCCAGCCCCACACCAGCACGACATCATCGGTCGAAGTGTTGTTGAAGCCGTGCCAGCAGCCGCGCGGCGAATAGATCACGTCGCCTTCGCCCGACGGCACCTGCCCCTCTTCGGTGTAGATATGGCCCTGGCCCTTGAGCACGATGAAGAACTCATCGCAATTGTGATGCCGATGGTTCTCGTGACGCGCGCCAGGCTTGAGCACAGTCCATCCGACCACGTGGTTGGCGCCGGCTGTTTTCTTGTCGATCAGGAACTGCACCTGCATATCGACCCAGCCGTCGTCACGCTTGAGGCCTTCGACCTTGGCCACGTCGCGCAGATTGGTGCGGTACATCTTCGGGGCCGGCGCATCGTCGCGCATTTTCGCCATGGCGCCTTTGGCCGCTTTGGCCAGCGCCGCTCCGATCTTTTCCGAGTGCGACGTCATTTCTGTCCTCCAAGGCGCCGATAGACCTGATGGACAACGACGAAGTCGTTGCCGTCGATGCCGAGTCCGCGGCAGGCATTCATCATCTCGTTCGCGGCAGCGGCAAGCGGCACCGGGCTGCCAAGCTGCCGGCCGAGATTGAGCGCCAGCAACATGTCCTTTTGCTGCAAGGTGACGTCGGCAAGCGGCACCGCGGGCATCGCCCCGTCAAGGATAAACGGCCCGCGATAGCCGAGCACCGGGGACGCCGCGACACTCTTGAGAATGGCATCGAGCGCGACGGCGCGATCGACGCCGCCCTTCTCGGCCAGCGCAACGGCTTCGCCGAAGCAGATGACCTCGACCATCAGCAGAAGATTGACGGCGATCTTCATCTGGCAGGCGAGCCCGTTGCCGCCGATCCGTGTCACCTTCGGCCCGATCGCCAGCAACACCGGCCTGGCCCGCTCGAACGCCGCTTCATCGCCGCCGACCATGACCGAGGCGTTGCCCTGCTTGACCGTCACCGGGGATCCCGACAGCGGCCCGTCGAGCATGACCGCGCCGGATTTGGCGAACTCCGCCGCCACCGCGCGGCTTTCATCAGGCTCGATGGTGCTCATGTCGATGAAGATACCGCCGTGGCGCAGGCCGGCGACGACGCCATGCTCGCCGAGCGCGATCGCACGAACCGCCTTGGCGTCGGTGACGATGGAAAAGACGATTTCGGATTGTTCGGCCACGGCGCGTGGCGTGTCGGCCCAGCGCATGCCGGCTTCGAGCAGCGGCGCGGCCTTGTCCCGCGAACGGTTCCAGCCGGTCACCGTATATCCCGCCGCCATCAGGCGCGGCACGATGAGCTGTCCCATCGCGCCTAATCCGACGAACCCTAACATCATCGTTCGAAATCCTATTGCAGCGGATATTCGAGATTGCCGGATTTGTATTGCGCCGGATAGACCACGACCTGATGCGACCAGTCCTTGAACTGGTCGAGATCATGGCCGTTAAGGCCCTTGAACTGGATGCAGATGATGCGCGGCGTTTGCCACTCGCCGTTCTCGCCGAACTTGATCGGCCCGATGATGGTGTCGAATGAATTGCCGCGCAGATACGCGGCAAGCTTGTCGTCGTCGAGCGATTTGGTTTCGGTCACCGCTTTGGCGAGGATCTGTCCGGTTGCATAAGCGTACGGCGGATAGGTATAGCCGAGCGGGTCGATGCCGAGTTGCTGCGCGCGTTTTTGGTACTCTTGCAGGAAAGCCTCGGTGCCGTCGAATTGCAGGCTCGGCGCCGGGATATAGAACTCGTTGCTGATGTAGCCGTTGATATCGGGACCGAGCTTCTGCTTGATCGCTGTAATCAGCAGGCCGAGCATGGCGCCGCCGATCATTTTCGGCTTGAACTGAATCTCCTTAGCCGCCGCGACGATGCCGGCGGTATCGACCGGCAACGTCGCGCCGAACACGACGTCCGGATTAGCGGCCTGGATGGCCCGCACGATCGGCGAGAACTCGGTGGTCGAAAGCGGATAGGTGCGGTCGAACACGATGTCGAAGCCGAACTTCTTGGCATTGTCGCGCGCGCCCTCGAGCGCCTTGTGCGAATACTCGATATCGGCGCCGACCAGCGCGACCCGGGTCGGCTTCGGATTTTGCGCGGCGGCAAGCTCGAAGACGCATTGCGAATAGCCGGACGTCGACTGGCCCTGCGAATTCATCGAGAAATAACGCGGATACTTGAACTGCTCGTTGGCGCCCAGACCGAATATGCCGATCGTGGTGCGGTTGGCCTGCATGATCGCCGGCAGCGCCGCGGCAATCACCTGCGTGCCATAGGGACCGATCAGCAAATCGACTTTGTCGATGCCCATCAGCTTGGCATAGATTCCCGGCGCGTTCGCCGGATTGCCCTGATCGTCGTAGTAGACCAATTCCACCGGCCGTCCCAGCAAGCCGCCTTTGGCATTGACCGTATCGCGCCAGATCTCAAGACCGGCCATCACCTGCTTGCCGGCCGGCGCTGTCGGTCCGGTCAGGCTGATGCTCAACCCGACACGGATCGGATCGGCGGCGGCGGTCCGCGTTGCGATTGTCGCAGTGGTCAGAATGGCCACACACAGTGCAACCGCTTTGACGACGCGCCGAAAAATTTCCGCAATGCCCGGCATGGCTCTGCTCCCTCGATGTCTCTTCCCGCGGTGCCGGTTGTGGCCCGGCTTGCCGTTACTGTAGCCCCCGCAGGAAATTCCCGCCAATTGCTTTCCGCGATCCAAGGCTTCACGATCAAACAATAACGACGGTCAAAAGCGCGCAGTCGCGCGGCGTAAGTAAGGGGGAAGAGATGTTCAAGGCTTCAGCCAGTGTAATGCTGCCCACTTCGATCATCGGATCGCTACCACGGCCCGCCTGGTACACCGCGACGCTCGGCACGCAGAGCTTCCTCGAAGCCATGGTCAATTCCCGCTACCGCGAGCAATACGAGGACGCGGTGTCCTGCTTCCTGCGGGCCCAGGAAGTGGCCGGTCTCGACATCGTCACCGACGGCGATGCGCACTACGACGAGCAGGTTAGCGGCTTGAGCTGGCAGAGTTATCCGCTCACGCACATGGCCGGCTTTTCCAAGGAAGCGAAGCCCGCGGTCTACAATATCGGCGCTTCGGCCTATCCGCGCGGCCACATCCTGCACGACTCGCTCGAGGCCCGCGTCTTTCCAAAAATCGTCGGCCCGGTGGGCCGCGGCAACCTGCAATATGCCGCGATGTGGAAAGCTGCCCAACGCATGACCACGCGGCCGGTCAAGTTCGGCACCATCCTGCCCGAACTGCTGGCGGCGTGCTGCGAAGACGAGTTCTACAAAGACCCCATCGAACGCACCTGGGCCTTGAGCGATGCCTTGAACGCCGAGCTGAACGACCTTGCCGATGCCGGTTGCCCGCTGGTGCAGATGGAAGAACCGCAGATCCACATGGTGCCGGTGCGCGGCAAGGCCTTCGGCAAGCTCGACAGCGCGGATCTCGCCAAGGTCTTCAACAACACGGTGAAAGGCCTGCGCGGCAAGACCGAGATCTGGTGCCACACCTGCTGGGGCAATCCCTCGCAACAGCGCATCTTCAAGGACATCCAGAGCTACCAGCCGACGCTCGCCGCGCTGAACACGCTCGACGCCGACGCGCTGACTTTCGAAACCTGCTCGTCAGGCACCGGCGATCTCAAGGCGATCGGCGAGACGATCAAGGACAAGAAGATCGTCATCGGCGTGATCGACCATCACACCTTGCAGGTGGAACGGCCGGACGAAGTCGCCGCCATCATCCGCGAAGCGCTGAAATACATTCCGCCGGAACGGCTGATCATTTCGTCGGACTGCGGCATGGGCCGCGAGGGCATGGCGCGCCGCCATGCCAGCTACAAGATGGTCGCGATGGTGCTCGGCACCAATATTGTCCGCAAGGAACTGGGCCTGCCGGAAGCGGAGTGCCTGGCGGCCGATCCGCGCTACTCGCTGACGCTGACCAAGCCGAACTAGGGCACTCGCGAGACTTCAATACCGCACGTGCTGCAATTTCTCCGGGTTGCGGACAAAATAGATCGCCGCGATGCGGCCGTCGCGAACCTCGACCGACATGGTGTCGATCGATCCGTCGTCCTCGCGCAGAACGAAGCCGGCGCAACCGTTGACGATGGCGGGCCGCGCCCGGATCGCCGCCAGAGCCGGATTCTTGCGGGCGATGCCGGCCATGAAGCGCATCACCTTGTCGGCGCCACGGATCGGCCTGAGCGCTGCGATGCGCCTGCCGCCGCCGTCGCTGTAAAGCACGACGTCATCGGCCAGGATTTTCGCCAGTGTTTGCACGTCGCCGGACGTCGTCGCCTGCTGGAACGCCGCGGCGAGGCGATGGCCATCTTCGCGCGACGCTTCAAAACGCGGCCGCCCCGATTCGATGTGGCGGCGCGCCCGCGCCGCAAGCTGGCGGCAGGTCGGCTCGCCGCGGCCCAGAGCCTGGCTCACTTCGGCAAAATCGAGGCCGAAAACGTCGTGCAGCAGGAAGCTCGCCCGCTCGAGCGGCGACAGCCGCTCGAGCGTCAGCATCAGCGCCACCGAGATGTCGTGAGCGAGTTCGCCGGCGCTACCGTCATCGAAAGTTTCGTCGACGACCGGTTCCGGCAGCCACGAGCCGACATAGACCTCGCGCCGCGCCCGCGCCGATTTCATGCGGTCGAGACAAAGCCGTGTCACGATCGTTCCGAGAAAACGGCGCGGCTGCTCGACCGCGGCGATGCCGGCGCCATGCCAGCGCAGATAGGCATCCTGCACCACGTCTTCGGCCTCGGCGCGCGAGCCGAGCATGCGGTAGGCAAGGCCGGTCAGCGCGCTGCGATGCGTCTCGAAGATCTGTGCCGGATTGACCGTGCCGGGCACTGACATGACGGGTGCGGCTCTGCTCGACGCCGTCATGCTGCGCGGCTCACGTCATGCAGTACCGGCTGCACGACGCCGCCGATCGTCAGCCGCGTGCAGGCTTTGCCGTGGCCGAGCGCGTATTTGAGCGTCGGATACATCCGGGCCGCCAGCATCACGAACGACAGCGACACCAGGCCACGCTTGCCCCATTGCCGGATTACCTCGTCGCGCAGATCGTCGGCCTGTGGCGCGTGGCGCAAGGCCGCCTCGGTAAAGCGCACGGCGAGCGCGACCTCGAAGGGCATCTTCTGATAGTCGCGCGCGACCACGGCCCGCAAGATCGCGGGATCGACGCCGCTCCGCTCGGCCATCTCGACGGTGAGTTGGGTGCAGGGTCCGCAATCCTCGGCCATCACCGAGACGATGCCTGCGGCCCAATACGGGGCCTGCGGGATGTCTTTGCGGTATTGGCTCAGGGCCTGAACCTTGCCGAACGCGGTCATGGCGCGCGGATCGATATCGATCAGCTCATGCATATAGGCCGCGTCATAGCCCCAGGCGCGCTCGAAAGCACCGATTTGCCGGTGAAGGAACCATCGGAACATGTCGTGTCTCCCAGTTTGGTTACCCTCAAGACGAGGCTGCAGCCCGGCCTGTGACATCGGTTTCCAATAATTCTTTTGCAAGGCGCATCCGAGGGCGAACTTGGGGGCCGGGAACCGCCTAGACGGTGCCGTTCCGGCCGGCCCCGAAGCCGGCAACGGCCTGGATCAGCGCGACCGCCGCGAGGCTGCCCATCGGAACCGTCCAGTGCGCCGTGAGGTCGTGCAACAGGCCGAACACCGGCGGGCCTGCCGCCGCGATCAGATAGGCGACCGCCTGCGACAAGGTCGAAAGCGACGTGGCGCGGCGGTGATCGCGAGCACGCATGCCGATGAAGGCAAATGCCAGGATGAAGCTGATGCCGAAGGAACCGCCGAGCACGAAGAGCCACATAGTGGCGAGCCGCGGAACCAGCAGCAGTCCGAAAGTGCCAATGGCCGTGACCACGCAGGACAGCACCGCCACGGCGCGCTGATCGCGCCCGTACCGGAGCAGCACGGGAGCGGCGAGGCCGGCGACGAATGTCATCACCTGATAGAGCGTCAGCAGCCATCCCGCCTGCGTTGGCGACACGCCGCGATCGGCAAGGAACAAAGGCACCCAGCCGAGCGTGACGTAGTAGACGAGAAATTGCAGGCCCATGAACAGCGTGACTTGCCACGCCAGCGCCGAGCGCCACACCGGCTTTCCGTCGTCTTCGTGGCTGGTGTGCCGCGCGGCGATGACATCGGCCGGCCGGGACATCTGCGGCAGCCAGCACAGCAGAGCGAGCACCGCGAGTGCGGCCCAGACCGCGAGCGAGGTCCGCCAGCTGCCCGGGAGATGGATGGACAAAGGCACGGCAAGGCCGGTCGCCGCCGCACCGGCGAGCGTCATCACAATGACGTAGGCGGTGGTCATGCCGCCGACGTGATCCGGAAAGTCCCGCTTGATGACACTCGGCATCAGCACGTTGGCGATGCCGATGCCGACCGCGAACACCGCCGTACCGCCGAACAGCGCGGCGACCGAACCCAGCGAGCGCAAGACGATGCCGGCGGCGATGAAGACGAGGCATCCCGCGAGCGTTCTCTCGACTCCAAACACAAGCCCTAAGCGGGCGAGCGGCGCGAAACAGGCAAAGATCGGCAACGGCAGCGCGGTGATCAATCCGGTGACCGTACTCGAAAGCCCGAGACTGGTCCGAATCTGTTCCAGAAGCGGACCGACATTGGTCAGCGCCGGGCGCAGATTCGCCGCCACCAGGAAGAAGGCAAGGACGCTGTAATTGATCCGCAACGATCGGGATGCGGCTGCTGTGGTCATGGCAATCTCCTCTCGCCTCAAGACGAGGCGGAAGGGGAATGCGTGACAAGATGCGCCGCTAAATTTTCGGCTGCCGCAGGCTGCAAGAATGCAGGCAGTTCCAGTTACAGGATTTAAGTCGCGTGGTTCCAGCTACATCAGCGCGTCGACCACCGCCTTGCCGCAGGCCACGGTGTTCGCGGGCCCGCCAAGATCGCGGGTGCGAAGTTTCTGCTCGCTCAACACGCGCTCGATCGCCTTGACGATGGCGGCGGCAGCCTCCGGTTCGCCGAGATGTTCCAGCATCATCGCACCGGACCAGATTTGCCCGATCGGATTGGCGATCCCCTGCCCGGCGATATCCGGCGCCGAACCGTGCACCGGCTCGAACACCGACGGGAACTTCCGCTCCGGATTGATATTGCCGGACGGCGCGATGCCGATGGTGCCGGTACAGGCCGGCCCGAGATCGGACAGAATATCGCCGAACAGGTTCGAAGCGACCACGACGTTGAACTTGTCCGGCCGCAGCACAAACAGCGCCGACAGAATGTCGATGTGATACTTGTCCCATTTGATGTCGGGATAATTCTTCGCCATCGCTTCCACGCGCTCGTCCCAGTACGGCATGGTGATGGCGATGCCGTTCGACTTGGTTGCCGACGTCAGGTGCTTCTTCGGCGTCTTGCGCGCCAGTTCGAACGAGAATTTGAGCACGCGGTCGACGCCGATGCGCGACATCACGGTCTCCTGCACCACCACTTCGCGTTCGGTGCCGCCAAACATCCGGCCGCCGATTGCGGAATATTCACCCTCGGTGTTCTCGCGCACCACCCAGAAATCGATGTCGCCCGGCTTGCGGTTGGCCAGCGGCGACGGCACGCCGGGCATCAGCCGCACCGGGCGCAGATTGACGTATTGATCGAACTCGCGGCGGAACATGATCAGCGAGCCCCACAGCGAAATATGATCCGGGATTTTCGCCGGCCAGCCGACCGCGCCGAAGAAAATGGCGTCGTGCTTGCCGATCTGGTCCTTCCAGTCCTCCGGCATCATCCGTTCGTGTTTGGCGTAGTAGTCGTAGGAGGCGAAATCGAAATTGTCCTGCCGCAGCTCGAAGCCGAATTTTTTTGCCGCGGCTTCCAGCACGCGCACGCCCTCCGGCACCACCTCCTTGCCGATGCCGTCGCCGGGAATGACGGCGATGTTGTAGACGCGGTTGGTAGCCATGGACGTGTTCCTCCGGAGGGCTTTTCTGATTTTTCCTGAAGCACCGTACCGTGAATTCTGGCTAAAACGAACAGGCCGGCACGGCCCGCTCATCCCCGCGCAAGCGGGGATCCAGAGCGTTACGCGGCAGCATCTGTGCAATCCGCTGGATTCCCGCTTGCGCGGGAATGAGGGGAGCAGGCCGCCTCTCCGAATGCATCGAAGGCTTCGGCGAGAAGCCGCAAGGCCAGCGCCGGATCGGTCGATGTCAGGACGCGGGCACGGGCAGCCTTTAAGGCATCGCCGGTCGCGCCCGCGGATTGCGCGGCGGTCTCGAGCGACCAGCCCAGATGTTTGCGGGCGTGGCGAAGCCCGACTTCGGTACCATAGAGTCCCAGCATCTCGCCGTAGAGCGCGCTGACCAGCGCCAGTTGCTCGGAGAGCGCCGGCGGCGCTGCGCGACGGCCGGTCGCGAGATAGCGCGCGAGCTGGCCGGGAAACCACGGCCGCCCCTGCGCGCCGCGCCCGACCATCACCGCATCGGCGGCCGATGCCGCGAGCGCCGCGTCGGCATCGTCGAAATTTTCAATGTCGCCGTTGACCACGACGGGGATCGACACCGCTTCCTTGACGGCGCGCACCGCCGTCCAGTCGGCGCTGCCCTTGTAGAACTGGCAGCGGGTGCGGCCATGCACGGTGATGAGCTGCACGCCCGACTGCTCTGCACGCCGCGCCAGCTCCGGCGCATTGCGCGAATGATCGTCCCAGCCGAGCCGCATCTTCAGCGTCACCGGCACGCGCGCCGCCTGCACCACGGCGTCGATCAACGTCAGCGCATGATCGAGGTCGCGCATCAGCGCCGAGCCCGCCTGGCCACCGGCCACGTGCCGCGCCGGGCAGCCCATATTGATGTCGATAATGTCGGCGCCGGCGTCTTCGGCGATCCGCGCACCTTCCACCATCCAGCGCGGCTCGCAGCCGGCGATCTGCACGACGTGCAGTCCCGCGCCATGATCCTCGACGCGGCGGCGTGCCATGCGCTGCTGGGCCGCGCGCCCGCTGCCGGCAAGCGCCGCGCACGCGGTCATTTCGGAGATCACCAGGCCGGCGCCGAGCCCCGCAGCCTGGCGGCGGAACGGCGCATCGGTCACGCCAGACATCGGCGCCAGAAGCACCGGATTTGGCAGCGAAATTGGGCCGACGGAAATGGCTTGCACGCCGGGCGAATAGAGCATCGCGGGCATGGGCGCAAGCCGGCCTAAAGCGAGCCCCCGGACGATAAGCCGCGTCAGTTCTTGCGGCGCGGATCCAGCGGACGCGGGTCCAGGTTCGCGTCTTGGTTCGCTTCCTGGATCGCTTCGTCATGATACCAGGCGGCGCCGGACACCAGCGTCGCGCCGTCCGGCAGTTCGGCCGGCGTCGTGAGCACGTCGCCATTCATGCGGAGCGCAAAACGCCCGCGCGGCGGGAAGGTGTAGATCTTGGCTGAGGTCAATGCGGTCATTTTTTTTCGGCTCCTTCGCCGTGCGCGCACCGACACCGCGCATACGGTCAGTCTCGATGATTCTTCCTTAATATAATCTTGTGCCTGCGATTTGCCCGGAATGCCTGACAGAAAAACAGCACATGACTACAATATGTGCAGTGGCGTTTCTGCTTATTGCTCCCGCATCTGCTTTTTCTTAAATCATCAGATTGCAGCGCACGCTTATTGTGCAGTGCGATTCAGCCGCCGATTGGCATACAAAATGCTTGAAAATTGCCGGGAGGCGGCCGTTGGCCGCTGAACGCGGCTGCGCAGGCAGTGCGGCCGCATGTCAACCAGAAGAGAGACGCCAATGACCAAGTACAGGCTCGAATATATTTGGCTCGACGGCTTTACGCCGGTGCCGAACCTGCGCGGCAAAACGCAGATCAAGGAATTCGCTGCATTCCCGACGCTGGAGCAACTGCCGCTGTGGGGCTTCGATGGTTCCTCCACCAATCAGGCAACCGGCTCGAACTCGGACTGCGTTCTAAAACCCGTCGCCGTGTATCCCGACGGCGCGCGCACCAATGGCGCGCTGGTGATGTGCGAAGTGATGTTGCCGACCGGGGAGCCGCACGAGTCGAACGCGCGCGCCACCATCCTCGACGATCCGGGCGCCTGGTTCGGCTACGAGCAGGAATATTTCTTCTACAAGGACGGCCGCCCGCTCGGCTTCCCGGCAAGCGGTTATCCGGCGCCGCAAGGCCCGTACTACACGGGCGTCGGCTACAAGAATGTCGGCAGCCTCGCCCGCAAGATGGTCGAAGAGCATCTCGACCTCTGCCTTACCGCCGGCATCAACCACGAGGGCATCAACGCCGAAGTGGCGAAGGGCCAATGGGAGTTCCAGATTTTCGGCAAGGGCTCCAAGACCGCGGCCGATCAGATGTGGATGGCCCGCTATCTGATGATGCGTCTGTGCGAGAAGTACGAAGTCGACATCGAATGGCACTGCAAGCCGCTCGGCGATACCGACTGGAACGGCTCGGGCATGCACTCGAATTTCTCGACCGAGTACATGCGCAGCGTCGGCGGCAAAGAGTACTTCGAGGCGTTGATGAAGGCGTTCGAGGCGAACCTCGACGCCCACATCGCGGTGTACGGCCCGGACAACGACAAGCGTCTGACCGGCAAGCACGAGACCGCACCGTGGAACAAGTTCAGCTATGGCGTGGCCGATCGCGGCGCCTCGGTCCGCGTGCCGCACAGCTTCGTCAACAACGGCTACAAGGGCTATCTCGAAGACCGCCGCCCGAACTCGCAAGGCGACCCCTACGCCATTGCCTCGCAGATCCTCAAGACCATCGCGTCGGTGCCGACCTCCGGCAAAGTCAGCGCTGCCGCGTAAGCGATCTCGTCACCACGAGGACGAGCATGAGGAAACGTCCTCATGCTCGCCGACCGACGAAGTTTGGCGTCGGTTTCAATTCGGAACCTCGTTGAGATCGACGCCGACGGGGGAGGTACTTGGCGTCCCTCCCCCGTTTTAATGCTTTCGGCAAGTCAGCTTTTTCGCCTGAAAATCACGCTCAGATTATTGGCCGGCATTTGCACCATCTCGGGCGCGGCAAAGCCGTTGCGCTGCGCCAGCGCCGCGACCTCGCTCAGATCGCGAATGCCCCATGCGGGATCGCGGCGGCGCAAATCGTCGTCGAACGCCTGATTGCTCGGCGCGGTGTGCCGGCCATCGACCGTGTAGGGCCCGTAGAGAAACAGCACACCGCCGGCGGGCAGCACGCGCGCCGCACCCGCCATCAGGCCTTCGGCCGCCGTCCATGGCGCGATGTGGATCATGTTGTTGCACATCACCGCGTCGGCGCGCGCGATCGGCCACTCGGACGCCATCACGTCGAGATGCAACGGCGCCAGCAGGTTTGGCAGGTTCGCATCGTCACGGTGCGCGGTGACGCTGGCCAGCGCCTCCTGATCGGGATCGCTCGGCTGCCATGTCAGCGCCGGCAGCTCTTTGGCGAAGTAAGCCGCATGCTCGCCGCTGCCGCTGGCGATTTCGAGCACGAGACCCCGGGCCGGCAGCACGCGCCGCAGCACCGCCAGGATCGGCTCGCGATTACGGGCGACGTGGGGGCGCTGCTGGCGGGGGTCGGACGTCATGGGTCAATTCATCCGTGAAGTGTTGGCTGCAGCACACTTTTCGATCTGTGGCGCACCTGCCATGCAGCAGCCCCGCCGGATTATTGGGAATCTGCACCAAGCGTCTTTAGCTCGCGGCGGGCGAGCACAACATTGATTTCTTCCTTGGGACAATGTGCATCATGGGTCAAGTCTCGGAAGATTGCGGCGGGAACAGCGCAGGCACATGACATGGATCTGGCAAGAAGCGCTGTGTGAGCAAGGCAGCACACTATGAAAAATATGCTGGGCTCTCTGATCCTTTCGTTCGCAAGCGACCGATGGCAAGAGGTCGCCAAGGTCATTGCAGTCGTTTCAGAGCGCCCGGAGCGGGATCGAGCTTCGATGCGATAGCGGGCCGCATTCGCGCTCTCGCT
>CAWAGV010000002.1:0-2550000 GCA_963781725.1 uncultured Alphaproteobacteria bacterium | reverse complement strand
GCTACCACGTGCACTTGCGTGCACATCCTAAGCTTCGGCTCGTGGCTTGAGCCCCGATACATTTTCGGCGCAAGAACCCTTGTTTAGACCAGTGAGCTGTTACGCTTTCTTTAAAGGATGGCTGCTTCTAAGCCAACCTCCTGGTTGTTATGGGATTCTCACATCCTTCCACACTTAGCCACGAATTGGGGGCCTTAGCTGTAGGTCAGGGTTTTTTCCCTCTCCACGACGGACGTTAGCACCCGCCGTGTGTCTCCCGGATAGTACTTGTGGGTATTCGGAGTTTAGTTGGATTTGGTAAGACGGTAAGTCCCCCTAGTCCATCCAGTGCTCTACCCCCCACAGTATTCGTCCGAGGCGCTACCTAAATAGCTTTCGCGGAGAACCAGCTATTTCCCAGTTTGATTAGCCTTTCACCCCTAGCCACAGTTCATCCGAGTCTTTTTCAACAGACACCGGTTCGGTCCTCCAGCAGGTGTTACCCTGCCTTCAACCTGACCATGGCTAGATCACTAGGTTTCGGGTCTAATCCGACGAACTGAACGCCCTGTTCAGACTCGCTTTCGCTGCGCCTACGCCTATCGGCTTAAGCTTGCTCGTCAGATTAAGTCGCTGGCCCATTATACAAAAGGTACGTGGTCACTCAGGACGAACCTTGAGCTTCCACTGTTTGTAGGCATTCGGTTTCAGGTCTCTTTCACTCCCCTCGTCGGGGTGCTTTTCACCTTTCCCTCACGGTACTAGTTCGCTATCGGTCGCTGAGGAGTACTTAGGCTTGGAGGGTGGTCCCCCCATGTTCAGACAGGATTGCACGTGTCCCGCCTTACTCAAGGACAATCCATCGCATTACCCGTACGGGGCTCTCACCCACTGCGGCACGTTTTTCCAAACGTTTCCGGTTATCTTTGGATCGTCACTGGCCTGGTCCGCTTTCGCTCGCCACTACTAGCGGAGTCTCGGTTGATGTCCTTTCCTCCGGGTACTGAGATGTTTCAGTTCCCCGGGTTTGCTTAAAACCTCCTATTTTATTCGGAAGTCTTATCCCTTCATTTGATAACGGAAATCCGAAACTTCGCGCTCCCTTGTGCGGGATTGCATCATCTCGTCTCCGAGACCGAAGTCTCGGAATTCCGTTATCGAAGGTGGGTTTCCCCATTCGGAAATCCGCGGATCAAAGCTTCTTCGCAGCTCCCCGCGGCTTATCGCAGCGTAGTACGTCCTTCATCGCCTCTCAGCGCCAAGGCATCCACCAAATGCCCTTAAGACACTTGATCGCTCTCATTATCAATGCCCACACATCTCGGCGATGCTCCGCAGAGAGTTTGCACTTTCTGCGGACGGACACTGATTTAGAAAGACCAGTTTGCTTCACAAGATCAATCCAACGGCATTGCGGTCAAGCGATGCCGACAATGCATCTGCCAAGACTTGGGTACGAGACCTGCGTCACGGCGAATGCATGGAGATAGCGCGCATCCTGTGACTCACGTCACGCAGAGCGCTTGGATCAATCTCCTCTTCACGATGTCAGATAACACGCACGCCGCGGCAGAAGCCGGCAGCGGGCGAATTTGTTTTTCTTACGAACGAGACAGTTGCGCCGTCTGGTGGAGCCAGACGGGATCGAACCGACGACCTCCTGCTTGCAAAGCAGGCGCTCTCCCAACTGAGCTATGGCCCCGTGCCAGTCGAAACGGCGAGCCAAATCGATCGGCTTGCCAAGCCCCGTAGCTCGCGCGCCGCGATCGCCCGCCTTCGCCCTTTGGGCTACGGCGCGGCAGCCTTCGCTGCGCTGCGCGAGCGAAGGCTGGTGGGCCTGGGAAGATTTGAACTTCCGACCTCACGCTTATCAAGCGCGCGCTCTAACCAACTGAGCTACAAGCCCGAACCAGGAGTCAGTGGTCAGAAACCAGCGATCAGATGCGCCACCCGGATTGCCGGACGACGTCTGATCCACCGAATACTGATGACTGACTCCTGGTCTGCTCGTTCGCGAAGAAAGAGAAATGAAGACGGCGGTGTCCCGCAAATGGACCTAACCGGTTTGAACCGATCGGCCCTGATGTTTCCAAGAGATCCGATAGAGACGCGTGAGGCGCCTCTGAAGGATCATCCTTAGAAAGGAGGTGATCCAGCCGCAGGTTCCCCTACGGCTACCTTGTTACGACTTCACCCCAGTCGCTGAACCTACCGTGGCCGGCTGCCCCCTTGCGGTTGGCGAACCGTCTTAAGGTAAATCCAACTCCCATGGTGTGACGGGCGGTGTGTACAAGGCCCGGGAACGTATTCACCGCAGCGTGCTGATCTGCGATTACTAGCGATTCCAACTTCATGTGCTCGAGTTGCAGAGCACAATCCGAACTGAGACGGCTTTTTGAGATTTGCGCAGGATTGCTCCATTGCATCCCATTGTCACCGCCATTGTAGCACGTGTGTAGCCCAACCTGTAAGGGCCATGAGGACTTGACGTCATCCCCACCTTCCTCGCGGCTTATCACCGGCAGTCCCCTTAGAGTGCCCAACTAAATGATGGCAACTAAGGGCGAGGGTTGCGCTCGTTGCGGGACTTAACCCAACATCTCACGACACGAGCTGACGACAGCCATGCAGCACCTGTGTTCCCGCCAGCCGAACTGAAGAGTTCCATCTCTGGTACTCATACGGGACATGTCAAAGGTTGGTAAGGTTCTTCGCGTTGCTTCGAATTGAACCACATGCTCCACCGCTTGTGCGGGCCCCCGTCAATTCCTTTGAGTTTTAATCTTGCGACCGTACTCCCCAGGCGGGATGCTTAATGCGTTAGCTGCGCCACTGACGAGTAAACCCGACAACGGCTAGCATCCATCGTTTACGGCGTGGACTACCAGGGTATCTAATCCTGTTTGCTCCCCACGCTTTCGCACCTCAGCGTCAGTACCGGGCCAGTGAGCCGCCTTCGCCACTGGTGTTCTTGCGAATATCTACGAATTTCACCTCTACACTCGCAGTTCCACTCACCTCTCCCGGACTCAAGCCTTTCAGTATCAAAGGCAGTTCTGGAGTTGAGCTCCAGGATTTCACCTCTGACTTAAAAAGCCGCCTACGTGCGCTTTACGCCCAGTGATTCCGAGCAACGCTAGCCCCCTTCGTATTACCGCGGCTGCTGGCACGAAGTTAGCCGGGGCTTCTTCTACGGGTACCGTCATTATCTTCCCCGTCGAAAGGACTTTACAACCCTAGGGCCTTCATCATCCACGCGGCATGGCTGGATCAGGCTTGCGCCCATTGTCCAATATTCCCCACTGCTGCCTCCCGTAGGAGTCTGGGCCGTGTCTCAGTCCCAGTGAGGCTGATCATCCTCTCAGACCAGCTACTGATCGTCGCCTTGGTGAGCCGTTACCTCACCAACAAGCTAATCAGACGCGGGCCGATCCTTCAGCGATAAATCTTTCTCCTTACGGACGTATTCGGTATTAGCCCAAGTTTCCCTGGGTTGTTCCGAACTGAAGGGTACGTTCCCACGTGTTACTCTCCCGTCTGCCGCTCCCCTTGCGGGGCGCTCGACTTGCATGTGTTAGGCCTGCCGCCAGCGTTCGCTCTGAGCCAGGATCAAACTCTCAAGTTTGAGAGAACTGATCTCGGCTGATCACACGTTTGACGAGGTCCCACTCTTGTCTTCCGCAAAGCTTGCGCCCTGCAAAATCCAACAGTGTTACCTAAAACGTCGACCGCCGAAGTCTCTTCAAAAGCCGCCTCGCTCGCAGAAAAAGCCGAAGCCTTCTCCGTTCGCGAAAGCGGCCCGCAAGGACTCCGCCGTCCACGTTTCTCTTTCTTCCGATTCACTTTTCAAACAACGCGGGCCCGATAGTCTGGTCCCGATCCGAAGCTCCACGCATCCGACATGGGCCACTGCTCATGGCCGGATGAGATTTTCACCGCGTAAACAGTGAGGGGCTTCGCTGACGCGCCAACGCCCAAGGCGACGGCACGCCAAGAGGGCCTATATAGGCTTCACCCTCTGGCCTTGTCAACGGCTGAAAATGCAAAATCGTCAGTGTTTATGCGGTCATTACAGCGAGCCTGCCAAGATCGCCCAGACTGCCAAGATCGCCCGCGATACCCCGCAAGATAACCAGCAAGATACCCCGCAAGACGCCCCGCAATACCCCGCAATCCTCCGGGACTTCGCCGCGCCGGGGCTTAAGCACCGCCGATGCCGCACTCCAGCCACAATCCTCCGCCGTTCTTTACATAATGTCTTGCAAGCGTCGCGGTACGGGGAAGCGACATCTTCAGTTGAGCTTTAGCCTTTGAACTAAAGCCCTGGTTTTTCGGGTCGCGTTATCGGCCCGGGCATCCAGGGGATGGTGTTTCTGCTTGGTTTTCCAGCCGAATTTCGTAAAAGGGCCGGAGCACTGAGCGAGCGTTGCGCCACCGTTCGGCGCCGCGTGGGGACGAAACGGCTGCGATCGCGAGTGCGGGGGACTGAAGCGCTTGGACCAAGGCAGGCAGCACGGCGCCAGAAATGTTCGGCGAAGGTTTGATGCCGCGGTCATCGACCTCGGCAACGAACCGCCGCTTTTGGCGGACGGCGGCAGCGGCGGCCCGATCGACCGGCGCCGGCTGTCGGTACAGTGGTTCAGCGGAACGATTTTGACCGGGTTATGCGGCGCTGCCCTGATGGGCGGCGCCGTTTTTGCGTCGCTCGATGGCGAAACCAATTTCGCCACCGCGCCGGAGCGCGTCGAAGTCGCGCTGCGTGGCGCGCTTTCGAGCATCGGCGACCGCATCGGCGCCTTCCGCAAATCCGATCGCCTGCCGGCGATCAGCGAGGCGAGCGTCACCCGCCAGATCCTGCGGGTGCCGACCTCGACGCGCGTGCGCGACCGCGAGCTGGTGCGCACCCGCGCGTTCGTTCGCGTCTCCGGCAACCTGTCGATGACGGTTTCCGACCTCTCCGCGAGCATCCCGCCGTTCAATCCGCAAAAGCTGCTGACCGATGCGGTCGCCGGCGACGACCAGACGCCGGCCGCGGAGCCGGATGCCGAAGTCTCGTTCGTGACCTGCGATCTGTCGGGAACGGCGAAACCGGCCAGCGGCAAACCGACACCCGCGGTTTGCGACATCAATACGCTGCTCGGCAAAATGAAGCCGGCCACCTTGCTGCCGATCGACGACGTGCTGACGCGGGTGCGCGATATCGCCAGCGCCGCGCCGGACGCCTCGGCGCTGGTCAACACTGCCGCGGCCACGCCCGACGCCAGCGGCAATCTGCGGCTCAACTATGCGGCCGAAGGCAATCCGGCGATCGACTTCGGCTTTGAAGCCCGCGTGGTGCCGGAGAACGTCACGCTGCGCGCCAAGAGCGCGGGCCAGGTCAACGGCGGCGGCGACTGGAGCGAGCGCATCATCACCGCCAAGCGCGGCGAAAGCGTCGGCTCGATCCTGCGCGAAACCGGCGCGCAGCCGGACGAGATCAAGGCGATCCTCGCGGTATTCGGCCCCGCCGCCTCCGGCACGCTGAAAGAAGGCCAGCGGCTGCGCGTGCTGATGGCGCCGGCCGGCATCGGCCACAACCAGCCGCTGCGCGTCATTATAATGGGCGACAGCGCCATCCAGGCCGCGGCGGCGCTATCCGACACCGGCGCCTACGTTTCGGTCGACATCAAAAATGTCGACGCCGGGATCGCCGACGCCGCCGACGCCCCAACCGATGACGGCTCGGGCGTGCGGCTCTACCAATCGCTTTACGAAACCGCGCTCCGCAACAACGTGCCGACTTCGGTGATCGAAGACCTGGTGCGCATCTATTCGTACGACGTCGACTTCACCCGCAAGGTGCAGCCCGGCGACAACTTCGAAGTGCTTTACGCCGACGACGAGAACGGCAGCGAGGGCAGGAGCGAAGTCCGCTACGCCTCGCTGACCACCGGCGGCGAAATCAAGAGGTACTATCGCTTCCAGACCACCGACGACGGCGTCACCGACTACTACGACGAGACCGGCAAGAGCGCGAAGAAGTTTCTGGTCCGCAAGCCGGTCGGCGATGGCATCGTCACCTCGCCGTTCGGCTGGCGCAACCACCCGATGCTGCATGTGTCCGAATTCCACTCCGGCGTCGACTGGGCGGCGCCGTTCGGCACGCCGATCTTCGCCGCCGGTACCGGCTCGGTCGAGGAAATCGGGCTCAAGGGCGGCTACGGCAAATACGTCAAGCTCAAGCACGCCAATGGCTACGAAACCGCCTACGGCCACATGACGGCGTTCGCCAAGGGCCTCGACGTCGGCTCGAAGGTGCGCCAGGGCCAGGTGATCGGCTTCGTCGGCTCGACCGGCATGTCGACCGGATCGCACGTGCACTTCGAGATCCTGGTCAACGAACGCTTCGTCGATCCGATGCGCATCAAGCTGCCGCGCGGCCGCGTGCTCGACGGCAATTCGCTGGCGATCTTCGAGAAGGACCGTGAGCAGCTCGACGCCGTGATGTCGCACGGCCCCGGCCCGATCGCGCCAACCGGCCATGTGGCGGCGGCCGGCAAGCCGTAATTATTGCGTAAGACCTATTCGTTTCGTTCGTCGTTGCGAGCCTTAAGCAAAGCTTTCCGACGCCCCCATGCAACCCGCCCGCTCGGAAAGACTTATTCAAGGATTGCATCGTCGTTATTGCCTCGCCGCTATTGCTTATTGCAATGACGGGAACCGGAGACAGGGCCCGTGAACGCCGCCGCCACCGACCTCATCGAAGTGCGTTCGACCCGCTTCTGGGCGGTCTGCCATTTCAGCCTGACGCGGCTGTTGTTTCCGGCGCGGATGATCGCCGACCATGTCGGGGTCTCGACCAACATCGTGCTGTTCTGGCTGACGCCGTGGCGGCGCACCGACGAGCATCTGCCGCTGTCCCACATCGCCGAGGTGACCCACACCCGCGGGCTGTTCTGGGACACCATCAGCGTCGAGAGCTCGGGCGGGCTCAATCCGCTGCGGGTGTTCGGCCTGCCGAAATCGGCGGCGAATTATTTCGTCGAGCATGTGCGCGAGCGGATGAACGAAGTCGGCGCCGCGGCGCCGCTGCAGCCGCGGTAGGCGTCACTGCCGCACCACAGTTGCCCGTCATCCTGAGGTGCGAGCCTTAAGCGCGTTTACGCGCGTCTTCGACACGCTATGGCGAGCCTCGAAGGACGCACCGCCCGGGCCGTCGTCCTTCGAGGCTCGGCGCAACGCGCCGAGCACCTCAGGATGACGGGAACGGGATGACGGAAATTAAGCCGCCTGTTTCACTTCGGCGCCGTTGAAGGTCAGCCCGTCGCGGCCGGCGGAGACGCGCACCTTGTCGCCGTCCTTGATCTTGCCGGAGAGCAGAAGCTCCGCCAGCGGATCCTGCACCCACTTCTGGATCACGCGCTTCAACGGCCGCGCGCCGTAAGCCGGGTCGTAGCCTTTCTCGGCCAGCCAGTCGCGCGCCTTCGGATCGAGCGTGACCGCGATCTTGCGATCCTCGAGCAGCTTCGCCAGCCGCTGCATCTGGATATCGACGATGTGGCCCATCTGATCGCGCTTGAGGCGATGGAACAGGATGATCTCGTCGATGCGGTTGAGGAACTCGGGGCGGAAATGCGCCCGCACCTCCGCCATCACCTGGTCGCGCACCTTCTCGCTATCCTCGCCGTCCGGCTGGTTGACCAGATATTCGGCGCCGAGGTTCGAGGTCATCACGATCAGGGTGTTGCGGAAATCGACCGTGCGGCCCTGCCCGTCGGTCAGCCGACCATCGTCGAGCACCTGCAGCAGGACATTGAACACGTCCGGATGCGCCTTCTCGATCTCGTCGAACAGCACGACCTGATAGGGCCGCCGCCGCACCGCTTCGGTGAGCGCGCCGCCTTCGTCATAGCCGACATAGCCGGGCGGAGCGCCGATCAGCCGCGCCACCGAATGCTTCTCCATGTACTCCGACATGTCGATGCGGATCAGCGCCGACTCGTCGTTGAACAGGAACTGCGCCAAAGCCTTGGTCAGCTCGGTCTTGCCGACGCCGGTGGGCCCAAGGAACATGAACGAACCGATCGGCCGGTGCGGATCCTGCAAGCCGGCGCGCGCACGTCGAACTGCGGTGCAGACCGACTTCACCGCGTCGGCCTGGCCGACCACGCGCTTGCCGATCGCGTCCTCCATCTTCAGCAGCTTTTCCCTCTCGCCTTCGAGCATGCGATCGACCGGAATTCCGGTCCAGCGCGACACCACGGCGGCGACGTTGTCGGCGGTGACCGCCTCCGACGCCACGACGCTTCCGGTGGTTTCCTTCTCGCTGATCGCCTTCAGCTTGGCCTCGAGCTCCGGCACCTTGCCGTATTGCAGCTCGCCGGCCTTCTGATAATCGCCACGCCGAACCGCATCGGTCAGCTCGGTCTTGGCCTTGTCGAGCTGGTTTTGCAGCTCGGCGGCGGAGTTGAGCTTGTCCTTCTCCGCCTTCCACTTGGCGGTCAGCGCATCGGCCTTTTCCTGCAGGCTCGCCAGATCCTTCTCCAGCCGCTTCAGGCGGTCCTTCGAGCCGGCGTCGGTCTCCTTCTTCAAGGCCTCCTGCTCGATCTTCAGCCGCACGATTTCGCGGTCGAGATTGTCGAGCTCTTCCGGCTTGGAATCGATCTGCATGCGCAAACGCGCCGCCGCCTCGTCGACCAGGTCGATCGCCTTGTCGGGCAGGAAGCGGTCGGTGATGTAGCGGTTCGACAAGGTCGCCGCCGCCACCAGCGCGGCGTCGGTGATCTTCACCTTGTGGTGCGCCTCGTACTTTTCCTTCAGGCCGCGCAGGATCGAGATGGTGTCCTCGACCGTCGGCTCGTCGACAAACACCGGCTGGAAGCGCCGCGCCAGCGCCGCGTCCTTCTCGATGTGCTTGCGGTATTCGTCGAGCGTGGTGGCGCCGACGCAGTGCAGCTCGCCGCGGGCGAGCGCGGGCTTGAGCAAGTTCGACGCATCCATCGCGCCGTCGGCCTTGCCGGCGCCGACGATGGTGTGCATCTCGTCGATGAAAAGAATGTAGGCGCCGGCCGAGCCGGTGACCTCGTGCCAGCACGGCTTTCAGCCGCTCCTCGAACTCGCCGCGATATTTCGCGCCGGCGACCATGGCGCCGAGATCGAGCGCGAGCAGCTTCTTGTCCTGGAGGCTTTCCGGAACGTCGCCGTTGACGATGCGCAGCGCCAGGCCTTCGACGATCGCGGTCTTGCCGACGCCGGGCTCGCCGATCAGCACCGGATTGTTCTTGGTGCGCCGGGACAGCACCTGAATGGTGCGGCGGATTTCCTCGTCGCGCCCGATCACGGGATCGAGCTTGCCGTCGCGCGCCGCCTGCGTCAGGTCGCGGGCATATTTCTTCAGCGCGTCATAGGCGTTCTCGGCGGAGGCACTGTCCGCCGTGCGGCCCTTGCGCAGCGCTTCGATCGCGGCATTGAGACTTTGCGGCGTGACGCCGGCCTTGGCGAGGATCTGCCCGGCGTCGCTGGTCTTCTCCGTAGCGAGCGCGAGCAGAAGCCGCTCGACCGTGACAAAACTGTCGCCGGCCTTCTCGCCGGCCTTTTCGGCGGTGTCGAACACCCGCGCCAAAGCCGGATCGAGATAGACCTGGCCGGCGCCGCCGCCCGAGACTTTCGGGCGCTTGGCGAGCGCGGCTTCGGTCGCGGCCAGCGCCGCGCGCGAATTGCCGCCGGCGCGGTCGATCAGGCCGGCGCACAACCCCTCAGGGTCGTCGAGCAGGACTTTGAGCAGGTGATCGGTGGAGAATTGCTGATGTCCCTCGCGCTGGGCGAGCGACTGGGCAGACTGGATAAAACCGCGGCTGCGGTCGGTATATTTCTCGAAATTCATATGTTTTTCCTTCCCTTAAGGCGAAGGCACTGCGGCGCCCCTATTAAGCTGCGCCGTGTGACACCCATAGATTTACCGGCCCCCGGAGGCGACCAGCTAGGCTCATATGGGGAGGCAGCTCTGAGGTGAAAAGGGGCGAGTTGGCCCGGTATTTCAGACTTTTCTCGTTATCGCCGTCCAAGAGTTATCCAAAGCAATCGAGTGGACATAACAAGAACATCAATGTACTTCTGGGACGAATTGCTGACAGATTGTCACCGAGTTCTCCCATGACGGACCGATCACTCTACAGATTGACGCTTGTCAAATCAGGATCAACCGAGCACACGGAAATCCTCGCTACAGCGGGCGGTAAGCGATGGGGTGTTGCAGATATTCATGATGCGCCAGTCTCAGAGCCAGAGTTGGTAGAGGCGGAAAAAGAGCAGGAGGCGCACGAGGGTATCTCATGCGCACTGCCATTTATTTGGATGGCAAATGGCATCCCGTCACGATCAATAAGCAAGAGGCGACCGGTCTATTATCGCCGGATGATGTTCGCGTACTTTTGAAGGACGGTGGGAGCGATGTTCACGAATTTGCTCCGCCTCAGTGGTTATTCATTTCCGCCGCCGAACGAATAAACGAACTTTTGCACTCCGGTGGAATCAACAAAAATGATCGCGCGAAAACGATGGCAGCGTTGCTGCTTTCGGTCATCGACACGCCGCCAGACCTCGATACCAAACTGCCGATTTTGATTGCTGACATCAATTCCCGAAGCGAAGCCGAATTGAAGGCCAACGGGAAGCCGGATTTTGCGCCGTTCGTGAAGATACTCGCGCCGACCAACACGACGAATCATGTCAAGTTCAAGAACGCTCTGGTCAAGACAATCCTTGAACTTCAGAATTTGAATATCCGTTCGGCCATGAACTCAAGCACGGATGTTCTCGGCCAATTCTATGAAGTTTTTTTGAAGTACGGCAACGGAGCGAAAGAGATTGGAATCGTGCTCACGCCGCGCCATGTAACGCGCTTCGCCGTGGAAGCAATCGGCGTCGGGCCTACGGACATTGTGCTGGACTTGGCGTGCGGGACAGGCGGGTTTTTGGTTGCGGCGTTCGATCACGTTCGTCGCCACAGCACCAAAGCACAGTTAGAACGGTTCAAACGCTATAATTTATTTGGCATCGAACAGGAATCCTACGTGGCGGTGCTGGCCATCGTGAATATGATTTTTCGGGGCGATGGAAAGCATAATATCACCGAAGGAAATTGCTTTTCTACCTTCCTTGGTCCGCGCGCAGTAAACGGTCATGCGTCGGCCCGGTTCATAAAGGCGCAAGCGCCGCAAGGCACGCAACCCGTTACGCGCGTCTTAATGAATCCTCCATTCGCCCTAAGAGGAAGCGATGAGCACGAATATCGTTTCGTCTCGCGCGCGCTTTCGCAAATGGCGGATGGCGGAATCCTTTTCAGTTTGCTGCCACTAGACGCATTTTTCGGCAGCCGTGATGAAAAGGTATGGCGGCAGGATGAATTGCTCAGGGATCATACGCTCTTGTCAGTGATCACCATGCCAGACGAACTGTTTTATCCTGCTGCGCAGAAACAGGTCGCGGGAATTGTTATCAAAAAGGGAATGCCTCATCCGAAATCGCAGGCGGTTTTTTGGGCTAAAATTGAGCGGGATGGTCTTTTGAAGGTAAAATCGAAACGGCTGCCTGCGCAAGACCTGAGACCGCCTCGGCAGGAATTGGATCAAATTCCGCTCGTACTCAATTCACTGCGAAGCTTTATCGCTGCACCAGGTTCGGTCACGGTCAACGTGCCGAAATTGTGTAAGACCGCTCCAATTGATTTTGACGACCCTCTCCTTGAGTTGTTGCCGGAAGCATATTTGGAAACGGAAATGCCGTCGCCGACCGCCTTATCCAACGCAGTGGATAGCATGGTGCGGGAGACCGCCGCTTTTCTCGTAAAATTCGGGAAGGAATCCAAAGTCGGGGCGCTCGATGAAAACGATTGAGGGCTTGTTCAATCTGCACCGCGCTAGATCGGGCCTCTTTAGCGATTATGAGAAGGGCGATGTGGCATATATCGGGAATGGTCTGACGGACAATGCGGTCGTCGGTTTCGTTGTGCCTCTGCCGGATGACAGGGTTTTCAAGGGGATTAGCATCGTCGTGTCGGCGTTTTGCGAGGCGACTGTCCAAGCACCGCCCTTTGTCGCTTGCGGGCGCGCAGGAAATGGCCTCGTCGTGCTTGAGCCGAAATCGCCAATGCCGGTACGACAGTTGGCATATATCGCGGCATATATAAATTTGGCGGTCCAGTGGCGTTTCAATTGGTATCGGCAAACGACGGCGGACCGGATTTGGGGCTTGCTTGTTCCGTCCAAAGTTCCGGCCAACATCAAGTATGACGTGCGGGCGGCGCTTCCAAAAACATTCGCCGGTCCTGTACCGAATTGGAAACTTGCTCTTAAGCCGTTTGCTCTGGGGGATATTTACGATTTGGTGCCGGGTGATTTCCACAGCCAAGCCACATTGCCGCCGGGGAAAATTCCCCTAATTTCGTGTGGCGACGCGAACAATGGTGTTTCTGGATACGTAGGTGTGAAGGACAAGGTTTATGAAAACCGCCTCACCATCGCATTCAATGGGATGAACACGCTTACCGCGAAATATCATCCGTACAAGTTTGCCGCCAAGGACGATGTTGCAATCTGTATTCCCCGCGCCCCGCTGCGACTTACTACGGAAATTTTTATCCAGATGATGATAAATCGGGAGCGTTGGCGGTATTCCTATTACCGCAAATGCTTCGCCGACAAATTGCGGCGCTTTGAGATTTATCTTCCGGCGACCAAAGCGGGAAAATTTGACGAAGATACGATGCAGGCGGTCGTGAAGGCCGCCCCTTATTGGGACTACATCCAATCCCGAGTAGCGGCCTAGCGCGAGAATGACTTTGGCACGTAAAAAAGCGCGATACGCCTTTTGCCGAAATTGAACGTGCTCATCAATCTGCCGGTAAAACTACGCTTCCGGCCTTTGGTGGCGGCAATCGTATACTTGCCGGTTTTCGTTAATCTCTTGCCTTTTCTCGCCTTAGCCATGACGTGAAGCCCTCCCTCAGAGAAGAGCCACACTATATCCTAGAACCCGACTTTTTGTGCAACCGTCCGAGTTTTTGTGCAGGAGCCGGTTATTGTGCAAAGCCCCCCATGGGGGAGAGGTCGAGCGAACGAAGTGAGCGAGGGTGAGGAGGTTACGGCGGTGCAGATCTGTGAGGCCCGAGCCCCCTCACCCGTGTCGCGCTTTCAGCGCTCCACGGCCTCTCCCCCACGGGGGAGAGGCGAATTTTTCGTAGCAAAAATGGAGAGGCAATGAGGTCTAGAACTGCGTCCGTGAAGAAGGCGTTTGTAACGAGAGCCAAGCAGCAAACATTTCCGCTGCAGGTCGGCGAGGTGACGTTCGGCGTGCGGTTGCCGCGCACGATCACCGCCAAGGAATATGAGGCGCGGTATCGCGACGAGGTGAAACGGCTGCGGCGGTTTTACTGCACGCTATTCGCGTTCTGGAAGTCTTGCGGCTTCAGGCCGTGCCGCAAGGCGCAGGCCTGCGCCGGCGATGCGCAGGCGTGCCTGAAGCGCAACGAGGCTTTCGTGTCGCGCGAGAAGCAATTCGCGGCGCGGCAGTGCGTGCTCGACGCGACGCCGGCCAATATCGGCGCGCCGGAGCGGCTGGCGCGGCAGGCGATGCCGGGTGGGCTGTGCGGGTGAGCATTTTCAGCGATCGTCATTGCCGGGCTTGACCCGGCAATCCATGCGGCATCTCGGAATGCACATTCCTTCGCGACTGCACGCGGCATCGCAGCATGGGTACCACCGGGTCAAGCCCGGGGGACGAAGAGGAACGGCGCCGGGTCCCCGCTATCGCGGGACGGGATGAAGCGTGTCACAGCTTCAACAGCCGCTGCGCGTTGCCGGAGAGGATCTTGGCCTTGTCGGCGTCGGACAGCGGAATGGTGTCCACCCATTCGATCGCCGGCGGGTTCATCACGAACGGCCAGTCCACCGCGAACAGGATATGATCGACGCCCATTTCCATCACCGCGCACAGCAGCGCCGGATTGGAGAAGTTGCCGCTGGTGGTGATGTAATAGTTGCCGCAGAAGATGTCGCGGAAGCTCATCGACTTCTGGCCCGGCCGCTTGAGCGCCTGGTCGATGCGCCAGACCAGGTACGGCAGCGTCTCGCCGAGATGGCCGAGGATGACTTTCAACTTCGGGTGCTTCTCGAACACGCCGGAGAGCGCCAGCCGGATCGCGGTGGTCGCGGTCTCCACGGTGTAGCCCCAGGCCGGGCGCGCCACGGTCGGGAAATCCTTGACGTAATCGTCGTAATAGACCCGCGACACGTCGGCGTTCGGCAGCGACGGATGGAAATAGACCGGCACGTCGAGCGCCTCGGCGCGGGCGTAGATCGGCCAGAATTTCTGGTGGTCGAGGAACACGCCGTTGGCGAGGCCGTGCATCATCGCGCCCTTGAAGCCGTGCTCCTTGACGCAGCGCTCGAGCTCGTCGGCGGCGGCCTCGGGCACCGCGGTCGGCAGCGCCGCGAACGCGGCGAGCCGTTTCGGGTTGTTCTTCACCTGCGCGGCGAGCCGATCGTTGACGCGCCGGGTCAGTGCGGCGGCGGTGTCGGCCGGCAGCTTCTGCGTCGACGGCGCGCCGAGCGAAAGCACCTGCATGTCGATGCCGACGGCATCCATCTCGGCGATGCGCAAGCTGTCGAAATCGTAGAGCCGCTTCTGGGTGTCGCCCGGCCGGCCGGATTCACTGCCGGTGTAGGTTTTGGCGAGTTCCTCGTCCCAAAAATGCTCCTCGATGGCGATGACCGGACAATGCGGTTTCTTGAACATGCGTCCCTTCCCTCACATTTTCCGAAAGGTCGTAGCAAGCGGAACACGCTCTGTCATGCCCCGCCAACGGGACCGCGCGAGTCGCGCGTCCCGATGACAGGCTCCGGCGGGGCATCCAGTACTCCCCGAGGCTGCGATCAAATAGACGCGCCGGGCTTACTGGATCACCCGCATTCGCGGGTGATGACGGCGCGATGACCGCAGCGTGCCCCTGTACTCGTTCCCGGGAACCATCGCCGCGGCGCAGGATTACCGAGCGAGGTGAGCGGCACGATGGAGATCACCATGCGTGGCACTTTACAGGCTTTGGCATTGGCAACCGTGTTGGCTGCGGCGCTCGGCAGTTCCGCGTTCGCGCAGCGCGGCGATTATCGGCACCACGCGTTCTGCCTGAAGACCGGCTCGGGACAGGAATGCGCCTACGACAGCTTCGCGCAGTGCGAGGCGGCGAAGAACAGCCCGGCCGACAGCTGCATGGCGAACAGCGCTCCGCAGGATCATTAGCAAGCTGCCGGGCCTCCTGGTCCGTCATCCTGAGGTGCGAGCGCAGCGAGCCTCGAAGGATGCACGGCCCGGGCCGTCGTCCTTCGAGGGCCGCCACCAGCGCATTTATGCGCGTCTTTAACGCGCCATGGCGGCCACCTCAGGATGACGGAAACATTCAAACACCGGGAGGATGCTGCCGGTAATACGCGGCATCCTCGGCGCTTTGTTTCCAGCCGTCGCGGCCGCGCCAGCCGACGTGGCGCGAGCCCATGTCCGAACCGTAGCGGACGCGGAACAAGAGCGTGCGCCGCGGCCCGTTTTCGTATTCATGCACCTCGCCCGGCGGGTGCACGACGAACGCGCCGGGCGTCACCGCGATGGTCTCGTTCGGCGTGCGCATGGTGCCGCCGCCCTCGAAGCAGAAATAGATTTCGGTGGCGTGCGGGTGGCAGTGATTGGGACTGATCTGGCCGGGCTCCCAGCAGGCCACGGTGACGTCGCCGTCCTCGACCGTGCCAAGGATTTTCTCGACATGCTTTTTCGGATTGAACTCGGCTTCTTGCGGCAGACTGAAAACGTGCATGGTTTTCCTCTGGAGTTCCTTCGCGGAATTGTTGTTGCCGACGGATCTTTAGCGGAAACCGTTGCATTTGCGACCGCCGGCGGCGGTTACGCCGATGAGCACCGTTTATGCGGCGGTTACGGTGGAAGACACGCTCTGCTTGCAACGCTGCCCTGCCGGGGCGCACCATGCGGAAAGCCTGAGTTGGGCGTTAAATGACTTCGTGGGGGAGGAGCAAGGGCGCAGGGCAGTGCGCGTGACTGCCGAGGATGACACCGATGGCCCATCGTATGGTCCATTTCGCCGAGAAGGCCCATCTCGACCGCGAAACGCTGGCGCGGCTGAACTCCGCCGTCGTGTTCGGACTGATCGGGGCCGGCCTCGCCGTCTGTGCGTTCGGCGCCATTGCCTTCGACATCGCCCACCTGTTCGGTGGCGCCTGGTAAGGCCGATAGCCTCAAGTGTCCGACAGGCCTTAAGCGCCGCTGCAACCCGGAAAAACCCATTCCACAACCGGCCCCTGGCCGCGACGAAAACCCTTAATCGGGCCTTTACGGCTGTCGCATTATTCTGTCGCCCGCTACCGGGAATTTTTCTGGGAAATTTTTTGTTTTGTCGGTTGCGTCGGGGTGTTTGTCATGAGCGAGCGTCGGGCTGCACGGCGCATGAAGAGTTTCCTTCGCGGCTTCGTCTACTTCGACAAAGAGCGCGGCGCGTGCAACTGCCTGATCCGCGACTTGAACGCGGACGGCGCGCGCATCATCTTTTCCGAAGCGATCGCGCTGCCCGACGTCGTCAACCTGCACATTCCGCAGAAGGACCAGACGCTGCGCGCGCGGGTGTCGTGGCGGCGCGGCGACGAGATCGGCCTTGCCTTCACCGCGGAAGTCGCCGACATGCCGGACAGCGGCGAGTTGATAGCGCGCATCGCCCAGCTCGAAGATGAGATCCTCAAACTCCGCCGCATCCTGCGGAAGCTCAAGCGGAACCCGGCCGGCGACAGCCAGCCCTACGGCGGCGGCGCCGCTGCCTGATTTAAGCGCACTGTCCAGCTTCCTCTTTCAAGTCCTGCGCTTCTTTCTGCGTCGTGCCGGTCTGCCTGCCGGCTCCGGACCGCATTGCGCGCGACGCGCAGGCGTGCCAGTTTTTTGGCCGAATGCGCTCGCGCGCGGCCAACGAAACAGCAACAGGGAGACGATCATGGCCAAGGCCTATTGGGTAGCGACCTATTTCGGAATCAGCGATCCGGCCAAGATGGCGGAATACGCCAAGCTTGCGCCCTCGGCCTTGCAGGCCTTCGGCGCCAAATTCCTCGCCCGCGGTACCGCGGCGCAAGCCTACGAGAAGGGCATCAAGGAACGCGTCGTCCTCATCGAGTTCGACAGCGTCGAAAAAGCCGTGGCGGCGCATGACAGTCCGGGCTACCAGGCCGCGCTGAAGGCGCTCGCCGGCGGCGCGCAACGCGACATCCGCATCGTCGAAGGCCTGTAGGCAGGCCACGGCACAATGGGGGCACGATGCGAGCCCGGACTCTCGCGATCGTTGCAGGCACTGCTCTGGTCAGCATCGCGCTGATCTCGGCCGCGCTGGTTTCCGGCGCGGTAGCGCAGATCTCGTCGGCGCCGAACACGATACCGGGAGCGGAGGCCAATCCGTTCCCGATCATCAACATGCCGTCGCAGCGCGACCAGGCCGGCGACGCTACCGCCACCTGCCCTATCGCGATCTTGCCACCACGATCAGCATCCAGGTTCCGGCCGGCGCGCTGTACGACTTTAACCTGATGCAGGTCCGCGCCAATGCCGAGGACTACATGCAGCAGGCCGCCAACCTGATCTTCGAGCACGCCAACGGGCCGGTGCGGATCGAATGCCGCTCCGATCGCGGCGTGCCGGCCGCGGCGCAAAAGCTCGCCGCGCAATGCGCGCAGGCGATTTCGCAGTGGCTCACGGTGCAGGAGAAACTCACCAAGGTGAAATTCGTCACCGTCGGCACCGCGGTGCCGTCGCCAGCGCCGCCGGATCCGCGCGACCTGATGGCGAAACCCGCGCCGAGCCAGAGCAGCGTCACCATCGACTTTGCCAAGAAGTGACGCTTCCTGGGCGAGGCGCGCGGGCCATACGGCGCTCAGGAATCGAACATCCGGTCGCCCTGCAAGTCGACGATCTGCCGCGCCTTGTTGACCGTGAACGTCACCGCGTCGTCGTAGGCGGCATAGGCGTCGGCGCGGATGAAGCGATGCTCCTTGCGCACGCCGCCGATCTCGCGCGTGATGCTGCCCGCGGTCTGATAGTGGCCGTTGTTCTTGTACGGCGCGGCGACGATCACATAGCCTTTGTATTCGACCGGATCGGACACCTTCGCGGCCTTGTTTGCGGTCTTGGCCCCGCCGCCGAACAACGCGCTCCAGAACGACATCGCCTGCCTCCTCGAACGGTGCCATGATAGGCTTTATTGCCATCACCGGTAAGGAGTCCGCCCCATGGCGAAAGGTTATTGGGTCACCGTCTACCGCTCGATTTCCGATCCGAAAAAACTCGAGGCCTATGCCAAGCTGGCGCCGCTCGCGACCGCGCCGTTCGGCGGCCGCTATCTGGCCCGCGGTTCGGCGGCCAAGGCCTACGAGGCCGGGCAGATGGACCGCATCGTCATTTCCGAATTTCCGAGCGTCGAGAAAGCGATCGCCGCCTACGAAAGCCCGGCTTACCGGGACGCGCTGAAAGCGCTCGGCGACGGCGCGGTGCGCGATATCCGCATCGTCGAGGGGCTGGATTAACGCTCCACTATTTCGCCCCTTTCCCGCCGATTGCCAAATCGGCGCGGCATTTCTATATACGCGGCGTGAATGGCGGCGGACCGGCGCCCGATGGGCGCCGCGCTTTTTCAATCCCTTTCGATCAGGAGAACAACAATGCCGAGAAAGCCGGGATTGAATTCCGAATTCGTCATGTTCGACGTGACCTACGAAGACGGCTCGCTGCGCTCGAACCGCAAGGTGCCGCGCGAGCTGCTCGAGGGGGTCGACGGCGACAAGCCGGCGCACGGCTTCCTGATCGAGCAGGACCGCGAGATTGCCGAAAAATCCGGCAGGGCGCCGCTGAAGATCAGGAACATCAGCCGATCGGGCGCGAAGAAGAAGTCGCGCGACCTGGATTACGCAAGCTAGCTTTGCCGTCCCCGCGCCGGCGGGGAATGACGAAAGGTTCAGAACCCTTCGCGGGCGAAATAGTTGCGCAGCAGCGCGACGTTGCGCCGGTTGGCGCGGAAGAAAATGTCGAACGCATCGCCGGCCACCGGCACGGTGCCGACCGCGCCCTCGATGACCACATTGGCCGCCATGCGCACCAGGAGCCATTTCGGCACGCCGAGCCGCGAGGCTTCGTAAAGCAGATAGAACGACAGCGCCGATGCGGCGACGTCGCCGATGCCGGGGATCAGCCGCAACATCGCTTCGGCGCCGAAGCGGATACCGGTGCCGGGAATGACGACCGCGGTGTCGAATATCGTCGCCAGCAGGTCGAGCCGGTCGAGCGCCGCGGCGCGCGACTCGCCGCTGTAGCGCCCGGCAAAAGCGCCATAGTTGGATTTTGCAAAGGTGTTGAACTTGGCAAAGTCGAACCTGGCAAAGTCGAACCTGGCAAAGTCGAACCTGGCAAAGTTGAAGCCAGCAAAGCGCGCATTGGCGAAGGCCATGATGGATAACCTGGCTGAGGTCCCTTGGTGCACCCGTGCGAAAGATGGGATGGCGCGGGCGCGGCGCAAGGGCATCGTCTTCATCCCGCCCCGCGATAGCGGGGAGGGGGGACCGCTCTTGCGGTGGGAGGGGCGCTTGCATCGACGCGTCTCCTGATGCCGCAGAATGTTCATCACCGCCCGCGCCCCCTCCACCATGCTCCTCCCGCATGCGTCCCCCTCCCCCGCTATCGCGGGGGCGGATAAGCTTAAGCCCGGCGCAACAAACAGCCCGGAGCGCATCATGCCTGACATCAAGATCATCAACCCCGACACGCTCGGCAAACCGCTCGGGCAGTATTCGCAGATCACCCGCGTCAAGGCGTCGGAGTTTCTGTTCATCGCCGGCCAGGTGGGCTGCGACAAGGACGGCAAGACGCCGGCGGATTTCGACGGCCAGTGCGCGCAGGCCTTCGCCAATATCGGCGCGGCGCTCGCCTCGCAGGGCGCCGGCTTCGCCAACGTCGTCGAGTTCACCACGTATCTGGTGCATTCGCAGGACATCCCGAAATTCATGGCCTACCGCACCCGCGAGTTTCCCACACTGTTTCCGAACGGCGCCTATCCGCCGAACACGCTGCTGATGATCGACCGCCTGGTGCAGGAGCAATTCCTGATCGAGATCTCCGCGGTTGCGGCGCTTTGAGGTTTTGATTCGTCATTGCGCCTCTTGCTTCGCCTCTCCCCATGGGGGAGAGGCCGTGGAGCGCTGAAAGCGCGACGCGGGTGAGGGGGTTCGGTCGTCACAGTTCTGCACCGCCGTAACCCCCTCACCCTCGCTCACTTCGTTCGCTCGACCTCTCCCCCACGGGGAGAGGTGGAAGACTTGCACAAGCCATCTCGTTCTCGCGATGCACCGGCATCCGGGTTGTCGTCACGGCAGCAATGAAAAACGACGAACGCTTCGCTCTCCGCACCGATCTTCGCCAGATGACGCCAGCGGTGGGAGCCGGCGCCGTCACGATCAGTCTTTGAGCCACGATTTTTGTTGGAGCATGACCTTTTCGGAAACCGGGAAGTCCACTTTTCCGAATCACGCTCGGCAAGACGAAGAAGAAAAGGACGGCGGAACGCCGAGAGACGCTGATCCGTATCCTCCGCACCCTGTTCAGGCGCGGCGCGCGCTTTCTTGCAAAAGCGCGCTCGCCTATCGGCGCTCCACCACGGTTCTCGCCAGAGGGACGTTGGTCCCCAAGGCTCAGCTCCAGGCCAGGCTTCCTGGGACGTGATTTGCGTGGGCGTTACCACGCGCCTCTGTCCCAGTCCAGTGAATGCACCTCACGGACCAGTCTTGGTGCTGGCCAGCATGATGCCCGGAGCCGCCCGGGAGCGGCGGTGACGAGCCGCCGCGCGCGGGCACCGCATCCCGCTTTTCGCCAGACGGGGTCACCGGCTGACGTCCTTTACGACAAGCGGGATTGGTTACAGTCCTAGCCGGTCTAGGAATTAAAGCTGGATTACGTAGTTTACACCACATGATACAAATCCTAGTAATTAACCTACAAACCAACGTTCTAGAAATAAAGATGTCAACCGCTAATCCCGGTTCCAACCACCGAAAGAAGCGAAAATAAAATTAAAGAAAGAGCAGGCTGAAAAGCCGACATTAGAATTCACGATCCTGCAGAATGCGCTTTTGAAATTGTTCCGCCTTCTAACGTTAAACAGCATTTCTTTTACCGATTATACAGTGGCGGTTGAGCAATTGATTTCGAAGCTACTGGAGCATCTGCTTCTTCTTCGCCCGTATAACGCTGGCACACGCACTGCAGATGATAAAGACACTCAAGAGTATACCGAAAATATTGATGCTGTTTTTCAAGCAGCGACAAATCGATTGAATAAATCTGTACAGTAAGTGCGCCATCCTAAGCATCTGCGTCGCGGTACAAATTTACGAAAGTTAAATGTAACAAATTATACTCAAAAATATACCATTAACAATACACGTAATAATTTATGATATTCTTAAAATACCTCATCACAAACAAAACATTACCACAATATACAAATACACCAAATGTCACAAAAAACAATCTAAAAATAACGTCAAACACATCAAAACATAAAAATTCACCATTTACACAAAAAAAGACGCGCCCCGCGCAATCGTTTCCGTTTGAAAAAGCATAGCCTAAAAGCTGCGCAACATCGAATTCCAGTTGACCATATGCCAACAGCATGTCGCCAACGAGATCGCGCTCTTTCGGAAAGTTCTTAAATTCGTATACTAGCGGCATGTCACATAACGAAGCCGAACAACGCCTACAAAAAATCTTACAGGTGCCTTTAGCGGCTCTCCTACGCAGCTAAAGATATTCCACTCAGACTTCTAGTCCCGCAAATTAAAGCGCAAAAAGCTTCAACGCGCTTGCGTCGCCAGCGCAAGAAACGCGCTGCTTGAAACCGCCAAACCTTTTTAACGAGTTGATGATAGGTGAGCGTTTACCCTCACCACCGCGCACCGCAAGAATAGCGCGCTCCCGATCCGTCAGTTTGCGCGTGTTGTATCGAATTCAAATTCCGCGAGATAGCGATGCAAATGCTTCTCTGCGCAGTGCTGATAAACGCCGCGCATCCCGCGTTTGAAGATTGAGAAAACGCCTTCAATCGTGTTCGTCGTTACGTCGCCGCGCGCATACTCTTTGGCTGAGTGCATCACGGTTTCATGCGAGGCAAACTCTTTTCCGACTTTCGTATAGAAGCGGCTTTCGTCGGTCATGATCCGCGTCTCGCGCGCAACGTTCTCACGGATGATCGCATTGACCGTATCGCCATCGGCGCGAGCCGGATGGAATGAACGCACCCTGCCGCCGCGTTCAACGAGGGAAAGCACCATGCGCTTGCCAGCAGGGCCTTTGCCGCCCTTGCTGATATACGACGGCCACTGCGCTGCTTGGAAGGCTGCGGGTTGTCCTGCTTGCCGATGTAGGTCTCATCAATCTCGACAATGCCGCCCTCACCACCGAGCGGCGGAACATCGAGACCACCCCGGCGCATTGCTTCGCGTGACGCGATGAAACAGGAACCAAGCGGTGTTGTACTCGCACCCCAACTGGCGGTGGAGCTGGTGCGCCCAAAAGCCTTTCTTGCTCGCTGCAGCCATCGTGAAGGCGCGGCCCACTGTGTCAGCTTGGCATGGCTGCGCTCCATGACCGTGCCGGTCATGACAGTGAAATCCTTGCGGCAGGTCGGGGCCGCGCAGCGATAAACGCCTACCTTTTTTGTGGCGTAGTGCTTGGCCGATCTGCATTTCGGGCAAACCGGGCCGTTCGGCCACCTGGCGGCTTCAAACCACTGCCGGGCGGCGGTTTCGTCGTGGAAATGGGCTTCTGCAAACTGGTTGGCCATCGGGTCTCTCCAATGGCCAATTACTAGCATTTGGGGATTGTGGTGTCAACTACGTAATTGCGAATTAAAGTCAATAGCCTGTCGGAATTATTTCTCAGGGCCGGCATCCCGGTACCAGCCAACCGTCCCTTTTGTGTTGCAACGCAACCCATGAGTTCCCGGCATAAACTCCATGCAGAACAAAGGTTTGCCATTAACGCTCCGGAAATATATTGCATCGCACAAGAGACAGAGAAACGCGGGACAACGTCCCCAAAAACCCATCGTTTCAAGAACAAAAGGAAGTTCCCGTTATGCCGACCACCTATTCCGCCCCGTCCCGCCCCGCCCTTGCTGCCAGCCAGACCGGCCTGGCGCGCTTTTTCGGCGATATTGCCGCCCTGCTCGACGGCACAGTGGAAGTCTTCACCGAGGCCTTCGACCTGTCGTCCGCGGCGCGGGCGCGTTTCCCCGCGGCGGATTAAGGCACCTGGCCACTTACTCCGCTCCTCCCCGCGAAAGCGGGGATCCAGCGCAAAATGGATTCCCGCTTTCGCGGGAATGAGCGGAAAGAAGGCCTTTGCCGGCCCTTTGCCCCCCACAGCACGGCAAATCGGCGGTTAACGCGATCCGCGTCATTTTACCGGTGATTGCGCGCGTTATTTTTACGGCGGTGACGTAGACACGGCGCCCGAACCAAAGGGCGGGGTGTGCGTTGCAACAAGGCCGGAGCCGTAGCGTCGCGTTGAAGACGCACACCGTGTTCGGAAGGCTTGCGATGTCGCCATCGGAGCGAATGCTGTCGCCGGCGTGCCGCTGCGGCGCGAAGATGCAGCGCGCCGCGCCGCCCACCGTGCCGGAGTGCGGCGAGACCCACATCGACGTGTTTCAGTGCGCCGCCTGCGGCCACGAAATGCACGTCACCGTGTGGGGCGACGAGCGGCGGTAGGGTTTTTCGCTGCCGGCCCAATCAACAAACGTTACCGGCGCGCTACTGCGCTTACGCAGATCCGGGACCAGAGCCGTCAGGCTGGGCAATTGGTCCCGGTCCATCCACGACTTGGAGCCACCGCGCCCGGGAAAAGACGCGTTCGCATACCCGGCACAAGGCCGGGCATGACGCGATTGCTGTTTCCCGTCATCCTGAGGTGGCCGCGTAAGCGGCCCTCGAAGGACGACGGCCCCAGCGCCTCGGCCGCTCATCCTTCGAGGCTCGCTAACGCTCGCACCTCAGGATGACGGATAACGTCACGTCCGCCCGCCCAACTGCTCGGCGAACAGCACCAGCGTCTTGCGATAGATCTCCGAGTGATTCCACTCGTGCATCGCGTCGAAATTCGGCGTGCCTTCGTGATACGGCTGCCCGGCCTGCCAGCCGTTGGTCTTCAAAAGGTTCGCCGTCGAGGCCAGCACGTCCGGCACCGAGTGGCGCAGATCGACGCGGCCGTTGCCGTCGTAGTCGACGCCGTACTTGATGTAAGACGACGGCAGGAACTGGGTCTGGCCGATCTCGCCGGCATAGGCGCCGACCAGGTCGCTCATCGGCAGATCGCCGCGCTGCACGATCTTGAGCGCCGCGATCAGTTCGCCCTGGAACAGGTCGGTGCGCCGGCAATCCCAGGCCAGCGAGGACAGCGTGCGGATCACCGGCAGCTTGCCCATGTCGCCGGTGCCGTTGTCGGTTTCCATGGTCCAGATCGCCATGATCAGTTCGCGCGGCACGCCGTACTGCTTCTCGATGCGCGACAACAGGTCGGCATAGCGCACCATGAGCTGCTTGGCGCGGTTGATGCGCGCCGGGATGACGCGGGTGCGCGCATAGTCCTCGAAGCTCTTGGAGTGAAACATGCCGTGCTGGCGGCGATCGAAGGCGAGCACGTTCTGGTCGGGCGAAAGCCCGGCAAACGCCATGCTGATGGTCTGCTGACTGACGCCCGCCGCCAGCGCATCCTTCTGCATCTGGACGAGGAAATTCGGATAAGCCCCGCCGCAGGTCGCGGCGGATGCGGGGGCGGCGAGCGTAAGTGCGGCGGCCGTGAGCGCAGATACAGCGGCAATGAAGCGGGCCATAAAACGGGCAGTCATTACCCTCACCTCTTTTTCGTCCCGCGTGGGTTTTACACGTCGGGACGGGATTTGTCGCGGCCCCCACCTCGTCACCACCGGGCTTGACCCGGTGGTCCATGCTGATTTTCAGCAAATGTTGCGGATGGTCTTTGCGCAGTCGCTCGAGAGCCCGTCATGGCCGGGCTTGTCCCGGCCATCCACGGCTTAGAGCCACAGCGGGAAAGACGTGGATGCCCGGCACAAGCACAAGGCCGGGCATGACGGTGTTTCTTTCTTGGCATCACCCGCAAAGGCGGGGCCTGACAGTCCAAAAAGAGCCTACGCCGCCCGGCGCTGGCGCTTGCCATCCTTCACTTCCTCGATGATTTTCGCCGAAAACGCATCGAGGTCGACACCGTTGTCAGCGACGACGGCGCTGTCTTCCCATTGTCCGCCGGCTTTGATCACGTTGGTTTTGATCGTCCTGTAGGACGTCATCTTGCGGCCTTTCGCGATCCCGGCCTCGACCTAAAACCCTTGCAGCAACCCAAGATTGATAGGAATATTGTCTAAAGAAAGCACCTCTCCCAATAAATTTAGCGCACGTTTTGGAGGAAGCCGTGGCTGTTGAACTTAAATGGCTGCATTTGAGCGATCTGCACGTTGGCATGACCGATCAAGACTGGCTGTGGCCAACCCTCAAGCATACATTTTATGAGGATATGAAGCTCCTTCATTCTCACGTAGGAGCATGGGACCTTGTTATCTTTTCAGGTGACCTAACGCAAAAGGGCTCGAAGGAGGAATTCGAACGCTTAACTGAGATTTTTTCTGAGCTCTGGCAGAGATTTTCGTCTTGGGGTTTTTCACCAAAGCTAATTGTGCTGCCTGGCAATCACGATATTCAGCGCGCGGCCCACCTATCGCCGGAGTTACTACTACTTCGAAGATGGTGGGATGAAAGTGCAGTACAGCAAAACTTCTTTTCCGAACCTAACAATCTCTATCGGCAGAGTCTGGAACCTCTGTTCAAAAACTACAATTTTTGGAAGGCAACTGGCGTCAGCGGAATTGATCTTCTCCGCGGCAAGCAAGGAATTCTTTCTGGAGATGAATCGTTCCAACTAAAAATAGGTAATACGAGTGTCGGCATAGTGACGCTTAACTCGACTTGGCTGCAGATCGACGACAAAGACTACGAAGGAAAGCTTCACGTTGATCCAAAGCAACTCCTTGCTATCACTGATAACGACCCAACAAGTTGGTGTAGGAAAAACAATTTCAACATCTTGGTTACTCACCACCCGGTCAGCTGGCTTCATCGCAATAGCAAGCCTATTTGGGATAGCGAAATAGACACACCGGGCCGGTTCGACGTCCATTTATTTGGACATCAACACGAGGCGTTGACAAGTTCGGTCTCTGCCGGCGGTTCTCCCTTACGGAATTCCATCCAAGGTCCTTCTATTTTCGGTCTTGTCTATACAGAAGGCGGAAAAAAGAGGTCCCACGGCTACTCAATAAATCGCCTCCAGGTCGCGGACAAATCTCGCGAGCTTCGTTTCTGGCCCCGCACGCTTCATACGCTACAAAGCGGCGACCACCGGTTAGGTCCGGATCCAACTTTCAGATTAGAGGTCGACGGTTCAATTAAACTACCACTAAACGATCCCTCTGATGATGAAAGCGAACGAGAAAGCCAGACCGGTAAAAGCGTTTCGCTCCGAACGATCACGAGCGACTCTCGCGCCGTACTGAGCAAGGTAAACTACCCGCTCCCGCACTCCAACGCCCATGCCAATGTACGGAAGGTCGAACAACGCCAACTCACGGAGGCCTTTAAGGATCATAAGGCGGCTTGGGTTGTTGCGGAATGGGGAATGGATAGTGACGGCTTCTTGTTCAGCGTCCGAAAAATACAAGGGGACCAATATCGTCCCTGTTACCGAATAGACATCAATGACTACAAAACCCGAGAGCAATTTCTCGATAGTGTCCGTGATCGCCTTGACTGTAGTTTTCAGCAACTGTGTGAGTTGATATCTCAGTCGGGAGACAGCCTCCTTATATTGGATAACTTTCCTTTGGATTCGAACAACTCTGCCCAGTCACTCGCAGAGGAAGTTGAATTGTTAGTGGCAGTTATTCTCGAATACTGTCCCTCCTTAAAAATTATCCTTAGGTGCGTACGACCGCCAAATCGTCGCCAACTCCCAGTGGTCCAAATTCGAGCGTTGGACGAGGCAGACTTGCGAACATACGTTTTGGAGCACGAGATTGGAGGTGCAGAACTCGCAACTCCCAGCTCCATCGGCGTATTGATGCGCCATACCGATGGAATTCCAACCCGGATTGATCAGGCCCTCAAAGAGCTTGAGGTCGTAGGACTTCCGGAATTGATCGAAGCAAATTCGGACATAATTTCATCGTCAGCCGACTCTGCATTAGCGACGCCTCTTGCGAGTGTGGTCACGAAGTTTGCGTCAGACGTCGATCCGGCACGGCAGCGTGCGTTTGCATTGCTAAGAGTGCTGAGCCTGTTCCCTCAAGGGGAACAACTAAGCCGAATGAAAAGGTTTTATCCAACCGCACCGTTCTTCCCTGCACACGCGACAGAACTGCGCGATCATGCGCTAATTGAAATCACGACAATGCAAGGCTTGGATCACGGCGATATTGATTCTTTAGCTAAAACGCTGGTGGTACCAAGACCGGTTCGCGAGTGCGTTCGCGACCAAATGTCAGCAGACGAAATTACCAATATGAATTATCGCGCCGCCGATATCTATTTTGGCGCTCAGTGGTCTTCGGGTATATTTAAGTTTCCAGCTGCATATAAATTTGACCAGCCAAACTGCGGCAATGTCGAGATAGCAAACGCCTGCACCATAATTATTAGGTTGCTTCGTGAGGCGATCACCGCCGACAACTCTCCAGCGATTACCCGAATCTTATCTCTATCTGAGTTCTTTCTGAAAGCCCTCGTTCAGGGAAATCACTACAATAATGTAGTAATTTTCTGCAGTGATCTCACCCCTCATATTCCCGCAACTGGCTTCGAGGAACAGAAATCACTTATAGCGATCATTTATGGCAGAAGCCTGCGAATGATCGGCGAGCATGAGCGGGCAAAAGAGATATTACTGGAAGTCGCCCAAGACATGGTTTCTAAATCCGATCGACAAGCGCTACTTATAAATTTAGCTTTTTGCTACGAGTCCCTGGATCAAGTTGATGACGCCAAACGAACGGCGCAAGAAATAATCGCGCTTGATAAATACTCACACTTTACGCTTCAGGCCAAAAGCCTTTTGATTGAGTTAGATACCAACGATCCGAAGCGCAGTGAAAAGTTGGCAAGAATGGAAAACACTTGCCGAAAAGAGGGCGCCGACGTAGTCGCAAACAACATCGCCTTAATTCGCGCACGCGAGGCGCAAAAGGATAATGATGCCGACAAAGCACGGCAGATACTTTCCGCCGTCGTGAAGCGTCAGCGTGACAAAAAGGGTGACTATTACAACAAAACCCGAGCCGCTCTGAAGCTAGCAGAGATATCTCTGGACGCAGGCGAACGGCTGGGAGAACGAGAGATGGTAGATCTTATCAGCGCATATCACTTTTTGTTTAATGAACGCCTGCAAACGCTTTTTGATCAATGTCACGATTTTTGTGGAAGACCTTTGAGCGCTCACGTGAAACTGAAAATCTTCTTACGCTCTTCCGACACAGCTCCCTATATTGGAGGCTTAGGGGCAAGGATTCGAAGGAAGTGCCATATATAAAAAAGCTTTCGCGAATTGTAGGCGGTTCAATTTCCGACCGGAGGTTCTCGAACCTTAGCAAAGAAGCTGCGTATTATTTGATAAGATCAAATAGTCAAAATCTGCCGCCGCACAGTACGAATTCGATTGAGCCGCCTCGGCAAGGATAAGGCCCGGCTCCCGCCGGGGTTTTGATTTTCAGAAAGACCTGGATAGCCGGGACGAGCCCAGCCATGGCTGCGCTGGGATTAATTGCCCGGGAACGACCGCACCCCCGGATCAAGTCCCGGGGCTAAAGGCTAGTTGTCGAGGAAGCTTCTCAGCTTGCGAGAGCGTGAGGGGTGTTTGAGCTTCCGCAACGCCTTGGCCTCGATCTGCGATGGCGGATACGCTCGCGGGTCACCGAGAACTGCTGGCCGACTTCTTCCAGCGTGTGGTCGGTGTTCATGCCGATGCCGAAGCGCATGCGCAGCACGCGTTCTTCGCGCGGCGTCAGCGAGGCCAGCACCCGCGTCGTGGTCTCGCGCAGGTTGGACTGGATCGCGGCGTCGATCGGCAGGATCGCGTTCTTGTCCTCGATGAAATCGCCGAGGTGCGAATCTTCCTCGTCGCCGATCGGGGTTTCGAGCGACAGCGGCTCCTTGGCGATTTTCAGAACCTTGCGCACCTTCTCCAGCGGCATGCCGAGCTTCTCGGCGAGCTCTTCCGGGGTCGGCTCGCGGCCGATCTCGTTGAGCATCTGCCGCGAGGTGCGCACGATCTTGTTGATGGTCTCGATCATGTGCACCGGGATGCGGATGGTTCTTGCCTGGTCCGCGATGCTGCGGGTGATGGCCTGGCGGATCCACCACGTCGCGTAGGTCGAGAACTTGTAGCCGCGGCGGTATTCGAACTTATCGACCGCCTTCATCAGGCCGATATTGCCTTCCTGGATCAGGTCGAGGAATTGCAGGCCGCGGTTGGTGTATTTCTTGGCGATCGAGATGACGAGGCGCAGGTTGGCCTCCACCATCTCCTTCTTGGCCTGGCGCGCTTCGCGCTCGCCCTTCTGCACCATGTGCACGAGCTTGCGGAACTCGCCGATCTCGAGACCGGTCTCCGACGCCAGCGTGTGGATGTTGGTGCGCAGGTCCTTGATGCGGTCCTTGTCCTTGCCGACGAAATTCTTCCAGCCCTTGGCGGTGAGCTTCGACATGCGGGTGAGCCAGCGCGGGTCGAGCTCGGTGCCGTGATAGTTGCGCAGGAATTCCTCGCGGATGACGCCGTGGCTTTCGGCGAGCCGCATCAGCCGGCCTTCGTGGCCGACCAGCTGCTTGTTGATGCCGTAAAGCTGCTCGACCAGGGCGTCGATGCGCGCCTGGTTCAGCCGGAGCGACTTCACCTCGGTGATGATGTCTTCCTTCAGCTTCTTGTATTTGCGCTCCTGCGACGGCGACAGCGGCGTCTCGGATTGCAGGCGGTTGGCGATGTCCTGGTCCTGCAGGCGGCGCAGCCGCTTGAACGAGTCGGCGATGTTGTCGAAGGTCTCCAGCACTTTTGGCTTGAGCTCGGCCTCGATTGCGGCGAGCGACATGGAATTCTCCATATCGTCCTCGTCCATGTCGGACTCGGCGGCGGCCTCGGCCGCGCCATCCTCGCCCTCGCCGTCACCCTGCTTGAACGGGGTCGCGCCTGCGGGCGCCGACGGCGGCGCCACCGCCTTCGGCGGCTGGTAGCCGGGCGCGCCGGGGCCGGGCGCCACGCTGCCCGGAATCGGCTGGCCGTCCGGACCGATCGCCGGCTGCACGATCTTGGCGTCGGGGCCGGCATAGGTGGCTTCGAGATCGATGATGTCGCGGAGGAAGACTTTTCCTTCGTTGAGCTCGTCGCGCCAGATGATGACGGCCTGGAAGGTCATCGGGCTTTCGCACAGCCCGGCAATCATCGCCTCGCGGCCGGCCTCGATGCGCTTGGCGATGGCGATTTCGCCCTCGCGGGACAGCAGCTCCACCGAGCCCATTTCGCGCAAGTACATCCGCACCGGATCGTCGGTGCGCTCGGCCGGCTCCTTGGCTTCCGACTTGGCGACCGCCTTCGAGGTGGTTTCGACCAGCTCGCCGCCCTCGGATTCCTCGTCGTCAGCCTCGTCCTTGTCGTCCTCTTCGCCTTCGGCTTCCTCGGTCTCGACGACGTTGATGCCCATCTCGTTCATCATCGCCAGGATGTCTTCGATCCGCTCGGAGGTGACTTCCTCCGACGGCATCACGGCATTGAGCTGTTCGTAGGTGACATAGCCGCGCTTTTTCGCGGCCTTGATCATCTTCTTGACCGCGGCATCGGACAGGTCGAGCACCGGCAGCGGGGATTCCGGGGCCTCGGCGCCGTCCTTCTCGGGCGTCTCGGCGGTATCCTTTGGCGGCGCGGCCTTTCCCGGCACAATCCTGGCCGGTTTCGCTACTGTTTTCGTTGCCGCCGCGCTTTTTGTTGCCATTTCCTAGCCTCCGACGCCTTTACCCCCTGCCAATTAAGGCAACCTTGGCTGGCCGCCGCGGCGGGGTTGGGACGAACGAGTCCCCCTATACTATGGTGAGAGTCTCCACCGTGGCGGCGGGACCCCCGAATCGAGATCTAGACCATCCCGGAACTCCGTTAAGCTCCGGCTAACCACAACAACAGGGCGGACCTCGTAGTCCCCTGTTGTTTTTCGCAGGCGCCCGTCTTCGACCGCCGCCGGCCTGTTAGTGACGCATCCGGCCTGCCGGATCAATCGCGCCGATCGCGGAACCCGGCTTGCCGGCACCCTCCCCCGGATGGGCGGAGGAAATTCCTACTCAAAATTCCTACTCACTTGGGTTCCTTGCAACCCAACCGGAACGCCTGCCTAGAACGAGCGAGTGGGACGGCCTGAAGAGGCGCCAAAGCCCTCGATCAAGGCCTCGGTCCCCTCAAGGGTGGACAACCGCGACTTCACATCGAGGAGCCGGGTGTAATTCGCTTCCGAATTATCCTGGCCGAGCGCCAATTCCGCGTCCTTAAGCTCCCGAGATAGGGAATGCCATTGCCGATGCAAGGCAACGAGCTGTTTCCACGTCAGTAAAACATCGGCATGGGCGGCGGCAGCCAGCGCGCCCCACACCGATTGCGTGGTGATGGCGCGCTCGATCCGGGCCAGCATCGCCCCGTGGCCGGCGCGTTCCAGTTCCGCGACCAGCGCGGCGCGGTCGGCCTCGGTGGAGTCGCCGTTATCGTGGGCGAAATCGCCGGCGGCGTGATGGGCCGCCACGTCGATCAGCGCGCTCTTGAGCTTTTGCGTGTCGGCATGATGGAACTCGGCCTCGGCCAGTTCCTCCATGTGATCGTGCAGCAGCCAGGGGTGATTGATCGCGGCTTGCAGGATCAGCGCCTCGCGCAGCGGGATCGCCGCGCGATGGCCGCGATGCAGCGGGCTGGCGGCAAATTGCGGACTGACCACGACGTAGCGCTCGTCGCGCGCGAACGCGGCGCGCGGGCCAACGGGACGCGCCGGGGCGCCGTTGAAGCGCGATTTGCCGCCGAAGCCGGAGTTTCCGAAGCGCTGATCTCCAAAGCGGTTTTGGCCGCCCTGCCGCCGGGTCTGGATATCGGCCGGCGCGAAATGCGATCGCAGCCGCGCGGCAAAATCCTGCCGGTAATAGCGGCGCACGGTTTCGTCGGCGATTGCTCCCGTCACCTCGTTGAGGCGCGCTTCGAGCGCGGCGCGCCGCTCCGGCGTATCGAACGGGCCCTGCTCGGTCTCGCGCTGCCACAGCATCTGCGCCAGCGGTTGCGCCGCATTGAGCACGTCCTCGATGGCGTCGCGGCCGCCGGAGCGGGCGAGATCGTCGGGATCCTGGCCGTCCGGCAGCGTCGCAAGCTTCAGGCTCTTGCCGGGCAACAGCCGCGGCAGCGCGATGTCGATGGCGCGATACGCGGCGCGGCGGCCGGCGCCGTCGCCGTCGAAGCACAGCGTCGGCTCGTCGTTCATCTTCCACATCAGGCCGAGCTGATCTTCGGTGAGCGCGGTGCCGAGCGGCGCGACGGTGGCTTCGAAGCCGGCGGTGACCATGGCGATGACGTCGACATAGCCTTCGACCGCGATCAGGCGCGCGCCGTCGTGCGCAGCCTTGCGCGCGGCGGCGATGTTGTAGAGCGTCGCGCCCTTGTGAAACAGCGGCGTCTCCGGCGAGTTGAGATATTTCGCGGCGACGTCCTTCTCCAGCGCGCGGCCGCCGAACGCGATCACCCGGCCGCGCCAGTCCGCGATCGGAAACATGACGCGGTCGCGGAAACGGTCGTACGGCACCGCGATGCCTTCGCCGGCCACCAGGAGGCCGGCCTCGACCATGTCCTCGACCGGGACCTTGGCCGCGCCGAGATGCTCCTTCAGCGCATACTGATCTGCCGCCGCATAGCCGAGCCGGAATTTCACCTGCACCGGCGCGGTGAGCCCGCGGTCGGCGAGATAGCCGCGCCCGCGCGCGCCGTTCCTCGACGCCAGCGTCGCCTCGAAGAACTTCGCCGCCAGTTCGCAGATGTCGTGCAGCGTCTTGCGCCGTTCCTCGCGCGCTTCGGCTTCCGGCGAATAGGCCGGCAGCGCCACGCCGGCTTCGCCGGCCAGCCGCTCGACGGCTTCCGGAAAGCTCACGCCCTCGGTGAGCATCAAAAAGTCGAAGATGTTGCCGTTCTTGCCCGAGGAGAAATCGAACCACATCGCCTTCGAGTCATTGACGAAGAACGACGGCGTCTTCTCCTTGTTGAACGGCGACAGCCCTTTCCACTCGCGCCCGGCCTTGCGCAATTTGACGCGCCGGCCGACGACTTCCGAAACCGGAAGCCGCGCCCGCAGCTCGTCGAGAAATTGCGGCGTGTAGCGCATGGTGATTTGGGTGATTTTACCGCTGAAGCCGCCTCAATATATGGCGGCCGGCGCCGGCGGGCAGGCCACGCCGCCTTGTCCCGGTTATCCACAGGACCTTCCCGTCATCGTCCGCGAAGGCGGACGATCCAGTTGCCCCGGCGTCAGAGATTGAAGCCCTATCGCCGCCGATTACGTGGATGCCCCGCTTTCGCGGGGCATGACGACTCAGGGCGGCTAATTCACCCGCCACCCATCGGCCGTATAGCCGAACAGCCGCTGCACCCGGTAATAGCGGGCCGAGCGCGGCGCGGTCAGGCCCCACAGTTCCGAGCGGCCGACCGAATATTTCCAGTAATTGGTGTCGTGGGTCTGGTAGCTGTCGTCGATCTGCAGCACCTCGGCGGCGTATTCCAGCGGCACCTCGTCCGGGCCGCAGAAATAGGCGAACACATTGTTGCCCGGCCCGTGGCGGCCCGGGCCCCACTCGATCGGGTAGCCGTTGTCCTTCATCCGCCCCATGCCGCGCATCACCGAGTTGATCTCCGGCAGGTCGAAGGCGATGTGATTGAGCGTCGGCAGGTCCATCTTGCACATCACGATCGAGCAGTGATCGCTGTTGGCGCAATGCAGAAAGGTGAGCGGCGCGTTCTCGTCGACGATCCGAAAGCCCAGCACGCTGGTGAAGAACGCGAGCGTGCCGTCGTGATCGCGCATGTTGAGATTGGCATGCACGATCTTGCGCGGCCTGTCGGCCTGGTCGGCGCGGTCGGCATGGTCGGCGGCCTCGCAGACGAAGGCGAGGTTGCGGCCGTCCGGGTCCTTGCAGCCGAAGCCGTAACCGCCGCCGGCGCTCGTGATCGCCGCCGGTGCGGTCGCCGGACGGCCCGACGCCACGACCGCCTTGTGCAAAGCATCGACGCCGGCGCGGTTTGCGACATCGAACACGATGCGCACCACGGCGGGCTGGGTGCCGCGATGCAGGCCGATGATGTGATGGTAGCCGGCGGTGCCGCGGAAATAATGCGCGTCGCTGTTCTGCGCCACCGGGGTGAGGTTCCACACCGTCTTGTAGAACCGCGCCGCCTCTTCAAGATTGGTGGCGGCCAGTTCGACGCTGCGCACGCCGCGGATCAGGCACTCGGACATCTTTCAACCCGCGAGCAGCTTCTTCACCATCGCGCTGGCCTTGGAGAAATCCATCTTGCCGGCGAAGCGCTCCTTCAGCGCCGTCATGGTGCGGCCCATGTCCTTGAGCGTCGCGGCTTCGAGTTCCTTGATCAGTGAGGAAATCGCCTCGCCGGCCTCGATGTCCGACATCTGCTTCGGCATGAAGCCGGAAATGATCTCGATCTCCTCGCGCTCCTGCGCGGCAAGCTCGGCGCGGCCGGCCTTCTCGTAAATTTCGAACGATTCCTGGCGCTGCTTGACCATCTTGACCATGACATCGACGATTTCGGCATCGCTCAATTTGAGCCGCTCGGCGCCGCTTGTCTCGCGCTGGAGAATCGCGGCATTGACGAGGCGAAGCGTGGAGACACGCCGTGCCTCGCCGGCCTTCATCGCCGCTTTCATCGCGTTGTTGATATCGTCGCGCAACACGGCTATGGCCTCTCGCACAAGCGCCCGCACGGGTCGGCGGGCGGAGCAATGATGTAGGCCCTAGCCGATGTCGACACAACAACCCTCTGCAGCCTCCGGCGCGCCCGCACACTGGGACGAGCCCAAAACCACGGCCGTGCTGGTCATGGCCGACGGCACCGTGCTCGAGGGCATCGGCCTCGGCGCCGCCGGCCAGGCGGTCGGCGAGGTCTGCTTCAACACCGCCATGACCGGCTATGAGGAAATCCTCACCGACCCGTCCTATGCCGGGCAGATCATCACCTTCACGTTTCCCCATATCGGCAATGTCGGCACCAACGACGACGACATCGAAACCGTCAATCTCGCGGCGACGCCCGGCGCGCGCGGCGTGATCCTGCATTCGGCGATCAGCCAGCCGTCGAACTATCGCGCCACCCGGCATCTCGACGCCTGGCTGAAATCGCGCGGCGTCATCGGCCTCGCCGGTCATCGACACCCGCGCGCTGACCGCGCTGATCCGGGAAAAGGGCATGCCCAACGCCGTGATCGCGCACGCGCCGTCCGGTGAGTTCGATCTCGCCGCGCTCAAGCGCGAAGCCAAGGCGTGGCCGGGCCTGCTCGGCATGGACCTGGTGCCGATGGTGACCAGCGGCCAGCGCTTCACCTGGAGCGAGACGCCGTGGCAATGGGGCGAAGGCTACGGCGAATTGAAAGAGCCGAAATTCCACGTCGTCGCCATCGACTACGGCATCAAGCGCAACATCCTGCGCCAGCTCGCCGGACACGCCTGCAATGTCACGGTGGTGCCGGCCAAGACCTCCGCCGAGGATATCCTGGCGCTCAAGCCCGACGGTATTTTCCTGTCCAACGGCCCCGGCGATCCGGCGGCGACCGGCGCCTACGCCGTGCCGGTGATCCGCAAGCTGATCGAGCGCAAGCCGGTGTTCGGCATCTGCCTCGGCCATCAGATGCTCGGCCTCGCGGTCGGCGCCAAGACCATGAAAATGCATCAGGGCCATCACGGCGCCAACCATCCGGTGAAAGACCTGAAAACCGGCAAGGTCGAGATCACCTCGATGAACCACGGTTTCGCCGTGGACCGCGCGACGCTGCCGAACAACGCCGTCGAGACCCATGTCTCGCTGTTCGACGGCTCGAATTGCGGATTGGCGCTCACCGACAAGCCGGTGTTCTCGGTGCAGTACCACCCGGAAGCGTCACCCGGCCCGCAGGACAGCCATTATCTGTTCGGCCGGTTCGTCGACCTGATGCGCGGCAAGAAAGCCGCCTGACGCGCGCTAGGCTATTTCATCTGCAGGTTCACGGCCTTGGCGACAGCGGTGTAGCGCGCAAGGTCGTCGGCCATGAATTTCGCGTAAGCCGCAGTGCCGTTTTCTTCCATATGGATGCCGAGCGTCACCATGCGCTGCGCCATCTCCGGCTCGCGCAGGATTTTCGCCACCGCGGTCTGCAGCTTCGCCACGATCGGCGCCGGCACGCCGGCGGAGGATTGCAGGCCGAGCATGGTCGCGACATTGAAGCCCTTGTAGCCGAGCTCGGCGCAGGTCGGCACATCCGGCAGCGACGGATCGCGCTGCAAGATGCTGACACAGAGCGCGCGCAGCTTGCCGGTGTTGATCAGCGCCAGCACATTGGAAATGCCCGACCAGCCAGCATCAACTTCGCCGGTCAGCAGCGCATTCACCAGCCCGGTGCCGCCGCGATACGGAACATGCAGCAGCTCGATCCCGGCCTGCTGTTCGAAGATCACCATGGTGAGCTGATGGATCGAGCCCGGCCCGGCCGAGCCAAACGACATCGTGCCCGGCTTCGCCTTTGCCAGCGGGACGAACTCGGCAAGGGTGTTGGCCGGCACCGCCGGCTTGACGACCAGAACGGTCGGCAGCGTGGCGATCGCAGTAATCGGTGTGAAATCGGACAGCGTGTAGTTGGCGTCCGGATTGATCGCGATGCTGATGGCAAGCGCCCCGGAATCGTTCAGACTCAGCGTGTATCCGTCCGGCGGCGCTTCGCGCGTCTGTTTTGCGGCGATGACGCCGCCGACACCGGGCACGTCCTCGACAATGAACGGATTGTTGAACATTTCGCCGAGCTTGGCCGACAGCAGGCGGCCGACCACGTCGGGATTGCCGCCGGCCGCGGAAGCGGCGAGGACGCGCACCGGCCGCGACGGGTAGGCGTCATCGGCCAATGCCGGCGAAGCGAACAGCGCCAGCGCGGCCGCGGCGACGGCAATGGCGTTCACGCGGCAAATTGTCTTAAGCCCCACGCGCTTCCTCCTCCGGTCATTTATGTCTTGCTCTATGGATGATGAAAATCCGGCCACACTCAAGGGCGGCGCGCGGCAATCGCCGCCCGATCGTGCGCAAATGTATGCGGGATCTGTCGTACGGGTTAGATATTTCCAAACCAATATTCGCTAGGACGACGCCCTGGCGAGACACAACCATGCTGAACGCGGCCAAACACCCTGCTCCGATTACCCATAGATTTGCCGATGATGGACGAATCCCGAACAATCCCGACTTGCCGCTCGTGATCTATCGCGGCGGCGTCGATCTTGCCGGGTCGCCCGACCCGGAAAAGCTGATCGAAAAGACCTTCGGCGCCAATGGCTGGGGCGATATGTGGCGGAACGGCATTTTCGCCTACCCGCACTATCACGCCATGATCCACGAGGTGATGGGCGTGGCCCGCGGCCGCGCCACGGTGCGTTTTGGCGGCGATAACGGCGAGGATATCGAAATCGCGCGCGGCGATGTCGTCGTGCTGCCGGCCGGCACCGGCCATCAATGTCTCACGCACACGCCCGATCTTGTCGTCATCGGCGCCTATCCGCCGAGCGGCAAATACAATCTCTGCCGCGCCTCGAAAGCCGAGCACGCCAAGGCGCTGGCCAGCATCCGCAAGGTGCCGCTGCCGGCAACCGATCCCGCCTTCGGCTCGGACGGGCCGTTGTTATCGTTGTGGCAGGCATGAACTGGCTGACGTTCTGGGATAGCCCGCACTCGATCTACGTCAACGCGCGTCACAAGGACGTTCATTACCGCATCATTGCCGAAGCCATCGCCGCGCTGGTGCCGTCGCCGCAGGCGCGCGTGCTCGACTATGGCTGCGGCGAGGCGTTGCACGCCGGCATCGTCGCCGCGGCCGCCGGCGAACTGCTGTTGTGCGAAGGCGCGCCCGGCGTGCGCGCCGGCGTCGCGGCCCGCTTTGCCGGCAATCCAAAAATCCGCGCGCTCACTCCGGAAGAAATGCAGCGCCTGCCGGAGCGGTCGCTCGATCTCGTCGTGCTGCATTCCGTTTCGCAATATCTCACGCCCGATCAAGCCGCCGCGCTGTTCGCCGCGTTTCACCGGCTGCTGAAGCCTGACGGCCTGCTTGTCGTCAGCGACGTCATCCCGCCGCACGTGCCGGCGGCGACCGATGCGTTCGCCCTGCTGCGGTTTGGCGCCGCCAATGGCTTCTTTTTTGCCGCAGTGACCGGGCTCGCCCGCACGCTTGTCTCCGATTACTGGCGCCTGCGCTCACAGTACGGACTGACGCGCTACAGCGCGGCCGCGATGATCGAAAAACTCGCGGCGGCGGGATTTACCGCGCAATGTGCGCCGGACAATATCGGCCACAATCAGGCGCGCATGGAATTTACCGCACGCCCGCGGTGAGACTTTTCCGCAGCTAGGACGTGGACTCATAAAAACGCAGCCAACGTCGGCTGTTGGGGGTAAAGCGGTCGCGCCCGCCCTCTGGCAGGAAGGTCGCGATTGACCCTTAGCGGACATCAGAATGCGACGAAGAGAATTGCCGGTTACATTGTAGGTACTGGCTAGGCGGTCTTTGATCGCATCCTGACGCGGCTTGCCCGTAGCAAACCGGAGAAAGAATGAGGACTTACTTTTTTGGCTGCGGCTGTTGTTGCTGCTGCTGCTGGGAGGCCCTCTGCCGAGGTTCCGGCGTCTCATAGGCCAACGTGGGTATGGCGCTGTTCCTATCGCTCTGGTCGGCTAAGGCGAGCCAGAATTGAGCCATATCCATCGGCCGGCGACAGATTGGAACGAACCCGGAAAACTGGTGCTTTCTGCCGTCCCGCCCTCGTGACAGTGATGCGGGCGATTTCACAAGAGAAGGCACCGAGAACATTTCAGGCCGCCCGTGCCGGAAACTGCATCGCTCCGATGCGGCCTGAAAAGCCACTATGAGGTTTTGTGCAGCCGTTCAATGCTGGTCAGAATAGCCGACGGTTCCATTCGCTCCCGAAACTCGACATTGACCTGCCGTAACTTCACCAATCCATCTTTCCCAACGATGAATTTTGCAGCCATTGGCAGCAAATAACCCTGATTGCCTTGATATTGGTCCAAGTAGACGCCGGCACCTTCATAAAGCTCTTTGACCGCGTCCCCCACAAAAAAGACCAATCCGAGCGAGAGCGAGTAGCCTAAATCGATATCGCTCAAGATCGGAAATGGAAGTGAGTTTTGCTCGACAGAACTTGAGATGAATTGAGCTCTCTCCGGCATGATCGAAATAATTTGGGCATCCAATCTTCTGACGTCATCGTAGATTTCCGCCAACGTGCGCAGTTCAAGCTTGCAGTAAGGGCACCAGTGTCCCCGATTGAAGCTGACGACAACAGGGCCGTTTGTGAGCAGAGTTTGCAGGGAAACCAGATGTCCGTTCTCATCGGGCAAAAGAAACTGCGGCATCGGATCACCGACCTGCGGGCCAATCTCGCCGCGATCCAGCAATGCCAAGCGAGCAACTAACTCGTCGTATGCATGCGCGAAGTCGGGCCTTATACGACCAGCGTTATCCCGATAAGTTGCCAACTTGGAATTCAGAGCGGCGTTCATGGTATCGGCGTGCGCAAATGCTTCAGCCACTGTCGCCGGGGTGCGCAATTCGCTCAAGTCGGCCTCGCGAGACATTCTTGTGCAACCGCGGATGCTGCTACGAAGGGAGTTTATAACATAGTCGGAAATAGCGATGGGCTATGGAGTACAATCAAATCGATCTAACGGCACTTATTGAAGGTAAAAGCGCATTTGACGTATGGCAAACCTTCGGCGTCGTTGGAGTGGACGGGAGGTTTAGGCCGAGGCACGGGGGCCGGTTTGACAGGTATTTCGCTGATCTTGGACCCGCGTCGTTCGGGCTCGTGGGCGATAAACCCGTGGCGCAAGGGGATTGTGCACCGCCAATTGGACGTTATTCTGCACGAGTTTCGTATACAGCCTGCTTGAATGCCACGGATATCGCGTCAATTTTCAGGCCACCTGATTTCAAATTCGGAAAGGCCGAAACCGCCCAGCACATGATGCGGTGGGAGACGATAGAGGGGCGGTAAACTCTGGGGGACGCGACTCGATGGAAATGCACCAGGTCCGTTATTTCCTGGCGGTCGCGCGCACGCTCAATTTCACCCGCGCTGCCGAGGAGTGCAATGTGGCACAGCCCTCACTAACGCGGGCGATACGGCAGCTCGAGGAGGAGTTCGGCGGGGATCTATTCAGACGGGAGCGTCCGCACGCGCAATTGACCGATCTTGGGCAGCGCATGATTCCGCTCATGCAGCAATGCTATGACAGCGCCCTCGGCGCAAGATCACTTGCTTCTTCCATTAAACGCGGTGAAGTCGCTTCGTTGCGTCTTGCTTTGTCAAGATCTGTCGATCTGGCGATCCTGCTTCCTTATATCGACGAACTGCGCAAGCACCACAAACACCTGGAATTAAAGCTGATACGCGGCAGTGTTGACGATGCTGCGGAATGCTTGAAACAGGGCACTGCGGATCTCGCAATCGCATCCTCATTGGGAGAAACGTGGGAACGCCTCGATAAGTGGCCGCTCTATACCGAGAGTTTTCAGTTGATCGCGAATACAAAGCATCGCTTGATGGGCCGCGAAGTCGTTACATTCGATGACCTGCGCGATGAGCCCCTTATCACACGTTCGTATTGCGAGCATGCCGCGCCTCTTGCCGATCTATGCCGGAGTCACGACCTCGGCATCGAACACGCGCATGAATTAAATTCGCAAAGCGATCTCATCCTGTTTTTGGAGCGAGGATTCGGCGTCGCATTCGCGCCGTGCAGCGAGAACCTTTCCGGAAATCTCATGCGCGCGCGGGTCGATGGTTTTGATTTGCAGCGAACTATCTTTCTCTATGGAGTGGCAGGCCGACAACGTACGCCCGTCGCCACCTTGATTATGAAAATGCTGCGCGGAGCGAACTGGTCGCAATTTTCACACTAGATTTCCTTCCGCAGCGCAGCGAGTAATTCCTCAATTGTCATGCGTTTGCGGAAATCGGGATCCATGAACCTTGCGGTGATTACTCCATCGCGTCCGACGACGAATGTTGCTGGGATAGGCAGTGCCCACGAATCGTTTCCCTGAAAGAACGGAATGTTCCAGTCTGGATTGCTGAGCATTAACTGCTTCAATTCATCGCCTATCCAAAAAGCAACCCCCAGAGATATCGCATAAGCGTTATCCATATCGGCCAAGACCGGAAAGTCGGCATGCGCCTCGGTCTTGAATTCGAGCGCGAATTGCTCGCGTTCCGGCATGATGGTGCAGATCTGCCCGCCATTCGGCACGATCTCGCGATGCGCGTGCGCCAGAGCATTAATGTTGATCCGGCAATAGGGACACCAGTGGCCGCGGTGAAACGTCAGGGCGACGGGACCCTTCCGCAGAAAATCCTCAAGGCTGATCAAGCGCCCGGTTTCGTCAGGCAGCAGGAATGGCGGCATCGTATCGCCGAGCTGGGGCGCCTCCTGTCCGACACCGCTCTGCTCCAGACGCCGCACAAGGCGGTTCACAGGCGCCGTCCCGGCAGGCCACCACTTTCGTACGATATCGGCCATAACGGCCAGACGCTCGGCCAGAGAGGCGTCCATGTCGCGACATTGCTCGAAGGCTTCCTGGAATGACGCAGCGCCGCTCGACATGTCCGCCTCGCCTTTCTGCCTAAACAGCAGCAAAACCGACCGTACCAACGGACGCGTTTGGTCGGGTCAAGGTACTCCGTCGACTTACTTTTTGCGACTCCTACGTCGTGGGTCCAATAGCGAACGGCTATGGTGTCTATCGACTATCGCTATTTCTATCTCGAAAGGAAAAAGGGCACAGCTAACCCGCCTCGCAAGAAACCATTCTTGCTACAAGGGAGATGAAAATGAGCATTGCATCGAAATTCCTGCTGACTTCGCTTTTGGCCCTTTCGTTTGCGGCGCCGGCGCTTGCGCAGGAGGAAAGTACTCTGGCGGAACGCAACGTGTATCTTTTCATGAACGGTAAGATGATCCACACGGCCGTGAATGACACGACCCACGCCATGATCATGCAACACTTCAAGCCGTTGAAGGGCGGCACGATGATCTACGTCAGCGGCGGAAAGCTGTATATGGCCGAGGATGCGAAGATGCCCAGCGGCAAGATGATGTCTACCGAGATATTCGGCAGGGATCTGGGTGCCGGATCGCAACGCTAATAACGGCGTCTTCTTGAGTTGCCGTTGGTACTGTGACCTTTTTTGCAAGTTGCCTGAACGAGTAAGGCCGTCAAGATTGACGGCCTTACTTTTTGGATACGAACGCGATCTCTTCGATTTTTTCGCCCTGCCGTCGAAAACCTTGGTAGCCCGCACAGGGGCGTGTTCCTCGCGTTTGCAGAAACGTATGCGCTAGCGTACCGGAAATGTTGATTATTGGCCCTTTACCTCAAAGCTGCTGGCATCAAGATCGAATGAAGCCATCAGTGCTGAAGTTGCTGCGGTGCGTGAGGCAGAAGATGGCCCAAAGCGGCGCTTATCGCATCGCAGCGGGAAGGTCGCGATCAGGGTAAGAGCGGACATTGACCAGCCAGCGCCCGATTACGATTTATGAGTGCACGCCCTAGTCCAGTGCGGCCCTGCGTGCGTAGAACGTCCACAAGAGCGCGAACAGCCGCGGATTGAAGGTGCCCTCGGCGCAGTCGCGCGCCTCGTCTTCGCTTAAGGCAATTGCGCCGCCGGCAATCTCGGCCTGTAGCTGGATCTGCGCGTTCTCTTCCAGGAACGTGCAGGCGAAGAACGCTTCTTCCGCGGTAGCGCCGACCACGACACTGCCATGGCCGCGCATCTGCGCGGCGCGGTGCTGGCCCAGCGAACGCGACAGGTCGGCAGCCTGATCGTCGTTCACCACCAGGCGCGGATTGTTCCAGGTCGGCACGCCGGTGCAGAGAAACGAGCCGTGCAGGAACACCGGCTTGAGCTGCTTGCCGGCAATGCCGAGCGCGCGGGCGTGCGGCGCATGCAAATGACAGACACACATCGCATCGGGGCGGTCGCGATGGATCTGGGTGTGAATGCGCCATTCCAGCGGAATAAGGCCACCCGGATGCTCGATGATGGTGCCGTCGATATTGTAGACGAAGATCTGCTCGGGCCGCACCGTGCTCTTTTCCGTGCTGGCGCCCGGGCTGATGAAGCAAATATCGGTGCCCGGCATCCGGATCGACACATGGCCGAACATGCCGATCACCCCTTGCTGATTGAGCATCCGCGTCAACGTTGCGGTTTTGGCGCGCAATTCTTCTCTGTCACTCATGACGACGCATTTCCATTTGATCGTGTGTTGAAGTTTATGCCTGGCCTAAAGAGATTTTGCGACACCGGCTTTCTCGACCAGCTTGCCCCAGCGGTCAATTTCCGAAGCGAGCCATGGTGTCAATTCGGCCGGCAGCGGACTGTTCACCGGCAACGTGCCGAGTTGCAGCATCAGCGCCTGGACTTCGGGCGTGTGCGCGGCGGCGCCGAGCGCCTCGCCGAGCTTCGCCTGGATCGGCTTCGGCGTCGCTGCCGGCACGCAAACCAGCGTCCAGCCCACCGCCTCGAAGCCCGGCACGCCGGCCTCGGCGATGGTCGGCACATCCGGCAGCGCCGGCACCCGCTCGGTCGAACTGACGCCAAGCGCGCGCACCTGACCGGCCTTGATCTGGCCGCTGACGCTGCCGGCATCGGCGAACATCAGCGACACACGACCCGCGATCACGTCATTGAGCGCAAGCGGCGCGCCGCGATAGGCAATTCCGGTCATCGTCGTGCCGGTCATGATCTGGAACAGTTCGGCGGCCAAATGAATCGCCGAACCCGGCCCGCCGTGGCCGAAATTGATCTGCCCCGGCTTTTCCTTCAGCAGTGCGATCAGGTCCTTGACCGAATTCGCCGGCACATCGGGATTGACCACGAGCGCCAGCGGCGTCCGGAACACCAGCGACACCGGCTGCAAATCCTTCAGCGTGTCGAACGGCAACGCCTTGAACAGAGTAGGATTAGCGGCAAGCGCACTGGCGTCGGCGAGCAGGGTAAGTCCGTCGGGATCGGCTTTGACCACCGCGCCTTCCGCTACGACGCCGCCTGCGCCGGCGCGGTTCTCGATCACGATCGGCTTGCCGAGCCGGGCCTGCAACGGCGCGGCCATGGCGCGCATCACCACATCGATGCTGCCGCCCGCCGGGAACGACACCAGGATTTTCACCGGTCCGGACGGATAGTCGTCGGCACGCGCATCAAGGCTGCGAAAGATCAACGCGCCAGAGAGCGCGGCGAGAGCGGTGCGGCGGGTTTGCATTGTCCGTGAAACTCAACCGGGCTTGGTTGCCGGCGATTGTACCGGCAAATGGCCTGCTGTCGAAGTATCACAGGTTGCTGCGGCATTAGCCCGCAGTCAGCGTTGGAAAATTTGGGACGCGCTCGTCGTCGCCTATTTCCCGGGGATCACCGCAATCGCACTCATCTCGATCAGGTAATCGGGCGACGTCATCTTGGTCACTTCCACCATGGTCGAGGCCGGCAGCGGCGGTTTGAAATAGTCCGACCGGACTTTGTGGATCGCGTCGAAGTGTTCCATGTTGCGGACATGCACATCGACCCGGCAGACATCGTCGAGCGTGCCGCCGGCGGCTTCGACTGCGGCCTTTACGTTCTCGCAAACCTGGCGCGTCTGTTCGGTGATGTCGCCGATCCCGGCAATGCTGCCGTCGGGACGGCGCGCCGTCATGCCGGAGACAAAGACGAAGCGGCCGGTCGCCTCGATCACGGTGGCGTGGGAAAACACACCGCTCGGCTGGCGCAGTTTTGGGCTGGTGATTTGCACTTTGGCCATGGCAAGTCCTTCGTTCGAGATTCAAAGCCGGCGTGTCACGCCGAACGTTTCAGGGAGCGATTGAGCGTGCGATCGCCGCGGCGGCCCACGCCGCGTTGCTCGAGCCTCAATCGGGTGTGATGCCGGCGTCCCGGATCAGTTTGCCGTAGCGGGCGTAGTCCTTGGCGATCGTGTCGGCGAATTGCCTGCTGTCGAAGTAGTGCAGATTGTAGCCGAGCGGCGTCAGCTTCTGCTCGACGTCGGGCATCTTATCGACGTCGGCGATGGCCGCGCCATAACGGGCGATGACGTCGGCGGAAATTTTCGCCGGACCCGACACGCCGTACCACACGGTGACGTCGAAGTTCGGATAACCGCTCTCGCTCACCGTCGGCACGTCAGGAAGCACGGCGATACGCGACGGCGAAGCGACCGCGAGCGGTTTGATCTTGCCGGTCTCGATATATTGCATCAGCGAATTCGGCGTCGACCAGATCAGCGGAATTTGCCCGCCGAGCAGATCGCTCAAGGCCGGTGCGGTGCCCTTGTACGGCACGTGCGTTATGGCGACGCCCGCCATGACATTGAACATCAATGCGGCGAGGTGATGCGGCGTGCCGACGCCGGGCGTACCGACCGTGAGCTTGCCGGGATTGGCCTTGGCATAGGCGATCAGGCTTTTCAGATCCGACACCGGCGATGCCGGACCGGCAAACAGCAGGATCGGCGTGGTCGCGATCTCCGCCACCGGCGCGAAGTCGGCGACGACGTCGAACGGCACATCCTTGTGCAGCCACTTGTGCAGCACCGACGATGTTTCCATCAGCAGCATGGTGTGGCCGTCCGGCGTCGCCTTGGCGACCGAGTCGGCGCCGATCGCGCCGCCGGCGCCGGTGCGGTTTTCCACCACCCAGGCCTGACCAAGCCGGTCGGAGAGCCTGGCGGCGAACTGCCGGCCGATGATGTCGACGCCGCCGCCGGCGGCGATCGGAACCACCAGCGTGACCGGCCGGGTATCAGGGGTCTGTGCGGAGGCCGTGATAACCGCGGCGGCAACGGCCGCCCCAAGCCCGTAAATCAACAGCTTTTGGGCTGCCTGCATCGTCCCCTCCCGCCACGCTTTATTGTTCCGGTAAGGCTATCCCGCAGCTACTCACAGGACAAATCTCCGGAATTTGCCCCCCCTCCGAATCTGGTCTAAGACGCTCGCGCGCGGGGCCGGACCCCGGCGCCGGGCGCGCGAAAAGCGCGCTTTTTTTGTGCCTTGAGCGGAAGCAATGCCCAAAAGGACCGACATCTCCTCGATCCTGATCATCGGCGCAGGCCCGATCGTCATCGGCCAGGCCTGCGAGTTCGACTATTCGGGCACGCAGGCCTGCAAGGCGCTCAAGGAAGAGGGCTATCGGATCGTCCTGGTGAACTCGAACCCGGCGACGATCATGACCGATCCGGACCTCGCCGACGCGACCTATATCGAGCCGATCACCCCGGAGATCGTCGCCAAGATCATCGAGAAGGAGCGCCCCGACGCATTGCTGCCGACCATGGGCGGCCAGACCGCGCTGAACACAGCGCTGTCGCTCAAGAAAATGGGCGTGCTCGACAAGTTCAACGTGAAGATGATCGGCGCCACCGCCGAGGCCATCGACAAGGCGGAAGACCGCAAGCTGTTCCGCGACGCGATGAAAAAGATCGGTCTGGCGACGCCGCGCTCGCACCAGGTCAAGACCCTGATCCAGGCGCTCGAAGCGCTCGACGATATCGGCCTGCCCGCCATCATCCGGCCGTCGTTCACGCTCGGCGGCACCGGCGGCGGCATCGCCTACAACAAGGCGGAGTTCATCGAGATCGTCGAACGCGGCATCGATGCCTCGCCGACCAGTGAAGTGCTGATCGAAGAATCGGTGCTCGGCTGGAAAGAATTCGAGATGGAGGTGGTGCGGGACAGGAAAGACAACTGCATCATCGTCTGCTCGATCGAGAACGTCGATCCGATGGGCGTACACACCGGCGACTCGATCACGGTGGCGCCGGCGCTGACGCTGACCGACAAGGAATACCAGATCATGCGCGACGCCTCGATCGCGGTGTTGCGCGAGATCGGCGTCGAGACCGGCGGCTCCAATGTGCAGTTCGCCGTCAATCCGGAAGACGGCCGCCTGATCGTCATCGAGATGAACCCGCGGGTGTCGCGTTCGTCGGCGCTGGCCTCCAAGGCGACCGGTTTTCCGATCGCCAAGGTCGCGGCCAAGCTCGCGGTCGGCTACACGCTCGACGAAATCGCCAACGACATCACCGGCGGCGCCACGCCGGCCTCATTCGAGCCGACCATCGACTACGTCGTCACCAAGATCCCGCGTTTCGCCTTCGAGAAATTTCCCGGCGCCGATCCGGTGCTGACCACCTCGATGAAATCGGTCGGCGAGGCCATGGCGATCGGCCGCACCTTCCAGGAAAGCTTGCAGAAGGCGCTGCGCTCGCTGGAAACCGGCCTGACCGGACTCGACGATGTGGTGATCCCCGGTCTCGGCCAGGGCGACGACAAGAATGCGCTGCGCGCCGCGCTCGGCACGCCGACGCAGGACCGCATCCTCGCCGTGGCGCAGGCGGTGCGGCTCGGCATGAGCGACGCCGACATCCACACCGCCTGCCGCATCGACCCGTGGTTTCTCGAGCAGATCCGCGGCATCGTCGAAACCGAGGCCGAAATCAGGGCCAAGGGGCTGCCGGCAACGGCCGCGACGCTGCGCCGCCTGAAAGCGATGGGTTTCTCCGACGCGCGGCTGGCCGTGCTGGCCAAACGCCATGAGGCGGACGTGACTGCGGCGCGGCGCGCGCTCGGCGTGCGGCCAGTGTTCAAGCGCATCGATACCTGCGCCGCCGAATTCGCGTCGCCGACGGCTTATATGTATTCGACCTACGAAACGCCGTTTAACGGCCGCACCGTCGATGAAGCGCGGCCGTCCGACAGGAAGAAGGTCATTATCCTCGGCGGCGGCCCGAACCGCATCGGCCAGGGCATCGAGTTCGACTACTGCTGCTGCCACGCCTGCTTCGCATTGCACGATGCCGGCTATGAAACCATCATGGTCAACTGCAATCCGGAGACGGTGTCGACCGACTACGACACCTCCGACCGGTTGTATTTCGAGCCGCTCACGCCTGAGGACGTCCTGGAGATCATCGACACCGAGCGCAGCAACGGCACGCTGCATGGGGTGATCGTGCAGTTCGGCGGCCAGACGCCGCTCAAGCTTGCGGAATCGCTGGAAAAGGCCGACGTGCCCATTCTCGGTACCTCGCCCGACGCGATCGACCTGGCCGAGGACCGCAATCGCTTCAAGCTTTTGCTCGACCACTTGAAGCTGAAGCAGCCGCAGAACGGCATCGCCTATTCAGTCGAGCAGGCGCGGCTCGTCGCCGCCGACCTCGGTTTTCCGTTCGTGGTGCGGCCGTCCTACGTGCTCGGCGGGCGGGCGATGCAGATCATCCGCGAGGAGGAGCAGCTCGGCGATTATCTGCTCGAAACACTGCCGCAGCTTGTCCCGCACGACGTCAAGGCGCGTTATCCGAACGACAAGACCGGACAGATCAATACCGTGCTCGGCAAGAACCCGCTGCTGTTCGACCGTTATCTCTCCGACGCAATCGAGATCGACGTCGATTGCATCGCCGACGGCAAGGACACCTTCATCGCCGGCATCATGGAGCACATCGAGGAGGCCGGCATTCATTCCGGCGACAGCGCCTGCTCGCTGCCGCCGCACAATCTGTCGGCCGCGATGATCGCCGAGCTCGACCGGCAGACCCGCGAGCTTGCGCTTGCGCTCAAGGTCGGCGGCCTGATGAACGTGCAATATGCCATCAAGGACGGCGACATTTACGTCCTCGAAGTCAATCCGCGCGCCTCGCGCACGGTGCCGTTCGTCGCCAAGGTGATCGGCATTCCGGTGGCGAAGATCGCGGCCCGCATCATGGCCGGCGAAACGCTGGCAAGCTTCAAGCTCGAGCCGCAGCATTTCGAACCCGGCGCCGCGCGGCATATCGGCGTCAAGGAAGCGGTGTTCCCGTTCGCCCGGTTCGGCGACAAGGTCGACACCGTGCTCGGCCCGGAGATGAAATCGACCGGCGAGGTGATGGGCCTCGACCGCTCGTTCGACATCGCCTTCGCCAAGAGCCAGCTCGGCGGCGGCACCCGGGTGCCGAAATCAGGAACCGTATTCGTCTCGGTGCGCGATACCGACAAGGGCCGCATCCTCGAGGCGACGCGGCTGTTGGCCGGGCTTGGCTTCAAGGTGCTCGCGACATCGGGAACGCAACGGTATCTCGCCGAGCATGGTGTCCCAGCGGTGAAGATCAACAAGGTCGCCGAGGGCCGTCCGCACATCGTCGACGCCATCAAAAACGGCGACGTGCAGCTGGTTTTCAATACCACCGAGGGGGCCACGGCGCTGGCGGACAGCCGTTCTTTGCGACGCGCTGCCCTCTTGCATAAAGTGCCCTACTACACCACACTTTCAGGGGCCGTCGCTGCAGCACAGGGCATCAAGGCTTACCTTCGGGGTGACCTCCAGGTGTGTGCGCTGCAAAGTTATTTCGGGGCCGAATCTGCTCAAGAGTTGGGGCGGCCCAAGCGACGGTATGTGTAGAGCCAGATGAGATCGTGCGGCCAGGTGATGCTTTGGCCCGCGATCTGACTTTGACTCTGGAGGTTGAGACCGATGGACAAGATTCCGATGACCGCAGAGGGCTACACCACCCTCGAGGCCGAGCTCAAACACTGCCAGCAGGTGGAGCGCCCGCGCATCGTGCAGCAGATTTCCGACGCGCGCACCCATGGCGACCTTTCGGAGAACGCCGAGTATCACGCTGCGAAGGAATCGCAGTCGCTCAACGAAGGCCGCATTGCCGAGCTCGAGGACAAGCTCGCGCGCGCCGAGGTGATCGACGTGTCCAAGCTGTCCGGCGACACCATTACGTTCGGCGCGACCGTGACGCTGGTCGACGAGGACACCGAGAAAAAGGCTGTCTGGCAGATCGTCGGCGAGCCCGAGGCGGACGCCAAGAAGGGCAAGATCTCCATTACCTCGCCGCTTGCGCGTGCGCTGGTCGGCAAGAAGAAAGGCGCACAGGTCGAGGTCAATGCACCCGGCGGCGCCAAGGCGTACGAAGTGATGAAGGTGGAGTGGAAGTAACGACGCTTGCGCCGTCATCCCGGAGCCGCGTCTGACGCGGAGTCCGGGATCCATACTCCCTGCGCCTGTTATTCACTCTCCCAGTTTCCAATCCCTCTGCAATTCGTGATTATGGATTCCGGACGCGCGCAATGCGCGCCGCGGAATGACATCGGGGAGGAACCGCGCCATGAAATTCGGCGTCTTCGACCATCTCGACGATGCGGGCGTGCCGCTTGGCGAGCTCTACGCCAAACGCCTGCAATTCGCCGAAGCGCTGGATCGCGCGGGCTTTCACGCCTATCACCTCGCCGAGCACCACAACACTCCGCTCGGCATGGCGGCCTCGCCCGGCCTTTTTCTTTCGGCGCTGGCGCAGCGCACCAGGACCCTGCGTTTCGGTCCGATGGTGTATCTGCTGCCGTTCTACCATCCGATGCGCCTGATCGAGGAAATCTGCATGCTCGATCAGATGAGCGGCGGACGGCTCGAGCTTGGCATCGGCCGCGGCGTGTCGCCGTTCGAGACGGCGAATTACGCGCTGGATTTTGCGCAGACCCAGGGGATGTATCACGAGGCGTTTCAGGTGCTGCTGAAAGGCCTCGCGACCGATGAGCTCAGCTTCGCCGGCAAGTTCTACAACTTCAGCAAGGTGCCGATGCTGCTGCACCCGGTGCAGCGTCCGCATCCGCCGCTGTGGTACGGCGTCAATATTCCCGACAACGCCGATTGGCCGGCAGCGAACGACGTCAATGTGATCTCGCTGGCGCTGTCGCCGGCGGTGCGCCCGATCTTCGACCGCTATCGCGCGACGCGCCGCAAGCTCGGCAAACCGGACTCGACGCTCGGTGGCATCGGCCGCCATGTGATCGTCGCCGACACCGACGCACAAGCACTCGCGATCGCGCGGCGCGCTTATCCGAAATGGCGCACCAGTTTCTTCTGGCTGTTCAAGCGTCATGGTTCGGCGCCGCGCGTCGCCGGGATCTATCCCGAGAGTTTCGAAGAATTGCAGGCGCTCGGCGTTGCCGTTGCCGGCTCACCCGAGACGGTGCGTAGCTTCGTCAAGGCTGACATCGAGACGACCGGGGCCAATTATTTCGCGCCCTGGCTCGCCTTCGGCGATATGACACTTGCGGAAGTCCTGCACTCGGTCGATTTATTCGCGCGCGAGGTCATGCCCGCGTTTCGGTAATGGCTATGGGCAGTCCTGTAATGGTTGTGGGCGGTCCGGGTTGCGTCTCTTGCATAGCTCGGGAAAATCCTTAAATTCCTGAGGGCTGTGGGTGCTGCATGCTGGCCCCCTGTAAAATCAAGCGAATCCGGTCGATTCCGAGGGTCGCATCCCGCCAAGGGGTATTTCGTGAGCAAGTCTACCCGCGCCAAGGTCGTCATTATCGGGTCGGGGCCCGCGGGCTACACCGCCGCGATCTATGCGGCGCGCGCGATGCTTGAGCCGATCATGATCCAGGGCGTGCAGCCCGGCGGCCAGCTCACCGTCACCACCGATGTCGAGAACTACCCGGGCTTCTCGGATGTCATCCAGGGCCCCTGGCTCATGGAGCAGATGGAAAAGCAGGCCGTCCATGTCGGCACCAAAATGGTCGCCGACCACGTCAACAGGCTCGACGCCTCGCATCGCCCGTTCCGCATCGAGTGCGATTCCGGCGACGTCTATCTTGCCGAAACGGTCATTCTCGCCACCGGCGCACAGGCGCGCTGGCTCGATCTGCCGTCGGAGCAGAAATTCCGCGGCTACGGCGTGTCGGCCTGCGCGACGTGTGACGGCTTCTTTTACCGCAACAAGGAAGTCCTGGTGATCGGCGGCGGCAATACCGCGGTCGAGGAAGCCCTGTTCCTCACCAACTTCGCTTCGAAGGTTACGCTGGTGCATCGGCGCAACAGCCTGCGCTCGGAAAAGATCCTGCAAGACCGGCTGTTCAAACATGCCAAGATCGAAGTGCTGTGGGATACCGTGCTCGACGACATCCGCGGCGGCGAAAATCCGCTCAAAGTCACCCACGCGCGATTGAAGAATGTGAAGACCGGCGCAGCGACCGAGCGCGCCGTTGACGGCATTTTCATCGCCATCGGCCACGCGCCGGCGACGGAGCTTGTGGCGGGACAGGTCGAGATGAAGTCTTCGGGCTACGTCAAAACCGCTCCGCACTCCACCGCAACCTCGGTGCCCGGCCTGTTTGCCGCCGGCGACGTCGCCGATGAAGTGTACCGGCAGGCCGTCACCGCCGCAGGGCTGGGCTGCATGGCGGCGCTCGAAGCCGAACGATTCCTGGCCGCACACACCGAACACCGCGCTGCGGCGGAATAAGTTCACCCCTACACCCCCGCGGGGCGGGGCAGAAAGTATGAGTATGGATTGGGACAAGCTGAAGGTTTTTCATGCCGCCGCCGAAGCCGGCAGTTTCACGCATGCCGGCGAACAACTCGGCTTGTCGCAATCCGCGGTGTCGCGTCAGGTCAGCGCGCTCGAGCAGGAGCTCGCAGTTTCGCTGTTTCACCGCCACGCCCGCGGCCTGATCCTCACAGAGCAGGGTGAACTGCTGTATCGCACCGCCCACGACGTGTTCATGAAGCTCGAGGCGGCGCGCGCCAAACTGACTGACAGCCGCGAACGGCCGAACGGCGACCTGCGCGTCACCACGACGCCGGGCATCGGCATCCACTGGCTGACGCCGCGTCTTGGCGAATTCGTCGATCTCTATCCCGACATCCACATCACGCTGCTCACCACCGACGAAGAGCTCGACCTCGCCATGCGCGAGGCTGACGTGGCGATCCGGCTCCGCCAGCCGACCCAGCCGGACCTGATCCAGCGCAAGCTGTTTTCGGTGCACTTCCACGTCTATGCCTCGCCCGAATACCTCAAGAAGTTCGGCACGCCGCGGGCGTTCGACGACCTCGACAATCATCGCGTGCTGGTGCTCGGCGGCAACGTGCCGTCCTATCTGCAACGCTCGCGCTGGCTGATCGAGGTGGCGCGCGACGGCAAGGGGCCGCGGGTCCCGCATCTCGTCATCAACAATATTCTCGGCATCCTGCGCGCCTGCCAGCGCGGCCTCGGCATCGCCATGCTGCCGGATTATCTGGTCGAGGAGAACGGCGGGCTGGTGCAACTGTTTGCCGAAGCGGAAGAAGTCGCGCTCGACGCCTATTTCGTTTATCCCGAAGAACTCAAGACCGTCGCACGCGTGCAAGCATTCCGCGACTTCCTGGTCGCCAACGCGCAGCGCTGGAATTTCTAGCGGTCCGATTCGAACAATCGCATTCCGCGTTGAAAAGCATCCGCTCAACGCGTGCGATCATGTGGGCTTTCGCCCGTCGTTGTGCACAGAAACTGCCGCAATTCGCACCGTTGTGTTGCGCGAAGAACAGCGCGATTTACGCGGTGATTATGCATTTGCGATGACCGCATGGCTGGCATGTCAGCCTCTGCGTTGTGTGTGCGCGATGCGGCTCGCATAGTGCGCTCGTTGCTGCTCGGCAAGCGGCTGCCTCATCCTCCCAGATCGGCAGTCGTAAATGTCGGGCAGTTTGTTCCCCTCTTGAAGGTGAAATCGCTGGCGCCCCCACGCTGGCGAACCTGAACCGGGCCCGCAAGGGTCCGGTTTTCTTTTGCGCGCAAGAACCGGTACTGATTGCCGCATTGGACGACCTGACGTTTGGCGGAGCGCCTACGATGAAAGTTTCCATTCTCGACGATTATTTCGACACGCTGCGCACACTGCCCAGCTTCGCCAAGCTCAAAGGCCACGACGTCACGATCTGGAACGATCACGTCGAAGACACCGACACGCTGGCCGAGCGGCTGCGCGACACCGAGGCGCTGGTGCTGTTTCGCGAGCGCACCCAGATCCGCACGCCGCTCCTGGAGCGGCTGCCCAAGCTCAAGCTGATCAGCCAGCGCAGTGTCTATCCGCATATCGACGTCGAGACCTGCACGCGCCTCGGCATTATCCTGTCGTCGAGCCAGCATCCCGGCACGCCATCGCACGCCACCGCGGAAATGACCTGGGCCCTGATACTCGCCGCCGTACGCAAGATTCCGCAGCAAATGGCCGCGCTCCGGGCCGGCCAATGGCAGATGGGCGTCGGCTCGACGCTGCGCGGCAAGACGCTCGGCATCTATGGCTATGGCCGGATCGGCGGCGCGGTCGCCGGCTACGGCCGCGCCTTCGGCATGAACGTCCTGGTCTGGGCGCGGCCGCAGACGCTGGAAGCCGCGAAGAAGGACGGCTATGCGGTTGCGCCGAGCAAGGAAGCGTTCTTCGCGGAATGCGACATCATCACCCTGCACATGCGGCTGGTCGATGCGACGCGGCACATCGTCAAGGCGGCGGACCTGGCGCGCATGAAGCCGACCGCGCTCCTGGTCAACACCAGCCGGGCGCCGCTGATCGAGCCCGGCGCGCTGGTCGAGGCGCTGCGCAACGGCCGGCCCGGAATGGCCGCGGTCGATGTTTTCGAGAAAGAACCGGTGCTCGATAAAACCCATCCCTTGCTCACCATGCCGAACGTGATCTGCACGCCGCATATCGGCTATGTGACCGACGAAGAATACGAAACCCAGTTCATCGACATCTTCGACCAGATCAACGCCTATGCAGCAGGCAAGCCGATCAATGTGATCAATACCGAAGTGCTGGCACACCCGCGTTGAAGAAAAAAACCATCACCGTCCACGACACGATGCAGCGCGGCTATCGCTACGCGCTGACCGTACCGGCAGGCCGCAATTTCGACCCGGAGTTCAAGCCCGAGCTCACGCCCGCCGAAATGCTCCGGCTCGGCGTGTTCTGCGGCAAGTACATGAGCGACTGCCGGAAGGAATTTCCGAAAAGCTGGTTCGCGCACGCCAGGCTCGCCAAGGCGCACCGCGACAAATCGCTGAACTACTTCGGCGTCGACGCCAGCCAGCCGCTGTCGGTGTGGCGCAAGAAGGGCTGGATCTTTCGCGACGACCCGCGCGGCTGGTTTCAATGGTATTGCCGCTACTACAGGGGCCGGCGGCTGCCCGGCGAAGACGCACGGCAGATCAAACGCTGGACAATGATCCGCCGCCATGTCCGGCAGATCGAACGCAATTGCGAACCGGGCGACGTGCATTGCCGGCCGCGGCAGCGGCAGGCGTTGCTGCACTGGGCTTACGACAGCCGGAAGATTTGAGCGGCGCCACGAGCCGGAACGCCCGCCAGGTTCAGGCCGGATCGAGGCCCTTGGCCTTGAGCACGCGCTTGGCGTCCGGCGTGGTCAGGAAGGCAATGACCGCCTTCGCCGCCGCGGGGTGGCTCGTGTTCACCGGAATGCCGGCGACGAATGGCGTGACCATCTGAATGTCCGCGGGTAGCGGCCCGACGACGTCGATGCCATCGACCGCCATCAGCTCCGCCATCTGCTGAATGGCGACGTCGGCTTCGCCGCGCATCAGGACTAGGCCGGCGAGGCCGGCAGCACCGCCGGCGCCATACTTGGACTTCGCCGCCATTTGCTCGGTGATACCGAGATCGGCGAATACCCTGGCGATGTGAACGCCGCTCTGGCCGCCGCCGACCGGCTTTGAGCATGCGATCGATTTCGCCGCGAGCATCGCCCGCTTGAAACCTTCCACCGTGGAAATGTCGGGCTTTGGCGCGCCTTTCTGCACGGCGACACCGATCGACGATTTGGCGATTTCGATCGTGCTGCCCGCGACCAGCCTGCCCTGCCCGAGCAGATCGCGCGCGCCGCTCTCGGACACGATGGCGACGTCCGCGGCTTCGCCTTCGCCCAGCTGCTTTTCCAGCCGCAGCGACGGGCCAAGCTCCACTGCGAGCCGGTTGCCGGTCGCACGCTCGAACGCGGGCGACAGCGCCTCGAACACCGTCTTCATCGCGGTGGTGCTGAGCACCTTGATGTCGATGGCCACGCCGCCGTCCCCGATCTAGGCGTCGCGGCCTTGCGTGATGACGTTGACCAGCGCCGGCGTGCCGGAGCGCACCGCCTCGAAACCGCGCTTGATCGTCGCCAACAGGTCGCTCGGCTGCTCGACCCGCATGCCGACACCGCCGCAGGTGGTGATGACCTTCTCGTAGTCGGGCGTCGGCTTGAGTTCGGTCAGCGGCATCGAATTCGCCTTGGCGGCGGAGCCATCGGGGAACACGTCGAGCGTCGAGGCGCGTACCGCGTGCCAGGACTGGTTGTTGGAAATAATGGTCAGCGTCGGCAGGTTTTCCGAGCGGCCGACATAGTGAAACGGCAGCGGGTTGCCGAACATGTAGGAGCCGTCGCCGACCACCGAGATGACCTCGCGGTCCGGCGCGGCGAGCTTGGCGCCCAGCGCTCCGCCAAGACCGAAGCCAAGTCCGCCGGCGAGCAGGCTGCCCATATAGCTGCCCTGTCTGGTCATCTGCAGCTGGCTCATCGGCACGCCGAGCTCGTTGACGATGATGGCGTCCTCGCGCTTGAGCTCGTTGAGGCAGGCCGCGATATGCGCCGTCGAGATCGGCATGCGCCCTTTGGCAGCCTCCATCGCGCGGCGGCGGCCGGCCAGCATCTCCTCGCGCATGGCGGCAACCTTCTTGCGCCGCGTTTCGATGTCGTCGCGCTTGAGCTTGCCGCGCAACGCTTCGTGGAGCAGCGGCAGCGCGCCCCGGGTCGTGCCGGTCACCAGCAGGTCAGCTTCGAAGTCGCGGAACGGATACTGCGTTTGCAGCGGATCCGGCGAGATATGAATGACCTTGGCGTCGCGCGCCGGCGTCACCGACTTGGGAATCCACGGCACCGGTGCGTCGAGCACCACAATGACATCGGCGCGCGGCAGCATCGACTTGATGTCGAAGCCGAGATTCATCGGGTGAGCGGTCGACATGTTGAGATCGTTCGGTTCGCTCTGCACCACCGGCAGCGCAAACTCTTCGGTCAGCGCCGCGAGCGCATCGAATGCCTCCGGCGAACGGCCGAGCGCCGAGGTGACGATCAACGGGAACTGCGCACCGGCGATCAGGTCCGCCACTTTTTCGATAGCGTCCGCCGACGGCACCGCAGCCATCGCGCCCAGCGGGTTGTCGCTGCCGCGCCGCTGCGCCGTCGCTTCGTCCGACAGCACCTCGCGCGGCAAGGTCAGGTAGACCGGACCGCGCGGCTCGCTCATGGCGATGTCGAGTGCGCGATCGACGATGGCCGCGACCGGCTGTCCGGACCGCAGCTCGTAATCCCACTTGGTGAATTCGCGCACCATGCCGCCCTGGTCGAACGATTCCTGGCCCCAGTGGATCGGCCGGTTGCGCGACGCCTTGTGCCCGGTCTCGGTAATCGGCGTGCGGCCGGCCGCGAGCAGCACCGGAATATTGTCGCGGGAGGCGTTCATGATGCCGTTGACAGTATTGCCGGTGCCGACGGTGACATGGACCATCACCGCTGCCGGCTTGCCGGCGACCTTGTAGTAGCCGTGCGCCATCGCCATCGCGACGTTTTCATGCGGCACGGTGATCACTTTGGGATATTTCCGCCGGCCATTGGCATTGAGCGCCAGCGACTCGATGAGCGGGGCGAAATCGGTCCCGGCATTGGCGAAGACATAGTCGACGCCGCGTTCGGCAAGCCGCGCCCAATAGGCCTGCGCAGAAATGTCCTGGGTGTCGGGATCTCTCATCGTTCGGCGTCCGTCCTGTTCGCATTTCCAAGGGGATTGAAGGCTGATTGGGCCGCACAATAGAGGCCAAAACGGGCGTCCGATAGCCTGTTCGGCGCAACGCCAACCGCAGCAAAAGGCGGGCATCAACTCCTTGTGAAAACGCCCCGGTTCTGGATCAAATTGCGATCTGGACCGTAACTGAAAGGCGGAATTGGAGTACAACGCCGCAAGATTCACCGCGCATCCGGACGCGCGGCTTTGGGAGGGAATGACATGCTCACGCGCAGGCAGGCTCTTTACGCAAGTGCTGCCGGACTGACGGTCCTGGTCCTTGGCCGGCTGACGCGGCCGAACGACGTCAAGGCCGCGACGGTCTATGAGGTCACCCACACCGACGACGAGTGGCACAAGCTGCTGACCCCCGCGCAATATGACGTGCTGCGCGAAGAAGGCACCGAACGGCCGTTCACTAGCCCGCTCCTGAAAGAGCATCGCGACGGCACCTTTGCCTGCGTCGGCTGCGATCTGCCCCTCTATTCCTCGAAGACCAAGTTTGAAAGCGGCACCGGCTGGCCGAGCTTCTGGGCGCCGCTCGACAAAGCGGTCGACGAGACGACCGACCGTTCGTTCGGCATGACGCGCACCGCGGTGTCGTGCCATCGCTGCGGCGGCCATCTCGGCCACGTCTTCAATGACGGCCCGAAACCGACCGGGCTACGCTATTGTATGAACGGGGTGGCGCTGAAATTCACCCCGTCCGCGCCGGGCGCAAGCTGAGACTGCTCGCGCTCCGAAACCAAACTCCTCTTCGCCTTCGTCTGACGGTTCCGGGAATTTTTGCCGGAACGTTGCCTGGGTTCCCGCATTAGCCTCTGTGAGTTATCGAACAGAGGAGACTTGATTCATGCGTAAAATTATTTTGGCGGTAGCTGCCGCTGCGATCATTGGCGCACCTATGGCCGTTCCGGCACACGCCGAGGACACCACAATCATCAAGAAAGACCGGCCCGAAGATTCGACGACGGTCATCAAGAAGCACGATGACGTCAATCTCCTGCCGGTGCCGCATCCGGAAGAAAAGAAGGTCATCATCCACAAGGATCATGACGAATAGGCGGCTTGGCGATTATCGCCCAGTTAAAGAGGTCCCGTGCGGGACCTCTTTCGTTTTCAGGACGCGCTTGATGCCTGGGAGTCCGCCCGTGGCGCGGTGTTATCGCTGGCGAGCCGCAATCGCCGCGCCGACTTGGCATGCGCGTCGGGGCCATCGCCAACGTGAAGTTCCGGCGCTGTCGGGCCGTTTTCAAGATAAGTCTCGATTGTCCGGCGTGCCGTCGCTTGCGACGTCTTCATGCTGGCGTGGAGATTACTGTGCGTCCATTCGTAGGTGGTGTGAAAGTCGACCGGGAATTCGATCAGGTCGATCTTCTTCGAGCCTTCCGCAGTGCGGTCGGCATTGATTTTCTCGAGGTGAAACTTGAACAGCTTGACGTCGTCTTCCGACGTCGTGCTGGCAAACAGCATCACCAGGTTATTGAGCGCCTCGACCAGGTTGTGATGCGGATGGATCTGGCGCCTGTCGAGAATGCGGCACACCCAGACTTCATCAAGGTCGGGATGATTGTGCAGCAAATCCTTGAAACCCACCGTATCGACGGTCGCGCCTTCGACATAGGTCGTGCCGTCGATCTGCACCGGCGAGCAGATATACGGCAGTCCGCTGCACGCGCATAAAGTTTGCGCGGTGATCTTCGGATATTGGCCATCCTTGTTCGAGAACAACTGCAGTTTCTGCGCATCGACATTGAAAGCGTTGTGGTAGAGCGTCGGCACATCGTCGCGCTCGAGAAGCTTCATGTCGAAAGCTTTCAGCAGATTGTAGGTCGGCCCGAACCATAGCTTGTTCTGTCCGGGAATTTCGCTCTTGTAGATCATGCTCATCAGGAATCGCGCCGCGGGATTTGGCGCGATCATGGCGTTGAGCATCAGATGGCAGAAGTCGCCGTAGCTCCATTGGCTCGGCCGCAAATAGTAGTTGAGGATGTCCTGATAGCCTTTCTGGATCGCGCCCGGCACGACGAGGTTGGTGTAAGAGCGGGGATCGATCATGAATTTGGTGTAGGCCGCGATCATCTCCGGAATGTCCGGGATAAACACGGTGGGACAGGGAAACTTGTCGTACTCCTTGTCGTCGCGAAAGAAGCCTTCCAGCAAGCCGGTGACGTATTGCAGCTTCTTCGCCCGGTCCGGGCTGACCTGATACAGGCAGCCGAGCCAGGCGCCGACGCAGCTCAAACTCCAGACGTCGAATTTAAGCTCGGGAAATTGCTCGAGTGCGGCAAGGACGCCGAGACCGATGCCCACCGCCGGACCGCCGCCGGCAAGAGTGAGGGCGCGTTTCTTGCCCCGCCATTCCACGTTCGATTGCGCTGACATGCCCAGCCCTCCAGCCTGCGATCCCGCCTAAGCCAAGACGACGGCGCGTACAGCCTCTATCGAATTGATTGTTTAGACAATCCTAAGCACCAGCCACCGTCCCGGGCTGGACGGTTTCCCGCCCAAACCCGAGACGATGATGGTGAATCCAGCCCTACCCCTGAGTCGGGGATCCCATGGCAATCAGGGATATTGCTGGAGCACCTCGGAAAGCTCGCCAAAATTGGGAACGAGCTGGATGAAGCAGGCCGCGACCAGCAATCCGATGACGCAGAAGTAAAAAACCGCGAGAAAATCGGGCTTGGTGATCGCCGACAGAACCTGCGACCACGGTGTTTCCGCTGCTTTTCCGCGGTTTCGAATTCTCAGGGTTGGGATGGATAGCTCGCCTTTCATGGGCATGGCCGATCTCCTGTGTCCTTGCGGACACGACGATGGCAAAGCGGCCAGGCCCGCGCTTTGAGGCGACCTTGATTTTTCCTTGATAGGGCCGTTTGCTTGGAAAATTCGCGGCAAGGCCGGCATCCCGAGGCCGTGGAAAGGGGTGCACGGGGGCAGAACTCCACGCTTTCGGTTCAAGAGTGATATTTGTTTTCGACAAATACGTGCTCGATCCCGAGCGGCGGGAGCTCAGGCACGGGGACGCCGTCGTTCCCGTGCAACCGCAGGTATTCGATCTTCTCGAATACCTCATTCGCAATCGCGGCCGCGTCGTCAGCCGGGACGACATGCTGGACGCGGTGTGGGCCGGGCGGATCGTCTCGGAATCCACGCTCGCGACCCGGATCAATGCGGCGCGTAACGCCATCGGCGACGATGGGGAAAGCCAGCGCCTGATCCGGACCTTGCCCCGCAAGGGGCTGCGTTTTGTCGGCGATGTGCGTGTGCTGGACGACGCGCCGGGAGCGGCGGAGGCCTCCCCGCAGTCGTCACCCGCTCAGCCTGCCGCGCCGCGCGCCGAAGCCGAACGGCGTCACTTGACGGTGATGGCCTGCGATTTCGTCGGCCTGCGGGAGCTGGCGGCACAGCTTGACCCCGAAGAACTCGGTGAGCCGATCCGTCTCTGTCATGAGTGCTGCGCGCAGATTGCCAGCCGCTGGGGCGGCGCGCTCACCCGGTTTGCCGACGATGGCGCGACGATCCTGTTCTCCTATCCGCAAGCCCACGAAGACGACGCCGAACGCGCCACGCGGGCGGGACTAGAGCTGATCGACAGCATTCCGCAGCTCGACGTGGGCCAGGGCCGGCACCTTGCGGCCCGTATCGGCGTGGCCACCGGTCTGGTCGTTGTCGGGGGCAGCGGCGGCGGCCTTACGCAGGACAACGCGCCGGTCGGCGAAGCGCCGACGCTCGCCGCCGCGCTTCGCCGCGTTGCCGCACCCGGCACGTTGCTGATCGCAACCGGCACCCACAGCCTGCTCGGTGGCCTCTTCGAATACGAACACGCCGGTCCTTTTGCCATCAGCGGATTCTCCAACCCGGTTCCCGCGTGGCGGGTCGTGCGCCCGATCGCGGTCGAAACGCGCTTTGAAGCGCGGCGCACCGCCGGGCTGACGCAATTCTTCGATCGCGAGGAAGGAACGGCGCTGCTGCTGCGGCGCTGGCGCGAGGCCAAGTCCGGCAAGGGCGGCGTGGTGCTGATTTCAGGCGAGCCCGCCATCGGCAAGTCGCGCATCATCGCGCAATTTACCAATCGCCTTGCCGAGAACGAGCAATTCATCCGCCTGCTGTTCCAATGCTCACCGCACTACAGCGACACTGCCTTGCATCCATTCATCACACACCTCGAGCGCGCCGCCGGTTTCCACGAGGGCGACACGCCGGAGCAGCGCCTCGACAAGCTCGAAACCGCAGTTGCCATTCCGGCGCCGCATCGCAAATCGGCGCTGCCGCTGCTCGCTGCATTGCTGTCGATCGACGCCGGCGGCCGTTATCCGGCACTTGCGCTCAGTCCGATGCAACTGCGGCGGCAAACGCTTGGCGCGCTGCTCGACCAGATCGAAGCTCTGGCGCGCCGCAAACCCATGCTGCTGGTGTTCGAGGACGCTCACTGGGTGGATCCGACGTCGATCGAACTGCTCGATCTGCTCACCGAGCGAATTCGGCGTTTGCCGGTCCTGGGCCTCATTACCTTCCGGCCGGAATTCGAAGCGCCGTGGGCCGGCCTGCCGAACACCAGCACCATCGCGCTCGAACGATTGAGCGCACAGCACACCCAGGCCATGGTCGAGAGCCTGGCCGAAGGACAAGGACTGTCAAAGGAAGTTCTGGGCCAGATCGTCGCCAAGACCGACGGCGTGCCGCTGTTTGTCGAAGAGCTCACCAAAAACGTGGTCGAGTCGTTGCAACCGAATCTGGCCCGCTCGGAACGGAGCAGCCCGCCGCTGTCGATTCCTTCGACGCTGGAAGACACGCTGCGCGAACGTCTCGACCGGCTGTCATCCGCCAAGGACGTGGCGCAGGTCGGCGCCGCGATCGGCCGCAGCTTCTCGCACAAGATTATCGCTGCGGTGATGAGCAAGGACGCCGATGCCTTGCAGCAAGCGCTCGATCGGCTGGCCGAAGCGCGGCTCATCCTGCCGCAAGGCGTGCCGCCGGACACGCTCTACACCTTCAAGCACATGATGTTGCAGGAGGTGGCCTACGAAAGCCTGCTGCGCAGCCAGCGGCTTCAATTGCACGCGCGCATCGCCGCCGTGATCGAAAACGAATTTCCGGAAGTCGCGGATACCGAACCCGAGCTGCTGGCCTATCACTGCTCGCGCGCCGAACTCGCCGAGAAGGCGGCCGGTTACTGGCTGAAAGCCGGAACGATGGCGCTCAGCCGTTCGGCCAATCTCGAAGCCATCAATCATCTGCGCCACGGCCTTGCCAGGCTCGACAGCATCGCTTCCGAGCAGGATCGCATCCGCCTCGAATTGCAACTGCAACTCGCGCTCGGCCAGGCCCTGATCGCGGCGCGCGGTTACACCGCGGCGGAGACCGCGCTGGCATTCAAGCGCGCCGGCGAACTCGTCGACAGCATCGGCGACACCCGGCAGCGCTACTCGGTGTTGTATGGAATTTTTGTCGGACATCTGATCGCCGGCCAGATTGGTCTTGCATCAGCGCCGATCGAACGCATGACAGATCTCGCCACTAAAGACGGCGACGAGGCTTACCTGTGCATGGTCTACCGGTTGCGCGGCGGCATCTCGTTCTTTCACGGCAACCTGTCGGCGGCGCACAAGGAGCTGGCGCGGGCCATTACGCTTTACAACCCGCAGGCGCGCGAGCGCCTCGCGCTGCATTTCGGTCCCGACAGCGGCGCGGCCGCGGAAATCTTCATGGCGATGACCGAATGGCTGGAAGGCCTGCCGGACAGCGCGCTGCGCAGCGCCGACAGCGCCGTCCGCCGGGCGCGCGAGCTCAACAACGGCCTGACCATCGGTCAGGTGCTCACGTTGGCCGCGCAGCTTCATTACATGGCCGGCAACGACGACCGGATGTACGAACTGAGCAAGGAGGGCAACGAGATCTGCGAGCGGATCGGCATCCGCTATTTCGGCGCGATCTGCCGCCTGTACGAGATCTGGGCGAAGGCCAAGCGCACGCGGCCGTCGGAGCACATCAAGGAGTTTCGCGACGCGCTCAAGGCTTATGAAGAGATGGGCTGCGGCCTTCAGCTCGGCCTGTTTCATGTCATGCTGGCGCAACTGCTGCTCGCCGCCGACCGCGCGCCCGAGGCCGTGAAAGAAGCAAGGATGGCGATCACAAAATTCAACGCCAACGACGAACGCTGGTGGCTGCCCGAGGCGCATCGCATGCTGGCCGAGGCTATTCTGGCGTCGCCGAAACCCGACAAGTCCGAAGCGGCCAAAAGCCTTCAGAACGCAGTCGACGCGGCGCGCCGGACCGGCGCAATGATGCTTGAGCTGCGCGCCGCAACCGCGCTCGCTGCAATCGCGTCCGGACGCAGCGACAAAGCCGAAGCAAAGCGGCTGCTCGGCGAGATCGTCGAACGTTTTGGCGAAGGCCTCGACAGCCCAGATATGCGCGCTGCCAAGGCCAATATCTAGCGCCGCGATATCCGGAAACCTTACGTCCCGACTTTCAGCTCCGCGACCAGGCCGCGCAAGGCATCACAACGCTTCAAGGCGTCCGACACGTCTCAAAATTCATAAGCCTTGATTTTGAGATGTCCAAGCTCCTTCAGATATTCGTCAAGACTAAGCATCCCAACACAGGGCATCGCGCCGCTGCGGGCAGGATGACCGGCGACAATCCTCTTGGCCAGCACGACGGCCGGTACAGTTGGAATGAAAGGACCATCCCCATCGAGGGCGACAACGAACCATTTTTTGACGACGGTCTGGCCGGACCGGTCTTTTCCCTTAAGAACGACGTGCATTCCGCCGTCGGCGGTACCGATAAAATCGAACCAGTTGCTTGCCTTGAGTAAAAACGAGGAATAATTGGCCAATTCGATCGGAAGTCCCAGGCGAACTCCCCACGAGATCAGCCACATCCCCAAATGAACAAATGAGTTTTCCATACCGGCAGAAAATCGGATTTTTTTGATTCCATATTTGCCTGGCAGCAGATCAAGATCAGGAATGTCGCAATTGGCCATCCATCTTTTGCCGATCTCGGGATAGGTCTGGACATACAAATCCTGCCAACCGTAGCGCAAGCCATACCCTGCGCATGGTCTTAGCTTTTTGCCCACATAACTCAAAATAGCTTGAGTTGTCGCCAACCCGCGCTCGGCCCTTTGACCCGGCGCGATGCCGAAGGTTAGCGAGTTGATTTCAGATAATTGCGTCCGGTAATGTTCGACAACCGCGGATGAAAGCGCCGGGACGGTGCTCGCGCCCGAGATCACAGCCACATTTTGGCTTTGAGCATCTCCGTGCAATTGCGTGATGCCGGCAACAAACTCTCGACCGTCGGCGAGATCGATATAATGGGTACCAGTGGCGATACAGGCTTGAGCGATAGAGTAATCGGCACTTTGAAACGGCCCACACGTATTGATGACGACCGCCGGCTTCAGCAGACTCAATTGTTGCTGCAATTCGGATCTTGCATCAAAAATTGCAATCTTGGAAAAATCCTGCGGCAGCTTCGCCGCCAAAGCTTCGGCTTTTGACCGGTTTCGCCCTGCTATGACGACTGGCACTCGCTGTCGGGTCAGCAACTCCGCGATACGCTTGCCAAAATTTCCATACCCGCCAAGAATGAGGACTTTCATCGTGCAAAACTTCAACTCGGTGCGGTAATAAAAACCGCGCCTTTGCCAAAAGTTCAACGGGGATGGATTACATCATAATCAAATGGTTGCACATACTGAGCGCAACGATTCTGTTCGGCACCGGACTGGGCAGCGCTTTCTACATGTTCATGGCCAATCGTGAAAAGAACATAGCAAATATCTGGTTTGCAACATCTCACGTCGTGATTGCCGATTGGTTATTCACGACGCCAGCCATTATCATTCAACTTATCACCGGCTTGTGGTTGCTGCGTATCACCGGATATTCGTTCACCGATCGCTGGGTCGTGGCCGGATTGGTATTGTATTTCTTTGCGGGCGCCTGCTGGCTGCCAGTCGTGTGGGTGCAAATGAAAATGCGCGATATGGCAAAGGTGGCGCTTGAAACGAGCGCGCCGCTTCCAGCCGCGTATTGGAAACTAGACAGGTGGTGGCTACTCTTAGGAGCGCTCGCGTTTCCCGCGGTGGTGATTATTTTCTATTTGATGGTGGCCAAGCCGTAGCGCATCAACTCTCGCCGATTGATCCACCTTACGTCCCGACTTTCAGCTCCGCGACCAGGCCGCGCAGCGTGGCGATGGTGCTGAGCGCGACGATCCGGCCGGTCTTGGGATTCTCCGACGGCACGTTTTCGATCGCCATCGAAAACGACGCGGTGTCGGCATCGACCTCGATGCGATGCGTGTTGCGCTCGAGCGCCGGGTCGGCCCAGATCTCGAGCCGGGTCTTGTCAGGCCCGATACCGGCAAGGCTCAGCGCCGCCGCGACATTGACGTTGGCCGGGAAGCCGCGTGCGCCATCCCGCGCCGAGCCGTCGAAAACCTTTTTCGCGGTGTTGAGGCCTTTGAGCGAAATGCCGCGCTCGACGAGATAAGGCGCGCCTTCCAGTCCGCCCGGCGGCTTGCGCGTGATCATGGTGACCGAGCGGATCGTGCCTTCGGCAGCGGCGCGCACGGTATCGAGGCCGATCAAGGCTCCGGTCGGCACCAGAATGCGGGCGCCGGTTTCCTTGGCGCGGGCAACCAGATCCCAATTCTCCAGAAGCTGGCCGACCGACAGCGGCATGAACAACCGCCCGCGCTCGACCGCCGACGACGCGACCGCGCGAAACAGCGCCGGCGGCAGGCATTCGACGACGAGATCGCAGCTTTCCGCCAAAGCCTCGGCAGGAACAACGGCAACGCTTGACCCAATCGACGGCAGGTTGCGCTTCGCCTTGTCGACGTCGCGCACGGAGACGGCCGTCAGCACGAGGCCTGGAATACCGGCCTCGATCCGACGGCCCACTTCGAGCCCAACCGCGCCGAGTCCGGCTATTCCAACCTTGAGAGGCTCCCGCGCCACGTCTCTCCCCGCCCTTTCAGCCGCCCGCGCGGCCCGGTACATTGCGTGTCTATGCGCCAGCCGGGCGCCACGCAACCAGCCACAGCAATCGGCCAAGATCGGGCCAAGATCAGGGGCCAAGGCCGGGATCGAGCGATGCCGCAGAGAGAATATATGACCAACATCAATCCCAATGCGTTCACCACCCGTCCAGAACTCGAAGGCACGTTCGGTGTCGTGACCTCGACCCACTGGATCGCGACCGCGGTCGGCATGGGCATCCTGGAGCGGGGCGGCAACGCCTTCGACGCCGCGGCGGCAACCGCATTCACGCTGCAAGTGATAGAACCGCATCTCAACGGCCCCGGCGGCGACGTGCCGGTCATCGTCTACGACGTCAAGCGCGGCAAGCCGGAAGTGATTTGTGGCCAGGGCGTCGCGCCCGCCGGCGCGACCATCAAGCATTACCGGAGCGAAGGCCTCGATCTCGTGCCCGGCACCGGTCTGCTGGCGGCCTGCGTGCCCGGCACGTTCGAAACCTGGATGATGCTGCTGCGCGACTACGGCACCATGAAAGTGGCCGACGTTCTCGCGCCGGCCATCAGCTACGCGCAGAACGGCCATCCGCTCCTGGAACGCGCCAATGCCACCATCGCCACGGTGGCGCAGCTGTTCCGCGAATACTGGCCGACTTCGGCCGCGGTCTATCTGCCGAGCAACGAAGTGCCGGCGACCGGCTCGCTGTTCACCAACAAGACGCTCGCCGCCACCTACTCCCGCATCGTCAAGGAAGCCGAAAGCGCCGGCGGCGATCGCGTCGCGCAGATCGAGCGCGCGCGGCAGTCATGGTCGAAAGGATTTGTCGCCGAAGCGATCGACCGCTTCTGCCGCACCCAGGACATCATGGATACCAGCGGCCGCAAGCATCGCGGCGTGCTCACCGCCGACGACATGGCGCGCTGGACGCCGACCGTCGAAGCGCCGTGCACCTACGACTATCACGGCTACACCGTCTGCAAGACTGGACCGTGGGGACAGGGCCCGGTGACGTTGCAGCAGCTCGCGCTGCTCAAAGGCTTCGACTTCAACGGTCTCGATCCGGCCGGACCGGACTTCATTCATCTGCTCGTCGAGTGCTCGAAGCTCGCCTATGCCGACCGCGAAGTGTTCTACGGCGATCCCGATTTCGTCGAAGTGCCGATGGCGACGCTGCTGTCGGATGCCTACAACGCCGAACGCCGCAAGCTCGTCACCGACAAGGCGTCGATGGATTTGCGGCCGGGTTCGATCGAAGGGTTCGGCGCGGTGGTGACGCTGCGCCGCGATCCGGTGCCGATGGCGGCGGGCGCTGGCGAACCGACCGTCGGGCAGCTTGGCGCGGGCGAGCCGACCGTCGGCCGCATGGGCAGCATGCGCGGCGACACCGTGCACATGGATATCATCGATCAGGCCGGAAACATGGTCTCGACGACGCCGTCGGGCGGCTGGCTGCATTCGTCGCCGGTCATTCCCGAACTTGGCTTTTGTCTCGGCACCCGGGCGCAGATGTTCTATCTCGAGGAAGATCATCCGGCGGCACTGGGGCCCGGCCGGCGGCCGCGGACCACGCTGTCGCCGACCATGGCGTTGCGCGATGGCGAGCCGTACCTGGCCTGGGGCTCTCCCGGCGGCGACGGACAGGATCAGTGGATCACGCAGATGTTCATGCGTCACGTCCATAGCGGCATGAACCTGCAGGAATCGATCGATGCACCAGCGTGGCACTCGGAGCATTTTCCGAGTTCGTTCTGGCCGCGCACCGCCAACCCCGGAAAGCTGGTGCTGGAAGGCCGGGTGCCGAAAGCCACCGTGGACGAGCTCAAGCGGCGCGGACACATCGTCGAAATGGGCCCGGACTGGTCGGAAGGCCGGCTCACCGCAGCGTCGCGTGTTGGCCGGCGCCGTCGTGCCGCCGCGAACGCCCGCGGCATGCAAGGTTACGCCGCGGGGCGGTAATTCTGGATCGTGTCCTCGTAATTGCTCGATGTCCACTTTCCACCTGATAGCGGCAGAAAAGTAGATATCGCTTGATGTCGGCGACGGGCCACTAACGGACATTCGTCGGTACGAGTAGGAATCCGCGCCAGGTTGCTTGAGCCGCAATAGAAAAGGACCGCCTAAACGGTCCTGAATTACGAAGCATCAGGGCTTTGATGCTTACACGCCGCGCGTCTCAAGTGACAGCCCGATACTGAATGCTTTTTTGCCGGGTCGCGCCCTCGCTGCGTTTAAGGGTGCGCGCGATCAGGGCCGCCTTCTTTCTTTTCTTTGCGAGTGCTTTCAGTGTTCGGATGTCGGCATTGTTCCAAGAACGGCGCTTGCTAGTTTTTGCCATTCAACTTTCTCCTGTCTTTCAAAACGGTTCTTCTAACCGGCCATCACGGCCCTGCATAAGGCTATTGTAGGAGGTGGTTGTTCGTCGGCATGACTGAGTGCGCCTAGCCCAATTTTATTCGCCGCGGCGCAAACCACCAAACGGCGTAACGAGGTGCTGCACCTAGGCGGCTCGCATCGGCTTCCGATCAGCTCTCCACGAGCCAGGCACAAATGAAAACGAAGATCGCGCGACGGCGATAGAGCCGCTCTAATTCTAAAGCGGAAATTTCTTGCGTCCGGCTTTTCAGCGCCATCTATCACTGCGTGCACAAGATAATCTACACACTTAATAGGTGGCGAGGCATTGAAACAACAATTCGCGCTTTGTTGCTCTCTTGCAACTGCCTGTCGAATAAAGCGGCACGTACTGTCGATAACGCTGGAATCCGTTGCCGAGCCCTGAGTCGCTTATGTTAGGTTTTGACTGTAGATGAATTAATTCGCTAAGGGGCCGACATGAAGCGAACAAAATTGGGAATCACGGGCGTATTTTTGACGGGATTTCTTCTGGCGATGTTAGGCTCGGCTCGCTCGCAAACCATCGATAATTCGGGAAAATTCTTTGTCGACTCGCCATACGTATATGTTTCGGCAGGCGGGGTCATTTTCCGGCGCAGCAATCCGAGCGCCGGAACCACCGTCGCCGCGAATCCCGGGCTCACACCCTCCTTTCTAGGCGGCAGCGATTACAAATTTGGACGGGGAATTGGATTCGACGGCGCGATCGGAGTCCGCTTTCTCGGCCGGGAAGCTATCGAAGCGAGGGTCCTGAATTTCGGCACGACAAGTGCCGGAGCGAACATCGTCACGCCAGGAAACTTCATCGGTGCCGGATTTACCGGGCCGGGAAGCACCTCGTTTATGTCGCAATACCAAACGACGCTCAGCAGTTGGGAAGTTAACTGGCGCCATCAATTATTCGATCAACTCACTCTTATCGCGGGTGTGCGATCCATCAAAGTACACGACAGCCTCAGCTATTTTATCAACACCACGGTGGCCAGCTCAGTGTACAACTACGACAATATATTGCGCGGCGGTCAGATTGGTGCGGATCTGGCTCTCCTGCCGTCGTCATATCCGTTCCAGATCAATGTTGTTGGCAAAATCGGCAAATATGAGCTCCACAGCGGCGGCGGTATCACTGAAGCCGCCGGCGGCACTCCTGTCGGCTTCTTTGGTACGAATATAAGCGATCAGGTCTACGCCAGCGAAGTTGGGGTCTCGGCAGGATACCGGTTGTCGAATCACATCCTGGTCCGCGGAGGTTACCAGTGGCTCCGCATCGACAGCCTAGGACTTGCGAGCAACAATGCAGCCGCCAGCTTGACCAATCCGGGCCTGCTAAATACGAATGTCTATCGCGACAAGTTAACGTTCCAGGGCGTCAATTTTGGTGCAGTGGTTTCCTGGTAAATCAGTTCGTAAAATCCTGGGTGTTGTGTGCGAGTTGCAACGTCCACGGGATGTCCGCTTTGGGTCATTCGCGTCATTCCGGCTCTTTAGCTGGAAGTCGGTTTTGGACCCAAAAGCCGACATACTGTTGGTCTGACTTGAGACGCTCAACGACGTCGACCTCAGGCCGCATTCAAGAACTCAATCAGCGCCATCGTAAACGCCCCAGGTTGCTCCAGCGGCGTCATGTGCCCGCTGTCTTCGACGATCTTCAAAGACGCACTTGGGATAGTTTGCGCCATCAGCCTTGACGCCTTGCTGCACACGTAATCGTGCTGCCCGACCAGAACGAGTGTCGGCGCCTTCACCGCCTTGAGCACGCCGGTCAGCCGGAACAGCGATTTCCGTTTCGCCAGCACTTCCGACAGCAGAAAGCGCAAGCCGACAGGGGATGTAGCCCGGATCAGCGCCGCCATGTGATCGCGGCGACGCGGGTTGCGGCGGGCATAGACCTTGAACAGCTCGCTGCGCAGCATCTCGCACACAAGCTCATCGGCCGCCCCTTGATCGATCAGCGTCACCCAGCGCCGCGCCATGGCCTCGATCTTCACCGGATCGTCGGCGCCGGCGCCGACGTCGGCGAGCACAAGACGCGACACCCGCTGTGGCTGGCTGGCGGCCAAGGCTAGCGCCGGACCTCCGCCCAGCGAAAAGCCGACGATGGCCGCACGCTCGATCTTCAGGGCGTCAAGAACGCCAATGAGATCGCGTGCCAGAAGAGCGGCGGAATAGCCGGTGGCGAAGGCCGGTGCGTCGGTGCCGCCGTGGCCGCGCTGGTCGTAGGCGATGACGCGGAAGCGGCTGCGCAGCGCGCGAACCTGATGGAACCACATCCGCCGCCCGCAGGCGAGACCGTGCAGCAGGATAACCGGCGGCCCGGCGCCGACATCGCTGACGGCGACAGCCAGATCGCCGACCTGGATTTTGTGCGGAGCGATTGAATCCATAATGGGCAGTGAACTTTCCCGCTCGTCCCGGCGCAAGCGGGTATTCAGACGTACACGCGTTTGAATGGGGTCTGCTGGTCCCCGCTTCCGCGAGCGGACGAGCGAAGATCTTACGCCGCGACAGTGCTGAGGAATTCCTCGACTTCCGACCGCAGCCGGTCGGTCGCCCGCTCGACTTCTTCCGTCGCCGTCAGCACCGTTTGCGCCGAGCTGCGGGTCTGGGTGACGCCGCCGGCGACGTCGTCGAGCGCAGCCGCAATGGATTTGGCGCCGGCCGCGGCGCTGGTGACGTTGCGGGAAATCTCTCCGGTTGCCGCTTCCTGCTGCTCGACCGAGCCGGCGACCGCCGACGTATAATGATTGATATCGTGCATCCGCTGCGTGATGTCGCGGATTGCCGCCACCGCACTGGTGGTCGACGTCTGCACCGACTGGATTTCGCGGGTGATTTCCTCGGTGGCTTTTGCGGTCTGCACGGCGAGCGATTTCACTTCGGAAGCGACCACGGCGAAGCCGCGCCCGGAATCACCGGCACGCGCCGCCTCGATTGTCGCATTGAGCGCCAGGAGATTGGTCTGGCCGGCGATATCCTGGATGAGCTTGACCACGTCGCCGATCTTCTGCGCGACACGGGCAAGCGCGGCGATATCGTTATTGGTCGTGCCGGCACCGGCGACGGCGCTTTGCACCACGTCCTGCGCCTGTGTGAGCTGGCGGCTGATTTCCTTGATCGACGCCGTGAGTTCGGTCGCCGCAGCCGCGGCGGTCTCGACATTGACCGAAGCCTCGTTCGATCCCCGCACCGCACCCTCGGTCCGCTGCAAGGTGTGGTCGGAGGTCGTGAGCAGTGTTGCCGCGGCCGATTTCATCGCCGCGGCGCTCTGATTGACGGTTTTCAGGACGCTCTCAACCCGCGCCCGGAACGAAGAGATCGCGGCATCGGCGGCGCGACGGCGCTGGTCGTCCCGACGCAGCGAATCGCGCTCGGACTCGGCCGAAAGCTGATCGGTGACATCATTGTGGGTGGCAACCCAGCCGCCGGCCGGCAGCGGCCGGCTCACCAGCGTGATAACCCGGCCGTTGAAGGTGTTGGTCTTGGTTTCGGTGCGCCGCTCCGCGACCTGCCTCAGGCAATCGGCGACATATTGCTCCGGGTCGCCGCTGAACGTGCCGGCGGCAATCCGATACAGCAGAAGATCGCGCAACGCCGTGCCGGGCCGGCCGTGCTCGGGCATCAGGCCGTACATTTCGAGATAGCGGTCGTTGCAGAGCGTCAGCCGGGCCGCGTCATCGAACATGCACAGGCCCTGCGTGATATTGTTGAGCGCGGTACGAAGCAGGCGGCTTTGCGCGCGGCGGTTGGCATTGACGAACAGGCCCGCTGCCGCCGCGGCGCCCAGCGCAACCGGTGCCGCCATGAAAGCGGCCGCGACCGGCGTGGAGGCTTCCGTCAGCATGCCGACGAACCAGCCCGGCCCGAAGATGAAATAGCCGACAATGCCAACGGCGAAACCGGCCGCGCCCGCCGCAACGATGAGCAGCCAGTTCCGGCTGGCTTTCGCTAAGGTCATGGCCACAGGCATCCCGCAACACCCGGTTGACAGGCGGCGAGCCTATGCGCCGATCTGTTGTTTTGAAGTTAAGGGATCGTGCGGATTTCTTAATAAGACAATAAGAGATGGATGAGTGTGTAACACTCTGACGCATTTTACCGACGCCGGCGCTTTGAAATGCTGGGTCTGGGAGGGACAATTATGGCTCATGGACGGCGTTGGACGATTCTCGGACTTTGCCTTTTGGCGGGAGCCACGGTGGCCGGATTGAGCCGCGCCGACGATTATCCGGCCCATCCGGTGCGAATCATCATCGGCTTCGGCGCCGGCGCGGTGGCCGACACGCCGGCGCGGCTTTTGGCACAAAAATTCGGCGACGCGTTCGGCCAGCAATTCATCGTCGAGAACAAGCCGGGCGCCGGCAGCAACGTGGCGGCTGAATATGTCGCCCGGGCGCCGAACGACGGCTACACGCTGTTCATGGCCACAGCGGCGCAAACGAACTATGCCGGGATGACCATCAATCCGACCTATGACGTGGTGAAAGACTTCGCCCCGATCGTCCGCGTCGCCTCGGTGCCGAACCTTCTGGTCGTCAATCCGTCTCTCGGCGTCAGCAACCTGAAGGAGCTGATCGCGCTCGCCAAGACCAAGCCCGGGCAGATTTTCTATGCATCCTCCGGCACCGGTACGACGACGCACGTTGCCGGCGAATTCATCAATATCATGGCCGGCATCAAGCTGGTTCAGGTGCCCTACCCCGGCAGCGCTCAAGCCCTGACCGATGTGGTGACCGGCCGCGTCCAGCTCTGGTTCGCCCCGGCCTCGGCCGTGATCCAACAGGTCCAGGAGGGCAAGCTCAAAGCCATCGCTGTGACCACAGCGCAGCGCGCCAGCATCGCGCCCGATGTCCCGACCATGGCCGAAGCCGGACTGCCCGGTTACGACCTCGGTCTCTGGTTCGGCCTGCTGGCGCCGGCCGGCACTCCGAAACCGATCATCGACAAGCTCGCACAGGCCGCCAACGCGGCGCTCAAGTCGAACGACGTGGTCGAGCCGCTGCACAAGATCGGCGTCGACACCGTCGGCGGAAGCCCGGAGGATTTCCGGAGCTACATCGAAGGTGAGGTCAAGAAGTCGACCGAAGTCGCCATCGCGGCCCATATCCGGCAGTGAGGTGGTTCAGCTTTTCGGGATCACCGGCAGCAGCAGATACGACCCCATCTCCCCGCCGGCATAGACCGTGTTGGTGCCGACATTGTAGTCGGCGTGGTAGTGCATGTATGACGCCGAGCCGACGCCGTCGCGCGGCTGCACGTCGAGCCGGATGCGGTGGCCTTTCCTGAATACCATCGAGGTCGGCCAGATTTCGACCTCAACTTTCACGATCTCGCCGGGTGCCAGCGGCAGCCGCCGTTTGTGTGCGTGATAGGGCCGGTACGGCAATGACAGATCCGGATCGAGCTCGCGGTGCGAGACCCGCAGCCAGCCCTTTGCCACCGGGACCGGCGTGCCCTGCTGGCCGGTCTCCAGGATCTCGTTGCCGTCCGCATCGATGTTCCGCAGCGTCAGGAACAGATCCATGTCTTCAGTAGAGCTCGAGACCCACAGCACGGCCGCGACCGGCCCGGTGATTTCGGTATCGACCGAGAGCTTCGCGGTTTCCAGCGACAGGCCCATGCCCGGCTTGATACCGCCGCCCATGACTTGCGACGAGGCCGCCGAGGTCGAACCCATCGAGCCGGGGAGGCTCGCGGCAAAAGTACGTGAACTGACCGCGGGCGGATTTTTGAGCGAGAGCGCACCTGCAATACTGGAGTCCGCTCCGGCCGGCTTCGACAGTTCGAGCCTGTCGGGAATCGCCGAGCTTTTTCCGTCCGGCTCCGACAGATCGAGGTAGAGCTTGGTCCAGCGCGTGCGGGCGAGCGGCCATTCGTTCTCGTGGCGCCAGTCGAAGGCGTCGCCGCCCTTGCGGATAGCGAGTTTCACCGGCGGCTCATTCATCACGCCGTTGTCGATGCCTTTAAGCCAGTAGTCGAAGAAGCGAATCTGATCGTGCCGTCCTTCCTCGGTGTAGAACGGGTGCACGTGCGAGCCGAGATGGATACGCAGCTTCTTGTGCGGCGTCGCCGCGCGCATGAAGGCCTCGGTATTGCCGCGCAGGTGCAGCGCCATGCCGGTCCAGTTGCCGACACTCAACATCGGCACGGTCATTTTTTCCCACTGCGCCTGCGAGCCCTCGAACGTGCCGTTGTCGAGATTGTTGTGCAGCCAGAAGCGCAGCATGTTGACCGGCCAGCCGTCAGGCTGGTGCGCCGCGGCGCGGCCGAGCTCATGGTGCAGCAGATGCGCCGTGAACCAGTTGGTCATGAACAGGCTGAGGATGCCGCCGTGGTAGAGCGCGTCCCGATAAAGATCGGCGAAGCCCTCCCAAGGAATGATCGCTTTCAATGACGGCGGCTGCAAATTTGCGGCGAACCATTGATTGATCGCGAAATAGGAAATGCCGCTCAGGCCCACATTGCCGTTGCACCACGGCTGCGCAGCCGCCCATTCGATCGCATCGTAAAAATCGACGGCCTCAGCGAGCGACCATGGCTCGCAACGGCCCGGCGACTTGCCGCTGCCGCGGCCGTCGACGCGCACGGCGGCATAGCCCCGCGGCACCCACCATTGCGGATTAACGGTTTCCCAGTTCATCCATTCGTTCGGCTGTTCCTCGAGCGTCGGCGGCACCGCCCACGGTTTGTCCTTCTGATACGGCCCGAGATTGAGAATGGCCGGAAATGTCCCGCCGCCATCAGGACGGAACACGTCGGCTTTCAGCCGCACGCCGTCGCGCATCGGCACGTCGACGTCTTTCTCGACGCGAACGGCGAAATTCAAGGGCGCAGCTTCGACATTCATGGACAGCGGCTACTCGGTCTCGATGTGAACTTCGGTCGTGATCTTCCGCCAGGTGCCAATCTGCGCGTCGAGCCATGTCTTGGCGTCGTCGAGCGATGCATTGGGAACGGTGTTGAACATCTGCTTCTTGAATGCGTCGCTGACCGAAGGCGCCTTCATTGCGTCGACCGTGGCGTTGAAAATCGTTTGCAGAACGGCTTTCGGCGTGCCGGCCGGGGCGAACAACGCCTGCCATGCGATGGTACCGACGCCGGCATAACCGAGATCCTGCATGGTCGGAATATCCGGAAAATCCGGCAGCCTGCCATGATTGACCACGGCCAATGGGCGCAATGTGCCGGCCTTCAGTTGCGGCATGGAACTCGCGGCATTCAAAAACGTCACCTGCGACGAGCCGTTGAGCATGTCGTTGATAACGCCGCTCGCGCCGGCCTTGTTGGGGATCGCGGTCATTTGCAGATCGCCGGCACGCTTGGCGAAATACGCCATGTCATAGTGCGGGTAGCTGCCCGGGCCGACAGTGCCGTATCGCACCTGTCCCGGATTGTTTTTGGCGTAGGCGATCAATTCGGCCACGTTTTTGACGTCGAAATTTTTCGTCGACGCCACCAAGACCGCCGGGATATCGACCACATCGGTCACCGGCACTACGTCTTTCGCGTAATCGATCTTGAACTTATCGGCGTAAATGATCGGCGTGATGGCGTTGGTGGAGACATTGCCGATCATCAGCGTGTAGCCGTCGGCGCCGGACTTGACCATATCTTCGATGGCGATGATGCCGAACGCGCCGGGTTTGTTTTCCACAAAAACGCTTTGGCCGAGACTCCGGCTCAACTGATCGGCAAGGATCCGGGCCACGATATCGGTGGCGCCGCCGGGCGCGTAAGGCACGAGGATCTTGATCGGCTTGGAGGGAAATTTGTCCTGCGCCTGCCCGGTCACGGCCGAGCCTGCAAAAACCGATAAAGCAAGCGCGAGAATCGCCAGCCGCCGCATGATCCGCTCCCTCCGCTTGCCATTTCTTGTATTAGCTGCGGATCGTAGTTGAGGGTTTTCGGCGACGCCAGTACGGTGCGGACTTTCACGCTTCCGACACTTTTTTGTCGGCATGGTCGGGCGGGACGCGGGGGAATTGCAATGATCCGGCTATTTTCGGCGGGGCTTGCTTGCGGCGCATTGCTCGGCGCCGCGGTGCTTGCCGCTTGCTCCAGCGCCCCATTGCCCGAGGGCTTGCCGAGCTTCTATCGCGATCTCGCCACCAGCGACGCCACGCTCGACGCCGCCGCGGCACAATCGATGATTTCCGGATATCGCGCCAATAACGGCCTCGGCGCCGTGACGATCGATCCGGAACTGATGAAGCTGGCCGCCGATCAGGCCCGCACCATGGCGGCGCGCGACAAGCTCGATCACGATGTCGGCCGGCCGTTCCAGACGCGCATCCAGAGTTCGGGCTTCGACGCCGGCATCGCGGTCGAAAACATCGGCGCCGGCTATCACACGCTGGCCGAGGCATTTTCCGGCTGGCGCGATTCGCCGCCGCACCGCGCCAATATGCTCAACAACCGCGTCACCAAGATGGGCATCGCCGCAGCCTATGCACCGCAGTCGAAGTACAAGGTGTTCTGGTCGCTGATCCTCGCCGCGCCCGACGACCAGCGGCGGGGCTGACGCAGCGGTGCCCGCTACTGCCGCGTGCGCCTGGCGGCATCCGTGACGATCTCGTAGGCCTCACGAATACCTGGCTTCGATTTGCGCGACACGTCATCGCCAACGGTAGACAGCGTCGCCATCATCGACGACTGTTCTGCTGCCGGCAGCGCAATCAATTCACCGCCGCCGTCGGTCCAGCCCTTGCGCATCTTCGCAAAAATATCGAGCGCCTGCGGCGCAATCGCTATCGATTCTGCCGCTCCGTCCTGGTCGACGATCTTTTGCAGATCGGCCGGCAGCGAGTCGTACCATTTCTGACTGACCTCGACGACGATGAAGACCGCCGGCTGATTGGTCTCGGTGACGTATTTCGCCGCATCCTGATAGTGGAACGGCGTGTAGACCGTGAGCCCGGCGACCGCGCCGTCGATCGTGCCCTGCTGGATCGCCGGCAGCACGTCGCCAAGCGACATTGCGATCGGCGTTGCGCCGAGGCGTTCAAACGCTGCGGTCTGGAACTGCGAGGCGAAAATCCTGAGCTTCTTGCCGTTGAAGTCGCCGAGGTGGCGGATCGGAGTCTTTGAGGCGATCGACGACATTTGCGTGCTGAACATGCCGACGCCGTGCAGACCCTTGCCGGCGCCAAGCCCGAGCATCAGTTTCAGCACCGCAGGGTCCTGCGAGAGGCGCAAGGCATGCTCGTGGGAATCCACCAGTCCGGGCGCCGCCATGACTTCGAAACGCTCGTCGATTCCGACGTAGAATTCCGGCGGGATGACCGCGCACTGGATGGCGCCGAACTGCACGCCTTCGATTTGGCGCGGAATGGAACCCAACTGGCTCGCTGGATAAATTTCCGTCTTGATGCGGCCGCCAGAAATCTCTCTCGATCGCCGCCGCGTAGTTCTTCGCGAATTGATGCTGCGCTTCGTTCACCGTCGGCATGGTGAATTTCATGACGTAGGTCTTGTCGTCGGCTCGCGCCGCGGCCGACGCCAACGCCAGGAGAATGATGCAAGCACCGGCAACTCTGCCGGCCGAGGCCTTACAATTGCGCAAATTCATCGCATTCTCCCGCCGCAAGGTTCGGACATGGCGAAGCATGAACTGTGCCATAGGCGACCGAACCGCTCCACAATCACCCGTCACTTCGCGTGTCCAGCAGGCCAAACATCGCTTTGCCATAGGTGCCGCGCGCCTCGGCGAGCAGCGGTGCAACCGCGGCCTGGAATTGCCCATGCTGCTCCGGGCTCAACGCGGTGATCTCGCAACCCGCGGCGAGAATGGCGGCGCGTGCCTCGCGGTCTTCCTCGATGGCGAGGCCGCGCTGGAATTCGACCGCACGCCCGATCGCAGCCGTCATGGCGCGCTGCAAATCTTCCGGCCAGCCCTCGAATGCCGGACGGTGCAGAAAGATCGGCCGCGAAATGTAGAAATGGTTTGTCACCGTATGGAAGCGATGAAATTTATGCACGCCATAGGTGACGGTGTTGGCAAAAGGGTTTTCCTGCGCATCAATGGTGCCGGCCTTGATCGCGGCAATCGCCTCGGTGAGGTCCCAGCGCAACGGAACGCAGCCAAGCAGTTCGAACGTTCGTGCCTGCACTTCGCTCGGCAGCACGCGGATGCGCATATCCTTGAGGTCCGCCGGCGTGCGCACGGTGCGCAGCCGGTTTGAGATGTGCCGGAAGCCGTTCTCGAACCAGCCGAGGATGCGGTAGTTCACGCGCTCTTCGATCTTGCTCGCGAGATGACGGCCGAGTGCGCCGTCCATTGCGGCGCGCGCCTGATCGCGCTCTGCGAACAAGAACGGCAGATCGACGAAGCCAAGCTCCGGCACCCGGTCGGTCAGATAGCTCGACGACTGATAACCGAGCGTCAGCACGCCATCCTCGACCAGCCAGAGAATATCTTCGGCGCGATAGCCGAAATCCATGATGTTCCAGACGTACTTCACGTCAACACGGTCACCGAATTCGGCAACCAGCGCATCGCCGATCAACTTCAGCGATTGCGAGAACGACGTGGTGGCCGGCCCGTAGCCACCCATCCGGATTGTGATCGGTTTTGGCATTGCGCTTCCCGTTGGGGGCGCCAACCTAGCCGAGGCGGTTCAGCGATGGAACCGTTCGCGGATACTTTTTGCCACCGTGATCGCGGCGCCGCGCAGCAGTTCCAGCCGCCGGGCCGAGGCAAATGCCGTATTGGAGCGCACGCCGATCAGGCGATCGCACAGCCCCAGACGCTCGCGCCAAATGTGGTCGATCATCGGATGGTTCGGGATCGCGCAGGAATCGGTACGCAGCAGGGTGGCGTCTTCAACGAGGTCTTCGGTGACGGCAAGCGTCAACACCACGCCTGGCGAATACTGCGCATAGTCCTCGTCATAGGCGATCTTCCAGAACCAGGCGGTGTCGCCGCTGCGCAAGACGATCGCGGATGCGATCGATCGGCCATCGATCAGGATACGGCTGACAGACGCCTTGCCCCGCTCGGCAAGGCCGCTCGTCGCGTTTTTCATGAAACGGCGAATTTCGTCGTGATGCAGCACGGCGGTGCCGGCCTCGCCCTTCCAGCCGCGCGCCTCCAGCTCGCAGAAGTCGTCGACCGCCCTGGCAACGGCGTCAGGCTCGGTCGCCGTCGTGAACAGCAGCGCGCCGGTATCCGCCAAACGCCGCACCAGGCGGCGCATCTTGTTTTGCCGATTGGCGCCAAGCGTACGCTCGACATAGATCAGCCGGTCGCCGCGCGGCGCCAGCATCGCCCGCTGGCGGACATCGAGGTCGGCCGAAGGAATCCGCCCGCGCCGCAGGATGGTGTGCAGTTCCGCGGCGAACGGACTGCTCGGCTGGACAAACGGCATGAGCACCAGGCCGGGCAGGTCCGTGTCCCCGGAAATATGGGCGAGCCAGGACGCGATGACCTGCTCGGCGGCATCGCGCTCGACCAGCGGAGTGCCCAGCGGGGCGTAAGGGTGGGTCCACCCCACCAGCACCGGCAGGCTGAAGCCGTAACGCTGCGGCTCGATGCGCGCCGGGAAAAATCCTAGAAGCTTGCGCGGGTTGGTCCCCGACCAGACCAGCACGGCGCCCGCGTCGCGTCCGAACACGTTCGCGGCTTCGAGCATGAAGTCCGGCTCGTAAAAGATATTCGGCTCAAGCGCGCGGCCGGCAAGCTCGCGCAGCTCGTTCACAATCGTCCGCAGGTCCGGCAGCGTGCGCCACTCGGCGGTAAAGGCGCTCGCGGCGTATCGGTCGGCAACCGCGGCCCGGCGCGCCCTGGCAATCGCGAGTGATGTTGGCAGATCTGCTGCAGCCGCCATGACTGCGTCTCAGCAATCTTTCGGGCGGCCGAAGATCAGGCAATGGATGCCGAGGCGATACTTGGCGACCAGGAAGAGGCAAGCCGACTCGAACACCAGTGTGCTGGCGCTGGCGATGGCAGCGCCCATCGCGCCGAAATGCGGAATCAGCAGCAAGCACAGCAGCAGATTGAGCAGAAACGCGCCGGCATAGACCTGCGCGCAGCGGCGCCGCTCGCCCAGCATATTGAGCAATCGCTCGACCGGCCCGACCGCGGCGCGGGCCAAAAGCCCGATCGCGATGACGAACATCAGGTCATAGCCGCCGACGAAGTCCTTGCCGTACATCCGCAGCAATGGCTCGCCCAGCGCAAGGAACACCGCGATCAGCGCCAGCGACGGCCAAAAGGTCATCCGGATTGCGTGCGCCATGAAATCCGCCAGCCGCTCGCGATCGCCGGACACGTGAATTTCGGTGAACTTGTGGGCGACCGTCTGCGCTACCGCGAAATAGATGAAAGCGACCAGCGCCAGAATCTTCGCGGCAGCGTAGTAGGTCGCGACTTCTTCCGGCGGCCGGAATTGCGTCAGCGCGATCACGTCGACATACGTGACGAGAACGTAGAAACCCTCGACCAGCGAGATCGGCATCGCGGTCGCAAGCCAGCTGCGCGGCGCGTAGGCTTTCGGGCCGCGTTCGACCACCGTGCCAAGCTGCCGGTCGAGCACGAAAAGCTGGCCGAGCGTGCAACTCCATATGGTGATGAAGGTGGCCGCCATCGTAGTGACCGCATTCATCGGCAGACCGGCGAGATAGGAGCCGGCCATCAGCGCCATCAGAATGATGTGGCGCAGCACGTAGGTCGGAGCCAGTCCGAGATTGACCCAGTTATAGGAGCGGGCCACGCCGCTGAGCACGGATGCGACCGCGAAGGCCGGCAGCGCCGCACAGGCAAAGCAAAGCGGCAGAAACGCCTCGGAATTGCCAAGCGGCGTGATCGCGATAACGCCGACGGCTACGCTCGCGATCGCGCTCGAGATCACCAGCGCCAGCCAGCGGCTGCCGCTGATGAAGCCGCGCAGCAGTGGCAGCTGCTTCAACTCGCCATATTCGGGAACGAAACGCTGCGCAGCGGAGCCGAGTCCCAAGTCGCTAATACCGCCGATCAAAAGCAGCCAGGTCCAGGCATAAACGTAGATGCCGAACTGGTAGCTGCCGAGCCAGCGGGCAAGCACGATCTGCGACAAAAATGCGAGCAGCGCCGCCACGATGCGAAGGATGAAGGCCGCGCCGGCCAGGCGGCGCACCCGCGACAGGTCGCCGGCGCCCGTGAATAATGCCAGAGCGCGCCCTACGGCGCCCTGAAGCTCAACAAGCCGGAACGTGCGCCAGCTATGCGGCGCTTGCTCGGAACCGATCGATGCCACAACAACCCCTTCGCCGCCGCGACTGGCGGCATTGGCGAGGGGGCATCTTTAGCAACGAAGCGTTAACATTCGGTTGGGCGAAATTAACAATTGCTTGGCAACGCCGGCATCCCGCTAGCGAAATGCGCCCAATTTTGCGGTCATCCGCCGCACTAGGCGGCCGGCTCTTCCATGGCGTCCAAGGCGGCGGCGACAACGCGGCGCTCGTCGGCACTGAGCGCCCGTTGCGGCGGGATTGGATCGCCAACGTCGTAACCGCGGTGCTGCAGCGCAGCCTTGATGCAACCGGCGAGGTTGAACCGCGCGAAGGCCTCGTTAATGCGCCACAGCCTGCGTTGCAGTTCCATCGCCTCAGGCCAGCGGCCGGCGCGGCACAGATCGTAAAGCCGCACACTCTGCCGCGGGACGATGCAGGCCGGCCCGGCCATCCAGCCGACGCCGCCAATCAGCATGACGGCGGCGGGAATATGAGCGGACGCGGAGAACACCTTGAGCCGTTCGCAACGATTCATGATCGACAGCAAACGGCCGGTATTGGTGGACGCGTCCTTGATGTAACCAATGCGCGGATGCTCGGCGAGCCGCCCGATCACATCGAGGCTGAGATCGGTGCGCTGGAATTGCGGATTGGTATAGAGCACCACCGGCACATCGACCGCATCGGCGATAGCGCGGAAATATTCCTCGACCTGCGCGTCCTTCAACGGGAAGTACGATTCCAGGATGGCGAGGATGCCGTCGGCGCCGAGCTTGGCATAGGTGCGCGCCTGGGCCACGGCATCGGCGGTCGCGGTCGCCGCAACGCCGGCGACGACCGGCACGCGGCCGGCCGCCGCTTCAATTGACGTGCGCACGATCGCCGTACGCTGCTCGCTGTTGAGATAGGCGAACTCGCCGGTCGAGCCGAGCGGCGTGATGCCGTGAACGCCGGCCTTGATGAGATCGTCGATCAGCCGCGCCAGCACCGCGCCGTGCACGTTGCCGCGCTCGTCGAGCGGCGAGACCAGATAAGGAAAAACGCCCCGAAATTCGATCATGGTTCGATCATTGCTCAATTATGGCTTGTGCCGCGCGATGGCGTCGACCCAGACCTTGGTCCGGTCGTCGTCGAACACCAGGTCCGGATCCTCGGGCACGCTGTACCAGTCGCCGCGACCAATCTCGCTGTCGAGTTGCGCGGGTCCCCATCCGGCATAGCCGAAAGCGAACAGGCTTTTGCGCGGCCCTTTGCCGAGCGCGATATCGCGCAGAACATCGGCGGCGGCGGTGAGCGCAACGCGGCCGTCGATGTCCAGCGTGTCGGACAGATGGTAGTCGGCACCATGCACGACGAAGCCGATCTCCGGACTGACCGGCCCACCGAGAAAAACCCGCACGGTGTCTTTCGCATCGCCGCTTTTTCCACCCAGCGCTTCTATCAAGCTTCCGATCGGGCGCTGATCGAGCGGATGGTTGATGACGACGCCGAGCGCGCCCTCCTTGTTATGCTGCGCAACCAGAATAACCGCATGCTCGAACGACGAGCCCTGTAACGCCGGCGTTGCGATCAGAAGCTGGCCGGTGAACGAAGTCGGTCCGGAAACGTCGGGCGAGGTCGGCAGCGCGGCGTGCAAAACACCCGCCGACGCGACGATCGCTGCGGCGGCCGCCATCCAGCGCTTGCAGACCCGATACAGCACGGTCCCATCCACGGATCAGATGAATTGCAGCGCGATTCCGCCGAGCTGGCCGAAGTCGGCGTGAAGCGTGTCGCCCTTTCTGGCGTGAACGACGCGGGTGAACGAACCGGCGAGAACGAGGTGACCCGGTTCAAGCGCCACGCCGTGCTGGCCGAGCTTGTTGGCAAGCCAGGCCACGCCGAGCGCCGGATGGCCGAGCACACCGGCGGCGACGCCGGTCTCTTCGATCTCGGAATTGCGATACATGATGCCGCCGACCCAGCGCAGATCGACATCCATCGGGCCGACTGGCCGGCCACCGACGACAATACCGGCCGCGGCGCCGTTGTCGGAAACAGTGTCGAAGATCCTGCGCGGATCCTGCAATCGCGCGTCGACGATCTCGAGCGCCGGCACGACATATTCCGTGGCGCGCAAAACGTCGGTCAGGCCGACGCCGGGACCCTTGAGCGGTTTGCCCATGATGAAGGCGAGCTCCACTTCGACGCGCGGCAGGCAGTAATTCTCATGCGGCACCTTGGCGCCGTCGGCGATCATCATATTGTCGAGCAGATGCCCGTAATCCGGTTCGTCGATTTGCGAGGAGCGCTGCATGGCCTTCGACGTCAGGCCGACCTTGTGGCCGATCAGCTTGGCGCCGCCGGCGATCTTGCGGTTGGCCACTTCGGTGGAGATCGCGTAGGCGTCGTCCATCGTGATATCGGGCCAGGTCTTGGTGAGTTGAACCGCCTGTTTGCGCTCTTTCTCGGCGTTGATGAGAATATCCGCAGCTTTGCTGCGGTCGGCACCGGACATCATGACGCTTTGCTCCCCACTGAAATTGCAGCGGCGAACTTAGCACATTTGCCATGCGGCAAAGGGTGTCCGTGCTCTTTCCAACGCCCGCCAAAAAACGGGCTATTGGCAGACGACGCCGAGGATATAGGTCTCGTCGTGGCAGTCGCCCGGACCCGGCAACCGGCCCGACATCAGCACTGCGGGCGGACAGACCTGCGCGGTGCTGATCCCCATCGGTTTGCCGACGGAAAAGCCCTTGCCGCGGCAAGCGTTGTTTGCCGCAGTCGGGCAGTCCGGAGCGCCGTTCGCCGCCGGCTTGCACTTATCGTGGAGCTCGAACATGCGCGTCGTCGGCAGATGCACCACGGCGTCAGCGGCATTCTTCAGCGCGTCTTGCGTAGCCGTCGTGGCGTCCTTGGCCGGCTGGCTGGAGCCCAGATCGTCAAACTTGTCTTTGGCGCTTTTCATCTTGTTGTTGAAATCGCCAAGGCCCTGATCCCACCAAACGCCGAGTTGATGCAGGAAGCCCGGCTTGTATGACGCCGGCGGCTGCTGCGGGAACGAATTACCGGGAGACGACGCGGCCGCGGCCGGAGCCTGCTGGGTGGCGCTGGCGCCGGCGGGCGATTGGCCGTCGTCAGCGATGGCAGCTCCTGCCAACAGACCTGACAGCGCCGCCGCCATGGTCAGCGGAAACAAGTGCAGATTGCGCGTCCTCGTCATCGCCAGCTTGCCTGCGGAGATTTCCCGCCCCTAAGGGGGTCCAAGGATCTGTTCGTCGATTTTCAACGCCAATTAAGGTCAAAATACGCGCGCGGACGTGGCAAGGCTATCGCTTTGCTTTTTGACCCGGTTATCGCGTCGTCCGGCGGCTTTCGCGCCATCGCGACCAGATAAACCAGACCAACCCGGCGACCAGGACAACCGCGACGGCCGCGTCGAATTCGTGGAACAGCCGGCGGAAAGTCGGGTCGCTATCCCAGCGCGCACCGAGCAGATAGCCGATATAGGCCAGCGCAAAACACCACGGCCAGGAACCGACAAAAGTATAAATCTGGAACTTCAGCATCGGCATCCGCGCCAGGCCCGCGGGAAAGGCAATGAAAGTGCGCACCACCGGAAGCAGCCGGCCGAAAAAAACCGCGGCCGCTCCGTAGCGGGCGAAAAACCGGTCAGTGCGTTCAAGCTCGGAGTGGCTGATAAGAATGTAGCGGCCCCAGCGTTCAAGCAGCGGCCTGCCGCCCCATGCGGCGACATAATAGGCCACCGTGGAGCCGACATTGCATCCCAACGCGCCCGCAGTCGCGGCGCCGATCAGGCTGAACTGGTTGGTGGACACCAGATAGCCGGCGAACGGCATGATCACTTCCGAAGGCAGCGGAATACAGGCCGAACTCGATCGCCATCAGCAGGACGACGCCGAAATAGCCGGTAGCGGAAATGATCGCGACGATCCAGGAAGCGAGCGCCGAGATAACCTGGTCAATCATCGCTTTTTGGAATGAAAGCGGTTAGCGCCGTTTGCGGACGCGGCGGCCTTCGAGAACAACGACTTTACGCCGGGACGGGTGCTCTTCGATGAACTTCTTTTTCGGCACCTTCTCGGCAATGCCGAGAAGCCGCTCGCGGCGGTCCATTTCCTTCCAGACGTCTTCCGCGCGGATGCCGGACGCGACCCACAGCACGACCAGATTGTAGATCAGGTCGGCGCTTTCCTTGATGACGGCGTCACGGTCGCCGTGCATCGCATCGATGACGACTTCGACCGCTTCCTCGGCAAGTTTCTTCGCCATCTTGCTGCGGCCGGAACGCAACAGCCGCGCGGTCCGCGACGTCGACGGATCGTCGTGCCGGCAGGCAAGCGTGGCTTGATAGAGGCGTGAAATCGAATCAGTCATGGCCAAGCAGAATAGCCCGAACGTGTCGCAATTGTGTTAATTCCGTTCGATAGCCCTAGTCCTGGGGGGGGGCAACCTTTGGTTAGTCACCCTGGGCCAGCAGGCTGGCATTGCCTCCGGCGGCCGCCGTATTGACAGTCACGACCTGCTCGGAGGCGAACCGCCGGAGATAATTGGGGCCGCCCGCCTTCGGCCCCGTGCCGGAAAGGCCGGTCCCGCCAAACGGCTGCGTCCCGACGACCGCGCCGATCATGTTGCGGTTCACATAGACATTGCCGTTCGGCAATCGCGCCGCCACACGTGCCGCAGTGAGGTCGATGCGCGAATGAACACCGAGCGTAAGCGCGGTGCCGTTGTCGGCGAGATCGTCCAGCAGTGCGTCGAGACCGCCGGCACGCCAGCGGACGACATGCAGCACCGGGCCGAACACCTCCTCCTTCAGATCGCTGGCACAAGCGAGTTCGACAATGGCTGGGCCGACATAGGTGCCTGCGGCGGGAATCCCATCCGCGCGGTCCCAGCGGAAACGAACACGGCCGGCGCGTTCCTGGTCGGCGACCCACCGATCGAGCTTCTGCTTTGCTTCGCCGTCGATCACAGGGCCGACCTGAGTTGCGATCTGGCGCGGGTCCCCGACCTGAAGCTGACGCGCGGCACCGATCAGCATTTCAAAAATGCGCGGCGCGACGTCATCCTGGAGACATAACAACCGAAGCGCCGAGCAGCGTTGACCGGCGGAGCGAAACGCCGACGTCATTACATCATCGGTTACCTGTTCCGGTAGCGCCGTTGCATCGACAATCATCGCGTTAATGCCGCCAGTCTCGGCGATCAGCGGCACGATCGGACCGCCCTTTTCGGCAAGCGCACGATTGATGGCGTGCCCAACTTCGGTCGAACCGGTAAAGGCCACGCCGGCAACTTCGGCATGAGCAACGAGCATCGCGCCAACGGCGCCATCGCCGGGAACCAGATGCAGCGCGCTGGCCGGAATGCCTGCTTCGTGCAAGAGCTTTATCGCGCGCGCTCCAATCAGCGGCGTCTGCTCGGCCGGCTTGGCGACTACCGAATTTCCAGCGGCAAGCGCTGCGACCACCTGCCCGAGAAAGATGGCCAGCGGAAAATTCCACGGGCTGATGCATACGAATACACCGCGGCCCCGATAGCGCAGCTCATTGCTCTCGCCGGTCGGTCCGGGCATCAACTGCGGCGCAAGCCCATGCCGCGCCTGCACCGCGTAGTAGCAGCAGTAATCGACCGCTTCGCGAATTTCCGCCAGGGCATCGTCAAGCGTCTTGCCGCCCTCGTTCTGCAACAAAGCGATCAGTTCGCCGCGACTGCGTTCAATCAAACCGGCGGCGCGTTCCAGCGCTGCGGCGCGATCGGCGACGGGTATCGCTGTCCATGCTGCGAAGCCGGCTTGAGCGGCGGCCATGGCCGCTGCCGCAACCGCCGCGTCGGCCTGGCGAACACTGCCAATGACGTGGCCATCGACCGGCGACGTCAAGGAACTGCCGGTGCCGGCGAGCTCGACACCATCGACGACGGGAGCAGCGCGACACGGCTCTCGCGTGCCGGCGCGTACTTCCTCAAGCAAGGCGTTCAGGCCGGCGCGTTCGCCAAATTCGACGCCGGCCGCGGCGCGCCGCTCCGGCTGATAGATGTCGCGCGGCAGCGGAATTCTGGCGCTGCGCGCCGCGGACGGGCCGGCGATGAAGCTTTGCGGACGGCGAACAAGCGTCTCGATCGGGATATTGGGGTCCGCGGCGACCGAGACGAATGACGAGTTTGCCCCGTTCTCCAGAAGCCGCCGCACCAGGTAGGCCAACAGATCGCGATGACCGCCAACCGGCGCGTAGATACGGCATGAGGCGCGAGGCAGTTCGGCAAGCAGAGCGTCGTAAAGCGCTTCGCCCATGCCATAGAGCCGCTGGAATTCGAAGCCTTCGACACCGCCGGCATCCTCGACGACACTTGCAATCGTCAACGCGTTATGGGTCGCAAACTGCGGGACGATACGATCGCGCACTGCAAGGAGCCGTTTCACGCAGGCCGCATAGCAAAGATCGGTCATCGCCTTGCGGGTGAACACCGGATAGTCGGCAAGGCCCCGCTCCTGCGCCCGCTTGACCTCAGTGTCCCAATAAGCGCCCTTGACCAGCCGGACCATCAGCCGCCGCCGCAAGGCAGCAGCAACAGCGTCGATCCATTCGATCACGGCAAGCGCCCGCTTCTGATACGCCTGCACGGCAAGGCCAAAGCCATCCCAGCCGTCCAAGCTCTTGTCGCGCAGCACGGCGACGACGACGTCGAGCGACAGTTCGAGGCGATCGGCTTCCTCGGCGTCGATGGTGAATTGCAGATCGCGATTGCACGCCGAACGCGCGAGCTCGGTCACGCGGGGCACGAGTTCCCGCAACACGCGCTCACGGCAGATCGCCTCGTAGCGCGGGTGCAACGCCGAAAGCTTGATCGAGATGCCCGGGCGAACCAATTGCGGCGCGTTGCCTGCACTTTTGCCGATGGCCTCGATCGCTCCGGCATAGGACTCAAAATAATTCCGGGCATCGGCCGCGGTGCGGGCGCCCTCGCCGAGCATGTCGAACGAATATCGAAACTCGCCGTGGTCCCGCGCCCGCGCCCGCGCCAACGCTTCATCGATTGTCTGGCCGAGCACAAAGTGCGAGCCCAGGAGCCGCATCGCCTGCCGGACCGCAGCACGAACCGCCGGCAGACCGATCCGCCGGACGATGCTGTCGAGTATCGTCTCCGGTATCTCGCCGGGATGAATGATCCGCGCCGCGACGCCAAGCGTCCAGGCCGAGGCCGAAACAAGCAGCGCGCTGGATTTGACGTCGCTCTCCAGCCAACGACCCGCTGCAAGCTTGTCCTCGATCAGCCTGTCGGCAGTCGCGGCGTCCGGCACGCGCAACAAGGCTTCCGCAAGCACCATCAACGCCAGACCTTCTTTGGTGGACAGCGCGTAGGCGTGCAGGAATTCCTCGACACCGCCGATGCCGGTGGCTCTGGCGCGGATCGCTTCAACCAGCCGGGTGGCGCGGGCATCTATCCGGCGTTCCGCCTCCGGCTCGCGCCCGGCATCAGCAAGGAACTGCGCCGCCAGATCGTCATCGGGAGGCGCGAACGGCGCTTGAAAAACCGGCAGGCTGGAATCAGCCGCGCTCATTGCGGCAATTTACTCTCCCGTACCGGGAGGCGGGAGAGAAATTACGCGCCGCGCGCGAGAAAAGCGTCCAGCTTCTCGAGGCTTTGCGTCCAGCCCATTTCCATGCCTTGCAGATAAACAGTCGCCATCTCGACCACGGCACCGGCCTTGGTATGCAACGTCATTTTGGTCTTGCCGCTTTCTTCGGCGAACGAAACTGTCGTAAGCCCTTCGAGCAGGTGATGGCCCGAGGCATCCACAGCGACAAAGCTGAAAACCAGCCGCTCCGGCGAGACGATCTCCTGAACAACGCCCTTCATCGGATAGGTACCGCCATCCGGCCCACGCATGTGAATGCGGATTGCGCCGCCGGCTCTGGCATCGAACTCGCATACCGGATTGGTGAAGCCCTGCGGGCCCCACCATTGCGCCAGGTGCTTTGGATCGGTCCAGGCTTCGAACACCAATGCACGCGGTGCATTGAATGTGCGCACAATGCTCAACTCACGTTCGGCAAAGATCCTTCGTTGCGCCGGCGCAGTCATCTTCGTCTCCTCCGAGTCACGCCTGCCCGGCGTAGGCGCGTTGCAGCGCCGCGAGATCGAATTTCTTCATCGACATGACCGCCGTCATCACGCGGTCCCGCGCTGCCGCGTCACCGCCGCTCATTATTTGCGGCAATTGCGACGGCACGATTTGCCAGGACAGGCCGAACTTATCCTTCAACCAGCCGCACTGGCTCTCCCTGCCTCCCTCCGTCAGCGCATTCCAGAAGTGGTCGATCTCTTCCTGACTGTCGCACCCCACTACAAACGACACCGCCTCGTTGAAATTGAAATGCGGTCCGCCGTTCAGCGCAGTGAACGTCCGTCCTTCGATTTCGAACTCAACCACCATCACCGAGCCGGCTTCCTTGCCGTGACGTTCACGGCCCGCTTCGCCATAGCGGCTAACGGCGTTGATTTTCCCGTTCCGGAATACCGAGACATAGAAGTTCGCGGCCTCCTCGGCTTGGGTGTCGAACCAGAGACAGGTACTGACCTTCTGCCGGATAGTTGGCATCGCTTGGTCTCCTTTCCGGGCCGGCGCTATTTCGCGCCGGCAAGATAGGCTTCGAGTTCGATCGAACGAGCCGGTCCAGCCGCCCGTCATGCCTTCATGCGCTGCGGCGAAGGTCTTGCGCTCGTCTTCGGTGGCGTTGATCGGCGACCAGCGTAGCGTCAGCGCGGTCTTGCCGCCGGGCGCCTCCTCAAACGTGACCGTCGTCAGCAATTCGAGCGGCCAGGTCGCGCTCAACGGATGCCGCGTGAGCCCGCCTTTTTCGTCGGAGAACGAGTGCACCCACGTAAGACGCTCAGGCGGCGTGACTTCACGATAGACGAACTTCGCCCACATCACCTGCCCGTCAGGATTGCGCATCGCGCCGTGATAGGTTCCACCGACTCCCAAATCCATGCTGGACTTGACGATCTGTGAACCCTTCGGGCCGAACCAGTGCTGCATGCGCTCCGGCTCGGTGAAGGCCTTCCACAGGACCTCACGCGGCGCATCGAACACACGCGTGATTATGAAGTCGGCACTCTTTGCTTCTGCCATCATGACGCTTGCCGTCAAATCTTGCGGGCGGGTCAGGCTTGCGGTTCAACCAGGACCATCCAGCCGACGCCGAACTTGTCCGCGACCATGCCGAACTTCGGCGAGAAGAAGGTCTTCGTCAGCGGCATGTTGACCTTGCCGCCGCTGGCCAGCGCATTGAACATGCGGTCGGCGTCAGCTTCGGAAGCGACGCTGAGAGCCAGCGCAATACCGCTGAAATTCGCGCTGCCGGTGCAACGGCCGTCGGACATCAGAAGCTGCGCATTGCCGGCACGCAGCGCGGCATGCATCACCTTCTCTTTGCTGTCCGGGGTGACCATCGACTGATCCGGCGATTCCTTGAATCGCATCAGCATGTCGACCTTGGCGTCGATCGCCTTCTTGTAGAACTCGATCGCTTCGTCGCAGCGGCCTTCAAACGAAAGATAGGGCTGAATATCCATGGTGCTCTCCTTTGGTTTCTCGAAGTGCCCGGTTTCGGTCGTTCAAACTCAGGACGAACGGCTATGCCCTAAACCGACAAACCGCCGAAAATTTTGGCGCAACACTATGCCATTGACGTGACATAGCTTTCCATCCGCGTCAGGCGCTGGACCCATTCGTCCATTTCACGCAGCAAGGTTGGCGCGCCGGCCAGGGAACACGCCGGAACTTCGGCTGGTCCCGGACCGGCGAACAGCGCGCGAAACCGCGCCTGGACTTGCCGCAGCAGTTTCGCGGCGTCGCCGAGGTAGCCGGCATGCAGCATGTTGGCGACGATATAGTAACAGAGCAGGGCGTCTTGCATGGCTGTCTCCCTCATCCTTGCCCCAAGGACGAAGGACCGCGCTCCGGTCCGGCAAGCCAAAGTGAAATTTTTTCGCACATCGTGCCTTACGCCCCGTTCGCCTGTCTCTTCACAATCAGATGGGTTGCGTTCGGGGTCGAAATACGTTCAGCACACACATATCCGAGAGCACGCACATCGAGATCGGCAAAGAGAGGCTCACCCGCGCCAAGAAAAACCGGTGCGACCGCGAGATGCATCTCATCGATAAGCCGAGCTTGCAGGTACTGCCGTATCGTCGAGGGCCCACCACCAATCCGAACGTCTTTCCCTTGCGCGGCGTCACAAGCCTGGCGCAGAGCAGTCTCCATGCCTTCCGTAACAAAATAGAAGGTGGTGCCACCTTCCATGACGATTGGTGGGCGCGCGTGGTGGGTGAGCACAAAGACGGGCACATGGTACGGCGGGTTTGCGCCCCACCAGCCCCTCCAACTCTTGTCAGGCCAAGGCCCGCGCACCGGGCCAAACATATTGCGGCCGAGCACCCACGCGCCGACATTCTCGAAGCTTCGCGCTGCGAACTGATCGTCCACGCCGGTCTCTCCACCTTCCTGACCGAACATTTTCTGGAAGGTGCGCGTTTTGAAAGCCCATTGGTGCAGGTCAGTTCCGTTCACGCCAAGCGGGTTCTGGAGACTCTGGCTGGGCCCGGCGCCATAGCCATCGAGTGACAATGAGAACGCCGCAACGCACACTTTGGACACATCAATCTCCTGCTATGTCGGTATCGGCAGATCTTGACGACTGCGCTGCACATACTCGCCAAGACGCGCCATGGTCTGCGCCAGACCGGTGTCGGCGTGGTAGTCCTTGATCACACGATCGCGCTCCGCCGCGGACGGGAAGACCCCGCGCCAGGTCAGGCGCGTGCGCCCGCCGAGATCCTCGAACATCACCGTCTGCTGGAACCGCACAGGCTCGACATCGTCGCCGCCACCGTGGCTGTAGACGATGCGCTCCGGCGGCACGATTTCGTCGAACGCGACGCGGTTCTGATAATCGCGCCCGTCCGGGCCGTGCATGACAAAGCGCCAGACGCCGCCCGGCCGAAAATCGAAGCTCGACGTCGTGGTGGTGAAACCGTTCGGTCCCCACCACTGCGCAAGATGTTTCGGATCGGTCCAGGCCGCGAACACCAGATCGCGCGGGGCATCGAACTCGCGGATGCCGATGATCGACCGCAGATCGCTTTCGAGATCGATGCTATTTCTTCCGGCCATGTTTCCCATCCTTTTTATTGTCTTTCGCCGCGCCGGCCTGCAGCTCCTTCAGATAGGCGTCGAGGCGATCGAGGCTCTCCTCGAAAAAGCGGCGATAGTGTTCGAGCCAATCGTCGACCTGTTTCAGGGCGCGCGGCTCGATCCGGCACGGCCGCCACTGCGCCTCACGCGAGCGCGTGATCAGGCCGGCGCTTTCCAGGACCTTCAGGTGCTTGGACACGGCCGGCATGCTCATGGCGAACGGCTTCGCCAGGTCGGTCACGGACGTCTCACCGCGCGCCAGCCGGGCCAGGATGGCGCGGCGGGTCGGATCGGCGAGAGCGGAAAAGGTGGCGTCGAGGTTCATAACCATCCGGTTAAATAACTAGGTGGTTAAATACAAGGCGAGTCCGGTCCCGTCAAGGGAAATCGCCTGATGCGAATTTTGGGGTTTTAGGCCGAGCGCCGCTCGTCTTTCCCGCCCGCCAGCTCCGGCGAGGCAAAGCGGAGCGGACGCGCCGAAGCGGGGCGAAGCGTATCGGCGAACAGGTCCGCGAGGTGCTCGAGCGTTTCGTTGACGACGCCCTCGCGCAAGAAGACGCCGCCATAAACCGATGCCGCCGGCGGCAACGGACCGTCATCCCAGGTTTGCAGAGTGTCGGGGACGCGGCTCCGGGGCAGCAGCATGACGCCGACATTGGCGACAACCGCGCTGCGCAGGGCTTCCGCCGTATTACCGCGAAACACCAGTTCACCGCGGAGACCGGCTTTCTCAAGCACCGTCATTGCCACGCGGTGACACAGGCAACGATCGCCGTAGGCAATCAGCGGAATCGGCTGATCGAGATCGATCGCGGTGTTCTTGCCGCGCACCCAGGCCAGCTCCTCGGTCCACAGGTGACGTGCCGTGAACTCCGACGTGTCGGGGACCAGCGCCATGACGATATCGACCTGATCCTGCTCAAGCTGCTGCAACATGCGCCGCTGACCCGCACCCAATACCGTCAGACGCAGATGCGGCCAGCGCGCACGGGTCGACGCGAGCATTTCGGTCAGTTCTTCCCCCATGCAGTCCTTGCGCACGCCAATCCGCACCAGTTCCGTCGCCGAACCGGGATTGGCGATCTGCAAAATATGGTCATTGACCGACAGCAGGCGCCGCGCCGACTCGATGACGTTCTGGCCGACCGGCGTGAGGCTGACGCCGGGGGCGCTTTTGTCGAACAGTTCGACACCGAGCAGAAATTGCAGCCGCCTGATCTGCGCGCTAACCGCCGGTTGCGTCATGTCCTGAGCCTTGGCGGCCCGCGTAAAACTGCGCAACTCGACGACGGACACAAATGTACGCAGCAGATCGGTCGGGATATTCGTCATCTGTCAGTCCTGACGCATGAATTCCAGATGCCGCCCCCGGCAGAGTTATTGTCCCATTTTTCACGCTCCGAGGCGAAGGGAAAAACAGGCATAACTCGGACGCCAAAGTTCCTCATAACAACGCTAAAGTGGAGTCCAATTCTGAACAGAAAGCCGTTTATGTCTTTCATCCGTGTCTATCTTCGCGTCCTCGGCCTGCTGGGCAATGAAGCCCGGCTCGCGATCATTCTTGCGGTCGCAAACATCGCGCTCGCCGTGTCGCAGTTCATCGAGCCGGTGCTGTTCGGCCGCATCATTGACGCCCTGTCGGGCACGCTTCCGCAAGGTCTGGCTCCGGCGGTGTGGACGCTGGCGCCGATTGTCGGCGCGTGGATCGGTTTTGGCCTGTTCATCATCGTCGCCAGCGCATTGGTCGCCTGGTTCGCCGATCGTCTCGCACATCGCCGCCGCAATATGGTGCTGGCCGATTATTTCGAACACGTTTTGCAATTGCCGCTGGCTTACCATTCCGGCGCCCATTCCGGCCGGCAGATGAAGATCATGCTCGCCGGCACCGACACGCTGTGGTGGCTGTGGGTCTCGTTTTTTCGCGAGCACTTCGCCGCCTTTGTATTTATCTGCGTGCTGCTGCCGGCCACGCTGCTCCTGAACTGGCGGCTGGCGCTGCCGCTCCTCGTGCTGTGCGTCGTCTTCCTAGGGCTGACCTTGCTGGTCGTACGCAAGGCTGACGCCATGCAGCGCGCGGTCGAACAGCATTATTCCGATCTCGCCGAAACCGCAGCCGATGCGCTCGGCAACGTCGCGCTGGTGCAAAGCTATGCCCGCATCGAGATCGAAGTATCGCTGTTGCGCGGGCTGGTGAATTCGCTCCTGCGCGCGCAAATGCCGGTGCTGTCATGGTGGGCGGTTGCCGCCGTACTGACTCGCACCGCAACGACGCTGACGCTGCTCGTGATCCTCGTGGTTGGAACTTATCTGAAACTCGTCGGGCTGGCGTCGGTCGGGCAGATCGTCAGCTTCATGAGCATCGCGTCGCTGTTGATCGCGCGGCTCGAACAGGTCGTCAGCTTTGCCAACCGCCTGTTCACGGACGCACCGAAGCTCGGGGAATTCTTCGGTGTATTCGATACTGTGCCGGAAGTGCGCAATCGGCCGAACGCAATCGATCCAGGCCGGCTGCATGGACTGGTCGAATTCAAGGACGTCTCGTTCTCCTACGACGGCAAGCGTTCCACGGTTGCAGACCTGAATTTCACGGCATTGCCTGGTGACACGATCGCGCTGGTCGGGCCGACCGGGAGCGGCAAATCGACAACGCTGGCGCTGCTGCACCGTGCTTTCGATCCACAGTCGGGCGTGATCACGGTCGACGGCATGGACATCCGCGACCTCACCCTCACCGGGCTGCGCCGCAATATCGGTGTGGTGTTTCAGGAGACACTGCTGTTCAACCGCTCGATCGCGGAGAACCTGTGCGTCGGCAAACCCGACGCAACACTTGAGGACATGCGCCAGGCCGCAGCCCGCGCGCAGGCGCTCGAATTCATCGATCGCAATCCCGACGGCTTCGAAGCGCGCATAGGCGAACGCGGCCGCCTGCTCTCGGGCGGCGAGCGCCAGCGTCTCGCCATCGCGCGCGCACTCCTGAAAAATCCTCCGATCCTGATCCTCGACGAAGCCACCAGCGCTCTTGATCCGGTGACCGAGGCCAAAGTGCAGGCCGCGCTCGACGAAGTGATGAAGGACCGCACCACCTTCGTCATCGCGCACCGCCTCGCGACCGTGCGCAACGCGACGCGCATCCTGGTGTTTCAGAACGGACGCATTGTCGAGACCGGCACCTTCGACGAGCTGCAGCGGCGCGGCGGCTTTTTCAGCGCATTGGTGCAAGCGCAATTTGCCATTGCGGCAGAACTGTCGGCGTCGGAACAGTCCGCGCCGTCGCCACAGCCATGATTTCGGCTTTGGACGCTATAAAGCTCGCGCTCGGTCTTGCTGCATTTGTCTTCATTGTCGTCGTCGGCAGCCGCAACAAGAGGATTGCCGGGGTGCTGCTGACGTTTCCGGTGATGAACGGCGTTGCGTTTCTGACCAGCCCCGATCCATTCCGCGTCGCGGATGCGATCGCCCTCCTTGTTGTGTTCAACACGCTGCTGTTCTGGGCGGCGGTGATGACGCTGCGCTGGGTGCCGCCGCAGCCGAAGCGATGGGGACCGCTCGCATTGCTGATCTGCCGCGTGCTGGCGTGGACGGTGGTATGGTGCATTGCCGCCTATTGGTTGACCGATTATCGCGACCGGTTCCCGTCCGGAACGATGTTGTTCGCGATTCAACTGGTTTTTGCGATTGGCGTCGCTTCCGTGCTGTGGAGCAAGCCGCCGCGTCCGGAGCAAAAAGCTTCAACACCGGCATCGATGTCGGACCGGCTGAACTGGATCGTCCGTATCGTGCTGTTTCTCGCCGTTTACGCGGTGCTGCTTTACACGGCGCAACATACGCCCGATCAGAAATGGACCGGAATGGCCAGCGCGCTGCCCATTATCGGATTTTTCGGCCTGGCCTCTCTGTCGACAGAAAATGCCGAACAGCAGTTGCAACCCATTCGCGACACGATCCTGTTCGGGCCGCTGCTGGTGATCCCGTTCAACGGGAGCTTCGCATTCTTTCTTGCGAAGACGCCGGGCGGACCGCTGGGCTTATTCCACATCACGGCGCTGCTGGCGGCCTGGGCCAGCGCGCTCGCCCTGGTGTTCTGGCTGGTGCCGGTGATTGAAAATTACATGGACCGGCGCAGCATCTAGCGCGGGTTACCGCAGCCGTTCCAGGATGCTGACATAGTTTGCGACCGCGGCGCCGCCCATATTGAAGATACCACCGAGCCGCGCATTCTTGATCTGCATGTCGCCGGCCGTGCCGGTAAGTTGCATGGAAGCGAGCGCGTGCATCGAAACGCCCGTGGCGCCAATCGGATGACCCTTTGCTTTCAGACCGCCCGACGGATTTATCGGCAGCTTGCCGTCCTTGGCAACGATACCGTCGGCGATGACCCGTGCACCCTGCCCTTCCGGCGCCAGGCCCATCGCTTCGTATTCGATCAACTCGGCGACGGTGAAGCAGTCATGCACCTCGGCGAATGAAAGGTCGGTCAGCTCCGCCCCGGCTTTCGCCAGCGCGCGCTTCCAGGCGACGGCGCAACCTTCGAACTTGAGGATGTCGCGGCGCGACATCGGCAGAAAATCCTGCACGTGTTCGGCGGCGCGGAACACAATCGCTTTCTTCATGCCGAGCGCGGTGTCGACGTCGGTCAGCACCAGAGCGGCCGCGCCGTCCGACACCAGCGAACAGTCGGTGCGCTTGAGCGGGCCGGCGACGCGCGGATTCTTGTCGCTTTCGGCGCGGCAGAACTCGTAGCCGAGATCCTTGCGGAGCTGAGCATAAGGATTGCCGACGCCGTTTTTGTGATTCTTGGCGGCGATGCGCGCCAGCGCATCGGACTGATCGCCCCAGCGCTGGAAGTAAAGCGAAGCAATCTGGCCGAAAATGCCGGCGAAGCCGCCGTCGATGTCGGCTTCCTCGCGCACATAGGAAGCTTTCAGCAGATTGCGCCCGACTTCGGCGGCCGGCGTCGTCGTCATCTGCTCGACGCCGACCACGAGCACGACGCGCGCCGAACGCGCCGCGATCGCTTTCAATCCCTGATGAACGGCGGCCGAGCCGGTGGCGCAGGCATTCTCCACCCGGGTGGCGCGCTTGAAACGCAGATCGGGCGAAGCCTGCAATACCAGCGAAGCGGTAAAATCCTGCGCCGAAAAGCCGGCATTGAAATGGCCGAGCACGATTTCATCGACATCGCCCGCCGCAATTCCGGCGTCCGCCAGTGCTTCATTCGCGACACGGACGATGAGGCTTTCGACGGTCTCACCGTTGAGCTTTCCAAAGGGGGTGTGGGCCCAACCGACGATGCAGGCGCTCATGTTCGCTCCAAACCGCTGTTTGCCGAATTTTTGTCGCTTTTCCTTGGCTTAGGCTGTCCTTAACCCGCTTCGGCGATCCATCCGGGGTGTCAGGATAGCCGTATTCGCCTTTGCGTTCGAGGCAGCCTTTCGGGTAGATAGGTGTGCGTCCGCGCTTCGTGAACCTTCCGTGAAACCTTCGCGGCCCTGTGGGCCTCGACCAACCGAACGGACCGCGACACGTGTTTGGAATGAGATGCCTCCGGGCACCGGTGCTTGGCCTTGCCTTAAGTTCCCTCGCGGTCGGTTCCGCCGCAGTCTTCGCCGCGACGGCGCCTGCACACGCCGAAGCGTTGATCCTGATCGATGCCGACAGCGGCAAGGTGCTGCGCGCCGAGAACGCGACCTATCCGTGGTATCCAGCTTCGACCACCAAGCTGATGACGCTCTATGTGACGCTGAGCGCGATCCGCGACAAGCGCATCACCATGGACACGCTGTTCACGGTCTCGCAGAACGCCGCGATGCAGGCGCCGACCAAGATGGGCTTTCCGGTCGGCACCCAGGTCACCGTCGATAACGCGCTCAAGATGATGATGGTGAAGTCGGCGAACGACATGGCGGTGCTGCTCGCCGAAGGCATCGATGGCTCGGTCGACGATTTCGCCCAGGAGATGACCGACACCGCTCACCGGCTCGGCATGTCGGAGTCGAGTTTCGTCAATCCGAACGGTCTGCCGGCGGACGGCCAGATCGTTTCCGCGCGTGACCTGGCCATGCTCGCCCGCGCCCTGATCCACGATTTTCCGGACTACAATTTCTATTGGCACATCCCGGCAATCAAATGGGGCCGCCGCGTTGTGCGCAACTACAACCCGCTGCTCGGCCGCTATGTCGGCGCTGACGGCATGAAAACCGGATTCATCTGCGCCTCCGGCTTCAACCTCGTCGCCACCGCGCAACGCGATAACAAGCGCCTGATCGCCGTCGTGCTTGGCGCGCCGTCCGGCGCGGCGCGGGCGATGAAAGCCGCGGAAATGCTCGAGAGCGGCTTCCATCAAAATCCGTTGGCCTGGCTGACCCCGGCGCTGGGCACGGTCGACGGGCTGAAGCCGATGGACGCCGCGCCAATGGATCTGAAGGACCAGATGTGCGGCGGACACCGCAAGAAACGCCCGGCGGAAGATGAAGACATCGACGCCGACAGCGATACCGGGCAATCGGCAGCCGATATGGCGCAGCAACACTCGATCCTGCTGTCGGCGCTGCGGGCGCCGACCGATCCGGTGCTGCTGTCCGATCTTGGCCCGGTGATGCCGGTCGTCGTCTATACCGGACCGAAGCGAACGCAGGCGGAAATTGCCACGCTGCAGGCGTTGCCCGAAGCTGCCGAAACCGCGGCCAAGAAGAAGGGAAAAGCCAAAACCGCGGCGAAGCCCAAAGATACCAAGTCAGCAGCGGTAAAACCCGCCGAACCGGCCGCGCCGAAACCGGTCGCCGCCAAGCCAACGACGGCCAAACCCGCAGCCAAAAAGCCGGCAACATCCGGTAAGTCCGCGTCCGCCAGCCCTTAAGCGACGCCCACGGCCGCACGCGGGCATCGGGCGTAAAGCCGCCTCTTCAAAAAACCACCGGTTCCGTGTTTATGGACTTCCAGCGCGTTGCTCTGCGCGTTTCGGGAAGGACATCGAGGGACCATGGCTGAAAAGATGACCATAGCCGCGCTGCAGCAAATGAAGCGCGACGGCAAGAAAAGCATCGGCGTCGTCGCCTGGGATTATCAGATCGCGCGCATCGCCGACCGCGCCGGCGTCGATTTCATTTCGGTTGGCGACTCGGTCGGGGTCAATCTTTGGGGCCGCGATGAAGTCCTTGAAGTCACTCTCGACGAAATGCTGATCTGCTGCAAAGCGGTGCGGCGCGGCACCGAGCGGGCACTCGTGAGTTGCGACATGCCGTTTGGCCCGGTGCAAGAGGGCGCACAGGCCGCGCTCACTGCGGCGAGGCTGCTGATCGATGAAGGTGGCGCCGACCTGATCAAGGTCGATGCTGCCGCCGACTTTCCCGATGTTGTGCGTTCACTCACCCGCGCCGGCATTCCGGTGTTTGCGCAGTTCGGTTTGACGCCGCAAACCGCAGCCAAGTTCGGCATTCCCTATAGCGCACAAAATTCGCCGCAAGCGCAGGCCGCCGCCGAGGCGGCGGACAAACTCGTCGCCGAAGCAAAATTGCTCGAAGAGAGCGGCGCGGCGCTGCTTGATTTCACCAATTCCGGCCCGGTCGCCGGCGCCGCCGTGGTCAAGGCCGTGCAGATTCCGGTGATCGGCGGTTTCGGCGGCGGGCCGTGGCTCGACGGCCGGGTGCGGCTCGCCCACACCGCGATCGGCTATGCCGAGAAATGGATCGACTCCAAGACCGAGACCTATGTGAATACCGCAAAGGCCGCGCTTGAGGCCTTCACCGCGCTGATCGCCGACGCCCGCGCCGGCCGGCAGATCAAAGGCTGATCATGGCGACCGCGATCATCGACGGCATCACGACACGCTACGAGGTCAAAGGCTCAGGCCCCCCGCTCCTGATGTACGCCCCCGGCGGCTTCAACGCGGTAGTGGAGGCGTGGGCGACGCTCGGCGTCTACGGCAAGACCAGAATGATCGAACACCTGCCGAAGCACTTCACCTGCATCATGTTCGACCGCCGCGAATGCGGACAATCGGGCGGCCGCGTCGAGCCGATGACCTGGCAGCACTTCGTCGCGCAAGGCAAAGGTCTGCTCGATCATCTCGGCATCACGCGCGCGCATCTCATGGGCGGTTGCATGGGCTGTCCGTCGGTTGCGGCGTTCGCCGGCACGCATCCGGAAATGGTGCAGAGCATGGTGCTGTACTGGCCGGTCGGCGGGGTCAAATACCGGTTGTCGAGCCATCAGCGCTTCGCCGATCACCTGGGCTTCGTCGCCAGCCACGGCCTCGGCGGTGTCGTCACGCTGATAAAGAAAGAGGGCAAACCGTTCGGGGCCGATCCGCGCGGCGGCCCGTGGGCCTCGGTCATCAAGCACGACAGTGCGTTTGCCGCCGGCTACGCCGCGCTGGAGCCGGAGCGTTACAAGAGAATCTGCGCGGCCATGCATAACGCACTCTTCGATCGCGATACCGCGCCGGGCGCCGCGCCCGAACAGTTGATGCGGATCGAGATACCGGCATTGGTGGTGCCGGGTCACGATGCGTCACATGCGACATCTGCGGCGCGCTATCTTGAAGAGTGCCTGCCGCAAGCCGATTATTGGGATGTGCCGGTCGAACAGCAGACCGAGGACAACGTTCCGGCACGCATTGTAGACTTCCTGTCGAGGACCAAATCCTGAGGCGCCGGGGCCGTGACTGACTATTATTCATTGCTGTTGCGCGCGGTAACCGCGCCCGATGCCGGCGACGAGCAATGGCGCCGCCAGCTCTATGACCGCGCGCGGCAGATGCTGGTCACGCAGTTGCGCAACCGGCAACCGCCGGCGACCCAGGCTGAGATCAGAACGGAACGGCTGGCGCTGGACGCCGCCATCACCCGCATCGAATCCGAGGCGGAGTGGACCACAAGTGACAGCGGCGATATCGCCGACGTTCGCGCGATCAGGATGAAGCCTGCACCGGCGTCCGGCATGGCCAACACGAATCTGGCCCGCACGAATCCTGGCCGCACGACTATCGCGCGATGGATCGTGCCCGCCGTCGTCGTGGCCGCGGTTGCCGCCGGAGGCTACGCGCTGTTGTCGCGTCACGCCGCAAAGCCCGTGCCGGTCGCCACACAGGCTGAACCATCGAAGCCCGCGACCTCGCCGCCGCCGGCAGCGCCCGTCGTTAAAGTCGCGACCGCGAAAGACGGCGACCTCGCCGCGGGCGTCGACGGCGGATCGAATGATCCCGATCAGGCCTATTGGTTACGGCGCCAGCCGACGTTCTATCGAACGCTGCAACCGGTCGGCACCGTCATCATCGATAAGCTGCAGCATTTTCTCTATTTGATTCAGCCGAACAACGTGGCGCTGCGTTATGGCATCGGCATCGGCGGTGAATGCACCGAACTGGCCGGCCTGCGGCACATCGCCGGCATGGCGGAATGGCCGCAATGGCAGGCCACGCAGGACATGATCGAGCGCAAGCTCGCCAAGCCGGGCATCATCCCGGGCACGCCCGGCAATCCGCTCGGCGCACGCGTGCTGCAACTCGATGACGGCAAATCCCGCATCAACGGCACCAACGCGCCAAAGACCATCGGCACGACCGTGGTTTTCGGCTGCATCCGTCTCGTCAACGATGACGTCGTCGATCTTTACGGCCGGGTAAAGAGCGGAACCGCGGTGCTGGTGAACTAGATCACGCGTCAAAATCGGCGGCTATTTCACGCCGCTCAAATGTGCTTCTACCAATCGTTAGCCATTCGATTTGCATCGCACCGATATTCCTCACCATTCCTTCAGCACATTCAAAGTTGTTTAATCCGCGTTAAGCGGACCACAAGTGCGTTGTCGTATGAAATGACCCGAAATCAGGGCCATTTGTGAAGTAACTGCATGGCAGCGATTGAAACACCGGCCGCTGGCGCGGCGCGCACCGTGGCTGCGGAAGCAGTCGGCCGCGTCGCAACCATGACCGGTTCGGAAGCCACGGTCGATCTGTCGGGACGCGTAACGGGCACCAACAGCGCGACCGTCGGCAAATTCCTGGCCGTTACGACCGCCAGGAGCGTCGTCGTCGGCTTGATCACGGAGATCGGCGAGCAGGCCATATCCGGCGGATTCCGTAAAATCGCCGAAGTGGATCTGATCGGTGAAATCCGCAACGACGACGGGTCGGCACGTTTCCGGCGCGGCGTATCCGACTATCCGAGCATTGGCGATTCAGCCGCCATCCTTTCCGATGCCGAACTGAAAATGATCTACGGCTCCGCCCAGGGCGACCGGGTCGAGATCGGACATTTGCAGCAAAACCCGGACGTCCGGGTTCACATCGACATCGAACAGCTGGTCAGCAAACATTTTGCCATCGTCGGCACCACCGGCGTCGGCAAGTCCAACGGCGTGGCGAGCATCCTGCAGCGCATCCTCGATACGCGATCAACCCTGCGCATCTTCCTGATCGACCCGCACAATGAATACGGCCGCTGCTTCGGCGACAAAGCGCAAGTGCTGAATCCGCGCAACCTGAAGCTGCCGTTCTGGCTGTTCAATTTCGAGGAGATCGTCGACGCGTTCTTCGGCGGCCGCCCCGGCGTCCCGGAAGAAATGGAGATTCTTTCCGAGACGATCGCGCTCGCGAAAGGCGCCTATCTCCAGTATCGCGGCAACAACAACGATTCACTGATCGCAAAAAAACGCGAGGCGCGCAGCACCGCCTTTACAGCGGACACTCCGGTTCCCTATCGCATCGAGGATCTCATCACCATCATCGATGAGCAGATGGGCAAACTCGAAAACCGTGCGTCGCGGATGGTCTACCACAAGCTGATGACGCGGGTTCAAACGATACGCAATCATCCGCGTTACGCGTTCATGTTCGAGAACGCCAATATCGGCGGCGACACCATGGCGGAGACGATCTGCCAGCTGTTCCGGCTGCCGCCGCAGGACAAGCCGATGACGGTCATGCAGCTCGCCGGTTTCCCGGCCGAGGTGGTCGAACTCGGTGGTCTCGGTGCTCAGCCGCATGGCGTTCGACTTCGGCCTGTGGAGCGACGGCGTTTCGCCGCTGTTGTTCGTCTGCGAGGAAGCGCACCGTTACGCGCCCGCCGACAACAAGATCGGCTTCGGGCCGACCCGGCGGGCGCTGTCGCGCATCGCCAAGGAGGGTCGCAAGTACGGCGTATTCCTCGGGCTGATCACGCAGCGGCCTGCCGAGATCGATCCGAACATCATCTCGCAATGCTCGACCCTGTTTGTGATGCGGCTGTCGAACGATCGCGACCAGGCGCTGATCCGCTCTGCTGCGTCCGATGCCGCGTCGAACCTGCTGTCGTTCATTCCCTCGCTCGGCATGCGGGAAGCCTTTGTGCTCGGGCCTGGCGTCGGCCTGCCCACCCGCATGACATTCGGCGAACTGCCGAAGGAGAAGCAGCCGAACAGCGACTCTGCAAATATCCGCTCCGACGGTGGTGGCGGCATCACCCCGGACCTGATCCCGATGGTGATTGAGCGCTGGCGCAGCGCCACCGCCAATCAAAAGGCGCGTGAGTTTGAGGTTGCGGAAGCCCAACCTGCACCGTCAGCTTTGGGTGTACAGCAGCCGGCTTCGCAGCGGCCGCCGGCGCCGCAGTCGCCGCCGCTCCAGCCAGGGCAGCGCCCCGATCTGCGTTCGAGCCTGTTGAAGAAGCCACTTGACGCGTCAATCGGGACGCAGCCGAATCCGTTGCAGCGATTGCGCTGATCCAGCCGGGCCGTTCTACTGTTTGGCCATGTGCAGCGGCGCGTCGGTGGCCGCCTGTAGTGCTTCGAGCGTCATCCCCTGCACCATGTCGCGTACCGCGAAACCATCGTCGGTGACGTCGATCACGGCAAGATTGGTGTAGACGCGTTTGACGCAACCCACTGCGGTCAGCGGATAAGTGCAGCGGCGGACCAGCCTGCTTTCGCCGGTCTTCGTCGTGTGATCCATGATCACCCAGAGATTTCTGGTGCCCGAAGCCAGGTCCATGGCGCCGCCGACAGCGGGTGCGCTTTCGTTGTCCGACGTCGACCAGTTCGCAATATCGCCGTTCTCAGCGACCTGAAACGCCCCAAGCACGCAAAGATCGAGGTGGCCGCCACGGATCAGCGCAAAGCTGTCGGCGTGGTGCATGTACGAGCCGCCGGTGCGCAGCGTGATGTACTGCTTGCCGGCATTGATCAGCCAGCGATTGATCTTGTCGGGCGCCGGCGCCGGCCCCATGCCGAGAATGCCATTCTCGGACTGAAACACCACTTCACGCTCGACCGGCACGTAGTCGGCAACCTGCAGCGGCGCGCCGATGCCGAGATTGACGTGCCAGCCTTCCGGAATGTCGCCGGCAAGGCGCGCGGCCATCTCGCGGCGCGTCATCGACTTGTAAGCGGCCTGACTGTTCACGCTGCTCTCCTTCGTCAGGTTACCGTCGGCTCGCCGTACGGCACGTGCACGACGCGATCCACGTAAATTCCCGGCGTCGCGATCTTTTCGGGATCGAGCGCGCCGAGCTCGACGATGTGCTGGCTCTGCACGATGGTCAAATCCGCCGCCGTCGCCATCACCGGATTGAAGTTACGCGCCGACGAATTGTACGTCAGGTTGCCCCAGCGGTCGGCTTCCCAGGCTTCGACCAGGGCGACGTCGCCACGCAACGCCTGTTCGAGAATATAGCGGCGGCCATTGAACTCGCGTTCCTCTTTGCCTTCCGCGAGCTTCGTGCCGGCGGCGGTCGCGGTGTAGAACGCCGGGATGCCGGCGCCGGCCGCGCGCATCCGCTCTGCCATAGTGCCTTGCGGCACACATTCAAGCTCGATGGCGCCCTCGCGCCACAACTCTTCAAACACCACCGGATCGGCGGTGCGCGGAAACGAGCAGACGATTTTGCGCACGCGCCGGGTTTCGAGCAACGCCGCAAGTCCGACATGACCAACGCCGGAATTATTGGCAACGATGGTCAGATCCTTTGCGCCTTGCTCGATCAGGCCGGCAATCAGTGCATTCGGCTGGCCAATGCTGCCGAAGCCGCCGACGAGAACGACCGAGCCGTCCTTAACGCCGGCCAGCGCATCGGCCATCCTCTGCACGATCTTGTTGATCATTCGTAGTCCGTCATCCTGAGGTGCGAGCCATAAGCGCGTTTACGCGCGTCTGCAACGCGCTATGGCGAGCCTCGAAGGATGCCGGCCCCGGCGCCTCAGGATGACGGATAACATTATCCCACCACCCGCATCTGCACCTTTTCGACGAACGCCGGCATCACTTCGTGTGCAAAGCGGCGCAGGCTTTCGTTGGCATGACCGGAAACGCCGCCGCCATTGAGCAGGACGAATTCGACGCCGAGCTTGTGGAGCTTTTCGCACTTGGCGGCGATCTCATCGGGATTGCCGTAGAGCGCACTCTCCTCGCTGGCTTCCCGCGTATCCGAATAAGCCATGATGCTCGCGGTGTTTTTGGTTCCGGGCGCGCTGGAGATGGCTTCGAGCCGGCGCTGCGCTTCCATGCGGCGTTCGAGAGCCGCCTCCTTGTCGGCAGCGTCCTTCGCCACAAAGAACGCGCGCGCGACACCGACATTGGCCGGATCGTAGGTGAAGCCGAACTCCTTGATCGCCTCCTTGTAGATCGCGATGCGCTCGGCAACGGCGTCGAAAGAGGCAAACTGGTCGAGCAACAGATTGTAGCCACGCCTGGCGACCGCGCGGATCGAGTCGCGGCTGCCGGCGCCCATCCAGATCGGCGGATGCGGCTTTTGCGCGGTCGGCGGCTCAACGATGATGTCTTCGAAATTCCAGTACTTGCCATGGTGGGAGAAGCGCTGCTTCGACGTCCACGCCTTGACGATGACGTCGAGCGATTCATTGAAGCGGGCGTCGGCCTCGCTGATCGGCACGCAGAAGCCGGCGAACTCGTTGTGGCGGTAGCCCTTACCGACGCCGAAATCGAGCCGGCCTCCGGAGAGAAGATCGATGCTTGCAGCCTGCTCGGCGAGCAGCACCGGATTGTGCCATGGCAACACCAGCACGGCGGTGCCGAGCCGCAGTGTCTTGGTCTGCGCCGCCACCCATGTCAGCAGCGACAGGCTGGCCGAAACCTGGCCGAAGCCGGTGAAATGATGCTCGACCAGAAAGGTCGCGTGATAACCGAGCGCCTCGGCCTCGATGTTGTAGTCGACGAATTGCTTGTAGCCTTGGCCGGAATCGACATCCGGCCCGCCATGGCGGGCCGTTGCACTACCGAAAAGTCCGAACTTCATGTGGGCGCTCCCTGCGTCATTGGGCAATGTAGCCCATGGCGCGTGGGCGGAGCTATAGTCGGGGCACGGGGGAAATCACAATGCGCCGGGACATTTTCACCAGCTTTGCCGCGTTTTCGCTGCTCGCTGCGTCTTTAACCTTTCCACAAAGTCAGGCTGCGGCGCAGGGCTATCCGACCCGCCCGGTCACGATGATCGTGCCCTACCCGGCCGGCGGCGGCGTCGACGCCATGGGCCGCATCGTCGGGCAGAAACTTTCGGAAGCGCTCGGCCAGCAGGTCGTCATCGAAAACCGCGGCGGCGCCGGCGGCATGATCGGCACCCGCGACGCCGCAAAAGCCACGCCGGACGGCTACACCATCGTGATGCTGCTGACCGGCATCAGCCTGGGCAATAATCCCGGCTACGACCTGCAAAAGGATTTCGCACCGATCGGACTGGTCGCTTCGACGCCGATGATCGTGGTCTCGAACCCGGCCTTCCCGGCAAAGTCGCTTGCCGATGTCATCGCGCTGGCAAAGAAAGACCCCGGCAAATATTCCGACGGCACGCCGCCGGCGCCGACCGTGAACTACTTCGCCGCAGAGCTGCTCAACACCATGGCCGGCGTCGACATCACCGTCGTCACCTACAAAGGCACCGGACCGCTCACCACAGATTTGCTCGGCGGCCACGTGCCGCTGGGCGTCAACACCATTCCGGCCTGCGTCAGCCAGGTCACGGCCGGGCAATTGCGCGGCCTTGCTATCGCCGACAGCAAACGCTCGCCGGCATTGCCGGATGTGCCGACCTCCGCCGAATCCGGCCTGCCGGGTTATGAAGCGGTGCAGTATTACGGACTTGCGGCGCCCGCAGGGACGCCGAAGCCGATCGTCGACCGGCTCAACAAGGAGCTGGTCAAAATCCTCAGCACCGACGAGATGAAAAAGCGGCTGTTGCAGGAAGGCAGCGTGCCGACGCCGGGCACGCCGGAAGACTACACCGCCAACATGGTGCGCGAAGAGGGCAAATGGGCCGCGCTGGTGAAGAAGCTCGGCTTGAAGTTCGAGTAAAGCGTCCCCGGCATTTGGCGGGCCGTGCGCCCATAGATCGAGATCCATGAGCAACTGTTGGCCAATGTCTGCTTTACCCCCGAGGGCGCACCTCGAACCGAAGTCGTTGAATGCCCGCCAAGGGCCTCTTAACCGAGTCGTCTAGTGAGGCGAGCGGATGAATTTTTCTCGTTGAGAGATTCTTGCACAATGATCTCGACAAACGACAAAACGCGCGCTCGGCTCATCGTCCAACGATCTGGCAGCATCACAACAACTCTCGCGGTGAATGCTTCGGCCAGATCGACGGCCGGTTTATCGTCGTCAAGTGCATCGGCTAGAAGTGCCACGGCAAGCCGATTGCCAACCGTGTTTTCTCGGCCCCATCCAAGGTTGATCTGACCGTCACGATCCAAATCAAGCCGTGGGTCGAGTGGCCGCAACTCCTCGCCTTCCCGCACCACAACGCGATCTTCGCGACCGGAATAAAAGCGTTCCGCCATTAGACTTGGTTTTCAGTAAAACTGCTTATCGTCGGGCACGAGAAACTTTATTGGCGGCAATTGAATCCGAATTGAGTCGTTCCCACCGAGCGGCCCGCTGAACTCACAGCACGTCAGCGCGCACTGAAATAACGCCTCGATCTATCATTCCCAGAGCTTTTGCCGCCGCGATCGACAGGTCGAGGACACGACCCCGACCAAAGGGACCGCGATCATTGATGACCACGATTACGCTTCGTCCGCTGGCTTGATCTGTGATTCTGAGCCGAGTCCCGAAAGGCAGTGTCCTATGGGCTGCCGTAAGTCCAGCACCTCGACCGGAGTAGAAGGCGCAAAGTCCGGAGAAGCTCCGCGTGTCATTTTGCGCTACTGCAAAACCAGAAAATAATGCAGCGGCGAGTAAGATGGCGATGAATAATAGGCGTGACATTGGCGCCCCGACAACGCGATACGCACGAGCGGTCAACCCCCTCGGAAGAAGTTTGTTCCGTGAGCATCGTCGCAGTTAAGGAGCGAGGGGATGCGCCTTCTCAACTTCAACGTCGAGGCGCAATTCACTATTGGTCACTAGCAGCCACGCCGGCTGCAATTTGCGGCGTCCGCTTCTCTAATCGGCCGTTTAGGGTCAAGCGCTTTCTGACTGACTATCCACCTCTACAGCGTCGATGTCGCTCGCGGGCTCGTGCTTCTCTTCGGAATCGGCACCAAGGCCCTTCCATCATGGGATTCGAAGGCGAGGTGGAACAATCTTTACCGCGGCCTTGCCATCAGATGAACGGCAGGTCCAAGCGGACACGCGAACTCACCTCATCCATCGTCCCGCGAGGGACATCATTCCACCGCTCGGTGGAGCTCGAGTTTCCTCCTATCGCGTTTGATCCTGCACTGCAGTCATGCCGCCGCGACGTCTCGGGTCCAGCGGAACTCAGTGCCGTCAACCCAGATGCGGTGCATGATCACGGCCAGCCGACGCGCCAGTGCGACGATCGCCTTCTTCATCCCGCGATGCCTGGCGATCTTCATCGCCCAGGCTTTGAGCCACGACCATTTCGTCGAACGCACCAGCATGACCTGGGCCGCTTCGTAGAGCGTCATCCGCATCATCTCGTCCCCGCACTTTGATATCGCACCGGTTCGGTTGATCTCGCCCGATTGATACTTGGATGGCGTCAGTCCAAACGCGGCGCCGACTGCCTTGGATTTACGGAAGCGAGCGGGTACGTCGACGGTGGCGCGATAGGTCAGTGCCACGACCGGACCAACACCGGGAACCGTCATCAGACGCCGGCACACCTCATCGTCCCGGACGATGGCCAGCAAGCGGCTGTGCAGGACGCCAATCTGCTCGCGTAGCGCCCGTCGGACAATGAGCAGCGGTTCGACCAGCGTAGCCAAGTCAGGCTGGCGCTCGACCAGCTCCTTGATCCGTCCCTCGAACTTCACCGTCCCCACCATCCCGACCTTGAGGCCGAAGTTGCGCAACGTACCGCGCAGGTCGTTGTCGAGGGCGATGGCTTTCGACTGCAGCAGCTTGCGATGGGTCAGCAGCATCCGCAGTTTCTGACTGCGTAACGTCTTCACATGCACCGGGCGGTAAAGCCCCACCCGCATCATCTGCGCCATGCCACGCGCATCGTTGCGGTCGGTCTTGTTGATCTGCGCCTTCAGTACCGCCCGCATGTGCCGCGTCTCGACGCAGACCACTGGCAAGCCCGCTTCGGCGAGCGCACTGAACAGCCATTGCGACAGCGGTCCAGCTTCCAATCCAATTCGTTTGAAGTGATAGGCGGGGTTCGTCAGCACCGACAGCAGAGCCTCCGGTTCGCTCGCCACCTTCACTTCCCGAACGACCTTGCCCGTCTCATCCACAATGCAGACGCTGGTCTCCTTGACCGATACGTCCAATCCCGCAAAATGGTCCATGCTGCGCTTCTCCTTCTGATGCTTGAGGCCCGTAACCACGGTGACCTCGTTTCACCATCAGCCTGAAGCGCAGCACCCAAAATCTTCAGCTATCCACAAGATCGCCGGCCGATTACCCCATCTTTACCCTAAAGCTGCCACGACAGTCGCTAACTGATCTGTCCGCTTTGGGCCAATCGCAGACATATCGCTGCGTCGCGCTAGGTGACGTGCAGGGCCAATTCCGGAAGTGTGGTTAGTAAACGGGCCCCACGGCGTTCAGGTGCGCGAGGTTGAGAAAAAGCCTTCCGACTGACCCCAAGGCGGAGTTGGGTCCCCAGCGGTCAACGATATGATATTGCTCATTGCGACGTGCTTCTACGATCCACCGGGCCCCATCGAAACCCGAGTCGCCGCCTATCGTCGTCAACTGCCAGAATTTTACTTCCTCAAGTCTAGTGATGAGCATTTGCCACTCGTCACGGGACAATATCTGCGTGACGCGGCTCGCCACATGCCCTGGATCGTAGCCGCCTGCGCCATCCAAAATCACAGCTTCGAGGCCGTAGTCGTCAACGCGCCGAAAAACGCGCACCGCGATAGGGTTATGGAACGTGCGGAGCCATAAAAAACGATAGGTTTCGGTGTCCTCAAGCACACCACAAGAAAGCGATGGCTCTTTCATCGCGACAAGATGCTTCGAGTACCACTCCCGAACAAACAAGTCCGAGCTGCGCGAGCCGAATGTGTCGACTGGGAAGTAGCGAAGCTGCGGCGATTCCGGGCAAGACTCGGCAACCGGTGCTGCACCTTGGCCTGAAAGTGCTGCACTGAGACCCACGGCCAGCGCGGCGACGACAAGCGTCGCTTTGAACAGAACAGCTAAACCCATTGGCAGTTCGATCCCTATTCGTGGAGTAGCCAGGGTTATACGCCATCTAGGTCAATTCAAGCTGGGCGCTGTCGCTATAGGTCACTCGCTACCGAGGGGTTGGTTTATTGCGTCAGCCCAATGTCGGCTGTTGATTTCACTCGGTGGCCATGGTTTGCGGATGGCCACCTGCCGCCGAATTTCCTTATTGCTGCTTGCCGCGGCTATATTGAGTCAATTGGACAGTGTCATTCGAGACGACATGCCCGCGTTGGCGCAGCAGAATACTGCGTTTTACCCAGTGATCGATGTCGGGATCGAACCAAGTGCGCGACGAGGTCTGGTTGACCAATGTAGGGTCCTGAACGTTCCTACCGGTGAAATCGGTTTCGATGACGAACGTGTCGAAAGTACCCGCCTTGGTGGTGACGGTTTCGCGGCCCACCACCTTCGAAGTGCCCACTCGCCTGAATGTCATTCCGTTGCGCGTATTCAGGACATCCGTGGCGAATTTCCACTGCGCACCGAGCGTCAGCGGAAACCGAACTCCTGTGCCGTCGTTTGGCGTGTATTTAAACGGGTCATTGCGCACGATATCCCATGAGCGGTCGTAAATAGTGCTGCCGGCATGGCCGGTCCCGGCGACGTCATATCGTATGGTGATCTCATCCTTCCCCACGTCGGTGATCATATCGGTGCGCGTCAGTTTGAGCGCACCGGAGATTTGGTCTGTCACCTCATAGGTCCAATGGTCTCCCGGCGCCGGCTGTTGCATGTTTGCAGGAGCCGTTTCCGTTGTAGTCGGCGTTCCAGCCTGCTGCGAATGCGTCGTACCGCTTTCTTCCGCAAACGCCGGTGTGACCAATAGTAGCGCCATCGCACCCGCACGAGTGCCGCGCAGCATTCTCGCCTCCTGGATATTTATTGAGAACGCCATAGGCGTGGCCGATCTTCAACGTCTGCCGTACTCGACCAATTGCAGAGAATCGTTTTCATTGACGTTTCCGTTGAAGGCCGATTTGACAGTCCGCTTGACCCAATGATCGATCGACGGAACGTACCAAGTCACCGCTGTGAATTCGAATCGCTTGGTGGAATCATTGGCATTGTGTCCGTTGATCGAGGTTTCGATCTTCAGCGCTTCGAAGGTGCCGGCGTCAGTCGTGATGCTTTCCGTGCCGGCGACCTTCGACGTGCCGACGTTCTTGAACGTCGTGCCGTAACCGGTGCGAATCTGATCGTCGCGGAATTTCCAGGTAGTGCCGACGGCCAGCGGCAATTTTATACCGGTTCCATCATTAGGCGAGAACCGCCAGGTAGGACTGTTTTTCAGGTTCCAGGACCGATCATAGATAAACACGGTCGGACCTTGGGAATAAGCCTGGTTCTGAAGACGGACGGCGATGTCGGCCGCCGTCAGATCGGTGATGGTGGTGGTCAACGTATTTTTCAGCTCGCCGCTGATCTCATCACGTACCTCATAGGTCCAATGGTCTCCGACCATCGGGGGGTCCATCGATTCGCCCGCATCCGGCGCCGTTGCGGCTGGCTGAGGCGGCGGCGTTTCGTCTTTAGGCAAAGCAGACTGCGCCAGAGCACCCGCGCTCGGCGTCGCAAGGAACAAAATGACAAGGGCGATCCGGCATGACATTGGAATAGTTCCCTCTTGTTGGTAATTGCAAACGTCGTAAAGTTCCGTTGCAATTTTTGGTTGTTGTAATGTTCCCTTTATCTACATGTTGGCAAAAGAGTGGCAGGGCACCGCAGATGTGCTCCGGAAATAAATAGCTTTCACCTTGACGGCCGTAGGCGCGTGGTTGAGGTCGAATTAGAACCTCCCTAATGCCGTCGTGCATCCCCAAGAAATCTGCGGGCCAATGTCCGTTCCGGGTCATTAGCGGACACGGAGCATTTAAAGCACTTTGTTCGCTTTCACTCCAAAAGCGGACACGACAAGCACGCTCATGAGGTTACGCCCTAATCGGGCCTGAACATCGGTACCGGCGGGCCATCCTCAGTATCCTTGAACACGACCGTAACCGGCTGGCCGATGTGGAGCGTGTCGAAATCGCAATCGACGATGTTCGTCATCATCGTCGGGCCTTCGGCGAGCGTCACGTAACCGATGGCATAGGGTTCCTTGGCGCGGCGCATCACGCTAAAGGTGTAGATTGTGCCTTTGCCGGATGCGTCACGGAGCGCAACCGTGTCGCTGCCGCAGAACGGGCAGATCGCGCGCGGGTACCAGTGCGCCTTGCCGCACGCGCTGCATACCGGAACCGTGAACCGGTGCTCGCGTGCCGCATTCCAGAATGCCTCGCCTTCGACGGTCACGATCGGCGACGGGATTTTGCGCATGTCGGCCATCGTTCACTCCCGTTCCATGATCAGCGTCGCGCTGCCGTGCCGCGTGCCGAGTTGCAGTCCGGTGCCCTGCGCCAGCGCGAGATTGCAGTTCTTCACCTGCACCGCGGGATGCGCTTCGCTGCGCAACTGCCGCACCGCCTCGATCACCTTGGTCATGCCGCCGCGATTGGCCGGATGATTGTTGCACAAGCCGCCGCCGTCGGTGTTGAACGGCAGCTTGCCAACACCCGAAATCAGATTGCCGTCGGAAACGAACTTGCCGCCGGCGCCTTTCTCGCAAAAGCCGAGGTCTTCGATCTGGATCAGCACCGTGATGGTGAAGCTGTCGTAGATCGACGCATATTTGATGTCGGCAGGCTTCACACCGGCTTCCGCGAACGCAGCCGGCCCGGTGCGCGCCGCGCCGGACGTGGTCAGATCGAACGTGCCGCCGGAAAGGTGCTTCACCGTTTCACCGGCGCCGATGATCTTCACCGGCGGCCGTTTCAGGCTCCTGGCAATTTCCGGTTTGACGATCACCAGCGCGCCGCCGCCGTCGCTGATGACGCAGCAATCGAGCCGGTGCAGCGGCGAAGCGATCACCGGCGAATTCACCACCTCCTCCACCGACACGACATTCGGCAGCATCGCATTCGGATTGTGCTGGGCGTGGTGCGAGGCGGCGACCTTGATCCAGGCCAGTTGCTCGCTGGTGGTGTCGTATTGATGCCTATGGCGCATCGCGCACATCGCGTAGCTGTTCGCCGTGGTCAGGCCGTACGGCCCCTCCCACGGCGCTTCCGGCTGGCTGGCATCGCGCTGGCGTGGCGCAGTCCCGGTGGCCTGGCCATCGCTGCGCGGCCGGCCGGCGAGCGTCACCAGCGCCACGTTGCATTTGCCAAGCGCAATGGCTTCCGCCGCATGCGCGGCCAGCGCGACATAGGAGGTGCCGCCAAGCTCGGTGGAATCGAGATGGCGCAGATTCAGGTTCATGTACTCGGCCATGGTGGCGGCGCCGGGCGCTGGCGCATCGCCGGCGCAGAAATAGCCATCGACGTCGTCGCGGGTGAGACCGGCGTCCTTGAGCGCACCCAGCGCCACTTCAGCGTGCAATTGCGCGACCGTCTTGTCCGGCGCGTGCCGGGTCGGGTGCTCGAATGCGCCGGCGATATAGGCCTTGCCCTTGATCGTCATCTGCAATTTCCCTCGTGCCGCTATGACGCTAGCCCGGATTGAGCGCGAGCGAAATCCGGCTACAACAGTCGCCAAAGCAGGAGGAACGACCATGGAGCTGGGACTGAAAGGCAAGGTCGCGCTGGTGACCGGATCGAGCCGCGGCATCGGCCGCGGCGTCGCGCTGGCGCTGGCCGCCGAAGGCTGCGACGTGATGCTGACCGGCCGCGATCAAAAGGCGCTGGACGAGGTCGCCGCCGCGATCCGCAAGCAGGGCCGCAAGGCCGCGGTATCGGTGATCGATCTTCGCGAGAAGGACGCGCCGGCAAAACTCATCGCGCAGACCAAACGCGAGCTCGGCGGCCTCGACATCCTCGTCAATAATGCCGGCGCGACCAAGCGCGGCGATTTCCTGGATCTCACCGACGCCGATTTTGAAGACGGCTACGCGCTGAAATTCTTTGCCCATGTGCGGCTGACCCGCGCCGCCTGGCCAACGCTCAAGGAACGGCATGGCTCGCTGATCGCGATCGGCGGCACCGGCGGCCGCAAGCCGACGGAAGAGTTCACCATCGGCAGTTCGGTGAACGCCGCGGTCGCCGCCTTCTCCAAGTGCATGGCCGACCGGGGCAAGCGCGACGGCGTGCAGGTCAATTGCATCCATCCCAGCATGGTCGAAACCGACCGGCTGTGGCGGCGCATCAAGGCTGAGATGGACCGCACCGGCTGGCCGGAGCAGAAGGCGCGCGAGGAGATGTGCAAAGGCTTCGGCATCACCCGCTTCGGCAAGGTGGAAGATGTCGCCGATCTCATCCTGTTCCTGGTGTCGGCGCGCGCAACCTGGATGCACGGCGCCACCATCGACCTCGACGGCGGTGAGATACCGACGCTGTGACCAACATCCTGCTCACGCCGGCCCGCATCGGGCCGGCCGAAATCAAGAACCGCATCGTCATGCCGCCGATGACGACGCGAACCTCCGACGCCGAAGGCTTCGTTACCGACAACTCGGTCGCCTATTACATGGCGCGGGTGAACGGTGGCGTCGGCCTCATCACCGTCGAGATGGCGTCGCCGGAAAGATGCGGCCGGCACCGGCGGCACGAAGTCGGCATCTATGACGACAAGTTCATTCCCGGCCTGACGCGGCTGGTTGGCGAGATTCATCGCGGCGGCGCCAAGGCGTCGATCCAGTTGGGCCACGGCGGCGGCCACACCCGCATCGACATCTGCGGCGAAACGCCGATTGCGCCGTCGGCGATCCCGCATCCGGTTTACGAAACGACATTCGAGGTCATCGTTCCCGAAGCGATGACCAAGGCGCGCATCGCGCAAACCATCGCTGCGCACGCCGCGGCCGCCCGGCGCGCGCAACAGGCCGGGTTCGATTGCGTCGAGGTGCACGCCGCGCACGGCTACCTGATCTCGCAATTCCACGCGCCGTTCGAAAACCGGCGCGACGACGAATATGGTGGGTCACTGGAGAACCGCGCCCGCTTCGGCCTTGAAGCGTTGCGCGCGGTGAAAGCGGCCGTACCGGGCCTCGGCGTCATCTATCGTCTGTCGGTCGAGGACTTCTTTCCCGGCGGGCTGAAGTTCGAGGAAGGCAAGCAGATCGCGCTGTGGGCGGCGGAGGCCGGCGCTGATGCACTGCACATCACCGCGGGGCATTATCGCTCGCTGCCGTCGGCGCAGGTCGTGCTGCCGCCGATGACGATGCCGGACGGGCCATTTCTGGAATTTGCGGCTGAAGTAAAGAGACACGTTTCACTGCCGATCATTGCCGTCGGCCGGCTCGGCGATCCGGCGCTTGCGGAATCCGCGGTCGCCGGCGGCAAGACCGATTTCATCGCGCTCGGCCGCACGTTGGTCGCCGATCCGCAGTGGGTCGCCAAGGTTGGACGCGGCGAACCGGTCCGCCGCTGCCTCGCCTGCAATACCTGCATCAACGAAATGCGCGGCGGTGCCCGCATCGGCTGCGTGGTCAATGGCGCCGCTGGACGCGAAACGACATTCGCCAATGCAAAACCGCCGCGCGGCGAGCGCATCGCCGTGATCGGTGCGGGACCTGCCGGCCTCACCTACGCGTCGCTGGTCGCCGAGGGCAATACCGTCACTGTCTTTGAAAAGGCCGCACTGGCGGGCGGCAGCTTCCGCTACGCCGGCAAGGCGCCGCTGTTCCAGGAAGTCGAAGCGACGCCGCGAAGTTTCGAGCGTTACATCGCCGACATGGTCGCCGCCTGCAAAATGAAAGGCGTAACATTTCAGTTCTCGACTGACGTCTTGGCGAACCCGGCTGTGCTGGCGCCGTTCGATCGTATCGTGATCGCAACCGGCGCTTCGTATCGTTTCGGTCTCGGCGCGATCGCACCGTTATCGCTTGATAGCGGCGCGGCGCGCTGGCCCGGGATCGCGCAATTGATGTCTGCGCCGAAACTGCGTGACTGGTTCTATTACCGCGCGCGGCGCGCCACCGGCCAAAGGTTCAAAGCCCTGGCGCGGCCCGGTCAGAAGGTCGTTATCATCGGCGACGCCGTGCAGGCCGGTAAAAGCAAACCTGCAATCACCAGTGCGTTTGAAGCCGCATTGCTGGACAAGCAGACGGCCTGACCAGCGCCGCCACGCGGTGTTCCGTCGCCTACCCGCTGGCACGGTTATTGCTGTATCATCGCGGTACGCAGGGACTGCACCATGCCCGCGAAGCTGCGCCTCGATCAGGTCAGTATGGCGTTTCGAACGCCAAACGGCGTCTTTGCGGCGTTGTCGCCGGTATCGCTGAGCATCGCGCAGGGCCGCTTCGTCAGCCTGATCGGTCCGTCCGGTTGCGGCAAGAGCACCATCTTCAACATCGTCGCGGGACTTCTGGAACCGAGCGGCGGCCGCGTGCTGATCGACGGCATCGATGCAACCGGCACGATAGGCCGGGTCGGCTACATGTTGCAGAAGGATCTGCTGCTGCCGTGGCGCACCGTGCTCGACAACGTCATCCTCGGCATGGAAATCCAGGGCGTGCCGTTGCGCGCAGCGCGCGAGCGCGCGTTGCCGCTGCTGCATCGCTACGGACTGTCCGGCTTCGAGGATCTCTACCCGAATGCGCTGTCCGGCGGCATGCGACAGCGCGCGGCGCTGCTGCGCACGCTGTTGTTCGACACCGACATCATTCTGCTCGACGAGCCGTTCGGCGCGCTCGATGCGCAGACCAAGTTGCAGATGCAGGAATGGCTGCTGGGGCTGTGGTCGGACTTCGGCAAGACCGTCGTGTTCGTCACCCACGACGTCGAGGAAGCGATCTACCTGTCCGACGAAGTCCACGTCATGGCGACACGGCCGGGACGGATTGTCGAATCCATCGCGGTGCCGATCCCGCGGCCGCGCGGGCGCGACGCAACACTGACGCCGGAATTCATCGCGATAAAGCAACGGTGCCTGGCGCTGTTGACCGCCGCTCACGATGCCGCCGTCGGCGAGGCCGCATGACGGTCCAGGAAAGATCCCGCGTCGGCGGAACGCTCAATCTCTCGCGTACAGAGCCCGTGCAAAGCGCGCCCCGGCAAAAGCCGGCGCGGCGCCTCCCGGTGCAGAAGGATTGGCCGCTGTGGGCGATCATTGCTGCGCAGCTTGGCATCTTCGTCGGATTGATCGCGTTGTGGGAACTGGCGGCCGACGCCGGCTGGGTCGACGGTTTCTTCTGGTCAAAGCCGAGCGCCATCTATGCCACGCTGATCAAGTTCTTCGCCGACGGCGACGCCTGGATCGACATCAGCTTCACCTTCCGCTCGACCATCATCGGCTTCTTCATCGGCACCGCTTGCGGCTCGCTGCTCGGCCTGTCGTTCTGGTGGTCGCGCAACTACGCCGCGATCGTGCAGCCCTACGTCATCTGCTTTGAAACGCTGCCGAAGCTGGCGCTGGCGCCGCTCGTCATCCTGGTGTTCGGCCTGGGCCTGGCGTCGAAAATCGCAATCGCCACGGCGCTGACGCTCGTGGTGTCGACGCTGACAACCTATGCCGGCGTGAAAGCGGTCGATACCGACCAGGAACGCTTGTTCTATTCGCTTGGCGCCAGCCGCTTCCAGGTGTTCCGCAAGCTCGTGGTGCCGTTCTGCCTGCCGTGGATCATCTCGGTGCTGCGGGTGAATATCGGGCTGGCCTTGACCGGCGCCGTGGTCGGCGAATTCATCGCCGCGCAGCACGGCCTCGGGCGCCAGATCCTTTACGCCGGCCAGACCTACGACATTGCGCTGGTCTGGGTCGCGGTACTCGTGCTGTCGACGCTCGCCGTCATCATGTACGCCGCCGTCTCGTGGCTGGAGAGCGTGCTGCGCAAAGGCGTCAAGCAATAACCCAGCGGATGTCACAGGAGAGTTTGTCATGACCACACGCAGATACAGCCGGCGGACGATCTTGAGCTCTTCCGCCATGGCCGGCGCGGCGATCGTTGCACGGCCTTACCTCGCCAAGGCTGACACCAAGGAAGTGCTGATCGCGGAGCCGGTCCACGGCACCGGCTATCTGCCGCTCTATATCGGCATGGCAAAAAATTTGTTCGACGACGTCAAGGTCAACATCGTCACCATCGAAACCGGTTCCGGCCATACCAATGCGGTGCTGTCCGGCCAGGCCTTCGCCTTTATCGGCGGCCCGGAGCACTGCGCCTTCGCCAAGGTGAAGGGCGCCGAGCTGCGCTGCGTGGTCAATTGCGTGGATCGCGGCAACGTCTATTTCTGCGCCGCGTCCGACGTGCAGCCGACCGACAAGGACTGGCCGAGTTACGTCAAGGGCAAGACCATCGCCACCAGCGGCTTCGGCGGCACGCCGAATTCGATCACCCGCTATCTTCTGAAGAAGTGGAATCTCGATCCGACCAAAGACGTCACGCTGGTCGAAACCGCCAATTCCGCCATTCTGCCGGTGGTGAAGAACAAGCAGGCGCAAATCGGCTGCTCCACCGAGCCGTTCATCACCCAAGGCGTGCGCAGCGGCGTGTGGGGCGAGCCGTTCATCAACATCCCTAAGGACCTCGGCCCCTATGCTTATTCGACTTTCAATATCCGGCTCGACTCCATTCAAAAGACGCCGGACCTCGTCACCGGCTTCGTGCGCGGCATGATGAAGTCGCTGAAATTCGTCGCGGAGAATCACGACGAAGCTGCCGAACTGGCGCAGAAGCAGTTCCCGACCATGGCGCTCGATGATCTCAAGGCCACGCTCGGCCGCTCGTTTGCCGACGAGATGTGGAGCAAGGACGGCATGGTCAGCCGCGCCGCCTGGGACACCGCCAAGTCCGTAGTCATGAGCGCCGGTATTCTGAAAACCGATGTCGGCTATGACGAAATCATCGACATGAGTTTCGTCGAAAAGGCCCGCGCCAGCTTGTAAGCTTTGCTCCGGGAAACGAAACGATCTACCCTCCGCACACGCCCACATGAAAGGCAGCGCTATGTCCGAATCCGAACCGATCTGGAACAAATTCCTCACCGAACGCGACAAGTCGGTGTTCGGCACGTCGGGCTACGGCGCACGCGGCGGCTTCGGCAAGCGGCCGGCGCTGCTGGTCATCGACGTGAATTGGGCGTTCTGCGGCGACCGGCCGGAGCCGATCCTTGAATCGATCAAACGCTGGCGCAATTCCTGCGGCGAGGACGCCTGGGTCGCCCTGCCCTATATCCGCTCGCTGCTCGACAAATGCCACGACAAGGGCGTGCCGGTGCTCTACACCACCGGCGTGCGCCGCGAGGACAATTGGGATTCCGGTTCATGGCTGTGGAAGAATTCGCGCGGCGCTGAGGACCGGCAGACGATCGTTACCAATCTCGACGGCAACGAGATCGTCACGCCGATCGCGCCGGGCCCGAAGGATATCGTGGTGCTCAAGCAGAAGCCGTCAGGCTTCTTCGGCACCAATCTGGCGAGCTACCTGACGCTGCTGCAATGCGACAGCCTGATCGTCACCGGCACGACGACGTCGGGCTGCGTGCGCGCCACCGTGCTGGATGCGTTCAGCCTGAACTACCGCATCGCGCTCGCCGAAGAAGGCTGCTTCGACCGCTCGCAAGCCAGCCACGCCATCAATCTTTGCGACATGAACGCAAAATATGCCGACGTGGTGAAGACCTCCGAGGTGCTCGACTTCCTCGATACGCTGCAGAGCGGCATGTACAATCTTCCGGCGGGCAACGCGCCGGGCAGCGAAGCGAACTGGGCCTACTGATCGAGCTGAAACTGCTCGGACAGAGGCTCGGCACCGTAGAGTTCGCGCAGAACCCGCGGCAGCGTCAGTCCCTGCACGACGATGGTGAAGATCACGACCGCGTAAGTCACCACCAGCAGATCGGCGCGCCATGGCGACGGCGGCAGCGACAATGCGAGCGCGATCGAAATACCGCCGCGCAGACCGGCCCAGGTGAGCACGCCGATCTCGCGGGCCTTGTCCCGCAGCCGCTGCCGCGTCAACACCAGCGGCGCGGTGACGCTGACCAGCCGCGCCAGCACCGCCAGCGGGACCGCAAAGGCGACCGGCACCAGTTCGATTGGCGCAATCACCAACCCGAGGATTTGCAAGCCGAGCGCAAGGAACAGCAGCGTATTGATAAGCTGGTCGAGCAGCGACCAGAACCCGACCAGTACCGCGCGGGTCTCGGGCTTCATGCCGAAGCGCGGCGATGGCGAAGCGAGACACAGGCCGGCGCTGACCACGGCGATCGGGCCAGACAGTTCAGTCAGGCTGGCGATCCGATAGGTGCCGATCACCAGGGCCAGCGAGATCAGCAATTGCAATCCGCCATCGCTAATCCGCCGCAGCAGCACCACCGCAAGCCACCCGCCCACGAAGCCAAGCAGCGCACCGCCGGCGATTTCGCGCAGCAGTGCAATCGCAACGGTCCCGTGACCGAACACGTAGGTATCGCCCTCGGTGACGCCGAGCGCGACAAGAAACAGCACCACGCCGGCTCCGTCGTTGAACAGGCTTTCGCCCACAATCGCCGTGCGCACGCTCGGCGGCAGGGCGATCTTGTTCAGGAGATTCTCGACCACCACGGCGTCGGTCGGCGCGAGAATCGCGCCCAGCATGATGCACCAGACGAACGGCACGAATGAACCGATCAGGCCGTAGGTGTAGTACATCGCACCGCCGAACAGCACGGTGGAGATCATGACGCTCACGGTCGCAAGCAGCAGGATCGTGGCGCGGCGCTTGTTGAGTTCGGCAACGTCGATGTGGAGGCTGCCGGCGAACAGCAGCAGCGCCAGTATCGCGTTGAGGAATACCCGCGGCAGATGCGCATCGTCGAGCGTGCCGCGAAACCACGACATGACGTGCAGATGAAGCACGTGATCGCTGGCGACGATCAGCAGCGAGACGGCAAGCGCGCCGAGCAGCATGCCGATCGCGGGCGGCAGCCCAATCCACAGCTGATTGATGCAGCCGATGAGTGCAGCCAGCGTCAGAACAATGGCTAGAAGATCGACCGGCTCAAATTCCATCCGTCGCCCCACGCGGCATTTTGGACCTTATCGCATGGGCCGTAACCGGATAAAATCCGCGAAACAACAAAGCCGGAGGATACGCCATGGCTCAGGCCTTACGCCGCGTGAAGATTGCCCCGAAGGGCATGGGGCTTAACGACTTCGTCGCCATGCAGGAAGGCTTCTTTGCCGCCGAAGGTCTCGACGTCGAATTCGACTGGAAGACGTTTCGCGGCACGCAGTCGAGCTGGAAGGACCTCAAATATCTGCATCGGCCGCAGGACCGGCCCTATACCGACGACAAGGCCGAAGTGATCCAGGGCGCCTGCGTCTGGGGCAGCATCTGCAATGCCGGCGCCGGGATGGGGCGCTTCGTCGCAGACGCTTACGGCGTCTCGCCGTGGGCGATTTTCGTGCGGCCGGATTCGCACATTCACCAGCCGCGCGACCTCAAGGACGTGCCGATCGCGGTCGGCATGCGCGCCGGCAGCCACTTCAACGTGCCCTACCGTCTGGAAAAATTCCTGCCGCTCGAAAACATCAAGACGGTCAATACCGGCGGCTTCGGCGCGCGGCTGAAGGCGCTGCTCGACGGCGAGGTCGAAGCAGCAAGCCTGCTGCCGCCGCAGATCGCGATGGCCGAGCAACTCGGCCTGCGCAAGGTCATCGAGGATACGTTCCACACGCTGTGGTGGGTGCCGGAAGGTTCGCCGCCCGAGGTCGTGACGTCGTATCTGCGTGCGCTGGGCCGCGCGGAGAAAGCGATGGATGCCGATCTCGGCAAATACCTGCCGCTATGGCAACTTGCCGTGCCCGCCGAATTCGAAAATGCGCATCCTTGGGATTTCGCCAAGTTCGGCCGCGGCGAGCGGTTCGTCTACGAGACGATCCCGCAAGCCGAGTTCGACGAAGTGATGGATCAGGTCAAGCGCTGGGGGCTCGACGATTATCTGAAAGATCGCAGCTTCGAGAACCTGGCCGCGGATTTAACGCGGTAGCGTCATTGCCGGGCTTGTCCCGGCAATCTCGACCGATTTGCCCGCTGGATCGGGATGCCCGGCATAAAGCCGGGCATGACGTGCAATAATTACGCCCGTCCCACCTGCTTCTGCGCGGCGGTGAAGTGACCGTAGCCCTGCGTCGGCGCCATCATCAGGAAGCGATAGCCTTCCTTGACGATGCGCTCGACGTTGCCGCTCTCGACATGCGGATGGCCGACGACGACGTTGTGCTTCTTGCAGGTGTCGACGACCCGCTTCATCCACTTGAGCAATTCAGGGTGCTCATACTGGCGCGGGATGCCGAGTTCCTGGCCGAGGTCGCCCTCGCCGATCAGGATAGCGCCGATGCCGGGCACCTTGGTCAGCATGGCGTCGAGGTTCTCGACGCCGCGGGTGTCCTCGATCTGCAGGATGCAAAAGACCTCGCCCTGCGGATTGAGGGGCCAGACGTCGGCCTTCTGATAATAGTCCTGCTGGCCGAGACCCCAGTAGCGCGCGGCGGTGGTCGGGCCGTCGCCGCGGATGCCGACCGGCTCGTAATACTTTGCGCTTTTCAGCCGCGGATAGCGGCAGGCGCCGACCGCGTTGGCCGCTTCCTCGACGGTCGAGATGTGCGGGAACACAATGCCGAAGCAGCCGACGTCGAGCGCCTGCTTGGCCTGCCACTGCGCCATCTCGACGCCGTTCACCGGGATACGCACCAGCGGCGTCACCGGCGGCACCAGCCCGGCCTTGGCGATCTGTGCGCGGTTGAGCATGTATTGCAGGCAATCCCGCAGCCGGCCGCTGTCCCACGGATTGTGCTCCATCTCGAACACGCAGCCGTCGTATTTCGAGGCGCTCATGGCGACCGCCGAGTCGGTATGGGCCGGCGCAAAGCACGTGAGCGCATGCTGGCCCGCTTCGAGTGCACGGATGATGTTGTTAAGACGCGGCAATTCGGCCATTTTTTGCGATCTCCTTATGGGCGGGCGGCACTCTATCAGATCGGGAACCGGGTTTGACAATGCCGCTGCGGTCCGTAAGCATCCCCCCGATCCAGAAACCATAAACCACGAAGAATGGCGCCATGATTATCGATTGCCACGGCCACTACACCACCGAGCCCAAGGACCTGCATCGTTTCCGCAAGGAGCAGACCGCGGCGGCCAACGCCAAGGACAAGACCGCGATGCCGTCGCGCGCGTCGCTCAAGATGTCCGACGACGAAATCCGCGAGAGCATCGAGCAGAACCAGCTCAAGCTGCAGCGCGATCGTGGCACCGACGTCACGATCTTTTCACCGCGCGCATCGGGCATGGGGCATCACATCGGCGACGAAAGCGTCAGCGTCGAGTGGTCGCAAATCTGCAACGACCTGATCGCCCGCGTCGTGTCGCTCTACCCGAAGAACTTCATCGGCGTGTGCCAGCTGCCGCAGTCGCCCGGCGTCGACCCGAAGAATTCTGCCGCCGAGCTCGAGCGTTGCGTGAAGATGGGCTTCGTCGGCTGCAACCTCAATCCCGATCCGTCGGGCGGCTACTTCAACTCGCCGCCGATGACCGACAAGTCGTGGTACCCGCTGTATGAGAAGATGATTGAGCTCGACGTGCCGTGCATGATCCACGTTTCCGGCTGCTGCAACCCGGCGATGCACACCACCGGCTCGTACTATCTCAATGCCGACACCATGGTGTTCATGCAGGTCATCCTGTCAGACCTGTTCAAGAATTTCCCCAAGCTGAAGTTCATCATCCCGCATGGCGGCGGCGCGGTGCCGTTCCACTGGGGCCGATTCCGCGGCATCGCGCTGAACAACGGCAAGCCGGAGCTTGCCGAGGTCATGGGCGACAACATCTTCTTCGACACTTGCGTCTATCATCAACCGGGCATCGATCTGCTCACCAAGGTGGTGCCGATCGACAACATCCTGTTTGCATCGGAAATGGTCGGTGCGGTGAAGGGCAACGATCCCCGCACCGGCTTCGGCTTCGACGACACCAAGCGCTACGTCGAGGGTGCCCCGATCAGCGCCGCCGACCGCAAGAAGATCTTCGAGGACAATGCGCGGCGGGTTTATCCGCTGCTCAAGAACCACGCCGCCGTCAAAGCGGCATAGCCGATGGTGCCGTTTCCGTTCGGCAAGGCGGGACCGCATTGGTAGAGCGAAAGTCGAAACGGACCGGCCGAAGGTCGCATCTCGTCACCATTGGCCCGCGTGAGATCGAAACACACGGGCTGGGCACCGGATTCTGGAGCGATCTTTACCATCGCTCCATGGCCGTGCATTGGCCGGGATTCTTCGGCAGCGCGGCGCTGATCTTCATCGTCCTCAACACCGTCTTCGCCTTTCTGTTCTGGCTCGGACAAGATCCGATCGCCAACGTGGCGCCGGATCTGCCGCTGCCGCTGAGCCTGTTCTATTTTTCGATCGAGACGCTAGCGACTGTCGGTTACGGCGACATGCACCCGCAGACCAACTACGGGCATCTCGTCGCCACGATCGAAATCTTCACCGGCATGAGCTTTCTCGCGGTGATGACCGGGCTGATCTTCGCCCGTTTTTCGCGGCCGAGGGCCCACTTCGTCTTTGCCCGGCACCCCGTTGTGACCACATATCAGGGCGTTCCGACGCTGATGATCCGCATCGCCAATGCACGGCACAACACCATTTCACAGGCGACGGCGCAGCTTTGGGTCTTCAAGCTGGAGCTGACGGCAGAGGGTGAAGAATTCCGCCGCTTCTATGAGCTCAAACTCGATCGCAGCGAGCATCCGATGTTTTCATTGAGCTGGACGCTCTTGCACATCATCGACGAGACGAGTCCGATCTTCGGCATGACCGCGGACGACTTCGCCGACGCTGAAGGCGCGCTGGTTCTTAACGTCGGCGGTGTCGATGACAGTTCAGCGCAACGCCTCTATTCCAGGCAACTCTATTCGCGGACGGACATTCGCTGGCAGCATCGTTACCGCGACATCACGAGTTATTCGCCGACCGGGCGGTTGCTGTTGGACTACACCAAGTTTCACGACGTCGAGCCGGGATAGCCCCGATCAGGAAGCGGTGGCCTTCTGCCCCATGATCGCGTCAAGCGCCAGCACGAAAGCGAAGGCGCAAATGAAGAAGTTGACCACCAGCGCCGTTACGTAAGCAGCGGCGGCATATTTGAAGCCGCCAAGGATATAGATGAGCATCGCTACAACCACCAGCGATCCAAAACCGACGAAGACCACATAGAAAATAATGGACGGCCTCTCACCGACCGCCTTGCGCCGGCGGTACGGATAGCTGAGCAGCAACAGAAGCTTGGGCACGGCAAAAATCACCGCGGCGACCGGCCAGATCGAGGCTTCCGGCATATCGAACAACCCCAGCATCGACGGCAACAACGCGCCGCCCGTCAGCACCATCAGGTGAACGAGAACCATCTTGGCGAGAAGGCGGTCGAGCGCCGAGAGCGGCGCGCCGGCGACCTGGCGGACGCTCACCAGAAGCGTCGAGAATCCGGCGAACGTGACCATGATTTCGGCAAGCGTAAACAGCAGTCCCGTGCCCTGGATCTCCACCGCTTCCTCCCGTTGCCCCGCTGTCGAAACCTATCGCCGGCGTGATGCCAGATTCCATCACGTCGCCACAAGGCAAAAACCCGGGTTGCAGAATTGGTCGATAAGCCGCCCGCTCATTTCGTCAAACCGGCACGTCAGAGCGGCAGCCACCGCCAAACCGTCAACGCGTGCCATGCCAGCCGGATCAATCAAATGACCGGCGCGCCGTCCTGCCCCAGATGTATAAAAATGTGAGGAACAGCCCGCCAATCCCGCCCCGTAAAAACCAGGCCCAGTCCGGATCGACAAAAAAGGAAATGACCAGCAGCGTCACAGCGGTGAGAACGGAAAAGTAGGTGATCTCGATGACGTGGGCCCGATGAAATTTCGTCATCCGGATATAGTCTTCGCGCTCGCGCGCCTCATCGGATCTCAAACCTGGCTGTTCCATCTCAAAAACCTGCGATTTTCCCACGCGCGCGAATATTCTTACGCTTTTCTCAAATCGCGCGGCGGCGTATCCGGCTTTTAGCCGGCCTGGCGCAGCCCCGATTGCGCGGAACGGCCGAACCATTTGCCAAGCGCCTTGGCGAATGCGCTAGGCCTGGTTTTCTCGTAGCCCATCGCGATCACGTGCGGCGTGGCGGCCGCGGCGAGCGATCGCCGTTTTTTGGAAGACCTGGTTTTCTTGCGCGTTGTCTTTTTGATTTCGTTCAAGGCAATCGGGCCGACATGGGTGAGAAACACTTTCTCATGCGGGCGGCTGAGCGTGTCGATGGCCTGCCTGAGCGGCAGCCATTTCACCGCCTTGACGTCGTTCGACAACTCGCGCTCCGGCAAGCCGGAGGTCCGCATCAGCCAGAACTGCACGATTTTGATCCGGCCATCGGCCGGATAGGCCATGGAGCCGAGGAACTTGTGCACCGACACGTCGTGGCCGGTCTCTTCCAGCACTTCGCGTTTGGCGGCGTCGCGCGGATGCTCGCGTGACATCAGCTTGCCCTTGGGCAACACCCACGACTTTTCCCGCCGCATCCGCACGATAGCGAAGCGCGGTTTGGTGTTGCCGCGTAAGACGATGCCGCCCGCAGCCAGAATCGGCGCAGGGCTCTTCGCCGAATCAGTCATGGCATTTTTATGCCGGACCCCATTCCGCCAAGCAAGCCGCGAAACCGACAAATGCAGCGGTTTTGCGGGCCATCCGCGTCACGAGACATTTATGACAATCTTGCCGAAATGCTGGTTGGCATTCATGACAGCCAGCGCCTCGACGAGATCGGCGAGCTTGAAGGTTTTGTAGATCGGCAAGGTCAGCTTGCCGGACTCGACCGCCGGCCACAGATCGGCCCGCATCTCTTTGACGATCGCGCGCACCTCCTCGGGTGTGCGGGTGCGGAACGTCACGCCGATATAATCGACGCGCTTGAGCGCATGCAGGTCATAGTTGAACTCGCCCTTGGTGCCGCCGAGGCGTCCGACATTGACGATGCGCCCAAGCAGCGCCGCGGCTTCGAGATTGCCGTTGGCGACGGGCGCGGAGACCATGTCGACGATCAGATCGACGCCCTTGCCGCCGGTCGCCTTCTTCACCTCCTCCGGCCAGTCCGGTTTGCCGGTATCGATCGCGACGTCGCAGCCGTAGTCCTTCAGGCCGTCACGGCGTTTGGCGTTCGTCGAAGTGCCCAGCACCAGCGATGCACCCATCACCTTGCCGATCTGCATCCCCATCAAGCCGACGCCGGAGCTCGCGCCCTGAATGAGCAGGGTCTCGCCGGGCTTGAGCCGGCCCGCGGTCACCACCGCGTTGTGCATGGTCTGCAACGCGACCGGAAAACATGCCGCCTGCTCGTAGCTCATATTGTTGCCCGGGATGCGATGCGCACGCCCGGCGTCGGTCACCGCATACTCGGCAAAGCCGCCCGGCGCCGACGCCATGACCCGGTCGCCCGGCTTGAAGTCCTTCACGCCGCTGCCGACCGCCTCGATCTCGCCCGAGCATTCCAGGCCGATGCGCGCACCGACACCGCCGACACTGCCATGCTGAATGCCCGAAGCGACCAGCGCGTCGGCGCGGTTGAGGCTCGAGGCGTGAACCTTGATGAGCACCTCATTCGGCTTCGGCTCAGGCTTCGGCAGGTCGCGGATTTCAACGCCCTTCTCTCCGAGGACGGCTGCTTTCATGGCGGCTTCTCCCAATCACACGCTTGTCTTGGTTGCACTCGTGCTATCGTTCATGCCGCCGCCGATTTCAACCCATGAACGGCGGCAAGAACGGCGGCATGAGGTGGCGATGATAACGATACCGTGGCGCACACTGTATGCTGCTGCAACGATTTTAATGACGCTGGCGCTGCCGGCGGCTGCGCAAATGCAGGCCCAGGTCGCCTGGTGCGGAAACAAGACGCATACTTTTTCGCTTCAGATGCAGATCGGTGGCTGCACCACGCTGATCGAGTCCGGAAAGCTGAAGGACAAGCCGCTGGCCTGGTCCCACACCAACCGCGGCATCGCCTACATGGCCAAAGGCGACCTTGACCGCGCGCTTGCGGATTTCAATACGGCACTGACGCTCGATCCGGCTTACGCCGTCGCGTTCGCCAGCCGCGGCAGCGCCTATGACAACAAAGGCGACCACGACCGGGCGACCGCCGACTTCAGCGAAGCGATCAAGCTGGATCCAAATTCGGCCGATGCCCTCACCGGCCGCTGCGCCGCGCGCGCCGAGGCCGGACGCGATCTGGAGGGCGCGATTGCCGATTGCAATCAGGCGCTCAAACTTCGCGGCAATGACGCCGCGGCGCTGAACAGTCGCGGCTTCACCTATTTGCGGCTTAACCAGTTCGACAACGCCATCACCGACTTCAACGCCGCGCTGAAGCTGAATTCCCGCCTTGCCAGCGCACTTTACGGCCGGGGGCTGGCCAAACAAAAGAACGGCGATGCAGCCGGCGGCCAGGTCGATATGGCGGCGGCAAATCTGCTCCAGAGCGATATAGCCCAGGAATTCGCCGGCTATGGCGTGAAGTGAACGGACTTTCTGGAAGGCATCAGGGCCCTGTGCTACGGTCCTGAAAGTCCAGAGCGCAACGACCATGAATCAGGCTTTTCGCCCAAAGATCGGCGCCTCCGCTTGCCCGCATGATTGCCCGTCGACCTGCGCGCTCGAGGTCGAGGTTCTGGATCCGCGCACCATCGGCCGCATCCGCGGCGCGCCGGACAATCTCTATACGTCCGGCGTGATCTGCGAAAAGGTCGCGCGCTACGCCGAGCGCATTCATCATCCCGATCGCCTGCTGCACCCGCTGCGCCGCATCGGCGCCAAGGGCTCGGGCCAGTTCGCGCCGGTGTCCTGGGACGACGCGCTCGACATCATCGCCGAGCAATTCATCAAGGCCGAGAAGACACACGGCTCCGAGGCGGTGTGGCCGTACTACTACGCCGGCACCATGGGTTACGTGATGCGCGACGGCATCAACCGGCTGCGCCACGCCAAGAAATACTCCGGCTTCTTCTCGACCATCTGCGTCAACCCGGCATGGTCGGGTTACATGGCCGGCACCGGCAAGCTGGCCGGCGCCGATCCGCGCGAGATGGCGAAGTCCGACGTGGTGGTGATCTGGGGCACCAATGCGGTGAACACCCAGGTCAACGTGATGACCCACGCGACGCGGGCCCGCAAGGAACGCGGCGCCAAGATTGTCGTGGTCGACGTCTACATGAATGCCACGATGCGGCAGGCCGACCTCGCGGTGCTGATCCGGCCCGGCACCGACGGCGCGCTGGCCTGCGCGGTGATGCACTGCCTGTTCCGCGACGGCAAAGCCGACTGGGATTATCTCGATCGCTTCGCCGATGCGCCGCGCGAGCTTGAAGCCCATGTTCGCAGCCGCGATCCGGCATGGGCATCGACGATCACCGGCTGCCCGGTCGAGACCATCGAGGCCTTTGCCAAGCTCGTCGGCGAGCACAAGCGGAGCTATTTCCGTCTCGGCTATGGTTTCTCCCGCTCGCGCAACGGCGCCACCAACATGCATGCGGCAAGCTGCATCGCCGTCGTCACCGGCGCGTGGCAACTCGAAGGCGGCGGCGCGTTCCACAATAATGGCGACGTCTTTCACCTCAACAAGACGCTGATCGAAGGCCAGGACGTTCGCGATCCGTCGATCCGCATGCTCGATCAATCAAGGATCGGCCCGATCCTGACCGGCGACAAGGAAGCCCTGATCGGCGGCGGCCCGGTGACCGCGCTTCTCATCCAGAACACCAACCCGGTTTCGGTGGCGCCCGATCAGGAAGTGGTCAAACGCGGCTTTGCCCGCGACGACCTGTTCGTCTGCGTGCACGAGCAATTCATGACCGACACGGCGAAGGTGGCGGATATCGTGCTGCCGGCGACGATGTTCCTCGAGCATGACGACTTCTACACGGCCGGCGGCAGCCAATACCTCCTGCTCGGCCCGAAACTGGTCGAGCCGCCGGGCGAGTGCCGCTCAAACCACGACCTGATCTGCGCGCTCGCGCATCGGCTCGGCGCGAGACATCCGGGCTTCGGCATGACGCCGCGCGAAATCATCGATGTCGCGCTGCAAAAGTCCGGCTGGGGCACGGTCAAAGAGCTTGAAGCGAAGCGCTGGATCGACTGCCAGCCGGATTTCGCCACCGCGCATTATCTCAACGGCTTCGCTTATCCCGACGGCAAATTCCGCTTCAAGCCGGACTGGCCGAACGCCCCGTTCGGGCGCTGGCACAGGGATGTTTCGACGCGGCCGCTGCCGGCGTTACCGGACCACTGGGACGTAATCGAGGAAGCCGATGACGAGCACCCGTTCCGGCTGGCGACATCGCCGGCGCGCGGCTTCCTCAATTCCACCTTCACGGAAACGCCGACGTCGCTGTCACGGGAACGGCGGCCGACGGTGATGATCAATCCCGGCGACGCGGCGGATTGCGGCGTTGCCGATGGCGATGAGATCGTGCTCGGCAACCGGCGCGGCCAGGTGCATATCCACGTCAAGCTGTTCGACGGCGTGCGGCGCGGCGTGCTGATCGCGGAGTCGCTGTGGCCCAACTCGGCCTATGCCGACGGCCGCGGCATCAACACGCTGACAGGCTCGGATTCTGTTGCGCCGTTTGGCGGCGCCGCGTTCCACGACAACAAAGTGTGGCTGCGCAAGACCCTGGCGCAGGCCTAAGCCGTTCCCCACACCTCGCGCGCGGTCTCGACCACCAGCTTCAGCTTCGCGATCTCGTTCTCGACCGTCATGGTCTGGCCGCCGATGCCGCTGGAGAAGCCACATTGCGGCGACAGCGCCAGCTGGTCGAGCGGCACGTAGCGGGCCGCCTCATCGATGCGGCGCTTGAGCTCGTCCTTGCTCTCCATCGTCGGGCTCTTGGTGGTGACCAGCCCGAGCACCGCGATCTTGCCTTTCGGCAGGAACCGCAGCGGCGCAAAACCGCCGGCACGATCGAAATCGTATTCAAGGAAATAGCCGTCGACGTTGATTTCGTTGAACAGCAGCTCGGCGACCGGCTCGTAACCGCCTTCCGCGATCCAGGCGCCGGCGAAATTGCCCCGGCACAGATGCATGCAAACCGTCATGCCGGCGGGTTTGCCGGCGATTGAAGCGTTGATCAGGCTCGCATAGGTTTTCGGCAACAATTCCGGATCCTCGCCGATATTGGCCACCTGCCGGCGCAATTCCGGATCGCAGAGATAGGCGAGATTGACCTCGTCGATTTGCAGATAACGGCAGCCGGCGTCGGCGAGATCGCGGATTTCGGCGCGATAGACATTGGCAAGATCGGTGTAGAACGCATCCAGCTGCGGATAGGCTTTTTCGTCGATAGCGGCGCGGCCGCCGCGAAAATGCACGATGGTCGGCGACGGTATGGTGATCTTCGGCGTCGCCCTGGCGACCGATTTGAGAAACTTGAAATCGTCGACGAAAATGCCGTTCGGCCGCGACAGCTTGCCCGCGACCCGCAGCGACGGCGGCGTGTGATCGCGCGTGCCGGCCGTGGAATGGAACCGCACCGTCAGCTTCGATTCCATGTTTTCGACATTGCCGATTTTGAGCAGGAAATCGCGCTGCCAGGAGAACCGGTTGTATTCGCCGTCGGTCGCGAGCTTGAGCCCGACATCCTCCTGCATCCGCACCACGTCGCGGATGGCGTCGTGTTGGACTTGCGCGAGTTCAGCGCGAGTCATGTCGCCTTTTTCGGCCGCCGCACGCGCTTTGATCAGCGCGTCCGGCCGGATCAGGCTGCCGACATGATCGGCGCGAAAAGGCGGTTTTAATCGTTCCGGCATGGGTCATATATTCCCGGCAGTGGTTTTGCGACTGATGCCATCGGTGTAAAAGGATGGCAACGATTACATGAGGTTGTCATGGTTCCGCAGGCTTTAGGCTATGTCGGCGTGCGCGCCAAGGATTTGGGCGATTGGGCGGGCTACGGCTCGCGCCTGCTTGGGCTGCAGCCCATCGACAAGTCGCGCTCGACGCTGGCCTTTCGCATGGACGACCGCAAACAGCGCATCATCGTCGATGCCGACGGCGGCGAAGGCATCGGCTTTTTCGGCTGGGAGGTCGCCGACGCCGCGGCGCTCGACGCCATCGCGGCGCATCTTGAAAACAATGCGATCAAAGTCGCGCGCGGCGCACGCGCGCTCGCCGACGAACGCCATGTGAAAGATTTGATCGTTTTCAACGATCCAATCGGCAACCGGCTCGAAGTCTTCCACGGCGCCGAAACGACCGCCGAACCGTTCAAGCCCGGCCGCTCGATTTCCGGCTTCCGCACCGGGCCGCTCGGGCTCGGCCATGTCGTGCTCAATGTCGATACCCGCGACACCATCGACAAGCTGATGGAGTTTTATCGCGGCATCCTCGGTTTCCGCCTGACCGACTATTACGATCACCCGTTCGTGGCGCGCTTCCTGCATCTCAATCCGCGCCACCACAGCCTCGCCTTCATCCAGACCGGCAAGAACGCCGTGCACCACATCATGATGGAGCTCTATTCGTTCGATGACGTCGGCCAGGGTTACGATATCGCGCTCGGCGAAAAAGACCGCGTCGGCGTGACGCTCGGCCGGCACACCAGCGACTTCATCACCTCGTTCTATTCGTGGACGCCGTCGGCGTTCATGGTCGAATACGGCTGGGGCGCGCGTTCGATCGACGTCGAGTCGTGGCGGGCGACCGAGCGCAAGGAAGGTCCGAGCATGTGGGGCCACGAACGGGTCTGGCTGTCCGAGGCGGACCGGGCCAAGGCGCGCGCGCTGCGCCTGAAGAACGCCGAAGACGGCTTCCGCCGCCCGGTGCAGGTGATGGAAGGCAACTACGACGTGATGGCCGGCATCTGTCCGTGGTGGGACAGCCTCAAGTCGCGAACCGCAGTACGCTGACGGCGAGCGCAGAGAATGAGTGCCCACGCCTCAGGCGACAACGTCCACACGCGCCGTATCGCCGAATTCGTTTCAGGCCTGACCTACGAGAAAATCCCCGCCGAGGTCCGCGAGCGGATCAAGCTGCTGATCCTCGATTCGCTCGGCTGCGCCATCTATGGCGCTAATCTCGAGTGGTGCCGCATCCTGCGCGGCACGCTGGAGAAACTCGACGCGACGCGCACGACGTCGATCTGGGGCACCGGCGCAAAACTCTCATCGGACCATGCCGCGCTGGTCAACGGCACCCAGGTGCAGGGCTTTGAACTCGATGACGTCCACCGCAAGGCGGTGCTGCATGTCGGCGCGGTGACGCTGCCGGCCTTGATCGCGGTGGCGGAGAGCCATGCGCAATTGTCCGGACGCGATTTCCTCACCGCTGCCGTTGCCGGCTACGAGATCGGCCCGCGCGTCGGACTGTGCATGGGACAGGAGCACATTGGCCAGGGCTGGCACTCCGGCGCGACGGTCGGAATTTTTTCGGCGGCAGCCGGCGCGGCACGCGGATTGTCGCTCGATGCCGAACGAACCGTGCATGCGCTGGGCATTGGCGGCACCCAATCGTCCGGGCTGATGGCCGCGCAATACGGCGCCATGGTCAAGCGCATGCATGCGGGCCGCGCCGCGCAAAGCGGCTTCTATGGCGCGCTGCTCGCGGCGCAGGACTTTACCGGCATCGTCGACGTGTTTGAGGCGCCTTACGGCGGCTTCTGCACCACGTTCTCGCGCTCGACCGACCGCTTCAATCTGGAAGAGCTCAGCGCCGGCCTTGGCGAGCGGTTCGAAACGATGCGGATCTCGCTGAAATTCTATTCCTGCGTCGGCTCCAACCACACCACGCTCGACGCCATCCGCGACATCAAGAAGCGCCATCCGTTCACGCTCGACGATATCGACAGTATCGTCGTGCACGGCTCCCAGGTCACGGTCGATCACGTCGGCTGGCCCTATGAACCGCAGGGCCTGACCTCGGCGCAACTCAACCTGCCGTTCTGCGTGGCGACGCTGCTGATCGAAGGCGACGTGTTCGTCGACGAATTCACGCCCGACTGCGTCGATAACGATGAACGCATCGCACACTCGCGCAAGGTGAAGGTGGTGCACGATCCCGCAATCACCGCGCAAGGCGCGGGGTTCCGCCACAAGGTGCGCGTGGACATCCATTTCCGCGACGGCTCGGTCGAAAGCGAGACCCGCGAGGCGCCGCGCGGCAGCGAGCAATCATTCGCCAGCGCCGACGATATTGTGGCGAAATTCCGCAAACTGACCCGCGGCGTGATGGCGGCGCCGCAGCAGGACGCGCTTGTCGACGCGGTGCTCGGCGTCGACAAGCTGCCGGACAGCCGCACGCTGATCGAGCGGCTGCGCGTCGTCTAGCAGGCTTAACCGCGCCTGCCGCCGCGCGCTGCGGTTTGATCGAACGATGCCGGCGAAAGGCTACGACAGCAATTCCAGCTTGCCGCCAACCGGAATGTTCGGCGCCGACTTGTTCTCGGTGATCACCAGTTCGAAGTCATTACCCTTGCGCTGCCATTGGCCGGCGACCAGCGGCGTCTTGGTGACGTTCTTCACCGGCTGTCCGGTCCATTTCACCTGGCCGACAATCGACTGATAGTCGGTGGCGACGATAGCGTCGAGAATGGCCTTCGGATCGATGCTCTTGGTGCGCTTGAGCACGTCGATCGCCACTTCGAATAGCGCATGTTGATAGCCGATCGGCTGCGTCCACGGCCGCCTGGTTGCGTCGGTGTAGGCGTCGGTAAGCTGCTGCGCCGACTGGCCGGTGAGCCCGGACTTGAACGGGAACGTCGGCGTCCACCAGATTTCGGTGGTGAGTCCGTTGCCGCGCGGGCCGAGCGAGGCAACGACCGACGGAAACAGCAGCGCCTTGCCGATAGTGACGACTTTGGGGTGGAAGCCCTGCTGCGCCGCCTGCGACCAGAACGTCGCGAAATCCGGCGGGATCATGTTGCCGACGACGATCTCGGCGCCGGCCTGCTTGAACTGCGAGATCTGCGAGGTGAAGTCGTTGTTCATCACCTGATAACGGCCGGGATCGAGCAGCTTGTAGCCGGCCTTGGTCAGTGCCGGCGGCAGGCCGCGCTGCGGATCGCCCCAGGCATTGCCGTCGGCATCGTTGGGAAACAGGCCGCCCATCACCTTGTTGGTGGATGCGGAGTCCCACATCGGCAGGTAGGACGCGATCACATCTTCGAGGCCCCAGAAGAAGTGATAGGTCCAGGTGAAGCCCTTTTTCGGGTCGCCGTTGCGGCCAAAGAAATACGGCTGCCACGGACAGTTCGTGGTGACGCACGGCATCTCGTTGACTTCGCACTGGTCGGCGACCGGATTGGTGGTGTCGGGCGCCGACGAGGCGATCATCAGATCGACCTTCTCGCGCAGGATCAGCTCCTGGGCGACTTCGGCGGCGCGCGTGCCGGTCGACTGGCTGTCCTTGGAAATGATCTGAACCGGATAGGTCTTGCCGCCGCTCTGGATGCCGGGCTTCAGCAGCTGCGTCATCTGGTCGATGATGAACCCGTCGGATTCGCCAAACCCGGCGAGCGGCCCGGTCTTCGGACTGACGTGGCCGATCTTGATCGCCTTCGACTGCGCATTGGCCGGGATGACGTGCAGCACGGCGGGCGCCGCAATCGCGCCAAGGCCGCCCGCGATCACCGCGCGGCGATTGATGGTCGTCACTTCTGATTTGCCTGATTTGCCTGACTTGCTCGTGCCGGTGTTCATACCAACCTCCCTGGCAATCAACGGTCGCGCATGGCCTTCAAATGCTGCATCACGCGGGTGCGCAGCGCCGCCTGTTCTTCGGGGCTCCACTTCTGGAAGCCTTGGCCGGATTTGAACCCGAGTTTGCCGTCGGCGACAAGCTGCTGCAGCAGCGGCGAGGATCCCGGCCGGTTCTCGATCGCCGGCAACACGACGTCGTGGATGGCGAGCGTGAGGTCGGTGCCGACCTGATCGGCATTCTCCATCGGTCCAAGCACGGCGAGCCGCCGGCCGAACGAGGCCTTGACCACATCGTCGACGGTCTTGGCGTCGCAAATGCCGTGCTCGACCAGCGAGATCGCCTCCCGCCACAACGCGTGCTGAAGCCGGTTACCGATAAAGCCCGGCACGTCCTTCTGAACGTGCGCCGGCATTTTGCCCGCCGCCTTGTGCAGCTCCATGGTGAACCGGATCGCCTGCGGCGAGGTCCATTGCGTCTGGATCACTTCCACCAGCGGCACCAGGAACGGCGGATTCCACCAATGGGTGCCGAGCGCGCGTTCCTTGCGGATCAGGCCTTGCATGATCGCCGTGATCGGGATCACCGAGGTGTTGCTGGCCAGGATCGCATCACGCCGCGCCCGCAGCTCGATGTCGGCGAACAGCTTCTGCTTCAGGTCGAGCTTCTCGGCTATCGCCTCGACAATGAAATCCGCTTCCCGCACAGCCTCGGTAAGGTCGACGCAAGGCTGTACCCGCTCCACGGCTGTTTCGTCGTCGCCAAGATCGCGAAGGTTGGCGGCGATGCGCGCTTGGACGGTGTCGAGGTTTTGAACAACCGTATCGGTGATGTTCACTTCATGGCCGGCGAGCGCAAAAACCTGCGCGATACCGTGCCCCATCAGGCCGGCACCGACGACGGCGATGCGCGCCTTCGCTGCGTTCTCGGCCATTCTCAGCCTGCCGTGTAGCCGCCGTCCGCGTAGAGGATGTGGCCGGTGTAGAAATCCGATGCCTTCGACGCCAGGAACAACAGCGGCCCGGCAAGATCGGACGGCTCGCCAAGCCGGCCTTTCGGCACGCGGGTGATGAAGCCCTTGCGCACCGCGGTGGCGTTGTCGGTGTCCTCATACATCCAGGCGGTGAGCGGGGAACGGAATACGGTCGGGCCGATGGCATTCACGGTGATGCCGGTCGGACCCCATTCGCAGCCGAGCGCCTTGGTGATGCCGTCGATTGCCGACTTCGACGCACAGTAAGCGGTGTAGCCGGCCGGATGACCGAGCAATCCGCGCGCCGACGACATCAAAATGACTTTGCCGCCGCGGCCCTGCGCCAGCATCTGCTTTCCCGCCGCACGCGCCATCAGCCACGACTGAGTAACGTTGACATCCATTACTTCGGCAAAGGCTTCCGGCGACTGCTCGACGATCTTCTGCACCTTGTTGATGCCGGCAGCGAGCACCACGATATCGACGCCGCCGAACCGCTTCACCGCGGCGTCGACGATCTTGTCGCAATTCGCCGCCGAGCTTGGCCGCATGTTGACGATCTCGGCCTTGGCGCCAAGCTCTTCACATTCCTTGGCGACCTTCTTGAGCGCCTCGGTGCCGCCGGCCGACAGCACGAGATTGCAACCGGCGCCGGCCAGCACCTTGGCCGCCAGCGCGCCGAACGCACCGGTGGCGCCGGTGATCAGCGCGGTCTTGCCTTTGACGTCGAACAGCGATTGCGGGTTTTTCAGATAGTCGTCGGTCATGATCGTTACTCTGTGTTTTGTTTCCGTCATCCTGAGGTGCTCGGCCAAAGGCCGAGCCTCGAAGGGCGACGGCCCTAGCGCCTCGGCCGTCGTCCTTCGAGGGCCGCTCCGCGGCCACCTCAGGATGACGGAATAGAAGTCACTTCACCGGCGCGACGGCAACCGCGATGGTGCAGACGTCGTGGCCGCGATTGATGATCTCGCGGCTTTCATTCGGGCCGATGTAGACGCTGTCACCGGCCTTGGCCACGGTCTCCTTGCCGCCGGCAATCACCGTGAGCTCGCCCGACAGGATGTAATAGATCTTCTCCGGCGGCGATGCATCGGGACCGGCGCCGCCACCCGGCAGGAAATGCGAGATGCCGAACACCAGCGACTGCGAGCCGCCCATCTCGGCGCCGAACACACGGAACGACTTGTAGTCGCGATGGTTCGGCGCTTCGTAGGCCTTCGACTCGGAGAATTTGCGGACGATCATTTGAACCTCTTGCCGCTCTCGATGCGATACTTGCCTTTGGGATCGACGATGGCGACGAGGCGGATAATGCAGCCGTCGCCGCGGTCCCAGTTCCACGGGAAGAACGCGAAGGTGCAGCGCCGCCCGGTGACCTTGTCGAGATCGCCGCCGACATTCTCGATGCCGAGGATGCCGTTGTTAAACAAAATCCGGTGCACCGGCTCCCATTCCGGGAAGTCATCTTTCCAGTCGCGCCCGCCGGACCATTCGCGATACTCCTCGGCGAGATGCGGGTGCAGCGGGCCGTTGCGTTGCGGACCGATCGCGGTCGCCAGCGGATGATCGTTAGCTTGGGTGTCGTGGCCGACCACCTTCACCTTCTTCTCGACGAACCATTCGCCGGCCGACGGCACGAAACCCGGCGAGCGGCAGAAATAGTCTTCGCTGTCCTCGTACTGGTGATGCCACCCGGTATTGACGATCACCACGTCGCGCGGCCGGACGACCTTGCCGGCGGCCTTTTCCAAATCGTCGTAAGTGATCGGCTCCCACTTCTTCTTCGGGATCGAGACCACGATGCCGGAGCCGAAGAAGTGCGGCAGCGGCACCTCGTCGATGAACGGCAGGCCCTGCACCACGTGCGCCGGCGCGTCGATATGGGTGGTGTTGTGCATCGAGGTCGTGATGCGCTGTGACAGCACGCCCGATTTCGCCATGTAATGAATGCGTTCGATCTTGACGTCTTCGAAATACGGCCAGTTCGGCGATTGATAGCCAAAGCGATGCGACAGGTTGTAGAACTCGAGCCCCATCGCGTTGCGGAGGTTTTCCTCCATCGCAATGCCACGTATCTTCTTGACCACTGAAAGCCTCCTTGAACACGCCTTCTAAGCCATGCGCTTATAGCATCGGTTGGGCGGTATACCACTGCATCTGATATCGGTTATAGACCCGTCGCCAAGACGGAAGGCTTGAGGAAACGCATGGTCCAAAAAATAGCACTCGAAGAGCACTTCCTGTCGCCGGAGCTTGAAGAGTATTGGTGGCCGACCGTCAAAGGGGTCGAGCCGGGTCATGCCAAAAACCTCCACGCGCGGCTGACCGATTTCGGCGACATGCGGCTGCAATCCATGGATCAGGCCGGCATCGCCCGTTCCGTGCTGGCGATCGCCGGGCCAGGCGTGCAGGCCGAGCGTGACGCCGGCATTGCGACCAAACGAGCGCGCGAGTCCAATGACTTCCTCGCGCGCGAACTCAACAAACGGCCTGATCGCTATTCCGGCTTTGCCCATCTGGGAATGCAGGACCCGCGCGGCGCCGCTGACGAGCTCGAACGCTGCATGCGCGACCTTAAATTCTGTGGCGCGATGATCAATGGCCATACCCACGGCCAGTATCTCGACCATCCCTCGCTGCATCCGTTCTGGGAGCGGGCCGAGGCGCTGGGCGCGACGATCTACATCCATCCGACCGACCCGGTCGTCCCCTCGCCCGCTCTCGAAGGCGTTCATGGCTTGCGGCGGGCGACCTGGGAATGGGGCTTTGAAACCGGCTCGCACGCGCTGCGGCTGGTGTTCAGCGGGCTGTTCGACCGCTTCCCGCGCGCCCGGCTGATGCTCGGCCACCTCGGCGAGACGCTGCCTTTCCTGCTGTGGCGCTTCGACAGCCGCGCCAAGCTTTACAGCGTGAAGCTCGCCAAAGCGCCGTCGGATTACATCAAGCAGAACATCGTCGTGACCACGTCGGGCATGTGCTCGTCCGAGCCGCTGAACTGCTCGCTCGCCGCGCTCGGCAAGGACCGCGTAATGTTCGGCGCCGACTACCCGTTCGAGTCGGCACAGGAGGCTGGCGAGTTCCTCGATCACACGCCGCTCGCCGAACCGGTTCGCGCGGACGTCGCGTACGGCAACGCCGCGCGTTATCTGGGCCTGCCGCAGGCATGACCAAAGTCCTGATCGTCGACGTCCACGCCGAAATGTACCGCGACGCCTTGCATGCGGAGTTTCCCGCTCTGCAATTCGCGCTGTTCCATAAAGCCGCCGAAGTCGGCGGCGACCTGTCCGATATCGACGTCATGGTGATGTTCGGCATCGAACTGCGCGATTTCATGCTGTCCGGCGCGCCGAAGCTGAAATGGATTCAGTCGCTCGCCACCGGCGTCGATCACTTTCTGCGCAGCCCGTCGCTGAAGCCGGACGTCCTGATCACCAGCGGCCGCGGCATTCACGGCCCGCCGATGCGCGAGCAGGTCATCTACATGATGATGGGCGTCAGCCGCGACGTGGTGCGGCTCGCCGGCGATCAGAAGGCGCACTTCTGGGAGCGGCGGCTGTGGAGCACCTTGCATGGCAAGACCGCCGTTATCGCCGGCACCGGTATTGTTGGCGCGGCGATCGGCGAAGCTCTCAAGGCGCTCGGCATGCGCGTCATCGGTGTCTCGCGCAGCCCGCGTAAAGAAGCCGGCTTCGACGAGATGATTGCAACCGGAAATCTCGCCGAAGCGGCGGCTCGTGCCGACTATCTCATCAACATGCTGCCGGCCAGCCCCGAGAACCTCGACATTTTCGATGCAAAAATCTTCGCCGCGATGAAACCGACCGCCTATTACATCAGCGCCGGCCGCGGCCAGACGGTCGACGAGGACGCCTTGCTGGCGGCTTTGCGCGAACGCAAGATCGCCGGCGCGGCGCTCGAAGTCTTCAAGACCGAACCGTTACCGAAGGACAGTCCATTCTGGGATCTGCCTAACGTCTTCATCACGCCGCATATCGGCGGCTATGTCGTCGAATACGAAGACTTCGTCATGCCGCTGGTGGTCGACAACATGCGCCTGTTCCTCGCCAGCAAGACAGGCGAGATGCAGAACATTATTGCGCGATAAAGCGGCGGCGCCGGCGCGCCACGCCTTGCACGGTCCTCGACCGATCAGCCCCAACCGTGCTCGGTCACGTCGAACACGATGCCGTTGGGGTCCTTGAATTTGTTCTCGGCGTCGACGCCCGGGTATTGCGGCAGCTTCATGAAGAACTCGCCGCCGTGCTTCTTGATGGTCTCGGCGGTTGCATTCTCGTCGTCGACAATGAATCCGAAATGATGCAACCCGGCCCAATCCGGACCGCCCTTGCCGCCGTTGGTGCCCGCCGGAAAATGCAGCAGGGTCAGATTCACGACGCCGTCCGACAGCGAGATCGCATTGCCGATCGGGGCCTCGACCTTCTTCAGGCGTGTCAGGCCGAATACGCCTTCGTAAAAAGCGGCGGCCTTTTCGAGGTCCGGAACCTGGATGGCAATGTGCCTGAGCTTGGCCATGTAGCGTACTCCTGTAGCGTATTCTTGGCGTACTCCGTTGGGTGAGCCGGAGCCTATACCGAAGCGGAACCGCAGACCACCGGAAGAATCCGGAGACTATGGCCCAAGCCTCCGAACGCATGGCTCTTGCGAGACCGGAACGGTTCCAATCACGACGGAATTATTGCAAAGTCCGCGAAACGTCCGCGCCGCTCCGGTTGTCTCGTTCCGGATCGTGCTTTGAGGGGAATATGCCCCGCGCGGCCGAAGCCTACGCGCCGGTGCGCGCATGAGGAGGACGCTAATGTTCGCCAGGACCAAGCTGCCGGTCATCCTGTTCGGTGCGGCGCAACTCCTCAAGCATGCCGCCCGTCGCAACTCGGACTTCAAGGCCCGGCTGAAGGAGCACAATTTCGTCGCCCAGATCATGACCCGCGACGAGGAGATCGGACGCTGGATCGCCTTCAACGATGGCGCGGTGACGACCGGCTCCGGGCTGAACGGGAAACCCGACATCAAGCTGATGTTCAAGAATGCCGAGGTCGGGGCGTCGCTGTTGATGCCGCCGATCAACTGGCTCGACCAGATCAACGCCCAGAAGGACTTCGTCCTCACCGTGGAGGGCGAAGAGCGCCTGACCAACTGGTTCGCGCAGACGCTGATGCTCAGCCAGTCAGCCGGAATCAAGTACGGCCGCAAGCTCCGCCGCGGCATCACGCGCTATTGCAACATGACCAACGGCGGCCCGGTTTTTGTCGACGTCAAGGACGGCAAGATCATCCGCCTGACCCCAATCGACCTCACCGAGGAAGACGGCGCGTCCTGGACCATCGAGGCCAAAGGGCTGAAGCTCACGCCACCGCGCAAGACCACGCTGGCGCCGCACGGCCAGAACGTGAAGTCGATCGTCTATTCGCCCGACCGCCTGCTCTATCCGATGAAACGGGTCGATTTCGATCCGAACGGCGAGCGCAATCCGCAGAACCGCGGCAAGTCGGGCTACGTCCGCATCTCCTGGGACGAAGCGATCAAGATCGTCACCGACGAGATCAAGCGCCAGAAGCGCGAATACGGCCCCGGCGCGATCACCTTCTCGCACGGCTCACATCACACCTGGGGCAACATCGGCTACTACCTGTCGGCGCTGTTCCGTTTCGCCAATGCCGTCGGCATGACGCGCATCCATCACAATCCGGATTCGTGGGAAGGCTGGTACTGGGGCGCGGTGCATCACTGGGGCCATACGCTGCGCGTCGGCCAGTCGGAAACCTACGGCACCGTCGAAGACTGTTTGCAGAACTGCGACATGGTGGTGTTCTGGTCCGCCGACCCTGAAACCACCTCGGGCTCCTATGGCGCGCAAGAAGGCACCACGCGCCGGCAGTGGTTGAAAGATCCCAAGCTCGGCATCAAGGTCGTCCACGTCGATCCGTACTACAACGCTTCGGCGCAGTTCCTGCCGGGCAAATGGTTTGCGCCGAAGCCGACGACCTCGGTGGCGATGGCGATGGCGATCGCCAACGTCTGGATCAAGGAAGGCCTCTACGACAAAGCCTACGTCGAAACCCACACGGTCGGCTTCGACAAGTGGAAGGCCTATCTGCTCGGCGAAGAAGACGGTATTCCGAAAACGCCGGAGTGGCAGGAACAGGAAACCGGCGTCCCGGCCAAAGACGTCCGCGCACTGGCCCGCGAATGGGGCAAGAAGCGCGTCTATCTCGCGCCCGGCGGCTGGGGCAACGGCCACGGCGGCGCCTGCCGCAACCAGACCGGCATCCAGTGGGCGCGGGTGATGGTGTGTCTCGTCGCCATGCAGGGTCTCGGCAAGCCCGGCATCAATATGGGCAACCTGCAATGGGGCACGCCGATCGACTTCAATTTCTATTTCCCCGGCTATGCCGACGGCGGCATGTCGGGCGATCTGGAAAACACGGCGATGCCGGTCGAGCTCTACCAGCGCATGCCGCAACTGCCGTCGATGAGCTCGAACGGCCAGCGCATCCCGCGCATCTTCGTGCCGGAGGCGATCGCCGACGGCAAAGCCGAAGGCTATCCGTGGGTCGGCAAGTCCATCGAGCACCAGTTCGCCAAATTCGGTTATCCGACGCCGGGCTATTCGCCGGTGCACATGCTCTACAAATACGGCGGCTCGATCCTGTCGACGATGAACAACACCAACCGCTGGGTGCGGATGTATCAGTCGCCGAATCTGGAATTCGTCGTCAACCAGTCGATCTGGAACGAAGGCGAAGCCAAGTTCGCCGACATCCTGTTGCCGGCCTGCACCAACTTTGAACGCACCGACATCAGCGAATGGGCCGGCCTCGGCGGCTATGGCCATCACGGCCAGCAGCAGCTCAACCACCGCGTCATCGTATTCCAGGCGCCGGCGATCAAGCCGCAAGGCGAGTTGAGGTCCGACTACTGGATCTTCAACGAGCTGTGCAAGCCACTCGGTCTCGCCAATTACTTCTCCGAAGGCTGCAACGAGATCGATTGGGTCAAGCGCGTCTTCCTCGCCTCCGACCTGCCGAAGCACATCTCGTGGCGGAAGTTTCTCAAGCGCGGCTACTTTGTCGTGCCGGCGGAGAAGGAGAAGCTGCGCGCGCCGGTGTCGTTCCGCTGGTTCTGGGAGAACCGCAAGAAGGACGTGCCCGAGGCGCAGCCCCTGCCCTCGGACTACACCGAGGAATTCCTGCGCGGCTTGCAGACGCAATCCGGCAAGCTCGAATTCGAGTGCAATTCGCTCAAGCGCTTCAACGATCCGGAGCGGCCGCCGATCGTCAAGTACGAGCCGTCATGGGAAGGCGCGCATTCCGGCGAACTGTTCGAACGCTATCCGCTGCAATTGCTGACGCCGCATTCGAAATATTCGTTCCACACCCAGGGCGACGGCAAGGATTCGTTCCTGCTCAACATCGAAGACCATCGGGTCAACGTCGACGGCTACTACTACTGGGTCGTGCGGATGAACGCCGACGACGCCAAAGCGCGCGGCATCAACAAGCATGATCTGGTGAAGGTCTTCAACGATCGCGGCGCCGTAATCTGCGCGGCGCTGCCGACACAGCGGCTGCCGCACGGCGTCGCGCACGGTTACGAGTTTTCCGCAGTCTACGATCCGATGGGCGAGCCCGGCAAATCGGTCGATCGCGGCGGCTGCCTCAACCTGCTCACGCCGGAGCGGACGCAGACCAAGACCACCCACTCGCTCGCCGGCGCCAACTCGCTGGTGCAGATCGAGGTCTGGGACCGCCGCATCGAACACATGTCCGCGACCTTCGCCGCGATGGAGAAGGACGCGAAGCGTGACTTGGAAATCAAGCGGACGCTGCAAGAAGCCAACCTGGTGCCGGCGAAATGATCCTTCGAGACGCCGCGCTTCGCACGGCTCCTCAGGATGAGGGGCACGCATTTTGTACGGACCTCATCCTGAGGAGCGGCCTCAAGGCTGCGTCTCGAAGGATGCGCTCCCGGGAGTAACAATAATGAAAAAATGGAACATGATCATCGACGTCGCCGAGTGCACCAACTGCAACCTGTGCACGCTTGCGGCCATGGACGAATATGTCGGCAACGACTGGCCCGGCTATTCGGCGCCGATGCCGCGGCATGGCCACAAGTGGATCAACATCCTGCAAAAGGAACGCGGCCAAATCCCGATGATCGACGTCGCCTACGTGCCGACCACCTGCAATCACTGCGACGACGCGCCGTGCATCAAGGCGGCACCCAAGGGTGCGATCAAGAAGCGCAAGGACGGCATCGTCATCATCGATCCGGAAAAGGCCAAGGGGCAGAAGCAGCTCGTTGAAGCCTGCCCTTACGGCCACATCTGGTGGAACGAGGAACAGCAGCTTCCACAAGCCTGGACCTTCGACGCCCACCTCATCGACCAGGGCTGGCAGCAGACGCGCGGCCACCAGTCATGCCCGACCGGCGCGATGCGCGCGGTCAAAGTCGAGGATGAAGAGATGGCCCGCATGGCCCGCGACGAAGGCCTCGAAGTGATGCGGCCCGAACTCAACACCAAGCCGCGAATCTACTACCGCAATCTCTGGCGCTATTCGAAGTGCTTCATCGGCGGTTCGGTCGCCGAGGAGAAAAATGGCGCCATCGATTGCGTCGAGGGCGCCAGCGTGCAGTTGGTCAGGGACGGCGTGTCACTGGCGGTCACCACCACCGACAACTATGGCGACTTCAAATTCGACAAGCTCGACGAGAATTCCGGCCGCTATACGGTGCAGATTTTCGCCAGCGGCCGGACCAAGAGCATCGAAGCGACACTCGGCGCCAGCATCAGTCTGGGCGAGATCAGACTGTAAGGCGTTCGTCCGGCCGTCCTCACAATCGGTAGCCTGGCCTGGGCTGCTTACGACCGTTCACAAAAGCACCTCGCACGGATACTTTGCCCATTGTGGGCGACGCCGACTCGCGGAGAATTAATTCTGCGGCACCCGACGTCCGCTCTGGCGCGGGAGGCTTCTTTGCAGTCATCGGTTACTCTGCAAGCACCATCACTCCTGGACAGATTTGCCTCACTACGCCGCGACATCGCCGCCGGCCTAACCGCCGCATGCGGGACGTTGCCGATCTCGATGTCCGCTGGAGTGCTGGTTTACACGCAGCTCGGATCGGAATACCTCTCGCAAGGAGCAGTGGCGGGACTCTGCGAGGCAGTAATAGCCGGCACCGTCGCCGCCCTTGTCGCCTCATCCTCGTTTATCGTGACGTCGCCGGCTCCCAGCATTTCGATCATGCTGGTAGCAATCGCCGGACCGGTCGCGGCTGATCCGGCGTTCTCCGGTCATTTGCAATGGATGGTGCTGGCGATTGCGCTTTGCTCGTTTGCCGGTGGTATTCTGCAAGTGCTGTTCGGCGCCCTCAATATCGGCCGTATCATCAAATTTACTCCGCATCCGGTGGTGGCGGGATTCGTCAACAGTGTCGCCATGCTCATCGCCTTGAGCCAGTTACGGCCGTTTTTCAGATTTGCCGAAGGCGCGGCCGGCAATCAGTGGCCAGCGATCAACCATCCGCCGATGTTGGCGTTCGTGTTGCTGCTTTCAATCTCCGCAATCCTGTTTGCCAATCGGATCGCGAGAGTCCCGATCCCTGTGACCGTTTTGGTCGCAGGATGCGCGTTATTCTATCTGTTGAAATCGCTTTTTCCCCAGATTGACCTTGGACCGACCATTGGCGGGATGTCGCCGCTGGCGCTCTTGTCGTTGTCGCCGTTGGACAACCTTGTCGATCGAGAGGCATGGTCGGCAATCTTCTCACATGCGCCGCAGCTATTGCTCACCGCCCTCACCTTGAGTGTCGTCAGTACGCTGCAAGCGCTGCTCTGCTTCCGCTCAGCCCAGACGCTGGCCGATCTGCCACCTCGTCCGGCACGGGATCTGCTTGCGCAGGGCGTCGCCAATATGGCCGGAGCGTTAACTGTCGGATTGTTTTCTTATCCGACACCAGCCGCGTCAGCGGCGTGCTTTCGCGCCGGAGGTCAAACCCGGATGGCCGCTATCGGCTGCGCCGTCTGGATTCTATTGGTGGTTCTCGTCCTTTCCCCCGTCCTGGCACGCGTGCCGGCGGCCGTTCTGGCTGCGGTACTCGTGACCATCGCCGCGCAGATCGTCGACCGCTGGAGCCTTCGCCTCGCTGCCGACGCGATACGCAGGAAGCCCATATTCGACCGTCGCCAGACCTTGCAGAGTCTTTCGATCGTCGCGATCGTCATGGTCGTTACGCTGGCAAGCTCGATCGTCGCCGGCGCGTTCGCCGGCTTTGTCCTCGCTGGCCTGATTTTCATCGCCCGGATGAGTCGGCCGATCGTACGCCGTCGTTACAGTGGAGATGAGGTGCTCTCGAAGCGCGTGCGGTCCGCCGCCGACATGGAGATCTTGCGGCGCAGCGGCGCTCGGCGGGTGGTGCTTGAGCTGCAAGGCGTGCTGTTCTTCGGCAATGCCGACGACCTTTCGCGCGTCATATCCGAAATGATGCAGGATCGCGACGCGATCCTGCTCGACCTGCGCGGCATCTCCGACATCGATGTCTCAGGCGCGAACATCCTTGCCAATGCCGTCGTGCGCTGCCGCTCGCGCGGCAAGACGGTTCTGTTCTGCAACATTCCGGCGCTCGCCGGGACCTGGACGCGGCAACCGGCAACGCCGACGCAGTGCTGCCGGACCTCGACAGCGCGCTCGAATGGATGGAGGGGGCAGCGCTGCGCGCTGCCCCGCCCGGTCGCCCCCGCGACGAAGCCATTACACTGGCGAAGCTTGATCTGTTTCAAGCTCTCGACTCCGATGAACTCGCGACCGTACAGGCATTGCTGGTACCGTGCGAGTTTCCCGCCGGCAGCGTTGTGTGCTGCGAAGGCGACAGCGCCGATCGAATGTGGATCCTGACTCGCGGCAGCGTCAGTGTAAGGCTGCGCGCGACGGGACAAAACGAGCGGCGCATCGCCAGCATGGCGGCTGGCACAACGGTGGGCGAAATGAGCCTTATCGAAGGCGGGCGGCGCTCGGCGACGGTGGTCTGCGATGAGGACGTGTCGGGATACGAGCTGAGCCGCTCGGCTTTTGAGACCATCGTGAACGATCACCCGCATATTGCCCGTAAACTGTTCACCCATTTTACCCGCGATCTGGCGCAACGCTTGCGCGAGCTGCACGCGGATCTGCGGATGTTGACGGGCTGATTCGAAAAAATGAACGCGCGTAGATCGAATGAAGTTCAAGATGTCTCGTCTCGCAGGCTCCCCTCAGGCTCATCATTCAGCCCGAACACAGTTCGTGCCGCCGCAAAGCCCGCGAGATCAAATTCACCAACCGGGGCAAATTCAGAAGGGCATTGCCGCGCGAATTCGCCAGACGCCAAGATCGTCCGATTGAGCTTTTTGGTCAGCGTTTCGATGCGAGCGGCCAAATTCATCGCCGGCCCTACGCAAGTGAATTTCAGGCGATTTCGGCTGCCGATATTGCCGTAGGAGACCTGACCTACGTGCAACGCCAGGCCGAAGTGCACGCCATGCGGGCCTCGCTCCAACGGCCCAAGAATGCCACGAGATGCCATCCGCTTGGAAAGCCGCGCAACAGCTTCGCGCGACTCGCGCGCGGCCGCGAGCGCGGCCTCACAGACCTGCGCCACCTCATCTTCATCGGACCCGATCAAGAAGGCGGCAAGCAAGCCATCGCCCATATATTCGAGAACCTCACCGCCGTGGTCGAGGATCGACGGTACCTGGCAGTCGAAATACCGGTTGAGCAGATCGACCAGGGTCTGCGGCTGCAACCGGTCGGACAGCGCCGTAAAGCCGCGCATGTCCGAGAACCAGATCACCGCGTTGATAATGTCGACGTGACCGCGCCGGATTTGCCCAGCGAGGATGCGCGCGCCCCCCTTATGACCAACATAGGTGTCGAGCAACGCCGACGCGGTACGCCGAAGCGTCCGATTCTCGACAGCGCGCGACAAAGGGGCGGCGATGGCTTTCAGGCTTTCAATCTCCGGCTCGCTGAAGCCGCGCGGGTCCTGGCTCGCGAAAGTCGCGCCGTGCACCGCGCCATCGGCGAAGAACAGCGGGACGGCAAGGTAATCCGTCACGCCTTGCTCCCGCAGTTCGCGGAGCATGGAAAAGTCCAATGGACAGTCGTTATCGCCAAGCCGCCGGCGGATGGCGACGCCGTGATCTATGACGCGCCTGACCGGGCTTTTGCGGAAATCTTCGGTTTGAAAGGCTTCGAATGGCGCGCTGTTCACGTCGACGGCAGAACCCGCAGTCCACAGAAACCGCTGGCCCATGATGTGGGGATGCAACGTGAGCAAAAACACGCCCACCCGCCGTATCGGCATTCCGCACCGGAGCAGCCGGTCGCACAGGTCGGCGAGGACGCTCTGCGTGTCGGGAGCCGGCCGTGCGCCGTCGACCAGCCAGTCGACGGTCGCCTTGGTATCACAATCTTCCATCCCCAGGATGCCTGACGCCGGTTCACGCAATATCGCAGATTATGCTAACCCAAACCAGACATCCACATCGCCCGCCAGATGTGCCATCAGAGATCGAAACATGAGCCTTCTCGCGTTTGATAATCCAGTGTTTCGCTATTACGCAGCCGCAGCGGCACTGATGATCATAAAAATGATGTCGCAGGGCTGGATCACCGTCTTCCGGATGATCAAAGCCAACGGTGGCTTTCGTTATCCCGAAGATGCCAAGCAGTCGCTGGCCAACCCGAATCCGAGCCCGAAGCAATTGCTGCCCAGCGAATATGTCGAACGCTCGCGCCGCATGCACGAGAACGACGTCGAGAACATTCCGCTCTTTCTTGTTGCCGGCCTGCTCTACGTCTGCACGGCCCCAGGCGAAGCTATGGCTCTGGGCATGTTCTCCGTGTACGTGCTATCGCGTCTCGCCCATTTCTATGTCGTGCTTACGGCGCGATCACATGAGGCGCGTGCCGCGCTGTGGACGGTTGGTTCCATCATCATCTACATCATGGCCGGCACTGTCATTTGGGACGTGCTGCGCCACGCGTAAAACTCTCTGGCTGATTACCATTCAGTCAATTGGTTTGACTTTGGTCGCAACTGTCGAGTCGAGGGCTGGCATGGCCAAGGGGACATTCAAGAACGGGACATTTCCATGATCAGATCGCTTCTTGCAGTTGCGGCTATCGCCTGCTTTGGCGCTGACGCGCAGGCACAAACCAGCTATCCTGACCGTCCGATCACGCTGATCATCACTGCGGCGCCCGGCGGGGTGACCGACGTCAGCGGCCGCGCGCTGGCGCAGGCGCTGACCAAGGCCTGGGGCCAGCAGGTCATCGTCGAGAACAAGGGTGGCGGCGCCCATGTCATCGGCGCAGCGACCGTCGCCAAAGCTGCACCCGACGGTTACACGCTGCTGGTCGGAGAATCCGGACCATTCGCGGTCAACCCGTCGCTCCTGCCCAACGAGAAGGTGCCGTACGACGTCGACAAGGATTTCATCCCGATCACGGGACTGGTGCGCATCTATCAGGCGCTCCTGGCCGACAAATCGCTGCCGGTGTCGAACGCCGCCGATCTGATCGCGCTGGCCAAGCAGAAGCCCGGGCAGCTCAGCTTCGGCACCGCCGGCGTCGGCTCGGCGCTGCACATGAACATGGAACTGTTCGACAACATGGCCGGCATCAAGATGCTGCCGATCCACTACCGCGGCGCGACGCCGGCGCTCAACGATCTGATCGGCGGCTCGATCAATACCATGATCGTCAGCGTTGCCTCCGGGCTGCCCGCGTTCCGCGCCGGTCAGATCAAGATGCTCGGCGTCGGCGCGCCGAAACGCATGCCGCTGGTGCCCGATGTGCCGACGGTCGCCGAGAGCGGCCTGCCCGGTTACGAGGCCAATGCCTGGTTCGGCCTGTTCGCGCCGGCGGGCACGCCGCGCGACATCGTCATGAAGCTCGATACGGAGGTCATTCGTATCTTCAACGATCCGGCGTTCCGCGAACGCTTCCTCGATCCGCAGATGTTCGAATCCATGGCCGGCTCGCCCGAGGACTTCACCGCCTTCATCAAGGCCGAACGCGGCAAATGGGCCAAGGTCATTCGCGAGGCGAATATCAAAGTGGAGTGAATCACGCCGGCGGTGTGCCGTTGGCGGCCAGCACTTCGCCGGCGAGATAGAGTGAGCCGGTAATCAGCACCCGGGGCGCCGGCGCGAGATCGAGTTTGCCGGCAACCGTGAGCGCGCTTTCGACGGTGTCGCGCGACAGCGCCGGCAGGCCGATATTGCCGGCGACGGTCGCCAGTTCCGCGGCCGGCACCGCCTTGTCCTGATGGATCGGGACGGTAATGACGCGGCGCGCCAGCCCGAGGAAATTGCGCAAGAAGCCTTCGCTGTCCTTGGTCGAGAGCATGCCGACGACCAGCACGAGCGGCCGCGGCACCCGTTCCTCGAGATCGGCCAGCGCGTCGGCGATAGCGCGGCCGCCGTCGGCGTTGTGGCCGCCGTCGAGCCAGAGTTCGCTTTCCGCCGGCAGCAATGCCGGCAACGGCCCGTGCGAAAGCCGCTGCATGCGCGCCGGCCACTCGACGCGGGTCATGCCGGCCTCGAACGCGGACGGCGGCAGCTTCAGGCCGCTCGCACGCAGCGCCGCGATCGCACAGCCGGCATTGCCGAACTGATGGCGGCCGTAAAGCTTCGGCGCCGGCAGATCGAGCAGACCATCGTCGTCCTGATAAACCAGGCGGCCACGCTCTTCGGTCGCGGTCCAGTTTTCGCCCGCGATCAATAAGGGGCTGTGCATCCGCCCCGCCTGCCGCTCGATCACCGCGAGCGCCTCGCGCTGCTGATCGCCAATCACCGCGGGCACGTCGCGCTTGAGGATACCGGCCTTTTCGTCGGCGATCTGCTCGATCGAATCGCCGAGGAAATCGCGGTGATCGATCGACACCCGGGTGATCACGCTCGCCAGCGGCCGGTCGACGACGTTGGTGGCGTCAAGCCGGCCACCGAGGCCGACTTCGAGCAGCAATACATCGGCCGGATTGCGCGCGAACAGCAGGAATGCTGCGGCGGTCTCGATTTCGAAAACGGTGATCGGCGCGTCGCCGTTGCTGGCTTCGCATTCGGCAAGCGCATCGGCCAGCTCGTCGTCGCCGACCAGCTTGCCGCCACGGGGATGCCCGATGCGAAACCGCTCGTTGATGCGAACGAGATTCGGCGACGTGTAGACGTGCGCCCGCTTGCCGGTCGCCTCGAGGATCGCCCGCATGAACGCAACCGTCGAGCCTTTACCGTTGGTGCCGGCGACGTGGATCATCGGCGGCAGGCGCCGCTCCGGATGATCGAGCGCGGCAAGCAGCCGCTCGATGCGGCCGAGCGACAGGTCGATGCGCTTGGGATGCAGCGCGAGCAGCCGCGTCAGGATCGCGTCAACTGATCCCGCGCCGGAACGCGGCGCGCTCACGCCGGGGCCGGTGCGGGTGCCGGCAGGCTGGCTTGCGGTTGCGGCGGCGGGCTGGCCGGCGCCTTGGTCAACAACCGGCACAGGTTGGCGATGGTCGCCCGGAGCTGATGCCGATGCACGACCATATCGACCATGCCGTGATCGCGAAGGAATTCCGACTTCTGAAAGCCATCCGGCAGCTTCTCGCGAATCGTCTGCTCGATCACGCGCGGGCCGGCAAAGCCGATCAGCGCGCCGGGTTCGGCAAGCTGGATGTCGCCGAGCATCGCGTAGGACGCGGTGACGCCGCCGGTCGTCGGGTTGGTCAGAACGACGATGTAGGGTCTGCGCGCTTCCCGCAACCGCTGCACCGCGATCGTTGTTCGCGGCAGCTGCATCAACGACAGAATGCCTTCCTGCATCCGCGCACCGCCGGATGCGGCAAACAGCACAAACGGACAACCCTTCTCGACCGCCGTGTCGAGCCCCTTGATGATCGCTTCACCCGCTGCCATGCCGAGCGAGCCGCCCATGAAATCGAAATCCTGAACGCCGATCACCGCAGCGGCGCCGTCGAGCCGGCCGTAGCCTAGCTTCACGGCGTCGTTCATCCCGGTCTTGATGCGGGCGTCCTTCAGACGATCGGCATAGCGGCGTTCGTCACGGAATTTCAGCGGATCGACCGGAACGTCCGGCACGGCGATATCGAACCATGTTGCGTTGTCGAACATGATCTTGAGCCGCGCCGTCGCGCTCATCCGCATGTGATAATTGGAGCCGGGAATGACGAACTGGTTGGCCTCGACGTCTTTGTAGAACACCAGCTGGCCGGTCTCCGGACATTTGATCCAGAGATTCTCCGTTGTTTCGCGCCGCAGGATACTGCGGATCTTCGGCCGGACGACGTTGGAGATCCAGTTCATCGCATCACTCTCACGGGCGCAGATCGTCGGCGTTGCCGCCTTCTGCGAGACCTATTGTGCTCATTGTAGCACTTTTCGGGCGACGGATAATATACAAGTGAAATCAATACTTTGTGGATTGTGTTCAGTCCCTCAAAACAGCTCAGGGCGGCGCAGCCGCAGCGTTTGCAACAGCACCAGCGTCTTTGAGTCGGGAAGCTCCTTCGCATCGGCCATCCGCGCCAGTTCGGCCAGCGGGAATTCGATCGCGACGGTTTCTTCGTCCTCGTCGGCGCCGCCCTCAGTCTCCGGCCTTGCCACGCCGGAATACTGCGCCAGATAAAAATGCATTCGCTCGGTCGAGATTCCCGGCATCGTCCACGCCGTGAAGACGTGCTCGATCGAATCGAGCTTCAACTTGGCTTCCTCCATGACCTCGCGATGGACGGTGACGTCCGGGTCCGCCTCCTCGATAACGCCGGCGACGGCCTCCAGCGACTGTTCCTGCTGTGCCGCGTAAAGCATCGGGATGCGCGGCTGGCGGACAAGAACGGCGGTCTTGCGCTCGGGATGGTACGGCAGCACGCAGATCGCCGCGCCGTGATCCTCGATCTCGCGCTTGAATTGGTGACCGTCCGGCAATTGCACCGTTGCGATAAGCAACTTGGTCCAGCCCGAATGAACGGTCTTTGTTTCAAGAATGCGAAACGTGGCGGGCTTGTTATTCATCACCTGTCCTTTTTTCTTCTAGCGCGTCACCAGCGCAACGCCGACGGCGACCAGCATCGCGGCGACGCCTTTTTGCACCAGCTCGCGGGGTGACAAGTCTTCGCGGCTCAGATTCGGAAAGAACATACTGAGCAGCACCCCGAATGCAAAAACAAACAGGGCCGTGGTGGATCCGATCGCCTGCACGATACTCAGCGGCGCGAACAGCAGCGCATAGCGGTTGCCGAGGCTGCCGCTCATATTGATCACTTCGTTCGCCGCATTGATCGACAGCAACGCGGTCGTGTTCTTGCGCAACAACGCCATGAATTCCCGTCGATAAGACGTGATCAGCAGCAACGTTACGCCGAAAATCGCCTCACCGACGAACATCCAGAATATCGTGGTCCAGAACTCGACCTGCAATGCGAAAGCTTTGAAGATCAGCCCGCTCAAAGCCATGATGAAACCGCAACTCAGCATCTGCGCCGCGAGCCGCGCCTTGAACCTTTTGGCATCCTTCCCGAAGCGCAGCGAGACGAACAGCGTACCGAGGATGATCAGCACGCCACCCGCCATTTGCCGCGGCGTCAGTGTCTCGCCCAGCACCAGGTAAGCCAGCACATAGCCGAATAAAGGGCCGGCCTGAAAGAACGGCGCGACAACCGACGCCTCTTCGCCTTGCAACGACTTCAGGTACAGCAGCATGCCGCTGAAGTAGAGGATGCCGGACAGCGTCATCAGCGCGATGCTGCCAAGGCCGTGATGGATGACGCCCGGCTCGAAATACCAGATGAACGGCAGCATCAGCACGCCGATGAACGCGGTGAACAAGAGCAGCACCACGACGTTGCTGTCCTTGAAAAAGCGGTCGATCAGGTATTTGTCGAAATGCACCGAGATGGCCCACAGCACCGGGCCGGAGAATGCGAACACAAGCCAGGACATATGTTTACCGGTTACCGCTCGTCCCCGCGGACGCGGGGACCCAGCGCGAAAATCTGATCTGTCATACCGTCCTATTGGATTCCCGCTTGCGCGGGAATGAGCGGAAATAACTCGATCAGCCTCCCGTGGCGCGGTGACCGAGAGCGTGACTGGCCTGACGCTCCGACGGCGGATCGACGTGCAGGTCGATCACGCAGACGCCGCCTTTCTTGAGCACATCGACGCCGCGCGCGATGGCCGGGGCAACGTCCTCGGGCTTGGTCACCGGACCGATGCCGACCGCGCCTTGCGCTTCCGCCAGCTTTGCAATGTTCGGCGTCGGGTCTTCGAGCCGCAGCCCGATCCAACGGTTCTTCACCTCGCGGCCGCGGGTGCGCGCCACGTTCTCCTGATGCAGTTCGTCGTTGAAATAGGAGCGGTTGTTGTTCACCAGCACCAGCAGCGGAATTTGATGATGCGCCGCGCTCCAGATCGCGGTCGCGCCCATGCAGAAATCACCGTCGCCGAGCATTGAGATCGCGTAGCGGCCCTGATCCTGCAACGCCAGCGCCGAGCCCACCGAAAGTCCGGGACCCGAGCCCAGACCGCCGCCGCCGTCCTTGCCGAGGTACGACATACCGTTCTGCAACGGCCAGACGTCGAACGGCCAGCCGCGGCCGAGCGTGCAGAACGTGACGTTTTCCGGGTCGTTGAATTGGTCGCGCAATGCGGTCGCGACCTGTTCCATGGAGATTGCCGCGCCGTTGCCCGCTTTGGGTTTGGCCGGCACTTTCACTTTCCACGGGCTCTTGTGTCCGTTGCCCAGCGCGTCGTTGAACTCGGCCACGACGACATCGGTCGTCGAGGCCATCGCCACATCGACCGGCGGCAGCGCCTGATATTCCATATTGGCGCCGGTGTGCAGGGCCTGATCGAGCGAGCAGGCGACGACTTTCGCCGTCACGTTGCCGACGTTCTTCGCCTGCCGCAGCGCGCCGCCAAGATCGACCCAGTCGAACGCCACGATGACATCGGCTTCGCACAACAGCTCGCGTGCTTCCTTGCCGAGCACATTGAACGGCTGGCAGTAATGCGCCGGATGTTCAGTCGGAAACATCGCGCCCTGCTTGAGGTCGGTGACAACACAGGCGCCAAGCCGTTCCGCCAGTTTGATGCGCGGCGACCAGAACTGCTCCTGGCGCGCGCCGCGGCCATACATGATGACGGGCCGCTTGGCGGCTTCGAGCAGCGCCACGGCCTCGTCAAACGACTGCTTCGACGGCCGCGGCGGCTGCGGCGGCTTGAACCGCGACACATCCGGCCACTCCGGCTCCTTGTCGAGTTTCTGCTCCTGAAAGCCGGCGTCGAGACAAATATAGACCGGCGCGGTCGGCGCCGAACGCGTGATCTGGTTGGCGCGGATCATGGATTCGACCAGCGCGTCGGGCGACGTCGGCTGGTCGTCCCATTTGATGATCGAACGGATATAGGCACCCTGATCGCGCGAGGTGTGAATCCAGTCGATCCACGGCCGCCGTTTTTCCGCGGCGACCGGCCCGGTCGCGCCGAGGACAAAGATCGGGGCGCGGTCGCACCAAGCGTTGAACAGGCTCATCATGCCGTGCAGCAGGCCGACGTTGGAATGCAGCACGCAGGCCATCGGTTCGCCGGTCGCCTTCGCATAGCCGTGCGCGATCGACACCGAATGATCCTCGTGCATGCACAGGATGATTCCGGGATCCTTGTTGCCGAGATGATTGACGAGGCTGTCGTGAAAGCCGCGGTAGCTGGCGCCGGGGTTGAGGCTGATATAGCGAATGCCGAAACGCCGCAGCATCTGCGCCGCGATATCGCTGCCCCAGGCCACGCGGCCGTCCGGATTTCCTTCCAACTGGTCGAGACGCATTCGTGAGCTACTCCATTCGTGCAACCGGTGCCGCCGCCGCGAGCATAGCCGCCCGTATGGAAATACGATACCAGTCTGACCAAAGGTCAAGACGGGCATCGGGGAGCGGACGTGTCGGTGAGTGATAGCGAGTTACGGTCGCCGGCGAGCATGTTGAGCGCCAAGTCGGTGGCGATCGTCGGCGCCTCGGACCGCGCGCCGTGGCCGAGCCGGATCTACGCCAACCTGCGAGACTTCGGCTATCAGGGCCAGATTTTTCTGGTCAATCCGCGCCAGGAAAAAGTCTACGGCCAGCGCTGTTATCCGTCGCTGCGCGATATCGGCCAGCCGGTCGACCTCGCGATGATCATCGTGCCGGCGGTCCATGTCAGCGGCGTGTTGTCCGACGCCGAAGCCGCAGGCGTGAAATCGGCAACCATTTACTCCGCCAATGTCGGCGACGGCGAAGGCGCGGACTCCAAAGAACGCGGCGCGTGGCTGAAGAACTTCTTCGCCACCAGCAAGCTCCGCGCCTGCGGGCCCAATTGCATGGGCACCTTCAGCTATCCGGAAAAACTGTTCGCCTACCCGAACGCCGAGCTGTGCAACTCCCCGACCGGGTCGGTCGCCGTGCTGTTCCAGTCCGGCGGCATCCTGCAATTCTGGATGAAAGCGGCCGCCGACCGCGGCCTCGGCTTCACCTACTGCGTCTCGTCGGGCAACGAAGCCGATCTCGATCTTGCCGATTATCTCAATTTCGTGGTGGACGATCCGCACACCAAACAGATTGTACTCTTCATCGAGGGCTTGCGGCGGCCGCAGGCGTTCCTGCGCGCTGCCGGCCGTGCGCTCGCCGCCGGCAAGCCGATCATGGCGATCAAGACCGGCGCCACGCAGAAGTCGCGCAACGCCGCGCAGTCCCATACCGGCGCGATCGGCGGCGACTACGCGGCCTATCTCGCGATGTGCGAGCGCTACGGCATCGTCAACTGCCGCTCGCTGGATGACCTGCTCGAAACGGCACTGGCGTTCCAGTGCGGCCGCCGGCCGAAAGGTCCGCGCATCGGCTTCATCACCAATTCCGGCGGCACCGTCGATCTGCTCTACGACTATGCGGAAGCCGAAGGCGCGGTGGTTCCGGATTTCGCGCCGGCGACCCATGAAGCGCTGATGCCGCACATGCAGGAAGGCATCTCGCCGAAGAACCCGCTCGACACCGGTATCCCGTCGACGCTGAAAGCCGCCATGGATCAGTGTGCGATCGTGGCGCGCGATCCCAATGTCGACATCGTCGCCTGGTCTTCGCCGCAGCCCGGCAAGGGCGGCATGTGGGCCGATGCGCACGAACTGCCGCGCCTGCTCACGGTGACCGACAAGCCGGTTGTCGCTTTCTCGCGCATGATTCATCAGGTCGGCGAAGACGCGCTGGCCATTCAGGCCACCGCACAGTTTCCCTTCATTCAAGGCCTCGAACCGACATTGCGCGCGCTGAACGCGCTGTGGTTCCAGGCCCAGCGCGCGGGGCGCACGCCGGAATTGCCGGGCTCGCCGCCACGGAGCGATCTGACGCCCACCACACTCGACGCGACGCTGCAACGCTACGGCATCGCACTGCCGCAGAGCTGCATGGCCGCGACGGCACCGGACGCCGCGGCGGCCGCGGCCGCAATCGGCTTCCCGGTTGTGCTGAAAATCCAGTCCGCCGACATCAGTCACAAGACCGAGGCGGGCGGTGTCGCGCTTGGTCTCAAGAGCCAACAAGACGTGCTCAACGCCACCGACGCGCTGACGAAATCGGCGCGCGCCGCGTACCCGAACGCCAGGATCGACGGCTTCCTGGTGCAGGAAATGGTCTCCGGCGTCGAAACCATCGTCGGCGCCCAGTCCGATCCGCTCTACGGTCCGATGCTGCTGGTCGGCTCCGGCGGCATCCTGGTCGAACTGGTGCGCGATGCGGCGATGCGGCTTTTGCCGGTCAGCGCCGCCGATGTCGGCGCGATGATCGACGGCCTGAAGCTCAACCGCCTGCTCGCCGGCTATCGCGGCAAGCCGCCGGCAGATCGCAAGGCGCTGGAGGCTGCAGCCGTCGCGCTCGGCCGCTTCTATCTCGATCATCGCGCCCGCATCGAAGAGATCGAAATCAATCCGCTGATCGTGCGCCCGAACGGCGCCGTCGCAGTCGATGTACGCGTCGCATGGCGCAAGGAGAATATCTGATGGACTTCGAGCTCCCCGAGGAACTGCGCATCTTCAAGGAGTTGATGCGGCGTTTCGTCGATAACGAAATGATCCCGGTCGAAAAGGTGGCGTCGACCGACACCGAGAAGCTCAAACCGGAGTATTACGAAAAGTTCTCCAAGCGCGCCAAGGAGCTCGGCTTCTGGAAGATGGATATTCCGCAGGAATACGGCGGCGAAGGCTTCTCGGTGCTGGCGCGCTCGATCGTCGAGACCGAGCTGTCGCGCTCCGTCGCACTTCCGGCGCGCGGCTACGGCGGCATCGCCGGCCCGAGCGTCCGCGCCATTCTTTATGCGCTGACCGGCGAGATGAAGGAAAAATACCTGCTGCCGTCGCTGCGCGGCGAGAAGAAGGCCTGCTTCGCGCAGACCGAGCCCGACGCGGGCTCCGACCCCGGCGGCATGCGCACGGTCGCGGTGCGCGACGGCGACCATTACGTCATCAACGGCGTCAAGCGCTTCATTTCGCACGCCAAAGACGCCGACTTCATGCAGCTCATGGCGGCGACCGATCGCTCCAAGGGCTCCCACGGCGGCATTTCCTGCTTCATCGTCGATATGAACACGCCGGGCGTGAAGCTGACGACGCAGTACAAGACCATGATGGGCGACGAACCCTGGGAGATCGTGCTGGAGAACGTGCGCGTCCCGGCCAGTCACCTGGTCGGCAAGGAAGGCGACGGCTTCGGTCACGCCCAGCAGTGGCTCAATGCCGGCCGCGTCCGCCACGGCGCCAGCGCGCTCGGCGTGACCGAGCGGTGCCTGGAGCTCGCGACATCCTACGCCAAGCAGCGCTCCACATTCGGCCAGCCGCTTGCCAACCGGCAATCGATCCAGTGGATGCTGGCCGACATGTATGTCGAGCTGCAGGCCGGACGATTGCTGGTCTACAAGGCGGCGACGCGCCTCGACAAAGGCGAGGATGCCCGCGAAGACGCTTATGTCTGCAAATACTACTGCGACGAGATGGCGTTCAAGGCCGCCGACATGTGCATGCAGATCCACGGCGGCATCGCGCTGACAACCGACTTGCCGATCGAGAAATTCTGGCGGCAGCGGCGCAGCTTCCGCATCACCGAAGGCGCCACCGAGGTGATGAAGATGGTGATCGCCCGCCACGTGCTTAAGACTTACGCTTAACGCGCTCGGCTGTTCACCTGCCTTTCGCGGAAGAACCTCGGCGACAAGGTGAAAATCGGCATGAAACTGCCGCGCCGGCCGGCGGCGTAACGCCACGATCGAAGCAATCGGGTTCCCGGATTTGATCGGGCCATCATGACGCCCCGGCTTCGGCTCAATTTCGCCTTTCTGCCCCATAGAGTGCGCGTCGGGTGCGGCGAGCCCGGCCGGTAAGGCCCGGGTAACGATGTTCTGCGTAAGGTCGCCTCGGCGCGACACTCCAGAGGCCGAAACCAGTAATGAAAAAGCTTGCAGCCGGATGTGTTGCTCTTGGTGTACTGTTTGCCGCGCAAGCCGCTGGCGCAGCCGATCTTTCCGTTGCGCCGCTCTACAAAGCGCCGCCTGCGCCGCAGACTCCGGCCTATAACTGGAGCGGCTTTTATCTGGGCGTCAACGGCGGCGGCGGCTGGGGCCATTCCTACTGGGACACGAGCGCCGACCGCATTGGAACGTCCGGCGGTCTCGCCGGCGGCACCGCCGGCTACAACTATCAGTTCAACAATAATGTCGTGCTCGGCCTCGAAAGCGATGTCGACTGGGCCCACCTGACCGGCACCAACGCCTCGGCCGGCTGCGTCGCCGGCTGCACGACCAGCGACACCTGGCTGTCCACGGTGCGCGGCCGCCTCGGCTACGCGTTCGGCGGCATCATGCCTTACGTGACCGGCGGCCTGGCGGTCGGCGACATCAAAGCCGCGACGCCCGGTTTCACCGGCGCCAGCAATACCAATACCGGCTGGACCGCGGGCGGCGGCGTCGAATTCGCGCTGCCCGGCAACTGGTCGGCCAAGGCGGAATACCTCCACGTCGACCTCGGCCGGCTCAATTGCGGCGTCAATTGCAACGGCACGCCGACCGATAACGTCTCGATGCACAACGATATCGTGCGCGCCGGCGTGAATTATCGCTTCGGCTGGGGCCAGTAATTCCCGCTCACATCTGGCATGAACTGGCAGCCATGCGGACCGGCGCTGATTGACTAAAGCGCCGGCACTTGGTGTCATTGCGCCCTCAGCAGAGACACCCCGCCTATGACCAACGCCGCATCGAAGCTTGATTTCGACAAATATCGCCTGCGCAACTTCGTCGACCGCCTGATCCAGGCCGGCGAAGTCGAGGTCTACGACAAGCCGGTGCCGCTGACCGGGTTGAGCCCGATCATTGAGGAAACCGAAAAGGCGATCCTGTTCAAGAAGGCCGGCCCGGAACAGGTCGAGATGGTCGCCAAGACCGCGGGTAACCGCAAGCGCCTCGCCGCCGCCTTCGAAACCACCGAGGACAAGCTCTACGACGAATACTTCAAGCGGCTCGGCAATCCGCAGCCGCTGGTCGAAGTGCCGTCCGGCGACGCGCCGGTGCACGAGATCAAGATCACCGGCAAGGATGTCGATCTCACCAGGCTGCCGTTCCATCCGCAGCATGCGCTGGACGGCTCCTGCTACATGAGCTCGGCGATCGACTATGTGATCGATCCGGCAACCGGGCGGCGCAATGTCGGCTGCCGGCGCCTGAGCCTGCGCAACCGGTACGAGACCGGCACCAACGTGACGGCGCCGTCCGATCTCAAGCGCATCTACACCGCCGCGGTAGCGCGCGGCGAAAAACTGCCGATCACGTTCACGGTCGGCACCCACCCGCTCGACTTTTTCGCCGCCACCACGCGCCAGCCCGGCGACGAACTGCAGCTGGTGGCCAATTTCCGCGGCGAGCCGGCGCCGGTGGTGAAAAGCCTCACCAACGACATTCTGGTTCCGGCCGACGCCGAGATGATCCTCGAAGGCTATCTCGACGAGCGCGGTTACGTCGAACCGGAAGGACCATACGGCGAGTACATGGGCTATTACGGCGCCATCCACATGGATCCGGTGTTTCACTGCACCGCGATCACCATGCGCCGCGACGTGCTGCACCACACGCTGCTGCACGGCTCGGCGCTCGTGCTCGATCAGACCGACAGCGCCAATATCTCCGCCATGCGTATCGAAGCCGATGCGATGAAGATTTTGAAAGCGGCGGTGCGCGAACCGGTCGCGTGCTACCTGCGCTCGGTCTCCGGCGGCGCCAACACGCTGCGGGTTTCGATCAAGCAGCGCTCCTACGGCGAGGCCAAGCAGGCCATCGCCGCGCTGTTCGGCGGCATCATGCGGCTCAAGCACGTCTATGTGTTCGACGAGGACATCGACATCCATGACGACCGCCAGGTCGACTGGGCGATGGGCACGCGCTTCCAGGCCGACCAGGACATGATGATCCTCCAGGGCATGCTCGGCATGACCATGGACCCGTCGCTGCAAGGGCGGAAAACCGGCGCGAAATCCGGCTTTGACTGCACCAAGCCGTTCGGCCGCGACGGCCAGGTGCCGCTGATGCGCTGCGCCGCCAAGGTGTTCAAAGGTCCGGCGCGCTATCAAACCGTTGAGCAGGCGCTGAGCACATCGCCGATGTTCTACGCCGACATCGTCGAATTGCTCGGTTCGAGCGACGGCCGCGAGGTCGCCTGCGCGATCGACGACTTGCGCCAGGCCGGCAAGCTCGGCCGCGACCGCGACGGCCGCTATCATCTGCAGGCGGCCAAGCCCGGCGTGACCGGCATCGTCGGCGAGCTTTATCACGACCCGAACGAAGGGGCGTGAGGTCTCTCCCGGATTCACCCTGTCAAACAGCGACGCGTTTCTTTCACTCCCCCTGCAGGGGAGGGTCATGCATTCCCGTTCTCGCGATGCACCCTGCATCCGAGTTGTTGTTCAAGCTGCACGGACGCTTTGCTCTTCGCACCGATCTTCGCCAGATGACGCCAGCGGTGGGAGCCGGCGTCGTCACGATCTGAGCTTCAAGCACGCTCAAGAATGAAAAAAAAAGAAAAGGAAGCGGAACGCCGACAGACGCGAACGTATCAACCGCACCGTTCGGGGTGCGGCGCGCGCCGTGCGCGGCGCGCTCGCCTATCGGCGTTCCACCACGGTTCTCGCCAGAGGGACTTCTGATCCCAAAGGCTCAGCTCCAGGCCAGGCTTCCTGGGACGTGGCAACGCGTGTGATCCGGAAAAGTGGAAACCGGTTTTCCGAAAAGATCACACGCTAGCTAAACAAGCTTGCGGGCGTTACCCGCCGTCGCCTGTCCCAGTCCAGTGGAAGCACCCCACGGACCGGTCGTAGTGCCGGCCAGCATGATGCCCGGAGCCGCCCGGGCGCAGCGGTGACGAGCCGCTACGCGCGGGCACCGCATCCCGCTTCACCAGCCGTGGTCAGCGGCTGACGTCCTTTTACGAAAAGCGGGATTGCTTTCCACTTTTCAAAACAACAGCGCGCTGTCAAAGCATTTAAATTCTGCAGACAAATCGAGGACTTGCGAGGTGACAATTCCTGTTGTCGCAAGCTCGAACCGCGCTTGATTCGCCTCTAGCAGAAGTTTCTATAGATAAATCAGTAGGTTGCTGAAAAATGCCACCGCTCAAATCGCTTTTCCCGTCATCCTGAGGTGGCCGCGTAGCGGCCCTCGAAGGATGACGGGAAACAGGCGAAGCTTTCTCTCGTCGCGCGCGACGAGGACGCGGACCGGGCTTAATGCAAATGCCCGGCGCGAACACCCGCCGGCGGTGGATGCCTTATCGCTCGCGCTGAAGCCTATGAGATCCAGCGTATCGCTTTGGCTAAGGCCGCTGATCGTTCCCGAATAGGTATTGTGCAGTTCAAGAACGCCGCTGCCGTTGCGCCGTTGGTGATCAGCACCGAGCCGCTGCCATTTTCAGGCTGTTGCAATGTCCGGTCGAGTTGGGCAGATTTTCCGGCACAAAAACGCGAAGGGCCGGCGCCGGGACAAAATCGGCGCAAGGTATTCAAGCAGGGAATCGGCATCAGGGAGCGGAAAAATGACCTCAAAACGCAGCCTTTTTCTCAGTGCGGCGGCGATCGGCGTCGCCGGGTGTTTCGCTTTGACACAGGCGGCCGCGCAGACCGCGGTACCCGTTAAGAAGAATGAAATCGGCGGGATCGTCAGCGGCCCGCACGGTCCCGAGGCTGGCGTCTGGGTTATCGCCGAGACGCACGACACCCCGACCCGGTTTGCCCGCATGGTCGTCACCGACGATCAGGGCCGCTACCTGGTGCCCGATCTGCCGGCCGGTCATTACAAGGTCTGGGTCCGCGGCTACGGCCTGGTCGATTCGGCGAAGGCCGATACCGATCCCGGCAAGCCGCTCAACCTTACCGCGACCATCGCGCCGAACGATGCGGCCGCCGCGCAATATTATCCGGCGATCTACTGGTACTCGATGCTGAAGATTCCGGACGCCGATCAGTTCGGCGGCAAGAGCGACATTCCGGAAAAGGCCAAGCAGACCGACTGGCTCAACAATATGAAGAACAACGGCTGCATCGGCTGTCATCAGCTCGGCGGCCTTGCCACCCGGACGATTCCGAAGAGCCTCGGCGAGTTCAAGACCTCCGAAGACGCCTGGGCGCGCCGCATCCAGTCCGGCCAGGCCGGCCCGCTGATGGTGAACATCATCGCCGGAGAATTTGCATCGGCCCCGATCAAATATTTCGCCGAATGGACCGACCGTATCGCCGAAGGCGAACTGCCGGCCACCAAGCCGACGCGGCCGCAAGGCATCGAGCGCAACGTCGTGATCACGACCTGGGACTGGTCGGACGAGAAGCATTATCTCCACGACCTGATATCGACCGACAAGCGCAACCCGACCGTCAACGGTTACGGGCCGCTGTTCGGCTCGCCGGAATATTCGATGGACAATATTCCGATCCTCGATCCGGTGAAGAACACCGCGATGCTGTATCACGCGCCGGTGCGTGACAAGGACATGCCCTACTCGCTCGGCCCGGGGCACGCGGCGGTGCTCAAGCCACTGGCGCCATCGCCGTACTGGAACACCGAGCAGATCTGGGACACCCATATCAACAACCACAACTCGATGATCGACGAGAAAGGCCGGCTCTGGCTCGCCGCCGCGGTCCGTGGCGTGAAGGACCCGGACTGGTGCGGCAAGGGTTCGGATCTGGTCTCGGCGAAGCTCTCGCCGCTCACCGAAAGCACACGCCAGATTGCGATGCTCGATCCGAAGACGATGAAGTACACCTTCGTCGACACCTGCTTCACCACGCACCACGTGCAGTTCGGTTTCGACAAGAACAACACGCTCTGGGCGTCGAGCGGCGGTGGCGGCGGCGTGGTCGGCTGGCTCAACACCAAAAAGTTCGAGGAGACCGGCGACGCCAAGGCTTCGCAGGGCTGGACGGCGCTGATCGTCGATACCAGCGGCGACGGCAAGCGCGGCGAATACACCGACCCCGGCAAGCCGGTCGAGCCTGGCAAGGACATGCGCATCGGCCAGGTGTTCTACGCTGTGATGCCGAGCCCGGTTGACGGCACGGTGTGGGGCACGCTCCGCTCCAATCCCGGCGCGGTGGTGCGGCTCGATCCCGGCGCCAATCCGCCGGAGACGGCGCTTGCCGAAATCTACAACGTGCCGATGCCGGGCTTCGGCCCGCGCGGCGGCGACATCGACTCCAAGGGCGTCGTCTGGGTGTCGCTGGCGAGCGGCCATCTCGGCAGCTTCGATCGCCGTAAGTGCAAAGGCCCGCTGAACGGACCGAACGCGACCGGCAATCACTGTCCGGAAGGCTGGTCGTTCTACAAGTATCCGGGCCCGGGTTTTGCCGGCATCGGCGATAACTCGGCCGAGTTCGAGCTATTACACCTGGGTCGACCAGCACAACACGCTCGGCCTCGGCAACGACGTGCCGGTTTCGACCGGCAATCTCAACGACGGCATGATCGCCTTGGTCGACGGCAAGATGATCACGATGAAAGTGCCGTACCCGACCGGCTTCTATGCCAAAGGCCTCGACGGCCGCATCGACGATCCGAAGGCCGGCTGGAAAGGCCGCGGCCTGTGGAGCTCAAGCGGCGATCGCACGCCGTGGCATCAGGAAGGCGGCAAGGGCATGACGCCAATGGCCGTGCATTTCCAGATGCGGCCAAGCCCGCTGGCGGACTGATATATTTCCACGTCATGCCCGGCCTTGTGCCGGGCATCTCGCTTCGTTAGGCACAGTGCCAAATAGTGCGAGATGGCCGGGACAAGCCCGGCCATGACGAAGGAAATATGTCCGCTGAAACCAGCCCGCTGCTGACCGATCTCTACCAGCTCAACATGATCCAGGCCTATCTGGACCATGGCGACACCGAAACCGCGGTGTTCGAGCTGTTCTGCCGCACGCTGCCGGCGCGGCGCGGGTTCCTGATGGCATCCGGCCTGGAACAGGCGCTCGACTATCTCGAGGATTTGCGCTTTTCCGCCGCCGACGTGGCGTGGCTGGAAAGCACCGGGCGCTTTCAGAAGAACGCGCTCGATTATTTCGCGCAACTGCGTTTCACCGGCGATGTACACGCCATGCCGGAAGGCACGGTGTTCTTCGCCAACGAACCGATCCTGCGCGTCACCGCGCCGTTGCCGCAGGCGCAGCTGGTCGAAACGCGGCTCATCAACATCCTGCACTTCCAGTCGCTGATTGCCGCCAAGGCGGCACGCTGCGTGCTGGCCGCGCCGGGGAAGGTGCTGGTCGACTTCGGCTTGCGCCGCGCCCACGGCGCCGAGGCCGGAACGATGGCGGCCCGCGCCAGCACTATCGCCGGCTTTGCCGGGACGGCGACCGTGCTGGCCGGCGAGCTGTTCGGCATTCCGCTCTACGGCACCATGGCGCATTCGTTCATCGAGGCGTTCGACGACGAAACCACGGCGTTCGAGACCTATGCGCGGTCGCGCCCGAACAACCTCGTGTTCCTGCTCGACACTTACGACACCGAAGCGGCGGCGCGGAAAGTCGTGGCGCTGGCGCCGAAGCTCAAGGCCGACGGCATCATCATCCGCGCCGTGCGGCTCGACAGCGGCGACCTGGTCGCATTGTCGAAGAGCGTACGCGCCATTCTCGATCAGGGCGGGCTCCGCGAGGTGACGATCTTCGCCAGCGGCGGCCTCGACGAAGACTCGCTGCTTGATTTCGCCAAAGCCGGCGCGCCGATCGACGGCTTCGGCATCGGCACCAGCCTGACCACCTCCGCCGACGCGCCCAATGCCGATTTCGTCTACAAGATGCAGGAATATGCCGACCTGCCGCGGCGAAAGAAATCCGACAAGAAAGCGACATGGCCGGGCCGCAAGCAGGTCTGGCGGCAATACGGCGATGACGAGGCGATGCGCGGCGACGTGCTGGCGCTGGAGAATTCAAGGCAGGCCGGCGAACCGCTGCTGCAGCCCGTCATGCACAACGGCAGGCGCATCGCGCCATCGCCGCCGCTGGACGATGTCAGGCGGCACGCCAAACGCGAACTCGAACGTCTGCCGGAACCCTTGCGCCGCCTCGACACCGGCACAATTTATCCGGTCGCGGTCGCCGACGAACTCAAGACACTTGCTGCGGAGGTCGACCGACGGATGGCATGAATGATTGGGTGAAAGCCAAGATTGAGGGAAAGTCATGTCGGGCGATTTACCCGCGATGTTTGGCGATAACAGCGTGCTTATCGTCGTCGATGTGCAGAACGACTTTTGCCCGGGCGGCGCTTTGGCGGTTCCACACGGTGACGAGGTGGTGCGGATCGTCAACCGGCTTGCCGCAAAGTTCCGCCATGTCGTGCTGACGCAGGACTGGCATCCGCACGGCCATTCATCATTCGCATCGTCGCATCCCGGCAAGCAGCCGTTCGAGACCGTGACGGCCGCCTACGGTCCGCAAGTGCTGTGGCCCGACCACTGCGTGCAAGCGACGCCGGGCGCCGCGTTCCACAAATCCCTGAAAATTCCGCACGCCGGATTGGTCGTGCGCAAAGGCCTGCATCGCGCCATCGACTCCTATTCGGCGTTCTACGAAAACGACCGCAAGACGCCGACCGGACTTGTCGGATATTTGCGCGAGCGCGGACTGACCCGGGTCTTTCTCGCCGGCCTCGCGCTCGATTTTTGCGTGCGCTATTCCGCCGAAGATGCCGGACGCGAAGGCTTCGCGGTCTTTGTCATCGAGGACGCCTGTCGCGGCATCGATCTCGGCGGCTCGGTCGCCGCGACTCGCAAAAGCTTCGCCGCGCTTGGCATTTCCTGCCTGCCGACCCGGGAATTCGCCTCCGGCATGGCTGGCTGACCGGAACTGACCGGAACAGTTGCCCCTCTGGCGCATTGGTCCCGGACTTAAAGCCAAAGCCAATTCGCCAGACGCGCGAATGGGTTATGGCCATTGCACTTACCGCATCGCAGCGTAATTGTGTGCAATGCACAAATTTTCTTGACTCCAGTTCAAAACAGGCAGGTAATTCATAAAACGGTCATTCGGCTAACAACCATGCGCCATCACATCGCCTCGTCGAGCCTGCCGTCGCTGATGATGCCCTGTCCGGTCTGCGCCGGGCGCATGGCCTATCATGGCCGCCGCGCGATCTCGGCCGACATCGAGGACACCGTGTACGCCTGCAAAAGCTGCGGCGCCGAGCTGGTCCGCAGTTCGGTGCGGCAGACGGCGGCGCCGGGAACAACACACCCGGCCGCCGCGTAAGGCCCGCGCTACTCTTTCATCAATCCCATCTGCATCAGCACCGCGCGGCCGAGCAGGCCGTAGGGATTGGCCAGCGTCTCCAGCATTTCGAAATGGTTGTAGCCCTCGCCGACCATGAGCTCGACCGGCTTGCCGGCGGCTTTCACCGCCGCGGCGAAGTCGCGTGACTGGCGCTGGAACTCCGGCGTCTCGTAGGTGCCGTAAGTCAGGATCAGCGGCGCGTGCAGCTTGTCGAGATGGCGGATCGCGCTGAGCTCTTGCTCCATCGCGTCGGTGAAGGCGACATATTTCGACCGCTTCGACAGCCGCACCGGCTTGAGATCGTACATGCCGCTCGACAGCGCCGCGCCCTTGATGATGTCCATCGGCAGGCCGTCCCTGGTCCAGTCATGCGTCACGGTGCAGCCGGCGAGATGCGAGCCGGAGGAATGCGACAGCAGATGGATCCGGTTGCGGTCGCCGCCGAATTTGTCGGCGTTGCGATAAACCCAGCCGACCGCGCGCCGCACCTGCTCGACCATCGGGAACAGGCTGCCGCCGGCCTGATCGACATTGATGAAATCGAGCACCACGAAATGCGCGCCGGCATGCACGAACGGTTCGGCGAGCGAAGTGAATTCCGGCGCGGCGCCGTTCCGCCACGCGCCGCCATGCACGAAGACCGCAATCGGCGCGTTTGCCGCTCCGGTGCGGTAGACGTCGAGACCTTCGATCTCGGTCGGCCCGTAAGCGAAACGTGACGGCTTGCCGAGCCGTTGCAGCACGATCGCGGCATTGGCGATCCGCCGCTTGGCGACCTGATCGCGGTTCGGGGCATACACCGCCTGGTCGTAGGCGTCGTCGAGCTCCTGCTGATCCATGTTCAGCCAGACGATCGGGCCTTTGCTTCTTGCGGTCGCTGTCGCGGTGCTCATTGGTCAGTCCCTGTCATTCACCATCAGAATTGTCATGAATTTAGAGAATCTCGCCCGCCAGTTCCAACCCTCCCGACGGCACGCATAGCTGCTGCCTGTCAATGCACTCCCGTCGGATAAACCAGCGCGGCGGCGCGTTCGACGATGTCTTTTGGCGCGGCGTAAGCCTTTGCCAGCATTTTCGCAATCGCCGCACCGGTCATCGGCTCGATCTCCAACTGGGTCTTGGCCGCCTCGGCGATGAAATCGGGATCCGTCAGCGTCTCGTCGAACGCTTTGCCTAGCGCCGCAACACGATCGGCCGGGATGCCCGGCGGCGCGGCGAACGGGCGGCCCGCTTCCTGGCGGATCAGGATCAGTTCCATCACCTGCCGGTTCTGCGCATCCTCGACCAGATCCAGCGCGCTCGGCACGTCGGGCAAATCATGCAGCTTCGCTAGGCCGACCTGGACGAAGACGTTGAGCAGATTTTCGGCGATCCAGTGCGGCCGCGACGCCTTGATGGTGGACCAAGACAGGCCGCAAATGCCGTCGGCCTCGCCGCGCTCGACGGCCATGGTGAGGCCCGAACTGGTGTCGTAGCCGGACACGACCTTGAAGCGGGTGCCGATCAGGGCGTTGAGCATTTTCGGCACGATCGCCGAATTGGAGGTCGCGCCGGCGGCCGCCACGATGACGTCGCGGGAGCGGGCATCCGCGACCGTCTTCACTGGGCTCAGGTGCCAGCTGAAGCAGACGTTCTCCAATTTGCCGATACTGCCGAGCCAGTTGAATTGCAGCGCATCGTAATGCGCCCCCGGATTGCCGAACAACGGATCCATCGCGGCGCCGTTGGTGAAGGCGCCGACCACCGAACCGTCGCGCTCGGCGCCGTTGTAGAGCGTCGATGCGGCGGCAAGACCGGCCGCCGCCGGCATGTTTTTCGGGATGATGTTGGGATGGCCCGGGATGTGATTGGTCCAGAACCGCGCAAACGTGCGGGCATAGACGTCATAGCCGCCGCCGGCGCCGCTGCCGATCAGCATGGTGATCGGATTGGCCTTGTAGAAGTCCGCTGCGGACTGGGCCAGAATGGGTTGGGCGAAGACGGGCGCGGTGAAGACGGGCTGCGCGGCGACCGCAAATATCGCCGCCACCGCGCAGTGAACCGCTCGTCTCATGGTTTGAGGTTGTATTTCTGCTCCATCGCCGCGAAGAAGCCGTCGTTCTTCAGCGCGTCGAGCAGGCTCATATCGACGTAATCGCCAACCTTCTGGCTGACGTTCGGGAACAGCTTGAGAATGTTCTGCGCGGCTTCCGCGGTCGGCAGCAGATTGGCCGGCGATTGCAGCTTGAAGTCGTTATAGGTGATGTCGAGGATCTTCGGGTTGGCGATCTTGAGTTCCTTCGCCAGCACGCTCTTGGCGCGCTTCGCGTCGGTGAGCGCGATGTAATTACCTTCGATGCTGGCCTTCAGGAAACGCGTAAGCAGATCGCGCCGCGCCGCAACGTCGGCATGGCGCACGACGATGCCGCTGAACAGCCACGGGATCTGGTCCGGCACCAGATCGACCAGAACGTTGACGCCCTGCTCGCGCGCCTGCGACGACAACGGCTCGTTGATCGCGGTGGCCTTGATCTCGCCCGACTTCACGGCTTCGAGGCGATGCGCGCCGCCGCCATATTCCTTGATCGTGACGTCGCCCCGCGTGAGGCCGAGCTTTTGCAGAGCCAGCGTCACGGTCGAATCGCTTTCCGAGCCGAAGGTGCTGACGCCGACGACGCCGCCCTTCAGGTCGGCGGCGGTCTTCACGCCGGGCGCGGAAAAGAAGGTGAAACGGATGACATTCGACAGCGACGCGATGGTGCGCAGATCGCCGCCGGACTGATTGACCTTGACCACCGACGACAGACCGACATGCATGACGTCGATGCGGCCGGCCTGCAATTCCGCAGCGCCTTTGCTGCCGCCGTTCATGTTGATGATGTCGACGCTGAGATCCAGCGCGCCATAAAGCCCGGCGGCCCGCGCCACGTACCAGGCAAGCACGGTGTTCACCGGATCGGAAATACCGGCCTTGAATTCGAGGGCCGGCGCCGGTTGCTGCGCGGACGCAGGCCACGCGGCAGACAGGCCGGGAATAGTGACGAGTGCTTGAACGCATTGGCGTCTTGTCGGCATTGTCTTTGTTTCCCCGCTAGAATTCCCGGAACAGCCGGCCGAAGCCGTCAATCCGATCGTTGATGCCGCAGCGGCGCAGCGCGTCCCACACGATCGCCTGATGCGCCGACATGCAGTTGACGTTGAATTCGCGTTCGAGCACGTCGAGCGCGCCGGCTGTGGGCCAGTGCGGCGACGGAAACAGGATCGAATCGGCGTCGGGATGTTTCTTCATCATGGCGCGGCCCATCTCGAGGGCGGCGTGACGCGGGATCCGGCCGATCTGATTGAAGGCCGAGCCCCAGCCGGTCGCGCCCAACACCTCGCAGCCGAAATGCGTCGCGTAGCTTGCGATGCGATCGGTCTCGGTCAATTCGTAAGGCTGACAGACCACGACCTTTTTGCATCCAAGCGCCTTGGCGGCGGCGCCCTGCGCCGACGTCGAGGTCGAGACCTTCACCTTCAGCTCGGCTTCGAGGTCGCGGATGATCTGGCCGGCATTGGCGGCGCCGCGCGACAGGTTGATCGGCACGCCGCCGAGCACGACGATGTCGCAGCCGGCCGCCGCCATCTCGCGCGCGGCGCGCATGCTGATGTCGTAAGACTGATCGACCTCGCTCTTGCTGCGCACGACGATGGCGAGCGAGGTGACCACCAGCGTCACGCCATCAGGCACGATTTGGTAGAATTCGTAGGGAAAGACCTCGGTGGTCAGCGGCGGCGAGGTGTAGCCGATGCGGGCGCGGCTGCCATAGATGTCGTTGCGTGATTGATCCGGCATTGCGGGGACCGTTGTATCGTTGGGGACGCGAAGGCTATCGGCCTCACCGGGCCTTGTCCATCAGAGCGTGATCCAAAAAACCTGATCCGATTCAACCTGATCGGATCGGGGTGTAGTGCTATAATTGGCCGGCCCCAGGGAGACTGCGATGCAGCGCGTGACCATCACCATCGACGACGAGCTCGACGACGAGCTCGACCGTTTCATGAAGGCGCGCGGCTACGCCAACCGCTCCGAAGCAATCCGCGATCTCGCCCGTTCCGGCTTGCAACAGCGCGCAACCGAAGTGGGCAGCACGCGGCCGTGCGTTGCGGCGCTGGTCTATCTCTACGACCACGAGGCGCGGGAACTGCCGAAGCGGCTGACCCGCGACTTTCATGAGCGCCACGACCTCGCCCATTCAACGCTGCATGTGCATCTCGATCACGACAACTGCATGGAAGTCACGGTGCTCAAGGGCCGCGGCGCCGACGTGCAGCAGTTCGCCGACCACATCATCTCGGAGCGCGGGATACGCCACGGCCATGTCGTGTATCTGCCGGCGGATGGCTCCCACTCGCACGAAAGCGGCGCGCGCCACAGTCACGGGCACGATCATTCACACGGCCACGCGCACGCCCCCAGTCATGGACATACGCACGCGGCGAAACCGAACGCATCGAAGCGGCGCAAGACCGGGTGACCGCACCGGCCGGTCAAATCTCCATCAGGTCCTTGCCGACGACGATCTCGCCGGAATAATCCTTGCGCGCGGCGGCCAGCAGCACGTCCGGCAACGCCGGATCGTCGGCCGTCGGGCTTAAGTGCGACAGCACGAGCTTCTTCACATTGGCGGCGGACGCGATCTTGCCGACATCCTCCGCCGAGGTGTGGGTTTCATAATGATGCTTGAGGCCGGCTTCGACATTGCGCCCGGGCATCGAGCGGATGAATTTCTCCACCGCATTCATGTCCTCGACCTCATGAACCAGGACGTCGGCATCCTTGGCCAGCGCGATCAGCGCGTCGGATCTGCTGGTGTCGCCGGAAAACACGATGGAGCGGTCCGGCCCGTCGAATCGGAACGCAAAGGCCGGCGCGATCGGCGGGTGATGCACGACGGCCGATGTGATCTTCACGCGCTCGTCCTGGAACACCGCGCCGGGCTCGCGGATCTCATGGACATGAACGTGATCCTCGAACGGCGGAAAGCCGTCCTGGATGCGGATGTTCATTTCATAACGGATGGTGTCGAACCACGACTTCGTCATGTCCGCCATCGGCGGCGGCGCATAGACGTCGAGTGGCCCGTTCATACCCGACAGCCACGCTTCCTCGAGCAGTGGGAAGTAGCCGCCGATATGATCCGAGTGGAGATGCGTCACGAAGATGGTGCGCAGATCGCGAAGCTTCACGCCGGCCTGCACCAGCCGATAGCCGACGCCGTCGCCGCAATCGATCAGATATGGATGGTCGTCGATGATCACCACCTGCGAGGTCTGGTAGCGGCCCGGCTTCGGCAACGGCCCGCCGGCGGTGCCGAGCAGGATGGCGCGGGTCCGCGGTTTTGCGGTTTCGGCGAAGGCCGGTGTCCACAGCGGCGCAGCAAGACTTGCGGACATCGTCGCCGCAGCGCCAGCGATCACATCGCGGCGCGACAGATTTCCCGGCATAGCCATTTCTCCCCGCATCGCGCCGCTTTCGGGCGCTTTCCGAAACGCTAGCACGGAACGCGGAAGCAACGGCACAACATATTGTACGAACGACCGGACGCTTAAAAAGACCGCGCAATCAGCCAGACTCCGGCGGCGATGAAGGCGATACCGGCGACACGCGCAATGGGCCGCCCGAACGGCAGGACTTTCTCCGCCAGCACAAGAATGGCGAGCGCCGCGATCCACAGCAGGTTCATCACGCCGCCGACAAACAGCAGCACCATCAGCGCCCAGCAGCAGCCGATGCAGTACCGGCCATGGCGGAAGCCGAGCGAGAGCGCACCGGACGGCGCGGCACGAAAGCCGCCGTGGCTCATGATGAATGTCAGCGGCGACTGGCAACTCGACAGGCACGCATCTTTCAGCGGTGTCCACTGATAAACACCGGCGGCAATCAGCAGAATGCCGCCGAGCACGTTGCTCGCGCTCTCCATCATCGGCGTCAGCAAGGCGGCGCGATCCAGGCCCCATTGCGCCGCCGTCGCAACGAGCGAAAACGCGGACCACGCCAGCAGGTAACCTGCGGCAAACCAGGCGCTGGCGGCGAACGGCTTGCCCTGCGCGACGGCCTGCCGACCGACACGGGCGTAGAGCAGGATCATCGGCGCCGCCGACGGCGCCATCATCCCGATCATCATGACCGCCCACATCAGAAAGACGTAACCGAACTCGAACGCCTTCCACGGCGCGTCGGTCGGCATCATCCAGCCGCGGCCCGCCGGAATCATCCGGAAGCCGTTCATGTCCATGCCGCCCATCGCCATGTCGTTGGCGAGCCAGGCCAGATCGGCCCAGGCGAGCAACGTGATCGCAGACAGCGCGGCGAGGACGATCAGACGGTCGCGGCGCAACACCGCTTCAAGCGTCGTGTCACCCATGCGGCTTTGGCCGATTATTTGACGATGCCGTCCTGGCAGAGATTGACGCGGGCAAACTGCCCGTACGAATCTTCAAACTTCAACGGGAACGGACGCGACACCGTGGTCCAGCCGCGGCCCATTTCGGCAAGCGTGTATTCGAAACCGCCCATCATATCGATGCGGGCACGAGACTCCGCGCCGGTCACCGGGTTCTTGATCGGCTCGCCGCGGCCTTCAACGACATTTTGCACGGCCAGCCGGCTCTTGCGGCCATCAACATCCACGTCAAAATCGATCGCGGCAAAGATCGGTTCGTGCACTTTTTCCAGCGTGGTCGAGAACACCTGAAAGATCGTGGCGCCCGGCACGGTGTCCTGACCGCTGAGAATACGCAGCAGCGCGCCGCGTTGCGCTTCGCTCGCCCGCTCGTCGATAATAACGGCCGCCTCACCCTTGCCTTCATGGATGGCGCCGGGCCAGCGGAAAATGCCGACGAACTTCAGGCCATCCAGCGGCGTGTCGCCGTGATGACCCTTGTCGATCTGCATGGCGGCAACGGCCTGACAGTTGCCGTGCGTCGGCAGCGCATTGAACTGGCACGGACAGCCGTAAGCGCAGTTGCAATTGACGAATTCGCGCGCGTTGATCGTCCATTTCACGTCGGTCATGTCGCCCTCCGATACGTGTCTTGGTACTAAATATTGATACTAAATCTTGGCACTAAAATTTTGGCACTTACGGGCTCATCGGCCCTGACTTAAGGATTACCACATCCGGGCCAGCCTAGTCACCGCGCCAGATGGACGCTTCAAACAAGGCCCATTTGTTCCAGCATGGCGCGGCCGGCCAGGCCGTACGGATTGGCGAGCGTCTCCAGCAATTCGAAATGATTATAGGCCTCGCCGACGATCAGCGCGGCGGGTTTGCCGCGCGCCTGCACCGCGGCGAAGAAATCCTTGGTCTGGCGCTGGAACTCCGGCGTCTCGCAGGTGCCGTAAGCGAGAATGAGCGGCGTGTGCAGGCCTTCAAGATGGCGCTGCGATGACAGCTTCTCCACCATGGCGTCGGTGAACTTCACATAAGACGAACGCTTCGACAGCGGCACCGGCTCGAGATCGTACATGCCGGACAGCAGCAGCGCGCCCTTGCAGAAATTTTCCGGCAGGCCTTCCTCGCGCCAGCCGTCGGTCAGCACGCAGGCGGCAAGATGCGAGCCCGACGAGTGCGCCGAGATGTAAAGCCGCTCGCGGTCACCGCCGAATGTTTCGGCGTTGCGCCAGATCCAGGCCAGCGCGCGGCGCACCTGTTCGTACATCGGCATCAGGTCGCCGTTGGCCTGTTCGACATTGATGAAGTCGAGGATCACCGCATGTGCGCCGGCGCGGAGCAACGGCTCGGCCAGCGCGTGATAATCCGGCCCCTTGTTGCGCCGCCACGCGCCGCCATGGACGAATACGTTGATGGGTGCGTTGCGCGCCTTGGCGCGGAAGATATCGAGCCGTTCGTATTCGCTCGGCCCATAGGCGACGCGCTCCGGCTGGCCGAGGATCGCGCGCGCCCGCTCGGCGGCGGCGATGCGGCGCGTCACGATCAGCGGCCGGTTCGGCGCATAGACGTCCTGGTCGTAGGCGCCGTCGAGCGCCTTCTGGTCCATGTCGCGCCAGACCAGGGGGCCGCGCGTGTTCACCGGTTGCTGCATCTCGTGTTTTGTTTCCCTCGTTCGGCGCCCGATCCCCTCTCCCCGCACGCGGGGGGAGGGTTAGGGTGAGGGGGCATATCCGCGAGTTTGAGCGAGATTTGCGATGCTCAGACTCGCGGAAACGCCCCCTCACCCGCCTCGCCATAGCGCGTCGCAGACGCGCGTGAACGCGCTAGTGGCTCGTCGACCTCTCCCCGCGCGGCGGGGAGAGGTGATTAGAACTTCATCAGGTCCTTCGCCAGCGTGACCGGGCCGGAATAAAACTTTTTGGTTTCATCGACATAGCCTGGGTATTCGTGGTCGGGATCAACGCTTGGCCCGAGATGGGTCATGACCACGGCTTTGACGCCCGCTGCCGTGGCCATCTTGCCGACGTCTTCCGGCGTGACGTGTTCCTCGTGCATGTGGCGCAGGAAGCCCTGCTGCTCGTCGGGTGTTTTTATGTCCCAGCCGTTGTTTTTCTTGAACATCGCGACGACGCCTTCCGGCGACGTGACTTCGGTGACGTAGAGATCGGCGCCTTTTGCCAATGCGACGACGGCATCGGACGGCCCAGTGTCTCCGGTGAAGAATACCACCTTGTCCGGCGTCTCGAAGCGGAAGGAATACGCGTGATATTTACCGAAGGCCGGATCGCCCGGCTGAAAGTGAAAGTGCGTGTTCTCGACCGCGGTCACTTTCACGTTGGCGTCCTGGTAGATGACACCCGGCGCCACGTCGTGACCGACGAAAGTCTTGTCCATCGGCCGCTTCTTGCCTTCGCTCCAGCGGATGTCGGCATTCGGCTGCAGATAGGCGATCGCACCCTTCACCAGCGCCTCGACGCCACCACCATAGATGTCGATCGGCGTCGCGCGCTGATACTCCCACTCTGAATTCAAGAGCGTGGCGAGCCCATTGTCATGATCGCTGTGCGCATGGGTAATAAAGATCTTTCCGGCTTTACGGAAATCGTAGCCAGCTTGCACGATGCGCCGGGTCACGCCATCGCCGGCGTCGATCAGATAAAGCGTATCGTTGACGACCAGAAGATTCGACGACTGCGCGCGATCTCCGCGCGGCAGCGGACCGCCGGCGGTGCCGAGAGTAATGAGCGTCGTTTCCGCCGATGCCTGGCTTGCTGCGCCGAACGAGATGATGGCTGCCAGTAGCAAAGATGTGCGTTTCATGTCTCCCCCTCCTCTCCTCATGTGCGGGAAAGTCAAAGCTTTTAAGCCGTCATGGTCGGGCTTGTCCCGGCCATCCACGTCTTGCTTTTGCTACAGTAAAGGCATGGATGCCCGGCACAAGGCCGGGCATGACGGGCTAATTTTGGCACGCCAGGAAAAGTGATTAGCCGAGATTCAATTCCTTGAAGAAGTCGTTGCCCTTGTCGTCGACGACGATGAAGGCCGGGAAATCGACCACCTCGATGCGCCAGATCGCTTCCATGCCGAGCTCGGGATATTCCACGGTCTCGACCTTCTTGATGCAGTGCTCGGCGAGGTTTGCCGCAGCCCCCCCGATCGAGGCGAGATAGAAGCCGCCGAATTTCTTGCAGGCCTCGCGCACCGCCGGCGAGCGGTTGCCCTTCGCCAGCATCACCATCGAGCCGCCGGCGGCCTGGAAATCGGCGACGAACGAATCCATGCGGCCCGCGGTGGTCGGCCCGAACGCGCCGGACGCGTAGCCTTCCGGCGTCTTCGCCGGGCCGGCGTAATACACCGGATGGTTCTTGAAATAATCCGGCAGGCCCTTGCCGCTTTCCAGCCGCTCGCGCAGCTTGGCGTGCGCCAGATCGCGCGCCACGATCATCGGGCCGGTCAGCGACAGCCGCGTCTTGATCGGATACTTCGCAAGCTGCGCCAGAATGTCCTTCATCGGTTTGTTGAGATCGATCTTCACCACCTCGCCGCCGAGATGCGTGGTGTCGACCTCCGGCAGATATTTCGCCGGATTGTGCTCAAGCTCTTCGAGGAACACGCCGTCCTTGGTGATCTTGCCGACCGCCTGGCGGTCCGCCGAGCACGACACGCCAAGCCCGATCGGCAGCGACGCGCCGTGGCGCGGCAGCCGGATCACCCGCACGTCGTGGCAGAAATATTTGCCACCGAACTGCGCGCCGACGCCGAGCGACTGCGTCATCTTCAGGATCTCCTGCTCCATCTCCTTGTCGCGGAAAGCATGACCGTCTTCCGAGCCGTGATCGGGCAGCGTGTCGTAATATTTGGTCGAGGCGAGCTTCACCGTCTTCATCGTCAATTCGGCCGAGGTGCCGCCGATGACGATGGCGAGATGGTACGGCGGGCACGCCGCGGTGCCGAGCGTCAGCACCTTCTCCTTCAGGAACGCCAGCATGCGGTCGCGCGTGAGGATCGACGGCGTCGCCTGGAACAGGAACGCCTTATTCGCCGAACCGCCGCCCTTGGCGATGAACAGGAACTTGTAGACGCCGTCATAGTCTGGATGCGCCGGATCGCGGCCTTCGGCGAATATCTCGACCTGCGCCGGCATGTTGTTCTTGGTGTTCTTCTCCTCGAACATCGAGATCGGTGCGAGCTGCGAATAGCGCAGGTTGCGCTTGAGGTAGGCGTCGCGCGCGCCTTCGGCGAGCGCGCCTTCGTCGGAACCGTCGGTCCAGATCAGCCGGCCCTTCTTGGCCATGATCAGCGCGGTGCCGGTGTCCTGACACATCGGCAGCACGCCACCCGCTGCGATATTGGCGTTCTTGAGGAAATCAAAGGCGACGAACTTGTCGTTGTCGGAGGCTTCCGGGTCCTCGACAATCGATTTCAGCGACGCCAGATGCGCCGGCCGCAACAGATGGGCGATGTCGGTGAACGCGGCCTCAGCCAGCGCCCGCAGCGCCTCGCGCGGCACCACCAACACCTCCTCGCCCATCACCTCTGCGACGCGCAAGCCGTCAGCCGAGATTTTCCGGTACGGCGTGGTGTCCTTGCCGAGCGGAAACAGCGGCGAGTGTTTGTACGGCGGGGTTGGGTGGGTGCTGAGGGGGGCGTTCATAGAAAGCCTCGCTGCGGTTTGCTAAGGTACTAAAAACACGCTCTAACCTATGGCTAGTCTATGACCGACACACCTGCTGAGATCAAGATTTTTTACTCGTGGCAGAGTGACCTTCCGGACTCTACGAACAAGAGTGCACTTCGACATGCCTTACGCACTGCGGCAAATTCAGTTGAGCAATCACTCGACTCCATCCGCGCAATAATTGACGAGGCAACGCGCGATCGACCCGGGTCACCTAATATTCCGGCCACAATCCTGGAGAAAATCGAGAACTCTGACGTTGTCGTAGCTGATGTCAGCATCATTAGTAAGGAAGGCAACGACCGACGTTGCCCCAATCCCAACGTCGTGTTCGAACTTGGCTTCGCGGTCGCTCATTTAGGTTGGAATCGCATAATCCTAGTTTTTAATGAGGGCTTTGGTGCGCTGAGCGAACTTCCGTTTGACTTCGATCGTCACCGTGTTGCGCGGTACAGCCTTTCGGAAGACAGCAACAAAGACGATCAAAAGAAAGTTTCCGGATTATTGAAGGAAGCTCTGCTCTCAATAATTAAAACTGCCCCAAAACGGCCCCTTGAGTTGCGGGGCCAATCGGTTGATCACGTCAAACGCAGCCGAGACCTAGACAATCTTGGCCGCGCGTTGTCGGCAATACATATTCCCTCATTACAAGAACACTCAGAGGATTACCCGTACCGAATTTTGGACATCGTAGAATATTGCTGGCTGAGATTTGATGAAATTGTGCGAAGCGCACACTTTCATATTTACGACAACGAACTCGACGTGGCTGTTCGCGCACTTCACAGTTCATGGGCGCGAAGCTTAGCCCATTCGGAAGAATACCATCCTAATTCAAGCAACACTGCTTACATCTTTATGCGCTATGATGATCCTGCATATATGATGCACGGCGACCACCAAAAACACTGGGACGAGATGAACACTGCTCGAAATGAGCTAAGAGCCGATCTGCATCGCTTTCTGACGGTCATTCGGGAACGTTACCACGAGATAGATATCCGAGCGCTCAGCGATGCACGATTTGATTCGTACCGGGTATGGCGAGAGAAACTAAAAAGTGATCCCTAGGTGCGTCGTTCTAACGTTGCCTTACGGATCCGGAAGTCGCTGCGATAGAACGCGCGCCTTCGCCACCGCGGCGCTAGCGTGCTAAGTATCCCGCTTTAAAAATATAAAGGAGCCACCCCATGCCGGCACGCATCAGGCACATCGCCCTGTCGGTGAAGGACATCGACGCCACCGCGGATTTCTATGAGAAGGCGTTCGGGCTCAAGCGCTCGCCGAAGTCAGAAGGGCCGACCGCGTATCGCGTCTACATGAGCGACGGCGAGATCAACCTGGCGCTGCTGCAATACAAGAGCGAGGTCGGCTCCGGGCTGAAGAAGCCGGGCGAGTTCGTCGGCATTCATCACTTCGGCTTCCAGTGCGACGACCTCGAAGCGCAGCAGAAGCAGATCGAGGCCGCCGGCGGTAAGTTCTTCTTCGATCTCGGCGATCCGGACGACGACGATTTCGAGCGCAAGTTCAAGGACCCGAACGGCATCATCTTCGACATCAACTGGAAGGGCTGGACGCTGACCGCGGGCAAGGTAAAGCCCAAGAGCAAATCCGCCGCGGCGCGCAGCCGGACATCTGCGAAAAAGACGTCAGCGGCCAAAACGCGCAGCAAGAAGCGTGCGACAAGAGCGCGCCGAAAGTAGCTCGCTAAAACCGCTCGTCCCCGCGAAAGCGGGGATCCAGCGCGAAATTCCTGGATTCCCGCTTTCGCGGGAATGAGCGGAGAAAAATCAGGCCGTCATGCCGGGCATGACGGCGCTTCTATTCGGGCAACCGGAAGCGCGCCTTCACAGCACGCGGCATTCGCGCGACACCTGGGCGATGCCGCCGGCGGCTTTGACCCGCATCTCGTAGGATTTTTTCGCGGCGCTGTCGCTCGATCCCGGCCCCAGCACCATGACGGTATGGCCGATCGAATTGCCCTTGGCGCCGGAGATGTTGGCGAAGATCTCGCAGCGCAGCCGCTTGGCGCAGGTGTTGGCGAGGCCGATGACGTAGACCACGGCGCTGCCGCGGGTGACGTAGTCGCCGGTCTCCTGCAAACAGGACTGCAAGTCGGAGGCGGCAGCGGACGGCGCGGCGGCGGGCGCCGGCGTTCCCGGAAGCGGATGCTCCGGAACGGCCGGCGGATCGGATGGCGGCGGCTCGGAATTTTGCGCCAGCGCCGCGGAGACAAGGCTGCCGCCGATCACGGCGGCAAAAAGCCACTTCGACCACAGCGCAGCGCGCATCGCACCGACTCCCGGCATGAACCGGTCATTCGTCGCCGGCCCGGCGGTTCGGGTTCATGCGTAACGCCGGGTGGCGGCGCGAAGCGCATTTACCACTTCGCCGGACGCTTTTCGGCGAACGAGGCGAGGCCTTCGGCGGCTTCGCCGGACTGGCGCTTCAAGGCATGGCGCTCGACCAGATCGGCGAACGTCCGGTCGTCGAGGCGGCTCCAGGCGGATTCCAGCGCCAGCGCCTTGGTGTCGCGGATCGCGTCGGGACCATTCTGCAAGATCTGCGCGACGATGCGCTCGCCGGCCGCCTCGAGCCGGTCGGCCGGCACGACCTCGTGCACCAGCCCCATGCGGCGCGCCTCCGCGGCGTCGAAGCGCTCGCCGGTCAGCGCATAGCGGCGCACCTGACGGACGCCGATCGCGTCGTTGAGCTGCGGAATGATGATCGCCGCGGTGAGGCCCCAGCGCACCTCGGCGATCGAAAACACCGCGCTGTCGGCGGCGATCACCACGTCACAGGCCGCCAGGAGCCCGGTGCCGCCGCCGAAGCAGGCGCCCTGCACCAGCGCCACCGTCGGCACCGGCGCGAGATTGAGCCGCTGGATCGCCAGCGCCGTGTCGCGCGAAGCGCGCACGTTGTCCTCGTGCGACTGCGCGCGCACCACGTTGATCCAGGTCAGGTCGGCGCCGGCCTGGAAATGCCTGCCGTTGCCGCTGATGACGACGGCGCGCAGCCCTTCGGTCTGCTCCAGCGTGTCGAAGCCCGCGAGCAGCGCCTTGATCAGATCGCCGTCATAGGCGTTGTTGCGCTCCGGCCGGTTCAGCACGACGCGCGCCACGCCGCGGCTGTCGACGTCGAGGAGGACGGGAGAATTGGTGTTCATTGCGCGTCCCTCTGCCGCGTCATGGCCGAATATGCTTCTTAAAGCAGCGCCGAAAACTCGGCCACGGTCAGTCCCGCCTGGGCAATGATATTGCGCAATGTGCCACGCTTAAGATCGCCGCTGTGCACCGGCACCGTCACCTTGCGCGCCGGATCAGTGGCATGAATGAGCCGACAATGGCTGCCCGATGTTCTCGAAATCACAAAACCTGCCCGCCCGAGTGCACGGATAACGTCACGCGCTGTGACGACCGGCAGCCGTTCGTTCATGCCGCAAGCGTAACGGTGATTTCCCGGATACGCGGCGGGCCATTACTGGGAATTGGTTCACCACGCGCGGTGCAGTCGGCCAGCACGAGGCGAATCGCATCTTCAGCCATCGCCAGGGCTTCCCGCTCGTCCTTGCCATAGGTGACGATCTCCGGAAACGTGGGGACCCGCACGGTAAACCCACCCTCTTCCTCGGGCTCAAGCACCACAGCAAACGTGCGTTTAGTATCCACGGCGCAAACCTCGTTTTGTTTGAGGTATTATATAGGTGTGCCGCCGCATTTGGGAGTGGCCATCACACCTTGAACAGCTTCTCCGCGTTGCCGTGGGCGATGCGCGCGCGGTCGGCGGCGCTGACCGGGATCTGCTCGAGGAAGGTTTTCGCCGCCGCCATCGAGCCATACGGGTGATCGACCGAGAACATGATGCGGTCGGCGCCGACTTCGAGCAGCAGGTCGAGGAACGTCGCCGGGAAATTGAAGCCGCCGAACGTGTAGTGCACATTCTGCCGCAAATAATCGCCGAAGCCGCGCTGCAATTTTGTCAGCGCCGGCGGGAAATTGCGGTCGAGCCGCGGCATCATGAACGGCAGGCCTTCGCCGAGATGGCCGATCACGATCTGCAATTTCGGATAGCGGTCGAACACGCCGCCGAGCACCATGCGGATGACATGGATCGCGGTCTCGATGTGCCAGCCCCAGCCGGACCCCGCCAGCACATAATTCACTTCCCTGGAGAAGCCGGAGTAGATCGCCTCGATCACCGCCTGCGGCGGCCGTGTCGGGTGCAGGTAGATCGGCACGTCGAGCTTTTCGGCGCATTCCAGGATCGGCCAGAAGAATTTGTCGTCGAGATAGCGGCCGCGCGCATGGCCGTTGATCAGCGCGCCCTTGAAGCCAAGCTGCTTCACCGTGCGTTCGAACTCGGCGGCGGCCTTGTCCGGCACCATGGTGGCGAGCGCGGCCAGGCCGGCAAAGCGCGTCGGAAATTTTTTCACCGCTTCGGCCAATGCGTCGTTGGAGTCATGGGCCAGCGACTGCGCCACCGCGGCGTCGAGCTGCTCGACGCCCGGCGCATTGATCGACAGCACCTGCATGTCGATGCCGGCGGCATCCATCTCGGCGACGCGGCCGGCGCCGAGGTCCTCGATCTGCCCCACCAGCTTCTGGCCGCGCGGTCCGAAGCGCAGGAAGCTCTCCTTCAGATCCTTTCCCGGCCCGTCGAGAAATCCGGGCGGGGCAAAATGCTCTTCAACGGTGATGGTGCGCATGGTCTGGACTTTCCATTATGGGACAAAGGCGACATGGATCGAAAGGCGACATGGATCGGACGATCGGTCAAAAGCGGCCGTGCCGGCGCATCCTTATAGCGCAGCTATGGCTTGGTGAACTGCTTGCTGGCGACGACGACGCGCAGGAACGCTTCGCGCCGGTTCAACTGGTCGCGCAGGCAGGCATAGACGTCGACATAGATCGGCGGATTGCCGTGGATGCGGTTGCCGCAATCGTCGCGCTCGCGAAGCCACACCCGCTGGTCGGCGCGCAGCGCTTCGGCGTCGCGGGCGCTGACGATGGTCTGCGCCCGCCCGTACAGGATCCCAATCCGGCTATCGAGATCGGCAAACTCCGCGATCGCGCAAATCTCCTTCTCCACCACGCTCGCCGCGCGGGTGCAGTCGAAGCTCGGCGCGGCGTGCGCCGGCGGCGGCGTTTGCGGCTCGGCCTGCGCCGGCGGTTGTGGCTGCGCTTCCGGCTGCGTTGGCGCCGGCGATTCCGTCTGCGCAAACGCGACGCCGCTTGCGAGCAAGGCTGCGCGCATCACCGTCAGCATCCGGCACCCGCTCCTGTCATGGCGTCTTCCGGCAATCCGCGGCGATGCGCCTAGTCGGCCTTGATGTTGGCGTCGGCGATCACCTTGTGGAAGCGCGGCTCCTCGGCATTGATCTTGGCCGTGAGCTCTTCCGGCGTGCCGGCGATCGAAACGAAATATTGCGGATTGAGCACGTTCTGCACGACTTCGGGATCGTTGAAGGTCTTGCGGATTTCCTCGTTGATCCTGGCGACGATGTCGGCGGGAATGCCCGCCGGGCCGAACAGCCCGAACCACGACGCCGCGGTGTAACCCGGCACCGTCTCGGCGATGGTCGGCACATCGGGCAACAGCTTCATGCGCTCCGGCGCGCCGTCGGCGATGAATTTCACCCGGCCGGCCTTGGCCTGCTCCACTGCGTTGCCGACGCTGATCAGCATCATCGGAATATTGCCGGCGATCACGTCGAGCATCGCCGGCTGCGCGCCCTTGTAGTGCACCGGCGTCATTTTGGTGCCGGTCATCGACTCGAACAATTCCATGTTCAGGTGACCGGTCGAGCCGACGCCGTAGGTGCCGTAATTGAGCGTGCCGGGCTTTGCCTTGGCGAGCGCGATCAATTCCTTGACGTTGTTGGCCGGCACCGACGGATTGAGGATGAGGCCGTGATAGATCGTCGCCAGCCCGCCGAGCGGCGTGAAGTCCTTCAGCGAGTAGCGCAGGTTCGGAAACAGCGCCGGATTGGCGGTGAAGGTGACCTCCGGCCCGATCATCACCGTGTAGCCGTCGGCCGGCTGGTGCATCACGTATTCGGCCGCCACCTGGTTGTTGGCGCCGCCGCGGTTTTCCACCACCGGCGTCACACCCCAATCCTGGTTCATGTGCTTGCCCAGCGTGCGCGCCAGCACGTCGGTGACACCGCCGGGCGGCGCCGGCACCACGATGGTGATCGGCTTCGAGGGGAAGGTTTGCGCGTAGGCGGTAAGTGGTGCGGCGAAACTGGCGGCAACCGTTGCCGCGATAAGCCACGTCTTCATATCAGTCCTCCCTCACACTTATCCCGTCATCCTGAGGTGCGAGCACAGCGAGCCTCGAACGACGACGGCCCGAACACCTCGGCTCCGCATCCTTCGAGGGCCGTCATAGCGCATTGCGCTACGACGGCCACCTCAGGATGACGATATTATCCGGTGTTGTATCAGTGATGCATCTCGTCGCCGGGCATGATGCCCCAGAGATTAGAGGCGGTCGGGTCCTTGGCCCATACTTTCGGGCGCTGCGGATTGTCGCGGTGCCACGGCCGCGGCTCGAAATAGCCGAGATCCTCGTTCATGCGATCGAGCTCGGCGAACAGCTCGGTGATGAAGCCGGCCGGGCTGCGATGATAGGTGAACAGGTTGTGGCCGATGCCGTGACGGCCCGGCCCCCACAACAGCTTGTAGCCGTTGGTCGACAGGAAATCGCACGCGGTCTGCATGTGGCCCCAGTCGCGCAGCTCGAACGCGGTGTGAAAGTGCCGGTTCGAGCCGGTCTGCATCAGGTTGATGGTGTGGTGATCCGGGCCGCAGCGCAGGAACGAGAAGAAGTCGGCCATCCAGTCGGATTCGCGGAAGCCCAGCACGTCGCAGTAGAATTTGGTGACGTGCTTGACGTCGGTGACGTGGAAGGCGACGTGGCCAAGCTTGTGCGGCACGATGCCCTTGGCCTGGAATTTCTGGTGCGAGAAATCGGCACGCTTGAACACCTCCATCTGCGTGCCCTTCGGGTCCTCGAAGGTGAGCAGATCGGCGATCGACGGTTCCGGATCCTTCTTGCGCGCGGTCTTGACGCCCTGGGCCTGCACCTGTTTCTCGAAGGCGTCGAGATCGTCGTGCTCGCCGAGCTGGAAACCGACGCGCGTGCATTGCGGCTGGTCGCCCTTGCGCAGCACCACCGAGTGATGATCGACGGTGTTGGCGAGGAACACCGCATCCTTTTCCCTGGCGGCGACCGTCATGCCGAGCACGTTGGCGTAATACTCCGCCTGCTGCTCGACATCGGGCATCTGGTAGCTGGCGTGGGCGATTTTCTTGACGCGGATCATGCGGCTTCTCCTTACTTCTTCTCGCGCGGCAGCGCGCTCAACACATCGACCATGCGGGCGACGTCGTCGCCGCCGAAACCCATATCCATGAATTGCTGATACAGCGGGATGACGCAATCCAGGATCGGCGTCGCCACGCCGAGCTGGTCGGCCATGTCGCCGATCATGTCGAAATAGTGCTGCAAGGCGCCGACCGGACCCTGCACCGGCTGAAAGCGGCGCTCCGCCATCCACGGCGCGCGAATGCCGAACTGCGTCGAGCCGCCGGAGCCGGTGGCGACCGCCTTGATCATCAGCGGCACGTCGACGCCGGCCTTCAGCCCCAGCGCCATCGCTTCCGCGGTCGCCGCGATGTTGATCGAGACCAGAAGATTGTTGATCAGCTTGACCCGGCTCGCGGCGCCGAACTCGCCGAAATAGATGCAGCTATCGGCAAAGCCCGAGACCACGCGCTCGGCCTTCTTGCAGCCCTCGGCGTCGCCGGCGAGGTAGATCACCGCCTTGCGCGCCACCACCATGCCGGGCGTGCCGGAGACTTCGCCGTCGATGAAGCTCGCGCCTTTTTCTTGCAGCGGCGCGATCTGGCGTTTCTTGTCCGGCACCGGATGCGAGCCGAGCTCGACCACGACCTGCCCGGGGCGCGCGCTCTTGATCAGCCCATTCGGGCCCTGCATGGCGTCGTCGAGCGCTTCCGTCGACGGCAGGCACGAGAACACGATATCGGCCTGGGCGCCGACGTCGGCCGCCGATTTCGCCGGCACGCCGCCGATCTTCTCGAACTCGGCCAGCGACGAGCGGCGGAAGCCGACCACGCGGTAGCCGCTCTTGATCAGGTTCTCCACAATCGGCAGGCCGATCTTGCCGACGCCGACAAAGCCGATGGTTTCCATCACCGTCCCCTGCAATGTTTCCTTGCAAAGTTCCTTGCAACATTTCTTTGCGCGATCTTCTTGGGCCGATTGTACTACGTCACCTCGATCGATTGATCGGACAGATTGACCCGCACCCCAAGCGTGCCTTCCATCAGGGTCCATTCCTTGAGGTCGAAGGTCCTTATGCCGTTGATGAAAAACGGATCGGCTTCGGCGAGCGCGCGGGCTTCGGCGGCATCTTTGGCGCGCAACACGGTGAGGCCGAGCCCGCTCGGCGGACCCTCGCCATCCGACAGCGGGCCGGACGCAAAGACGTGGCCGCGCTTTTCCAGGCCGATCATATATTCGAGATGCGCCGACAGGTACGGCAGCAGCTTGTCCGGCGTGCCCACCGGTTTCGACATCACCACGTAGAGCTTCTTGCGCAGCATCTTGCGCGTCAGATCGGCGATACGCTCTTCAAAGAACATGACGCAACCCTCGGTTCGGCGCCTTCCTTACCCGTTCGTGCGCAGCCCTGCCTGAATTCCCAATCAAATGCCTTGGCAGGACGGCGGCTTCGGTTTATTACTTAGATCATCTAACAATAAGGCCATCTAAATGAAACAGCGCAACCCGTCAAGCCGGCCAAGCTCCCGGATGGAGCGCTACGTGCCGCAGATCCGCGAATTCGCGACCCGGGACGCGCTGTTCCACGACGCAGTGGCCAGGACAATAGGCCTGCACTCGACCGACGAGAAGGTGCTGCGCCTGCTCGGCGCCGACGCCATGACCGCCGGCGATCTGGTCGATCACACCGGCCTCACCGGAGCGGCGGTGACCGCACTGGTCGACCGGCTGGTCGCTCTCGGTTATGTGACGCGCGAGCGCGATCTCCACGACCGCCGCAAGGTGGTCATCCGCGCGGTGAGCGGCAAGCTGCGCGACATCAACCGGCTCTATGGCGGCCTGCGCGGCGCCTTGCAGGCGCTGCTGGCGAAATACGGCGCCGCCGAATTTGAAGCCATCATGGACTTTCTGGCCAACGCAACGGCAACGATGGCCGAGCAGACCGAAAAGCTTGCCGGCGATGCCAAGCCGCGCCGCTCGAAAGCGGCCTGAAGGGGTGACCGCGCCGCCTCAGACCAACCGCGAGCCGTGCGGCAGGCCGAGGAAGTGGCGGCCGATCGCCTCGTAGATCGAAAACTGCGACTGCGCCTGCTGCGACACCGCGTGCATGTCGCGGAAGCGGCGCTCGAACGGATTGCTTTCGAACACCGCGGTGGCGCCGGCGGCGAGATAAGTATTTTCGGCGACCTGCCGCGCGGTCTGGGTGGCATTGATCGAGGCCATGCGCAGCCGGATGCGCTGGTCGAGCGTCGGCGTACCGGCCTGCGCCGCCTCCCAGATCTCGCGCCAGGCTTCGAGAAAGAACGCGCGCGCCGCCGCGAGGTTCGACTGCATGACGCCGACCTGCGATTGCACCACGGCGCCGTCGCGCAGCAGCGCGCTCTGGCCCTGCGGCGTCTTGCCCTGCGCCAGCGTGCAGAAATCGTCGAGCATGGTGCGGGCGATGCCAAGCGCAATGGCCGGAAAGCTCGAGCCGAACAACTGATAGATCGTGAACTTGTAGAGCGGACCGTGCTCGCGGCGCTCCGCCGGATCGAGCGCATGATGATCGACGCCGTAGTCTTCCGTCACGAATACGTCGGTCAGCGTATAGGTGTTGCTGCCGGTGCCCTTGAGGCCCATGACGTGCCAGACGTCCTGCCAGGTGGCGCGCTCACGCGGCACGACGAAGGTCTTCTGCACCGGCTGGCCCTTGGCGTCGCGGCGCACGGTGCCGTCGGCTTCATGGACGATGCAATGCGCGGCGAGCCAGGTCGCGTGCTTTGAGCCGCTGGCGAACGGCCAGACGCCGTTGATGCGGTAGCCACCCTTCTCGGCGACAGCCTTGGCGTTGTTGGTCGGTCCCCAGGCCAGCACGGCGCGCGGATTGTTCTTGAACAGCTCCTCGGCAATTTCCGGTTTCATGTTGCGGGCGATCGTGCCGCAGACCGAGGTCTGGCCGATGCACCACGCCGTCGAGGCGTCGGCCTTGGCGATTTCCTCGATGGCCTGCACGTAATCGACGGTCGAGACTTCGTCGCCGCCGTAAGCGCGCGGCAGCAGCATCCGCCACAGCCGGGCCTCGTGCAGCGCGTCGACCAGGTCCGGCGGGAGTTCGCGGCCGGACTCGATGCGCGGCGCCGCAGCCGCAATGACCGGCGCCAGCGCGCGGGCATTGGCGATACAATCGACTTTGGCCCTGTCGTCCATGCTCCCTGCCCGGCTTGGTTGTTGTCTTGGTTGTTCTCTTGGCCGCTGGTCCGGCCGTCATAGGATTGTCAGGCCGCTCATTCTTACCTGGCACCCCCGGTGCGGTCTATCGGGCTTGGCGCCTCGCCGGGCAGCCATGAACGCGCCGCCCGGCCACAACGACCAATAAGGCCGCCGGTGCGGCGAACGAGGGTCCAATGCGCTCAATTCGCGGTTTGCTGCTGACAGCGGCTGTCGCCACCCTGCCCGCGCTGGCCGGACCGGCTGTTGCCGACGAACAGCAGGACGAGACCGATTTCGCCAAGCGGGTGTTTGCCGACACGCTCGACAAGCCGACCGAATACGCCTGCTTCACCCGCCACTATGACGCCCAGCACCTGGCGCAGCATCCGTTGCAGAAGGTCAGCGTCATGAAGCTTTTGGTCAGCGCCGAGCGGGATCCCGAAGACAAGAAGCTCGCTTATTCGTTCCGGCTCGGGGTGAATTTCCGCAACCGGCCCGGCGACTTCGACTCCAGCGGCGACTGCGCGCATCTGACCGGCGACGGTGCGGCGAAAGAGAAAATCGATTTCGGTTGCGGCGTCGATTGCGACGGCGGCGGCATCAGCATCAACCTCGCCCAGGACAATGCGTCCGTCATCGTCAAGCTCGAGTCCATTCGCATCTGGAAAGGCAAGGATTACGATGAGGACGCGGCGACGTCATTGAAAGCCGGTGCCGATGACAAGGTGTTCCGTCTCGACCGCACCAATATGAATGACTGCGCCTCGCTCGCCACCAACCGCAAGGAACTCGCCGCTATGCGGCACAAGTGATCGTTCCAGGGAGAACAACCATGCTGCGCCGCAATTTGCTCCAGCTTGCCTGCGCGATCATGCCGGTTTCCGTCGTAGTGCCGCAGGCCGAAGCCGCGACACCGCAAAGCACTGCGCCCGATGCCGCCAAGGTGGTTTATCACCTCGACGACATCGACAAGGTCGAGATGGTGTTCGGCAATATCAAAAATCACTACGCCGGCATGGGCGGCCCGGACAAAGTGACCATCGCGCTGGTGGTGCTCGGCCCGGCGCTCAAGGCCTTCCACACCGAGAAGGCCTCCAACGATGTCACCCAGCGCACCGACGACATGAAAAAGAACGGTCTGCAACTCAACGCCTGCATCAACACCATGAAGGCGCAGGAAATAACGCTGAAGGACCTGTTGCCGGGCTTCGTCGTCGCCGACAAAGGCGGCGTCGTTAAGCTCGCTGAGTTACAGGGCCAAGGCTACGTCTATATCCGGCCGTAGACTTATTCAGCCTTCATGCCGGTCTGCTTGATGACGTCGGCCCAGAGCTTGTCGCCGGCCGCGATCCGCGCCGCGGTCTCGGCGGGCGTCGAGCCGACGATCCAGATGTCCTGCTGGCTGAAACGGTCGCGGAATTCCGGCGTGTCGATCGCCTGATGGATCGTCTGCTGCAGCAGATTGACGATGGCATCCGGCGTGCCGCCCGGCGCCATCAGCACGAAATCCGTGGTCAGTTCGAAGCCCGGATATCCGGATTCCGCGATGGTCGGCACGTCGGGCGCGAGCGGCGAACGCTGTGCGGTCGAAACCGCAAGCGCGCGCAACTGGCCGGCCTTGGCCAGCGGCAGCAGGCCCGCGGTCGAACCGAACGAAACCTTGATCTGACCGGCGATCAAATCCGCGACCATCGCCGCAGCGCCGCGGTACGGCACCGGGCTGGTCTGGAACCCGGCGCGGTAGCGGAAATATTCCATCACCAGATGCGATGACGTTCCGACGCCGCCATGGGCGTACGTGACCGGACCGTTTTGCTTCGCCCAGGCGACGAACTCGGCAAGGTCGTTCACCGGCAGCGACGGATGCACGAACAGCGTCTGGGTGCTGTAGTTGACCACCGTGATCGGTTTCAGGTTGAACTTGAGATTGTCGTAAAGGTGCGGATTGACGGTGACCGTCGTGCTCAGGATGAACAACAGCGTATAACCGTCAGGCGGCGCGTTGCTGACATAGTCCGCCGCGATGTTGCCGCCGGCGCCGGTGCGCTCCTCGACCACCACCGCCTGTTTCAGGCTGCCGGTCAGCTTGTCCGCAACCGCGCGCGCGACGATGTCGAGCGGACCGCCGGCTGCCGACGAGACGATGATCTTGATCGGATGGTTCGGATAGTCTTCAGCGACGGCGCCATCCAAAGCCGCAAACACCACGGCTGTCGCAATAATTGCACGACGCGAATACCAGCTTGCGGTGTTCCACATGGAGCGCCACCCCTTCACATTTTTGGACCGACGAACCGGTGCGAGAACCCGACCGGACCGCGATTGATCTGCGCGACAAACGGCGCGCCGAAATGGATCGGAAACAACAGCGCGCCCTGATCGGCGCAGGCTTCCAGCATCCGCCGCCGCGATACCGCTCCCTCCGCCGGCCACTCGTCCGCCATGTGAGTCCAGTGCGGCGCGTAGATTTGCAGGGCGTGATGGATCACATCGCCGCAGAACACCGCCCGCGCATCCTGGTCGGCGAGCTTGAACAGCACGTGACCCGGCGAATGGCCAGGCGCGGCTTCGACCGCAATCTTGCTGGTGACGTCATAGCCATCGTCGACCAGCACCGCCTGACCCGACTGCACCACCGGCAGCACGCTGTCCTCGTAGGCCATGTGGCGCTGGTCGGCCGCCATCGCCGGATTTTTCCACTTGTCCCAGTAAGTGTCTTCGGTGCGCGAATAAAGATATTTGGCGTTGGGGAATGTCGGCACCCAGCGGCCGTCGCGCAGCATGGTGTTCCAGCCGACATGATCGGCATGCAGATGCGTGCACAGCACGAGATCGATGTCTTGCGGCGCCGCACCGGCGGCGCGCAGGCGTTCGAGATACGGCGTGTTCTGCTGATGGAAGCGATGGGTCCACGGCCGGTCCTTGTGATTGCCGCCACAGGTGTCGAGCAGAATGGTCAGGCCGTCGACGCGGATCAGCCATGAGTGCACGCTAGTCACGAAGCGGCCGTTCTGGAGGCTGTAGTGATCGGGCGCGAGCCAGTCGAGATGGCGCTCCAGCACATCGCGCTCGAAATTCGGGAAGTATTCCGTGCAGGTCCGGTTGGTGACGCCGAGATGCTCCTCGATCCGGGTGATCGTCGCCGCGCCGATGGTCCAGGTGGCCGGAGTGTTCATGGCGGGTCCGCTCAATGGGTGTCGAACACCGCCTGATACGCGGCCAGCCTGGCGCGGATCGCATCGCGCTCGGCCGCGGTCGGCCGGTCCGGATCGGCCGCGGGCGGCAGCGCCCCGAACTTCATCAAACAGGCCATCAACAACAGCCGCGCCTTGGTCGCGGTCAGGTTGCCGCCGCCGATGAACATGTCGATCGGCTGGGTGAAGCCTTCGTTGTTGCCGCGGCCGACCCGGACGACGGGCATGCCGCTACAGACCGCGCGCAACAGAACCTGATGCCGTCCCCGCGACGCCGGTGTGCCGTAAGGCGAAAGGCCTTCGAGCACGAACCCGGCCAGCGGCGCGGCGCGCAATTTGGCGTCGATCAGCGCCTGCACGTCGACCTGGCTGTCGATACGGTCTTCGAAATCGTCCGGCGCGTAGTTGCCATCCTTGACGATCGAGACTTTCGGGATCGCCGAATCCTTTAGCGCGTTGTTCCGGTCCTTGATCGCGACCGGCACCTGCGACAACTGCCCGGCGGCGGTACGAAGCACGCCCGTGACTTCCGCCGGCAGCCGCGAGACGTTGACGTCGGAACGGTAGGTGTGCCGTGTCGCCGGCAGATAATTGATGACCGGTTTGCCGCCAAACCCGATGCCGCCGAGAATGCCGCCGTGACCGCCGGTCGTGACATAACCGCCGGGCCGGGCATCGCCCTTCTGCACGTCGCGCGCCGCAAAGATCTGCTGCTCCTGGATCAGCACGAAGCCGGTGCGATTCCTGCCGGCGTCGTCGGCCCAAACCCGCGAGGTGATGAAATCGACGGAGTTGACGAGGTTCTTCGGCCCGTCATTGCTGATCATGCCGTGGGAGCGCTGGGCCGAGTTGCCGCACAGCGGCAGCGTCGTGTCGAGCAGCAGGTGCAGCCAATACAATGTCTCCTCGATGCGCGGACTGCCCTGGGTCCAGATCGCGCCGGCATATTTGCCGCTTCCGAGCGCGGACTGCGCCGCGTTGACCATCCGCGCCAGCGCGAGCCGGGGCGGATGCTGGCCGAGATGCGGCGGCCGGTACGGGAAGAAGTCCTTGCCGAGCACCTCCGGCGCAATGTCGCCCTCGCCGATATCGGTGCGGCGATGCGCTGGCAGTCCCTTCTTGTAACCGGACGGCGGCAGCAGGCGGATGAAATCGAACTCCGCATAGGCCGACATGAGATTGCCGGTGCCGCTGTCGCCGACGCCGAGCCGGTCGACCTCCTCGACCGGCCGCGATCCGTCCGGAAAGAACGGCTGCCGGCTTTTGTCCGCGGCCGCCATTTCCTGCGCGCCGTCGGCATCCCAGGCGCGGCCGTCGGCCTGGCGCGCCATGTAGGGCAGCGGATAGAGCCCGTCGTCCGGCGCAAGCTCGACCTCGTAAACCGGCTTGTCGCCGTCGCTCTGGCGCTCCTTGTGAAAGTTGCCGCGCGCATCGAGGTAACCGTCCGGCGGACCGTAAAGCTCCGCGGCATCGGCTTCGAGCGGATGCGCGCTGAACTGTTCGACATAGACCACGGCCGGTTTCGCCAGACGCTGCGGCCGCAGCACGTCGAAACGCGCCGGCGAGCGGTCCGGATTGGTCAGCGGCTCAAGCCCGTATTTCGCCCGCGCCTTGTTGCTGGTGACCAGCGGCGGGATCGAGTGAATGGTGGCGTTGGAGCTCGCGAAATAGGCGATACGGGGCTTGCCGCTCATCCGATGTCTATCCTCACGCTGTCATCAGGACTGCGGCGCCGCGCGTTCAGGCATTGCGCGGCCAGCCGCCGCCGCGGCCCGGCGCGCCGAGCGCCTGCCAGTATTCCAGAATGCCCATCATGCCGGCGAAGCGAACCAGCAGGAACGGATGCAGGCCGAGTTCGTAGAGCCTGATCATGTTGCGGTCGCGCATCGCGGTCAATTCTTCTTCGGTCACCGTGTAGTTGTTGCGGAAATAATCCGGATCGTCGTCCAGCTTTTTGGCCAGCGTGCGGTCCCTGATCATATCGCTGGCGATGACGTTGAGCGCGCTGGTCAGATGCCGCATCTGCGTCGCGAACGGATGCAGGATCTGCTCGGTGCTGCGGCCGGATTTTTGTTCAGTGTTTGCCATGACCTGCCTAATGGGCGACCTCCCAATACAGATAGCCGAGGCCGATGTGCCAGAGCCGGATGTAGTCGAGCACGTTGGCTTTGACGTCGCCGCAAATGCCGGCGGTGATCACCCAGTTCACCAATTCTCCGTTGCCGGATTGCATAAGCTCGTCCGGGGTGAACTCGGCAAGCTTGCTGCCCTTGCCGCTCGCCAGGATGTCCAGCACCTTCTTGTCGAACGCCTCGTCGACGTGGCCGTACAGCGGCGTCCCCGGATAGTGCGACATGCCTCCGGTGGCGAGCACCAGGACGCGGTCGTCGGCTTCGTCGAGAATTTCCCGGATCGCCTGGCCCAGCTTGTAGCAGCGCTTCGGCCATGGCAGCGGCGGCACGTAGCCGTTGGTGAACATCAGCATGATCTTCTTGTCGGCCTGGGGATTGAGGAAGTTCGTCGTCAGCACTTCCTCGCCATCCATCGTGCCGTTCGCCGTGAACGGCACGTCGAAATCCCGCTCCAGCAAGCCCTTGAGCAGCCGCACGCTCAAGTCGGTATTGACCTTGTAGACATACGGCTTCTCGTTGTCCCAGTTCGCCATGTGCTGCGGGATGCCGCTTGGCGCCGACTGATAGGACTCCTTGCCGTCATATTTCTTGTAGGTCGCGCCGGTGATCTTTTCGATCGTGTCGGGATCGGTAACGCCGCTGCCCTTGGCTTCCTGGCCGACAAACAAGGCGAACGGCGGGTAGCACCTGAAATCGAAATTCACGAAATGGTCGTCGTGAATGACCAGGATGGTGTCGGGGTTGGCGCGCTCGACCTCATCGCGCAGCGCAAACATCGCGTTGCGCCCTTTCTGCACGTCACTCTTGTATTGCTCGTTCTCGGCCGGCCGCGTGAAAAGCTGAAGGTGTGAGTGCGGCGCAGCGACCGCTCCAACCAGAGGCATCGTCATCTCCCGTGATCGGGAAATATTGGATCACGCCGCCACAGACGAGACAACCTGCATTATCGCATCGCGCCATCGTGTCTCGCCATGCTGTCTCGTCATGTCGTCTCGTCATGTCGTCTTGTCTTGCCGTTGCCTTGGCCTCGCGCTTGGGATTTGCTGCGGTTGGAAACAGTCCGCTCAAGAGCACACGATGTCGAAGCGCAACATGATCGGTGCGGTCCTCGCTGCGGCCGCGTTCGCATGCGGCACACTGCCGCTGCTGGCCCAGGCACAGACTCAGGCACAAACTTGGCCGGACCGCCCGGTGAAGTTCATCGTCGGCCTCGGCCCGGGAGCGGCGCAGGACATCGCCGCACGCATGTTCGGCGAGCAGTTGTCGAAGCGCTGGAACGAGCCGGTCGTTATCGAAAACCGGCCCGGCGGCGACGGCATCGTCTCGATCAACGCGTTCATCGGCGCGCACGACCCCCATACATTATTGTTCGCCGCATCGGGCACGTTCACCGCGCATCCGACTCAGTATGCCAAGTTGCCTTATGACCCGGCCGACATCGTCCCGCTGGCGCGCGTCTCGAGCACGATCATCGGCATATCGGTGCCGGTCGCGCTCAACGTCAACACGCTCGACGACCTGGTGGCGCTGGCGCGCAAGGATCCCGGTGCACTGAACGCCGCACCGGCGCCAGGCACTACCGAGATCACCTTCGACAATTTCGTCAAAACACCGGCATCGTCGTGACCAAGGTGCCGTACGGCGACGTGACCAAAGCCGCGACCGATCTCAGCGAAAATCGCATTCAGGTGATGGTGACCGGAATTTCGATCGTGCGGCCGCAGGTCGAGGCCGGCAAGGTCAAGATCATCGCCATCACCAATCGCAACCGCGCCTCGTCCGTGCCGGACATCCCGACCGCCATCGAGGCCGGCTATCCGTCGCTGGCGCTCGACGGACTGATCGGATTGTTCGGCCCGAAAGGTCTGCCGCCCGGCGCCGCCGAGCGGATCGCGGCCGATGTGCAGGAGGTCTCCAAAGATCCGACCATCCGCGCCCGGCTGGCGGCGACCGGACAGGAGCCCGACCCGGCAGGCCCTGTGGAATTTGCCGCGGCGGTGGAAGCGCAGCGCAAGAGCATCGCCGAGACCGCGAAGGCGCTGGGTATCCAGCCGGTGAAATGACAGCGCGGCAGCGCGCCGTCTTATTCCTCGCCGACCATGTCGCGGCGGCGGCGCTCCAGCGCCGCTGCATAACGGCGCAGCACGTAAGCTTCTGTCAGGACGCCGATGACCTTGCGGTCGCGGTAGGAATCGACCACCGCCAGCGCTTCCGCCTCGGCGCGGTCGAAGGCCAGCACCGCCTCCTTGACCGCCATGCCCGGCAGCAAGATGTCGTCGGTGAAATGCAGGATGTCCTTGATCGCCTTGTCGGGCGGGGTTTCAGAGGCGTGCGCGTCCGCCATCAGCACCACGCCGGCATATTGGTCGTCTTCGTCGACGGCGATGACATAAGCGGCCGAGCCGAGCGGAAATGCTTCGCGGAAATTCTCGATGGTGGTCGAGGCGTGCACCGTCTGCACGTCCTGGCGCATCATGCTGCCGACGGTGAGGTCGCGCATCCAGCCGACGTCAGAGGCGCTGCGGATGGTTTCGCCGCGCAGATGGAAGCGCCAGGTTGCGAACGAATAGCCGAAGCCTTCCCGCGTCACCTGCGCCGAGATGATCACCGCGATCAGCACCGCCGTGGTCAGCCAGAGGTCGCCGGTGGTCTCCAGCGCGATAAAGATCATCGTCAGCGGCCCGCCAATCACCGAAGCGGCCAAGGCGCTCATACCGATCACCGCATAGGCGTTCGGATCGAAATAGTAGGTCGGAAAAAACATCGTCAGCGCCACGGCCAGCAGATGGCCGCCGAGCGCGCCGATCAGCAGCGACGAAAAAAACAACCCGCCGCGGAAGCCGGAGCCCAGCGAAGCGATCGACGCCGCGATCTTGAGCACGAACAGCAGCAGCACGGCGCGAAACGACAGGTCGAGCATGCCGGCAACGCGCAGCGCACCGTGACCGGACGACATGACCTGCGGCGAAAGAATCGCCAGCAATCCGACAACGACGCCGCCGAGTCCGGTCCGCAGCGTCGGCCGCAGGCGCAGCTTCTGGAACATCGCCTCGCAGATCGCGACGCCGCGCATCAGCACGATGCCGAGCATCGACGCCAACAGGCCGAGCGTGGCGGCAAGCATGAGATCGTGCAGCACCACGGTGGTTTTCTCGGGCGCGACCACGCCGAGTTCGGCCGGCGAGAAATAATGCGCCACCAGAAAGCCGAGCAGCGACGCGATGCCGACCGGCGCCAGGCTGATCGGCGAATAGCTGCCGATGATCAGTTCGAATCCGTAGAACGCGCCGGCCAGCGGCGCCCCGAATGCGCCGGCGATGCCGGCGGCGGCGCCGCAGCCGACCAGAATGCGCAGGTCGCCGCGCCGCAGCCGGAACGCCTTGCCGATGCGCGAGGCGATGCCGCTCGACATTTGCGTATAGCCGGCCTCGAGGCCGACCGAAGCGCCGACCCCGCTCGACCACACGGTTTGCAAGGCGACGACGAGACTGCCGAGCAGCGACATCCGGCCGCCGTGCAGCGCATTGGCTTCGATCGGATCGATCTCGCGATCCGGCCGCCACCGCCGGATTATTTCGGCGGTGATGCCGAAGATGATGCCGCCCGCCGTCGGGATCAGGAACGCCAGCCAGGGATTGAGTGTCAGCCGCCCCGACAGCCGCTCGCCGGGGGCGAGATGGAAGAACAGTTCGTGCAGCAAATCGACGGTGTCGCCCATCACGGCGACCACCAGACCGGCGATGGCGCCGACCGCAGCCGCCAGCCCGACCAGACTCAATTCACGGGCGCGCACCAAAGCGCGTAAACGCCGCGGTATCTCGATTCGAGCTGCAACTTCAGCAATCAAGGCGCATCACCGGTGGAACCGTGCTATTTCAATCGTGTTGACCTGCCGAACCCCGCAAGGAGTTACTTTAAATGTCGAACGCTGTTCGCGGAATTCTTGCGGCTGGCGCCGCACTCCTCGTTTCCCTCACTGCCATTCCGATCTTCGCCCAGACGGGCACCGGTCTGCTCGAGGGCACGGCAGCATTTGGCGACTGGCGTACCGACCGTCCGGGAACGCGTCGACTGATCAGGCCCCAGGACTTGCCGGCACCCGATATGGCCCAGTCAGTACGAAATTCGGTCAGAACCGTGCGCCGAACCGACGATCAGAAGCCAATCGTACCAAATGGCTTTGAAGTCAACCTGTTTGCTTCCGGGTTGTTAAGCCCGCGCATCCTGCGCTCGGCGCCAAACGGCGACATCTTTGTTGCCGAGAGCGCGGCCGGTCAAATTCGCGTGCTGCGTCCGAACGGCAGCGGCGCGCCGGAATCGAAAGTCTTTGCCACCGACCTGCGCTACCCCTTCGGCATCGCGTTCTATCCGCCCGGACCCGAGCCGCAATGGGTCTATATCGGCAACACCGATTCCGTCGTGCGTTTCCCCTACCGCAATGGCGACCAGACCGCGCGGGGCCCGGCCGAAACCATCATCCCGCATCTGCCGGTCGGCGGACACCGCACCCGCGACGTGGCGTTCTCGCCGGACGGCAAGACGATGTATGTGTCGGTCGGCTCCGGCTCCAATGTCGGCGACGGCATGGAGAAGATGAGCCCGGCCGATGCGCTGAAGTGGCAAGCCGGTCACCCGCTCGGCGCCTCATGGGGCAATGAGGAAGGCCGCGCCGATGTGCTGGCGTTCGATCCCGACGGCAAGAACCGGCGGGTCTTTGCCACCGGCATCCGCAACTGCGTCGGCCTCGCGGTTGCGCCCTCGACCGGAACGGTGTGGTGCTCGACCAACGAGCGCGACGGACTCGGCGACAACGTGCCGCCCGACTACATCACCCGCGTCCGCGAGGGCGCCTACTATGGCTGGCCGTGGTATTACATCGGCGCGCACGAAGATCCGCGGCGCGCCGGCGAGCGGCCCGATCTCAAAAGCAAGGTCACGGTGCCGGACGTCTTGCTGCAAGCGCATTCGGCGTCGCTTGGCCTGGCGTTCTACAACGCAACCCAATTTCCCGCGGCATTCCGCGGCAGCATTTTTGCCGCCGAACACGGCTCCTGGAATCGCTCGAAGCGAACCGGATACAAGATCATCCGCGTGATCATGAAAGACGGCGCGCCGACCGGCGAATACGAAGACTTCGCCACCGGCTTCGTCGTGAACAACTCCGAGGTGTGGGGCCGGCCGGTCGGCGTCACCGCCGACAAGGACGGCGCATTGCTCGTTTCCGAGGATGCCAGCGGCACGATCTGGCGGATTACCTACTCCGGTAAGGCCGCCAGCCGTTAACGTTTGCCGCGAAAACCGCCGGCTGCCGCCGGAACACCTGACCGTACAAGGCGTTAACCCGCGTAGCCCGGGCTTTGCGGCATTCAGACTTGCGGCATACAGACATGGTCTTTTCCGAACGGCACGCAGCGCCGGACGCAGATACAGCTTTCGGTGCCGCGCCGTTCGCTTCGCGCCGCCTTTCGCCGGCTGCCGCCGGCCAAATGGCGCAACAAGGGGCGCAACCGGCTGCCGTAACCGAGACCGACATCCCGTCCCGGCTCGATGCCCTGCCGTTCGGGCGCTTTCATCTTCTCGTGATCGTCGCGCTCGGCATCACCTGGATTCTCGACGGTCTCGAGGTCACGCTGGCCGGCGCATTGGCGGGTGAACTCAAGCAGGGCACCGCACTGGGCTTGAGCAACGCGCAGGTCGGCCTTGCCGGAAGCTGCTATCTCGCCGGCGCCGTCTCCGGGGCGCTCTTTTTCGGCTGGTTGACCGATCGTTTGGGCCGCAAAAAGCTGTTCACGGTCACGGTGACGGTCTATCTGGCCGCGACCGCGGCCACCGGGCTGTCCTGGGACGTCTGGAGCTTTTTGCTGTTCCGGTTCCTCACCGGCGCCGGTATCGGCGGCGAATACACCGCCATCAATTCGACAATCCAGGAACTCATACCGGCACGGCTGCGCGGCTGGACGGATCTGCTGATCAACGGCAGTTTCTGGATTGGCGCGGCCATGGGTGCGGGCGGTTCGCTCATCCTGCTCGATCCCACGATCATAAACCCCGCGCTGGGCTGGCGGCTCGCATTCCTGATCGGCGCGATCATTGGACTCATTATTCTCATAATGCGCATCTGGATTCCGGAAAGCCCGCGCTGGCTCGTCACCCACGGCTTTCCACAACAAGCGGAAAAAACCGTCAGCGATATCGAGGCGGCATTCCCCAATGCGCGCTCCGCTCGCCTGCCAAAGATAAAGTTGCGGATGCGCGATCACACGCCGCTTCGCGAGGTGGCGCACGCCCTGTTTGGCACCTATCGCCGGCGAACACTCGTCGGGCTGACGCTGATGGCGGCGCAGGCGTTCTTCTACAACGCGATCTTCTTTACCTATGCGCTGATCCTCACCGATTTCTATCACACGCCGTCCGATCAGGTTGGCTGGTACATCTTGCCGTTCGCGCTCGGCAATCTGCTCGGGCCGCTTCTGCTCGGGCGGCTGTTCGACACTGTCGGACGCAAGATCATGATCGCCTCGACCTACGCGCTCTCCGGCGTGATGCTGACGGTGACCGCGTATCTGTTCAACGCAGACCTGCTCACCGCGTCATCACTCACCGTTGCCTGGATGGTCGTGTTCTTCTTTGCTTCGGCGGCGGCGAGCTCGGCCTATCTGACGGTGGGCGAGATTTTTCCGCTTGAGATTCGCGCCCTCGCCATCGCGTTCTTCTTTGCCATCGGTACCGGCGTCGGCGGCATCGCCGGGCCGCTGCTGTTCGGCGCCCTGATCGGCACCGGCTCGCGCGCCAGCGTCGCCATGGGCTACGTGGCAGGCGCGATCCTGATGGGCATCGCCGCGCTTGCCGAAGCGATCTGGGGCGTCAATGCGGAGCGCCAGCCGCTCGAAGCCTTGAGCCGCCCGCTTGCAATCATCGACTGAAAAACGGATATCCAACGTGAATATTGCCACTGAGATTTTGGACCTCGACATGGAGCTTTCGGAAATTTCGCTCGTTCCGGATTTGCGGAAATGCGCAATTCTGCTCGATATCGACGGCACCATCCTCGATCTCGCGCCCTCGCCGCAGCAGGTGTGGGTGCCGCCCGACCTGCGCCGCACGCTGGCGCTGCTCGATCGCCTCACCGACGGCGCGGTGGCGCTGGTGTCCGGCCGCCCGCTCAACGACATCGACCTGATTTTTTCGCCGCTGGAACTCGCCGCGATCGGCGGTCACGGCGCGGAAATGCGCACCGCCGCCGGCGCCGCGCCGATTGCGCGTGTCGCGCCGCTCAGCGCCACCTTGCGGCGCAGGCTCGCCGGCGTAACCGAGCTCGGTCCCGGCATCCTTGCCGAGGACAAGGGCTATTCGCTGGCGCTGCACTATCGCCTCGCGCCGGAAAAAGGCGAGGCGTTGCGCAGCGCGGTCGAAACGATCTGCAACGGCGCGACGCCGAACTCGGTCGAAATCCTGCCCGGCAAGTTCGTCATCGAGATCAAGGCGGCGGGCGTAAACAAGGCGAACGCGGTCGCCGACCTGATGACCCTTCCGCCATTTGCCGGCCGCAATCCGATTTTTATCGGCGACGATGTCACCGACGTGCCGGTGTTTGGCACGATTTCCAAATTCGGCGGCTTGGGATTCTCGGTCGGCCGTATCGCCGCCGAGGTCAACGGGCATTTCGAGAAACCGGAATCCGTGCGCGCGTGGCTGGCGCATGTCGCGGATGAGGCCGCAGGCGCAGCGCGATGAAAGATCACGGGCTTGATCTCGCCGTTCTCGGCAATGGCCGCATGGCGGCACTGGTCGACCCATGCTCGCGGCTGGTCTGGTGGTGCTATCCGCGCTTCGACGGCGATCCAATCTTCTGCCGGCTGGTGTCCGGCAAGGAGGAAAAAGGATTTTCCGACGTCGTGCTCGACGACATGGTGGACTACAAATCGGAATATGTGCGCAACACCGCCATCGTCACGACCGAGCTGACCGACAGCCACGGCGGCAAGGTGCGGATCACCGATTTCATTCCGCGCTTTCGCCAATACGGGCGCGTGTTCAAGCCGCCGCAGCTTTACCGCATCATCGAACCGGTCGCCGGACTGCCGCGTATCACCATCCGGATGCGGCCGACCTGCGACTACGGCAAGCCGATGAAAAGCCGGTCGCTCGGCAGCAATCACATGCGCTTCGCCAGCGATTCCACCGCGATCCGCCTGACCACGGACGCACCGCTATCGCTCATTGAAAGCGAATCGCCGCTCGTGGTGACGCGGCCGCTGCATCTGGTGTTCGGCCCCGACGAGCCGTTTCCCGGCGACCTCCAGACCACTTGCCGCGAATTCGTCGAGCGCACCCACGACTACTGGATGGAATGGGTGCGCCGCCTGTCGATCTCGTACGACTGGCAGGACGCCATCATCCGCGCCGCCATCACGCTGAAGCTGTCGAACTTCGACGAGACCGGCGGCGTGATCGCCGCCCACACCACGTCGATCCCCGAGGCGCCGGCGACCGGCCGGACCTGGGATTACCGCTATTGCTGGCTGCGCGACGCCTACTTCGTCGTGCAGGCGCTCAACCGCATCGGTGCGACGCGCACCATGGAAGAGTTCATTTCCTTCACGCTGTCGATCGCGTCGAAGTCGGACCACGAGCTGCGCCCGGTTTACAGCGTGGTGCCGACCAACAGCATCGAGGAATGGGTCGCGCCGGACCTCGAAGGCTATCGCGGCGACGGCCCGGTGCGGGTCGGCAACGCCGCGGTGGATCAGATCCAGCACGACGCCTATGGCAGCGTCATCCTCGCCGCGATGCCGATGTTCTTCGACCGGCGCCTGCCGCGGCCCGGCGATGAGGGCCTGTTCCGCCTGCTGGAAACGCTCGGCGACCGCGCCGCGCGCAAGGCGCTCGAGCCCGATGCCGGCATCTGGGAATATCGCGGCCGCTCGCGCATCCACACCCACTCCGCGGCGATGTGCTGGGCCGGTTGCCAGCGGCTCGCCGCGATCGCCAACCGTATCGGCCTCAACGACCGCGCCAAATACTGGAATTCGATCGCCGAGCCGATCCATGCCGCACTGCTCGACGGCGCCTGGAACGAAAAGCGCGGCGCGTTCACCGCGGCCTTCGGCTCCGACGATCTCGACGCCAGCGTGCTGCTGCTGGCCGATCTCGGCGTCGTCGAGGTCGACGATCCGCGCTTCGCGTCGACCGTCGCCGCCATGGAGCGCGAGCTGATGCGCGAGAAGCACATGCTGCGCTACATCGCCGAAGACGACTTCGGCATGCCGGTGACGGCGTTCCTCATCTGCCGGTTCTGGCTGATCGATGCGCTGTGGTCGCTCAACCGCCGCGACGCGGCGCGCGACCTGTTCGCCGACGCGCTCAATCACCGCAACCGCTACGGATTGCTGTCCGAAGACGTCGATCCGAAAACCGGCGCGCTGTGGGGCAACTTCCCGCAGACCTATTCGATGGCCGGTCTGATCCTCACCGCCATGCGGCTGTCGCGAAGCTGGGAAGACCGCTACTGGCGCGGCTGAGGCCGGTTTTCACCAAGACGCCCTGCGCCTATGCTGCGCGCATGACCCAAGATAAGGGCGAGGATAAAGGCCAGGATAAGGGCCAAGATAAGAGCAAAGACAAAGACGCTGCCCCCGTTGGCCGCGCGGTTCGGGAGAGCGAAATCTTCCGCGAGCCGCCGGGCAGCGGCAATTATTCGAGCAGCATCGGCGCGGCGCAGGGCATCGAGCTGTTCAGCGGGCGCGACCGGATGCGGCGGTCGCGGCCCGGCAAAACCGTTCACGAGGCGGCGCGCGACATTCCAGTTTTCGCCGAGACCGATGTCCTGGTCGTCGGCGGCGGTCCGGCCGGCACGACGGCGGCGATCGCGGCGGCGCGGCTCGGCGCCGATGTGATGCTGGCCGAGCGCTACAACCATCTCGGCGGGCTTTCGACCGGCGGTCTCGTGATCTGGATCGATCGCATGACCGACTGGTCCGGCCGGCACATCATTCGCGGCCTTGCCGAAGAAATCATCGACCGGCTGCCGGACGATGCGATCCAGGGCCCACCGCGCGCCGACTGGGGCAACCGCGATGCAGCGACCGCGGCCTATTGGACGCAGCGCACCGCCGCCTATCACGGTATCGTCACCTGGTCGCCGACGATCGATCCCGAAGCGCTCAAGACGCTGTCGATGCGGATGACGGTGGAGGCGAAGGTCCGGTTGCTGCTTCACGCCTGGTGCGCCGCACCGATTGTCGAAGACAACACGATCAGGGGCGCGATCTTCGAGAGCAAAGAGGGCCGCCACGCCGTTCTCGCCAAGGTCACGGTGGACACCACCGGCGACGCCGACCTGATCGCGCGGTCCGGCGCCGCCTGCGAATCCGATATCGACGAAGGCGACATCCATCATTGCATGAACACCGCGTTCCTGATCGGCGGGGTCGACATGGAACGCTGGCTGTCGTTCCGCGCCAACGAGCCGGACGCCTTTGCCGCCTTCATGGCGCACGGCCGTGAGCAGCTGAAATTTTTCGAGAAGCCGTTCGTGTCGTGGCGCAACGATGTTGCCCTGTTCATGGGGCCGCGGCTCGCCGGTTATAGCGCCGTCGACGTCGAGGATCTCACCACGGTCGAGTTGCGCTCGCGCGAACTCGCGGTTGGACACCTTGATGTCTATCGCAAGACCGCGCCGGGTTTCGCCAATGCTTTCCTGATGCTCGGCGCGCCGCAGATCGGCGTACGCCACAGCCGCCGCCTCACCGGCCTGCGCAAGGTGACGCGCCGGCAATGGGACAGCGGCCACGTCTGGGACGACGAGATCGGCGTCTCGACATCGCTGTCGCCGAAGACGCCGAATATCTCGGTGCCTTACGGCGCGCTGGTGCCGCAAACGCGCGACAACATTCTCGGCGCCGGACGCCACATCTCCTGCGATCCGAACTCGCATACGTTCCTGCGCGAAATTCCGCAGTGCTGGCTCAGCGGCCAGGCTGCCGGCGTGGCGGCGGCGCTGGCCGCCAACGCGAATATCCGGCCGCGCGATCTCGACGTGCGGACGATCCAGCGGGAACTGCTGCGTCAGGGGGCGTATTTGTCGCCCGGCATCATGGCCGGCCTCCAGCCCGCCTCTGCCGCGGAATAAATTCGGCGCGTGAAACGAAAAGGGCGCACCCGCAGGCGCGCCCTTCACATTCTTATGGTGCGGATCGTGCCTTAGCCGGTCGGCGGCGCGATCTCATCGAGGCTCTTCAGCCTCGCTTCCGGCCCGAGCTGCGTCACCGAAATGGCGGCGATGAACAGCAACGCCGCGAGGCAGGCAAACACCGTCGGCAATCCAAAGCCGTTCTGCACCCATAGGATGGTCGGCATGATGAACGCCGTGGCGAGACGGCCAACGCCCGCGGCCCAGCCGAAGCCCGAGGCGCGCGCATTGGTCGGGAACACTTCCGACGCGAAGATCTGCATCGAATTTCCGGCGACCTGAACGAAGAAGAACATGATGAAGCCGACGATGATGAGTTCGGTCGCCGTCTCGGCACTGGCAAAAAACATCGCCATCACGCCGGCCAGGATGAACGTGCAGATCGCCGTGATCTTGCGGCCGAACTTGTCGAGTGCGTACATCATGAAGAGGCTGGCGCACGGCACCGCGAAGTTCATCGCCAGCGTGTATTGCAGCGACTTGGTGATGCTGAAGCCCTTGGCATTCATGATGTTCGGCAGCCAGGCGGTGAAGCCGATGGCGATGCCGAAGAACGCCGTGAAGCAGATCATGCCGGCGATGACGCGGCGCGGGAACTTCGAGAACACGACGCTGAACGGGTCGCTCTTGGTGTTGCTCGCCGCATCCGTCGAGAGCGTTTCCGTGGGTCCGGCGATGCCAAGCCGGGCGAGCACCTTGACCGCCTCGTCGCCGCGGCCGTGGGTCGCCAGATAACGCGGCGATTCCGGCAGCGTGAAGCGGAACACCCAGACGATCAGCGCCAGCACGCCGATCAGGATCCACACGCTGCGCCAGACATAAGCGGCCGACGCCGCGTCGCCTGCGGAGTAGTAGGCGCTGAAGCCCAGCACCAGCGCCGTGCCTATCGGCCAGACGCAGGCGCCGCCGATAAAATGCACGATCGCGAGGATGCGGCCGCGGATCGCCTTCGGCGCATATTCGCCGGCGTAGGTGAAGGCGAGCGGCTGCTCGGCGCCGAGGCCGAGCCCGGCGATGAACCGGCAGATGACAAGCAGCGTCACCGACGGCGCCAGCGCGCCGAGAATCGTGAAGATGCCGAACACCAGCAGGTTGAATTGATAGATGAAGCGGCGGCCGAAGCGGTCCGACAATTCGCCCTGGCCTGCGGTGCCGAGCGCAATGCCGAAAATGGTGGCGCTGCCGATCCAGGCAGCGTCGGCGGCGGCGCCGAAGCCGGACTTGATGATGAACGGCACCAGCGCGCCGTAGATCGTGAAGTCGATGACGTCGCAGAAATAGCCGGCCGCGATCAGCGCGATGACCTTGCGATGGAGTGGCGAGATTTTCGCCCCGTCCAAAGCATTGCCGACAAATGCCTCGACTGTTTGCGCCATTGTAGTCCCCTCCCCGATGGCCGCTTGTGCGGCTCTAATCGGAGCGGAGTGTGGTGGGGCAGCATCCCCCTGTCAATGCAGATGCAACCATGTACCGCTCGTTCCCGCGAAAGCGGGAACCCAGCGAAAATTTTCTGGATTCCCGCTTGCGCGGGAATGAGCGGTCAATTCGTTACGCGCCTTCGAATTGCAGGATGTACAGGCCGGCGTTGGAATCGGTGAGATACATCACGCCTTGCGCGTCGACGTAGCAATCGCAGGACTGGATCACCTGAGGCCGGTTTGGCCGCGGATCGAACATGCGCGCCGGCGCCGGCGGCACGAAATAGGCAGCTTCGCGCGGCGCAAACGGATTCTGGATGTCGTAAACACGCACGCCGGCGTTGTGCAGGGTGGCGAAGATGAAGCGCGAGCTTTGCAGCGCGCCCGGGCGGTTTTCCCAAAGATTATGCGGACCGAAGTTGCCGCCCTTTTTGCAGTAGTCGGTCTCGTCGGGGATCGGCATCGTCGAGATGCTGACCGGATTCGACGGCTCGCGCACGTCGAGGGTCCAGATGTGGCGAAGGCCCTTGCTGCAATCGGCGAAGTTGGCCTCGTCGGCGACGACCAGCAGATTGCGGTCCGGCAACGGCAGCGGCGAGTGGGTGCCGCCGCCGAACGGCGGATCCCAGTTGCGATGACTGACGAGCTTCGGTTTTGCCGGGTCGCCGACATCGACAATGGCAAGTCCGCCGTCGCGCCACGCGCTGTAGATAAGATTTCCTGCAACCAGACCGTGATGCAATGCATAGCGCCTGCCCTGCGGCCAGCTAGGCGTCTCACCCGCGGCTTTGTTCATGCCCGGCAGCCAGAACTTGCCGACGACTTGCGGCCTGGTTGGCTCCGCCATGTCGACGATCACGAGGATGTGGTCGGTGAATTCCGGCAGATGCACGGAGAGGTAGGCATAGCGCTCGCCGACATACCAGATGCGATGCGGACCGAGGCCGCCGAGCGGCAGAAACGCGATCTCGCGCGGCGCCTCCGGCTTCGTAAGATCGTAGATCCGCAACCCGCTGGTGAACTGCTGACCCTTCAGCGCATCCCCGGACGTGCCGGTGAAGTACGATTCCTGACTGACCTGCATGGTCCAGACACTCGGGCCGTTCACCGCCAGCAACAGGTCGCCAAATTTTTCATGAGTGGCGGTTTGCAGATGATGTGCGCGGGTGTTGGGCGGGCATGGCAGAAAATTGACCGTCTTCGGGTTCTTCGGATCGCGTACGTCGATGATGGTGATGCCATTAGAAAAGCCGTGGCCGACATAGGCGAAGCCCTTGTTGACCATCACCTGCACGCCATCGCCGCGGCCGCCCTGGTCGCTATGGCTGAGGAATTTGATGTTGTGGCTGGCGACGGCGGTCATCCGTGTTCCTCCCACTCGAAGCATAATTGCCGCACGGTATATCGAATTCCGCGTGCTCGCGCATAGCCGCTCGAAGAATGGGGCCGGCGCGTCGGCCGGCGCCGCGGATATCCACGTCCTGACGGGGAGAAAGAACGGATGGCCGGGACAAACCCGGCCATGACGCGGTAGAAAGTCATCGACGCACTTTGAGGAAGCGGCGATGGCGAGCGTAGACCACGGAATGATCGCAGTCGACAAAATGGGCGGAAAGGTCCTGTTCCTCAATCCGGCGACTTACGAAACCGAGGTGGTGATCGACGGTTTTCCGCGCACGGTTCATGAACTGCTGGTGATCCCGGAAACCGGCTTGGCCTATGTCCCGATCTTCGGTGACGGCATCCACGGCCGCAACCCGAACCCGCAGCATCATCTGTGCATCTTTGACCTGCACAAACGGGCCCATGTCGGCACCATCGACCTGCGGCCCTACATTGCGCCGCATACGCTCAAACTCGGCCCCGACGGTTTCATCTACATCACGTGCGAGAACAGCGCCGTCGTCGCCGTGATCGACCGCAAGGCCAACAAGGTCGTGGAGGCCATCGATTCAGGCTCCACCAACGGCCATCGCCTGATTATCGCGCCGGACGGCAAGCGGCTTTACACCGAGAACGAGGAAGACGGCACCGTATCGGTGATCGATCTGCCGGCGCGGAAACTGCTCGGCAAGATCGAGGCGCCCCGCCCGCTCGCCGGCATTGCGATTTCAGCCGACGGCAAAACCGTCGTCGCCGTCGATGACGCCGAGCCGAAGCTGATCCTGATCGACACCGATGCCGGCAAGGTCCGGCAAGAGCTGGTGCTCAAGGATGTGCCGAAGGCGGCGCAGATCGCGCGCTATTCGCCGGACAATGGCCTGATCGGCGTTACCAGCCTCAACAGCGATACGGTGAGCCTGATCGACCCGTCGTTCCGCGAGCAGACCGCCATCAAGGTCGGCTCGCAGCCGATGGACATGGCATTTCGCGGTGACGAACTGTTCGTCGCCTGCCAGGGCGACGGCTCGATGCATGTGATCGATATTCCGAACCGGCGGGTGAAGAAAAGCTTCAGCGCTGGTACCGGGTGCGAATTGGTCGGTTTCTTCTAAAACGACGATGCCGGCCGCAACGCAACTCTCCAATACCTTCGGCGCGCTGATCCACGGCCGTTCCGCGGACGATATCGATCAACTCTCGCTGCAATTCAACGCTGCTGCCGCATCCGACCGGAGCGAGCCTTTGCCGGACCTTTCGGTCACCGGCCTTTTCCTGCTGCCGATAGCAATTTTCGTCATCACGCTGCTCACCATCAAGTTTTCCCAGTATTCGAACGTTATCGCCACCATCTGGCCCACCAGCGCCGTCGTCCTCGTTGCATTGCTTCGTCACAAACGGAACCTCCGCAACCTTGCTGCGATTTTTGCCGGCAGCGGCTGTGCGCTCGTGCTTGCAAGCATGGCTGCTGGTAACGGCTGGGCCGCCTCGGCGGTCATCGGCGCGGCCGACATCTTCGAAATTGCGGTGACGTTTGCGTTCCTGTCGGTTTGCGGGATCGACGCGTCCAATCTGACCGGTTTCATGAACCTGCTGATTTTCATTTTCATCGGTGCGTTCATTTCGCCGCTCGGATGCGACGCCGTCACCGCCATGGCCATTGGAGCGGCGCGTGGCATTCCCTGGCGCATGGTCTGGCTTCACACCTACCCGGCCCATGCGCTGGGAATGATCTGCGTGGCGCCGTTCCTGATCAGCGTGACCTCGAAAGACTGGCAACGGCTCCGGAGAAAGCGCCGTCACGTCGAAGCTGCAACAGTGTTCCTGATCGTCGTCGGCGCCGCTGTCTGCGGATCTTATTTTCGTTCGGTCATTTTTATCATCGTACCGGCCATTCTCCTTGCGACCATTCGCTTCGGGCTGATTGGCGCCACGGCGGCGAACCTCGTGACCTCGGTCATCGCCAGTTGCTTCGTGATTCTCGGGATCGGCGAGACGGTGCTGGAGCGGCCGGCGTTGGCAGACCAGATAACGGCCTTGCAGGTCTTACTGGCCTTCACGTCGCTTTGGTGCCTGCCCATCGCCGCACTGCTCGTTGAGCGGGACCGGCTTTTGGAAAATCTCTCTGCGGCCAACACCGGATTGAGAATTGAGACCGGCCGGCAATCCGACCTGCTGGTGGGCTTGCGCCGCCACCTGGCGATGGTGGAGGAAAACGAGCGGTTGCGGCTGTCGCACGAATTGCACGACCAGGCCGGCCAAGGGCTCATCGCCGCAATACTGCAGCTCAACGAGGTCGATCCATCGGTCGACCATTCCACCCGTGAGCGGCTGCATCTGGTGCGACGGAAAATGGAAGACCTGGGCAAGACTTTGCACCGGATCGCCTGGGAATTGCGGCCGCCGGCCATCGACGAGCTCGGGCTGAAAAAAGCGCTGGCCAGCTATATCGCCGACTGGAGCGAGCAGTGTGCGACCGAAGCCGATTTCCAGTGCGACGATCCGGACATCGACGCCGTCCCTAGCGAAATCGGCGCGGCGGTTTATCGCGTTGTTCAGGAGGGGCTCACGAACATCGTCAAGCATGCGCGACAGCCCTCCAATGTCAGCGTCGTCATCGGCCGCGTGAATACGGCGCTGCAAGTCATCGTCGAGGACAACGGTTGCGGCTTCGACGTTGCGAGAATCAACAGAACGGACGGCGGCTATCGCGGCCTCGGCCTCGACGGGATGCGCGAGCGCCTGATGCTGATCGGGGGAACGCTCGAGATCGAGTCGACACCCGGCTCCGGCACCGCGCTTTTTGCCCGCATTGCGCTTGATGCGCCGAATGATGCACCGAAGGCGGCATCATGACCGGAAAAATCCGCATCGTGCTCGCCGACGACCATCCGATCGTTCTGGATGGACTGCGCAACCTGCTGCAGGCGGAAGACGACTTCGAGCTGGTCGGCGAAGCCGCCAGCGGGCTCGGCGCGCTGAAGCTCATCCGCGAGAAACGGCCCGATGTCGCGGTGCTGGACATTTCGATGCCCGAACTCAACGGCATCGTGCTGTGCCGCCGCCTCGCAGGCGAGGTGCCCGACGTTCGGCCGCTCATTCTCACGTTCCACGAAGACCGGGCTTATCTCAATCAGGCGATCGAAGCCGGCGTTCGAGGTTATGTCTTGAAGCGGTCGGCGGTGGAAAATCTTGTCCAGGCCATTCGTGCGGTGATGATCGGTGGACTGTATATCGACCCGGCGATCGTCGGACGGGTGTTCGACGGAGGACGGGTCAACAAGCGGGTCGCGGCCCGAAAGGGCGTATCGCCGACGCTGACGGATCGCGAGGCCGATGTCCTGAAAATGGCCGCCTCGGGCTTCACCAACAAGGAAATCGCATCGCGGCTCGACGTCGGCGTGAAGTCCGTTGAGACCTACAAGGCGCGCGGCCTCGAGAAACTCGGGCTTAGAACGCGCGCCGAACTCGTCCGCTACGCGTCGGGCCAGGGGTGGCTCGACTTCTAGTAGAACGCATTGAAACGTCCGTCCTCACCTCGACATGGTAACTTTTTGGTTAAGCCGTCAGGCAATCTCTGACAGCGACCCGTCTCTATTGGAACAGCGTGGCTCCGTGATTTGCGTTATTGAATGAGTGCGACGGCTGTTCCGGCAATCGGCGTCAATGCTTTTGCCGGGCGCGGCGTCAGGGGTGAGTCCATGTTCAAAGCGTTCAAGAAGGCCGAATTCAGCCGCGGTCCGTTCCGTAGACTTTCCGAGAGCGAAATTCTTCTCTTCGTCTCGCGCACGATGCGATCCCGGGACTGCGAGCCGGACACTCCGGATGTCCTCGGCAAATTGCAAAGCCTGAATGATATTCTCGATCAGCATGAGATTGAGTTGCTCGATTGGCCCGACTCGCCCGGCAAGGATCGCCTTTACGCGTCGCTTCTGAAGGCAAAAGGACTTGCCGTGCAGATTGCAGATTACCTTGCCGGCGCAGCGAAGGTTGATGGCACGGCTTCGGATAAAGAGTCCGCCTGACAACGCGAGCGGCCGGCGGCCATGAAAAATTCACGCGCAACCGCGATCAGCTCCTCAATTCCGCTCGACTATGCCGCGATCAGTTTCCTGCTCGTCGACGATCAGCCGTACACCCGGCGCATCGTCCGCTCGATCCTGGCGGGCTTCGGCAGCCGCGAGATCTACGAATCCGTCAACGGCGACGAGGCTCTTGAACTCGCCCGCAATGTGATGCCGAGCATCATCATTACCGATCTGGTGATGCCGGACTCCAACGGCATGAAGCTTATCGCCAGGCTGAAGGCGCCCGAGTCCCCGGTTCGGCAAGTTCCCATCATTGTGCTGTCCGGTTACCTGACCAAGACGGCGGCGCTTTCCATAACCAGTTCAGGCGCTGACGAATTGCTGGTCAAGCCGGTATCGCCGAAGGCCCTGCACGCGCACATATCGCGGATCGTCCTGCGCCGGAATAAGGAGGCCGCGCCGGAGGCTGTTGCGCAAAACTTGCGCCGGCGCGACGAACCCGGCCGCAAGAAGAGCAAGGAGCTCGCTTACCTCTAGCCGGCCGTTCTCTAGCCAGCTGTTCTCTAGCTGGCCGTTATCTAGCTAGCCTTGGCGGCCATCTCTTCCGGCGGCGCGTGTTGGTCTTGCGCCCGCTGATGCAGCGGCTTTCGTTCGCCGGTCAGATTGTACGCACTGTTGATCAGCGCGAGGTGCGAGAAGGCTTGCGGGAAATTGCCGACGAGCCGCTTGCTGCCAGGATCGTACTCCTCGCTGAGCAGCCCGAGATCGTTGCGCAGCGCGATAAGGCGGCCGAACAGCTCATCGGCTTCGTCGTAGCGCTCCTGCAATACATAGACGTCGACCAGCCAGAAGCTGCACGCCAGAAACACGCCTTCGCCGGGCGGCAAGGCGTCTTCGACGTCCTGAGTGCTGTATCGCATGACGAAGCCGTCATGCAGCAGGCGGTGCTCGATCGCTGCGACGGTGCGCTCGATACGCGGATCGGTGACCGGCAGGAAGCCGACGCACGGCAGCATCAGCAGATTGGCGTCGAGCTGATCCGAATCGTAGGCCTGAACGAAAGTGCCCAGCTCTTTGCTGTAGCCGCGCACCAGGGCCTCTTCACGGATCGCGTCGCGTAGTTTGCGCCATTCATCGACCGGACCTTCCAGGCCGAAGGCTTCCGCGCTCTTGATCGCGCGGTCGAATGCAACCCACGCCATGACCTTTGAATAGGTGAAATGCTGTGCGGGCCCGCGCATCTCCCAGATGCCCTGGTCGGGCGACCGCCAGATTTCTTTCAGATGTTCGAGAAATTTGATCTGCGCGGCCCACCCCGAATTCATTGGCGGAGAGTCCGCCACGCCGCGCTTGGTAGTGCACGTCCATGATCTCGCCGAAAACATCGAGCTGAAGCTGGGTATGCGCGGCATTGCCAATGCGCACAGGAATGGATTTCTCGTAACCCGGCAACCAGTCAACCACCCATTCCGTGAGCCGCCGCTCGCCGCCGATGCCGTACATGATCTGAAGCTGATCCGGGCTGCCGGCGACGGCGCGCAGCAGCCATTCGCGCCAGGCCTGCGCCTCCTCGTAGTAGCCCGCATGCATGGCGCAGAGCAGCGTCAGCGTCGCGTCGCGCAGCCAGCAGAAGCGGTAATCCCAATTGCGTTCGCCGCCAAGCTGCTCCGGCAACGACGTGGTCGGCGCCGCAACGATGCCGCCGGTCGGCGCATAGGTCAGCGCCTTGAGCGTGATCACCGCGCGGCGCACCGCTTCCGACCACGCTCCGGCCGGACGGCATTTTGCCGACCATTCGGTCCAGAATTTCTCGGTATCACGCAGGGCCGCCATCGGGTCGAGCGCATCCGGCAGCGCCTTGTGCGACCGCGAATAAGTCAGCACCAACGGTACGGTCTCGCCACGGCTCACGGTGAACGAGCCGACCGAGGTCATATCCTTGCCTTTGATATGCACCGGCGTGCGCAGCACCGCCATGTCGGGCCCGGCGATGGCCCGCAGTGCGCCATCCTCGAGCTTGGTAACCCACGGCACGACGGCGCCGTAGCCGAACCGCAACACGAGCTCGGTCTGCATCGCCACCGTGCCGCGCAAGCCGACAACCAGCCGGACGATCTCCGAGTGATCTTCCCGAAACGGCATGAAATCGATCATGGTCGCAGCGCCATCGCGCGTTTCAAAAGTCGTTTCGAGAATGAGCGTATCGGGACGGTAGCGGCGCGTGATCTTGGCCTCGTCGCGCGACGCCACCAGCCACCGGCCGTGATCGCGCGTGCCGAGCAACGCAGCAAAGCAGGCTTCGGAATCGAACCGTGGCCAACACAGCCAGTCGATCGAGCCGTCGCGCGACACCAGCGCCGCGCTCCTGCAATCTCCGATCAAGGCATAATCTTCAATGCGGCTCGGCATCGCGGGACAAACTTTTTTACGAGAAATCGACGACGACCTTGATGTCGTCCGGTTCCGGCTCGAGCGATTTGGTCCACTGTTCGACCGGCACCCGACGCGTCACCAGCCGGTCAAGCCAGGATTTGTCGGCCCGCAGCAGAGCTTGCACCGCCGTTTCATAGTGGCCTCGATTGGCGTTGACGGTGCCGAACACGGTGTCGTTGTCGAGCACCATGGTGCGATTGAGTTTGCCGACATCGACCTCAAGATTATGGCCCGGCGAGGACACCCCGACCAGACAAACAATGCCGCCCGCGCCGGTAAAGCCAAACGCGTCGTGCACCACCGCGGGTGCCCCGGTACATTCCATCACAATGTCGGGCTTCAGCGAATCAAGGTCGTTCAGGCCGCCGCGATGAAATGTGCCGCCGAGATCGCCGACGATCTTGCTTTTCTTGGCGCTGTCACGGTTATCCAGCACGTGAACGTCGAGGCCGCGTTGCGCACCGATAAGGGCGGCGAGCAGACCGATCGGCCCGGCGCCGGTCACCAATAATGTCTTCGGCAGCCAGGACCGAGAGCGCCGGCCAATGCGTTCGGTGTGATCCCAGGCCTTGGCGACCACACTGGTCGGCTCGACCAGCACACCGGAGCCGCCGAGCGAACGATCGGTCTTGACCAGGAATTCCGGCTCGATCCGAAAAAAATCGGCGCCATAACCGTTCCGCTCCTTGATGCCGCGTTCGGTGTAGCGGCCGTTGCGGCACATATCCCATTCGCCGACCGCGCAGGCCGGACACGGAACGGGATCGGGACGGCGCACAATACCGACCACAAGATCGCCCGGCTTGAATCCGCTGTCCGGCGGGGCCTCTTTCACCTCGCCGAAAAATTCGTGACCGATCACCAACCGCTTTTCGCCCAGAGGCGCCCAGCCGTATTGCCCCGACACGATCTCCCGATCGGTGCCGCAAACGCCGAGCGCCAGCGTGCGCACCAGCACGCTGCCGTCAGACAGTGGCGGCTCGGCAATGTCTTCAACACTGGCTGAATTGGCTACGCCGGGCGCAACAGTGAGAGCGCGCATATACAGAAACCTGAATCCTTCCGCAGAAGCTTGCCGCAGGGATTTGCCGCAGAGACTTGATCGCGGTCCGCCGCGGCCGCGCAATCCATGACGAAAAACTGCGCTCCGGGAAAAAAGTTCCATCGACGGAACCAAAGCCGCCGATCGCGGTTAGTGCCCGTTCGCGGCCGGTCTTCGCAGAACCTTCAACAGGCGAGATGCAAATGGATCTCATCGGACGCAAGCATTGGGCCATTGCCGAAGGTTACATTCCCGCGCAAAGCTCATTTTCCGATCCCGCGCTGGTTTCACATGAGACGGCGTGCATTCTCAATGCCGGGGACCGCGAAGCCCATGTGCGCATCACGATCTATTTTGCGGATCGTGAGCCGATCGGACCTTATCGCGTCACCGTGGCGGCGCGGCGGACTCGACACCTGCGCTTCAACGATCTGACCGATCCTGCACCGGTGCCGCGCGACACCGACTATGCGTCGGTGTTCGAATCCGACGTTCCTATCATTGTGCAGCACACACGCCTCGATTCCCGCCGCGCGGAAGTGAGCTTGCTATCGACGATTGCATACGCCGAGGCGTGAACGAGCCGGCCGCTTTGCCGCAGCGCGGCAGCGATGCCGGCGCGATGCGCGGTCGAGGGACACAAAGTTCCACAATACCGCCGCGTTTAATTCCCTTTTGAATTCAACTGTGTTCGCGCTGCACCGCGTCACGCGCGGAACAAACCGGGCTCGTCCGGGTTGTCATGGTGCTGGGAAGCAGGGTGACAGAGTGAAAGTCGTCGTCGTTTCGAATCGCGTCGCGCATGCGCGGCCAGATGAGCCGATTGCCGGCGGGCTTGCGGCCGCGCTGATTCCGATGGTCAAGGAGTCCGGCGCGGTCTGGGTCGGCTCCAGCGGACAAACGTCCGACGTTCAGCGCAAGGATTCTTTCGCGAAAATCGAGGCGCTTGGCACCGGCGCGCTGGCCACGGTGGACATGCCGGCAAAACATTATGCCGGCTACTACGAAGGCTTTGCCAATTCAGCGCTGTGGCCCGCGCTGCATTCGCGCGCCGACCTCATTCACGTCACCGACGAGCATTATACGTCTTATCGTGAGGTGAACGCGTTCATGGCGCGTGCGCTGCTGCGCTTCAATGGTCCCGACGCCGTATTCTGGGTGCAGGACTATCATTTCCTCCCGCTCGGCGCAGACATGCGCCGGCTCGGCATCAGCCGTCCGATCGGCTTCTTTCTGCACACCCCGTGGGCGGAGCGGCACACCATGGCTGCGGTGCCACACCAGGCGGAGATCGTCCGTGAGATGCTCGCCTACGACCTGATCGGCTTCCAGACGGTCGAGGACCGCCAGAATTTCGAAGATTATCTCCGTGTCGAGCTCGGCATCATGACGGCCGACGGAACGATTGCGACCGAATGGGGCTGGACGCAACTCGCTACCTTCCCGATCGGCATCGACGTCGATGAATTCGCCAAACGAGCCGCCAATGCGGCGTCACGCGGCGAAGTCTCGCGGCTGCGCGCGAGCCTGCAAGGCACCAAGCTGGTGCTCGGCGTCGACCGGCTGGATTATTCCAAGGGCCTGGCAAACCGGGTACGCGCCTTTAACCGCCTGCTGGAGAGCGAGCCGAAGCTCAAAGGCGCGGTGTCGCTGCTGCAGGTCGCCGTGCCGTCGCGCGGCAATATCAAGGCCTATCGAGAGCTCAAGAACGAACTTGCCGGGCTGGTCAGCGAGGTCAACGGACGGCACGGCGAAGTCGACTGGACGCCGATCCGCTACCTCAACAAGGGATTTTCGCAACTCACCCTCGCCGGCTTCTATCGCACGGCGCACGTCGGACTGGTCACGCCGCTGCACGACGGCATGAACCTCGTCGCCAAGGAATATGTAGCGGCGCAGAATCCACTCGATCCGGGCGTGCTGGTGCTGTCGTCCTTTGCCGGCGCGGCGAAAGAACTCGATGCGGCGCTGCTGGTCAATCCCCACGACATCGACGCGATGGCGCAAAAGATTGCACGCGCGTTGACGATGAGCCTCGAGGAACGCCGCGAACGCTGGGAGCGGATGGCGACGAAGCTCAAGCGGGCGTCGGTGCAGAACTGGTTTACCGACTTTCTCAAAACACTCTCCGCGGTCCGCCGCGCGCCGGCGCTGCCGGCCAACCTGCCGCTCCTGCTCGACCGCGCGCGAAAGGTTGCGCAGCGCTGACCGCTTCAGCCGGCAACCGGCGCAGCGGTCCCTTCGACCTGGATCCGATAGCCGGAGCGCACGTTCGGCCAGTAATCCCAAATCGCCTTGTGGTGGGTGCAGCGATTGTCCCAGAACGCAATCGAATGGGCGCGCCAGCGAAACCGGCAGGTCCATTCCGGCTTGTTGCAGTGATCGATCAGGAAGCGCAGCACCCGCTCGGCTTCCAGAGCCGGTAATTCGTTGATCTTCGCCGTGAAGTCGGTGTTGACGTAAATGACTTTCTTGCCGGTGACCGGGTGCTTGATGATCACCGGATGCACCGAAACCGGCGTGCCGGGGCCGAACACGCGGGCGCCGTCATGGGTCGCGGTCAGGCCTGACAGATATTCCTTCATGCGCGGCGACAGCGCGTCATAGGCCGCATACATGCTGGCGAACATGGTGTCGCCGCCGCCGTCCGGCGGCACGGTGTGATTGTAGAGGATGCTGCCGAGCGGCGGCACCGCCGCACACGATTGATCGGAGTGGAAGTTCTCGCCGGAAATCTGCGTCGATGTTTCGTCGTAGTGGAACTTGCGCACATAGGCGTTGTCGGTGGTCTTGCTGATGGTCGACTTGCCGACATGCGATCCGAGCGGGCCGAAATAGCGGCCGAGCCTGATCTGGTCGTCAAAACTGATCTTCTGGTCGCGAAAAAAAATCACCTGATACTGGGTAAACGCCCGGTGCAACTCCTCGACCTGATTGTTCGACAGCGGCTTCGTCAGGTCGATATTGCCGATTTCCGCGCCGATGTGCGGCGAGGCGGGCTGCACGGTGATCGCTTCATAGCGCATGACGATCCTCCTTCATCACTCGATTTTCGGGATACCGGCCTTGTCGATGACCCGGGTCCAGCGCGCGATGTCGTCGCGCACGAAAGCGCCGAATTCCTGCGGCGTGGATGCGGCAACATCCGTTCCCATGCCGTGGATCAGCGCCAGATATTTTTGATTGCCCGCAATCTTGCGGGTCTCGGCGTTCAAGCGGTCGATAATCGCGGCCGGCGTGCCGGCCGGAACGAACAGGCCGGTCCAGGCGCTGACATCAAAACCCGGCAGGCCGGCATCGGCCAGCGTCGGAATCTCCGGCGCCAGCGCCGAACGCTCCCGCGTCGTCACGCCGATCGGCCACATCTGGCCGTTGCGCGCAAGCGGCAGCGCATTCGGAATGGTCTCGAGCATCATCGACACCCGTCCCGATACCAGATCGGTCACCGCGGCGCCGCCGCCCTTGTAGGGCACATGCAGGATGTCGACCTTGGCCTCTTCCTTGAACAGTTCGCCGGCGAGATGCGACACCGAACCGACACCCGCCGACGCGAACGTGAGCTTGCCCGGATTGGCGCGGGCGTAGATCAGCAGTTCCGCCAAATTCTGCGCGTGAACCTGCGGATTGACGATCAGCAGCAGCGGCAACTTGTGCAGGATCCCGACCGGCGCCAGATCGTGCAGCGGATCGTAGCGGAGATTCTTGTAGAGCGCGGGGCCGATGCCAAGCGTGCCGTTGGTGCCAAACAATATCGTGTAGCCATCGGGCGCGGCATGCGCGACCGCTTCGGCCCCGATATGGCCGCCGGCGCCGGGGCGATTGTCGACGACCACTTGCTGCCCGAGACCCTGCGACATCGCATCGGCCACCGCGCGCGCCAGCACGTCCGATGAACCGCCGGCGGCGAACGTCACGACCATCGTGATCGGCCGCTCCGGATAGGCGGGCTGTTGGGCGGCCGCGGTCAGGCAGACAGACAAACAGGCGATCAGGGAGAGCAAAATTCGCGCGGCGCCAGCGGGCATCAAACACTCTCCGGATCGGTGCTCCTCGGGCGACCGGCACGCCGGTCAAGCAAAGACATTCTACGCCAGGATTTTGCTGATACAATTATAGAAAACCTACTATTAGATATACCGATTAGTTATAACGTGCCGATTGATCATGAACCTGCGCCAGATCGAATTCTTTGTGCACGTCGCGGAAGCTGGCAGCTTCAGCCGGGCCTCGGTCCAGGTCGGCCTGACGCAGCCGGCCGTCAGCCGCCAGGTCAGCACGCTGGAGCGCGAACTCAATCTGCGGCTTTTGCACCGCAACGGCCGCGGTGTCATTCTCACCGAGGCCGGACAGCGATTCCTGATTTACGCCAGAGGCATCCTGCACCAGCTCGACGGCGCACGGCACGCTGTGACCGGCAACGAGGCGGACCTGACCGGCAAGGTCGCAATTGGACTACCGCCATCGCTCGGACAAGTGCTGACACTCCCGCTCGTGAAGGCATTTCGCAATCGCTATCGCAGCGCGGAGCTTGCGATCATGGAAGCGCTGAGCCTTCCGCTGCAGGAACGGCTCCTTGCAGGGCGCCTCGACGTAGCGGTCATTCATAATCCGGCACCATCGCCCCTGCTCAAGATCGAACCGATGCTGACAGAGTTGGTCTGTCTTCTGAGTCCGGCCCGCGGACTGCCGCCCACCGCCCGTTCACGCGCCATACCGTTTAGCGCACTCGCGCAATATGAGCTGATCTTTCCCGGCGCGCCGCACCCGATCCGCTCGCTGGTGGAAGCCGAGGCATTGCGCAGCGGCGTGAAGCTGCGCGTCATCCTGGAGATCGACGCAATCGGCATGATCCTGCAGCTCGTCGCCAAGGGCTATGGTCACGCGGTCGTTCCTTACAATGTCGTGCGCGCCGGAATGTCCGGAGCCGGCATCGTCACTCGACCGATCGTTCGGCCGTCGCTTGGAAGTACGGTTGCGCTGGTCACACCGGCCCGCCGGCCGAACACGCTGTTGGCCGAGGGCGTCACCGGCATTCTGCGCAACGTGCTGCGACAAACGCTGCACCCCGAACCTGCCGCGACGCTCCACCGCGCGCGAAAGGTTGCACGGCACTGACCGCAAAATCAGGCTTTCGGGCGCCGAAGCCTTTTCGGCCTGACCGCGCGGATTTTCTTTCGCCCGGCTTTCAGGGCGGCATCCTGCAATGCGTGACGGATTTCGTCGCGCTTCTCGTGGATCGAGGCGATCACCGGACCGGGCGGTATGCCCAGCCCGACCAGGGCTGCCTCCGAGAGTTGCAGGCTTGCTTCGATCGTCTCCGGCACCGCATCGGTTGCGCCCAGCGCATAAAGGTGCCGGGCATGGTCGGCGTCGCGCGCGCGCGACACAATAACAATGTCCGGCCGCACCGCGCGCACGTGCTCGACCACAGCGTCGATCAGGTCCCGGGTATGGATCGTGATGATGACTCCGGCGGCCTGCGCCAAACCGCAGATTTCGAGAAAATTCGGATCGGTCGCGTCGCCGTAGAAAACGTCGTGACCCTCGCGGCGGTCATGGGTCACGGTCGGCGCATCCGAATCGGCGGCGATGTAGCGTATGCCGTGGTCTTTGAACAGCGCGCAGACCACTTTGCCGACCCGGCCATAGCCGACAACGATCGCATGGCCCTGCTCACCCGACGGCAGCGCAGACAACGACGAATCCGTTGGCACATTGGCGCGGAGCCGCGCGCCAATGCGCCGTCCGGCAAAGGACAAAAGCGGCGTCAACGCCATCGTCACCGAGGTGACCGCGAGCGTGAAGCTGGCGAAACCGGGATCAATCAGATGCGCGTCCGTCGCCATGCCAATGCCGACGAAAGCGAATTCGCCGCCGCCGCTGAGCAGCAGGCCGGTTTCGACGGCGGCCGGCCAGGACAGCCGGAAGATCTTGCCAAGCACGAGCAGCAACAGGGATTTCGTGACGATCAGCCCGGCGACGCCGCCGGCCAGCAGCAGCGGCTCGCGCACCAGTTCGCGAAAATCGATATCCATGCCGACGGTGAAGAAGAACATGCCGAGCAGCAGGCCTTTGACCGGCTCGACGGTCGCCTCGATCGCCTTGCGATATTCGGTTTCGGCAAGCAGCAGGCCGGCAACGAACGCACCGAGCGCCATCGACAACCCGGCCTGATTGGCGATGACGCCGGCGGCGACGATGACGAACAGCACGGTGGCAATGAAGAGTTCGCTGGAACGCGCGTTCGCAACCAGCCGGAACAGCGGCCGCAACAGCACCCGGCCGAAGATGACGATCACCGCGAGAGCGACGGCGGCTTGCAGCAGGGCGATGCCGAGGCTTCCAAACACCGATCCGCCCGAGCCCGCCGCCAGGATCGAGATGAACATCAGAATCGGGATGACCGCGAGATCCTGCGCCAGCAGGATCGAAAAGCTGGCGCGGCCGACATTGGACGTGAGCCGTTCCTGGTTCGACAGCAGTTCCAGCACGATCGCCGTTGACGACAGCGACAGGCTCGCGCCAATCACGATCGCGTTCGACAGCGTCTGCCCGGAATGAAAGGCGACGGCGGCGAGCAAAACGGCCGCCGTCAGCACCTGCAACCCGCCGAGGCCGAACACCAGCCGCCGCATCGCCAGCAGGCGGCCGAGCGACAGTTCGAGGCCGATCAGAAACAGCAGAAAGACAATGCCAAGTTCGGCAATGCCGGCAACATTCTGTGCATCGGTGATGGTGAACCAGAACAACGCCGGATACGGTTTCTCGAATGTGCCCAGTCCCAACGGACCCAGGATAGCGCCGGCACCGAGATAGCCGAGAACCGGGCTGACGTTGTAGCGCCGCAGAATAGGCACAACGACGCCAGCCGTGCCGAGCACGACAAGCGCGTCACTGTAGGCGGCAGTGTTGATCGTTGTTGCAGACACTGATGTCTCCGGCGCATTCGCGCGTCGGCGCACCCTACCGCGAGTTGGCCAGGCTATCCACCGAACGAAGCTGACATCTTTAGCCGCAACTATCGCTTTTGCTCTATCCGGGTTGCGCCGAATCCTGTTTCGGCCGGGATCAACTATTCGCAAGAGGTCAGTTATTATACCGGCGGGTCATTGCGACTAAAATTCTAAATGCTGCGCGAGCGCGGTTCACGGCCGCCGCCACCCATCGTATTGACCTGACGCCCGACTTTCCGCAGCATTCGCCCAGCCGCAATCCGCGGCCAAGCTTCATGACAAGCCCGGGCGAATGCATCCATGACCGACCTCACCATCACCGCCGTCCGCATCTCCACGATTTGCGTGCCGTGGCCGCAAAACCCCTGGCTGAAGGGTCACCGTTTCGGCGATGCCCGCACGTTTCTGGTGGTCGATGTCGAAACCAAAGGCGGCATCACCGGCATGGGTTACCTGTTCCTGTTCCGGCCCGGCATCAAATCGATCATCGCTTGCCTCAATGAGGTGATCATCCCCAATGTGATCGGCAAGGATGCCAGCGCCGTCGAGGCGATCTGGCAACATCTTTGGAACACCACGATCACCTTCGGCCGCGGCGGCATCGCCACCATGGCGCAGTCGGCGCTCGATATCGCGCTGTGGGATATCGTCGGCAAAGCCGCCAAGCTGCCGCTGCACCGGCTGTGGGGCAGCTATCGCACGCAAATGCCGGCTTACGGCTCCGGCTGTTTCCGCGGCTCCGGCGGCGACGGCATGATTGCGAAAGCGCTGCACTACAAGGAGCGCGGCTACAAGGCGATCAAGATGCAGGTTGCGCACAGCGACGACCTCGCCGCCGATGTCGACAATGTCAAACGCATGCGCGAAGCGCTCGGCCCGAGTGTCGACATCATGATCGACATCAATATGGGCTGGACCGCCGACGTCGCGATCCAGATGGGCCGCAAGTTTCAGGACTACGATATCTACTGGCTCGAGGAGCCGGTGGTGCCGGACGATTTCGCCGGCTATCTGCGGATCGCCGAAGCGCTCGACATCCGCATCGTCGGCGGCGAGACCCACTTCACGCGCTTCGATCTCAAGCCGTTCTTCGAGAATCCGCGGCTGCCGATCCTGCAGCCCGATCCGATGCGCGGCGGCATGACCGAACTGCGCAAGATCGCCACCGTTGCCGACACCTGGAACATGACCATCGCTCCGCACCTGTTCCCCGAACTGAACGTGCAACTACTGGCCTCGATCCCGAACGGCATCTGGATCGAGGACATGGGGCTGGCGGAAGACCTTTGGGTCGATCCGGTGCCGGTGGTGAACGGCATGATCACCGTGCCGGAACGCCCGGGCCACGGCCTGGCGTTCAAGCCGGACATCCTGCGCGACTGTACCGTGAAGGACTAGGCGGTCGCCGGACTAGCCGCACTGCGCCGCCTCGCGCATCGCGCGGTCGCGCAGTTCGGTCGGCGTCATGCCGTAGCGCTGGCGGAACGCCCGGCTGAAATAGGATACATCGGTGAAGCCCGCGAGCTGCGCGATCTCGGCGATCTTGCGGGCCTGAAACGACGGGTCGCGCAGCATCGTTGCCGCCATGCCCAATCGCTTGAGCAGGACGTGTGCGGCAAAGCTGCGGCCGGTGTCCTGCATCAAGAGGTGAACATAACGCGACGTGACGCCGAGTCGTTGGGCGATGGTAATCGCGCTCAGCGACGGGTCATGACTTTGATTCTCGATCACGCCCAGAATCTCGGTCAGGCGCGCCGAGCGTACGCGGCGCCCCGGTACCGGCTTCGGCACCTTCTCTGGCGGATCGCTGTCCATGGAACTTGTGTCGCCACATCTGCGGCGGGCGTTCATTGACAGGAGGCACCCAGGATTGTGCCGAGAGCGATTTACTCTCAGCACAGGCCGCGTTCGTCTTTAATACCAGTCGAAAGCGTTTGCCGGCATGCCCTCAAACATCGTGGTGGTGCCGATCAAAATGGCCCTCGTCTCCAGCAAACTGTAAAGGCGCGGCGACATCGAACGGTACTGCAAGCCGGCCATCAAAATGATCAGCACGCCGAACTGAAGACTCATCAATCTGCAGGTTTTCATGCCTCGCTCCCTCGCATCAGCACACGTCCTGCGGCGGGATCAGGCGGCATAGGCTGCATCGTCGATGGGCTGCATCGCCCGAATCCCGTCAGCCTGAAGAATTGCCTCGGCCGGTGCGGAATGATCTGACGGCGAAAGCCGACATCAGTGGACCCGTTCGGAATGTCAGCTAAGGGCCAATTGCCGACACGGCGCGGCTTCATCATTCATGTGCGCTTTTGGAAGGAGGCGCAGCCTTTAGTCTGTTTTCCTCCGTGAACTTCAAAGAGAAGCGCGCGTCAGCCGTCATTACAAAAAAAATCTTGATAACCGCCCCGGTGAATTGGCTTCATTGCCGCCGTATCGAGTAGGCCGTCCTTGATAAATGAGTCCTCGATATGAATCCCGATGACTTGTCCAAAAACTATGTATCGAGGAGCCGGCCGGTTATTTAGGTCTGTTAGCCGCACTGTTTGAAGCAATTTGCATTCAAGAGCGCAAGGAGATGCTTTGACTCTAGGCGGCCTGACCAGCACCGAGGAGGCCGGCTCCAGACCGACTTCCGCCATCTCATTTACCCCTCGAGGAAACGACAAAGAAGTGTCCTTAACCTGAGCACGCAAGTCCCAAACAGCGAGATTGCAAACGAACTCGCCGGTTTCTTCCACGTACTCAATCGTGTCCTTCCGACCGTCGCTGGCAAACATCACCATTGGGGGATCAGTCGATACGCTGTTGAAATATGAATAAGGCGCAAGATTTCACGTCGCCTTTAGTGTTGATGGATGTGATCCATCCGATTGGTCGAGGGCCAACGATTGCATCGTACGGGTTATGCGGCAGACCGTGGTCAGTTTTGCCGGGTTCGTAAAACATCGAGCATGCTCATCATCCCACTGAATTGCTCATTTCGACTTCTTTGATTTTCTAATTCACAGAAAATTCTCTGAAGCCTATGTAATTTTAATCTTCAGGAAAAGGGACGAATTCGCAGCTACAACAACGAAAAGCGTTCGGATTTGTCGCTCTGGGTCAATCGCGTCTTATCGAAACTCTGTGCCATATTTTCGGGCTATCTCATTTAACTGATCTTTTGTGCGCGGCGTTGCCGGCGCTCCAGGCGGACTAGCGACTTCGCGGAAAAAGGCTTCCAAGCCTGGGGGAGTGACGGCCCAGAGCAGAAGCAGTTCGCGATCGGGATTCTCAAAGCCGTGCCAAGCATTTTTCGGAATGAAGATTGAAGCTCCGTTTTCAATGGGATGGCGCACGTCGTCCAGAACGAAGGTGCCGCCTCCATCCAAGACGTAAAAAACCTCATCCATCTGGAAATGCCGATGGATTGGAATTCCGACGCCCAAAGGAACCTGCTGTGTTCCCATCGCGAGACCCGCCGAGCCCTTCGTCGGATCGGCCTTGATGAAGATGTTGCCACCACGCAAAACGAGGCGTTCGCCTTCCGTTGCCTCAAGCGCGTAACCCTGTGACGGAGCAGTCATTTATACTCGGGGAGTGTCGGCTAAAACACATGAACTAGCAAACGCCTCGCGGGTCACAAGTTAAGTTCGGCGGACGCCGCGCCGCTCACGTTATTCGAACAATACCACGGCCTAAGATCCCGCAGAATGTCCGTTGTGGGTCAAAAGGCGACATCGCGCTGTCAAATTGCGATGTCTGCTTCACCCCACAGAGCGGACATTTTTGGGGTCGTGGCGAGCGTCCACTCTCCATCCCTTTGTCGCTCTTCTCGCAGGCTTCCGAAAAAGCCGGCCCGGTTTCGGCGCCAGGCACTCTGCCGGCACCGAAGATAAGGATTTCAGAGAATGACTATGGCCTGCGGGTGACTGCTGGTAGCGGGGGAGGGATTTGAACCCCCGACCTCCGGATTATGATTCCGCTGCTCTAACCAACTGAGCTACCCCGCCATCGCAGATCTCCGGCGGACCATGGGGCTAGCGCCGGCGGGCAACATTTAGGGCAGTTTGCCTGCCTTTCCAAGGGGATAATTTCTCAGAAATTTCCGGATGTTGGCGCTACGCCGCCGCAAGCCGGCCGAACCGGATCAGCGAGAAATGCCCGAGCGGCGGCATCGCCCGGCGTTCGATGATGGCCACGCCGCCATGGCTTTCGGCCCATCGCGCCAGGCGTTCCCAGCGGAATTCCGGCCGCCAGCCGAGCCGGAGCGCCACCGGAGCGAACCAGCCCTCGAAAACCGCGCGCAGGCCGGTCTCGGCGCCGAGATGATTGACCAGAATGATCTCGCCGCCGGCCCGCACCACGCGCGCGAATTCGTCCAGCGTCGCTTCCGGATCGGGCACCGCGGTGATGACATATTGCGCGACCACGACATCGAATGCGCCGTCCTGAAAACCCAGCCGCTGCGCATCCATCACCGCGAGCGCGTCGACGTTGGTCAGCCGATGCTCGGCCACCCGGTCCTTGGCCTTGCGCAGCATCGGCGCGGACAGATCGATGCCGGTGAGGCGATTGGTCCAGGCGTAATCCGGCAGCGACAATCCGGTGCCGACGCCGACCTCGAGGATGCGGCCGCCGATCCGCTCCGCGGCCGCGATCGAGGCCTTGCGCCCGCGATCGAACACCGCGCCGAAAACGATGTCGTAAACCGGCGCCCAGCGCGCATAAGCCTTGGCTACGGTGTCCTTGTCGAATTCCGCGGCCATTTGCGTTCGGGTCAGCGCGAGGCCGCCAGGGCGATATTGGCGATGTCGGATTGCCGGGTCTTAGCCGCGGCGACCGTGCTTGCGATCATGCCGCCGCCGAGCACGCGCGACTGGCCGTCGGCGGCATCGTAGAACGCGCAGGCTTGGCCCGGCGAAACGCCGTCTTCGCTGCCGATCAGTTCGACCTCGATGCCGCCGTCGGCGCTGTGCCGCAGCCACGCCGGCTGCGGCGGCCGGGTCGAGCGGACCTTGACGAAAATCTCGGCGCCGTCGATCGACTGCTCGATAGCGCCGTCCCCGATCCAGTTGATGTCGCGCAAACGGATGCGGCTGGTGCGAAGCGCTTCGCGCGGGCCGACAACGACGCGGCGGGAATTGGCGTCGAGCCGCACCACATAAAGCGGCGCGCCGGTGGCGATGCCGAGGCCGCGCCGCTGGCCGACCGTGAAATGGATGATGCCGTCGTGATGGCCGAGCACACGGCCGTCGAGATCGACGATCTCGCCGGGGCCGGCGGCGCCCGGCCGCAGCCGCTCGATGACCTCGGCATAATGTCCGCTCGGCACGAAACAGATGTCCTGGCTGTCCTGCTTGTCGGCCACCGCCAGACCGAAGCGGCGCGCCAATTCCCGCGTCTCGGTCTTGGTGCGATCGCCGAGCGGAAAGCGCAAGAACGCGAGCTGCGCGCGCGTGGTGCCAAAAAGGAAATAGCTCTGGTCGCGTTCCGCCTCGCGGGCGCGATAAAGCGCGCGGCCGCCGCCCGGCAGCGCGCGCGAGGCCACATAGTGTCCGGTCGCCAGAACGCCGGCGCCAAGCTCGCGCGCGGTGTCGAGCAGATCGCGGAATTTGATCGACTGGTTGCATTCCACGCACGGCACCGGCGTTTCGCCGGCGACATAGCTTTGCGCAAACCGGTCGATCACCGCTTCCTTGAAACGGTTTTCGTAGTCGAGCACGTAATGCGGAATGCCGATGCGCTCGGCGACCGCGCGGGCATCATGGATATCGCGGCCGGCGCAACACGCGCCTTTGCGGTGGGTGGCGGCGCCGTGGTCGTAGAGCTGGAGCGTGATGCCAACCACGTCATATCCGGCATCGGCCAACAGGGCCGCGGTGACCGAGGAATCCACCCCGCCCGACATCGCGACGACAACGCGCGTGTCGGCGGGCCGTCCCTCGATATCGAGTCCGTTCAACATGGCGATCCGGGCGTTCCGCTTTCCACTCATTAGTATAAGCGTCAGCCTCCCTATCCGCCATTGTTGGCGGCAATTGCAACTCCTCCGACGGGGAAGCGGCAAATTTTGCCGCCCCTGCGCAAGGACTGCCGTCGGACGCCTTTGCTCTTTCCAGCTAAGTATTTGAATCAAAAAGATTTTATCTGATTCAGCCGGTGGCCCGCCGGTTGCAGGCAGCACACCGGGCCAGATTGAATCCAGAGGTCTTTGCAGTGTCGAGTGTAGCGTCTCACGTTCACGCCGCGTCCAGTTTCGCGGCCTCCCGGCCGCCGCAGACCGCGGGATCCGCGCCGGATAACGACAGCGACCCGTTTTCCGCCATGTTCGACGCCGCGACGTCGGGACAGGACCCGGCCGCCGCCTCCGGGGCCGCCCAACCAGACCCAAAAGCGCCTTCCGCGCCGTCCCCTGGAAACAACACGGCGACCGGCGCCAAGACCGCCGACAAGACGGGTAACCAGACAGCTGATAAGACCGGCGACCAGACGGCCGATACCACGTCATCTGCGTCCGGCTCGCCGGACGCGACCACCGCAACTGACGAGCATATCTTCGCCGACGCCGCGGGCGGCCATCTCATCCTGGCGGCCGCGAAGGCCAATGGTGCGAAGCCAGGCATCGACGTTTCACTGCCTTCGCCGGCAGGCGGCAAAGGCAAGTCCGGCGCGGGATCAATCGCCGACAAGCTGAGCACGATTCTGGCCGCCGCCAAGGCAGCTACAGCCGGCAATGGGCAAGCCACGACGAATGCCGCCGCGCAAACACCGGTCCCGGCGGGTTCGACCGCCAACCCGGATGACAGCGGCAATGCCGCCAACACCTCGGCACCAGGCGCGACGGACGTTGCCGGAATCATCGCAGCCGTAAATGCTGCGCTGGCCGGGTCGAAACTCCAGGCGGCCGATTCATCAGATAAGCCGTCCGGATCGTCGTCGTCACACGATTCCAGCGACGACAGCACCGACGCCGCGTCGAACGGCGGTAGCGACGACAACGCCGCAACTTCAGCGCAAATACAGCAGGCGGCTGCACAGCCGGTCGCGGCCGCGATCACCGTGAACAGCCCGATCAACGCACAGCAAACGTCAGGCAACACCTCGACGGATGTGCAGATCGGCGACGGAACGAAATCCCGCACCCGGCTCGCCCAGATCCTGGCTGGCGGCAAGGACAGTGCGGCGGCGCAGGTTTCAAATGATACCGAAGCGGCCAAGCCAGCGCCGGCAACCGGAAATCCCGAGCTCAAAGCCAACAAGCAATTCAGCGCCAACAATGCCCCGAGCGCGCCGGCGCCGGATGCGACCAACGCGCAGCAAGGCCAGCCGGCCACCGGCAATGCCGGGCCGGCGCCGCTTCCCGGCAATGTTCTCCCCGCGGCCGGCGACCAGTCCTCGCCGCGCGCCGAAACGTTCGCCGCCGCAGTGACCTCGGATAGCTCAGGGTCGGCTGACAGCCAGACCGCGTCCGCAAGCACAAAGGCCGACGCCACCGGTCTGCCGAATTTCGGCATCGCCGCCGCCAGCCCGTCGTCCCCGTCGGCAGGCACAACCGCGCCGGCGGCGCCAAACGCAACGAACAGCGTCCCGGTCGCCGGCCTTGCGGTGGCGATCGCCAGCCGCGCGCAGGCCGGCTCCACTCAATTCGACATCCGCCTCGATCCGCCCGAGCTTGGCCGCATTGAGGTCCGTCTCGGCGTCGACAGCGACGGCCACGTGACCTCGCATATCACTGTCGACCGCGCCGACACGCTGCAATTGCTGCAAGACCAGCAACCCCAATTGCAGCAGGCGCTGGACCAGGCCGGCCTGAAAACCGCTGACAATGGCCTGCAATTCTCGTTGCGCGATCAATCGTTCGCCGGCCAGCAGAACAACAACGGCGGCAACGGCACGCAGCAGAACACGCCTCAGCTTGTCGTTCCCGACGCCAGCCTGCCGACCGTGCAGTCGGCGCAAATCTACAATCGCCTGGGGTTGGGCACCGGCGTCGATATTCGCGTCTGATCGGAAACCTTAAGGATCGGCCATGTCTACAGTTTCGCCAACGACCGTCGCAGCGAGCAGCTCCGCCGCTTCGCAAAACATAACCGTCGCCGGTTCGCAGGAGATCGCGGGCAATTTCGATACCTTCCTGCAATTGCTGACGACGCAATTGCAGAACCAGGACCCGCTGTCTCCGCTCGATACCAATCAGTTCACCGAGCAGCTCGTCGAATTCGCCTCGGTCGAGCAGCAGATCAACGAAAACTCCAACCTGCAAACCCTGATCACGCTGCAGCAGACCTCGGCAGCGACGCAAGCGATGCAATTCCTCGGGTCGAGCGTCACGGTCAACAGCAGCGCCGGGACCTTGGCGAATGCCACCGGTCAGCCGGCATCGTGGAATCTTAACTCCCCGTCCCCGGCGACTGGCAGCGTCACCATCACCAATTCGAGCGGCCAGGTCGTCTACACCGGCACGACAACACTGAGCACCGGCAATCAGACCTATACGTGGAACGGCAAGGGCAATAACGACATCACTTACCCCGACGGCACCTACACGCTGGCGATCACGGCGACCGGCGCCAATGGCTCCGCTGTAACGGTTTCGCCGCAGGTGCAGGGCACCGTCACTGCCGTCGATGTCAGCCAGAGTCCGCCGCAGGTCACGGTGGGCGGCCAGAGCTATCCGATCAGCGCGATCCAGTCGATCACCAACAGCAGCCTCGGCTCCCTGAGCAGCCTCGGCAGCAGCATCAGCAGTCTCAACTCGAGCATCGCCAGCCTCCTCCAGGTGCTCTAGCGGACGAGCCCGATCAGAATCCAGCGATGTCCGGAGCGGGAAATGGGGCGAACGCTGTCATTTTCCCAGCTTGCTTAGGTAAATTTTAAGCCGCCATGGGTAACCTCACAACCTGTAGCGTAGTCGAGTTTGTGAGAGTTGATATGAATGAACCTCATCGCCCGAGGGTGAAATACGTCATCGGGCCGGACGGTTCCCCCCTGACGATCGCGGATTTGCCCGCTCCGGGAACCAAGCGCTGGGTTATTCGCCGCAAGGCGGAAGTGGTTGCTGCGGTTCGCGGCGGCTTGCTGTCGCTGGAAGAAGCCTGCAGCCGCTACACGCTGACCGTCGAAGAATTCCTGGCCTGGCAGTATTCGATCGAGCAGCACGGCCTCGCCGGCCTGCGTACGACGCGCATTCAGCAATACCGTCAGTAACGCACGCTTAATCGGTCTTACCGATCTGGAAACAACGCCGGTCACCTTGGCCGGCGTTTTTCATTTTGTCCTGTGCCTTTGCCTTGCGCCTTTGCCTCGCACCGCCCCCTCGGGCGTGCGCCGCGGCCACACTCCGCGGCCAACCGAAAGCGGCGGCAGGCATTTTCGCTGAAATTAACCGGGCGCTAACCATCCACCGGGCAAATCTTGCCGGGTGCGGCGCGCGGCGTCGCCTGGCGGAGGAAGCAGCCCGGTGCGAGGTCTGGTCGAGTTCGTCAAAGCTATCGGCGCTGGACGTATCGCGGCGATGGGCGCCGTCACCATCGCCCTGATCGGCTTCTTCGTCTTCCTCATCATGCGGGTCACGACGCCGCAGATGACACCGCTGTTCACCGATCTGACCTTCGACGATTCCGCCGCGATCGTGAAGGAACTGGATCGGCAGGCCATTCCCTACGAGCTCAAGAATGACGGCGGCGTCATCATGGTGCCGAAGGACCGCGTCGGCCGGCTCCGCATGTCGCTTGCCGAATCCGGCCTGCCCAAGGGCGGCGGCGTCGGCTACGAGATTTTCGACAAATCCGACGCCCTGGGGACCACCAGTTTCGTCCAGAATATCAATAATATAAGGGCCATCGAGGGCGAGCTGGCCCGCACCATCCGCGCGCTCGACCGGGTCCAGGACGCCCGCGTTCACCTGGTGATGCCGGATCGTCCGCTGTTCTCGCGGGACAAGGCCGAAGCCACCGCATCCATCGTGCTGAAGGTCCGCGGCGCGCTCGAGCCGCAACAGGTTCGCGCCATTCGCCATCTCGTTGCCACCGCGGTCAGCGGCTTGCGGCCGGAACGGGTGTCGATCGTCAACGAGCAGGGCCAGCTTCTCGCCGACGGAGCGGCCAGCGATCCGAACGGCGGAGACATCAGCTCCGACGAGCGCCAGGCCGCGTTCGAGAAGCGGCTGCGAACGCAGGTCGAAGGCATCGTCTCGTCGGTGGTCGGGCCGGATCATTCCCGCGTGCAGGTCGCCGCGGATTTCGACTTCAATCGCGTGACGCAAACCTCCGACCGATACGATCCGGAAGGCCGCGTCGTCCGATCCAGCCAGACGCGGGAAGAAACCTCGGCAAGCAACGAGGGCAAGGACAATCAGGTCACCGTCGGCAACGAGATTCCCGGCGGCCAGCGCCAGCCCAACGCCAATCAGGGCGCTGCACGCGGCGACGAAAGCCGGAAATCGGAAGAAATCCTCAACTACGAAATCTCCAAGACCACCAAGACCGAGGTGATCGAGGGCGGCCGGCTCAATCGCGTTTCGGTGGCCGTGCTGGTCGACGGCAACTACACCAAGAACGACAAGGGCGACGTCACCTATCAGCCGCGCAGCAAAGAAGAAATCGACCAGATCTCGGCGCTGGTCCGCTCCGCGATCGGCTTCGATCAAAAGCGCGGCGACCAGGTCGAAGTCGTCAATCTGCGCTTTGCCGAGACGCCGCCGGTGCCGATCGCCGAGCCGACCAGCTGGCTGTCGGCATTCCAGTTCACCAAAGACGACATCATGCGCGCCATCGAAATGGTGGTGATGGGTCTGCTCGGTTTCGTCGTCCTGTTGATGGTGGTGCGGCCGCTGGTGCGCCGTGTTCTTGCGCCGGATGAGCACCGTGCGCCCGCCCTGCCCTCGCCCGGCGTGCCCAGTGGCGCATCAATGGCGGCGCCCCCGCCTGCCTCCGCGGCCAACGCCGGCAATCCGGGCGAACTAAGCCAGACATCCAAGATGATCGATCTCGCCCAGGTGCAGGGTCAGGTCCACGCCCAATCCGTGCAGAAAGTCGGCGACATCGCCGACAAGAATCCGCGCGAAACCGTTTCCATCATCCGCCAATGGCTACAAGAGAACGGCGCCGCCGCCTGACCGGTCGACATCATGGCCACTGCACCTGCTGAAAAACCGAATGAAACCGCCTCGCGCGACATCACCAGCGCATTGGCGAGTCTCAGCGGCCGCGCTACCGCGCTGACCTCTCCCCGGCGCCAGCTTCGCGGCCCGGAGCGCGCCGCCGTCCTCATGCTTGCGCTTGGCGAGCAATACGGCGCCAAGATCTGGGGCCTGCTCGACGACGACGAGTTGCGCCAGATTTCGACGGTGATGTCCACCATCGGCACCATCGAAGCCGAAGTCGTCGAGAATCTGTTGCTGGAATTCGTATCGCGGATGTCGGCATCCGGCGCGGTCATGGGCAATTACGACGCGACCGAACGCCTGCTCCAGCAATATCTGCCTCCGGAGCGCGTCTCCATCATCATGGAAGAAATTCGCGGGCCCGCCGGGCGCAACATGTGGGAAAAGCTCTCCAACGTGCAGGAGGAGATGCTCGCGAATTATCTGAAGAACGAATATCCGCAGACCGTCGCGGTGGTGCTCTCGAAAATCGGCCCGGAACATGCCGCCCGCGTACTCGCCATCCTACCCGAGGACCTGGCGCTGGACGTGGTGAACCGGATGCTCCGCATGGAGTCGGTACAGAAGGAAGTACTGGAGCGGGTCGAGCAGACACTGCGCACCGAGTTCATGTCGAGCCTGTCGGCCACACGGCGGCGCGATGCGCACGAAGTGATGGCGGAGATCTTCAATAATTTCGACCGGCAGACCGAAACCCGGTTCCTGACCGCGCTCGAAGAGGAGAATCGCGAAAGCGCCGAGCGCATCAAGACACTGATGTTCACGTTCGACGATCTGACCAAGCTCGACGCCGGATCGGCGCAGACGCTGATGCGTCACGTCGAAAAGGACAAGCTCGCGATAGCGCTCAAGGGCGCCACCGAGCCGGTACGCCAGTTCTTCCTGTCCAATATGTCGACGCGCGCCGCCAAGATGCTGCAAGACGACATGCAGGCGATGGGACCAGTGCGCTTGCGCGACGTCGACGATGCACAGGCGTTGCTCGTCAATCTCGCCAAGGATCTCGCCGCCAAGGGCGAAATCGTCATCTCCAAGAGCCGCGGCGAAGAAGAGTTGGTGTACTGATGGCCGCCCCGGCAAAATTCATGTTCGACGTCGACTTCGCCACCGGCGCTGGCCGCAATCACGCCGGCGCAGTACCTTTCGCCGAGCACACCTTGAAAATTGCCGAGGCGGAGACCAGCGGCCATCGCCGGGGCTACGCGGAGGCGCAGGCCGAAGCCAAACTCGAACACGAGCGCCGGACGGCCGAAGCGATGGAACGCATCGCCGCCAATCTCGACCAGGCAAATCGGGCGTTGAGGGCCATCGAGACGCGCCTCGAGTGCGAAGCCGTCGACGTAGCGGTGGCGGTGGCCCGGAAATTCTCGTCGGCGCTCATCGCACGGGAGCCGTTCGCCGAAATTTCGGCGCTGGCGAGCGAGTGCTTCCGCGAACTGGTGTCGTCGCCGCATATCGCGGTTCGCGTCAACGACGCGCTTTACGCGGTCGCGCGCGAAAAGCTCGAAGATATCGCGCGCGCCAAGAACTTTCAGGGGCGGCTGGTCGTCCTTGCCGAACCCGACATTGCCGTCGGCGATTGCCGCATTGAATGGGCCGACGGCGGCATCAATCGCGACAGCGCCGCTGCCGACGCGGCGATCACTGCCGCGGTGACGAATTATATCGGCGCACGCCGCGGCACCGCCGGCGCAGCCGAAGGCTCAAGGAGATCCGAGAATGAGTGAAGATGGCAAAGTCCCGTTGCCGAATCTCGACGGCAGCGACGTACCCGATCTCCCGGTTGCCACGGAGCCGGAAGGCCCGACCACGCGGATTGCCTCCGATCTTGAAGCCGTGTTCGACGTGCCGGTTCAGGTGTCCGCGGTGCTCGGCCGGGCCCGGATGGAGATCGGCGATCTGCTCAAGCTTGGACCGGGCACCGTGCTCGAGCTCGATCGCAAGGTCGGCGAAGCCATCGACATCTATGTGAACAATCGGCTGGTGGCCCGCGGCGAAGTTGTTCTGGTCGAAGAGAAGCTCGGCGTGACCATGACGGAAATCATCAAGGCGGAGCGAGCGTAAGCCGCCCGGCTATCGCGAAGAAGGAAGAACAACATGCGCCTCCTCATCGTCGGCACGCTCCACGGCCAGCTCACCACCGCGACCAAGATCGCGATGGCCAAGGGTGCAACCGTCACCCACGCCGCCGACAACACCCAGGCGCTTGCCGTCCTGCGCTCCGGGCGTGGCGCCGATCTTCTGATGGTCGACGTCGCGATCGATATTCGCGAACTGGTGACCCGGCTCGAGGCCGAGCACATCCACGTTCCGATCGTGGCCTGCGGCACCGCCACCGATGCACGCGCCGCCGTCGCCGCGATCCATGCCGGCGCCAAGGAGTACATCCCGCTGCCGCCCGATGCGGAGCTCATCGCCGCGGTGCTGGCCGCGGTGGCCGACGACTCCCGGGAAATGATCTATCGCGACGAGACCATGGCGCGCGTCGTCAAGCTTGCCCAGCAAATCGCCGGGAGCGAGGCCTCGGTGCTGATTACCGGGGAGTCCGGCACCGGCAAGGAAGTGCTGGCCCGCTATGTCCACAACCGGTCGGGCCGCGCCAGGAAGCCTTTTATCTGCGTCAACTGCGCCGCGATCCCGGAAACGCTGCTGGAATCCGAGCTGTTCGGCCACGAGAAAGGCGCCTTCACCGGCGCCGTGGCGCGGCGCGTCGGAAAATTCGAGGAAGCCACTGGCGGCACGCTGCTGCTCGATGAAATTTCCGAGATGGACGTGCGTTTGCAGGCCAAGCTGCTGCGCGCGATCCAGGAACGCATGATCGACCGCGTTGGCGGTACCCGGCCGGTGGCGGTCGATATCCGTATCATCGCCACTTCGAATCGCAACCTCGCCGAGGCGGTGCGCGAAGGCACGTTCCGCGAAGACTTGCTGTTCCGGCTCAATGTCGTGAATTTGAAAATTCCGCCGTTGCGCGAGCGGCCGGCCGACGTGATCGAGCTCGCCGCTTATTTCATCAAGAAATACGCCGCGGCGAACGGTGCGCCGGTTCGGCCGCTGTCGCAGGACGCGCGGCGAACGCTTTCGATCAACGCCTGGCCCGGCAACGTGCGCGAACTGGAAAACACCATGCATCGCGCGGTGCTGATGGCCAGCGGCGATGAAATCGGTTCGGAAGCCATTCTGGCGCCGGACGGCGTACGGCTCGATCAGCAACGCAGCGCGCCGAGCGTGGCGCATGCGGCCCTTGCCGCCGAGCAGGTATCGCGGGCGCTGGTCGGCCGCACGGTCGCCGAGGTTGAACGCGATTTGATCCTGGAAACGCTCAAGCATTGCCTCGGCAATCGCACCCACGCTGCGAATGTACTCGGCATTTCGATCCGTACGCTCCGCAACAAGCTCAACGAATACGCCGCCCACGGCGTCCCGGTGCCGCCTCCGGGCGGCGGTGAGCCCCGCGCCGCGGCCTGATCGAAAATATTTGCCGGAGCGCGGCGACGACTACGCGGCCGAGGGCAGCCTGGGCTTGCCGTAAATACGGCTGAAGTCGAGCTCGGCCGCCGGCCCCGGACGCGCGAACAGATAGCCTTGCAGAGACGTCACACCGGCCAATCGCAAGAGCTCATATCGCTCGCAGGGCATTCCCACCGATCCCGGATATACGAGCGCGTTAAGTTGCCCGCTGGCGGTTGCGGAGCAGATTAATAAAGTCCTAATAGTTGATCGTGGTAACTACTTATCGGCCTTTGCTCCGTTCAGCGCCGCCATCAGACCCGTGCGAAACGAACAGCGCGGACCGACGTCGCTGCCGCCTTTCTCCAGTATCCGCGCCGATGTAGCCTGACCGCAGCGGGGAGAGCGATGAAACGCCGGGATTTCCTCCATCTGTCGGCCGCCAGCGTTGCCGTTGCGGCGGCGCCGCGTCTTGCCGTTGCGGAGACTTATCCCGCGCATGCAGTGCGGGTGATTGTCGGCTTCCCGCCGGGTGGCCCGACTGACGTTTACGCCCGGCTGATCAGCGAATGGCTGTCCAACAAACTTGGCCAGCCGTTCGTCGTCGAAAACCGTCCCGGCGCCGGCAGCACAATCGGCATCGAGGCCGTCGTCACCTCGCCGCCGGACGGTTACACGCTGCTGCTGATCAGTTCGTCGGCGCCGATCAGCATGTCGTATTACAAGAAGCTCAACTTCGATCTGATCCGCGATCTCGCGGCGGTCGGCGGCATCGCGTTCGTGCCGATGGTGATGGTGGTCCATCCCTCAGTGCCCGCCAGCACGGTTCCCGAATTCATCGCCTATGCCAAGGCCAATCCCGGCAAGATCGACATGGCATCGGTCGGCAACGGCACCACGCCGCAGATGGCGGGCGAGCTGTTCAAGCTGATGGCGGGAGTCGATCTGCTGCACGTGCCCTATCACGGCGCGGCGCCGGCGCTCACCGATCTGCTCGGTGGCCGCGCCCAGGTGATGTTCGAGTCGGTCACGACGCTGGTGCCTTACATTCAAGCCGGCAAGCTCCGGCCGTTGGCGGTCACTACGCCGAAGCGCTCGCCGCTGTTGCCGGACGTTCCCGCCGTCGCCGAGTTCCTGCCGGGCTACGACGCCAATACCTGGTTCGGCATTGCCGCGCCGAAACAGACGCCGGCGGATATCGTCGATCTGCTCAACAGGCAGATCAACGCCGGATTGAAAGACCCGACGGTGAGCAAACGGCTGGCTGACCTCGGCACCACACCGCTCCTCGGCACGCCCGCGGACTTTGAAAAGATATTCGTCAGCGATACCGAGAAATGGGCGAAGCTGATCAAGGCCGCCAACATCAAGCAGGAATGATCGCGGTCAAGTTGCTACCGGCTTTCGGGCGCGACGAGCCCTGCGCTGCGGCATAACGCCTCCGCGCAGAGCGCCTTTACCTATCGTTTTTGCACGTTGTAGAACCCGGACATGAAAACCCTTGCTCGCCGTCACCTCCTCACTCTCGCCGCGGGGGCGCTGGCGTCTCCTGCTGTTTTGCGGACTGCCCGCGCCGACACCTATCCGTCGCGCCCAATCCGCCTGCAGGTCGGTTTCCCGCCCGGAGGCACCGCCGACATTATCGCCAGGCTGACCGGTCAAGCGCTGTCGGAGCGGCTCGGTCAGACCATCGTGGTCGAAAACCGTGGCTCGGCGGGCCAGCAGCTCGCAGCCGACTATGTCGTGAAAGCCGCCCCTGACGGATACACGCTGCTGATGCTGGCGAACCCGAACGTCATCAATGCGGTGATCAATCCGGATATCAGCTTCTCTTTCACCAAGGATTTGGCACCAATCGGCGGCATCGCTTCCGATCCCACGATCCTCGTCGTGAATCCGAAGTTACCGGTCAAATCAGTGCCGGAACTGATCGAATACCTGAAAGCGCATCCCGGCACGATCAACATGGCTTCGGGCGGCGTCGGCTCGACGCCGCATCTCGCCGGCGAACTGTTCAAGATGCAGACCGGCACCAACATGCTGCATGTGCCGTATCGCGGCGACGCGCCGGCCGTCACCGACATGCTGGCCGGACAGGATCAGGTCATGTTCGACATGGTGATCCTGTCGCAGGCGCACATTAAATCGGGAGAATTGCGCCCACTCGCGGTGACCAGCGCCAAACGGATGGAGCTGTTTCCTGATCTGCAACCCGTGAGCGATTTCGTGCCTGGTTACGAAGCGTTCGCCTGGCAAGGTTTGATGGCGCCGAAAGATACGCCGCCGGACATCATCACCCAGCTCAACACCGATCTCAACGCTGCGCTGGCGGACGCCAAGACCAAGAAGCGCATCGAGGACCTCGGCGGCATTCCGATGCCGATGACGCCTGCCGAATTCGGCAAGCTGATTTCCAACGAAATGGAAAAATGGGGCAAGGTGATCCAGTTCGCCGGGATCAAGCCGCAATAGCTATCCGCAAATTTTGTCGGATCACTTCGTCGCGTCGCCGCCATCGACCATGATGGTTTCGACTTCGCCCGCGCCGTTGGCGCGGCGGAACGCGGCGGCCTTGTTGTATTCGTCCGACGTGAAGCAGGCGACGCCCTGCTCGAACGTCGGAAACTCGATCACCACGAAGCGATGGAACTTGTCGGGGCCTTCCATGATCTGGAAACGCCCGCCGCGCGCCAGCACCTTGCCGCCGTGTTTGGCAATGATCCCGGGAACCAGATCCGTGTACTTCTTGTATGCCACCGGGTCGTTGATCTTCGACCGCGCGACCCAATAAGCCGGCATTTCCTCACTCCGCGGCGCGGCGTGCCGCGATGATCTGGTCGGCGGTGCGCCCGGTCAGCTCCGCCATGTGATCGAACTTGAAAGTGAATGTTCCGGCGCCGGCGGTGGCGGAGCGCACTTCGACAATAAGATCGCCGATCTCCGATTCCGGCATTTTCGCCCGCACCATGTCCCAGCCGTCCCAGCCGTCGCGGGTATCGAAGCCGAGAATCTGGCCGCGCCGGCCGGACAACAGCGCATTGATCTTCGCGGTGGCTTCGGTCGGGCAAACGATCTCGACCAGATCGATCGGCTCGAGCAGCACCGGCTGGCATTGCGGCAGGCCATCGTGAACGCCGATGCGGCCCGCGGTCTGGAACGCCATGTCGGAAGAATCGACGGTGTGATACGAGCCGTCGACCAGTGCGACGTGAAGGTCCACAACCGGGAACCCGAGCGGACCATGCTTGAGCGCGTCGACGACGCCTTCTTCGACCGATGGAATGTAATTGCGCGGCACCACGCCGCCGGTGATCTTGTCCTCGAAACTGAAACCCGCGCCCCGCGGCATCGGCTTGATGTCGAGCACGACGTCGCCGTACTGGCCGTGGCCGCCGGACTGTTTCTTGTGCCGGCCGCGCTGCACCACACCCGCACGGATGGTCTCGCGGTATCCAACCGACGGCTCACGCCGGTTGATCGCCACGCCGAAACGGTCGGCGAGCCGCTCGGTGGCGACGCGCAGGTGCATTTCGCCCTGGCCCCACAGCACGACTTCGTGCGTTTCGGCGTTGTGCACGATGGTGATCGACGGATCCTCTTCGGCGAGCTTGTTCAGCGCCAAACCGAGCTTGACGTCGTCTTTGCGCTCCTTGGCGGAAATCGCGATGGCCAGCACCGGCGGATGCGGCTCGACATTGGCGACGGACGCCTGCGCCTGCTTGCCGGCCGTCAGCGTATCCCCGGTCTTGGCCTTATCGAGTTTGGCCAGAGCGACCGTTTCGCCGAGCGCCGCGGGACCGCGCTTTTCGATGGACGGGCCGAGCAGCTTGAACACGCCGGCGACGCGGCCGGCCTCATCGTCGCGCGACAGGAACGTCGCACCATCCGCAGCCTGGCCGCCGAGCACGCGCGCGACCGACATCTTGCCGCCGTGCGCGGTATTGAGCGTCTTGAGCACATAGACCACGCTGTCATTGCCGCTCTTCACGCCGAGACGCTTTGCGGTCTCCGTGATCCCTGGCAACTCGTGACGGAGCGCCTTGAGCAATCGCAAAACGCCGTTGGTGCGCGTCGCCGTGCCCAGCAGCACCGGACAGACCAGTCCCTCGCGCAATTCGCGCGTGAGATCGTCGAACACCTTGTCGCGCGGCGGCTGGATGTCTTCGAGTAGCTGCTCCATCAGCTCATCGTCGTGGTCGGCGAGCGTTTCCAGCATCGAAAAACGCGCGGTCTTTTCCGTATCGGCGGCATCGCCTTCGAGCGGAACAATTTCCGACGCGGAGTGCTCCTTGTAGACAAAGGCCCGCTCGAGCGCGAGATCGACGAAGCCGGTAATGATGTCGCCCTTGAACGTCGGAATCTGCCGCAGGATCAATTTGGTGCGAGACGCCGGCTGCAGCAGCGTGAGCACGTCGTGAACGCCGGCACTCGCCTTGTCGATCTTGTTGACGAACAGGATGCGCGGGATTTTCTTGTCTTCGAGTTCGCGCAAAATAAGCTGAAGCTGCGGAATCTTTTTTTCGTCCATCTCGCAGACCACCACGGCGACGTCGATCGCCGGCAGCACGGCGCGCATGTCATGGACGAATTCAACCGAGCCCGGGCAGTCCAGAAAAGTGAAGGCATCGCCCATGAAATTCGTGGTGGCGGCCGAAAGCTCGACGCTCATCTTGTGATAACGCGCTTCCTTGCTGGCGTCGCCGACGGTGTTGCCGGCTTCGATGTTGCCTTGGCGCGGGATGGCGCCGGTGCGGGCAAGGATGGCTTCGAGCAGCGTGGTCTTGCCGCTCTGGAAAGGTCCGACCAATGCAATGCAGCGTGGACCGGCTGCTTTTGTACCGTTGCCGTTAGGTGCCATGGTTACATCTCCCACGGCGGGCTCGTCGTGCTTGGCGCGTCCGCCAGCAACTATCGTTTCAGGCACGACCGGGGGCGGTCAAGGGGCGCGACATTACGCAGGCGCGGATCGCGCCTGCCGAGTCGTCGCAGTGGTTGTGCCGATGTGTCCTGCGCCAGGATTGCCGCGTCAGGATTTAGTGGTCAGGATTTACTGGGCCAGATGCAGATCCAGCGAGCTCACGCCGGCAGCGATGTTGAGTCCGACCTGGCCCTGCACCGACAACGGTTGCAGCGCGACCGCACGATTGGAACCGCCGATCAGCACGTTGGCGCCGAGACCGGCGGCAATCGATGCTTCGGCAGAGGCCCCGACATAAGTGCCGGTCAACATGCCGGCATAGCGATTGGTGCCGGTGAACACGGCCCAGATAATCGCACCGCCACCGGTGACGCCGATGTCGAGACCGACCCGAGTCATGGTTCCGACATAGGCTTCCGGCGGACCGCCATCGGGTTTGAAATTACAGGCAATGTTGCGTTGCGAGCCCACAATCAGACCGATGCTGGAGGACAGCGAACATTCGAGCGAACCCGCCTGCACGCGATCGCGTTGTGCATCAGCCGGCGTCGAGGCCATCGTTGCGAGCGCCGCAGCACCGAACGCTGCCCCTGCAAAGGCGTTGCGAAACATACAGATTCTCCCCTCAGCCGGCCCGCCTGGCGGACCCCTGTTGCGATTGTAAGCGAGAACAAAGCCGCCGTCTTCCACATTCCGGCAGCCATCATTCCGGGCGCACGGCGTGCACCCGGAATGACCAAGGCAGTTACTGCAAATTTCCGCAGAAGCGCTGGATCCGCGTGCACGCTTCCTCAAGCGCGCTGGTCGCCGTCGCGTAGGAGATGCGGAACGCCGGGCCGACGCCGAACGGCGTCCCCTGCACCACCGCCACACCTTCCGCCTCAAGCAGCTCGGTCACGAAATCCTCGTCGTTGGCGAGCTTCTTGCCGTTCGGCGCGGTCTTGCCGATCGCACCTTTGCAGGACGGATAGACGTAGAATGCGCCTTCCGGCTTCGGACACTGCAGACCGCGCGCCTGATTCAGCATCGATACGCACAGGTCGCGCCGCTCCTTGAAGATCTTGTTGTGCTTGGCAATGAAGTCCTGCGGCCCGTTGAGCGCCTCGACCGCGGCCCATTGCGCCACCGCCGTCGGATTTGACGTCGATTGCGACTGGATCATCGCCATGGTCTTGATCAGCTTCTCCGGGCCACCGGCATAGCCGATGCGCCAGCCGGTCATGCAGTAGGCTTTCGAGCAGCCGTTGACCGTCAGCGTTCGCTCGTAGAGCCGCGGCTCGAGCTGCGCCGGCGACCAGAACTCGAAGTCATCATACACCAGATGCTCGTACATATCGTCCGACATGACATGAACATGCGGATACCGCACCAGCACGTCGGTGACGGCTTTCAGCTCGGCCTTGGTGTAGGCGGCGCCCGTCGGATTCGACGGCGAGTTGAAGATGATCCACTTGGTCTTTGGTGTGATCGCCTTCTCAAGCTGCTCCGCACTCATCTTGTAGCCGGAGTCCATCGTGGTGACGACCTCGACCGGCGTTCCGCCGGCGAGCATCACCATGTCCGGATAGCTGACCCAATACGGCGCCGGGATGATCACCTCGTCGCCCGGATTAAGCGTCGCGATCAGCGCGTTATAAAGCACCTGCTTGCCGCCGGTGCCGATGATGATCTGCGACGGCTTGTAGTCGAGCTGGTTCTCGCGCTTGAACTTGGTGGCGACCGCGGCCTTCAGCTCGGCAATGCCGTCAACGGCGGTGTACTTCGCCGCCTTGCCGTCGCGGATCGCCTTGATCGCCGCTTCCTTGATGTTGTCCGGCGTGTCGAAATCCGGCTCGCCGGCGCCGAGACCGATGACGTCGCGGCCCGCGGCTTTCAGCGCACGCGCTTTGTCCGTGACGGCAATGGTTGCCGACGGCTTAATGCGCATGATCTGGTCCGCGATAAAGGCCATTTCTGAGTCTCCTCCAAGTCTCGGGTTTCAGGGCGCGTGCTTGGTATAGCCCGGGCCGACCGCAGGCAAGCGTAAAACCCTGCAAACAGCCTCACTTCTACGGCATTTCTTCCTCGGCGCGCTTCCCGGGCAACACTGCGCCGGGCATGCCGCCGCAGCGCCTCGCGGCTGCGGCCGCGCCGGCCAGTAACCCATCGAAACTCCTGCGAAATCCGGGTTATCGCGACCCTTAACCGGGGATTTAACGATCCCGCGCAAAGTCGGCTCGCTTCACACCACCGACCCACGCCGACATGATCGCCAGCGCCGAATTATCGAACGCCGTTTCCACAGACCGCACACACCCGCTTCATAGCGGCGAGGCGTTTCCGGTTCTGTCCATCGTCGTTCCGACCTTTAACGAGCGCGACAACGTCCGCGAGCTGGTGGCCCGCCTCGGCCGTTGCCTTGAAGGCATCGCCTGGGAAGTCGTCTTCGTCGACGACGATTCCCGGGACGGCACCCTCGACACGTTGCGCACCATCAGCCGCTCCGATCCGCGGGTGCGCTTCCTGCACCGCATCGGCCGCCGCGGCCTGGCTTCGGCGGTCGTCGAAGGGATTCTGGCGACCAGTTCGCCGCTCATCGCGGTGATGGATTGCGATCTGCAGCACGACGAGACGCTGCTGCCCAAAATGCTCGCGCAGTTGAGCACGCCCGACTACGACATCGTCGTCGCCTCGCGCTACATGGAATTGGGAAGCGTCGGCGAATGGACGAAGGAGCGCCTGGTGTTCAGCCGGCTGGCGACAAGGCTTGCCGACTACGTCCTGAAAACACCGCTGACGGATCCGATGAGCGGCTTTTTCATGATCAGGCGAAGCGCGTTCGATCAGGTGGTGCGCCGCCTTTCGACGCAAGGCTACAAAATTCTACTCGACATCCTGCTGTCCGGCCGCGCCCTGCGCGTCAAGGAAATCCCCTACACGTTTCGGACCCGCCTGCACGGCGAAAGCAAGCTCGACCTGATCGCCATCGTCGATTATCTCGCACTGCTGATCGACAAGATCATCGGGCACGTGATTCCGCTTCGCTTCGTCATGTTTGCGTCGGTCGGCGGTGTTGGGCTGTTCGTGCATCTGGCCGTGCTGGCGCTGCTCAATCGCTTCGCCGGCGTTTCGTTTGTCGTGGCGAACCCATGCGCCGCGATGGTCGCGATGGGATTCAACTTCTTCCTCAACAACATGCTGACCTATCGCGACATGCGCCTGCGCGGGTTCTGGCCGCTGCTGCGCGGCCTGGTCAGCTTCTGCACCGTTTGTGTGGTCGGCATGGTCGCGAATGTCGGCATTGCCGCCGTGCTGTTCCAGCAAAAATACACCTGGTGGCTTGCCGCCACCGCTGGAATTTTCATGGGCGCGATCTGGAACTACACCGCGACATCGATCTTCACCTGGAAAAACGTGCGGTTGGCCGATCGGCCGGCCACCGACGACAGCGCCGCGATGATCGTTCAACCCGGAACGAGAACGACCGCCGGCGGTCGCTGACTTAAGCCGTCGTCGCGGCGTAGTCCGCTGATGGCGAAGAAAGCCCCAGCGTAGGTGCAACGCGCGCCGGGCTCATCATTCGCCGCAGCACAACTATAAACAGCAACGCCGCGGCGGCAATGACGCCGAGCTTCAGTGCATTGTCGAAGGCCGAGATCTTGAACAGGGCCGGTGCAAGAAACGTCGCGACCAGCGCCGCGCGCTCGCCGGTCCGGAAACCGTCCCGCAATGCCTCACCGAGCAGCCATGCCATCGGTACCGCCAGAATGACCAGATCGTATTCGAGCATGAACGGGGAGCAGAACGGCACACATGCCGCAATCGCCGCGCCTTCCGCCGTTCCCGACCGCGCGCCAGCCGGACGCATCAGCAGCGCGCCGATCAGCAGGACCATTGCGGCAACGGTGACGACCGCCTGGAGCGCATAAGCCAGCGGCAACGCGCCGCCGTGCAGGCGCACCGCGCCAAAAACGGTGATGAAAAACTGCAAATAGGCCGGGATCGGCGCTTCCATCCAGTTGTGTTTCGCCACGGCCATATCGGCGAAAAACGGCGGCCAGATATCGACGCCGAACACCAGCGTCGAAGCCGCGACGATGACGATCACCGTGATGGACGCCACGGCGAACACACGCCAGCGCCGCGCGACCGCCAGCGCCAGCGGCACGATGATGCCGAGCTGCGGCTTGTAGGACAAACAGCCAAGGCAGATGCCCGCGAGCTCGGGCCGCCGGTCGAGCCAGACCGCCGCTCCGCCCAACAGGCCCGCGCTAAGGAATCCGTTCTGGCCAAAGCCGATATTCACCATCACCGCCGGGTAGCCGAGAAACAGCACCCAAAGATTGGCGCCCTTGCCGAGGCTCTTCGGCAACATGCCGCGAAGCGCAGCGGCGTAACCGATCAGCGTCGCGCCGAGCCACAGGCACAGAGCCGGGAAATAATTGAGCAAGGCAAAGCCCGCGCACAGCAGCATGAAAATCGGCGGGTAGAAAAACGAAATATAGAGCCGCGTGGTGTCGCCGTGCAGCGCCAGTTCCTTGAAGAAGTGCGGCATCTCGCGATAGGCGTCGGCAGGATGCCCCTCGAGCGCCAGTTCGCCGGCGGTCCAAAAGCCGGTGAAGTCTCCCGACACCGGATAGAATCCCGGACCCGCCGTCTGCCACTGCACCCACATCACGCAGAAGCTGAGAAACACGATCAGCGCCGCCATTTCGCCGACACGAAGCAGATAAGACTGCCGCCGCAATGCGCGATCGAATGGCGCCGGGGTCTTGAGCGCCGGGGTCTTGAGTGCCGATGTCTTGAGTGCCGATTCGGCGGCGTCAGGCAGCGGCGGGCTGATTGTCGACATGCGTACTATCGTGGGGACCGAATTCTAATACCGGCTTAACAAACCCGCGTATTTGGTCCGCAATGGCTTTCCCCGCCGCATCGGCTAGAATGACAAAGCCAGTGTGGAAACGCGCCGTCACGACATAGCCGCGTTCAATTCGTAACACCTCAACGGTTGGCGAATCCGCCGCGGAACAGCCTGGGGCTGACGATGTTTACGCTCTATTCGATGCAGCGTTCGGGGAACAGCTACAAGGTGCGGCTGGCGCTGGCGCAGCTCGGCATTCCCTACCGGCTCGTCGAAATCGACATCCTCAAGGGCGAAAGCCACACCCCGGAATTCCTGGCGAAAAATCCCAACGGTCAGGTGCCGCTGCTTGAGCTGGCGCCCGGCCGGTATCTCGCCGAATCCAATGCCATCCTGTGGTATATCGCCGGCGGCGCAGCGCTGGCGCCGGAAGACCGCATGGATCGCGCCGACGCGATGCAATGGATGTTCTTCGAGCAGCATAGCCTCGAACCGAATCTCGGCGCGGCCTATTTCTGGCTGACACTGATAAAAGGCGGCCGCGATCTGCAACAGCACGCGTTCGAGGACTGGATGGAAGAAGGCCATCGCGCGCTGGGCGTGATGGAGAAACATCTTGCCGTGCACGACTTCTTCGCCGCCGACCGCTACACCATCGCGGACATCGCGCTGTACGCCTATACCCACGTCGCCGATCAGTGCGACTACGACCTCACGGCGTTTCCGGCGATCCGGGCCTGGCTGGCGCGCGTCGCCGCCGAGCCGAGGCACGTGACCATGGAGTACACCCCCGCCACCGCGGACGCCTGAGTCTTATTTGCCACACCGGTACTAAATCACCGGCGAGGCTTGTCGTATTAACCATCCATTAACCAAAAAACACCGAATCGCCTTTATTCCTCAACGGCTTCGCCCCAGTCCGATGCGACATTGAGATAACGCAACGCACTGATTCGCGAAGGATGAAACGACCATGACTGCGCTGACCGGGAAGGTCGGTTTTGCGTCTCCCAATTCTGAAAAATCATTATCGAGAAAACGCACCGCCGGAATTGAATTGATCGCAACGCTGGCATTGGCCTTCTCGCTGATCGTCGCCGCGACCGCCGTATCGTTCGGCGTCGCGCGCGCACAATCGGCTGCGCCGATCAAAACAACGCTCACGGCATGTGGCGCGCACTCCGCCGCGTTCTGCGCGCCGCGACTGCGAGGAACCGTTACTCTTCGGCCTTGATGCCGGCGTCCTTGATCACCGGCCACCATTTGTCGAGTTCTGCCTGATGATATGCAAGAAGCGCCGCGGGGCTCTGCTGGTCGCGCGGGAAGATCACCATGCCGAGGCCTTCGATCCGCTGCTTCACCGCCGGGTCGGCCAGTGCTGTCATGACGCCAGCGACCAGCTTATCGACCACAGCTTTCGGCGTGCCTTTCGTGGTCCACAATCCGTGCCAGAACGAGATGCTCAATCCGGGCACGCCGGACTCGATCATCGTCGGCGTGTTCGGCGATTTCGTCCAGCGTTCCTTGCTCATCACCGCGTAGGCTTTGATCTTTCCTGCCTGTACGCTTGGAAGCGTCGCTGACGCTTCAAGGCACGACATATCGATCTGTCCGCCAATCAGATCCTGAAGCGCCGGCGCGGCGCCGCGATAGGGCACATACGCAAAGTGCGTTTGGGTTTTCTGGGCGAAGTAATAGGCGCAAAGCTGCGCCGCACTGCCCGTACCCACGGTGCCGAACGTGCCGGGCTCCTTTCGCGCCTTCAGCCATGACATCAGATCGGTGATGTTGTCGGGTGGCAGCGCGCTCTTGCCGAGAATCCACAGCGGCGAATAGGCCAGCAGCGCAATCGGCTGAAGATCCTTGATGATGTCATAGTCGAGCCGATAGATCGCCGGCGATCCGACGTGGCTGGACCATTGTCCGATGCCGATGGTGTAACCGTCAGGCGCGGCGTGAACGACCCGGCCCGTTGCAATCGTGCCGCTGGCGCCGCTGACGGTTTCAACCGCGATCGGCTGGCCAAGCGCATTTTTCATTCCGTCGGCGACGAGACGCGCCAGCGTGTCAGTCGGACCGCCGGGCGGAAAGCCGACCATCATGGTGAGCGGATGCGACGGAAAGCTGTCGGCCTGCGCCAGGCCGGTCCACGCCAATGCCGCGATCAGTGCGCCGGCAAATCCCGCTCGCTTCATGACGCCTCCCCTCGGTGGTTTCTTCCTCGCGAAAAATGACACGGAGTGCGGAACGCTAATAGGTCAGCAACGCTGTCGCGATGCCACACCGCGTAACGGTGCAAGCCTTTGCCAAGCCCTCTTCAAGCCCTCTTGGGGCCGCGATTGACGGCTCCCATGTGCGACCTGTAACCATCAGCAAATGTTTGCATTTTTCGAGCGATTCCTGACTGCGACGGCGACCCCGGATCGTCCGGAACCGCCGGCAAAACTCATCGCTTTCCTGTGGCATTTCGCCCGCCAGGCGAAATGGCTGTTCGCGGCGCTGTTCGTGATCGAGTTGTTCGTCGCGCTCTCCGACAGCGCGGTGCCGTGGTTCATGGGCCGCGTCGTCACCATGGTGACAAAGACGCCGCCCGACCAGTTCCTTGCCAAAAGCTGGCCATGGCTCGCCGGCATGGCGGCCGTCGTCCTGATCGCCCGGCCGCTGGTGATGCTGACGCGCTATCTCATCACCAACCAGGCGATCGCCGCGCCGTTCACCGGCATGGTGCGCTGGCAATCGCACTGGCATGTGGTGCGGCAGAGCTGGGCATTCTTTCAAAACGATTTTGCCGGCCGCATCTCCAACCGCGTGATGCAAACCGGGCCGTCGGTGCGCTCGACGCTGACCGCGACGATCACCACGGTCTGGTACATCCTGGTTTACGGCACCTCGGCGCTGGTGATGACGGCTGCGGCGGACCGCTGGCTGGCGGTGCCGATCCTGCTGTGGTTCGCGGGCTATGCCGCGCTGCTGACCTACTTCGTACCGCGGATGCGCGAGCGCTCGAAAGTCAGTTCGATCGCACGCTCGACCCTGATGGGCCGCATCGTCGACAGCTACACCAACATCCTCACGGTCAAGTTGTTCGCCCGCGCGCGCGAAGAGGATCAGTACGTTCGCAACGCGGTCGACCGGCACGTCGATCTGTTCACCAGCGCGCAACGCCTGCTCACCGCGTTCGCGGCGCTGCTCGACATGCTCAACGCATTGCTGATCGCGGGCTCCGGCGCCATCGCGCTGCTGCTGTGGCGTTACGGCCTGGTCGAGGTCGGCGCCATCGCCATGGTGCTGCCGCTGACATTGCAGCTCACCAACATGTCGCGGCAGATCGCCTTGCGCATCACCGAAATCTTCGAGGACATCGGCGTCGTGCAGGAAGGCATGCTGACCATCGCGCAGCCGCTGCAATTGCCCGACCCCGCCGGCGCCCAGCCGTTGACGGTGCGTGAGGGCGGTATCGCGTTCAGGGATGTCAGCTTCGGCTACGGCCGCGACATCGGCGTGCTGCAGGATTTCAATCTGACGATAAAGCCCGGTGAAAAAATCGGCCTGGTCGGCCGTTCCGGCGCCGGCAAATCGACGGCGGTCAATCTGCTGCTGCGATTCTTCCAGCTCGAAGGCGGCTCGATCGCGATCGACGGTGTCGATATTTCGAGCCTGACGCAGGAATCGCTGCGCTCGCAGATTTCGGTGGTGACCCAGGATACGTCGCTGCTGCACCGTTCGATCCGCGCCAACATCCGCTACGGCAAGCCCGACGCCAGCGACGACGAGGTCGTGCGTGCCGCCAAGCTCGCGCACGCGCATGACTTCATTCTCGACCTCCAGGATTGGGACAACCGGCGCGGCTACGACGCCCATGTCGGAGAACGGGGCGTGAAGCTGTCCGGCGGCCAGCGGCAGCGCGTCGCCATCGCCCGCGTCATCCTCAAGGACGCGCAGATCCTGGTGTTCGACGAGGCGACATCGTCGCTCGACAGCGAAGTCGAAGCCGCGATCCAGTCGAGTCTCGGCACGCTGATGGAAGGCAAGACGGTGATCGCCATCGCGCACCGGCTCTCCACGATTGCCCAGATGGACCGCCTTGTCGTGCTCGAGCACGGCCGTATCATCGAACAAGGCACCCATCGCGAGCTGATCGCCCGCGACGGCCGCTACGCGGCGATGTGGCGCCGGCAGGCCGGCGGCTTCATCGACGACGCCGGAGAAATGCAGGCAGCGGAGTAACACCGATCGACTTTGCGCCGACAGAGCTTCAGCAATCGGTGCGTGACGCGGTCGAGAAGATTTGCGCACGCTTCGGCGACGACTATTGGCTCAAGCGCGACAGCGACGGCGAATTCCCTCACGACTTCCATCGCGCGCTGGCGGAAGCCGGCTGGCTCGGCGTCTGCATCCCGGAAGCCTATGGCGGATCGGGCCTCGGCGTCAGCGAAGCCGCGGTGATGATGCATGCCGTCGCCGCGTCGGGCGCCGGATTTTCCGGCGCGTCCGCCGTGCACATGAATATCTTCGGCCTCAACCCGGTCGTGGTCCATGGCACCGAGGAGCAGAAGCGGCGCATGCTGCCGCCGGTCGTCTCCGGCAAGGAGAAAGCCTGTTTCGCGGTCACCGAGCCCAATGCCGGTCTCGAAACCGCAAAGCTGCAGACGCGCGCCGAACGCCGCGGCGACCGTTACGTGATCAACGGCGCCAAGATCTGGATCAGCACGGCGCAGATCGCCGACCGGATGCTCATCCTCACCCGCACCACACCGCTCGATCAGGTCAAGAAGCCCACCGACGGCCTGTCGCTGTTCTTCACGGCGCTCGACCGCCGCCATGTCGAAGTGCGCGAGATCGAGAAGATGGGACGCAAGGCCGTCGACTCCAACCAGATGTTCATCGACAACCTTGAAGTCCCGCTCGAAGATCGCATCGGCGAGGAAGGCAAGGGCTTCAGGTACATCATCGACGGCTTCAATCCGGAGCGCATCCTCGTCGCCGTCGAGGCGATCGGTCTTGGCCGTGCCGCGCTCAAGCGCGCCGCCGCCTATGCCAAAGAGCGCGTCGTGTTCGGCCGCCCGATCGGACAGAATCAGGGGATCCAGCATCCGCTGGCGCAATGCTGGGTGGAGCTTGAAGCCGCCGAACTCGTGGCGATGAAGGCGGCCTGGCAATACGACGCCGGCATTCCCTGCGGACCCGCCGCCAATGCCGCGAAATATCTCGGCGCCGAGGCGGGCTTCAAGGCCTGCCAGACCGCGGTGATGACTCATGGCGGCTACGGCTACGCCAAGGAATTTCACGTCGAGCGTTATTTCCGCGAAAGCATGATCGCGCGCATCGCGCCGGTCACGCCGCATCTCATTCTTTGTTTCATTGCCGAGAACGTTTTGGGGCTGCCGAAATCGTATTGAGCCGAGAGGACCCATCTTCACCGCAGGGGGAAATCGGCTAAGGTGCGACAGGCTGCCGCACACCGGTCGTATTTGGCGGCTAACGCTACCGGTATTGCGTCCAGGTTTTGCGCCGCCATTGAACACACGGGAGTCCATGCGATGCGCCGTTCCGTTATTGCCTCGATTGTCGCTCTTTCGACCTTTACCGCGATACCGTTTGCGCTCGCGCAGGGCCAGCAACAGCAAATCCTGCCGCTCAAGCCGCCGCCCGCCGCGCCGGTCAAGCCCTATGCGGTCGTCGCCGCGACGCCGCCGAAGCCACTTGCCGATCCGAGCTTCGAGGCTTTCCGCAAACAACTCGCCGACATCGCCGCGAAGAAAGACCGTGCGGCGCTTGCCAAGCTGGTCGTCGCGCAGGGTTTCTTCTGGATCCAGGACAAGGACCTCGCCAACAAGAGCAAGCCCAGCATCGACAACCTCGCCAAGGCGATCGATCTCGATTCGAAGGACGGTTCCGGCTGGGACGCCGTGACCAGCTTCGCCGGCGATCCTACCGCATCGGATTTGCCCGAACATAAAGGCGTTGTTTGCTCGCCGGCCGACCCGAACATCGACAGCAAGGCGTTCCAGGCGCTGGCCGACGCGACCCAGACCGATCCGTCCGAGTGGGGCTACCCGCTCAAGGACGGCGTCGAGGTGCACGCTGCGGCGCAAGCCAATTCGCCGGTCGTCGAAAAGCTCGGCCTCAATCTGGTGCGCGTGATGCCCGACACCGCCCCGCCGAGCGACGCGGCGCAGCCGCAGTTCCTGCATATCGCCACGCCGTCTGGAAAATCCGGCTTCATCGCGATCGATGCGATCTCCCCGCTTGGCGGTGACGAGATGTGCTACACCAAGGACGCCAGCGGCTGGAAAATCACCGGCTACTTCGGCGGCGTCTCACAATAGGCGTTAACGCCGCACCCGGTTACTACCCGTCGCAGCCCGATCACGCATCGGCTATTGAACCCGGACTGCGTAAGGGACAAAATACGGACATGACCAAATCGGGACTGGCGCGAGGGCTTCGCGGTCTCGCCGCTCTGATCGGAGCGGCGGTGCTGTGCACTGTTTCGGCGAGCGCGCAACAGGGCGCGTCGCTCGCCAATTTCAGGCCGACAATGGATGACGTTGCGCCCGGCGTCGACCACGGCAACAGCGACGACAACCTGCCGCAGGAATTCCAGCGGCAGGCGGTATTCTACCGTTCCCAGATGCCGCCCGGCACGATCGTCATCGACACCCAGGAGCGGCACCTCTATCTGATCGAGAGCGCGACGCGGGCCATGCGTTACGGCATCGGCGTCGGCCGCGACGGATTTACCTGGCAGGGCATGCTGCAGATCGCGCGCAAGGCGGAATGGCCGGACTGGCATCCGCCACCCGAGATGATCGAGCGGCAACCTTATCTGCCGCGCTTCATGGCCGGCGGCCCCGGCAATCCGCTCGGCGCCCGCGCCATGTATCTCGGCACGACGGTGTACCGCATTCACGGAACCAACGCGCCGGAGACCATCGGGCAGGCGGTTTCATCCGGCTGCTTCCGGCTGGTCAATGACGATGTGATCGATCTCTACGATCGCGTGCCGGTCGGCACCCACGTTATCGTCCGCCAGAACTAATTCCGGCTTCCAAAACAGAACGGGCCCGCAACGACGCGGGCCCGTTTTTCTTTTAGATAGTGCTTACGCTTTCGCCGCGGCTGTGGCGATTGATTGCGCGGTCTGCCCGAACAGGATGGCGCGCTCCTCCGCGGTGCGGATGCCGCCCTGCCCCGGATTGATCTTCGGCGCCCACTCGTAGGCTTTGACCACCGCCGGCCGCGCCTTGATCGCCTCGAACCAGCGCTGCAGATGCGGGAAGTCGGACAGCTTCTGGCCCTGGCGCTCCCACGGCACGATCCATGGATAGCAGGCGATGTCGGCGATCGAATAATCGCCGCCGAGGAATGGCCGATCGGCCAGCCGCTTGTTCATCACGCCATAGAGCCGATTGACCTCGTTGCGATAGCGATCCATCGCGTAGGGAATCTTGTCCTGCGCATAATTGCTGAAATGGTTGTTCTGTCCGGCCATCGGGCCGAGGCCGCCCATCTGCCAGAACAGCCACTGTGTCGCCTCGGTGCGGCTGCGCAGGTCGTTGCCGATGAACTTGCCGGTCTTGTCGGCGAGATACATCAGGATCGCGCCGGACTCGAACACCGCGATCGGCTTGCCGCCGCCTTTCGGTTCGTGATCGACGATGGCCGGGATGCGGTTGTTCGGCGACACCGCCAGAAACTCCGCCTTGAACTGTTCGCCTTTGCCGATGTTCACCGGAATGATTTTGTACTGCAGTCCGGCTTCCTCGAGAAAAATCGTCACCTTGTGACCGTTCGGCGTGGTCCAATAATGTACGTCGATCATGACAAGCCTTTGCGTGATGCGGGGTGAATGCGGCGAGTGTAGCTTTCGTCCTCCGCTTATTTAAGCCCTCGCCGCGGCCATGCTAGGCTTGCCGCCGCATTGCAGGGACACGCCATCATGATTACCGAAATCGCACAGATCGACGTCAAGCCGGGCATGGAAGCGGAATTCGAGACCGGGGTGAAAAACGCCGCACCGGTCTTCAAGCGCGCCAAGGGCTGCCGCGGGCTGGACGTCGAACGCTCGATCGAGAAGCCGGGCCGCTACCGTCTGTTCATCAAATGGGACACCGTCGAGAACCACACCGTCGACTTCCGCGGCTCCGCCGACTTTCAGGAATGGCGCAAGCACGTCGCGCACTGCTTCGCCGCGCCGCCCGAAGTCGAGCATGTCAATCACGTGCTGAAGGGGTTTTGAGCTAAAACACAGGCCTCATCCTGAGGAGCGCCCCTTAGCATGCGAAGACGCGCGCAACCGCGCTTATGGGGCGCGTCTCGAAGGATGGTGCACAGCGCATGCGTGCTTCGAGACGCGGCGCCTGCGGCGCCGCTCCTCAGCATGAGGCGGTAAACTATCCCCTCGCCTTCTGCTGCACATTGGCGATGCGGTCCGGCACGCCGAATTCGCGGCGGCAGATTTCCGCCAGCGTGGCGACACCGGCGCGGATCTGTTCATGCGACGGGCTGGCGAAGCACAGCCGGGTGCGGCTTTTGCCGTAGGCCTTGTCCGTGGTCCATTCCGGCCCGGGATTGATGGCGACGCCCGCGGCGAGCGCCGCCTGGTAGAGCTTCATCGTGTCGACCTGATCCGGCAGCTTGACCCACAGGAAGATGCCGCCTTTCGGCTCCTCGAATTCGGCCGCCGTGCCGAACTGCTCGTTGAGCGCATCCATCATGGTGTTGAGCTTTGCACGCAGCGCGCGCGTCAGTTCCGGCACGTGGCTGTCGAAATGCGCCGGGCAATATTCGCCGAGCACCATTTGCTCGAGCGCACCGGAGCCGGCATCGGTCTTGATCGGCAGCATGCGCGACAGCAGTGCCCATTCCGCGACGATGAAGCCGACGCGGAGCGCCGGCGCGATCGACTTGGAGAACGACCCGATATGAACGACACCGCCATGCCTGCTCATGGCGTACAGCGCCGGCGGCCGCTTGCCGTCCCAGATCAGGTCGGCGTAGCAATCGTCCTCGAAGATCGGCACGGCGTGTTGTTCGGCGAGTTTGAGCATTTCGACGCGGCGCGCCTCAGTCAGGATCGTGCCGGTCGGGTTCTGCACCGTCGGCACCGTATAGATGTATTTGGCGCGAATGCCGCGGCGTTTGAGATCGTCGAGCGCGGCGGCCAGCGCGTCCATGCGCATGCCGTCGCGATCGAGCGGGATGCCGATGGCGTTGACGCCGAGCCGGGTCCAGCGATTGAGCGAACCCTGATAGGTTTCGGCTTCGGTGATGATGGTGTCGCCGCGCGCCAGCAGCACGCCATTGACCAGGTCAAGCGCCTGCAACGAGCCCGACGTGATCAGGATTTCGTCGGGGGTGCAGGCGATGCCGGCAGTGCGCTTGAGTTTTTTGGCGAGAAATTCGCGCAGCGGCCGGTAGCCCTGCGGCCCGCTGGCGAGGCCGTAGGTCGCGAGATCCTTGCCCTCGCGGGTAAGCACGTCGCTCATGGCCTTGATCAGGGCGTCGACCGGAACCTCGCCGGCGTCGTTGTTGCCACCGACAAAACTGTATTTGGCGAGGCCGTTATATTTGACCGCCGGCGGCGGCAATCCGGGCGCGAGCAGCGGCGCGAAATCGAAACCTGGCATGGACATTTCTCCCTCGCCGATCACACTAGCGCGTCACGGCCGGGCTTGTCCCGCCTGCACGGAGCCGGGAGAGAAACGACAATGCGCCGCCCACTCATCATCGTCAGTCTGTTTGCTTGCCTGCTCGCAACCAGCGCCCGCGCACAATATCCGGACCGGCCAATCCACCTGATCGTGCCGCAGGCGGCAGGCAGCGCGACCGACACGCTGGCACGGCTGCTCGCGGACCCGCTCGGCAAGGAACTCGGTCAGCAGGTCATTGTCGATGACCGGCCGGGCGGCGCGCTCACCGTCGGCCTCGATCTCACCGCCAAGTCGCCGCCGGACGGCTACACCATCTGCATGGGGCCGATCGGAGCGCTGGCGATCACGCCGCATCTGGTGGCGCAGCTCCCCTACGATACCGAGCGCGACTTCCAGCCGATCATGGCGGTGACGCGCGGGCACCTGATGCTCGCCGTTTCACCAACGACACCGTTTCAGTCGGTCGCCGAACTGATCGCCTACGCCAAACAGAACCCCGGCAAGCTCTCGAACGCCTCGTCGAGCAACGGCTCGCCCGGCCACGTCGGCGGCGAGTTGTTCAAGTTCATGACCGGCACCGAGATCGTTCACGTGCCGTACAAGGGCGGCGCACCTGCGATCAACGATCTGATCGCCGGCCGCGTGCAACTGATGTTCGAGAGCCTCAACACCATGTCGTCATTCGCGCGCGCCGGGCAGCTACGGGCGCTAGGCGTCAGTGGCGAGCATCGATCGCCGGCGTTCCCCGACCTGCCGACGATCGGCGAAACCGTGCCGGGCTACGCGGCGCCGACCTGGAGCGGGGTGATCGCGCCCGCCGCAGTGCCAAAGCCGATTATCGACAAACTCAACGCGGCGATGAACAAGGCGATCGCCACGGCGGCGTTCAAGGAACACATCGCCCAGGTTGGCGACGAACCGGTGGGCGGAACTCCTGAGGATTTCGCCGCAATGATCAGCGGAGATTACAAAAAATGGGGCGACGTGATCAGCCGCGCCGGGATCAAGTTCGAGTAGCCGCCATTCCGGGGCTCGCGCAGCGGCGATCCGGAATAACGAGACCTCGATCCACTTTCCCCGCCTCCAGACTCGACCCATATTGGGACCATGGCGAAAGGTCCGAAGCACCGCGATCCGGCGAAACATTCGAAAAAAGACCCGGCCAAACCGACCCGCTCCAAGGCATCGCGGCCGGATGCGACGGCTATCGACCCGTCGCTGGCGGACATCCTCAACCCTGCCCTGGGCCAAGGAACCGCCGGCATCGGTTCGCAGACCGGCCTGAAACCGCCGCCGGACAATTCCTGGGACCGCCGCGCCGATTTCGCCAATGCCCATCGCGCCCGGAAATCGACCCAGGGTAAAGCCCAAGGAGGGGCACAAGGCTTCGAGGAGCGTCCGCAATCCGGTTACGCCGCCAAAGGCCCGGGCGCGATCGATCCGGAACTGGCCGATGCGCTCGGCGACGGTGACACCGACCCGAGCAAATCCCTGATCGGCAATATTGGAAACGACGGCGCGCCGGAACGCGACGAGCTCGCCGACATTTTCCAGTCACAGCGGGAGAAGCGCCATCGCCCGTCGCCGCAGCCGCTGACGCTTGGCGTCGGCGCCTCGATGCAGGCGCTGGAGAGCCTGCTGCGTGAAGGCCGGGCGGAATTCCGCGAGCAGCAATTGTGGACGCCGCACCGGCCGCCGCGGCCGGACAAATCCGAAGGCGGCAAGCCGCTGGTCATCAAGTCGGAATTCGATCCGAAGGGCGACCAGCCGCAGGCGATCAAGGACCTGGTCGAAGGCGTGAAACGCCATGACCGCACCCAAGTGCTGCTCGGCGTCACCGGCTCCGGCAAGACCTTCACCATGGCCAAGGTGATCGAGCAGACGCAGCGCCCTGCCCTCATTCTGGCGCCGAACAAGACGCTGGCGGCGCAGCTCTACGGCGAATTCAGGAGTTTCTTCCCCGACAACGCCGTCGAATATTTTGTGTCGTATTACGACTACTACCAGCCGGAAGCCTACATCCCGCGCACCGACACCTATATCGAGAAGGATTCCTCGATCAACGAACAGATCGACCGCATGCGCCATTCGGCGACGCGCGCGCTTTTGGAGCGCGACGACGTGGTGATCGTGGCGTCGGTGTCGTGCATCTACGGTATCGGCTCGGTCGAGACCTATTCGGCGATGACGTTCGCGATCAAGCGCGGCGAGAAGCTGAACCAGCGCCAACTCCTCGCCGATCTGGTGGCGCTGCAATACAAGCGGACCGCCGGCGATTTCTATCGCGGTTCGTTCCGGGTGCGCGGCGACGCCATCGAGATTTTCCCGGCGCACTACGAGGACCGGGCCTGGCGGGTATCGCTGTTCGGCGACGAAGTGGAATTGATCCACGAATTCGACCCGCTCACCGGGCAAAAGACCGACGAGCTCGAGTTCGTCAAAATCTACGCCAATTCGCACTACGTGACGCCGCGGCCGACGCTGGTGCAGGCCCTTGCCGGCATCAAGATCGAACTGAAACAGCGGCTCGAGCAGCTCAACGCCGCCGGCCGGTTGCTCGAAGCGCAGCGGCTCGAACAGCGCACGATCTACGATCTCGAAATGCTGGAAGCGACCGGCGTCTGCGCCGGCATCGAGAATTATTCGCGCTACCTGACCGGACGAAAACCCGGCGAGCCGCCGCCGACGCTGTTCGAATACGTGCCCGACAACGCGCTGGTCTTTGTCGACGAGAGCCACGTCACCGTGCCACAGCTCGGCGGCATGTATCGCGGCGACTTCCGGCGCAAGGCGACGCTCGCCGAATATGGCTTCCGCCTGCCCTCCTGCATGGACAACCGGCCGCTGCGGTTCGAGGAATGGGACGCGATGCGGCCGCAGACCGTCGGCGTCTCGGCGACGCCCGGCCCGTGGGAGATCAATGAAGCCGGCGGCGTGTTCACCGAGCAGGTGATCCGCCCGACCGGCCTGATCGATCCGCCGGTCGATGTGCGGCCGGCGCGCACCCAGGTGGACGATCTGGTCGGCGAAGTGCGGGCGGTGGCGCAGCAGGGCTACCGGGCGCTGGTTACGGTGCTGACGAAGCGGATGGCCGAGGATTTGACCGAATACCTGCACGAGCAGGGCATCCGCGTGCGCTACATGCACTCCGACATCGACACCATCGAGCGCATCGAGATCATCCGCGACCTGCGGCTCGGCGCCTTCGATGCGCTGGTCGGCATCAACCTGCTGCGCGAAGGCCTGGATATTCCGGAATGCGCCCTGGTCGCGATCCTCGACGCCGACAAGGAAGGTTTTTTGCGCAGCGAAACGTCGCTGGTGCAGACCATCGGCCGCGCCGCGCGCAACATTGACGGCCGCGTCATTCTCTATGCCGACAGCGTGACCGGCTCGATGGAGCGCGCCATGGCCGAGACGTCGCGGCGGCGCGAGAAGCAGGAAGCCTACAACACCGAAAACGGCATCACGCCCGAGAGCGTCCGCAAGGGCATCGGCGATATTCTCAACAGCGTCTACGAGCGCGACCACGTGCTGATCGGCACCGGCGGCGATGGCGGCGAGGGCGAATTCCAGGACGCCGCCACCATCGGCCATAATTTCGAGGCGGTGATCGCCGACCTCGAAACAAGGATGCGCACCGCGGCGGCCGACCTCGACTTCGAGGAAGCCGCGCGGCTGCGCGACGAGATCAAGCGGCTGCGCGCCACCGAACTCGCCGTGACCGACGATCCGACGGCGAAGATCGTGGCGTTGCCTGCGCCAAAGCGCGGTTCAAAGGTCCATAAACCCGCCCTCAATGAAATGGGCATCGCGCTGTATCACGAGGCCGCGCCGCATCGCGATGGCAAGCGTACGGGACCACGCAAGCCTGATCTCGACGAGATGGGTCCGAGTGTTGAATCGATTCCCGGCAAGCGTGATGCGCAAGAGGCGGGTAGCGCCGGAGGTGCGACAGGGCCATCAAGCGGTCCGCGTTCGACCCTCGGCCGGCCCGGCATGCGCGGCGGCTTCAAGCCGCGGCGGCGATAAAACAGACGCGGGCGGTTAGCGTCTTGCATCGCAGATGATGTTAGGATTGCACCGATCGTTCACGAATTATCCATCGACAAAGGAGGACGCCATGGCCAAAGGTCAGATGCGAAGCAACAAGGAAAAGAAGAAGCCGAAGCAGGACAAGAACATCAAGAAGGGCGGCGGCGCGGCTCCTTCACCGTTCGCCAACATGCACAGCCAGTCCGGCAAGAAGTCCTAGCTTTCGCGCCCGCGGTTCACCGCGGCGATGTCTGATATCGGCCCTATTTTCGGACCGCTCGACCTCGTCATGCTTGCGCTGGTGGCGAGTGCACCGGGCTTCGTCATTGGCGCCGGGCTGGGAGCTTTGGCGTGGAGACGCCACAGAATTATCGGCGCCCTCATTGGTGCGATTGCCGGCGCGGCGTTATCGCTTGGAGCGGTGATCCTGAAGATTGAGTACTATTGAGTGCGATCAGCGCGGACTGATCCGCCGCTACGGCTGTGCCGCGTCGAAACTCCAGCCCCAGCGCCGCGAGCAGGCGCGCAGCCACGGCACAACGCCGGCCGGAATGTCGAATTCGAATCCTTCGACCGGCGACTTCATTGCCAGCGTCGCGCCGTCGCCGAGTGCGGCGCCGAACGCATCGCCGTGCTGCGGAAAAAATCCGATTTCACTGGCGCTGAGCACGCGGGCGGAAAAATCGCTGAACGATTTTTTGTCGATCGTCAGCGTGGCATTGACGCTATCGCCGGCGTCGAGCTTGAGCACGGTGTCCTTGAACGCCATGGTCAAGCCCTTGCTCCGGGTGGTGAACAGCGCGGCCATGATCAGCCGCGTGTTGTCGCTGCCGGCGCCATAGCGCTGGCGGATATAGCAGCCGCCGACCCGGCCATCGCCATTGCGCAGTTCCGACGCATCCCACTTGGCGATCTTATCCTTGTCGTCGCTGCCCGGCAGGCCCGATGCATTCGGCTGCACCGAGGCGATCTCCGGCGAGCGCGGATGCGCCGCCGGCATCGGCGGCGCATTCGGATCGGTCGGATGATCGAGCGCGACGGCGAACTGCTTGCCGCACTGCACCAGCCACGCCAGCGCATCGGCGGGCAGATTGAGCGGGATGTCGCCGGTGTCGACGCCGTCGCCGTCGGAGCGCAGGCGAAGCTTCGTGGTTTTGCCGAGCGCCGCCATCACCGCCGCGGCATCGCCCGGGTGCAGCGCGAGGCTGTTCGAGCCGTCAACCGTGAACCCGACGGCCGGATAGGTCTTGCCGTCGAGGATGACCTCGGCCTGATCGTCGAGAATGGCGTCGGACGGCAGCTTGTCGTCGAGGATGGCGAAGGCCAGACCGGAGCCGGCGCTGATGTCGATGCCCAGGCGGGTATCGACCACACCGCCGGTGATCGCGCGCGGGCGCAGCGCCACCATCACGCATTGCCGGACCTTGCCGTCCGGCCCGACCTGCGGCAACGCGCTCCAGGTGCCGGTCGGGAAATGAGGCTGCTGCCCGGCCACCGGCTTCGGCGGCGTGTCGGCTGCGGCCGGATTGCCAATGGCGATGACGCTGACGGCCGCTAAGACTGAAATCGTCCGTGCAATCGTTTTCGCAGCAAGCATCCGTGCGCCCTTCGTGCTGGCCTTAGTCGCGGGGAGCGGCGGAGGCGTTCAACTTATATGAGGGGTGAGATTTTTTCTCGGTCGAAACGATTGCTATTATTCGGCGGCGATTAACCCGGCCCGTGAATGGTGCGCATAGGTTTTCCACGTAGGCCGATAATCCTCGCCTGCCTGGTTGCCCCATGTCGCCCACCCTTTGCGGGTGCCTCGGGCAAACAGTTCCAGAAATGGGCCGGGACTGCAGGCTTCAATAATTCCATATTGTTCGTCGGGTTTGCGCGAATGTTCCCGCTTTCGAGTTGCGAGAAGATTTACCTGCCGTCGGCCCGGCGCAAGTGTTCGCGCATTCTTTCCGCGAACTCCAAATAAGATCAGTTCGGTGACGTTACGGAAATAAAAGCCAACGCCTCGCCCGTCCGACCCGCCGTCCTTTCTTATTTTGTGCCAGACAATATTTGACTTGTAATTGAACCCCCACGCCTTCATCACCGCTACGCCGTCCGGCAATAGCGCGTTCGGACACCACAGATAGAGATGCGCCGGCGCTGAGGCTATCTCACCGACTGGAAGCGCCATGATCTCATCGAGCTTCATGGTGCCATACCGCGAAAGCCGCTTGTGCTCAGGCGCGACTTTCCCGGTCTTATTTGTGAACTGCCATGGTGGATCGGCAAGTATGGTCGCGTAGCGCCTACCTCTGACAGCTTCTAGTAGTTCGGTAGCTGCCGACATCATCCGCCAACCACGTTGAAAATTCAGGCGGAATCACCTTTCGCTCCAAAGTGGTTAAGTTTCTGATAAGATCTATCGAATTGACTGGAGGGCAGCCTCATGAAGAACCGCTACACGCCGGGTAGCTTCACCAAGAACTTCTCTTGGAATCATTCATACAAGCGATTGTACGACGCCATCAAAAGCGGCTTCTCGGAAGTGCCAAAACCCGTTTCGCGGGAAAGGTGGCGCGCTGATTCTCGTGTGAGAGACACTAACCGTCAGCTAATTCCGATGAATTTTTTTCTGTACTCGATGGAAGGTGTCGCCGACGATTTCCTTTTGGTCGATCAATTCGTTGAGGCCACACTAGAAAGAGGCTACGGCGCGGAGTTTTGTCAATTCGCGCTGTTTAATTTTCACTTGGCAAATTCGGGACATTGGAGAAATTCTCCCTGGACCGATGGTCGCGTAGCCGGATGGGCAAATGACTATGTTCGTGAAATTGCCTCCGCTAAAGGCGCTTGGCCCACTAGAGCGTTCGATGAGAAAGCGTTAGCCGATTTCCTTGATGAACGAATTGTCGGCAAAACCGTCACGAAGCATAAGATGCTCACGAACTATCGCTTCATGCTCGAAAGTGCTGGCGTTCTCGTTGAAGACGAGCTTCAGCCTGAGAATTTGCGTCAGCGTTGGTATGTGGACGCCGTTCAACTTTTTTGGGACAGGCAGATTTTTGATGGGACCCTGCCCTCATCAGCAAGAGGTCCTGCACTCGAAGACAGCCTTATGGATCACGAAATTTTCAAATTGCTTCGCTGCGATAAAGACCAGTGCCGTGCATTCGCCCGCGCCGCGTACGCTGAGTTCTCGCAGGGCCAAGGGCCTAAGCGCGTAACTCAAATTGACGCTCTCCGCTCTCGCGGCTTGGTAGGCACGTAAAAATAATCTGCAGACTAGAAGCGATTTCGCGAATCAAACGGTGTCTTTTTGGTGGCACGCGCGTTTACAGAGCGCGGTGAAGAAATTTTATTCACGGACTTTCAGTTGTCGAACAACGACTTGGCCGAAGTCGGCGTTTCATCTGAAAATCTGTTTGACATTGACCGCCGCAGGGTATCAAAGCGCGCCGCTCGCTCATCGTGAGGGACGTCACCGCGGACGACGACTGACGGAGCGGGCGCGGGTTCTGCGGATAGAAGCCAGTCACTTCTGTTCGCAGGCGGCCTGGGCATCATGCCCGTCCGGCAAGTGTTCGGACTGCGAGGTGCTCGCTGCACTGGCGTCGGAGAGGCTCGTTTAGCCGTTGACCCGGCGTTTCCAGGAAGCGCTGGCCCGGGCCGGGGCAGGACGAAAGTCCGGTCAATCCGCAGTGGAGCGCCGAAAGGCGAGCGGCCCTGTCAAAAGGGCCGCGGCTGTGCCTGGTAACGGGTGCAGCTCCTGGACTACGCGCCATTCGGCGCTCCGCTTCCCTTGTTTAAGGGAAGCAAACGCAGGCCTCACGTGCGTCTGAGGCGAGCTTTCGTGCCGCTTGAACAACAACTCGGAAGCAGGTGCTTCGCGAGAACGAAAGCGCTTGCGCAAATTTTCCACCTCTCCCCGTGGGGGAGAGGTCGAGCGAACGAAGTGAGCGAGGGTGAGGGGGTTGCGGCGGTGCAGAACTGTGAGGCCCGAACCCCCTCACCCGACTTTTTCGCTCCGCTCAAAAGTCGACCTCTCCCCCACGGGGAGAGGTGAAGTAAGTGCGTCGCTGTTTGACATTGTGAATCGGAAACAGTCGCGCAACACCGCGCGAAACTGCGGCCTTACCGCCGCAGCTTGGCGGTGAACGAAAATCCCCCTGCCCCGCAGCATGGGCAGTTCATGCCGATCAGCAGGCTCTGCTTCTGCTCGTCGCTGAGATCGGCGCTGTCCAGCATTTTCGAAGTCTGCTGCGCGAACAGGTCGTGCAGCGACAGGTTGCTGATCGCGATCTGCTCGTCGTCCATACCGCCCTCGCGGGCCACCGGGGCGGCGGGCTTGCGCACCGGCGATCTGACGACGGGCTTCGGTTTCTTCGCGGTCACTGCGCCACCTTCTTCATGTAGCCGGTGATGAAATCGCGCATTGCGGGCGAAATCGTCAGCCGGTCGTGGACGATCCGCCGGAACCCGGCCGGCGCATCGTAATGCGGCACGAACTGCATCGCGTTCATCGCATCGGCGGCATAGTCCTTGTCGTCGTTGAGCTCAAGCAGCGCCTGGCGCAACGCCGCGATCGCGGCGGGCGGGGAACCGGGTGGCATTGCGACCAGCCGCAGCATCGAGGCATCGACCGAGAGATTGGTCCGGTAGGCCTCCCACAGCGGCCCCGACGGATCGCCGCCTTTCACCGCCCGGTAGAATTCGGGAAAAGTGGCGATGCCCTTCTGCTGCACCGAGGGGTTCGGCGAAAAATCCTTGCCGTCGAAATTGGGATCGTACCAGAGCGGCAGCACCTTGCCGGTCTTCACCAGGCTCGGCTCGACGACGCCGAGATAACCGGGGGTCGATTCCGAGTGGACGTTGATCTCGCCGTTTTGCAGCGCGAGCCGCGCGGTGTTGCTGCTGCGGTAGCCGGTGACGTAACGGTAATGCAGGCCGAGCATGTCGAAGGTCAGCCGCAGCAGCAGATCCTTCGAGGAGTTGGCACCGAGCCCGCCGACGATCAGGCCTTGCGCCTGCATCAGATCGGCGGCCTCTTTCATGCCGGGCGGCGTATCGCTGCGGATGTAGGTGACGGCATTGCCAGGCTGCGCGCCGATGAAATCGTAATCGCGGAAATCGACGCGGAACACGCCGGGGTCGATGACGTAGTTCCACGCCGTGCCGGTGAGATAACCGAAGATGCTGCCGTCCTTCGGGCCGACCTCGCCGAGATAGGCGGAGCCGACCATGCCGCTGGCGCCATCCTTGTTCTGCACCACGATCAGCGGGCTGCCGGCAATGTGCTTGACGATGTGCTTGGCAAGGAGCCGGCCCTCGACATCGGTCGGGCCGCCGGGGGCGAAGTTGATCAGCAGCGTCAGCCGCTTGCCGGCATAGAACGGTTCGTCGGCAAATGCCGGCGCAACGGCGAGCAGAGCAGAGACCGCGACGGCGAAAGCAAGCGTATGCATCGCGCGCGGCATGACGGGCCTCCTACCTGCTGCCGGCTTTCACATAGGCATTCAACGCCGCCCGCGCCTCCGGCGTCACAGTCAGTGCCTTTTGCACGATCGGGTCGATCTGCGGCCCGGCTTCCCAATCCGGCACGAAGCCGATGGTGTTCATGGCATCGGCCGCGTAATCCTTGTCGGCATTGAGCGCGATCACCGCGTCGGCCAGCGCCTTGATCGCGGCCGGTGGCGCGCCCGGCGGGAAGCAGATGGTGCGCAGCACCGTGCCATCGGACGCGGTGATGGCGAGATAGTCGTCCCACAGCGGGCCAGACGGCAGCGTGCCTTTGATCTTTTTGTACAGTTCGTGAAACGGCAGGATCGGCAGCCCTTCCATGTAGGACGGCGTCTGAAACGCGCCGCCGTCGTAATAGGCGTCGTACCACAGCGGGATCGCCTGCCCGGTGCCGATCAGATCCGGCACGACGATGCTGCGATAGGTCGGCGGCGATTCCGAGAACATGTTGATCTCGTCTTTCTGGAACGCCAGCCGCGCCGCGGGGCTGGAGCGATAGCCGGTGACGTATTTGTGCGGCACGCCGAGCATGTCGAGGCCGAGCCGCATGCGCAGGTCCTTCGAGGTTTCCGCCGACAGGCCGCCGCCGACGATGCCCTGCGCCTTGACGATGTCGGTCGGGTCTTTCATTCCCGGCGGCACGTCGGTGCGCACATAGTGGATGGTGGTGCCGCCCTGCATCGCGACGAAACCGTAGCTGCGGAAGTCGGCGCGGAAGCGCGACGGATCGAGCGCGTAGATGAAGCCGGTGCCGGTGAAGTAGCCGACATAGGTGCCGTCCTTCGGCGCGACCTCGCCGAGATATTTGGCGCCGACCACGCCGCCGGCGCCGTCCATGTTCTGCACCAGGATGCTCGGCTGCCCGGCGATATGGCGCGAGATGTATTTGGCGAACAGCCGGCCTTCGAGGTCGGTCGGGCCGCCGACCGCGAAGTTGACCAGGAGCGTCAGCCGCTTGCCGGCATAGAACGGCTCATCGGCGGACGCGGCGCTCCAGCCCAGCGCGAACACAGCGCACAACGCAGCCGCACCATGCCTCGCCAGCCACGCCATCGCGCCCTCCACGACTTTTCTTATGCGCGCCAACCGGCGCGGTCATTGGGAGAGCAATGATGACACGGAGCGGACGTCGAATGCCATGACCAACGAAGACGCAGGCGGCGACGCCGGCACTCCAGCGCCGCCAGCGGATATCAAATCCGCTGCGTCAGCGCGTCAGTGCGTCCGCCCCGGCCTTGGCGATCTGCGAATCCTGCGACGACAGCGCGCCGGATACGCCGATGGCGCCGACGATCTTGCCGTCGACGATGATCGGCTGGCCGCCCTCGATCGGCGTGATGTTCTTGAGCGCCAGAAGCCGCATGCCGGCGCCGCCGGCGGCGATGGCGTCGTCGAGCGCCTTGCTCGGCCGCTTGAATTCGAGCGCGGTGCGCGCCTTGCCCTCGGAGACCGTGACTGCCGACAGTTGCGCGTTATCGAACCGGTGGAACATCACCCAGTTGCCGCCGCTGTCGAGGATGGTGATCGCCACCTGCTGGGAGTTCTTGGCCGCCTCGAGTTCGGCCGCCGCCATGGCCCGCTTGGCCTGATCGAGGCTGATGGGAGGTCCGTAAGGCAATGTCGCCGTTGGCGCCGGTTGCTGGGCCAAAGCCGATCCGGCCGAAAGCGCGACCGCGCAGGCAAGCGCGAGCATTCGAAGCATCTGGAAAACCTCCTCAACCGCGCCGCCGCCGCGACACGCGGGCGCACAATAAAGTGCAAAACCGATACGTGGAAGCCGCCCCTGGCACGACCAAAAGACTGCTTCGGGGGCGGATTCAAGGCGGTAACACCCCTCAATAACACTTGCCCGAACACTTGCCCGGCGCAAACGTGATCGCGCTGGCCGGTGCGCGGCAAAGCCGTAATGCTTATATTTGGCGCACCAATCAGGAGAGGCGACCAGGAGAGGCGACCCATGTTTTCCTTCCGCAAAAAGATCGAGATGCCGACCGCCGAGGAGGCTTTGCCCGGCCGCTCGACGCCGATCCCCACGGCCAAACAGCATTTCGTCAACGGCCACGCGCTGAAGGGCCCCTACCCCGACGGCATGCAGATGGCGATGTTCGGCCTCGGCTGCTTCTGGGGCGCCGAGCGCAAATTCTGGGAGCTGGGCGACGGCGTCTATGTCACGGCCGTCGGCTATGCCGGTGGCCCGACCCCCAACCCCACCTACGAAGAAGTCTGCAGCGGCCGCACCGGGCACAACGAAGTCGTGCTTGTGGTCTACGATCCCAAGAAGGTTTCCTACGACCGCCTGCTGAAAACCTTCTGGGAAAGCCACGACCCGACCCAGGGCATGCGCCAGGGCAACGATGTCGGCACGCAATACCGGTCCGGCATCTACACGTTCTCGCCGGAGCAGCGCGCCGCGGCCGAAGCGTCCAAGGCGGCCTATGCCAAGGCGCTCGACGCCGAACGGATGGGCCCGATCACCACGGAGATCCGCGAGGCGCCGCCGTTCTACTTCGCCGAGGATTATCACCAGCAGTACCTCGCGAAGAACCCGCATGGCTATTGCGGCCTTGGCGGCACCGGGGTGAGCTGCCCGATCGGAACGGGCGTCGCGGCCTGACCGCGCGGCAGGCGGTAGCGAACCGGCCTGTGCCATTCGCACCTCGCCTTTTATCGCGCGTGTGATAGCAACGGGCAGCATTGTACGGGATTGGTTGGGCGGGGGATTCCATGGCGTGGCCTGACGGTCGTTACATCCAAGCCGCGATCTTTTTCAGCCGCTGGCTGCTGGCGCCGTTTCTGCTCGGCCTGCTGTTCTGCCTGCTGCTGCTGCTCTATCGCTTCTTCGGCGATCTCTACGCGCTGACGCTCGAGATGCGGGGCACGAGCTGGCACGACGTCGTCACCAGCGTGCTCAATCTTGTCGACCTCGCGCTGACCGCCAATCTGGTGCTCATCGTCATCTTTTCCAGCTACGAAAATTTCATCCGCCGCATCGACCCGGCGGACCATCCGGACTGGCCGGAGGGCCTGACCCAGGTCGATTTCGGCGCGCTGAAGCAGAAGCTGCTCGGCTCGATCGTCGGCATCGCCTCGGTCGATGCGCTGGCCTGGTATTTCGATCTGGAGAAAATCGGCGATACCTCGAAGTTGGTCTGGGCGCTGTCCTTCCCGCTCGCGTTCGTCGTCGTCATGCTGCTGCTGGCGATTTCCGACCGACTCGGACAGACGTCGAAAAACGACGCGCCTTAGCGGGAACCGGTGGCGCCGAGGCCACACCGGAACGCCGGTTTCCGAAGATTTCTCCGCAAGTTAGGGTTTGTTAACCATACCAAGCGTTAATCGGGCCCGTCGTTCATTCGAACGGGTCGGATTTTCGCGTATGCGGGTTGCCCGCTCTTTGCTTCCGTTATTGGCCGTAGCGCTCGCCGCGGCAGGGTGCGTAACGCAGCCTGCCTATGTGCAGACGGCCCCGACACTCTATGGCATCGACGCCGTGACCTACGGCACGCCGCAAGGCGGCTATGCCCGGCAGACCTATCCGCAACAGGCTTATCCGCAGCAGGCTTACGGCCAGCAAGCCTATGCGCAGCAGCAGGCTTATCCGCAACAAGCCTATGCCCAGCAAAGTTACGCGCAGGCGGCGCGCCCGCAACAGACCTATCCGCAGCAAACCGGCGCGCTCTATGCGTCCGCCGGCGCGGCCGCGCCCGGCGGCTACACCTACGGCGCGACCCAGGGACCCTATACGCTCGATTCCGGCGATCGCCTGCGCATCGTCGTATTCGGCCAGGACGGCCTGACCAATTCCTACGCCGTCGATGCCAGCGGCCACATCGCCATGCCGCTGATCGGCTCGGTGCCGGCCCGCGGCTTGACCACGGACCAGCTTGCCATTGCGATCTCCGGCAAGCTCCGCGACGGCTTTATTCGCGAGCCCCATGTCGCGGTCGAGGTCGAGGCTTACCGGCCGTTCTTCATCCTCGGTGAAGTCACCCAACCGGGACAGTATCCGTACGTCGCCAACATGACGGCGGAAACCGCGATCGCGATCGCCGGCGGCTTCGGCCCGCGCGCGTCGCACGAGTTGGCGATTCTGACCCGCAACTACAATGGCCAGCAGGTCCGCATGGTGGTTCCGCTCACCTACCCGCTGCACCCCGGCGACACGATCAGCGTCAGAGAACGCTGGTTCTAGGTTTTATTTGGAGCATGGTCTTTTCGGAAAACCGGCTGCCACTTTTCCGGATCATGCTCTAATCTTCAACTGAAATAACGGTCGCGGTAGCTGTGCTCCTCGACGTTGCCGGCGAGCGCCCAGTTCGCCAGTTCGTCATGGCGCGCGAACCAGACGTCCGGTGACTTGGCAAAATATTTCAGGATCTCCTGAACCATCGCCGTCATCAGCGGCCGGCCGCCGAACTGGCAGTGCACGACCATCACGATGAGCGACATCGATTCGCTCTCGCTCAGATAATCGAACGTGCCTTTGTAGGCGTCGAACAGGTCGCGCGGGCTGGCGCGCATCACGCGGTTGTCGGAGAAATCCGACGTCGGCACGCCGGCAATGGTGCCATGCGGCGTGCGGATCAGGATCGGCAGGTCGGCGTAGGTGACGTCGCAGGTCCACTTCAATCCGGCCTTGGCGAGGAATCCGGCGGTCTCCGGGGTGAAGGCGAGAACCGGACTGCCCCAGCCGGTGATTTTCTTGCCGCTGCAGGATTCCAGCATATCGACGGTCTGGCGGATGGTTTTTTCCTGATCTTCAAGCGTCATGTAAGCCAGCAGCTTGTCCTGCGCGTAGGAGTGCGCGCCGATGTCGTGGCCGGATTTCACGATCTGCTTCACCGCGTCGGGATATTCCTTGGTGCAGAGCGCATTGGTGAAAAACGTGCCGGGAATTTTCAAGCGATCGAGCATGCGAATGATCCGCCACACGCCGACGCGGCCGCCGTACGTGGACCACGCCTTGCTGGCATGATCGACGGTGCCTTGCTTGAGATGCGTCGTTTGCACCGAGTAGTTCGGCGTATGGCCTTCAGTCCAGGTCTCGAACATCACGGTCACCGAGACCGCAACTTTCTTGCCGTTCGGCCACGTCATGTTGCCAGCCATAACGCATCACTCCCTTGATCGCTGAGCGGAAATCGGATCGCGCATTGGCGCGTTTGTTTCGGTGAGCGCGATCCAGGCTTTGAGAAAAGCCCGGATCGCCTTCGCGTGCTTCGAATGAAGAATGAGCGCGAAGATTTACTTCTTCACGTTCTTCGCCAGGAACGCCATCGAACGCTGCCAGGCGAGCTTGGTTGCGGCTTCCTGGTAGCTGCCGCGTTCGTCGCAATTGAAGCCGTGCTGGGCGTCGGCATAGACGAAGATTTCGCAGTCGCCGCCGCGCTTCTGCTTGATCATCTCGACGTCGCTCATCGGTATCCCTGCGTCTTTTTCGCCGAAATGCATCTGCACCGGAACCTTCGGTTTCTCATCGGCGGTTTTGGCGATGTTGCCGCCGTAATAACAAACCGCGGCCGAAAGACCGTTCAGCTTGCAGGCGGACAGGAACGCAATCGAGCCGCCCATGCAGAAGCCAATGATCGCGACCGGGCCGGCCTTCTTCAGTTCGTCGATCGAGGCCTGCACGTCGCGGAGCATCGCGCCCCAATCCGGATTGGCGACGAATTTGCGGGCATTGGCGATCTCGTCGGGCGTGTAGCCGCATTGGAAATCCGGCTGCTGGCGGTCGAACACCGCCGGCGCCAGGGCGGAATAGCCCTCGCCGGCAAGACGGTCGCACACGGCGCGAATGTGATGATTGACGCCGAAAATTTCCTGAATGACGACAATGCCGCCCTTCGAAGCGCCGGACGGATCGGCCCGATACGCGCCGAGCTTGAAACTGTCCGATGATGTAAGCGTGAAATGCTGACCCAAGACGATCCTCCTGTGACTAAGCGACAAAACTGTCCGATTGCCGGCCGCGGCTGGCGCGGCGGCCAGCACACTATAGCGCCGCGAGCCGCTATTGAAGCGGCCCATTAGCGCAGACCTGAACGTCAGGATTTGGAGGTGACGACGATAAAGTCGGTGCCTTCGCCGGTTTCCTCGCCGAGGCCCTGGTCGGAAACGATCAGCGACGATCCCGGCAGGATCATCGCCGAGATCCGGTCGATGATGTCCTGGGGAATCTGGATGCGGGCCAGCGCATCAGCCGGGGCTTGCGGCGGCGGCGGATCGCCTACTGGCTTTTCCGCAACGTCCTGACGCCGGGGCCTGCCGTAGCGATCGTAGGTGATGATTTCCTTCGGCTGGACGCGCTTTGCTTTTGGCTGCGCACCCGGCATCGAAACGACATCCCAGCGGAACGTCGAACCATCGTCCAAGTATGCCATTGCGGTGAACACATGAGTCCCGATCGGCCGCTCGGGATGGTCGATGGCGATGGCCGCATCGAACACCGGCTCGAGATTCTGACGCACGTATATGCGTTGCGTCTTGCGGCTGATGAAGATCGCGATCGGCATCTTCTTGTCGGCCGAAGCCTGGACCGCATCTGCCGGCTTGCTCGCCGGCAACGGGACGATGCCGTTCGACGCATCGACCAGCAAAGTTGGACTGGCTTCGGTGCCGCGCAGGCTGTCGCGCGGGATTTGCAAAGCGATGGTTTCCTTGACCGGCCCAACCGGCTGCTGCGTGACCGGCAACGCCGCCATCTGGGCGGCTGGCGGCGAAGAAATTTGCGCAACCGGCGTTGCCGCCGGCTCGTTGATGGCCGATTCGGTTACCGTCTTTGCCGGTTCAGCCGGCTGATTCGACTGCGCAGCAGCGGAGACGGGATTCACCGGCGGCTGTTCCGCCTTCGGCGCGGAAGCCGCTGCGGCAGATTTCCCATCGTCATTGCCGGACGGCGCAACCTTCACGGAATCCGAGGCGGCAGCGACGGCACCGTTGGATTGCGCAGCCTCGGTCGCGTTTGTCTTCGGCGCAATGGAGGCTTCCGCGGGCTTTGCTTCGTCTCCGGAAGACGCGACCTTTGCGAGCTCTGGAGTTGCCGCTTGAGGAACGGGTTCGCCGGGTTGCACCGCCACTGGGGCGTCCGGTTTCGCCGTCTCGACGACGCTTGCGGGCTTGCTGTCGCTGACCGCCACCGCGGGCGGGCCGGAGGGCGTCGGCGTCGGAGCCTTGTGAACGAAGAGATGCGGATCGGCGAATGCCGTCGGCTTCAGCTCTTCGTTGGCGACGATCACGCGCGCGCCAATTCTGGTGAGCTGATAAAGCCTCATGGCGAATTCGCGCGGCATGCGGATGCAGCCGTGCGAGGCGCGATGGCCGATGCTTTCGCCTTCGTGCAGCGCAACGCCCGACCAGGTGATGCGCTCCATGAATGGCATCGGTGCGCCGCTGTAGATATTGGAGCGATGGAAAATCTGCTTCTGGATGACGCTGAAGACCCCGAGCGGCGTCGGCAGGCTCGGCACACCGGTCGCAACGGACGTATCGGCAATGTGTGCGCCATTGCTGTAGAGATGCAGCTTCTGTTGATCGATCGAGACGAAGATCTCCACCGGCCCTTTGGGAATATCGCCGAACGGACCTTTGCTGGCCGCATCGGTCCGTTTCGGAGCGGGCTCATGTTTGGCCTTGGCACCGGCCGGGCTTGGAGCGAAAGCCAGGATCGCGGCCAGACTGCACACACAGACACTGCCAAGCAGGGTGCGCTTGCGCCGGGATAGACGGGATGCGGGCGTATATGGCAATTGTCCGATTTTCAAGGTCCAGCCCCGGTTAAGTCATGGTTCAAGCGGCCAACTGCCGGATATCCTGACCGCCGGCCACGGCATGGCAGCGCAGAATGCCCGTATTACCTTTATGGTTGCTGAAAGACACAACCGCGACGCCTTCGGTAACGTTCCAGTAGCATTGGTCGGCCGGTGCACCCCTTGCGGCTTACCCCCGCGGCGCCAGCGAAAACCCTTCTGCAAGAAGCTCATAAGACCGCCGGCGGGCGGCGTGATCATAAACCATGGTCGTGATCATCAACTCGTCCGCCTTCGTTGTTTCAGCGAGGGCGTTTAGCCGGGCCATAACTTTCTCGATATCTCCGATAATCAGCCGCGTGCGCTGCCGCGCCATGCGTTCGCGGTCGATCGGCGTGTAGTCATACGCCGCGGCTTCCTCCGGCGACGCGAGTGGCAAATATTCGCCTTTGGCGCGGCGCACATAATGCAATTCCGCGCTGGCGGCGATGCGCTGGGCTTCGGCATCGGTATCGGCGGTGATCACCGCAGTGCCAAGGATGGCGTAAGGTTCCGCCATCGTCGGCGACGGCTTGAAGTGGCTGCGGTAGCTCAGCATCGCGCTTGCCGCATCATAATCCGCAAAGTGCTGGGCGAACGAAAATCCCATGCCGACGGTTGCGGCCAGTTCGGCGCTGTAGCCACTGGAGCCCAGCAGCCATATCGGCGGCAATGGCACATCGGACGGAACCGCGCGCACATTGCGGAATGGATGTCCTTCCGGAAATCCGCCGCGCTCGAACAGCAGCAGCTCCTGAAAGCGCTCGAGGAAATCGTCGCCCTGGCGCGGGTCCTGCCGGACGCGCAGTGCGCAGGATGTGACCGGATCGGTTCCCGGCGCGCGGCCGAGACCGAGATCGATCCGGCCCGGGAACAGCGCCTCCAGCACCTTGAAACGCTCCGCGACCATCAGCGGAGCGTGGTTCGGCAGCATCACCCCGCCGGAGCCGACGCGGATGCCCGCGGTGATCGCCGCGATCTGGCCGATCATGATTTCCGGCGTGGAGCTCCCGACATTGGCCAGGTTGTGATGCTCGGCGACCCAATAGCGCTTGTAGCCGAGCCGGTCCGCGAGCTGCGCCAGGTCGAGCGAATTGCGCAACGCCGCCGATCCGGGCGTAGCCGTCGTGACCGGCGACAGATCAAGGACGGAAAGCGGGACCACGGGGAATGATGCTTTTCAACGGCTGCGGATTAATGGTCTGATATAGGCGGAACCTTCAAATCCGCCACACCAGCCCAATCCTATCAGCCATTCGCGGCAGCGTCCGTCAGTTCTGGCGGCGGGCCGCCGACGGCGGGCTGACGAGCGGACCGCCCAAGCCGGCCTGCGCCGATTGGAAGCCTGAACCGGACGGGAAATTGGCCTGGCCGAACCCGCTAGTCTGGTTCGCGGCCTGGGCCAGCGCCGCGGCGCGCGCCTTGCGGGCCCGACGCAGTGCTGCGAGCCGCTTGCGATTGGCGATTTGGCGCGCCGTTTCCTCCGGCTCCGCCAATATTGCCTGGGAGGCTGCAGTAAGAGCAGCGGCTTCCTGCGGCGGCATCTCGGTTATTGACCCGGTCATGTCGGTCGCGGCATCCGGCTTGGATGGTCCCGGCGACTGCGCTGCCGCGATTGCGGTCGCCGGCGGCGTCACTTCCGTTGCCGGAGCTTGCACAGTTTGCAGTTGCTCCGTTTCAGCCGCCGTTACGGTGGCAACGTTCGTACTCTGCGGCGGCGCCGTTTCGGGAGCCGCTGCGGCCACGGCATCTGTCGGCGCGGACGAAGAATCCGGATTATTTGGTGACTGTGCTGCCGCCATGCCCGGCGGCACTGAACCTGTCGCAACGCGCTCCGGTGCAGCGTTGTCTGTTGCCTTGTCGGAAGCGGCGGCCACTTCGGCCTGATCAGGATCGTGCGCCGATATTGCGGTCACGACGGCACGTAAGGCTTCATTGGATTCGAGATGCGGCGGGTCAGAAGCGAAGCTGAGCGGGCGAGGCGCCGCATCGATGGACGCAAACTGGAATTGAGTGGCTGCCACCGGCAGGCGCGCCAAAGGCTCGTGGTTGACCCGAAAGGCTGCGAACAGGCCGAAGCCCCCGATGAGCACGGTGACCGTGAGCAGCATGGCGGCGAGCATGGAACGGATTGTTGGAATCATTCGAATACCCAGCGCACCTTTGTGCAGAACCGGCCAGACACGCGTCACGATTGGGTTTGAAGCATCGCGCGGCGTGAGCGTTGCCGCATTCATGCCGGCTCAAGACCGGTCATCAGAAAACGGACACTAACTGAGTCGCGCAAAATCCAGCGCAAAAAAATCCGGTCGGCGCATCAGGCGCCAGCCGGATATGAACGGTCAGAGGTCGCCGAAGCGGACGACGATTACTGCGTCACCGTGGTTGGCGTGGCGGCTGACACCGGCGCCGAAGCCCCCGGCAATACGACGACCCGGGTACCGACATTCACGCGCGTATAGAGATCGGAAATATCTTCGTTAGTCAGGCGGATACAGCCCGAGGACACAAAGGTGCCGATCGTCGACGGCTGATTGGTGCCGTGGATCCGATACTCGGTGCTGCCGAGATAAAGCGCACGGGCGCCAAGCGGGTTGGTGTCGCCGCCGGCCATGAAGCGCGGCAGGTACGGTTGCCGCTCGATCATTTCCTTCGGCGGAAACCAATCCGGCCATTCCTTCATGCGGCTGATGCGTTGGCTGCCGGCCCAGGTGAAACCTTCGCGGCCGACGCCGACGCCGTAGCGCATCGCCTGGCCATTGCCGAGCACGAGGTACAAATACGTATGCGGCGTATCGATGATGATTGTGCCCGGCGGCTCCGTTGACGGGTAGTTGACCACCTGCCGGCGGAACTGCGCCGGCAATTCCTTGCGCGGTCCGCTCTCGGGCTGGTCTTCGGGCGGCAGGCCCGCGACCGACCCGTAGCTGACTGAACCATGGCTGACAGTCGGCATTGGCGGGGCACCCGCCGGCGGACGCACCGAACCGGTCACGTCAGGTCCATTTCCATTGCCGCCAATACTGCCCGGGGGACGCAGCGGTCCACCGCCAAGGTCCGGCATCGGCTGCGGCCCCAGATCGTCATTAGGGTTGGACGAGAACCGGCCCGGATACGGCACGAACGGTCCGCCCATCGGCGCGGGGGTCGGTTCATCGCAGGGATCGCAGGGCGGCGCAGCAGTCGCATTGCGATAGGTCGGTGCTGGCTGGCCGTAAGGTGCCCCCGGCGAACTTGCGCCCGGAGGCGGTAACGGCGCGCTGGAATAGGTCTGCGCCGCCGCCGGACCAAGCGAGCCGGCGAGAGCCAACGCAATCACGCAAAGACGAGTGCTGGAACGCAAAGGCATATCCCCCAGAGACCCCACGACTTATCGCGGCCGTACGGACAAGATTAGGCGGGAAAACGGCAATAAAGCAGCAGACAAAGCGGCAAAGGGACTACGAGCCTCGTCTTCTGCCCGACGTGGTGAACAATTTGCTAGCAATCGGCCATTATCGGTAGTGCGGTAACATGTTATTGATTATGTGGGGGATGAAGGGGTCGTTACCGGGACGACAGGAGACGCGATTTGAAACGCACGCTTTGCGGTGCGATCGCACTGTGCCTGTGCGGTCCTCTTTACGCTGAAGGCCTGACGATCAACGAGGTCAAGGGCAAGATCTTCGACGCGAAAATACTCAAGGAGACTTTCGCGGCGGGACAGAAGCACTGCAACGAATTGAACGGCACTAATTTCTTTTTCCCGCCGCGCGATCGCGTGCTGGACCTGGACGAATATCACCGTTCGCTGGAAAACCTCGCCAAACAGCAGGTTTTCAATCCGGAGCGGAGGCGGCCCTGGAGCAAAGAAGATGCCGCCGAACGCTGGGAGCAAGTCCAGCGGCAGGCGACCAGCGATAAAGAGAACTGTCAGATCGTGGCCAGCCTGCCCGACCTCGAGAAGCAGCTCGACGAGCTGGAGAAGAAAGACGCCACCGCGCAAAAGAAAGACTGAGAGCCCGGCGCGGTATCGTCGCATCGCGGTTGTGTCTGACGTGGGCGAGATTAAGGCGAGTCGAGATTCGGGCGAATACATCTGGCCTCAAGCCCGCGCGTGCAGCCCGATACCGCAGCACAGCCGATTGCCCTGCGTGAGCGAAATCCCCGGTGCGGTGTTATATACACAAGGCCGCAGGACCCGGATTTGTCTGCTTGTCCTTCTCCGCTACAACTATCCGGTGCCGCGCCGCCAGCAGAGGATAACAGGCTGATGCCATCCGTAAGCGACTGGAAAGTGCCGGCCTCCGCGCAACCGAAGCCGGAGGACTATGGCTTTGACCTCGAGCGGGCGTTCACCTCGGTGGTTGGAGTCCGCGCCATCATTCCATCGGATGCTTACACCGCGGAGACTCTCGGCACCGAACGCGCCGGCAACGGCGTTTTCATTCGCGACAATGGATTGGTGCTGACGATCGGTTACCTGATCACCGAAGCGGAAACGATCTGGATCAATCTCAACGACGGCCGCTCGGTGCCGGGCCACGTCCTCGGCTACGATCAGGAAACCGGATTTGGACTGGTGCAGGCGCTGGCCAAGCTCGACATGCCCGCTCTCGAAATCGGCAAATCGGCAGCCGCTGCCATCGGCGAACGCGTTGTCGTCGCCGGCGCCGGCGGACGCCACCATTCTGTTGCGGCGCGCATCGTCGCCAAGCAGGAATTCGCCGGCTATTGGGAGTACGTGCTGGATGAAGCGATCTTCACCGCGCCGGCCCATCCGAACTGGGGCGGCACGGCGCTGATCGGCCCCGCCGGCGACCTGATCGGCGTCGGCTCGCTGCAATTGCAGCACGCGACGGAAAAGGGCCAGTCGCAGAACATCAACATGATCGTCCCGATCGACCTGCTGAACCCGATCATCGACGACCTGATGAAATTCGGACGGCGTAATGCACCGCCGCGGCCGTGGCTTGGACTTTACGCCACCGAGGTCGACAATCGGCTGGTGGTCGTCGGCCTTGCCGACCGCGGACCGGCCAAGAAGGCGGACGTGCGCATGGGCGACGTTGTGCTGTCGGTGGCCGGCAAGGAAGTGCGCGACCTTGCGGGCTTCTTCCGCCGCGTGTGGGGGCTGGGCGAGGCCGGCGTCGACGTCCCGATTTCAATTTATCGCGACGGCGACACAATCGACCTGCGAGTAAAATCCAGCGAGCGCAATCGTTTCCTCAAAGGGCCGAGTCTTCACTAGTCGGAACGGCGCCGGCGTGCAGCGCGCGCAGGCCTTCTCGGTAAGTCGGATAGCGCAGGCTGACGCCGAGCACGCGCTTGAGCTTGTCGTTATGCACGCGCCGGCATTCCTGCCAGAAACTCAGCGCCATCGGCGACATTGACGGCGCCGCCTTCTCGAACGTCACCTCCGGTGGCGGCGCAATTCCTATCAGTCGGGCTGCGAACGCAATCGGCTCGCCGGGTGGCGTCGGCTCATCGTCGGCAACGTTGAAAATTCCAGACGCGCGTCGCGTAAACGCTGCATCAATGGCCTGTGCAATGTCGCCGACATGAATGCGATTGAAAATCTGGCCGGGCTTCACAATCCGCCGCGCCCTGCCGCTCGCGACCTGCAGCAGCGCGTTCTGGCCGGGCCCATAGATTCCCGCAAGGCGCAGAATGGCGACCGGAATGCCGCGGCGTGCGCCAATCGCCTGCCAGGCATGTTCCGCCGCCAGCCGCTCGCGGCTGCGCGCCGCTTCCGGCCTGGGCGGCGTGGCTTCGTCGACCCATGCCCCGCCACAGTCGCCGTACACGCCGATGGTGGAAAGATACACCATCGATTGCAGATTCCTTGCGCCCGCCAGTTGCTCGCTGAGCACACGCAGAACCGGATCGCCGTTCTCATCCGGAGGAATCGAAACGAGCACCGCGTTCGCTTCAGCAACCGCGGCACGAAGCTCCGACGATGCCGTGTTGCCGTCGAAGACAATTCCCTTCAGGCCGCCGCTCTTCGCGCTCAAGGCTGCAGCACGCTCCGCATCGCGCACCGTGCCGAAAATGCCGTGGAATTTCGTTCCGAACGTTCCGACGAAATGGTCCGCCGAATAACCGAACCCAAAACAGACCAGCGTGGTCATCTGACGATCGTCACGCACACGCCAACATCCACTCTTCGATGACATGCGGATCGGTTTCCGCGCCACGATAGCGAACCGCGCTTCGCGCCAGTTCCTCACGATCAAGCCGGCCGAGCGCCCACACCGCGGCGCCGCGCACCAGCGGCGAGACGTCATCGAGCAATCGCTCCGCGTCGCCAGCAAGGCTTGCATCGCCCGAGTTGCCGATGGCGATCAGTACATTGCGAATGAAACGGTCGCGACCGATGCGTTTCACCGCGCTGTTTTTGAAAAGCGCACGAAACGCAGCATCGTCGAGATGCGCGAGATCCGCCAATAGCGGCGCATTCAATGCATCGCGGGCCAGCAATTTCATCTCATGCCCGGCCTGCGCAAACTTGTTCCACGGACAGACCGCAAGGCAATCGTCGCAGCCATAGATGCGGTTGCCCATCGGCGCACGAAATTCGCGCGGAATGGGCCCCTTATGCTCGATGGTGAGATACGAAATGCAGCGCCGCGCATCGAGCCGATACGGCGCCGGAAAAGCATGCGTCGGACAGACGTCGAGGCAGGCGTGGCAACTGCCGCAATGATCGTCCATCGGCGCATCAGGCGGCAGCTCAAGCGTGGTGAAGACCGCACCCAGAAACAGCCAGGAGCCAAGCTCTTTCGAAACAAGATTGGTGTGCTTACCCTGCCAACCGAGACCAGCGGCCTCGGCGAGCGGCTTCTCCATGACAGCCGCGGTATCGACGAAGACCTTGATGTCGCCGCCCGCTGCTTCGATCAGCCAGCGTCCGAGGCGTTTCAGGCGCGGCTTGATGACGTCGTGATAATCGTCGCCGCGCGCGTAAACCGAAATGCCGCCGCGCTCGCGATGCTTGAGAACCGCGAGCGGGTCATCGTGCGGGCCGTAGTTGACCCCAAGCATGATAATCGAGCGCACCTCGGACCACATCGCTCGCGGATCGCCGCGCCGTTCGGCATTGGCGGCCATCCATGCCATGTCGCCATGGGCGCCGGCGGCCAAAAACTCGCGCAGCCGTTCTCCGACCTGCGGAACCGAATCCGGCCGCGTCACGCCCACAACGTCGAAACCCTCCGCATGCGCTGCGAGGATCAGAGCGGATTTGAGATCGTCGGCGATCAGAAATCGAGGTCGACGTAGCTCGGCGACGGCGGCAGGCCGGGCAGCGTCTCGGCGAGCAACACGCGAAACGACGGTCGCGATTTTATCCTCGCGTACCAGTTCTTCGCCGTCTCGTCTGCGTCCCACGGCACATCGCCCAGGTAATCGATGGCGGACAAATGCGCTGCCGCCGCCAGATCGGCATAAGTCAGGTTGTCGCCGGCGAGCCAGTCACGGGTACGAACCAGCCAGCCGATATAGGCTAGATGGTAGCGAATATTGCTGCGCGCAGCACGCATCGCATCGGTATTCGGCGGGCCGCCGCCGGCATTCTCCGGGATATAGCGCTTGTAGATGCGCTCCATCACCAGCGGTCCGCTGGCCTCTTCGAAGAATTTGTCGTTGAACCAGTTCATCAGGCGGCGGATTTCGACCCGCGTTCCCGGATCGCGCGGCATCAGGCGGAGTTCCGCAAGCCTGTCGCCCCGCGTATCGCTGAGGTATTCGGCGATGACCGCCGCACCCGGAACCGGCGGAGCGGCCTCTTCCACGAGCACGGGCGTCGTACCGGCGGGATTGAGCTTGAGAAAATCCGGCCGCCGCTCCCAGGTCCGCTCCTCGGCCAGACGCAGTTCGAGTCCGAGTTCTTCGGACACGAGCCGGATAAAGCGGGAGTGCGGGCAAAACGGATGATGAAACAGCGTCAGCATTCCATTCATCGCGAAGTGCCAACCTGACCTATTGGATCGTCTTGTGAGCGAGGAACCGGACGGCTATAGCAGCGAGCAGTCGGGACGTGATTCCAACGATTCGCACCTTATAGGCGACGCCACGCCGCAAGCAAACCTGTGCCGCGCCAAACTGTGGCGTAACCATCTTGCCAACCCTACCGGTCCGGGCGCCCGGTGCGCCTGTGTTCCGTTACCTCGCCACGGAGCTCATCATGACGCTGGATGTGATCAAGGCCATCTTCCTCGGCATCGTCGAAGGCCTGACCGAGTTCATTCCGGTTTCCTCGACCGGGCACCTGCTTCTGGTCGGCCACTTCTTCGGCTTTGACGACGAGTTTTTCGGAAAGTCCTTCGATGTCCTGATCCAGCTTGGCGCGATCCTGGCCCTGCTGTCGATTTATTTCGGCCGGCTGTGGAAGCTGTTCCTCGGCATGTTCAACGATCCGCAGGCGCAGCGCTTCATCATCGGCGTGCTGGTGGCGTTCCTTCCGGCGATGGTGCTTGGTGCGCTGGCCTACGGCTTCATCAAAAGCGTGTTGTTCAACGTCTGGATCGTCTGCATCATGCTGGTGATCGGCGGTGTCGTGCTGCTGTGGATCGACCGCCTCGATCTCAAGCCGCGCTATCACGATGCGCAAAAATTCACGCTGCCGATGTATCTCGGCATCGGCGTCGTGCAATGCCTGTCGATGATCCCCGGCGTGTCGCGTTCGGGCGCTTCCATCGTCGCCGCGATGCTGTTCGGTGCCGACAAGCGCGCCGCGACGGAATTCTCGTTCTGGCTGGCGATGCCGACCATGGTCGGCGCGTTTGCATTCGAAGCGTTCAAGGACCGCCATGAACTCGCCGGCAGCAACCTCGAGATCATTGCCGTCGGCTTTGCCGTATCGTTCATCTGCGGCTGGATCGTCGTGAAGTGGCTGCTCGGCTATGTCGCGCAGCACGGCTTCGCGCTGTTCGCGTGGTGGCGGATTATCGTCGGCACGCTTGGACTGATCGCGCTGGCTATGGGGATGTGAATCGACCCTCGGTCTGAGCTAAAATGAGCTTGCGTAGCGGCAACGGCCGCGCGCGCTTTATCAGCTTAGGGAGGATCGCTTCAATGGCGAAGAAACAAACGGATAGCGTTTACCGGGTTGTCGATGTCGTCGGCGTCAGCGAAAAATCATGGGAGGACGCCGGCCGGCGCGCCGTCGAAACTGCCGCCGGATCGTTGCGCGATCTGCGCGTGGCCGAAGTCACCAAGATGGACATGAGGGTAGAGAACGGCAAGGTTCTGGCGTTTCGGACCCGCGTCGCGCTTTCGTTCAAATACGAAGCTTGATAAGCCTTCGGTGTTTCGGCCGTGTGACACCACGGCCGCTATACCATGCGCGCGTCGAACTGTCCGGCTTTGCGGAACCGCCAGAGGTAGGACGGCACGATCGCCTCCATCGACTCCGGAATAATACCGAGCGCTTCCAGCGTGCGTCCGTCATGCCGTGCCGCTTCGGACACGACGTTGTCGTTCTTGAGCAGTTCGACCTGATCGGGCGTGATCGGCGGCTTCGGCGCGAACTGCAAAACCATCGCGTTCAATTTCATCAGGCCAAACGGCAGCGGAACAAGGAGCCGCCGGCGATGAATAGTCGCCAGGGTAAACTCCATCAGCTCCTTGAACGTGCGCACGTTCGGTCCACCAAGCTCGTAGGCCGCGCCGGGCTTGGTGCCGCCATCAACCGCTTTGGCGATCGCGGCCGCGACGTCGCCGACGAAAACCGGCTGAAAGCGGGTATGGCCGCCGCCGGGAAGCGGCAAGGCCGGGGCCAGCCGCGCCAGCGCCGCGAAGCGGTTGAAGAAGTCATCTTCCGGGCCGAACACAATCGACGGCCGCACGATGGTCGCACCCGGCACTGCCGCCAGCACCCGCTTTTCGCCTTCCGCTTTTGACCGGGCGTAAGACGACGCCGCGTTTTCGTTGGCGCCGATCGCGGAAACATGCACCAGGTTCGCGCCCACGGCTTTGGCGGCGAGCGCCGCCGCTTCGGCGCCGGTCACGTGCACCGCGTCGAACTGCTGACGGCCGCGTTCGAACAGGATGCCGACCAGATTGATGACCACATCGGCATCGCGCACCGCCGCCGTGACCGAATCCGGATAACGCAGATTGGCCTGAACGGCATGAATTTGCCCGACCCGGCCCATCGGCCGCAGATGGCCGCAAAGTTCGGGCCGGCGCACCGCGACGCGGATGCGGTATTGCTGCTGTGCCAGCGCCCGAACCACATGGCGGCCGAGGAATCCGGAGCCGCCGAAGACGGTGACAAGGGTCTCGGATTTATCCTTCAGAGCCATCGTCGCGGGGATACAAGATCGCCCCTGCCCTGTACAGATCGACCGTCGGCAAAAATCAGCCCCGTGCGGAATATCCGCCGTCAACGGCAAGCGTGGCGCCGGTCACGAAGTCCGAGGCGGCACTCGAGAAAAACACCGCTGTTCCGGCCATGTCGTCGGGTTCTCCCCAGCGGCCTGCCGGCGTTCGTGACAAGACCGCGTCATGAAGGCCCGCGATTTGCTCACGCGCGCCGCGGGTCAGGTCGGTGTTGAGCCAGCCGGGCAGGATCGCATTGACCTGGATATTGTCCGCCGCCCATGCGCAAGCGAGCGAACGCGTCAATTGCACGATGCCTCCCTTGCTCGCGGCATAAGCCGTTACAACCGGTCCGCCGAATATCGAATACATCGATCCGATGTTGAGTATTTTTCCACGGCGCTCGGCCTTCATGTGCGGATAGACGGCTTGCGCGCAAAACAAGGCGCCGCCGAGGTTCACATCAAGCACTTCGCGCCAGTCATCTTCCGATAGCAGCTCCGGCCGCTTGCGTATCGTTGTGCCGGCATTGTTGATGAGAATATCGCAACGGCCGAAATCGCCGACGACATGCTCGACCATGCTTTTGCAGGAAGCCGATGATGCCGCTTGCAGCGGATAGAACCTGCAGCGAAAGCCGGCGGCATTCAGTTCCTCGATCGCCGCCTGCCCTTTGGCTTCATCGCGCGCCGCAATCGCAACCGTTGCCCCGGCTTCGGCCAGGCCGCGCGCCATTCCGAGACCAAGTCCGCCGTTGCCGCCGGTGACAATGGCGACCCGGCCGGTCAGATCAAATCGGTTCACGGGCAACTCCCCAACGCGAGCTTTTCCACGGCTTTTATAGCCGTTCGCGGCCCGACAGGGGCCCCGGCCATTCGATTGACAAGGCGTCAACCGCTCCGTACCTATCCCGGCATTGCCCAACCGGGCGCCCAGGTGGCGGAATTGGTAGACGCACTAGTTTCAGGTACTAGCGGGTAACACCGTGGAGGTTCGAGTCCTCTCCTGGGCACCACACGCTTCCCAATCAGATTTGATCTCGGTTTTATCGTGCCCCGCAATGCCGCTGCGGCTGCTGTCCTTTTGACGCGACTTTTGACGCGACTTGGCGACTCCGATATTGAGGGCAGCGCATGACCACCCGGCTGCACCTCGGCGATCTACCGGACATCGCGCGCTACAAAGGCGCGGTGGCGATCGATACCGAGACGATGGGTCTCGATCTCGCCCGTGACCGGCTCTGTGTTGTCCAGCTTTCCCCGGGTGACGGCTCGGCGGACATCGTGCAAATCCCGCCGCACGCCAAGGATGCGCCCAACCTTAAACGGCTGCTTGCGGACAAGAGCCTGCTCAAGATCTTCCACTTCGCGCGTTTCGATCTCGGCATGCTGTACAAAGCATTCGGCGTGATGCCGGAGCCGGTCTATTGCACCAAGATCGCGTCACGCCTGAGCCGGACCTATACCGACAAGCACGGCTTGAAGGATCTCGTGCGCGAAATCCTGGGACAGGAAATTTCCAAGCAGCAGCAAAGCTCCGATTGGGGCGCGGGTGACTTGACCGACGCGCAGGTCGCTTACGCCGCCTCCGACGTCACCCATCTGCATGCGCTCAAGGACAGGCTTGACGCCATGTTGGCGCGGGAAGGCCGCTCGGAACTTGCCGCCGCCTGTTTCCGCTTCCTGCCGGAGCGAACACGCCTCGACCTGGCCGGCTTCGCCGCCGATGACATTTTCGCGCATTCCTAAGTGCAGTTGCCGGCTTCGACAGCCGAAAATCAAGTAAGCCACTGCAAATATTAGGAAAAGTCAGCCCTGCCCGGGCCATATTCATCGGCGAGTCTCCCAGGGCAAGTGTTGGCGGTCGGAAGTGTTGGCGGTCGCCTTGGCTGAAATAAGCTGATATCCGAGCCGAATCGGAGCGACTGCTTTAGAGGGTCCTCGCGTGACCACAACCTACTCGACCGATTCTATAGGGGATTCCGCGTCCCTGTCCGGCGCTGGCGTCGATACCGAACGGAAGTATCGCATGGCGCTCCGGCACAGCCGGAATGTGCGCTGGATGCGAGCCGGCGTGCTGGCGATTATTGCGACCGTCCTGCTGTGCGTGGTCGCTGCGAACTATCTGCCCTCGCTTGGCGAGATCCGATTACCGGGTGAACTCGGCAAGCTCGTGATCAAAGGCACAAAAATCACCATGCAGGCGCCGAAGCTTACCGGCTACACCAATGATGCGCGCCCTTATGAATTCACTGCCAACGCCGCGGCGCAGGACATCACGAAGCCGGACCTCGTCGAACTGGATCAGATCCACGCCAAAATGGGCATGGCTGACAAAAGCACGGTGGAAATGACCGCGCCCGCGGGCATTTACGACATGAAGGGCAATATGCTGACCCTGAACGACAACATCGCGCTGGTCTCTTCCACCGGCTACGCCGCGCGTCTCACCGAAGCGGTCGTCGACATGAAGAGCGGCAACGTCGTTTCCAACAAACCGGTGAAGGTGAAACTGCTCAACGGCACGCTCAACGGCCAGCGGATGGAGATCACCGAAAAAGGCGACACGATCCGGTTTGAAGGTGTCACGATGGTCCTTCAGCAGGACAAGGACACCGACAAGGCGAAAACACAGTGAAGTCTCGATTGCCGCTCTGGGTTGGCATCGCCGCATGTTTTTTGCCGGGCATCGCCGCGGCGCAAGGGCTGATGCCGAACAGCCTGGGACAGAATCAGGATCAGCCGGTTCAGATCGAAGCCGCCTCGCTTGAAGTGCACGACAAGAACAAGACCGCGACCTTCGCGGGCAATGTACAGGTCGTCCAGGGCGATACGACGATGAAGTGCCAATCGCTCGTTGTCTTTTACGGACACGAGGTCGGCATTGCTCAAAATGGCGCTACCGGCACAAAGCCGACTTCTGTCGCGCCGGGACCGAAAGGCGCGCAAGACATTCGCCGCATCGAAGCCCGCGGCGGCGTTACCGTCATAACAAAAGACCAAAAGGCGAGCGGCGACCTCGGCGTCTACGACCTGCAAGCCAAGACGATTACGCTCACCGGCAATGTCGTGGTCAGCCAGGGCGAGAACGTGATCCACGGCGAGCGTGTCGTCGTCGATACGGTCACCGGCAATGCACGCGTGTTGAGCAGCGAAGGCGGCGGCGCGGCGCCAGGCCGTGTACGGGCACTGATCCTGCCGAGCAAGAACCAGAATGGCGGGCCGGGAAACATGATGACCATCGGCCCCGGACGAGCGAACTAGCAACAGGCCCGTTCACTATCGCTGCCGGAAATCGGTTAAACTCCCCCCATATTGAACGCCTTTCTTCGGCGATTCGGTGAAGGTTCGAAATCAGCGTGGTCGATATTCTTTCATATCTCCGCCGTTTCAAGCAGCCGGGCGAGCCTGTTCCGGCCGCTGCGGGCGACGCCATCGAACTCGAGACCATCGGCGGCCTGATCAGCAATAGTTATGTCGATATCGCCAGTACCGCCGCACCGGCCGAGAAAATCCTGACTGCCGAGAAGGTCCTGACTGCTGAAAGAGCTAGAACCGCCGAAAGGGCCAGCACCGCCGAAAAGGCCAGCACCGCCGAAAAGGCCAGCACCGCCGAAAGGGTCAAGACCGCCGAGAGGGTCAACACCGAGGAACGGTCGTTCCGCCGGCCGGAGCCCGAGCCGGACCATCAGGACGAGCCGCCGGAACAACTTCCATACGATGAGCCGGACCGGCAGGTCCCGCGGTCCCTTGAGCGCCAGCCCCCGCGGCCGCCGGTATCCAAGCGCGCATCCCGTCCGGTTTCGCGGCCGCGGCGGCGAACCGACGGCAACGGCGCCGTCCCTGACGAACGCAAGGGAACGCTTTCAATCCATGGCATCGAAAAGAGTTTCGTTGGCCGCATGGTGGTGAAAGGCGTCAGCCTCTATGTGCGCAGAGGCGAAGCGGTCGGACTGCTCGGCCCGAACGGCGCCGGGAAGACAACCGTGTTCTACATGACGACCGGGCTCATCAGCGCCGACAAAGGCCGCATCGAGCTGAATGGCCGGGATATCACCAGGCTACCGATGTACCAGCGCGCCCGGCTCGGCATCGGCTATCTGCCGCAGGAAGCTTCGATCTTTCGCGGCCTCAATGTCGAGGACAATATCCGTGCCGTGCTCGAAGTCACCGAGCCGGACGCCAAGCGGCGCGAGCACGATCTCAATGCGCTGCTCGACGAATTCAACATTGCCCGCCTGCGCAAGACTCCATCAATCGCACTGTCCGGCGGCGAGCGCCGCCGCGTCGAGATCGCGCGGGCGCTGGCAACACGGCCAAGCTACATGCTGCTCGACGAGCCGTTCGCCGGCATCGATCCGATCGCGGTCGGCGACATCCAGGCGCTGGTGCGGCACCTCACCAACCGCGGTATCGGTGTGCTGATTACCGATCACAACGTGCGCGAGACGCTCGGTCTGACCGACCGGGCCTACATCATCTATTCGGGCGCGGTGCTGATGGAGGGCCGCCCCGACGACATCGTCAACAACCCCGATGTCCGGCGGCTCTATCTGGGCGAGGAATTCCGGCTTTAAGGCTGCCTGCCTTCAGGTTCGTGGTCCGCCCGCAAAAATCGGCTGGCGACCGCCGCCCCATTGCTGTACAAGGCCCTGACAAGCAAGAATTGGACCAACTCAGCGCCATCCATGGCACTTTCGCAACGACTTCAGCTTCGGCAGAGCCAGGCTCTGGTGATGACGCCGCAGCTGATGCAGGCCATCAAGCTGCTGCAGCTCTCCAATCTTGACCTCGTCGCTTACGTCGAGGCCGAGCTGGAGCGCAACCCCCTGCTCGACCGCAACAACGCCGCCGAAGGCGAAGCGCCGGTCGGCGCCGCCGCCGCCAATGGCTCGCAAAGCCAGGATAAAGCGGCTGATGATCCCGCCGGGTGGGAAACCCGCGAGCCGGAACCGACTGCCATCGAGAAGGAACGGGTCGATAAAGCCCTCGACGACACGTCGCCCGACGACAGCGAGCCCAGCCGTCCCCGCACCTCCGACGCCCCGGCCGGCTATTCGGAATGGGCCGGAACCGGCTCGGGCGCCCGCAACGGCGAAGACTATAATCTCGAGGCGTTCGTCTCCGCCGAAACGACGCTCGCGGACTGGCTGCGCGAACAGCTCACCCTGGCGATCACGGACCCGATTCACCGCATGATCGGCCAATACCTGATCGATCTGGTGGATGAGGCCGGCTATCTCAGCGGTGACCTGGCCACGGCGGCGGAGAAGCTCGGAACCAGCATTACCGAGATCGAAAGCGTGCTGCGGATTTTACAGACCTTCGATCCGCCGGGCGTCTGTGCCCGGGATCTTGCCGAGTGCCTTGCGATCCAGCTCAAGGAGCAAAATCGCTATGACCCGGCGATGCAAGCGCTGATCACACGGCTTGATCTGCTGGCGCGGCGGGATTTCGCGGCGCTGAAGAAAATCTGCGAGGTGAACGACGAAGACCTCACCGACATGATCGCGGAAATCCGCAGGCTCAATCCCAAACCGGGTCATGCGTTCGGTTCAGCCGTCGTACAGCCGATCGTGCCCGATGTGTTTGTCCGCCCGGCTTCCAACGGAGCATGGATCGTGGAACTGAACTCCGACACGCTGCCGAAGGTTCTGGTCAACCAGAGCTACTATTCGGAAGTGTCGGCAACGGCGCGGCGCGACAACGACAAGTCCTATCTCAACGAATGCCTGCAAAGCGCCACGTGGCTGGTGCGCGCACTCGATCAGCGCGCCCGCACGATCCTCAAGGTTTCGAACGAGATCGTCCGCCAGCAGGACGCATTCTTTGCCAACGGCGTCGAGCACCTGCGCCCGCTTAACCTGAAGACCGTCGCCGAAGCCATCGGCATGCACGAGTTGACGGTGTCCCGCGTCACCGCCAACAAATACATGGCGACCACCCGCGGCATCTTCGAGCTCAAATACTTTTTCACTTCGGCGATTGCAGCTTCCCACGGCGGCGAAGCGCATTCCGCGGAAGCCGTGCGGCATCGCATCAAGCAACTCATCGACGCCGAACCCCCGGCCGATGTGCTTTCGGACGATACGATCGTCGAGAAGCTGCGCGAATCCGGCATAGATATCGCACGCCGCACGGTCGCGAAATACCGCGAAGCAATGCGCATTCCCTCCTCGGTACAACGGCGGCGCGAAAAGCAGAGCGTAGCCGCAACCTGAACCGCGCCGCCATACCGCGTTGAAACTTCACCGGCGAATACCTAAGTCGAATCTGATCGGACCCTTTGACGGAGGCGTCTATGTCATTTCGCATATCCGGCAAGAACATCGAGGTTGGCGAGGCTTTGCGCGGCCGGCTCAACGGACGGATCGCTGAAGCCGCGGACAAGTATTTTGACGGCGGTTATTCGGGACACGTTACCCTGGCGCAGGACGGGTTCGGGTTCCGTACCGAATGCGCGATTCACCTCGATTCCAAAGTTACACTTCACGCCGAGGCCGCGGCCGCCAACGCTTATGCCAGCGCGGACCAGGCGATACTGCGTCTGGAAAAACAGTTGCGCCGCTATCATCGCAGGCTTAAAGACCATCGCGCCGACGCCCATTGACGAGAGTTCGGCCTCTCCCTATGGTCCGCCGCCCTAACGAGCATGGTCCGGAAAAGGGGTACCGTTTTCGGGAACGATCATGCACCCCTAAAAGTTTTGGTGCGGTTCCGTAAGAGCCGATGACGCTCTCGGCCCCGGGGCTTACAGTTTCATTCCAGGTCAGCTTTCCAGGTCAGCCTTTCATGCCGCTCGACGATCTCGTTGCACCGAATGCGGTTCTGCCGGCGCTCAAGGTCAACAGCAAGAAACAGGCGCTGCAGGAACTTGCGGCGCGCGCCGCTGCGCTCAGCGGCCAAAACGAGCGGCAGATTTTTGAGATCCTGACGCAGCGCGAGAAACTCGGTTCGACGGCGATCGGCAACGGCATCGCCATACCGCACGGCAAAATGGCCAATTTGACGCGGCTGTTCGGTTTATTTGCCCGGCTCGACCGGCCGATCGATTTCGAGGCGCTCGACGGCCAGCCGGTCGACCTTATCTTCCTGCTGCTTGCGCCCGAGGGCGCCGGCGCCGATCACTTGAAAGCTTTGGCGCGCGTTGCCCGCCTGCTGCGCGAACCCGCCGTAACGCACAAACTGCGTGCGTCGAAAGACGCGGAATCGCTTTACGCCGTGCTGGCGATGCCGTCGGCCAGCGCCGCCTAGCAGCAAGCTACACAGCAAATGAAAACGGGGCCGGCAATGCCGGCCCCGATCTCGTTTCCAGTCGCAACTGCGGTTAGTGCACGCTGACGGCCTCGAGCTCCTGACTCCAGGCGTTGGCAACGGCGGCCTCACGGCTGTCGGTCAGCATGATGGGCGTGCCGTCGGCCGCATGCAGTGCGAACAGTTTCACACCGGGCGCTATCTTCGGCACCTGCATCTGCGGAAACATCGCCGCTACGTCTTCGGAGCGGATCGTCTTGACGTAGGCGATACGTCCGTCGCCAAGGTGCGCGAGCGCTTCCGGGGTGATTTGGATCGGGTTCTCTGTACGGTTCGTTTCAAGTGACATGGCCCTCGACTCCTTTCATGTTGGTCGAGTCCTACTGGTTTCTTAATCGCACTCTTTGATTGAGATCGATTTAACGATGCGCTCGGGTTGCGGGCGCGCCAGATCAATCGACAGCAATCCGTTTTTCAGGTCCGCACCGGAAACTTCCATGCCGTCCGCCAGCACGAAGGTGCGCTGGAATTGGCGCGCGGCAATGCCGCGGTGGATGTATTCCCGGCTTTTGTCGTCCTGTTGGCGACCGCGGATGACGAGCTGGCTCTCCTCTACTGTTACATCGAGCTGATCGCGGGTGAAGCCTGCGACCGCTAGGGTAATGCGCAGACGCTCGGGCGCGTTCCCGTTACGCGCTATCCGCTCGATATTGTAGGGAGGGTAGCCGTCCGCCGCTTTGCCGACGCGGTCGAGCACGCGCTCGATCTCGTCGAAGCCAAGCAGGAAGGGACTCGATAGCGACGAAACCCTGGACATGGTTTCAAAGCCCTTTTCAAGCGACTTTGGCGGGGCCCTTTATGGCACCCCTTTTTGACCACCGGAAAACCATTTCCCGGAGGCCGTTCATTATATGGCCCTGCCAAATAATGCGTTCAAGGACTGCCAAAAGCCCGATAACCGGCTACTTTTAGGGCTTTAGCGGGCCTACGGCTGTCGCGAGGGAACTTTGCCCGCCAGTGAAACTTTTCTACTGGCAGGGTGTCTACGATCACCGAGGGGCTGATGCTCGACGTCAAATTTAGGCACTTCAATCCGGGCTTGCAGCCACGCAAAACGAAATTGGAGATGCCCGGATGGGCCGGAAAGCCGGCGCCGCGCGCCGACGGTTCGCACGAATACGCTTGGCATTGCGCGCCCTTTACCGAGGGGGCGCAGTACGGAATTGAGATCTTTTATCCCTACGAGAACGAACTGCACGTCTCAAGAAAGGATGGGCAGCTGCATTTCGATGGCGACTTCGGCCCCGCTCCCGACGGTGATTTACAGTGGCCGCCTTTTCGCACCTTTGGCCGCGACTTCTATACCCACCAGCTGCTCCTCGATCTGAATGTCGGTCCCGATTGGGCTGTTCGCACAGAGCCGCATCCACGCTTCTACACCGATATCACCGGCACCTGTCCGATCGCCGTACCGGCTCTGTTGCGCACCGAATGGTGGCCGATGATTTCGTTCATTGTTTTCAAAGCACCGACCGAAGGCCAAGTTCATATCTTTCGGCCCGACGAACCGATGCTTCAAATCCTCGTGCTGCCGGTGACCTGCGACATCAATCTGGTAGCGATGAACGAAGAAGAAGCCGCCGAACGGGAGATGCGCGGGCGGCGTATCCACGCCAGCCGCCCGCAACTTGCGGCCGACTCGACCTGGACCTCAGACACCGACACCGTCTTTGACGGCACCTACCGTTATCTGCTGCGCGCAGCAAAAGGCCGGGCCCACGAGTGACCCGGCCTGTTTGCTCTTCACTCAGCGGCCGTAATAGCTGCTGTGGTGATGGTGATGATGGTGGTGATGAGGATGCGGCAGAACGCGAACATGGACCCGCGGCACCATATGGTGATGATGGTGGTGGTGATGATGGCCAATACCGATGGTCACCTGTGCCAGCTTTTCCGAGGCGCTCGGAGCGGATGTCCGTCGCGCCTCCTCGGCTTTCAAGGCGGCAAGCGCGTTCGGCACGGGATCGAGCAGCTCCCGATAGCTTGCGGCATGATTGACAGGATTCCCTTGCACCTCGGTGGCATTCGCGCCTCCGACCGTCGCGATCGCCGCGGCAGCTCCCAGAAGTCCGGCAACTTTCTTATCCATTGTCCTCTCCAAAAAGCGTTCGGCGCAATGTTTGCGCCTTCCACACCAATGATCCGGACGCTGGATTGGTTCCCGAGGAATGGCGGGGCTCGGCATGCTCAAAGGTTGACGCCGCGGCGCGATCTATCGAGGATGGCGCGACGCGGAGGGTGGCAATGGCAGTGCCGCAACTGAAAGAGACCGCAGCGTCCTCGGACATCGATCCGTTTTCGCGCGAATTCCTCGCCGATCCCTACCCGTTCCACGAACAGCTCCGGGAGCTTGGCGCGGTCGTCCGCCTGCCGCGCTACGACGTGTGGGCGGTGACGCGCTACGATCCGGTCAGCACCATACTCAACAACTGGGAGATCTTCGGTTCAGGTGGCGGTGTTGGAATTGCCAATTTTCATAAAGAGGGCAATTGGCGGCCGCCGAGCCTGCTGCTCGAAACCGACCCGCCGACTCACACGCGCGCCCGCACCGTCATGAACCGCGCGGTGGCGCCGAACCTGCTCCGCGCCCTGCGTGACGGCTTCTATCAGGAAGCGGCGCGGGTAATCGACAAGGTGCTGGCGCTTGGCACCTTCGACGCCGTCGCCGAAATCTCGATCCCCTACCCGCTCAAGGTATTTCCAGACGCGGTCGGCATCGCCGCCGAAGAGCGCGAAATGCTGTTGCCTTACGGGAGCATGGTGTTCAACACCATGGGCCCGAAGAACGATCTCTATCATGCAGCGCTCGCGCCCGTGGACAAGATCCTGCCCTGGGTGATGCAGCGCTGTGCGCGCAATGCGTTACGTCCCGGCAGCCTAGGCGCCGAAGTCTACAAATACGCCGACACCGGCGAAGTCACCGAGCAGGAAGCCGCCCTGCTAGTACGCTCGTTTTTGTCCGCCGGCATTGACACCACGGTTCACGCCGTCGGCAACGCCATCCTCTGCTTCGCCGAAAATCCGGGCGAGTGGCAGAAGCTGCGGCAAGAGCCCGCGAAGGCGCGCGCCGCATTCGAAGAGGTCATGCGCTTCGAGACACCATTCCAGTGTTACTTCCGCACCACGACGCGGAAAACGGAGCTCGCCGGCACGCCGATCGATGCCGGCGAGAAAATCTATGTCTCGATCGCTGCGGCCAATCGCGACCCGCGAAAATGGGAAGAAGCGGCGCGCTTCAATGTCAGCCGCAAGGTCGCCGGCCATGTCGGCTTCGGCACCGGCATTCACGCCTGCGTTGGGCAGATGATCGCACGGCTGGAAATCGAGGCGCTGATGACGGCAATGCTGGAGCGTGTCGCCTCGATCGAGCTCGTCGGCAAGCCGGAACGGCTCATGCACAACACGCTGCGCGCCGTGAGCAAGCTTCCGGTGCGGATGACGCGGGTCCAGTAGTCCGCGCTTGAATGACTCGCGCACAAGCAGAGAGCATCGTCGTCATCGGAGCGGGAGCCGCTGGCCTGATCGCAGCGCGCGAACTCGGGCGAGCCGGCAAACGGGTGACGATACTGGAAGCACGGGACAGATGCGGCGGCCGGATCGACCCGCTTCCGTCCGCCACGTTCGGATACCCCGCCGAAGGCGGAGCCGAATTCGTTCATGGTGAGGCCCCCGTCACGCGACGCCTGCTGCGCGAGGCCGGGCTGACAACGCTGCCGCTTGCGGGAGCGGCCTGGCATGTCGAGAGCGGCGCGTTCTCGCAAGGCGATCCGTCCGGTCCGCACGACGACGAACTCCACCGGCGGCTGACGGAATTGCAGTCCGATATGCCGGTCGCGCAATTCCTGCAGCGCTATTTTCCAGGGGCGGCGTACACGCAGTTGAGACGCTCCATCACGGGAATGGTCGAAGGCTACGACGCCGCCGACCCGCAACGGGCAAGCGTTCTGGCCCTGCGCGACGAATGGATGGATAGCGGGCAACGCATGCAGTCCCGGGTTGCCGGCGGCTATGGCGCGTTGGCCGATTTTCTCGCCGGGGAATGCCGCAGACACGGCGTCACAATCCGTCTCAACTCGGCCGTTACCGCGATCGAAGTCAGCGATCGAGGATGCGTCGTCCGTTGCACCAACGGCGAGGCATATGAGAGCGATACCGTCATCCTCACGGTGCCTCTTCCGCTCCTGAAAGAGATCGCGCTTCCTGCACCGGAACGCGAAAAAGCCGAAGCCGCTGCGAAGATCGGCTTTGGTAATGTCATCAAGTTTCTGCTGCTGTTCCAGACCTGCTGGTGGCGCGAGCAGCGCGCCGAGCTTGCCGAACTGTCATTCCTGATTTCGGACGCGCGGATACCGGTCTGGTGGACCCAGCATCCCGCTGCCGTCCCGCTGCTCACGGGCTGGTTCGGCGGGCCGAAGACCGAAGCCATGGCGCGCTTCAGCGAGCAGGAATTGATCGAGGCGGGAGTCGCGTCGCTCGCCGGCATCTTCGGGCTCGATCCGAAGCAATTGATGCAGAAACTGGTGACGGCGCGGGCGATCGACTGGGCCAAGGATCCCTTCGCGCGCGGCGCCTATTCCTACGCCACGCTCGACACCAACACCGCACGGTCGGCGCTCATAGCGGCGGACGGCCGCCCTATCCGCTTTTCAGGTGAGGCGGCTTACGGGGGCCCGGAAATGGGGACGATCGAAGCGGCACTGGCAAGCGGGCTCGAGACAGCGCAGGCAATTCTCGGGCAAAGCTGACCTCACAAACCACGGCGCCTTTGCCGCCGGAACAGTCTATCTCGCGTCATCTCGCGGCTTCCGCGCCCAGATGCTGCCGCAGCAAAACGCCAACCCCATCAAGGGGCCGCGTGCCCATCATCTTCAGCGCATGCCACAGACTGACCTGGTTCGTCGTCAGCACGGGCTTTCCCAGATCGCGCTCAAGCCGGTCGATGATGCCGAACGTACTCCAGTTGCCGCAGGCCAGCATGACTGCGTCGGCTTCCGGTCTGTCCACGCGGCGTCCGACATCGAAAGCGGTTTGCGGATCGAGCAACCCGATATCGAGATTGCGGACGATCCCGAGCGCCTCTTGCGCGATGACTTCGATTCCGTTTGCTTCCAGAAACGCCGTAACGGACTGGTTGACCGAAGCGCTCCACGGCGCGCCGAGCACGATGCGTTTGACCGAAAGCACCCGCAACGCCTCAAGCAGCGCGGTCGAGGCCGTGGTGGCCGGCTTCCCGCTTGCCGCGCTTATTCGCTTGATCAATTCCTGATCGTATCCCGGGCCCATGCGCGACGAAGGCGCAGTCGCCGGAAAAATGATGACGTCAACATCGACATCGGCCAGCTTTTGACTTTCGCCTTCGATTTCCTGGACGATCCGCAGGGTCGATTCCGCATCCACGTTGTTCAATCGCATGCGCGCGACGTGCAGGGTAATGTCGTCCGGCAGCGCTCCGCCGATGTCGGCCTCCTGCACGGAGCTCGAGGACGGCAGCAGTATCCCGATCCGCCGAAAGTCCTTTCGCTGCCTCATCGGAATGTCAGTCATTGTCACGCCGCCGCCTGCCGCATCGACGCGCGCAGCCTTTCCGTGGCGGCGACATCGACGTCGAAAGTCTCGGGATCAAGCACGACGCCGTAGAGGCCTTTCACGGCGGCGAGCGAGATGTAGCCTTGTTTGGCATCGGCCGCGACATCGGCAATCGGGCGCTCAAGCGGCGAGCCATAACCGCCGCCGCCCCCGGAGCGCATCCGGAACGCATCGCCGGTTTTCAGATGCGCGACCAGAACCTTGGCATTGGGGAAGTCTTCCTTCCACTGATCGCCGATCCGCACCGCAACTTCATTGCCGGTGGCGTCTCCACCGCCCTCCAGTCCCCACGGCTTGCAATGAAACCGCTCGACATGGCTGTTGAAGGTCATCGGTACCCGCGCGCGCACGACGCGTTCCAGTCCCAGTCCGCCGCGATGCCGCCCGGCACCGCCGGAATCCGGAATGAGCGAGTAGCGCTCCACCACCAGCGGGAACTTCACCTCGCTCTGCTCGCATGGCGAGTTATGAGTATCGCCGTCGTTGATACACACGGTTCCGGAAACGCCGTCCTCGCTGCGCTTGGCGCCCCAGCCGCCGCCGAGCGGCCCGAAATTGGCCAGGAAAAATTCCGAGGTGTGCGGATTGATGCCGTGCGTCTGCGCGATCACGAGGTCGGCATGATGGCCGGCAATGGTGCGATCGGGAATGACCGGCGCCAGCGCCTTGAACACCGTGTCGACGATGGTCATCGGATAAGTCATCCACCAGCGCATCGGCGCCGGGCGCACCGCGCTGACGATGCGGCCCGGCGGCACGATCGCTTTCAGGCTGCGGAACGAGCCGTCGTTGATCGGGTAGTCGGTCGGCGAGGTCAGGCACTTGTAGGCGACCTGCGAGCAGGCATAGCCGGTGGTGATGCCGGAATTGAACGAGCCGCGCACCTGACGCGATACGTCGGTGAGATCGACCGTCATCTCCTCGCCTTTGACGATGACTTTCACCTTGATCGGCACTTTCTTGCCGATCTCGATGCCGTCGTCGTCCATGAACGATTCCGCCTCATAGACGCCGTCCGGAATCGAAAGGGTGCGGGCGCGCGCCATCACTTCCGAATGATCCATGATGGTCTTGATCGCACCCAGAACCTGCTCGCGCCCGTAACGGTCGACCAGTTCGAGGAAACGCCGCTCGCCGGTCTTCACCGCGGTGATCTGCGCGCGCAGGTCGCCCATGGCGCGGCTCGGCAGCCGCATGTTCTGCTTGATGACCTCGATCAGCGTCTCGTTTGGCGCGCCGCGGTCGTGCAGCTTCAGGATCGGGATTTGCAGTCCTTCGGAAAAAATATCGGTGGTGATGCCGCCAAGCGTGCCGCCGATGTCGAGCCAGTGCGCCATGCAGCACGAAAACCCGACCAGCACGTTCTTGTGAAAGATCGGCAGCGTCAGCGTGACGTGGTTGAGATGGCTGCCGGTCAGATAGGAATCGTTGGTGACGTAGATGTCGCCGGGCTTCATGTTTTTCAGGCCGAAGTGCTTGATCTTCGCCTTCACCGTCTCCGCCATGCCGCGAATGAACATCGGCAGCCCGATGCCGATGGAAACGGTCTCGCCGGCCGTCGTGAACAGCCCGGTGGTGAAGTCGAGCGCCTCGTAGATGATGATGTTGTAGGCGGTGCGCATGAGGTTGGTTTTCATTTCCTCAGTCACCGCAATGACGCCGTTGCGCACGATCTCGGTCACCACCGGATCGGACTTCACTTTTCGCGCGCGCTTCACTTTGGACGGACGTGCCATATGCTCATTCCGGCTTGATGTTGGCGAACTTGATCACCTTGGCCCACTTGTCGGCGGCATCGGCGATCAATGTTCCGAATTGCCCGGGTGTCATCTGCACGGCTTCGGCGCCCAGGTCGACGAGGCGAGCCTTGACCGCCGGATCGGCAATGACCTCATTGACGGCCTTGTTCAGCTTGTCGACGATGTCGGCCGGCGTACCCTTCGGCGCGCAAATTCCAATCCAGCCGCTGCCTTCATAGCCCGGGACGAACTCGGCGATGGCCGGCACGTCTGGCAACACTTCCGTCATGCGCGTCGCACTGGTCACGCCGAGAGCGCGCAGTTTGCCTGACCTTACGAAGCCCAGACCGGGAGCCACCGCGGCGAATGTGCCTTGTACCTGCCCGCTCAACACATCCGGCATGAAATTGGACCGGTACGGCACCTCGACAATGTCGGTGCCGGTCATCATCTTGAACAACTCGCCGGACATGTGCGGCCCGGTGCCGACGCCAGATGTCGCCAAGTTGATTTTGCCCGGATTGGCCTTGGCGTAAGCAATGAACTCCGGGATTGTTTTGGCGGGGAACGACGGCGGCACCGTCAGCACGAACGGCGTGAAGGCGATGAAACCGGCCGGCACGGTATCGCGGACGAAGTTGAAGGTCAGGTCCTGGTACAAGCTGGCATTGACCGCGTTGCCCGAGATCGCCGCCAGCAGCGTGTAACCGTCAGGGGCCGCCCGCACGACATATTCGGTTCCGATATTTCCGGCAGCGCCGGGACGGTTCTCGACCACGACCGGCTGGCCCAGCCGTTGCGCAAGCGGATCGCTCACAAGCCGCGCGATGACGTCGGGCGCCAGTCCGGCAGGCAGATCGACGATGAGGCGCACCGGACGCGTCGGAAAATCGTCGGCGATGGCGATGCGGGAGGCGGCGGGAAGCGCTGCCGCACCTGCCGCGAAACTGAGCAGTCGCCGGCGGGAAAATTTCATGGCGGCGCTCCTCATCGTCGGTCTATTCCGCCTTGATGTTTGCGAAATTGATCACCTTCGCCCACTTCTGAATTTCATCGCCGACGAATTTCGAAAATTCAGCGCGTGTCATCGGTTTCGGCCCGATGCCGACCGCAAGAAGCTTCGCTTTGAGGCCCGGATCGGCAAGCCCGGCATTCATTTCCTTGTTGAGTTTATCGACAATCTCGTCCGGCGTCCCTTTCGGAGCGCAGAAGCTGTACCAGCCGCTCGCCTCGAAGCCGGGCACGAATTCCGCCAAAGTCGGCACATCGGGCAACGCATCCGCGCGCGCCAACGAGGTCACGGCCAGCGCCCGCAGCCGTCCGTCGCGAACGTATTCGATGACCTGTGGCAGAGGACTGAAATACAGCTGCACCTGGCCGGACAGCAGATCGGGAACCACATTGCCGCGATAAGGTACGTGCACCAGATCGATACCGGTCATCATGACGAGCATCTCGCCGGTAACGTGCGGCGAGGTGCCGACGCCCTGCGAGGCCATATTGACCTTGCCGGGGTTGGCCTTGGCATAGGCGATGAATTCGGGAACGGTTTTCGCCGGGAACGATGGCGTCACCACCATCACAAACGGGGTCGAGCCGATGAAGCCGACAGGGACGATATCCTTGGCAAAATCGAAATTGAGATTTTTGTAGAACGTCGCGTTGATCGCATTGGTCGAGACGGCGACGAGCAGCGTGTAACCGTCCGGGGCCGCCTTCGCCACATCTTCTGTCGCGATGTTGCTGGAAGCGCCGGGCCGGTTATCGACAATGAATTGCTGGCCAAGCCGCTCGCACAACCATTGGCTCATCAGGCGTCCGGAGATATCCGGACCGATACCGGCCGGAAATCCGACGATCACGCGCACCGGACGCGTCGGATAATCGAGCGCGAACGCCGAGCGCGGAAATGCAGCCGCGCCCGCCGATGCCAGCAGAAATTTGCGCCGATCGAACGTCATCGTCTTCCCCCGACTGAAATCACAAGATTACCGAGCGCATCGACGTCCATCACGTCACCCGGCATCAGCACCGTGGTCGAGGCGTATTCCTCGATCAGCGCCGGCCCCTTGATGCGATTGCCGGCCGCAAGCATTTCACGCTGATAGGTCGGTGTCGCGTGCCACTTGCCGGCATAATAGACGTTGCGCTTGCCGCGCGAGGCCGCCTTTGCCGGCGCTTTCCGGCCGCGCGCGATCTTGCGTTGCGGCGGTTTGCGCATCACGCCGGTCACGGTCGAGCGCAAACTGACGATTTCGGCGCGTTCGGCGGGCGCCGAGGTGCCGTAGCGCTGCGCATGCTGCTCGTCGAAGTGGCGTTTGATCGCCTTCAAGTCCTTGCGTTTGAACACGGTCATCGGCAGATCGACCGTCACCGCATGCTCCTGGCCGACATAGCGCATGTCGGCAGCCCGCTTGATCCCGACTTTTTCCGGTTTGACCGATGCCGCCTCGATCGCTTCGCTGCCCTGTCGCTCGAGATCGCGGTAAACCTCCTCGATCTCGTCGAACTTGGCGTCTTCGAGCGGCGTGAACCAGGTACGCACGTAATCGTAGCGCAGATCGGCAAACAGCATGCCGAATGCCGAGAACACGCCGGGGGCGAACGGCACGATGACTCGACGCATGCCGATTTCGCGCGCCACCTCGACGGCATGCAACGGTCCGGCGCCGCCGTAGGCGAACAGCACGAAATCGCCGGCGTCGAGGCCGCGCTCCGTGGTGACGCCCTTCACCGCATAGGACATGGTCGTCGCCGCGATGCGCAGGATGCCGTCAGCCGCCTCAACCGCGCTCATGCCGAGCAACTCGCCAACTTTCGTCTTGAGCGCGCGCTCGGCGGCCGCGACGTCGAGCTTCATCTCGCCGCCGAGGAAACGGTCGGCGCCGAGCCGGCCAAGCACCAGATTGGCGTCGGTGACCGTCGGCTCCGTGCCGCCGAGCCCGTAACACGCCGGCCCCGGTGACGCGCCGGCGCTCTGCGGGCCAAGCCGGAGCGAGCCGTCCTCGACGCGGGCGATGGAGCCGCCGCCGGCACTGACCTCGAAAATATCCATCATCGCGATTTGCACCGGCAGCGCCGTCTCGTAACCGCCGATCAGCGCCGCGCCCGTCGTCAGCGGCTCGCCGCGATAGATCACGCCGGCTTTCGCGGTGGTGCCGCCCATGTCGAAAGCGATGGCATTGTTGATCTTGAGCGCACGGCACAGCGCCTGCGTGCCGATGACACCGGCGGCAGGGCCGGACTCCAGCATGCGCACGCATTCGTTTTGCGCCTGATCGGATTCGTACAGACCGCCGGTCGATTGCACGACCAGAAACGAGCCGTCGAAGCCCGCCTTGCGCATATGCGCGTCGATCTCGCCGATGTAGCGGCGGACCTTGGGGCCGATATAGGCGTTCGCGGCGACGGTCGAGCAACGCTCGAACTCGCGATATTCCTGCGACAGCTCGTGCGACGCCGAGACGAACATCGACGGATGATTTTTCTCCAGGATCTCCTTCGCGCGACGCTCATGGTCGGCATTGGCATAGCAGTTCAGGAACAGGATCGCGGTCGCCTCGATGCCCAATTGCTCAAGCTTCCGGCCAAAAGCCGCAATCTCGGCTTCGTCGAGCGGCTTGTCGATCTCGCCGTCGGCCAGCATGCGCTCGCGCACTTCGAAGCGGAGCGCCCGCTCGATCAACGGTTCGTGCTTGCGGAAGAACAGATTGTAGGCGTCGGGCCGGTTGATGCGGCCGATCTCATAGATGTCGCGAAAGCCTTCGGTGATCAGCAGTGCGGTTTTCGCGCCGGTACGCTCGAGCATCGTGTTGATAGCCACGGTCGAGCCGTGCAGGAAAAGGCCGGCCGAGCGATAATCGCTCCCGGCCTTGGCCACGCCCGCGGAGATTCCTTCCACGAGATGGGACGGCGTCGACAGCGCTTTGCCGAAAGCGAGCTTGCCGGATTTTTCATCGAACACGGCGATATCGGTAAAGGTGCCGCCGATATCCGCCGCCAGTCTCAATCGCCCTTCAGCCATCGTCCTCGGCAATGCCCCTCTGCCCTAAATGTCCAGCACGACATACTCGTCTTCGATGCTGACGGGAAAGGTTTCGGCGACATAGGGCCCCTCCACCAATGCAGAGCCCGCCGCCACCGACACCGCGAACTGCCGCGCCCTCACCTTTGACGGTTCGCACCACGACTTGCCGGTGCGCACGTCGAATTCCCAGCCATGCCACGGACAGCGGATGATCTCGCCGCGGCGCGAATAGTGGTATTTGCCGGGTTCGCTGGCCTCGACCAGCCCGGTCAAACGGCCCTCGCAGAGACTGCCGCCCTGATGCGGGCAACGGTTCGCCAGCGCGAAGAACTCGCCTTTGATATTGAAAACCGCGATCTGGCGGCCCCGGATATCGACCAGCCTGCGCGTGCCGGCCGGAAAATCGCGCACGTTTGCGATAACGTGTTTCGCCATACTGCGGCCTTACGCTACCGCAAGCCGGCTATAGGTCGCGAGCGCATTGTCGCGCTTGATCTTGCCGTGCAGCCTTTGCGGAATTCCCGCCGGCATGATGTCGTCGCCGTCAAACTGCCAGTGCGGAAAGTCCGACGAGAACAGCAGAATGTCGTCCGACTGCAAATGATCGATCAGCTTCGCCACTGCCGCCGGATCGTCGGGGCCGTCGAAAGGCTGGATGGTCAGCCGGAAATGGTCGCGCACGATTTCGGACGGTGAGCGATCGAGCCACGGCACTTCGAGGCGAACGCCGCGCCAGAATTTGGAGAGCCGCCACAGAAACGAAGGCAGCCAGCTCACGCCGGATTCCAGCAGCACCACCTTCAGCTTCGGATATTTCACGAACACGCCTTCGCAAACCAGGCTCGCCACCTGCGACTGGAAGCCCTGCGAATTCGCCGCATAATCCTCGATGTAATTGGACGGCCAGCCAAGCGACGTCACCGGGTGCTTATAGCTCGACCCGGCATGGATGCCGAGCGGCAGGCCAAGCCGTTCCGCGGCGGCGTAGATCGGCCAATACTGCCGGCGTCCGAGCGGCGCCTCTCCCATCGCCAATACCAGCACCTGCACGAAACGATTGTCGGCGGCGCAGCGCTCGATCTCGGCCACCGCAAACTCGGTATTCTGCATGGGCACGACGATCGACGCCCGCAACCGCGGATCGCGATCGAGCCATTCCCTGGCGACGTAATCATTCACCGCCTTGGCGAAGGCCGCGGCCATATCCTCGCTGTGAAGAAGCTGCACGCCGTAGAGGCAATTGCAGATGGCGGCATCGATATTCCAGCGGTCGAGGGCATGCATCTTGAGCGCGTCCAACGTGTTCGGCGGCTCTCCCGCCTTGCCGCGCCAGTCGGGCCGCGACGTGAGCGGCGCATTCGGCGGATAGCTGATCGAATCCAGAGAATTCATGCCGCGGTCGACGACACTGTCGCGCCAGAATTCGTCGAGATACGGCAGCAAAGCCTGCAAGCTCGGCACGTTGACGTGCACGTCGCAATCGATCGTGGACCAGGACGCGGTCACGATTTCATCCCCCGGTCATTGCCAGCATGGCGGTTCAGAGGACCGCATTATCGGCGAGGCGAAGGCTCTATGGCAACTCAAGCGGACCCGGCAAGGCGCGTTCCGCCTCGGCCGCAAGTTGCGCCTCGTGTCCTCTGACGAAGATTGCAGCAAGCACAACACCGATCAGCAGGACCAGGGCGCAGACCAACACCGCGGAGCCCGCAAGCCGCTCGACCTGCCGGCCAAGGAAATAGGCTGCAATGCCGAAGAACGCGGCCCAGGCGCTGGCGCCAACGATATTGGTGAGCATGAAGGTATGGCGCGGCATGCGGTTGGCCCCGGCCAGGATACCGGCGAGCGTGCGCAAAACCGGAATGAACTGGGCGATAATGATGATCTTGCCGCCGTGACGCAGGAAGAGATACTGGCCGAGCTTTATCCGCGCTTCGGTGATCCGGACATACCCGCCGTAGCGGAGCAGCAGCCAGTAGCCAAAGTTGCGGCCGATAGCGTAGCCAATCACGCGGCCAACGATGGAAGCGCCGGCTGCGACCAGGATCACCGCGACGATATTGAGCTCGTGCTTGGAGCCGGCGATGACCGAGGCGATGATAAGCGCCGTCTCGCCGGGCACCGGAATACCGACCCCCTCGAGGCCGACAACGCCGGCGACGACAAGAAGGCCGTAGGCATGAACGAGATGGGCAATTGATGGCATTTATTATGTGTACCCGGACGCGGTCCCTTATACTCATTCCCGACGAAAAAGAACTCCTTGACCCCGCCCTTTGTCTCACGCAGGCGGCGCAGGGTTCGCCGGGATTGTAAGGAAGACATGTATAAGGATTTGCGCGAATTTGTCGGTCTGGTCGAAAAGCTCGGGGCATTACGCCGCATCGAAGGTGCGGACCCGCGCTTCGAAATCGGCGGAATCACCGAGGTGGCGGCAGGAATGGCCGACTGCCCGGCCCTGCTGTTCGACGGCATCAAGGGGTTTCCGCGCGGCTTCCGCATTTTCACCAACGCCACGACCAACGTGCAGCGCGCGGCGCTGGCGCTTGGGCTCGATCCAACTCTCCGGCCACTTGAGACCCTCAAAGCGTGGATGGAGAAGCGCAAGGAGCTGCGGCCGCTGCCGCCCGCCGCGGTCAAAAAAGCGGCCTGGAACGAAAACACGGTCAGCGGCAGCGACGTGAATGTCGGACGATTTCCCGCGCCAACGTGGCATCGCCATGATGGTGGGCCGTTTATCGGCTCCGGCTCGCTGGTGATCATGCGCGATCCGGACAGCGGCTGGATCAACGCTTCGATCTACCGGATCCAGGTTCATGCCCCGAACAAGGTGACAGTGCAGTTCGATCACGGCGGCCGTCACGGCGCGATCATCGCCAGGAAATACTGGGACCGTGGTGAAAGCTGTCCGGTTGCCGTCGTTCACGGCGAGGACCCGGCGCTGTTTATTGCCGGTTTTGAATACTTGCCCGATGGGCGTTCGGAGTACGAGTTTGCCGGCTCGATCAAGGGCGCCCCGATCGAAGTATGCAATGGGCCGCAGACCGGCCTGCCGGTTCCGGCCCAAGCCGAAATCATTTTCGAGGGCCGCCTGTTGCCGATGAACGAGGAAACACTGCCCGAGGGACCGTTCGGCGAGTTCACCGGCTACTACGCCGCCGACGCGCGTCCCGGCCCGGTGATGGAGATCACCGCGATCCATCATCGCAACGACCCGATCCTGCTTGGCTCGCCACCGATGAAGCCACCGCGCTTTCACTTCGGCCTGCCGTTCCGGGCCGCGACGATCTGGAGCAATCTCGATGCCGGCGGCGTGACCGACGTGGTCGGTGCCTGGCAGCACGTCTCGCAGCTCATGACGGTGGTGGCGCTGCGGCAACGCTACGACGGCCACGCCAAGCGTGCGGCGATGGTCGCAGCCGCCCACAGCTACATGGCGCGCATCGTTGTCGTCGTCGACGATGATATCGATCCGTCGAATCTCGCCGACGTGATGTGGGCGGTGACGACGCGCTGCGAGCCGGCGGAAGGCATCGACATCATCCGCAACGCCTGGAGCTCGGCACTTGATCCGCGCATTTCGCCCGACGACAAGGTGAAGGGCGTGACCTCGCATTCCAAGGCGATCATCAACGCCTGCCGGCCGTTTTCATGGATCGACAAATTCCCGACGCCATCGGCGCTGACCACCGACGAGGCGCGAGAGATCGAAGACAAGTGGAAGAAATTCCTGAGCTAGCTCACTCCATCGCGTTCGCCGATTTCAGGCTGTCGAACAGCGACGAGCGGTAAAGGAATTTCTTGTGCTGCGCGACGTCCTCGGACGTGCGCCGCAATTCGTCGAGATGCTGGCGGCGAACAACCGGGTCCTTCTCTTCCAGGTGTTTTTTGTTCTGGATCGTCTGCGCTTGCACGTAATCCACCTGCGCCTTGCGGCGCTGACGTGTATAGCGATCAAGCACACTGTCTTCGGCGCGGCCGAACCAGACATCGGACAGTTTCTCGGCAAGATTGATGGCGTCGTGGATGCCGCCATTCATGCCCATTCCGCCGATCGGATTGTTGACGTGGGCGCAATCGCCGGCGAGCAAAATCCGGCCTTTATTGAAGGTCTCGGCGACGCGCTGATGCACGCCGTAAAGCCCATAATACGGCACTTCATAATCGCCGCTCTTCTGATGAATGCCTTGCAACCGCCGCTGGATGCCGGCCATGCTGACGGCCTCCTCGTCGGTTTCCTTCTCCGATACCGGAAACACACCGCGCCATATGCCTGGCGGACCCCAGCCTTTGACCTTGAACAGGTTGATCCACTCATCCGGGTCGGAGAAATAATTGCGCGTGCAATATCCCTTGCCTGTTTCGCCAAAGTCGAAATTCGTACCGATCTTGATAAAGCGTTCCGGCCAGGTGAAGCCCTCGAACACGATCTCAGCGAGCTTGCGCACAGTGCTCGAGCCGCCGTCCGCGCCGATCAGATATTTGCCGCGGAGTTTTTCTGTCTGCCCCTCGCCGTTCGTGACGGTTGCTTCGACGCGATCCGCGGTCTGCGACAGACCGGTCAGCTTCGTCGAAAATCGGATATCGCCGAGACCGCTCGCCTTGATGTAGGGCAAAGCGGCGTGAACGAGTTTGTACTGCTCCCACTGCACAACATACGGATAAGGCACCTCTCCCTTGAGCAGATTGATATCAAAGACAGCGATGAGTTCGCCGCTCGCGCGATCACGGAAATGAAACAGCGGCGACTCCATGCCGCCGGTCGGTTCCTTCGAAAACATTTCCTTTTCAAGGCCGAGGTTGACGAGCATCTCGACCGTCGGGGGATGAACAGTGGCCGCGCGCTGATCTTCCGGGGCGTCCGGCAACTGTTCAATCAACGTGACCGGAATGCCCTGCTTGACCAGAGCCAGCGTCATAACCGCGCCGACCGGGCCGGCGCCGGCAACGATCACACGATTGTCTTCTGCCGCCATGGGCGCGCTCATACTTTCGAGATGTCGAACACCGAGGGATGGAATAATTCCTCGACCTTGACCTTCCGGTCCGCCAGCCCCTGCTCGTGGATGTATTGCGTCAGGGCCTCGATCTCCGGAAGATTTTCATGGATGCCGTACTTCCAGAAATCGTCACCCATGACCGCGGCGGTCTCGTTGGTCTCGGCGACCAGCCATGGCAGCGTCACCATCAGGGCATTGACGTCGCGCAGATCGATCATCGCCAGTGCCTTGGCTTCGCAGAACGCCTTGTAGACGCTGGTCGGCAGCCACGGATATTGCTCGACCAGCGTTTTGCGGATGCCGATCAGGTGCATGATCGGAAACAGCCTGGTCTTTTTGTAGTAGGCCTGTTCGGCTGCGCGTGTATTCGGGAACAGCAGCTGGATATGATCCTCGCCCTTCACGAAAGATGACGGCGCCCGCGCCGTGAACAGTGCGTCGAGCTCGCCGTCACGCAACATGCCGACGAGGGTCTTGTCGTCGCCGATCGGCTGCAAATCCAGACCCGGAATCGGTTTGAGCGGCGTGCGCTCGTGGCGGCCGGGCTCTTCCTGGCCGCCGCTGCGCCAATGGATTTCCGAGGGCTTCACGCCGTATTCGTGCTGCATCATGCCGCGCATCCAGACCACTGCGGTGATCTGGTATTCCGGCACGCCGATCCGCTTGCCGCGCAGGTCTTCCGGCTTGCTGATGCCGGCACCTTTGCGCACATAAATGCCGGAATGCCGGAAAATTCGCGACACGAAGGCCGGCACGCCGATATAGGCCGACGTCCCCGTTGCCACGGTGCGGATGTAACTCGAGAACGAGATTTCCGAGACGTCGAATTCCTGGAATTTGAAGGCGCGGTGGAAAATCTCTTCCGGATAAAGCGGCAGATAGGTCACCTCGCAGCCTTCGACCTTGACCCGGCCGTCGCGGATAGCGCTGGTACGGTCGTATCGACCGCAGGCAATTGTAACAGGCACTTCAGACATTGGATTTCCTTAAGTCGCCAACGGCGCGGCCAAAAGCTAACGGCTTCGCGCTGGCCTGTGAAGCGCGGAGCGGTCATGGCAGACGGCCGATGGCTGCGCTACGCTCATTCTTTCCTGACCGTGACTGGAGTTCGCCATCATGGCGGATGGATTAACGACGCTTCCGAGCAGCTTCACCGCCAAGGAAACGATGGATCGGCTTGAGGCAGCGGTCAAAGCCAAGGGACTGACAGTATTCGCCCGCATTGACCACGCCGCGGGAGCGGCCGCGGTTAGCTTGCCGCTGCGGCCGACCGAGCTGCTGATCTTCGGCAATGCGCGCGGCGGAACGCCGCTGATGCAGGCCGATCAGGCGATCGGTATCGATCTGCCGCTCAAGGCCCTTGTCTACGAGGACGCGAACGGCAAAGCGTGGCTTGCCTATAACAATCCGGCCTGGCTCGCGCAGCGGCATGGACTCGGCCACGATGTCGACGGGCCAGTCAAAGCGCTGGAGGCGGCAGTCCACGCGCTGGCTGCCGCAGCCACGCAACCACACTAGCCGCCTCTTTGTAAACGGACCTCGCAAAAACGCTCCGCGCTCGGCGACCCGTGCGCGCTTGTTGTTCCTTCCGGCCCGCGATAATTTTGCGGCAAAGGAGAAAAACCATGATGTCGACCGTGATCGGTGGCGCCATGCTGCCTCATGCGCCCCAGTTCTTCACCATGCCGGAGACGGAGGACAAGGCGCTGGTCGCCAAGGTGCGCGAGGTTGCGGCCGATGTCGGCGAGCGGCTTCGCGCGCTCAATCCCGACCTCTGGATCATTTTCTCCAACGATCACGCCGAGCAATTTTTCCATACCACTGCCCCGCCTTTCACGGTCCATGTCGGCGGCGAAGCGACCGGCGAATTCGCCGGCCGGAAATTCCACTGGAAGATCCCGAGCGAGATCGGATTTGAGCTGGTGCGACAACTCTACCGGCAGAATTTCGATCCGGCCTTCACGTCGACGGCCAAGATCGATTACGCCATCGGCATTCCGCTGACACATCTCGGTCATACCGAACCGGTGCTGCCGATCTACGTCAATGCTTACCTGCCGCCGCAACCGACCATGGAGCGCTGCTATCAATTCGGCCAGGCCGTCGCACGCACCGTGACGGCGCTCGGGCTCAAGACGGTCATCCTGTCGTCAGGCGGCATGTCGCATTTTCCCGGGACCGACCGCTATTCGAATCCCGAACTGGCCTGGGACAAGCGCGTGCTGGAAAAGCTCGCGGCGGGGAACTTGAAATCGCTGATCGGCTACGACGAAACCGAGCTCGACGATACCGGCAATATCGAATTGCGCTGCTGGGCCTGCGCCGCCGGCGCGCTCGGAGAACGCAAGCCCGATGTGGTCTCGATGGATCCGAGTTGGCATCACAACTACGCATCGCTGGCGTGGATCGGCAGCGAAGCCGAGCAAAATCGCGAGGCGCATTATCCGGCGATCAAGCCGGAACTGGTGGAGCTGACCTCGGCTCTGCACGAACTGGCGCATGACGAAGACCGGCGTATCCAATACGTCGCCGACGCCGGCGCTTTCGCCGACCGCTTCAATCTTTCTCCGGATCAGCGGGAAGCACTCATCAAGCTCGACTTACCCGCGATCGTGAAGATGGGCGCGCATCCTCTGGTGCCGTTCCTGGCGAACATGCAAATCCAGCGGCTGCGCCCGCGCGCCTAGTTACCGGCTAACGCGCTGCGCGACGGCCGGCGGCGCCGGCCGATGTGGCTGCAGCCCTGCGGCTGGCGCGGGCTGCAACCTCAAGCATGAGGCCGAGACTCTGAAAGTGCTTGCGCACAACGGCGCGCGCCGCGGCGCTGTCGCGTTTGCGCAGCGCGCGTAGCAGCGCGCGATGGTGATCGAGGTGGCGCGGGTCATAGAAACTGTTGTGCTTCGGCGACACATTGGACAACCGGGCGCCCTGCGCCTGGTTGAACATCGCGACCAGAAGGGGATTGCGCGCACCGGCCAGAAACTGGCCGTGAAACGCATCATGGGCGTTTTTGGCCGCCGTCGCATCCTTGCGCGTTATCGCGCTCTCAAGCGCCGTCAGGGCGCCCTCCATCTCGGCGAAGTCCTCCGCGGTGAGCCGCGCCGCGGCGAGTTCCGCACACTTTTGCGCGATATGAGAGCGAACGTCGTTGGCGACAGGCGCAGCTTCGATCATCACGCTCTCATCGAGCAAGCTCTTGCCCCCGTGCGCTGCGGCGGTGACCGTCACCCGCCGCCCGGCGGCTTTCTCGACATAGCCAAGGCCGTGCAGGACGCGAAGCGCCTCGCGCACCGAGTTGCGGCTGATGCCAAGCAGTTCTGCCAGGCGCGTTTCGGTCGGCAGCGGATCGCCGGGACCGAGCCGCTCGGCCTCCATCAGCCGGCAGATTTCCTGAGCCGCCTGGGTAATGACGCTGTCGCGCCGGATCGGGGTCGGGTCATAGGGCATTGTTCAACAATACTACAGTCGAATAATCATGCAATCTAGCGCTTTGCGCTTGACCGCGTGCAGGAGCCGCAGGCAAAATAACAACCAGCGCGTTAGCCTGATTGATGGAGCATCCCTATGAAGAAGCTCGTTCTCGAGACCACGGCGCCGTTCCAGGGACTGCCGGAGCTTGTTGCCTATGACGAAGGCCTGTTCGCAAAGGAAGGCCTCGAGATCGAGTGGGCGGACCGCGAAGCTGGTGTCGAGAAGAAGGTGGAAACCCACATCACGTCGCCCAAGGGCGTCAATCCATTCGCCAGCCACGGCAAGCTGCTCGAACAGGGCAAAGCAGATATGTATAACGCCTGCGAGTGGGGCAATTACTGCCGCGTGCAGGACACTGACCAGGGCAGCCGGCAGCTCGGACGCCGCGCCATCGTCGCTTACTCCGCGCTCATGGTAGGGCCCGACTCGCCGGTCTATACACCGCAGCAACTCGCCAACAAGACGATCGGCGTGCCGTTCTATTTCGGCACCCATTACATCGCGCTGCATTTGCTCGAGGGTTTCGTGCCGCGCGAGATGATCAAGCTCTGCCGCGCGCCGAACGGCTCGCGCTACAGGCTCGATGCCTTGATGAAGGGCGAGATCGACGCCACCACGCTGACTGAGCCGCACATCACGCTGGCCGAGAAGAAAGGTTGCCGGGTCATCTGCTCGGCGTTCTTCCATGGCACCGAAGTCGCGTCGAACCGCGTCGATGCCGACACCTACGCCGCGTTCAATCGCGCCGTGCGCGAGGCGGTGCGCCGGATCAATGCCAACAAAAGTGCCTACATGCACTATTTTATCGACTACTACGCCAAGAAAGATTCCGAGATCGCCGCACTGAAGGTCGAGGACTTGCGCGAGGGCCGGCTTGTGGTCTGCGATCCGGCGCCGATCCCGGCCGACGAAATGCAGCGCACCTACGACTGGCTCAAGAGCTGGGGCATGCTGGAAGAGACCGCATCGCCGCTGCAACTCGTCAACACGAAGGTGCAGGAACACGCGCACCAGGCGGCGGAATAGCGGTCCATGCGTAACGGGCACGGGGACGAGATCGCCAGGCTGATCGAGCCGGGCCGGGTGCACAAACGCGTCTATACCGATCCGGATCTGTTCGAGCTGGAGCTGGAGCGAATCTTCAGCCGCGCGTGGCTGTTTGTCGGCCACACCAGCCAGGTGCCGAGCCCCGGCGACTTCATCACCACCGAACTCGGCCGCCAGCCCGTCATCATGGTGCGTCATCGCGACGGGTCTATCCATGTGCTGCTCAACCGCTGCACGCATCGCGGCGCCAAGGTCGTCAACGAACGCTGCGGCCACGCCCAGCGTTTGACCTGCTGCTATCACGGCTGGTCGTTCGACACCGACGGCCGGTTGGTTACAGTGCCGGTGCCGGAAGGCTGCGCCGCGGATTTTGACAAGGACGCCTTCGGGCTCGCCTCCGCGCCGCGCGTCGGCGAGTATCGCGGCTTTGTGTTTGCGAGCCTCGCCGCGAAAGGCCAGAGCTTCGAAGATCATATCGGCCCGGTGAAAGACAACATCGACGATCTGGTCGATCGCGCGCCGGACGGCGAACTGGCGCTCGATGCCGGCATGCATCGCTATGCCTTCAACGGCAACTGGAAGCTTCAGGTCGAGAATGTCCTCGACTCCTATCACGTGCCGTTCGGCCACGCCTCGACCGTCAACAAGGATGGCGTGCAATTCGCCCGCCGCGAGGGCGACAAAAAGGGCGCAATGGTCGTCGAGACCGAGAAGAAGCAGACCGCCGCGTCCTGGAAAGACCGCAAGAGCTTTATCGCCGGCAACGGCCACGGCTGGACCAGCAATACCTCGCTCGATGACGGCAAGCGCTCAAGCCCGGCCTTCGACGAATACAAGAAGGCATTGGCGGCGAAAGTCGGCGACGCGCGGGCGCAGCAAATCCTGACGCCGCGCCTGCACAACTCGCTGATTTATCCGAACATGTCGATCATGGGCTTGAACATCCACATCCGGGTGATCAAGCCGATCGCCGTCGACCGCACCGAAGTGAACATCTATCCCATCCGGCTGGTCGGCGCGCCGGCGGCGATGAATTTCGGCAATATCCGCCTGCTCAATGTCACGCACTCGGCGGCATCGTTTGTGCAGACGGACGATCTCGAGTCTTTCGTGCGCGCACAAAAAGGTCTCCGAAGCAATTTGAGCGACTGGGTCGATATTTCGCGCGGGCTCGGCACCGAAGAACCCGATCGCGAGCGAAACGCGACGCGCGGCCTCGCCACCCATGAGATGGTGGTGCGCGCGCAGTACAAGGCCTGGCTTGGCTACATGAGCGAGGCTGCGTGATGGCGGCCGACGGCAACGGCCGGGCCGCATTCGAGGAATTCATCATCCACGAAGCGGGCCTCCTCGACGCGCGGCGCTTTCGCGACTGGATGGCGTTGTTTGCCGATGACGGCACCTATTGGGTGCCCGCGGTTCCCGATCAGAAAAGCCCGGTTGACCAGGCGTCGCTGTTCTACGACGACCGCGACCTGATGAAGACCCGCATCGATCGGCTTGAGCATCCACGCATTCACGTGCAAACGCCGCCGTCGCGCACGGCGCATCTGGTCGGCAACGTCGTGATCGAGGAAGCCGATCCCGCGAACAATGAATACGTCGTCGGCTCGACCGTCATCATGGTCGAATATCGCGACGACGTGCAGCGCGTGTTTGCGGGCCGTCAGCACCATCGTTTGCGGCGCGAGGGCGAAAGCTTCCGCATCGTGCAAAAGCGCGTCGATCTCATCAATTGCGACAGCGCCTTCGACGCCATGGCGGTGCCGATTTGATCCGCTACGCCAGCCTTGTTGCCGGGCTCGCACTCTTGCTCGGCGCCTGCGCCGGTCAGCATCGATCCGGCGCTTACGGCAGCGCGGAGGGCATCAACATCTTTCCGGCAAACTACAAGGCCGACATCCAGGCCGCGATGCGCGTCTACCTCAACGACCCGACGGGTATTCGCGACGCGGCGATCTCCGAGCCGGTTCTCAAACCGGCCACTATGGCGATGCCCGAGCGATACGTGGCCTGCCTGCGCTTCAACGCCAAGCGGACCGCCACCGTCTATGCCGGCATGAAAGAAATCACGGCGGTATTCCTGGCTGGAAGGTTCGACCAGTTCGTCGACTCGCCAAAGGAAGAACAGGAGTTGTGCGCGAACGCGGCCTATACGCCGTTCCCGGAGTTGCAAACATTATCGCGTAATTGATCAGCCGGAATCTTGCCGCGAATTAAGTTGAATATGCGGACTTCTTTGCCTTTAATCCCCGGGTGAATTTTGTTTTAAGCGCAAGAGGTTAGTGATGAAGGTCGGGACAATCACAGCATTCGCGGCCATCTTGAGCGGCGCGCTCTGGACACAGTACGCCTCCGCGCAAGACGCGTCGTCGCCGCCTCCCCCGCCTCCGCCCGAAGCGGCTGCCCCGCCACCGCCGGGAGCCGCCGGGGTGCCTCCGCCGGCCGTCGTCGGGACCAATGTCAATCTGCGGCAAGGACCCGGAACGAATTACACCGTCGTCACTCTCATCCCTGCAGGTGCGCCTGTTAACGTCAGCGGCTGCAATGCCGGCTGGTGCCAGGTCTCGTTTCAAGGCCAGAACGGCTACATCATTGCCACCGCAATAGCGCCTCCCGGCGGTGGCCCCGGCGGACCGCCGCCCGGTGCAGTCGCTGGACCACCTCCGGGCCCGCCGCCCGGCTACTATCCGCCCGGTTACTACCCGCCACCACCGCCGTATTACGGCTATGGTCCCTATTACGGGGGCTACTATGGCCGCCCCTATTGGCGCGGCGGCTATTACGGACACAGGCGCTGGTAGGAAGCGGCAGTAACGAAGAGAACATTACATGCGCGCTTGGGCAGCCGCGCTCTCGTTTCTGCTGGCATTGCCGTTCGTTGACGTCACACGTGCACAGGATGCTCGTGTTCTTGCCGTTGTTGGCGGCGCGCTGATCGACGGCACCGGACGGCCGTCGATCGAGAATTCCGTGATCGTCATCGACAACGGCCGCTTTGTTGCGGTCGGCCGCAAGGCCGATGTCACGGTGCCGCCCAACGCGCAGATCGTCGATGCTACCGGCAAGACAATCCTGCCGGGCTTTCTGGATGGTCATTGCCACTGGGAAGATTTTTTCGGCGAGCTTTACCTGCATCTCGGCATCACGACCTGCGCGACCATCGAAATCTATCAGGACGGTCCGTGGACGCTGGCGCAACGTGACGGCACCAACGCCGGAAAAATTCGCGGGCCGCGGATCTGGACCTCGGGACGCGCCATCGGCGGCGGGCGGACCGAGACCGACGCACCCGACTCCCGCGAATTCCGCGGCAATATTGTCGTGACGACACCCGAAGCAGCGCGTGCGGCGGTCGATCGCAAGAAGCAGCTCGGCTACGACCTCATCAAGCTCAATGAATTTCTTCCGATGGACCTGGTGAGGGCCGTGACCGGCGAGGCGCACAAGCTTGGGCTCGCGGTGACGACCCACAGTTGGGACGCCATCGGCTCGGCCGACGCGGGCGTTGACGGCATCGAGCACATCTGGTCGGTCGGCTACAGCTCGATCCTCGATGTCGAGAAGCGGCACAAGCTCGCCGAAGACCGGCTTGCCGGACGGATCGACGCCGAAGTTGCCGGCGCGCAGTACCAGCCGGAAAACTACGACACGGTCATTGCCGCGATGGTGACGCACCATGTCGGCTGGACGCCGACCATCGCCAAGTGGCTGCGGCCGCTATCACCGAGCATGGAGCGCTTCCGTCGGCGCGAACATGAAATCCTCGACGATCCGAACGCCGACTTTCCGCCGATCCTGCGCGCAGTGACCGACAGTTCCTACGACAAGCTGTTGAAGCACTACACGCCGGAGCAGCTTGAAGCGACGAAGATTGGCTACCAGAAGGCCAACGAATTCATCCGCCGTTTTGTCGCCGCCGGCGGCATGCTCAAGGAGGGCTCGGATCCGCCGCGCGGCATGGCCGGCCTTCTCATGCATGAAGCCCTGGTGATGGACGTCGAAGCCGGGGTGCCGCCGATGACGGCCATTCAGGCCGCGACCCCTAACGTCGCCAAGACCTTTCACAAGGACAAGGATTACGGCAGCGTCGAACCGGGCAAGGTCGCCGATCTGTCGATCGTTGAAGGCGATCCGCTCAAAGACATCTGGATGACGCAGAACGTCAAAATGCTGATCATGGACGGCAGGGTCGTCGATATTGGGTTTCACAAATACAAAAATCCAATACCGGCGTTCTATTCCCATCAGACGCTGTCGCGGGAGATCGATATTTCGCCGAAGCTGGTGACACAGGGCACGCCGGTGACACTCACGGTTTACGGACGCGGCATGTGGCCTACGCACCGGGTCATGCTCAATGGCAAGGAACTGGAGACGCGCTACGTCAAGCGCAACCAGATCGAAGCGACCGTCCCTCCGGAGGCCATCGCTCAGGCCGGCACCTACATCGTCACGGTGAAAAGCGTGGGCGAACAGCTGCCGGAATCCTATCCGGCCCATCTCGTCGTCGGCTTCAGGCAATAGGCCGAACGTCTTCGTCAGATTTGCTGACGGCTGAAATGCACCGTCGCGCCCGACACCGCGAGGCTGAGTGCGATAATGATGAAGATGCCGCCGACACCCGCTGCAGCGGCGACCAGGCTGGCAAGAAATGGCACGGCGACCTGACCGATGCGGTTGCCGGTGATGCGCAGCGACATCACCGTGCCCATTACTTCCTGAGATGCGAGATCGACGACGTTGGTCAGGCTCAGCGTCGTGGCGATGCCTAGCGAGAAACCCATCACCGCCATGGCCGCGTACATCGCCGACAGCGGGATCGGCAGCGCGAGGCAGGCAAAGCCGAAGCCCGCGCCCAGCATGCTGCTCAGTGTCAATATCCCCCGCGGCACCAGCCGGATCACGCGCGAATAACCCAGCCGCGAAATCAGCGCCAAAGCCGAACGCACAGTGAGCAATACGCCGATGTCGCCGGCATTGATGCCTCTGGCGGCGCCAAGGAGCGGCAGATAGATCGTCAACAGATCCTGCGACGTGATGGTGATGACGCTGGCGATCAACACCGCCATCAACCCGCGCTGGCGCAGCAATGTCTTGACTGGCACGAGTCCGGAGCCTTGATCTTCCGTTGCAGTCCTTGCAGCAGGACGAACGGCGCCTGCCGTCAACAACGAGAACGCCGCGAAGGCAAGCGCAATACCGAACAACTTTCCGGTAGGCGGCACCATCGCTGAGCCGGCGGACCACGCGATGATGTAGGGACCTACCCCCTGCCCTATTGCGCTGGCCACCAGATAATTGCCGAATACTGAGTCGCGGCCGCGCGGACCTGAGCACCTGATGCACAGCATTTGCTGGCTCGCCATCAGGAACAGATGGGCGATGCCGAACAGTGCGGTGAGCAGGAGCAACGTCGCTACCGAATTGGCGAACAGCCAAAACCCGGCGCAGGCAGTAACAAGCAGTCCGGAGCCGATCCAGGCCGCTTGCGCGTCGTTGCCGCGATCCATGAAACGGCCGACCCAAACCGCAAGAAAGATCGGCAGAATGGCGAATACCGCCGAGATCACGCCGATCAGCACCACCGGCAGGTGCAGTTCGATGGCCCGGTAGGACGTCGTCACCCGCACGAGGGCGGTCACGGCCTGGATCGTCACGGACGTGAGCAGCAGCGGTATTAGCAACCGGTAGTCGATATCGCTGGACCGGTCCTGGCCGGCCCGGACCCGAGACGCCAGGAAAATTCGGGAAAATAAGCTCGACACTTCGCCCACGCCCGCCTGTATGCCCGATGCGTTCTCTAACATTACGGCGCCCCTTCGCGCACGTGGTTTTGGTGTAAACTCTCACCGCGCCGGGAGGACCTCCATGAGAACGAATGGCCGATACCTCGCTTCTGCTGCTGCGCTTGTCTGCGCGTTGACCGCCGTCCTGTTTGCCGTTGCATCTGCGGCCGACGACTACCCCAACCGGCCGGTCACCATCGTGGTGCCGTTCCCGCCGGGTGCGTCGAACGACCTGCTCGCCCGCTTTGAGGCCGACATCCTGGGACGCGCCTTGCATGGCACTTTCGTCGTCGAGAACAAGCCGGGCGCCGGTGGCGAGATCGGCATCAGCTACGCGGCCAGGGCTGCCGCCGACGGCTACACGCTGCTGCATGCACCCTCGATCATCACGCTGATCCCGTTCGTGAAGAAAGAGGTCAGCTATGACCTGCAGAAAGATTTTGCGCCGGTCACGCTTATGGGCTTGACCGAATTCTGCCTGGTGGTTTCGCCGTCATTGCCGGTCAAATCGGTTGCCGACTTGATCGCGCTCGCCAAGGCGCAGCCGAATGCGTTGACCTACGCATCGGTTGGCAACGGTTCGCCGCATCAGATTTTCGCCGAGCAGTTCAAGCTCGCGACCGGCACCAGCATCCGGCACATCCCCTACAAGGGAACGCTGCCGGGACTGACCGACGTTGCCAGCGGCAATATCTCGATGGAATTTTCCGATCTGACACCGGCGCTACCTCTCATTCAGGGAGGCAAGCTCAAGCTGTTGGCGGTTCTTTCCAAGAACCGCGATCCGGATATGCCGGACATCCCGGCGCTGGCGGAGGCTGTGCCCGGCTACGAAGCGCAGAGCTGGCAGGGTTTCTTTGCCCATTCCGGCACGCCGAAGGACATCGTCAATCATCTCAATGCGGCGCTGGTTGCCGAGCTGAAAAAGCCTGAGACGGCAAAGCGCTTCAAGGACCTCGGCATCATCGCGAAGTGGAATACGCCGGAGGAATTCAGCGCTTTCATCACCGACCAGAGCGTCAAGTGGGGCAAGGTCATCCACGACGCCGGCATCCCGATGGAATGAACGCATGGCGATCCATCTCTACCTCGCATTCGTCGCCGCTTGCGTCGTGCTGGTGATCGTACCGGGCCCGACGGTGACCCTTATCGTCGCCAATAGCCTGCGTTACGGCACGCGCGCCGGACTTTTGAATGTCGCCGGCACGCAACTGGGCCTCGCGCTGATGATCGGGATCGTGCTTGCGGGCCTGGCCTCGCTCATCGAAGCCATGGGCTGGTGGTTCGTCTGGGTGCGGCTGGCCGGCGCGGCGTACCTCGTCTGGCTCGGCATCAAGCTGTTGCGCTCGTCAGGCTCGCTGGCGGCGCCGGAGCAAGCCGAGAAACCGCGCGGCGGATTCTTCCTGCAAGGCTTCCTGGTGCTGATGAGCAATCCAAAAGTGCTGATCCTCTTCGGCGCGCTGATTCCGCAATTCATCGATCCAAACAGCGACTATGTCCGGCAAGTGCTGGTGCTGGGCCTTACGGCGATGGCGACGGCGTGCGTCTTCGACAGCGCCTATGCCATTCTGACCGGCAGGGTCGGTGCGCTGCTGTCACAGCGCCGTATCCGGTTTCTCTCGCAGGCCAGCGGCCTCTGCTTGATCGGCGGCGGGGCCTGGCTGGCGCTGACCCGCAGCCGTTGAGCAAATCCCGGCCTGCGCCTAATATCGCCTGAGGAAGGAACCTCCCCATGGACAAAATGGACAAGACATACAACCGCGCAGAGCAGGATATCGGCAATTCTGTCGGTATCGGCCACGTCAACGTCTGCATCGACGACCAGCACAAGGCGACGCACTTTTACATTAGCGGCCTTGGCTACACCCGCGACCCGTTCCTCAATACCGGCGCGGGCAATATGTGGGTCAATGTCGGCATGAGCCAGTTCCATTTGCCGATGGGCAGACCCGACGTGCTGCGCGGCACAACCGGGCTGGTGATGCCGGATCGCCAAGCGTTGCTCAACCGACTACAGCGGGTGAAGAAAGCGCTCGACGGCACCAAGTTTCAATTCCGCGAAACCAACGACGGCGTCGAGACCGTTTGCCCGTGGGGCAACCGCATCACCGTGCACGAGCCCGACGTCAACCGCTTCGGCCGCGTTCAGCTCGGCATGCCTTATGTGCGCTTCGATGTGCGGCCCGGCACCGCGGAACGCATCGCCCAGTTCTATCGCGAAATTATCGACGCGCCGGCCGAAGTCAAAAAGAACGGCGCCGGTCCGGAAGCGAAAGTTCAGGTCGGTGACAACCAGTATTTTTACTTCAGGGAGACGGACGCGCCGGAAGCGGTCTACGACCGGCATCACGTGCAAATCTATCTCACCAACTTCTCGAGACCGTACCGCAAGCTGCTCGAGCTCGGCCTGATCACGATCGAAGACAATGACTACCAGTATCGCTTCAAGGACATCATCGATCTCGACACCAAGGAAGTGCTGTTCACCGTCGAGCATGAGACCCGCAGCATGACTAATCCGATGTATGGCCGCCCGCTGATCAACCGTAACCCGGCCGCCACCAACATGGATTACAAGCCGGGGCATGACGCAATGGCCTGGGCGCTGCCATAACGCCCCGCTGAATGCGTCGCGCCCTGGTTATTGGCGGCTCGCTTGGCGGCCTGATCGTCGCGCATTTGCTGCGCCGAGCACGCTGGGACGCGACTGCCTTCGAACGCAACGATGAAGAGCTAGCGAGCCGCGGCGTCGGTCTCGGCACCCATCCGCCGCTGATTGCCGTCCTCAAGCGCGCCGGCATCGACTTCGACGAGTCGATGGGAATTACACCGCCGCGCGCCGTCTGCCTCGATCGCGGCGGCAAGATCCTGATCGAGCAGCCGACCGCGCGCACGCTCAGCGCGTGGTCGCGGCTCTACCGCGCTCTGCTCGATCCGCTGCCAACACCAAGCTACCGGCTGGGAAAAAGGCTGACACGTGTCGAGCAGGACGCGACCGGCGTCACTGCGATCTTTGCCGACGGCACCCGCGAGCGCGGCGATCTTTTGGTCGGCGCCGACGGCGTGCGTTCGACGGTGCGCGCGCAATTCCTGCCCGACGTCCAGCCGATCTACGCCGGTTATGTCGCTTGGCGTGCCGCCATCGATGAAGCCGACGTACCGCCGCAGCTCTGGCGCGAGATGGTCGAGCTCTATGCGTTCTGCCTGCCGGACGGCGAACAGCTCATCAGCTATGCCGTGCCCGGACGCGACAACAGCACTGCTGCGGGACGGCGCGCCTATAACATCGTCTGGTATCGGCCGGTCAGCCCGGAAACGCTGGCCGATATGTGCACCGACGCGAACGGCCGCCATCACGCCAACGGCATTCCGCCGCCGCTGATCCGGAGCGACGTGGTCGAGCGCATCAAGGCCGAAGCCCGCGCAACGATTGCCCCGCAAATCGCCGGGATTTTCGTCCGCTGTGCGCCGTTCTTTCAGCCGATCTACGACGTCACCTCGCCCCGGCTGGTGTTTGGGCGGGTCGTCCTGGCTGGCGATGCGGCGTTTGTCGCCCGGCCGCACACCGGCGCCGGCACCACCAAAGCGGCGCTCGATGCAGCGTGCCTTGCCGACAGTCTCCGTGACGCGGGAGACGACATCGATGCCGGACTGAAGCGCTACCAGGACCGGCAACTGCCCTTCGGCAAGACGCTGGTCGAGGTCAACCGTGAAGAAGGCGCTTATCTGAGCGCCCAGATCAAGCCCGCAGCCGCCCGCAGCGGCGCCGAACTAAGCCGTGACATCGGCGCCGTGGTTCATGCCCATATCGCCCGCAGCGATCAGATCGGCGCTATCGTCGCCGCGCATGGCCTCTCCGACTTTGACGGGGCATGACACCCCGCAACGCTCCGGTATAATCGCGCCAAAGCAAGGATTTTGCGGGAGAAAGCCCCATGACCGCCCAGACCACGCGCGCGGCCAAGACTGCGGCCAAGACCCTGGTGATCCGCAACGGCACGCTGATCGACGGTTCAGGCAAGCCGTCGACGCGAAGCGACGCCATCGTTGTCGAAGGCAACCGCATCAAGAGCGTCGGCGTACTGCCGCCGGAGATCCACCTTGAAGACCGCAAGAGCGTCGAGATCGTCGACGCCGCCGGCAAATGGATCATGCCCGGCCTGATCGACGCCCACTGCCACATGTCCTACGGCTACCCGCTCATCAAAGGCGAAGGCAAAGGCAAGGGCACCACGCGGCCGGAATTCTCGACGCTGAAATCCGCGCGCAGCGCGCAGAAGGTGCTGCGCTCGGGGGTCACCAGCATTTCGGTGCCAGGCGGCACCTGGTTCACCGACGTCGGCGTTCGCGACGCCATCCGGCTCGGCCTGATGGAAGGTCCGCGGATGTTCGTCGCCGGCCGCATGATCGTCACCTATGGCTGCATCGAGGACGACGAGCCGTCCTGGGAAGGCACGCCTGATCATTCGATCGGCAAGCTGTGCAACACCGGCGACGAAATGGTCACCGAGGTGCGCCGCCAGGGCAAGCACGGCGTCAACTTCATCAAGATGGCGGACAGCCGCTCCGGCGAGTCACAAATGCTGGCGAAGGCGGAAATCGGCGCCGTGGTCGGCGAAGCGCATCGCCGCAACCTGAAAGTCGCAATCCACTCGCGCGGCGCCGGCTCGACACGCGCGGCCGCCGAAGCGGGCGTCGACTGGATCGTCCACGCCGACCTTGCCACCGACCGCGATCTCGATGCCGTCGCCAAGGCCGGCATGCCGATCCTGCCGACCGCGACCTTCCTGGCCGTGGTGTGCGAACTCGGCAAGCAGCAAAAGGTCGGCGCCGAGCAGGTGCAGCTCGATTTCAACCGCATGCAACGCCACTACGATCTGCTCGGCGAATTGATGCACAAGGCCCGCAAGCTCGGCATCCGGCTTCTGGTCGGCACCGATACCGGCAACAATTCATTCACCCGGCATGGCGAACTGCACGCCAAGGAGCTTGAGATTTTCGTCAAGCACGGCGGTTACACGCCGATGGAGGCGATTGTCGCCGCGACGCGCGACAACGCCATGGCGGTCGGCCTTGACGGTCAGGTCGGCCAGATTACGGCGGGACAGCTTGCCGACATCACCGTGTGGACCAAAGACCCGATCGCCGACATCGCAATCCTGCAGGATGCCAAAAATCTGTCCTGCGTCGTCAAGGACGGCAGGATCGTCGATCTCTACCCGCGCGACGAAATGCTGACGTTCCAGCAGGCCGCGGAATAGAGAACGCCTGCGGCGATGAACCAGATTGCGCGGCTCCGCGTGGAAATCGACGACGTGACGCCGCGTGTGGTCCGGGTGATCGACGTGCCGGACGACATCCGGCTCGACGACCTGCACTTCGTGCTGCAAATCGCCATCGGCTGGCAGAACGGCCATCCGTTCGAATTCCGCATCGGCGATATGACATGGGGCCAACCTGACCGCGACACCGGCATCGACCGCATTCCCGCCGCGCAATCCACGCTTGCCGACGTGCTGGCCGCCGGCCAAACCTTCAAATACGACTACGTGCTCGGCGAGGACTGGGAACACACGGTTGCGTTGCTCTCGCACGGCGCCGCGGAGCCCGGTGTGCGCTATCCCAATCTGGTCAGCGTCGAAGGCCGCTGTCCGCCCGCGGATATCGGCGGCCCGGTTGGCTACGAGACCTATCTGCGCAGTATCGCCGATCCGAACAGCGTCGATCACCAGGAGATGCTCGACTTCGACGCGCCTGATTTTGACCCCAACACGGTCGACGCAGCGGCGCTACGCCAAAACCTGGCGGATCTGGCCCGTTATATCGGCCGCAAGCCCCATACCCGCGAAGCGGCGAGGAGTTGAGTTGCATGAAATTCGGCGTCCAGTTTTTTCCCAATTTCCAGCCGCAGCACAAAAGCGCGGCGGAATATTTCGCGCAGTGCCTCGCCATTGCCGAGGAGGCCGATACGCTCGGCTACAGCCATGCCCGGTCGGTCGAGCACTATTTCGAACGCTACGGCGGCTACAGCCCGAACCCGATCACGTTTCTTTCCGCGGTGGCGGCGCGTACCAAAAAGATGCGGCTTGTCACCGGAGCGGTGGTGCCAGCGTTCAACAACCCGCTGAAGCTCGCCGGCGAGATCGGAATGCTCGACGCCATTTCCGGCGGCCGCTTCGATGTCGGTTTTGCCCGCGCCTTCCTGCCGCACGAGTTCCGGCGTTTTCGCATCTCGCCCGACGAATCGATCGCCCGGTTTCGCGAGGGCCTCGAACAGATTGAATTGCTGCTGACCCAGGAAAATGTCAGCCACCATGGCGAGTTCCATGCGTTCGACAACGTCACCTCATTGCCGCGGCCGACGCAAAAGCCGCGGCCGAAATTCTACATTGCGACAACGCGGACCGCGGATTCGTTCGAGTTTGCCGGCCGGCACGGCCACGCGCTGATGTCGATCCCGATCGGGCCGCTGAAAGACCTGCTGCCGATCTATCGCAAGGCCTGGCGTGATGCCGGCCATCCGGGCGATGGCGAGGTCATGATCGCATTCCATATGTTCTGCCACGAGGACGCCAAACAGGCGCGTGAAATTCCGCGCAAGCAATTCGAGGATTATTTCACCGCGCTGTTTGAATCCGCCGGCGAATGGACCAAAGGCACGTCTTCGAAAGACTATAAGGGTTACGACGTCTCGATCAGCCGGATGAAGAACTTCACTCTGGAAACCCAGATCGAGGCGGGCGGCGCGCTGGTCGGCACACCGGACGAAATCAAGGGCATCATCCGGCGCTTTGAAGGCACCATCGGAAAATTTGAACATGCCTCATTGCAGATCAATTTCGGCACGCTGGATTTTGCCGAGGCGCAAAAATCCATGCGCCTGTTCGCGCGCGAGGTGATGCCGGCGCTGGCGTGACGCAACGCGTCAGCGCAGCCCGAACAGCGCTTTCGCGTTCCGGAAGAAAATCTTCTCCTTCACCGCGTCGGCCACATCGAGCGACGCCACGGCGCCCATGCAGTCGCGGATATAGGCGCGGCCCTCTTCAGGACCGAACGGCGCGTCGGACGCGAACAGCACATGATCGGGGCCGTAAAAATCGAAACCGCAGACGAGGCCGATCCGGCCGCCGCATAGCGCGGTATCGCCGTAAAAATCCTTGAAACAGTCGAGCAACGGCTTGCCGAGGCTTTTCAATACGCCGCTGTAGTCTTCGTCCGAGGTGCGGCTGCCGAGCGTCGCCCAGCCGGTCTCGATGCGCAGGTCGAAGAACGGGATCATCGCGCCGAGGTGATGCGCCATGACCTTCAGCCCCGGCAGCTTGGTCATGACGCCGGAAAAGATAAGCCGCGCCATGGTCGCGCTGGTCTCGTAAGGCCAGCCGAAAATCGTCCAGATCTCGTAACGCGATTTCTTTTCCGCGGCGAAGTCGGGAAATGCCGCGGTTCGTGCTGGATGCAGGCAGATCGGCTTGTTGGCTTTTGCCGCGATCTCGAAGATCGGGAAAAACCGCGGCTCATCGAGGCAAAGTCCGTTCACATTGGTGTGGAGCTGCAACCCGTTAGCATTGCCACGCAGCAGAATGCGCTCGGCCTCCCGCGCCGCCTCGTCCGGCGCACCCATCGGCAGCCCGCCAACATAGCCGCAGAAGCGATCGGGGTATTTGGCGCACAGTTCCGCAAGCCCGTCATTGGCAACGCGGGCAAACTCCGGCGACTGATCGGGGCCGACCATGCCCTCGATCGGCGGCAGACCGAGCGATAGCACTTGCGAATAATTCTCAAAGCCGTCCATGATGCGGAACCGCGCATCCAGATCATAGATCGTGCGCACGCCCTGGATGCGCTTGCCGATATCGCGGGTGCCGCCGGTGGTTTCGGAAAGCTTCTTGAAGATGCCTTGCGGAAAGAAATGACAAAACGCGTCGATAGACTGCATCGGAGCCGGCTCCTGACTGTCGCTGCGGCAATCATTTCAAGGCGCCGGTGATTGTCAAATGGCTGGGCCGCTTGCAGGTATCCGCATTCTCGACTTGACATCCGTGGTCGCCGGCCCGCTGGCGACGCAGATGCTCGGCGACATGGGCGCCGACGTCATCAAGATCGAGTCGCCGGAGGGTGATGCGCCGCGCCACACCGGCCCGTCGCGCTCGCCGAACATGGCAGCGCTGTTCATGGGGCTCAATCGCAGCAAGCGTTCGCTGGTGCTCGATCTGAAGATCGATGCCGCAAAACAGGCGCTGTGGCGGCTGATCGACGGCGCCGATGTGTTCGTGCATTCGATGCGGCCGCAGGCCATCGCCAAGCTCGGCTTCGACTACAGAACCGTATGCGCCAAAAATCCGCGTCTCGTCTACGCGGCGCTGCATGGCTACCGCGATGGCGGACCGTATAGCGGCCAGCCGGCCTACGACGACGTCATCCAGGGGCAGTCCGGCATTGCTGCACTGATGTCGGAGGTCGCCGGCGAGCCGCTCTACGCGCCGATGATCATCGCCGACAAGACTTGCGCCATCGCCATTGCCGGCGCGGTCTCCACTGCACTGTTCGCGCGCGAGCATAGCGGCCGCGGCCAGTTCGTCGAAATTCCGATGTTCGAGCAGATGGTATCGTTCGTATTGGGCGAGCACCTGTTCGGCCACAACTTCGTGCCGCCGATGGGCGACCTCGGCTATACGCGCGTGCTGGCAAGCTGGCGCCGTCCTTACAAAACCAAAGACGGCTATCTCTGCATGATGGCCTATACGCAGAACCATTGGCGGAAATTCTGGACTGCGATCGGCAAGCCGGAAGTCCATGCCGATCCGCGCTTCGACAGCATCGCCTCTCGCGCCAAGAACATCGTGGCGCTCTATGAACTCGCCGGTTTGTGTATCGCGGACCGGACCACCGGCGAATGGCTCAAGCTGCTGCGCGATCTGGAAATCCCGTCGGCGCGGATGTCGAGCCTCGACGATGTCATGAACGATCCGCAGCTCGTGGCGTCCGGCTTCTTCAAGCGCGCCACCCATCCGAGCGAAGGCGAGATTCTCTACACCGATCTGCCAGTCCGTTTCAGCGACAGCGCGACCGGCTCCGCGCGTTTGCAGCCGCGCCTCGGCGAGCACAGCTTTGAAGTGCTGCGCGAAGCCGGCTTTTCGGACGACGAAATAAAAGCGCTCGCCGCTTCCGGCGCGACGATCGACGCTGACGCCAAGGCGCAGGCGGCTGAATAATTTCATCCTGCCACGCGACGGCGCAAAGCCGAGGATCAGCTCTCCATCATGTTCGGCGCGTACAGTTCGTCGACCTTGATCAGCCGCGGGGTCAGGCCCTGCTCCAGCGAATATTGCGCGATGGTCTCGATCACCTTGCGATTGGCTTTCACACCGTGATGCAGCAGTGATGTCTTCGCATCGCCGGACAGGAGTCCTGCGGCAAGATGATATTCGACATGTTCCAGGCGCTCGGCGTTGGCGATCTCGTTGGCCTTGATGAACGCCTTGAGCAGGTTTTGTGTGACCCACGGATTTTTTTCATAGACGTCGCGCCGGATCACCGCCTGATGGTTGATCGGGAATAGTCCGGTCTTGCGGTAGAACCGCACGCCTTCGGCGGCCGGATCGGGAAACAATGTCTTGAAATCCGGATGGCTGTGGAGGTCGATGCGGCTGCGATCGACCAGGTTGCGGTTGGAAAGATAATGGATCGTCGCGTCGAGCTCGCCGGCAAGCATCATCGCGCCAAGACTCTTGTCGCCCGGCACCTGATTGACGGTCACGCCCGGGGGCGCCTTGAACCCGGTGGCGCCGCCGTGACTCTTTTCCGGCGTACGCTCCATCCAGAATTCCATATCCTTGGGACTGACGCCGAATTCATGCTCCAGAACGCCTCGCGTCCATAAGGCGGCGGTCTGCTGATATTCTGGCACCCCGACCCGTTTGCCTTTAAGATCCGCGGGTTTTTCAATACCAGACTTGCGGCTGACCAGAATGGTGGTGTGAAAGAACCGCCGGGTAGTGAAGATCGGCAATCCAAGAAACCGCGGATCGCCCTGCCCGGTCACGATCATGAAAGACGAGCAGGACATTTCCGACACTGCAAATTCGGAGAAATGAAGTTGCCGCCAAAACAATTCTGACGGATGCAGCACCGTCGGAATGAGGTCGATGCCCTCCGGCTTCACGGTGCCGTTGAGTATCGGCCATGTACGCGGATTGTTGGTGATACCGATGCTTAACTGAAGATTCATGGAACTCTCGCTGTTGGACTTGGTAGACAATAGCAACACCACCTGGTGTAGCGGTCAAAAAAGCCGCAGGTGTGCAATGCTTGACTATCATGCCGGACGTCGCGGTCGTAGCATCGCAATCGTCGGCACGGGATGATTCTTTCGAGGGGTTTTGGCAATGTGGGTTAGAGGCGCGGTCGCCGCGGCCGCCATCGTATTCGTATCCGGCGGCGCGAATCCGGCTGAAGCGGCGGACGTTCGCGTCGAAACGTCCGGCGCACCGGCCGAGGCCGCCAAGGCGATCGGTGCCGAATTCGCAAAGAATACCGAAAACCATCTCGTCGTCACTGTCGGCCCGCCGGCCGCGATCCAGACCGACCTGACGGCCGGCCGCAAGATCGACGTGGTGATTTTGCCGAGGCCGATCGTAACGTCGCTGACCGGCAGTGGCGTGTTGCGCAGCGACAGCGCTGTCAATGTCGCGCGCGTCGGCATCGGTATTGTAGTTCGTGCCGGCGCGCCGGCGCCCAACATTGCCGACGTCGCGGCAATCCGCCAATTGCTGAACAATGCGCATTCGATCACCTATCCCGACCCCGCAGAGACCGGCGGCGGTTCCACCGGTCTCTTCATCGCCCGCATGATCGAAAAACTGGGACTGACCGATACAGTGCTGCCGAAGCTGACCGTGAAGTCGGCGATTGGCGGCGGCGTCGCGCTTGTCGCCAGCGGCGCGGCTGATGTCGGCATTTTCAACATCAGCGAGATCTTGCCGGTCAAGGGCGTAACGATGGTCGGACCGCTACCCGCAGATCTGCAGAACTACATCCTGTTCACCGCGGCCGTGCCGGTGAGAAGCGCCGCGCCGGAGCCAGCCTCCGCCTACATCAAACGGCTTGCTGATCCTGCCGCACGGCCGGCGTGGCAGCATGCCGGCCTCGAACCGGCGCGATGAGTTCGGCCGAAGCCAGCCTAGGAGCCGCCGCGTGAGTGAAGAGCTGGCGATTGACGACTTGGCAACTGTCGAACGCGCGCTGGCGCAACAGATGATCGAGCGCGCGCTTTCCGATCCGCGGCAGCAATTCGGATCGTTTTTTCTATCCCGGCTGCTGGGCTTTCAGGTCAGCTTCGAAGGCGAACAATGCATCGTCGAATTCGAGGCGACGCGCGCGCTGTTCAATCCGCAAGGCACCCTGCATGGCGGCATTCTGGCGACCGCCATGGACGTCTCGATGGGGCATTTGCTGCAACACGTGGACGGCGCAGGCGCGACGCTGACGATGACCGTTCAGTTTCTCGCGCCGGCAAAGGCAGGGCTGGTGCGATGCGAAGCCTCGTTCTTGCGGCGGGGCCGCTCGATCTCCTCGCTGAAATCCGAAGCGTTCCAGGACAACGTCATCGTGGCGCACGCGACCGCCACCTGGAAGCTTCGCGCCAGATAAGCGGTGTTCCGCTTCAGTAGCGATACGGCGCGATCTCGAGGTGCGGGTACGCGCTGAAGACGTGCGCCGGATTGGCGATCGGCGCCGCCGCGTGCAGCATGGTCGGATCGAGCTTGCCGTAGCTGGTCGCCCCGAGCAGGCCCATGGTGCGGATGATCTCGTCTTCCATCAATTCGAGCATCCGCACGATGCCCGCCTGCCCGGCCGCGGCAAGACCGTAGCATTGCATACGGCCGAGCCCGACCAGGCTTGCACCCATGGCAATGGCCTTGACGACGTCGGTGCCGCGATAGAAGCCGCCATCGACGATCACCTTGGCGCGGCCGGCAACGGCATCGACGACTTCCGGCAACACGTCGGCCGAGCCACGGCCATGATCGAGCTGCCGCCCGCCGTGATTGGACACGTAGACGTATTCGACGCCGTGCTCGAGGCAAAGCTTGGCGTCTTCCGCCGTGGCAACGCCTTTGATGGCGAGCGGAATCTTATACTTCGACTTGATGCGATCGACGGTCTTCCAGTCCAGCGCGGCCTGATATTCGCGGCCGGAGGCGCGGCGGCGGCCGCCGGTGATATGGCGCTTGGCGATGTCACGCTCGCGCCGGCTGTAATGGGCAGTGTCGACCGTCAGGCAGAACACGCTGTATTTGCTGGCGATGGCGCGCTCGACGTGGTCGTCGACCCAGGCCGCGTCGCCGCGCACGTAAAGCTGGAACATCCGCAATGCATCGGGCGCCGCTTTTGCGACTTCCTCAAGGCCAGGATCGCAGACCGAGCTCAGCATATGCGCACAGCCAAACTCTCCCGCCGCTTTCACGACAGGAGCGGCGCCTTCTTCATGAAAGCTTTCCAGCGAACCGACCGGGCAAAGCACGATCGGCAGCCGCAGCTTGCGGCCCAAAATATCGGTCGAGACATCGACCTTGCTGACGTCGCGCAGCACGCGCGGCCGGAATGCCACCGAATCGAGCGCCATGCGGTTACGGCGCAGCGTGGTTTCGGTCTCAACGGCGCCGACGATGTAATCCCAGGCGTTCTGATTGAGATTGGCGCGCGCGCGGTGGACGACTTCATGCAGGTTCAGGAATTCGTTGCGTTCCGACGCGGCTTTCAGGAGCGCGGCTTCGTCAAGCTTTTCAGGGGCCATTGGGGGGTTACGCATTGCTGGTTGCGGGACAAGGAACCGGGACTTTAGCGGGTGAATTCCGCTTTAAGAAGGCCCCCGGCACGATGGCTGTTGCAGCGCTGACACGGCTCGCGCTTCGGACGGCCGGCGACCAAAATTCAAAAAATGCGACACACGGAAAATGATTCCAGCCTTGCGGCAGGTAACGCTGTGGCGGTCCCGAGAGGACTCGAACCTCTGACCTTCGGTTTAGGAAACCGCTGCTCTATCCGGCTGAGCTACGGGACCATGCCGCTGCGCGAAACGACCGCCGATATACCACAAGTGACGCCGCCGGCACGCCCAAAGCGCCGCAGTACCGCCGTATTCCGGCCTTTGGCTTGCAACCGATGAGGCGTCGGTGGGACGGGGTCTTTGCAGTGGCAATAGCCGCGGCGGGCGGCTGCGTTTGTGCATCTGCGCAACAGCCGGCGGCACCGCCGTGCGGCGGCGCCGAGTTTGCCCGCGCCACGGCGAGCCGCGTCATCGACGGAAACACCTTTGTGCTTGATGACGGCCGCGAGGTCCGGCTTGCCGCCGTTGATGTGCCGCCGCTTGATGCCCCGGCGCCCGGCGGGGCCGGCGCCAAAGCGACCCTCGATGCCCTGGTGCGCGGCGACCAGGTCGTGCTGCGCAAGGCAGAGTTTACCGCCGACCGTTACGGACGGCTTCTCGCCTACGCCTATGCGGTGCGGGACGAGGAGGAGATTTTTGCCCAGGGCGAGCTGGTTTCCGCAGGATTTGCCCGGGTTGCCGACAGGATAGGCAACCGTTCCTGCGCCACGGACCTGCTCGGGCGGGAACAGGCCGCCCGGACCGCAAGGCTTGGCCTGTGGGCCGATTCGTATTATCACCCGCTCGACGCCGAAAACCCTGCAGACGTGCTGGCCCAGCGAGGCCGCTTCGCGCTTGTCGAAGGCCGGGTGCTGTCGGTCCGCGAGAGCGGAGCGGTCATTTATGTGAATTTCGGGCGGCGATGGTCCGAAGGCTTTGCCGTTACCGTCCTGAAACGAAACGAGCGCAATTTTACCGCTGCCGGCCTCAATCTGCCGGCACTTGAGGGGCGGCGCATTCGGGTTCGCGGCTGGGTCGAGGCGCGGGGTACTGCGGGAAGTCCGGCGATCACGGTGGACCATCCGGAACAGATCGAGCTGGCCGACGGAAAATAGCGTGGTGACGTGACGGTGCGACGGGGACTGTCGGGATTTGGAAAGTACCGCTTGCTGCATGCAGGCGCCGCTGTTGCGGTGCTTGTGCTTGCGGCATGCACTGCATCTCCGCCGCCTGTCGGGCAACAAGCCTCCGTGTCGCTGGCGCCGGCCAAGCAAGCTGACCCCGACATGCCGGCGGCAGTCCTGCGCGAACACCAGCGCATCACCGCGACCTACGGCGGCGTCTACAATGACCCGAAGCTGCAGACGATACTGGAGCAGATCGTCGATCGCCTGGTCGCGGCGTCGGAAAAACCCGATCAGCACTACAAGGTCACCATGCTCAACTCGCAGTCGATCAATGCGTTCGCACTGCCGACCGGGCAAATCTATGTGACGCGCGGATTGATCGCGCTGGCCAATGACGAGTTGGAACTGGCGTCGGTGCTGGCGCACGAAATGGGTCACGTGATCGCGCACCACGCCGAGCAGCGCGAAGAAGAAGCGCGCAACGCCGAGATTGCCAATCGCGCCATCGCCGATCTGGTAACCGATCCGGAAGCCGGCGCGCTGGCGCTGGCGAAATCGAAGCTCAAGCTCGCGAGCTTTTCGCGATCGCAGGAGTTCGAAGCCGATGCGCTCGGCATCGGGATCGCCGCCCGCGCCGGCTACGATCCCTATGGTTCGGTGCGGTTCCTCACTTCGATGGAGCACAATTCCGCGCTCAGGTCGGAACAGACAGGCGCCATCAATCCGGGGGCGCCGGACTTCCTGTCGGCGCATCCGGCGACGCCCGAGCGCATCACCAACGCACTGTCCAATGCGCGCCAGTACCGCGCGCCGGCAGCGGACACGCCGCAGCAACTCGTGGACGCCAAGGCGAACTACCTGTCCGACATCAACGGCATCGTTTTCGGCGAGGATCCAAGCGAAGGCTTCGTCCGCGGCCGGCGCTTCCTGCACCCCAGACTCGGTTTTACCTTCACCGCGCCGGAAGGCTTCACGCTCGATAACACGGCGCAGGCCGTGCTTGGCGTCAAGCGCGGCGGCGGCCAGGCGCTGCGCCTTGACGTGGTGCGGGTGCCGGCGGAGCAGACCTTGGCCGCTTACCTGACGTCCGGGTGGATCGAGAACATCGATCCGGCGACGGTCGACGACATCGTCGTCAACGGCTTCCCGGGAGCCACCGCCGCGGCCAAGGGCGATCAATGGGACTTCCGGCTTTACGCCATCCGCTTTGGCAGCGACGTCTACCGGTTCATCTTCGCCGCCAAGAAACGGACGCCCGAAACCGACCGCGAATTCCGGGAGTTGATCGGCACTTTCCGCCGGATGAGCCTCGCGGAAATCGAGCAGGCCAAGCCTCTGCATCTTATGGTAGTAACCGCCGGCCCGGGCGACACCGTCGAAAAGCTGGCAAGCCGCATGGCGGTCGCCGACCGTGCGGTGGAGCGCTTCCGGGTGCTTAACGGCCTCGATCCGGGCGGCAAGGTGAAGCCGGGCAGCGAAGTTAAGATCGTCGTCGAATAGGCTGGGACGGTGCCCTCGCGACTGTTCCAAAGGGTGCGGGCTCTGCTATGGTCTCGCCAACGATGCGCCGAATGGCCTTCTGGGGGGAAGATCCAATGCGGTATGTGAAGGGCGTTGTTCCCTTCGCCGTGACGCTTGCGGTCGTTGCCGCGACCACGGCAATGCTGCTGTATTTCAAGCTTGCCGGCGCCGGGCCTCATCATCCGATTTTCTTGTATCTGCTGCCGATTGCCCTGATCGCATTTTTGTTCGGCAGCATGCCGGCAACGCTGTTCGCCGTTACCGCGATCTTCTGCAGCACATTTTTTCTCTATGATCCGGTTTACAGCTTTCGCGTCGCCAATCAGCGGGAGTTCGGCGACCTGATCTGTTTCACGATTTTAGCGCTGATGACGGTGAAGTGCACTGTCGAGCTGTTGCGTCCGGTCAAGGTCCCGGCACCAGCCAGTCAACGTTTCGGCCGACTGTCTTGAAAATCGGACTAGCCTGAAAATCAGAACTGGGACGCCAGCTGGTCCAGCCCCATGACGTGGGCGAGGTTGCGCACTTCGTCTTTCTGCTCGGAGTTGAAGCTCATGAGCAGCGGGATCGCAGCCGATTTCAGGCCCTGCACTTCCGGACTGTTGGGATCGGCCTGGGCGATCTGAGCATTTGCGGCAGCGCCGCCGCGCGCTACACGCGCGCGCGTATAGGCGAGATTGCGCAGCGCCGCCTCGACCGCCGGCCACATCTCTTCCTGATCCGGAGTCAGATGCAGCCGCTGTTTGATGCTGGCGATCTGGGAATCGTTGAGCACGAAGCCCGGCCGCTCGTTGAGGGTGCGATGGGCGGCAGCGGCGAGCTTGGCCACATTCGCCTGTGCGGCTGCGGCCATCGATTGCCGCGGCGCAGGCGCGGTTACGGGCTTGGCGGCATTTGATTGTACGGTTGCGGCGGCCGGTTGTGGCGCCGGCGCCGCAGGAACTGGCGCGGATGCCGGTTGCACGAGCGCCGCCATCTTAGATTGCGCGGTTGTTGCAACTGGCGTGTCAGACTGCAAAGCAGCCGTTGTGATCAATGCCTGCGCGGCAGGAGCCTGCGGCGCCATCGGCTGGGGATTCAACAACGAGGGTTGGGCCTCCGCGGCTTGCGCGACGTTTGCAGCTATCAGCGGCATCACCGATGAAACGGAATCGTCAGCGGAGTCTTGCGGAAAGCGCAGCGCGACGATCTGCGCTGCCGACAATTGGCGATTATGCGAGACGGATGGATTCCAGCCACCGACGACGTAGCCGACAAAAACAGCGACAAGAACTGAAATGGCGCGACCGCCCCATAACGCTTGCTTCCGCCGCATGCTCGGCGCTCTCCCCCAACGCATTCACGACCGCTATGTCCTTTCAAATGAAGCTTAATTTATGGCTAACCAAGGGCAAACGCAGTCGCCGGCAATCTATCGGCACGATAGTACCGCCGGACCCGCGGAAACCTGTGACTTACAGTGAAACGGCCCGCAACGAAAAAGGCCCGGCGTTGCCGCCGGGCCTTTCGCGTTAAAACCTGAACTGGGGCGTTACGCTGCCTCGTCCTCGACGACGGCTTCGTCTTCCGCCTCGGGCTTCGGACCGCGGCGCGGTCCCTTCGCAAGCGCTGCCTCGATTTCCTTGATCGCTTCGGTCTCGGTGATGCGCTGCACCACAGAAACTTCCCGCGACAGCCGGTCCAGCGCAGCCTCATAAAGCTGCCGCTCGGAGTACGACTGTTCCGGCTGCGTTTCCGATCGGTACAGATCGCGCACGACCTCGGCGATGGCGACGATGTCGCCCGAGTTGATCTTTGCTTCGTATTCCTGCGCCCGGCGCGACCACATGGTCCGCTTGACGCGCGCGCGGCCCTTGAGCGTCTCGAGCGCACGCTTGACCAGCGGCGTCTCGGCAAGCTTACGCATGCCGACGGAAGTGACCTTCGCGGTCGGCACCCGTAACGTCATCTTGTCCTTGACGAAGTTGATCACGAAAAGCTCAAGCCGCGCACCCGCGACTTCCTGCTCCTCGATGGCCATAATCTGGCCCACGCCGTGAGCCGGATAGACGATGAATTCGTTAGTCTTGAAACCTTGTCGTTGAGTCGTCTTCTTCGCAGTCATTCCCAAAGTTGCTCCTTCCGCCTCCGGTTTCTGCCGGGGGACGGGCTTCGCCACGCGATCCCTGCCTCGGGGCGATCGCCGCGTGATCTGTGTTGTCCTGCCGCTCGCGCGGGAGGAGGATTTGGCCTTCCGGCTCATGCCGGTCGCGCTCTTCTTCTGACGCTGACGAGTTTTAGCTGCCACTGCTCTCGCGTGGGTCTCACGCCTCTTTTGAAGGTTTCCTCGAAATCCCCCGGAAAAATATGCTCCCCGAACGGAGGGAGCCTCTAACGGGGGCGTTTTTCATTATGTGGCCAGCTTATAGCACATTTTTGGCTAAAATCAAAGCCTTATGGCGTTGCGAAAACGCCACAGATCTAAATCGTTAATGACGGTTAACGCTGAAAAAACGAGGCGTTTTTAGTCGCCGCGGCCCGGTTCAATCGCCGCTGCCCGGATTCGACGAAAAATGCTCTTCGAATTTGTTGGCGACGCCTTCCCAGTCCTTGGCGTCGGCCGGGGGCTCTTTTTTAGCCGTGATATTCGGCCAGGATTTGGCGAAATCCGCGTTGACTTTCAGCCACTTTTCGGCGCCGGGCTCGGTATCGGGCTTGATTGCTTCAACCGGGCATTCCGGCTCGCAAACACCGCAATCGATGCATTCGTCAGGATGGATAACGAGCATATTTTCGCCCTCGTAGAAGCAATCCACGGGGCAAACTTCGACGCAGTCCATGTATTTGCATTTGATGCAATTGTCGTTGACGATGTAGGTCATTTGCACACTCTAAAGCGGCTTTTTGCGAGCCTTGCTCCTATCGCATGGGTCATGAGCGCGCAAGGCTAGGGGCCTGAGACGGCCTTTAGTCCCCTGACAGGCGGATTTAAGCCAAATCTTCGTCAGGCCAAGTCTTCATATAGCGATGGACCGGTGCTGGCGGGACCCCGCCTTTCGACAAAACCCGTCACTTTGAGCACCCGGACGCTTCGGTCCAGCGCCACCGTGATCACGTCGCCGGCGCGCACAAAGCGGCCAGGCCCGTCGATTTTGGCGCCATTGATCCGGACATAACCGGCCCCGGCCAGCGAAGCCGCCGCATCGCGGGTGCGAACAATCCGCGCATGCCAGAGCCAGCGATCGACACGCTGGCGGTCGGCGCCCTCCATGCCGCCCACGCGTGAGGCGACCGTCAAACCCAGAGCTCCATTAAGCGGCGCTCCATTAGCGGCGCTCCTTTAACGACGCTCTTTGGCATCGGCCTCGAGCTGCGCCTTGAGAGCCGCCAGCTTTGCAAACGGCGAATTCGGGTCCGGCGCTTTATCCCGCTCGCGGCGCTCGAAGCGGGCCGGCTTGCCGGATTGCCGATCCCGCTCGCGTGGCGGGCGGTCGCGCTGCTGCCGGTCGAACCGCTGTTCCGGGCGATGCTGATCCGGGCGATGACGACGACGGTGACGCTGCTGTTGTTCCGGCCTCTTGCCGGAATCGCCGACCGGCTGTTGTTCGGCCGGAGCCGCACCTTCAGCCGCCGCGGCTGGTGTTTGTTGAGCTGTGTCCTCAGCACGCGGCCGGCCGCCGTCGCGGTGCCGAAAGCGCGGACGCCGCTTGCCTTCCGGACGTCCCGCCCGGCCCGGCCGCCAGACTTCGACCAGTTCCGGCTCCGCAGGCGCCGCCCGCTGCGCAACCGCCTCGCCTGTTGTTTCAGCCACCGCAGCGGACGCCGGCTCAGAAGCGTCCATCGTTACCAAATCCACCGCGGGCAGCAGCGGAGCCTCGACACGAGATGGTGCGGCGTTGTCCGTGGCGGCATTCTGGACGACAGCTTCCGCACCTGCATCTGGCGCGGCGCCTTCGACCACCGCTTCGACATCGGCACGCGGCGGCGCCGCCTCGGCGCCCGTCTCGACTGCGGGTGTCGCAGCCTCCGGTTCAGTCTTCGGCTCTGGCGGTTTTGGCCGCCGCTCCATGCGATAGCCCAGCGAGCGCAGGATTGAGGCAAAATCCTCTCCGGACGCACCGGTCAGGGACGTCATGCCGTTGAACACGGTGAAGCCGCCGCCGGGAAATGCGCCGGATGGCCTTGGCCCGGGCGCACCCTCGCGCCACGCCAGTGCCGGACGAATGAGATCGGCCAGCCGCTCGAGAATATCGACACGCACTGCGCGCTCCCCGCACACGCGATAGCCGGCCGTGCGATAGAGCGCGGAATCGATCTCGCGATTGAACGGGATCGACGTGCGGCCGCTTCCGGCCAGCGTCAGCAACTCGTCGATGCCTTTGCTCTCCGGACCCTCATGCGCCAGCGCGAACAGCTGCGTCGCGAGCGCGCGGGGGCCGGGCTTGAGCAGCGCTGGAATGTAAATGTGATAGGCGCCGAAGCGCACGCCGTATTTGCGCAACGTCGCGCGCGACGGCTGTTCAAGACCTTTCACATCGTCGGCAACCTTCTGCCGGTCGAGCACGCCGAGCGCTTCGACAAGCTGGAAGGCAATGCCGCGCGCGATGCCGGTGACGTCTTCCGCCGCCGCCAGCACGAACAACGGCCCGAGCAATTTCTCGAGATGCGACTTCACGAACTTGTCGAGCCGCGCGTCCACCGCATCACGCGGCGCGCCCGTGAGATGTTCGTCGGCAACAACGCGCACCCGGGGCCGCAACACCTGCTCGCCGGCGATCAGCTTGCCGACCGCCGCGCCGGTCCAGCGGATGGTGCCGTCTGAAGCCAATACGAATTGATCGTCGGGCGCGTCGGCAAGCCGCGTGGCGCGTAGGCCGATCTCGCTGGCCAAAGCTTTCTGCGCCGCGTTCTGCAATGCTTTGGCTTCCGAGCCGCCCGATGAGGCATCGGCGACGAACAAAAAGCCGTCGAGCCGGCCGATGACATGGCCTTCAACCACGATATCGCCGGCCTTGTTGATTTCCGGCTCGAGGCTGTCGTTTTCCCGCAGCCGGCGCATCAGCACGCTGGTGCGGCGGTCGACAAAGCGCTCGGTAAGCCGCTCGTGCAGCGCGTCGGACAGCTTGTCTTCGACCGCGCGAGTAATGCCTTGCCAGTGCTCCGGATCGGCCAGCCAGTCCGGCCGGTTGGCGGCAAAGGTCCAGGTCCGGATATGCGCGATACGTGTCGACAGCGTATCGATGTCGCCGTCGGTGCGATCGGCTTGCGCAATCTGCTGGGAGAACCAGTCCGTGTCGATCTTGCCGTCGCGCATCAGATAGCCGAATACGGTGACGACGAGTTCGGCGTGATTGGCCGGCGCGATTTTTCGATAGTCCGGAATTTGGCAGACTTCCCACAGCCGCTCGACGTCGAGCGGCGAGCGAATTGCCTGACGCACGCCCTCTTCACGCGACGCGTGGTCGAGCACCAGCATGTCTTCGGCAGCCGGTGCGCGGGCCAGTGCATCCTCGGTAGGCGCCGTCGCAAGCGTCGCCTGCAGCGCACCGATCGAAGAGAAGTCGAGATCGGTATTGCGCCACTGCACGATCTTTACCGGCTCGAAGCTGTGGGATTCGAGCGCACGGATGAGTTCGTCCTCGAACGGCGGACAGCGCCCGGTGGTGCCGAAAGTACCGTCGCGCATCGCGCGGCCGGCGCGGCCGGCGATCTGCGCCATTTCCGACGGATTGAGCTTTCTGAACTGATAGCCGTCGAATTTCCGGTCGGACGCGAAGGCGACGTGATCGACGTCGAGGTTGAGGCCCATGCCGACGGCATCGGTGGCGACCAGGTAGTCGACTTCACCGGATTGATAGAGTTCGACCTGCGCATTGCGCGTGCGCGGCGACAGCGCGCCAAGTACGACGGCCGCACCGCCGCGCTGGCGGCGAATTAACTCGGCAATGGCGTAAACTTCATCGGCGGAGAACGCGACGACGGCAGAGCGGCGCGGCAGCCGCGTGAGTTTCTTGTCGCCGGCGTGGGTCAGCGTCGACAGCCGCGGCCGGCTGACGATGCTGGCGCCGGGCAAGAGCCGCTCGACCAGCGGTTTCATCGTGGCGGCGCCGAGCACCAGCGTTTCTTCGCGGCCGCGACGATGCAGCATGCGGTCGGTAAAAACATGACCCCGCTCGAAATCGGCGGCGAGCTGGATTTCGTCGACCGCGACAAAAGCGACGTCGAGATCGCGCGGCATCGCTTCGACGGTGGCGACCCAGAAACGCGGATTGGCCGGCTTGATCTTCTCTTCGCCGGTGACGAGGGCGACCGCATCCGCGCCGACGCGCTCGACGGCGCGGTTGTAGACCTCCCGGGCCAGCAGCCGGAGCGGCAGGCCGATCACCCCTGAGGAGTGCGCCAGCATCCGCTCGATGGCGAGGTGGGTTTTTCCGGTGTTGGTGGGCCCGAGCACGGCGGTGACGCCGGCACCACGGGCACGCTGGTTACGGTCGGCAGGCGGAGAAAAGGAAATTGACATCAAGAACCCGGCATTCGCATCGACTGGGACGTACTAAGCACAGCGTTCTGTATCACAACGTGACGCTTGAAAGGCCTGTGCTTAACATGTGGAACGAGTCTCGAACAAATCGCGCCCGAATCAGCGACTCGAAGCGAGTTCGAGTTCGTTCACCGCGATATATGGCCCCAACTGCGGCTTCCTGCACCAGATCAAGTGTTTGGCAGGCCTTTTTCACGGCGTAGCACCACCCGAAAGCTTAACACGTCTGCGACCCACAATTCCGCGATGAGTTCAAGCTCTGCGGCCCTGTGAATAACGGGGAGGCGGCGGTTGCGGCGCAACCGCTGTCACTGCGTTTTCACACTCAACGCGGCATGGGGCATCGGCGCCGATACGAATTCCGTTGCCTGCAGCACGCCCTTGCCGATCGGCGTCGGCAGCGCAAAGCGAAACGGCACCAGAACCCGCGTGCCTGCTATCGGCGCCAGCCACACTTCGGCGTCGTGCAGCGCGATCAGGTATTTGACCACCGGCCGATCCGGCACGTAACCGGAGATTGGCGCGAAATAGATCGCGCAAACCACGGCGGGGCCCTGATAGCCCTTTTCGGCCTTGACCATTTCGATGCGCTTGAACTCGCTCCGCAAGTCGTAGCGCACGCGGCCATCGAATACCGAAATCTTGCGTCCGCAAGCTTCCGGCGAAACAGGATCGCCAGTGCCATTCACGCGATTGAGCGTGGACGACACCGGATCAACCACGCCATGGCGATCGGCGTCGCTGACCGGTATCCGTTCCGGATGCGGCGGCAACGGCGGCTCGGCGGAAAACTCGGTCACATTGCCGCCGGCGAGCGCCATCCGCACGTCATCCACGCGCCGGTTGTAATCAACGGTCGCGATATAGCTCGTTGCCACCGGCAGACCGCCGCCGTTGAAGCTGCCGCGCGCAACACTGCTGCCCTTGGCCGATGTAAAGAACGTCAGGATGCCGGTGGTCGCGCCCGTGGCCGCTGCCGTGTACTGGTCTTCGGCGATGTCGACGATCCAGGCACCCCGGCCGATCGGGATGCCGCCAACGCTGGCAATATATTGCGCCTGGAGACGCACCTGCGCGGCCGCGCCCCGGCTGGCCGCATCAGACGCAAATGCCGCCAAGGCGCAACCGGCCGCGATGGCGACGGTAGCAGCATTGCAAGGACGCTTTTTCGCCAGCACTGACACTGCGCGCGTTTTTCCTCAAATGCCGCTGGATGGCGGAAGCCGACAAGCCTCAAGAAAGGGGCCATCCGTCCCCTAAGCGGCATCCTGTTTTGTCGGAGAATACGTCGTTTCTGTGGTTTGGCACCCTCGTTTGACGCCCGCTTGACGGTCAGGACCGCCCTTACTATAGGTCCCGGTCAAATCCCCACATCGTCGTCGAACGGCGCCGGTAACATGGGAATCTTTGAGGATTACGGCCATGCCCTGGCGCTGCGAATTAACCGGCAAGATCCGTCAGATCGGGAACCGGGTGAGCCATTCGAACCGCAAGACCAAGCGGCGGTTTCTGCCCAATCTGCTCAACGTCACGATGATCTCTGATGCGCTCGGTCGTTCGTTCCGGCTGCGGATTTCGGCGAACGCGCTGAAAAGCGTCGATCATCGCGGCGGCTTCGATGCCTTCCTGCTGAAGGCCAAGGACGCCGAACTGTCGGCACGGGTCCTTGAATTGAAGCGTCAGATCGTCAAGAAGCGCGCCGCGGCGGCGTAACCTTACCTCGCACAATTCGCACTGCTTTCGATGCCCGCTTCATGCGGGCATCGCCGTTTTTGCACGCCTAGCCGTGCCGCGTCCGGCGCACTAGGCTTTGGGGCGGCCGAAGGGAAAGGCCCTCGACAGGAGACGCCCATGTCAGCACCAGCCCGCAACTTCGTGCACACCGACATCAAGGAAGCGAACCCGCCGGAGCGCGCAGCGCATTACCTCGATGTCCCCAACATGCCGTGGGAGAAGACCAAATTCCCCGGCATTCAGATCAAGGTGCTCTATACCGACGGCAACGGCATCACCACCGCACTGTTCAAGCTTGAACCCGGCGCTGTCGTGCCGCTGCACGAGCACACCGCGCTCGAGCAGACCTATGTGATCGAAGGCTCGCTCGAAGACCATGAAGGCCAATGCGGGCCGGGACAATTCGTCTGGCGGCCGGCCGGCAACCAGCACGAGGCCAAGGCGCCCAATGGCGCGGTGCTGCTCGGCTTCTTCCTGAAGCCCAACCGCTTCGCTTACGGCGAAAAGTTTTTCACCGAAACCGGCGAGCGCTAGCACCCACTCATGCGCGATTCAGGCGTTGCCGATCTGGTTCAGGCCGGCGCGATACGCGTCGGCTTGTTCCTGCCGCAATACACGCTGGATGCTGCATCCGGCGCGGTGAAAGGTGTCGGAACGGGCTTTCTCGCGATCGAACTGACCCAAGTCATTGCCGCGCGGCTCGGCATCGCGATGCGCCTCGTGCAATATCCGGCGCCGAATGCGGCGATTGCGGGCCTCAAGAACGAGACCTGCGACGTGGTCTTTTTGGGCATCGCCCCGTCACGCGCCGTTGAAGTGGATTTCGCACCGGCGATTTTTCAGTTCGACTACAGCCTGCTGCTGCCGCCGGGTTCGGCGATCACATCCGTTGCCGACGCCGATAGAAAGGGCATCCGCATCGGCATTGTCGACGGCCACGCCTCGGCATTGGCGTTGCGGAGCATCGTCAAGCACGCACAACTGGTCGGCGCGGAATTGCCGGACGAGACTTTCGATCTGCTCAAGCAAGGCAAAGTCGATGCATTGGCCTTCCCGCGCGATCACGTGCTCGACTTCGCAGGCAGGCTGTCCGGCAGCCGGGTGCTGGCAAACGGCTACGGCATCAACCGCGTCGGCATCGCCGTCCGCAAAGGCCGCCCCGGACTGCTCGCCTATTGCAGCGAATTCTCCGGAGAGATGTTGAGCTCTGGCGCCGTGCAATCGATCATCGCTGGCGCCACGTTGCCGGGCTTCGAGGCGGCAGCGGCCGATCAGCCGGCCTGACTACTGAGTCGAGATCTTCTGTAGCACCGGCGCCCAGGTTTCCTGCTGTTTGACGACAAAGGCCTGCGTCTGATCCGGCGTCATGGCGCGGGCAAAACTGCCCGTCGTGGAGAGTTTTTTCTCGACCTCCGGATCGGTCAGAACCTTGGTCAAATCGGCACTGACTTTGGGGATGATCGGCGCCGGTGTACCGACCGGCGCGGCGACGAGCAGCCATCCACCGGCAACAAAACCGGGAAGTGTTTCGCCAACCGTCGGCAGATCGGGCAATTCGGAAAGGCGCTTAGGCGACGCGACCGCGATCAGCTTGACCTGTCCGGCGTTGACCGCCCCGATGATTCCGGAAAAGCCCTCGATGATCATCGTCACGCGTCCCGAGGCGACATCGCTCAGGGCGGCGCCGGGACCGCCGGTATAAGGCACGGGTGTCAGTGTGATCCCGGCCTGCTGCTGCATCAACACCCCGGTGAGATGCGTCACCCGGCCGACGCCGGAAACCGCGATCGAAAGACTTCCCGGATTCTTCTTGGCGCGATCTATGAGTTCGGCCATCGAGGTGATGCCGCTTGCCGGCGATACCGCGAAGAACATCGGCTGGTCGGCGATGAACCCGACCGGCAGGAAGTCGTGCGGCAGTTTGACCGGCAGATTGGGCGCAACACCCGGCAGCGCGATGAAGGTGGAGAGCGCCGGCGCGTAGAGCGTGTAGCCGTCGGCAATGGCTTCGCTGGCGGCGCGTGCGCCGATGCTGCCGTTGGCGCCGGGATGATTGACCACCACGGCATTCTGGCCCCAGAGCTTGCCCAAACCGTCGGCAACGATGCGAAGCGCGACGTCAGGACTCGCGCCGGCCGCCGCGTCTGAAATGAAGGTCACGGGTTTTTGGGGATAGTTTGCCTGGGCGCGGGCATCCGACGCCACCGACGCAAACAGCGCACACCCGGCAGCAATGCGCAGCAAAATTCGAAACCCGTCCACGGCGTCCTCCGCTCTGCGTTTCTAATTGGCTTCGTTATTGCCAACGCGGACGCACTTATCGTCGAGACCGCCGAACCTGTCCAGCGCGCCATTTGCCTCAACGCGCGCTCCGCTTAACCGCTGCAGGCCGCTACTTCGCGGAAATCTCCTGAACCACCGGCAGCCAGATTTCCTGCTGCTTGGCAACGAAGGCCTGCACCTGATCCGGGGTCATGACGTTCGTATAATTTCCCATTGCAGCGAGCTTCCGCTCGATCTCGGGATCGCTGACGACCTTGGTTAGATCGGCACTGACCTTCGCGATGATGTCTTTCGGGGTACCAAGCGGCGCGGCCATCACGATCCAGCCGGACGCGACCAGATCAGGAATCGTCTCGCCAATGGTCGGCAGGCCGGGAAATTCGGCGAGACGCTTTGCTGCGCCGGTCGCAATCAGTTTCACTTGTTCGGCCTGCACCGCGCCCATGATTCCCGAATAGCCCTCGATGATCATCGCGACACGACCGGAGAACACATCCGCAAGTGCCGCCGACGGACCGCCGGTGTAGGGCACCGGCAACAGCGTCACGCCGCTCCGGTGCTGGATCAGCACTGAGGTCAGGTGCGTCACCCTGCCGACCCCGGACACCGCGACAGAGATCGCTCCTGGGTCTTTCTTGGCGCGATCAATGACCTGCTGTAGCGACGTCATGCCGGTCGCCGGATTGACGGCGACGAACAACGGCTGATCGGTGAGGAAGCCGATCGGCAGAAAATCGCGTGGCAACCTGACCGGCAGATTGGGCGCGGCAGTCGCCGCAGCGATGAAAGTAGAGCTTGCGGGTGTATAGAGCGTGTAGCCGTCGCCCACGGCATCGCTTGCGGCGTGCGCGGCGATACTGCCGTTGGCGCCCGGGTGATTCACAACGACCACCGTCTGACCCCAGACTTTGCTCAATCCGTCAGCAATAACGCGCGTTGCGACGTCGACGCTGGCGCCTGGTCCGGCATCGGAGATGATCGTGACCGATTTGTCGGGATAGCCGGCCGCCCAGGCCGAGGTGAGAGCGATTTCGGGCGTGGCGACCAAACATAGCGTTGCGAATAGCAACCCGCGTCTGTGCATGCGTTCCTCCCGCGACGACCTTTTTCTTGAATGATCGTCGAGGCAGCAAACGCTGTCCAGTGCGCCAATAGTCCCAATCGTGCTGACTTAGACCGCCTGCAAGTTCCGATCGAGGATGCCGCGCAGCTCGGGAACGCAGGAGCCGCAATTCGTGCCGGCGCGCAGCGTGCGCCCGATATCGGCGACGTCTGCCGCAACGCCGGTGGCGATGGCGTCGCGGATGGCGCCGAGCCGCACGCCGAAACAGGAACAGATCACCGGCCCCGCATCGCGGCGGCTGTCATCGCCGCGCTCCGACAACAGAGCGAGCCGTTCGCTCTCATCCAGCTCGCCGGCCTCGAACAGCGCGCGCATGGCGTCCCATTGCGGCGGCGATTGCGCCGGACCGACGAACAAACAGCCTTCGAGATGACCGGAGCGAAAGGCGGCAACGCGGACAACGCCGCGCGCTTCGTCGACCTGCTCGGTCAATTCGGCCCCTTCCGGCATGTGGCTGAGGCCGAACGGGCGCCAGAAACCGGCCGGCTCATTGCTTGCGAACAGAAGACCGTCGCCGCCGGCCACGGCGACGCGCGCAAACCAGCTGCCCGGCGGCAGCGCGATTGCGCCGCGCGTCAGGGCAAAGCCGCGATAGGCGAACTCCACCGGCTCGACGCGCGCGGGCGTTGCCTTCAAATCGGGCTGTCCGGAGAACGGGTCGGTCGCCGCCGTCACCAGTTCGCCGATGCGTGCATCGGTGGCGGTGGCGTCGCTCCAGTGGATCGGCGCAAAAATCGAACCGCGCTGCTGGCCGTCACGGATCGCGACCTTCAGAACGGCGCTGCCGGATTCGGTCGTGATCCTGGCGAAGCCGTCATCGACGAGCTTTGCCCGCTTGGCGTCGGCCGGATGAATCTCGACGACCGGTTCCGGCGTATGGGCGCAGAGCCGCGGACTTAATCCGGTGCGCGTCATGGTGTGCCACTGGTCGCGCACGCGCCCGGTATTCAGCCGCAGCGGATAGACCGCGCTCGGCGTGTCGCGTGGTTCAAGCGGACGCGGCGCCACGAACCGCGCGCGGCCACCGGCGGTGTAAAACCCGCCACCTTTGAAGAACCGCTGCTCACCACGCGCGTCGCCTGCGCGCATCGGCCACATCACCGGATCGAGCCGGTCATAGGACGCCTCCGACAGCGCGGCGAGGCCGCCAATGTCGAAGTCGCGCTGCCCATCGTTCTCGAATGCGGAGAGTGCGGCGTGCTCGCGAAACACATCGGCGGCACCGCGATAGGCGAACGCATCGCCGAAGCCGAGCCGCTGCGCCACCTCGCCGACGATCCACCAATCCGGACGCGCGTCCCCGGGCAGCGGCAGAAACGCGCGCTGGCGCGAAATCCGCCGTTCCGAGTTTGTCACCGTGCCGTCCTTCTCGCCCCAGGCCGCGGCCGGCAACAGCACCTGCGCGCCGGCCGTGACGGTGTCGTTGCCGAGCACGTTTTCGGAAACCACGAACAGTTCGAGCTTCGACAGCGCCGCACGCATCGCGCCGGCGCGCGGCAACGAGACCGCGGGGTTGGTCGCCATCACCCACAGCGCTTTGATGGTGCCGTTGGCGATGGCCTCGAACATGTCGACGGCTTTGAGCCCTTCGTGGGTCGCGATCTGCGGCGCTTTCCAGAAACGGCGCACCCGATCGGTCTCGACCGGCGAGAAGCCCATATGCGCCGCCAGCTGGTTGGCGAGGCCGCCGACTTCGCGGCCGCCCATCGCGTTCGGCTGGCCGGTGAGGGAAAACGGTCCCATGCCGGGCCGGCCGATGCGTCCGGTGGCGAGGTGCACGTTGATGATGGCGTTGACCTTGTCGGTACCCCGCACCGATTGATTGACGCCCTGGGAGAAGCAGGTGACGACGCGCCGGCTTTTGCAAAACATCTCGAAGAAGCGGGCGACATCGGCGCGGCTGAGCGACGTCGCCTTCGCCGTCGCTGCGATATCCGGCGCCATCGCGCGGGCGCTCGCGAGCGTTTCGACGAAACCGGACGTGTGGGCATCGATATAGGCGTAATCGAGCGCGCGATTGTCGGCGAGATACGCCAGCAGGCCCGAGAACAACGCGGCGTCGGTGCCGGGCGCGATCGGCAGAAACAGGTCGGCGTCTCCGGCGGTCGCGGTGCGCCGCGGATCGACGACGATCAGTTGCGCGCCGCGCTCCTGCCGGGCCTCGATCATGCGCTGATAGAGAACCGGATGGCACCACGCGGTATTGGAGCCGACCAGCACGATGAGTTCGGCGGCGTCGAGATCCTTGTAGGTGCCGGGCACGGTGTCGGCGCCGAAGGCGCGGCGATGGCCGGCCACCGTCGAGGCCATGCACAGCCGCGAATTGGTGTCGACATTGGCCGAGCCGAGGAAGCCTTTCATCAGCTTGTTGGCGACGTAATAGTCCTCGGTCAGCAATTGCCCGGAAAGATAAAACGCGACCGCGCCGGGACCGTCGCGCTCGACGATGGTGCGCAATCCGCTTGCCACCTTGTCGAGCGCCGTGTCCCAATCGGCGCGCGCGAGCGAACCGTCGGCCTGCCGCAGCATCGGGTGCAACAGGCGGCGATCGCGCGCCAATGTTTCACCGAGCGCGGAGCCCTTCGAGCACAGCCGTCCGAAATTGGCCGGGTGCGACGGATCGCCGACGATCGCCGCGCCGCCTTCACGGTCCGGCATCGCCAGCACCCCGCAGCCGACCCCGCAATAGGGGCAGGTGGTGCGTACCGACGGCAGCCGCGGCGTTAAGGCGTTCATTCGAGGTCCCGGCGATGAGCGATCATTCGGCCGCGGCGCTGTGGCCGTACGCCTCACCGACCATGTATTCGGACAGCACGCCGTAAGCGTCGGCCCACGCCGCCGCGAGACCGGGCCGTCCATTGGTCGCCGAGGCCGCGCTCCAGCGTCCACAGCAGCGCGTCGCCGACGATCGCGTAGTGGATCGGCTTCACGCCGTATCCGACATACCTTTTCGCAAGCGCGCTGGCGGCGGGAAGGATCGCCTCGAGATTGTTGAGGCCGTTGACGACGACGGCGAGCGTCGCCATCAGCTTGCGTCCCTGCTCCGCCATGTCGCCGCGGAACAACGGCTTCACCGATGGCGCGATCTCGAACAGCCGCTTGTAGAACAACGCCGCGGCCTGATCGGAGATCGGTGCGACTTTGGCGAAGCTGTCCTGGATTGCCGTGATCTGGTCCGGTGTCATGGTTCCGTCCTTTGCTCCCGGCCCCACTTGGGAAATCGCGGCCCCGGATTGCGCCGAGGCCGCAGTTCAATGCTGGCTCACACGCGGTCTCACACCCGGGCTTGCGCGAGGCTCCCCGCGCTCGCCGAAGCAAAGCTCTTGCGCAGGTAGAACCACCAGGTGACCGCGACGCACGCCACGTAGAAGGCCAGGAAGCCCTCGAACGCGAGATTAGGACTGCCGGTCGCCGCGATGGAAGCACCGAAACCGCGCGGGATCAGATAGCTGCCGCAGGCGCCAATGGCACCGATGAAGCCAAGCGCTGCCGCACTTTCAATAACTGCGGTCTTGAGAGCAAGCGCACGGCCGGATTCGCCCGCGCCCTTTGCCTTCTGGAGATTTTCCTCGCGGAAGATCGACGGGATCATCCGGTAGGTCGAACCGTTGCCGATTCCGGAGGTGATGAACAGGATCAAAAACATCGACAGAAAGCCGGTGAAATCCTTGACGTTGACGAAATACAGGACACCGATCGTTGCTGCGCCCATGGCGACGAAATTCCAGAACGTCACAATGGCGCCGCCAACCTTGTCGGCGAGCAAGCCGCCGAATGGACGCGACAGCGAACCGACCAGCGGACCGAGGAAGGCAATGCCGACCGTGATCGCCGGGAATTGTGTTTTGATCAGCAGCGGGAAGGCCGCCGAGTAGCCGATGAAGGAGCCGAACGTTCCGACATAAAGGAAGGACATGATCCAGGTGTGCTTACGGCCAGTGATGGCGAGTTGATCCTTGAACGACGACCGCGCAGTGGTCAGGTTGTTCATGAAGAAGATCGCACCGAACACAGCGACCGCGAGCGGCAAAAGCCACATCAAGCCGGCGTTCAAAAGATAGATGCCGCCGGGTCCGGGCGCCGCCTGATACAGATTGACGATGCCCGCGCCGAGCAGGATCGGCGTCAGCAATTGTACGCTGCTCACCCCGATGTTACCGCCGGCCGCGTTGAGCCCAAGGGCCCAGCCTTTCATGCGATCGGGATAGAAGAACGAGATGTTGGTCATGCTCGAGGCGAAATTGCCCCCGCCGAGACCGGCCAATGCCGCGACCGACGCCATCAGCCAGTACGGCGTGTCGGGCTGCGTGACAAAATACGCGAGCGCTATCGTCGGAATGAACAGGACCAACGCGCTGAAGATCGTCCAGTTGCGGCCGCCAAAGGTTGTGACTGCGAACGTGTAAGGAAACCGCAGCAGCGCGCCGACCAATCCAGGCAACGCGACAAGATTGAAGAGTTGTACGGTCGTGTAATGGAAACCAGCCTGCGACAACTTGGCCGCCACGATCGACCAGATCGCCCAAACCGAAAAGGCAATATTTTCGGCGACGATGGACCAGATCAGATTGCGTCGCGCGATTGCCTTGCCGGCCGATTGCCAGAACTTCTCATCTTCGGGATTCCAATCCGCAATCCACGTCGCATTTGGCTTGCTCATCAAAGTGCTCCATCGGAAATCCGCAGGGGAAATTCCCCCGCCGTCGCCTCGATGGGAAGCACTTCGCAAACCGCGTGCCAGCACTATCTTGCTGATAACAAGGAGATTTTCGGCGCGACCGAAATTCGCAAGTGCGCGCTTAACAGGCGCTTCGGCAACAATTTGTGCAGCGCAACATAATTGGGCAGCCGCAGTCTAAAAAATCGGCGAACGCGACCTGACGCAATTCGCGCTCAGGAGTGCAAGCGCCGCGGCCGCGGCGTGCGCGCAATGCGTTCTTCCTTGGGATGCTCAGCGAACAATTCGGCGAGCTTCTCCGTCATGACGCCGCCGAGTTCCTCGGCATCGACGATGGTCACGGCGCGCCGGTAATAGCGCGTGACATCGTGGCCGATGCCGACCGCGATCAGTTCCACCGGCGAGCGCGTTTCGATGTCTTCGATGATCCAGCGCAGGTGGCGCTCCAGGTAATTCCCCGGATTGACCGACAGCGTTAAATCGTCGACCGGCGCGCCGTCGGAAATCATCATCAGGATCTTGCGTGTCTCGGGCCGCGCCAAGAGCCGCTTGTGCGCCCAATCGAGCGCCTCACCATCGATGTTTTCCTTGAGCAGCCCCTCGCGCATCATCAGGCCGAGGTTCTTGCGGGCGCGACGCCAGGGCGCATCCGCCGCCTTGTAGATGATGTGGCGGAGATCATTGAGCCGCCCGGGATTGGCCTGCTTGCCCTGGGCGAGCCATGACTCGCGCGACTGCCCGCCTTTCCAGGCCCGCGTGGTGAAGCCCAGAATTTCCACCTTCACGCCACAGCGTTCCAGCGTGCGCGCCAGAATGTCGGCGCAGGTCGCGGCCACCGTGATCGGCCGCCCGCGCATCGAGCCGGAATTGTCGAGCAGCAGCGTGACGACGGTATCGCGGAAGTCGGTGTCCTTCTCGCGCTTGAACGACAACGGATGCATCGGGTCGACCACAACGCGGGTCAGCCGCGCCGGATCGAGCAGACCTTCCTCGAGATCGAATTCCCAGGCGCGGTTCTGTTGCGCCAGCAACAGGCGCTGCAGGCGGTTGGCGAGACGCGCAACAACACCCTGCAAATGCGACAGCTGCTTGTCGAGGTAACCGCGCAGCCGCTCGAGCTCTTCCGGCTCGCAGAGGTCCTCGGCGCCGACCACCTCGTCGAACTTGGCGGTGTAAGGCTTGTAGTCGGGACCGCGTGGCTCGTTGCGCTGGTTGCGCGGCCGCCACGGCTCCGCGGCGGTTTCCGAATCCCCCATCTCGGCGTCGTCGGCCATTTCCGCCGCCGGCGCATCGACAGCTTCCGAGCTTGAGTCAGGCAGCTCTTCGGCCGAGGCTTCCGCCTCCATGCTCATGCGTTCGCTTTCGGCGGAGTCCGAAGCGTCGCCCTCCTGGCCCTGCTCGTCCTGCTGGTTCTCCTGCTCGCCTTCGTCGCCCTCTTCCTCGTCGGACTCGCTGGAGCGATCCTCGCCCATGTCCAGGCAATCGAGCAGGTCATGCACGACGTCGCCGAACCGCCGCTGGTTGTCGAGCACGCGTTCGAGCCTGTCGAGATTCTTTCCGGCGCGCTCCTCGATCAGCGGGCGCCAGAGTTCGACCAGCTTGCGCGCGGTCGGCGGTGGCGGCTCGCCGGTGAGACGCTCGCGCACCAGCATCGACAGCGCATCCTCGATCGGGGCGTCGGCACGGTCGGTGATTTCGTCGAATTTGCCGCGATGAAAACGGTCATCGAGCATCGCCGCGAGGTTCTTTGCCACCCCGCCCATGCGGCGTGCACCGATCGCTTCGACACGCGCCTGTTCCACCGCCTCGAACACTGCGCGGGCCTGCTGGCCGCCCGGCACAAGCTTGCGATGAACCGCGGGATCGTGACAGGCGAGCCGCAATGCGATCGAATCGGCGTGGCCGCGCACGATCGCCGCCTCGCGCTCGTTCAGCCGGCGCGGCGGCTCCGGCAACCGCGCCTTGCCGCCGGCGAGGCCCGGACGTTCCGCAGCGAATGACACTTCAAGATCGTTCTTGCCGGAGATGGCGCGCAAGCATACGCCGACCGCGCGCTTGAACGGCTCGGTCGGCGCCTCCTTCGCGGCGCTGCTCTTCGGCTTGGCGTTCGACGACACGGCGCGGCCCTCAGCTCAGCGCGACATTGACCGCCGATTCCGGCAGCTCCTGTCCGAAGCAACGCTGATAGAACTCGGCAACCAGCGGACGTTCCAGCTCGTCGCATTTATTGATGAATGTCAGCCGGAACGCGAACCCGATATCGCCGAAAATCTCGGCGTTCTCCGCCCAGGTGATCACGGTGCGCGGGCTCATGACCGTCGAGATGTCGCCGTTCATGAACGCGTTGCGCGTCAGGTCCGCCACCCGCACCATTTTCGAAACGATGTCGCGGCCTTCGGCGTTCTGATAGTGCTTCGCCTTGGCCAGGACGATGTCGACCTCGTTGTCGTGCGGCAGGTAGTTCAGCGTCGTGACGATCGACCAGCGATCCATCTGTCCCTGGTTGATCTGCTGGGTGCCGTGATAGAGCCCGGACGTGTCGCCCAGACCGACGGTGTTGGCGGTGGCGAACAGGCGGAACGCCGGATGCGGCTTGATCACCTTGTTCTGGTCGAGCAGCGTCAAGCGGCCCGATGACTCCAGCACGCGCTGAATGACGAACATGACGTCCGGACGGCCGGCGTCGTACTCGTCGAAACAGATCGCGACATTGTTTTGCAGCGCCCACGGCAGAATGCCGTCGCGGAATTCGGTCACTTGCATGCCTTCGCGGATCACGATGGCATCCTTGCCGATCAGATCGACGCGGCTGATGTGGCTGTCGAGGTTGACGCGCACGCAGGGCCAATTCAGCCGCGCCGCGACCTGCTCGATATGGGTCGATTTACCGGTACCGTGATAGCCGGTGACGATGACGCGGCGGTTGCGGGCAAAGCCGGCGAGGATGGCCAACGTGGTCGGGCGGTCGAACCGGTAATCGGCATCGACGTCCGGCACGTGCTCATCCGGCTCGGAATAGGCCGGAACTTCCAAATCACTGTCGATGCCGAACACCTGCCGGACCGACACCTTCATGTCCGGCAAGCCGGATTCGGTTTCAGTTGCGAGACTCATTGCTCCTCCGTGACCGCGGATACGTCCTGGATGACGTTATTCTGCTGGCATCCGCAGTCGGATGTGACGATACATTTAGCAGAAACGCGCAAGGCGGCGAAAGGCACCTGCGGCAGGCTGTGAAATCAGCAGAAGCCAGCGGTTTTCAGGTAGTTATAGGCCTGAATGATCTCCCGCAGCCGGTCCTCGGAACCGCGGTCGCCGCCATTGGCGTCGGGATGGTGCTGTTTCACCAACTTCTTGAATCTAGACTTGATATCGGCGCGGCTGGCGCTGCCTTCAAGGCCGAGCGCATCGAGGGCGCGGCGCTGCGCATTGAGAATCTTGCGACCCTCGGGAGCGGTACGCGCATGGCCGGCTCTACTGCCGGTCTCGCCGAACAGCGAGAAGGGATCGTTGGTGACCGACTCCGCCTCGCGGAAGTCGGCCCGGCCGCGGCGGCTGGCGCGCTTGCCGCCGACCGAGCCAAGTTTCCAGGTCGGGCGGTGGCCGGTCAGGTCGTCCTTTTGATACTTCGCAACCGCTTCATCGCTCATGCCGGCGAAGAAATTGTACTTCGAATTATATTCACGCGTGTGTTCGAGGCAGAGCCGCCAATATTCGTTGGCCTTTGCACGACCCTTGGGGGCGCGATGCGTCGCCTGCTCCTTACAGCCGGGCCACTCGCAACCCGGCAAGTCCTGGCGGGTGCGCCGGTCCTGGTCCGGCTTCACCCTGATACTGTCAAACAATGGCGAATTCGTTCTCATCGTTTTCGATTATGCGGTTGCGCCGGTGAAACCTTCAAGACTTGACAGATCGTATTTCAACGGCAAACCGCCATTGCCTTAACGTGCCGTGATCGCTAAGTGCCAATTCATGGGTATGCAAGACATTATTACGACGAAGTTGACGGCGGCTTTCGCGCCGCAAAGCCTGCAGGTCGAGAATGAGTCTCATTTGCATGAAGGTCACGCCGGCCACCGCCCTGGCGGCGAATCACATTACCGTCTGTATATCGTGTCGGAAGCCTTCCGCGGGAAGAGCCGGGTCGAGCGCCACCGCATGATCAATGCGGCGCTGGCGAGCGAATTGAAAAACCACGTCCACGCACTCGCCATCCACGCGCAGGCGCCGGGCGAAACCTGATTCCGTTCACAAAAAAGTGCAGCCACTTTCGCCGGAAAAGTGGCCGCCGGAATGCTCGCCGCAATAGCCGCACCGGTCGTGCGGCTATGCGGTCTACGATCGTGCGTAGGGTCCGTAGCCCGGGCGATAGCTCTTGTCGTCGAGGAATTGGGATAGGCCCTTGGAGCGGCCGCCTTCCTTGTCCTGGAAACGCATCTCCTGGCTTTTCGCCTGCAGATAATCGGCGGCTTGCTCGTGCGGAACGACGCGGACATTCTTCACCGCGATCTTGGTCGCCCGCAGCACTTCCGGATTGAGCTTCAGCAACCGCTGCGCCAACGCAACGGTTTCCTCGCGCAATTTGTCTTTCGGCACCGCCTTGTTGATCAGCCGGACCTTCTCCGCGGTCTTGCCGTCGAACGTCTCGCCGGTCATCGCAAACCAGACGGCGTCGCGTAGCGACAGCGCGTCGGTCAGCGCCTTGCTGACAAAGCCGCCGGGCAGGATGCCCCAGTTCACTTCGGAGAGACCGAACTTGGCGTTCTCGTCGGCAATGGCGAAATCGCAGGCGATGAGCTGGGTGAAGCCGCCGCCGAAGCAAAAGCCGTTGACCATGGCGATGGTCGGCTTCGGATAGGTGAACAGCTTCTGCCAGCGCCAGTAGTGGCTAGCCCACGATGCGCGCGCACGTTCAGCCGGCTTGTTGTCGAGTTCGCGGAAATAGAGCTTCAAGTCCTGTCCGGCGCACCAGGCGTCTCCCGCGCCGGTGAGGATGACGACCTTCGTTGCCGGGTCGATCTCCAGCTCATTGAGTACGTCGGCCATATCGAAATGCACCTGCGGGCTCATGGCATTGCGCTTTTCCGGGCGATTTAAGATGACCCAGGTGATGCCGGCGTTGGCGCCGGTATCGCGCTCGATTTTCACTGTCTCATAGGTGCCGTTCGCCATGGTGCGTACTCCCCGTCATCGTGGTGTTTGATGTTGAAATCCTAACTTGCCTTGGCAGCGACCTTGCGCACCAGCGGTGCGACGCGCAATGCAGTGATGCGGTTTCTGGTCTTGCGCAAGACGTGAAAACGAAAGCCGTGGAAGGTGAAGCTCTGGCCGGGCTCCGGGATCGAGCGCGCCTCGTGAATGACGACGCCGGCGATCGTCGTCGCCTCATCGTCCGGAATATTCCAGTCCATCACCCTGTTGAGATCGCGCACCGGAACCGCGCCGTCGACATTGACGGAGCCATCCGGCAGCGGCCGCACGCCCGGCACCGCGATGTCATGCTCGTCGGTGATGTCGCCGACGATTTCTTCGACGATGTCCTCCAGCGTGACCAGGCCTTCGAGCTCGCCGTATTCGTCGACTACCAGCGCGAACGGCGTCTTGCGGTGGCGGAAGGCCCGCAGTTGCTCGCCGAGCGGCGTGGTGTCGGGCACGAACCACGGCGGCTTGGCGAGACCGACGATGTCGAGCTTGGCCGCGTCGCCTTCGGCGGAGTGCAGCGCGCGCCACACTTCCTTGGCATTGAGCACGCCGATGACGTTGTCGGGCGTATCCCGCCACAGCGGCAGACGCGTCACCTTGGCGGCCAGCACCGCATCGATCAGGTCATGCGCGGGCTCATCGGCGTTGAGCATCACCATCTTGGTGCGGTGGATCATGACGTCGGACACCGTGAGCTCGCGCAGATCGAGCAAGCCACCCATCATGTCGCGGTCGTGTTTTCCCACGACGCCGGCGCGATGCATCAGATCGACAGCGCCGCGCAATTCCTCATCGGGAGAAAGGATCGACTGGATCTTGCCGACCGGCATGCCGAGACCCCGCAACATATGGCGCACCAGCCATTCGACCACGCGCAGGATTGGAGAAAACCACTTCACGGTCCGGTCGACCGGTTGCGCGACCGCCAGCGCCATCCGGTCTGGCGCATTGAACGCGGCGGTTTTCGGCAACACCTCCGCAAAAATGAAAATCAGCAACGTCATCGCGATCGTCGCGTAGATGATGCCGGTCTGCCCGAAATAGGCCAGCAACAGTCCGGCCGCCAGCGTCGAGGCGGCGATGTTGGTGAAATTGTTGGCGAACAGAATTGCCCCGAGAAGGCGTTCCCGTCGCGCCAGCAGCCGATTGACAACCGCGGCGTCCCGGTTGCCGTGCTTCTCAAGCCGCATCATCGCGGCGCGTGACGATGCCGTCAGCGCCGTCTCACTCGCAGAGAAAAACGCCGAGATCAAAAGACAGACGACGACCGCAAGGACGGTCAACCAGTCGAGAGTGCTCATCGCTCCGCGAGCTTCTCACCAAGAAACACACGCACCTCGCGCGCATCGACCCCGGTCTCGATGAAAGCCTGGCCGATGCCGCGCACCAGGATAAATGTAAGCATGCCGCGCTTCACTTTCTTGTCCTGCGCGATCAAATCCATGAGTTGGTCAACGGGGAGTTGCGGGCCGGGAATATCCTTTATCCGGGTCGGCAACCCTACGGCTGCCAGATGCCCGATCGCGCGTTTAGCCTCGGCCATCGGGGCCAGGCCCTGGCGGCGCGCGGAAAATTCGAATGCCAGCGCCATGCCGATGGCGATGGCCTCGCCGTGCAGCAACCGGCCGGAGAAGCCGCAGGCCGCTTCCAGAGCGTGGCCGAATGTGTGGCCGAGATTGAGCAGCGCCCGATCGCCGGTCTCGCGCTCGTCACGGGCCACAATCGCCGCCTTGGCGCGGCAGCTCACCGCGATCGCGTGTTCCCTAGCCGGACCTCCGGCAAACACCTCGCGCCAATTGTTCTCAAGCCAGCCGAAGAAGCCGGCATCGCCGAGCAGGCCGTATTTCGCCACTTCGGCATAACCGGCGCGGAACTCGCGCTCCGGCAGCGTGTCGAGCAGCGCGGTATCGGCCAGCACCAGGACCGGCTGATGGAAGGCGCCGACCAGATTTTTGCCGTGAGCGGAATCGATCGCGGTCTTGCCGCCGACGGAGGAGTCCACGTCGGCCAGCAGCGTCGTCGGCACCTGTACATAGTCGAGCCCGCGCCGCAGCACCGCGGCGACAAAGCCGGCGAGATCGCCAATGACGCCGCCGCCGAGCGCGATAACGAGATCGCTGCGCTCGATGCGCGAAGCGATCACGGCTTCGCAAACCTGCTCAAAAACGCGGTAGCTTTTCGATGCTTCGCCGGGCGGCACCAATACCCGGCTTGTCGCGATGCCCGCTTTCGACAGCGAAACCTCGGCGGCAGCAAGGTGATGCCTGGCGACGTTTTCGTCGCTGACGATGACCGCTTTGACGCCCGGCCGCAGCGCGGCGATCCGCGCGCCGAGCGATGCCAGCAGGCCCCGCCCGATGACGATGTCGTAGCTGCGTGCATCGAGCGCGACGCGCACGATCGTCGGATCGCCGCGAACCGGCGCGGTCATCCGCCGCTCCCTGCCGGAGCTACCGATGTCCCGAGAAAATCGCCGAGCGACATCACGATGTCGGTGACGATGGCTTCGTGCGGTGCTTCGCGCGATTGCACCGTCAGATCGGCCAGCGCGTAAAACGGCTCGCGTTCCACCAGCAGTTCGCGCAGCCGCGCCGCGGGATCGTCGGTTTGCAGCATCGGCCGGTCGTTTTTGCGTTTGTTGATCCGCCGCATCAAGATTTCCAATTCGGCGTTGAGCCAGATCGAGACACCCTTTGTCTTGATCGCCGCCCTGGTGTCGGCATTCATCACCGCACCGCCGCCGGTCGCCAGGACCTGCGGGCCGCCGTCGAGCAGTCGGGCAATGACGCGCGCCTCGCCGCTGCGAAAATCAGCCTCGCCATGCCGCGCAAAAATTTCCGGGATGCTCATGCCGGCGGCTTTTTCGATCTCGGTGTCGGCATCGACGAACGGCACGCCGAGGCGCGCCGCCAGCCGCCGGCCGATCGACGACTTGCCCACGCCCATCATGCCCACCAGCACGATCGAGCGCCCCGCCAGCCGGGTCAATATGGCGTCGGCGGAGGCCCGTTCGGCAGTACTATTTTGTAAAGCAATATCAGTCATTTATATCCAGACTTCAGGCGCCGTCCGGGCGACTTGCCAGCGGTCGGCGAACATGATCGTACTCGGTCCCGTTCGCCGGCACCAATGGGATGAGCGATGCCGAGCCTGCTCAGGTTGCTCACGATCATCGCGATTATCTGCGCCGTCGTTTATGGCGCTGTATATGCGCTCGCGCACTTCGTGCAACCCAAGCCGCGCGAGATCAGCGTGTCGATCCCGCCCGATAAATTTTTCAAGAACCGATAAATGAGCCGGGGAACCGCTCGCGCGACGAGACCTGCGGCGCGTCCCTCCGACGAAACACTGGTCGCATTGTATCTCGACATGCTGGCCGCCGAGCGCGGCGCCGGCATCAACACGCTTGCGGCCTACCGGCGCGACCTCGCGGATTTCACGGCGTATCTCTCGGGCGGACGCCGGACCGTTGCGACAGCCGCGACGGAAGACCTTCGCGCTTATCTCGGCGATCTCGCCCGGCGCGGCATGACGCCGGCCACCGTGGCCCGGCGCCTCTCGGCGATCCGGCAGCTTTACCGTTTCCTCTACGCCGAAGGTCAGCGCAAGGACGATCCCGCAGCCGTCCTTGAAGGACCCAAGCGCTCGCGGCCGCTGCCGAAAACGCTGTCGCTCGCCGACGTCGATCGGCTGCTGCGCACTGCTGCGGCAGACGATCCAAAAGCATCGCCGCAAATGCAATTGCGCGCGGCGCGCCTCGCCTGCCTGGTCGAGATGCTCTATGCCACCGGACTGCGCGTCTCCGAGCTTGTCACGCTGCCGATGTCGGCGGCGCGCCGGGACGCCCGCTTCATTGTCGTCCGCGGCAAAGGCAACAAGGAGCGCCTGGTGCCGCTCAACGACGCGGCAAAACGCGCAACCGCGAATTATCTCGCACTGCTGGCGCAGCCGAAAACCGGCGCCAAATCGAAATGGCTGTTTCCGTCGTTCGGCGAGAGCGGCCACTTGACCCGGCAACATCTGGCGCGAGAACTGAAAGCGCTTGCCACGGCGGCCGGACTGCGCGCATCGCAAATAAGCCCGCACGTGCTCCGCCACGCTTTTGCCAGCCACCTGTTGCATAATGGCGCCGATCTGCGTGTTGTGCAGACGCTGCTCGGCCACGCCGACATTTCGACGACGCAAATCTATACTCACGTCCTTGAAGAACGGCTGAAAAGCCTGGTGCGCGATTTGCACCCGCTTGGCCAGGAAAAATAAGAATAATATGTTGCCCGCGTGATGCGATCCTATCTCGACTTTGAAAAGCCGGTGGCCGAGCTCGAGGCCAAGATCGAGGAACTGCGCGCGCTGCAAAGCGGCGGCGACGCTATCGCCATAAACGAGGAAATCGGCCGCATCGAAGTCAAGGCGGCGCAGGCGCTGAAGGATCTCTACGGCGAGCTGACGCCGTGGCAGAAAACCCAGGTCGCGCGCCATCCGCAGCGGCCGCACTGCCTCGACTATGTCGGCGCGCTGATCACCGACTTTGTGCCGCTCGCCGGCGACCGCAAGCATGGCGAGGACGAAGCCATTGTCGGCGGCTTCGGCCGGTTCCGCGGCGAGAGCGTCTGCATCCTCGGTCAGGAGAAAGGCTCCGATACCGACAGCCGTCTCAAGCACAATTTCGGCATGGCGCGGCCGGAAGGGTATCGTAAGGCGGCGCGGCTGATGGGCATGGCAGACCACTTCGACGTTCCGGTGATCGCGCTGATCGATACGCCCGGCGCGTATCCCGGAATCGGCGCCGAGGAGCGCGGGCAGGCCGAGGCCATCGCGCGTTCGACCGAGGCCTGCCTCGCCATGGGCGTTGCCAACGTGGCGGCGATCATCGGCGAAGGCGGTTCGGGCGGCGCCATTGCGCTCGCAACCGCCAACCGCGTGATCATGCTCGAGCACTCGGTGTACAGCGTGATCTCGCCGGAAGGAGCCGCGTCGATCCTGTGGCGGGATACCGCCAAGGCGCAGGAAGCCGCGTCCGGAATGAAAATCACCGCGCAGGATCTCAAACACTTCGGCATCGTCGACACCGTCGTGCCGGAACCGAGCGGCGGCGCGCATCGCGATCCGGCCGCGGCGATTGCCGCAACCGGCCAGGCCATCGGCGATGCATTCGCCGAGTTGCGCGGGCTCGACCGCGCGACCGTGGCGCGGCTGCGGCGGGAGAAGTTTTTGGCGATCGGACACTCGCTCGGCTGACGGTCCGGCCGGCGCGCCTGCCACAATTCTGCCGTCATTGATTCAGTCCCGGACAAGCGCCGTTTATCCCCTCGCCGGCGACCGCACCGGAAGCTGAACAAAACATTGAATTCGCAGGCCAAATTTGTTGAAAATTTACCATTCGTTATCACTGTCGTGGTCCTGCTGGCAGCGGCAGGTCGGTTGCCTTGCGAAAGCCACCTGTTGCGGATAATTCTTGAAGAGGATGGCACGGGGATCGTCCATCGATCGGGGAGTACCGAATTGATCCGCACCCTCGGCCGCGCGCTGCTTGCGCCGGCGGCTATTGCCGCTGCGTTGACGCTCGCCGGTTGTTACGGGGAAGACGGCTATCAGATCCCCTCCCGCGCCATGAAAGAGCTGTCGCCGGAGATGCTGACGCTGCTCCAGCAAAAGAACATGCCCAAGGATTCCCCGATCCTGGTGCGGCTGTTCAAGGAAGAGTCCGAGCTCGAAGTCTGGAAACAGGACACCACCGGCCGCTACGAGCTGCTGCGCGTCTATCCGATCTGCCGCTGGTCGGGCGATATCGGACCGAAGGTCAAGGAAGGCGACCGTCAGGCGCCGGAGGGCTTCTACGCCATCACGCCCGGCCTGATGAACCCGAACTCCAGCTATTATCTCGCCATCAATATCGGCTTCCCCAATGCCTTCGACAAATCGAACGGCTACACCGGCAACTTCCTGATGATCCACGGCGACTGCTCGTCGCGCGGTTGCTACGCGATGACCGACGAACAGATCGGCGAAATCTACTCGCTGGCGCGCGAAGCCTTTCTCGGCGGCGAGAAGGAGTTCCAGATCCAGGCCTATCCGTTCCGCATGACGCCGGCGAACCTGGCGCGCCATCGCAACAATCCGAACATGGCGTTCTGGAAAATGATCAAGGTCGGCGACGATCATTTCCTGGTTTCGCATCAGGAGCCGAAGGTCGACGTTTGCGAGAAGCATTACGTGTTCGACGCGCAAGCACCGGATGGTTCCGGCAAGCCGCTGAATTTCTCGCCAAGCGGCCGCTGCCCGGCGTTCGTGACCAACCCGGACATTGCGACCGCGGCCAACGAGAAGCAGCGCAACGACGATTACCAGCTCGCGCAACTGGCCGCCCGCGATGTGCCGACCGTGCCGCTGAACAACGGCAACTTCGACGGCGGCATGAACAAGGTGTTCGCTTCGAAGCTCGACACCGCGACCTATACCTACGACGACCAGGGGCATATTCACGTGCCGCCGCTGCAGCCGGGCCGGTTGCCGCCGCAGCTGTCCAACGGTCCGAGCACGGTCGCCACTGCCAGCACGTCGAGCACCAGCGGCGATAGCAGCAGCTCGTCCGGCAGTTTCCTCGGCAGCCTGTTCGGAACTTCGAAAGCGAACGCGGCGCCGACCCAGACCGCGTCCACCGCTTCGACCCATACCGGATTTTTCGGCAACCTGTTCTCATCGAGCCACGACACCGCGGACGACAGCACCGCCAGCACTCAACCGGATACGCAGCAGACGTCAGCGCCGGCGAAACCGAAAGTCGTTGCGCACAACACAGCGCCGGCTGCAGCCCCGAGCGTACGGCTGAAGCCGAGCCTCGATGCCAGCAAGACCGATCCTCAGGCCGCCGACGCCGCAAAGGCAAACCCGGCGCCCGCCGCAGCGTCCGCTCCGCAAAAAGAAGCCAACAATGGCGGCACGATGAAAGGCGCCCAGCCGGTGGTACCGTCGGGCTCGTTCGACAGCCGCTGGGGCGGCGTCCAGTAATCGGAAACGAACGGCCGTTGCCGGCTACGCGTATTTGCCGTGGCAATGCTTGAATTTTTTGCCTGAGCCGCACGGACAGGATTCGTTGCGGCCGACCTTGCCCCAGCTTGCGGGATCCTTCGGATTGCGCGCCGCTTCGGCGACAGCCAGACCCGCCCCCGGACCGATGCCGTGCCGCGCCAACGTCTGCGCGCCCGCCGACGCCAAAGCCATCTCGTCTTCGCCGGTCAGCGGATCCGCCTTGTGCGCCTCCATCGCCGGCAGCGGCCCCGGTTGCGGCGGCGGCGCAGCCTGGATTTCGACGCGCATCAACTGGCCGGAGACCGCCTCGCGCAGGCTTTGGCTCATCGATTCGAACAGATTGAACGCCTCGGCCTTGTATTCGTTGAGCGGATCGCGCTGGCCGTAGCCGCGCAGGCCGATCACCTGGCGCAGGTGATCGAGCATCACCAGATGCTCGCGCCACAGATGATCGAGGGTTTGCAGCAGGATCGACTTTTCGACGTAGCGCATGACGTCGGCGCCCCACTGCGCGACCTTGGCCGCCATGTGCTCGTCGGCGCGGCGCTCGACGCGGCTGAAAATCTCCTCGTCGGCGATGCCTTCTTCCTTGGCCCATTCGTCGACCGGCAGGTCGACATTGAGCACGCGCTTGAGCTCTTCCTTCAGTCCGGGCGTGTCCCACTGCTCCGGATAGGCATTTTCCGGCACGTGCTTGGCGACCAGATCGTCGATCACGGTGTGGCGCATGTCGGACACCACTTCGGCGATCACCTTGTCGTCCATCCATTCGACGCGCTGGTCGAAGATCACCTTGCGCTGATCGTTCATCACGTTGTCGAACTTCAGGATGTTCTTGCGGATGTCGAAGTTGCGCGCTTCGACCTTCTGCTGCGCCTTTTCCAGCGCCTTGTTGATCCACGGATGGATGATCGCTTCGTTTTCCTTCAAGCCCAGCTTGGTCAGCATGCCGTCGAGCTTGTCGGTGCCGAAGATGCGCATCAGGTCGTCTTCGAGCGACAGGAAGAATTTCGAGTGGCCGGGATCGCCCTGGCGTCCGGAACGGCCGCGCAGCTGGTTGTCGATGCGACGGCTTTCGTGCCGCTCGGTGCCGAGCACATACAGGCCGCCGGCGGCGAGCGCCTTTTCCTTCAGCCGCGCCACCTGGGCGCGGATGTCCGCGGCGCGCGGGCTCTTGTCGCGCTCGTGCGGGTCGGCGATATCCGGCAGCTCCTGGCGGATCCGCATGTCGGCGTTGCCGCCGAGCTGAATGTCGGTGCCGCGGCCCGCCATGTTGGTCGCGATCGTGATCGCGCCGGGCACGCCGGCCTGGGAGATGATGTAGGCTTCCTGTTCGTGATAGCGCGCGTTGAGGATGGCGAAGACCTTGGACTTGGTCGCTCCCTCGTCGCCGGAATACAGCGCCGCGAACGCGTTGGGGTCGGAGAAGTCGTGCTGCTCCCATCCCGCCTGGCGCAGCATCTCGGCAAGCTGCTCGGATTTTTCGATCGACGTGGTGCCGACCAGCACCGGCTGGCCGCGCGACTTGCAGTCATCGATCAGCGTAATCACGGCGCGGTATTTTTCCACCCCGGTGCGATAGACCTCGTCATCGTCGTCGATGCGGACCATCGGCATGTTGGTGGGAATCTCCAGCACTTCGAGATCGTAGATGTCCTGGAATTCGTCGGCCTCGGTGGACGCCGTGCCGGTCATGCCGCCGAGCTTCTCGTACATGCGGAAGTAGTTCTGGAACGTGATCGAGGCCAGCGTCTGGTTTTCCGGCTGGATCGGCTGGCGCTCCTTGGCCTCGAGCGCCTGGTGCAGCCCTTCCGAGTAGCGGCGGCCCGGCATCATGCGGCCGGTGAACTCGTCGATGATGACGACCTCGCCGTTGCGGACGATGTAATCCTTGTCGCGCTGGAACAGCTTGTGGGCGCGCAGCGCCTGGTTGACGTGGTGGACCACCGAGACGTTTTCGACGTCGTAGAGCGAGTCCGATTTGAGCAAGCCGGCCTGCTTGAACCCCTGCTCCATCTTCTCCATGCCAACTTCGGTCAAATTGACCGTGCGCTGCTTCTCGTCGAGCTCGAAATCATCCTTGGTGAGATTCGGAATGTAGGCGTCGATGGTGTTGTAGAATTCGGAGCGGTCGTCGAGCGGCCCGGAAATGATCAGCGGCGTGCGCGCCTCGTCGATCAGGATGGAGTCCACTTCGTCGACGATGGCGTAGGTGCGGCCGCGCTGCACCATGTCCTCGAGGCGGTACTTCATGTTATCGCGCAGATAATCGAAGCCGAGCTCGTTGTTGGTGCCGTAGGTGACGTCGCAGTCGTAGGCCTTCTTGCGCTGCTCGTCGTCGAGGCCGTGCACGATGATGCCGGTGGTCAGGCCGAGGAAGCCGTAAACCTGGCCCATCCATTCGGCGTCGCGCTTGGCCAGGTAGTCGTTGACGGTGACGACATGAACGCCGCGTCCGGCCAGCGCATTGAGATACACCGGCAGCGTGGCGACCAGCGTCTTGCCTTCGCCGGTTTTCATTTCGGCGATGCGGCCTTCGTGCAGCACCATGCCGCCGATCAGCTGAACGTCGAAGTGGCGCTGGCCGAGCGTGCGCTTGGCGGCCTCGCGAACGGTGGCAAACGCCGGCACCAGGATGTCGTCGAGCGAGGCGCCTTCGGCGAGCTGCTTTTTGAACTCCTCGGTCCGGGCGCGAAGCGCTTCGTCGGACAGTTTCTCGACCTCGGCTTCCAGCGCGTTGATCTCGTCCACGCGGGGCCGATAGGAGCGGATGCGCCGATCGTTGGAAGAACCGAACAGTTTGCGGGCGACCGCACCGATCATTGCATCATCCTTTTTAACCGCCGCGGCGCCAAAGGCCTAATGCCTCCCCACCTTGGTGCATGTCCAACCAGCGGAAAATGCTGAGTTTTTCAGGCTTTGGCGAGGCGGCATGGAGGCCCGGAATTTGTTGCAGAAATAGGGGGGCTCGGGTGTCAATGCAAGCGACAACTTCACGGTCTCGTTAAGCCCGGTCTGCAATCTGCCATTGCCAATCGCGGTCGATTCGGCGAGTGTCCGCGCCAATTCGCGCCCTAATTTGCGCCCAGAAGAAGGGTGCCCTACCCCCGGTTCAAAGGATCGAGTTCCATGGCCCTCCCTCGTCAGGCTGTTGCCCCCATTTTTGGCGCGCTGACCGCCGCCGCGCTGATCTTCGCCCCGCTGGCCGCGCGCGCCGACGATCCGGTGCTCGCCCGCGTCAACGGCGTCGATATCCACGAGAGCGACCTCGCGTTCGCCGAAGAGGAAATCGGCAGCAACATGCCGCAGATGGCGCCGGAGCAGAAACGCGACTATCTCGTTACCTATCTCACCGACGTCGTCATCGTCTCGCAGGCCGCCGAGAAGCAGGGCATCGCCAACCGCGACGATGTCAAGCACCGGCTCGCTTTCGATCATGAGCGCGTGTTGATGGAAGCGATGCTGACCGACGCCGCCAAGGCGGCGGTGACCGACGACGCCATGCACAAGGTCTATGACGAAGCGGTCAAGCAGATGAGCAACGAGGAAGAGGTGCACGCGCGCCACATCCTCGTCGCCAGCGAGGATGAAGCCAAGGCGATCGAGGACCAGTTGAAGAAGGGTGCCGATTTCGCCGCCCTGGCCAAGGAAAAGTCGAAGGATCCCGGCGCGGCCGACGGCGGCGATCTCGGCTACTTCACCAAAGACCAGATGGTTCCGGAATTTGCCGACGCCGCGTTCAAGCTTCAGAAGGGCCAGATTTCCGATCCGGTCCATACCCAATTCGGCTGGCACGTCATCAAGATCGAGGACAAGCGCACCAAGCCGACGCCGACCTTCGACCAGGTGAAGGCGCAGCTTTCGAATTACGTCGAGCATCGCGCCCAGGCCGAGATGGTCGACAACCTGCGCAAGGCCGCCACCATTGAGCGGCTCGACAAGCCGGCCGCGCCCGCGCTCGATCCGTCGGTGCTCAATCCGGCAGCTCCGGCGAAGAAGTAATAATTTCGATTCCTCATTGCCGCGCATTCTCGCGTCGCATCCGCTTCCCTTCGTCACCACCGGGCTTGATGTTTAGCCCGGGGACATGACCGATGCCTGTTCGGGGACATCACCGACACTTTTGGGTTGGGTCAAGTCGATGCTTGCGACCTGATGACTGGCAAAGAACACGCCGTATTGACCCTCGGTTGCGAGCGGCCGAATGGCGAGCCGTTCGCCACGGAAGGCTTGCGGGATTTTCCATAGGCGTCCCCTGAAGCTGATAAAGTCTTTGGTGCTACCGGCGATGCGTACGATCTCATGGCTGTCGTATTCGACTGTTGGTAGCCGTTCGGGCATGGTGCGGGCACTCGGCCGATAGCGATTGGCGGGCACATCCTGGCCGAGCGCCTGATGTGGCCGATCGAGATTGTAGATCGTGCGCCAGCGATCGAAGGCTCGCTGTACCTCGACGAGATCGCGGAAGCGTTTGAATGCGAACACTTCGGCCTGCAGCGTGCGATGGAAGCGCTCGTTCTTGCCGCGGCTCTGCGGATGGTAAGGCCGGCTGTGCAGAACATCGACGCCGAGCTTTAACAGCCACACCGCAAAGCGGGTCCAACGATGACCGGAAGAATCTCCCCATGGTGCGCCATTGTCGACGAAGACAGCATCTGGCAGCCCATAGTGGCGGAAGGTCAGCTCCAATCGGCTCTGTACGGTGTTGGCTTGCTCATTGGCGCAGGCTTCAAGGCAAAGCGAATAGCGCGAGTGATCATCCAGCACCGTCAACGGATGGCATCGGCTGCCATTGGCCAGCGGCAGCCAACCTTTGAAGTCCATTTGCCAGAGCAGATTGGGCGCAGGCTTCTCGAAGCGTTGCTGAGCGGCAGGGCCGCCGGGCGGCGCTACGATACGATCATGGCGGCGCAGAATCTCATGCACCGTCGAATGGGCGGGGCATACCAATCCCTCGCGTTCGAGGCAGCGCACGATCTTGCGTGCCCCCCAGGCCGGATGGGCATCACGCACCGATAGAATGCGATCCTCGATCGCTGCCGCCGTTCGTCCCGGACTCGAATGCGGACGCCGTGAGCGATCCACCAGTTCTTCATCGGCCACAAAGCGGCCAAGCCACTTGTAGCCAGTGTCAGGATGTATCTCGAACCGACGGCACAACTCCCGCCGGTTGACCGCCTCCTGCATCGCAAGCCTCACAAACTCTCGCCGCTGTTCCATCTTCGACACCTCGCGCCACGGCATGGATGGCCTCCTTGAAAGCCGATTCCACGCAATGATGATGTGTCGGCCATGTCCCCGAACACCCGTCGGGGATGTCTCCGGGCCATACACTTGACCCGGTGGTCCATGCTGACGCGCCGAACGCAATAACGCGTCGCAATAACATCTGCACTGCTCCATGGATTGCCGGGTCAAGCCCGGCAATGACGACATAGGGGAGCGTTCTCGCGACGCGCTCCGCGCCCGAGCTGTGTTTGCAAGCCACGAAAAAGCGACGAACGCTTCGCTCTCGGCACCGATCTTCGCCAGATGACGCCAGCGGTGGGGCCGGCGCCGTCACGATCAGCCTTTGAGCACGCTCAAGAAGTGAAAGAAGAAAAGGAAGCGGAACGCCGACAGACGCGATCCGTATCCTCCGCACCCTTTCGGCTGCAGCGCGCGCCTTGCGAGGCGCGCTCGCCTACCGGCGTTCCACCACGGTTCTCGCCAGAGGGACGTTGGTCCCCAAGGCTCAGCTCCAGGCCAGGCTTCCTGGGACGTGATTTGTGTGGGCGTTACCCACCCGCCTCTGTCCCAGTCCAGTGGAAGCACCCCACGGACCGGTCATAGTGCCGGCCAGCATGATGCCCGGAGCCGCCCGAGTGCAGCGGTGACGAGCCGCCACGCGCGGGCACCGCATCCCGCTTCGACAGCCGTGGTCAGCGGCTGTCGTCCTTTTACGAAAAGCGGGATCGGGATCGCTTCGACACTTTGCAGCGATCGAAGTCAAACGGATTTTCGGACACGAATCCGTGTAGGCCCTAAGTCCCTGATCAACAAAACAAAGCCTGCGAACAAAAATATTTCACGGCGATCTGAAAACCGTCGTGCCACCAAAAAGCCACCGTCACTCACGTTTGATTCGCAAAGCTTCACGGCATCGCACTGATAATCCAGTCGAAATCCGATTTGAATGCCGAAGACTTTTCCCTGATTGTTGTTGGCGATGTGCGCAATGACCTGGAACGCCAACACGATGACGGTAATTCCGGCAGCGACAAAAAATGCCACGTGGGCTCGCCTGACATGTCGGCCGTGCCCGGCAATCGCTCCAATGAGCAGGAAGAGTCCGGCCGGCAGGCAAATGAGCGTCGTGTAGAAGACGCCGACGTAAGACAATCCATCGTCGTTCGGATTGCCCCAGTTCTCGATCGGCGGGACAAGGCTCCAGCCCCAGAGCGCAAGCATGATCGCGGCGGCAACGGCGAACAGGACGCGAAGCCGGACCGATGCGGCAATGTCCGCTGGTTCACCCATATCTCGCCCCTCAAAACGATAACGCACCTATTGGCGCTTGCGCACGGCGCGGCCGCCTTTGCGCTTCGATGAGCTGTCCGCTCCGGAAGCCAGCGTCGCCATCGCGACTTCGAGAAAGGCCTGAACCAGCCGTACCCGCAGTGAGGTTCGGTTCCAGACAAGACCGATGTACCGGGTATATCCCTGATTGGGCACCGCCAGTTTGCGCAGCGACAGACCTTCCGGCCACGGCGGCGCCCAATCCGGCACCAGCGCAACTCCCAATCCGCGATCGACCATGATGGCAATGGTTTCCAGCGCATCAACTTCGAACCGCTCTCGCGGCCGAATGCCGGCCTGGCGGAGATAGCCGTCGACCAGCCGCCCGGCCCAGCCGCTGCGGTCGAGCCGGATGAACGGTTCGGTGGCGAGCACTGTGTTCGCATCGCGGACCTTTGCCGATGCAGGCGTCAATACGATCAGGGGCTCTTCGCGCAACAGGCGCCAGTCGCACGTCTTGGGAATCGGGAAGGTCGGTTTCATGCAGATTGCCGCATCGAGTTCGCCGTCCAGAACCTTGGCGTAAAGCGGCGCCGCAGTATCGCCGACGATGCGAATATCGATCTGCGGATATGTTCTCGTCATCCCGGACAGGATGCCCGGCAACAGTCCGGATTTCGCCGATTGTACAGCACCGAGACGAAGTTCTCCGGCGGGCGTGTCGCTGGCGGCTATCGATTTGAAATCGCGCACCCGCCGCAGAAAATCGTGCGCATAGGTGAGGATGCCTGCTCCCGCCTCGGTCGGCTGCACGGTTCGGCCGGAACGAGCGAGCAAGCGGGCACCGATCTCATCTTCGAGCGTGTGGATTTGGTGCGCGATCGCCGCAGCGGTGAGATTGAGCCGGCGCGCGGCTTCCGCGATCGAACCTTGCTCGACCACGGTGACGAAGCTCTCGAGAAATCGCGTGTCCATAGATAAAAAACTTATCTTCTAAAGATAGTATTATCAAGATTTTTCTATTAGCTGACCGGCCGCATGGTGCCGTCGTCTTCGTCAGGTTGCTTGTTGCTGCACTGTTGTGGAGACGACCGTCATGAGAGCAAAGTTTCTAGCGGCCGCAATTGCCTTTGCGGGATGCACGGCAAGTGCAACGGCACAGGTCTATCCATCGCATCCGATCAAGTTGAACGTTGCATTCGCTCCAGGCGGACCGATGGATACGGCCGGGCGCATTCTGGCTGAAGGCATGCGCGGCCCGCTCGGCCAGCCGGTCATCGTTGAAAATGTGAACGGCGCGGCTGGCACCGTCGGCGTCGGTCAGGTCGCGCGCGCGGCGCCGGACGGATACACCATCAGTTTTGGCGGCTGGAACACGCACGTGGTCAACGGTGCGATCTACAGCCTTTCGTATGACGTATTGAAGGATTTCGAGCCGATCTCGCTGATTTCGAGCAATCCCTACATCATCGTCGCCAGGAAAGGCGTGCCTGCAGATAATCTCAAGGATCTCGTCGATTGGTTGAAGGCCAATCCGGACAAGGCAACGGCGGGGATTTGCAATGGCTGCCCGCAGCATGTGTTCGCCGCATTTCTTGAAAGCACGATCGGCGCCCACGTCCAGTTGATACCGTATCGCAGCTCGGCTCCCGCGACCCAGGACCTGGTAGCGGGGCGCATCGACATCATCATTGACAGTCCCATCAATGCGCTGCCGCAGGTTCGGGCTGGGACCATCAAGGCCTATGCCGTCACGGCGAAGAACCGCCTGTCCGAGGCGCCGGATATTCCGACGGTGGACGAAGCGGGATTGCCGGGTTTCTACGGTTCGCAGTGGTTCGCGCTTTGGGCGCCGAAGGGCACGCCACGGCAGGTCATCGGCGCACTCAACGCCGCTGTCGAAAAGGCATTGGCTGATCCGGTCGTGCGAAGCCGCCTTACCGATCTCGGTCTGCAGATTTTTCCACGCGAGCAGCAGACGCCGGACGCTCTTGCCTCCTTCCAAAAGGCCGAAATCGAGAAGTGGTGGCCGATCATCAAGGCGGCGAATATCAAAGTGGAAGACTGACTAGGAATTCGCTGCTGATGCCGGCTTGTCGCCCAAAGCAAACATTACCACGTCCGATCCGACGTCGGCTTTCGGGATGAGCGGACATCGCCACGAAAAGTCTCACTTCGGCTATTGACCCATACCGGACGCCGGTCGGAGCAGCTACCATCTGATGTTCAGGCTGGAGGAGATGCGACGATGAATGCCCGCGGGCAATTTGCGTTGCTCAGTTTCAACGCAGGCTTTGTTGATGCGGCGGGATTTCTCGGTCTGCAGGGACTTTTTCTTGCGCATATTACCGGCAACTTCGTGACACTTGCGGCCACCCTTGTCATGGGAGCGCACGGTGTTATTTCCAAGCTGATGGTGCTTCCCGAGTTTGTCATCGTGGTTGCATTAGGGCGCGTTGCGGTTTCCAGAATGAAGGCACGCGCGAGGCCAGCTTTGCGGATCTCGCTAATAGCGATGACAGCCTCGCTGCTGATATTCTTCGTCCTCGCCGTGCTTCTTGGACCCTTTCCCGACAGCGATGCGCCAGCAGCATTGTTTACCGCTTTTGCGGGCACCACCGCCATGGCGATACAAAATGCGGTCCAGCGTGCTCAGTTCGTCGGCATGCCTCCGACAACGCTGATGACCGGCAATATTACCCAAGCTGTTGTTGATGCGGACGACTTAATTTGGGGGCTCGACAAGATTGATCGGGCGGCTGTTCGCGCCCGACTTGCGCTGAGCTTGCGGGGCATCATCTCGTTTGGGCTCGGCTGTGCTGCTGCGGCGTTCCTCTATTACTCATTCGGCTTTTGGTGTCTCGCGGTGCCGGTCGTCATCGGAGCTAGCACTGCTGTTCTAACTAAGAACTGACCCAAACCGTCACTTCGCGGCGTCGTAGCAACGTCGTCGGGTGGCCTTGTCCCTTTGAAGTGCGCCTTTAGCAGCGGCTGCTCATCGGCGAGCGAACGATGGCCGCGGTCACGCGCGTACGAATTCCTTGCCCTTATTGGCAGCCACGAAGCCGTTGAACACCTCGTTGACCTGGTGCCATGACTTCAGCTTCTTCATGTTGTCCAGCCACCGCTTGATGTTGGCGTAGGCGGAGAAGTCGCAATCGATCAGTTCGCCGATCGACACGAGCCCGGCGCCGAAATAGTCCGCAATGGTGAGTTCGTCGCCGCAGAGATATTGTTTTTTCGGCCCGATCCAATGGTCGTTGAGAATCTGCAGCCAATTTTTGGCGCCTTGCTGCCCCCAGGCGACGGCTCCGGCATGGGCCTCGTCGCTGCGGCGCTTGTGATGTGGAAACAGCTGCGGGTAGACCAGCCCGTAACCGAAGTCGCGATAGAACTGGGTATTGAGCCAGTCCATCACTTCATTGACCTTGGCGCGTTTCTTGAGGTCCTTCGGGTAGGATGGCAGGTCGTATTTGTCGGCGAGGTATTTGAGAATTGCCGAACCTTCCGTCAGGCGGAAATCGCCGTCCTCGAGCCACGGCACCATTCGGTTGGGATTGAGCGAGGTGTACGGCTCCTGATAGTGGGCGCCTTGGAGAATATCGATCGTCTCCTCGTCGCATACGATACCGCTTTCGGCGATGAGCAACCGTACGGGACGGCATGCGGTCGATACCGGGTGCATGTAGAGCTTCATCGTCACATCCTCCCATTATTCATTGTGGTTAGCTTTGTATCTGGATCAATCCGCCGGACGGTGCAAGCTTATCATCTCGGCTCGCGCCGCAACATTAGCTGCGACCGCGCCGCGAATGACCGGTGCGACCTTGGCGGCGAATAGCTCGATCACGCGGGCTCGGGATATTCCGAAACGGCCGCCGCCCCAATCATCAGCCTTCGTGTCGGCTATGAGGAGTCTTTCAGACGCACCGGCTCATTGCAGGCGCGACCGAGTTTGACCCGAAGCCGACACTTGCAGCCCGGCCTCACGCATCAGTCCGGGCCTCAATGCAATCGTGGTGCCGTCCTCAGCGCTCGCGTTCCCAAATGAGGGTTCCGACAACTTTCTTGCCGGGATAAACGGCACTGGCTTGTTCAGCCGTTCGAATGCTTAGCTTGTCGCCCTCCAGCTTAAAGAATCTCACCTGGTCCTGCCCGGTCAGAAGCTCATTCCAAGATATGTCGACCTGGTCGTGAACTTGTCGTTCTCGATTGTGAATGGACCGGTGTAAACCATGAGGGTCCTGCCTTTCGGATCGCGACCAAACGGTTCGGTGACGTCTCCACCGATAATCTGAATGGTCCACGAAGTCAGCTTCCAACTGCCGGCCAGCTGCCTCGCAGTGTCCTGTGCGAGAGCCAATCCAGGCGAAAGATAACAATAGACGGCAACAGCGAGGGCAAAGAAACGCATCAAGCTGTCCTCCCATGAAAGGAACAGACTTCGAGAACGGCCATACTAACCAGCGCGAACGTCTGGGAGGCCTTGGACGACAGCCTCCTGGCCCGCTACGCGCCAAGTCCTTTGGGCAGCGGAGTGGCGACACGTCGAGAATTGGCCCGTCTCGACGGAGGATGACAATCTGCGATGGCAGTTTATAGGGGTAGGGCTGCCGCGACCCTCGCGGCACGAACCTACACTTTTGCCCCAACTCGGACATCGTCCAACCGGAAGACTCCGCGACGTTGCCGGTTACTTCGCCGGCAGACGCACGCTCGCGAGATCGGTTCCGACGACGATATTTCCAGTGAACCCGCCATCTTGAGCTGCCTTCCTATAGTCAGCTTCCGTTAGCGGGCCGCCGGGGACCTTGAAAGGATATTGCTGGTCCGCTCCGATTGGCGGGATCAAATGGGTGAGCATAAGATGTTTCACGCCCGCACGTTTCGCCATCGCACCGAGGTCGGGCACCGAACTCTGGCGAAGGTACGCATACGGAAACATTCCGCTGCCCTTGCCGGGTCCCATGATGGGATGGATCGCCGAATGCACAAGGATGTCGGCTCCCTTGGCCAACTTCTCGACCTGATCTGATGTTGATGAGTTGCGCGGCGGCGCGGGCACATCGTTGCCGGCGTCGCCCCCGATCACCACGCTGCCCGCGGGCGTGTCTACACGATAAGACACATGCCCCGCTATATGCGTCGAGCGAATGGCGCTGACTTTCAGATCGCCGGAGGTCCAGACGACTTGCGGCTCGTCTTTCGGCTCGAAGGTGATCGTATTGATCAATTCGGCTGGACCGCCTGCCGTGCGTTCCTTAACCTCGGAATGACGTTGGCCAACTTCGCCCGATTGGATGAATGCATCGGCGATGTGGGCGGTGAACTTCGTACAACTTAGTGTGACACCCGCCGCCGAAACGGTATCGGCGCTGCAAACGGCCTCGATTTTTGGACCTGTGCCGTTGAACGTCCAATGGAGCTGAACAAGGTCCGCAAAGCCTTCGGTGTGATCGTTATGCGTATGCGTGAAAAATACTGCGTTGAGCTGCTCCGGTCCTACCCCGAGCTGCGAAAGCCGCATCGTGGTGCCACGGCCCGTGTCGAACTGTAACTTCACAGCTCCGCACTCATTGGCGTCATCGCCATAACGCACCAGCGTTCCCGCACCAGCCAGACCATTGAAGGACTGGGGGCCCCCCTGGGTGCCGGTCAAAGTCACTATTAGGCATGGCGCTGCACCGGCGGCTGATAAGCTGGTCAAAAACCAAGCACCGGCTAGTAGCGCAGTTGCGACGGGGTAGCCCCTCATCCTCAGCCTCCCGGGCCGCCGTATCTTCAACCATAAACTGTCTATTTGCCGCCGATGGCAAGGTCGGAAATGTCTCTTCCTGGCCCAAAGCAAACATAACCACGTCCGATCCGACGTCGGCTTTCGGGATGAGCGGACATCGCCACGAAAAGTCCAGCTTCGGCTATTGACCCAAAGGCGACTTCAGGGAGGGTTGGTGAGGAGTTCCCGGCGCTGGGGCCGCTTTGACCGCCGCACTTGCGGCGTTGAGCTTCACGCATATTGGTCTGCGAGACCGTTTCAGGTTGGGACTTTAGAGTACCGCCACCTCTCGATTGGTGGCATCGAGGCGATCGGCAATGACGCGGATGATGTACTCGTCCAAAGCGATGCCAAGAGCTGGTCGCTCCCGACGCAAGCGATCAAGAGCGGTGCGCGTGAGTGTAAAAAGAGTAGTTGGACCGTCCGACGAAACTGTAGCCGAGCGGACGGAGTGACGAAAAAAGCCCATTTCACCGACCACCGTATGGGCCGAGAGTTGGCGTATACGCTTCAATCCGCCGTTAGGGGTTGCGACATCGATATTCACGGTGCCTGAAGCAATGAGATCGACTGTGTCGGATGCTTCGCCTTCTCGATAAATGACCTGCGGCCCCTCGAACTCCTTTCGCTCAAGGTACGTTGTGAGGTCTGACGCCGCGAAATGTGCGCCAAGACGCTGTTGGAGCCATCGTTCAAATCCGTCGTAACTCGTATCGATGACGATGTTGGAAGATGCAAGGATCTGGTCCTCGCACCAGGCCAGTGCGGTTTGAAAGCTGTTGAATGCGGGACAGGGGTCTTTGCCGATGAAAAAACTGGCCCGCTCAAGCATGCTATGGCTTTTCGGGGATAGCGCACAGTAGAGCAACAGCCCGTCATTGACGCGGCACAAGTTGCGCAGCTTGCCAAGGCTGAGCAGACCGGAGCTGTCGAAGCCGGACACCATGCCGAAATCGAGGATAACGTATTGGACGCGTCTCGGGGCAAGCGTGCCGATGTCGTTTCGGATTTGATCAAACAAGCCCTCTGACGAACCGAAGAAGATGTAGCCTGATAACCAATAAAGCTGGACGGCATCGCCATTCGCCCGCAAATAATCGGCTTGTTCTTTCGAGCGGATGACGTTGCTTGGGATCTCGGCTCGCGTTGCGTGCCGGCGAATGGCGCCAAGTCGCCCATAGCTCATCGTGAACAACACGCAGGCGCAGACAAGTCCGGCCAGTATGCCAACCAGGTAGCCATATTGGAGACAGACAATGGCAATGACCGCTGAAAGCCCGAGATCAAACCAGGCGCGTTGGCGATAGGGTCTCGTCACCGCATCAGCTATAAAGTTACAGCCTAGATAGAACACGAGACCGCAGACCAGCGGCATTGGAATGAGGCCCAGCAGGTCAAAGTTCGCTATGCCGACAAAGCCCAAGGTGAGAGCGCTGGCAACACAGCTTGTCCTTGTGCCGCCGAGGTGCTCCAGGAGTTGGCTTGAGCTGGGCTGGACACTGCCAAGAATGCCGCCTAGTGGAGCGGCGATCAGGCTCGCCATTCCATTGGCGCGGAATTCGCGATCGAGATCGGCTGATGTCTGACGTGCCGCTTCAAAACTCGACACCTTGGTGATCAGCGAGATCAGCGCCACGATTGCGACGACAAATATCTCCGGACCGAGGGATGCCAGCATCGACCAGGTCAATTGCGTGTCATGAACGGCGGCAAAGGGGGACCAGCGGGTCAAAGCCCTAAACGAATGGAAGTACCAGCCGTGCTCGGCGCCAGAGAGGCCGAACAGCTGGAGCAGTGCAATGGATCCAAGACACATGCCGACAAGCGTGGCAGGCATCGCAAAGGCGGCCTTGATCTTATGACGCACTGTCAGGAGGACGACCAGCGCCGCGACGGCGCTTAAGACTTGGATTGCCTCATTGGTGCTCCAGGGCGTGACGAGCGCGTCAAACGTGACCCGTCGTCCGGTTATCATGCGAATGCCGCCCGACAGCAGGAAGCAACCGGTTGCAAGAAAGAAACCGCCCACGACGCTGGAAGGTACGAACCGAAAATAGCTTCCTAAACGGCAAAGCCCGACAACAAAGATGAAGGCGCCGGAGACGAATGTGGCCGCGGTGAAAACCAGCATGATCGCCTCGACGGCGGTTTTCGGAGTGCCGCCAGCCGCAAGGATGCGGCTGCCAGCCATCGCGCTGAGCAGGACGAGTACGGTCCCGGTCGGGGAATCAATTCCGGTTGCCAATGGCGGCAAAGACGTTGCAAGCGCAATCCATATGCCCCCGACCGCGCTACCGATCAGCATTGCCCAGATGGCGAGTGGAATGCCTTCGCTCAACTGCCCGGGAAATATCAGCGCCCCGAACGAGACGATGTTTGCAATCAGGACAACGGAAGCGATGACCCCCGCGAGACAGCTTTGCGCGATCTTAAAAATGGAAGCGCGAAGAGCTGTGGCATTAGGGTCTGAGGATGCCGACATCGCCGCATTGCAAATGTGAGGAATGGTTGCGGATTGTGCGAGGCTCTACCCATGCTGTCAATTGACCTCGGCGGTTGAGGGGTCCCGCTCGCGCAATATTGGGCGATTGAAACAGCATCGCCTGGTGGCGGCTGCCTGGACTATACGAGTGAATCGGCACTGGCCTTTGCCGCAGCGCAGCAGTGTTGTTTGAAATACCGAGCGATCCCACAAAGGTCACTGTAACGATCACTCGGATCAACAACGCCGTGGCGCAGCAGAACTTGAGTTTGGTCCGGGCACCAAGACTATTCGCTGCTGGCCCAAAGCAGACATAACCACATCCGAGCCGACGTCGGCTTTCGGGATGAGCGGACGTCGCCACAAAAGTCCAGCTTCGGCTATTGACCCGAAGGAGACACGCAGCACGCTGCGTTTAGCTGATGGCTTCGTCCCATGACCATATGCTCGCTTCGTGTTCCACGGGCATGACTCGCATGCACGGGGAACGACCCTCCTAAGCGAAGGGTTGACCCCATATGGAAACGTCAACCCAATATCGCGAGTTTGCGGAGGAGTGCGAGCGCTTGGCCACACAAGCTAAGACGACACGGCACCGAAAAGTTCTGGAAGAAATGGCTGAGGTGTGGAGAAAGCTCGCAGAAGAGTCAGATACAAGGAACTAGTTCTTTTCCAGTTGTTTACCACCTGCCGTTTGATCTTCTGCCAAACGAAACCAGACTTGCGCCATTTGTATCAGCACAGCGCGTACCCGCGCATCATCGACGGCGCGGGCCATCTCCAGACATTCTTTGGAAAAGCGGCGATACAGTTCGGACCTTGCCGCCGACCTTGCCATGTGAGGAAGCTCCCCCGACTTTCGCTGTAACGCCGGGGCTTCATCGTTGTTCCTGCCTTATTCTCGCCGTAGCTGTGGCTGGTTCCAAAGCCCGAACGATTCGTCGTCGGGAGCCTGCGAACTGCTCACGTACTTCGATACCTGGCGAATGCCGATGAGAGAATCGAGTGATGCTACGCGACTTCCGGTGTTAGGCTGGAATCGAAGTGCCGTGATTTGGTCGCGATCTGGTGAAAGCGGACACAACTCGGAGTCGCAGAAGTGAAGCGTCTGACCCTTCCGCAAACTCCCGTCGTCATCGCCGACGAGGTGATCGAATAGGTGAGTTCTTTGCTGCGGTGCTTGAGTCTCTTCATGGCCCAAAGCAGACATAACCACGTCCGAGCCGACGTCGGCTTTCGGGATGAGCGGACATCGCCACGAAAAGTCCAGCTTCGGCTATTGACCCAAAACGGACATTCTCAGAGTCGCTTTCGCTGCGGACGCCGTCAGAGTTATCTTTGTTCGAATGCTTCAACGGCAAGAATCGTCGGCAAGTGACGTGCGATTTCCTGCCAGGTCTCGCCTTCGTCGACACTCCCGAACACCGAGCCGCTGTTTGTGCCGAAATAAATTCCTGCTGGATCGCGGTCGTCACCGGCCATTGCCTGGCGGAGAACGGTGAAGAAACAGCCATTCTGCGGCAGGCCTTCGCGCATGGCCTGCCAGCTTTGCCCCCCATCGCGCGATCGCCAGACCGCCGCGGCTGCGTCAGGCGGAAAACGCCCGGCGGTGTCGCCGTTCAGTGGCAGCGTCCAGATCGTGCTCGGGTCCCGCGGATGAACGCGGATGGGAAAGCCGAAGGTCGATGGCAAACCCTTGGTGCAATCGTTCCAGCTACGGCCGCCATCGGCCGAGCGCCAAACGCCATAGTGATTCTGCTGATAAAGCACATCGCTTGCGCCTGGCGCACGGATCATGTTGTGAACGCAGTGCCCGATGTCGCCATCGCGTGGCGCGGCCGGATGCTCGGAGTGGCCGCAAGCTTCGGCGTTCGAGAGACGATTGCGCCGCTCCCACGTTGCCCCGCCGTCCTCGGTCGCAAAAACGCCGGCAGCCGAGATTCCAACCCAGAGTTTTTTTGGGTTATCCGGATCGGGGACGATGGTGTGCAGCACCAGTCCTGCGCCGCCGGGGTTCCAGCTCTTGGCAGAAGGGTGGTCTGTCAGGCCCTGTATGCGCACCCAATCCCTGCCGCCGTTCTTGCTGGCCAACAGGCTCGCCGGTTTGGTGCCTGCATAGAGCGTCCCGTGCGCGTAGCTGAGCGACCAGATTTGAGCGAACGAGTCGATGAACGGCAGCGGTACTTCGGACCAGCCAATCATCCTGGCGAGATTGGGATCCTTTGCGGCCCAATCGTCCATCGTCCCCTTTGTCAGACGCGCGACCTTCCAGCTCGCACCGCCGTCTTCGCTGCGCCAGATGCCCGCACCATGCCAATCGCTGCCGCCGCCTGCCCACAATGTGCCGGTCTCGGGGTCTCCGATCATGTGATTGATCGGCCAGCCGTCACAATAAGGGCCCTGAACAGTCCAACCGGTGCGGTCATTTCCGCCAGAAATCAAAAAGGCGCCTTTGGTCGTGCCGACCAGCAGTGTTGTACCTGTTGCGGACATCAGGTTTTCGCTTTCGATCAGAAGGGTGTGCGTATGACTATCGGAATTATGACAACCGCTCAGGCGAAAAATCAAATTCACTGTGGTGTACCGGCAACAGCCTCCGCGCAGGCCCTATGTTAATTTCCGCATTGTTTCGAGAGGGGTTGTGAAGAGGCTGTCGTGAAGAAGCTGGCCACCGGTATTGCCGTCATCGCACTCATTGGAACGCCCGCTCTGGCGGCCGATATGGTGGCCAAGGCGCCGCCGATACCTTCATCGCCGGTCCAAGGTTGGAACGGTCTTTATGTCGGCATCGATGGCGGAGGTGGATGGAACGATCCCACGGGTGACCGCTTTTGCGTCAACCCCAATGGGCGTCTCTTTGGCGCCGGCTGCGGAGAGAATGCCGAAAGCCACGTGGTTAGGCCCGGCGGCGGGTTTGTTGGCGGCACCGCAGGCTACAACTACCAATCGGGATCGATTGTGTATGGCATTGAGACTGACCTGCAATGGTCAGGCATCAAAGCGTCAGGCACCATGCCGGTCATTAATCCGCCGGGCGGCATTGCCTACACTGCGACATACAACATCGACTGGTTCGGAACGACCCGCGGGCGCATTGGTCTTCTGGCGACTCCGAATCTTATGCTCTACGGCACCGGTGGTCTCGTCTACGGACACGAGTCGGCGACTTCGTTAGTCTTCTCTCCCGTCAGTGGATTTGTTTATCCCGCGGCTACCGGCACGACGCGGGCGGGCGGGGTCGGCGGCGTTGGTCTCGAATACGCCTTTACCGGGAGTGTCTCCGCCAAGATCGAAGGGCTCTATTACAGCATGGGCACCCTGACGACCAGCTACGCATGCCTTGCGCCTGCGGCATGTGCTCCGGGCTACACCCAGGGAGGCAATTTTAAAATCCGCGGTGAAATTGTGCGCGCAGGCCTCAACTGGCACTTCGGCAGCCCGAGCGCCGCCAAGAACTGACCAGGAACTGATACGCGCTTTCTGCTCACTGAAGTTGAAAAGTCGGGACCAGCGATTAGGGCGACTTCGGTTCTGGCCCAAAGCAGACATAACCACGTCCGATCCGATGTCGGCTTTCGCGGGATGAGCGGACATCGCCACGAAAAGTCCAACTTCCGCTATTGACCCATTGCGGACAACTTCTGTCTCGTCGTACGGACGTTTTGGTACGACCTCTTTAGGGCATCAGACCTGCCCAGCGACTGGGCATGCATTAGTTGATTAATCAAATGCATCGGAGGATTTACTATGAGTTATCAGCCACTGCTCGCCAAGGTGCTGGAGCTTGCCGACACGGTCAAACTAATCGGCGCACTCGGCGCCGAGTTGCGCTTGCGCCAGATGAATGTTTCAGGAGATCCGCGCGTCCGTGCCGCCTTAAAGGAGATGGTGGCAACGCTAGGGCCGGATATGCTCGAAGGAGTCGATCCCTCGCAGCTCGCCGTGGTGATCGGCCAGATATCCTATAATTTGCAAGAAGCGCTTGATCTGATGCGCGAGCCCGAACGTGCGCCGGGCTGGAGTTACGACGATCCTGCCATCCTGCAAGATCGTGGACGTGGCTCGGCCGCGATGGCGGGCATCTTCAATAATCTTGCACGCACGCGCCCGGCTTTGGCGGCGGTACTCACGGGCGAGCGGTGCCTGCTCGATATCGGGACCGGCGTCGCCTGGATCGCCATCGCTGCGGCCAAGGCTTGGCCCGGCATGCGGGTCGTGGGTATCGATATCTGGGGGCCAGCCTTGACCCTGGCTGAATCCAATATTGCGGCCGAAGGCATGCAGCACCGCATAACGTTGCGCCGCCAAAGCGTGGCCGAGATCGAGGACGAGAAAGCGTTCGATTTGGTATGGATGCCAAGCATGTTCTTGCCACGAGACGTGGTCAATGCGGCTTTGCCGCGTGTCGTGAAGGCCATGCGCCCGGGCGGCATGCTGGTGTTCGGCATGTACGCCGCGGCCCCTGGTCCGCATGGCGAGGCAGCAGCCAAGCTGCTGACGGTTCGCAGCGGCGGTTACCCTTGGGCACAGGACGAATTCCAGGCAAAGCTCGAAGCGTTGGGCTTGCAAAATATCGAATTCGTCATGCTAACCGGCACGACGAGGGGCGTTCTGGCGCGGCATCCGTGACGCGGTCCGGGACAGGCCCGCTATTGGCTCGAAGGTGACACTCGGCCTGGCAACGAACAATGTCGGCCGTTCATTGACCGGGAGATTTCGGGAATTTTTTGGTTTGGGGCTGCATGTGATCCCAGAGTTGGGCGCTGGCGGTGAACATATCGATCGCCGGCCTGAAAACTGACGGATCATCCAGGCTTGCCGCATGCAACCCGACAACATCGGTTCTTCGCTCAATTTTCATCATCACCTGACTCCCGCAGGCCGAACAAAAGCCACGCTGGACTGTCTTTCCGGAGTCGCCGACCGTCTTGTAGTAGTGCGGCTCGCCGCGCAGATTCAACGACGCTTGGGGAACCATCAGGACGGCGGCATAGGCGCTTCCGCCGGCACGCTGGCAGTCGCGGCAATGACAATTAACCGCGCCAACAGGATCAACATCCGCCTGATAGCGGATGGCGCCGCAGGCGCAGCCCCCCGAGATTTTTTGCTCCATAAAGTCCTCCTCCGCAATTTTATGCACTCCGACGAACATCACGCCGTCGGAGTTGTAACGGAATATCGGGCGACGATAGTCTCACCCAGCCTTTATGTTGGCAAACCGCACAACCTTCGCCCACTTCGCCGTATCGTCCTCGATGAATTTGGCGAATTCAGCAGGTGTCATCGGCATCGGCACGCCGCGAGCGCACATCGCAAGGGGCACTCGATGTCGGGATGTCGGCTTTCGGGGGCAAAGCGGCACTGGCGATTTTGCGAGCCGCGAACTAAAATACTTGACCCGGCAATCCACCGCACCTTACGGAACAGTGCAGCTTCGCTTGGGATGCGCGGGTTTGCTCCGCGCATGACGGGATCATGTCAGACGCCATCTCTCCGCTCGCTCCGAAATCCGCCCCGGTCATGCCGCCGGTCGCCGGCGTGCGGCTCGCGACCGCCGCCGCGGGCATCCGCTACCAGGGCCGCACCGACGTGATGCTGGCCGTGTTCGACGACGGCGCCAGCGTCGCCGGCGTGTTCACGCGCTCGAAATGCCCGTCGGCGCCGGTCGAATGGTGCCGCGCGAGGGTCAAGAACGGCCGCGCTCGCGCGCTCGTCGTCAACTCCGGCAACGCCAATGCCTTCACCGGCAAGACCGGCCGGGATGCCTGCGGCTTCACCGCCAAGCTCGCCGCCGCCGCCGTCGGCTGCAAGATCGGCGAGGTCTTTCTCGCCTCGACCGGGGTGATCGGCGAACCATTGAAGGCCAGCGCATTCGCCGGGGTGATGGAGAAACTGGAGTCCGAGGCGACCGACGAAGGCTATTCCGACGCCGCCAGCGCGATCATGACCACCGACACCTTCCCGAAGCTCGCCACCGCGAGCGCGCGGCTCGGCGGCGCCACCGTCACCATCAACGGCTTCGCCAAGGGCGCCGGCATGATCGCCCCCGACATGGGCACGATGCTGTCTTTCATTTTCACCGACGCGCCGGTCACCGCGCCGGTGCTGCAAACCCTGCTGCGCGAAGGCGTCGTCGACACCTTCAACGCCGTCACCATCGACGGCGACACCTCGACTTCGGATACCTTGCTGGCGTTCGCAACCGGCGGCGCGAAATCGGCGCCGCGGATCACCCGCGCCAGCGATCCGCGGCTCTTGCCGTTCCGCAAGGCGTTCAATGCCGTGCTGGCGAACCTTGCGGAGCAGGTGGCGCGCGACGGCGAAGGCGCGCGCAAGCTCCTTGAGATCGTCGTCGAAGGCGCGGTGTCCAAACAATCGGCGCGGCGGGTCGCCATGTCGATCGCCAACTCGCCGCTGGTGAAGACGGCCATTGCCGGCGAGGACGCCAATTGGGGCCGCGTGGTGATGGCGGTCGGCAAGGCCGGCGAACCCGCCGACCGCGACCGGCTGTCGATCTGGTTCGGCGGCATCCGTGTCGCGCACAAGGGCGCGCGCGATCCGGGCTACGACGAGGCCGCGGTTTCCGCGATCATGAAGAAGCCGGAAATCACGCTGAAAGTGGCGCTCGGCCTCGGCAAAGGCGGCGATCGCGTGCTGACCTGCGACCTCACCAAGGAATACGTCGCGATCAACGGCGACTACCGCAGTTGAGCGCGGCGTGATGACCGCCGCCATCAAGCACGCGAAAACCTTCTGGCTCGACGTCGCCTACGAGGAAAGCGGCGGTTCCGACGGCGCGCCGGTCTTTTTGCTGCACGGCTGGCCGTACGATCCGCGCTGCTACGACGAGGCCGTGCCGCTGCTTGTCGCCGCCGGCTGCCGCGTCATCGTGCCTTACCTGCGCGGGTTCGGCGCGACGCGGTTTTTGCACGCCGACACCATGCGGTCCGGCCAGCAGGCGGCGCTGGGCAACGACCTGCGCGAATTGATGGACGCGCTGCACATCGAACGGGCCGTGGTCGCCGGCTATGACTGGGGCGGCCGTGCCGCCTGCATCGTCTCGGCGCTGTGGCCCGAACGGGTGCGCGGCCTCGTCACCGGCAACGGCTACAATATCCAGGATATCGCGGCATCGGTGAAGCCGGTGGCGCCGGCGCAGGAACACCGCTTCTGGTACCAGTACTATTTCCATAGCCCGCGCGGCCGCGCCGGCCTCGAGCAGAACCGGCGCGCGCTCTGCCGCCTGCTTTGGCAGCTGTGGTCGCCGACATGGACGTTCGACGACGCCGCGTTCGAGCGCAGCGCCGTCTCCTTCGACAACGCTGATTTCGTCGCGGTGACCATCCAGTCCTATCGCCATCGCTATGGCTATGCGGCGGGCGATCCGGCGCTGGAAGCGATCGAACGCCGGCTGGCCGGCCAGCCAAAGATTTCCGTGCCGGCCATTGCGCTCCAGGGTGAAGTCGACGGCGTTCAGGCCCCGCAGTCGACCGAAAAGCACGCCATGCACTTCACCGGGCCTTATCAGCGGCGCGTTCTGCGCAATGTCGGCCACAACCCGCCGCAGGAAGCGCCAAAGGCGTTCGCCGATGCGGTTCTGGAGCTGGTCAGCGTGGACCGTCGGGTATGAGCGGGACCTGAGCCGGGCCAAAGCGGAGCCTGGCCCGTTAGAATCGCCTTAACCCTTATGGCGATTGCGACCTTATTCTTTTTCAGATTGAACATGCGTTTACCGTCTTCTTCCTAGAATCGAGGCAGGATCGTGAGCGTCAGACTTGTCCTTGTGGCGGCCTGTGCATTGATCGACCCGGACGGACGCATCCTGATCGCGCAGCGTCCCGCGGGTAAGTCGATGGCGGGCTTGTGGGAGTTTCCCGGCGGCAAGATCGAAGCCGGCGAGCGCCCGGAGCAGAGCCTGATCCGCGAGTTGAAGGAGGAACTGGGAATAGCCGTCAAGGAAGAGTGTCTCGCTCCGTTGACCTTCGCGAGCCATCTCTATCCGGACTTCCACCTTTTGATGCCGCTCTATGTGTGCCGGCGCTGGGAGGGGATCGTGACGGCGCAAGAACGGCAGAACCTCAAATGGGTGCGGCCCGCGGAGTTGAAGAACTATCCGATGCCGCCTGCCGACGAACCGCTGATTTCGCACCTGACGACGCTCGTATGATAACAACGGCAGAAGGCCGAGACCCCATGTTGAAATTCACGCGCACGGCACTGACGCAATCCGTCCTTCAGTTCGCGCGCAACGACAGCGGCGCGACGGCCATCGAATATGCCCTGATCGCTTCCGGCGTCGCCGTGGCGATCGCCGCGACCCTCATAAACGTCGGCACCAGCGTCAAAAACCTGTTCACCAACGTGTCCAGCGCGCTGAAGTAGTCGCTCTACCTCTTCGCCTTTTCACCGGCCGGAATTTCCCGCGCGCCCAGCGCGTCGGCCAGCCGCGTTTGCGCCGAACCGGGCTTGAGCGGCCGCTGCTGATCGGGATGCGGCGCCCAGCCCGACAACCAGACAATCTCGAACGTCGCACGCATGCGCCCGTCCGCATCGGCAAAGCGGCTGGCGTAAATCTCGGCCATACGCAGCAGCGTTGCGCGACGGAGCGGCGTGCGCCGCCGCGCCAGCAGCACGTTGGTCGCTGCCATCCGCCGCAGGTCCTGCATCAGGGCGAATACCGAGTCGTAGCGCACCGTGGTCCGGTCGGTGTCGGTGACCGGCAAGGCAAAGCCGGCGCGCTGCAACAGCGCGCCGAGATCGCGCAGGTCGGCAAGCGGCGCAACGCGCGGCGACACACCGCCTTCGATATCGCTTTCCGCTTCGGCGAAGCTCTGCCGCAACTCGGTCAGCGTTTCGCCGCCCAGCAGCGCCGCCAGAAACAAGCCGTCGGGTTTTAACGCGCGACGGATCTGGATGAATACGCCGGGCAGGTCATTGACGAATTGCAGCGCCAGCGCCGAGACGACGAGATCGAGTGACTCATCTCCGAACGGCAGCGCGTTCTCGCCGGTGACGACTTCCGGCCCGTCCGCCACATCGGCGGCAACGATCCGGCCGACCGAGCCAAGCTGTCCGAGCGCGGTCCGCACCGCGGCTCCTGGCGTGCCGAGATCGGCTGCGGTGTCGAACTTGCGCAAAACCACAGCGAGGCGATCCGCCATGTCTCCGGCGACGCGGTCGAGCAGAAAAGTCGCCGGGCCGAGCGCCAATGCCCGCTGCCGCCGGCGGCGCAGCAAAGCACGATCAAAAATCGCCGGACTGTCCGCCATGACCGATCCATGCTGCCACCGGTGACAACGCCGTTCGAGACCGGTAGCGTTGCGGCATGCTGGAAACCACAGGCACAGCATTTCCGGCGCATCTCAAGCGCGCGGCCGGCGCGGCGCTCGGCGTATTACGCACGACGCTCGATCTGGCGCTGCCGCAACTCTGCGCCGCCTGCCGCGAGCCGGTCGAAGGCAAAGGGCTTTGCCCCGCCTGCTGGTCAAAACTCTCCTTCATCACGCGCCCCTATTGTGAGCGGCTCGGCATCCCCTTTGTGTATGACCCGGGCCCCGGCATCCTGTCCATGGAAGCGATCGCCGATCCGCCGGCCTACAACCGCGCCCGCGCCGCAGTGCGTTTCGACGAGATTTCGCGGGCGCTGGTCCACGCCCTCAAATATGGCGACCGGCTCGATCTGGCGCCGACGATGGGCCGCTGGATCGGCAATGCCGGCCGCGAGCTTTTGGCCGAGGCCGATGCACTGGTGCCGGTGCCGCTGCACTGGCGGCGGCAATGGGCGCGGCGCTTCAACCAGTCCGCCGTGCTCGCCGCAACGGTTTCAAAGGAAAGCGGCGTGCCGATCGCCTTCGGCGCGCTGAAACGGGTCAAGGCGACGGCGCAGCAGGTCGGGCTTTCGCAAAAGGAGCGGGCTGCCAACATCCAGGGCGCCTTCAAGGTCCCGGAGGACGGCAAGGCCGCGGTCGCCGGCCGCCGCCTCGTCCTCCTCGATGACGTGCTGACATCCGGCGCAACCGCCGAGGGCTGCGCCAGGGCGCTGCTGCGCGCCGGGGCCGCCAACGTCGATGTGCTGGTGTTTGCCAGGGTTGCCGACCCGGGCAAAACCTCCATATAAACAATTCGATAAATCTTGCGGATCATCATGTCTGCCGTCGATATCTATACGATCCTGTACTGCCCTTATTGCGCGGATGCGAAGGAACTCTTGTCCAGCAAAGGCGTAAGCTTCCATGAGATCGACGCCACCGGGAATAAGGACATTCGCAAGCAGATGATCGAGCGCGCCAGCGGACGCAGCACTTATCCGCAGATCTTCATCGGCGGCACGCATGTCGGCGGCTGCGACGAACTCTACGCGCTGGACGCCGCGGGCAAGCTCGATCCGCTGCTTGTCGAAGCCAAAGGATGATCGTGATGAGCGCGCCGAAATCGTCGACCTTCAAGGTTGGGCTGGTGCAGATGCGTTCGGGCCTCGACCCGCAGGCCAATCTGACGTCGTTGCTGGCGTCGATCGACGAGGCCAAGCGCAACGGCGCGGATTATGTTCAGACCCCGGAGATGACCAACATCCTCGCGCTCAAGCGCGAGCAGCTGTTCGCCAACATCGTCGCCGAGGAGCAGGATCCGACGCTGGCGACGTTGCGCGAGCTGGCGCAGAAGCTTTCGCTCTACATCCATATCGGCTCGCTCGCGATCAAGATACTGCCGGACAAGGCGGTCAACCGCGCCTTCGTCATCGACCGCAAAGGCGAGATCGTGGCGCGCTACGACAAGATCCACATGTTCGACGTCGATCTGGCCGGCGGCGAAAGCTATCGCGAGTCCAGCAATTACCGGCCCGGCGATCTCGCCGTCGTCGCCGATCTGCCGTGGGGGCGGCTCGGCGTCACGATCTGCTACGACCTGCGGTTCCCGGCGCTGTATCGGGCGCTCGCCGAAGCCGGCGCGTCGTTCCTCGCCATTCCGGCGGCCTTCACCAAGCAGACCGGCGAAGCCCATTGGCAGGTGCTGATGCGCGCCCGCGCCATCGAGAACGGCTGCTACGTGATCGCGGCGGCGCAAGGCGGCCAGCACGAGAACGGCCGCTCGACTTACGGCCATTCGATTGTCGTCGATCCGTGGGGCAAGATCGTCGCCGAAGGCGGCACCGAGCCCGGCGTGATCATGGCGGAGATCGATCCTGCCGCGGTCGCCGCGGCGCGGTCGAAAGTGCCGTCGCTAAATCACGGCCGGCGCTTCGAGCTGGTCGAGCCGATGGCCGAGCCGACCTATTTGCACGCCGTGCGGAGCGCCTCATGATCCGTTACACGCTCAGTTGCGAGCGCGGCCACGAATTCGAAAGCTGGTTTGCCAATTCGGCGGCATATGACAAGCAGGCCAAGCGCGGCCTGGTCACCTGCCCGCTGTGCAACTCCGCCAAGGTCGAGAAGACGATCATGGCGCCAAATCTGGCGCCACGTCTGGCGCGCACCGATGTTGCGGAGCCAGCCGCACCGCCCGCGACTCCGCCTGCCGCACCGGCCAAGGGACCCGTCGCGATGATGTCGCCGCCGGAGCGCGAGCTGCGGCAGAAGCTCAAGGAGCTGCGCGACCACGTCACCAAGAACGCCACCAATGTCGGCGCCAAATTTCCCGAGGAAGCGCGCAAGATCCATTACGGCGAGACCGAGCACCGCTCGATCTACGGCGAAGCCTCACCGCAAGAGGCCAAGGCGCTGCACGAGGAAGGCATCGAGTTTCACCCGCTGCCGACGCTGCCGGACGATCAGAACTAGCACGGCGTCATTGTCCCGTCCCGTTGAAGGGGCCGGCGGCTTCGCGGGCATGCTCGACAAACAACCGCGAGACAGGACCGATGGTGCGGTTCTTCAGCATAAAAATGCCGATCGGCACAATTGGCGGCTTCACGTCGACTGCCAGGACCTTTACGCCAGCGTGTTCCTTCGGAAATCGCAACATGGACGTCGCGCAAATGGTCAAGAAGCGGCCACTCGCGAGCAAAGTCAGACGAATGTCTGTGGCAAAGCAAAGTATTTGTGCCGTGGGGATTTGAAGACCTGCCGCCTTGAAGATGCTGAGCGCAACGGGTCCGATATCGCCTTCCGGAAGCACCCAGGGTTCGTCCAACAATTCGGCGAGCCGCACCTTGCGCCGCTTCGCCAGCGGATGCCGCGCGCCGGCCACGATGACCAGCGAATCCCTGTAGAGCATCTCGAAATCAAGCTCCTGGTCCGCGTAGGGTGGCGACTTCCAGGCGACCAGAAGATCGAGTTCACGTTCCTTCAGCTTGCGAAGGTTTGTCCTGCCGTCGCCGGCGACGATTTGGAACTTGATGCCGGGATAGCGCAGAGACAGCCGATCGATGATCGTCGGGACGATACTGGCCGCGAGGAAATGATTGGCGCCGATGCGCAATTCACCGGTGGCAGGGTTGGCGAGATGTTCGAGGCTCTTTATTCCCTGGCGCAAGTCGTCGAACACAGCCAGACCGCAATCGAGCAAAGCGCGACCATATGCGGTCGCCTCGACGCCCCGCGGCCGGCGATCGAGCAGGCGTACGCCAAAGGCATGCTCCAGATCGGCGATCGACCGCGAAATATTGGGCTGTGAAGTATTCAGCAGCTCGGCAGCCTTGCCCATGCTGCCAGTCTGAATGACCGTCATGAGAACGTTCAGATCCTGGAGCTTCAACCGGCGTCCGATACGATCGGTCAATTGCATAGCGGCAAATCCATATCTGATTCGATATCTTTCTATCATAAATTAGTATTATTCACATATGCCTGCATCGGTTAGACCGGTGGAACCCTTGGCGACAACGGTTCCTCGCCGCCCTCGATCGCAGAGCACACCATGACCCTGTCGCGCCGTCAGTTCGTGCAGGTTGCCGCCGGGGGTGTCGCTTCATCCGGCATACCGGGCTTCGTACGAGCGCAGGACTATCCAGCACGACCGGTACGCCTGATTATCGGTCTCGCGCCCGGCAGTTCGCCCGACATCGTCGGACGGCTGATGGCGCAATCGTTGTCGGAAAGGCTCGGCCGTCCGTTCGTGGTTGAAAACCGAACCGGCGCCGGCGCGACCATTGCTGCTGGTCTCGTCGCTCGCGCGGAGCCGGATGGCTATTCCCTGCTTCTGATCAGTTCGAGCAACGCCGTAAGCGCGGCACTTTATAAGGACCTCGATTACGATCTGGTGCGCGACATCGCTCCGGTCGGCGGGATCTGCACCAGTCCCAACATTATGGTGGTGCATCCCTCATTCCCGGCCAACACGATCGCCGACTTCATCGCATATGCGAAGTCCAATCCCGGCAAGATCAACATGGCGTCGGCCGGTGTCGGCACCGAGACCCACGTTGCCGGTGAATTGTTCAAGATAATGGCGGGCATCGACATGACTCACGTGCCCTATCGCGGCGGTGGACTGGCGCTGAGAGACCTGGTTGCCGGACAGGTGCCGGAGGTTCCGGCCATCGCCGAGGTCCTACCGGATTTCGAGGCGAGCGGTTGGTTCGGAATTGGCGCGCCGAAAGGCACGCCGGCCGCGATCATCGATGCGCTTCATCGGGAGACTAACAACGCGTTGGCAGACGAAAGGATAAAGGCGCGTCTTGCCGAGCTGAGCGACGTCCCGCGCCCTGGTTCAGCCGATGATTTCGGTCAACTCATCGCCGCCGAGACGGACAAATGGGCTAAGGTGGTGAAGTTTGTGAAGCTGAAGCCGAGCTAGCTACCGACGGGTTCCATTTCAGACCTGTTTCGCCAACGGTTTCGTCAAGCGCCGCACATGTTCAATGAACAATTGCGCCGCTGGGCTGAGCGATCGGTTTTTCAAAGTGACGATGGAACACGGGATGCCGTGTATTTGGCAATTTGACAGGCAGCGCCTTCAGATCGCTCCGTCTGCTTGGCAAAAACAACAAGAAGCCTGGCGTCACCGTGAGGAAGTTGCGCGTGGAGAGCAGTCGGTCGCGTATCACGCTGGAGCCGGTTGCCACCGTCGGCCTTCTGCCTTCAAAGCCGGATGCTCGAAAGGACGCGGCCACCAGGTCGCCAAAGAAGTTATCCGTTGGAAATACCCATGGTTCGTCTACTAAATCCGCCAGCGCGATGCGGCGCTGCCGGAGCAGCGGATTTCTCGCGCCGGTCACGACCGCGAGTTCGTCGTGGAAGAGGGTTTCGGGGTGAAATTCCTCGGCCAACGGGCGGGCGATGCGCGTTATCACCAAATCGGTCGAGCGAGCGCCCAGCGCTTCGATCAACTGCGTGGTATCGCCCTCGGAGACATGAAATCTCATTTGCCGATGCTCACCCGTCAGTTTCTGGATGATTGGCAACACAATGGCAGTCGCAGTCGTCGGAGTTGCGCCGATGCGCACCTCGCCGGTGCTTGGATCGGAAAGAAATTCGATATCGCTCAGACTTTGCTGCATCTCGTCGAAGATCGCGACTCCGCGCCGGATCAGCGCCCGGCCGTAGAGCGTCGGTTCAACGCCGCGCTTGCTGCGATCGAGCAAGCGGACACCGACGGTATGCTCAAGATCAGCAATCGCCTTGGATATCACCGGCTGCGAGACAGCGAGCTGTGCGGCTGCCTTCCCCATGGTGCCGCACCGGACAACCGTCATCAAAATATTCAGGTCGCGCAGCTTTAGCCGCCGGCCAATCCGTTTCACGTCGTTCAACGAACGCTTTCGTCCTGTCATAGCCGTGGAGTTATGATCTCATTGGAATTTGGAACTATTCAACTAACTTAAATCGGACGCATGGTGCAAGCCTCGCGGGGAGCAAGCACTCGCGCGGAGAGTACGCCCATGATTGTCCGACGACAGTTTTTGAAACGGGCATCTATCATTACCCTTGGCGCAGTCGTGCCGCACCTCGCACTCGCACTCCCAGCTGGGCTGGTCCGTTTGATTGCGCCGACCGGGGCTGGTTCTCCGCCCGATATCCTGGCCCGGATCGTTGCCAACGGCCTGTCTGAAGCGGAGACCTGGACGACGGTCGTCGAAGACAAGCCGGGAGCCGCATCAACGCTCGGCGCTGCCGAAGTATTGAAGCAACCGGCCGACGACCACACGCTTTTTCTTGCCATGCCGCCGGTCGCCGCGGCACCGGGTCTCATCCCCGATAGCAAGATCAGTTTTGAAACCGACTTTGTGCCGATCGTTCAGATTGGCACCGGATACAGCGTGCTCGTGGTCAGCCCGGATGTGCCGGCACATTCGGTGTCGGAGCTCGTTGCTTATCTCAAAAAGGAGCCTGGCCAACATACGTTTTCTTCAGGCGGTTTCGGCACGCCGGCGCACCTTCTGGGCGAGCTTTCCAAGCTTGAAACCGGCGTACAGGCGACGCACGTGCCATACCCCAATGGCTTGCCGCGCGCGATTGACGACCTGATGAGCGGGGTGAACACCTACCAGTTCATCTCTTTACCCCCGGTCTTGGAGTTGATCCGCACCGGCAAGCTGCGCGCACTCGCGGTCATGAGCAGTAAGCGCCTTGCCGTGCTGACCGATGTGCCAACGATCGGCGAAGCCGGTTACCCTAAACTTGAGTCGACGGACTGGTCCGGAATTCTGGTCAAGTCAAGGACTGCGCCGGCCACAGTCGCGCAGCTCAACGAAACGATCAACAAGGTGCTCCAGATCGAAACAGTTCGCGACTCGCTCCCGAAGCTCGGTGTCGATGTGAGCGGCGGCACGCCCGAAAAATTCGGCGCGCTGCTGCATGCCGAGACCATACGTTGGACCGCCGTCATCAAGAATGCCGGCATCAAAATTGGCTGACGGAAAATCCAGCCAGCACGAAAGCGGCGTTCCCGCATTCAGTCAGGGAGGAATGGCAATGAGATCGAGTTTCAAGATTGCGGCTGTCGTGATCGGCAGCTTTGATCAAGCAGGAGTAATAATCCGATCACGCGCTTTAGCATCAGGCCGTTGGGGGCGCGTGGCGGCAGGAAACCAGCGGCCGCATCCCGGAAGGAAATGGAAATGAGATTGTACGGCGTCGCCGGACTGGCGGCAGCAGCGATGACACTCGGCACGGTTAGCGCCTTCGCACAGAGCACCCCACCGTCCTACCAGGCAGACCCCGGCGTCTACAAAATCATCTTCGAAGACGCGAATTTCCGCGTCATCGAGGCGGTCAGGAAAGCCGGCGTGAAGGACAAACCGCATAGTCATCCTGTGCCCAGCGTCATCTACAACGTGACGGACTGCCCATCCAAGCTTTACAATCCAGACGGCAAGGTCGTGGAAAACAACACCAAGGCCGGTACAGCAGGCGCAGTGCCGGTCATTGCTTCTCACCAGGCCGAGAACATCGGCACCACCGACTGCAAGCAGATTTTCGTCGAGAAAAAATAACTCAGACCTGGATCAGCAAAAGCGGAGGCGACCCCTGGTGAGTGGCCTCAGCCTTTTCACATCACACACGAAGAGTGTAATACGCAGACAATATTTTTCGGGGAGCCGCATGGAAATTGACCTTCGTCGCCGATTTATTTTGCTTACGATAGCCATGTTGTCGCCGGCTATTTCTGCCCAAGCTGCCGAAATTCGGGTCATTGCGAGCCCGAGTGTCTCCACGATCATTCGAGAGCTAAGTCCTCGATTTGGGAGCGCCACAGGTCACAAACTCACCGTTTTCTACGGATTGGTGCCGGCGCAGAAACAGAAAATTGAGGCTGGAGATTTCGATCTGGCGATCATTCCTGAGGAAGTGATGAATTATGAGATCGCCCAAGGGAAAATCGGTTCGCAAGCTCGCGTGCAAATTGCGCGAACGGGCCTTGGAGTCGGGATGCGCAGCGGTGCACCCAAACCGAGCATCGATACAGTTGACGGCTTTAAGCGGGCGCTGCTCGACGCGAAGTCGGTTTCTTACGTCACCGCCGAACCGTCAGGCAGACAAGTAAGCCAAGATTTCCGAGATCTTGGCATCGAGGACGCCATGAAGTCGAAGATCGTATCCAAGGAATCAACCGTGCAGGTGTGGGAGGCAGTCGCTAGTGGCGAAGCGGAATTGGGATTTGGTTTCATCCCGAATGTAAAGTCTGCCCGTGGTGTGGAATTTGCCGGCCCGTTTCCGGACGGCCTTCAGTTCTACACCGTCCTTGCGGCTGGAGTCGCCGCTGCAGCCGGTCAATCTGACGCCGCTCAGGCCTTCATCAAGTATCTGACCAATCCTGATTCCGACGCTGTTATCCGGGTAAATGGTTTCGAGCCAGCGAGACACTAATGGCGATAACGTTGATGTCCGCTGTGGGTCATTTTCGACGCCTTCAACCTGGCTTCGGATGTCGGCTATAACCTTCGGAAGCGGACATCGGGATCGCCGGAGCATCCGCCGCGCTAGCCTTCCGCGTAGATCAGCAGCAGCACGCCGGCGACAACCAGCGCCATGCCGATCAATTCACGCATCGTGGTGCGCTGGCCGAACATGATGCGCGCAACCAGTTGCGCGAACAAAACTTCGATCAGCGCCAGCGTGCGCACCGCCGCCGCGGTGGCGATGGCAAAGGCCAGAAACCAGAACTGCGACGCCAGCGCTCCCATCAGGCCGGCGAACAGCGATGGCTTCCACGACTTCAGGATCGCGGTCATCGCGGAGGGCTGGCGCAGCAGCAGCCAAGCCGAAAGCGTCACCGCCTGCATGACCAGACCGACGACCAGCGTGAACGTCGCCGCCATGACGAAGTTCTGCATATGCAGGTCGAGGATCGCGCCGCGATAGCCGATCGCTGACAGCGCAAATAGACCGCCGGAGAACAGGCCGATCGCCGTCGGCCGGAGACCGCCGACCATGCCGCCCGGCTTGACCGACATGATGATGACGCCGGCTGTCGCGATCAGGATCGCCGACATCAGCGGCCAGGACACCGCGTCGCCGAGAAAGATCAGTCCAAAGATCGCCACCTGGATCGGCTCGGTCTTGATGTAGGCGATCGTCACCACGAATGAGCGCTCGCCCATCGCCATCAGCATGGTTGCGGTCGCCGCGATCTGCGCGCCGGCGCCGTCGATCACCCAGGGCCAGAAGCTTAAAGCCGGACGCGGCAGCGCCACGCCAGTCCACAGCATGATGCCGATCAGCGACAGCAGCGCGAACGGAAAGCCGAACAGGAACCGCACATGGGTGGCGCCGACAGTGCCGAGCGTCGTGGTCAGCTCGCGCTGCATTGCGTTGCGCAAGGTCTGGAAAAACGCAGCCGCGACCGTGAAGACAATCCAGAGCCAGGACGGAATCATCGCGTGGCTATTCCTTGGCCTTTTCTGCGACGACCATATAGTTCACGTCCATGTCGTTGGAGAGTTCCCAGCGGTCGCCGAGCAGATTGTAGATCACCCCGGCCTCGTCGGTGATCGCCATGCCGCTTTGCGCGATGGCGATGTCCAGCTCGTTCGGCGTGACGAACTTGTCCCATTGATGGGTGCCGCGCGGCAGCCAGCGCAGGATGTACTCGGCGCCGACGATCGCCAGCGCAAAGCTCTTCATGGTGCGATTGAGCGTCGCGACAAACAACAGTCCGTCGGGCTTCACCATCGACGCGGCAAGTTCGACGAACAGTCCGACATCGGCGACGTGCTCGACCACTTCCATGGCGAGCACGGCGTCAAAGCGCTCGTCCGCAGCGGCCAACGCCTCCGCCGTGGTGGCGCGATAATCGACCGGCACGCCGGACTGCGCCGCATGGGCGCGGGCCACGGCGATATTGCTCTCGGAGGGATCGGCGCCGACCACCGCAGCGCCGAGCCGGGCCAGCGGCTCGGACAAAATCCCGCCGCCGCAGCCGATATCGAGAATGCGCAGTCCGGCGAGGCTGTCGAGCCGTTTCGGATCGCGGCCGAAATGCGCGGCGGCGCGGTCGCGGATATAGGCCAGGCGGACCGGATTGAACTTGTGCAGCGTCGCCATCGGCCCGCGCTCATCCCACCACTGGCTCGAAAGCCGTGAGAATTGCGCGACCTCATTCTGGTCGATTGTCGATGCCGATGGCCTGTCCACAACCACTGCTTTGACCGCTGCTCTGTTCCGCCCTTCTGGACCACGCCGCGAGCCCGCTCGCAAGAGGCTTAAACGGGCCGCAGCCCACCGTGAAAGCGGGACGAAACGCGCATTGCACTCGCCTGCGACCTGAACGAGGATATGCCGGGAAACAGGCATGCGCATGGCGCGATCTGGGAGGAAACGATGCAAAAGGTGTTGATCGGGGTTGCCGGCGTGACGCTGGCCACGACGCTAACCATGGCTGCGGCGGTGGGTCCGGCCGGCGCCCAGAGCACGGTCAAGATCGGGATGATCAACGAGTATTCCGGCCAGTTCGCCGATACCGGCAACATGATCGACTACGGGCTGAAGCTCTACATGAAGCAACACGGCGACACCGTCGCCGGCAAGAAGATCGAAGTGATCCGCAAGGACACCGGCGGCATCGCCCCCGACGTTTCCAAGCGCCTGGCGCAGGAACTGGTGGTGCGCGACAACGCCGACATTTTCGGCGGCTTCTCGCTGACGCCGAACGCGCTGGCCGCTGCCGACGTCTCCGCCGAAGCCAAGAAGTTCATGGTGGTGATGAATGCGGCAACCTCGATCATCACCACCAAGTCGCCCTATATCGCGCGCACCTCGTCGACCACGCCGCAACTGAACTACACGCTCGGCGTCTGGGCAGCGAAGAACGGCGTCAAGACGGTCTACACCATGGTGTCGGACTACGGCCCCGGCATCGACGCCGAGACCTGGTTCCAGACCGGCTTCAAGGAAGGCGGCGGCACGATCGTCGGCTCGGTGCGCTTCCCGGTCGCCAATCCGGACTTCTCCGCCTTCATCCAAGCGGCCAAGGACAAGAATCCGGATGCCATCTACATCTGGATTCCCGGCGGCGCGCAGCCGGCCGCCGTCGGCAAGGCGCTCGCCGAGCGCGGCATCGATCCGAAGAAAACCAAGGTTCTCGGACAGGACGCGCTTGGCGCCGATACGGCGCTGCAAAGCATGGGCGATGCGTCGATCGGCATCATTACCGTTGCCGACTACGACTACACCCACAAGTCGGCGCTGAACCAGGAGTTCGTCAAAGCCTTCAACGACGAAAACCACCGCAACCCGGACTTCTTCGCGGTCGGCGGTTACGACGGAGCCCACCTGATCTATGCGGCGCTGGAAAAAACCGGCGGCAAGGCCGATGGCGATTCGCTGATCGCGGCGGCCAAGGGCATGGCCTGGGAAAGCCCGCGCGGCCCGATCAGCATCGACCCGGAAACCCGCGACATCGTGCAGACGGTCTATATCCGCCGCGTCGACAAGATTAACGGCGTTCTGCAAAACGTCGAGTTCGACAGCGTGCCGGCGGTCAAGGATCCGGCGAAAGCCCGCATGAACAAGTAAGGTCTCCTTCGCGCGCGAAGGACTTCGTCGATGCCTCCAGTGTTCGGCGTGTTGTTTGACGGCATCGCCTACGGGATGCTGCTGTTCCTGCTGTCGGTCGGGCTGTCGGTGACGCTCGGGATGATGAATTTCGTCAACCTGGCGCATTGCAGCTTCGCGATGCTCGGCGGCTACGTCACCGTCACGCTGATGAACGGCTACGGCTGGCCGTTTTTCGCCACCCTGCCGGCGGCGTTCGTCGCCGCGGCGCTGTGCAGCGTGGTGCTGGAGCGGATCTTCTTTCGCCGCTTCTACCGGGCCAGCGACCTCGAGCAATGCCTGCTGACCATCGGCATCGTCTTCGTGTCGATCGCCACCGCGGCCTATATCTACGGCACCGTCGACCAGCCGGTGCAGTTGCCGTCTTATCTGCGCAGCTCGATCAACGTCGCCGGATTGAACCTCGCGGTCTACCGGATGTTCCTGATCGGTGTGGCGCTGGTGGTGACGGTGGCGCTGGTGTTCACCATCGAAACCACGCGTTTCGGTGCGCAGGTGCGCGCGGCGGTGAACAACCAGCGCATGGCGCGCGGACTCGGCATCAATGTCGATCGCTTGTTCGCCATCACCTTCGCGCTCGGCAGCGGACTGGCCGGGCTCGGCGGCGCGCTGGCCATCGAAATCGTCGGGCTCGATCCATCGTTCGCGCTGACCTACCTGATCTATGTGCTGATTGTGGTCTCGGTCGGCGGGCTGGGCTCGATCTCCGGGTCGTTTGCCGCCGCCATGCTGCTCGGGATCAGCGACACCGCCGGCAAATATTACGTGCCGGCGACCGGCGCTTTCCTGATCTATCTGGTGATGGTCGTGCTGCTGATGTGGCGGCCCAACGGCCTGTTCGGGAAGCGCTAGGCATGAGCAGCGCGACGACCGCAAGCTCGCTCGGCCCGGTTGAGTACCTGCGCGCGCAAGCGCGCTGGCGCTGGCCCGAAGTCGTGTTCTGGCTGGCGACGCTGCTGCCGCTGGTCCTGACGCCGAGCTATCTGGTGCTGGCCAGCCAGGTGGCGATCACCGCGCTGTTCGCGCTCTCGCTCGATCTGATCCTCGGCTATTGCGGCATCGTATCGCTCGGCCACGCCGCCTATTTCGGCGTCGGCGCCTATACCGCCGGCCTGCTGTCGAAATGGGGCTGGGGCGAGCCGCTGACCGGACTACTGGCCGCCGCGCTCGCCGCCGGCCTGTTCGGTTACATCACGAGCTTCATCGTCGCGCGCTTCCGGCATCTGGCGCTGATCATGATCACGCTCGGCATCGGCCTGGTGGTGCAGGCCGCCGCCAACAGCGCGAGCTGGCTCACCGGCGGTTTTGACGGGCTGCAAGGCGTCCATACCTGGAAGATCTTCGGCATCTTCCGTTTCGATCTCTACGGTTACACCGCCTACTGCTACGCGCTGGCCGGGCTGTTCCTGATTTTCCTGCTGACGCGGCGGCTGATCCATTCGCCGTTCGGCCTGGCGCTGCGCGGCATTCGCGAGAACACCACGCGCATGACCGCGATCGGCGCGCCGACGCACATGCACATTCGCACCGTCTACACGCTGGCCGCCATCATCGCCGGCATCGCCGGCGCCATGCTGACGCAGACCACCGAAACCGTTTCGCTGGAATCGCTTGGCTTCCAGCGTTCCGCCGACGTGCTGGTGATGCTGATTGTCGGCGGCACCGGCCGCCTCTACGGCGGCCTGATCGGCGCTGCGGTTTATATGGTGGCGCGCGACCAGTTCTCCGGCCTCAATCCGCAATACTGGTATTTCTGGATCGGCCTGTTGCTGATCGCCGTGGTCATGCTGCTACCCAACGGCCTGCTCGGCGGACTGACGCTGCTGATGCAGCGGCTGAAGGCGAAACCGTGAGCGACACAAGCGCGAGCGATTATGCGTTGGCCACGCGCGGGCTCAACAAGAGCTTCGGCTCGCTGGTCGTCGCGTCCGATATCAATCTCAACCTGCCGCACGGCGTCCGCTACGCGCTGATCGGGCCCAACGGCGCCGGCAAGACGACGCTGATCAATCTCATCACCGGCGTGCTGCGCCCCGAGGCCGGCCGCATCGTCCTCGGCGCCGACGACATCACGGCGCAACCGCCCGAGCAGCGCGTCCGGCTCGGCCTGGTGCGCACGCACCAGATCAATTCGCTGTTCCCCCATCTCACCGCGCTGGAGTCGGTGACGCTCGCGGTGTGCGAGCGGCGGCGCGTGGCGCAAACCTGGTGGCGGAGGCTGTCCGCTTACCGGAGCGAAATCGACGAAGCCTATGACATCCTTTCGGCGCTGACGCTGGCGCCGGTCTGCAACCGTCTGACGCGCGAGCTGGCTTATGGCCAGCAGCGGCTCCTTGAAATCGCGCTGGCGCTGGCCGCCAAGCCAAAGGTCCTGTTGCTCGACGAACCGGCCGCCGGCGTGCCGCGCGAGGAGAGCCAGGAACTATTTGCCGCCATCGCCGGACTGTCGCGCGACATCACCGTCCTGTTTATCGAACACGACATGGACCTAGTGTTCCGGTTCGCTTCGCGCATCATCGTGATGGTCGGCGGCCGGGTGCTGCTCGAAGGCACGCCGGCCGAGATCGCCGCCGATCCGCGGGTGCGCGCGGTCTATCTCGGCAAGAGCCGCAGCGGAGCGGCGTCATGAGTGCGCCGCTATTGTCGCTCACCGACGTGCGCGCTGGCTACGGCTCCGCCGTGGTGCTCGACGGCATCTCCTTCGACCTCGCCGAGCGCGGCGGGCTTGCGGTACTGGGCCGCAACGGCGTCGGCAAATCGACGCTGATGCTCACCATCATGGGCTATACCCAAATCGCCCGCGGCCGGGTGTTGTGGCGCGGCGAGGAGATCACCGCGCGCGCGCCGCACCGCCGCGCCCAGGGCGGCATCGGCTGGGTGGCGCAGGAGCGGGAGATTTTCTCGACATTGACGGTGGAGGAAAATCTCACCGTCGCGGCACGCGACGGGCGCTGGACGCTGGAGGCGATCTACGAGCTGTTCCCCCGCATGGCCGAGCGCCGGAAGAATTTCGGCAATCAGCTTTCCGGCGGCGAGCAGCAGATGCTGGCGATCGCCCGCGCATTGATGACCAACCCGGCGCTGCTGCTGCTCGACGAACCGCTCGAAGGCCTGGCGCCGATCGTGGTCGAGGAACTGGCCGCCGCGATCCGTCGCATGACCAGCGAAGGCACCTGCGCCTTCATCCTGATCGAGCAGCATGCCGACATCGCGCTGTCGCTCACCGAGAACGCCATCTTGCTGGAACGCGGCCGCATCGTGCATAGCGGACCGTCGGCCGCCTTGCTCGCCGACCATGCCACGCTCGACCGCTATATCGGGCTGCGCCTGGCGGAGACGTGATTCCGTCGCGGCATTCCCCTATGATGCCGCGAGACCAAGTGAACTGAGAAAATCTGGAGGATCGCATGGCAGCACCGATGACCGGCAGACAGGCGCCCGGCTACTTTCGCGTCAAAGTCGGTGATTACGAGGTGACAGTGCTGAGCGATGGCAGCCTGACACTCGATGCGGCGCTGTTCGCCGGCGACGAAGCCGGTGCGCACGCGCTTCTCAACGACGCCCATCTGCCGAAGGTCGGCATCCCGACGCCGCTCAATACCTGGCTCATCAATACCGGCAAAAAGCTCGTTCTGGTCGATACCGGCGGCGGACCGCATTTTGCGCCTTCGGTTGGCCGGCTGCCGCAAAATCTGGCGGCGGCGGGCGTCGATCCGGCAACGATCGACGACGTGGTCATCACGCATATGCATCCCGACCACATTCCCGGGCTCACCAAGGCCGACGGCTCGATGATGTTTCCGAATGCCGTGGTGCACGTGAACGGCGATGATCACGGCTTCTGGACTTCGGAGGAAATTCGCGGCAAGGCGCCGGAAGAATTCCGCGGCTTCTTCGATCTGGCAAAAGCGGCGATCAAGCCTTACGCGGCGGCGGGCCGCCTGCAGATGTACAAGGACGGTACCGAATTCGCACCGGGGGTGCGGTCGATGTTCCTGCCCGGCCATACCGTGGGCCATTCCATGGTGAATATCGCGTCAGGCAACAGCGACTTCCTGATCTTCGGCGACATCGTGCATTGCGCGGCGCTGCAATTTGCCGAGCCGGAGCGTTCCGTGGCGTTCGACACCGACGCTGCGCTGGCTTTGGCCAACCGCAAAAAGGTGTTCGATATGGTCACGACAGACAAGCTGCTGTTCTCGGGCGGACACTTGCCATTCCCGGGCGTCGGGCGCGCCACCAAGAAAGGCAACGGCTACGTTTTCGTGCCGCTGCATTACGGCGAGATCTGATCGAGGCTCAGGCCGACACAGCCGCCGGCATTTTCACGTTGTGCTTCTTGCCGATCGTCTCGAGCTCCGCCCACAGCTTCGCCGGGATCGGGATGCCGCTTTTGCGGCGCTTCGCTTCGGTGCGCTGTGAGCGCTCGCCGGGCATGGTGATCTCGTCAAAGCCGGCCTGACGCGGCAGCGTCTTGAGGATCGCCGTCAGCGCATCCGCGTCATGCTTGAAATCGCCGAGCGCCCGGAAGGTCTCGATATCGATCACCACCATCGCCGTATTGCCGGTGTGACGGGTTCGCTTTTCCGGGCCGAGCGCACGGGCCTGGATCGGCGCCGCGGCCAGAACGCTCGCCAGCATTTCGAACATCAGACCCAAGCCTGAGCCTTTCGGCCCGCTGAGCGGCAGCAGGATCTCCGCCTTGTTCGGATCCGTGGTGGCTTCGCCCTCCTCGGTCAGCACTGTGCCTTCGGGCAGCGGCTGCCCGGTGTTGCGGCTTTGCAGGATCTTGCCGTTGGCGATGGCGCTGGTCGCCATGTCCAGCACGATCGGCCCGTTGCCGGTCGGCACCGCGATGGCAATCGGGCTCGTGCTCAGGCTGGCGACGCGGGTGCCGTGATAGGCCATCAGCGTTGGCCCGGCGCCCAGGATAATCGCGGCGCAATTCTGCTCGGCGATCCATTGCGCATAACGGCCGATCGCGCCGGTATGCGTCGTCTCGCGCACCAGGCAAAAACAGACGCCGAGCTTCTGCGCCCGTTCGACCGCCATCGCCGCCGCCTGCATCACCGCGACCGGGCCGAAACCATGGCCGCAATCGAGCACGAATGTCGCACCGCGATCGTGGGTGATTTTCGGCTCCGCGTCGCGGCTGATCTCGCCATGGGCAATGATGTTGAGATAGCGCGGCAGCCGCGACACGCCGTGACCGTCGCCGCCGCGCAGATTGGCCCACACCAGGCCGTCGGCGACAACCGCCGCATCCTTGTCGCGCGCACCGACGGCAACGAGGACTTCGCGGATATAGCGGCCCAGTTCTTCGTGGCCGACGCTGATACTCTTGCTGCTCATTTGGCCGCCGGGAAATATTTGTCGAGCCACGGCCGCATCATGCTCCACACCCGCTCCGAGTTTTCCGAAAACAGGAAGTGGTCGAGACCGGCGAACAGATGCAGTTCCGTCGGCTGCCCGGCCCGCTTGAACATCTCGATCGATTGCTCGGTCGGGGTGACCGAGTCCTTGGCGGAATGGATCAGCAGCAGCGGCCGCGGCGCGATATTGCCGACCACGTCGTCGGCGCGGAAGTCGAACATGCTTTGCGCGGTCTCCGCCGGGAACATCTCGACCGAGTTCGGCGCCAGCATTCCGACCTTTTGCTTGTCGAGGTTTTCTTTCACGTGACCGGGAATCGGCACGATGTCGTAGCGCGGCACCATCAGCGACTTGCCGGTGCGCTTGCGGTGCTCACGGCCGTCCTCGAGCATTTTGGTGAACTTGGCCCATGCTTCCGGGCCCGGATGCTGACCACGGAATTTGCGTTCGCCGTCGCCCCAGCCGCCGTTGGAGACGACTGCGGCAACGCGCGGATTAGTGCCGCCGGCATAGACGCCGACCGCCCCACCGAAGCTCGATCCGATCACGCCGATGCGGTCCGGATGCACGGACGGATGCTTGGCGAGAAAGTCCAGCGCGTTGCCGGTGTCCTCGACCTGTTCGAGACAAATGACGCGGCCGAACTCGCCTTCGCTCTTGCCGCAGCCGCGCATGTCAAAGCGCAGCGTGACAAAGCCTAGTTCATTGAGGACCCGTGCCGGCGTGATGCAGTTCGGGCTGTCGCTGTTCGAGCCGAAGCCATGCAGCACCAGGAAGGCGGCGCGGCGCTCGCCCGGCTTGATGCCCGGCGGTACGCTGACCACACCATGCAGGCGCAGACCCGCCGACTGGAAACTCACAACCTCTTCGCTCATAACCGGCTTTCCTTCCCTATCCTGCGGTGCGGGCGGCACTCTACCGATTTGGCCGTGTGAAGGAAGGGGACGCGGCTGTAGGATGCATAGCTGGGAGAAGGACTGCCTGGATGGCCGAAATCGTTGCCGGAATAGGCTTGCCGCATACGCCGGCATCACCCGCGCTGGTGGCGCGCGAAGGCCCGCAATGCGAGACGGCGCGGTTTTATGCTGAAGTGGCGAAGCAGCTTGAGGCTGTGAAGCCCGACGTCCTGGTCATCTTCACCGACGATCACTTCAACACGTTTTTCCTCGACAACTTTCCGACCTTCGCCATCGGCATCGCCGAAACGACAGCAGGGCCGAACGATCAGACGCCGATGCCGCGCTACCAGGTCGCGGTGCCGGGAGCGCTCGCCGCGCATATCCGCACTGCCGCCATCGGCCGCGGTTTCGATATTTCGCTGGTTCAGGATTTCGAGGTCGATCATGCGGTGATGGTGCCGCTGCACTTCATCATGCCGCACATGAAAATTCCGGTGCTGCCGATCTTCGTCAACGCGCTGGCGCCGCCGCTACCCACCGCACAGCGCTGCTACGCGCTCGGCGAGGCGGTGCGCGAGGCGATCGAGCAATGGCCGGAGCCGCTGCGCGTCGTCGTCATCGGCAGCGGCAGCTTTTCGCTCGAAATCGGCGGCCCAAAAATCCCGCCCGGCGAGCGCGCTGCCGGCACGCCCGATCCGGAATGGTCGCGGCATGTCGAGGGACTTCTGGCGGAGGCGAAAGTCGACGAACTGCTTTCCGAAGCAACGGCGCAACGCATGCTTGCGGCCGGCAATATTGGCGGCGAATTGCTGAACTGGATCGCCATGCTTGGCGTCATCGGCACGCACAAGCCGGCGCTGATGCTGGCGCAGCACAAACAGGGCCATGCTTTCACAGTGTGGCGATGGAATTGACCCGATGAGTGTTTACGCCGTCGACAAGCTTTGCCGCGATACCTTGCATGACGTTGCGTTTCGCGAGGCTGTGAAGCGCGACCCCGTTGCCGCCATCGCCTCGCGCGCGCTCAGCGATGACGAGCGCGACGCGTTGCTGAACGGCGACGTCGCGCGTCTCTACGAATGGGGCTGTCACCCGTTCCTGCTGGCCTATCTGACGCGCTGGGATTTGTTCGGCATCACGCCGGCCATCTACAACAAGCGCATTCACACCGCGCACGATGCACGCGACGGCTAGACCTCTGATCCGATCAATTGAATCGGATCAGGGTCTTGATTTCTTATTGGAGCATGATCTTGACGGAAAACCGGAAGTCCACTTTTCCGGATCATGCTCTAAACGCGCGAATCAGAGATAGCCCTTGCTCCGCCAAAACCGCTCGGCTGCCGGATGCAGCGGCACGCATTGCGGCGTGTCGGGGGCTTCGCGCGCCATGCGTTCGACCGGAAGATCGCCCGGCTCTTCCCATGGAATCCGCGCCTTGCGGGCGACGAGCCCGGCGCAAATCGAAGCAACCAGTTCGTCGTCGGCCTCGGCGTGAACGAACACCGTCCAGCCCGAGAAGTCGAGCGAAAGCACATCCGCGGGCAGCTTCGGATACAGCGCCCGTGACAACACGGCACGGCGATACCCCATGGCTTCGAGCTTCGTCACCGTTGCCTCGGCAAGCGGCAGGATCTTGATCCCGGCGTCCAGGGCCTGCGGCACCCAGACATAAGCCGCCTCATCGAAGATCGCGTCGACGTCGCCGCGGATCAGCGATTTGAAGGTTTCGGTATGGACCCAAGGCACGCTGCCGGCCTTGCGCACTTCGCCGCCCCAGCTTGCGATACCCTCGCGCGAAAAGCCGGCCGCAGCAGCGACGTCGTCGAACATGTGATGGAGGCTATGCTCCGGCATTGCGCGCATCAGGATCCGCAGCTTCGGCTTGCGCAGCGCGATATCCTCGAAGCGCGACAGTCCGGTTTCCGGCCGCACGGCGAAGACGAATTGGTCTCCCGACGGGATGACGCAGATGGCGCGCACCGGCATCGGCGTCTTGAAGATGCCCTGCCCGCGCAATGCAACCGCAAGCACGCCGGCCGGATTGATCATCGCAAGATCGGCCTCGCGTGACGCAACGGCGAAAATGCCCTCGGCCGAGCTTGAAGCGGAAAAAGTCACGGGCTTGCCGCCGCGCGAATGACGAAGCGTTACCTTGGGCAAGATGTATTCCGGCGTTGCGTCGGCCGCGGCGCCGCCGGCCATCTCGGACGCAACCTCGAGCACAAGACGCGAGCGCGTTACATTGGGATTGGTGACGGGGTTGTCTGTCATCACTTCACCGGCACGAATTGGGTGGTGAACAGCACATCGTCCGCCGGCTTATCGGGCAGCGTTCCCATATCGACGTAAGACTGCTTGAGCGCTGCGACGGCCTGCGGATCGAAGCGCCCGTCGTCGATCAGCATGCCGATCTCGAAATCGTAATTGCGGCCCGCAACGGCAGGACTCTGATGCAGGACGCGTTCGGCGACCGCCGAGGTTTCGTCCTTGCGTTTTCATGAAAGCAATCGCAGCGAAGAAGGCTTTCAGAAACCGCTGCACCAATCCGGGATTGCCGGCGGCTGTAGATTTCTGTGCAAACACGACATGAGTGATGAAATGCGGCGCATAGCGATCCATCGACGCGAGCACACGGCCTTCCCCGCGCTCTTCGAGCGCGAAGCCCACTTCGGTCGACAGCACGACCGCATCGACCTGCCTGGCTTTGAGTGCGGCAATGCTGGTCGGGATGGCGCCCAGTGGCGCTGTCTGAATGCCGGACTGCCCCCAGCCTTCCTGGATCGCCATTTGCCGCGCCAACCAGTCGCTGAGCGACCCAACTGTCGAAACCGCGATCACCTTGCCCTTCAGGTCGGCAATCGTCCTGATCGGCGAATCGGCCAGCACGATCGCCGCGATATTACGCGGCGCGCCGGCGAAAGCGGCAACGCCGATCGCAGGCGAGCCTTTGGCCAGGAACGCCATTCCGGGCCCGCTGCCGAGCCCGATATCGATGCTGCCGGCGGCCAACGCCTGCTGCACCTTGGCGTCGCCGCCAAGATCGGTCACCTCGATGTCGAGGCCTTGCGCGGTGAAGAAACCTTGGGCCATGCCGACATCGACGGGCAAGAACGTCCAGGCATTACCCTGCGCCTTGCCGACACGGACGAGTTCGTTCGCGCCCGCCACACGCGCACCAAAACCGGCGACCGCGGCAAGCAACAGCAGCGTCCGAAACAGCGTCATGGTTTCTCTTGCTTGCGGTAAGCGTCGATGATTTCCGAGCCGGTGGCGAACCAGACCTTGCCGTGCGCGGCGATATAGCCGAGCGCGCGGTCCAGCGTGCGGATCCGATGCGGCGCGCCGATCAGGAACGGATGCAGCGCAATCGCCATCACCCGCGCGTTCTTCTCGCCCTCCTCGTAGAGCACATCGAAGGTGTCGCAGATGCGGCGCCCGAACTCGGCGACGTCGATGCTCGGCACGTTGAACAGCGGCATGTCGTTCAATTCGATCGAATAAGGGATCGAATAGAGGCCGTTATTCATGCGATACGGCAGGTCGTCGTTGACCCAGTCGCAGACATAGTCGACGCCGTGCTCACGCAGCAGATCGAGCGTGTGCCAGGTCTCGGTCAGGCCGGGCCCGAGCCAGCCGCGCATCTTCTGGCCCCATTGCTCGATGACCTGGCGGGCTTCGGCGATGACGGCCGCCTCCCTGTCCTTCGACAGCCCGGTGAGCGTCACCGAATTGGTCAGGCCGTGGCCCATCAGCTCCCATTTGAGCTTGGTGGCCTCCTCCATGATGCGCGGATAGAACCGGCCGACTTCCGCGTTCAATGCCACCGTGCCGCGGACATTGTGTTTCGCCAGCGTCTCCATGATGCGCCAGACGCCGACGCGGTTGCCGTAGTCGCGGCGTGAATGATTGCGGATATCCGGCGCGTTGCTGCCGATCTCGATATGGAAATGCTCGATGTTCGGGATCACCCACACGGCAACGCGGGCATCGTTGGGCCACTTCACCGGAGGACGGTCGACGATGGCCTGGTAAGGAAAAAATCTGAATGGGTCTGATTCCTGAGACACACGCATCTCCAGGCGGCTGGCTATTCGGCAGGTGAACATTATGATGGGCTGAACAGCTTTTAGCCATCGGCGAACGCACGGCAGCCATGATCCTCACAAGATGACCCTGATCCTGTCCAACGACGACGTCGGCAAGCTTCTGACCATGCCGGACTGCATCGCAGTGCTGGAAGAAGCCTATGTCGAACTTGCCGAAGGCCGCGGCGTATCGCGCACGCGGTCCGACTGTTTTACCCCGACCGCGCGCGAGGACGCGCTGTACAGCCTGAAATCCATGGACGGCGTCATCCCGAAATTCGGCGTCGGCGCAGTCCGCATCAATTCCGATATCGTCACCTGGCCGAAGAAGGGCAACAATGTGCGCCGCGAGAAGGTGCCTGCCGCGCCCGGCAACCGCTATGTCGGCCTGGTCTTGCTGTTTTCCAGCGAGACCGGCGAGCCGCTGGCGATCTTTCCCGACGGCGTGATGCAGCGCATGCGCGTCGGCGGAGCCAACGGGCTCGGCATCAAATATCTGGCGCGGCAGAACGCCCGAACCGTGGGCCTGCTCGGCTCCGGCTGGCAGGCCGGCGCACAACTCATGGCCGCTTGCGCGGTCAGGGATATCGCTGCGATCCGTTGCTTCAGCCCGAACGCCGACAATCGCACCGCCTTCGCGCGGGAGATGAGCTGCAGTCTCGGTGTCGAGGTCACCCCGGTCGCCGCGCCGGAAGACGCCATAAACGGTGCGGACATCGTGATGTGCGCCACCAATACGGTCGATCCGATTTTCTTCGAACGCTGGATCAAGCCCGGAATGCATCTGAGCGCGATCAAGCGGCCGGAAATCGAGGAAGCCGCCGTCAAGCGCGCGGACCGCGTGGTCATTCACGTCAACGACGCCAAGCCGATCCACGTCATGACCAGGGATCTCATGGTGCCGGAGAAGGCCAACGGCCGCGGCTGGGAAGTCGCCGGCGGCATCGATTTCGACAAGCTGCCGACCTTGCCGGATCTCATCACCGGCCGTATCGAAGGCCGCAAGTCCGACCACGAAGTCACCTGCTTCATCAACAATCTCGGTCTCGGCTATCAGTTCGCCGCCGCCGGTGCGTTGCTGTTCCGCAAGGCCAAGGACAGCGGCCTCGGCCACGAACTGCCGACTGACTGGTTCACCGAAGACGTGCACCCGTAAGCGGCAAAAACTCAGCCGTGGTTGGCTTCGCCGCCTGGGGCCGGAGCCAAGGTCGGCCACCGTTCGTGCGTCAGCGGCACCACCATGTGAACGGTCAAACCGCTGCGGGTGAAGGTGCGATGCACCTCGCCGTTCAATTGCCGCTCGATGACCAATCCAATAAGTCGCGAGCCGAAGCCAAGGCGCCGCGGCCGCCGCGCCGCCGGGCCATTCTTCTCGACCCAGTCCAGCGTTAACGTCACACCGCGATTGGTGCGGCCGACCGACCAGCTCAGTTCCAGCCGGCCTTTGGGACGCGACAGGCTGCCGTGCTTGGCCGCGTTGGCGGCGAGTTCGTGCAGCGCCGCGCTCAGATTGAAAATCGGATCGGGCTCGAGCTCGAGATTCGGACCGCTGAACGACACGCGATCCAGATAAGGCCCGAGCACGATGTAAAGCAGCTCCATGATCGGGGTCGACTGCCAGCCGCTTTCGGTGATCAGGCGGTGCGCGTTGGCCAGCGCGAGCACCCGCGCCTGATATTTGCCGGCGAGATCAGCAATGCTCCGCGAATTCCGCGCGGTCTGCGAAAACAGCGCCAGCAATTGCGAGAACAGGTTGCCGGAACGATGCCGCATGTCGCGGATCATCAGCTCGTGACGCTGCTCGAGCTGGCGGCGCTGGATCGCACCGGCAAGGATATTGGCCACCGAAGCGAGGAATGACTTGTCCCGCTCGCCGAACGCGCGTTTGTACGCCGTGCAAACGCCAAGGATGCCGAATGCACGGCCGTCGCGGCCGGAGATTTTGACCGCGATGCCGCTCACGCATTTGTGGTCTTGCAAATACGGCGCGGGGTCGAACCGCTTCTCCTGCGCGTAGTCTTCGGTCACGACCGAGGCGGCCGCATCCAGCGTATAGCGCGCGAAGCTGTCCGGCTCAGTCGACGCGACAACCGAGCCGACCAGATCCTTTTTCCAGCCGAAGCCGCCGCGCAATACCAGATCGGCGTCACCCGGCAGCAGTTCGAGGATTTTGACGAAATCGACCGCCAGCGTCACCGCCACGGTGCTGACCGCGTCGTTCAACAGCCGTTCCAGATCGGGCACCGCAAGGGCACGTTCGCCGAGTTGGGCCAGCGCTTCCTGCTGCTTGATGCGGTTGCGCAGTTCGCTTTCGAGTGTGGCACGCTCGGCTATTCCCGCAGGCGCATGGTGCGTCCGGTCGGTCGGGGATACTTGCTCGGGCGTGATGCGATCGGTCGCGCTCATGCCGCCAGACTTTCTTGTTTTTTCACTACCTCGAATATCGGGGTGCACGTCCGGAAATGAAACAGGCCGAAGCTCGGTACGTTGTGCTTCGGCCTATCAACCTCGCGGATGCAATTTCGGTAGCGGCGAAACAGTGCCGATCAGTAGACACCGCCCAGGTGGCTGCGGGAAGACCCGGCGGCGAAGGTTTCGGCGGCCACGATCGGCTGGCTGGGAAGCTGCATCGTCATCCGCGTACCGTTACCGGTCGCCGCCGACACGCTGCGCTGAGCGGACGACAACACCACAACCTTGGTGCCGATGCCGACCCGCTGATACAGATCCTCGACGTCCTCGTTGCGCAGGCGGATGCACCCGCTGGAGACACGCTTGCCGATCGTGGTCGGATCGTTGGTGCCGTGAATGCGGTAGTCGGTATTGCCGAGATAGAGAGCGCGCGCGCCGAGCGGATTACCGGGCCCGCCGCCGACCCACCGTGGCAGATAAGGCTGCCGGGCGACCATCTCGGAGGGCGGTATCCAATCCGGCCACTCGGCTTTGCGGGTGATCTGCTGGATTCCCGACCAGGTGAAGCCCTCGCGGCCGACGCCGATGCCGTAACGCATCGCCTTGCCATTGCCGAGAGTCAGATAAAGAAACGTGTGAGCCGTATCGATAATGATCGTGCCCGCCGGTTCGTTGCCATCATAAGCAACGATCTGGCGGCGCAGCGGTGCCGCTAATTCGTCGCTGCTGGACGCTGCATCACCGGGCTGCTGCGGCTGCGGCGCATAACGCGGAAAGACCGCGCTGTCCGGAACGGCCGGAGAATAGGCAAACACCTGTGCGAAGGCCGGTGCAACAGGAATGGTCAGGATGCTGGCAAACAAGACTGCGCTGCAAAGGCGCTCGCGGCTTGCTGACATTGTACGCTCCACCGTGCTGAATTGCCGATCTTCCATCAAACAAATCATCAGGCGACGTTATGGTTCCAGCCAGGAACCGCGGTCAGGAACGATTTCGCGCACGACAAACGAACATCGTGCCGCAAGACACGTCGCACAGGATTGGTCTGTTGGGTTTTTGGACGGAAAACTTGGTTCTCAAAGCAGAGGCGATCGAGAGACATCTCACAGAAGACGTCTCGCAGAAAACATCTCGCGTTCGATTAAATCGAAAACTAAAAATTTAATCAGGTCAGACAGCGCCCAAAGAAATTCGCGGCGGCCGGCGATGAAATCGTGCTGAAGGCTGCATCGCAAGCAAACGGCATTTGGGCCCGCGGACCCGGATTGAAAGCGCTGAATACATAGCGCCAATCGGGCACGGCAGCGGCCTCATGCGAGACCGGCAGCCGGTCTGATTTGAGGCTGCGATCGACTGAAACCGGATTGTTCGGACTGGCGCCTGCGCTCAGGAAAGGAGCCACACCGAGAAAAAACAATGCCAGCGCGAAAAGACCCGCCGCGCCGGTCACTCGGAATATCAATTGTTTCGCCATTGGGCTGCCTCCAGCGTGCCAAACCGACCTTGCTCAATTCCGGACACGCCAACGCCCCGCCCCTGACCACCATGCTGGCCAATCAACACAAACAAGATACGTAGAGTTCCCTATCGCAGTTTCACTCACTCAGTCGTGATAACTGAGTTCCAGGTTCTGAAACTTACGGCGCCGTGAGCAAATAAAAGGTTGGGTCCAATCGAACAGGAACAAAAAAAGGCGTCGCGATTTATCGTGGCGACCGGCCATCCTTTCCCCCCTCCCCCCGTGCTTGGCCGGTCAATACTGGGCGCAGCCGATATGCCGATCGGCTGCGCCCTTAATTTTTTTACGATTGCAGGATGTGATGGGCGGCCCGCGCCGAAAAGCGAATGGCCGGGCGGTGCCCGGCCATTCCACACAATAGCTTGTAAAGACCGCTACGCCGTCGGCTGCCGCTCAACCGGCTGCCGCACGCGTTGGTGCGCCTTGCGGCCGAAGAACAGGGCCTGACTGACCACCGCCGAAACCACGGCGAGCTGAAACGGCTTGGCGATCAAAAACGCCGGCTCCGGCCGCTGCCCGGTGAGGAAACGTTCCGGATAGGCGGTGATGAAAATCACCGGCACTTCCAGCGTATTCAACAGCTCGTTGACGGCGTCGAGGCCGGAACTGCCGTCCGCAAGCTGGATGTCGGCGAGGATCAGGCCGGGCCGTTTCTGCTTGGCGAGCGCAATCGCTTCGCTGTGGGTTCGCGCGATACCGATGACATTATGACCGAGGCTTTCGACCAGCGCCTCGATATCCATCGCGATGAAGGTTTCGTCCTCGATGATCAGGACGTCGGTCGCGATCTCGGCAGCGAGTTCGCGGCCGGATTCCTCGACCAGGGCGCGCAGCGTCGGAAGGTCGCAATCAAGCACCTGCGCGGCATCCTCTTCCGAGAAGCCTTCGAGCGCGACCAGCAGGAAGGCCTGACGCGGCCGCGGCGTGATCTGGGTGATGTGCTGCTCCGGCGGGAGCGACATTTCGCCCGGGTCCGCCGTGCCGTTCACGGCGACGGAATTCCAGATTTTCGTGAACAGCCGATACAGCCCGACCCGCGAATTCGAGCTTTCCGACAGGACGTTCGGGCCGGCAACCAGCGATTCCAGGGTGGCCGCCACGTAGGCGTCACCGGAGGCCTGGTTACCCGTTAAGGCACGGGCATATCTACGTAGAAACGGCAGGTGCTGGAGTACAGCTTGGGATGTGGACACGCTTAACCCTCCCATTTTCGGGCCCGAACCATATCCGTTGAAAACGTTATCCGACTAAAAAAGTTCCAAAAAAGTTCCCATATAACGGAACCATGAGGAAGACCACGCGTTTCAGCACCGTGAGCAGGTGAGTAACGGGGCTCGGAAAAATGGGCGAACGGGGGAAAAATGACCGAATGAAGAACCGAAAGACCAACTTTGAAGCGGAATTGCCGGATCAGGGCAACCCCGGTTCGGATCAGCCGCATATCCGGGATGCCATGGGCAGGCCAGTGAACCAAACCAATAAGCCTGAGGCGCGTCTGGGCCGAGAAGTCCAGGCCCGGATCGGGCAGCAGTTGCGCGCCATGTATGACGATGTCGTCAACGAGGGCGTGCCGCAGCGCATCAGTGATCTTGTCCGCCGGCTCAGCGAACAAGATTGAGGGAAAAGGCATCGGTAGGCATGAAACTCGATCCTGCCATACGCGACCAGGTTCTCAGCACCGTTCCGAGCTTGCGCGCGTTCGCGATCTCGCTGTGCGGCAATATCGACCGCGCCGACGACCTGGTTCAGGAAACCTTGTTGCGCGCGCTGTCGCACATCGATTCCTTTCAGCCCGGCACCAATATGCCGGCATGGCTGTTCACCATTCTCCGCAACCTGTTCCGGTCGGAATACCGCAAGCGCCGCCGCGAGGTCGAAGACGCCGATAACCGCTACGCCGACACCCTGATGTCGCACCCCGAACAGACCGGCCGGGTGGAGTTCGAGGAATTCCGGACCGCGCTCGCCAAGCTGCCGCCGGACCAGCGCGAAGCGTTGATCCTGGTCGGCGCCTCCGGTTTCTCCTACGAAGATGCGGCGTCGATTTGCGGCTGCGCCGTCGGCACCATCAAGAGCCGCGTCAACCGTGCCCGTACCCGGCTCGCCGATCTGCTCGCGATCGACGGCGTCGACGATTTCGGACCCGACCGCGCCACCCGTGCAGTGCTCGCCGGCGGCGGCCGCAACTAGCAATTACGGCATTCCACCACTGTTTGCGATGCCGCCGTCGATCGTGACGATGGTGCCGCTGGTGTACGACGACAGATCGGACGCGAGGAAAACCACCGTCGCTGCGATCTCGTCACACGTCGCCGGACGGCCGTAGGGCATTTTCGCAAAGCTTTCCTTCCAGCGGCTCTCGTCGCCGTGTTGCGCCTTGGCGCGCTTGCGTCCAAGGACCTCAACCCGGTCGGTCAGCACCGGCCCCGGATTGACGCCGACGACCCGCACGTTGTGCGCGGTGCTCTTGCCGCCGATCGCCCGGGTGAAGGCCATCAGGCCCGCATTGCCGACCGCGCCGGCGATATAGGTCGCATCAAGTCGTTCGCCGCCGAGACCGATGACGTTGACGATGACGCCGCGGCGACGCTTTTCCATCATCGCGAGGTAATGCCGGGTCAGACCGACGTAACCGTAAACTTTCAGATCCCAGCCGGCGCGCCACGCAGTCTCGTCGACGTCGTGGATCGTGCCGCCGGGGATGGCGCCGGCGTTGTTCACCAGAATGTCGACGTCCGGGAACGTGTTGTAGACCCGCTCGCGCGCGGCGGGGTCGGACAGATCGGCCGCCATGGTGCGCGCGGTGACGCCGGTTTCCTTGCGGATCGCCTCGCCCTCCTTCTCGAGCTGCTCGCCCGAGCGGGCCACCATGCAAACGTTCACGCCTTCGCGCGCAAACCATTGCGCAACCGAAAGTCCTATCCCCTTTGAGCTGCCGGTGACGAGAACGGTACGACCGGCCAGTTTCAAGTCCATGTTGTTTCCCTTACCTCATCATGTGCGACGGCAGCCAAAGCGCCAGAACCGGAAAGGCGATCAGGATCACCAATCGCACCAGGTCGGTCAGGATGAACGGCAGCACGCCGGCAAAAATCGTCGAGAAGGTAACGTCCTGCACCACGCTCTTGATGACGAACACATTCATCCCGACCGGCGGGTGAATGAGCCCGAGTTCCACGGTCATCACGATAATGACGCCGAACCAGATCGGATCGAAGCCAAGCTGCGTGACAACCGGGAAGATGATCGGAATGGTCAGGATGATCATGGCGAGCGAGTCCATGAGGCAGCCGAGCACGATGTACATCACCATGATCAGCGCCAGCACGCCGTAACGGCCGAGCCCGAGCGCAGTCAGGAACGCCGTCACCTTCTGCGGCGTCTGCGTCACCGTGAGGAAATAGCCGAACAGCAGCGCGCCGATCAGCACAGTCAGCACCGCCGCCGCGGTGCGCACCGCCTGCAACAGCGAGCGGCGGATTTCCGGCCCGGTCAGCTTGCCGCGCGCGACGCCGATCAAAAGCGCGCCCGATGCGCCCATGCCGCCCGCTTCGGTCGGCGTGAACAGGCCGCCGTAAAGGCCGCCGATGACGAAGAAAAACAGCAACAGGGTGGCCCAGATATCCCGCAATCCGGCGCGGCGTTCCGCCCAGGTATGGCGCGGCGCCGACGGCAGAAAGTCCGGCCTGGCCTTGCCGATGATCACGACGGTCAGCATGTCCATGGCCGCCGCGATCAATCCGGGAATGATGCCGGCGATGAACAGCTTGCCGATGTCCTGCTCGGTGATGATGCCGTAAACCGCCAGCACCGTCGAAGGCGGCAGCATGGCGCCGAGCGTACCGCCGGCGGCGATCACGCCGGTGGCAAACGACTGCGGATAATTGTAGCGGCGCATTTCCGGGTAAGCGACGGTGGCAAACGTTGCGGCGGTGGCGACCGACGATCCGGAGATCGCGGCAAAGCCGGCGCAGGCGGCAATGGTCGCGATGCCGAGCCCGCCCTTTAAATGTCCGACAAAGGAATTCGCGGCGCGGAACAGTTCGCGGCTCATGCCCGAGTTGGACACGAATGCACCCATCAGCAGGAACATCGGTATGACGCCGAAGGTGTAATCGGTCACCGTCCGCATCGAGGTCAGGCCGACGCTTTTGAGCGCAGCGGTGCCGTTGACGATGTAGGCGAAGCCGGTAACGCCGACGAGGCCCATGGCCATGCCGACCGGCACCCGCAGCAGCATCAGAACGAACAGGCTGACAAAGCCGATGATCGCAACCGCGTCGGTACTCAAATGCGGCATGGTGCGCGCCTCACTCCACCGGCCTGATCTGGTATTGGCCGCCCATCAATTCCGGATGGAAGATCAGCCGATAGGTGCGCACCGCGATCAGGAGCACCGCGGAAACGTCGCCGAGCCAGGCCACCAGGAAAAACGGCCAGACCGGCAGGCGAAGGTCGAATGTGAGCACGTGATCGGCATAGGTGCCGCGCACCTTGTCGAACAGCGTGTAGGTCTGCACGGTGACCACAAACAACAGCACCAGCGTGGCGAACACGTCGATGAAGCGCTGCGCCCGTTTGCCGACATTGGCGTAGACAAGATCGACGGTAATGTGGTTGCCACGATACGACGTGGCGGCGATGCCCCAAAAGATCAGAATTCCCAGCAGCAAACGACCAAAGTCATAGCTGTCCGGAATCTGCATGCTGAAGAAATAGCGCAGCAGCACCGAGACGAAGATATCGAGCGCGACCACTCCGGCAAAGAACGCGGCAATAAGCTCGATGCTGTCGATAAAGCGATCCATGAGGCCGCGCGATCGCGCGTCCTGGGTCGCCGCAACTCCGGCAACGTGAGCTTCAGCTTCCGACATCGACGGTGTCCGGGGGAAAGGCAGCGGCGGGACCCTCGCCGCTGCCGATAGCGTGTCAGAAGCCGGCGTTATATTGCTTCAGCGACGCTTGCAGCTCGTTCCAGATGACGTCGGGATCGCCGCCGGCTTTCTTCACATCGGCTGCCCACTTTTGTTGAAGCGGTTCCGCCGATTTCTTCCAGAGTGCAAGCTGTTCCGGCGTAATCGTGTAGACCTCGTGATCCGGCTCGGCTTTGATTTTTGCAAGACCGCCATGCTCGAAATCGACCCACGGGTCGGCAAACTTTCCGGCCCATTCGGTCGTGCAGTGATTGTCGATGACTTTTTTCTGCGCCGGGGACATGGCGGCATAAGCCGCGGGATTCATCAGCCACTGGAAAGTCACCGAGCCAAGAGGCTCATCCATGTCATACTTTGTAACCTTGTCGATGCCGAACAGCAGCATTGAGCCCCACGGGAAGGTGATGGCGTCGGCAACGCCCTTGGCAAGAATATCGCGAGCCTCTGGCGCGCTCGATTGCACGTTGGTGCCGCCAAGCTGCGTCATCCACGCGGCAATCGTGCCCTGGGCCGGCCTGATCTTCATGCCCTTGATGTCATCCGGCACCACGATCTTTTTGGTGGAGGAGTGCCACGCCACCGGATCGAGCACGAAAGAAAAGCAGTAATGCGTGTCCTTCATCTCGGTCGCGGCGTATTTGCGATACCAGGCGTCAATCGCCCGGTTGCCGCCCTTGGCATTGCCGACCAGGAACGGCAATTCACCGGCAGAGATGATCGGGAACCGTCCGGGCTGATAGCCCGGATTGACGTAGACGAAATCGGCGATGCCGTCGCGCGCCATGTCGTAGTGATCGAACGCTTTGCCGAGTTGCTGCGCCGGATAGATCGTCGAGGTGATGGTGCCGTTCAATTCCTTCTTGATGTCGTCGGCCCATTCCTGAATGGCGGCTTGCAGGGGATGCGACGGCGGCACCCAGTGTGACAGCTTAAGCTCGATCGGCTTGTCCTGCGCCGCGGCAGTCGCAACGCAAACCGCAAGGCCAAGCGCGACCGCACTCCAAAGCTTTACCTGACGAATTCCGTTCATAACCCCTCCCCAACCGTCCATTAGTTTCAAACCGGACTTGTCCCATTTAACCGCACAAAAGTCCGGCTGTCAGTAGCCGGAGTTGTATTTGGCCAGCTCGGCTTTCAGTTTTTTCAGGATCGTGTCGGGATCGTTGCCGGTTTTACTGACGGCGTCGGACCAGGTTTTCACGACCGGCACGGCCGCTGCCTTCCACTGGTCAAGCTGCTCGTCGCTAAGCTGGTAAACCTCGTGGCCGGGCTCGGCCTTCAGCTTCTCGATGCCGTCATGCTCGAAATCGGCCCACGGCGCGGCGGTCTTTTCCGCCCATTCCCGGTTGCAGTGATTGTCGATCACCTTCTGCTGCGCGGGAGACATCGCCGCATAAGTGTCCTTGTTCATCACCCAGACGAAGCCCGTCGTGTAGAGCGGCGCCTGCATGTGGTACTTCGTCACTTTGTCGATTCCGAACAGCAGCACCGAGCCCCACGGAAAAGTCACCGCGTCGGCAACGCCCTTTTCCAGGATATCGCGCACCTCCGGCGCCGATGCCTGCACATTGGTGCCGCCCAGCGAGGTGACCAGCGCCGCGGTCGCAGAATGCGCCGGGCGAATCTTCATGTCCTTGATATCCGCAGGCACCACGATCTTCTTGGTCCGCGAATGGAAGCTGCCCGGATCGTGGGTAAAGGCGAAGCAGTATTTGACGTCTTTCATCTCAGTCGCGGCATAAGGCCGATACCAGTCGTCAATCGCCTCGGTGCCGCCCTTGGCGTTTGCCATCATGAACGGCAGATTTGATGCATCGAAAATCGGGGACCGCCCGGGCTGATAGCCGGGGCTGACATAGGTCACGTCGGCAATGCCGTCGCGCGCCATGTCGTAGTGGTCGAACGCCTTGCCGAGCTGCTGCGCCGGATAGACCTTGTATTTGATGGTGCCGCCGGAATCCTTCTCGATCGAGTCGCCCCATTGCTCGAGTGCCTTCTGCAACGGATGCGACGGCGGCACCCAGTGCGAGAGTTTCAGCTCGAATGTCTTTTCCTGCGCCCGCGCTCCGGCAGGACCAAGCACGAGGCAGAGCGCGGCAATGCCGGCAAGTCCCATTTGCTGCGCACGACGCATGAACATTCCTCCCCGCGGATTGTTCGTTGTGAACGCGTTTCTGCATTTAACCGCAGCGCCTTGGGGCTGTACAGCGAGCCACCGAGGGAATGCGATAGCGGCAGCCGGCGCGATCTCCTCTCCAGGATGAATAGGTCGTTAAGCCCCGGCAACGCGCGGCCGCCAAGTAAACCCGGAGCCATTCGATAAAATTGTTCGCAATCGTTTTGTCCTTGTTTGACGCTAATTTTAGCAATTCCACCGCCGGGCCGCGGACCTTAACCGGGCCGCAGCCGCGGCCGGGTTACGGCATCTCCGAACAAAAAGCCGGGAAGCGCGCAAGCGTCCTACCCGGCGCTCGGGGACGTCAAAATGTTTGCTCGTGTTGCGGCATTCAGCATTGCCGCATTGTTGCTCGTCGCGCCGCCATTATCCTGCGGCCGTATCGGTGATCTCGCCGATGCTGATGCTTCCACGGCGATGAATTCGCCGGCGATCACGTTAGACAAGCCCGATATTGTTGCGCCCATCGACGCCAGGATTTCCGAAGCAGATATAGCTGACGCGAGCTTGGCCAGTGCAAACGCTCATTCTGAAAACTTGCCGCGAGCCGACATGGCGGCGCAGCAGCCGAAGCTTGCAGCGCTCAATCGGCAAGACCCGCCCGTCATGCGGCCCGCGCCAAGGGAGCCTTTCGGCCTCAACAGCATGCCGTGGTTCTCCGGTGACATTTTCGAAAGATGGACCAACGTCAACGCCGCCATCAACGCCGACCGCAACGTCCTGGCGCGCTGTCGCGAGGACATGCGGGATTGCCCGCCGGCGGCGCGGAAATTCCTCGCTGTCATTGCGACAGGCCTCCAGCAGACCGGCCGCGCCCGCGTCGGCGTGATCAACCGCGCCATCAATCTCGCGATCGAACAGATGAGCGATCTCGAGCAATGGGGCGTCGACGAGCGCTGGAGCCCCCCGCTGGAGACGTTTGCGACCGGCCGCGGCGACTGCGAGGATTATGCGATCGCCAAATTTGTGGCGCTCATCGAGGCCGGCGTTCCGACGGAGGACGTCAGGCTCGTCATCGTCCGCGATCGAGCGACCAACGACGGCCACGCCGTTGCCGCGGTGCACGTCGACGATGGCTGGGTCCTGCTCGACAATCGCTGGCTGACGCTGGTCGATGACAACAAGATGCAGCGCATGGTTCCGCTGTTCGTCATCGATCAAAGCGGCGTGCGGACCTATTTGCGGACGCCCAATACGGCTGCGATGGCTTCTGCCTCGCTTGGAACTCCGCTCGCCAACTGAGCTACTTCGTCTCCGCTTCGTAGACCCCGTCCCAGTCCACCGGCGGGGGATCGGCGCGGTAGGTGGCGATGCGTTCGGCGTACATGTCGTAAAGCCCGTCGAGATCGAATCCAGCGGCAGCGGCGCGACAGCGTTCGATCAGGCCGAGCGCATCGTCCCATTGCTGCTTGCGGAACACAGCCAGCATCTGCGCGTTCAGCGCGCGCAACTCGTTACCGCGCTGGGCCTGATCGGCGCCGGCGCGCCCGAGCACGGCGAACACGGCTTCGGGCTGCTTCTTGCCCTTCACCTGGATGAGATCGATTTCCATCGTGGCGAACTTGTCCTGCGCTCTTTCCGCCGTGCGCGATCCGATCACCAGCGGCAATCTATAATCCTTGGTGCGCGCCTCAAGCCGCGACGCGACGTTCACGGTGTCGCCCAGCACCGAATAGTTGAAGCGGAAGTCCGAACCCATATTGCCGACCACGCACGGGCCGGTATTGAGGCCGATGCCGACGCGGAGCGGCATGTAAACGCCGCCGTTCGCTGCCGCTTCCTGCTTGAGCTCGACATTGAGCGCCGTGGCACGCGCCTGCATTTCCAGCGCCGCGTCGCAGGCATTGGCTTCCTGGTCCGGATCGTCGACCGGCGCATTCCAGAACGCCATGATGGCGTCGCCGATATATTTGTCGATCGTGCCCTTGCGCTCGATGATGGCGTTGGTCAATGGCGTCAGGAAACGGTTCATCAGGTGGGTGAGGCCCTGCGGATCGTCCTTGTAGTGCTCCGATATCGTGGTGAAGCCGCGCACGTCGCTAAACAGGATCGTCATCCGGCGCTCTTCGCCGCCGAGCACGAGCTTTTCCGGAGAGCTGGCGAGCTGTTCGACCATGTGCGGCGAAAGATAGAAGCCGAAGGCCGAGCGAATCTGCTGGCGCTGTTTTTGCTCGCGGAAATAATTCACGAACGTCAGCACGAGATAAATCAGCCAGCTCGAGATCAATGGGTAGGTGAAATCGATCAGCAGGTCGTATTCGACGAACAGGAACAGCGAGAGGCCGATGAGGCCGGCAACCAGGAGCACGCCAAGCACGACCACGACGCTGGGCGACAGCAGCGGGGCGACGATGATGATCGCAAGCCCGAGCAGCACCGCGCCGATAAGCTCGGCGCCGATCGCGTAATTCGGATGGTTCAGCAGCGTTTTGGTCAAAACGCTTTCGAGAATTTGCGCATGCACCTCGACGCCGGGCATCGCGGCCTCAACCGGCGTTGTCTTGATATCGAGCAGTCCGATGGCCGACGTGCCTATCAGCACCAGCCGGCCGCGCAGGCGATCGGGTGCTACCCGGCCCTGCAATATGTCTTTTGCCGAGACATAGCGCTCCGGGTTGCTCTTGTTGAAATGCACCCAGAACTGGCCGTTACGATCGGTCGGCACCTCCAATCCGGGCACCGCCACCGCCCGCACGCCGGCGGAATTGGTGCGGACGAGAATAGCGCTCGCCTTGGTGACGACCCGGAGCATCTCCATCGACAGCGCAGGCACCAGGATATTTTGCGCTTCCATGACCACCGGAACACGGCGAATGATGCCGTCGCGTTCCGGCCTGATTGAAAACAGGCCGCGCCCGGCCGCAGCCTGTTCGATCGGCAGGATATTGCGCAGCAAGCCGGGAAAGGCGATCAGATCGTCTGCGGGGTCCGGCCCGACGACGGCAAACCCGGTTTGCAAGCTCATTTCGGCCTGCGTGCGCGGCTCCGGCGTCGGCGAGCCGGCCTGGCCGACAACCACACGCGACTGTTTGATGGCATCGGCCAGAACCTGATCGTTGCTGGGCAGCATGTCGAGCTTGGCGCGGGTTTCCGCATCGAGACCGCGAAAACTTTGCTCGGCGACCGCCGGCGACATCCGGTCAGGTTCGGAGAAAATGACATCGAAACCGATGGCGATTGCACCGAGCTGCGTGATCCGCGTCACCAGATCGGCCACCGTAGTGCGCGGCCATGGCCATTGCCCGACCTCTTTCAGGCTGGCTTCGTCGATATCGACGATCACCACCGGAAACGACGTCTGGGGACGCGGCCGCAAGACCTGAAACAGGTCGAACGTACGCAGCCGCAGTTCCTCGACGGGCTGGGGATCGATCACGCGTACCGGAACCAGCGCGAACAACAGCAGCAGACAAACCGCTCGCGCCAAACCGAACTGCCGAGCCCAGCGGGCCAGCGTTTTCATGTTTATGCCAATCCCCGCGCCAAACCGCACTTTCGGGCAATATAGCAGGAGATCACTTCTCGCGCAGCGAACGCATCAACTGGTCGTGCAGCGGTTTGACCAGATAGGAAACGAGAGTCCGCTCTCCGGTCTGGATGAAGGCTTCGACCGGCATGCCCGGCGTCAGTTTGACCGCGCCAAGCCGCTCGATCTCGCCGGGAGCAATGCCGATCCGCACCAGGTAATAGCTTTGCCCGGTGCGCTGATCGTTGGAAGTGTCGGCGGCGACGCGCGTGACGGTGCCGTTGAGCTCAGGCGTCGTACGCTGGTTGAAGGCCGAGAAACGCAGCACGACCGGCTGGTCGATGGCCACGTTATCGATGTCCCTCGGCTCGACCTTGACCTCGACCGAAAGCGTATCCGCTTCAGGCACGATCAGCATGACCGGATCGCCGGCGGTAATGACACCGCCGACGGTGTTCGCGGTGGATTGAAAGACTGTGCCGTCCTGCGGCGCGCGGATATCGGTACGCTTGAGTTGATCTTCAGCCGTCACCTTGCGCTCGACATATTCCCCGATTTTACTGTCGATTTCGCGCAATTCCTTGGCGACGTCGCTCGATAGTTCCTGGTCGACCTGAAGGATTTGCAGCTGGATCTCGGCGATCTTGCCCTTGGCCTCGGCAGCGGCGGCAATGAGCTGGCCGCGTTCGCCTTCGATACGCGCTGCGTCGCGCTCCAGCGACGTGAGCCGGTTGAGCTGGACCAGGTTCCTTTGCCAAAGATCGCGCACACCCGCGAGTTCCTGTTCGATCAGCGCGGTTTCCTTGGATTTGGCGTCTTGTTGCGCGGTCAGCCCGGTAATCTGCTCTTGCAGCTGCTTGATGCGCTGCTGAAGCTGGTCCTTCTGCCCGAGACGAGCGGTACGCCGCAGCTCGAACAGCTTCCGTTCGCTGTCGAGCGCCTCTTTCACATCGGGATCGTTGACGCGATCGGCCATTTCCCGCGGTACGGCCATCGTATCGGCGCCGTCGCGTTCGGCGGCAAGACGCGCCTTGCGCGCATAGAGCTCGGTAAGGCCTTTGGTAACGATCGCCAGATTGGCGCGGGTTACCGTCTCGTCGAGCCGAACCAGGATATCGCCGGCTTTGACGCGGTCGCCGTCGTGCACCCTCACCTCGCCGACAACGCCGCCTGTCGGGTGTTGCACTTTCTTGACGTTGGAATCGACAACGACCGTGCCCTGCGCGATCAGCGCACCTGAAATTTCGGCGGTCGAGGCCCAGCCGCCCAGCCCGAGCGCCAGCACCGCGACGAGTGCGCTCCCGGCGATAACGTGGCGGCGGATCGACGCCAGCGGGCCGGGAGCCAGATTGACGTTCATCCGGCACTTCCCTGTTGCTCTGGCACGACTTTGAGAGCCCGCGGCGGGTTCGCAGGCGCAATCACCCGATTGAGCACTTCTTCCTTGGGTCCGAACTGCTGCTGCCGTCCCTTCGCCATGACGAGAATGTAGTCGACGCCGGCAATAGCGGAAGGCCGGTGCGCCACCACGATGACGATCCCGCCGCGCGCGCGGACGCCGAGAATAGCCTGCGTCAGCGCCTCGTCGCCCTCGGCGTCGAGGTTTGAATTCGGTTCGTCGAGCACGACCAGGAAAGGATCGCGATAAAGCGCGCGCGCCAGCGCGATCCGTTGCGCCTGACCGGCCGACAACGCGCTGCCGCTCTCGCCGATATGGGTCTCGTAGCCCTCCGGCAGATTGACGATCAGATCGTGGACGCCGGCTGCCTGCGCGGCGGCCAGCACAGCTTCGGGATTGGACGGCTCCTCAAACCGGGCGATGTTCTGCGCCACATTGCCGGGAAACAGTTCCACGTCCTGCGGCAGATAACCGATGTGGCGGCCGAGTGCTTCCGGCGACCATTGGTCGATGCTGGCGCCGTCGAGCCGGACCGTGCCGCGCACCGGCGACCACACGCCAACCAGCATGCGCGCCAGCGAAGACTTTCCCGACGCGGTGGGGCCGATGACGCCGAGCGCCTTGCCGCCGGGCAGCGTGAAATTGATGTCCTGACAAATGATCTTCGAGCCGCCCGGCGCGGTGACGGCGCCATTTTGCACGATCAGCGTGCGCTGCGGCGGTTGCAGCGGCATGGGCTCGGTCTGTGGCGGCAGATGCGCCAACAATCGCGATAGCCGCTGCCAGCCTTGCCGCGCTGCGATGAAGCCACGCCAGTTGGCGATGGCAAGGTCGACCGGCGCCAGCGCCCGGCCGCCGAGAATGGAACCGGCGATGATGATGCCTGCGGTCGACTGCTGATTGATCACCAGCCACGCGCCCACCGCAAGGATCGCGGATTGCAACATCATCCGCAGCACCTTCGATATGGCGCCAAGGCCGCCGCCGATATCGCTGGCACGCTGATTGGCTTCGATGTACCGGCGATTGAGCTCGTTCCACCGCGCCGCGATGCGCCCCACCATGCCCATCGCCGTGATCGCTTCGGCGTTGCGCCGGCTTGCCTCCAGCAGCGCGCTGCGCGCGGCGGCGAATTGCGCGGCGCTGCGCGTCGGACGCCGTGTCGTCAGTTCGGTGATCGCCGTGATGGTGATCAGGATAATGGCGCCGGCCAGCGCGGTCAGTCCGATATAGGTGTGAAACACAAAACAGATGATCAGATAAACCGGCATCCACGGCAGATCGAACAGCGCGACGGGTCCGATCCCCGAAAGGAAGCTTCGCACCGTGTCGAGATCGCGGATCGGCTGTGCGCCTTCGGCCTTTGCGCCGGTCTTGAGCGGCAGCCGGACGATGGCATTGTAGACGCGCATGCTCATCGCCTCGTCGAGGCTGTTCCCCACGCGTACCAGGATACGGCTGCGGATAGCGTCGATGACGCCCTGCGCGCTATAAAGGCCGATCACCAGGATCAGGAGCGCAACCAGCGTCGGCACGCTGCGGCTCGGCAGCACGCGATCATAGACTTCGAGCATGAACAGCGCGCCGCTGAGCATCAGGATGTTGCTCATGCCGCTGAACAGCGCGATGGCATACAACGCACGCCGGCACGCGCTCAACGCGACCGCGAGTTCGGAACTCGCGGTCTGCGGTCGCGGTCGGCCGAGGGACTGGGCCATCTGAGGTGCGTAGCGCTGCAAAAAATCCGATATCACGTCGCGGCCTGCGTGCGATTACAAAAGCGCGCGCGCAGGGTGCCGAAAGAGCGATACCCCGGCCCGAAGCGCCAAGACCATAATACCCTTAGTAAATGGCCCGGCGCCCGAGGTTCATAACCAATAGTTAACGACGCAAATCGGCCCAGCGCGAGCGCAAAGTTGCGCCGCCGGCATGATTGTCGGCGCCCGCCGCGCTTTTATTCCTAACGATAAAGGTACTCACACACCGCACGCCGGACGGCTGACCGATACCGCCGAGACGCGTTCCAACAAAACGGGCTTCGCTCGGCGCGCTTGTATCAACAAGCGAGCGCCGAGTTGTGCGACGAAGCCGAATTGTAAAAGAATCAACGGGAGTCGAGAGAGAGCCCGAGGCTAAAAGCCTTCTGACGGGTCGCGCCTTCGGTACGCCGCAGCTTCTGTGCGATTTTACCCGCAGGTGTTTTCTTGCGCGCCATCGCTTTCAAATCGCGGACTTCGCTGGAACTCCATGCGCGCCGCTTGCGAGCTTTCTTAGCCATAAAACCTCCCTTTCAACAAAGGCAGCTTGTATCCCTTACGGGAGCGAATGAAAAGCCGACTGTGAGATGATGATCGTGACGAGTGCAGAACCATTCCAATCAACTTGTCTGCAGCTAAGGCAGGCAAGTTAAGAAAACGTGTGTTGGTTTCTCTTAGCGTGCTGCGCGCTACAACGCAATTCCGTTTGCACGCGAAATGTTCCAGCGGTTGTGCTAGCTCCACAATCAACGAGCGGTGTTCCAGCAAGGCCGGCGATTGTTTGAATCTGAAAGTCGCGGCCACATCACGCGGTTGTGGTGGCGAAGGTGGAGCAACAAACGTCGAAACCGACATTATTTGGACCTAATGATATTGAGGATTGTGTTGCAAAATTTATGTCTGCTAAACGTCTGTTCATGGCAGCATTCGCAGGGACCTCAGGATGAATTATCTGGCGCGTTGGGCAATCCTCCCGTTGCTCGTTATCCTGGTGATGACGCTCGGTCAGCGCGCCGGATACGCGCAGGAAACCCGCTTCGCGCTCGTCATCGGTAACGACGAATACAAGACCGGCCAACTCGCAACTCCGGCCAACGATGCCGGCCTTATCGCTGACGCGCTGCAAACGGCGGGCTTTACCGTAACCGGTGCGAGGAATCTGGATCAGGCGACGCTGCGAGAATCGTTTCGCGAATTTCTGGACCAGGTGAACGCTGCCGGGCCAGACGCCGTGGCGCTGGTTTATCTTGCCGGCTACGGCTTGCAGTTCGGGGGCGAGAATTATTTCGTTCCGGTCGACGCCGATATTCACCGCGACAGCGACATTCCGCTTCAGGCGATACGGGTCTCCGATTTGACTCAACCGCTCGCCGGACTGCCCGGGCGGGTCAAGATCGTTATCCTCGACGCGGCTCGGCAGAACCCTTTCCAGGGCGGCGACCGGCCGCTCGCAAGCGGGCTGGCGCTGGTCGAGCCAATCCGCGGCATGGCGATCGCGTTCAACGCCGCGCCCGGCACGGTCGGGCCGGATGAACCCGGTCCCTATGGCGCTTATGCGTCCGCATTCACCGAGATGATTGCGGCCGGCGGGCTCGATCTCGACAACCTGTTCTCGTGGCTGCGACTGCGCGTCAGCGATGTCACCAAGGGCGCCGAAGTGCCGTGGTCGGTTTCCCAGATCGACGGACCGTTCTACATGACCGAACGCGCCGCCGATGCACCGCCGCCGCCGAATGTCATGCCGGTGGCCGAGGTCCGCAGCAAACCGATCCGCGATTTCACCAGCCCTGACGACGCCTACGCTGCGGCGCTCGAACGCGACACCATCGACGGCTACGAGCAGTTCCTCGCCATCTATCCGAACGGTCCGTATTCCGCGCGCGTCGCCGCAATGATTGCAGTGCGCCGTGAGGAGATTATCTGGCGTCGCGCCGTCATGGCCGACACGCCGCCAGCTTACTGGTCGTATCTGCGCCGCTATCCGGATGGCCCGCATGTCTGGGATGCGCGCCGTCGCCTCGAAATGCTGGCGGCGGCGGCCGAGCCGCCTCCCGACTTTGCCTATTACGACTTCGGCGTGCCGCCGCCGCCGCTCGACGAGCTGGTCTATTTCCAGCAGCCGATATTCATGTTTGCCGGGCCGCGCTTTGCACCGCCGCCACCGCCGCCGCTGTTCTTCCTGCCGCCGCGGCCGCGTGAATTCGCCGTCCTGCCGCCACCCCCGCCGCCGCGCGAACGATTTGGCTTGCCGATCCCGGCTGCGCCGATCGCACCCGCGTTCGTACGGCCGCCGCGAACAGTGGAATTCCGCGGTCCGCCGCCCGGTGCCGGTCCGGGTGCAGGTCCTGGCGCGGGCCCCGGTGGACGGCCGGCCGTTCGGATCTCGCTGCCGACAGCGGTCGAGCGACGAGGGCCTCCTCAAGGAACGCCCCAAGGGATGCCGGGTGCTGGTGGCCCGGTGACACCGCTGCCGCACACCGGACCCGGAGGCCCACCTCCACCCCCGCCGCCACCGTCGGGTGCATTTGTCAGGCCGGGTGCGCCGCCACCGCCGCCTCCAGGCGGGCAGCGCGAACCGAGCACATTGAAGCCTGCGCCGCTTCCGCAGCCGGGATCGCCGCCGCCGTCGCCGCCATCCCGGGAAGAGCGTGAACACGAACGCTTCAAGCCAGGCCCGCCTCCGCCGCCACCGCCCGGCGGACAGAGTCAGCCGAGCACGCTCAAGCCTGCGACACCGCCGCCTCCGCCGCCCGGCACGCAGCTCCGGCCCGGCGCATTCAAACCTGCGCCGCCGCCCCCGCCCCCTCCGGGCGAACCGCGCGAGCGCAGCACGTTCAAACCGGCACCTCCCCCGCCACCGCCGCCGGCACCACCACCGCCCCGGCCGCAAGCTCCGGCCCCTGCGGTCGCGCATCCGCCGCCTCCGCCACCGCCGCCGCATCCGGCGGGACCGCCACCGGCGCCTCCGAAGCCGGCGGCTTGTCCGCCGGGCAAACGGCCGACGCCGGAAGGCTGCAAGTAGCTTCTCAAGCAGCTTCTGCGAAGTGACGATTGTTGCGGGCCGGCTGATGCCATCGCATCGCCGGCCCGAATGCTTTTTGCCCGATGTTTTGCTGTTTTTCGGGCATTTTGGCGCCGCTCCCACCCCTAACGATTGCGAAAGGTCCTGCCGCTAATTTGCGCAGCAATCATCGATGGGATTGGGCTGATGCAGACCCTGCTTTTAAGCTGCCTTTTCGGCGCCGTGTGCACGATGGTCCTTTGGGTGCTTAGCTCCGCGTCGGCAAAGCGCGATTACCTGATGCGGCGCGGCGACAAGCTGCTACCGCCCGAGGAAATCTGAAACCGGCGCGCCGGCCATGCGCCTTGCCTTCGTCGCGGGCTTTGGCCTTTTCGCGCTCCTTGCCGCGGCAACCGGCGGCAGGGCGCAGACCGCAGAACCGTCCTGCCACGGCGACCAGAAAATCCGGAAAGTCGCCGAACTGCTGTTCGGCCGTGATGTCGGCCGCCACCTCGGCGTCAGCGATTCCGCCTGGGCGCATTTTGTAGCGCACGAATTGACGCCACGCTTTCCCGATGGCCTGACCGCGAGCGATACCCAGGGCCAATGGCGCGACCGCGAAAGCGGCCGTATCGTCCGCGAGCCGGGCAAGCGCGTCGAGATCGTGTTGCCGGGCAAGCCCGACGACGACGGGCAGATCGACGCCATCGTCGCCGCTTATAAACGCAACTTCCATCAGCAATCGGTCGGCGTCATCGTCCGCAGCGCTTGCGTTTCCTTCTGATTCATCAGGTGTGAGGGGCTTGCGGCCCGCGGGCAACGTTCCTAGTTTTCCAGCTACAGCAATAGCGGAAGCGAACGAATGACCGTCTGCCCGGAAGAACTGAAGCTCATTGCGCTCGATACGGACGACATCGCGGTGGTTTCCGCCCATGTTCAGGATGCCCGTGTACGCGTCGGCGAAATCCTGTGGCAGCCCAACGACCATCGCTTCGTCATGGCGCTCAATCGCTTTGACTGGATGACCGCGGTTGATGCCCGGCCGGAGGCCAGGGCAGATTACCGGCGCTGCCGGACCGCGTTGCGTTTCGAGCGGGTTGTTGACTGCAAGTGTCGCGGCATCGACCCGTCCAACAAGAACGCGGAACTCAATCTTCTTGCCGTCGAGTTCGCCGAACGAGAGTCTCCGTCGGGCAGCGTTACGCTGACTTTTTCCGGCGGCGGCGTCATCCGCCTCGACGTCGAATGCCTGGAGGCCGAGCTGACCGACCTCGGCGAGGTTTTTGCCGCCGATCTTTGCCCGGATCATTTCGCCGGCGGTTCCGCCGTCGCCTGACCGTCATTCCGCCGCGGCAACATGCGGACGCCGCGGCGCCGGCGAAGAAAACAGCTTCATCAAGACGACAATGACCGCCAGCGTCGCCAGATAAACGACGAGCTGCATCGCGGTCGGCTGGTCGACATAGCCGATCAGCGTATGCAGCGCGCGGCCCGGCAGGCTTGAATCGCTCAGAATCCACGACGTGTCCCACACTGTGGTGTCGAGCGCGGTGAGGATGTCGGCCTGCTCGAGGAAGGCGATCGCCTGCGCCGCGAGGCCCGCGGCCAACAGCGCGATCAGCACGCTGGTCACCCCGAACAGATAACGCGCCGGTATCGTGACCAGGCCGAGATAGGTCGCGAAGCAAACCAGCGAGCCGAGCAGCAGACCGATGAAGCCGCCGACCACCATGCCGAGGCTTGCGCCGCCCTGCGCCGCGGCGACGCCGTAAAGGAACAGCACGACTTCCGAGCCTTCGCGCAACACGGCGATGGCGACAACGATGCCGAGCGCGGCGAGCGACTTCGAGCCGGAGGCCACCGCCTCGCCTGCCGCCCGCAGTTCCGCCGCCATCTCGCGGCCATGCCGCGCCATCCAGACGTTGTGCCAGGTGAGCATCACGACGGCGAAGCAGAGAATCGAGGCGTTGAAGATTTCCTGGCCGTTGCCGCCGAACAATTCCGACAGGCCGCCGGTAAACAGCGCCACCAGGCAGGCGCCAAGCACGCCGGCAACGACGCCGCCGGAAACCCAAAGCGTGCGGCCGGGAACACCGGCCGTCACCGCCATCACGATGCCGACGATCAAGCCGGCTTCGAACACTTCGCGAAAGACGATCAGCAGCGACGCTAGCACGGCGACCTCATGACACGATTCACGACACCCCTCATGGCACGATCAGGTAGCCCTGCGTCTCGTGGTGAAAGTCATCATAGAAATTGTATTTGCCGGGCTGCTGCGGGCGGACGTGAACGACCGCCTCGCTGCCGACCGGAACGATTTTCTCGAAGTGCAGATCCTTGCTCTCGAACTCGGAAACAATATCGTTGAGATTCTTGACGTGAAATTCGATCGCCGTGCCGGGCGGCGCGTGAACTTCCGGCGGATCGAACTTGTGATCTTTCAGGGTCACCGACAGGGTCACGGTGTCCTCGGCGTTCGCCACGCGGGGGCCGACCGCCAGCGCGGCAGCGACGAGCAGCAACGCCGCCAATGCGCCAATCCGGCAAGCGATCCCTGACGTCGTACGGTTCGATCCGGTCATGACGGCGGCCCGTTCATTTTTGGCGATCAACGTGCCTAAGGAGTTGGGCAACAGCGGACTTTTTGTCAATAAAAAAGCCCAATATTAGAATTGTTATAAGGTCAGAGTGCTGGTACGCGTCATGGCCGGAAGGCTGAAACAATGACGCTTCGACTGGACACGCGGACCGCGGACTTTACGCAAAAATTCCGCGTCTTTCTCGACACCAAGCGCGAAGTATCCGCCGACGTGGAAGCGGTGGTGCGCGGCATCGTCTCCGATGTCGCCGCCCGCGGCGACGCCGCGCTGAAGAGCTACACGCAGAAATTCGATCGCCTCGACCTCGACAAGGCCGGGCTTCGGGTGACGGCGCAGGACATCGCCGCCGCACGCGGCGCCTGCGATAAGGCGGCGCTCGATGCACTGACGCTGGCGCGCGACCGCATCGAAGCGTTTCATCGCCGGCAAACGCCGAAAGACGATCGCTTTACCGACGCGCTTGGTGTCGAGCTCGGCACGCGCTGGACCGCGATCGAGGCGGTAGGGCTTTATGTGCCGGGCGGCAGCGCCGCCTATCCGTCGTCGGTACTGATGAATGCGGTGCCGGCCAAGGTCGCCGGCGTGCCCCGTATCGTCATGGTGGTGCCGGCGCCCGACGGCATCCTCAATCCGCTGGTGCTGGCGGCGGCGCAACTTGCCGGCATCGACGAGATTTACCGTGTCGGCGGCGCGCAAGCCGTCGCCGCGCTGGCCTATGGGACGGACACCATCGCGCCGGTCGCCAAGATCGTCGGGCCGGGCAATGCCTATGTTGCCGCGGCGAAACGCCTTGTGTTCGGCAAGGTCGGGATCGACATGATTGCCGGGCCTTCCGAAGTGCTGGTCATCGCCGACAAGACCGGCAACCCGGACTGGATCGCAGCCGATCTCTTGGCGCAGGCAGAGCACGATCACAGCGCGCAATCGATCCTGATAACCGACGACGAGACGCTGGCCGACAGCGTCGGCCGCGCGGTCGAAGCTCAGCTCTCGCGATTGCCGCGCCAGAAAGTCGCCGCCGCGTCGTGGCGCGATTTCGGTGCGATGATCGTAGTCCGCAATCTCGACGAAGCGTTGCCGCTGGTCGACGCCATCGCCCCGGAACACCTGGAAATCGCCACCGCCGACGCCGAAGGGCTGGCGCAACGCATCCGCAACGCCGGCGCCATTTTCATCGGCCCGCACACGCCGGAAGCGATCGGCGACTATGTTGCCGGCTCCAACCACGTGCTGCCGACGGCGCGCTCCGCGCGCTTTTCGTCGGGACTCGGCGTGCTTGATTTCATGAAGCGCACATCGATCCTCAAATGCGGGCCGGAGCAATTGCGCGCGCTCGGCGGCGCCGCGATCACGCTCGGCGAAGCGGAAGGGCTTGACGCCCACGCCCGCTCGGTCGCCATCAGGCTCAACAGATAGAGGGGAGCATGATCTTTTCGGAAAACCGGCTTCCACTTTTCCGGATCATACTCTGATGGCGCGCGCCCCGCGCAAGGCGCCACCCGGCCGCCTCGCCGCGGTCACGCTCGACGAAGCTTCGCTCGGCAGTCCGAGCGACGACATCGAACATGAACGCCGCGTTGCGATCTACGATCTGATTGAGGAAAACAGCTTCAAGCCGGTCGGCCACGATGGCGGCCCCTATGCCTTGCGACTGGGCCTGCGCGGCGAGCGGCTGGTGTTCGACATCCGGCTGACCGACGACACGCCGGTCATCGCACACATGCTGTCGCTCGTGCCGTTTCGCAAGATCGTCAAGGACTACTTCACCGTCTGCGACAGCTATTATTCGGCGATCCGCACCGCGACGCCGGATCGCATCGAAGCGCTCGACATGGGCCGCCGGGGCCTGCACGACGAGGGCTCGCGCATCGTGATGGAACGGCTCAAACGCAAGGTCGAAGTCGACTTCGACACGGCGCGGCGGCTGTTCACGCTGATCACGGTGCTGCACTGGAAGGGGTGAGGCCGTGGTGTGGCTGTTCAGAAGTCCGCATCGTTCTTGCCGAGAGTTGGAAATGCGGACCTCTGAACTAAAGCCACGCCAAATTATTGACTTGCTAGTGTCCCCTTCGATTCTGAAGTTCGCAAACCAGGGGCGCCGCACACTCATGCGAACTTCAGAATCGGGACACTAGATGTCCGCAGACGCCCAGCGGCCACTGGCAGTGCTGTTCGCCTGCGGCCTCAACGCGATCCGCTCGCCGATGGCGGCGGGTCTGTTTGCGCAACAGTTTGGCGCGGCGACCTACGTGCGTTCCGTCGGCGTGCGTAAAGGCGAACTCGATCCGTTTGCCGTGGCCGCCATGGCGGAAATCGGCATCGACATTTCGCGGCACAAACCGGTCACCTTCGAGGAACTCGACGACTGGGAAGGCCTCAACTTCGATCTCATCATTACGCTGGCGCCCGAAGCGCATCATCGCGCGCTGGAATTGACCCGCAGCACCGGCCTCGCGGTGGAATACTGGCCGACAAACGACGCCACCGCCATCGAAGGCAACCGCGAGCAACGGCTCGACGCTTACCGGCAAGTGCGCGATCAGCTTCTGGCGCGGATCAGGGAGCGTTTCGCCGGACGGCGCATCGGCCACGAGTGAATAAACGGCATGGCGGTTGTCGAACGATCCGTCATCCGCTAGGTTTCGCTCGAATTTCTGTTGATCACAAGCAACAACGCCGTCGCATCCGCCGTTGCAAATGAGTGCGCCGGAATCCTCCGACAACAAGAGCATATCGACGTGATCGGCCGCCCAAAACTCGTCCTCGCCTCCGGCTCGCCGCGCCGGCTGCTGCTCATCAATCAAGCCGGCATCGAACCGGACGCGCTGCGTCCTGCGGACATCGATGAAATGCCGAAACGCGGCGAGCTGCCGCGCGCCTGCGCCACCCGCCTGGCGCGCGCCAAGGCGGAAGCCGCGCTGGCCATGGTCCGCATCGATGATGAATTGAAAGGCGCGTACATCCTCGCCGCCGACACCGTGGTCGCGGTCGGCCGGCGCATCCTGCCGAAGGCGGAACTGCTCGACGAAGCCGGGCAGTGCCTGCGCCTGTTGTCCGGACGCAATCATCGGGTTCACACCAGCGTATGTCTGGTGACCCCGAAAGAAACCTTCCGCCAGCGCCACGTCGAATCCCGCGTCCGCTTCAAGCGGCTATCGGAACAGGATATCGAGGCTTATCTGGCGTCAGGCGAATGGCGCGGCAAAGCCGGCGGCTATGCCGCGCAAGGCATCGCCGGCGCTTTTCTGGTGAAGATCGTCGGTTCCTATTCCAACATCGTCGGCCTGCCGCTTTACGAGACCATCACCATGCTCGGCGGCGAGGGTTTTCCGGTGCATTTTGGCTGGCTCAACGCGGCCGGCGTGTAGCGCGCGGCTGCCGTCCGCCTATATTCCGGTCATGGCCGACGCAAAAACCCGCAAGAAGTGTCCGATTTGCGGCAAGCCCAGCGACGAGAAGACCAAGCCGTTCTGCTCGAAACGCTGTGCCGATGTCGATCTGCACCGCTGGTTGTCCGGCAGCTACGCCATCCCGGTGACCGAGGATGAGGACGAAGACGGGCGGCGCGAGGAAGACGGCGGAACAGTGCACTGAACCGGCCTATTCTGGACAGCCAATTATCGAGCCTCTATAAGACGGCGCTCTCGCGTATCGAGCGTCCGGGGCATGATCCCGAAAAGCGGATTCCGGTTTTCGGACAAGATCATGCCCAACCAAGTAACAGCGCCCGGCTTCGGGTGCTGAGCCCAGGTAGCTCAGTTGGTAGAGCACTGCACTGAAAATGCAGGTGTCGGTGGTTCAATTCCGCCCCTGGGCACCAAGACCACTTTCCGCCGTTCCCCATCGTTCGCCATGGCGGCCTAATTTACAACTCTTTTCAAATGCTTACGCGGTTTTTGTTGGTTCGCCGTTCACCATGGCGACCGGTGACGATCCGTCATTTTGAGTATAGATTTGAGTATAGAGTTTGACCCCGAGATACGGTTTGTCATGCCGCTCACTGTCCTCACCGTTGAAAACGCCAAGCCGCGCGAGAAGGCGTACGTGCTAACCGATGGCAACGGTTTGCATCTTGTCGTCAACCCGAACGGCAACAAGCTCTGGCGTTTGCGCTATCGCTTCGATGGCAAGCAAAACATGCTGAGCCTCGGGACGTTCCCCACGATCGGGCTCGCCGCTGCACGTTCAAGGCGGGACGACGCGCAAAAGCTCATCGCCGATGATGTCGATCCATCGCAGCAGCGAAAGCTCGACCAGATCGCCCGCGGCGTTGCCTCCAAAACTACGTTCGGCGCCATCGTCGAAGAGCATCTTGAAATTTTGCAAGAGGACAAGGCCGCAGTATCCACGATCAGCAAGAACCGCTGGCTGCTTCAGGACCTCGCCGCGCCGCTCACTAAGCGGCCGATCACCGCGATCACCCCTGCGGAAATTCTGCTCATTCTGCAGCGGGTGGAAAAAACCGGCCGGCGCGAAACCGCACGACGGCTGCGCGGCGCGATCGGCACCGTCTTCCGCCGCGCTATCACCACGCTCCGCGCCACAAACGATCCAACCTATGCGCTCCGCGGCGCTCTCCGGCCTCCCATCGTTCAGCATCGCGCGGCGATCACCGACGAACGCGAGCTCGGTGCTTTGATGGTCTCGATTGACGAATATGATGGTTGGCCGACGGTGCGCGCCGCTCTGCAGCTCATCGCGCTCACGATGACCCGGCCGATCGAAATCCGCTTGATGCGGCGATCGGAGGTCAACTGGCCGAAAGCCACCTGGAGCATTCCCGCAGAGCGCATGAAAATGCGCCGGCCGCACGATGTCCCGCTCTCAAAGCAAGCCCTCGAAGTCCTCCGCAGCGTTTGGGACTTGTCCGAGGGCAATAGTCTCGTGCTGCCCTCAATTCGCTCCGCGACCAAACCGCTATCCGAGGGCGCCATGATCGCTGCGCTTCGCCGTATGGGCTACACCAAGGAGCAGGTCTCGCCCCACGGCTTCCGCGCCTCAGCAAGCACCATGCTCAACGAACGCGGGTTCAACGCCGACGTGATCGAGGTCGCGCTCGCCCACCAGGATGAAGACGAAGTCCGGCGTGCCTACAATCGCTACACCTATTGGAAAGAACGTGTTCACATGTTGCAGGCTTGGGCTGATTTGCTGGACGAATTCAGGACGCTCAGCGCGAACCGGAGCATCGCTGCCGCCGGCTAGCTTGTGGATGCGTATACCCCAATCTTCGGACCCTAAGCTCGTGGAGGGAATCTCATCTATTCAATATCCGATTGTTTTTTCTTGAGAATTCTAATCAACCAAAAGCCGCCTATACTCATTCCTCTACTTATTTGGGGCGGCTTACGGCGGTGCGGCGCGGTGGGGCTTCCTGTCGCACGGTCAGGATGGTGCACCCTCTCCGATTGACTCTCCGCCCTTCTGCACTCAACTTATGCGTGCCGGCTTAACCGCCGTCGCATGCGATGGCTCCTCATGGAGCTTGAACATGTTAGACGACGATAAGTTGGTCACATACGCCCAGCTGCAATCCGAGTACGGAATTCAAATTAGCCGCACTCATATCGTGAGACTGGAGAAAGCTTACAAGTTTCCGCAACGGTTTAAGCCGTTCAAAACTCGTGGCTCTCGGTTTTACTATCGGCAACGTGAAATCCGGGCTTGGCTGCAAGGGATGTGGCCCTAATCGGCACTAGCTCTCGGAAGGGAGCTTTGAACTACGAGGGCGCTTGGCGGCCGCTGAGCGCCCTCACTTCGCTTGGGGGGAAGCGATGCGATTTGCCCGTATTGCAATCACGCTATTTGTATTCGCCGCTTCCACAAGCTCACGTGCAGCTCAATTATCGTGCGAGTCCGATCCGACGGTAAGGGCCTCGTTGAGGTGCAGTTTTTCTAAGGCCTCCATGACATTGCACGAGCTAGACTTGCGAGCCGGCACGCAGTGTTTGTCACAAGGTAGACAGTGCAAACAATTTGATCTGCCCGTCGCTGGGTGTTTTGCCGTCGGGTTTCCGTACTCAGACGGAGCCGCGCAATCCGTGACTTCACAGGCGGCGCTTTCCGATGCGGCAGAAAATCAGGCCGAACAGCTTTGCCATCTTCGTTATGGCACCGACTCTTGCGCCGCCGTTGCTGTCATTTGTAACGCTAATGAAGATAGCCGATATCTTTATTCGCTCGGAATGCAAATCACTCAATTGGCCGCCCCTGTACCTTTACCGGCCTCTCCGCCCAATCAGCCAATAAGACAACCGCAGCCTGCCCCCATCAGCTCCCCTCAACCTCCCACCATCATCTATCTTTCCGGAATCGCGGCTGCCGTTTCATTCGCGATCGGTCTCGTCTTAGCCCTTATCCTCTATGCGGCGCGCGCACCAATCCTCAACTTCATCATTCACGGCAACCTACCCTACAAACTTCCGGTCTATGGCGAAGACATCCAATGCCTCTTCAAACGCACGCAGCGCATCAATTGGTACGGACGGGTCATTTTCGGCCTAACCGCCAACCTTTCAATGACGCACGACCAGCTCACCGACGTGCGAAAATATTGGCTCGGTCGAGTCATTGCATTCGACAGCTTACGACGGCAGCGCCAAAATGAGCTGGCGCGGATGCACATGCAACTTGCGGCAAGTGCCAGGTCCGAAGCTCATGACAAAAAGAAATTCTGGTCGCGGCGATGGGCAACATTGCGCTCTTTCGTCAAAAAGCTCTTCTGGGTGTTCATTGCGTTCTTTAATTTCATCCTGGGCTTCTTTTTTATCCGCGTGACGATCGCAAAGTTGGTGCAGGGCACGATCGTTGAAAGCAAGGACTTGACGCTCATCCTCCAAGCTAAAGAAGCCATCGAAGAAACCGCAACGTACCTCAAGGAATATCTCGACACCGCCAACACGTTCGATGGACGGGATGAAGTCGTATGAGCCCCAGCGACGTATCCACTCCCCTCTGGCGTCGGTTCTCCCGTAAGCCAACGCGCAGCGTTGAAGAACTGACACGCCTGCTAGAGCCGCCTACCCTCTCACTCCCTGACGAAACGCGCTTTAGCGGGCATTGGATCGTCGCGCCGCCCGGCAGAGGCAAAACAACGTTGCTTCATGCGCTGGTAATGGACGATTTCGCCAAAGACGCTGCGATAGTTCTTATGGACAGCAAGGGCGACCTGATCGAGCCGCTTAAGGAGCTTGAGTGCATCAAAGACCGACTTCTACTCATTGAGCCGGATGTAGATTCTGCATTCGCACTCAATCCGCTTGATGTGACCCACACCAATGTTACGCAAGCCGTCGGCTTGATCGAGTACATCATGGCTGGCCTGCTCGACGCCAAATTTACGGCGCTGCAAACCACGCTCTTCAGGAACGTCGTGCCGGCTATCATCGAGACGATTCCGAACGCTACGCTCGACACCTTCAAACAGGTCATGGTCAAGGGATTGCCGAGCCTCGATAAGCTGAACCCACACGCCCGGCAGTTCTTCGAAAACCGCGAGACCGGCTTTAATTCCAAGACCTACGACAGCACCCGCAAAGAAGTCGTGTGGCGGCTGGACTATCTGCTCACCAATCCCGTGCTGCGATCCATGTTCTCCGCGACCCATACCCGCTTGGATATGGGCAAGGAGATGGACGCCGGCAGAGTTATCATCATCAACAATTCGAAGGCCATCCTTGGCGACGAGGGAGCTGAGTTTTTCGGACGTTTCTTTATCGCGCTGATCGCCCGTGCCGCGCAGCACCGCGCCGGCAAGCCCGCTTCATCCAAAAAGCCCTGTTTCGTCTATATCGACGAATGCCAGACCGTCATTTCGAAGGACACTCGTATTCCCGTTCTTCTTGACGAGTGCCGAAGCCAGAAGATCGGGCTTATTCTCTCGCACCAACGGACCGCCCAGCTTACGCCTCCTGTTCTCGATGCCGTCGCCAATTGCGCGATCCGCATGGCGAACAGCGACGACGAGGCGAAATACCTTGCGCCCAAACTCCGCATGGACGCCGACGAACTGCAAACGCTGCCGCGTGGGACGTTCGGCACATTCGTGCGCGACCTCACTCCTCGCGGCATAAAGCTTGAAGTCTCGAAGATTGAATTGGACGACTTGCCCCACATGAGTGGGGCGGAGTTTCAGGCGATCCGTCAGAGGATGCGGCAGGACTTCTCCCCGATGCCCGTGACCGATCAGCCTGGTACGACGACCAGACCGGAAAATCGGCCTCGGGAGCCTGATCCCGTGGTGGCGACCTCAGCGCCCTCGGAGCCGCTGCCTACCAAGAAAGCAAACGACACCGGCGATCCAGGCGAGCCGTCGGATCAGTGGTAAGCCGTAAAATATTTTGCTTTCTCCGCGGTAGACCGCCGTTCTGCAAGATTGGTCGCCCTGTCCCCTGCTGTCCGGTGATTGCATCGTTGTCTTGAGCTATTTCGCTTGCCATGGCGACAGCACTGCAACAACCGAAGCGCAATTCGCGATGGTCGCGTGACCCGGTCATCGGCAACACCGGGGCACCGCGCTCCGTTTATCCGACCCAGCGCGACATCGAGATATTTAAGTTACTGGTCCGCTACCGCTATCTGCCGAGCGACACTATTCATGCTTTTATCGGCGGCAATGCCAAGGCGCTGCTGCATCGGCTCAACCTGTTGTCGCGCAAGCCGAACCTTTACCTGTCCCGGCCGCAGCAACAGCGGCAGAACGCCATCGCCAATTACCGACCGCTGATCTATCAGCTCGATCAGCGCGGCTCACAGGTGTTGCAGGACCGCGGCCTGCCGTTTCTGTCGAAAAGCCTGCATCACAACTTTGCCCACGAGCTGATGGTGTCGCAGATCACGGCTTCGATCGAGCTTGGCACCAGAGCCAACCGCGCGATCCGGCTCATTACCTGGCCGGAGATTCTGGCCCATGAGCGCACGCCTCTTGCGACAAGACAGTCGCCGACGCCAACCGCTATTGCCGTCGCCTATGCCTATCGCGGCGAACAGCGGCACGATGATGTGTACGCCGACGCGCAGCCCTTTGGCCTTGAACGCCAGATCGACGGCAAGGCGAGTTACCTGTTCTTCCCCGGCATTGAAGCCGACTGCGCCACGGAACCGATCGACGCCAGCGACGCCGCGCGCTCATCGATCGCCAAGAAATTTGCCGCCTACCTCGCCATCGCCGAGCAAGGCCTGCATCACTCGCACTTTGGCTTTCCGAACTTCTTTGTCCCCTTCATCACCACCACGGCAGCCCGTCAACACAGCATGATGGAACTGCTTAACCGCATGACGGGGCGGCGCGGTTCCAAGTTCATCCTGTTCAAGACCTTCCCGAGCTTCACGTCTGTGGAGCGTGCACCCGCCGTCCCCGGCCATGTCCTGACCGAGCCGTGGCAGCGAGTTGGCAATCCCCCACTCTGCCTCGACCGCTAGTGCGCCATGGATCGTCGCCAGACCATCGTCGCCCTCAATGACCAGCTGCGCACGACGTTCAAGGGCGGGCGCGTACAGATGACGCGCAACGTCTATGACCTCGATGACCGCTTGCGCGGTCGCGCCTTGTCGGTGCTGGCCCGTTACAACAGCTTCGACGCCGACAGTGACCATGACGGCGGCGTGTTCATCTTTGCTGGCTTCGCGTTTGAATGGCGGATCGAGTACCGCGGAGTTGACGGTTGCGGTGCGTCGCCTGATCCCGCCGATGCCGCCAGGACGTTTCGGGTGCTCACGTTGTACGTGGTCGACGATCTGTTATCGCATCAGCACTAAGGACTGAGCGCGCCCTCCGGGCCGGGCTCTACGCGCTCCGCTTGCCGAGCTGCGTAAGCCGCTGCATCTCGGCCGGACGGTGACGATCCCTCGCGCCTTGCAGCGCGCGCGGCGTGGGGATAACCGGCGAGCGGTGGGACGATGCCGGTTATCATGGGCTGATGACCGACGACATGTCGCGACCGGTCGCGACAAGCCCCGACAGCGATTTCACCCTAACCATTGAAGACGCGCTGGAACGCTACGCCAAGGCCGGACTCCCCCGCACGCCGCGCAGTATTCAGCGCTATTGCGCCAAAGGCCACCTGGAGTGCCGGCTGATCGAAACGCAGTTTGGCGAGAAGTATTTGATATCTCCGGCATCGGTCGACAAGCACATCGCTTACATTGAGGAGGTACGACCTGTCGCGACCGGTCGCGACGTGCCGCGACAAGTCGCGACAAGTGTCGTGCCTGAACAAAGCCACGACGAGCCACGACAGCAAGCGCCGACAGGGGGCGACATGGCGCGACCGGTTGCCACAGAGTATTTGGAGCAACTGCAAAAGCGTCTGACTGAGAAGGACGGTGAGATCGTGTTTCTTCGCGGGGAAGTCGCCGTCAAGAACGACCAGATTAAAGACCTGACCGAGCGGGCGAGAGAGACCAACCACCTTATCGCTGGGCTTCAGAAAATGTTGTCGCCGCTACTTACCGGCCGCGAGCAACCCAACAGTCCGCAAGGTTGAGCTGATCACGCAAGAAGCCATCCTTGCGCTCGTTTATCAGCCGGCATCGAGCAACCCGGGTACTGCGATCTGCGACAGCGTGACCCGGTCGGAGCCGACCATGTCACGTGCCAGCATCGCCTTGGAGGCCTGAAATTTCGACGGACCAACGATGACGCGTTTGATCGGAAGCCTAACCCCGAGTTTGTCGAAGATCGTTATGTGCAACTTGCCCGAGCCGTTCGGATGAGGATCGATGCGGGGCAGTGGTTTGGCGACATAGTGGGCGTGTTCCCGTGCGGCTTGCGCTTGATACTCAGGTGCACCGGGAATCGCGACAATCCGGACCTCACGTTCTTCCTGATAGCCGGGCTCCTTCAGCAGCGTGGCGCTCTGCAGAAACTCTGTCATCGCCATCTCAGGCAGGTACACGTGGTTGAGGAACTGCTCGATGCTGGACATCAACGCTGGCTCTAGGTCAGGGAAGTGATCGCGCAGCGGTATCCCTTCGAACGCGTAGCGGATTGGTTCCAAGTTGAGATGCGTGTAGTCGCGGGCATCGAACTCTAGTCCCAGCAGCCGACACATCTCGACAGTGTCCAGCACAACGCAGAACCCGTCGGGCGCATAATTCGTCCATTGACTTAACAGCCCATTCTCTCGCTCGAACGGCGAATCCGCTGAGTGGGTCGTGAACGATGTCGTGAAGGCATCTACCGCGAACCGCGGATTATTTCGCTCGAACGTCGACTTGTAGACGCTATCGACGAACTTATCCGCTTGAAAGGTTGCTCCACCGAAGTGACTGAACTTCCGCCTGACAGCACGGCTTCGCTTGGCAACGGCTTTGTCAAATAGATCAATGACCGTCGCTCTTAGCGCCGGTTTAAGAACCTTGATTTCCTGTTGGTCCTTTAGGTCACGGAAGAGCGTGGCCCACAGTGTCTGCGAGCCGATGATTGCCCGGAAACCCTCTTCCCGCGTGTAGTGGAAGAGTTCGGGGTGATCGGCCTGCAGCTTTACGCTGCCGATCACAATATCGCGCTCCTGGATCAGTCCCGCCATCGCCTAGAAATATGTTAGGGTTCCGGCGAGAAAAAGGGGGGGGGGATTTGCCGATGAAAAGGCTGCTTCTTGGCGCCTATTTTATGGTTCTTGGCGGCTCCGCTATTGCTCAATCCCAGATGTGCATGCCGGGCGGCACGTGTTGCATCAACGGCACTTGCGGAACGCTAGAGCAATTTCAGCGCAATGCGAAAATCGTCTGCCTGCAAGCGGATGCAATTGAAAATAAAACACTTTCGCAAAGCGTCGAACTGACGGGCCGCTGCTCCGCCGCGCAAATCATGGCGCAACGCGTTGAAAGTACGCAACAAGAGAACGCGAAGGAGCACCAGCGGGCACTTGAGGCGCAACGTCAGCTGAGCCAAATGGGCGCCCCCTTGCCTCAATCGGCCCTCCCCGCCAGCACGGGACTACCTACGCAAGATCCGATACAGCGCGCGACCCAAGTCAGCGGTCACGCCATGCAGGTGTGCCGCGCTAAACGGCTCCGCGGAGAATTGGCTACGTATGCAGCCTCTGTTCAGTGCTCTAACAAAGTAATGATCGATGCATTCCGCGAGGCACGCTTCAAATACATTGATTTGATTCAAAGCTTTGCCGAGCGGCGGCTCGAATTAGCCTCTATGGTGGACGGCGGTGCGCTCACTGAGCAGCAAGAACAACTTGAGATGAACAAGGCACTCGCTACCATTCAAGACATTGCACGCCGTCGCGAGAGCGAGCCCAAGTGACGCTCGCGTGTCTGATCAATCAATACGGGTTTGATGTTGTCGCCGGACAATACAGCTTGATTATTTGGTCCACTCCGCGACGCAGGCTGGCAAGCTGTGTCGCGCTCGGTTTCGGCTTGGCCGATCGAAAGTCAATGCTGCTTGGATACGGATTATTTTTATCCGAGCGGTGCACCAAGAACGTAATATCCGGATAGCCTAATTTTCTCTCTTCTTTCGCGATTGCATCGAAATGCCTTTTATACGGAAACTGACCCATCTTCTTTCCGGCGACCCGATGATAGAAGTCTTCGTAGGTCACAAACGTGCCAGCAGCCGCGCACCGAAATAGTTCAAGCCGGATTTGCGCCTTAAGTCGTTGATTCATCTTCCGCGTCCCATCGAAATTTTTTCTCTTTGTCGCCAGCTTCCGTTTCAGTAAATCCAATCTTCGAAAGCTGGTCTGCCATACCGGAGAGATTGCCTTGCAACACGCTGGCTGTTATCGGCGCACCCTCTGCCTTTAGCTTTCCTATGAAAGCCGCGAATATCCCGCGTCGACGCGACGCTTTGCTCGTGCCGACATAACGCAGAGAGATAGCCCCGTCCTCGTGAAAGTCCGGTCTCGCGAGCGCAAAGCCAACTACCTTCCCAGCAGCATCAACCGCGACAAATGAATGGCCACTTTTGCGACATTCTATAATTATTCCCTTGATGGCCTCTTGCCGCTCGGGCGTATCCAGCAACACCGGTACTTCCGGCGCGATCTCCTCCAAGACCGCTAGTATATCAGTCTCATCGTCGCGAACTGCGACGCGAATTTCAAACTTTTGTGTCATCCCGCCACCGCTACGGTGTTTGTTTCAGCAGCCTAGACTTACCGTCACTGTGCTTCAATGATGCTCAATTCGGCTTGTCGCGACAAGTCGCGGCATGTCACGGCCAACGACGACCACCAGGACGAGTATCTGTTGCTGAGCATTTTCTTGGCAAAAAGGGGGATAAACAGAGCGGGGTTCGTTGCAAGCCACGTATAATCTCTATTGATGGACTCTCAATCACCCCGGACTATCGCGGACATTCTCAAAGACCGTAATATCGAAATTGTCGGTGCTGATCTCGCGACGCGCCACGGCTTCACCCAAGTCCCAAATTTCATTCTCACCAATAAAGATGTCTCAGTCGGCGCTAAACTCGCCTACGCCATGCTGCTGAAATATGCATGGTCGAATGAGGCTTGCTTCCCCGGCCAGGTCACGCTCGCCAATGACATGGGCGCTACCGATCGCAGTGTACGGACATATCTCAAAGAGCTTAAGTCGGCGGATCTGCTTGAGATCACTCAGCGAGGATTGGGCAAGACCAATCTCTACCGCCTACACCTTACCGTTAAGCCGAAAGGTGGTACTCCACGGCGCCGGTCTTGACCGGAAAATATTTCCGGTCTGGACCGGAAACGATTGCCGTTCATAACCGGAAACATCTTCCGGTCACTCTATATAAGAATACTCATCTAATAATACGCACTTTAATAATACGCAGTAGAAAAATGCATTTTCAAATAAGGAAGATGCACACGACATTTAAGGTACAACAGGCATACGACTGATTTGTACCTCACAACATTTCAACGTACCGAAAACTTCGCTCTATTTCTCACTATGCGCCCCAACTCGGTCGGGCGAAACCGCCCGACTTCGGGCCGCCACTCCGCCATCCAGCAAAGCTGCATAGACGGAGCTGGCGGCCTCCGCTCCTCGTCTTGGTGACTGCGGTGCTCGGCTGTCGGCCCGAAGTCGGCCGGCTGTCGCCGTACACTCTCGCGCCCTTCGGGTGCCCTCACCGGATGACACATGATCCTGACAAGTCCTCATCCGGTTCGGCGCGATCGTTCCGACCGAGCTGGGGCGAAGAACACACGACCCTCACTTCAAGCCGCTACTTTCGGCAAGTCGGGCAAGATCGCGCGCCAGTAGCGCCGGTCAAGGCGACCCGCTTCGCGGGCGGCCTTCGGCCGGCCTTGACCGGCGCTACTGGCGCGCTGTTCTGAGACCGTCGGCTCCGCGGGGAATGCCGCACCCGTCTCACCACGGGGAAGCGATTTCGAGTATCCACAACGACACTCGCAATATCAGCGTTACAATGAAATCTCCACGCAGGTCTCAACGCGTGGCGACAGCCTCGGGTAGTTCACCGACTACACCCCATCACAGGTCGCTCGGTGAGCCGCGAGTCCGCTCCACTCCCACAGTGAGCAGAACCGCATAGACGGCAAACCCGCGTTGCGTGCGCAAGGCGAGTTTTCACCGGGGGCTGGCGCGGCGTTATGAAACCCGATGCATTACCCATAGCCACAACAGCGGCCGGCGCCGGCGTTGTGTTCACGCGCGAAGATCGCGAGCGTCATCTCTACGTCGTCGGCAAAAGTGGCGCGGGCAAATCCACGTTCCTCTTTAATTTAGCGATGGCCGACATCGTTTCGGGGAAGGGCGTTGCCATCATCGATCCCCACGGCGACCTGGCACTGGATATTCTCGACGCCATTCCGCGCGCCCGAATCAACGACGTGTGTTACCTGGACGTAGGGGATACGCAAAGTCCCGTCGGCTTCAATCCCGTGACCAATGTGGCACCCGATCGCCGGGCGCTGGCCGCAGCCGGCATCGTCTCGGCGTTCAAACATCTGTGGTCGGACAGTTGGGGACCGCGGCTGGAGCACTTTCTGTTCCATGGTGTCGCGGTTCTCGTCTCACGCCAGCACGCCACGCTGATCGACTTGCCGCGCATCTACACCGACGATGCTTTTCGCGATCGATTGTTGAGCAGCGTTGAGGACCCGGCAACCCTGCGGTTCTGGCACCAAGAATATCCATCCTACGTCAAAGCCTTTCGCTCCGAGGCGGTCGCGCCCATTCTCAATAAGGCCGGACAGATCAGCGCCTCACCGTCGTTGCGCCTGATCTTGGGCCAGGTCGCACCGCGCCTCGACCTGAAATTCACCATGGACCACCAGCGCATCCTGATCGCCAATCTGGCCAAGGGATCGATAGGGGAGCAGGCGTCCAATTTGCTTGGCTCGCTTTTGATTTCGCATCTTCAACTCGTAGCCATGGAGCGCGGCGCATTACCGCCCGAGCAGCGGCTTCCGTTCTTTGTCCACGTCGACGAATTCCAGACCTTCAGTTCCGACACCTTTGCATCGCTGCTTTCCGAAGCGCGGAAATTCGCAATGCATTTTGCACTGGCGAACCAGTACACCGATCAACTGCCGCCCGCGGTGCGCGCCGCTGTTATCGGCAATGCCGGCACGCTTGTCGTGTTCCGGGTCGGCAGCCGTGATGCAGAATTATTGGCGCCGGAGTTCCGACCGATGGATGATGGCGCACTGGCCGATCAGGAGCCGTTCACGGCATGGCTGCGAATGGGCATTGGCCGCAACCGCATTTTCGCCGAGCCAAAGCTGTACCCGCCGCTTGGCACTGCGGCAGCGATCCGCGAACAAAGCCGTCAGCGTTTCGGGCGAGACCGCAATACCATCGAGCGGCGATCGGGACTCCCGCGGATTTGTTACGGCGACCTGTGGCCAGCACGGGCGGTCCGCTTGAGAGCCGCAACAATCTTCTTTTCATCAATATCGTTCGGATCGTAAAACTTACCATACCAACGCAGCGCGGCCTCGCGTTTTGTTTTCTGCTTGCTGGCAATATTTTTCAGAAATACGTAATAGCCCGGCACTCCGCCGCAATCTTCAGGCGGGCACCGCCGCTCGCCCCCGAGAAATTGCGGGTACTGGACACCAGCGTCGCTGGTTTTCTGCTTCTCGATAATGACCCGATGCTGCCAGCCGTCGCCCATGTCATAGAGGTACCCGAACTCCGATATCCCGCGGGCCAGAAGGGAAGAGATGGTCACCGTCGCGGCATTTTGTATTCGCTCATTCCAGTCCGGCTCATTGGGCACGACCGGGCCGTATTTTTGGTCCCCGACATCGATCTCCCACAAATGAGCATTCAACCAGCCCATTGCCGCTTGGATCACATCGTTAAACCCGGCCAAAGTTATCGTGGGTCGGATTGCAACGCGGCGCCAAATCAAAGGCTCGATGCCCCCCAATTCAATGCGAACGACGGCAATCTTGTCTGTAACGATCATACGATAAGTTTCGCCGACGTCTGCCTATTGCACAACCACCACGGCTGCTTCTGAGAGGGGACCGTTTAAATGAACTGCCTAGCGAGCCCGCGACGCAGCCGAGTGACCTTTTGCAATGGCGGTTGTACGAACGGTTATGGCAAGCGTGACAGGGAAATTGCTATCAGCATCCTCGGGCAGCGGATCGCCACGCGCCGAAAGGGTTTCCAGATGCTGCCGTAACGCTTTGCCGGCGTGCTTTACCGCTTCCTCATAAGTTTTGCCCCAGGTGTGGCAGCCCGACAGCGCGGGGAACGAAGCGAGATAACCCTCGGGATGCTTTTCAATTGAAAGCGTATAGGTACGTTTGCTGGCCCGGCGCATAAATCTCAGCGCTGCATCAACGCAGCTTCAGTTTCCTCCGGGAAGCCCTGCCGTTCTTCACTTGAAAAATACACGAATACCAATTCTGCAGCCTTGTCTTGCTCTTCCTTAGGCAAGCTCCGTACTAGCTCTATTGCTTCTTCTAGTCGTCTCGACATGAGATCAAAAGAAATGAGCAACGTCTTCTTGCTGCGGTCGCACACGCATAATCTCGACCGTGTCCGCTGCAATTCGATAAAAAATAATCTGCGGATCGCAGAGGATCGACCGAACTCCGCGCATCAGTTCATCGCGCGCCCGTCCGAGTTCTGGAAGGCTGCAAAGCCTTTCGCAGGTGCGTTCGATATCGAGAAGATGACGGTCAGCTTTAGTTGGGGACCACTCATCGACGCCATAACGCCAAACTGCAAGGAGGTCTTGTTCGGCTTCGTCGGACCAAACGAGGCGACGTTTAGGCGCTTCCATACCCGGAGCGAGCGCGACCGATCACATCGGCCATCTCGACTTCGTGACCACCATCGCGATCTAGCGACTCTGCTGCGTGCTCCAGCCGCGTTCGCAATCGTTGTAGCTTTTCGACATGAGAAAGCAACTCCTCGCCGATCCGCTCTTGCGTCTCAGCCGGTAGTGCAGTGACTTTTTCAATGGCCCGTTTAAGGGTGTTTGTCATATCAGCAAAGCGTACCGCAATTTTGGAAATGCACAATGAAGGACGCCGGGTTGACAACTCGCCTATTTCGTTTCGTAAAACAGATATTGTGCGAAGTATACAGGAAGGCCTCGTTGCGCCCTCCCCTGGCGACAATTCTCACAATTTGCTGTCCACACTTTCTGCACGGTGGGAATCTCTCGTGAGGTACTGATGATAGACTGGTTTGGAATATGGCAACTGATGATGCAGCGTCCAGCATGATGATGCGCGTCCTAAAAAGATTTGGGCGGCCGCTACTGGTGGTGATTGGCTTCTTCGTGTTGCTCTTCGCAGCTGAAACGAAAGTTTCGCAGCTCTCCCGCCTGGTTGCTCCGAATGGTTCCGTCGACAATACGATCGGCACCGGCGTCGCGCATGCTGACGCGCCGGCACCAGCGAGCGGCGACAGTGGCGATAGTGGATGTGGTGGCGATAGTGGATGCGGTGATAGCGGCTGAAGACAGTCGTCCCGTTTTCGTCAGTAACATTGAGCTAATCTGTTAGTCGTACCCGACTCCCCTTTCCATTGGTCCAGTCAACATCCAATGGGCTGCCGCCTCGCAAGGCCTCATGGTCGATGAACAAGAATAAGTTCGACCCGCGGCCGTTGGTAAATTCCTTTTGCGCCTCGACCATCTGCGATACACGATCTTTGGTTGTCGTCACCGTCAGCACGCGGAAATTCGGCAAGCCAAACTCCCGCTCGTGCTCCCCGGCCCTGTTGGCTTCATAGTACGTCAGCATCTTTTTTGCGTAGTAGGTCTGCTCTTTGTTCTTGCGGCGATGCACCGGCATTTCGCCGCGGTCCTGCTCCAGAAAGAAGAAACTTTCTTTTTGGGCGTCGGCAAGGTGAAGCCCAAAGGTCTCATCGGGATCAACTGACAGAAGCTTGTGCTCGCCATCCACTCTCACATTGGCATATAGACGTATGCGGCGATCCCGTTGCGATTTGTCGGCAACGTCGATGATTTGTGATCGTTCGATCAGCGCAAGGCCCGGATGGCTGCGACCAGCCAATTCCAGTTGCACCATGAATTCCGTGATATCGACGCGGTGTTCGATAAACCGCCAGCCGGCCTGTTGCTGCTTATCAGTCTCGTAGAGTACGCGTCGACGTACGTCATAGCCGTGTTTACGCAACAGCCATGCCCCCTGCCGCGTCAATCCGTAAATAAGTGGGAATGAGCCCTTGTACAGAACGCGAGTTTCCTTCTGGCCCAGCAGGCGCTCGACATAGTCATTTTCCCAAAGCGCCAACAAAGCCCGAGACACGTTCTGCGGACTTCCCCCATCAAGGGCTGCGAGCTGTTCGCCGGAAGCCAAGCGCAACCGTTCGAGATTGGCAAGCAGGCGGAGATCACGTTCGGTCAAGCGCAGCGGGCGCGGCGTTTCCGGTCGCTGAAACAATCGTCCCCGTACACGCGTAGCCGCCTTCATCGCTCCATTCTAACCGACGCCGACTGCCCTCTTGGTTGTGGACTAGTTGGCGCGGTGTATAGTTATTGAAGCCTTCCGTCGTGCACGCCGCTCCCTAAATCTCTCGGGGCTCGGCGGAGCAAGACGGAGAGACCAATGTCCTTTGACAATCCAGCCGGCACAAACACACCGGCTCCCCTTCCCATTCAGTTCGTCCATATCGAAATCGCGCCGCTCCTCGACGGCCACTATTCCGTCGCCATGGAAGCAACGCGGCTCGACGAAGAGCATCTGGAATTCGTCGGCCAAGACTTGACCCACGAGCGCGTTAGTTCACTGGACGCGGTCCTGCATGTCATCCGCGCCAACGTCGCGCTGCTGGCGACGAATACGTGAGCGCCATGCCCGCCGAACAGCGATCGCAACGCGCCGATCGCATTCGTGTGCTCAATGACAATTTTCGCAGCACTTTTGTTGGCGGACGAATACTGACCACAGCGTCAGTTGCCGAACTCCCTATCGATGCGAAGGCCCGACTGTTTCTTGCGGTGCAATCCTACGCCTCGTTCGATGAAGCAGACGATCCGCATCGCGAACACGACTTCGGCGCCGTCGAGATCGACGGCGAGAAGTACTTTTGGAAGATCGACTACTACGACCTTTCGGAACGGTTCGGCTCCGAAGACCCGAGCGATCCCGCGCAGACCACACGCGTGCTCACCATCATGCGTGCGGACGAGTACTGACCCAGCCATCCACCAGCAAGGAGAAATTGCAATGGCCAATCAGCAACTAACCCACCGTGCCTACACCGTGATCAAACGCGAAGGCCAGGACGATTTCTGGCTCGCGATTGGCGCGGCGTTCGCGCATCAAGACGGCACCGGCTTCAACATCGTGTTGCAGGCACTGCCGATCGACGGAAAGATCGTTCTTCGGCAACCGAAAGAGGACCAGCCAGACGAGCCGCCGCAAGCACGGACTCGCAGCACCAAACCCGGCTCACAGCGCCGGTAGCCGCGCTGCCACTGTGGCAGACGCAGGTTTTCAAAGCCGTCAGGCTAAGACCTGACGGCTTCCCTCTTATTCAACTGGTCGGCAAGCAGGCAAGCGGCGCTGCAACTGAATCGCGCTTGGCGTTGAACGTTTCTGAATTTACCGCATTCCTGGTGAGTAGGCGGCTTATAGTTACTCTGCACCCATCGGGGTATTTACGTATTCGGCCCGTGGTATGATTTTCCTATATGCTTCGTTCGTTCATTGCGGCGATAGTCATTTTCATTACGAGCATATTCGGCGGTCATCAGATTTAACCGCCGGTCAACGCTCAAAGCCAACCGGCTGCGGCAGTATCCGCCGTCGCCCTGACCGACAATCCATTCAGCAGCCCAGCCGCAACCTCATCACAAGGCTCAGAACCTCAGAGCTTGCAGGCGACGACCACCGGCGTCGATCAATACATCGCGCAGCCCGTTATTGAACGCATCACCCAGACCACTCAAGCGAGCGTCTCGGAAGCGGAACTGACCGCAAAGCTCGCGGCACTCAACAACACCGTCAACCAAGAGCTCTACGGTTCCACCGGCGCGCCCTCATCCACCCCGGCAACGGGAGGCCTCTTCAATGAAATAGCTCTTTCCAACAGTATCAACAATCTCTCGGGCGTCACCATCACCAACTCCTCTGTCAGTGGAGGAAGCGGCGGAGGAGGCGGCGGCGGTTCGGGCACCGTCGACTCGGGCACGCAGGGACAATTCGCATTTTACAACGCACCTGGCACGACGATCACCGCGACTTCCTCGCTTTTCCTTGCGCAAAGCGGCAGCGTTGGCATCGGCACGACGAGTTCAATATCCCAGCTCGCAATCGACTCTAGCGACCCAAACGGAAGCTTTCTGACCCTTTCAAATCAAAGCGACGGTAGTTTTGACGCGATCCATTTTATCTCAAAAAACTCAGATAGCACTGCGAACGATTGGTTGGTGGGTACTAACATTGACGATAACAATATCTTCGAGATCGCACCGGGTGATACCAACACGGGCGCCGACACGTTCATCGTCGACAGTAACGGGAACGTCGGGATCGGCACCACCTCCCCCTATGCGACCCTGTCGGTCGCTGGCTCGGCAGCATTCTCCGGCGGAACATCGATCGGGTCCGATGGGCTGTTAAACGTCGGCGTTGCAGAAGACCCGGATGGATATGCATATGCAAATAAATTGAACGTTGTTCAGTATTCTACCAGCACAGATCCGAACGACATGAATTTGGATCTGTTTGCCACGATTGTGACGCCGACGAGCGACGTGACAGCGTCGGAAATAGATCCGAATAATTTTGACCTCGAACTGAATGGGTCTGACGATTACACTTGGGGCGGCGACACACTAAGCGCCACTGCAAACATGAACGGATCCGGAACGGCGGATCAAATTAACGGGGTTGGTGGATTTGCAAATGTCAATTCCGGTTCAATAACCGGCACCAACGACCAAGGCGCTTTTGGAGTTTACGGCGACGGCCAGATGTACGGAGGCAGCAATGTCTCCCAGATTGCCGGGGTGTTGGGAGAAGCTGCGCTGTATGGAGGAACGGCCCAAGATGCCGCTGCCCTTTCCGGCGAGTTTTATGATCAGGGGGCGACCGTCACCAACGGCTACGGGTTGAAAACATATGTCTCGGACGAGGCCGGCACTATTTACAATGACTATGGCGTGTACGTTGGTAGTCCTCCATCAAATGCCGGAGGGATCGGCAATAATTATGGGATATGGATCGGCGATCAATCGAACGTAGGGACAACCAGTAACTACGCCTTTTGGTACGACAGCCCGGGCGTCTTTCGCATCAAGAGCGACGGCGTGATGGCCTATTACAATCCAAGCTTTTCGCCAAAGTACACTCCCAACGCCACAAATTTTGAGCGCGTCGTCCAGGAGTGGAGCAACAACACGGCGGAGTATGGCACCGAAAACGAAGGTACCGGACAGGCGGTTCCTCTCGCTTTCATAACCGCCAGCACCACACGCATGACCATAGGGGCGACCGGCAATGTTGGCGTTGGCACCAGCTCTCTCTCGTCGCGCCTCACGGTGTGGGGGCCCGACGCTGCCACCACGTCCGCATTCGCGGTCGTCAATGCCGCCTCGACGACCGTATTCGCGATCTACGATAGCGGCAACTCAACGTATTCCGGCTCTATATTTCAAAGCTCCGACCAGCGATTGAAGACCGATATTGAATCACTTGACGCGTCTTCGTCGCTGTCGGCCGTAGAAGCGCTCAATGCGGTTTCGTACCTGCGCCTCGACCAGCCAGGACAAGGAGAGAATCTCGGCTTTCTTGCACAACAAGTGGCGCAAGTGTTCCCGCAGCTCGTCTCGACCACATCGGCAACCGCCCTCACGCCCGACGGCACCTTGACCTTGAACTATCAAGGCCTCATCGCGCCGATCGTTGCGGCAATCCAAGAACTCGACCAGCAGCTCACCAACCTTGCCAACACCGTCGCGGGCTTTGCGCAATCATTCGTGTCGAGCGACATCACTGCCACCAATCAGCTTTGTGTCGGCACGACATGTGTCAGCCAGCAGCAATTTGCGGCAATGGTCGCCGCAGCCGGCCGGACGACTGAAACCATCGACGGCGCGGCTGAACCAATGAGCGGAAGCCAGGCGACCGACACTCCACCAGTCATCGAGGTCAATGGTGACGATCCGGCCGTCGTCCAAGTCGGCACCACCTACGACGACCTCGGCGCCCACATCACCGGACCGCAGAACGACCTCAACCTCGGCATCCAATCCTTTGTCAACGGCTCCCCTATGAGCCCGGTGCAGATCGATACGTCGGCGGCAGCGACAGACACCATCGACTACGTCGTGACCGACCAGAACGGCCTCACCGCAACCAGCACCCGCACCGTCATCATCGAAATCGCCTCATCTACCGCGGCGACATCGACAACAGATTGAGCGTACCGCGGCGTGGGAACGCGGGCGCTCCGCTCCCCTCTGGTTACTGCAGTGGATACGCCAGTGGAAACGGGAGTGGTTGCCGTATCCATAGGGCGTATCCATAGGATGCGAGCAAATTCTCCAATATTTTCAAATATCGATACTGAATGCGCGCGATCTTTGCGCGTACGACAGGGGTGTTGTTTGATTGTTGTGTTGTTATTCCCCTCTTACGGGGGAGACCTGACGGAAGAAGAAAGTTGGAGTTGAAACTCCAAGAGCCACCTACGGTGCCTCGGACCCTCGACCTAAAAGGTCGGGGTCCTCGTTTGACGTGGAGAAGACGACCGGGGAAAGACGGTGATCGCCGGAATACCAGCGGAGCATAACGAACACCGGCGTTACGGGCTATCGAACAGCAGAGCCGTCCGATAGTCCGCCGCGGGCGTCCGTTATGCGCAGTCTCACGCCTGCCGCCCAACCCTCCCATCAAGGGTGCCCGCCGCCGCGCCGGCTCGCGCCGTCGCGCCTGGGCGTCGGGCCCCGCGCTCCGACCGGACGAGCATCGCCTGCGGCGACGAACGTCCCGTCGTCGCTCTAAAGGACCCCCGGCAGGGAATGCGCGCGTAGACCACCCTAGGTTCGCTCCGCACGCTCCCTCATGGTAGCGGGCGCAGCCCAGCGTCAAGGGACGAGCCCTTGACCCCGGGCACCCGTCGCCCGCCCCGCCGGGGAGCGGCTTGCGGAGCAGAACGCGCCGCGAGCGGTCGACCTTATCAGCGCTCAAAAACCAAACGCTATGCCGACTTGCTCTCAGTGTTTCCACGGCGGGAAGCATCATGACTGGACTTCCCCACCCTGCTCGGCGCCGAGGTGCTTCTGCATTCGGGAGCATCCGAGGCGCCTGCGCGGGCGATGCCTGATGCTCGGCTGCGTGTGCACGCACTACGTGGTGCTCGGCAGACGCAAGCCCGCCAATCCGTACATCGGGAAGGCGCGGCGATAGCCGGCTCAACTTATCAGCTTACTACTTTGCTCTATGGCAGATTTAGATGGCGAGCACTGGTTCGTGGCGCTTCTGCACCGCGACGATCTCGACGCCTGCGGCATCGACTCGTCTCAGGTGGATGACGAGACGATGGGAAAGCTCGCGGACGCGATGGAACATATCTATCGCTCCTTCGACTTCCAGACCGACTTGCAGGATTGCGCCGAAGAACTCGGGCTACCAGAGCGCGGCGGGGCGTAATCCCCGCCGCGCATTACTAACTTCATCATCAATCAATCGTATGGGAATCGATATCTATGCGAAGTGGGACGGCATGACCGAGCGGGAAGAGATCGCGCAGCACAATGCGCTCCTTTGCGCCGACTTCGGCCACGTCGGCTACTTGCGCGAGGCTTATACCGGCGAGCCGTACGCGACGAAGGTCCTCGTGCCCGAGGCCTTCCAAGAACTGCGCGTGCCGATCTATGCCGCGACGCTCAAAGACCGCCTGCCGGCGACGCTCGTTGTAGCCGAACAGCGGGAACGCACCGTCTACGGCGAGACCGATCAGGCCGAGATCGAGCGTGTGCTCCAAAGCTATCGGGACTTCGTTGCGCTGTGCGCGCAAAAGGAAGCTGAGACAGGCGAGCCCTGTCTCATTATAGCGTCCTACTAGCTTGCGCTTACCCGCCCCTGACGGGGCGGGTAAGGCATGCTTCCGCTGGGAGACGATTGCGGCCTCGTTGGGCTTTGCGGCGAGGTCCGGGAAAGTGCCTCGGCCGCCGTTGACTAAGCGTTCCGGTCCTTGAGCCGAAAGTGACCTAATAGGTCTTTTGCACCTTCCTCTGCCAATCCGCGACGCACCATAACTCTACATGCGTGCAATATATCCCACGGGATCGCATCCAGGTAATCCGCGATCTCAACATAGTTCGTCATGCTTCGACCAATCAAATAGCGCCGAACGTCGTCAATTTTTTCCAGTACCCACTCTGCGTCGTGCCAGTCGGAATCAGCCCAGATAATTTTTCCGTACGACAGTACAAAGTGGCTCTCACATCCGTTCGGCTTATCAATCGATGGATACAGCGTCCATTGTCCGCGCCGCTTGTAGAGCCGCCATGCCGGCCCGCTACGGCGATCCAAGTTCACAGAAATAACCTCACCGCAGCCGTCCGGACATTTCATGACCAGCTGTCGCGTAACTCCCCCGCGCTCAACGATCACACAGTCGCCAGGTAAGCGTAAGCGCTCCACGGCTTCGCTGTGATATTCCGCGGTCCCCAGTACGTTGTACGTCGAAGCTCTCATAGGCATCATCGGGCTCGACCGGGAAGCAGGTGCAGATCCCCTTTGCCGAGGAATCCATTTTCGGCCGAGCAATTCACGCAACCCTTACGCGGCTCGGTATCCATCAGGCGCGCATCTCCCCGCATCACCCGGAACCTGATCGATCGCGCCGTCATCGGCACGCCCGCCACGGCAGACAGAAACATCGTGATCGCTTGCGAGGCTACCGTGCCATTTAATGAAATGACCGCTGGCTGCTTTATACCAGAGACCTCAAGGAAATAAGGGTCGGTCCTTCGTTGCCGCGCCGACTGCAGGTCCCACATCACGTGTCGGTGCGACAAGGTACCTTCGTTGCAAATGAGACATGCCAGTTCGGGCGCCAGCATCTGCACCCGTCCGTCGATACTAAGAATCTTTCCGCTCTTATCTGGTGTGATGCTTACGCCCATATCGATCACCGGAATGAAATACTGATACGCAAGCTGATTTAGAAAGTGCCTACTCCCGTCAGAATCCGTGCAACAGAAGACAAGGTCATAGTCAGCCAGCAACTTGCCCGTCGATCGCTTGAGCACATCGCCTCTAATCAATTCGACCTTGGCATTCGGCGCTATACGACCAACCATCCGGCGAGCAATATCGACCTTCGGTCGGCCGATATCAGAGGGAGTCGCACCGACCACTCTATTTAAGTTGGTTCTCGTAAGCCGGTCTGGATCGATTAGGAGAAGGTTTGTTGCGCCGAGGTGCGCAAGCTCCTGAACGACGATGGAGCCGGTGCCGCCACAGCCAACGACCGCTATGCGGAACGATTGGATCGCCAGTTGTCCGGCTTGTCCGAACGCCCGAACCTGCCGATCGTGCGCAGTTGTCACCGCGCCCCTGACTTCAGGAAACAACCGTCTCACCTCGCGGCCGACCCGCCAAATTTCAATTTTCTTGGATTCACCGAGTTCTCGGCCGGCGATCCGATCAGCTCCAATTAAAAGGGCCGCGTGCGGAACACCCGGCACACGCTCGGCAGCGTACCTCGCTAACGGCTTCTCTGAGTGGGTATCCGTCGAACTGAATGTCGGAGTACCGCGCTGCGCCGGATGGCTGTGACAGTACACGAGGGAGAGCCCCTCTTTCCGCGCCCTCTTTTCGAGCGGCAGGCGAAAACCTGCGGCCGGCCTCACCTCGATCCGGGAACGCACCTCGTATTCTGTATCCGCAGGAACGTGGATCAATTCCGCCAAAAGGCGAATATTCCGCTCAGAAACGACCACCGGCCGCGCCAGCACTAGCGCAAAACTCTCCAGCTCCGTTTGCCTGAACGTTTCGGCCAGTTCGTCAAGCGTCCTACCCGGAAATACGAGCTTGATCATTCCAGTTTCTCTAGCCGCTCGCGGCATGAACGTAGCCAGGTGAATAGATCGTCTCTGTTCGCCGACCAGTGGCCATTCTCGATGTGCCACGAAAATCGCTGCCTCGAAATGCTTGTCTCCGGAATTTCCGGATTGACCTCAATATTGCGGGGCGCGTTGCCGTTGACGGTTAGACTTGGTTCGACCCAAAAGCCGTCTGGCGGCGTGACCGGATAGCCGTTCGGCATGATGAAGCGCAAAACGATCTTGGCTGCTGACCAACCGGGCGGCAGTTCAAAATCGAGCGTCACCAGTGCAGCGCCGCTCGGCAGCTCGGTTAGCGCGGCACTCGGGTGGCGTGCTTCCAAGGCCTTAAAGTCCGTAATGGCCTTGGGCGTCAATTTGGTCGCGGGACTCAGCATCCGAAATTCGCCGGCGGCTGGCTGTAGAAGTGCGGCGTTTCGTGGATGTGCACTTCGTCGTCGTTGTTCAACGCTTTGTCGGCACGGTCGCCGTGTTCTTCGAGGACCAACGTGTAGTCGGCGTTAAAGCCTTCGACGTGCTTGCCGATGATCGCTTTCAACTCCGACACCTTGATGCGCTCGGTCGGCGATTCCAGCGGCTCTTTGTGAGTGCTGTAGATAAAACGATGCTTGTGTTCTGTCATATGCGTCTCCGATGATTAGGGCTTCCGGATAAACTCGGTTGCCGTTGTTGCATTATACAACTAGACGGATAGTCGACAAAGTTGCGTACGCCTGCCTTTCCTTCAGTTCGCTCTCAACCGCACTCGCTCAGTGCGAGCAGGTTATCGTTCCAGTAGCCGTCGGCGTGCGTCCGCACGTATTGCCCGTTCGGGCCGCTGACCACGCCGATCTCGGCGCGCTTGCCGTTCACCAGCGTGTAGAAGGTGTTGGAACCGCGGTTGATCAAGTCGATCACCTGCTGCCGCGTCCACTTCCACGTCGCGCCGCCAAGGTGCGTGATTCCCTCGTGTGGGTCGTTTCTCGGCTGCTTGTTGATACACGTCACCTGCACGTCGGCCACGCCGCATCTCCTGTGATATGGTTCAAATCGACCTCCACAGGCGGCCGAGAATGGCATCGCCGGGGTCCTAATCATGTATGCGGCCAAGCGCCGGAATTCGGACAAAACTATTTTTGTCCGAATCCTCGGCATCTTCCGCATAGGGGAATAGAAAGCAGCGCCGACGCACGATGCGGACAAACGAGGGCGACGAGGCTGAAATATCGGACGGCGACCGGGTCCCGGTCGCCGAAATTCGGGATTCGGTCGATTCGCTCAGGAAACCCGATCTGGGTCGGCTCGACCTGGCTGCCCAAGGCTTTTCACGCTTGTGCGGCCTGGACGCAAAAGACTTACTTCAAGAGGCTCTCACGCGCGCGCTGGAAGGCAGGCGCACGTGCAAGCGAGGCACCCCATTTATTCCGTTTATCTGCGGCGTGATGGAGAGCCTTGCATCTCAGGAGATAGAGGCGCGCAAAAGCGGCAACCGTCCAATTACGATCCTACGGAACGGCGAGGCGATCCTGCCGGACGCCCCCGCACTGACGCCGACGCCGGAACAGAGCGCGATCTCCGCTATTGACGATAGGCCGACCCTGACGGCTATCGCGGCCGGCGCCGAGGGTGATGAACAACTTCAACTGCTGATCGAGGGAATTTACGACGGCATGCGCGGCGCAAAATTGCAGGACTCTTAGGAGTCGATGCGAAAGGTCTCGCTACAGTCTACAAGCGACTTTCACGTCTGCTGACTCGATCCAAACCGAAAGTTACGTCATGAGCCGGGACCATGATGATAGCACCAAGCTTTCACGCTGTTGGGGCCTTTGCCGAAAGCATCTTGGCAATGTCGGACGACGAAGTTCTTGCCGAGGTTGACGACGAGCGGATTGCGCGCGTGCAGAGGATCGTAACAGACGTTACGTCCAATGTTGCCAAGCAGGCTCTCTTGAAAGCCAAGGCCGAACGTGAGGCATGGGCCACAGCGCGATCGAGTAGCGTCGTTTCTCTGTCAGGATCGGCCGCGCGATCCCAATTTGACCAACTTCGCCGAAGTGACCGCGACCTCGACCAGCGCTTGACGTTGGCTGCAAGAAAAGGAAAAGCGCCAACTGACCAAGACATTGAAGGGCTTATGGACAATTGGGAGGATCTTAAGGGGCTTGATGGTCGGGACAACCGCCGAATGAGCCGAGTAACGCCGGCCGAACGGTGCTAATCAGCCTCGGCATATCCTCTCCGAAGGAGATCGATCTCGAAGCCGTCGCGTGGCACGTCGGCGCTATAGTTAAATACCGTCGCATGGACCATGCCGAAGCCACGATTATCGGCTCGGTCAGCCATGCCGTTATTGCCGTTAACAGCTCTTCCATACCGACGCGGCGGCGATTTTCGCTCGCGCACGAATTGGGCCATTGGCACCACCACCGCAGCCAGGTTTTATTCTGCGGAGAGAGCGATATGGCCGTTTCGCTGGCGGCCCGCTCGATCCCGAACGACAAGCTGATCAATTTGCCGCCGACTTGGTACTCCCGCCGTATCTGGCGCGCCCTTGCATCAACAAGCTCAAGAAACTCACGCTTACGGGCGTGCGCGACATCGCAATGGAGTTTGAAGCCAGCACGACGGCGACACTAATGCGGATAGTGAACGAGGATCACTTCCTATTTTGTCGTGTCCACGGCGAGGACAAGCGTCGCTGGTTCCGGCGATCAAACATGCTCCAGAATTGGTGGTTTCATCGCGAGGACCTCAACGCCAACTCGTTTGTCTATTTCGGATCTGCCAGGCGGCGCCACGGAATACGTTCCCGCGTAAAAACGGTGCCGGCGCATGATTTAATTCCGTAACGTGGATCGCTACGAGATTCTTGAGCAGTCGTTTCCCTTACCCAACGACGAGGTGCTCACCATCCTTACTATCCCGGAAGACAGCCTCGGCTGATTCACCACGCTCAGATTTAAGGGCCAGTACCACCGCTGCGTCGGCCTGTAGTCTTACGATATTGACTCCGGGCTACTCGATGTCCGATGATGACGACGAGCCCGAGTTTGACCCTACCCGCTTCCCATCACTGCGGAGGACATCGCAAAAATAAACTTGTCTGCCGCTTATTTCCGAGCGGCTCAGTGTGCTGGCCCCCCGTGATATAAAATGTGCCGCCGTTGTCTTGTTGTTTGGAGCGGCTTCCACTTGTAACGCAGGGCGTGGAAATATCGTTCGGCTTCGTGCGGCCGATGCGGCGGCAACTTCGGTTGGGCCGACATTGAGATGACCGAAAGCGAGTTCACGCTCACATTGGCGAACGCGTCCACGACCGTCCATCGGCGGCGATACGAAAGCCGCCATGCCTTTGAAGCCTATGCCGGCGCTGATTCTGCGGACGGCGACATCGACGAGTGGCTGGAGACGGCCCGCGCTATTTACATGACGGGCGGCGTCGATGTGCATGATCATTCGGTTACGACGCCATCCCGTGGTCCGACACCGACGCGGGCGAAGACTAACGACGGCTAGCTAGCGACGCCTCTCCCCGGCGAGTTGCAGGCGACGATGCGCCCTACACTGATGTGCTCACGCCGCCTGCTCGTAGAGAAATCTTTGGAAGCCCGCAAAAACTCTGCTGATTTCTTCGGGCCTCCCGAGATCGGCTACGGCGTCGGAAATCGAGTTGTGATATTTAGGGCGCAGCAGAGGATTAATTTTTCCGTGTCCAGTTCATCTACGCCGACACTCACGTAATGGGACAGCACGAAATCGAGGAAGTCCTGCTGCTTAGTGTTGAATTCGGTATTGATTATAGACTTGGCTTTGTGCCCGTTCCCGCGGGTCAATGGCGACATGGCGTACGCCACGTTGGCCAGCACGTCGAACAGATCGCTTTTCTCTGCGTCAATAATCTTTTGCATCTCGGCAAGTTGGTCGCGTCCGAAGCCTTTCTCTGCGAGTCCTTGCAATAATTTCTTACGCGTATCGGGGGCACTCCAGATCACGCGGAGGCTCGGCCTCGTCCTGAAGAATTCGGGCAGCTTGCCGACAACATTTTAATGAATTGCTGAGCAGACATGGGCGTGCCGTCAGGATGCCAAAAGGTCGTGCTCATCATGTACTGGTGGGTCCGGGCCTTGCCATCGGAAGTTTTATCTTGACCTCTGCTGGCGCAGGCCGGGTTCGGTGGTCAGGGCCCGCGTCGCCGGTGTTCCGGTCTGCTTCGGCTCCGGCTCACCGCTTTGGGTTCCGGCTCTATCGGCTCCCCATCCCATTCCGGATCGTTGAAATGGTGATACGCCTTCACAAAGTCGTCGATAGTGAATTAATCCTTCCTCGTAAAGCCGCGTACAGCGACCGATGATCTGCTTGAACTCGATCATCGAATTGATGGCGCATCAGTACGATGTTGCGGATGTTGCGGGCATCCACACCAGTCGAAAGCTTTTGTGAAGTCGTCAAAATTGTTGGAATGGTTTTCTCGTTGTCCTGGAACTCGCGCAGGTGCTGGTCCCCGAGCGCGCCGTCTTCGGCCGTTACTCGCTGACAGTAATTCGGGTCTTTGTTCGTTTTTATCTGATTGATGAGATCGCGCACCGCGAGTGCGTGGTTTTGCGTTGCGCAGAAAACCAGTGTTTTTTCGCGCTGGTCGATCTGATCCATGAACAGCTTCACTCGGTGCGCTTCACGTTCATGATGTCAATGATCTTGTTAAAGTCGTTCCGTGTACCGCTTGCCGGTTTCGATCTCGCCCTCGATTCAGCTTGTCGTCCGGGGTGTAGGTATACTCATCAAGCGTTGTGGAAATCTGCTTCACCTTGAAACAGTGTAAAAAAGCCATCGTTTATGCCGTCCTTGAGCGAATACGCGTAGACCGGCTCACCGAAATATTTGTAGTGTCCACGTTGTCCGTGCGCTTCGGAGTGCTGTGAGCCCAAGCTGCACCGCGAGCGAAGTAATCGAGGATGCCGCGCCAATTGCTCTCGTCGTTCGCGCCGCCGCGATGACACTCGTCGATCACGATGAAGTCGAAGAAGTCCGGCGGGTATTCACCGAAGTCGGGCGACGGATGGTTGTCCTTGGTGGCCCGCTCATGAAGGTCTGGAAGATCGTGAAGAACAGGCTCCCGTTCTTCGGCACCTTGCCCTTCTTGCGGATATCGTCCGGTTGATCCGCACCAAGCGTCTTGCGGAAAGCGGAGAAAGCGTTGTACGCTTGGTCGGCGAGGGTGTTGCGATAGGCAAGAAAAAGGATGCGTGGCGGCGCGACGGTTCCGGCCAGTATTCCAACGGCTTTGAACAGCTTCCACGCGATCTGAAACGCGATAAAGGTCTTGCCGGTCCCGTCGCGAGCGTGAGCAGGATGCGCTACCGGTTCCGGCAATCGCTCCATCACCCGCTCCACGGCGATATCCTGGTAGTAGCGTCCTTGAATTAGCCGCCCCTGTCCTCGGACGGCACGGCAGCGAAACGGTCGCGCCACGCGTTCTGCGTGGCAAAGGTTGCGTTCCAGGTTCATCCGGGGTCGGGTAAGACGACAGTTCGCCTTAGTCCCCTCCCGCATGTCGATGCGGTAGATACCTTGCCGTTCATTGAGTATGTAAACCGATAGCGAGCTTGCCCGCGTATTTTTTGGCTTGCGCTACGCCCAGCGTAAGCGGCTTCCCACGCCTTCGCCTCCACGACGGCGAGCTTTGTGTTCGATAGATGAGAACGTAATCGGCGGTGAGCGACTTGCCGCGCCGGCCCTGACCTTAGAGGCGTCCCAGCGTGATCGGGTATTCGCGCCGGATGCGGCTGCCTTCGACCACACTCCAACCCGCCGCTTTCAGCGCGGGATCGATATGCTCGGCTCTCGTCTCGGCTTCGTTCATATTTTATGACATTACCAATTTGAAACTCACTTGGTAGCGGTAGAAGGCGATGTTCGGCGTCATGGCGAGGGCACGCCTGATTCGTTGGTCATCTTCGTGCGCAATAATCGCACCTGACACCGTCTGCCCGTCCTCGGCCAATTCCTCCTTTACGAAACTCATGTACCGGAGCGTCTGTCCTACGACCGCGTCGCTTGCTCGCCCCTTCTTCAACTCCACGACCAGCAGCCGCTTTTTGTCCTTGCTGATAGCCAGGATGTCTAACGGGCCGGTGTCGGTCTGGTATTGCTGTGCCTTCTCACCGTCCTCCTCGTAGATGTCATAGTCCTTGCCGAGCTCTGTATGCGGCCAGTTCTTGACGAGAAACTCCTCCAGGTGCTCCTCCAAAGCAAAGGAGGACGGGTCTTCAACGGAGGCATCAGTCGAAATGAGTTTTGGCGCGGAAACGCCGCCGATCAGTTTCTCCAGCTCCTCCCGATGCTGCGTGACATTGCCGACCGTGCCAATCGACCCTGTGGAATTTCGCAAGGCCTCGCTCATCGCAGATCGATCGATGGCGACATTCAGCCAAGTAACCGGCCGGCGATGGGGCAGGATCTTTCCGGGCGCGTAAGAATAATCGCCACTGACTTCTCCGACACGATACTTGCCCGTTCCGTCTGGACACAGGACGACGTCTCCCTTCTGAAATCCCCTTGGACACAGTCCATATCGCGCCGCACGCCAATCCCGCGCTAATTTTTGTTTTCTCAGGATGCTTCGCCAGAAAAACAGGAATAAACTCCTTGTTAAAAGCTCGCCATTCGTCCGGCAGCTTCTTGGTGAGGTCTTGGTCGATGCCGAAGTCTGTACCGATGAAGTTGCCAGCGAAACACTCTTCAGCGTAGACGCTCTTCTTCCCAAGCATGACGCGATAAAAATTTGTCATAGGATTATAGTTCTCCGCTAAACGCGTTATGCAGCAGCGAGTTCTTTAATGCCTCCAGCCGGGCGAGCTTACGCTCGTAGAGGCTGGCGAGGCGTTCGGTTTCTTGGCGGAGGTCGTCGAGACGGTTCGCAATGTCCTCCTGCTGTTTGAAGGACGGCAAAGAAAGCGACAGTTCCGAAAGTTTGGCTTGGTTGATGTTGCTGATGTTTGCACCACCGCCATCGCGAGTGAGTCGGTCACGCGTCGCGCTCGATTTCATAAAATGAAGCAGAAAGCGCGGGCTAACCTCGCGAGTGTCAAAGCGGATGCGAATGATGAAGCCCGAAAAGGAAGTCATTCCATCCACGTCTGGAACGAGCATACAACGACCAACCAAATCCCTACTGCCGTTTGACCGCACGGTCAGAATGTCATCGCGCCAATCAGGTAATCATCGCCGAGCACGCCATCAATGGTAACGGTCTGGAGCGTCTCAATTGGGACGACGGAGTATTTCTGAAAGTCACCAACGCCAACCATGCGAAGCGTCTGGCCCTTGCTTTGCCGCGTGAAGTTCAAACCATTCTTGAGCTCGGCAACGTCAGCGAGCCGCTTCTCCACCCACCCGTTGCCGCGCTGGGTAAAGACGGATTGGAGGTCGCTTTCGAAGAGGGCTCGGGAGTTTTGGAGATTCTTTTCGGCGTTGGCCTTGGCAGTAGCAACTCCCTCAAATGCTTCTTCGAGGATATCGACGATCCGCTGCTGTTCGGAGAGCGGAGGTACAACAACCGGAAACTCCGTGATGTCGCGTTGGTAGAGATGCGGCGTAGTCGCTCCATTAAGTCGGGAATTCACGATCTGCTGAAAGTACGGACTAGATAGACAGCGGTACAGAAATTTAGGCAGAATCTCCTTCCCGCTGCGGATCAGCAAAAGGGATGAATTGATCGTGGTTCGACCCGGAAGCTCTCCGACAATGCCAAGTTTTCCGATCCCTGCGCCGTCTTTGCAGATAAGAACATCGTTCGGCTGCAACATGATCTCTGGGCTCTCGGCATATCGTTCCTCGCTAATATGAAATGCATCCCGGAAATCCACGTAGTCTCCGTAATTGAGTGAGTGAACCGAAAGAAACAACGGCCCATTTTTCGTGTATTCCTTCGCAGTCAACCCACGCCAACCGATGCGGCCTTTTAGCTCAGCCAACTCACCAAGTTGCTTTCTCTGCCATCCCTCTTTCATAACAGCGCTCTGATGTTTCCCAGCACCTCCGCGCTCGCGGCGTCCAGCGATGCGATTTCGTCCATGATCTCCTCCGGCTTGCGGTGCGTGATTTCCTCGCCGCCGTTCGGATTCTTCACGGATAAGTCGAAGCCCGCCTTGTCGATACTATTAGCGTTGATGCTCCAGCTCTTGGGTAAATCGGCGAAGCGCTTTTGCAGCTTCACAAATTCGGCAAGGTCGTCGTCGTTAAGCGGATTGATCTTGCCAAGATTGCGGCCGGGATCGAGCTGGTAATACCAGACCTTTCGCGTTGGTGCACCTTTCTCAAAAAAAAGCACCACGGTCTTCACGCCCGCTCCTTGGAACGTGCCGCCGGGACAGTCCAGCACGGTGTGCAGGTTACAGCTTTCGAGCAGCAACTTGCGCAAAGCAACAGAGGCGTTGTCGGTGTTCGACAGAAACGTGTTTTTGATGACTACGCCGCCACGCCCGCCAGCCTTGATGATTTTGATGAAGTGTTGGAGGAATAGGAACGCCGTCTCACCGGTGCGAATAGGAAAGTTCTGCTGAACCTCCTTACGCTCCTGTCCCCCGAAGGGCGGATTCGCCAGCACAACGTCATAGCGGTCTTTCTCCTGAATATCGGCAAGATTTTCGCTCAGAGTGTTGGTGTGGATGATGTTCGGCGCGTCGATGCCGTGCAAAATCATATTCATGATCGCGATCACGTACGCGAGAGACTTCTTCTCCTTGCCGTAGAAGGTGCGGTCCTGAAGGATACGATCCTGCGCCGTGGTCCGCTTAGGATTCTCCCGCTTGAGATAATCGAAAAACTCGCAAAGAAAGCCCGCCGAGCCGCAAGCGCCGTCGTAAATGCGCTCACCTATCTTCGGCCGCACGACTTGCACCATGGCGCGGATCAGCGGGCGCGGGGTGTAGTACTCGCCGCCGTTGCGCCCGGCGTTCCCCATGTTTTTGATTTTGGCTTCGTAGAGGTGCGATAGCTCGTGCTTCTCGGTCTGCGAGCGAAAGCGCAACTCATCAATGTGATCAATGATCTCGCGTAAATTGTAACCGCTGGAAATCCTGTTTTTAATCTCGCCGAAAATTTCACCGATCTTGTACTCGATGGTATTGGGTCCACTGGCCTTTTGCTTGAAGCCGTGAAGGTATGGAAAGAGTTTCTGATTTACGAATTCACAGAGGTCATCGCCGGTCATCGCGGCGTTGTGGTCGAGCTTGCCGTCTTTGCCCTTGGGTGCAGCCCAGCTCGCCCAGCGGTATGGTTTTTCGAGGATGAAACTGTATTTCTTCCCTTCCAGCCGGGCTTCGTCGGCTCTGTCCTCTTCCAGTCCGTCAAGATATTTCAGGAACAGGAGCCAGGATGTTTGTTCGGTGTAATCGAGTTCGGTGGTGCAGCCGGCCTCTTTCCGAAGCACGTCGTCAATATTCTTGAATGCTTGTTCGAACATAGGACTGCCCCGAGACATAATACGATTGCGCTTGACGTTCTTGGACTATAGCACTGATCGCGAATTCTGCATCCGCCGTTGGCCTCACGCCCAAATGCTCTTCTATTTTCTGGAAACAATCTCGATCACGACTTGGCGGCGACGGCGCCGGTCGACTGAGTGTAGCTGCCGCACCTGTAGGCATAATCACCAAACGGTTGGCGACCAGAGATTGGCTGTCGCTTCTAGGTGCGTGTCTTAGTGGCGCTACGGTGTTCTCAGTGCGAGAGCGCTTTTATCATCCCGACGGCCGACCTCGGATACTCAACGAAACGTCATCAAGTAAAACGGCCTGATACGTCGCAAAATGTATATTAGGCGAAGAGGTCCCTCACCCGCGCGAATGCTTGGCCGGTTTCGGCGGCATGTCGCACCTTTCGCTCTAGCACGGCATCCAACGGCAATTGCCGCCGTAGCGTTTCGGACAGATCAAAGCCATCCATGCAGATAATGTTTTTGGATCGGCCAAACGCCGACAGCCCGTCTTCAGAAAAACCGTTGTAGCTAATGAACAGCCCACGGGTCCAAGCAGCTTTCTCGCCGATCTTCCCATGGAAGCCGTGAAGGTCCTTAACGGCCGAGGGTTGATTCTGCCACTTGGCTTCAACGAGATACGTCTGGCCGTTTAGCACGAAGCTTCCGTCTATCTGTTCGCCGACCAGACGGAACGAGCCGCGAGCGTTCAGACCAAACGAGTTGAACAAGTTAGTTAGAAACTTCTCGAAGCCGTATCCCCGAGGCTGCGGGTCTAATGGCGATAGTGCGATGAGCGCGTCGTGCAGCACTTTGTATTTCGCCGTGTCGAATGCCGGTTTCGGCTTCGCACCGTCATCCCCACCGGTTTTGCCGTCGATGCGGGCCAAGAGCTGAAGAAAGCGCCCATGCGCGTTAGGGGCATCATCTTCCGCGCCCTGCCGGCGCATTTCGCGATAACTCCATAGAGCCTTAAGCGTTCGTGTCGCCGTGTCGTTATCGACCGTGCGCAGAAAACACTTCAGGCGCTTGAGCTTTGAGCCGCCGTCCTTTGCATAGGTTTGGTCGTCAATATCGACGTTCAGCTCTTGCTGGAAGAAGATTCCGAACGTCCGGTCACTGAAATCCAGAACATAGCCAGGATTTCCTTGACGCTGGAAAAGATTGTCGATGACCTGCATGTCAAGCATACGAATATTGGCCATTGCAAATCCCTACCGCCACAATCCTACGAGTTCTTCGCCCTGGATCGCGTGCGCAACATCGCCGACATGCCGGTTTGTCGGATACGAACCGAGCTTGTGAAGTCGTCCGAGCAGTTCCTCAAATTCCCGATAGGAGACGAACCGATCCTCGCTCGTCGCGGCGAGCTGCAATAGCTCTTCGCCGACAGCGCGGATCGCCGCCTCCTGATCCTGTACTTTTTCCAGTGTCGGATCTCCCCGCACATACGCCGAGCTGTTTTCGAGGATGTAGTTGGCGAGCCGAGTGATAGTGTTGTGGACGGTCGGAGCACCCTTGTCGTTACCGTCAACGACCCGCGCTAGCTCGACTTGATTCCATAAAAAGGCACTTGCTCCTTCAGCGCGCACGGGCTGTTCCGTGATGAACGGCCCGTGGAAATCATCCCTGCCCCACAGCATCCGCACGCGAGCGAGCGCTGCCGCATTCGTCGGATACGGTTCAAGCTGCATTGAGGCGAGGCGCCGGTTAGACCCGTAGGCACTCACCCACATCGGCCCGTCTGCATAACAGAGCGTCACCGGCCCAAAGTCCGCCTTCTCTTTCTTCAACCTGTCGCTCCATATCGAGCAGAGGTCATCGATCATCTTCGGAAGCGTCGTCGTATCGCTTTCCCAGTTCTGAATAGTGCTGCGGCTCACACCAGTCCGCTTGGCAAGCCCGTGCTGAGTGAGTTCAAAACTTTCCCGCCATTTCCGAAACTCATGCGCGTTCATTCGGACCTCAATCTTCAGGCCTTTTCTATACGGCCAATTCCTGTGCCCATCAAGCACAAACTATGTGCTTAAAAAGCACAGTATTAATGCTCGAACTTTTGATTGACAGCCGAAGAAGAAGAAGAACTGTCCGTTGTTCCGTTGTTGTTCAGAAAAGGCTTGACCGCCCGATTTGCAGCTGATAGTTGTCGGAACAACAGCTGAACAACGGAGATTGGACATGGAAAGGCGATTTTTGGCGACCTTGAGCCGTTCTCAGGGACGAAGTGCATGGGCGGTTATCTTCAGGCACCCGGTCCGGGTCGATACGAACACGGGGAAGACGGGTTTAAGGGTACGGCAGGGCCTTGGAACGCCGGATGAGGCCGAAGCCGGCCGGCTTCGTGATCAGCTAAACGAGTTGCTTTCGGATGAGTTGTTTTGGAACCCGTCCGCTCGGAGCGAGGCAGAGAAGCGCTTTCATGCGCGGGTCGTCGAGATCTTCTTTCACGGAATGGAGCCCGAAGAGAGCGACTTCAATGCAATTCGCGAGTTAATCATAGAGCTGCCTCGGTCGATCAATTCAGATTATAGGCGCGCGCTTCTTCTCGGTACCACCGGCGCTGGGAAGACCACGTTGCTGCGGCAGCTAATGGGTACAAACCCGGAGACCGAAAAATTTCCGTCCACCTCTACGGCGAAAACGACGGTGCACGAAACGGAGGTTATTCTAGATGACGGACCGTTCAGGGCGGCGGTAACATTTTTCCCAATTGATGAGGTTCGGGAGCATCTGAACGAATGCATTTCAGAAGCGATACTTGCGGCATACCGGGGAGATGGCGATGCGGAGGTTTTACGGAAGCTCTTGATGCACGTTAATCAGCGGTTTCGTTTCAACTATGTTCTAGGTAATGGGCCGAAAGGATCTTCATCCGACGACGATGACGACGATGCTGATGATGATGAGGCTCTCGCTTTCGACGATAGTCCGGCGGAGCGGACTATCGATTTGGAGGCCACCAACGCTCTCTTGTCGAAGTGTGTTTCTGCCGTTCGCAGTGCGGCAAAGCGGCATGGTCAGCAGCTGAAGGAGGAGCTCGGCGCGACCGACGAGAAAGATCAGCGCGTCATTGACGAGCTATTCGAGGAGGAGCTCGACCGCCGGCTTCGAGAAGACGAAGAATTCCATCTCATCAGCGATGAGCTTATGGACGAGATCGAGCTGCGGTTCTCTATGCTGGATACGGAAGGGACGCTTCGCCGTACCAAGCAAGGATGGCCGCAGTCGTGGTCATGGCAGACCGACGACCGAGCGCCGTTCATTAAGGCGGTAACGCGCTTCTCCGGCAATCATGCTAGCCGCTTTGGACGATTACTTACTCCGCTCGTAAATGGCGTACGTGTAGCAGGCCCCTTCTTTCCAAACTGGAACGAAGGGCAGCAGCCGAAGCTTGTGTTGCTCGATGGGGAAGGGCTCGGTCACACGCCGAAATCCGCGGCGGCGATATCGACGTCGCTGACCAAAAGAATCGATTCGGTGGACGCCGTTATGCTTGTCGATGACGCTACTATCCCCATGCAGGCAGCCCCCGTGGCTGCGATGAAGGAGATGATTACGTCTGGCGGCGCTAAGAAGCTGTTACTGGTGTTTACGCATTTCGACGAAGTGAAAGGCGATAACCTGCCTAACGCCGCGGCAAGAGAACAACACGTGGTAGCTTCCGCAGAAAACGTTCTCGCATCGATCGGGGAAGAGCTTGGACCCTTCGCAGAAAGAGCATTGCGAGGGCGATTGAAGGATGGATGCTACTTCGTGGGCGGGATAGATAAGTCGCTCGATGCGCCAACCAAAATGGAGAAGCGCACGATTGCACAATTGCGGGCTTTACTTATGGCAGTAGACAAGATTGTCGAACGGCCAGCCCCTGTTAAATCAAAGCCAATGTACGACCGCATGAATTTAGTCCTTGCAGTGAAGAGCGCGGCAGAGGGTTTCCACGACGCTTGGTGGCCACGTCTTGGGCTTGGGACCCAGCCCGGCGCCACAAAGGAGCATTGGAAGCGCGTTTGGGCGCTTAGCCGACGATTGAGTACCCCTGGGTGGAGTGACGAATATGCCGATCTTAAGCCCGTCGCTGACCTTCGACAGCAGCTCAAATCTCAGCTGTATGTATTGTTACAAAACCCCGTGGGCTGGACTCATGCCGAGCCAACTGATGATGACATCAAGCAACAGGTCTTTGATGAGATCGCAGACGCCCTTTCGGAGAAGGTCCAGGATATAGCAACCCGACGGGTGCGCGCTGAACGCATGCCAGAGTGGCAGACTGCGTTCAAGCAGTCCGGCCGTGGATCAAGCTATGTTCGCGCGTCAATTATCGGGGAGCGCATCTTTGATCGCGCAGCACCGGTCCCCGATGTGATCCCCACGTTAGACCGGAACGCGTTTCTCCACGATGTAGCCGCCTTGGTGGAGAGCGTGTGTGAGAAAATGGGCGCCAGCCTTCATTAGATGGCACTGCGGGCAGGATGGCCACTGGGACAAGTAAGTCCGATTTGACCGAAACCATCGGGGGACCAATGTACTATGAAATTGTCAAGAGCCTTCTTGCTTCGTCAATCGGCGAGATAGCCACTTCGCGAAACTTGAGTGGAAGGCAAGCGCTAGACATAGCAGATAATTATTTGAAGACGATGAGCGCGGAGTGGTTCGCTGGGAAGAGACCGACTATAGCTTATGAAGATCCCCTGTGTCGGTGGGCTTATATCTATGCTCATGTGGCGGTACATGCGAACTGCCTTGAATCTGTTTTGGGGAAGTGTGAGGCGAAAAGCAGAAAATTCGCTGACAAGATGCGCCAGAGTGATTTGTCAATTCTGACTTTTGGGGGTGGCCCGGGAACTGAGCTGATTGCGTTAGCCAAGCACTTCGCCAAGTTGAAAGAAGAAGACACAGGCGGAAACTTCGATCAGGTCGAAGTAGAGATTGCCCTTGTAGATAGGGTCGGTTCATGGAGCGAGAACATTAACGCGGTGAGGAGTGAGATTGGTCGGCTGTACAAGGCGGAGTTTGGCAAAAAAACAAAATGGCCTGCACGATTTAACGTATTTACACATCCGCTAGACGTAACCAATGTTGATGCATTTGGCAATTTACCTTCGTTGTTCAAGAAGCAGGACGTGTTTATCTTCAATTTTATGGTCTCCGAAATATTTGAATTGGCTCCGCTGCGGCGCGTGATGCGCGCGATGAAGAGAGCTTGTGCGGATGAAACGTACTTTCTATTTGTTGATCGGAAAGACAATACAACGAAATCAAAGATCGATACATTGATTGACCGTCTTCGATTAGAGCTTGTGCTCAAAGGAGAAACCGCCAGTTACGAGACGGTTGATGGTGATGAGCAAAAAAGCGTTCTCAATCCAATATCAAAATACTTGAAAGCTGAGGCGCGGCATTCGTGGAATGCATGTTGGAGATTGGCAATTAAAGCCTAACACCATTTTTGCGCCCTGAAGGATACGCGAGCGTAGCGGTCTCCACCAAACTGGACGAGATGAAATCGGGAGCAACTGACAAGAAATATGGAGGTCACTAGGTATCTCGTTGCTCATCCATGTGAGTCCGATGCCCAATATAAGGTCAACAAAAATGGGCACTATCGGTGACTATGTGTCACCACGCACAATTTAAGTGTCTGTATTAGGAAAGGAGACCTTCTAAATCATCTCCGAATTGTCCGTGGTTCAATTCCCGAAGCAGGCAGAATTTTTGAGTATACGGCTGAGTATAGCGCGCTATCTTGCGCGCGAATCTGTTATGCGGTGGAAGGGCTTGTTTCGACAGTTCAATTCCGCCCCTGGCACCACTTTATTATCCGGCACCGAACGATGGCACAGCGGCGCTACGAACTCCTGTTGGCTGCGTCGGTCTTTCTCTGGTGCGCGTGCGGTTCCTCGCTGACGGCGATCGCGCAATCGGCGACGACACAAGCCAGTCCGGAAGCGATCGCCGCCTACAAGCGCGCCCTGGCCGTTTATCTCCAGGCGCGTGAAGCTTTTGCCACGGTCGATCACGCCTATTGGAAAGACATTTCACAGAAGCGTTCGCTCCGCACATCGAAGCGCGCCCATGGCGAGGCCGTCGCGCTCGACGATTACGTCCTGACCCAGCCGCCGAAATATACCGGGCCGCCGCGGCCGGTGAATCCCGAAGCGCCGCACGAAAAGCCGCCGCGCGCCTACGTGCCGGTGGTGGCGGATTTTCTGGCGGCCGCCAAGGACCAATTCAATTTCGCGCCGCAACGGCCCGCCAGCGAGCTTGAATTCAAACGCGCCTACGCGCGTGCCGCGTCGGCTGCGGGTCTGACGCGGGACCAGGCAGTGCGCGTCTATGGTTTTGAGGCAAGCAGCAACGGCCTGTACGACGTTCAGGCCGGGCTTGAATACAATCCGAATGCCCGCGCGATATCGACGGCGCTTGGCTACAACCAGTTGCTCACCACCAATACCGTCGAACTGATGGCCGAAGCCGGCACACCCTTCATCAGGACCTTGGAGGCCAAGGCGTCGCGGCTGCCAGCGGCGGAGCAGCCGGCCTTCGCGACCAAGATCGGCGTCCTGCAGCGGATGGTGGCATTCGCAAAATCCGTTCCCGACGACTGGGGCCAGCATGGCGTGCTTGCCGGCACGCAAAAGGGCCTCGCTACCCACGCCATGAATCTCGACATCGACGTCGGCCCAATGCTGCAAACGCAAAAGCTGATGATGTCGGTGCTGTTCGCGCGCACCAAGGGTTACACCACGACGCTGACCGCCGCGGAACTCGAGATGATGAACCTGACCGGCGACGGCAGCGGCTTCGACATGGTGAGCATGCCACAGGAGTGGCGCGACAAGGTGCCGACGTCGAACTTCTTCCAGGAAAGCGGCTATCAGGAAAATCCGGTCGCGCAGCGCAACAACACCGTGGCCAGGCTGATCGCGGGCACTAACGCCGAGATGGACGTACAGATCCAGAAGCAGGGCGCGAAGGATCTCGCCGCGTCGTTCCCCCGATGATCGCCTAGCCGCTTTCATGCCGGCGCGCCGCCGCGGCCAGACCGAGCGACGCAGCGATCGATACGATGGCGCCGGCGCCCCACGGCAGCATGGCCGACAGAGTAAACAGCCAGGTTCCGATCGCCGGCCCTGCTGCGTCTTTAAGATCATTCACGATGCCGAAGGCCGCCTGATACGTCGCCTGGCCGCTGCGCGGCGCAAGTTCCGCGACGATGGTCTGCACCAGAGGACCGGACAGCATTCCCGCCAGCGTCAAGAATGTCACGGCCGCCACCAGAAGCGGCAGCGCCGGTGAAACAAGCAAGCAGACGAAGGCCAGAGCCTGGACCGCGCCGCTCCATAACACGATAGAGAACCCGCTCATCCGCTCGGTTGCCTGCGTGATCGGCATTTGCAGGATCACGCCAAGCGCGCCTGCATAAGTGAACAGCAGCCCGATTCCCGATGCCGTCAGCGTCCCGCCGGCATCGGCATAAAGCGGCGTGATCGACGCAATCCAGCTGGCGGCGATCTCCAGCAGCGCGACCGGAATGATCAGCCCGGCCAGGCGGGAGTCGCGAAACACGGCGGTGAGGACAAGCAAGGACTCTTCGTCGTCGTCCTCAGGTTCCGCATCCGCCGGACGTGTCTCGGCCAGAAACAGTGCGACGGCCAGCGCGCCGACCAGGATCGTCAGCCCGGCGCCGAGGAAAACCAGACCAAGCAGCGCCAACAGCGCGCCGAGCGCCGGGCCGGCCATGCCGCCGGCGCTCGACATCACCCGCCGCGCGGCAAAATGCTCGCGCCGCGTTTCGGCCGGAACGACGTCGGCAATGACGGTCGAAGCGGTCGGATGCAACACGCTTTCGAACACGCCGATGACAAGCAAGGCTGCCGCCACGGCGAGCGCGCCCTGCACCAGATACAGAAGAATGAAGCCGCAGCCGACGCCGCAGGTCGAGATCAGGAGCACCGGCCGCCGCCCCACCCGGTCGGCGATACCGCCGACGAACGGCGTCGCCAGCAACTCGCCGCCCGCGTAGCAGCCGAGCAGCAACCCGATGAGCTCGATCGGAATGTGGGCGATCTTGTACGCCCACAGGGCGAAGAACGGCATCAGAATGCCATCAGCCACCGCTGCCGCGAAGAACAGGAACATGCCGACGCGCGCCGCACCGGGCGCGCGAATGAATGTACCGATGGCGGACGTGAAACTCTTGAGAAATCGAACCACGTCTTTGCTCCCAACGCATGGCGAGGCCGGTGCGGATTTGCCGCCGGCGGTCGCATGGCGCGTTGGGTGACGTGAACGCTTACGGTGCGCCGTTCGCGCACGAGCGGGCGTTTAGCGCAAGCACCGCAGCCGCGCAAGTGACGGGCAAATAACAGGTCAGATCGCAGGCAGGACGGCGTGCGACATGTAAAGAAACAGCGCTATGCCCAACAGCCCGATCAGCGCCGCCAACGCCAGATCAAAACGTTCGCCAGGGCCTGGTACGTCGGTGGCGCGCTCGATGTCTTTAGCGCTTTTCACAAAGCGGACGCCGGCGAGAACGATCATGGCAACGCCGAGCACGATGAACGCCAGGCCGGCGACATTGGCGAACCACTGGCTGTGCGCCGAGAGCTGTTTGCCGGGCATCTGCGGCGCCATGGCCTGCAAGAAAAGATCGAACCGTTCGATGACAAAGCCGAACGCCATGACCGCGATGGCGGTGCGGACCCAGGCGAGAAAGGTCCGCTCGTTGGCGGCGTGGTCGCTGTAGCGCTTGATCATGCACCCAACCCGGTTGACCGCACTATAGCGCATCGGATGGAAACCGGCTTCACGCCGGCGGCGGGCTGAATGGCAAAACTCAAATCCACCGCACTGGGCCGCGTCACCCCGTTCACTTGCCGGTCCCGCAAGAAAGAGGCACCTTGCCGCCGGCGGATTTCGCGCACGGCACCAGCGCGATCCGGATAGGGGAGGGAAATCATGGCGGAACCGGCATCAGCGCAACCGAGCCGCGGCCGATGGTATGTGCTTTTGTTGATCAGCGTGATGTATCTCATCACCTATCTGGACCGGGTCAACATTTCGACCGCAGCGCCCGAGATCAGCAAGGAATTCGGCTTCGACAAAGTCACGATGGGCGTCATCTTCAGTGCCTTTGTCTGGGCTTACGCGCTGTTCCAGGTTCCCGGCGGCTGGTTGAGCGACCGCTTCGGCGCCCGTGGCGTGCTCACCGGCGTGGTCGGCTACTGGTCAATCATGACCGCCGCAACCGCCGCCGCGTTCAGCGCGACATCGTTCATCGTCGCGCGTTTCCTGTTCGGCATCGGCGAAGCCGGCGCCTTTCCCGGCGCGACCCGCGCGATGCAGCTCTGGTATCCGCAACGCGAGCGCGGCCTGGTGCAGGGCGTGACGCACAGCGCCAGCCGATTTGGCGCCGCGATCGCGCCGCCCATCGTGGTGCTGATCATGAGCCAGTTTGGCTGGCGTCCGGTGTTCTACGTCTGCGGCGCGGTCGGCATCCTGTGGTCGCTGTGGTGGGCGCTGACCTATCGCAATCTTCCTGAAGAGCATCCTCTGGTGAACAAGGCGGAGCTCGAGAGCATCCGCGGTCTCGACGCCAATGGCGCGATCAAGCCGCCTCCGATGGATAAACAGACCAGCGTGCCGTGGATGACGCTGATCCGCTCGCCGAACATGTGGGCGATCATGTGCGCTTACTTCACCTATGTGTATTGCCTGTGGATCTTCCTGAGCTGGCTGCCGTCCTATCTGATCGAGGCGCGGCATTTCACGCTGATCAAGGTCGGCATCTACGCGTCACTGCCGCTGTTTGCCGGCGTCATCGGCGACACCGTCGGCGGCGTCGCAACCGACTGGCTGCTGAAGAAAACCGGCAGCGCAAAAATCGGCCGCCGCGTCGTTGCGATCGTCGGCCTGCTGGGCTGCGCCATCTGCATCGTGCCGGCGGCCTTGACCGAAGATGCCTATGTCGCGGTGTTCGGTCTGACCGCCTCGATGTTCTTTCTCGAATTCACCATCGGCCCGTCGTGGGCGGTGCCGATGGATACCGGCGGCAAATACTCCGGAACGGTGTCCGGCATGATGAACATGGCGGGCAATTTCGGCGGCGCCATTTCGCCCATCGTGTTCGGCGCGCTGGCGCAGAGCGGCAACTGGCAGGCGCCGTTCATGGTGGCCGCCGGTCTTTTGGTCGCCGGCTCCGCGGTCTGGGCGTTCTGGCTCGACCCGGACAAGCATATCCTGCCGTCCTAAACGAACGGGAACTGGCCGTTTGGGGCCCGCCCCGCGGGGGGCGGCCCACTGCCGCTAATCCGCGCCGCAGCCTTTGATTAACGGCCCGTAAATGCTTGTTGGATACCTACTGTGCGCTTCGCTATCCGATCGGCGGCTGCGTGATGTTCCGGGGCTTCACCAGCCTGTTCGGCAGGTTCGGCAGAAAAAGCCGCCTTGTCGAATTGGCACTCAATAATATGACGCAAGGCGTCGTCATGTTCGACGCCGCCGGACGCCTCGTTGTCCGCAACGACCGCTACATCGAGATCTACGGATTGCCCCGCGATCTCGTGAAGCCCGGCGTCAAGCTGAGCGATCTCGTCAAGATACGCGCCAAGTCGGGCAACCTTCCGAGCGATCCGGAAAAATATTGCGCCGACCTGCTGCACGATATGGCGGCCGGGAAAGAACTGTCTTTTGTCGCCGAGCTGCCCGATGGCCGCTCGGTCGCCGTGGTCAATCGCGCCATTCCCGGCACCGGATACTGGCTCGGAACGCACCACGACATCACCGCCCGCCGCAAAGCCGAGCTGAAGAGCGCACTGTTGAGCGAACAGGAAGCGCGGCGCGCCGTGGTCGAAGAGGCGATCGTATGGTTTCGCCAAAGCATCGAAGGCGTTTTGAAGACCATGGCGGAAGGCGTCGCCTCGATGCAGTCGACCGCCAGCGCGCTCTCGGCGACGTCAAACGAAACCACCACGCAGACGGCCGGCGCAGTGCGGGCCTCCGACCAGGCCTTTGGCAGCGTCGAAATCGCGTCCATGGCGGCGGACGAAATGTCGAAATCCATCGCCGAAATCAATCATCAGCTCGCACGCGCGACCGAAGTCGTGCGCGTGGCGACGGCGGAAGCGCGATCGACAAATCAGGAGATCGCGAGCCTGGCGCAGGCGGCGCAAAGGATCGACGACGTCATCAAGCTCATTCACGACGTCGCCGGGCAGACCAACCTGCTCGCGCTGAATGCCACCATCGAGGCGGCGCGCGCCGGCGCTGCCGGCAAGGGCTTTGCCGTGGTCGCTTCCGAGGTCAAGGCGCTCGCGGTGCAAACTGCGAAAGCCACCGACGTCATCGCCACGCAAATTGCCGAAGTGCAATCGTCGACACAGAGCGCCGTGCGCGCCATCGGCAGCATCAGCGGCCGGGTGCAGGAAATCGATCAATTCACGTCCGCGATCTCGTCGGCGGTCGAGCAGCAGCATGCATCGACCAGCCAGATTTCCAGCAACGTCGCGACCGCGGCCGCCGGCACGCGGTCCGTGGCTGCGGTCCTGCAGCGGGTATCCACGGCAATTGCCGACATGCAGTCGTCCACCGATACGGTGCTGGCAGCGTCACGGTCGGTCGAAAAGGCCGCCGACAGCTTGCGCGGCAGCGTTGACGGCTTCCTGCACAAGGTCGCGATCTAGCGGCCAGCCGAGACCTCAAATTCCAAACCTAGCCGGCTCTCCGCGCCGGCGCCGCTTCCATCGCCACGCGCGCAAAAGTCGAGATGATCTTCAGGCCGGCCTTGATTGAGCCGCCCAACGTTCCCGCGACCTTGGATTCTCCGCCGAGGCGGCGGCGGTAAGAAACCGGCACTTCAAGCACACGCAATCCGGCGCGTGCGACACGCATCTGCATCTCGAGATTCCAGCCGTAGGTAAGCTCGCACATGCCGAGCGCAAGCAACTTATCGCGCCGGATGGCGCGGTAGGCGCACATGTCGGTATAGCGAACGCCGTAGAGCAGTCCCGTCAGAAAACCGGCGATCCGGCCGGCCAGAAGCTGATGCCAGGCCATGCTGCCAGGCGCCCGATCGCCCAAAGCGCGAGACGCAATCACGAAATCATAGGCGCCGGAGCGGAGGGGCCCGACCAGCCCGTCCATCGCGGCAGGATCGTCGGCGCCATCGCCATCCATGAAAACGACAATGCCGGCATTGTCGGCTGCTTGCGCGCCTTTCAGGCAGCCCAGCCCGTAACCGCGGCCGACAGTCAGCACTTCCGCGCCGGCGGACCGTGCCTTGTCCGCAGTGCCATCGGTGCTGCCGCCGTCGGCGACGATGATCCGATCGACGAGATGACGCGGCACCTCGGCGATAACGGATGCGATCGACTCCGCCTCATTGAACGTCGGTATGACGACGGCAACGCCGCCCGCCTGCGGCATCGCTACAGGCTCCAGCGCAGCCCGCAGTTGGCGCAGGCTTCCGGCGGCTTACCCGACAGCAGCGCCTTGCGGAAATCGCTGTAGGCCGGACCGGCCCAGATCTCGCGCAGGGTCTGCTGCGTGGCGTCGCCCAGCGTGTAGTTTTCGTAGCCGCGCTGCGAGAACGGCGCGATGCAGCACGGCAACGCGCGGCCGTTGGCGGTGAAATACATTACCGTCCACGGCCGCCGGCACATCGACCACGGCGAACCGTCGTCGCGCCGCTTCAGGCTCATGCCAGGCTCGGACGCGGCGCCTGACGCACTGAAGGTGACGCCAAGCGTCTTGGCGAGCGCGGCCGCCCGATCGATATGCACGGCCTCTTCGCCGGAAAGCCGCTCGTAGAGCGCCTGATCCGGCCGCGCCTTGCCGATGGCGTTGTCGTTGAAGAACACCAGCCGCTGCAAATAGACTTCCTTGACGCCGGTCTCGGCCGCTACGCGCACGAAGTCCGGCAACTCCTCGATCGTTTCACGCAGCCCGGTCAGCCAGGCGGAGACGCGCGGCTTGCCGTGACCTTCGCGCTCCTGCAATTCGCGAAATGCGCGCACGTTCTTGAGAATGCGATTGAAATAATTCTTGCCGCGGATCGCACGATACGACTCCGGAGTTGCCGCGTCGAACGAGACCCGGAGTTCGTCAAGGTCGGCTGCAATCAGGGCGCGGCCGTTCTTCTCATTGAGCACGGTGCCGTTGGTGTTGAACAGCACATAGGTGCCGCGGTCCTTGAGATAGCGCACCATGCGGGGCAAGTTCTTCACCAGCATCGGCTCGCCGACACCGTGCAGCACCGCGCGATGCAAGCGCGGGATTTGATCGACGATGGAGGTGAACAGCTCCCAGCTCATGTCGGCCGGCGGCTCGAGCTCTTCATAGGTTCGCGGACATGTCGTGCACAGAAGATTGCAGCGATTGGTCGTTTCCAGGTAGAGGCAAACCGGCTCGTGCTCGGGAACGTCGCTGTTCGTATCGACGCTTTCGAAATAGCGCCTTGGGTCGACAGTTCGTGTTGTTGCAGCCGTCGTCATGATGAAATCGCCCTTGAACTGTTTGCACCGGGTCAGGCGCGCAACGCTTCAACCACTGCCGGTTCGCCGACCCGGCGGCTCAAATCATTCTCGTTCCGCAGCCGGCTCAACAACGCCGCCGTCTGCGACGCGTGATGCAGTTGGTGGCCGTCAAGGCGGTACCGCAACGACTCCGGACGATCGAGCTCGTCCTGCAGGCGGCGCAGGCTTGCGGCGTCATCGACATCGTACCAGACCGGCAGCCGGTACACTTCGAGCCCGATCTCCCACGCCCGTTCGAGCGTCTGTTCGGCGACCCGCTCGGTGCTCCAGGCGATGTCCTGAAACAGGCGGCGATGGGTGGCCTTGAGTCCCAGCAGATAGTAGCCGCCGTCGCTCGACGGGCCGAGCACGGCGCGATCACCGGGACGCGCCAGCGCCGCGGCGGTCTCGACCAGAAACGCGGTCGGCAACGTTGGACTGTCGGAATTGAGCACCACGGCCGAGCGATGGCCGCGGGCAAAAATGTCCTCGATCGTATGCAACAGGCAATCGCCGAAATTCGGCAGCCAGGCTTCGATCAGGCCGATGGACGGCGGGAGCGTGTGCTGGAAGAAGTCCTCGCTGCCCGGCGGGCCAAAAGCGGCATAACCGGCGATTCCGGCCCCGGACGCGCCATCGCGCGACGCGAGCAGCACGTTGTCGGCAACGTCCTGCAAAAAGGCGGTGTTGAGGTCGGCGGCTTCCGCGAGGGTCAGCGGCGGCACCAGACGGGTTTTGGTGCGGCCTGGCGCTGACGCCTTGGCCATGAAGGCGATGCCGCAACCCGCTGGCGGCAACGTCGCGCCGGTGCGATCGGAGGTAGTCACGGAAATCGATTCGCCATTCATTCGGTTCGCATGAACCATGCGATTGCCCCCAATATCTATTTCGCAATCAACTTACGATTGCCGCGTCCAAAGACGACGCGCCAATCACTTCCGCCTCACAGCGGACAATTCTGCAGGCACCTAAAAGTTATCGACTTCACAAACTCGTGATCGTTCAATTGCGGGCCAGCGCGATCCGGATCGTCGCATCGCCGGGCAACGCTGTCGTGCCGCCGCTCTGCCACGTCGGGGCGGCGGCATATTCATTCGACGGCATGTCGAGCGAAACCAGCTGCCGTCCCTCGATACCGACGGCTTCGAGCGGCACCGCAACCGGGCGCGTGAACCAGCCGAACCAGCCAAACCATTTATTGTAAGCGACGATCAGCTCAATTTTCCCGGCTGAAGTCTGTACCACGTCCTGGACATGACCAAGGGTCGAAGCGCTGTCGGTGAGAATCGGCAAACCGACGAGATCGCCGACGCGTACCGGCTGTGGAAAACGGCGGTTCATGCGTTCGGTCATCGGCATCGGCTTGCTGGCGTCGTCCGTGCCGGTTGGCGGAATCATCGCCTGAGCCGTCACATCCACCGGCATTGAAAGGCTGGCGATGAAAGCCGCAGTGGCCAGCAAATTTTTCATCCTGAAAATCTCCCGATCAAAAATGCCCCGCGAATTTGTGAAGCCGGAGTGCTTGCGTGCGGCGAAGGCCGTCCGTAGTGTCCGCGCATCGCACACGGCCAATGGGAGGCGAATCGGTTCCTGCATTTCAAGCTTACCGCTGTTATCGTGATGTCACGACCGCTTCGTGACCACGCGCGAGCAACGAACGCAAAACCGTCGTCGATACTATGGCAACCGTCAAATCAATAAATCATGAGCGCCGCCTGCATCCGCTGCCGTTGCGCATCATGCATTGGATCAACGCGGTTGCGATCTTAATCATGATCGGCAGCGGCTGGAAAATCTACAATGACGACGTGATCCTCGGCTGGCTGCACTTTCCCGACAGCGTCGTGATCGGCAAATGGGCGCAACACGGCTTGCAGTGGCATTTCTTCGGCATGTGGATTTTCGTCCTCAATGGAATTGCCTATCTGACGTACGGAATTGCCACGGGACGATTTCGCCGCAAGCTGTTTCCCATCTCGATCCGCGAGATTCTTGCAACCGTCGGCGACGCGCTGCGATTCAAGCTCGCCCACGACGATCTCACCCATTACAACGCCGTGCAGAAGATTCTGTATCTCGGCGTCATGGCGGCCGGCATCCTGATCGTGATTTCAGGCCTGGCGTTGTGGAAGCCCGTGCAATTCTCCGAGCTTGCCGCATTGTTCGGCAGCTTCCAGACGATCCGCGTCGTGCACTTCCTGTGCATGTCGGCGATCGTCGGGTTTCTGCTGGTACACATCTCACTGGCGCTCCTCGTGCCGAAAAGCCTGCTGGCGATGATCAACGGCGGACCGCCGGTCGATGACGGCGCCGCTCCCGAAGCCAAACCCACGCACTGATGCGGTGACCGATGCTGCGAACGCCGACACCATCCATTTTTCGGCCTGCCAAGGCAGTGGATCAGCGTGTGCTGACCCAGAACCGGGCGCTGGTTCATGACGTCAACCGGCGCAACGTGTTGCGCGGCGCCATCAGCCTTGGCGCGCTGTCGCTGCTGACCGGCTGCGACGTCACCGAGGACGATTCGGTGCAAAAAGTCCTGCGCACGGTGTCGGCGTGGAACGACCGCGTGCAAGCAACGCTCTTTCGTCCCAATCACCTGGCGCCGACCTACAACGCTTCGCAAGTCGTCAAACCCGCCCGGTTCAACGCCTATTACGACATCGAGGACGTCAAGCCGGTCGACGGTGCGTCATGGCAGCTTGCGCTTGCCGGTCTCATCCAGAACAAACAGCCGTGGACCGCGCAGCAGATCTACGCCCTGCCCGAGCAGGAGATCATCATCAAGCATATCTGTGTCGAAGGCTGGGATTATATCGGCCAATGGTCCGGGCCGAGCCTGCGCGATTTCCTGCAACGGATCGGCGCCGACCTCACTGCCAAATACGTCTACTTCATCTGCAACGACGACTACACCGAGAGCATCGACATGGCGACGGCGTTGCACCCGCAAACGATCCTCGCCACCAAATATGCCGGCGATCGCCTGGCCGATCCGTTCGGTTATCCGATGCGGCTGCGCACCTCGACCAAGCTCGGCTACAAGAACGCGAAGTGGATCAAGGCGATCGAAGTCACGAACGACTTTCGCGAGACGTTCTGGAGCAAGCAGGGCTTCAACTGGTTCGCCGGAATTTGACCCCGCTATTGTGCGTTCGGGCCAGGCCTGATCACGGTGTAAATTCGCCAACCGTCGCGACTTTCCGCAAGATGGAAGTCGGGACTTGAGGCGAAAGGATCATTGCTCCAGGCCTTGTCCTGCGGCGTCACGACAATGACGTCGCAGCCGTATTTTTTCGCAATATCGCTGATGTCCTGCGCCGTGCCTTCGCCGGCGAAAACCCGAATGAACTGCGCGTTGATCGCGTCACGTATGCCCTCCGGCAGCGGCGCAAGGGCCAACGCCAGCTCGCGGCCGGCAAAGCACGAACCACGGTTTGCCAGTAGCGCCCACGACATGTTGGCCGGCCAAGGCGTCAGATCCTGAAGGTACAACGGATTGTTGGCGACACGCGCCGTTGCGGGCGCATAGCGGCGCACCGCCGCCCACAGCGCGGGCGATTGCGCGAAAACAGCGCCATCGGGCCGGGACGCGCCACCGATGTTGGATCGGATCATCGCCACCGTGTCGGGCAGGCTGAGCAACAACCCGGCGACGGCGATAATGCCGATCATGGTCCGCCGCGGCGTCAGTGCTATTCCGGCCGCCGACAGCACGATCAGAACCGATGCCGCAGGCAGGATCGCGCGCAGACCAAGATCGTTGTTGTCGCCGACCGTGCTGACCAGGAGCCACGACACCAACAGGCCTGCTCCGGCGAGACAGGCGAGAGCTATGGTAAAGAGCCTCTCCGGTCTTGCGGCGCCGCTTCGCAGCAGGACGAACAGCGCAAGCACGCCCGCGACAAAAGTAGCCGGGAATTCGATCGGCAGCAGAACGAGCCAATAGGCCGGCCAATCGAGCGCGCGCCGCAGGCCCTCGGAGAACATCGCACCAAGCACTGCGAAATGCCGGATCACGATCGGGTTCACCTCGGCCCGCGCCGCGACGGCATAAAGCTGGTTGTGCAGGAACGGCGCGGCGGCGAGCCCCGCCAGCACGGCCGCAGCCGCCATGCCGACAACGAACCTGACACGCTGCGCCGGTTCGATCCGCACAATGAGAAACAGCGCGGCGGCCAAAGCGGCGGGCGCAAATGTGATGCCGCCGATAAAGGCCGAACTTTCGAAGCCCGCAACGACGACCAGAACGATCGCCAACACCAGCAGCACGCTGCGCTGTTTTGCGTAGCGGGCGATCAGCAGCATTGACGCCACGACGCAGGTCGCCGCCATCAGATGTTGCGGCGCCCACGCCGCCTGCAACAGCCAGCCGGCAAATCCGGTCGGCTCTGCCAAAAAAGGCTCAAGTCCATGGGTACCGAACAGCCATGCCAGCGTCACACGCAGCGACGTTGCGGCGGCGAGCAACACGACGAAGATCGCCGCGGCGGACTTTTTGCTCAGCCACACCGCCACGCCCATCAGCAGGCTCAACGACGCGAACGCCGTGAACCACGTCAGCCCGATATCGGCTTCCCAGCCGCTGGTATGCAGGACCAGCGCGAGTTCCGCGGCACTGAAGTGCCAGAGATAGTAATAAAAGAACTGCCCGTGTCCGATCACCGCGCCGAATGCAGGATCGACCGGCGGCAAACCCTGGCGCACGATCGCATCGATGAGCGCGATCTTGGCGTGGTCGAAGATCGGATCGGCGAGATAGACCAAGTCGCCGGCAAGCTTGGGCACGATCGCCACGGCTGGCGCAAGCGCAAGCACCGCGGCAGCCGCAAAAGCCCACGGCGGAATTGCCGGTGCGAATTCATCGCCATCTTGGCCGTCTTGCATCGCGGCCTTTGATAAAAAGGCGCTGCCAACAAGGCTGCCAAGAACGCAGATGACGGCGACGGCAACGACCGTGGCCGGCGCAAAGCCCGCCAGGGTCAAGCAGTGGCAGCGCCACCGCGCTATGGACGGCCCAGCCGATAACCGGCGCCGAACCAACCGCTAGCGGCCGTGGCAGCAGGCGGCGCGACAACGCATAGCCGAGCGCGCTCCAGAACGCGGTCGCGACCAGCGCACACAGCACTGCATTCAGCGGCGATGCCATAGGCAGCCTCCGGGCGGCCTTATGCCCTTAAGCAGCCCGGACGTGAATGCCCTTCCCGCTCCGAACATTCCGGTTCCTGAAGAGTTGAAACGGCAGCGCATCCTTACGGACGGGAGTTCGACATGGATATTCGATGGCGCAGCAAGATCTTGAAAGCTTCGATCCTGGCGGCCATGGCGTGCGGTGTCACTCTTGTTGCCGGTACCGTAGCCCAGGCAGGACCGTGCACGGCAGACATCAACAGCCTGCAAAGACAGATCAAGCCCTCGGCTTCAAACCCGGTTGTTGGGCCGAGTGCACCGCAAACGGTCGACGCGCAGCTACATCGCCAGCCGACGCCGGGCGCGGTCGAGCATGCGGAAACCCAAGCCAACGCAGACGCCGACGCGGCTCTCGATCGCGCCCGCAAGGCCGATAAACAAGGCAACGCCAATGCTTGCCGGGAGGCTCTGCGGCAGGCCGGGCTGCTTTACGGGCTGGCGGAGCAATGATGCGAAGCGCCGGTCAGTACGCCTGTTCGGTATAGATCGGATCGACGGAACCGGCCCACGGACCGTGAAACTTTTCCAGAAGCTCTTGCGCCGCCGTGGTGCCGCGTGCGACGCGGTCATCCAGTACATCAAGGTAGCGCGTCTCGTCGCGGCCGCCGGTATCGAGATGCCTGCGGCGCATCAACCCGGCGCGCGCCAGCTTGAGCGTTTCGGTAGCCAGCTCGAAGACCGTGTGGTTGCGAATCTTTGCCGCCAGGCCTTGCTTCGGCACATCGTCGCGCAGCTTCTGCCGTTCCTCGGCGGTCCAGTCCTTGACCAAATCCCACGCCGCATCGAGACAAACATCGTCATAGAGAATACCGACCCAGAAAGCCGGCAGCGCCAGCAAGTTCGGTAGCGGCCCGGAATCGGAACCGCGCATTTCCAGATAACGTTTGAGCCGTACTTCCGGAAAGATCGTGCTGATGTGATTGGCCCAATCCGACAACATCGCTTGCTCGCCGGGCACGGCCGGCAACTTGCCATTGAGCAGATCGCGGAATGACTGACCCGAAGCGTCGATATACGTATCGCCGCGTTTGACGAAATACATCGGCACGTCCAGCGCGTAGTCGACCCAGCGCTCAAAACCCATGCCCGGCTCGAACGCCCACGGCAGCATTCCGGCGCGCGCATTGTCGGTGTCGCGCCAGATTTCGGAGCGGAACGAGAGATAGCCGTTCGGCTTGCCTTCGGTAAACGGCGAATTGGCGAAACAGCGCGGTGCCGACCGGCTGCAGCGCCAGCGACACGCGCAGCTTTTTCACCATGTCGGCTTCGGAGGAGAAGTCGAGATTGGTCTGCACCGTGCAGGTGCGATACATCATGTCGAGGCCGAGCGTGCCGACCTTCGGCATGTATGCCGTCATGATCCGGTAGCGCCCCTTCGGCATTTTCGGAATGTCGGCCCGGGTCCAGTTCGGCGTCATGCCGATTCCGAGAAATCCGATGTGCAGTGGCTGCGCGACCTCCCGCACTTGCGCGAGATGCGCCATCAGCTCGCTCGAGGTCTGGTGCACCGTCTCGACCTGCGCGCCGGACAATTCGAACTGGCCGCCCGGCTCGAGTGAAATCGCACCGCCGCCGGTAACATCAAAAAGGCCGATGACATTCGGCCCTTCCATGATCGGCTCCCAACCGAGCAGGTGCTGCATGCCTTCGAGCAATGCGCGAATCCCGCGCGGCCCCTCGTAGGGGACCGGACGATGGCCTTCGAGCGTAAAGGCGAATTTTTCGTGCTCGGTGCCGATGCGAAATCGGGACTTCGGCTTGACGCCCTCGGCGATCCACGCAACGAGATCGTCACGCCGCTCGATCGGCGTCAGGTCAACCTGGTCACGCGCCATGCAGAGTCCCGGCTCAAATGGGCCGCGACCTTACACATGGCACGCATTGGAGGGCAATGCGGGCTGGCGCTTAAGGCCGCGTCGGTAGGGTAAATAGTCAGGCATGCCCCAAACGCCAGTCCAGGGCCTTTCCGGCGCCGAAGAGTGCCGTTCCGCGCTCCTTATAAACCTGAATCGCGTGAAGTCGCCCTGAATTCAACTCTCCTGAACGAAAATCGCGCCGTGGTTGTCGCTGGCAACGACGCGCCGCTACGCCATGATCTCAGGCAACCGCTCGGCGTGGTTGCGGCGCAAAGCGGCCATAGAAATTTTCGTTCTTGCGCGCCATGTCGAGCAGCAGCTTGCACGGCCTGAAGCGGTCCCCGTACTTCTTCGCCAACCGGTTGCATAAATCGACAAAGGTCTTGGCGCCCATCCCGTCGATGTAAGAGACGGTGCCGCCGGCGAACGGTGCAAAGCCGAAACCGAGGATCGAACCGACGTCGGCCTCGCGCACGTCGACCACAACACCTTCCTCAATGCAGCGCGCGGTCTCGAGCGCCTGGATCGCGAGCAGCCGGGCTTTGAGCTCCGCGACGTCGAGTTTGTCGGGGTCGAGCTTTTTGGGCTGCAATTCACCGAGCCCCGGCCACAACCGCTTCGGACCGCTCTGCGGATAGTCGTAAAAGCCCTTGCCATTCTTGCGGCCCAACCGGCCGCGCTTCTCCACCATCTCTTCAAGGAGCGCCTTCTGCCGCGGATCAACGGCCTTCGATCCAAGATCGGCTTCCGTCGCTTTCAGGATCTTCCAGGCCAGATCGACGGCCACCTCGTCGTTGAGCGCGAGCGGACCGACCGGCATGCCGGCCATGCGGCCGACATTTTCGATCATCGCCGCCGGCACGCCGTCCTCCAGCATCAGATGACCTTCGCGCAGATAGGTCCCGACTACGCGCGACGTATAGAAGCCGCGTGAATCGTTGACGACGATCGGCGTCTTGCGGATCGCGCGAACATAATCAAATGCCGCTGCCAGCGCCGCATCGCCGGTTTCCTTGCCGAGAATGATCTCGACCAGGTTCATGCGATCGACCGGCGAGAAGAAATGGATGCCGATGAACCGGGAGCGGTCCTTGAACGATTCGGCAAGCGACGTGATCGGCAATGTCGAAGTGTTGGACGCGAAGATCGCGCTGTCGCCAATAATGTTTTGGGCGCGCGCGATCGCCTCGTCCTTGACCTTGCGGTCCTCGAACACCGCCTCGATGACCAGTTCGCAATCTTTCAAGGCGACGAAATCGGCTGTCGGCTTGATGCGCGCCAGCACGGCGTCGCGCGCTTCGGCGGTGCTGCGTCCACGGCTGATCTGATCGGTCAGAAGCTTCTCTGAATGCGCTTTGCCTTTCTCGGCGGTTTCCGGATCGCGATCGACAAGCACGACGTCGATTCCGGCAAGCGCGCTGACATAGGCAATGCCCGCACCCATGAAACCCGCGCCCAGCACACCGATTGTCTTGATCCTCTTCGCCGGAACATTGGGCGGTCGCCGCGCGCCTTTGTTGATCTCCTGCATCGAAACGAACAGCGAGCGGATCATTGCCGCCGCTTCGGGCGAGCGCAATATCTTCGCAAACCAGCGTAACTCGACACGCAGCGCCTGATCCATCGGCAGCTGCAAGCCCTCGTAAACGACCTGCATGATGGCCCGCGCGGCCGGGTAATTATCGTAAGTTTCGCGGCGATAGAGTGCATTCGCCGGCGTGAACACCATCATCCCGGCTTTGGACTGCACCGGCCCGCCGGGCAATTTGAAGTTATCGATGTCCCACGGCGCTTTGGCGGTGCCGCTGGTGGCGATCCAAGCCTTGGCTGTTTTTATCAGATCGTCGGCCGGCACCACGTCGTCGATCAGCTTCATGATCTTGGCGCGGCTGGCGGTGACCAGGTCGCCCTTGAGCAGAAATTGCAGCGCGTCCGCCGGCGGCATGATGCGTGCCACGCGCTGCGTCCCGCCGGCGCCGGGAAACAGGCCAACCTTGATCTCGGGAAGACCAACGCGGGTCTTATCGTTATCGGCGGCGACGCGGTGATGGCACGCCAGCGTCAACTCGAAGCCGCCGCCGACCGCGACGCCATTGATGGCGGCGACCCACGGCTTGCCGCAGGTCTCGATACGCCGATAGAGCACCGACGTTTTGCGGCTCTCGTCAAACACCCGCTGATTGGCAGCAACTTCACCTTGCGACGCCGCCAGTTCCTTATAGGTGCGGCTGATGTCTTCCAGAACGGTCAGGTCGGCGCCGGCGCAGAACGAATCCTTGCCCGACGCGATGACGACGCCCTTCACCGCGGGATCAGCCGTGGTTTGCTCGAGGATCGCGGAAAGCTCGTCTTTCACCGCAGCATCGAGCACGTTCATGGTGCGGCCGGGCGAATTCCACGTCACCAGCGCGAGGCCGTCAGAATCAACGTCAAGCGTGAAGTGTGTGAAGCTCATTTGTAAGGCTCGCCGTTCTTGCGACCGTAGCGCATGCCTTTTTCGTCGCGTATGGCGACGAGATCGACATCCGGATAGTGCGCGGTCTCGTATTGCGAACGCGTGCCAATCTCGAGATAGACCGCGTCACTCCTTGTGCGGTTGATCAATTGGTGCCCGTTCGGGGTGTTGGCCTTGAAGCCGGCGGCATCGCCGGGCTTGAGCACTGTCTCGCCCTCATCTTCGATCAGCACCACCTCGCCCTGAAGCACATAGACCAGCTCGTCTTCCTTCTCGTGCCAGTGCCGCAGCGCCGACGCCGCACCGGGCTTAAGGGTGTCAGTTGACGCCAAACTGATCGAGCCCGGCGGATTGCAGGGAGGTGCAGGGCTCCGGATAGCCGGTGCGGTCGTCGGTAGACCGGGAATGTCGATTTTCGGCACTTCGGCCTCCTCAGTCCAGGTTCAGACACGCTCAATGATAGTGGCCGTGCCCATGCCAACGCCGATGCAGAGCGTAACCAAAGCTGTTGAGAGATCGCGACGCTCCAGTTCGTCGAGCACGGTACCCAGGATCATGGCGCCCGTCGCCCCGAGGGGATGACCCAGCGCGATGGCACCGCCATTGACGTTGACCTTTGCCGGATCGAGATCGAACGCCTGCTGATAACGCAGCACCACCGACGCGAACGCCTCATTGATCTCGATAAGGTCGATGTCGGACAATTTCATGCCGGATTTTTTCAGAAGCTTCTCGGTGACGTCGACCGGGCCGGTCAGCATCAGTGCCGTATCCGAGCCAATATTCGCAAAGGCTTTGATCTTCGCGCGCGGTTTCAAGCCGGCACGCTTGCCCGCACGGGAATTGCCGACCAGAACCGCCGCGGCGCCATCGACGATACCCGAAGAATTACCCGCGTGATGGACGTGCTTGACATATTCGACGTCTGGATGCGCCTGGATAGCCACAGCGTCGAACCCGCCCAACTCGCCCATCTGCACGAACGACGGTTGCAAAGCCGCGAGCGACTGCATCGTCGTGCCCGGACGCATGTGTTCGTCTTTGGCCAGAATGACGAGGCCGTTGGCGTCTTTGACCGGCATCACCGAGCGGTCGAAACGGCCTTCGTCCCATGCCGTCGCCGCGCGCTTCTGGCTTTCGACGGCGTAGGCGTCGACGTCATCGCGGGAGAAGCCGTATTTGGTGGCAATCAGGTCGGCGGAGATGCCTTGCGGCAGGAAATAATGCGCGACCGCGATCGAAGGATCGACCGACCACGCCCCGCCGGCCGAACCGATACCGACCCGGCTCATGGATTCGACGCCACCGGCGACGGCCATGTCCTGCTGACCGGCCATGATCTGCGCCGCGGCGAAATTCACTGCATCCAGCCCGGAAGCGCAAAACCGATTGATCTGCACGCCGGCAACGCTGTCGCCGTAGCCCGCGACCAGCGCGGCGGTGCGGGCGATATCGGCAGCCGCCTCGCCAACCGGATCGACGACGCCAAGGACGACATCATCGATTTGCGCGGCATCCAGTTCGTTGCGATCGCGGATGGCGGCAAGCGCCTGGCTTGCCAGGTTGAGCGCGGTCACTTCGTGCAGCGAACCGTCCACCTTGCCGCGCCCGCGCGGCGTACGAACGTGATCGTAGATGAAGGCGTCGGGCATAGGCTTTCTCCAGTCTTTCAGCTCGCAAGCGATAAGGAGGCCGCGCCGCTGCGCATCGGCGCAATGATCTCTCCGCCGATCTGTCGCACATTTTCGATTGTCGGAATGATCTTGCACAGAATGAGTTCGATGCCGAGACTTTCAAATCTGCGGATTTGGCGAAACACTTTATCAGGCGGCCCCATGCAACCGATCTTGGTCGCCGGCATCATGCGTTTCTGAAATCTTGCGTGTGTCGGGATTGGGATCGAACGCGTAGATGCGCTCAATGGTCGCCGTCAACGCATCCTCTTCGGTCTTGCCGAGCGCCACAAACGGGTTGAGCGCGTAACGTACTTTTCGGCCGAGGCGATCGGTGCGCCGGTTCATATCGGCGATAGCCGCCTCGATAGCCTGCATCATCTCGTCGGTCGTCTCTGCGGTTTTCGGAAAATCGATAAACCACCAGTCGCACTGCTCGGCGATGAAGTCGCGGCCGCGATCGCTGCCGCTGACCGAATAAATTTCCGGCATCGTCGGCGAGGCCGGTTTCAGCAAAAGCTGACCTTTTTCGACTTTGTAGAATTGACCCGCGTAGGAGAACGTTTCATTGGTCCACAGACCGCGCAATATATCGATGAATTCGATCGTCCGCTGATAGCGCTCTTCGCCTTGAAGCACCGTTCCGCCGAACATGCGGAATTCCTCGTCGAACCAGCCGTTGACGATGTTGAGCGCCATGCGCCCCTTGCAGACGCGATCGAGCGAAACCGCAAGCTTTGCCACCATCACCGGATCCCATAATCCGGGATGCACGGCGACCAACGAGCGGATCCGGTTGAGCCGGGAGCCGATTGCGCTTGCCAGCACCCAGGCGGCAAGGTCGTTGCCGAGATGGCGCTCGGCGAACAGGACGAGGTCAAATCCCACACCATCGGCCGCGACAAGCAGGTCGACGCCGTGATCAAACTGGGCATCGAGCCGACCGTCCGGCAGCGGCGACAGTGCCTCGGCGGCCGCTTGAGCGGCTTCGGGCGAACCGACGGTCGCCATCGGGATCGGAGCATAAAGACCAAACTGCATGCTTGGCATCTATTCCCAACACGGCGTTATTTGCGGCCAAGCGCCTGCTTGAGTAGATCAATGACTTGCTGCGGCGCGCTGGCTGAGTCCTTAAGAACAGTATCCAATTCCGCGCCGGTTACCAGATCGGTATCCAGTCTGGCCTGACCGGCGTCCTTTTGAAAATCGGGATCCCGCAGCGTCGCCGCGAAGGCCGTTCGCAGCGCTTCGGCGCGATCCGGCGGAACCGCCGGCGGCGCGACGAACGGCCGGCCAAGTGTTTCCCGCGCCAACAGAAGTTGCAGCGCCTTTTTGTCGGTCGGATTCTCGATGAGATCGCGGATCGAGGGCAAATCGGGGACCGCCGCTATCGGATTCGCGCCGGTGTGGAACAACAAGTTCACCTTTTTATCGCGGATCCAGTCCGGATGCGCCGCCATGACCGAGCTCCACGACCAGTAGGCCAACCCATCGAGCTCACCGCGCTCCATGGCGAGTGCGGCGACGCTGGTATCGCGATAGCCCTCGATGATCTTGAATCGGGTACCGGCGAAAGTGTTTATGGCGAGCGGAATGATCTCGGAGTTGGCGCCGACCCCGGTGCCCGGCACCAAAAGCTCATACTTCCGGAGATCGTCGAAATTCTTCACTTTCGCGGTATGCCACGCCATGGCCAGTGAGGCGTCCCGGTTCATGCTGCCCAGCCAGGTGAAACGCAGCGGATCGAAATTGACCGGATTCTCGCCAAGCATCGGCTCGAACGGCAGACCGCGCCCGATCGTCCCCATCACCGAGCCATCCGCCGGCGCTATCCGGTAGAGATAGTCGACGAGTTTGAACCCGCCGGCTCCCACCATGTTCTGCACGATGAATGTCGGGTTGCCGGGAATGTGCTTGCCCAGATGACGCACCAGCAAGCGCGCATAGATGTCATAGGTGGAGCCCGCCCCGGTAAACACCAGCATCGTCAATTGACGCGCCTTGTAGAACTGTTCGGGCGTCGTCTGGCAGCGGGCCGCGCCCGCGCCGTAAACAAACAGCAGAGCGCCGGCGGCCAAACAAACCGCGCGTCGCGCAAGGCCTGTACTGGTGGTCCGCTTCAAATGTCTGCGTCCATCCCGATGGACACCTTACGCGAATATTTGGATCGAAGGCCCAAGAGTTCATATAAGGTGCCAATGAAGCTTTGGATTTGACATCCGCGTCGCGAGTTAGCGGCAGTTGGGCTACGAATGTCAAACTCGCTTTGCTGGTCCGATTGAAGATGAATGTCGGCGGTATTGGCGGCAACGATGGGTCGTATTCAGAACAAAGTGGCGCTGATCACGGGCGGCGCTTCCGGAATCGGTCTCGCCACGGCGCAGCTCTTTGCCGATGAGGGCGCCAAGGTCGTTTTGACGGATCTCGATGCCCCGCAATTTCAGTCTGCGGCGGCAACCCGCAAGCTCGATGTCACCAGCGAAAGCGACTGGATCGCGGCGACCGACGCGACCGTGCATGGCTTTGGCAGGATCGACATTGTCGTCAACAGTGCGGGCGTCTCATTGCTCAAGGATATCGAGGCAACGACGCTTGAGGAATGGCGCAGGCTGATGGCCGTCAATCTCGACGGCACGTTTCTTGGCTGCAAGCACGCGGTCCGCGTGATGAAAGACCGCGGCGGCGGGTCGATCGTGAACCTGTCGTCGGTTGCGGGAATAATCGGTACCGGCCACCTCGCCGCCTATAGCGCCAGCAAGGGCGGCGTGCGTCTTTTGACAAAATCAGTGGCGCTGCATTGTGCCCGCAAGGGCTACGACATCCGCTGCAACTCGGTACATCCATCGTTTGCCGATACGCCGATGCTGCAAGGGATGGTGAATGCTGCGCGCAATCCAGAAAAACTTGCGTCCAGCTTCGCGGCCGCGGCACCGCTTGGCCGGATTGCGCAGCCCATCGAAATAGCGCGCACGATTCTCTTTCTGGCCAGCGACGAGTCTTCGTTCACAACCGGCGCCGAATTTGTCGTCGACGGCGGATTGACCGCGGCGTGAGATCAGAACGCTGCCACGGGTAGAGCCATGGTGCTGTCGGCGCCGGCCTTGATCCGGGCGAGATGCGTCGCCGTGGCCGGCAGCATGCGCTCCATGAAGAAGCGGCCGACAATGAGCCTCTCACTCGTGCGGTCGCCAGCGTTACCGGCCCGCGTCGCATCGACGATCAGGCACCACATGTAGCCGAGCGCGACCAGGCCGAAGAGCTGAAGGTAATCCGCCGCGCCCGCGCCGGCATTCTCCGGCCGGCCGGGAGCGTTCTGCATGAACCACTGCGTCGCGCTCCGCAGGTCGCCGAGCGCCCGCTCAACGGGAGCAACAAACGCGGACATGAGCGCATCGTCACGATGGTCTTCGATGAACGCCGAGACCTCCGCAAAGAAGGCCCGCAACGCGCGTCCCCCATCCTTCGGCAATTTACGTCCCACAAGATCAAGCGCCTGGATGCCGTTGGTGCCTTCATAAATCATCGAAATCCGGGCATCGCGCACAAACTGCTCGACGCCGTGCTCGGCGATATAGCCGTGGCCGCCGAAAATCTGCTGGGCCAACACCGTGTTGGCAAAGCCGAGCTCGGTGAGCGCGCCTTTGATGACCGGCGTCATCAAGCCCATGTGATCTTCGGCGGCTTCGCGCTCGCCGGCATCGGCGGCGTGACGGGCGATGTCCCCGCGCAGCGCGGTCCACAGCACCAGAGCGCGCGCAGACTCGTTGAACGCGCGATGGTCATCAGCATGCGCCGCACATCCGGATGCACGATGATCGGATCGGCGGCCTTTTCCGGAAATGCCGCGCCGCCAGCGGCGCGACCGGACAGCCGTTCCTTGGCGTAGGCTACCGCATTCTGGTACGCCACCTCCGACAGCGACAGCCCCTGAAGGCCTACACTCAGCCGGGCGGCGTTCATCATCGTGAACATGGCGTGGAGGCCGCGGTTGGGCTCACCCACCAGCCATCCGGTGGCGCCATCATAGTTCATCACGCAAGTGGCATTGCCGTGGATGCCCATCTTCTCTTCGATCGAGCCGCACGACACCGCGTTGCGCGCGCCCTGCACACCGCTCCCGTCCGGCAGAATCTTCGGAACGACGAACAGCGAAATGCCCCGGGTGCCGGCAGGTGCCCCTTCGATGCGCGCCAGCACCAGATGAATGATGTTGCCGGTCAGATCGTGCTCGCCGCCGGAAATGAAAATCTTGGTGCCGGTGATCTTGTAGCTGCCGTCAGCTTGCGCCGCGGCCCGGCAGCGAAGCTGACCGAGATCGGTGCCGCAATGCGGCTCGGTCAGGTTCATTGTTCCTGCCCATTCGCCGCTGATCAGTTTCGGCAGAAAGCGCGCCTTCAGTTCCTCCGATCCGTGTGCGTAAATTGCCGTGACCGCACCGAGCGCGAGGCTTGAATACATCGTGAAGGCGATGTTCGCAGAGTACATGTATTCGCGCACCGCGACGGTGAGCAGCAGCGGCAGGCCCTGGCCGCCGAATTCGATGGGCGCCGAGGCGCCGACCCAGCCGCCGGCAACCAGCTTGTCGTAAGCGTCCTTGAATCCAAGCGGCGTGGTGACCGACCCGTCGGCGGCCCGGCGGCAGCCTTGCTTGTCGCCGACACGATTGAGCGGCGCGAGCACGTCCTCGCAAAATTTGGCCGCTTCGCCCAACACGGCTTGCGTGACGTCCGGCGCAGCCTCGGCAAATCCTGGAAGGTTGTTGTAGCGCTCAACATGCAGAACGCTGTTGAGCACGAACATCGTCTCTTCGACGGGAGCCTTGTAGGTCGGCATCGGAACCCGGTGCGCAGTTCCGGTCCGCAACGGGCCGGCTTGAACAGTGACCTTAGCCGATTTGGCCGAGCGGGCGAGATGGCGGAGGACTAGGCCAATGGCCGACTTCGCTCTGCTCCGCGCCGCGGGTTCAGTTCCAAACACGCCCGCGGCAGGAGCCGTGCCGGCAAAACGCGGCGGGATCAGCGGAAATCCCCGATTTTTAACGGCTTATTTACCGTAATCCTTAAATCTCGCCAGTAGGGGACATAGGGACCGCACCCTCCGCATCGCCGTCCGTGCGGGCGCGTTTGAGAAGAGTACTTCCGGTCCTGACGCAGGTTTAGGCGTGAGAATGAAATCTGGCGGCCCGTGGAACTTGAAAGGCCTCCGCCCCGAAGCGCGGGAGACTGCACGCGCCGCTGCGCGGCGATCCGGCATGTCGGTCGGCGAATGGCTCAATGATGTCCTCGAGCCGGATGACGAAGCGTCCGACGACGAGCCGGCCCTGTTCACGGACTTCTATGACGACGACGAGGATGCCGCGCCCGCACGCCGGCGCCGTGACGATCGCGAACGCCGTGGCAATCGGCCCGATTCGCGGCGTGAACTTCGCGAGGAGCGCAAACGCAGCTTCGATCATGAATCCGCACACACCCGCGGCGCGCTCAACGACGTGCACAATCGCCTCGACAAGCTTTCGCATCAGCTTGAACGCATGTCGCGCGCTGAAGCTGCGGCGAGAGCCGAAGTAACCGCGCGGGCAGAACGAACCGCAAGAACAGAAGCCGCAGCGCGGCAGGCCGAACGCCCTGAGAGGGCGTCGCCTACCGAAGGGGCAGGACGTGCTGAGGAAGCCGCACGGCGACGCCACCACGAGCAGCAACAACGGCAGCGTCCGCATCGCCGCCCGCTGCAAAACGGCAATGGTCACGGTCCGCAACTGACCGGTGCTCCGACGCGCAACCATCCTTCGGCTGGAACTGCAACTTCGATCGACGACGCGATCGCCGAAATCACGGCGCGGCAGCATGCGCTCGATGGCAACGCGGCCAATTTCGAGCCGGTGATGGCGCCGCCGCAGATGAATCCGGCTCCGCACGCGCAACCTGCGCCGCAAGGACAGCCGCAGCCTCCAATCAACGCGGCGCTACAGCCGAAGCCCGCGCCTTCAGTCTTCACGGCGCCCCAGCCAAACCCGGCACCTCCGGTCTTCGCGCCGCCGCGGCCTGAGCCGGTGCTCGACTTGAGCCACCTCGACTCGCAGCTTCGCGACATCACGGCGCGCATCCAGGCGCTGCAACCGTCGAAAGAGCTTGAAGCTTCGGTCAAAGGCATTCGCTCCGACCTGACCGAGATCGCGAATCTGATTACCGCCGCGCTGCCGCAGCGGGCGATGGATTCACTCGAGATCGAGGTCAGGGCGCTGGCCGACCGCATCGAGCACAGCCGTCAGTGCGGCGTCGATACCAGCGCCATTGCCGGCCTGGAGCGGGGCTTAAACGAGATCCACGACGCTTTGCGCGGCCTCACTCCCGCCGAAGGCCTGGTCGGCTTCGAGGACGCCGTGAAAGGACTGTCCCAGAAGCTCGACACGATCGCCGCGAAGGACGATCCGGCCGCGCTGCAGCAGCTCGAAACCGCCATCGGGGCATTGCGCGGGATCGTTTCCCATGTCGCCTCCGATGAAACGCTGACCAAAGTTGCCGAGGACGTCCGTGCGCTGTCGGCAAAAGTCGACGCGCTGGCCAGCACCGCGGCCAGCACGGAAAGCCTTGCGGCAATCGAAAACCGGATCGATACGCTGACCAATGCACTCGCGGCTTCAGCCGACGCGGGCCAAGCCGTGCCGCGCGAACTGGAGAAGCTGCTTTCCGGGCTGATCGAAAAGCTCGAATGGGTCCAGCTCACCCACACCGATCACGCGGCGCTCGCGCATCTCGAAGACCGCATCGCGACACTGGTGCAACGTTTCGATACGTCCGACGCCCGTCTCGTCCATCTCGAAGCGGTTGAGCGCGGCATTGCCGACCTCCTGGTCCACATCGAGGATATCCGCACCCTGGCCGGACGCGGCGCCGGCAGCCCATCACCGACTGTCCATGGCGCGATTGAACGCGACGTCGCCCGCACCCAGGACTCACTCGAAGCAGTTCAGGGCACGGTCGAGCAGGTCGTTGATCGGCTGGCGATGATCGAGAGCGGCATTCGCCAGACCGCAGAGCCCGCGTCGCCAACGCCGCAGCCGATCCCCGCCGCGCCACGCCCGAGCCCGGCTGAATCAGCGCCCTTCTCGTCCGCTTCCATACCGAGTTCGTTGCCAAGCTCGCTGCCGAGTTCGCTGCCAAGTTCGTTCTCCGCCGCCGCCGCTATGCGCGCGTCGGCAGCGATGCCGGAGTCGGCCGCACCCGCCGAAATGCCAGCCGATTCGGCTGCCGAGATCACGCCACCGCGGGCCGCTGCTGCACGCAACCCCATCGATCCCAACCTGCCGCCCGATCACCCACTCGAGCCGGGCTCGGCCAGTGGCCGTCCCCGCGCCGCGTCGGCTGCCGACCGGATTGCGGCATCCGAAGCCGCCGCCGGCTCCGTCAAACCTCCCGTCATCGCCGATCCGGCGGAGAAGCCGAACTTCATTGCCGCCGCGCGCCGTGCCGCGCAGGCTGCGGCAGCCGCCCCGACAACGAAGGCCGAAGCCAAAGCCGCCAAAGCCGAGGCCAAAGCAGCAGCGAAGGCAAAAACGGCGCTGGCCCCCAAGGACTCCAGGACGGCGACCCCGCGGACGCGCAAACTGATCGTCGCCGGCGCGGCAGCGCTCATTCTTCTCGGCGGGATCCAGATCGCGTCCAAGTTCTTCGATGGTGGAGCACCAACACCGCCGCCGTCGCAGCCAGCCGATACAAAGCAGGAAAAAGCCCCGCCGCCGGCCGCCGCCCTGCCGCAAACGGACCAGGCCGCTCCATCGGCTGCCGCGCCGGCTCCTGCCGCTACGCCTGCGCCTCTTCCGGCGCCTGCCCCTGAACCGGCACCGCCGCCAGCGGCCGCGCCGAGCCCGCTGCCGAATCCGAAATCCAGCGAAGCGGTCACGGCAAAACCGGCTCAACAGGCCGAGAGCCAGCCCGCCGCTCCCCAGCGTTCCGCTCCCCAACCTTCCGCTCCGATGGCTTTGACGCCAAACGCCGACATCACCGGTTCACTGTCGCACGCAGCGGCACCCGCCACCCCGACTGGCGATAAATTGCCCGCTTCCATCGGCGGCCCGACGCTCCGCGCCGCGGCGCTGTCAGGCGACGGCACGGCCTCGTACGAAGTCGGCATGCGCTTTGCCGAGGGTCACGGCGTTCCGGCGAACAACGCCGAGGCGGCGCTGTGGTTTGAGCGCGCCGCGAAGCAAGGCCTGGTGCTTGCTCAGTTCCGCCTCGGCGGGCTTTACGAAAAAGGCCTCGGGGTGAAGAAGAATCTTGCCACCGCGCGGGACCTCTATCTCGCCGCCGCCAACCGGGGCAACGGCAAGGCGATGCACAATCTGGCAGTGCTCTATGCCGAAGGCATCGACGGCGCGCCGGATTACACCAACGCCTCCCATTGGTTCTGCGAGGCCGCCGACCGTGGCATCACCGACAGCCAATACAATCTCGGCATCCTGTATGCGCGCGGCATCGGCGTGGCGCAGAATTTTGCCGAGTCCTACAAGTGGTTTGCACTCGCCGCCAACCAGGGCGATGAGGACGCCGGCAAGAAACGCGACGAGGTTGCGGCCAAGCTCGACCCGCAATCGCTTACCGCCGCGCGGCTTGCCGTGCAGACCTGGAAGGCCGTGCCGCAGCCGGACGAAGCGATCAATGTGAAAGCCCCACCCGGCGGCTGGGATGTGACACAGACCAATACGGCGAAGCCGAAACCGCGGCCGGTGACGGCCAAGGCCACCGAAGCGGCCACCAAAACCAACTGACGATTTCAGCCGCCCAGGCAGCGCGATGCGGGAACGGCGTAGATGCGCCGTTCGCCGAGCATGTGTGCGGTGAACGACAGCGCCCCGAACAGCGACGCGATCGCGCGGTCCCGGACATTGAGGCCGCCGGTGTAAGCACCGAATGACGGCATGACGAGGCGCTTGCCGTCGCCGGCAAAGCAGCGCCGGCTCACGGCGCGGCCGCGCTGGGCGATGCGTGCCTGCGGATGCAGATGACCCGCGATTTCCCCGTCGTAAGCCGTTGGCGACGGTTCATGGCGGAACGTCAGCGACCCAACGGCCAGCGTGCCGGCGAAACGGCCGCCGATATTTTCAGCGGGTTCCGGGTCGTGATTGCCGGTGATCCAGAGCCAGTCACGGCCGCGTTGCAGCGACGTCAGCGTGGCGCGGCTGGTGTCGGCCATCCGCTCCGGTCCGCCGCCATCGTGGAAGCTGTCGCCCAGCGCGATGACCAGCCGCGGTGCGTAGCGTTCGATCAGCGCCGCAAGCCGTTCGAGTGTTGCCGCAGTGTCGTAGGGCGGCAGCAGCACGCCGCGCGCGGCAAAAGCCGAGCCTTTCTCAAGATGCAGATCGGCAACGGCAAGCAAGCCTTCATCGGGCCAAAACAGTGCGCCGGCGCAATCCGCAACGAAAGTGATGCCGGCCACGGCGACGGTTGCGTCTGCCCGCCTCGGCACATGAGAAGCGGCGTCGTGCAATCGTGCGTGAGAAACGCTACCGCTCACTGCATTGCCTCCCGCACCAGTTCAGCCTCGGTTTCGGCAAGAAGTTCCTCGGCGGCCTCGCCGTAGACCGCCTCTCGCCCGATTTCCAGCATCACAGGAACCGCAAGCGGCGAGACGTGATCCAGGGCCTTATGAACGATTCGGCCCTTGATGCGCGAGAGCATATCGCCAAGACGTCGCACGTCGAGCAGGCCGGTTGCGGCATCGGCCCGGGTCGCGCGCAACAGGACGTGGTCCGGCTGATGGCTGCGCAGGACGTCGTAGACGAGGTCCGTCGATATCGTGAGCTGGCGGCGGGATTTTTCCTGCCCCGGAAACCGCCGCTCGATCAAACCGGCAATGATCGCGCAGTTCCGGAAGGTCCGCTTCATCAGTGCCAACTCGGCCAGCCAGGCTTCCAGATCGTCGCCCAGCATGTCCTCGTCGAAAAGCGCCGCGAGCGAGAGTTCGCCGCGGGCGATGCGTGAGGCGATATCGCCAACACCCCAGACCGCGAGCGCATATTCATTGGCGACAAAGCCCATCGGTTTCAGCCGCGCCCGCTCGAGACGCCGCGTCAGCAGCATGCCGAGCGTTTGGTGCGCCAGCCGGCCTTCGAACGGATAGCAGACCAGATAATGCTTGTTGGCGCGCGGGAATGTCTCGACCAGCAGTTCGCGGCGGTCCGGCAACAGCGAGCGCCATTGCTGGATTTCCAGCCACTCGCGCACCTGCGCCGGCAAGGCGCCCCAGGCGCGCGCATCCGAGATGATCGAGCGCACCCGGTCGGCGAGATAGGTTGAAAGCGGAAATTTGCCGCCCTCGTAGGCCGGCACCTTGGGATCGTCGGAATTCGAGCGCGAGACGAAGACCTCGTCTTCGACGATGGCTTCGTATTGCAAAATCTCTCCGGCGAAGACGAAGGTATCGCCGGGAACCATGGTCTCGACAAAGTACTCCTCGACTTCGCCAAGCAGCCGGCCGCCGCGCGGGATCATCTTCGAGGCACGCGAACGCACCAGACGGACTTTCAGCATATCGGCCTCGACAATGGTGCCGACATTGAGCCGGTAGCGTTGCGCGACCATCGGGTTGGCGATCCGCCACAGCCCGTCCTTGCCGAGCCTGATGCGGGCAAAACGGTCATAGGCCTTGAGCGCGTAGCCGCCCGTGGCGACGAAATCGACGACCGCATCGAAGTCTTCGCGGCGCAGTCCGGCATAAGGCGCGGCCGATCTGACCTCGGCATAAAGCTCGTCGCTGCGGAACGGCGCGCCGCAGGCGCAGCCGAGTACGTGCTGCGCCAGCACGTCGAGCGCGCCGATCCGGGATGCGGGCGTGTCCTGCGCATTCTCGGCGATGGCATCGAGCGCCGCGCGGCATTCCAGCACTTCAAACCGGTTTGCCGGAATCAGCACGCCCTTCGACGGTTCGTCCATCCGGTGATTGGCGCGGCCGATACGCTGCAACATGCGCGAGGCGCCTTTCGGCGCGCCGACATTGATCACGAGGTCGACGTCACCCCAGTCGACGCCGAGGTCGAGCGAGGAGGTGCAGACCACCGCACGAAGCCGGCCGGCGGTCATCGCCCCTTCGACCTTGCGGCGCTGCGCCACATCGAGCGAGCCGTGATGCAACGCAATCGCCAGATTGTCGTCGTTGATATGCCAGAGATCCTGAAAGATGCCTTCGGCCTGGCTCCGCGTATTGACGAAGACCAGCGTCGTGCGGTGCGCCTTGATGAGCTGATACATCTCACCGAGCGCATAACGCGCCGAGTGGCCGGCCCACGGCAGGCGTTCGGTGGACGCCAGCATGCCGACGTCCGGCGCTACGCCGCCTTCGGCAATAATAAGATCGGCGAGCGATGCTCCGCCCGCACCTTGCGGCACCATGAAGCGGCGCAGATCGTCGGGCTCCGCGACGGTTGCCGACAGGCCGATGCTGGCGAGATCGGGCGCCAGGCGAAACAGCCGCGCCAGACCGAGCGACAGCAAATCGCCGCGCTTCGACGTGACCAGCGCATGCAATTCGTCGAGGATGATGCGCTTGAGCGAGCCGAACAGAAACGGCGCATCGGCAGATGCAAGCAAAAGCGCCAGCTGCTCGGGGGTCGTCAGCAGGATTTCCGGCGGATCGCGGCGTTGCCGCTGCCGCTTCGATGTCGGCGTATCACCGGTCCGCGTCTCGATGCGGATCGGCAAGTTCATTTCCGCAACCGGCGTTTCCAGGTTGCGCGCAATATCGACCGCCAGCGCTTTGAGCGGCGAAATGTAGAGGGTGTGCAAACCGCCTTCCCGCCGCACGTCCCGGCCGAGCGCGACCAGCCTTTTTCTTTCGCCGCCCGCAGCGGCGGCCGGCGTACTCAAGTCCACCAGACTTGGCAGAAAGCCGGCCAGCGTCTTGCCGCCGCCGGTCGGCGCGATCAGCAAGACGGAATGCCCGGCACGCGCCTTGGCCAGGAGTTCAAGTTGATGCGCGCGCGGCGTCCAGCCGCGGTTCGCAAACCACCGCGCGAAATTTTCCGGGAGCAGTGCTGGTTTTTCGAGCACCGCCATCAGCCTGGTTCCGGCGATCGTGCGACAACGGCCAGGCTGTCGACCGGCACACCCTTTTCGTTGCGCACGGCGGCTTTGGCGAGATGGAGAGTTGTCAATCCGGCATCATGGAGCACGTTGCGAATATAAGCCTCACCGTGGGCATAACGGAGCGTCGGCAAAAGCTTCACCCCATCTCCGGAATGCGTCTCGACCGTAAAGGCCAGCAGTCCATTCGGCGCGAGAACGTGCGACGCATTCGCAATGATGGACGCGATGTCGTTCACATAAACCAGGACGTCGGCGGCAAGGACGAGCTGATACTGGCGCAGATTCGCAATCTCCTCGGCCAGACAAGCCTCGATATTTGCGCAGGTCAGACGGTCGTAAAGCCCCTTGCTCCTGGCCCGGTCGATCATGGCCGATGACAAATCAACTCCGGCCAGACAATCGGTGACAGGACGAAACGCGGCCCCGCCGAGCCCGGTGCCACAGCCGAGGTCGAGCGCGGCATTGAAGTGCATTTCCCGGCCCGCCGACTGCATCACCGACGACACCGCCTCGTGCAGCACGGCCGGGCCGCGATAGTCCAGCCGCTCGGTCAGCGACACGTCGTATCGGCCGGCATATTGGTCGAACAGCCGCCGGACGTAAGTTTCGCTCATCGCTGGCGCTGCCTCGCCGGCACCGAGCCGCGCCAGTTGCAGCCGCGCCCCGTGATAGTCCTCGGGATCGGCGGCGCTGGCCTGTGCAAACGCCGCGACCGCGCCATCGCGGTCGCCAAGCTGGTCGCGGATCGCGCCGAGCGCGAACCAGGCGGTGGCAAAGCCCGGCGCGATCTCCACGGTCTGCAACAGAATATCGGCCGCGCCAGCCAGATCGCCCTGCGCGGCATGGTCGAGCGCCCACTTGTAGCGCCTGTCAGCGATCAGATCGCCGGAAGAGACAAAGAGTGGGCCGGTTTCGGTCATGCGTGCTCGCGGAGCGTCGGGAAATGCTTATTTATGCATTGCGATGCGACCTGAAGACATCCTGCTGCCGACCCCGTCCGGCGTCTGCTGCAAGCTCGGCGGCTTTCATATCGATCCGACCCGGCCGGTGGAACGGGCATTGATTACCCATGCCCATTCCGACCATGCCCGTGCCGGCCACGGCGCGGTGCTGGCCACCCGGGAAACACTGGACCTGATGCGGCTGCGTTACGGCGAGAATTTCGCCGGGTCGACGCAAATCGCCCGGTACGGTGAAACAATCGACCTCGGCGGCGTGACGGTGACGTTCCATCCTGCCGGTCATGTGCTCGGCTCGGCGCAGATCGCGGTGCAAGCCAACGGCCTGCGCATTGTCGCCTCCGGCGATTACAAGGACGTCCCCGATCCGACCTGCCCGCCGTTCGAACTGGTGCCTTGCGACGTGTTCATCACCGAGGCGACCTTCGCGCTCCCGGTGTTTCGTCATGGCGATCCGGATGGCGAGATCAAAAAGCTGCTGCGCTCGGTCACGCTGTTCCCGGAACGGGCGCATCTGGTCGGCGCCTACTCGCTCGGCAAGGCGCAGCGGGTCATCGCCCTGATCCGCCGGGCCGGCTACACGGCGCCGATCTATCTCCACGGCGTGATGGAGAAGATCACCCGCTACTATGAAAGCCGCGGCATTGCGCTCGGCGAACTCCGCCCGGTGCGCGGCGAGACCAAGCCCGGTCTCGCCGGCACGATTACGATTTGTCCGCCGTCGGCGCTGAACGATCTGTGGACCCGCCGCTTTCCCGATCCGCTTGCTGCGTTTGCCTCCGGCTGGATGCGGGTGCGCGCCCGGGCGCGGCAGCAAGGCGTGTCGTTGCCGCTGGTCATTTCCGATCACGCCGACTGGGATGGTCTCACCGCAACGATCGCGGCCACCGGCGCAGGTGAGATCTGGGTCACGCATGGCCAGGAGGACGCGCTGGTGCACTGGTGCGCCACGCGCGGGTTGAAAGCGCGGCCGCTCGATATCGTCGGCTATGGCGACGAAGACGAAGCCGGCGAGCCGTCGGCCGGCGAGGCAGAGGAATAAATCGCTTTGCCGAACTGCTCAACCGCCTCGCCTACGAACCGGCGCGCAACGCCAAGCTGAGGCTTATCACCGACTACTTCCGCTCGACTGCCGATCCGGAACGCGGCTGGGCGCTGGCGGCGCTGACCGGCGCGCTGAGCTTTCCGCACGCCAAAGCCGGCCTGATCCGCAGCCTGATCGCGGAACGCACCGACCCGGTGCTGTTCGCTCTCTCCTACGATTATGTCGGGGACCTGTCTGAAACCGTCGCGCTGATGTGGCCGACCGTGCGTTCAACAAAGCCAAACGAGAAAACTGGCGATCTGTCGCTCAGCACCGTCGTCGAGACGCTGTTGACCCTTGGCAAGGCACAGCTGCCCAAACAGCTTGCGCAGTGGCTCGATACGCTCGACGAAACCGGGCGCTGGGCGCTGATCAAGCTTGTCACCGGCGGCTTGCGCATCGGTGTCTCGGCCCGACTGGCGAAATCCGCGGTGGCGGCGCTCGGCGGCAAAGAAGCGCAGGAGATCGAACTGCTTTGGCCCGGTCTGGCGCCACCTTATCGCGCGCTGTTCGCCTGGCTCGAAGGGAACGCGGACAAGCCTGCCAACATCGACCCGGCGCCGTTCCGGCCGCCGATGCTGGCGCACGCGCTCGAGGACACCGATCTCGCTTCGCTCGATGCAGCCGATTTCATCGCCGAATGGAAATGGGATGGTATCCGCGTTCAAGCCGTTGCCGCGCCGGGAGAACAAGGAAAAATCGCGCGGCTTTATTCGCGCACCGGTGAGGACATCTCAAAGAGTTTCCCCGATCTGCTCGATGCCCTGCATCTGCCCGGCGCGATCGACGGCGAACTCCTGATCATGCGCGACAAGCGCGTGCAGACCTTCAACGTGCTGCAACAGCGGCTCAACCGCAAAACCGTCACGCCGAAGCTGCTCGCGGAATTTCCGGCACACCTGCGCGCTTACGATCTGCTCGCCGATGGCAACGAGGACTTGCGCGAACTGCCGTTCGCCGAGCGCCGCAAAAGGCTGGAAGATTTCGTCACGCGGCTCGACGATCACCGCATCGACCTGTCTCCGTTGATCGGCTTTGCGACCTGGGACGAACTCATCGCCGCACGGAAAGACCCGGCGGCGGCCGGCGCGGGCGAAGACGCCGCCGCGGTCGAAGGCGTCATGCTCAAACGCCGGGATTCAGTTTATCTGCCCGGCCGGCCGAAAGGTCCCTGGTGGAAATGGAAGCGCGACCCCTTCATCATCGACGCGGTGCTGATGTACGCCCAACGCGGCCACGGCAAGCGCTCCTCCTACTACTCCGACTACACGTTCGGGGTCTGGGCCCGCGGCGACGCCGGCAACGAATTGGTGCCGGTCGGCAAGGCGTATTTTGGTTTCACCGACGAAGAACTGCTGCAAATCGATCGCTTCGTTCGCCGCAACACCACCGAGCGTTTCGGTCCGGTGCGTGAGGTCGTGCATCAGGCAGACCAGGGCCTGGTCCTCGAAGTTGCTTTCGAAGGCCTGCAACGGTCGACGCGGCACAAATCGGGCCTGGCAATACGATTTCCGCGCATCAACCGCCTGCGCTGGGACAAACCTCCTGGCGAGGCTGATCGGCTGGAGCGGCTCGAGACCATGTTGGCGCAGATCGAGCAAGGACGCGCTTCGTAAGCGGTCGGCAAACTCTTTGTGCCGCCTTCCTCAGCCCTAGGCCGGCGCTGCTCCAACCTTCGTCACTTCACTCAGCGGCCATCGCGCGCGTGGAGCGAAGTCGAGCGGGTCGGTCAAATCGAGCGCCAACCGCTCGGCGCCGGCCCACGCGATCATTGCGCCGTTGTCGGTGCACAGGGCGGGCGGCGGCGCGATCAGCGAAATGCCGATCTCGAACGCGACCCGATGCAGGATTTTCCGGATCGCCTGATTGGCAGCGACGCCACCGGCGCAGACCAGCGCCGTCGGCATGCCGAAACGTTCGCGGAACATGCGAAGCCCGGTCCGCAACCGGTCGCCGACCACATCGACCACCGCCTGCTGAAACGAAGCGCAGAGATCGGCCACGTCCTGATTGCTGAGCGGCGCGACTTTCTCCGCCTCGATGCGCAGCGCCGTTTTCAGGCCGGAGAGTGAAAAGTTTGCATCGTGGCGGCCGCTCATTGGCCGCGGCAGCGCGAAGCGCTCGGGATCGCCGTTCGCGGCTTCTCTTTCGACCATCGGACCGCCGGGATAGCCGAGGCCGAGCAGCTTCGCGGTCTTGTCGAAGGCTTCGCCGATCGCGTCATCGACCGTGCCGCCGAACCGCACATAGTCGCCGACGCCGCATACGCCGAGGATTTGGGTGTGCCCGCCCGAAGCAAGGAACAGGCAATACGGAAATGCCGCGCCATCGGTGAGTCGCGGCGTCAGTGCATGGGCTTCGAGATGATTGACGGCGATCAGTGGTTTGCCGTGCGTCAGCGCGATCGCCTTGGCGGTGGTCAGGCCGACAATGACGCCGCCGATCAAGCCCGGCCCGGCTGCGCCGGCAACGCCGTCGAGATCGGTAAACGAAACCTGCGCCTCCATCATCGCTGTTGCGACAATATGATCAACCGCCTCGACATGGGCGCGGGCGGCGATTTCCGGCACCACGCCGCCGAACGCGGCGTGTTCGGCGACCTGAGACAGCACGATATTGGACAGGATACGACCCTTCCCGTCCGCGGCCCGTTCAACCACGGCCGCAGCGGTCTCATCGCACGTCGTTTCGATTCCGAGAACAAGCATCGGGGTAGTATATGGCAGCGGAAGGTCCTAAGACGCAATCAATGGCCCAATCCTCGGCAGGAACAGCACTTTTGCGCATCGGGTCGCGCGGTTCGCCCCTTGCGCTGGTGCAGGCGCACGAGGTGCAACGCCGCCTGGCCGAGGCCACAGGCGCCGATCCGGCCAGCATCGAAATCAAGGTCATCCGCACCACCGGCGATGCCATTCAGGACCGGCCGCTGATGGAGGCCGGCGGCAAAGGTCTGTTCACCAAGGAGATTGAAGAGGCGCTGCTCTCCAACGCCATCGATCTCGCAGTCCATTCGTCAAAGGACATGACGACGCTGCTACCACCCGGCTTGATCCTGTGCGGATTCCTGCCGCGCGAGGATGCACGCGACGCTTTCATCAGCCGCAAGGCGAAATCGCTGCGCGAATTGCCCTCCGGGGCGGTTGTCGGCACCGCGTCGTTGCGGCGGCAAGCGATGGTCAAGCGGGCGCGACCGGACCTTCAGATTGTTCCGCTGCGCGGCAATGTCGAGACGCGGCTGCGCAAGATCGAGGACGGCGTTGCCGACGCGACACTGCTCGCCGTCGCCGGCCTGAAGCGGCTTGGACTGCTTTCTGCGGCGGCGGCATTGCTCGACATCGACGAATTTCTTCCGGCTGTCGGCCAGGGCGCCATCGGCATCGAGACCCGCGCCGATGACACCGCAACGCGCGCGCTTGTGGCAAAAATCAGCGACGCAGACACCGCAACCGCGCTCACGGCCGAACGCGCTTTCCTCGCCGTCCTTGATGGCTCGTGCCGCACGCCGATCGGCGGCCACGCCCGGGTCAGCGGAGATACCATCCGCTTCCGCGGTATCATCGTGAAACCGGACGGCAGTGAGGCCTTCGAGGTGTCGCGCGAAGGCCCGCGCGGGCTGGCCGCCGAACTCGGCGCTGACGCCGGCCGTGAACTCAAAGGCCGCGGCGGCGACGATTTCTTCGTACGGAGCTGACAACGTGCGGCTCCTTCTCACCCGTCCCGAGCCCGATGCGCAGCGTACTGCAGCGGCGTTGCGGATGAAGGGGCACGACGCCGTCATCGCACCGCTGCTGCGGATCGAAGCGCAGATCGACGTCGCGATCGGAGCCGGTCCATGGTCGGCCGTGGTAGTCACGAGCGCCAATGCCGGACCCGCGATCGCGTTCCATGAACGGGCGGCGGAATTGCGCACCCTTCCGGTGTTCGCCGTCGGCAAGCGCAGCGCGCTGACCATGACCGCGGCGGGCTTTGGCAACGTCCGCCATTCCGACGGCGACGTGATCGATCTTGTGGCATTCGTCGCCGGGCAAGTGCAGCCGGCCGCGCCGCTGCTCTATCTCGCCGGCGAAGAACGTTCCGGCGATCTGGCCGACGCGCTGCGCAACCGCGGCTTCACCGTTCAGACCGTTGTCGTCTACAGGGCGGTCGCGGCGGCGAATTTGCCGCAAGCCGCCGCGGAAGCGCTGACCGGCGGTATCGGCGTCCTGCATTTCTCCCGCCGCAGCGCGGAGGCCTATCTGGATGCGGCGCGCGCCATGGACCTGTTCACGGCGGCGCTCAAGCCGGTGCACTATTGCCTGTCGGCCCGGGTTGCGGAGCCGCTGCAACAGGCCGGCGCCGCTGATGTCCGGATTGCCACAGCCCCCACTGAGGCCCATTTGATCGCACTTGTAGACAGCGCGTGATGTGTTGCCGCCATGTTCGGCGCGTACTATGGCGTGAACAGCTGGGCCGGCTTATTTGATTCGGCAAACCGCGTATCGGGGACTGCATGACCAGCGAGTCCGACAGTACATCGCGCCGGCGGCCGCCGACGATTGACCTCACGGCGACGGAAGTCGGGACCGAGAAGCCGGCATCGGCTCGGGACGCCATGGCAGGCGTTAAGGATTCTGACCGTGACGATGAAGCGGGCGAAACCGCCCCTGCCCGTTCCGGGTCGATCATGAAGCCCGCATTGGCCGGCGCTGCAATCGGCGCCGTTGTCATTGCCGCCATCTTCGCCGGCCTTGACCTGTTGGGTTACCTGCCGCTGCGGCAGCCGACGGTTCAGGCAACAACGCCCGCACCCGCCGCCGACAATAAAGCCATTGCCGACATCACGACGCAGCTCAACAAGATCCAGGGCGCGCTCTCGGTGCAACAACAAGACCCCGCGCTCGTCTCCCGCCTGGCCGCCATGGAGGCGACAACAAAATCGCTCGGCGACTCGGTGACGGCGCTGGGCACGCGGGTCGATCAGATTGCCGGTGCTGTTCAAGCCGCGCAGGCGCAAGCCAAATCGGCAGCGGATGCCGCCGACGCCGCGAAGAGCACGGCGCAAGGCGGCGTTGCGCGCAGCGATATCGACGCGCTGAACAGCCGGATCGCGGCGCTTGAAAGTACCGTGAAGTCGCTGTCCGATAATGTGACGCACCAGACCGCAAGCGCCAACGACGGAGCCGCACGACTGACGATTGCCGCGGAAACGCTGCGGGCGGCCGTCGAACGCGGCGCGCCGTATCAAGCCGAACTCGCAGCGGTGAAGAGACTCGGCGCGGATCAAAGCGCAACCGCGCCGCTGGAGCCTTTTGCCGCAGCCGGCGCACCGACTTCCGCTGCGCTCGCTGGCGAGCTTGCAGCGCTGGCGCCGGCATTGATGAAAGCCGTTGAGCCCGCGCCGAGCGACAATTCACTGGTGGGCCGGATCGAGGGCAGCGTCCACCGTTTGATCCGCATCACGCCGGTCGATGCACCCACCGGCACCGATCCGCAATCGGTCGCGGTGCGGATCAGCGCCGACGCCGCCCATGCCGATATCAATGCGGCGCTCGCCGATATTGCGAAGCTACCGGACGCGGCGAAATCCACCGTCGCGGCATGGACGCAAAAGGCGCAGGCCCGGGATGCGGCGTTGGCAGCAAGCCGGCAACTCGCCGCGAATGCACTTGCGGCACTCGGTCAAGCGCAATGATCCGCATCATTCTTTTCTTCGTCGTGATCGGTGTGCTGTCACTCGGCGTGGCGTGGCTCGCCGACCGGCCGGGTGACGTGGTCATCATCTGGCAGGGCATGCGCATCGAGACCTCGGTGATGGTGTTGGGCGGTGCCGTTCTCGCCGCCATGGTCGCGCTCGGCATTGCCTGGAGCATCATTCGCGCCATCGTGCGTTCGCCGACGATGGTCGCAAACATGCGGCGCCATCGCCGCGGCGTGCGCGCCTATGAAGCGATCTCCAGCGGCCTGATCGCAGTCGGTTCCGGCGACGTCGAAGCGGCGCAGCGGCATGCATCCGCCATCAACCGGCTGGCGCCGGCTGAACCGCTCGCGCTCTTGTTGTCGGCGCAATCGGCGCAGCTTGCCGGCGATCGCGACGGTGCGGAACGCGTTTTCCGCGATATGGCGGGCCGCCACGACACCAAGCCGCTCGGACTGCATGGATTGTATATCGAAGCCCACCGCCGCAACGACCTGCTGAGCGCGCGGGCCTATGCCGAAGAAGCGGCACGCACCGCGCCATCGCTTGGTTGGGCCAGCCGGGCGGTGCTGGAGGCGCGATGCAAGGAAGGCGATTGGGCCGGTGCGTTGGTGCTCCTCGAAGCGAATGCGGCGGCGCTTGGCAAGACGCTCTACCGGCGGCTGCGCGCGGTGCTGCTCACTGCGCACGCCCACGCCATCGAGGACAGCGACCGCGACAAGGCGAAGGCGGCCGCGCTGGAAGCGGTCAAGCTGGCGCCGACTTTGGTGCCGGCTGCGGCGCTCGCCGGCCGAATGCTCGGCGAAAGCGGCGAGGTTCGCAAAGCGACCCGCGTCATCGATACGGCGTGGCGCGCCAATCCACATCCGGAACTGGCGCGCGCCTTCTTCGAATTGCGCTCCGGAGAATCGGCGCGCGACCGTCTCAAGCGCATCGAAGGCGCCGCAAAAAACGTTCCCGACAATGTCGAAAGCGCTTTGGCGATCGCGCGCGCCGCGATCGACGCGCAGGAATTCGCCAAGGCCCGCGCGACCCTTCAACCTTACCTGACTGCGCCCACCAAACGAGTCGCCCTGCTCATGGCCGAACTCGAGCGCGACGAGGGCGATGAAGGCCGGGCCCGCGAGTGGCTGGCGCGCGCCGTCAACGCCGCGCCGGATCCGGCGTGGACGGCCGACGGGCATATTTCGGATCGCTGGCTGCCGGCCTCACCCGTCACCGGAAGGCTCGATGCTCTCGAATGGCGGGTGCCGCTGACCGGCATGATCAGTGCCGCGCCAGTAATCGAACCGGAGCCGGCGGTTATATCCGCAGCCGTCGCACCGCCGGCAATCGAAGCCGAGAGCAAGCCCGCCGTCGAAACCGTAATGCCGTCGCGCGGCGCGGCTTCGGCAGCGCCGGGACCGCGCGCGGCAGAGCCGGTCATTCCGCTTGTCCACGCACCCGACGATCCCGGTCCGGATGCGGCCGGGGAAAGCGAAGCGGCCGGCCAACCGCAGCCGAAAGGCTGGCGGAAAATCTTCGGCTAGGTTCCGCTTCGGCCAGGTTCCACTTTGGCTAGGTCGGCTTCGGCGCCGGCGGCAATGCGTCAAGCGCCGCCGTCTCTTGCGCAAACAGGCGCGCGATGTGGAACTGGCGGCGGTCCGCGAGATAGCCGCCGAGTGCGCCAAGCATCGGGCCGCAAACAAACGTCAGCATGTCGAAGAGCGGCGACAACCAGGCGCCAAAAGCTTCAACGTCGCGGACCAGCGGACTGAACGTGAGGATGTAAAGGCTGATCAGAATGGGACTGACGGTCGCCAAAGTGCCGTTGAGAATGTGTTTGGCTTGCGCGGTTCGCGCCGCGACATAACCGGCCGCGAGTGCGGCGCCGAGCAGCGACAGCAGACGTCCGCTGATCGCGACCGCCGGCATGGCGTGGAGAGCGTCGAAGGCCTGACTGGCTTTGTAGCCGTAGCCGGCAAACAGCGCCGAGGCCGCCACGGCCTTGATCACCGCCACGATGAACACGAACGTCAGCGCGTAGGCGATGGCCGCGACAAGCAGGGCCTTCCAGGAAACACCGCGCATGGCCGGTTCCTCGGACATCCGCTCTGGATAGGCCGGGCGGCGCTACGAAACGGTTATTGGCGATGGTGAAAGGCGGCTTGACCTCGACACTTGCCGGAGTGGCCATTTGACGCTCGAGCCTTGCCCCAACCGGCGGAATATGCACTATAATGCATGTAACCCTGCATGAGGTTGCCGGATTTGGCCCAACCACCTGCTGCCGCGAAATCCCCGGAAAGGCTGGCGAACCCGTCAGGCGAAGCCGCCTTCCTCGTGGCGATCGGCCATGAGGTTCGGCGTAACCGCGCCAAGCGCGGCATGACCCGCCGGCAGTTGGCGCAAGCCTCGGAAACCTCCGAACGCTATCTCGCCCAGATCGAGAGCGGCGCAGGCAATCCTTCGGTCAGCGTACTGCGGGGCATCGCGCAGGCGCTGGACCTGCCCTGCGCCGCATTGTTGCCGGAAGCCGGCACGCGCAACGCGGCGCTCGGCGCCGTCCTCGACCTCATGGCGCAGGTGCCGGAAGGCGAATTACCGGCTCTGGCAAAAGAAATCGAAAACCGCATCGCAGCGCCGGGACAGGCCGACCGCGCGCAGCGTATCGCGCTGGTCGGATTGCGCGGCGCCGGCAAGTCAACGCTCGGACGGATGCTGGCGCAGCATTTGCGTTGTCCGTTCATCGAGCTCGACCGCATCGTCGAGGAAGACTACGGCGCGAGCATCCCCGATCTGATCGAGATGGCCGGCACGGCGACGTTTCGCCGGCAAGAGCGCAGCGCGCTCGACCGTATCGTTACCGCCCACGAAACCGCGGTCATCACCACCGCAGGCGGCATCGTGTCAAACCCCGAAACCTACGCGCTGCTGCTTCGCCGCACGCATACGGTCTGGATCAAGGCGCGGCCGGAAGATCATATGAGCCGTGTCATGGCGCAGGGCGACTTCCGCCCGATGGCGCGGAGCCGTGAAGCCAAGGCTGACGAAGCCATGGCGGACCTGGTCGCGATCCTCGAGGCGCGGCGCGCCGATTACGCTCGCGCCGAAACCGCGCTCGACACCTCTGGGGACACGATCGAGCTGAGTTTCAGCAAGCTTTTGCAACTTGTTTCACCGTGGCTCGGAACGGAGCGCAAGCCATGACGCTTGCCGATTCAGGCTTCCTTGAGCTTGAGCCGATGCGGCTTGAATACCGCATGATCGGGCCGAGGCCGGATGCGGCGCCGACCATCGTAATGCTGCATGAAGGGCTTGGATCGGTCGGATTGTGGGGCGATTTCCCCGACCGGATCGCCGGGGCCACCGGCGCTGGTGTGTTCGTCTACTCGCGCGCCGGCTACGGCCAATCGAAACCCGGGCCGATGCCGCGCTCGACGCGGTTCATGCACGAAGAAGCCTGCGACGTGCTGCCGCGCGTGCTCGACGCGATCGGTTTTCAGCGCGGGATTTTGCTCGGCCACAGCGACGGCGGTTCGATCGCCGCGATCTATGCCGGCAGTGTGCAGGATCATCGCGTGCGCGGCCTGGTGCTGGAAGCGCCGCACTTTTTCGTCGAGGACATGGGCCTCGCCGAAATCCGCCGCGCCCGCGAAGCCTTCACGGCCGGGACATTCCGGGAAAAGCTCATGCGCTGGCACGCCGACGTCGACTGCGCATTCCGCTCATGGAGTGAGCCATGGCTCGACCCGGAATTCCTCAAGTGGGATCTGGCGGAAGAGCTCGCCTATATCCGTGTGCCGATCCTCATCGTCCAAGGCGATCAGGACCAATACGGCACGCTGAAACAGCTCGCGGTCGCCCAGGAAGAATGTTTCTGCCCGGTCGAGACCACGGTGCTGCCGGGCATCCGCCACGTGCCGCATCGCGAGGCGCCCGACCTGACGCTCACCGCGATGGCGGACTTCATCAACCGGCTGCTGCGCGACCATCACGAAGCAGAGAAGCCGGCTGATTCAGGTGTTGCAGCCTAGTGCATTATAATGCATATTCCATCAATTGATGCATTATAATTCATATCGAGTTGAAGGTTGAGGTGCTGACATGGCGACAACATTGGCGACGACCCCGGCTGGGACAATGGCCGACGCAGCGCATGCCAACGGATCTCCGCTTGCCAACGGCAAGACCCGGATCGATTTCCAGACCGAGCCGTCGCGTTACCGGCACTGGAAACTGAACGTCGATGGCGACGTCGCGACGCTGGTCATGGACGTCGACGAGAAGGCCGGGCTGTTCGAGGGCTACGATCTCAAGCTCAACTCCTACGACCTCGGCGTCGATATCGAGCTTGCCGACGCGATCGATCGGCTGCGCTTCGAACACCCGGGCGTGCGGGCCGTGGTGCTGCGCTCCGGCAAGCCGCGGGTGTTTTCCGCCGGCGCCAATATCCGCATGCTGGCCGGCTCGACGCACGCGCATAAAGTCAATTTCTGCAAATTCACCAACGAGACGCGAAACGGCCTCGAAGACCTGAGCGAAAACTCCGGCCTGAAATCGATCTGCGCCATCAACGGCACGGCGGCCGGCGGCGGCTACGAACTCGCGCTCGCCGCCGACTACATCATGCTGGTGGACGACGGCTCGGCGTCAGTGTCGCTGCCGGAATTGCCGTTGCTCGCGGTGCTGCCCGGCACCGGCGGCCTGACCCGCGTCTCGGACAAACGCAAGGTGCGCCGCGATCATGCCGACGTGTTCTGCACCACCGAGGAAGGCGTCAAAGGCAAGCGCGCGGTGGAATGGCGGCTGGTCGACTCCGTGGTACCGGGCTCGAAGTTCGACGACACGGTGTCGGCGCGCGCCAAGGAATTCGCTGCACAATCGCCGCGCAACGGAACCGGCAAAGGCATCACGCTGACCCCGCTGACGCGTACCTTCGCCGCCGACAGCGTCGAGTACGGGTTCGTTTCAGTCGAATTCAAGCGTGCCGAGCGCATCGCGACAATCACGCTGCGCGGCCCTTCGGCGCCGCCGCCCGCCTCCGCGGCAGCGATGCTGGCGCTCGGCGCCGGTTTTTGGCCGCTCCAGTTCGCACGCGAGCTTGACGACGCGATCCTCAACATCCGGCTGAACGAACTCGACGTCGCTGCGATCGTCTTCAAATCGTCAGGCGATGCGGCCGCGGTGCTGGCCTACGACGCCTTTCTCGATGCCAACAAGGATTTCTGGCTCACGCGCGAAATCCGGATGTTGTGGAAACGCGTCCTCAAGCGGGTCGATTTGACGTCACGCTCGCTGGTGACTCTGATCGAGCCGGGTTCGTGCTTTGCCGCCACGCTTGCCGAATTGCCGTTGGCCAGCGACCGCTCCTATATGCTGATCGGCAACCGCGAAGGCGACAACAGGCCGCCCGCCGCCATCGCGCTGGCCGACGCCAATTTTGGTCCCTATCCGATGTCGAACGGATTAACGCGGCTCGCCTGCCGGTTCCTGGCGACGCCCGAGAGCGTCGACGCGGCACAGGCCGAGCGCGGCAAGATGCTCGATGCCGCGACCGCGCAGGACCTCGGATTGATCACCTTTGCGCTCGACGACATCGATTGGGACGACGAGGTCCGCGTTTTCCTCGAAGAGCGCGCGAGCTTCTCACCGGACGGTCTCACCGGCCTCGAAGCCAATCTGCGCTTCGCCGGGCCGGAGACCATGGAATCGAAAATCTTCGCGCGGCTGACCGCGTGGCAGAACTGGATCTTCCAGCGCCCGAACGCGATCGGCGAGGAAGGCGCGCTCAAACGCTACGGCACCGGGCAGAAGCCGATGTTCGACACCCGCAGGGTATGAGGTGAAGCCATGACAATCGACGCCGTCGACTACACCACCAAGATCCCGAACAACGTCAATCTCGCCGAAGACCGCCAGGTGCTCCGCGCGCTGGAGAGCTGGCACCCCGGCTATATCGACTGGTGGAAAGACATGGGGCCGGAAGGCTTCCAGGAATCGCTGGTCTATCTGCGCACCGCGGTTTCGGTCGATCCAAAGGGCTGGGCGAAATTCGACTACGTGAAAATGCCCGACTACCGCTGGGGCATCCTGCTCGCGCCGAAGGAAGAGGGCCGCACGGTTCCGTTTGGCCGCCATTACGGCGAGCCGGCATGGCAGGACATTCCCGGCGAATATCGCGCGATGCTGCGGCGTCTCGTCGTCATCCAGGGCGACACCGAGCCGGCCTCGGTCGAACAGCAGCGCTATCTCGGCAAGACCGCGCCGTCGCTCTACGACCTGCGCAACGTTTTCCAGGTCAACGTCGAAGAGGGCCGCCACCTCTGGGCGATGGTCTACCTCCTGCAAAAATACTTCGGCCGTGACGGCCGCGAGGAAGCCGCCGAACTGTTGCAGCGCCGCTCCGGCGACGCCGACAAGCCGCGCATGCTTGGCGCCTTCAACGAAACGACGCCGGACTGGCTGTCGTTTCACATGTTCACGTTCTTCACCGACCGCGACGGCAAGATGCAGCTTGAAAGCCTGGCGCAATCCGGCTTCGACCCGCTGTCGCGCACCTGCCGCTTCATGCTGACGGAAGAAGCGCATCACATGTTCGTCGGCGAAACCGGCGTCGGCCGCACCATTCAGCGCACCTGCGAGGCGATGAAGGCGGCCGGCATCGAGGACCCGAACGAGATCGGCAAAATCCGCGACCTCGGCGTCATCGACCTGCCGACGATGCAGAAGAAGCTCAATCTGCACTATTCGTTGTCGCTCGACCTGTTCGGCTCGGAAGTCTCGACCAACGCCGCCAACACCTTTACGGCGGGTCTCAAGGGCCGTTTCGCCGAAACCAGGATCGAGGACGATCACCGGCTCGAAAACGCGACCTATCCGGTCCTGAAATTCGTCGACGGCGCGATCAAGCGGGTCGATGAGCCGGCGCTGACGGCGATCAATATGCGGCTGCGCGACGATTACACTGCCGATTGCCAGCGCGGCCTCGAGCGCTGGAACAAGATCATCGACAAGATCGGCGTCGGCTTCAAATTCCAGCTGCCGCATGTCGGCTTCCACCGCCAGATCGGCGAATTCAAGGAGGCGAAGATTTCGCCGGACGGCGCACTGCTCGACGACACGGCATGGAATCGCGACCGGAGCCGATGGCTGCCGTCGAAGAATGACGGCGATTTCATCGCCAGCCTGATGCAGCCGGTGACCGAGCCCGGCAAGTTCGCGAGCTGGATCGCGCCGCCGCGCGTCGGCATCGACAACAAGCCCGGCGATTTCGAATACGTGAAGATCGCGGCGTAACGCTCTCCGGCCCCGCGTTATCGATCCAGCGGCCCGTCCTTGAGCCGGGACAGGTCGAAGCTGTCGATTTCGCGCAGCAGTTCGACGAACGCCTGCGCGCCCTGCTTCAGCGCGGCTTCGCCTTTTTCCGCCGTCGCCAGCCGCGCATCGCCGAGCGAGCCGCTTGGGTGCAGGTCCTGCGTCATCCAGGCAAAACCCGCCGGCCGGTAAGCGCCGAGCCATTTGAACTCGCGCGACATTGCAACGGTCGCCGGTACGGCGTTTTCGGCCTTGTCCATCCGCACCGTGCCGGGTTTTGCCGCAAGCATCAGCGACGTCTCGACATCACCGGCATGGATGCCGTGCCGTTTTTCCTCGCCGCCGAACGCACCTTCCGGATAGCCGAAGCGGTGCCAGCCGACGGTGACCGCGAGCATCCTGTGGCGCGCGCGCAGATCGCGCGCCACGACCTCCATCGCCGCCACGTTGCCGCCGTGACTGGTGATCAGCACCAGCTTGCGCACGCCGGCACGCGCCAGGCTTTCGGCGATCTCGGTCCACATTGCGATAGCCGTCGTCGCCGAAACCGTCAGCGTGCCCGGATAGGACAGATGCTCGGCGGAGACGCCGATCCGCTGCGGCGGCAGGAAGGTGACGGGCAAGTCGGCGGGCAGGATTTTGCCGACCCGATACAGATAGCCTTCGCCGATATAGCTATCGACGCCGAGCGGCAGATGCGGCCCATGCTGCTCCACCGCAGCGAGCGGCAGAACGGCGATCCAGCGCCCGGTATCGGCGCCGGCCACATCCTGCCAGGTCATGTCCATCCAGTTGCGTGCGGGCATTGTCATTTCGGGATCTTCTCGCAAGTCTACTGCAGTCTACTCGCCAACGGTGGTTCACTCTCCTATTGTCGCGTCGGCGGCAGAAAGGAGCAACCGATGCGATCGACAAAAATGCGCCGGATGGTGGCGGCCGGACTCGCGATTTTTGGCGTCGTGTTGGCGGCACCCGCTTTCGCCCAGACCCTCGACAAGGTGTCCTTCGGCACCAATTGGCTCGCCGAAGGCGAGCACGGCGGCTTCTATCAGGCGCTGGCCGACGGCACTTACAAGAAATACGGCCTCGACGTCACCATCGTGCCGGGCGGGCCGAACACCAACAACGCGCTGCTGCTGCCGGTCGGCAAGATCGATTTTTTCCTCAGCGCCAATCCGCTGGAGGGCTTCGATGCAGTGGCGCAAAACATTCCAACCGTCGAAGTCGCCGCGCTGTTCCAGAAAGACCCGCAGGTCCTGATCGCCCATCCTGACCAGGGCATCGACAAATTCACCGATTTGAAAAATCTGACGCTGTTCATCTCGAGCGCGGGCGTCGCGACCTACTACCAGTGGCTCAAGGCCGATTACGGTTTCACCGACAAGCAGGTAAAGCCATACAACGACAATTTGCAGCCGTTCCTCGTCGACAAGAAAAGTGCGATGCAGGGTTATGTGACGTCGGAACCCTTCAGCATCCAGAAAGCCGCCGGCTTTGCGCCGAAAGTCTTCCTGCTCGCCGATCAAGGCTTGTCGGGCTACTCGACCCTGATCCAGACACGGAAGGACCTTGTCGCCAAGAAGCCCGATCTGGTGCAGCGCTTCGTCGATGCCTCGATCGTGGGCTGGTACAACTACATCTATAACGACAACTCCGCCGCCAACGCGCTGATCAAGAAGCAGAACCCGGAGATGACCGACGATCTCCTGAAATACTCGGTCAGCAAGATGAAGGAAGCCGGCATTGTCGATTCCGGCGACGCAACGACGCTCGGCGTCGGCGCACTGACGGATGCGCGGATGAAGGGCTTTTTCGACGAGATGGTCCGCGCCGGCGTCACCAAGGCGAGCGTCGCCTACCAGAATTCCTATACGACCCAGTTCACCGGCAAGAAGGTCGGACTCGATCTGCGGCCGAAACAGTAGCCATGCCGCCGCAGGCTGCACCGCATACCGGTCCTATCGTCTCGCTGCGAGGCGTCGGCAAGACATTCCCGAGCGGCACGGTCGCGCTCGCGGGACTCGACCTCGACGTACGCGGCGGCGAATTTCTTTCGCTGCTTGGTCCATCCGGCTGCGGCAAGTCCACTGCGTTGCGCATCATCGCCGGGTTGAGCGATCCGACGGAAGGTAACGTCACGTGGCCCGCGGCGACCGCGGAACGACGTCTTGGCTTCGTCTTTCAGGAGCCGACGCTGATGCCCTGGGCCAATGTGTTCAACAATGTCCTGCTGCCGCTGAAACTGAAAGGCGCGACGGCGGACAAGGCCGCGGAGCGCGTCAAGGCCGCGCTATCCCGCGTCGGCCTGGAAAAATTCGAGAATGCGTATCCGCGCGAATTGTCGGGCGGCATGCGAATGCGGGTTTCCATTGCGCGGGCGCTGGTCACCGAGCCCGCGTTGCTGTTGATGGATGAGCCGTTTGCCGCGCTCGATGAGATCACACGCTTCAAGCTCAACAACGACCTGCTCGACGTGTGGCAGGCGTTGCGCACGACCGTGGTGTTCGTCACCCACTCGGTGTTCGAATCGGTCTACCTGTCGAGCCGGATCGTGGTGATGGCGGCCCGTCCCGGCCGCGTCTTTACCGAGCTGGCGATCGACGCACCGTACCCGCGCGACCAGAATTTTCGCACCTCCGCTGAATATGCCGCGTTATGCCGGCGCACGTCCGAGGCGCTCGGTCAGGCGATGGCTGCGGGAGGCGAGACATGAGCACCCCACCTCCCGCTCATTCCCGCGAAAGCGGGAATCCACAAACCGGCGATGCATCTCAACCTGGGTCCCCGCTTCCGCGGGGACGAGCGGAATTTCGGCGCCGCGACCGCGTGCTCAGCATTGCCCTGCCGGTCATCGTGCTCGTCCTCACCGTCGGTCTTTGGGAGCTGGTGGTCCGCATCAAAGGCATCCCGCCTTATGTGCTGCCGGCCCCAAGCCTGATCCTGCAAACGCTGTTTTCGGACGGCGCGCTGCTGCTGCAATCGCTGCTGGTCACCCTCATCACGACGTTCGAGGGTTTCCTGCTGGCGTCGGTTGGCGGCGTCGGGCTTGCCGTGTTGTTCAACCAGTCGCGCTTCGTCGAATATTCGCTCTATCCGTTCGCAGTGGTGCTTCAGGTTACGCCGATCCTCGCCATCGCCCCGTTGCTGCTGATCTACCTGCCACAGCCGGTCGCGGTGCTGGCCTGTGCCTGGATCGTCGCTTTTTTCCCGGTGCTGGCGAACACCACGCTCGGGCTGAACTCGGTGGACCGCAACCTCGCCGACCTGTTCGCGCTTTATGGCGCGTCGCGCAGCCAGGTGCTGTGGAATCTCAAGCTGCCGGCGGCGCTGCCTTACATCCTGGGCGGCCTGCGCATCGCCGGCGGCCTGTCGCTGATCGGCGCCGTCGTCGCCGAGATCGCCGCCGGATCGGCCGGCGCAGGGTCCGGTCTCGCCTATCGTATCGCCGAGTTGGGATACCGGCTCAACATCCCGCGCATGTTTGCCGCCCTGCTTCTGCTGTCGGTTGCCGGCATCGTGATTTTCTATCTGCTGGCGCTGATTAACTATCTGGCGCTACGCCGCTGGCACGAAAGCGCGCTCGATGGCGAGCGTTAACTCTGCGCGCTGCCCATCGTGATTTCACGGGCCAGCTTGCGGGCAAGATTTTGCCCGATTCCGTTGACCATTAACGCGGGTAATGCTTGTCCGTCTTGACCGCTGCTTTTATTCGAATCGGCTGGAATGAAAGAGACTGTCAGACCTCCACAGACGGTCGAGTCAGCGGAAATGGCGGCAATCGACGCCTATAGCAAGACCGAAGCCTCCGGGACGGCGCAGCGCACTGCGACCGATGAAGCACGCGCCGCATTGTGGGCGCAGATCATTGGCACCGCGAAACATCTCCGTAAACGCGACGCGCCGCAAACTGTGCGCCAGCCTCCGGTGCTTCAGCTGAAGCAAGGCGTAGCCGCCACGCCGGCCTATTTCATCGGCGCCGGGCTTTTCGAGTTTCATCTCGCGCGGTTGATTTCTGTCGCGCAGGCGATCTACGCCGTCGAGATCATCTGGCCATCCGAATGGCACGACGCCGCGGTCAAAAACAACATCGCCGCCTGCCCGCCGCTGGAGGAACTGGTTGCACGCTACACCGCCGTGATCCACGACCACGCAAAGTCGTCGCCGTGCGTGCTGATCGGCTATTCGTTCAACGGCAATATCGCATTCGAGGCCGCACATCAGCTGCAAGCGCGCGGCACGAAGGTTGAGAGGGTCATACTGCTCGACTGCCCGCCGGACTATCCGGTGTGGCATCTCGCGGCACGCCGAAGTCTTCGGCATATCTGGAATTCGCAGGCGGAGACCGCCCCGCAATCGTTCATCGCGAAGCTCAAGACCTCAGGACAGGTGACCAGGTGGGCGCTGGCGGCAGCTGTGAATGCCGCGAAGCAGAGCTTCCTGTGGCACGCGATGGGCGATCCCGGCTTGCTCACCACGAAGCTCGATACGCTCGGCCGGCCACTGCATTGGCGTCTGATCGAGCGTCTCTATGATCATTCGCTGCGTAACTATCGCATCCGCCGCCTGGACAGCCATGGCGTGCTTTTCCGCGCCGACCGCGCGGAAGACTGCCCGTCGCCGGCAGCCGATGAAAGCCTCGGCTGGTCACAACTCTTCGCCGGCGGCTTCGACGTCGTTCCGACCACCGGCGACCACAAATCCATGGTCGAGCAGAGCCCGCATGACCTGAACCTCGCGCGGGACATGAGCCATGCGCTGGATCAGTCCTACGCCACGCTGACACGGCAACAGCCTGCCCCCGGCCCTTGAGCGGTTTTTCTATCCGAGATAATCCGCCAGCACGCGTGCCACGTGAACCGCGGCGCGGCCCGTTCCATCCTTGATCTGATGCCGGCACGAGGTGCCGTCGGCGACGATGATGGCGTCGTCCGGCGCCTTGCGAACCGCAGGCAATAGCGAAAGCTCACCCATCGCCCGTGATACCTCGATCGTGTCGGCGTGATAGCCGAACGAGCCGGCCATTCCGCAGCAACTCGATTCGATCGGCTCGACCTCGAGCTCCGGAACAAGTTTCAGCGTCGCCTGGACGTCCGCCATCGCATCGAAAGATTTTTGATGACAGTGGCCGTGCAGCAGCGCGCGCTTCCTTGCCGGCTTGAGCGGCAGATTGAGCCGGCCAACTTTCGCTTCGGCTGTCAGGAATTCCTCGAACAGCATGGCGCTGTCGGCGACACGGCGCGCCAGATCGCTTTTGAGCAATGCCGGAATCTCGTCACGGAAGGTGAGGATGCAGCTCGGCTCAAGCCCGATCACCGGCACACCACGCTCCACATAGGGCGCCAGCGCGGCGAGCGCCGCTTCCGCCTCGCGTCGCGCCTCGTCGACCTTGCCGACGGCAAGGAATGTGCGCCCGCAGCAGATCGGCCTTGCGTTCCGGTGTTGCGGCCTAGCAAAGCGCACGGCATAGCCGCCGGCGACCAGCACGGCCAATGCCGCGTCGAGATTTTCCCGCTCGAAATAGCGATTGAAGGTATCGGCGAACAGAACAACTTCCTTGCCCGCTCCGCTGTCAGGCGGCTCCTGGAAAAAATCACCGCGCCATTGCGGCAGGCTGCGCTTCGCGCTGAACCCCGCAATCGCTTCCGACAATTTCGCCGCACCGGGCAGCCGGTCGCGCAAATTCATCAGCCAGGAGACGCGCGCGGCCTTCGGCGCATAGTGCGGCAGATAGCCCACCAGCCTGTCGTGCAGCGGCAATCCCAATTTTTCCGCACGCGCCCGCAGCACCTCGATCTTCATGCGCGCCATATCGACGCCGGTCGGGCATTCACGCCGGCACGCCTTGCAGGACACGCAAAGCCCCAGCGTCTCGGCCATCGCGTCGGAGGCGAGCGCTTCCGGCCCCAACTGGCCGGTGATGGCGAGGCGGAGCGTATTTGCCCGGCCGCGCGTGACGTCGCGTTCGTCGCGGGTGACACGATAGCTCGGGCACATGACGCCGCCGGCCAGCGAGCGGCAGGCGCCGTTATTGTTGCACATCTCGACCGCACCCTGAAAACCGCCGCCGGCGCCGGTATAGGCCGACCAGTCGAGCGCGGTCGTCATCGCCGGGCTGTGATAACCGGGGCCATAGCGAAACAGCGTGCGGTCGTCGAACTTCGGCGTGCGCACGATCTTGCCGGGATTGAAGAGATTTTGCGGATCGAACCGGTCCTTCACTTCCTCGAACGCACGGACGAGCTCACCGCCGAACATCTTCTCGTGGAATTCCGAACGCACGATGCCGTCGCCATGCTCGCCGGAATGCGAGCCCTTGTATTCGCGCACCATCGCGAACGCCGCTTCGGCGATCGCGCGCATCGCGTGCGCGTCCTTTTCGAGCCGCAGATTGAGCACCGGACGCACATGCAGACAGCCGACCGCGGCGTGCGCATACCAGGTGCCGCGGGTGCCGTTCTTCTCAAACACTTCGGTCAGCCGCGCGGTGTAATCGGCGAGGTATTCGAGCGGGACCGCGCAATCCTCAACAAACGAGACCGGTTTCCCCGCCTCCTTCATCGACATCATGATGTTGAGGCCGGCGGTGCGGACTTCATTGATGCTGGCTTGCAGTTTGGGGTCGAGCACTTCGACAACACCGCCCCAGTGCGCGCCGCTATTGTCCCAAGCGATGCCGAGGTCGCCGAGCAGTTCGCCGAGCTGCTTCAGCCGGCGCAGGTTCTCGTCCCAATCGTCCTCGGCAAATTCGACAAACAGGATCGCCTCGGGATCGCCGCGCAGGAACGCTGCGACCGTCGGCCTGAACATGGCGATATCGGCGGCAAGGCCGAGCATGGTGCGGTCGATGAGTTCGACCGCGATCGGTCCCAGCTTGACGATGTGCTGCGCCGCCTTCATCGCCTCGTGAAAGCTGCCGAAGTGGCAGGCGCCAACGGCACGGCGGCCGAGCAGCGGCGACAGCTTCAGTTCGATTTTCGTCGAAAACGCGAGCGTGCCTTCCGAGCCGACCAGAAGATGCGCGAGATTGATATCGTTGCGGCCCGGAACAAGCGCATCAAGGTTATAGCCGCCGACCCGGCGTTGCACTTTCGGAAAGCGTCGTTCGATTTCGTCCGCTTCACGCGCCGCAATGGCGAGAAGGTCGTTGATCAAATCCTGTGGCACGTTGACGCTGCTGTCGCCGAGACGGCCGAAGTGGGCGCGGGTGCCGTCGGGCAGCATCGCGTCGATCGACAGAACATTTTCCCGCGTGTTGCCGTAGCGTAACGAGCGTGCGCCGCAGGAATTGTTGCCCACCATGCCGCCGATAGTGGCGCGCGACGCGGTGGAAATATCGACCGGGAACCACAGGCCGGATGATCGGATCTGACGGTTGAGTTCGTCGAGCACGATGCCGGGCTGCACGACGCAACGCCTGTTTGCGGCATCGAGCTCCAGCACGCGGTTGAGCCGCTGCGAGCAATCGATCACCACCGACTGGTTGACGGTTTGCCCGGCCTGCGACGTCCCGCCGCCGCGCGGCGTCACCGGCACACCGTCCGCGCGGCAGATCCCGATCGCCTGTTCAGCTTCTTCAATCGTCCGCGGCGTCACCACGCCGAGCGGCACGACCTGATAGTGCGAAGCGTCGGTGGCATAGCGCCCACGGGTATAGGCGTCGAAGCGTACGTCGCCCACCTGTTCCGCCTTCAGCCGCCGCTCCAGAGCGGGCATCAGCAATGCCGGCACGTCCACCCTCCGCGCCCAAAACCGACACGATCACAATGGCCTATGGATCGAGACGTTTGGACTTGACCCGAATGTCGCATTCGCTATTCAACGCCACAAGCCGCGAGCGCTTTGGACGGGCGCCGCCGGGTGAATGAACCGTCCAAAGGAGTTTCGACAATGCCGCAGAATGCTTCGCGCGCCGCCGGGCGTCATTTCCTGCAAATTCCGGGACCCACGCCGCTGCCCGACCGCGTGATGCGGGCGATGGACGTGCCGATGATCGATCATCGCGGTCCGGAATTCGCCAAGCTCGCCAAGCGCTGCCTTGACGGCATCAAGACGATTTTCAAGACCACCAATCCGGTCATCATTTACACCGCGACCGGTACCGGCGCGTGGGAAGCGGCGCTGGTCAACACACTGTCGCCTGGCGACCGCGTGCTGATGTTTGAAACCGGGCAGTTCGCCGCACAGTGGAAGACCATGGCGGAGAAGCTCGCCCTCAAGCCGGAATTCATCAAAGGCGACTGGCGCACCGGCGCCGACGCCGCGGCGATTGAGGACCATCTGCGCAAGGACAAGGCGCACGAGATCAAAGCGGTCTGCGTGCTGCACAACGAGACCGCGACAGGCTGCCTGACGCCGATTGACGGCATCCGCAAGGCGATCAATGCCGCCGGCCATCCGGCGCTGCTGATGGTCGACACCATCTCGTCGCTCGCATCAACCGACTACCGCCACGACGAGTGGGGCGTCGACGTCACTGTCGGCGGCGCGCAAAAGGGCTTGATGATGCCGCCCGGCATGTCGTTCAACGCGGTCAGCGACAAGGCGCTGGCGGCGACAAAGACGTCGAAGCTGACGAAGTCGTTCTTCTCCTGGGACGACATGCTCAACATGAACAAGTCGGGCTTTTTCCCGTACACGCCGGCAACGCCGATGATCCAGGGCCTCGCCGTGGCCATCGACATGCTGCACGAGGAAGGTCTCGACAACGTGTTTGCGCGTCATCATCGCCTTGCCGAAGCGACGCGGCGGGCCGTGAAAGCATGGGGCCTCGAGATCCTGTGCCGCGATCCGAAATACTATTCGCCGACCGTTACCGCGGTGCTGTTGCCGGACGGCCACGACGCCGACGCGTTCCGCGCGTTGGCGCTCGACACCTTCAACATCTCCTACGGCGCGAGCTTCGGTCCTTACGCGAAGAAATATTTCCGCATCGGCCACCTCGGCGACATCAACGATGCCTGGATGATGGGCGCGCTGGCGGCGACCGAGATGGCGCTCGGGCTTGCCGCCATCCCGCACAAGAAGGGCGGCGTGCAGGCGGCAATGGACTATCTGGTATCGGCGCACTCCGCCGGTGCGCGCGCCGCAGCGGAGTAATTATTCTCCGCTCATTCCCGCGAAAGCGGGAATCCAACTTTGGTCTTGCACAAACCGGGTCCCCGCTTTCGCGGGGACGAGCGGCAAGGTATTACGTCAGCGGCACCGCGCCGACCTGATCCTTGAACGCCCGCCGCGACGAGATCGCGGCGTACCAGCGCTCGAAATTTTTCAGCGGCGGGCGGTCCGGCACGAGCTGCCGGTAGCGGTAAGCCATGATGCCGACCGGGATGTCGCCGTAGGAAAACGCATCGCCGGCGAGGTGGGCGGTTTTCGCAAGCTGCTCTTCCACCATGACGAAAGCCGCCGTCGTGCTCTTTTTGCCCGCCTCGATCGCCGCATGGTCGCGTTTTTCGGGCGGCGTGCGGATCAGGCCCCAGAACACCGGCGTGATTGCCGGTCCGCAGACCGACAACTGCCAGTCCATCCATTTGCCGGCGAGCGCCCGGGTTCTCAAATCGGCCGGCTCCAGAACCGCCGATTTATGCTTGGCGGCGAGGTAGCGCACGATCGAGTTCGACTCCCACAGCAGGAAGCCGTCTTCTTCTTCGAGCGTCGGCACAAGGCCGTTGGGATTCATGGCGAGATAGGCCGCCTCGCGGTTCTTGCCGAACGGTCCGGCGATATCGATGCGCTCGTGCGGCAGGCTCATTTCGCCGACCGCCCACATCACCTTCTGCACATTCGACGATGTATTCCGGCCCCAGATTTTGATCACGACTCTCTCCCGATTGCCTTTAACGTCATGGCCGGGCTTGTCCCGGCCATCTACGACTTTGAGCCGCCATCGTCTAAGACGTGGATGCCCGGCACAAGGCCGGGCATGACGAACTTAGCGGACGGGAAAATCAATCCAGCCGGCGGGCTTCGTCAGCCAGCATGATCGGGATGCCGTCGCGGATCGGATAGGCGAGCCGCGCCGCGCGCGAGATCAGCTCCTGCTTCTCGGCATCGTATTCGAGCGGCGTCTTGGTCACCGGGCAGACCAGGATTTCAAGCAGCTTGGGATCGACGCTGTCGGCGGGAGGCGTGGACATTGAAGGCTCCAGTTCGGAATTCACTGCAACGGCGTTTCGCCGGGCGTCTTGCTCTTGGCGATCTCGATCTCGGTCACGGCGATCAGAATCTCGGCGCGGGTCTTCAGGTCGGGCGCTTCCAGCATCGCCTGTTTCTCGGCGGCATCATAAGGCGACATCATCGCCAGCGCATTGACCAGGGCTTCATTGGGGGCGTTCTCGATACCCTCCCAGTCGGCCTTGAGCTTGTTGGCTTTCAGGAAAGAATGCAGCGCACGCAACAACGCCTTGCGATCCACTTCGTCCTCGCCTTTGCGCGCGGTGAAATCGTCCACGAACGGCCGGTACGTCACCTTGCATTGCCGGTACGGCGTCTCCACCGACAGCTCATTCTCGACGCGAAAGCGCGACACGCCGGTCAACTGGATGAGGTAGCGGCCGTCGCCGCTCTCGGCGAATTGCGTGAGCCGGCCGACACAGCCGACGTGAAACAAATGCGGCCGGTCTTGATCGGCGCCCGGATGAGCGGGATCGGGCTGTATCATGCCGATCAGACGTTGGCCCGAACGCAACGCGTCGTCGATCATCACCAGATAGCGCGGCTCGAAAATGTTGAGCGGCATCTGCCCGCGCGGCAACAGCAATGCGCCCGGCAGCGGGAACACCGGAATGACATCGGGGAGCGATTCAGGCCCCCGGTAGACTGTGTTCATCGGCATGTCGCACTCCGCTTCGCGACTGTACCGAAAAGCATGGTGAAAACCTTACGAAAAAAGTATCGACGAAAGCCGCTTGCGGCCTTCGATTGTCGCTTCGTCGGCCGGGCCCCAGGCGTCGAAAAACTGGACGAGCTGCTTGCGGGCGCCGTCATCGTTCCATTTGCGGTCGCGCTTGACGATAGCGATCAGATGATCGAGCGCCTCCGCGCGCTTGCTTTGGCCGTTGAGCGCCAGCGCGAGGTCAAAACGCGCCTGGTGGTCGAGCGGATTGGCCGCGACCTTCTGCTCGAGCTCGCTCACCGGTCCAAGCGATTTCGCCTGCTCGGCGATCTCGAGCGCGGCGCGCGCGGCGGCGACCGCCGCATCGCTCTGCTTGGCCTCCGGGACCATGGCGAGTGTCTGCTTCGCCTGATCGAGCGCGCCGGTTTCGACGTAGCAGCGGGCAAGCCCGGCAAGCGCCGGAACGTTGCCGCCGTCTTCGGCGAGAAGCTCGCTGTACATCGCGGCGGCACCGGCGGCATCGCCTTCGGCGAGCGCCGCATCGGCCGCTTTCAACAGGTCCTGCGCTTCGCCGCCGATGCGGTCCTTGGTCAGCCGCTCCAGAAACGCGACAACCTGACTCTCGGGCAATGCGCCCATGAAGCCGTCGGCCGGCTGGCCGTTGACGAACGCGATCACCGCAGGAATCGACTGAATGCCCATCTGGCCCGGTATCGCCGGATGGTCGTCGATGTTCATCTTGACCAGCTTGACCTTGCCCTTGGCGGCATGAACCGCCTTCTCGAGGACCGGCGTCAGCTGCTTGCATGGCCCGCACCACGGCGCCCAAAAATCCACCAGGACCGGCTGGCGCTTGGATTCCTCGATGACGTCCTTGACGAAGGTTTGGGTTGTCGTGTCCTTGACCACGACGTCCGCGGTGACGGTTCCAGCCTGATCCAACATCTGCCTTGGTGCGCTTTCGGTTTTGGGCCCCGTAGACCGAAATCTGGGGCCGAAATCTGGCCTATCCGCCTGATTAAATGGTGAGAACGCGACCGATTGCAATCAGGCTTTTTCGGCAGCGGCAGGCCCGGAAACCGCCTCGATCCGCGGCGGGTGCCCGGTGGCTTCGAGAAATTTCAGCAATCCGTCGCGCGAAATCGACGTCGTCCCGGTATTCACCAGCGGGTGATAGTTCAGCACCGCGTGCTCCATCATCGGCGCGTCGAGGACAACGGTAACGCGGTGAGTTTTATCGTTGATGACAGAAAATGGCGTGACCGACCCCGGTTCGACACCGATCAGCTCACGCATGAGCTCGGCGGAGCCGAAGGAAAACCGACCGGACGCGCCGAGCAGCCGGTGCAGCGATTTAAGCTCAATCGCCGCATTTTCCAGCGCCACGACCAGGAACACCGTCCCCTTCTTGTCGCGCAGGAACAGGTTCTTGGTGTGCCCCCCGGCTATAGCGCCGCGCAGATCCCGCGCCTCTTCGACGGTGAAAACCGGCAGATGGGTGACGGTCTTGTGCGCAATCCCGAGGCTATCCAGATAGGCGAAAAGCTCGTCCGGCGAGGCAGGCATCGACCGTTCCATGGGAGGGGCTTGCTGGCGGTTCGTGGGCCGTTCCTTAGGCTTCCGGCCGCCGGTTGCAAAGCGGCAAGCTCTTTGGCATAGCTTTGCCGTGGTTCTGCCCGAAGTGCAGGCCACTTACCCATCTCGGATGCGGGTGTAGCTCAGGGGTAGAGCACAACCTTGCCAAGGTTGGGGTCGAGGGTTCGAATCCCTTCGCCCGCTCCAAGATCTTCCAAGTCACCGACCTGTGAGGAGGCCGATATTCGTCAGCGCCTCCTCTCACTTGCCGTTCTTGCGCTTGCCGGCGCGTGCCTGCGCCTGACCGTGCTGGCAATTCCGCCGGTGGTGCCGCAATTGCACGCCGAACTCCACTTGAGCGAAACCGCCATTGGCTGGCTGTCGAGCGTGCCGCCGATGCTGTTCGCCGTCGCAGCCGTGCCCGGCGCGCTCCTGATCGCGCGCTTCGGTCTCATCCCGGCGCTCCTGACCGGCCTCGTGCTCAATGCTGTTGGTTCCGCCTTGCGCGGTGCGGTGCCAAACGCGGCAGTGCTGTATGCGTCCAGCGTGGGGATGGCCGCGGGCATCTCCATCATGCAGCCGGCCATGCCGCCGCTGGTGCGTGCCTGGTTCCCGAAGCAAATCGGCTTCGCCACTGCGGTTTACACCACGGGGCTTTTGATCGGCGAAATCCTCGCAGCCGCGCTCACCATTCCGCTGGTGCTGCCGCTCGTCGACGGCAGCTGGCGCCTGAGTTTCGTATTCTGGTCGGTGCCGGTACTCCTGACGGCTTTGTTCGTTGGCCTTGCCGCTCCGCCGCCCGGCAATGCCGGCAGCAGCGCGCCATCGAACCGCCGCTGGTGGCCGGACTGGCGGCAACCGCTGATCTGGCAACTCGGTCTGATCCTCGGCAGCGTCAACGCGACCTATTTCGTCGCCAATGCGTTCTTGCCCGACTACATGATCGCCGATGGCCGCCCCGATCTTGTCGGTAGCGCGCTGACTGCGCTCAACTTCGGCCAGCTGCCGGCTTCCCTGATCATGATCGGCCTTGCCGGCAAGCTCGTGACCAAGCCGTGGGCCTATGCGTTCACGGGGGCGCTGTCGCTGGTCTGCCTGATCGGCATACTGACATCGCACGGCGGCTGGGTGGTGTTCTGGGCCGGATTGCAGGGCTTCACCGGCGCACTGACACTTGTGCTGGCATTCGCACTGCCCTCGGTGTTCAGCGCACCAGACGACGTGCACCGCACGTCGGCCGGCATGTTCACGATCAGCTATAGCTGCGCCATGGTGCTTTCGGTGCTCGCCGGCTGGCTGTGGGACGCGACCCGCAATCCTGTCGCCGGCTTCGCGCCGGCGATCGTTTGCGCGCTGGTGATCGTTGCGTTGTCGCCGACGGTGAAGCGTGCGGCGCCGCGCGCGGCTTGAATCAGTATCCCGCCGCCAGACCGAAATGCGATCGTGGATCGGCGGCGCCGACAAAGCCTTGCGGCGTCACGACGATCGAGGCCGCCGACGTGAACGGCGGGGTCGGCACGACTTTGTCGCCACGCTGCTGCAGCGCCGCGATCACGTCGGGCGAAATGCCCGGCTCGGCGTAAACCTGATCCGGCAGCCATTGATTGTGCACCCGCGGCGCCGAGACCGCGCTGGCCACATCCATCGCCCGATCGATTACATTCACCACGACTTGCAACACTGTAGTGATGATCCGGCTGCCGCCCGGTGAACCGGTGACGAGATACGGCTTGCCATCCTTGAGCACGATGGTCGGCGTCATCGACGACAACGGACGTTTGCCCGGTGCCGGTTCGTTGGCTTCGTAGCCGATCAGACCGTAGGCGTTGGGCGCGTCGGGCTTTACCGCAAAATCATCAAGCTCGTTGTTGAGGACGACGCCGGTGCCTTCGGCGACGAGACCGACGCCGTAGCTGAAATTGAGCGTGTAGGTGTTCGACACCGCGTTGCCGAACTTGTCGACCACCGAGAAGTGCGTGGTGTTGTGGCCCTCGTGATCCACGGTGCCGCCGGGACGGATTTCACTCGCCGGCGTGGCGCGCTCCGGATCGATCGTGGCGCGCCAGGTGGCGGCGTAGTCTTTGGCGATCAGCCGCGCCACGGGAACCTTGACGCTGTCGGGATCGCCCAGAAACAGCGCGCGATCGGCATAGGCGCGTTTCATCGCCTCGGTCAGGAAATACTTGACGCGGGCATCGTCCTGATGCGCCAGATCGAAACCTTCGAGGATGTTGAGCATCTCGATCAGTTCGACGCCGCCGGACGACGGCGGCGGCATCGAGACAATGTCGTAGCCGCGGTAGGTTCCGCGCACCGGGTCGCGCTCGGTGGCGGCGTAGTCTTTTAGATCGTCCGCAGTCATGACCCCGCCGGCGGCCTGTATGCCGGCCGCAAGTTTTTCCGCGATCGGACCTTGGTAGAAAGCGCGCGGTCCATCCTTGGCGATCGCTGCCAGGCAATTTGCCAGGTCGCTCTGCACCAGACGCGTGCCCGGTGTCAGAGCCGTACCGTCGGCCCTGAGGAAGATTTTCGCCGCCGCCGGCCAGCGTGCCAGCCGTGCCAATTCGTTTGGCGGCAAACCGGACAGGTCTTCGCTGACTGCAAAGCCGTCGCGGGCCAGCGCCAATGCCGGCGCGATCAGATCGGCGAGCGTGAAACGCCCCGAGCCGTATTTCGCCTCCGCCATCGCCAGGCCGGCAACGGTGCCCGGCACACCGATGGCAAGCGCGGTGTCGCGCGATTTGCGCGGATCGGCATTGCCATTGGCATCGAGGAAGGACTTGTTGTTGATCGCCGCGGGCGCGGTCTCGCGATAGTCGATCGACGTGTCTTTGCCGGAGGCGAGGTGGATCAGCATGAAGCCGCCGCCGCCGACGTTGCCGGCGCGCGGATAGGTCACGGCCATGGCGAAGCCGACCGCGACCGCGGCATCGACCGCGTTGCCGCCTTTTTGCAGGATGTCGACGCCGACGCGCGTCGCCAGCGCTTCCTGCGTCACCACCATGCCGTTCGACCCGACGGCCGATTGCGCATGACCGATCTGATCGTCGCTGCGCGCCGCCGGCGGCAGAACGGCGGCCAACGCAAAAACGCAAAAGCCGATGAGCGGACGCCGGATCAATTTTTGCATTGCACTTGGCGCCGCGGTTACAGCATCGACGGCAGGACGCGATCCGGCGGGCGGTGGCCGTCCATGAAGGTCTTGATGTTGACGATGACCTTCTCGCCCATGTCGACGCGGCCTTCGACCGTAGCCGAAGCGAGATGCGGCAGCAGCACGACCTTGCCGGCCTTGGCGAGCTTGACGAGTTTCGGGCTCACCGCGGGTTCATGCTCGAACACGTCGAGGCCGGCGCCGGCAATCTCCTCACTCTCGATCAGCCGCGCCAGCGCATTCTCGTCGATCACCTCACCGCGCGCGGTGTTGACGATATAGGCCTCCGGCCGGACCAGTTTCAGGCGCCGCGCCGAAAGCAGGTGATAGGTCGCCGGCGTGTGCGGACAATTGACCGAGATGATGTCCATGCGGGCGAGCATCTGATCGAGGCTTTCCCAATAGGTCGCGTGCAATTCCTGTTCGGCGGCGGCGGCCATGCGGCGTCGATCGTAGTAGTGGATCTTCAGGCCGAAGGCGTGCGCGCGCCGCGCCACCGCCTGGCCGATCCGTCCCATGCCGACGATGCCGAGGCGTTTGCCCCAGATGCGGTGGCCGAGCATCCAGGTCGGACTCCAGCCGCTCCACTCCTGACCGCCGGTCAGCACCTGCGCGCCTTCCGCCAAACGCCGCGGCACGGCGAGGATCAGCGCCATGGTCATGTCGGCGGTGTCTTCGGTAAGAACGCCGGGTGTGTTGGTGACGGTAATGCCGCGCTGAACCGCGGTCGCGACATCGATATTATCGACGCCGTTGCCGAAATTGGCGATCAGCTTCAGCTTCTCGCCCGATTGGCTGAGCACCGACCGGTCGATGTGATCCGTCACCGTCGGCACGATGACATCGGCGACCTTGGCGGCGGCGACCAGCTCGGCATGGGTCATCGGCTTGTCATCGGCATTAAGGCGCGCGTCGAACAGCTCGCGCATCCGCATTTCGACGCCGTCCGGCAGCCTGCGGGTCACCACAACAAGCGGCTTTTTTCCGGACGCCATAACTGCCTCTCACGCCCGTTCAGATGTCGTTAACCGGCCTCGCCGACACTGGAATGGCGGACGGGCGGTCGAAAAACCTCTCTACCAGATGGCCGCGCTCTGACAAAGCGCGCCGGAGTTCCTCCGGCGGGTCTTCGGACGGAACAAATTAGGGGCAAAGAGACGTGGGACCTGTCGCGATGCCATTGCGACGCGGGAGGCGGAAAGCGGCGGTGGACCGGATCGCGATGGCCGCATCGCTGTTGCTGGTGCTGGCCGCAGGCGCGGCGCGAGCGGGAAGCGACGCGACCGCCAGTCTGCCGGTTCCGCGTTTCGTCAGCATCAAGGCGGACCGGGTGAACGTGCGCGGCGGTCCCGACAAGGACCACGACGTTTCCTACATCTACACCCGGGTCGGCTGGCCGGTGGAAATCACCGCCGAGTTCGAGGACTGGCGGCGCATCCGCGATTCCGACGGAACCGAGGGCTGGGTCTACCACTCGCTGTTGTCGGGCAAGCGCACCGCCGTCGTGCAGATGAAGACCAAGACCGACCTCGCGCAGCTCTATGCCAAGCCCGACGACAAAAGCGCGATTACGGCGCGATTGCAGGTCGGCGTGCTGAGCACGATCAAGCACTGCACCGGAATGTGGTGCGAAATCTCGGGTGATGGCTTTGACGGCTGGATCCAGCAGATCCAGCTATGGGGCGTCTATCCGAACGAGAAGGTCGAGTAGCGTCGGGCCTCAGGCCTTCTTGCGGCGGAGCCGCACCACCACGTCGATACGGGCGATCTCGTAGCCTTCCGGAGCGACCGGGGCCTTGCCAACGACGACGTCGCTGGCCGGAATGTCCATCAGATCGTCCTTGTCTTCGACGAAGAAATGATGGTGCTCGGAATTGTTGGTATCGAAATAAGCCTTGGAGCCGTCGACCGCGACCTGCCGCAGCAGGCCGACTTCGGTGAACTGGTGCAGCGTGTTGTAGACCGTCGCCAGCGAGACCGGGACCTTGGCCAAGGTTGCTTCCTCGTAGAGCATTTCCGCCGTGACGTGGCGGTCGCCCTTGGCGAACAGGATCCAGCCCAGCGCCATGCGCTGACGGGTCGGCCGAAGGCCAACGCCACGAAGCTTCTCCTTGACGTCATGCCAGGGGCAGCCATTGAGATCGGTCCGCGCCGGCATCGGCGACATCGCCTTGGCCGGCAGTTGCGGGACGGCCCCGGGGAAGAGGGTACGCGACTGTGTCATAGGCCTTGGTCCACGGCCCCTTGGCGGGGCGGTATAGATTGTTGCAAGTGAAATCATTATACGCCCTGCTATGGCGGCTGCAACTGCTTCCCGGCAGGCAATAGGTCGCGGTGCACGACTTCGCGGCGAAGTTGCGTGCCCCCGGTGCGTCGCTTTGCCCGCAATCCCCCGCTATGTTAGGGAATCGAGCCATTGGGCGCGCAAGGGGCCGAAAGCGTAAGCAAATGCAGGATCGTCGTTCCAATTTCCAGTACGAAGACCTGTTGGCCTGCGGTCGCGGCGAGCTGTTTGTCGAGGGCCCGCAGTTGCCGCTGCCGCCCATGCTGATGTTCGATCGCATTTCCGAAATCGCAGAGGTGGGCGGCGAATACGGCAAGGGTCTGGTGCGCGCGGTTCTCGACCTCAAGCCGGATCTCTGGTTCTTCCCCTGCCACTTCAAGGGCGACCCGGTGATGCCCGGCTGTCTCGGCATCGACGCACTATGGCAGATGCTCGGCTTCTTCCTCGGCTGGCTCGGCGCTCCGGGCCGGGGCCGTGCCCTTGGCATGGGCGAGCTTAAATTTTCCGGACAAGTGCTGCCGTCGATGAAGAACATCGTCTACGGCATCGACATCAAGCGGGTGATGCGCTCGAAACTCGTGCTCGGCGTTGCTGACGGGTGGCTGTCCGCGGACGGCTCAGTGATCTATCGTGCGCTCGATCTGAAGGTCGGGCTGTTTCGCGACGCGGAGCCGGCGCCGAGCCAGGCGTAAGCGCTGCGCGCGAGCGCCATATTTCTGATGAGGCAAATATGAAACGCGTGGTCGTCAGCGGGATGGGCATCGTTTCGTCCATCGGCAACAACACGCAGGAAGTGCTGGCGTCGTTGCGCGAGGCCAAGTCCGGCATCGTGCGCGCCGACAAATACGCCGAGCTTGGCTTCCGCTGCCAGGTCCACGGCGCGCCAACACTCGACGCCAGCGAGGCGGTCGACCGCCGCGCCATGCGTTTCCTCGGCGGCGGCGCGGCGTGGAACCATGTCGCGATGGAGCAGGCGATCCGGGACTCCGGGCTTTCCAACGCCGAGGTTTCGAACGAGCGCACCGGCATCATCATGGGGTCCGGCGGGCCGTCGACCCGCGCCATCGTCGAGAGCGCCGACATTACCCGCAGCAAGGGGCCGAAGCGCGTCGGACCGTTCGCGGTGCCGAAAGCGATGTCGTCGACCGCTTCGGCGACGCTTGCGACCTGGTTCAAGATCAAAGGCGTCAACTACTCGATCTCGTCGGCCTGCGCGACATCGAACCATTGCATCGGCAATGCCTACGAGACCATTCAAGTCGGCAAGCAGGACATGATCTTTGCCGGCGGCTGCGAGGAACTCGACTGGACATTGTCGGTGCTGTTCGACGCCATGGGGGCGATGTCGTCGGGCTTCAATCAGACGCCGGACCAGGCCTCGCGCGCCTATGACGCCGACCGCGACGGTTTCGTCATTGCCGGCGGCGCCGGCGTGCTGGTGCTGGAAGAGCTGGAGCACGCCAAAGCGCGCGGCGCAAAGATTTATGCCGAGATTGCCGGCTACGGCGCGACGTCGGACGGCGCCGACATGGTGGCGCCATCCGGCGAGGGCGCGATGCGCTGCATGAAAATGGCGCTCGCCACGGTGAAACCGCCGGTCGACTACATCAACCCGCACGCCACGTCGACGCCGATCGGCGACCTCAAGGAAATCGAAGCGATCCGCGAAGTCTTCGGCGCAAAATGCCCGCCGATCTCGGCGACCAAATCGCTCACCGGGCACTCGCTCGGCGCGGCCGGCGTGCAGGAAGCGATCTACTCGCTGCTGATGATGGGTTCAGGCTTCATCTGCGAGAGCGCCAACATCCAGAAGCTCGACCCGGCGTTCGAGGATATGCCGATCGTGCGCGAGCGGCGCGACAACGTCACGCTCGGCTGCGTGCTGTCGAACTCGTTCGGTTTCGGCGGCACCAACGCGTCGATCGTTCTCAAGCATGTGGATGCCTGACGCATGCCGGGATTGATGCACGGCAAGCGCGGCCTCATCATGGGTGTCGCCAACGACCACTCGATCGCGTGGGGCATCGCCAAAACGCTGGCGGCGCACGACGCCAGGCTCGCCTTTACCTATCAGGGCGAGGCGCTGGGCAAGCGGGTCAAGCCGCTCGCGGCTTCGGCCAACGCCGATCTCATCCTGCCGTGCGACGTGGAAGACCTTGCATCGGTCGATGCCGTGTTCGCGGAGCTCAAGCACGCCTGGGGCTCGATCGATTTTGTGGTTCACGCCATCGCGTTCTCCGACAAGACGCAGCTCAGCGGGCGCTATGCCGACACGACGCGCGAGAATTTCGTGCGCACCATGGTGATCTCGTGCTTCTCGTTCACCGAAGTGGCGAAGCGCGCGGCGGCGATGATGCCGAATGGCGGCTCGCTGCTGACGCTGACCTATAACGGCGGCGAACGCGCCATGCCGAACTACAACGCCATGGGCGTCGCCAAGGCGGCCCTCGAAGCGTCGGTGCGCTATCTCGCGGTCGATTTCGGCGGCAGCGGCATTCGCGTCAACGCGATCTCGTCGGGGCCGATCCGCACGCTGGCCGGCGCCGGCATCGGCGACGCCCGCGCCATGTTCGCGTTCCAGCAGCGGCATTCGCCGCTGCACCGCGGGGTCACGCTCGAGGAGCTTGGCGGCGCCGGGCTTTACCTGCTTTCGGATCTTTCGACCGGCGTGACCGGCGAAATCCACTTCGTCGATTCCGGCTACAACATCATCGCCATGCCGCACCCCGACGCGTTGCGGGCGGATCACAAGCAGGCCGAAGACTGACCGGCGAAGCGGCCGGCGCGTTACAGCTTCTCCAGATGCGGCATGACTTCCTTGCCGAACAGGTCGAGCGAGCGCATCGCGTCGGCAAACGACATGGTGCCGAGCATCAGGTAGGTCAGCAGGTAATTGACGCCGAGTTCTTTCACCTGCCGCTCGATTTCGGCGCGCACCGTCTGCGGCGAGCCGGCGATGACGGTACCGTCCTCGAGACATGCCTCATAAGTCGCGCCGCGCGGCACATTGAGCCGCGACGTCAGGCCGGTGGCGTTGTGCTTCACGCGGAGCCAGTTGAGGTTTTTCAGGTGCACTTCCATCGCCGGCTTGGCGAAGCGATGCGCCTCGGCATCGGTATCGGCGACGAAAACATGCCGCTGCACGCCGACCGCGACGCCGCCGGAAAATTCCGGACGGGGCTGCGCCGGCGCGCCGCGCTTGGCCAGCGCGGCCCGGAACGAAGCGATATTGGCCTTGGCAGTGGCCATCGGGCCGAGCGTGACGAAATGCAAGCCATGCTCGCCGGCCCAGGTCGAACCGATGTCGTTCGATGAACCGTACCAGAACGGCGGATAGGGCTGCTGCAAGGGCCGCAGCGCCATCGGCACGTTCTCATACTCGTAGTATTTGCCCTGGTAGTTCAGCGTGTCGGTGACCAGACCGGCGCTGACGCAGTTGAAGGCGTCGATAAAAATGTCGCGCGAGTTGTCATGCTCGACCTTGTGGTATTTGAGCTCGAACGGCGACACGCCGCGGCCGACGCCGACATCGAGCCGGCCGTGGCTCAAGTGATCGAGCATGCAGATTTCCTCGATCAGCCGCAGCGGCGAATAGAGCGGCAGCAGATAGACCAGCGTACCGATCCGCATTTTCGTAGTGGCGCGCGCGACAGCGCCGAGGAACACGCCCGGCACCGGCACCATGTTCAGTGGCGTCTGATGATGTTCGGCGAGTTGCAATGAATAGACGCCGGTGGCTTCCGCGGCAGCGATGAGTTTCAGGCGCTCGTCGAACAGCTGCGCCAGCGGACGCTCGCCGTCCTCGATATGATCGAACATTCCGATTTTCATGGTGCCTCGTTATTGGTTAGTGGCCGGTCCGGATGCCGATCTTCCGGCCCATGTGACGGCAGTCTTCATCGGTCTTCAGCCCCGCCGCGTGGATGCCGTGAATGGCGAGCTCTTCGTCGCGGTCTTCGGTATCGCCGGTGACGCCGACCGCGCCGATGACTTCACCGTTATCGTCGCGGATCACCATGCCGCCGCCTTCAGGAAAAAGCTGATCGCCGCTGGCGCCGATCAGGTAGTTCATGAAGATCGGCTTTTCGTGCGCGCGCTCGCGCACCAGCTTCGAGCTGCGGCCGAGCGACAGCGCCGCATAGGCTTTGCCGAACGCCATCTCGAAACGGATCATCGACGCGCCGTCTTCTTTCTTGAATGCCTTCACCTTGCAGCCGGGCTCGACGACGACGACACTGATCGGCCGGCAGTTAAGCGCGACACCGCGTTCGATCGCGGCGTCGATAATGCGCTCGGCCTGGGCCAGCGTGATGTTGCTCATGAACGGACGGTCCTCCTCCCACGCGGCGTGTTCTGCCATCTTCCGAAGCCTTGTGCCATACGTGCGGCGCGCGGCTCGCCCCTTGCCTCATGCGCAGACGCGGGCCACATGTGCGCGGATGTCATCTCCTCCGCCCATAGCCATCGAGCGCTTCGTCAAAATCTACAAAACCGTACCGGCGGTGGACGGCATCTCGTTCACGCTGGCGCCGGGTTCGGTGACGGGGCTGCTCGGCGGCAACGGCGCCGGCAAGACCACGACCATCGCCGCAATCATGGGCCTGACCACGCCGACGTCCGGCCGGGTGACCGTGCTGGGCGCGGAGATGCCGCGGCAGCGCTACCAAGTGCTGCACCGGATCAATTTCGAGAGCCCCTATGTGGCGATGCCGATGCGGCTCACGATCCGGCAAAACCTCACCGTGTTCGGCATGCTCTACGGCGTGCCCGATCTTTCGCATCGCATTGAAGAGATCGCCGGACAGCTCGATCTCACCGATCTCCTTGACCGGCAGACCGGCAAGCTTTCCGACGGACAGAAAACCCGCGTCGCGCTGGCGAAAGGCCTGATCAATTCGCCGGAACTGCTGCTGCTGGACGAACCGACCGCATCGCTCGATCCCGATACCGCCGACTGGGTGCGCGGCCGTCTCGAAGCCTATCGCCGCCAACGCAATGCGACGATGCTGATCGCTTCGCACAACATGGCCGAGGTCGAGCGGCTGTGCGACCGCGTCATCATCATGAAGCGCGGCCATATCGAAGACGACGATACGCCGGCAAAGCTGTTGTCGCGTTACGGCCGGCGCAATCTGGAGGAAGTGTTTCTTGACGTCGCGCGCGGCCGCGGCCTCGAACAGGAGGCGGCGCAATGACTGCGCACGTGCAAAGCAGTTTCAACTATTCGCCGCGCCGCGCCGGCGCGATGATGCTGCGCTATTGGTATCTGCTGCGCTCGTCATGGCCGCGGCTGCTCGATCTGGTGTACTGGCCGACGGTGCAGATGATCACCTGGGGCTTCCTGCAATATTACATCATGCAGAATGCCGGGTTTTTCGCACGCGCCGGCGGCACCTTCATCGGTGCGGTGCTGCTGTGGGACATTCTGTTCCGCGGCCAGCTCGGCTTTTCGATTTCCTTCATGGAGGAAATGTGGGCGCGCAACATCGGCAACCTGATGATGTCGCCGCTGCGTCCGCTCGAATTCATCTCGGCGCTGATGGTCATGAGCATCGTGCGGCTAGCGATCGGCGCCATTCCGGTGACGCTGCTGGCGATCGCGTTCTTCGGCTTCAACCTCTATGGCCTCGGCCTGGCGCTGGTGGCGTTCTTCATCAACCTGATGCTGACAAGCTGGGCGGTCGGCATTTTCGTGTCGGGCCTCGTGCTGCGTAACGGCCTCGGCGCCGAAAACCTCGCCTGGTCGATCATGTTTTTGTTCATGCCGCTGACCTGCGTGTACTACCCGGTGACGACGCTGCCGGCATGGCTGCAGCCGGTGTCGTGGCTGTTGCCGCCGACGTATGTGTTCGAAGGCATGCGTGCGCTGCTCATCGACAAGACGTTCCGCCCGGAACTGATGCTCGATGCACTGGGCCTCAACGCCGTGTTCTTCGCCGCCGGCGTGTTTGCCTTTCTCAAGCTGCTGCAGAGCGCGCGCCGCCACGGAACGCTCTTGCAGTCCGGCGAATAGACCGGCCGGAAGCGCCCGCGCCCCACAAAGGGCGCCATGTGCGCTGCGAATAGCTGGAAAGCGTGGATATTGAGGGGAGAATCCCCCCGGCGTCCACATGTAAGGAACACCGAAACAAATTGCGTTTATGTTGGTGGTATGACATACGACGATCGCAATGCTGCATTGCAGCAAGCCGGGCAAGGGTTATCCATGGCCATCGGAGAGTTTGGCGGCGCGCCTGCCGTGCCGGGCAACAGCAGTGCGATGCTGTCTGCCGCGCCAATGTACTGGTTCTATGAGATGAGCCACGCGGCGCTGAACCCGGCGCGCGCCTGGGCCGACGCCACCCGGTTGTTCTTCAAGAACCCGATCAATCCGCTTTCCTTCACGACATACGGAAAATCGGTCGCCGCGGCCGCTGAATTGTTCGAGCGCTCGACGCGTCGGTACAGCCGGCCCGAATGGCGGATCAACTCGACTCTGGTCGGCGGCGAACGCGTGCCGGTGCAAGTTTCGACGGTATGGGAACGGCCGTTCTGCAAGCTCATCCATTTTGAGCGGCTGTTTGAACACCGCCCGCATCGCCCACAGCCGAAGCTCTTGATCGTCGCGCCGATGTCGGGCCACTTCGCCACGCTGTTGCGCGGCACGGTCGAGGCCTTCCTGCCCAACCACGACGTCTACATCACCGACTGGTCCGACGCGCGGATGGTGCCGGTGTCGGAAGGCCGCTTCGATCTGGACGATTACATCGACTATGTCATCTCGATCCTGCACGTGCTCGGCGGCGATACGCACGTCATCGCGGTGTGCCAGCCGGCGGTGCCGGTCATGGCCGCAGCGGCGCTGATGGATGCCGACGACGATCCTTATGTACCGGTCTCGATGACGCTGATGGGCGGACCGATCGACACCCGTGTCAATCCGACCGCCGTGAATGCGCTGGCCGCGCACCGCGGCACCGAATGGTTCCACAGCCACGTCATCACCAAGGTGCCGTTCCCGAATCCGGGTTTCATGCGCGACGTCTATCCCGGATTCCTCCAGCTCAACGGCTTCGTCAGCATGAACCTCGACAAGCACATCGAGGCGCACAAGCAGCTCTTCCTCAACCTGGTGAAGGGCGACGGCGACTCCGCCGGCAAGCACAAGGAATTTTACGACGAATATCTCGCGGTCATGGACCTCGCCGCGGAATATTACCTGCAAACCGTCGAAACCGTGTTCGTGCGCCATGCGCTGCCGCTCGGCGAGATGACGCATCGCGGCCGCCGCGTCGATCTGAGCAAGATCAGGCGCGTCGCGTTGTTCACCGTCGAGGGCGAGCACGACGATATTTCCGGTGTCGGCCAGACCGAAGCGGCGCACGCGCTGTGCAACAACATTCCGCCGGACCGGCAGGCGCACTGGCTGCAGCCGGACGTCGGCCATTATGGCGTGTTCAACGGCTCGCGCTTCCGGGCGGAGATTGCGCCGCGCATTTCCGATTTCGTCCTGTCGATGCAGCAATCGACAGTCCGCGCCCGCAACGGCCACGACCGGCGGCGCGCGCAGAACGGCGCGGCACTCCAGCAGGCCTGAACGTCGCTCGCGGCGCCGAATCGTGGCAGTATTCGCGGCGCTTCGTCCTTCGAAAACCGGGCACTGGGTGATCCGCCATGCCGTTGCGCGCCCTGCTCTACCGCCGGACCGCTGAACCTCAGGCGATCGAGGTTGCCTTCGAAGATGCAATCTATCTGGTGCAATTGCGCCGCCACGGGCAGGCGCGGCGTTACACGCTGCGCATCAACGCGGCGAAGCGCGAAGTCATTCTTACGATGCCACCACGCGGCAGCGTGAAGGAAGCCTACGCCTTCGCGCAAAAGCACGGCGGGTGGATCGCCGCGCGGCTTGGCCGGCTGCCGCAAGCGGCGCCGTTTGCCGACGGCTCGATTGTGCCGCTGCGCGGCATTCCGCACCGCATCGCGCATCGTCCCGGCACCCGCGGCACGGTCTGGACCGAGACGGCAGCCGACGGCGGGCATCTGATCTGTGTCGCCGGCGGCGCGCCGCACGTCGCGCGCCGCGTCAGCGATTTTCTCCGCCGCGAAGCGCGTCGCGAGCTTGAAATCGCCAGCCTGAAATTCGCCGCCGCGCTCGGCGTTGCCATCAGGCGCGTCGTGGTGCGCGATCAATCGAGCCGCTGGGGTTCCTGCTCGACCGGCGGCGTGCTGTCCTTTTCCTGGCGGCTGATCCTGGCGCCGGGCGAAGTGCTCGACTATCTCGCCGCCCATGAAGTGGCGCATCTCGTCGAAATGAATCATTCCACGCGGTTCTGGCGCGTGGTGCGGCAGATTTGCCCGGATCACGACCGCGCCAGGGCGTGGCTCGACGCGCACGGCGCCGATTTGCATCGCTACGGCCTGTCGTTTGCGGCCTGACTAGTGGAGCATGATCTTTTCGGAAAATCGGCATCCACCCCCGGATCAAGTCCGAGGGCAGGCCTTTTCCGGATCATGCTTTAGCGGGCCCGGTTGGTGGTCGCCGTCACGATGGGGCCCGGCGCCGGCGCCGAATAGGTATCGAGCGCGAGCTTGGTCGCCACCAGCACCAACGTCCCCGCGAGCAAAACACGGAGCGTGATCTCCGGCACGCGGGCGGCGGTATAGCTGCCGAGCACGATCCCCGGCACCGACCCCAGCAGCAGCGGTACAAGCAGGTGGAGATCGATCGACCCCAGCCACCAGTGCCCCATGCCAGCAACCAGCGTCAGCGGCACGGCATGGGCGATATCGGAGCCGACGATCCGGGCCGTCGGCAGTTTTGGATAAAGCAGGATCAGCGCGGTGACGCCGATGGCGCCGGCGCCGACCGACGAGATCGAAACCAGCACGCCGAGCGCCGCGCCCACCGCAATCGTCACCGAGGCCACACGCTGCTCGGACAATCGGCCGATCCGCGGCGCACAGCGTTCGACGATCCGCTCCCGAAACACCAGGCTCAGTGCGGTCAGGAACAAGGCGATGGTCAACAGCCCGGCAATCAGCTTATGGGCGAGCGGTCCATTGAGATTGACGAAGCTCAGGGCGGCGATGGTCGCAAGAGTGGCCGGCACACTGCCGGCCGCGAGCCGCCGCACCACACGCCAGTCCACCGTCCGGTTGTAACCGTGGACCAGGCTGCCGGCAGTCTTGGTTGCCGCCGCGTAGAGCAGGTCGGTGCCGACCGCCGCAGCCGGGTGAATGCCGAACAGCAGGATGAGGATCGGCGTCATCAGCGAGCCGCCACCCACGCCGGTCAATCCGACCAGCAGTCCAACGGCAAATCCGGCGAAGGAATAGATGGGCTGTACCGACTGGATCGCGTCCATGCAGATAATCTCAAGGCTCCAGTTTCATCCGAGGCCACGCGAACAACCGTAAATTGGACGTCAAGGAGTGCCCCGTTCACGATCACCCCGCACGATCACCCCGATCATGCTCAGCGCCATTAAGTCGCACAAGACCAGACCGGTTCCGTCCGGAGCAGGAATTTTTCTTGCCGTGCCACTAAACGAGTAAAATCCTGCAGTCATTTCAGGTGGCTGCATGTCAGGGGCGTTTCTGCATTCCGGCATTGCTTCGGGTGCCGGCGTTCGCACGAGCCAAACACTAACGCGTGATCCATGTTGCATCCGCGGTTGCCGCTCCTATTTTTTATTCATTAGGCCGACCAGGGCGGGTCCCCCATCCCCCGACACCCCACCGCCCCGGCCAAATAAGCCTAAGTGTTGAGGCAACAACTCAAGAACCCCAAGCAGCGTATCGCTTGGGGTTCTTTCTTTTCAGGCGCCTGCATCGTCTCCCTCTGGGTACCGTGTCATTGTAAGGCTGCGACCGTGCCAAGCCGTGGCCGTGCGGGCCTGCAAATCACCTAGCCCATCGGCCATCACAAAGGGGGAGACATGGCCAAGCGAAGCAGCAAAAACGATCAGGCCAACGCGCGCGCCAAAGGCCCCTCGCAACCACGCCCTCCCCAACCGCGTAAGCGCGCGACCGAGGGCGACGACAGCACGATCACCGCGCTGAAGCTGCCGGCGGGCCGGCTGTCCTCCGAGATGAAGGCTTACTTCGCCAAGTGCGAGGAAAAGCTCGGCTTCGTGCCGAACGTGCTCAAGGCCTACGCCTTCGACGACGCCAAGCTCGCCGCCTTCGCCGCCATGTACAACGACCTGATGCTGGCGCCCTCGGGCTTGAGCAAGCTCGAGCGCGAAATGATCGCCGTCGCGGTGTCGTCGCACAACAAATGCTACTACTGCCTTGTCGCCCACGGTGCCGCGGTGCGCCAAATCTCCGGAGATCCTGCGCTCGGCGAACTGATGGCGATGAATTATCGCGCGGCGCGGCTGTCGAAGCGCGAACGCGCCATGCTCGACTTCGCGGTGAAACTCACTGCCGAGCCGTGGCGGGTGGAGGAAGAGGATCGCGAGGCGCTGCGCCATGCCGGCTTCAGCGATCGCGACATCTGGGACATCGCCGCCGTCGCCGGCTTCTTCAACATGACCAACCGCGTGGCATCGGCAACCGACATGCGGCCAAACAGTGTCTATCACGGCCAAGGACGCTAATCAGGACGCTAATCAGAACGCTAATCAGCGCGCTATCAGGACATTAATCAGAGCGCCAATCAGGCGTGGTCTGCCAAATCCTTGATCGTCGCGCGTTCGCCCGACAGTGGATTATCCGGATCCCAGGCGTAGCGCAGCGTCTCGAAGCGCATTGCGCGGGCGTCGACCATCAGCAGCCGGCCGACGAGATTTTCGCCGAAGCCGACGATCTCGCGAATGACTTCAAGCGCCATCATTGATCCGATGATGCCGGCCAGCGCGCCGAGCACCCCGGCTTCGGCGCACGCCGGAACGCTGCCGGGCGGCGGCGGCTCGGGAAACAGGCAGCGGTAGGTCGGATTTGGCTGGCCGTCCTTGCCGTGTTCGTGTGCCCGGATCGTGGTCAGCGTGGCGTCGAAAGTGCCGAGCGCGGCGGTGACCAGCGGCTTCTGCGCGAAGTAGCAGGCGTCGGAAACCAGATAGCGCGTGGCGAAGTTGTCGGAGCCGTCGGCGACGATGTCGTAACGGCCGATCAGATCGAGCGCATTCTGCGCGGTGAGCCGCAGACCGTGGCTCTCGACCGCGACATGCGGATTGAGCCGTCGGATCGCCGCTGCCGCGCTGTCCACTTTCGGCGCATTGAGGTCGGGCGTCGCGTGGATGACCTGCCGCTGCAAATTGGACAACGTGACGACGTCGTCATCGACGACGCCGAGCGTGCCGACGCCGGCGGCGGCAAGATAAAGCAGCACCGGAGCGCCGAGGCCGCCCGCGCCGACCACCAGCACACGCGCACGGCGGAGCGCGGCCTGCCCGGGGCCGCCTACTTCGCGCAGCACAATGTGGCGCGCATAGCGTTCAAGCTCGTCAGGGCTCAGCATAGCGACACCATACGTAAGTGCTTCGGTGTGAACAAACATTGGCCTTCACGGGCCATTCGGCTAGTTTGAGTTGGTAGGGTCGGTACGCAAAATGGGGTTCAGGTTAGCGGGCATCTTTGTCGCCCTGCTGGTGGCTGCCGTGCCGGCGGCCGCTCAGGATGCGACACCCAAACCGGCCGCTGCCGCACCCAAAAGCACTCCCAAAACTGCTGCCAAGAAGCCTGCCGCAAAGCCTGGCGCCGCAAAATCTGCGGACGATCCCGACTCTGCCGTCGATGTCATCAACCGCGCCTCGCCGGCCACGCTGCAAGCCGCCGGCTGGCGCGTCATTGACGATCCGGCAACCGGTGTCCGGCTTGGTCTGCCGGGCACACTGGTCCCGAAGCTCGCAGCATCGCGCACGGGCAGCCGGTGGACGTCGAAGCAGGGACAAATCGATATCGAGACGTTCCGGCTGCATGAGGCGGCGCTGCCGGCGCTGTTCGAAGATGAAAAGAAAATCCGCCGCCGCGCCGTCGAGCATTCGACGCTTAAGCCGGACTCGTTTGTGATGTCCGGCATGCAGGGCCTGAAGAGATTTGTCGAGCTTGTTCAGGCGAGCGGCAGCGAGTTGCGCGGCGTCGTGATCATGTTCGATCAGGCGACCGAGGGCATGATGGCGCCGATCGCCGCGACCATGGCCGGTTCATTTCAGGGATTTCCGGACCGCAGCGCCAATCCGCCGCCGGGCTTCAAGCGCGGCGTCGAATACGGCACCGCGATCGTGGTGAGCGAGCGCGGGCATTTGATTGCTTCGGCGCAAACCACCGCCCAATGCCAGTCGATCACCGTACCGGGAATGGGCCACGCCGAGCGCCTCGCTGTTGATGACAGCAATGATCTGGCGTTGCTGCGGCTCTTTGGTGCGCACAATCTGGCACCGGTGCTGCTCGGCCCTGTCACGCAAGACAATCTCCTGCTCATCGGCGTTGCCGACCCGATTGCACAGGACGGCGCGGCGAGCGTGACGCTCGTACAAGTGCGCCAGACAGCACAGGGCCTCGATCCGGCGCCCAAGCCCGGTTTTTCCGGCGCGGCAGTGTTCGATGGCAAAAAAAACCAGCTTGCTGGAATGGTCAGCCTGAAGTGGGTGGTCGTCGCGGCGAATGTGCCTGCCGTCGCCAGTGCGAACCCGGCCCTTGCGACCCCGGCCAGCCAACCGGCGGCCGCCAGCCCGCCAAAAACTGCCAGCCAACCGGCTATGGTCAGCCAAGCCACGCTGGTGTCGGCGGACACCATTCGCACTTTCCTCACCGCGCAAGGTGTCGCACCGGCGACTGCGCCGGGTTCGCCCACTCAGTCCGTCCTGCGGGTGATTTGCGTACGAAAGTGACGGTTTTACCGCTGCCCTTGAGACGCTCGGCGGCCGTCTGGCCGCAAAAACGCCTTCATATCCGCTGACTGATCGCGGCCACTTCGATAGTGTAGAATCAGGCTTTAAGCGCGGGACCCGAAGCCACTGCGCGCTCCGGGAAAGTGGGTCAGATGCTCCAGATACGCCGGTTTGCCGCCGCCGCGACGGCACTGTTGCCGATCGCGGGCGCGCTTCTCATTTTTTCAGGCGCGAACGCAAAGGCGCAGGGCGCTTGCGACGCCGCCGACATCACGGTGCTGCCAGCGCCGATAGCGCCGTGGAAGGGCGTGCCCCTGCGCGTCATCGTCGCCGCGGAAAAACCGACCGACGGCGAACTGTCGCTGATCGCGCCGAACGGCAGTGTCGCTGCCAGGGCGAACGGCATTCAGGGCGGCCCGCCCTATGTCTGGTACGCCGAAGCCGCGTCGCCGGCCGCCGGCACCTGGCACGCGACGCTGACATCGTCGCGCTGCGGCACCGTCACCCGCGACATCACCGTGCGCGACGCGCCGGCGCCGCCGCCCGCCGGCTCGCCGACCGCGGTCTGGCCGGTGCGTGCGGCCTGGACTCTGCGCGACGGAAAATCTGTACTCGGCGTGGATTGAAAAGATGTTCGACGCGCCGCTCGATGCCGAGCCGTCGTGGGCGAATCTGCGCCTCGTGTTGCACGACAAGTCGCGCAACATGTTGTTCAACTATCTCGGGCTCGGCGAGGACGAAATCGCCACGCCGATCAGCCCGGACTGCGCCGACCTGGTGTATTTCCTGCGCGCCTATTTCGCGTTCAAGATGGGCTTGCCGTTCGGTTACACCAATTGCTCGCGCGGCGGCGGCGGCAAGCCGCCGAAGTGCTACCAGTGGCTGACCAATCTCAATCCGCCCGCCAACGCCCTGAAGGGCAGCATGGCGGCTTCGTTCGGCGCGTATCTGCCGGTCGTCGCCGACGCGGTGCAATCGGGTGCGGTCCGCACGCTGGCGAACGACGACAACACCGACTTCTACACCGTGCCGCTGACGCAGGAGACGCTACGGCCCGGCACCGTCTATGCCGATCCTTACGGCCATGTGCTGGTCCTGGTGCGGCGCGTGCCGGAATTGGGCGGTGCGTCGGGGGTATTCCTTGCCGTCGACGGCGAGCCGGACGGCACGGTGGCGCGCAAGCGGTTCTGGCGCGGCACGTTTTTGTTTGCGCACATGCCGGGACTTGAAGGACCGGGCTTCAAGCGTTTCCGCCCGATCGTGCGCGATGCCGGCGGCAACCTGCGCCGGCTGACCAACGCCGAGATCGCCAAGGACCCGCAATACGGCGACTTCTCGCTGGAGCAGGCCCAGTTCAGCGTCGACGAATTCTATGACCGCATGGATCAGGTGATGTCGCCCGATCCGCTCGATCCAGTGCTGGCGATGAAGGGCGTAATCGACTCGCTGGAAGAACAGGTCAAGACACGCGTCGGTTCGGTCGAGAATGGACGCAAGTATCAAGCGAGCGGCAAAGCGGATGCCTCGATGCCGGATGGCCCCGCAATCTTCGCCACCAACGGCGCTTGGGAGGATTTTGCGACGCCGGCGCGCGACTTCCGTCTGCTGCTCGCGATTGACGTGGTGCGCACCTATCCCGATCACGTCGCCACCCATGCGGATCGCTACAAGATTCCATTCGGGCAGACCGCTTCGAGCGTGAAGGCCAATCTGGAGAGTGTGCTGACGTCGGAACTGGCGTCGCGCAAATTCACCTATACGCGCAGCGACGGTTCGCAGTGGACGCTGTCGCTCAAGGACGTGATCGACCGCGCGGCTGATCTGGAGATGGCATACAATCTGAACGACTGCGTCGAGCTACGCTGGGGCGCAGCCGCCAACAGTGAGGAAGCCGCGACCTGCAAACGGCACGCGCCGCAGGCGCAACGCGCGAAGATGGCGCAGTACCGCACATGGTTCCGCGAGCGCAACTGGCCGCACGCTTAATCATCTGTTGCGTCGCCGGGCTCGCAATTGTTGCGGGTCCGGCTGTTCTTTTCGCACAGGACAGTCCGCTCAAAGCCGCGCTCGACAATCTGGTCGCGGCCTATCCGGACGCCCTCACCGGCCACGACGATAGAGTGCTGCGCTGGCGCGACGGCACCGCAATGCCGCTAGCGGATGGCGCGGGTGACAAGCCGTTTGCTGAATTGCTGCGGCACGCCTCCATCGACGACCAGGTGCGCATGCCCTATCCGCGCGACGCGCTCGGTCGACCGCCGTCGGTCGATTCCGATCCGGGCCGGCTCCGCAACGCAGCGTTCTTTGCCAAAATGTATGGCGATTGCGCAAAGGGCGAGGTGTCGTCTCATCTGGTTCCGCTGAACTGGCTGCCCAAAAGCTGGGGCAAGCCGATCCGTATCACTTCCGTGAACGGCGTCGATCGGCAGTTGCGCGCCATATCGGCGGAGATCGACGCGCTGCCGGACACGATCAAACGCGCCACCTACCCGATTGCCGGCACCTACAATTGCCGCGCGGTGGCGGATACCGGCGCGCCGAGCCCGCACAGCTACGGCATCGCGATCGATCTCAACACCCGCTATTCGGACTACTGGTTCTGGCGGCCGCACGATGGGCCGATCGTCTATCGCAATCGCATGCCGCAGGAGATCGTCGCGATCTTCGAGAAGCACGGCTTCATCTGGGGCGGCAAGTGGTACCACTTCGATACCATGCACTTCGAATACCGGCCGGAGCTGCTGGCCGGCGGCTAACGCTTCGCGCGGCACTACCTGTTCTTGAACTTCGGCGCGCGCTTCTCGATGAAGGCGTTCATGCCTTCGCTTTGATCGTCGGTGGCGAACAGCGAATGGAAGATGCGCCGTTCGAAGCGGATGCCTTCGGCAAGCGACGACTCGAAGGCGCGATTGACCGATTCCTTTGCAGCCAGCACCGACGGCAGCGACATCGCAGCGATGGCGTCTGCAACCTTGGTCGCCTCCTCGATCAGGTTCGCCGCCGGCACCACGCGCGCGACGAGACCGGAGCGTTCCGCCTCCTGCGCATCCATCATCCGGCCGGTGAGGATGAGATCCATTGCCTTGGCCTTGCCGACCGCGCGGGTCAGCCGTTGCGTGCCGCCGATGCCGGGGATGATGCCGAGCTTGATTTCCGGCTGGCCGAATTTGGCGTTATCGGCCGCGATGATGAGATCGCACTGCAGGGCAAGCTCGCAACCGCCGCCGAGCGCAAATCCCGCGACCGCGGCAACGACCGGCTTGCGCGCTGCCGCAGCCTGGTGCCAGTCGGCGCAGAAATCGTCAAAATAGACGTCGGCGAAATCCTTCTCCGCCATCTCCTTGATGTCGGCGCCGGCCGCGAATGCTTTGTCCGAGCCGGCAATGACCATGCAGCCGATGTTGGTGTCGGCTTCGAATTCGGCGATGGCGTTGCCGAGTTCGCGCATCAGCGCGCGGTTGAGCGCGTTGAGCGCCTGCGGGCGATTGAGCCGGATCAGGCCGACACGGCCGCGCGCTTCGACGATGATGTTTTCGTAGCTCATGGTTTCCGCTCCCGAACGCCGCAGGCGTAGCGGATATTTTCGCCGGCGGCCACTCTGTTATGATGACAACAAGGAGATCGCGGCGGTGATCGCCAAGTGGCTGGACGAGACGCTGCCGGCGAAGATGTGACCGCTACTTCTGGCAGGCTGGACAATAGAACGTCGAGCGGCCGCTCTGCACGATGCGCCTGACGGTGCCGCCGCAGCCGTGCGTGCGGCACTTCTGTCCTTCGCGGTCGTAGACGCGGAAATTGTGCTGGAACATGCCGAGCGCGCCATCGGTCAGCTTGTGGTCGCGCAGCGACGAACCGCCCTGTTTGATCGCGTCGTTGAGCACAGCCTTGATGGCGTCGACGAGGTTCACCGCGCGCTCGTTCGGCGCACCCTTGCGATCGGCGATCGTTGACGCCATCCGCTTTGGCGACACCCGCGCCCGGTACAGCGCTTCGCAGACATAGATGTTGCCGAGACCGGCGACGATGCGCTGGTCGAGCAGCGCCGCTTTCAGGCTGGTCTTCTTGCCGGCGCAGGCTTGCGCCAGCATCGCGGCGTCGAATTCATTGCCCAATGGCTCCGGTCCGAGCCCGCGCAACAGCGGCTCGGCGTCGAGCGCTTCGCGCGGCACGATCTTCATCGAGCCGAAACGGCGCGGATCGTTGAAGGTGACGATTGCGCCCGACGACATGTGAAACACCACGTGGTCGTGGGCCGCATGTTTCGAGCGCTCGTGATAGTACGCCCCCGGCGTGACCTGCCGCTCCTTCTCGAACACATGGAACGAGCCGGACATGCCGAGGTGCATCACCAGCACGTCCCCCGACGACAGATCGGTCAGCAGGTACTTTGCCCGCCGTCCCAGGCCGGTGACGGTCTTGCCTTCGAGGCGCACGACGAAGTCCTTCGGCAGCGGCCAGCGCAGATCGCCGCGGCGCAGTTCCACTTTGGTGAAACGCGCGCCATCCATCGCCGGCTCGAGGCCGCGGCGTACGGTTTCGACTTCGGGCAATTCAGGCATCGTTATGGTTGCGGTGAGGCGGCGGTAATGTCTTCGGTGCGTTGACCAAAGGTAATGCGGTTATGAAACGGATCAATCACCGTTACCTCGGTCATCCCCCACTCCCGTTCTTCCAGTCCTGGCCGGTTGTGGCGATATTTCTTCTCACTCAACTCGCGATGCAGTTCGCTAACGCCGGTCGTGTAGACGTACGCGGCCGAGCCTGGCGTACCGTCGCCGTGATGCTCGCTGAGATGAAAGATCAGGTCGCCGCGCGACACCTGCATGTACACCGGTAGATCGGGCTCGAAGCGATGCTCCCAGTCCATCTTGAAGCCGAGAAAGCCAACATAGAACTCCCGCGCTTTTTCCAGCGAAAAAATCCGGAAAATCGGAACGGTACGCTGAAACGAAATTGTCATGGTCGGAGTCCTCGTCGGTGGCGCCCCCGTTAGCCATATTGGCGGCTTTGTAGCGCCGCGCGCCTGCCCGCGCTATCTTGGCACCGATAGGACATTCCATGACCGCCCCCGAGGAAAAACAGGCCGATTTCGGCTTTCGGCGCGTTCCGGCCGGCGACAAGCAGGCGCTGGTCGACGACGTGTTTCACAGCGTGGCGCGCCGCTACGACCTGATGAACGACCTGATGTCGTTCGGCCTGCATCGCGCCTGGAAGGACGCGCTCATTACCGCGCTCGATCCGCCGAAGCATCATCCGTTTGCGCTGCTCGATATCGCCGGCGGCACCGGCGACATCGCGTTCCGCACTGTCGCCGCCGGCGGCGAGCAGACCCGGGTCACGGTTTGCGACATCAACCCGGACATGCTGGCGGTCGGGCGCGAACGTGCGGCGAAGGCCGCCGACGGCGGCCTCATCACCTTCGCGGAAGGCAATGCCGAGGCGCTGCCGTTCGCCGACCGCAGCTTCGACGCCGCCACCATCGCCTTCGGCATCCGCAACGTGCCGCGCATCGAGACCGCGCTGAGCGAGGCGTTCCGCGTGCTGCGGCTCGGCGGCAAGTTCCTTTGCCTGGAGTTTTCCGCGGTCAATCTGCCCGGGCTCGACCGGCTGTACGATTTCTATTCGTTCAATGTCATTCCGGCACTCGGCCGCGCCGTCGCTGGTGACGCCGAATCCTATCGTTATCTTGTCGAGTCGATCCGCCGCTTTCCGAAGCCGGATGCTTTCGCCGCCATGATGCGCCATGCCGGCTTCGCGCGCGTGTCCTATCAGCCGATGACCGGCGGCATCGTCGCGCTGCATACCGGCTGGCGTTTGTGATCTCCGCTCCCGCGCATGTGGTTCGTCTCGGTCGCGCCGGCTTCGTGTTCGCTCGCGAAGGCGTGCTCGGCCTGATCGATCCCGCCGCGGTGCCGGTGCCGGCGCGGCCGCTGTTGCGGATGGCGCGGCTATTCGAGCGCCGGAACAAGGGCGCCGCCGAGGCGCGGCTCTCGACCGCGCTGACCCGGCTGGGGCCGAGCTATGTCAAGCTCGGCCAGTTCCTGGCGACGCGGCCGGACGTGGTCGGCGCCGCACTGGCGCGCGACCTCGAGCGGCTGCAAGACCAGATGCCGCCGTTCCCGCAGAGCGAGGCCGAAGCGGTGATCGCGGCATCGCTGGGAAAGCCCGTTGCATCGTTGTTTCTCAGCCTCGGACCACCGGTCGCCGCAGCGTCGATTGCGCAGGTTCATCGCGCCGAAGTGGATTCGCCGAAGGGCGCGCGTGCCGTTGCGGTCAAGGTGCTGCGGCCCGGCGTCGAGCGGCGGTTTCACGACGATCTCGGCGCATTCACCTTCGCCGCGCACCATGCCGAGAGTTCTTCCGCCGAGGCGCGGCGGCTGCGGCTGATCGAGGTGGTCGATACGTTGCGGCGCTCGGTTGCCGTCGAAATGGATTTCCGGCTGGAGGCCGCGGCGCTTTCGGAGATGGCCGAGAACACCGGGGACGATCCGGACTTTCGCGTCCCGACGATCGATTGGGACCGCACCGCCAAGGAGGTGCTGACGCTGGAATGGATCGACGGCACGCCACTGACCGACCGCGCCCGTCTGCAAGCCAAGGGTTTCGATCTGCCGAAGCTCGGCCGCACCGTGATCCAGACTTTCCTGCGCCACGCGCTGCGTGATGGCTTCTTTCACGCCGACATGCATCCGGGCAATCTGTTCGTCGATGACGATGGCCGGCTGATCGCCGTGGATTTCGGCATCATGGGCCGGCTCGGCGCCAAGGAGCGGCTGTTCCTCGCCGAGATCCTGCACGGCTTCATCACCCGCGACTATCACCGCACCGCAGAAGTCCATTTCGAAGCCGGTTACGTGCCGCCGCATCATTCGGTCGACGATTTCGCTCAGGCCATCCGCGCCATCGGCGAGCCGATCCACAATCGCGCCGCCGAAGATATCTCGATGGCGAAGCTGCTGACGCTGCTGTTCGAGGTGACGGGCCTGTTCGACATGCGCACCCGGCCGGAGCTGCTGCTGCTGCAAAAGACCATGGTGGTGGTGGAAGGCGTAGCGCGCTCGCTCGATCCCAAGCTCGACATGTGGAGCACGGCGGAGCCGGTGGTGCGCGAATGGATGACGCGGCATCTCGGCCCGGCCGGGCGGATCGAGAGCGCGGCGGAAGGCGTTGCCGACGTCGGCCGCTTTGTCGGCAGCGCGCCCGGCCTGCTGCGCCGTGGCGCCCGCGTGCTCGACCAGCTCGACGAGGTGACCCGCGACGGCCTGGTGCTGTCGCCGCAGACCATCGCCGAGATGGACAAGGCGGAAAGTCGCCGCAGCCGCTGGACCGTGGCGGCGCTGTGGATCATCGCCGCGCTGCTGTTCTGGATCGCCTTGAAAGTCATTTGATTGCATTGATTGCAATGCAATCAAATTGGCTTATAATGTTGGCGTTACTTGCGGAAACCGCCATGGCCAGTCTCACCGTCCGGCAGCTCGACGACAGGCTGAAGACGCTGTTGCGGCTGCGCGCGGCGCGCAACAACCGCTCCATGGAAGACGAGATCCGCGTCATCCTGCGGCAGGCGGCGGAAGGCGCCGGCACCGAAATCCTGGAACGCTTTGAGCGGCCGGCACGGCCGAGCACGCGGGTTGCCGTCGCGGGCGACAAGCGCATCCTGCTGATCATCGGCGGCGGCATTGCCGCCTACAAATCGCTCGACCTGATCCGCCGCCTGCAGGATCACGGCGCGCAGGTCCGCTGCATTCTGACGGCCGCCGCGCAGCACTTCGTCACACCGCTGTCGGTCGGCGCGCTCAGCGGCGAGCATGCCTTCACCGACCTGTTCGACGCGCGCAGCGAGTTCGACGTCGGCCACATCCGCATGGCGCGGGACACCGATCTCGTTGTCGTCGCGCCGGCAACCGCCGATCTGCTGGCGAAGATGGCAGGCGGCCGCGCTGACGACCTCGCCACCGCCGTGCTGCTCGCGACCGACAAGCCGATCTTGCTGGCGCCGGCGATGAACCCGCACATGTGGGCGGCGCGGGCAACACAACGCAATCTGGCGCAACTGATCGCCGACGGCGCCCATGTCGCCGGCCCCGGTGCCGGCGAAATGGCGGAGCGCGGCGAAGCCGGGACTGGCCGCATGGCGGAGCCGCTCGACATCGTCGCCGCGGCTGAACGGCTGGTGCGCAAGGCTGGACCACTGACCGGCAAGCGCGTGGTGGTCACATCCGGACCGACCAACGAACCGATCGATCCGGTGCGCTATATCGCCAATCGCTCATCGGGCAAGCAGGGTCACGCCATCGCAACGGCGGCGGCGGCCGCCGGTGCCGATGTGGTGCTGGTTTCAGGGCCGGTGAACATCCCCGATCCCCTCGGCGTGACCGTGGTGAAGGTCGAAACCGCGCGGCAAATGCTGGCCGCCGTCGAGAAAGCGCTGCCGGCCGACGTCGCCATTTTTGCGGCTGCCGTGGCCGACTGGCGCGCGGAGCGGGAGAGCGACAGCAAGATCAAGAAGCAGGGCGGCAAGACGCCGACGCTCACGCTGACCGAGAACCCCGATATCCTGTCGACAATCGCCCATCGCCGCGCCGATCGCCCGCAGCTGGTCATCGGCTTTGCCGCCGAGACTGATGACCTGATCGCCAACGCCAAGGCCAAGCTCGCCAGGAAAGGCAGCGACTGGATCCTCGCCAACGATGTCTCGCCGGCAACCGGGATCATGGGCGGCGATGCCAATACCGTGCACCTGATCACGGCAGACGGCGTCGAAAATTGGCCGCCGCAGTCGAAAGACGATGTGGCGCGGACGCTGATCGAGCGCATCATCACAGTGCTGAAGGATACCAAGCGTTGAGCGGCGACAATCCCGAAGTCCGGATCACGCGGCTGCCGCACGGCGCCGATCTGCCGTTGCCGCGCTATCAATCCGAGCTTGCCGCCGGGCTCGATCTGCTCGCCGCCGTGCCGGCGGATGCGCCGGTCGAAATTGCACCCGGCCAACGCGCGATGATTCCCACCGGCATCGCGATCGCGCTGCCGCGCGGCACCGAAGGCCAAGTCCGTCCGCGTTCCGGTTTGGCCGCGAAGCACGGCGTCACCGTGCTCAATTCGCCCGGCACCATCGATGCGGACTATCGCGGTGAACTACAGGTTATTCTTGTAAATATTGGTTCGGAGATTTTTGTTGTTTCGCGCGGAATGCGCATTGCGCAGCTAGTAATCGCGCCAATTCTACATGTAAAACTTGTTGAATCAGGAACTTTAGACTTCACGCAACGAGCTAAATCCGGATTTGGTTCCACCGGAGTGAAATGAATATTGCGGATAACTGCGATTGATTTGCAGATCGCTGCGCCGAATCTTTAACTCGTCGGCTAGAATTTTTCATCGAACTTCTTTTCCCGCCGGGCGTTTTCAACAAACATGCCTCTGCTCTCTCGCAAAGGGGTCCTTGCGATCGCTGCGGTGATCGACGTTGCGTTACATGCGCAAGGCCGCCCGATATCGGCAAAGACGCTCGCAGCGCGTCACGGGCTTCCGCCTCGGCATCTGGAATCCGTCCTGCAGGCACTGGTGCGCGACGGCATTCTCAAAGGCATTCGCGGACCGCGTGGCGGCTATGAACTCGGACGCGAGAGCAACCGGGTCTCCGCCAACGACATTCTTCGTGCCGCCGGCTCGGTGGAAGATGTCAACGAAGAGCCCGCGAATTCCGAATTGATGAACAAGGTCGTGTTGCCCGCGTTGTCTTCCGCCGAGCAGGAATTCGGCATCGCGCTCAACCGCATCAACCTCGACGACATGGTGCGCAGCGCGCAGAATTTGAAGCCACGAGCCAGCGCTTTGTCGGCTTGAGCGCCGGGCGGAGCCTCCAGCCGCCCCGTTCACGATCTGGACTCTTTCCGCACGAATCCCCTTGAGGGTAAAGTCGAATGATTCGCGGCCACTGCCGCGAAACCCGCTGGCCTTCGGTGCTGTGTTGGGCGGTGGCTGCCAGCAAAGGCAAATGGGGCATGCCGGACACGTTCCGGATCAACGGGGGCTGCACTGATCCGTGGCGTAACGGATTCCTGGCAGCCATTGCCGCCGGGACGCTGTTGCCGTTTCCGGTGCATGCCGAACCGAAACCCGCGCTTGCCCTGCACGAACTGGTCCTGACCGCGCAAGACAGCATCGACCGGCACGAGATCGCGGTGCTGGTGTTGCTGCTTGGGCTGATATTTTTCTGCGTCGTCACCGCAATCATGCTGCTGATGTCCTGGTCACGCGCCGCGCGGCTGGAGACATCGTCGCGCGAGCAGATTTCCGCCCTGCGCGGCGACCTCGATCGTGCCAATGCGCTGCTGTCGTCGGAGCCGCAGGTGATGGTGGACTGGCCGGCGGGATCGGGTGAGCCGCAGATCGACGGCGATCCGGCGATCGTCGGCGCCTTCGCTGCGCATCGCGTGCTGGCTTTCGGAACCTGGCTCGACGCCGGAAAGGCGCGCGCCATGGAACAGGTGGTCGAGGCGCTGCGCACTCGCGGCGAGGGTTTCTCGATGACGTTGACCACGCTCGCCGGTCATCCGATCGAAGCGCAGGGCCGCGCCATCGGCGGCCGCGCCGTGCTGCGCCTGAAAGACGCCAGCGGCGTGAAGCGCGATCTCGCCAGCCTGCTGTCGCGCCACGAGTCGCTGCTCGCCGAAGTCGCTTCGCTGCGCACGCTGGTCGAAACGCTGCCGTCGCCGGTCTGGACCCGCAACGCAGCGGGCGATCTGACCTTCGTCAATCCGGCTTATGCCCGCGCGGTCGAGGCAAAGGATGCCGCCGACGCGGTGGCGCAGCGGCTTGAACTGCTCGATAGCCACACCCGAATCGGCATTGCCCATGAGCGCGTTGCCAGCGGCGGCTTTTCCGGACGGCTTCCCGCCGTCGTCGCCGGCACCCGGCGCACATTCGACGTCTTCGACTTCAAGACCGAGGACGGCAGCGCCGGGATCGGCATCGACGCCACCGAGGCCGAGACCATGCGGGTCGCGCTCGCCCGGCTGGTCGATGCACACCGCCGCACCCTCGATCTCTTGTCCGCCGGCGTCGCGATGTTCGACGCCGATCATCGGCTGTCGTTCTACAACGCGGCCTATCGCGCGCTGTGGAGCCTGGACCCGGCTTACCTCGACCAGCAGCCGACCGACTCTGCACTGCTCGATCGCCTGCGCACCGAGGACAAACTGCCGGAGCAACAGAATTTCCGGCAGTGGAAAGCCCAGCTTTTCGAAGCCTACCGCGCCGTCGAGGCGCAAGAGCACGAATGGCACCTGCCGGACGGCCGCATGCTGCGGGTGGTGACGACGCCCAATCCCGACGGCGGCGTGACCCATGTGTTCCACGACGTCACCGAACGGCTCGACCTCGAACGGCGCTTCCAGGAGATGATCCGCTTCCAGGGCGAGACGCTCGACAACCTGGCGGAAGGCGTCGCGGTGTTCGCCAGCGACGGCCGCATCCGCCTGCACAATCCCGCCTTCGCCCGGATGTGGCGGCTTTCACCGCAGATGCTCGCCGAACGGCCGCACATCGAGACTGTCACCGCGCTTTGCAAGCCGCTGCTCGGCGACAGCGCGGTCTGGCAAGCCTTGCGCGACGTGGTCACCGCGATCGACAGCCGCGAGCCGATGGCCGGGCGGCTCGAACGGCGCGACGGCAGCGTCGTCGATTGCGCCACCGTTCCGCTGCCGGACGGCGCGACGCTGGTGACGTTCCACGACGTGACCGATTCGGTGAACGTCGAGCGGGCGCTGCGCGAGCGCAACGAGGCGCTCGAAGACGCCGACAGGATCAAGATCGATTTCGTTCATCACGTCTCCTACGAACTGCGCTCGCCGCTCACCAACATCATCGGCTTCGTCCATCTGCTCGGCGATCCGGCGACCGGACCGTTGCAGCCAAAGCAGCGCGAATATCTCGATTTCATCACGATTTCGACCAACACATTGCTGGCGCTGATCAACAACATCCTCGACCTCGCCACCATCGACGCCGGCCGCATGCAGCTCAATCTTGGCGCCGTCGACGTCCGCGCCACCATGGAGGCCGCCGCCGAAGGCGTGCAGGACCGGCTGGTCAGCGCCGGCCTGACGCTCGACATCAAGGCGGCATCCGGCATCGGCAGCTTCATCGCCGACGAACGGCGCGTGCGGCAGGTGCTGTTCAACCTTCTCGCCAATGCGGTGAGCTTCTCGCCGGGCGGCGCGACCATCACGCTGCTCGCCGAACGCCGGCCGGACGCCGTGACGTTCTCGGTGACCGATCAGGGCCCGGGAATTCCACCCGACGTGCTCGGCAAGGTGTTCGATTGGTTCGAGTCGCATTCGCTCGGCTCGCAGCACCGCGGGCCCGGCATCGGCCTGTCGCTGGTGCGCTCATTCGTCGAACTGCACGGCGGCACGGTAGCGATCGATTCCGCGGTCGGACAGGGCACCACCGTCACCTGCACCTTCCCGTTGGCGGAAACCGCGGCGCAGACGGCGGCCTAGGCCGGGGTAGTATGGGTAAACCGCTTCCCCGCCTTGGCAAAGCCTATTTCGGCAGGCCAAAGAAGGCTGGATAAGACTGGGCTGGGACCGCAATAATTCACGATGCTTCTGACCACGACAGGCAGCGCCGGCTTCTCCTTGACCGTGCCCAACGAGCAAGCGCTCGCCGGCCTGATCGGCGACGTCGCCTGCGCGCTGGAGCCGGGCGATCTGATCACGCTTTCGGGCGACCTCGGCGCCGGCAAAACGACGTTTGCGCGCGCCCTGATCCGCTTTCTCGCCGGCGACGGCAATCTTGAAGTGCCGAGCCCGACATTCACTTTCATGCAGAGCTACGCGCTGCCGCGATTTCCGGTGGTGCATGCGGATCTCTACCGGATCAACGGCACCGCGGACCTCGCCGAGCTGGGTTTCGACGACCTGCCCGATGGGGCCGTGATGCTGCTGGAATGGCCGGATCGTGCCGCCGGTTTCCTGCCGGCCAACCGGTTCGATATCAGCTTCGCACTGGATGCCTCGCTTGGCGACGAAGGCCGCATTATCCGCGTCACCGGCTACGGCGACTTCGGCGTGCGCGCCGAGCGCATCATGCTGATCCACGATTTTCTCGGCGAGGCCGGATACGACGCGGCCCAACGCCAGCGCATGCAGGGCGATGCATCGACCCGGATTTTCGAACGACTGATCAAAGGCGACCAGGCCACCGTTTTCATGAACGCACCGCCGAAGCCCGACGGCCCGCCGGTGCGCGACGGCAAACCTTACAGCGCCATCGCGCATCTCGCCGAAGACACCATCCCCTACGTGGCGATGGCAAACGGCCTGCGCGAACGCAATCTCTCCGCGCCCGTGATCCTGCACGCCGATCCGGTGCGCGGCCTGATCATCATGGAAGACCTCGGCGAGGATCGCATCGTCAGCGGCGACCCGCCGGCGCCGATCGAGGAGCGCTACGAAGCGGCCGTCGACGTCCTGATCTCGCTGCACCGGCGCAAACTTCCGGAGAAGCTTCCGATCGCACCGCAGCTCAATTACCGGATGCCGCGCTACGACTTCGAGGCGTTCCTGATCGAGGCCGAATTGTTGCTGGACTGGTACATCGGCAACAACAAGCAGCCATCGGCCGAAGCGCGAAAAAACTTTGTGGCGCTGTGGCGCGACGCGCTGACGCCCGCGCTCACCGCGCCGCCGACCTGGGTGCTGCGCGACTATCATTCGCCGAACCTGCTGTGGCTTACCGATCGCGACGGCATCACCCGGATCGGCATTCTCGATTTCCAGGATGCGCTGATCGGACCCGCGGCCTACGACGTCGCCTCGCTGTTGCAGGATGCCCGTGTCGACATTCCGGAAACGATGGAAGTGGCGCTGCTCAGCCGCTACGTGCGCGCGCGGCTGAACGACAACGTCAACTTCGACACTGCCGAATTCACCAAGCTCTACGCGACGCTCGCCGCGCAACGCGCCACCAAGATCCTCGGCATTTTTGCCCGGCTGAACGAGCGTGACGGCAAGCCGCAATACCTGCGTCACATCCCCCGCATATGGGGCTACTTGCAGCGTTCGCTGTCGCACCCCGCGCTCGCCCCCTTGAAGGCCTGGTACGACGCCAATGTCCCGCCACGAGATGGGCTATGATAGCGCGAATCGAGGGAGAAACGGCGGGGGCACACCATTGATGCCGAAAAGCGCCTTCGTTCTGGCCGCGGGCCTCGGTACGCGGATGCGGCCGTATAACGGCTACTTGCCGAAACCGCTGGTCACCGTGCGCGGCAAGTCGCTGATCGACTACGGGCTCGACCGGCTCGCCGAGGCCGGCATCGAGCAGGCCGTGGTCAACGTGCATCATCTCGCCGACGCGCTGGAGCAGCATCTCGCAAGCCGCGCACGGCCGCGTATCATCATTTCCGACGAACGCGCGGCGCTGCTCGGCACCGGCGGCGGCATTGCCAAGGCGCTCCCGGAACTGGGCAACGCGCCGTTCTTTCTGATCAATGCCGATACGTTCTGGCTCGATGGCGTGAAACCGAATTTTTCGCGGCTTGCCGAAGCCTATGACGCCGAGGCCATGGATGCGCTGCTGCTGCTGGCCGCGACTGCCGGCAGCATCGGCTACGAGGGCAGCGGCGACTACGCCATGCTGCCGGACGGGCAGTTGCGCCGGCGCGGCGAGCGGGACGTGGTGCCTTACGTCTATGCCGGCGCGGCGATCCTATCGCCGGCCCTGTTCGCCGGCGCGCCCGACGGCGCTTTTGCGCTGACCCGGCTGTTCGATCAGGCCGCCAGCAGAGGCCGGCTGTTTGGCCTCCGCCTCGAAGGCGTATGGATGCATGTCGGCACGCCGCAGGCGATCGCCGAAGCCGAAGCCGCGCTCACGGCGACCAACTAAAATCTGATAACAGATACTGTTGTCCGGAGTTGCCCGCGCCAGGCGCGGGCCTCCAGGGATCACGGAATTCGATGGCTGCACGCGTTTTCACCATTCCGGCGTCGGCACCGTTTCTGCCGACATTGATCGGTGCATTGCTCGATGGCGGGCTTGGCTTGCCGGCGCTGCGCGACCCGCTGGCGCTGGCATCGGCGACGCTTTATTTGCCGACCCGCCGCGCCTGCCGGCTGGCGCGCGACACCTTCCTCGATGCGCTGAAAGACGATGCCGCGATCCTGCCCCGCATCGTCGCCATCGGCGACATCGACGAGGACGAAATCGCATTTGCCGAAGCGGCGACAGGCGAACTCGCCGCCGACGCGCTGGCGTTGCCGGAGGCGCTCGACGGACAGGAACGGCGCCTGCTGCTGACCCAGCTTATCGTCAAATGGGCCAATTCGCCCGATCTGCACGGCCAGAGCGGTACGCCGCTCGTCGCACAGACACCGGCGGCGGCCTGCGTGCTGGCCGACGATCTGGCGCGGCTGATCGACGACATGACGACGCGCGGCGTGCCGTGGCAACGGCTCGACGAACTGGTCCCGGACAACTTCGACCGGTATTGGCAGCAAACCCTGAAATTTCTCGAGATCGCGCGCGACGCCTGGCCGGCCATGCTGCGTGAACGCCACTGCATCGAAGCCGCGGAGCGGCGCGATGCGCTGATCAAGGCGGAGGCCGCGCGCCTTTCGCGCAAGACCGACGGGCTGGTGATCGCCGCCGGCTCGACCGGCTCGATCCCGGCGACAGCCGAACTGATCGCGACCATCGCGCGGCTGCCGCACGGCGCGGTGGTGCTGCCGGGCCTCGACACCGATCTCGACGACGAATCGTGGCGGCTGATCTCGGGCGATCCGAAAAAAGACGTTGCCGCCGCACCCGGCCATCCGCAATTCGCCATGCAGGCATTGCTCACGCGGATCGGCATCGCCCGCAACACGGTCGACTCGCTGGCAAAGGCCGGCGGCCGTGAAGTGCTGCTGTCCGAAGCGATGCGGCCGGCGATGCAAACCGACGTCTGGCGCAAACACGCCGACGATCTGGTGTTCGCGGCGCAGGCCGACGCCGCGGTCTCGACCCTAACGGTGGTCGAAGCGGCCAACGCCGAGGAAGAAGCGCTCGCCGTCGCCATCGCGCTTCGCGAAGCCGTGCAGGACGGCAAGACCGCCGCGCTGGTCACACCGGACCGCGCGCTCGGCCGCCGCGTCGCCGCCGCGTTGATGCGCTGGAACATCGCGGTCGAAGACACCGGCGGCGATCCGCTCGCCGAAACGCCGGCCGGCATTTTCGCCCGGCTCGCCGCGCAAGCTGCCGTCGCCGGTCTCGAACCGGTGACGTTGCTGGCGCTGCTCAAGCATCCGCTGCTGCGGCTTGGCGCCGGCGACCAGCGCTACGCGACGGATATCCTGGAACGCGCGGTCTTGCGTGGGCCGCGGCCAAGCCGCGGCACCTCGGGCCTGGCCCGCGCGCTGAAAACACTGCGCACGGTCAAGGACACGTTGCATCATTCCGATCCGCGCAAGGAACTGAGCGATGGCCAGATCGCGGAAGCCGAACGCCTAGCCGCCAGTCTTGCCGCGGCGCTGCAGCCGCTGGAAAAAACCGGCAACGATGCGCTCTCATTGAGCGAACTAGCCGCACGGCATCGCCAGGTGCTGGCGGCGCTGTCGGAGCATGGCGGCGAACAGGCGGCATTCGCCGGGCCCGATGGCGCGAAGCTCGCTGCCGCCCTCGACGAGCTCGCCACCAGTCGTTCGGCCGCAAGCCTCGAAGTTGCCGCGTCCGATTATGTCGAGCTGTTCACCGCGGCGTTGAGCGGCCGTGTTGTCCGCCGTCCGCTGCGCCCGGGCCTGCCGGTCCGCATCCTCGGCCTGCTCGAAGCGCGCCTCACCGAAAGCGACCGAGTCGTGCTCGGCGGCCTGGTCGAAGGCACCTGGCCGCCGGAAAGCCGCACCGATGCCTGGCTGAGCCGCCCGATGCGGCTCGATCTCGGCCTCGATCTGCCGGAGCGGCGTATCGGCCTCACCGCCCACGACTTCGCGCAACTGCTCGGCGCCCGCGAAGTCATGCTGACGTTTTCCGCAAAGATCGCCGGCGCGCCAACCGTATCGTCACGTTTCATCCAGCGCCTGGCCGCCGTATCCGGCGAGCGCTGGCAACAGGCGGTCAAACGCGGCGAGACTTATCTGACGTGGGCACGGCAGCTCGACCATCCGGAAACGGTCAAGCCGGAACCGCGGCCGGAGCCGAAGCCGCCGCTTGCGGTGCGGCCGAAAAGGCTTTCGGTGACCGAGATCGAACACTGGCTGCGCGACCCCTACACCATCTACGCCAAGCACATTCTGCGTTTGCGGCCGCTCGACCCGGTCGATGCCGAGCCGGGCGCCGCCGAGCGCGGTACATTCATCCATGCGGCGATCGCGGAGTTCGCCAAGAATTTCACTGCGAAACCGATGGCCGAACTCGTCAACGCGTTGCTGGCGTTCGGCCGCGCGCGGTTTGCCGAGATCGAGGATTATCCGGAGGCGCGCGCATTCTGGTGGCCGCGCTTTGAGCGGATCGCGCGCTGGTTCGCCAACTGGGAAATCGAACGCCGCGCCGGCGTCACGAAAATCGACGCCGAGATCGTCGGCACTTTGGATATCCCGCTGGAGAAAGGCAGCTTCCGCCTGCGCGGTATCGCTGACCGGATCGAGCTTGGCAACGACGGCCGCTATACGATCTTCGACTACAAGACCGGCTCCGCGCGCACCGAGCCACAGGTGCGCACCGGCCTCGCGCCGCAGCTTACGCTGGAAGCCGCAATCCTTCGCCAGGGCGGATTTACGGGCATCCCGAAGGACTCTTCGGTCGCCGCCATTGCTTATGTGCTGGTGAAAGGCGGCGAGCCGCCCGGCGATTCCAAATTCATCACATTCAGGGATGGCACTACAGACTCTCAAGCCGATCGCGCGTTGAAAAAACTCACAGAGCTGGCCCAAAAGTTCGAGAGCGAGGATCAGGCCTACTGCTCACTGGTGCATCCGATGTGGGCGACGCAGTACGGCGACTACGATCATCTCGCCCGCGTGCTGGAATGGACCAGCGCCGGCGAGGAAGACGACGACGGGAGCGGCGAATGAGAACGGCCGCCGATATCCCGGACATCGTGCGCCAGCGGCAAACCGACGTCTCCAATCCGGAGGTGTCGGCGTGGGTCGCGGCCAATGCCGGTTCCGGCAAGACCCATGTGCTGGCGCAGCGGGTGATCAACCTGCTGCTCAAGGGCGTGGCGCCGGAAAAGATCCTGTGCATCACCTTCACCAAGGCCGCCGCCGCCAATATGGCAAAGCGCGTGTTCGACACGCTCGGCGCCTGGACCCGTCTCGACGACGAAGCGCTGGACCGGGCGATCAGGGGGGCCGGCATTGCGACCAGCGCGGCAACCCGCACGCTGGCGCGGCGGCTGTTCGCTCGCGCGCTGGAAACGCCGGGCGGCCTCAAAGTGCAGACCATCCACGCCTTCTGCACCCAATTGCTGCATCAGTTCCCGTTCGAGGCCAATGTCGCGGCGCGATTTTCCGTGCTCGACGATGCCGAGCAAACCCAACTCCTCGAATCCCTCACGCTGGCCGTGCTGTTGCAGGGCGCCGAGGCGCCCGGGAGCGCATTAGGCAACGCGCTCGCGGTGGCGATGACCTCCGGCGCCGACCAGACCTTCCGCGACGTGGTGCGCGGCGCGATCGCGCGAGGCGACACGATCCGGCGCTGGATCGATCAATCCGGCGGCAAGGATCAGGCGCTCGCCGCGCTATCTGCCGCACTCGGCGTCGGCCCGACGATGACGCTTGCGCAGGTCGAGCAGGAGATCGTCAACGGTCCGATCCTGCCGCCGTCAGAATGGCCGGCGGTCGCCGCCATATGCCGGACAAGCTCGGCAAACGATCAGAGGCAGGGCGAGCGGCTGATGCTCGCATCTCGCCTGAGCGGGCGCGAGCAAGTGGAAACTTATCTCGACGTTTTCATCGGCTCAAATTCAAAACCGCGCGCCAACTTGCTCACCCAGAGCTTTGCACGAAAGCAGCCGGCATTGGCGCAGCAGCTTCTCGATGAACAGCACCGCGTCCTTCAGCTGCGCGAACGCCGCAACGCCGTCCTCTGCCGCGACCGCAGCGCCGCCCTCATCACCGTCGCGTCGGACGTGCTCGAACGGTACGGCCGCGAAAAGCAGCGCCGCGGGCTGGTCGACTACGATGACCTGATCGACAAGGCGCTTGACCTCCTGCGCAACACCGACGCGGCATGGGTCCATTACAAGCTCGACCTCGGCATCGATCATCTGCTGATCGACGAGGCGCAGGACACCAGCACCAAGCAATGGGAGATCGTGCAGCGGCTGGTGGCGGAATTCACCGCAGGCGCCGGCGCCCGGCCCGGCAACCGCACGATCTTCGCGGTCGGCGACGAGAAGCAGTCGATCTTCTCGTTCCAGAACGCAGCGCCGCGCCTGTTCGCCGAGATGCGAAAGTTCTTCGACAAGCGGCACAAGGACAGCGGTCTGGATTTCAAATTCCGACAGCTTGAGCACTCATTCCGCTCCTGCGACAGCGTGCTCGGTGCCGTCGACATCGTGTTCAAGGACATCGCCGGCAGCGTCACATCGGATTCCCAGGGCGGCATTCCGGCGCACATCGCGCTGCCCGACGCGCCGCCCGGCATGGTGGAAATCTGGGACACCATCAAGCCGGAGAAGCGCGAGGCGATCGAAGGCTGGGACGCGCCGTTCGACACCGTGAGCGAGGTCAGCCCCCGGGTGAAGCTGGCGCGGCGCATCGCCAGCACCGTGCGCCGCCTGATCGATGCGCGCGAGCCGGTCGGCCTCGACCGCCGCCCGGCGCGCTATGGCGACGTGATGGTGCTGGTGCGCCAGCGCGGCTCGCTGTTCGAGGCGATCATCCGCGCGCTCAAGAACGAGGGCGTCGAAGTGGCGGGCGCCGACCGCCTCGTGCTCACCGAGCATATCGCGGTGATGGATCTGATGGCGCTGGCCGACGCGCTGTTGCTGCCGCATGACGATCTTGCGCTGGCGTCGGTGTTGCGCAGCCCGCTGTTCGGCCTCAGCGATCAGGACCTGTTCGACATCGCCGCCGATCGCGGCCGCAACACCTTGCGCGCGGCGCTGGCCGCCCATTCCGGCGCAGCATTCGCCGAGGCCAGTGCGCGGCTTGAAACGCTGGCGCACACGGCGCGGCGCGCGACGCCCTTTGCGTTCTTCGCCCATGTGCTCGGCGCGGGCGGCGGGCGGCGGCGCTTCCTGGCGCGGCTTGGCCTCGAAGCCAACGACGCGCTCGACGAGTTCCTCAATCTCGCGCTGGATTACGAACGGCACGAAGCGCCGTCGCTGCAAGGCTTTCTGGCGTGGCTCCGCGAAGCCCGCGCCGAGATCAAGCGCGACATGGAAATCAAGCGCGACGAAGTGCGGGTGATGACGGTGCACGGCGCCAAGGGGCTCGAAGCGCCGGTCGTCATCCTCGCCGACACCATCACGCCGCCCGCCGGCCCGCGGCCGCCGCGCCTGCTGACGCTCACCGACGGCCCGCTGATCTGGGTCGGGCGCAAGGCCGACGATGTCGCGCAGGTCGCGACGGCGCGGCAACTGGCGCTGAGCGACGCCGAGGACGAATACCGGCGTCTGCTCTATGTCGCGATGACCCGCGCCGCCGACCGGCTGATCGTCTGCGGCGCGGAGGGCGTGCGCGGGCGGCCGCAAGGCTGCTGGTACGATCTGGTGCGCGAGCCGTTGTCGCAATGGCTCGTCGAGGAACAGGACGACGGCGAAACGGTATGGCGCTATCGCAAAGCCGCCGGCGCAGCGACCGCGCCGTCCTCGCCGGCAAAACCGGAAGCAAAGCCCGAACGGCCGGCGCTGCCGCGCTGGCTGCGCGAGCTGGCACCGGCGCAGCCGCCGCTGCCGGTGCCGCTGTCGCCGTCTTCGGCGTTTGACGAGGAGATCGCGCGGAGCGCGCCGGCCGGAAGTTCGGCGCGCGACCGGCAGAAAGCGCTGGAGCGCGGCCGGCTGGTGCACCGGTTGATGCAATCGCTGCCGGATATTCCGTCGGAGCGGCGCAAAGCCGCCGCCGAGCACTATCTCGGCCATGCGGCGAGCCACTTCGACGCGGCGGAACGCGCGGCGCTGGTGGCGCAGACGCTCGCCATTCTTGCCGATCCGGCATTTGCCGAAATCTTCGCCGCCGGCAGCCGCGCCGAAGTGCCGATCGTCGGCCGTATCGTCACGCCGGACGGCACGCCACTTCACGTCTCTGGCCAGATCGACCGGATCGCCGTCACCGGCGGCGCGGTGCTGATCGCCGACTACAAGACCGATCGTTTCCCGCCGGACTCGCTCGGCGAGGTCGAACCCTACGTCGCACAGCTTGCGCTTTATCGCGCCGTGCTGATGCGGCTTTATCCGAACATGACCGTCCGCGCCGCCCTGGTGTTCACCGAACGGCCGAAGCTGATGGAAATCCCGGCAGCCGCGATGGAGGCCGCCTTTAGCAAAGTGCTAACCCGGCACAGTCAGCTGCCCGACACATCACGCTGCGGTGAGGGTCCCTTGACGCCCCGTGGCATGGTTCATAGCTTCGTCACCCAACGCCAGCGATTCTATTTCTGCCGAAAAAGTGAGGTTTTCCAATGGTCGACAAGACAACCGACGCGACGTTCGATCAGGACGTGTTGAAGGCCAGCGGCCCGGTGGTGGTGGATTTCTGGGCCGAGTGGTGCGGCCCCTGCCGCATGATCGCCCCGGCGCTGGAAGAGATTTCCAAGTCGCTCAACGGCAAGGTCAAGATCGTCAAGCTGAACGTCGACGAGAACCCCGGCGTCGCGGCGAAATACGGCATCATGTCGATCCCGACGCTGATGATGTTCAAGAACGGCGAGCTGGCATCGCGCCAGGTCGGCGCCGCGCCGAAGCAGAAGCTCGAGCAGTGGATCACCGCGGCGGTGTGACCTGACGTCTAACGTCACCGATTGCTCTCACCACCGCGTCATGCCCGGCCTTGTGCCGGGCATCCACGTCTTTGGAGCTCGTGCGTCCCAAAAGTCGTGGATGGCCGGGACAAGCCCGGCCATGACGGCGTACGAAAGCGCTTAATGCCTGAAATGCCGCGTGCCGGTCACAACCATGGCGATGCCGTGGTCGTCGGCGGCCTTGATCACTTCATCGTCGCGCATTGAACCGCCGGGCTGGATTACGGCCGTTGCGCCGGCTTCGACCGCGACCAGCAACCCGTCGGCAAACGGAAAGAACGCGTCGGACGCCACCACCGAGCCTTTGGTCGCCGGTTCTTTAAGTCCCAGCGCCTCGGCGGCGTCCTGCGCCTTGCGCGCGGCGATGCGCGCGGAATCGATGCGGCTCATCTGGCCGGCGCCGATACCGACCGTCGCCGAATCCTTGGCATAGACGATGGTGTTCGACTTGACGTGCTTGGCGATGCGGAAGGCGAAGCGCAAATCGCGGAGCTCGGCATTGGTCGGCGCGCGCTTGGTGACGGTCTTCAGAGCCATGTCGTCGACCACTGCATTGTCGCGCGACTGCACCAGAAGCCCGCCGGCCACGGTCTTGGCGTAGAGGCCGGCGGCGCGCGGATCGGGCAAACCGCCGGCCAGCAGCAATCGCAAATTTTTCTTGGCGCCGACGATGGCGATGGCGTCCGGCGTCGCGTCGGGGGCGATGATCACCTCGGTGAAGATTTCCGTGATCGCGCGCGCCGCATCGGCATCGAGGATACGGTTGAGCGCGACGATACCGCCGAACGCCGAGACCGAGTCGCAGGCCAGCGCCTTGCGATAAGCATCGACCAGCGTGTCGCCCTCGGCGACGCCGCACGGATTGGCGTGCTTGATGATGGCGCAGGCCGCGGTGCGCTTCGGATCGAACTCGGCGACGCATTCGTAGGCTGCGTCGGTGTCGTTGATGTTGTTGTAGGAGAGCTGCTTGCCCTGCGCCTGCCGGGCGGTCGAAACGCCGAAGCGGGTTTCCGGCGTGCGGTAGAACGACGCCGACTGGTGCGGATTTTCGCCGTAGCGCAACTTCTCGATCAGCTTGCCGCCGAGCGCACGATAATCCGGCGCGTCCTCGCCAAGCTGGCCGGCGAACCAGTTGCTGATCGCGGCATCGTAGGCCGCGGTCCGCGCATAGGCTTTTGCGGCCAGGCGGCGGCGCAGCGCCAGCGTGGTGCCGCCGAGTTTCGCCAGTTCGTCGAGCACCGCGGCGTAGTCGCCGGCATCGACCAGCACGGCGACGTCGTCGTGATTCTTCGCCGCCGCGCGGATCATCGCCGGGCCGCCGATGTCGATGTTCTCGATGCAGTCGGCAAAATCGGCGCCGCGCGCCACGGTGTCTTCGAACGGATAAAGATTGACCACCAGCAGGTCGATGGGGCGGATATTGTGCGCGCGCATCGCCTCGGCATGGGTGGAATTGTTGCGGATGCCGAGCAGGCCGCCGTGCACCGCCGGGTGCAGGGTCTTGACCCGGCCGTCCATCATTTCGGGGAATCCGGTCAGCTCGCTGACATCGATCACTGTCAGCCCGGCGTCGCTCAATGTCTTGCGCGTGCCGCCGGTGGAGACCAGCGCGATGCCGTGACCGGCGAGCGCCCGGGCAAAATCGACCACCCCGGTTTTGTCGGAAACGGAAATCAGGGCGCGTGACGCGCGGCGCAGATTCTGATCGGTCATGACGGGGCTCTTTTTTCACCCTCCCCCGCGAAGCGCAAGCGCAGCGTAGGCAGGATGAACAACATTAAAGTGGCAGTATGAGAGCGGAAGCCTTGAGGCTTAGAGTGGCAGCCTTGGTTCGGTCTCGCGGGTGCGCTGCTTGGTGGCCGCAGCCACGCTCGACGCGCCGGTTTGCTGGAACATCCATTGCACCCGTGGCGTGGCGCGGGCTTTGCCGCGGATCAGGATCTGCGCGGTGCGGCGTGCGCCGTCGCTGCCGGCCAGATAGACGCTCTCTTCGAGTTCCACGCGGCTGTGCGGCGACGTGAACGTCCACACTTCCCGGCTCGGCGTCATCAGCATGACACCGCGGCCGTCGGTGAGCCGCGTCGCCTTGACCAGCGGGTGCAAGTGGAAGCGCAGCGTGTAACTGTCCCGGCTGGTGCGAATCTGCGCGCCGCCGTCGGCGGCGACGAACATGTCCTCGCCTTCGACCTTCAGCCCGTCGCGCGCCAGCACGATGGTGCGCTCGTGGACGATGCCGTAGCGATCGGCATAACCGTCGTGCGCCGCGTGCAGCACGACGCCGTCGCCGCGATCCTCGCGGGTCATGGCGACCCGGCTCGGACCGCCGAGCATCGGCGAGCCGCCGAGCACGCGCTTGAACGCCGCGGTTTCGACAAAGCGGGCCGACGACGCGTCGTTGAAGGTGACGGTCGAATGCGCCGACGTCGAGCGCGCGAACTGCCGCCACTCGTCTCGCCCGGTCGGCGGCATGCCGCAATTGACCACGATCAGGTTCTGCTTCGGCGAGGAAAACTCGAACGACAGGCAGCCGGCGTGGGCTTCCAGGCTCATCTCGATCGGCGGCGCACCACCGACATCCATGATCAGCACGCCGCCGCCGGCTTCGAGCCGCTGATAGGCCGAGTACGGTGCGCTCGATAGCGGCGCGCCGTGGGTCTCGTCATAGGCGAGCAAGGTCATCACCTGGTCGACCGGCGTCGCGCCCATGCCGTTGAAGTGCGCGAACGTGCCGTCGGAATGCCGGAAGAAACGCAGCATCGGCATCATGCGGTCGATGGCGTTGAGCAGCGCCTGCGGTGGCACGATGTTGCGCGTCGCGAACACCTGGCTCAGCGGCAACAGTTCCAGCAGCACTTCGATGATGGCGCCCGGATCGCGGCCGGCGTGGCCGCCATCCGGCAGGATCTGGCGCTCCAGCTCGACGCGCAATCGCTCGGTGGCCGATCTGATGTGGCGCGACTGGCCGGCGATGCAGAGCGCGGCGGAGGCGAGCGCGATCACCGCCTGCATGCTGGCGACGCCGCGCCGCGCATCGCGCGCGGTATGGCGCAGATAACGCACCTGGCGGACCAGGCTGCGCACGAAGCGACGGTAGAAACGCGCGTCGGCGTCCTCCAGCACCAGCGCCGCCTGGCTGAGCCAGGAAATAATCCGCCGCGACAGCACGTCGGGCCGCCACGCCAGCGGATGCCACCCGCCTTGCAGCTCGATCCATTCATCGACCAGCGCGCGGGCATTGGCGCGGCTGATATTGGACTCGGCGGCGCGCATGTGGCGGAGCCAGCCAAAACCCAGCAGCGCCGCGGCCCATTCGTCCGACGGCGGATCGACATCAAAAATCGAATGGCCGTCGCCGATCACCACCTTGCCGGCGAAGGCAAAGCGGCCGGAATAGATTTCCGCGGCGACGGTGGCGTCGGAGGTGCGCAGGTCCTGCGGCGCGATCAGCAGCCGGTCGGCCTTGAATTGCGGCAGCGGCCAGCGCACCAGCGGGTGGCCGGTGATGCGGCCCGTGGCCTGGCGCAGGCCGCCGCGCAGCAGCAGCCATGACAACCTGGCATTGTTCGCGATTGAACCGCGCGGCATTGGCGCGCAAACCCCTCGTCGTTAAGTCGCAACATAACGGAAGGCGGTTCGAACGGCTAACTCATGAAAATATGTAAGGTTTTACCGCTTTTCCAGCCGCGCCGCATAGAAGCCGTCGAGCCCGGCGAGCCGCGAATCAGTGTCCGGAAGATGGCTCGGCAGGGTGCGCAGGTCGCCATCGGCGTCGATCAGCGCGGCCACGCCGCCGACCTCCGCGGCCGCGACCGGCACGCGCCGCACGCCAGGCTGCCGCGCCAGAAGTTCGGCGACGACCGCGCGCCCTTCCTCGGGCTCGAGCGAACAGGTGCAATAGACAATCGTGCCGCCCGGCCTGGTCAGCGCCACAGCGCGCTCGATCAGCCGGCGCTGCAACGCCGAGAGTTTCACGATGTCGGCCGGCCGCTTGAGCCACGGCACATCGGGATGGCGGCGGATCGTGCCGGTCGCCGAGCATGGCGCATCGACCAGCACGGCATCGAACGGCGGCGCTTCCCATGCGGAGGCGTCGGCGCACACCAGTTGCGCTTCGAGCGACAGCCGCGCGAGATTGTCCTGCACGCGCTTCAGACGCGGCGCGGAGCGATCGACCGCGGTGACTTCGGCGCCGGCGGCAACGAGCTGCGCGGTCTTGCCACCGGGCGCGGCACAAAGGTCGGCAACGCGGCGGCCCTTGATGTCACCAAGCAGACGCGCCGGCAGCGCCGCGGCCGCATCCTGAACCCACCACGCGCCGTCGGCGAACCCCGGCAGCGCGGGCACCGCCCCATGCACGACCGCGCGCACCGTCCCGGTCGGCAGCACGCGGCCGCCGAGTTGCGCGGCCCATTGCTCCGCCGCTGACGGCGTAGCGCTCTTCACCGTGAAATCGAGCGCGGGTTCGCGGCCATTGGCGGCGGCGATGTCGCGGGCGGTTAGCTCGCCGTAAGTGCCGATCCATCGCTCCATCAGCCACGGCGGCGTATCGAGCATCACCGTGTCGAGCGCGGCCAGGCGCTCGGCGCCTTCGCGGGCCACGCGGCGCAGCACGGCGTTGACCAGACCGGCATAATGCGACGCCGGCCGGTCGGCGCGCGTAAGCCGCACCGCGAGATCGACTGCGGCGTGATCCGGCACATCGAAAAACAGGATTTGCGCCGCGCCGATCAACATTGCGGTCTCAAGGCGCGGCGCTTTTTCCGGCAGCCCGCGGTCAAGGAGCGATCCCAGAAGATGGCGCAACGTGCCGAGCCGGCGCAGCACCGTGGCGACCAGAGCCCGTGTCAGCGCGCGGTCGCGATCCGGCATCGCCATGAGCACCGCACTGCCTTCGCCGGCGTCGAGCAACTCATCGAGTGGACGGTCGCGGCGCAGCACCCCGTCGACGATATCGGCCGCGATCAACCGCACCGCGAGGCCGGGCACGTCTTGTGGTTCGGTGGATTTGCTTTTGGTTCTTTTTGCAGTTCTCAAACGAAATCCATTCCGCTTTATGTGTCCCGGATGCGGCGCAGCGTGAACGGTGCGCCCGGGAAACAGTCCTGCTTGCATCCCCGGCACGGCTACGCCAAGTGAGGGGCGATGCCAACCGATCCTTCAACCGACCCCGAAGCGCAAGCACCGCCCGCCGACAAACCACCGCTGACCCCGGCCGCGGAACGGGCGCTGGCCGAAGCCGCTGCGCGCCGGGCCGAGCGGGAGCGCCAGCGCGCCGAACTGCCGACGGAAACCAGCGGCCGCGGCGGCCTTGAGCCAACCCGTTACGGTGACTGGGAAAAGGACGGCCTGACCAGCGATTTTTAGGCGTCGCATCGGCTTTCCGTCTCAATAGGCATCTTGCAATAATTTCCTAATTATTGGAATATAATCCTTACGCGCTTTATCTGATTCCGGTGCAGTCCGCTGGATCCGTTTCGATGCGCCATCCGTCGTTCGCCACACTGGCTTCCGCGCACCACGGCACGATGATCCTCGTGGCCGCCGCAATGTTTGCGCTCGGCGTCATCGCGGATAACGCGCTGAGGCCGGTGGCGCGCGGGGGCGGACCGACTGAGACCGCGCTGCCTGTGCGACAAACGCATGCCGTGCCGGCGGCACGTGCGGTTCGCCCGACCGATCCGGGCGTGCGCTACCCCGCCGAAGTCATCCGCATCATCGACGGCGACACCTTCGAGGCCCGGGTGCGGGTCTGGCCGAGGCTCGATGTCGACACCAAGGTGCGGCTGCGCGGCATCGACGCTGCCGAACTGCACGCGCGGTGCAGCGGCGAACTGGCCCAGGCGCAATCGGCGCGGACCGCGCTGGAGATGATCCTCGCCGAAGGCGGCGTCAGCCTCTCGCAAGTCGGCATCGACAAATACGGCGGCCGGGTCGATGCCGCAGTGGCGACACGCAACACCGCGGATGTCTCGGCGGCGCTGCTGACCGGCGGCTTCGCCCGCGCCTATGGCGGCGGCAAACGCGGCTCGTGGTGTGGGTAGAACTGGTGCGGGTAATTGACGCTGCGTGACCGCGCCGGCGTGACCGGTCCGACTTTCCAAACTAGGTTCGCGTCTGTGAGGGCGCAGGCGTTTGTGCGTTGCGTGGGGCGTAAAAAATGCTGCAGAGCCGTTTTCAGTTTTATGTGTTTTATGTCGGCACCGCCGTGCTGTTTGCCATGGCGGCCTATGCAGCGATCAAAACCTGGCTGTGACAGCGCGGCTACGGCACAGCCGTAACCGCTGATTGTTTGTTTGATCGTGGGGCGCGCAGACCGCGCCGCAATACCCCGCTACCGCACCACCACGACCGGCGTACCGAGCGGCACGTGCGCGAACAGCTCCATCACGTCTTCGTTCAACATGCGGATGCAGCCGTGCGAGACGAAATGACCGATCTTGCCCGGTTCGTTGGTGCCGTGGATCGCATAGTCGGTGCCGGCCACCGTCATCGCCGCGACGCCCATCGGATTGTGCGGTGAGCCGCCGGGAATCACCAGCGGCAGTTTCGGATTTTCGCGGCGGATATCCGCCGGCGGCTCCCAGGCCGGCTGGATATATTTGCCGTCAATCGTCGACGTACCGGCCCATTGCATTCCGGCGCGGCCGACGCCGACCGGATAGCTGACCGCGGCGCCGTTGCCCAAGGTGAAATAGAGCCGCCGTTCCCGCGTCACCACCACGATCGTGCCGGGGCGATAGCCGGCATTGAAGGCGACCATGTCGCCGTGGGCCTGCGCCGCACCGGGCGCGAGGCCGACCATCGCAACAGCGGCGGCCACAACCGCCGCAAACACAAAGCTCTTACGCATACGCACTTCCCACTGACTTAAGGCTTCACACCGTCGACCCGGTAACCATAGTGCGTGGCATTTCGTAAACCATGATGAAATACGCGCCGCGCTCTTCCGCCACGGAAGAACGTGGTGAAGAGTTGGTAAATTTGTCGGTGCCGCAGGTAACCTAAACCCCAGGCGGCACGCGCAATCGCGTTTTGAGACAACGGCGCGGCACGCCACTTGCCGCCAAGACCTCTCAAACCAGGCTGTCAGCCCCAGCCTGGTACAAGGAGGCACCCTTGGCGATTCCTTCGGCGACTTCCCCGGCGATTTCCCCCGCGGTCAAAGCATCGGCAACGCACAACAGGGTCGAAATCCTCGATCTGCTGAGGCTCCTGGCGGCGCTGGCGGTTGTGATCTTTCATTACACGTTTCGCGGTGCCGCAGGAGACGATGGCTTCACCACCTTTTCGCTGCCCGCGCTCGCACCGTTCAGCAAATACGGCTACATGGGCGTCCAGCTGTTTTTTGTCATCAGCGGTTTCGTGATCGCCTATTCGGCGGAGAATCGCAGCGCGGTCGCATTCGGCATCGCGCGTATTACCCGCATCTATCCCGGTTTCATCATCTGCATGACGCTGACGTTTCTGGCGACACTCGCGATCGGCGCGCCGACCTTCCAGACCGGCCTGACCCACTGGCTCGTCAACCTCGTCATCGCAGCGCCTGCCCTGCACCGTCCGTTCATGGACGGCGCCTACTGGCCGCTGATCTATGAACTGACGTTTTACGGCTGGGTCGTGCTGCTGCTGGCGGTTGGCTGGTTCCGCCGGCATATCGACACGATCGTCGTCGTCTGGCTGGCGCTGGCTGTCCTCAATTACGGACTGCACTCGCTGATGATAAAGCACATCTTCCTGACCGATCAGAGCGGCTTCTTCGCCGCAGGCATCGTCATCTATGAGATGTACCGTGGCCGGAGCGATGCAACGGTCAAACTGCTGCTGGCGCTGGCGACCGTCATAGCCGTCGGCCAGTCGCTGGAATACGCACAAGCGTTCCGCGAGCATATCCATGTCGCCTGTAGCGACGCGGTGATCGCAATCCTGTCGCTTGCGGTGATTGCACTGGTCGCCCTTGTGCTGGTGGTGCGGAACGTGCCGCTGCCGTCGCGCGCCATCGCGGCAGCCGGCGGGATCACCTACCCGCTTTATCTGCTGCACCAGAACGCCGGCTACATGATCTTCAACCGAATCGGCACCGCCGCACCGTTCGCGCTGGTCGTGATCGCAACCATGGCTGGAATGATCGTGCTGGCGTGGCTGGTCTGGCGGTTCGCCGAGCGGCCGGGACAAAAACTGCTCAAGCGCGCGCTGGCGGCGGTGGCGGATTATCCGGCCGATTTTATCGCCTCGCTGAAGCCGGAGCCCGTCGCCAGACCGGAACGCCGCGCCACGCCGCGGTCCGCTCAAGTGTTTGCTACGCAGTCGCTGCTGACCCGATAGCTGACACCGAAAGCCAGGTCACAGCGGAAGCGGTCGCTCGGCGAACTCCCTCTCCCCGCGGGGGAGAGGGTTGGGGTGAGGGGCTCTGAGCCAACAATCTGGCGCGAACGCCCTCACCCGATCGCGCCATAGCGCGATCGACCTCTCCCCACGGCGCTAGGCGCTTTTGTGGTTCTGCCGGTTATTGACGAGGTCGTCGACCACGGCGGGATCGGCCAGCGTCGAGGTATCGCCGAGATTGCCGAACTCGTCCTCGGCGATCTTGCGCAGGATACGGCGCATGATCTTGCCGGAGCGGGTCTTCGGCAGGTTCGGCGCGAACTGGATCAGATCGGGCGACGCGATCGGCCCGATCTCCTTGCGCACCCAGCCGGTCAGTTCCTTGCGCAGCTCTTCGCTCGGCTGCTCGCCGGCCATCAGCGTGACATAGGCGTAGATGCCCTGCCCCTTGATGTCGTGCGGATAGCCGACCACCGCGGCCTCCGACACTTTCGGATGCGCAACCAGCGCCGACTCGACCTCGGCGGTGCCCATGCGGTGGCCGGCCACGTTGATCACATCGTCGACGCGGCCGGTGATCCAGTAATAGCCATCCTCGTCGCGGCGGCAGCCGTCGCCGGTGAAGTACTTGCCCGGATAGGTGCTGAAATAGGTTTCGACGAAGCGCGCATGATCGCCATAGACCGTGCGCATCTGGCCAGGCCAGGAGTCGGCGATACACAGATTGCCTTCGGTCTTGCCGTCGAGAACCTTGCCCTCGGCATCGACGATCTGCGGCACGATGCCGAAGAACGGCCGCGTCGCCGAACCCGGCTTGAGTTTGGTCGCGCCCGGCAGCGGCGTGATCAGAATGCCGCCGGTCTCGGTCTGCCACCAGGTATCGACGATCGGGCAGCGGCCGTCACCGACCACGTGGTAGTACCACTCCCATGCTTCCGGATTGATCGGCTCGCCGACCGAGCCGAGCAGCCGCAGCGACGCCCGCGACGTCTTCTTCACCGGGCCGTCGCCGGCCTGCATCAGCGCGCGGATCGCGGTCGGCGCGGTGTAGAAGATGTTGACCTTGTGCTTGTCGATCACCTCCCAGAAGCGCGACATCGACGGATAATTCGGCACGCCTTCGAACATCAGCGTAGTGGCGCCGTTGGCGAGCGGGCCGTAGACGATGTAGCTGTGACCGGTGACCCAGCCGACGTCCGCGGTGCACCAGTACACGTCGCCGTCGTGATAATCGAAGACGTACTGATGCGTCATCGAGGTGAAGATCAGATAACCGGCGGTGGTGTGCAGCACGCCCTTCGGCTTGCCGGTCGAGCCTGAGGTGTAGAGGATGAACAGCGGATCTTCCGCATTCATCTCCGCGCACGGACACTCCGCGGTCACCACTTCCCTGGCTTCGTGCCACCAGACATCGCGCACCGGATCCATGTCGACCTTGCCGCCGGTGCGCCGGACTACAATGACATTTTCAACGCCGCCGACCTTGGCGATCGCCGCATCGGTGTTGGCCTTCAGCGGCACGGTACGGCCGCCGCGAAAACCTTCGTCGGCGGTGATGACGACGGTGGACTTGCAATCCTCGATGCGGCCGGCGAGCGAATCCGGCGAGAAGCCGCCGAACACCACGGAATGGATTGCGCCGATGCGCGCGCAGGCCAGCATCGCGTAGGCCGCTTCCGGGATCATCGGCATGTAGATAGTGACGCGGTCGCCCTTCTTGACGTTGCGGGTGCGCAGGATGTTGGCGAAGCGGCAGACCTCGTCGTGCAATTCCCTGTAGGTGATGTGCCTGGAGTCTTTCGGATCGTCGCCTTCCCAGATGATCGCGGTCTGGTTGCCGCGGGAATGCAGGTGACGGTCGATGCAGTTGTAGGCGACATTGGTGGCGCCGTCCTCGAACCACTTGATCGCGACATTGGCCTTGTCGAACGAGGTGTTCTTGACCTTGGTGAAATGCTTCATCCAGTAGATGCGCTTGGCCTGCTCGCCCCAGAAACCGTTCGGGTCGGCCAGCGACCGGTCGTACATCGACTTGTATTGCGCGTCGTTGATGAAAGCCTTTTTGCTCCAATCGGCGGGAACGTCGTAAACCTTGTCCGACATAACATCCTCCACACGCGGCACGCGGGCACGCACGTTTCTATTGGTTGGTGACCGCCATTATGCGCCGCCCGCCGGACGAGCGACAAGACTCCGGCTCTAGCGCTTTGGGCTAAAATCCTGGTTCGGAAACGCCGACGCGTCGGGCGTCTTGATCACCACATAGGGGTGATTGAGCTCCATGTGGCAGGCGTTGCAGCCCTGCGTCAGTTGGTCATAGGCCGCGGCGAATTGCTTGCCGTCCTGCTGCTTGATGGCGGCGTCGAGCGCCTTCAGCGACGGGTTGATCGCCACGTCCACCAGTTCGCCGACCGGCATGCCGCTGAATTTCGGCTGCGCCTTGACGATGCCGGTGAAGGCCTGCCGGATTTCGGTCGTGGCATAGGCGGCGAGCGCCCAGTTTTCCGCTTTCCCGGCGAGGCCGAGCTTGGTGTGGCGCGGCTGGATGAGCGTGTTCATCATGTCGCCCATCGTCATCACATAGGGCGCCGCGGCCGCGCCGCCGGCAGGCGCCGTATTTGCCGGCGGTGGCGTGGTCTGCGACAGCGCGGCGCCGCCGCAGACAAACGGCAGCGCGGCAAGCAGCAGCAGCGGCCAGCGGCTTCTCATACGCCGATCCAGCCGACGATCGCGCCCATCACCAGCAGCACGATCAGCCAGTTGCCGAGATCGATCAGGATCAGCCGCATGCTGCGGCCATGGAAGCTGTAGTTCACCAACAGCGTGGTGAAGATGAAACCGAACCACAGGAACGCCGCCGAGATCACGCCGTTCTGCAGCGTCACCTGACCCGGACCGAGATGGCCGAGCACGCCAGCCAGCATCCAGGCGATGATGATGTTGGCGAGGAAGGCATAGATGAACGGCAGGAACGCGCCCGGCTTCTTCATGTCCAGCTGGCACTGTTCGGCCGTTTTGCCGAGCGCCGCCTGATAGACCCGGCCCAGACTCATGTACCAGCCGGCGCTGGCGAGCCAGGCCACGGCGGCGGCAATCACGACGGCAAGATGGTTGATCCCGGCGAATGTCACGGCGTCCCTCCATTATCTGGCGGGACTGTAACGCCGAACCGATTGTCGCGGAAAGGCCGGAAGCGCGGATCAGGCGGGATTGGCCAGCGCGCGCCGCCGCCACTCATTCATGAGTCGCGCAAGCTCATCGGCGCCACGGCCGTAGGTATCCGGAATAAGCTGCTGCCGTCCCGTCGCCCGTTTCTGGTAGGTCGCGAACACCATGAAGCGGAACGAACGCGTGCCGAAGTCGCCGACGTCGGCCCACAGGAGACGGCGCGCGCGGTACCACGCATAGGCATTGATGGTGAAGCCGTTGCGGTCGAGATCGAGCGCCAGCGCATTGCGGCTGAGCACGATGAAGGCGATGAGAAGCAGCGGCCACAGCAGCGCGATGAAAATGACGAGCTGCGCGGCGAAGTGCCGTTTGTCGGTGCCGAAGAACAGGCCTTTGCCAAGGATGAACTCCATGGCGGCAAAGATCAGAAACAGATACTGCACGAAGCGTTTGTCGGCATAGAGCCGGACCGGGATGGGGAATTTGGCGAGTGCCGTATCGGCGAGTGCCGTTGCACCGGGCGGCGATGCCGTCACGCCTTCTTCAGGCCCGCCATTTTGCACACCAGCTTCCATTGGTCGTCCGTCACCGGCTGCACCGACAGGCGGCCGTATTTGACCAGCGCCATGTCTTTCAGTTTCGCTTCCGCCTTGACCTCACTGAGTGTCACCGGTTTCGGCAAAGGTTCAACCGCGCCGGTGGTCACCGCAACCCACGGTTCGCCCTTTTTCGCGGTCGGGTCGGGGAAGGCCTCCGCGAGGATCTCGCCGATGCCGACGACCTGCTTCTCGTCGCCGGTGTGATAGAAGAAGAACTTCTCGCCCTTTTTCATGTCCTTCAAATTCTTGCGCGCGGTGAAATTGCGCACGCCGCTCCAGGCCTCGCCCTTCTTGCCGCGCTTGACCTGCTGGTCCCAGGAAAACTCTTCCGGCTCGGTCTTCATCAGCCAGTACGCCATGACACGCTCCCTAATCGCTCGTTCCCAAAGTGATCGCTGTCGGTCAGAGATCGCCCATCTTGCAAACTATTTTCCACTCATCGGCGGTGACCGGCTGCACCGAGAGCCGCGTATTGTTGACGAGGGCCATGGCTTTGAGTTGCGGCTCAGCCTTGGCGTCGGCGAGACCGACCGGCTTTTTCATCGGTTCGATCGCTCTGACATCAACCACCACCCACGGCTCGCCGGCCTTGGCGGTTGGATCGGGATAGTGCTCGCGTATCACCTCGACCACACCGACGACCTCCTTGCCTTCGTTGGAGTGGTAAAAGAAAGCGCGGTCGCCTTTTTTCATCTTCATAAGGTTGAGCTTGGCTTGATGGTTGCGCACGCCGGTCCAAGCCTCGCCTTTGGCGCCGCTCTTGACCTGTTCGTCCCAGGAGAACGCGTCGGGCTCTGATTTCATGAGCCAATAAGCCACGCTCATTCCTCCGATTTGAGCGGCCGGGCGAGCAACGACCCGATCGCTTCGTCGATCGTCAATGTCTCGTCCAGCAATGCGCCGACCGCGGCGGCGATCGGCATGTCGACCGCGCGCTCGCGCGCCATGTCGAGCAGCACCGCTGCGGTAAACGCGCCCTCGGCAAGCCCGGTGGTTTTCTGGATAGCGGCGGGCTTCTCGCCGCGGCCGAGCTTCATGCCGAAAGTGAAGTTGCGCGACTGCGGGCTGGAGCAGGTCAGCAGCAGATCGCCGAGGCCGGACAGGCCCATCATGGTCTGCGGCCTGGCGCCGAACGCCTTGCCGAAGCGCACCAGTTCGGCAAAGCCGCGGGTGGTCAGCGCCGCGCCGGCGCTGGCGCCGAGGCCCTTGCCGGTGACGACGCCGGCGGCGATCGCCAGCACGTTCTTGGTGGCGCCGCCGATCTCGACCCCGCGCACGTCGGTGGCGTGATAGAGGCGAAAGCCCGGCGCGCTGATCGCTTCCGCCAGCGCCTTGGCGATTTTTCCGTCGGCCGCCGCCAAGGTCACTGCGGTCGGCAGGCCGCGGGCGACGTCGGCGGCAAAACTCGGCCCCGACAGAATTGCCGCCGTCGCCTGCGGCGCACATGCGGCGACGATCTCGCTCATGAATTTCTTCGAGCCGCGCTCGATGCCTTTGGCGCAGACGATCAGCGGCGTTTTTGCCGCCAGCAGCGGCGCCAGCGCCTTGGCTGCACTGCGCACGGCCTGCGCCGGCACCACGAGGAGAATCGCGTCCGCGCGCGCGGCGTCGGCAAGTTCGCCGGCAAGCGCGATGCCGTCGCTGATCTTCACGCCGGGAAGATAAAGACTTTCACGCTTGCTCCTGAGCTGCGCGGCATTGGCTGGATCGTGCTCCCACAGCGTGATCTGCCGCCCGGCGCGCGCACAGGTCAGCGCCAGCGCCGTACCCCAGGCGCCCGCTCCGATGACCGCGATGTGATTGAAGGACATCTGACTGAAGGACATGGCCGTAAGATACTTTTCCGCTCATTCCCGCGTAAGCGGGAATCCAGGATTTTTGCGCTGGGTCCCCGCTTTAGCGGGGACGAGCGGAATGCTGTGATCGATCACAGCGCCTCACCGCGCAGCAGTTTCGGCACGTCGCCGACCAGTCCGGCCGCCTCGCGGATGAACAGCCGCTTCAGGTTCGGCACCCGGTCGACCAGGCCAAGCCCGATATCGCGGGCGGCGCGCAGCACCGCGGAGCGGTTGGAGAACAGGCGATTGAGCCCGTCGGTGGCGATGCCCATCGCCACGGTGTCGAAGCGGCGCCAGCGCTGATAGCGCTCCAGCACCGTCGCTGAGCCGGGATCGAGGCCAAGCCGCGCCGCATCGACGATCACTTCGGCAAGCGCGGCGACGTCCTTCAAGCCCATGTTCAGCCCCTGCCCGGCGATCGGATGGATGACGTGGGCGGCGTCGCCGGCCAGCGCGATGCGTTCGGCGATGAACGAGCGGGCGACGAAATAGCCAAGCGGATGGGTCTGGCGCGCGCCGGGAGCCGCGATCTCGCCGAGATGCAATTTGAAGCGCTGCTCGAGCTCATCGTGGAATTCTCCATCGGGCAGCGCGACGATGCGTTTGGCTTCCGGCGTCGTCTCGGTCCACACGATGGAGGACCGCTTGCCCTTCAGCGGCAGGATCGCAAACGGCCCGGCGGGGAGGAAATGCTCTTCGGCACGGCCGTGGTGATCGCGCTCATGGGCGACGGTGGTGACAATCGCCGACTGCTCGTAAGTCCAGCCGTGGGTGGCAATGCCGGCATTGCTCCGGATCATCGAGCGCGCGCCATCGGCGGCGACCAGCAACTGCGCGCAAAGCGAAGCGCCATCGTTCAACGCAACGTCGATTCCGCGCGCCGGCTGTCGCCGCTCTCCGTCCCCGGTGGAACGCAGCGAAAATTGCGTGACGCCCGCGGCGCGCAGATCGACGCCAACCTCCTTGGCTTTCGCGGTCAGCGCGTCGACCAGAAGCCGGTTCTCGATCATGTGGGCGAACGGTTCGCCGGGCGCGACCTCGCCGGCGAAGGTGAGAAACACCGGCCGCATGGCGTCGTTGAGTCGGCTGTCGGTGACCACCATGTCGAGAATCGGCTGCGCGTCATGCGCAATCTCGTCCCAGACGCCGATGGCCTCGAACATCCGGCGTGCGGCGGCGACGATTGCCGACGCCCGCTCGTCATTGGCGTGGCTGCGGCCAAGACCTGGGCCCAGTGCCGGATCGGCGACCGTGACCGCAAACGACGGACCGAGCGCCTGACGCAGCGCAATCGCCAAGGTCAGCCCGGCAAAGCCGCCGCCGGCGATCAGCACCCCGGTCTCGTTACGCACGCTACTCGTGGTTTAACTCATGGCCTGATCCTACCACGCCGGGGGCGGGCTTGACCCGCCTGCGGGCCGAAGCGATGAAAGCTCTAAACGTGGCGGGATAAAGCATGTCGGCCGTTCAGGAAATCATCGAAATCCTCGACCTCGAACCGCTGGAAGTGAACCTGTTTCGCGGGCGCTCGCCGCAGAACGGCTGGAAGCGGGTGTTCGGCGGCCAGGTGATCGGCCAGGCGCTGGTCGCGGCGTGCCGCACCGTCGACGACGTCGCCAGCCGGCCGCCGCATTCGCTGCACGCCTATTTCCTGCTCGGCGGCGATCCGAAAGTGCCGATCATCTACGAGGTCGATCGCATCCGCGACGGCCGAAGTTTTACCACGCGCAACGTCAAGGCAATCCAGCACGGCCAGGCCATCTTCTCGATGTCGGCGTCGTTTCACGCCGCCGAGCCCGGCTTGTCGCATCAGTTCAAGATGCCCGACGTGCCGAAGCCCGACGCGTTGCCGGGCGAAGCCGAGCTGAAGGAAAAAATCTATCCGCTGCTGCCGGAGCCGGCGCGGCGCTACTATGCGCGCGAGCGGCCGATCGAATTCAAGCCGGTCGAGTTCAGCCGCTATCTCGGCAAGCGGTCGGACACCGGCCGCTTCGACATCTGGATCCGCGCCAATGGCCGGTTGCCCGACGCGCCGGCGATCCACCAATGCGTGCTGGCCTATGCCTCCGACATGATGCTGCTCGATGCGGCGCTGATCCCGCATGGCCGCAGCGTGTTCTCCGAAGACATCATGGCGGCGAGCCTCGACCACGCGCTATGGTTTCACCGGCCGTTCCGCGCCGACGAATGGCTGCTCTATTCCCAGGACAGCCCGAACCTTGACGGCTCCCGCGGGTTCTCCCGTGGTCTGATCTTCGCGATGGACGGCACGCTGGTCGCGTCCGTTGCCCAGGAAGGCCTGCTGCGGCAGCGCCGGCCTAAAACCTGAGATTAGGCGTGTGCACCGCAAAACTTCCTGTGCGGTTCACTCGATTTTTCCGGCGGAATAGCTTAATTCTCGGGCCAATTGCCTATATCGTGTGCAGAAATGAGCGGCACCAAGGCCGCCAACAGGGTGTGCGTCCATGAAATTGATCATAGCCATCATCAAGCCGTTCAAGCTCGAGGAGGTCCGCGACGCACTCCTCGACATCGGTGTCCAGGGCATGACCGTCACCGAGGTCAAAGGCTACGGCCGGCAGAAGGGCCATACCGAGATCTACCGCGGCGCCGAATACGCGGTGAACTTCCTGCCGAAAATCCGGGTCGAGGTCGCCGTCTCCGAAGAGCAAGCCGACAAGGTCACCGAGGTGATCACCGAGGCGGCCAAGACCGGCGAGATCGGCGACGGCAAGGTCTTCACCATGCCGATCGAACACGTCTTGCGCATTCGAACCGGCGAGACCGATTCCGACGCGCTGTAGCAAACAAAAAATCATGTCCGGGGGGAAATGATGAGGGTGGGATCTTGGGGTCGTGCCGTGGCAACGGCCACCGCCGTCTTTGCCGCGGTCTTAGTATTGGGCGCCGCGCCCGCAATGGCGCAGACCGATGGCAAGGTCGATCCCGCCGACACCGCCTGGATGATCACAGCGACCGCGCTGGTGCTGATGATGTCGATCCCGGGACTGGCGCTGTTCTATGCCGGCATGGTGCGCAAAAAGAACGTGCTGGCCACCATGGCGCAGGTGCTGGCGGTGACCGCGCTCGGCTCGGTGCTCTGGGCGCTGCTCGGTTATTCGCTGACCTTCGCCGGCGACGGACCGTTTCTCGGCACGCTCGATCGCATCTTCCTGGTCGGCATAACGACAACAACGATCAGCCCGTTCGCCAAGACGATCCCCGAAGCGCTGTTCATGATGTACCAGATGACGTTTGCGGTGATCACCGTGGCGCTGGTTGCGGGCTCGGTGGCGGATCGCATGCGTTTCTCGGCGTTCATGTGGTTCGCGGCGCTGTGGCTGATCATCGTCTATGTGCCGATCGCGCATTGGGTCTGGGGCGGCGGATTCCTCGCAACCGCGGGCTTGCTCGATTTTGCCGGCGGCACGGTGGTGCATCTCAACGCCGGCGTCGCCGGTCTCGTCGCCGCCTATCTGATCGGCGCACGTCACGGCTACGGCAGCGAGAATTTCGCGCCATACGACCTGTCGCTCGCGGTGATCGGCACCGGCATGTTGTGGGTCGGCTGGTTCGGCTTCAACGGCGGCTCGGCGCTGGCCGCGGATGCGCGCGCGGTGTTCGCGATCGTCGCGACCCACCTCGCCGCCGCCGCCGGCGCCATCACCTGGATGGCGCTGGAATGGTGGACGCGCGGCAAGCCGTCGGTGCTTGGCATGATTTCCGGCGCGGTCGCCGGCCTCGGCACCATCACCCCGGCGTCCGGCTTCGTGCTGCCGTGGCAAGGCATCGTCATCGGCATCATTGCCGGACTGGTCTGCTTCTGGAGCTGCACCTGGCTCAAGCTGGCATGCGGCTATGACGACTCGCTCGACGTGTTCGGCGTCCACGGCATCGGCGGCGCAACGGGCACGCTCCTGGTCGGCTTCTTCGCCGTGCCGGCGGTTGGCGGAGCGGCCGGGCTGTTCTACGGCAATCCCGGACAGGTGCTGTCGCAACTCTACGGCATGGCGGTGACGCTGGTGTGGTCGGGCGTGGCGACTTTTGCGCTACTCAAGGCGATCGCGCTGTTCGTGCCGCTGCGCGTCGACCGTCGCAGCGAAATCGAAGGCCTCGACCTCACCCAGCACGGCGAAGCGTTGCAGTAATTTTGTGCAATGGGCTCAGGCTTGGGCCGCGCAGAACTGATTAAATTTTAGGCAAAGCGGCTCGCGGTTTCCGCGAGTGCCGGCCCGCGCTTGCAACGGCAGGCCGCAGACAGCCTCGTGAGCCTAATAATACCAAGTCATTTCAATTGTTTATAAGCCGCCACCCAAACTGGCACGGCGCTTGAATTCAGTTCCCCGCGATATCGCAGCGATGCACCAGGCGTGGGCGCAGGAGGCCCGTCACATGAAAGTAGTTATGGCTGTCATCAAGCCGTTCAAGCTCGACGAGGTCCGCGACGCGCTGACCAAAATCGGCGTGCAAGGGCTGACCGTCACTGAAGTCAAAGGCTACGGCCGCCAGAAGGGCCACACGGAAATCTATCGCGGCGCCGAATATGCCGTGAGCTTCCTTCCCAAGATCAAGCTGGAGATCGCCTGCGCGTCGGATCAGGTCGACAAAGTCATCAACTCGATCACTGCGTCTGCGAAAACCGGCCAGATCGGCGACGGCAAGATCTTCGTCATCAATCTCGATCACGCCGTGCGCATCCGCACCGGCGAAACCGACGCCGCGGCACTTTGAACAACCGCACCAGAAAAATGAAGGACAGGAGTGTGACTATGACGTTGAAGAGATTTTCAGGTGCGGGGCTGATCGCTCTCGTGCTGGCGATGCTGCTGGGCATCGCGCTGAGCACGCCGAGCTTCCACTCGGCTTACGCGCAGGCGCCGGCGGCGACCGATCAGGCGCCGGCCGCGGCAGCACCGGCGGCGACGCCGGCGCCGCCCGCCTGCGATGCCAAGACGCTTGAGAAATGCACGCCGAATTCCGGCGACACCGCGTGGATGCTGACCTCAATGGCCATCGTGCTGATGATGACCATTCCGGGCCTCGCGCTGTTCTACGGCGGCATGGTGCGGAAGAAGAACGTGGTCGACACCGTGATGACGAGCTTCGCCGTCACCTGTCTAATCAGCATTCTCTGGCTGCTGTTTACCTACAGCGCGGCTTTTACCGGCGGCACGCCATTCATCGGCGGGCTTAGTCGCGCCGGCATGCAAGGAATCTTGAGCGACATTTCGACCGGCATCGGCAACCCGAACTCGCTGGCGCCGACGATCCCCGAGACCGTCTACTCGATGTTCCAGCTCACCTTCGCGATCATCACCGCGGCGCTGATCGCGGGCTCGTTCGCCGAACGGATGAAATTCTCCGCCATGCTCTGGTTCATGGGGCTGTGGGCGATTTTCGTCTATACGCCGATCGCGCACTGGGTGTGGGGACCGGACGGCTTCCTCAACAGCGCCAACTCCGACGCGAAGTTTCACGTCCTCGACTTCGCCGGCGGCACCGTGGTGCACGTCAACTCGGGCGTTGCCGGCCTGATGACGGCGCTGATGCTCGGCAAGCGCAAGGATCCCGGCCCGCCGCACAACGTGGTGCTGACCATGATCGGCGCCGGCCTGCTGTGGGTCGGCTGGTTCGGCTTTAACGCCGGTTCGGCGGTGAGCGCGGGCATGCAGGCCGGCATGGCCATGGCGGTGACGCACATCTGCACCGCGACGGCCGGCTTCACCTGGATGCTGGTGGAGTGGATGATGCGCGGCAAGCCGACGCTGCTCGGCATCTGCTCCGGCGCAGTGGCGGGTCTGGTCGTCATCACACCGGCTTCGGGCTTCGTCGGTCCGATGGGCGCGTTCGCCATGGGTATCGCGGCGGGCATCGTCTGCTACTGGGGCTGCACCGGACTGAAGCACATGTTTGGTTATGACGATGCGCTGGACTCGTTCGGCGTACACGGTCTCGGCGGCGCCACCGGCGCCATCCTGACCGGCGTCTTCGCCATCAACGAATACGGCGGCACGTCGGGCCTGATCGAAGGCAATGGTGCGCAGATCATCAACCAGTTGATTGGCGTCGGCATCGTCGTCGTCTACGACGTGATCGTGACGCTGATCATCCTGAAGGTCATCGACCTTGTGATCGGCTTGCGCGTCAGCGAGGAAGTCGAGCGCGAAGGCCTCGACTACGCGCTGCACGGCGAAACGGTGCAGTAGTGCATGATCGTGCACTGCTGAGGTCTTAATACCTGGGGGAAGGAGCGTTACCATCCGCTCCCTGCTGCGAGAGGCTCCGGCGAAAGCCGGGGCCTCTTGTGTTTTGTGCGCCAAACAATCTTTCCGCTCATTCCCGCGAAAGCGGGAATCCAGTTCTCGCGCTGGGTCCCCGCCTTCGCGGGGACGAGCGGAAACAGCACCGTTCGCAAACCGATCAAACGTCTCATTTATTTGAGCAAAACCCGGTCTGATGCGAATCAAAGCGCGAGTCACGTGCGCGGAGCAAAAAATGGCGCCGCGCAAGTGCGCGATTTGTCTGCACAATTTTTTATGCTTTGACTTCGCGTTGCTGTTCGATGCAATGGCGATCAATCCCGTTTTTCGTAAAAGGACGCCCGCCGTTGACCACGGCTGGTGAAGCGGGATGCGGTGCCTGCGCGTGGCGGCTCGTCACCGCTGCACTCGGGCGGCTCCGGGCATCATGCTGGCCGGCACTACGACCGGTCCGTGGGGTGCTTCCACTGGACTGGGACAGGAGACGGCGGGTAACGCCCGTCGAAACCACGTCCCAGGAAGCCTGGCCTGGAGCTGAGCCTCGGGGATCAGAAGTCCCTCCGGCGAGAACCGTGGTGGAACGCCGGTAGGCGAGCGCGCCGCGCACGGCGCGCGCCGCACCCCGAACGGTGCGGTTGATACTTTCGCGTCTGTCGGCGTTCCGCTTCCTTTTCTTTCTTACATTCTTGAGCGTGCTCAAAGCTCAGATCGTGACGGCGCCGGCCCCACCGCTGGCGTCATCTGGCGAAGATCGGTGCGGAGAGCGAAGCGTTCGTCGTTTTTCATTGCGATCGTGACGACAGCTCGGATGCGGGTGCATCGCGAGAACGAGAATGCTTGACCCTCCCCTGCAGGGGGAGGGTCGCGCACCAAAGGTGCGCGGCGTGGGGAAGTGAGGGCAAATGCGTGACGAGAGAGAGAGAGAGAGAGAGAGAGAGAGAGAGACTGGCCCCCTCCCGCTGCACTCCGTGCAGCGGCCTCCCCCTTGCAGGGGAGGTGAAGAAAAGGAGGGGATCGATGATGCTACGCGGCGCGGACGCGGTTGAAGAACGTCGCGACCTTGTTTTCCAGGTCGTGCGCGCGCGACGACAGCTTTGCCGTCCAGCTGGTGATCTCGCCGATGGCGGACGCATTGCGGGCGGCGGCCTGCTCGACCGAACCGACTTCGGTGGACGCGCGGGCGGTGTAGCTGGCGGCGTTGTGCACGCTTTCGGCGATCGAGCTGGTGGTGACGCTCTGTTCCTGCACCGCGGAGGCGATGCTGGTTGCGACCGTCGTCATCGTGTTGATGGCGTGCGCGATCGAGGCGATCTCCTCGACCGAACGCTTGGTCGCGGTCTGGATCGCCGCGACCTGCTGGGCAATGTCGTCGGTGGCGCGCGAGGTCTGGTTGGCGAGCGTCTTCACCTCGGCGGCAACCACGGCAAAGCCCTTGCCGGCGTCGCCGGCGCGCGCGGCCTCGATCGTGGCGTTCAGCGCGAGCAGATTGGTTTGCGCGGCAATCGCGGAAATCGCGCTGACCACCGAACCGATGCGGTCGGCAGCATTGTCGAGCGAGCGGATCACATCCTGGGTGCGCTCGGCATCCGCCATTGCGGACTGCGCCATGCCCAGGCCCCGGGTCGCCTGCTCGCCGATTTCCTGAATCGAGCCGGACAATTCCTCGGTCGCGGCGACGGTGATTTCGATGCGCTGGGTGGTTTCCGACGCCGCCGTGGAGGCCGACGACATGCGTTGCCGGGTATCGTCGGCGACATCGTTGAGCGTCGCGCAGCTTGCGCTCAGCGAGTTGGAGGTTTCCTTGATCGCATGGACGACTTCGCCGATCGCGCCGGCGAAATCGCCGATGGCCTCGTCGATGGCGCCGCGCCGCTGCACGGCGGCCTCTTCAGCCGCCTGCCGGTGCAGCGTCATGCCGTTCGACACATCGAAGCTGATGACTTTGGAAATGACGACGCTGCGCGCCACAACTTTGGACGACAAAAACGGGTACTTGCGCCCCAGCGCTTCCAGCGCCGCCTTGAGCACGTAACTGCCGGCGGTGCTGCGGATGCGGCCATCCATGCCCATGGCGGCTTCCTGATGCACGGTATGGCGACAGGATTCCGCGTAGTCCCGGTCGAGCTTGCCGCCGAGCAGGGCACGAAAGTGCTCAAGCTGGAGTTTCTTGAAGAAAGCCGTGTTCTCGGCAACGACCTTGCCGACCCGCGGCAGCACCCGCACCGCCACGACAATCTCATCGATGGCGCTCTCGAGATGCGGCGCGATCAGCGGCCAGCACTCGGCAAGAACGCGGCGCGACTGCTCGTCAAGGCTGTACAACGCCAAACGGGCTTCGAAAGCCTGTACGAGATCGACCTGCGCCATGTCTGGAAAATCTTTGATCCGCCCCGATGTCGCGCATGGTCGGCGAAATTCGTTGCTCTTGCGTTAAAGAACTGGTTACCAATGGGGCCGCGCCGCCAGCCGCCCTGCCGCGCGGGCGCGGCAAGCCGGCCGCTCCGGGCGAACCGCGCAATCAGGACGCGTAATCGGGCTCGGTCCGGTCGATGATCCGCTTCAGGGCGTTGAAATGCCGCTCGGCCGGCGTCAGGCCGGTGTAGTAGCGCGACCCGCCGATATCGCGCCTGGTCTTGTCGACCACCGCGGCCGGAAGCTGCTTGAGCGGCTGGCCGGTCCACATCGCGTAAATCTGAACCTGCGCCGCGCGCTCGACATAGTACAGCCGGTCGTAAGCAGCCGCGATCGTATCGCCGAGCGCGGTGACGCCGTGATTGGCCATGAACAGCACGGTCTTGTCGCCGATGACACCGGCAAGGCGTTCGCCTTCCTCGGGCTCAAGCGCCGGGCCGGTGTATTGATCGTCATAGGCGATCTTGCCCATCAGCCCGACCTCGGTCTGGCCGATCTCCTTGATGCGGGGATCTTCAAGACGCGTCAGCGCGCTGGCGAACGGCATGTGGGTGTGAAACACCGCCTTGGCCTGCGGCAAGGCTTTGTGAATCGGCGCGTGGATGCAGTAGCAGGAGCGTTCGACGTCGCCGGCGCCGTGCTTGACCTCGCCGTCGTCGATGCCGACCTCCATGAAGGTCGAGGCGGTCACTTCGGACCAGTGGGTGCCGAACGGAATCTGATAATAGCGGTCGCTGCGGCCCGGCACGGTACAGGTCAGGTGATTGAAAATGCCTTCGCTGAAGCCGTGCATGTAAGCCAGCCGGTGCGCGGCCGCGAGATCGACGCGCGTCGCCCATTCTTCGGCGGTGTAATTCTTCAGATTGTCCGGCGCGACCCTGATGTCCATGGATTGATCTCCTTGCCGCGACACGATGTTACTCCGCCGCGACGCTCAAAGAAATGGCGTGCCGGAGAAGAGGCCGGCCCGAGAGGATTCGAACCTCTGACCTTTGCCTTCGGAGGCAAATGGCGGCCGCGTGCGCCAACAGCTTGGCTGTCAGAGCTTAAAGCGCGGATCGAGGAAGTCACGCAAGCTGTCGCCGAACAGGTTGAACGCGAAGACCGCAAGGCTGATGGCGGCGCCGGGAAAGAGGATCATCCAGGGCGCCTCGCGGTAAAAGTCCGAGGCGTTGCCCGACAGCATCAATCCCCACGCTGCCGTCGGCTCCGTTACGCCGAGGCCCAAGAAGGATAACGAGGCCTCGGCCAGGATCGCCTGCGCGATGAAGGCAGTCAGCATGATGAGATAGGGCGCGACCACGTTCGGCGCCATATGGCGGAAGATGATGCGCTTGTTGGTATAGCCGGCGGTGCGCGCGGCATCGATATAGGGCATGACCCGAACCGAGAGAGCCGCGGCTCGCACGACGCGTGCGACGCGCGGCACGATCGGAATGGCGATCGCAAAGATCAGGTTCACGTCGACGCCCCCGACCACGGATTTGCGCAAAGCCGCGACCACGACGAGTGCCAGCACGATGAGCGGAAAGGCCAGCAGGACATCGACGAAGCGCTGGATCCAGGTGTCCACCCGGCCGCCAAAATAGGCCGACGCGATGCCAAGGATCGCGCCGATGCCCGAGCCAAGGAATGACGAGGTGAAGCCGATCACGAGCGCCGTTCGCGAGCCATAGATCAGACGCGAGCAGATATCGCGCCCGAAGGCGTCGGTGCCGCACCAATGCGACCAGGATGGCGGACCGAGAATCGAAGCGAAATCGATCTGCAACGGGTCATAGGGCGCCACCAGCCCGGAAAAGAGGCCGGCGAACATCATTGCGACGATGATGACGAGGCTGACCGCGCCGAGCGGCTGCTGGCGGCAAAATTCGAAGGCGGCGCCGCGCGGCTTCGCCAGCCCAATGCTGCTGATCGGTGCGGCGATCGTCATGTGTTATACCGGATGCGCGGGTCGAACACCGCATAGAGCAAATCGACCGCGAGATTGACGAGGACGTAGAACGCGGCAATCAGAATCACCATGCCTTGAATCAGCGTGAAATCGTTGCGCGAGACGCTCTGCACGAACAACATGCCGATGCCGTTCAGGTTGAACACCTGCTCGGTGACCACCAGGCCGCCGATCAGGAACGTGAATTCAAGCCCAATGACGGTGATGGCGGGCAGCAGCGCATTGCGCAAGGCGTGGCGCGAGATGACGAGCTTCTCGAATACGCCCTTTGCGCGCGCGGTCCGGATGTAATCCTCATTGAGCACTTCGAGCAGCGACGAGCGGATCATCCGTGCCACCACGGCGCAATAGCGGTATCCGACGGCCATCGCCGGCCAGATGAGCTGCTTCAAATTGGCGACCGGATCGACGTAGAGCGGCGTGAATGTGATCGGCGGAAGCCAGTTGAAGAAGGCGAGCAGGCTCAACATGATCAACATGCCGAACCAGAAAGACGGAATCGACAAGCCGCCGATAGTTACGATCCTCACGACGTAATCGATCCAGGTGTCTCGAAACAAGGCTGCGGTCGCGCCCAACGGAATCGCGATGCATACGGCGATGATCGTCGCCATGATCGCCACCTGCAGAGATAATTCCAGCCGGATCGCGATCTCCTCGATCACCGGCCGGTCGGTCCACATCGAAGTGCCGAGGTCGAGAGTGGCGAGCCCAACCATCCAGTCCGCGAATTGGATCACGAGCGGCTTGTCGAGGCCGAGCCGATGACGCTCCATCTCGATCGTTTCCTGTGAGACGCTGCCGCCGTCGCCGCGCAGCTTCACTTCCACGACATCGCCCGGCACCACGCGCAGCATGAAAAAGACGAGCACCGCGACCCCGAGCAGGGTCGGGATCATCAGCAGCAGGCGGTTGACGGCGTAGCGCAACATCGGGAGCAACGCCACGGCCCGAACAATTCGGGCCGTGCCACGGAGGGGTTTACTGGTTCAGCCAGACCTCGGCGAGATCCGTTCCGAGGTTGTGGCTTGGCGACATTTTCCAGCCCATCACGACCTTGTGGGTGGGCACGATGCGATGCCACCACAGCAGCGGCTGCTGGTAGGCCTGCTCGAACAGCCGCTTCTCGAATGCCTGGATCAAGGCCTTTCGCTTCTCCGGATCGCGCTCGCGAAGGTGCTGGTCGTAAAGCTTGTCAAGCTCGGGGTCCTTCGAGCGCGAGCGGTTCTCCGGCGCGCGGTCGACCGAGAGATACTTGGCAAGCCCAAGGCTCGAATCGTCCATGAACAGATTCGAAAAGTCGACCGCCACGTCGTGATTGCCGGCATTCATGGCCGCAAGATACGGCGCGGTGTCGGACTGCTTGTGCTCGACTTCGACGCCGATCTGCCGCCATTGGTCGACGAGGAAGATACCAGCCGGCGTATAGGGCATGGCAAGGTTGCGGTTCCAGAGCGTGAACTTGAGGTTCGGCACGCCGGCTTCCGCCAAGAGGCGCTTGGCTTCGGCGCGCGAGGCGTTGATGTCCTTGGAGTAGCCTGGGAGCTTCACGAGTTCGGCCTCCGGCGTTGCAAAGGGCGAGCCCGGACGGATCACGCCACCTACGGAGCGCAGCGTCGAGATGCGTGAAAGACCCTGGCTGCCGCCCCAGCGGTCGATCGCCAGGAGCAAAGCTCTACGCACCCGCACGTCGTCGAACGGCCTCTTCTCGGTGTTGAACGCAATCAGCAGGTTGAGCGTCCAGCTCGATTCCTCGACGCGGATCTTGTCGCCCATCGCCTGAACGAGGCGATCGCGTTCAGCAGGCGAGATGCCGCGGAATTCCGCCAGCACCTGTCCACCTTGGATCGCGTTAAGCATGGTTGCGGCCTGCAGCGTGAACACGCCCTTGAAGCCGTCGAGGTAGGGCAGGCCCTTCTTGAAGTAATCGTCGTTCTTCTTTCCGACGACGTGGCTGCCTTTGACATGCTCGACGAAGATGAAGGGACCGGTGCCGTTGATCTTGGTCTTCGGCGCATTCGGATCGGCGGCAAGGCTTTTCGCCGAATAGACGCAGTTCCAAGGCGAGGCGAAATGCTCGAGCATCGCCGCGTTCACGTTTTTCATCTTGAAGACGACGGTCAACGGGTCGGGCGTCTCGATGGTGCCGATTTCGGAGAAAGTCGCCTTGCGCGTGGAAACGACGCCTTCCGGCGGATTGCGCAGGCGCTCGAAGGTCGCCTTCACGTCCGCGGATGTCAGCGGAGTTCCGTCGTGAAATTTCACGTTCGGATGGAGCTTGAAGGTATAGCTCGATAGATCCGGCGCGACCGTCCAGGATTCCGCCAGGTCGCCTTCAACCTCGGGGAATTTGGAAAGGTTGAAGCGCATGAGCGTCGAGTAGAACGGGCCGGCGAAATGCAGCGTCGCATAGGTATCGCTGGCATGGCAGTCGTAATGGGGCGTCTCGGCGCTGATTGCGAAAACCAGCGTGCCGCCGCGTTTGGGCGTTTGCCCGTGTGTCGTTTCCAACCCAAGAACAATGGCGACAGCTGTCAGGGCAATGGCGGTCAGAGTGCGTTTCATTGCGTATCCTCCTAGTCCGCTTGTCAGCCCCTCGTGTCGTTGACCTCTAGACTTTGATGCACGCGGCATAGTGACCGGGCCTGATCTCGCGCAGCGGCGGCACCACCTGCCGGCATTCCTCGCTGGCAAGCGGGCAGCGCGTATTGAAGACGCATCCCGCGGGCGGCGTCAGATGGCTCGGCAATTCACCCTTGATCAGGCGCGGCTCGCGCCCTTTCTCGATTGCCGGGTCGGGCACGGGCGCGGCATCCAGCAGCAATTTGGTGTAGGGATGCAGAGGATCGCGATACAAAGCATCACGATCCGCGATCTCCATGATGCGTCCGAAATACATCACGACGACCCGCATGGAGATGTGTCGCACTACCGCGAGATCGTGCGCGATAAAGAGATAGGCCAGCCCATAAGTGCGCTGCAGTTGCTCGAGCAGGTTCATGATCTGGCCCTGAATCGACACGTCGAGCGCAGACACCGCCTCGTCGCAGACAATGAAAGACGGCTCCATCGCGAGCGCACGGGCGATGCCGACGCGCTGGCGTTGGCCGCCGGAGAGCTGGTGGGGGTAGCGTGCCGCAATTTCCGGCCGCAATCCGACTTGCCCCAACAACTCCTCCACGCGGTCGCGCGCTTTCTTGCCCTTGGGAACGAGGTCGTAGACGTCCAGCGGCTCGCTGATGATCTGCCCGACCGTCATGCGCGGATTAAGCGAGCTATACGGGTCCTGAAAAATTACCTGCACCTTGCGGCGCAGCGCTTTCAGCTCGCTCGGCGAAACGGTCGATAGATTCTTGCCGGCGAGGCGGATCTCGCCAGCGGTCGGTTCTTCCAGCCGCAGGATCAGGCGGCCTACGGTGGTCTTGCCGCATCCCGATTCTCCTACTAGGCCGACAGTCTCGCCCGGATAAATATCGAAGCTCACATCTTCAACCGCACGCACGGTACCGCGTGCGCTCCGCAGGCCCCTTCTGACTTCGAAATACTTGCTCAGATGCTGCACCGACAGCAACGGTTCGGTTCGCGCAATTGCGGCGCTTTGGGTACCTGCGCCGATCGCTGTCCAGGTCAGTGTGCCGGCTGCGATCTCCTCGTGCCTATGGCAACGCGACAAGCTGCCGGTATCGGTCGTGTAGAGCGGCGGCTCTTGATCGCAGACGGGGATGCGATAGGGGCAGCGCGGCGCAAAGTGGCAGCCGGACGGCGGCGATCCCGCATTCGGCGGCAATCCTTCGATCGTCTCCAATTTGGCGCCGCGCGGCCGGTCGAGCCGCGGCACCGAGCGCAGTAACCCCATGGAATAGGGATGACGCGGGCGACGGAATATCGTGTCGGCGTCGCCTTGCTCGACGAGCTGCGCGGCATACATCACGATCACCCGGTCCGCATACCGGGCGACCACACCGAGATTGTGGGTAATGATGATCAGCGCGATGTTGAGTCTGCGTGACAGGTCCTTCATCAACTCAAGGATCTGCGCCTGGATCGTGACGTCGAGCGCTGTCGTCGGTTCGTCGGCGATGATGAGCTTCGGATTGCAGGCCAGCCCGATTGCGATCATCACGCGTTGACGCATCCCGCCGGAGAATTGGTGCGGATATTGATCGAACCGCCGCTCGGGATCGGGGATGCCGACGAGCTTCAACAGCTCGACCGCGCGGGCATGCGCCTGTTTGGAATTCATCTTGAGATGAATTTGCAGCGGCTCGGTGATCTGCAATCCGATGGTCAGGATCGGATTAAGCGAGGTCATCGGTTCCTGGAAGATCATCGAAATGTCGCGGCCGCGAATTTGGCGCATCTGCTCGTCGTCGAGCTCAAGGAGGTGGCGACCGTCGAATGTGATGCGTCCCTTCGGCACCCGGCCGGTGTGGCGGGGCAGGAGCCGCATGATTGACAGCGCCGAGACCGACTTGCCGGATCCCGATTCGCCGACGATGGCGACCACCTCGCCACGATCGACGTGAAAGCTCAAACCCTCAACGGCGCGAACCGCGCCGCGCGAGGTCAAAAAATCGACATGCAAATCCTCGACCTCGAGCAAAGGTGAAGTTTGCTCGCAATGTGTGGAAAGCGGCAGCGTTTCCCCGGCGAGGCACCCGCGTGGCTGCGGGCGCGCCATGCCGACGACGGCTTGCTCCCAACTCGCGACGATCGTCACGTTATTTCTTCTTTATTGTCCCCCGGACAAACGATGGCTGATCGGGCCGAGGCGACTGCTTAGACTACAACGGAAAAACCCGCGGTTGATGCCTGAAGCACCATGGCTCGATGCGCGAAATCGCCGCACTGAACGCTCGCGGACCATTCGACGAAAATGGACGAGCGTATCGCGCTGCTTAGATGCCGATCGGTACAATACCTTGGCCGGCAAACTCGAATATTTTGATCTACGCGAGTTACAGGAGGCCATTACCGGAATAGGTCCCTGGGATCAGTTCGAACCGCGCTTTGGCACCAAGGAGGCGCTAAACATCAAATTTGATCAACGAGCAGAACTGCGAAACGACATTAGACACAGCCGCGCAATAAGTGACGTTGCCGGCAAGGAGGGGAGGCCCTTTGGTTCAAACAAGTCTTCTCACGATGACCGCGCCGCGCTTTAGTTATTTGTGGGCCAAAATGCGGGCTGCCTTCTTCAAGGGTGGCCATTCCCGCCATGGAACTGGCGCGCCCGAGAGGATTCGAACCTCTGACCTTTGCCTTCGGAGGGCAACGCTCTATCCAGCTGAGCTACGGGCGCATCCGCCGCGTTGATAGCGAAACCGCGACGTTCCGGCAATGTCCGGCGCTTGCCGCTGGCGGTGCCCCCTTCTAAGCTTTATGGAAATCCCGGATTTCGGGACGTGGTTCAGGAGATTGCAGATGTCGCAGCGCGCGGAAAAAGTGGAAAAGCACCCGCCGAAAAGCGCTCAGATCAAGGACGCCGCGTTCAACTGGGAGGATCCGCTCGACCTTGAAGGCGAGCTGACCGAAGAAGAGCGGATGGTGCGCGACACCACGCGCGACTACGCGCAGGACAAGCTGTTTCCGCGCATCCTCAAGGCCTTCCGCGACGAAAGCTACGACCCGGCCGTGCTCCGCGAAATGGGCGAGCTCGGGCTTCTCGGTGCGACCATTCCCGAAGAATACGGCGGCGCCGGTCTGTCTTATACCGCCTACGGCCTCATCGCGCGCGAAGTCGAGCGCGTCGATTCCGGCTACCGCTCGATGATGTCGGTGCAGTCGTCGCTGGTGATGCATCCTATCTACAGCTACGGCAGCGAGGCGCAGAAGCGCAAATACCTGCCCAAGCTGGCGTCGGCCGAAATCATCGGCTGCTTCGGGCTGACCGAGCCCGATTATGGCTCCGACCCCGGCTCGATGGTGACGCGCGCCGAAAAGGTCGCCGGCGGCTTTTCGCTGACCGGCGCCAAGATGTGGATCACCAACGCGCCGGTCGCCGACATCGCCGTGATCTGGGCCAAGCTCGACGGCAAAATCCGCGGCTTCATCGTGGAGCGTGACACCAAGGGATTCTCGACACCGAAGATCGAGGGCAAGCTGTCGCTGCGTGCTTCGATCACCGGCGAGGTCGTGCTCGAGGGCGCGGTGGTGCCGGAAGACAATCTGCTGCCGAATGTATCCGGGCTTGCCGGGCCGTTCGGCTGCCTCAACATGGCGCGCACCGGCATCGCCTGGGGCGCAATGGGCGCCGCGGAATTCTGCTGGCATCGTGCGCGCGACTACGTGCTCGCCCGCAAGCAGTTCGGCCGGCCGCTTGCCGCCAATCAGCTCATTCAGAAAAAACTCGCCGACATGCAAACCGAGATCGCGCTCGGCTTGCACGCGGCGCTGCGGCTGACGCGGATGATCGAACAGGGCAAGGCTTCGCCGCCAGTGATCTCATTGCTGAAGCGCAATAATTGCGGCAAGGCGCTCGACATCGCGCGGGTGGCGCGCGACATGCACGGCGGCAACGGCATTTCCGACGAATTTCACGTGATGCGCGTGCTCTGCAATCTGGAAACCGTGAACACCTACGAAGGGACGCACGACATTCACGCGCTGGTGCTTGGCCGCGCGCAAACCGGCATTCAGGCGTTCATGTAAACGGCTACTGCATCGACAGCGACGAGACCGCCACGTTCACCGCGCCGGTCGCGTTGGCGATCACGCGCAGCGTCTTGTCGTCGTAGGCGATGCCGGTCAGGCGCAGATCGTTGACGGTGACGTTGCCGGTCACGCCGTTGGCCTGGCTGGCGAAGCTCGTCACCGCGGCGGCGATCCGCTTCCTGGCGTCGGCGGCAAACGGCTTGAGATCGATCACCGCCTGATCGGCCAGCGCCTTTTGCAGATAAGGCACCGCGGCTTGTGCTGCGGCGTCAAGCAGGCCGAATGCGGCCTGCGACTGCACGTCGAGCGTGATGTCGGTGAAGCGCAGGATCTGTTTGTCCTGATCCAGCACCGGCTTGCCGTAGACATGCACCGTCGCGTCGGCGCCGAAGAAGCTGAACAGGCCGCGTTTCTTGACGTTGACCAGAAGCGATATCAGCAGCTTGTCGCCGGAGGCGGCGATGGCGGATTGCTTGATGGTGACGCCGAATGAGCTGCCGCCCTTTTCCGGGAACGTCTTGCCCTTGACCTGGTCTTGCAACAGGCGGCTCACCTCGGTGAACGGAATATCGATCGGCACCGCGATATTGACGTTGCCTTCGCTGCCCTGCTGCACCAGATCGAGCTGCTGCGGGAACGGGCAGTTTGGCCTGGTCTCGCCCGGCACGATGCGGGTTTCCGCCTGCACGCCGACCAGCAAGGTCACGGCGCTGCCGTCGATCCTCGGCTGCGCGCCGATGGCGCGGGTGGGACGGACTTCGAGCCAGAGATTGGGCATGCTTTGTGCCGCCGCGCCGAGCGATATCGACCGGCACAGCTTGGCCCATTCGGCGCGGGCCGCATTCTCGATGAAGGGGTCGTTGCGCAGCCGCGCCTCAAGCGCGTTGGTCTGATCGCGCACCAAGTTGTCGAGCACCGGCTTCACCTGGTTGGCGACGTTCATCTTCAAGCCGCCGACCGGAAGCACGACGTCGACGACATTGACCTGCGCCGCGAGATTCGGCGCCAGCCGCCAGTTCGCTGCAATCGCGGGACGCGACGTGGTGGTGACACTGCCCTGGATATCGGTCTTCTGGTTGAACGCCTTGCCGGCAAGATTCTGCACCTGCTGGCCGACACCGTTGCCGAGCAGATTGCCGACCGCGCTGCCGATGGCGTTCACGCTGCTGCCGGCGGCGCCGCTGATGGTGCCAAGCATCTCGAACGTGCCGGTGAGCGGCGTGGTGATGGTCAGTACGCCGGGCTGGCCCGACATCGTGAACGGCCCGCGCGCCACGGTGAAATTGAGCTGCGCGTCCGACATCAGCTTGGTGAACGGATTTTGCGGCTTGCCGGACAGGTTGCGCGGCGCGTTGGCATCCAGCGCGTCGCGGATCGCGGTGATCGCGATGGCCGCGGGCGCGAGCACCACCGAGGTACCGGTCAGCGGCTGCAACGGCGGCATCGCGACCAGCGCCGGACGGCCTTGTTGCAGCGCCGGCGCCGTCGGCCACAGCACATTCAACAGCAATGTGGCGCCCACGAAGGACGCGACAACGATAACGCCGCCAAAAAGGATGGTACGAAGATTCATGAAGTCCGCCGGCCCGTGCAGTCTATCCGGAATTATTCCGCAACCTGAAGGTCGATCTTGTCGCGCCTGTACATTCGCTGCGCTACGTATGCCCGGAAGCGCGGGAATACCACCACGCCAAAGCCGGGTTGTATGCGGTAAATCGGCGTGTTCGCAGCCTATACGGCGGGCCGGAACTTCCGCGCGGCAACGAAGCCGAGGATCACGAAAAACGCCAGCACCGCGACCTGTGCGACCGCGAACGGCGGTTCGGATTGCGTCGGCGCCAGTTCGTGCAGCGACGGAATCTTGGCGAACGCCTGAATAACGCCGACGAACGCATCGAGGTAAAGTGCCGCCATCGCAGTCACGACGTAAATCCATCGCCACGCGCCGGCGAGATGAAACAGGTAGTAGCCGGCAACCGCGACGGCCAGCAGCACCAGCGACAGGATCCCGACCGCACGCGGCGGATCGAAACCGAACGGCGGCAGCGGAAAGCCGGTGACGCTGGTCAAAATCGTCGTGACAAAAAACAGCGCAGTCCAGCCGCCATAGGCGCGGCCTTGCAGCAGGCCGTACAGGACGATCAGGCCGGCAACCAGCGCGATCAGACTGAGCGCAACATGGATTTGCAGGAACAGATGCGAAGGAATCCCCCAGATCATCGCCGACCTCCTTGAATTTTACCCGGTCGCGCCGCTTTTTTTGCGGGCGACCTATTTCAGCTTACAGGAACCCGACGATCGTCGCCGTGGTCTGCCGCGGCTGCTCTTCCATGATCCAGTGGCCGGATCCCTTGATCACGCCCGCCGTCACATCGGTTGCGACAAGACGCATGATGTCCGCCATCTGCGTGCCGAACGAATGATCGCCGCCGAGCGCAAGCACCGGCATCGGCAGCTTGCCGGCGGCCGCAAAAACCTTGTTGTCCTCGGCATCCTGATTAAACGCGGCGAACTGCAGGAACGCGCAATGCATCGCCTTGGGCCGCGCATATAGCCGGGCGTAATGGCGGCGCGTGGCTTCCTTGATGGCTTTTGGATTGGCCGACATCTCGTTCCAGAACCGGTCGAGATAAATCCGCTCGCGGCCTTTCACCAGGCGCTCGACATCCGGACCGCGGAAATTGAAATGCCACAATGCCGGACTTCGGATGATGTCGTCCCACGGACCGATGCCCGGCAACGGCGCATCGATGATGATCCAGCGCTTCACGCGTTCGGTGAATTGTGCGGCGAACGCATAGCCGACCATATTGCCGATATCGTGGGTCACAAGATCGACGTCTCCGACCCTGAGCTTGTCCAGCACCCGCGCAATGTCGTGGGCCTGCGCTTTTTTCTGGTAGCCGTTCTCCGGACGCGACGAGAGACCCATGCCGCGGAGATCGGGAACGATGACTGTGCGATTCTCACAGAGGGCCGCGGCGACCGGCGCCCACATGTCTCCAGTGTCGCCGAATCCGTGCAGCATCAATACCGCCGCTCCAGCGCCGCCCGAACGGGCGTAAATCGTCGCGCCGTCAACTTTGATATTTTGCGCCTTGAAGCTTCGCGGAAATGCCGCAACACGTTGCATGGTTTGCCGCCCGAGCGCCAGCATGCGCATTGTCATATTCCGAACACCGCAGCCTAGGTCGTTCGCATGACTGCTTCAACACAAGGGGGCATGCGCATTGCGGATGACTGACCGAGTGCCTAAGTGTGGAACGCAAGAATTTGGGGATCAGCACAAGCAGTCCGGCGCGGAAAATGTCTCCTCTGTCACTCATCCTCAATGTGCTCTGGATCGTATTTGGCGGCCTCTATATGGCCGTCGGATGGCTGATTGCGGCTGTGATCATGGCGATCACGATCATCGGCATCCCCTGGGCGCGCGCGGCCTTCAATATCGCCTCCTACGCCATGCTGCCGTTTGGCCGGAAAGCGGTCTCGCGGGCCGATCATCTCGGCAGCCACGACGTCGGCACCGGCCCGCTCGGCCTGCTCGGCAACATCATCTGGCTGGTGCTGGCCGGCTGGTGGCTGGCGCTTGGTCACTTGATCACCGCGATCCTGCTCGCGGTCACCATCATCGGCATCCCGTTTGCCTGGGTACACCTCAAGCTCGCCGGTATCTCGCTCTGGCCGATCGGCAAAATGATTGTCGATGCGGACGACGCCCCGCTCCGCTATCCGCGGCCGCAATAACGCTTCATCCCTCCCTAAACCAAAAGGAATGCTCGATGCCGTTTTCGATGTCGCAAACCGCTCTGCCCACTTTTGAAATTGCGCTCAACGCCTTGTCGGCCGTTCTCGGCAAAGCCGAGGCCTTTGCCAAAGCCAAGAAGATCGATGATGCGGTCATGCTGCGCTCGCGGCTTGCGCCCGACATGTTCGATCTGGCGCGCCAGGTGCAGGTCGCGACGGACGGCGCGAAGCGCGGTTCGGCACGCCTCGCCGGTGTCGAGGCGCCGGTTTACGAGGACAACGAAACCACGCTGGCGCAACTTCGCGAGCGCATCGCCAAGACCGTCGCCTTCCTGAAAACACTCGATACGAAAAAGATCGACGCCTCGGCCGACAAGGAAATCGTGTTTCCGCTCGGCCCGGAAAAGAAGGGCCATATGAAAGGCGACGATTATCTCAACCACTTCGTGCTGCCGAACTTCTATTTCCACTGCACCGCCGCCTATGCGATCCTGCGTCACCTTGGCGTAGACATCGGGAAACTGGATTTCCTCGGCAGTATTCCGCTCAAGATCGTGTAACGACGCCGCGACCAGTGGCGGACCAGGAGGTGAAACATGTGCCGCAACATCCGCACTTTGTTCAACTTCGAGCCGCCGGCGACGGACGAGGAAATCCGCGCCTCTGCGCTGCAATTCGTCCGCAAGCTGAGCGGCTTTGCCCATCCGTCGCGCCTGAACGAGGCGGCCTTCAACCGCGCGGTCGAGGAGGTCTCGGACGCGGCGCGGCGGCTGTTGGGCGCGCTTGAGACCACGAGCCCGGCGAAGGACCGCGAGGAGGAAGCGGCAAAGGCGCGTGCTCGCGCCCGCGAGCGTTTCGCTTAAAGACGGCCGGTCCGGATCAGTCCGCCTTGATGCCGGCGGCCTTGATGATCGGCCACCACTTGTCGGTCTCGGACTTGTAGTAGAGGGCCAGCGCTTCCGGCGTTTGCCGGTCGCGCGGCACGATATCCTGGCCGACGTCGCCGAGCCGCTTTTGCACGGCCGGATCGGCCAGCGCATCCATCGCCGCGGCGTTGAGCCTGGTGACAACATCCTTCGGCGTGCCTTTCGGCACCCACAGCGAATGCCACGGCGTCAGGTGCAAGCCGGGCAAACCGGCTTCGTCGACAGTGGGAATATCCGGCGCCACCGAAGCGCGTTTCGCCGCGGTCACGGCATAGCCCTTGATGGTGCCGCTCTTGATCTGCGGCACCGCGTCCGACGGCTGGTCGAATAAAATGTCGATGCGCCCCGCCATGATGTCCTGCATCGCCGGCGCAAGGCCGCGATACGGCACGACCTGCATCTGCGCTCCGGTTTGCTGTTGCAGCAGATAGCCGGCGACCTGATCGGTGCCGCCGGCACTGCCAAGCAGCACCGGATCGGGCTTGGCCTTGAGCCACGCCACAAGCTCTTTCAGATTGCCGGCCGGAATGTCCTTCCGCGATACCAAGAGCAGCGGCGTCTGCGTTAGCCAGATGACCGGATCGAAATCGCGGAACACGTCGTATTGCAATTGGTAGATCACCGGGGTGACGACATGGGTGGACCATGTCGCCAGATCGAGCGTGTAACCGTCGGCTGCCGCGCGCGCCACGCGGCCGGCTGCGATCGTGCCGCCCGCGCCGGTGAGATTCTCGATCACCACTGCCTGACCGAGCGACTTGCCCATGCGATCGGCGATGACGCGCGCGATCGTGTCGGTTGGGCCGCCGGCGGCGAACGGCACCAGCATGGTGACCGGACGTGACGGGAAATCCTGCGCCGAGGCCGCAGTCGCGCCTGCCAGGAGCGCGACGCTTGCAAGCAATGCGTGTATGATTTTATTCATGGGTGAAGACTGATCTCGCTGATCGCACGAAGCGCCTGTGTAAGAAGTGCCTGTGTAACCTGCATCGGGCCAAAGCGGAATGCGCTAGAACGGCACGACGCCCGGAGCTTGTCTGTGGACCCGGAATTCATCCGCGACCTGTTCGCGCAATTCGGCCCGGTGACGGTGCGGCGCATGTTCAACAGCGCCGGCATCTTTGCCGATGGCATGATGATCGGGCTGATCAACAAGGACGCGATCTATCTCAAGACCGACGAGACCAGCACCCCGGACTTCGAGCGCGAGGGTTCAAAACCGTTCAGCTACGTCCGCGCCAGGGGCGGCCGGGTGGAACTGCCGTATTGGCGCTTGCCGGAGCGGCTCTACGACGATCCCGACGAGCTTGCGGTGTGGGCACGGCGGGCGTTTGCAGCCGCGGAGCGGAAGAAGCTCAAGCCCCGCGGGCGGACCAAGCGGAAACGGTCAAAACCTCCTGCCCGGTCCTGACGCAATAAAGAACGCTGGCGGCTGGCGCGTGAACACCCTACATAAGGGACTCCCCCACAAAGGAGTACTCATGGCCACGCGCCAGATGAAAATGCCCGTAAAGGACGATTCCGCGTCCGAGCCGGAAGCGGTAATCTCACAAAGCAAACGGCCGGAGCGGGGCCGGTATTTGCTGCAAGTCGACCGGCAGACCAAGGGCTCCTACACCACTGTAGAATCCGCGCAAACGGCGGCCCTGGTGATCAAGAATGCTTATCCGATCGTTCAGGTGTCGGTGTATGACAGCGTCGATAACTCGAACACGATGATCGAAGCGGCGGCCAAAGCATCGTAAGACGGCATCGGAGGCGCCTAGAGACCGGTTTCTCCGCCGATCACTTCGCCGATCCACGCCGCAAGCGTATCGAGCACGTCGTCCAGAACTTCGGCGTCCTTGCGGCCGCTGCGCGCCGGCACGTGAAACGAGTGGTCGGCGTTTTCAAACAGCTTCAGCGTGGCGCGTTTGCCAAGCTTCTTGCACACCGGCCGCAGCTCGCCGAGATCAGCCAGCGTGTCGCGCGTGCCCTGCAAGAACAGCATCGGGATTTTTATCTTGAACAGATGTTCGGCGCGGTCGTGCGAAGGCCGCGCGGCCGGATGCAACGGAAAGCCCAGGAAGGCGAGACCCTGACAAGGCAGCGGTGTCTCGGCCTGTGTCTGCGAGGTCATCCGCCCGCCGAACGATTTGCCGCCGGCGATCAGCGGCAATTTGGGGTCGAGCCGGGCTGCGGCGTTCACCGCGGCGCGCACTGTCGCGTGCGCGAGGGCCGGTGCGTCCGGCCGTTTCGACCCGCGCTCCATATAGGGAAACTGATAACGCAGGGTGGCGATGCCGCGCGCCGCAAGGCCTTCGGCGACGGCCGCCATGAACGGATGCGTCATGCCGGCGCCGGCGCCGTGCGCCAACACGTAACAGGCTCGCGCACGTGGGGGCGTCGTCATGATGCCGGAAACGCGAATACCCTCATCGACGGCAATCGCTAACGGCTTGTCAGCTCGATCGGGCATTCAGGGTCCTCTGACTTTCAGCAGTGCAAGCACGAACTAAAGCGGAGCCTCGATGCCTTCCTCGATCTGGATCGCGATGCTGGCCTCTTCGAGGTCAAGCTCGCGTTCGATGCGGCGCCGGGCCTCGTCGGTGATCTGCCCTTGCTGCAACAGCCGGTAGATGTATTCGCGTTCGGCGGCGATCAGATCGGTCCGCAGCTCGCACGCCACCGTCGCCGAGTCCCCTCCGTCGAGACCGTCAGAGCCGGTCCGCGGCAGGCGGCCGCTGCGATAATCGTGACGGGCGCGCAGGACCGCGTGAACGTCGGCCGAAATCTGGCCGCTGTCGACGAGCTGCTGCAGCCGCGCATGGGCGATGTTCAGCGCCTCGGCGCGGGCGGCAAGCTCGGCCTCGTGCTCGCGTTCATGTTCCTTCGCCGCGTCACGGCCAAGACCGAGCCAGCGCACAACCATCGGCAGCGCCACGCCCTGGCCGATCAGCGTGACCACAATCAGTGCAAAGGTGACGAACAGGATGAGATCCCGGGCGGGAAATGGCGCGCCCGCTGCCGTCGTCAGCGGTATAGCGAGCGCCGCGGCCAGCGACACCACACCGCGCACGCCGACGAAACCGAGAAAGAAGGTCCATTGCCAGGGCGGAGCGGGATCGCGCCGGCGCAATGACGGACTGAGCTGGCGCGGCAGATAGACGGCGGGAAACATCCAGACAAACCGCGTCACCACAACAACTGCTATGGTGACAAGCGCAGCAATCGATAGATCGTACAGCATGTTGCTGCTCATGCGATCGAGCAGGGTTCGTGTCTGCATTCCGGTGATCAGGAAAATAAAACCTTCAAGCAGATAGATCAGCAGGTCCCAGAAGAAGATGCCCTGCAACCGGGTCGCGGCGGGAATCAGCAACGGACCGTTCCAGCTGACGTAAAGGCCGGCCGCAACCGTCGCCAGCACGCCGGAACCGCCAAGCTGTTGCGGCAGCAGAAACGCGGCGTAAGGCGTCAGCAGCGACAGCGTGATCTCGACGCGAGGATCGCGCGCCCAGCGCCGCAACCGCAGGCTGGCCCAGCCGATGCCGATGCCGTAGGCGATTTCGCCGACAACGATGAGGGCAAAAATGCCGGCGGCCTGGTCGAACGCGAACAGCCCTGTGCTGACCGCTGCGACGGCGAAGCGATAGAGGATCAGGGCGGTGGCATCGTTGGCGAGCCCCTCGCCTTCGAGGACGACGACCAGACGGCGCGGCAGCCCGAGCCGGCGCACGATAGCGAGCGGCGCCACGGCATCGGGCGGCGCGACGATGGCGCCCAGCACGAACCCGACCGCCAGCGGCAAGCCGAGCAGCCAGTGAACCGCCGCCGCGACCGCGCAGGTCGTGAACACCACGCAGCCGAATGCGAGCAAGGTGATGGAGCGAAGGTTGAAGCGAAATTCGCGCCAGCTCATGGCGACGCCGGCCGAATAGATCAGCGGCGGCAATAGGCCGAGCAGGACGAGTTCCGGCGCGAGTTCGAGGCGCGGCAGGCCGGGAATGACGGCAAGGGCGATACCGGCGACGACGAGAAGAATCGATGGCGCGGTCTGCAGCCGCCGCGCCACGACCGCCACCACGACCAGAACGGCAAGAAGCCCGAGGAATGTCTGGATTGTCGCCGCCATCCCGACAGGATGCCGGGTCTTCGGGCGCGGTCAAGCGGGCGAATTTGTGCCCCGGTTCCGCAAGGCTAAGGCTGTCCGGGCCGCATCGGCGCTGCTTCGGTCTTGGCGCGATTGAGCCATGTCACCGACAGATAGGCGCCGACCCACGAGCCGAGCGCGGCGAAAACGACATAAACCGGATTGCCGGTGTAATTGATCACCGCGAATGCCGAGAGCAGGTACCAGACCGCGCTCCAGTTCGCAGCACGGAAGCGATGCCGCGCGGTGACGGCCGCCGTGAAGAACACATAGACGGCGTCGGTGATAATGGTTGCGCCGAATACGGCGGCGGCGATCAGCGGATTGATCGACAGGCTGGTGATGTCGCCGAAATGCATGACTGATTGCTCCGTGGTCCCGCGATTGAGGCAACGCCTTACAAAAAGCTCTGCGGATCGACGTCGATGTCGAGCTTGATCGACCCATGCTTCTTCGGCGCCGCGGCGAGCCATTCGCGCATGTAGGCCGACAGATCGAAATTGCGCGGCGCCTTGATCAGAAGCCGCATGCGGTGGCGGCCGCGCACCAGCGCCAGCGGCGCTTCGGCGGGACCGAGTACGCGCACGTCGTCGTGTTGCGGCGCGGCCCGGGCCAGCGCGCGCGCATAGGCGTGGGTGTCATTTTTGTCGGGCCCGGAAACGACGATCGAAGCCAGCCGGCCGAACGGCGGATAGGCGTCGCGCTCGCGCACCTCGATCTCGGCGGAATAGAACGCTTCGCGGTCCTGTGCGATCAGCGCGCGCATCACCGGATGCTCGGGCTGATGGGTTTGCAGCAACCCGATACCGGCGCCGGCTTCGCGGCCGGCGCGGCCGACCACCTGATGCAGGAGCTGAAACGTGCGCTCGGCGGCGCGCGGATCGCCGTTGGAGAGGCCGAGATCGGCATCGACGACGCCGACCAGATTGAGCATCGGAAAATGGTGGCCCTTGGCGACAAGCTGGGTGCCGATGACGATGTCGAAGCGGCCGGCGGCGATGTCGGCGAATTCCTCGCGCATCCGCTCGATCGAAGCGATCAGATCGCTGGACAGCACCAGTACGCGCGCGTCCGGAAACAGTTCGCGCACTTCCTCTTCCAGCCGCTCGACACCGGGACCGATGGCGACAAACGAGTTTTCCGCTTTGCATTTCGGACAATGCGCCGGATGCGGCATGGCGAAACCGCAGTGATGGCAGACCAGCGATTTGCGGAAACGGTGATCGACCAGCCAGGCATCGCAGTTCGGACAGGAGAAACGAAAACCGCAGGCCCGGCAGAGCGTGAGCGGCGCGTAGCCGCGGCGATTGAGAAACAGCAGCGCCTGCTCGTGGCGTTCGATGGTATTCTTCACAGCCTCCGCAAGCACCGGCGAGATGAAGCGGCCGCGCGGCGGCGGCGCCTGGCGCAGATCGATCGCCTCGACGGACGGCAGGCGCTGGCCGCCGAAGCGCTCCGGCAATGCGACGCGCTGGTAGCGGCCGCGCCGCGCATTGACCTCGGTCTCGAGCGACGGCGTCGCCGACGACAGCACCACCGGGATTTTGGCGATGTGACCGCGCACCACCGCCATGTCGCGGGCGTGATAATGCACGCCGTCTTCCTGCTTGTAGGCCGGATCGTGCTCTTCATCGACGACGATCAGGCCGAGATCGGCATAGGGCAGGAACAGCGCCGAGCGCGCGCCGACGACGACGGCGATTTCGCCGTCGGCAACGGCTTTCCAGGTACGCGCCCGCCTGCGCGGCGACAGTTCGGAATGCCATTCCGCGGGGCGCACGCCGAACCGCGCGGCAAAGCGGTCGAGGAACTGCGCCGTGAGCGCGATTTCCGGCATCAGGATCAGGCTCTGCCGGCCGCGGCGGATCATGTCCGCGACCGCCTCGAAATACACTTCGGTCTTGCCGGAGCCGGTAACGCCGTCGAGCAGCGTCACCGCATAGCCGCCCTTGGCGACCGTGGCCTTGAGCGCCGCCGCCGCCTCGCCTTGCGCCACCGTCAAATCGGGCTGCATGAAATCGGGATCGGGTTTTTCCGCAATCGGCTCCGGCGGCAGCACGAAGGCCTGCAACGTGCCCTCGTCGATCAGCCCATCGACGACACTGACGCTGACGCCGGCTTCGCGCGCCGCCTCACCCTTGGCACGCGCCATGCCATCGGCAAGCAGTTCGAGCACGCGGTGGCGCGCGCTGGTCATGCGCTTCGGAGCATGGCCCGCGAGCCGTACGCCGATGCGCTCGCGCGCAGCGCCGAGATGCTCGCCCATGCGCAGGCACATGCGCAGCACCATGCCGCGCGAACTTACCGTGTAGTTGGCGACCCAGTCGACGAAGCCGCGCAGCTCCGGCCGCAGCGGCGGCAGTTCGAGTTTTTCGTCGACGTCCTTGAGCCGGTTGTCGAGCCGCGGATTCGGTTTGGGGTTGTCGGCCCACACGACAGCTGTGGCCTCGCGCGCGCCAAGCGGCACCGACACGATGTCGCCCGGCGCGAGATCGAGCCCGGCCGGCACCGTGTACGAGTAGGCCTGGTCGATCGCGACCGGCACAAGGACATCGACGACGCGTCTGGGCATATCGCAACTGTGGGCCGATTCCCGGCGGTTTAGGAAGGGGAAAGGCCCGTGGCCTATCTTCGGCCTATCTTCCACCCATTCCCGTGAAAGCGGGAATCTAGTATCGCGGCACGCGTATTGAAGCCTGGGTCCGCGCTTGCGCGGGGACGAGCGAAAAATGGCTCAGAAAACGGATTTGCCCGACTTCGTGGCGCCGAAAGTGGCCGCCGAGATCGAAAGCTGGCTGCGCCACCTTGGCGCCGAGCGGCGCATGTCGCCGAAAACGGTGGAAGCCTACCGGCGCGACGTGCTGCAATTCCTCGAATTCCTCGCCGGGCATCTGGGCGGCGCACCGTCGCTTGCCGAGCTGGCAGCGCTGGCGCCGGCCGACGTCCGCGCCTTCATGGCGGCGCGCCGCGCCGGCGGTATCGGCAGCCGATCGTTGATGCGAATGTTGGCCGGCACCCGTGCCTTCGCGCGCTTTCTGGAGCGCAACGGCAAGGGCAAGGTCGGCGCGCTTGCCGCCGTGCGGGCGCCGAAAGTCGGCAAAACCCTGCCGCGGCCATTGACAGCCGGCGACGCCAAACAAATGGCCGATCCCGGCCTCGCCGCCGGCGACGGCCGTGAGCCTTGGATCCACGCCCGCGACGCCGCGGTGCTGGCGCTGCTCTACGGATCGGGCCTGCGTATTTCAGAAGCGCTCGGATTGAAGCGCGCCAATTTCTCTACCGACAACGTGATCACCGTGATCGGCAAAGGCCGCAAGCAGCGCATGGTGCCGGTGCTGCCGCAGGTGCAAAACCTGATCGACGCCTATATCGCGCTCTGTCCCTATGACCTGCCGTTCGATGCGCCGCTGTTCGTCGGCGCCAAAGGCGGTCCGCTGTCGCCGCGCCTCGTGCAGTTCGCGATGGCGCGGCTGCGCGGTGCGCTCGGCCTGCCGGAGACGGCGACGCCCCATGCCTTGCGGCACTCGTTCGCCACGCACCTCTTAGCGCGCGGCGGCGACCTCCGCTCGATCCAGGAACTGCTCGGCCACGCGTCGCTGGCGACGACGCAGATCTACACCGAGGTCGATGCCGAGCGGCTGATCGAGGCCTATCGCAGCGCGCACCCGCGCGCGTAACCGAAATTCATGCTAGTCGTCATTCTGGGGCGCCGCGCAGCGGCGAGCCCGAAATCCATAGCCCCAGCGCCGGGATTATGGATTCCGGGCTCCTCGCTTCGCTCGGCCCCGGAATGACAAAGAGGGCCATCATGTCCGAGGTTTCAGAAGCCATCGAGAAAGCCCAGGAGGGCGAGCACGCCGAATTCTTCAACAAGCGCATCGCACTGGTGATTGCGATCCTGGCGCTGTTCCTGGCGTTCTCGGAGACGCTGGGCAAAGGCGCGCAGAACGAGGCCAACACCAAAAATATCGAAGCCTCGGATCTGTGGGCGTTCTTCCAGGCCAAGGATATCCGCCGCACCACGCTGAACGTCGCCGCCGATCAAACCAACCTGTTGGCCGCCGGCCTGACCGATCCCGCCGCGAAAGCCGCGGTCGAGAAACAGGTCGAGACCTGGCACAAGACCGCCGAGCGTTACGAGTCGGACCCGCAAGCCGGCAACGGCCGCAAACAGCTCGAGGAAAAAGCCAAAGACGCCGAGGCCGAGCGCAATCTGTCGCTGGCGAAATATCACCACCACGAACTGGCGTCGGCGGCATTCCAGGTCGGCATCGTGCTCGCCTCAGCCGCGGTGATCACCGGGATGGTGTCGTTGGTCTGGTTCGGCGGGTTGCTCGGGATGATCGGGCTGGTGATCATGGGGCTCGGGCTGTTCGCGCCGCACGCCGTGCCGTTCATCGCGAATCTCTAACCGCCATCCTGAGGTGCGAGCGCAGCGAGCCTCGAAGGACGATCGGCCCCAGCCGTCGCCCTTCGAGGGCCGCTTCGCGGCCGCCTCACGGTGACGGAAATCACATATTGATCGCGCGCTTGTCGACGGCAAGCGCGGCTTCTTTCATCGCCTCGCTCAGTGTCGGATGCGCGTGACAGGTGCGCGCGATATCTTCCGATGACGCACCGAATTCCATAGCGATGGCCGCCTCGCCGATCATGGTCTCGGCATCCGGCCCGAGGATATGCACGCCGAGCACGCGATCGGTCCTGGCGTCGGCGAGGATTTTGACAAAGCCTTCGGTCGCGAGATTGGCGCGGGCGCGGGCATTGGCGCTGAACGGAAATTTGCCGACGCTGTAAGCAACCCCGGCGGCTTTCAGCTCTTCTTCTGTTTTGCCGACGGATGCAATTTCCGGGCTGGTGTAAACCACGTTCGGTATCACATCGTAGTTCACATGACCGGCCTTGCCGGCCAGCAGTTCGGCGACCGCGACACCTTCCTCCTCGCCCTTATGCGCCAGCATCGGGCCGGCGATCACATCGCCGATGGCATAGATGCCGGCGACGTTGGTGTGGAAATGCTGGTCGACGGCGACGCGGCCGCGATCGTCTTTCTTCACACCGACCGCTTCGAGCCCAAGGCCTTCAGTGTAGGGCACGCGGCCGATCGCAACCAGAACGACATCGGCTTCGAGCATCTCGGCAGCGCCACCTGCCGCAGGCTCGACCTTGACCTTGAGCACCGACCCGGCCTTGTCGATTGCGGTGACTTTGGACGACAGCTTGAACGTCAGCCCCTGCTTTTGCAGCATGCGGTGGAACTGGTTCGCGATCTCGCGATCGAGGCCCGGGAGGATGTGATCGAGGAATTCGACGACCGTCACCGCGGCGCCAAGCCGCCGCCACACCGAACCAAGTTCGAGCCCGATGATGCCGGCGCCGACGATCAGCAAGTTCTTCGGCACGCTTGGCAGTTCCAGCGCGCCGGTTGACGACACGACCCGCTTTTCGTCGATATCGATACCGCGCAGCCGCGCCACGTCGGAGCCGGTGGCGATGACGATGTTCTTCGTCTCCAGCATCTGCGTCTTGCCGTCCGCGCCTTTCACCTCGACTTTCCCGGGCGCGGCAATGCGGCCGGTGCCTTGAAACGTGTCGATCTTGTTCTTCTTGAACAGATACGCCACACCTTTGACGTTGCTGTCGACGTTCGCCAGCCGGAATTTGTGCAGCGCCGGCAGATCCATGCTCGGCTTGCCGGCCATGATCCCCATTTGCGCGAAGCTGTGTCCGCTCTCCTCGTAAAGCTCCGACGCATGCAGCATCGCCTTCGACGGGATGCAGCCGACATTGAGGCAGGTGCCGCCGAAAGTCGGATTCTTTTCGACCACCGCGGTCTTCAGACCGAGCTGCGCCGCGCGAACGGCGCAGACATAGCCGCCGGGGCCGCTACCGATGACAATAAGATCGTAAGGCATGACAACACCTATCAATTGTCATTGCCGGGCTTGTCCCGGCAATCTCGATCAAGTGGCAACACCTTGCCAACCAATCGGGATGGCCGGGCCAAGCCCGGCCATGACGGCGTGAGAATCACAAATCCAGCACCAGCCGCGCCGGCTCTTCCAGGCATTCCTTGACGCGCACCAGGAACGTCACGGCCTCGCGGCCATCGACGATGCGGTGATCGTAGGACAAGGCGAGATACATCATCGGCCGCACCTCGATCTTGCCGCCGACCACCATCGGCCGTTCCTGGATCTTGTGCATGCCGAGGATGCCGGATTGCGGCGCGTTCAAAATCGGCGTCGACATCAGCGAACCGTAGATGCCGCCATTGGTGATGGTGAAGGTGCCGCCCTGCAGCTCGTCGATCTTAAGCGAGCCGTCGCGGGCGCGGCGGCCGAAATCGGTAATGCTCTTTTCGATCTCGGCAAGCGATTTGGTATCGCAGTCGCGCACCACCGGCACGACCAGGCCGCGCTCGGTGCCGACCGCGATGCCGAGGTGATAGTAGTTCTTGTAGATGATGTCGTTGCCGTCGATCTCGGCATTGACGGCGGGGATTTCCTTCAGCGCCTGGACGCAGGCGCGCACGAAGAACCCCATGAAGCCGAGCTTCACGCCGTGCTTCTTCTCGAACAGGTCGCGGTACTGCGTGCGCAGCGCCATGACGTGGCTCATGTCGACCTCGTTGAAGGTCGTGAGCATGGCGGCGGTGTTCTGCGCGTCCTTCAGGCGGCGCGCGATGGTGGCGCGCAGACGGGTCATCTTCACCCGTTCTTCGCGCGCGGCATCGTCGGCCGGCGATGGCGCGCGGACTTGAACGGCGGCAGCGGGTGCGGCGACCGGGGTCGGCTGCGCCGCGGCGCGTTCGATCGCCGCCAGCATGTCACCCTTGGTGACGCGGCCGTCCTTGCCCGAGCCAGGCACGGTGGAGGGATCCGTGCCGGTCTCGGCCGCAATCCGGCGGACCGAAGGCGCCAGCGGCGTATCTGCGGCAGCAGGCTTCGGCGGCGGCGGTGCGGCTGGTGCGGGCGCTGCTTTAGGTGCGGCTTCAGCAGGCTTTGGCGCAGGCTTTGCCGCCGCAGCACCTGCGGCGCCCTCCTTGATCTGGCCAAGCAAGGCGCCGACGGCGACCGTGTCGCCGTCCTTGGCCTCGATGTCGCTCAGCACGCCGGCCGCGGGCGCCGGCACTTCGATCGTCACCTTGTCGGTTTCAAGTTCGACCAGCGGCTCGTCGACCGCGACGGCCTCGCCCGGCTTCTTGAACCATTTGCCGATGGTCGCCTCGGTGACGGATTCTCCAAGTGTAGGCACACGAATTTCAGCCATGACGGACCTTCTGTCTTCCCTGCGTCATGCCCGGCCTTGTGCCGGGCATCCCAAGCTCTTTGGCAAGTCATGCCATTTTGGATCGAGATCGCCGGGTCAAGCCCGGCCATGACAAATCGATTATCCCAATGCGTCTTCCAGAAGCTGCTTGAGCTGGTTGAGGTGGATCAACATCTGCCCGACCGCTGTCGACGCCGAAGCCGGCCGGCCGGCGTAACGCGCGCGGCGGCATTTGGCGTTGATCTGGTTGAGCACCCATTCAAGGAAAATATCGACGAACACCCAGGCGCCCATGTTGCGCGGCTCTTCCTGGCACCAGACGATATCCGCCTGCTTGAAGCGCGACAGCTCGACCATCAGCGCCTTGGCCGGGAACGGATAAAGCTGTTCGATGCGCAGCAGATAGATGTCGTCGATGCCGCGCTTTTCGCGCTCCTCGTAAAGATCGTAATAGACCTTGCCCGAGCAGATCACGACGCGGCGGATCTTGTCGTCGGCAACGAGCTTGATCTTCTCGTCCGGCAGCATCTGCGCGTCGTCCCACAGCAGCCGGTGGAACGACGTCTCCGGCCCCATCTCGTCGAGCCGCGACACCGCGCGCTTGTGGCGCAGCAGCGATTTCGGAGTCATCAGGATCAGCGGCTTGCGGAAATCGCGATTGAGCTGACGGCGCAGGATGTGGAAATAGTTGGCCGGCGTCGTGCAGTTGGCGACCTGCATGTTGTCTTCGGCACACATCTGCAGGAAACGTTCAAGGCGCGCCGAAGAGTGCTCCGGCCCCTGCCCTTCGTAGCCATGCGGCAACAGGCAGACGAGGCCCGACATCCGTAGCCACTTGCGTTCGCCCGAGGAGATGAACTGGTCGAACAGCACCTGCGCACCGTTGGCGAAATCGCCGAACTGTGCTTCCCACATCGTCAACGCATTCGGCTCCGACAGCGAGTAGCCGTATTCGAAGCCGAGCACGGCCTCTTCCGACAGCATCGAATTGATGACTTCGTAGCGCGCCGCGCCGTCGCCGAGATGATTGAACGGCGTATAGCGGGCGTCGGTCTCCTGGTCGTGCAGCACCGAGTGGCGCTGCGAGAACGTGCCGCGCTCGGAATCCTGACCCGACAGCCGGACCGGGTGGCCTTCGAGCATCAGCGAGCAGAACGCCAGCGCTTCCGCGGTCGACCAATCGATATTGGCCCCGGTTTCGATCGATTTACGGCGGCTGTCGAAGAACCGTGTCAGCGTTTTGTGGAGATGAAAATCCTTCGGCAGCGTCGTGATTTTCCCGCCGATCTCCTTCAGCTTTTCGATCGCGACACCGGTATGGCCGCGGCGCGGCTCATCGCCGGTTTCGGCGCGTTTGTAGCCGGCCCAGCGGCCGTCGAGCCAATCTGCCTTATTGGCGCGGTAGCTCTGCGCAGCCTCAAGCTCCACGTCGAGCCTGCCGCGCCAGTCCGCCTTCATCTTCTCGACTTCGCCGGAGGTGACGACGCCTTCGCTGACCAGCTTGTCGCCGTAGATCTCCAGCGTGGTCGGATGCGCCGCGATCGCCTTGTACATCAGCGGCTGGGTGAACGACGGCTCGTCGCCTTCGTTGTGGCCGTGGCGGCGATAGCAGAACATGTCGATGACCACCGGCTTCTGAAATTTTTGCCGGAACTCGGTCGCAATCTTGCAGGCAAACACCACCGCTTCCGGGTCGTCGCCGTTGCAGTGGAAGATCGGTGCTTCGATGACTTTCGCCACGTCCGACGGGTACGGCGACGACCGCGAATAGCGCGGATTGGTGGTGAAGCCGATCTGGTTGTTGACGATGAAGTGGATGGAGCCACCGGTACGGTGGCCGCGCAGCCCCGACAACCCGAGACATTCGGCAACGACGCCCTGCCCGGCGAACGACGCGTCGCCGTGGATCAGCAGCGGCATGACCATGGTGCGGTCTTCCGGCGTGGCGCCAAGCTGATCCTGCTTGGCGCGCACCTTGCCGAGCACTACCGGATCGACGATTTCCAGGTGCGACGGATTCGCGGTGAGCGACAGGTGCACCTTGTTCTGATCGAACTCGCGGTCCGACGAAGCGCCGAGGTGGTATTTCACGTCACCGGAGCCTTCGATCTCGCCCGGCATCGACGAGCCACCTTTGAACTCATGAAAGATGGCGCGCTGCGGCTTTGCCATCACCTGCGCCAGCATGTTGAGCCGGCCGCGGTGCGGCATGCCGATGACGATTTCGCGCACGCCGAGCGCGCCGCCGCGCTTGATGATCTGCTCCATCGCCGGGATCATCAACTCGGCGCCATCGAGGCCGAACCGCTTGGTGCCGGTGAATTTCAGATCGCAGAATTTCTCGAAACCTTCGGCTTCGACCAGTTTGTTGAGGATGGCGCGCTTGCCCTCGCGGGTGAAGGTGATTTCCTTGTCGGGGCCTTCGATACGCTCCTGGATCCAGCCTTTCTGCGCGCCGTTCGAGATGTGCAGGAACTCGACGCCAAGCGTCTGGCAATAGGTCCGGCGCAGGATGGTGACGACCTGGCGGATGGTGCCAAATTCGAGGCCCATCACCTTGTCGAGAAAGATCGGGCGGTCGAGGTCGTCATCGTTGAATCCGTAGGTCCGCGGATCGAGCTCTTCTTCGTTCTTGTGCACTTCGAGCCCGAGCGGATCGAGATTGGCGTGGAAGTGGCCGCGGGCGCGATAGGCGCGGATCAGCATCAGCGCGCGCACTGAATCGCGGGTCGCGCGTTCGACATCGGCATTGGTGAGATCGACGCCGCGGGTTTGCGCTTGCGCCTTGATTTTGGTGCCGAGCGCCTCACCCCAGTTGCCGTCGAGCGCGGCGACCAGGTCACCGCCTGGCAGCGGCGGCCAGTCGGGCCGGGCCCAGGTCGCGCCGCGCGCATTCAATTCGACGTCGGCGGCGTTGTCCTTCAGGCTCTGGAAGAACGACTGCCATTCGGCATCGACGGCTTTCGGATCGCTCTCGTAGCGGGCGTAGAGATCCTCGATGTAGTCGGCATTGCCGCCATAGAGGAACGAGGTGAGGGCAAAGGCGGCGTTGGCGTCCTGACGGGACATGGCAGAATTCCTGGACCGGCGGCCGGCAGGACCGGACGCGTGGGTGGGAAACGGTGCAAAGGCTCAACCGAACGATGCGGAGAAACGCGAATCAGCCCGGCCCGGCGCCTGGGAGCTTCCCTTGTACCTTATTTAGGAGTGCGATGCGGCAGGGAAAAGACAGTAGAAATGAATCAGGATTTCCAAATTTCAGCGAGCGTATGGCCGAGCCGAGCCGGCGACGGTGACACCTTGATCCCGGCGGATTCCATGGCGGCGATCTTCGAGTCCGCCCCGCCCTTGCCGCCGGCGATGATGGCGCCGGCATGACCCATGCGCCGGCCGGGCGGCGCGGTCCGCCCGGCGATGAAGCCGACCATCGGCTTCCTGCGGCCGCGTTTGGCTTCGTCCTTCAGGAACTGCGCCGCGTCTTCCTCCGACGCGCCGCCGATCTCGCCGATCATCACGATCGCCTCGGTGGCTTTGTCGGCGAGAAACATTTCCAGCATCTCGATGAAGTCGGTGCCCTTGACCGGATCGCCGCCGATGCCGACCGCGGTGGTCTGGCCGAAGCCTTCCTGAGTGGTCTGGAACACCGCCTCGTAAGTTAGCGTGCCGGAGCGTGACACGATGCCGACCTTGCCGGGCTTGAAGATATTTCCCGGCATGATGCCAATCTTGCATTCGCCGGCGGTCATGACGCCCGGACAGTTCGGCCCGATCAGGCGCGACTTTGAGCCGGACAGTGAGCGCTTCACCTTCACCATATCGGCGACAGGGATGCCTTCGGTGATGCAGATGATCAGCGGAATCTCGGCATCGATCGCTTCGCAAATCGCATCCGCCGCACCGGGCGGCGGCACATAGATCACGCTGGCGTCGCAGCCGGTCTTCGCGCGCGCTTCCGACACCGTGTCGAACACCGGCAAGCCGAGATGCGTCGAGCCGCCTTTGCCCGGTGACGTGCCGCCGACCATTTTGGTGCCGTAGGCAATCGCCTGTTCGGAATGGAACGTACCGTTCTTGCCGGTGAAGCCCTGGCAGATGACCTTGGTGTTCTTGCCGATGAGGATGGACATCAGGCTGCTTCCTTCACGGCCTTGACGATTTTTTGCGCGGCGTCGTCGAGATTGTCGCCGGAGGTGACGTTCAGATTCGACTTGGCGATGATCTCCTTGCCCAACGCGACATTAGTGCCTTCAAGCCGCACCACCAGCGGCACGCGCAAGCCGACTTCCTTGACCGCCGCGACGACGCCTTCAGCGATGACATCGCATTTCATGATGCCGCCGAAAATATTGACCAGGATGCCCTTCACGTTCGGATCCGAGGTGATGATCTTGAACGCCGCCGCCACCTTCTCCTTGGTGGCGCTGCCGCCGACATCGAGGAAGTTGGCCGGCGCCATGCCGTAAAGCTTGATGATATCCATGGTCGCCATGGCAAGGCCGGCGCCGTTGACCATGCAGCCGATGGTGCCGTCGAGTGCGACGTAATTGAGATCGTATTTCGACGCCTCGATTTCCTTTGCGTCCTCTTCGGTGACGTCGCGTAGCGCCACGATGTCGGGATGGCGGTATAACGCGTTGTCGTCGAATCCGATTTTGGCGTCGAGGCAGATCAGCTGTCCGGACTTGGTCACGACCAGCGGATTGATTTCAAGCAAACTCATGTCTTTCGCGACAAAGGCCTGATAGAGCTTGGGCAGCACGCTCGCGGCCTGCTTGGCCACATCGGCGCTGAATTTCAGCGCATCCGCGACGTGGCGTGCATGATGAGGCATAAACCCGGTCGACGGATCGATTGAGAAGCTGATGATCTTCTCCGGTGCCGTGTGCGCGACTTCTTCAATGTCCATACCGCCTTCGGTGGAGGCAACGAAGGCGACACGCGAAGTTTCGCGATCGACCAATGCGGAAAGATAATATTCGCGGTCGATGGCCGAGCCTTCTTCAATGTAGAGGCGGCGCACTTCCTTGCCATGCGGCCCGGTCTGATGCGTGACCAGCGTCGAGCCAAGCAGCCGAGCCGTTTCCTTTTTCACATCGTCGATGGATTTCACGACCTTGACGCCGCCGGCCTTGCCGCGGCCGCCGGCGTGGATCTGCGCCTTGACCACCCAGACCGGACCGCCGAGCTCCTTGGCGGCCTTCTCGGCTTCATCGACGCTGAAAGCCGGAATGCCGCGCGGCACCGGCACGCCGAACTCACGCAGCACGGCCTTGGCCTGGTATTCGTGGATGTTCATCGATGCCCCCAGCGCTTGGCGTTGCGCGCTATAACAGGACTACTTGCCGAGGTCCGGCGCAATCTTCTTGCAGGCGTCGACCAGGCCCTGCACGGCGCCGGCCGATTTCTCGAACATGGCCCGCTCAGTGGCGTTGAACTCCACCTCGACGATGCGCTCGACACCCTTGGCGCCGAGGACGACCGGCACGCCGACGTAAAGGTCCTTGATTCCATATTCGCCGTTAAGCCACGCGGCGCACGGCAGCACGCGTTTCTTGTCGCGCAGATAGCTTTCAGCCATCGCGATCGCGGACGCCGCCGGAGCGTAGAACGCCGAACCGGTGCGCAGCAGGCTGACGATCTCGCCGCCGCCGTTGCGCGTACGCTCGACGATTTCATCGAGCCGCGCCTGGGTGGTCCAGCCCATCTTGATCAGGTCCGGCAACGGGATACCGGCGACGGTCGAGTAGCGCACCAGCGGCACCATGGTGTCGCCGTGACCCCCGAGGACAAAGGCGGTGACGTCTTCAACCGAGACGTTGAACTCGTCGGCGAGGAAATAGCGGAACCGCGAGGAGTCGAGCACGCCGGCCATGCCGACAACCATGTTCTTCGGCAGGTCGCAGCACTTCTGTAATGCCCAGACCATGGCATCGAGCGGGTTGGTGATGCAGATGATGAAAGCGTTCGGCGCGTATTTCTTGATACCCGAGCCGACCTGCTCCATGACCTTCAGGTTGATGCCGAGCAGATCGTCGCGGCTCATGCCCGGCTTGCGCGGCACGCCGGCGGTGACGATGCACACCGATGCGCCTTCGAGCGCCTCATAGGAATTTGCGCCGGTGAACTTGGCGTCGAAGCCATCGACCGGCGAGGATTGCACGAGATCGAGCGATTTGCCCTGCGGCACGCCTTCGGCGATGTCGAACATCACCACGTCGCCGAGCTCTTTGAGGCCGATGAGCTGGGCGAGCGTGCCGCCGATCTGACCAGAGCCTATCAATGCAATCTTGTTTCGCGCCATCTGACAATTTTCCTTGATTGGCAAAGGGGAGACCGGCTGTCGCGGTCATTAGCCCTTTCGCATGGCCGGTTCAAGTCGGGCTTTTGGGGTGTAAAAAGCGCAGAACGCCGAGCCTTTCGGCACGCCTGTTGCAGACCCGTTGGGACAACGGCACCGGGATTTGGCTAGGTCTCGACGATCCCCGCGGACGAACCGCTGAGCTGCCCGTGCGCGGCGCCGTGCGGTCGCGCCAAATAGGCTTCCGAGCGCATCTCGATGAGGCGCGACGCCGTGCGCTTGAATTCCTGCACTTCGAAGCCGTTGTCGGCCTGATAGAGCAGATCAGGCTCGGCCGCGGCAGAGGCGATCAGCTTCACGTTCAGATCGTAGAACATATCGATCAGGATGATGAACCGCTTGGCGGCGTTGCGGTTGTCGAATGTCATCACCGGAATGTGGTCGAGGATCACGGTGTGATATTCATGCCCGATGCGCAGATAATCGGCGGCGGCAAGCGGCTGGTCGCACAAATCGTGAAATGAAAAGCGCGCCACGCCCATGAAGGCGCGCGGCACGCGGATGCTGCGCCCCTTGAGCGTCAGATTTTGCGGCGTGCCCGGGTGTCCGCCGGTGAGGCGCTGCCAGGCGTCGTCAAGTGCGGCGTCGGCGGTCCGGTCGGCCGGCACATACCAGACCGGTTTTCCGGCAAGCTTCTCGAGCCGGAAGTCGGTGCGCGCATCGAGCCGCACCACATCCATGCGCTCTTCCAGCATATCGATGAACGGCACGAACAGCGCACGGTTCAGACCGTCCTTGTAGAGATCGCCCGGCGCAACATTGGACGTGGCGACAACCACGACGCCGTGCTCGAACAATTGCGCGAACAACCGGCCGAGGATCATCGCATCGGCAATATCGGTGACGTGGAATTCATCGAAGCACAGCAGCCAGGCTTCCTCGAACAACTGATCGGCAACGAGCTTGATCGGATCCTGGCCGGCGTGTTCGCCGAGCTTGATCTGCTGGCGCAGCGCGTAAATGCGCTCATGCACGTCGAGCATGAACTCGTGAAAGTGCGCGCGGCGTTTGCGCACCACCGGACTTGCCTCGAAGAAAAAGTCCATCAGCATGGTCTTGCCGCGCCCGACCTCGCCGTAGATGTAGAGCCCCTTGACCTGCGATTGCCCGTTCTTGCGGCTGCCGAACAACCAGCCGAGCGATGATGATTTTCGCGCCAGGCGATATTCCACGATCCGCGCTTCAAGCTGCGCCAACTTTTCAACGACAGCACGCTGCGCGTCGTCGCTGCCGATTTGCCCCGCGGCAATGCCGGCGGCGTATTGCGCTATGACGGAGCTCGCCATTTGGAGTTAACCGTTGTGGGCGGAAACGTGGCGGGAAAATACAAACGCGTGATTGTGATGTCGTTAAAGAGTTCGCAAATGCAAGCCATGCGTATACGGAATGTAGGCATGTTGCTCAATGCTTCGCCTTGCCAAATTTTGAATCCGCACGACATGTATCAGCTCGGTGTCTGGATTCGGCGTGAGCGCAAAAGACGTTGGCACGCCGGTTTGCTGCTAGGAGGAGATGTCCCCGGAGGGTCTGACGACAAAGTCTCAACAAGGCAATGTCAGGAGACCCTTGGAATGCAGGACGTTCTTCCCGAAGGCGGCGTTATCCGCAAATTGTGGATCGGCGAAACGGCCAAATACCGCGATCATTTGCTGCGGCTCGATTTGGGCAGCAGGCATAGCCGATTTGCCGGTGGCGTATCCGACGAATTCATCGGCAAGTACGCCGAATTGTCGAACACCCTCGACGCCGTCGTTTATGGATTCTTCCTCGGCGGCGTGATGCACGGCGCAGCCGAGCTACGGCCGCTCGGCAGCAATCTTCCGCGCCAGGCGGAAGCCGCGATCAGCGTGGAAAAATCCTGGCAGAGTCACGGCGTCGGCTCGGCGCTGTTGCGACACATTCTGCTCGCGGCGCGCAATCGCGGCATCCGGCTGCTGCACATGGCCTGCCTTGCGGAAAATCAGCGCATGCAGCAGCTCGCACGGAAGTTCGACGCCGAACTGTCGTTCGACTTTGGCAACGTCGTCGGTGAAGTTGAATCGTCACGGCCAACGCCGCTGTCGCTGATGCGCGAACTCATGACCGACAGTCACGGCTTCGCAACCGCGATGCTCGATCTGCAGACGCGAATGTTCAGGCCGACCTGAGCGTCCTTTCGGACAGCGGATAATCGGCCTCGACGATATAGGGGCCGCCGCCGACCGATGCGCGCGACGAAAACAGCACAAAGCGCGAAACCTGAATCGGCGCGGAGCGATAGTGCCCGCGCGCGCCGAGATAGTCGGCAACTTCCCAGCTCGACGTGTCGCGCAACCGCGCCAACGTGACATGGGGCGTGTATTTGCGCCCTTCCGGCTCGAGACCGAGCCGCTGCAGGATGCGTTCATGTTCCGCCTGCAGCTCGATCAGCGACGGGTTTGCAGCGACCGTGGCGACAAGCGCGCGCGGCTTGCGGCCGCCGAACGAGGTCAGACCGTCGAGACGCAACTCGAAGGCGCCGCGGCGGACGCGGCCCAGCATGCCGGCGATTTCATGGGCCAGCGCATCATCGATATCGCCGATGAACCGCAGCGTCAGATGATAATTTTCAGGATCGAGCCAGCGGGCGCCCGGCAATCCGCCGCGCATCATGGACAGCGTTTGGGCGACCGACGGCGGGATTTCGAGACCGGTGAACAAGCGGGGCATAATCAACTCCGGGCTCGTCATGGCGAATCGCGATATGCCGAGCATGAGGCGATCGTATGACGCATGCAAGACTCAGGATGGATGTTGCTCGCGCACACGCGCGATCAATTCCTCCACTTTGGGCAAAATGCGCTGCACGATAACCTTGACGCCCGTTTCGTTGGGATGAAGCGCGTCGTGCTGCGTCATTTTGGGATCCGCGGCCACGCCGTCGAGAAAGAACGGATAAAACAACGTTCCGTATTTGGCGGCGAGATCGGGATAGATGCGCTCGAATGCCTGGACGTAGTCGGGACCGAAATTCGGCGCGGCGCGCATGCCGCACAACAACACGGCAATGTGGCGCTCGGTCAGCTGGACCAGGATCGCATCCAGCGCCTTGCGCGTGACGTCAGGGTTGATGCCGCGGAGCATGTCGTTGGCGCCGAGTTCGAGGATGACCGCGTCAGTCCCTTGCGGCACCGACCAGTCGAGCCGCGCCAGTCCGTCGGAGGCGGTGTCGCCGGACACGCCGGCGTTCTGGACCTCCGCAACAACGCCCTTCGCGGTCAGGGCCGCTTGCAGCTGCGGCACCAATCCGTCCTTATCCGGCAGGCCATATCCGGCGCTGAGCGAATCGCCCAGCGCGACGATTTTGACGGGCGCTTTGTCGGCACCCTGGGCATAAGCGGGCGCCACGATTGTTTCACCACTGAGGCTTAAAGCCGCCGCGAGCAGCATTTGGACCAGCGCATATCGCCTCCCATATGATCGAGCAGCAGAGCGCGGGCTAACGGGTATCATGAACGACATTTCCAACCATCCTTCCGCCGCCGGCGTCATCGCGCTGCGCGGGGTCGATCTCTCGCTCGGACGCGGCGCTGCCCGCGTCCATATCCTGCGCCAGATCGACCTCAATATAGGTCGCGGCGAGGCCGTCGCACTGCTTGGACCATCCGGGTCGGGCAAATCGACGCTGCTGATGGTCATGACCGGACTGGAGCAGCCCGATACCGGCTCGGTGATCGTCGCCGGCCAGGATTTGCGGCAGCTGGACGAAGACGGCCTGGCGCGCTTTCGCGGCAAAAATGTCGGCATCGTGTTTCAGGCTTTTCATCTGATCCCGACCATGACGGCGCTGGAGAATGTCGCCGTACCCCTCGAATTTGCCGGCGAGCGGAATGCGCTCGACCGCGCCAAACACGAACTCGCCGCCGTCGGACTGGCGGAGCGGCTGCATCACTATCCCGCCGAATTGTCCGGCGGCGAACAGCAACGCGTCGCGCTCGCCCGCGCGCTCGCCCCCAATCCGGCGATTCTGGTGGCCGACGAGCCAACCGGAAACCTCGACGAAACCACCGGACACGAGATCATCGATCTGCTGTTTCGCGGCCATAGCAAGCGCAGCACGACGCTCGTGCTCGTGACCCACGATACCGATCTCGCTGCGCGCTGCGATCGCATCCTGCGCATCCATTCGGGACGGCTCGATGAGCCGGCATTTGCGAGAACCCAGATCAAATGACGGCGCTGACGGATCTTCGTAGAGCGCCGCATGGTGCGCGCCCGCAAATGACTCAACTCGCGCTGCGCTACGCCTGGCGCGAGATCCGCGGCGGTCTGCGCGGCTTCGGCGTGTTCATCATCTGCATCGCGCTTGGTGTTCTGGCGATTGCCGGCGTCGGTTCAGTTGCCGCAAGCCTTGCCGATGGAATCGGCAGCGCCGGACAAATCATTCTCGGCGGCGACTTGTCCTTTTCGCTCATCCAGCGCGAGGCCAGCGATGCCGAGCGGACGTTCCTGAACGAGCACGGCACGGTATCGGTCGCGGCGCTGACGCGCGCGATGGCGCGCACCGGCGATGGCCGCTCGACGCTGGTGGAAGTCAAAGCGGTTGACGGCGCCTATCCTTTGTTTGGTCAGGTGGTCACCGATCCACCGATGCCGCTCGCAAGTCCGTTCGCACGGGACAACGGTGCTTTCGGCGCAGCGGTCGACCCATCGCTGTTGACGCGGCTTGATCTGAAAACCGGCGACCGCATCACCATTGGCAGCGCGACGATCGAATTGCGCGCGGCACTGACCAGCGAGCCGGACAAACTGACCGGCGGCATCGGTCTTGGGCCGCGGCTTTTGATCAGCGATGCGGCGTTGCAGGCCAGCGGCCTCATTCAACCCGGCAGCCTGGTGCGCTGGCTGTATCGGCTGCGCCTGCCGGACGGCGACAGCAGCGACCGCGCCGTAACGGGCATTGAAAAGCAGGCGCAGACGGCATTCCCCGATGCCGGCTGGGAGGTCCGCACGCGCAGTAAAGCCTCCCCGCAACTCGAGCGCAATGTCGAGCGTTTCACGCAATTTTTGACCCTGGTTGGCCTGACGACGTTGCTGGTCGGCGGCGTCGGCGTTGCCAATGCGGTCAGCGCGCACCTTGCCCGCAAACGCGATTCAATCGCGACGATGAAAGCGCTTGGCGCAAGCGGCGGCACCGTGTTCACGATTTACTGCACGCAAATGCTGCTGGTGGCGCTGTTTGCTGCCGCCATCGGCGCCGGCCTCGGAGCCGCCCTGCCGTACATCCTGAGCCGGGCATTCGGCACGATCATTCCGTTTCCGGTCGAGCCGTCGCTGCATCCTGCGGTCCTGGCGTTGTCGATTCTCTATGGCTTGCTGACGGCGCTGGCTTTCGCGCTGTGGCCGCTCGGCCGCGCCCATGAAATTTCGGTATCGATGCTGTTTCGTGATCAGGTCGCTGCCGAGCGGCGCTGGCCGCGGCGGCGTTATGTCGTTGCCACACTATTGATCGCGGCGGTGTTGATCGCGCTTGCGATCCAGACCACCTACGACCACCGCATTGCGGCGATCTTCGTCGCCGCCGCCATCGGCGTGTTCGCGATTTTACGGCTGGCCGCAATGCTCACGACGTGGGTTGCGCGCCGCCTGCCGCGCCAGGGTTCGACAGTCGTGCGCCTGGCCATTGCCAATATCCACCGTCCCGGGTCGTTGACGGCGACGGTGATCCTTTCGCTCGGACTGGGCCTCGCGCTGCTTGTCACGGTGATCGAGATCAATGGCAATCTCAACCGCGAATTCACCGCGGCGCTGCCAGCGAAAGCGCCGTCGTTTTTCTTCCTCGATATTCCCGCGGCCACTGCCAACAGTTTCGATGCTTTCATTCACGATCACGCGCCTGCCGCTACGCTCGATCGCGTGCCGATGCTGCGCGGCCGTATCGTTTCGGCAAACGGCATCAAGGCCGAAGACCTCAAGCCGGCGCCCGGCTCGCGCTGGGTCTTGCAAGGCGATCGCGGCATCACTTTTTCGTCCGTCGTTCCCGCGGGATCGCGCATTGTTGCCGGCAACTGGTGGGGGCCGGATTACTCCGGTGAGCCGCTGGTCTCGCTTGAGAACAAGACGGCTCAGGATCTCAACCTGAAGATCGGCGACCCGATCACGGTCAATGTGCTGGGCCGCAACGTGACGGCGAAAATCGGCAATCTCCGCACCGTCGATTGGGAAAACCTCGGCATCAATTTCGTGCTGGTGTTCTCACCGGGCACCTTTGCCGGTGCGCCGCACAGCGATATCGCAACATTGACGTTTGCCGACGGCGGCACCGCGGCGGAAGAGACGGCAATCATCAAGGCGATGGCGGATGCCTTTCCCGGCGTCACCGCCGTCCGCGTGAAGGACACGCTCGACACGCTCGACGGCATCATCAACAAGCTGGTGCTGGCGCTCGGCGGCGCGAGTTCGATCACGCTGCTGGCGGCGGCCTTCGTGCTCGGCGGCGCCCTCGCGGCAAGCCAGCGATTCCGCATCTACGATGCCGTGGTGCTCAAGACCTACGGCGCGACCCGGGCGCGCCTGCTGGCGGCCTACGCCCTGGAATATCTCTTCGTCGGCCTGATCAGCGTGGTGCTCGGCGTCGCCATGGGTTCGATTGCCGCCGGCCTGATTGTCAGCCGCGCGATGGACTTTCCGTTCGTCTGGGAAGCCGCCCAGGCCGCCGCCGCGGCACTGGCTGCTCTCGGCGTTACCGTCGCGCTCGGCCTGCTCGGCACTTTTGCCGCACTCGGCCGCAAGCCCTCGGTGGTGCTGAGGAATCTCTGAACGCTCGCGCCGTCGTGAACGATTTGTAACCATTAGCGAAATGGCGTCGCACCCATCTGGCGCAGGCAGGCCTTTCGCACTAGATTCTGAGCCACGAGAATTCGGCAATTGCCGAATGCCAAACCCGGCCAAAGCCGGGGCAACCCAGGGGAACTTCCATGTCCGATCTCGATCGGAATTACGGAGCAGTAAGGGCAGGCTATCGCACGGACCAGGTCGCGATCGACGCAGGTCTGCGCGCCTACATGATCCGTGTCTACAACTACATGACCGCCGGCGTGGCGCTGACCGGGCTGGTGGCATGGTTCACTTTCTCGGCCGCCGTGACCGACGCGAGCGGTTCGCTGCAATTGACGTCGTTCGGGCACGCCATCTTCCAGAGCCCGCTGATGTGGGTCTTCGTGCTGGCGCCGCTCGCCCTCGTCTTCGCGCTCAGCTTCGGCATTAACCGGCTGTCGGCGGGAACGGCACTGACGCTGTTCTTCGTCTATGCCGGCCTGCTCGGGCTGTCGCTGGCGTCGATCTTCCTGGTCTATACCGGGGCGTCGATTACGCGGGTGTTCTTTATCTCCGCGGCGACCTTCGGCGCGATGAGCCTCTATGGCTACACCACGCAACGTGACCTGACCGGCATCGGCTCGTTCATGTTCATGGGCCTGATCGGCATCGTCATCGCCAGCCTGGTCAACATCTTCCTGAAATCGACCGGTCTCGACTGGGCGATCTCGGTGATCGGCGTGATCGTGTTCGTCGGCCTCACGGCCTACGACACGCAGCGGATCAAGGAGATGTACAACGTCAACGACGACGGCACGATTTCCGGCCGCAAGGCGGTGATGGGCGCGCTGTCGCTCTACCTCGACTTCATCAACCTGTTCCTGATGCTGCTGCGCATCTTCGGCGACCGCCGCTAAGGCAGGCCTCATACAAATCCGAAACGCCCCGGCTCACTGCCGGGGCGTTTTGCTTTCCGGAACTGCTTCAGCAGTGCGCGCCGAAGCCGGAAGGCAAAGCAGCGCAGCAAGCGCCGAGAGACACAGCGCCGACGAGACGGCGATCACCCAGGTCCCCATGCGGTCGAGCAACAATCCGAACAGCAGCGGCGCAAAGGCCTGCGCCGCGCGGGCGGGCGCGCCAAGCAAGCCGGTGCGCTCGCCATAGGCGTAAGGCCCGAACACCGCGAGCGGCACGGTGCCGCGCGCAATCGTCAGCAGGCCATTGCCGGCGCCATAGAACACCGCAAAGGCCGCCGCTGCCGCAGGCCCGGTGATTGCGAAGACGACGGCGCCAATCGGATGCAGCAAAGCCGCGATCCGCGCCGATATCAACGGATGGATGCGGCGCATGATCATGAACTCCACAAGCCGCGCCGCCACCTGAGCCGGCCCGACGAGGGACGCCGCCGCGACAGCCTGCAACGGCGTTGCCCCGGCGCGCTCGAGCAGCGTCGGCAACTGCGACGCCATCGCACCGGTGACGAACCAGACGGCCGCGAACACATAAGCCAGCAGCAGCATTTCCCGGCGCGGGGTCCAGCCGATCGAAGCGCCGCGCTCCTGCGCGACGTGCTGCGGCTTCACCGGGACCGGCAGCAGGAAACGATTGAGCGGCAGCCCGATGATCAGGTTGAGCGCGGACCAGACCAGCACGGTTTCGCGCCAGCCGAGCGTGTCGTTGAGGAATGTCGTGACCGGCCAGCTCACCGTAGAAGCAAAGCCGGCGAACAAAGTAATGCCGGTGATCGGTCCTCGCGCGCCCTGGCCATAGAGCGCGGCAAGCGCCGCAAACGCCGAGTTGTAAAGCCCAAGCGCCATGCCGATACCCAGAATCGCCCAGGCAGCAAAAAGCATCACCGCGTTGGTCGTCGCGGCGAGCGTAACGAGGCCGATAGCCAGCACGATATTCGAAAATGCGAGCACGCCACGGCCGCCATAGCGATCGATGATCCGGCCGACGGCGGGCCCGGCGAAGGCGGCGATCAACAACGCGGCGGAAAACGCGGCAAACACCCAGGAGCGCGAGACACCAATACTGGCGCCGATCGGATCGGCCAGAATAGCGGGCAGGTAATAGCTCGAACCCCAGGCCAGGGTCTGCGACAGGCCGAGTGCGGTGACCACGGTACGGCGCGATCGGGGTGGCGTGTTTGCCTGGTCGTTTGTCAAAATCCCCAAACTCCGCCGAAAAATCCCGCTTGTGGTCAAGCAACGAACCTTACAGGAATCGTCCAAGCGCGGCAGCACGCGTTCATAGCCAAAGGGCTTTGCGATGTATCCGACGACAAGAGCCGATATGACCATCCGGTCCGCGGAGCCCCGCGACATCCCTGTTATCACCAGGATCTACGCCGACGCGGTAAGGCATGGCACGGCGTCGTTTGAACTCGAACCGCCGGACGAGTCCGACATGGCGGGCCGGCAAAAAACCCTATTGGCGAAAAACTGCCCCTACCTCGTCGCAGAACGGGCCGGTGCCATCGCCGGCTATGCCTATGCCGGGCCCTACCGAACCCGCCCGGCTTATGACTGGTGCGTGGAAGACTCGATCTACATCGCACCGGACCATCACGGCCAGGGCATTGGCCGGCTCCTGCTTGACCATCTGATCGTGGAATTGGAAGCGCGGGGCTTTCGCCAGATGATTGCAGTCATTGGCGACACCGCAAACACGGCATCCGTTGCGGTTCACGCCGCAGCCGGTTTTCGCCTGATCGGGACTTTCCAGTCGATTGGTTACAAGCACGGCCGCTGGCTCGACACCGTGCTGATGCAACGCGCGCTCGGCCGTGGCGACGCCGTGCCGCCCGAGCCGTTTTAGCTCACGGCTTTTTAGCTCACGACCTTGAGCGTGCGGTCGAGCACGCCGAGCACGCGATCGATCTCGTGACCGCGGCGCAGGATGTGGCCAGTTGCCGAAATCACGCTGTACGCGCCCTGCCGCCGCGCCAGTTTGGGGTGTTTCTCGATACGGTAGATCGGGACTTCGGAGGCGCGGCGGAAAACCGAAAAGACCGCCCGGTCCTTAAGAAAATCGATGGCATAATCGCGCCATTCGCCGGCAGCGACCATCCGGCCATACAGGCCCAATATGCGGTCAAGTTCGCGGCGGCTGAATCTGACCTCGTTCGCGGGGGCGGACGACGCCCTGGCTTCGCCCCCGCGCCAGGCGCTGGGGTCGATTTCGCCGATATCCATACGGCGCCTCCATTGTCATCGACGCTTCATGATCGCGCCGGACGGCGGCGGCGGCAAGGGCTTCGTCAGCGGTAAAATGCGCCGCGAAAACGCCGGGGTGCGACACTTGGGACGGCCAGAATCACGGCTTCGTTAAAGCAATCATAATGCGGCCTAAATTCTGACAAGCACAGGCCAAGCTGACCTGCGAAATAAGTAACCGTTGCCTCAGGGCCCGGTCTGGATCGCTCTCCGGATTCCTCAGCCCCCCAGCCCCCCGGGGCGCGGACGGACCGGGCCAGAGTTCCGCGTATGGTTCAATCCCCAGTACCCTTTCAAGGCCGGCAGTCAGTCGCCGGCCTTGTTCTTTTTCTGAAATGACAGAACGGCGGCGGGCGACGCGCTATTGCGCGTTCGTAGTGTGCCGCGCTTCGCTCGAGGGGGCCTGCCCAATCGGCAGATACGCAGCCCCGAGGATGACGCCGGGCTTTTCGTGCATCCCCTCCTGCACCATCACCACAGCGGCATCGATGTCGTCGCCCTTGATATCGGAGATTGGAATGGTCCAGTTCGCGTCCGATCCATTCCAGTCGCCGAGCTTGGTCCAGCCACGCACCACGTTGTGATAGGTGATGGTGTGCCCATGATTTTCGCCGCGGCCGATGGCAACTGTCACCGCGTGCGACAGCGGACACAACCACACTTCGCCCGGATGGGCCGCGCCGTTGGCCTGAACTTTGATATTGAGGACGCTGCCGCCGAGTGACAGCAGCACCGGCAGCGACATCACCGCGGCTTTCTGCTCGGTCTGCGCGATCGCGCGCTCGATCGCGGCACGATCGCTGCCGAGCACATCGGCGCTGCCGTTGACCACGACCTGCGGCGTGTAGACGTCACGATCGCCGCGCACATGCGCATAAGCGCGTTGCCGTGCCGAATGCCCGGGCATGGCCAGCGTATCTTTCCAGCCGAGGTAGTCCCAGTAATCGATCGGATCGCTGATGGCGATCAGCGACGGGTCGGCGGCGAGTTCGCCCAGCAATTTGTCGGCGGGCGGACAGGACGAACAGCCCTGGCTGGTGAAAAGCTCGATCAGCGCTTTCGGCTCGGCGCAGGCCAAGCCGGAGGTGGCGATCAAAAGCCCTGCGACAAGGGAGCCCGACGCGAGGCGGCAGCGCAACATTCCGGTCTCCACCCCGCTAACCCTCCTGGCGGCGACATCGCCCGGTGCCGTTGGTAGCGCCGGGACCAGTCACCCGCCACTCAAATCGCGGTGAGCGGGACTGTTTACGCCGCAAGGTGGCGCAGGACGTACTGCAGAATCCCGCCGTTCTTGTAGTAATCCAGCTCATCGACGGTATCGATGCGGCAGATCAGCGGCACGCGCTTGAGGCCGCCGTCGGACGCGACGATCTCGGCAAGCAGCCGCTGATGCGGCTTGAGATCGCCATGCAGGCCGCGGATGGTGACCTGCTCGTCGCCCTTGAGACCCAACGTCTGCCACGACGTGTTTTCCTCGAACACCAGCGGCACGACGCCCATGCCGACCAGATTGGAACGGTGGATGCGCTCGAACGACTGCGCGACCACGGCGCGCACGCCGAGCAGGATCGTGCCCTTCGCCGCCCAGTCACGCGACGAACCGGTGCCGTATTCCTTGCCGGCAAAAATCACCAGCGGCACGTTGTCTTTCTTGTAGCGCATGGCCGCGTCGTACATCGTCATCCGTTCTTTCGACGGATAGTGGATGGTAAAGCCGCCTTCGACGCCAGGCACCATCTGGTTCTTGATGCGTATATTGGCGAACGTGCCGCGCATCATCACCTGGTGATTGCCGCGGCGCGTGCCGTACTGGTTGAAATCCTTCGGGCGCACCTGATGGTCGCGCAGATATTCGCCCGCCGGGCTTTCCTCCTTGATCGAGCCGGCCGGCGAAATGTGGTCGGTGGTGATCGAGTCGAGGAACAGGCCGAGCACACGCGCGTCGACGATATCTTCGATCGGCTGACTGCGCTTCGGCATCGCGTCGAAATACGGCGGATTCTGCACGTAAGTGGAACGATCGTCCCACTTGTAGGTCAGGCCGCCCTTCACCGCGATCTTGCGCCAGTTGGTGTCGCCCTTGAACACGTCGCCGTATTTCTTGGTGAACATCTGCTTGTTGATGCTCTTGTTGATGACCGTCGCAATCTCGCGGCTGGTCGGCCAGATGTCGCGCAGATAAACCTTGCGGCCTTTCTGGTCGGTGCCGAGCGGCTGCTTGGCGACGTCGGTCTGCATCGAGCCGGCAATCGCATAAGCAACGACCAGCGGCGGCGATGCCAGATAATTGGCGCGCACGTCGGCATTGACCCGGCCTTCGAAGTTGCGGTTTCCGGACAACACCGCCGCGGCGACAAGATCGTTCTTGTTGATCGCCTCGGAAATCTCTTCCGGCAGCGGCCCTGAATTGCCGATGCAGGTCGTGCAGCCGAAGCCGACCAGGTTGAAGCCGAGCTTGTCGAGATAGGTCTGCAATCCCGACTTGGCATAGTACTCGGCGACCACCTGCGAGCCCGGCGCCAGCGATGTCTTGACCCACGGCTTTACCGTCAGGCCTTTCTCCACCGCCTTCTTGGCGAGAAGGCCGGCGCCGATCATCACGCTGGGATTCGACGTATTGGTGCAGGACGTGATCGCGGCGATCACCACGTCGCCGTTGCCGAGCGTGTGGTCGCGGCCATCAACAGGCACGCGCTTGTCCATTTCGCTTGCTTTGCCGAACTCCTTGTCCATCGACTGCGCGAAGCCGCTTTTGACTTCCTTGAGCGCGACGCGATCCTGCGGGCGCTTCGGTCCGGCCAGCGACGGCTCGATCGAGGACAGTTCGAGCTTGAGCACGTCGGTGAACACCGGATCCTGCGTGCTCTTGGTCTGGTACATGCCCTGCGCCTTGGCGTAGGCGGCAACGAGCGCGACGCGGTCGGGCGAACGGCCGGTCTCGCGGAGATATTTCAGCGTATCGTCGTCGATCGGGAAGAAGCCGCAGGTGGCGCCGTATTCCGGCGACATGTTGCCGAGCGTCGCACGGTCGGCGATCGTGAGATCCGCTACGCCCGGACCGAAATATTCGACGAACTTGCCGACCACGCCACGCTTGCGCAGCATCTGCGTCACGGTGAGCACCAGGTCGGTCGCGGTCATGCCTTCCTTGAGCTTGCCGTTCAGCCGCACGCCGATCACTTCCGGCAGCAGCATCGAGTAAGGCTGGCCGAGCATCGCGGCTTCGGCTTCGATGCCGCCGACGCCCCATCCGAGCACCGAGAGGCCGTTGACCATGGTGGTGTGCGAGTCGGTGCCAACCAGCGTGTCCGGATAGGCGAGTTCCGTCGCGACCGTCTTGTCGGGAAAAGTCACCTTGGTTTTCGCGGTCCACACCGTCTGCGACAGGTATTCAAGATTGACCTGGTGGCAGATGCCGGTTCCCGGCGGCACGACGCGGAAATTTTCGAACGAGCGCTGCGCCCATTTCAGGAAGCTGTAACGCTCCTGATTCTGCCGGTATTCCTCTTCGACGTTTTTCTTGAACGAGTCCTTGTGGGCGAAGAAATTCACCGCCACCGAGTGGTCGATCACGAGGTCGACCGGCACCAGCGGATTGATCTTTTTCGGATCGCCGCCGAGGTGCTCCATGGCGTCGCGCATCGCGGCGAGATCGACCACCGCGGGGACGCCGGTGAAATCCTGCATCAGAACGCGCGCCGGCCGGAACGCGATCTCGCGATCCGAGGTCTTGGACTTGAGCCACAGCGCGACCGCCTGGATGTCCTCCTTGGTGACCGACCGGCCATCTTCGTTGCGCAACAGGTTTTCCAGCAGGACCTTCAGGGAGAACGGTAACCGGGAAATGCCCTTGAGCCCGTTTTTCTCAGCCGCCGGCAAGCTGTAATAGGCGTAGGTCTTCGACCCCACCTTGAGGGAACGCAGGCACTTGAAGCTGTCGAGCGAATCCATGACTTTTTTCCCATGCTCCCGGCCGGGCGGCGGGGCCAACTGGAGGTAAATTATTGCCGAAACGGGCCCCGACGAGCGATTGGCGGTCGGAAACGGGAAGCGCCGCCGGCGCGCCGCCGCCCGATGTGCGGCTTATAAAGTCTTTTGAGAATTTGTGCCAGATCAGCAACAAATGCCTGACAAAATGCCGGCCATCCCGCCGTTGCATGCGAGAAAACGGCGGGCTGAGCAGGGCTGGCTTTTCCGCCCAGAACCATGGCTATCAGGACCATGGCGACCAGGATCATACCGATGCGGCTTTGCGCTGTTGATCTGGCCTGCCATCGCGGCGGACGGGACGTGTTCACCGGCTTGAGCTTTGCCGTGTCGTCCGGAGAGGCTTTGGCCATTACCGGCCGCAACGGCGCCGGGAAATCATCGCTGCTGCGGACCATCATCGGACTGGCCAGAATTGCCCGCGGCAGCCTGACCCTGGAGGGCGGCGATCCCGAGCTCACAATCCCCGAACAGGCGCACTATCTCGGCCATCAGGACGCCCTGAAACCGTCGTTGTCGGTCGGCGAGAACCTCGAGTTCTGGGCGAATTTCCTTGGCGCACGCCAGGCCCAAATCCGCCCGGCCCTGGACGCGGTGGGGCTGGAAGAATTGACCGACTTGCCGGCGGCCTATCTTTCGGCGGGGCAGCGCCGGCGGCTGTCGATCGCCCGTCTCCTGACCGTGAAACGCCCGATCTGGCTGCTCGACGAGCCGACCAGCACGCTCGACGCCGGCGCGCAGAGCCGGCTCGCGAGCCTGATGCGGACACATTTGAGCGAGGGCGGCCTTGTCATGGCCGCGACCCACGGGCCGATCGGCCTCGGCCCGGTGCGGGAATTGCAGCTTGAAGATTCGCGGCCGGACGCACCCGTTGCGATGGCCGCATCATGAGTCCGCTGACCGCCATCATGGTGCGTGATATGCGCATCGCCATACGCGTCGGCGGCGGCGCGCTGATGGGCATGTTGTTCTTCGTTGTCGTGGTCACGCTGGTTCCGTTCGCGGTCGGGCCCGACCTGCCGCTGCTCAAAAGCATCGGCCCGGCGATCCTGTGGCTCGCGGCCTTGCTGGCCAATCTGCTGGCGCTCGACCGGCTGTTCGCCGCCGATCACGAAGACGGCTCGCTCGACCTCATCCTGATGGGCCGCGCGCCGCTCGAGCTCGTGGTGGCCGTCAAGGGCATCGCGCACTGGCTCACCACCGGTTTGCCGCTGATCGTTGCCGCACCGCTGATCGGATTGTTGCTCAATCTGGACCCACCGGCCGAGATCGCCCTGGCGCTGACCCTGCTTGTCGGAACGCCGGCGCTGACCTTCATCGGGCTGATCGGCGCCGCTATCGCCGTTACGCTGCGCCGCGGCGGACTGCTGCTCCCGGTGATCGTGTTGCCACTGACCGTGCCGGTCCTGATCTTCGGCGTCGCCGCGGCAACCGCCGCCAATGCCGGTGCGACGCTCTTTGGAACGCCATTGACGGTGTTAAGCGCACTGACACTGGCGAGCCTGGTGGTCGGACCATTTGCCGCCGCTGCGGCATTGCGGCAGGAAATGGAGTAACGCGATGAAATCCTGCTCATTTAAATTTGAAATGCCGAAACGCCGCAGGCGTTATAGTGGCTGTCCGACCGGGAACCTGTGATGCCACTAAGCGACCTTGCCAATCCGTCGCGTTTTCTCACGCTCGCGAACCGAACGATTCCGTGGCTCGCGGGACTGACGGTGATTTTGCTCGCCATCGGCCTGTACCAGTCCATGCTGGCGCCCGACGATTATCAGCAGGGCGCCACCGTGAAGATCATGTTCCTGCACGTGCCGTCGGCATGGCTGGGCATGCTGGGTTGGGGGATCATGACCGTTGCGGCGCTGGGCACGCTGGTGTGGCGGCATCCGCTCGCCGATGTCGCCGCCAAAGCCACGGCGCCGATCGGCGCGGCCTTCACCCTGCTGTGCCTCGTCACCGGCTCGCTGTGGGGCCGCCCCGAATGGGGCACCTACTGGGTGTGGGATGCGCGGCTGACATCGGAACTGATCCTGCTTCTGCTTTATCTCGCCGTCATCGCATTGTGGCGCACGGTCGAGGACCCTTCGCGCGCGGCGCGCGCGGTGGCGATCCTGACGATTGTCGGCGCCATCGACCTGCCGATCATCAAGTTCTCGGTCGACTGGTGGAACACATTGCATCAGGGCTCGTCGGTATTCCGCATGGGTGGCTCGACCATCGACCGGTCGATCCTGATGCCGCTTTTCATCATGGCGATCGCATTCACATTGCTGTTTGTGACCTTGCAGCTCGCGGCAATGCGCAATGAAATCCTGCGCCGCCGGGTTCGCACCCTGCTGCTGATGCAGGCCAGCGCGGTAAGCTGACCGATGGATGCATCAGGCCACATTGGTTTCATTTTTGCGTCCTATGCCGCGGCCGTTGTCGTGGTCGGTGGATTGATCGCCTGGGTGACGCTCGACTTGCGCGCCCAGCGGCGCAATCTGCACGACCTTGAAGCGCGCGGCGTCACACGCCGTTCGTCGGCGCCGTCCGGCGCGACGCTGAAGCAGGCAAGGGAAGAGGCATGACCGGCGCCGCGACTGAAACCGCCAACGTTTCCCGGCGCCGCCTCGTCGTGCTGGTGCCACTCGCCGTGTTCGTCGCGCTCTCGCTGCTGTTCTTGTCCCGTCTGATGAATGCGAGCGATCCTTCGCTCATTCCATCAGCGTTGATCGGCCATCCGGCGCCGCAGGCCAGTCTGCCGCCCATCGCCGGCCTGGACCGCGACGGCCAGCAAATTCCGGGCATCGATCCCGCCAGTTTCAAAGGCGCGGTAACGGTGGTGAACGTCTGGGCGTCATGGTGCGTGCCCTGCCACGACGAAGCGCCACTGCTGATGCAGCTTGCGCGCGATGGCCGGATGCGGCTCGTCGGCATCAACTACAAGGATCAGCCGGACAATGCGCGGCGTTTCCTCGGCCGCTACGGCAATCCTTTCGCTGCCGCCGGCGCCGATGAAAGCGGGCGTGCCGCGATCGAGTGGGGGGTCTATGGCGTGCCGGAAACCTTTGTGGTCGGCCGCGGCGCCCGCATCGATTACAAGCTGGTCGGGCCGATCACAGCGGACAATTTCGAGACGGTGCTGAAACCGCAGATCGAGAAAGCGCTGGCGGCCGGCTCCTGACTATTCGACCGGGTGTTCGATCGCGTATTTCTTCAGCAGCGGCACTTGCAGGGCGCCGAATAGAAAAGTCAGCGGCACCACGCCGAACACCTTGAAATCGACCCAGACGTTGGTCGAGGTGTTGCGCCACACGATCTCGTTGAGCACCGCAAGCGCCAGGAAAAATAGCGCCCAGCGCAACGTCAGCTTGCGCCAGCCTTCCTCGGTGAGCTGGAACATCGAGTCGAGCACGACGCCGAGCAACGGCTTGCCGAAAAAAAGACCGCCCAGCAGGATCGCGCCGAACAGCGCGTAGATGATGGTCGGCTTGACCTTGATGAAGGTCGCGTCGTGCAGAAACAGGGTCAGACCGCCAAACACCACGACGATGATCGCGGTGACGACCGGCATGATCGGAAGATGCCGCGTCAGATAGTATGAGATCGCGAGCGCGACCAGCACTGCAACCATGAAGGTCGCTGTGGCAACGAAGATGTCGTAATGGTTGTTGGCGAAAAAAAACAACGCCAGCGGCCCAAAATCGAGCGCGAGCTTCACCAGCGGATTGAGCTGCGGCCGGGTCGGTACTGCGGGCGGTGTCATGAGCGGGGTGTCTAGCGCGGAGCGCTCGCTGACTCAATCACGAATTCAAGGCCGACGATGGCACGGGAAAAATCGCGCGCCGAGAACGGCGCCAGATCGTCAACGCCTTCGCCGACGCCGATGAAGTGCACCGGAACTTTGAACTTGTCGGCGATGGCCACGAGGATGCCGCCGCGCGCCGTACCGTCGAGCTTGGTCATGGCAAGGCCGGTCACGCCGACGGCTTTTCGGAAAATCTCGACCTGCGACAGCGCGTTCTGGCCGACCGTCGCATCGAGCACGAGAAGCACGGCATGCGGCGCCGATGGCTCGACCTTCTTCATCACGCGGACGACTTTTTCCAGCTCGTTCATCAACTCGGTGCGGTTCTGCAGCCGGCCCGCCGTATCGATCAGCAGCACATCGGCGCCCTGCTGTTGCGCCGCAGTCACGGCATCGAAGACCAGGCCCGCAGCGTCGGACCCGGCATCGCGCGCAATGAAGCTGGCGCCGCTGCGCTCCGCCCAGATCTTGAGCTGGTCGATCGCCGCCGCGCGAAACGTATCGCCCGCGGCCAGCATCACTTTGTGCCCTTCGCCGCGATAACGCGCCGCGAGCTTGCCGATGGTCGTGGTCTTGCCCGAACCGTTGACGCCTGCGACCAGAATGACGAACGGCCTCAGCGTGGTGTCGATGACGAGCGGCTGCGCGACGCCGGAGAGCACTTTCTCGATTTCGCCGGCGACGACAGCCTTCACCTCGTCCGGAGAAATTTCCTTGTCATGACGGCCGTCGCCGAGCGTCGCCGCAATCCGCCGCGCCGTCTCGACGCCGAGATCGGCCCGGATCAGCGCATCCTCGATCTCTTCGATGGTCGCGGCATCGAGCCTGCGCTTGGTCAGCAGATCGGAAATCGCCCCGCCGATCGCGGTGGAACTGCGCTTGAGCCCGCCGGAGAGGCGCTGCCACCAGTTCTGTTTCGCGTTGTCGTTCATGTTGCGCCCGTGATAGCGGTTTCGGCATGACCCCGGAAGAGATGGAATCGCGCCTTCTGTACCGCGACGGCTTGATGCTGGTGATCAACAAGCCGGCGGGACTGTCGGTGCATCGCGGGCCGAAGGGCGGGGCCAGTATCGAGGACTATTTCGATCATTTGCGCTTTGGCCTGCCGCGGACGCCGGCGCTGGCGCACCGGCTCGACAAGGAGACGTCCGGCTGCCTGGTGCTGGGCCGCCACCGCAAGGCGCTCGCCCAGCTCGGCAAGCTGTTCAAAAACGGCGTCATCGGCAAAACCTATTGGGCCGTCACCGAGGGTGGCCCGGACGACGCGACCGGCACCATCGACTTGCCGCTGGGACGGCTCGACGACACGCGCGGCTGGTGGATGAAGCACGATCCGGAAGGCAAACCTTCGGTGTCGCGATGGACCGTGCTGGGGCGCTCATCGGATTCCAAACTGACATGGCTGGCGCTGGAGCCGCACACCGGACGCACCCACCAGCTCCGCGTGCACTGCGCCGAAATGGGCTGGCCGATTCTTGGCGACGGCATCTACGGCACCGCGCCACGTTTTGGCGGCCCGGGCCTGCAATTGCACGCCCGCGAGATCGTCGTGCCGCTCTACAAGAATCGCGATCCGATCCGTGTTGCCGCGCCAGTCGCGCCACACATGAAAGAATGGCTCGCGCAATGCGGCTGGCCGGGAGAGGATGCCGAAGCCTTTCGCATCCACATGCCCGAAAGAGCCGCCCACGCCGCTCAGTAAATCGTTTCCTTGATCCGCGCCGGCGCGGCCTCATCGTGCTTCGGGCCGCCCATCTTGCCGTCGGTCAATTCGGCGAGAATCGAACCGGGCGTCGGCAGGGTTTTGCGATCGACGACGCTCTTGGGATCCCACAGCTTCGACCGGATGATCGCCTTGGTGCACTGGAAATAGGCGCGCTCGACTGTCACGACCAGCACGCATTTCGGCACCTTGCCGTTCATGGCGAAGCTCTCGGTGAGCTTCGGATCGGTCGAGATCCGCGCCCGGCCGTTGATACGCATGGTCTCGCCGACACCGGGGATCAGAAACAGCAGCGAAATCCGCGGATCGCGCACCAGATTGCGCAAGCTGTCGATGCGATTGTTGCCGCGACGATCCGGAACGATCACAGTGCGCTCGTCGATGACGCGCACGAAGCCCGGTGGATCGCCGCGCGGCGAGCAATCGAGGCCTTCGGGGCCGCTGGTCGCCATGACCGCAAACGGCGCGGCTTCGATCAGCTTGCGGTACTGCGGCGTGATCCGGTCGGTTTCCTTGAACACAGCCGGGCCGTAAGGCGCGTCGCTGTAGAGCGCCTCAAGCTGCTCCGTTGTCGCAATGATATGATCGTCCCCGGTGCTTCCCATCGCGCGGCCTCCAGTCTGCCGGCGACTATAATCAAGCAGCCGTTAATTGTCTGCCGTTGTGCGCGGTCACGGTCACAGCGAAAATTTTTCCCGGCTCGCGCGGCGTCGTGAATTTGACCGGAATGAAATGCTCGGTGCGGCCGCTATCGTGCGCCTCGGTGAGCACCCGCCGCGTCGCGCCGATTTCCGCATCCAGATGATTCTGCAAAGCGCGCGTGCCGCGTTCGCGCAAACGCCGGGCCCGGTCTTTGACGACGCCGCCCGGCAATTGCGGCATTCGCGCGGCCGGTGTTCCCGGCCGCGGTGAAAACGGAAACACGTGGAGATGGGTCAGGCCGCAAGCCTCAACCAGATCAAGCGAGTTCTGGAACATTGGCTCGGTCTCGGTCGGAAAACCCGCGATCAAATCGGCGCCAAACACGACATCGGGCCGCAAGCGCCGGACCTGATCGCAGAATGCAATGGCATCCCGGCGCGCGTGCCGGCGCTTCATGCGCTTGAGGATCATGTCGTCACCGGACTGCAACGACAGATGCAGATGCGGCATCAGCCGCTGGTCCTGGGCGACGGCGTCGAGCAGATCCTGGTCGGCTTCGACGGAATCGATCGACGACAGGCGGAGCCGTTCAAGCTCCGGCACATGCTTGAGGATCTGCTTCACCAGACGGCCGAGCCGCGGCGCGCCAGGCAGGTCGGCGCCATAAGCCGTGATATCGACGCCGGTCAGCACGACCTCGCAGTAGCCATTGGCGACAAGGCGGCGAATATCGTCCACCACGGCGCCCATCGGCACCGAACGCGAATGGCCGCGGCCGAACGGGATGATACAGAACGTGCACCGGTGATCGCAGCCGTTTTGCACCTGCACGAAGGCCCGGCTGCGGCCTTCGAAGCTGCTGATCAGATGCGCCGCGGTTTCCTTGACCGCCATGATGTCGTTGACGATGGCCTTCGGCGCGTCGCTCAATCCAAACGCGGCGCGAGCATGGGACCACGCGGTGGCGTCGAGCTTCTCCGCGTTGCCCAGCACCTGATCGGCCTCGGGCATCGCGCTGAATGTTTGCGGTTCGGTTTGCGCGGCGCAGCCGGTGACGACGATCCTGGCCTGGGGCCGTTCGCGGCGCAGCGCGCGGATGGTCTGCCGCGCCTGCCGGACTGCCTCTGCGGTGACCGCGCAGGTGTTGACCACCACGGTATCGTGGAATCCCGCGCGCTCTGCCTCGCGGCGGATCACTTCGGATTCGGCGGCATTGAGCCGGCATCCGAAGGTGACGACATCGACGCCCATCACGCCGCTCCGGCGCCGGCGAACAATGCCGCGTCGAAGCGGCCCTTATGTTCGTATTCCGTCGGGCCGGTCATCAACACGTGATCGTCGCTGTCGCGCCATTCGATGCCGAGATCACCACCGGGCAGCGTCACTGTCACGAGCCGGCCTGCGCGGCCAAGCCGCGCCGCGGCAACCGTGGACGCGCACGCCGCCGACCCGCACGCTTTGGTGAGACCGGCGCCGCGCTCCCAGGTGCGGATCACCACATGATCGCGCGCCGGCGTTGCCGCCAGCGTAATGTTGGCGCGTTCGGGGAAGATCGGATCATGCTCGAGCCGCGGGCCGATGGCGCGCAGGTCATAGGCCTGCGGATCGTCGACCCAGAAGATCGCATGAGGGTTGCCCATGCTGACCACCGACGGCGAATGCAGGCTCGGCACGCCGTCCACATTGAGAGCGATCGCGCGGGTATCCGGCACCTCATGGGCGAGCGGGATTTCATCCCAGCGAAAATGCGGCTGACCCATATCGACGGTGAACAAGCCGTTGCGCTCGCGCCAGCAGGGAATAAGTCCGGCCGGTGTCTCAAACGTCAGCTCGGTGCGGCCGTTTTCGGCGCTGACCAGAGCCGCCACACAGCGCATGCCGTTCCCGCACGCGCCGGCCTCGGAGCCGTCACTATTGAAGATGCGGACCAGCGCATCGGTGGCACCGCGCGCCGGATAAAGCGCCATAAGCTGATCGTAGGGCTCCTGCCGCGCAGCCGCGCGCGCCTCCGCCGCCGCGATCAGGCTCGGCGACTGGCGCAGATCGACCACCACGATCTCGTTGCCGAGGCCGTTCATCTTGATGAAATCGCGGTCCGCCAATGCGCTCATGATAATGCCCGAATGTCCGGACTTATATGAGAACTCGCCCGTTTCGCGCCAGTGTGGCGGTTCAGAAGTTCGCAAATCAGGGTGCAGCACCATAATGCGAACTTCGGAATCGCGACACCAGCAGGCAAAATTGAGCGCGGCGGGTCGGGCACGCCGTGCTAGAACTTTCCGGGGCAAATGAATCAGCGGCAGCGGCGCCAGCCGGTAGCGCCAGTCTCGCCAGCATTTGGAGATGCTGATGATCCTGCGCTTTGTGCTTGGTGCGGCGCGCTTGGCGGCCGCCGCGACCATCGCCACGACTATGGCTTCGGCGGTGGCGTTTGCCGAAGTCCCTCCGCTCGTCGCCCAGGCCCCCCAGAATCCACCGGCGACGGCCGCGCCATCCGCCGAGCCGTTCGGCGAAGAGACCACGCTCACCGCCAAGACCGTCATCTCCACGAAGGGTACCGGCACCTGGGAGAATGCCTTCCAGACGATTACCGGAGCCTTCAAGAAGCTGAAGGCCTACGCCGACAAGGAAGGCGTGAAGATCGACGGCATGCCGATGACGGTTTTCACCTCGACCGACGACACCGGCTTTCAGTTTCAGGCTGCGATGCCGATCGCGGAAGCGCCGAAGAATGCGCCGCATGGTGATATCGCGCTTGGCCAATCGCCCGACGGCCGCGCGCTGAAATTCATCCATCACGGCTCGTATGACGACCTCGACAACACCTACGAGGCGATCACCAATTACCTCGACGAGAAGCGGCTCGAAGCCAAGGACATGTTCATCGAGGAATACGTCACCGATCCGCTGACGGCCGATCCGAAGCAGCTCACCGTCAACGTCTATGTGCTGCTGAAGTAGACGAGAGCTGCCAGACTTCTCCCGGCCGCAGCGCGCGAAATCTTGCCGCCGGAATTCCAGCGTTCCGCAACGCATCAGTGAGAGCGGCAACCGGCGCGTCGATCGCCTCGTCGGTGAGCTGGAAGGTGCCGTAGTGATGCGCCAGCGCAAATTCAGCGCCGCAATCGGTGAAAGCCTGCACCGACTCCGCCGGGTTCATGTGTTGATCGCGCATGAACCAGCGCGGCTCATAGGCGCCGATCGGCAGGATGGCGAGCTTGAGCGGTCCGTGGCGCGCGCCGACGTCGCGAAAATACCGGCCGGTGCCATAACCGGAGTCGCCAACAAAGTAGATCCGCCCGCAAGGCGCATCGATCACGAACGACGCCCACAGCGACATGTTGCGATCGGACAAATTGCGCGCCGACCAGTGCCGCGTCGGCACCAGCGTGACGGCGGCGCCGCCGAGATCGATGCGATCGTGCCAATCGCGACCTTGCACCGGGATTGCCGGATCGTGATTGCGCATGATCGTATCGTTGCCGAGCGGCGCGATCACACGCGGGCGATGGGCGGCCGCGAGCCGCGACAGCGTCGCGGCATCAAGATGGTCGTAGTGTCCGTGCGTGACCAGGACGACGTCGATCGGCGGCAGGTCGGAAAAAGCCACGCCGGGATCGTTCACCCGCTTCGGACCGATAAAGCGAAACGGCGACGCCCGCTCCGACCAGACCGGGTCCAGCAGGATGTTCAGGCCCCCGGTCTGAACCAGGAAGCTGGCATGCCCGATGGAAGTGACCCGCAGCGCCGCGCCCTCGACCCGCGGCGGCGGACGATCGGCAAACGGCGATGGCGCGGAGGCCGGCCATTTCGCCCGGGTGCCGTTCCAGCGCCGCTCGATGAGCCAGCGGAACAGATCCCGCCGCCTGTTAGGCGGCGCGCCGTGCGGATCGAAAAACCGCTCGCCGTCGAAGTGATCGGTGACCGGACCGTTGTAATACCGGGACATTCTGGCCTGATTATACAGGTTCCGGTGCTGCCACGGGTCTCGTGGCCTCCCGGTTGACGGCGGGGAGCCCTGCCCCTATTTTCCGCGCGCTCTCGCAAGAGAACGACATTGAACCCGCCGACCGGTCCGCGAGGCCGGAGGTAACCGCCCGACAGCGCAATGCGCCCTCGGGCGCAAAAGCGCTTTGAATGTTCGACAGTCTTTCGGAACGGCTGAGTGCAGTCCTCGACCGCCTGACCCGGCGCGGTGCGCTGTCGGAAGGCGACGTCGACGAGGCGATGCGCGAGGTCCGCCGCGCCCTGCTGGAGGCCGACGTCGCCCTCGACGTTGCCCGCGAATTCACCGAACAGGTGAAGAAGCGCGCCGTCGGCGTCGACGTGATCAAATCGGTCACCCCCGGCCAGATGGTCGTGAAGATCGTTCACGACCAGCTCATCGAGACCCTCGGCTCGGATGCGCAGCCGATCGACCTCAATGCGGCGGCGCCTGTCGTCATCATGATGGTCGGATTGCAGGGCTCCGGCAAAACCACGACGACAGCGAAAGTTGCGAAGCGCCTCACCGATCTCGCCAAGCGCAAAGTGCTGATGGCGTCGCTCGACACCCGCCGGCCGGCTGCGATGGAACAGCTCGCCGTGCTCGGCCGGCAGGTCGATGTCCAAACCCTGCCGGTCGTCGCCGGACAGACGCCGGTGCAGATCGCCAACCGCGCCGTGCAGGCGGCCCGCCTTGGCGGTTACGACGTGGTGATGCTCGATACCGCCGGCCGCATCACGCTCGACGAGGCGATGATGGCCGAGGCCGCCGAAGTCCGGCGCGCCGCCAATCCGCACGAAGTGCTGCTGGTCGCCGATGCGCTCACCGGCCAGGACGCGGTCAACCTCGCGCGTTCGTTCGACGAACGCGTCGGCCTTACCGGCATCGTCCTCACCCGCATCGACGGCGACGGCCGCGGCGGCGCCGCACTGTCGATGCGCGCGGTCACCGGCAAGCCGATCAAGTTGCTCGGCACCGGCGAAAAACTCGACGCGCTCGAAGACTTCCATCCGTCGCGCATTGCCGACCGCATCCTCGGCATGGGCGACATCGTCTCGCTGGTCGAGAAAGCGGCGCAGACGATCGACGCGGAGAAAGCCGCCCGCGTTGCCGAGAAAATGCGCAAGGGCGCATTCGACCTTTCCGACCTGCGCGAGCAGATCGTGCAGATGCAGCAGATGGGCGGCATGACCGGCCTGATGGGAATGATGCCGGGCATCGCCAAGATCAAAAATCAGCTCGCCGAGCGCAACCTCGACGAAACCGTGCTCAAGCGTCAGGTCGCCATCATCGACTCGATGACGCCGCAGGAGCGGCGCAGTCCCGACGTGCTCAAAGCCAGCCGCAAGCGGCGCATCGCCGCCGGCTCCGGCACCAAGCCCGAGGACATCAACCGTTTGCTGAAAATGCACCGCACCATGGCCGACGTGATGAAGGCGATGGGCGGCGCCAAGCGCGGACCGATGGCAGGGCTCGCCAACATGCTCGGCTTCGGCGGCGGCGGCGCGCCGAGCCCGGAGCAGATGGCGAAGCTCGCCGAGAAAATGCCGGGCGGCTTGCCGCCGGGAATGCCCGGTGCGCCCGGCCTGCCGCCGAAAATGCCTGGAATGTCTGGCTTGCCGCCGAATTTCCCCGGCCTGCCGGGACCAAAAATTCCCGGCGGACTGCCGGGATTGGGAAAGAAGAAGTGATCAACCGCAATTCGAATAACCAGCGAAAGGAAAAGTAATGCTCGTCATCCGTATGGCACGCGCCGGCACCAAGAAGCGGCCGTTCTATCACATCGTGGTCGCCGACAGCCGCAGCCCGCGCGACGGCCGCTTCATCGAACGGATTGGTTATTTCAATCCGCTGCTGCCGAAGGAAAAGACCGAGCGGCTCAAGCTCGACCTGGAAAAGGTCAAGGCGTGGATGATCAAGGGCGCGCAGCCGTCGGATCGCGTGATGCGCTTTCTCGACGCCGCCGGCATCCTGAAGCGTCCGAAGCGCAACAATCCGGAAAAGGCGGTCCCGCGCAAGGAACGCAAGGCGAAGGAAGAAGCGGCCAAGGCCGCAGCAGGTGCAGCTCCCGCTGCTCCCGCGGCGGGAGCTGCGCCGGCCGCCTAACCGGCGCGGGCGATGGCGAGCGCTCGCATCTGCCTCGGTCAAATCGGCGCACCGCATGGGGTGCGCGGCGAGGTCCGGCTGCGCTCGTTCACCGCCGATCCGGACGCGATCGCCGCTTACGGACCGCTTGAGACGGAGGACGGTCACGTGTTGCAGATCGAGTCGCTGCGGCGCGCCAAGGATCATTTCGTCGCGCGGCTCGCCGGCGTTGCCGATCGCGACGCCGCCGAGCGCCTGACCAACGTCAAGCTTTACGTGCTGCGCGAGCGCCTGCCGGCGCCCGACCATGCCGATGAATTTTACCACGCCGATCTCATCGGCCTCGCCGTGGTCGATCGCGGCGGCGAGAAGCTCGGCACCGTGATCGCCGTTCATAATTTCGGCGCCGGCGATCTGATCGAAGTGCGGCCGACCGACGGCAACGCTACGCAGATGTTGCCATTCAACGAGGCGACGGTGCCGGTGGTCGATCTCGCGGCCGGCCGGCTGGTGGTCGAACTGCCTACGAGCGGCGGCTGATATGTGGCGCGCCAGCGTGCTGACGATTTTTCCCGACGTGTTTCCCGGACCGCTCGGCACAAGCCTCGCCGGCAAAGCTCTCGCAGCGGGCACGTGGTCGCTCGACGTCGCCGACATTCGCAGCTTCGCCACCGACAGGCACCGTACCGTCGATGACACCCCGGCCGGCGGCGGCCCCGGCATGGTGATGAAGGCCGACGTGCTCGGCCGCGCCATCGACGCGGTCGCAACCGGCACGCGTCCACGCCTTCTGATGTCGCCGCGCGGTACACCGCTGACGCAGGCCCGGGTCGAAACGCTGACCAAGGGCGAAGGCGTCGCCATCGTTTGCGGACGCTTCGAAGGCGTCGACGAGCGGGTGATCGCAGCGCGCGGCCTGGAGGAGGTCTCGATCGGCGATTACGTGCTGTCCGGCGGCGAAATCGCCGCCATAGCCCTGATCGACGCCTGCGTCCGGCTGCTGCCGGGCGTCATGGGCGCCGCGGATTCCGGGACCGAGGAGAGCTTTACCGGGGGACTTCTGGAGTACCCGCAATACACCCGCCCCCAGCTCTGGGAGGGTCAGCCGATCCCGGAAATCCTGCTGTCCGGAGACCACGGCAAAATCGCCGCCTGGCGGCGTTCCGAAGCCGAACGGTTGACCAAAGAGCGCCGGCCGGACCTTTGGACCGTGTTTTCCCGGCGCCCCCAAGGGGGGCGTTAAAAAGGGGCCTTAGATCAGGGACAAGACCGGGTGACCGGAGGGTGACAAAGCCCATCGGTTGGCGTAGAAGCACGCCCAATCCGCTAAGCCCCGGTCGGAGCCGCGCGCAAGGTGAAGCGCAGCCGATGGAGAATTTACCGTGAACCTGCTCAAAGAAATCGAAAACGAACAAGTGGCAAAGCTCTCTGTCGGCAAGGAAATTCCCGATTTCCAGCCGGGGGATACCGTCATCGTCAACGTCAAGATCCTGGAAGGCGAACGCTCCCGCGTGCAGGCTTATGAAGGCGTCTGTATCGGCCGCGCCGGAGGCGGCTTGAACGAGAATTTCACCGTGCGGAAGATTTCGTATGGCGAAGGCGTCGAGCGCGTCTTCCCGCTCTATGCGCCGATGATCGACTCCATCAAGGTCGTGCGCCGCGGCAAGGTCCGCCGCGCCAAGCTGTATTATCTGCGCGGCCGCCGCGGCAAATCTGCCCGCATCGGCGAGCGTCTGGATCACGTCGTCGAAGGCACCGAGGAGAAGTCGGCGAAATAGCCGATGGCAGTCCCATGGGTAAGGCGCGTACGCTCTACGACAAGATCTGGCATGACCATCTGATCGAGGACGACCCGGACGGCGCCTCGCTGATCTATATCGACCGGCACATTGTCCACGAGGTGACGAGCCCGCAGGCTTTCGAAGGATTGCGGCTTGCCGGCCGCAAAGTCCGCGCGCCGGACAAGACCTTGCTGGTGGTCGATCACAACGTACCGACCACCAATCGCAATCTGCCCAATCCCGATCCCGAGAGCGCAGCGCAGATCAAATATCTCGCCGAGAACGCCAAGTTCTTCGGCCTCGAATATTACGACGAGTTCGACAAGCGCCAGGGCATCGTCCACATCATCGGTCCCGAACAGGGCTTCGTGTTGCCGGGCGTGACCTTGGTCTGCGGCGACAGCCACACCGCAACCAACGGCGCGCTCGGCGCGCTCGCCTACGGCATCGGCACGTCGGAAGTCGAACATGTGCTGGCGACGCAGACGCTGATCCAGTCGAAGTCGAAGAACATGCGCGCGGTGGTCGACGGCAAGTTGCCGGACGGCGTCACCGCGAAGGACATCATCCTTGCCATCATCGGCGAGATCGGCACCGCCGGCGGCACCGGCTACGCGCTGGAATATGCCGGCGAAGCGATCCGCGCGCTGTCGATGGAAGGCCGCATGACCGTCTGCAACATGTCGGTCGAGGCCGGCGCCAAGGCCGGCTTCATCGCGCCCGACCAGAAGACCTACGACTACCTCAACGGCCGTCCGAAGGCGCCGAAAGGCAAAGACTGGGATGCCGCGCTCCGCTACTGGGAGACGCTGCACTCGGACGACGGCGCGCAGTTCGATCGCGAGATCAAGCTCGACGCCGCAAAATTGCCGCCGCTCGTCACCTGGGGCACCAGCCCCGAGCAGGTGATCTCGATCACCGGCCGTGTTCCGAGCCTCGACGGCGTCACCGATGAGGGCAAGCGCGAAGCGATCGGGCGGGCGCTGGATTACATGGGCCTGAAGGGCGGCGAGAAGATCATCGACATCGGCATCAATCGCGTGTTCATCGGCTCCTGCACCAATGCCCGCATCGAAGATCTCCGCGTGGTGGCGAAGATCGCCGACGGCAAGACCGTGAACGCCAACGTCAATGCGATGATCGTGCCGGGCTCCGGCCTCGTCAAAGAGCAGGCCGAATCCGAAGGGCTCGACAAGATTTTTGTGAAGGCGGGCTTCGAATGGCGCGAGCCCGGCTGCTCGATGTGCCTGGCGATGAACCCCGACAAGCTTGCACCGGGCGAACGCTGCGCCTCGACCTCGAACCGCAATTTCGAGGGCCGCCAGGGCTACAAGGGCCGCACCCATCTGGTGTCGCCGGCGATGGCCGCAGCGGCCGCGATCGCCGGGCATTTTGTCGACATCCGCGACTGGCATTAGTCCGTCATGGCCGGACTTGATGCGGCCATCCCGATTGATCTGAGAGTCATTGCCGGATTGGTCGAGATCGCCGGGACATAGGCGAGCGAAGCGACGCCGTTCTTCGAACGGCCATGCCCGGCGATGACTCGCTGAGTTCAGCCCCTCACCCACCAACAATGCTTGCCGGGATAAAGCACCGTGCCGCTCGGCCGGTATTGCAGCTCATACCAATCGGTACAGCGCCGATAGAGCAACGGCCGCGCGCCCGGGTGAATTTCAATGCGCGGCGGCTGCACCTGGCTTGGCGCCGGCACGATCTGACTGCCGACCGGCCGCGGCGGCGGATTCTGCGCCAGCGCTGCCGTGGCGGCAAAAATCGCCGGCGCAACGATTACGACGCACCATTTCGACACCATTGCTGCCTCGCCGGACGCGGTATCCACCACTTCGTGGACCCTAGCCCTGCACAGTTACGACAACAATATGGCCGATCTCGGTTCCGGTCCCCGAAAGGCGAACCGGGCGAAGCTGCTGCTCAGGTCAGATAGAGACGCGCGGTCGGCTGCTCGACCAGTCCGCGGATCATGACGTTGAAGGCCAGCACGATCCGATCCTCCGCCTCGTTGGCATTGCCTTCCTCGACTCCGTGCGGAACGTGGCTCGGCCAGATCATCATGCGGCCCTTCTCCGGCGGCATTGAAAAAATATCGGCGTTTAATTCGTTCTTTTGCACGTAGGTCGGTTCGATGTTTTTCGAATGCATGCGCGGCGAGGCAAAAATCGTGCGCCCGCAATTGACCGGCGTCTTGATATAAACGATGCCGCTGAGCAGGCAGTTCGGATGAATATGAAAATTATGCCGGCGGTTTGGATTGGCGATGTTGGCCCACATATTGGTGATGTAGTGGGATTCGCGCTTGATCGCGAAAGCGTCCAGGATCGATGAGCTTTCCGCCATGATGACGGCTACCAGATCTTTCATCTCCGGCAAATTCTGCAGGTCGTCCGGCGTCATGTAAGCCAGGACCGCCCCGGGTGAAGGGAATCCTCGGCCTGATCTCTGCAATTCACGCAGCTTTTTCTCGATGCGATCGCACAGCGCGATCTCGGGCAACAGGCCCGTGAACATCGGCGTCGGAAAAATCATGAACAGCTGCTTTGCACTCAGTTCGGCCGGACGGAAGAACGGACCGATGTCTCGCACGGGCATTTGCAACATGGCATTTCCACGACAACGCGACGTCTTGCGTCGCAGCAAACATCTATTGGTCGGCAACGCCGAAAACCATGCTGTTGAAAATAAATACGCCGCATGGACCGATAAAGCAGAGATAAAACGTACACACGAAATTCATGCGCACATTCATGGCCCACATTCATGGCGGAAGAAGTGTTTACGCGCGAAATGCGATTGCAGGTTTTATTTCGGAAACCGGACTCGGTAGGCGAATGCGCCGCGAGGAAACTTGCGGTAAAACCAGTTATGGCGAAGAACGCATCCGATCTGCCGGACTGGCCGCCGGCAAAAGCGCCCTCGCTCGCCGAGCTTGAAGTTCTGGCCGGCGACGTGTTCCGCCAATTGCCGAAGGGCTTTCGCGATCTCTGCGTGGGCCTCGTCATTCAGGTCGACGACTTCCCGACCGACGAGGTGCTTGAGGCGATGCAGGCCGAGACCGAGTTCGACCTGCTGGGCCTGTTCCAGGGCGTCGGCTTGCCGTTTCGCAGCGAGAGTGCGCCGGTCCAGATGCCGAATATGATCTGGCTCTACCGGCGGCCGATCCTCGACTATTGGGCCGAGCACGACGAAACACTGGGCGATATTGTCAGGCACGTGCTGGTGCACGAGATCGGCCACCATTTCGGCCTGTCCGACGCCGGCATGGAGGCCATCGAACGGTCGGCCAAATAAAGCGGTCGTTGTGAGGCTTGATGCCGCGCTCCCTAGCCGCCAATTATCAGTCAGCGGCGCTTTCGCGCATCCAGGTTTAATTTGGCCGAATCGAACGCAAAATCGCGGGCTTGACCCGCGCCGATCAAGCCGCCATTACACCGCCAGATACCGAACATCCGCCAAGGAAACCGGGATGGAAAAGTTCACAACCCTCGAAGGCGTCGCGGCGCCTCTGAAGATGATCAATATCGACACCGATATGATCATCCCGAAGCAGTATCTGAAAACCATCAAGCGCACCGGGCTCGGCAAGGGCCTGTTCTCCGAAAAGCGCTTCCGCGACGACGGCAGCGAAAATCCGGACTTCGTGCTCAACAAGCCGGCCTATCGCAAATCGAAAATCCTGGTTGCCGGCGACAATTTTGGCTGCGGCTCGTCGCGCGAGCACGCGCCATGGGCGCTGCTGGATTTCGGCATCACTTGCGTGATCTCGACCTCGTTCGGCGACATTTTCTACAACAACTGCTTCAAGAACGGCGTGCTGCCGGTCAAGGTATCGCCCGAGGACCTGGAAAAGCTGTTCGATGACGCCGACCGTGGCGCCAACGCGACGCTCACGGTCGATCTGGAGAAGCAGGAAATCCGCGGGCCGGACGGCGGCGTGGTCAAGTTCGACATCGACCCGCACCGCAAGAAGTGCCTGCTCGAAGGCCTCGACGATATCGGCCAGACCCTGGTCAAGAACAAGAAGATTGATGGCTTCGAGGAAAAGGCCAAAGCCGAACGGCCTTGGGTGTAGAGGCCACGCTGGAGCAGCAATCGTTCAAGGCACTCAGCATCCAAGGCACTCAGCATCGCCGAAAGGCTGACGGTGCTGAGGTCCTGCGCGTTGCAGCGAATGTCAAAACGCGCGGCGGCGCCTAAGCGGCTTCAACCAGAACCACGTCATACAGACAGGGCTCGGCTTCCTTCACCAACTCGCCGAACCGCGGCCACGTCTTGCGAAACTCCGGCGATTGATGGGCCGCGGCCAGCTTGGCCTCATTCGTCCATTGAACGTAATTGACGATATGGCTGCCGTCCCTGCTGCGGTGCAGATTGACCGATACGAAACCAGGTTGTGTCGCCATAAAGCGGGCACGTTCCTTCATCAACTTCAGGATCTCATCCTGGCTTTCGGGACTGATTTTAACTGTGGTGATTTGGGTGCAAATACCACTACTTTCGGCGATCTCGGACATGACGGAACTCCTGCTCACCGGCAGATAACGCATGGCGGAGCCGCGAGTTTCCGCATGCGCGGCTGGCCGTAACAGGCTACAAACCCGCTCCTCCATTTATGGCAGGCCATCAACTTCGCACATGAATTCCGCGATTTCCGTCTCGCATCTCAACAAGACCTACGCATCCGGTTTCCGGGCTCTCAAAGACGTCAACCTGGACATCCGGCGCGGCGAGATTTTTGCGTTGCTCGGGCCAAACGGCGCCGGCAAGACCACGCTGATCAACGTCATTTGCGGGATCGTGAAGCCGTCTTCGGGCGCCATTACGGTCGACAGTCACGACATTCTCACCGACTACCGCGCCTCGCGCGAACTGATCGGGCTGGTGCCGCAGGAGCTGACCACCGACGCCTTTGAGACGCCGCCGGCGACCATGCGGTTCTCCCGCGGACTGTTCGGCAAGCCGCCCAATCCGGCGCACATCGAAAAGGTGCTGAAAGAGCTGTCGCTCTGGGACAAGCGCGACGCCCGGATCATCACGCTGTCCGGCGGCATGAAGCGGCGTGTGTTGATCGCCAAGGCGCTGGCCCACGAGCCGAAAATCCTGTTCCTCGACGAACCGACGGCCGGCGTTGACGTCGAACTACGCAAGGACATGTGGCAGCTGGTGCGCGAACTGCGCGCCTCCGGCGTCACCATCATCCTGACCACCCATTACATCGAAGAAGCCGAGGAGATGGCCGACCGGATCGGCGTCATCAACAAAGGCGAGATCATCCTTGTCGAAGAGAAGGTCGAGCTGATGCACAAGCTCGGCAAGAAACAGCTCGCCATCGAATTGCGCGACCCCATGGCGACGATACCCGCCGCGCTGAGCACGTATCATCTGACGCTCGCGCCAGACGGCAAGACCCTGACATACGACTACGATACCAAAGGGGAGCGCACAGGCATCACCACCCTGCTCGATGAGCTTCGCGCGGCGGACATCCGCTTTCGCGATCTGCAAACGCGGCAGACCTCGCTGGAGGACATTTTCGTCAACCTGGTGAGGCAGGGATCATGACCGACCTGGCTTTCCGCGCCGAGGAATGTTGCCGATGAGCAAGACAGTCTTTTGCCGTTTCGAGAAAGCCGGCCGCGTCTCGTACGGGATTGTCGAGGACGACACGGTACGCGCCATTGAGGGTGAGCCGCTTTCGCAATACCGGCTCGGCAGCGAACGTTATCCGCTCACCACGGTGAAATTGCTGGTGCCGATCGTGCCGCCGACCTTTTATGCCATCGGCTCGAACTACCGCAATCACGTCGTCGGCCGCGCCAAGGTGAAGGGACGCGATCCGATCTTCTACGAGACGCCGCGTGTCGGCTATCGCGCCAACAGTGCGCTGCTTCCTCACGAGGGCGAGATCGTCAAGCCGGCCGGTTCCGGCCCGAAGTTCGAGTACGAAGCCGAACTTGTGGCGGTGATCGGCAAGCCGGCGCGGCACGTGACGCCGGAACAGGCTGCAGCGTGCATCTTCGGCTGGACCATTGGCAATGACATGACCGAGCGCGATTGGCAGGCCAAGGATCCGACCAATCTGCGCGGCAAGAACGCAGACACCTTCAAACCGATGGGGCCATGGATTGTCACCGGCGTCGACATCCGCGACATGACGACGAACGTCAAGATCAACGGCAAGCTCGAGCACTCGTTTCCCACCGCCAATATGCTGTTCAGCCCGGGCGAGGTGATCAGCGATGTGTCCCGCTACAACACGCTGTCGCCGGGTGACGTGGTCTGGCTCGGCACCGATGAAGTGCCCAAAGCGGTCAAGCCCGGCGATCTGATCGAAATCGAAATCACCGGCATTGGCGTGCTGCGCAACCGCGTGGTTGCGGAGGCCTGACCGCCGCCATGCGCCAATTCATCATACGGCGCGGCGCGGTCATCCTGACTGCTGCAATGCTGCTGTCCGGTCTGCCGGCGGCGTTTGCGCAGTCGGCGTTTCCGACCCATCCAATCCGCGTCGTTTCGCCATTTCCGGCCGGTGCGGTGTCCGACATTTCCCTGCGCATCCTGGCGGAACGCGCGGGAGCACTGCTCAATACGCAAATCATCGTACAGAATCAGCCGAGTGGCGGCGGCGTCCTGGCTGCGCGCCAAGTGCTGTCGGCACCGGCTGATGGCTATACCCTGGCGCTACTGTCGAACGCGACAGCCGTCAGCGCAGCGTTGTTCAAGCAATTGCCGTTCGATCCGGTCAAGAATTTCGTGCCGGTCTCGACGATGAGCGACTTCGCTTATCTGTTCATGACCAACTATCAATCGCGCTTTAAGACGTTGCAGGACGTTTTGGCCGCAGCACGAACGAAACCGGACGCCCTCAATGTCGGCACATCGGATGGCGGCACGACGCCGTACCTTACGGCATTGCTGTTCAAACGCGCGGCCAGCGTTGATTTCACGATCGTGCCGTTTCACGGCGCTCCCGATCTGACCGTGGCGCTGTTGCGCAATGACGTCGACGTCGTGATCAATGCCTACGGTGCCTATCGTCAGAACATCGCCACCAACCAATTGCGGGCGATTGCGACGACGACAGCACGCCGTTCGAGTTTCCTGCCGGATGTGCCGACCATGCAGGAAGCCGGCGTGTCGAACTTCGAGGTATCCTCCTGGAACGGTATTGAGGCGCCTGCAGGCACGCCCGCGCCCGTCATCGAACAATTGACAAAGGCCTTCCAGACCGCGCTGGCCGATCCCGATCTCGTCGCGAAATTTCGCGATCTGGGCGTCGAGGTATGGACCGGGTCGCCGACCGACTTATCTAATCGTATGCAGACGGAGATCACACGCTGGAATCGCGTGGTCGACGAGAACCACATCGATCGCCAATAGCAGAGGATGAAGACCGCGATGAACCTCTATGCAGTCCAGGCGATCTACGTTTACGAGATGTCGCGGACCGCGCGCACGCTGTTCCAGAGCGTCGTTTCGCCGGTGATCTCGACCTCGCTCTATTTCGTGGTATTTGGCGCGGCGATCGGCACGCGCATCAGCCAGATCGACGGGGTCAGCTATGGCGCATTTATCGTGCCGGGCCTGATCATGCTGACGCTGCTGACGCAAAGCGTGATGAACGCCTCCTTCGGCATTTATTTTCCGCGCTTCATCGGCACGATTTATGAGTTGTTGTCGGCGCCGGTGTCGTCGTTCGAAATCGTGCTCGGCTATGTCGGCGCCGCCGCCACCAAGTCCGTCGTGCTCGGCTTCATCATCCTCGCGACGTCGTGGCTGTTTGTGCCGGTGCGCATCGATCATCCGGTGTGGATGTTGGCATTCCTGGTCCTGACCTCCATCAGTTTCAGCCTGTTCGGCTTCATTCTCGGACTGTGGGCGAGCAGCTTCGAGAAATTGCAGATCGTGCCGCTGCTTATCCTGACGCCGCTGACGTTCCTCGGCGGCACGTTCTATTCGACCAGCGTGTTGCCGCCGGTCTGGCGTACCGCCACGCTGTTCAATCCGCTGGTCTATTTGATTTCCGGCTTCCGCTGGAGCTTTTTCGGCATCTCGGACGTCAATGTCGAAATCAGCGTGGCGATGACCTTGCTGTTCCTCGCCATCTGCATGGCAATTGTCTGGTGGTTCTTCAAAACCGGCTACCGGCTGAAGAACTAGCGGGCCGCCCCTCGCCGGCTGGGAAGCGCCGGCACGCGATGACATAATCGGTTTGATCTGTCATCGCCCGTTGCTGCGAGGCGCGCCATGCCTATCAAATCGAACTATCTCTTCGTTGTGTCGATGGATATCGATCCCGACAAGGAAGCGCTGTTCAACGAGATCTACGACACCGAGCATGTGCCGATCCTGTCCAAGGTCCCTGGCGTACACGCCGTAGCCCGGATGATCGGTGAACCTTTCGTGCTGAACATCGGCGGCGAGGACAAGAAAATTCCGCAGGATGGTCCGCGCTATACGGCGATCTACGAAATCGACGGTCCCGATGTGCTGACCAGCCGCGCATGGGCGGCGGCATCCGAAGCCGGACGGTGGCCGACCGAGGTGCGGCCCTTCACCCGCAACCGGCGGCACGCGCTGTATCGGCGCCGTTAGCCGGCTACGACGCGATTTTTTGTTTGCTCTGCTGCCGCTCGATCGCGTCGGCGATCGCCACGGTGCGTTGCGCCATCTCGGCATGCAGGCGCTCGACCATTCGTCCGTCGATCTGCACGACGCCCTTGTCCCTGTTCTCCGGCAGATCGAAGGCGGCGATCATCTTGCGCGCGCCCTCGACCTCCTCGGCGGACGGCGAGAACGACTCGTTGCACGGCTCGATCTGCTTCGGATGGATCAGCGTCTTGCCGTCAAAGCCGAGATCACGCGCCTGCTTGCACTCCTCGACGAAGCCCTCGGTATTGCCGAGATCGTTATAGACGCCGTCGAGGATATCGAGGCCGTAGGCGCGCGCCGCGGCAACGCAAGTCATCAGCCAGGGCAGCATCGGCGCGCGGCCGGGCACCAGACGCGCCCGCGTGTCCTTGGCGAGATCGTTGGTGCCCATGACGAAGCCGGCAAGCCGGGTTTCGGAATCCAGCGCGGATGCCGCGATTTCACCGGCGTTGAGCATCGCCAGCGGCGTTTCCATCATCGCCCAGACGCGGATATGCGGATCGGTGCCCATATCGACAATGCGCGCCGCCAAATCCTGCAATTGGCCGGGGTTGGAGATTTTCGGCACCAGCACCGCGTCGGGCCGGGCGCCGACGATGGAGTCGAGGTCTTCGACCCACCATCTGGTATCGAGGCCGTTGATCCGCACCAGCACTTCACGGTCGCCGAAGCCGCTCTTCAGGGCCCGGTTGATAAGCCCGCGCGCCTGCCCCTTGGCTTCCGGCGCCACCGCATCCTCAAGATCGAGGATCAGGCAATCCGCCGGCAAGTCGCGGGCTTTTTCAAGCGCCCGCGCATTCGAACCCGGCATATAAAGCACACTACGGCGCGGACGGACGGTCATTGTTCTTGCACGGTTGCCGGGGCTGAAAGCTTACGCCGCCTTCTGCTTGGCGGTGATCAGCTTGCGGTTGATCAGACACTCGGCGATCTGGACCGCGTTGAGCGCCGCACCTTTGCGCAGGTTGTCGGACACGATCCACATCGCAAGCCCGTTTTCGACCGTGGCGTCTTCGCGAATGCGGCTGATATAGGTCGCATCCTCGCCGGCCGCCTCATAGGGCGTGACATAGCCGCCGGGCTGGTGTGAATCGATCACCAGGCAACCCGGCGCGTTGCGCAGGATGTTGCGCGCTTCGTCGGCCGTGATCTCGTTCTCGAATTCGATATTCACCGACTCGCAGTGACTGATGAAGACCGGCACGCGGACACAGGTCGCGGTGAGCTTGATCTTGGGATCGAGAATCTTCTTGGTCTCGACCACCATCTTCCACTCTTCCTTGGTGTAGCCGTCTTCCATGAAGACGTCGATTTGCGGAATGAGATTGAAGGCGATGCGCTTCGGAAACTTGTTCAGCTGGACGTCCTGCAGCGTATAGATCGCCTTGGTCTGGCGATCGAGCTCGTCCATCGCCGCCTTGCCGGCGCCGGACACCGATTGATAGGTCGAGACGACGACGCGCTTGATCTTCGCATGGTCATGCAGCGGCTTGAGCGCCACGACGAGCTGCGCGGTCGAGCAATTCGGATTGGCGATGATGCCGCGATTTCGAAAGCCGGTGATGGCGTCGGCGTTGACCTCCGGCACGATCAAGGGAATGTTGGACTCGTAGCGCCAGGCCGACGAGTTATCGATCACCACCGCGCCCGCAGCCGCGATCTTCGGCGACCATTCCTTGGACACGCTGCCGCCCGCCGACATCAGACAGATGTCGACGCCGGCGAAATCGAAATGCTCGAGCGCTTTGACTTTCAGCGTGCGGTCTCCGAACGAGACCTCGGTGCCCTGACTGCGGCGTGAAGCGAGCGCAATAACCTCATCGGCCGGGAACGACCGCTCGTCGAGGATATTGAGCATTTCCCGGCCCACATTGCCGGTCGCGCCAACCACGGCGACGCTGTAACCCATTGTTAACTCTCCAATAAAAATTCAGTACCCGACAAGCGCCTTGGGAACCGGAGCGGAAGCGCTTCTAGGCGAGAAACGTCCCTAATACAACGTTGATGGGACCGGGCGTGCAGCAGGCGTCATACACCTTACCCGGTGACATCCGCGCCACGTTGGCACGCACCTTCGCCTATATAGGCGGTCTCGCCATTCTTGCCTTGATGGCCGCCGGTTTTTTTCAGGAATCGCGCAGTTCATTGGCGATCAATCCCGCGCCGATCCCGACCTGGATCACGGCGGAACATCCCTACCCGGCTTTCGAACTGCTGATGCCGGAGCTGGCGAGCAGCCCTTATACTTATGCGATCCTGCGGCGGGACACCGACCAGGCGCGCAAGGACGTGCTGACATGGGGCCAACCGGCGCCGGGCGAGGCCACCGCCAGTCCCTATGCGATGGTTGAAATCCTTCGGCCCGGAACGCGCGGCGAGACCTTCCTCGATGCGCCGAGCGAAATCGCAGCGCGGCTGATCGACGATACGATAGCGGACGACGTCAAGCCGATCGGCGCCGTCGACAGCAAGTTCGGACCGATGCCGATGGTGGATTTCGCCATCGAAGCGCAGGGCCATCTGCGGCGCTGCCTTGGTTTCGCGCGCGCCTTCGACAATCCGGTTATGCAGATTGCCGGCTGGTATTGCAGCGCCGGCGCGGAAGTTATCGACCGCTCGATGCTGGCGTGCATGATCGACCGGTTCACCGTCGTCAACGGCGATGCGCCGGTCACGGCGTTCTTTGCCAACGCCGAAATCAAGCGCACATTCTGTGGCCGGCGCACCCCGATCCTGGCGGCGACGCCCGAGCGCGAGGCGCATATCGGTCCGCAACAGATTTCAAAATTGAAGTCCGTACTGCGCGGTCATTTGCCGGCGCACTGATCCGTCACCAGCGCCGCAATTGCCTTCGACTTTATCGAGGCCCCGCCCCTGCTTGAGCCTGATGGCCGGCTCGTCTGCCGCTGCTGGCAAATAATGTGACAAAAACGACCCCAACGGGAGGAAATTGTCCTGCGGCAGTGCAAAACAACCTCATGCACCGAGGCAGGGCCGGAACCCCAACGGCATCTGGCCGGTTGCCGGAACGCTATTGCCGGACGACGAACCGGGTTACACTGCCCCAGTCGGGGAGCGAGGACATATGCGCGTAAGTGCCGTTGCAACGATCGTTTTAGCGGTTTGGGCCGTTCAGGCGGGCCCCGCCGGGGCCGCCACCAAGAAGACGCACGGCAATGCACCGGTGATGCGGTCGGCGAGCGGCACCGTCATCGAGCCGACCCGAACCATCATCCATCGCCAGGACGGGACCACCACCGTGATCGTCATTCCCCGCCGGTCCTATCTCGATACCGGTACGGAAGTATCCGTCGGCGATCGCGGCTTTCGGGACTACGCGTTTGCTCCGGGCGGAGATCCAGGGCACCCGAACTGGACGATGGGCGGCCCGGATTTGAGCGGCAACGGCAATTACCTGCCGATGTCCGCGCCGCTCTATATTCCCGGCTTCAATCCCTACACGCCGTTCTGATCGCGGCGGCGTTTACGCCGACAATCGCTCCAGCTCGCCGACAACGGCGTCGCCCATGTCCGACGTGCTGACGACCTTGCTGCCGTCTGACTTGATGTCGGCGGTGCGCAAGCCCTTGGCCAGCGCCGCAGCGATCGCCGCCTCAAGCCGGTCCGCTTCAGTGCCCATGTTGAACGAATAGCGCATCGCCATCGCGAACGAGGCCAGCATCGCGATCGGATTCGCCATGCCCTTGCCGGCAATATCGGGCGCCGAGCCGTGCACCGGCTCGTACAACGCCTTGCGCCGCCGGGTCTTCGGATCGATCTCGCCGAGCGAAGCGGACGGCAACATGCCGAGCGAACCGGTCAGCATGGCGGCCACGTCCGACAACATGTCGCCGAACAGATTATCGGTGACGATGACGTCAAACTGCTTTGGCGCGCGAACCAGCTGCATGCCGCCGGCATCGGCCAGCATGTGCTCAAGCTGCACGTCCTTGTATTCGCGCGCGTGAACCTGGCCGACCACTTCGTGCCAGAGCACGCCGGTCTTCATCACATTGCGCTTTTCCATCGAGGTGACTTTGTTGCGCCGCTTGCGCGCCAGTTCAAAGCCGACGCGGGCAATGCGCTCGATCTCGTAAGTATCGTAGACCTGAGTGTCGATCGCGCGCTTCTGCCCGTTGCCGAGATCGCTGATGGTCTTGGGTTCGCCGAAATAAACGCCGCCGGTCAGCTCGCGCAGGATGATGATGTCGAGGCCTTCGACGACGTCGCGCTTGAGGCTCGATGCTTCCGCAAGCGCCGGATAAACGATCGCCGGCCTGATATTGGCGAATAGCCCCAAATCTTTGCGCAGGCGCAGCAGCCCGGCTTCGGGCCGCACATCGAATGGCACTGTGTCCCATTTCGGCCCACCGACGGCGCCGAAGATCACGGCGTCGGCGGCGTGCGCCTTGGCCATGGTCTCGTCGGTGACGGCGACCTTGTGGGCGTCGTAGCAGCAGCCGCCAACCAGGCCTTCTTCAATGTCGAAGCTGGCAACGCCCTTCTTTGCGTAGAAGCCGAGCAGCTTTTTGACCTCGGCCATGACCTCGGGGCCGATGCCGTCGCCGGGAAGCAGAAGAAGTTTATAGGTGGGCATGAGGTGCCTTCAGAATTGTGGAACGCGGGGCCAGTGCTAATCGGGCCGCCGCCCGATGGCAACCGGATATCCTGGATCACATATTTAACGTGCTGGCACGACCGACGACGTGCCGCGCCTCTGCCGGAACGCGAAGGAAGATTCAATGCCGCAGCAGCGACCTCGCGTTGTCATCCTCGGCGGCGGATTTGGCGGGCTCTCTTGCGCGCAGGCGTTGCGCCGCGCAGACGTCGACATCACGATCATCGATCGACAGAATTATCATTGTTTTCAGCCGCTCCTGTACCAGGTGGCGACTGCGGCGCTATCGCCTGCCGACGTCGCCTGGCCAATTCGCCATATCCTCCGCCGCCAGCGCAACGCCACTGTCCTGATGACCGAAGTGACAGGGATCGACGCTGCCGCGCGAGACCGTCACAACAAAGTCCGGTCATGTTTCCGTTCGACTTTCTGGTGATCGCAACAGGCGCCATGCATTCGTACTTCGGTCACGACTCCTGGACCGCTGTCGCACCGGGACTGAAACGCATCGAGGACGCCACGCGCATCCGGCGCAGTATCCTGTCCGCCTTCGAACGGGCGGAACTGGCGGATGGCGAAGAGGCGCGGCGGAAACTCCTGACCTTCGTCATCGTCGGCGGCGGACCGACCGGCGTTGAAATGGCGGGCGCCATCGCCGAGGTGGCACGGCAAACGCTGGCGCGCGACTTCCGGCGCATTGATCCGCGTGCGTCTCGCATCGTGCTGATCGAGGCGGGCCCGCGGCTATTGCCAGCATTCTCCGAACGACACTCCCGCTACGCGCACGACGCGCTCACCGCGATGGGCGTCGAGGTGCTGACCTCGACACTGGTGACCGGTTGCGACGCGCGCGGTGTCGATCTTCAAGATGGCCGCATCGACGCTGGTTCTATCGTCTGGGCGGCCGGAGTAATGGCGTCGCCCGCGGCGGATTGGCTGGCAGCGGATCACGACCGCGTAGGCCGCATTACCGTCGCCCCCGACCTCTCTTTGCCGAGACACGAGACCATCTTCGTCATCGGCGACACCGCCACGGTCAACGATGCTGCCGGACGCCCGGTGCCGGGCCTTGCCGCCGCGGCGAAGCAGATGGGCATCTATGTCGGCCGGCTCATCGCGGCGCGACTCTCCGGCAAGACCTTGCCGCCGTTCCGCTACAAAAATTTAGGTCTGCTGGCGACGATCGGGCGGCGCTCCGCCGTGGTCGAACTGGGGCCCATTCAACTCCGAGGATTTGTCGGCTGGCTGTTCTGGAGCGTGGTGCACATTTATTTTCTGATTGGGCTGCGTAATCGTTTCGTCGTCGCCGTGACCTGGCTGTGGAGCTACATCACCTTTCAGCGTGGCGCCCGGCTGATTACCGAAGTGCCGCCGCCACGCCCGCAAGCCTGATTGGTAAAGTCATAAATCGCGTCGGGCCTTATTGCCCGCTGAACCAGTTGTAGCCCTGGTTTTCCCAATAGCCGCCGGCGTCGTTGTTCTGCACCCACATCGCGGTGACGTATTTGGGATTCTTGAAGCCGAGCTTGGTCGGGATGCGGATCTTGATCGGAAAGCCGTAGGCGGTCGGCAAGGTCTTGTGATCGAATTTCAGCGTCAATTGCGTCTGCGGATGCAGCGCCGTCGGCATGTCGATGGTGTTGGAGTAGCCCTCGGCACACTGGAACCAGACGTACTTCGCCGTGGTGTCGGCGCCGATCATTTTCAGGAAGTCCGACAGCCGCACGCCTTGCCACGAACCGATCGCGCTCCAGCCCTCGACGCAGACGTGACGGGTGATCTGGGAAACCTCCGGCAGCTTGTTCAGCTCCGGCAGCGTCCACGGCTTCTTGTTGTCGACCAGGCCACCGATCTCGAGCTGATAAGTCTCGCCATCGACCTCCGGCGCTTCATCCTGGCTGTAATAGGCATTGAACGGGAACGGCCGTGTGATCGCGCTCTCCGGATATTCCGGCGCCAGCGTGTTGGGATTGAATATCCGCGCCTGAACCCAGTCGTTGAAATTCGAAATGACGCGCAGCGCATTCTCCGCAGTCGGGCCGTCGATGATGTCGCAGCCGGTCAGCGTTGCCAGCGCGCCGAGGCTCGCGGCGCCGCGCAGGAACAGGCGGCGCGACGGATCGGGCAACAGTTTGCCCGCGTCCTTGATCAGGAGTTTCGGATCGACGCCGGGGATCGGTTTGCGTGACTTTGGCATTGTCTTGCTTCTCAACGGCCCGTGATCATCGCGCGCAGACTCTTCGGCACGATGAGCGCAAGTGCGATGTGGATCGTCAAAAATCCCACGATCGACGCCATAGCAAAGAAGTGGACGTAACGGGCAAAATCATAGCCGCCGAAAAAAGCCGTCAGATACTTGAACTGGACCGGTTTCCAGATCGAAAGACCGGATAGCACGATGACGACAGCCGCCAGGATCACGCCGACATAAAGTAGCCTCTGCACCGCGTTGTATGCCGACAGATCGTCATGGGAGAGCTTGCCGCGCAAAGCCGCCGTGAGATCGCGCAGGACGTCACGCGGTCGGATCGGCAAAAACTTTCGGCGAAATCGGCCGGTGACGATTCCCAGCGTCACATAGACGATGCCGTTGATGACCAGGAGCCACATCGCGGCGAAGTGCCACAGCAACGCGCCGGCCAGCCATTCGCCGAGCGCGAACTGCGGTGGAAAGTAGATGAAACTGAACAATGGCGACGCATCGTAAATCTGCCAGCCCGAGCCGATCATCATCAGGATCGCCAGCGCATTGATCCAATGGGTCACGCGGACCCAGGCCGGATGAATAACAGGCCCGCTTGACGTATCGGGCAGCGCAGTGGGGCGGGTGGCGGCATCAATGGTCATGACGCAGGCTTTTAGCAAAACAACGAGGCACGCGCGCCTCACATTCCTGTCAGCGAAAACCCTCTCCCCGGCCGGGGGAGAGGGTTCTGTAACGATCCGTTACGGCATCAGCACCGTATCGATCACGTGGATCACGCCGTTGGACTGCAGGACGTCCGCAATCGCGACCATGGCGACATTGCCCTTGTCGTCGGTGATGGTGAGCTTGCCAGGACCGGCCTGCTTGACGACGATGCTATCGCCCTCGACGGTCTTGAGGTGAGCTTCGCCCTCGCCGTCCTTGACCGCTTTCATCAGCTGCACGGCGGTCATGCGGCCGGCGACCACGTGATAGGTCAGCACCTTGGTCAGCTTGCCTTTGTTTTCCGGCTTGAGCAGCGTGTCGACCGTACCGGCCGGCAGCTTCGCGAACGCCGCGTTGGTCGGTGCGAACACGGTGAACGGACCGGGACCGGACAGCGTATCGACGAGGCCCGCAGCTTTCACCGCGGTAACCAGCGTGGTGTGATCCTTCGAATTCACCGCGTTCTGGATGATGTTCTTCGACGGGTACATCGGCGCGCCGCCGACGGTGACGGTCTTCTCGTTCATCTGCGCCAGAACCGGCGCAGCGGGGGCCACGGCGGCGGCGAAGGCGATCATGGCCGCAGAAGCAAACAAGGCGAAACGCTTGGACATGGGTGTCTCCATTTTGATGGGCATCGCCGCGGCGGTCCCGCGTGCGAGACGGACATCGAAGTCGTCGTCGGATGGAGATACGGCGGGTTTTCGCGGAGGTTTCAGCCGTACGGTCACGGCCGCGTGATGTTTCAGTTTTGCGCCGGAGGCGGCTTTCGCGGTCGCCGCGCGTACGCTATGGAATCCTCGCAAAACGCCGGTTTTTATCGGCAAAGGATGTAGAAGACACACGATGCCCAAGACCGAGACCAAGACCGCGATCAAGACCAGTCCCGGCAACTTTTTTGAAGATTTCCGTATCGGCCAGGTGATCCGCCACGCCACGCCGCGCACCGTCACCGTCGGCGATGTTGCGGTTTACACCGGCTTGTTCGGCGGCCGTTTCGCGGTGCAGTCGTCCGACGCCTTCGCCAAGGACATCGGCTATCCGCACGCGCCGATCGACGACCTGCTGGTTTTTCACATCGTGTTCGGCAAGACCGTGCCGGACGTTTCGATCAATGCCGTCGCCAATCTCGGCTATGCCGGCTGCTATTTCCGCGCACCGGTTTATCCAGGCGACACGCTGACGGCGCTGTCCGAAGTCATCGGGCTCAAGGAAAATTCCAGCCGCAAGACCGGCATCGTCTACGTGCGCACCACCGGATTCAACCAGCACAGCAAACCCGTGCTCGAATATGTCCGCTGGGTGATGGTGAACAAGCGCGACCCCGCGGCGCCGGCGCCGGGCGATCACGTGCCCCGCCTGCCCACCGCGGTCGAGCCGAAAGTCCTCGGCGAGGCCTGTCCGGCGATCGACGTCGAGGCCTACGATTGCACGCTCGCCGGCAGCGCCTATTGCTTCGACGACTACGACGTCGGCGAAAAGATCAATCACGTTGACGGCATCACCGTCGAGGAAGCCGAGCACCAGACCGCAACGCGGCTCTATCAGAACACGGCGAAAATCCATTTCGACCTGTTCAGCGCCAAGCAGGGCCGCTTCGGACGGCGGCTGATTTACGGCGGTCACGTCATTTCGCTGGCCCGCTCACTGTCGTTCAACGGCATCGCCAATGGGTTTCATGTTGCCGGCATTAACGGCGGCCGCCACGTCGCGCCGCTGTTCGCCGGCAACACGGTTTTCGCGTGGTCTGAAATCCTGGCGAAAGCCGAACTGCCGGGCCGCGAGGACGTCGGCGCCATGCGGTTACGCACCGTCGCGACCAGCGACAAGCCATGCAGCGATTTTCCGTACAAGACAGGCGAGGATTACGATCCCGCGGTCTTGCTCGATCTCGACTATTGGGTGCTGATGCCGCGCTGAAGCGCTGCGCGGCCCGGCGGGCGACCGCCCAAGATCATAAACGGGGAGGAACAGAATGGCAGTCCATCGCAGGACGTTTCTGCATCTGTCGGCTGGCGCGACGGCGGCTTCGCTGTTAACGAAGCGCGCGAGCGCACAGGACACCTATCCATCGCGGCCGATCCGCTTGGTCGTCGGCTTCTCCCCCGGTGCGGCGTCCGACATCACCGCCCGGCTGTTCGCCAAGGGCGCGACATCCGCGCTCGGCCAACAAGTCATCGTCGAGAACAAGCCGGGCGCGGCCGGCAGCATCGCCGGTCAATATGTCGCCCATGCCGCGCCCGACGGATACACGCTCTTTCTGTTCGCATTGTCGACGCTGACCAACGAGATCATCAGTCCGACGCCGTCGCTGAATGTCGGCCGGGATTTTGCGCCGATCGCGCTCCTTGCCAATGGCGCCGTCGTGCTGGCCGTCAATCCGGCAACGAAGGTGCGCAGCGTTGCCGAGCTTGTCGCTCTCGCCAAATCGAAACCGGGCGAGGTACTGTATGGATCGACGGGCACCGGCAGCATCCCGCAGCTTGCCGCCGAATTGTTCGCGCAGCGAACCGGCGTCAAGCTGACCCATGTGCCCTATCCCGGCAGTCCGCAGATCGCCGCCGATCTCATCGCCGGCCGCATCACCATGTCCTTCAACATCGCGTCGGCGATGATCGGACAATTCAAGGCGGGCGAACTGACCGCGCTGGCAACGGCGGCAAAAAAGCGCGCCACCGCGCTTCCTGACGTGCCGACCATGGAAGAAGCCGGCATTGCCGATTTCGACACCAGCCTGTGGCTCGGCGTGGCGGCGCCGGCGGGAACGCCGCGAGCCCTGATCGACAAGGTCGCGGCAGCGGCGCATCAGGCCATCCAGAATGCCGACGCGATCAAGACCCTGCAGATGCAAGGCTACGAGCCGCTCGACGCGGGACCGGATCAGTACGCGGAATTCATCCGCAGCGAAATCGACCGGTGGTCGGCGGTCGTGCGCACCGCGGGCATAAAGGCCTGACGGCGACCGCGATCGCGGGACGATGACCGCACCGCTACGCCTGGGCCCGCAAATGTTCGACGAGCTGCCGGGCATAGACCGGAAGTTCGTCGCGGCTGCGCACACAGATCGTCAAATCGCGCACCGCCCAGGCGTCGGAGAGTGTCACCGGCTTGATCGCCATGGTCTTTGATACCCGGCGTGCCGTGGTTTCCGGCACGATGCCGATGCCGACCTTGCACTCGACCAGCCGGCACACCGCGTCGAAGCTGCGCAACTGCACGCGAAGCCGCAATGGCCTGCCGATACGAACGGCCTTGGTGGCGAGGAACCGCTGGATGGCGCTCGAACGATCGAGCCCGACGAAGTCGTGCTCCAGCACTTCCTCAAAGCTTATCTTGTTGCGGTTCGCCAAAGGATGATCCTGGGCAACGACCAGGACGAAGCGGTCGCGGCGGAACGGGTAGGTTTCGAGCGCACCGGCATCGACCGTGCCCGCAACAACGCCGAGATCGGCAACGCCTTCGGCAATGAGCCCGACGATCTCGTCGCTCAACCGCTCCTCGAGGTCCACGCTGACGGTCGGATGCGTGGCGAGAAACGAGCTCAGCGCCTCCGGCAGGAACTCGGTCAGCGCGTTGGTATTCGACAGCACCCGGATCTGGCCGGCGAGACCGCCGCCATAGGCGCCGAGGTCCTCATGCAGGCGCTCGGCCTGCCGCAGGATCGTGCGGGCGTGTTGCAGCAGGGTGCGACCGGCCTGGGTCGGGGTGACGCCCTGGCGGCCCCGCGTCAGCAAGGCAACACCAAGCGCCTCTTCCATGTTGCGGACGCGAGTTCGACGCAGCGGCGAGCGCCAAATGGGCGCGCTCGGCGCCGTGGGTGATGCTGCCGGCTTCGACGACATGGCGAAACAGGCTGAGATCGGCAAGATCAAAGCGCATGGCTGGCCTCTTCCTTCGTATTTTGCGAAGCTAGGCTTTGTGAAATGCCCATTGCACAAGCCAATTTCGAGGTTATCCTTTCGCTTAGCACGAAATGAAGTTGCACACAGCAACTCCCCGCCGCCCCAAATCGTTGGCTGCAAGTCATTGTCGCGCGGCTGCGGTTTGGATAGGAAAGAAGCCAAGCGCGGCGCCCGCCGGGCGAATTTGGATGAGCACAATGGCCGAAACCAAGGCCCGTGTTGCGCGGCCGCTGTCGCCGCACCTGCAAATCTACCGGCCGATGCTGACGATGATGATGTCGATAGTCCATCGCATCACCGGCTTCGGCTTGTACTTCGGCACCCTGCTGCTGGCCTGGTGGTTCATTTCCGCGGCCGGACCCAACGGCTACGCCCGCTTTGAGTGGTTCATCGGCTCCTGGATCGGACGGCTGATCCTGTTCGGCTACACTTGGGCGCTGGTGCACCACATGCTCGGCGGCATCCGGCATCTGATCTGGGATACCGGGCGTGGCCTCGGCCCGACCGAACGGGAATGGCTCGTCGCCGCCAACCTGATCGGCTCGATCGTGATTACCGTGATCCTGTGGATCGTCGGACTTCTCGCCATGGGAGGCTCGTCATGAGCGGCGGCACCCATATCCGCACCCCGCTGGCCCGCGTGCGCGGGCACGGCTCGGCAAAATCCGGCACCGCGCATTTCTGGCATCAGCGCGTCACCGCGATCGCCAACATCCCGCTGACCATCGCCGCGGTGGTCATCCTGATCATGCTGCTGGGCCGCAATCAGTCCGCGGCCGCGCAGATCCTGGGCTCGCCGCCGATCGCGATCATCATGCTGCTGTTCCTTACCTCGATCTGCATCCATATGCGGATCGGCATGGCGGCCATCATCGAAGACTACGTGCACGATGAAACGGCGAAGCTCGCGCTGTTGATCGCCAACACGTTCTTCACCGTCGTCGTCGGCCTCGCGGCCGCCTACGGCATCCTCAAGCTTTCGTTCGGATTGTGAGCATGGCGGATAACGCAACGAACGGAAAAAGCGCATTTTCGATCAACGGCCGCGCTTACCCGATTGAAGACCATTCCTATGACGTCGTCGTGGTCGGCGCCGGGGGCTCCGGATTGCGCGCCGTGGTCGGCTGCAGCGAAGCCGGCCTGCGTACCGCCTGCATCACCAAGGTGTTTCCGACCCGCTCGCACACCGTGGCCGCGCAGGGCGGCATTGCCGCCGCGCTCGGCAATATGGGCGAGGATGACTGGCGCTGGCACATGTACGACACGGTCAAGGGCTCCGACTGGCTCGGCGACCAGGACTCGATCGAATATCTGTGCCGCAACGCGCCGCAGGCGGTTTACGAGCTGGAGCATTGGGGCCTGCCGTTCTCGCGCCGCGAGGAAGACGGCAAGATCTATCAGCGCCCGTTCGGCGGCATGACCACGCACTACGGCAAGGGCACGGCGCAGCGCACCTGCGCCGCCGCCGACCGCACCGGCCATGCCATGCTGCACACCATGTACGGACAGGCGTTGCGCCATTCGGCGGAATTCTTCGTCGAATATTTCGCCATCGACCTGATCATGGACGACGAAGGCCGCTGCCGCGGCGTCATCGCGATCAATCTGGACGACGGCACGATCCATCGCTTTGCCGCACAGATGACCATGCTGGCGACCGGTGGCTATGGCCGCGCCTACGCCTCATGTACCGGCGCACACACACAGACCGGCGACGGCAACGCCATGGTGCTGCGCGCCGGCCTGCCGCTCGAGGACATGGAATTCGTGCAATTCCATCCGACCGGCGTTTACGGCGCCGGCGTGCTGATCACCGAAGGCGCGCGCGGCGAAGGCGCCTATCTGGTCAATGCGGAAGGCGAGCGCTTCATGGAGCGCTATGCGCCGTCGGCCAAGGACCTCGCCTCACGCGACGTGGTGTCCCGCGCCATGACCATCGAGATTCGCGAAGGCCGCGGTGTCGGTCCGAAGAAAGACCACATCTTCCTGCATCTCGACCACCTCGACCCGAAAATTCTCGCCGAACGCCTACCCGGCATCACCGAATCGGCGCGCATCTTTGCCGGCGTCGACCTCGCCCGCGAGCCGGTCCCGATCGTGCCGACCGTGCACTACAACATGGGCGGCATCGCCACGAACTACCACGGCGAAGCGCTGATCAAGAAAGATGGCAATCCCGATCACATCGTGCCGGGCCTGATGGCGCTCGGCGAGGCCGCCTGCGTATCGGTCCACGGCGCCAACCGGCTTGGCTCGAATTCGCTGATCGACCTCGTCGTGTTTGGCCGCGCCGCCGCACTGCGCTGTGCCGAGATGCTGACCGCCGACGACAAGCAGCCCGAGCTGCCGAAGGATTCCGCCGACAAGGCGCTGTCGCGGCTCGACAAGTTCCGTTACGCCTCGGGCGGCACGCCGACTGCCGCGCTGCGGGCCAAAATGCAGCATATCATGCAGAACAATTGCGCGGTGTTCCGCACCGGCGACGTGCTGAAAGAAGGTTCGAAGCTGATCCACGAAGTGTTCGACGGCGCTTCCGATATCCGCACCAGCGATCGCTCGCTGATCTGGAATTCGGATTTGATCGAGACGCTGGAATTCGCCAACCTGATCGAGCAGGCGGTGGTCACCGTCGATTCCGCCGTCAACCGCACCGAAAGCCGCGGCGCGCATGCGCGCGAGGACTTCCCGGATCGCGACGACAAGAACTGGATGAAGCACACGCTGAGCTGGCTCGACACCAACACCGGCAAGGTGACGATCGACTATCGTCCGGTGCACACCTACACGCTCACCAACGACGTTTCGTATATCGAGCCCAAAGCAAGGGTTTACTAAGGTCCCGGTTTACTGAAAGCGAACAAGGCAATGGTCGAATTTGCGCTGCCGAAAAACTCCAAAGTCACCGAAGGCAAAACCTGGCCGCACCCGGTCAAGGCCAAGGTGGAACGCGAATACCGCGTTTATCGCTGGAACCCGGATGACACCGCCAATCCCCGTATCGATACCTATTACGTCAATACCGACGATTGCGGGCCGATGATCCTCGACGGCCTGATCTGGCTGAAGAACAACGTCGACGCCACGCTGACCTTCCGCCGCTCCTGCCGCGAGGGCATCTGCGGCTCGTGCGCGATGAACATCGACGGCACCAACACACTCGCCTGCACCACGGCGATGAGCGAGGTAAAAGGCGCGGTGCGGGTCTATCCGCTGCCGCATCTGCCGGTGGTGAAGGACCTCGTTCCCGACCTCACCAACTTTTACGCCCAGCACGCTTCGATCCAGCCGTGGCTGCAAACCGTGTCACCGACGCCGCAGAAGGAATGGCAGCAGAGTCACGAGGACCGCGCCAAGCTCGACGGGCTTTACGAGTGTATCCTGTGCGCCTGCTGCTCGACGTCGTGCCCGAGCTACTGGTGGAATTCCGATCGCTATCTCGGCCCGGCGGCGCTGTTGCAGGCACAACGGTGGATCGTGGATTCGCGCGACGAGGCGACCGGTGAGCGGCTCGACAACCTGGAAGACCCGTTCCGGCTGTATCGCTGCCACACCATCATGAACTGCGCCAAGGCCTGCCCGAAGCACCTCAATCCGGCGAAGGCGATCGCCGAGATCAAGCGGACGCTGGTCGAGCGGCAGATTTGAGGACGACAGCTCTAAGGTCGGCAAGTCTAAGGCCGGCAAGTCCAAGGTCGACAGGTTCAGGATCGGGATGCTTGATCACGCCGGATTTCCGGTCTCCGACTACAAGCGATCCAAGGCCTTCTATGAAAAGGCGCTGGCGCCGCTCGGCTATGTCCTGGTGATGGAAGTGCAGCAGGACGCAAGCGACGCGCCGGCTGCCGGTTTCGGCGCGGGCGGCAAGCCCGACTTCTGGATCGGCGGCGAAGGCGGGCTCAACAAGCCGATTCACATCGCCATCGCCGCCAAGGACCGCGCCGCGGTCGACGCCTTCTACAAATCGGCCATCGCGGCTGGCGGCAAGGACAACGGCGCGCCGGGGCTGCGGCCGCATTATCATCCGAACTACTACGCCGCCTTCGTGCTCGATCCCGACGGCCATAATATCGAAGCCGTCTGCCACGCGCCGGCGTAAGCGCAATCCTGCTGCTACAGCTTGAGTTTCCGCTTGCGCTGGCCGAGCGTACGCAGCCGCAGCGCATTGAGCCGGATGAAGCCCTGGGCGTCGCGCTGGTCGTAGGCCACCTGGCCTTCCTCGAAGGTGACGAGGTCCTGATCGTAGAGCGAATATTTGCTCTCGCGGCCGACGACGCCGACATTGCCCTTGTAGAGTTTCAGGCGCACGCGCCCGGTGACGAACTCCTGGCTCTTGTCGATCGCCACCTGCAGCATCTCGCGTTCCGGCGCGAACCAGAAGCCGTAATAGATCAGTTCGGCGTACTTCGGCATCAGCTCGTCTTTGAGATGCGCCGCGCCGCGATCGAGCGTGATCGATTCAATGCCGCGGTGCGCGGCGAGCAGGATGGTGCCGCCCGGCGTCTCGTACATGCCGCGCGACTTCATGCCGACAAACCGGTTTTCAACGAGGTCCAGCCGGCCGATGCCGTGCTTGCGGCCGAGCGCGTTGAGTTGCGTCAGCAGTGCCGCCGGCGTCAGCTTCTTGTCGTTGATGGCGACCGGATCGCCGCGCTCGAAATCGATGGTGATGTACTCGGCCTGATCCGGCGCGCTTTCCGGATCGTCGGTGCGCGAATAGACGTAATCCGGCACCTCGCCGGCCGGATCTTCCAGCACCTTGCCTTCCGACGAGGTGTGCAAAAGGTTGGCGTCGGTCGAAAATGGCGCTTCGCCGCGCTTGTCCTTGGCGATCGGGATTTGATTGAGCTCGGCAAAAGCCAGCAGCGCTTCGCGTGACTTGAAATCCCATTCGCGCCACGGCGCAATCACCTTCACGTCCGGCTTGAGCGCATAATACGCCAGCTCGAACCGCACCTGGTCGTTGCCTTTGCCGGTCGCGCCGTGCGCCACGGCGTCGGCGCCGACTTTCTCCGCGATCTCGATCTGCTTCTTTGCGATCAGCGGCCGCGCAATCGAAGTGCCCAGCAGGTACTGTCCCTCATACAAGGCGTTGGCGCGGAACATCGGAAAGACGTAGTCGCGCACGAACTCCTCGCGCAGGTCCTCGATGAAAATGTTCTCCGGCTTGATGCCGAGCGTCAGCGCCTTGGCGCGCGCCGGCTCGAGCTCCTCGCCCTGGCCGAGGTCGGCGGTGAAAGTCACCACCTCGCAGCCATAGGTGGTTTGCAGCCACTTAAGAATGATCGACGTATCCAGCCCGCCGGAATAGGCCAGAACAACTTTCTTCACGTCCTTTGCGCCGTCTTTGGCCATTCGTTGAACCTATTGATGCGGCCTGTCGCCAGAATTGCGGCGGACTATAGGCAGACGCCGCACCGACGCAAGCTGCGATACGGTGACTTCTAACACAGCTTTTCAGGCCTCCTGCGCTTACTCATCCCGACATGAACAGACGATGCGGCACGCGGGAGCAATCTTATGGAAAGCCTGATTTTTCGCGGGCGGCCCGACGAAAAGAACGAATGCGATCAATGGAGTCTGGAGGCCGATGATGACCAAACCTACGTGGTTCAGGAGCGCGTCAGGCTTGACGCTTTCGTTTCCGGCAAGCCGTACCTGCGCCTGGTCAGGCGGATGACCGCAGCAGAATTTCTCAGTACCGATCAGCCGTCGGCGGTGAAACGAAAGTTGCTGGCCGTACTGGGAGGCTCGACCGCGCCGCGGACTTAAGCTCCTCCGCCACCAGCCGTTTAGGTTCCGGCATCGGTGCAGCGTTCAAGGTCCGAGCGATACTTGCCTGTCGTGCACATTCGCCTAAGCTTGTTGCGACGGGCGAAACGCTCAATCTGCCGATGAGTCCGCAGCTCGCCGAGATTTTCCGGGTGTTGGGTGCGCCGGAATAATCACTTCCAGGCGCCGGCGCGGCGGCCGGCAAACAACCAATAAACGAAGCCGCCGGCGATGCCGGCCGCCGCCAGCACTTCGCGCTCGCGGGCAAGCAGACTGTCCGGGTCGCCGACATAACCGGCGAAGTCGAGGCCATAGCTGAGCGACAGCGCCAGCGCGCCGCCCAAAAGGCCGTAGATAACGATGGAGCGCCAGCCAAAACCTTCGGCCAGCACGATCACCAGCATCGCCGGCAGCATCGCTATCGCCGCAATGACCGTCGCGCTGATGGCAATAACCACCCCCATCGCGCCGGATTGGAAACCCATCGCGGTCAGATCATCCCACTCCGGCGTCAGCGTGCCGATCGTGAGGATGATCGCGGCGGCGATGCAGGCGAGCAAGTAGGCGAGGATCACGACAAGGATTCGGCCGATGACGGACATCGTTCCGGATCAATCCGTCATGGCCATGGCGCGCAGCGCCAGCCGCTCACGGGCGGAAAGCTTTTCCGTCGCGCTTTTGAGCTGGCCGCATGCCGCCAGGATGTCGCGGCCGCGCGGCGTGCGCACCGGCGAGGCGTAGCCGGCATCGAAAATAATCTCGGAGAATTTCTCGATCTGATCCCAGTCGGAGCATTCGTATGTGCTTCCCGGCCAGGGATTGAATGGAATCAGATTGATCTTGGCGGGGATGCCTTTGACCAGCCGCACCAGCGCCTTGGCGTCCATCAGCGAATCGTTGATGCCCTTGAGCATCACATATTCGAAGGTGATGCGCCGCGCGTTGGAGACGCCCGGATAATTCCGGCAAGCATCGAGCAATTCGCGGATCGGATATTTGCGATTGAGCGGAACGATCTCATCGCGCAGTTCATCGGTAACCGCATGCAGCGAAATCGCCAGCATCGAGCCGATTTCCTCGCCGGCCCGCTTGATGTTCGGCACCACGCCCGAGGTCGACAGCGTGATGCGGCGCTTGGAAAGGCTTAAGCCCTCGCCGTCGGCAACGACATTGAGGCCATCGCGCACCGCTTCAAAATTATACAGCGGCTCGCCCATGCCCATCATCACGACATTGGAAACCAGCCGCTTTTCTGCCTCGGGCCCGGTGACGCCGATTTTCTGCCAGTCGTCGAGGCGGTCGCGCGCCAGCACCACCTGCCCGACGATCTCGCCCGGCGTCAGGTTGCGAACCAGGCGTTGCGTGCCGGTGTGGCAGAAGGTGCAGTTGAGCGTGCAGCCGACCTGGCTGGAAATGCACAGCGTGCCGCGGTCGGTCTCGGGAATATAGACGCATTCCACTTCGTGCGGCCGATCGTTGTCTTCGCCCGGCAGCCGCAACAGCCATTTGCGGGTACCGTCGACGGAGATTTGCTCGGCAACAACTTCGGGGCGCGCCACCGTGAAATGCTGCGCCAGCACCGCGCGCAGGTCCTTCGACAGCGTCGTCATCTCGTCGAATTCATGCGCGCCGCGCACGTATAGCCAATGCCAAATCTGCTGCACCCGCATGCGCTGCTGCCGCTCCGGCACGCCGGCCGTTCCGAGCGCTTCGGCGAGCGCGCCGCGCGACAGGCCGATCAGTGACGGCTTTTCCGGCGCCACATACGTCTCAAGCGCCGTCTTTTCCACGAACGGCGCGGACGCGTTATCGGGTGTGGCAAGAGAACCAGTCATGTCCAATCCGGAGGCGAAGATGCAGCCTGGATATAAATAATCCTTCCCGTTCGAACGAGAAGGCTGCGCGGACCGCTATTTGCGATCTTAGGCGACTATTTGCAATCCTGCGCGTCGCGATCCAGCGCCTGCGTAAGGCCTTTTAGCGAGAACGTATCGGACGACTGCGTGCCCTTCGCCGAGGTTCCTTTGACCACAGCGGACTGGCCGCCGCGCATCGCATCGACCGCCTGCGCTTCTTCGGCTGCGTTCTTGATCCAGCCGCCGTCCTGCTGGGTATAGAGCGCATAAGCCGTCGCGCCGACCTCCAATGTGGCGTCAGCGCCGGGTTTGAACGGATAGCCGATGATAATCGACACCTCGTTGGTCACCTTGTCGGCCGGACGTGTCGAGATGAACACGAAGATCGGATTGCGCGGGCGTCCAGGCGGATTGGTGACCGAGGACGCCGGCTTGGCGATCGCAAAGCAAACCTTCTTGCCACCCGGAGACGCGACGTAAGCGCCCCAATCGCCGTATTGGCCCAGCAAGGTCGGCTTCACGCCACCCATCGTTGGAGGCGTTGCCGGCTTGACGGCCACCGCAGTCGGTGCCGCTGCGGGCTTCGGGGCGGCGGGTTTAGCTGCCGGCTTCCTGGCATGAGCGGTCGCCGGCGCGGCGTCAGGATCGGCCTGCTGTGCGGCAGCCGGGACAACCAATGCCGCTGCCAATAGCAGCGGCAGAACCGCCCCCCCTCGTCGTTGGATCCCCATCAGGCCTCGCGAACGCCCCGAAGATGCATAGCAAACCGTCCAACTTTAATCCAATTCGGGAAAATACGAAACGTCCGGATGGGTCCTGTACACCGATTGCAATAACTCCCGGCGACGAAATGTGATCCGGGACACAGCCACCGAACGCCGGTCCCCCGATACTCCCCAACGTTCAATCCGAAGGGGCGACCAAGCGTGACCGCACTATCTCCTATCGAGAAACGTTCGGGACAGCCGAAATACCCGGTATCTCGCACCCCTGAACTCGACGATCTTTTGACCGCGGTCGGCGACGATCGCGACGGCAAGGCATTCAGCGCCCTGTTCGACTACTTTCAGCCGCGCCTGCAAGCCCAGATGATGCGACGCGGGCTGCCGCCATTTGCCGCGGCCGACATGACCCAGGACGTGATGGAAACGATCTGGTGCAAGGCGAATCAATTCGATCGCAGCAGGTCCGCCGCCTCGACCTGGGTCTTCAGCATTGCGCAAAACCGCCGGGTCGACGTTCACCGGCGCGGCCGCGAGCACATGTTCGTCGACGCCGATTTGTCGCTGATCCCCGACGAGACCGCGGATGCTGAAGCCCGCATTGACGCCGCCCAGCGCGAACGGGACGTTCACTGCGCGCTCGATGCCCTGCCGCGCGATCAATTCAAAATCGTGCAACTGGCTTTCTTCGAAGGCTTGTCGCATTCGACCATCGCCGCACGAACCAGAATCCCCGTCGGCACGGTGAAATCACGGCTGCGGCTGGCCTTCTCGCGCATGCGCCGGTCGCTCACTGATGCAGGCGTGACGGGAGCGTGCTAGTCCCTTGATGCGCGGATTGAGCGCATCCAGGGTGACCTCCGATGAAAGCCGTTCTCTGCACGCATTTTTGCACGCCGGAAGAGCTGGAGCTTGCCGATATCGCGGTGCCGCAGGCCGGTCCCGCCGAGGCGCTGGTGCGGATCAAGGCCGCGGCGCTGAATTTCTTCAACTCACTGATCATCGCCGGCAAGTACCAGCAAAAACCACCCTTCCCGTTTTCGCCGGCGGCCGAGTTCGCGGGCATTGTCGAGAAAGTCGGTGACGGCGTAACGGATATCGCACCCGGCGATCGCGTGATGGGCTTCATGGGCTGGGGCGCTGCGCGCGAATACATCACCATCGCCGCGCGGCAGTTGGTGAAAATTCCGGAGAATCTCGACTTCGAGCACGCCGCCGGCCTTTGCGTGACTTACGGCACTTCGCTTTACGCGCTGCGCGAACGGGCGCAGCTCCAACCCGGAGAAACGCTGGCCGTGCTCGGCGCCGCGGGCGGCGTCGGCCTCGCCGCGGTCGAACTCGGCAACGTGCTGGGCGCCCGCGTCATCGCCTGCGCTTCGTCGGACGAAAAGCTTGCCTTCGCCCGCGAGCATGGCGCTGACGAGATCGTCAATTACAGCAACGAAAACCTGCGCGATGCATTTCGGCGCCTCGGCGGCGAACACGGCATCGACGTCATCTACGACCCCGTGGGGGGCGCCTATGCCGAGCCGGCGGTGCGCTCGCTGGCGTGGCTGGGCCGTTACCTCGTCGTCGGCTTCACCGCCGGCGAAATTCCAAAAATCCCGCTGAACCTTGTGCTGCTGCGCGGTTGCGATATTCGCGGCGTGTTTTGGGGCTCTTGGGGCAAGCGCGAGCCGCAGGCGTTGCGCTCATCGCTCGCCGACGTTGCGCGATGGGCCGGCGAAGGCAAACTGAGTCTGTACCTCCACGCCACTTATCCGTTGGCGGAGATCGCGACCGCGATGAAGGCGATTGCCGACCGCAAGGTCATGGGAAAAATCGTGCTGCGGATTTGATCGGGCGTCGCGCCCTTTTGAACGCGCATTCGCGCTATTGGCCCGCCAGCTTGTCCATGGCCTCGGCAAGCTTGACGTCAAGCTCGGTCAGGCCGCCGGCATCATGGGTCGAGAGCGTGACCTCGACAGTCTTGTAGACGTTGAACCATTCGGGATGATGGTCGAGCTTTTCCGCCACCAGTGCGGCGCGGGTCATGAAGCCGAAGGCCTGATTGAAATCGGTGAAGACAAATTTCTTGCTGATGGCATCGCGGCCCTGGACCTCGCTCCAGCCCTGGAGGCGCGCGAGTGCGCTTTTGCGAACTTCGCCGGAAAGTTTCTGAGCCATCGAAATCTCCGTTGGTGAAGGCAATCCCGCCAGACAAACCATCATGGCGCAAACCCGGCTGCAAGGGCCCAAGTTCCGCCTTGCCTGTTCCGCCTTGCCTGTTCCACTCACCTACCGGCGAGATTAGATTTACGGGAACCAAAAGGAATCGGCGTCAAAGCCGGGTCATCTGAAGCTGCTATTTGCTGCGCGGCCCGGCGTCGAATTAACCAAGGCGCGGGTTTGGCGCGTGAACCGGACACCGCTATGGCGTCAAAACCCTCGACCCGTGTTAAGATTAACCATGCCACCTGGACTGCCGAAACGTCCGCCCCTCGCCATGAGGTTCTGGCTCGCCCGGCGCTCCAGCAGCGGGGACGGTGCGCAAACGGCGGCAGTAGGACGCTCCTTGGGTAAGGCCATGAGTATGCAGTCGCTCGAACACATGGTGCGAAACCGCGTCAAATTGTTCCTGCGGCACACCTGGCTGGTGACGCTTGTTGGAACGCTGCTGGTCGGGGCCCTGGTCTGGGCCGGTGTCCATTACAGCCTGCAAGCGACACTCATGCGGATCGCGGTTGGGCCACCCGACAGCTCCAACGCAAAATTCGTCGATCTTTTGGAAAAGCTCATCGCGCAGAACCACGAGAGGGTGACTCTCAAGATCATTCCGACTGACGGCGGCGCGTCGACGGCAAAGGCGATGGCCACCGGCCAGGCCGATCTCGCCGTGTTGCCGACCACGGTCGGCGATTCACCTGACTGGCCTGTTGTCGCCATCCTGCGGCAGAACGTGATGGCCTTTATCGTGCCCGCACCGCCGCCACCTCCTGCGCCGCCAGCAGCTACCGCCGCACCCCCGGCAGCCGCTACCGCCGCAGCCCCGGCAGCAAAGGCTGCAGCCAAACCCGCCGCTCACGCCAAGGGCGGCAAGAAGGCGAAGGCTGCCGACGCGGCAAAATCCGACTCGGGTAAATCCGGCTCTGGAAAAAAGAAAACCGCCAAGGGGGCCAAATCGGACGATGACAGCGACGATGACTCCGACGATTCCGACAAGTCGTCCGATGACTCCAAGCCCAAAACCAAAATCACCGACCTCGCCGGCAAGCGGGTCGGCATTGTCATCGGCAACGAAGCGAGCGCGGATATCCTTAATGCGGTGCTCGCGCACTACGGCGTGCCGGTCGACAAGGTGCAGGAGTTGCCGATCGATCCGAAAGATCTGCCGGACGCAGTGAAGAACAACAAAGTCGATGTGATTTTTGTTGCCGCCTCGGCGACAGGCAAGGCGATTTCCGACGCCGTGGCCGCCGCAACCCGCAACGGAACAGCGCCGTCGTTCATCGAGATCGATCAGGGCGACGGAATTGCAAAACGCGATCCCGCGTTTGCTTCGGCCGATATCGATGCCGGTACGTTCGGCGGCAGTCCCCCGGCTCCGAGTGACGACTTGAAAGGCTTGAGCTTTGCCGAACACCTGGTGGCGCGCAAAAACTTCAGCCACAGCACGGTCGCCGATTTGTCCAAGCTGATCTACACGTCGCGCCTGTCGATCGGATCGCAGTTGCCCGGCGAGGTAAAAATAGAAGCGCCATCGACCGACAAGGATGCCGACGTCGTCGTGCATCCCGGAACGCTGGATTATCTGAATGATGATCAGAAAAGCTTCTTCGACAAGTATGGCGACGACATTTTTTACGGGATGCTGATTTTCCCGGTCTTCGGCTCGGCGATCGCCGGCGTCGCCAGCTACCTGATCAGTTCCAGCCGCACCCGCCGGCTGCGGTTGCTACAACATGTGCTGGACCTGGTGCGCAAAGCGCACTCCGCGCTAACCGTCGAGGCGATCGAACACCTGCAGGTCGAGGCCGACAATCTGGTGATCGCGATCGTGCATGCGGCCGAGCACGAGGAGTTCGACGAGAAGGTGCGCATGTCGTTCTCGTTCGCGCTCGATCAGCTTCGCTTCACCATTGCGGCGCGCCGCACGGCGATTCTCGATCACTCGACGGCGGGAACCGGCACAGAGCCCGGGTCGACCGGCAGCGGATCGAAAGCCGCCGCGGCCTGACGGCGTTAACAGCTCGTTTACGTCTTTAACGCGGCTCGACGGAACCGCCGTCATTTCACGCTATCGCGCCCGATTCTGCAGGGAACTCTGAATATCCGCCGAAAAGGCGCAACAGAGTCATCGCACCGTCGCATAATGTTCGGGCCTTCGTCAGAATCAGCAAGCACCTTCCGCCGCGTCTCGATGGAGGCAAGTGGAGCGGATTTGACATTCGCTACCCACCCTTCCGCGATCTCGCGAAGCGAATGTCAAATCCAAAGCTCCACTTGTTACTTAAAGTTGCTAGTGGTCCTTTGATTCAAACATTCGCACACGATGCCTGCCGACGGAGAATGCGAATGTTTGAATCGGGCCACTAGATGGCGGTTACACGTCGCACATTGCTAAGAAGTGCAGGTGCATCGGCAGCACTGACAGCGATCGGCGCAATCGCGCGTCCTTCACTGAGCTTCGCACCCGATCGCGCGCAAATCACCCACGGCATTCAATCCGGCGATGTGACCGCCGACTCCGGCGTGGTGTGGGCGCGCGCCGATCGTCCTTCGCGCATGCTGGTCGAGGTCGCGACCACGGACAGCTTTCGCGACATCAAAAGCACGGTGTATGTCGACGCGCTTCCGGAATCCGACTTTACCGCAAAAGCACTGCTGGAAAATCTGCCCGCCAGCCAGGACATTTTCTACCGCATCAGCTTTCAGGATCTGTCGTCGGCGGTTTTCGGCGAGGCGCAGGTCGGACATTTTCGCACACCGTCGAACGAGCGCCGCCCGGTCTCGCTGCTGTGGTCCGGCGACACGATGGGTCAGGGCTGGGGTATCGACCGGTCGCGCGGCGGCATGCGCACTTACGCCACCATGCTGCGTAACCGGCCCGATTTCTTCATCCATTGCGGCGACAATATCTACGCCGACTGCACCATCGCCGCGGAACAGAAACTGGCCGGCGGCGGCGTATGGCGCAACATCGTCACCGAAGAAAAATCGAAGAAAGCCGAAACGCTCGCCGATTATCGCGGCAACTACAAATACAACCTGCTCGACGACAACATGCGCGCGTTCAACGCGGCGGTCCCGACTTTCGCCCTGTGGGACAATCATGAAACGATGGAATCGTGGTATCCGGGCGAACCGACGCCGTGGGAGCCGGTTGGCGAGAAGAATGCGCTGATCTTTGCCGCTCGCGCCCGCCGCGCCTTCCACGAATACCTGCCGCTCCGTGAGACGATGGCGGAACCGGGCCGCATCTATCGCAAGATCCAGTATGGGCCGCTGCTCGACGTCTTCATGCTCGACATGCGCAGTTATCGCGGCCCCGACGGCCCGCATACCGACAGCATCCTGACCCCTGACGATTTTCTGCTCGGACCGGATCAGATCGCCTGGCTCAAGCGCGAACTGGCGCGTTCGCAGGCGACGTGGAAAGTCATCGCCGCCGACTCGCCCATTGGATATGTCGTCAACGCGGCCGGCATCGAACACGCCGACGGGCCGCGTGGCCGCGGCGTGGAAATCGCCGAGCTGTTATCGTTTATCAAGCATGCCGGCGTGCGCAATACGCTCTGGATCACCGCCGACCTGCACTACACCGCCGCGCATTACTACGATCCGAACCGGGCGGTATTCCAGGATTTCGAGCCGTTCTGGGAATTCGTCTCCGGGCCGATCCATGCCGGCACCTGGACGCCGGAAACCATGGAGCACACGTTCGGTCCGCAGGTGATGTTTCAAAAAGCCTCGGATACCGAAAATCTCGCCCCTTGCTACGGCTTGCAATTTTTCGGCCACATCGCCATCGACGACGTAAGCGAAGCCCTCACCGTGACGCTCAAAGATGTGGAGGACCGCGATTTGTGGGCGATTACACTTGATCCGGTGCAGCCACCCGCGCCGCGTCTCAGCCAGCGCATATGAGTCAGGGCGTACACTCATAAATCCGGCGCACCGTCCGCTTTACCTCCGAAAGCGACGGCTTGCTGCGTGGCAGCAAAATGACGCTAAGGACCATAAGCAGTCTCACGTTGTTGACCGCGCTCGCCAAGGCGTTTGCCCAAAGTGCTCGGTCAAGAAGTCGACAAATGCCTTCACCCGCGGCGTGCGTTGGCGCCCTGCTTGGTGGAGCGCCCAAAGCGGGAAGCTTTCTGGCTCCTGCCAATCTTCCAAGACTGGCATAAGCAGGCCGTCCCGGATTGCGTGCGCGACGATGATGTCGCCGAAGCGAATGATGCCAACTCCGGCGATCGCGAGCTTGAGCAGCATATGCGCGCTATCAGCGGCGGCGGGCCCGCTGACCTCGACGCGAATGGTCTCGCCGCCGGCAACGAATGACCAGATTCGGGAAGCCGGCATGTGGCTCAGCGTCAAGCAGGCGTGCTGCGCGAGATCGGACGGGTGAACGGGCCGGCCGCGCCGCACCAGATACGCAGGGCTGGCACATACGATCTGCGTCAGGCCAGCGATCTTTCGCGCGACCAACGCTGACTTGCCGAGCGGCCCCACCTGCAACGCGATGTCGATGTTGTCATCAACAGGATCGACCTCGCGATTCGTCACCACGAATTCGAAGCTGATGCGAGGGTAGCGGGCCAGGAAATTCGGAAGCGCGGCCGAGAGGTGATTAACCGCGAAAGTCGGAAAGACATGAACCCGCAGGTGCCCCTGCGGTCCCCGCCGTCCCGACGCAACCTCCGCTTCCGCCGCCTCGATCGCATCGAGAATTTTTCGGGAGCGGTCGAGAAACAATTCTCCTTCAGCGGTCAGCGCGAGGCGCCGGGTGGTCCGCATGATAAGGCGCGCGCCAAGGCGCGACTCAAGTCGCGTCATGAGCTTCGATACAGCAGAAGGCGAAAGACCAAGATCGTCTGCCGCTGCCGCGAAGCTTCCGCGCTCGATCACGCGTGTGAAGACGGTCATTTCTCCGGCGATATTCTCCATTCATGAACCCCCTTCACGAGTGATGCCGATTCATCGCTGATTATTCAGGCGCGGTAAATCGGCAAAATGAGCAGCAGAACAAGCCGGGAGGCGCGCGATGAGAAGACGGTTTGCCGGGTTCGCGATCGCGATGACAGCGCTAGGACTTGCAATGTCGACCATCGATGCTGCAGCGCAAAGCGGAAAAGCCCTCGTCGGAACGTGGGAATGGGTCTCTGTCGACAACACGGCGGCCGACGGCACCCGGACGCAGCCGTTTGGTCCCAAGCCGGGCGGCTACCTAACCTTCGGCGCTGATGACCGGTTCTTCTGGCTGATTACGCGGCCCGGCCGCGCGAAGTTCGCAAGCGGCAGGCGCGATCAAGGTACGCCAGACGAGAACAAGGCTTCCGTCCAAGGAAGTCTTGCTTATTGCGGGACCTATGCGGTCAGCAACGATACGCTGATCATGCGGATCGAGGCGAGCACCTATCCGAACGAGGAAGGTGCTGAACAGAAGCGCGCCTTTACGCTCAACGGCGACCAACTGACGTGGAGAAATCCGAGCGTGTCGACCGGCGCGTCCGGCGTCGCCACATTGCACCGCGTGCATTGAACAAGGCCAGGATGAGGCCGGACCGAGCGAAATGTCCGCTGCGGGTCGAAAGCTGACGTTGGCCACTGTCCGAGTTCTGTCCGCTCTTCCCCGAAAAGCGGACATCAATCGTTAGCATTTGCGGGTATGCCTCGTTTCTGCTTCAGGCCGTCTTGCGGTGTGGTTCGACCACTTCAGGCTCTGAAGCCTCCACGGGCTGGCAATAGTTCGTCTGCTCTGGATCATTCGCTACGCGAGGTCTTCGAGTTCGCGGCCGCTCGATGTCCGCTTCGCTCCAGCGACTAAACGGCTGCTTCGCACCGAATGACGCTGAGGGCCAGAGTCGGACATCCACCGTGTCGTCCACAAAATGAATGAGGCAGCCCAAAAGGGGCATACGCCAGCATCGCCGGCAGGGGGAACCTACCGTCGATGCCAGCCCTTACTGATCAGGCCGCGTGTCGACCTGCGGCGAGTTCCTTGACGGCTTCGGTGGTCAGCGGCTTGCCGCCAATGCCCCAATCTCCGCTTGCTACCTCCGAGATCTTGACCCAGGTCACGCCACGCATGTTCTCGCCTTCGATCGTGACCATGGCATCGGTCAGTTTTTGTATGATCTGCCGCTTTTGCTCAGGGCTAAATACTTTCTCGATCAGATGGACCTCGATTAAAGGCATTTTTGTTCTCCTTCGTTAGCCTCGCCCATGCGAGGACCTGGAGAGAGCATACGCCCCGCAGTCAATCGAGACTTTCAGAAGGCCATGATTTAGTCTCCGGATGCTCTTTAGATGAGCTTGAGACGCTGATGGCACTCCAACTGTCGCCGTCGGCGACCTGGAATTGGACCCTGTTGCGTCCCTGGACCACGAATGCCCCTTGGTTTTGATGACTACGACATCGATACAGAACGGCGCGAACTTACGCGGGCCAAAATTGCGGTCCATGTCGAGCCGCAAGTCTTCGATCTTCTGGTTTATTTGATACAAAATCGCGATCGCGTCGTCAGCAAGGATGATCTCATCGCCTCGGTCTGGGGCGGCCGCATCGTGTCGGATTCGACCCTGACCAGCCGTATCAATGCCGCGCGAACGGCGGTCGGCGACAGCGGTGAGGACCAGAAGCTGATACGCACCATCGCACGCAAGGGTTTCCGCTTTGTTGGCACCTTGCGCAAGCAATCAAACGACGACGCACCGGCTGAAGCGCAGGCGCCGTTACGCCCGGGATTGCCATTGCCCGACCGCCCCGCCATCGCTGTGCTTCCCTTCAACAACATGAGCGGCGATCCTGAACAGGAGTACTTTTCCGACGGGATCAGCGAGGACATTATCACCGCACTGTCCAGGCTTCGCTGGCTCTTCGTCATCGCGCGCAATTCTTCGTTCATCTACAAAGGCAAGGCGGCCCATCTGAAGCAGATCGCCGAGGAGCTCGGTGTCGGCTATGTGATCGAAGGCAGCGTACGCAAGGGGGGTGATCGCGTGCGCATCACCGTGCAGCTCAACGACGTCGCCACCGGCAGCCACATCTGGGCGGAGCGCTACGACCGCGGCCTCACCGACGTGTTTGCCGTGCAGGATGAGATTACCGAGGCCATCGTCGCCGCCATCGAACCGCAGATCTACGCCGCGGAAAACTTCCGAGCCCAGCGCAAGCCACCGGACAGTATGGACGCCTGGGATTTGGTGATGCGGGCTCTTTCGCATTATTGGCGGGTGACCCGACAGGATAACGTGGTCGCGCAGGCCCTGCTCGAGAAGGCAACCGCCATCGACTCAAACTACGGCCAGGCGTTGGGAGTGCTTGCGACCAGCCATACCTTCAGCGCCCACATGGGTTGGGAGGATATGGCGACTGCAATGCTGGTCGCTGAGCGGGCGGCGCTGGCGGCGATTTGGGCGGACAGCGAAGACCCTTGGGCACACCACGCATTGGGTTGCGTTTATTTGTTCACGCGACGTTTTGACGACTCGCTGTCCGAGTTCGAGTTGGCGTTACGACTCAACCCCAATTTCGCACTCTCCCAAGGTTATTACGGCTTGGCGCTGTCTTATTGCGGGCGCTGGGAAGAAGCCCACACGGCCGCTCGCCGTGCGCTCCGACTGAGCCCCCGCGATCCGTTTTCGGCCGTCTATTGCGGTATCGCCGCATACGCCCAGTTCATCGGTTACAACTACGAAGAGGCGATGCGGCTGGCGCGTGAAGGAATCCGCCAGCGCAACGACTTTGTCGGCGCCCGCCGCGTGCTGACCGCCGCTGCCGGCATGGTCGGGGCGGATGATGCTGTAGCTGCATTACAGGAGCTTCGCCGCGTGCAGCCAAATATCTCGCTTGCGTGGATTGCCAGCCAGATGCCGATCATGCTGGAAGCCGACCGGGAGCGCTATTTGGAAGGCTTCCGCCGCGCTGGCTTGGACTAGGTTGGCCTCATATTGCTGGCCGAAGTCCGCTGTGGGTCAAAAGCTGACATTGGTCCAGGTCCGAGTTATGTCCGCTCTCCCCGGAACGCGGACATCCATCGTTAGCATTTACGAGTGTGCCTCGTTCCTGATTCAGGCCGTCTTGCGGTGCGGCTCGACCACTTCAGGCCCTGAAGCCTCCACCGCCTCACGCAATTTCCGCGAATAGAACGATGCGTTTTGTTCGCCACGCACAGCTTCGCGCGTGAACTGAATGAGGTGGTGCGCGGAAAATCCGGCGCCGAGCGCGCCATCGATCTGACCGCGGCGTATCGCATAGCGCACAACCCGCCAGAATGGCCGCCGGTAATCGGAAACGATGCCGACATGCCATATCAGGTTCAGCGCCAGCGTCAGGCCGCGGTAAAGATTGTTGAAGGTAAGCTTGCCGCGCGCCGGCCCGACCAGGCGATTGACGTAGGTCGCATCCACCTGATGCATGAAGCGCGCAAACAGCCGCTCCGGATCGTAGGCATGGGCAACGCAGCGCAGCCAGCTTGAGACAACCTCGTCATAAGGCCGCAGAAACCGCACATTGCTTTCGAGGCCAGAGTCATCCTCGATCAGACGTCCATCGCGCTTGAGCCGGTCCCACAACGGCGTTCGCGGCAAAGCCTGCAGCAGATTGATGGTGAGGATCGGCACCTGCGAGGTATCGATGAAGTCCTTGAGGCGGTGTTCGCTGTCGGCACTGTCGGTGTCGAGACCGAGAATGATGCCCGACGTCACTTCAAGGCCATAACTGTTGAGCGTCTTGATCGCATCCATCATCGGCACCGCGGCGTTGTGCTCCTTGCGCATCGCTTTGAGCGCATCGGCTTCCGGCGTCTCGATACCGACGAACACCGTGTAGAAATGTGCCTCGCGCATCAGCGCGAGGATTTCGGTCTGCTTGGCGAGATTGAGCGTCGCCTCGCAGGCAAACATCAGCGGGAAATCACGCTGGCGCTGCCAGGCGATCAGGTGCGGCAGGATTTCGCGTGCGGCCTTGCGGTTGCCGATGAAATTGTCATCGACGAAATAAACCATGGTCGGATAGCCGGGCTGCGCCAGCATGGCGTCCAGCTCGGCTATCAATTGCTCTGGCGTCTTCAGGCGCGGCTGGCGGCCGTAAAGCGCCGGGATGTCGCAGAATTCGCAGCGGTACGGGCAGCCGCTGGAGAATTGCAGGCTGCCGATCAGGTACCGGCCCAATGGGCTCAGGTCGTAGGCCGGAATGGGAAAGTCACAGAGCGGCAGCCGCTCCTGGGTTTCGAAGCGAACCTGGGCCGGCGGCCGCGCCACGCTGGCATCGAGACAGCCGATCAGCCGGTCGGTGGCGTCGCCAATCTCGCCGATATGCAGATAGTCATAATCCGCATACTGCTCGGGCGCTCCGGACACCGAAGCGCCGCCGAGGATCGCGATTTTGCCGGCCGCATGCGCCCGCACGGCGATATCGTGGATTTGCGGGGCCTGAATATGCATGCCGCTGACCAGCACCGCATCGGCCCAGGCGAGATCGTCAGCGGTCGCCGGAGCGATATTTTCGTCGATAAAGCGAACTGGCCAGTTTGCCGGGAGATAGGCCGCGATCAGCAGCAGTCCCTGGGGCGGCATGAAGGCACGGACGCCGCCCATCAGCCGATAGGCATGTGAAAACGTGCCGAACGACGGGGTATAGGCCGGAAAAATGCAGAGAATGCGCCGTTCGTTCGAAGTCTTCGTTGGGCATCGCATGGTCGAGTGACTCTCGTCCGCATCAGCCCCGGCAGTTAACAGTAGCAAACTTTGCCCGGTTCCACAGCGCAAGACGACATTGCTTCCCCGGCGAAACCGACTATATACGCTGCGAAACGCGGGCCCCTCGGGGGCTCGTTTTGGTTTTAGGCCCCCATCACCCCATGAACCTTCGCAATATCGCCATTATCGCGCACGTCGACCACGGCAAAACCACGCTGGTGGACCGGCTTTTGCAGCAATCCGGCTCGTTCCGCGAGAATCAGCGGGTCGCCGAACGCGCGCTCGATTCCAACGATCTTGAGCGCGAACGCGGCATCACCATCCTGGCCAAGGCGACGTCGCTGGTCTGGCAGGACACCCGCATCAATATCGTCGATACCCCCGGCCACGCCGATTTCGGCGGTGAGGTCGAGCGCATCCTCAATATGGTCGACGGCGCGCTGGTGCTGGTCGACGCCGCCGAAGGGCCGCTGCCGCAAACCAAATTCGTTGTGTCGAAGGCGCTCAAGATGGGCCTCAAACCCATCGTGGTCATCAACAAGGTCGATCGCTCCGACGCCCGGCCGAGCGAGGTTGCCAACGAAATCTTCGATCTGTTCGCCGCGCTCGACGCCAGCGAGGAACAGCTCGATTTCCCGATTCTGTACGGGTCGGCCAAGCAAGGCTGGATGGCCAACAGCGCCGACGGCCCGAAGGATCAGGGCATGGCGCCGCTGTTCGATCTCGTCGTCCGCCACGTCGCGCCGCCGGTGGTCGAGGAAGGTCCGTTCCGCATGCTTGGAACGATCCTCGAGGCCAACCCCTATCTCGGCCGCATCGTCACCGGCCGCATCTCGTCCGGATCGGTCAAGCCGAACCAGAACGTCAAGGTTCTCGATCGCAACGGCGAATTGATCGAAACCGGCCGGGTCACCAAAGTGCTGGCGTTCCGCGGCCTTGAGCGCGCGCCGATCGACGAAGGTTTTGCCGGCGACATCGTCAGCATTGCCGGGCTGCCGGAAGCTTTCGTCTCGCATACGGTTTGCACGCCGGAAGTCACCGAGCCGCTGCCGGCGCAGCCGATCGATCCGCCGACGCTGACGATGACGTTCCGCATCAACGATTCACCGCTCGCCGGCACCGAAGGTGAAAAGGTGCAGAGCCGCGTGATCCGCGAGCGCCTGTTGCGCGAAGCCGAAGGCAATGTTGCGTTGCGCATTTCCGAATCCAACGAGAAGGATTCCATGGAGGTTGCCGGGCGCGGCGAATTGCAGCTCGGCATTCTGATCGAGACCATGCGGCGCGAGGGTTTCGAGCTGTCGGTGTCGCGGCCCAAGGTATTATTTCAGAACGGCACCGCCGGGGAATTGCTCGAACCGATCGAAGAGGTCGTGATCGACGTCGACGAACAGCACTCCGGCGTCGTCGTGCAGAAGATGGCGGAGCGCAAAGCCGAGATGGTCGAGATGCGCCCATCCGGCGGCGGCCGTGTCCGGTTGATCTTCTACGCACCGACCCGCGGCCTCATCGGCTATAACGGTGAACTCCTGACCGACACGCGCGGCACCGCGGTGATGAATCGCTTGTTCCACGCCTACGGCCCGCATCGCGGCGAAGTCACGGGACGGCGCAACGGCGTGCTGCTCTCGACCGATCAGGGCGATGCCGTCGCCTATGCGATGTTCAACCTCGAGGACCGCGGGCCGATGATGATCGAGCCCGGCTGGAAGGTCTATCGCGGCATGATCATCGGCGAGCACACCCGCGGCAACGACCTCGAGGTCAATGTGCTGAAGGGCAAGAAGCTCACCAATATCCGCACCCACTCCAAGGACGAGGCGATCCGCCTGACCCCGCCGATCCGCATGACGCTGGAAAAGGCGCTGGCCTATATCGAAGACGACGAACTGGTCGAGGTCACGCCGAAATCGATCCGGCTGCGCAAAAAGCTGCTGGATCCGAACGACCGCAAGCGCGACGAACGGCGCAAGGAAGCCGAGCGCGTCTGACGGCGGCTTGGCTGGGGCTATTTTCCTCCGCCAACGGTATTGATTCTCATTTCGGTACAGCTTCCGGCCGTGGCACAATCGTCCGGAGCGCCAGCAAAACCGGCCATATTCCGCCGGTGTGACGCGGAACCGTGTCGCTTCTGCAACAGCTTGTCGAGAATGCGCTCCGACCACCGATTTTTTGCCTTGCGGCGATAGACGGGCGTTTTGTTTCTGCCAATAATCCTGACCGTGACGTTGTCGTGAATCGCGGTTTTGGAGCTAACGGAAACGCCTGCTTTGATCGCACCATGAGCACAATCCTCATCGAAATTCGTCGTGCCAAGTCCAGCGATGCCGCCGCGGTGGCATCAGCGCACGATGAAGCTTGGCGGATGGCTTACCAGGGCATCATCCCGGGCACCGAACTCGAAAAGCTGATCAGCCGCCGCGGCCCGGCCTGGTGGGACAGCGCCATCCGCAAAGGCAGCCGCATCGCGCTGCTGCAATTCGGTGACAAGATTGCCGGCTACGCCAATTACGGACGCAACCGGGCGCGCAGCCTCTATTACGACGGTGAGATCTACGAGCTTTATCTGCGCCCGGAATTCCAGGGGCTGGGCTTTGGCCGGCGGCTGTTCACCGCGGCGCGGCGCGACTTGGCGCAAAGCGCCATGAAATCACTGATCGTGTGGGCGCTGTCGGAAAACGAGCATGCGGTGGAATTCTACCGCGCGCTCGGCGGCAAGGCGATTGCACGCAGCTCGGAAAAATTCGGCACCCGCGTGCTCGATAAGGTCGCGTTCGGCTGGCAGAGCTGACGCGCCTATCGCGTCATGCGCGGACTTGATCCGCGCATCCCGATTTCAAATCACAGTATCTCTAGACCGAGATTGCCGGGACATAGGCGAGCGGAGCGACGCCGTTCTTCGAACGGCTATGCCCGGCAATGACTACACCGCCGGCGCCGGTAATCCCGCCTGCATGCAGGCGGCCCGCAGCGTGTTCACCAAGAGGCATGCAATCGTCATCGGCCCGACGCCGCCGGGCACCGGCGTGATCGCGCCGGCCACAGCGGCGGCTTCGGCAAAATTCACGTCGCCAACCAGACGGGATTTGCCGCCATCGGCAATGCGGTTGATGCCGACGTCGATCACCGTGGCGCCCGGCTTGATCCAGTCGCCGCGCACCATTTCCGGCCGGCCGATTGCGGCAAACAGCAGATCGGCACGGCGGCACAGCGCCACAAGATCGCGCGTGCGCGAATGCGCGACGGTCACGGTCGCGTTCTCGCCCAGCAGCAACTGCGCCAGTGGTTTGCCGACGATGTTGGAGCGGCCGATCACCACGGCGTCCATTCCGGCGAGCGATGGATGGACGGTCTTGGCAAGCTTGATGCAGCCCAGCGGCGTGCACGGCGCGAGGCCCGGCAGGCCCGAAGCGAGCCGTCCGGCATTGAGCGGGTGAAAGCCGTCAACATCCTTGTCGGGATCGACGGTTGCGATGATGCGCGACGCATCGATCTGCGGCGGCAGCGGCAATTGCACCAGAATACCGCTGACCGCCGGATCGGCGTTCAACGCCTTCACCAGAACCACCAGCTCGTCTTCGCTGGTGTTCTCCGGCAAGTGATGATCGAACGGCCGCATGCCGGCTTCAACGACGGCTTTCGATTTGCTGCCGACGTAAGCCTTGCTGGCCGGATTTTCCCCGACCAGGACCACGGCCAACCCGGGCGTCAGATTGTGCCGGGCAACGAGCTGCCGCGTCTCTGTGCCGACAGCGGCGCGCAGTTCCGCTGCAATCGCTTTGCCGTCGATGAGACGCGCCGTCACGATGCTTCAGAACACGTTGGGCAGGATATAGAGCGCGATCACGTAGCGGATGAAGACGATGATCAGGAACAGGATCACCGGTGAAATGTCGATGCCGCCCAGATTGGGCAGCAAATTGCGGATCGGGCGCAGCGCCGGTTCGGTGACGCGATAGAGGAAGTCGCCGACCATGCCAACGACCGGGCTTCGGGTATTCACCACGTTGAAGGCGACAAGCCAGGAGAAGATCGCCATCGCGATCACGATCCAGATGTAAAGTTGCAGGGCCAGATCGATGACGAGAAAAAGGGCGCGCATGGTTCGGACTTGCTCGGATTTTGGCTCGGATTTGGCTCGTTTGCGTTGCCGAAGATGACGGAACCTAGCGGCTAAAATCGGCGCAAACAAGCTGATGCATGACTCCCCATCCGTCCGTTTCGGGCGTCCTTGACAGCCTGAGGCCACGGTCCTAAATGGCCCGCACTCGCCCAAAAGGCGTCAATTTGCCGATTGGCCGGGGCCGTAGCTCAGTTGGGAGAGCGCCTCGTTCGCAATGAGGAGGTCAGGGGTTCAACTCCCCTCGGCTCCACCAGCCTTCGCTCGCTACGCGAGCTTCGGCTCGGCAAGCCAACCCGTATAGAGCAAGCATAGCGAGCGAAGGCTGCCGCGCCGAAGTTGCGCAGCAACGAAGGCGGGCCGGCACAGCCAAGGACCTGCATGAATGGGTTAAAGGCGCTGGGAATAATCTGGTTAATCCGCTAGTGCCCCCTGAATTCGCCGTCTGAGTTCTTATCGGGCTGCATCCACTGCGGCCATATCTGCGGTTCAGGTGTGATCGGGTCGCGGGTCAGCTCGAGAATTACTCGACTGAGTTCAACGCCACTTGCAAAGGTCGCGGCAAGGTCGGAGGGCGATACAACTGTCTTGGTCTTGTAGTCGTCGATGTCGGTAAACGTGACGAGCCGGGGTAACGCAAAAAGTGGGACATCCTGCGGCCCGCTTTGTCGCAGCAATTCCTCAAGCGCTTCCTTCTGCTGGCTGGGGAGTGTCGTCACAGGCAAGCTTCCCGGTTTGGCGTAGGCAACAAATGGGAGACACGGAAAATCATCCAACTGACAAAAAATCCGCTTGTTATATTCAGCTATCTGCTCGGGAGATTTCCTCGGAACGTTAGCAAACGTGAGAAAGAGCAGATGCTTCGGATTTATACTGACTGTGGGCGCGTACCCAACGACGTAACGGGAGGAGCTAGACCCTAAACCACTATGGAGCCCGTCCGGGACGATTGGGTATGCGACCTCAAGAACGCTCGAACCTGTTTTTGTCTGACCGCTATCTTTGACTTCAACGGTCAGGCGGAACCGAACGTGGTAGGTTGGGAAAAATACCACGGAGCAGCCGTACACTGCCCCCGCGATAAGGACGCAAACTACCGCGATCCGCATTAAGGCTTTCATGGGCGACCTCCGCAGGCTGTCAAACACCATCAACATACAACTATGTCTTCGCGCCTTGCTCCATCAGCGCAAGGCGGCCCTTACCGGAGGGATACGATGTGAGTACGAGGCGTCCCTTTAAATCGGGTGACGATATTCCAGTGAAAAAGTTAGGCTCCAGTTTCGCAAAAAAATGCGAACCCGGCCTCGTGGACCGCCGTTTGGCATTCCTCCAACCGCCTGTATGGCGAGGATACCGATCGGGGTTGTCACCCTGAAGAACAGGACACTCAGCCCCCGTTGCCGGCTTTTCATCGATACCGCCCGCGATGTCTCCAGGCCGCTCGCCTCGCGCAAGTAATGAGCGCCGACTTGGCAGGTAAAAACGTACATCGCGTTCAACGACGAAAAACAAGCGGTCGCATTTGAGCAGTATTTGAAATCTGCCTCAGGGCGCGCCTTTGCAAAGAAGCGGTTATAGGGGCTTTTTCGCTTCATTTTCGCTCGCTACGCGAGCTTCGGCTCGGCGGGCCAACCCGTATAAGCCAAGCGTAGCGAGCGAAGGCTGCCGCGCCGCAGTTGCGCAGCAACGAAGGCGGGCCTTCCGTCGAACCCCGAGACTTGTCATGAACCCGCGCCGCCCGCCGGCATGACAAACCGTCATGCACGGACCCCTGCCGCGGCCGTCGGGCACGCGCGCGTCATGGATCAAGACGCAGCGATGGCGGCGCTTGCGGGGATCATCGCGGGTGTCGCGCTGATCGGCGCCTATTGCGCCCTCGACAGCACCGACGAGGGTCGCCTTTTGCTAAGCAAATGGGGCTTGATATCCCGGCGACTGCGGCTGACGCCCGCCGAAAATCCGAGACAAAACCGCCGGCGCTGCCTATGAAGCGGGGGCAATGAGCGCCGCCGTCCCGCCCGACATAAACCTTCTGCACCATCGGCCTTACGTCCAGTTCCTCTTCGTGCGGATAGCGGCCTCGATCGCGCTTCAGGTGCAGGCGGTCGCGGTTGGCTGGCAGATGTATGCGCTGACCAAAAGCCCGTTCCAGCTCGGTCTTGTCGGGCTGGTGCAATTCATTCCGGCGATCGGACTGTTCCTGGCCACCGGCCACGCGGCCGACCGCTATGACCGCCGCTTGATCGCCGCCACCGCGCAAGTGGCGGAAGCGACCGCAGTCACCGTGCTCGCTGTCGCAAGCGGCACCGGGCATCTGACGCCGGGCCTGTTGTTGATCATGGCCTTCATCGTCGGCAACGGCCGCGCCTTCGAGCAACCCAGCCTGCAAACCGCACTGCCGAACATCGTCCCGGCCAACGTGCTGCCGCGCGCCATCGCCGGCTCGACGTCGGCCTCGCAAATCGCGATCGTCGCCGGGCCGGCGCTCGGCGGTGTATTGATCGCTCTAAGCCCGACGCTGGTGTTCGCCACCTGCGCCGTGCTGTGGCTGTCTTCCGCATTCGTGATGCGCAGTATCGCCATCGAACGGTCAACGGAACGCGCGGCGGCAAAGCGCGAGCCGGTCGATCTGAAACGGCTGTTCAGCGGGCTCGTATTCATCGGCCATCACAAGGTCGTGCTCGGCGCCATCCTGCTCGACTTGCTCGCAGTCCTGTTCGGCAACGCCATCGGGCTGCTGCCGATTTTCGCGCGCGATATTTTCATGTCCGGGCCGCTCAGTTTCGGCGCGCTGCGTGCGGCGCCGGCGGCCGGCGCGCTGCTGAGCGCGCTGGTGATGGCGCACCGGCCGGTGTCACGTCACGTCGGCCATATCATGTTCGCCGCCGTTGCGATGTTCGGCACCGGCACCATCCTGTTGGCGCTGTCGCCCAGCCTGCCGTTCGCGATGGGCGCCATGTTCATCGTCGGCGCCTCCGATACCGTCAGCGTCGTGATCCGCCAATCGCTGCTGTTGCTGCACACGCCCGACGCGATGCGCGGGCGTGTGTTCGCCGTCGGCTCGATGTTCACTGGCACCTCGAACCAGCTCGGCGATTTCCGCGCCGGCAGCGCGGCCGCGCTGTTCGGCACCGTTCCGGCGGTCTTGATCGGCGGCTTTAGCACGCTGGCCGTTGTGCTGATTTCGACGCGGTTATTTCGTGAGCTTTTTCAGACCGACCGTTATGAGCCGACCAAACTTGCGAGGCCCTGAGGCGTCTTAAGGCTGGAATCGGACGCAGCGCTGCGGCATCATATTGGCGGCCAAATGCCGTGATTCATGCCGGGAGCAACAAAGGATGATTTCATGGGACTCGCTCACGTCCGGGTGAACTGGCTTGCTTCGTGGCTAACCGCTTGCCTGCTGATCTGCACCGGCGCCGGCGCGGCCATTGCCGAGAACGCACCGTGCGGCGGCGACTTCGGCGCCTGGCTGCAGGCGTTCAAGACCGAGGCGGCGGCGCAAGGTATTTCGCAACCGACAATCCAGGCCGGCCTCACCGGCGTCACCCCCGATCCCGCCATTATTGCGCGCGACCACGCCCAGGGTGTGTTCAAGCAAAGTTTCGAGCAGTTCTCCGGCCGCATGGTGCCACCGCGGCTGGCGCGCGCCAAAAATAAAATCCTGCAAAATGGCTCGATGCTGTCGCGGATCGAGACCCAGTTCGGCGTGCCGGCCGAAGTCATCGTTGCGATCTGGGGCCTTGAAACCGATTTCGGCGCGGGCAACGGCAACTTTTCGACGATCCGCTCGCTGGCGACGCTGGCGTTCGACTGCCGCCGCCCGGACAAATTCCGCGGCGAGCTGATCGCGGCGCTCAAGATCATCGACCGCGGCGACATGACGCCCGCCGACATGCGCGGCGCCTGGGCCGGCGAGATCGGGCAAACCCAATTTCTGCCGTCGTCGTATCTGAAATACGCCGTGGACTTCGACGGCAACGGCCGCCGCGACCTCATTCACAGCGTTCCCGACGTGCTCGCCTCCACGGCCAATTATCTGAAAGGTTACGGCTGGCAGCCCGGCAAGCCCTGGGATGAAGGCACGCCGAATTTTCAGGTGCTACTGCAATGGAACGCGTCACAGGTCTATACCAAGACCGTGGCCTATTTCGCCGACCAGCTGGTCAACGGGCACTAGGGCGCGTACGCGCAAAAACAGGCCGATAAACGGTCAGCCGTGCGGTTTGCCCGCCCGCCGTACTTTGCGCCGGGAGGTCGGAGTCTCTTGAGTTCGGTTGGCCGCGTTATCGGGAAAATCTCCCGCATATACGCAGCGAGCATTTCGCAATAGTCCGTCGCAAAACGCGGCAACGGACGCCTCTTGTCCCAGGAGATCGTCAACGACTCGCGCAATGGCCGGCCTCGATACGTGAGACCGACGATTCTCAATCGATAGCCGGCGCACTGGAGCTGGGAGGGAACAATCGCCACGCCATGCCCCGCCTCAGCGAGGGCCAACAAGGTGTGCGGAGTTCGGCTTTCAAACACGATTGTCGGCTTCAGCCCTGCCATTCGGCTGGCGGCATCGAAAGCGCGGCGAAATCCGAATCCGCTGTCCATCAGCAGCAACGGAAAGGCGGCCAGGTGAGCAACCTCGATCGTGCGGCGCTGACCAAGCGGCGTCGAGGGATGGCAGACCGCCAGCAGCTCTACCGATCCGAGCGAAAGACTGCCGAAATGACGTTCGTCCAATTTGACGGCGTGCAATAAATTCTGGCCGAGGTGGATTTCTCCGCGTTCGAGCAGTTTCAATATCTCGCTGCCGGTCCCCTCGCTAATCTTGACCTGAACCTTCGGATAACGCTGCCGGTAACGGTGCAGGAACTGCGACAACACGCTTTCGATGTGCTGCGGCGAGCCGGCGACCTTCAGCACTCCTGTGTCTCCATGACGGAGCAACTGGGCCTGTTCCGTCACGGCGTTGGCGTTATTGAGAAGGACGCGGCAGCTCGCAAGCAATTGCTCGCCGGCGCCGGTCAAAAGAAGCCGGCGCCCGATGCGATCGAAGAGCCGCAAACCGAGTTCGTGCTCAAGACCGATAATTTGCCGTGACAAAGCAGGTTGGGCGATGCGCAGGCGCAGCGCTGCCTTGGAGACGGTGCCGAGTTCGGCCACGGTTACGAAGGTCCGGGCGTGCCGCAGGTCCATGCCCACTTATATCATTCCGGCATATGAAAGTATCTTCTTTATGTATTGGACGCGGGCCATGTCCGGTAGCCAATGTCGCCACGCTCCCACAGCCATCCTTCCTCAAAAAGCGCTGAGGAACGATACGTTCACCAGGAGGCGATTCAAATGAGCGCTCGATACAAGATCGGTCTCGCCATGTTCGCATGCGTCGCCATGGGTGCGCTCGGCAATGAAGCGCTCCATGGGCAAGCAACGCCGCCAGCGTATTTGATCGGTCAAATCGACGTCAGCGACCCCGATGGGTTCGCCAAGGAATACCTCCCGAAAGCCAGGGAGATCATCAAGGCCCACGGCGGCCGTTTGATCGCAGCCGCAGGCGCGGGTGCGAGCGGCCCACAAGTGGTCGCCGTCGACGGAGAGGCGCCCAAGCGTGTGGTCATCTACATGTATCCAAGCCTGCAGGATCTTCAGGCATGGCGAAATGATCCCGCCTACGTGGAAGTGCGCCATATCGGCGAAAAATACGCCAAGTACCACACGTTTGCGGTCGAGGGCGCCCCCAGCTCGCCCTGATCGGGATCATCATTGCGACTTGGCAACTATCGCCTTCAATACGCGCTCAGCAGATCGATCTTCGCGTTGGCGAGAATGAGCCGCTTGGCGAGGATATTCGCCAGGTTGCGCGCGATGCGCTCGCCGATCGGCGGATGCTCGACGCGAAAGCGATTGAATTCCTCGATCGGCAGTTCGAGGCAGGTGACATCGGTGTCGGCCCAGACGTCGGCGGTGCGCTGCTCGTCGAGCAGCGCCATTTCCCCGAACTCCATGCCCTGGTCGAGGGTCGCCAGCCGCACACCGCTCGGCAATTTCACGCTGACCATTCCGCTTTGCAGGAAGAACAGCGACGAAGCGGATTCACCCGCGTGAACGATCCGCTCGCCGGTCTTGAAGCGACGGGTAATGCCAAGGGCGGCGAGGTCGGCGAGATCGGTATCGCTTAGGCCCGCGAGCAGCGCCTGTTCGCGCAGATGAGCGTTGTCTTTGCGAGTCACGTAGCCGCCGTAACGGAAGATCACCTGGTCTTCGACCCATTCGATGGCCTGATCGAGCAGGCTGAACGTACGCACCCCGGGCAAATCTGCGATCAGCGGGGCGATGATGTCGTCCACCTGCGATCCCTCATCGATGCCGGACAGAACTGCGGTCGTCGAGACGTCGGTGAGCTGACGCAGGCTGTCTGCAAGCAACAGGCCACCGGCCACGGTGATCGATGCGACCCGGCGAAAATCGACGATCAGTAGCGGCGTGTGTTTCTCGGCAATGCGCCGCGACACATAGTCGATCGTCGCGAACGTCAAGGCGCCGACCAGCTCGATGATACGTACGTCCTCGTGATGCTGCTCAAGTATTTGCTGTTCGCGCGGCTGGCGGTTGCGCCGGGACGTTATCCCGCCGACGTCATAATCGGCGATGATCGACGTACGCACATCGCCGGAGCGGCTGAGCATGTGCAGCCCGAAATGGGTCGAGATCGTCTTGCAAATCTGCAGGCCGCGCACGCTGTTGCCGTGACTGTCGAGCGGCGGCGAGAACGTGCCGAGACCGAGCTGGGCGGGAAGCGCGGCGACAATTCCGCCGCCGACGCCGCTCTTGGCCGGCAAGCCGACGCGGTAAATCCACTCCCCCGCGTAGTCGTACATGCCCGAGCTGGTCATCACCGACAGCGTGCGCGCGACCGTGTACGGTTTCATGACTTGTTCGCCGGTCACCGGGTTGATGCCGTTGTTGGCGAGCGTTGCCGCCATGACCGCGAGGTCGCGCGCGGTGACCAACACCGAACACTGCCGGAAATAAACGTCGAGAACCGCCGTGACGTCACCCTGGACCACGGCGTAATTGCGCAGCAGATAGGCGATGGCGCGGTTGCGATCGCCGGTCTCGCGCTCGGAAGCAAACACCGCTTCGTCGACGGCGAGGTCGCGGCCGGCGAACCGGCCCAGCGCCGCGCGGATATATTCGAAAGCCTCGGTGCCCTTGGCGCGGTGGATCAGGCCGGAGCAGGCAATGGCGCCGGAATTGACCATGGGATTGTACGGCCGATTGTCCGCACGCAGGCGGATCGAATTGAAAGCATCGCCACTCGGCTCGACGCCGATCACGCTTTCGACCCGCTCCGGGCCGAGCAACTCAATCGCCAGCGCAAATACAAATGCTTTCGAGATCGACTGGATCGTGAACGGCACGGCGCTGTCACCGACCTCGTAGACATGGCCGTCGATGGTGGCGAGACAAACGCCGAAATGGCGTGGATCGGCCTTCTTCAACTCGGGGATGTAATCGGCGACCGCGCCCTCGGTGTTGTCGCGAAATTGCGCGTGGCACTGAATGAGGAAGCGGTGCAACGGCGACACGGCAGCGGGCAGCGCCGCAAGCGTGCCAGCCTGCGAAAGCACAGGTGAATACATTGAAGTCTGAAGCCCCCAGAGCGGTAAACCACCCCGACCGGTTCCTGATAGTACGGTGGGGCCTTTCAGGCAACCGCCAACCAGCGCTCGAGAAACACACTGAGCCACGCCCGGGCGGTGTAGTCGTAGACCGCGCGATCGGCGAAATGGGTGTCGCGCGGCTTCGCGCCGGGAAGTTGCATGCGATCGTGACCGCGGGTGGTCCACTTGTGCATCATGGCGTGGGTCACGTCGGGATGAAATTGCAGGCCGTAGCCGGAGCCGTGACGGATCGCCTGCACCTCGAACGTATCGCCCTCGGCCAGAAGCTCCGCGCCCGGCGGCACGTCAAAGCCTTCGCGGTGCCACTGGTAGACACATTCGGGCCATTGCCCGACCAGCGAGAAACCGGCGGCGGTCGGGCGGATCGGGTAATAGCCGATCTCGGCATGGCCTTCGGGATGCCGGAACACCTTGCCGCCGAGATGATTGGCGAACATCTGGGCGCCGAGGCAGATGCCGAGATAGGGCTTGTTCGCCCTCAAAGGCACGGCAATCCAGTCGGTCTCGCGCTTGATGAAGTCGTCGGAATCGTTGGCGCTCATCGGACCGCCGAAGATGATCGCGGCGGCATGGTCGGCCATGGTTTCGGGTAACGGATCGTCGAAGCACGGGCGGCGCACATCAAGGCCATAGCCGAGATCGCGCAGCGCGTTGCCGACGCGGCCCGGCGTGGAATGTTCCTGATGCAGGATGACGAGGATCGGTTGTTGCATCACTTGGCGAGTCGAGTCGTTCACAGTCTTCTATAACGCCGGCGCGAGCTTCTGAAGCTTGCAAAATGGAACGCGAGCCGTTCGGATCGAGTCGCTCATAACGCGCCAACTCGCAACCCACTCATGGATAGCTTTGTTCGCTGAGCGACACTGCAATCGCACCGGTCGGCGTCTGCTTTTGCGGTGAAAGCGGACATCCCCATTTCACTACGCCGCGGCAGCTCATGACCCTTAACACCACTATGATACGCGATTTCTGTGCAATGCAGCATTCCAAGTTGGTAATGAATCCGGGAGAGAGCAAGCGATCAAGAGGTTCATCAATAACGGGGATAATCGCCAACACCGGATTGCGGTCATCGATCGAACTGTCGAGCATCAAGAGTTGAAATACGCGGGGGCTGCCGAATGTCTCTTTCGCTGGTGCGGCAGTTCGAGGCTAATTTGCCTGGCCTAAGTAAGCCAATCCGAATAATGACACGACATGATGCCGAGGTTTTCATGGATAATTAGTGACAAAGGCCCTGGATTGAAATCGCTTCTTCGAGAAATGCGGTGCGCGAATAGCACGGCAACAACAACCAGCGCCATCCTAAGATTGAGGCAAGCCCATGAGTCTCAAAGGGCTGCTGGGTCGTGTTGATGGATTCGCTTAATGAGAACTATAAAACATCGGCGTGGTGACGATTGCGCAGGTAGCTTTATTAATTGGGAAGCCCGGCAATGAGCCAGCGAATTTTTGGTATTCACTTTCTGATTGTCATCGGCTCGATAGCGACTGGATTATTAGTCGCACAGGCACAGACGCAGCCAATACTACCTTCGGTGCCGTCGAACCGGCAGGTTGCGGCTGCCGCCGTCATAGACGCCTCCACCTGGACCCGCGCAAAATGGAATGAAATGAAAGATAAGTGGTCGCTAGACAAAGTGAAGTGGGCCGGTTGTCGAGACCAAGCGAAGGCGCAAAAACTCACGGGCCGGAAAAGTTGGTCTTTAGTTGCCAACTGCATGGTTCACCAGAGCGGAAAATAAACCGAGTGATCCTGCCAGCCGACCGGCGCGTCCGTTATCAGCGGCGCAGCCGCCACGAAGCGGCGCGGCAGAAGCTGACCCAACTCGGCGTTCGGCTGCGAAACTCCGTTGCAGTGCAGTACAGACGTCTGTGTCATAGGCTGACGCCAGTCGCCTAACGGGAACTATGGAATATCAGGTTCGCTTACTCACCGGGCTTGATATCCGCGAATTTGATCACTTTGGCCCATTTGTCCGTCGCGTCGGCGATGAGGTTGCCGAATTGCGCGGGTGTCTCTGCCGCTGGTTCGGCACCTAACTCGATAAGACGTGCCTTGATATCGGATGTTGCGATGACAGCATTGATTTCTTTGTTGAGTCTTTCGACGATTTCGACGGGGGTGTTCTTTGGCGCGCCAATTCCAAGCCAACCGCTTCCCTCGTATCCCGGCACAAATTCTTTTATCGCCGGAACATCGGGCAGCGTTTCCAAACGAGCGGCACTCGTCATCGCGAGGGCCTGAAGCTTGCCGCTTCGGATATTTCCGAGCACTGGTGCGACTGCTATAAATGCCACCTGGACTTGGCCGCCGAGCAGATCGGGTATGAAATTGCTGCGATATGGGACATGAACCATATCGATTCCGGCCATCATCTTGAACAACTCACCGGCGAGATGGGGTGCCGTGCCCGTGCCGGGCGAGGCCATGTTGATTTTGCCCGGATTGGCCTTGGCGTAGGCGATGAGTTCCGGGATTGTCTTGGCCGGGAGCGAGGGAGTGGCCACCAGAACATACGGCGTGACAGCAACGAGTGCGACCGGGGCGATGTCATGAACGAAATTAAACGTGAGGTTCTTGTAAAGCGTTGCGTTGATCGCATTGCCGGAGATCGCCATCAGAAGCGTGTAACCGTCCGCCGGTGCTCGGACGACATATTCGGTGCCGATATTGCCGGCCGCGCCCGGCCTATTTTCGACGACAACTGGCTGACCAAGCCGCTCTGAAAGAGGCTGGCTCAGGAGGCGCGCCACGACGTCGGGTGCGAGACCGGCAGGAAGGTCGACAATGATCCGAATTGGGCGCGCTGGATAGGTCTCCGCTCTTGCAACGCGCGATATCGCAGGGAGCGCAGCAGCGCCCGCTGCCAGATGCAGGAATTGACGGCGGAGAAATTTCATGGCGATTTTCTTTCTGAAATGCTGACGACAATGGGAGATCGGCCCCTCGACAGGCGAAGGACGCGGTTGAACTCGGTGCTTTGCTTGAGATTGTGCCTGCCGGCGGCACCAATGCTACCAATTATTTAGAGCGAGAATTCCGGCACATTCTCGTTTTATGAGCAGCTTTCGGGCAAGCTGAGCAGCCTGGACAGGTGCTGCGGCACCGTACAGAGATCGAGAAGGGAAAACCAGCAGCGAGGCACAACAATCCTCGTAGATTTGTTGCACATGCTCGCGGCTGTTCCTGGCCCATAACGGACAGATCGGTTGGCGACTGCCGTGGCAGCTTTCGGGGGAATAGCGGACATCGCTAAACTCGAACGCCGCGGCGGCTACTGACCCAAAGCGACCGGCCGTGAATTGCGGCCAGTGCCGCGCTCTGACAAAATGGAGAGACCAATCCTAAACCCGAGGGAGCGTTAATATGAAGCTCAGTGGATCGACCGTCTTGGTCACCGGTGCAAATCGGGGTTTAGGGCGATCATTTGTAAATGCTCTTCGGGATGCCGGTTGCGCAAAGGTCTATGCAGCGGCGAGGCAGACAGAAAACCTAGCATCCGATGGGGTAACAGAGCCTATCCAGCTCGATATCACCAATACCGAGCAAGTTACCTCAGCCGCAGCGAGATGTGCCGACATCAATATTTTAATCAACAACGCGGGCGTTGCGGGTGCCACCCCGGCACTCGGCGCACCGACGATGGCCAACGCGCGGCTCGAAATGGAAACGAATTATTTCGGAACGTTGGCAATGTGCCGCGCTTTTGCTCCAGTCTTGAAACGCAACGGCGGCGGCGCGTTGGTTAATGTGCTCTCGGTTGTTAGCTGGTTCAACGCACCCATGCAAGGAACCTACTGCGTGTCGAAGGCGGCCGAGTCGTCTCTGACAAAGGCGGTACGTTTCGAGCTACGTGCGCAAGGAACGCTCGTGGTGGGCGTATATGCGGGATATATAGACACCGACATGGCCGCCAGCATGTGGGGTGCCGAGCAACGTTCGAAATCGAGTCCGGCGGAAATCGCCACTTGCGTGCTCGCAGGGATCGAGGCCAATACGGAAGAGATTATCACCGACGTGAGCGCGCAAACCGTCCATTCCTTACTGCTCAAAGACGCTCGACCGTTTGAAGCCGATCTGCAGAAAGCGTGGAACGTCTATGCGAGCCAGCGGCAATGATGTCGCCTCCTGGCCCATAACGGACGCGCCGGTCGTCGGCTGTCGAGTCCGCTCTCGGAGTTAAAGCTGACATCGCGATCTAACCGTGCCGCGGCAGCTTCTGACCCGAAGCGGGCTTTGCGCTCGCCTAGCCGGCTCCTTCCGGTGCTGGTTTTCCGGCTTCGAGAGCCCTGATATCGTTTCCGTATCTTAAGAGCCCACAACCTAGAGTATTCTCATGAATCTCAAATTTCTTGCAGGTGCAATCGTCGGATTTCTTTTCGCTCAGCCGGCAAACGCGGCGGACATAAAGGTGCTGGCCGCCGGCGCAGCCAAAGAGGTGTATCTCGAATTGATCCCGCAGTTCGAACAAAACACCGGTGACAGGGCCGTGGCCACATGGTCGGGCACCGCGGATATCAAGAAGCGGATGGCGGACGGTGAAGTCTATGATGTCGTGATCGCCTCGGCACCCGACATCGACATGTTTATCCAGCAAGGCAAGATGGTTGCCGGGAGCCGAACGGATTTGATGAAATCCGGCATTGGCGTAGCAGTGCGGGCCGGCACGCCGAAGCCCGACATCGCTTCGAGCGAGGCGCTGAAAAGTACACTCATCGCCGCCAAATCCATTGGTTACTCGACCGGGCCAAGCGGGGCGTATTTTTTGACTCTCCTGGAGCGCATGGGGATAGCGGATCAGGTTAAATCGAAGCTCAAGCAAACGCCGTCCGGTATCCGGATCGGCACGATGATCGCGAGCGGCGACGCCGAAATCGGATTTCAGCAAGTCAGCGAACTTATCCATGAGCCGGGCATCGACTATTTAGGTCCGCTGCCAGCGGATATTCAGAATATCACGACTTTTTCCGCGGGCATTCAGAACGGAGCGAACCAGCCGGCGGCCAGAGAATTAGTCAAAGCCCTGACCGGGCCAGCGGCGGCCACGGTCATAAAAAAGCACGGAATGGAACCCGGCTGATCCATCCCCAACTTGGGAGCAGACGACGAGCGCGAGCCCGGTGGCGGACGATGACAAAGGGAGGCGGCAGGTTGTCCGATTAAAGGATTTTTGCTCTACGGGACCCGGTCCCGATTTTGCATGCGCTTGTCCACCGCAGCCAGCAGAAATGCATGCGGGATAAAACGAATGAAAAACGCCGCGATCTTGTTGCCAAGGCCGGCGACCACGACCCGTTTGCCGCGCATAAAACCGCTGTAGCCGATTTGCGCGACGCGCTGCGCCGACAGCGTGATGACCCTTTGCGAACGATCGATCCGCATCCCCGACCGCGCCTGGAATTCAGTGGGCACCGGACCCGGACACAGCGCAGTGACCCGCACGCCGCGCGGTGCGAGTTCATGATGCAGCGCTTCGCTGAATGACAACACATAAGCCTTGCTGGCGTAGTACACCGCCGCGCTCGGTCCCGGAAGGAATCCGGCGATCGAGGCGACATTGAGGATACCGCCGCGATGGCGCGCGAGGCTGTCGACAAAGGCCAGCGACAGTTCGGTCAGCGCGCGGATATTGAGGTCGATGATGGCAAGCTGCTCGCCGTGCGGCAGCGCGGCGGCGGGCGCTCCGGCCAGCCCAAAGCCGGCATTGTTGACGACGATTTCAGGTTCGAGATTTTGCAGCGACAATTGCTCGCGTATCCGGGACACGGCGTCGTGCTGCTCCAGATCGGCGACGAGCACCGCCGGCCGCGGCTTGCCCGCCGCCGCGATTGCATCGGCCAGCGCCTCGAGGCGATCCTGCCGCCGCGCCACCAGCACCAGCGCGTGGTTATTTGCCGCAAAGACCCGCGCCAGCTCTGCGCCGATACCGGATGAAGCGCCGGTGATCAGCGTGATCGCCTTCATTGGTCGCCCGCATCCTCACCGCTGACGTGACGGCGCAGTTCGATGCGTTGCCGCGGCGAAATGCCGAGCAGGTCGGCGGCGCGCCAGATCAGGTTATCCTCAAGCTCGTCACGCTGACCGTCGGCATAGACGATCTCCCACATCATCTCGACAATGCGGGCGCGGCCGGCTTCGTCGAGCATGCGGTTGAGCTGATGGGTGAAATGATAGAGATCGACGGCCTCGTGTTCTGCGGCAGTCGCCTTCCGGATCAGCTCCTCGGTCGCGGCATCGTCAAGATTGAACCGCTGCTTGATGATCGCGTGCAGCTTTTCGTTCTCGCTCGGCAGCATCTCGCCGTCGATCGCCGCGGCGTGAACCAGCATCGCCGCTGCGGCGAGCCGGTAGTCGTCTTCCCCGAACTGGCTTTGATGCTTGTCGCCTTCGACAAATTCGGAAATGAAGTTTTTGAACGATTGAAACATGCAATTCTTCCGGGCCCCGCTCCCAGCGGCGGGGCCTCAATGTCATGTTCATATCGCGACGTAAAGGCCGGACTTCAAGCCTTGATCGGGGGGCTTGGTCAGACCTTGCTCAGACCTTAGCAACTTTCGGGTCAATGACTTCCAGCGATTGCCGCGCCGGCTCGACCCCCCAGAAATAGACCGCAACGATCTGCACCACGAGGAGCCCGATCATCAACCAGATCACGCCCGGCAGCGCGTAAGTCACCATCAGGTAGCCGACCACAAAGGGCGAGACCACGGTCGCGCCGCGGCCCAGCGTGTTGCAGATGCCATTGGCGCGCAGCCTGATCTCGGTCGGGAACAGTTCGGGCGTATAGACCCCGAACAGGATCGCAGTCTGGATATAAATCGCGACAATCAGGATCGCGCCGACGCCGAGCACCAGTTCCGGATCCGACGCGGCATTGAAGTGCGCGTAAGTCCATCCGGCGACGATGGTGAGGAGCGAGGCGCCGATAATGCTCCAGCGCCGGCCGATCGTATCGGACAGCCAGGCGCCGAGCGCGCAGCCGACCAGAGAGGCGCCGGCGAGCACGGCGGTGTAGCCGAGCGAGTTGGTGATGGTCAGCCCCTGGCGCAGAAAGAATTGCGGCAGGAACACCACGAAGCCGAAGATCAGCGTGTTGATGGTGATCAGCACCCAGCTGCCGACCAGAAGACGTTGCAGGATCGGCGGGCGGAACATGTCGCCGGCTGACAATTTCGCAGCGGACACGCTGGCGGCAGGCGGGGGCAACGCGGCTCCCGTGGCGGCGACTTCTTTTTCGATCGACTGCAGCAGCGCTTCAGCCTCGGCGTTGCGGCCTTGCGCCTCCAGCCAGCGTGGCGACTCCGGCAGGTTTTTGCGCAGATACCAGACGATCAGCGAGCCGATGCCGGCGATCACGAACATCGGCCGCCAGCCCCACGTCGGAATGATCAGATAGCCGAGGATCGACGTCACCGGAAAGCCGCACACCGTCAGGAAAGCCAGGAAAGACAGCCAGCGCCCGCGCGATGCCGGCGGCACGAACTCGGTCAGCGTCGAATAGCCGACGACGATCTCGGCGCCGAGGCCGAGGCCCTGGATGAAGCGGCAGACGATCAGCTGCGGCATGTCCTGGGCGAAGGCGGCCGCCAGCGAAGCCAGCCCGAACACCAGCAGATTGATCTGGTAAGTAAAGCGTCGGCCAAATTTGTCGCCGACAAATCCGGTGATCAGCGAGCCCACCGTCATGCCGACAAATGTCAGCGACAGGAATTGCAGGTTTTGCGGCAGCGTCGAGAATTTGGTCTGGATCGTCGCGGCAAGCACGCTGCCGGCGACATACAGGTCGTAGCCGTCGAAAAACATGCCGGCACCGACCAGCCAGAAAATGCGATAGTGAAACGACGAAACCGGCAGCCGGTCGAGGCGCGGACCGGCATTCACTGACGTGGCCGTACTCACTGTGACCATGGACGAGTTCCCCCGGTGAATTCAGATATCCGGTCTTGAGAGCCGGATTGCGCGGGATGCTAGTCGAGTTGCGCGACGGTTGCCAAGCGTGACTGAACCGCCCTATGAGCGGCTAAATGCTTCAGGGAGCCGCCCATGACGCCCAAAACCAATCGCCAGGTTCGTTTGAAATCGCGGCCGAACGGCATTCCGCAGGCCGATAACTTCGCGCTTGCCGAAGCGCCGGTGCCCGCGCTGGCCGACCGGCAATTCCTGGTCCGCAACGAATTTCTCTCCGTGGAGCCGGCCATGCGCGGCTGGGTGGCGGCGGCAGCCAACTATTCCACGCCGGTCGGCATCGGCGAGGTGATGCGTTCGTTCGCCGCCGGCACGGTGGTCGCCTCCCGCCACCCCGATTATGCCGAGGGCCAGAATGTGATGGGCCTGCTGGGCTGGCAGGATTATGCGGTCTCCGACGGCAAATCGATCACGCGCAAAGTCAGGGAAACGGACCTTCCGTTGTCGCTGTCGCTCGGCATTCTGGGTTTGAACGGCGTCACTGCCTATTTCGGCCTGCTCGACGTCGGGCAGCCGCGGCCCGGCGATACCGTTGTCGTCTCGACGGCCGCCGGCGCAGTCGGATCGGCGGTCGGACAAATCGCCAGGCTTGCGGGATGCCGCACGGTCGGGCTGACCGGCGGCAGCGCCAAGGTCAAACTCTGCCGCGAGGAGTTCGGCTACGACGCCGCCATCGATTACAAGGCCGGCCATCTCGACGAAGCGATCAAGGCGAACTGCCCGCGCGGCGTCGACGTTTATTTCGACAACACATCCGGTGCGATCAGCGACGCCGTGCTCAAGCAACTCGCGGTCGGCGCGCGGATTGTGATCTGCGGCACCGCCTCGATCGCAAGCTGGGATCCGCCGCCAGTGGGCCCGCGCGTCGAACGCCACATTCTGGTCAAGCGCGCCCGCATGTCGGGCTTCCTCGCCTTCGACTATCAGCACCGTTACGAAGAAGCCATCGCGCGGCTGGCGGCGTGGGTCCGCGAAGGCCGCATCCGCTATCGCGAAGAGATCGTCGATGGCATCGAGAACTGTCCGGGTGCGATTGCCGAACTCTATCGCGGCGAAAATCTCGGCAAGCGGCTGATCCGGCTCATGCACTGACTGGCGGCAGAACCGGCCGGGTATTACACCTCTCCCCGTGGGGGAGAGGTCGCCCGCGCGGAGCGCGGCGGGTGAGGGGGATGCGGCGGTCCCGAGACGATGCACGGGTGATCACACCGACGTTGAAAACCTGGAAGGCGTGCAGGAAACGATGCTCGGATCAATCTGAGGCGCCCGAGCCCCCTCACCCGCGCGCTATCGCGCACGACCTCTCCCCCACGGGGAGAGGTGGAAGATTCGTGTTGTTTTCAAATCGCCCAAACAACCGATTTGTTTGAGCAAAAACTGGTTTGATGCGAATCAAAAACGTGTTTTGCGCGCGCAGAACAAAAACCGCACCCCGCAAGTGCGCGATTTGTCTGCACAATTTTTTATGCTTTGACTTCGCATTGGCGTTCTGAACATTCGCTCCCATCCCGCTCGTCGTGAGGGACGTCAACTGCAGGACGGCTTTTGATGGAGCGGGTGCGGGTTCTGCGGATAGAAGCCAGTCACTTCTGTTCGCAGGCGGCCTGGGCATCATGCCCGTCCGGCAAGTGTTCGGACTGCGAGGTGCTCGCTGCACTGGCGTCGGGGAGGCGCGTTGGCCGTTGATCCGGTGATTCCAGGAAGCGCTGGCCCGGGCCGGGGTGGGAGGCAACTCCCATCAATCCGCAGTGGAGCGCCGAAAGGCGAGCGGCCCTGTCAAAAGGGCCGCGGCTGTGCCTGGTAACGGGCGCAGCTCCTGGACTACGCGCCGCTCGGCGCTCCGCTTCCCTTGCTTTCAAGGGAAGTAAACGCAGGCCTCACGTGCGTCTGAGGCGAGCTTTCGTACCGCTTGAACACAAACTCGGAAGCAAGGGTTTCGCGAGAACGGGATTGCTCGTGCCCATCTTTCACCTCTCCCCGTGGGGGAGAGGTCGAGCGAACGAAGTGAGCGAGGGTGAGGGGGCTCCGGCGGTGCAGTACTGTGAGGCCCGAGCCCCCTCACCCGCGTCGCGCCTGTCGGCGCGCCACGGCCTCTCCCCCAAGGGGAGAGGCGAATTTTTGTAGTCGCTGTTTGACATCGTGGATCGGAAAAGACGGAGCGAGAGGCTTCCCCTCCCGCCGGCGAAAGCGCGAGCGCTACTGGATGGCGCTGCCGTCGTGGTAGCTCTCTTCGAGCAGTTGCATGTTGGCGCGCACGTAGGGATTGGACGGATCCTTGGCCTGCGCTTCCTGAAGCTTCTTGTGGGCGCGGATGTAATCGCCGCGCAGCATGTAGGAGAAGCCCTGGTCGTTGAGGATCTCGGCCGTCGGCCCGACGATGTGAATGGCCTGCGCGTAAGCGCGGTCGGCGAGATCGAAACGGTGCAGCCGATCGCAGGAGGCGGCAAGTCCGACCCATGCCTCGGCGTCGTTGGGACGTTTCTCGACGGCGGTGCGGAAGCTCTTTTCGGCGAGACCGAAATTGTTGCTGCGGAAATATTTCTTGCCGAGCTGCAAGTCGTCGTTGGGATCGTCGCCAAGGTGGCCCGGCTTCGCCAGCGGTGCGACCGGTTCGCCGCTCGGCCCCGGCTCCGCAGGCTGGGTGTTGAAGGAGCCGGTGACGTCAGCCGGCGGGGCGCCGTCGGTCGTGCCGGTGGTGTCGTTCGCAGCGGTGCTGGAATTCGGCTTGAGCAGGTCGCCGAGCTTGGTCGAACTCGAGCAGCCGCCAAGGCACGTCAGGCACGCCGCCATGACGATCACGACCCGCGCCACTCGGATACTCATTACGCGCTCCGGACCACAACACGCCCGGCTCTTTGCGCAGGAAATGCGAGGATGGGACGCGCCCCACCCTGTGCCAGAGCAGCACCGGGACGCCTCAAGCTAAGCGACGATCGTTAAGATTTTCTCGATCCGGCCTTTCGCCGCACTAAGCGTTGAAAAACCTCACCAATTGCCCGACACCATACGGACGATCACCGGGCACAGGATGACCACGAACAGGGTGGGGAAAATGCAGATCATCATCGGCAAGGCGAGCTTTGCCGGCAGGCTGTAGGCCTTCTCCTCGGCGCGTGACAGCCTTTTGTGGCGCATGTCGTCGCTGTAGACGCGCAGCGCATCGCCGATGCTGGAGCCGAGCTCGTCGGATTGCTGGATCAGCGTCGCGAAGGACCGCGCCTCTTCGAGGCCCAGCCGGTCGCCCAGATGTTCGAGCGCCTCGGTCATGGTGCGCCCGGCGCGAATTTCGAGGTTCGCCATATGGATATTCGCGGCCAGCGACGGATAGGAATCGACCAGTTCGCCGCCGACCCGGTCGAGCGAAGCCTCCATGCTCAGCCCCGCGTCGGCGCACACCACCAGCAAATCCATGAAGTCCGGAAAGCCGGACTGATGCTCCAGCCGCTTCTTTTCGATCAGGCGGTCGAGATAGAAACTTGGCGCGAGATAGCCGAACACACCGCCGGCCATGACAAAAAGCCAGAACGTCGTCTTGCCGCCGAAACCGATCATCGGCAGCACCAGGAATGCGACGAAGCCCAGCGTCATCGCGGCGAGGCCGCGTGCGATGAAGAAATAGGCGGCGCCGTGGGCGCCGTAGATACCCGCCTGCATCAGCCGGCGGCGCAGCATCTTCACATTGTCGTCGTCGGCCTCGGAATAGTGCTTCGTGGTGTATTCGATCAGCCTTTGCGCCGCCCGCTTGCCGGAGGACCGCAGGCCGCGGCGGCTTTCGGGCTCGTCGACATCGACACTGACCCGCGCTGCACGGCGGCGCACCGCTTCGCGCGCACGGACGCCGAGCATCACCGCGAATGCCAGCGTGGCGGTGGCGAGAAAAATCAGCACCGTCAGCATCGTCGATGCGCTGGTGCCGAACAGATCGAATGCGCCGTCTGGGTTCATCGAATGCTTAAATCTTGAAGTTGACCATCTTGAACATGATGAGATTGCCGACGCTCGCCCAGCCGGCGGCGGAGTACAGCAGGATCTTGGTCAGCGGCTCATGCCAGACCGACGAATAGAAGTCGGGCGTGATGAATTGAATGACGGCGAACATGCCAATCGGCAGCGACGAGAGAATCATCGCCGAGGCGCGGCCTTCGGCCGCCAGCGCCCGGATCTTGCGCCGCATCTTGAAACGCTGCCGAATGACGCCGGAGAGGTTCTCCAGGATCTCGCCGAGATTGCCGCCGGTGGTGCCCTGGATCGCGACGGCGGTCACGAACAGCGGCAGATCGTCGGAGCCGATACGGCCGTAGAGGTTGCGCATCGCCGTCTCGAGATCGGCGCCGTAGGTGATTTCGTCGGATACCATGCCGAATTCGCTGCCGATCGGGTCCGGCATTTCGCGCCCGACCATGGAGATCGCGATCGGCACCGGATGACCGGCGCGCAGACTGCGCACGATGATGTCGAGCGCATCGGGAAACTGGCCGCTGAATTTCTTTTGCCGCCGCCCGCGCAACACACGCAGCACGAAATACGGCAACCCCGTCGCACTGAACAACCCGACCGCGACCGCCTCGATCAGGCTGCCTCGGAACATCCATGTCAGGACAAATGCCGCGGCGGAGCTGATCGCGACGATGATGATCAGGCGCGCAAAGCCGATGGTGAGGCCCGATTGCAGGACCAAGCGGTTCAGCGACACCAGATCCAGCTGGTAGTCGCCGCCGCTGGTCAGGCCGCGCTCGCGGCGCAGTTCGCTCAGCACGCTTCCGCGGTCCGGGCGGTCTTTCGACAGCATCAGCCGCCGGTTGATCTTGCTGCGATAGGAGGCGGCGGAAAACGTCAGCAGATAGACGGCTTCGAAAGCCAATCCCACCGAGATGGCGATGAACAGCCAGACCAGATAAATCGGATCGAAGTCGAGCAGCGAGGTCATAGCGGCTGCGACGGATCGAAATAGGCGCCGGGCAGCTTGATGCCCATGGCGACGAGATCGGTGAGAAAGCGCGGGCGCACGCCGGTGGCCTGGAAGTGGCCCTGCACGGCGCCGTCGGGCGCCGTACCGGTGCGGACAAATTTGTAGATTTCCTGCATCTGGATGATATCGCCTTCGAGGCCGGTGATCTCGGCAATGCTCATCACGCGGCGTTTGCCGTCGGAGAGGCGCGACAACTGGACGATGACCTTGATCGCCGAGGCGATCTGGCCGCGGATCGAAGACACCGTCATCGGCAGGCCGGCCATGCCGATCATTTGCTCAAGACGGGAAATGGCGTCGCGCGGCGTGTTGGCGTGTACCGTCGCCATGGAGCCTTCGTGGCCGGTGTTCATGGCCTGCAACATGTCGAAGGCTTCTTCGCCGCGGCACTCGCCGAGGATCACCCGGTCCGGCCGCATACGCAGCGCGTTCTTCACCAGATCGCGCTGGCGGATTTCGCCTTTGCCCTCGATGCTTGGCGGACGGGTTTCCATGCGTCCGACATGGGGCTGCTGCAATTGCAATTCGGCGGCGTCTTCGATGGTGAGCAGGCGTTCCTTTTCGGAAATAAAGGCGGAGAGCGCATTGAGCATCGTCGTTTTGCCCGAACCGGTGCCGCCGGAAATGATCAGGGTGACGCGCGCCCGCACCGCCGCCGCAAGCAGTTCCGCCATTTGCGGCCGCAGCGCGCCGACATCCACCAGCTTGTTCAGGTTGAACGGCTTCTTCGAGAATTTGCGGATCGAGACCAGCGGACCGTCGATCGCGACCGGACGCACCGCGACGTTGACGCGGGAGCCGTCCAGCAAACGGGCGTCGCACATCGGATGCGACTCGTCGACGCGCCGGCCGACCGCCGAGACGATCTTGTTGACGATGCGCAGCAGATGCGCCTCGTCCTTGAAGCGGACCGGGGTCGGTTCGAGCGTACCGCGGCGCTCCACGTAGACGCATTCATGACCGTTGATGAGGATGTCGTTGACGCTGGCGTCCTTGAGCAGCGGCTCGAGCGGGCCGAGCCCGGTCATTTCGTCCAGGATTTCGCAGACGAAGTCGTTGAGTTCCTGGGTATTCAGCGCGAGCCGCTCGGTGACGACGTATTGTCCGACAAGCTGCTGGATATGGCCGCGCATTTCGTCTTCGGGGAGCTTTTCCAGCGCGGAAAGATTGATCTCCTCGATCAACCGCCGGTGCAGCCGCACCTTGGCGTCGAGCAACTTGTCGGTGAGCAGAGGATTGGAAGAACCCGGCGCCACCGGCTCCGGAATCGGAACCGGCGCGGAAAAGGTGCTGAAGGAAGCGGTTTCCTGCGGCACCGGCTCCTCAATCGCGGGAACGATTGCCGGCGCCACGACGCGATGAGTTGAGAAGCGGCCAGCCATGATTTAATTCACCTTACAAACGCTTCAGGCACGCGCCCAGGACAAGCCAAGCTTTTTCGCAACAGATCCGGCAGAAGCCTGGGCCACCGGAGGCGGCAGCACGATCTGTTTGAGTTGCGTCGTGATCGGGTTGCCTTGCTTGACTTCCTCGAGCGGCACGCCGCGATCGATAGCCTCGCGCACCAACGCGTAGTCATTGGGTATGCAGGCGAGGAAAGCGTCGCCAATCATCTGCTCGATATCGCTGCGGCGCAGGCCGGCGGTAAACATCTTCTGCACGAAGCGATTGATGATGACCTGCGGCTTCGGACTGTCACCGAGGCGTTCGCGGATCGCGGCCACAAGCTGCTTGGCCTGGCGAAGGCCGGGCACCGTGGTTTCGCTGACGATAAACAGCCGGTTCGAGCCCAGCAGCACGCTGTCGGTCCATGAAAACCAGGTCCGCGGCATGTCGAAAACGACATAGTCGAAATGTGACGACACCAGGTCGAGCAACCGGGTCACGACGTCCGGATCAAATGAACGCATTTCAGCCGGCCGGTTCGGCGCAGCGATCACCGACAGGCCCGAGGGATGTTGCGACAGCATGACTTCGAGCAGTTGCCGGTCGAGCCGCTCCGGCCTCGGCTCAATCTCGCTGATATTGAGGCGCGGCTCGATATCGAGATAATCGGAGCACGCGCCGTGCTGGAAATCGAGATCGACGAGGCAAGTCGACGTCTTGCCACGCCCGCCGCTGTTCAACAGCAGCATCGCAGTCTGCACGGCGAGCGTCGTCGCCCCGGCGCCGCCGACGGCCGGCAGGAAAGTGAAGATTTGCGCTTCCGTCGTCTCGGCGTTGCCCGGCGCCTTGGCGACGCGGGCGCAGGTTTTCACCAGTTCAATCGGCGTGATCGGCTTCACCAGGAAATCCGACACCCGCATCTGCATCAGCCGGCGCGCGACGCCGGCGTCGAGTGTTTGCGTCACGGCGACGACCGGCGGCCAGCTGCCGACGCGCTCCATGATGCGCGCGAGCGCGAGCATCTCGGTTTCGTCGCCACCGTCGACATCGGCAACGACGATGCTGGCGCCATCAAAACTCGCGTTCGCGGCACGGCTGGCCAAGGTGCCTTTGATCACGTCGAGGGTGATTTTCGGGCTGGCGCCGAAAGTGGCGCGAACCTGTTCCTCGAATCCGTCATCGGCGGTCAGTACGACCACTTTCGTTTGCATTCCCGACGGGGCGGATCGGCTGGCCTGCATCACTCACACTCGCATTACTAGCGCATCACGCGGGAACGGCGGTTAGTGGTAGGCGGAATTGGCTCCGGCCACCGCGGCTCCATTCGCTACCGGCGCACTACCGGAGGTCATCTGGCCGGCACACGAACCGCCGGTTACCGGCGGCGGCGCGGCCGAATCCGTCGATGGATTGAGATCGGCCGGCTGGGTGACCTTGTCCTTGCGATAGCACTCGACCGCGCGCTGCATCCGCTCGCCGTTGAACGCGAGATTGTTGTTGTTGCTGTAGCGCGGCCATGGATCGACCATCTGTTCGACCATGTTCGACGCGACCGCGTTCCCCGCACCGAGCGCGATTGTTTCGCGCCGGTCGTAGTAGATATCGGAGCAACCTGCGAGCAGCGCGCCAAGCGCCACCGCAGCGGCGACGCCGCGGCTTGCGCGTTTAGTCTCTGGCCGTGACATAGACGTCTCCGTTTTTCGGCAGGTCGAGGACATGGCCGACATAAGGCCGGCTGATCGCGCCGACAGCGAGCCGGGCCAGCGCGGGGCTTACTTCCGCCTTCCCCATCAGGAAGAAATCGATGTCGTTACCGGGCAGCGTGCCATCGAGCGGCGTATGCACGGGATCGGTCGGCCGCAGCGGACGCACGATGTGCGGCGTGACCAGAATGACTAGATCGGTTTCTTGCTTCTGATATGCGGCGCTGCGGAACAAGGAGCCGAGCACGGGAACGTCGCCGAGCCACGGCAACTGATCCTGATTGGTCTGGCTTTCGTTCTGCAAAAGGCCGCCGAGCATGAAGCTCTGGCCGTCGCGCAACTCCACCGTGGTCGAAGCTTCACGCACCGTCAGCGCGGGCACCGAAATGCCGCCGGCGATCGACACCGAATGCGCAGGATCGAGCTGGCTCACATTCGGCTTGATCACCATGTTGATCTGGCCGTTGTTGAGCACGGTCGGCGTGAACGCGAGGCCGACGCCGTATTTCTTGTATTCGATGGTGACCTGCCCAAGGCTGCCCGGAACCGGGATCGGATACTCACCGCCGGCGAGAAAGCTTGCGGTGTCGCCCGACAGCGCCACGAGATTGGGCTGAGCCAGACCGCGAACCAGGCCCTGTTGTTCGAGCGCATTGAGCTCGACATCGACCGGATTGGCGCCACTGATCAGGCGGCCAACGAGGAAGCCGAACGGCGACGCACCTGAAAGCACACCTGCGGCGAGCACGGACCCGGCTGTATTCAATGAGCCGCCCGACGACGTGATCGGCAGCGCGGACGCCGGAGCCTGGTTGCCGACATTGGCTAGGAAGCGGTTGCCGAACACGTTCCACTGCACGCCGAGTTCCCGGCTGGCCTGGCGCGATGCTTCGATGAAGCGCACCTCGAGCATGACCTGCTGGGGCTGCGTCACCTGAACGGTGTTGATGACGTCCGGCGCGAATTGGCGAGCGATACTCACCGCCTTGTCCAGCGTCACCGCATCCGACGCCGTGCCGCTGAGCATGATGCGGCCATTGACCGAAGAGACACGAATGCCGCCGCCGGTGAAGCGGCTAATTTCCGCCGAGAGCTGCGACACGTCGTAGGACACTTCGATGTCGAAGATGCCCACCGCTTTTTTGTCCGGGCCATACACCGTGACGCGGGTGGTGCCGATCTTCTTGCCGAGAATCGACAGCGCATGGTCGGTCAGCGGATTGACATCGGCAACATCGGGATCGCCGACCATGATGTCGCCGAAGCCCTGATCGGTGCGAACATCCTCGGACTTGCCGACCGTCACGATGACTTTTGCGGTTCGCGAATTGGCGAACTGGACGTGCTGCTGCGCCTGCGCCGCCGACGGCGCCAGTGCCACCGCAACCGGCAGCACGAGTGCGACGCTTATTGCGACGCTGCGCAACAGCGTGCCAACGCCGATGCTCCTGTCCGAATTTTGTCGGCTTGCGCCGTAGCTTTTGTCTTTGTATTGGCTAGTCACGTCGGCCTCCCCGCCGCTGCTTATCGTCCCCAAAACCTCAGTTGTGCGCCGCGCTGGTCGACAGCGCGGCCGAATGACCGGCTGCTCCCTCGACCGGCACGCTGTATTCAACGCGGTCCCCTTTTGATCCGCGGAACACCCCAATCGTCACGAAATGCGCGTCTTCCCTCGGCGCGCTGCCCTTGCCGAGGTCGGCCGAAGTCACCCGCCGCGCGTCGGCGTCGACAAGCTCGCCGGCCTTGCGCAGCAGCAGCGAGAGCGTGCCGACCGTCGATGCCAGCGAGACCTTCTCGCCGTCGGTGACATTGACTTCGAGCGTGACCGCCTTGACGACGGACGGCTTGTCGGTCCGTTCATCGGCGACCTGATCGATTGCGAGCACGCGCGCGTCCTGAAGGACGACGTCCGTCATCGCAGTATTCTTTTCGCCGGTGCGCGTCAGCAGGACGTCGACGCGATCGCCCGGCAACACGAAGCCGGCCACGCCCTGAACGTCGTTGACGCGAACGGTAACCGCCTTCATGCCTTCGCCGAGCATCGCCGACAGTGTCGCGCGCTGGCCCGGCCCGGTGACCTTCGCAGCAAGCACCGGCTCGTTCGGCTCGATCGCCGCCAGCACGATACGCTTGCCCTTGGTCAGATCGGCAATCTTGCCGAATGAACCGGCGGGCAGTGCACCTTCCGGCCACTCGACCTCGCGCATTGCCGATGCGGTCAGCTCTTCACCGAACCGCATCGCCTTGGCCGCAACGACGATGGTGCGCGCCGGCGGTGCAGCTTTTCTTTGTGCTTCCAGGCTCTTCATGCGCGCATCGGCCTGATTGTTGAGCCACACCTGCGCGAGAAATACCGCGAGCAGTCCGAACAGGACTGCGAAGCCGACCATGACTACGGTACTCTTGCGCAACGTTCGTCCCCTGTATGACGCCGTGAATTCGTTCGTCGGGGCGACTATTGACCTGCGCAGAGTATTGAATTGGTGAAACTACTTACGGTTTTCCACCTATACTGAAGATTGATTGAAGCCGTATTCTTTACAGCGCGTGTATCGAAAGCATCAAAGTGAAGAGGTATCGTTTACAAAAATTCAGCTTCGCAACTTTGCTAATTTGCATTCACCACACGAGCCGCGATGCAGACAGTATTTCGCGCACTTTTGCGGCAACACGCGCACTACTGCGGCGTGCCTTGAGTATTAAAAAGATCGCAGTAGGACACTATTAAGGACGCTGGTACGGCGCGGCGCTCGCAACCCGCAACAACGCTTCAGACGCGGATAAAACCGCGCGGCACCGCATGCATCGGCTCGATACCGGCCTCGGTTATTAACACCATTTCGCCGGTTTGCACGCCGGCCTTGCCGTCGCGCGTCACAACATTGGGCTGGATTACGACCACCATCCCGGCACGGAACGGTTCATCCGGAATATGCGCGCTCGGCCGGCTCTTCGAGCCCAGGATCGGCGGCAGGTAACCGCCGCCATAGCCGTGCAGCAGATCGTCAATGATCGTGAAGCCGGCTTCTTCGATGACGCCAGCGGCGTCGATGACCTGTTGCGGCAGCGCACCTGCCTTCAACACCTTGGCGACGGCGGCGAAAGCGGCATCGGCGACGGCATGCAAGTCCCGATAAAGCTTCGATGGCCCCTCACCGACCGCAAAACTGCGCAGCACCTGACCGGGATGCTCCCAGAACGACGTGCTGATCTCGGAGAACACAATGTCTCCTGCGGCGACATTGCGGTTGCCGACAAACTGGGTCGGCACGCCGAGGTTCGGGTTCGTCATCGACGTGACGCCGAAGAAATGAATGACGTTGATGCCGCCGAGCGCGACGTAGGAGCGCTCGACGAGCTCCGAAAGATCGCGTTCGCTCAATCCCGGGCGCAAGCCTTCACGGAGCGCCATCATGCCGCGATCGGTCATTGCGGCGCCGATCCGCATCCAGTCGAGCTCTTCAGCCGACTTGACCTGGCGCAGCCGCACATAGCGGCGGTTGAGATTGGCGATGGCGCCGAACTTCGCCGATAGCGCGCCATGCTGCTCGAACGTCATCGGGCCGATGACCGCGACGCGCCCGTTCTTCGCCCCGCGCTTTTCCAGCACGCCGATGGCGGCCGCGAGACATGACGCGCCGCCCCAGGCGACCTCGGCAGGCGCGGCGAGTTTCTGCGCCAATGGCGCATGGTTGACGTGCTGAACGAACATCGCATCCGGCAGGCCCGGCGTCAGCACGCCGACCGCTTCCGCGGTTACGGGCCAGCCAGTGAGCCATTGCACGGCAGAGCCAAACCGATTGGCACCGCAGTAAACCAGATGATCGGCGCCTGCCTCCAGAAGCAGGCCGGCAATCTCGGCGCGGCGGCGCGCCATTTCCGCATCGCTAAAGCGCGGATAATCCGCTTCGTGGAGCGCGCGGAGTTGGGGTGGCAGTGAAAAATTATGGCCTGGGTGCCCGGTCATGATGTCCACTCTAAGGGGGTGGGCTTGGCAAATCCATTTTGTTAGGGAGAGCAACCTTAAGGCGCGCCAAGGAGAGTTCTGCCCATGCCATCGAGCTTGATCGATTCCGCCGTATTTCGCGATATTTTTTCGACGGAGGCCATGCGGCGGGTCTTTTCCGACGAAAATCGCGTGCAGAAATATCTCGATTTCGAGGCTGCGCTGGCGAAGGCCCAGGCCCGGCTCGGCATCATCCCGAAAGAAGCGGGCGAGGAGGTCGTTAGGCACTGCAACGCGTCCGAAATCGATTTTGCCAAGCTCAAGACCCAGACGGAACGCATCGGTTACCCGGTGCTCCCGGTGGTCCAGCAACTCGTCGCGTTGTGCAAGGACGGGCTCGGCGAATGGTGCCACTGGGGCGCCACCACGCAGGACATCACCGACAGCGCCACGGTGATGCAGATCCGCGAAGGTCTTGCCTTGATCGAGGCCGACCTCAACGGCATTGCCGACGCGCTGGCGAATCTCGCGCGCAAATATCGCGACACGCCGATGGCGGGCCGCAGCAATTTACAGCAGGCGGTGCCGATCACGTTCGGCTACAAGATGGCGACGCTGCTGGCCGCGTTCGAGCGGCACAAGCAGCGGCTCAAGGAACTGAAGACGCGCGTGCTGGTCGGCGAATTTGGCGGCGCCGCCGGTACGCTGTCGTCATTGTCCGGCCGCGGCCTCGAAACACAGGCCGAATTGATGAAAGAGCTGAAACTCGGCCAGCCGGCGATCGCCTGGCACACCGTGCGCGACACGATCGCCGAGGTCGGCTGCTTCCTGGGCCTCATTACCGGCACCTGCGGCAAGATCGCGTTCGACGTGAAGCTGATGATGCAAACCGAAGTGGAAGAGCTCTACGAACCGTTCCACGAGGGCCGCGGCTCATCATCGACGATGCCGCAGAAGCGCAATCCGATTTCGTCGGTCTACATTACCGCGCTGACTTCGGTCGTGCGCCAGCAGACCGCCGCGTTGCTCGACGCCATGGTGGAAGACCACGAGCGCGCCACGGGTCCTTGGGAAATCGAATGGATCGTGCTGCCGGAAATCTTCTGCCTAAGCGCGGGCGCGCTGGCGCAGACATTGTTCGTGCTCAACGGTCTGCAGGTCGACGAGAAAAAGATGCGCTCCAATCTCGACATCACCAAAGGCCTGATCGTTTCGGAAGCCGTGATGATGGGGCTCGGCCCCTATCTCGGACGGCAATACGCTCACGATCTGGTCTACGACATCTGCCGCAAGGTGGTGGCGACCGGGCGTCCACTGGTCGATCTGCTGGCCGAGAATGAGGAAATCACCAAGCACCTCGACCGCGCCGCGCTCGCCAAATTGTGCGATCCGGCAAATTACCTCGGCGAAGCCGGGCCGATGGTGGACCGGGTGCTGGCGATGCGGGGCAAGTGACCTATTCCGCTGCTGCGGCCTTTGCGGCTGCCTGCTCGCGGACGAATTTGGCAACGGCAAGGTTGTCGATCTTGCCGGAGCCCAGCATCGGCAGCTTGTCGAGCACGATGACCTCCGCCGGCAGCATCAGCTCGGAGGCGTGCTTGCTGCGGGCATAAGCCATGAAATCCGACCGCGTCGCCCCCTTCCGGTCGGTGACCATGATCAGGCGCTCGCCCTTGCGCGGGTCGGGCACCGCAGCCACGGCGGTCTGATTGTCCGGCCACAAGTCGGCCGCAAGCATCTCGACCGCCGCGAGCGAGACCATTTCGCCGCCGACCTTGGCGAAACGCTTGGCGCGGCCTTTGATGAGAATGAAGCCCTGCGCGTCGATGCTGACAATATCGCCGCTGTCGTGCCAGCCGTCAGGCGGCGGTTCGAGCACGCCGGGCTGGTCGGGCTTCAAGTACCCAAGCATCACGTTCGGGCCCTTCACATACAGCCGTCCGCCCTCATCAACGCCCTCGACCTTTTCCAGACGCGTGCTGAGGCCGGGCACCAGGCGGCCGACGGTGCCGAATTTGTTGAACATCGGCGTATTGAACGCCATCACCGGCGCGCATTCGGTGACGCCGTAGCCTTCGAGAATGCGCAGGCCGAATTTTTCCAGATAGAGTTGCCGCGTCGATTCCTTGACTGGCTCGGCGCCGGCCAGCACCAGCCGCAACGAGCGGAAATCATAGGCATTGGCCGCGCGGGCATAGCCGTTGAGGAAAGTGTCGGTGCCGAACAGCACAGTGGCGCTGACGCCGTAAACCAGTTCCGGCACGGTGCGATAATGCAGCGGCGACGGATAAAGATAGGCCGGCACCCCGGACACCAGCGGCAGAATAGTGCCGGCGGTGAGACCGAACGAGTGGAACACCGGCAGCACGTTGAACAGCTTGTCCTGCCGGCCGAAATCGATGCTGGCTTCGGCCTGCGCCACGTTCGACAGGATGTTGCGGTGGGACAGCACTACGCCCTTGGGCAAGCCTTCCGAGCCTGAGGTGAACAGGATCACCGCCCAATCGTCGGGCTTGCGCGCGACGAGCGACTTCTTCCAGTTCAAGGCGCCGCTGAGCTTGTCGAAAAGCCCGATCGTCGGGCGAATATCCTCGAGATAAAGGATGCGGATCTGCTTGCCGACCTGCTCGACAAGATTTTCCAACCGGCCTTTTTCGACGAAGGCGCGCGAGGTGAGGATCGTGTCGACCTGAGCGGCACGGCAGGCTGCGAGCACATTGGCGGCGCCTGCGGTGAAATTGATCATCGCCGGCACCCGGCCCGCCGACATCACGGCCAGAAATGTGACAACGGCGCCGTTCGACGTCGGCAGCATGACGCCGAGCGCGCGCCCTTCCGGGGCGAGCGGCATCAGCTTGGCGCCGAGGATGCGGGTTGCCTGCAGCAGCCGCTTGTAGGTCATCTGGCCGCTGACCGGATCCTCGACGGCAAGCCACTTCGGGCCATGCTCTTCGGCGGCATGGACCAGGGCTTCGACAATGGTGCGGTCGGTCGAAGTGGTGCGGAAGATCATGTCGGACATGATCTGATAAAGCGCCGAACCGGCGGCTTGCCGGCGTTTGCGCCCCTTCAGCTCGGGATCGATCTTAAGCTTCAGCGGTTCCAGAATTGTGACGGTGATTTTCGGGAACAGCCTGCGCCGCACCTGCGTGCTGTTCAGCCGGCTGAAAATCGTGGTTTCCGCGCCATCGATGCGGGCCGGCACGATCATGGCGTCCGACTTGTCGGCGATCAGGGCGGCGCCGTCATAGACTTTCATCAGACTGCCGGTGACGGTGATTCGCCCTTCCGGAAAAATCACCAGCATGTCGCCCTCGCGCACCGCGTTGATAATGGCGCGCATCGCCATCGGCTTGAGCGGATCGAGCGCCATGGTGTGCACGAATTTCAGGAACGGCTGAATCCACCAGTGCTTCGACATCGCCACGTCGATCGCAAACACCGGCCGCTTCGGCAGGACCGCCATCGCCAGCGGCGGATCGAGGAAGCTGACGTGATTGAGCGCGATAATGGCGTTATCGCCTGCCTTGGCGACGTTCTCGATTCCCTTCACCTCCAGCCGGAAGAACGCGCGGAAGACGATGGAGAGGAAATCGTTCACCCAGCTTGCCGGCATGGTGCGGCCGATCACGACCGCCACCAGCAGATTGGCGACGCCGATCATCATAAACAGGCTGGAAACGCCGAAGCCGAACTTTTGCAGGATCGCCTGGACGATCGCGCCCACGACCATGAACGCGGCATTGAGCACGTTGACGCCGGCGACGATCCGGGCGCGGCGGTCGGCGCCGGCCCAGGCCTGCACGGCGGCGAATGCCGGCACGACAAACAATCCGCCGGCGATCGCCAGCGCCGCCAGATCGATCGCGATGTGCCAGCTGTAGCGCGAAGCGAAGAAGGCGCGGATATCCACCGGCGTTGCCGCGGGGACGAGCGACGTAATTGTCCAGCCGAGGTCGAGCGAGAACACGCCGAGCAGCACTGCGGCGACCAGCGTCGGCAACAGAACGATACGCCCGTGCGCGAGCCAGGCGGCGAGCGCCGAACCAACCGCGACCGCGACCGAGAAGATCGTCAGGAAAGCCGTAATGACGGCTTCGGTGCCGCCGATATCGATCGTCACCAGCGGCGGCAACAGCGACAGGATCAACGCGCCGACCAGCCAGAACCAGCTCACCACCAGTGCGCCCCACCACAGCCGCGGATCGGCGCGCAGCTGCTTGATCAGCGAACCGGTGGAAACCAGAATATTGCGATTGATGGCAAGCGTCGGCGCGCCCTCGCCGGTCTTCGGAATGAAGCGCGCCGCAAGCCAGCTCAGCACCGCCGTCACGATCATCAGCCAGGCGAAATGGATCGGGTTGCTGTCGCCTTTTGCCGCGACACCGGCGGTGATGGTGCCGATCAGAATGGCGAGAAATGTTCCACCTTCGATCAGCGCGTTGCCGGCCGTAAGCTCGGTGCGGTTCAGGTGATCGGGCAGGATGCCGTATTTGATCGGACCGAACAGCGCCGCGAGCGTGCCGAAAAACAGCACCGCCAGAAACAGCAGGATCAGCGAGTGAAAGGCAAAACCGGCCACCGCCACCACAGCGACGCCGATCTCGACGAACTTGATGCGCTGCGCGACCAGCGCCTTGTCGTAGCGGTCGGCCAGCTCGCCGCCGAGACCCGACAGGAAGAAGAACGGCAGGATCAGCGTCGCCCCGGCGAGCGTGATCAATGCCGCGGAATTCTCGCCGGCGACCTGAAACAGGATGACGAAAACCAGCGCGGTCTTCAGGAAATTGTCGCCGAACGCCGCGAAAAACTGGCACAGGAACAGCGGCAGAAAACGGCGAGTCGTCATCAGTGACGTAAACATGGCTGCCTTCGCTCTTTCCTGGCCGTTGCGCCGTTCCGTTGCGGTGCAGTTTACGCCGGCTCGCCCCGCGCCAGTGTAGACGGCGTTACGCGGCTTGGCGACGCGGTTCCTGATTGCGATGTTTATCGCAACAAATCAATATCTTGTACGGCGATTGAACCTGGGAAACCCGCGGCCTATCGTTTGCCGGGAAATAGGGGTCAAAACGATGAAATTGCAGAACCAGGTGGCAGTGGTAACAGGGGCAGGCCGCAACATCGGCGAAGAAATCGCAAAGCTTTTCGCGGCGGAGGGCGCCAAGATCGCCCTGGTCGACCTCGACAAGCCGCGCGGCGAACGCGTCGCCGCCGCCATCAAGGCCGCAGGCGGCGATGCGACGCTGTTCGTCGCCGACGTCTCCAAGGGCGCCGATGTCGCCGCGCTGGTGAAAGACGTCGTCGCCCGTTACGGCCGTATCGACGTCCTGGTCAACAACGTCGCCATTTCCGACAACAAGCACATCTTCGATATCACCGAAGAGGAATGGGATCGCGTTCTGACGGTGACACTGAAAAGCCAATTCCTGATGGGCAAACATGTCGGCCAGCAAATGGCAGCGCAGGGCGGCGGCCGCATCGTCAACGTCGGTTCGACCTCAGGCTTCATGGGCCGCAAACGCGCCATCGCCTATTCAGCGGCCAAAGGCGGCGTGGCGAACCTCACGCGCGCCATGGCGGTGCAGCTCGCCCCGCACAAGATCAGAGTGAACGCTATCGTGCCGAACAAGATCGGCTCGCCGGTCGGCAAGGACGAATTCGACTCGTTGCGCCCGGTGCCAAACATGGCCAAGCGCCCCGGCGAACCCGCCGAAGCCGCAAAGGCCGTGCTGTTCCTGGTGACCGACGACTCGTCTTTCGTCTGGGGCGCCAACCTTTTTGTCGATGGCGGCGTCTCGGCGATGGACCTGTCGTAGCCGAACGACGCCGGAACAAACGTCAGGGAAATACGGCGAGCTCTGCGAAGGCCTGGCCGAAATCGGGGAACCGCAAAACGACATTAATGGTCAGCAGCAGCCCGATCAATGCGAAACACGCAACGGCCTGGAGATTGCGGTCGGCGACAAACGCGAGCGCGGACGACCAAAAAGTCTCGACCACCGGCGCACGATCGCATGTCCGCGCCGTAGCCGTGGGAAGTTCGCCTCGCATGGGCATGAAATAACTCCGTTGCGTTGAATCCATCGTCGCGCATTGGTGTGGGATATAGCGGCAAAGGTTCGCAACATCGTCACGCAACGATGCAAAAATACGATTAGATTTTTGTAACGAATTTGTTTCGGATGATGAGCGTTTTGTAACGTTCGCGCGCGATCCAGTTTTTGGGAAAAGGTCGTGCTCGAACGAAACTACTCGTATTTGAGCGGCTTGTTGCCGGTCCAATTCGGCGGATTGCTCGCTTTCGCGCGGCGCGCCTCCTTGACGACCTCCTTGATCGCCCCGGTCAGCGGCAACGACAGCCCGGCCTTGTCGGTCATGTCGGACACGATCTGCATGTCCTTCATCGCCCAGGTGAATGACACGCGGTCCCACTCCTTCAGCGAGTTGGACGCCGCCGAGCTGGTCAGCAGCGCATCGCGCAACTTGACCATATCGACGCTGGTCTTTTCGGCGAGCCGCCCCGCTTCCATGACGCCGCAGGCGTTGAACCACAGCATCATGTTGTTGATCGCTTTACCCACCTGCCCGTTGCCGACTTCGCCGAGATGCACGTAGTCGGAAGCGAAAGTGGAGTAAGCCGGACGGGCGCGCTCGACGACGTCCGGCTTGCCGCCGACAAGCGCCAGCAGCGTGCCACTGTCGGCGGCGAACCGGCCGCGGCAGATCGGCGCGTCGATCACCTCGATGCCTTTTTTGCCGACGCGCTCCGCCAGCGCTTTCATGTTGTCAGGCTTGGCGGTCGACGACACCGCGATGATCGATCCCGGCGCCATGGCTTCAACCAAGCCGTCCTTGCCGAACACGACGTCTTCCACCTCGTCGTCGTAACCGACGCCGAGGATGACAATGTCGCTGGCCTTTGCGACACCGGCCGGGGTGGTGACGACGGCTGCGCCCAGAGCGCGCGCGGCGTCACGCTGTTTCTCGCTGATATCGCATACCGTGACGGCGTAACCCTTTTTGACGAGATGCCTGAGCATCGCAAGCCCCATCCGGCCTGCACCGACAATTCCGATCCGCTCTTTGCCATCAGCCATGACCATCAATCCTCCTTGCAATCTTTCCTGCCATAATCGCGTTCGGCGGAAGCCGCCGACACATAACCTTCTGCGATATCGCGCTTGAGCGCCGCGGGATCGCGCTTCGCGGGATCGCCATAACCGCCGCCGCCCGCACTTTGCAGCAGGAAGCGTTCGCCGGCGCGCAGTTCATATTTGCCAGAAGCCGGGGTCTCACGCTCGTCCTCCCCGCCAAGGTGGATGATGAACCGGCTGCCGCTGCCGGGCTTGCCGCCGGCAATGCCCCGCGGCGGAAACTTTGCCTTGTCATAGCGCCGCGACACCGTCGCGTCCTGCAACAGTTCGTAGATCCGCCGGAATGAGAGTCCGCCGCGGAATTCGCCGGCGCCGCATGAGTCCTGCACCATGCCGAACTCGACGATCCGGCAGGGAAATTCGGTTTCCAGGATTTCGATCGGCGTGATGTGCAGATTGCTGGTGTGAACGGCGACCGCCGACGCGCCGTCGTTGCCATTACCGCCGCCATAGGCCGAGCCGAGGATTTCATATTGCAGCGACGGCTGACCCGGGCGGCCGCCGCCTTTCCAGGACATCAGCAATGCCCCGCTCGATCCGCAATGCGCGGTGCCGCGTTGCGGCCGGAATGATGCCATCGCCTCGAGAATGACGTCGGTGAGCTTCTGGTTTGCCGCCTGATAGGAACTGACCGGCGCAGGCGCGCTGGCATTGGTCACGGTATTCGGCGCATAGACGAACTTCACCACGCCACGCATGCCGTCGTTGAAATGCAGCTTGGGGTCCAGCGCACCGATTAGCGAGTAAAACACGCAAGCCTCGATCATCGACGGCCGCAGGTTGATGGGTCCCCTGGCTTGCCGGTCGGAATTGCTGAAATCGAAAGTGATATCGCCTTTCTCGACCCGAATGGTGACGGCGAAGCGAACCGGGCGGTCGAGTTCGACGCCATCGGTGTCCATGAAGCCCTCGGCGGACGCTTCGCCATCGGGCAGCATCGCGATCGCGGCACGCAATTCCGCCGCAGCACCGGCCAGTATCGCAGCGAACGCCTCCATCACCGCCGTCGCGCCAAATTGCGCGCACGTGACTTTGATGCGCTCGACGCCCATTTGCGTCGCGGCCATTTGCGCATGCATGTCGCCGCGCACCAGTTCGGGCTGGCGGCTGTTTGCCAAAATGAGGCGCTCCAGATCGGCGTTGTACACGCCGCGCGTATAGATCTTCACCGGCGGCAACAGCAGGCCTTCCTGGAAAATCTCGGTCGCATTGGCCGACGTCGAACCCGGATTGGCGCCGCCGACATCCGCCTTGTGGGCGATCGAGCCGGCAAAGCCGACCAGCGTCCCCTCGAACATGATCGGGGACACGAACGCCATGTCGGACACGTGCGGCAACCCGCCGTCATAAGGATGATTGCAAACGAACATGTCGCCTTCGGCGATGTCGTCGCCATGGATCGAGAGGATCTTCGCCACCAGGTGCCGATAGACCGGCGCATGAAAGAACATCGGCGGCGCGACGATCAAGCCGCCGGCATTGTCGAGGATGACGCAGGAGAAGTCGCGCGATTCGCGAATGATGGTGGAATAGCCCGAGCGGTAGAAATGATAGTGCATCTCCTGCATCAGGCTGCTGATGCGGTTGCGCACGACCTGGACCGTGATGGCGTCGGCCATTTACTGTTCTTTGCGCTCGAGGATCAGGTTGCTGTGGCGATCGACCTGCACGTGCCAGTCATGCGGCACCACGGTGGTCGCATCGAACTGCTCAACGATGGCGGGGCCGGTGAAGCCCACGCCGACCGGGAGCCTGTCGCGGTCGTAGACCGTGATCTTGACCGCCTTGCGTGGATCGAGAAACACCCGCCGCGTGCCTTTGACCGCCGCAAGCGGCGGCGACGACGGCTTGCCGGCCGGCGCCGGCTGCGGCGTATATTTCGGCACCGCGACGCGCACGCGAAGCCGATAGCTCACCACCTCGACCGCTTTTTCTCTTGCCGCGTGTCCGTGGATCTTTTCATGCACCTCGTCGAAGCGCCGCCGCGCCTTGGCGAGCGATCCGCCATCGAGCACTTTCTGCCACAGACCGGCAAGCGGCACCCGCAGTTCATAACCCTGCCCGGCGTAACGCATATCGAGATCGCGTTCGAACGCCGCCGCGCTCGGATCAAGCCCCTCTTCGGCAAGCTCGCTCGCGGCTTTCACCTCCATCTCGCGGAAGATCATGTCGGCATGCGCCGGATCGAGCCGGTCGAGCGTGCCGGGATCGGACCGGATGTAATCGTGCAGCACGTCGGTGCACAGCAATCCAAGCGCCGAGAAGGCGCCGGGCCGCGCCGGAACGATGATGCGCCGCATGCCCAGTTCTTCCGCCACCGCGCCGGCATGCACCGCGCCGGCGCCGCCGAACGGCAACAGCGCAAACTCGTTCAGATCGACGCCGCGCCGGGCGGCGAACACGCGCACCTCGTCGGCCATGCGCATATCGACAATGCGGCGGATGCCGGCAGCAGCCTCCGGCACCGTCATATTCAACGGCTTGGCGATTGTCGCTTCGATCGCCGCATAAGCTGCCGCGGCATCGAGCTTTTGCGTGCCGCCGAGGAAATAATCCGGATTGAGGAACCCGCAGACGATATCCGCATCGGTGACCGTGGGATTTTCGCCGCCGCGGCCGTAGCAGACCGGCCCCGGATCGGCCCCGGCGCTCTGCGGCCCGACCGACAGGAATCCGGCGCGGTCGATCCAGACGATCGAACCGCCGCCCGCCGAGATCGTGGTCAGGTCAAGCGCAGGGACATCGAGCTGGCGGCGCGCGACCGTTCCTTCCGTCACTTCGAGCGGGGCTGCGCCTTCGATGAAGGCGATGTCGCAACTGGTGCCGCCCATATCGAGCGTCACCAGGCCGCGGGTGCCCTCGTGAGGAAGATAGGCGCTGGCCTGCGCACCGGCCGCCGGCCCCGACAGCAGGCTGTGGACCGTCTTGTGTCCGGTCATGGCGGCGGCGAACGGCATCACGCCACCGTTGGATTGCATCAGGAAGCGCTGCTGTGTCAGCACGCCGGCGTCGTTCAGGCGTTTTTCCAAATCGGCGATGTAACCGACCAGCACCGGCGCAAGATAAGCGTTGAGCAAGGTTGCCGACATGCGCGGCCACTCCCGCACGCGCGACAGCACCTCGCTCGACAGCGATATGTGCGCTTCAGGAAACACTTCGGCGATGATCGCACCGCTGCGCTGCTCGTGCGCCGGATTCATGTAGGCAAAGAGGTAACACACAGCGACCGAGCGCACGCCGGCGGCCTTCAGTTCCGCCACGGCCTGGCGCACCGCAGCTTCGTCGAGCGGCTCAAGCTCCTTGCCGGAGTAGTCGATGCGGCCGCCGATCTCGCGGGTCAGGCTCTGCGGCGCGATTGGCACGGGCTTCTGAAAGAAATAGTCAAAGACATTGCCGTCACGCACCTGGGCCTGGGTCTCCTGGATGGCGCGAAATCCGCGGTTGATCAGGAGGCCGACGCTTGCGCCGCGCATTTCCAGAAGCGCGTTGGTCGTGATGGTCGTGCCATGGGAGAAAAATTCGATCGCTGACAGATCGATGCCGCGCGCCGCGAAATTTTGCACGCCGTTCATGACGCCAAGCGCCGGATTTTTGGGTGTCGTCGAGACCTTCTCGACCGCGAGCGCGCCGGTGGCTGCGTCAAGCAGCACAAGGTCGGTATGCGTACCGCCGACGTCGACGCCCAATCGATACCGAGGGGAGCGGGCTTGAACCGGACTACGGATACTCATCGGCCGGACGCTTTTCCCTCAACCTGCCCCGGGCATTACGCCGCATTCGCGAACGACGCCGGGTCTTGCCTAGCTCTTGGCGCTTGCTTGCAGGGTTTTCTATAGTCGTCCCACCAAATCGCGCAAATGCGAAATCCGGGGGCCGACATGCTGAGACGACGTGCCTGCATTCTTGCGTTCATTCTTGCCACGCTTACGGCAGGGACGGGGCGCGCCCAAGAACCCTACCCGACCCATGTCGTGAAGATCGTGCTGCCGGTCCTGCCGGGTTCGACTACCGACATCGTGGCGCGGCTGGTCGCCGATCAGCTCAGCCAGACCTGGGGCAAGCCGGTCATCGTCGAGAACATGGCCGGGGCCGCGATGAATATCGGCTCGGAATACGTCGCCCATGCCGACCCCGACGGCTACACCCTGATGATCTGCCCGCCCTCGCCGCTGGCCATCAACCAACTGCTGTATCACGACATCAAGTATGACCCGACCAAGCTGGTGCCGGTGGCGATGCTGGTCAAAATCGCCAACGTGCTGGCGGTCCGGCCGGACTTCCCGGCCAAGTCGGTGGAAGAACTGCTGGCTTATGGCAAGGCCAATCCGGGCAAGATGACCTTTGCATCGCAGGGGGTTGGCTCGACCGCGCATCTCTCCGGCAGCGAGCTTGAAGTGCTGGGCGGTATCAAGATGGTGCACGTGCCCTACCACGGCGCACAGCCGGCCCTGACCGATCTGATGTCCGGCAATGTCGACATGTTCTTCGACACGCTGACGACCTCGGTGCCGCTCTATCGCTCCGGCAAGTTGCGGCTGCTCGGCGTCGCCGGCGAAGAACGCTCCAAAGACGTTCCGGAGATTCCCACGATCGCCGAATCCGGAATTCCCGGCTTCCGTTCGATCACCTGGTTTGCCATGGCGGCGCCGCCCGGCACGCCCGCGCCGTTGGTGGAAAAGATCAATCGCGACATCGCAGCGATCCTGAAAAAGCCCGAAGTCGTCGAGAAATTTCAGGCACTGCGCCTCGACGTGATGGGGGGTACCACCGCCGACGCGGTAAAATTCATCGGCGGCGAGACCCGCTTGTGGGGCAGGGTCATAAAAGAGGCCAACATCACCGTACCCTAAGCACGACCGCTTCGGCCTTTGGAGCCCGATCATGCGCTTTGTCGCGGCTTTCCTGTTCGGCGTTTTGTTCGTCCATGCTCCAATGCGCGCCATGGGCGATGAAGCACAAATTCCCAAAGATTGGCTGCAGCAACAGATCAGTATCGCAGAAGCCGAAGCGGCCTATCCGGGCATCACCGACGACCGCGTGAAAGAGGTTCCAGAAGCCGCCAAGCCGTTCGGCTTCCGGCACGCCGAGTGGGAAGCGCTGAAAACCCACATGCAGCCGGGGGATCAGCTCTGGACGTTTATGAGCCCGCCGAAATCCTGGGAGGACCTGGCGGGCCGATCCGGAATTGCGCTCGTGCGCAACGGTGCGCCGATCGAGATCATTGTCGGCGCGATGAACTAGCTTCAGATCGGCGTCAAAATCCCGGCGCGTGTTCGACCTGATCGTACCAGTCAAAGCCCATGTCTTTGACGATGCGATTGCTCATCACGATGATGCGGCACTCGGAGCCCGGATTGGAGAAATGCTGATGCATGGTGAACGGCGGAATGTAGACATAATCGCCGACCGTCCATTCGAATTTCTTTGGCTCCGGCGCCCACTGCCAGTCGAACGCTTCCAGGCAATCCCACTTCAGATCCCAGTGCAGATCGTAGCCTGAGCCTTCGACGACGAAGAACAGCTCCTCCCACATATGGCGATGCTTGCCGGAGCGTTCGCCGTCCTTGAGGAACTGCATGTAGGCTTCGATGCAGCATTCGCGGGTTTGCATCTTCTGATTGACAAGGTGCTTGATCAGGCCGTCGGGCGAGCGCTCCCACGGCATGTCCTTCGCCTTGATGACGTTCGGGCGGGTCGCATATTCCTCGCGGAATTTTTCCGACTCCGCCATCGCCTCGGCGAGAAACGCCGCTTTGTTCTCGCCCGATAGCGAAGCTTGCTTGTCTTCAAATAAGCTCATGACCAACTCCGGCTCAAATTTCCGTCGGCGGGTGAAATTCCTCGACGCCGGGCGGCAGCTTGTCGGTCGGCCACTCCACCATCTTCTGGAACAACAGGTGCATGAACAGGAACAGCGGCTTGGCCTTGAATACCAAGAGGATGCAGGATTCCTTGTCGTCGTCGTTGAAGTGCTGATGCACGCAGCCGTTCTCGACCAGCATCACGTCGCCGGCTTCCCATTTCATATAGCGGCCGTCATGGACGTCATGACCGTGCCCCTTGAGCACGTAGAATACCGCGCTGTTGAGATGACCGTGCTTCTGGCCGGCGTTGAGCGGTGCATAGCATTCGATGTGCGATTCGATCGACTGCACGACGCTGACGGCCTGCGGCGAAATAATGTGCTTGCCGTACATCGCCGGCCCGCCCTTCCACGGATGGTCCTTGGAAGAATAGACCCGCGGCTCCTCAAGCAATTTCTTGTAAAGGTGGCTGTAGGTGCCTTCCAGCGCGCGCACGAAGGTGCGCTTCTTTGCCCAGCGGTCCCATTTGCCGTGCTTGATTTCGTCCTGGTCTTCCGGAGACGGCTTGTTGTGGCCAAGCCCCGGAAGCTCATGTTCCAGCATTCCCGTCATGCGCGCTCCTTATTGTTTACGGCGCTTCGCGCTGGTCATTACGGGATTTCCCGCAAGCGTGCAATCTTGGCGCGACCCGTGGCCCAAACCGCCGCGCCGGGTTATTGCCTTGCCGCGGCGTTTGCCGCAAATAGCGCGGCACGGCCGTTTGTCGACGGCGCAATGAGGAAGATCATGACACGTTGGTGCCGCAATATGACCCGCGCCGGTGCGGTCGCGATGTGTTTGCTCGGCGCGGCGCCGCTGGCCGCCGCCCAGAGCGTTGCCGACTTCTACAAGAACCGCAATATCGACGAATATATAGGCTACTCCACCGGGGGCGCCTACGATTTCTATGCGCGGGTGATCGGGCGTCACATGGGCGCTCATATCCCCGGAAACCCGACGCTGATACCCCGGAACATGGAAGGCGCCGGCAGCTTGCGGCTGGCGAACTGGCTCTATCGCGTGGCGCCGCAGGACGGCTCGGCATTCGCCACCTTCGGCCGCGGCATCGCCTTTGACCCCTTGCTGATCGGCAAAGGCGACCAGTTCGACGCGCAGAAGTTCAACTGGCTTGGCAGCGCCAACAACGAAGTCAGCGTCTGCGTGGCGATGAAGGATTCCGGCATCACCAAATTCGAGGACCTGTTCACCAAGGAACTGACCGTGGGCGGCACCGGCACCAGCGCCGACACCGATCAGTTTCCGCGTGTGCTCAACAACGTGCTCGGTACGCATCTGAAGATCGTCGAAGGCTATCCTGGCGGCAACGACGTGGTGCTGGCGATGGAGCGCGGCGAGGTGCAGGGACGCTGCGGCTGGTCATGGTCGAGCGTGAAGTCGACCCACAAATCGTGGATCGATGACAAGAGGATGATCGTGCTGGTGCAACTGTCGCTGAGCAAACATCCCGAACTGGCCGATGTGCCATCGGTGATGGATTTCGCCAAAACCGACGAGCAACGTGCAATCCTGAAAATGATTTTCGCCCGCCAGGTGATCGGGCGGCCTTACGCTGCGCCGCCCAATCTGCCGCCCGATCGGGCCGCGGCGCTGCGCACCGCCTTCATGGACACGATGAAGGACAAGGACTTTCTTGCCGAGGCGGAGAAGACCGACCTCGAGATCAATCCGGTTTCCGGCGAAGACGTCGAGAAACTGGTGAAAGAGATCTATGCGACGCCTGCGGATATCGTCGCCAAGGCAAAAGAAGCAGCCAAGTAAGGCGGCGGCACGGCAGCAGAACGGGTTTGTCGGCGGCTCGTTAATCGGCAATGAAGCGCGACGAATAAAGATCGCGAGTCGCGCAAGCTTTTGCCTTCCATTCGACATAGCAGTGCCCGGCTGCAAGCCGAATGAAGAATTTTTCGCGTCAATAACTCACCGTGAAACGGTTTCCCCGAGCCGACACGCAGCGCAGACAAAAAATTTTTGACTCGCGGGAACCACTTGCTGCACTGCGGCGTTTGAGCGCTGCAACGCAGTATTCGGGGGTTCCATGATGCAGCAGAATGCCGTCGCCGATGTCCGTCGCCGCCTGCACACTATTCCTTGGGACACCCCGATCCGGGTGCAGTTCTATTGCGACGAGGCCCCGCTGTTCGGCTGCCGGCTCTGCATTCTGCGCTACGGCTTGCGGACCGGCGACCGCTCGTATCTGTTCGACAGCGAAGACGAAGCGATGCTTCACACCTATTCACATGCCGACGTTAAGGCGAGTTAACGCTGCGGCGCGCGGCTAGTGATGGGCGCGGCCCATGCGGCGCGGCCCGGTGTCGGTGACGCCGAGGTGCTTTTCGAGTGCCGCACGGTCGGCAATCAGCGTCGCACTTTCGGCGGCGTGAACCACACTGCCCCGCTCGATGATGACGGCCTTATCGGTGACGCCGAGGATTTTCTTGGCGTTCTGCTCGACAAGGATCGCCGACATGCCCTCATCCCGGATAATCCGGCGTAGCGCCGCCAGAAGCTCGTCGACGATGATCGGCGCCAGACCTTCGAGCGGCTCGTCGAGCAGCATGACGCGCGGGTTAAGCACCAGCGCACGGCCGACCGCCAGCATCTGTTGCTCGCCGCCCGAGAGCTGATTGCCGAGATTGTCCCGCCGTTCCTTCAGGCGAGGGAACATCGTGTAGACCTTGTCGGTGTTCCAGCGCCCGGGCCGCGCAACGGCGGTGAGGTTCTCGTGCACCGTCAGCGATTTGAAAATGTTGCGCTCCTGCGGCACCCAGCCGATGCCGATATGGGCCCGCTGGTCGGGCCGGAGCTTGCTGATATCGGTGCCGTCGAGCGCGATCGTACCGCCGAAATAGCGCGTCACTCCGACGATGGTGTTGACCAGCGTCGTCTTGCCCATGCCGTTGCGGCCGAGCAGCGCCAGAGCCTGTCCTTCGGCGAGCTTGAGCGAAACCCCCGACAGCACGATCGCTTCGCCGTAACCGGCCGACAGGTTTTCTATGCTCAGGAGTTCACGCATCGGCTTCCTCGCCGAGGTAGACCGCCTTGACCCGGGGATCGCGTGCGACGTCCTCGGGGGCGCCGTCGACGAACAGCGAGCCGTTGACCAGCACGGATATCCGGTCGGCAAAGGAGAACACCAGGTCCATGTCATGCTCGATCAGCAGCACGGTGACCTCTGCCGGCAGCGCAGCGATGGTGGCTAAAAGCTCGTGACGCTCCGCCTCGGGCACGCCCGCCGCGGGCTCGTCGAGCAACAGGACGTGCGGCCGGCAGGCAAAGGCCAGCGCTATTTCAAGAAGCCGCTGCTTGCCATACGGCAGGATCGCAGTGCGCACATGCATCACATCGGCGAGACGGAAGCGCTCGACGATTTCGACGATCTCGTCGGTGACCGCCGCTTTGCTGCCGACCAGCCGCCACCAGTCGGCGCCGGAGCCAAGCCGTTCGGACACCGCCAGCCCGATATGCTCGAGTGGCGTGAGATCGAGAAACAGCTGATTGATCTGGAACGTGCGCGCCATGCCCAGCCGCACGCGTTGGTGCGGCTCCAGCGCGGTGATGTCGCGGCCGTCGAGCATGATGGTTCCAGCGGTCGGCTTGAGCACGCCGGTCAGCAGATTGATGACCGTGGTCTTGCCCGCGCCATTCGGCCCAATCAGCGCGTGGCGCGCACCCTTCTCGATCGCAAGCGAAACGTCATGCGCGGCGACGATGCCGCCGAAGCGTTTTTCCAGTCCTTTGGTCTCGAGGATGGCCATGTCAGCGCCCGTCCGGCGCGGCGCCGGCCACCGCCGGCCGCGAAACCAGCCGGCCGAATAACCGGGCAAGGCCGAGACGCAAGGCGGCGACCCAGTTCTCGACACGCTCGCGGCCGACCAGCACGATCACCACCAGCACAAGACCGATCCAGAACTGCCAGTATTGCGGCGTCAACGTCGCAATCCAGTCCTGGAGGAATTTGTAGATCACCGCACCAATCAGCCCGCCGTACAAATAGCCGGTGCCGCCGATGATAAGCACCAGCAGGAGATCGGCGGAACGATTCAACGACAACACATCGAGCGAACAGAACGCAGTGGTTTGCGTCAGCAACGCGCCGGCGATGCCGGCGAAAAACGCCGAAAGCGTGTAGACCGCGACCAGCCGCCATTTGACCGGAATGCCGACCGCGGAAGCACGCAGCGCGTTACCCTTGATCGCGCGCAGCGATAGACCGAACGGTGAATAAACGACGCGGCGTACAATTATAAAACAGACGAACAGCACGACCAGCGAATAGACATAACCGTTGTGGCCGTAGAGATCGAAGCGGAAACGGCCGAAGATCGGCTCGACGGTGACGCCCTGCAGCCCGTCGGCGCCGCCGGTGATGTTGGAATAACGGTTGGCCAATTCGCCCAGCATCAGCGAGACGCCGAGCGTCACCATCAGCCGCGTCAGGTCGGAACCGCGCAACACCAGAAAGCTCGTGACGAAGCCGAGCACTGCGGCGACAATACCCGAAACAAACAGGGCGATGACCGGCTCGGTGATCAGGCCGTATTTGGCGAGCAGGCCGGCGCTATACCCTGCGAAGCCGAAGAACGCCGCCTGACCGAGCGAGATGATGCCGGCGTAACCGAGAATAAGATCGAGCGACAGCGCGAACAGCGCCAGGATCGCGGTCTCGGTCAGGATCAGATGCTTTCCCGGGAACAGCCAGATGCTGGCAAACGCAAACACCCAGAACGCGATCTCGAGCGGCGACCAGCGGGCGCGGCTCTTGAGGTAACCGGAGACATCGTCGGCCAATGAACTCATCGTCTCACCGTGCCGTCGAACGGGCAAACAGGCCCTGCGGCCGCCACAGCAGCACAACGATCATGATGGTGTAGATGACGAAAGCCCCGAGCTTCGGCACGTAATACTTGCCGGCAACGTCACCGATGCCGAGCAGGATCGAGGCGAGAAACGGCCCGGTAATGCTCGAGGTGCCGCCGACCGTCACCACGATCAAGAAATAGATCATGTATTTGAGCGGGAAAGTCGGGTCGAGGCCGAGAATTTCGGCGCCCAAAGCGCCGCCGAGGCCGGCAAGACCGGAGCCGAACGCAAAGGTGATTCCGAACACCGCGCCGACATTGATGCCGAGCCCCCGCGCGACGCGCTGATCGTCCACTGCGGCGCGCAACCGGCTGCCGAACCGCGTTTTGGTCAACAGCAATTGCAACAACACGGTGAGGAGGCCGCAAACCACGATGATGAGCAGGCGATATTTGCTCATCCCGATGCCGAAAACGGTGTACTGGCCTTGCAACGCTTCCGGAATCTGCACGAACTGCTGCGACGAGCCCATCGTGTAGTCGGTCGCCGCGACGGCCATGAACACCAGCCCGATCGTGAACAGCACCTGATCGAGGTGCGGCCGCGCGTAAACGTGGACGTAAAGCGTGCGCTCGAACAGTCCGCCGATAATCGCCGTCACCAGAAACGCCAGCGGCAGTCCAAGCGCAAAAGGCACCCCGAGACGATTGACCAGGATAACGGTGCAATAGCCGCCGGCCATGGCGAATGCCCCGTGGGCGAGATTGATAAAATTCATCAATCCGAGCGTCACCGACAAGCCGCACGCCAGCACAAACAGCAGCATGCCGTAAGCGAGGCCGTCAAAGAGGATGGTCAGCATGTCTACGCACACTCACACGGGGCTCTCGCTCCCACGCGGCGTGGAAGAGAGTCGAGTGAGGGGATTGTCTGTCCGTGCCGGTTCGCGGCGAGGCCCCCACACCCTCGCGCGCCTGGCCCACCCTCTCCGGCACGCCGGGAGAAGTTGTCTTACTTCTTTTCCGCCGCCTTGATCGGATCCTTGACGTTCGGAATGGTGGCGAACTCGACGTTGTAGAGCTCACCGTTCTTCTTCTCGACCTTCCGGATATACACGTTCTGGATGATGTCGCGGGTATCCGGATCGATCGAAATCGGACCGCGCGGGCTCTCCCAGGCCATGCCTTTGGCGGCCGCAATCAGCAAATCGCCGTCGGTCTTGCCGCCGGCCTTCTTCACCGCCTCGTACATCAGGTGCATGCCGTCATAACCGCTGACCGCCATGAAGTTCGGCCGCATGCCGCCGTTCGCGGCCTTGAACGCGGCGACAAACGCCTTGTTGGCCGCGGAATCGTGATCGGCTGAATAGAAGTGCGCCGTGATGGTACCAATGATCGAGTCGCCCATATTGTTGAGCAGATCGTCATCGGTCACGTCGCCCGGACCGATGATCTTGATGCCCGCCTTGTCGAGGCCGCGCTCGACAAACTGCTTGACGAACGTGCCGCCTTGCCCGGACGGAACGAACACGAAGATCGCATCCGGCTTCTGATCGGCCGCTTTTTGCAGAAACGGCGCGAAGTCGGGATTGGCGAGCGGAAACCGGATGGAGTCGAGCACCTCGCCGCCCTTCGCGGTGAATTCATCCTTGAACGATTTCTCGGAGTCGACGCCCGGCGCATAGTCCGACACCATGCTGACGACCTTCTTGATGCCGTTCGACGCGGCCCAATCAGCCATCGGCACCGTGGACTGCGCCAGCGTGAAGCTCGTCCGCGCGATATAGGGCGACTTTTCCGTAATGATGGACGTGCCCGCCGCGGTGACGATTTCCGGGGTCTTGGATTCCGCTGAAAGCGGGGCGACGGCGAGCGCGGCCGGCGTTACGCCAAAGCCTGCGAGGAACGTCACCTTGTCGCCGACGATCATTTCCTGGGCGATACGCTTGGTGTTGTCGGGAACCGCACCGTCGTCCTTGATGATGAGTTCGACCTTCTTGCCGGCGATCGTGTCGCCATTCTGCGTCATGAACAGCTTCACGGCAGCCGCGATCTGCTTGCCGGTCGATTGTTGCTGACCGGTCATCGGCAGGATGAAACCGATTTTGACGCTGTCCTGGGCCTGCGCCGCGTCCGCGGAAGACAGCGCGACGGCGGCACATGCCGCAGCCAAAAAATGTCTACGTTTCATAGGCTTCCTCCCAGTGCGCGATTGCTCGCCAGAATTGGCCGCATACCAACATTCCGGCCGGTTCTTGTCCAGACTTGGTCCAGACTTGGCGCCGTTTCACCTTGTCGCGCAGGGGCCGTGCAAGACGCCGCATTTGCGGCGATGCGATGCCGCTGTGCTAGCATGAACGGAGCGCCGCAGCCGTTGCCGCGGCAAAAAATTGCTCCAAGGAGCGGACATGAAGGGACAGGTGGAATGCGCGCGTTGGGAATGATCGTACTCGCCAGCGTCGCCTACTGCGCTGCCGGACCAAGCAGCGCAGCCGGTCCACAGTCGTTTCCCGATCAACCGATACGCCTTTACGTTCCCGCAGCGCCCGGCGGGCCAACCGACATTCCGGCGCGGCTGGTCTCGCAAATCCTGCCTGCTCTCGGGCAGCCCGGTGTGGTGGAAAACAAGCCGGGAGCCGGCGGCGCCATTGCGGCGCGGTTTGTCGCCGGTGCCAATCCCGACGGCCACTCGCTGCTGGTCGGCAATACCAGCGTGCTTGCGGTCGCGCCGGCGGTTTCGGCCAGCGCCGGATATGATCCGGCCAGGGCTTTCGCCGCGATCGCCAAAGTCTCCGAGAGCTATCAAATCCTGGTGCTCAATCCGGCGTTGCCCTGGAAGACGGTCGGTGAGCTCGTCGCCTACGCCAAGGCCAATCCGGGCAAGCTGACTTTCGCCCATACCGGCCCGGGCGGCCTGCCGCACATGACCGGCGAATTGTTCAAGGCGCGGGCCGGCGTCGATATCCTCGGCGTATCCTACAAGAGCGGCGGCGAGTCAGTGGCCGCGGTGCTCGGCCATCAGGTCGACATGACGTTCGAAAGCGTCACCATCCTGCTGCCGCTGATCCGCGACGGCAAAGTGCACGCCCTTGCCATCACCTCGCGCGAGCGCACGCCGCTGGCGCCGGATCTGCCTACCATGATCGAAGCCGGCGTCCCGGATTACGAGGTGACCACGTTCAACGGCATCGTTGCCCCTGTGGGCACGCCGGCTGCGGTGGTGAACCTGCTCAACAAGACCATCAACGACGGCTTGCAACGGCCGGAGAACAGGGACGCGATTGCCCATCTTGGCGCAATCTCCAATCCCGGCTCGGCCCAAGACTTCTCGACTTTCATTGCGGCACAGCACAACAAGTGGTTGCAGGTGGCCAAGTCCGCGCATATCAGCGTCGATTAAAGGACGTACATCAAGGAGTGGGTCATGGCGAAAATCGTTCTCGGGGCCGGAAGCTCCCATACGCCGATGTTGCTCGCCTCCGACGAGACACTGCCGCGCTTCCAGGAGACCGACCAGAAGATCAAGCATCGCGACAAAGAGGGCCGGCCGGCGACTTATGCCGAACTGCTGGAAAAGGCCGATCCGAAGATGGCGGCGATGACGGCGCCGGTCGAACTCGTCGCCCGGCAAAACAAGGTCCGCGCCGCGATGGCGCAGTTGAGCAAGACGCTCAACACTTCAAAGCTCGATGCGCTGATCGTGATGAGCGACGACCAGGATGAGGCTTATCTCGAAGACGCCCGGCCGACATTCGCGATCTATTACGGCGAGACCATCCTCAACAGCAACGAGCAGCACGAGCAGTACCACAAACGCTTTCCGGAATGGTACGTGCAGAACCGGCAGGGATTTTTCGAACACGACAAACCGCGCGCCTATCCGGTCGATGCCAAGCTCGCGGTACACCTGATCGACTACCTGATGGATCACGGCTTCGACCCGGCGTCGTCGAAGCGGATGCGGGAGGGCGAAGGCGAAGGCCACGGCATGGCCTACGTGCACCGCCGGCTGCTCGACGAAACACACCCAATCCCGATCGTGCCGGTGTTCCTGAACACCTATTTCCCGCCAAACCAGCCGCGGCCGCGGCGCTGCTACGAGCTCGGTCAGGCGCTGCGCAAGGCGGTTGAAAGCTTTCCGGGCGACGCGCGTGTCGGCGTCATCGCCTCCGGCGGCCTCAGTCATTTCCTGGTCGACGAGGATTTCGACCGCGCCATCCTCAAGGCCTGCGCCGACAAGGATGCAAACTTCCTGCAAAACCTGCCGCGCAACAAACTGCACTCCGGCAGCTCGGAGATTCTCAACTGGGTCGGCGTCGCCGGCGCCTGCGAACACCTCGACCTGAACTGGTTCGAATACGTGCCGGGCTACCGCACGCCCGCCGGCACCGGAACCGGCCTGAGCTTTGCCAGCTGGGCCTGAAGTCCCAGCAGCGATCAGTGCGTATCGGCGAACTTCGCCCACCAGGCCCATTCGCGGCGCAGCCCGCCTTCCGCTTCCGGAAACGACATCAGCGCAGGCCGCGCGCCGCGTGCGCCATCGACCGCGAATTGCAGGGTGAAACTCAAATCGGCCCAATAGATTTCGGCGTTATCGCCGTGAGAATGCGCTTCGAGATAACCTTTGCCATTAGGGAGAATATCGAGCTGATGGATATCGGTTTCGCCTTCTGATCCCCGCACCGCGATCGCGCGCGACGAAATCGTTTCGTCACCTTGCGTCAGGCCGAGGATATCGGTGACGATCTTGTTGACACTGTCGGCGCTGCCGTGTTCGGCGATCCAGCCTTTGATCTTGGCAAGCTGCGCCTCGGACAACGGACGCTCGGCTGCGGCCGCACCGTCAACGATGCAGCCGCCCACCAGCAACAAACCCAGAAGCGTGAAGGCGAGGAATGAGACGAGCCGGTTCGGGCGCTGTCTCATCCCGCTCGCCCGGTGCTAGGCGTGCGCCTTGCGCTGCGGATCGATGATCTTCTCGAGCTTGCCCAGCACATGCATGCACGACAGCACCTGTGCGAGACTGCCGTTCGGCTCCCGCTTTTCCTTGATCGCGGCGACGAACTCGCGGTCTTCGAGCTCGATGCCATCCATCGACACGTCGACCTTGGACACGTCGATCTTGTTGTCCTTGCCGTCCGACAGGTCGTCGTAAAACGCCTTGAACGTGCCGTTGTCGCAGATATAGCGGAAGAACGAGCCGAGCGGCCCGTCGTTGTTGAACGACAGCGACAGCGTCAGCACCGCACCGGACGGCGTGCGCGCCACGATGCCCATGTCCATCGCGATATTGAGTTCGGGATGGATCGGGCCCTGCACCGCGTAGCAATCGGAGATGTCCTCGCCGGCCTGATACTGGAACAGGTCGATGGTGTGGGCGGCGTGGTGCCAGAGCAGATGGTCGGTCCAGCTCCGTGCATTGCCGGCGGCGTTGATGTTCTTGCGCCGGAAAAAATAGGTCTGAACGTCCATCTGCTGGATTTTCAGCTCGCCCTTCTGGATCTTCTTGTGGATGTACTGATGGCTGGGATTAAAGCGGCGGACGTGGCCGCCCATGGCGGTGACGCCGGTTTCCCTGGCGATCTTCACCAGCGCTTCGGCATCCTCCACGCTGTCGGTGACCGGGATTTCGACCAGCACATGCTTGCCGGCGCGCATGGCCTGCTCGCCCTGCCGGAAATGCATCTTGGTCGGCGTGGTGAGGATCACCGCGTCGGCGCGCTTGATGCCTTCGGACAGTTCGCCGGTGTAATGCGGGATACCGTATTTCTTGGCGACCTGTGCTGTGGCGTCCTGATTGCCGCCGACCAGCGAGGTCACTTCAACGTCGGGGATACGCTTGAGCGCGTCGAGATGCTTCTGACCGAACGCGCCCTGGCCCGCTACGCAAATTTTCATGGAACACCTCTTGCTTACTTAACGTCATGGCCGGGCTTGTCCCGGCCATCTCGATCAGCAAAGCACCATGTGCCCCAATGTTCGGGATGCGCGGATCGAGCCCGCGCATGACGCGTGGTTGTGTTAGCTGCGAATCCTGTCGACCTTTGCACGCGCTGCGGCACGCTTGTGCTTCGCCGCCGGCTTGCGCTTGCGATTTTCCAGGATGATGTGGCCAACCGCAGTGTTCGAGGCCGGCACGGTGTAGAACCGGTAGACCTCGTCGACCTTGTCGTCCAGCGCACCGCGCATGATCAGCCACATCACCATTTCGATGCCCTCGGCGCCGGCTTCGCGCATGTAGTCGAGGTGCGGGATCTTGACCAGCTTCTGCGGGTCCTTCGACAGGTTGTCGAGGAAGTTCTTGTCCCACTTGCTGTTGATCAGGCCGGCGCGCGGCCCGGAAATCTGGTGCGACAGGCCGCCGGTGCCGAAGATCACCACCCTCAGGTCGTCGGGGAAGAACTCCACCGCCTTCTTGATGGCGCGGCCGAGCATGTAGCAGCGGTGGCCGGTGGGCGGCGGATACATCACCACGTTGACCGCAAGCGGGATCACCGGGCACGGCCAGTGGCCGTCCTTCTCGATCTTGCCGAACAGCAGGTTCATCGGCACGGTCATGCCGTGGTCGATTTCCATCTTGTTGCAGATGGTGAGATCGAATTCATCGAGAATGCAAGACTGCGCGATGTGCGAGGCCAGCGCCGGATGCCCCTTCGCGACCGGCACCGGACGGGGACCCCAGCCCTCGTCGGCCGGGGGAAATTCCGCCGCGCAGCCGAGCGCAAAGGTCGGGATCATCTCGACCGAGAACGCCGAGGCGTGGTCGTTGTAAACGACGATCGCCACGTCCGGCTTGGTCTCCCGCATCCACTCCTGGGACTTCTCAAAACCGGAGAACACCCGCTTCCAGTACGGCTCCTCGGTCTTGCCGTTATCGAGCGCCGCGCCGATGGCCGGCACGTGCGATGAACCTACGCCTGCGATGATTCTGGCCACGGCTTCACTTCCGTTTCGCTGATTTGGATTTCGGTTTGGCTTTGGCTTTTGGCTTCGACTTGGCCTTGGATTTAGCTTTCGCTGTCTTGGCTTTTGGCTTCGCCGCAGCACCGGAAAGAAATTTCGACGGTGTGTTCTTGCCGGTCTTCGAGCGGTTGCCTTCGACGTTGCGGCCGCCGGCCAGCATCATCGACGCATAATCCTGCTGCGACGATCCGGTCATGTCCGCGGCGAGATGCTGGAAGGAATGGCCATCGGTCGCGCCCAGCTTGGCGGTGAAATAGATGTTGCCGCCGAGTTCCAGCATGCGGTTGTAGTCGCGCTTGAGCACGGCGTCGGTCTGCTCGGGCGTCAGCTTGAACTTCTTCAGATACTCCGCCTCGTTCGCCTTGAAAGCCTTGCGGTTCTCGTCCTTCATCAGCGACATGCAGAACATGTTGATGCCGAAGCCCTCGCGGGACCGCTCGGCATCGAACACAAATGTCCCCGGGATATCGTCGTAATCGTGTTGTTCGCGGGCCATCGGCGTTACTCCCGTTTGGCTTCACATATATAGCGCAGGAAAGTCTGGCAACGTAAGCAATTGATTCATTCTCGAACAGTTCTAACCCGTCATGCCCGCACTTGTTGCAGGCATCCGCATCTTCCTTAAGATCGTCGTCCTTCAGATCACCGCCAGAAGGCGTCAGCTCCAGTACAGCCGCATCGGATTGTCCACCAGCAGCTTCTGCTGCAAAGCCGCCGTTGGCGCAATCTTTGGGATGAAGTCGACCAGCAACCCGTCGTCGGGCGCTTCCTTCGGCATATTGGGATGCGGCCAATCGGTGCCCCAGATCACCCGGTCGGGGAACCGCTCGACGATTGCCCGCGCAAACGGCGCCACGTCATCGTAAGGCGGCCCCGCCACGGTGAACCGCTCGGGGCAGGTGACCTTGGTGATCCAGGTCTTGTTGGCGTCCAGCGCCTTGAGCCAGTTCTGAAAGTGCCTGCCGTCGACCCCTTCCCTGACGTTCGGACAGGCCATGTGATCGAACACCAGGACCGTCGGCAGCGACTTGAGGAACGAGCCCATCTCGTCGAGATCGGCGTGCTCGAAATACACCACAACGTGCCAGCCGAGCGTGGCGATGCGCGTGGCAATGCGGTGCATAACGTCCTTTGGCGTCGAATCCACCAGCCGCTTGATGAAATTGAAGCGGACGCCCTTCACGCCGGCCCTGTCGAGGGCATTGAGCTCGGCGTCGGTGACCTCTTCGCCGACAAAGGCAACACCCTTGGCCTTGCCGCTGGAATACACCAGCGCATCGACCAGCGCGCGATTGTCGGTATCGTGGCAGGTCGCCTGCACGATGACATTCTTGTCGAAGCCGAGAAAGTCGCGTAGCGCGAAAAGTTTCTCCTTCGGAGCGTCACACGGCGTGTATTTGCGCTTCGGCGCGAACGGAAATGCCGCTTCCGGCCCAAATACATGGCAGTGGGAATCGACCGCGCCGGCTGGCGGCTTGAATTTCGGCTTCGACGGATTGGGATGGAACGGGATGTACCCGGAACTCATCGGCACGCAAACGTCTCCTTCACGACTAAATTCTCTCCATGGCCAGTGACACGCCCTGTCCCACGCCGACGCACATGGTGGCAAGCGCGCGCTTACCGCCCCGCTTCTCGAGGCCGTGCACCGCCGTGAGCGTCAGCCGCGCGCCCGACATGCCGAGCGGATGGCCGAGCGCGATGGCGCCGCCGTGCGGATTGACGTGCTCGGCATCGTCGGCAATGCCGAGCTGGCGCATTACCGCGAGACCCTGCGCAGCAAAGGCCTCATTCAGTTCGATCAGATCGAAATCGCCGATCTTCAGTCCGAGCCTGTCCATCAGCTTGCGCGTCGACGGCACCGGGCCGATGCCCATGATACGCGGCGGCACCGCAGCGGATGCCATGCCGAGCACGCGGGCGCGCGGCGTCAGCCCATGCTCCTTCACCGCCTGCTCGCTCGCCAGGATGATCGCCGCCGCCCCGTCGTTGATGCCGGAAGCGTTGCCGGCGGTCACCGTGCCGGGCTCGCGCACGATCGGCTTGAGCTTCTGCAGGTTTTCAATGGTGGTATCGGCGCGAATGTGCTCGTCCTTGTCGACGGTGATCGGCCCGGCCTTGCCGCCCGGCGCCTGCACCGGAACGATTTCCTCGGCAAAGAAGCCTGAAGCCGCCGCTCTGCCGGCGCGCTGCTGCGAGCGAAGCGCGAATGCATCCTGATCCTTGCGTTCGACCTGGAAATCCTGCGCCACGTTCTCCGCGGTCTCGGCCATCGAGTCGACGCCATACTGCTTCTTCATCAGTGGATTGACGAAGCGCCAGCCGAGCGTGGTGTCGAACATCTCGCCGGAGCGGGAAAATGCCTCCGCGGCCTTGCCCATCACATACGGCGCTCGCGTCATCGATTCGACGCCGCCGGCGATGGCGAAATCCATCTCGCCGGTGCGGATCGCCCGCGCCGCGTCACCAACCGCGTTGAGCCCGGACGCACATAACCGGTTTACGGTGACGCCGGGAATGCTGTCCGGCAGCCCGGCCAGCAGCAGCGCCATGCGCGCGACGTTGCGGTTGTCCTCGCCGGACTGATTGGCGCAGCCGAAGAACACTTCGTCGAGCCGCGCCCAGTCGGCTTTGGCGTTGCGGCCCACCAGCGCCTTGATCGGCACCGCGGCGAGATCGTCGGTGCGCACCTTGGCGAGCCCGCCGCCGTAGCGGCCGATGGCGGTGCGCGCGGCATCGCAGATAAAGACCTCTCGCATCGGAACGCTCCTGAGTCGGATTTTGGGCCTATTTACGGGCCACTATAGACAGGGTCAAATAGCTGACGCCACTGCGGGAAGCGCATGTCCAAGAGCGAAGCGTCCGCCGAATTTGCCAAACTGCCGCCGTCGCTCCGCGCCGAACGGCAGGGCGCGGTCGCGATCTTGACGCTGGCGCGGCCGGAGAAGCGCAACGCGCTCGACGACGCCACCGTCGCAGGCGTCGAAGCATTCTTCTCCGCGATTCCGGACGGCATCGGCGCAGTGGTGCTGGCCGGCGAAGGCGAGCACTTCAGCGCTGGCCTCGATCTCTCGGAATTGACCGCGCGCAATGTCGCCGAAGGCATCGAACATTCGCGGTCCTGGCATCGCGCCTTTGAACGCATCGAATACGGCAAGGTGCCGGTGGTCGCCGTTCTGCACGGCGCGGTGGTCGGCGGCGGGCTCGAACTCGCAGCAGCGGCCCATGTGCGGGTCGCGGAGCGCTCGGCGTATTACGGGCTGCCGGAAGGCAGCCGCGGTATCTTTGTCGGCGGCGGCGGCTCGGTGCGCCTGCCGCCGCTGATCGGACTCGCCCGCATGAAGGCGATGATGCTGACCGGGTACACGCTCTCGGCCGAAGAAGGCCAGGCGATCGGACTGACGCAATTTCTTGTCGATAATGGCCATGGACTCGCCAAGGGCATCGCGCTTGCGCAAACAATCGCCGGCAACGCACCATTCACGAACTTTGCCGTGATGCACCTGCTGCCGCGTATTGCCGAAAGCGATCCGGCGACGGGCTTTGCCACCGAGGCGCTGACCGCCGCTATTGCGCAAGCCGAACCCGAAGCGAAAGCCCGGCTCAAGGCGTTCCTGGAAAAGCGCGGGCCAAAAGTCGTACGCAGCTAGATCATGACTCAGGCGGGGACCGCACGATCGTCGCACCAAAAACCGCCGCTGCGGCCGGTCAAGCTGGGACCGCCGGACGTTACCGTCGAACGGCGCGGGGACGGCGCGATCGTACTGCGCTCACCACATCCGCTACGGTCCTATGCGAAGAACCTGACCGAGCGCCTGGTGTATTGGGCCGGCACCGCGCCCGACTGCATCTTCCTAGCGCAACGCGACGCGGCCGGCGGCTGGCGTACGATGACGTATGCGCAAACGCTTGTATCTGTTCGCGCCATCGCTGCCGCGCTGTTGCAGCGTGACCTGTCGCCGGAACGGCCGATCGTCATCCTGTCCGGCAACGACATCGAGCACGCGCTGCTGGGATTGGCGGCGATGCACGTCGGCATCCCCTATGCACCGATCTCGGTGCCCTACTCGCTGATGTCGCAGGATTTCGGCAAACTCAAAGCCATCATCAACATCCTCACGCCCGGCCTGGTATTTGCCGCGAATGGCGCCGCTTTCGCCCGCGCAATCGCCGCCGCGGTGCCCGCCGACATAGAAATCGTTGTCGTCGGCAATCCGCCCGGCGATCGCAAAGCCACTTCATTCGCCGCTCTCGCCGCGGTTCAAGTCACCGCCGCGGTCGACGCCGCCCACGCCGAGGTCGGCCCCGAGACCATCGCAAAATTCCTGTTCACCTCCGGCTCGACCGGCCAGCCCAAGGGCGTCATCAACACTCAGCGCATGCTGTGCGCGAACCAGTCGATGATCAGCGCCGGCCTTGCCTTCATCCGCGACGAGCCTCCGGTGCTGGTCGACTGGCCGCCGTGGAATCACACTTTCGGCGGTAATCACGATTTCGGCATGGTGCTCGACAACGGCGGCTCGTTCTATATCGATGAAGGCCGCCCGCTGCCTGGCGCCATCGAGGCGACCGTGCGCAACCTGCGCGACATCGCGCCAACGATCTATCTCAACGTGCCCAAGGGCTTTGAAATGCTGCTGCCGTATCTCCGCGGCGATGCGGCATTGCGCGAGCGCTTCTTCAGCCAACTCAAGGTCATGTTCTATGCCGGTGCGAGCCTCGCCCAGCATATCCGGGACGAATTCCAGGAGATCGCTGTCGCAACGACGGGCGAGGGCATCATGTTTATTTCCAGTCTTGGGTCCACCGAGACGGCACCGGCCGCGATTGCCTGCTCATGGGAAAGCAGGCACGCCGGCAATATCGGCCTGCCTCTGCCTGGCGTCGAACTCAAGCTTGTACCGCGCGACGACAAGCTCGAAGCGCGGCTGCGCGGCCCCAACATCACGCCCGGCTATTGGCGGGCGCCGGCGATCACGGCGGACGCCTTCGACGACGAAGGTTTCTACAAAATTGGCGACGCGCTGAAATTCGCCGATCCAGCCGATCCGGCAAAAGGTCTGCTGTTCGACGGGCGCATTGCCGAGGATTTCAAGCTCGCCACCGGTACCTGGGTCAGCGTCGGCCCGCTACGCGCCGCTTTCATTGCGCACTTCGCGCCGCTGGTGCGTGACGTCGTTCTTGCCGGCGCCGACCGCGACGACATCGCCGCGCTGGTGTTCCCCGACCTCGATGCCTGCCGCAAGCTTTGCCCCGGCCTCGCTGCTGACACTGCGCCATCCTCGGTGCTGGCCGATCCGGATGTGGCGGATGAGTTTGCCCGGCTCCTTGAAGCCCTTTCCGCTCCCGGGCGCGGCTCCTCGACGCAGATCCGCCGCGCCATCCTGCTCGCCGAGCCGCCATCGCTCGATATCGGCGAGATGACCGACAAGGGCTCGATCAACCAGCGCGCCGTGCTTGCCAATCGCGCCGCGTTGGTCGAAGAACTCTACGCAGCGGTCCCGCCGCGCCACGTCATTGTCGTAAAAAGCCCGCAAGCCGCCAAAGCAAGCTGATTGACGAGTTGACCATGGATATTCGAGGACACGCCGCAATCGTCACCGGAGGCGCATCGGGCCTCGGCGCAGCGACCGCGGAAATGCTGGCGGCAGCCGGCGCCAAAGTTGCCGTCCTCGACGTCAATGACGATGGCGCCAACGCCACCGCCAAAAAGACCGGCGGGATTGCATTGCATTGCGACGTCACCAGCGCTGACGGCACCGCCAAGGCCCTCGCCGCGGCACAAGACAAGCATGGCATTGCCCGTATCCTGATCAATTGCGCCGGAATCGGACCGGCAAAACGCATCGTCGGCCGCGACGGGCCGATGCCGCTGGAAGAGTTCAGCCGCGTCATCGCGATCAACCTGATCGGCACCTTCAATGCGATGCGGCTTGCGGCCGCCGCGATGCAGGCGGCCGAACCGCTGCAGGACGGCGAGCGCGGCATCATCGTCTGCACCGCCTCGGTCGCGGCCTACGAGGGCCAGATCGGTCAGGCCGCCTACGCGGCATCGAAAGGCGGCGTGGTCGGACTGGTGATGCCTGCGGCGCGCGAGTTCGCTCAGTTCGGCGTCCGCGTCACCGGGATCGCGCCCGGCATATTTTCCACGCCGATGCTTCACGCGCTGCCGGAAGCGGCGCAACAGAGCCTCGCCGCGTCGGTGCCGTTCCCGAAGCTCCTCGGCACGCCGGCGCAATACGCGGCGCTGGTGCGGCACATGATCGAGAACCGCTATCTCAACGGCGAAGTGGTGCGTATCGACGGCGCACTGCGCATGGCGCCGCGCTGACAAGCGATGTTCAGCAACATCAGAACAACCCGCATCGAATGGGGTGACTGCGACCCGGCAGGCATCATTTTTTACGTCCGCTATTTCGAGATTTTCGACGTCTCGACCACCATGCTGCTTGAGCGGGTGATCGGGATGAAGAAGATCCAGTATCTCAAAGCCTATAATTTCCTCGGCCACCCGGTCGCCGAGACCCGCGCCAAATTCCGGCTGCCCACCCGGTTCGGAGACGACGTGACGATCGAGACCCGGATCGTCGCCGTGGGCCGCTCCAGCTTCAAGCTGGAGCACCGCCTGCTTCATGATGGCGCGCTGGCGGTCGAAGGCAGCGAAACGCGGGTGTGGTCGATACGCGATCCCAACGATCCGATGCGGGTCAAATCCGAACCGATCCCCGCGGAAATCGCAGAGCGGCTGCGCGGCGAATCCGCCCCTGCCCGGTGACGGACCAAATTCACGATGCTAGAAGCCTTGCGGCCATCAGGGAGTAATGTTCATGCGGGTTGACGCTTTCACGCACTTCTTTCCGAAGGAATTTTTTGATCGGCTCGACGAGATCGCGCCGAACTGGAAAGACATGGGCAAGCGGAGCAAATCGATCGCGGCTCTGCACGATCTCGACGTTCGCAAGAAAATCGTCGACTCCCACAAGGACTATCAGCAGATTCTGACGTTTCCGAACGCGCCACTGGAGACGATCGGCAAGACGTCGAAGCAGATGGATGAGCTGGCGCGCATCGTCAACGACGGCTTCGCCGAACTATGCGCCAGGGAAAAGGACCGCTTCCCGGCGTGGGTGGCGCAAGTCTCTCTTGCATCGGATGACGCCGGCGTCGCCGAGGCGGAACGCGCCATCAAACAGCTCGGCGCGCTCGGCGTGCAAATCTATACCAACGTCGCCGGCAAGCCGCTGGATGACCCGAAATTCCGGCCCTTTTTCAAGAAGATGCATGAGCTCGGCGCGCCGATCTGGCTGCACCCGACCCGCGGCGCCGAGGTGCCGGACTACATCACCGAGACGCGGTCGAAGTACGAGATCTGGTGGACGTTCGGCTGGTCCTATGAAACCGCCGCGGCGATGGCGCGGCTGGTGTTCTCCAAGATCATGGATGACATGCCGGGCATCAAGATCATCACCCACCACTTCGCCGGCATCGTGCCGATGCTGGAAGGCCGGCTCGGCCCGGGCAACGACGTCATGGGATCCCGCACCACGGATGAGGATTATGTCGGCCTGCGCAAAAGCCTGAAGAAGCGCATTCTCAATTACTTCAAGGAAGATTTCTGGACCGACACCGCGGCCTTCACCGCCGTGCCGGCGACCAAGGCCGGCATGGAATTTTTCCCGATCGACAAGATCCTGTTCGCCTCCGATTGCCCGTTCGATCCGGAAGGCGGCGCGATGTATCCGCGCGAGACGCTGAAGATCCTCGAACTCGCTGAAAATGGACAAGGCCACCGCCGACAAGGTGTTCTACAAGAACCTCGAAGCGGTCATCGGCAGGAAGATCGTGAAATAACAGCCCTTACCGTTATGCCCCGAGCAGGCGGGGCATCCAGTACTCACGGTGAAGACGGCATCGCTCCGCCTTCACTCCAATGTCAGTGAGCACTGGATCGTCCGCCTTCGCGGATGATGACAACCGTGGATTACGCCAGCCCCGCTACCTGCACTGCGTCCAGGTGGTCCTGCAGGATGCGCGGCATGTCGCCGGGTGGCGTGCGGCCAAAGCCGCAATAGGCGGCAAGCCCGAAATCGGGAACAAACTTCCGCGCCGCAGCGACGCGCTGCTGCAGCGTCGCCATGCTGTGGATCGCGCCGAGGTAAATCCGCGCGCCTTTGGCATCGAGCCCGGCGAGCGGCGCGTAGAACGCGTCGTCGGTGCGGTCGAGCGTCGGGATATGAATCCAGTCGATCCGGCGGGTGATGGCCGCGTTGGCCGCGTTGATCAGCTCGACCGGACGGCCCAAATCTTCGGGCGCGAAGGCCGGCCAGCCGCCGAATGTGCCGAAGCAATAGTGAAAGCCGAGCGCCACGCCGTCCGGAATGATGTTCGACAATCGCGCGATGGCCGGCACATGGGCGCCGACTTCAAGCTCCGACGGCACGTCCTTGCCGGCGCCGCAGATCGCCTGCAGTTCCCAGGCGCAGTCCCACTGGATCGCCAGATCGTCGTGCGGAATTTTATCGGCGATCGCCGCGACCTCGGCGGCGAGCGCCGCTTCAAACCCCGGCCTGATCCGCGGCAGGTCCTCCGGATGCGGGAAGTACAGCGGCCGGATCACGCTGTTGACCATCGGTATCGAAATCTGAAAGCGTATGTCCGCCGGCAGCACACCCTTCTCGCGCAAGGTGCGGAAGACGAAATACGACGTCACCGCATCGCGCGCATAGCCAAGCCGCGAGCCGGGATTACCGAACCGCACCTGGTCGACGCCGGGCTTGACGCGAAACTGCCACGACTCGTCGCGCGAGCGTGGTAGCAATTGCTCGACGCCGTTGACCGGCTTCGGCCGGCGGATGGTGTCGAGATCCTGATGGCCGTTGAAAATCTGATAGCCGAGGCGATTGACCCATGAACGGCGTTCGCCGACTTCGCCATCCGGCATCGCCGGCATGTAAGGACCGAGCTTGCCGCCGAAGGTGCGCATCACCTCCTCGACGGAATTGAGCGGAACACTGCCGACCAACAGGAGACTGTCACTCATCGTTTCCACCCGATTTGTCTGCGTTCGCGAGAGCCCGCAACTTAAGCCGGTGTCGCAGTCCGGGCGAGAACTAATGGTGGATGCCCGGCACGCAACCGGCGCATCGCTCCCGGTTTTTTGCTAAGGACGCAGCCATGGACGCTGCCCACCCCATCACGACCGAAGCGCCGGAGCCCACCCCCGAGGCAATCGGGCGCGTGACGCCGATGATGGAGCAATACGTCGAGATCAAAGCCGCCAACCCGGATTGCCTGCTGTTCTACCGGATGGGCGATTTCTATGAGCTGTTCTTTGACGACGCCGAAACTGCTTCACGCGCGCTCGGCATCGTCTTGACCAAGCGCGGCAAGCATCTCGGCCGCGACATTCCGATGTGCGGCGTGCCGATCGAACGCGCCGACGAATATCTACATCGGCTGATCGCGCTCGGTCACCGTGTCGCGGTCTGCGAGCAGATGGAGGATCCGGCGGAAGCGCGCAAACGCGGCGGCAAGAGCGTGGTGCGCCGCGACGTCGTGCGCCTGGTCACGCCCGGCACGTTGACGGAAGACACGCTGCTCGACGCCAGGCGCAACAATTACCTGCTGGCGATCGCGCGCTCACGGACCTCATCGACCGAAGACCGCTTCGCCCTGTCCTGGATCGACATTTCGACCGGCGAGTTTCGCGTGGCCGAGAGCGAGCGTTCCAGCCTCGCCGCGGAGATCGCGCGCATCGAACCGGGCGAGGTCATCGTCGCCGATGCGCTCTATTCAGACGCCGAGCTTTCGCCGTTCCTGCGTTCGCTGCCGACGCTCACACCGCTGACCCGCGATGTATTCGATGGCGCTACCGCCGAGCGGCGGCTGTCGGCATTCTTCGGTGTTGCCACGACCGCGGCGTTCGGCGCGCTATCGCGCATCGAGCTGACGGCCGCTGCGGCGGCGGTGACTTATGTCGAGCGCACGCAGATCGGCAAGCGGCCACCGCTGTCGCCGCCGGTACGCGAGGCTGCCGGAGCGACACTCCAGATCGACCAGGCCACGCGCGGCAATCTCGAGCTGCTGCGCACGCTTGCCGGCGAGCGGCGCGGATCGCTGCTCGCGGCAATCGACCGCACCGTCACAGCCGCCGGCTCGCGGCTATTGGCACAGCGGCTCGCCGCGCCGCTGACCGATCCGGTCGGGATCGGGCATCGGCTCGACGCCGTGACCGCTCTGGTCGACGACAGCACCGCGCGCGGCGACCTGCAGACCAAACTCCGGGCAGTGCCCGATCTGGCGCGGGCGCTGTCCCGCATCGTGGTGAGCCGTGGTGGACCGCGCGACCTCGCGGCGATCCGTGACGGGATTTTCGCCGCCGCAGAATTTTCCGCGCGGCTTTCCGCACTCGCGGTGGTGCCGCACGAATTGACGCAGGCGATCGCCGGATTGCGCAAGCCCGATGCCGCAATCGCCGATGAGCTGGCGCAGGCCCTGGCCGATGAACTGCCGGGGTTTCGCCGCGACGGCGGTTTCATTCGCGCCGGATACGAGCCGGCGCTCGACGAGGCGCGGGCGCTGCGCGATGAATCCCGCCGCGTCATCGCCGCGCTGCAGGTACGTTACGCCGAGGTGACCGGCGTGAAATCGCTGAAGATCCGGCATAACAATGTGCTCGGTTATTTCGTCGACGTGACGGCGCAGCACGGCGAGAAACTGATGGCCGCGCCGCTCAACGCGACGTTCATCCATCGCCAGACCACTGCCGGCCAGGTGCGCTTCACCACGACGGAGCTCGGCGAACTTGAAGCCAAGATCGCCAATGCCGCCGACCGGGCGCTGGCGATGGAATTCGAGATTTTCGACCGGCTCGGCGCCCGCGTCACCGCGGCGAGCGATGCGATCAAGGACGCTGCGGCAGCGCTCGCGGTGGTCGATGTGGCGACGGCGCTCGCCGCGCTCGCCGTCGAGCGCGATTACGTGCGGCCGGAGATCGACGGCGGGTTCGGCTTCATCGTCAGCGGCGGCCGGCACCCGGTCGTGGAGCAGGCGCTCGGCGCCGATGGCGGGCCGTTCGTTGCCAACGATTGCGACCTGTCACCGCCGACGCAAGCCAAGGCCGGCAGGATTTGGCTGGTCACCGGCCCGAACATGGCCGGCAAGTCGACATTCCTGCGCCAGAATGCGCTGATCGCCGTCCTTGCGCAGATGGGCAGCTTCGTGCCGGCAAAACGCGTCCATATAGGCGTCGTTGACCGGTTGTTCTCGCGGGTCGGCGCGGCCGACGATCTGGCGCGCGGCCATTCGACGTTCATGGTCGAGATGGTCGAGACCGCCGCGATCCTCAATCAAGCCGGTGAACGCTCGCTGGTGATCCTCGACGAAATCGGCCGCGGCACTGCGACTTTCGATGGCCTGTCGATCGCCTGGGCGACCATTGAACATCTGCACGAGAGCAATCGCTGCCGCGCCCTGTTCGCGACGCACTTTCACGAAATGACCGCACTGGCGGCAAAGCTCACGCGCATCCACAACGCCACCATGCGGGTCAAGGAATGGCACGGCGACGTGGTGTTCCTGCATGAAGTCATCGCCGGCGCGGCCGACCGCTCCTACGGCATCCAGGTGGCAAAGCTTGCCGGACTTCCGGCGAGCGTGATCGAGCGCGCCAAGCTGGTGCTGGCCCAACTCGAGGCCGAGGATCGCACCTCGCCGGCCCGCAAGCTGATCGACGACCTGCCGCTGTTTGCCGCGACGCGCCCGACGCCGGCGGCGGCGCCGCAGAACGATCCGTTGAACGTTGTGATTGAGGCGCTCGCCGCGTTGCATCCCGACGAGATGTCGCCGCGCGATGCGCTCGAAGCGCTTTATTCGCTCAAGTCGAAACTGGCAAAAGCAAAAAAAGACTGACGGTCACGCCGGCCGCTGGCGCGGCCGGGCGCGGATCAGCCAAAGCCCGCCGCTCCAGGCGATACACACCAGCATGCCGAGTCCGAACGCGCTCCACACGCCGAGTGGTGCGACCAGATAGTGCACGGCGATGAAGCCGATCCACAGCCCGTTCAGCGCAATCTGCGCATGCGCCATCATGCTCGCCGAAGCTACGCCGCCAACGCGCAAATGCAGAATCACGATCGAGCAGCCCATCACGATCGGGAACACCGCAAACATGCCGGAAGCGAACGAGCCGATCCGATAGCTCAGGGTGGTAACCGCCACGACCGTGATCGCCGAGGCGATGGCCCGCAGTGGAATGTCGTAGGGACGGCGCAGCAATTTCGGCGGCGGTCCCGAGGTGCGATAGCGCCAGCTTGCCGGCACGGTGATGCCGAACACGATGATATTGAGGATCGTTGCCGTCAGCGGCGTCCAGGCAACAAGCTTCAGCGCGGCGGCGGCGATAAACCAGATGGCAATTGACACCGCAACGCTCAGCACCACGCCGTGACGCTGCGCCAAAATTGCGTAGGCCAGGCAGAAGATCGAGACCGCGGCAGTGGCCGCAGCGCTGCCGACCGCGCTTGCGGCGATGAAATCGGGCGGGTGTTCGAAGGCGAGGATGATGTAGGCCGCGCTCGCCGCAGTTGGCAGCGCCGCGATCAGCGCGCCGACGAACGGGCCGGAGCGTTCGACCACGACCGAAATGACGACGACGATGAACGCCGTCATCGCCATCTTCGCGGCGAGCTCAGAAATGAAAATGAGTTCGGGGGACATGCCGATTATGTTGTTCCGGCCGGGCGAGGCGAAAGCCGGAATGACCCATCAAACCCGTTTGAGACCGACCTCGACCGGCGGTCCGCTTTTCAGCGTCTGGTAGACCACGCAATAACGCTCGGTGAGCTTGAGCAGTTGGTCAAGTTTGTCTTGCGGCGCATCGGTGTCGACGTCGAAGCGCAGGCGGATCTGCGCGAAACCGACCGGCGCATCCTTGGCGACACCGAGCGTGCCACGGAAATCGAGATCGCCCTCGGCCGAAACCATGGCTGACTTCAGCGGAATATCGAGCGCCGTGGAGACGGCTTTCAGCGTGACGCCGGCGCACGCCACCAGCGCCTCCAGCAGCATGTCGCCGGAGCACAATTCCATGCCGGAGCCGCCGGTCGCCGGATGCAGGCCTGCCACCGCCAGCGCGCGGCCGGTCTCGACCTTGCATGCGATATTGCTGTCGTCGAGCGAACCCTTGGCTTTGAGCGTGATAAAGCCGGCTTTTGGGTCGGACTTGTAGCGTTCCTTGATCGGCGCCTGCATTGCGCGAAGCCCGGCGGCGTCCATGATTGTCGCTCCTCTTCCATTTCGGCAGTGCGTAGCGAATTGAGGTTACGGCGACAAGCCCGGCAAGGCCGGGCGAATTACCACCACAGCGCCGCGCCAGTGGCGGCTTTGGGTTCGCTCTCGGCAGCAGTTGCGGAACGGTTGAGCGAGCGATTGAGCGCGGCCAGAATACGCCGCTTGGCAAAATCGAATGCTGCCGATTGACGGTCGCGCGGGCGCGGCAAATCCACGTCGATCTCGTCGAACACGCGTCCGGGACGCGGACACATCACCATCACGCGGTCGGCGAGGACGATCGCCTCATCGACATCGTGAGTCACCAGGATCAGCGTCGGTCTGGCGTCAGCCCACAGATCGAGCAAATGATCCTGCAAGTCGGTGCGGGTGAAGGCATCGAGCGCCGAGAACGGCTCGTCGAGCAGCAGCACTTCCGGGCGCGGCACCAGCGCCCGCGCAATCGCGACGCGTTGCGCCTGGCCGCCGGACAATTCGCGCGGCCACACCGTCGCCTTGTCGGTGAGCCCGACGCGATTGAGCGCCGCCGCGACGCGCTGCGCGCGTTCCGCCTTCGGGCGGTCGCCAAGGCCAAAGCCGACATTGTCGGCAACCTTGAGCCACGGCAGCAGCCGCGGCTCCTGAAAAATAATGCCGATCTTTTCGTGCGGCCGCATGATGCGCTCGCCGTCCAGCGTCACCGCGCCCTCGGTTGCCGGATCGAGACCCCCGATCGCGCGCAGCAATGTCGACTTGCCGCAGCCGGAGCCGCCGATCACCGCAACAATCTCACCCGGCTCGACCTCGAGCGAAACACCGCCGAGCGCATGCACGCCGTTGGGATAGGTTTTGCCGATGTGGTCGAGGACGAGCATCTGAACGGCCTATTCCGGACGAACAACGTCTTCCCAGCGCAGGAACGGCGCCGCGGCAAGAACGATCAGCCAGTCGGTCGCCTTGCCGACGATAGCGAAGGCGACGATGGCGGCGATGATCTCCGCGGGCTTGCCGAGTTGCTGGCCGTCGATCAGCAGGTAGCCGAGGCCCTCGGATGCGCCCATCAGCTCGGCGGCGATCACGAACATCCAGCCGAGCCCGAGACCCGAGCGCAGCGAAATGACATAGGCCGGCAAGACTGCCGGCAACAGGATGCGGCGGACCATCGCGACATCGGTCAGCCGGAATGCGCGGCCGACTTCGACCAGCTTGCGATCAACCGATTGGATCGCGCCCATCAAGCCGAGATAGACCGGAAAGAACACGCCGACCGCGATCAACGCCACCTTCGACGCTTCGAAAATGCCGAGCCAGAGAATGAACAAAGGCACCCAGGCAATCGAGGGAATGGCGCGCAGCCCCTGAATGGTCGGATCGAGCAGGCGGCGCACCAGCGGTGAATATCCGGCGGCAGCGCCGATGACCGTTGCGACCGCTACGCCGAGGCTAAAACCGGCCCCGACCCGCGCCAGCGTCACCAGCGTGTGGCGCTGCAATTCACCGGTGCGAGCGAGATCGACGAAGGTGGAGAAAATCACCGAAGGCGGCGGCGCCAGGCGGCCCGTCGCCCAGCCCATCCGCACGATGAATTCCCACACCACCGCCAGCGTGACCGGCAGCACGAGGCCCAGCGCCGGCCGCGCCCAGCGCGACCAGCGATACGTTGTTGCCGGCTCCGCCGGAGCAGCGGCGTTCGATGGGCCTTCGACAGCGACGGTCATGGTCACAAGAGAATGGTCACAAGAGACATGGGACCTGCCGCAAATGCAATGCGCCAAACCGGAGCGTCAGACGGCGACGTAGCGGTCGTCGACCAGATCGTTGAGCACCTGTTTTACATCGACATTCGGCTGGATGACGCCGGCCTTCTGCAGCGCGAGTCCCGCTTCCAGGATGGAGTTGCGTTGCGGCGGCCCGATCTTGTTGAAGGTCAGCTCGGTCCGCTCTTTGAGCTGGATGTCGACGACCGTGTCGGGCAGCTTGGTGACGTCCATGAAGACGCGCTTTTCGTCGTCATAGTGACCGAGGCTGTATTTGCGCGCCTGCTCGTAGATCCCGATCACGCGTTTAGTCAGTTCCGGATAGGCCTTAAGGAAGTCCTCGCTTGAATTGAGGATGCCCCAGGTGTTGGCGTCCTTGTTGCGATAGAACAACCGCGCGCCGTCCTCGGCTTGTGCCTGCGCCATCATCGGATCGAGCCCAGCCCAGGCATCGACGTCGCCGCGAATGAGTGCGGTCTTGCCGTCCGGATGCTGCAACAGCACCGGCTGGATATCTTTTTCGCTCAAGCCGACCGACAGCAAGGCGCGGACCAGAAAGATGTGCGGGTCAGTGCCGCGCGTCACTGCAACGCGCTTGCCTTTCAGATCCTCGATCTTGTTGATCGACGTATCCTTGCGCGTCACCAGCGCCGTCCATTCCGGACGCGAGAAGACATAGATCGATTTGATCGGATTGCCATTGATCTTGGCCAGCAGTGCCGCGGAACCGGCGGTCGAACCGAAGTCGATCGAGCCGGCGTTGAGGAATTCGAGCGCCTTGTTGGAACCGAGCGACTGCACCCAGCGGATGCCGATGCCGTCTTTCTCGAATTCCTTTTCGAGCAGGCCTTGCTGCTTGAGCACCATCGAGACCGGATTGTAGGTCGCCCAGTCGATGCGGATCTCGGACGGCTTGTCGGCCGCGCGCGCGATGCCGAACGGCAGCAGGCTCGCGCCGGCTGCGCTTCCCAAAAAGCCACGACGTGTAAGCATGGTGGTCCTCCAGTTCTGGAGGCGGGGATAGGCGCCCGCCGCCCTGACGCGAGACAACGGGGCAGGCCCCGCGCTTTAGCTGCATTTATATTGCGCCCGCAAGCTGCTCGCTCAAATCGGCGCTAGCATTATTCTTTAGGAGGGCGGTGCTGGCGGTCAAACAAAAATAAATACTATAAAATGATATAGATTTAGTATGAAATACTTGCGCGGACCGCGGTCAGCGTAAAACCGCTTTGCCAAGCGGCGCACGATGACAGTTGCCCTAGCCTCCGCTATGCCGGGAGAATGATGTTGGACAGCCAGCGTACGCGCGTCGATGTCGAATTGATCGACGCGCCGGCCATCGTCGCCGATCTCAAGACGCTCGCCGAAACCTATGCCGGCCGCGAGCGCGAGTTGCGCACCGCGGTCGCGCAACGGCTGAAGACGGCGCTGACCCAGGCGCGCTCCCGCGCCGAGCAATTGCTGCTGCAGGACCGCCACGGCCGCCGCTGCGCCGAACGGCTGTGCCAGATGCAGGACGATATCATCCGCATCCTGTTCGAATTCATCGGCGGCGAAATTTATCGATCGTCAGTGCCGTCCGAGGCGGAACACATGACGGTGGTCGCGACCGGCGGCTATGGCCGAGGATTGCTGGCGCCCGGCTCCGACATCGATCTCTTGTTTCTGCTGCCCTACAAGCAGACCGCATGGGGCGAGTTGGTCGCCGAAGCGCTGCTCTATTGTCTCTGGGACATGGGGCTGAAGGTCGGCCACGCCACCCGTTCGGTCAGCGAGTGTATCCGTCAGGCCAAGGCGGACATGACGATCCGCACCGCGATGCTGGAGTTGCGCTACCTCCTCGGCGACAAACAACTCTACGACGAACTGACGACGCGTTTCGACAAGGAGGTCGTTCAGGGCACCGCGCCGGAATTTGTCGCCGCCAAGCTTGCCGAACGCGAAGAGCGGCATCGCCGCGCCGGACAATCGCGCTATCTGGTCGAGCCCAACGTCAAGGACGGCAAGGGCGGCTTGCGCGATCTGCACACACTGTTCTGGATCGCAAAATATGTCTATCGCGTGCAGGAGCCCGAGGAACTGATCAAGCGCGGCGTATTCGACCGTGGCGAATACAAGCTGTTCCGCCGCTGCGAAGATTTCCTGTGGTCGGTCCGCTGCAACATGCACTTTCTGGCCGGCCGCGCCGAAGAGCGGCTGTCGTTCGACGTGCAGCGCGAGATCGCGGTGCGGCTCGGCTATACCGAACACCCCGGTCTGAAAGACGTCGAGCGGTTCATGAAGCACTACTTCCTGACCGCCAAGGATGTCGGCGACCTGACCGCCATTCTCTGCGCCGGGCTCGAGGAACGCGAAGCCAAGCCGGCGCCGGTGCTCAGCCGCATGATTGCGCGCCTGCGCCCGGCGCGCGGCCCAAAGAAACTGACCGGCACCGACGATTTCGTCATCGACAACAACCGCATCACCATCGCCCGCGCCGACGTGTTCCGGCGCGACCCCGTCAACCTGATCCGGCTGTTCTACCTGGCGCAGAGGCACAATCTCGCCATGCATCCGGAAGCGATGCGGGTCGCGACCCATTCACTCAAGCTGATCGACAAGGACGTTCGCGAAGACGAGGAAGCCAACCGGCTGTTCATCGAAATACTGACGTCGAAGAACGACGCCGAAACCGTGCTGCGCCGCATGAACGAGGCCGGCGTGCTCGGCGCCTTCGTGCAGGCGTTCGGCCGCATCGTCGCGATGATGCAGTTCAATATGTATCACCACTACACCGTCGACGAGCATCTGCTGCGCTGCGTCGGCGTGCTCAACGAGATCGAACGCGGTGACAACCCGGAAGTTGCGCTGGCCAGCGAGCTGGTGCGGACGATACGGCCGGAGCATCGCACGGTGCTGTGCGTGACGCTGTTCCTGCACGATATCGCCAAGGGACGTCCGGAGGATCACTCCATTGCCGGCGCGCGCATCGCCCGGCGGCTGTGCCCGCGCCTCGGCCTCAACGCCGCCGACACGGAGCTCGTCGCCTGGCTGATCGAGGTTCATCTCGTCATGTCGACGGTCGCGCAATCCCGCGATCTATCGGACCGCAAGACCATCGAGAATTTTGCCGCGGTGGTGCAATCGCTGGAGCGATTGAAGCTGCTGACGATCCTGACCACCGCCGATATCCGCGCTGTCGGCCCCGGCGTCTGGAACGGCTGGAAGGCGCAGCTCATTCGCACGCTCTATTATGAGACCGAGCCGGTGCTGACCGGCGGTTTCTCCGAGGTCAATCGCGCCCAGCGGGTGACAGCGGCGCAAGCCGAGTTCCGCAGGGAGATCAAGGATTGGCCGGCCGACACTCTCGACCGCTATATCGCGCGGCACTACCCGGCGTACTGGCTCAAGGTCGATCTGCAGCACAAGCTCGCGCATGCCGGATTCGTGCGCGACAGCGAGACCGCCGGTAAACGACTCGCGACCAATGTCAGCTTCGATGCCACGCGCGGCGTGACCGAGCTCACCGTGTTCGCACCCGACCATCCATGGCTGCTGTCGATCATTGCCGGCGCCTGCGCCTTGGCGGGCGCCAACATCGTCGACGCGCAGATCTACACCACGACCGACGGGCTCGCGCTCGATACGATCTCCGTTACGCGCGAATTCGAGCGCGACGAGGACGAGGCCCGCCGCGCGCAACGTATCGGCGACGCGATCGAAAAGGCGGTGCGTGGCGAGCTCAAGCTGCCCGACGTGGTGGCGAAACGCGCCGCGCCGAAAGGCCGGCTCAAGGCCTTCGCCATCGAGCCGGAAGTGACCATCAACAACCAATGGTCCAACCGCTACACCGTGGTCGAGGTCACCGGGCTCGACCGCCCCGGCCTGCTCTATGAGCTGACCACGTCACTGTCGAAGCTCAACCTCAATATCGCTTCCGCCCACGTCGCGACCTTCGGCGAGCGGGTGGTCGACGTTTTCTATGTCACCGACCTCACCGGCGCGCAGATCACCACCCCGACTCGGCAGACCGCGATCAAGCGGCCGCTGCTGGCGCTGTTCACCACGCCGGCCGAAGGCAAAGCGGCCTAGATAGGGCGGTTTTCCACCCAGTAACCCCCAATTAAACCGCCGTCCTTACGGTACTTCCGGCGCTTCGATCCGCGCCAAAGCCGGGATCGCGGGCGGGACGATGGGGTCGGCTCAGGCCAAGAAAAAGCGCGACGCAGGCGGCGCAGCATCGGAGCTGCGCGTGCGACCGGCCGACCGTGCCGGCGGCGCGGCGCGAAGCCGCGGCGAAAGCGACCGCGGCAAGCGCGATGACGACGCACCGGCAAATAAACCGCGCAAGAAGCGCGGTGGCGGCGCGCGCCGCTCCGGCTTTGGCACGCTGATCTATTGGGGCGCGGTGCTTGCGCTCTGGGCGGTCATCGCAGCGATCGGCGCGGTGATCTGGATCGGCATTCACCTGCCGCCGATTTAATCCCTGGAAATTCCCAAGCGGCCGCCTTCGGTGCTGATCCTCGGCGCCAATGGCGCGACGCTGGCGACGCGCGGCGATATGGGCGGCGCCGAAATTCCGCTCCACGAATTGCCCGACTACGCGCCGAAAGCATTCGTCGCGATCGAAGATCGCCGATTTTACTCCCACCACGGCGTCGATCCGTTGGGCATCCTGCGCGCCGTTGTGCGCGACGTACTGCATCGTGGCGCGACGCAGGGCGGTTCGACGATCACCCAGCAGCTCGCCAAGAATTTGTTCCTGACCCAGGAGCGCACCGTCTCGCGCAAGCTTCAGGAAGTAGCGCTGGCGCTCTGGCTCGAACACAAGTTCTCCAAGGCACAGATCCTCGGGCTTTATCTCAACCGCGTTTATTTCGGTTCCGGCGCCTACGGCATCGAAGCAGCGGCGCAGCGATACTTCGGCAAATCGGCGAAGCAGCTGACGCTGCCGGAAGCGGCGATGCTGGCAGGCCTCGTGCAATCGCCGTCCCGGCTGGCGCCGAACCGCAATCCCGAAGGCGCCGAGCGCCGTGCCGCCCTGGTCATCGGCGCGATGGCCGAGCAAAAGATGATCAGCGACGCTGCCGCCAAGCGCGCGCTGGCAAATCCGGCGCGCGCGATCAAGCCGAGCGGCGGTGGCTCGGTGAATTACGTGGCCGACTGGGCGATGGATGCGGTCGACGATCTGATCGGCCATGTCGATCAGGACGTCACTGTCGAAACCACCATCGATCCGACGTTGCAGGCCGCGGCGGAGCAATCGCTCGACGACGCCCTGCTGCAGAAGGGCGACAAGCTGAACATTGGCCAGGGTGCGCTGGTGGCGATGACGCCGGACGGCACCGTGCGCGCGCTGGTCGGCGGCCGCAACTACGCCGACAGCCAGTTCAACCGCGCCATCGACGCAAGGCGGCAGCCCGGCTCGTCGTTCAAGCCGTTTGTCTATCTCACCGCGCTCGAACACGGCCTGACGCCCGATACGATCCGCGACGACGCGCCGATCTCGGTGAAAGGCTGGAAACCGGAGAACTACGAGCGCGAATATCTCGGACCGGTGACGCTGACGCAGGCGCTCGCCAACTCGCTCAACACCGTTTCGGTGCGCCTGACCCTCGAAGTCGGGCCGAACGCCGTGACACGCACCGCCTATCGTCTCGGCATCGAGTCGAAGCTCGAGCCGAACGCCTCGATTGCGCTCGGCACGTCGGAAGTTTCGGTACTGGAAATGGTCTCCGCCTACGCGACGTTCGCCAACGGCGGTCTCGCCACCGCGCCGCACGTCGTTCAGCGTATCCGCAGTGCCGACGGCAAGGTGCTTTACGCACGAGCGCCGCAGCAGCTCGGCCGCATCGTCGATGTGCGCTACATCGGCATGATGAACACCATGATGCACGAGACGCTGGCCTCGGGCACCGCGCGCCACGCCGACCTCCCGGGTTGGCAGGCCGCCGGCAAAACCGGCACCACTGAGGATTTCCGCGACGCCTGGTTCATCGGCTACACCTCGCATCTCGTCACCGGCATCTGGCTTGGCAACGACGACAACTCGCCGACGAAAAAGGCGGTCGGCGGCGGCGTGCCGGTCGATATCTGGAGCCGGTTCATGCGCGCCGCGCATCAGGGCATAACGCCGACGCCGTTGCCGGGATTTACCGGCGGCTGGATGAATGCGCCGTCACCGCTGAGCCCGCCGGCAGCGGTCGGACAAAGCTCCGAAGGCGCAGCTTCGGGCGCCGCGGTCGACAGCAGGCAACAACGTAACGGCGGCGGCACCCTGGATTCCTGGCTGCTCGACAAGCTGTTCGGCGGCACTGAATAAGGCCGGCTCCGCCTGCTGCATCTGTTGACGCCCTTGGTGGCTTCTCTAGATTGCCGACGCTGGGTTCACGGGCTGACGTTTTCCTCCATTTTCCAATAACTTTTGCATTGCATGCGGGTGCCGAGCTGGGCATCGTTTTGCCACGGCGCGACAGCTCTATTTCAACGGGCGGACGCTATCGCCCGCCGGCGCCGATTCCGCAGCCGAAACAGCTTGGCATCCTTCGGCTGCTGTCAACGCTCAAGCGCAACCCGCTGGAATGCTGGGCGCAGGAGCATTTTGAAAAGCCGATCGTCGCTGTCGGCCTGCCGTTTACGCGGGTTTTACTCGTGCACGAGCCGCGCGCCATCAAGCACGTGCTGCTCGACAACGCCGCCAACTATCAGAAGGATTTAATCCAGCGCCGCGTCCTGTCGGCCGGGCTGGGCGAAGGCCTGCTCAGCGCCAAAGGCGATCAATGGCGCAGCCAGCGCCGTATCCTCGCCCCGGTCTTTGCGCGCAAGACCATCATGGATTTTGCGCCGGCGATGCTGGAAGCCGCCGACGCCATCGCCGCGCGCTGGCGCGGCCTATCCGGCCAGACGATCGATATCGCCGCCGAAGCCTCACGGCTGACGCTCGATGTTCTCGAACGCACGATCTTTTCCGATGGTTTCGGCCGCGATGCCGAGGAAATCCGCGACGCCATGGGCGTCTATTTCAACACCATCGGCAAGATCGATCCTCTCGACCTTGTCGGCCTGCCGCCGTCGATCCCGCGGATTTCCCACCTGCGCGTGCGCTCGACGCTGCGCCTGTTCGAGACCGCCATTGACGAAATCATCGCCTTGCGCCGCCGGCGCGCGCATGAGAAGTCCGGCGAAGCCACCACCGATATCCTGACGCTGCTGCTCGCCGCGCTCGATCCCGACACCGGCGAGGGCATGAGCGAGGCCGAAGTCCGCTCCAACATCCTTACCTTCATCGCGGCGGGACATGAGACGACCGCCAACACCATCACCTGGTCGCTGTTCCTGCTGTCGCAATCGGCGGAGTGGCGCGAGCGCGTCGCCGCCGAAGCCTGCCGCGAGTTCGACGGCCCCGTTGCCGGGCTGGCGGAACGCCTGATCGAAACCCGCGCGGTGATCGACGAAGCGATCCGGCTCTATCCGCTGATCGCCGCGATGAGCCGTGTTGGGATCGGCGAAGACACGCTTCACGGGATGCAGGTCAAGCGCGGGACCATGATCGTGATTGCGCCTTATGTACTGCATCGCCATCAGCTCTATTGGCGCGATCCGGACGGTTTCGATCCGGGCCGCTTCCTCGGCGAGGCGAAAAACGAGATCGACCGCTTTGCCTACATTCCGTTCGGCGCCGGCGCCCGCACCTGCATCGGCTCCGCCTTTGCATTGCAGGAAGCAACCCTGGTGCTCGCCACCATCATGAAAAATTTCGTTCTGAAGCTGGCGCCGAACAAGCAGGTCTGGCCGCTGTTGCGGGTGACGCTGCGCCCGGCGGATGGGCTGCAAATGACGATCAGAAGCAAAGCCGCGTAAGGCCGTTCAAGCGGCGCGCAGATCGTGATTCTTGATCGGAAGTTCACGGATTCGCTTGCCGGTCGCGGCAAAAATCGCGTTGCATAACGCCGGCGCCAGCGGCGTCACCGGCGGTTCGCCGACGCCGCCCCAGAAATCGCCGCTCGGCACGATGACGCTGACCACTTCCGGCGCCTCCGCCATCCGCACCATTTCGTAGGTGTCGAAATTCGACTGCTCCGCGGCGCCGTCCTTGATGGTGATTTCGCCGTAAAGCGCCGCGGTCAGCGCATAGATGACGCCGCCCTGCATTTGCATTTCGATCGACAGCGGGTTGACCACGTGACCACAATCGATTGCGGAAATCACGCGATGGACGCGGACTTTGCCGTCCGTGATCGAAATCTCGACGACCTGCGCACAATAGGAATCGCATGCCGCGCTCAGCGCGATGCCGCGGAATATTCCGGCAGCCGGCGGCTGATCCCAGTTCGCCCTTTGTGCCGCGGCATCGAGCACCGCGAGATTCTTCGGGCTGCTTCGCGCCAAGCGGCGGCGATACCGATACGGATCGATCCCCGCGGCATGGGCCAGTTCGTCGATGAAGCTCTCGCGGTAAAACGTGTTCTGCGTGTAGTTGATGCCGCGCCAGGCGCCGAGCGGCACCGGCGTCTGGCGGATCGCCGCGTCCACCAGATAATTCGGGACCTGATAAGGCAGCTCGTCGGTGAGACCGCTGACGAAGCTCCAGTCGACGATCTGCTGGCCGAACTGCGGCACCAGCGACGCCACGAATGAGGGCCCGGCAAGACGGATTGTCAGCGCGTCCGGCATGCCTTCGGCGTCGAGACTGGCGACAAGCCGCGCCATGCCGAACGGCCGGTAGATGTCGTGGGCGATATCCTGCTCGCGGCTCCACACCATCTTGACCGGTTGCGGTACTTCCTTCGCGATCAGCACCGCCTGACGGACGAAATCCTGAACAACGTTGCGGCGGCCGAAACCGCCGCCCAACATCAGCGGATGCACCTTCACCTTGTCGTTGCTCACGCCTGCGGCCACCGCGGCGGTGGCAAGCGACGTCATCGCATCCTGCGTCGCGGTCCAGATCTCGACGCCCTCGCCGGTAACATGCGCGGTGCAGGTCTGCGGCTCCATGGTCGCGTGCGCGAGAAACGGCACCGTATATTCCGCTGCGACGCGGCGTGAGGCATTGGCAAGCACGGCGGTTGGATTGCCGTCGGTGCGGCCCACTTGCGTCGCCGGCGCATCAAGCCCCTGGCGCACAATTTCGGCGATCGACGCGGTCGACACACTGCCGTTGCCGCCGGCATCCCATTCCACGGCAAGCGCATCGGCGGCGCGCTTGGCCTGCCACCAGCTGTCGGCAATCACCGCCACCAGATCGGTCAGGCGCACGATGCGGCGCACGCCCGTCAATCCGGCAATCGAGCTTTCGTCGACCGATTTCACGGTGCCGCGGAACACCGGGCATTGCACGACGGCGGCGTAGAGCATGGCGGGCAGGCGCACGTCGATGGCGTAGAGCGTTTCGCCGCCGATCTTGCCGGGCACGTCGAGCCGCCGCTGCGGCGTGCCGATCAGCGTCCAGGCGCCGATATCTTTCAATCGCACGTTCGCCGGCACTTCGATCTTGGCGGCCGCATCGGCGACGGCGCCGAACGTGACGGTGCGGCCGCTCGGGGCGTGGCTGATGATGCCGTCCTTGGCGACACAGTCTGCCGGCGGCACCTGCCAATGCAGGGCGGCGGCGGAAATCAGCATCTGCCGTGCGGTGGCGCCGGCGCAGCGCAGATCGGCCTGCGAGGCCGCGACCGAGCGGCTCGCGCCGGTCGACATGTCGCCCCAGATCCGGCCGCGGCGCAGATTATCGGTCGGCGATACCAGTTCGGTGCGGACCTTAGCCCAGTCACAGTCCAGTTCTTCGGCGACCAGCATGGCGAGCGCCGTCATCGCGCCCTGCCCCATCTCGGCACGCGCGGTGCGGATCGTCACCGTATCGTCCGGTGCGATCACCACCCAGCAGTTGATTTCCTGACCTGTCGCCGCGGCATGGGCGGACTTGCGGGCAACCGGAACGGCAAAGCCGAGTGCAAGGCCTCCGCCTGCCACACCCGCCCCGACAAGAAACGAACGGCGATTTATGTCGCCGCTTGCCGTCATAAAAGCCCCTGCTTGCGCTGCGGGATGCCGAGCTTTGCCATCATAATGCAGAACGCAAAATAATGCAGAGCGCAAAAGTCCTACCCCACAATATGATATGACCCTCCCGATAGATTGTGAATGACAATTTTGGAGGCAGCGATGGACCAACAACGCGCCACGCTCGAACAACGCATCCGCGCCATCGAAGATCGGCTCGAAATCTACAATCTGATCGCCGGCCATCCGCCGAGCGCCGATACCGGGGCCGACTACTACGCCGAAGCCACCTATACCGAGGATGGCGAATTCGATCGCGGTCCCGGCCTGACCGGCGCCAAGGGCAACAAGGCGCTGGGGGCGATGCTCAAGAGCGAGGCCCACCAGGCGGCCATCGCCGGCGGCCTGGCCCACTTCACCGGTCTGCCCCATATCGCCCTCGACGGCGACCGCGCGGTGGTGACCTCCTATCTGCAAATCCTGACACCACGGAAAACCGGCGATGCGATCGAAGTTCCCAATCACGGCAGTTCACGCGGCTACCACATCCACCGCGTCGTCACCAATCGCTGGGACCTGGTGCGAACCGCCGGCGGCTGGAAGATCAAACGCCGCTCGCTCCGGCTGGTCGACGGCACCGAGCCGTCCCGTGAAATCCTGCGCGAAGCCCTGAAGTCTTACCAGAAACGCGCCTGAAATCAGGCGCGCAACAGCTTGTCTTCGAACCAGTTCCACATCGTCGCGGTGCCGAGCGACAGGTAGTCGCGCTGGCAGTGCTGCGCGCCGCCCTCCTCGGCCGTGAACACGCGCAGCGTCTTGTCGGCGGAACCACTGGCGGCGTAGAGCGCCTGCGCATCCTTCAGCGGTATCTGCTCGTCGTCCTCGCCGTGCACGATCAGGAACGGGCAGCGCATTTTCTGCACCACGCCGTCGAGGCGGAACGGCTCGAGTTTCTTCAACGCGACATCGAGCGTATCGACGCCGAGAATCCACATGATGTGATGGCCGGGTACCGACATCGATGCCTTGAAGCCGGCGTCGATACGCTTCTTCCAGGTCGCGTAATAATCCCAGATCGCACCCCAGGCGATGCAGGCGGCAAACCTTGGCTCGAGCGACGCGCAGCGCGGCGCATAGTAACCGCCGAGACTGATGGCGATGATGCCGATACGCTTCGGATCGACGTCGCCGCGCTGTTCCAGATAATCGATACAGGCGCTGCCGGCTTTTTCGTAATCATGACGCAGCGGCATGTTGCGAAAGCGGATCGCCTCGCCGGTGCCCGGACCGTCCATCACCAGCACCGAAATACCGCGGCGCACGAGGTCCGGCACGCCGCGCAAGAACTGGATCTCCTTGGTGACGTCGAGACCGTCGAAGAACACCACGCAAGGCGGCTGCGCCGACTTGGCATTCTGCGCCGGCACAAAGTAACCCGGCAGCTTGTTGCCTTCGAACGGCACGTCGACGATCTCGATCTTGCTGCCCGAGAGCGCGACGAACTGGTGAAAGCATTCAACGGACGTGCGGTAGGCGTCGAGCGCGCGGGCATCCTTCGGCGTACGAAAGCGCTCGCCCATCTGATAGTAGTGGCAGGCGCGCAGATAAAACGGCGCCGCGGCCACCGGATAATTGTCGGACTTGAACGTCTCGGCGCGCCTGCGCACCGTATCGGCAACCTGCACGCAGGCCGCGAACCACGCCTCGTCATCGTCGCCGCTCTTGCCGTCGAGACTACGGCCGATCTGATGCAGCTCGCTGATATCGACGCCGCCGAACGGCGCGGTGCCGAGCATGTTCACGAAAGCCGCCGACCAGCGGTAGTTGCCGGGAAAGTACATGAAGTATTTCGGCGCAGCGGTCATGGCGGTCTCCTCCAATCGTCATTCCTGGGCCGGGCAACGCGAGGCGCCCGGAATCCATAATCACGGCTGGAAAGATTAGAGTGCCGGTGAGCAAGAACCTAGATTGCCGGGCGTATGGATTCGATCACACATCCCACACCGGCGCACGGCCGTAGGGATCGGCGATGCGTCCGTTCGGCTTTTTGAGCGCGCTGATACGGCGCATGTCGTCGTCGCTGAGCGCAAAATCGAACACGTCGATATTTTGCGCGATGCGCGCCGGGTTCGACGAGCGCGGAATCGGCGCGATGATTCCCTGCTGAACCAGCCAGCGCAGAGCGACTTGCGCGAACGTCTTGCCGGTCCGCGTGGCGATCCTGGCGAGAACCGGATCGTCGGCGAGGCCGCCGCGCGCCAGCGGGCAATAAGCGGTGAGCACCAGGCCGCGTTCGCGGCACGCCGCGATCACCTTGCTTTGGTCGAGATAGGGATGGCACTCGGCCTGCAATGTCACCAAAGGCTCCGGGCATAGCCGGATCGCTTCATCGAGCATCGCGATATTGAAGTTGGCGACGCCGATGTGGCGCGTCAGCCCTTGCCGCTTGGCCTTTGCCAATGCGCCCATGGTTTCCGCAAGCGGCGTGTTTTTCTCCGGCCAGTGCACCAAAAGCAGATCGACATAATCGCAACCGAGTTCTTCCAGACTCTCGTCGACCGAGCGCGCGAAGTCGTCGGCGTGCAGGTATTCGTGCGACACCTTGGTGCAGAGGAAAATCTCGCCGCGCGGCACGCCGGAGGCGCGCATGCCTTCGCCGACGGCACGCTCGGTGCCGTACTTCCAGGCGGTGTCGATGTGACGGTAGCCGGCCTGCAGCGCCGTCGCGATATGGTCGGGACGCACGTCGCCCATCCCGGACGTGCCGAAGCCGATCGCCGGAATTTCGGCGCCGTGCGATTGAATTTTGGGTGCTAACGGCATCGCGGTCGCCGGCAGGCGTACCGGTAATCGGCGCGGCTTTCAACAAGCGAACGGCCGGAGAGCGAACGGCCGGACTTGAGGTCCGGCCGTTGCTCATAACAAATGCTGCTTTGCAAAATCAGTTCGGCCAGCACCGCTTGCCTTCCGGGCCGAGGTGGTATCCGGGCGGGCAGGCGCGCCCGACAGCCATCGGGTGACATCTGCCGTTGGGACCGCGCCAGAAGCCAGGGCCGCAGCCTTCAGCGACCTTCGCGATCAGGCTGTCGGATTTCTGAATCGGGGTATAGGCGATGCCGGCGCTGGCCGCCGTGGCCAGACCAATAGACAATGCACTACTCAAGATAATCGTCTTGATCATTTGCAAGTTTCCTTCCCGGGTTTCAAACGCCGCCCCGCTCGACAGGGCGCACTATCGTTTCATGCCGCCGTGACAATGAACCGCGGCTGAATGGAGCGTCCATAACATTTCCATAATCGCGCCAAATCGCAAGACGGTGGCGGCCTAATGCATACCGGCCGGCTGGCCGAGATCGCGCAAAAGTTCCATCGCCTGCTGTGCAAGTTCGCGCGTCAATTCACCAGCCGGCATCGCGCGGCTCAGCGCGGCGGCCTGGCCCGCCCAGAGCGGCGAGAAATCGCCGGAGCCTTGCGCTTCGGCCTTGGCGCGAAGCGGCGCCAGAGCTCCCGCGCTGAGCGGAAATTCCGGCGGCGCGGTTGATACCGGTCCGATCTCGCGCATCACGCGATTCATGATGCCGCGCGCGGGACGCCCGGTCATCACATTGGTCAATGCGGTGCTGTCGTCGTGCGCCTCCGACAGCGCTTTGCGATACACCGCGGAGATTTTCGCTTCCGGACAAAACAAATAAGCGGTGCCGATTTGCACCCCGCTGGCGCCGAGCGCAAAAGCCGCGGCGACGCCGCGCGCGTCGGCAACGGCGCCGGCGGCGATGACCGGCACTTTCACCGCGCTCGCGATCTGCGGCACCAGCGCAAATGTGCCGACTTGCGTGTCGATGTTCTCTCCGAGGAAAACGCCGCGATGACCGCCGGCCTCGCTGCCCTGCGCGATAATCGCATCGACACCACGCTGTTCGAGCCACGCCGCTTCCGCCGTCGTGGTCGCCGAACTCAGCAACTTGCAACCGGCCGCCTTGACCCGATCGAGCAGAGCCTGCTCCGGCAGCCCGAAGTGAAAGCTGACCACTTCCGGCCTAACCTCCTCGACCACCGCGCATAGCGCGGCATCAAACGGCGCCCGGTTGCTGGTCGGCACCGGCGCGGCGGGATCGATGGCCAGCTCGCGGTAATAGGGCGCAAGCCGTTCGCGCCAGCCGGCCTCACACGCGTCGTTGGGGACCGGCGGCGTATGGCAGAAAAAATTGACGTTGATCGGATTGCGGGTGTTGTCGCGGATTTTGCCGACCTGCTCGCGCAGCTGCGCGGGATTGAGCATGGCGCAGGGCAGCGAGCCGAGACCGCCGGCGCCGGAAACCGCGGCGACCAACTCCCAGTCCATAGAGCCGGCCATCGGCGCCTGGACGATCGGCACTTCGATATTGAACAGATCGAGGAGGCGGCGGTCCGGCCACATGACCCACCTCAACCGCGCTTCAGCAGCGCCCTTTTCAATCCTTCGGTCGGCTTGAGAAAGAACACCAGCATGGTGCAGCCGTTCGGCGCCGTCGGCGCGTGCTGGCTTCCCTTGGCGCGGATGACGAAGTTGCCGGCGGTGCATTCGCCTTCGTCGTCGACCAGCGAGCCTTCGAGGACGTAGGTCTGTTCCAGGTCCTCGTGCAGGTGCGCCGGAATGCCGGAGCCGGGCGAAAGCTTTGACAGGATCGTCAGCATGCCGCTATCCGGATCGTGATAGATCACCTTCATCTTGTTGCCAGGAGACGTTTCAACCCATGGCACCGCGTCGGTGTTGATGAAGCGCGATGCCAGCGACGCGAGCGTCGATGCTTCAGCCATGATGGTTTCCTCCGTGACTTTACCGCGAGCTTAAGCCCGCGCCGTTGCCCGGTCCATGCACCGGCCTGCTGCGCCCGGCATCAGCTACTGCACCTGGATGTTGGCGCGTTTCACCACGTCCGCCCATCGGGCGATCTCGGCCTTCAGGAAAGGTTTGATGTCGGCCAGCGGCATGTCCAGCGTCTCGCCGGCCAGCGCCGCAATGCGGTCCTTCACCGCCGGCTGGGCCTGCGCCTTTTTGATTTCCGCATACAGCTTGTCGATGATCGGCTGCGGCGTGCCTTTCGGCGCCCAAAGACCGAACCAGGTGTAATAGACATAGCCCGGCACGCCCGCCTCCGCGACGGTGGGCACGTCGGGCAACAGCGGCGAGCGCTCCTTGCTGGTCACGGCCAGCGCCCGAACGCTTCCCGCTTTGATTTGCCCCAGTGCGCTCGCCAGATTGTCGATGAACACCGGCACCTGGCCGGACATCACGTCGGTGTAGGCCGGCGCCGCGCCGCGATACGGCACGTGCGCGAGATTGATGCCGGTCGTCAGCTTGAACAGCTCCATCGACAATTGCTGTCCGGTGCCGTTGCCGGCGGATGCATAGTTGATCGCACCCGGCTTCTCCTTGGCCATTGCGATCAGCTCTTTCACCGAATGCGCCGGGAAATTGTTGCTCACGACCAGCGCGAACGGAAATTGCGCCAGCATGCCGACCGGCTCGAAATCGTTGACCGGATCGTACGGCAAATTGGCGAACAGGCTGGGATTGACCGCCATGCTGGCATTCAGGCCGGTCTGCAACGTATAGCCGTCGGGCGCGGCGCGCGCCGCCTGAACGGTGCCGGTGAGCGAGCCGGCGCCGGCAATGTTCTCGACGATGACAGGCTGGCCCATCTGCTTGGACAATTGCTCGCCGTAAATGCGCGAGATGATGTCGGTGCCGCCGCCCGGCGTCGAAGCGACGATGTCGGTGATCGTTCGCGTCGGATAATCCTCCGCCATCACGACGGAGGTGGTCGCTGCGCCGAGCAACGCAACGGCAAAGACAGAGGCGAAAACAGAGACTGGCAATCGTTTGCGCACGCTTTAAGTCCTTTCGCAAGGTTACCGCGTCAGCGCGGCGTTGGGTCTTCGATCACGGGGTTGGACAGCACGCCGAGCCCGTCGACTTCGACTTCGCAGACGTCGCCCGGCCGCATATGGAGCTGACCGGCGACAATCACGTTGCCGACCGGCCGCTCGGGCTGCTCGCCGGGCCGCAATTGCAGCGCGCCGGGCGAGCCGCTGACGATCACGTCGCCGGGCTGCAAGGTGTAGCCTTCGGAGAGATATTCGATCAGCCGCGGCACATCGTGCAGCAGGCCGGAGATTTTCGCATTTTGCCGCTCGATGCCGTTGAGCCGGGTGATCAGCGTATGATCGGCCGGGTCGCCGAACTCGTCTGGCGTCATCAGCCACGGCCCAAAGCTGCCGGAGCGCTCGAAATTCTTGCCAAGGCCGAATTGCCGGTTGTGGCCCTGATATTCGCGCACCGAACCTTCGTTGTAACAGGAGTAGCCCGCCACATGATTGAAGGCGTCACGGCGTTTGATATAGCGCCCTGGCTTGCCGATGATCACCGCAAGCTCGCCCTCGTAATCGTAGGCCTCGGCGATATCCTGGCGCGGGGCCCATAGTGCTTCCTTGTGTCCGACCTGGCTGATTGGCATGCGCAGGAAAATCTGCGGATAGACCGGAGACGTCGTCAGCTTGGTCTCTTCGATATGGAGCTTGTAGTTCAGCGCCAGCGCCCAACTGGCGTGCGGTTCGCGGATCACCGGGTCGAATTGGATATCGTCGAGCGATAGGTCGGCCGGCTTGCCTTTGGCGGCGGCACGGACTTTTTCCAGCGCCGGATCGATTTCCAGAATTTTACGCAGGTCGCCGGGCAGGTCCGGCGCTGCCATGGCCAGCGCGATCAGCCCGTTACCGCCGGTGACGACACCGACACCGGGCTTGCCCCGATGCCGATAGGACACGACCTTCACAACGCCCCTCCCGCTCTCGCGCCGGTCTTTCGACGCGGCTTTTGCGCTACCGTAGCATAGTGACAGACCGCACGAGCGGCGCCGAACTGCCGCAGAGAGCCGGGAGGACAAGATGCGCGGCGTAACGTTCCTTGGTGATCGCAAACTCGAGCTCGCGGAATTTCCCGATCCGGCGCCGGGACCGCTTGATGTGGTGGTCGAGATCAAGGCGTCGGGCATGTGCGGCAGCGACCTGAAATTCTATCGAGCCAAGGGCGGTGCATCCGCTCTCGGTCTCGGCAATGTCAGCGGTCCAGTGATTGCCGGACACGAACCATGCGGCGTTGTCGCCGCCGTCGGCAGTGCGGTCGGCGAGCGCACGGCAAAAGTCGGCGCCCGCGTCATGGTGCATCACTATGCCGGTTGCGGCGCCTGCCCGCATTGCCAGACCGGCTGGTCGCAGATGTGCTCGAACGGCAGCACGGTCTATGGCGCAACCGGTCACGGCGCGCACGCGCCGTATATGAAGGTCCCGGCCTACACGCTGGTGACCCTGCCGGACGAGCTGAGCTTCCCGACCGGCGCCGCGATCTCCTGCGGCACCGGCACCGCCTACCAAGCGCTCCGCCGCATGAAAGTTGCAGGCGGCGACACCATCGCCATCATCGGCCAGGGGCCGGTCGGATTGTCGGCGACGCAGCTCGCCGCAGCGATGGGCACCCGCGTCATCGCCCTCGATATCGGCACCGAGCGGCTCAACCGCGCCAGGGAATTCGGCGCCGGCGCGCTGGTCGATCCGAACGACAATCCGGTCGCCGCAATCCGCGACCTGACCCATGGCGACGGCGCCGACATGACGCTCGACACGTCCGGCACGGCGGCTGGGCGCTTGATTGCGGTCCGGGCCGCCCGCAAATGGGGCACCGCGTGTTTCGTCGGCGAAGGCGGCGACGTCACCATCGACGTCAGCCCCGATATGTTGCGCAAGCAGCTCACCATCATCGGCTCGTGGACATTCTCGACCGTCATCCAGGCGGATTGCGCGCGCTTCATCGCCGACAGCAAGATCGACGTGGAACACCTTTTCACCGATCGCTGGAAGCTCACGCAGGCTGAAGCGGCCTACAAGCTGTTCGACCGCCAGACCAGTGGCAAAGGCGTGTTTCTGATGTAGCCTAGGGCGTTCAGGAGAATGCTCATGACGCAATCGGTTCAATCGAACGGCAACGGCGCAAAGCCGCATCAGGAGATGATCAGCGGGCCGTATTTGCGCAACGCGTGGTACGTCGGCGCATGGTGCGATGAGGTCAGCGACGGCAAGCTGGTGCCGCGCACCATCATGAACGAGCCGATCGTGATGTATCGCAAGGCCGACGGCAATGTCGCCGCGATCGAGGATCGTTGCGCACACCGCTTCGCGCCATTGCACATGGGCAAGATTGTCGGCGGCGATCGCATCCAATGTCCGTATCACGGGCTGGAATTCGACGGCACCGGCGCCTGCGTGAAGAACCCGCATGGTACGAAAAACATTCCCTCGCGCGCCAAAGTGAAAAGCTATCCCGTTGTCGAGAAGCACAAGGCGGTATGGGTATGGATGGGCGCGGAGCCGCCCGATGAAAGCCGGATCCCGAACTTCAGCGTGCTCGACAATGTGCCGGAACTGCACACCACCAAGCGCGACAGCATCGTCATCAAAGCCAACTATCAGCTGATCATCGATAACCTGCTCGACCTCAGCCACACTTCCTATCTGCACGAAGGCATTTTGGGGAATGCCGACACCGTGGAATCGGACATCACCGCCGAGCAGGACGGCGACGACGTCGTCGTCGGGCGGTATGCCACCAACTCGGCGCCTCCCGGCATGTTCGCGCAGTTCTGGCCGAACCATCCGCCGCGCGTCGACAAGTTCACCAAGATGCGCTGGATGGCGCCGTCAACGCTGCGGCTTTTGACCGGTATCTGCAAAATGGGCGCTGACCCGGAAACCGGCACCGGCTATCACGCCATCCATCTGTTGACGCCGGAGAACGAGCGCTCGACGCATTATTTCTTCACCGCGGTGCGCTGGGGCGTGCAAACCACGGAAGACAAGCTCAATCGCGATTTGCAAGCCAAGGTCGCCGAGATGCGGCGGTTTGCCTTCGAGGAACAGGACGCGCCGGTGATCGAGGCGCAGCAACGAGTCCTCGAGGACGCGATGGAACCGCTCGACCCGGTGGTCCTCGCCGTCGACGTCGGCTGCGTGCGTTACAAGCGCGTTCTCGGCAAAATGCTAGAAGCGGAGCAGCGCTGATCTGACGCGGCGCTAAATCGCCGGTCGCCTGCTTCGGCTGCTACATTGATGTCCGTGTTTGTGGAATCTGGGAGGAATTTCATGAGCAAATATCACCGCCGCTTGGCGGTTACAGCCGCTATTGCGCTTGCAACGAGCACGGCATTCGCTGCCGACAATTATCCATCCCGTCCCGTCAACCTGATCATCCCGTTCGCCGCCGGCGGACCAACCGACATCGTCGGCCGCATCACGGCCGCCAAGATGAGCGAATTGCTCGGGCAGACATTCGTCGTCGAAGACCGCGCCGGCGCCGGCGGCAATATCGGCGGCGACTTCGTCGCCAAGGCGACACCCGACGGTTACACGCTGCTGTTCGCGACCGTGTCGACCAACGCCATCAATCCGGGCCTGTACAAACACATGCCCTATGACGCGATCAAGGATTTCACACCGGTCGCGCGCGTCGGCGTGACGCCGACGCTGCTGCTGGTCAATCCGTCGGTACCGGCGACCGACGTGAAAAGCCTGGTCGCGCTGCTCAAGGCCAATCCGGGCAAGTACAATTACGGCTCGTCGGGCGTCGGCTCGATCCTGCATCTGTGCGGCGAAGAGTTCAAAGCCATGGGTGGAGGGATGGGTGGTGGGATGGCCGGCGGGCTCGAGATCACCCACGTGCCGTACAAGGGCTCGGCGCCGATGGATACCGACCTGATGGGCGGCCAGATCACTATGGCGTTCGATGCGACGCCGACGGCATTGCCGCTGGCGCAATCCGGCAAGCTGCATGCGCTCGGCGCCGGCATGTTGAAGCGGCTCGACGCCATGCCGAACCTGCCAACCGTGGATGAGCAGGGGCTGAAGGGTTACGAGTGTTACACCTGGAATGCGATCCTGGCGCCGGCCGGAACGCCAAAGCCGATCGTCGACAAGCTTAACGCCGCCGCCAACAAGGCGCTGGCCGATCCAGCCGTGATCGATTCATTGATCAAGGCCGGCGTCGATCCGACGCCGGGCTCGACGCCGCAATCGACGGCGGATTTCGTCAAGGCCGAACTGACGAAATGGGGCCCGATCATCAAGGCGTCCGGCGCACAAATCGACTGACCCGAAAATCGGGGTGCGTCAAAGAGGCTGCGGCCAGCGCGGCCTCTTTTTTATCCGCTTTATCCGCCTGCGCGGAACTTTAGCCCGAGAAGGCGACCCGCTTTTGCTCTTCGGTTTCCTTCGCGGTCTGCGGCTTTGCCGGCAGTTGCAGCACGGTGGCCTGCTGGCCTTCGCGCAGCAGCGTCAGCAGCATGATCCGGCCGTCGGGAAATTCCAGCGCGTCATGATGCGCCGCTTGTTTTCCCTTGTTAATCTGGCGGAAAATCGCCGTCTCGTGCGCGATCACCCGATCCCGCCACGGCAGAAGTCCGGCGGCGGCGCATTGCACATTGCCGTCGAACGCCAGTTCGGTGCCGGGCATGACACAAACGGCAAGACCGGCATCGTCGATTGCACCAAAGCCGCGTGTCCCGGTGCCAAAGTCCCGTGTGATCAGCTTGTCGCCGACCGCGGCGGGCCGCGAGCGGACGGTCTGGAGGCTATAATCGCACATCTAGGCGCTCCTCTACGCGACAACCCCATCGCAGAAACGAGCAGGACCCGGTTTGGTTTCGCCGCGCCGGCTGAATTCATCTTTCCGCCACGCCGCGGCTTTCCGCCACGCCGCGGCGGATGTTACCGGCCGGCAAGCCTGTCCGTTCCGCCATCGCTGCGCCGCGGGCCGGCACCGTGCACGGACATTCCCCTGTGTTAGGATGGCCCTCCGAGCAGGTTTGAGGGTGCGGCAATGGAGTGCAAAACCGGGGCAGATCACATCAAGTCGTTGCAGGACGGGCGGGCCGTCTACATCGACGGCGTGCGCGTCGACGACGTCACCACGCATCCGGCCTACCGCAATGCCGTCGCCTCGGCGGCGCTGCTCTACGACTACCAGGCGCGGCCGGAAAATCTGGATTTGATGACATTTGTACCGAACGGCGGCACTCGTCGCGTCAACCGCTGCTGGCAATTGCCGCACGACTACGACGAACTGGTGCAGCGCCGCAAAGCCCTGCAAGCTTGGGCGCAGGTGTCTTACGGCTACATGGGCCGCTCGCCCGATCACGTCGCCTCGACCCTGATCGGCCAGCGCATGGGCATCGAGGTGTTTCAGAAACACGGCCCGGCGCGCGCCAAGGCGCTGATGGACTATGTCGACTATGCGACCAGCAACGACCTGTTCCTGACCTATGTGATCGTCAATCCGCAAGCCGACCGCTCCAAGGACTGGGGCGATCAGGCCGAGGAACTGGTGGCGCAGATCGTCGATGAAGACTCCACCGGCATCACTATCCGCGGCGCCAAGATGCTTGGTACCAGCTCGATCATGGCCAACGAAGTGTTCGTCGCCAATCTTCAGCCGCTGAAGCCCGGCGAGGAAGCGCTGGCCTTCTCCTGCGCGTTGCCGATGAATGCGCCCGGGCTGCGCGTGCTGTCGCGCAAGAGCTACGAGGCGCACGCGGTCTCGGTCTATGACAATCCGCTGTCGGCGCGGTTCGACGAGAACGACGCGCTACTCTACTTCGACAACGTCAAGGTGCCGTGGGAGCGCGTCTTCGTGTATCGCGACGTCGATATGTGCCGCGCCCAGTTCCACGACACGCCCGGCCACGTGTTCCAGAATTACCAGTCGCAGATCAGGCTTTCGGTGAAGCTGAAATTCCTGGTCGGCATCGCGCACAAGATCACCGAGGCGATCGGCACCACCAATATGCCGTCGGTGCGCGAGCAGCTCGGCGGCCTTGCCGCCAATGTCGGCATGGTTGAGGCCATGCTGTGGGGCATGGAAGCCGCCGGCTACCAGCACGGCGCGTTCTATCTGCCGAACCGGCAGATGATGTACGCCGCGCAATCGACCACGCAGGAGCTCTATCCACGCCTGATCAATCTGATCCGCGATCTGGCCGGCGGTTCGCTGATCATGCTGCCGTCGTCGTTCCGCGACTGGTCGAACCCGGAACTGGCGACGATCCTGCGCAAGACCCAGCGCTCGCCGAATTTCAGTCCGGAATACCGGGTGAAGATGCTGAAGGCGGCGTGGGATGCGATCGGTTCGGAGTTCGGCTCGCGACACACACAATATGAAATGTTCTATGCGGGGGCGCGCTTCGTCACCAACGGACACAATTACCGCACCTTCGATTGGGGCGTGGCGCGCGGCATGGTCGATCATCTGCTCTCGACCTACGACATCGCCGAAGCCGCCAAGGCTTCTGAATAATCATCACGAACAGGACACAATGAGCTTTTCGTCAGGCGATTTCCGCAAGGCGCTCGGAGCTTTCCCGACCGGCGTCGCCGTCATCACCGCCCGCGGCTCCGACGGCGCGCTGCACGGCATGACGGTAAGTTCGTTCAACTCGGTGTCGCTCGATCCGCCGCTGGTGCTGTTCTCGGTCGCACGCACCGTGCAGAGCTTCGCGGTCTGGGAAGAGGCCAGGGACTGGGGCATCAACGTGCTGGCCGAATCCCAGGACGGGCTGTCGACGCGGTTCGCCAAATCCGGGGCCGGCAAATGGTCGGGCATCGAGCCGATATCGGCCTCGACCGGCGTGCCGCTGCTGCCCGGCGCGCTCGCGCATTTCGAGTGCGAGCGTTATGCCGCGTATGACGGCGGCGACCACCTCATTCTTGTCGGCAAGGTGCTGTCGCTTGGCCGCCCGGCCGGCTCGGTCGGCGCGCCGCTGGTGTTCTTCTCCGGCCGCTATCATCAGCTCGACCGTCCGCGCCCCGGCGCGAGCGAGGACGACGAGCGGCTGCTGCATGGGTGGTGAAAGCGATGGCAGAGACAGTAGAATTCCAACCGGGCGGCTACCGATTCATCAAGGCGGTGTTTCAGTATTCCGGCGGAGTCGCCGCGATGCCGGGCTATCGCATCCGCCGTGTGCGCTTCGCGCGCCCGGTGCCGCTGGCGCAGGGCTTTGCCCGGATCGAACAATTCATTGGCGCGTCAGGACGGCCGCTCACCGCGTTCTGCCAGTGCGAGCTGCGCTCGCCGGCGCAATTCAGCGAAGAAGGGTTCATCGCCTTCAACCGGAAATATGTCGAAACGCTTAAGCGCTGGTCGATCTTCGACGGTACGACGAACCCGGTGGCACGCAGCAACGTCTGTCCCGAGATCGAACCGCTCGCGGAGCCATCGTTCCATGCTTTTTCCTTTACCGAACCGGCAACAGACGCCGCGCCATCGTTCGTGATCGCCGGCAGCGCCGAAGCGCAGGAAGGCCACGCCAGTTATCGCGAGCGCATCATACGGCTCGGCGATGTAAGCCCGGACGGCCTTCGCGAGAAGGCGCGCTTCGTGCTCGGCGAGATGGAGCGCCGCATGGCCGCGCTCGGCTTCACTTGGCGCGACACCACGGCGGCACAAGTCTACACCGTCCACGACCTGCATCCGTTTTTCGCCGACGAACTCATCCGGCGCGGCGCGGCGCAATCCGGCCTGACCTGGCATTATTGCCGGCCGCCGGTGATTGGCCTCGATTACGAAATGGATTGCCGCGGCGTGGCGTTCGAAGAGGTCATCAAGGCCTGAGCGTGTAGCGCCGTAGAGTTGGGTGAGAGGGGTTTCATCATGATGCTGCCGCGCGATCGCCTGTCCTATTCGTCGCCGTTCACGCGGCCGCCGCTCAAGCTGCCCGGCCGGGCGCGCATGATCGTGTGGTCGGTGGTCAATATCGAGGAATGGGAGATTACCCGGCCGATGGCACGGCAGCTGTCGCAGCCGCCGATGGGGCAGACGCCGATCCCCGATATGCCGAACTGGACCTGGTACGAATACGGCATGCGGGTCGGATTCTGGCGGCTACTGCGCGCGCTCGAAGCTGCGGGCGTGACGCCGACCATGTCAATCAACGCCAAGGTCTGCGAGACTTATCCCGAAGTGGCGGCGGCGGCGCGCGACGCCGCTTGGGAATTCATGGCGCACTCCTACGTGCAGATGCCGATCCAGCAGATCGAAGATCAGCGCGCCGTGATCAAGCAATCCTGCGACGTGATCGAACAATTCACCGGCAAGCGGCCGACCGGCTGGCTCGGCCCGGGCCGCGGCCAGACCCACGATACCCTGGACTATGTCACCGAAGCCGGCCTGACCTGGTTTGGCGACTGGATCCTCGACGACCAGCCGCTGTGGGTGAAGACCAAAACTGGCCCGATCCTCGCCGTGCCCTACAGCGCCGAGATCAACGACATCACGCTGATGATCTCGCACCATCACGAATCCGACGTGCTGTTGCGGCGAGCCGTCGACGCCTTCGACCGGCTTTATGCGGAGTCGGTGGAATTGGCGCGGGTGATGGCGATCGGCGTGCACCCTTATGTCACCGGCGCCGCGCACCGTATCAAATATTTCGAAGAGCTGTACGACTACATCAACAGACACGACGTGGTGCACTGGACCGGGCAGCAGATCTACGACTGGTACGCCACGCAGGTGACGAAGCCGGCGTAGAGCGAAGCGAACGGCGTCAGAACACCAAGCCCTTCGTCTTGTAGACTGCGGTGGCGGTCGACGATGCCAGAAAACCGATCAGAGCGCGTCCCGCCGCGGGCTCCTTGGCGTCCGAGGCGATCCCGGCGGCATAGGTCGTGATCTGCTGCAAATCCGGCGGCAGCATGCCGACGACGTCGACGCCGGGATTAGTCATCAGTTCGGACACCTGTTGCAGCCCGATTTCGGCCTCGCCGCTCGACACCAACACGCTGACACGGCCGTTTGGGCCGCCGGCGGCAAGCCTGGTTTTGGCCGCAACTTGCTCGCTGATGCCGAGCCGCTCGAACACGCGCAGGATCGGTGCCGCAGTGACGCCGCCGCCGGCCGGCGCCGTATAGCCAACTGTTTTCGCCGCAAGCAGCGCGCGCTTGAGCGCTTCCGGCGTCGAGACGTCGGGATGCGGCGCGCCCTTCTTCACGCAAATGCCGATGCCGGTGCGCGCGATCGCGGTGGCGCCGGACAGCACCTTGCCCTGCCGGATCAGGTCGTCGAGCGCGTCCGATCCGATGACGACGACATCGGCTGGCTCGCCACCGAGAAAGCGGCGCGCCACACCGCCGGACGGACCGAAGCTCATGGTCACCGCGTTGCCGGTATCTTGAGCGAAGCGCGGCACCAGTTCGTCGACCGCATCCTTCATTGCCGTCGTGATCAGGGCGTGAAGCTCCGCCGCCCGCGCCACGTCGGCGGTCATGAACAATGCGGCTGCCAGCGCGGCCATGCGGATGATCGTCGTCATAATGGATCGAGCCCTTTCGCCTTGTAGATCGGCTTCGCCGACGGCGCGGCCATCGCCGCGATGATGGCCTTGGCGCCTTCGGCGTTCTTCGCGCTCGTCGTGACGCCTGCAGAGTAGATCGTGGTCTGCTGCAAGTCGCCCGGCAGCATTCCGATCACATCCACATCAGGGTTGGTGAGCAACTCCGATACCTGCTGCAATCCGATGACGGCTTCGCCGCTCGATACCTTGACGCTGACCCGGCCGTTCGGCCCACCCGCGGCCAACACGGTCTTTGCCGCCATCTGCTCGGCGATGCCGAGCTTCGTGAACATCGCCTCGATATGCGGTCCGGTGACGCTGCCGCCGGACGGCGCGACATAGGCGACGCTCGCGGCGGCAAGCAGCGCGCGCTTGAACGCATCGGGCGTCGCGACATCGGGATGCGGCGCGCCTTTCTTGACACAGATGCCGATCCCGGTCGTCGCCAGATCGACGCGCCCGGGCGCCACTTTGCCTTCGGCGATCAGCTTGTCGATCGCATCGCTGCCGGTCAGAAAGACGTCGGCGGGCTCGCCGGCCTCGAAATGCTTGAGCAGCGCGCCGGGCGGCGCATAGAGCGCATGAATGGCGGTGCCGCTCGCGCGCTCGAACGGCGGCAACAATTCATCGGTCACCGATTTTATCGCGGTCGAGATGAATGCGTTGACCTCGGCGGCGCGCGCGGTTCCCGCGGTCACGAGCATCGCAATAAGGGCGATCACAGCGCACCACCCGCTCATTCCCGCGAAAGCGGGAATCCAGCTGGGTCCCCGCTTTCGCGGGGACGAGCAGAGATTATCCCATGCCGAAGTCATCTATCTAAAATCCCGCGACCGCTTCCAGCGTCTTGCCGGCCTGCGCCCGGTGAACGGCTTCGAGCTGTTGCGGCGAATGACGAAGCTGACCAATCTCTTTGGCGAATTCAGGCATCGCGCGAAGCTTATCCGCCCAGGCCTGCACACGCGGGTGCAGCCGCGCGAACGGATAGCCGGCCAGCGACAACCGGTGCACGTAGATCAGCCAGGCGATGTCGAGCACGCTCAATTCTTCGCCCATGAGATAAGGCTGCTTCGCCAGCCGCTTTTCCAGCGCGTCGAATTCGGCACGAAAGCGCAGCGCCGAGGCGCGTGCCCGCTCGTCGGTGAAGCCTTCTTTCGCCGCGCGCTGCCAGAACTCGATCTGCACCTGCTTTTCGTGATCCTTGGCACCGCCGACAGTGCCAGCGCCGTTGCTCCGATAGCTTTCAAGCGCCGCGTCGGGCTTCGGCGGGCCGGGCGGCGCGAACACGAAGCGGAAGCTTAAGGTGCGCAGGTCGAGATGCAGGTCGTCCTCATGCCGTAGCAACGCGGCGACTTCGGTCTCGTGGCCGGCGGGTATGAGCCGCGGCGCCGGAAATGTCCGCTCCAGATACTGGATGATGTCGTTGCTTTCGATATGCACCGCGCCGTCATGCACCAGCACCGGCACCAGCCCGCGCGGATTGATGCCGAGAAACCACGGCTGCATGTTCTCGTAATTCGGCAGATCGATCGGGTGCGACTGCCACGGGATGCCCTTGAGATTGAGGAACACCCGCAGCTTCTGCGAACACGACGAACCCATGAAGTGCAGCACATGCACGCCCTGCCAGCCGAGCACTTCGCGGGTCTTGATGTCGCTATCGACCAACTGCACCATGCCGCCTTCCCTCCATTTCGATGCGCATCATAGGCGCACGCCGTGCTCGCGCAACGCGTCGGCGGCGATGCGATGCGCCTCGTTGGCGGCGGGGATGCCGCAGTAGAGCGTCAGCAGCAGCAGGACTTCCTGGATTTCTTCGGGCTTGCAGCCGTTCTTCAGTGCGCCGCGCAGATGCACGCCAAGCTCGTTCTGATAGCCGGCGGCCGCCATCATCGCCACCATGACCAGCGACTTGGTTGCCGGCGGCAACGCCGAACGCTGCCAGACATCGCCATAGGCATAGGCATTGATGATGTGCTGCAGCGGCTTGCCGAAATCGCCGAACGCGTTCATCCGCTTGTCGACCGCCTCGCGGCCGAACATTGCGGTGCGCAGCTTCAGCCCGCGCTGGTACTGGTCGTTGTCGTCCATGGTCTGATCTCCCTCCAGTGACTAGAATGAATTATGACATGCTTTCCGTCGGCAACCTGAAGAGCACGCCATGATCGATGCGGCAATCGTCGGCCTCGGACGCTGGGGCAAGGGCATCGTCGAAGCGACGCAGGGCAAGAGCCGCCGGCTGCGCTTTGTGCGCGGTATCTGCAAGGAGCCCGAACAGCTTGCCGATTTCGCCGGCAAACACGGCTTCACGCTGGGGACCGAGCTGGCCGATGCCGTTGCCGACCCCAAAGTGCGGGCGGTCTTTCTGGCAACGCCGCATTCCCTGCACGTCGATCAGATCAGCGCGGTCGCCGCGGCCGGCAAGCCGGTCTGGTGCGAGAAACCGCTGGCGCTGACCCGCGCCGAAGCCGAACGCGCCATCGCCGCCGTCACCAAGGCCGGCGTGCCGTTCGCGCTCGGCAACAACAAAAGGTGCTTTGCCTCGATGCGCGAGCTCAAGCGGATCGTCGCCGATGGCGTGATCGGCGACGTGCTGCACGTCGAGGGGCACTTCAGCAACGAACACTCGACACGCGTCACCGGCGGCTGGCGCGACGATCCCCGCGAATCGCCGGGCGGCGGCATGACCGGCGGCGGGCTTCACCTCGTCGACGCCTTCGTCAATCTGGCCGGACCGATTGCGTCGGCCGACGCCAAGACATTTTCGCGCAAGCCGCCACCCGATCCGCGCGACGTCGCCGCGGCGCTGCTGCAGTTCGAGAGCGGCGCGACCGGGCTGCTCGCCACCGTGCGCGCCGCGCCGATGTACTGGCGCATTCACGTGTTCGGCACGAAGGGTTCAGTGGAATCCCGCGACGAGACCACGCTGACGCTGTCGCTGATCGGCAAATCGCCGGAGCTGCGGACCTTTCCGCCAGTCAACTCGCTAGCGGTGCTGCTCGAAGCGTTTGCCGAGACCATCGAGACCGGCAAGCCGTTTCCGGTCACCACCGCCGACATGCTCGACGTCGTCGGCGCCTTCGAGGCGATCATCCGTTCGATCGCCGAAGGCAAGCCGGTGAAGGTGGCGTGCTAACGCGTCCGCTCGTCCCCGCGAAAGCGGGGACCCAGTTCTAGATTTCCGCTTTCGCGGGAATGAGCGGAAGAATTACTGCTGCGCGATTCCGGCAGCGACGCGCACCGCATCCCAGCGCTTGAACTCGTTCGCCATGAACGCACCGAACTCGGCGGCGCTGGTGCCTTTGACCACGACGCCGGCCGCGACCATGCGCTCGCGCACTTTCGGATCGGCGACGGCATCCATCAGCGTCTTGTTGAGCCTGGAGACGATCGCATCCGGCACCCCATGCGGGCCGAACACGCCGTACCACGTCGTCACGTCGAAGCCCGGCAGCACGCCTGACTCAGCCGCTGTCGGCACGTCTGGCACCGCGGGAAAGCGGTCCTTGCCGGTGACGGCGAGCGCCTTAAGCGCCCCGCCCTGCACCTGCCCGAGCGACGCCCCCACCGTCTCGAACAGCACGTCGGCGTGATGGCCGAGCAGCGCGTTGATCGCCTCCGGCGAGGTGCGAAACGACACATCCAGCATGTCGATACCGGCACTTTGCTTGAACAGCTCGCCGGCAAATTGCTGGGTCGCGGCAAAGCCGGGACTGGCGAGGATGTATTTGCCCGGCTCAGCCTTGGCCAGCGCGACCACCTCTTTGACGTTGCTCGCCGGAAAGTCCGGCCGCGCCAGCATCAACAGGCTTCCGGTTGCGACCTGCGCGACCGGTGTGAGCGCGGCGGTGTCGTAGGGCATCTCCTTGCGCGTGACCGAGGCGATGATCTGGCCCGCAGTCATGATTCCGAGCGTGTAGCCATCAGGCGTCGCACGGGCGATGAATTCGTTGCCGATGATGCCGCCGGCGCCCGGCTTGTTCTCGACCACCACCGGCTTGCCGAACCGCTCCTCCAGCGCCTGCGCGAGAATACGGCCGATGAGGTCGGAGCCGCCGCCCGGCCCGAACGGCACGATGATGTGGATCGGCTGCGCCGGCCAGTCCTGCGCGCGGGCCGGCTGCGTCGCAAGCGCCAGCGCTGCGAACACCAGCAAGACCGCTTTAAGGCGCACGGACGTCATCGCGCTACTCACTCTTCGAAATACCGGCTGCGGCGACGATCCCGGCGTTGAGCTTGATTTCCTTGCGCACGAAGGCGTCGAAATCGTTCATCGACATCGGCATCGGATCGGCGGCAAGCGTGATAATTTCCTTTTTTACTTCCGGCACGTCGAGCGCCTTGACGATCTCGTCATGCAGGCGGGCGGAAATGTCCGCCGGTGTCTTGGCCGGCGCAAATGCCCCGATCCAGAAATTATAAGTCGCATCCGGATAGCCGGCTTCAGCAATGGTCGGCACGTCGGGCATCGCCTGCGAGCGCTGCGCGGTCGAGACCGCAAGCCCGCTGACCTTGCCGGCTTTGGCGAGTTCGATCATCGTCGCTGCCGGCGCTGGAAAAAGATCGAGCCGATTGGAGATCATTTCAGTCATCGCATCGGCGGTGCCGCGGAACGGCACGTGCGTCATGGTGATCTTGGCGGCGAGCCCGATATTGACCATGAACAATTGGCCCGCAGTGCCGATGCCGTTCGAGCCGTAGTTGAGCACGCCGGGATGGGCGCGGCCGTAGGCCACGAAGTCGGCCATGGTCTTGTATTTGGCCGGTGCGGTGGCGACGAACGGTTGCGAGGCGAGCGGGGTCAGCGCGGTAAAATCGTCGGCGACATTATAGGTCAGGTGCGCATAGACCGACGCGACGACGACGTGCGACGTCGAATTGACCAGGAGCGTGTAGCCGTCCGGATCGGCGTGGGCGACAAAGGCCGAGCCGATTGTGGTGCCGCCGCCGCCGCGGTTCTCGACCACCACCGCCTGCCCGATCTGCTTGGAAACCTGATTGAACACCACCCGCGCGACGATATCGGTGGCGCTGCCGGCCGTGAACGGCACGATCACCTTGATCGGCTCTTTGGCCGGCCACTGCTGTGCCGATGCCGAGCCCGCGGCAAAGAGCAGGCACAGCGCCGCCGTCAGCGGCATCATTACTTTGAGGTTTGTCATGAATACTTTCCAGCCAGAGGCGATTTTTTAGCACCCGGCAGAGACCCTGACGAGAGACACAAGTGACGCGGATACCAATGCTCGGACCGCGCGCCAGCGCGGCCTTGGCGGAGGCTTCAAGCCTCGGCTAGTGTGGCGACCGGAAACGCCAGCGATCAAGAACAGGGGCGGTCAGGGAAGCAGCGCATGATCAGGAAATTTCACGTCCTCTATGTCGGCCAGATCGAGCTCGACAATATCGGGCTCAACGGCACCCCGGCCAATGACCGGCTTTATTCCGACCAGCAACTGGCCCAGGGTTTTTGGACCGCGCGCGACGTCGCGCAGCTCATGGACGAACTCGGTTTCGATACGCTGTGGACCGCCGAGCACCACTTCCAGCGCGAAGGCTACGAAGTCTTTCCGAACCTGATCCAGCTCGGATTGTGGCTCGCCACGCAGACCAAGCGGCTGAAGTTTGGCTGCGCCTTCAACGTGCTGCCGATGTGGCATCCGATCCGCATGGCGGAAGACTACGCCATGGCCGATATCGTCACCGACGGCCGCGTCGTGCTCGGCGTCGGCCGCGGCTATCACAGCCGCGAAGTGGAATTGTTCGGCGCACCGCTGCTCGACGCTGACAAGAACCGCGATCTGTTCGAAGAACAACTCAAGCTGCTGCTGACCTGCTTCAACGAGCAGAAATTCCACTTCAAGGGCAAGTACTACGAAGCGCCGCCGCCGGTGCCGTATCGCGGCTACACGCTGAAAGACATCACGCTGGTGCCGCGGCCGAAACATCTGCCGGTGGAGCTGTGGATGCCGGTCGCCAGCGGCAAGACCATCGACATGATGGCGCAGTACGGCCTCAAGGCGATGGTGACGCTCAACGGCGAAAAAATCCTCGACGACGTGATCCGCGCCTATCAGGCCGCCTGCGCCAAGTACGGCCGCAACAAGAAACTCGGCGAGGACATGATCTGGGGCGCCGGCGTCTATCTCGCCGGCAGCCAGGAGGAAGCGGTGCGCAAACTCGAACCCGCGCACGACGAGCGCTTCAAATGGTTCGCGCCGTTCGGTTTCGTCCGTTATGCCGACGAACAGGGCCGCACCTGGGGCACGCCCGGTGCGCCGTCGCGCACGCCGTCGCTGAAAGACGGTGTGGCGCAGAAAGCGTGGTTCTGCGGCACACCCGCCGACGTGATCGACGGCATCAAGTCGATCGAGGCGAAATATCCCGGCCTCGAGCACTTCATGATCCATTGGGCGGAAGGTCTCTCGCCCAAGGAGTTCAAGGATCAACTGCGCTGGTTCGCCAAGGACGTGATGCCAGCGTTCCGGTAAATCCGGGCAGAAGGCTTCAGCGCCACCAGACTTTTCAGCGCACCAGACATTTTCAGCGCACCAGGCATGGGCGCTTGTCGTCGAACGTCCAGCCAGGAATTAGAAACTGCATGGCGATGGCGTCGTCGCGCGCGCCAAGTCCGTGCTGCGTGTAGAGCGCATGCGCCGCTTCGATCGCCGCCATGTCGACGTCGACGCCGAGGCCGGGACGGTCCGGCACCGCAATTTTGCCGCCGCGGATTTTCAGCGGCTCTTTGGTCAGCGCCTGGCCGTCCTGCCAGATCCAGTGCGTGTCGATCGCGGTGACCTTACCGGGCGCCGCTGCCGCGACATGGGTGAACATCGCCAGCGAAATATCGAAGTGGTTGTTGGAATGCGAGCCCCAGGTCAGCCCGTTGTCGCGGCAGGTCTGGGCGACACGCACCGAACCTTGCATCGTCCAGAAATGTGGATCGGCCAGCGGGATATCGACGGCGCCAAGCCGCAACGCATGACTAAGCTGGCGCCAATCCGTCGCGATCATGTTCGTTGCCGTGGGCAATCCGGTAGCGCGGCGAAACTCCGCCATGATCTCCCGGCCGGAGAAGCCGGCCTCGGCGCCGCAAGGATCCTCGGCATAGGCCAGCACGCCGTGCATGTCCTTGCAAAGCGCGATCGCCTCTTCGAGCGACCATGCACCGTTCGGATCAAGCGTGACGCACGCGTCGGGAAAGCGTTTGGCGATCGCGGTGACGGCTTCGATCTCCCGCTCGCCGTCCAGCACGCCGCCCTTTAGTTTGAAATCGGCAAAGCCGTAGTGGTCGCCGCGACCCGCAATCCAAGATGCTGGCCGAGCAAATCGAGCAAAGCCGATTCGACCGCCGTGGTGGCGTGAATGGTAACGCGCAGATCGAATGTCTGCTTGCCGCGGCCACCGGCATCGCGGTCGGCAAACTTCGTCCGGATCGCGGCGAGAATATTAGTGCAAGCGCCGATGGTCTGGCCGACGACGAGGCCGCATGCGTCCTCGAGCGTCTGCCGGATTTTCTCGCCACCCGGAACTTCGCCGACGCCGGTGTGGCCGGCATTGTCGGTGAGGATGACCAGGTTGCGGGTGAAAAACGGCGCGTGTGCACCGCTCAGGTTGAGCAGCATGCCGTCGCGGCCGGCGACCGGGACGACCCGCATGGCGGTAACCACGGGAGCGCCTGGAAACCCCGCACGAACCGCTTCCTGACTCACTGCTTGTGTCCCTACCGGATGGAGCGCCGTGCTTGTTTATTGCCGCGAGGCCGGACTCATCACCGGATTGGCCGGCGTGAACGCCGACGCGCCGCTGCGCCCGCTATAGGTCATCAGTCCGTCCTTGGTCGCGACGATGTCGCCCGGCCGCAGCGTCGGATCGTTTTTTGGATCGAGCGTTGCAAGGCCGAACGGGTCCTTGCCGTTGCAGCTGCAATTGGCGACCAGCTTCTTGCGATAAAGGAAGGCCGTGTTGAGGTCGGAGTAGCGTGCGCCGTCGCTGGCTACAGAGGTCTCGATCTCGGAGCCGAAATACACTTTGGTCGTTGTCGCGGGGCAAATCGCCTTGCAGGTATCGACCGGCGTTGCGTTCGCCATCTTCTCCATCGGGAAATGCTGACCATCGCAGGTGCGCACGCAGAACGCGACGCCGTGTCCGGTCGAGCCGCCCTCGCCGCTGACATTTTCCTGTCCAAGCGGCGCCGGCGCGATCCGGCCGATCGGCGCTGGCGGCGGCGGTGGATAGCTGGGCGGAGGCGCCGGACGCTGCTGCGACCCGCCGAACAGGAAATCAAAGAAGCCTTGAGCCTGCGCAGTATGCGGCGTTGCCATGCCGATGGCCGCGCATAACAGCACGGCGGACAAGACCGCGATCGGCTTGGGCAACGTAATGTAACGCCCCGCTCTCACTGCACCACCACGGTACGACGTTGTGTTGTCCCGCAAGGCTTCAGCAAACGTGATTATCCACGTTTTGACGGCAGTACCGCAAGGTGGCCGGAACCGTTTCTCTCAAGCGCGGCGGATATTGCGGGTCAACGCCCAGATGACGAGCGCCAGACAACCGACCGTTGCGATGGTGCCCGCCACCGGCCATGGCGATGAGCCCAGATAAAGCCCAATGGCGGCAGCGGCGAGCGCAGCGCTGATCTGCTGCGCGAAGCCCAGCAGCGACGATGCGGTGCCGGCGCGATCGGGAAAAGGCGTCAGCGCCGCCGCCTGGGTCTGCGGCAGCGTCAGCCCCATGCCGGCAAGGTAGATCATCATCGGCGTCACGAACCAGGCGACGTTGCCCAGATCGAGCGCAACGCCTGCGGCCATCGACAGACCGCCGAACGCCTGGATGACGCAGCCGATGCCAATGGTGCGGTCGAGGCCGAATCGCATCACCACTTTCGATGCCGCGTAAGCGCCGATCATGTAGCCGCCGGCGCCGGACGCGAAGATCACGCCGAATATGAACGGCGACAGACCGTAGCGCGCGCCTTGCATCACCACCGGCGCGCCGGAAATCCAGGCGAACAGCCCGATGAAGCTGACGCTGAGCAATGCCAGCAGCGCAAGGAACCCGCGATGCACCAGCACCGAACGATACAACATGGCCATGCCCCGGAACGAAAACGGTTCGGTGTTGCGCTGGCGCAGCGTCTCCGGCAGGAAGCGCGCCGCCATCGCGGCGGCGAAAATCGCAAACACCATCAGGAACACGAATGTCGCGCGCCACCCATAGGCCATCTGGAACGCGCCGCCGATCATCGGCGCAAACACCGGCGCAAAGGCGGTGATCGAACCCATCAGCGACAGTTCGCGGCCGGCGCGCACGCCGGAATAAAGGTCGCGCACCGCGGCGCGCGCCAGCACGATGCAGCCGGCGCCGCCGAGCGCCTGAACGAAACGTGCGGCGGTGAGCGCGCCGATCGATTGCGTCAGCGCGCAGATCACCGCGGCGATGCAATTCACCGCCAGTGCGGTGAGGATGATGGGCCGGCGGCCGTAACGATCCGAGATCGGACCGTAGATCATCTGGCCGACGGCAAAGCCGATCAGATAACTGGAGATCGTCAGCTGCACCTGCGCGATCGGCGCCCCGAGCGCCTCGCCGATCGCCGGCAGCGACGGCAGGTACATGTCCATCGACAGCGGCCCGAGCGCGGTCAGCAGCGACAGCAATAATGTCAGCGCGAAGGTGCCGGGACGGAGTTTCATCAATTTTCCGCTCGTCCCCGCGAACGTGGGGACCCAGTGGTTGTTTTTCGAGCCGAGGTCATGCCCTGCTGGATTCCCGCTTGCGCGGGAATGAGCGGCATAATGCTCATCGGTCCCGCAGCCGGGTCACATTCAACTCCGCGGCCAGCTTGTCGAGCTGCGCCAGCAGCGCCGGTGCGATCGGCACGCCGTCGCGCCCCCGCTCGGCGCGGCACTCACGCCGCCGGTCACCGGGCAGCCGGATGTCATCGACGCCGGGCAACCGCTTCGATTGCTTGAAGTCGCGCACGTGACGGTCGACCTCGCTGGTGAACACGGCCGGCGGAATGAACCGCGCGACGTCGGCGACGATGATGAAGTGCCCGGTATTGGTTTCGCTCGAATCGTCGGCGTTGAAATCGACCACGTCGCGGCCGAACGCGGCACCGTTGAGCACGCCGCCGAGAAGCCCGAGCATCAGCGCCAGCCCGGAGCCCTTGTATTCGCCCATCGGCAGCAGCACACCTTCGTGCGACCGCTTCGGATCGGTGATGGCTTCGCCGGTCGCCGGATTGACGAACCAGCCTTCCGGCATGGCGAGATCGCGCAACGCGTATTTCTTCACCGTGCCGTAAGCGACGATCGATGTCGCCATGTCGAGCACGATAGGCCCGGCGCCGGACGGCACGCCGATGGCGAGCGGATTGGTACCGAGCAGCAATTCGGTGCCGCCCCACGTCGCCATGTGATTGGCGTTCGCCACCGCGGCATAGACGCCGACCATGCCGGCCACCGCCGCCATCTCCGCGTAGAGCCCGGCGGGGCCGGCGTGGTTGGAGCGGCGCACGCCGACCCAGGCGACACCGTTCTCGCGCGCCATCGCGATCGCTTCGTTGGCGGCGCGGGTCATCACCAGATGGCCCATGCCGTTGTCGCCATCGACCAGCGCGGTTGCCGGCGCGGTGCGGGTCACGGTGATGTTGGGGCGGGCGTTGAAGCCTTTCGCCTGCAGGCGGCGGACATATTGCGCCAGCCGGAAGATGCCGTGGCCGTCGGCGCCGGTGAGATCGGCCTCGGTCATCAGCGCAGCGCAATGTGCGGCATCGTCGCCGGGCACGCCGGCGGCGGCGAGGCAATCGGCGATCATCGAACGGATCGCGCGCGCCGGGATGTGCGCAAAATTTTCGTCAGCCATGATGTCGGTTACGTCACCTTGCGCTTCTTCGCCAAAATCTTCGCCGCCTCGTCACCAAGAATAACGGCGCGATCGGCTTCCGAAATATCCAGCGACTGCACGAACCGCACGCAATCCATCATGCCCATGTCGTAGGGATAATCGCTGCCGAGCAACACCCGATTTGCGCCGACCGTCGAGATCAGCCACTCGGCGGGTGCCTTGGCGTGAAGGATGGTGTCGTAAATGAAACGGTCGAGATACGGCGCCGGCGAATGTTTGACGTTCACCTTCGGCTCCGGCCGCACCTGCCAGCCGTGCACCCAGCGCGCGCCCTGATAGGGAATGAAGCCGCCGCCGTGCGACATGATGAAGTTAAGCTTCGGATGCCGCTCCAGCACGCCGCCGAAGATCAGGCAGGCCGCGGCGATGGTGGTGTCGAGCGGATTGCCGACCAGGTTGTTCAGGTAATACGACCGCAGCCGGTCGACGCCGGCGACATTGCCGGGATGGATCATCATGAAGGCGTCGAGCTCCTCGGCCGCCGCCCAGATCGGCTCGAAGCTCGGATCGTCGAGATTCTTGCCGCGCACGTTGGAGCCGATCATGGCGCCGTGCAGGCCGAGCTTGGTCATGGCGCGGCGCAGCTCCGCGGCGGCTTTGTCCGGCGCCTGCATCGGCAGCGTGGCGATGCCGTCGAAGCGGTCCGGCATTTCCTTCACCAACCGCGCGATCTCGTCGTTCTGGATCTGCGCGCCGGCGACGCCGACCGCTTCCTCGCGATCATACAGCCAGGTCTGCGGCGCCACCGAAAGCAGGTGCATATCGACCAGCGTCGCGTCCATGTCCTTCAACCGGCGCTCGATGTCGTGGCCGCCGCGCGGAAACGGCCGGTACGGCACGCCGGCGACTTCGCAGAGCGCGTTGTCGGCATCGAATGGCGTCATCTTCAGGCCGAGGCTCGGGATTTCCTTCTGCATCAGCTTGATGGTGGCGTCCGCCAGCACATGCGTGTGGATGTCGATGGTCTTGGTCATTGGTCCTCCCGGAAAAGAGGCCCTTTAGCGCATAACGACGGGGGCCATGCAAGGCCGCGCCGCCGACCCGGGCCATGCCGACTTGCGCCCTTTAGCTCTCCGAAGTTTCCACTATAAAGAGGTCCGCCAAACAGCCAGTCAGAGCATTTCAGGACCGAGCATGGACGCGAAGACCGAACGCCCCGAAGACAAACACGTGCGCGTCGAGGACAACGTGCTGGTGCGCGGCCACGGCCGCTATGCCGCCGATGCGCCGCTGCCGAACCAGGCTTACGCGTTTTTCGTCCGCGCGCCGCATGCCTTCGCCAGGATCCTGAGCGTCGACGTGTCGGCGGCGCTGAAAGCGCCGGGCGTAATCGGCGTACTGACCGCCAAGGATATGGAAGGCATCGGCAATCTCGGCCGGCATCCGCCGGTGCCGGGCCGCGGCGGCAAGAACCTGATCCTGCCGCACCGCCCGGCGCTCGCCGGTGAGCGCGTCATGCATATCGGCGAGGCGGTGGCGATGGTGGTGGCCGAGACCTTCGCGGCGGCGCAGGACGCCGGCGAATTCGTCACCGTCGAGTACGAAGAGCTGACGCCGGTCACCGATGCGCGCGAGGCGCTGCGTGACGGCGCGCCGCAAATCTGGCCGCAGGCGCCCGGCAATCTTGCGGTGGACTGGCCGGGCTCGAATCCCGATCCCGACGCCAACAGCAAGAAGGTCGACGATATCTTCAAGTCGGCAAAGCACGTCGCGCGCATCACCGCGTTCAACCAGCGCATGATGGTGCATTCGATGGAGCCGCGCGGCGCCACCGCGAGCTACGACGCCGCGACCGACAGCTATTTAACGCGCACCTGCTCGCAGGGCGCCGGCGCCATGCGCGAGCCGATCATGGCGATCATGAATTTGCCGAAGGAGCGCATCCGCGTGCTGACCGAAGACGTCGGCGGCGCCTTCGGCCTGAAGACCGGCCCATACCCTGAGAACATCGCGCTCCTGGTCGGCGCCAAGAAATTCGGCCGGCCGATCCACTGGATGTCGACCCGCTCGGAGGCCTTCCTCACCGACAACCAGGCGCGTGACATTTATTCGGAAGTCGAACTTGCGCTCGACGAGAAGGGAAAATTCCTGGCGCTGCGCATCCACAATATCGGCAATCTCGGCGCCTATGTCGGCCCGGTCGGCGCCAACATTCCGACCGCGAACTTCACCCGTTGCCTGCCCGGCATGTACGACATCAAGAACATCGACGTTTCGGCGCATTGCGTGTTCACCAACACGACCCCGACCGCGCCGTATCGCGGCGCCGGTCGGCCGGAAGCGAGCTATGTGCTCGAGCGCGTGGTCGACGAGGCGGCGCGCATCACCGGCATCGATCCGGTGAAGCTGCGAAAGCACAACCTGATCAAGAAATCGCAGATGCCGTACGAGACCGCAGTCGGCACCACCTACGACTCCGGCGATTTCGAGCCGATCCTCAATCAGGCGCTGGAGCTGGCCGATTACGAAGGCTTCAAGAAGCGCAAGCGCGAGTCGCAGAAGCGCGGCAAGCATCGCGGCTTCGGCATCTGCTGTTTGCTCGAACATTCCGGCGGCGCGCCTATCGAGAGCGCCAAGCTGAGCTTTCCCGGCAACGATACGCTGCTGCTTACGCTCAACGTGCAGAACACCGGACAGGGCCATGCCACGGTGTTCCCGCGCGTGATCGCGGAAAAGCTCGGCATCCCGGCGAGCAAGATTCCGCATGCCAACGGCGATTCGTCGAACGAACTCCCCGGCTATGCCTCGGTCGGCTCGCGCTCGGCGATGACGGCGGGTCACTCGATCGTCAAGGCGATGGACACGATCCTGGAAAAGGGCAAGCCGATCGCGGCGACCCTGCTGGAAACCGGCGAAGCCGATATCGTCTATCGCAACGGCCACTTTGAAGTGGTCGGCACCGACCGCCGCGTCACGCTGTTTCAGGTCGCGGCGCAGGCCGCGGAGATGAAGAAGCGCGGCGAGATCGCCGAGGATCTCGACACCAAGACGACCACGGAAACGCCGCTGGCCTATCCGAACGGCGTGCACATCGCGGAAGTCGAGATCGATCCCGACACCGGCCGCATGAGCATCGCGATGTACACCGCGGTGGACGATTGCGGCCGCGCGCTCGACCATATGATCGTGCAGGGCCAGTTGCACGGCTCGGTCGCCGCCGGCCTCGGCCAGGTGCTGATGGAGAACGTGGTCTACGACGCCGGCAACGGCCAGCTCGTCACCGGCTCGTTCATGGACTACGCCATGCCGCGCGCCGACGACATCCCGCCGATGCGCGACGCGCTCTACGACGTGCCGGCGACGACCAATCCGCTCGGCGTCAAGGGCGTCGGCGAAGCCGGCACCACGGCGGCGATCTCGGCGGTGATGAACGCGGTGGCCGACGCCATTCCCAACGGCGCCGGCGATCGTCTGGAAATGCCGGCCACCACGCAGCGGCTATGGGAAGCCTGCCAGAAGGCGAAAGCGTAGCTCCCCCACAGTTCGTCGTGGCCGGACTTGATCCGGCCATCTCGATCAAACGGCACGTCGTTTCGGGTATCGGGATGGCCGAGTCAAGCCCGGCCATGACGGGCATACAAGCTTCACCTTGCCGACGTAGAGACGGACGCGGATAATGCGGCAACGCAAGCGCGAGCCGGACAATCGCGCGTCGGATGGAAACACCCTGGAGACAATCATGGCCATGCCGAAATTCCTGCTGCTGACCTCGGTCGGCCTCGCGGCCCTGACGGCTTCCGCGGCGGCGGAGAACACTATCGCGCTCACCGGCAAGGTGACGTCCGCGCAAGAGCCGGTCATGGAAGGCGTGCTGGTCAGCGCCAAAGGCGACGGCAGCAACATTACCACCACCGTGGTGACCAACGATCAGGGCATTTACAGCTTTCCCGCCGACCGGCTGACGCCGGGGCATTACGCACTATCGGTTCGCGCGACCGGCTACCGCCTCGACGGCCCAAAGTCCGCCGACGTCATCGCCGGCGCGCCTGCCACCGCCGACCTTACGCTCGGCAAGTCGACCGGGCTCGCCAATCAGCTCTCCAATGGTGAATGGCTCAACAGCCTGCCCGGCGACGAAAAGCTCAGAGCAGCGCTGACCAATTGCGTCGGCTGCCACACCTTGCAGCGCATCGTGCAGTCGACCCATGACGCCGCCGAATTCATGCAGGTATTCCAGCGCATGGGCACCTATTCGCCGGGCTCGACGCCGACCCTGCCGCAGCCGCTGCAGCCGGGCGGCAACAATTCCGACCGCTCGCCGATGCCGAAGCCACTCCAGCAGACCATGGCGAACTATCTCGCCAGCGTGAATTTGAGCAATGCCGAGACGCTCGAATTTCCACTCAAGCCGTTCCCGCGGCTGACCGGGCGCTCCACGCACGTCATCCTCACCGAGTACGACCTGCCGCGCAAAGACGCGCAGCCGCACGACGTGGTGATGGATAAGGACGGCACGGTCTGGTACTCGGACTTCAGCCATCAGTTCGTCGGCGCGATGGATCCGGCGACCGGCAAGGTAACGGACATCCCGATCCCGACGATGCGACCCGACGAGCCGAAAGGTTCGCTCGCCCTCGAGTTCGATCCGAAGGGCAATCTCTGGATGGCCGGCATGTACCAGGCCGGCATCTACAAGATCGACACCAAGACCCGGCAGGTCACCGCCTATCCGTTCCCGCAAGAATGGCTCAACCCGACAACGCAAGCCTCGATGCTGGCGGCGGAACACGACGATGTCGACGGCAAAATCTGGACCAACAATCAGGATACGCACCTGGTTTATCGGTTCGATACCGTCAGCGGCAAATATGAGAATCTCGGCCAGGCCGTCGACAAGATCGGCACCCACATCAACGGCTACGGCATGCCGACCGATCAGAACAACAGCGCCTATCAGCTCAATTTCGGCGGCGCCTCGATCGGCAGGATCGATTCCAAATCCAAAGAAGTGACGATCTGGAAGACGCCGCTGCCATTCTCACGGCCGCGCCGCGGCCGGGTCGACGAGAACAATATCCTGTGGTTCGCCGAATACGGCGCCAACGGCATCGGCCGCTTCGATCCGAAGACCAACGAGATCAAGGAATGGCAGTTGCCGACGCCGTGGATGGAACCTTACGACGTGGTCAAGGCGAAGGACGGCGAGATCTGGACCGGCTCGATGCTGGATGACCGCGTTGCCCGCCTCGATCCCAAGACCGACAGTATCGTCGAATATCAGCTGCCGCGGTCGACCAATATCCGCCGCGTCTTCGTCGACGACCGCGGCGCCAAGCCGGTGCTGTGGGTCGGCAGTAATCACGGCGCTTCGATCGTGAAGGTCGAGCCGCTGGATTGACGCTGGACTTGTCGGCTTAACCCGTCATTCCGGGGCCGAGCCAAGCGAGGAGCCCGGAATTCATAGTCCCGGCGCAGGGAGTATGGATTCCGGACTCGCCGCTGCGCGGCGCTCCGGAAGACGTGGAGAAGAGCGCCATGCCCGAAGCCCATCCGCATCGTCACATGCCACTGCAAAAGACGATGCCGATGCTGCTCAGCTTCGTCGCCGGCTATGTCGACAGCTACACCTATCTGGCGCTGTTCGGCCTGTTCGCGGCACAGGTCACCGGCAGCTTCGTGATCGCCGGCGCCGAACTGGTGCGGCACGATGTCGGCGTTGCCGGCAAATTGCTCGCGATCGTCGCCTTTGTCGCCGCCGCCGCGATCACCGCGGCACTGATCGCGCTGGCGCGGGAGCGCGGCCATGCGCCGATGCCGTGGATGCTGGCGCTCGAGGCGGTCCTGCTGGCGGCCTTCGTCGCCATCATCCTGTTCGGGCCGAAGGTCGAAGGCGCCGCCGATTGGCACGGCATCATCGCCGGCCTGCTCGCCGCCTGCGCGATGGGGACGCAGAGCGTGCTGGTGCGGCTACTGATGCGGGGCATCCCGCAGACCAACGTGATGACCGGCAACATGACGCAACTCGGCATCGCCGTGACCGACCTCATCGTCGCGCGCCGGCGCTTCGCCCGCAGCAGCCACGACTCAGCGGCGGTGGCGCATTATCACGCGGTGCGCGATCAGTTGCTGGTGGTGCTGTCGGTCGCGGCCGGATTTCTGGTCGGCGCCGCCGCCGGCGCGGTCGCCTTTGTCACCGTCGGCATCAGCGGCGCGCTGCTCGCGGTCGCGATTGTCGTCGCGCTGGCGCTCGGGGCGCTTGTCCGCGAGAGCGGGGCGTAGCGCGCTCGCCGTTCGGCCGCAACGGGGCGCGGCTGTGCTCGTTGTTGAGATGCACCAGATGCTTGAGCATCAGCATGAAGGTGGTGCGCTCGCCCGGCTTGAGCGGCGCCAGGATCAGGCGCTGGGTTTCCGCAACGGCGGAATCGATATCCCTGATCATGCGGCTGCCGCCCGCGGTGATGTGCAGCGTCTTGGTGCGGCGGTCGGCGGCGCCGTTGGCCCGGCTGATCAGCCCGCGCTTTTCCAGCCGCCCGACCACATCGCCGATGGTCGAACGGTCGAGCGCAATGGTGTTGCACAGCGCGGTCTGGTCGAGGCCGGGATTGTTCTTGATGGCGACCAGCGCCGCGTACTGGACCGGAGTGAAATCGAACGCTTTGGCCTGTTCCAGGAACAGCGCCGAGGCGATCTGCTGCAGCCGGCGGATCAAATGGCCGGGCATGTCGAGCAGGCGGCTGTCGTCATCGTGCGGCATGGCAGGCTCGATAAGAGCAGGCTCGATAAGACATGGCAGGCTTGGTCCGTCCCTTGATGCGTTCCTAGAGATCCCCCTGGCCGGGATTCGCGCGTTGACGGGAGCCGGGGATCATCGGTACACTGAACGATATCGTCAGTATGCTGACGAATTGCCTTCGACGCAAGCGGTGCCGAGGAAAACGGAGAACGAAAATGTCCGAGCGTCCCGAAGATATCCTTGCCGGGAAAAACCGGCCGTTCACCGGCGCGGAATACATCGAGTCGCTGCGCGACGGCCGCGAGGTCTACATCTACGGCGAGCGGGTCAAGGACGTCACCACGCATCCGGCGTTCCGCAATGCCGCGGCCTCGATGGCGCAGCTCTACGACGCGCTGCATGACGACAAGCACAAGGCGGTGCTCACCGCGCCGACCGATACCGGCTCGGGCGGCTACACCCACAAATATTTCAAGGTCGCGCGTTCGGCAGAAGACGTGATCGCGCAACGCGACGCCATCGCCGACTGGGCGCGCATCACTTACGGCTGGTCCGGCCGCAGCCCGGACTACAAGGCGGCGTTTCTCAACACGCTCGGCGCCAATGCCGAATTCTACGGCAAGTTCGCCGACAACGCCCGGGCCTGGCACAAGCGTGCGCAGGAGGCGGTGCTCTATCTCAATCACGCGCTGGTCAATCCGCCGATCGACCGCAACAAGCCGGCCGAAGAGGTCAAGGATGTCTACATCACCATCCAGAAGGAGACCGACGCCGGCATCTATGTCTCCGGCGCCAAGGTGGTGGCGACCAATTCGGCGCTGACCCATTACAACTTCCTCGGCCAGAACATGGGCCAGGAGATCAACGATCCGGCGATGGTGGTGATGTTCATCGCGCCGATGAACACGCCGGGCATCAAGCTGATCTGCCGGCAGTCCTATGAGTTCTCCGCCGCCGCCACCGGCTCGCCGTGGGATTATCCGCTGACCTCGCGCTTCGACGAGAACGACGCGATCTTCGTGTTCGATAACGCGTTCATCCCATGGGAGAACGTGTTCATCCACCGCGACATCGAGCGGCTGAAGAATTTCTATCCGCGGTCCGGCTTCTTCAACGGCTTCACCATGCAGGGCTGCACGCGGCTTGCGGTGAAGCTCGATTTCATCGCCGGCCTGTTGTTCAAGGCCGCGCGCGTCACCGGCGTCGAAAGCTTCCGCGGCGTGCAGGCCCAGATCGGCGAGGTGATCGGCTGGCGCAACCTGTTCTGGGCGCTGACCGACGCCATGGCGATGAACCCGGAACCGTGGGTCAACGGCGCGGTGCTGCCGAACGGGCGGGTGTCGAGCACCTACCGCCTGTTCATGACGGAAGCCTATCCGCAGATCCGCAACATCGTCGAGAAGGTCGTCGCCTCGGGCCTGATCTACCTGCCCTCGCACGCGCTCGATTTCAAAAATCCCGAGATCGACAAATATCTCGCCAAATACGTGCGCGGTTCGAACGGCATCGATTACAAGGAGCGCATCAAGATCATGAAGCTGCTGTGGGACGCGATCGGCACCGAATTCGGCGCCCGCCACGAGCTCTACGAGATGAACTATTCCGGCAGCCACGAGCTGGTGCGGATTTTTCCGCTGCAGCAGGCGCAGTTCAACGGCCAGCTCAAGCAGATGGAAGCGCTAGTCGAGAAATGCATGGCCGATTACGACGAAAATGGCTGGAAGAACCCGGCCTACAAGAACGGCGACGACGTGCGGGTGGCGGGGAAATTCTGAGAGTCCTCCCCACACGCGCCGCTTTTGACGGTCATTGTGCATTTGAGTCAAATCGCGCAGGACGCTAAAGCGTCCGGCGGGGCTGTCACATCCTGCACATGACGTAAAAATTTCCCTTTGCCTGCAATGGGAAAGCGAAGATTGTGAGATCGACGTTTATCGGCCACACTACGGTGTGATCGAGAGCCGCCGGGAACCGGACGGGTCAAGACCTGCGGCGTGGCGATGAGCGTGAGGCATCAGTCGCAAACGGATCGCCGGGCGCGTTTTGTCGAGCGCGTGCTTCCTTATTCATGGAAAGCCGCGGGCACCGTCGTTGCCTGTCTCGTTGCCGCCACGCTGCTGCGCATGGCTGTTGCCAGCCTTGGCATCAACGCGCTGTTTCCGACGTTTTATCCGGCAGTGCTGCTCGCCGCGCTGGTCGCCGGCACGCCGGCCGGCATTGTCACGATCGTCGGTTCAATCCTCATCGCCTGGTGGGCATTCATTCCGCCGCTGTTCTCGTTCAGCCAACTCAACGGCGAAGAAATCGGCAACCTGATGCTGTTTGCGGCGTCGAGCGGCTGTCTCGTCGTCATGTCGCATCTGTACCGCGACGCCTGGATCAAGCTGCGCCGGCGCGACCGCGAGCGCGAGTTGTTGCTGCGGGAAATGCAGCACCGCGGCCGCAACACTTATTCGGTGGTCGAATCCATCGTGCGCAACACGCTGGTCAACGACCGCGCCAGTGCCGATGCCATCGCCGGGCGGGTGCGCGCGGTCAGCTCGGCGAACGATCTAGTCAATCAATCCGACGAGAAAACGGTGCCGCTGCCGGCGCTGCTGGCGCTGGAATTCGCGCCGAATCCAGGAGCACGGTTGCGGACCTCGGGGCCCTATATCGAAGTGTCTGCAGACGCCGCGCGCAAGCTCGGTCTGGTGTTCCACGAGTTGGTGACCAATGCGATGAAGCACGGCGCACTGTCGCATCCGAACGGCCGCGTCGCCGTCGACTGGCAGGCCGATGGCCGGATGGTGCAGCTGACCTGGCGCGAGCAGAACGGCCCGGCGGTTGCGCCGCCGACCCGGCAAGGCTTCGGCACCGTGATCGTGACGGAAAGCCTGAAATCGCTGTCAGGCCGGACCACCTTCGACTTCGATCCGGCCGGGCTGCGCTGCGACATGTATTTCAGCGGCCAGTGAGCTGCCGTGCGCCAAGTTGGAACTTTCCCGCCGGCCGGGCGTTATTTGTTACTGTCTCGACGCTGGAGTTGGCTATGAACGCCTACCGTACCCGTGAGACTTTTTCGGAAGATTCTTGCCCGAAAGACACGTCCGAACAGCTGGCACGCGCCCTCGGCGAGGCCGTGCTCAAGTTGTGGGGCGACATTCCCACCAGCCTGCAAACCCGGCTGTTCCGCGAGGCGACCACCGCACAGGATGTGAAGCTGCGGCCGCAGCTGGCGATCTTCCTGCATGACAAGCACCCGCGCACCACGGCGGCCAAGCGCTCGCAGGCGATGATCGAGCCGGACAGTTTGGGCGGCTAAGCTTCGTCAGGCGGCAGAACTTCCTGAATCTCTAGTGCACAACGTCGAAGCCGACGCTGACCTGAACACGCAGCGTGTCTTCGCCACTCAAAATTTGCGTCGGCGCTGCCGCCATCGGCGCGGCGCGCAGCATCTTGCCGAACACCGGCGGCGCAGAGCCGCTGTCCTCGGTGATGAAGGCGACGCCGCCAAGATTGAGCCCCGCAGCCTTGGCGTAAAGCTCCGCCTTGCGGCGCGCGTCGGCAATCGCGGCCTGCCGCGCCTGATCGAGCAGCGCCGAGGCATTGGCATGCAGATAGTCGATGGCGCCGATCTCGGTCGCGCCCGCGGCAACCAGCTTGTCGAGAATGGTGCCGGCTTTGCCAAGATCGCGGATCTTGATGGTGAGTTGGTTCGCGACGCTGAAGCCGGTCAGCTTTTGCTCGCCGCCCGAGATTGGCGCCGTGTAAACCGGTTGCAGCGATAACTGCGCGGTCTGGATGTCGTTGCGCGCAATGCCGGAATCGGTCAGCGCGGCGATCACCGCGGCCATCGCCCTGGCGTTGGCGTCGACCGCTTCACCCGCGGTCTTGGCACGGGTCACGACGCCGGCGCCGATAGCGGCATAATCCGGCGCGGCGCTGACACTGCCCTCGCCCGTGACCACGATCGCCGCATCCGCCGCCGAACCCTGCGCCGTCTGCGGCGCCTGTGCCGAAGCGGGCGCGGCCGCAAAAGCGACGACGCATGCCGCAACCCGCAACGACCCACGAAAGGTGGTCATCAATGTGGTCATGGCGTTCTCCCTGTTCCGCGAAGTGCGGATTGTTTTGTCGGCACTTTGCGGCGGCCGCAGGGCGCGCCGCGACCGCCGTTCGACCCGGGAGAAGGAAGGCTTTAGCGCCCCTGATGACCGTCGAGACCGATGCCCTTGAGATGGCCGAACAGCGCCGTGAGTTTCTGGCGGTCGGCCTCCGGCAGTGGCGGCTTGAGCAGCGCCGCAATGTTGCTGCGCAGATGCGCGGCGTCGCCGGTGCCGAACAGCACGACATCGACGCCGGGCTCGTGGCGCACGAAGCGATACGCTGCCTCGATCATGCTGGCGGCGCCGCCCGGATGCGCCAGAAAGCCGAGCGGATCGTCGGTTTGCGCCAGCGATTGGTCGACCAGGCCCTTGGCGGCGAGCGCCTTGATCTCGCGCGCCACCCGCGGCGGATCGGCGAAGATGCTGCGCACCGCGAACATCAGCAGCGTGCCGATGCCGTTTTGCCGGGTGAGCGGAAACACGTTCTGCCGCGCGCCCTGATGCATCATGTGGAAGCCCACCATATAGACTTCCCACACCGGATCGTTCAGCGCGAGCTTCAGCGCCGCATTGGTGTGATCGACGATCGGATTCTCGGTCAGCCCGATATGCCTGATCTTGCCCTTGCGCTTCTGCTCGGTCAGCGCCGGCGCCAGCACGTTCAAGGCATGGTCGTACATCTGCGTCTCGACGCCGTGCAGGTTGAACACGTCGATATAGTCGGTGCCGATCAGGCGCAGCGAATTGTCGAGGCTCGCCACCAGCTCCTGCGGCGACGTCCATTTGCCGTCGCGAAAGACGTGCGTCTTGGTCGCCACCACCACCTTGTCGCGTTGAAGGGACTTCAGCGCCCGGCCGACCACGCCCTCGGTGCCGTAGGACGGCGCGGTGTCGATGAAATTGACGCCGAGATCGACGGCATCGAGCACGAGGCGTGCCGACTCATCCTCGCTCTTTCCGGTCTTCAGCCCCATGCGGGAGAACCCGCCGGTGCCGAGACCGGCGACGCTGACGCGCAAACCGGTGTTGCCGAGTGTGGTGTAATCCATAGTGACCTCTACCTGAGAGGCCAGCCGTTATCCGCGCCCCTAAGGGCGGCGAACCTAGCGAAACCCAACCGCCAGCGAAAGCGGGCAGAACAGGAACCCGAATCAGCAACGCCGCTTGGCCTCGATCTTGCTCGCAGCAATGGGGAACACACTGAAAGGTGCCCCAATGCGTGCCCGCAGTACGATCAGACGACGCGACTTTCTAAAGGCAACCACAGCCGGACTGGCCAGCCTCGCGGCACCGCATCTGGCGCGCGCACAATCGTCAAGCCAGACCCTTTTGCTGATTTCCGAATCCGGCGCGAACAGCGTGGACCCGCACACGGCGGGTGCCAATCGCGGCTCATACGAAGTCGCCTGGAATTGCTACGACCGCTTGCTGTCGTTGCAAGTCGAAAAGGACGCGAACGGCACCGACCACGCCAACGCCACCAAACCCGCCCCGGAGCTTGCCGAAGAGTGGGACGACAACGGCCATGCCGTGACAATGAAGTTGCGGAAAGATGCGACGTTCCATGACGGCGCGCCGGTCACGGCACGCGATGTGAAGTGGTCGCTCGACCGCGCCCTTGCCGCCGGCGGCAATCCGCGCTTCCAGATGAGCACCGCATCGCTCAGCAGCCCGGAACAGTTTGTCGTGGTGGACGATCACACGTTCCGTATCGACTACGACCGCTTCGACCGGCAGATGCTGCCGAACCTGGCGTTCTCGGTGCCGAACATTCTTAATTCGGAGCTGATCAAGAAAAACGCGACCGCGAACGATCCCTGGGGACTGGAGTGGTCGAAAACCAATCTGGCCGGCGGCGGCGCCTATCGGATCGTCGAGCGAACGCCGGACAGCATCACCTACGCGCGCTTCGATAACTGGAAGTCCGGACCGCTGCCGAAGACCGAGCGTGTGGTCTGGCGCGTTGTGCCGTCGGCAGCGACCCGCCGGGCACTCCTCGAACGCGGCGACGTCGATGTCTCCAACGAATTTCCGCCGAAAGACATTGTCGAAATGAAGCGCGAGGGAAAAGTCAAAGTCTATTCGACTCCGATCGACAACGCCGTGCAATTCGTCGTCATGAACGAGAAGATGCCGCCGTTCGACAACGTGAAGGTCCGGCGCGCCGTCGCTTACGCCATCCCTTATGAGAAGATCATGGACGTCGCGCTCTACGAGACGACGCGTCCGCTGTTCGGCGGGCCGGCACAGCCGGCGGACGCCAAATGGCCGCAGCGGTCGCCGTTCTACACCGATCTTGCCAAAGCGAAGGCGCTGTTGGCGGAAGCCGGCCACCCTGACGGTTTCGAGACCACGTTTTCCTTCGACGCCGGCGCCGCCGGCATTCTCGAGCCGATGAGCGTTCTGATCCAGGAGAACCTGAACCAGATCGGGGTGAAAGTGACGCTCGACAAGATCGCCGGCGCCAATTGGCGCTCGAGCTTCAGCAACAAGTCGCTGCCGTTCCTCACCAACCTGTTCGCCGGCTGGCTCGACTATCCCAACTACTATCTGGAAATGGCGCTGGGAAAGACGTCGATCTTCAATTCCGGCGATTTCGACAACGACGCAGCAATGGCGATACTGCACGAAGCGCGGTTCGAGCGCGACCCGGTCAAATACGATGACGCCATCAAGAAATTTCTCGCGATCATGTACGACGACGTCGCGTCAGTCCCGGTTTACCAGCCGTCCGCCTATGTCGCGATGCAGAAGAACATCGGCGGCTATCGCTACTGGTTCCATCGCCAGATTGATTACCGGACGCTGGTGAAAACGTGAAGGCGCGCCCCATCGGTCGCGGATTCCCGATGGACCCGGCCGGCGGCGGCGATCCCGGCGTCAACCCGCCGGCCGCCCACGGACCGGCGCAGATGATGCTTGCGGCGGCACAGTAAAGACCCCTTCCCCCGCGGACCGGCGGGCTCTAAAAGAGCCCGCAAATGCCAGCCGAAATCGCCACATCCGACCGCTACAACGCCGCCGAAGCCGAGCCCCGTTGGCAGAAAATCTGGGACGAGCGCGGCATCTTCGCCACGCCGAATTCGGACCTCGGCAAGAAGTACTACGTGCTGGAGATGTTCCCCTACCCGTCGGGGCGCATCCATATGGGCCACGTCCGCAACTACACCATGGGCGACGTGGTGGCGCGGGTGAAGCGGGCGATGGGCTATTCCGTGCTGCATCCGATGGGTTGGGACGCCTTCGGCATGCCGGCCGAGAACGCCGCGATGGAGCGCAAGGTCCATCCCAAGGCGTGGACCTACGACAACATCGCGGCGATGAAGAAGCAGCTCAAGTCGATGGGGCTGTCGCTGGACTGGAACCGCGAGATCGCGACCTGCGATCCGGCCTACTACAAGCACCAGCAGAAGATGTTTCTCGACTTCATGGGCGTCGGCCTGGTCGAGCGCGAGAAGCGCAAGGTGAACTGGGACCCGGTGGACAACACCGTGCTCGCCAACGAGCAGGTGATCGACGGCCGCGGCTGGCGCTCCGGCGCGCTGGTCGAGCAGCGCGAGATGAGCCAGTGGGTATTCAAGATCACCAAATACTCGGAGGATCTGCTCGACGCGCTCGGCACGCTCGACCGCTGGCCGGACAAAGTGCGGCTGATGCAGAAGAACTGGATCGGCCGCTCCGAGGGCTTGCTGGTCCGCTTCGCACTCGATCCGAAAACCACGCCCGGCGGCCAAAGCGAGCTGGAGATTTTCACCACGCGGCCCGACACTTTGTTCGGCGCGAAGTTCATGGCGCTGGCGCCGGATCATCCGCTGGCGATGGCGGCGGCGGTGAAAAATCCGAAGCTCGCGGCGTTCATCGCCGAGTGCAAACACCGCGGTACCGCGCAAGCCGAGATCGATACCGCCGAGAAGCTCGGCTTCGATACCGGCATCCGCGCCGTGCACCCGTTCGATGCGAACTGGACATTGCCGGTCTATGTCGCGAACTTCATCCTGATGGAATACGGCACCGGCGCGATCTTCGGATGCCCGGCACACGACCAGCGCGACCTCGACTTCGTCAACAAATATGGCCTCGGCAATACGCCCGTGGTGTGCCCGCCGGGGCAGGATCCGCAATCGTTCGTCATCACCGACACCGCCTATGACGGCGACGGCCGCATGATCAATTCGCGCTTCCTCGACGGCATGACCATCGCCGACGCCAAGGAAGAAGTGGCGAAGCGGCTGGAGAGGGAGACCCGCGGCAACGCACCGGTCGCGCAGCGGCAGGTGAATTTCCGGCTGCGCGACTGGGGTATTTCGCGGCAGCGCTACTGGGGCTGCCCGATCCCGGTGATCCACTGCGAAAAGTGTGGTGTCGTTCCGGTGCCGGAAAAAGATTTGCCGGTGACATTGCCGGAGGACGTCACATTCGACCGGCCCGGCAACCCGCTCGATCATCATCCGACCTGGAAGCATGTGACCTGCCCGCAATGCGGCGGCCCGGCGCGGCGCGAGACCGACACCATGGACACCTTCGTCGACTCGTCGTGGTATTTCGAGCGCTTCACCGATCCGTGGCTGAAAACCGCGCCGACCGACGTTCCGGTGGTCAACGCCTGGATGCCGGTCGATCAATATATCGGCGGCATCGAGCACGCGATCCTGCATCTGCTGTACAGCCGGTTTTTCACCCGCGCGATGAAACGGACCGGACATGTCGGGCTCGACGAACCGTTCGCCGGCCTGTTCACGCAGGGCATGGTGGTGCACGAGACCTATCGCCGCGACAACGGCGAATGGGCGGCGCCCGCCGAAGTGAAAATCGAAAGCGAGGGCGATGCACGGCGCGCCACCCTGATCTCGACCGGCGAGCCGATCGTCATCGGCGCCATCGAGAAGATGTCGAAGTCGCGGCGCAACACCATCGATCCCGACGAGATCATCACGACCTATGGCGCCGACGTGGCGCGCTGGTTCATGCTGTCGGACTCGCCGCCGGATCGCGACGTGGAGTGGACCGAGCGCGGCGTGCAGGGCGCGTGGCGCTTCACCAACCGGCTGTGGCGGCTGATCGGCGAAGCCGGCGAGATCGCGACGAAGGCGCCGGCGGCGCGGCCGGCGCAGTTTTCGGAACACGCGCTGAAGCTGCGCAAGGCGACCCACCGGGCGCTCGCCAATGTCACCGAAGCCGTCGACAAGCTGCACTTCAATGTCTGCGTCGCCTACATCTACGAGTTTGCCAATGCGCTTGGCGGCGCCATCGGCGATATCAGCGCGCCGGAACAGATCACGCCCGACTTCGCCTGGGCGGCGCGCGAAGCCGCCGACGTGATGGTGCAATTGTTCAATCCGATGATGCCGCACCTCGCCGAGGAATGCTGGGCCGCGCTCGGCCACAAGGATTTGGTGGCGCAAGCGTCGTGGCCGCAGGTCGAGCGCGACCTGCTAATCGAAACCAGTATTACGCTGCCGGTGCAGATCAACGGCAAGAAGCGCGCCGACATCACGGTGGCGCGCGACGCCAAGAACGCCGATATCGAAGCTGCGGTGCTGGCGCTCGATACGGTGAAGAGCGTGTTGGGCGGCAAGCCGCCGAAGAAAGTCATCGTCGTGCCGGGCCGCATCGTCAACGTGGTGATGTAGCAATGACCGCGGTGAAGGCGAACGATGTCGATGCGTTCGTCGCGCGGCCTGACCCGAAGCGGCCGGTGGTGCTGGTGTTCGGTCCGGACTCCGGGCTGGTCAGCGAACGCGCCAACGCCCTGATCAAATCCGCCGTCGACGACGTCAACGATCCGTTCGCGCTGGCGCGGCTCGACGGCGAGGAACTGTCCGCCGAGCCGACACGGCTGGTCGAGGAAGCGCAAACCATCCCGATGTTCGGCAAGCGCGCCGTGTGGGTCAAAGCCGGCAGCCGCAACATCGCGCCAGCCGTCGAGCCGGTCCTCGCGCTGCCGACGATCGAATGCCGCGTCGTGATCGAAGCCGGGGACCTGCGCCGCAACGCGCCGCTGCGGGCGATGATCGAGAAGGCGAAGAATGCCGCGGCGCTGCCGTGCTACGCCGACAACGAAAAGGACCGCGCGCAGCTGATCGACAATGAAATGCGCGAGGCCGGGCTGAAGCTCGACCCCGACGCGCGCGCCATGCTGATCCCGCTGCTCGGCGGCGACCGGCAGGCTTCGCGCAGCGAAATCAACAAGCTCGCGCTCTATGCCCGCGGCCAGGACCGGGTCAGCGCCGACGACGTCGCCGCCGTGGTCTCGGACGCTTCCGCGCTCGGGCTCGACGATATCGTCGACGCCGCGTTCGCCGGCCGCCCGGCGGAACTGGAAACGCAGCTTGCCAAGGCGCGTGTCGCCGGCACCTCGGTCGGCTCGATCCTGTTCGCCGCCCAGCGGCAGGTCGCGCAACTGCACAAATGGAAAACCGCGATCGAAGGCGGCGCGTCGTCGTCGTTCGATTCGCTGATGCCGCCGCCGAACTTCCGCCGCCGCGGCCATATCGAAGCGGCGCTCCGGCTGTGGAGCGCAGCGCGGCTGCTCACCGCGATGACCGAGCTTGCCGACGCGGTGCTGTTGTCGCGGCGCAGCGCGGATCTGGCTGCGACCATCGTCGAGCGCGCACTGCTGGCGATCGCCGCCAATGCGCGGCGCAGCGCCGCCTGAGACCGGCCGCTACGGCGAGACGTTGCCGCGGACTGCCGACAGGCTGGCGAGCTTGTTGCGGCCGACGACCGACATTTTCGGCGCGGCGGCACTGAGCACGGTCTGGAGGACCGTATGATAATTCTCCCGCGCCGTTTGCACCCTCTGCATCGCCGCGCGCATCGCCTCGATGTTGAACGGCTCGGCCCGCAATGTGTTGCGAACTTCGTCCTGGGAAAGACGGAGATCCGCCTGCGCGCTGGCAATCCGCTCCTCATTGCTGCGAATCTCGTCGCGCATCACTCGCGCATCGGAAGGCGGCAGTGCCGTGGCGACGCGATCGAGCCGATCCATCGCGCCGAAATTAACCAGCTCGACCACGGAGAGCGGAACGTCGCCGGTATAGCGGAACGCAACCGCACTGGCCGCGCCGACAAAGCAAACGTTGAGCGCCAGCGACACCGGCAGCAGCCAGCGTGCATAAGCGCCACCCTGGATTTTTGGCAGCATGGACATCGTCACCCCACTTGCTTGCAGTGGGCAAATCTACACTCGCGCCGTTCGGCAGGACAAGCCGGGTGTCTCATTTGAGACACCCTCGACCATAGAGCGTGAGTGGGTTTTTGGACCTGAAAGTCCTTTCTCAAACCCGGCTGTCAGGACGGATTTTCCAGACTGAAAGCGCCGGAATCGTCGTCATAGGCGAATGTTTCGGCAAACCGGCCCCATGCCGTCACCGCGCGCAGCGTGTGTTCGGCATCTTCGGTGCTCATATGATCTTCCAATTCGTCCAAAAACCGGCTTTTCGGCGCAAAATGATTGGTGCGCTCGGACAACACGCGGCGGATATGCGCCGCCAGCGGGATGTAGGCGAGAAGCTGGCGCTGAAACAATTTCTTGCGATCGTCCATGCCGAGTTCCACGAACTGCTTGCCGATATCGGTAAGTTTTATGTCGCCATCCCCGACTTCGGCGAAATGAAACATCTGCATTGCCTCGGCAACGGGAAAAAGTTCATCGCCTTCCATGTGCAGTTCGTCGGCGAGCACCGGCAAGTCGGCTTTGCCGTTGTAGGGCGCGGCCGCAAGCGTCTCGGCGAGGCCGGAAAACAGGTTGGCCGAAACGCGCGGCAGCACCGTATTGATCGTGACCTGCCGCTCCGGTCCGGCTTGAGCGGCGCCCCGGCGCTGCGTCATCGCCACGTAGATTTTCTCGACGAGCTCGCGGAACTGCGGATCGAGCCGGTTGCGCGGCTGCTTCAGATCGACCTTGATTTCGTTGATGATACGGCCCGGATTGCTGGAGAACAGCAGGATACGGTCGCACATCAGCACCGCTTCCTCGATGTTATGCGTCACCATGATGACGCCCTTGATCGGCAGCTTGCCGTCGCCCCACAGTTCGAGGAAGTCGGTGCGCAACGTTTCCGCGGTCAGCACGTCGAGCGCGGAGAACGGCTCGTCCATCAGCAGGATATTCGGGTGTACGACCAGCGCGCGGGCGAACCCGACCCGCTGCCGCATGCCGCCGGACAGTTCGCGCGGATAGGCCGATTCGTAACCGTCGAGCCCGATCAGGTCGATGGCCGCCAGCGCGCGCTTGCGGATTTCGGCGTCGGGCAGCCCCAGCGCTTCGAGCCCGATCTGCACGTTCTCCAGAACGGTCAACCACGGAAACAGCGCGAAGCCCTGAAACACCATGGCGATGCCGGGCGCCGGCGCGTTCACCCGATGGCCCATATAGGTGATGGAGCCGTCCGAGGGCAGCGTCAGGCCGGCGATCAGGCGAAGCAATGTCGATTTGCCGGAGCCGGTGCGGCCGAGCAACCCGACGATCTGGCCCTGCGCGACATTGAGCTCGACCCCGTCGAGCACCAGAAGCTCGCCGCCGTCGGCTTTCGGAAACGTCTGGCGCAGGCCGTGAATGTCGAGCAAGGCGTCGCTCATGGATCACTCCCTTATCCCAGCCGGAACTTGCGCTCGGCGTACAAATAGAGTGGACGCCAGAGAATACGATTGATGAGCACAACGTACAAACTCATCACCACGATACCGAGCACGATGCGATGAAAATCACCGGCATCGGTCTGTTGCGCGATATAGGCGCCGAGCCCTTTGGCTTCGAGGTGCTCGTTGCCCCATGACGCGACCTCGGCGACGATGCTGGCGTTCCACGAACCGCCCGACGCGGTGATCGCGCCGGTGACGTAATACGGCATCACCGCCGGCAGCGCGATGCGCCGCCACCACAGCCAGCCACGAACGCGGAAGTTGGCGCCGGCCGAGCGCAGTTCAGCGGGAATCGCCGACGCGCCGGCGATGACATTGAACAGGATGTACCACTGGGTGCCCAGCACCATCAGCGGACTGAGCCAGATGTTCGGATCGAGTTTCCACGCAACGATGCCGGACACCACGATCGGGAACACCACATTCGCCGGAAAGGCGGCGAGGAATTGCGCGATCGGCTGCACGACCAGCGTCGCGTAAGGCCGCGTGCCGACCCAGACGCCGATCGGAACCCAGATCACGGTCGCCAGCGCGATCAGCACCATGACCCGCACCAAAGTGTAAAAGCCGAGCAGCAACGCCGTGCCGAGATCGGACAAGGTGATGCCTTCGATGAGAAAGCTGGCCGACTGCCAGACCGCCAGCGCGGTGATGGCAATGACAATCAGGCCCCACTGAAAGGCAACCCAGCCGCGGCGCGGCTGCGATGCCGGTTTGACGGTTTCGACGCCGTCCGGCGGATGGCCGATCAGGGTGCGCCGCCACAGCGCGCCGATGGGATGGGTCAGGCGATCGACGATCCGCGACCGGCGCAGCACGTTGAGCACCCACGATTGCGGAACGATCGCGCCGGGCTCCTGCTCGAAGCGGAAGCGGTCCGCCCATGCGACCAGCGGCCGGAACAGAATCTGATCGTAGATCAGGATCACCACGAGCATCGTGAAGATCGCCCACATCACCGCGTGCAGGTTCTGTTGCTGGATCGCAAGCGCGATGTAGGAGCCGACCCCGGGCAATGTCACCGTGGTATTGCCGACGCTGATGGCCTCGGAGGCGACCACGAAGAACCAGCTGCCGGACATCGACATCATCATGTTCCAGATCAGCTGCGGCATCGCGAACGGCACGTCGATGCGCCAGAACGACATCCACGCGCTGAGCCGGAAGTTACGGGAGGCTTCGATCAGCTCGGTCGGCACCGTGCGCAGCGACTGGTAGAAGCTGAACGCCATGTTCCAGGCCTGGCTGGTGAAGATGGCGAAAACCGCGGCGAATTCGGCGCCAAGCACCTTGCCCGGCGCCAGCGCCATGAAGAAAACTACGGTCACCGAAATGAAGCCGAGGATCGGCACCGACTGCAGGATATCGAGCAGCGGAACAAGGATGCGTTCGGCGCGCCGGCTTTTTGCCGCCAGCGTCGCATATGTGAAGGTGAAGAGCAGCGACAGCGCCATCGCGACCAGCATGCGCAGCGTGGTGCGCGCGGCATATTCGGGAAGATGCGACGGATCGAGCGACGGCGGGCTGCGCTGAAGGTCCACCAGCGGCTGAAACAGATTGCGGCTGGCCTCGCTCAGAAAAACCAGAAGGCCGACACTCAGCAGGACGGCAAGCACATCCCAACGGCTGAACAGACGCCCCCAGCCGCCGACCGATATCGGGACAAACACTCGCATGCATCAGGTCCGGCTGTCATCGAACTGTCTTGGGAGGCATGGCCGCAACGGCAGCCGCAAACCCTGCGATCCCATATCATCGCGCCCGTGCCGTTCAAACCTTTTTACGGGCCCGCGCGCGCGAATCTTCCCTGGCTATGACGCGGCGGCCGCCCGCCGCGATGGCGCGCCGATCCGCAGGGCTCCAAACGGAATGCGCTGAACCGTCAGCACGACGCCCCAGCTCAACAGCAATGTCATGCCAAACACGATGGCCGCTTTCACCGCCGCCGCCGCAAACAGCGCCGTCGCCAGCATCGCGTATTGCAGCCAGACGACAAAATCACAGCGCACCAGATAACCGTCCGTAGGCGTTGCCTGCGAATCGCGCGTGGCAAAGCGGCGACTAGCGGCGATGACGAAAAAACACCCGGCGGCGCAGACCGAAGGGGAGATCGTCGGCGGCCTGCCGGGAGCCGGTTCAGGTCGCGGAACCGGCAGCCTGCCGTCGACAAATTTGTGAAAAACCGGCCAAACCGGGGTCCAGAAATCACCGCATTGTGGAGGCACTGTTTTCAGGCCAGAACTGCAAATAATTTGATTCGTAACGACGCAGACGAATGGAGAATCCATTGGTAGCGCAACCGGCAAAGTATGTAATGGCGGGCGTCATCACCCTGACCGCAGCCGCTAATTTCGCAGTCGCGCAGCAGCCCGGAGCCGTGCAGCAACCCACTGTGGCCGGCCTTTGGCAAAAGACCGATGAGCAGACCGGCAATCCGGTGAGCTGGTTCCTTTTTACCGCCAACCAGGGCGTCTATGAGGGCCACATCGCCAAGCTGTTTTTGCGGCCGGGCGACCCGCCGAACCAGACCTGTGCGCCATGCCGCGACGATCGCAAGGACGCACCGATCCTCGGCCTGTCGCTGATCCGGGACATGCGGCAAAACGGATTGAGCTACGAGGGCGGCAACATCCTCGATCCGCGCGACGGCAACATCTACAACGCGATGATGCGGGTGAGCCCGGACGGGCAAACGCTGACCGTGCGCGGTTATCTCGGCATCGCATTGTTCGGGCGCGACGAGACCTGGCACCGCTTGCCCGATATTGCGTACAAGCAGCTCGATCCGGTCATTGTCGCGCAATACCTGCCCAATATGGCGACCGGTTCGACTTCGGCGACACGTCACCCGAATAACAACAGCGCCGCCAGGGGCAACGGTTATTCGGTTCGCTGACGGCGTAACGCCGGCCGCTCAAGGCAGCTGGCGCACTTCCCCGTCAGCGCGAACGCCGGTTATTCGATAATGCCGAACTCGCAGCCCCACGCCGCGTAGTGGTAGCGCGGCACGCCGTAGCGATCCTGGGCGATCGTCGGATGGCAGCGATCGATCCATTTGCGATCACGCTCCGCGGCGCGTTCCCTGTCGGCGTCGGTTGCAGGCTCCGGCACATTGCGGATGTAAGGATCACCGGCAGGTCCGATCCGTTCCACGCAATTGGATGCACCGCCACTACCGACGCAGCTTTCGACACGGACCGTATCGGCCACCGCGATCGTCAAAGTGACGAACGACAGCGCCGATGCACCCAGGATGTACGCGGCTGGCCGATAGACCGAAAGCGTTTTGGCGCGACTGAAGATTGACACCACACTCTCCCTCAAGCGCCGCCGGGTTTGACGAGCGGCGCTCCTTGTTCACCAGGGCCCGGTGCGGTCATTTCGGGACACGCACCAGGCGTCAGGCGACAGGGAGCAAGGCAGGTGCCAGCAAATTTGCCCTGATTTGAAACAGCGGATGCCGAGGCCAGGAAAAAGCGCGGTTGCGCGGCGCGAGTAATGTTAACGGTGAAGGATAACGGACGACGGCGAGTGCCGCCGCTCCCATCCGCTCTGCTCCAGCTCCGGAACCGTATCGTCCTCCAGCGGATAGCCGAGACAGAAATAACCGATGAACTTCCAGTCGGCCGGCACGTTCAACAGCGACGCGATGGTTTGTGGATCGAGGATCGACACCCAGCCCATGCCGATGCCTTGTGCGCGCGCCGCCAACCAGATCGTGTGCACCGCCGTCACCGCCGAATACTCGATCATCTCCGGCATGGTGCGGCGGCCGAGCCCGTGACCTTGCCCGGTCGAGCGGTCGGCAAAAACGGCGAGATGGCCTGGCGCTTCGTCGAGACCGGCAAGCTTGAGCTGCGCATAGAGCCCTGCGCGCGAAGCGTTTTGGACCGCCAGTGCTTCGCTGTTACAGGCCGCAAAATCTTTTCGGACGCCGGCGCGGATCGCCTTGTCTTCGACGATGACAAAGCGCCACGGCTGACTCAACCCACCGACGGCGCGAGGCAGGCAAGCTCGATCAGCGCTTCCAGCGTGCCGTCCGGCAACGGCTCGGTCCGGAACCGCCGCACGTCGCGCCGCCAGATCAGAAGATCGCGCAAGCATCGTGCTCCTCGTCGCGCTGCACTGATCGCGTCTGCCGGCTGCGAGTGCGCTGCACAATTTTTGCCCATAATGCGTTATCAGCAGGCACCCGTGACTTTCCACGGGCGCCATAACCTCATGTTTAGACTGGCCTATTCGTAATGCGGCTGTGGCACGAAGCTTGAACTTCTCAAGCCGGCCATGACCCATAGTCCCCCGCCTCCGAAGTTGTCGCTGCTGCCGGACAGCGCGCCGTTCACGCCGGAGCAACGCGCCTGGCTCGACGGATTTTTCATCGCCGCGCTCGGCCTGTCCGACGGCGGCATCACGCCGCTGTCGCCGCAGGAAGCGGCGGCGATCATGGCCGGCGGCGCGGCCACCGCCCTCGCCGACGAGGATGACGGCGCGCCGTGGCACGACCAGACCATGCCGCTCTCCGAACGCATGAAGCTCGCCGAAGGCAAAGCGTTGCGGCGGCGCATGATGGCGGCGATGGGCCAGCAGGATTGCGGCCAGTGCGGCTACAACTGCCAGGACTACGCCGACGCGATCGCCGGCAAGAAGGAAGAGAAGCTCAATCTCTGCGTCCCCGGCGGCAAGGAAACACTGCGCACGCTGAAGTCGCTGTTCGGCGAACTCGATGCCGTGCCGGCTCCAGCGCTCACTCCGCCACCGGCGGACGCGCCGGGCGCTGCGCCTGCCGAGCCGGCGACAACGCCGCTCGGCCGCTCGCGCGAAAACCCGGCCGAGGCGATTTTCCTGTCGCGCACGCTGCTCAACAAGCCGGGTTCGAACAAGCACACCTGGCATGTCGAATTCGATCTCGCGTCGTGCGGCCTTGATTATGTCGTCGGCGACAGCTTTGGCGTTTTTCCGACCAACGATCCCGCGCTTGTCGCCGCGGTCGCCAAGGCGCTCGGCGTGCCGCCGGATTACCCGATCAGGGATCGCAAGCTGCAAGACGTGCTGACATCCGACGTCTCGTTGGGGCTCGCTCCCGAACTCGTTGTTTCAGCTCTACTCCTACATCACCGGCGGCGATCGGCGGCAAAAAGCCAAGGCGCTGGCTGACGGCGACGATCCGGACCGGGATGCGGCAACGCTCGACGTGCTTGCCGCCATCGAGAAATTCGCGGGCGTGCGGCCGGATCCGGAAGCTTTCGTTGAAGCGCTCGAGCCGATGCAGCCGCGGCTCTACTCAATCTCGTCGTCGCTCAAAAGCAACCCCGGCCGCGTTTCGCTGACGGTCGATACCGTGCGTTACAAGATCGGCAGGCGCGAGCGGCTCGGCGCCGCTTCCACGTTCCTTGCAGATCGCGTCGCGCCGAACGACACGGTCAAAGCGTATGTGCAGAAGGCGCAGCACTTCAGCCTGCCGGACGATCCGGCGGCGCCGATCATCATGATCGGGCCCGGCACCGGCGTCGCGCCGTTCCGTGCCTTCCTGCACGACCGCATGGCGAGCAAGGCGCCCGGACGGAATTGGCTGTTCTACGGCCATCAGCGCCGCGATTACGATTTCTTCTACGAGGACGAGTTCGCCGGCATGCGCGCGGCGAAAGTCCTGACCCGCCTGTCGCTGGCCTGGTCGCGCGACGGCGACGAAAAATTCTATGTGCAGGACCGCATGCGCGAGGTCGGCCGCGATCTGTGGGCCTGGCTCGCGGACGGCGCCTACGTCTATGTCTGCGGCGACGCCAAGCACATGGCCAAGGATGTCGAGCGGGCGCTGGTCGACATCGCCGCCCAGTTCGGCGCGCGCAAGACCGAGGAAGCGATCGCCTTCGTCGCCGACCTGAAAAAGCGCGGGCGCTATCTGCAGGACGTCTACTGAGATCAGGCCGCGGTCCTCGCGTCGTCCGGATCGAGCGGCAGCTTGACCGGCTGCTTGCGCTTCGCCGAAAGATCGAGCGCCTTGGTCAGCATCAGCCGGTTGTGCGCTTCGGCAGCGGTCGCGGCCTGCGTCGGCAAGCCGAGCGAGACGCGGTTGAGCCATGACACCGTCTCGTCCGCCATCGGCCCGCGCAATTCGCCGAGCGCCATGTCGCCGGGCGGATAGGAGCCCATGAAATCGACCAGCCGGCTGGTATCGGGCGCGTAGCCTTCGCTCTGCGGCTTCGACACCGCCAGCACCATGTCGCGATGGGTGTCGTCGATGGTCAGCACGCCTTCGGTGCCGTTGATGCCGACTTCGAGGCTGTACACCGCGCCCGGCCAAGTCACCGGCAACGCCCAGGAAATGCTGAGCGTGTGCACCGCGCCGTCGGAGAACATGATCATGCCGGCGGTGGCGTCGATGCCCTGATAGAGCGGCCCCAGCACCTTGTCGACCGAACGCGCGTAGCATTCGACCGGCGTCTTCTTCTCCAGGTACCACATCACGATATCGAGCGCGTGCGTGCCGGAGATCACCATCGGCGAGATCGTCGTTGGATCGTTGGTGCGCTTGTAATTGTCGATGGCGACCAGGCGATTCATGAAAGCGCGCGACGACACCAGGGTCACGTCGCCAAGCGCGCCGGTGCGCACCTTCTCCTTGGCGCCGAGCCATTTGCGGCGGAAGCGCTGGGTGTAGCCGACCACGGCGTCGAGCTTCGCGTCGGTGATCGCTTTCAGCACCTTGGCGGACTGGGCGAGATCGGTGGCGAGCGGCTTCTCGATCAGCATCGGCACGCCGCGCTCGACCGCGGCCAGGATCGGCTCAACATGCAGGTGTTCGTCGGTGGCGATGATCGCGCAGGTGACTTCCGGCCGCGCCAAAAGTTCGCGATGGCTGGTGGTGATGAAGTCGGCGCCGATCCGCGCGCCAACGTCGCCGCCGCGATTGTGATTGAGCTCGGCGATGCCGATCCACTCCACCGCCGGGTGCCGCATCGCGACCTCGCCGCGGAACAAGCCGACGCGGCCGGCGCCGATGATCGCGAGGCCGATACCCTTGGCGGATTTTTTCATGCGAAGCCCAATGCAAAATGCACCTCGCCCCGCACGCGGGGAGAGGTCGAGCGAGCCAACGGACCCGCGCGAAGTCGCGCGGTCCGATGACAGGCTCCGCGAAGGAGGGTGAGCGGGCCTCTCCGCGATTCTGAGCGATGCCGAACACTGCAGGCGCCAGAGACTTTCCTTTGTCTCTCAGCCCAGCGGAGAGGCCCCCTCACCCCAACCCTCTCCCCGCGTGCGGGGAGAGGGAGTGCGCGCGCTGCGCGGATCGTGTTCATACGTTGAGCCCTGCGCGGTTCTTGGCTTTCAGCTCGGCGATGCCGGAAATCGTCTCGTTGGTCAGCGGCAGATCGATCGGCGCGTTGCGGTCGGCGGAGAGGTCGGCGGCGCTGTAGGTTTCCATCACGCGGCGCGCGCTTTCCGGCGTCACCATCACCGCCGTGTCGCGGATGCAGGCTTCGAGGAAGTGAATGGTCTCCGGCCCCATGCCGCCGGCAAAGACGTGATCGACCCATTCGCCCGGCATGGTCGACATCGGAAATTCCTGGCCGCGCTTGGCGGTGTTGAGCCAGTTGTCGCGCTGGGTGTCGTCGAGCGTCAGCGCGCCTTCGGTGCCGGTGATCTCGATCCAGGTCGAGCAGTAGTTCGGAAAGCTCGGCGGAAAATTCCAGCCGCCGCCGATCATCACCACGACGCCGTTGTCCATGGTGACGGTGGTGAACATGACATCGTGCGAGCCGTTGATCGGCTCCATGTAGCCGTAAGCGCCCTGGCTGTAGACCCGGACCGGTTTCGCCGGCTCGAGCAGCCAGAACACGAAATCGAGATCGTGGGTCGATTCCATCACCACCGGCGACAGCCGCACCCGGCTGGCGATTTTCTTGCCGAGCTCGCGCGACAGGTGCCGGCTGACCAGCACCGACACCACCTTGCCCAGCGTGCCGTCGATGATCTTCTTCTTGGCGAAAGCGACTTTCGGATTGAAGCGCTGCGAATAACCGATGGTGAATTTCAGCTTGTTGCGCTTGGCCAGTTCGATCAGCTCGTCGGCTTCCCAAAGCTCCAGCGCGATCGGCTTTTCCAGCATCACGTTCTTGCCGGCTTTCAGGCAATCGCGCGCGATCGGATAGTGGTTGGCCTCCGGCGTGGTCGAAATATAGACCACCGAGATCTTCTCGTTCCTGATGATGTCCTGGTAGTCGAGCGTGGCGGTCGCCGGATGAAACAGCGCCTTCACTTCGGCGAGCCGGTCCGGCTTGATGTCGCACAGGTGCAATTTGTCGACCAGCGCGGTGCGCGCCAGCGCCTCCGCCCGCAGGCCGCCGATCCAGCCGACACCGATCACCGCTGCTTCAACTGTTCTCACTGAGGCGTTCCCCATCGTGCGCTTCGGGCGCGTTTTATGCGGCGCATAAAGACCATGCCGGGACGCGGCGTGCAACGGCTGCGATCGCGGGCTTTCCCTCGTCATTGCGAGCGGAGCGAAGCAATCCAGCGCTTATGCAAGCCGCCCCTGGATTGCTTCGTCGCGTTGCTCCTCGCAATGACGAGCGTTCTCGCGATGCGTCTGCATCCGAGGCTTGCTTCAAGCTACGTCACGCCAAGCACGAAAATGGAGCGCCGGGAGGCGCCAGGGTCGTGGGCCGCGCCACGCGGACGGATGTTGCCACCCGCTCGCGCTTCGGGCGCGGCGCGCGCCACAGATCAGCCCGCTTGCGCGAACCGCCTGCTTCGGGCGCGCTGCGCCTCCCGGCGCTCCACCACGGTTCACCCACACCGGCTGTCGACCGCCGCCGCGGGAGAACCGCACCTACTTCCCCTTCAGGACTGCCTCGGAATGGCACCCTTCTGTGAGCAGGTTAGGAGACATATGTCACTTTACAGGATACTTGTCAAGGAATTTTTCCACAACCTTGATCGTAAGCTCCGCAAGGTCGAAAGGAGTTTCAACCACCTGGAGACCAATGAAAGCATCAAATATTGCGCCTTATTTCTCACGTAAAATGAGAAAACCTCCAAGCTTTGAAATCTTTTGAAGATCAGACCGTCCCTCCGAATACCTTCTGCGCGAACTGCGGATAGACCTCGGCCAGCATCGGCGCCACGGTCGCGCGCATCAGATGCAGCATTTCGGCCGATGGCGCGGGCGTGACCGGCACCTGGAACAGGTGGATCGGTATTCTATTGTCCAACCGGCATCGGCGGGCGCGGCGGCTGATCGCCACCAGTCAGCAGCTTGTCGATATGCAAACGCCTGGTGATCGCCGCGAAGGGGCCGTCCTGATCCGTGCTGGGCGGCGGTTGCGCCGCGACTGGCGCCGTCTGATTGGGATCGACGCTGGCAACGGGCTGCGACTTGATCTCGACCGCCGAAGGGGGCGCGAGCTGGATCGTGGGAGCTGGGGCCGCGATATTCTCCATGGCCGGCGCCGCGACAGCAGGGGGCGGCGCGACAGGAACAGAGCGTGGCGCGCTGTCGCCCGGCGGCGGTGTAGCGGCGATTGAACCGGTCGGCGTATCGACGAACTGCGTCGTAGTGTTGCTCACCCGCGGCACGGCGTCGACCGGCACAACGGCCTCGCGGCGTGGCGCATCATCTGACGCCGGACGAGCAGGACCTGCCTTGGCGAGCGCGGCGCGCACACGCGCTTCAAACGATGGCGCAGCGGCACCCCTCGCCGCCTCGTGCGGCCTTGTCTCGGTTGCGCCGTGCGGCTTTGTCTCCACTGCGTCACGAGGCTTTATCTCTACCGCGTCGCGCGGCTTGGGACCCGTTCCATTTGCGGAAGGCGACTGATCCGCCATGTTCGATTGGGGCACCACGGCCGCGGGCGCCGCCTCATGTACAACCGGCGTCGCAGGCCCGCTTCGGACACTCTGCTGTATCACCGATGGCTGCTTCACGGCTGCTACAGGCGTTACCGCGGCGAGAAAGCCGGTGAAATGCGCGATCAAATAGCCAGACACCGCGGTGGCCAAGCCCGCGGCAAAGACTTCAAGGAACTTCACTGTGAAGCGCGACAAGCCGGAACCTTCGGTCGTCACGGAACCCTCCCGCAAATTCAGGCGCCTAGGCTAGAGAAAGCCGCTATGGGGCGAAATTGAGATATCCGGTGCCTGCTTGGGCATTTTGTCGAAGCGGGGTCAAACAATTGAGGGAACTGACGTCACCCCGAACACCTTCGCGGCGAACTGCGGATAGACCTCGGCCAGCATCGGCGCCACGGTCTTGCGCATCAGGTGTAATGTCTCGGCCGACGGCGCCGGCGTGACCGGCACGGTTGCCGGCCGGTCGAATTCAAAGCCGGTGTTCTCGATCACTTCCTCGACGCTGTGGCCGGGATGTACGCTCTTCAGGCGGAAGCGCCGCCGCGCGCGGTCGAAATCGAACAGGCAGCGGTTGGTGATCAGCGCGATCGGGCCGCCGGGGCGGAAGGTGTTGTCGGGACTGCCGCCGGGCGCGCTGATGAAATCGACCTTCGGCACCAGCGTGCGACGCGAGTGCTCGACGCGGAACAGGATAACCTTCGGCACCACGTAGTAGAGATAGGCCGAGCCGAACGAGCCGGGAAACCGCGCCTTCGGATGCGCGTAATCGCCGACGCTGACCAGGTTGATGTTGCCTTCGCCGTCGATCTGGCCGCCGGACAGGAAGAACACGTCGATGCGGCCTTGGCCGGCGCAATCGAACAGCTCGCGCGAACCGTCGGTGAAAAACGTATGCGCGCGGCTGCCGAGCAGCGAGACATAAGGTTTGCCGTGGCCGCGCTCGCGCGCCAAGAGCGCCGCCGTTGCCGGGATCGGCGACGACGCGCCGACCGCGACGTGACGCACGTCGCCGATCAGCCGGCAGATGGTGTCGGCGAGCAGCTCTTCGTCGCGAAAGGCGGGCTCTGACATTCATCCTCCCCTGCAGGGGGAGGGCCGACCGCTGTAGCGAAGCGAAAGCGGTCGGGGTGGGTTAGACCTGTTCACTTCGCACACTGCCCCACCCTGCGAGCTTCGCTCGCTTCCCTCCCCCTTCAGGGGAGGGTTTTTATGCTGCGACTTTTTCGTACACATAGCGGTCGAGATATTCGGCGAAGCCTTCCGCCGTCGCAGCGAGCTTTGCGTATTCACTCAGATGCGCGGCATCGAGGGCGTAGTGATCCGGCAACGGCAGTGGCCAGGCGCCGCGCGGCGCGACTGCGACGGCTTCGACGTAAAAACCCGGCAGCGTTGCCGCGGCGAGCAGCGGATCGGCCAGCAGATCGCCATCGAAAATCTTTTCGGCGGTGACGATGGTTTTCTGCGCCGCGTGCGCCATGGTGAAGAGCTCGCGCTGCAGGCCGACATAGACGTTGCCGTGGCGGTCGGCCATCGGCGAATGAAACAGCACGACGTCGGGCCGCAGCGCCGGCAGCAGCACGATCGGGTCGTTGTTGGCGAACGGATTGTCGATGACTTTCCAGTCCGGCCGGTGCGCCAGCACGTCCGAGCCGAGCAGGCCGCGCAGCGGGATGAACGGAACGCCCTTTTCCGCCGCCTGAAACTGCGCGTGCAGCGCCGGACAGGTGGCGTCGCGCATGTGCAGCGCGCCGGACAGAACCGCGGCGGTGAAACGCGGCGCCGGGCCGAATTCGCCAAGACTGACGGCGGAGGTTTCCAGCGTCGCGACGCAGCCGGCCCCGATCAGAAGATCGGCCTGCAAGGTCGAGGTCGGTAGCGCGACGAGATGCAGCCGCTTCACGCCGCGCCGGATCAGCGCGCGGGTCGCCGCCATGGCGACGCCGGACGTCTCGCGCGCCACCGCCAGCACGCAACCGTCGGTGATCGGCACGATCGCTTCCTCGAGGGTGCGGACGATTGCTGCCATGGCCACAGGCTACTCCCTCTCCCCGCGTGCGGGGAGAGGTAATTACGACAGCGCCGACTTCACGTTGCCGGGCGAGAACGGCACCCGGCGGATGCGCACGCCGGTGGCGTCGAAGATGGCGTTGGCGATGGCGGCTGCGACCGGGCGGGTCGAGGGTTCACCGGCGCCCGTCGGGGCGAGCTCCGGATGGTTGATCAGCACCGTCTCGATCGCGCCGGGCGTCTCGGTGATGTCGAGGATCGGATAGGTCATCCAGTCCACGCTGGTCACGGTCTTGGTGTTGAACTTGACCTCTTCCCACAAGGTGCGGCTGGTGCCCTGCACGATGTTGCCCTCGATCGCCATCCGCAAGCCGTCCGGATTGATGATCTGGCCGCAGTCGTGGGCGACGGTGAATTTTTTCGCCCAGATCTTGCCGGTGCGGCGATCGATGTCGACTTCGGCAATCACCGCGACGCGGGTGCCGTTGCGTTGCGCATAGGCAATGCCGCGGCCGGAGACGGTGTCGCCGGTCTGGCCCTTGCGCGGCGACGGCCGCGTGTCCCAGCCGGCTTTTTCCGCCGCCGCCTTGATCACGGCAACGTCGCGCGGGTCCTTCACGTAGCGCAGGCGGAACGCGATGGCGTCCTGGTTCAGCGCCGCCGCCAGTTCGTCCATGAAAGATTCGCTGGCGAAGTGAATCTGCGGTCCGACCGGATCGCGCAGATGCGACGAGCGCAGCGGCGAAGCGCGGTCGAGCAGCGGCGGGATGGTTTCCCACGCGGTGCGCTTGTTGGCGAACTCGTAGGACTCCGCCGGAATGCCGAAACCGTCGCCGGATTTCAGCTCGACGCCGAGCGTCTGGCCGGCCAGCGTGTCGTATGGCTTGCTGCCGTTGGTATCGACGTCGACGCGCGAGAACGCCTTCGACAGAAAGTCGTAGGCGATCACGTTGCCGTCGGCGTCGAGCGCGGCGCGCGCGGTGTGGATCGACGCCGGACCCTTCGGATCCCAGCCGGTGCCCTGGTCGCGCATGTACTGCACGCGCACCGGCTTGCCGACCGACTTGGCGAGGAACGCCGCGTCCATCGCCGCATCGTCGGCGTCGTTGCGGCCGTAGGAGCCCGGCCCGGTCTTCCAGACGACGTGGACGGTGTCTTCCGGGACATTGAGGAGCGCAGCGAGACCGGCGCGCACGAAGTGCGACTTCTGCGTGCCGCTCCAGCACGTCACCTTGCCATCCTTGATCTCGACCAGCGCGCAAGCCGGCCCCATGCTGGCATGGGACTGGAACGGCCACTCGTATTCCGCCTCGATCACGCGCGCCGCGGTCTTGAAGGCGGCGTCGACATCGCCGGCCTGTTTGCCCTCCACCGCCCGCTTGCGCACCGGCGCATTGCGGATGTGATCGTAGAGCGCGTTCTGCGCCGGGAACGGCGGCGTGGCGTCCGACCACTCGACCTTGAGCGCCCGCGACGCCTTGATCGCATCCCATTCCTTGTCGGCGACGACGCCGAGGAAGCCCTTGTCCCAGACCACTTTCGCGCCCGGAATATTGGCGATCGAACTTTCATCGACTTTCACCGGCACCGCGCCGGCGACAGAGGGACGGATCATCCGGCCATGCACCATGCCCGGCACTTTGACGTCGGTGCAGTAATCTTCCTGCGCAAACACTTTCGGTGCGACGTCGGCGCGATGGATCGGCTGGCCGACGATCTTGTGGTCCTTCGGATCTTTCGGCTTGGCCTTGCCCGGCGCGTAGAGCGGATTGCCGAACTTCTTGTTCCAGTCGAGCTGGACGTTGAAGTATTGGCCGCCGACCAGAGCGGCGTAGCTGACTTTCTTCGACGCGTCGCCGCCGGCCTGCACCACGCCATCGATGACCGTCAGTTGCTCCGGCGCAACGCCGAGCTTGTCCGACGCCATGGCGACGAGTACGCGGCGCGCCTCGGCGGCGGCGACCCGCATCTGCTTGCCGCCGTCCTGAATGCCGGTCGAGCCGGAAGCGCCGCCCTGGTTCACGGTGGTTGCGGTGTCGCCCATGAACACTTTGACGGTGTTGAACGGCACGTCGAGTTCTTCCGCCACGATCTGGCCGACCGCAACGTGCAGGCCGTGGCCCATGTCCATCTTGCCGAAATAGGCGGCCACGGTGCCGTCGGCCTTGACCGCGATGTAGCTCGACAACTGATCGGGCATCAGCGGCGGCTGGGCGCCGGCCAGCATGGCGTTGTCGGCACGCGCGGCATCGAAGCCGATCGGCGCGCCGATGGAGACGACGAGCGCGCCGGCGGCTTGCAAAACGCCGCGGCGGGAGAAGCGCGAAAGTTGTTCGTGTCTGGTCATGTCGGTCTCCCTCAACCCATCATCTCGGCGGCGCGCTTGACCGCGCGCATGATCGCCATGTGCGTGCCGCAGCGACATTTCAGACCCTGCAAGGCCGTCTTGATCTCGGCATCGCTCGGCTTCTTCTTGTCGCGCAGGAAGGCGGCGGCGGTCATGATCCAGCCGTTGATGCAGTAGCCGCATTGCGGCACCTGCTCTTCGATGTAAGCGGTCTGCAACGGATGCGGTTTGTCCGGCGTGCCGAGGCCGGCGAGCGTGGTGATCTTGCTGTCGCCGACCGAGGACACCGGCGTGATGCAGGAGCGCGTCGGCTGACCGTCGAGATGCACGGTGCAGGCGCCGCATTGCGCCAGCCCGCAGCCGAAGTGCGGATTGTTCAGGCCGAGATCGTCACGCAGGGCGTAAAGCAGCGGCATGTCCTCGTCGGCTTCGACGGTCGCGACCTTGCCGTTGACGTTAAGGGAATACTTCTGGGCCGAATCCTTCGTAGCCAAATCCTTCGTAGCCATGGCCAGGCGTTCCTCCATATGCGCACCGGCATTTTTGTGGGGCCGGCCATGTGCCGGCGAGTTCCCTGCCGCTGCTTCCGCTGATTCAAAGACTATTCCGAAACCCGCGCGTTGAAAACACGCCCGCGGCAGCACGAGTGCTAGTGGCCGGCGAGCGCCTGCACCGCGCCGAACAGCGCGACGACGTCGTGCTGCGCGATATCGCGGGTGATGAAAACGATGCGGCTCTGCCGGTTCTGGTCCGGCCAGATTTCCAGCTCGACCGGCGGATGCGCGAGGTGCTGGACGTATTGCACCACAACCGGCCCCTTGCAGCCGGCGACATTCAATATCCCCTTCACGCGGAGCAGATCGGCGCCGCGCAGCGCGATCAAGGTTTCCATCGACGCGGGCAAAGCTCAGCCACTCGATTGGCTTGTCTTCCGTGATCACGAAGCTCGTCACGCCGTCGCTGTGCGCGGCCTCGGCGACAAAGCCCGAGCGCTCGCCGGCCGCCGGCTCGACGACGCGTTGCGGATCGAGCGCGCCGCTGACGGCGACCTCGATGCTGGCGCGCGGATTGAGCCGTTGCAGCCGCCGCTTGAGGCTTTCGACCGCCGCCGTATCGGCCAGATCGGTTTTGGAGATCACCAGCCGGTCGGCCAGGATCACCTGCTTGCGCGCCTCGGCGGCGCCGTCGAGCGACGCCGCGCCGGTGACCGCATCGACCACGGTGAGCACCACGTCGATGTGAAATTCACCGCCCAGCGCGCGGTCGGTCGAAAAGGTCTGCAGGATCGGTCCGGGATCGGCGAGACCGGAGGTTTCGATGACGACCCGGCCGAACGGCGGCACCGTGCCGCGCTCGCGGTCGAACACCAGGCGGCGCAGCGCCGCCTGCAAGTCGGTACGGGTGATGCAGCAGACGCAGCCGTTGCCCAGCAGCACCGTTTCATCGGCGCTGTCGCGCACCAGCGCGTCGTCGATGCCGACGGCGCCGAACTCGTTGACGATGACCGCGGTGCCCTCGCCTTCCGGCGCAGCCAGGAAGCGTTTCAGCAGCGTGGTCTTTCCGGCGCCGAGAAATCCGGTGATCACCGTCACCGGAATCTTCGCGCCACGCTCGCGTTTGAGCCTGCGCCCGAACGGGCCGGCCAGCAGCGAGGGAAAGAGGTCGAGCATCGTTCACCAACCCTGGACCGTCACCCTGAGGTGCTCGGCGCGCAGCGCCGAGCCTCGAAGGGCGACAGCCGAGGCGCCGTGGCCGGCATCCTTCGAGGCTCGCCATAGCGCGTCAAAGACGCGCGTGAACGCGCTCATGGCTCGCACCTCAGGATGACGGAATACTATCAGAAATCCATCTCGAGGATGTAGAGGCCGCCGACGTGACGATCGACGGCGTAGACGATCTGCCGTTCGTCGACGAACACGTCGTTCATCTGGATCGTGCCGGTCGGCGCGCCGGGAGGCGCCGGCGGCAGGAAGACGCCGACTTCCTTCGGCTGGTACGGATTGGAGATGTCATAGGCGCGAAGCCCGCCGTTGAAGAAGGTGCCGAGCACGATCTGGTCGTTCTGCCACGAGGTCGGCAGCGGCACGTTCTCATGGATGTTGTGGGCGCCGAACCGGCCGGCCTCGGCATAGATCTTGTGATCCGGCAGCGGACAGGTGGCGATCGACACCAGATTGTTCTCGTCGCGGGAGTCCAGCACCCAGATCAGCTTCGGCCAGTCCTTGGCGTTGTTCTCGGTCAACTCGTCGGTCACCAGCATCAGGCCGCGATCGAACAGCGGCACAATGGTGTGCATGAAGCCGGTATAGGGCGGCGAGTTGGTCCAGCTCGAAATTTTCTTCGGGTTCGCCTTGTCGGAGATGTCGAGCACGAACATGCCGCCGTCGATATAGGCGAGGTAGCAGCGGTCCGGCCGCTGCGGATAGACGTTGCAGTTGTGGGCGCGGAAGCCCTTGTCGATCGGATGGCGCGCCGGCGGCATGACGTTGTCGCCCTGCCGCGTGCCGGGCATCCACCAGCGGCCGACTTCGACCGGCTTCGACGGATTGCGCACGTCGACGCAGCGGTAGAACTGGTCGTCCTGCGGATGGGTCGGCGTGAAATCGCGCGAGCCCGACGCGCAGTGCACATATTCGCCGTCGCAGAACCAGAGCTGGTGCACGCCGCGCGAATGCGGACCGGAGCAATCGAAGAACCCGATCGATTTCGGATTTTCCGGCTTGGAAATATCGAACATCTCGAAGCCGGCCGGCTGCAAATCCTTCTTCGAGGTCTGATAGGCCACCGCCATCAGGTTGCCGCAGGTTTCCAGCGAATTGGAGCGCATGTTGGCGTGCGGCAGATCGGTCTGGCACACCACTTTCGGCTTGCGCGGATCGGACACGTCGACCGCGGTGAAATTCTTCGGCGCGCTCTCGTGCGCCAGCCAGATGATGCGCCGGCCGTCCGGCGCGATCTGCACCGACATGCCCTCGCCCATGCCGCCGAAGCCGCCGAGCATGTCGTGCGCCAAGAGCTTGAAATTCCAGGTAACGGGTTGATAGCCCTTGGTGACGGGGCTTGCGTCCGTGGCGGCCATTCCTGCTCTCCTGTTGGGATTTCCTCGGGTAACTCTGGCGCGGTCTGCAGATATCACGCCCGGGCGGGCGGTTCTACCGCGTGTCGCGCCGCGCTTATTTTGCAGTCATTGATCCACTTGCAGGCCGAACTCTTGAACGGTCGGCACCACGTCGTCCAGTGTCTTTTTGATGATCGCGTCGAACCCTTGCGGCGTCGACGACTCGGCAATGGAGCCGGCGTTTTCGATCAGGGCATGAAACTCCGGGGAACCGACGATCGAGACAATATGTTCGTTGAGCGTTTTGACGATCGGCTCCGGCGTGCCGGAGCCTGCGCAGACGCCGAGCCAGCCGAAGCGGACGAAATCGAAACCCTTCTCTTTCATGGTCGGCACTTCGGGCAGGTTCTTCAGCCGCTCCGGACTGGTCGCGGCGATGATCTTCAACTGCTTGGCCTGATACTGCGAGATCACGGCCAGCGTCGGCGACGGGTACATATCGACGCGCCCGGCGACCAGCTCCTGCACCACGCCGACGCCGCCGCGAAACGGAATCCGGTTCATGGTGATCCCGGTCAGCTTCTGCATTTGCAGGCTGATGATTTCCTGCGCCGAGCCGGAGCCGACCGTCGCATAGGTGACTTCGCCGGGATGGGCTTTGGCGTAGGCGATGAACGAGGTCAGGTCGTCCGCCGGAATCGCGTTCGCCACCGCCAGGCCGTAATAATATTTGACGATCAGCGAGACCGGCGCGATGTCGCTGAGCTTGTAGCCGGCGTTGCGATAGACGGCCGTATTGGTCGCGTCGAAATGCGTGCACAGCAACAGCGTGTAGCCGTCGCGCGGTTGCGCCAGCACGTCGCGCGTGGCGACGATGCCGCCGGCGGCCGGCTTGTTCTCGACCACGACAGGCTGACCAAGCGCGGTACCAAGCCTGTCGGCGATGAAGCGGGCCGGAATATCGGTCGGACCGCCGGCGCCGAACCCGACGATGAGGCGGATCGGCCGGGTCGGATAGTTGTCGGCGGACCGTGCTTGCGGAGCGGCTAGCGCCGCGAGCGCAGCGGCAAGAAGGATACGGGCCCAGCGCGACTTAGTCGCGCATCTCACCGGGCTCATCGCCGGACTCATGGCCGCTTCCTCCATCGCCTCGAAAACGCGGGCGTTATTTTTTCGGCGGCGTGGCCGCGAACGCGGAGCCGCGTACGCACAGCCGCCCGCGCGAGTCCTGCCAGAGCTTCTCCGTCGCGTGCAGATGGCCGATAGCGCGCGCAACCGTATTGAAGTCGTAGCGGGCGAATTTTTCCGCGACGTCGGTGAAGTAGAGCGGCTTCTGCGCGATGACGTCGAGGATCTGCGCCGCCAGCGCCGCGATCGCCTTGTCATCGCCGCTTTCGCCGATCGCGTCCTTCTTGCCGCCGACGTAATCGTCGATCTTCGCCGTGTCGGCGTAGGCGTAAGTGATGCGCTCGTAGTGCTCGAGCGGAATGCCTTCGGGGATCGTCGCGTCGACGCCGACCTTGGTGCCGATCGGCACCACGCCGGCGCCTTGCAGCAGGCTCGGATCGAGCGGCTTCGCCCGCGCCCCCGGCACGATGATGACGTCCTTGTCGCCCTGCACGCGGGTGGCGATCGCCCACTCCACGTCGGTCGGATCGTTGATGTCGATGTCGTCATCGACCACGACGACGTGCTTGAGGTCCATCACCGAGAGCGCCGCCAGCAGCGCGTTCTTGCCTTCGCCGGCGCCTTTCTTGATCGAGATCACCGCGTGCCAGAACGCGCAGCCGCCGAGCGTGACGTTGATGTCCTTAACCTGCACGTTCGCGGTGCGCAGCGCGGTGCGGATCGCGGTATAGCGCGTCGGCGCGGCGAGCCAGGTGTTCTCCCACGGCATGTGCAGGTTGTAATAAACCGCGTCCTTGCGCATCGAGATCGCCTTGATGCGCACCAGCGGATTCCAGTGCAGCCCGCCCATCAGCCGGGTGAATTCGCCGAACCGGCCTTCCGGGAAAGTCCAGCCGGTCGGCAGCACTTCGGCTTCCAGCACGATCTCGGCATCGGCGATGTAAGGAACATCGACGGTCTGGCACGGCGCCAGTTGCACCGCCTCGCCGCGAATGCCGCCGGCGATCGCCATCTCGTCGACGCCGAGCGGCGCGCGATAGCCGGAGCCGGTGATTTCGATCGGATGGGTGCCGATCGAGATCGAGATCGGCAGCGGCTCTTTTCGCTCCAGCGCGCGCTGCACGAACAGCCGCATGTTGTTCGGCGTGACCAGATCGATGCCGGTCAGCGCCTTTTCCTTGACGATGAAGCGGTAGATGCCGGAATTGACGCCGAGCTCCGGATCGCGGGCGATGACGACGCCCGCGGTGATCATCGGGCCGCCGTCGTAGATCGACGACATCGGAATCGGCAACTTGTAGAGATCGACCTCGTCGCCGACCATGGTCACTTCGCGCGTCGGCGAGGTCTTCACGTATTTCGGCGGGATCGGCTTGGCGATGCCGGCGGCCAGCTTCTGCTCCAGCTCGGAAAACTTTTCGCAGCCCAGCGCCATGGTGGCGCGCTCGCGCGAGCGGATGATGCCCGACACCATCGGCATCCGGTAGCCGATGATGTTATGGAAAAACAGCGCGGTCTTGGCCTGATCGACCAGCGTCGCGACGTGGCGGATATCGACCGGCTGATGCAGATCCACAAGCTCGCCGTTCTGGCGCAAGCGGTCGAGAAACTGGCGGAAATTTTCCTGCATTACCAAGGGACCTTCCGGTGACTTTCTGGATCGGCGCTTAAGCTAAAGAGGCCGGTGCGCAAGTGCAATCAGGCCGCGGTGGCCTGCTCCGGCGCAGGCGACGCAGACCTCGGCCGCGATGCCGCATGGCTTATTTTCTGCGACAGCCGCTCGACCAGCGCCCAGAACACGGTGGCGAGCAACAGCGTTGCCGCAATCTGGATGACGAGCTCCAGCTCGGGCAAAACGCCGCCGACACGGCTCAACACCTCGTCAACGCAAAAGCCGATCACGCCGTGCAGCAGATAGAGCGAATAGGAAATCGTGCCGAGAAACAGCAGCGGCGGGCAGCGCGCCGGCCATGGCGCGTTCAGCACGGCCACCGCGATTACCGCGCCGATCACCCACGGTTCGTCCTGGCGCAACGTCACGGCGCCGAACAGCGCCATCCACGCCAGGCACTCTCCCAGCGCCATGCCGCGGCGCACGAACAGAAATTGCACAAAGCCGAAGCCGAACACCGGCAGATAGATGAAGACGAGGCGCGTTTCGTTGCCCAGACACGACACCAGCGCCGCGGCCAACAGAAACGCACGCTGCGGCCACAGGGTGTTGCGGTAAAGCAGCAGCGGCGCGGCGGCGAGGATCAAAAAGTAATACTGGAACTCGATCGCGAGGCTCCAGTACACCGCGCTGAACCAGTCCTCGCCGGCCCATGGCACGAGGTAAAGGAAATGCAGCGCGGCGCGATAAACATCGTGCGGCGTCATCGTGCCGTCGAACCATGGCGTCAGCCCGGCGATGGACGGCACGATCAGGATCAGCAGCACCGAGATCAGATATGGCGGCTCCAGCCGCACGATCCGCCGCGCGATGAAACTCAGGCTGTCGCGGCCCAGCCGGTAATCGCGCTGATCCATCGCGTACGGAATGATGAAGCCGGAGATGACGAAGAAAGCGTGGACGCCGAGATAGCCGTAAAGCCCCGAGGTCCGCAGCACGCCGTCCGGCAGGCGATAGGTGAAGTGAAACCACATCACCGCGAAGGCGGCCATGCCGCGCAGATATTCGACGGCGTACAGCCGCCCACCCTGCAGCCGTTGCTGGCTGTCCCGCATCGCATCGTCGCCCGGCATGAACCCCGACTCTAGCAGGTTTGGACGGCAACCGGCGCGATTTGGCCGACCCGACAGGTGGTTCCTTCTAAAATTATGGTCTTGCACGATATCTTTATGCCAATATTATTGACTTAATTAGGATGGTGAACTACAAAGCAAAAATAAACAGCCGAAACATTCTATGGCGAGGCCGTCTCATGGCGCGTCAGCAACCGCTCATCGCCGACAATCTCCAGTCGCACCGCACCGGGAGTCTTGGTGCAGGCAGTCTTGGTGCAGGCAGTCTTGGTGCTTTGGCCGTGGATATCAGCCTGGCTTGCGATGCCGGGACAGCCATGCAGTCCGAAGCGGCCTCGCGCATTCGCGCCGCTCTGGAACGCGCAGTTGCCGATCCGCACCTGCTGGAGGCGAAGCACCGCGCACCACGAAAGAAGTGCTACGCCCGCCACGTTCTCTACAGCGATCCGTTCGGCCGTTTCACCATACTGGCCATCGTCTGGGGCCCGGGACAGTTCAGCCCGCCGCACGCCCACGATACCTGGTGCGCCTACGCGGTTTATGACGGTCCCTTGCACGAGACCGGTTATGCGCCCGATGCATCCGGCCTGCGGGCCAAAGCCATTTGCACCGCGGTGCGCAATGCCGGATATAGTTGCTTTGCCGGCGCAGGTTTTGACCAGATTCACAGGCTCGGAAATGCCGGCACGAGACCTGCGATCTCCATCCACGTCTATGGCGTCGAGCGCGAGCGCATCGCGACACACGTCAACCGGGTGCTTGAGATCGGCGAGTAAAAGGATTTGCCGCTTTGAGCCAGACGATGAAAGCGCTCGTGCTGCGCAAGCACGGCACGCTCGATGAGCTTCAGGTGGTCACCGATTATCCGCGGCCGCAGGCCGCCGAAGGCCACGTCGTCATCCGCGTCCGCGCCTCTTCGTTCAATTATCACGACGTGTTCACCGTGCGCGGCATGCCGGGCATCAAGGTGCCGCTGCCGGTCATCATCGGCCTCGACATGGCCGGCGAGATCGCCGAGATCGGCCCGGGCGTCACCGGCTGGAAGCCCGGCGACCGCGTGCTGGTCAATCCGCTGAACAAGAAGAAAGGCCTGATGGGCGAAATGCTCGACGGCGGCATGGGCGAGTATTGCGCCGTCGCCGCCGAGCAGCTCATTAAAATGCCCGCCGGCGTGAGTTTCGAGGACGCCGCCTCGCTGCCGGTCGCCTACGGCACCGCGCATCGCATGATGATCACGCACAACACCATCAAGGCTGGCGACCGCGTGCTGGTGCTCGGCGCATCCGGCGGTGTCGGCACCGGCTGCGTGCTGCTCGGCAAGATGCTCGGCGCCGAAGTGATCGCCTGCGCATCCAGCGAATCCAAGCTGGCGCGGCTCAAGGCGATGGGCGCCGACGAAGTGGTCGATTACACCAAAACCGACTGGTCGAAATGGGCGGTCGAGAAATACGGCAAGCCGCAGCGCCGCAGCCATGAGGGCGGCGTCGATGTGGTGATCAACTTCACCGGCGGCGACACCTGGGTGCCGTCGCTGCGCTGCCTCAAGCGCGGCGGCAAGCTTCTGGTCTGCGGCGCCACCGCGGGATATGACCCGAAGGAAGACCTGCGCTACATCTGGAGCTTCGAGCTGCAGGTCATCGGCTCCAACAGCTTCTATGACGACAATCTGTCGGCGCTGATGGATTTGATCAGCGACGGCAAGATCAAGCCGGTGATCGACAAGGTGCTGCCGCTGGAACAGGCGCGCGAGGGCCTGCGGCTGATCGAGGACCGTGAAGTGATCGGCAAAGTCGTGGTGACGCCGTGAGCACTGCGTCATGCCCGGCCTTGTGCCGGGCATCTCGTTTCACGGGGCACTGCCCGCATAAGCGAGATGGCCGGGACACAGGCGAGCAAGCGACGCCGTTCTTCGAACGGCTATGCCCGGCCATGACGAGTGATATTGGGGGATCATCGTAATGTCAGCCGATCTCACCGTCGAGCAAGTACAGGCGCTGATCATCCGCGCGCCGTTTCATCAATGGCTCGGCCTCACCGTGGTCGCGGTCGGCGACGACACCATCGAGATCAAGGCGAAATGGCGCGAGGAATGGGTGGTTAATCCCGAGCGCCGCTATACCCACGGCGGCATTCTCGCCGCCTTGATCGATCTCGCCGCCGACTGGGCGATGGTGCGGAAGACCGGTCGCGGCGTGCCGACCATCGACATGCGCGTCGATTATCATCGCGCCGCAATGCCGGGAGACCTGACCGCGCGCGGCAAGGTTGTCCGCTTCGGCGGGCAGTTCACGACCGCCGAAGCCGAGATTATAGACTCCGATGGCAAGCTGATCGCCACCGGCCGCGGTACCTATTTCACCGCGCCGCCAAAACCGGCATGATCGGGAAAAGATCGGGTAGAAAACTGGGTACGGGGAGAACGTCCATGAAAATCATTGTAAGCTTGGCCGCCGCTGCGGCCCTGTCGGCTGCGGCCGCCGTCGCCTTTGCCGCCGACAATCCCGATTGGGCCTATCCGGAAACGCCGCCGCCGCAACAGCAGGACAACACGGAGATGAAATCCGTGCCCGGCAGCGACAAGCAATACACCCAGGCGCAGGTCGACGACGCGTTCAATCCGCCGGACTGGTTTCCCAGCGAGCATCCGCCGATGCCGCAGGTGGTCGCCCATGGCGGCGCCAAACCGGCCGGGCGCGCCTGCGCGCTGTGCCATCTGCCGTCCGGCGACGGCCATCCGGAATCGGCAAGCCTTGCCGGATTGCCGACGGCTTACGTTCGCCGCCAGATGCAGGCATTCAAGACCGGCATCCGCTCGAACACCCGCGCCGGCGTGATGATCGCCATGGCGCAGGTGCTGACCGACGACGAGATCAAGGCCGCCTCGGAGTATTACAACAAGCTGAAGCCCACCGCGGGCTACAACAAGCTGGTCGAGACCGACACGGTACCGAAGAGCTTTGTCGGCGCCGGCGGCATGCGCTTCGCGTCGCCCGGCGACGAAAAAGAGCCGATCGGCGAGCGCATCATCAACCTGCCCAATGACGTCACCGAAGCGAAACTGCGCGACCCGCATTCCGGCTTCACCGACTATGTACCATCGGGCAGCGTCGCCAAGGGTCAGGCGCTGGCGAGTGGCGGCGGCGGCAAGACCGTTGCCTGCGCGCTCTGTCACGGACCGGACCTGCGCGGCAACGGCGAAGTGCCCGGCATCACCGGCCGCACCGCGACTTACATCTTCCGCCAACTCAACGACATCCAGTCGGGCGCGCGCAACGGCGTCGGCGTCGCTTTCATGAAGCCTGCCGTCGCCAACCTGACGCAGGGCGACATGATCGCGATTGCGGCGTTTTTGGAGTTGCGTAACCCGTAGGCATCGTTCCCCGCGCATCGGCCCGTTCCGCTCATTCCCGCGAAAGCGGGAATCCAGCGTGAGCCACCTAAGCTTCGGGAAAACATCCTGGGTCCCCGCTTCCGCGGGGACGAGCGGATTTATCTTAATGCCCGACTTCACCAATCTCGGCGATCTGATCCGGCGTGATCGCGATCTGAACAAGATCGCGATCATCGACCTTGGCGGCGAGCAAGGTCCGCGCGAATTCAGCTATGCCCAACTCGATGCCATGGCCAACGGCGTCGCCCGCGCGCTGAGCAACCGCGGTCTGCAGCGCGGCGACCGCGTCGCCATCCTGTCCGCCAACCGCACCGAATACATCGCGGCCTATTACGGCATCATGCGCGCCGGCTTTGTCGCGGTGCCGGTCAACTTCAAATTTCCCCGCGCCACCATTCACTTCATTCTTCGCGACGCCGGCGCAAAATTCGTGTTCTGCGACGCGGCGCGCGCCGGCGACTGTCCGCCCGATAGTCCGAGCGTGACATTCGGCGCGGCCTTCGAAGCGTTTCTCGATCCCGGCCCGTTTGCTGCGATTGTTCCGCAGCAGGACGAGCCGGCGATGTTCCTTTACACGTCGGGCTCGACCGGCACGCCCAAGGGCGTCGTGCTTTCGCACCAGAGTCACATCTGGGTGGTGGAGACGCGGCTGGCGCCGGGGCTTGATCGCCATCGCTATCTGATCGCGGCGCCGCTCTATCACATGAATGCGCTGGCGCTGGCCAAGCTCGCCTGCGCGGCGCATGCCACCATCGTGCTGCTGCCGCAGTTCACCGCGAAGGCTTACATCGACGCCATCGGGCGCTATCGCTGCACCTGGCTCACTGCCGTACCGCCGATGATCGCGATGATACTGCGCGAGCGCGAGGCGATGGCGCGCGCCGACCTCACCAGCGTCGAATTTGTCCGCATGGGCTCGGCGCCGGTCAGCGCCAGCCTGATGGCGGCGCTGCGCGAGACGTTGCCACGTGCGCAAGTGACCAATGCTTACGGCACCACAGAGGCCGGCCCGGTGGTGTTCGGCCCGCATCCCAACGGCTTGCCGCAGCCAACGCTCTCGGTCGGCTACCCGCACCCGAAAGTGTCGCTGCGCCTCGTCGACGGCGACAACGGCAACGCCGAACAGGGCGTCCTCGAAATGAAATGTCCGGCAGTGATGCTCGGCTATCACAATCGGCCCGACGTGAAACCGCCGATCACCGCGGACGGCTTCTACATCACCGGCGACGTGTTCCGCCGCGATGCCGATGGCTTCCACTATTTTGTCGGACGCACCGACGACATGTTCGTTTCCGGCGGCGAGAACATTTATCCCGCCGATGTCGAACGGATGCTGGAACGCCATCCCGGCGTGGCGCAGGCGGCGGTCGTGCCGATCGACGACGACATCAAGGGACAGAAACCCGTTGCTTTTGTGATCCGCAAGGCGGGGTATGGGTCAGGCCCTGCGCTCGATGCCGAAGGCGTCAAGCAATTCGCGCTGGCGAATGCGCCGGCCTATCAGCATCCGCGCTTTGTCTGGTTCGTCGACGAATTGCCGCTGGCTTCGACCAACAAGCTCGACCGCGTGGCGCTGCATCGCATGGCGGAAGAGCGGCTGAGAAATGATCGCCCTGATCCGTCATCCTGAGGTGCGAGCGGTAGCGAGCCTCGAAGGATGCACGGCCCGGGCCGTCGTCCTTCGAGGGCCGCTGTCGCGGCCACCTCAGGATGACGGAATTGGAGCCGCGTTCACCGTCTTGCCCGGCCACTTGCACAGATCGGCGATGATGCACTTCTCGCACAATGGCCGCCGCGCGATGCAGGTATAGCGGCCGAACAGGATCAGCCAGTGGTGCGCGTTCAGGAGATATTTGTCCGGCACCACTTCGAGGAGCTTCATTTCAACATCGAACGGTGTCTTGCCAACGGCGAGCCCGGTGCGATTGCCGACACGGAAAATATGCGTATCGACCGCGATGGTCGGCTCGCCGAACGCGACATTGAGAACGACATTTGCGGTCTTGCGGCCGACCCCAGGCAGCGCTTCGAGCGCGTCGCGATCGTGCGGGACCTTGCCGCCGTGCTCCGCAACAAGTTTCTCCGACAGCGCGATCACGTTTTTCGCCTTGGTGCGGAACAGCCCGATGGTCTTGATCAGGTCGCGGACTTTCGCCTCGCCAAGTCCAGCCATCTTCTCCGGCGTGTCGGCGAGCGCGAACAACGCCGGCGTCGCCTTGTTGACCCCGGCATCGGTCGCCTGCGCCGACAGCACGACGGCGACCAGAAGCGTGAACGGATTGAGGTGTTCCAGTTCGGTGCGCGGCGTCGGCGCTGCGGTGGCTAGCCGCCGGAAGGCTTCCTCGATCTCGGCCGGCGTCCATTGCGGCAACGCGCCGTGCGCCGCCTTGGTATCGGCTTTGATCCGCGCCTTGGCCGGTTTGACCTTCGCAGCTTGCCCCTTGCGCGCCGCCTGCAAACGCTGCCGGATTTTTCCGGCCGCAGCGGCTTTCCCGGCCTGCTTCTTGGCCGTTTTGTCAGGTTGCTTGGATTTTTTGCGCGCCATGGAAGACATTGGATGGAGCGCCTATAATAACTGTCATGAACGCCGATGCCAGCCACAACACCGCTGTGCCCGCCGAACCCGCACTCTTTTCCGCGGTCATCACCCCGCACCGCTCGCTGAGCTCGACCGGCTTCCTGATTTTCATGCTCTGCATCGGCGGCGTGAGCTTCGCCTCGGGGCTGGTATTCCTGCTGCTCGGCGCGTGGCCGGTATTCGGCTTCCTCGGGCTCGACGTGCTCTTGGTGTACTGGGCGTTCCGCGCCAACTTCCGTGCCGCGCGCGCTTACGAGGAAGTGACGGTCACCGCCACCGAGCTCACCGTGCGCAAGGTCAACCAGAAAGGCGGCGTGCGCGAATGGACGCTCAATCCGCTCTGGGTGCAGCTCGACCGCATCGTCCATGAGGAGTTCGGCATCGAGCGGCTATTCCTGGTGTCGCGCGGCCGGCGATTGTCGATCGCGGGTTTCCTCAGCCCCGACGAGAAGAAGGATTTCGCCTCGGCGCTCGCCGCCGCCATCGGCGAGGCCAAGCGCGGGCCGACGCGCACGGTGCTGGATTAGAGACAGAAATCGGGTGGGTACGCGGGCGCGCGCGGCCTAAATGGGAGACAAATGATGGAGACTCCCATGTTGTCACCCGACCGTATGCAAAACACCAAGCCGCAGAACCTTATGTCGCAAAACCCGATGCCGCTCGCCGCCGCCGCCGCCGACTATGACGTGGTGCGCAAGGCGATCGGCCACATCCGCGGCCACTGGCGCGAGCAGCCGGAAATCGAGGCCATCGCCGAGGCCGCCGGCGTCACCCCGACCGAATTGCATCATCTGTTCCGCCGCTGGGCCGGGCTGTCGCCGAAAGCGTTCTTGCAGGCACTGACGCTCGACGGCGCGCGGCAGTTGCTGCGCGACTCCGCGAGCGTGCTCGACGCCACCTATGAGGTCGGCCTGTCCGGCCCCGGCCGGTTGCATGACCTGTTCGTTACCCACGAGGCGATGTCGCCCGGCGAATGGAAAACCGGCGGCGAGGGCCTGACCGTTTATTTCGGCTTTCACCCTTCGCCGTTCGGCAGCGCACTGGTGATGGCGACCGCCCGCGGCCTCGCCGGCCTCGCCTTCGCCGATCACGGCAAGGAGCGCGCGGCATTGGCCGACATGAAAGGCCGCTGGCCGCGCGCCAATTACGTCGAGGACAGCGCCCGCACCTCGGCGATTGCCCGGCGTATCTTCGATCCGAAACAATGGCAGCGCGAGCAGCCGCTCCGCGTCGTCCTGATCGGCACCGACTGGGAAGTCCGGGTCTGGGACACGCTGTTGAAAATCCCGATGGGCAAGCTCGTCACCTATTCCGACATCGCCGGCAAGCTCGACAAGCCAACCGCATCGCGCGCAGTCGGCACCGCGGTCGGCAAAAATCCGGTCTCGTTCGTGGTGCCGTGCCATCGCGTGGTCGGCAAATCCGGCGACGTCACCGGTTATCACTGGGGCATCACCCGCAAGCGCGCGATGCTCGGCTGGGAGGCCGGCCAGGTCGTCGGTGCTGTGTAATTACCTCTCCCCGCGCGCGGGGAGAGGTCGAGCGAAGCGAGGGTGAGGGGGCCTCTCCGCGATTCTGAGTTTCGTCGAAAGCGCGCGGTGCAACGGCTTGTTTGCAACGCTCAGGCAACTGCAGCGCCCCCTCACCCTACCCTCTCCTCGCACGCGGGGAGAGGGTTTCTGTTTGCATTGACGCTGCTTCCGATCCGAAATACCCCCTTGCGCGTTAGTGGAGCGAAGGGATCGCAACATGCAGCAGCGGCGGCCGGTGATGCTGGTGATCCTCGACGGCTTCGGCTGGCGCGAGGACGACGCCGACAACGCGGTGCGGCAGGCCAAAACGCCGACCTTTGACCGGTTGTGGCAAGCCGGGCCGCGCGGCTTCCTCCACACGTCGGGTCACGATGTCGGACTGCCCGACGGCCAGATGGGCAACTCCGAAGTCGGCCATCTCAATATCGGCGCCGGCCGCGTGGTGATGCAGGACCTGCCGCGGATCGGCAACGCCATCGCCGGCGGCGAGATTGCCAAGGCGCCGGCGCTCACCGCGCTCGTCAAAAAACTGCAAGCCAGCGGCGGCACCTGTCATCTGCTCGGGCTGGTATCGCCGGGCGGCGTGCACTCGCATCAGGACCACGCCGCGGCGCTGGCAGAAATCCTGACCGATGCCGGCGTGCCGACCCTTGTTCATGCGCTGACCGACGGCCGCGATACGCCGCCACAATCCGCCGGCGACGACATCAAGCGGCTGCTGGCGGCGCTGCCGAAATCCGTGCCGGTCGCGACCGTATGCGGCCGCTACTACGCGATGGATCGCGACAAGCGCTGGGACCGCGTCGAGAAAGCTTACAAGGCTATCGTCGAAGCGGACGGCGCGCACTTCTCCGACGCGCCGGCTGTCGTTGCCGATGCCTATGCCAACAACAAATTCGATGAGTTCATCGTGCCGGCTGTGGTCGGCGATTATCCCGGCATGAAGGACGGCGACGGCATTCTCTGTTTCAACTTCCGCGCCGACCGCGTGCGCGAGATTCTTGGCGCGATGCTCGATCCGGAATTTGACGGCTTTGCGCGCAAGCGCGTCGTTAAATTTTCCGCCGCCGTCGGCATGACGCAATATTCCGACGCGCTCGACACATTCATGCAGGTGATTTTTCCGCCGCAGTCGTTCGCGCACATTCTCGGCGAAGTCGTCGCCGATGCCGGGCGCACCCAGCTGCGCATGGCGGAGACCGAGAAATATCCGCACGTCACCTATTTTCTCAACGGCGGCCACGAAGAACCTTATCGCGGCGAGGACCGCATCATGGTGCCCTCGCCCAAGGTCGCGACTTACGACCTGCAGCCGGAAATGTCGGCGCCGGAGCTGACCGACAAGGCGGTCGAAGCGATCAACTCCGGCAAGTACGACATGATCATTCTCAACTTCGCCAATCCCGACATGGTCGGCCACACCGGCAGCCTGCCGGCGGCGATTAAGGCGGTGGAGACGGTGGATGCGAGTCTCGGCCGCATTGCCGATGCGATCCAGAAAACCGGCGGCGCGCTCCTGGTCACCGCCGATCACGGCAATTGCGAAATGATGCGCGACCCCGACACCGGCGGGCCGCATACCGCCCACACCACGAATCCGGTGCCGGTGGTGCTGCTCGGCGCGCGCAACCGCGCCCTGGTCGCAGAGGGCCGCCTCGCCGACATCGCGCCGACTTTGCTCGAGCTGATGGATTTGCCGAAGCCGAAAGAAATGACCGGCCATTCGCTGCTGCGCGCTGATTAAAACCGCGCCATCCTGCGGCAGTCCGTAATCTGGACAACCGCCGCTCCTTCTGTAAAAACCGCAGCTAATAAAACAAATTCGATCGGTCAGGGAGGATGAAGTGGGCTTTTCACAGGGCAAACTGGCAATCGCTGCAGGCGTGCTGGGTCTGGCACTGACCGTTGCAACGGCGCAGGCGCAAGACAAAACCTTCACGATGAAGATCACCACGCCGACGCTGAATGCGGCGCTGGATCAGTATGCCAAGGTCTTCGGCGCCGCCATCGAGAAAGACTCCGGCGGCCGCATCAAGGTCGAGATTTATCCGGCGAGCCAGCTCGGCTCGATTCCGCGCCAGATCGAAGGCACCCAGTTCGGCGCCATCCAGTGCGCGATCATCCCGCCGGAATTTTTCGTCGGCATCGACGAACGTTTCGAAGTGCTGGCGGCGCCCGGCCTCGTCACGTCGGTCGCCCAGGGCCACAAGGTCGCCGCCGATCCGGAAGTGCAGAAATTCTATCTCGGCCTCGGCGCCGACAAGGGATTGCACGGCGTCGCCGTGGCTTACGCCGAACCGTCGGAAGTGATCTCGAAGAACGCGATCCGGCACGTCGCCGATTTCAAGGGCAAGAAGATCCGAATTTTTGCATCCGAGTTCCAGTCGGCTGCTTTCAAGAAATTGGGCACCACCCCGGTGGCGATGTCGCCGAGCGACGTGATGACCGCGATCCAGCAAGGCTCGCTCGACAGTTCGGTAGCCGGCGTCGAGTTGCTCAGCGGCCTGCACTTCTATGACGCCGCGAAATACATCACCATGACCAACCACGCCGCGATCTTCTATCTCGTCGAGATCAGCAAGAAGTGGTACGACACGCTTCCCGCCGACTTGCAGCAGATCGTCGACAAGGATGCCCCAAGCGTGGCGCTGAGCTTCACGCCGCGCGCCATCGAAATCGACAACGCAGCAAACAAGGTGTGGACCGACAACGGCGGCGAGTTGATCAACCTGCCGGCCGATGATCAGGCAGAGATGCTGAAGTCCATGTCGACCGTCGGCGCCGAAATCTCCAAAGAGAAGCCCGCGCTCAGCGACGCCTACAAGATCGTCACTGACGCTGCGAAACGCGCTCAGTAAGACGGAAAGACAGCTGGTAAGCCTGGGGCCGGCTGTTTAGCCGGCCTTTCGCTGCCGTGCACCCGCACCGCGCGCGGGAGCTTTGGCAGCAGGGGCTTTTGCCGCAGGCGCTTTTGCGGCCGCAGCTTCTTTGCCCTTCTTGCCGGCAATCGGCAGCAGCATTTCGCGCTGGCCTTCGATGCGCTTCTTGCCGCGCTTCGCCGGCGGCGCCTTAGCCTTGCCTGCCGTTGCATGACCCACTGCTTGGCCCTTGTCGGCGGCAATGCTCTTCTTGAGCGCATCGAACAGATTGATGACGTTGCGCGGCGGCTCGACCGCCTTGCCCTTCGGCGGTTTGATGCCGGCCTGTTTCTGCTTGAGCATTTCGACCACCGCTTCCTCGTAGTGATCGACGAACTGCGACGGATCGAAATCGGCTTCCTTGCCCTCGAGAATATGCTCGGCGAGCTTCAGCATGTCGGGCGCGACCTTGATGTTCGGCAGGTCGTCGAAATACTCGCCGGCATCGCGAACTTCGTAGGGGTAATGCAGCGTCGTGCCCATCACGCCCTTGTCCCAGGGCTGCAGCATGATGACCCGCTCGCGCTTCGCCAGCACGACGCGCGCCAGCGCCGCCATGCCCTTGCCGCGCATCGCCTCGCGGATCACCGCGAACGCCTCCTGGCCGACCTGATCGTCCGGAATGATGTAATAGGGACTGTCGAGATAGCGCTCGTCGACCTGCGCGCGCGGCACGAAGGTGTCGATCTCGATGGTGTGATTGCTTTCGATGGCGACGGCATCAAGCTCGTCGTCCTCGACCTGGATGTAAGCGCCTTTGTCGTATTCGTAGCCGCGGCCCTTGTCCTGGCCCTCGACCGGTTCGCGGGTGACTTCGTCGACGAGCTGCTGGCGCAGCCGGTTGCCGGTCTTCTTGTTGATCTGCCGGAACGAAACCCGCTCGGTCGACGACGTCCCGGTGTAAAGCGCGATCGGGCACGAAACCAGCGCGAGCTTGAGGTATCCCTTCCAGTACGGGCGGCCGGGGGCCATGACGCGAACTCCTACGCAACAAACCGCCGAATCTGTTCGATCCCGGCAGGGAGTCAACGCGCTACCCGGCCAAAAGGCGGCATTCCGTTCCCGTTTTCGTCCGAAAATTTAACCTCGGTAAACGCCGCGAATTCCGCCGGTTTCACCGATGATGGCAACCCTGACCTCCTCTGGTGCAGCGCAACCGCAAATAGACGTTGGGTTGTCGGGCGGCGGCAGAATAAACTGCGGCCTCGGCGGTGTTTATTGTCTGCGGCTGCGCCGCAGTACCGCCAGTTGCGCTGGGCAATGAAAACCAAAGGGGAGCGTGCGATGGCTCAAGCAGAAGCCAAACTTATATTTCCAGGTCTCGCCGGGTTCTACGACCGGACGAGAGGTCTTTCCGACGTGGTCATCCGTATCGCCGCGGGTGGCATTTTGTTCGTTCACGGCTGGCTAAAATTCAATGCCGGACTCACACCCATCGTGGGCACGATGGCCAAAAATGGTTTCTTTCCCGCGGAAGTGTTTGCCGGATCGGCGATGTTTCTCGAAACCGTCGGCGCCATCTGCATCATTATCGGACTGTTCACGCGCTTCTTTGCGGCCGCCATCGCCATCGAACTGTTCTGCGTCACGTTCTTTGTCTCGTATTCGCACGGCTTCGCCTTTTCGGCGCCAGGGGGCGGTTACGAATTTCCGCTGCTGTGGGGTCTGGTCTTTTTCGCGATCGCACTGCGCGGCGGCGGCCATTACTCGGTCGACCGGATGATCGGCAAAGAGCTGTAATCATTCCGGCTCCGGGGCGCGCGCGTTAAGCAGCGCGCGCCCCGGATCGCCGGCCGCATTTTTTAGCGCGACGAAAGCTCTTTCATCAGCTTGCGGGCCATGAAGCCTGCAGCGACAAAACTCAGCGTCCCGACACCGGCAACCAGAAGCGGCAGCGTCATGTCGGCGTCGTCGTCGGCCGGGCTGATTTCGTGCGCGCCGATCAGGCCGGCGAAACCCAGCGCGATGAGTCCGTAGATAATGCGTTTTTTGGTGGTGACTTGCTGAGGTGTCAGCATCTGATCACGTCTTGTTGTCTCCGGATTACTTGTCACCAAGCCCCAGCACGTCGGCCATCGAATAGAGCCCCGGCTTCTGGCCGCGCGCCCAAAGCGCCGCATGCAGCGCGCCGCGGGCAAAGATCAGCCGGTCCTCGGCGCGGTGCGTCAGTTCGAGGATTTCCGACGGGCCGGCGAACATCACGCGATGCTCGCCGACATTGGTGCCGCCGCGCAGCGAAGCAAAACCGATATCGCCGCGCTTGCGCGATCCGGTCAGGCCGTCGCGGCCGCGCGCCGAATGCAGCGACAGATCGATGCCGCGCCCGGCGGCGGCCGCGCGTCCGAGCATCAGCGCCGTGCCCGACGGCGCATCGATCTTCTTGTTGTGATGCATCTCGAAGATTTCGATGTCGTAATCGTCGTTGAGCGTCTTCGCCACCTGCTTGACCAGGCCGGCGAGCAGATTGACGCCGAGACTTATATTGCCGGACTTCACGATCGTGGTGCGGTTCGCCGCCTTGGCGATCACCGCCTCCTCTTCCGCCGAATGGCCGGTGGTGCCGATGACATGGACCAGGCCGGCCGCCGCGGTGAGCTCGACAAAAGCCAGCGTCACCGCCGGAATCGTGAACTCGATCAGCCCGTCGGCGGCTTTCAAAAGCGGCGCGACGTCGCTTGTCACCTTCACGCCGTTCGGACCGAGGCCGGCGAGTTCGCCAGCGTCACGCCCGATCACCGCGGAGCCCGGCGCGTCCACCGCGCCGGCCAATGTCAGGCCCTTGGTGGCGGCGACGGCGCTGATCAATGTCCGCCCCATGCGCCCGCCGGCGCCGGCAATCACCACCCGCATGTCGGAATTTGCCCCGGCCATTCGACTTCAATCCCTTTGGTTTCAGAACTTCGGGCCGCCGTAACCCTCGACCACGACGAGATCGACTTCGGCATTGCCGTCACGCAGTTTCTTCACCGCCTGATAGCCCGGCGAATGGTAACACGCATGCGCCGCGTCGTAGCTCGGAAACTCGATCACCACGGTGCGGGCCCGCGCCTTGCCCTCAGGCACTTCCTGCGCACCGCCGCGCACCAGATAGCGGCCGGCGAATTGTCCGAGCGGCGCACCGATTGCCGCGGCATAGACCTTGTACCCCTCGGGCCCGGTCACATCGACGTGCGCGATCCAGTAGCCCTTGCCGGCCGCACCGGCCGGCGGCGTTGCGGTCACGACCGGCTGCGGTCCGTCAAAACCTTCGACGATCAGGAAATCGATGTCGGAATGCGGCAGCCGCAATGGCTTGGCGCGTTGATATTCGTCGGAAGCGTAGCAGGCGAGCGCTGCGGCATAATCGGGAAATTCGCGGATCACGTTGCGGCTGCGCGCGCGGCCCTCGGCCACTTCCATCTTGCCGCCGCGCACCAGCGCGGTGCCGTGATACTTTTCATGCGCCGGCGGCGTCGCCGCCATGTAGGCCTTGTAGCCATCCATGTTGCGCACGTCGATCTGCGGCAGCCAGTAGCCTTTGGGCATGCGTCGCTTCCTTGCCATCACCGGACCGGCGCGAAGCGCCGAGTCCCGGTGATCCCGATTATTCTGGCACGATTATACGTTTTGAATCGAGATCGCCGGGTCATAGGCGAGCGAAGCGCCGCCGTTCTTCGAACGGCTATGCCCAGCGATGACCCCTATGGCTGCGGGCCGTCGTAGCCCTCGACCACGATGATGTCCGCCATCGCGTTCGGCTGCCGCACCTTGATGTTGGCCTGGTACTCCGGCGAATTGTAGCAGGCGAGTGCGGTGGCATAGTCCGGAAACTCGATCACCACGTTGACGTGACCGGCTGCCGCCTTCCGGATTTTCGTATTTGCCGGCGCGCACCACGAAACGTCCGCCGAACTTCTTGAAGATCGCCGGATTGGCGGCAGCGTAGGGCTTGTAGCCTTCTTCGTTTTGCACATCGACATGGGCGATCCAGTAACCCTTGGCCATGACGCTCTCCCGTTATCTGCTTGCCTGCATAATCTCGGCAACGATGGCTTCCGCCGCCGCCTTCGGATCTGGCGCCGCAATCACCGGGCGGCCGACCACGAGATAATCCGCGCCGGCGGCAATCGCCGCGGCCGGCGTGGCGATGCGCTTCTGTTCGTTGGCGGCAGACCCGGCAGGCCGGATGCCCGGGGTGACCAGCGACAGTCTTGTGGTCACGATTGCGCGCAGTTTGCCGACTTCCTCGCCGGAGCACACCAGACCGTCGACGCCGATGTCGCGCGCCTGCTCGGCGCGCCGCGCCACCAAAGCAGAGACGCTGCTGTTGTAGCCGGCCTCGATCATGTCCTTGTCGTCGTGCGAGGTGAGCACCGTGACGGCAAGGATGCGCAAACCTTTCTCGCGCGCATCGACTGCGGCTTTCATGGTTTGCGGATAGGCGTGCACGGTGAGGAATGTCGCGCCGAGCCGCGCCACGCTTTTGACGCCTTGCGCGACCGTGTTGCCGATGTCGTGCAATTTCAGGTCGATAAAAACCTGCTTGCCGGCGTCGGTCAGCGTGCGGGCAAAGGTGATGCCGCCGGCGAAAGCGAGCTGATAGCCGATCTTGTAGAACGTCACCGCGTCGCCGAGCCGCGACACCATGGCCTGCGCCTCCTCGACCGAGGAATGATCGAGGGCAACAATCAGGCGGTCGCGGGGCGGTATCGGCATCGAGCATCCTTTCGAACGTGATCTAGGACATTACGCTCGCCAATTCCACCAGCCGGCGCGCCATGGCCTTGAGCGACGCCGCCAGTATTTCATCCCTGAGGTTATCCCGGTCGTCAAACGCCTGCCCGGCACGCGGCACCGCGACCTGCTCCGGGATCACCAGCGCGCCGCAACCAAGCTCCAGGATCTGCCGCAGCGCCATCAACGCCCGGAGCCCGCCGTGATCGGCGGCGGACGCCGAGCCGAGCGCGAACACCCGGCCCTTGAAAGCGGTGTTGGCCGGCTCGCCGCGGTCGCGCACCCGCGAAATCCAGTCGATGGTGTTCTTGATCAGCGGCGACACCGACGCGTTGTATTCAGGACCGGTAATGAACACGCCGTGATGCGCCGTCAGCATTTTCTTCAGTTGCAACGCCGGCTTCGGCGGACCGGAATCGGCAAGCGCATCGCCGTCGAACAGCGGCAGCGGATAATCCTGCAGCGAAATGCGCGTGACGTCGGCTTCGGCCAGCACGATTTCCTTGGCGGCCAGCGCGGCGAGCCGGGCATTGCTCGAGAGGGGGCGCGACGAACCGGCAATGACCAGGATTTTTGGAACGGCCATCGAAGCTAACGCTTGCGATAAACCCACACCCGCGCCGGCGGCAGATTCATCCAGATCCGCTCCGACGCTTCCGCGGTGAAGCCACCGAGCCGCTTCGGCAACGGCGAGGCCACCGAATAGGTGAACTGCACGAACGGAGCGCCGGGGACCATCAAATCGAAAGCATCGCGCACCAGCCGCCACCGTTCCCGGATCGGCTTGGTCACCAGCGGCAATCCGGAGACGACCGCGGACGCCGGCTGGATCAGCAGCGTTTCGAGAAGACGGCGCAGGCTATACGCATCGCCCTGCACCAGCGTCGCGTCGGGATAGCGGTTTTGCAGGATCCGGCAGAACGACGGATTGAATTCGACCAGCACCAGGCGCGACGGCGCCACGCCGGCTTCGACCAAGGCTTCCGTTACCGGGCCGGTGCCGGGGCCGAGCTCGACGACCGGACCATCGGCATTGGGATCGACATAGCGCGCCATGGCGCGCGCCAGTACCTTGCCCGACGGCGTGACCGCACCAATGCTCAACGGCCGCTCGATCCAGGACCGGATGAACCGCACCTCGTCGTCGAAGCGGATACCGCGTTTTGCCTCGAACTGGCGAATCTGTTCTTCGATCTTTTTGCCGATGCCGCTGCGCTTCTGCTCGAAAAGCCTGACCTGCTTTTCGATCTTGCGCTCGATAATCGTTTTCCTGAGCTCAAGCAGGCGGAGCTGCCGCCCGATCTTCAGTTCAAACTTCTGCAGGGCCGGCAAAGGCATGGGTCCCACGCGACAAAAACCGGGTCTTTTTTAGAACATCCGCGACCTGAAAACCAGCGTCCGCGTGCCGGCAGCCTTAACCAGCGGCACCCCGGACCATCGTCACAGGCGATAGGTCAAACAGATGGTGATCACCGCGACCGTGAAAATTCCCGCCAGTATCGTTGCAAAGACATACCGCAGGATGGCTTCCCGGTCCGACATGCCGCCAATGCTAGCAAAATCCGTGATTCGCGCCGAGAGCCAGTTTGCTGCGGCCTTAACGTGCGCTTAGTCGGACGGCGCGCGCGAGCCCAGGCCGTCGAGGAATTCCTTCACCTTGCCGAAGAAGCCGGCGGATTCCGGCTGCGTCTCCTCCGACGACAGGCGGTGGAATTCAGCCAGCAATTCGCGCTGCTTCTTGGTCAGATTCTGCGGCGTTTCGACCATAACCTGCACGTACATATCGCCGCTCTGACGCGCCCGCAGTACCGGCATACCCTTTCCGGACAGCCGGAAGCGGCGGCCGGATTGGGTGCCTTCCGGTACCTTCACTTTGGTCTTGCCGCCGTCGATCGTCGGCACTTCGAAATCGCCGCCCATCGCCGCCGTCACCATCGAGACCGGGACACGGCAGTGCAGATCGGCGCCTTCGCGCTGGAAGAACGGATGCGCCGCCAGCGACAGGAAGATGTAGAGGTCGCCGGCCGGACCGCCGCGCAGACCGGCTTCGCCTTCGCCGGCAAGCCGGATGCGGGTGCCGTCTTCGACACCGGCCGGAATATTCACCGACAGCGTACGCTCGCGGGTGACGCGGCCCGAGCCGGAGCACGACGCGCACGGGCTGTCGATCGACTGGCCGCGGCCCTGGCACTGCGGGCAGGTCCGCTCCAGCGTGAAGAAGCCCTGGGCGTGGCGAACCTTGCCCTGGCCCTGGCACATTGTGCAGACCTTCGGCTTGGTGCCGGGCTTCGCGCCAGAGCCGGAGCAGGCCTCGCAGGTGACGGAGGTCGGAATACGCACCTGCGCCGCCTTGCCGGCGTAGGCTTCCTGCAGCGATATCTCCATGTTGTAGCGAAGATCGGCGCCACGCTCGCGGCCGGTGCCGCGGCCACGGCGGCCGCCCATGCCGAACAGGTCGTCGAAAATATCCGAGAACGTCGTCGCGAAGTCGGCGCCGAAGCCTGCGGCGCCGTTGCCCATGCCCTGCTCGAACGCGGCATGGCCGTAGCGGTCGTAAGCGGCGCGCTTGTCGGGATCTTTCAGAACTTCGTAGGCTTCGTTGATTTCCTTGAAGCGATGCTCGGCTCCCGTGTCGCCGGGATTTCGATCCGGGTGACACTGCATCGCCTGCTTGCGGAACGCCGCCTTGACGTCGACGTCGGTCGCAGTGCGTTCAATCGAGAGCGATTCGTAATAGCAGCGCTTGGCCATCATGCCTTACCTTGATGATGTCCAGCCTGCCGGCGCCGCCACCCGCCCGACAAAAAACAAGCACCCCCGCTTTGCGGTCGGGGGTGCTGTTTTGACTGTCCGAAGCGGCATTACCGTCTCGCTGTCTTAGGCCGATTTCTTGTTCTTCTTGTCGTCGTCGACTTCCGTGAACTCGGCATCGACGACATCGTCCTTCGGGGCTTCGCCGCCCGTGGCGCCGGCATCGGGGCCGGCACCCGGCTGCTGCTGCTCAGCCTGCTTGTACACCGCCTCGCCGAGCTTCATCGAAGCCTGCGCCAGCGTATTGGCCTTGGCCGTGATCGCGTCGGCGTCGCTGCCTTTCAACGCCTCTTTCAGATCGGCCACGGCGTTCTCGATCGCGCGGCGCTCGGCCTCGCCGACCTTCGAGCCATGCTCGGCCAACGTCTTTTCGGTGGCGTGGACCAGAGCCTCGGCGTGGTTCTTCGCTTCGACCTGAGCCTTGCGCTTCTTGTCTTCCTCGGCGTGAGCCTCGGCATCCTTCACCATCTTCTCGATGTCGGAGTTGCTCAAGCCACCGGACGCCTGGATGCGGATCTGCTGCTCCTTGCCGGTGCCTTTGTCTTTTGCCGACACGTTGACGATGCCGTTGGCGTCGATGTCGAACGTAACCTCGATCTGCGGCACGCCGCGCGGTGCGGGTGGAATACCGAGAAGATCGAACGAGCCGAGGATCTTGTTGTCGGCCGCCATCTCGCGCTCGCCCTGGAACACGCGGATCGTCACCGCGGTCTGGCTGTCCTCCGCCGTCGAGAACACCTGGCTCTTCTTGGTCGGGATCGTGGTGTTGCGGTCGATCAGCCGGGTGAACACGCCGCCCAGTGTTTCGATGCCGAGCGACAACGGTGTCACGTCGAGCAACAGCACGTCCTTGACGTCGCCTTGCAGCACGCCGGCCTGAATCGCCGCACCGACCGCGACAACCTCATCGGGGTTGACGCCCTTGTGCGGTTCCTTGCCGAACAGCTGCTTGACGACTTCCTGGACCTTCGGCATGCGGGTCATGCCGCCGACCAGAACGACCTCGTTGATCTCGGCCGCGCTGACGCCGGCGTCCTTGATCGCCTGCCGGCACGGCTCGATCGTCTTCTGCACCAGGTCCTCGACCAGCGCCTCGAACTTGGCGCGGGTGAGCTTCATGGTCAGATGCTTCGGGCCGGCCGCATCCGCGGTGATGAACGGCAGATTGATTTCGGTCTGCGTGGTCGACGACAGCTCGATCTTCGCCTTCTCGGCGGATTCCTTCAGCCGCTGCAGCGCCAGCTTGTCGCGGCGCAGGTCGATGCCCTGCTCTTTCTGGAATTCGTCGGCCAGATAGTTGACCAGACGCATGTCGAAATCTTCGCCGCCGAGGAAGGTGTCGCCGTTGGTCGACTTCACCTCGAACACGCCGTCGCCGATTTCGAGAATGGAAATATCGAACGTGCCGCCGCCGAGGTCGTAGACCGCGATGGTGCCCGTCTTGTTCTTGTCGAGGCCGTAGGCGAGCGCCGCCGCCGTCGGCTCGTTGATGATGCGCAGCACTTCGAGGCCGGCAATCTTGCCGGCGTCCTTGGTGGCCTGGCGCTGCGCGTCGTTGAAGTACGCCGGAACGGTGATGACCGCCTGCTCGACCTTGGAGCCGAGATAGGCTTCCGCCGTTTCCTTCATCTTCTGCAGGATGAATGCCGAGATCTGCGAGGGCGAATAGGACTTGCCCTCAGCCTCGACCCAGGCGTCGCCGTTCGAGGCGCGCGCGATCTTGTACGGGACGAGCTTCTTGTCCTTCTCCACCATCGGGTCGTCGTAACGGCGGCCGATGAGGCGCTTCACTGCGAAAATCGTGCGTTCGGGATTGGTCACGGCCTGGCGTTTTGCCGGCTGACCCACCAGCCGCTCGCCCTCGTCGGTAAAAGCGACAATGGACGGCGTGGTGCGCATTCCCTCGGCGTTCTCGATGACCTTCGGCGTCGCGCCTTCCATAACGGCGACGCACGAATTAGTGGTCCCGAGATCGATACCGATGACCTTAGCCATGGTTCTTACATTCCTCTCTCTTGCGGCAGGTTGGGCAGGCCCCTAAGGCGCCCAAATCCAACCCCCTTATTCACACTCAATCGACCCGGGCGGACCCAGGCGATTGCCCTTGGCTCATATAGGAGAGCGACCCCCGGTCGCAAGACAGGAAAGCCTGCCATTACGCCCCCGAAACTAGCACCGTCGCCGGCAACGCTTGCGCGGAGGTACCTTGCTTGGAGCCGCCATACTTGCAGGCACCATGGGCCAGCCGCCAGATCAGACGGCTGGCGAAGGCCGGCAGCACCAGCAACGCTAGGGGTATGTGCGATGAGCCGAAGGGCACCATCAAGATCGGCAAAGTCCAGACCGCCAGCGCCAAACCGTGATCAAGATAGGTGTTGTCGTCGCGTTGCATCAAGCGCGTGACGACAAAGCCCAGCACGACCATGTCGTAGTTCAGCATCCAGGGCGAAAACAGAAAGGTTGCGGTGACGAACAGCGCCGCCGAGAGGACGGGATCGCGCCTGCGCCAGTAGGTCCAGACCACTGCCGCCAGGGCACAACACGATGAAAGTGCCTGCAGCGCCCATGCCCAGTTGTCACGCAAGCCAATAAGCCGCGCGTTGACGAAAGCGGAGGACGCGATCGGCCAGCCCTCGGCGTTGTCGCCCGCAGCGATGACCACCCAGTGCTGCTGCGGCACCACCTTTTGCAAATATTGAAGCCAAATATCGGCGCCGAAACATATCGATGTCACAAGAACCAGCGCGGCAGCGACGGCGATGGCCGTGGCGATAACGCGCCAGCGTCCGGTCAATACGAGGAGCACCGGGAGTAACAGTGTGAATTGCGGTTTGAAGGTAAGAACCGCCAATAGCATTCCCGAGACGATCGGCCGCCGATCGAGGTTGGCAAGGCCGCCGATAAGAAGCGCAGCGGTGAAAAAGCCGTTCTGACCGAAATAGACGGTTGCGGCGACAGCGGGCGCGACGGCGAGGAACAGCGTGTACTTGCGATCTATCCCGGCCGCGATTGCCGCCCACAGATAAAACCCCAATCCGACGAAGCACCAGAGCGCATAAGCGGCCAGGTACGGCAACAGGCCGAATGGCCAGATAAAGAGCAGGATGTGCGGTGGATAGGACCAGAAAACGGGGGGTAGATCCGGATGGCCGGTTATTTGCCGTACCGCGGCATCATAGGTCGTGGAATCGAACCACGCTGCCGGACCGCCAGCAAACGCCGACCGGCCGCCCATCCAGGTATTGAGGAAATCGCGCCCGACCTGGAAGCCCGTGGGTTCAAAGACGAAGCTTGAGAACGATTGGTCTATGGCAAGCCTGAGGTCGATCCCTACCTCAATCAACAGGAAGACGCCGGCCAACCACGCGAATGCAATGTACAGTTTTCCGGGAATTGCCGACGGGTGGCCAACCAATGCAGTCATCGCGGCAAGGTGCCCCAGAGCAGTAAAGGGTCGATGAAAGCAGAAACGCATTCTTTGGGGCTTCGCCTCTACCCCAGCCGCCTCGATCGGCCCGCCCAAACAGCGCTGCTGGCCGAGCTCCGCAAGATTTTCGCAGCAGCCCCGCTATTCACGCCGCGCATGCCGAAGTCGGGACGGCCCTTCACGGTGCGCATGTCGAATTGCGGTCCGCTGGGCTGGCTGTCCGATGAAAAAGGCTATCGCTATGAACCGAACCATCCGGTCACCGGGCGGCCATGGCCGCCAATGCCGGATGTGCTTCTGGCGATGTGGGACGCGCTCGCCGGCTACCGGTCACCGCCGGAAGCCTGCCTGATCAACTACTACGGCCCGAGCGCAAAAATGGGCCTGCATCAGGACCGCGACGAACAGGATTTCGACGCCCCGGTGCTGTCGCTTTCGCTTGGCGATAGCTGCCTGTTCCGGATCGGCGGCCAGAAGCGCGGCGATCCCACCCGCTCGTTCCGGCTCAGCTCCGGCGACGCCCTGGTTCTTGGCGGCGATTGCCGGCTGGCCTTTCACGGTGTCGATCGCATTGAAGCCGGCACCTCCACGCTGCTGGCCGAGGGCGGCAGGATCAATCTGACTTTGCGCCGGGTCACGCGGCCTGCTACCGACAGCGCGCGGCCGCCGTCCGGCTGCGAGGGTGACAAGGCATGAAGCCCATTGGCAAAGCCCACAGGTTTTTGACCGCGCTACCGGTAGCGGCCGCGGCGCTGTTTGTTGCTGCGCAGCCGCTCTACGCCGCCGATCCGATCTTTCCGATGGCGTCGGTCATCGGGCTCGTTCCGCCTGATGGAATGGCGATCAGCACGTCATTTCCAGGCTTTGAAGATTCCGGCAAGGACTCCGTCATCCTGCTCGCGGCGCAGGCTCCCGCGGTTTATGCGGATCTCAAAAAAGGCCTCGATGCCGATGTCCTGAAAAAAGCAGGCATCACGGTCGATAAGCGCGAGGACATTCCGCTGAGCTTCGGCACCGCCGCGCTGGTGACGGGAAAGGCGCAGGCCGACAAGAAGAACTATCGCAAGTGGCTGATGATCGGCCAAGCGAAGAGCGTCACCGCGCTGGTCAATGCGCAAGTGCCCGAAAAGGAAACCGCTTACACCGACGCAGCGATCCGTGCCGCGCTGCTGACGCTCACCGTCAGGGAAACCGTCCCGGACGCTGAAAAGCTCGCCGTGCTGCCGTTCACGATCGGCGATCTCTCCGGTTTCCACGTTCAGAACGTGCTGGTCGGCCGCGCCGCGCTGATCGGCGATCCGCCCGACACGGCAAATCCAAATGACTTCCAGGCTCACCTGTTCATCGGCGTATTTCCCGGCGGCCCCAAAGAGCCCGACGACCGCGCCGAATTTGCCCGCGTTGCGTTCAGCCAGATCATCGGCATCGAGAACGTCAAAGTCTCGATTTCCGAACCGCTGCGGATCAACAACCAGCCGGGCTACCAGACCGTCGCTCAGGCTGTCGATGCGCGCACCCACACCGCCATCATGGTGGCGCAGTGGCTGCGCTTCGGCGGCGGCGCTTTCATGCAGATGATCGCCATGGCGCCGGCCGACAAATGGGTCGACGCCCAGAGCCGTCTGCGGACGGTGCGCGACAGTATCGACCTGAAGTGAATTGACCTGAAGTGAAGCGCCGCGTCAGGAGCCTGACGCCGCTTCCCGGTTGTCGTTGTTCGATGCTGTCGTGGGCGCAACTTTCGGGCCGCCCTTCGACACGCCGACCAGAGCCGGCCGCAACACCCGTTCGCCGATCATGTAGCCCGGCTGCACCACCTGGACGACGCTGCCGGCCGGGACCGAAGCATCGGGCACTTCGTACATGGCCTGATGGACGTTCGGATCGAATTTCTCGCCCTGCGGATTGAACTGGCGGACACCGTTCTTCTCCAGCGCCTTGAGCAGTTCGCGCTCGGTCAGTTCGACGCCCTCGACCAGCGATTTCATGCCGGCTTCCGCATTGGCGCGCGCCTCCGGCGGCACCGCCTCGAGCGCGCGGCGCATATTGTCGGCGACCGCCAGCACATCGCGGGCAAACGACGAGGCGCCGTAGAGCCGCGCGTCGGCAACTTCGCGATCGGTGCGCTTGCGCAAGTTCTCCATCTCGGCGAGCGTGCGCAGTACCCGATCCTTCATCTCGGCATGCTCGCGCTCAAGCGCGGTCGATGGCACCGGTTGCGGCGCCGCAGCCGAAGTCTCCGGCTTCGAAGTCTCCGGCTTTTCGGCCGCTTCGTCCTCAGCGCGAGCGGTCTGCTCCGTCATGGTTTTTCCCGTTCTTTTGCGCATGATCCTAAAGCCCACCGTTGGACTTGATCCGGGGTTCCGGTTTTCCAGCTGGATTATGCGCGCAATTCAATTCGTCCCGGATATCAGGGTTCAAGCCTTAAAAATCAAGCGCGAACCTGCCGCGGACCTCCGCCGGATCACCCGCCTAAGAGCTTGCTGACCACTTTGGCGGTGTAATCCACCATGGGAATGACCCGGGCGTAGTTGAGCCGGGTCGGGCCGATCACGCCGAGGACCCCGACGATCCGGCCGGTTGCGTCGTGGTACGGGGCGACGATGGTCGAGGAGCCGGACAGCGAGAACAGCTTGTTCTCGGAACCTATGAAAATCCGCACGCCTTCGGCCCGGTCCGCCCGCCCCAGCAGGTCGATCACTTCGCGGCGGGTTTCCAGATCGTCGAACAATAGTCGCACCCGCTCGAGATCGGCGAGCGCCTTAAGGTCTTCGAGCAGGTGCGCCTGACCGCGCACGATCAGCCGGCGTTCGTCGCTGGCGCCGCCGGACCAGCTTGCCAGGCCGTCCGCCACCAGTTTTTGCGTCAGGCCGTCGAGTTGGGCCTGCCGTTCGATCAAGGCGTGCTCCAGCTCGGCGCGCGCCTCGGCCAGCGTCTTGCCGCGGATGTGGGCGTTGAGAAAGTTCGACGCTTCGGTCAGCGCCGAGGTCGGCAAGCCGACCGGAATATGCAGGACGCGGTTTTCGACCTGCCCGTCCTCAGCCACCAGCACGACCAGGGCGCGCTCGGGTTCGAGCCGCACGAACTCAACGTGCTTGAGCAGCACGTCGGTCTTGGCGGTGACGACGACGCCGGCGGCGCGGGCCAGGCCCGACAAGAGCCCGGAAGCTTCGGTCAAGACGTTTTCGACGGATTTCGCTTGGCCAGACGCCGCGACCTGCGCCTCGATGGCGCGGCGATCATTCTCGGTGAGATCACCGATCTGCATCAGGGCATCGACGAAGAAACGCAGCCCCTTCTCGGTCGGCAGCCGGCCTGCCGAGGTATGCGGCGCATAGACCAGCCCGAGCTGCTCCAGGTCCGACATCACGTTGCGCACCGATGCCGGCGACAGCGTCATCGGAATGATGCGCGAGAGGTTGCGCGAGCCGACCGGTTCGCCGGTCGCGAGATAGCTCTCGACGACCTGACGGAAAATCTCGCGCGAGCGCTCGTTGAGCTGCGCGAGCCCGATCTGGTTGACGCCGATGGGAACGTCGTGGCTGGCCATGACCGCCCTAATATATCACTCCGCGGCCGCCATTGCCCGCGGCGATGTGCGCAGCAAATCCATCAGGCGGCGGATCGAGCCGAAGTCCTCGAGGCGGTCCACCGCACCGATCACCGCGGTAACGTGATTATCAGGGAGAAAATCCTTCGCATAGCTGCGGAATTTTTGCTCAATCTGGGCGCGGGACAGCGGATTCTCGAACGAGCCCAGCGGATGTTGGCAACGGGCGGAAACCGTCCGGCCATCGGCCATCTCGATATCGACCGCGGCTTGCGAACCGCTGACCGAACTATCGGCACGAACCTCGACCTGCTCGGCTGCAAAACGCCGCAGCTTCGGATCGTCGTACCGCTTCGGTTCGAACTGCGCCAGCGTGAGCGCGCGGTCATGCAGGATCACCGCGGCGGTATAGTGCGCCGACAACAGCGCCTCGAACTTCGCCTTGTAGGTGTTGAAGCCGCCATGCATGTCGAACGCCGGCTTGCTCATGCCGATGCGCACTTTGCCAATTTGCCCGGCATCGATTTTCTGTTTGTCGAGGATCTCGAACAGCGCCGTGTTCATGCCCTGGATCAGTGTCGCCGACGGCCACAGCCGCATCGCGATCTGTTCGAGCTCCCAGCGCGCGCCGAGATCGGCCGTCACCGCCTCGGGCTTGCCGCCTTCGACATACGTGTTGTAGAGGCCGCCATCTTTTGCGGTCAGGAATTCGCGCGTCGCGACGAATTGCTGCTGCGCCAGCAGCGCCGCCATCAATCCCGACAACGCACCCCGGCACTGATGGAATTTCACCGTCGGCGTGCCCCACGCCGCAAACGTGCCGGCGGCCTGGCTGCCGGCAAGGCCGAACGTGCGCGCCATGGTGTCGGCGTCGAATTTCAAGAGCGAGCCGACCGCGGCCGCCGAGCCGAACGGCCCGAAGATTCCGGGACCGTGCCAGCCGCGCGCGCGGAATTTCGGATAGTCGGTGCCGATGCCAATCCGCGTCGTCACCTCGCAACCGGCGGCGAGCGCGGTGAGCAGCGCACGGCCATTCAAGTCGTCACGTTCGGCGATGGCGAGCGCCGGCGGCACAACTTCCGGCGTGACATGGGTCATCGTCTCGCGGTGCGCGTCGCACATTGTCGTGGCGGTGACGAGATAGGCGTTGAGCAGCGTCGCGCCGGCGAGCGACAGCGGTTCGCTGCCGATCACGCTGGATTCCCGCGATTGCGCCAGCGCCGCCGCGAAGGCGGCTACCTGTCCGGTCTCTTCGCCAAGGCGGCCGGACACCGCGCAGGCCAGCGCATCGAGCAGCAAATTCTTGCAGTGGTCGCGCACGCGTTGCGGAAGGTCCTCATACCGCAATGCGGAAACGAATTGTGCAAGCGCTTGGGTCGGTTCCACCGCCATTTAAGCCTCCCGCCATCGGCAAGCCGCAGCGTAGCTGCTCCGGCATTGCCCTTGTAGCCCCCATACTAGTGGTTCGATTCAAACATTCGCATCCCATTGCGGAGCCGTCGTGCGAATGTTTGAATCAGAGAACCACTAGCAAGTATATTTGGCTAGCGGAGCTTTGGATTTGACATTCGCTTCACGAACTGGCGGATGGCGGATAGCGAATGTCAAATCCGCTCCGCTAGCGCGCCTAAAAGCGTGCCGCGGCCCGTGGTTGACCGCGAGGAGATTTGCATGCGGCCGAGCCGCCGACAGCCCGACGATTTGCGCCCGGTATCGCTCGAACGCGGCGTGGTGAAATTTGCCGAAGGCTCATGTTTCGTAAAATTTGGCGAAACTCATGTGCTGGTGACCGCGACGCTGGAAGATCGCCTGCCGCCCTGGCTCAAGGGTCAAGGCCGCGGCTGGATCACCGCCGAATACGGCATGCTGCCGCGCGCCACGCTGGAGCGGACGCGCCGCGAGGCCTCCGCCGGCAAGCAGAGCGGGCGCACCGTCGAGATCCAGCGGCTGATCGGGCGCAGCCTGCGCTCGGTCGTCGATCTCAAGGCGCTCGGCGAACGCCAGATCACCATCGACTGCGACGTGATCCAGGCCGACGGCGGCACCCGCACCGCTTCGATCACCGGGGCTTGGATCGCGCTTTACGATTGCCTGGCCTGGATGAAGACCCGCGACATGGTGGAGATGAGCGTGTTGCGCGACCACATCGCCGCCATTTCCTGTGGCGTGTTCGGCGGCGTGGCCGTGCTCGATCTCGATTACGCGGAAAACTCGCAGGCCGAGACCGACGCCAATTTCGTGCTGACCGGCAACGGCAACATCGTCGAGATCCAGGCCACTGCGGAGAAGACACCGTTCTCCGAAACCGAATTCACCACCCTCTTGGCGCTGGCGAAAAAAGGCGTCGCCAAGCTGGTCGACCTGCAAAAGATGGCGGTGATGTGAGCGCGCACCGCCGCATCACCGGCCGGCTTGTGATCGCGACGCATAATCCCGGCAAGCTCGCCGAAATGCGGGAGCTGCTGGCGCCCTACGGTATCGACGCCATATCAGCGGGTGAGCTTGGACTGCCCGAGCCCGACGAGAGCGGAACGACGTTTCGCGACAACGCCCGGATCAAGGCCGAAGCGGCGGCAAAAGCGACCGGCTTGCCGGCTTTCGCCGACGACTCAGGGTTAGCCGTCGATGCGCTCAACGGCGAGCCTGGCATCTATTCGGCGCGCTGGGCCGGCCCGAAGAAAGATTTCCACTTCGCGATGCAGACGATCGACCACAAACTGCGGGAAATCGGCGCCAACACGCCGGAACAGCGTAAAGCAAGCTTTGTCTCGGCGCTTTGCGTCGCGTGGCCCGACGGGCATCGTGAGGACTTCGAAGCGCGCGTCACCGGCACGCTGGTCTGGCCGCCGCGCGGCGACAAGGGCTTTGGCTATGATCCCATGTTCCTGCCGGACGGCCACGACCGCACCTTCGGCGAGATGCCGAGCGAGGAAAAACATGGCCTGCCGCCGTGCGGCAAAGGGCTGTCCCATCGGGCCCGCGCTTTCATGAAGCTTGCGGAGGCCTGCCTTGGTTGACGACGCGCGGGCCGGCGGCGAACCGGCGGCATTCGGCGTCTACATCCATTGGCCGTTCTGCCTGTCGAAATGCCCGTACTGCGACTTCAACAGCCACGTCCGCCGCGAGCCGATCGACGAAGCGCGATTTGCCCGCGCCTTTGCGACTGAAATCGCGACGACGGCTGCGCGGCTGCCGGGGCGCACGGTCTCGACGATTTTCTTCGGCGGCGGCACGCCGTCTTTGATGCAGCCGGCGACGATCGGCGCCGTGCTCGATGCCGTCGGCCAGCACTGGACCGTCGCGCCCGACGTCGAGGTGACGCTCGAGGCCAATCCAACCAGCGTCGAGGCGACGCGGTTTCGCGGCTATCGCGCGGCCGGCGTCAACCGCGTGTCGCTCGGTGTGCAATCGCTCGACGACCGCGCGCTGGCCGAACTCGGCCGGATGCACACGGCCCGCGAAGCGCTCGATGCCGTCGGCGTCGCCCGCGCGGCGTTCGACCGCTATTCGTTCGACCTGATCTACGCGCGGCCGGGGCAGCAACCGGAACAATGGGCCGATGAGCTGAACCGCGCGCTCGGCGAGGCCGGCGAGCACCTGTCGCTCTATCAGCTCACCATCGAGGCCGACACGCCGTACGAGGCACTGCACAAGGCGGGCAAGCTGAAAACGCCGAACGACGATCTCGCCCGCACGCTCTACGACACGACGCTAGAGATTTGCGCCAGGCACGGCCTGCCGGCTTACGAGATCTCCAATCATGCCCGGCCGGGCGGCGAATGCCGGCACAATCTGGTGTACTGGCGCGGCCAGGAATATGCCGGCATCGGACCAGGCGCGCACGGCCGGATCGACATCGACGGCGACCGCCATGCGACCGCAACCGAGAAGCGGCCGGAGTCGTGGCTGATGCGGGTCGAGGCCGCCGGCAACGGCGTCACCACCGACGATGTCCTGACCAGCGAAGAGCGCGGCGACGAATACCTGCTGATGGGGCTGCGGCTCGCCGAAGGCATCACGCTCGACCGCTACGAAACGATCTCCGGCCGGCGCATCGACCCGGCTCGCATCGACGATCTTCGCCGGTACGGCTTGATCGAGACCACGGATCATGGACGGTTGCGGGTGACACTGGCCGGATTTCCGGTGCTGGATGCGGTCGTCGCCGATCTCGCGGCGTAGCCGAACCCCCTGAAAAAGCCCTGTTATTTAATAAGCTCGCTTATTAATAGACCGTTTTTCTCAATGAAATCAATAGTGCTATGAGCGCGGGTTGATTCCAGGCATTCTACGCCGTCCCGCTCACTGCAAAATCGTCCTGCCCCAAATTGGCTTTGGTGGAAAGCGTCAGCCGGCCGGCCTAGGCCGGATCGCGATTTCAGACCGGACAACACCCCGGAGCCGAAAAGCCCCGTTTTGCAGCTTTCAAATTAATAAGCTTGCTTATATTCCGGAGCCGCCAAACGCCTTTGGCGAGGGCGATATCACCTGGGTCCCGGTTGCCGTCACCCGCAAAACCGCGAGCCCGCGGTCGTTAGTGCCGTCCTGGCGGAAGCGGAACAGGCCGTCGATGCCGGTGAAGCCCGACGGGTTGGTCAGCACTTGCTGCGAGAACCGCTGGGTGCCTTGCGTCTTCACCAGCGCCGCGATCAGCGCCACCGCGTCATAGGCCAGGGTCGCGGTGCGGACCGGCTCCTGCTTGTAGCGGCTGCGGTAGCGCTCGGCGAAGGCGCGGAAGCCGGCGCCGTCAGGCGCTGCGTACCAGCCGCCATCGAGCCCCGGCGCCGAACTGATCCGCGGATCGTCCCACAGCCCGGTGCCGAGCAGTTGCACGCGCTTGGTGATGACGCCGTCCGCGATCAGGCCCTGCACGACGTCCGGCACCGCGTCGCCGCCATCGGGAATGAAGATGGCTTCGGCGCGCGACGCGACCTGCGCGACGTTGCGCACCGGCCCGGCCATGCCCGCCTTGTCGTGCGGGTAGCGCTCCAGCGCCACGATCTGGCCGTTGCGGCGCGCCACCGCCTGCTTGAACGCGGCTTCGACGACGGTGCCATAGGGATTGTCGGGAATGAGCGCGGCATAGGAATGCCGGCCGACCGAAGAGGTGTATTGCACGATGCGCTCGACATCGGTTTCCGGCAGGAAACTCAGCAGATAAATGCCGCTTGCCGCGACATTGGCGTCGGTCGAAAACGCGATCATCGGAATATTGCGGGCCCGCGCCACCTGGCCGACGGTGCTGACCGATTGCGCAAACAGCGGGCCGAGAACGATCTCGGCGCCCTGATCCAGCGCCTGTTGCGCGCCCTGCCGCGCGCTGTCGGGATTGCCGGCGTCGTCGAACACCGTGATCTGGACGTTGGCGCCGTTGAATTCGCTTAGCGCCATTTCGGCAGCGTTGCGCATCGCCAGGCCGGCGACGCCGGCATTGCCGCCGGCGGACAGCGGCAGGATCAGCGCGGCCTTGACCTGGCCGGCGCCGATGACATTTGGCGCCGAGGCTTGCTGCGGCGGCAATGGTGCTCCGCCGCCTTGCTGCTGTGGCGGCGGACCGGACGACGATAAGGTCGGCAGCGAATTGAAGAAGCTCGAAGTGCCGGAGCAGCCGCCAAGCAATACGCCCGCGGTGCCCAACAGGCCCGCAAGCGAACGCCGCCGGGTCAGCTGTGCCACCGGCGCGTGGAGCGGCATTTCCCCCGGCAAAATGGGCCTCCTCACCACAGTCATCGCCGATTAGGGCAGCGGTAATCTGTCATTCTGGCGGCGAAAGGTTAACCAAATCGAAAGGATAACGAATTTGCAACAGGTGTGGCAGCCACCATGACGCCCAACATGACGCCCTCGGCTGCCGGCGCTAAAGTGCCGGAAATGACCACTTCGCCACGCAATCAGGGCCACCATCCGCGCCGCTACAGTCTCGCCGGCCGGTATGTCGAGGTGCCGCACGCCGCGCCCGGGCTTCATATCGTCGCAACGCCAATCGGCAATCTCGGCGACATCACGCTGCGGGCGCTGGAAACGCTGGCCGGCGCCGACGCCATCGCCTGCGAGGACACCCGCGTGACCCGCAAGCTGCTCGACCGCTACGTGATCGCGACACCGCTGACACCGTATCACGACCACAACGCCGAGCAGGCGCGCCCGGTGCTGCTGCGCCGGCTCGGCGATGGCGCTTCGATCGCACTGGTTTCCGATGCCGGCACGCCGCTGATCTCCGATCCCGGCTTCAAGCTGGTGCGCGCCGCACATGAGGCTGGCGTCCCCGTCACCGCGCTGCCCGGCGCCTCGGCGACGCTTGCAGCGCTGACGACCGCCGGCCTGCCGACCGATCAGTTTTTCTTCGCCGGCTTCCTGCCGCCGAAACAGGGCGCCCGCCGCGCGCGCATTGCCGAACTCGTCCGCATTCCCGCGACGCTGGTGCTGTTCGAGACCGGGCCGCGCCTTGCGGCAGCGCTCGCCGATCTCGCCGCAGGGCTCGGACCGCGCGAAGCTGCGGTCTGCCGCGAGCTCACCAAGCTGCACGAGGAAGTGCGCCGCGGCGATCTCGCAGCGCTGGCGCAGAGTTGCCCGGAGAGCGAGTCGCGCGGCGAGATCGTTGTGGTGATCGGACCGCCGTCAGCGCCGGCGCAGCCGAGCGCCGGCGAGACCGACACGCTGCTGCGCGCCGCGCTGGCGCGGGTCTCGTTGAAAGATGCGGTCGGCGAGGTCGCCGACGTGACCGGCATGCCGCGGCGCGAGCTTTACCGGCGTGCGCTCGAACTCAGCAAAGAGACCGATCATGCCAGCGACTTTGCCGCCCCGCGCTAAACGGGTCACGCGACCCAAGACAGTGGCCAAGACGGCGGCCAAACCAGCTGCGCGGCCGGAACGGGTCGCCGCCTTCAAGCTCGGGCTGTCGGCGGAGAGCCGTGCGGCCATGCTGCTGCTCGCCAAGGGTTACCGGATCGCGGCGCGGCGCTGGAGAACGCCGGTCGGCGAGATCGATATCGTGGCGCGGCGGCGGCGCAACCTGGTGTTCGTCGAGGTCAAGGCGCGCGACACGCTGGAGCTGGCGGCGGAATCGGTGAGCCGGACATCGCAACAGCGCATCATCGCCGCCGCCGAATACTGGATGGCGCAGCATCCCAAGGATGCCGACTGCTTCGGCCGCTTCGATGTCATGCTGGTGGCGCCGGGCAAGCTGCCACGCCATATCGTCAATGCCTTCGACGCCTCGCAGTGACCTAGTGGCGGCCTAGAACGAAATTGCGTAGACCTGACCCGTTACCCGCGCTTCAACCTTCCCCAGCCCCGATACCGCCATGCGCCTGAACGTCGCCGTCCAAATGGATCCGATCGAGCGGATCAACGTCCGTGGCAACTCCACCTTCGCGATGCTGCTGGAGGCGCAGGCCCGGGCCTATGCGATCTCCTATTACACGCCGGACCGGCTGTCGTTGCGCGACGGCAAGGTCACGGCGACGGTGCGGCCGGTGGTGCTGCGCGACGTCGTCGGCGATCACGTCACGCTCGGCGAACCGAAGCATGTCGATCTTTCGAGCTTCGACGTCGTGCTGCTGCGGCAGGACCCGCCGTTCGATCTGGCCTACATCACCTCGACCCACATCCTCGAGCGCATCCATCCGAAGACGCTGGTGGTCAACGATCCGGCCCATGTGCGCAACGCACCGGAGAAAGTTTTCGTCACCGAATTCCCCGACCTGATGCCGCCGACGCTGTTGACGCGCGACCTTGAAGCGATCAAGGCGTTCCGCGCCGAGCACGGCGACATCGTGATGAAGCCGCTCTACGGCAAAGGCGGCGAAGGCGTGTTCCTGCTCACCAAAGAGGATCTGAATTTCGGCTCGCTGTACGACCTGTTCTCGTCGCTGTTCCGCGAGCAATGGGTAGTGCAGAAATTCCTGCCGGCGGTGAAGAAAGGCGACAAGCGCATCATCCTGGTCGACGGCGAGTTTGCCGGCGCGGTGAACCGCGTACCGGCAGCCGACGACCTGCGCTCCAACATGGTACGCGGCGGCACGCCGGCCGCCACCGAGCTCACCGAACGCGAGCGGGAGATCTGCAACCGCATCGGCCCGGCGCTGCGCGACCGCGGCCTGTTGTTCGTCGGCATCGACGTGATCGGCGACTATCTCACCGAGATCAACGTCACCTCACCGACCGGAATCCGGTCGGTGAAAAATCTCGGCGGTCCCGACATCGCAGCGATGCTGTGGGACAAGATCGAGGCAAAGCGAAAGTAGCTAGCTCTGGCTAAGCTCTTGCCGGTGCGGGCGTGGCAACGACCGGACCCGACGACTTGCGCACCGTCAGCACTGCCAGCGCCGCGATGATGCAGAGCGCACCGGCGATAAAAAACGCCGGCAGGTAGGTCGAATATACCGTCCGCACCACCCCCGCGCCGAACGCCGCGCTGGCCGCGCCGATCTGGTGGCCGGCAAAAATCCAGCCGAACACCATGCCGGCCTTTTCGCGGCCAAACTTGTCGGCGGTGAGTTTCACCGTTGGCGGCACGGTCGCGATCCAGTCGAGCCCGTAGAACATCGCGAACAGCGACAGCCCGTAGAACGTGAAATCGGTGAACGGCAGATAGAGCAGCGACACCCCGCGCAGGCCGTAATACCAGAACAGCAGCCAGCGGCTGTCAAAGCGGTCGGACAGCCAGCCGGAGCCGATGGTGCCGGCGAAATCGAAAATGCCCATCATCGCCAGCACGCTCGCCGCGGTGACTGCGGCCAGGCCGTAGTCATGGCACAGCGTTATGAAATGGGTCTGGATCAGGCCGTTGGTGCTGCTGCCGCAGACGAAGAAGGTCCCGAACAACACCCAAAATACCGGAGTGCGCGCTGCTTCCTTCAACACGATGAGCGGCGACATCAGCAGCGAAACAAGACCCGCACCGGCCGCCGGGGCCGGCGCGACCGCGGTCTCGCCATAAAGCGGAAGGCCGAGGTCGCTCGGCCGATCGCGCAGCAGCAGCGACCCGACGACACCCGCAATCGCCAGCATGCAGCAGACGAACACCAGCGACATACGCCAGCCGTAATTGGTGGCGAGCGAGGCGATAAGCGGCAGGAAGACGAGCTGCCCGGTGGCGTTGCTGGCGGCAAAGATGCCTGTGACCAGGCCGCGCCGGGCGTTGAACCAGCGCGTCGCGACCGTGACGGCCAAAACCATGGCGGTAAGGCCGGTGCCGATACCGACGACGACGCCCCACAGCAGGACGAGCTGCCACACCTGCGTCATCACCAGCGACGCCAGAAAACCTGCGCAAATGAGAATGACCGCGCATATCACCACGGCGCGGATGCCATAGCGATTCATGAACGCTGCGGCGAACGGACCGAACAATCCGAACAGCATCAGCCGGAGCGCCAATGCCGAAGAGATTTGCGCGTCGGTCCAGCCGAATTCCTGCTCCAGCGGCACGATCAGCACGCCGGGCGTGCTCATCGCGGCCGCCGTGATCACGGTGACGAACAAAGTGGCGCCGACAATAGCCCAGCCGTAATGGATTTTGCGGCGCGCAAGCGCCGCGGCGACTGCGGAAGACAACATGCCGAATTCCAGTTCCGAAACTGCGGTTAGATGATGACCATCATTCCAAGCTTGCTTATTGATGACGATCGTCATATAAAAAGTCAAGTCACGGAGAGTGCGCACGGACGCGTACGCATGGCTGAGGTGCTGTAATGAGAGTGAGCCGGGAAAAGGCCGCCGAACACCGCGAACGCATCATCGACGCGGCGGGCGCGCTGTTCCGCGCCAAGGGCTTCGACGGCATCGGCGTCGCCGACATCATGAAGGCCGCCGATCTCACCCATGGTGGTTTCTACGGGCATTTCTCCTCCAAGGACGACCTGGTGGCACAGTCGAGCAAGCGCACGATGGCGCAGGCGGCGGCAAACTGGGCGAAGGTCACCGCCGCCGACCCGCAGGAGCCGTTCGCGGCGCTGCTGAAGCACTACCTTTCACCACGCCATCGCGACGACCCCGGCAAAGGCTGCGCCTTCGCCGCGCTCGGCAACGACGCCGCGCGCCGCGGCAAGGGCGTGCGCAAAGCCTTCGCCGAGGGGCTTGAGCCGCTGCTCGACATTCTCGCCGAAGCCGTCCCGGGCAAGTCCAAAGCGGTGCGGCGGCGCAAGGCGGTGACCGCCATGGCCGCGCTGGTGGGTGCGCTGACGCTGGCCCGCGCCGTCGAGGGCACCGATCTCTCGGACGAGATGCTCAACGCCGTGCTGCGCGAGCTTTTGGCCGGTGCCGGCGAATAAAACGGGCCTGAAACGGCGGTAAGCGCCGCTCTTCGCTGGGGCCTGCGGACTAAAATGCCCCAATTTACCGTCTCCCCTATAAGTTGCCCCTCGGAAGTATTTCGCGGATAGTGTGCCGGGGACTAGGGGAAGCGTCATGCGTAGGCTTGCGATTCTGGGAATCGCGCTGCTGCTGGCCGGCTGCACGACAATCACCAAAGGACCACTCAGGTCATTGCCGTTTATACCCCGAATGTACCGGGCGCGACCTGCACGCTCTCGACGCAGAGCAGCCGACAGCAGGTTCTTACTCCCGGCACAGTGTCGCTCAGCAAGGGGTCAAACCCCATTCCCGTCTTTAATGACTAGTCGAGTGTGTGCAGCGATGGCTATTGGCCTCGCCGTTTCTGCGTGCGCAGGCCGCGATCCTGCGCCCGTCGCGAGTGTTCAGCCGCAGGATGTCTACTCTGACTGCACAATGATCCGGGCTGAGATCGAAGCCAATAACGCAAAGGCCCAACAGCTTGCAGATGAAAAAGGGCTGAAAGTCGCTCAGAATGTTGCTGCTGGCGTCGTGGGATTGGTCATCTGGCCGGTCTGGTTTGCGATGGATTCCAAGGGCGCGGCGAGCACCGAAGCCACGGCACTCCAAGCACGTCAGCAGTACCTTACGACACTCGCGACCGAGAGATGCGCGCCGGGCTATCGACCGCCGCTGCCTCCGGGCTCGTATCAGCCTCCGGCGCCGCCGCCCAAGCGGACGCAATAATCATTTGCTGTCCGGCTTCCGGGATTCCGGCAGCTGCTTTGCCAGCCTGCCTGTGAGGTCGGCGTCGATTCCGCGTCCGCGCGATGTAAAATATCCCGACATGGTCACGGTCTCGATGACGCCTGACTATTTATCGCCCGGTCCCTCACCCTATTTTTGTTCTCTAATTGTTCTTGACGGGAACAAAAGTTCCGTTACTCTTCGCGGCACGACAGGGCTGACTGGTTCAGGGCTGCAATGGTCCAGCGCGTCTCCACCGTGGCGTTTGAGGGCATCGAGGTCCGGCCCGTCGATGTCCAGGTCCAGGTCGCGCCCGGCATTGTCGCGTTCAATGTCGTCGGCCTGCCCGACAAGGCGGTCTCGGAAGCGCGCGAGCGGGTGCGCTCGGCACTGATCGCGTCGGGGCTGGCGCTGCCGGCGCGCCGCATCACCATCAATCTCGCGCCGGCCGACCTGCCGAAGGAAGGCAGCCATTACGACCTGCCGATCGCGCTCGGCCTGATGGCGGCGATCGGCGCCATCCCGCACGATGCGCTGTCCGGATTCACCGTGCTCGGCGAGCTCGGCCTCGACGGCTCGATCACGCCGGTCGCCGGTGTGCTGCCCGCCGCCATCGGCGCCAATGCTCGCGGCGAAGGTTTGATCTGCCCCGCGGTGTGCGGGCCGGAAGCGGCGTGGGCGAGCCCGGACATCGACATCATTGCGGCCTCCTCGCTCATTCAGCTCGCCAACCATTTCAAGGGCACGCAGGTGCTGTCGCGGCCGCAGCCGAAGATTCTCGAGGCCGACGGGCCGATGCTCGACCTCGCCGACATCAAGGGCCAGGAGAGCGCCAAGCGCGCGCTCGAAATTGCCGCGGCCGGCGGCCATAACCTCTTGATGTGCGGGCCGCCCGGCGCCGGCAAGTCGATGCTGGCGGCGCGGCTGCCGTCGATCCTGCCGCCGCTGGCGCCGGGCGAATTGCTCGAAGTGTCGATGGTCGCTTCGGTGGCCGGCGCCATCAAGGGCGGCGCGTTGACCAACCGCCGGCCGTTTCGCGCGCCGCATCACTCCGCCAGCATGCCGGCGCTGGTCGGCGGCGGACTCCATGCACGGCCCGGCGAAATATCGCTGGCCCATCATGGCGTGCTGTTTCTCGACGAACTGCCGGAGTTCGGGCCGCAGGCGCTCGACTCATTGCGCCAGCCGCTGGAAACCGGCGAAGTCTCGATCGCGCGCGCCAATCATCGGGTCACCTACCCGGCGCGCTTCATGCTGGTCGCGGCGATGAATCCGTGCCGCTGCGGACGCGCCAGCGAACCCGGTTTTTCCTGCCGCCGCGGGCCCAACACGCGCTGCGCGGCGGACTACCAGTCGCGCCTTTCCGGCCCGCTGCTCGACCGCATCGACCTGCACATCGAAGTGCCCGCGGTCACCGCCGCCGATCTGATTCTGCCGGCGCCGGCCGAAGGCAGCCGTGAAGTCGCCGAGCGGGTTGCCGCAGCGCGCGAGCGCCAGACGGCGCGTTATGCCGCGCTCGGCCTGCCGCATATCCGCAACAACTCTGCCGTGTCAGGCGCGATTCTCGAAGATGTCGCCAGGCCGGACGCCAGCGGCATGACGCTGTTGCGCGATGCCGCCGAAGCGATGCGGCTCTCGGCGCGCGGCTATCACCGCGTGCTGCGCGTCGCCCGCACGCTCGCCGATCTCGACGGCGCCGACAAAGTCGGCCGCGTGCATCTTGCCGAAGCGCTGTCCTATCGCGCGCTGGCCGACGAGATCCGGCGCGCCGCCTGAATAGCCGACCCGAAAGACCACACGAAGAAAATCAGCCGGTGCCGTTGGCGACATTGATCGCGCCACGCATGCCGATCGCCGACAGGAATTCCTGGCGCGTTTCGGCGTGATCGCGGAACACGCCGAGCATGCGGCTGGTCACCATGGTGACGCCGGGCTTGTGCACGCCGCGCGTGGTCATGCACTGATGGGTGCCTTCGGCGACGACGGCGACACCGTGCGGTTTGAGCACCTGCTCCAGACAGCTGGCAATCTCCGCCGTGAGCTTTTCCTGGATCTGCAAGCGCCGGGCAAAGACCTCGACCAGACGCACCAGTTTGGAAATGCCGACCACGCGGTTGCGCGGCAGATAACCGATGTGAATGCGGCCGATGATCGGCGCCAGGTGATGCTCGCAATGCGACTCGAAACGGATGTCGCGCAGCACCACCACTTCGTCGTAGCCGCCGGTCTCCTCGAAGGTGCGCTTGAGATATTCGCGCGGATCGTCGTTGTAGCCGGCGAACCATTCTTCGAAGGCGCGGGTCACCCGCGACGGCGTGGCGCGCAGGCCTTCCCGGTCGGGATCGTCGCCGGCCCATTGGATCAGGGTACGGACCGCCGCCTCGGCTTCGGCCCGCGACGGCTTGGCGGGCCTCGGGGGCACGCCCGGCCGCGCCTTTAAACGTTTTGAACTCAATGACTTAGCCATTCTCGCGTCTCCGGCCGATCAGCCCCAATGCCGGAGCCAAAAGCTAATCTTAACAAAGCATCAACCGTCACTCCAATCACACGCAGCGACTGCAAGGGATGCGCAAGGTTCATAGATGAAAATCGGCGCTGGCACACCGAATAACCGGGCACGAACGCGGCGGCTCGCCTTGGCCCCGCGTAACGTACCGAACAGGGCCTTGGTTCAATGCGCCGGCGCCTCATGCTCAAGAAACCCGGCATCGTCATCCGCCGCCTGATCTCCCTCGTCGTCCGCACCGTCGCCATCACCACGATGTCATTTGGCGTCGCGTTCGGCTTTTTGTCCGGCGCCACCTCGCCGATGGCGCACTACGATCCGAATTCGTTTGCGATCGGCGTCGCCGCGCTGTTCGGCGCCGCCTGCGGGGGCATCGGCATCCTGTATTCGCGCATCCGCCAGATGAAAGCCGAATTGCGCGGCCTCGAAACGAGCCTCGAGCAGGCCGCCGACCGCAACTGGGAAATCAGCGAAGCGCAAGAGCGCGCCAAGAGCTTCTTCGAAGCGCAGGGTGACGTGATCGTTCGCCGCGACGCGACGTCCGCCATCACCTACGTCAATGACGCATTCTGCGCGCTCGCCGGGCAAAGCCGCGAGGAACTGCTCGCCACCAATTTTGCATTGCCGATCGAGGAGCAGAGCGGCGTATCGAATCTGCCCGACGGCACCCGCATCTACGACCAGAAGATCGCGGCCGCCGACGGCGCGCGCTGGATCGCCTGGCGCGACGTCACCATTCGCGCCGACAACGGCAACGAGGTGCAAAGCGTCGGCCGCGACATGACCGATCGCGTCATCGCCGAGCGGGCGCTGGCCGATGCGCGCGACCAGGCGGAAGCGGCGAGCCGCGCCAAATCGCGCTTTCTGGCGATGGTGTCGCACGAGATCCGCACTCCGCTCAACGGCATCCTCGGCATGGGCGATCTCCTCGGCGATACGCCGCTGGTGCCGGAACAGGCGACCTACCTGAAGGCGATGAAGACGTCGGGCGAAGCGCTGCTGTCGCTGATCGAAGAGATTCTGGATTTTTCCAAGATCGAAGCCGGCCGGCTCGAATTCACCGCGCAGCCGTTCTCGCTCACCGCGCTGGTCGAGGAAGCCGTCGAGCTGCTCGGTCCGCGCGCCCAGGCCAAGGGTCTGGAAATCTGCGGTTATGTCGACGAGCGGCTGCCCTCGCGCATCATCGGCGACGCCGCGCGATTGCGGCAGGTGCTGTTCAATCTTGCCGGCAACGCGATCAAGTTCACCGAGCACGGCGGCGTGTCGATCATTGCCGAACCGGGCGCCGGCGAGGACGCCATTGCGATCTCCGTGCGTGACACCGGCATCGGCATGACGGCCGAGGATCAGCCGCGCATCTTCCTGGAATTCGAGCAGGCCGATAACGGCGCGGCACGAAAGTTCGGCGGCACCGGACTGGGCTTGAGCATTTCCAAGCGCATCATCGAAGGCATGGGCGGCACCATCGCGTTGCACAGCGCGCCCGGCAACGGTTCGACCTTCCTCGTCACGTTGACGCTGCGCCGCGCCGAGGGCGCCGAAGGTGCGCAATTTGCAGCGCCCGATCTGTCGGGAAGCGACATCCTGATTGTCGCGCCGGCCGAGATCGAAGCCTCGCTGATCGCGCGGCGGCTGCAACGCTGGGGCGCACGCACCAGGATCGTGCCAGACGAAATCGTGGCGGCGGCGCTGCTGCCGGAGCAGCCGTGGAACACGATCCTGGTCGACCACACGCTCGGCGTTGCCGCCAGCGAAGCGCTGGCACGGATTGCCGCGCGTATCCCGCGCCGGATCGTTCTGGTGCCGCCGGCGATGCGCAACAAGCTTGCCGCGCTGAAAGCCGCGGGCTTCACAAGTTATCTGATCAAGCCGGTGCGCGACACCTCGCTTGCGGCGCGCTTTTCGGCGAACGACGCTTTCGACGCCGCCGCCAGCGACATCCATGAAACGCCGAGCGAAGTCCGGCCGGGCCGCTCGCTGTCCATCCTTGTCGCCGAGGATAACGAGATCAATGCGCTCCTGGCGCGCGCACTGCTCTCCCGGCTGGGCCATCGTCCGACCATCGCGACCAGCGGCGCGGCGGCGATCGAAAGCTGGCTGGCGGCACGATCGGCCGACGCGCCATACGACCGGGTGCTGATGGACCTGCACATGCCCGGCATGGATGGTCTCGAGGCGACCCGGCGCATCCGCTCCATCGAAGCCGAAGAAAGCGGATCGCGCACGCCGATCATCGCGCTGACTGCGAACGCGTCGTCCGAGGATCGCGATGCCTGTCTCGCCGCCGGGATGGACAGTTTTCTGGTCAAGCCGCTCGACCGCGAACAGCTTGCCGCCGTGCTCGCCAATTCCGCCGCGGCACTGGCGGCGTAAAGCTTTTCCGGAAAGTTGGATGCGGCTCTAAAGCCGCCGCAACGCGACTTCGTCGACCTGGTGGCTTTGGCCTTTTTTCAGAATCAGGTCGGCGCGCTGGCGCGTCGGCAAAATATTTTCGTGCAGATTGACGAGGTTGATCCGGTTCCAGATCGAGGTCGCGGTGTCGGCTGCTTCCTTGTCGGTCAGCTGCGCGTAGCGGTGGAAGTACGATTTCGGATCGGCGAACGCCGTGCCGCGTAGCGTCAGGAAGCGGCTGACATACCATGACAGCAGCACGTCTTCGTCGGCATCGATATAGACCGAGAAATCAAAAAAGTCGGAGACGAACGGCACCGCCTTGCCATCCTTCGGCAGGCGCCCGGCCTGCAAGACATTGAGGCCTTCGACGATCAAGATGTCCGGGCGGTCGATCTCGATCCACTGGTTCGGAATCACGTCATAGATCAGGTGCGAATAAACCGGCGCCCGCACCGGCCGGCGGCCGGCTTTGATGTCGGAGAGGAACAGCAACAACGCCGGCAGATCGTAGCTTTCCGGAAAGCCTTTCTTCTCCATCAGGCCTTCGCGATCGAGCACCGCGTTGGGATAGAGAAAGCCGTCGGTGGTGATGAGATCGACTTTAGGCACGTTCGGCCAGCGCGCCAGCAGCGCCTGAAGCACGCGCGCGGTGGTCGATTTTCCGACCGCCACCGAGCCGCCAACGCCGATGATGTACGGCATCTTGGCATCCTCGGTGCCGAGGAAGCCCTGCTGCGCGCGAAACAGGTTTTGCGTGGCGCGGACGTAAAGCGACAACAGCCGCGACAGCGGCAGATAGATTTCCTCGACCTCGGTCATGTCGAGCCGGTCGTGCATCGAGCGCAGCCGCATGACTTCCGCCGGCTCCAGCGTCATCGGCGTGTCGCGGCGCAGCCGCGCCCAGTCTGCCCGCGAGAAAGTCCGGTATGGCGAGACATCCTGGCCGGTGCGCTGCTCCATCAAGACCGCCTTAACCGCTCTTGCGCGACGCTTTTTCGTCGAGGCCCGACTGGCGAGTGCGGACGCCGAGCTCGGTCTCGACTTCGTCGAGGGTGATACCGCGGGCATGCAGCACGACCAGGAGGTGATAAAGCACATCGGCCGCTTCGCCGACCACGCGCGGCTTGTCCTCGCTGATAGCGGCAATGACCGCCTCGACCGCCTCTTCGCCGAACTTCTTCGCGCATTGGGCAACGCCGCGGTCCAGCAGCTTGCGCGTGTAGGAGACCTCCGCGCTTTCGCGGGAGCGGTCCGCAACGCGCTTTTCCAGATCGTGCAGCGTGAATGTCGTCATGAACGCTCTTTAGCATCTCTGCGGTGACGCCGGGAGTTCGCGGCCGGCCGGATATTTAATCCGGCCGGTTTCGCGGGCCTTGCCGCGGACGTAGGATCGGCGAATGAGCCTGCCAATACTGGACTTCTGGTTCGACTTCGCCTCGACCTACTCCTACCCGGCGGCGATGCGTATTCGCCCGCTGGCCGACCAGGCCGGCGTCAAGGTCCGCTTCCGTCCGTTTCTGCTCGGACCGATCTTCAAGGCGCAGGGCTGGACCACCTCGCCGTTCAATCTGTTCGCGGCCAAGGGCCGCTATATGTGGCGCGACCTCGAACGCACCTGTGCGGATTGCGGTCTCCCGTTCCGTCCTCCGGACCCATTCCCGCAAAATAGCCTGCTGGCCGCCCGGGTCGCCCTTGTCGGGCTTTCCGAAAGCTGGGGCGAAGCCTTCTGTCTCGAAATCTTTCGCGCTCAATTCGGCAAAGGCCGCTCGATCGAGGACGTTGCGACAATCGCCGGAATCCTCACGCAACTCGGTGTCGCCGCCGAACCGGTCCTTGCGGCGGCACAATCCGACGGCAACAAATTGCGGTTGCGGGAACAGACCGAACAGGCGCAGCGCGCCGGCGTGTTCGGTGCGCCGGCGTTTATCGCAGCCGACGGTGAACTGTTCTGGGGCAACGACAGGCTGGAGCGCGCGCTGCTTTGGATGAAGCAGATCGCCTAACTATCCATCCGCACCGGCAGTCCGGCGCGCGCCATATAGGTTTTTGCGTCGCGCACCGAATACTCGCCGAAGTGGAAGATCGATGCGGCCAGCACCGCGCTGGCATGGCCGTCGCGGATACCCTCGACCAGATGATCGAGATTGCCGACACCGCCCGAGGCAATCACCGGCACGGTCACGGCCTCGGCGATGGCGCGCGTCAGCGCGATGTCGTAGCCGTTGCGCGTGCCGTCGCGGTCCATCGAGGTGAGCAGGATTTCGCCGGCGCCGAGCGCCACCACTTCGCGGGCATAGGCGACGGCGTCGATGCCGGTCGGATTGCGGCCGCCATGGGTGAAAATCTCCCAGCGATCGGTCTCGCCGGGTTGCGAGACTTTCTTGGCGTCGATCGCGACGACGATGCACTGGTCGCCGAATTTTTCCGCGGCCTCCGCCACGAATTGGCGGCGTGCGACGGCGGCGGTATTGATCGAAACCTTGTCGGCGCCGGACGTCAGCAGCGCACGGATATCGTCGACGGTGCGCACGCCGCCGCCGACCGTCAGCGGCATGAAGCAGGCTTCCGCCGTGCGCCGTACCACGTCGAGCATGATGCCGCGATTCTCGTGGCTCGCCGTGATGTCGAGGAAGGTGAGCTCGTCGGCGCCGGCGGCGTCATAAGCAATGGCGGCTTCGACCGGATCCCCGGCGTCGCGCAGGTTGACGAAATTGATGCCTTTGACGACACGGCCGTCCTTGACGTCGAGGCAGGGGATGATGCGAACCTTGAACATGGTTCAAGCCGTCGCCCGGGCGGCGCGCAGCATCGACAGCGCCAGCGCTGCATCGAGCCGCCCGTCGTACAGCGCCCGTCCGGCGATGGCGCCGGCAAGTTTTTTGGCCCGCGGCGCCAGCATCTCCCGCACATCGTCGAGCGAAGCGAGCCCGCCCGATGCGATCACCGGGATCGACACCGCGTTGGCCAGCGCAACGGTGGCGTCGAGGTTAAGTCCCTTGAGCATGCCGTCGCGCGACACGTCGGTATAGACGATCGCGGCAACGCCGGCGTCCTCGAAACGGCGGGCAATATCGAGCGCGGAAAGCTCCGAGGTTTCGGCCCAGCCTTCGACCGCGACTTTGCCGTCGCGGGCGTCGAGCCCGACGGCAATGCGGCCGGGAAAGGCCCGCGCCGCTTCCTTGACCAGCGCCGGATTGCGCACGGCGGCGGTGCCGATGATGACCCGTGCGATGCCTTTGTTCAGCCAGCCTTCGATGGTCGCGCGGTCGCGAATGCCGCCCCCGAGCTGCACCGGGATTTTCACCGCCTTGAGGATGGCATCGACGGCCGCCGCATTGATCGGCCTGCCGGCAAAAGCACCGTCGAGATCGACGATGTGCAGATACTCAAAACCTTGTTGCGCAAACTGCGCGGCCTGCGCCGCCGGATCGCGATTGAACACGGTGGCGCGCGCCATGTCGCCCTGTTGCAGGCGCACCGCCTCGCCGTTTTTCAGATCGATGGCCGGAAATAAAATCACGGCTTCCACTTCAGAAAATTCGCGATCAGCGCCAGCCCGAGCTTCTGGCTCTTCTCCGGGTGAAATTGCGTGCCGACAATATTGTCGCGCGCCACCACCGCCGTGACCGGTCCGCCATAGTCGGCCTCCGCAACCAGGTCGCCGCGGTTTGCCGTCTTCAGCTGATAGGAGTGCACGAAATAGGCGTGCCGTCCCTCCGGGCCGAACGTCAGTCCATCAAGCAGGGGATGGCCGCGTTTCACGTTGAGCGTGTTCCAGCCCATATGCGGGATTTTCAGATCCGGGTCACTTGGGGTGACGCGATCGACCTCGCCGGCAATCCAGCCGAGCCCTTCCTTGGTTTCGTATTCGAGGCCGCGCTCGGCCAGAAGCTGCATGCCGACGCAGATGCCGAAGAATGGCCGGCCGTTGCGCCGCACGGTTTGCTCGAGCGCCTCGACCATGCCGTCGACGGCGTCGAGACCGCGCTTGCAATCGGCGAAGGCGCCGACTCCCGGCAGCACCACGCGGTCCGCTTTTGCCACCACCGCAGGATCCCGCGTCACGGCAATCGGCTGATCGAGGCCGGCCTCGTGCGCGGCGCGCTCGAACGCCTTCGCCGCCGAGTGCAGATTGCCGGAGCCGTAATCGACAATGGCGACCGTCACCGTCCTGCTCCCGGCTGCGGGAACAGCCCGATGATGTCCGATGTCCGCGGCAAATTCGGATTCAGCGCCGCCGGCGTAACGATCGGCGCGGATGGCCGCCGGTCAGCCCGCAACCAGGTATCGAAAAAACGCCGCTCGGCGGCTTCGCGGTCTTCGCCGCTGACCACACTGGCATAGCTCCAGCCGCGGCGGCGCAGCGTGAAGCGGCGAAGCGAGCTTGCTTCCAGCCCGATCAGCAGCGCGATCAGAAATCCGATACAGCCGACAACGAAAACCGATGCGCCGGCGGCCCTGATGGCCACCTCAAGTCCGGCCGAGCCAACGATATAGAGCAGCAGCACCAGCCACATCCGGTGCCGCAGCATCCACAGCGGTGCGAACGCAAAGGCCCAGAACGAAAAGCCGTCGCGGACGAAAATCGTGCGATCCGGATCGGGCGCGGCAGCGCCGGTCCGCAACGGCGGCTCGTGCACGGTGTAAATCGCCATTTCCGGTCTCGCCGCTTCGGGTTACCCGCAGTCCCCGTCCTCCTAGATAAGGAGGGACCCGTCATCCGCCCAGGCTACTCATCCGCCAAGGCTGCTCATGCACCAAGACTACCCTTGGTCGAGGGCACTTCGTTGGCGGCGCGCGCGTCGATCGCCACGGCCGCGCTCAACGCCCGCGCCAATCCTTTAAAGCAGGATTTGGCAATATGATGGTCGTTGCTGCCGTAGAGCGTGGTGACGTGGAGCGTCACGCCGCAATTCACGGCGAAAGCCTGAAACCATTCCTGGACCAGCGCGGTATCGAATTCGCCGATCTTGGCGCGCACGAACTCGACCTGAAAAACCAGAAACGGCCGGCCGGAAATGTCCAGCGCGACGCGGGTCAGCGTTTCATCCATCGGCAGATGCACGTCGGCATAGCGGGTGATGCCCTTCATGTCGCCGAGCGCCTGCTTCACCGCCTGGCCGAGCGCGATCCCGACGTCTTCGGCGGTGTGGTGCTGGTCGATATGCAGATCGCCCTTGGCCTTGACGGTCAGGTTGATCCGCGCATGCCGCGCCAGAAGATCGAGCATATGGTCGAGAAAGCCGATGCCGGTGGCGATCGAGGACGCGCCGGTGCCGTCGAGATCGACGGCAATCTCGACATCGGTTTCCTTGGTGGTCCGCTTTACGGTTGCCTTACGCATGGTGCGCCTGACGGTTTTGGCGATATGCCGCGCCGATTTGCGCGCCTTTTATCAGGGGTTACCCGCGCCGCCAATGTCTCGCCGGTGCAATTGCATTGCCGGCAGCCAACTCTTAAATCTTTCCGGGAATAAGGTTTCCTGCCTATGCAATCCGCCGAAACCGGCCAATCCAGTCCCTGGCACGGCACCACCATCCTGACCGTCCGCAAGGGCGGGCTGGTCGCGGTTGGTGGCGACGGTCAGGTCTCGATCGGCCAGACCATCGTCAAGGCCAACGCCAAGAAGGTACGCCAGCTTGGCAAGGGTGACGTGATCGGCGGGTTTGCCGGCGCCACCGCCGATGCGTTCACGCTGTTCGAGCGGCTGGAAGCAAAGCTCGAGCAGTATCCCGGACAGCTCACGCGCGCCGCCGTCGAACTGGCCAAGGACTGGCGCACCGACCGCTATCTGCGCCGGCTCGAGGCCATGATGATCGTCGCCGACAAGGACGTCTCGCTGGTGCTTACCGGGACCGGCGACGTGCTTGAGCCGGAAGCCGGCATCGCCGGGATTGGCTCCGGCGGCAACTACGCGGTCGCCGCGGCGCGTGCGCTTGCCGATGGCCCGCTCGACGCGGAAGCGATTGTCCGCAAGTCCCTCGATATTGCCGCAGACATCTGCGTCTACACCAACCGTAACGTGACAATCGAGACACTGAAGACTTGAGACTGAAGACTTGAGCGCGTCGCCACACGTAGCGCAAACCTCCACGCGAAATGACCAATCCATTCGTCCGTTGCACCGAAGCCTTCGCCGCACAGACGCGCAAGATGCCAGCGCGGACTTTCGTGCTGATCGCAGCGTCACTCCTCGCCATCCAGGCGGGAACCGAACTGGCCCTTGGCCGCGTTGCGATATGCACCTGCGGGACGATCAAGCTGTGGGTTGGCGGCACGCAAAATTCGGAAATCTCGCAGCAGATTTTCGATTGGTATTCGCTATCGCACCTCATCCACGGCTTCGGTCTCTATGGCCTGACCTGGCTCGCGTTGCCTCGCGCGCCGGTCGCCGCGCGTCTTCTGCTTGCAATGCTGGTCGAGTGCGGCTGGGAAATTCTGGAGAACACCAGCTTCATCATCGATCGCTACCGCAGCGAGACCATCTCGCTCAACTATTACGGCGATAGCATTCTGAATTCCCTCTCCGACACGCTGACGATGATGTTTGGTTTCGGCCTCGCCTACTGGCTGCCGGTCTGGTCGATTGTCCTCGCCGCCGTTTTGATGGAGGCGTTGGCCGGATATGTCATTCGCGACAACCTGACGCTCAACATAATCATGCTTATCTATCCGTTCGATGCCATCCGCTCCTGGCAAGGCGGAATCATCAGTCATTAACAGCGCCCCAAATTGCCGACCAATGCATGCATGCCGCTATGAGTTTCGAGCCATGACAGCGCAAGACCTGACGACAGTGCGCCGCTGGCTCGAAACGCCGCATGTGCACGAATGGTGGGGCGATCCGGCCACCCAATTCGGCCTGGTGAGCGACGACCTGTCCCGTCCGGCCATGGATCAATTTATTGTCGCAGCAAATGATCGCTCTTTCGCCTATTTGCAGTGCTATGACGCGGCGGCGTGGCCGAACAACGGTTTTGGCGAGATGCCGGCCGGAACGCGCGGCATCGACCAGTTTATCGGCACGCCGGACATGATCGACCGCGGCCACGGTTCGGCGATGATCAAGGTCTTCGTCGACACGCTGCTGCAAGCGGGCACGCCGCGCGTCGTTACCGATCCCGATCCGGAAAACCAGCGCGCCGTCAGGGCTTACGAAAAGGCCGGGTTTGAAAAATCCCGCCTGGTGGATACTCCCGACGGCCGCGCGCTTTTAATGGTAAGAAATTCATGAGCGATTTTTCTCCCCGCGAAATCGTCTCCGAGCTCGACCGCTTCATTGTCGGCCAGGGTGACGCCAAGCGCGCCGTGGCGATCGCACTGCGCAACCGCTGGCGGCGATTGCAGCTTGACGACCGGCTGCGCGAGGAAGTGCTGCCGAAAAATATCCTGATGATCGGCCCGACCGGCGTCGGCAAGACGGAAATCGCCCGCCGTCTCGCCAGGCTTGCCGGCGCGCCGTTCCTCAAGGTCGAAGCCACCAAGTTCACCGAAGTCGGTTATGTCGGCCGCGATGTCGAGCAGATCGTGCGCGACCTGGTCGAGATCGCCATTACGCTCACCCGCGACAGGAAGCGCAAGGACGTCGAGGCGCGGGCCCAGAAGGCCGCGGAGGACCGCGTGCTCGACGCACTGGTCGGCGCCGGCGCCAGCGCGTCGACCAAGGAGACGTTTCGCAAGAAATTGCGCACCGGCGAGCTCGACGACAAGGAAATCGAGATCGAGATGCAGGCCGGCGGCGGCATGCCGATGATCGAGATCCCCGGCATGCCGGGCGCGCAGATGGGTGCAATCTCGCTGGGCGACATTTTCGGCAAGCTCGGCGGCGGGCGTACCAAGACGCGGCGCGTCACCGTGCACGATTCCTACGGAATTCTGATCAACGAAGAGTCCGACAAGCTGCTCGACATCGAGCAACTGACCCAGGAAGCGATCCGGTCGGTCGAAAACAACGGCATCGTTTTTCTCGATGAGATCGACAAGATTTGCGTCCGCGAAGGCCGCGTTGGCGCCGACGTGTCGCGCGAGGGCGTGCAGCGCGACCTGCTGCCGCTGATCGAAGGCACGACGGTCGCCACCAAGCACGGCCAGGTCAAGACCGACCACATCCTGTTCATTGCTTCGGGCGCGTTCCACATTTCCAAACCCTCCGACCTGCTGCCCGAGCTGCAAGGCCGGCTGCCGATCCGGGTCGAGCTGAAACCGCTGACGCGCGACGATTTCCGCCGCATCCTGACCGAGCCGGAAGCCTCGCTGATCAAGCAGTACATCGCGCTGATGGCGACCGAAGGCGTGACGCTCGCATTCTCCGAGGACGCCATCGACGCCGTTGCCGACATTGCGGTGGCGGTCAATTCAAGCGTCGAGAATATCGGCGCGCGGCGGCTGCAGACGGTGATGGAGCGCGTGCTCGACGAGGTCTCGTTCGCCGCGCCCGACCGCTCCGGGGAAACGATCAAGATCGATGCCGGTTACGTGCACAAGCACGTCGGCGATCTCGCCAAAAATGCCGATCTGAGCCGTTTCATCCTGTAGGGCGCCGCCGCCGGCAGGTCAGCATGACGCAGGCCTGGCTGGCGTTGCCGCGTGGCACGGCCGCTTCCGGAACGCTAATCTGTTACGGTCAAGCTTGGGTTTATACCGTGTTTACACGCCGCCAACTCATCGCTCTTAGCGCTGCTTCCGCAATCACCCCGACGCTCGCCTCACGGCTCGCGCGCGCCGCAACCTGGCCGGACCGCCCGGTGCACATGATCGTGCCGCTGGCCGCCGGCGGTCCTACGGACTCGGTAGCGCGCATCCTCGGCGAGCATCTATCGAAGCTTTGGGCTCAGCAGTGTGTGATCGAGAACAAGGCCGGCGGCGGCACCAATATTGCCAATGCCTATGTCGCGCATGCCGATCCGGACGGCTACACGATACTCTACGGCACCTCGTCGCTTGCGGTGAACGGCTCGCTTTATCGCACGCTCGACTACGACCCGACGACCGATCTTGCCCCGGTATCGATGGTCGCGAAATTTCCGTTCTTCATGTTCGTGCCGAACTCGTCGCCGGCGAAAACGGTCGCGGAGTTCATCGCCTACGCCAAGGAGCGTCCCGGCAAGCTGGTGATGGGCTCGCCCGGGACCGGCAGCGCACCGCATCTCACCGCCGAGCTGTTCATGCAGATGGCCGGTCTGCAAATGACTCACGTACCCTATCGCGGCGCCGCGCCGGCGTTCATCGATCTCATTCCCGGCCGCATCGACTGCTATTTCGGCAGTGGCGAGCTCTTGACCTATTCGCGCTCGGGCCAGGCCCGATGCCTGGCCACGACCGGCCTGAAGCGGTCGTCTGCCGCGCCGGACATTCCGACGGTGATCGAATCCGGGCTGGCCAATTACAATGTCGATTCCTGGCAGGGCGTCTTCGTCCCGGGCAAGACGCCGCAAGACATCGTGCAGAAATTCAACGGCGACGTCGTCAACGTGCTGTCGCAGCAGGCCGTGATCGATCAACTCGCACAGACGGCCTATACCGCAACCAGCTCGTCACCGGCGGAATTGCGCGCGTTTTTGAAACAGGATTCGGCAAAGTGGAACGCCGTGATCAAGGCGGCCGGAATCAAGGTCGAGTAACTGGCCGGCGGCGCTAGTTCTTGACCTGCTGGTTCTTGATCTCGCGGATCATCGCCATCCACTTCTCGATTTCCGCGAAAACCCGTCCATCGTTCGGAGTCTGCTGTGTCGACTGCGGCTTCGGCTGTGTGGCGACGGCTTCGGACATGGTCGGTGACTCCAACTGCTGACGGCTTTGCTTCCGCTGCACGTTCTCGCAGACGAGTTTGACCGTTTCTTGCAGTCCGTCGGACCTTTCCCGAGCCTTATGGTGGTTATGGTTAATTGGAATTCGGCAACAATGACTTAGCGCGCCCGGCGCAGCCGCACATAAAGCGCGCCCTGGCCGCCGTGTCCGGCATGAGCGTCGTCGAAACCGACCACAAGCAGGCGAAATTCCGGCAGCGCCAGCCACATTGGAACCTGCCGCCGCAGCACGCCGCGCTCGCAACTCGCGTCGTGTTCGCCGCCACGTAAACCTGCACCAAGGCCTTTGCCGGTCACAACCAGCACGGTCTTGGCGCCGTCGGCCTGGGCACGGCGCAGAAACCGCAACAGCGCGGCATGCGCCTGCCCTTGCGTCATGCCGTGCAAATCGAGACGCGCCTCGATCGGATCGCGACCGCGCGCGACGCGTTGCTTGGTGCGCCGGTCGAGCGGCGCAAGGGAAGGCAACTTCGGCGAAGCTATTTCCCGCGGCGCGGCAGGACGTGAGGGCGTAAGAGAGGGCGCGCGAGATTTGGCCGGCGGTTTCACCGGCGTTTTGGCCTCTTCAACATCCGGTTTGGCAATTTTCGCAGCCCCGCGCAGCGGCTTGATCGAGCGGGCGTAGGTTTTCCAGAGCGCGCGCTCTTCGTCGCTCAACTGGCGGCGCCGGCTCATGACTGGGGGATCACGACTGACGGCTCACGGTTTCGGCCGCGCATTCCGCTTCCGCGCCGGCGGCGCTGCGGCGGCGGCAGCGGGCTTGGCCGCCGGAACCGGAACTGGCGCTGCATCGGGGACGTCGGTCGGATCGTCCATCGTCGTGGTCTGGCTGAGGCTGAGGCTGAAACTCGCCGGCCGTTCCGGCGGCAGCGGCGTGTCGCGGCCGGCCTCGACCGGATCGAGGTTGCGCGGGATCAGCATCATGAAGTCGCCGGCATTCTTGATGCGCCCGGCGATGCGCGCCGCCTCGTCGCCGGCGCCGAAATAAATATCGGCCCGCGCCGGACCGACAATGGCGGAACCGGTATCCTGCGCGAACATCAAGCGGTGAAATTGCGTGCCGGTCTTGTCGTTGGCGATCGGCAGGTTCGCGCCGATGAAGAACGGCATGCCGTAGACGTGTAGCGCATGATCGACCGCGATCGAACGGCCGGGCACCAGCGGCACGCCTTCGGCGCCGATCGCCTCGTCCTCGGTTGCAAGATCGGTGATGCGGAAGAACACGTAGGATTTGTTCTGCCGGCGCACATCCTTGGCCAAATCGGGATTGGCTTCCATCCAGTCGCGGATGCTCTGCATCGACACGCCGTCCTTGCTCAATAGCCCGCGCTCGATGAGCACGCGGCCGACCGGCGTGTAGGGCCAGCCGTTGTGCAAGTCGTAGTTGACGCGCAGGATCGTGCCGTCCTCGAGCCTGATCCGCGCCGACCCTTAAATCTGCGCAAACAGCACGTCGACCGGATCGTGCAGATAGCAGATTTCCAGATGCCAGCCGTCGAGCGCGCCATCCTCGATCTGGCCGCGATCGTAATACGGCACGATCTTGCGACGGCCGAAGCGGCGGCCGACTTTGACGCCCTTGCTCGGAAAAGCATCGCCAAGCTTGCGCCGTCCGGCGACGACGAGATTCGGCGGCCGCCGGTAGAGCGGCGCGGTAAACTGCCCGGTCGGCACCCGCGAGCCTTCGATGATCGGTTCATAATAGCCGGTCAGAAAACCGCCGGTGTCGCCGATCCGATTGATCCGCAGCGGCCGGAAATTGTCTTCGAAAAATTTCTTCGCGCCGTCATCGTCAAGCGGGATGGCGGCAAAGGCGCGCCCGCAAACATCCTTGAGCGCTGCGACAATGGGCGGCGGATCGGCGGCCTGGCGTTGCCTGCTGATGGTGAGCGCCCGACAGCTTGCCAGGAAGGTCGAGAACGCAGCGGCATGATCGTCGCCGGTCCAGCCATCGAGGTCGGCCCACTCGACCGGTTCGTATTGCGTGCCGGGAAATTTGATCGGATCGCCGGCGCCGGCGTGCGCCGCGGTTGCAGACAGGCCGATCAGCAGCGCAACCAGCCAAAACGCCCGACACTGCACCGGCATGCTCAGTGTCCGGCTTCGGTAGCGACCACTTTCCAGTTCGGATCGCGCGAGGAAATATCGCGCGCAAAGGTCCACACGTCGGTGACGTCGGTGACTTTGTCGGCGCTGCCGTCGACCACGGTGCCGCTGCGATCCCGCGTGGCGGACACCAGCTTGGACAGGAAACGCACGGTGATTTGCGCCGTGCGATTGCGCAACTCCGCCGCGGTGATCGTCGACGCGTCGACCGAAACGAAACGGGTCTCGGACGTCTCGCCGCGGCCTTCCCGCTCGGTAATCGCTGAATCGAAACCATCGAACACTTCACGCGACAGCAAGGTCTTCAATTGCCGGCGATCGCCCTCGGCAAAACTGGTCACGATCATCTCGTAAGCGGCACGGGCGCCGGTGATGAAATGTTTGGCGTCAAAATCGGCATCTGCCGCCACGATGGCGTCGAGACCGGCAGCGGCCGCAGAGCCTGGTTCGGCGATATCCTTCCACCGTTCGGCCGGCGGCGGCGCGGGCTCCGCGGGACCAGGCCGGGCCGCCGTGCTCGGCGGATTGGTCGGCAATGTAACGATCTTGCTGTCAGCCGCGGGGCTGCGCACCGCATCGCGCGCAGAATAAGGGTCGTAGGGCGGACGCTCACGCCCGGTGCGCTGGCCAAGGACGCTGCGCAGCCGCAGAAAGATGAACACTGCGAGCGCCAAAAAGATAATCGTGTAAATGTCGAACACGTTTGACATTACTCTCGGCATCGTGAACGGCGCGGCAGTCCGTTCAAAAAGGCCTATGCGAAGCCACGATTCGCAGCAGGGAACTTCGTTCCCTAAACCCTAGATAGGCACGCCAACCTTACATAGGGATGCCCTGTTAAATAAGCAGGCCTTGGCAACCATCCAGAGGCCGCCAAAGCGGCACGGCGTGACGCGGCAAACCTTAGACGATTGCCGCCGCCGCGCCAACAACGCAAGCACCTGCTCGGTGCCGATCCCGGCCGGGCTGCGCCGGCGGGCCGCAGGGCCCAATCGGTCCCGAACAACCGGCATTGTTCGGCTCCCTGCCCTGTGTTAGCCAATCGCGCCGCGCATGAAGGCGCGAGCGGAGACCATAATGTCGACGACAAACGGCGGCCCACAGCCGCAAATGGCGATGCCGCAGGTCGGCATCATCACCCAGTACGTTAAGGACTTCTCGTTCGAGAACCCGCTGGCGCCGCGTTCGCTGGCGCCAAGCGCCGCGCAGCCGAACATTAATATTCAGATCAATGTCGACGCCGCGCCGCTGTCGGACACCGATTTCGAGGTCATGCTCCGTCTCGATGGCAAAGCCGAGTCCCAAGGCATGGTGCTGTACAGTTTCGAGCTGGCCTTCGGCGGCGTGTTCCGCATCATCAACGTGCCGGCCGACAGTATGCAGCCATTCGTGATGATCGAATGTCCCCGGCTGCTGTTTCCGTTTGCCCGCGAGATCATCGCGACCACGGTGCGCAACGGCGGATTCCAGCCGCTGCTGCTCAACCCGATCGATTTTGCCGAACTCTACCGGCAGCGCCTGACATCAGCGGAAGGATCGGCGCCGCCGGTCACACCGAGCTGAGATAATCACGCCAGATCGCGCTCTCGCCGAGCGTCGCGACATACGCGCGGTGCGCGGCGCGCCCTTCGTCGGTTATGCGCGGCGCCAGCGGCACGGTACGTGCGCGCACGACAATGACCGAGCCTGCCGTTGCCGGTGCAGCGGTCTGCGACAGCACCAGCGACGCCTGGCGCGCGCCGATCAGCTCGACATAGACTTCCGCCAAGAGCTCGGCGTCGAGCAGCGCCCCATGCTTGGTGCGGCGCGAATTGTCGACTGAATACCGCGTGCACAGATCGTCGAGACGGTTCGAGCCGCCGGGATGCTTGCGGCGGGCCAGCAACAGCGTGTCGATGATGCGCTCGCGGCTCACCCCGCTGCGTCCGGCCCGCTCCAGCTCGGCATTGAGAAAGCCGAGATCGAACATCGCGTTGTGGGCGACCAGCTGGGCATCGCCGATGAAGGCCAGAAGTTCGTCCGCCTTCTCGGCAAACAGCGGCTTGTCCTTGAGGAAGTCGATCGACAGGCCGTGAACCTTGAAAGCCCCTTCCGGCATGTCGCGTTCCGGATTGAAGTAAAAGTGGAACGTCTTGCCGGTCGGAAAGCGGTTGACCATTTCGATACAGCCGATTTCGACCAGGCGATCGCCTTGCAGGGGATCAAGCCCGGTCGTCTCGGTATCGAATACGATCTCGCGCATCAGCTCTCGCCAAGGAAACGAATAAGGAAACGAATCACGTTTGCTGCTGCAGTTTAGCGATCGTGCTCAGGATGTCGCGTACCTGGGCGCGGGCGTGATCGAAACCTTTCGACGTATCCACGATAAAATCGGCGCGGCGGCGCTTCTCGGCGTCGGGAACCTGCTTCGCCACCAGCGCCGCGAATTTTTCTTCGGTCATGCCGGGGCGTTCGAAAGCCCGCGTCCGCTGCACCACCGCCGGCGCCGAGACGACGACAATGGCGTTGCAGCGCGACTCGCCGCCGATTTCGAACAAGAGCGGAATATCGAGAACGACAACGGGCATGCCGTTGGCCTCGGCCTCGGCGAGGAACCTGGTTCTGGCGGCACCGACCAGCGGATGCACGATGGCTTCCAGCCGTTTGAGCGCGGCCTTGTCGTTCATGACCATCGCCGCAAGCTTCTGCCGGTCGACCGCACCTTCTGCCGTCGAGCCGGGAAATGCCGCCTCGATCAGCGGCACCGCCTCGCCGGCATAAAGTTCATGCACGACGGCGTCGGCGTCATGCACCGGCACGCCGGCTTCGGCGAACATCTTCGCGGTCGCGGACTTGCCCATGCCGAGCGAGCCGGTCAGGCAGAGCACAAAGGGGCGCGCAGCTTTCATTGGGCGAGGCATCCGTGACTGCGCAGGAAATCGAGCGCCGGCAGCAATGGCAAGCCGAGCACCGTGAAATAATCGCCGTCGACGCGATCGAAAAGCTGAACCCCTAGTCCTTCAAGCTGATAAGCGCCGACGCTGGCGGTCGCCGCATCGCCGACCGCATCGAGATACGTATCAAGGAAACGGTCCGACAGCGCGCGCATGGTAAGCCGGGCGACGTCGACACGCTCGCACAGCACTGCGTCATCCTTGACGAAAGCGATGGCCGAAAACAGTTGATGGCTGCGTCCGGACAGTTCCCGAAGTTGGGCGCGCGCCGTCGCGCGATCGGCAGGTTTGGCGAAACGCTTGCCTTCCAGTCCCAAAACCTGATCGGCGCCCAGCACGAGGCGGCCGGGCATGGAGCGCGCAATAGCCGACGCCTTCTCACGGGCGAGCAAAGCGGCAATCGCGCCCGGTGTCTGCTCCGGCGACCGGGTCTCGAGGCCTCGCTCGTCGAGATCGGCAGGACGGATTTCGACCGGCACACCGGCGGTTTGCAGAAGCGACCGCCGGATCGCGCTTTTTGACGCCAGCACCAGCGGTGCTGAATCAAGCCACACCATGGCTTACGACGCCTTGTGGCGGCGGCGCTCGCCGAGCAGCGCCAGAACAGCGGCGGCGGTTTCCTCGATCGACCGCCGGGTGACGTCGATCAGCGGCCAATTGTGTTTGGCGCACAGCCGGCGTGAAGCGGCAACTTCCTCAGCCACCGCCTGGCGGTCGATATACTGATCGTCGTCGCTCTCGACTTTCAGGCCGAGCAGCCGGTTCTGCCGGATCTGCACGATGCGTTCCGGCGTCGCGAACAGGCCAACGACCAGCGGACGCTGCAATTGCTCGACATTGGAGGGCAACTGCACGCCCGGCACCAGCGGAACGTTCGCGGTTTTGACGCCGCGGTTGGCGAGATAAATCGACGTCGGCGTTTTCGAGGTACGCGACACGCCGACCAGAACCACGTCGGCGTCCTCAAGATCGTCGTGCAATTGTCCGTCGTCGTGCATCATCGTGTAGTTGAGTGCATCGATGCGGCGGAAGTATTCGGCATTAAGCGTGTGTTGCGCGCCGACTTTGTGCGTGGTCTCGGCGCCGAGATAGGACTGAAACAGGTGCAGGACCGGCCCCAGGATGGAAAGACATGGCAAGCCGAGTTCCCGGCACTTGTCTTCCAGCTTTTTGACCAGGTTGGCTTCAAGCAGCGTGTAAAGCACGATACCCGGCGATTCCTCGAGTTCCGCCAAGACCCGGTCGAGCTGTTTTTGCGTGCGCACCAGCGGATGCACATGCTCCACTGGCATGACCTTGGCGTATTGCGCGGCCGCGGCGCGAGCGACCGTAATCAGCGTCTCACCGGTCGCATCCGAGATCAGGTGCAGATGAAAATAGCTGGGGGCCTGCGCCATATAAGTACGGGACAACCTGTCGATGATTGGGGAGAAGGCCACGGCCTTTCGTCAAGGGCAAGCATAACCGGGGACACAACCTCATCTCCATCCACATTCGTGGCCCTGTGGCCAGACTCAAGACCCCACAAGCCTGGCAATGGTGACATGTGGATTGCTGACGCGGCCAACCGCCATTTAAGCTTTATCGGAGCGAAAAACGCCTCGAAATTTCCTGCGGGACTATCATGCATAACACCGCGCATATGTGGGTAGGATGTGGATGACGTGTGCACTGCACTGTATGAGTTTAGTCAACACGCCAACTACAACAACAGATTCTAATAGAATTGGTTTGAGTGAAGAACTGAGTATGCCGGAACGACCTGTGACTAAACCCCTGCTCTGCATCCTGGCCGGCGAGCAAACCGCCCTGCCTCCGCTTTGGCTGATGCGGCAGGCCGGCCGCTATCTTCCGGAATACCGGGCGGTTCGTGAGCAAGCCGGCAGTTTTCTCGACCTGTGCTTTAATCCCGGGCTTGCGGCGGAGGTTACGCTGCAACCGATCCGGCGTTTTGGTTTCGATGCGGCGATTCTGTTCTCCGATATTCTTGTGGTCCCCCATGCGCTTGGCCAGCGGGTGAGCTTTATCGAGGGCGAAGGACCGCAGCTCGATGGACTTGTGGAACCCTCGGCCATGGGGCGGTTGCGGGACGAGCCCGATCAGACTTTGCTGGCGCCGATCTATGAGGCGATCGGCAGGGTCCGTCAGGAACTGCCGGTGGACGTTGCCTTGCTTGGCTTTTGCGGTGCGCCCTGGACGGTTGCGACCTACATGATTGCGGGGCGGGGAACACCGGATCAGGCGCCGGCGCGGTTATTTGCCTATCAGTACCCGAAGGATTTCGCCGCGCTGATCGACAAGCTTGTCGAGGCGTCGGTGAGTTACCTGGTCAGGCAGTTCGAGGCCGGCGTCGACGCCGTGCAGATTTTCGATACCTGGGCCGGAGTCCTGCCGCCCGATGAATTCCAGAAGTGGTGCATCGAACCGGCGGCGAAAATCGTCAGAGCCGTTCGGGAGAGCGTCCCGTCGGCACGAATCATCGGGTTCCCCCGCGGCGCCGGTAGCAAGCTGGCGCAATATCTCGATGCGGTTGCCGTCGATGTGATCGGGCTGGACTGGATGGTCGATCTTGGCTTTGCCCGCGATCAGGTGCAGCCGAAGCGAACGGTGCAGGGCAACCTTGATCCGCTGGTGTTGCTGGCCGGTGGTGCTGCGCTCGATCGCGCCGTCGATGCGATCATCGAAACGCTCGGACAGAAGCCGTTTATTTTCAATCTGGGCCACGGCATTTTGCCGAACACGCCGATCGCCCACGTCGAACGATTGGTCGCGCGCGTGCGTGGGGCGAAGAATTAGGGCGTGTTGCCGGCATGTACGGTTGGATCAAGGCCTTCCACATCATTTCGGTCATCGCCTGGATGGCCGGGATGCTCTATTTGCCGCGGCTGTTCGTCTATCACTGCGCTGCCGAGAAGGGCTCGGTGCAGTCGGAAACCTTCAAGGTGATGGAGCGCCGGCTGCTGCGCGGCATCATCAATCCGGCGATGATCGCAACTTATGTTTTCGGCGTCTGGCTGGCCTGGTTCGTGGCTGATTCTCACCGCGCCGGATATTTTCCGGGATGGCTCTGGGCCAAGATCGTACTCGTTCTCGCGCTTTCGGCGGTGCATGGAATGCTGTCGCGCTGGCGGAAGGACTTTGCCGCCGACAATAATCGGCACTCTGATAAATTCTATAGATTTATCAATGAAGTACCGACAGTGCTGATGATCCTGATCGTGCTGCTGGCGGTTTTGAAACCGTTCTGAAATTCACGCGTTCTTAGTGCAAACGACGTCACGCCTCTTGCGAGAACTCAGCTTTTTTCCTATGTTCGCGGCATCCCACCGAACGTAGGCGGATGCATTCGAGTTCTGGCTCCAGCGAACTGGCGCCGATGATGCATCAGGGCCGGGGTTAAATCTCTTACAGCCTAAGACTGAGCCCGACCAAAGCTTGGCTCGATAGATTTAGCCCAATCTGCCCAAGACCTGCGACTTCCCTTCGCCTGCGACGCCCTCCCCTCATCTCGCCGCCGGCCTAATTTCCACAGGACTATCTCAATGCAAGAAATGAAACTCCAGGAGCTCAAGAGCAAAACTCCGGCAGAGCTTGTCTCGTTCGCCGAAGAGCTTGAGGTCGAAAACGCTTCGACGATGCGCAAACAGGAATTGATGTTTGCCATCCTCAAACAACTCTCCGCCCGCGAAACCGATATCGTCGGCGAAGGCGTCGTCGAGGTTTTGCCCGACGGCTTCGGCTTTTTACGATCGCCGGAGGCGAATTATCTGGCGGGCCCGGACGATATCTACGTTTCGCCGTCGCAAATCCGCCGCTTCGGCCTGCGCACCGGCGATACCATCGACGGCCACATCCGCAGCCCGAAAGAGGGCGAACGCTACTTTGCGCTGCTCAAGGTCAATTCGCTCAACTTCGAAGATCCGGAGAAAGCGCGCCACAAGGTCAACTTCGACAACCTGACGCCGCTCTATCCCGACGAGTGGCTGAAGATGGAATTCGAGGATCCGACCAAGAAGGATCTCTCGGCCCGCGTCATCGACATCGTCGCTCCGGTCGGCAAGGGCCAGCGCGCCCTGATCGTGTCGCCGCCGCGCACCGGCAAGACGGTGCTGTTGCAGAACATCGCCCACTCGATCACGCACAATCATCCGGAATGTTATCTGATCGTGCTGCTGATCGACGAGCGGCCGGAAGAAGTCACCGACATGCAGCGCTCGGTGAAGGGCGAGGTGGTGTCCTCGACCTTCGACGAACCGGCGGTGCGCCACGTGCAGGTCGCGGAAATGGTGATCGAAAAGGCCAAGCGCCTGGTCGAGCACGGCCGCGATGTCGTGATCCTGCTGGACTCGATCACCCGCCTCGGCCGCGCCTACAACACCGTCGTCCCCTCCTCCGGCAAAGTGCTGACCGGCGGTGTCGACGCCAACGCCTTGCAGCGGCCGAAGCGGTTCTTCGGCGCCGCGCGCAACATCGAGGAAGGCGGATCGCTGACCATCATCGCGACCGCGCTGATCGATACCGGCAGCCGCATGGACGAAGTGATTTTCGAAGAGTTCAAGGGCACCGGCAACTCGGAACTGATCCTCGACCGCAAGGTCGCGGACAAGCGCACCTTCCCGGCGATGGACATCACCCGGTCCGGCACCCGCAAGGAAGAGCTCCTGGTCCCGCCGGATCAGCTCAAGAAAATGTACGTGCTGCGCCGTATTCTCAATCCGATGGGCACGATGGACGCCATCGACTTCCTGCTCGACAAGCTGCGCAACACCAAGAGCAACTCCGAGTTCTTCGACTCGATGAACACGTAAGGCGGCCGCGGGCGCGGTGCCCGCGGCACTCCTTGGGCGTCAGCCGTGTTTCGGTGAAAACTTCGCTGCCAGCATTGGCGTTACGCGTTTGGTGTTGAGCGCGGTGTCGGGATCGACAAAGCACATCCCGCCTTTGCCGACGGCATCCTGACAGCCGGACGCCGTCGTATAGCCGCATTCGATGACGGCATTGTCTTTGGTCGTATAGCCGCACCACTCTTCAGCCTGAGCGCCTGGCGCTGTCAGAGCTGAGAAAGCCAAGGCCGCAAGGCCGGCGGCTGCAACTACGATCCCGTAACGCATGATCGGATCTCCCTCGCTTCGCCCCGGCACGATCCATAAAGCACATTCCGTGCCCAGATGGACCACGCGGTCAGTTTTGTCGCACGGCGTTGACGGCTTCGATGAGGGTGGCGGGATCGGCGATCGGAAGCGAACAGGTTTCGCCGACACAGACAAAGGCCGAGGGTTCGCTGACCGCGGCGATTTTGTCGCGGGCCGGATGTTGGTTCGGCAAGGCATCCGCCGCACTGGCATGGAACACGATCCGATCGAGCGCGGGCAGTTGCCGCGCGGCGCGGAGCAGTTGATCGGCGCGCGGCCCCTCCCCGGTCACGACGATTTCCGCGGCACGCAGCCGCAGATCGACGGCGTTGAGCAGCGCCATGTGCATGTAAAGGTTTTCGACGGCGTCAGGTGCGATGGCGCCGATCAGGCGATCGGCCTTGTCGCGCCATTGGTCGTCGCCTGACAGCGTTGCCAGCCGGATCAGGTTTTGGGCGGCGACCGCATTGTGGTTTGGCGTTGCGTCGTCGGAGGTCGAGGCGGGACGGATCACCAGACCTTCGGCGTCGGCCGCGGTGAGATAGTAGGTTCCGTTATTGGAATCGGCATAATCGCGATCGAGCGCACGCTGCCAGCTCAAGGCCTGGTCGAGGTAGGATTTTCGGCCGGTCGCTTCGTAAAGCGCCAGCGCGGCGCGGATCATGGCGGCGAAATCGGACGCAAGGCCGGGGAATTTGAGCTGGCCTTCGCGCCAGGAGTGACCGAGGCGGTCTCCCCGCGTCATGCTGGCCGCGATAAAATCGAAGGCCTGTGCGGCGATGTCGAGCCAGGCCGCCTCGCCGAACATCAAACCGGCGTTGGTCAGCGCCGCGATCATCAAGCCGTTCCAGTCGGCCAGCACCTTGTCGTCGAGGCCCGGGCGGACGCGTTTGGCGCGAACCGCCAGCAGTTTTTCACGCAACGCTGTCAGGCGGGCTTCATCGGCCGCGCTGCGCTCCTGATGTTTCAGGCGGTTGAGGATGGTATGGCCTTCAAAATTGCCGCCTTGGGTCACGTCGTAGTGGCGCGCGAAGAACTCGCCGTCATCCTTGCCAAGGGTGTCGATGATTTCGGCGAGCGACCAGACATAGAACTTGCCCTCCTCGCCTTCGGAGTCGGCATCGAGCGATGCGGAGAATGCGCCGCCCGCTGTGGTCATTTCGCGCTGCAGCCACGTCACCGTTTCATGGGCGCGCTGCCGATAGAGCGCCTTGCCGGCGCGCTGATGCGCGATCGCCAGCAGCTCGAGAAGCTGCGCGTTGTCGTAGAGCATCTTTTCGAAATGCGGGACCAGCCAGCGCTCATCGACCGCGTAGCGCGAGAAACCGCCGCCGAGGTGGTCGTAGATGCCGCCCTCGCAGATGTGGTGCAGCGTGATGTCGACGGCGCCGAAGTACCGGGCTTCGCCGGTGCGGAGCCCTCCCCGCCACAGCAATTCGAATAATGCGGTTTGCGGAAATTTCGGTGCGCCGCGGGTGCCGCCGTTGACCGGATCGATGATGCCGCCGAGCTGGCGCGCGGCATTGTCGAGCTCGGTTCTGCCGAGCGTAACGATGCCCGGCGGCCGCGCCTTGCCGGCAAGCCGCTCCATCAGCGCGACGCGATTGTGCTCGATCTTCTGCGGCTCGTCGCGAAACAGCCGCGCGACTTCCCGCAACACCTCGGTGAAGGCCGGTTTGCCGTAGCGCGAAGTTTTCGGAAAATAGGTGCCGCCCCAGATCGGCTCGCCGCCGGGCGTGAGAAACATCGTCAGCGGCCAGCCGCCATGCTCGCCGAGGTGATGCAGCGCGGCCATGTAGATCTGATCGATGTCCGGGCGTTCTTCGCGGTCGACTTTGATATTGACGAAGAGCTCGTTCATCACTGCGGCGGTGGCGTCATCCTCGAAGCTCTCGTGCGCCATGACGTGGCACCAGTGGCAGGCGGCGTAACCCACCGACAGCAGGATCGGCTTGTTGGCCTGCTTGGCTTCGGCGAGCGCCTCCGGTCCCCAGGCCCACCAGGCGACCGGGTTGTCCTTGTGCTGAAGCAGGTACGGGCTGGTTTCGCGGACCAGGCGGTTCGGGGTCGTGGATGCGGACGTTGCGGTCATGGTCCTAATGTAGGCCGTCATTCGAAGGTGTTCAAAGCTTCGCATTTGGGCGGCTTTCGCCACTGCGGCTTTCCAGCCATGATCGTGGCGAGCTCAAAGATGGATCAGCAACGCCGGACATTCAGCGATGAAACGCAGCACCGACCGTATTCTTGTCAGCCATGTCGGCAGCCTTGTGCGGCCGCCGGCGATCCGCGACGTGATGTGGGCGCGCGAGCGCGAGCGCGGTTACGACGAGGCGGTGTTCGAAAAGACGCTGAAGGACGAAGTGGCGGCCGTAGTCCGCCAGCAGGCCGCGACCGGGATCGACGTCGTCAGCGACGGTGAGTTCGGCAAGGCCGGCTGGATCCGCTATGTGGCCGAGCGGCTCGGCGGCTTTGTCCATCGCGCGTTTCGCGACGGCGATCATGAGGCGACGCCAAACCACTTGATCCCGGAGGTTGCGCAGTTTGCGGAATTCTACGCGGCCTATCACCCGATCCAGTATTACGACTGGCTGCCGCCGGGACAATCCAAGACGCCGCTGAAACCGGACAACACCAGCGCGCGGCCGCGGGCGCTGGTGTGGGATTGCGTGGCGCCGATCACCTACACGGGACAGAACGCGATCAAGCGCGACATCGCGAATTTCAAGTCGGCGCTCGAGGACGTGAAGGTCGAAGGTGCCTTCATGCCGGTGGCGGCGCCGATGAGCGCGCGCGGGCTCTGGCTCAACACCTACTACAAGAGCGATGCCGAGATCGTGGTGGCGCTCGCCGATGCGCTGAAGGAAGAATACAAGGCGATTGTCGATGCCGGCTTCATCTTGCAGCTCGATGACGCGTATATGGCGCACGAATATGCGCGGCTGCTCGGCGAGATGGCGCCGCGCGAGGTGCACAAATATGCCGAGCGCTGTGTCGAGCTCACCAATCATGCGCTCAGCGGCATCCCGGAAGACAAGGTGCGGTATCACGTCTGCTGGGGCAGCTGGAACGTGCCGCATGTGCAGGACGTCCCGCTCAAGACCATCGTCGATCTGATCCTGAAAGTGCGCGCCCAGGCCTATGCGATCGAAGCGGCCAATCCGCGTCACGCCCACGAGTTCCTGGTCTGGAAAGACGTCAAGCTGCCGGATGGCAAGATCCTGATTCCGGGCGTCATCAGCCACGCCACCAATGTCGTCGAGCATCCCGAGCTGGTGGCGCTGCGGCTGAAGAACTTCGCGCAGTTCGTTGGCCGCGAGAACGTCATCGCCGGCACCGATTGCGGTTTCGCGCAGAGCTACGACATTGTGCGGTGCCATCCGTCGGTGCAGTGGGCGAAGCTTGAGGCGCTGGTCGAGGGTGCGCGGCTGGCGTCGAAGGAGTTGTGGCGCGCTGCCGCCTGAGACGCATCGTCTTCTTCCGCGCATGGACTGACTAAAGGCGCGATCCGGCTCTTGACCGGGGCGAGCGAGTGGCCGCTCTGTTGCGGCCATGAGTACAGCCGGCATGAGCACAGCCGCCACGATTTTCGCGTTGTCTTCGGGGCGACCGCCGGCGGCGATTGCGGTGGTACGGATATCCGGGCCGCGCGCCGGCACGGCGTTGCAGGCATTGATTGGCCGCGTGCCGGAACCGCGCAAGGCCGCGCTGGCGCGGGTCCGCGATGGCGACGGCGAGGTGATCGACGAAGCGCTGGCGCTGTGGTTCCCGGCGCCGCACAGCGAGACCGGCGAGGACGTCGCCGAGCTGCAGCTTCATGGCGGACACGCCGTCATCGCCGCGGTGCTCGACCGGCTCGGCACCGTGGAGGGTTGCCGTCTTGCTGAAGCCGGCGAATTCACCCGGCGCGGATTCGAGAACGGCAAGCTCGATCTGACCGCGGTCGAGGGTCTGGCCGATCTGATTGCCGCCGAAACCTCGGCGCAGCGGCGGTTGGCCTATCGGCAACTGAAAGGTTTGATCGGCGACCGTGCCGAGGATTGGCGGCGGCGGCTGATTGAAGCGCTGGCTTTGGTCGAGGCGCGGATCGACTTCTCGGACGAGGCCGATGTGCCGGAGAATTTGGTCCAGCCGGCGCTTCATGCTGCGCAGCAATTGCGCAACGAGATTGCAGCAGCGCTGGCGGACGGGGGCAGGGGCGAGCGGTTACGCGACGGCCTGGTGGTGGCGATTGCCGGTCCGCCGAATGCCGGCAAGTCGACATTGCTCAATCGGCTGGCGCGGCGTGAAGCTGCGATCGTGTCGCCCTATGCCGGGACGACGCGTGACGTGATCGAGGTGCATCTCGATCTCGGCGGCTATCCGATCACGCTGCTGGACACCGCGGGCATTCGCGACAGCGACGAGCCGGTGGAGCAGGAGGGTATCCGCCGGGCGCGGGAGCGTGCCGCCGACGCCGATCTGATCCTGTGGGTCGTTGACGTGTCGGCCAATAACGGAGCGGTCATTGAACGTCCTGCGAACTTCGAGAAATCAAAAGTTTGGCTGATCGAAAACAAGATCGACGTCACTGAACCAAAAACACGGTCATCAGGTGTGAAATATGATAAGACTGAATTTCAATTCACTGCTCGTATTTCGGCCAAGGGTGGGAAGGGAATAAACCAGCTGGTCGAAGCACTTCGGCAAGATGTAGCGGCGCAATTTGCCGCCACGGATTCGGTGCTGATCACCCGGGGTCGGCATCGCCACGCGCTCGCGCAAACGCTGGCAGCGCTGGATCGGGCATTGGCTCACAAGACGGCGGGGAGCGAAGAGCTGATTGCCGAGGAGCTGCGATCGGCGGCGACAACGCTCGGCCGACTCACTGGCCGAGTTGATGTCGAAGATATCCTGGACGTGATCTTCCGCGATTTCTGTATTGGTAAATGAATCGTTAATTTTTTGCGGCACGGGCCGGCGTGTTTCACGTGAAACATTTTGGCGCGCCGGTGTTTTTGACCGCGATTTCCGCCTTAGCTAGAAGACATTCGTTTTCGGAGATTTCGATGGATACGCGCTTCGATGTGGTTGTCGTCGGAGGCGGTCACGCCGGCTGTGAGGCCGCGGCCGCCGCGGCGCGCATGGGCGCGCAAACGGCGCTGATCACCCATCGTTTCGCGACCATCGGCGCGATGTCCTGCAATCCGTCCATCGGCGGTCTCGGCAAGGGTCATCTGGTCCGTGAAATCGACGCTCTCGATGGCCTGATGGGCCGGGTCGCCGATGCCGGCGGCATCCAGTTTCGCGTCCTCAATCGGCGCAAGGGGCCGGCGGTTCGCGGCCCGCGGGCCCAGGCTGACCGCAAGCTCTACGCAGCGGCGATGCAGCGGGCGATCCAGGAGACCGCCAATCTCACCGTCGTTGAGGCGGAAGTCGATGATTTGCTGATCGGCGACGGCCGGGTTACGGGCGTGCGTCTTGCCGATGGCCGGGTCATCGGTTGCGGCGCCGTGGTTCTGACCACCGGGACCTTTCTGTGCGGCCTGATCCATATCGGCGAACAGCAAATTCCGGCGGGCAGGGTCGGGGAGGCGCCGGCGCTGGGGCTTTCACAAACCCTGGCGCGGGCGGGACTGGCTCTAGGTCGGCTGAAGACTGGGACGCCGCCGCGGCTAGATGGCACTACAATCGACTGGTCGGCCGTCGAGATGCAGCCCGGAGATGATCCGCCCGAGCCGTTTTCGGTGCTGACCGACCGCATCGTCACGCCGCAGATTCAGTGCGGCATCACCCGCACCAATGCGGCGACCCATGCGGTGATCCGGGCCAATGTGCATCGTTCGCCGATGTATTCCGGCCAGATCAAGAGCAGGGGGCCGCGGTATTGCCCCTCGATCGAAGACAAGATCGTGCGCTTCGGCGACCGCGACGGGCATCAGATCTTTCTTGAGCCTGAAGGCCTCGACGATACGACGGTCTACCCGAATGGCATCTCGACATCGCTGCCGCAGGACGTTCAGGCCGCGCTGGTGGCGACCATACCGGGGCTCGAGAAAGTCCGGATTGTCCGGCCCGGCTACGCCATCGAATACGACCACGTTGATCCACGTGAACTGACGCCGTCGCTCGAGACCAGGCGGGTGCCGGGGCTGTTCCTGGCCGGCCAGATCAACGGCACGACGGGCTATGAAGAGGCTGCGGCGCAAGGACTTCTGGCCGGATTGAATGCTGCGCGACGGGCTGGCGATGCAGCGCCGGTCACGTTCGACCGCGCCGAAGGCTATCTCGGCGTGATGATCGACGATCTGGTGACGCGTGGCGTCAGTGAGCCCTATCGCATGTTCACATCACGCGCCGAATACCGGCTGACATTGCGCGCCGATAATGCCGACCAGCGCCTGACCGATAAGGCCATCGCTCTGGGGTGCGCCAGCGCCGACCGCGCCCGGCGGCACCGCGCCAAGATGGCGGAGCTCAACGCCGCCCGCGCCATGGCCCAGGCGGAAACGGTGACACCGAGCGAGGCCGCCCATTACGGCATCATGCTGCGCAAGGACGGCCAGCGGCGCTCGGCCTTCGATCTGCTGTCCTATCCGGATTTGGGGATCGGTGATGTGGCCAGGATCTGGCCGCGGTTCGCCGAGCTCTCACCGAAGATCGCCGAGCAGCTCGAGATCGAAGCCAAATACGATGTGTATCTCGATCGCCAGCTCGCCGATGTTGAGTCCTATCGGCGCGACGAAAGCTTGGCTCTTCCGGACGATCTCGATTACGCGGCGCTGCCGGGTCTGTCCAATGAGGTCCGCAACAAGCTGCAAACCCACCGTCCGCGCACCATCGGGCATGCCGGCCGGATCGACGGCATCACGCCGGCGGCTTTGACGCTGCTGGTCGCTCATCTCCGGCGGCATGGTTCCAAGGCTGCGTCGAAGTCTGGCCGGAAGCCTGCCCGTGTCGCGGTCGCCTGACCTGTCTGCCGACCGCGCTCGCGCCCTGGCGCTGACCCCTGTTTCACGTGAAACATTCGACCGGCTCGACCGCTTTGCCGATCTGCTTCTCACCTGGCAGCAGCGGATCAACCTGATCGCGCCGTCGACAATCCCGAAGCTCTGGACGCGGCATATCGCCGACTCGTTACAGCTCCTGGCGCTCGCACCCGGTGCCAAAGTCTGGGCCGATCTCGGCTCGGGCGCCGGCTTCCCCGGTTTGGTGCTGGCCTGCGCGCTGGCGGAGACGCCAGGCGCGCGGGTGCATCTCGTCGAAAGCAACAGCAAAAAGGCGGCGTTCCTGCGCGAGGCGGCGAGGGTGACCGGAGCCCCGGTCGAAATTCATGCCGTCCGCATTGTGGATTTCGTCGACAACCGCCGCGATTCGGTTGAGGTTGTCACGGCGCGGGCCTTAGCTCCACTTGTGGAGCTTCTGGCCCAAGCCTATCCATTGTTGACAACCGGCGCGGTCGCGCTGTTTCCGAAGGGACAAGATGTAGATGCTGAATTGACCGAAGCCGCTAAATGTTGGAACATTCAGGCGTCTTTGGTTCCCAGCCTCACCGATGCCAAGGCCAGAATTGTCAAAGTTGCGAGCATAAGCAAAGTAACTCAACCTTAACGTGTAGCAGGGTTGCAACGAGGCCAACAGGCGGAAGCCCCGACGATGAGTGACACCACCGCTTCAGATCAGCCAGCCACCGTGGTCCCGTTCACCGCGCCGGAGCCGTTGAGCCGGGCCCAGGGCGTGAAGCATCCGCGCGTGCTTGCGGTCGCCAATCAAAAGGGCGGCGTCGGCAAGACCACGACCGCGATCAATCTCGGCACCGCGCTCGCCGCGATCGGCGAAGAAGTTTTGATCATCGATCTCGATCCGCAGGGCAACGCATCGACCGGTCTCGGCATCGATCGCGCCAGCCGGCTGCATTCGACGTACGATGTTCTGGTCGGCGAAACCGCGCTGCGCGATGCGATCGTGGCGACTGCGGTGCCGCGTCTGCATTTGGCGCCGTCGACGCTCGACCTGTCGGGACTGGAGCTTGAAATCGGTCAGGCGCGTGACCGCGCGTTCCGCTTGCGCGCCGCGCTGGCGCCGCTCGGCACCGTTGTCGCCGGGCAAACCAAATTCACCTATGTGCTGGTCGATTGTCCGCCGTCGCTCAATCTTCTCACCATCAATGCGATGGCCGCCGCGAACGCGATTCTCGTTCCGCTGCAATGCGAGTTCTTCGCGCTCGAAGGTCTGTCGCAACTGCTCAAGACCGTCGAGTTGGTGAAGAAGCAGCTCAATCCCGATCTCACGATTTACGGCATCGTGCTGACGATGTATGACGCGCGCAACAATCTGTCCGGCCAGGTCGTCGCCGACGTCCGCGAATTCATGGGACCGAAAGTCTACGACACCATCATCCCGCGCAACGTGCGCGTCTCCGAAGCGCCGTCCTACGGCAAGCCGGTGCTGGTCTACGATCTGAAATGCAGCGGCAGCGAAGCCTATCTGCGGCTCGCCACTGAAATCATTCAGCGCGAAAAAGAACTCTCGTCAGGCGGCGGACAAGTCGCGTGACTGAAATGTTAGGGAAGGCCGCAATGGCGGACGACGCCGCACGATCGCGATTGGGCCGCGGCCTTGCCGCACTGATCGGCGACGTCGGCAATGAGAGTTCGGCCGAACAGCGGCCGCAAGGCCAGCGGCGCGTTCCGACCGCGGCTTTGCGTCCGAATACGCGCAATCCGCGCCGTATTTTTTCCGACGACGAACTGAACGACCTTGCCGCGTCGCTCCGCGAGCGCGGCATCATTCAACCGATCGTGGTGCGGCCGGTGCGCGGGGCGTCGGATGCTTTTGAGATCATCGCCGGCGAGCGCCGCTGGCGCGCCGCGCAGCGTGCCCCGCTGCATGATGTTCCGGTGGTTGTCATTGAGGCAACCGATGGGGAGTCGCTGCAGCTTGCGATTATCGAAAACGTTCAGCGCTCCGATCTCAATCCGCTCGAAGAAGCGGAAGGCTATCGCGCGCTGATTCGCGATTTCAGCCACAGCCAGGACGATGTCGCCCGCATGGTCGGAAAGAGCCGCAGCCATGTTGCCAACACGCTGCGGCTGCAGTCGCTGCCCGATCGGGTCAAGGAGCACATCCATGCCGGCCGGCTGAGCGCCGGCCACGCCCGCGCTCTGATCGGCAATCCGGACGCGGAGCGGCTGGCGGAGGAGATCGTCGCGCGCGGCTTCAACGTACGGCAGGTCGAAAAAATCGCGCGCCGGGACTCCACGCGCACCGGCAAAAACGGCAAGCCGCCGGCCGACAAAAACATCGACACGCTGGCGCTGGAAAAGCAGCTGTCAGACGCGCTCGGTCTTGTCGTCAGTATCGACGATCGCGGCGAAGGCGGCGTTGTCAGCATCCGCTATCGCAACCTCGATCAGCTTGACGATCTGGCCCGGCGGCTCAAACACAAGCGTTAGGCTTGCTACTCAGGCTTGCCACTCAGGCCTGCCACAGCGCCTTGAACGCTTCCCGCTTCTTCGGATCGTACAAGCTCGGATAGTCGTATTTCAGCGGCTGTGTCGGCTCGACGTGCAGCGTGGCGAAAACCGGCCCTTGCTGCTCGAGCACGTGGCCGATCTGCTGCTCGAACATGCGCAGGTCCGAAAAATCATAGGTCGCGGCATAACCGGCGGACTTGGCCATCGAAGCAAAATCCACCTTGCGGTTCGGAATCGGGTGACCGCCGTTGGCTTCATAGGTTTCGTTATGCGCCACAAAGTGCACGAGGTTCTTCGGCGCCACCGCGCCGATTGTGACCAGGCAGCCGAGGTTCATCAACAGCGAACCGTCGCCCTGCAGCACCACGACGCGCTTGTCCGGACGGCCGAGCGCGAGGCCTAGCCCGTGCGAGGAATCCAGCCCCATCGCGCCGATAGAGGTGTAGTTGAGCGGCCGCGGCGCCACCGCGACCCAATCCACCGCGGAGCTATAGGTCGCGACCACCGCCTCGTCCTTGATGTGGCGCGCCAGCACCTTGAAACAGTCTTCGCGCTTCATCATGACGGGCTCCTGCCGACCAGAAACGCCACCGGGTGCGCCTCGGCATAGGCCCGGTCGATGGCCGGTTTGATCTTGGCCACATCGGCATCGAGCTGGATCAGGTGATGCTCGATGCCCATGTCTTCGAGGATCGGTTCGACGATGCGCACGCCGTAACGTGACGACTCGCGCGGCGTCCGATCCGGGTCGTGCTGCAGCAGCCCGATCATCATGCAGATCGGCTGGTTGTATTCCACCGCGACACCGCGGATCGCATTGATCGAATCGAGAAAGCCGGTGTGCTGGATCAAGGTCAGCGAGCGCTTGCCGGAATAGGCGAGGCCGGTGCCGATGCCGATGCACTCGTCTTCCTTGCAGACGCGGACCAACTCGAAATCCTTGTCGCGCGCGATCGGCGCCAAGAGGCCCGCACTGGTCGTGATATCCGGCACGGAAAGGATGTATTTGATGCCGCTGGCCTTGATCGCGGCGATGATACCGCTCCCCCTAAGGGTCATTACCTGTTCCATGGCTCTACGGTACTAAATTACCCTGCAATGTCAAAGGTGTGGGAGGATATTGCCGTCTTATGGCTATAGGCCTTGAATGATATAACTGCCGAACTACATACTTTTTACGCCTAAAGGCGTACAGCGATAGCCATCATCAGAGGGAGTCAAGGCAAATGAACCCGCAGATCGACGTCACTCAGAGGACTTTCTCCGAGCTTCAAAAACTGGCCGAACCGTTTGTCGATAAGACGCCGGAGGACGTCATTGTGAAGCTCATACACATGTACAAGGGCGCGGCCACGGGTCCTACCGCTCCGGCTGGGCCGAAGGATTACAGTGGACTTTCCCCGAATCTAGCGCACACGAAAGTTCTGTCGGTCAGGCTCAACGGGACGGAGATGGATCAGCCGAATTGGAATCGCCTTCTCGATCACATAATCCTCGAAGCTGGGAAGAAATTACAAAACCCGCGAGCTCTCAAAAACCTGATCGTGGTCAACTGCGTCGAGGGCAAGAAGGAGGACCAAGGCTATCATTTCCTTCAGCCTGTAGGGCTGTCGGTGCAAGGTCAGGACTCTAACGGGGCTTGGAAGGGCGTATCTCACCTCGCCGCCGCCATGAAATTTTCGGTAGAGGTGGTGTTTGTCTGGCTCGAGAATTCGAAAGCCGTCAATCCCGGCCAAACTGGCAAGCTCACAGTCGTTCCTTGATCGCGTCGACAATACGGAAGGTTCGAATAGAACCTTCCGATTTTTGCCAATAGACCGAGATTACTCCGCCGCGGTGCGCCCGGCGGTGCCGTAGCGGCGCTCGATATACTCGATCACCATCTTCTGGAAATCGGCGGAAACCGTCGGGCCGCGCAGCGTCGCGGCTTTCTTGCCGTCGATGAATACCGGCGCGGTCGGTGTCTCGCCGGTGCCGGGCAGGGAAATGCCGATATCGGCGTGCTTGGACTCGCCCGGTCCGTTGACGATGCAGCCCATCACCGCGACGTTCAATCCTTCGACGCCCGGATAGCGGGTCTTCCACTCCGGCATCGAGTCGCGGATGAAGCTCTGGATGCTGGAAGCAAGCTCCTGGAACGTCGTGCTGGTGGTGCGGCCGCAGCCGGGGCAGGCGGCGACCAGCGGCACGAAGGTGCGCAGGCCAAGCGTCTGCAACAACTCCTGGCCGACCTTCACTTCGAGCGTGCGGTCGCCGTTCGGCTCGGGCGTCAATGAAATGCGGATGGTGTCGCCGATGCCTTGCTGCAGCAGGACGCCCATCGCGGCGGACGACGCGACGATGCCTTTCGAACCCATGCCGGCTTCGGTGAGGCCGAGATGCAGCGCGAAGTCGGAGCGTCGCGCCAGTTCGCCATAGACGCCGATCAGATCCTGCACCGCCGAGACTTTCGCCGACAGGATGATGCGGTTCTTCGGCAAGCCGATCTCGACGGCGCGCTCGGCGGACAGCAGCGCGGACTGCACCATCGCTTCGCGGGTGACGTCGCGGGCGTCGATCGGATGATTCGACTTCGCGTTCTGGTCCATCAGGTGGGTGAGCAATTCCTGGTCGAGCGAGCCCCAGTTGGCGCCGATGCGCACCGGCTTGTTGTGCTTGATCGCGGTTTCGACGATGGCGCCGAACTGCCGGTCCTTCTTTTCCTTGAAACCGACGTTGCCGGGATTGATCCGATACTTGTCGAGCGCCTCGGCGCAGGCCGGATGATCGGCCAAAAGCTTGTGGCCGATATAATGAAAGTCGCCGACGATCGGCACGTCGACACCCATCTTGCGCAGCTTGTCCTTGATATGTGGCACTGCGGCCGCGGCCTCGTCGCGGTCGACGGTGATGCGGACGATTTCGGAACCTGCGCGCGCCAATGCTGCGACCTGCCGCGCCGTGCCGTCGGCGTCGGCGGTGTCGGTATTGGTCATCGACTGCACCACAACCGGCGCGCCGCCACCGACGGTGACGTTGCCAACCTTGACGGCGACGGTTTGATGCCTTTCGGCGGGGCCTGAAAATTCCATCATAAGATCAGTACCTTAGGTAATTCTTGCGGTCGGCCGGCCGATGCGGTCCAGGCCCGGACCTCCACGATATAGCGTCACCGGGGCCGGTTGACGAGGAGGATGCCGACGGCCACCAAAACCACGGCTAACGCGAACGGCGGCGTCAGCGGATCGTTCAAAACCAGGTGGCCAGCGGCAACGCCGAACAATGGCGCCAAAAAGGTGAACACCGACAGCCGCGCCGCCGAATAGCGCACGATCAAAACAAACCACGTCGCGAAAGTGATGCTGACGACGAGGACCGTGTAGCCGAAGGCGCCGAGCGCAACCGCCGAAGGCATCGCGTCGATATGCTCACCGAACACCGCGGCGCCGAGCGCGAGCAGCGGCACCGAAACCACAAGCTGGTACAGCAGCGTCTTCTCGGCGCTGATCCGGCTGAGCGAACTGGCCTTGATGATCAGCGTCGTCGCCGCCCAGGCCGCGCCGCCGCCGACCAGCATCAGATCGCCGAGCATCTGATACGGGTTGGTTGCCGGCGTCGGCAGGCCGAACGCGATGACGATGCCGGCGAAAGACAGGATCAGGCCGAACCACTGGGACAGGCCGAAGCGATCGCCGGGAATAAGCCAGTGCGATCCGATCACGACAAAGATCGGCGCCAGATAAAGAAACAACACGCCGCGCGTCGCCGTGGTCCAGACCAGGCCGCGATAGATGAACAGGAACTCGAGGGCGAACAAAGCGCCGGCCAGGATTCCCGGCCACAGCGTGCCGTCGCGCTTGAACATCGGCATGCCGCGGATTTGCGTCCAGGCAAAGACGATGACGGTGGCGATCAGCGAGCGCGCTGCGGATTGGGTCAGCGGCGGGATGTCATGGATCGCAAGCTTGATCGAGACGTTATTGAAGCCCCAGCTCAGGCATAGCCCGACGGTGACAAGCACCGCGAACGTGTCGAGCGGACGGGATGAGGGAGCAGGGGGCGAGGACATGACCGGCTTCTGATTGTCACGCGGTTCCGACCGCCGTCAAACCGAGCGGATGCTGGTCAGCCATGTCGGTTTCATTGCCGGTTTCGGCCGCACTCCATGTCAGGCCGCCCATCCCGCCCATAGCAGCCTGAAATGCCATAATAGACAGAGCCGATCGGCGGATTTCGATGCTCTATCAACGCTACGCCGTCGCCGCTAAAATGCGGCGCTTCAGCCGGATCGGCCGGCGCATTGGGATTTCCTGACCGTGGACGTTCGCATCGGCGAGATGGCGCTGACGTTTCGCTGCCCGCCTGAATTGGACGGCATTCTGCCCCGTCCGATCCCGGCGGTGCAGGGCCTGCCCGGATGGTTCAAGACCATGCCGCACAAGGCGATCGATTCCACCACCGGCGTGGAACACGAGACCGTCAAAAAGTGTCCGCCGTTCATCGACGCGATGACCTACGGATTTTTGATCCCGCTGGCGATGGACCTCACGGTCAAGGACGGCGAATTCACCTGGAACTTCGACGTGCCGAAAGGCTTCGTCAGCGAGTATTCACATTCGCCGATCGACTTTCACGATCCCAGCCAGATTGCCGGCACGCCGTTCTTCGATGACGACCGCTTCATCATCAAGTTCAACAATTTCTGGACGATCGAAACGCCGCCGGGTTACTCGGTGTTGTTTACCCATCCGCTCAACCGCGCCGACCTGCCGTTCACCACGATCACCGGCCTGGTCGATTGCGACAGCTACCGGGACAGCCCGGTGAATTTTCCCGCGCGCTGGCACGATACGAATTTCAACGGCGTGCTGCCGAAAGGCACGCCGGTGGCGCAATGCATGCCGGTCAAGCGCGACACCTGGAATCCGGTGTTCGAAACGCTGTCGCCGGACAATACGCGCCGCATGATCGAGACGCGCACCGCGATCGGCGAGGAGACCGCGGTGTACCGCCGTCAATTCCGGGCGCCGAAGCGCTAGCTTTTTGATGATCGCAAAAACTGCTGCGCGGCGCTCGGCTTCAGCCAGAAGCGGCCGCGGCCGGATTTGACCAGCGACGCCAGCGCGTTGCCGAAGCGCTTGTGTTCGCCGCGCGCGGCAATGCGGAAACAATCGTAGCCCTGATCGATCTGGCCGAGCTCCAGCAGGCCGTGGCCGAGATTGGTCAGGATCTCCGGATCGTCCGGACGGATCATCAGACAGCGGCGGAAATAACCGATCGCCGGTTCGTTGTCGCCGACTTCCTGATGCGACTTGGCAATGCCGAACAGCGCTTCGAAGGAGTCCGGCGCAATGTTCAGGGCCTGGGCGAAGGCCGCTCGCGCGCTGCTGCAATCGCGGCGTTTGAGGAAGGCCTGGCCGAGCTGAATCGGCAGTTGCGGCATCATCGGTGCGATCGCAATGCCGCGATTGAGCACATCGACCGCGTCGGCGTGCCGATCCATTTCAACCAGCAGGTTGCCGAACTCGAGAAAGGCCGCGGCATACGGCGGCTCGCGCTTGATCGCGCGCTTGAGCCGGGACAGGGCGTCGTCGTTACGGCCGGCGCGGCGTAACGCAATCGCCAGCATGGTGTCGATTTCCGCATCGTGTTTGATGCGCACGGCGCTTTCGAGCGTGGCGATGGCGTCATCGAGGCGCCCCTGCGTCAACTGCGCTGCGCCGAGGATGAAGAGCGCGCGCGCGTTGCGCGGCTCGGCGCGCAAAATCTCCTGCACGATCCGCTCGGCTTCTTCGGGCCGCCGCCCGTTCAAGGCAAACGACGCACGCTGGAGCACGTCTTCGTAAGTCATCGGTCGCTGCAATGCGAGCAGATGCCGGCAATCTCGATCATCGGGCTTTTCGGCGCAAAGCCGGCGGCGCGTGACGAGGCTTTCAGCGCGTCGGCAACGCCGCCGCCCGGCGCCTCGCCGACAGCGCCGCACCGTTCGCAAATCAGGAACACCACAAGATCGCCGTTGCCATGATTATGCACGCAGGCGACAAACGCATTACGGCTGGCGATGCGGTGCACCAGCCCGTTGTCGCGCAGGAAGTCGAGCGCGCGGTACACCGTGATCGGCGCCGGCCGGACATCACCCGGCAAATGGTCGACGATTTCATAAGCGCCGAGTGGCCTGTGACTGGCCAGCAATGCTTCCAGCACCTGACGGCGGATCGGCGTCAGCCGCTGCTCACGGGCGGCGCATTGCGCCTCGGCATGCGCAATCGCCGCGCTGGTGCAGCGGTCGTGATCGTGATCGGGTGCGGGGAAAATCGCGCGCGCCATCGGCCTGGTTCCCGACGTCATTACCCGTTCATTGGGCAGTCTCAACCTATCCTAGCGGCTTGTAACGGGATCGCGAAAACGTGACGGCAGAGCCAAGATTTATGTTGCACTGCAACAAAAACAGCCCCACATTCCCGGCAGTCCGCCCAAACCGCCGCCAAATCCGCCCATCCTCCGATGCCCTTTTATCCAGGTGGCTCATTGAATTGGGGATTTTCATGCTGAAAGGTAAGTCCGCATTGGTGACCGGTTCGACATCCGGCATCGGCCTCGCCATTGCCCGGGCGCTCGCCGCTGACGGCGCCAATGTCACCATCAACGGTTTTGGCGATACCGCCGCGATCGAAAAAGAGCGCTCCGGCATCGAGAAAGAGTTCGGCGTCAAAGCCGTCTATTCGGCGGCCGACATGACCAAGCCCGGCGACATCGCCGACATGGTGAAAACCGCCGAGAAAACCTTCGGCACGCTCGACGTGCTGGTGAACAATGCCGGCATTCAGTTCGTATCGCCGATCGAAGATTTTCCAATCGAGAAATGGGACCAGATTCTTGCCATCAACCTGTCGGCCGCTTTCCATGCGATGCGCGCCGCGGTGCCCGGCATGAAGGCGCGCAAATGGGGCCGCATCATTTCGACGGCGTCGGCGCACTCGCTGGTCGCGTCACCGTTCAAGGCCGCTTACGTCACCGCCAAACACGGACTCGCCGGGCTCACCAAAACCGTCGCGCTTGAGACCGCGACGTTCGGCGTGACGGTGAATTGCATCAGCCCCGGTTACGTCTGGACGCCGCTGGTCGAAAAGCAGATTCCGGATACCGCAAAGGCGCGCGGCATCACCGAGGAAGAAGTCAAACGCGAAGTCATTCTCGCGGCGCAGCCGACCAAGGAGTTCGTCACGGTTGACGAAGTGGCAAGCCTCGCCGTCTATCTTTGCTCCGATGCCGCCAAAGCCATCACCGGCGCCAATCTGTCGATCGACGGCGGCTGGACCGCGGCGTAACGCGGCGCATGATCAACATTCTCTCGTCGCTGCTGCCTGGCCGCGGTGCGGACAAGGATCCCGCCTGCGGATTCGGCCGTCAAAGTGAAGCGCATCAATCTGGCGCTGCAGGGCGGCGGCGCGCATGGCGCCTTCACCTGGGGTGTGCTCGAACAGCTGTTGTCCGACGACCGGATCGCGGTCGAAGGCATTTCCGGAACGTCCGCGGGCGCGGTCAACGCGGTGATGCTGGCCGATGGCCTGATCCGCGGCGGGCGCGAGGAAGCGCAGAAACGGCTGTCCGATTTCTGGCGCGCGGCGTCGAGCACCGGGAGCCTGCCGGCGCTGCAGCGCGAGGCTTTGCAGCGGCTGATGTCGTTCACGCCGCTGGAAGGCACGCCGGTGCAGGCCTGGTTTGATACGCTTTCGCGCTATTTTTCGCCGTATGACGTCAATCCGCTCAATATCAATCCGCTCAAGGATTTGATCGAGCGATTCGTCGATTTCGAAAAGCTGCGCGCGGCCGAGCCGCTTCAGCTCTTCATTTCCGCCACCAATGTGCAGACCGGGCGGGTGCGGATTTTCCGCCGCGAGAAGATCACCGCGGACGCGGTCATGGCGTCGGCCTGCCTGCCGGCCTTGTTCCGCGCCGTCGAGATCGACGGCGTGCCCTACTGGGATGGCGGCTATCTCGGCAATCCGGTGATCTTCCCGTTCTTCCGCTCCACCACGACGGAGGACGTGCTGGTGGTGCAAATCAATCCGCTGGTACGGCAGGCGACGCCGACGTCGTCGAGCGAGATCATGAACCGCATCAACGAAATCACCTTTAACTCATCGCTGATCGACGAATACCGCGCCATCGAGTTCGTCGCGCGCCTGATCGATCAAGGCACCCTGCCGCGCGGCACCGGGCCCGGCCAGTATCGCCGCATCAATGTCCATCGCATCGTGCTCGATCGCTTCGGCACGCATTTCGATGCCTTCAGCAAGCTGTCCACCGACTACGATTTCTTCGAGATGCTGCAAACCAGCGGCAAGCGGGCGGCGCGCCGTTTCCTCGACGAGCACTTCGCGGATATCGGCGTCAAAAGCACGGTGGACTTAAGGGCCGAAGCGGCCGCCGAGTGGGCCTGATCGCCGATCATGCCCCGAGCCTCGCTATCGAAAAAGCTCCGCGCGGCGTAAATATCTTCCTCATGGCAGACGCTTCATCATTGCTGACCGCCGAGGTCGGCGCGGCCCGGCTTGAAATCTGCGTCGCCGACATCACGACGCTGCACGTCGATGCGATCGTCAACGCCGCCAACACCAGCCTGCTTGGCGGTGGCGGTGTCGACGGCGCCATTCACCGCGCCGCCGGTCCCGAACTGCTCGCCGAATGCCGGACGCTCGGCGGCTGCGCCACCGGGTCAGCCAAAATCACCCGCGGTTACCGGCTGCCGGCCGGCCACGTCATCCATGCCGTCGGCCCGGTCTGGCATGGCGGTGGCCAGGGCGAAGATGATCTCTTGGCCGGGTGCTACCGCACCGCGCTCGATCTTGCGGCGGCGAACCACCTCACCTCGATCGCCTTTCCGGCGATCTCAACCGGCATCTATCGCTTCCCGCCCGATCGGGCGGCGCGCATCGCGGTCGGCACGGTGGCAGGGGAGGTCGCCGCTCACCCGCGCGGCGTGGTGCGGGCGGTGTTCTGCTGCTTCTCGCAGGCCTCGGCCGATCAGCACAGCGCGGCATTCGCGGAACTTGGCTTGGCCTGATTTGGCTTGGCCTTAAGCAGCCCAGAGCCCTGCGAAATTGCAGTCGAGCCATCCCGGCGTAGGGCCGAAATCGCCTCGACAAAAAGATAAGCTCCCATATATTATGCCTCCATCCATTAAGCCTGCCCATATCTGGGCACTTTCGGAGGCACCATGCTGCCGCGCTCGCTCAATAGAGAATTCGCCTTCATCATCAATGACGTGGCGCGAATGCTCAAGACCTATGCCGACTATAAAGGGTCGCAGTACGGCGTCACCCGGGCGCAATGGGCGGTGCTGGCGCGGCTCGACCGGTTCGAAGGCCTGAAACAATCGGAACTCGCCGAGATGCTCGATCTGCAGCCGATCACGCTGACCCGGCTGCTCGACCGGCTCTGCAACAACGGGCTGATCGAACGCCGGTCCGACCCCAATGACCGCCGCGCCAAGCGGTTGTTCCTGACCCCCGCGGCACGGCCGATGCTCGAACAGCTCGGCACTCTCGGCGAGGACATGATGACGACGGCGCTGGCCGGCGTTTCGCGCGACAGCGTCGAGCAGATCGTCGCCCAGCTCGCGGTGGTCAAAGAAAATCTGCGCCAGGCCATCCAGCAGCGGACACCGGTTGCGGCGGGAGAGCGCAGCTATGGCTGATGCCGTCGTCAAAAAAATCTTCCCGGAACGCGACGAAGCGCCGGACAAGACCAAGCCGTCCGGCCCCGCGTCGTGGGGCGATGACATCAACAAGCTGAAGCGGAAGCTGCCGACCTCGCGCGGCGACCGCGTGCGCTGGATACTGTTCGGTTTGCTGCCGATCGCCCTGATCATCGGCGGGCTGTGGTACGTGCTCGGCGGCGCGATCATGTCGACCGACGACGCCTATGTCGACGCCGAGAAGGTCGGTATTTCGACCGACATTGCCGGCATCGTGCAGTCGGTCGAAGTCACCGACAATCAGCGCGTCCAGGCCGGACAGGTTTTGTATCGGCTCGACCCGCGCCAGTTCCAGATCGCCCTCGACAGCGCCAAGGCCAATCTGGCGCAGGTCTCGCTGACCGTCGACGCCATGAAGCAAGACTACAAGCACATGCTCAGCGACGCCGCCGCGGCGCAGGCCCAGGTCGATCTCGACCAGCTCAACTTCAACCGCCAGGAGATGTTGCTGAAATCCGGCACCACGTCACAGGCGCTCTACGATCAGGCGAAGTACACGCTGGCGAACGACAAGGGCAAGCTCGAGTTGCTGCAACAGCAGGCGCAGGTGCAATTGGCCAGGCTTGGCGGCGATCCCAACGCGCCGGCCAACCAGCTGCCGCAATATTCGCAGGCGCAGGCGCAGGTCGACGAAGCGCAACGCCAGCTCGATCACACCGTGGTCAAGGCGCCATTCGCCGGCACCGCGACCAGCGTGCCGAGCATCGCGCCGGGCAAATACCTCGCCGCCTCGACCACCGCGTTCTACCTGGTCGATACCGATCACCTCTGGATCGCCGCCAATCCGAAGGAAACCGAATTGACCTACGTGCGGCCGGGGCAGCCGGCCACCGTCAGCATCGACACTTATCCGGGCGTGACCTGGCAGGGCACCGTCGAGAGCGTGAGCCCGGCCGCGGCGCAGGAATTCTCGTTGCTGCCGGCGCAGAACACCAGTGGCAACTGGGTGAAGGTGGTGCAGCGCGTGCCAATGCGGGTGCGCGTCGATATCAGCGACAAGACCAAGCCGCCGCTTCGCGCCGGCATGAGCGCCGTGGTTGACGTCGATACCGGACACGCCCGCGGCTTCCCGCGTTTCTGGTAACGCGACGATGGGTGCGTTTGATGCCGGGTGAAGCTAAAGCACAAGGCGGCATTAATCGCGGGGCGGTCACCGCCTGCGTGATTCTCGCCACGTTGATGCAGGCGCTCGACACCACGATCGCCAACGTGGCGCTGCCCTATATGCAGGGCAGCGTTTCGGCCAGTCAGGATCAGATCGACTGGGTGCTGACGTCGTACATCGTCGCCGCCGCGATCATGACGCCGCCGACCGGCTTTCTCGCCGGGCGCTTTGGCATTCGTCGCTTATTCATGATCTCGATCGCCGGCTTCACGGTTGTCTCCATGCTCTGCGGCATGGCACAGTCTTTGACTGAGATCGTCACATTCCGCCTGCTGCAAGGCGCGTTCGGCGCCGCGCTGGTGCCGCTGTCGCAAACCGTGTTGTTCAACATCTATCCGCGTGAGCGCCACGGCTTTGCCATGGCGCTGTTCGGCGTTGGCGTCATGGTCGGACCGATCCTCGGGCCGATCCTCGGCGGCTGGCTGACCCAGAATTACAGCTGGCGCTGGGTGTTCTACATCAATCTGCCGATCGGGATTCTGGGCCTCGTCGGCATCAGCATGTTCCTGCCGGAAACGCGGCGCACCGAAGAGAAGCTCGACTGGTTCGGCTTTGGCACCTTGAGTGTGACTCTCGGCGCGCTGCAGATCATGCTCGACCGCGGCGAGATCAAAGACTGGTTCAGCTCGGGCGAGATTATCTTCGAGGCCGTTGTTGCGGCCTCCGCGCTGTATCTGTTTCTCGTCCATACCTTCACCGCGGAGAAACCGTTTGTGCGTCCGGCGCTGTTCCGCGATCGCAACTTCACGGCCGGGACGATTTTTGTCGCCATCGTCGGTCTCACCTATTACGCGTCGCTGGCGTTGCAGCCACCGTACCTGCAAGGTCTGATGGGTTACCCGGTGATCACCGCCGGCATCATCATGGGCCCGCGCGGCATCGGCACCATGGCGTCGATGATGGTGGTCGGCCGCATGGTGGGCAAAGTCGATACCCGGTTGCTGCTGGCGTTCGGCCTGGCGCTGACTGCATGGTCGTTCTACGCCATGACCGGCTGGACGCCGGACGTGTCGCAGCAATCCATTATCGTCGTCGGCGTCGTCCAGGGCGTCGGCCTCGGCTTTTTGTTCGTGCCGCTGTCGGCGGCAACGCTGTCCACACTGTCGGTCGAAGCGCGGACCGAGGCAGCCGGGTTTTACAGCCTGTCGCGCAATATCGGCTCGGCGGTCGGCATTTCCGTGGTCAACGCGCTGTTGACCCGTAACGTCCAGGCCAATCACGCCGCCATCGCCTCGCACGTCACCGACGTGAACCGCGGCTTCGAGAATCCGCAAGTGGCGCACTTCTGGGATCCGGTGACCGCCGCCGGCCGCACCGCGCTCGATTCGGTGATCACGCAGCAGGCGCAGATCATCGCTTATGTCGACGACTACAAGCTGTTGATGATCGCGACCATCGCCGTGGTGCCGCTGCTGCTGGTGTTCAAGCGCTCGGCGGGGGGCTCGGCGCCGGCGATCGTTTCGGAATAAACGCCGGCCTCGCATCCGCCATCAATCGGTCCCCGAAAAGGGGAAGCCCGCCCGGGTGGCAAAGCCCGGGCGGGCTGGGGATTGTAGGTCAGAGGTTGTTGGGTCGCGTCGTCTGATGTGGACCATAGGCCGACGGAGCAATCGCCACCGTGACGGCCGTCACACGTTGTCGCTTTGCCATTTCGTCCGCCAAAGCCTGCCAGAGCGAAGGCCGCCAAAGCGAAACCCGCCCGAGTGGCAAAGCCCGGGCGGGTTGGGACTGAAGGTTCAGTGAAATCCTCGAGGGGGGCGATCACCCAATTCCGTAACCGTCGTACTCGTACCAGCGGTGCGGCGGCTTGTTCTTCGCGGTGAAATCCTTGAACCAGCGTTTGAACCGGGACTGAGTCCTTACGATCAGAGCGGTCATGTCGACCTCCACTTTTCCGTGCTGCCCTCAACCGGAAATCACCCTACAGGAGCGCGTCGGGCCGTGGCGTGACCCCGGTCACAGCTTTTCGCTTTGCAGTTAACCTATTGATTTTGATGTAAATTATGCGCGTGACCATCCGCCGGGCGCAAAACCTTGGCGGCGCAACAAAAAGGCGGCCCGAAGGCCGCCTTTCGTATTCGTTGGTGGATGCGAGAGCGGGGAATTACTCCGCCGCGTCGCCCGCCGGCTGCTGTTCGCCCTCGGCCTTCTGCTTGCCCTCGAGGTCCTCGCCGGTGGCCTGGTCGACGACCTTCATCGACAGTCGCACTTTGCCGCGATCGTCGAAGCCGAGCAGCTTGACCCTCACCTTGTCGCCTTCCTTGACGACGTCGGAAGTCTTCTGCACCCGGCGCGCCGCGAGCTGGCTGATGTGGACCAGGCCGTCCTTGGCGCCGAAGAAGTTCACGAAGGCGCCGAAGTCCATCACCTTGACCACCGTGCCTTCATAGATGTGGCCGACTTCCGGATCCGATGCGATCGATTTGATCCAGTTGATCGCGGCCTTGATCGACTTGCCGTCGGCGGAGGCGACCTTCACCGTGCCGTCGTCCTCGATGTTGATCTTGGCGCCGGTCTTCTCGACGATCTCGCGGATCACCTTGCCGCCGGTGCCGATCACTTCACGGATCTTGTCGGTCGCGATCTTGAAGGTCTCGATGCGCGGCGCATATTCGCCGAGCTCGGCGCGCGCCGAATTGATCGCCTTCGCCATCTCGCCGAGGATGTGCATGCGGCCGTCCTTGGCCTGCGCCAAAGCGACCTTCATGATCTCTTCGGTGATGCCGGCGATCTTGATGTCCATTTGCAGCGAGGTCACGCCGCCTTCGGTGCCGGCCACCTTGAAGTCCATGTCGCCGAGATGATCCTCGTCGCCGAGGATGTCGGAGAGCACGGCAAACCGCTTGTCCTCGAGAATGAGGCCCATGGCGATGCCGGCAGTCGGCCGCTTCAGCGGCACGCCGGCGTCCATTAGCGATAGCGATGCACCGCACACCGATGCCATCGACGACGAACCGTTCGAACTCGGTGATCTCCGAGACGATGCGGATGGTGTAGGGGAACTCTTCCTTCGACGGCAGCATCGGATGGATCGCGCGCCAGGCGAGCTTGCCGTGGCCGATCTCGCGGCGGCCGGGCGCACCCATGCGGCCGGTTTCGCCGACCGAGTAGGGCGGGAAGTTGTAGTGCAGCAGGAACGTCTCTTTGTAGGTGCCCTGCAGCGCGTCGATGAACTGCTCGTCTTCCGCGGTGCCGAGCGTGGTGACCACCAGCGCCTGGGTCTCGCCGCGGGTGAACAGCGCCGAACCGTGGGTGCGCGGCAAGATGCCGACTTCGGCGAGGATCGGACGAACGGTCTTGACGTCGCGGCCGTCGATGCGCTTGCCGGTGTCGAGAATATTCCAGCGCACGATCTTGGCTTCGAGCTCCTTGAACACGCCGGCAACCTGGAGCTTGTCGTGCTTCGGCGGCTGGCTTGAATCTTGGCCTTCCGGGAAGAAGTGCGCCATCACCTTCTGTTTCACGGCGGCGACGGCGTCCTGGCGATCCTGCTTTTTCACGATCGCATAGGCGGTGCGCAGGTCCTTCTCGGCGAGGCCGAGGATCTCCTTTTCCAGCGCCTTGTTGTCGATAATGACCAGATCGCGCGGCTCTTTCGCGGCTTTCTCGGCGAGCTGGATGATCGCCTGGATTACCGGCTGAAAGTGCCGGTGGCCGAACATCACCGCGCCGAGCATGATTTCTTCGGACAGCTCTTTCGCTTCCGATTCCACCATCATCACCGCGTCATGCGTGCCGGCGATGACGAGGTCGAGCTGGCTTTCCTTCCCTTCGTCGAGCGTCGGGTTGAGCACGTATTCGTTGTTGATGAAACCGACGCGGGCGCCGCCGATCGGTCCCATGAACGGCGCGCCGGAGAGCGTCAGCGCCGCCGACGCCGCGACCATCGCCACGATATCCGGATCGTTTTCCTGATCGTGCGAGAGCACGGTGATGGTAACCTGGGTATCGCAGCGCCAGCCGTCGGCGAACAGCGGACGGATCGGACGGTCGATCAGGCGCGAGGTCAGCGTGTCCTTTTCGGTCGGGCCGCGCTCGCGCTTGAAGTAGCCGCCGGGAATCCGGCCGGCCGCGTAATATTTCTCCGTGTAGTTGACGGTGAGCGGAAGGAAATCGATGCCTTCCTTCGGGGCCTTGGCCGCGACAACGGCGGCGAGCACGGTGGTTTCGCCGTAAGTGGCGACCACTGCGCCATCGGCCTGACGCGCGACCTTGCCGGTCTCTAGCGTGAGCGGTCGGCCACCCCAGTCAAGTTGCACTTTATGTGTATCGAACATTGCGATCGTCTTTCATGGTTTTCGGACAAGCGCGAAAGCCATGAGCAAGACGGCGAGAAGCTGCGGCTCGCAACAGCGTTGCGAGTCCAAACAGCGTCCAGCGATCCTGCCATGGCCATCGGGCTTTCCAGTGATGCGCGGGCAACGGGCCCGTCGCTCTAATCGGCAGCCTTGGCTGCCGGACAAACGGCGGCCGCACTTTGCAGTCCGCCTCCGGGACGCGCGGGACAGTCCCGCGCGCGATTCTTCAACGGCGGATGCCCAGCCGTTCAATCAGTTCCTTGTAACGGCCCTCATTGGTGCGCCGCAGGTAGTCCAGAATCTGGCGGCGTTGCGACACCAGCTTCAACAAGCCGCGGCGCGAATGATTGTCTTTGACGTGAGTCTTGAAGTGTTCCGTCAGCTCGGTGATCCGCTCTGAGAGCAGCGCAACCTGGACCTCGGGAGAACCCGTGTCGCCGGACTTGACGGCATACGCCTTGATAACATCCGCTTTTTTCGCGGTCGAAAGCGACATCGTGCTAACCTCTTTTTCTGGCGGCGCGACCAGCCACGCCGTTCAAATTAAACACGCGCTTGGGGAGGATTTCGCCGCGTTCGACCTCGGCAATGGCCACGAGCTGGCCGCCACATGCGACCTGGACCATACCGCGGAAGATGGTGGCATCCCGTCCGCGCAATAAAGCGGCTTGGCCTCTTGCGAGCCGTGCCGCATCTGCCGGGCTCACGGCCAGCGCCGGGATGTCGTCCAGCGCGGTCTCGATCGGCAGGAGTGCGTCGGCAAGGTGTCCCTCACCGGCGGCTGCTCTATGACATAAAGATTCCAGGGGTTCCAGCGGAATCATGTCCGCTTCGCCAAACGGCCCGACCCGGTTCCGGCGCAGCGCTGAAACGTGGCCAAATACGCCCAAAAGGCGGCCAAGATCGCGCGCCACGGCCCGGACATACGTGCCTTTGCCGCACTCAGCCAGAAAAATGGCGTGGTCCGGGTCCGGCATGCCGACAAGCTCGAGCCGGTGGATGTCGACGTTGCGGGCTGCAAGCTCGACCTGCTCGCCGTCGCGCGCCAGGTCGTAGGCGCGTTCACCGCCGATCTTGATCGCCGAATAGCGCGGCGGCACCTGCGCGATGGTGCCGGTGAATTGCGGCAAGGCGAGCCGTATCGCCTCCGCATCGGGCCGCTTGTCGCCGGTGTTAACCACGCGCCCCTCGGCGTCGTCGGTATCGCGCTCTTCGCCCCAGCGCACGGTGAACTGATAGGCTTTGCGGCTGTCGACCACGAACGGCACGGTCTTGGTCGCTTCACCCAGCGCAATGGGCAGGGAACCGGAGGCGAGCGGATCGAGCGTGCCGGCGTGGCCGGCGCGCTTTGCCGCGAACAGCCGCTTGATCACCGCGACCGCGTGCGTCGAGGTCATGCCGACCGGTTTGTCGAGCACCACCCAGCCATGCACGTCGCGTTTTTTTATTTTCTTGGTTTCCGGCGCCGGCGGCGCTGGAGACGCTGGTTCGAGTTCGGTAACCGGCATTATTCGTCCTTGCCGTGATCGAGGTCGCGTTGGACCGCAGGTGTTCGCAAAAGCTTCTCGATCCGTTCCGCTTCGTCGAATCGCTCGTCAACGCGGAAGCGAATTTCAGGCGCAAATTTTAAGTTAACGCGCCGCGCGATCACGCCGCGCACATAGCGCTTGTTGCGGTCGAGCGCCTCGATCACCGCTTCGATATCGCGGCCGCCGAGCGGCATGACGTAGATGGTGGCGAGCCGCAAGTCGGGCGAGACCCGCACTTCCGGCACCGTGACCATGTGGCGTTCGATCACCGGGTCGTGGATGTCGCCGCGCGACAGCATTTCGGCGAGCTCGTGACGGATCAATTCGCCGACGCGGAGCTGACGCTGCGAGCCGCCGCCGGCCTGGTCGCGATGAGGGGAGCGTTGATGACGTGGCATGGTCCAAACCAAATTCTATGCGTGTCATGCCCGGACTTGATCCGGGCATCTCGTTTCAATTTTGCAGTGCCTGACCTTTCGGGATTACCGGAACAAATCCGGCAATGACGTACGACGAACCGTGAGTCTTGAACTCACAATGTCCGCTGCACCGTCTCCACGCGATAACACTCGATCGTGTCGCCGGCCTTCATGTCCTGATAATTCTCGAACGCCATGCCGCATTCCTGGCCGGCAACCACCTCGCGCGCATCGTCCTTGAAGCGCTTGAGTTGCGACAGCTTGCCCTGGTGCACGACGACGCTGTCGCGGATGAGCCGGACATTGGCGCCGCGTTCGACGGTCCCGTCGGTGACGCGGCAGCCGGCGACGTTGCCGACCTTCGACACCTTGAAGACTTCGAGAATGGTGGCGTTGCCGAGCATGGTCTCGCGCAGCGTCGGCGCCAGCAGTCCCGACATCGCCTTCTTCACGTCGTCGACGAGAGCGTAAATGATGTCGTAGTAGCGGATCTCGATACCGGCCTGCTCCGCCGCCTCGCGCGCTTCCTTGTGGGCGCGGACGTTGAAACCGATCACCGCGGCGTTGGAGGCCTGCGCCAGCGTGATATCGGATTCGGTAATGCCGCCGGCGCCGGAGAAGATGATGCGCGCCATCACTTCCTCGGTGGAGAGTTTCTCGAGCGCGCCGATGATCGCCTCGACCGAACCCTGCACGTCGCCCTTGATCACCAGCGGGAATTCCTTGCGGCCCGCGCTCTTGATCTGGCTCATCATCTGTTCGAGCGAGCCGCGCATGCCGGTTTGCCGCGCCGCCATTTTGTCGCGCTTCTGGCGGTCACGATAATCGGTGATTTCGCGGGCGCGGGCTTCGGTTTCGACCACGGCGAGACGATCGCTGGCTTCCGGCGTGGAGTTGAAACCCAACACTTCGACCGGCATCGACGGACCGGCGGCAACGACGGAGTTGCCGGTATCGGACATCAGGGCGCGCACGCGCCCCCATTCCGTGCCGGCGACGACGATGTCGCCTTGCTTGAGCGTGCCGCGCTGGACCAGCACGGTGGCGACCGGGCCGCGGCCGCGGTCGAGCCGGGCTTCGATCACGGTGCCTTCGCCCGGCCGGTTCGGATTGGCCTTCAGCTCGAGCACCTCGGCCTGCAGCGCGATCATATCGAGCAGCTTGTCGAGATTGGTCTTCTCCTTGGCGGAGACTTCGAGCTCAAGCACATCGCCGCCGAGCGACTCGACCTGGATTTCGTGTTGCAGCAGCTCGGTGCGCACGCGCTCCGGCCTGGCGTCCGGTTTGTCGATCTTGTTGATGGCGACGATGATCGGCACCTTCGCCGCCTTGGCGTGCTGGATCGCTTCAACGGTCTGCGGCATGACGCCGTCGTCGGCGGCCACGACCAGGATGACGATGTCGGTGATCTTGGCGCCGCGGGCGCGCATCGCGGTGAACGCGGCGTGGCCGGGGGTGTCGATGAAGGTGATGCGTCCGCCGGACGGCGAGGTCACCTGATAGGCGCCGATGTGCTGGGTAATGCCGCCGGCCTCGCCGGCCGCAACTTCAGTCGAACGGATGGCGTCGAGCAGCGACGTTTTGCCGTGATCGACGTGGCCCATGATGGTGACGACCGGCGCGCGGGGTTGCAGGTTCGCGGCATCGTCGGGCGTGTCGAACATGCCTTCTTCGACGTCGGACTCGGCGACGCGGCGCACGGTGTGACCGAGTTCCTCGGCGATCAGCTGGGCGGTATCGGCGTCGATCGTATCGGTGATCTTCGCCATGTGGCCCTGCTGCATCAGGATGCGCACGACGTCGACGGAGCGCTCGGCCATGCGGTTGGCCAATTCCTGAATGGTGATGGTTTCCGGGATGATCACTTCGCGGGCGATCTTTTCCTTCGGCTCGTCGCGATGGCCGCTGATGCGTTGCACGCGGCGGCGGAACGACGCGACGGAACGCTCGCGCACCTCGTCGGCGGTGAGCGCGGTCACGACGGTGAGGCGGCCACGGCGTTTTTCAGCTCCGACACGGGTCGGCTTCGGCGCCGGCGCAGGACGTGCAGGCGCGCCGCCGACACCGCGGCGCGGCCGGGGTGCCTCGTCCTCCTCGGCTTCCATGGCCGGCCGGGCGCCGGGTTTGGCGGCTGTTACGGCATCAGTGCCGAACCGCTTCTTCGCAACTTCGTCGGCCTTGCGCTTGGTTTCCTCGTCGTGCTTGCGGCGGGACTCTTCGGTTTGCTTGCGCGCTTCAGCGGCGGCGCGCTCGGCGCGCTCCGAGTCTTCCCGGGTCCGGCGGACGCGTGCGTCTTCCTCGGCGCGTTCGCGTTCTTCGTGTTCGCGCAACTGGGCGCCGGCCAGCGCATGGGCGCGGGCGCTGCGTTCATCATCGGTCAGCGTGCGCAGCACGACGCCGGATTGCTTCGGCGTGGCAGCCGCGGGTGTCGCGGGCGCCGCAGTCGTCCTTGCGGCAGGGGCCGCCGGTGCGGCTGTTCGCTTTGGCGCCGCCGGCGCCGCTGCGGCCGGCTCGGGCTTGGCTTCGGCCGGGCCGATACGGCGCTTGACCTTCTCGACGACCACGGCCTTGCTGCGGCCATGGCTGAAGCTCTGGCGGACCATGCCCTGCTCGACGCGTGGCTTTAGCGTCAGCGTCTTGGTCTGGGTCACGCTCAGTTTATCGCCGCTCTTGGTCGTCTCAGCCATTCGCTTCCATTTCTATGCACGCCGGTCGCCGGACCGGAACCGCTCGAGGCGCCGATAACGCGCCAAAAAAGTGTCGGTTACAGGCCCGGCAAGCAGGGCTGCATGTATCACATTTGAGCGCCCCAGTGCCAAATCCAATTGTTCCGAGGTCAGGGTCAAAATCAGAGGGATTTCGCCCTCCAGCCCATACTTTCGCAGCACTGCGCCGAGCTTGCGGACCCCGTCCGGCGCGGCTTCCGCCGCGTGGATGAGGCCGGCAACCCGGTCGGCGGCGAGCGCCGCCTCGGTTTTGCCGAATCCGGCCACGACCAGACCGGCCTTTCCGGCCATGGCCAGGGCGTCAAACACCGCGCGTTCGAGGAGGTGCCCGGTTTGCGCCACCAAATCGGCGGACAACCGAACCTCACGCTTAAAGCCGCGCGCCAACGTCTTGCGTTTGATGGCTTCGGCGAGCGCGTCCTGGGTCGCGGTGACCCAGACGCCACGGCCGGGCAGCTTGCTTTTGAGATCGGGCACCGCAACGCCATCTGGTCCGACAACGAAGCGGATCAGATCCGCCACCGGCCGGACTTCGCGCGTGTGAACGCACATGCGTTCGCGTTCGCGTGAATGCGGCCCGCTGTCGAGCTCGGCGTGTTGCTGTTGTCCGATCATGCGTTCCTTTTACGGTTGCGCCTCGGCCACTTCCGCGTCGGCCGCCGCAGGCGGTGCAAGATCCGCTTCCGTGATCCAGCCGGCTTGCAGCCGCGCCTGCATGATCATGGCTTCGGCTTCCTCGCGCGATATTTCGAAGCCGTCGAGGATGCCGGGCTCGCGCTTGCTTTCGCCGTCCTTGCGTTCGGTCCAGCCGACCAGATCGTCGGTGGCGCAGCCGGCCAGGTCTTCGACGGTCTTGACGCTGTTCTCGCCGAACTTCACCAGCATCGCCGTCGTCACGCCGGGGACGTCCTTGAGCGCATCCTCGACGCCGAGCTCTTTGCGCTTGTCGTCATACTCGGCTTCGATCTTGGCGAGATGTTCGCGGGCGCGATTTTGCAGTTCGGTCGCGGTATCCTCGTCAAAGCCTTCGATGCCGGCGATTTCCTTGACGTCGACCATCGCCAGTTCCTCGACGGAGCTGAAACCTTCCGACGCCAGCAACTGGCCGATGACTTCGTCGACATTGAGCGAGTCGATAAACACGCGCGTGCGATTCTCGAACTCCGCCTGACGGCGTTCGGACTCTTCCTGCTCGGTCAGGATGTCGATGTCCCAGCCGGTGAGCTGTGACGCCAGCCGCACGTTCTGGCCGCGGCGGCCGATGGCGAGCGAAAGCTGCTGATCGGGCACCACGACTTCGATGCGTTCGCGCTCTTCGTCGAGCACCACCTTGGCGACTTCGGCGGGCGCCAGTGCGTTGACGACGAAGGTGGCGATATCCATCGACCACGGGATGATATCGATCTTCTCGCCCTGCAGCTCGTTGACCACGGCCTGGACGCGCGAACCGCGCATGCCGACGCAGGCGCCGACCGGATCGACCGAAGAATCGCGCGATTGCACGGCGATCTTGGCGCGCGAACCGGGGTCGCGGGCCACCGCCTTCACTTCGACGATTCCGTCATAGATTTCAGGCACTTCCTGCGCGAACAGCTTGGCCATGAATTGCGGATGGGTGCGCGACAGGAAGATCTGCGGGCCGCGCTGCTCGCGCCGCACATCGTAGATGTAGGCGCGGATCCGGTCGCCGTTGCGGAACACTTCGCGCGGCAGCATTTCGTCGCGGCGCACGATCGCCTCGCCGCGGCCGAGATCGACAACGACGTTGCCGTATTCGACGCGCTTGACGATGCCGTTGACGATATCGCCGATGCGGTCCTTGTATTCGTCGTATTGCCGGTCGCGCTCGGCCTCGCGCACTTTCTGCACGATGACCTGTTTGGCCGACTGTGCGGCGATGCGGCCGTATTCCAGCGGCGGCAGCTTGTCGGCGATGGTGTCGCCAACCTGCGCGGCCGGGTGATGGCGGCGGGCTTCTTCGATTGTGATCTGCGACGAGGGATTTTCGACCTGATCGACGACCAGCATATGGCGCGACAGATGCAACTCGCCGCTCTTCGGATCGATCTCGGCGCGGACTTCGGTCTCGCTGCCGTACCGTGAGCGCGCCGCCTTGGCGATCGCGTCCTCCATGGCGCCGAGCACGATCTTGCGATCGATGGCTTTTTCCCGGGCGACCGCATCGGCGATCTGCAGGAGTTCAAGTTTATTGGCGCTTACGGTCGCCATGGGGCGGTCTCCTTGAGTTATTGGTCATGTTCCGGCGCGTGGCCGTGATTGCCGTTGCCGCGCGCGTCGCGGTCGCCGTGTTTGCTCCGGCGCAGTGATTCAGCGATCAGCGCGTCGGTGAGAAGAAGTCTCGCTTCGCTCATGTCGTCGATCGGCAGCAGCCACATCGTCGCCGTCGGCGATACGAATCCGGACATTGTCGCCGTCGGTACCGAGCAGTTGTCCGCGGAACCGCTTGCGGCCGTCGATCGGGGCGGTCATTTCGATATGCGCGGCATGGCCGGCATAGCGGTCGAAATCGGAGTGCCGCACCAGCGGCCGGTCGATTCCGGGCGAAGAGATCTCCAGGCGGTAGGCGCCCTCGATCGGATCGGTGACGTCGAACACCGGCGACAGCGCGCGCGACACGGCCTCGCAATCCTCGATCGCCATGGTGCCGTCCGGGCGCTCTGCCATGATTTGCACCGTGCAGCCGGCCATGCCGGAAATGTGAACCCGAACAAGGCGATAGCCCATTCCGGCGAGGACCGGTTCGGCAATCGAGGCGACGCGCGCCGCGCGCCCCGGCTCGATCAAAAGCCGTGGTTCCGCGGTAAAACTCGTCACTTCGTCGTTCATTCCGTTGCGGCGTCCTGCAAAAACTCCGCCTGGCCTCAGGTAACAAAAAAGAGCGGGTCCCGGGGGAACCCACTCTCAAAAGCGTTCGGATAATCCGACCGTTATGAGGTATCCATGACGGATGGGCGGAATATAGCGTTTTATTGATTTCAGGCAAGGGCCGGAGAAGCGCCGGAGCAGGCCGAAACAGCGCCAGCGCACGCCGCCAAGACGCCATCAAGGCCTTGATAATCGGCCTTTCAGGGATCGGTAATCAGTAACGGCTAATCAAATAAACCACCGGAGCCTGCGATTTCCGCCCGGCTGATTGGTTGGCCCTATGCGTGCCGCGTTCTCGCTTATTCCGGAACTTGAGGACGTGGTCCGGCACGGCACGCCGCAACGGCGCGCCGCTACGCTCGAGCGCATCACCACGCTGTTCCTGAACGGCGCCAGCCAATATGGCGACGAGCACGTCGATCTGTTCGACGATGTTTTCGGCCTGCTGATCAAGGAAATCGAAACCAAAGCCCGGGCCGAACTGGCGAACCGTATCGCGCCGGTGAGCAATGCGCCGGTCAAGGTGCTGCGGACGCTGGCCAATGACGACGATATTGCGGTGGCCGGTCCGGTGCTCAAGCATGCGCCGCGGCTCGCCGACACCGATCTGATCGATGTCGCGCGCACCAAGAGTCAGGCGCATCTGCACGCGATTGCAACGCGGCAGACGCTGACCGAGCCGGTGACCGACGTTCTGGTGCGCCGCGGCGGCCGCGAGGTGGTGCGCAGCGTTGCCGACAATCGCGGCGCCAAGATTTCCGAGCACAGCTTCTTCAACCTGATCAAGCGCGCGCAGGACGACGGCGTGCTGGCCGAAAAAGTCGGAACCCGGCCGGATATTCCGGTGCCGATGTTCCGCGAGTTGCTGCTGAAGGCGACCGCGGTGGTGCGCGAGCGCCTGCTGGCGTCGGCGCCGTCCGAGGCCAGAAAAGAGATCAACCGCATCCTGGCCAAGGTTTCCCGGGAGGTGGCCGCCAGCATCGGTCCGCGCGATTACCGCGTGGCGCAGCGTGTCGTGCTCGGTCTCGAACGCTCCGGCGCGCTCGACGAAACGGCGGTGGCGGCATTCTGCGGTGACGGCAAATACGAAGAGACGGCGGTGGCGCTGGCGATCCTCGCCAAAGTGCCGATCAGCGTCGTCGATCGTCTGTTGGCCGGCGATCAGCCCGATCCGGCCCTGATCCTGTGCCGGGCGATCGGCTTCGGCTGGGAAACCGCGCGGGCGATTATCGCGCTGCAAGCCGCCGGCAAAGCGCCGTCGCGGCAGATGCTGGATGAGGCATTTGCGAATTTCGGACGGCTGTCGGAGTCGTCGGCGCAGCGCGTGGTGCGATTCTGGCAAGTGCGCCAGTCGGCGTAATCGCCGGTTTCAGAGCTTCCGGAAAATCAGGAAACACGACGGGCGCTGTTCGCGCGCGGCCTTGGCGTGATAACGCGTCTGCACGAAGCCAGGCCAGGGTTTGCGCCAATCGTCGGCGCATTGCGCGGTCCATTCGAAGCTTTGCGATCGCAACAGGTGTTGCAGCGTCCACGACGCATAGTCGGCAATATCGGTGACGAAGCGGAATTCGCCGCCGGCGCGCAGCACATGGGCGAGCCGTTCGATCATCGCGTCCTGCACGAAGCGCCGCTTCCAGTGCCGGCGCTTCGGCCACGGATCGGGATGGATCAGGTCGATGCGGGCCAACGATTGCGCCGGCAGCCAGGTGAGCAGATCCAGTGCGTCGTCAAAATGCAGGCGGATGTTTTTCAGTTCGCGGCTTTCGATCGCCGCCAGCGCCTTGGCCATGCCGTTGACGAAGGGCTCGACGCCGATGAAGCCGGTGTGCGCATGGTCGCCGGCCTGCGCGGTCATGTGCTCGCCGCCGCCGAAGCCGATTTCGAGCTGGACTTGATCGACGGGTAGCGGAAACAGCGCCTTAAGTTCGGCCGGTGCTGGCTTGCCGAGATCGAGCGCCAGTTGCGGCAACAGCTGTTCGATCAGCCGCGCATGATGCGGCCGCAGCTTGTGGCCTTTGCGGCGGCCAAAAAATGCGCGGGGTTGGTGATGTTGCAAAGCCATTGACCGTCATGCGCGGCTTTGATCCGCGCATCCCGATAACAGATGCAAGGTATCTGCCTTGTCGAGATGGCCGGGACAAGCCCGGCCATGACGCTAAACCTATGACGCGAAGCTTTACCGCACCGCGCGCTTGAGCTGATCGACGAGGTCGGTGCGTTCCCAGGAAAAGCCGCCGTCCTTCTCCGGCGCGCGGCCGAAGTGGCCGTACGCCGCGGTGCGCTTGTAGATCGGCCGGTTGAGCTTCAGCGAGCGGCGAATATTGGTCGGCCTTAGCGGGAAGATTTCCTGCAGCGTCCTGGCAAGCTTCTTCTCATCGGCCTTGCCGGTGCCATGGGTGTCGACATAGAGCGACATCGGATCGGCAACGCCGATCGCATAGGCGACCTGAATGGTGCACTGCTCGGCGAGCCCGGCCGCGACCACGTTCTTGGCGAGATAGCGCGCTGCATAAGCCGCCGAGCGATCCACCTTGGTCGGGTCCTTGCCGGAGAAGGCGCCGCCGCCGTGCGGCGCGTAGCCGCCGTAAGTGTCGACGATGATCTTGCGTCCGGTGAGGCCGCAATCGCCGTCCGGTCCGCCGACCACGAAATTGCCGGTCGGATTGACCAGGAAATCGGACGCCTTCTTCGGCATCCAGCCCTTCGGCAGTGCGGACGCCACCGCGTCCTCGATCAGGTCCTTCACCATGCTAGGCGTGTAGGTCTTGCCGTTGCGGCTCTTGGCATTGTGCTGCGTTGAGACCACGACCTTGGTGCAGCCGACCGGCTTGCCGTCGACATATTGCACCGTGACCTGGCTCTTGGCATCGGGCTGCAGGTCGTGGAGTTGGCCGGAGCGGCGTTTGTCGGACAACACTTTCAGAATCTTGTGCGCGAAATAGATCGGGGCCGGCATGAACGAGCCCTTCTCGTAGACTTCGCTCTCGGTGCAGGCGTAGCCGAACATCATGCCCTGGTCGCCGGCGCCTTCTTCTTCTTGGCCCTTTTTCTTCTTGGCGTTGACGCCCATGGCAATGTCGGGCGACTGGCCGTGCAACAGCACCTCGACGTCGGCGCCGTGATAGGAGAAGCCGTTCTGGTCGTAGCCGATATCCTTGACCACGCCGCGCGCGATCTCGGTGATCAGCTCGCGGTCGACTACCGACACGCCGTTGATGGTCTTGAACAGCTGGCCGCGGCCTTCGCCGGCGACGACGATCTTGTTGGTGGTGCAGAGCGTCTCGCAGCCGAGCCGGGTGTTGATCTGGCTGTCGTCGGCGATGCCGAGCTTGATGTCGCGCTCGATGAAGGCGTCGAGAATGGCGTCGGAAATCTGGTCCGAGACCTTGTCCGGATGGCCTTCAGAAACCGACTCGCTGGTGAAGAGATAGTTTGAACGTGCCACTGCGAAATTCCCCTCGTAGAGCTGCCCCGATCGCTTCGTTATCTGTTGTGAAGGTCTGAGCTTTCAGCGCCGGTAAACGCCCGCGCCTGTTCATGGGGAAGGGTTGTTGCAGCGTCGCCCTGCGCGGTCAAGATGTGGGCAAAAGTGGGCGGTTGCGGGCCCCGCCCCGCGCGCAACTATGCGGCGGTGTCAGTGTTTGTCGCTGCCGGCGATCTGCTCGACGAGATCGACGATGCGCCGGCGCAACTTGGAGTTGTCGATTTTCATGAACGCCTTGGTCAGCGCCAAGCCGTCAGAGCTGGCAAGGAAGTCGGAGACGTAAGCCGGCGAAGACGCTTCCGAGAAACCGTCCTGGCGGGAGTTCGGCAAGATATTGGGGGCGCCTTCGAAGAAGAAAGAAACCTGGACCTGGAGGATCTGGGCGATCTGCTGCAGCCGGCTGGCGCCGATGCGGTTGGTGCCTTTCTCGTATTTTTGCACCTGCTGAAAGGTCAGGCCCAAAGCGTCGCCGAGTTTCTCCTGGCTCATGCTCAGCATCATGCGGCGCATGCGCACGCGGCTGCCGACATGTTTGTCGATCGGATTCGGAGCCTTTTTGGCGATCATGATAAGAAACTCCTATACGACCCATGTTTACCGTAATGGGTACTGAATACAAAACCGTCACAAATGATACCAACTCCTCGTTGCACAAGATCCTGATGGTTCGGCATTAGTTCATGCATAAACGTGAGGAACTTGTATTTTCTGCACTACTCGCGCTCAGCGCGTTACCCGTTTCGGTTGAATATTTCTATCTGTTTCTATCCAAGGTCGTTATCACAGGCGCTGGCGGCTGTCGTTGCCCCTTATGTCAGGCTCTTTCTTTTGCGGCGGGAGCAATCAGACTTTTGGCAGGGTTGAGCGAAATCGCCGGCGCACCACAACCACGAGTGCGATCGCAACCATGAGCGCGGCCGGCGCGTCACCGACGCGGGCGTAAAGCGGAGCGCGGATCCGTCGCGGCAGTGGCGAGTCGAGCGTGCCTTCTTCGCCGAGCCGCAGTGCATTCACGACACGGCCGACCGGATCGACCACGGCGGAGATTCCGGTGTTGGCGGCGCGCACCAGCGGCAGACCTTCCTCGATGGCGCGCACGCGCGCTTGCTGGAAGTGCTGATACGGGCCGGACGAAATTCCGAACCAGCCGTCATTGGTGACGTTGACGATCCAGCCCGGCCGTTCGCCCGGCGGCACGACGTCACCGGGAAAAATAATTTCGTAGCAGATCAGCGGCAGCGCCAGCGATGTGCCGGGCACCGTCAACAGCCGGCGGCGATCGCCGGGCTGGAAGCCGCCGATTTGCTTGGTGACCGTCTGCATGCCGAGCGCCTGAAGCAGCGGCTTGAACGGCAAATATTCGCCGAACGGCACCAGGTGCACTTTGTCATACGACGCCAGGATCGAGCCGGCATGATCGATGACGTAGATCGAATTGAAGGCTTGCGGCGCGGCGGGATTGATCGGCTCGGCCGCGCGCACCGCGCCGGTGATCAGCACCGCGCCCGGCGGCAGAAGTTGCGTGATCTGCGCCAGCGCATCGGCTTCACGTGTCAGGAAAAACGGGAATGCCGATTCCGGCCAGATCAGGTGCGTCACGTCTTTCATGCCGGGCGAATCCCGGTCGGTCGAATGGTTCGACAGTTCGACGTAACGGTTCATCACGTCATGCCGCGCGGCATAATTGAACTTCACGTCCTGCTGCAGGTCCGGCTGCATGATGCGCAGGTGCACTTTGTCGACCAGCCGGGTCTGATTGCGGTTCAGGCGCGACGCGCCGTAACCGGCAAGGCCGATCAGCACGGCGACGCCGATCATCAGCGGCAATGCGGGGCGGGGCGTTTCGGTGCGGTCGTCGGCCAGCGTCGCGGGTGTCGCAAACACGACGATGGTGATGAACGTCATGCCCCACAAGCCGACCAGCGCTGCGGTCTGCGCCAGCGGCAGCGGCGCCGCGATCGCGTAGCCGAATGCGTTCCACGGAAAACCGGTGAACAGGTGACCGCGCAGATACTCGACGATGGTCAGCGCTGCGCCAAGCGACAGCAGCCGCAGCGCGCCGCGCGTCCAGAAAATGCGCGCCAATGCGACGCCGATGGCTGTGTAAAACGCCAGCACCGCCGGCAGGCCGAGCACCGCGAACGGCAGCATCCAGCCGAATGTCGGCGCATCGACCAGAAACGCGTAGCCGATCCAGTAAAGCCCGGCGACAAAATAGCCGAAGCCGAACCACCATCCGGTCCACGCCGCGCGGGCGATGCCGCCCCAGCGGCTGCCGCCGGCGCCGTCGATCAGCCAGACCAGCACCGGAAACGTCAGAAACAGCACCGGCCAGGCATTGAACGGCGCCATCGCCAGCGCCGACACCGCGCCCGCCGCAAACGCGATCAGGCAACGTCGCCAACCCCACGACAGCACGATGGCGTTGAACAGCGCTTTAGGCTTCACGGTGTCGGGTTCGGGCTGGAACGGGTGGTGTCTTCGGGTGACGGCACCAGACGCGGCGCCGGTTTCACCAGCGCCGGTATGTCACGCGCCGCTCCGGGCCCGGGCCGGCCTTCCTTGCGGCGATAAATGCGGACACGTTTGACCCGGCGCGGATCGGCATCGAGCACTTCGGTTTCGAACGGGCCCGGTCCGTGCACCAGTTCGCCGCGGACCGGCACGTGGCCGGCCCTGGTCACCAGATAACCGCCGATGGTGTCGACGTCGTCTGCGGCCTCGCCGACGTCGAATTCTTCGCCGATCGCGGTGCGGACTTCCTCGAGACTGGCGCGCCCGGTGGCGAGAAACGAGCCGTCGCTCTGCCGCACGATGGCCAGGGCCGCGTCTTCGTCGTGCTCGTCGGCAATATCGCCGACAATCAGCTCGACCAGATCTTCCATCGACACCAGTCCGTCGGTGCCGCCATATTCGTCGATCACCAGCGCGAGATGGATCCGCGTCGCCTGCATCCGCCCCAGCAGGTCGAGCGCCGGCATCGACGGCGGCGCGTAAAGAATCTCGCGAACGATCTTTGCCGACGAGAGCGGCAAGGCCAGATTGATATTGGCGAGATTGAGCTTTGCCGTCTCCGGCGGCTCGTCCGGCAAAGCGGATGCTGCGGGACTGCTGGACGCGCGCTCGGCGACGAAGGCGATCAGGTCGCGGATGTGAAGCATTCCCGCTGGATCGTCGAGGGTGTCGTTGAACACCACCAGCCGGGAATGCCCGGCCACCTCGAACACCTTGACCAGTTCGCCGATGACGATGTCCTGCTGCACGGCGACGATGTCGGCGCGCGGCACCATCACGCTGGCAACGCGGCGGTCGCGCAGGCCGAGGATGTTCTTCAGCAGCGCCGCTTCGCCCGGCGTGAAGCCGGACTCCGGCTGTTCGGCGGTCAGCACCTGTTCGAAATCGGCGCGCGTTGCCGCCGCCCTCCAGCCGAACAGGATCCGCATCGCCCGCGTCAGCCAGCCTTCCTCGCCCGGCTCCGGCGGGTGCTCGACCACCATCGGCAGGCCGCCGGGCTGGTTCGGATCGTTGCGGGTCGGCGCTTGCGACATGACGGGTATTGCGGACCTCGGATTCAGCGGCCGGCAGTGCGGCGAAGTTCAGGCCGGCTTGCGCGGCTTGGGCGCGGGCTGCGTTGCGGCATTGTGCCGGTAAGGATCGGGAATTGCGAGCCGCCGCAGGATTTTGCGCTCGGTTTGCTCCATCTTCTCGGCTTCGGCGTTGCGTTTGTGGTCAAGGCCGAGGAGATGCAGATAGCCGTGCACCACAAGATGGGCGACATGATGCGCCAGCGGCTTGCCTTCGTCACGGGCTTCGCGGGCGATGGTCTGGTAGGCCAGGACGATGTCGCCGAGATGCGCCGGTTCGTCCGCGCCCTGTTTGGTTGCGGCGGGAAACGACAGCACGTTGGTGGGTGCATCGACACCGCGCCACAACCGGTTGAGCTGGCGGATTGCCGAATCATTGGTCAGCACGATAGCAAGCTCGGAACCGCTTGTTGACTGCGTGGCGGCGGCTTCGTTGATGGCGCGGCGCACCAGCGGGCGGATTTTCCCCGCGCCTTTCCACTGTCCGGAGTCGATCAGGACGTCGATCTTGAGCTTTCCGCGCGGCTTTCGCGGCGCGGCCTTCATTCCTGGCGCTCGCGCTTTTTTGCCGCAGCTTTGTCATAGGCGTCGACGATACGGGCCACCAGTTCGTGGCGCACGACGTCGGCGGAGCTGAAATTCACCACGGCGATGCCCTCGATGCCGTCGAGCAACCGCACCGCTTCGTTGAGGCCCGACGTCTGTCCGGACGGCAGATCGATCTGGCTCGGATCGCCGGTCACCACCATGCGGCTGTTCTCGCCGAGCCGGGTCAGCAGCATCTTCATCTGCATCGCAGTGGTGTTCTGCGCTTCGTCGAGGATGATCGCGGAGTTCGACAGGGTGCGGCCGCGCATGAAAGCGAGCGGCGCGATTTCGATCTCGCCGGACTGCAATGCGCGCTCGACGATGCGCGCGTCCATCAGATCGTAAAGCGCGTCGTAGATCGGGCGCAGATAGGGATCGACCTTCTCGCGCATGTCACCCGGCAGGAAGCCGAGCCGCTCGCCGGCTTCCACCGCCGGGCGCGACAACACGATGCGATCGACTTCCTTGCGCTCGAACAGGTGCACCGCCTGCGCCACCGCGAGCCAGGTCTTGCCGGTGCCGGCCGGCCCGGTCGCGAACACCAGCGGATGACGTTTGAGCGCGCGGACATAAGCATCCTGCGCTTGGGTGCGGGCGCGCACCCGGCGCTTGCGCAAATTGATCTCTTCAAAGCTTTCGCGCGCGGTCGAGGGATCGAAATCGAAAAGCGAGCCTTGCGACAGCGCCAGCCTCACCGCGCCGTCGACGTCGCCCTGCACCAATTCGTCGCCGCGCTTGAGCCGCTCGTAAAGACCTTCGAGCACGCGCCGCGCCAGTTCGCAGGCTTCCCGGGTGCCCTCGATGGTGACCTGGTTGCCGCGCGAATTGGCGACCACCGCGAGCTTGCGTTCGATCAGTGCGAGGTTTTGGCCGTATTGCCCGAACAGGACGGAGGCGAGCCGGTTATCGTCGAAGGTCAGCGTGATCTGGCTCGCGTTGTTCGGTGCGACAACGAGCGATTCGTCCGTGCCGGGTGTTCGCAATTCAGGCTCCCGCGCCGACGAGAACCGGCTGCTGCACTGGCGCTGGTGCGAGCACGCCGAACAGACTGTTGCTGGAAATCTCGGTGATACTGACTTCGGCAATGTTGCCGATCAGCGATGACGGCGCTGTGACTTGCACCGGCTGAAGGTAAGGCGAGCGGCCGACGAGTTGGCCGGGATAGCGGCCTTCGCGCTCGAACAACACGCCGAAACGGCGGCCGAGGCAGCCCTGATTGAACGCATGCTGATGGCGTTCGATCGCGTCCTGCAGCCGTTGCAGCCGCTCGGCCTTCACGTCCTCGGCGATCTGATCATCCATGTCGGCGCCCGGCGTGCCGGGGCGCGGCGAATAGTTGAACGAGAACGCACCGGACAATCCAACGTCGCCGATCAGCGTTAGCGTATCGGCGAAATCGTCCTCGGTTTCGCCAGGAAAGCCGACGATGAAGTCGGAGGTCAAGGCAAGGTCGGGCCGCGCCTGGCGCAGCCGCGCGACGATGCGCAGATAATCGCCGCGGGTGTGACGGCGGTTCATGGCCTCGAGCACGCGGTCGGATCCGGACTGCACCGGCAGATGCAGTTGCGGCATCAGTTGCGGCAGGTCGCGGTGCGCCGCGATCAGCGCGTCGTCCATGTCGCGCGGATGGCTGGTGGTGTAGCGCAGCCGGTCGACACCGGGAATTTCCGCGACGCGCGCCAGGAGACGCGCCAGCGTCCAGGTTTGGCCGCCGGGACCTTCGCCGTGATAGGCGTTGACGTTCTGCCCGATCAGCGTGACTTCGCGAACGCCGGCGCCGGCGAGCCGCTCGATATCGGCGAGAATTTTTGTAACCGGCCGCGACGTCTCCATGCCGCGGGTGTAGGGCACGACGCAGAAGGTGCAGAACTTGTCGCAGCCTTCCTGCACGGTGACGAACGCCGCCGCGCCGCGCGCGCGCATCGTCGCGGCGCTCGGCGCCGCCAGATGATTGAACTTGTCGTCGACCGGAAATTCGGTGTCGATCGCGGTGCCGTCGCGCGCGGCGCGCGCCAGCAGATCCGGCAGGCGGTGATAGCTTTGCGGCCCGACCACCAGATCGACCGCGGGGGCGCGGCGGAGAATCTCCGCGCCTTCGGCCTGCGCCACGCAACCGGCGACGGCGACGGTGACGCGGCGTCCGCCGGCGGCGGCGTCTTCCTTCATCCGGCGCACGCGGCCGAGTTCGGAATAGACCTTCTCGGCGGCCTTCTCGCGGATGTGGCAGGTGTTGAGAATGACGAGGTCGGCGTCGTCCGGGCTCGCGGTCTCGACATAGCCCTCCGGCGCCAGGGTGTCCGCCATACGCTGCGAGTCGTAGACGTTCATCTGGCAGCCGAACGATTTGACGTAGAGCTTTTTGGCGTCCTTCATGCGCGGCTGATGCAGCCTAAACCCCTGTAAAATCGGCAGATTTTACCTGCCCTCCGCACCAATGGCGATCCCTGCCATTTTAGCCGGATTCCCGGCGAAAGGAAACGCCGCTAGTCCATCGGCTGCAAAACTAGTCCATGGGTCTAGTCCATGGGCTGGATGTGCGCGTCGTCGATCACTTTCGCCCATTTGGCAATCTCGGACTTGATATAGGCATCAAGCTCATCGGGGCTATGGCCGCCGGGCCCGGCGATGGTCATGCCGACATCGGCATAGCGTTTTTTGGTGTCGTCCTGCGCCAAGGCTTTTCCGGCCGCGGCGTTGAGCTTGTCGATGACAGGGCGCGGCGTGCCCCGCGGCGCGACGATGCCGAACCAGGTGTCGGCGGCGTAGCCGGGCAAAGTCTCGGCGATGGTCGGGATGCTCGGCGCCGACGGCGCACGTTGCGGGCTGGTCACGGCGAGAGCGCGTACCGTACCGCCGGCAAGCTGGCCGCCGATGGCGGAGAGGTTGGCGAACATCGCCGGAATTTGTCCGGCGACCAGATCGTTGATGGCGCCGGCCTCGCCGCGATACGGCACGTGGGTCATCTTGATCCCGGCTTCGAACTGAAACATTTCGGAAGCGATATGCGGCGTGGTGCCGACACCGCCGGTGCCGAAGATTATTTTGCCTGGCTGCGCCTTCGCCATGGCGATCATCTCAGCCGTGGTATGGGCCGGGAATGACGGATTGACCACGAGCACCAGCGGCGACGCGCCACAATAAACGATCGGCGCAAAGTCTTTCACCGGGTCGATCGTTGCCTTGCGCGTCAGTTTCGGAGCGACCGCAAGAACGGTCTGGCTCGCCATCATCAGTGTATAGCCGTCGGGCGGAGATTTGATCACGTCTTCAGCGGCCAAGAGGCCGCTGGCGCCGGGGCGGTTCTCAACCAGAACAGTCTGGCCGAGAATTTCTCCCATCTTCTGCGCCATGATGCGCGCCGCGATATCGGTCGAACCTCCGGCGGCGAAGCCGACAACCAGTTTGACCGGATGGTTCGGAAAGTCCGTGCTTTGAGCAAAAGCAAAATTTGGCGCCGCGCCGAGCGCCAGCGCCGCGAGCAAAAAGACGCGCAACCCCTTCATGACACCCTCCCCAGCACCGCGTTCGCTGTGGCGCTACGTTTCTTATAAATCGCGGCGCAAAATCAGCGCCGCCGCGCCGCTCTGATAATAGCTGTTGCGGCGGCCGACGTCGGCGAAACCGGCGCGGCGATACAGCGCACGCGCCGGCCTGTTGTTTTCATCGACCTCGAGAAAAACGGTGCGGGCGCCGAGCCCGGCCAGCCGCCGCAGATTGAGGTCGAGCAGCGGGCGAGCGAGCCCGCGGCCGCGTTGCCGCGGCGCAATCGCAATCGACAGGATTTCCGCTTCGCCCGCCGCCAGCCGCGACAGGATGAATCCCGCCATTGTGCGCCCGGTCATCGCCCGATGGGCGACGACATTGCTGTCGATCAGCAGGCGGTAGACTTCGTCCTCGCCCCAGCCGCGCTGAAACGAAGCCTTGTGCAGGGCGGCAATGGCCGCGGCGTCCGCCGGCCGCGCTTCGACATAGGACGGCGTGGCGCGGCCGAGCAGCCGGGAAACCAGACCAATCATCGGCGCGGCAGTTGCGCTGCATTCTGCGGCTGCGCATCGGGCGCGCGCAGATAAAGCGGCTTCGGCGGCGACTGATCTTCCGTCATCGCCGCGCCGGCCGATGCGACCCAGGCGATGTCGGGCGCGGCGCGGTCGTCGATCACGATCGGCAGCGCGCGTAGCGCGACGGCTCGGTCGCCGACGATCTTGGCGGCGTTGCCGACAATGCGCGCCGGGTTCTCCGCGGCGCGCCGCACCGCTTCGTCGAGCGGCGCAAGGCGTGGGGCGATCACGGTGCGGCCGCCCGGCGCGAAGGTTTGCAGGTAGACGTGATTGTGCCGCGCATCGATCACGGCGATCACCGGTGAGGCGGCGTCATCGGCCAGATGCGGCGCGGCGTAGGCCAAGAGGGTCGAGATCCCGACCGCGGGTTTGTTGGCGGCCAGCGCAATGCCGCGCGCCGCGGCAATGCCGACGCGCAGCCCGGTGAAGCTGCCGGGGCCGGTCGTCACCACCACGCGGTCGATCGTGGTCGGCGGCGTGCCGAGCCGGTCGAAAACCGCGTGGATCAGCGGCATCAGCGCTTCGGCGTGGCCGCGCAGCATCGGCTCGCTTTCGCGGGCGAGGATGCCGCCGGCTTCGGTGTCGAGCAGCGCCGCGGAACAGGCGCCAAGCGCCGTATCGATGGCAAGCACGCGCATGGGCGCAGTTATGCTGTGAAGACGGTGCGCTGTACAGCCGCGCTACAGGAGAGGCGCGATCAGACCGGCCGGACTTCGGTGACGTCGGGCACGTAATGACGGAGCAGGTTCTGGATGCCGTGCTGCAAGGTCGCGGTGGACGACGGACAGCCGGCGCAGGAGCCCTTCATGTTCAGATAGACCACGCCGTCCTTGAAGCCCTTGAAGGTGATGTCGCCGCCGTCGTTGGCGACGGCCGGGCGCACCCGGGTCTCGATCAGGTCCTTGATGGTGGCGACGGTCTCGGCATCGGCTGCATCGAAGAACTCATCGCCGCCTTCCGCCGCCGTGCCGGTGCTGTTGAGCAGCGGCGCGCCGGACATGAAGTGTTCCATGATGGCGCCGAGGATCATCGGCTTGAGCTGCTGCCACTCGCCGGTGTTTTTGGTCACGGTGATGAAGTCGGAGCCGAAGAACACGCCGGAGATGCCGCTGATGCCGAATAGCCGTTCGGCCAGTGGCGATTGCGCGGCATGCGCGGCATCGCGCAGGTCGAGCGTGCCGGTCTCCAGCACCGCCCGCCCGGGCAGGAACTTCAGGGTCGCCGGATTCGGCGTCGCTTCGGTCTGGATGAACATGGGTGCCTCTTGGGGTGCCTCTTTGGCATGCCTCGCGGCGCTTCGTCTCGCCTACGCCAGACATATAGTACCTGCGAGCCGCCGGTGGAAGGTTGCTAAATCGCGCCGCCGCCAGCGCTTTATTACTTCGCCGTGGTGCTGCCGGCGGTGACCGGCGCGACCGTGACCGGCTGTCCGCTCGGCGCTGGTCCGGTCTCGGACGTGTAGCCCTCGCGAACGACCGGGTTGCAGTAGCGATAGCCCTGGTCGGAGTAATAGCTGCCGAATCCGATGTGGTGCCAGTCCTGATCGAATGTGATCGTCCCGCCTTTATGCACGAGCTGCCCGATCAGGCTTTTGCGCAAAGCGGGCGTGAACAGGGCGCAGGCTGACCGCGTCGCTGTGCTTTGCCCCATGGCAATATCGAAGTCGTAACCGGCGTGGCTGGCGCAGTCGTTGGCTTGCCGGCCGGTGCAAGCGTGCATCTGTCCGTCAAAGTGTCCATTGGCGTCGGGTGCGGACGGATTTTGAAGCGCACCATTGTTGATCTCATCGAAGGCTTCCGGCGTGTAACCGGAATGACAGGAAAAATCGGCCATCACCCAGCCGCAGACGTGCTTGTTGGCGGCTGCATAATTGCCGTCGACAAATTCCTGCCGGTTGAGCGATCCACCGTCGGACGGGCCGACTGAACCGCACGTCCTGATCTCCGCGGGATAGCCTTCGCCGCGAATGATTTCGATCGCGGTTTCGGCGCCGCGCGCAACTCTGGCGCGATGCCGCGCGATCGCGGCGTTGACCCTGTCCCATTCCAGATTGTTCGCGTTCTTCCGCTTGTCGTCCGGCTTGTTGTTTTTGTTCAGTTCGATGTTGGCCTTTGCCAATGCGTCGCCGGAGAGGAAATCCGCCGAGACAAATTCGATCTCGCAAGCGCCGCCAGCCAGATGGTCCACGAACCGCGTCATGTCGCCCGCCGTGTGGGTGTTGAAATCGATGACCAGGGCCGCGCAGCCCATGCCGCGCTGCGGACACACGTTGGGCGCGTTGCGCCCGTATCCACGGGGCACGTCGACATCATGCGGATCCTGCGGTGGCGGCGGCACTGTGCCGCCCGGATTGTCGGGTGGCGTTCCGCCGCTCGTCGTTGTTGGCGGCGGGCCCGCGTCGGTCGTTGTCGGCGGTTTATCGGTCGTTGTCGGCGGGTCCCCGGTCGTGGTGGTTGGCGGCGGCGGTGGTGGCGGTGCCGGGGTTTTGGGCGGCTGATCCTTCGGCGGCGTTTTCGCGATGGTCTTTTTGTCGGGCTTTTTGGCGTTCTTGCGGTCGTCGGGATTCTGGCCTTGCGCGTTCTGCGGATTGTTGATGATGCCCTGAATGATGCCGACACCGATGCCGACGCCAATTCCAGTCCCGACACCGCGCATGCCGCCGCCGCGATCGTCACCGTGATCCGAATCGCGCATCTGCGCATTGGCGGCAACGGCGGCGAGTAGCGCTACCAGCAAGCCGACAGCCGCTCGCCCACAAAAAGACAACAGATATCGCGTTGGAAATTTCATTTGGCCGCCCCCTGCCAAAGTGAATACCAGCGCTATCGACTATAGGAATAATCCGTGCCGCTTCCTAGCGGGAAGGGAATGCCCGGCTGCACCGTCTCTACGAGCGCACCAAACCGACGATGTCCTTGACCGCGTTCATGGTTTCGCGGGCAATCTTGCGCGCCCGTTCCGAACCATCCTTGAGCACGGCGTCGATCGCGGCCGGCTCGTTGAGCAGCCGCTTCATCTCCGAATTGATCGGCGTCAGCTTGGTCACCGCGAGATCGGTCAGCGCATTCTTGAACGTCGAGAATTGGGCGTTGCCGTATTGCCGCAGCACATCGGCGCGCGTGGTGTCGGCCAGCGCGGCAAAGATGCCGACCAGATTGTCGGCCTCGGGCCGTGTCTCCAGCCCTTTTTCCTCGCTCGGCAGCGGCTCCGGATCGGTCTTGGCGCGGCGTACCTTGAGCGCGATGGTGTCGGCGTCGTCGGTCAGGTTGATGCGCGACTGATCGGACGGATCCGACTTCGACATCTTCTTGGTGCCGTCGCGCAGCGACATCACGCGGGTCGCTTCGCCGGCGATGACCGGCTCCGGCAGCGGAAAGAACGTCTCGCCAAGGCCGTGCGCCTGAATCGACGCGCCGAAATCATTGTTGAACTTCATCGCAATGTCGCGCGACAGTTCGAGGTGCTGCTTCTGATCCTCGCCGACCGGCACATGGGTCGCGCGATAGACCAGAATGTCGGCCGCCATCAGATCGGGATAGGCGTAGAGACCGACCGAGACATTCTCGCGGTCCTTGCCGGCCTTCTCCTTGAACTGGGTCATGCGGTTGAGCCAGCCGAGCCGCGCCACGCAGTTGAACACCCAGGCCAGCTCGGCGTGTTCGGAAACCTGGCTCTGGTTGAACACGATGTGCTTTTTGGGATCGATCCCGCAGGCGATGAAGGCTGCGGTGACTTCGCGGATCGTTTTGGGCAGTTCGGTGGGCTCCTGCCACACCGTGATCGCGTGCAGGTCGACGACACAATAAATGCAGTCGTAGCGGTTCTGCAGCTCGACAAAGCGCTTGATGGCGCCGAGATAATTGCCGAGGTGCAGGTTGCCGGTCGGCTGCACGCCTGAAAATACCAGCTCTTTGAATGCCATCACGGTCTCCAGCCGAAGCGAGCGTCGTTTGCCACGGCGCGACCTTGCCCCGCAAGGCCCGGCCGTTATAGTGCGCGCCCGCACGGTTTTCCGAGAGTTTTTACATGCCTTCAGCCCGTTACGACGTCCTCGGCATCGGCAACGCCATCGTCGATGTGCTGGCCCGCACCGAAGAGGATTTTCTGGTCCGGCAGGGCATGAACAAGGGCGGCATGGCGCTGATCGACGAAGGCCGCGCGCAGTCGATCTACGACGCGATGGGCTCCACGGTGGAGATTTCCGGCGGTTCCGCCGCCAACACCATCGTCGGCATCGCCAGTCTCGGCAGCCGGGGTGCGTTCGTCGGCAAGGTCAAGGACGACGAACTCGGCCGCGCGTTCTCGCACGACATCCGCGCCGCCGGCGTTTCCTTCACCACGCCGGCCGCGGCGGCGGGCCCGTCAACTGGGCGCTGCTATGTGCTGGTGACGCCGGATGGCGAGCGCACCATGAACACATTTCTCGGCGCGGCGCAGGATCTGCAGCCCTCCGACATCGACGAAGGCACGGTCGCGGCGAGCGCGATCATCTATCTCGAAGGCTATTTGTGGGATCCGAAAAACGCCAAGGACGCCTTTCTGAAAGCCGCCAAGATCGCCCACCAGTCGGAGCGCAAGGTGGCGCTGTCGCTGTCGGACGCGTTCTGCGTCGATCGCTGGCGCGATGAATTCTTGCAGCTGATGCGTTCGGGCACCGTCGATCTGATTTTCGCCAACGAAGCGGAATTGCAGAGCCTGTACCAGACCTCGGATTTCGACTCCGCCGTGAAGGCGTTGCGTGAGGATATCGATATCGCGGTGGTGACGCGCAGCGAGAAGGGCTGTCTGGTGCTCGGGCCCGATGGCAACGCGGCCGTGCCGGCGTTCCCGGTGAAGAAGGTCGTCGATACGACCGGCGCCGGCGATCTGTTCGCGGCCGGGTTTTTGTCCGGTCTCGCCCGCGGCGCCGATGACCGCACCTGCGGCCGGCTCGGCGCGCTCGCCGCCGGTGAAGTGATCCAGCATCTCGGGGCGCGGCCGGAAGTGTCGCTGAAAGACCTGGCGCGCGACAACGGCTTGCTCGATTAAAGGCCCGGATCAAAGGCCAAGATTGCTGCCGGATCAGCCGCCAAGTAACCAAATCCTAACTATAATTCGTTAACGACGGATCAACCGCAACGCGGAGGATCCGACGATGGACGACAGCGCCGGCAAAGGCCCGGGCGACGGCGACAACGCCGAGAATAAAGCCATTAAATCCGAGGCCAGCGAAGGCGCGGCGCCGGAGCACAAGCTCCCGGTGGTGTGGTCGCCGAAGCTCGATGCCGCCGACGACATCGAAGACGATGAATTTGGTTTTGGCGCCAAGGAAATCCCGTCGGGCGAGGCCGCTACGGAAGGCGCAAGCGCCGGCAGTTCGTCTTTGTCACGCACCGGACGTTTCGCGTTGCTGGCCGCCAGCGTTTCGATCGCCGCCGCCGTCGGCTCCTTCGCCGCGACGTTCGCCGTCACCGGCTTCAATCACGCAGGGCCGGCTCCGGTGCAGGTCGTGGCGCAAAATACCGGCGCGCCGGAGACCAAGCCATCATCGAAAGAACTCGCCGAGCTCAACGCCATCAAGTCGTCACTTAACGCGCAGTTCGCCGCGCTCTCGCAACGGCTGGAGAAGGTCGAGCACACGCAGGTCGATCCGGCGCAGTTGTCCCATATCTCCGACACCGTCGACCGTCTGACGCGGCTCAATGCGGCGCCGGAAATCACCGGCTCGATTGCTTCGCCAAATCTTGCTCCACCAAGCCTTGCGTCACCAAGCGCGGCGCCGGCTGCGGCTGCTGCTGCAGCGGAGCCGAAGATCACCGATCGCGTCCTGGCAGACTGGGTGGTGGAAGACGTGCACGGCAATCGCGCGCTGGTCGCCAGCCGTTACGGCGGCGAATTTCTGGTGGCGCCCGGCAGCATGCTGCCCGGCGCCGGCCATGTCGATGCGGTGAAGCGGCAGGACGGCCAGTGGGTCGTGATCACCGCCAAGGGCATGATCACCGAAGGCGCGCCGCTGCCGCGCTAAGCATGATCCGGAAAAAGCCTGCCCTTGGACTTGATCCGGGGGTGGGTACCGGCTTTCCGAAAAGATCATGCTTCACTAATTAGACTAGCCGGCGGGAAGGAACGGCACCAACATCGGCACGCGCCGGCGGTAGTTGCCATAGGCTTCGGCGCCGAGTTCGGCGGTCAGGAAGCGCTCTTCGACGCGCGCTTTCAGCCAAAAACCGATCACGATCGCGGCCGCTCCGAGCAGTCCAGTCACCGTCGCCTGCGCGGCCGCGGTCGCCAGGATCGAGAGGATCAATCCGGTATAGATCGGATGCCGCACCAAGCCGTAGGGGCCGGTATCGATGATGCGATGATCCTGCTTGAGCGTGATCGCGCTGGACCATAGCCGGCCAAGATGAATGCGCGCCCACCAGGCAAACACGATGCCGAGAAGAGTGACGCCGGCAAGCGCGTAGCCGCCGCCATAACCGACGTGCCAGAGCATTGGTTCATGCAGCAGGCGGCGGGTCGAATGAAGCAACAGCACCGCGCCCGCCAGAAGCAGAATACGCGACAGCCATTGATCCCATGTTGCCGCGCGTTTTTCGGTGCGTGCGGTCCAGCAGGCCGCCGCCATCCAGCTCAACAGCCAGCCAATCCAGATGACGGCGAATAGGACACCCGGACGAACGGGCATGGCTGCGATCGCTCCCCATCATTGGCGTTGCGCATGAGCCGGTAGCATTGCCGCCGGGTTCGGTGGCACACTTTCCGGACCGGTCCCCGACTATGCACAGCGCTTGTGGCGTTGCTGTGGAGGCGCATGACTCTGTTTCGCCGGTTTATCGGCCCGATCATCGGTGCGGCGCAGGCGGCGTTGATCGCGTCGTCGATCTCTTCGGCGGCGCTGGCGCAAGGCGCCGCTCCGCCCGCGGCACCGTCGCCCGAGGCGGCGCAGTCCTGTCCGGGCCTCGTCGCCGCAAACCGCCCGCGCCTCATTCCGGCTGCGCTCAATCCCGACCAGGTGCGCATCACCTATGTCGGCCATGCCACGTTCCTGATCGAGAGTCCGGACCTGGTCCGCATCGCCACCGACTACAACGATTATGTCCGCCCGCCGGTGGTGCCGGACATCGCGACCATGAATCACGCGCACAGCACGCATTACACCGACAACCCCGATCCGGCGATCAAATACGTGCTGCGCGGCTGGGGCCCGAGCGAAGCCGAGCCGGCGAACTGGGACGTCAAATACAAGGACGTGCGGGTGCGCGATGTGCCGACCAATATCCGCAACTGGGCCGGCGGCACCGAGCGTTACGGCAATTCGATCTTCGTGTTTGAGATGGCGAACCTGTGCATCGCCCATCTCGGCCATCTGCACCACACGCTGACGCAGCAGCAGCTCGACGAGATCGGCCGGCCCGACGTGGTGATGGCGCCGGTCGACGGCAATCTGACGCTCGACCTCGACGGCATGATGGATGTGCTCTCCGCGCTGAAAGCGCAGATCATCATCCCGATGCACTTCTTCAATCCGTACACGCTCGCCCGCTTCCTCGACCGCGCGGCGCAGACCTGGCCGGTCGAGCACACCGACATCCCGTCGTTCGTGGTGTCAAAGGCCACGCTGCCGGACAAGCCAAAGGTTCTGGTGCTGCCGGGGCATTGATGGCTATGCTGCGCCGATCGCGAGGACGAGAACCATGCTCAGCGCGGAACAGAACGACCTGATCACCCGCACCACGCCCGGCACCGCCGCCGGCACGTTGATGCGCCGCTACTGGCAGCCGGCCGCGCTGGTCGACGAACTCTCCACCAACCGGCCGGTAAAACCGGTGCGGCTGCTCGGCGAAGACCTCGTCATCTTCAAGGACGAGAAAGGCCGCTACGGGCTGATCGGCCGGCACTGCCCGCATCGCGGCACCGATCTCGCCTTCGGCCGGCTAGAAGACGGCGGCCTGCGTTGCGCGTTTCACGGCTGGCTGTTCGACGTCAACGGCCAGTGCCTGCAAACGCCGGCCGAGCCGGACAACAGCAACCTCTGCGCCAACATCAGGCAGAAGTCCTATCCGGTGGTGGAGAAGAGTGGGATTCTCTGGGCCTATCTCGGCGCCGGCGCGCCGCCGGCGTTTCCGCAATTCGACTGCTTTGTCGCGCCCGATGCGTACACCTTCGCGTTCAAGGGCATGATCGACTGCAACTGGCTGCAATCGCTCGAAGTCGGCATCGATCCGGTGCACACCTCGTTCCTGCACCGTTTCTTCGAGGACGAGGATCCGAACAAGAGCTACGGGCGGATGTTCCGCGATACGTCCAAAGATTCCGACATGCCGATGACGCAGATCATGCGCGAGTTTCCGCGCCCGCGCATCGAGATCGAGCCGACCGACTACGGATTCCGGCTGGCGACGCTGCGCGAGATCGGCAGCGACAAGGCGCACATCCGCGTCACAAATCTGATCTTCCCCAACGCCTTCATCATTCCGATGAGCCGCGAGATGACGATCTCGCAGTGGCATGTGCCGATCGACGACGTGAAGCACTACTGGTACGCGATCTTCACGTCGTTCGGCGCGCCGGTGGACAAGGACGAGATGCGCCGGCAGCGGCTCGAGCTTTACGAACTGCCGGATTACGTGCCGCGCAAGAACAAGGCCAACGATTACGGCTTCGACCCGCACGAGCAGGAGCACACGACCTTCACCGGCATGGGCACCGACATCAACGTGCACGACCAGTGGGCCTGCGAGTCGATGGGCGCGATCCAGGACCGCACGGAAGAACACCTCGGCACCTCGGACAAGGCGATCAGCGCCTACCGGCGGCTGTTGCGCGCAGCGCTCGATCAGTCCGGCAAGGGCGAGCCGCCGATGATGGTGCTCGACGCCGCGGCGGCCAACGGCATCACCGGCCCGGCCTGCGTCGACGGCATCGGCCCGGCGGGCGACTGGCAGGGCTACTGGCAGCGCACCGACGCGGCGCGGCAATCGACCAAGAGCTGGGCCAACGGCCACTGAACAGAATGGCCCGGCGACCGGCTGCGAAAAGTTTCGTCGAACGCCACGGGCTGTGGAGCGCCGCGCAAACGCGCGCCGCCGAGGCCGTCATCCGGCAGATCAAGACGCGGAAGCTCGAACTGGTGCGCTTCGCGTTTGCCGATCAGCACGGCGTGCTGCGCGGCAAGACGGTGGTGGCGGCGGACGCGCCGGCATTAATGCGAAGCGGCGTCACCATGACGACGACGCTGCTGGCCAAGGACACCGCGCACAAGACCGCGTTTGCGGTGTTCACGCCGGGCGGCGGCTTCGGCATGGAAGAAATGCAGGGCGCCGCCGACTTCGTCATGGTGCCGGACCCGGCGACGTTCCGCGTTCTGCCGTGGACCGGCAATGATGGGGCAGCAAATACCGGCTGGCTGCTGTGCGACATCGTTTTCACCAACGGCAAGCCGGTGCCGTTCTCGACCCGGCAGGTGCTGCGCGACGCGCTCGGCAAACTGAAAACCGCCGGCTTCGATTACCTGGCCGGCCTCGAAGTCGAATTTCATCTGTTCAAGATCGAGAACCCGCGGTTGACGCCGGACGACGCCAGCTGGCCGCCGCGCGCGCCGGAGGTGAGCCTGCTCAATCAGGGCTATCAATATCTCACCGAGAGCCGGTTCGATCAGATCGCCGACGCGCTGGAGCCGATCCGCCACGGCATCCAGGCGCTCGGCCTGCCGCTGCGCTCGCTCGAAGTGGAGCTCGGGCCGAGCCAGTGCGAATTCACCTTCCGGCCGCAGGCCGGTCTCGACGCCGCCGACACCATGATCCTGTTCCGCGCCGCAGCGAAGCAGATCGCGCGGCGGCACGGGCTGCTGGCGAGCTTCATGTGCCGGCCGGCGCAACCGAACCTGTTCTCGTCGGGCTGGCACCTGCATCAGTCGCTGATCGACAGCAAGGGCGGCAACGCTTTTGTCGGCAACACGCGGGCAGGCCTCTCCGCGCTCGGCGTGAACTTCCTCGGCGGCCTGCTGGCGCACGCGCAGGCCGCGGCGGCGTTCACCACCCCGACGGTCAACGGCTACAAGCGCTACCGCGCCTATACGCTGGCGCCGGACCGCGCGATCTGGGCGCGCGACAATCGCGGCGTTATGGTGCGCGTGCTCGGCCAGCCCGGCGATCCGTCGACGCATCTGGAAAACCGCGTCGGCGAGCCGGCGGCCAATCCGTATCTCTACATGGCGTCGCAGATTTACGCAGGCCTCGACGGCATCGCGCAAAAGCGCGATCCGGGGCCGTCGGCGGATACGCCTTATGAGACCAAGGCGGAGGCGCTGCCGAAAGATCTGCGCGAGGCCTGCGCCGCGCTTCGCGCCAGCGAAGTCTTCAGAAAGAGCTTCGGCGACGCTTTCGTCGACTACTTCGCGCACATCAAGGAAGCGGAGTTCGCCCGCTTCAAGGCCGAGGCCAAAGCCAGCGAGGGCGGCGACATCACCGCTTGGGAGCAGAACGAGTATTTCGATTTGTTTTGAGGATGCGGTGCATCTTTAAGAACAGTTTTGCCGAATAAGTTTGTATATTTGGATAGTTCACATACAGCCCTGCTTGGCGGTGACTGGTGCGCATATTCATATCGGCCGTTACGAGCGAATTCGGCAAGGCGCGCGATGCGATCCGCAGCGACTTCCGCGCGCGGGGCCATGATGTCGTTGTCCAAAGCGATTTTAAACAGAGTCCCGATAGCGAGACTCTATTGGGTCTCCTTGCTGAATGCATTCGCGATTGCCATGCGGTGATCTGCGTTGTTGGTAAGCGAGCAGGTGCTTGCCCACCGGAACGCGCCGCCGATCGCTTTAAGGAGGCACTCCCGAAAGGCACTGGCGAAGCCAGTTATACCCAATGGGAGTTTTTCCTCGCTCGTCATTTTAACAGACGACGATATCGGTATTTTGCGCGTGACGACTATGTCCCCGATCAGCCCTCCTCCTCGGCGGATCACGCAGAAATGCAAAGGAGCTACATCGGACTTCTAAAGGCCGATGGTGTCCACTACACCCCATTTTCAAAGGCAGAAGAACTCCGCATCGCAGTAATGCGCGATGAGCCGAAGATTGCAGTTAAGCTTGAAACGGAGATCGAGCCAAAATCGAAACCGATCGTATTGCCCTATCCGAGCATCGGCCCTCTGTTCAAAGGCCGCGATGAGTTCATGGAGCGGCTCCGGGGGAGTCTTAACCGAGCGCACAGCACACGAACGGCGATATTCAACCAGGCACTCTACGGGCTCGGCGGCATTGGCAAGACTCGCGCGGCGGTGGAATACGCGCGGGCAAATGCCGACGACTATAGTGCGTTGCTATTCGTCGTTGCTGAGACACTGGAAGCATTACGGCGCAATCTTGCAGGACTGTCTAATACACTGTTCCCTCAACTTGATACGGCCGACGATGCAGTGAGGCTTGGCGCTGTTCTCGATTGGCTCCAAGCCAATCCTGGCTGGCTTTTAATACTTGACAACGTTGACACGAAAGAAGCGCTCGCCGAGGTCGAGCACTTATTGAGTTCGCTCGCCGGGGGCCACTTGGTCATAACCAGCAGGCTCGCAGACTTTTCAGGTCACTTTCAACCGCTCGAACTCGATGTGCTCGGGACTGAAGACGGGGCAGCTTTTTTGCTGGAGCGAACACGAGGTCGGCGACGCGTGGAGCCAAATGAGGAAATCAGAGCGCAAGAGATTGCTCAAGACCTCGGAGGCCTTGCGCTGGCGCTTGAGCAGGCGGCGGCTTACATCGCAAAACGCCGGCTGAGTTTCACTCAGTATTTGAAAGAGTGGCGTTCAAAGCGCGACGAGATTTTAGGGCGGTTTGATCCAACGGTCACTGATTATCCGCGGTCTGTCGCCGTCACTTGGCAGACCTCGGTCGCGCAATTGAGCGAAGGAGGTCGGCGGCTTCTGGAGCGACTTGCGTGGCTGTCCCCCGAAAAAGTGCCGGAGACGCTTCTAGATGTGGCAGTCCCCGGTGCTGATGACAACAACTTGCGCGGCGCCTACGAAGATATTGCGAGTTATTCGCTGGTAACGCGCGTAAACGATGAGCCATTCTTTCTTACTCACCGCTTGGTCCAAAATGTTACTCGCCAGAGTCTTGCGGGGGAGATGCGAAAACATCGCGTTTTCGAAACGCTCCGTTGGATCAATGATGCTTTTCCTGTCAGAACTGAAGACGTGCGTGTTTGGCCGACGGCTGAACCTCTGTTGCCGCACGCACAAATTGTAGCGAATTATGCGGACAATGAAGGATTTTCAGTTCCGACAACGGACCTTATGGCTCGGGTTGGAATACTAATTCACACGAAAGCTTTAACCGCAGAAGCTGAACCTCTGTTCCGCCGTGCGCTGGCTATCAATGAGAAATATTACGAGCCAGATGATCCAGAGGTTGCAGAGAGCTTGAGCAACCTTGCTCGGGTTCTACAAGATACGACTCGCTACATCGAGGCAGAGCCCCTTATACGGCGAGCGATCCTTATTGAAGAGAAAAGGTTCGGGGCGGACCATTTTTTCCGTCGCAACTCCCGTGAGCAACCTTGCCACCTTGCTGTTTGAAACTGAGCGCTTTGATGAGGCGGAACAGCTAATGCGCCGTTGTCTCGCGATACTCGAAAAGGAGTTTGGCCCTGATCATGATTTGGTTGGAATAGAACTCAATAATTTGGCCGAAGTACTTAAGGTTACACGGAGACCTCAAGAAGCTGAGCCACTCATTCGCCGTTCATTGACCCTCGCTGAACGGACATTTGGGTCCAATCACCCTGTTGTTGCGACGCGGCTGAATAATCTGGGGGACTTTCTTGTAACCGACGGGCGGCCAATCGAAGCATTGGCTCTGCTGGAAAGGGCGCTCGCGATCGATGAGGCAAGCTACGGACCCGACCATCCCGAGGTCGGGACCGACCTCAATAATGTGGCCGCGACCTTGCGAAAACTAAAACGCCCGATCGATGCTGAAGCTCTGTTGTCTCGAAGTATCAATATCTTCGTGAAGTTCAACCTCAGAACCGGACATACCCATCCACATATGGAATCTACAATTGGGAACTATGTAAGTTTGCTTGCTGAAATGGGAAGATCCAAACGAGAAATCGAAATCGCGTGTGCCGAACTGATGCGGCCGCTAACGGAAAGTCGTCACACAAGTTGAAGGTTCAAACGTCTACGCTCGCCGACAGCGCGTGGGTTTCGATGAACTCGCGGCGCGGCTCGACCACCCATCAGCTCGGCGAAGGTATTGTGGGATTCTTCGCCTTCCACCGCCTCGAACAGGCCCGCGGGACCGTAGGATCGGGTTTCCCTCATTCCGCGCCGTCGTGGCCGCGGCAAGCGAGGTCGATAGGCTCCATTTGCAAAGTTAACGGCGCGTTAATCCGAATCGCTCCACGCCTTATCGGCCTATTGCGTTCAGCCTCGGCGGACAAGTCGAGGCTTAGCATTTGCGTGATCTTGCAGCGGATACGGGGTCGCGCATTTGCAGGTCAAATACGCCTATCTTGATCGGCAGTATCGGCATCAGCGCGAGCAAATTCTCGGGGCGGTCGACGACATATTCTCCCGTTCGGCTTTCATTTTGCGCTCAGAAGTGGGTCAACTGGAAACGGCGCTGGCCCGGCGCATCGGGGTAGCCCACGCCGTCGGCGTCAACAGCGGCACCGACGCGCTGACGATCGGCATGCACGCGCTCGGGCTGCCGCGCGATGCCGAAGTGCTCACGGTGGCGCACACTTTTGTCTCGACCATTTCCGCGATCGTGCTGCGCGGCCTCAAACCGGTGCTGGTCGACATCGGTGACGACTTCAACATGGATCCGGACGCCGCCGAAGCCGCCATCACGCCGAACACCCGCGGCATCATGGTGGTTCACCTCAACGGCCGTGTCGCGCAGATGGACCGGATCGCTGCGCTGGCGAAGAAGCATGACCTCGCCGTGATGGAGGATGCCGCACAGGCCCTTGGCGCGAAGTTCAAGGGCCAATGCGCCGGCTCGTTCGGCGATTACGCGGCCTTCAGCCTGCATCCGATGAAAGTGCTGGGCGCGGCCGGCGATGCCGGTTTCCTGACGACAAACGAGGCGGCGGTCGCTGACGATCTTCGCATGCTTCGCAATATCGGCCAGCGGCGCAAGAACGAATTCGAGACCTACGCCTACAACAGCCGGCTCGACACGCTGCAGGCGGCAATTTTGCTGGTGAAGCTGGCCAGGCTCGATCACTGGATCGCGCGGCGGCGCGCGCTTGCAGCGCGCTATCACGCGGCGCTGTCGCGCAGCAATTCGCTGCGCCTGCCGCCGCCGCCATCGGACGGCGATTCCTTCGACATCTATTCGTCGTACGCCATTCGCCATGAACGGCGCGATGCGCTCGCCGAGCATCTCGCGAAGTCCGGCATCGAAACAATGATCCATTGGTGGCCGCCGCTGTGCCGCCAACCGCAACTCGGTCTCGATAATCTCGATCTGCCCGTGACCGAGCGCATTTCCCAGGAAGTCCTTTCAATTCCGATCGATCCGGACATGGACGACGAGGAACAAGATTATGTCATCGAGAAAATTCTCGACTTCGTCGAGTAGCCAGCCACGCGTGCTTGTCACCGGCTGTTACGGCGCGTTGGGCGCCTATCTTTCGCACCGTCTCAGCGCGTCAGGCTGGCGCGTCGATGGCATCGATTTGCCGACGGCCCATCGGCGGCCGCTGCCGCCGCTCATCAACGTCCATCACACGGACATTGCCACCGCCGGGGACCTCGCGGACATTGTGGGCCAACACGATGGGATCGTGCATTTGGCCGGTTACTCCCGTATCGGCAGCGTCGCCAGCGATCCATTCGGCGCCATCCACTCCAATATTCTGGGCACGGCGGCAATTCTCGAGGCGATTCGGTGTTCGAAAAATCCGCCCTGGCTTCTTTTTGCGTCGAGTCTGGAAGTGAAAACGGACGCCAAGGGCGCGTATGGACTGACCAATCTTTACGGGCTCACCAAGTCGGTCGGCGAACTCCTCAGTCACCGTTACGCGGCGGACTATGGCCTCACCATAGCGGCGCCGCGCATCGCCGGAATTTACGGGCTGCCGGACGATCCTGCCAGCAAGGTTCCGCTGGTCTTCGTCAAACGCGCGCTCGCGGGCGAACCACTCACCGTCTCGGATGATCCGCGCGCGATGGATTACATTCACGTCGACGATGTCTGTGCCGCCCTCATGAGCTGTATGCGTCAACTGTCCCGAATCAAAGGTCCGGCATTCTGCGCATTCCCGCTCGAATCCGGCCGAAAAATAAAACTCAAACCGCTGGCCCGACTGATTCAGCAGGTGATGGGCACCGATCTGCCGGTCGTGCCGATGAAGACCAGGCGTCAGCGCAACGTTGCGGCCCGCAGCCTTCGCATGCCGCGGCCGCGCGTCGAACTGGAAGAAGGGCTTTGGCAGCTTGCGATGAGTCTCCACGAGACAGAATCAAAAGCGGCCGCCTCCCGAAACGACGCTCACGGCGACCGCAGTGCCATAAGCCTGGAAGGCTCCGCCAGTTGATGGACACCCAGAGCCGCCGGACGGGCAATGACCGGTAAAAGCCCCGATCCTGATCGGAACGCAACGCAGTCAAATCAAGCTGCGATGTGCAAGGTGCTTTTCATGGCGGACGGCTCCGATGTCGCCGTCTCATGCGCGAGATCGGTCGCTCGCCGTCCCATCGATGTTGTCGCGGTCGTGGTCGGTCCCAATGTTGCGGCCTCCGACATTGACGTGATTCTGGGATGTTTCAAACGTCCGCCACCCTTGATCCAGACGGCGCGACCTGATCTCGATCCCCAAGTCATTGCCTGGGCGGAGAACGGTCAAATCGATTTGCTGCTGTCGATTTTTTTTGAATATCGGGTTCGGCCGTTTCTCCTGAACACCGCGAAGCTCGGCGGCATAAACATCCATCCAAGTGCGCTCCCGCATAACGGCGGCTTTCATTCCTCGTTCTGGGGAATTGTGGAGCAGACGCCGCTGGGCGCCACCCTGATGTGGATGGACGAAGGTCTCGATACCGGCGGCGTCATTGCCCAGAAGACGTTTTCAGATGATGGCATCATGACGGCGGCCGAGGCTCGGGCGCGTCAGCGCCAAATGTGCGCCGAATTGTTCGAAGAAAATATCGACCATCTCGCTGCCGGAAACGTTCCGTGGAAGGCTGGCCAACCCTGCAGCTACCATTTCAAACGGGACATCATCGCCGCGACGACGTTCAGCGAGGATGACCAGCTCACGATGGGGCGGCTTATGCGCCTGGGCCGCGCCACGGCGCACGCCGAGAACGGTCTCACTATTCGATCAGGAAATGGCGATCAATTCCGCATGCAAATTACGCTATCGCGCCTTTCCGCCAAGTCAGCCGGCAAGTCAGCCGGAAGCGGTTAGGAGCAGGGCAGTGCACTCGTTTCCGCAAAAAGAATAGGGCCTGAAATCAGACGCGCGCGCGGCACGGACAAGCAATCGGGACAATCTCATGCAACCTACAATCTTGCTGCTCTCGCCGCCCGGAGGCTATTACGCCTACGTCCTGGACGGATTGGCACGCGCCTTCCAGGCTCTCGGTTATCCGTGTGCCTGGCGCAATAGCCGCCTCGACTTCGAATCCTTGATCCCCATGCTCAAGCAGTTCGGCGTCGCCGCCTGCCTGGAGATCAATCGCGTGCTTCCCCGCGGCGTGCCGTGGCCACGGGATGTCGCGCATCTCGCCTGGATACAAGATTACCGCTTTGACGACCTCGATCTCACCGGGGACCTCGGCGCAAGCCATCACCTCTATTTTTTCATGGATCCATCGGCGTTTGGACTCCAGCTCGACGATGACCGCCCGTGGTCGCTGCTGCTTCCCGGAGCGCGTGGCGACGTGCCGGTGCGGGACCGCGTCGAAATGCGCAGGGATTTCTGCCTCGCCGGGTATATTCCTCCCCCGTTGCGCGATGGTTTGACGATCACCGTCATGCCTGACGGCAGTCACGTCGATCTGGCAACGTTCCTGAAGCTTCTGCCGCCTGATATTTTCCGCCAATCGCAGATCTCGGTTGCCCGGATCAGAGCAGCAGTCGAAGAGGCCAGCCGGACGATCGGGTGTCTGCCGGTTTCCGATCAAGTGCTTCGGATCTTCGACGAGTTTCTGCCGCGAACGATCGATCGCAGGACGATCCTCGAATCAATCATCGGGCTCGGCGGCTCGCTTGACATCTACGGGCCGTTGAACTGGCGGCAATGGCCGCAGTTCGCGCCATTTCATCGCGGAAACATCGAGAACCCGGTGGATCTCGATCCGGTTTTCCAGTCGACGAGGATCAATCTTCACAATAGCGGCATGTCGATGCATCACCGCGTGATGGACTGTCTGGCCGCCGGCGGATTCCTTTTGGTGAATGAGACGCCGCGCGATTTCGACGTCGGCGGAATTCGTCACTATCTGGAGCCCGGACGTCATTACGCCAGTTATGCCGTTGACGAGGTGGCGGCGGTCGCGCGGCATTATCTGGCTGATGACGAAGGCCGGGCAAGGATCGCCGCGGAGGGCCGTCAGGAAATATTGGCGTCCCACACATGGGCGCATCGGGCCGCGCAAATCCTCGGAGATTTAAATCTTCCGGTTCGGCCGATGCCCGTCGCCGAGCTGGCGCACCGGGCCGATCCGGCGCAGTCCAGGCTTGAGGGCGTGCCGGCTTAAACAGCGATTGAAGCAGGTCGGGGCGGCTGGGGCGGCGCAACAACCGGCTTGAAAGCGCTCAGACGTCGACGCTGGCGGCCAGCGCGTGCTCTTCGATGAAGACGCGGCGCGGCTCGACCTTGTCGCCCATCAGTTCGTCGAAGATGGTGTTGGCCTCGTCGATCTCCTTGACGGTGACTTGCAGCATGGTGCGGGCGTTGGTGTCGAGCGTGGTTTCCCAGAGCTGCTCCGGGTTCATCTCGCCGAGGCCCTTGTAGCGCTGTAGCGCGATGCCCTTGCGGCCGGCCGCCATCACCGCCTCGAACAGGCCGACCGGGCCGTGGATCGCGGTTTCCTCGTCCTTGCGCTTGAGCATCGCCGGCGGTGTCGGGCGCGGGAAAATCTGCTGCAAGGCTGGTGCGTATTCGTCGATCTTCCTGGCGTCGGCGGAACCGAGCAGCGCCTGATCGAGCCCCGCGACCTCTTTGACGCCGCGCACGGTGCGCTCGAGCTTGAAGCCCTCGCCTTCGACGAAAGCGCCCTGCCAGCCGCGCTCGGTCTCGTCCGACAGCGCGTCGAGGCGGCGTGCGATATAGGGCGCCGCGGCGGCGGCCTTCGCCGCATCGCCGTAGATGCCGGGATTGAGCACGCCGAGGATCGCCGCCTGCTCGACCGCCTGGCGATTGTAGCGGCTATGCAGGCCGCGCAGCAGGTTGCGGATCGCACGGGCATCCTCGACCAGCTTGCGCAGATCGTTGCCGGCGCGGACTTCGCCCGACGCCAGCCGCAGCGTCGCGTCATCGAGCCCGGTATCGATCAGGTAATCTTCCAGCGCGCGCTCGTCCTTCAGATATTGTTCGGACTTCGACCGCGTCACTTTGAACAGCGGCGGCTGCGCGATGTAGAGATGGCCGCGGTCGATGACCTCGCGCATCTGCCGGTAGAAGAACGTCAGCAGCAAGGTGCGGATATGGGCGCCGTCGACGTCGGCGTCGGTCATGATGATGATCTTGTGATAGCGCAGCTTGTCGATGGCGAATTCATCGGTGCCGATGCCGGTGCCGAGTGCGGTGATCAGGGTGCCGATCTGCTCCGACGACAGCATCTTGTCCATGCGCGCGCGTTCGACATTGAGGATTTTTCCGCGCAGCGGCAGCACGGCCTGGAACGCGCGATTGCGGCCTTGCTTGGCGGAGCCGCCGGCGCTGTCGCCCTCGACGATGAACAGTTCGGACTTCGCCGGGTCGCGCTCCTGGCAATCGGCGAGCTTGCCCGGCAGCGACGTGACGCCGAGCGCGCTCTTGCGCGTCATCTCGCGCGCCTTGCGCGCGGCTTCACGCGCCGCGGCGGCCTGGATCACCTTGCCGACGACGGTCCTGGCTTCGCCGGGATGCTCCTCGAACCAGGATTTGAGCATGTCGTTGACGATGCCCTCGACCGCCGGGCGCACTTCCGAGGACACCAGCTTGTCCTTGGTCTGCGACGAGAATTTCGGATCGGCGACCTTCACCGAGAGCACGGCGGTCAGGCCTTCGCGGCAATCGTCGCCGGTCAGCGCCACTTTTTCCTTGCGCGCGCCGCCGTTGGTTTCGGCATAGCCGGTGACTTGGCGGGTCAGCGCGCCGCGGAAGCCGGCGAGATGGGTGCCGCCGTCGCGCTGCGGAATGTTGTTGGTGAAGCAGAGCACGTTCTCGTGGTAGCCGTCGTTCCACCACATCGCGCAGTCGACCGCGACGCCGTCGCGCTCGGCCTTGATCACGACCGGCTGCGGGATGAGCGCGGTTTTGTTGCGATCGAGATATTTGACGAACTCCTCGACGCCGCCCTCGTAGCGCATCTCCTCGCGCTTCTCGACCGCATGGCGCTTGTCGGAGAGGATGATGTGGACGCCGGAATTGAGGAAGGCGAGTTCGCGCAGCCGGTGCTCCAGCGTGGCGAAATCGAACTCCGTCATGGTGAAGGTTTTCTTCGACGGCAGGAAGGTCACTTCGGTGCCGCGCTTGTCGTAAGCCGAGCCGACGACGGCGAGCGGCGCGACCGCGTCGCCGTGGCGGAATTCCATGACGTGCTCTTTGCCGTCGCGCCAGATCGTCAGCTTGAGCCAGCTGGACAGCGCATTGACCACCGACACGCCGACGCCGTGCAGTCCGCCGGACACCTTGTAGGAGTTCTGGTCGAATTTTCCGCCGGCGTGGAGCTGGGTCATGATGACCTCGGCCGCCGACACGCCTTCGCCCTTGTGAATGTCGACCGGGATGCCGCGGCCGTCGTCGCGCACCGTGCAGGAACTGTCCGGATTCAGCGTGACCACGACTTCCTTGGCGAAGCCGGCCAGCGCCTCGTCGATGGCGTTGTCGACGACCTCGTAGACCATGTGGTGCAGGCCGGAGCCGTCGTCGGTATCGCCGATATACATGCCCGGCCGCTTGCGCACGGCATCGAGGCCCTTGAGCACCTTGATCGACTCGGCGTCGTAATCGGAGGCGTCAGGGGCGGGTTTACGGACGGGTTCGGCCATGCCGGAGCTTTCTGGGAATCTGGCTTTGCGAGTGGTTTGAATCGCTTACGAAATGCAGCACAGAATCAGTGTTTGTTTGTACACGAAAACCGGCCTGCGTACAGGACTAATTGACTGGCTATAAGATATTGTCGAATCAAGGCTTTTCAAGGATTTACCGCGACGAAATTTTGCTTCGAATCGGCGCCGGAAAATAGCCGATTCGAAGCCTTCAAAATGGCCTCGATATTAACGGCGGCGAAAGCCGGGATGCCGGCTGCGGCGGGGTGGTTTTTTCACCCCGATTTGCGCCCCGGATTCAGCCGGCCGGCGTCGACCTCGACGACCAGCGCATCGCTGCCGACTTCGGCGAACAGCGCCGGGTCGGCGCCGGTCATGAACACCTGGGCGCCGAGCGAGGTGAGTTCGCCGTGAAGCGCGGCGCGGCGGGCGGGATCGAGGTGGGCGACGATTTCGTCGAGCAGCAGAACCGGCGCGAAGCCGCTCATCTCGGTGATCAGCCGCGCCTGCGCCAGCACCAGCCCGATCAGCAGCGCTTTCTGCTCGCCGGTCGAGGCGTCGGCCGCCGGCGTGCCTTTGGCGGCGTAGACGACTTTCAGGTCGGTGAGGTGCGGTCCGTCGAGCGTGCGTCCGGCGGCGGCATCGCGGCCGCGGTTGTCGCGCAGCACATCGCGATAGCGCTGCTCGATCTCGGCGGCGGGATGCTGCGGCACCAGCTGCTCGATCCAGCCGTCGAGCGCGATCTCGGCCGGCGGAAACGCCGAGCCCTGGCGGCCCGCCAGCACGGCGCTGAGGCGGCGCACGGTCTCGACGCGCTGGCCGGCGACGGCGACGGCAAGCTCCGCGGTTTCGTGCTCGACCGCATCGAGCCAGTGCGCGTCGGGCCGCGGGTCTTCGAGCAGCCGGTTGCGCGAGCGCAGCGACCGTTCCAGCGCGTTGACGCGGCTGCCATGCTCGGCATCGACGGCAAGCGCCAGCCGGTCGAGGAAGCGCCGCCGCTCCGACGGCGCCCCGGTGAACAGCGTGTCGAAGGCTGGCGTCAGCCACACCACACGCAGATGATCGGCAAAGGCGGCGGCGGAGCCGACCGGTTCGCGATCGATCCGGCATTTGCGCGCCGTGGTCGCGCCGTCCTCGGGCGGCCGCTCGATGCCGGTGCCGAGCGTGGTCAGCCCCAGCGCGCCCTCGATCTCGGCGGAGACCGCCCAGGAGCCGTCGCCCTCGGCAAAGGCCACCTCATCGAGCGTGGCGCGGCGCAGCCCGCGGCCCGGCGCAAGGAACGAGATCGCCTCGATCAGATTGGTCTTGCCGGCGCCGTTCGGCCCCACCAGCACGACCATCGCCGCGCCGGCGTCCAGCGCAGCGGCGTGATAGTTGCGGAAATTGGTGAGCGTCAGCCGACGCACCAGCGCGGTTGTCATGGCAAATCGTATCTAATCCGTCATGGCCGGGCATAGCCATTCAAAGAACGGCGTCGCTTCGCTCGCCGATGTCCCGGCCATCCACGTCTTCTGCCTCTGCGGCTTCCAAAGACGTGGATGCCCGGCACGAGGCCGGGCATGACGGGAAATCTGACTGCACGGATACTAACTAAACCCGCATCGGCATCAGGACGTAGAGCGCGCCCTTGGCTTCCTTGTCCTGGATCAGGGTCGGCGAGCCGGGATCGGCCAGCTTGAGCACCGCGGCCTCGCCCTCGATCTGGGACGCGATGTCGAGCAGATAGCGCGAGTTGAAACCGATATCGATCGGGTCGGCTTCGTATTCGACTTCGAGCTCTTCATTGGCGCTGCCGGAATCCGGATTGGTGACGGACAGCAACAGCTTGCCGCTGCTGATCGACAGCTTCACGGCGCGGCCGCGCTCGCTCGACACCGTCGAGACGCGGTCGACCGCGGCTTCGAACTCTTTCTTGTCGACCACCAGTTCCTTGTCGTTGCCGGCGGGGATCACCCGCCCGTAGTCGGGGAAGGTGCCGTCGATCAGCTTCGAAGTCAGCACCGCTTCGCCGACGGAGAAGCGGATTTTCCCGGGCGACAGTTCGATCGCCACTTCGGCGTCGTTGTCTTCCATCAGCCGCTGCACTTCGGCGACGGTCTTGCGCGGCACGATCACGCCGGGCATGCCGGCGGCGCCTTTCGGCAGCTCAAGCTCCATCTGCGCCAGGCGATGACCGTCGGTCGCCACCGCGCGCAAGGTCTGCGCTTTGCCGGTTCCCGCGGCGTGCAGATAAATGCCGTTGAGGTAGTAGCGCGTCTCCTCGGTCGAGATCGCGAATTGGGTCTTGTCGATCAGGCGCTTCAGTTCGGCGGCCTTGAGCGTGAACTTGTGGGTCATCTCGCCGGGCGCGAGATCGGGGAAGTCGCTTTCCGGCAGCGTCTGCAAGGTGAAGCGCGAGCGTCCGGCGCGGATCGCCATCGCGGCGCGGTCGCCGGACGATTCCAGCACGATCTGCGCGCCCTCCGGCAGCTTGCGCACGATATCGAAGAACATGTGCGCCGGCACCGTGGTCGAGCCGCCGGGGCCGACCTCGGCGGCGATCGAGTCCGTCACCTCGACGTCGAGGTCGGTCGCTTTCAGCGACAGCTTCGACTTGTCGGCACGGATCAGGACATTGGCCAGGATCGGAATCGTGTTGCGGCGTTCGACCACGCGGTGGACGTGACCCAACGATTTCAGCAGCTCGGAACGTTCAACGGTGATTTTCATCGCGCAACCCGCTCACAGATCGGACAACAAAAGTGGCGCGAGCGGGGCGCTTGGGCAAGGGCAGCCGGCGCCAAAACCCGCGTTTTCCCTGAGTTTCACAGCAAAACCCGCAACAGGTCCAGCCGGTCTCGGCGGGCTCCGGTGCCACCATCGGGAATCGGAACACCGCAGGGACCGCCAGCATGGATCGCTCGTGTGGACCGCTAGTCCTGAAGCTGACGCTTGAGCGACTCGACTTCGTCGGCGAGCGTGGTGTCGTTGCCCACCAGAGCCTCGATCTTGCGCACCGCGTGCAGCACCGTGGTGTGGTCGCGGCCGCCGAACCGCCGGCCGATTTCCGGCAGCGAGCGCAAGGTCAGCACCTTGGCGAGGTACATCGCCACCTGCCGCGGGCGGACCACGTTGGCCGTGCGCCGCGACGACAAGAGGTCGGAGCGGCTGACATTGTATTGCCGGGCCACGACGCGCTGGATGTCCTCGATGCGCACCCGCTTCGGCTCGGCCGGGCGGATCAGGTCGCGCATTTCGCGCTCGGCCATTTCCAGCGTCACCGGCTGGCCGGTAAGCTTGGAATGCGCCAGCAGACGGTTCACCGCGCCTTCAAGGTCGCGGCCGTTGTGCGTCACCGACTTGGCAATGAAGACCAGCACCGGTGCCGGAACTTCAAAGCCCGGGTGATGCATGCGCGCCGCTGCGACCCGGCTCCGCAGGATTTCCAGCCGCAACTCCTCGCCGAGCGAACCGATCTCGACGACAAGTCCGCCGGCGAGCCGCGAGCGCACGCGGTCATCGAGGCTTTCCAGATCCGACGGCGGCCGGTCGCTGGCGATCACGACCTGACGGCCGGCGTCGATCAGGGCGTTGAGCGTGTGGCAGAATTCGGCTTGCGTCGAACGGCCTTGCAGGAACTGCAAATCGTCGATCACCAGCGCGTCGATGGCGCGCACCGCTTCCTTGAAGGCCAGCGTGGTCTGGGTCTTCAGCGCCGAGACGAAACCGTACATGAAGCGCTCGGCGGTCAGATAAAGCACCTTGCGGTCGCTGTTGTTGCCGGCCCAGGTGATGGCCTGCAGCAGATGGGTTTTGCCTAAGCCCACCGCGGCGTGGATGTACAGCGGGTTGAACATCAGCTGCTCGCCGCGCCGGCTGGTCGCGACCTGCTTCGCCGCCGCGTGGGCGAGCGTGTTGGAGCGGCCGACGATGAAGCTGTCGAAGCTCAGGCGCGGATCGAGCGGCGAGCCGCCGAGCGCTTCATGCACCGTCATATACGGCACGCTGGTGCGCGGCTCGGCGCCGTTGCCGTTGATGTCGCGGAATTCGCGCGCCAGCGCCGGCTCGGCGGCCTTCGGCTTCGGCGCTATCGGGCGGAGCGCCGCGGAACGCACCGACAGTTCAAGCCGGGTGATCGCCGGCTCTTCGGCCTGCCATCGCGCCAGCACGTGCTCGCTGTAGTGCGATTGAATCCAGGTGCGCAAGAAGCGCGTCGGCACCGACAGCCGCACCGCTTCCTTCTCGACCGCTTCAAGCTCCATGCGTCCGAACCAGCTCGAGAAAACGTCCTCGCCAAGTTGCGTCCGCAGTTGCTCTTTGACTTTCTGCCAGCGCTGCTGATCCGTCGTCGTCATAGTGTTTTGCTCTTTGATTTCTGAAGATGGTGGACCCAACCGAGCGACGCTGGTGAAAGTGCTCACCATGCCCGGCACCGGTAGACGCAACGCTGACGTTGAGAGGTTGATGGTGTGCCGGCTTCGCGTGCCGGCGGCGGCGGTCGTGCGGCAGGTCAACCGCTAGGCTTGGCGATCCTGCCGCGGCGGCGGCGGACCGATGGCGGGGCGAACGCCCGCTCCGATCTGCCGGCGGCGGCGCGACATATTTCGCGCCAGATGTCGCCGCGCATTGCAATCGTGTGGTGACTTGCCGTCATCATACCCCAGTTCTCCCATCGCTCCCAGTTTCGATGGCCGCTACGAACCGCCGCAAATTCTTGCGTAGCCGCTCGCACGAGCCGCTCACGCGCCTGCGGACAGGCGCATCAGCAGATCTTTTCCTTGAACACTTCCGATTGTGATGAGGTCGAACTGCGCAAATTGCGAACGCAATACACTCGCTCTCAGACAAAGCTCTCCCGCACCCATTCTTGATGAGTTTCCGCTCGACCGAATTTTGAAGGTCCCCGACAACCGAAGACGAGTGCAAGCTAGCACTAAGTTAACGCCCGGCAAGCGCGAAAAACGGCGTCAACATTGGACTTTTTAGAAAACGCGCGCCGGTGTTTGCGATTTTGTGACGTCGCAAATCATTGAGTTGGCGTGCTGAATCGGAATTGCCTTGCGGGGAAATTACGCGAAGATTTTATGAATTTTCGGCGCGGAGCAAATAAAAACCGTCACACCGATTTCATCGCTGAATCGAAGTCCCTGTGAATTGATCCGGATAAGTCATTCATCGCGCATCGTTTCTCGTGATCGAATTGGCTAGGGCACCCTCGCATTTGGCGTGCGGAACAAACAAAAAATGACGCATTGATGAGCAAAAAGCGGCAACATTGGCTTTGTGTCTGATTTTGCTTGGCTAAAGTGACAATTCTGCAACAGAAAAATTGCAGCCACCGCGAAATCGCGGGCTGCAGCCAAATTCTTCGAGAATAATTTCCTGAAACCGCGTTGCCGCGGCGGGCTTATTTGCCGAGCTTGGCGATGCGGTGTGTCAGGCGCGATACTTTGCGCTGCGCGGCATTGCGATGGACAATGCCGTGGTTGGCGGCGCGGATCAGCGCCGGCTCGGCTTCGGCCATGGCGGCCAGCGCCGCGGCGCGATCGCCGGCGGTGATCGCCTCTTCGACTTTCCGCACCGTCGTGCGCACCCGCGTCCGCCGCCCCTTGTTGACCGCAGTGCGGCGGGCGATCTGGCGCGTGGCTTTTTTGGCGGATTTGGTATTGGCCATAAGGATTAGACACAGACTGTCGTGAACGAGAAGCCGGGCTTATAGGGGGGTAGGGCGTTGCCGTCAACGTTGCCCTGTCGGCGTCGGGACTGCACACGAGACTTGCGCTCTGGCGGGCCTGCTTTAGCTTTCCGGTAATGTTCCTGACCAATCTCGTCCCTGCCGCCATCGTCGCTTCCGCGGTCGCGCCGGCGCTGCTGCTGCTGTGGCTGGCGGTGGCCGCCGACAGCCGGCCGGAACCGCCACGGGTGGTGCTGACCGCCGTCGCCTTTGGCGCGCTGGCCGCCTTGATCGTCGGGGCGGTTGAGACCGCGCTGACCGAGATTCCGGTGTCGGCCAGTCCCTTGCTGGGGACGATCGAAACATCCTTCTTTTTTGTCGCCATCCCGGAAGAGACCGCGAAAATCATCGTCATCGCCTGGATTGCACTGCGGTCGCGCGATTTCGACGAGCCGATGGATGGTGTGGTCTACGGAACGGCTGTCGGGCTCGGCTTTGCCGCGCTGGAGAACATCTTCTACCTGGCCGGCGACGCCGACTGGGCGCTGCTCGCCATCATGCGCGGCCTGCTCACCGTGCCGTTCCACGGCGCGCTCGGCGCCATCGCCGGCGCCTATATCGCCATGGCCCGGTTCGGTGGCGCGCTCGGCGCCAACAATCGTGACCATCACCGGCGAACCCGCCTGCTGCTGCTGGCATGGCTCGTTCCGGTGGTGCTGCATGCCGTGTTCGATACCGCGACGTTCTCGCTGGCCAACGCCTCGGACCTCGGCGCGGTCGGCTTCCTGCTGCTGATGGCCGTCGATGCGATCGGCGCGATTGTCTATGCGGTGCGCCTGGCGCGGCGGATCGCCCGCCGGCAAAAGGCGTGGATGCAAACCAAGCGGCTGCCGGCGGACCATTGGCGCCTGGTCTGGGCGCGAACGCTGATCGGGCTGGGCTTGAGCTTTCTCGGCGCGACGCTGGCGATTTCCGGCAGCGCCGCCGTCAGCGTCGCCGGTTGCGTGGTGATGGCGCTGGCCATCGGCATTTCCTGGAATTGCCGCAAACGCCTCACCGAGGCGGCGAAGCTGGCGCACCGCGCTCACGCCGCGTCGCCGGTTGCTCCCGCGGCGCCGGTTCCCTGACGATCAATCCTTAAGATTGAAGAGTGGTTCGGGTATCGCGCGGTCGAACTTGCGCGACTTCAAAACAGTATCGAAAGCAGGCCGACCAAGGCCAACCCTGCCGCCAGGATGGACCAGTCGCCCATGTCGAAGCCAAGCACTCGCCCGCTTGCAAACATTTCGCCCTCGCGCCTTCGCGCCGTTGACCGGGCCTGTGGGTAGCACGGAGGGGCCGGTTTGGATGTAGCGCCGGAGCAACGGTCGCCGGGAAGATTGTGTCCGGACTAAAGCGGCTTTGCGGGCAGCAGGGCCATCGAGGTTACCGAATACTTCCGACCGCTTGAGGGCCGGTTCCAACGATCAAATCAGGCCACGCGTTTGGCGCGCACCGCGTCGTATCCGGATACCACACCGGCGAGATCGCCGGCCGGGAACGCCGACAGCGGCGGCGCCACGCGGGCCAATTGCGGATCGCCATGGATGTGCGCCAGCAGTGCCTTGACGCCGGGCACCAGTGGCTTGCCATCGAATAATTTGCGGATCGTCACGGCTTCGGTGAGCGCCGTGGCGTCGCCGGAGCGATACGCGCGCGCGCACAAATCCGGATTGAGATTGGCGGTCGCCGAAATGCAGCCGGCGAAGGGACCGCCGGCACGGGCTTGCGGCAGCGCCGCTTCGGTCGATGGGAAAACCTTAAAGCGCGGATCGACGGCGGCCGCGGCGCGTGCGAAATCCATGTCGCCCGACGAATCCTTCAGGCCGACGATGCGCTCGCCGAAAGAGTTGAACAGCCGCCGGATCAGCGCGACGTGCCAGTGCAGGCCGGACAGCGCCGGATAATGATAGAGATAGATCGGGATCGGCTTGGCGCTGGTCGCGTTCACGATCGCGCCGACATAGGCGACCAGGCCGTCGTCCGGCACGCCTTTATAGTAGAACGGCGGCAGCACCAGCGCGCCACCGAAGCCAAGCGCGGCGGCGTGTTGGGTCAGCGCGATGGCGTCCGCCGTCGCGGCGGCGCCGGTGCCGACCATCATGCGGTCGAGCGGCAGGCCGCTCGCGGCATAGTCGCTCATCACCTTCTTGCGCTGGTCGAGCGAGAACGATGTCGCTTCGCCGGTGGTGCCGAGCACGTTGAGGCCGTCGCAGCCGTTGCCGAGCAGGAAGCGCGCCAGCGTGGTCGAGCGCGCGCTGTCCGGTACGCCATTGTTGTCGACGGCGGTGGCGACGGCGGCGATCACGCCGGAAAGCGGTTTACTGGTCATGGACTGCGGACCTTTTGGCTGGCGGCTGATGTGTCGTGCGATCCGTAGAACAGGCGGCGGCGGGGTTCAATCCGCCGTGCAACCCGGCCTCATAGGGCGCTTCCATGGGCGCCTCATGGGGACGGTTCGCCGGGCGGGTCAATAATTGTAACTTTTATGTTGACATTAAGTCCCCGGTTGTGCTACCAGCATCACGCTTGCTCATGAGGGACGTGTTCTCGAGGCGCTCCTGAACATGGAGCAAGTGCGGTGGCCTGCGGGCGGTCTCGCAAACCGTTCTCGGGTGGTTCGGGCATCATCTCGGCCGGCACTACGACCGGTCCGCGGGGTGCTTCCGCTGGACTGGGACAGCGAGCGGCGGTTCTGCCGCCGCGGCGCGTCCCAGGAAACGTGGCCCGATCCGAGCCGTGGCATTTGATTTGCGCGGCGAATACCGCAGCGGAGCGCCGAGAGGCGAGCGCACCGATCGCAAGGTGCGCGGCCGCACCCGCTGGTGCGGCAGGATGGACGGCGCCTTTCGGCGCTTCGCTTCCCTCGCTGCTTTGGTGGCGTGACGTTTTTGCAGCGTTGATCAAGCTCGGATGCGCATGCATCGCGAGGACGATCAAGCTCGCAATGACGACAGAACTCCTCAGTAGCTCGGAAGGTGAAAGGACCGTCTGACGACGATCTGCGATCCGTTGCTGTCAATGGTGGCGCGCGCTTTGCGCAATGCTGCAAAGAATTCTCGTCTAGTGAGGCCCCGTCCGTACTCGAGTACGTCCGTTGGCCAACGGTCGCTGAGCATCTTGCGCCCCGCGTCCGTAAGGCAGCTCGGGCGCTGAAGGGAGAACCACCACATAAAATCTGCTTCTTCTTGGCTTTGCGTTTCTCCACAAATCTGACGGGCCGCGATAGCGTAAAGGATGTAGAACTCGTTCATTTCAGGATCGAAATCGAGAATATCGTCCGGGTCGCGGTCCGCATGTTTGAAGAAATTCGCGCTTTTTGCTGACGAAGTGAAAGACTTCGTAGGCTGCGACCGCGAGAGTATGCACTGCAACGGGATCATCTTCATTGCCCCACAGAGTGATCGCCATCTTGAGTTGACGATGTGCAGCGGCTGACTTGCTAACCCGTATTGAGGCACCCTTGCCCATGACCAAACCCTCTCCGATCCAACTAGGGACCCCGAGTTCAAAAAAGTTGTCCAAGGTTTCCTGAGGACGCTGCCGAAGCCCCACAAGGCGACGGGGAAGAAAGGCGCAAAGACCAGGAAATCCAAGGCGAAGTCGCGCAAATGAACGCGAATCGATTCGCCAGACTTGGAATGATCCGGGGCGTCCGCGATTCAGTCAAGTATATAGCCCCGCTATCGCGGGGCGGGATGAGAGCGCGCTAATGAATCACAATCGTCGTGGCGTGCAGGCCTTCGCGCTCGACCAGCCCGTACAGAATGGCGGCGTGGTTGGGATCGAGCCGCACGCAGCCATGCGAGGCCGGTCCGCCGAGACGCGCAATCTCGTAGGTGCCGTGAATGGCATAGCCGCGATAGAAAAAGATCGAATGCGGCATCGGCGAATTGTAGTAGCGCTTCGAATACCAGGTCCGCGCCAGCATTTGCGGATGATAGCGGCCGGGCGGCGTGACGTAACCGCGGCGCGCGGTGGAGACCCGCCATTGATAGCGCGGCACGCCGTCGACGTTGACCGACATGATCTGATCGCCGCGATCGATGTCGACGACAACCGAGGCGTAGGCGCGATCGAGAACGACGAACGGCGCGACAAGAAGGAGTGCCAGCAGAAAACGGTGCATGACGGTGCTCGAAGCCCGGTCCCGCCGCAGCATCGTTGCGGCAGCCACTGTTGTAAAGCGTTCGCCGTGCGCACAGTAAACCGCCATGGTAAATTCTGAGACGATGACTTCCATCGAAATGTCGGCATGCGATCTGTTCAGCATCGGCCATTCCAACAGTCCGGCCGACCGGTTCGTCGCGCTGCTGCGCCATGTCGGCGTCGATGCCGTGGCCGATGTCCGCTCGACGCCGTATTCACGGTTCTTCCCGTGGTTCTCGCGAAAACCCTTTGAGCAGCGCCTTGCCGCCGAAGGCATTGCCTATCTGTCGTATGGTGAATTGCTTGGCGGCCGGCCGCGCGAGCAAAGCCTCTATTCCGACGGCGTCGCCGACTACGACGCTATGGCGCGGAGCGCGGAATTTCAGGACGGGCTCGCGCGCTTGCGGAATGATAGCGGCAAGCGCCGCGTCTGCGTGATGTGCGCCGAGCGTGAACCGCTCGATTGTCACCGCTGCCTGCTGGTGGCCCGCGCGCTGGTCGCGCAGGGACTGACCGTCGGACACATCCTTCATGACGGCGCGATCGAGCCCCACACGGAAACCGAACGGCGGCTTCTGGACTGGGCCGCGGCCGAAGACGACCTCTTCGACACTGGACAGACGCAACGACTCGCGGCAGCGTATCGGCGCCGCGCCCGCGCTGTTGCTTACCGGGCCAAGGCCGCTCCGGGGGCGAAGCCGATCGCAGAGAGACGATGATGCGCGCCGCCGTTCTTCTTGTCGTGCTGTTGCTCGCCGCCGGCCCTGCACTGGCGCAGGACAAGGACGATGACGCCGGCTCGCCCGATCCGACGCCGAAGGGCACGCTCGATCCGAAGCCGCTGCCGCCGCTGGCCAATCTCAATGCGCCGGCCACCCCGGCCAGGGAGTTGTTCGCCCGCAAGACCGAGCCGCTGCCGGGCGATGCGCGCTCGATCGGCTTCTATTCCACCGGCTGCCTGGCCGGCGGCGTCGCGCTGCCGATCACCGGGCCGAGCTGGCAGGTGATGCGGCTGTCGCGCAACCGCAACTGGGGTCATCCGTCGCTGATCGCCTTCCTCGAACGCTTCGGCGCCAACGCCAAGAAAGTCGGCTGGAACGGCCTCCTGGTCGGCGACATGTCGCAGCCGCGCGGCGGGCCGATGATCACCGGCCATGCCAGCCATCAGGTCGGGCTCGATGCCGACATCTGGTTCAACCCGATGCCCGATCATGTGCTCACCCGCGAGGAGCGCGAATTCGACGGCGCCACCAACATGGTCGCGCCGAGCCGGCTCGACGTCGACAAGAAGGTATGGACCCACGCGCGCACCGAACTGATCAAGACCGCAGCGGAAGATCCGGCGGTGACGCGGATCTTCGTCAACGCCGCGATCAAGAAGGAGCTGTGCCACGAAGCCGGCGCCGACCGCAGCTGGCTGGCCAAGGTGCGGCCGTGGTGGGGCCATGCCGAACATTTCCATATCCGCATCGTTTGTCCGGCCGACAGTCCGGCGTGCAAGCCGCAACCGCCGCCGAATGGCAGCGACGGCTGCGGCCACGAGCTCGATTTCTGGTTCAAGGACTCGACGCTGCACCCGAAGCCGTCGCCAACCCCGCATCCGCCGATGACGATGGCGGCGCTGCCGGCGGCGTGCCGGCAAGTGGTGATGTCGCCGTAGGCGTTGTCCTAGAGGCCGCGGGTGCCGAACACCACGCGCTGCCCAATGATGGCGGCGAGGATCAGGGCAAAGCCGCAGGCGGTGACGATCAGGACGTAACCGCGGGACCGGGCCGGGGACGTCTTCATCAGCCGTGGCAATCCGGTCCACAGCACATAGACGCCGTAGCAGCCGGTCAGCACCAGGAAGCGCAGCCCCGGCAGGATCAAAAACACGCCGGCGAGCCACACCGGGGTGAATGAATAGACCGTGAGCTTGAGCGCGGCGTCAAAATCGCGCTGGCCGCCGAAATACGGCGCCAGAAGATTGATGATCAGCGCGAGCGCGAAGACGATGACGAAGGTGGCGGCGTAAGTGAAGATCGCGCCGAACAGGCCGTCGAATGCGCTGGCTTTCACCACGCCGGTTCCGGGCACGAGTTCGCCGACAATGCTCGAGCCGAGGAAACCGAAGATCACCGGCACCAGGGCGAGGAGCGCGACATAGCGGCTGACCAGAAAAACCGGATCGCCGGACTCGCGCTCGATCCGCACCCATTCGGTGAACGGATCGGTCAGCATCGCCTTGGCACGCATCGCTGGATTCATGATGCGAACGCCTTGGCGTCGTCGCGGATCAGGCTGGCGCCGCGTTCCGCGATCATCATGGTCGGCGCATTGGTGTTGCCCGAAGTGATCGACGGCATCACCGAAGCGTCGACAATGCGCAGCCGCTCCAGGCCGTAGACGCGCAGCCGCTCGTCCACCACCATCATCGGGTCGCTCGGCAGGCCCATCTTCGCGGTGCCGACCGGATGGAAGATGGTGGTGCCGATATCGCCGGCGGCCTTGATCAGGGCGGCCTCGTCGTCGCCGACTTTGGTGCCCGGCAAATATTCGTCGGGGTGAAAACCTTGCAGCGCCGGCTGCGCGACGATGCGGCGGGTGAGGCGAATGGACTCGGCGGCGATGCGGCGATCCTCGTCGGTCGAGAGGTAGTTCGGCTTGATCACCGGCTTGTCGGCGGGATCGCGCGAGCGCAGCCGCACATAGCCGCGGCTCGACGGCCGCACATTGGCAACGCTGGCGGTGAACGCCGGAAACGCATGCAGCGGTTCGCCGAAGCGGTCGAGCGACAGCGGCTGCACATGATATTGCAGATTGGCCCGCTCCTGATGCGGATCGGAGCGGGTGAAGACGCCGAGCTGCGATGGCGCCATGGTCAGCGGCCCGCGCCGGAACAGCGCATATTCGGCCAGCATCCGCGCCATGCCGAGCGGCGCGTGATAGCGCGCATTGAGCGTGACCACGTTGTCGACCTTGTAGATCAGCCGCAGTTGCAGGTGGTCTTGCAGATTGTTGCCGACGCCGGGACGGTCGAGCACCACCGGAATGCCGTGCTCCTGCAAATGCTGCCCCGGTCCGACGCCCGACTGCAGCATGATCTGCGTCGAGCCGATCGATCCGGCGGCCAGGATCACTTCGCCCCGGCATTTTGCCGCGAAGCTCTGGCCGCCTTGCGACCAGCGCACGCCGGCTGCGCGCTTGCCGTCGAACACCACACCCTCGACCAGGCAGTTGGTTTCGAGCCGCAGGTTCGGCCGGCTCAGTGCCGGCTTGAGAAAGGCGCTGGCGGACGACCAGCGCCGGCCGCGCTTCTGATTGACATGGAACGCGCAGACACCCTCGTTGTCGCCGCTGTTGAAATCGGGGATCGACCTGATGCCGGCCTGCTCGGCGGCGGCGCGAAACGCGTCGAGCAGGTCCCAGCGCACCCGCGGCGCGCTGACGTGCCACTCGCCGCCGACCGCATGGGCGTCGCTCTCGCCCATGAAATGATTTTCGTGCTTGCGGAAAAACGGCAGCACGTCGTTCCAGCCCCAGCCGTTGAGCCCGAGCTGCCGCCAGTGATCGTAGTCGGCGGCCTGGCCGCGCATATAGATCATGGCGTTGATCGACGACGAGCCGCCGATCACCTTGCCGCGCGGGTAGTTCAGGCCGCGGCCGTTGAGACCTTCATCGGGTTCGGTCTTGAACAGCCAGTCGGAACGCGGATTGCCGATCGCGAACAGGTAGCCGACCGGGATGTGAAACCAGATCCAGTTGTCGCGGCCGCCGGCTTCGAGAATGAGCACGCGCTTGGTCGGATCGGCGGACAGGCGGTTGGCAAGGATGCAACCGGCCGAGCCGGCGCCGGCGATGATGTAGTCGTATTCGCCGTCGATCGCCGTGGGCATAGCAAGCGTCCTGCTCGTTGATTGGAGCTATTAGACGGAAAGCATAGCACGGGATGTGCGACATCACCCGCCTTGTCGGCGCCGGGCGCTTAAGCCTATTGTTCGCCCCGGCCAATGGCGCGCTGGGCGCGTGCCGCAAACGCCTCGAACGACGGTTCTCAAGGCGGCCAGTCTGACCTGAAGTTTCGTGTGGTTCGCGCGCAGCCAGCGCGCGGCCCGGCCATTTGGAGAACCGTCGTGCTTGCAAGAACAACTCTCGTTGTGGCGCTCGGCGCCGCGCTTTCGATTGTCGCTTTTTCCGGCGCCGCCCGGGCCCAGGACAAGTCCATCACCGTGTTCGCCGCCGCTTCGATGAAGAATGCGCTCGACGACGTCGATGCCGCCTTCACCAAACAGAGCGGCGTCAAGGTGGTCGCCAGCTATGACGCAAGCTCGGCGCTGATGAAGCAGATCGAAGGCGGCGCGCCGGCCGACGTGTTTGTTTCCGCGGACCTGAAATGGATGGATTACGGCTCCGACAAAAAGCTGATCGCCACCGGCACCCGCGTCAACCTGCTCGGCAACGAGCTGGTGCTGATCGCGCCGAAGGATTCCAAGATCGGCAACGTCACCATCAAGCCCAGCTTCGATCTCGCCGGCCTCGCCGGCGACGGCCGCATCGCCACCGGCGACGTCAAGGCGGTGCCGGTCGGCATCTACGCGCTGGCGGCGCTGCAGAAGCTCGGCGTGTGGCCGTTGGTCGAGCCGAAAATGGCGATGGCGTCGAACGTGCGTGCGGCGCTCACGCTGGTGGCGCGCGGCGAGGCGCCGCTCGGCATCGTCTATTCGACCGATGCCAAGGTCGAGCTCGGCGTGAAGGTCGTGGCGACGTTCCCGGAGGATTCGCACGATCCGATCATCTATCCGGTGGCGGCGACGGTGAATGCCAAGCCCGATGCGACGCCGTATCTGGCGTTCCTGCGCTCGCCGGCGGCCAGGACGATCTTCGAGTCGTACGGCTTCTCCGTTCTGGCAAAGCCGACGACGTAATCGCATTTGCTGCAAACCGTCAGGACCGCCGTGCTCGGCTTCACCCCTGAAGAATGGACCGCGGTCGAACTGTCCTTGCGCATTTCGATCGTCGCTACCGCCTGTGCGCTGCCGTGCGGCATCGCGCTGGGCTGGCTGCTGGCGCGCAAGCAATTCTGGGGCAAGACGCTGGTCGACGGCATCGTGTTCCTGCCGCTGGTGCTGCCGCCGGTCGTCACCGGCTATCTGCTCCTGATCTCGTTCGGCCGCCGCGGCCCGATCGGCGAATTGCTCTACGACTGGTTCGGCATCGTGCTGTCGTTCCGCTGGACCGGCGCGGCGCTGTCCTGCGGCATCATGGGCTTTCCGCTGATGGTGCGGCCGATCCGGCTGGCGCTCGAGGCGATCGACCGCAAGCTCGAGGACGCCGCATCGACGCTCGGCGCCAACAATCTTCGGGTATTCCTCACCGTGACCCTGCCGCTGGCGTTGCCCGGCATTATCGCCGGCGTGGTGCTGTGCTTCGCCCGCGCGCTCGGCGAGTTCGGCGCCACCATCACCTTCGTCTCGAACATTCCCGGCGAGACGCAGACGATTTCGGCGGCGATCTACACGTTGACGCAGATACCGAACGGCGATGCCGCGGCCGGACGGCTGGTGCTGATCTCGATTGCGCTGGCGTTGGCGGCGCTGATCGCCGCGGAGTGGCTGTCGCGCCGCGCCGCGATCCGCTTCCACGGGGATTGATCGTGCTTGCCGTCGATGTCGAGAAAAAGCTCGGCGCCTTCACAGTGAACGTGAAATTTCAGGCGGCGGGCGGCGCCACCGCGCTGTTCGGCCCGTCGGGGTCGGGCAAGACCTCGGTGGTCAATATGATCGCCGGGCTCGTCAAGCCGGATCGCGGCACGATCGCGCTCGACGACACCGTGCTGTTCGACGCGGCGCGCCGTATCGACGTGCCGCCGCACCGCCGCGACATCGGCTACGTGTTCCAGGAGGGCCGGCTGTTTCCGCATCTCTCGGTGCGGCAAAATCTCGATTACGGGCGGCGCATGAAGCATCAGCCCCGCGACGCCAAGGAGTTTGAGCGTATCGCCACCCTGCTCGACATCGGCAAATTGCTCGACCGCCGGCCGCGTATGCTGTCCGGCGGCGAGCGGCAGCGGGTTGCCGTCGGCCGGGCGCTGCTGATGCGGCCGCGGCTCTTGCTGCTCGATGAACCGCTGGCGTCGCTCGATGCCGGACACAAGCGCGAAATCCTGCCGTATCTGGTGCGGCTGCGCGACGAGGCAAAGATTCCGATCGTCTATGTCAGTCACATGCCGGCGGAGGTGCGCCGCATCGCGACCGAGGTGGTGCGGCTCGATGCCGGGCGCGTGACGGCAACCGGCGGTCTTGAACTGATCAAGGATGCCGACGCCGACTTGCTCTGAAGCTTCGCATTTGGCGAAGCGCAGCTTCAGATAATCCCGTGTTGTCGGGGCAGATCGTGGTGCCTATGTTCGTCGCGTAATGGAACAATCGATTTCGCCGCCGGCCAGCAAATTATCGATGCAAGGTTTGCTGTGCGGCACCGGCGCGGCGGTCTGCTGGGCGCTCGGCTTTGTCAGCGCCCGGCACGGCGTCATCATCGGCCTGTCGCCGGTTGTCATCGCGCTGCATCGTTTCGTGTGGGCCGGCCTCGCATTCCTGCCGTTCGTTGCGCTCAATGATTTCCGCTCGCTCGCCGGCGTCGGCTGGGGCCGCGGTGCGGCGCTCACGATCCTTGGCGCGTTGCCGTTCTCGATCCTGAGCTACACCGGCTTCCTGCTGGTGCCGCTCGGGCACGGTGGCCTGATCCAGCCGTCGTTCGCCGCCGTGGTCGGGCTGGCATTGTCCGCCTTGGTGCTCAAGGAGACGGTGTCGTCACGTCGCATTGCCGGCGCCGTTGCCATCCTCATGGGCCTGGGTGTGATCGGCGCGGAAGCCTTGCACACCCTCGGCTCGCAAGGCGTGCTTGGCGACCTGATCTTCGTCACCACCGGCTGTTCGTTCGCGGTGTTCGGCATGTTGCTGCGGCTGTGGAACGTCAGTGCGCTCCGCGCCGCGGCTGCGACCAGCGTGCTGTCGCTCGCTGGGCTGCCGCTGCTGTATTTCTTCTGGGACAATGCGGTCGCCGCCGGTTTTTACCAAAATCTGCTGCAGGCGATCTTGCAGGGCGTGTTCGCCGGCACCGGCGCGACGTTCCTGTTCACCCGCGCCGTGGTGCTGCTCGGGGCCGGGCGGGCGGTGCTGTTCACCGCGCTGGTGCCGGGCATCACGCTCTTGGTCGGTTACCTCGCGCTCGGCGAGGTGCCGAGCCTGTCGCAGCTCGTCGGCTTCGCCATCGTGCTGATCGGCTTTCGCCTGACGCAGAAGAACTAATTTTCCGGCCCGGCATATTTGCCGGCGGTCTGCGGGAACAGCGATTTGACGATCTTGAGCCGCGAGATGTCGACGGTGGCGTCCATGTGCAGGAAGATCGCCGCGTCGCGCAAAAGCTTCTCGACGCCGAAGTCCAGCATCATGCCGTTGCCGCCATGCAGTTCGACGGCATGCTGCGCGACTTTCATGATCTCTTCGGAGGCAAACACCTTTGCCATGTTGCAAAGCGCATCGGCGTCCGGCGCGTTGGCATCCACGGCGCGCGAGGCACGGTCGAGCAGCGAGCGCACCGCCTCGATCTTGGTCGCCATATCGGCCAGCCGCAGCGCCACCGCCTGATGCTTGATCAGGATACGGCCGCCCTGCACGTAGTTCTGCACATAGTCGGAGGTGACCTCGAAGGCGCGCACGCCGACGCCGAGATTTTTCGCCGCCTGGATGATCTTGCCGGGGCGGAAGTAAACCGCGGCCTTGCCCAGCGCGTCGCCCTCGACCAGCAGGTGATCCTCGGGCACGCGCATGTCCTCGAACACCAGCTCGCCGTTGTTCATGAAGCGGCAACCGAGCGTTTCGTTGCAGCGCGCGATGGTCAGCCCCGGCGTGCCGCGCGGCACCAGAAAGCTCGACGTGCCCTGCACCATGCCGACCTGCGGATTGGTGTTGGCGTAGACCACGAACAGGCCGGCGTCGTAGCCGTTGGAGATGAATTGCTTGCGGCCGTTGATGATCCATTCGCTGCCTTTCTTGACGGCGCGGGTCTGCATCGCCGCTTCCGGCACGTTGTAGGGCAGCCAGCGGTCGGAGGCGCCGCGCGGCTCGGTCAGGCAATGCGCCAGGAGGAATTGCGGCTCGTCGAGCAGCCGCTTGAACCATTTCTCCTGCAAGTGCCGTGGCGCCAGGTTGCGCAGCAGCACCGAGACCTTCCAGTTCTGCACCAGCTTGTCGGCCAGGCCGGAATCGCCGCGGGCGATTTCCTCGGCGATCAGCGCGAAGGTCTGCACCTCGCTGGCCCGGTCGAGCTCGATGCCGCCGAATTCCTCGGGCACGCCGAGGGTGCGGATGCCGACCTTCTCGGCGCCTTCGAGGATGGCCGGCGGCAGCCGGTCTTCCGGTGTCATCGACCATTCGCGCTTCCAGTCACTGCGGATGAACGGAAGAATGACGTCGTCGACGAAATCGCGGCACGACTGCCGCATCAATTTTTGTTCTTCGGAGAGATCGATGGACATTGCGCCTCCCTCAGCCGCGCTTATTTGCGGGCCTTTGTCTTTGATGACGAGAGCCTAAAGACGTGGATGGCCGGGACAAGCCCGGCCATGACGATGACCGGCAGAGACTTAAGCGGCTTTGCGCTTCGCCAAAAACTCGCCCATGCGATCGAGGGCTTTGCGGATGTTCTCGGTCGAGTTGGCGTAGGACAGCCGCAAATAACCTTCGCCGAGAATGCCGAAGTCCGGGCCGCCGATGGTGACGACGCCGGTGTCGTTGAGCAGCGTGTTGGCAAGCTCTTTGGCCTCCCAGCCGGTGCGTTTGACGTTGGGGAATGCATAGAACGCGCCCTTCGGCGTCGTGCACGACACGCCGGGCAGCTTGTTGAGGCCCTCGACCACGACTTTGCGCCGCCTGTCGAATTCGGCGACCATCTTGATCACCTCGTCCTGCGGGCCGGTGAGTGCGGCGAGGCCGGCATATTGCGCCGAGGCGTTGACGCAGGAGTGCAGGTTGACCGCGAGCTTGCGCGCATAGTCGTAGAGCTTGCCCGGCCACACCGCGTAGCCGAGCCGCCAGCCGGTCATGGCGTAGGTCTTCGACCAGCCGTTGAGCAGGATCAGCCGGTCGCGGATCGACGGATACGACAGCAGGCAAACATGCTGCTCGCCGTCATAGACCATGTGGTCGTAGATTTCGTCCGACATCACGCAGACGTCGGGAAATTTCTCGAGGCCGGCGACCAGTTTGTCGATCTCGCTTTTTGGCGTCACGCCACCGGTCGGATTGGCCGGCGAGTTGATGATGAGGAGCCGCGTCTGCGGCGTGATCAGCTTCAGCGTCTCTTCCGCCGAGAACGCGAAGCCGTTCTCCTCGCGGATCGGCACCGGGATCGGGCGCGCGCCGGTATACTCGATCATCGAGCGATAGATCGGAAAGCCGGGGTCCGGATAGAGGATGTCGACGCCGGGCTCGCCGAACATCAGGATCGACATGAACATGGTCGGCTTGCCGCCGGGCATGATCATGACTTCATCCGGCGACACCGTGACCTTGTAGCGCTTGTGCAGGTCGGCAGCGACGGCTTCGCGCAACTGCGGGATGCCGTTCGCCGGCGTGTAGCCATGATGGCCGTCGCGCAGCGCCTTGATCGCGGCTTCGACGATGAAATCGGGCGTGCGGAAATCCGGCTGGCCGATGCCGAGGCTGATGATGTCACGGCCCTGTGCAGCCAGCGCGTTGGCGCGCGCCAGCACGGCGAAGGCATTTTCCTCGCCGATCCGGTCGAAAGCCGGGACAGTTTTCAGCATGGCGTTCTCTCCGCAGTCCAACAGCCTTTTATGTTGGCCGGGAGTTGAACGTAATCAGCGTCCAAAAACAAGAAGCCCCGGACTAAGGTCCGGGGCTTCCTGGAAGCAGACAGTCGGCGTTAGCGGATGACGTTGTCCATCGCGCCGGATTTGCGCGAGTAGGCGCTGCCGGAAACCTGTGCGCCGTTCGGATAGGTGCCGACGCTGTTGGTCTGGGCGTAGCCCTGGGTCGAATTCTGCAGGCCTTCATACGAGGTCTTGTGCTTGGCGGCGAAAGCCGGCGTCGCGAGCAGCGCGATGCCGAGGGCCGACAGCACCAGCTTGGTGTTGAGCGATTTCATTGTGGTTTCTCCGTGTACGATCACCCCTGCCGCCTATCTACGGAAGATTCGGCATCGCACAAGAAGCAATATGACAACTTAGCGTCACGAAAATGTGCTGTAATACAGTATGTTAATAGGAAATTTACGCGCCGCGCTTCGCCATAAATATTGCATCGCAGCATGAGCATAAAGTGCCCTGGCAAGGACCCGGCGCAGGATCGAATTGCCGTGCGGCTTAAGTTCAACAGAACATCTGTTGCGTGCCGGTCTGATGTGCAGACTTGGACGCTGCCGCGGGCGTTAAATTGGCATATCTGTTGCGCGCGGGAGACGCCGGGAGCTCGCCATGGCCGAGATTAAAAATTCGCAAGGTTCCAGCACGCGCCCGCCGTCGCGGCGGCTGCGCTCGCGATTGTGGTTCGACAACCCCGACAATCCCGGCATGACCGCGCTCTATCTGGAGCGCTACTTGAACTACGGCCTGACGCGCGCGGAGTTGACGTCGGGCAAACCGATTATCGGTATCGCGCAAACCGGTTCCGATCTCAGCCCGTGCAATCGTCATCATCTGCAGCTCGCTGATCGGGTGCGCGACGGTATCCGCAGCGCCGGCGGCATCCCGATGGAATTTCCGGTGCATCCGATTCAGGAAACCGGCAAGCGTCCGACCGCCGCGCTCGACCGCAATCTCGCCTATCTCGGTCTGGTCGAAGTGCTGTTCGGCTATCCGCTGGACGGCGTGGTGCTGATGACCGGCTGCGACAAGACCACGCCAGCCTGTTTGATGGCGGCGGCAACGGTGAACACGCCGGCGATCGTGCTGTGCGGCGGGCCGATGCTCAATCACGTGCAGGACGGCAAGCTGATGGGCTCCGGCACGCTGATCTGGCAGGCGCGCCAGGACCAGGCCGCGGGCAAGATCGACTACAACGAATTCATCGAGATCGTCGCCAACTCGGCGCCGTCGGCCGGCCATTGCAACACGATGGGCACGGCGTCGACCATGAATGCGATGGCCGAAGCGCTCGGCATGACGTTGCCGGGCTGCGCCGCAATCCCGGCGCCGTATCGCGAGCGCGGCCAGATCGCCTACGAAACCGGCGTGCGCGCCGTCGAGATCGTGCTTGAGGATCTAAAACCCTCGGACATTCTCACCCGCGCCGCGTTCGAGAACGCCATCGTCGCCTGCTCGGCGATCGGCGGCTCGACCAACGCACCAATTCACGTCAATGCGATCGCCCGCCATATCGGGGTGAAGCTTGCGGTCGAAGACTGGGAGATGGTCGGCTATGACGTGCCGCTTTTGGTCAACATGCAGCCGGCCGGCGCCTGGCTCGGCGAGGACTATTATCGCGCCGGCGGATTGCCGGCGGTGCTGCGCGAACTGAACGCCGCCGGAAAACTGCACGGCGACGCCCGCACCATCAACGGCAAGACGGTGGCGCAAAATCTGGCGCAGGCCAAAATCTGCAATGCGGACGTGATCCGGTCCTATGGCGCGCCGCTCAAGCCGCATGCCGGCTTCAAGGTGCTGCACGGCAATCTGTTCGACTCGGCGATCATGAAGACCAGCGTGATCTCGGAGGAGTTCCGCAAGCGCTATCTGTCCGATCCGAAAAGCCCGAACGCATTCGAGGGCCGCGCCGTGGTGTTCGACGGCCCTGAGGACTATCACAAGCGCATCGAGGATCCGTCGCTCGGCATCGACGAGCATTCGATCCTGTTCATGCGCGGCGCCGGCGCCATCGGTTATCCCGGTTCGGCGGAAGTCGTGAATATGCAGCCGCCAGCGGCGCTGATCAAAAAAGGCATCACCGCGCTGGCCTGCATCGGCGACGGCCGGCAATCCGGCACGTCGGGCTCGCCGTCGATCCTCAACGCATCGCCGGAGGCTGCCGCAGGTGGCGGCCTGGCGCTGCTGCAGACCGGCGACCGCGTTCGCATCGATCTGAACAAAGGCACCGCCGATATCCTGATCCCGGCGGATGAGCTGAAGGCGCGTCGCGCGGCGTTGCAGAAAGACGGCGGTTACCATTATCCGCCGAGCCAGACGCCGTGGCAGGAAATCCAGCGCGCGATGGTCGAGCAGCTTAGCGACGGCATGGTGCTGGAGCCCGCGGTGAAATATCAGCGGGTTGCGCAAGTATCGGTGCCGCGCGACAATCATTGATGCCGGGGAGTTACTGATATGCCGCGTCCGTCCGTCGCCGACAAACGCAAGACATTTTGTAAGCTTCACGAGTCCGGATGCTTCGTCATTCCGAACCCATGGAATGTCGGCACCGCGCGCTATCTGCAAGGCCTCGGCTTCAAGGCGCTGGCGACGACCAGTTCCGGCCACGCGCATTCGCTGGGTTTTCCCGACGGCGGGCAGACGCTCGACACCGTACTGGCGCATTTCGCCGAATTGGCCGCGGCAACCGATGTGCCGCTGAACGCCGACTTCGAGGATGGCTTGGCTGACGACCTCGACGGCGTCGCCAAACACGTCACCCGGTGCGTTGCCACCGGCGTTGCCGGCTTGTCGATCGAAGACTTGCCGAACAACAGCAAGACGCCGCTGTACGATTTCGATACCGCGGTGGCGCGGGTGAAAGCGGCGCGGGCGGCGATCGATCGCGCCGGCGGCGACGTGGTGTTCACGGCGCGGGCGGAGAATTTCATCCGCGGCGTCAACAACCTCGACGACGTCATCCGCCGGCTGAAAGCCTATGCGGCGGCCGGCGCCGATTGCCTCTATGCGCCGGGCATCAAGACCCGCGAGCAGATCGAGGCGGTGGTGAAGGCGGTGGCGCCGAAGCCGGTGAATTTCCTCAACAGCAACGCGTTCGGTTTCACCGTCGACGATCTCGCGGCGATGGGCGTGCGCCGGATCAGCGTCGGCGGCTCGCTGGCGCGCGTGGCCATGCATGCTTTCATCAGGGCCGCGACGGAGATTGCGCAGGACGGCAAGTTCGACAGTTTCGCCGGCCTGATCAGCAATCCCGAACTGAACAAGTTCTTCGGCGAAGACCGCAAAAAATTCAGCTCATGACCGGTTCGACAGCGTCTGTGCAAACCGGCCAGCCCATCGGTTTGCCGGTCGACTCCACGCCTGCGCCGCGTCCCGGCCCAGTGACGCTGCAAGGCCGCTACGGCCGCATCGAAAAATTGCGGCCGGACCATGCTGCCGATCTCTGGAAGGTATTCGCCGGACACGACGAAGCCTGGACCTATATTTCCACCAACGGGCCGTTCGCCACCTATGCGGAGTTTGAGCCGTTCATCGCCATGCGCGCGGCGGCGGAGGATCCTTACGCCTACGCCATCGTCGATACGGCGGGGCACGCGGTCGGCTACTTCACCCTGATGCGGATCGTGCCGGCGATGCGGGTGATCGAAGTCGGGCATGTGCTGTATTCGCCGGCGCTGCAACGCACCCCGCTCGGCACCGAGGCGCAGTATCTCTTGGCGCGCTACGTGTTCGAGACGCTCGGCTACCGGCGCTACGAATGGAAGTGCAATTCGTTCAATGCGCCGTCGCGGCGCGCGGCGCTGCGTTACGGCTTCAAGTACGAAGGCACGTTCCGCAATTTCGTGATCGCCAAGGGCCGCAATCGCGACGATGCCTGGTTCGCAATGCTCGACAGCGAGTGGCCGGCGCGCAAGGCGAGCTTCGAGCGCTGGCTCGCGCCGGCGAATTTCGACGGCCAAGGCCGGCAAAAAGTCAGCCTCGCGGTGTTCAACGGCAGCGAAGCCGAGGCGGCGCAGATCCGGCAGACCGGGCGGCCTGTGGGCGTCGCCGTCGATACGGCGCCGGCGCGCCGTCCCGAGCCGGTGGTGCTGAAAGGCCGTTACGGCTCGGTGGCGCGGCTCGATCCGGCGCGCGACGCCAGGGCGCTCTGGACCGCGCTCGGCGCGCATCAACAAGTCTGGACCTACATCTCGAGCGCCGGTCCGTTCGCCGGCGAACAAGCGTTCACGGACTGGCTTGTCGACCGCGCGACGCGGGACGACCCGTATTTTTTCACCGTGCGCGATCCCAACGGCACTGCGCTCGGGCTGCTGGCCTTGATGGCGATCCGGCCGGAGGACCGCGTCGTCGAGATCGGCAGCATCGTCTATAGCCCGGCGCTGCAACGGACGCCGCTGGCCACGGAAACCCAATACCTCTTGGCGCGTTATGCCTTCGAAACGCTCGGCTACCGGCGTTATGAATGGAAATGCGATGCACTGAACGCGGCGTCACGGCGCGCCGCGTTGCGTTTTGGCTTCACCTTCGAGGCGATTTTTCGCCAGCACATGATCACCAAGGGACACACCCGCGACACCGCATGGTTTTCCATCACCGACAGCGAATGGCCGGCGCGCAAAGCCAATTTCGAACGCTGGCTGGCGCGGGATAATTTCGATGCCGACGGCCGCCAGACAATCAGCCTGGCGGCATTGACCGCAGAATTGCAACAGGCATGAGGTGATTATGAGCGATCGATTGAAAGGCAAGGTGGCGTTGGTCACGGCGGCAGGGCAGGGCATCGGCCGCGCCATCGCCGAAACATTTATTGCCGAAGGCGCGAGCGTCATCGCGACTGATCTCGCCGACGACAAACTCGCCGGCCTCAATGCCAAGGCGCGCAAGAAACTCGACGTACGCTCGCAGGACAGTATCGACGCGCTGGCCAAAGAGGTCGGCGCGCTCGACGTGCTGGTCAACTGCGCCGGTTACGTCCACCAAGGCACGATCTTCGACTGCACCGACAAGGACTGGGACTTTTCGTTCGACCTCAACGTCAAGTCGATGCACCGGATGCTGAAGGCCTTCCTGCCGGCGATGCTGGACAAGAAAAAGGGCTCGATCGTCAACATCTCGTCGGCGGTGTCGTCGATCCGCGGCGTGCCGGCGCGTTACGCCTACGGCACCACCAAGGCGGCGGTGATCGGCCTGACCAAGGCGATTGCCGCCGACTTCATCAGGCAGGGCGTCCGCTGCAATGCGATCTGTCCGGGCACCATCGAGTCGCCCTCGCTCGAGGAGCGGATCGACGCGCTGTCGAAGCAGACCGGAAAATCCAACGACGCGGTGCGGCAGGGTTTTGTCGAGCGCCAGCCGATGGGCCGGCTCGGCACCGCGAAGGAAGTCGCGCTGCTCGCGCTGTTCCTCGCCAGCGATGAGTTCGAGCTACATCACCGGCCAGACCCATCTCGTCGACGGCGGCATGGCGCTTTAAGGCCGCGCGAAGCGCTCCGTATCGTCATGGCCGGGCACCTGGGCCGCGCTTGCGCGCGCCCGAGTACAGGCTTGTCCCGGCCATCCACGTCTTTACAGTTATCAATCGCAAGACAGGCAAACTGGCTGGTCGGGAAAGCCATGCACATCCTCATTACCGGCGCGGCAGGAATGATCGGGCGCAAATTGACCGCGCGTCTGGTCAGGGACAGCGCGCTCAATGGCCGGGGAATCGAGAAGCTGACGCTGACCGATATCGTGGTGCCGCCGAGGCCCGAAGGATTTTCCGGTGCGGTCGAAAGTTTTGCCGCTGACATCGGCGATCCCGGAACCGCGCCGCGCGCGCTCGCCGGCCGGCCCGACGTCATCTTCCATCTCGCGGCAGTGGTGTCCGGTGAGGCGGAGACCGATTTCGCCAAAGGCGTTCACGTCAATCTCGACGGTTCGCGCCTGCTGCTTGATGCCGTGCGTACGGTTGGCGGCGGTTACTGCCCGCGCGTGGTGTTCACGTCGTCGATCGCGGTGTTCGGCGCGCCGTTTCCCGATTTGATTCCGGACGAATTCCATCACACGCCGCTGACCTCTTACGGCACGCAGAAGGCGATGATCGAGCTCTTGCTCGCCGACTACACCCGCCGTGGCTTTCTCGACGGCGTCGGCATCCGGCTGCCGACCATCAATGTCCGGCCGGGCAAGCCGAACAAGGCCGCGTCCGGTTTCTTCTCCTCGATCATCCGCGAACCGCTGGCCGGACAGGAGGCGGTGCTGCCGGTCGAGGACAGCGTCACGCACTGGCACGCCAGCCCGCGCGCCGCGGTTGGTTTTCTCATCCATGCCGCAGGCCTGAACAAAGAGCGTCTCGGCCCGCGCATCAACGTGACGCTGCCCGGTGTCGGCTGCACCGTCGCCGAACAGATCGCCGCGCTGCGCCGCATCGCCGGCGATACGGTGGTGGCGCGCATCCGCCGCGCGCCCGATCCGCTGGTGTCGCGGATTGTCGCCGGCTGGCCGCAGCGGTTCGATCCGCGCCGCGCGCTGGCGCTGGACTTTCGGGCCGAAGCGTCGTTCGACGAAATCATCCGCGTTCATATCGAGGACGAACTTGGCGGCAAGATCGCGTCCTGAATTTTCGCTTCCCACGGCGCGTCCGATCCGGCTATTCCTGCGCCATGCGGTTTGATCCACCATTGATGGCCGCGACGCTGGCGCGCCGCTACAAGCGATTTCTCGCCGACGTCGTGCTCGACAACGGCGACATGATGACGGTGCACGTCGCCAATCCGGGCGCGATGACCGGTCTCGACCGGCCGTTTTCGCGCATCTGGATATCGGACTCGCAAAATCCGTTGCGCAAACTTCAGTACAGCTGGGAACTGGTCGAGGCCGATTTCGGTAACGGGCCGGAACTGGTCGGCGTCAACACCAGCAATCCAAACAATCTTGTTGCCGACATCCTCGGCACCGGCCTCATTCCGGAACTGCGCGACTACAGCTCGATCCGGCGCGAGGTGAAATACGGCGCCAACTCCCGCGTCGATTTTTTGCTCGAAGGTCCGGAGCTTGCGCCGTGCTATCTTGAGATCAAGAACGCGCATCTGATGCGCAGTCCGGGCCTTGCCGAATTTCCGGACAGCGTCACCGAACGCGGCGCCAGGCATCTCGACGAGCTGGCCGAGATGGTCGGGCAGGGGGCGCGCGCCATCCAGTTGTACATTATCCAGATTCCGTCGGCCGACCGCTTCACGGTGGCCCGCGATATCGACAAGGACTATGCCGCGGCCTTCGACCGGGCCCGGCAGCGCGGGGTCGAGATGCTGGCCTGGCGCTGCGCGATCACGGTGGAGGGCATCGAGATTGCCGCTCCGGTGCCGGTCCTTGCGGGCTAGCAGGCCAAGCGCCCGCTCGCTTGCGTTGCGCGCGTGCATGATTACATTGCGGGTCAATCGTTTCACGGCATCTGATCCCCATGACCTATGTCGATTCGGCGGCTGCGCCGATGCGCAAAACCGGGCAGATCAAGCTGCATGGCGCCTCAGCTTTCGAGGGCATGCGCAAGGCCGGCCGTCTGGCGGCGGAGTGCCTCGACCGTCTCATTGGCGAAATCCGGCCGGGCGTCACCACCGAGCACATCGACAAGCTGGTCTTCGAATTCGGCATGGATCATCACGCCCTGCCGGCGACCCTGATGTACCGCGGCTACCGCAAGGCGACCTGCACTTCGGTCAATCATGTCGTGTGCCACGGCATTCCGAGCGAGAAGCCGTTGCGCGAGGGCGACATCGTCAATGTCGACGTCACACTGATACTCGACGGCTGGCACGGCGATTCCAGCCGGATGTATCCGGTCGGGGAAATTCCGCGCCGCGCCGAGCGGCTGATCGAGGTCACCTATGAAGGCATGATGCGCGGCATCGCCGCGATCAGGCCCGGCGCCACCACCGGCGATATCGGCCATGCCATCCAGACTTTTGTCGAAGCCCAGCACATGAGCGTGGTACGCGATTTTTGCGGCCACGGCCTCGGCCGGCTGTTCCATGACGAGCCGAATATCGTTCATATCGGCCGGCCCGGCGAAGGCATCGTGCTCAAGCCCGGCATGTTCTTCACCGTCGAGCCGATGATCAATCTCGGCCGCCCGCACGTGAAGGTGCTGTCCGACGGCTGGACTGCTGTGACGCGCGACCGCTCGCTGTCGGCGCAGTTCGAGCACAGCGTCGGTGTGACCGACAAAGGCGTCGAGATTTTCACGCTGTCGCCGCATGGTCTGGAAAAGCCGCCCTACAGGGGTTGAGGCTTTAGCTGCATCTTGGCAGGTGGCGTTGGCCGTTCCGGCCGGCGTCCGGAGGCGATTTCTTAACCATTTATTGCGAAGCGCTATCGTAATTTCTATGGCGTCATTGGAAATCATGATGCCTTCACGCCCATTCCAACTCCGTCGCTTGAGCGACGTTTGCATCGTCGCAGGCCTGTGCGTTGCGAGCTTTGCCGTCGTGCTGCGATTCGGAACGGTGCCGCGCGATCCCATGGCGGGCGTCGCGGTGGTGTTTCCGCCATGGACGACGGCGGGTCAAACATTCGCGCGGGCCGTCGGTGCGGGTGCGCGGTTCGTGCGGTTTGGCGGTTTTGACTTCATTGCCATCGTGCAGCCCGACGACCCCGGATATACCGGCCGGGTTTTTTCCGCCCACGCGATTTTGGCCGTCGACCCGCAGCTGCTGGCCGGCTGCTTGCCGGCGTCATGGCTCCGCGAGGCTGCGCGATGAGCGATTTGCGATCGCTGCAGTTGACCGTCGCCAAGGTATTGACCGGCCTTGCGGTCGTGCATGTGCCGGTGCTGGCCGTGATCTGTGCCCTGATCGGTCATGGCGTGCTGCCCGATACCGTGGCATGCGGCGTGCTCGCCGCGATTCCGATCGGGCTGCTCTACGCCGGCCGGCCGATCACGATGGTTGCGTTCGGTTTGGCCATCACGCTGGTCGGTCAGACATCGCTTCTGGTGCTCGCTTTCAGCGGACATCCCTGGCAAGTCGAGATGCACTTCTATTACTTCGCCATCCTCGCGATGCTCTCGGGGTTCTGCGACTGGCGGGTTCTGGTTTTTGCTGCCGGCCTGGTCAGCGTCCATCACCTCGGTCTCAACTTCGGCCTGCCTGAAGCGGTCTATCCCGGCGGCAGCAACGTGGTGCGGGTTCTGGTTCACGCCCTTGTCGTTGTCGTCGAGGTCGCGATGCTGATCTTCATCGGCGAGACGATCAAAGGCGCGTTCCGCGAGGCGGCGGAGGCGCGGCAGCGGGCCGAACGTGCCGCGGCCGAACTCGAACGCGTCGGCGGTCAGCGCCAGCAGGATCTGGTTTCCGCCGGCAAGCGCGCCGACCTGAGAGGCAGGCTCCTCGAAGACTTCAAGACGGAAATGGCGGCGTTTATCGCTATCCTCAATGGCGCGGCGCATGAGCTTGGACAAAGCGCCGATTCTCTCGGGGCGGCCGCCAGCCATGCCAAGGCTCAGGTGGCAACCGCTTCATCGACGTCCGATGAAACGACGGCCAAGGTCACGACAGTCGCCGAAGCCGGGCGGGAACTCGCCAATACCATTGCCGAGATCAGCGAGACGGTGTCGCAGGCGTCGCGATTGACCGACCAGGCCGTCAGCGTCGCGCGCACCGCCAATGAAAATATCGCCGATCTGACCAGCGCGGCCGGCGAGATCGGTGACATGACCGGTCTGATCAACCGGATCGCCGGACAAACCAATCTGCTGGCGCTGAACGCGACGATCGAAGCGGCCCGCGCCGGAAATGCCGGCAAGGGCTTCGCCATCGTCGCGCAGGAGGTCAAGGCACTGGCCGCCGAAACCGCCAAAGCCACAAAAGAGATCGAGTTGCGGGCCACGGGAATTCAGGGCACGACGCAGCGCTCGGCGACCGCCATAGAGGCGTTGCTCGGTATCGTGCGCGAACTGGATGTCTTGTCGGTGCGGATTGCCGGCGCGATCGGCCAGCAAGCCGCGGCGACGCATGAAATCGCGCAAAACGTCGATGCGGCGGCGGTCGGCGTCGGCGATGTCAGCCGTTCGATCCGGGACATCGAGGGGATGGCCGACCAGACCGCCCACGCGACGGACGGGCTTCGCCAGTCCGCGGTGGAACTCGCCGGCCAGACCAAGGCGATCCACAATCACATCATCGGCTTTGCCGATCGCGTCGCTGCCGCACGCGCCTAGCCGCTCGGACCGGCGCGCCTGCACCCGGCAATCCGATTGCAAAAAATTGCAATCCAGTCATCCTTGTGATCGGGATCGCGCTTCAAGGCGCGATGTGGATCGGGGTTGCGTTCCAGTGCCAACGTCGCCGAAGACCAGCGCGTCAGGGAAAACGCCGCGCAAGACGCCGGACGGTCTCGCTGAGGCCAAGCCGCACTATTTGGGTCATCGCGACCGCCTGCGCCAGCGCTTTCGCGACGCCGGTGCTGACGCGCTGGCGGATTACGAGCTTCTGGAAATCCTGCTGTTTCGCGCGTTGCCGCAACGCGACGTCAAGCCGCTTGCCAAGACATTGCTCGAAACATTCGGCTCGTTCGCGGAAGTCATCGGCGCCCCTGAATCGCGGCTTGCCGAGATCAAGGGTCTCGGTCCTTCAAGCATTACCGACTTGAAGATCATCCAGGCTGCGGCTAGCCGCGCGCTTCGCGGCGCGGTCAAGAACCGCCCGGTGCTGTCGTCGTGGTCCACGGTGCTCGACTATTGCCGCGCCGCGCAGGCCTTCGCCGACCGTGAGGAATTCCGGGTGTTGTTCCTCGACAAGCGCAACCAGTTGATTGCCGACGAGGTGCAGCAGACCGGCACCATCGATCACACGCCGGTCTATCCGCGCGAGATCGTCAAACGCGCGCTCGAGCTGGCGGCGACCGCGGTGATTTTAGTTCATAACCATCCCGGAGGAGACCCAACACCGTCACGCGCCGACATTGACATGACGAAACGAATTATTGAGATCGCGCGTGGCCTTGGGATTGAAGTGCACGACCACATCATCGTCGGCAGAGACGGCCACGCGAGTTTGAAGGGGCTGCGGTTGATATAGCCGATTGAGTCCGCTTTCGGGGTGAAAGCCGACATCCCTATTTGGCCACGCAGCGGCAGCCAATGACCCGTAGCGGACCATCGTCAGAATTTTGAAATGCGCATCCGACGGTGTCTCGCGGCTGGCTGTGGGAATGCTGCTTGGGGCCTGTCAAAGATGACCTCGGGCTCCATCGACATCGAGGACGATTTGCGCACGGTCGTGAATCGCGCGGAGTGAAAAAAACGTTGCACAATCAATGCGTGTATGCCTAACTGAGCCTTGGAGGCGAGGAAACAGCGGGGCAATTTCCAGTTGTTCGTTGTTTGCCGTCGATTTGTAACTGGGCAATTTCCAATATCGAGACGGGGCATATGAGGTCGAAAATCGGGACGCTGCCCCTGATGCTCGTCGGTTTTTTGCTGGCGAGTTGCGCGAGTCCACGCGGCCTCGATGAACCGCCCTTGCAGATCCCGGCATTGAAGCCGGGTTACGGCCGTGTCTACTTCACGCGGCCGGGCGAAATTGGGGGGTCAGCTATTCAGCCCGAGATTCGGATGAACAATGAAGTCGTCGGCAGATCTGTGCCGGGCGGGTTCTCGTATGTCGACCGCCCCCCGGGAAAATACGCCGTAACAACGGCAACCGAGGTCGAAAATGCGGTTACGTTTCAATTGGCAGCGGGTGAGACGAAGTACATCAAGACAGCAGTGACACCTGGCATACTCGTCGGCCATGTCACGCCGACGCTCGAATTCCCCGAGCAGGGACAATCCGACATAAGCCACCTCAGTTACGTCGGCCCCAAATTCTGATTCCTCTGCGCGGGACCGACAAAACTGTCATGCCGCAGGTCCGAGCAAAGGACCGCGGCATGACATCTTCTCTGGCAAAGTTGTCCTCGCCACAGCCCTGCGCGCGGCAAAGCCCGCTATGAGTCACACCCAAACAGCTTCGCTGACAGTGGAGATCCGACACCGAGCCGCGCGGACATCCAGATGACGCAGCAGGTCATTTCCGTGGCACAGCCGCTCGGCATTGCGGTGCACGACCACATCATCGTCGGCAAGGACGGCATGCCAGCCTGAAAGGGCTGAAGCTGATTTAGCTAATGCCGACGAGCGATGCGACTGGCTGAGCGTCCCAGACCTCCAATTTGAGACGTGATATGCTCCTGGAGACACAACCGCGCGCATCGGCTGCATTAGCGCTCACCTTATACGGCGCCGAAGCGTGTAAAAGGAGAGCCTCGCCCTTGCAGGAAGGCGAAAACAGGAAATTGCAGTGAACATTGTCGAACCCATCCTTTTTCAGTCCAAGCTGAACCCGCTTACGACAGCGATCTGCGTACCGGGATCGAAATTCGATTCGGTTCGCTATGGCATGCTGGAGGCATTCATTCACAACGTGGCGCGGACTGCGCTCAAGTCTGGAATTGGTCCCGGCAATATCGTTGCCACTTATATCAATGATACCATCCTCGATACGGCGTTCGTTCTTGGCTTGATGCATGCCGGCGTGACGACCTTGTCGTTGCGAGGACCAAAGCCGGTCGCAGGGATAACCCCTGATGTCATCCTCACCGACGTCCCTGGCAACGCTGGCATTTCAGGAACTGTTTTGGCTGTCGATCATTCGTGGCTGGAAGGCGATGGCGCCGCAGCGCCGGTCGCTCCCCACGGTAGCGACGACGATATTTGCCGCATCATTCTGACATCGGGTTCGACGGGGCTGCCCAAGGGGATTGCATTTTCTCACCGCATGCTGGCGGCGCGGATCGCGCACTACGCGTATTCGAAGGGACCGCGCTTCGCACATTGCTCGCGGCTTTATTGCGATCTCGGGATAGCGACGTCTCCTGGATTCCGATACGCGATGGCGCTTCTAAGCCGTGGCGGCACGATTTTCTTCCTCGGCGACGATCCCGCCGACATTTTGCAGGCCATCGATCTGCATAAGATTCAGGGGTTGGCGACCTCGCCCTACAGCCTCGGCGAATATCTCAAATTTTTTGAAGCAGACAAGGCGTTTGAGGTCACGTTCGACCACATCATATGTCAGGGCGCCATGCTGTCGCGGCAACTTTCGCAGCGGGCCCGCGCGCGCCTGTGCCAGAACCTGTACTGCTCATATGGTTCGACGGAAACCACAACCGTGGCATTCGGGCCGGCAAGCGTGCTGGAACGGGTACCCGGTGCGGTTGGCTACGTGCAGCCGGGCGTTGTCGTTGAAGCGTTAGACGGATCGGGCAACGTGTTGCCGCCGCAACGCGACGGTGCATTGCGAATTCGCGCAGATCATATGGCCGAGGGGTACGTCGGCGATCCAGAGACGACGCGGGCCTTCTTTCGAGAGGGCTATTTCTATTCCGGAGATATCGGACACCTGACCGCCGAAGGTCTTTTGGTCATAACCGGCCGGGAAAAGACGGCGCTAAACGTCGGCGGCGACACCGTGAGCCCGGAACTAGTCGAGGACATTATCGGCGCGTTTGCGAATGTCGAGGAGGCCGCCGTCTTCGCGCTCAACGATGAACTGGGTATCGCACGGCTTTTTGCGCTTATCGTCGCCAAATCGCCGATCGAGGAATCGGGGTTGCTGCAACACTGCGCGCAAAGGCTTCCGCCATCCTGCATCCCGACGCGAATTATTCCCGTCGAGGCTTTGCCGCGCGGCGCCCAAGGCAAGCTCGAACGGCAGCGTCTGCCGGAGATTGCGGCTGCAATGGTCAAACCGGCCTGATTCATCGGCATCGGCGATCCCGGCCAGAAGGCAAATTCAGCTCATGAACATAGTCGATCCGATCCTGTTTCAATGCCGGCGGCAGCCGCCCGCTGCCGCGATCTGCGTGCCCGGCCCCGGAATTGGCCTCATCTCCTATCGCCGTTTGGAGCAGTTCATTCACAACGTCAGCCGCAGGCTGCACGCGCTCGGCTTGTCCGAGCGCAGCATCGTTGCGATCAGCATCGACGATGTCATTTTTCATAGCGTCGTTCTGCTGGCATCGATGCGGCTCGGAATGATCGCGGTGTCGCTTCGCGAAGGCGAGATTTCTTTGCCGTTCAAGATCGATGCGTTGATTACGGACGGAAAGCGTTCGTTCGCCAATATGGGCCGCGTCATGCTCGCCGATTTGTCCTGGACAGAGGGCGACGGGCGCCCGCTCGAACCGCATCTGTTGCCGCAGACTCACGAAGACGATTTGTGCCGGCTGATTTTGACCTCCGGAACTTCCAGTACGCCGAAGGCCGTCGCGTTCAGCCACAAGCGCATCGCGACGAGCATGGCCCGGCTTTCGACTTTTGGTAATCGAATCGCGAATTGTTCCAGGATTTACAGCGACGTCCCGATTTCCTCTTCGCTCGGCTTTCGATTCCTCATTTACACGTTGTCGCGCGGCGGCACGGCATTTTTCCCCGGCGCGGATTTTCCTTCCACGTTGGGCGTCATCGAAGACTACAAGGTGCAGTGCCTGGTCGGCTCTCCGAGCGGATTTGAGAACCTGCTGCGCTGGTTCGACACCGTGCCGTCCTATCAAAGCAACATCGAAGTCATTTATTGCGGCGGCGATGTGCTGTCGCGATCGTTGTCGGATCGGCTGCGGTCGCGGATCTGTTCGCACCTGATCTCCGTCTACAGCTCGACCGAAGCCGGCGTTGCGGCGGTAGCGCATGCTCATGAAATTGCTGAAGTGCCCCGCGCGGTCGGCTTTGTGCCGCCGGGCGTCACCGTTCAGATCGTGGATGCGTCCGGCACGCTGCTGCCGCCGGGCGAGGAGGGCCAGGTGCGCCTGCGCAGCGAATATGCCGTCGACGGCTACTTCGGCAATCCCGAGGAATCCAAGAAGGTGTTTCGCGACGGCTGGTTCTATCCGGAGGATCTGGGAACCTTGAGCGCCGACGGTCTTCTCGTCATCACGGGACGGGCGCACGCCATGCTGAATCTCGGCGGCGACAAGATCAGTCCGGAGTCGATCGAGCTCGTCCTGGCGCAGTTCCAAGGTGTCGTCGAAGCGGCGGCCTTTGCCGCGCCAAACGAGTACGGCAACAACCAGGTCTGTGCCGTCGTCGCAAGTCGGGAAAAACTCGACGAACAGGCGCTGCGGGCGCATTGCGAAGCGCAAATTCCGCGTCCATTCGCGCCGGTCAAATATCTGCTCGTCGAGAGTCTTCCACACAACGAAAATGGCAAGCTCGACCGTCGCCGCGTCCACGAGATGGTGCAGGAGATCATGGCGCGCAAGCTGTAGCGGCAGTTTCTTGTCACCCGCCGCAGCAGAGCCAGCGGGATTATCACGTCAGTTCGAAGAAGCGGCCTCTTCGCCGATGCTTTGCAGCATCTTTTTCAGCTCGTCGCGCTGGATCTTGCCCAGGGCTCCGCGAGGAATAGTTTCGATGACGAACAGCTTGTCGATATTGGTTCCGAAATTTGTATCCGCCTCGATTTTCTCCCGTAGCGCGCCGATGTCGGCCGACGGCTCAAGGACGAGGCCGATCCAGATCTCTTCGAAGCCCGAGATGCCCATCAGGGTGCACATGCCGGCATCTTTGACGCCGGGACAGGAGCGCAGAAAATCCTCGAAATCGGTCATCGAGAGCTTGGCGCCGCCGCGATTGACGACGTCGCCTTTGCGTCCCGCGACGCACAGCACGCCATCCGCGGTCAGCCAGCCGACGTCGCCCGGATAGAACCACGCATTCGGGTCAGCGATCTCGAAATTCATAACATACTGTGCCGTGCGCAGACGGACGAAGCCTTCGGAGCCCACCGGCAGAACGTTGTCCGCCGCATCGACGATTTCGACCTGTGCGCCGGGAGCAATAAAGCCGACGGCATTGGGGATATGCGCGATCGTGTCATGCGGCGCGAGCGCCGCCGCGCCGGCCTCGGTGGAGCCATAGTAAAGTATGACGTTGCGGCACAAATACTTCTTGATCCGCCGAATGCCGTCGGCGGAAAGGGGCGCACCGCCGAGCAAGATCGTCTTGAGAGCCGCGAGCGGATAATGGGTCACCTTCTCCTGAATTTCCGCGAGGGCCAGTGCCTGTTGCGGCGAAGCGACGATCAGATCGATGTCGTAAGTGTTGGCCAGCCACAGCATCGATTGCCCTGTATCGGCGAAGCAAATCGTCTTGCGGTTATGAAGCGCTGAGTAGGCACGGCCGAAGCCCATGGAGCTATTCAAGCCGGGTATGAGCAGCGCTCTGTCGTAATCGGCGAACGCCGACGCGCTGTTGAACAGGATTTGCTGTTCCCAGCCCTGATGCGTCCGCACCACGCGCTTGGGCCGGCCGGTCGTGCCGGAGGTGAAAAAGAAAATATCGGCATTGCGCGTCCTGGGCTGGCTCAACGGCCGGCTCTGCCGCGGTGCGCCGGCGCCGATATCGAGCCAGGTCTCGTCGAAAACGATGTTGGTGCGGTCGGCTGAATTGGTTTCGCCTCGCTCGTGAACCAGGATATTCGAATCGCCGGGCGGAATATGGGCGAGCTCATTCCGGCCGGCGACAATGATGTTGAACCCGGCGCGGAGCAACCCCAGGCTCGCGATCAGCATTTTTGGCGCGCTCGGCAGCGACACCGTCACCGGCTTCGACCTGTCCGGGATGCTGCGCGCAAAATGTTCGGCGGCGCTTTCAATACCCTGCGCCAGCGCCCGGTAGGTGAGAATACCTTCGAGCTGAATGACTGCCGGGCGTAGCGGCATCGTCCGCGCCCAGAAATACACCATGTCGACGATGTGCACGGTGCTAAGCGCTCCTCTTTCTGACTTGCAGCAGCTCTTTCAGCCGATGCTTCTGCACCTTGCCCAATTCTCCGCGGGGCAATTCGTCCACGACAAACAGCTCGTCGGGGGCGATTCCGAGTTCGTCGTGATCGCTCAGATGCCGCTTGATGTGTTCGATGTCGATCGGTCCGTCGGTTACGATCGCTACCCAGATTTCCTCCAGCCCTGACGGTCCCATGACAGCACAGGCCGCCGCCTCGTTGACTTCAGGCAAGTCTTCGAGAATTTCTTCAATTTTGGTGCTGGAGACCTTGACCCCGCCGCGATTGATGACGTCTGAAGTCCGTCCCGCCAGGCAAAGCACGCCGCCGACAGTCAGCGATCCAACATCGCCCGGGTAAAACCATCGATCCTTGACACCGGGCATATGGTCTGCGCCCAGGGCTTCCAGGTTATGCAGCAAGCGCGGGGTGCGGTAGCGGATCAAACCCTCCGAGCCGGCCGGCAAAACGCCGCCGGACTCATCGACGATCTCCAATTCGACCCAGGGCAGGACAATCCCAACAGCCCCAGGAATGTCCGCAATGACTTCGAATGGGGCGGAAGCCACACTGCCACCCTCAGTCGAGCCGTAATGATGGGTACAATTCCGGCATAGAACGGTGCAGATATCGAATATGCGTTCTGAAGTAATTCGGCCGCCGCCGAACCAAACGGTCTGCAAAGAATTCAGCTGATACGCGGGATTTCGCTTTTTGACGTCCACGAGATCGAGCGCTTGCACGGTAGAAGCGACAATCAGTTCGACGCCAAAAGTATCCACGAGGGCCAATGCAGCCTCGCTGTTCGGCGCGAGACAGACCGTTTTTCCGGCGTTGAACACCTCGCATACGCGATTGAAGCCATACGAGGTCGTGAGACCGGGCATGATCAGGATTTTTTGTTGTGCCCCCGACGCGCACGAATACGGATATTCCAGCAACTGCTGGAGTGCCGCGGCGGTCTGGGTAACTTTTTTTGGTAATCCCGTCGTTCCCGACGTGAAAAATTCCAGTCCGGCGTTTTCCGCGGGGCGATGGCGGTAGGCCCGCTGCGTGTCTTGCTGTTTCGCGTCCGGCAGCCACGACATGTCGAACCGGATGTTTCGTCCGCCCGATACGGCCAAGCCGGTTGTGTCGTAGATCAGATTGCGGATGCCGGCGCCGGCAAGATGCGGGTACAGGCGCGCGTTGACCGGCGCCGCATTGTAGCCATTGCGCAGCAGGGCAAAAACGGTTGCCAGCATGAACGCGGGATTGGCGACCGAAACCGCGACAGGCTCGCGCTTGTCGAGGTTCAAGCGATCGATGCGCTCGCCGAAGGATTCGATCGCGTCGGCCAGCCCCTGAAAGCTCGTGACCATATCGCTCTGGATGATGGCCGGGCGATGGGGTACGGCGCGCGCCCAATAATAAATCATGTCGACGATGGGCATGCGGATGGAGCCTTCAGGGGGATAACCGGCGACAGCGTCGCCATATCATACCAGCGGCAAGTGATGATGACTCGCTTCCGTCACCCTGAGGCGCTCGGCGCGCAGCGCCGAGCCTCGAAGGCTGATGGCGCGGCCGTCTGGCCAGCATAAGCAAAAGCCCCGGAATACTATCCCGGGGCTTCCATCGCCAGTCAGCCGCGCCGATTACATGATCGGGTCGGCAGACGCTAAAACTTGTAGTTCAGCTTGAACCGACCGATGGCCGCCTGATTGGAAAACCTGGCCGTTTTTGTGCCACCACGAGGCGCAGGCCCAACAGCAGTCACGGACGAGTGGCCGAGGTCGACAAACAACCCCTCCAGGCCGACCGTCCAGTGGCTGTTCCACAGCATGTGCTCGACGCCAGCGCCTGCAGTCCAGCCCGCGCGGGTGGTGCTTACCGACTTGTTGCAGCAAATAAATCCGGGTGTACCCACGAAGGTATTTTTAACACCGCCTACCGCCAGGCCACCCGTCGCATAGAGCATGGTGTCGGGGCTAACGAGCACGCCAAGTCGGCCGCGGAGCGTGCTCAGCCATGTAATTTGGTTCGAAAATGACTTGGAACCGAAGATGGAGTCCCCGAAGGCGTTAACGCTTCCCCGACCTGTAAGTCCGGAGATGTCCCCCTCCAAGCCGTAAACGAAGTTGTTGTTTTGCCAGTTGTATCCGATCTGACCTCCGCCGATGAACCCGCTCTTCCTGGTACCGACACTCCCGAAGTCGGCGGCGCCACCGGGAGCGTAACCAATCGTGTTGTTTGCGGACTGCCAATTCGCGCCCGCATTCAACCCGACGTACCAGCCGGCCCATGAAGCGGCAGGCGCCTGCATTGGCGGTGCCTTCAGCGGCATATCCGCGGCCTGAGCGCCTCCGGTGGCGGCTACTGCTGCGACACTGCTGGCGGTCGCGAGAAGATATCCCTTGTGAGTCACTGCCGTCCCCCTACGAATATGACCTTAAGCTCCGACCAGGGTTCTACAAGCCTGCGCGTCCGAAATTGCAGGACTGCGACTTTCGTGCAACATCGGTCCCTCGTCGAAAAAGTAACGAAAATACAGTCGGTTATGCTTGAAAATGGCAGCAGCTGCAAAGGCTCAAAGCTCCAACCTTTCAGGGCTGTTCAGCCAGCGAGTTCAGCGTTTATGCCAGCCTGAAAGGGCTGAAGCTGATTTAGGCGGCAAAGTCGGTGAACACCCGATGTCTGCTATGCGCCGTGAGGGGCCGCTTGCTTGCATGCATGCTACGGCGACTTTGGCGGGCGTGCCCTGCCTCGATGGTCCAGCCGGCATAAGCAAAAGCCCCGGAATGCTATTCCGGGGCTCCATCGCAGCAAGTCGGCCGCGCGCCGATTACATGATCGAGCGTGCAGACGCTAAAACTTATAGTTCAACTTGAGCCGACCGATGGCCGCCCGATTAGAAAACTTGGCCGTTTTTGCTGCGCCATGAATCCCAATAGCAGTCGCAGATGACCTGCCGAGGTCGACAAACAACCCCTCCAGTCCGACCGTCCAGTGGCTGCCCGCCAGCATGTGCTCGACGCCGCCGCCTGCAGTCCAGCCCACGCGGGTTTGGCTTACCGACTTGTTGCAGCAGATAAAGGGGGCGGCGCTGCCCTGGAAGGCATTTTTAACGCCGCCTACCGCCAAGCCACCCGTCGCATAGAGCATGGTGTCGGGGCTAGCGAGCACGCCAAGTCGGCCGCGGACCGTGCTCAGCCATGTGATTTTGTTCGAAAATGCCTTGGGGGCGAAGCCGAACCGAACGGGCACGCTAGCGCTGCTGTGACCCGTAAGCCCAGAGATGTCCCCCTCGAGGCCGTAAACAAAGTTGCCGTTTTGCCAGTTGTATCCGATCTGACCGCCGCCGATGAACCCGGTTGACTTGGCATGGGTACTGCCGGGTAGCGAGCCCGAGCCAACGTAACCAAACGAGTTTGCTGAGTTCTGCCAATTGGCGCCTGCATTCAACCCGATGTACCAGCCAGCCCATGAGGCGGCAGGCGCCTGCATTGGCCGTGCTTTCAGAGGCATATCCGCGGCCTGAGCGCCTCCGGCGGCGGCTACTGCCGCGACACTGCTGGCGGTGGCGAGAAGATATCCCTTGTGAGTCACTAGCCAAGCCCCCTGAATAAAACTTGCATACGAGCACAACGTTGCAGCCGCAGTTTCAAGCTCCGACCAGGGTTATACAAGCCCATGCGTCCGAAATTGCAGGACTGCGACTTTCGCGCAACATCGATCCCTCGTCGAAAAAGTAACGAAAACTCAATCGGTTATGCTCGGCTGTTCAGTCACCAACTACCGCCCCCAATCGCCGACCCCTGCGACCCGTCGTGAGGCGAATTTCTGTAAGTCTGTTTGTGGGTTAGGCCGTTTACAGCGCGTCCTGCATAACCACCCCGGCGGCGATCCGACGCTATCGCGCGCCGACATCCAGATGACGCAACAGATCATTTCCGTGGCGCAGCCGCTCGGCATTGCGGTGCACGATCACATCATCGTCGGCAAAGACGGACATGCCAGCTTGAAAGGCTGAAGCTGATTTAGGCCGGGGCGACGGGCGCTCAATGTCCTAAGGAAGCCAAGTGAACAGCGGACATCTGCGCTGCGGACCGCAATGTCGGCTCCGCTACGGCTTTCCTCGAAAAAGCACTTTTAGTCTGATAGCCCATCCGAAGGGCTTCTCGAAAAATGTACCAAGCGCGCCGAGAATAGCGAAGCCGCTTACCAAGATCGATTTCCAGTTTCCCAGAAGGACCGCAACATTAACTGCCGAGCTGATCGCCACCACCGCGCCTCCTTCACCCCTTCTCCAACTCGCCTTGCAGCCGGCACGCCGGAGTCGACCTTAATGCCAATGTGCCGTTAGCAGACGTTGGCGACCTCTGGTGGCCGCTAAGCGCCGACTAAAGACCGAGCATAAGCGTTTGATCGTCGCCCACGTTTCCAATCGCCGTTGGGGTGAAGATCGTGCAGGCGACTGCGAGAGCGAGAGCGATGCAACAAAGGACGACGGCCAATCGACGTTGAAGCATACGTTCCACGCCGTGGATCTCTTTCTCATAGAGCTTAGTTGCGAGCGACATCGGTAGCCTCCAGGCTGGAACGTGTCTCGAAAATTTTGTTTCGATGCAGGCGTCGACGATTTCGCGGATGGGCAGCGCTATTCCTTCCAGAATGATTTGCTCGCCTCTCTCAAGGCATCGGCCCGCGTCAGGCGCAAATCCCGCAAGCCGAGCGGGTCGAGAGCCATCAGATTCCGCCGCGAATGAGCCCGACGACGCCACTCGCGAATGGTCTCGACAATTATTTTTACCGCGAAGGGACTATTCACCGTCAGCCACTCGTTCGCCCGCGATAGTGCTTCGAGCATGCGATCAGCCCAAATTACAGTCGATGATAAGCAGCGGCAGTTGGTCGAGCCCGGCGCTGTGAGTGGTGAAATATACCGATGCGACCAGGCCGACGAGACAAAATGTCAGAACTACTAACAAAGAATCTGATGCGCTGGCTGGCGGGGAATATCGCCGTGACATCGCCAGTTCATTTCTCATCGGCATGTCAAGTCCACGCTTGGTAATAAGGATGCGAACGACCTGCGCAGTCGTCGTGGACGACAGTGCTTGTGCGCTACTATCAGATAGAATTTGCGTTGAAGCGGCCACCGAGACCTGCTCGCGGTGAACGCTAGTCATTCATCACGGTCCGTGGCACTTTAATTAAGGAGCATGTGGCGTCGAACGACGAATTTGCTCGCGGGGCCATAAGAGAGAAAAGACACGCGATTTCAAGCCTAAATCTGTCTCGCGGCACAGGTTGAGACGCCGGGTCAGTAGATTGATCTCCAGTGTCAATTCACCGCGAACAGCGGAGTTCGGCTACGGACGAAGCCGCGCGTAATAAATGGCGCCGACCACGGTGGAGTTTGTCTATCCTCGGCTCTCGTCCCCTCATTGTTGGGATCATTCTGATCGCTACAGCGAATCTCAATGGCGGCGGCGAGTTTGTTTTGGTAAGATTATTCCGATTTTGGAAAGCAATGTCGGTGGCTGCGAAAAGTGCTGAAAGATCGCGGGCGGATATCCGCGCGGTGCCGTGCGAAAGCGAGAAGGGCAATGGCGACTCGCCGCCAAAGCTGCAAGGGTTAGATAGCAATCCGCAAGGCGAATTTGGGCCGCGGTTCTGGGAGGCGTTTCGCGATACCTTCGCGCATATCTATACGCTTTCGCTGCCGGACCCATCGGAGGAAGCGCGCTTCACGCTCTCCACAAGGACCTACCACGCGCCCAACGCGATCCTGATGCGCAGTCAGGGTACGGCGTTCATTATGGCGCGAGGGCCCGCGATGGTCGCGCGCCGCGCCGACCAACTGCTTATCTATCTCGAACTCGAAGGCTCCTGTGACAATGACTGGTCCGGTCGGCGAGGGCGGGTCGAGGCGGGCGACATCCAGATTGTCGACTATGCGCGGCCGTTCCGTAGTGTGACGACCGACTACGCGAATCTGATCGTCATCCTTGCTCGCGAGAGCGTACCAGCGGCGCTGCTGGCACTCGAGCCGCACGGTCTTGTTTTTCCGCGCGGCAGTGGCGCTGCACGCCTGATCGGCGCCGCGATGCAGGAATTTTATGCGCAAGCCAACGATCTGACGGTGAGTGAAGCCGAGGCGGCGATCGAGGGCATTGTGGCGCTGACGACCGCCTCCGCGCGCGCAAGGCTGGCGGGCGATGAGGCGGATCACGTGAAGTCGCGAAGAAAGGGCGCGCTGGATTACATCGACGCGCATCTTGGGAACGAGCATCTCGGACCCGACGAGATCGCCGAGGCGGCTCACGTCTCGCGCGCCTCGCTTTACCGGCTGCTGGCGGCGGAAGGTGGAACTCGCGCGGTGTTATTGAAGCGTCGGCTCGATGAGGCCTTGCGGCTTTTGCTGGCAGACAAGAAGGATGGAAACTCGCTCAAGGAAATTGCCGCGTGCTGCGGTTTTGGCGGCACGAGTTAGTTGAGCCGGGCATTCCGCGCGCGCTTCGGCCACCCGCCGCTGCAGTACCGCGCGCTCGTCCGCCAACAGGACCTCGACTGGCACCAGGCGCGGCTCAGGGCTGACGGCTTCGAACAGGATTCCTTGTTTTGGCGGCAACCGGGATCGAATGGACCGAAACAAACCGGTGGCCCTGGTTGAACGCAGAGCAAAGCCGAACTCGGCTGTGCATTACAGCAAGACGACGCTGGTGTTGTCTGCCTTGGGTCAAACGCGAAATGATACGCGCCGCCGTTCAGGCCGGGGCGGCGAGCCGCTCGGATGCGGCGCTGTAGGCCTCCGCCATCGCCGGAGACAGCGTGTAGCTCCAGGTCCGATTGCACGGGTAACAGACAAAGGTGGTCCGGTGCATTTCGGGAGCTTTGGGGTGCGGCACCGAGGTGACATAGATCAGCTGATCCCCGCACTTGGGGCATTGTGCTGTCATCGGTCCGGTATCGCTCATGACGGTATAAATACTAGCCACGAAAATCTAAACTTTTTGGAAAGAATTCCCTTGCGGGCGCCCCCTGTCCGGGGGTCACAAACCGCAGTTTGGACTAGGGGACAGGCCCGCCCGACATGGGTAAAATTAACCTGGGAGCGACATGGCCGCGCTTGCGCGCGCAATAAACAAAAGCTCAGAAGGGAGAAAAAAATGCTCATGAAGCGCCGGGATGTACTCAAGGCGGGATTGTTTTCGATTGGCGGCGCGGGTCTGGCGCTGACGCGGATCGATACTGCGGCCGCGCAGGCCGATGCCGGCTGGGTCACGCTGTTCGACGGCACCAATCTCGACAACTGGAGCCCGATCGGCACCGCGAACTGGAAACTCGCCGACGGCGCGCTGGTCTGCGATAACGGCAACGGCTTCATGGTGTCGAAGGCCGACTACGGCGATTTCAGCCTGCGCGCCGAATTCTGGATCGAGGCCAAGACCAACAGCGGCGTATTCATCCGCTGTACCGATCCGAGCGATGTGAGCAGCAAAACCGCCTATGAGGTGAACATCTGGGACATGCGCCCCGATCCCAGCGGCGGTACTGGTGCAATACCTGGCATCGCCAAGGTTGATCCGATGCCGCATGCCGCCGACAAATGGAACCTTTATGAGATCACCGCCAAGGGTGACACGTTTACGGTGGTGCTCAATGGGCAGAAGACGGTCGATGGCGCCAAGTCGGATAAATTCGCCAAGGGCCGCATTGCGCTTCAGCACGCCAAGGGCCTGACCGACGAGAGCGGTGTCGTCAAATTCCGCAAGCTGCAGATCAGGTCGCTGTAAGCCGTATCAGCCTGCGACCGGAAGGTCGGCAGGCAACTTGGTGCGGCCGACGGCTTTGCCGAGCAACGCGGCGGTGTCGCTCGGCGCGGTATTGCCGATCCAGGCGACGTAGCGGTCCGGGCGCACCAAAATCATTCTGGTCTCGTAAGCCTCGCGGCCGTCGCGATAGCTGTCGCGCACGACTTTCAGCGGTGCGCCGGCGGATTTTGCCGCGGCTTCGAAAGCTTGCACCGACGTGGCATCGGCGTCGAACGCCAACAGCGTAAAACCGGCGCCGAGCTCCTCGAACACGTTGCGCCCGGAGGACAACAGCTGCGGCGGCAGGTGATGGCCGGCGCGGGCCTTGAAAGTGTGCGAGCCGCTGGCGCTCGACTTCGCCCCGGCCGGACCGAACACGATCGGCGATCCTTCGTAATGCGGCTCGTAGGTCATGACGCGCGGGGCGGCGGCGCCGGCATGATCCTTCCAGGCACGCTCGAACTCGGCGCGGTCCTTGTCCGGATTGTAGCGCGCCAGAAACGCGGCATCCCGTTTGATGCCGGCTTCGATGAAATTTTCGCCGGTCTCCTTGAAGATCGGCCGCCGCTCCTCGGTATAGCTGGCGAGCAGCGCGTCGCCGCCCCATCCCTTGAGCGTCGCGGCGAGTTTCCAGCTGAGATTGGCGACGTCGTCGAGGCCGTTGTTGAGGCCGTAGCCGCCATAGGGCGGATGCGAGTGTGCGGCGTCGCCGGCGATGAAGACGCGCCCGACCTGATAGGTTTCGGCGACGGCAATGCGCAAATCCCAGAAGCCGACATAGTCGAAATCGGCGGCGAACGGGAAGCCGGCGGATTTCTCCAGCAGACCGTGGAAGTCGTAATTGTCGCGCGTGGTATTGGCCGGCACCGGCGAATGGAAGAACCAGCGTTCGCCGACGTCGACCCGGCCGAAGAACTGCCAGTAACCCTTCAGGTCCGGGTGCAACACGCGATAGGTCGAGCGCGGCGGAAAGCGTTTGAGCTTTTCATGCAGTTCCTTGGAGCGGAACAGCGCCAGCACCATGATCTGATCGAAGTCGGCGCCGCTGCGCGCGATGCCGATCTGGTTGCGGATCGTGGAATGACTGCCGTCGCAACCGACGACATAGTCGGCTTCCAGGGTTTCCTGCACGCCGTCCTTGCTGACGGTGACGCGCACGCCGCTGTTGTCCTGCGTGACGGTCTCGGCGGCCCAGCCGAACCGCGCTTCGACATTGCCGAGCTGCGCCATGCGCTTGCGCAAAACGCTCTCGACCAGATATTGCGGCAACCGTTCGTTGGTCTCGAAATAATAGGAATTGACGATCTCGCGCAGCGGCGGCGCGTACCAGTATTCGTCGTTCAGGTTGCGATACGAGACGATGCCGCTCATCGGAAATTCCGGCGGTAGCAGGCGGATCGCGCGCACCTGATCGGCAACGCCCCAGGAATGCAGATGCTCCATCGAGCGCTGCGTCAGGTTCTGGCCCTTGGGAATGAGCTGCGGCTCAAGCCGGCGCTCGATCAGCGCACAGTCGATACCGCGCAATCCGAGTTCCACCGCAAGTGCGACGCCGACCGGACCGCCGCCGACAATGATGACCTGATGCCGTTTACTCAATTCCGCCTCCAGTCATTGCGAGGAGAGAAGCGACGAAGCAATCCAGTATTTTGCGCCGGTCTGCTTCGCTGCGCTCGCAATGACAATTTCACTGTTGCCGCACGAGCAGCACCGGATCGGGAGCCCCCGGCACGCGCTGCCAGTTATTAAGGTCATTCTCTTCGAAACGCCATGATTGTCCGCGCGCCGCCGACAACACCAGGTCGCCGTTGTCCATGCGCCATGCGGTGGGGCCGAACCGGGTGATCAGTGCGTCGCAGCCGGGCTTGAGCTTGAGCGCAAGGTAATCGCCGCCGGTCGGGGCGGGGGTGTCGGCCAGGTTCAGCAGGCAGATCGGCTTGCCGGCGCCGCGCTCGATCGCCCAGTCGCCGGTAATGTCCTCGGCCGAACGGGTATGTATTGCAGCCGCAGCCTGCAGCACGTAGCGGCCTTCCTCCGGCTTGAAGCCGTCGAACATGCCGCCTTCGACCTGGGACAGTTCGATCACGGCTTCGCCGCCGGCGTTAACCAGGCGAAGGCCGCCGAAATTATCGATCGCCCAGGCGACGATGTCCTTGGTCGAGGGAAAAACATTGGCGCAGTTCTTGTCGATGTCGAGCCGGTAGCCGCCCGGCGCGGCGTCGTCGCGGAAGTTGAGTTTGCAGACCTTGTCGTGATCGGCGTTGGAGAGCTCCCAGGCGCCGACCATGCCGGCGACCGGGTCTGTCGCCTGGTTCTGCTGATCGCCTTGGGACTGCGGCGCTGCGACTGGCGGCACGGTGACCTTCTGGTCCTGCGCGATCGCTGCGCCGCAGATGCCCGCCGCAAGTGCCACACCGATGATGACGCCACGCCGCATGCCGGAACTGCCCGCTTTCGCTACCGCCCGGAAATTACCACGCTGCCGACGGGCCGTCATGCGCGTGCCGGCATGGCGCCGGCATAGCACGAATGCAAGGCGCAACGGTGCGTTCAGCCGTTGGTTTAGTCGTTGTTCAGCCTTGGGACCAGGATTTGAACGGCGTTTCGGCAACCGGCGTCAGTGGCGGCTTGCCCGCCGCCCAGGCGGCGATGTTGTCGACGACAAGCTGGTCCATTTTCTCGCGGGTATGAACTGATGCCGAGCCGAGGTGCGGGAACAGCACCACGTTGTCCATGGCGATCAGTTCCGCCGGAACGTCGGGCTCTTTGGCGAAGACGTCGAGGCCGGCCGCCATGATGCGATTGTCCCGCAGCGCCCTGATCAGCGCCGGCTCATCGACCACCGAGCCGCGCGCCATGTTGATCAGGATACCGTCGGGGCCAAGCGCATCGAGCACTTCGGCGTTGATCATGTTGGCCGTTCCGGGACCGCCCGGGACGATGACCATCAGGATGTCGACGGCGCGGGCCATCTCGATGAGATTCGGATAATACAAATAACTGACTTCGCGGCGTGGCTTGCGGGTGTGATACACCACCGGCACGCGGAAGGCCTCGAGCCGTCGCGCGATGGCCTGGCCGATCGAGCCCATGCCGACTATACCGACGGTGCGGTTGCGCAGCGTAGCCCTGGTGAGGGGATAACCGCGCTCTTTCCATTTGCCGGCCCGCACGTAACGCTCCGCCTGCGGCAGCTCGCGCACCGTGCAGAGCAGCAACCCGAGCGCGGTATCGGCGACCTCTTCGGTCAGCACATTCGGCGTGTTGGTCAGGACGACGTTGTGTGCGGCGGCGTATTTGACGTCCATGTGGTCGTAGCCGACGCCGAAACTCGACACCAGCTCGAGCCCCGGAAAGTGCGCCATCAGCGTGCCCGGGATCCGGTAAGCGGTGTCGCTGCAAGCGACGGCGCGCACACCGGAATGCACCTTGAAGAATGCGTCGTGGTCTTTCGCTTCGGCGGCCTTGTGCACGGTGCAGATGGCGTCGAGCCCTTTGACGACAACGGGCTTGAGCGGACCGACCAACACCACTTCACGCTTGCCGGACATGATTCATCCCTTCTTCAAACAAGCATGGTGACCGGCGATTGCAGATAATCCTTGATCGCGGCGAGAAGCTGCGCGCCAACCGCGCCGTCAAGCACACGGTGATCGCACGACAGCGTGACGGTGAGGAAGCTTGCGAAGGCAACGCCGCCATCGTCCTTCTCGACGGCCTGCCGTCGTGCCGCGCCGACCGCCAGGATGGTGGCGTGTGGCGGATTGATGATCGCGGTAAATTCGCGCACGCCGTACATGCCGAGATTGGAGATCGCCGACGTCCCGCCCTGATAGTCCGAAGGCTTGAGCTTCTTGTCGCGGGCGCGCGCCGACAGGTCTTTCATTTCAGCGGAGATGGCGCTGACCGATTTGGTTTCGGCCGCGCGCAGCACCGGGGTGATCAGTCCGCCGTCGAGCGCGACCGCAACGCCGATATCGGAATGCTTGAAGCGCAGGATGCGGTCGCCGGCCCACACCGCGTTTGCCTCGGGCACGCGCTGCAAGGCGACCGCCAGCGCACGGATGACGAAATCGTTCAGGGAAAGCTTGAACGCGGGATTGTCGTCCTTGTCCTTCGGTGCGCTGGCATTGGCCTCCTCGCGCAGCCCGATCAGCCGGTCGATGGCGATATCGGCCGTCAGATAGAAATGCGGGATGGTCTGGATCGCCTGGGTCAGCCGCGCCGCGATGGTGCGGCGCATGCCGTCGAGCGGTATCTCCTCGTAGCTGCCTTCGGCATAGAGCGCCTTGATCTCGGCGGCGCCCGGCGCGGCCGCGCCGGCCGGCGAGCGCGGTGCACTTTCGACGTCGCGGGCGACAATGCGGCCGTGCGGGCCGGAGCCCGTGGTGCGCGACAGATCGATACCGGCTTCGGCGGCGAGGCGCCGGGCCAGCGGCGTCACAAAGGTGCCGCCGGGCAAGCGCGCCGGGCCGAAGTTGCGTTCCGGCGTCCGCACCTCAAAGAACGGATCGAGCGGCAGTTTGCTCCGTTCGTCCCCGCGAACGCGGGGACCCAGCGACTGGATTCCCGCTTCCGCGGGAATGAGCGGGGGAGGTGCCGCGGGCAGCGGTCGAGAGGCTGGTGGAGCGGGCGAAGATGGCGTGGCGGCGACGGCTGTCGCCACACCCGATCCATTGGCGATAACCGCGACCACCGCGCCGACCTTCGCCACCTCGCCGACCTGGAAGCGAATGTCGGTCAGAGTCCCCGCCGTGGTCGACGGCACTTCCATCGAAACCTTGTCGGTCTCGATCTCGAACAGATTATCGCCCGGCTTCACGGCGTCGCCGGCCGACTTGAACCATTTCGTGATTTTGCCCTCGGCGACCGTCTCGCCGAGTTGCGGCATCAAAACATCCATTGTTCAGGTCCGCTGCCTCACTTGATCCGTTCCCAGATCACTTCGGCACTGGTGCCGGCGGGACGCAGGATCAGCCGCTCGCCGGCGAATTCATAGCCGCGCACCAGGTCGCCTTTGTCGCCCGGCTGCACACTGGCCTTGCGGTGATGGGTGACGGTGCGCGCCTTGTCGTCGACAGTGTAGGTGCCGAAATAGGCGACGTAGCCGTCCAGCATCGCCTTGGCCTCGTCGCCGGTCGGCTTGTCGCCGGCCTTAGCGACGTCGCGGTCCGGCGCGACATGGCACGCCATGTTGCCGAGCGCGTCGTACATGATGATGCCGCGCGGATGCGTGCCCTGGCCGGGGCGCGGCTTGCCGTCGACATTGGAGGTGATGTGACGCCAGGAACCGGTCAGGCGCTCTTTGTCCGACGGTCCGCTCACCACGTCACCGCAATGTACTGGGTTTCCAGAAATTCCATCATGCCCTCGTGGGCGCCTTCGCGGCCGAGGCCGGACTGCTTGACGCCGCCGAACGGCGCCGCCGGATCGGACACCAGACCGCGGTTCAGCCCGATCATGCCGAATTCGAGCTTCTCGGACACGCGCATGCCGCGGCTGAGGTCCTTGGTATAGAGGTAGGCGACGAGGCCATATTCGGTGTCGTTGGCGCGGGTGATGACTTCGTCCTCGGACTTGAAAGTCTGGATCGACGCCACCGGCCCGAAGATTTCCTCGTTCAGCATCTTGGAATCGTTGGACACGTTCGCCAGCACCGTCGCCGGATAGAAGAAGCCGGGGCCGCCCGACGCCTTGCCGCCGGTCAGCACCTTGGCGCCCTTCTGCACGGCGTCGTCGACCAGCTCGATCACCTTGTCGAGGCCGTCCTTGTTGACCAGCGGGCCGAGCGCCACACCATCGTCGAGGCCGTTGCCCATTTTCAGGCCGGCCATCTTGTCGGTGAGCTTTTTGGCGAATTCGTCTTGCACCTTCTCGTGCACATAGAAACGGTTGGCCGCGGTGCAGGCCTCGCCCATGTTGCGCATCTTGGCGATCATCGCGCCGTCGATGGCGGCGTCGATATCCGCGTCCTCGAACACAATGAACGGCGCGTTGCCGCCGAGCTCCATCGCCGGCTTGACGATATTGTCGGCGGCTTCATGCAGCAGCTTGCGGCCGACTTCGGTCGAGCCGGTGAACGACACCACGCGCACGCGCGGATCGTGCAACATCGCGCTCACCACCTTGCCGGACGAACGCGACGGAATGACGTTGACGACGCCGGCCGGCACGCCGGCCTCTTCCAGGATCGGCATCAGTGCCAGCATGGTGAGCGGCGTGTCGGAGGCCGGCTTGAGCACGACCGGGCAACCGGCGGCGAGCGCCGGGCCGATCTTGCGGGTCGCCATCGCGGCCGGGAAATTCCACGGCGTCACCAGCACCGCGATGCCCGCCGGCTTGTGCTGCACCAGGATCCGCGCGCCGGTGGACGGTCCCATCGTGTTCGAGCCGATGTTGCGCACCGCTTCCTCGGCGTACCAGCGGAAGAATTCGGCGGCATAGGCGACCTCGCCGCGCGAGTCGGACAGCGCCTTGCCGTTTTCGATGGTGATCAGCTTCGCCAGCCGCTCGGCGTCGCGCATGATCAGGTCGTAGGACTTGCGCAGGATCTCGGCACGCTCGCGCGGCTTTTTCGCAGCCCAGCCGGGAAAGGCGGCCTGCGCCGCATCGAGCGCCGCCTTGGCGTCCTCGACGGTGGCGCTGGCGACCGATGCAACCTTGTTCTCGGTTGCCGGATCGATCACGTCGAAGCGGCCGCCGTCGGAGGATTTGCGCCATTTGCCGCCGATCCACAGATCGGTCGAAACGTTGGCGAGCAGATTGTCGTACATGGCCATGACACACCTTCTTTCTGTCATGCCCGGGCTGGACCCGGGCATCCCGACAAACTCGGCACGGCATCGCCGACTTGATCGAGATCACCGGGACAAGCCCGGTGATGACGGGCTTAGGTTAACTCTGCAACGACTTGCGCACCCGTTCGGCGATGCGGTCCACCGTCGGCAGCACGATGTCTTCCAGAATATCGGCGGCCGGCAGCGGAATATGCGGCGTGGTGATCCGCACCGGCGGACCGTCGAGATCGTAAAACGCTTCGTCGGCGACGATCGACACGATCTCTGCACCCCAGCCGCACAGCCGCGGGTTTTCCTCGACCGTGAACAGCCGGTGGGTACGCGCCACCGAGCCGAGGATGGTTTGGGTGTCGAGCGGCACCAGCGAGCGGACATCGACGACTTCGCAATCGATGCCGTGTTCGGCTTTCAGCTTTTCGGCGGCGGCAAGCGCGCGCGGCACCATCAGCGCCAGCGCAAGAATGGTGGCGTCCTTGCCGGGCCGTACGATCTTCGCAGTGCCGAGCGTATCGACGATCTCGCCGTCCGGCACCTCGCCTTTGGTGGCGTAGAGCGACTTGTGTTCGAAGAAGATCACCGGGTCGGGATCGCGCACCGCGGCGGCGAGCAGGCCGATCACGTCGCGCGGGCTCGACGGTGCAACGACCTTCAGGCCGGGGATCATCATGCACCAGTTCTCAACGCTCTGAGAGTGCTGGGCGCCGAAGCGGGAACCGGCGCCGTTGCCGGTGCGCACCACCAGCGGGCATTTGAGCTGGCCGTTCGACATGTAACGGCTTTTGGCGAACTCGTTGGCGATGTAGTCGAAGCAGACCGCGAAAAAGTCCGAGAACATGATTTCGGCAATCGGCTTCAATCCGGTCATCGCCGCACCCATCGCCGCGCCGAGGATCGCCTGTTCGGAGATCGGCGTGTCGCGCACGCGCAACGGGCCGAATTGCTCGAACAGGCCGACCGTGGCCTTGAACACGCCGCCGGCCTTGGCGACGTCCTCGCCGAGGAACACCACGTCCGGATCGCGCGCCATTTCCTGCGCGATGCCGCGGGCGACGGCGTCGCGATAGGTCAATTCCGCCATCTTAGTTTCTCCATGCCCAGCCGCCGTCGGCGTAGACGTCGGTGGTGAGGATATCGAGCGGCGGCATCGGCGCGGCCTTGCATTTCTCGGTCGCGTCGTCGACCTCGCGTTTCACATCGGTCTCGATGCCGGCGATCACGGTGTCGGCGACGCCGAATTGCTTGAGGCGTTCACGATAGATCTTGATCGGATCGCGCTCCTTCCACTTTTCCAGTTCGCCCTCGGGCCGGTATTTCGCCGGATCGGCGCGCGAATGGCCGCTGTGGCGGTAGGTCATGCACTCGATCAGCGACGGGCCGCCGCCGGCGCGGGCTTTCTCATAAGCGGCCGCCGCGGCGCGATAGACTTCGTCGGCATCGTTGCCGTCGACGACGATCCGCGGCAGGCCGTAAGCGGAGGCGCGATCGGCCGCCGGATGCTGTACGGCGGTGACGTCGCCGATCGGCGTATATTCCATATAGAGATTGTTTTCGCAGACGAAGATCACCGGCAGCTTCCAGACCGCGGCAAAATTCAGCGCCTCATGGAAGGCCCCGATATTGGTGGTGCCGTCGCCGAAGAAACAGACCGCGACGTCCTTCGATCCCTTGTATTGCGCGCGCCACGCCGCGCCGCAGGCGATCGGCAGATGCGCGCCGATGATGGCGTAGGACCCCATGACGCCGTGGTCGACCGATGTCAGATGCATCGAGCCGCCCTTGCCGCGCATCAAGCCGTTGTCGCGCTGCATCAGCTCGCCCAGTACTTTTTCGACCGGCACGCCGCGCGCCAGCGTGTGCGCGTGGCCGCGATAGGTGCAGAACGACAGATCGCCCGGCTTCATTGCAGCCGCGAAGCCGGCGGCCACCGCTTCCTGGCCGAGTGACAGGTGGCTGGTGCCCTTGACCAGGTTTTGCAGGAACAGATCGAACGCGCGCTGCTCGGCCTCGCGGATTTCGACCTGAAGGCGGTACAGCCGCAGCCGCGTTTGTTCGCCGATGTCGTCGTTAAGGTTCGCGTTCGGCGCAGTGGCGCGATCTTCGAGCTTGGCCATGAAATATCCCTGGGCGTACCCAAAAAGGCCTTTGGGCGCCTGCAACTTAGCGCCTCTTGCGAAGGCGAGGCAACGCCGTCGGCCGCGGTCCCGATTTCCGCCGCGGCGGCTTGCGCAGGGTGCGGGAAGCTCCTAACTGACGGGAACGGGGAGGTTTCGATGACCCAGGAATCGCTGGAATCCCGCAAATCCCAAAGCTACGGTTCGCAGGACTATGTGCACCGTTTTTTCGGCGGGCCGCCGCTCGCCGTCGCCGGCCGGCTGATCCTGCTGTCGATCCTGGTGGGCGTCGTTCTCACCGCCGTGGGCCTCGATCCCTGGAACATCATCGATTCGGTGCGGCAACTGCTCCTGCATGTCTGGAACATGGGCTTCGATGCCGTGCGCTGGCTCTGGCAATATTTCCTGCTCGGCGCCGTGCTGGTCGTGCCGATCTGGCTGATCGTGCGGCTGTCGAAAGCGCCGCGCGGGCTGTAATCGGCGCGGCAAGCTGAAAAAGACAAGCTGAAAAAGAAATGGCCGGGTTCAACCCCGGCCATTTGCATTTTTGATCTTAAGAAGAAATCCTTATTCGTCGCCCGCGCCCTGTTCCGGCGCGCCGTGATCGCGCGGGCCGCGATGGCGGCGGCGGCGGCGATGCAGCGGGAAGCGGTCGGCTTGCCCCTCATAGCCATTGCCATTGCCGCCGTTCTGGCCATTCGCGCCCTGAGCGTCGGCGCTTTGGCCATTTGAGCCTTGGCCGTTCGCGCTATTGTTTGAGCCGTAGCCCTGCTGCGGTTGCGGCGCGCTTTGTCCGCCGCCTTGGCCTCCGGTGATGAACGACGGCAACCGGTCGATGCCGTCGTCATTGTTCTGTTGAAAGTGCTGCTGCGGCCGCGGCTGAAAATTCTGCTGCTGTGGCGGCTGCTGATAGTTTTGCTGCTGCGGATTATGTTGCGGCTGCTGTTGCGGGTAGAACGGCTGCTGCTGCGGCGGCGCCGGTGCGTACGGCTCGCCGCTTATGTTCGGCTGCTCGTCGCCGTCGTCGTCAAAGGTTTCGTCGCCGGAATTACCGCGCATCTCGCCGGGCTGTCCCGGCTGTTGCTGCTGATAGTACGACGGCTGGGTCGCCCGCAGATGCTCCTGAGCGGCGGCAATCAGGCGGAAATAATGTTCGGCGTGCTGGTAGTAGCTTTCCGAGGCGATGGTGTCGCCGGCGCTTTGCGCGTCACGGGCGAGCTGGAGATATTTCTCGGCGATATGGGAGGCGTTGCCTCTGATTTTCACGTCCGGTCCGTTGGACTCGTACATGCGCGACAATGGATTTTGGTGGTGGTGGTGATGATGACCGCCGCCGCCGCCGCCGCCTTTACCGCGGTTGCGACCCCGCATGCGCTTATTCTGACCGTTTCTCATGTTTTGCTATTCCACCAACCCCTGTTGTTTGCTCTTCGTCGAACTCGATTGCTTGTTAGGTTTCTTGCCGAACGTCACCCGCCAATCGCTTACAACCGCACGATGCCATCACGGCATCGGGCATGATTGTTCGCTGTCCCCGACATCACGAAACCCTGCTAGCCGCGGCCCCCACCACCGGCTTTTCCGCGGTGCTCCACACCCCTTGCCGCAGGCGTCATTGCTCCCTCGCAAATGCGAGCCCGCCGATCAAATTCTCGGTTGCTTTTGCTCTAAACGTAGCGATCCCGCTTTGCCGTCCATCCGGCGGTGTTTGTTCCGGCTTTCGCTCTTAAACTCTTGAACCTGCGCTGCCAGCCTCTGGGAGCCGATCTCCGGGAGTTTGCTCCGGGCCTTAAGGCGGCGCGGCACCTCTTCAGGGCCGATTCCGTGCCCGCAAGCTAGTCGGTTCCGGCTGCTATTCCAAGTGCTTTTTTGCCGGGGTCCAATGCCCCGTGCTCATGCCCTTTTTTAACAACAGGGCGCGCGGCACCCCATTCAAATCGGCACGGGGCGGCAAGGCTGCAAGCCCCGCGGCAGCAAATAGTGCGGCGGCGGGTTCCGCCTGCCCGATGCCGAGCTCGACGACCAGATAACCGCCCGGCGCAAGTATTTTCTGCGTGGCCGCGGCAATCTCGCGGTAACCATCCAGCCCGTCGCGGCCGCCGTCGAGCGCCAGGCGCGGATCGAAATCGCGCACTTCGGGGGCAAGCGCGGCGATCTCGCCCGATGCAATGTAGGGTGGATTCGACACGATGACATCGAATGGCCCGTGCAAGGCGTCGGCCATATTGCAGGCGACGAAACCGGCGCGTGTCAGGCCGAGCCGCCGTGCATTGTCGCGCGCCGCGATGAGCGCGTCGACGCTCAAATCAGTGCCGACCGCAAAAGCGTCCGGCAGCTCCGAGAGCAGCGCGAGAGCGAGCGCACCGGAACCGGTGCCGAGATCGGCAATGCGAAGTCTGGCCGCGCGCGAACCGCGTGCATCGATCGCCGCCAATGCCGCTTCGACCACCGTTTCGGTTTCCGGCCGTGGCACCAGCGTCGCGTCATTGATGCGGAGCGGGAGACTCCAGAATTCCTTTTGCCCGGCGATGCGGGCAACCGGCTCGTGGTTTCGCCGCCGTTGCCCGGCCGCGGCGATCGCGGCCTGTTCTTCGGCCGTGAGGCGGCGCTGATCCGCGGCGGCTAGGCCGGCATGATCGAGGCCGAGCGCGTGGCCGATCAGAACGCGGGCATCAAGCTCCGGCGTTTCGATGCCGGCATCGCGCAATGCCGAAGCCAGCATGCGCCGCGCCGCGGCGACGGTGTGCGCTGGCGCCGCCACGTCGTCGGCGCGCTTCATCAATTGATCCCTTCAGCCGCAAGCAGTTCCGCCTGACGGGTTGCCACCAGCGCGTCGACGATCTCACCCAGCGCTTCGCCTTCAAGAATCTGCGGCAGCTTGTAGAGCGTGAGATTGATGCGGTGATCGGAAACGCGGGCTTGCGGATAATTGTAGGTGCGGATGCGCTCGGAGCGGTCGCCGGTGCCGACCTGGCCGCGGCGTTCGGCGGCGCGCGCCGCATCGATTTTCTGGCGCTCGAAATCGTAGAGCCGGGTTCGCAGCACGGCCATCGCCTTGGCGCGGTTGCGGTGCTGCGAACGGTCCTCCTGCATCATCACCACGATGCCCGACGGAAGATGGGTGACGCGCACCGCCGATTCGGTCTTGTTGACGTGCTGACCGCCGGCGCCGCTCGAGCGCAAAGTATCAATCTTCAAGTCGGAATCGTTGATCGGCACATCGACATCCTGCGCTTCAGGCAGCACGGCAACAGTCGCCGTCGAGGTGTGAATGCGGCCCGAGGCCTCGGTGTCGGGCACGCGCTGGACGCGGTGGACTCCCGATTCGTATTTGAGCTTGGCAAAGGCGCCGCGGCCTTTGATCTCGGCGACGACTTCCTTGTATCCGCCCATCGAGCCGTCGCTTGCGGTGACGATCTCGGTCTTCCAGCCCTGATTGGCGGCGTAGCGCTCGTACATGCGGAACAGGTTTCCGGCGAACAGCGCCGCCTCGTCGCCGCCGGTGCCGGCGCGGATTTCGAGGATGACGTTGCGGTCATCCATCGCATCCTTGGGCAGCAAGGCGATGCGCAACTCCTGCTCCAGGGCGGCGCGCCGCGCCTCAAGCGCCGGCTTTTCGTCCTGGGCGATCGCGCGCATTTCCGCATCGGTCGCCGGATCGTCGATCAAACCGACGAGGCCTTCGATTTCACGCTGGATGTCGCGATAGGACTTCACGACGTCGACCACCGGCGACAGCTCGGCGAATTCCCGCGACAGCTTGACGAAGGTCTCCGGCGGCAGCGGCGACGCCAGCTCGCGTTCCAGCGTGGCATGGCGGACGACGAGCGCATTGAGTTTCTGGTCGGGCAGCATTGTGCGGCTGCTTATACTTGCAGGCCGTTGTCGGCGGCAAATTTCTCGAGCTGGGCGCGGATGGATGTGCTGCTTTTCGGCTTGTCGATCAGCGGCGACAGGAACTCCGCGACCTTGCGGCAGTCGAGATCGAGCAGCAAGGCCTTGACCGGGCCGACCGCGGACGGCGTCAGCGACAGGGCGCGATAACCGATGGCGATCAGCGCCAGAGCGCCGAGCGGCTGCGAGGCCAGCTCGCCGCACAGCGTCACCGGCTTTTCGTAGGCGCGCGCTTTCTCGGCGATGTCCTTGAGCGCGCGCAGGACCGGCGCCGACAACGCATCGAAGCGCCCGGCGACGCGGGCGTTGCCGCGATCGACGGCGTACAGAAACTGCACCAGGTCGTTGGAGCCGACCGAGAGAAAGTCGACATGCTCCAGAAGCTCGTCGAGCTGGTAGAGCAGCGATGGCACCTCGACCATGCTGCCGACTTCGACTTCGTCGGGCAGCTTGTGGCCGTGGCGGCGCAGATGGGTGAGCTCGCGCTCGACCAGCTCCTTGGCCTGGTCGAATTCCTGCACGGTCGAAACCATCGGGAACATGATTTTCAGCGCGCGGTTGCCGGCGGCGCGCAACAGCGCGCGGATTTGCGTGCGCAACAGGCCGGGCCGGTCGAGGCCGAGGCGGATGGCGCGCCAGCCGAGCGCCGGGTTTTCCTCCTCGAGGTTGCGCATATAGGGCAGCACCTTGTCGCCGCCAATATCGAGGGTCCGGAAGGTCACCGGCCGGTCGCCGGCGGCATCGAGCACCGCGCGATAAAGCGTGTATTGCTCGGTGCTGCGCGGAAAATTCGGCGCCACCATGAATTGCAACTCGGTGCGGAACAGGCCGATGCCGGCGGCGCCGGTGTCGTCGATATGCGGCAGATCAACGCTCAAGCCGGCATTGATCAGCAGGGTGATTTCCTGGCCGTCCTTGGTGACGCACGGCCGGTCTCGCAGCTCCTGATATTGCAGTTGCCGCCGGGCGCGCAGCCGCACGCGTTCGGCATAGGCCGCCTCCATGTCCGGCAGCGGCCGCACGTGCAGATCCCCGGTCGAGCCGTCGACGATGATGGCGTCGCCGGGATCGACCACGCCGGTGGCATTGTCGATTTCGCCGACCGCGGGAATGCCGAGCGCCCGCGCGACGATGGCGACATGCGAGTTCGGGCCGCCTTCCTCGATCACCAGACCGCGCAGTTTCTTGCGGTCGTAGTCGAGCAATGCCGCCGGGCCCATCGAGCGGGCGATGAGTATCGCATTGTCGGGAAGGCTTTCGCGCGACGGCGCGTGATCGCGGCCGGTCAGCTGCCGCATCAGCCGGTTGGCGAGATCGTCGAGGTCGTGCAGACGTTCGCGCAAATACGGATCGGTCTGCCGCAGCATGCGGGCGCGGGTATCGGACTGCACGCGCTCGACGGCGGCCTCGGCGGTCAGCCCGGTCGCCACCGCTTCTTCGAGCTTGTGCACCCAGCCGCGATCGTGCGCGAACATCCGATAGGCTTCGAGTACTTCGCGGTGCTCGCCGCCATCGACCACGTCGCCGTGCTCGAGCATCTCGTCGAGATTGCTGCGCAGCGTCTCGATCGCCTGTTCGAGATGCTTCATCTCCTTCGGGATGTCGTCGGCGATGTAGTTGGTGACGACGACGCGCGGCTCATGCAGCACGACGTGGCCGAGCGCGATGCCGTCGCTCAACGCCGCGCCCTTGTAATGCACCGAGCGCCGCGCCGCGGGCTCGGCGCCGGGCAACGCCAGCGCCGACAGCTCGCCGGAAGCGATCATCTCGGCGAGCACCATCGCGGTGGTCTGCAGCGCCTCGACTTCTTCCTCGGAATAGGTGCGCCGGGCGCGGTTCTGCACCACAAGCACGCCGAGCGTATTGCCGGCGCGCAGGACCGGCACGCCGAGGAATGAATGATAGATTTCTTCGCCGGTCTCCGGCCGGAACGAGAAGGCCGGGTGGGCCTGCGCATTCGACAGGTTGATGGCGCTGGCCTGGCTCGAGACCAGGCCGACCAGGCCCTCGTCGGAGCGCAGCACGGTCTGGTGGACGGCGTCGCGTTTCAGGCCTTCGGTGGCATAAAGCTCGAGCGTCGCGTCGACGCGCAGGACATAGACCGAGCACACCTCCGCAACCATGTTTGCGGCGATCAGCACCACGATCTTGTCAAGGCGCTCCTGCGCGCTGACCGGCTCCGCCATCACTTCGCGAAGCCGGCGCAACAACACGCGCGGACCGCCGAGCGCGCCACGCATGGCGAGATGTCCCTCGGGCATTACAGTGGCCGTGACGCTGCCCGTTCGCGTCCGCCCGTATTCGAAGAGAAGTCAGCCCGGGTCCCGTCCCGCAGCGACTACCCTTCAGCCTATATCGAATGCGTTATGCAAACCGCAAGCCAGAGACAAGGTTATGACGCCGGGCGTTTATTGTGCGCCGCAACGTGAGAACGGTTCTAACGCGGCTTCCGCTAGGTTTTGTCGAGGCCGTACAGCGAGTGCAGGGTCCGCACCGCCAGTTCGGTAAACGCCGCGTCAATCAGCAATGAAAATTTGATCTCGGACGTGGTGATGGCGCGGATATTAATGGACCGCTCGGCCAGCGCCTTGAAGGCCTCCGCGGCGACGCCGGCGTGGCTGCGCATGCCGATGCCGATTACCGAGATCTTGGCGACGTCGGTGGCGCCGTCGAGCCGGGTGTAGCCGATGGCGCGGCGGGCCTTCTCGATGGTGTCGAGCGAGCGCTGATAGTCCACGGCGGGGACGGTGAAGGTGAGGTCGGTGGTCTTGCCGTCGGCCGATACGTTCTGGACGATCATGTCGACGTTGATATTGGCCTCCGCCAGCGGACCAAAAATGGCCGCGGCGACGCCGGGCTTGTCCTGCACCTGACGAATTGAGATTTGCGCTTCGTCGCGGGAGAAGGCGATGCCGGTGACGGTTTGCTGTTCCATGATCTCACTCTCGTCGCAGATGAGCGTTCCGGGCGGGTCGCGATGCGGATCGATGTCTTCGGGCCTGTCGAAACTGGAGCGCACGAAGATGCGCACATTGTGCACCATGCCGAGTTCGACCGAGCGCACCTGAAGGACCTTGGCGCCGAGCGACGCCAGCTCCAGCATTTCCTCGTAGGCGACCTTGTCGAGCCGCTGCGCGCGCGGCACCACCCGCGGATCGGTGGTGTAGACGCCGTCGACGTCGGTGTAGATGTCGCAACGGTCGGCGCGGATCGCCGCGGCGATCGCCACCGCCGACGTATCGGAACCGCCGCGCCCGAGCGTGGTGACGCGCCCGGTCTCCTTGTGAACGCCCTGGAAACCGGCGATCACCGCGACTTCCTTGCGGTCCCTGAAGCGGGTGATCAGTTCGGCGCTGGCGATGCCGGCGATGCGCGCGGAAGCGTGCGCATTGGAGGTCAGGATCGGCACCTGCCAGCCCTGCCAGGAGCGCGCATTGACGTCGAGGTCCTGCAGCGTGATGGCGAGCAGGCCGGCGGTGACCTGTTCGCCGGTCGCGACCACAGCGTCGTATTCGCGGGCGTCGAAAATGCGCCGTTCCCGGATCGCCTGCTCGCACCAGCCGACCAGCTGATTGGTGACGCCGGCCATGGCCGAGACGACGACGGCCACTTCGTGGCCGGCATCGACCTCGCGCTTGACGTGGCGCGCGACGTTGCGGATGCGGTCGAGATCGGCGACCGACGTTCCGCCGAATTTCATCACCAGACGGGCCATAACTTCAGTTCGCAGCCATCAGTAAAAAACAAGGCGCCGGCACAGCCGGCGCGAACGGCGCGTATACATACCGGCGGGGTCCACCGGCTGCAACGGCAGCCGGGTCCGGGGTGAATTCAGCCCGTCGAGCAGGCCTTTTCGCCGCTATTTCTTGACGAATTCCTTGACGTCCATATTGGCGGTGAAGCCGCCGAAGATGTTGCCGTCCCTGTCCGCGGTGACGCCCTCCGGCATCTCCTCCTTCGGATCGGTTTGCGCGATGAAGGCGGTGACTTTGCCGTCCTTGACGCTGCCGATGCGGATGCCCCGCTTGAACGGCGCGTTGACCTTGTCGCTCGACTGCGAGTCGGCGACATAGATGATGTCGTTGCGGATATAGATGCCGCTCGGGCGGCCGAATTGCTTCCACTCGGCGATGAATTTTCCGCTCTGATCGAAAATCTGGATGCGGTTGTTGGAGCGGTCGGCGACATAGAGCCGGCCCGCGGAATCCATGGCAAGGCCGTGGGTGACGTTGAACTCGCCCTGGCCGGAGCCGTGATGGCCGAAGCTCATCAGGAACTTGCCGTCGCGCGAATATTTGACGATGCGGTCGTTGGTCTTGTCGCCGTGTCCGTCGGCGACAAAGATGGTGCCGTTCGGAGCAACAAGAACGTCGGACGGGCCGTTGAGTTCGTCGCTGCCGCTGCCGGCAATGCCGGGTTTGCCGAGCGTCATCAGCATGCGGCCGTCCGGCGCAAATTTCATCACCGTCTCGCCCTTGCCGCCGCCGGCCTGGCCATCGGTGATCCAGATGCTGCCGTCGGGCGCGGCAAACAGACCGTGCGGCCAGTTGATCAGGCACGAGCCGAAGCTCACGACCTGGCGGCCGGTGGCGTCGAATTTCTGGATCGGCGTGATGCTCGAACTCGACACAGGTCTTGCCGCCGCAACGGTCGAACACCCACAGGCTGGAGCCGTCACGGTCGATATCGACGCCGATCGCCATTCCCCAGGTGCGGCCTTCAGGCAGCTTCGCCCAGTGCTCGACAACGCGGTACGGGTTAGGCGCGCTGTTCGGATCGTCGGCCTGAACCTGGCTCGCGGAGATCGCGATTGCGCCGCCGACCGCTGCACCGATAACGCCCGCATGGAATGTTAGTCGCACACTGTTGCGCATGGCGCCTCTCCCGAAAGTTTATTTGCTGTTCTGCGACAGTTGAGCCAAGAAATTGCGCTCTTTTGCAGTGTGCCGCAAGCGGTCAGCGATGCAGCGGCGGAATTGGCACGTTGCGGCGGGCCATGATACAGACGGCCGAAATTGCGATACAGATTGATTGTTGCTTCGCGTGAGGATGTGAGATGCCGGCCGTTGTCGATCCCGTCAGCAAGGTCAAACTCTACGAGCTCAGCCACCGCTGGGGCATGTATACGCCGATCTTCCCGGGCCACGAGGAGATCAAGCTCGAGCGCATCACCCATCACGCCAAGCAAGGAGTGATGACGCACCGGATCACGACGATCTTCCATACCTCCACGCACGTGAATGCGCCGATCCATCTGGTTCCGCAAGGCGCGGCAGTCGGCGATCTCGCGCTCGATCGCTTCTTCGGCACTGGCGTCGTGGTTTCGATCAAGAAGAAAAAATGGGAGCTGATCGAGCCGGCCGATCTCGAGCGCGCCACGCCGAAGATCCAGCCTGACGACATCGTGCTCATCAACACCGGCTGGCATCACCAATACGCCGACAGCAAGGAATATTTCGGTTACGCGCCGGGCTTGAGCAAGGCGGCCGCCGAATGGCTGGTCAAGAAGCGCGTCAAGCTGGTCGGCGTCGACACCGCGTGCGTCGATCATCCGCTCGCGACCTCGCTCGGCCCGCATCGCAACGGTCCGCAGATCAAATATCTGCTTCCGGAATACAAGCAGGCGACCAAACGCGACGCGATCCAGGATTTCCCGGACTGGAATCCGGCAAGCCTCGCGCTGCTCGGCGCCGGTATCCCGACCATCGAGAATGTCGGCGGCGATCTCGACGAGGTCACCGGCAAGCGCTGCACGTTCCAGGGATTTCCGTGGAAGTGGCACGAAGGCGATGCCTGCGTTATCCGCCTGGTCGCAATGCTCGATCCGTCCGGCGCCTACCGCATCGAGAGCGGCGCCGGCGGCAGGACGATGTCGGCCAAAAAGCCGGGCCGGAAATCCGGCAATGGCGGCAACAGCACCGGCGATCTGGAGTTGATCAATCTCAGCACCGATTGGGGCCACGGCATGCCGCAATGGCCATCGCGCGCCAATCTCAATGTGCGCGTGGTGGAATTCCACGCCCGCGACGGCCTCCTGGTGCAGCAGTTCGAGGGCATCATGCATCGCGGCACCCACATGGATGCGCCGATCCACGTCCAGGAGAACACGCCGACGCTGACCGGCTATCCGCTGTGGCGTTTCTTCGGCACTGGCGTCGCGGTGTCGATCCCGAAAGGCAAATGGGGCGTCATCACGCCAAAGGATCTGGAAAACGCCGAGCCGAAGATCCAGAAAAACGACATCGTGATGATCAATACCGGCAGCCATCGCAACTACGGCGACAATCCGGATTACTTCGGCTATTCGCCCGGTCTCTACAAGGAAGCCGCGGAATGGCTGGTGGAGCGCGGCGTGAAGCTCGTCGGTGTCGACGTGCAGGCGCTGGATCACCCGCTGGCCACGTTCCTCGGTCCGCACGGGCCCGGCCCGGGGCAGCCGCATCTCGATGCCGAATACAATGCCGAGACCGGCCGCCACATCATCGAGGATTTCCCGTACTGGGAGCCGGCGCACAAGATCATGATGACCAACGGCATTCCCGGCATTGAGAATATCGGCGGCGACATCGACAAGATCACCGGCAAGCGCTGCACCTTCTTTGCGTTTCCGTGGCGCTGGCCGGAAGGCGAAGGCTGCGCCTTGCGCGTCGTCGCGATCCTCGATCCGAAGCAGGCGTTCCGGTTCGAGACGGGGCGGTAACACATGATCTCCGAGCCGCTGCGCCATCCGCTGTCGCTGTTCGACGTCAAGGACAAGGTTGCCGTCATTACCGGCGCGTCGGGCACCTTCGGGCGCGCCACCGCGCTGGCGCTGACTTCGCTCGGCGGCAAGGTCGTGCTGGCTTCGGGCAGCAAGAACGAACTCGATGAAGTGGTGGCCGAAGTGCGCGAGCTCGGCGGCGACCCGGTCGCGCTGGTGCGCCGTCCGGACAGCCTCGCCGATGCGCAGGCTATGCTCGGCGCCGGCCTGGAGAAATTCGGCAGGGTCGATCAGCTGGTCGTGGCGTCGGGCTACAACAAGCCGGGTTTCATCCACGAGCTGGATTACGAAGACTGGCAGGCGGTGATGGATGCCAACGTGCGCGGCATCTGGTTCATGGCCAAGGCCGTAGGCACTTATTGGATCGAGCAGAAGATCAAGGGCAAGGTGCTGACGATGTCGTCGGTGCGCGGCCGCCACGGCAATATTTCCGGCTACACCGGCTATTGCACGTCGAAAGGCGCGACCAACTCGTTGACCCGCGTGCTGGCGACCGAATGGGCGAAGTACGGCATCACCGTGAATTCCATTGCGCCGACGGTGTTCCGCTCCAAGCTGACGGCGTGGATGTATGGCGACAACGAACTCGGCCAACAGACCCGCGCGCGTTCGCTGTCGCGCATTCCGCTCGGCCGGCTCGGCGAAGTCGAGGATTTGGTCGGGATGGCGATCTATCTGCTGTCGCCGGCGTCGGATTTTTGCACCGGGCAGATCATGTATGTGGACGGGGGCTATACTGCGGGTTAGTCGGCAAAACTACTCAATCTGACTTTTCGTTGCAGTGTCGCGGACGCTGTCGCCGTAGCATGAGGCTGACGCCATCATCGAAGACCAGAAAAGAACCCAAAGCAGTGCGGGCATGACCATTCTCCTTCTGCGCTGTAATAACGTTTTTGCAGAACCGCGGTTCCGATAAACCACAGAGACAATCATGCCTGATCGCAAGGAACAAAAGCAGCAACAAAAGATCGGCGTCATCGGCGGCGGCCTGATGGGGCACGGCATCGCCTACCTGTTCGCCGCGGCAGGACACCCCGTGGCCCTGTTCGAGCCGTCGGCGGACATCCGCGCGTCATTGCAGAAGCGCTTGCAGGCGCTGGTCGACCTGTTCGGCGACGATGCCGCGCTGCTCAAGCGCATCGAGACGCATGATCAGATGGCGCCGGCGATGAAAGACACAAAGTTCGTCTTTGAAGCCGCGCCGGAAAAGCTGCCACTCAAGCAGCAGATTTTCGCCGAGCTTGAGGGCGCGGTGGCGCCGGTTACGATTCTCGCCAGCAACAGTTCGGCGATCCCCTCGACCGAAATCGGCAAGCATCTCAAGCATCGTGAGCGGGTGGTCGGCACCCATTTCTGGAATCCGCCGCATCTGGTGCCGCTGGTCGAGGTGATCCAGAACGAAAAGACCAGCGATGCGGTCGTGCGCGCGACCATGGACGTGCTGCGCGACGCCGGCAAAGTGCCGGTTCACGTCCGCCGCGATATCCCGGGCTTCGTCGGCAATCGCCTGCAGCACGCCATGAAGCGTGAGGCGTTTGCTCTGGTCGCCGCCGGCGTTTGCGACGCCGAGACCGTCGATACCGTGGTCAAGGAAGGTTTTGGCGCGCGCACCGCGGTACTCGGGCCGATGGAGCAGTCCGACCTCGTCGGCCTCGACCTCGCGCTCGATATCGCCGAGGTGCTGTACGAGCATCTCGACCGCACCGCGCACGCGCCGGACATCCTGCGCGACAAGATCAAGGCCGGAAAGCTCGGCATGAAGTCCGGCGAGGGCTTGCGCAAATGGGCTCCGGGCGAAGCCGACAAGGTGCGGGCGCGGCTGTCACAGTTTTTGGTGGATCAGGCAAAGGCGCGCAAAGCAAAGCGGAGCTGACGGCAATGATGCGGGCGAAGACCGAGCAGAAGGTGAAGCGCTGGAAGGACCAGCGCTGGCTGATCGACACGGTCATTCAAGCCGTCGGGATGGAGTGGGACCAGCCGCGGCTGAACTACACGATGTATCCAGCCGGCGTCGATGCGATCGGTGACTTCCGTACTGTCGGCACGAGAGTGCGCAAGTTTGCCGACATGCACCGCGAGTTTGCCGCCGCCGGGCACCGCCGCGAGATCAAGGCGCAAGGTTTCGAGAAGCAGGGCCGAACGGTTTCGGCGCGCGAGAGCTATTTCATCGCGGCGCTGCTTTATTCCGCGGCGCGCTGGCCGATATTCGAGAACAACGAAAAATCCATCGCCTACAACGAGCGCATGGTCGCCTGTTACGACAAGTTCGCGGCGATGATGAATCGGCCGGTGATCCGCGTCGAAGTCCCTTTTGGAGACAAGTCGCTGCCGGGTTACCTGCATCTTCCGCACGAACCAAAGCCCGGAGAGAGATTTCCAGTCACCATCGGCATCGACGGCATGGATGCTCCAAGGAAATCATGTGCTCGATGTACGGCGATAAGTTCCTCGAGCGCGGCATGGCGCATTTTGCCTACGACGGGCCCGGGCAAGGCGAATGCACTTACCGCGATATTCTGGTCACTCCGACCAATCACATGGATGCGGCGCGCGCCGTGTACGACTGGCTGAGCAAACATCCGGACATCGACGTTGGCCGCTCCGTGATCTGGAGCGTCAGTATGGGCTCGTTCTTCGGCTTGCAGGCCGCGGCCGCGCTCGGCGACAAAGTCCGCGGCGCCGCGGTGACGTTCATCTGCCACGAGCCCGGCCTGTTCAGCCTGATGAATCGCTCGGCGCCGTCGTTCAAGATGCGCTTCATGTATATGTCGGGCCACACCGACGAAGACGAGTTCGATCGCTTTATCGAAAGGTTCAGCCTCGCGCCGATCGCGGGCGACATCAAATGCCCAGTCCTGATCCAGGCCGGCGAGGACGATGAACTGTCGCCGCTGGAATTTTCCGACGAACTGGCCGGCATGATCCGTTCGCCGAAGAAACTCGTGATCTATGAAGGCGAACGCCACGCCATTGGCGGCACAATCTTTCATCCGCGCTCGGCGAAAACTGGTTTGCGATGCTGGCCGACTGGTGCCTCGAACGGATTGAAGGCAAGCCGGCGCCGAATGAGCGCGTCTTCATCAACGCGCTCGGACAGGCGAAGATGGAACCTTATTGAAAAGGTTCATTTGCTTAGAGCGCGGCGCGCGACGCCTGGATCGCAACGACGTCCAGGTTGAAGTTGCCATCGGCATCGATTTCGAAATACCGGGCGACGGTTTCCGACATCGCTTTCTGCAGCGCGCGTATCGCGGCACTTTGTACTTTGGGCGTCCGCATTCGCTCGGTCCAGACGTCGAATTGCATGCGCAGCCTAAACTGCTCTGCCGTTGTCGGCATCAGTCCGGCGCGGTTGATCGCGGCGATCCATTCCGCCCGCGCGTAGCTGCGCACGTGTGACGGATCGCGCAGCACTTCGACAGCTTGCAGATAGGTGTCGAGAAGCGGCAACCCCGGCGAAACGCTGTCCACGAAGGCGGCGGTGCCTGCGGGCTTGAGCACCCGTGCGATCTCGCGCAGCCCGGCTTCGAGGTCGCGCCAATGGTGAGCGCTGTAGCGGCTGAGAACATAATCGAAGCTGGCATCTGCGAATGGCAAATGCTCTGCCGCGCCCGCTTGGGTCGCGACGTTGGTCAGGCCGCGCTGCGCTGCCGTGCGCCCGACGACGTCCAGCATTTCGGCAGACAGATCGTAGGCAACGACCTCGCGCACATGCGGCGCGACGTGAAAGCTGACATGGCCTGCGCCACAGCCGAGATCCAGAACCTTTGCTTGCGGCTCGCTGCGCACCAGCGCGGCGAGGCTCTCGAGGTCGCGGCCCTGCGCATGGACGGCGCTGCTCAGATAGGCGGCGGCTCGCGAGCCGAACTGTCCGCTCACCAGGTCTTCCTGGATCTTGTGGCTGGTCTGGTAGGCGGCCATGGCAAACCTCGCTTCCTTTCGAACAGAGCCGCGCTCTATCATCAGAAAAATACCGGTTTAAGATGGCAGCTTATGCTGGGATAAAATCCACCATGTCTACCCTGCGATCTTCGGCTCAGAGGCGGGCTTTTGGCGATTTTGTCCGTTCTTATCGGGCAAAGCTCGGCCCGGCAGCGGTCGGGTTGCCGGCAGGCAGCCGGCGAAGAACACCGGGTTTGCGCCGGGAAGAACTGGCGCAACTCTGCGGGCTGAGCACGACATGGTTCACCTGGATCGAACAGGGCCGCGATATCTCGGTATCGTCCGGCGCGCTGTCGCGGTTATCGCGTGTCTTGCGGCTCGGCCGCGCTGAACGCGCGTACCTTTTCGAGCTGGCCGGCAAGCGTGATCCGGAGCACGGGCAAGATCGCCCCGAGGTCATTCCTCCAGTCGTTGTTGCTTGCGTCGATGCCATCGGGTCTCCGGCCTATGTGCTGGATCGAAGCTGGACCGCGTGTTGCTGGAATCGGCAGGCGGAACGATTGTTCGCCGGCTGGCTGGATGCGCCGGGAGAACGCAATCTACTCAGCTTTGTCTTTCTGAATCCCGCGGCACGATCGTTCATCTGCCTTTGGGAGGAGCGGGCGCGCCGCATTGCCGCGGAATTTCGCGCAGACAGCAGTTCACATTTCGATGAGCCGGGGCTGCGCAACCTGATCGCGGCGTTGCGGCAAGACAGTGAGGACTTCGCGCGATTCTGGGACGAACAGGCGGTGCTGGGCCGCGAGGGCGGCGAGCGAACGTTCAATCACCCGGTCGATGGATTTCTTCGCTATGAGCAGGTGACATTCAATGTCGCCAATCAGCCCGATCTTAAATTGACCATGCTCATGCGAAGTTCCGCGAATGCGGCTGCGTAGGCGGATAACCTCTACAGCGGCAGCCCGGCATATTGCTCCGCCAGCGACGCTGCGGCGTGCTCGGACGCACACAGATAATAGAACTGGTTGAAGCGCAATCGCTTCTCGAACGGCTGCTCGTCCGGAAAGCGATGCAGCAGCGTGGTCATGTACCAGGACATGCGTGCGGCGCCCCAGACCCGGCGCAGCGCAGTTTCCGAATAGCTGTCGAGATAAGTGGTCTTTCCGCTCTGATAGAATTCGATCAGCGCGCGCGACAGGTAATAGACGTCGGAGATCGCAAGGTTCAGTCCCTTGGCCCCGGTCGGCGGCACGATGTGTGCGGCGTCGCCGGCGAGGAACAAGGAGCCGTAGCGCATCGGTTCGGCGACAAAGCTGCGCAGCGGCGCAATCGATTTTTCGATCGACGGTCCGATGACGATCTTGTCCGCCATGTCCTTGGGCAGGCGCGCCTTGAATTCCTGCCAGAACCGGTCGTCCGGCCAGTTTTCGATGGTGTCGTCGAGATCGCACTGGATGTAATAGCGGCTGAGCATCGGGTTCCGCATCGACGCCAGCGCAAAACCACGCTCATGATAGCAATAGACCATCTCGTGATAGGGCGGCGTCTCCGACATGATGCCGAGCCAGCCGAACGGATAGCCCTTCTCATAGGTCTTGAGTACCGACGCCGGGATCGCAGTGCGGCTGACGCCGTGGAAGCCGTCGCAGCCGGCGATGTAGTCGCAATCGATCCGGTGCGTGGCGCCATCCTTCTGATACGTCACGTAAGGTTTGGCCGAAGTCACGTCATGCGGCTGCGCATTGGCCGCTTCGTCGATCACTTTGCCGCCGGCCGCGTCGCGCGCGGCGTAAAGGTCCTCGGTCAGCGCGGTCTGACCGTACGTCATCATGATCTTGCCGGTGTACTTCATCGTATCGATGAAGAACCGGTCACGGCCTTCCCAGGCCACGGCCGAGCCATTGTGCGGATAGCCGTCGCGGTCCATGCGCTCGCCGAGGCCGACGTCGCGCAACAAGTTCACGCTGCCGCTCTCCAGCACGCCGGCGCGAATGCGGTGCAGCACGTAGGCCCGGGTCTGGCGCTCCAGCACGACACTGTCGATGCCGTTGCGGTCGAGAATGTGGGACAGCAGCATGCCGGCCGGGCCGCCGCCGATGATGCAGACCTGGGTGCGCATGTTCGTGTTTTAGCAGCGCATGACCGTATCTGGAAATCCGCTTCCGTTCATGCGCCGGGGATTCCCATCGCCTCGGCAAATTCGCGCCGCACCTCGGCCGGCTGGCCGAAATGGTGGCGGAATTCCTTGAGCCGCTGGCGCAGGATCGGATCCTTGTCGAAGTCGGCAAGCGGAATGCCTTCGGTGTTGAGTTCGCGCGCCATGTTCGGCAGCGTGATGCACTGCGCCTCGTTGGCGCTGCGAATGACGCCGCCGGGCTCCTTGCCCGCCGCCATCGCCTCGATCTCCTCGAAGAAGCGGTTGCGCATCAGCGTGACGCCGATATCGCTCGAGCGCAGATGCTCCTTGGTGCGGTCGGCGATGCGGCCCTGTCCGACCCAGGCGACGATGTCCTGGTTGATGACGTGGCTGGTGATCCAGCGTCCGTCATCGGCCTGGATCGGACTTCGCCAGGTCGGCACGCGCTGTTGCACATAAGGCTCGCGGCCTTTCGGCACGCGCACGAAGAACCACGCCACGCTCAAGGTGTTTTCGTCGTCGACCGGCACGCGCCATTCGAAGTGGCTGCCGAGATAAAAGCCGTTCGGCCACAGGGCGACGCGTCCGACCGTCCAGTAGCGGTCTTCCTCGCTCTGGCCTTCGCGCACGCGCTTATAGGTAAATCCGTAGTCGAATGGCTCGAACTTCAGCTTGAGATGTTTGGGCGCGGCATTGCTGTCGCCGCCGCGCAACCGGGCACCCCAATTGTCGTGCATCCATTCGAAGTGCACCGGATCGATGGAGTTCTCCTGGCACTGAAACCAGTTGCACGGCACGTCGGCGAGAACGACTTCGCGAAAGCCGTTGCGCCAGGTGAACGGCTCCCACACCGGCAGTTCCGGCGCCGGCAGCGGACCGAGATAGGCGAACAGCAGGCCGGCACATTCCTTCACCGGATAGGCTTTGATCTCGCAGCCGGCCTTCGACGGCTTTGGATTGGTGGTGTCTTCGTAAGGCTGTTCGAGACAGCGTCCGGTCTCGTCCATCAGCCAGCCGTGATAGCTGCAACGGATGCCTTTCTGCTCGACCCAGCCATACAGCATGTCGGCGCGGCGGTGCGGGCAATGCCGGTCGATCAAGCCATAGTTCCCGCCGCGGTCGCGGTAGAGCACGAGGTTTTCGCCGAGCAGGCGGACCTCCTTGATCGGGTTGGTGTCGAGTTCGCTGGCGCCGGCGAACGGCTGCCAGTAGCGCCGCAGCAGCTCGCCCATCGGCGTGCCGGGGCCTACGCGGGTCAACATCTCGTTGCGTGCGGGTGTGAGCAAGGCGTCCTCGTGCCGTGTTGTTGAAAGTCTTGTTGTGTGCCGATTATTCCACCCCTCGCAGCGGCGCGGGAGGGGGTGATGCGCGGTTTGCAAGCCGCTGGATTTACGAAGGGATTTTTGCGCGACGGCAGTGGATGCTGCGATTTTTGCGCAATTTCGCTCAAATGGAAGATGATTTCTTATCGGCAATTCAAGGGCCGTTGCGGCTAATGCCGCCATGGCTGTGCAGATGGGCGCGCGTCCGGTTACCGGCGATCGGACGCGACAGACGCGACCGAGCGGAGCGAAGGTCGGGTCCGGCCACATCGTCATCGTCTCGGCGCTGTTCCTGGTGCTGTTTGCCGCAACGCTGCTGGTCGGCGGCCACGCCGCAATCGATCCGCTGGTGCAGCAGGCGCTGCAGCCGCCGCCGGACCCGCACGGCGCGGCGGCCGTTGTCTACGCAATGCCCGATGGCATCTTTTGCCGCCGCGTCTCATTCGACAACGTGACCGCGCAGGTCACCGAAGGACCTATCGAGCGCTGCGCCGGCGATGCTGCCGCGCGGGGGCGCTTCCTGCAGGACAGGGCATTTTCCTGGGCTATCAAGTGACTTGAGATGCCAAGTGACCTGGCCACCAAGTGACCTCTTTACCAGGTGATTGTTTAGCGAATGACTTGGCGCATGCCGGGCCTTTCCGGATCGTGCTCCATCTAAAGTTGCCGAGATAGCCATCGACGACGGAAGTGCCTGCCGCTATTTTTCAGCCCGACTCAAAATCTTCAGAAAGCCGGGGACAATCCACCATGCGACCAATTCGATTCGTCTGCTGCCTGGCGCTGCCGATCGGCGCGCTTTTGATCGGCGGTCTGCAAGGCGCCGCCGCCCAGACCGTCGATGTGCGGCAGGCCTGCACGCCGGATGCGATGCGGCTGTGCTCCGAATTCGTCCCCGATGAAGCAAAAATCACCGCCTGCATGCACAGGAAATACGCCCAGATCGGCCCGGAATGCCGTACCGCCATGGCGGCCGGAAGCAAGGGTGGCCGTGCGCGCCACGCGCGCCATCACCGCTCGAGCTGACTAATTTTCCGGCACTGATGACGTTCGTTGCATTCGCAAGCTGCGACGCGGCGTCGCGACCGCTGCACTTCGCCTTGAGCGCCGCTGCCTGAAAATGCCATGTTCTTCGCGCAACGGTCCGCGAGAGACCGGGCCCGCATCGATTGCGATGCCGGCGAGGAGGGGCGATGCAAGGGGCGACGCGGCCCGCCATCCAGCGATGGATGCTCGGCATGCTTGGCGCGGGTGTTTTGATTGCCGTCGTCGCACAATCGCGCGCGCAGTCGCCGTCCGCCGACGAGACTCTCGTGCTTGCCGCCGATCAATCCCTCGGTGCGGCGATGCGCGGCGGCGACAAAAACGCCGCCCGGAGGCTTCTGGCGCTGCAATTCAGCTTCGTCGACGAAAACGGCAAGGTTTTCGAGCGCAGGGAATTCCTCGCCGGCATGAAGGACGTTGCCGCCGCGCCGCCGAGCGACGTCAAAGCCGAGATTCACGGCCGCATCGGCATGGTGACGGGACACCGCAAAGCCGCGGACAACAAAGACGTGTTCTTCCTCGATATCTGGGCCAAGCAGAAAGGCACCTGGCGCGCACTGGTGGCGCAGGATGTCGCGCTTGCGGCGCAAGGTCCCGTGCATCAGGCATCGGCGCCGGTCGCGGCCGCGGATCCCTACACCTGCGTCAATCCCTGCCAGACGATCCCCTATCGCGTGCGCTCGCCGGCGGAGCAGGACATCGTCAATTCATTCCAGGCGCTTGAGAAAGCAGCCGTCGGCCACGATGCCGACGAGTGGGCCAGGCATATTGCCGACGAGTTCACGCTTTATGGCAGCGCGCGTGAGCCGATTTCCAAGGCCGGCCGGATCACGGCGATCAAGAGGCAAAAGCTCACCAACGCTGTGGTACGGGTCGGCGAAGTCGAGAGCATGCGGCTCGCCGTCTACGATGATGGCGCCGCGATGATCGCAACCCACGTGCTGCCGGACAATTCGCGGCCGCCGTATCGCGCCGCCCGGGTCTGGGTGAAACGCAACGGCCAATGGCAGATGGCGATCAGCGTGCAGACCAGCGTGGAAGTCCCCTAGAGCCCCGCGCGCGGGATCTTTTCGGCAAACTGCTGGGCTAGTTTCCCGAAAGCGGCTTGACGCCGAGCACGGCGGCAAACGCCGCCACCTTGGCGCGCTGCGCCTCGATCGATTTGGCGAACTCGTCCGGTCCGCCGATATTCATGAGCTGTCCGGTCAGCGTCAAACGCTCGGCGACGGTACGGTCGGCGACCTTGCGGATGTCCGCGGTGATGCGCTCGCGCAGTTCGAGCGGCATGCTCGGGGGGCCGAACAAACCGACAAGTCCATCGAGCGTGAGTTCCGGATAGCCGGTTTCCGCCGTTGTCGGAACATCCGGCACGCTGGGCGAGCGGTCGGCATTGGCGATCGCCAGCATTTTGATCCGGCCGGCATCGAACTGCGGCCGCACGATCGCCAGCGCCGACGAATAGACCTGCACGCGGCCTTCGGCGAGATCGTTTGCGGCATCGACGGGATTGCGATAGGGCACCTCGTTCATGCTGAGTCCGGCGCGCTTGAGCCAACCGGCAAAGATGAACTCGTGCGCGCCGGTGACCGCGGCCCAGTTGAGCTTGCCCGGCTCGGCGCGGACCTGCGCAATCAAATCACCGAACGAATTGGCCGGCAGGGTGCTTGGCACCGAAATCGCGATCAGCGTATTGGAGACGCGGGTGATCGGTGCGAGATCTTCCGGCTTGTAGGGCAAGCTGTCGTGCAGGAACGGATGCGCCGTGAATGAGGATGACGGCGCAAACAGCAGGACGTGGTCGTCGTGGGCGCTGACAAAAGCGTTGATGGCGACAAGCCCGTCGCCGCCCGGCCGGTTTTCCACGATGATCGGCTGGCCCCACAATTGACCCAGCCGGTCCGCCAGCAGCCGGGCGCCGATATCGGTTCCGCTGCCGGCGCCGAGCGTGACGATGAAACGCACCGGCCGTGTCGGCCAATCCGGCGCCGCCGGCGCATCGGTCGCGCCGGCCAGAGATGCGAACGCGCCGAACAGGAGCGCGGCCAGCGCGCGCAGTGTCAGGTGCATAAGGATTTCAGCTTTCCAGCCCGGTCGGCACGTTCTTGTTCTCGCTTTCAAGTTTCATGCCGGCTGCAAGCGCCATGGTTTCGGCCAGCGCGGCAAAGTCCTTTTCCAGGTATTCCGTTGGATTCTTTTGCAGCATCGCCGCGCCGAAATGGCCTTGCAGCACTTCGCGCGTTGCCGCCGTCACCGGCATCGGCACGTCCATCTCGCGGGCCATCTCCAGGCCGAGGTCGAGGTCCTTGCGCAACAGCTCCGGAGTGAACGTCGTCGTCCAGTCGAGATTGACCAGCGCCGGCGACTTGTAGGCCGTGAACATCGAGCCCATGACGCCGTTGTTGAGGAACGCCAGGAACGCGTGGCGCGGTACCCCCATCTTGTTGGTCAACAGCGTGATCTCGATCAGGTTTTCGATGACGACGCCCAGCATGACGTTGTGCGCGATCTTGCAGACGCGGGCCAGTTCGCCTTCGCCGACATAGGACACCCCGCGCGGCGCGAACACTTCGATCAGCGGCATCGCGGTCTTGCACGCGGCATCCGGGCCGGAGACCACGGCGGACAGCTTGCCGGCCTTGATCACCTTGGCGTTGCCGCTCACCGGCGCGGCGACGAAATCGGCGCCGAGCTGCTTGAGCCTGTCGCGGATGGCGGCGGATTCCTCGACGGCGATGGTCGAGCAATCGACCACGATCGGCGGCATCTTGCCGCCCTGACTGCACACGCCGTTCTTGCCGTAGAGCACCTCCTGCACGTCCTTGCCGGTGGCGACGATCGAGAACAGCACGTCGACGTCTTTGAGCTCGTGCAGATGATCGACCACTTTGCCGCCGATCTTGGCCAGCGGCTCGGCCTTGGCGCGGGTGCGATTCCAGATCGTGACATCGTGGCCCGCCTTGATCAGGCGCTCGGCCATCGGATAGCCCATGCGGCCCATCCCGATCCAGCCGATCTTCTGCGTGTTTTTGGCGGCCATCGCTAGCTCCTGTTGCAAATCCACGTCCTGTCCGGCGCTGTCCTATCACAGGGCGCAGGCGCTGCAACGGCTGGGCACGCCAGGCCGGCGAACGCGATCGCCACCACGCCGCGTGGTGGAGTCCGCAGGCACACTCATAATAGACTGTCATGATGCCGGGCCGGCCGGGTTTGTTTCCGGACCGGCGCGGCCAATGAGAAGCCAAAGTCAGAACCCAAGTCAGAACCCTGGATAAAACGGCACCGACAAGACGGTCTGGTGGTTGCGGTCTTTCACGATCATCATCGGACCCGGGCGCCGGTACTCGTTTCTGTTGCGCAGTTCCCGGATCTTGCGTTCGGCGTGGTACAGCGCTTCCGCGACGCTCGGCAGTTCCGCGCCGTTCGGATCGCTTTCGATTTCGCCGGTCCGTCCACGGATCATGAAAAAATACTGCGGCATCGGACGACTCCCGCGCGCTTTGGCGCTTGTTTGCCGCCTCCGGTGATGCCGGCCGGATAGCGCGATCGCACGATCCGGCGACTCGGTCACCAAGGCGTCCGTAATCTGCCAAGGCCTGTGCAACGGCGCTTTGACGCCGGCTTGATTTTTCCTTGAGACCGGATGGTCCGCCGCGAGAATGGCGAAATTCCGGGCAAAATCGCCCGAAAAAACCGTGCGGCCTCGGGGCGGATAACCGCGGTGAGACGCCGCGGCCAGACGAGGAACCGGGCGGGGGCCTCGGCGTTATGGCACCGGGCTTCATCATCGGGATGGGGTAGGGCCCGTGCAATCATGTGAAACAGCCCGGAAATGCCGCGAGTGCGCCGACAGCGCTCTCGCACGGGCGCGGCAAGCGCAGACGGCGCGCGAAACCCGGCACTATCTTCAACTGGCGGAAATCTGGCTGCGGCTCGCTGCCCGCTTCGAGCGGTACCTCAAGCAGCCGCCGCGGTCGCCGGAGGACGCGCTGTTTTATCTTTTCCACAACACGTCGCCGCCGGCTTATCCCGGCGAGGACGCGGACAGCGCAAGTCCGGCGGACCCGCCTTAGCGGCGCGCTTCTTCCCGTGCCGTTTCGCAATTGGCTGCCAGGGTGCCTTGTTCTATTTTCGGCCGACGCGTTTCCGGGAGGACATCATGAAATCGTCACGCTTCGCCGCCGCGGCTGCGGCACTCATCATTGCGCTCGCGGGATCGCCGTCGATTGCCGACGTGATTTCGGACTGGAGTACGGCGGTGGCGCCGCCGGCGCCGGAACTGAAAGAGGTCATGGTCGATCCCTCGACCACCGCGCTGCTGCTGCTCGACATCATGAAGACCGGCTGCGGCGCGCGTCCGCGCTGCGTCGCCGCGATGCCGAACATCAAGCGCATGCACGACGAGGCGCGCGCTCACAACATGGTCGTCTGGTACAGTCTGGTCGGCTCCGACGGCAAGGCGACGCCGGACGACGTGATGGACCCGGCGATCAAGCCGCGCGACGGCGAATGGTACCGGCAGGGTGGGCCGGACAAATTCCTCGGCTCGACGCTCGAGCCGGTGCTCAAGCAGGCCGGCATCAAGACCGTGATCATCTGCGGCAACTCATTCCAGGGCGCGACTGTCGGCACCGCGTCGGAAGCGACGCAGCGTGGCTACAAGGTGATCGTTCCGGTTGATTGCTCGGCAGGCGAGAGCGTCTATCACGAGCAGTACGCCGCGTTTCATCTGGCCAAAGGCGGCCCGGTCAACATGACGAATAACGTCACGGTGACCCGGACCACGATGATCAAGTTCTAGCGGAGCGCCGCCGACAGCTTGTATTCGGCTGCGGTCAGTTCGTCAGCCGGGCACTCGAGACCGCTTCCTCGAACAATGCCTGCATCGCTGCCGTGATGTCGCCGTCGGTGGTAATTGCAAAATACAGGCCCGGCGAGGCGCAGCTCTGCATGTGGGTTCCGATCTGGCTCTGAAACGGCGCGACCCAGGTGTTGTACCAGTTGTTGGTCGGCAGCGGCAGATAGGTGGTGTATAGCACCGCGATTCGGATGCCGCGATTTTTGACTGTCGTACACCACGTCGTGTCGAACGGCGCCTGACAGCGGGTGCCGCTGAGAGGTTGCGAGCACGAACCGCTATTGTCGTCCTCAACGCCGTCGCTGACCAGAAAGAGAATCTTTTGCGGCGTGCTGTTTGACGCCCCGGTCCCGGGGTTCGGCATGATGCCGTTGATGGCGGACATTGCCGACGGGAAATTGGTGTCGGTGTCGTTGTTGCAATTCGAGGAGGTCAGGCAACTGTTGTCGTAGACCTCCAGCACGTCGATCCCGGCGGCGGCATTCCCCGCGGTCGTAAGATTGGACGTCAGGGTCTGGACGGTGTTCACACCGCCGGTGTTGAATGTGTAGATCGCCATCCGGTAGGCGGCATTGTTCGTCGCTGCGGTCGCCGCCGCCGTCGTCATCAGCGTGGAAGCGGCGGTCGCCATATTTTGAATCCGCGTTACCACGCCGAGATTCTGGGCCAGCGTGTAGTTGTCTTCGCCATTGGGATTACCCAGGTTGTCCGACGACGGATGGGATTCGTGGCAGGCGAAGGCGCAGCCGCCTTGTGCGGACGTGTGGGAGACCATGGTGTTGATGCCGGCCGTGGTCGCGGCGATGTTCATCGACGGCGAGTTATCCAGCAGCAGATAGAAATCGATGTTCGGCGCCGTCGTTGCCGTCGAGGTCGCGGTTCCCGAAATTGGCCAGTTGGCCTGGCTGCTTCCGTTCAACAGCTTCAGGACATTCGGAAAATTGTTGGTCGAGTTGGCGCTATAGCTCACCGTCGCGGTGCGAATGAGGCCGTTGTCGACGACGTTAATGACCGGAGTGATGCCCGTCGTACCGGTGACTGTCGAAGCGACGGCATTGAAAGCGTTGGTCGCAGCGATTTGCGCATTGCCGCTCACTTGCAGCATCATTGCCGGGGTCACGGCGGCAAGCGCGCCGGCATCTGCGGCCGAGTTGAGGACAAGCCGCCTTTGCGTGGCGACAGTAAAATCCAGCGCCATCCCGGCAAGGAAGATGCACGGAATGAGCGACAGCGCGAAGATGATCGCGACGTTACCCTCGCGGTCGCGGAAAAATCGACGCAACATCATGACCTCCGCTCGGCAACAGGACTTCCCGGTTTGCGTCCTTTGCCGATGACGGCCGTCACTTTAGATCGCTCCATCTTGCACATTAGTTTCGCGAAACGAATAAATTCGGGGGTCTCTGGTTCGCCGTGCCTGCGTCCCTTTCGCGCGCGGGGGGTATCGCCGGCTGATTTTTATGAAGTGTTCAGGATATCGAACTCATGCGATCGCATTGAGCTGCTTGATGAATTTCTGAAACAGCGCGGCGGCGGCGGCTTTGGTCCGGCGAGTCTGCGATCAGTTACATAGTTTGTTAAACCTAGTCGTAATTGAACAGATCTCGTCGCATTTGAGGTGGGAAGCCTCATTGTATTTTGACGCAATTCCATCACGCTGGTTTCGGTCCAGGAGAAAATGGCTTTTACTCTCGCAATCCGCCACTCTCTAGCGTGGTGTCATGTTCAGGTTCATCGCATCAACGGCAGTTGCGATCGTCGTCCTCATGCAGGTCGACCAGTACCTGTATCAGGGGCGTTATAGCGGCGCGATGCTGACGGTTATGCATAAAGTGTCGACGGCGCTCGGCATTGGCTTTTAGCCGCGCGAGCTTGCGCGCTGAACGCCGCCGCGCTCATCGAACGCTCGATGGCTTGCTGCCTATGTTGCGGCAACGAGTAATTCTTCGGCATTGTTCGGCGGGCGAAGGCCGTCGGTCCTGTTCGCAAAATACTTCTGTGTCAGCATCGCCCCGGAGACATGGCGTGCATTGCGAAAGCCGCAGGCACGGGCCAGCGCCGTGATCTCGTCCGGCGTGAAAAAGCTGATGAACGGCGTGCCGCTGGCGCGCGCGCCTTTTTCCGCCATTGCAAACGCTGCGCGTACCTCGGGATCGGCCAGCTCAAGCGGCAAAAGAAACGTCATGGCGAACATGGAGCCCGGCGCGAGCGCCGCGACCTGCCGCAGCGTCGCCGCGATCGCCTCTGTCGTGAGGTACATGCTGACGCCGGTCGAGACGACCACTGCCGGCCTGCCGGGGTCGAAACCCGCCGCCGCGAGCTTCTCCCACCATGCATCGCCAGCCTCGAAGTTGACCGGCACCAGCCGCAGCCAGTCCGGAACGCCGAAACCGGTCTCGATCAGGCGCTGCCGCTTCCACGCCTGCGGCCCAGGCTGATCGACTTCAAACACGTGCAGCCGCGGCGCGAGCTGCGGCCGCCGCTGCGCAAAGGTATCAAGGCCGGCGCCGAGGATGACGTATTGGCCGACGCCTTTGCCGGCTTGCTCGGCGACCAGGTCCTCGATGAAGCGCGCCCGTGCCACGATGGCGGCGCGGAACAGGCGGGTGCCTTGCGGATCCATGTCGGGCCGGCGGCGCCAACTTTCGTCCGGTGCGACGAGTTGCAGGCCGATCGTGTCGTCAAGCACAGGCGGCGAGGCGTCGATCTGCACATGCATCGCGCGCCAGAGCGCGACGCGCACTGCGGAGCTTTCGGGGCCCGTAGTCTGTGCGTCGGGCATGGCGGATGTTTCCTTTGTGCCGGTTAAGGTTTTTTGCGCCGAAAACAAGTTGATTTCAGGCGGATGGCGGCGCCAAAACGGGAGCGTTACGCTCGTGCCGTCACGTCCTTTCGCCGCAGAATAATAACCAGCGCGACGGCAAGGTTGGTGACGATCAGACTGGCCGGCAGTACGCAGGTCGCAACCGACACGGTGTCCATCGCGAACAGCGACGGCACGAATTTCAGGCCGTTGAGCATGAAGGCCGAACTGCTGTCGCTGTGCGGGCGCGCCCAGGCCTTGGTCAGCGTCGGCCCGAAGCCGAGGCCGTTGACGATGGCGGCAAGGATCGCCGACAGCGCCGGCTGCCGCGAGGCCAGATAAAACGCAAACACGATCGCGGCGGCGGCGAGGAATGCCCATTCGTACCATGGAAAGCGGCGCTCGCCCTGCACGAATCCGATCAGGCACAGCATGAAGCACACCGCCGCGGTCACACCCATCACCCAGCTCCCCGCGCCGGCACCCTGATCGAACTGAATCAGAAACCCGGTTCCGGCCAGCACGCCGAAGATCAGCCACGACAACGGATGCGGCCGCGCGTGCGCGCGGAATGTCTTCCAGACATAAAGCGCGTAGGAGAACAGCGCGATCGCCACCGACAGCGCGCCCATGAGGTCTTTGAGGGAAAGCATGCGCGGGGCAGGACCGGAAAGGAATCACTCCGCCGCGGCTTTTGCCGTGCTTTGCGGCAGCCGATCCCGGAACGCCGGCAGAATTTCTTCGGCGATCGCCGTCATGTTGGCGCGCGCCATCTCGTTCGGCATGGTGCCGAACTGGGTCTTGGTCAGCGAGGTGTTGAAGCCGGCGAGGTCCTGATATTCGGCGAGCTTCTGCCGCACCGTTTCCGGGCTGCCGATGATGACGACGCCGGATTTCACCAGATCCTCGATCGTCGTGGTCTTGCCGGTGACCTTCACCGCGCGCACCCGCTTCATCGACGCGGTGTCGGTGTAGCCCGGCGGCAGCAGCATGTCGGTCGGCATCTTGAGCAGGTAGTTCACCAGCGCCTCGAGATGCGGCTTGGCCTCCGCCATCGCCTTCTTGTCGGTATCGGCGACATAGATGGTGTTCGACCATGCCAGCTGATCGGGCGACGCCTCGTAGCCGGCCTTCTCCGCCTCGTCGCGATAAAGCTGGAAGAACTTCGCCACCGCGGCGATCGGCGATAGCGTCTGGCAATAGGTGTAGCGCATCTTCGCCGCCCAACGGATGGTCGAGCCGGAGCCCTGCGACGGAATCCACACCGGCGGATGCGGCTGCTGAACCGGCCGCGGCCACGGATTGACGTAGCGGAACTGATAATGCTTGCCGTGGAAGGCGAACGGGCCGGGTTTGGTCCAGGCCTGAATGATCAGGTCGTGCGCCTCGGCGAAGCGCTCCTGCGACAGCGCCGGGTTGACGCCGGTCGAGTGATATTCGGCGCCGATGCCGCGCACGAAGCCGGCGATGATGCGGCCGCGGGTGAGGTTGTCGAGCATCGCGTATTCTTCGGCGATGTTCAGCGGATTGTTCACCAGCGGCAGCGCGCGGCCGAGAATGGCGATGTTGGCATGCTTGACGCTGCGTGCCAGCGCGCCGGCGAGCACGCCCGGAATTGGCATCATGCCGTAAGCGGTCTGATGGTGTTCGTTGAGGCAGACGCCGTCGAAACCGAGCTGATCGGCGAACTCCATCTGGTCGAGATAGTCGTGATAGAGCTCGGCGCCTTTCTCCGGATCGTAATTCTTGTTGGAGAATGTCACCCAGGCCGAGCCGTTCCTGGCGATGGCGTCGAGATCGACGGCGCTATACGGCATCAGGTGGAAGTTGAAGAACTTCATGGTGAGCCCCGGTTACGCCGCTTGCTTGCGCGCGGCGATGAAGCCTTCCAGCGCCGCCACGAATTCATCCGGCTTTTCGATCTGCGGAACGTGGCCGCATTTCGGAATCATGACGAGCTTCGAGCCGGCAATCGCCTTGTGATAAGCCTGCGCGTGCTCATTGGGAAAAGACTTGTCGTGGTCGCCCCAGATCACCAGCGTCGGCACGTCGATGCGATGCAGCCATTTCGGCAAATGCGGATCGTGGCTGCGCGGCTGCCATGACAGCCGGGCGACGGTGGCGCGATTCTTCAGCACCGTGTCCTCGCGGTCCGGGTGCATCACGCGCGCCACCATCTGCTCGGCTTTTTTCGGATCGTAGAAGAACTCGCGCAACCGCTGCTCTTCGTTCATCATGAAGGAGTCGGATTGCCTGGCGCCCGGCACGTAAAGGCCGGCGGCGTTGCACAGCGTGACCGAGGCGAGGCGCGCGGTGTTGCGTACCGCAATCTCGGCGGCAAGCCAGCCGCCAAGCGAATTGCCGACCAGATGCACGTTCGTGAGGTTCAACTGCTCAAGCACGTCGAGATAGAAATAGGCGAGATCGTGGATAGTATCGAGCCATTCCGGCGTATCGCTTTCGCCAAAACCCGGATGCTCCGGCGCGATGACGTCGTATTTTTCGCTGAGCGTTTGCAGCACCGGCAGCCAGGCCGCGCCGCTGGCGCCGTGCAAATAGAGCAGCGGTTCGCCGGCGCCGGCGCGCATCAGCCGGATGCGGCAGCCTCTGACCGCAATTTCCGACGTCGAAAAATCCGCCATGCACCGAGATTGCGGGTTCGCGCGTTTACCGTCAAGACATGCAGGTGCCTCTGTAAATTCTGCATTACTGCCATTCTGTTCCACGACGCAGCGCGGCGAATCCCCAGTGTTATCCCCAAACGGCGCCTTGCACGTTGCAGTTACGCTTTAACTTGTGCCGCCGTGCGCCTGCGCTATCGTTGTCACAGATCAGTCGCGTACGGTTCTGCCGGATGTGACGGTCGCCAAGGTCGGGTCAGTCCGGGTGCGCAGCCGCTACCAGCGCCGCGCCATGTGGAGGATCAGATCCTGGTTCCCAGCAGCGGTAGCAGCGCTGAGAACGTGACGGGCGGGCGCAAGCTCGCCCGTCATGATTCATGGTTCCGCTCGGCTTGCGCTGGTTGACGGGTTCCGTGTGTTCCGGCTTTCATGCGGCCCATGGCCATGTTGCGCAGCAAACGCCGGTTCGTCGTCGAATGGGGTCATTGCGATCCCGCCGGCATCGTCTTCAACCCGCGCTTTTTTGAGTATTTCGACGCCGGCACCTGGTCGCTGTTCGAGGTGGCGCTTGGCGTCAAGCCGCACGATTTCGCGGCAACTTACGGCATCATGGGCATTCCGCTAGTCGATGCCGGCGCGAAATTCGTCGGGCCGGCGCGCTTCGGCGATACCATCGAGTTGACGTCATGGGTCAGCGAGTTTCGCCGCTCGAGCTTCGAGGTCAGCCACGAGCTTCGCGTCCATGGCGCGCTTGCGGTCGAAGGCAAGGAGGTTCGGGTCTGGGCGGAACGCGACGCCGCCGATCCGACCAGGATCAGGACGCGGCCGATCCCGCCCGAAGTCACGGCGCGGTTCGACGTGCCGTGATCGTGCCATGATCCTGCCATGACCGTCCAATGAGCGTGCAATCCGAGCCGAGCTTGAACAAGAAAAAGCTCTTTACGCCGAACCAGATTTTCGCCTGCGCGTTCTTCGGCGGGCCGATGGCGATGATCTATGCGCTGTGGAAGAACTTCCAGGTGCTGGAGCGGCCGCGCGATGCGCAGCAGATCTTGTTCTGGGGTTCGCTGTTCATTGTCACGCTGCTGCTGTTCTCGCCGTTCATCCCGGACTGGGCGGAAGTCGCAATCCCGATCGGCTATTCGGCGGCCGCACGCTCGATTGCGGCAAACCACCAGATGCGCAAGGACGATATCCTCGCCTCGGACGCCTACGAGCCGCAGCCGATCGCCACTGTCGCCGGCGTCGCCGTGGTGTTTTTCCTCGGCTTCGTGCTGGTGACCGTCGCGCTGATTTTTCTTCTGGTGTCGACCGGCGTGATCGAGCCGTGAACGGACATTAGCGTCGCGTTTTCGGCGCTTTGCCGCCGCCGCCGGATCCCTTGCAGCTTGCGCCGGCTTGGGCATACAGGCCGGTCCGGCGGCGATACGTCCTGGGCTGCCGCGCCTGCGGGCTTTTATAGTAACATTGATCAATCCGCGCCGATTTGCGCAAATGCGACAGTGGTCGCGTTGATTTCGAGGCCGGTCATGAGCCGCAGTGACGCCGTCGCCCGCGCTTTCGCCTATTTCGATGACGGCGGCTTCCTCGCCGATCTTGCCCGCCGCGTTGCCATCCCGAGTTCGAGCCAGGAGCCGGAGCGCGCCGGCGTGCTGCAGTCCTATCTCGACGACGAGATGACGCCGACGCTGAAGCCGCTCGGCTTCACCTGCCGCGTGCTCGACAATCTGCAGGGGCCGCCGGTACTGGTCGCCGAACGCATCGAAAATCCGGACTATGTCACCGTGCTGGTCTATGGCCACGGCGACACCATCCGCGGGCTCGACGACCTGTGGCGGCCGGGCCTCAAGCCTTGGGAGATTTCCGTCGACGGCGAACGCATCTACGGCCGCGGCACTGCCGACAACAAAGGCCAGCACAGCGTCAACATCGCCGCGCTCGCCGCGGTGCTGAGCGCACGCGGCGCGCTCGGCTTCAATTGCAAGATCATGATCGAGATGGCTGAGGAAATGGGCTCGGTCGGCTTGCGCGAATTGTGCGAGCGCCATGCCGGCGATCTGTTGCAGGCCGATATCCTGATTGCGTCGGACGGTCCGCGCATCGCGCCCGGCCAACCGACGCTGTTTCTCGGCGCGCGCGGCGGCTATCCGATCGACCTGATCGTCGATCTGCGCGACGGCGCGCATCATTCCGGCAACTGGGGCGGCTTGATCGCCAATGCCGGCATCGTGCTGGCGCAGGCGCTGGCCACGATCACCGACGCGCGCGGCGCCATCCGTGTCCCGGAATGGCGGCCGGAACTGCCGGCGTCGGTTCGCGCAGTGCTCGACGGCGTTGAAGTCGACGGCGGCGACGACGGTCCGAAGGTCGATCCGGAATGGGGCGAGCCGGATCTGACGCCGGCCGAGCGCGTGTTCGGCTGGAACAGTTTTGAAGTTCTCGCCTTCGTCGCCGGCACGCCGGAACGGCCGGTCAATGCCATTCCGGGGACCGCGCGCGCCCATTGCCAGCTGCGCTACGTGGTCGGCACCGATGTCGATGACATCCTGCCGGCGTTGCGGCGTCATCTCGACCGCAATGGCTTTTCGCAGGTCAAAGCCAAAACCGGCCGCAGTTCGCATTTTTATGCGAGCCGCATCGATCCGGCCGATCCCTGGGTGACGTGGGTGAAAGACTCGCTGCAACGGACCAGCGGCGCCGCGCCGACCATCCTGCCCAATCTCGGCGGCTCGCTGCCGAACGATATTTTCACCGACGTGCTGAAGCTGAAAACGATCTGGGTGCCGCATTCCTATGCCGGCTGTTCGCAGCACGCGCCCAATGAACATCTGCTGGCGCCGATCGCGCGGCAGGGTTTGGGATTGATGGCCGGCCTGTTCTGGGACCTCGGCGATCCGGCACTGCCGCGGCCGTCGCACAAATAGCCTTTCTTGCTCCGGTGCCGGTTTTGCGGGACAATCGGAGCAAATAACGCTCTGCGGAGGTTTCGCCATGGACATCATTACGATCGGTCCGGGGTTTGCCGCTGAAATCCGCGGCGTGACGCTGGCCGATGTTGCTGCCGACGATGCGGTCTACACGGCCGTGCGCGCCGCGTTCGAGGACCATTCCGTCCTGCTGTTCCGCGGCCAGGAGATCAGCGGAGAAGGCCAGCTGGCGTTCTCGAAACAGTTCGGTCCGCCGGAAGTGACCAAAGTCGGCTCGCTCGGCACCGGCACCAATTTCGTCATCCTCACCACCATCGGCGACGACGGCAAAGTGGTGCCGGAAGACCATCGCTACGCGCTGCGCAACAAGGCCAACCAGCTTTGGCACACCGACAGTTCGTTCAAGAGCGTGCCGGCGCTGACCTCGGTGCTGTCGGCGCGCACCATCCCGGATCACGGCGGCGAAACCGAATTCGTCTCCACCCGCCTGGCGTTTGAGCGGCTCGACCCGGCGACGCAGAAAAAGCTTGAGGGCTCCTTTGCCCGGCATCACTACGGCCATTCGCGCAAGAAAGTCGCCGCCGGCCTTGCCACGCCGGAGGAGCTCGATGCGTTGCCGCCGCAATGCTGGCGCATGGTGTGGCGCAATCCGGTCAATGGCCGCGGCGCGCTCTATCTCGCCTCGCACACCTACGCGGTCGAAGGCCTCGAGCCGGCCGCCGGCGAAAAGCTGATCGAGGAGCTCACCGCCGCCGCGACCGCGCCGGGGACCAGCTACCAGCACAAATGGAAAAGCGGCGACGTCATCATGTGGGACAACCGCGCCACCATGCATCGCGGCCGGCCATGGTCCGGCAACGAAGCGCGCTACATGGTGCGCACCACGATCTCCGCGACCGCGGTGGATGGGCTTGAAGCGATGCGGCCGCCGGTGTGCGTTGCGGCGGAGTAGCTTCAGCCGTTGACGGATACGCTGTCGCGCCCGGCGCTCACTCCACCTGGCGCAGGAACGTGCGTTCCTCGGAAATGATAAAGCGTTCCTTCTGCGCGGTGGCGAAATTCGCCGCACCGTCGCCGTCGGCGCGAAGCCGCGCCCGATAAGCTTCGTAGGCCGCGAGGCTTGCGAACGAGATCAGGCCATAGGCGATATTGTCGGTGCCTTCGTGCGGCATCCAGTAGCCGACGACATCACCGCCGCATTTCGGGATGATGTCGAGCCAGCGGCGCGCGTAGGCCTCGAAACCGTCGCGCTTGTAGGGGTCGAGCTGATAGCGGATGAAGACGGTGATCGTCATCGCGATCCTCCATGGCGAGCAAAGTTGAGCTGCCCGCACTATAGGATGCGATCGCGCGCCGACGCTTCGATGGCCGCCGTAGTTATTCCGCCGCGAGCCGGCCGGCGGAACCTTGCATCCGCTGCATGGCGCGGCGAATGCGTACCGCCTGCGCATTCTCGTCGAGCGCGACATCGGCATTGGTCAGGAATTCACCGGCGGCGACGTTGCGCGTGAGTTTGACGTGGTGCGCAAGCCCGATCGGCAGGGCATCGAGGTCCAGGCTGCGCGCCGCCGGGATCAGTTTGGCGTAAACGGTGTAGCCGCCTTCGCCGTCGAGCATTTCGCCGGCCTTGAGCGCGCGCTTGGCGACTGCGACGGCGTCGCCGCGCCATTCCCTGCAACGCCCGGTCGGCTCGCCGCGGAGCGCGATGTTAAGCACCGAGACCGACAGTTCGAGACCGATCAGATGGAACGGCTTGTACATCGCCGCGTAACGGCCGGTCGCATCGGTCGGCAGGCCATATTGTTTGAAGCAGGCCGCGGCGTATTCGGTCGGCGCCTTGAACACGACATAGACGCCCCAGCGCAGATCGCGCGGCACCGGCGCGCCGTCGCGGGCCAGCGACGAAACCACCTCGACCACACCGTCCTTGTCGAGCGCGCCGCCCAGCGATTTCGGCCGCAAGACCTCGGCGAGTTCGTCGGCGCCGCATGGCGGGAAGATCAGGCCGTCATGCGGGACGTCGAGCGCACAGGCGTTGGCGACCGCCGCCATCTCGATCGCGGACTTGGTGCCATCGAGAAACGAATTGAACATCTGCGAATTCATGCCGGCGGCTTTGGCTTCCGCGGCGGTGAGGCCGTAATGCTCCCAGACACCGTCCGGCGTCACGGTGTGATAGGCCGGCAGATATTTCGTGCCCTTGCCCGCCGCCGTGACGGTGAACCCGGCAGAGCGCGCCCAGTCGACCATTTCGGCAATCAGCGCCGGCTGGTCGCCGTAGGCCATCGAATAGATCACCCCCGCGGCTTCCGCCTGGCGCGCGAGATAGGCGCCGGCCAGCGTGTCGGCTTCGACATTCACCATCACGATATGTTTTCGCGCCGCGATGGCTTCGAGCGCATGGGCGATACCGGCGACCGGATTGCCGGTCGCCTCGATCACCACCTCGACGCGTTCGTCGTGGCAGATGTCGCGGCCGTCCGCGGTGAAGTGGGTGCGTGCGATACGTGCGGAATCCCAGCCGACGGTCTGGCACGCGCGTTTGGCGCGTTCCGGATCGAGATCGGCGATCGCCGCGACTTCGAGGCCGCGGATCGTCGGCACCTGCGCCAGAAACATCGCGCCGAATTTGCCGGCGCCGATCAGTCCGACGCGAACCGGCTTGTTCGCGTCGACGCGTTTCGCCAGCTGCGCTTGCAGGCTCATCCGGCGTCAGTTGACGGCGAAGCAGTAGAACAGGCCGTCGCCGCCAGTGCTCTTGAGATCGTTCTGGCTGCAACCGCCGTCCGGGCCGCGCGACGGATGCGACGAATTCCACGATTTGGAAGCGGCATCGTCGCTCAAACCCTGCCGGTCGATATGGCCGAGCATCGCCGCGCCTTTGGTGCTGCTGGTCCAGTTGCCGCAAGTGCGGTCTTCGCCGGCCGGAAATGCCGTGCCGTCAGGCTGCGAGCCGGTCATCGCGTCATGGCGGTTCGGCGTATCGCCGCGGCCGTTGATGACGTCGCCTTTTTCGGAGAGCGAGGTCTGCTTGGTGAGATTGTTCTGGCCGTGCAGCTCGGCGAGATCCTTGGCGACGACCACGCCTTTGGCGTTGGTCCACGGCCCTTTGCCGATCCGGTCGCGCGCATTGACCGCCGGCTGGCCATTGGCGGCCTGGGTGCTCATATAGGCGTGCCAGGTGTGTCCGCCGGCGCCGGCGGCTTGCGCCAGTTGCTGGCAATGCTGGTCCGCGCCGGCAAGTCCGCCGACATCGGCGCCATTGCCGGAGCCGGCACTGGTGACGAAGAACGTCATATTGGCTTGTTGCGCGCTGCTGCCGTTCAGGCCGAGAGCGAGCAGCGAGAGCGTTGCGGCTAACGTCAAAGTTGTTCTGCGGTTCATGGTTTTCCTCCTGAGGCCCGTTGTTAACAACGGCAATAGCCGGCTTATTCCGCGGCGACCTTGTGGGCGCGGGCGTATTGCAGCAGCGCGTCATCAGCGACCGGAACGATCGGCGTAAAATCGCGGTGCGCGATCCATTCGGCGCGGGTGAATTTGGTGATGTGGTTCGAGCAGGCGCACAGCGTCAGATAGACGATCTTGCGCGGATAGGGCGTGATATTCGGCGGCGAGGCATGCACCAGATTGCCGTGGAACATCAGCACCGAGCCGGGCTTGCCGGTGGGCGCGACGATGCCGCCGATCTCCGCAAGCCGCGTCACGGTTTCCTTGTCGAGCGTCCATAATGGATACGACGTCGTCAGCGTGTCGTGCCCGGCCGACAGCACGCCCTGCTGGTGACTCTTCGGGATCAGCAGCAGTGGTCCGTTGATCGGCATCACCTCGTCGAGGAAAACGGCGATGTTCATGGCGCGCGCTTCCGGCATGCCGTCGTCGCGCGCCCAGGTGCCGTAATCCTGATGCCACTGCCAGACATCGCCCTCGAACGCCGCCTTGGCGTTGAGCTTGAACTGATGAACGTAAACCTCCTCGCCGAACAGCTGCCGGAGCGGCTCGACCAGGCGGGGATGGCTGGCGAGCAACCGGAACGTCTCGTTGAACGTATGCGCGGCGAAGGCGGTGCGCGGCGCGCCGGTCTTTTCCCGCCATACTTCCTGGCGGTCGAGTTTCAGGATCGCTTCGGCGTCGTCGCGCAGCAGCGCGATCTCTTCCTCACTGAAGCAATTCGGAAAGAACAGGTAGCCTTGCGCGTCGAATTCCTTGAGCTGCTGCGCTGAAAGCTGCATGGCGGTCTCCGGAATGCTGGCTGCGGCCGCGCTGCGCATGCCCGCGCGGATCATGCCCGATTTTAGCCGATATGACCGGCGCAATCCACGCTCAAGACCGCGTCAGGCGGTCGCCATCAATCGGCGGAACGTCTCGACGAAACGCTCGACATCGCCCTCGGTATTGTAGACATGCGGGCTGATCCGCATCCGGCCGAGCCGCGGCGCGACATGGATGCGCTCGGCGGCGAGCTTGCCGATCAGTCCGTCGGGCATGCCGCCGCTGAACCCGAGGCTGAGAATATGCGGCGCGCGGAACCGCGCATCGGGAAACGAAACGCGATTGCCGCGGACGCCGTCGGCGAGCCGTTTGGTCAGCATGGCCAGGCGCTCGGCGATCGCCGCGCAGCCCCAGGCCGCGACCTGTTCGATGCCCATCGCCGCCATTTCCAGCGAGATGAAATGATCGCGCTCGCCCATGTCGAAACGGCGGGCGTTGCCGACATAGTCGAGATCCTTGAAATACCTGTCGGCTTCGGAATTCACGCCGCGCCGGCCGGCGCTGGTCTGCTCCAGCGGAACTGCGCCCTGATGCCGCTTGGCGACATAGAGGAAAGCGCGGCCGTAAGGACCGAGCAGCCACTTGTAAGTCGGAAATATCACGAAGTCCGGATCAAGCGTGCGGACGTCGAGTGCGAGCACGCCGGTGCCGTGGGTCGCATCGATCAGCAGCACCGCGCCCTGCGCCCGCAACGCCGGCGCGACGCGGTTCATGTCCACGACGCCGCCGTCGGTCCATAGCACCGACGAGATCGAGGCCACTGCGATCGGCGCGGCGCCCGGCCGCTCGATCGCCGCCAGCACCGCGGCGGTCCAGTCGTGATCGGCGGGGCTGCGCAGGGTTTCGACGTCGAACCCTTGCGCCGCCGCGCGGCTGATCCATTCCAGGACCGGCGAGGAATGGTCGTCCTGCAGCACCAGCACCCGCGATCCGGCAGGAACGGCAAGGATCTTCGCGGCGGTGGCGACGCCGTAGCTGACCGACGAAATCAGGGCGACATCGTCAGGATCGGCATTGATCAAACCGGCGGCAGCCTTGCGGGCGCGTTCGTGCTGGCCGGCAGCAAAGCTTGAGTCGATCTCCCACGGCCGGCTTTTGCGCTCTACGGCTTGCCGCGCCGCCGCGACCGTCGCCAGCGGCAGTGGACCGTAAGAAGCGGCGTTCAGGTAACAGACGTCGTCGGGTAGATCGAACAGCGCGCGTTGCGACGCCAGCATGAAGGCTAGTTGCTTTCAGCGACAAACTTGTTGCACATCTTGCCCAAGCCTTCGATCTCGGTCTCCATCACGTCACCGACGTTGAGGAACGTGTTGGTGCCCTGGCCGACGCCGCCGCAGGTGCCGCAGCTGAAGATGTCGCCGCTCTGCAGCGAGAGGATGTCCGAGGCATATTCGATCTGCTCCTCGGGCGTAAAGATGAATTGCGAGGTATTGCCGTTCTGCTTGACCTCGCCGTTCACCGTCAGCCGGATGAACAGGTTCATGTGATCCTTCACGAATGCGCGCGGCACCAGGAACGGACCCATCGGCGCGAAATTGTCATGGCTCTTGCCGTTGAGCCAGTCCGAGCGCAGGCCGGGCCGGTCGGCGCGGACCTGCAAGTCGCGGGCGGAGACGTCGTTGGTCGTCATCCAGCCGGCGACGTGATCGAGCGCCTGCTCGGCCTTGATGCGTTTGCCGGGCCTGGAGATGACGCAGGCGATTTCGGCTTCCCAGTCGATCCTATTCAGTCCGTTCGGTATCGCGATATCGTCGTAGGCGCCGGCCAGCGTGCTGGGTGCCTTGAGAAACAGATACGGCTGCGAGGTCGATTTCTCGCCGGTGAATTTCGGCCCCTCTTTCGGTGTCATGCCGGCGCGCAGCATTTCGTCGACATGCTCCTGAAAATTCTGCGCGGCATAGAACATCTTGCCGGGGCGGCGCACCGGCGGCAGCGCTTTCAGGTCCGGCAACTTGAACGCGCCCGGCCTGCCTTCTCTTTCAAGGCGGGCCACGCTGTCCTGCAACGCCGCGAAATTCGCGTCCCAGCTTTCCAGCAGCGATTCGATGCCGTCCGTCGAGGTCAGCTTGCTGCCCGGCAGGGCGCGCAAGCTGAAAACCTCTTCGCCGAGGACGATGCCGGCAAAAGCGCCGCCGGATGTCGTGAAAGTGCCAAGCTTGAAAGGCGTACCGTTCATGGTTTCTTTGCGTCTCCGTAGGGATAGATCAGATCGCCGGTCTTGTACTCGTTCGGCCACACCACGACTTCATGGGTGGTGTCGCGGAAATTGTCGAGTGAATTGCCGGTGACGTGCTGGAACTGGGTGAAGAACACGCGCGACTTCGCCCATTCGCCGTCCTTGCCGAAGGTAATGTCACCGACCACGGTATGAACGGTGTGGCTGTGCAGCCAGGCGGCGATCGCGACCTGATCGGTGCCTTTGGTGGCTTCGACGCCCTGCGCCAGAGTCTGGCCCGCCGCATAGGCGATCGGTGCGAAGGCCCAGCCCATCGGATCGATGCCCAGCGACTTCGCCGCTTCCTGATATTTCGCCAGCAATTCGTTGGTGCCGGGGAAGGTCAGCGATTTCGCCGGCAGGAACACTTCGTTGTTGACGATGCCGTTCATCAGCGGCCCGAGCGTTGCCTTGATCGGCGTCACCAGGAGTCCGATCATGGCGCCGCCGAACATTTTCGGCGTCAGGCCGATTTCATTGGCGGCGCGCACGATGCCGACCGTGTCCGGCGGATAGGCAGCGACAAAAACGATATCCGGATTGAGCGCCTGCGCCGCGCGCACCACCGGCGCATAGTCGGTGGTCGTCGGCGGGTACTTCTGATCCATCACGGTTTCGAAGCCGCCCATTTCCTTGATGGTTTGTCGCGCGCCATCGGCCGCGTTCTGCGCGAACTCGGCGTCGGCGGCAATGATCGCCACCGTCTTCGGCCGCGGCTTTTGCGCCGCGGCAAGCTGGAAGAAGCCGTAGGCGAAGGCTTTCTGCGGCTCCGGCCCGGTCGGCAGCAGCGAGAAATACTGGTCGTAGTGGAATTTGCTGTTGGCGGCGTTCGCCAGGATACCGATGGTGGTCTTGTGGAATTGCATCAGCACCGGGATCGCCGGCGCCACCATGTTGGTCGCGTAAGGACCAATCAGCAGATCGACTTTGTCGACCTGGATCAGCTTGGTGTAGAGCTGCGGCACGTTCGCCGGATTGCTCTGGTCGTCGTAGAACACCAGCTCGACCTGACGCCCGAGCAGGCCACCCTTGGCGTTGACGTCATCGCGCCAGATTTGCAGCGAGGTGAGCACCTGCTTGCCGATCGGCGCGACAGCGCCGGTGAGCGACACGCTTAAGCCCACGCGGATTGGATCGGCCGCCTTCGCGGTATGCGGCAGAAGCAGCGCGCCGGCAATCAGGAAAGCCGCAAATCCCCGGGCTAAAAAGCTCAAATAACGCATGTTTCCATCCCTCCCTTGTGCCCCCGTGAGCCTCTGCGGGCCCATCGGCGGTTCCATCCTACGGGTAACTCAGGTGCCGCGGAATACCGCTTTGCGCTTTGAGTGAAACGCTTCAACGCCTTCGCGGAAATCGTCAGATTGTCGCAGCCGGCTATAGCAATGGCCTTCCAGCTCGATCGCGGCTTCCAGATTGGTGTCTTCGGTCTCGTTGAGCAGGGTTTTTGCCGTGCGCTGGGCGAGCGGAGAAAAGGTGCGCAATTCCTCGACCAGCGCGTCGGTCACCGCCTCGAGCTTGTCGTCCGGCACGCATTCGGTAGCGATGCCCCAGTCATAGGCTTGCTTCGCCGCAATGCGCTTGGAACGCATCACGATGTCCTTGGTCCGGGTGATGCCGATGATCTTCTGCAACCGCGCCGAGCCGCCGGAACCGGGAATCTGGCCGAGCCGCTGCTCCGGCAGGGCGTACTGGCAGGTCTCTGAAACAAGACGGAAATCGCAGGCCAGCGAAATCTCGAAGCCGACGCCGAAGCAGTAGCCGCGATTGGCGACGATGACCGGCTTCGAACAGCGCGCCGGTGCGGCAATATTCCACGCCAGTTTCGACACGTGTTCGGGCGTCGCGGCGAGGAAGCCGGCGATGTTGCCGCCCGAGGAGAAATGCTGGCCTTGCGCCCGCAGCACGATTACGCGCACGCGCGCATCCTCATCGAGCGCCTCGAACACCAGACGAAGCTGGTCGCGCTGTGCCATCTCGATGACGTTGAGCGGCGGCCGGTCGAGGATAATGTCGGCGCGCTCGCGCGCGGCATCGATCTCGACGCGGAAGCCATCGAGCTTTTGCAAGCGCGGGTCGGAAAATTCATTCATGCTGCAGTTCCCTTTGCGGAAGTTTCTTGCTGGGATGCGACCGGCTGGTATTCGCCGGCAACGAGCTTGCGGCGAAGCAGTTTCCCGACCGGGGATTTCGGAATGTCCTCGACGAAGATGTAGCGGCGCGGCCGCTTGAAGTTGGCGAGGCCGGACTGGCGGCAATAGGTATCGAGATCGTCGGCTTCGACCGCGGCGCGGCGCTTGATGAAGGCGGTGACGATTTTGCCCCAGCGTTCGTCGGGCAAGCCGACCACGGCGACTTCCGATACCGCGGCGTGCAGCGACAGGCAGGATTCGATTTCGACCGGCGATACGTTCTCGCCGCCGGTGATGATCATGTCGTCAACCCGGCCGGTGACGAACAGGTCACCGTCATTGTCGAAAAAGCCGGTATCGCCGGTAAAGTACCAGCCGTCGCGCAGCGCCTTGGCGTCGGCTTCCGGCCGCCGCCAATAGCTTTCGAACAACTCATCGCCGGCCAGGAGCGCGATGATCTCGCCTTCGTCGCCGGGCGCGGCACTATCGTTGACCGTCTTGGCGGCGAGCTTGACGACGCGCACCATCTGATTGATCCCGGCGCGTCCGGCCGAGCCCGGCTTGGCCAGGGCGTTCTGGTCGATCGTGAAGGTATAGACCTCCGACGACCCATAGTGATTGACGAACAGATCGGGCTTGAATGCGGCCTGCAATGTTTTCAGCAAGCCGTCGGTCATCGGCGCACCGGCAAAGCCGAGCTTGCGTACCGAGCTGACATCGCTGTTAGCAAACAGCTGGTGATGCACGACGTCATGGTAAAGCGTCGGCACCAGATAAAGATTGGTGACGCGCTCGCGGTCGATCAGCCCGAGCGCCTGTTCGACATCGAAGCGGCGCAGGCAAATAAAGGCGCCGCCGATCAGCGACATGGCCAGCAGCGAGCGGACGCCCATGGTGTGGTAGAGCGGCATGACGCCGAGCGTACGCTCGCCATGGGCATAGAGATTTTGCGCGACATGGGCCAGCGCCGCGGCGCGCTCGGCGCGCTGGCGGCGCGGCACGCCTTTCGGCCGCGCCGTCGTGCCCGAGGTGTAGAGCATCACTGACCAGCTTTCGGCGTCGACGCGGGCCGCTGCATCCGGCGCCGAACGCGAAGCGAGATCGGCAAAGGACATGTCGGCGCCGCGGCGGCTGTCGAGCGCGATCCGCGGCAGCTTTTGCGCGATCGCCGAACCGGTCACGGCATCGGCGCAGGCGTCTTCATAGGCCAGCGCCTTGGCCTCGGCGTTTTCGAGATAGAAGTCGATCTCGTCCGCCGTGGAGCGCCAATTCACCGGCGTGATGATGACGCCGGAAAACTGGCAGGCCCAGTGCAGGGTTGCGGCCTCCCAGCGGTTGGTGAGCGCGGTGACGAGATGATCGCCGGCGCGCAGCCCGATCGCATCGAAGCCGGCCACGACCGCGGAGATCCGCTGGTACCATTGCGCGTAACTGAGCCGCACATCGCCATCGACAATGGCGAGGGCGTCGGGGTCGCGGGCGACGCTGGCGAGGAAGCTTGAACCCAGATCGAGCATACAGAACGCGGGTCAGAGTACGAGGTAACCTGCGCTCCATGATAGGCATTTGCAGCGCGATGACAAACACGCGGGATGCCCGGAGGTTGGGCCTGCACGGAGCGAACCGGATCCGTTCCGTGTCAAGCCAATTCGGCTGGCGATGCCTACTCCCGGGTCGGAAACAGCGCCGCCGGGAAATCTGCCGCCGAGCGGGGTCGCCGCGGCCGCGGCTGATAATCCGGATGCGGATTGGGATCCGGCTCGATCGCGCGACGATAGAGATGCCAGGTGGCGTGGCCCAGCACCGGGATCACTATGGTCAGACCGAGCAGCAGCGGGATCGACCCGATCACCAGCAGCGCGGCAACAATGAAGCCCCACAGCGCCATCGTGAGCGGATTTTCGGCGACCACGCGGATCGAAGTGGCGAGCGCCACGGCCGCACCGACGTCGCGGTCGAGCAGCAGCGGAAACGAAATCGCCCCGACGCTGAGCGCGACCACCGCGAACAGAAAGCCGATGCCGGTGCCGACGACGATCAAGGTCCAGCCTGCGGGAGTGGTGAATACGTCCCTGGCGAATTGGCCGATCGAAGCCGGCGGCGTGTAGCCGAAGGTGGCGATGTAGATCGCCTCCGCCGTCACCAGCCACAACAGGAAGATCGCCATCAGCAGCAGGCCGAGTGCGACGATGGCGCCGAGCGACGGCGAATGCAGCACGTCGAAGGCGTGGCTCGAGGAACTGTCGAGGCCCGCTTCGCGGCGGCGACTCAGTTCATACAATCCGATGGCGGCGAGCGGTCCGATCAGCGCGAAACCGGCGGCGATCGGGAACGCCAGCGGCAGGAGCGTGCCGCCCACGGCGATCCCGATCATCAGCAAGCCGAGCAGCGGATAAATCACGCAAAGAAAGATGGCGTGACTCGGCATCGCCATGAAATCATCGACGCCGCTGGCCAATGCATGAAACAGATCCGGCGGCGTGATGCGGCGCACGACGAGACGTGCGGGGCTCGTGCCCGGGCCGGTGAGAATATGCGCATAGGACATAGGCGCTCCTCCTGAACCTTAGGGGTTCGGGCCGCACTGCGGCCGGGGCCGCAAAGCGCCCGAGATTGCTATGACACGTCATCATAACGCCGCGCGTCGCCAACGCTCAGCGCCAAGGCCGGAACTTTGCGCCGGTTCAGTTCACAAAACGGTGTTGGTGCACCGCAAATGTGTCGACAACGATATGAAAATACAAAAGAAGAAGGCCCCTTGCGGGGCCCCCTTCAGCGCACTCCCATGCGCTTAGTATGGTGCTTCTTTAGTGACGCCAATGATCGTGACGCCATTCGCGATGCCAGCCGGGGCCGACGCCAACCGCGACGCCCGGGCCGCCGTAGTAATCGTAGTAGCCGCGGTCACATGGGTAACCATAGCCGCAGCGATAATACGGCGCGGGTGGGCCGACATCGACGCCGACACCGCCCGGTCCCGCATAAAATCCAACCTGCGCCATGGCCGGCGCGGCGGTGAAAAGCGTCGCGGCTGCGAGAACGCCGATCGCAATCTTTTTCATAATGTTCTCCTCTTCGTAGCTCAGAGGAAGAAACGCGCCACGACGAGCGCAGTTCCGGGATATGCGCCGGGCCGCCGCGATAAATCTCTGCGATAAAACTTGATGGAACGAATGCCGCGACCGCGGTTCGGATTGGTCCGCAATTATTCTGCGGCAACCTGCAAGCGCGGCGGCGCTTCTTGCTGTTGGTGCGATTCGCCGCCCAGCCACGACTGCAAACGGTCGAGGTAAAGATAGATCACCGGCGTCGTGAACAATGTCAGCAACTGGCTGAGCGCAAGGCCGCCGACCATCGCGTAGCCGAGCGGCTGGCGCAGTTCCGATCCGGAGCCGTGGCCGAACATCAGCGGGACGCCGCTCAACAACGCCGTCATCGTCGTCATCATGATCGGCCGGAAGCGCAGCAAACAGGCCTGCCGGATTGCCTCGCGCGGCGACAGACCGGCGCGCTCGCGGTTGATGGCGAAGTCCACCAGCATGATGCCGTTTTTCTTGACGATGCCGATCAGCAGGATGATGCCGATGATGCCGATCACCGACAGATCGAAACCGCCGAGCCACAGGGAGAGCAGAGCGCCGATGCCGGCCGACGGCAGGGTCGAAAGAATTGTCAGCGGGTGCACATAACTCTCGTAGAGCACGCCGAGAATGACATAGACCACGACAAGCGCCGCCGCGATCAGCACCGGTTCGTTGGACAGCGCGGCCTGGAACGCCTGCGCATTGCCCTGGAAGGTGCCGATCATGGACGCCGGCATGTTGATCTCGTCCGCCGCCTGCTGGATCGCGTCGACGGCCTGGCTGAGCGCGACGCCCGGAGGCAGGTTGAATGTCAGCGTCACCGCCGGAAACTGGCCGGAGTGCGACACCAGCAGCGCGCCGATATGGTCGGTGTCGACGTTGACCAGCGTCGACAGCGGCACAAGCTGACCGTTGGTCGGCGCTTTAATGTAAAGCTGATTAAGCGTGTCCGTATTGCCTTGCATCGACGGCGGCACTTCGAGGACGACGTAGTAGGAGTTGTTGGTGAAATACTGAGTGACCTGTTCCTGGCCAAAGGCGTCGTTGAGCGTCGCGTCGATCACCTGCGGCTGGATGCCGAAACGCGCCGCGGCGTCGCGATTGATGGTGATGGTCACGAGCGGTGCCTGGTTTTGCGCATCCGAGGCCACGTCGGCGAGCTGAGGCAACTTCCGCATTTTTTCCATCAGGCGCGGCGCCCAGACGCTCAGTTCGTGGAAATCCGGATCCTGCAACACGTACTGGAACTGGCCGCGGGCGATGCGTCCGCCGACCGTGATGTCCTGCGACGGCTGCAGGAACAGCTTTGCTCCCGGCACTTTGGCGAGTTTCGGCCGCAACCGATCCACGATCTCCGATGCGCTGGCGCCGCGTTCGTCGCGCGGTTTCAGGCCGATCACGAAGCGCCCGGTGTTCTGGGTGTTGCCGTAGCTCGGGCCAAAGAATGACCCGAAATCGGCAACGTCCGGATCGGTGGCGATGACATCCGATAGTTCGCGCTGGATCTCGCGCATCTTTTCGGAAGAAACGTCCTGGCCGCCTTCGGAAATCCCCATGATCATGCCGATGTCCTGGGTCGGGAAGAAACCCTTCGGGATCATCACGAACATCACGCCGGTCACCGCAACCGTAACCAGGAACACTATCAAAGTGGGAAGCTGGTGGTCGAGGACGAAATCGAGACCGCGGCGATAACCGTTGAGAACGGCGTCGAAGCCGCGTTCGATGATGTAGTAAAGCCGGCCATGCTCCCGGTCGTGCTCGCTGACCAGGAAGCGTGAGCACAGCATCGGCGTCAACGTCAGCGACACCACGACCGAAACCGCGATCGCCGCGGTTACGGTGATGGCGAATTCGTGGAACAGCCGTCCGACAATGCCGCCCATCAGCAGCAGCGGGATAAACACCGCGATCAGCGAAACGCTGATGGAGATGACGGTAAACCCGATCTCGCGCGCGCCCTTGATCGCCGATTGCAGCGGCGTCGTGCCGGCTTCGAGATGCCGGAAGATGTTTTCAACCACGACGATCGCGTCATCGACCACGAAACCGACGGCGATGGTCATCGCCATCAGCGACAGGTTATCCAGGCTGAACCCGGCGAGATAAATGATCGCGGTCGCTCCGAGCAGCGACAACGGCACCGCGGCGCCGGGGATGATCGTTGCGTGGATGCTGCGCAGGAACAGCAGGATCACCAGCACGACCAGCGCACATGATAGCAATAAAGTGAACTCGACGTCCTTGACCGACGCCCGGATGGTCTGCGTGCGGTCGACGACCGTCGTCAGGTGGATGCCGGGCGGAATAAGCGTGTGCAGGTTGATCAGCGATTTCTTGATGTTATCGACGGTGTCGATCACATTGGCGCCCGGCTGCTTGAACACCATCAGCATGATCGCCGGCTGATCGCGGTGCATGGCGCCGAGCGTCACGTCCTGCGGGCCGCCCACGGCCTGACCGACGTCGCGCACGCGGACCGGTGCGCCGTTGCGGTAGGCGACAACCACGTCGTTGTAGGGTTCGGGCTCGGTGAGCTGGTCGTTGGTCGAAATGGCGAAGCTCTGCTGCTTGCCGATCATCGTGCCTTTCGGCGCGTTCGTGGTGGCGGTGGCCAGCGCCGCCCGCACGTCCTCGAGGGTGAGCTGGCGCCCGGTCAGCTTTGCCGGATCGATCTGGATGCGGATCGCGGGCCGTTGCTGGCCGCCGATCTGTACCTGCGAGACGCCGGGAATTTGCGAAATCTGCTCGGCCACCACGTTTTCGGCGAAGTCGTCGACCTTGTAGAGCGGCAGCGTGTCGGAGGTCGCGGCGACGATCAGCACCGGCGAGTCCGCGGGGTTGATCTTTTTGTAGGTGGGCGGCGACGTCAGGTTCTTGGGCAGCATCGGTCCTGCGGCCGTGATCGCGGCCTGCACGTCCTGCGCGGCGGCGTCGATATTGCGGTTAAGATCGAACTGCAGCGTGACCACCGTCGAGCCCAGCGAACTGACCGAGCTCATCTGGCTGACGCCGGCGATCTGGCCGAACTGATATTCAAGCGGGGTGGCGACCGTCGACGCCATGATCTCCGGGCTGGCGCCGGTCAGCGTCGCCGAAACGCTGACGGTGGGGAAATCGACTTGCGGCAGCGGCGCCACCGGCAGCAGCGGAAAAGCGACGATGCCGACCAGCGCCAGCGCCGCCATCAACAGCGACGTGGCGATCGGGCGGCGGATGAAGACTTCCGAGATGTTCATCAGTTCTTGTCCGCCTACTGCTCGGCAGCGCTTGGCGCGTTCTGCTTGCGGATGTCGACGTGGGTGCCGACGTCGAGCCGGGACTGGCCGGTGAGCACGACATGCTCGCCGGCGTTAAGCCCGTTGGCGGCAATGGCCAGATCTTCGCCGACTATCTGGCCCTTGATCGGACGCTGCTCCACCGTGTTGTCCGGCTTCACGACCCACACATACAATCCGTCGGGGCCGCGCTGAACCGCGACGGACGGCAGGGTCACCGCGTCTTTTTTGGTCGTGATCAGAATCCGAGCGCGCACGAACTCGCCCGGCCACAGCCGTTCGTCTTCGTTGGGAAATTCGGCCTTGAGGCGAATGGTGCTGGTCGTCTGATCGATCTGGTTGTCGATCAGCAATAGCCGGCCTTCCGCCAGTTTCTGTTTGCCGTCCTGGTCGTAGGCCAGAACCGAGACGCCGCCGTGAAGCATCGCCTCGCGCACCGGCCCGAGGTTGCTCTGCGGCAAGGTGAAGATCACCTGCGACGGTTTGATCTGTGTCAGCACGGTGAGCGGACTGGCGTCGGCCGGATGAATGATGTTGCCGAGGTCGAGCTGACGAAATCCGACCACCCCGTCCATCGGAGCGACGATCGTCGCAAAGCCAAGCTGGGTCTGCGCCGCTTCGATGGCGCCTTGATCGGCGTCGATACTGGCCTTGAGCTGATCGACTTTCGCCTGTTGCTGGTCGACGTTCTGCTGGGTCTCGAAGTTCTTCGCTACCAGCGTCGTGAAGCGCTGCAAATCCTTTTGCGCGGCGACCAATTGCGCCTGGTCCTGGCTTTTCTTGGCGACCGCCTGGTCGAGGTTCGCCTGAAATGGCGCCGGATCGATCTTGGCGAGGACGTCGCCTTTATCAACTTCCTGGCCCTGCTGGAAGTTGATCGAAACGATCTGGCCGGTGACCTGCGCGCGGATCGCCACCGTGTTGTAGGCCTGCACGGTGCCGAGCGCATCGAAGTAGATCGGCACGTCGCGCTGCGCCGCTTCGGTGATCGTGACAGGCACGCGTGGCGGCGCCGACGCCGTGACGGTCTTGCCGTGCCGCCAGATGACGACGCCGGCAATCAAGACAACTGCCGCGAGCGCTGCCAGCGACCAATAAATCAGCCGGGATTTCGGCCGGCCCAGCCCAAAGCGCTGCGCGCCATCAAATCCGCTGTGTGACCCCGGCGGCTCTACCCTGGCTTCCATCTACGGTTCCATGCCTCACACCACACGGCGAAGGCCCTTTGCGAATATGCCGGTTGGGCCGATGGGTGCAATGCCGCGCGGATTAAAGTTCGTTAAGGTGGTCGGCGGCGTATCTATAAACAAACAATACGGCATGTAAATTCCGGCTGTTCCTGACTGACGTCTAGCCGGCGCGCCGGAACCAGGTTCGAACGCCGTTATTTTTGACGAAACGGCGAATGCGCCGCATCCGCAAATAAACCCGGCCCGCCGCAGTCATCGCGTGTTCGTGATCGTAGAGCGGCAGGCGATGGCTGGCCCATGTCTGTTTGTAGGATTCGTCGCCGAAGCCGAAATCGAACGTCGTATCGCCTTGTTGGGCCGACCGGTCGACAAGTTCACGCAACAAAAGATGTCCTGGCCGGTAGCGCGCATAGGCCGCGTCATAGGCAGGAAGAGTGTAATAAAAGCTGCCGCGGCCGATATAGCCGATGTGCGCGGACGCCATTGTATCGCCGATCAATAACGCGGACAGATGACCGATCTTGCCGATGCACTCCGCGCCGACAATCCGGCGATAGAAATCGGCAACGCCGGGCCCGGCGAGAAAGTCGGGGACGTTGGTCTGCACATATTTTTGGCGTTTCAGCGCGAATAATTTTTCCGTAACCAGTACGGCCAGACCGTCGGGCGGGTTCACGACAAATTCAAGAGCACCGAGCTCAGCGAGCTTACGGCGGTCGCGGTCGAGCTTTTGCCGCTGGCTGACTGAAGGGCCGCCATCGGCCGCCGCGCCCGTTTGCTTGAGCAGCAACGCATGGCCATCCTCGCCATGCGGCGTGCAGTGGAGATAGGTCAGCGGATTGACGTCGCCCGCGACATTGCCCGCGATCTTTTTCAGGTCGATGACATCGAAGCCCGGCAACAGCGACAGCGCGTCCGTCCAGAGCGTTTTAAACTCCTGCCGCGACAGCGTGCACGCGCTTTTCACGATCGGCGCGTTGTAGTCGGCAACGCCGCAATCCATGAAGCGGAGAATCCGGATATTGAACTCGGTCTCGATCGCCAGCGGCAGATAAAGAGCCGGCTCGCCGCCGGCGTTCCGGACCACCAGCAGATACGGTTCGATGCCGCGCGCTTCACCGATCGTGCGGGTCCAGGCATCGAGGAATTCGCGCGATTGAAAGGCATACATCTTGAGATCGCGCCCGTCCGCGATCGTCGGCCAGTCGCAATCCGCGAACCCGCCTGCGGCAAAAAGCTCGACCTTCAATGAAGCGTTCGCGGCGTGCCGTTGCCGCGGCAGATCAAGAACGGTCACGTTCATTCACCAAATGCCGGCCGTCGCCGGAGCTGTCATTACGCTCGGCACGTTGTACTCCACGCCGCCGCCGCCAGTCGTAAACAGCGCGGCCGCACCGCGCTTTGCGTGGACTGTTGGTTAATTTGCCGGCTGAGAACACACGTAGGGTTACGCGTCCTGCCCGGGAATTATCCTTAATGCGAGCGCGCGGCTCGTACGTGTTTTGATTTTAACGACAGCGCTGTAGACCTGCCGGCATGAACGTCCAATTCAGCGATGCCGTTTCGCGCACAGCGTTCGCGCCGGGCCGCGTGCGCCCGTCAGGCCACAGGCTGTTTTTGTTGACGCCGAGCGGCGAACAATGCGGGGTCGAATCGTTTGCCCGGCTGCTGGTCGGCGAACTCAACGCCGATCATCCGGACGCGGGATACGATCTGCTCCCGGTCTCGCCGCACTGGCGCGACCTGCCGGCGCTGCTGCGGCAAGTGCGCCAGGCCGATCGCATCGTTTTCAGCGTGCCGCTCACAACCTGGAAAAACCTGCTGGTTCTGCCGCTGGTCATCCTGCTGTTTGCGCGCTGCGCCGGCGTCCAGGTTACCGTCTTCATGCACGAATGGGCGGCCTTGCACTGGCTGCGCCGGATTGCGGTTGCACCGTTTGTCTGGTTCAGCGGCTCGATCATCGTCGTGTCACCGCTGATCGCCGGCCAGATTGCGCAAACCCGTTGGCTTCCCGGCGCAGGAAAGAAATGCCGGCTGGTGCCGAACGCGCCGACCGTGCAACCGGGCGAGCCGCTTGTCACCGGGCGGGTCGAGCGCATCCGGGATGCCGCCCGGACCTGCGACATTGTCATTGGCCACTTCGGCGCTCTCTATAAGGGCAAGGCGTCCAGCGCCCTGCTTGATGTGTGCCGTGATCTCCGGGAGCGCGGTGTCCGCGCCCTGATCGCGTTCGTCGGCAGCTTCCCGCCGTCGCTTGACGGCTACGAGCAGCAATTCTGGGCCAAGGTGGCCGAATACGGCCTCGAGGATCAGGTTATCGTGACCGGCTACGTTTCCGACGATGCGGAGCTCTATACGCTGTTCAACGAAATCGGCGTGTTTCTCTATCTCTTTCCGGAGGGCCTGACGGCGCGCCGGTCGAGCGTCATTCACTGCCTGCAATCCAACCGCCCGGTGGTTGTCACCGAACCGCGTTCGATGAACGAGTTCGCCCACCACAAGGGCTTCCGGTCGGTGATCGAGTCGGGGGCATTGTCGTTCATCCCGGCGGACGCGAGCCCGCAGCACATTGCCGACCGCTTGCTGGATGCCGCCAAACAGGGCGGGCGCACGACGCAGGTGATCGACGGCGACGCCTGGTGGCGCGCCACGACCGCGGCAACGCACGCGGCGCTATCCGAAGCCTGAATGCCGATCCGGCGCTAGGCGCTGCTTTTTGCAGCAAGCATACCGTGCGCCATTTGCAGGACGCGGATCAGGCGTTGCCGCCCCTTGGCGATGTCGAGAAGCCAGCACATCGCGAAGTAGACGACCATTCCGGCAGGGATGAGAATGATCAGGGCGATCTTGTCCGATACCGCGAGCATCACGTCGAGCGCTTTGATGGCGACGACCATCGTCATCGCCGCGATCAGAACGCGGCTGACCGGACGCAACGGCAGCGGCACCTGGAACGCCCAGCGCGTCAGCACGGCGGCGCCGGCAAACCCGAAAACCTCCGCCGCCAGGCGCCCCCAGGCCGCGCCGACCGGGCCCATCCGCACAATAAGAATGTAGGCCAGCACGCCGTTGAAGATCATCGTCGAGGCGGTGTTGACCAGATAGAGCGAATTGCGGTCCGACAGCAGAAATCCGATGTGGACGTATTGGTAGGTCAGAATCTGAAAAACCATCATGACGCAGATGATCGGCATGACGATCACGGCGAGGTCGCGGAAGTCCGGGCCGAGAATCACGTAGGCGACGTGATGCGACACCACGGCAAAACCCAGCGCCGCCGGAACGCTGATCGCCAGAAGAAGCTCCAGACATTCGGTGAGATGTTCGCGCGTGGCTTCGATGCCGCGGTTGGCCAGGATCTGCACGGCCATCGGCATGAAGGTCGCCGCGGCGCTGACGGCGGGAATGATCAGTGTTTGCCGGACGAGATCGACGCCGGCGGCGTATTGGCCGGCCGCCGCGGTGCCGGAGAGATGCGCGATGATGAAGCGGTCGACCGTCGCCGAGATCGCCAGCAAGGTCAGCGATAATGTCAGGGGCATGCCGGCCTTTGCCAGCTTGAAAAGCTCCGGGCTGTTGAACCGCATGGCGGTGCCGCGCCAAGTCTGCCGGGTCAGCAGCAGAGTGGTCGTGAAGTAGGCCAGCGCCGCGGAGATGACCAGCGCGACGCCGGTTCCGAATGTCAGGATGAAGACGACGCCGAAGATCAGCAGCAGCAACGCCCGCATCACGGTGGCCTTCATCACCGTGATGGCCTGAAACCTGGCCCTTAACAGCTCGATCGTCGTATCGAAGATGCTGAGCGCAAGCCCGAAGGCGACGGCGGCGATGGCCGCGCCCGGCTGCAACCCTGAAAACAGTCCGGCGACATAAGCGATCGGCGCGACCAGGCAGGACAGTAACAGTCCGGGCAGCGCGATGGGGCGGACGTCGATGGCGCTGCCGCGCGGCTCGGTCCGCATGATGTAGAGGCGCACCCAGCTGCAGGTCACGGTGCTGACGATCCCCGCAAATCCCAGGCCGAGGGCATAGATGCCAAATTCCGCGGTCGACAGCAGGCGCGTGAATATGATGACGTTGAGCAGACCGAACGCCGCCGAAAATGCGTTGGCCGCGAAGTTGATCGCGGTCTGGCTGATCAGCTTTGGATGTTTGCGCTGAAGATCGTCGATCAGCTTCGGCGTGTCTTCCGCGGGGTCTTCCGCGGGAAGCTCAGCCCTGCTGGTGAAGACGGACATCAGTTCGTTCCCTGTCGGGAATGGCTGCCGCGCCAAGCCGGATCGCCTCAGTCTGGCCGTCAGATAATCCAACGGTGTCGCGGATGGTAGATACCGAAGTGCCGGAAAACGACTTTATGCACAGCGCAACTTCGTGCGCGCTGAGCCCGGCGACCATGGCCTGCACGCCGCCGGCGTCGAGCGGTCGATCGTCCCAGTGGGCGTTGGCGAGGCTTTCGGTGATGATTGCGTGCCGTGCCGCGTGCTCCGGCGATATGCGGACAAACTGACCGTACAGCAGGTATTCCGAAAAGGCCCGGGTTCGGCAAAGCGCCAAAGCCCACTCGACGCCGGTTGTGCGCGCGATCCGGGCGGTCATGTCGCGCACGGTGCTTTTGTCCCAAACGATGACGTTGCCGATGTAGTCATCGGCCGGGAAAGCGGTGGCTTGTGCGCTGCCGAGAAGACGGTCGCAATTGCGAATCCACGGGGCGTGCATCGGCGAGTTGGCCGTGATTGCGGCGTGGTCGATGTAGAGCGGCGTCAGTTCATCGCCGGCATAGCGCGCCACGTCGAAGGGACGGACGAAGACGTTGTCGGAATTGATAAAGCAGAACCGTTGTTCCGACAGTTGCGATGCAGCCGCGATCTTGAGGATCTGCTGAACATGCCAGCCGTGCACCGGCTTCGATCGGAATGACCACCACACCCGGCGTCCCTTGCGCAGCACGAGCGAGGGCATCGGCTTGAGCCAGCGCGGCAGCAACCGGGAACTTGGCATGATGACCCGGTTGGGCCGCGCGAATTTGGCGAATGCCGGCACGTCATCGTCGTTGACGATGACGTAATGCCGTTCATAGGACCGCACCAGCCGGTCGATGCTTTCGCACAATAGGGCAAAACGCTCGATATCGTTGCCGTGGCTCGGCGTCACAAGCGCGATCTTCATCTCCGGTCTGGTGTCCCTGGCGTCGGTCATCGGTTTCGAAACCTCAGTTCCGCGGCTGGAAACAGGCGCCGTTGCCGTGAGGCTCCACGACCGATCCGGCGGCATGTTTGAGACCGTCGGCAATCGGCACGACCACGGCGCCCGACTGCTTTGCGGCCTTGACGGTCCATTCCAGCAATCCCGGATCGATGCCGTATCGGCTTGGCCGCTCACCGACGTCGTGGCTGAAGAAAATCAGCCAACCGCTGATCCGGACGGTTTCGGCGATCAACGCCGCGATCCTTGCACGGTCGAGCGATGCATTCTCCAGCGGATAGGACTTCAGCGCGCCGAGATTTGCGGCTCCGCTGTTGATGCCGTTGTCGACGGAACGGCAGCAGTCGAACAACGCCTCGAGTTGTCGCCGCGCGCCGAACGAAAGATCGCCATACGGATAGGCGAAGTTCCGCACCGCAATGGTGTCGTCGATCGTCTTCAGTGCGGTCTGGTTACTGGAGAATTCGCGTTGCAGCTCGTCGCGGCTGAGCCGCGAGACCGCCGAGTGAAAATGCGTCTGGCATCCGATCTCATGGCCGCGCAGCCAGATCGTTCGAAGGTGATCGGGTGTTGCCAGCACGCCGACCGGACTGTTCCGGCCGAAACCCGCGCCCGCGATGTAGAACGTGCCGCGGACGCCGTAGTGATCGAGGATGCGCGCGCCGGTATCGCACGCCGATGCCGGCACGTCATCGAACGTGAACGAGATGATCGGCCGGGCGTTGCGCATCGCCAGTTTCTTTGTCGCAACGTTGCGGGCGAGGTAGCGCGAAACCTTGCTGCTTATTCGCGCGTAGCGCGTTTCCGGTTGTCCGGAGCGTGACAGTCCGGGCGTGATGCTGAAATTGTCCGATCCCGGCGAACTGAAGTGTTGTGGGAAGTGTTGTTGCAAGTTTTGTTGCAAGTGTTCTTGAATGTCCGTCATGGGTACGCCGCTATTCCACTGCAAGGCCGGAGTTCGACGGTCCGGCATTTCGGGTCGTGGCATGTCTGTTCCATGCCTCGGTCAGACGGCGCCACGGCCTCAGGCCTTCATACTCATGGCTTCTAACGCAAATGCGCATAAACCGGGCGTAAAGCCGTATATCGTCGTGAATCGTTAATCCTAATTCGCCGGCGCGCGATCGGGCGCGGTTAACGCTGCGCAGCGTGCGCGTCAGCGATACTGCTCGTAGTGCAGGTCGAACTCTGCGGCGAGGCGGCCGGCGCCGCGCGCAGCGCGGATCAAGCTGTCGATCATCGCCCGCCGGCCGCGCAGCACGGCAAGCGGCAGTGACAGGACGCCGATGCCGAGCAAGCCGAGGCCGGTGGTCCAGCGCCGCGCCACCGCGGTTCCGCTGTTAAGGAATTTGCGCTCAAGCCGCGTCGCTTCGGTTCCGTTGCGGAACTTGCGGCGGAGCAGATAACCGATCGTGGTCCGCGCCGGCGGTGTGGTCTCGAACACTTCGGCCGCATCGGCCCAGGCAAAGCTGCGGCCGTCGATGCGGCAGCGCCAGAAGAAATCGAAGTCGCTGCCGCCGGTAAAGGCGAACTCGTGCAGGAACGGTTCGTCCAGATAGTGCTCGAGCACGGCCCGGCGGATCAGCATGTTGCCGGCGCCATAGATCATCGGCACGCGGCCGCTCGCAAAGCGCACCGGCGCGAACACCCCGCTCCTGGCGAGCCAGTGATCCGGCCGGTCGAACACCGGCGAGACCGGCCCGCCGACAATTTCGGCGCCGTAGCGGAGCGCCGTCCGGATCATTTCGCCGAGCCAGTTTGCAGCGGGGTATTCGTCGTCGTCGAGCACGGCGACGTAGTCCGGACTGCAGGCGGCGCGGCAGGCCAGCCCGAAGGCGCGATTGTAAGCGTAAGTATGACCGCGGCGCGGCTCGATGACGCAACGTAACGGAAATCGAAACGTTTGCTGCAAATCACCGACCACCGCAGCGCCCTCCCGGGCGACGGCATCGTTATCGACGACGATCACCTCGAGTGCGCCGGCGTAATCCAGGCGCGCCACCCGCGTAAGCAGCTTGCGCAACCCGTCGGGCCGGCGGAACGTCGGCACACACAGAACCACGCGCGGAGCCGCACCTTCGGGCATGGCATCGGGCATGGCATCGGTCATGGCGCGTTCAGTCATGGCCCCTTCAGTCATGGCCCCTTCAGTCATGGCCCCTTCAGTCATGGCGCCTCGGTCCGCGTCAGCAGAAGGTATATGGCGTGCGGATTGGTCATCAGATAGCGGCCCGTCAGGCGGCGCGGCTCGAGACAGATGCGATAAGCCCATTCAAGTCCGGCGCGCTGCATCCAGTCCGGCGCGCGTGAATTCTTGCCCGATATGAAATCGAACAAGCCGCCGGAGGTTTTGATCAGGCCGACATTCGACAGCCGGTCGCGATGGCGCAGCGCGAATTCCTGCTCGCGCGGCACGCCGAGGCCGAGCCAGAGGATGTCCGGCCGCGCATCGTTGACGATCCCGATAATCCGTTCCTCGTCGCCTTCGCGGCGCAGATAGCCGCAACTGTGCCCGACGATATCGAGTTGCGGGTAGAGCGACCTGACGCGCCGGATCGCCTGATCGACGACCTTCTTGGCGGCGCCGAGAAAAAACATGCGCGCACCGCGCTGCTGGCCGATCCTGGCGGCGTCATGAAAGAAATCCGTCGTCGCGACGCGCTCGGGCAGCGGCGTACGATGGAACAGGCGCGACACCAACACCATCGGCATGCCGTCGGCATGAATAAGATCGGCCGCGGTGAAGAGCTCGCGAATTTCCGGATTGCTGGCGCACAGCGAAAGCACCTGGCCGTTTGCCGAGGTGAAGATCAGCGGCGCTTGCGCCGTGTCGCGCCGCGCCAGCGCTGCGTCGATCATCAGTTCGGCGGAGCGCGCGCGATCGATGACGGCAACGGGCAAGCCGCCGATGGTCGCGGTCGGCACATCCCATCGTCCTGCGGTGTCGGTGGCGGCAAAGCTGATACAGCCGGTTTGCTCCGGCATGGCGGTTGCTCCTTGGGTTCGACACCTAGGAGCGAAGCGACAGAAAATAAAGGTTAATCAGCCGTTAGCCTTAAGAGCGGCGCGCCATTGCGATGGACTGGCCCGACACCGGCGTGACGGCAAGGAAGCGCAGCCCGAAGACGGCGACGAGCAGCACCAGCCACAGCGCGCCGACCTCGGTAAACATCGTCTCGAAGCAGGAGTTGTAGGCGGCGAGCAGGCACATGCGCAAGAACAGGAGTTTCAGCGGCGCGCTGTCGGCGTCGTTCGGCGCCCGGTAGAAATCGAACAGCGGCAGCACGAACAGCCAGAGCGTGGCCAGCAACGATCCGGGGATGCCGACGGTCAAGGCCAGATCGAGGTAGCCGTTGTGGGCGTGACTGGCGGTGTTGGCCCAGGTCTTGCCGCCCATGCCGTAGACGACCTGGTCGGTGCCCCAAAACACCGAAAAGCCGTAGCCGGTGATCGGGCGCTGCGCGACCGCATCTTCGGCGAATTTCCAGACGTCGGCCCGGCCGGTGAAGCTCGGATCCGACATGATGACGTCGACCAGATCGTGGATCGGCGTGAAATAGACCGAGCCGATCGAAATGAGATTCAGCAAAAGCAGAATCAGAAGCGCAAACCCGATGCCGGCGGCGGGCCGGCGCACGCGGCTCATGATGAGGGAGCCGAAATAGACGATCGGCAGCGCCGCGATCGCGGTCTTTGAATGCGTGAAGTAGAGAAACGGCAGGGCCATTGCCAGGATGATGGCGCCAAAGCCGGGGCTGCGCTCGCGGGCGACGAAAATTCCGATGAAAACGAAAATCACCATCGCCGCGCTGGCGTCGTTCTTGTGGCCGAATACGCCGCGCCAATCGCCGGCGAGCTCCGGCTCGAGAATATCCGCCGCCTGGTGGATGGCGTGCGTCGGCGCGAACATGACGCCGAGATAGCAGGCGATCATTACGATGATCGCCACTACCCCCATCATGTCGCCGAAATGCCGCGGATTTCTCGGCAGCAGCAGCACCATGCCGGCAATGCCGATGGTCACGAGCCCGAAGGCAAAGCGCCGCATCGAGAGCCCGGGATCCCACGACAAAACGACGGTGAGCGCGAACCACGCCAAGGTCGCGATCATGACCGGCCGTATGAGCAGCAACAGGCGTTGCGGCTGATGCGTCAGGTTCCATGCCGCCAGCAGGATAAAGAAAGTGGAATAGCCGATCTGGTTCGCCGGATCGCCCACATCGGTGATCTCCAGCGGCTGATCGAGCGTCGGGAATGGATGGAACGAAAACCACAGCGTCAGGAACACCGCCATGAACAGGCCGCTGCGGATCAGCAGATCGAGCGCGCCGGCTTTGCGAGCCGGAGAGATGTCTTCAGGGAAGTAACCGGTATGCGCCACGAAGACATTCCTCGCTCGCCCCGGCGAGCTGCTGGTGTCAGGCCGCCTCGACGCCCGTCAACACCGCACCACGGACCTTCAACGCATCGGCGCCGAGCCACGACATGAACCGCTCCGCGGCGCGCCGGTCTTCCTCGATCGGCCGCGCCACCAGCACGATGTGATCGACCAGCCCGGCGAAGAAACGCGTGCTCGGGTCGCCGTTGAAATCCACCGCCGCGACAATGACCATGTCGAAGCGCCCGGTCCTGGCGAAGGCCTGCTTGATGTCGGCGTCGCTGATGTTGCGGTCGCGGCGGCTCGCCGGCGCGACGAACGGCAACAGATTGATGTTGGTGTCGCGATCGTGGACGATCAGGTCGGACAGCTCGCAGCGGCCGGTGGCAACGTCGACCAGTCCGCCGTCGCCGTCATCGGAGTTCGAGCGCCGACAGCGTCCGGCGCTGAAGATCGGCGTCGATCAGCAGCACGCGCTGGGTCGCTGCGGTTGCCGCGGCAAGCGACAAAGCCACCGTGGTGGTGTCGTCTTCATCGCAGGAGGCGACGACAAGCACGCTCGGATTGGCGCGGGTCCGGTGCTTTTCGCGCAGTACATCGGATATTTTCCGGATTTCGCGGGCAAATCGCGAGTTCGGATTCTCGACCGCGGCGAGACTGTAGGAAATATCGACCGGCGGCAGCTCCGCGATCACCGGGATCGAAGACACCGTCGCCTGCGCGCGCCACAGCTTCTTCACGGCGGAGCTGAAGCGGCTCGGCCGCTCTTTGATTTCTTCCCGATCAGCATTCGATTCGTTGAATGCGCGCATGATGACGATGCCGGCGCCGCAGGCGGCGCCCAGCATCATGGCGGCGAGCGCGATCAGTACTCCCGACGGCGGCCAACTGCGGGTCAGCGGCAAATCCGCCCGCGAGATGATGCGGATGTTCTTGGTGTCGACCTGCTCCTGCTCCTTGGTTTCGCGGGAGCGCACCAGGAAGGATTCGTAGACGGTCCGGTTGGCCTGCACCTCGCGTTCAAGATCGCGCAGTCCGACCAGAGACTCGTTGGTGGAGAGCGCGCTGCTTTTCAGCGCGTCGACATGGTGAGACAGCTGCGCCTCGTCGTCTTTCGCGCGCTGATATTCCGCCCGCGCCGAAATCGCGATGCGATTGACCTCTTCCTCGATCGAGCGGTGCAATTTCTCGGCCTGCGCCTCGATCTCGATAACGGCGGGATGCCGGTCGCCAAGCGTGCTCTTCTGCTCCGCCTCGCGGCGCATGATCTCGTTGTACTGGCTGCGCAGCATGGTCACGGTGGCGGATTGTACGGCTTCCGGAAATGCGCCGAGGGCGCCTTTCGACTGCTGAAAACTCTCGATCTGGTCGAGCCGCGCCTTGGCCTCGGCGGTCCGCGCCCGCGCCGCGTTGAGCTGGGTATTCAATTCCGAGAGCGTCTGTTCGCCGACCAGTTCGCCGTTGACGCCGATAATGTTGTGGCTCGCCTTGTAGGCTTCCACGTTGTCCTCGGCGTCGCGGACACGATCCTGCAATTCCTTCAGCCGGGCCGTCAGCGCCTGCGAGACCTGCCGCGCCGCGTCGGCGCGAACCTGCGTTTGCTCGGTGAGATAGGCCTGGGCGATGGCGTTGGCGAGCCGCGCCGCCTTGGCCGGGTCTTCGCTGGTGACGCTGACTTCGATCACGAAAGTCCGTTCCGGACGCCGGATCGTGAGATGTTTCTTCAGGCCTTCCAGCGCCGCCAGCGTTCCATGATCCGCCGCCTGCGGTCCGCCGGCGAATTCCGGATCGTGGTCGAGGCCCTCCGCGGCGACGACGCGGCGCAACACATTGTCGGCCCCGATCACGCGCGCCTGGCTTTCGACCTGAAGCACCGCGGCGTCACTTTGCGGAATGGTGGGCGAGATGTCGCTCTGTGCCGCGCGCAAATCCGTCGGATCGACCAGGATCTGCGTGGTTGCCGTGTAGCGGTGCGGCACCAGTTTGACGAAGGCGACCGCAAGACCGAGTGCAACGACGGTCGTGAACAGGATCGTCCACTTGCCGTGCCACAGCGCCGACCAGAATTTGCTGAAATCGAAATCGCCGACGATACCGAAGCCCGGCGCGGTGCCGCTGCGTGGCGCAACTACGGTTTGGGCGTAACCCGGCGCTTCGAACATAACTGACGTAACTCTCTTACTTTCCGCGGCGTCCGCGGCACCGGCGCTACGTAACCATCGCCATGCCGGCCAGTACGCGAAGGGCCGGTTATGGTTAATCAATTGATGATGAAATAAGGTTAATACCGGGTGTACCCGGCGCGTTCGCCGCCGCGCAGTAGGATTTGTTAGGAAGCGGCGTCCGCGGCTTCAGCGCCGCAAAAACCGGTAGACGGCGGCGACGGCGACAAACAGCGCCACGACCGGAATCCAGATCAGGAATGCGCCGATAACGGTGAGCACGACCGCCGCCACGATCAGCGCCAGCGCCAGCATCAGGATGGCAAAGCCGAGCGGGCCCGGCCGCATCACAAAGACGCGCTGGGTTTGCCGCATGCCGTCCTGGCCCCAGCTTGTCTGCCACGTTGTTTGCCAAGGGGCGTTCGATGATGCGTTCGATGGCGCGTTCCGTCCGCCGCTACGGTCCGGCGGAATGATTTCCGGCTCGTTGCGAGGGCGTTCTGGCTGATTGTGGTCATCGACCATGGCGTAACCCGTAGGGCCAACTGGCCTTCCATTCTATCTATGTGGCACAGGCCGGTGCGGCCACAAGCGGCGCTTTGCCGCTACGCGCTAACGCGGCTTTCGACGCGCTCAAGCCGCGCGAACCGGTACACGGCGATCGAGATCAGCCAACTCGCGATGAAGATCGCGATGATCAGATAACCCAGGCTGCCGAAGTGATCGTTGAGGCCGCCGATGAAGGCCCAGAACGGTCCGTCGAGATTGAAACGGTTTGCCACGAGCCCGAGCGCTTCGATGCCGCCGATCAGAACGGCGACCAGCACCGAAACGAAAGTGATGGTGAGATTGTAGTACAGCTTGCGGATCGGCTTGTTGAAAGCCCAGCCATAGGCGCCGAGCATCAGCACGCCATCGGTGGTGTCGATCAGCGACATGCCCGCGGTGAACAGCGCGGGGAACACCATGATCGACCAGATCGGCAGTCCCTTGGAGGCCTGCGCTGCCGAAATGCCGAGCACGCCGATCTCGGTCGCGGTGTCGAAGCCGAGCCCGAACAGGAAGCCGAGCGGATACATGTGCCAGCTCCGCGACACCATGCGGAACATCGGCCGGAACAGCCGCCCGAGAACGCCGCGTTGCGCCAGCAGCCGGTCGACGTCCTCTTCGACGAAGGCGCCGCCGCGGCGCACCTCGCAGAAGGTGCGGTAGACGGACCGCAAGATCAGAAAATTCGCGGCGGCGACGATGAACAGAAACACCGCCGAGATCAGTGTGCCGATGGTGCCGCCGATCAACTTGAATTCCTCGAACCGGTCTTGCAGCGCGCTGGTGGTGAGCGCCACCGCAGCGGAGGCGATCACGACGACCGTCGAATGGCCGAGTGAAAAGAACAGTCCAGCGGACACCGGCCGCTTGCCGTCCTGCATCAGCTTGCGGGTCACGTTGTCGATGGCGGCGATGTGATCGGCATCGACCGCGTGACGAAGACCGAAGGCATAAGCCAGGAATGCGGTGCCGACCAGCACCGGATAATCGCGAAATGCGATCAGCGCCCAGGCCCAGGCCAGGATATTGGCGCCGATCAGCACACCGTAAATGCCGGTGAGCTTGCCGATCAGTCCGGCATTCTGATCGTTGAACAGATTGGCCAATAATCTGGTGATGACGCCGCGCATGCGGGCGCCACGCTAGCGACAGTGCGGGGCGGCGCGCAAGAGCCGATGAGCGAAATATGCTCAATCGTCATACCAGCCGGTATGCCATTTCCAAGCTGGTCGGGCCTGCGTTACTCGGGCTGGATGCCGGCGGCGTGGATCACTTCACCCCAGCGCTTGGTTTCCGCCTTCACGAAAGCGGCCATCTCTGTCGGGGTGCCGCCGCCCGGCGAAAGGCTCAACGCCTTGTAGCGTTCAAGGAGCTCGGGATCCTTCATGGCCTTGTTGAGGGCATCATTGAGCTTGGCAACAGCGCCGGTGGGTGTCTTTGGCGGCGCCGACAGCGCGTTCCAGGTGTCGGACTCGCAGCCCGAGACGCCGGCCTCTGCAATGGTCGGCACATTGGGAATCGCCGCGACGCGCTGCTTGGTCAGAACGGCGAGGATGTGCGCTTTGCCGGCCCTGTCGAGCTCCAGCGATGTCGCGAGCTCGTTGAACATCAGATCGACGTGGCTGGCGATCAGGTCGTTGAGCGCCGGGGCGGTGCCTTTGTAGGGCACGTGGACAAGCTTGGTTCCGGTGAGAGTTTGAAACAGCTCGGCGGTCAAATGCGATGTGGTGCCGACGCCTTGGGAGGCGTAGTTCAGCTTGCCGGGATTGGCTTTGGCATAGGCGATCAGTTCCTGAACGGTTTTCGCCGGGAAATCCGGCCGCACCAGCACGACATTTGGCACGTGCGACATGATTCCGATCGGCGCGAGCTGTGTCGGATCGTAGTTCAGCGATTTGTAAAGGAACGGATTGGTCGTGATCGGCGACGGCTGCGATGCCAGCACGGTGTAGCCGTCGGCGTCGGAGTGGTAGACGAAGTCGGCGCCAACGCTGCCGCCGGCGCCGCTCTTGTTGTCGACGACCACCGGTTGTCCCAGCACCGGCCCCATCTTGGCGGCAACGATGCGTGTAACGGTGTCGACGCCGCCGCCTGCGGGAACCGCGACCCACACCTTGACGGGATGATCGGGAAAATTTGCATCGCTTCCCTGCGCAGCGGCCAACGCAACTGCAAAAAGGCAGCCGCATGCCGCGATCGCAACCGAACGTCCAATCATCGCCCAATCTCCTGAAATCCAGGTGCCAACGGCGGAGCCATAGCCCAGAACGGCATCTCAGTCCCGCGACCTGCTGCCGCGCTGCCGGGTTCTGCCGCACGGTGGTTCACAAAGCAAATGGCGAGCCATAGGATCGGCGCCGCAAAAGGAGAAGGCGCGCAATGGGTAAGCTTGATTTCGTCATCGAAGAATTGGTCACGGCAAATCGCATTCTGGCAAAGGAGGGGATCGTCGATTCCTTCGGCCATGTCAGCGCCCGCCATCCCGATAATCCGCAGCGCTACCTGTTGTCGCGCGCCCGCGCGCCGGAACGCATCGAGCGCGACGATATCGTCGAGTACACGCTCGACGGCACCGCGATCGACGAACGCGGCCGCGCGCCGTATCTGGAGCGCTTCATCCATGGCGCGATCTACGAAAAGCGCCCGGATGTCCATTCGGTCGTCCACAACCATTCGCCGAGCGTGATTCCGTTCGGCGTCACCGGCAAGAAGCTGAAGCCGCTGCTGCACATGTGCGCCTCGATCGGCCACGACGTGCCGATCTGGGATTTGCACGACAAGTTCGGCGATACCACGCTCCTGGTCACCGACATGCCGATGGGCCGCGATCTGGCGGACTGCATGGGCTCGCGGCCGAGCGCGCTGATGCGCGGCCACGGCGCCACCGTGGTCGGCCGTTCGGTGCGCCACTCGGTTTTTGTCTCGGTCTATCTCGAGGTCGGCGCCAAGCTGCAAATGCAGTCGATGGCGATGGGCGACATCAAGTTTCTCACCCCCGGCGAAGTCGACAAGATCGTGGCGCGGGTCACCGACTACACGCTCAACCGGGCCTGGGAAAACTGGGCGCGCCGCGCCGGGCGGGAGATGCAGCCGCAGGCCGGCTAGAGCGGCGGCCATCAGGGTTGCCGAACGCGGCCGAGATGTCTGCCGGAATTCAGTTTTCAGCAGTATAAAGGATGATGCTTCAACGATATTTTTTGGGGGGCGAACAGATGACAGTGAAAATTACAATGTGCGCCGTTGCCGTCACCACGGCCGGAATCTTCGGCGCGGCTTGGGGTGCGGAGGCGACACCGCTTTCCATCGCCGCCGTGGCCGCGCCCGCTATCAATTGCATCTTCGACACGACCCCAATTCCCGATACTCCACCCCCCGCTTGCCAAGTCGTGGTCCATGATTCCGTTGGCGATTTCACGCCGCCGGGCGACACCGGCACCGCGCGGTTACAGTCGCGCACTTATGCCGGCACCGCGCTGGCACCGGCGGCCGGCAATATGGCTTACGTCTATCGCGTGGATTTGACCGCCGTGAAGGGCGTGACGGCGGCGAATTGCGTCACCAGGCTCGCGCTCAAATTCGGCCCCGTGGTCAAACTACACTATGGGCCTAACGGTGCCTCCGACATGTTCGTGGTGACCTCCGGCGGGGTTGGGTCTGTCGGAATTGGCTCGGCGGACCAAGCCGGCGGCACGATTACATTGACGTTCGCTTCCCCGATCTGCCCGGGCGCAACCAGCTATTTCTTCGGACTGGCATCGAAATCGGCGAAGCCCGTCGCAGGCAAGGCGACGATTTCTTTCAGTCTCGGTGGCAGCACGACGATGGCAGATCGCGTGCCCTGAACCGGAGCTGAGACGATCGCCTTGCGGCTGGGGGACGGGTTCGCGCTGGCAGCTTGCGTAACGATTATTCCGGAGTGTCGACGGTCATGATGGCAGCGGTTTTTGCAACATTGCTTGCCGCGCTGGTGTTTGATTTTGCCGGGCGTAGCCGCGCCGCCATCGCCTGCCTGCTGCTGTCACTCGGCCTCGGGGCCTGGCTATTCCTGTGGGAAGTCTACAGTCCCGACTACGGCTTTCGCATGCCGTGGCTTGAGTTGTGATGGCTTGATCTATGACCGTCGCGCCACACGCTGATAGCCCGGTCGCCGCAACGCTCGACCGGCTGCTCCTGCTCACGATGCTGGTCGCGCTCGCCGCCGTCCTGACCGCGGCGATGGTGATGCAGTATGCGTTCGGCGAAATCCCGTGCCCGCTTTGCCTGTTGCAACGCTACGCGATGTTCGGCTGCTGCTTCGGCATCATCGTGCAATTGCGCGCGGCGGCGACGGAGCGCGGCGCCGGCATCGCCGCCGGTTTCGCGGTGCTGCTTCTCGTCATCGCCGTGCGGCAAACGCTGCTCGACCTGTTTCCGCGGCCGGGCCATGCCTATGTCGGCAGCGCCGTCTTCGGCATGCATATGCCGGTCTGGTCGGTGCTGATCGCGGTGGCGCTGCTCGCGGGCTTCGCCGTGCGGCTCGCGGTGTTCGGCGCACCGCGCGCGGCGCCCGACAAAGCCTCGGCGATCGGGCGTTTGACCGGGGCGCTTGCCCTCTACGTGTTGTTGATCTGCGCGATCAATTTTGCCTCTGTCGTCGTACAGTGCGGTGCGGGCGAATGTCACACCACAGGATACGCTTTGCTCTCCGCCGCGCATTGACGATGGCGCCGGTGCCGGGCGACAGATGCAGCAACAGCTTGCGGTTTGGGGGAGGACATCATGCGCCTGCGCTTTCTGACAGCTTTCGCTGCCGCGCTCGTTGCCGCGGCCTGCACCAGCTTCACCGCTTCAGCCGACCAGCCTTGGCCGAACCGGCCGGTCCGGTTCATCGTGACGCTCGGTCCCGGCAGCGGCGCCGACATCAGCGCGCGCCTGCTCGCCGACCGTCTCAGCCAGCGCTGGGGCCAGCCCGTCGTCGTCGACAACAGGCCCGGCGGCGATGCTATCGTCGCCATCAATGCCTTTGTCACGGCGCATGACGACCACGTGCTGCTTTACTCGCCGACCTCGTCGTTTACCGCCCATCCGTTCCTGCACGACAATCTGCCCTATAAGCCAAGCGACCTGGTACCGATCACGCGGGTCTCCAACACCATCATCAGCGTCGCGGTGCCGGTCGGGATGAAAGTGGATTCGCTGAAGGATCTCGCGGCGCTGGCGCGGGCGCAGCCCGGGCAATTGAACTGGGCCGGCGTGACCGGCGCGCTCGACTTCCTGTTCGCCGGCTGGCTGAAGCAGGAAGGCCTCGCCATCAACAAGGTGCCGTACAAGAATCCGGTCGACGCCTCGAACGATCTCGCCGAAAACCGCGTCCAGGTCTACGAGGCGGCGTACGCGATCGTGCGGCCGCAACTGGAATCGGGAAAGATCAAACAGCTGGCGATCGTGAACAGCATGCGCGCGCCGAATTTGCCGAATCTGCCGACCGCGGCCGAGGCCGGTTATCCGGCGCTGACGATCGACGGCCTGGTCGGGTTGTTTGGTCCAACCGGAATGCCGCTTGAACTGCGTCAGCGCATCACATCGGACATTCGCGCGTTGGCCGACAAGACGATCGAGGATCGCCTCACCACGACCGGACAGCTGATGAACATCGGCGGGCCGGAAGAATTCGGCAAATCAATCGAAGAGCAGCGCGCGAAAGTCGCCGCCTTTGCCAAGGAGCTTGGCGTTGCTCCGCTGCCGTAACGAGGCTATTTCGACGGCGCCTTGGTGAACATTGGCGCGGACGGCGGGGCATTAAGCGACACCGTGAAGCCGAACTTCACAATGTCATCCTGGCGTCGGAAGGTGTAGCTGGAGCCGGCGTTCGCGGTGGGCGTCACAAAGTTCGCATCCCACCACCAGGTATGCTGGTATTCGAGGAACACCGACACTTGACTGGCGAAGCCTTGGAGAAAGGCCGGCTGCCAGGCACCACCGCCGCCGACCGTTCCGCCGGTCACCGTCACCGGTTGCGTGCTTAACGTCGGAATGAAATTGACGTTGAGGGTTTCGTTCAACACGCTGCCGCCGGCGATGCCGTAGAGCCAAATGCCGTTATCGAATTGCGGGCCAGTTTTGACGCCGCCGGTGCCGATGAAAGTGGCGGTCGAACCGAGATAACTGCCGCCGGGGAAATTATGGTTGACCGGCGAACGCATGAAATCGAACGACGCGAACGGGCTGACGATCCAAAAGCCGCCCAACGGAGCGGGTTTGACGCCGACCAGGAAGCCGCCGTCAAGCCGGCCGGTGGCGCTGTCATAGTAACTGTTCGTCACCGTGTTGTTCAGCGCCGAGCGTTCGGTGATGCCCAGCGAACCCCAGTTCTGCACCAATTCGCCGCCGATGTAGATGCCGGAGATGGAAGGCTGAGAACATGAAAGCCAGCAATAGGGGGTTTGCGCGTTCGCCGCAGTGCTGAACGCGCCGGCAAACAATGAAATAACAACAGCGGCGGCGTGCACGCCTCGCGAACAAAGAAGCCAACTCATAATAGTCTCCGTAGCCGATCTTGAGCGAACCATTCAGAAAGCGACGTTGAGCTGTCCGGTCGCTCCGCTGTAATGCAAATTGCTATTGGTCGTTACCGGGTTCGAAGTGCCGCCCGCCACTTGAGTCGTGGTAGCCGCGGTCGCGCCGGCAAGATTGAGGTGATTGAGCCACAGCATCACGAGCCCGCCGCGAAGCGCGACATTCGGAAGAATCTGCAAGGTGATGCCAAGATTGGCTTCGGTCACGTAGGAAGGGGTGGATCCCGTACTGTTTGCACCACCTACGATCTGCGAAGTGAAGCCGTTGGTCACAGAGTTGGTATAATAGCCCCACTTGCCCGTGACATCGAATTGCAGCGCAGAAAATCCGGGGGTAGCGAAGGCCAGCCTGGCGCCGATTTGCTCGCCATTGAGAGCGTTAGTTTCCTTCCAAGCACCGGCGACAACTGTGCCGGCGGCGGTCTCCGTCAAAGTATCGGTCAGCGAAATACGCCGGTAGCCGGCGAGAAGCGAGAAGCTCGGTGTTAACTGCTTGATGACGTTGAGCTCGCCACTCGAGAGTTGAGTGCCGGCGCCGTCCAGCACCAGCGATCCGCCACCCAATATCGTGACGCCGATGCCTGCCGTGCGAAAGGTTGTGATGTTTGAAAGGCCGACCGGGCTGGCAACGCTCGACCGATCAGCGAACCATCGGCCTTCAACGGCCCAGCCATCAATCGGCCGAACCTGAACGACGACTTCGGGGGTGGCATCCCAACCGTACCGCAAGCTGCCAGCGTCAAGAACGGTCCCGGGAGTACCCGTCGGGGGGGTGGCAACAGCGCCGCCGGACTGCGACCGCTGAAGATACATCAAGCCAGCATAAAAGCTTACGCCCGGCTCACAGTGATACATGGCAGAATTCGCTGGAGAATTCGGCTGTTTGCAGAGTTGCTCCCAATAGTCAATGAACGGGGCAAACGTAGAGTTGAGACCGGAGGCTGATGAGCTGTTGCTGCCGCCTGAAGTCTGCGCGACTGCTGTGGAAACGCCGCTCACAGCCAAAAGCAGAAAGGCAAATGCGCCTACTCGCATATCGCAAATCATGACGCCCCACCTTTACGGCTTCAAAATTACTCTCGATTGGATGCTGACGCCGTTTATTGGGTCAAGGTCGGTTGATTGGATCTCCACGAAAGAGTGAGAGAAGCCGATGAATTTCGCGTGCTGTGTGTAATCGGCAACATATCGCTCAACCTCCGCGCGACATAAGCGGAGCGATGGCTAATAAAGAAGCGCGAGCGTCTCGGTTTGCTACCGCATACTTTCAGGTCCGCTGGCGTCGCTAGCGGCCATCGGCAAACGGCGCTCCGAATCTCCGTTATTCGAATGACCGCGAACGTGCTGGGATCGCGAAAACAAAAACGGCGGCCGCGGAGCCGCCGTCTTTAATTTCCAGCGAAACTGAATTTATTCCGCAGCGAGCCGCACTTCCGGCGCCGCGGCGCGGACGTCGGCGTCGACGTGCTTTTCGTATTTGACGAAGTTGTCCTGGAACATGCGCACCAGCTTGCGTGCGGTTTCGTCGAACGCGGCTTTGTCCTTCCAGGTCTTCATCGGATAGAGCAGATGCGGCTCGACGCCGGGCACCGAGGTCGGCACCGCGAAGCCGAAATACGGATCGGTGCGATAGCTGGCATTTTTCAGCGAGCCGTCGAGCGCGCCGGTGACCAGCGCGCGCGTCGCCTTGATCGGCATGCGGCGGCCGACGCCGTAGATGCCGCCGGTCCAGCCGGAATTGACCAGCCAGCAATCGACATTGTGCTTCTTGATCAGGTCGCGCAGCAGATTGCCGTATTCGGCCGGCGGCCGCGGCAGGAATGGCGCGGCAAAGCAGGTCGAGAATTCCGGCTCGACGCCGACCAGTCCTTTTTCGGTGCCGGCCACCTTGGCGGTGTAGCCGGACAGGAAATGGTACATCGCCTGCGCCGGCGTGAGCTTGGCGATCGGCGGCATGACGCCGAACGCGTCGGCGGTCAGGAAAATGATGTTCTTCGGCTGGCCGGCATAGCCGGTCTTCGACGCCAGCGGCATGAACTCGACCGGATAGGCCGAGCGGGTATTTTCGGTGAGCTTGTCGCTGTCGAAATCGCAGACGCCGGTTACTGGATCGAACACCACGTTCTCGAGCACCGCGCCGAAGCGGTTGGTCGCGGCGTAAATCTCGGGCTCGGCTTCCTGCGACAGCTTGATGGTCTTGGCGTAGCAGCCGCCTTCGAAATTGAAGACGCCGTTCTCGCTCCAGCCGTGCTCGTCGTCGCCGATCAGAACGCGGTTCGGATCGGCCGACAGCGTGGTCTTGCCGGTGCCGGACAGGCCGAAGAACAGCGCGACGTCGCCGGATTTGCCGACATTGGCGGAGCAGTGCATCGGCATCACGCCTTGCGCCGGCAGATAGAAGTTGAGCGTCGTGAACACCGACTTCTTCATTTCGCCGGCATAAGAAGACCCGCAGATCAGCACGATCTTGCGGGTGAAATCGATCGCCACCATGGTGTCGGAGCCGTCGCGGCCACCGTGCCGTTTGGCATCCGGTTTGAACGACGGCATGTCGACGATGGTCATGTCCGGCACATAGCTCGCGAGCTCGGCGCGCGCCGGACGGATCAGCAGTTGCCGGATGAACAGCGAGTGCCAGGCGAGTTCGGTGTAGACGCGGGCCTTGATGCGGTACTGCGGATCGGCGCCGCCATAGAGGTCCTGGGCGAACAGCGTCTTGCCCTTGGCGTGGGCGATGAAGTCGGCCAGCAGATTGTCGAAATGCTGCTGGCTTTGCTTGCGGTTGCCGTCCCACCACACGGTGTTCTCGGTGGTCGCATCGACCACCGTATGCTTGTCCTTCGGCGAGCGGCCGGTGTGATGGCCGGTGACGGCGCAGAACGCGCCGCCCTGAACGAGGCTGCCTTCGCCGTTGCGGATGGCATGCTCGACCAGGAGCGTATCGGGAAAATTCCAGCGAACGCCCGCGAGATCCTTGAAGCCGAATTTATCGGCGCCGTGAGCGCCGTTCCTCAAACCCGTTTCCTGCACCTTACGCCTCCGCCCGTTGGCCCCTCGTATCGGCACATCTGCAGTCTGCGCCGGAGCCATAGCTTCTGAAACTTGGCCTCTGATCTGGCCTTCTGAACTATATCCGTTGATTTTAACTCGCCCGCCGGCAAGTTTCCGACCCTATATCGAGCGTGAGACAATCTGCCAAGGTCAAGTTTGCTGCAAGCCTAACGCATGCCCGGGTTTTGAAAGTTCGCAGGAAAGTGCCCGTTTTTCCGTGCTGCAATGCAACGTGCGGCGCTGCTGTTCCGGGCCACGGTAACGATTGTTGCCGAATTTCAAGGCACTGGGTTTAGGCCGAGCGCGCCTTGGCGGCGAGGACCACCACCGTCCGGCGCAACTGCTCGGCATCGGTGACCCGTTCCGGAAACGGCAGCCGCAGCGTCAGGTCGCCGCGCGCCAGATCGAGGCCGTCGGGATCGAGCCCGGTGAGACGCCACGGCCCGTCGTCGGCGCCGAGCAATTTGGTCGCGTAAAGCCGCACCGCTTCGGCATGGTCCGCGTTCATGTGCTCGACTGCACTCGCTTCGGCGCCGACCAGATTGTCCGCGTCGGAAACGTCGGAAAGAACGTCGGCCGCTTTCAGGTCGGCCGCGCGCGCGAAGCCGCCGTTGAGATGGGCGGAGACCACGGCGAGACGCCAGAACGAGAAATCGCCGAAGCCGGCGTAAAGCTCCGACTTCGGATGGCGCGCCAGAAAGCGGCGGCGCACGCGCGGCTCCTGCGCATCGTCGCGGCCAATCTGCGCGAAGGCGCCGATCAGCGTCAGCCGCGGATGCGCCAGCGGATCGCCCTTGCCGGCCGCCGCGAGCAGCAGCGACGCGCGGCCGTCGACTTCAAGATTGGCGGTGTGGGTCGAGAGCCTGGAAACCAGGATCACCGGTGCGCCGTCGCTGTCGGTTGCGACGTTAACCAGCGAGGCGAAGGGATGGCCGGTGTTGCGGTCCAGCGTCGCCAGTGCTCCGGCGCGGGTGCTCCGCAACAGCCCCCTGGCGACGGTTTTCGGGTCGAAATCCGGCGCCGGCGCGTTTTCCGGTAGGCGATTGGGCATCACGCCCGGCAATGGGGCCGGTTGGTCGCTGTCAGCCATCGGCAGCTCCAAAAAGCGTCCTTTCCAGTTCCTTACCCATGTCATTCCATCTCAGGGCAATTGCCCCGATTTCGCCTTGTCTGGTCACACTTCCGCCCCCACATGGGGTTTGAAAGGCTTGTGGGGCCGGGCAGGTGATGCTGCGGCCGACTCATGCTAAAAAGGCCGACATGCCGACAATCGCTCTCGTCGACGACGACCGCAATATCCTGACCTCGGTCTCGATCGCACTCGAAGCTGAAGGCTATCGCATCACGACTTACACCGACGGCGCCTCGGCGCTGGATGGTTTCAAGTCGACGCTGCCGGACCTTGCCATTCTCGACATCAAGATGCCGCGCATGGACGGCATGGAGACGTTGCGCCGGCTGCGCCAGAAGTCCGATCTGCCGGTGATTTTCCTCACCTCCAAGGATGAGGAAATCGACGAGCTGTTCGGCCTGAAAATGGGCGCCGACGATTTCATCCGCAAGCCGTTCTCGCAGCGCCTGCTGGTCGAGCGGGTGAAAGCCGTGCTCCGCCGCGTGTCGCCGAAAGACGGCGTGGTGGTGAAGGAAGCGGACAGCAAGGTTCTCGAGCGCGGCCTGCTGCGCATGGATCCGGAGCGCCACACCTGCACCTGGAAAAACGAGCCGGTCACGCTGACCGTCACCGAATTTCTGATCCTGCAGGCGCTGGCCAGCCGCCCCGGCGTGGTGAAGAGCCGCAATGCGCTGATGGACGCGGCCTATGACGACCAAGTCTATGTCGACGACCGCACCATCGACAGTCACATCAAGCGGCTGCGCAAGAAGTTCAAAGCCAGCGACGACGATTTCGACATGATCGAAACGCTTTACGGCGTCGGTTATCGCTTCAAGGAATGACGGCTGAATCGTGAAGCCGAATGAAGCCAGGCCAAGCCAAGTCTTGTGAAGCCTGAAATCGCGTCATGAGACCCTGGCCGGCTGCCCTTGTTTTCCGCGGTAAAAACCCGCGGCTTTCCAATACTGACTGGGGCGGCGCCGTACTATAAAATGACGGCATGGCGGCATTAACCCCGGCGGACGACGTGCTCGATCGAACCGCAGAAACAGCAGGGGCCGGCGCAGCGCCCCACGCCTCGGACAACGCGGAAGCTCAACAGGGCTTCGGCGACGACGTTCGCTCGGCAGCGCAGGCGGATGCGCCGGACAGGCCGGCCGCGCGCCGCGGCTTCGCCCGTGTCGGCGCCGCCGTGCATCGCGCGTTGCAGTTTTTCACCGCGCAAGGCTCGTCGAGCCTTACCCGCCGTATCGTCGTCCTCAACGTTGCCGGCTTGCTCGCGCTGTCGATCGGGATCAGCTACCTGTCGCAATTCCGCGCCGGACTGATCGACGCGCGGGTGCAAAGCTTGCTGGTGCAAAGCCAGATCATCGCCGGCGCGATCGCCGCCTCCGCCACCGGCGATACCGATTCCTCGATCACCATCGATCCGGGCACGCTGCTCAGTTTGCAGCCGGGGCAAAGCTACGGCCCGTCGGAGGATGCGCTCTACGGTATCGACTTTCCGATCAATCCCGAACGTGTCGCGCCGATCCTGCGCCGGCTGATATCGCCGACCAAGACCCGCGCCCGCATTTACGATCGCGACGGCGTGCTGCTGGTGGACAGCCGGAATCTGTTCGGCCGCGGCGACGTGCTGCGCTACGACCTGCCGCCGCCGACCGCGGAAAAGCCCGGCGTCTTCGAGCGCGCCTATCTTGGGGTGCGTCGCTGGCTCGGCCGCGGCGACCTGCCGCTTTATCGCGAAATCGGCGCCGAGAACGGCAAGGGCTATTCCGAGGTCGGGCAGGCGCTGAACGGCGGCGACTCCAGCATGGTGCGCATCAACGATCGCGGCGACGTCATCGTCTCGGTCGCGGTGCCGGTGCAGCGGTTCCGCGCCGTGCGCGGCGCGCTGATGCTGTCGACGCAAGGCGCCGACATCGACGACATGGTCGAAGCCGAGCGTCTCGCCATTCTCAAGGTGTTTCTGATCGCCGCCGCGGTGATGGTGATATTGTCGATCCTGCTGGCTGGCACGATCGCCGAGCCGGTGCGTCGGCTTGCCGATGCCGCGGAAAGCGTGCGCCGGCGCATCCGCACGCGCGTCGAGATTCCAGATTTCACGCGCCGGCGCGACGAGATCGGCCATCTTTCCGGAACGCTCCGCGACATGACCGGCGCGCTGTACAGCCGGATCGAAGCCATCGAGAGCTTCGCGGCCGACGTTGCGCACGAACTGAAAAATCCGCTGACATCGTTGCGCTCTGCGGTGGAGACGCTGCCGCTGGCCAAAAGCGACACCAGCCGCGAGCGGTTGCTCGATATCATCCAGCACGACGTCAAACGGCTCGATCGGCTGATCTCGGATATCTCCGACGCCAGCCGCCTCGATGCCGAATTGCAGCGCCAGGAGTTGGCGCCGGTCGATCTCTCGAAATTGCTCGCTACCCTGGTCTCGGTTGCCAATGAGGTGAAGCGTGACGACGGCGTCAGAGTCATGCTGCGTTTCGAAGGTAGCGGCGGCGATACGCGCACCCTCGTTGTGCCGGGCTATGATTCCCGGCTTGGCCAGGTGGTCGATAATCTGATCGAGAATGCCCGCTCGTTCTCGCCGCCGGACAGCATCGTGCGCGTGACTTGCCGGCGGTTCCGCAACCAGGTTGATATTACCGTCGATGACGACGGGCCGGGCGTTCGTCCGGACATGCAGCAGAAGATCTTCGAACGCTTTTATACCGATCGGCCGGATCAGAGTTTCGGCCAGAATTCCGGTCTCGGCCTTTCGATCTCGAAGCAGATCGTCGACGCGCATGGCGGATCGATCTGGGTTGAGAATCGCCTCGGGCCCAAAGGCGCCGACGGCGAGCCGGCGGTGCTCGGTGCGCGCTTCGTTGTCCGCTTGCCGGCGATGTGATGGTTGAGATTATTCCGCTTATTCCCGCGAAAGCGGGAATCCAGAAAAGACATGGAAACACCGTCGCGGACTGGGTCCCCGCTTTCGCGGGGACGGGCGGGTGAGTCCGACGGTCCATGCGTCTGCAGTTCTGGTCGGCGCGCGCGCGGTGTTGATCCGCGGCCCGTCGGGCTCCGGCAAATCAAAATTGGCAGGCGACCTCATCGATAGTGCGCGCGGCAACGGATTGCGGTTCGCAAGACTTGTCGCCGACGACCGCGCGCATCTTGAAGCGGCCGGCGGCCGGTTGCTGGTGCGTCCCGCCGTTGCGCTGGCCGGCCTTCTTGAAGTGCGCGGCGTCGGCGTGCTGCGCGTCGATCACGAGCCGGTCGCCGTTGTCGGGCTGGTGGTCGATTTGAACGCCGCCGATGCCGAGCGGCTGCCCGAGCCGCTGCGGCAACGCACCGAGATCGATGGCGTGGTTTTGCCGCGGCTAGCCGTCGCAGCCGGCGCGGCGGCCTTGCCTGCCGTGCTGGCCCACCTCATCTCAGGCCGGCCACCCGCGTAATTTCAGGCGCAACGCTTTGGGCCTTGCGCACTGCCAAGGTTGTCCGGCGCGCTGGTGGAAATTGGTTAACCATAACACCCGTAGACTGGCCGAAAGCCACGAAACACGGCGCGGATCGTCGATTCGACTTTCGTCTGCCGCAATGCAACATGCTCCGGAGATCGAGGGGAAGGGCCCTTGCGCCGGGGCTTCGGATGGTCAAGATGAGCAGCCTTTCGTGCGGTGCAACCGGGGCGCGCCGGCGGGGAGTTCCATGATTGGTGTAGTGCTGGTCACCCACGGGCGCCTCGCTGTTGAGTTTCGCGCGGCCTTGGAACACGTGGTCGGGCCGCAGGGGCAGATCGAATCGGTCACCATCGGGCCCGAGGACGACGTCGAAGAGCGCCGCAAAGACATCATTGAGGCGGTCAAGCGCGTCGATACCGGCGACGGTGTCGCCATCCTGACCGACATGTTCGGCGGCACGCCGTCCAACCTTGCCATCTCGGTGATGAGCCGGCCGAAGGTCGAGGTGCTCGCCGGCATCAATCTTCCGATGCTGGTCAAGCTTGCCAAGGTGCGCGACGAGTGCCCGCTCGCCGACGCCGTGGCCGCCGCCCAGGAAGCCGGGCGCAAATACGTCACCATCGCCAGCCGCGTCCTCAACGGCAAATGAACGAACCGGCCCACAGCGGCGATGACTGCGTGGGCGACAAGCCGACGTTCCGCGAGGGCGCTGTCGTTCGTTCGCTCACCATCTGCAACCGCAAGGGATTGCATGCGCGCGCCTCGGCGCGCTTCGTGCAGACCGTCGAAAAATTCGATGCCGACGTGCGGGTCATGCGCTGTGGCGAAACCGTCGGCGGCACCTCGATCATGGGCCTGATGATGCTCGCAGCATCGCCCGGCACCAAGATCACCGTTGAAGCCACCGGCAGGGAAGCGAACGAGGTGATCGAAGCGCTGACCGCATTGATCGAGTTGCGCTTCGGCGAGAACGAATAGTCAGCCGATTATTTTTCAGGGAGCCTCATCATGGCGGAAGAAGCCAAAACCAATTCACCCGCGGCCGCGCAGAGCACGGCAACGATCCGGCTGGTCGATCGGCCGGAGCTTGCCGAAACGTTTGCCGATAGCGTCAACAGCCTGTTGTTCGACGGCCAGATGCTGCGCATCGAATTCGGCGTGACCCGTCTCGACGATGTGAAGCCCAGCGCACCGTTGGCCGGCCGCCGCTATCCGGCGTGCCGTATGGTGTTGCCGCCCGCCGCCGCGGTCGATCTGATCAACCGCATGCAGCAGATTGCCCATGCGCTGACCCAGGCCGGCGTGGTCAAGGCGGCGCCGCGGGTGGAAGCCTCGAAGCCGAGCTGAGTACTCAGTTATCCAGCTGATTTCGCTGCGATAAAGCCGGGTCTGGCTTTATGACATAAAGGTATCTTTATGTCTTTATTGCCGTTCCGGCGGCGGGCTGCTATAGCCAGCGCGACACTCCATCAGCCTCGCCGATCAGCCCCGAAAAGGACCGTTATGAGCACCGCGAAAACCACCGATTACATCGTCAAGGACATCAGCCTTGCCGACTTCGGCCGCAAGGAAATCTCGCTCGCCGAAACCGAAATGCCCGGCCTGATGGCGACGCGGGAGGAGTTTGGCCCGAAGCAGCCGCTGAAGGGCGCGCGCATCGCCGGCTCGCTGCACATGACGATCCAGACCGCGGTGCTGATCGAGACGCTGGTCGCGCTGGGCGCCGACGTGCGCTGGGTGTCGTGCAACATCTATTCGACGCAGGATCATGCGGCGGCGGCGGTTGCGGCCGCGGGCGTGCCGGTGTTCGCGGTGAAGGGCGAGACGCTGAAGGACTATTGGGACTACACCGCGAAGCTGTTCGAGTGGCACGGCGGCGGCTATCCGAACATGATCCTCGATGACGGCGGCGACGCCACCATGTTCGTCCATGCCGGCGTGCGCGCCGAGAAGGGCGACGCCGCGTTCCTCGACAAGCCGGGTTCGGAGGAAGAGGAAGTGTTCTTCGCGCTGCTCAAGCGCGTCCTGAAAGAGAAGCCCAAGGGCTACTTCGCCGAGATCGCCAAAAGCATCAAAGGCGTCTCGGAAGAGACCACCACCGGCGTGCATCGTCTCTACGACATGCAGAAAGCCGGCACGCTGCTGTGGCCCGCCATCAACGTCAACGACAGCGTGACCAAGTCGAAGTTCGACAACCTGTACGGCTGCCGCGAGTTGCTGGTCGACGGCATTCGCCGCGGCACCGACGTCATGATGTCCGGCAAGGTGGCGATGGTCGCGGGCTTCGGCGACGTCGGCAAGGGATCGGCCGCGTCGCTGCGCCAGGCCGGCTGCCGCGTCATGGTGTCGGAGATCGATCCGATCTGCGCGCTGCAAGCGGCGATGGAAGGCTATCAGGTCGTGACGATGGAGGATGCCGCGCCGCTGGCCGACATCTTCGTCACCGCGACGGGCAACAAGGACATCATCACGCTTGACCACATGCGCAAGATGAAAGACCGCGCCATCGTCTGCAACATCGGCCACTTCGACAACGAGATCCAGATCGCCTCGCTGAAGAACCTGAAGTGGAACAACGTGAAGCCGCAGGTCGACGAGATCGAATTCCCGGACGGCCACCGCATCATCATGCTGTCGGAAGGCCGGCTGGTGAACCTCGGCAACGCGATGGGGCACCCGTCATTCGTGATGTCGGCCTCGTTCACCAACCAGACGCTGGCGCAGATCGAGCTCTACGCCAACAACGCGGGCGGCAAATACAAGAAGGAAGTCTATGTGCTGCCGAAATCGCTCGACGAGAAGGTGGCGCGGCTGCATCTGGCCAAGATCGGCGTGAGGCTCACCGAACTGCGCGACGACCAGGCGAGCTATATCGGCGTGAAGAAGGAAGGCCCGTTCAAGGCCGATCACTACCGGTACTAGCAGCTCGGCCGCGCGGCGGCGAACCGTACATTCTCGTATCAGATCTTGCGCCGCGTCAGGCCTTGTCCGCAGCGCGTGGGACGAAGATGAAATTGACGATGTATTCCGCGCGCCGGCGGGCGCGCGGCGGCAATGCCAGCACCGTGGCGCGGTTCTGATGCTGCTCGGCGCGAAACGTGCCGATCGGTTGCAGGCGCCGCTGCGACAGGAAAAAGCCGTCATAACCAAGCCGCGCCAACCGCTCGGTCACGCGCGCTACCGTTCCCGGGCTGAAGGTGTTGTCGAGCTCGAGCATCAATGTCGGGCGCTGGCGCGCGATCAGGGATTCGGCGCCGTCGAGCACCGCTTCTTCGTGACCCTCGACGTCGATCTTGATGAACCCGCAATCGGTGAAGCCGAAGCTATCGAGCCGCCGGGTCGGCACCTCGACCGCCACATGATTGACGCCGAGCGGTTCGCTCCGCGGCGCGACGCTGGCAAGATCGTCGGTCGTCGAGCCGCGCGCATTGACCGGGATGCGCAGCGTCGCCGTTCCTTCCACGCCGGACAGCGCGACATTGACGATCTCGACGTTGCGCGGCGCCACCGTTGCCGCAAAGCGCGCCACTGCCGGATTGGCCTCGAACGCGACGACCTTCGGGGTGAGCGCCGCGAGCGCGCGAGAGTAAAGGCCGATCGAGGCGCCGACATCGATGGCCATCCGGCCGCGCGGCACGATTTTGCCGAGCACCCGTATTTCCGGCTCACCGCGCCAATATTTGTAGCGCAGGAACTTGAAATAGAACCACAGCCGCGGGCTGATGCGGCGAACGGGAGTGGTCAGGGCCAACGGCAGCGCTCCGGACGTAACGGTTGTTGACCTATAACACGCCGCCGGCGCTACGGCCGCGCCGGGGGCGGGATGATCACGATGTCGTATGTCACCGCGGCGTCGTCGGTACCGAAGAAGCGCCGGGCCAGGACGACGGACTCAGGCTTCGCGCCGAAGCGCGCGGCGTAAGTGTTCATCGCATCGACGCAGGCGGTTTCCTGTTCCGGGCAGACAATCGCGATGCCGTCGCGCGCGATGCGCGCGTCGTCGACCCATGGCGTCCGCCATGGGCTGGTGATGGCAAAGGTCGCCGGCCGGGTCGGGAAATACGGGTTGCTGCCATCGACCACGGTGCGGAAGCTGCCGACTACGCGCAGCGGCTTGTCGGTGTGCGCGCTCCACGCCTGGGCGACCGCCCTGGCGATCAGGCTGTATTGCGACTCATAATTGGGCACGCCGTTCTTGTGGATGATGATCGCCGCAACCGGCGATGCCGCCAGCGCCAATAGCGGAAACACAATCGCCAGCGCCAGCAGCCTGATCGCGGCGGCGCGGTTGATCGATAGTAAAGGCGACGACAGCAGCACGACCGGCAGCAGCGTCATGCCGCACATCATCCACAGCGGATCGAGGCGTGCACGCACCGCAACCGCGACGACGGCGGCAAGAATGACCGGCGCCGCGAACGTCACGATGAAGATGCGCCGCGCGCCATCGCCGGGCCAGATCGAATCCCTGATCGCGGCGAGCGCGGGATAGGTCGTCAGTGCGCTGAGCACGACCGGCAAGGCGATGTAGCCGACCACGCTGAGGAGGAAATAGAGCGACCAGCCGAGCGCCATGGCGAACGTGGTTTCGTGCGCGGTCATGGCGAAGGATACGGTGCTGAAACCATGGGTGGCGATGAAGATGACATGCGGCGCCAGCGCCACCGCGCCGGCGGCCATTGTCAGCCACGGCGCCGGGGAGCGGAAATAGGCGGTGCGCCGCGGATCGCTGAGCGCGGCCAGCGCCAGTCCCGCGAGCAGCAGGATCGACCAGTACTTGCCGAGCATCGCCGCCGCGGCGCCGAGGCCGGCCAGCACCGCCCAGCCGGGGCGGCGTGTCTCGAACGACAGCAGGAACCATGCCGTGGTGATCGCCCAGAACGGGGTGAGGATCGAGCTGGCGTTATATTTGAGGGCGTGAAAGTTGTAGAACGGCAGAAACGTCATCAGCAGGATGCCGACCACGCGCTTCTCCGGGCTGAGATAGCGGCCGGCGATCCGCCACGCGATCCACAGCCCCGCGGTCGCGACGATCATCGCCAGCAGATAGAACGACCAGTCCGCGACCGGCGTGATGGCGAACCACGCGCGCATCACCCAGGCGCCAAGCGGCGGGTGCGTCGGCGCGCTCCAGACTACTTCATGGGACCAGGCGAACATCTCGCCGATGTCGAAATGCAGATCCTGGCTGCCCTTGGCGATGGCGCCGTAAAGCGTCCACACCGCGGCATAGGCCGCGAGCAGCAGTGCCATGGTGCGCTCGCCGCGCGCCGGGTCGATCAGCGCGTCGTAAAGCCGGGCGAACGGATGGCGCGCCGGCTGGGCGATGTCCGTTGCGGTCATCAGCGGGCAGCCGCGGGTGAAAGGACGTCGGCCACTGCCGCATAGACCTCGTCGACGCTGATCGCCTGCATGCAGACATTGTCCGTGCAGGCGGTCTTGCGGTGATTGTGCGCGGAGACGCAGGGCGAGCAGGCGAGCCCGGCATAGATCGCGCGTGATGTGCCGAGCGGCTGGTAAAGCTTCGGCGTCTCCGGGCCGAACAGCACGATGGTCGGCAGGCCGGCTGCGGCGGAAAAATGCGCCGGTCCGGAATCGTTGGTCACCATCAGCGCGGCGTGGGAATAAAGCGCCGGGAGTTCGGTGAGCGCCGACCGCCCGGCGAACGATACCGCGCGCGGCGCATTCATGGCGGCGAGCCGCTCCGCCGCCGCGCTTTCCTCGGGCGCGCCGGTGATCAGCACGACGACGTCGGAATAGGCGGCGAGGATGCGCCGGATCAATTCGGCAAAACGGTCCGGCATCCAGCGCCGGTGCGGCAGCAGTTCGCTGGCGTTGGGATTGATCAGGACCAGGCGGTTTTGCGCCGGATCGAACGGCACCAGGCCGCGGATGCGCTCGAGCACGTCACCGCGGGCCTGCGCGCTCGCCGGCGCGATCTCGACGGCGGTCTGATCGTCGCCGATCAGTGTCTTTGAGTAAGGCGTGGTCGGCGCCGGCGCGAGCAAGGCGTCGATCAGCGCGATGAAATTCTTGGCGATGTGAAGGTGCGGGTTATAGGTCACCCGGTGCGTCAGCATCTCGCCGCGATAAAGTCCTTCCTGATGGAAGCGGTGGAAGCCGACGCGCCGGTCGGCGCCGCAAAGCCCGGCCAGCAGCGCGGTGAAGCGCGAAAACAATTCCAGATCGACGACAGTGTCGATGCCGTTGCGCCGGGTCCACCACAGGAACGCCAGCGTGTCGCGCGCCAGCGCGAAAAGCGACGCGTCGGAGATGGTGAAGATATGGTCCGGCGCGATGGCGCCGACGAGCTGAAGCGAGCCGACGTTGCGGGTGAAGATGACGAAGTAGAGATCGGCCGCGAGCCGGGAGCGGGCCTTGCGCATGGCGGGGCTTGCCAGCACCGTCGAGCCCATCTCCGACAGTTCGATGAACAGGATGCGCCGCACCGGCCGCGCCCTGCGGGCGAACAGCCGGTCGCGAAGCCACACCAGCACCGTGGCCGCCGCGCATAGCGGCATGCCGGCCAGCCGGTCGATTCGACGCATGGTGTCGATATTCATTGGCGTTCCGGGATCGCTCCAGTGCCGCACGCGCCGGCCTTCTTAGCGCGTCCGGCTTCGGTTTGGGAACCCAAGCTCCTTCGTCATAGGGCCCGTTCGCCATGCAGGCCGATCCGCTATAGTGAAGGGACAATGCGTGCGCTTTTTCTTGCCGGCCTGATTGCTGCGGCGGTTGCGCCGGCGGCTGCGGCCGATCCGGTCGCCGATTTTTATCGCGGCAAGACCATCACGATCCTGATCGGGGTCGGCGCCGGCGGCGAATACGATCTGCAAGCCCGGCTGGTCGGCAAATATCTCGGCCGTTACATCCCCGGCAACCCGACGGTGGTCGCGCAGAACATGACCGGCGCCAGCGGGCTGAAGATGATCAACTACCTTGCCAACGCGGCGCCGCACGACGGCACTTACATGGGCATGGTCCAGAACGGCCTGCCGGCGTTGCAGGCTGTCGGTCTCGACGGCGTGCAGTTTGACGCCGCGAAATTCAACTGGCTCGGCGCCATGGCGCCGGTCGTCGAGACCATCGCGGTGTGGCACACCGCGGGCGTCACCACAGTCGATGGCGCACGGCAAAAGGAGATCGTCACCGGCTCGACGGCGCGCGGCTCGATCACCTACACCTTCCCGCAGATGATGAACGAGCTGTTCGGCACCAAGCTCAAGCTGGTCACCGGCTATACCGGCGGCAACGAAATCAACCTGGCGATGGAGCGCGGCGAGGTCGAGGCGCGCAACAACACCTGGTCGAGCTGGAAGGCGACACGGCCGGACTGGCTGCGCGACAACAAGATTTCCGTCATCGTGCAGTCCGGCCCGCGCGCGCCGGATCTCGATGCGCCGCTGGTGCGCGATCTCGCCACCACCGACGAGCAGCGCCGCATGGTCGACCTGGTGTTTTCCGGCTGCGCGCTCGGCCGCCCGCTTGCGATCACGCCGGGCGTGCCGGCCGACCGCGTTGCGGCGCTGCGCGCGGCGTTCGATCAGGCCGTCAAAGACCCCGAGTTCCTCGCCGACGCCAAAGCGGCGAACTTCGATGTCGATCCGATCCACGGCGTCGATATGCAGAACACCATCTCCCGCATCCTCGACGTGCCGCCGGCCCTGGCGGCGAAAGCGAAACACCTCTTGGACTGATCGGCGCGGGAACGCAGCCCGGCAAAGGCACGCGCTCACCTCTCCCTGCGCGCGGGGAGAGGTCGACGCGCGAAGCGCGGCGGGTGAGGGGGCGTTGCAGCGAGTCTGAGCGTTGCGGTGATGCTCAACCAAGCCGTGCCGCTCCCTCACCCCAACCCTGTCCCCGCATGCGGGGAGAGGGAGTTCCCTTGCCGCACCTTGGCCCCGGTGTTATCTGCGCGCCATGAGCGCTGGCCCCATCGCCAATATCCGTAATTTCTCGATCATCGCCCACATCGACCATGGCAAATCGACGCTGGCCGACCGGCTGATTCAGCTGACCGGCGGCCTCGAAGCCCGGGAAATGGTCGAACAGGTGCTCGATTCGATGGATATCGAGCGCGAGCGCGGGATTACGATCAAGGCGCAGACCGTCCGGCTGAACTACCGCGCCGGCGACGGCAAGACTTATGTTCTCAACCTGATCGACACGCCCGGCCATGTCGACTTCGCCTATGAGGTCAACCGGTCGCTCGCGGCTTGCGAGGGCGCGCTGCTGGTGGTCGATGCCTCGCAGGGTGTCGAGGCGCAGACGCTGGCCAACGTCTATCAGGCGATCGACAACAATCTCGAGATCGTTCCGGTCCTGAACAAGGTCGACCTGCCGGCCGCCGAGCCGGACAAGGTGAAAGAGCAGATCGAGGACGTGATCGGCCTCGACGCTTCCAACGCCATCCTGATTTCGGCCAAGACCGGCCTGGGCATCGAGAACGTGCTGGAGGCGATCGTCACCCGGCTGCCGCCGCCGAAGGGCGACGCCAATGCGTCGCTCAAGGCGCTGCTGGTCGACAGCTGGTACGACGCCTATCTCGGTGTCGTCGTCTTGTTCCGCGTCGTCGACGGCGTGCTGAAGAAAGGCCAGCGCATCCGGATGATGGGGACCGACGCGGCCTATGACGTCGACCGCGTCGGCGTGTTCACGCCGAAGCGCGTCGAGCGCGACGAGCTCGGGCCGGGCGAGATCGGCTTTCTCACCGCCTCGATCAAGGAAGTGGCCGACACCCGCGTCGGCGACACCATCACCGACGACAAGAAGCCGGTCGCGGCGCCGCTGCCGGGATTCCGCGAAGCGATCCCGGTGGTGTTCTGCGGCCTGTTCCCGGTCGATGCCGCCGACTTCGAGGCGCTGCGCGCCGCGATGGGCAAGCTCCGCCTCAACGACGCCAGCTTCACCTTCGAAATGGAAACCTCGGCGGCGCTCGGCTTCGGCTTCCGCTGCGGCTTCCTCGGGCTGCTGCACCTCGAGATCATCCAGGAGCGGCTCGAGCGCGAGTTCAACCTCAACCTGATCGCGACCGCGCCGTCGGTGATCTACAAGATCAAGCTGCGCGACGGCCGGCAGCTCGAAATTCACAATCCGGTCGATATGCCGGACCCGAACCACATCGAGGAAATGCAGGAGCCGTGGATCGAGGCGACGATCCTGACCCCGGACGACTATCTCGGCGCGGTGCTCAAGCTGTGCCAGGACCGCCGCGGCGTGCAGAAAGAGCTGACCTATGTCGGCAACCGCGCCATGGCGAAATACGAATTGCCGCTCAACGAAGTGGTGTTCGATTTCTACGACCGGCTGAAATCGGTGTCGCGCGGCTACGCCTCGTTCGATTATCACCTGACCGATTACCGGCCGGCGGATCTCGTGAAGTTGCAGATGCTGGTCAATGCCGAACCGGTCGATGCGCTGGCCATGCTGGTGCATCGCACCCGTGCCGAAAGCCGCGGCCGCGCCATGGCCGAGAAACTGAAAGAGCTGATCCCGCCGCACATGTTCCAGGTGCCGATCCAGGCCGCGATCGGCGGCAAGATCATCGCCCGCGAAACCGTGCGCGCCTTCCGCAAGGACGTCACCGCGAAGTGCTACGGCGGCGACGTGTCGCGCAAGCGCAAGCTGCTCGACAAGCAGAAGGAAGGCAAAAAACGGATGCGCCAGTTCGGCAAGGTCGATATTCCGCAGGAAGCGTTCATCGCGGCGCTGAAGGTCGATGTGTGACGTCTGACGAGGCAGACCTCATCACACTGTTTCGTCCGGTCGGCCCCGAAGAACTGCTACTCATCGAACGAGCAGACTTTCGCGCCTTTCCGCCACGCCTTCCGGACAGCCAATTTTCTATCCGGTTTTAACCGAAGACTACGCGGCGAAGATTGCGAGCGACTGGAATGTAAAAGCCTCCGGCTCGGGATACGTTACGCGTTTCAAGGTACGCCGCGTCTTTCTTGATCGTTACGAGATTCAAACTGTCGGTGGCGAGCGCTTTCAGGAATACTGGATTCCGGCGGCCGATCTGGCCGAGTTCAATCGCAACATCATTGGTGCAATTGAGGTCATCAGGACGTTCCATGTCTGACGCTGTCGACATTGATTCGACCGCAAAGCAGCCGGCGGGAGCCACCGACGATCCGCGTTCACAGCGGCTCTACCATGGCACGCGCGCCGACCTGAAGCCGGGAGACCTCATTGCGCCGGGCTACGCTTCCAACTACGGCGAGTGGAAGAAAGCGAATTACGTTTATCTGTCCGCCACACTGGATGCCGCCACTTGGGGAGCGGACTGGCACTCGGCGAGGGCCCCGGCAGAATCTACATCGTGGAACCGACTGGCCCGATCGTTGATGACCCCAATCTGACGGATAAGAAATTCCCGGGTAACCCGACCAAGTCATACCGCTCCCAGCAGCCGCTGCGGGTCGTGGGCGAAGTCACGGATTGGCAGGGACACTCGCCCGAAGCGCTCAAGGCCATGAAGGATAATATCGAACGATCCAGGCAACTTGGTATTGAGGCAATCGACTAAACGCCGTCTTCGGTAAATTGCGTGCCCTGCGCTGCGATGTGAGAGAAGACGATGTATGACGACGCAAACATTCGCGCGGCTTTGGATCGCCACTGGGCGGCCTCGGACGCGAATGATTTCGAGACGGAGCACGAGATTTATCACGACGATGCGGTGCTGGAGTATCCGCAGTCCGGGGAACGGATCCGCGGCCGGCGCAATATTCAGGCGTCGCGTACTGCGCAGCCGAACAAGAAGCGTTTTACGGTGCGGCGCGTACTCGGTGCTGCCGACCTTTGGGTCACTGAATTCGTCCTGACCTACGACGGCCAGCCGTCTTACACGGTCAGCATCATGGAGTTCAGCGACGGCAAGGTTGTCCGTGAGACCCAGTATTTCGGCGATCCTTTCGAACCGGGGCCCTCGCGCGCGCAATGGGTCGAGCGGATGGACGATCGCTGACCGCCCCGCGCACGCGTGGCCGGACAGTGAGCGTTGCCGATGACTGCGAATGACCCTCGGCGACCATCCATATATTGTGAATGGAATTGGTTCGAAGTGATCTCCTCCGATCGGAGGAGGCGGCGGTCTTCGGCGGTTCGCTACATTGCGCGCGGTGAGGAAGCTAAGGGGCGCTGGAGACGTACGGCACGGCCGCATCGCGGTCTGCCAAGCCGAGAGGATTCCTCCATGAGCCTTTTACCCAAGACGACCCTTTTACCCAAGGCGCATGACTTTTCACTGCCGGCGAAGTCCACCGGCGATCTTGCCGGCGCTACAAAGACTGCGTGGCGCAGGGCGGTCGCCGCGATCGTGACACCAGAGCTGCTCACGATCGTTGCGTTCTGTCTCATAGGGCTTTTGGCAGCCCTCAACATCATTCTTCGCTTTCCGGATTTTGGGGCTGTGATCGAACAATATAACCAGTTTTGATGAGAGCACGCGTCGGGGAGAAACAAGGTTTGTTGACGAACGGCCGAACGAAAACTCGAATGGCGGCATTGCTGAGCGCGGCGGGTCTGTTCGCTACTCCGGCTGCCGCGCAGAATTTCAGCAACGCTATTTTTTTCGGCGACAGCAACAGCGATGCGGGCCGCTATCTGTACCTGCCGGAAATCAAAGCAGGCGCATTGGCCACCGGCGGCGCATTTACCACCAATCCCGGACCAGAATGGACGGTCGCGCTCGGCCGGCGATTTGGTGTCGCCGTGACGCCATCCGATGCGCCTGGAGGCGGCAACGACTTCGCCGCCGGCGACGCTCGCGTCACATTCGAAGACCCAACCACCAATGCGTGGTCTGCAACCTCGCAAATCAACGCCTATCTCGCCCTCAACGGCGGGCGCGCGGATCCCAATGCGCTGTATTCGGTGTGGATCGGCGAAAACGACCTGAAGACAACGACCACGGGCGGATTTGGCAACATCGTGAACCCGCCAAATTTCGCCGATATCACGACACTCGGGCTCCAAACCGTGAATCTCGTGGGCACTCTCGCCGCCGCCGGCGCACGCTATATTCTTGTGCCCAATTCCATTTCCATCCAGACGGCAGCGGCCGGAGCTGCCTCCGGCTTTGGCTTTGGAACCGGCACAGCCAATTCACGCGATTCGCGCGCATTCTACGATCAGGTGGTCTGGAACGGGATCGCGGCGCAAGGCATCAACTTCATTCCCGCCGATATCGACACGATATACAACTACGTGCTGCTCAACCCCGGGCAATTCGGAATTACCAATACCAGCGTGCTGACCCCGGCCTGCGGGGCCACCCTGGCGCAGAACTGCACGGCTGCGGATTACGTCACGCCCAACGCCGCCAACGCTTTTTTCTACGCCGATACGGTTGGCCACGTTACGACCGCCGTGCAGCAGATCGAATCCGATTATTTCTGCAGCTTGATTGTTGCTCCGAGCCAAATCTCGTTCCTGGCTGAAGTGCCGGTGAAAACCCGGCTGACACTGATCGATACCATCCAAAACCAGATTCCGCTCTCGGCAAGCCAGAACCCTTCGGCCGCATACAATGCCTGGGTAACGGGGGACGTCTCATGGTTGAAGGCGGATAATTATACGGGATTTCCGGGAGACCCCGGCACGCCGGCGGCGATGACTGCGGGCTTCGACTTCCGGCGTTTCGGCTGGCTGTTTGGCGCCGCTTTCAGCCTGGGCACAACCAAACAGAGCTTCGGCAACAATCCGGGCAGTTTCCGGGAGAATGAAACGTCCATCAGCGGCTACGCCGCTTACATCGGCGGACCGCTGTGGTTCGATGCGATCGCCTCATACGGTTACCTGGCCTACGACGTGCACCGCGACGTGCCGCTCGGAATCTCCGTCCAGGACAACACCGGCGCCACGAACGGCAGCGATATCTCGTTGGCTGCCGAGACGGGGTACAAGTATGCCAACGGCGCTATCACCCATGGCCCGATCGTCGGAATGATCCTGCAACGGATTTACGTCGGCGGCTTCACGGAGGCCGGCGGCATCACCGCACTCAGATTCGACGATCAGATTCGAAATTCCGCTGTTTCGGAACTTGGATATCAGGCGTCGTACGATGCGGGGAAACTGCGGCCCTACGCCAAGCTGGTCTGGGACCACGAATTGGTTTCGGCCGACCGGCTTGTTACGGCTTCGCTGACGACAATCGCCGCACCAAGCTTCTCGCTGCCGGCCGTGATCCTGGGGAGGGATTGGGGGACAGCGACTTTGGGAACGGAGGTTTTGATTTCCGAGCGGGTGAAAGGCTACGCCGCTTTCACCAGCCAATTCGCCCAGAACAGCACCACGTTCTACTCCGCGCAGGTCGGCTTGAACGTAGCGTTCGACCCTGTCGCGACCGCCGATCTGCCGGTCAAGACGCATCGGATGTAGCCGAAACAGGTCTGCGGGCAGAGCTGTAGCTGCCGCGATCGAGGTCAGATATGGCCCGTCACCAGCGCCGCGAGTCCGGCCGGGTCCGCCGGCGCGCTGTTGCCCCGCCAGGCGACGTGAAGGTCGGGACGCAGCAGCACATAATCTCTCTCATAGACCTCACGCGCCTGAGGGATGTCGCTTAAGTCCAGCACCTGGAACGGACAGCCGAGCGCACGAAAGGCTTCGCCCAGCGTGTCGATCCCGGCGGTGCGCGGCGCGTATGTGACCAAGGCATAGCTGCCGCCCCGGAGATGATCCTGCACCGCCGATCCGTCCTTGCGCCACAGATGCGGAAGGCGGGCGCCGGGACGGGTGGTGGGAGTATAGGCGTAACTGGTCTGGTCGGCGCCGTCGTCGTCGCGGTCGTAAGAGATGATCGGCGATTTCAGATAGCGATAGCCAAGAATGATCCCGCCCAGACCGGCCAGACTCGCGCCTTTGGTATGTTCGTCGAGCCAGACCTGGCCGACGCGTGTTCGCGCCGCTTGATCGTTCGACGTCATCACCGCCGAACATTCGGCGCGACACAGGTCGCGCCAGACCAGACGCGCTTCGAAAGCGCGTTGCGACGCTTTCACGTTGCGCTCGCCGATCAGCCGGCGCTCGGCTTCATAGCTCGCGAGCAGGCCTTCGCCGCCCCAGCCGTGTAACGTGCGCGGCGAGCTTCCAGGCGAGGTCGATGGCATCGCCGATTCCGGTATTCATGCCCAGTCCGCCGTTCGGCGTGACGAGGTGCGCGGAGTTGCCGGCGAGAAAAACGCGCTTCGACGCATAGCGGTCGCTCAACATCCGGCGCATCGTCCATTTGCCGACATAAAGCGTTTTGTAGGAGACCGGCATTCCGATCATGCTCTCGAACAAAGCCGGCATCGCCCGCTCGTCGTCGATCATGGCGTGCAGCGAAAAATGCCGGGTATCGCCCTGGGTGATCAGGAACGTCCACTGATCGTCGGCGCGGTAGTAGTGCGCGCCTTTGCCGGTCGCGAACCGGTCGAGCAGCCCGTCGCAATGAAACAGCGCCTGCATCTGCTCGCCGAGGTTGGCTTGCCCCTCGAGCCGAAATCCGAGACCGCTGCGCACCGTGCTCGACCCGCCGTCACAGCCGACCAGATAGCGGCTCGTGATTGTTTCCTCACCTCCGTCCAGATTCTCTGATCCGGGCCACGACCTTGTCGCCGTGTTCCTCGAATGACAGCAGTTCGCAGCCGAACCGCACGGTCACGCCCGGCACCTTCTCGGCGACGGATTTCAACAGCGGTTCGAGCGCGTATTGCGAAACGATCTGGTAGGGCTCCGCCGGGAACCTGCCGTCGTTGGCCCGTTCGCTCTGCTTTTTGGACTCGGCAACGGATGGCACCGGCAGCCGCGCGATCGCCGGTTCCGCCATCGACCGCACCAGGAAGGCGTCGAGCGGCAAATCCGCCGGATAACCGACACTCCGCACCGCGTCGGCGATGCCGAGGCGCCGATAGTGCTCCATGCTTCGGGAGTGGCAGCGCTCCATCTTCGGCAGGAACGAAGGTTCCGGACGCTTGTCGATCAGCAGGCATGGGATGCCCTGCTGGCCGAGATCGATGGCAAGCGTCAGTCCCACCGGCCCGCCGCCAACGATCAAGACCGGCGGCAAGACCGGCTGATTGTACATCCCAGTTTCTCTCGCTATCCCTGCGCCGATCGCGGCAACGGCTTCGACGGCCTTCCGCTTGATGGCGAACCACGCGCCGGCAACGTTACTTCAATTCATATCTTCAAGACATTATACCAAGTTGCAGAAGGTCGTTCCGGAGTTCGAACCATGCACACCCAATCGATTGAAGGTTTTAGGCACTCCCACGTCTTTCTCGGCGCGGCGCACGAAAGAAACGAGCGCAAAACCTGGGCGGTCATCGCCGTATGCGCCGTCATGATGGTGGCCGAAATACTCGGCGGCTATTGGTTCGGGTCGGTCGCGCTGATTGCCGACGGCCTGCACATGTCGACTCACGCCGGAGCCCTGCTCATCGCGGCGTTGGCCTATATCTGGTCGCGGCGTTACGCCGAGGATGCGCGGCTGACATTCGGGACGGGAAAATTCGGCGATCTGGCGGCGTTCACCAGCGCCATCGTGCTGGCGATTATCGCCCTCTTTATCGGATACGAAAGTATCGATCGTTTGTTTAATCCGGTTCCGATTGCTTTCAACGAAGCCATTCCGATCGCCGTCATCGGACTGGCGGTCAATCTGTTGAGTGCATTTCTGCTCCGCGACGATCATGAGCACGATCATGGTCACGATCATGGGCATCGGCATGATCACGCGCACGGTCACGATCATGAGGAGCATGACGCGCACATCCATCGCGACCACAATTTGCGCGCGGCTTTCGTTCACGTGATGGCGGATGCGGCGGTCTCCGTCCTGGTCATCATCGGTCTGGTCGCCGGCCGGTTCTTTGGCTGGCTGTGGGTAGACCCGATCATGGGTCTCGTCGCGACCGTGGTCATCCTCAGCTGGTCGTGGACGCTGATCCGGTCCGCCGGCGCCATTCTCCTCGACGTCTGCCCCGACGCGGCGCTGGCGCAAAAAATCAGATTTCGTCTGGAGCAGGGCAGCGACCGCGTTTCCGATCTTCACTTATGGCGCCTGGGGCCGGGTCACCTGGCAACGGTGGTGTCCCTGATCTCCCATGATCCGCGATCGCCCGAGCAGTACAAAAAGCGCTTATCCGGTCTTCACGGCCTGTCGCATGTGACCATCGAAGTCGTGCGATGCCCGGGCGAAGATCATTGATCTTCGGTCGCTTAATGACGGTGATCCGGACCGGCCTCGCCAGGCACATCGCGGAGAGACAGCAATTCCAGCTTGGCCGCTGACGCCTCGAGGAGGTGTGCGGCAGCGGTTCGCCGCGGATCGCTGCGATAGTTCTGGTGCGCCGCATCGGACGGATAGCTGACAATGTGCAGTTCCAGCGTGCCCGGCTCATTGCGCAGACGGCGTTGCAGCCGGCCGCCATGTTCTTTGAGCAGCGGCAGGACTTGATCTTCGTAGGCCTGAAACGCCGCAACGCCATCGGCAGGAATGCGGGCAATGAGGACGAACGTCCGCGCATTTTCATTTGACATTGGACCAGACCTCGGTGGTCGCGGCGCTGAAGGTGGTGTGTAGCGATCTGAAAGCGGCGGCCGCTCGATGAAATATGGACGTTCGAATGTTGGCGCTGCAAATTCCGAGTGCGGCAGTTTGCGGACGTTTAGAAGGTTATCCGGGGTCACTCCGGCTTAATATCCGCGAACTTCACCACCTTCGCCCATTTCTCGGTTTCGTCGGCGATGAACGTGGCGAACTGGCCGGGTGAAGCCGCGACCGGTTCACCACCCAAATCGGCGAGCCGCGCCTTGAACGTCGTATCGGCGAGGCCGGCGTTGATCTCGCGGTTTAGCTTATCGGCGATTGCCGCCGGCGTGGCTTTCGGTGCGCCGATGCCGAACCACGCGCCGGCCTCGTAACCCGGCAAGAACTCAGCCATGGCCGGAGTATCAGGCAGCACCGCCTGACGGTTCGCGCTGGTTACCGCCAGCGCACGAAGCTTGCCGGCGCGGATAAATTCGAGCGACGCCGGGAGGACATTGAATGTAACCTGCACCTGTCCGCTGAGCAGATCTGCAAACTGGCTGCTGCGGTAATGCACCGCAACCAGATCGACACCGGCCATCATCTTGAACAGTTCGCCGGCTACATGGTTGATGCTGCCGATGCCGGGAGTCGACACGTTGACCTTGCCGGGATTGGCCTTGGCATAAGCGATGAACTCCGAAACGTTTTTCGCTGGCACCGACGGATGCACCATCATCACCGCCGGAACGTGTATGATGCTGGCGACAGGCTGGATGTCGCGGATGAAATCGAAATTGAGCGTTTTGTATATTGTCTCGTTTATCGCGTTGGTCTGCGTGATCCAGAGCAGCGAGTAGCCATCCGGGGCCGCGTGCGCGACCGCATCGGCGGCGATATTGGTTCCCGCGCCCGCTCGATTTTCCACAACGAATTGCTGACCGAGCCGTTCTGATAGCCATTGTCCAATCAGTCTGGCGATGATGTCGGACGAAGTACCCGCAGGAAAGCCGACGACAACGCGCACCGGCCGCGCCGGGTAAGTGTCCGCGGTCGCGAAGGGTGAGAATGCCGATGTTGCGGCGGCACTTGCCGAAAGCTGAAGAAAACGACGACGGGGAAATTTCACGGCGGCCCTCCCTTGATCTGAGGCACGCGGGTCTTCGGTCCCGGCTCATTCGGTCCCAAGAGCCTCGACCATAGCCGTCGCCGCCATAAGCCGATAATATTATTGTTAGATGTAGTCATATGTATCTGCATATGAGAGAGAAACCATGCAATTGAGCGATCGCATCGGCAAGCGCATCAAGCTGCAGGACATGCACATCCTTATGACTGTGATCCAGGCCGGCAGCATGGGGAAAGCCGCGCGGCACCTGAACACTTCCCAGCCCAACATTTCAAAATCGATTGCGGATCTGGAGCGCGAACTGGGGGTTCGCCTGCTCGATCGTTACCGCCAGGGGATCAAACCAACCGATTACGGGCGTGCGCTTGTGAATGGCGGGACGATCGTGTTCGATGAGTTGCGCCAAACGGTGAAGAACATCGCGTTCCTCAGCGATCCGGCGGCCGGAGAGGTGCGAATTGGCTGCACCCCGACGCTCGCGGAGAGCTTCGGCTCTAGGGTTGTCGACCGCCTCTCCCGACACTATCCGCGCATCGTGTTTCATCTCGTCACTGGATATGCCGAGGAGTTGCACGCTCGCAGGAGCGCGGTTTCGATCTTCTGATTGCACGGAAATTCGGTCCCATCGCAGAAGAGCGGCTAAGCTTCGAATTGCTTTTTGACGACCGCAGTGTCGTTGTCGCCGGCTCACAAAATCCCTGGGCTCGGCGGCGCAAGGTCACGCTTGCCGAACTGGTCAATGAGCCATGGGTACTGCCACCGCCGGGACGCGGGATGACATCGATCGCGATGGAAACCTTTCGCGCCAGCGGGCTCGAATGTCCGCGCGCCACGGTCGTTGTCGATTCGACGCCTCAAGTCCGGATGAGCCTGCTGACTAGCGGACGATTTCTGACGATTTTCCCGGCTTCAGCATTACGGTTTTCCGCCCAGCGCGCGGAGATCAAAGTCCTGCCCGTTGAACTGCCGATGGCCAGGGTACCGATCGGTGTCGTGACCCTGAAGAATCGGACACTCAGCCCTGTCGCGCGGCTTTTCATCGAAGCCGCCCGCGAAGTGGCCAAACCGCTTGTCCATCTTGAGTGACACTTTTCGCACTTTGCCCGGGGAGGGATCAGCCTCACGGGCCATGGGATAGTTGTCGCTAAGTTAGTGATAATAGTCTTGACAGGTCACTTTTGAGGTGACATATAACGACCAGCCTGCTCACCGAAGGGCGCCCAGAAGGCGATCCTGAAGGTGGAGCAGGTGCGGTTCTCCCGCGGCGGCGGTCGACAGCCGGTGTGGGAGGATCGTGTGGTGGAGCGCCGGGAGGCGCAGCGCGCCCGAAGCAGGCGGTTCGCGCAAGCGGGCTGATCTGTGGCGCGCGCCGCGCCCGAAGCGCGAGCGGGTGGTAACGCTCGTTCGCGTGGCGCGGCCACGACCCTGGCGCCTCCCGGCGCTCCATTTCGTGCGTGGCGTGGCGTGGCGTGGCGTGGCTTGGCTTGGCTTGGCTTGGCTTGAAGCAAAGCTCGAATGCAGCCGCATCGCGAGAACGCTTGTCATTGCGAGCGCAGCGAAGCAATCCAGCGTTTGTGCAAACCGCCCCTGGATTGCTTCGTCGCTCACGCTCCTCGCAATGACGAATCCGCATCGCGAGAATGAGATGCTTCGAGACGCATTGCGCGCAATGCTCCTCAGCATGAGGGGGATGGAGCCGATTCTTTTACTGTTCGAGATGAATATTATTGTCGCGGATCACGGCGCCCCAGCGCGCGATCTCGCTTTTCAGGAACGCTTCTGCCGCGGCCGGCGAGCGCTGCTCCGGCGGGAACGGCGTGACATCCTGCGCCGCCCAGTTCTTGACGATGGCCGGATCGGCGACCGCTTGTTGCGCGGCGCCGTTGAGCGTCTTGATCACCGCGGCCGGGGTCCTGCCCGGTGCGAACAGCGCCTGCCAGTAAATGACCTCGAGCTTCGGCCCCAGCACGTCGACAAAGCTGTCGACGTTCGGGAAGCCCGCCAGTTTCTCCTTCGAGGTGATGCCGAACGCTTTCAGCCTGTGATCGGCGACAAGCTGCACCACCGATTGCGGCGTGGCGATGAACAGGTCGACCTGACCGCCGAGCAAGTCGGTGACCGCCGGCGCCGCGCCGCGATACGGAATCTGGTCGAGCTCGACCTTGGCTTCCTGCGCGAACAGCGTCGTCGCAAGATGACCGGTGGCGCCGTAGCCGGGGATCGCCGCCTTCAGCCGCTGCTTCTTCATCAGCGCGATCAGTTCGCGGAGATTGCCGGCCTCGAGCGTCGGGCGGCCGACCAGCACCAGCGGATTGCGGTTGACCAGCATCACCGGCACGAAATCCTTTTCGGTGTCGAACGGCAGCGATTTGTAGAGCGAGACGTTCGCCGAAATCTGCAGATTGTGCATCAGCAGCATGTAGCCGTCGGGCGTCGCCTTCGCGATCTTCTCGCTGGCGACGATAGTGTTGCCGCCGCTGATGTCCTCGACGATGATGCTTTGCTTGAGTTGCACCGCCATCGCTTGCGCGACGACGCGCGCGGTTTCGTCGGTCGGGCCGCCCGCCGGATACGGCACCACCATGGTGACGGTGCGGCTGGGATAGTCTTGCGGCCACGCCGGCGCGGTAGCGATGACGAGTCCAGACACGATCGCCGCAAGCAGCGCCAAACGGTTCATGGTTTATGCACTCCCGGAGCATGAGGCGACGCGTCCGTTATTTCGGAACGCTGACGAAAATCTGGCCGTCGCGCACCGCGACCTTCACCGGCGTCAGGCGCACGGTAGAGTCGCCGGGATGACAGCCGGTGGCGAGATCGAACTCGTAACCGTGCCACGGGCAGACGATGTGGCGTTGCTTGCCGAAGCGGAGCCCGGCGCTTTTCTTGTCCGGCGTGATCAGCTCCTCGACCTGATGAAAAATCTTGCCCTGGCACACCGGGCCGCCGGCGTGAGGGCAGACATTCTCGTAGGCCAGCACCTTGCTGCCGTTGCGGAAGATGCCGACTTCAAGCTCTGCCATGGCGAAAATCTTGTAATCGCCATCGGCGATGTCACTGAGTTTCCCGACCGCGATCTCTTCCATCGTTCCCTCGCTCCCTACAGCCTCTCTTCTCCGCTCATGCCCGCGGAAGCGGGCACCCAGTGTCTGCCGAAACCTGGGTCCCCGCTTCCGCGGGGACGAGCGGATGAACAATCTCCCTTATTCGATCCCCTGCGGACGATGAAACCAGACCGCCACGTCGAACATATTGAGATCGGCGGCGCGAATGATGCCGCACGCTGTCACCACGGTCTCGGTTGCCGTCACCGCGTGCTGCGGAAACGGCACGACGTCGTAGCCGCGGCGCTCCACCTTGGCGGCATAGAGCTTCACCGCGGCGGTGAGCACCTGCTGCAATGTCTTGTCGGAAATCGCATCCGGTTCGCCGCGTTTAAGCGCATCGTGTGCTGCCGCGCAGAAGTCGGCGGACCGGATGACGTTGTCCGCAGGCCGGCGCGGCTTGGCGTGTCGTTCGGCGCTGCGTTTCGCCGGTTTACGTTTGGCGGCTTTCGGCATCGCGGCTCAGGCCGTCACCGGCTCGCGTTTGGCCGGCGCCTTCTTGCCGTTCTTCTTCAGTTGCTTGTGCTTCGGCACTTCGAGGTCGAACAGCCGCGCCGCGTTGAAGCCGAGGATATTGCGCTTGGCCGCTTCATCGAGGAACGGCAGCGTCGTGATCGAGTTCGGCAGGTCGAAATCCCAGTGCGGCCAGTCGGACGCGAACAGGAGCTGGCTCTCGGCCTTCATGGCTTTGAAGGTCGCCTCGGTCAGCTCCATGTTGGAGCGCTCGAGCGGCTGGCTCGAATAGAACATCTCCTGCATGTATTCGCTGGGCTTGCGCTTGAGCAGCGGCGCTTCCGACGAGCGCATCATGTATTCGGAATCGAGCCGTTGCATCAGGAACGGTATCCAGGCGAGGCCGCTTTCGATCCACATCACCTTGAGCTTCGGAAACCGCTCCGGCAGCCCGTTCATGATCCAGTTCGTCATGTGGATGATGTTGTAATAGACGAACGAGATCGCGTGCATCGAGATGAACTTGTTGCACTGCTGCATCGACTGGTCGCCCCAGTGGAAGCCGGAGTGGAACGACAGCGGCTTGCCGCTCGACTGGATCGCCGAATACAGCGGCATGTAACTATCGTGGTTCACCGCGCGGAACCGGGTCGAGGTGACCGAGAAGCCGATCACGCTCGGATTGTCGGCGTAGGTCTCGACGCACTTCACCGACTCTTCCGGATGGTTGTACGGCAGGTACAGCATCGCCTTGATGCGCGGGTCCTGCGGCAGCACTTCCTCGGTCAGCCATTTGTTGAAGGCGTTGCCGATCGTGACTTCCATTTCGACCTGCGGGTGCATGCCGAGCACCAGCATCGGGGTCGGGAACACCACCATGTAATCGATGCCCATCGAGGCCATGGCGCGCTGCACCAGCGTGACCTGCGCGTGGGTGCGGCCGCCCGGCACCGCTTCGCCGAGCCGCTGCTGATGCGGAATGCGGCCGAACACATCCTGGTACAGCATGCCGGGCGTCGAGTTGATCAGGCCGGGCGCCGGGCTGCGATCCTTGAACGCGCGCGCCATCTGCCGGTAGACGTCGCTGTCCATGCGATCGACGACTTCGGACCAGAACGCCGTCTCGGTGACGTGGGCATCGACGTCGACGATGAAATAATCATCCTGCCGCGCTTCCTTGGCGGCGTGCGCGAGGATCTCGCGGGTATCGGTCGTGGTGGTGATCTTCGGCAGTTCGGTGACCCGCGAACTGCCTCTGCCGTTCTTGCCGTTGCGCGGCGTTTTGGTCAGCATCGGTTTTCCTCCACAGGTCGCGCGGCGGTTCGCGCCTGGCGCGTCATCGCAATCAAGGACGAGGTTGCGCAAAAGCTAGCAGCAATCGGCGGCGAGGAACACGGCAATTTGTCCGGAGCCAGCGCCCGCGGATGGCATCAGCCATGCCGTAACATGCGGTCGAACCCTGCTCCCTTTCGCGCCCGCCGCGGTATAGCCTTTGGGCGCAATCAAGGGAGGTCGGGCGGATGAGCTACAAGGATTTGATCTACAGCGTCGACGGCAAGGTTGCGACGGTGACGCTGAACCGGCCGGAGCGGATGAATGCGCTGTCGCGCCCGATGGAAGCCGAGATGCGCGCGGCGTTCGACGAAGCCGACGCCGATCCGAACGTCCGGGCCATCATTCTCACCGGCAACGGCGCGGCGTTTTCCGCGGGCTACGATCAGGCCGCAGCGCCGGCGTCAGGCGTCCGGCCGTCCGACCCGGAGGGCAAATCGCACGCCGAATACATCAAGCACTGGGAACGCCTCGACGGCCATCGCATCGACAACTGGACGCATCTTTGGGCTTTGGGAAAGCCGGTGATCGCCGCGGTGAACGGCTGGGCGATGGGCGGCGGCTTCTGGTGGCAGTTGGCCTGCGATCTCACCATTGCCTCGGACAAGGCGGTGTTCGCGCAGCCGGAGGTTCGGCACATCTCCAACACCAGCTTCCTGTTCACCGCGCTGTGCGGCTGGAAGGTGGCCAACCGCTGGGGGCTGACCGGCGATCATTTCGATGCGCAGGAAGCCTACCGCATCGGCATGATCAACGAGGTGGTGCCGCACGAAGAGCTGATGACGCGGGCGCGAGCGCTCGCGGAACGCATCGCGCTGGTGCCCGAACCGTCGATCCGTCTCAACAAGGCGATCGCGATGAAGGGGATTCAGGCCGCGGGCCTTAATGCCGCGCTGCTGCTCGAAGGTGCGTTGGGCGCGCTGGTGCATTCCTCGCACAGCGAGGATCGCGAGAAGCTGTTCGAGGCGCAGCGCAGCAAGGGGCTGAAGGCCTACCTGGAATTGCGCGACGGCCCGTTCACGCCGGAACCGATGGGCCCGAAATCGAAGCCGCGCGAGAAGAAGAGCAGTTGACGATGCAACGCGCGCTCGGGTTTGCCGCTGCTGTGGTTGCTGCATGTGTTTTTACAAGTGCGGCATCGGCTGATGACGCTTGGCCACAGCGGCCGGTGACCATCGTGGTGCCGTTCCAGGCCGGCGGCTCGGCCGATCTGCTGGCGCGCATCCTGCAACAGCACATGGAAGCCGACTTCCATTCGCCGTTCGTGGTGGAAAACCGCTCCGGCGCCGGCGGCAGCGTCGGCACCGCTTACGTGGCGAAGGCGCCGGCCGACGGTTACACACTGCTGCTCGGCACGCTGAGCGGCAACGTCCTCAATCAGTTCATCTACGGCACGCTGCCCTACGATCCGGAACACGACTTCCAGCCGGTCTCGCTCTTGGTGCATCTGCCGAACCTGCTGGTGGTCAGCCAGAAGGTGCCGGCGAACACCGTCGGCGAACTGATCGCTTACCTGAAAGCCAACGATGGCAAGCTCAATTACGGCTCGTCGGGCATCGGCACCTCGTCGCACTTGTCGGTGGTGATGTTCGAACTGGCGACCGGCATCCACATGACGCACGTGCCGTTCCGCAGCACCACGGACGAGCTGACCAGCATGATGAACGGCAGTGTCGATCTCGCCATCGACAGCATGACGACGCTGTGGCCGCAGGCGCAGTCCGGCGTGGTGCGGGCGCTGGCCGTCACCACGGCCAAGCGGGTCAGCAGCGCGCCGGACCTGCCGACGATCGGCGAGACCATCAACGGCTTCTCGGTCGAGGGCTGGCAGGGCCTGTTCGCGCCTGCGGGCACGCCGCGGCCGATCGTCGACAAGCTCGCCGCCGAAGTGAAACATGTCTTCGAGTCACCGGACGTGGTCGCCGCGCTGACCAAGGTCGGCGGCGAGCCGGCGCCGATGAGTCCGGATGCGTTCTCCGCCTTCATCGCCGGCGAACGGCCAAAATGGCGCGACGTGGTCAAAGCGTCCGGCGTTCACATCGATTAAGGTGGCCATCCGAGAATACCCATGAGTGCAATTATTCCATGAGTGCAGTCGGACTGATCGGTTACGGCGGCATCGCCAAGGATGTGGTCGCAGGCTTGCGCGAATCCGGCAGCAGCGTGACCGTTGCCGCGGCGCTGTGCCGGCCCGGCCGGACCGAGCAGGCGCGGACCGCGCTGCCCGGTATCGCCATCGTCGACTCGCTCGGCGATCTGCTGGCGCGCAAGCCGAAAGTGGTTGCCGAGGTCGCCGGGCAGCAGGCCGTCAACGAACATGGGCCAGAGGTGTTGCGCCAAGGCTTCGATCTGCTGGTGATCTCGATCGGCGCACTGGCCGAGCCGGCGCTGCTCGGCCGCCTGAAGGCCGCCGCGGTGGCAGGCAAAAGCCGCCTGCTGCTGCCGGCCGGTGCGATCGGCGGCATCGATGCGATTGCCGCCATGCGTGTCGGCGGCCTCAACACGGTGCGCTATCGCTCGCGTAAACCGCCGGCGGCGTGGCGCGGCTCGCCTGCGGAAAAGGTCGCCGATCTCGACACGCTCACCAGCCGGACCGTGCTGTACCGCGGCCACGCCGGCGAAGCGGCGCTGCGCTATCCGCAGAACGCCAACGTCGCCGCCGCGGTGGCGCTGGCCGGTCTGGGCTTCGAGAACACCGAGGTCGAGCTGGTCGCCGATCCGGACGCGCCGGGCAACGTCCATGAGATCGAAGCCGAAGGTGCCGCCGGCAAGTTTGCCATTGCGTTGCAGGGCAAGCCGTCGAAAACCAATCCGAAGACCTCGATGCTGGCGGCGCTCAGCGTCGCCCGCGCCCTGATCAATCTCGATGCGGCGATCGTCATATGACCGTTCCGACACAACGCGCTACCAATGCCCTGATCGGCAGTCCAATTGAGCGAATCGAGGACCTGCGCTTTCTCACCGGCCGCGGCCAGTACACCGACGACCTCGCCAGCGCCGACATGCTGCACGCGGCGATCCTGCGCAGTTCGGCGGCGCACGGCCGCATCCGATCGATTGATGTTGCGGCGGCGCGCAAGATGCCGGGCGTCCATGCGGTGATCACCGCGGCCGAGATCGGAACGGTACCGACCATCCCGTTGCGGCACGATCCGCTGCCGACCGCGAAGTTCTTCGTGCAACCGATCATCGCCACTGGAAAGGTGCGCTTTGTCGGTGAAGCGATCGCGGTCGTGGTCGCCGACAGCGTCGCACTGGCCGAAGATGCACTTGAGGCCATTGTTGTCGATATCGAGCCGTTGCCGGCGATCGTGACCCGCGACGATGCGCGAAAGACCGGCACGCTGCTGTTTGATGCAAGCTGGCACCAATGTCGCCGGCACCGTCACAGCGACACGCGGCGACACCGACGCCGCTTTCAAGACAGCGCCTTATACGCGACGCGAACACTTCACCGTGTCAACGCCATGGTGCAGTGCCGATGGAACCACGCTGTCTCGTTGGCCATTGGGACACGTCAAAGCAGCAGATGACGGTGAGCGGCGCCTGCAAGGTGCCGTACACCAACCGCCGCGCATTGGCGGCAATGATGGGGCTGCCGGAAACGTCGGTGCGGCAGCTTGAATATGATGTCGGCGGCGGCTTCGGCGCGCGCGGCGAGTTCTATCCCGAGGACTACCTCATCCCGTTCGCCGCCAAATATGTCGGCCGTCCGGTGAAATGGTCCGAGGACCGCCGCGAAAACCTGATGTGTCTCAGTCACGCGCGCGATGCGGCATGCGATCTAGAGATCGCCTGCGATCGCGAAGGCAGGATTCTCGCGCTGCGCGGCGAAGCGTTCGCCGATATCGGCGCCTACATGCGCACCAACGGCGCCACGGCGTCGCGCAATATCTCGCAGATTATGTCCGGGCCGTACCGCATTCCGCATGTGCGCATGGACGTGAATTTGATCGTTACCAACAAGACGCCGTCCGGCACCTATCGCGGGCCGGGCCGGTTCGAGTCCGACTTCTGCCGCGAGCGCCTGTTCGACATGGTGGCCGACGATCTCGGTATCGACCGGCTGGAATTCCGCCGCCGCAATCTCGTCGCCGAAAGCGAGATGCCGTATTCGCTGGCGACGGTGCAGGTGCTCAACATCAAGGCCGAGTGCGACAGCGGCAACTATCAGGTCACGCTCGACCGCTGCCTCACGGAATTCAACTGGGCCGAGCGATCGAAGCTGCAGGGCAAGCTGATCGACGGCCGCTATCACGGCATCGCAGTCGGCTGCTATCTCGAAGGCGGCGGCACCGGGCCGAAGGAAAACGCCAAGCTTGTCATCGAAGATAGCGGGACTATTGCCGTCTATGTCGGTTCGTCGTCGGTCGGGCAGGGCGTCGAAACGGTGTTTTCACAGATCGCCGCCGACGCGCTCGAAGTACCGATGGAGCGTATCAGCCGGGTCTACAAGGGTTCGACCGACTATCTGGCCGAAGGTTTTGGCTCGTTCTCGTCGCGGTCGATCGTCATGGGCGGCAATGCCATCGTCAACGCCGCCAATTCCCTGCGTGACCAGATCCGCGCCGCCGCGGCGAAAAAGCTCGGCTGCGCGCCGAACCAGATCGGCTTCGACCGCGGCATGGCGGTGGGACCGTCGCGCGCCGCGCTCGATCTGAAGGAATTTGCCGGACTGTCCGCCGAGGGCTCGCATGCCAGCAACAAGCGCACCTATTCCTACGGTGCGCACGCGGCCTATGTTGCAGTCGATCCGAAGACCGGTAGCGTCGAAGTGATCGACTATGTTGCCGTCGAAGACGTCGGCCGCATCGTCAATCCACTGACCTTGCACGGCCAATGTGTCGGCGCGGTCGTGCAGGGTCTCGGCGGCGCGCTGCTCGAGCACTTCCAGTACGACGAGAACGGGCAATTCCTGACCGGCACGCTGGCCGACTACCTGCTGCCGACCGCGAGCGATTTTCCGAGCATCCGCGCCGTCGCGCTCGAAGAGGCGCCGTCGCCGATCAATCCGATGGGCTTCAAGGGTGCGGGCGAGGGCGGCATCATTCCGGTCGGCGGCGTGATCGGCAATGCGGTTGCGGCGGCGCTGCGTTCGCTCAATGTGAAGCTCTGCGAATTGCCATTGTCGCCGCCGCGGGTGTGGCAGTTGATACAGGACGCTGCGGCGCGTTAACGTGGTGCGGTCATGAAACTCCCGCCTTTTGAATACGCCTGTCCGACAACGGTGTCCGAAGCCGTGGCGCTGTTGGCGTCGCGCGACGGCGACGCCAAGGCGCTGGCCGGCGGCCAGAGCCTGGTGCCGATGATGGCGTTTCGGGTCGCTTCGCCATCGCTGGTGGTCGATCTGCGCAAGCTCGCCGAATTGCGCGATATCAAGATCACGGCGGACGGCGTCACGCTCGGCGCCATGGTGCGCTGGCGGCAAATCCTCGATGACGACCGGTTGCGCACCGCGCATCCGCTTCTGGTCGCGGCGGTCGAGCACGTGGCGCACTATCAGATCCGCAATCGCGGCACCGTCGGCGGCAGCATTGCGCACGCCGATCCGGCGGCGGAGATGCCGGGCATCGCCGTAACCTGCGAAGCCCGGATCGCCGTGACCGGCAAAACCGGCGCACGCGTCATCGAAGCCAAGGATTTCTTCGAAGGTCCGTTGATGACGGCGTTGCAGCCGGACGAGATCATCACCGAGATCCGGTTGCCGGCGTGGCCGGCGAAGCGCCGTTTCGGTTTCCAGGAGTTTGCACGCCGCAAGGGCGACTTCGCGCTGGCGGCGGCGATGCTGTTCTACGACGAAGAGGGCGGCAAGGCGCGCAATGCCCATGCCGGCGCCATCGGCGTCGGCGACACGCCAGTGCGGCTTGCCGCGGTCGAGCAGGTGCTCAACGGCAGCGTGATCGACGAAGCCACGATCGCCAAAGCCGAAGCCGCCGCGTCGGCATCGGTCAATCCGCACGACGACATTCATGCCAGCGGCGCTTACCGCAAGGCGCTGGTCGGCGTCATGGTCGAGCGCGCGCTGCGCGCCGCAGCGGCGTAGCGCCCATGCCGGTCAAATTCGAAGTCAACGGCAAACCGGTCGAGGTCGACGTCGAGCCGCGGCTGACGCTCGCTGACTGTCTGCGCCATCACCTGCGGCTCACCGGCACCCATGTCGGCTGCGAGCACGGCGTGTGCGGCTCGTGCACGGTGCTGATCGACGGCGCGGCGGTACGGTCGTGCCTCACGCTCGCGGTGCAGGCAGAAGGCGCCAAGGTTACTACGGTCGAGGGGCTGTCGCTGCCGGAAGGTGAGGGACTGACCCCGCTGCAAGCTTCGTTTCGCAAGCATCACGCGCTGCAGTGCGGGTTCTGCACGCCGGGCATGATCACTACCGCGCACGCACTGCTCAGCGAAGAGCCCGATTGCGACGCCGACCGCGTGCGCGATGTGCTGTCCGGCAACATCTGCCGTTGCACCGGCTACATCTCTATCGTCGAGGCAGTCCTCGACGCCCGCTCGGCTTACAAGAAAGCCGCGCCATGACAGTTGCCATGACGGGCGCAACGCGAGGCGCGATGTGGCGCGCGCGCTGAAAAACACCTTCATCGGCGCGTCGATCGAGCGCCGCGAGGACCTGCGCTTCCTGCGCGGTCGCGGCACTTACGTTGACGATCTCCAGGTGCCCGGCCTGCTGTATGCGGTGATCCTGCGCAGCTCCGTGGCGCACGGCCGGCTGCGCTCCGTCGATGTCTCCGGCGCGCTGAAGATCGCGGGCGTCCACGCCGTCATTACCGCGAGCGACATGACGTCGAAGGATTATCCCTCCGGCGTGCCGATCGTGCCGATGCGATTGCAGCCGCTGCCCGAATTCCGGCCCTATGAGCAGCCGGTCATTGCTTATGAGAAGGTGCGCTACGTCGGCGAGCCGATCGCCGTGGTGCTGGCGTCGAGCGTCGCCGTCGGCGAGGACGCGCTGGAGCAGATCGCGGTCGAGATCGAGGAGTTGCCTGCGGTTGCGACATGGCAGGCGGCAGCGAAAAATCAAAGCGTGCTGTTCGACGCCACCGGCACCAACCGCTCGCTCACGTTCGAGGCGCGCAAGGGCGATGCCGACGCGGCGTTCAAGGATGCGCCCTATACGCGCCGCGAACGTATGCGCACCGGCCGCCACTACGGTCTCACCATGGAGCCACGCGGGGTGATGGCCGAATGGGACGCGGCCAGGAACAAGCTCACCGTGTCGGGCGCCGCGAAGGTGCCGTTCTTCAACCGCCGTATCCTGGCGAAGCAGATCGGGCTTGCGGAATCCGACATCGAGATGATCGAGAACGACGTCGGCGGCGGCTATGGCGCGCGCGGCGAGTTCTATCCGGAAGACTTTTTGGTTCCGTTTGCCGCGAAGCACGTCAACCGCCCGGTGAAGTGGATCGAGGATCGCCGCGAGAACCTGATGGCGATGAACCACGCCCGCGAGACCGAGGCCGATCTCGAGATCGCCTGCCATCGCGACGGCACGATCATCGCGCTGCGCGGCGCGGTGCACACCGACATGGGCGCCTACATGCGCACCAATGGCGCGGTCGGCGCGCGCAACGCGCCGCAATTCCTCACCGGGCCCTATCGCGTGCCGCATCACAAGGTCGACTCGCATCTGTGGATGACCAACAAGACGCCGGTCGGCACCTACCGCGGGCCGGGCCGCTTCGAGGGCAGCTTCTACATGGAGCGGCTGCTCGACATGGCCGCCGCCGATCTCGGCATCGACCGCATCGCTCTGCGCCGCCGCAACCTGATCGGCAAGGCCGAGCATCCCTATACGCTTGCCACCGCGCAGCCGACCAATGCCCATGACCAGACCGACTCGGGCGACTACGAGGCGACGTTCGACCGCTGCCTAAAGGAGTTCAACTACGCCGACGTTTCGAAGCTGGGCGGCAAGCTGATCGACGGCAAGTATCACGGCATTGGCGTGTCATGCTTCATCGAGGGTGGCGCTGCCGGTCCGAAGGAAAGCGCGCGGCTCGAAGTCAACGACGACGGCACCATCACGGTCTATATGGGCACGTCGTCGGTCGGGCAGGGCGTCGAGACGATCTACGCGCAGATCGCCGCCGACGCCCTTGAAGTGCCGATCGAGCGCATCCGCCACGTCTATCATGGCTCGACCGGGCTGGTGAGCGACGGCTACGGCGCCTACCACTCGCGCTCGGTGGTGATGGGCGGCTCGGCGGTGCTCGACGCGACGCAAAAATTTATGGGCCTGCTGCGCGAGGCGGCGGGCAAGCGGCTGGGCTGTGCCGAGTCCAGCGTCACGCTCGACGTCGACAAGGTCGTCGCTGGCGGCGGGTTCTCGCTGCCGCTGAAGGACTTCGCCGGCCTCACCGCCGAGGGCGCGTTCCTCAACCATAAGCACACCTACAGCTACGGCACCCATGCCGCGCACATCACGGTTGATGCGCGGCTCGGCCATATCGCGATTCTCGATTACGTCGTGGTGCAGGATGTCGGCCGCGCCATCAATCCGCTGACGGTCCGGGGCCAGGTGATCGGCTCGCTGGTCCAGGGACTGGGCGGTGCGGTGCTGGAGGATCTGAAGTACGACGCGCTTAGGCCAGTTCCTCACCGGCTCGCTCGCCGATTATCTGCTGCCCACGGCTTCAGATTTCCCGAACCTGCGTTGCTTCGTCACCGACGACCATCCGTCGCCGATCAATCCGCTCGGCGCCAAGGGCGCGGGCGAAGGCGGCATCGTCGCCGCCGGCGGCTGCATGGCGAACGCGGTGGCCAATGCGCTGCAAGCGTTCCGCGTCGAGCCGCGCGCGTTGCCGCTGTCGCCGGCCTACATCTGGGAGCTGGTGCAGGCGGGGCGGAAAAATTGATCCGTCATCCTGAGGTGCGAGCCACCAGTGCGGTTACGCGCGTCTTCAATGCGCTATGGCGAGCCTCGAAGGACGACGGTCCTGGCCGTGCATCCTTCGAGGGCCGCTTCGCGGCCACCTCAGGATGACGGGAATGGACGAGCGGCAGCGGCGAGAATAGATTTCCCACCAATCCAGATTTGTGCAGGAGTCAGCCATGAGCGTCGCCCGCCATCCGCGCCCGAAAGAACTTGAGGGCGTTCCGGTCGAAGAGATCATGAAAAAATACGTCGGCCGCTTCTCGGAGAAGCGCGGCGATTGGGCGGCGTTCGAAGACGCCAAGATCGAAGGCTACAAGCGGGCCCAGCACCGCTTCATCGGCGCCGGCGGTTCCGGCAAGCACGGCGATCCGACGGTGATTCCGGCCGGCAACTTTACGCTGTCGATCATGTACGTGCCGGTTGGCCAGGGCAACGCGGCGCACACGCACGAGGTCGAGGAGTGCTTCTTCGTGCTCAAGGGCCATCTCGATGTGTTCGTCGAGGATGAGACCGGCAAGCGCATCACCACGCGGCTCGGACCGTGGGAGTGCATCTCCTGCCCGGCCGGCGTCATCCACGGTTACCAGAACGACTCGCTGGAGCCGGTCTACTTCCAGGTCATGCTCGGCCGCGGCAAACCGGAACCGATGGGTTATGCCGACGACGAGCTGTTCAAGCGCCGGGATGCGCACCTCAAGGCGGTCTAAGTCCGTATGAAAGCCGTTGCGCTCGCGGCGCTGTTGGCTTTTGGCCTTTTGGGCTCGCTCGCATCGGCAGATGCGGCGAGCCCGAGCTTTTCCTGTACCGGCAATCTATCCGCGACTGAGAAGGCCATCTGCGCCGACGACAGCCTCGCCGCGCTCGATGTGGCGCTGGCGGCCGCGTATCAAAAGGCGTTGGCGGCATTGCCGGAGGATTCGGCCAATCAGGCCGACGAGACACGAGTTGGTCTCACTGTGACCCAGAAGGCCTGGCTCGCCCATCGCAATGCCTGCGGCGCCGACAAGGTCTGCATTCGCAAGGCCTACACCCTACGCACCGGCGAACTCACGGCGGGGCCGAATACGCCCGATGTGGCCTGTACTGAGACAGTCGGGGCGTCGGCAGCCGCGATCTTTGTGCAGCAGTGCAAGCAAGTGGCGACCGCGACACATCCGCCGTGCAATGCAGTCAATACCTGCGAGTTGATCGTCTCGCACAACGCCAACCGCTGCATGTTCCTCGGCGATCAGGCGCCAAAATTCTGCACTGCGTACCTGCGGTTCTGAGGCGGCTACTCATCCAAAACCGAACGGCTTGAAAGACGAGGTGATACAAGTGTCCAAAATCCTTGATGAAGCCCGCTACGAGCTGGCGCTCGCCAACCGCATCATCGCGCACGAGGGTGTGCTCGACGGTTTCGGGCACGTCAGCATGCGTCACCCCGAACGTCCGGACCGCTATCTGCTGTCGCGCTCGCGCAGTCCGGAGCTGGTCGAGCCTGCCGACCTGGTGGAGCTGACGCTCGACTCCGAGCCCGTGGGCGGGCCGAAGGTCGAATTGTACGGCGAGCGCGTGATCCACGGCTGCCTCTATCAGGCGCGGCCTGATGTGAACGCCGTCTGTCATCATCATGCGCCGTCGATTCTGCCGTTCTGCGTCACCGGCGTCGCCATCGAGCCGGTCTTCCATATGGGCCCGGTCATGGGTCAGGTGGTGCCATTCTGGGACAGCCGCGACGAGTTCGGCGATACCGATCTGCTGGTGGTGAAGCCGGAGGAGGGGCAGTCGCTGGCGCGCTCGCTCGGACCGCACTGGATGGTGCTGATGCGCCGCCACGGTGCGACCGTCGCAGGCCGGTCGCTGCGCGAACTGGTCTTCCGCACCATCTATTCGCACGCCAACGCCGAGATCCAGCTGCGCTCGATGATGATCGGGACCGTTGGCGCGCTCAATCGGGCCGAGAGCGAACGTGCCGAGCCGCGGCAATTGCAGCCGAAGCCGATGGGACGCGCCTGGGAGTACTGGACGACACGGCTGCAAAAGGCCGGGGAGCTGCCGCCGCGCAATGCGCCCAAGCCCCGCAATGCGCCCAAGCTGCGCAAGGAGACCAAGCCGCGCAGCGCGCCGAAGCGCCGCGTGGCCAAGCGGCGGTCACGCTAGCCGCGCTGCCGGTTCGTCAGCCGTACGTCGGCACGAACAGCTTCTCGATCGGGATTTTGTCGGCGATCAGGCCCTGATCGACCATGTAGCTGACCATGGCCTCCAGGGTCGGACGGTTCGGCTCGACGCCGTAGGGCCAGCAGTCGCCGTCAAACAGGTCGTCGATCTCCTGCACGTCGTCGGGCAGCCAGGGCAGCATGTAGCGCAGCGTCCCGGAAATCCGCATCTTCTCCCAGGCGAGGTTCTTGGCCGCTTCGAAGGCGTTGTAGAGGCTCGTCGCCACGAACGGGTTCTTCTCGTAGACGTCATTGCGGATGACGATCAGGTGCATGATCGGGAAGATCTTGGTGCGGCGGTAGTAGTCCTGCTCCTTGGCGCGATAGTCGGGGAACAGCCGCACGACGTCCGGGTTGCGCTTGAGCGCCCGCGGCAGGTTGGAGCCGATAAGGGCCTGGATTTCGCCGGTTTCGAGCATGTCGCTCAGCGACTTGCCGGAGGTATTGTTCTTGAGATTGACCGGTTTGAGCATCGGCACGACGTTCGGGTTGCCGTAGCCGCCGGGCTCGTTGATGGCGCCCTGCACCCATTCGATCGTCGAGAGGTCGACGCCGAGGTCGTGCTGCATCAGCCCGCGGATGAACAGCGCCGCGGTCTGGGTGTAGAGCGGCACGCCGATCCGCTTGCCCTCGAGGTCCTTGGCGGTTTTTACATGCTTGCGGTTGACCACGATGAAGCCGTGGCGGAACACCCGCGAGGCGAACACCGGGATCGCCACGAACGGCAGTTTTTTCGCGGCAAAGCGGCTGATGAACTCCGAGCTCGACATCTCGCAGGCGTCGAACTCCAGCCGGTTGGACATCCGGTCGAAAATCTCCCGCGGATTGTCCATGACCAGGAAGTTGAGATCGATGCCTTCAGGCTTCACGTCGCCGGTGTAGAGGGCGAGCATGCGATCGTAGAGGCCACAGGCGAAAGTGATCGGCAGACCAGACATTGAAGACACCGTTAAGGATGTTGCGGAGGGAGTCGGAGTATCACACACGCGCTCTCGCGCGTCATCCGAGGCGCTCGCGCGGCGCGCTCAGGTGCGTTCAGTGAAAAAATTTTGACGCATGCTGCGTTTTTTTCTTGCAATGCATTTCCAATGCGCCTATGTGCCGCTCGCCCAAATTCGCACGTGCCTGTGGCCGTGTGTCGATCGGTAGGCATCCGGACAAGAGGCCGGACAGTCGCCTGAGGTTCGAAGTTAGAGCCTCACTACGTGATCGGCAGCCGGAGGCGAAACCGGCGCACCCCGCGCTCAACGGGGGACGCGGCTTAAAGCAACGACGGAGCGGGCTTTTTTGGTCTCGTTGGCTGTCCAAAAGCCAACACCGAAGAGGCTTGTCCATCTTGCCGGCCGTGCGGAACGGGTCTTCCCGCTCCAATCCAAGGCAGCACACCGGCCAAGAGCCACGCGCGTCCACCGTGTCCCCAACGCACGGTCGCCTCGCGAAGCTCAAAAGCCGCTGACGCCGGTCGCCTGCGCGCAATCGCGGGCGGCTGAACTTCAACGCTGGGCCGGACTGCGCGCTGCAGGTTGGCCCCTTGAACCTGGATAGAGGAGCACGCCCATGACCGAGCGTATCCGCGAATTCCTGCGCCGCCGCCGCGAAGACGGCATCGACGAGGGCCCCTGCCTGGTCGTTGACCTCGACGTCGTGCGCGACAACTACAAGACCTTTGCCAAGACGCTGCCGGACAGCCGGGTGTTCTACGCCGTGAAGGCGAACCCGGCGCCGGAGTTGTTGTCCTTGCTGGTCTCGCTGGGCTCCTGCTTCGACACCGCCTCGGTCGCCGAGATCGAGATGGTGCTCGCCGCCGGGGCCACGCCCGACCGTGTCTCTTACGGCAACACCATCAAGAAGGAGCGGGACATCGCCCGCGCCTTCGCGCTCGGTGTCCGGATGTTCGCGGTCGACTGCAAGGCCGAGGTGGAGAAGGTCGCCCGCGCGGCGCCCGCCTCCCGCGTCTTCTGCCGCATCCTCTCCGACTGCGTCGGGGCGGAATGGCCGCTGTCGCGCAAATTCGGCTGCGAACCGGCGATGGCCGTCGATGTGCTCGAGCACGCGCTGAAGCTCGGGCTGGAGCCGCACGGGGTGTCGTTCCATGTCGGCTCGCAGCAGCGCAACCAGCACGCCTGGGACCGGGCGCTGGCTTCGGCGGCGTCGGTGTTCAGGGAGTGCGGCGAGCGCGGCATCAACCTGGCGATGGTCAACCTGGGCGGCGGTTTCCCGACCAAGTACCTGAAGAACGTCCCGTCGGTGAAATCCTACGGCACGGCGATCTTCAAGGCTCTGCGCAAGCACTTCGGCAACCAGATCCCGGAAACCATCATCGAGCCGGGACGCGGCATGGTCGGCAATGCCGGCCTGATCGAAGCCGAAGTCGTCCTCGTCTCCAAGAAGAGCGAGGAAGATGATGTGCGCTGGGTCTACCTCGACATCGGCAAGTTCGGCGGCCTCGCCGAGACGATGGACGAGTCGATCCGCTACCCGATCCGCACGCCGCGGGACGGCGACGCCATGGCGCCGTGCGTGCTCGCCGGTCCGACCTGCAACTCGGCCGACGTGCTGTACGAAAAGGTGCCCTACATGCTTCCGGTCAGCCTCGAAATCGGCGACCGGGTGCTGATCGAGGGCACCGGCGCCTACACCTCGACCTACGCAGCGGTGGCCTTCAACGGCTTCGCGCCGCTGCGCACCTTTCACATCTAAACGGTGAAGCTCCGGCTCCGGCGACCCGCGCTTTGCGTGGGCACCGGGGTTCGGTAGCGGAAAGGAGTGGGATCATGGTGACCATTCGGGACGAAAAGATCGCCGACGTCGCGGCCCGCGAGGCGCTGCTGGATGTCGCTTACGGTGCCGAGCGTTTTGCCAAGGCGTCCGAACGCCTGCGCGAAGGCCGTCTGCCGGCCGACCGGCTGGCGCTGGTCGCCGCGGTCGAGCATGGCCGGATCATCGGCACGGTGCGGCTCTGGAACGTCACGGCGGGGCCGGGACGCGCGGCATTGCTGCTCGGCCCGCTCGCGGTCCTTCCGGCGCATCGCAACCGCGGCATCGGTTCGGCGCTGATGCGCCGGGTTATCGCGCGTGCGCGCATGCTCGGCCACCAGGTGGTGCTGCTGGTCGGCGACGCGCCGTACTACGGCCGCTTCGGCTTCGCCGCGGCGCAGACCAGCGAGCTCTGGATGCCGGGCCGCTACGACCGCGACCGGCTGCTGGCGCTCGAACTGCAGCCGGGCGCGCTTTCCGGCGCGCGCGGCATGATCGGCGCCGCGGGTGAAGGTGCACCGGCGCCGGCTCTTGCCACGCTGGTGGCGCAAGACCGCCGCAGCGAACGCGCCCGCGTTCGCCGGTTGCGCGCGGCCTAATTCGCAAAACTGTCAAACTGGGGACGCCGCGGACAAATAGCCCCGGCGTCCCTTCCGTTTCCGCATTGCCGCGGCTATCACCCCGCTATTGTCGTCTGGAGGCTTTGAGCAATGCCCGAATGGCCCGTTCACGCGCGCATCACCGGTCCCATTGTGATGATCGGTTTCGGCTCGATCGGCAAAGGCACGCTGCCTTTGATCGAGCGGCACTTCACTTATGACAAAGCGCGGTTCGTCGTCATCGATCCGGAGGACAAGGACCGCAAGCTGCTCGACGAGCGCGGCATCCGCTTCATCCATCAGGCGATCACCCGCAAAAATTACCGCGAACTGCTCGGCCCGCTGCTGACCGAAGGCGGTGCCCAGGGCTTTTGCGTCAACCTCTCGGTCGACACGTCGTCGGTCGAGATCATGGAATTCTGCCGCGAGGTCGGCGCGCTCTATATCGACACCGTCGCCGAGCCGTGGCCCGGGTTCTACTTCGATTCCAAGCTCGGGCCGGAGGCGCGCTCGAACTATGCGCTGCGCGAAGCGGTGCTGGCGGCGCGCCGCAAGAATCCCGGCGGCAGCACCGCGGTGTCCTGCTGCGGCGCCAATCCGGGCATGGTGTCGTGGTTCGTCAAGCAGGCGCTCCTCAACATCGCCGGCGACCTGAAGCTGAAATTCACCGAGCCGAAGACGCGCGAGGAATGGGGCAAGCTGGCCAAGAAGGTCGGCGTCAAGGGCATTCACATTGCCGAACGCGATACCCAGCGCGCGCGGCAGCCGAAGCCGCTGGAAGTGTTCGTCAATACCTGGTCGGTGGAAGGCTTCTTGTCGGAGGGCATGCAGCCGGCCGAGCTCGGCTGGGGCAGCCATGAGAAGAAGCTGCCGAAGAACGGGCACAAGCACAAAACCGGCTGCCAGGCGGCGATCTATCTGACGCAGCCGGGCGCCAACACGCGGGTGCGGTCCTGGACGCCGACCGCCAAGGCGCAATACGGCTTCCTCGTCACCCACAACGAGTTCGATCTCGATTGCCGACTACTTCACGCTGCGCAACGGCCGCAAGGTGGTGTACCGGCCGACCTGCCATTACGCCTATCACCCGTGCAACGACGCGGTGCTGTCATTGCATGAGCTGTTCGGCCAGGCCGGCAACCGCCAGCCGGCAATCCATATTCTCGACGAGCACGAGATCGTCGACGGCATCGACGAGCTTGGCGTGCTGCTCTACGGCCACAAGAAGAACGCCTATTGGTACGGCTCGCAGCTCTCGATCGAGGAGACCCGCGAAATCGCGCCGTACCAGAACGCCACCGGCCTGCAGGTGACCTCGGCGGTGCTCGCCGGGATGGTGTGGGCGCTGGAAAATCCGAACTCCGGCATTGTCGAGGCCGACGAGATGGATTTCCGCCGCTGCCTGGACGTGCAGATGCCGTATCTCGGGCCGGTGATCGGCGCTTACACCGGCTGGACGCCGCTCACGGATCGGCCCGGCCTGTTCAAGGAAGACATCGACAAGCGCGATCCCTGGCAGTTCACTAACGTTCTGGTCGCCTGACGGCGGCTGCGCGGGAGAGATTTCATGGCCGTGAACGAGCGCTTCGATTTCACCGGCCGCAGCGTCGTCATCACCGGCGGCGGTAAGGGCCTCGGCAAGGTCTATGCCGAGGAATTTGCCAAAGCCGGCGCCCACGTCGTCGCCGCCGACATCGACGTCAAAGCCGCTGAAGCCGTGGCTTCGTCGCTCAATGGCGCCGGCTTGAGCACGCTCGGGATCGGCGTCGACGTCGCCAGCGAAGAGTCGACCACAGCCATGGCGCAGGCGGCGCTCGACCGCTTCGGCAAGATCGACGTTCTGATCAACAACGCCTCGCTGATGAGCGCGCTGCCGCGGCGCTCCTGGCTGGAAATCCCGGTCGATGAATGGGACCGCGTGATGGCGGTCAATCTGCGCGGCATGTTCCTGTGCTGCCGCGCCGCGTTCCCGGCGATGCAGGCGCAGAAGCGCGGCAAGATCGTCAATATCTCCTCGTCGCGGGTCTGGGAGGGCGCGCCGAACCGGCTGCATTACACGACGTCGAAAGCCGGCGTGATCGGGCTCACCCGGGCGCTGGCGCGCGAGGTCGGCGAATTCGGCATCACCGTCAATGCGCTCACGCCGGGAATGACCCAGAGCGAAACGCAAGTCGCGTCGTCGTCGGGAAATTATCTCGCGACCCGGATTGCCGGCCGCGCCATCGAGCGCGTTCAGGTGCCGGCAGATCTGGTCGGCGCGGTGATGTTCCTTTCGTCGCCGGCCAGCGATTTCATGACCGGCCAGACCGTCAACGTCGACGGCGGCAAGTCGATGCATTGAGCGGCGTTATTTCAGCCGCTTCGCCGCCTCTTCGACCATGCTCAGATCGGAATACTTTTTGACGTCGAAGCTGGTCTTGGTGAAGCCGAGGTCGCGCGTCATGTCGACGTTCTTCTGCAGGGCGTCGAGGTTCGGCATCATGTTGGGGTCGTGATAGGTGTCCTTCTTGGTGAAGGCCCAATCGAACGTCTCCGGCGGGCGCTTCACCAGATCGGCCAGGATTTGCTTGGCCCCTTCATGGTTCGCCGGGTCGAGATACCAGCGCGTGATGCGCAGTGAGTTTTCCATGAAATCAACCATCGGCGCACGGTTCTTGTCGATGAACGGCTTGCGCGCCTGCCAGACGATCATGTCGGTGATGCCGATGGCGTCGCGCTGGACGAACAGGTCGCGCGCGATCTTCTGCAATTCGGGATCGTAGGAGAACGGCAGTACGGCGGGAATGAGATCGACCTTGTGCTCGGCCAGCATCGCCTTCATGGCCGGGAACGGCGCTTCGACGACGGTGTAATCGCGGTTCGGCTCGAGGCCGTGCTTGTGCAGCATCGCCTTAAGCGCGACGTCGACGGCGCTGCCCGCGGCATTGGTGGCGACGACTTTGCCCTTGAGGTCCTCGATCTTCTGGATCGGGCTGTCTTTCAGCACCATGTATTCCTGCGAATAGTAGCCCGGCACGCCGTCCTGGAACTCGTCGGCGATGATGCGCAGGTCATCGAGCCCGGCATTGCCAATGGCGATGCCCATAGTCGAGTAGGCGAGGTTGGTGACTTCGACCTCGTTGGTGGCGAGCGCGGTGATCATCGGCGGCGTGCCGACATAGTGCACCGGCTCCATCACGTAGGACTGGCCGAAATGCTTGGCGAGGTCCTTCTTCTGCAGCCAAATCGAGCCCCAGTTGCCGGGCGCGACCCAGCCTTCGCGGATCTTGATCGGATCGGCGCCTGCCGCGCCGGCTGATGCGAGTGCGATAGCCAGGCCGCAAAGCCCGGCCCATGCGAAGACGGTAGCACGCATTGCTTCCTCCCAGAGGTGATGCGGGCGCCGTTGGTTCGGCGCCTCGCGATGTAATGACCTATTGCAGCCGCTTGGCGGCTTCTTCGACCAGGCTGAGGTCGGAGTGCGCCTTGACGTCGAAGCTCGCTTTCACGAAGCCGAGCTCGTGCGTCATGTCGACATTCTTTTGCAGCGCATCGAGGTCGGGCCGCATGTCGGGCGCGCGGTAGTAATCGTTCTTGGTGAACAGCCAGCCGAAACGCTCCGGCGGCTGTTTGGTGACGTTGCTAGCGATCTGCGCCACCGCGTCATGGTTCTTGGGATCGAGAAACCAGCGCTCGATCCGCATGGTGTCTTCCATGAAGTCGACGATCGCGGCGCGGTTCTGGTCGATGAACGGCTTGCGCATCACCCACATGGCAAACTGGGTAAGACCAACTGCATCGGTCATATTGAACAGCGGCTGCGCGATCTTTTTCAGTTCCGGATCGAGCGCGAACGGCAGCACGGTCGGGATCATGTCGACTTTCTTTTCCGCCAGCATGGCGCGCATGCCGGGAAACGGCGCCTCGACCACGGTGTAGTCGCGGTTCGGCTCCAGCCCGTGCTTGTGCAGCATCGCCTTCATGGCGACGTCGACGCCGCTGCCGACCGCATTGGTCGCCAGCACCTTGCCCTTGAGGTCTTCGACCTTCTTGATCGGGCCGTCGGCCAGCACCTGGAAATCGTCGGCGCGATAGCCGGGATAGCCGTCCTGGAACTCGTCGGCGACGACGCGCAGGTCGTCCATGCCGGCATTCTGGATTGCGATCGGCAGCGTGGAATAGGCGAGATCGCCGATCTCCAGCTCTCCGGTCGCCATCGCGGTGATCATCGGCGGCGTACCGGCGTAGCGGACGCTTTCGAACACGTAGGATTTGCCGAAATGGACCGCGAGGTCCTTCTTTTCCAGCCAGATCGACGCCCAATTGGACACCGGCGCGACCCAGGACCCGCGGATCTTCAGGGGGTCGGCTTGGGCCGTACCGGCCAAAGCCAGGCCCAGCAGTCCTGTCAATGTACCTGCCAATGTATATGTCGCGGCACGCATCACGTTTCCCCCTGTATTTCGCTCAGGATGACGGGAAAATGCCGCGGTACGCAAGGCTGCGACATGCCGCACCGGGCAGTCCTTGGCAGGGGATTGGGCAGGAAGTCGCCGCCGCGAGCCACTACTACTCGCGGTCGGCGGTTTCCTGGTGCCAGACCAGTAGCCGGCGCCGCAGCCACGCCATGATCTTGATCAGGGCGTAGCCGACGACGGCGATCTCGACGATGCCGGCAAACACGCCGGGGGAATTGGCAAAGCGCGACGCGCCCATCATGGCGCCGCCCAGCCCGTAACCGCCCATCACCATCTCGGCGATGATGGCGACGATGAGCGAGATCGGCAGCGCCACTTGCAGGCCGGTGAGGATTTGCGGCGATGCTGCCGGCAGCACCACCTGCCACATGATCTCGTGTTCTTTGGCGCCCATGTTGCGCGCCGACCACAGCAGTTCCTTGTCGACTGCGACAATGCCGGCGAGCGTCGCGGTCACCACCGGGAAGATCGCGTCAAATACCACGATGGAAATTTTCGAGAAATCGTACAGCCCAAGCCAGAGAATGATGATCGGCAGGAATGCGATCTTCGGCATCGGGAAGCCGACCGAGATGATCGGATCGAAGAACCAGTGCGCGATCTTCGACCGCGACATCAGCATCGCCAGCACAATCCCGGCGACGGTGGCGATGACGAAGCCGGTCATGGCGCGATAAAGCGTCAGCGCCAGATTGATCCAGAGGTCGCCGCTGACGGCGTCCTTGTAGATGTATTCGAGCACGGTGCTGAAGCGCGGCAGCATGAACGGGGTCACCTTGCCGCTGCGGGCGAACAGCTCCCAGGCGATCAGCATAACGAGGATAGAGAAAATTCCTGCGCCGATGCGAAACGCCGCATCGAGCCGCCGCGACTGCGGTGCGAGATCGGCCGCCGCCGCGGCGAGGGTCGCCTGATCGTCTAGTCCCGCCATCGCAGCAACCTGCTCACGAGAAGCTGATAGGTGCGGTCGGCGCCGAAGCCGAGCAACGCGACGGTCAGCACCACCGCGTACATGCCTTCGTAGGCGCCGGTCGAACCGAGATAACCGATCAGATAGCCGAAGCCTTTCTGCGACACGATCAGCTCGGAGCTGACCAGCAAGATGAAGGCCAGCGCCAGCGCGGTGCGGATGCCGTTGAGGATTTCCGGCAGCGCACTCGGCACCACCACGTCCCACATCGTGCGCAGGCTGCCGGCGCCCATGCTGCGCACCGACCAGAGCAGGGTGTGATCGCTGCCGCGGGCGCCGTTGTAGGCGCCGATGGTGACCGGGATCATGCAGCCGAGAAAGATCAGCAGGATTTTCGAACCGTCGCCGAAGCCGAGCCACAGCACGGTGACCGGGATCAGCGCCGATTTCGGCAGCGGATAGAACAGTTCGACCAGCGGATTGACGAACACGTCGAGCAGCCGCCATCGCGCCATCGCCAGGCCCAGTCCGCCGCCGACCGCGATGGCCAGCGCCAGCCCGGCGAAGGCGCGGTACAGCGACGCACCGCCGTTGTCGATCAGTTCGCCGTCGCGCATCAGGTCGACCCACGCGGCCCCGACCTTGGTGAGCGACGGCAGCGCCGACGAATCGACAAGATTGAGCCGCGCGACAAGCTCCCAAGCCACCGCGAGCAGCAACAGCGGCGAATAGCGGATGAAGGCCTTCATAACGTCTGCGCCTTGATGGCCTCGTCGCGGACCAGATTCCAGATATCGTCGACTTTGTCGACGAACGCCTTGCTGCGCATGACGTTGGGATCGGTCTTGTCGAATTTGGTTTCGACGATGGTCTTGATCTGGCCGGGCCGGGCCGACATCACCGCGACCCGCTCGGCGAGATAGACCGCTTCCTGCACGTCATGGGTGACGAAGATCACGGTCTTCGGCGTGCGCTGCCAGATGCTGAGCAGTTCGGTCTGCATCAGCAGGCGCGTCTGCGCGTCGAGCGCGCCGAACGGCTCGTCCATCAGCAGGATGTTCGGATCGAAGGCCAGCGTCCGGGCGATCGCGGTGCGCTGTTTCATGCCGCCGGACAGCTGCGACGGATAGCTGTCCTCAAAACCGCGCAGGCCGACAAGGTTGATGAATTCCTGGGCGCGTTTCTCGCGCTCCAGGCGCGGCAGTCCCTGCCGTTCGAGGCCGTAGAGGATGTTGCCGCGCACGGTTTTCCACGGGAACAGCGCGAAGTGCTGAAAAACGATGCCGCGGTCCGGGCCCGGCGCGGTGATCGGCTTGCCCTCGACGGTGATGCGGCCGGCCTCGGTCGGCAAAAATCCGCCGACCAGGTAAAGCAAAGTGGACTTGCCGCAGCCGGACGGACCGAGCAGCGCCAGGAATTCGCGGGAACGGACCTGCACGGAGACGTCGGACAGGGCCCGCACCGCCCGTCCGTGGGACGGCCGGTAGGTGTGCGTCACCCCCTCGACGACGATCTGCGCTCCGTCCGCCATGAGACCAGCGTGTCCTCAAGTACTCCGGCGCGTTGTTGTTGGCCTTCTCAGACGCGCCGGGCGGCACCCTACCCGGAATGACGGGTTCGGCAAAAGCGGCTATATGTCCCTCAAATCTTTGTCCCTCGAAATCGTTGGGATGGCTTCATGGAACGCTCGTTCAAGAAGGAAGTGGATGCGCTGCGGCTCGGCGACGGCGAGGTGTTTCGCGGCGAGGGGATTCTCGCAGTCACCAAGGCGCTGCTGCAATCCGGCGTGAGCTATGTCGGCGGCTATCAGGGGGCGCCGGTCTCGCACCTGCTCGACGTCATGGTCGATGCCGAGGACCTGCTCGCCGATCTTGGCGTCCACGTCGAGACCTGCACCAATGAAGCGGCGGCCGCGGCGATGCTTGGCGCCTCGATCAACTATCCGTTGCGCGGCGCGGTGACCTGGAAATCCATCGTCGGCACCAATGTCGCCGCCGACGCGCTGTCGAATCTGGCGTCGCCCGGCGTGATCGGCGGCGCGCTGATCGTGCTGGGCGAGGATTACGGCGAAGGTGCGAGCGTCATTCAGGAGCGCTCCTACGCCTACGCGATGAAATCGTCGATGTGGCTGCTCGATCCGCGGCCCGATCTGCCGACCATCGTGCACATGGTCGAAAAGGGCTTCGAGCTGTCGGAAGCGAGCCATGCGCCGGTGATGCTCGATCTGCGGGTGCGCGCCTGCCATGTCACCGGCGAGTTCGTCGCCAAGGACAACAAGCGCGGCGCCTATAGCGGGGTGCACCGGCTCAGCGGCCCGCCGCGCTTTGAATACGGCCGGCTCGCCCATCCGCCGGTGATCTTCACCCAGGAGCGGTTGAAGATCGAACAGCGGCTGCCGGCGGCGCAGAAATTCATTCGCGACCAGCAGCTCAACGAGATGATCCCGGGCGAGCTCGCCGACATCGGCATCATCGTCCTCGGCGGCCTCACCAGCAGCCTGTTGCGCACGCTCGGGCGGCTCGATCTCGCCGATCTCTACGGCACGTCGCGCATCCCGATCTATGTGCTCAACGCCGCTTATCCGCTGGTGCCGGAGGAGGTGAAAGAGTTCTGCGCCGGCAAGCGCGCGGTGCTGGTGGTCGAGGAAGGTTCGCCGGAATATGTCGAGCAGCAGATCAACGTCATCCTGCGCAACGCCGACATCAACACGCGTGTCCACGGCAAGGACTGCCTGGCGCGCAGCGGCGACTACAATTCGGAGGCGCTGCTGCGCGGCCTCGCCGCGTTCATGGCCAAAGCGCGGCCGTCAGGCATCGATGCCGATGCCATAACGGCACGCGTCGAGGGCTTCGTCGCGCACAAGCCCGATGCCATCGCCGCCATCGGCGATATCCCGCCGCGGCCGCCGAATTTCTGCACCGGTTGCCCGGAGCGGCCGGTGTTCGCCGCCATCAAGCTGGCGCAGCGCGAACTCGGCCCGACGCACATCTCGGCGGATATCGGCTGCCATTCGTTCGCAACCTTCGCGCCGTTTTCGATGGGCAATTCGATCCTCGGCTACGGCATGTCGCTGGCCAGTGCCGCCGCGGTCGGCCCGAACATGGAAAAACGCTCCATCTCGATCATGGGTGACGGCGGCTTTTGGCACAACGGCCTGATAACCGGCGTCGCCTCCAACATGTTCAACAAGGGCGACGGCGTGCTGATCGTGATGCAGAACGGCTACGCCTCGGCGACCGGGCAGCAATACCTGCCGTCGAGCGCCGCCAACCGCAGCGGCACGCCGACCGGCATCAGCATTGAGAAGACGGTGCGCTCGCTCGGCGTGACCTGGCTGCGGACCGTGCGCACCTACAGCGTCGCGAAAATGACGGCGACGCTGAAAGAGGCGATGCGCACGGCGGAGCGCGGGCTGAAAGTGATCATTGCCGACGGCGAATGCATGCTGGCGCGGCAGCGCCGCATCCGCGCCGAGGACGCCGCGAAGCTCAAGCGCGGCGAGCGGGTGATGAAGACACGCTTTGGTGTCGACGACGAAATCTGCACCGGCGACCACTCCTGCATCCGGCTGTCGGGCTGTCCGTCGCTCACCGTGAAGCCCAATCCCGATCCGCTGCGCACCGATCCGGTCGCCGCCGTGGTCGAAAGCTGTGTCGGCTGCGGCCTGTGCGGCGAGGTCGCCCACGCCGCGGTGCTGTGTCCGTCGTTCTATCGCACCGACATCGTCAGCAATCCGACCTGGTGGGATCGCGCGCTGTTCCGCATGCGCACGGCAGTGATTGGCCGATTGCTCCGTACTTCACCCTCTCCCCTTGGGGGAGAGGGAGGGGTGAGGGGGCTCGAACCTATCGGTGACGCTCGAACCCCCTCACCCCAACCCTCTCCCCCACGGGGAGAGGGGGCGCGCTTTGCCAAGCCCTCTGGCGAGACTTCTTCTGTTCGCCCGCTGACAGTTATGATCGCTGCGCTCGGCGGCGAAGGCGGCGGCGTGCTGACCGACTGGATCGTGGCGGCGGCGGAGAGCCAGAAATTCCCGGTGCAATCGACGTCGATCCCCGGCGTGGCGCAGCGCACCGGCGCGACCACCTATCACATCGAAATGGTGCCGATGCCGCGGGCGGAATCCGGCCCGCGTCCGGTTCTGGCGCTGGCGCCCGGCGTCAGCGATGTCGATCTGGTCGTCGCCAGCGAGTTGATGGAAGCCGGCCGCGCCATCGCCGGCGGTTACGTCACGCCGGATCGCACCACGACCATCGCCTCGACCAGCCGCTCGTATCTCACGGTCGAGAAAATGGCGATGGGCGACGGCCGCTACGATCAGCAGAAGCTGCTGCAGGCGGTCGAGAAGAATTCGCGCGGCACGCTGCTGCTCGATCTCGAAGCCATCGCGCGGCAAAGCGGCGCCATGATCAATGCCGTGATGCTCGGCGTCATCGCCGGCTCCGGCGCGCTGCCGATTCCGGCCGCGGCGTTTGAAGCGGCGATCCGCGACGACGGCAAGGCGGTGGAGTCCAATCTGCGCGGCTTCCGTGCCGGTTTCGATGCGGCGCAAGGCGGCGCGCAGCCGCGCCGCGATCCGCTCAAGCGCTATCGCGCCGCCGATGCCTCGCTTGCCGATATCGAGCGCGAAATCGGGCAGTGGCCCGAAGCCGCACGGGCGTTCATGACCGAAGGCGTACGCCGGCTCGCCGTCTATCAGGATGTTGCCTATGCGCGGCTTTACCTCGACCGGCTCGCGCCGATCCGTGCCGCCGACACCAAGGCCAATGCCAACGGCCGGCTGCTGGCGGAAACCGCACGGCATCTCGCGGTGCGCATGTCCTACGAAGACGTGATCCGCGTCGCGCAGGCCAAGATCGATCCGGAACGCTTCGCCCGCATCACGGCGCAGCACGGCGTCAAGCCGGACCAGCCGTTCGCCGTGACCGAGTTCCTCAAGCCCGGCATCGAAGAATTCTGCTCGGTGCTGCCGCCGGCATTGGCGAAACGGATCCTGGCGTTCGCCGAGCGGCACCCGAAGCTCGCCGCCGCGCATTGGGGCATGGAGATCAACACCCAATCGGTGTCCGGCTTCCTGCGGTTCGCCATTCTCGCAAAACTGCGCGGCTTCCGGCCGCGGACCTGGCGCTTCCAGGAAGAACAGCGCGCGATCGAAAGCTGGCTGCACATGATCGTGCGCGCCGCGCCGGTATCCGCCGAGCTCGCCATCGAGATCGCCGAGTGTGCGCGGCTGATCAAAGGTTATGGCGACACCCACAAGCGCGGCAGCGACAATTACCGCACCATCGTATCGCAGGTGATCGAGCCGGCGCTGGCCGGCGCCATGCCGCCGCGCCAGGCGGCGGAGGCGATCGCCAATGCCCGCACCGCGGCGCTGCTCGACCCCGAAGGTGAAGCGCTGGCGAAATGCATCGCCGCCATCACCTCGCCTGCGGCCCATGCGATCGCGGCGGAATAGGATGAAATCACGGATTTTTTTGGCAATTTTACCTCGAATTAACCACCGCCGTTAATCCTGCCCGGGTCGTCGGTGATCCGGAAATATGGCCAGCTTCGATTTCTCCATCCGCACGAAGCTCGCGTTGCTGGCCGGCCTTGGCGTGGCCCTGGTCGCCGGGATGCTTGCGGAACAGCAGATCGGCGACAGGCATGCGGCGCAGCAACGCGCGGTTGCCAATGCCAAGCAGCTTGCCGCCATCGAAGCGTTGCGCGCCGCCAAGGATCTCGGCGCCATGCGGCTCGAGTTGCGGGAAATACGCCTGGCGATTGCGCAGAGCGAGATCGAGCGCGCTCTGGAACGGCTGCATGCCGACGCCGGGTCCGGCATCGCGCATATCGAGATCGCGGACGAGCTCAGCGACGACGAGGCGGACAGGCAAGGCCTCGGCAAGATCGCGGCGCTGGCGCGGACCTATGCGGGCGTCGGCGATGAACTGGCGGCCGCGGCCAAGGATTACGGCGATACCGGCGAGAAGGTGCTGCGCGCGCTCAAGCTCGGCAACGAGATGAACGACCAGATCGAGAAATCGACGACGGCCCTGATCGGCGAAGCCGACGACCGCAACGCGGAAGCGGTCCGGCAACGCGCCCACGTCGGCCGGGTCGATCTCGGCATCGAGCTGTTCATCATCCTGGTGCTGGGCGGCATGGCCGTGTTCGGCGATCTCGCCATCGGCCGTCCGATCCGCCGCATCGGCGAAGTGCTGCTCCAGCTCGCGCATGGCAACAAGGACATCCAGGTTCCCTTTACGCGGCGGCGCGACGAGGTCGGCGACACCGCCCGCGCGGCACAGACGTTCAGGGAAAAGCTGGCGCGCATCGATCAGCTCGAGACCGCGGAGAAAGAGACCGCGCAACGCACCGCCGAGCAGCGACGCGCCGACCTGCACGCGCTGGCCGGAAAATTCGAAGTCACGGTGGCGAGCGTGGTGCGTTCGGTGTCGTCGTCGTCGACCGAGCTTGAAGCCGCGGCCGAAGCGCTCGGCTCGACCGCGGGGACGACGCGGGACCTGACCGGACGCGTGCTGGCCGCATCGACCGAGGCGTCGAGTAACGTGCAGTCGGTTGCGGCGGCGACCGAGGAGCTGGTGGCTTCGGTCGACGAGATTTCCCGGCAGGTCGAGGAATCGACGCGGATCGCGCGCGACGCCGTCAGTCAGGCCGAGAAGACCGACGGGCGGATCGCCGACCTGACCCGCGCGGCCGGCCGCATCGGCGACGTCGTCAAGCTGATCACCGCCGTTGCCGAGCAAACCAATCTGCTGGCGCTCAATGCCACGATCGAGGCGGCGCGGGCCGGCGAGGCCGGCAAGGGCTTTGCGGTGGTGGCGCAGGAAGTGAAAGCGCTGGCCGCGCAGACTTCGAAAGCCACCGAGGAGATCGGTGTGCAGATCGCCGGCGTTCAGGCGGCGACCCATGACTCGGTCGCGAGCATCAAGGAAATCAGCGAGACGATCCGGCGAATTTCCGAAATCGCCGCGGCGATCACCTCTGCCGTCGTTCTTCAGGCGACGACGACGCGCGAGATCGCCGGCAATCTGGAATCGGCGAACACCAGCGCGGCGCTGGTGACAGCCAACATTTCCGAGGTCAACGACAGCACCAGCGAGATCACCTCGGCGTCGTCGCAAATCCTGTCGTCGGCCAAATCGCTGGCGCAGGACAGCGGCCGTCTGACGGCCGAGCTGGAGCAGTTGCTCGCCGCCGTGTACGCGGCTTGAGCCTACCGGAACAATCGACCGGTTATCCCATTGTGGTCACATCTGGTTCGTCTCCAGGTGGGTCATGGCCAAAGCATCGGTTCGGAAGTCTGCGCGACGCAAGGCCACACGACGCAAAACAGCCCCCCGCAAGAAGGGACGCCGTCCGGCGGCGCGTTACTGGTCCGCGCCCGTCACCAGGAAAAGCGATGCGCTCGATCTGGAAGGCGGGGTGTTCGCCGGGCGCGATCCGAAGCGGATCGCTGCATCGTTGAAGCGCTCCGCCGAGCGCAGCCACCGGCGGAAATCCAGCCCGTATCGTTCGGCACTGTCGATGCTGACCTTCTACATCAACCGTGCCGGCAAAAATCTTCCGGCCAGCAGGAAGAAGATCTTGCAGCGCGCCAAGATCGAACTGCGCAAGCAGTTCGGGCGCGACTAGACGATGATCCGATCAGGTTTGAATTGGATCGTCGTCTAGTTGTCTTGGCGGAGCATGATCTTTTCGGAAAACCGGTGTCCACCCCCGGATCAAGTCCGAGGGCAGGCTTTTTCCGGATCATGCTTTAGCGCCGCGCCGGACAGAAGAACGTCCCTTCGACCTCGACGATGTCGTCCTGGTTGAGCCCGCTCACCGCGACGATGGTGCGCGGCGGGTAGGGGCCGCCGCTCCAGAATTCCTCCTGGATCTTGTTCACGATGGGCCGGTGGCGATCCATGTCGACGACATAGACCACGAGCCGCGCTGCGTCGCGCAGCGATCCGCCCTCGGCTTCGACGATCGTCTTCATGTTGGTGAACGCCTGGCGCACGCGGGCTTCGTCACCTGCAACAAGTGTGTTGGTCGCGGGATCGATGCCGCGCATCCCGGCGACAAACACAAAGTCGCCGGCGCGCACGGCAAGGCTCCAGGGGCCGGTCGGTTTGATCGCGCCGGGCGGTGACAGAAACTCGATTTTGTCTGGCGGCATGCCGGGATCCCAATGCAATCGCGGCCGTCATCATAGCAATTCCGGCTGCCCTTGCCCCGCGCGCCGCCAATGTCTGCTGTGCCGCCAGAAACGACCAAGATATTGAAGCGGCGCGATTGGTCGCAATGGGCCATCAGGCGACATTCCACCCGAGGTTTGGATATGAAAGAGGCCGCCCACTAAGGCGACCTCCATTTCCTGCATCTCGTTCGGCTTGGACTGACTACAACGGCTTCAGGTTTCCGAAGCACCGCACGGTGTACGAGCTTCCTGAATTGTCCGCACAGGTCCGGTCGACTAATCGACAATCTGAACGATTGTGTGTGTGCGCGGATCGACTAACACCGTGTGCCCATTAATTAGGGTGTAGCGGTACTCTCGCGCATTCGAATATTCCGGAGGTACTTCATAGTACGTCACGCCGTTATCCGGGAGCACGCCACCAACACGAACCTCACCGCCATATTCGTAAGAAGGATAATGACGTTCGGCGACATAGCTATGGAACCGGGGCCGGTCATCGATACCCAGTACACCGTTGACGCCGCCTATGACGCCGCCGACGATGCCACCAACAACCGCTCCCACGGGCCCGGCGTCGTGCTCGCCGACGCGAGCGCCATGATTAGCGCCGTCCGGGATGCCCTGAGCGTGTACTTCGGCCGAGATTGCGAGTGTCATCGCACCAGCGAATAGGATGTATCGGTTCATTTGTATCTCTGATTTTTGGGGGTGAAGGTGAGCAACAACGCATCAGAACGGTGTGCGTTCCGTTTTGCTGTTGAAGCGCCTGATGATTGAAGCCTTTGGCGAAAGCCAAAGGTTCGACTCCTCAGGGTCGAAATTTCTCTAGGTGTGAGCGCGAATGATCAGAAGAATGGCGAGCACCACCGCAGTTTCGGCGATATACAGCTGCCAAGCTTGTCGCGCGAATTCGGAAATGAAATTCGAGCTTGTCATGATTTTGGTCTGATCTTTCTTCGCGATCGCAGTTGGTCACGGCCAGTTCGAACGACAACTCCGGCCGGTCAGAGTTTCGTCCTCGATACGGCCGCCGTATGGGCGCGAACGAAAACGCCGGAACAGGCGGGACTGAGTTGCAGCCTGCTTCGGACAAGGCAGGCGATTACGCGATCCCGATCGGGAATATCCTGTTGGCAAAGCCGCATGACGTCAGGCGTACAGGCTGCTTGATCCTCTTGAGATTGAGCGATTGCCGGACCTGCATAAATGGTCAATGCAGCGACAATGAATGCCAATTTTTTCATGTATCCCTCTGATGTGCCGAAATGTGAACGTACAACCTTTGCGATAGTTCCGTTCTCGCAGAAATATAGAGGCCGAATGCTCTGGCTGTATGATTTCGTGCCTACCGTATAGGCTCGCACAATCGCCGATCGGACCGTGGCCAGTGCCGGCGACTGAGAGCTAATTGCTCCCGCCTTTGTGGGAGCATCGCAATGGTGGTCAGCGCAAAAGAACTTCGGCTCGATACTGAAAATGCGAAACTGCGGCAGCTATTGGCGCAAGCCGGGATTGATGCTGCCGAGCAAAAGGTAATGGAGGGCCTGCAACGCCTTCTGCTGGAAGAATTGCATCATCGCATAAAGAACGTGCTTGCCACCGTTATGGCCATCGCGTCACAGAGCTTGAGAAATGCAGACAGTGTTGAGCGGGGGCGTGAGGCCATCGAGCATCGGTTGCTCGCATTGGGCCGGGTGCACGACCTGCTATTGAAGACGAATTGGACAAGCGCAACGCTGGAGTTGATCGTTCGCACGGGGATTGATCCATTCAATAAGGGCGCACGTTTCTCCGTTGAAATCCCGGATATCGACGTCAGTCCGTCCGCCGTTCTTCCACTCGCAATGATCCTGAACGAGCTTTGCACCAACGCCGTCAAATACGGTGCATTATCGAATGCCAGCGGCTGTGTGGCGATATCGGCGGTTATTAACGCCTCCAACGAGCGGTTTGGCTTTACGTGGACGGAGACGGGTGGCCCGTCCGTTCAGATACCAACACACCAAAGCTTTGGGACGCGATTGATTGAACAAGGCTTCGTTGGCGAACTAAGAGGCAAGGCCCATCTTTCCTTCAAATCGTCCGGCGTCGTTTGCAGTCTTGATATCCCCTTGGCGTCGCTCATACCCGCAACGCCGTTAGCAATAGGAAAATCTTGATCCATCATTGCCGACCAAGGTCATAATGTCCGTCCCGGGTCATTCGCTGCGTAGCTATTCATTGGCCGCTTTTTTCTCCGCTGTGCATCCCATAGCGACCACTTCACTGTGGTGTTGCGAATGACGCAAAGCGCCAAGCCGGAGCGTTGCTGGGGCGCCGTTGGCGGTTTCCTGACACTGCGCTAAACTGCGGTGCGCAACTGGGTAATAAGTTCGCCAGAAGCGCCCGTCCCGTAAGCCTCACGTGAAACCAACAACTGGATAACAAGCTTTCGGGACGGAATAGCAGAAACAGCGATGAAATAACGACTTTGCGGGCGTAGTTCAGTGGTAGAACATCAGCTTCCCAAGCTGAGTGTCGTGGGTTCGATTCCCATCGCCCGCTCCAACCTTCGCGCCTTGCGGCGCTTCGGTTGGCAGGCCAATCTTGATAGCGAAGGTTGCCCGCCGTAGCTTCAGCGAAGGTGGGCTGCGCGCAGAAAAATGGACGCCGCTTCACAGCTACAAGTGGCACGCCAACCCGGGAGGAAAACACGAAATGCCCGTCAGCAAGATCAATGGCTTCAACATCAATTGGCAGGTCGTCGGCGACCACGGCCCGTGGGTCATGGCGACCACCGGCGGGCGGCGCGGCTATGACGAGTTCGTTCCGATGGCGCAGAAGATCGCGAAGAGCGGCTTCCGCGTCATGCTGCACGACCGCCGCAACACCGGCGCGTCCGATCTCTGGATCGACGGCGACCATGGCGAGGAAGCGCCGTGGCTCGGCGACATGTACGAGCTGATGCGCCAGAACGATGCGCTGCCGGCGTTCTTCTGCGGCTCGTCGGCCGGGGCGCGGACCTCGATCCGCTTCTATCTGAAATATCCGCAAGCGGTGCGCGGCCTGCTGCTGCTGCGCGTCACCGGCGGCGAGTTTGCCGCCAAGCGCCTGCCGGAAAATTACTACGGCCAGTTTCTCAAAGCCGCGCAAGACGGCGGCATGGCCAAGGTGATCGAGATGGATGCGTGGAAGGAGCGCTTCAAGGAGAACCCGGCCGGCCGCGATTATCTGGCGAAGCTGCCGGCCGACAAGTTCATCGCCGTGTTCACGCGCTGGAAGGAAATCTTCGAGGCCGGCGGCAAGCATCCGGTGATGGGTGTGACCGAGCAGGAGCTGCGCTCGATCAAGGTTCCGACCATGATCATTCCCGGCAACGACCAGACCCATTCCAGCGCCAGCGCCGCCGTGGCGCACAAACTCATCCCGGGCAGTGAGGTGCATCAGCTGCCGATCAAGGATCAGGAAGTTCCACTGATCCCGTTCCCGGAATGGAGCCCCTACGAAGAAGAGATCGCCGACACGTTCGTGAAATTCATGCAGCGCGCCATGGCGGCAAAAGCCGCCTGAGGCGGATTGCCGCTGTGCCGGACGTCAACGACAAGTAGTAGTTGTGTGCAGTGCGTTAGACTTTTGTCCAGCGCACTGCGATCTTTGTTTTTCTTCTTGATCGGTCCGGAACACGGGCTATCTTCGCCCTCAAGAGCCTCTAATGGCTCGGGGGGATGGAAAATGAATCAGCAAACCGAAAAGCGGTCGGCCTGGAGCTGGTGGTATCTGCTCCTTTTGGTGCAGTTCGTTTTTTTGCTCTGGGTGCCGTCCTACAACTCGGTCGAGCCGTCCTGGGCCGGCGTACCGTTCTTTTACTGGTACCAGATGCTCTGGGTGATCATCAGCGGCGTTCTCACCGCGATCGTCTATTTCGCGACGAACGATTAGCGCGCTCGCGCGTCGCTGACTGCGCCTTGCGCTAGCGCGAGGCCAAAGCTCAACACATCCGAATTGGGGGTATGCCGTGGCAGACATCAATTGGACCGCACTGACCGTTTTCGTCGTGCTGTTTGCTTTCATCACCTGGCTGGGTTTCGCCGCCGCCAACTGGCGCAAGGGCGACCTCGACCTGTTGCACGAATGGGGTCTTGGCGGCCGGCGCTTCGGCACGCTGGTCACCTGGTTCCTGATCGGCGGCGACGTCTACACCGCCTACACCTTCATCGCGGTGCCGGCGCTGGCGTTCGGCGCAGGTGCGATCGCGTTCTTCGCGGTGCCCTATGCGGTCCTGATCTATCCGATCCTGTTCCTGGTCTATCCGCGGCTCTGGGCCGTTTGCCACAAGCACAGCTACATCACCGCAGGCGATTTCGTGCGCGGCCGCTACGGCAACCGCTGGCTGGCGCTGGCCATCACGGTCACCGGCATCGTCGCCACCATGCCGTATATCGCGCTGCAGCTGGTCGGCTTGCAGGTGGTGATCGGCGCGATGGGCGTATCGGGCACCGGCCTGATGGCCGACCTGCCGCTGCTGATCGCGTTCGTCATCCTTGCGGCGTTCACCTACTCGAGCGGTCTGCGCGCGCCGGCCTCGATCGCCATCGTCAAGGACATCCTGATCTACCTCACGGCATTTGCCGCGGTGATCGTGATCCCGATCCAGATGGGCGGGTTCGGCAACATCTTCGCCAAGGTGCCGCCGGCGAAACTGCTGCTCGCCGTGCCCGGCGCCAACACCACCGGCGCCTATGGCGTTTACGCCACCCTTGTTCTGGGCTCGGCGCTGGCGCTGTTCCTTTATCCGCACTCCGTCACCGGCATCCTGAGCGCTTCGAGCGGCAAGGCTGTCCGGCGCAACGGCGCTCTGCTGCCGAGCTATACGTTCATGCTCGGCCTGCTGGCGCTGATGGGTTTCTTTGCCATCGCCACCGGGGTCGGCACCGCTCCGGAATTTGCGTCCGGCTTCAAGCAGTTCGGCAACAGCTTCGCGGTGCCGGCGCTGTTCCTGCACAGCTTCCCGGCCTGGTTCGTCGGCATCGCCTTTGCCGCGGTCGGCATCGGCGCGCTGGTGCCGGCGGCGATCATGTCGATCGCCGCGGCCAATCTCTACACCCGCAACATCCACCGGGAGTTCATCAACCACAATCCGACCGACAAGCAGGAAGCGCAGATGGCGAAGTGGGTGTCGCTGATCGTCAAGCTCGGCGCGCTGGTCTTCATCATCTTCGTGCCGACGCAGTATGCCATTCAGCTGCAACTGCTCGGCGGCATCTGGATCATCCAGACCCTGCCGTCGGTGCTGATCGGCGTCTATACGCGCTGGTTCAACGAATGGGCGCTGCTGATCGGCTGGCTGGTCGGCACGGTGGTCGGCACCTGGATGGCGGTGTCGGTGAATTTCGCCGCAGCCTATCCGCTGGCGTTCGGCGGCTGGACCTTCCCGGGTTACACGGCCTTCTACACCGTCGTGCTCAACCTGGTCATCGCCCTCATCCTGACGCCGGTCTTCAATGCAATGGGCGGCAAGAAGGCGGACGAGACGGTTGCGTCGGATTACTACGCGTAATTCCGATCGGTCTCTTGCAAACAAAAAGACCCCGCCGCGGCGACGCGGCGGGGTTTTGCATTGCGGAGCGGCGAAGTTTCGCGGCGCTACATGTATTTGCGCAAGTCCGCGGCCGCAGCGTCGGGCGGTTGCTTGGACAGGTCGAACGGGGCGACGAAATCGCCATTCTTGTTCATCAGATAAACGATGGCGGTGTGGTCCATGGTGTAGTCGCCATCCTTCAGCGGAATTTTCTTGGCGTAGACCCTGTATTCCTTGATGGCGGTGTTGATCGCGGCCTGATCGCCGGTCAGCCCCCGCAGGTGCGGGTCGAAGTTCGACATGTAGTCCTTCATCAGCGCCGGCGTATCGCGCTCCGGATCGACGGTGATGAACAGCGCGCCGATGCGATCGGCATCGGGACCGAGCTTTTTCATCACCTGCGACATGTCGAACAGGGTGGTCGGGCAAACGTCGGGACAATGGGTATAGCCAAAGAACACCAGGAACGGTTTGCCCTTCATGTCCTGTTCGGTGACGATCTTGCCGCTCTGGTCCTCGAGACGAAACGGCCCGCCGACGGCGGCCGAGGCCGAGCCGATCGGGGATGGCGCGCGCCCGGTAATGAACAGGATGGCGCCGAAGAACAGCACCACGCCGCTCAGGAATGCGGCGAAGATCAGCAGGACGCGCGACGTTTTATCGTTCACCACCGGCCTCCGCTCATCCGAAGCAGGCGACAAGGCCGGCGCGGATGGTCTCGAAAAAGACCGTGGTTCCGTAATGCGCCCACAGTAGGGCCGACGCGGCGAGCAAGACCGCAAAGACTGCGGAGCCGGCCAGCAACGGCTTTAAGGTCGGACGTGGGGCGGCGGCTTGCGGCATCGGCTGGGTCCCGGCTGCCCTGTAGATAGGCCGGAACCCGGCAAGCGACAACGGGCCGCCGAAGCCGTTATTCGCAAGCCTTACCCGCAAGCCTTGTTCGCAAGTCTTATTCGCAGGTGCGGTAGAGCGCGGAAAGCTCGCGGCCGCGAAGCTCGATCATGTGCGGCGTCAATCCGCCGTGATGGGAGATCCAGTTGCGAACCTGCGCCGGATAGAGCCGCATCACCAGTGCGCTGCCTTCGCGGGTCGGCACCAGCGAGCGCGAAGCATCGTCGTAGTACGATGCAGCGTGGAAACCGAGCACGGCGCGCCGGGTGACGCAGACATGGTCGGCCGGAACGATGCCGGTCAGCAGCGTGCAGGCCGACAGGCACGGGCCGTCGATGATGACGCGCTGTCCGCTGTCGCGCACTTCGTGGAACTTCTCAATGTAGGCGGAGACTTCGCCGCCCGGGTCGCCGACGATGCGGACGTCGGCCGATGCGACCGAAGGCGCAGCCACGGTAAATGCGGCAGCGCATGCGACAAACACTGCTACAGCCGGCGCGACGGCGCCAGCAAAGGCTCCCTGCAATTTCATTTTATTGCCCTCTATCCCTGTAACTGCCCGCGACGTTGCCGGGCCATTATGGCAAGAGTTCGGGGATTGCAAAGTTAAAAGCAGAAAGATCGCTGCGTTTTTTTGTTCGCTCTGCGGCAAGTTCCATCACCCGCCGCGGCGATGCTATAAAGGAAACGGCGGGCGGCGGAACCGGACGGAACCGGCCATTCACATGGCGCTGGAGTGGATAGCGCTGAATCAAACACGAGATTGAAAATGGCGCGGGATTTCGAGGATCATTGCTGGCAGGACGTCGTCGACGCCGATACCCTCGCGATTTACCAGGCTTATCGGCGCAAGACGTTTGTCGGCGACAATCCCGCGGTTCTCGCCATCGATCTGTACAACAAGGCTTATCTCGGCGGTGCACGGCCGGTGCGTGAGGTCGACCGCGAGTTTTCCGGCTCCTGCGGCGAGCAGGCCTGGAAGGCGCTGCCGCCGACGCAAAAGCTGCTGGCCGCGGCGCGCCGCGCCGGGGTGCCGGTGATCTACTCGACGCGCCACACCGACACCGGGAATGTGCAATCGACCCATCGCACGATCGGGCGTCAGCCCGACGACATTTACGACATCAAGGCCGAACTTGCGCCAGAACCCGGCGAACTCGTGATCTACAAGGAACGAGCCTCGGTGTTCTTCGGCACGCCGCTGGTGGCGCACCTGCAAATGCTGCGCGTCAATTCACTGATCATCTGCGGGGAAAGCACCTCGGGCTGCGTGCGCGCCTCGACCGTCGATGCGTTCTCCTACTGCTTCCATAATGTGGTGGTCGAGGAATGCACCTATGACCGCTCGATGTTGAGCCACAAGGTCAATCTGTTCGACCTGCATCACAAATACGCCGACGTGCTGCACGTCGAGGAGGTGCTGGCGCATCTCGACGGACTCGCCGGCAAGCGCGAGGTGGCCTGAAGCCTTTGTGCCAGGCTGCGGCGCGCCCTATATTGCAACCATGCCCGGACGTCCCTGCAGGCCCAGCGCCGACATGAAGGATCTCTGGCGGCTTCTGCTGCCGGGGATGAATGTTCCGGCCTGCGGCATCGGCGAAAGCCCGGCTGAACGGCAAGGAAACCGGCGCGGTGGCTTCGCCCGGTGAACCGGCGCACGATGACGCGCAGCAAGCCAAATCAGCAAACCAGCCGTAACGATCACTCCGCCTTGATATTGGCGTCGTGGATGATCTGGCCGTACCGCGCCATTTCGCCGGCGATGTATTTGGCAAAGTCGTCGGACGTCGAACCGATCGCTTCGAAGCCGAGCGTCGCGAGCTTGGCTTTGATCTCCGGCTGCGCCAGGATTTCGGCGATGCTCGATTGCAGTTTTGCTGTGATGTCCGCCGGCAGGTTCTTCGGTCCCCACAGGCCGTACCACGATACGAACTCGAAACCCGGCAGGCCGGATTCCTCGACGGTCGGAATCTCCGGCGCCGCCGCCTGGCGCTTGAGGCTGGTAATGGCGAGGGCCTTGATGCGGCCGGACTGCACCTGCGGCAGCGACGACAGCATCGGGTCGGCGACCAGTTGGATTTGCCCGCTCATCAGGTCGGTCAGCGCCGGGCCGGTGCCTTTGTAGGCGACGACCAGCGTATCGACCTTGGCCTCGCGCTTGAGCAGTTCGACAACCAGGTGGCTCGCCGAGCCGACGCTGGTGGTGCCGAACGTGAACTTCTGCGGGTCCTTGCGGACCAAGTCGAAGAAATCCTTCAGGTTGTTGGCCGGCACGCTCGGCGTGGTGCTGACGATGAGCGGGCCCTTGGCGATCAGCGTGATCGGGGTGAAATCCTTCACCACGTCGAATGGCACGTCCTTGTAGAGAAACGGCGTGACGACGTGCAGCGACGCGGTTTCGAGCAGCGTGTAGCCATCCGGATCGGCTTTGGCGACGACGTTGGCGCCGACATTGCCGGAGGCGCCGCCGGCGCGGTTTTCGACGATGAAATGCGGGCCGAGCGCCTGGTTGAGCTTGTCGACGATGATGCGGCCGACGCCGTCGACCGATCCGCCGGGCGGGAACGGCACGATCACCGATACGGTCCGGCTCGGGTAACTCTGCGCCGCGGCGGCGACGGACGTGAGTGCGGCCGCGGCCAGCATCAACACAACACCGGCAATACGCTTCACCGCGATCTCCCTTCCTTGCTCAGAAGGCGCCGGGATAACCGCCGCCGTCGATCAGGATGCTCTGCCCGGTAATGTAACCGGCGTGGGTCGAACAAAGATATGCACAAAACGCGCCGAGCTCGGCCGGATCGCCGTAGCGTTTCGCCGTGCTGGCCGCGGCGCGCTCGGCAAAAATCTGCTCAAAGGTCTTGCCGCTGCCGGGCAAGAGGCCGCGGATGTGGCGGTGCTGGGCGTCGCTGTCGAAAATTCCCGGCAACATGTTGTTGATGGTGACGCCGCGGGCGACGGTTTGCCGCGCCAGGCCGGCGGCGAAGTTGACCAGCCCGGCGCGGGCGCCGTTCGACAGGCCGAGCTCGGTTTGCGGCACCTTCACGCTGCGCGAGACGATGTTGACGATGCGGCCGAAGCGGCGCGCCATCATGCCGTCGACCGTCAGCCGCATCATCTCGATCGGCCCGAGCATCATGTCGTCGAGGGCGGCGATCCAGTGGTCGCGCGACCATTCGCGGAAGTCGCCGGGCAGCGGCCCTTGCGAATTGTTGATCAGGATGTCGGGCCGCGGACAGGCTGCGATGGCGGCGGCGCGGCCGGCGGCCGTGGTGAGGTCGCCGGCGACGGTCGCGACCTTGACGCCGGTTGCCTGCGCAATCTCGGCGGCGGTGCGTTCAAGAGTATCGCGGCTGCGGGCAACGAGCGTCGGATTGACGCCCTCACGCGCCAGCGCAAAAGCGCAGGCTTTGCCGAGCCCGCGGCTCGCGCCGCATACCAGTGCGGTCTTGCCCCTGAGGCCGAGGTCCACTTCAGGCCGGAATGAAAATCAAGCGGCGACGGCTGACAGCGGCTTGAGCTTGTAGCCGTAGGTCTTGTCGAGGCCGAGGTCGGCAATGATGCGCAGGCCCTTGCCGATCGCTTCGGCGTCCAGCCCGGTCAGCGGCTTGCGCAACTCGCCGGCCGGCATGCCGAGCGCCTTCATCAGCGACTTCACCGCCACCGGGTTGATCGCCGAATAGGTGAAATGCAGCAGCGGCAACAGGTGCAGGTAGGCTTTCTTGAAATTCTCGGCCTCGGTGTAGCTCGACCATGGCGTCGAGATGGTCGCCAGTTCCGCCGGGGCGACGTTGCCGGTCATGTTGGCGGTGCCGTGGCCGCCGAGGCTCATGGTCGGCACCACCAGGCCGAGGTTAGGGCTGTCGCAGCACATCACCGACACGTCGGTCTTGGCCGCCAGCACCTGCGCCACCTGGCCGACGCGCGCCGTCGATTCCTTGTGAATCACATAGTTCGGGTGCTTGAAGATGCGGATCAGATTGTCCCAGTGCAGGTCGCTCTGCACCCGCGGCGGATTGTTGTAGATGCCGAGCGGCAGGTCGGTCGCGTCGGCAATGTCGAGAAAGAACCGCTCGATATCGGCCGCCGACGCGCAGATATAAGCCGGCGCAGCGAGGATCGCGCCGTCACCGCCGTTGTCCTTGGCGAAGCGGACATTGGCGATGGTCGATTCAGTGTTGTTGCCGGTGCAGCCGTAGAAGATCGGCATGCCCGCCGATTTCATCTTCGCGGTTTCGACGATGATCTTCTTCTTCTCCTCCGGCGACAGCATCGAGGTCTCGCCGGTCGAGCCCATGATCAGCACCGCCTTGCTGCCGTGCTGTTCCTGGAAGCGGAGCAGGCTGCGGAATGCCGCGAAATCGACGGAACCGTCCTTGTTGAACGGCGTGATCAGCGCGACGAACGAGCCGGTGATTTTCTGCTTGGGCATGGCGCAACTTTCTCCGCTGGCGTCATGGCCGGGCTTGTCCCGGCCATCCCGATTACGATGCACTGTGCCCGCCTGAGCGGTCGCACATAGGCGAGTGAAGCGACGCCGTTCTTTGAACGGCTATGGCCGGGCATGACGGTGATGGCTCAGATACTGGCGTGACCGATGAACTTCTCCGGCGGCCGTTCGCCCCACTGCGAGCGCAACGCCTCCTCCGCCTCGATCAGGTTCGAGCCGTTGGCGAGATTGAGCCGGTCGCTGTCGGCCCAGTGCTCGTGGACGCGGCCCCACGGATCGGCCCAGTAATCGTAGACCTGGCTGCCGAGCACGTGACGGCCGATGCCCCACATGTGCTCGTACTTGCCGGTTTGCTTGAGGTAGTCGTGCCCCATGCAGACGTCGTCGATGTCCGGCACCTCGAACGAGAAATGGTTCAGGCCGGTCTTGTCCGCGTTCAGGCAGAAGAACACGTGGTGATCGACAAAGTCGTCGCCACGGTCGCAACGATTGAACGAGCCGATCAGGTTGTCCTTTTCGCCGGCATAGACGTCGTCGGAACAGATCAAGCCGAGCGTTTCGCGGAACCATTTTAGGGTTTCGTGAAATTTGGTCGACATCATCACGCCGTGGCCGATGCGTTTGACGTGCGCCGGCCCCTTCGGCAGCCGCATCAGTTCGCCGGCCCGCGCTGTCGGCGCCTCACCTGAATTCAGCCGCTGCCGCTTCACCTGGTATTGGCGCGAGCTGTTCGATGTCGCAGACCACTTCGATCTGATAGCCGTTCGGCTCGGTGAGCCGCACCCGCTTGCCGCCGCCCGGCTCGTCGATGTGCTCGACGCCGGTCGCGCCCGGCGCCTTGGCGAGCTTTTTCAGATCGTCCTCGTTGTTGACGTAGTAGGCGATGCCGAGGAATTTCGGATCGCCCTTCTCGGTGATGTGGATGTGGTGCGCCGGATCGGTGCCGCGCATGTAGAGCGCGTTCGCCGTACGCTCGACCTTTTTCATGCCGAAGATTGTCAGAAATTCTTCCTGCACGTCGAGGTCGGGCGACCGCAGGCGGCCGTACGCGATATCTGTCACTTTAGACCAAGGCATTCCATGTTCTCCCCGGTTGTCGGTTGTTGCCGGATATGGCGGATAATCTGCCACGATCCGGCTGTTCGGGCTACTGTGCGGTGCTTGCAAGCGGTGCGGGCTGGCCCGCGAATTCCACATTGCGCCATGCCTTGCCCCGTGCCGGACCGCCCCAATCCTGTTTCCTGCTCGTTTCTTGCCTCGACTTTTCCGCAAGCCCCCGCTAAGCGGGCCGAGGCGAATTGATAAGCCGGTGAATCTGGACGTTTCGATCGTTGCCGATGCCCGCCTCGACCACAATAATGCGCCGCGACTGGACGTTAGCCAAAACCACCGTGCGGCTGACGGCATTGCTGGCTTGCGCGCTGGCTGCCTGTTGACCTGCGCCGCGCCGGTGCTGGCGCAGGACGGCGCCGGGCCGGGCGGGCCGTCGCAGGGCAGCCCATCGCAAGGCAGTCCCGCCCAAAGCTCCGCCTCCGCGGCGGAGCCGGTCGTGGTGCCGGGATTCTGGGATCCGCGCCGCCGGCCGGAGCGGCCCGATCTGTCCCGCCTGCAAACCATCCGTTTCCTTACCGATCTGGATTATCCGCCGTTCGATTATGCCGGCCCTGACGGCAATCCGGCCGGCTTCAACGTCGATCTGGCGCGGCTGCTCTGCAACGAGATCAAGGCGACCTGCACGATCCAGGCGCGCCGCTTCGACACCTTGCTGGATGCGCTCGACGACAATCGCGGCGATGCGGTGATTGCCTCGATCGCGCCGACGGCGGAGACCCGCAAGCGCGCCGACTTCACCGATCCGTATTACCGCACGCCGGCGCGTTTTGTGGCGCGCGCCGACAGCCCGATCCGCGACGTGCTGCCGGAATTGGTCGAAGGCAAGAAGATTGCCGTCGTCGCCGGCACGGCGCACGAGGCGTTCCTCAAGGAAATGTTCACCGGCGCCGAGCTGAAACCTTACCCCAACGCCGATGCCGCGCGCGCGGCGCTGCGGAACAATGAGGTGGATCTGCTGTTCGGCGACGGCATCGCGCTGGCGTTCTGGCTCAACGGCACCGACTCCGGCGGCTGCTGCGCCTTTCGCGGCGGCGCGTTCACCGAAAGCAAATTCTTCGGCGAGGGCGTCGGCATCGCGGTCAAGCGCGGCAACGACCTGCTGCGGCAGGCGTTGAACTGGGCGCTGTTCCGGCAATGGGAGACCGGCAAGTTCACCGACCTGTGGCTGCGCTATTTCCCGATCAGCCCGTTTTGAAACCGCGGCGATTAAGCTCTAAAGATAAGCCATGCCTACCCCCAGCATGCCGACCGGCCCGATCGAAAGCCCTGCGGATCTGCTCAAGCTCGCCGAGCAGTCCCACGCCTGGCCGTTCGAGGAGGCGCGCAAGATCGTCGCGCGGCTGAAGAAAAAGCCGAAAGACGAAGTACTGTTCGAGACCGGCTACGGCCCGTCCGGACTGCCGCATATCGGCACGTTCGGCGAGGTCGCGCGCACCACCATGGTGCGTCACGCCTTCCGTGTGCTGACCGGCGACACCATCAAGACCCGCCTGATCGCGTTCTCCGACGACATGGACGGCCTGCGCAAAGTGCCGGACAACGTGCCGAACAAGGAGATGGTGTCGCGCTATCTCGGCAAGCCGCTTACCCAGGTGCCCGATCCGTTCGGCACCCATGACAGCTTCGCCGCGCACAACAATGCGCGGCTGCGCGCCTTTCTCGACCAGTTCGGCTTCGACTACGAGTTCATGTCGTCGACCGCCTGCTACACGTCCGGACTGTTCGACACCGCGCTGTTGAAAGTGCTGGAGCGGTTCGATGCAGTGATGAACATCATGCTGCCGTCGCTGCGCGAGGAACGCGCGGAGTCCTATTCGCCGTTCCTGCCGATCTCGCCGCGCAGCGGCATCGTGTTGCAGGTGCCGGTGATCGCGCACGACGCCAAGGCCGGGACCATCACCTACGAAGATCCCGACAGCAAAGAGCACGTCACCACGCCGGTCACCGGCGGCCGCTGCAAGCTGCAATGGAAGCCGGACTGGGCGATGCGCTGGTATGCGATGGGCATCGACTACGAAATGGCCGGCAAGGACCTGATCGACTCGGTGAAGCTGTCGAGCGAGATTTGCCGCGCGCTCGGCGGCACGCCGCCGGAAGGCTTCAACTACGAGCTGTTCCTCGACGAGAACGGCCAGAAGATTTCCAAGTCCAAGGGCAACGGCCTGACCATCGACGAGTGGCTGCGCTACGCCAGCCCGGAGAGTCTTTCGCTGTTCATGTATCGCGAGCCGAAGGCGGCGAAGCGGCTCTATTTCGACGTCATTCCGCGCCACGTCGACGAATACCTGCAATTCCTCGACGCCTATCCGCGCCAGCAGCCGAAGGAGCAGCTCGGCAATCCGGTCTGGCATATCCACAGCGGCCAGCCGCCGAAGGCCGACAATCCGGTGCCGTTCGCGATGCTGCTGTCGCTGGTGACGGCGTCGAATGCCGAGAACGCCGACACGCTGTGGGGCTTCATCGGCCGCTATCGCCCGGGCGTCACGCGGCAGACGCACCCGCATCTGGCGGCGATGGTCGATTACGCCATCCATTACTTCCGCGATTTCGTGCTGCCGGCGAAGAAATTCCGCGAGCCGGGCGCCGCCGAGCGCGCCGCGCTCAACGACCTGCGTGACGCGCTGTCGCAACTGCCGCCGGAGGCCGAAGCGGCGGCGATCCAGGACGTGGTCTACGAGGTCGGCCGCCGCGAGCCGTTCCTCGACCAGAAGAAGAAGGGCAAGGACGGCAAGCCGGGCGTTTCGCTCGACTGGTTCAACATGCTCTATCAGGTGCTGCTCGGTCAGGAGCGGGGACCGCGATTCGGCTCCTTCGTCGCCGCCTATGGCATCAAGAACACCATGGATATGATCGACGGGGCGCTGGCGCGCTCGGCGTGACCTCATGCCGATTACATTTGCCGCCTATGCCTTGATCGCGCTCGCCATCCTGGCGAGCTCGTTCATTTCCGGCGTGTTCGGCATGGCCGGCGGCATGATCCTGCTCGGCGTGCTGCTGAACTATTTCGACGTGCCGAGCGCGATGATCCTGTTCTCGATCATCCAGTTCTGCGCCAACGGCTGGCGCGCGTGGCAGTGGCGGCACTTTATTCTCTGGCCAATCTTCTACAAATACCTTGCCGGCGCGACGATCTCGTTTGCGGCGATGTATACGGTCAAGTTCGTGCCCGACAAGATGATGGTCTATTTCAGCCTCGGGCTGATGCCGTTCGCGATTGAGGCGCTGCCGAAAGAATGGCGTCCCAACATCGAATGGCGCGGCGTACCATTCATCACCGGCATCCTGACCACAGTCGTTCAGGTGCTGGCCGGGATTGGCGGGCTGTTCCTCGATATCTTCTTTCAGAAGAGCATGCTCGATCGCAAGACAACCAACGCCACCAAAGCAATAGTGCAGACATTGAGCCACGTTGTCCGCATTACCTATTTCGGCACGGTGTCCGGCATGGCCAATGTGCCGAAATGGGCGCTGGCGCCGGCCATTGCGCTGGCGATCGCCGCGACGTCGCTGGCGCCGCTGGTGATCGAGCGCATGACCGATCACGGTTTCCGGCAATGGACGCGGCGGATCATCTTCGCGGTCAGCATCGTTTATCTGTTCCGCGGCACCATGCTGTGGTGGCACGCCGGGTGATGATCTCCCCACGTCATTCGAGCCAACGGGACCGCGCGAAGTCGCGCGTCCCGATGACAGGCTCCGCGAAGCAATCCAGCGCTCAATGCAAGCGGCTCCTGGATTGCTTCGTCGCTGACGCTCCTCGCAATGACGGAAAGGATTACTGGCTCGCCCACAGGATTCGCGCGATCCACAGCACGTCGCTCATCGCCAGCGTGCGATCGGCGTGGTCGGTGTTGAGCGATTTCAGCTCGACCGACTTTGCGGTCTGCCGCTTGAGCTCTTTGGCCATCACCTCGCCGCTGCGGGTTTTCACCACCACGCGGTCGCCACGGCGGATCGGCGCCGCCGGCGAGACGATGACGATGTCGCCGTCGCGGTACGCCGGCTCCATCGACTGGCCGGAGACTTCGAGGGCGTAGGCATGCTCGTCGCTGAGCGCGGGAAAGGCGATTTCATCCCAGCCCGCGCCGGCCGGAAAGCCACCGTCGTCGAAATAGCCGCCAGCGCCGGCTTCGGCGAAGCCAAGCAGCGGCACGGCGCGCGGCGGGACGGTGCCGCTGCCCTCGACCAGGGCGACAAAGTTTTGCAGCGTCGTGCCGGTCGCGGTCAGCGCCTTGCTGATCGACTCGGTCGAGGGCCAGCGGGCGCGACCCGCTGCGGTGACGCGCTTCGACTTGTTGAACGTGGTCGGATCGAGGCCGGCGCTCTTGGCAAGTCCCGATGCAGAAAGCTTGGCCTGTTCGGCCAAGCGATCGACGGCCGCCCACACTTGCGCATGCGTAAGCATCACAACCCCAAAAGACGTCGGCGCCAGCATAGGAATTATTGCCTGTATGCTCAAGGGCCGATAGGGTCTGCGGCGAAAGCGGGACGACAGTGACGACGATCTACAAAATCTGCGAGCGGCCGGAGTGGCAGGAAGCGCAACGCGACGGGCACTATCGCGGCTCCGCCGCCGATCGCCGCGACGGCTTCATCCATTTTTCGACGGCAACGCAGGCCGTCGAGACCGCGGAAAAACATTTTGCCGGGCTGAAAGACCTGATGCTGGTCGCAGTCGATGCCGACGCGCTTGGCGCTGCGCTGCGATGGGAACCGTCGCGCGGCGGCGCGCTGTTTCCGCATCTCTACGGCGCCCTGCCGCTTGCCGCGGTGCGCTGGGCCAGGCCGTTGCCCGATGAGAGCGGCGGCAGCCGCGCGTTTCCGGAGCTTGAACCGTGATCGGCTTCCTTGACCGTCTGGCGCGGCCGTTTCTTCTGGCGCTCGATCCGGAAGATGCGCACGGCATGGCGATCCGGATGCTGAAATACCTGCCGGTGCCGCCGGCGCCGCGCGACGACAAGCGGCTCGCCACGCGGGTGTTCGGCCTCAATTTTCCGAATCCGGTCGGCATGGCCGCGGGCTTCGACAAGAACGCCGAGGTGCCCGACGCCTTGTTGCGCGCGGGCTTCGGCTTTGTCGAAGTCGGCACCATTACGCCGCTGCCGCAGCCCGGCAACCCGCGGCCGCGGCTGTTCCGGCTCAATCCCGACGGCGGCGTCATCAACCGGCTCGGCTTCAATTCGCAAGGTGCGCAAGCCGCGCTCGCCCGGCTTGCGGCGCGCGCTAACGCCGGCGGCATCGTCGGCATCAATGTCGGCGCCAACAAGGACTCGCCCGACCGCGTCGCCGACTATGTGCAACTGATCGAGCGCTTCGCCGCGGTGGCAAGCTACGTCACGGTGAACATCTCCTCGCCGAACACGCCGGGCCTGCGCAACTTGCAGCAGGCGTCGGTACTCGATGATCTGCTGGCGCGGGTGATCGAAGCGCGCGACCGCGTGGTGCAGAATTCCGGGCCGACGCCGGTGCTGCTCAAGATCGCGCCGGATCTCGCGCTCGGCGATCTCGACGACGTGGTCGGTATCGCGCGCGCGCGCCGGGTCGACGGCATGATCGTCGGCAACACCACGATCGCGCGGCCGCCGGGCCTGCGCGACCGCAAAACCGCGGCCGAGGCCGGCGGCCTTTCCGGCCGGCCGTTGCTGCCGCTGGCCAACCGGATGCTCGCCGAGACCTATGTGCGCGTCGAAGGCGTGTTTCCGATCGTCGGCGCCGGCGGCATCGACAGCGGCGAAAGCGCGCTGGCCAAAATCCGCGCCGGCGCCAGCCTGATCCAGGTCTATTCCGGCCTGGTGTTCCACGGCCTGCCGCTGATCGCCGAGATCAAGCAAACGCTGCTCGCCGCGCTTGCGCGCGAGGCGCAGGATTCGATCAAGGAGTTCATCGGCGCCGATGCTGCCGCGGTCACCGCGGAGACATGGCCAAAGCTGAGCGGTGGCCAAGCTGAGCGGCAGCGCGTTACAATCACTCGTTTCAAGAGAGCTTCTGCGGGAGGACGACATGATCGATTGCTACACCTGGATTACCGACAACGGCTACAAGCCGCGCATGATGCTGGAAGAAACCAGGCTGCCGCACAAAATCATTCCGGTCGATCTGCGCAAGAAGGCGCAGATGGAGCCGGAGTTCATGAAGATCAGCCCGGGGCACAAGATTCCGGCCATCGTCGATCATGACGGACCCGGTGGCGCGACCGTGACGGTCTCTGAATCCGGTGCAATCCTGAAATATCTCGCCGAGAAATCCGGCAAGTTCTATCCGTCCGACGCGGCCAAGCGCGCCAAGGTCGATCAATGGCTGTTCTACGGTTCGGCGACGTTCACCACGCTGGCGCAGCAGTTTGGCCACTGGGTCATCCGTTCCCCGGTCAAGCCGCAGCCGACGCAGGATCACTACACGGCCAACCTGAAAGACATGCTCGGCATCCTCGACCGGCATCTGGCGACGCACGAGTACTTCGGTGGCGACTATTCGATCGCCGACATGACGATGTATTCCGACGTGCATATCCACGGCGTGCGCGACATCGGGCTCGCCGACTATGCGCACGTGAAGCGCTGGCACGACGCCATCGAGGCGCGGCCAGCGGTGCAGCGGGCCTGGGTGCCGTTCGCGTCGTAAGCAGAAGGAAGAAAGCCATGCCGGGCGAGTTTTCGGGAAAAGTAGCGGTGGTGACCGGCGGCAGCCGCGGCATCGGCCGCGAGATCGCGGCCGAGTTTGCGCGCGGCGGCGCGCAGACTGTCATCGTGTCGTCGTCGGCGGAAAACCTCGCGGCGGCGGCGAAGACCGTCGCCGCGGCCGGCGGGCCGCCGCCGCTGACGCTCGCCGCCGATCTGCGAACGCTCGAAGGCTGCCAGCAGGTGTTCGATGCGGTGAAGGCGAAATTCAACCGCTGCGACATCCTGGTGTGCTCGGCGGGCGCGACTCGCGCCGGCAATTTCGTCGACCTGCCGGACGACGCCTGGATGGACGGCTATGCGCTGAAACTGTTCGGCTGCGTGCGGATGTGCCGGCTGTTCTGGCCGATGCTGAAAGCGGCGCAGGGTTTCGTCGTCAATATCGGCGGTGGCGCGGCGCGCTCGCCCGGCGCCGATTTTTCCATCGGCGCTTCGGTCAACGCCGCGATGGGCAATTTCTCCAAGGCGCTGTCGCAGCTCGGCAAGCGCGACGGCGTCAACGTCAATGTCATCCATCCCGGCGCCACCGAAACCGAGCGGTTCTATCAACTGATCGAGCAGCGCTCGAAAGCGTCGGGCAAATCGGTCGACCAGCTCAAGCAGGAAGCGACGGCAAAAGACGGGCTGCGCCGGCTCGGCAAGGCCGAAGACGTTGCGGCGCTGTGCCTGTTTCTCTGCTCGGAGAAAGCGCGGCACATCCAGGGCACGGCGATCGCGGTCGATGGCGGCACGACCGTCGGCTACTACTGAAGCGTCCGGACCGGCCGCTAGCTGGCTTCGGCCGGGAACAGGTCGCGGGCGCGCAGGAACGCGATCATGTGCCGATTGAACGGCCCGGGCTGTTCGATCTGGCAGGCGTGGCCGGCGCCATAGAGCACCTTCAGCTCGCAGCCGCGGATTTGCTTCTGTAACGCGCGTGCGGTTTTGTGCGTGTTGTCCTCACTGCCGGTGATGATGAGTGCCGGGCAGGTGACCCTGTCGTGATGGTCCGCGGGCTCGGACTGCTGATAAGCTCTGAACTGGGTGATGATCGTGTCGACATCGCCGAACCTGTTGCGTTCGGCGAACATGTCGGCGAAGAAATGCGCCATCGGTGTCGCGCGGAACGCGGGGCTGAAGTCTTCGAATGTGTAGCCCCAACGATAAGCGATGCCTTGTTCCTGATAAGACGCGATCCGCGCCGGGATGAAGTCCTTCGCCGGGTTGTAGCCGGTGCCGCACATGATCAGCGCCGCGGTCTGTTGCGGCCGCGCGTTATGCATCCAGACCAGCATCGACGAGCCGATCGAGCAGCCGACCAGGATGGCGCGCTCGCCCGGCCAGGCAGCGTCGATCGCTTCCCAGCACGCCTGCGCGATATCCGCCATGGTCAGGCCGGCGCGGGCCTTCGGCGATCTGCCGTAACCCGGAAGGTCGATGGCGATGCAGCGATACCACGTCGACATCTGCGCCATCTGGTAGATCCAGCACGACTGGTCCATCGGGTTCGGATGCACGAAGGCCATCACCGGGCCGCTCTTGCCCATGGTTTCGTAATAGAGCGGTCCGTCAATATGGTCGGCCATGAGATGTCATTCCGTCTTGATGCCGATGTCGTGGATCGCCTGCGTGTAAAGTTTGTACTGGCGGTGAATGTGCGCGTCGAAATCGGCGCCGCATTTCGGATTGGGATAGAGCGCGAGGTCCACCAGCTTCGCCTTGACCTGCGGCGCCGTCACGGCGGCGCGAAACCAGTCGATCAATTGCGCCATGATGGTCTTCGGTGTCTTGGCCGGGGCGACGACGCCGAACCAGACGTCGGTCTCGAAACCCGGAAAGCCGGATTCCGCGACCGTCGGCAAATCGGGCAGCGGCTCGATGTGCTGCGCTGCCATGGTCGCCAGAGCGCGGGCACTCCCTGCGGTGATCTGCTGGCCGATTTCGGACCAGTTGAGAACGGCGGCGTTGACGTGGTTGCCGAGCAGCGCGTTGGTCATGGTCGCGCCGCCGGGATAGGGCACGTAAGTCAGGTCGGCATGGGCCAGCCGCTTGAGCCGCTCGATGCCGATGTGCTGCGTGGTGTTCGGCCCGACACTGGCGATCGACAACTCGCCAGGTTTTGCGCGGGCGGCGTCGAGCAGCTCGGCGAGCGTGCGATAGGGTGAGGTGGCATTGACCACGATGATTTGCGGCGTGGTGACCAGATTGCAGATCGGTTCGAAGCTGGTCAGCGGATCGTAATTCACCTTGTGCAGGATCGCGCCAGTGAGAATGGCGTTGTTGTTGCTCAACAGCGTATTGCCGTCCGGCGGCGCGTTGGCCACGTATTCCGCGGCGATGATGCCGCCGGCGCCGGGCTTGCTTTCGATGATCATGTTGATGCCGGCGGACGCCGAAATCTGCTCGGCGACGATGCGCGAGAAGATGTCAATGGCGCCGCCCGGCGGGACTGGCAGGATGACGCGAACCGTTCGCGCCGCCTGCGACCATGCATCGTGATCGCATGCGGCGATGCTCAGGCCGGCGACAGCCAAAACACCGAGCGCGGCTCCAAAAAATTTCTTCATGGGCGGTCCGATCACCGCGCCGATTTCGAACGTCCGCTCGCCGCGGGATTTATCGCGACTGAGGCCTCGGTGGTGAGCAGGAGGAACGTGAATGTCTCCTGAAGGTAGAGCCGCACGGCGGTGTCGGTATGGCTCAAATAGCCGATCGATATGTCCTGTCCGATATGAAAGCCAAAGTCGCCGCCGCGGGTGGTGAGAACGAACGCGCCGGCAATCGCCGGCGCCCATACGATCTCGCCGTCGATCATGCGCTTGATATGGTCCATCACCGGGTAACCGTGATCGCTGGTCTCGCTCAGCCCGGTATAGGCATCGGCGCTCAACAGCACCGAATACGGACCGTTGACGCCGGCCTGGCGCAACTGCGTGAGCGCTTGCGCGAAAACGTCCGGATAGCCGCGCACGTCCGCGGGAAGCGTCATCACCGGATTGCTGGTGCCCTGGCGGATTCCGCCGATGCCTCCGGCGGCATAGCCGTCGAAAATCGCGCGGTCTTCGGCGAAGGCCAGAAGGCGCGCCGCGTCCTTGGCCGGCTGCCAGTCCGAATCTTCTGCGCCGCGCTCCACATCGTCGACCTGCTGGCGGTCGAGATCGAAAGGAACGCGCAATTCGACCAGTGCATTGACCTCGCGCTGCCGCGCGACAATTCCGTTGTCTGGCGTCTTGATGGTGCGCAGATGGCCGGTACCGATAGCAGGCAGTGCAACGCCGCCCGGGCCGTGCACATCCACCACGCGCCGCGCGGCGAGATAGCGCTTGAGCGTGCGCGATGTTTCTTCCTCGATGTCCGCCCATGCCGCTTCCGAAATCGGGGCAAGCTCGCGATGGAGGTTATTCATGAGAAGGGTCTCCTTTGAGGGAACCGATACCGAGCGAACCGTCGCTGCGCGCGGGTACACCGACGGGCGCGTCGGGAGGCGTCGCGTCGGACGAAGGTGGACTATCGATTGCTGTTTCCAGAAACGTAGCCGATGGGACGAAAAACAGACTACCGGTCTTGGCGACGCTGAAATCCAGCAGCCGGTCGTAATTGCCCGGGGGGCGGCCGACGAACATGTTTTCCAGCATCTGCTCGATGGTTCGCGGCGAGCGCGCATAACCGATGAAATAGGTGCCGAACTCGCCCGCCGCGGCGTTGCCGAACGACATGTTGTCGCGAACGATTTTCACTTCCTTGCCGTTCTCGACAATCGTGGTCAGTGCGTTGTGCGCCGATGTCGGCTTGACCGCGTCATCGAGCTCGATGTCCGCCAGCTTGGTGCGCCCGATAATGCGTTCTTGCGCTTCGGTGGAGAGCGTATTCCAGCCTTTCAGGTCGTGCAGGTATTTTTGCACGATGACGTAACTGCCACCGGCGAAGGCGGCATCTTCGGCGCCGACTGTTACGGCATCGACCGCTTCCTGATCCGCCGGATTCTCCGTGCCGTCGACAAAGCCGATCAGATCGCGGTCGTCGAAATAGCGGAAGCCATGCAATTCCTCGACCGGCTCAACGGCATCGCCGAGTCGGGTCATGATCTGGGTCGCGAGTTCGAAGCAAAGGTCCATCCGCTTGGCGCGGATGTGAAACAGCATGTCACCGGGCGTAGCGGGAGCGTGGCGCGGCCCGGATTTGATCTCACGAAAGGGATGCAGTTCGGCTGGACGGGCCCCGTCAAAGATTTTTCCCCAGGCGTCCGATCCGATCCCCATCACGCAGGACAGATTGCCCTCGATGTCGCGAAAGCCGACGGCACGGACCAGCGCCGGGAGATCGTCGCCGCCGAATGCCCGAAGTGCCGCGCGGCTGTCGGCGCCGGGCTTTACCGTCACCACCAAAAATATGGCGGCGCGGGTCAGCGCCTGAACGACCGGCTGTGCGAGGGGAGATAAAGCGCTCTGTGCGCCCGATGCTGCCACGGGCCGGACTCCGTCAGCGGTCTAAATGCAGGAAATAGCCCTGTTTCTCTGACGACGATGCGACAGACGGGAAGAGGGTGCAATACCGTGCTAGCGCATCGCCGCCGCGCCCGGCGAGGGCGCCAGCACCGGCTCGAGCGACGGGACCAGACGGCGCTTTTCGCGCCGTGCCGGGATCGCGCGATAGACCTGCTTGGTCGCTTCGACGATATGCACGCCGGCGAATGGCGAGGCGAGCATCGCGCCGGCGCGCTCCCACGCCAGCGCCGACCGCAGGAACCAGCCGCTTTCGATCGGCGGCATGTAAAGCGCTTCGTCCCAGCCGGTCGGCGTGAACCAGGTCTCACGCAGCAATTGCATGATCTGCGACCGCGAATACGGCCGGCCATGGCCGAACGGCGTGGTGTCCATGCGCGCCCAGACGCCGCGCCGGTTCGGCACCACGACGAGGAGCCGGCCGCCGGCCGCCAGCACCCGCCAGGATTCGCGCAGCAGCTCCATCGGATCGGACGACACCTCCAGCGCATGCACCAGCAAGATGCGGTCCACCGCCGCGTCGGTCAGCGGCAGCTCATCCTCCTCGACCAGCGCGGTGAGCGCCGGCCGCGTCGAAGGCCAGCGCACCACGCCCTGCGGCGCCGGCATCAACGCCAGACATCGTTCGGCTTCCTCGCGAAACAGCCCGAGATAGGGCGTGGCGTAGCCGACCCCAAGCACGCGCATCGCGCGGGTATCTTTCCAGCGCGCGCGGATGCCGCGGCCGACGAAGCGGCGCGCCACCACGCCAAGGCGCTGGGCGTAGAAATTGCGAAGGTCGACAACATCCATGGCGTTAAAATAGCACGGATTAGACGGATGTTTCGGCTGCCATTGCGGCTTGGTTGATCCCGTCTTGCGGCATGTTGCGTCATCATCCGCGAAGGCGGATGATCCAGTACTCACCGGCGAGTGGGATGGGTTGATCACACCGTCGCAATCGCCACGTATTACTGGATGCCCTGCCTTCGCGGGGCATGACATGAGTAAACCATGCCCGCGCAGACTTATCTGTTCCCCTGCCTGAAGGACAATTTCGGCGTGCTGCTGCACGATCTGGCGACCGGCGCCACGGCGTCGATCGATGTGCCGGAAGCGGCGCCGGTCGAGGCGGCGCTGCAAAAGACCGGCTGGAAGCTGACCGACATCCTGGTCACCCATCATCACGCCGATCACACCCAGGGCATCGGCGAGATCAAGGCGCGTCACAAATGCCGCGTCGTGGCGCCGCGCGCGGAAGCGGCGCGGATCGCGCATGTCGACGAAACCGTGGCCGAGGGCGATACGGTGAAGGTCGGCGGCCTCGCCGTGCGGGTGATCGACACGCCTGGCCACACCGCGGGTCACATCTCGTACTTCCTGCCGGCGGACAAGCTCGCCTTCGTCGGCGACACGCTGTTCTCGATCGGCTGCGGCCGCGTCATCGAAGGCAATCCGGAGATGATGTGGAATTCCCTGCTCAAGCTGCGCGCGCTGCCGGACGACACGCAGTTTTTCTGCGGCCATGAATACACCGATGCCAATATCCGGTTCGCCCGGACCATCGAGCCGAACAACACGGCGCTGGCGGGGCGCGCCGAGGAGGTGAAGCGGCAGCTCGCCGCCGGCAAGGCGACCATTCCGGCGGCCATCGGCGCGGAGAAGGCGGAAAATCCGTTCCTGCGCGCGGACGACGCCGCGGTTGCGAAGTCGCTCGGCCTCTCCGGCAAGCCGGCATGGCAGGTGTTTGCCGAAATCCGCGAACGCAAGAACAAATTCTGATGCCTCCGCTCATGCCCGCGCAAGCGGGCATCCAGATCTGGGTCCCCGCTTGTGCGGGGACGAGCAGATAAAGTACTCACCCAGCCAGAAACCGCATCAGCAACGCGGTCATTTCGGTGAGACGATCAGGGGAGGGGACGTTTATGACTATTCGTATTGCCGCCGTCGGGGTGAGCCACTGGCACGCGCTCAACGACGCCGCCTATCTGCGGCATCTGCGCGCCATGCCCGATGTCGAACTGATTGCGATCCAGGATTCCGACGCCGGGCTGGTCAAGAAACGCGCCGGCGAAGTCGGCAACCCTCCGACCTACACCGACACCACGACGATGCTCGCCGAGCAGCGCCCGGATTTCGTCCTTGCGCTCGGCCGGCACAGCCAGATGGCGAAAATCGCCGGCGATCTGATCGACGCCGGCTATCCGTTCCTGATGGAAAAGCCGATGGGTGTGAATGCCGTGCAGGTCGATGCCGTCGCGGCCAAAGCCGCGCAGCGCGGCGCATTCGCCGCGGTGCCGATGGCGCAGCGTTACGCGCCGTTCGCCCGCAAGGCGCGCGAGCTCATCGCCGCCGGAAAACTCGGTCCGCTGTCGCACATCTACGTCCGGATCAACCGCCCGGCGCCGCCGCGCTATACGGCGTGGGACTGCGGCTGGATGATGGACCCGGCGGAAGCCGGCGGTGGCTGCGCGCGCAATCTTAGCCCCCACGGCCTCGACATGTTCCTCCACCTGACCGGCGAGGACGCCCGCGTGACCGGCGCGCAAATGAGCTATCGCGCCCATGAATGTCCGGTCGAGGACTACGCCTCGATCATGCTGCGCTCGACCAGCGGCGTTCTCGGCACCGTCGAAGTCGGCAACGGCTTTCCGCGCGACGGCACCGACGGCGAGTGGAAGATCGCCGGACGTGACGGCATCCTGACCATGAAGGACGGCGTGCTCAAGCTCGCGACGTCAGCCGGCGACGAAATACTGCCGGGCACCGATCTCACCGCGCCCTATTTCACCGCGACGCGCGATGCGATCGATCGCTGGAAAGACGGCAAACCGCCGACGGTAAGCGTGGAGGACTGCGCCCGCTTCGTCCGCCTGATTGATCAGGCCTATGAGCAAGCCGGTTTCAAATTCGGGCCGAAAGGTTGGGCGCCTGCGTAATCGGATCGCCGGTGCGCGCCGCCAGAAAGCCGTGCAATGCCGCGACCGCCTGTGCGCCCTCGCCGACCGCGGCGGCGACCCGTTTGACCGAGCCGGCGCGGACGTCGCCGATGGCGAAGACGCCGCGGCGGCTGGTTTCCAGCAGATGGCGGTCGGATCCGGACTCTGCGCCGGTCAACACGAAGCCTTTGGCGTCGAGCGCAACATCTGAACCGGCGAGCCAGTCGGTGTTCGGTTCGGCGCCGATGAAAAGGAACAGGTGCCGCATCGGCTTGGATTTCTCTTCGCCGCTTCCCTGCCGGTAGCGCACCGTCTCGAGAATCCCGTTGTGCCCCTCGAGGCCGGAGATGGATGCCCGTGTGACGACCTCGATATTGGCGTTGCCTTCAATGCGGTCGACGAGGTAGCGCGACATGGTCGCGCCAAGATCGGCGCCGCGCACGATCATCTTCACCTTGGCGCCCTGGCTGGCGAGATAAACCGCGGCTTGGCCGGCCGAGTTGCCGGCGCCGACCAGCGCAACAGTCTGATTTGAACACAGCTTGGCCTCAAACGGCGAAGCCCAGTAATGCACGCTCGACGTTTCGAAGGCGTCGAGGTTATCGACGCCGAGCCGGCGGTAGCGTGCACCGCTCGCAATCACGACGGCGCGGGCGGTGACCCGCTCGCCGTCATCGAGCCGTAAAACGAAGTGATTGCCGTCTTCGCCTAATGCGTTGACCTGATCGGGGATCGCCATTTCGGCACCGAATTTCTGCGCCTGGTTGTAGGCGCGCGCCATCAGCGCCAGTCCGGTAATGCCGGTCGGAAAACCCAGGTAGTTTTCAATTCTGGCGGACGCGCCGGCCTGGCCGCCGAACGCGCGGCAATCGAGCACCAGCACGGAAAGGCCTTCGGAGGCGGCATAAACGGCGGTCGCCAGCCCCGCCGGCCCGGCGCCGATGACGGCAACGTCGAAGACCCGCGCCGGATCGATCGGGCCGACGAGTCCGATGCAGCGGGCAAGCTCGTTCTCGCTCGGATTGCGCAGCAACTGTCCGCTCTGACAAAGAACGATCGGTAGCTGTCCGGGATCGACATGAAAACGCTCGATCAGGGCATTCGCCTCGGTATCGGTGGCGGGATCGAGCAGCTGATGGGGATGGCCGTTGCGGCGGAGGAAGACCTGCAGCCGAAGCACATCGCCGTTTTCGGCCTGGCCGACGATGATCGGCCCGGCCTGGGTTTGCAAAAGACCGACACGGCGCAGGATCAGGGCACGCATGATCCGCTCGCCGAGATCGGCCTCGGCGACGAACAGCGACCGCAGCCGGTCTGGTTGAATCACCAGCGCCTGCACCGCCTCGGTCGCGGTCGCGTCGACTAAAGCCGGCCGGCCGGCCATCTGCGCCAGTTCGCCAATGAATTCGCCCGGAGCGTGGCTGACGATGGTCTGCAGGCGGCCGGACGTGTCACGGTACGTGACGTCTACTTTTCCCGAAAAGATAATGATCAGGCCGGGGCCGACCTGGCCGGCTGCCAGAACCGTTTCACCGGCGGCAAAGGCCTGCGTCTCGCCGAGATGGCGCACCCGCTCGATCTCGATCGGATCGAGCTGAGGAAACATTTGATCGTGACGCTGTTCGATCAGCGTCTGAGGTGAGGATGCCATGCTGCTCCGCCGCCAGAAATTCCCGTGCCGCGGACATATAGGAACTCAGGCGAAATACTGCCCGCCGTTTGCCGTCAGCGTCGCGCCGGTGATCAGGCCGGCATCGTCGGAGGCAAGGAACACAACGCAGCGCGCGATCTCCTCGGGCTCGCCGAGGCGGCCGATCGGAATCAACGGCAGGATGTTTTTTGCCAGCACGTCCGGGGCGATGGCTTTCACCATGTCGGTGGCGATGTAGCCGGGGCAGATCGCGTTGACGGTGATGCCGGCGCGGGCGCCTTCCTGCGCCAGCGCTTTGGTAAAGCCGAGTTCGCCGGCCTTGGCGGCGGAATAATTCACCTGGCCGATCTGGCCTTTTTGGCCGTTGATCGAGGAGATGTTAATGATACGGCCGAATTTGCGGTCACGCATGCCGCCGAAGGTTTGATGGCTCATGTTGAACAGCGAGCCGAGATTGGTGGTGATCACCTCGGTCCATTGCTCGGGCTTCATGCGGTGGAACATGGCGTCGCGGGTGATGCCGGCATTATTGACCAGCACTTCGACCGGGCCGACTTCGGTTTCGACCTGTTTGACGCCGGCGCCGCACGCGTCGTAGTTCGAGACGTCCCATTTGTAGACGGCGATGCCGGTCTCGGCCTTGAATTTCTGCGCGGCTTCATCGTTGCCGGCGTAACTGGCGGCAACCTTGTAACCGGCCGCCTTGAGCGCTCTGGAAATCGCCGCGCCAATACCACGCGTACCACCCGTCACCAACGCAACGCGGGCCATCGTGTCCTCCCTGGCTCCTCGTCATGCCCGGCCTCGTGCCGGGCATCCACGACTTTCGTTTTAAGTGAGCTTAAAGACGTGGATGGCCGGGCAAAAGGGCGTTCACGCCCGTCTTCGACGGTCTATGCCCGGCCATGACGCACAATGAGATTTTAAAAACGGGCCGTCGCTGCTCATCGCTCCAGGCACATCGCGATGCCCATGCCGCCGCCGATGCACAGTGTGGCGAGGCCTTTCTTGGCGTTGCGCTTGCCCATTTCGTGCAGCAGCGTGACCAGCACGCGGGTGCCGGATGCACCGATCGGATGGCCGATGGCGATGGCGCCGCCGTTGACGTTGACCTTGCTGGTATCCCAGCCGAGGTCCTTGTTGACCGCGCAGGCCTGTGCGGCGAACGCTTCGTTGGCCTCGACGAGATCGAGATCGCCGACGTTCCAGCCGGCTTTCTTCAGCGCCGCGCGCGACGCCGGGATCGGCCCGGTGCCCATGATCTTCGGATCGACGCCGGCCTGCGCCCACGACACGATGCGCGCCAGAGGGGTCTTGCCGAGCTTTGCCGCCTCGCTCGCCTTCATCAGCACCACCGCGGCAGCGCCGTCATTGATGCCCGAGGCGTTGCCGGCGGTCACGGAACCTTCCTTGTCGAAGGCCGGCCGCAGCTTGCCGATCGCGTCGAGCGTGGAGCCGTGCTTCGGATATTCGTCGGCGTCGACCACGATGTCGCCCTTGCGGGTCTTGATGGTGACCGGCGTGATCTCGTCCTTGAACTTGCCGGCCTTCTGCGCGGCTTCCGCCTTGTTCTGGGATTTCACCGCGAACTCGTCCTGCTGGGCGCGGGTGATCTGCCACTGCTTGGCGACATTCTCGGCGGTGTTGCCCATGTGATAGCCGTTGAAGGCGTCCCACAGGCCGTCCTTGATCATGGTGTCGATCATCTCGAAGTTGCCCATCTTCACGCCGGCGCGAAGATGCTGGCAATGCGGCGCCATGCTCATCAACTCCTGGCCACCGGCGACCACGATGTCGCTGTCGCCGTTGACGATGGCCTGATAGCCGAGGGCGACAGAGCGCAGGCCGGAACCGCAGAGTTGGTTAACGCCCCACGCCGGGGTCTCGACCGGGACCCCGGCGCCGATCGAAGCGATGCGGGCCGGGTTCTGGCCCTGACCGGCGGTCAGGATCTGGCCCAAGATCACTTCGGAAACCCGAGCGCCCTCGACGCCGGCGCGCTCCAGGGCCGCCTTGATTGCGGTCTTGCCGAGTTCATGCGCGGGAAGGGAGGCAAAGGCGCCGTTAAAGGAGCCGACCGGCGTGCGCGTTGCGCTGACAATGACGACATCATCTGACATGGAAAAGTCCTTCCGGGCTCTGGGTTATTTGGCGGGTTACTGTGCCGCCTTTCGGCGTGCGGGCTGGCCGCTTGACGATCTGCCCTATGTCATAAGGACGTGCCCCGCCCTCGACAAGGCTGCCGTGCGGCAAGGACGCATCACAAAACGGTAGCCGTGCCCTGCGAAACCGCCTACTTTAACGGCACAGTTGGGTGATTGTCGCATGTCCGATACCAGCACGACGACCAAAACCGCCGAGCCCGTTACGATCAAGAAATACGCCAACCGGCGGCTCTATAATACCGGCACGAGTGCCTATGTCACGCTCGAAGACCTCGCCTCGATGGTCAAGACCGGCGAGGATTTCGTCGTCTATGATGCCAAGAGCGGCGAGGACATCACCCGCTCGGTGCTGACGCAGATCATTTTCGAGCAGGAGAACAAGGAAGGGCAAAATCTGTTGCCCATCACGTTCCTCCGCCAGTTGATCCGCTTCTACGGCGACAGCATGGGCATGCTGGTGCCGCGCTATCTCGATATCTCGATCGCGTCGCTGACCCGCGAGCAGGAAAAGTTCCGCAACCAGATGGCGCAGGCGTTCGGCGGCAGTCCGTTCGGCGCCCTGGAAGAGCAAGTGCGGCGGAACATGGAAATGTTCGAGCGCGCCTTCGCCATGTTCACGCCGTTCACGCGGCGCGAGGGCCAGGATGGCAGTGGCGAACCGGAAAAGTCGCCACCGAAGGGTGGCGATATCGACGACCTCAAGCGTCAGCTCGAAGAGATGCAGCGCAGGGTCGACAAGCTGAGCGGCAACTAACCGCACCCGGCGGTTACGCCGGGAGCTTTCCATCCGGCGGTTACGCCGGAAATCTCCAGCCGGCGGTTACGCCGAAAGTTTTCCATCCGGCGGTTACGCCGAAAGTTTTCCATCCGGCGGTTACGCCGAAAGTTTTCCATCCGGCGGTTACGCCGAAAGTTTCTGAAAAGATTATGCGACCAGTTGTTGCTGCTGTTGTGTCGGCGGCGACGCCGTCAGCAATTGAAGCACCTGCGATCCCGGGATCGCCTTGCCGAACAGGAAGCCCTGACCCTGGTCGACACCGTGCTACCTAAAGCAGGCGTTAAACTGCCTGGCGCGCCGCCCCGAGCCACGGCCGCTCGGGGGTGGCGAGGCCGATCAGCGCGCCTTGCAGGTAATCGCAGCCCCAGGATTGCAGGGTCCTGGCGACGTCTTCGTCCTGCACCCACTCGGCGACCGTCACCAGCTTGAGCCGCTTGGCGAGATCGATCAGCGTGCGCACGAAAGCGCGGTCGTCGTCGGAGCGCATCATGTCGTGCACGAAGGCGCCATCGATCTTGACGATATCGACGCCGAGCTTGCGCAGATTGCGGAACGACGTGTAACCGGCGCCGAAGTCGTCGATGGCGATGCGGCAGCCGAGACCCTTGACGCGGGACACGAAGCCGCGGGTTTCGTCGAGGTCCTGGATCGCTGCGCTCTCGGTGATCTCGACAATGAGCCGCTCGGCGATGCCGCTTTGCGCGCGCAGCAGCGAGTTCAGTCCGGCCCACCAGTCGGGATCGGTGGTCGATGCCGTCGACACGTTGAAGCTCGCGTGCAAATCCGGCGTCGCGGCCATCTCGTCGATGACGAGCTCGAGCACGCGATGATCGAGCAGCCGCACCAGCCCGAGCCGCTCGGCGACCGGAATGATGTCATTGGCCGCGATCAGGCTGCCGTCGTCGCGCTTGATCCGCATCAGGCATTCGTAGAACGAAGCCTTGCGGCTGCCGGCCGCGACCACGGTCTCGTAAGCCAGGAAAATACGGCGCTCGTTGAGCGCGGCGACGATCTCGTCGGTGGCGCGGATGTTCTCGCGGCGCAGCGCCTCGCGCTCGATATTCGGCAGGAAGGCGAGGAACGAGCCGCGGCGGCGGTTCTTGGCGGTATCGAGCGTTTCCTGCACCCGGGTCAGCACTTCGGTCACGCTGCGGGCGTGGCGCGGCGCGGTGATGCCGCCGATGGTGACGGTGATCGCGATCGGCCCGGCCGAGGTCGGCGCCATCTCGTCGCGAATGCCGGCCAGCATCCGCTCGGCGGCGATCGCCATGTCGTCCGGCGTGCAGTCGCGCAGCACCAAGCCGAATTTGTTGCCGGAATAGCGCCCCAGCGTGTCCTTGCCGCGCATTCGGCTGCGCAGCCGTTTGGCGACCGCGGCGATCACCTGATCGGCGATGTCGAAGCCGTGGGACTCGTTGATGCGCGCGAGATTGTCGATCGCGACCAGCAGGAATCCGCAGGACGAGCGAAAGCGGATGGCGTCGTCGATGGTGTCTTCGAGCACTTCGGTGAGATGGTGGCGATTGAGTTCGCCGGTCAGGCCATCGCAGCGCGCCAGATGGGTCAGCTTGCGCTCGTGCTCGTAGCGCTCGGTGATGACCCGGACCAGGCCGTGGGCGCGGGCCGGCTTGCCGTCGGCGCCGGCAAACCAGCGCCCGTTGTCCTCGACCCACAGCCGCGTGTCGGAGCCCGGCTCGGGACGGATGCCATACTGGATCTGGTAAGCGACACCGTGGCCGTCGTCGCGCTTGTCGGATTGGGTGACGGCGTCGAAGCGCGCCTGCACATTGTCCGCGTCGAGGAACCGCGCGAAGCCGCTGCCGCTCGCCATTGCGGCGCGGTCGCGGATCAGCAGCACGTCGGCGGCGTTTTCGCCCCACAACAAGGCATCGCTGGCGATGTGCCACTCATAGGCGACCTCGCCGATCGAGCGGAGGATCTGCGCCGCGTCGGGCGTGCCGGGAGGAATCGTTTCACCGCCGGTGGTCACATGTGCCCCGTTTTGCGTCCCATTTTGGATTTGTTGCCGTCCGCGTGTGGCGGCTGCGGACGGCAGTTGAAGCGGCAAGCTACAGACGGACCATAAATATTTCGCAAAACGTCATCTCCGGCATGCGGCTTGCCCGGCATGCGGCTTGCCCGGCATGCGGCTTGCGAGTGTCCTGGCACAAGGCCAGGAGTGTCCCGTATCGGGACAATAGCATCGATGTCCGGCGCTCTCGTTCCTCTGACATCTGCCGTTCGCGATCGTGCACCGGTTTTTTCGCGGAACCGTCCGCACGCGGCGTTCGTCGCGCATCTGATCGCGACCGCGGTTCAGGCGCCGCAGACCCGCCTGCGCCGCCGCTCCGAGCCTGCCGAGGCTGCTGCCGCTTACAGCGGACTCGGCCAATGGCCGACGCCGCCGGGCCGGACGCTCGCGCAGTCGCTGTAATCAGGCGGCCCGTTCGGGACTGTCAATTTCGATCTGCCGGCGTCCGCTGCGCATGCCGATAATGAAACCGGCGAGCACGTCGACCAGGGCGATGACCATCATCAGGAAGAACGTCGACGTCGCGGCGCGCGGCACCAGCAGGAATTCGACCAGCATGCCGATGAACAGCACCATCGCCAGGATGTGATCCATCACCGAGCGCATGCCGAGCCGCGTCGCTTTGATGATCTCGATCCAGAGCAGGAAGATGCTGAATGCGATCAGCAGATCTTCCCAGGTCAGCACCCAGTCCACACCGGACATCATGTGCACGGTGGCCGCCGGCCCGACCCAGAATTCGTTGGGCAGGCTGAAGATGAAAGCGACGATGTTGTAGATGACGAAGGGAACGAGCAGCAGCGGGAAGCCGAGAGCGAACATTGGGCGTGTCTCTTTAGTTGAACCCGCTCGTTAGTTGAACCCGCTCGTCCCCGCGAAAACGGGGACCCAGAGAATTCTCCACGCGACCTTCGCTGCCGTCTAAATCCCGCTGGAGTTTATCCCCGACCAGATCGGGGACGGGAATGAGCGAAGGTGTCCGCCGTTGACGGTTACGCCTCGGTCTTCTTGGTCAGCACCTGCCGGCCGCGATACATGCCGGTCTTCAGGTCGATGTGGTGCGGGCGGCGTAGCTCGCCGGAATCCTTGTCTTCGACATAGGTCGGGGCTTTGAGCGCGTCGGCGGACCGGCGCATACCGCGCCGCGACGGCGACGTTTTTCGCTTGGGGACGGCCATTTCTCGTTCTCCAGATCAGGGGTTGGCGGGCTTATAGAAGAACGAGCGAAAAACCGCTAGTGGGCCCGGATACAGGCATCCAGGTTGGGAAAATCGGCGGACCGGCGGACGTAAACACCCGCCAGCCGGCGCACCAGCTGGCTCGGGGTGCGGGCGCTGCGGCGGACCGGATTGGGCAGGATCGAGGCGAGTTCCGCGGCCTCCTGGGTATTGAGACTGCGCGCTGGTTTGTTGAAGGCCCAGCGCGACGCCGCCTCGGCGCCGAATTCGCCGTTCGGCCCCCACTCGACGATATTGAGATAAATCTCCAGCACCCGGCGTTTCGGCAGCACGATGTTGAGCCAGAGCGCCAGCGGCAGCTCCAGCGCCTTTCGTACGAAGCTGCGGCCCTGCCAGAGGAAAAGGTTCTTCGCCGCCTGCTGTGTGATAGTCGACGCGCCGCGCGAGGGGCCGTCGTCATCGGATTGCTCCATCACCTCGCGCATGGCGGCGAGATCGATGCCGCGGTTATGGCAGAAGGTGCCGTCCTCGGCGCCGATCACCGCCAGCGGCAGCGCCGGCGCGATGCGCTCCAGCGGAATCCAGATCCGTTCGACGCGTTGGCCGGTGATCCGGCGCCACAGCATCAGCGTCGAGACCGGATCGGCGAAACGGTAGAGCGGCGCGATCAGGTACGGCAGCGCCAGCAGCACAATGACGGCAATCGCAAGCCCGCGCAGGATGCGGCGCCAGGGCAAGGCAATTCCGCCGGGGTTGCTGCTTTTACGGCGCTGCATGCGAATGGCATTGTAACGCGGGTTGACGACGAATGGCTGGCGGCATTGCGGACGGTTCGCCGCATTGTCCGGTCAGGCGGCTTGCCACGTCCTGCCGAGCACGCCCATCCAGTTGCGGAAGCAAACTTTTTCGATCAGCGCCTGGCCGAATTGCCGCTCGCGCATCTTCTCCACCAAAATTTGCAGCCCGGCGGCGCTGCCGAGCTCTGCCGGAATCGTGGCGCCGTCGAAGTCCGAGCCGAGACCGACGCCGTCCTCGCCGAGATGCTCAAGCAGGTAGGCGACGTGATCCACGATCAGATTCAGCGATGTATCCTTGTCCTGCTTGCCGTCCGGACGCAGGAAGCTCGCCGCGTAATTGACGCCGACCATGCCGCCGGATTCGCAGATCGCGGCGAGCTGCTTGTCGGTGAGATTGCGCGAATGCGGGCTGATCGCATGCGCGTTGGAATGGGTCGCGACCAGCGGCGCGTCAGTGAGCGCGGCGACGTCCCAAAACCCCTTCTCGTTGAGATGCGACAGATCGATCATGATGCGCAGCCGGTTGCATTCCGCGACCAGCGCCTTGCCGAGATCGGTCAGGCCGGGCCCGATATCCGGTGACGACGGACAGCGGAACGGCACGCCGTGGCCGAACGCATTTGGCCGGCTCCATACCGGGCCGAGCGAACGCAAGCCCGCCGCGTGCAGCACATTGAGCACATCGAAATTCTCGTCGATCGCTTCGGCGCCTTCGATGTGCAGCACCGCGGCGAGGGTGCCGTCGGCGAAGCACTGTTCGATATCGCCGGTGCCGCGGCAAATGCGGACGCGGCCCTGCGACTCGCGCTCGATGCGCAGCAGCAGCGCCGCCATGGCGAAGGTGACGCGTTGCGCCTCGGCGAGATCGACCGCGGGCGCGTCAGCGGCGGTCAGGCTGTTTGGCGCGCCGCCCCCGTTCTTGCGCCGCACCGGCGGCACAAAGATCGCGAACAGGCCGCCGGCAAATCCGCCGGCGCGGGCTTTGACCAGATCCAGTTGCCCGGCTTCCTCGCCTTGCAGGAACGCAGCCACCGGATCGCCGCCGCTGCGCCGGTGCAGGCGCAGCAGCACGTCGTTGTGGCCGTCGAAAATCGGAACGGACGGAGAGGAAGCCATCTACGCCGCTTCGGCTGCGGGCAGGGCGGGACGGCCGCGGATCAGGTCGGCGCCTTTTTCGGCCATCATCAGCACGGCGGCATTGATGTGAGCGGACACCAGATCGGGCATCGCGGACGCATCGCAGACGCGCAGACCTTCAACGCCGCGCACCTTGAGATCGGAATCGAGCACGCCGTCCGGCGCGATCGCGCAGGTGCTCGCCGGGTGATGCGCGGTGATGACAACTTTCTTCAGCCAGGCATCGATCTCGGCGTCGGTCTGGACCTGCGGCCCGGGATTGATCTCGTCGCCGCGATACGGGTCCATCGCCTTGTCGAGCGCGACCTCGCGCGCCAGCTTGAAGCCCTGCCGCAGCGTCGGCAGGTCGTTCGGCGCGGTAAAGAAGCGATAGACGATACGCGGCGGCTTCATCGGATCGGCGGAGCCGAGCAAAACTTCGCCGCGGCTGTCGGGATGCAGCAGCGTCGGACGAATGCCGAAGCCATCGAGGAATGGCGGACGCACCAGCGGGAACCACAGATGCGGCGCGTGCGACGTGCCGCGGAACATGAATTCGATGTCCGGCACCGACAACTCCGGCCGCGTCTTGATGAAGGCGTGCAGCCCGCCCGGCACCACGGTGCCCGGTCCGCTGCCGAAGAAGTACGCCCGGATCATGCTCACCGCCATGCGGTCGAACCGCATCTCGCGATGGAACGATCCCGGCTGCTTGCGCGTGTAGCTCATGTAGGCGCCGAGATGGTCCTGCAGGTTCTTGCCGACTGGCAGGTCGGCGGCCACGCTGATGCCGAACGAGCGCAGATGTTCGGCGGGACCGATGCCGGACAGCATCAGGATCTGCGGCGTGTTGAAGGTGCCGGCAGCCACAATGACTTCCCTGGCCGCTTCGGCGCGCACGCGCTGACCGTTCTGGACGTATTCGACGCCGGTGGCGCGCGGGCCCTGCAGGATGACGCGCGTGGTATGGGCGTTGACGGCGACGGTCAGATTCTTGCGATTACGCGCCGGCTTCAAATAGGCATTCGCCGACGACGAGCGGTAGCCGTCGCGGATGGAATACTGGCCGGTGCCGAAACCTTCCTGCTGCTTGCCGTTGTAGTCCGGATTGAACGGATAGCCGTGGGCCTCGCCGGCCGCGATCCAGCCGTCGTAGAGCGCGTCCTTGGTGCGGGCGAACTCGGTGCCGAGCGGTCCTTCGCTGCCGCGCCAGGGATTGGCGCCCTTCTCGTGGGTTTCGCCGCGCTGGAAGTACGGCAGCACGTCCACATAGGACCAGCCGCGCGCGCCTTTCTGCGCCCAGCGGTCGTAGTCGCCGCGATTGCCGCGCGTATAGGCCATCACGTTGATCGACGACGAGCCGCCGAGCACCTTGCCGCGCATCGCTTCGATGCGGCGGTTGTTGAGATTCGGTTCCGGGTCGGTCTCGTAGCCCCAGTCGAACATGCCATAGTCGTGTATGCGGCCCATGCCGAGCGGGATATGGATGTAGGGGTGCCAGTCGCGGCCGCCGGCTTCGAGCAACAGCACGCGGGCGGAAGAATCTTCGCTCAGCCGGTTGGCGAGCACGCAGCCGGCGGACCCGGCGCCAACGATGATGTAATCGTAGCCAGCCATTTCGCTCCCTCTACGCCACACGCCGTGTCCGGCGAACTAGTCGCGGCCGTAGCCGATCAGCGGCTTTTTCTTGCGGCCGAGGAGGATGAGAATAGCGGCCAGAATTCCAAGCACCACCCATGTTGGCGCATTGAGCACTGCAAGGGTTACGGGGTCCCACAACCAGTGCGGCGCGTGGGCCTCGATGGCGGGCTGCAATTTCACCAGCGAGCCTTGATCGACGATGGCCCACGCCTCGCTGACCTTCATGTAGAGCGGCTGCTGGTTGGCGATGGTTTTGGTGCCGTCATAAACGAAGAAAATGAAGGCCAGCGCCAACAGGCACAGGCCGATAAAACGAAACAGGAATCTGATCATGGGGGCGCCAGCGGCCGGGACGGAGGGGTGGTTTACGGCACGATTACTCCGCCGCGTGCCGTTGTTCAATGCGGTGCAATGGCAGCCGAAGTCGGCCGGCCGGCATCTGTCCCTTGAGGTAGGGCGGCCGGGTTCGATAAGGTTCCCTGACGCCCACCTTTTGTTCGGCGTAAGCAGGGATGGAAATGGCACCTAAAAACGGCCGGCCGAACCGGCCGACTTTCACCGACCAGGAAGCCCTGCTGTTTCACAGCCAAGGCCGGCCCGGAAAACTCGAAGTTGTCGCGACCAAGCCGATGGCGACCCAGCGGGATCTGTCGCTGGCCTATTCGCCCGGCGTCGCCGTCCCGGTGCTGGCAATCGCCGAAGACGAGTCCAAAGCCTACGACTACACTACCAAGGGCAATTTCGTCGCGGTGATCACCAACGGCACCGCCATCCTCGGGCTCGGCAACCGTGGCGCGCTCGCCGCCAAGCCGGTGATGGAAGGCAAGTCGGTGCTGTTCAAGCGCTTCGCCGACGTCGACTCCATCGATCTCGAAGTCTCGACCGAAGACCCGGACGAATTCATCAATTGCGTGAAAGTGCTCGGCAAGAGCTGGGGCGGCATCAACCTTGAAGACATCAAGGCGCCGGAGTGTTTCATCATCGAGCAGAAGCTGCGCGAACTGCTCGACATTCCGGTGTTTCACGACGACCAGCACGGCACCGCGATCATCGCCGCCGCCGGACTGATCAATGCACTGGAACTCACCGGCCGCGAGATCAAGGATACCAAAATCGTCTGCAATGGCGCCGGCGCCGCCGGCATCGCCTGCCTCGAACTGCTGCGCGCGATCGGGTTCCGCCCGGAGAACCTCATCCTCTGCGACACCAAGGGCGTGATCTACGAAGGCCGCACCGACGGCATGAACCAGTGGAAATCCGCCTATGCGGTGAAGACTGCGTCACGCACGCTCGCCGAAGCGCTGGCCGGCGCCGACGTGTTCTTCGGTCTTTCGGTCAAGGGCGCGGTGACCAAGGACATGGTGAAGGCGATGGCGGACAAGCCGATCATCTTCGCCATGGCCAATCCCGATCCGGAAATCACGGTGGAGGAAGTCGCCGAGGTGCGCAGCGACGCCATCATGGCGACCGGCCGTTCCGACTATCCGAACCAGATCAACAACGTGCTCGGCTTCCCTTACATCTTCCGCGGCGCGCTCGACGTGCGCGCCCGCGCCATCAACATGGAGATGAAGATCGCGGCGGCACGCGCGCTGGCTGCACTGGCGCGCGAGGACGTGCCCGACCAAGTCGCGGCGGCCTATGGCGCGCGGCCGAAATACGGGCCGGACTACATCATTCCGGTGCCGTTCGATCCCCGGCTGATTTCAGACATTCCGCCGGCGGTGGCGAAAGCTGCGATGGACTCGAATGTCGCGCGGCGTCCGATTGAGGACATGGAGGCCTATCGTCACCAGTTGCGCACGCGGCTCGATCCGATCGCGGGCGTCCTGCAAGGCGTTTACGAGCGGCTGCGCCGGGCGCCGCGCCGTGTGGTGTTTGCCGAGGGCGAAGAGGAGCAGGTGATCCGCGCCGCGGCGAGTTTCGTGCATCAAGGCCTGGGCACGGCGCTGCTGGTCGGCCGCGAGCGGGCGGTGCGCGAGACCGCGCAGGCGCTCGGTATCGAACTCGGCGGCGGCATTCAGATCATCAACGCGGCCTTGTCGAAGCGCAATGCCAACTATGCCGCTTATCTCTATGAACGGCTGCAGCGGCGGGGTTATCTGCAGCGCGATTGCCAGCGCATGATCAATCAGGACCGCAATCACTTCGCCGCCTGCATGGTCGCGCTCGGTGACGCCGATGCGATGGTCACCGGCGTCACCCGTAATTTCTCGGTGGCGCTCGAGGACGTGCGCCGCTGCATCGATCCCAAACCCGGCCATCGGGTGATGGGCGTTTCACTGGTGCTGGCGCGTGGCCGCACCGTGCTGGTCGCCGACACCGCGGTCACTGAAATGCCGGACGCCAACGACATCGCCGAGATCGCGATCGAAGCGGCGCGGGTGGCGCGCTCGCTCGGTTACGAGCCGCGGCTGGCGCTGCTCGCTTTCTCGACGTTCGGCCATCCGGCCGGCGAGCGCTCGGAGCGGGTGCAGGAAGCGGTGCGCATCCTCGACGGCATGCGTGTCGATTTCGAGTATGACGGCGACATGGCCGCCGACGTGGCATTGAACATGGAGCTGCGCGAGGCCTATCCGTTCTGCCGGCTGTCCGGGCCGGCCAACGTGCTGGTGATGCCGGCATTCCACTCGGCGTCGATCTCGACCAAGATGCTGATGGAACTCGGCGGCGCCAACGTCATCGGGCCGATGCTGGTCGGCCTCGACCGCTCGGTGCAGATCGTGCCGCTGTCGGCGAACGACGCGCAGCTCGTCAACATGGCGGCGCTTGCGGCCTATAATGCCGGCGGCGGCTGATCGCGGGTTACGTTCTGTTTCTTTTCCGCTCGTCCCCGCGAAAGCGGGGACCAGTCGCATCCGGCGACGGCGGAATATTCCTCTGGATTCCCGCTTGCGCGGGAATGAGCGGATTAGGTTTCGAGAATGCAGAAGCGGGAACTTGGCGCTAACGGTCCGGATGTTTCCATCGTCGGCCTCGGCGCTAATAATTTCGGCGGCCGCACCGATGCGGCGACGTCGGCGCGCGTCATCGCCAAGGCGCTGGACTGCGGCATCACGCTGATCGACACGTCGGATAATTACGGCAACCGCGGCGGCTCGGAGACAATCCTCGGCCAGGCGCTCGGCGCGCGCCGCAAGGACGTCGTGCTCGCCACCAAGTTCGGCTTGCCGATGGATAGCAGCGGCACACTGCGCGGCGCATCGCGCCGCTACGCGGTGCAGGCTGTCGAAGCCAGCTTGCGCCGGCTGAACACCGACTGGATCGACCTCTATCAGGTGCACTTTCCCGATTCGAAAACGCCGATCGAGGAAACGCTGCGGGCGCTCGACGATCTGATCAAGGCTGGAAAGGTCCGCTTCATCGGCTGCTCGAATTTTTCCGCCGCGCAGCTCCGCGAACGCGCTCGGCGTTTCGAAGAGGAGCACATTACGTCCTTCATTACCTGCCAGGATCAGTACAATCTGCTGGAACGTGATCTTGAAGAAGACCGTTTGCCGGTGATGCGCGCGCACGAGCTCAGCCTGCTGCCGTATTTTCCGCTGGCGAGCGGTTTGCTCACCGGCAAATACAAGCAGGATGCAGCGCCGCCGCCGGGCACGCGTTTTGCCGGCTCGACGCCGCGTGGCAACGGTGCTTTCATGAACGCGCGCAACTGGCGTCTGGTCGATGCGCTGTCGGATTTTGCCGCCAAACGCGGTCACACGCTGCTGGAACTGGCGTTCAGCTGGCTGGCGAGCCGGCCTTACGTCGCGAGCGTCATCGCCGGCGCGACCCGGCCGGAACAAATCGAGCAGAACATCGCCGCTGCCGGCTGGACACTGACGGAGGCTGACTTGGCCGAGATCGATCGGATAACGCTTTGACTTGACGTAATAAAATCGCGAGTTTCGATTCACGAGACCGAAACCTCTCTCGATTAGCGTCCTGTTTTCGTCACCCTGAGGTGCTCGGTGCGAAGCGCCGAGCCTCGAAGGGCCAAACCGAAATGCCTCGGCCGTGCATCCTTCGAGGCTCGCTTCACTCGCACCTCAGGATGACGGATTACCGAAGTGCAAAAATTCGCTCTTGAAATCAGCGGTCTCCGCAAGGCCTTCGACCGGCCCGCCGTCGACGGTCTCGACCTGAAAGTGCGCGAGGGCGAGTTCTACGCGCTGCTCGGCCCGAACGGCGCCGGCAAGACGACGACGCTGCGCATGGTCGCCGGCCTGCTGCGGCCGGATTCCGGTTCGATCGCGGTCAGCGGCATCGATGCGCTGGCCGATCCGGTCGCGGCCAAGCAGATCATGGCGTGGATTTCCGACGAGCCGATGATCTACGACAAACTGACGCCGCGGGAATATCTGGAATTTGTCGCGGGCCTTTGGGGCGTCGCCCCCGCCATCGCCGAAGCGCGCGCCCAGGATCTGTTGTCGTGGCTCGATCTCGCCGCGCACGCCAACGAACGCTGCGAAGGTTTCTCCAAGGGCATGCGGCAGAAAGTGGCGCTGGCCGGCGCGCTGGTGCACGAGCCGCGCATCATCATTCTCGACGAACCGCTCACCGGCCTCGACGCCGGTTCTGCGCGCCAGGTCAAAAGCGTGCTGCGTGAGCGCGTCAATGCCGGCGGCACCATCGTGATGACGACGCACATCCTCGAAGTCGCCGAGCGCATGGCCGATCGCATCGGCGTCATCGCGCAAGGCCGGCTGATCGCCGAAGGCACGCTTGACGAATTGCGGATCGCGGCCGGCGCCCAAGTCGGAGTCAGTGCCGCCGCCAGCGCGACCCTTGAAGACACTTTCCTCGCCCTCGTTGCCGAGCAGGCGCAAGCGGCATGACGGTAGCGCCCGGTACGACGGTCTGGTTTGCCCGGCACGAGTCGCGGCTGGCTTGGCGCGACTGGCTGTCGATGATCACCGCCGGGCGGCGCGAACGCCTGCGGCACGTCGTGATCGCGATTGTTGTGTTCGAGGGGTTCATGCACTTCGTCGCCTACTGGATGGTCGGTCCTTACGCCGACGCTGTTGTCGACAAGTCCATGCTGGTGACGATCAGCGGCAGTATTTTGCTGTCGTGGCTCTTGATGGTGTCGCAGGCCATGGAGTCGATGACGCGGGCATTCTATTCGCGCTCCGATCTCGATCTGATCCTGGCGTCGCCGGTCGCCGCCGACAAATTGTTCGCGATCCGCATCGCCACCATCGCGATTGCGATGGCCGCGATGGCGGTTCCGCTCGCCGCGCCGTTCATCAATATCCTGATCGCGAACGGCGGCTGGCACTGGCTCGGCGCTTACGGCCTGATCGTGGCGATGGGCGCGACCGCAACCGCGCTGGCGGTCGGGCTGACGGTGGCGCTGTTCCGCCTGATCGGTCCGAGGCGCACGCGGCTGATCGCGCAGATCGTTGCCGCAGTGATCGGCGCGGCGTTCGTCATCGGCCTGCAGGTCGCGGCGATCCTGTCCTACGGCACCATCTCGCGCGCTGCCGTGCTGCAATCGCAAGCGGTGCTGGCGCATGCGCCCGGTCTCGACAGCATCGTATGGTTGCCGGCACGCTCCGCGCTCGGCGACGGCATTCCCCTGGTCGGCGTGCTGACCTTGAGCCTCGCGCTGCTCGGCATCGCCATCGTGCTGGTCGCGCCGCGCTTCGGCGAATATGCCCTGGTCGCCGCCAGCGCCGGCAATTTCAGCCATGCCGGAGCACGGCGGCAGACTGCATTCAAGCCGGCGTCGCCGCGGGGCGCGTTGCGGCGCAAGGAGTGGCTGCTGCTGCGGCGCGATCCGTGGCTGGTGTCGCAGACGCTGATGCAGATGCTCTACTTGATTCCGCCGGCGGTGCTGCTGTGGCACAGTTTCGATGATGGCAACGGCGCCTATGCCCTGCTGGTGCCGGTGCTGGTTATGGCGTCGGGGCAATTGGCCGGCGGGCTCGCCTGGCTGGCGATTTCCGGAGAAGACGCGCCCGATCTCGTCGCGACCGCCCCGGTGCTGTCGCGCTTCATCCTGCGGGCCAAGGTGGAAGCGGTGCTCGGCGTCATCGGCATTGTCTTTGCGCCGCTGGTTGCCGCGCTCGCCCTGATGTCGCCCCGGCATGCGCTGATCGCCGCGGCGGGTATCGTCATCGCCACCACCGCCGCGACCTCGATCCAGCTCTGGTTTCGCAGTCAGGCCAAGCGCAGTCAGTTCCGCCGCCGTCAGGTCTCCTCGCGCGTGGCGACCTTCGCCGAGGCGTTTTCGTCGATCGGCTGGGCGGCGACCGCGGCCGTCGCCTCGGCAAGTGTCATATTGGCAATCGCTCCGGCGATTCTCGCCGCCCTCGTCGTCCTCGGCGCCCGCTTCATGGCGCCTCGCCAGAGCTAGCGGCCCACGCACGCGAGGCAGGGTTGCGCGATTTGGCCGCGTCCCCATCTCGACGCGGCGAACCTTCGTGTGATTTATAATGAATTCAAGGGGGCGATATGCGCCTGCCGGGGACGGGAATGAACAAGAAGCCGCCCAATTGGAGTAGGCCGGAGTGGACGTGGCCAAACGGCAAACGCATCGCCGTTATTTTCAATGTCTGCCTTGAGGCATGGTCTGACGGCAAAGCCCCCGGCATCAGCCCGATGGGCAATCCGCTGCCGGCCGGCGTACTCGACACCATGGCGATCTCCTGGGCCGCGTATGGGGTGGAAGTCGGGATTCACCGGCTGATGGATGCATTCGACCGGCACGGCGCCAAGGCCAGCGTGATGACCAATGCGATCATCGCCGAACGCGCGCCGGACACCGTCAGGGCGATCGCCGACCGCGGCCACGAAGTGCTGTCGCATTCCTACGCTATGGACGTGATCCCGGCGCTGCTGTCCGACGAAGACGAGCGCAAGAACATCGAGCGCTGCACGTCGCTGCTGGAAAAGACCTCGGGCAGGAAGGTCGTCGGCTGGCTGTCGCCGCGCGGCACCTCGAAGCTGACGACGCCGAAGCTGCTCGCCGAGGCCGGCTATCGCTGGTACGGCGACGTGTTCGATACCGACCTGCCTTACGTGACGAACCACGGCAACAACAAGATCGTCGCCATTCCGCTGTCCTATGACGTCAACGACATGCCGTCGATGAAATACGGCCATCCGCCGCGGATGATGCTGGAATCGTTCAACGAGGTGATCGGCATCGCCCGCGTCCGCGACGACGAGCTCCGCATCATCGACGTGACCAGCCATGCGCACATCTTCGGTCATCATCGCGGCGCGCACTTCTACGAAAAGATCATCGAGGAAGCGATGGCGGCGCCGGATATCTGGGTCGGCACTCGCGCCGAAATCGCCGAACATGTTTTGAGTCATGAGAATAATTAGCCGTCATGCCCGGCCTTGTGCCGGGCATCCACGTCTTCGCCTTGCTCAGGAGTCAGCAAGACGTGGATGGCCGGGACGAGCCCGGCCATGACGAAGTAAAAGGGTAGGAAGTCCCAAATGATTCCGTTCGATATGGTGGAACCGACCTCGCTGAAGGAAGCGATGTCGCTGCTCAATCCCGACGATCCGACGATCCGTCCGGTCGCCGGCGGTACCGCGCTGATGCTGATGATGAAGGCCGGGGTATTCCAGCCGAGCCTGCTGGTCTGCCTGCACAAGATCGAGCCGGAGCATTCGCGTATCACCGTCGTCAGTGGCGCGCTGAAAATCGGCGCGATGGCGACGCTGAGCGATCTCGAACACGACGCCAATATCGCGCAACGGCTGCCGGTGCTGAAAAAGGCGATGAAGACACTGTCGAACCCCCGCGTGCGTAACGTGGCGCGCGTCGGCGGTGCGCTGGCGCATGGCGATCCGCACATGGATCTGCCGCCGGTGCTGACGATGCTCGGCGCCAAGGTCGCGATCAGCGGCCCGAAGGGCGATCGCGAGCTGGCGCTGGAAGACCTTTACGCCGGCTACTACGAGACCGTGCTGGAAAAAGACGAACTGATCACGGCGGTGACGGTGCCGGCGCTCAACGGCCGCAAGGCGGCGTACATGAAGGTGACGTCGCGCACCGCGGACGACTGGCCGGCGCTGGGCGTTGCGGTATCGTTCGCGCTTGAAGGCGGCGCGATCAAGGATCCGCGTGTCGTCGTCAGCGCCGCGACCGAGAAGGTCACGCGCATAGTGTCGGCGGAAAAAGTGCTGCAAGGTGCAACGCCGGACGGTGCCGCGCTCAATCGCGCCGGCGATGCGGCGGTCGACGAGGTGACGATTCTGTCCGACGCTCACGGCTCGGCCCCCTACAAGCGCGAGTTGCTGCGCGTCTATATGCGCCGCGCCGTGCGTCAGGCGATCGAAGGCGCCTAATGAACCAGGTCGGCCAGTCGATTCCGCGTCTGGAAGTGCGCGCCAAGGTCACCGGCCGCGCCAACTATACGCATCATCTGCAACTGCCCGGCATGCTGTATGCCAAGGTGTTCCGCTCGACTGCCCCCCACGGCAGGCTTCTTAGCATTGATGTTGAAGCGGCCCGCGCTCTGCCCGGCGTTCATCGCGTCGTCACCGGCGCGGATATCAAGAAACTGATCCCGGAGCCGTATTACGGCCCGGCTTTTCACGATCAGCCGATCCTCGCCATCGACAAGGTCTGCCACGTCGGCGAGCCGGTCGCCGCCGTGCTGGCGCAAGACCTGCACGTCGCCGATCAGGCGGTGCAATTGATTACGGCGGCGTACGAGGACCTACCCGCGGTGTACGATGAAGTCGCGGCAATGAAATCCGACATTGTCGTGCATGAGATGCTCAAGCCCGCCGGCACATTCGCCGATCTCAAACATCTCAAGGGCCGCACCAACACCAACATCGCGCTCGACTATCATCTCAAGCGTGGCGACCCGGAAGCGGGTTTCGCCAAGGCCGACAAGGTTCTCGAGCACACCTTCAAGACGCAGCAGTGCCTGCACCTGCCGTTCGAGCCGTTTGTTGCCGTTGCCGAACCTGGCGACGGCGTGCTGACGATTCATACGTCCAACCAGACGCCGTCGTTTGTGCGTACCGAGATCGCGCGGCTGTTCGGCTGGCCGGAAAACAAGGTGCGGGTGAAGGTGCCGCATCTCGGCGGCGGCTTCGGCGCCAAGGTCTACGTCAAGGTGGAAGCGCTGGCCGCCGCGCTGGCGATGCTGGTGCGCCGGCCGGTGAAGGTCGCGCTGACCATGGAAGAACAGTTCTACGTGATCACCAAGCATCCGACGACGTTCCGGATCAAGAGCGGCGTCAACAACGACGGCAAGGTGGTGGCGCGCACCTGCGATGTGCTGTGGAACGGCGGTGCCTATGCCGACATCGGTCCGCGGGTGACGCAAAAGTCCGGCTTTACCGCGCCGGGCCCTTACGACATCGACAACATCAGCATCGATTCCTACGCGCTCTACACCAACCGCACGCCGGCCGGTGCGTTGCGCGGCTTCGGCATCCCGCAAATGGTCTGGGCTTATGAGAGCCACACCGATTTGCTGGCGCGCGAAATCGGCATGGATCCCGTCGAATTTCGCCGCAAGAACATCCTGCGCGAGGGCCGCGAGCAAGCCACCGGAACCGCGATGAAAGACGCCGCGATTGCCGAAGTGCTCGACGCGGTCGCCAAGGAAATGAACTGGAGTGCGCCGTTCGATCGCGGCGGCAACAGTCCGGTACGCCGCGGGCGCGGCATTGCCATCGGTTTCAAAGCATCGATCTCGCCGACCACTTCGGTTGCCATCGTCAATATCGCCGGAGATGGTTCGACGACGCTTTACACCTCGACGGTCGACATGGGACAGGGTTCCGACACGGCCTATGCGCTGATGGTCGCCAAAGTGCTCGATATCAGCGCTGAAGATGTGCGCATCGTTCATCCCGATACCGACGTGACGCCTTACGACATGGGCACGCTCGGCTCACGCTCGCTCTTTCACATGGGCAATGCGGTGCGGCTTGCCGCCGAGGACGCGCGCAACAAATTGCGCGCGCTCGCGACCGAAGCGGGTTTGCCGGAAGGCACCAACTACCCGGCCGCGGAAATCTTCAAGAAGCGTTACGGCATGCAGGCCGGCAATGTGATCGGCACCGCGACTTACGTGCCGACTTACAAGTCCCCCGATGCCAAAACCGGTCTGTCCGACAACGTCACGCCGTTCTGGATGATCGGCGGCGCCGGTGTCGAGCTTGAGGTCGATACCGAAACCGGACAGTTCCGCGTGACCAAGCTGGTCAACGCTGCCGATTGCGGCAAGCCGATCAATCCCGGCGTTGCCCGTACGCAATTGTCCGGCGCCGCGATCATGCAGCTCGGCTTCACACTGTCGGAAGAAATGAAGCTCGACGGCGGCCAGGTGACCAACGCGTCGTTGGCGGACTACCGCATTCCGGGTATCGCCGACATTCCGCCGATGACCAACGAACTGGTCGACGCCGAGCAGCACAGCGGGCCGTTTGGCGCCAAAGGGCTCGGCGAGTCCGGCACGTTCGGCGTGTCGCCGGCAATCGCCAACGCCATTCATGACGCCGTCGGCGTCCGGATCACCGAACTGCCGATCACTGCCGAAGTGGTCCTGCGCGCGCTGCGCGCGCAACAGGGCCGCCCACTCGAGGACGAATGATGAGCACGCGCACCATCACCTTCACGCTCAATGGCCAGGAAGTTTCGACCGAGATTGAGCCGCACCGCAATCTCGTCGAGCTGCTGCAGCGGTTCGATCTGTTCGGCGCGCGGGAAAGCTGCGGGCAGGGGCTGTGCGGCTGCTGCACGGTGCTGGTCGACGACAAGGCGGTGTCGGGGTGCCTTTATTTCGCGCCGTGGGTCGACGGCAAGACTGTCACCACCGTCGAGTTGCTCGATGCCGAAGGTGCGCTGTCGATCGTGCAGCAGGCCTTCATCGATTGCGGCGCCTTCCAGTGTGGCTTCTGCACGCCGGGCTTCGTGCTGATGGTGCATCAGCTCCTGAAAGAGCACCCGAACCCGAACGACGAAGACATCAAGCACTATCTCGCCGGCAATCTCTGCCGCTGCGCGGCCTATCCGGAGATCATCGAAGCGGTGAAGGTCGCGGCGAAGTCGCCGGTCAAGCCGGCAGCTTGAGACTCTCCATTTGAAAATCTAACCGGCGCTCATCGCATCGAGGAAGCGCTGCTTGATGACGTGGCCGTCGCGGACCGGCAGCACGCGCGGCACATCGTCTTCCTTGATGCGGGCGCTGACCAGGATCGGGCCTTCGCCGCCGTGCAGCAGCTGGCGGACTGCGGCGGCTTCCTCGATGCGCGAGACGGCGCGGGCCTGCCTGAAACGGCAAGCGAGCGCGGTGGCGACCAGGTCGATACCGGATTTGGTCGCGCTCGGCTGCATGCCCGTCTCGCCGTAGTGCGCGTTGTCGAGCACGACGATCGCCAGGTTGTTCGGTTGCTTGACGCCGATGGTGGCGAGGCTGCCGATGCCCATCAGCATGTCGCCGTCGCCGGTCAGCACGAGGACGCGGCGTACGGGTTGCGCCAGCGCCAGTCCCAACCCGATCATGGCGGTGCCGCCCATCGCGCCCCACAGATAGAAGTTGAGCGGATGATCGCCGGCCGCGGCGGTGTCATAGGTCGCGGAGCCGAGGCCGCTGACGACTAGAAGGTCGCCGCGGTCGGCCAGCAGCGCTTTGACGAATTCGCGGCGGTGGAGCATTGCGTTCACCTGTTCCATTGCTTGCGGCCGATCAGCCGCTGCGACAGCAGGATCGCGATTTGCAAATTGCCGTCGAACGCCATGTCGCAGGCGGCGCCGACGATATCGTCGACCGCGTCCGCATCGTCGATCCGGTAGGTCAGGAAGCCGGCCAGCTTGAGCACGTCTTCGGTGATGGCGCCCATCGGTACCTGCCACGGATTGAATTCGCCGAACTCGCCGCGCATAGTGACGAAAATCACGCAGCCGAAGCCGCAGTTCTTCAGCAGCGAAAACATGTTGATGCAGTTGCCGACGCCGCTCGATTGCATCAGCAGCGCGGCGCGCTGGCCGCCGAGCGCGGCTCCGGCGACCAGGCCGACGCCTTCTTCCTCCGTGGTCAGCACCACATCGTTGATGCTGTTGTCGGCGCGGCAGCGCTCGATCAGCCGGCTGTGTCCGGCGTCAGGCACATAGCCGACCTGGCGAATGCCGACCCGGCGGAAGTGGGCATAAATCGCGTCCGACCAGGAGGGCTCGGTTGTCATCGGCGTGTGCGGGATCGTGTTGTGTGCCATGAGCAAAGCGCAGCTTTGCAAATATCGCACTGCTTACTATTGTGCGCCATCCCCTCGCGCCAGACGGCGGCGATAGCAGAAACGGAGACGGCCATGACGTCCAGACTTCGCCATATCGCGATCATCGTTGACGACCCGGAGCAGGCCGCGACGTTCTTCGAGAACGCTTTCGGCATGACGCGGGCCGGCACCGCGCGCCGCGGCATTTATATGTCCGACGGCGTGATGAACGTGGCGCTCCTGAAGACCGAAGGCAACGAGAAGCCGGGCCTGTACCATTTCGGCATGTGGGTCGATGATCTCGACAAGGCCGAGAAGCAGGTCATTGACGCCGGCGGCAAGTACCTCGCCGGCCGGCCGACCTCGCCGAATTCGTTCTACGAGGCGAAATACCGCGCGCCGGACGGCGTGGTGTTCGACCTCACCCATCACGGCTGGGCCGGCGCCACCAAGGAAGTGGTTGCGAAAGTCTGATTGGCGAAGGCCTGATTGGCACAGTACCCGGACCGTATTGTCGTTATCGGCGCGGGTCCGGTCGGGCTCAGCCTGTCGCTGGCGCTCGCGCAGGCCGGACTGCAAGTCTGTCTCGCCGAGGCGCTGGGCGACGATAATTTCCTCGAACAGGTGCCGCGCGCCGGCACCAATCATCCAGCGACGCTGGAGATGCTCGACCGGCTCGGGCTTTATGAGAAGCTCGAGCCGCGCGGCATCATCGCTCCGGAATTTCATTACTGGGACCGGCACGAAGACAGGCTGATTGCGGCCTTCGATCACGCGCTGCTGAAAAACGACACGCGCTTTCCCTACGTGCTGCAATGCGAGCGCATCAAGATCGTCGAGGAAGCGTTGAAGATGGCGAAGGCGCATCCGAATATCGACCTGCGCCTGAACACCGAATTCGTCTCGTTCGAGCAGGACGCTGACGGCGTCAAGGCGCGGGTGGTCAACAGCGCCGGCGAGCAGGAGATTATCTCAGGCCGCTATCTGGTCAGCGGCGAAGGGGCGCGCAGCATCGTGCGCAAGGACCTCGGCATCGCCTTCGAGGGCTTCACTTACGACGACCGGACGCTCAACATCGAGGTCGCCTACGATTTTCGCAAGCACGGCTACGCGCACCGCAACTACATTTCCGACCCGAACGAGTGGTCGAACCTGTTCCACTGGAAAGGCCCGCCGGACCGCTGGCGCGTGCATTTCCCGACGGATCCGCAAGCGGACGAGGCCGATCTGCTGCGGCCGGAAGTCTTGCAGGCGCAGATGCAGAAATTCCTGCCGACCGGCAAGCCGTTCGACATCGTCGGCTGCAACCTTTACGTGGTGCACCAAAAAGTCGCGGATAAATTCCTCGCCGGCCGCGCTATCCTTGCCGGCGACGCAGCGCACGTGAACAGTCCGATCGGCGCCATGGGCATGAACTCCGGCATCCACGACGCGATCAACCTCGCCGACAAGCTGATCGCCATGTCGCGGGGCGAGGCGGATGACGGGGTGCTCGACCGTTACGAGCGGCAGCGCCGCCACGTCGCGGTGGCGCATACGCAGGCGCAGACCATGCGCAACAAGAAGCTTCTCGCCGAGCGGGACCCGGCAGTGCGACAGCGCAACCACGATGAGTTGCGGCGCACGTCGGAGGATCCGATCCTGGCACGGAAGTTCCTGTTGCGGACCGCGCTGTTCGAAAGCCTGAAGGAAGCCGAAGCGATCCGATAAGGACTGGAGGGGCGATGAGGGGCATTGCACTGGCGTTGTTGTTTTTGGTTGCGGCGTTGCCGGCGCATGCGCAAACCGGATCGTGGCCGGAACGTCCGATCCGCCTGATCGTGCCGTTTCCGCCCGGCAGCAGTTCCGACATCGTCGCCCGGATCGCGGCGCAAGGGTTGAGCGGCAAGCTCGGCCAGCCGGTCGTCGTGGAAAACCGGCCCGGCGCCAGCACTGCGGTCGGCGGCGAATATGTCGCTCGCGCCGCACCGGACGGTTACACGCTCGGCCTGGTCAACACGAGCTCCACAATTACGCAGAGCTTCAATCCGGCGCAGGGCTTCGACGTCGTCAAGGACTTCGCACCGATCGCCATGCTTGGCGCGTCGCCGTTTGTGCTGGCGAGCTATCCGGGCCTGCCGGTACAAACCATGCAGGAATTGATTGCGCTGGCGAAGGCCGAGCCGGGCAAGCACACCTATGCCGAAGCCGGGCAGGCGACCCTCGCCAATCTGGCGGGCCTGCTGTTCAACAAGCTGGCCAATATCCAGATCGCCGCCGTCGCCTATCGCGGCACCGAGCAGGAAGTGCCGGACCTGATTGCCGGGCGGGTCGATACCGCTTTCGTCACCATCCCGCCGACGCTGTCGCTGATCCAGCAGGGCCGGGTGCGGGCGCTGGCCGTGACCGGCGCCAGCCGCAACGCCACGCTGCCGGATGTGCCGACGATCGCGGAGGCCGGGCTGGCCGGCTACGAGGCGGTGCTCTGGCAGGCCATCAACGCTCCGGCGGGCACGCCCAGTGCCATCGTCATGAAGGTGAACACCGCGGTGAACGAACTTCTGGCGGAGCGCGAAACCATCGCGGCAATGACCAGGATCGGGGTCGAGGCGCAGGCCAGCACGCCGCAACAGCTTGCCGACCGCGTCGCCGCCGACGTCAAGAAGTGGCGTGACGTCATCGCCGGGGCGGGCCTCAAAGCGGACTAAGTGAAAGTCTTGACGCTTTTCCCTGCCGGGAGGATGCTTCCCATCAACCAACAACGATCCATCGGAGGTTAGCCATGGCTGCACGGCTTCGTCACATCGCTTTGTCGGTTTCCGATCCGGACAAGGCGGCGAAATTCTTCGAGGATGCGTTCGGTATGAAGCGCGTCGGCAAGGCTGGCATCGGCTGCTACGTGTCCGACGGCACCATCAATGTCGCGCTGCTGAAATACGAGACCGGCGACGTTCCCGGCTTTCCGAAGAACTATCTCGGGCTCGTCCATTTCGGCATGTGGGTCGATAATCTCGACGAAGCAGCCAAGAAGGCGACCGACGCCGGCGCGACCTATTTCGGCGGCGCGCCGAAAGACAATCCGAACGCCTTCTACGAGGTCAAATACAAGAATCAGGACGGCGTGATTTTCGACCTGACGCACAACGGCTGGGGCGGCGCGGTGAAGGAAGTGGTGCCCGCCGAATCCGCAAAGGTCGCCGCGGAGTAATTTTCCTCCGCTCATTCCCGCGGAAGCGCGTATCTCGGAGTTATGAGCTTAGCGCCGCCACGGCAGCGCTGACGCGCTCTCGACGAACCACCAGGCGCCTTCACCGAGCTCGGCGGGAAATGCCGCGGCGATTCCGGTTTCAAACGCGTGCCATTCAAGGCCGGCCTTTTCGACCGTCATCTCGGCGGTGGCGAGCGATTTCACGCGTAGCGCGTAGCCGACAATAAACGGCAGCGCCGCGACTGCGATTTCCGGCAGCCGCTGCTGCGCCCGCGTGTGATTGACGATATAGACGCCGCCGCGATCGAGACGCAGCATTGCGCCACCCTCCGTGCGCGTCGCCGCACGGCCGGTGAAACGCGAAAACCGCTGCGCGGCTTCCTCGACATCGGCGACCGCGATGACGACGTCGATCAGGCCGATCGTGCTGTTGGGCTGAGTCAGCCAGCGCTTCTGCCATACGGCATGCTCGGTATGATGCGTCAGCATCTGGATGCGGCCTTCCGGCATCACGCCGGGCTCGACGCGGGCGATGGTGAACGCCGCCTTGTCCGGTCCGGTTTCGGTCGCGACCGGGCGAGACATGTTCACCAGGTCGCGCACGCGAAATTTCTCGGCGGCGAGGCGCTGCCGCGATGTGGCCGCGTCCGCTACGGCGAACGCGGCGAGATGCATCCCGGCGTAGCGTTCGATCGCGGTGTCGAGTTCGCGCGACAGCGGCGTGTCGGACGTCTTGAACAGGATTTCCGCGTAGCCGCGCTCGAACATCACCGTGACATTGCCGGTTCCGGTCGGCTTCGCGATGCCGGCGGGATCGGGGCTGGCCTGAATCGAGATCGGCGTCGGAGCGAAGCCGCAGCACACTAGCGCATCGCTGGCCGCTTTCGCATCGCGAACAAAGTGGGCGACGTGGTCGAGAAAAATCTCGCCGCCGACGGGAAGCTGGCGATCGACTTGTTGATTGGCGGCGGTTTCCGGCAAGCTGTCACTCGGTTCCGGCGACACCGGCGGCCTCGACAACCTTGCCCCAGCGGCCGATTTCCGCTTCCAGGAACATCTGCAACTCGGCCGGCGAGCCCTTGCCGACCGGCGTCATGCCGAGGTCTTTCATGCGGGAGCGGACGTCGTCCATGGCGGTGATGTCGTTGAGCGCATCGTTGAGCTTGACCAGAATATCACGCGGCGTGCCGGCCGGCGCAATCACGCCTTGCCATGCGGCGACGTCGAAACCGGGCACTCCTGCATCCGCAAGCGGAGGAACATCCGGCAGCGCCGCGAAGCGGGTCTTGGTGGTCACCGCCAGCGCGCGCAACTTGCCGGCATTGATCAGCGGCAGCGCCGGGCCGAGATCGCTGAACATGAACTGGATGTAGCCGCCCATCAGGTCGGTCAATGCCGGCGCTGTGCCGTGATACGGCACATGCGTCGCCTTGATGCCGGTCATGGTGGAAAACAACGCGCCGGCCAGATGATGGAACGCGCCGATGCCGCCGGAGCCGTAACTCAGCGGTCTAGTTTTGGCGAGCTTGAGCAGATCCCCGACGCTTTGCACCTGCAACGCCGGGCTGACCACCAGCACGAACGGCACTGTGGCGATCAGCGCCACCATGGCCAGGTCCTTCGCCGGATCGTAGGGCAGCTTGTTGTACAGCGTTGCGTTGATGGCGAGCGACGACACCGACATCATGATGGTGTGGCCGTCCGGTGCGGACTTGGCGATGAAATTAGCCGCCACCACCGTACCGGAACCCGGACGGTTCTCGACCACGAAGGGCTTGCTGAAGCGGGCTTCGAGTTTTTGCGCGAGCAGCCGGGCGAGGACGTCGGTGCCGCCGCCGGGCGCGAATGGCACGATGAAAGTGACCGGGCGGTTCGGATAATCTTCGGCGTCTTCGGCGCGCGCGATACCGGCCGTCATCGCTGGCAAGGCGATGGTGAGCAATGTGCGGCGCGACAGAAGGGCCATGAGCTTGTCCTATGCGGCTGTCCTATGCCTGTGCTGTGGCTGTCTTATTCCGTCCCGGCAATACCGACCTTCCGTACCAGATCGCCCCAATGGCCGATCTCGGTTTTCACGAAGCCTTGCAACTCCTCGACCGACGGCGTGTCGACGGGAATGAGGCCCATCGTGACCATCTGCTGCCAGATGTCGGGCGATTTGACGACGGTCTTGAATGCATCGTGAAGCTTGTCGACGACCGGCCGCGGCGTTCCGCTTGGCGCGACGATCAAATGCCAGGACACCGCCTCGAAGCCCGGCACGGTGTCGGCGATAGCCGGCACGCCCGGCAATACGCCGACCGGCGTTTTTGACGAGACGCCGAGCGCACGGATTTTTCCGGCGGCGATCAGCGGCGGAGTGATCGCGGTGTCGGCGAAGAATAACTGGATCTGGTTGCCCATGATGTCGTTGAGCGCCGGTGGTCCGCCCTTGTAGGGAACGTGCACCATGTCGATCCCGGCCATGCTCTTGAGCATCTCGCCGGCGAGATGCGGCACCGCTCCGGTGCCGGTCGAGCCGAACGACAGCTTGCCGGGATTGGCCTTACCGTAGGCGATTAGCTCCGCCATGGTCTTGAACGGCTGGTCCGGATTCGTCACCAGCACGAACGGCACCTGGCAGTACAGCGCGACCGGTACGAAATCGGCGAGCGGATCGTAGGACAGCTTTTTGTAGAGCGTGACGTTGGTGGTCATGGTGCCGCTCGGCGCATCGAGCAGCGTGTAGCCGTCGGCAGCGCCGTGGGCGACGTCGTTGGCGGCAAGCACCGTTCCGGCGCCGACCCGTTCCTCGACCAGGACCGACTTGCCAAGACGTTCGGCGAGCTTCGGAGCCATGGTGCGGGCGATGATGTCCATCGCACCGCCCGCGGCGAGCGGGATCAGGATCGTGACTGGCCGGCTCGGATAATCCTGCGCCAGCGCCGGCTGCCGCAGAGCGGGGGCCAGCGCCAGGACGGGCGTCAGGACAAGCGCCGTGACGAGCGTGACGAAAGGGTTTGCCCATCGTCTGGCCGGCACAGGGAGCCTCCCGTTTACTTTGCAAATATCGCCGACAATTCCGACCGTTATTGGCGGCTAAAGAACGCCAATGGACCGGCTTCTGCAAGCGATTTAGCGTTGTGGCGCCGCGGCTTATTGGCTTTTCTTGACAAGGGGCGCGGGCCCCCGTCATAAGGAGGCCGGTCCAATGGCCTTTTGGTGCGGCTTTGGCTGTCACCAAGCGCCGATGACCATCAGCAGAAACCGACTGCAAGAAGCCGGTCCGGGTGCAAATCCGATGTCCGGAATCGAACACGATGAGGAAAAAAGATGTTCGCGGTCTTCAAAACGGGTGGCAAGCAATACCGGGTTGCTGCCGACGATGTCCTGAAAGTCGCCACGGTTAAGGGCGAGCCCGGCGAGATCGTCGAGTTCGGCGAGGTTCTGGTCGTGGGTGGCGATACCGTTGCGCTCGGCACGCCGACCGTCTCCGGCGCAACCGTCGCGGCCGAGGTTCTGGAACAGGGGCGCGGCCCCAAAATCATCGCCTTCAAGAAGCGCCGCCGCAAGAACTCGCGCCGCAAGCGCGGCTACCGCGAGGAATTCACGCTGCTGCGCATCACCGAGATTCTGACCGACGGTCAGAAGCCGAACAAGGAGGCGCGCCCGAAGCGGGTGAAGGCGCCGAAGCCCGAATCGGCCCCGGCCGCGGAAGCCGGCGAGAGCGCGGCCGAAGCATCGGCCGCGACCGCGAAGAAGAAAAAGGCTCCGGCCAAGCCGAAAGCTTCGGCCACGAAAAAGCCGGCTGCGAAGGGCAAAAAGAAGTAATCCTGAGTGACGTAGAGTGGTGACGCTTTTGTCACCAATTCTATATAAGAGTTAGGCAAGAAAGGTTTGGAGGCCAGCAATGGCACACAAGAAAGCAGGCGGATCCTCACGCAACGGCCGCGATTCGGCAGGTCAGCGGCTCGGGATCAAGATTTTCGGCGGCGAGCAAGTCGTGGCCGGCAATGTGATTGCGCGTCAGCGCGGCACCAAATGGCACCCGGGCCGCAATGTCGGGATCGGCAAGGACCACACGTTGTTCGCGAAAATCGACGGCAAACTCGAGTTCCGTGCCAAAGCCAAAGGCCGCACTTTCGTATCGGTACTTCCGATGACGGCAGCAGCGGCCGAATAACACGGTGGATCATAATCGGTCCGCCGGCACCTAGTCGCCCGGCGGACCCGAATGGGCTCCGAAAAAGGGGGACCGGGATGCCGGTCCCCCTTTTTGGTTTTCTAAAGGAGCCACGCAATGACTCTCGCGGAAGAAGTTGTTGCTCAGACCCCACGGTTACAAAGCGTCCCGGTCCTGAAGACGGAGCGCCTGATATTGCGCGCGCCGTGGCTGGCCGATGTCAAAGCCATCGCCCAGCTCGCTAACGATCGCCGTATCGCCGCAAACACAGCGCGCATCCCGCACCCTTATGGCGTCGAAGATGCCGAAGCCTTCATCGCGTCCGTCAACAAATTTGACGGCGAGGCGTGCTTCGTCGTGACCTACGGCGGCCCGGCGATCGGCGTTTGCAGCATCGACATGCGCGAAGACGGCGCCGAGCTCGGCTACTGGTTTGGCGTGGACCATTGGGGGCACGGCTTTGCCACCGAAGCCGCGCGCGCCGTGATCGATCATGCGTTCGCCGATCTCGGGCATCCGGCGCTGCAATCCGGGGCGCGGGTCAACAATCCCGCGTCACGGCGCGTGCTGGAAAAGTGCGGATTTCAGTGGACCGGCGTGCGGCTGATCCGCATCCGCGCCATCAATTCGGCGGCGCCGGTCGATCGCTTCCGTCTCGATCGCGGATTGTGGGCGTCGCTGAAATCCTGGCAGCTCGCCAAGCGCGTAGCCTGAGCGGGCGGCGGCGCAATCACTGTCCGTTCGGTCCAGCCGCAAACAGCGGTGCGAGCTTGGCGCCCAGCGCCGGGCCGAACCAGCCTTGCGGGTTGGACGGCGCGATATGGTCCATCAGCTCCCAGCCCTGGATGAGAATGCGGGCGTGGCTGAAGGCCTGCTGAAAATCGTTTCCGGGCAGCAGGCTCTGGTGGAACAGCGCATCGCCGAAATAGGTCCACTCCCGCTCCGGCGCGCAGCCGAACGAGGTACTCTTGTCGTCCGACGCGGTCATGACCACCGAATTGTCGTTTTGCAGCGGGGTCATGAAAATTCCGGCAAAGCAGGCCGAGACGATGACGACGCGATTTTTGATGCTTTCGCTGTCGAGCGCGGTTGCGACCTGCTGCGGCGTCAGCTCGACGGGCGTGCTGCCGGGCAGTTGGAGCGCGAATCCGGTTTTCTCGCCGTGCGACGTCATGAAGACCAGTAGCACGTCCTCGTCCTTGTCCATCACGCCGCCGACGGCGTGAACCGCGGCGGCGAAATTCTGCGGGCTGGCCAGCGGGACGGTGTTGATGGTCGCGCGATTGTTGATCAGGCGAAGGACATGATCCTTGATCGGCAGCACCGTTCCGATCGAGGTGATGGCGCCTTCGAGCTCCTTGATGAACACGTCCTGGGTGGCCCAGCCGGCGACGCCGATGACATAGACGTCGGTTGCGCCCTTGCGTTGCGGCGCGAGGCTCTCGACTTGGGTTTTCAGCAGTCCGGCTTGCGCCGTTTCGAGTTGAGCGAGTTCGCTTTGCGGGCCGTAGCGGGCAAAAAGATATTCCCACCAGTTGGCGCTGCGAATGTCGAAGTTGGCCGGAATGAAGACCGGCGCCTCGGGTATCAAGGCGTGCGCCGCAAACAGCGCGATCCATAACGCCGCTGCGCGGGCGAGCGCGCGAAGCCGCGCCGCAGGCTGCACGCTGGCCAGCAGGCAGGTCATCGCGCCCAGCCACCAGATGGTTTGAACGGCGAAGCTGCCGCCGGCCGTTATGTCGCGCGACCACAGCGCATCGAGCTGTATCCGGGTTGCAAGCAGTTCGCTGCCGATCTGGATCAGAGCCGCGGCAATGTCGGCGATGATCGAGAGAATGAACATCGCGGCAAGCGCTGTGGCGCGTGCCGGCGGCCGCACAAAGAACGCCGCGACGGCGAGTTCGAGCGCCAGCCGTGCTGCAATCGCGTTCAGGCCATAGGGATTGAAATGCGCAACGCCGCCGGCAACCGCGAGGTATTGCAGCCCGACACGGCTGGCGGCCAGGATCAGCGTCCAGCCGATCAGGCTCGCCAATCCGACAAGCGGAGGATCGGGAGTTGTTCGCCAAACCGCCGATCGCGCCGCAAGCTTGAAGACCGACCACACGCCTACCAACTCCTGGGGGCAACGGGCTTAAGGCATATTACAGATTGGCATTGCACGAAAAGCGCCCGCCGACTACGGAATGCCACATGAAATTCCTCGATGAAGCCAAGGTCTATATCCGTTCCGGCGACGGCGGGAACGGCTGCGTATCGTTTCGCCGCGAGAAATTCATCGAATTTGGCGGTCCAAACGGCGGCGACGGTGGCAAGGGCGGGGATGTGATCGCGGTCGCGGTCAACGGGCTCAACACGCTGATCGACTATCGTTACCAGCAGCACATTATCGCGAAGAACGGCGCCGGCGGCATGGGCAAGGACCGCCATGGCGCCAACGGGGCGGACGCGGTGCTCAAGGTACCGGTCGGCACGCAAATCTACGACGAAGACGGCGAGACGCTGCTGGCCGATCTCACCGAGGTGGGCGAGCGCACCGCGCTGGCGCACGGCGGCAACGGCGGCTTCGGCAATGCCCGCTTCAAGAGTTCGACCAATCGCGCACCGCGTAACGCCAATCCCGGCCAGCCCGGCACCGAACTGACGCTCCGGCTGCGGCTGAAGCTGATCGCCGATGCCGGAATTGTCGGCCTGCCCAACGCCGGCAAATCCACCTTTCTCGCCGCGGTCAGCGCCGCCCGGCCGAAGATCGCCGATTATCCGTTCACCACACTGCATCCGCAGCTCGGCGTGGTCGATGCCGACGGCCGCGAATTCGTCCTCGCCGACATTCCCGGCCTGATCGAGGGCGCCCATGAAGGTATCGGCCTCGGCGACCGCTTTCTCGGTCACGTCGAGCGCTGCCGCGTGCTGCTGCATCTCGTCGATGGCACCGGCGAAGACGCCGGCAAGGCCTACAAGACGGTGCGCGCGGAGCTATCGGCCTACGGTCACGATCTCACCGACAAGCCGGAAATCGTCGCGCTCAACAAGGCCGATGCGCTCGACGCCGACCAGATCAAGCAGCAGATGGCGCAGCTCAAGCGCGCCGCAAAAAAGACGCCGCTGGTCATTTCCGCCGTCAGCGGCGAGGGCGTGCAGGAGGTGCTGCGCGCGCTGCTCGACGTGATCGAAGAGGCACGGCGCGGCGCCGGAGAGTTCTCGCGGCTCGGGCGAGGCGTGGCAGCCCGGACGGAGACCGTGATGCCCCATACATTTGTCCTGGTTCACGGCGCATGGCACGGCGGCTGGTGCTGGCAACGCGTCGCCGACCGGCTGCGCCAGGACGGTCATACCGTATTCACGCCGACGCTGACCGGTGTCGGCGAGCGCGCGCATTTGCTGCGCGCCGGTATCGACTTGAAGACCCACATCACCGACATTGCGAATGTGTTGAAGTGGGAAGATTTGAAAGACGTCGTGCTGTGCGGCCATTCCTATGGCGGCTTCGTCATTTCCGGCGTCGCCGAACAGGCGGCACCGTCGATCCGTTCCATCGTCTTTCTCGATGCCTTTGTGCCGAACAACGGCGAGAGCGTGCAAGACCTGACCGGCCCTGCCGTGAAAGAGGCAATTGCCGGCGCTTTGCAGCGCGGCGAGATCGCCATTCCGCCGCGCGCCGCCGAGGCGTTCAACGTCAATCCGGCCGATCGCGCCTGGGTCGATCGCATGTGCGTCGGGCAGCCGATCGCGACATTCACCGACAAGATCGCCCTGACTGGCGCGCGCGACCGCATTGCGCGCAAGAGCTATATCCGGGCGGCGCATTACCCCAATCCGGGATTCGACCGGGCGCTCGGCGAAGCGCGCGCGAATGCAGCGTGGCGCACCTACGACGTGCCGTGCGGCCACGACGTGATGGTCGACATGCCGGACCGGCTTTCGGAAATCCTCCTGGAAGTCGCGAACTGATTTTTAGTGAAGCATGATCTTTTCGGAAAACCGGTATCCACTTTTCTGGATCATGCTTTAGTGGTGGAAGAACTTCAGCGAGCCGTCGCGCTCGATCCGCGGCAAGAGGTCTATCTCCCACGCCAGATATTCGTTCATGGCCGCTTTCTGGTCGCCGCTGCGTTCATAGGGCTTGCGCCATTGGTCGATCGCCTCGTCGGCCATCTGCGCGTCCTTCGATAACGGATAACCGGCCGCTTGCCACGCGGCATTGCCGCCGGCAAGCGCCCGGACCGGGACGTTGACCAGCGCTTCCGCCTCGGCGCTCGCCAGCCGCGCCAGCGTGCCGTCTTCCGAGGTCAGCACCAGCGTTCCATGCACCGGGATTGTCTTGAGCGCGCGGTCGAGCCGGTTGCGGATCGCAAACCACGCGCCCGGTATATGCCCGAACTGATAGTCGCGGCTGAGCGACAGGTCGGCCACAGTCGCCTCATTGCGCGCGAGCATGGTCTTGAGCGCGGCGCAGTCGATGGTGACGCCGCGCGGGCTGCCGCTCTCAAGGATGGCAGGTACCGGCTGAGCGGTCTCCGTACCGGATTCGGTCAGTACGAAAACCTCTTTCCAGCCCATTTGCTTAAGCCACGAGCCGGTCATGGCCGCGCGCACTTCTTTGTCGTCGATCACGACGATGCGCGCGCCGAGGGTTCCAACATATTGATCGGTGGCCTGCACAAGCTGGCCGCCCGGCGCCGAGACCGCGCCGGCAACGTGACCCGCCATGTAATCCGCGGGGTCGCGCACGTCGAGCAGATAGAGCGTGCGTTGCGTGTCCTGCCGCAGGGCGTCGAGTTTTTTGCGGTCGATGGTCTCGACGCCGCAATCCTGCGCGACCTTTTGCGCGGCCTGCCGTGCCCAGCCGAGAGTCCGTTGCGACACATCGGGCACGCGACTGGTCTTGCCGCTGTCGCAGTGAAAGCCGGCAAGGCTCCATCCCATCGTTCCGTTGCGCAGCGCGACGACCTTGTTCGGCAGCCCGGCATTGATGAGCGATTGCGCGCCGATAATGCTGCGGGTTCGCCCGGCGCAATTGACGACCACCAGCGTGTCCGGCGACGGCGCAATCTCGCGGGCGCGCAGCACCAGTTCGGCGCCGGGCACATTGATGCCGGTCGGAATCGAAACGCGCGAATATTCGTCGTATGGCCGGCTGTCGAGCACGACGATGTCGGCTTTGTCGCGCAGGAGCTGCTCCAGTTCGGCGGCGGCTATGTTCGGTGTGCCGTTGGCGTGCTCGATATATTCGCCGAATGCTTTGCTGGGCACATTGACGCCGGAAAACACCTCGAAGCCCGCGGCGACCCAGCCATCGACGCCGCCGGCGAGGGTGGCGGCGTCGGCATAACCGTTTCGCTCAAGGATCGCCGCGGCGCGTTCCGCCAAACCGTCATTATCATCGCAAAGCACAATGCGCGTTGCCCGGTGCGGCACCAGCTGCGCGAATTGCAGTTCCAGGCGGCTCAACGGGATCGATCGCGCCAGCAGCAGGTGCCGCTGCGAAAAGACCAGCTCTTCGCGGACATCGGCAAGCGCCAGTTCGCCGCCGTCCGCAATCATGCCCCGCAATTGTGCGGGGCTTATTGTCTTTGTCACGTGGCCTGCTGCGGCGTCATCTGATGCACTTCGCCGGTCTTCAGGTCGAAGCGTACGCGGTCGATCTTGTCGAGGTTGGTGCCGGTCACGCGCACGAAACGCGAATAATCCGGGTAGTCGATCGAATGGATCTTGCCGTCCTCGTAAATGCCGGCATGGCCGGGCTCAAGGCGATATTTCTTCACCGGCCGGAGCTTGGCGTGCTTGTTGTCGTGGCCGTCGTCCTCGCGCTCCCATTCGGTCATCTCGGTGTAGTGGGTGGCCTGGCCGTAGATCGCCCAGGACGCGCCGTGATCGTGCGGCGGCGAGACGCGCGCCTTGTCGTTGATGTGGGCGAGGATCTGAAAGCCAAGGTCCTTGTCCTCATAGAGCGTGTGCAGCCCGCGCGGCGCGTCTTCGCAATGCTGCTTCACGAAATCCTTGTTTTGCAGCAAGTGCTCCAGACGCTGGCGTACGTCCTCGCGGCCTTTCGGGCCGGGATCGCGCGACAGGATGGAACGGCAGTCCGATATGAACTGGTCAAGCTCATAGGCCATTGCGGATACTCCTTGGGAGGGGCTCGTTGGGCGTCAGTTTTGCGCATTTGCGGGCCTCATGCCAGCGGCAACTTGCCAGCGGTAACTTGCCTTGTCTGCGAGCCGCGCCAATCGCTACATTGGCCGGCATGTTCGGTCTGCCGCGACTTCATGATCGGCCGCGCAATGTGCGCCTCGATACGCTGGTTCGGCTGCGCTGGCTTGCCGTTTTCGGCCAGTTCGCGGCCGTCCTCGTGGTGCACTTCGGCCTCGAATTCGAGGTGCCGATCTGGGCCTGCATGGCGGTCATCGCGATTTCGGCGCTGCTCAACGTGGCGCTGCGGGCCGGATTCCATCAGACACAGTGGCTCGAGCCCGACCGCGCCGCGTGGCTGCTGGCGTTCGATATCGCCGAGCTTGCGGCGCTGCTCTATTTGACCGGCGGTCTGGAAAATCCGTTTTCGTTCCTGTTGCTCGGGCCGGTCCTGATCTCGGCGACGGCGCTGCCGCCGCGCATGACCTTGTTGATCGGCACGTTCGCGATGCTCAGCGCCACGGCGCTGGTATTCTTTCACTACGACCTGCCATGGGACAGCGAAGATCCGCTGCAACTTCCCGAAATCTACATGGTCGGGGTCTGGCTCTCGATCTTGCTCGCGATCGGTTATATCGGCGTTTACACGTGGCAGATCGCCGAGGAAGCACGCCAGCTTTCCGATGCGCTGGCGGCAACCGAACTGGTGCTGGCGCGTGAGCAGCACTTGTCGCAGCTCGACGGCCTCGCGGCCGCAGCAGCCCATGAGCTCGGTACGCCGCTCGCCACCATTACGGTCGTGATCCGCGAAATCGAGCGCGCCCTTGAAGCGAACTCACCGCATGCCGACGACATAAAGCTGTTGCGCGAACAGGCGCAGCGCTGCCGCGAGATTCTGGCGAAGATCACCGAGCTGCCGGCCGGCGATCCGTTCGACCGGGTGCCGATCTCGGCGCTGATTGAAGAAGCCGCCGCACCGCACCGTAGCTTCGGCGTCCAGATCGGCATAACCATGCCGCCGAACCGTTCAGCAGAGCCGGTTGGTGCCCGCAACCCGGCGATCCGTTACGGCCTCGGCAACCTGATAGAGAACGCCGTCGACTTCGCCTATCGCCGGGTCGAGATTTTCGTGCAATGGAGCGCGACGGAAGTCAGCATCACCATCAGCGATGACGGCCCCGGTTTTGCTCCGGAGGTCGTGGATCGCATCGGCGCGCCGTACGTGACCCATCGCAAACCCGAGGCACGTGAACCGGACGACGACGATGTGGCGTCGTTCGGGCTCGGACTGGGCTTTTTCATCGCCAAGACGCTGCTGGAGCGCTCCGGCGGCAAGCTGACTTTAAGAAATCAGGCGCCGCCGATGCACGGCGCGACCATAGCGCTGACCTGGAGCCGGGGCGATTTCGAGCGTGCACTGGTTTCACCCCCTCTTGAGCCGGTAGCCCAAGCCTCCTAATTGTTTATAGTGCGCTTGGTGGTCCCATTCCGACCATGCGGCAAGACCCGATGCGAACTTCGGAATCAAGGGGACACCGGCAAAGCTAAGCTTGGCCTGGTTGGTTTGGCCCGGTTGTTGATGCAGGGGCGGACGATTGTTTGATGGAGTTGGATTGTCCATGACCAATGCAACCATGATCGGCGCAACGGCCGTTACAGTGCCGAGCGAGCGCACGCTTCTCATCGTCGAAGACGACAAGTCATTCCTGCAACGTCTGGCGCGGGCGATGGAAGGCCGCGGGTTTGTCGTCGTGACCGCCGAATTGGTTGCCGACGGCCTGTTGCAGGTGGAAAAGTCGCCGCCGGCCTTTGCCGTGGTCGATATGCGGCTTGGCGACGGCAACGGCCTCGACGTCATTTCGGCGATGAAAAAGCGCCGCCCGGAGGCGCGCGCCATCATTCTCACCGGCTACGGCAATATCGCGACCGCGGTGAACGCGGTTAAGCTCGGCGCCGTCGATTATCTCGCCAAGCCGGTCGATGCCGACGATGTGGCGGCGGCGCTGCTGGCGCTGGACAACCGCAAGATCGAGCCGCCGGAAAATCCGATGTCCGCGGACCGGGTTCGCTGGGAGCACATCCAGCGCATCTACGAACTGTGCAACCGAAACGTCTCGGAAACGGCACGGCGGCTGAACATGCATCGCCGCACGTTGCAGCGCATCCTGGCCAAGCGCGCGCCCAAGTAATCGGCTGATTATCGGCTGATAATCGGCCGTTTACCTCGATCATTTCCAATTTTAACGAACCGGCTAAGCCAAGTTTTGCGGACCTTTCCTATTGTCGGGACCAAGGGACGGGTTCTTCGCAGGGGCTTTGCATGCTCGATCAGGACATTTTGGTTGCTTCAAACGATCACGGCGCCAAGCCGCGCCTTCTGGTCGTGGAAGACGACACGCTGCACCGCATGATGATTTGCCGTGCCGCCGCAGCGGCGGGTTTTGCCCCGGCCGGCGCCGCGACCTATGACGAAGCCGCAAAATTCCTCCATCAAGGCTCGTTCGACTGCATCACGCTCGACCTCACGCTTGGTGTCCGCACCGGCGCCGACGTGTTGCGCCATCTGTCGGATATCGGCTCGACGGCGCAGGTCATCATTGTCAGCGGCCGCGATCAGGCTACCTGCGAGAAGAATGTCGATCTGGCCAAATCGCTGAACCTCAACATTCTGGGTTCGATGCAGAAGCCGATCGATCCCGCCGTGCTGCGCTCGTGGCTGGAGCGGCTCAACAGCAAAGACGTGGTCGCGGTCGCCGCGGCCTGATTTCAGAATTCTCCGGCGTAGGGTCCCTGCGGATCGGCCAGCGCCTGCAAGCGCAACGCCGCAGCATGGGCGAACCGCAGCATCATGGCCTTGCGTGTCGCCGCGGGCAGGCGATGTTCCGGGGCCTCGTTCAGCATCGAGGCGCCAAACGCGTCGGCGACGATCAGTCCGGCGTCGGGCGGAAAAATCTCGCAGGGCACGTCGACCGCCGTTGCAAAGAACAGCCGGTCGCAATGCATCCGGTAATCCGTCCATTTCTGATCGGCGCGGAAGTCGGCGACCGACGATTTGATCTCGACGATGACGATCTCGCCGTCGCCGCCGAGCGCCACGAGATCGGCGCGCCGGCCCGACGGCAGCGGTAGTTCGCTGACTACGCAATAGCCGAGCGCATGCAAATAGCGGGCGGTGCCGCGCGCCACCGCCAGCGCCGTCGGCGATTGCCGGCCATCGACCGGGAAAGAGACCGCCGCAAGCGTCATCGTGATGGACCTGCGCGTTCGGGAAACGCCGCGGCCAGCGCCTGGCGCGACGCTTCCAGCACGCCGCGCTCGGTGATTAGCCCCGTCACCAGCCGCGCCGGCGTGACATCGAAGCCGTAATTGGCGACGGCCGATCCGTCCGGCACGATACGCACGCTCTCGATGCGGCCGTCGGCGGTGCGGCCGGTCATCGTCGTGACCTCGTCGGCGCTGCGTTCCTCGATGGGAATTTCGGCGACGCCGTCGGCAACGGTGAAGTCGATGGTCGGCGACGGCAGCGCGACATAGAACGGCACGTTGTTGTCGCGCGCGGCGAGCGCTTTCAGGTAAGTGCCAATCTTGTTGCAGACATCGCCATTGGCGGTGACGCGGTCGGTGCCGACGATGACGAGATCGACCATGCCGTGCTGCATCAGGTGCCCGCCGGTATTGTCGGCGATCACGGTATGAGGCACGCCGTGCTTGCCCAGTTCCCACGCCGTCAGCGACGCGCCCTGGTTGCGCGGCCGGGTTTCGTCGGCAAACACATGCACCGGGATGCCGTTATCATGGGCGAGATAGATCGGAGCAGTCGCGGTGCCGACGTCGACCGCAGCCAGCCAGCCGGCGTTGCAATGGGTCAGGATGTTGACCTTCTCGCCGGGCTTTTTGCGGGCGGCGGCCGCTTCGATCAGCGGCAATCCGTTGCGGCCGAGCGCCGTATTGATGGCAATGTCTTGTTCGGAAATTTCTGCGGCGCGCCGGTAGGCGACGGCGGTGCGTTCGGCCCGCGGCCGGTTGCGCACCGCGGCCATCATCTCGTCGAGCGCCCATTTCAGGTTGATCGCCGTCGGCCGGGTCGCCAGCAACGTCGCGTAGGCGCGCTCCAGCGCGTCGTCGGAAGCATCGGCGTGCAGCGCCAGCGCCATGCCGTAGGCGGCGGTCGCGCCGATCAGCGGCGCACCGCGGATCACCATGGCGCGGATCGCATGGGCCGCTTCGTCAAGCGAGGTCAGCCTGACGATGCGCAGGTGATGCGGCAGCGCCGTCTGGTCGATCACGCCGACCGACCAGCCGTCCGGCTCGAGCCAGATGGTGCGCATTGCCTTGCCGTCAACCTTCATGGCTTTTGACTTATCAGATTCTGTCGGCCGGAGCGCGGAAGTTCTGCGGCAACTTGCCAGCGGGGGAGGCATCCCGCAATGTGCGTGCCGTTTTGCGGGAGCCGCGCATGGCCGCCATCGACTATGAAGCCGAATATAACAACCGCGCCCGCGTGCCGGATCATGAGGAGATCTTCGCGCGCTGGGTGAGCGAAGGCGAACTCTATCGCATCGACGCGCTCAAGCGCGGCGGCGCCGAGCTTGGGTTGTCCTATGGTGATACGCCCCGCCAGTCGCTGGATCTGTTCCTGGCGGATGCGAGTGGCGAGGCGCCGCTCGCGCTGTTCATTCACGGCGGCTGGTGGCGGTCGCTCGATCGTTCGATGTTCAGCCAGATGGCGCGCGGCCCCAACGCCCATGGCGTCGGCGTCGCCGTGGTTGGCTACGATCTCTGTCCCAATGTCGGCATCGGCGTCATCGTCGAGCAGATGCGCCGTGCTTGCGTGTTTCTGTGGGAGCGATTCAACAAGCGGCTGTTCGTTTTCGGCCATTCGGCCGGCGGCCATCTGACCGGCGCACTGGTCGCGACCGATTGGGCGTCGCTCTATCCCAAGGCGCCGGCCGATCTGGTGCCGGCAGGCTACTCGGTCTCCGGCGTGTTCGACCTGCTGCCGCTGGTCGGCATCACGCCAAATCAGGATTTGCGGCTCACGGCGGAAACCGCGCGGCAGCTCTCGCCGGCGCTATGGCCGATTGCACCCGGCCGGGTTTTCGACGCGGTCGTCGGCGGCGCCGAGTTCGAGCGAGTTCCTGCGGCAGAGCAAGCTCATAACGCAAGCCTGGCAGGGCGCGGCGAAGACCCGCTACGAGGAGATTCCGGGCAAGAACCATTTCACCGTGCTGGATCCGTTCACCGATCCGCAAAGCACGATGACAAGGCGGGTCGTCGAACTGGCCCGGCAGATCAAAGCCTAAAGTCAAAGCCTGGCAAGGCGCGCGCCGCGCATGCATTCTGTTGGATATTCTTGGCGCTAGGTGTGTTGCTCGGCGGTTTCGGCGATCGCCGGCCGCGAGAACAGCGCGCAGGCCGATGCGCCGAGGATCAGCACGAAGCCGATGATATCGGTGATCGTCGGCCGTTCGCCGAGCAACGCCATCGACGCAAAAACGCCGATCACCGGACTGCCGAGGACGCCGAGCGACGCGGTCATCGCCGGCAGCCGCCTGATGATGGTGAACCACAGTCCATAAGCGGTGCCAGTGCCGAGCAGGCCGGACAACACGGTGGCGAACACGCTCTTGGCGTGCGCGGCGTGAAAATCCGGGCCACCTTCGAAGACCGTCATGCAGGCGGCGATGACGAAGAACGACACCACGATCTGCCAGAACGCGATGGCCATCGGGTCGGCATCGATCTGCGCCCATTTCAGATAGATCGTGCCGGCGGCCCAGCTCACGCCGGTGGCGAGCGCCAGCACGATGCCGATCGGGATTCCGGCCGCGGTCAGCGGATAGATCAGGATCGCAAGGCCGACGATGCAAAGGCCGATAGCGATCGACTGCATGCGCGCGGGCCGCTCGCCGAGAAACAGCCATGCCAGGACGACGGACCAGATCGGCATCGTGTAGGAGAGGATTGCCACGCGCGACGTCGCGGCGCTGAGCTGGGCGAAAGTCGAGAACACGCTGAAGCTTGCGACGTTGAGAAGTGAAGCGACAGCGATGTGCAGGCAACCCTTGATGCCCGGAAGCTGCATGTTGCGGCGCATCAACAGCGCGACCGCGAGCAGCGCCACCCCTCCGGCCAAAGAGCTTGTCGTACGCATGGTGAACGGCGGCACTTCGGTGAGGGCGATCCGCATGATCGGCCAGGTGACGCCCCAGACGGCGCACAGCACGACCAGCAGCAGCTTCGCGGTGGTATCGTCGCCAGCCGGATCGGCGATGCGCGCGGGATTTCTCACTGACGGCTCAAGGCTTTTCGCGGCTCACGGCTGTTTCGGTCCGGCGCCAAGATACCAATCGAGAATCTGCTCACCTGTCCAGAACAGGACATCGGGCTTGCTGCGGATATGTTCGATGACGCGGCGGAAATATTTCAGCCGATGCGGCGCGCCCATGATGTAGGGGTGGATCGAGATCGCCATGATCCGTGCCGAGTTGGCGGCGTCGGCGTAGATCTGCTCGAACTGATCGAGCGCGCGATCGGAATATTCCGATGCCTTGTGATGCTGGATCAGCATCATGGCAACGTCATTGCATTCCTGCGTATAGGGCACATTGACGATCGGCTTGCCGCGGGTCTTCAGCCATACCGGCTGATCGTCGAGCACCCAGTCGGCGACGTAGCCGTAGCCTTCCTCGACCAGCAGATCGGGCGTTTGCCAGGTTTCGGTGAGGCCTGGACCAAGCCAGCCGCGCGGCGGCTTGCCGGTCGCCTTGAGAATTGCCTCGCGCGTCTTGCGGATATCGGCACGTTCGTCCGGCACCTTCTGCATGTTGCGCTGGGTGAAACCGTGACCCATGAATTCCCAATTGCGGTCGGCGGCGGCGCGCACGATCGCCGGATAGGCGGCGAGTGCCGCGCCATTGATGGCGATCACGCCGGGAATCGAAAACTCGTCAAACACTTTGACGAAGCGCCAGAAGCCGACGCGATTGCCGTATTCGTGCCAGGCCCAGTTCGGCACATCGGGCATCGGCGAGCCGCCGGCCGGCGGCGTCAACACGGTGCGCGGCATGGCCTGCGTCGGGTCCCATTCCTCGACATTGACGATGACCCACACCGCCATCCGTGCGCCGTTCGGCAGTTTCAGCGGCGGCCGTTCCGTGATCGGCGAATAGGCGAGCCGGTCGGTCGGCAGCATCGGCCCCCGTTTCGCGGCGCGATTCTTTGGGGCGGACGATTTGGCGGATTTTTTTGGACGCTTGGTCATGGCGAAACGATGCCTCTTTCACTCGGAGTCGGGTAGCGCGCGGCGATCACGCCGAGCACGGTCAGCGCCACCGCACAGACGCACAGCGGGACGAACGCGGTCCACGGCTTCCCGGTTATATCCCACAACGCGCCGCTGATCGTCGGGACGATGATGGCCGTGGTGTAACTGATCGTGAACATGCCGGCGGTGGTGCGCGGCAGGTCGGCCGCGGTGCTCAGCAGCGGCGGCAACGCCAATATGGCGGTCAGCGTGACCGCGGTGGTCAAGCCGACCAGCGCCGCGCAGATGATGATGGAAGCGGTCGATGGCTCGAACATCAGGCCGAGGAACGAGAGCAAAAGCAGCGGTCCCAAAGTCACGAACGGCCAGGCGCGGCGCTGCAAGCGGTTCGCCATGAACAACAGGATGAACGGCGCGACGATCTGCGCGCCGTTGAGCCAGCCCAACGCCGAGCCCAGCAGCGAAAATTTCCCCTCGCTGGCGAGATAGTCGCCGAGAAATGCGTTGGTGGCGAAGAACGGACTGTTGTTGCTGCCGAAGGCGAGGCCGAGCAGCCACACCAGCGGGTCCTTGAAATCCGGCCACCATCGCCCGCCGACCTTGCTGATGCTGCCGGGTTGCGAGCCGTCTTTTGGGCTCAACAGGAGAAAGACAGGAATGATGAGCAGAGCGATCGCGGCCCAGGTCAGCAGATCGGGCCGCCATGAGCCGCCAACCAGCGGCAGCACCAGCGGGATGGTCAGCGACGCGGCAAACATCGAGCCGATCAGCATGCCGCCGGTATAGGAGACTGTGCCCAGCGCAATCCGGGTCGGCAGCCACTCGCGTGTCAGTGTCGGTACACCCGGCTGCATGATAGCGACGCCGAAGCCGGTGGCGATCGATGCGGCGTATAGCGTCCAGATGTTGTTCGCCGCCCCGCGCGAGCCGCCGGCAAACGCCGCGATGATCATGCCGATGATGACGGCGCTGCGGGTGCCGACCCGCGAAATCAGCAGCGAGCCGGGCACGGCGGCAATGGCAAACATTGCGAGGGGAAGACCGATCAGGAGACCGATCTGCGTCTCCGACATGTGCAACTCATCGTGCACCTGCGGAATGACCGGCGGCATGGCAAGGATGCTCATGCGCATCGCGACACCGGCGAGCCAGAGCACAAACATGAGCTTGATGAGGCGGCCGATCGAAGGGTCGGCGGCCGAAGTCCCGGCAGGCGGCATTTCGGAAGACAACTGTTAAGGACGCAAAGTGCCTCAGCGGATGCTGGGGCGCAAGAAATGCCGCGCGGAGTGGCCTTGAAGGCCTTGCATGGCAAGACCTTGCATGGCGCGTTTGGAACAAATATAGAACAAGCGGCCAGGGGGATTGGTGATGGCGGATCTTGCCGCAGCCCAGCAAGCACTGCGCACCACGTTTGGCTTTCCGGCCTTCCGGCCCGGTCAGGCCGAGATCATAACCGCCATTCTCGATGGGCGGGATGTGCTGGCGGTGATGCCGACGGGCAGCGGCAAGTCGCTCTGCTATCAGCTTCCGGCGCTCATCCGCGACGGCCTCACCGTCGTGGTCTCGCCGCTGATTGCGTTGATGCGCAATCAGGTGGCGCAGCTCCGCGGCTATGGTGTCGCTGCCGCCGCGCTCAATTCGGCAAACGATCCATCCGAAAACCGCGCGATCCTCGATCGCATCGCGCGTGGTGAGATGCGGCTTGTTTACGTCGCTCCCGAGCGGCTGGTGAGGTCCGATACGCTGGACCTTCTCAAGCGCGCCAAGGTCGGCATGCTTGCCGTCGACGAAGCGCATTGCATTTCGCAATGGGGCCACGACTTCCGTCCGGAATATGCCGAACTCGGTGCGGTGAAGGCAGCGCTCGGCGGTGTGCAGACGATCGCGTTTACGGCCACGGCCGACGCCGCGACCCGCACCGATATTGTGGAAAGACTTTTCAGCAGGCCGCCGGCGGTTTTCGTTCACGGGTTCGACCGGCCCAATTTGCGGCTTGCGATGTCCGCCAAGGTCGGCGGCCGCAAACAGGTGACGGACTTCGTCAAAAATCATGCCGGGCAGAGCGGCATCGTCTATTGCAGCTCGCGCCGCAAAACCGAGGATCTGGCGGACTATCTGCGCGATAATGGCGTCAAGGCGCTGCCTTACCATGCCGGCATGGAGCCGCAGTTGCGGTCGCGCAATCAAGACGTGTTCTTGCAGGAGGACGGCATCGTCGTCGTCGCCACCGTGGCGTTCGGCATGGGGATCGACAAGCCGGATGTCCGGTTCGTGCTGCATGCCGATATGCCGGCGAACGTCGAGAGTTACTATCAGGAAATAGGCCGCGCCGGCCGCGACGGATTGGCGGCCGATACACTGACGCTCTATGGCATGGGCGACGTCCGGCTGCGGCGGTTGCAAATCGACGACAGCGATTCCAGCGAGGAGCAGAAGCGGGTCGATCGCCAGCGGCTCAATGCGCTGGTTTCGCTCTGCGAGTCACCGCGGTGCCGGCGGCAGACGCTGCTCAGCTATTTCGGCGAGACGACGGAACCGTGCGGCAATTGCGATTTCTGCTGCGATGGCGCCGAAGTGATCGACGGCACGATCGCGGCGCAGAAGGCGCTTTCGGCTATTGTTCGTACCGGCGAGCGGTTTGGCACCGAGCATCTGGCCAATGTGCTGATCGGCGAGAACAGCGAGGCGGTCGATAAATTCGGCCATGATCGCCTGCCGACGTTCGGCGTCGGCAAGGAATACGGCAGGCAGGAATGGCGCTCGATCTTCCGGCAGCTTCACGGCGCCGGAGTCATCGCGCTCGATATCACCGGTTATGGCACATGGTCGGTCACCGCAATCGGCCGGCAGGTGCTCAAAGGCGCAGCTAAAGTCACGTTGCGCAAGGACACGCTGAAGCCTGCGACCCGAAAGAATACCCGCGCGGCCGCCAATGCAGCAACGCTCGCCGACGGCGCCCCGGGCGACCAGGCGCTATTCGAGGCGTTGCGGAGGCGCCGGTCGGAACTCGCCAAGGGACAAGGCGTCGCGGCCTACGTCGTTTTTGCCGACAAGACCTTGATCGACATGGCGCAGCGCAGGCCAACGACGCTCGACGAGATGGCCACTGTGCACGGGGTCGGCGCTGCGAAATTGCGCCAATATGGCGACACCTTCCTCGATGTGATCCGGCAATACACGGCAGCATCCGCTGCCTGACGTCCGGCGCCGTCGTCCATTGGTACAAGTTCGAGGCGCAAATCCGGTTTTGCGGAGTTTACGCCGTGTTGCACCCTATGGCCCGGTATGTTAGCAAGCCCCGATTTTCGCGGCTTTCGCAGGATTTTTTGCGGGTTCCGTGAATATCCAAGTCCCGCTTAAATCCCAAGGGCTTGCGCGGGTCCGTTGGGACAGCGGCGCGATCATTTGGAAAAAATAAAGTTCCCGAGTACAGGCGCACCGAGCACTCATTTGGCAGGCCAAGAAACCATCGTATCCGGCATGGCCGGTCGTTATGCCACGGCGCTGTTCGAGCTGGCGCGCGACGGCAACGCGATCGACGCGGTGAAGGCGGACCTTGATCGCTTCGACGCGCTGGTCGCCGAAAGCGCCGATCTCACGCGGCTGGTGCGCAGTCCGGTATTTTCCGCCGAGGAGCAGCTTCAGGCGCTGGCGGAGATTCTCGACAAGGCGGGAATTGGCGGATTGGCGGCGAAGTTTCTCAAGATGGTGACTGCGAACCGCCGGCTGTTCGCGGTCCGCGACATGGTCCGCGGCTATCGCGAACTGGTGGCGGACTTCAAGGGCGAGGCGACGGCCGAAGTCACGGTCGCCGAAGAACTCAAGGGCGACCATCTCGATGCGCTGCGCTCGGCGCTCAAGGCGGTCAGCGGCAAGGACGTCGACCTTAACGTCACGGTCGACCCGTCGATCATTGGCGGTCTTGTGGTCAAACTCGGCAGCCGCATGGTCGACAGCTCGCTGCGCACCAAGCTCAATGCAATCAAGCACGCGATGAAAGAGGCTCGATAATGGATATCCGCGCCGCGGAAATTTCCGCAATCCTCAAAGAGCAGATCAAGAATTTCGGCCAGGATGCCGAAGTCTCGGAGGTCGGCCAGGTTCTGTCGGTCGGCGACGGCATCGCCCGCGTCTTCGGTCTCGACCAGGTGCAGTCGGGCGAGATGGTCGAATTCGAGAGCGGCGTGCGCGGCATGGCGCTCAACCTCGAAAGCGACAACGTCGGCATCGTGATCTTCGGCTCGGACCGCCAGATCAAGGAAGGCCAGACGGTCAAGCGCACCCGCGCCATCGTGGAAGTGCCGGTCGGCAAGGGCCTGCTCGGCCGCGTGGTCGATGCACTCGGCGATCCGATCGACGGCAAGGGGCCGATCAAGACCGATAGTAAAGCCCGCGTTGACGTGAAGGCGCCCGGCATCATTCCGCGCAAATCGGTGAACGAGCCGATGGCGACCGGATTGAAAGCAATCGACGCGCTGATTCCGATCGGCCGTGGCCAGCGCGAGCTGATCATCGGCGACCGCCAGACCGGCAAGACCGCAATCGCTCTCGACACGATCCTGAACCAGAAAGCGCTTAACGCTACCGGCGATGAGAAGATCAAGCTCTACTGTGTCTACGTCGCTATCGGCCAGAAGCGTTCGACCGTCGCTCAATTCGTCAAAGTTCTCGAAGAGCAGGGCGCGCTCGATTACTCGATCGTGGTGGCGGCAACTGCTTCCGATCCGGCGCCGATGCAGTACCTGGCGCCGTTCGCCGGCTGCGCCATGGGCGAATACTTCCGCGATAACGGGATGCACGCCGTGATCATTTACGACGACCTGTCGAAGCAGGCCGTCTCCTATCGCCAGATGTCGCTGCTGCTGCGCCGTCCGCCGGGCCGTGAAGCTTATCCGGGCGACGTGTTCTATCTGCACTCGCGGCTGCTCGAGCGCGCCGCGAAGATGAATGACGAGCACAAAGGCGGTTCGCTCACCGCATTGCCGGTGATCGAAACGCAAGCCAACGACGTGTCGGCCTACATTCCGACCAACGTCATCTCGATTACCGATGGCCAGATCTTCCTTGAAACCGATCTGTTCTATCAGGGCATTCGTCCGGCGGTGAACGTCGGCCTTTCGGTGTCGCGCGTCGGCTCCGCGGCGCAGACCAAGGCGATGAAGAAGGTTGCCGGCCGCATCAAGGGCGAACTCGCGCAATACCGCGAAATGGCGGCGTTCGCGCAGTTCGGCTCCGATCTCGACGCCACGACCCAGCGGCTGCTCAACCGCGGCTCGCGGCTCACCGAGCTGCTCAAGCAGCCGCAGTTCTCGCCGCTGTTGATGGAAGAGCAGGTCTGCGTGATCTACGCCGGCGTCAACGGCTATCTCGATCCGCTGCCGGTCAACCGCGTTCGCGCCTTCGAAGACGGCTTGCTCGGCCTGCTGCGCAACCAGCACAGCGACATCCTCAAGGCTATCCGTGATTTGCGCGATCTCGACGATGCGACAGCGGCCAAGCTCAAGGGCGCCGTTGACGCTTACGCGAAAACCTTTGCCTAGAACGTTGGTCTGATGGCTTCGCTCAAAGACCTCCGCAACCGCATCGCCGCCACCAAGGCGACGCAGAAGATTACCAAGGCCATGCAGATGGTCGCGGTGTCGAAGCTGCGGCGCGCGCAGGCGGCTGCCGAAGCGGCGCGGCCGTACGCCAGCCGCATGGACACGGTACTCGGCAATATCGCCGCGTCGGTGGCCGGTCTCGATACCGCGCCGCGACTCCTCCGCGGCTCTGGCGACGACAAGGTACATTTGCTTCTGGTTTGCACGGCTGAGCGCGGCCTCTGCGGCCCGTTCAACACCGCGATCGTTCGGCTCGCCCGCGAGCGTGCCATTGCGCTGATGAACGCGGGCAAAGAGGTCAAGTTCTTCTGCGTCGGCCGCAAAGGTTACGACCAGTTGCGCCGGCAGTTCGCTACGCAGATCGTCGAATTGGTCGATCTGCGTTCGGTGCGCACGCTAAGCTTCGAAAATGCCGAGATGATTGCGGAAAAGATCATCGCGCTGTTCGATAAATTCGGATTCGACGTCTGTACCCTGCTCTACTCGCGGTTTCGTTCGGTCATCGCGCAGATCCCGACGGCGCACCAGATCATTCCGCCGGTGTTCGACGAGAAATCCTCCGACGCGCTCGGCGGCGCGGTCTATGAATTCGAGCCGGACGAGGAAGAGATCCTGAAAGACCTGTTGCCGCGCAATGTTGCGGTGCAGATTTTCCGTGCGCTGCTGGAAAATGCGGCGTCATTCTACGGCGCGCAGATGTCGGCAATGGACAACGCCACCCGCAACGCCGGCGACATGATTCGCAAACAGACGCTTACTTACAACCGCACGCGCCAGGCGATGATTACCAAAGAGCTGATCGAGATCATCTCCGGCGCCGAGGCGCTTTAACCGTTTTTGAAGAGGGCCACGATGGCAAGCAAAGCTGGAAAAATCACGCAGGTAATCGGCGCCGTCGTTGACGTGCAGTTCGAGGGTCATCTGCCGGAGATCCTGAACGCGCTGGAAACCAGCAACCAGGGCAACCGGCTGGTGCTCGAAGTCGCCCAGCATCTCGGCAAATCGACGGTCCGCACCGTGGCGATGGACACGTCGGAAGGTCTGGTGCGCGGACAGGAAGTGACCGATACCGGCGCGCCGATTTCGGTGCCGGTCGGCGCCGGCCTGCTGGGCCGCATCATCAATGTGATCGGCGAGCCGGTCGATGAGGCCGGGCCGGTCAAAGCGGAATCCATTCGCGCTATCCATCAGGAGGCGCCGTCCTATACCGATCAGTCCACCGAAGCCGCGATTCTCGTGACCGGCATCAAGGTGGTCGATCTGCTCGCGCCCTATGCGAAGGGCGGCAAGATCGGCTTGTTCGGCGGCGCCGGTGTCGGCAAGACCGTGCTGATCATGGAACTGATCAACAACGTGGCGAAGGCGCACGGCGGCTACTCGGTGTTCGCCGGCGTCGGCGAGCGCACTCGCGAAGGCAACGACCTCTATCACGAAATGATCGAGTCGAAGGTCAACAAGGATCCGAAGGAAGGCTCGGTCGAAGGTTCAAAGTGCGCGCTGGTCTACGGCCAGATGAACGAGCCGCCCGGCGCCCGCGCCCGCGTCGGCCTCACCGGGCTGACCGTCGCCGAACACTTCCGCGACCAGGGTCAGGACGTGCTGTTCTTCGTCGACAATATCTTCCGCTTTACCCAGGCCGGCTCGGAAGTGTCGGCGCTGCTCGGCCGCATCCCTTCAGCGGTCGGCTATCAGCCGACATTGGCGACCGACATGGGCGCATTGCAGGAGCGGATCACCACCACGCAGAAGGGGTCGGTGACCTCGGTGCAGGCGATTTACGTGCCGGCCGACGACCTGACCGATCCGGCGCCGGCAACGTCGTTCGCGCATCTTGACGCCACGACGGTGCTGTCCCGCGACATCGCCGCGAAGGGCATTTATCCGGCAGTGGATCCGCTCGAACTCCACATCGCGCATGCTGTCGCCGCTGATCGTCGGCGAGGAGCATTACAACGTCGCGCGGCAGGTGCAGCAGGTGCTGCAACGCTACAAGGCGCTGCAGGACATCATCGCCATTCTCGGCATGGACGAATTGTCGGAAGAGGACAAGCTGACGGTGGCGCGGGCGCGCAAGATCGAGCGCTTCCTGTCGCAACCGTTCCACGTCGCCGAAGTGTTCACCGGCTCGCCGGGCAAGCTCGTCGATCTGCAGGACACCATCAACGGCTTCAAAGGCCTGGTCGACGGCAAATACGATCATATGCCGGAAGCGGCCTTCTACATGGTCGGCACCATCGAGGAGGCGATCGAGAAGAGCAAGAAGCTCGCCGCCGAGGCGGCATAGGTTGCTTATGGGCGAACTTCATCTCGAATTTGTCTCTCCCGAGCGCGTGCTGTTCTCCGGCGACGTCGACCAGGTCGACTTGCCGGGCACCGAGGGCGACATGGGGATTTTGGCCGGCCATGCACCGCTGGTGACCACGCTGCGCCCCGGCATCGTCACGATCTTCAACGGCAACACCAAAGTGCCGATCGTGGTCATTGGCGGCTTTGCCGAGGTCGGGCCTTCCGGGCTGACCGTGCTCGCCGACAGGGCGGTGGCGCGCGAAGATTTCGACATGGCGTCGCTCGCCAGCGAGATCAAAGACACCGAGGAAGACGTCGCCGACGCCACCGACGATGCCGAACGCGACAAGCTGGCCCGCCATCTCGATCAGTTGAAGTCGCTGCAAGCCGCGCTTGCGCAGTAGTTCTCCGGTACCGCCGGTGCTTTAATCCCGTTGCGAGGCACCGGGGCTGTCGGGCATTCTGCCTGTCTGCATCGGGCATTGCGGCGGATATCCCATGAAACGAAAAATCGCGGCCATTTTCGCCGCTGACGTTGCCGGCTACAGCAGGCTCGTCGCCGAGGACGAAGAAGAGACGCTGCGGCGGCTCGCGTCCTATCGCAGCGTTATGGACGATTTCATCGGCCGCGCCGGCGGCAGGATCTTCAATACCGCGGGCGACGCGGTGCTCGCGGAATTCTCCAGCGCGGTCGAAGCGGTGCGCTGCGCCATCGACATCCAGGAAAGCCTGCGGACGCGGAACATGGCTTATCCGGCCAGCCGGCAGATGAATTTTCGCATCGGCATCACTATCGGCGACGTGGTCGAACGCGACGGCGATCTGCTCGGCGATGGCGTGAACATCGCGGCGCGCCTTGAAGGCATTGCGCCGGTCGGCGGCATTTGCATCTCGCGCGCCGTCCATGAGCAGGTGGCGAACAAGCTCTCCGTGCATTTCTCGGATATCGGCGAGCAGCAGGTCAAAAACATTCCGACCCCGGTGCACGCCTATCACATCGCGATGCGGCCGGACGAAACGAAACTCAGTGCTGTTCCGGCGGCGAAGCCAGCTCCGCCGGCGCGCGCGGGCTGGGTGCTGCCGGTCGCGATTGCGGCGCCGATCGTGGCGATCGCCGTTGCCGTCGCCGTTTACTTCGCAGTGTCGCGGCCGGGAGCGCCGCAACCTCCGGGCCAGGCCGCTGCTTCGGCAGCCGCGCCTACGCCGGCAGTGGCACAGCAACCAGCCCAAACGGCTGCGGCTCCGCCGCCGGTGATCGCCGCCGTTCCCAATGCGCCGCCGCCGCAGGTGGCGCGACAGGGCGAACCGCTGGTGCCGGAGACCGTTCCGTTCATCCTGGATCGCGCCCGTAACATCATTCGTAACGAGTACATGCCAGCCGCCGATCACAAGGCGCTTGCGATCAGCTCTGGACCGATGGGGTTCACAACAGGTCAGGCTGACGATGAAGCGGCAAAGCAGGCCGCGCTCGATACTTGCCAAAAACGCGCCGACGCGCTGCCGCAACCGCGGAAATGCGAGATCTACGCCGTTGGCAATACCGTGGTGTATGCGCGCGGCCGCCCGCCAATGCCATCACCGTTTTTCAAGAACGATCCCACCGTTGTAAAGCCAGTCGTCGCCGCTCTCGTGCCGCTGGTGCTGGAACAGGGCAAAGCCAATATCGAACGCGTCTACGTGCCGGGTCGCGAGGTGAAAGCGCTTGCGATCGGTCCGCGGGGCGGGTTCTTTTTCGACGTCAACCAGGAAAACAACGACGAGGCGGTCCGTCGCGCGCTGGAAAGCTGCGGCGCCAACGCTGGCGTTCCCTGTCTGCTGCTTGCCATCAATGAAAATTTTGTCGTGCCGATTCCGGCGACGATGAAAGTCACAGGATTTTTCCAGCCGGCCGGCGCGGCAACGATCGCACCCGAGGCGCGTGCCGGCGTGGCGCAGCGCCTTGCTGCCGGAAACGGCTGGACCGCTGTTGCAACCGGCTCCGGCGGCCATCCCGGTGTCGCCGTGGGCGCGGCTAACGAGCAGGACGCAGCAACTGGTGCGCTGGCCGACTGTGCGAAGCAGGATAACGCCTGTCGGGTCATCGCAATCGGGCCGTTCGCGGTTAAGTCCAAGTGAGGCCTATTTCACGAGGCGCGAGAATTCCCGGACCACGCGCTCGTAGACCGCGCGCTTGAACGGCACGACGATATCCGGAACGTTTTGCATCGGCTCCCAACGCCACGCCGCAAACTCCGGCTGATGCGTGCCGGCGGGATTGGCGAGGTCGATTTCGCTGTCCTCGCCGGTAAAGCGCAGCGCGAACCATTTTTGCTTTTGGCCGCGGTATTTGCCCTTCCAGGCCTGTCCCACGAGTTCGCGCGGTATGTCGTAAGTGAGCCACTCGCCGATTTCGCCGAGCCGCTCGACCGAACGGATATTGGTTTCCTCGTACAATTCCCGCAGCGCCGCCGGCCACGCCTCCTCCCCCGGATCGATGCCGCCCTGCGGCATCTGCCAGGAATGGGTGGCATCGATGTGCTCCGGCCCTTCGATGCGGCGGCCGATGAATACTTTGCCATCGCGGCTGAGCACCACGATGCCCACACAGGGACGGTAGGGAAGGTCTTCGAAGCGCATGCGTCAGAAACGGGGAGAGAACAGTGACCGGTGCGCTATCCTATTCGCACCTTGGCCGTTTCGCCATTCTCACGTTTGCCGGGATTTGAGCGCGACGGCGGTGATCGGAACCAACACGATGCCCCGGCTTTCGAGGCCTTTCGCCCATTTGGCGATGTGCTCGATCGCGGCGGGCAGCGCCGTGGATACGCCGACGACAGCGCCATGTTCGCGCGCCGCGGTTTCCAGCCGCCCGAGCGCGCGGTCGATTTCAGCGGGCGTCGCAACCGAGTCGATGACGACGTCTGCTTTCGCAAACGGCGTACTGTTGGCGCCGGCAATGTGATCGGCAAGACTGCGCGGATTTGAGCCGTCATCGACAAAGATCAAACCGCGCTTCGCGGTCTCGCGTAGCACCGGCGTCAGCGACTGTTCGGACGAGGTGAAGCGGGCGCCCATCGCGTTCTCGATGCCGACATAACCCTGGAACCGGCTCATCAGCCAATACAGCCGCTCCATGTTCTGTTGCGGCGCCAGCGTGGTGAGCAACGTCTGCGGGCCCGGATCGTTGTTGGGATAATCGAACGGCTCCATCGGCACCTGCAGCAGGACTTCATGTCCTTGACTGCGGGCGCGCGACACCTGGCTTGCGACTTCGGTGCCATACGGCATGAAGCCGAGTGTCACCGGCCCCGGCAATTTGCCGATGGCGTCGGACGTCGCGCTGTCGCTGACACCCAGTCCGGTCACGATGATGGCGATGCGCGGTGCATCGGGTTTGCCGGGAAGCGTCTTGGCCGGCTGGGCGAATGCATCCGCCGGCCGCATGCCGTCGGCGGCGATTTTCGGAATGAGCCCGTTGGCTGTCATCTCGACGAGCTTTTGATTGGCTGGACCCGGAGCTGCCGCGGGAGGGTCGCTCGCCGGCGGTGGGGCCAGCTCGATCTCCTGCCGTTGTCCGGTCTTGCCGTCGATGATGGTGACGGTTTGCGGCGCGCGCCCCGGCGCGCCGGGTGTCGCCTGGGCCGCCTGGTCCGGTTGCCGCTGGGCGGGGTCCGGGCCGTCGTAGCGGTTCGGATTGCCGGCCACCACCGTGGGCGGGCCGCTGGTCGCCGGCGTATTTGCAGCGGTCTTGATCGGTGCGACGGCGATGGGCTCGCCGCCGAACGGATTCTCGGCAAGGAGCGCCCACAGCACGAATACGCCAAAGAACAGCGCCAGTGCGCCGCCGAGCACCTGCGACGTATTGATCGGGATTGAAATCCGCCGTCGCTTCTTGGGTCCCTGGCCAAGCGGAGCGTCGAGATCGTCCGCCGTCATGACCAGTAGCCCTTTGGATCTGACATTCGCTTCACGAGGTCGCGGCAAGGCCGGTAGCGAATGTCAAATCCGCTCCGCTGGTTGGCCGATCGCTCGCGAATCATGCCCGGCAGTCTACCACGGCGCTCTAAACCCCGGCCAAAAGTGCTCAAATGGCGTAATTTTTGCGCCAGCTGGCGCCGGATCACTGTCCGTAAAAAATTCGGGGCGGCTTGTTACGCCGCCCCGAAACAACTTGTACCTGAAGGTCCGGCTTAGTTCGGAACCGCGGCCTTCGGATTCGGCGGGAACGCCGCATTTGTCGTCGTGCCGCGCAGCAGGTTGAGGGCGCTTTTGATCGCGGCGTCGTCCTTTTCATCCGGCGGGACGTAGGACTGGGAACCGGACTCCTCGGAGCCCTCGGCCTTGAGATGGCCGCGCAGCGAGGCCTCGCCTTTGGTGTCGGTGCGGTTCTTCAGGTCGTCAGGCACGTCCTGCAGCACTTCGATGTCGGGAACGATGCCCTTGGCCTGGATCGAACGGCCCGACGGCGTGAAATAGCGCGCCGTGGTCAGCCGCAGCGCGCCATTGCCGGCGCCGAGCGGGATGATGGTCTGCACCGAGCCTTTGCCGAACGAGCGGGTGCCGATCAGCGTCGCGCGCTTGTGGTCCTGCAATGCGCCGGCAACGATTTCCGACGCCGAGGCGGAGCCGCCGTTGATCAGGACGATCACCGGCTTGCTCTTGGTCATATCACCGGGCCGCGCGTTGAAGCGCTGGGTTTCTTCCGCATTGCGGCCGCGGGTGGAAACGATCTCGCCCTTGTCCAGGAACGTGTCCGACACCGAGATCGCCTGATCGAGCAGGCCGCCCGGATTGTTGCGCAGATCGACGATGAAGCCCTTGATCTTGTCGGCGCCGAGCTGGCTGTTCAGATCGTTGATCGCTTGCTTCAGGCCGTCGGTGGTCTGCTCGTTGAACTGCGTGATGCGGATGTAGCCGACATCGTCGCCTTCCGGATGCGAACGCACCGATTTCACGCGGATCACGTCGCGCATGATCGAAACTTCGATCGGCTTGTCGGAGCCCTTGCGCATGATGGTCAGCTTGATCTTGGTGTTGACCGGGCCGCGCATCTTGTCGACGGCCTGGTTGAGCGTCAGGCCCTGCACGTTCTCGTCGTCAAGCTGCGTGATGATGTCGTTCGCCATCACCCCGGCCTTGGCCGCCGGCGTGTCGTCGATCGGCGCCACGACCTTCACCAGACCGTCTTCCATCGTGACTTCGATGCCGAGGCCGCCGAACTCGCCGCGGGTCTGCACCTGCATGTCGCGGAAGCTCTTGGGGTCCATGTAGCTCGAATGCGGATCGAGGCCGGCGAGCATGCCGTTGATCGCCGATTCGACCAGCTTGGAGTTGTCGGGTTTCTCGACGTAGTCGGCGCGCACGCGCTCGAATACGTCGCCGAACAGGTTGAGCTCCCGGTAGGTGTCGGAAGCTGCCGCCCGCGCGGCCGAGCCGACGAGCAATGAATGGGGCTGCGTCAACAGCAGCGTTGCCACCGCGCCTGTCACCGCGCCGAGGAAAACCAGAGATGTCTTGCGCATCATCCGCGAACCTTTTCGCCTTCGTTAGTCGCCCACCAGGGGCTGGGATCAATGGGAGTGCCGTCTTTCCGGAACTCCACGTAAAGCACAGGTTGCTTGGTCCCGGTAGCGACAGTGGAGGACACCTGCGATCCACCACCCATTACGGCTACGGGTTCACCGGTCAGTACAAACTGACCGAGATCGACGGAAATACGTTCCATCCCCGCTAGCAGCACATGATACCCGCCGCCGGCGTTGAGGATCAAGAGTTGCCCATAACTGCGAAACGGCCCGGCGTAAACAACCCAGCCGTCGCACGGCGCGGTAATATTTGCGCCGGCGCGGGCCACGATGGAAAGCCCTTTCTGGGTTCCACCAACACCGTCGGATGCGCCGAATTCCCGGATTCGCGCTCCATTGACCGGCAAGTGTAAATGCCCGCGCGTCGCGGCAAACGCGACGGCAGGCGTCATCCGGCCGGGATCCTTGAGCGCAGCGAGATCGGGGCGGGTGGCGTCTTCTTCGATCGCGCGGGCTTGCAGGCGCGCTTCGCGGCTGGTGCTGTCGAGGCCTTGCTCCAGCTTGCCGATCAAATCCTTCAGGCTGTCGGCCTGATGGGCCAGGTCGCTGGCGCGCTGCTTTTGCGCGTCGAGCGCCTGCTCCGCGGACTGCTGCTTCTGCTGCCGCGCATCGATCAGGATGTTGAGCCGAAGCTGCTGGCGTGCGAGCCCGGCAAGGTCGCCGCTGAGCCGCGTGCGCTCGGCGTCGATCTCGTTATGGACCCGCAACAGCTCGGCAAGGTCGGCCGCCAGCGCATCGGCCTGCGCCCGCATTTCCGGCACCACGGCGCCGAGCATGATCGCGGTCCGCACCGCTTGCAGCGCATCTTCCGGCTTCACCACCAGCGCCGGCGGCGGCTGCCGCCCAATCCGCTGCAGGGCGGCAAGCACTTCGACGATGACGGCGCGCCGCTCGTCGAGCGAGCTCCGGAACATCTGTTCGCGCTCGTCGAGCGGTTTCAGGCGCGCCTGTGTGGCGTCGATGCTGGTTTCGATGTCGCGGATGTGCGCGGCGGTATCGATCAGTTGCTGATTGAGCGCGGCACGGTCGGCGCCGATCGCATCGATCTCGCGCTTGAGCTTGTTCTGCTCCTCCAGCGACACCCTTTGCTGGGTGCGCGTGGTGTCGAGTTCCTGGTCATGCTGTTTGAGCGCGTCCAGGCTGGGCTGCGGCGCGGCCGGCGAGGTGGCATCAGGCGGCATGGCGGCAGGCGGTGGCGACGGAACTTCGGCGATCGAAGCCGGCGGGACCGGATTTTGCGCAAAGGCGGTCCAGTTGGCGGCAAACGGCAGCACAAACGCCAAAGCCGGACCGAGCACAAGGCACGGTTCTGCGCGGCTCGACCGTCGGAGAATCATCGTGTTCAAGAGTAAGCCCAAGCCTCGGGAAGGCCAAGGATCAAGCAGCAAGATTGGACCGGATTAAGACCGACCGCGCCGGAACCGTCACAATTCGGTGAGATTGCGAAATGTTAAGGTGGTCACGCCCGGTGGTAGGGGTGTCCGGCGAGAATGGTGCCGGCCCGGTAGATCTGTTCAAGCAACATTACCCGCACCAGTTGGTGCGGCCAGGTCGCGGTCCCGAAAGCGAGCGTCAGGCGCGAGCGCTCGCGCAACGTGGACGCCAGGCCATCGGCGCCGCCGATAAGGAAACAGGCCGCGGGCCGGTCCTCGGCCCGCCATTCGCCAAGCCGGGCGGCAAGCGTGGCGCTGTCGACGCTGGTTCCATGCTCGTCGAGAATGACGATGACCGAGCGTTCGGGAATGACGTTGGCGATGGCGATCGATTCTTCGACCCTGCGGCGCTCGGCGTCCTGCGCCCGGCTCTCGCGGATTTCGACGATTTCGACCTCGCGCAATCCCAATGTGCGTCCGACGGCTTCGGCGCGCTTGCGATAATTTGCGGCGAGTTCGCGTTCGGGCCCGTCCTTGAGGCGGCCGACCGCGGCGATCACGATACGCATCTAATCCGGCATGAGTGGCTAATCCGGCGTGAGCATCAATGGCCGGAGAAGGTACCGGTCTTACCAATTCGATCGGCTTGCGAGCAGTCTAGCTCGCGTGCCGCGTTTGACGGCCGTTGGTCCACATCTTCTCGAGATTGTAGAAGTCGCGGACTTCGGGCCGGAAGACGTGAACGATCACGGCTCCCGCATCGATCAACACCCAGTCGCAATGCGGCATGCCTTCGATATGCGCCGCAACGCCGACTTTGTGCAAATCCTCGACGACCTTGTCGGCGACCGAGCCGACATGGCGCTGCGACCGGCCGGATGACACGACCATGTAATCGCCGATCGAGGATTTATCGCGAAGATCGATGGTGAGGATGTCCTCGGCCTTCATATCGTCGAGGCGGGCGAGGATCATTCGGAGGATCTCCTCTGCGTCAGGACGCATTCCGGAGACCGCTTTTGGGACGCGACGTTCGTCCCGAGGGACTGCAACTGTTGACAGGGGGCCTTATCCTTTCGCTCCTGACTTGGCCCCGGCCACCGAATCCGGGGCACCGGCATTAAGATAGGCATGCCGGGTTAATGGATTCAACTGCTTTGCCGTCAAGTCAGTGTCATTCAGCGACGACTTGACGCGCGTGCCGCACGCAGGGCCGTCGATGACAGCGGCGATTTGAGGCCGTGCAAATAGACCCACGCCGGCGGCTTGCGATCGGCCAGTTTTGTTGCCGAGGTTTCCGGCAGGCGATACGGAGCCAGCGCCTGGCTTGCCGCGCTTGCCGTGGAATAGAGGCTCGGGCCGAGGCGGTCGACGACGGCGATCGGCACCAGGCCGGCGATGCCGCGCCAGCGCTGCCAGCGGTGGAAGCTGCGGAGATTGTCCGCGCCCATGATCCAGACAAAATGGACGCCCCGGCAGCGCCGCACCAGATAGGAAACGGTTTCGTAGGTATAGCTGGTGCCGAGTTCCGCCTCGAAGGCGGTGACGTCGATCAGCGGATGATGCGCAAGCTTTCGGGCTGCGGCGACCCGCTCCGCCAGCGGCGCCAGACCGCGGGTGTTCTTGAGCGGATTGCCCGGCGTCACCAGCCACCACATCCGGTCGAGGCCGAGCCGGCGCAAAGCCAGCAGACAAGCCGCGCGATGCGCCGCGTGCGGCGGATCGAAGGTTCCGCCGAACAGGCCGATACGCATGCCGGGTGCATGGGGTGGCAGCACAACGCGTTCTCGGACCGCGGATTTCACGGCGGATTTCCTGGCAGCCGAGCGCGCAGGAGGGAACTCCCGCTTCATGATTTCAGAAAGGCCCCCTCCCGACGCATCCTTAACCGGCCGCCATCGCCATGCGATGAAAGCCAATCTGTTACGGCCTCGTTTGTCCGCTGCCGCGGATGCGGTATTTGAAACTTGTCAGTTGTTCGACCCCGACCGGGCCGCGCGCATGCAGCCGGCCGGTGGCGATGCCGATCTCGGCGCCGAAGCCGAATTCGCCGCCGTCGGCAAACTGCGTCGAAGCATTGTGCAGCACGATGGCGGAGGCCACTTCGCGCAAGAATTTTTCCGCTGCGGCCTTGTCTTCAGTCACGATCGCATCGGTGTGATGGGTGCCGTAGCGCTCGATGTGCTCGATGGCTTTGTCGACGCCGTCGACCACACGGGCGGCGATGATGGCGTCGAGATATTCGGTGCGCCAATCGGATTCGCTCGCGGGTTTGACGCGGCTATCGACGGCCTGCACGGCATTGTCGCCGCGCACTTCACAACCGGCATCGAGCAGCATGGTCACGAGCGGCTTGAGCAGTTTGGCCGCGCCCGCTTTGTCGACCAGCATCGTTTCGGCGGCTCCGCACACGCCGGTGCGGCGCATCTTGGCATTGAGCACGATTGATTTCGCCATCGGCAGCCTGGCTTTGGCGTCGACGTAAACGTGGCAGACGCCTTCGAGATGAGCGAACACCGGCACCCGCGCCTCGGTCTGCACACGGGCCACCAGGTCCTTGCCGCCACGTGGCACGATCACGTCGATGGCGCCGTGCAGTCCGGCCAGCAACATGCCGACCGCGGTCCGGTCGCGTGTCGGCACCAACGAAATCGCCGCAGCGGGCAACTTGGCCTCGACCAGCCCGTGAACCATCGCGGCGTGAATCGCGCGCGCCGAACGGAAACCGTCGGAACCGCCGCGCAGGATCACGGCATTGCCGGCCTTGAGACAAAGTGCGCCGGCGTCGGCCGTCACATTGGGCCGGCTTTCGTAAATCACGCCGATAACGCCAAGCGGTTCCCGGACCCGCTCGATCCGCATGCCGTTGGGGCGGCGCCACGATGCCAGCACGGTGCCGACCGGATCCTTCAGCTTGCGGATCACGTCGAGCCCCCCGGCCATGGCTTCGATCCGCTCGGCGTTGAGGGTGAGCCGGTCTAGGAAGGCCGCGTTGGCGTTCGATGCCGCCGCGTCGGCCACGTCTTCGGCATTGGCGGCCAGAATGGCCGCCCTGGAACCCCGAATCGCCTCCGCCATAGCGGCCAGCGCCTTGTTCTTTTGTGACGTTGAGGCCAAAGCCAGCGCCCGGGCAGCCCGGCGCGCATCACGCCCGATCTCCCGCATGACAGCATCGAGGTTTTCAGTGCCGCCGACCGCCTTGAGCGGAGCGTTCATGGCATTGATCCGTCTTGCATTCGGGGAGTTCCTATCACGTTCGGCGGGGCCGGGCGAGGCGGCTCGATTCGGATGCTTACCCACAGCAATTCACAGCAAGTCATCGGGCAGTCAGACAATCGGAGGAACTTGGCCACGTTCGCCGCATTTTCAAACCAAGATTTCACAATAGCAATTGGAGAGGGTGCTATGCGTGTTTCACATGGACCATCAGGTTCCACCACCAATTCCCTGCCGGCCCGTTTTCCGGTCGGCGCCAAGTATGTCGTCGAAGGCCACGGCGGCGAAAACGGGCAATTGCGGATTATCTCGCGGTATATCGTCCTTCCGGGCGGGCGGCACATCAAGCTTCCGACCGATAGCGGCCAGCTTGGCGGGACGGGCGAGCCGGTTCCGCGGCGTTCCCGCAACCGCAGCGCCTCCGGCCGAAACCGGACCTGGGCTAAAAAAAATTTCGACCTGGCAGGAACCACCAAGCAGCGGCGGAATTGATCTCAGGCGCCGGGCGAAGCCCCCCAGCCCCTCACCCTCAATCACCCGGCGTTGAGCCCCGGCCGCTTTTAGCGGTCGGGGTTCCTCTTTTTGCGGCGGGCCAAAATTCCGGCGGGCCAAAATTCCGGCGGGCCAAAATTCCGGCGGGCCAAAATTCCGGCGGGTCAAGGTCAGGCGGGTTATTTGCTCCCTGTTAGGGATGCCCGCCGTTTTGGCCGGAAATTGGCTTCGGCGCAGGGAACTCCGCCAGCAGCCATCAAGTTTCGAACACGTGGCGTTGCGTGTGTTGTTTGTGCGTCTGAAGCGAGGGCTGGGTGCGCGGGCCATACGGGTCGGCATCCAGCCTTCACTCCCTCAGCCTTCACGCACGCCTGCTTTCACTCCCGGCCGATCACCAGATTGTCGCGATGCACGATTTCAGCGCGGCCGCTGAAGCCGATGATCGAAGCGATGTCGGCAGAGGCGCGGCCGACGATCTTCTGGGCGTCTTCGGCGTCATAGGCGCACAGGCCGCGTCCGATCTCGGCGCCATCCGGCCCGCGGATGATGACGGCGTCGCCGCGTGCGAAATTCCCTTCGACCTTCACCACGCCGACCGGCAACAGGCTGTTGCCCCGCCGCAGCGCTGCAACCGCGCCGGCATCGATGGTGAGCGTCCCTCGCGGTTCGAGCGAACCGGCAATCCATTTCTTGCGCGCGGTGACCGGATTCTCCACGGCCGTGAACCACGTGCAGCGCGCGCCCTGGCCGATCGCCCGCAGCGGATGCTCAACGCGGCCCGAGGCGATGATCATGTAGGTGCCGGCGCCGGTCGCGATCTTGGCCGCTTCAAGTTTGGTCTGCATACCGCCGCGCGACAGTTCGGAGCCGGCCGCGCCCGCCATGGCTTCGATCTCCGGGGTGATGCGATCAACGCGCGGAATATGTTGAGCGGTGCTGGCGGTGCCGGGCGGCGCATCGTAGAGCCCGTCGACATCGGACAGCAGCACGAGCAGATCGGCGCTCACCATCGTGGCGACACGGGCGGCCAGCCGGTCGTTGTCGCCGTATCGGATCTCCGACGTGGCGACCGTGTCGTTCTCGTTGATCACCGGCACCGCGCGCCATTCCAGAAGCTTGTCGATCGTCGAGCGGGCATTGAGATAACGCCGCCGCTCTTCGGTATCGCCGAGCGTCACCAGCACTTGTCCCGCGGCGAGACCATGCTGTGACAATGCTTCGGCCCAGGTTCGCGCCAGCGCGATCTGTCCGACCGCGGCCGCGGCCTGGCTGTCTTCAAGCTTCAGCGACCCTTGAGGCAATTTGAGCACCGCGCGGCCGAGCGCGATCGCACCCGACGACACAACGATGATGTCGCGGCCGTCGCGATGCAGCGGCGCAAGATCGGCGATCAGCGCCGTGAGCCAGGATTCATGGAGCTTGCCGGCCGTGGTGTCGACCAGCAGGGAGGAGCCGACCTTCACGACGATGCGGCGGAAGTCCTCGAGCCGAGGCGTTTTCATAGCGTGCTTTTAGAGCATGATCCGGAAAAGTGGCAGCCGGTATCCGAAAAGATCATGGCCAAACCGGAAAAGCGCGGCGGGGCCGGCGCTGCTACAGTTCGGCTTCGTGCTGAAGCTGCGTCTTGTTCTCAAGGCAATAATACCCCGACAGGCGGCTGACCAGCTTGCGGCGCTTCCAGTCGTTGAGGATGCGGCTGACGTTCTCGCGGGCGATGCCGGCCATGGCCGCAAGGTCGGCCTGACCGATTTTCTGCCGGATGACGATACGGCCGCCGCCGACGTCCTGGCCGAATTCATGCGCCAGCTCGAGGAGCGTCAGCGCGACCCGGCCGCGCAGCGGCAGGAAACTTCCCGCCGCGATCACCGCATCGGTTTCACGTAGCCGTGCGGCAAGCATTGTCACCAGCGATTTGTAGACTTCCGGATGCGCCCTGGCGAAGTCCTCAAAGGCGGCGCGGCTCAGGAAGCTCAATTCCGCGGCGCGTACGGCCACGACCGACGCCGAGCGCGGCAGGCCGTCGAGGATCGACAGCTCACCGACGACCGCGCCCGCGCCAAGAAAGGCGAGGATGCGCTCGCCGCCGGCCCGCGACACCATCGTCACCTTCAGCAGTCCCTCGTCAACCCGGTAGCAGCCGTCACCGGCGTCGCCGGACATGAACAGGGTTTCGTCGGCGGCGAGCTTCACCGCGGTCGCAGCGTTGAACAGGCTTGCCGAGAGATGCTCTGGCAATCCGGAGAGCAGGCTTTGGTTCGCTGCAATAGGCCGGTTCGGTGGCATGGCCCCTTCGCCACTGAAATGCGTACGGACGGCTGGAGCCATCCTGCCGGACCATGCGGCAGATTGCCGACAAAGTAAAAGCCCGCCCGGAGGGGGATCCGGGCGGGCGGGGTGCTGACCCTGGGGGTCAATCGGGGGGACTGTTGGGGACCGAGATCCCCCCTTTGAGGACGCCGATATCGGGGGTGACGAGGCCGGCGTCCGAACCGAAGTTCGATGGTGTTAACTTATCCAGCGCCTGTGCCGGGCGAAGTGACCGCCATCACAGAAACGCGGTTTTCCTAAGCATTTGAATCTAAACGTAATAATGCCTTCAGCCGGCGTGGCGGCACGGCCGGTCTGCAGTCGGTTCTGCTGGCAAATCGGATTAAGATTTCCGCGATCCGACCTCAACCCCGGCCCGCTTTTCGATCGGCTGGATCACCGTGGTGATATCGGACTCCGGCCCGAGTTCGTCGCAGGTCAGTTTGAGCAGGGCGGCGACGGCTTCGCAGGTCTGCACCGGCACGCCGAGCGCCTTGGCTTCGGACAGAAACAGATCGACGTCCTTCTTCATCAGCCCGGCGGTGAAGCCCTGGTTGAACGTGCGCGGCAGGACCACTTCCGGAAATTTCTGCTCGGTAGCGGTGCTGCGTCCCGAGCTGGCGTTGATCACATCGAGCATGATGCGCGGGTCGAGGCCGGCTTTGACGCCGGTCACCATCGACTCCGACGTCGCGGCGGTTGCCGCCGCCGACAGCACGTTGTTGCAAAGTTTCATGGTCTGCCCGGCGCCGGACTTCTCGCCGATATAGAAGAATTTCCCGATGACCTTGAGCGCCGGCTCCACGGCGGTGACGTCGGCGCGCGGGCCGGACGCCATCACGGCGACAGTGCCTTTCTCCGCGCCGCGCACGCCGCCACTGACCGGGGCATCGATCTGCACGATGTTTTTCTCGGCGAGCAATTTGAAGATGCGCTGCGCCATCACCGAGCCGGTCGTCGAAAGATCGACGAAGCGCTTCACCTTCTTGCCTTCGATGACGCCGTCCGGCCCGGTCGCCACTTTGAGAACGATATCGGGCGTCGGTAGGCTGACCATGACGGTCTCCGCGGAGTCGGCGACTTCTTTCGGCGAACGCACCGCGATGCCGCCAAGGGCCGCGATCTCGCCGATCGCTTCCTGCCGCGTGTCGTAGATGAAAACCTTGTGCCCGGCTTGCACCAGCCGCCGCGCCATGTGCGCGCCCATATTGCCGAGACCGATGAAGCCGATATCCATGATGGTCCTCCCTCAATCACTTTGCGTTCATTGTAGCGGGCGCGAATTCCGCGCGCACCCTGTCAGTGTGCTCGCCGACCGCGGGCACCGGCCCATAACGGCGGGACGCTGCGGCGCGGGATTCGGCGGGTGCCGGATACGACACCGGGCCGCTTGGCGTGCCCACGGTGATGCGGCGCAGGTGTGGATGCCGCGACAGATCGGCGGGGGTATTGACCCGCGCGAAAGCGATATCGGCGGCAGAAAGCTTTTGCTCCAGCGCGTCGGCATCGAGCGAGCTGAACACCGCGGCGACCCTGCCGTCGGTTTGCGGGCGGCGTTTCACCCGCTCGACATTGGTGGCGAAGTCCGGATCGCCGGCCAGTTTGGCATCGCCAAGGACCTTTTCCGCCAGCACGCGCCACTCACGATCGCTCTGAATCGAGATCAGGATATCGACGCCGTCGCGGCTACGGAACGCGCCGTACGGTGAGATCGAAATATGCGCAAGTCCGATCCGCTTCGGCGGAAAGCCGGCTTCCTCCTGCAACAGCGGCACCGTCATCCAGTCGGCCATGGCGTCGAACATCGAAATGGCCAGATCGGCGCCTTCGCCGGTGTGCTCGCGCGCCAGCAGCGCCTCGAGGATGGCGGCCTGTGCGTTCATGCCGGACGCGATATCGACAACCGAGACGCCGACCCGCGACGGCTCCGTCGTGCCGGTGATCGAGGCCAGGCCGGATTCCGCCTGGATCAGCATGTCGTAGGCCTTGCGCTGCGCCAGCGGTCCGCGTTCGCCGAAACCGGAAATCGAGCAGCATATCAGCCGCGGATTGTCACGGCGCAGCTTCTCCGCCGCAAACCCGAGCTTGGCCGCGGCGCCCGGCTTGAGATTCTGCACGAACACATCGGCGCGCTTGAGCATCGCCGCCAGCAGCGCGCGGTCCTCGGCTTCGGTCAGGTCGAGCACGACCGATTCCTTGCCGCGGTTGAGCCAGACGAAATAGCTGCACTCGCCGTGTACCAGGTTGTCGTAGCCGCGGGCAAAGTCGCCTTCAGGGCGTTCGATCTTGATCACCCGCGCGCCGGCGTCGGCGAGCCGGGACGTGCACATCGGTGCGGCCACCGCCTGTTCGAGCGACACCACGAGAATGCCGGAGAGGGGGAGTGCGTTGCTCAATACGACCTCGGCAAGCCGAGCACATGTTCGGCGATGTAGGACAGCACCAGATTGGTCGAGATCGGCGCCACGGTGTACAGCCGGGTCTCGCGGAATTTCCGCTCGATGTCGAATTCTTCGGCGAAGCCGAAGCCGCCGTGGGTTTGCAGGCACATGTCGGCGGCGGCCCATGAGGCCTCGGCGGCGATGTGCTTGGCCATGTTGGCTTCCGCGCCGCAGTCCTTGCCGGCTTCGTAAAGCGCCGCCGCTTCGCGCACCATCAGTTCTGCGGCGCGCATGTCGATATAGGCCCGGGCGATCGGGAACTGCACGCCCTGGTTCTGGCCGATCGGCCGGCCGAACACCACGCGCTCGCCGGCATAGGCGGTGGCCTTTTGGATGAACCACTTGGCGTCGCCGATGCATTCCGCCGCGATCAGGATGCGCTCGGCATTCATGCCGGACAGGATGTAACGGAAGCCTTCGCCTTCGGTGCCGATGAGGTTTTCCGCCGGCACCCGCATGTTCTCGAAGAACACTTCGGTGGTGGCGTGATTCATCATGGTGCGGATCGGCCGGATGGTGAGGCCTTTGCCCTTCACCTCGCGCATGTCGACCAGAAAAACCGACAGGCCGTCGGTGCGTTTCTTCACCTGATCGCGCGGCGTGGTGCGGGCGAGCAGCAGCATCAGGTCGGAATGCTCGGCACGCGAGGTCCAGATTTTCTGGCCGTTGACGACGTAGCCGTCGTTGCCGTCGCGCATCGCCGTGGTGCGCAAGCCGAGCGTATCGGTGCCTGAAGTGGGCTCGGTGACTCCGAAGGCCTGCAAGCGAAGCGCGCCGCTGGCGATGTCTGGAAGATAGCGCGCCTTCTGCGCCGCGCTGCCGTGCCGCAGCACCGTGCCCATCGTGTACATTTGCGCGTGGCAGCCGGCGCCGTTGCAGCCGCTGGCCTGGATTTCTTCCATGATGGCGATGGCGGCGCTCATGGTGAGGCCGCTGCCGCCGTATTCTTCCGGGATAAGCGCCGCGAGAAATCCCGCCTTGGTCAGCGCCGCGACGAAGTCTTCGGGATAGGCGCGCTCACGATCGAGTCGGCGCCAATACTCGCCGGGAAAATCCGCGCACAACGCGCGCACCGCCTCGCGGATCGGAGCGAGGTCGGTGCTTTCGCTCACGATGTCACCTCGGCCCGGCCGTTGTTGACGGCGACGACGTCGCGCTCGACCACCCGGGAGCGGAAGCTGACGATGTTGCCGTCGCGCCACATCTCGGTGCGGATGGTCTCGCCGGGAAACACCGGAGCCGAGAACCGTGCGGCGAATGATTTGAGCCTGTGCGTGTCGTAGCCGCAAAAGGTCTTCAGCACCGCGTGCGCGGCGGTGCCGAACGTGCCGAGGCCGTGGGCGATCGGCCGCGGATAGCCGGCCTGCCTGGCGATCGCCGGATCCGAATGCAGGGGATTGAGATCGCCGCTCAGCCGATAAATCAGCGCCGCTTCCGGCCGGGTGCCGAGATCGCAGGCAACGTCGGGAGCGCGCGTCGGCAGCGCATGCGGAGCCGGGGCCTCGCGTGGCGGACCGCCGAAGCCGCCATCGCCGCGGGCGAATGTGGTGTGCGTCACGGTGGCAATCGGCGCACCGGTCGCCTTGTCGGTGATCTGGCGCTCGGAGAGGATCAACGCACCCTTGCCGGGGCCCTTGTCGACGACCTCGACGATCTTCTGCTTGCCGACGACGGTGTTCTTGCTCTTCAGCGGCTGGTGCAGCGTGATGCCCTGCTCGCCGTTGACGATCTTGACCCAGTCGATGCCGGTGTCGCGATTGCGGGCCCAGAAGCCGGGATGGCCGAGCACGGTCCCCATGGTCGGCAGCACCTTCAGGTCTTTCTCGTAAACAAACGGCAGTTCGTCCTCGTTCATGGGGTCATGTCCGAAGCCGACGCCGAGCGCATAGAGAATGCAGTCCTTTGCCGTGTAGGCCTGTTCCGCCGCCGGAAGATCGAGCGCCATCAGTTTGTCGTAGACGATAGCCATCACACCGGATCCCAGGAAAAGACGTCGCCCGAGCGTTCGAGCGGCGTGAAAGAGGACGCGAAGGCGCCCTTGAGTTGCGCCGCGATTTTTTCCGGCGTCCAGCCGTCGGACCGGTGCAGGGTGCGGATCGGCCGGTTCTGATTGAACAGATAGATTTCGTTGTTGCGTACGCCGAAGATCTGTCCGCTGATGCCCGCGGCCTCGTCCGAGCCGAGATACGCCGCGAGCGGCGCGATCTTTTCCGGTGTCATGTCGCGCAAGCGGGCAACGCGTTTCTTTTCTTCCTCGGTCTCGGTCGGGATCGAGTCGATCATGCGCGTCCAGGCAAACGGCGCGATGCAGTTCGAGCGCACCTTGAAGCGTTCCATGTCGAGCGCGATGCCGCGGGACAGGCCGACGATGCCGAGCTTGGCCGCCATGTAGTTGGCCTGGCCGAAATTGCCGACCAGGCCGGACGTCGACGTCATGTGCACGAAGCTGCCGGAATTCTGCTCGCGGAAATGTGTGGCGCAGGCGCGACTCATGTTGAAGCTGCCGTGCAGGTGCACGGTGATCACGTCGGACCAGTCCGACCAGCTCATGCGGTGGAAGATGCGGTCGCGCAGGATGCCGGCATTGTTGACCAGGATGTCGACGCGGCCGAAGGCGTCGAGCGTCGCCTTGACGATCCTGTCGGCGTTGCCCGGCTCGCTGATCGACAGCGTCGAGGCGATGGCGTCGCCGCCGTCTTTCTTGATCTCGTTGACGACGTCCTGCGCCGGGCCGGCGTCATGCCCGGCGCCGTCGAGACTGGCGCCGATATCGCAGACCACGACCTTGGCGCCTTCCTTCGCCATCAAAAGCGCGATGCCGCGGCCGACGCCGCGCGCCGCGCCGGTGACGATGGCAACCTTTCCGGAAACGATCCCGGCCATTAGTCCCCCCACACCTCGCGGGCGATCTCGGCGATCATCCGCAGCTTGGCCCATTGCTGGTCTTCCGCCAGCGTATTGCCTTCCTCGGTCGAGGCGAAGCCGCATTGCGGCGACAGGCAGAGCTGGTCGAGATCGACGAATTTTGCCGCCTGGTCGATGCGGCGCTTGAGGTCATCCTTGTTTTCCAGCGCGCCGGATTTGCTGGTGACGAGGCCGAGCACGACGGTCTTGCCCTTCGGCACGAAGCGCAACGGCTCGAAGCCGCCGGCGCGGTCGCTGTCGTACTCCATGAAATAACCGTGCACGTTGATCATGTTGAACATCTGCTCGGCCACCGGCTCGTAGCCGCCCGACGCGACGAAGCTGGAGCGGAAATTGCCGCGGCACAGATGCATGGTTATGGTCATGTCCTGCGGAATGCCGGAGATCGCCGTGTTGATCATTTGGGCGTAGACCTCCGGAGTCTTTTCCGGATCTTCGCCGCGGTCGCTCAGCACTTTGCGCAATGTGGGATCGCACAGATAGGTGAGATTGACTTCGTCGAGCTGCAAATAGCGGCAGCCGGCGTCGGCAAAGGCGTGAACCGCCTTGCGGTAAGTTTCGCCGAGGTCGCAGTAGAAATCGTCCATCGACGGATAGATCGATTGCGGCACCGCATCGCGGCCATAGCGGAAATGCAGCGACGACGGCGACGGGATCGTCAGCTTCGCCGTCTGCTTCGTATGGGCTTTGAGAAATTTGAAGTGCTCGATCATCGGATGCGGCTTGTAGCCGCCAAGTTTGCCGATGACGCGCAGCAGGATCGGCCTTGGCTGCGGGCCGCCGGCAGCGAACTTGATCTTGCGCTCGCCGAAATAGGATTCGACGTTGTGCAGATTCTCGAGGAAGTCGTAGTTCCACGAGATGCGCCGGAAGTCGCCGTCGGTGATCGACTTGAGACCGGTTTCCTCCTGCTTGCGGATGATGCCCTCGATCTCACGGTCCTCGATTTCAGTCAGGGCTTGCGCCGAAATTTCGCCGCTCTTGCGCTTGTCCCGGGCTTCTTTCAGTGCGGCCGTGCGCAGCAGGCTGCCGACATGATCGGCACGGAACGGCGGTTTTACGCGTTGCATTCTCAACTCCACACTTCATCTGCGATCTCTGCGATCATGCGCAGCTTTGCCCATTGTTCGTCCTCGGACAGCACATTGCCTTCCTCGGTCGAGGCGAAGCCGCATTGCGGCGACAGGCAGAGCTGGTCGAGCGCGACGTATTTCGCCGCTTCGTCGATACGGCGTTTGATGGCGTCCTTGCTTTCCAGCCTGCCGATCTTCGAGGACACCAGGCCGAGCACGAGCTGCTTCTTGCCTTTTGGGAAAAAGCGCAGCGGCTCGAAGCCGCCGGCACGGTCGGTGTCATATTCAAGGAAATAGCCGTCGACGCCGACCTCGTTGAACAGCCGCTCCGCCATGGTGTCGTAACCGCCCTCGGCGATCCAGGTCGAACGAAAGTTGCCGCGGCAGGTGTGCATAGTGACGGTCATGTCAGCGGGCTTGCCTTCGAGCGCCTTGTTGATCATGCGCGCATAAGCGGCCGGCAGTTTCGCCGGATCGTCGCCGCGCTCGCGGGAATGGCCGAGTTCGCGCGGATCGCACATCATCGACCACGTGGTGTCGTCGAGCTGCAGATAGCGGCAGCCGGCGTCGTAGAAGGCGCGCACCGCCTTGCGGTAGGCGTTGCCGACGTCCTCGAAATAGGGTTCGAGATCGGGATAGGCCTGCTTGCTGATGGATTGCCGCCCTTGCCGAAAATGCAGCACGCCCGGCGCCGGAATGGTCATCTTGGCCACGACTTTTGTGTGGTCCTTGACGAACTTGAAATCGGCGATGTGCGGATGGGTCGAATAGTCGACCTTGCCGGTGACCCGCACGCTTTCCGGCTTGGTGTCGACGCCGTGAAACTGGATGCCGCCTTCGACTTGATAGAGTTCGACGCCGTCGAGCTTGGCGAAGAAGTCGAATTGCCACCACGAACGGCGGAATTCGCCGTCGGTTGCGAATTTGAGGCCGACCTCTTCCTGCTTGCTGATGACCTTTTCGATCTCGCGGTTCTCGACCTCGCGGAATTCGGCGGGCGTGATTTCACCCTCGGTGCGCCGCTTGCGTGCACCCTTCAGCGCCGGCGGGCGCAACAGGCTGCCGACATGATCGGCGCGGAACGGCGGTGTGGTGCGTTGCATCGGAACTCCTCCCACGGACTTTTTTTGACGCGCGTTTCGCCGGCGGTGCGCTAGTTCTTTTTCAGTACGTATCGGCCATCGTCATTGCGGCCAAGCTGCCGTGACGCGTAAAGCTTGTCGAGCTGGCGGACGATTTCACGGCCATCCCTGCTGTCGAGCGCCGCCATTAATTCGAGAAAGCTCGCCGGACCCGCGGCCAGCGCTTCCTCCGCTGACCTGTAGGACGCCTGCTTTTTCGCGACCGGCGGCATCGGCACCGAGAACTCCAGCGTGTTGGCCTTGCCGAACGGGATGGTGCAATCGAAGCCGAGCTTGGCGCCGGTGCGCGCGCCGCCGAGCGACGGATCGAGCGGCACGACGCGGAAGCCGGAGCCGGTGACAAGATCGCGATCGCCCTGGAACCGCGTGGCGAAGGCCCAGTCACACTCCGCGTCGGAGAACACGTCGATGTCCGGATCGAAGGCAAAAACGTGCTTCGCCTCGGCGTGCGAGCCGAAGATCGCGGCGATGGCGTTTTTGGCGTCGCCGGGCACGCGCTGCCGCAGCGAGACACGGACATTGTACATGCCGCCGCTCGACGGCGTGGCGTAAACCGCAAGCGGTTCGCGCACCGACGCCATCAGCGCGGCCCACGCCGCCGATTCGGTTTTCATTGCGGAAAGCTGCGCGGTGTCGGTGCGCGCCAGCGCCCGGCCGCCGATGGTCAGCGTCTGGAACAGCGCGTCCTCGCGATGCGTAATCGCGGTGATATGCAGCACCGGATTGCGCTTCACCACGCCGTAATAACCGACATATTCGCCGAACGGGCCTTCCGGCTCGACATGGCCGGCCGGATCGAGATAGCCCTCGATCACGTATTCGGCGTCGGCCGGCACGTAGATGTCGTTGGTCACGCACTTCACCACCGGCACCGGTTGACCGCGGACCGCGCCGGTGATGGCGAGCTCGTCGACGTTCGGGATCGCGGTCATTGCCGCCAGATAGTCGGCAGGATGCGAACCCACAGCAAAGGCAATCGGGGTCGGTTCTTTTTTAGCTGCGCTTTCCAGGTAGATCGCGCGCATGTCGCTCGGCGCAATCAGGTCGACGCCGGCCTGCCGCGGACCGCGCAACATGATGCGGCGGCAGCCGACATTGGTGAAAGCGGTGCCGGGGATCAGCGCGTAGTCGATGCCGGCGGAAATATACGGCGCGCCGTCGGCGCCGTGCTGCAGGTGCGCGGGCAGGGCGCAGAGATCGGCTTCATTGTCGCGCAGCACGACCTGCTGCACCGGCGCCTGTTGCGACGACACCTTGACCGGCGGATGCAGTGTGTTGAGGCGTCGGGCAAGCGTGCCCAGCAAATTGTGCTCATCGGTGTCGAGCGCCATCGCGATCCGTTTGCGCGACGCCATGACGTTGCCGACCAGCTCGGCTTTTTCCGGCCCCGCCGCCTTGAACAGCACCGCTTTCGGGTTGCCTTCGAGGACGCTGCCCACGTCGAGGAGGTCGACCGGCTTGGCGTGGACCTCGCACTCGCCGCTATCGACGAGCTTGTCGACAAAATTGCGCAGCCTGAAACGTTCGGTATCGACCGTGGGCATGGGAAATCCTCGGATTTGAAGCCGATTTAGCAACGGCTGCGCGCAGGTGTAAATGGCATTACTTGCGCACAAATGGCGCGTAATTTCATAGGTCGTCATCGCCGGGCTTGTCCCGGCGATCCCGATGCGGCAGTCACCGTGATCTGATAATCGGGATGCGCGGGGCGTAGGCGAGCAAAGCGACGCCGTTCTTAGAACGATTATGCCCGCGCCTGACGGCTAAGAGGAATACACGATGCAACCGGTGCTTCGGCTTTATGAAGATGTGCTGTCGAACGGCAGCGAAACGGCTTTGCCGGCGCTGCCGCGGATGATCTTTGCGGTGCACGGGTCGCTGACCATTGCCGATCGCACCGTTGCCGATGGCGAGGCCTGGTGCGGCGAGAGCGCGGCGACGCTGAAGGCCGGCAAGGACGGCGCAGCGATCTGGCGCTGGGAGCTGACCACCGGCGGGGCGGTTGGCGGCGCCGCGAAAGGCCATGGGGTCACCTCGCGCGAAAAGCTGTCCGCCGAGCTTGCCACGATACCAAAGGGCGCATTGCTGCTGCGCGGCGACAGCGTCGCGTTTCCGCCGGGCGGCTCCGCCTACCTGCATCGCCACCAGGGTCCCGGCATCCGCTGTTTGCTGGAAGGCGGCATCCGCATCGACACCCACGGCCGTTCGACCTCGTACGGCCCCGGCGGGGCATGGTTCGAGACCGGCCCGGACGGCGTGTTTGCGCAGGCCGCGGACCGGCCGACGCGCTTCGTCCGGGTGATGATCCTGCCAGCGTCCTATGCCGGCAAAAGCTCGGTCGAATATCTCAACGAAGAAGACAAGGCGAAGCCGAAGTCGCAGCAGTACAAGATCTTCGCCGATATGCCGCTGACAGCAGCCGGCGGTTGATCGCAAGTTTTCCGATCAAAGCCAGGCGCGGTCGATGCCGCGCTCCGCCATCAACTCGGCGATCCGCTTGCGGGCATGAAACGCACGGGTCTTCACCGTGTTCTGCGGCACGCCGACGATCTCGGCCACCTCTTCAATCGATTGGCCATGATAATAGATCAGGTCGACCACCTGGCGGTGCGCGGCGGACAGATCCTTGAGACATGATTGCAGGACGGCGCTGCGATCGGCGTTCTGCATGGCGATCTCCGGATTGTCGGCGGGGTCCTCGATCGAGGCGGCAACATCGTCGTCCAGCGCATCGAGGGTCCGGCGCCGCATCGCCGACATCGCCTTGAACCGTGCGATCCCGAGGATCCACGTCGTCACCTGCGAGCGGCCCTCGAAGCGGGCGGCGCTGCGCCACACTTCGGTGAAGACTTCGCTCACCAGGTCTTCGGCGCTGGCATCATTGCCGGTCATCCGCGTCAGGAAGCGGAACACGCGCACGCTGTGCCGGGCGTACAGGATGTGGATCGCATCCTTGTCGCCCTTCACAATCTGCCGGATCAGCACTTCGTCGGAGGTTGCCTTGCCGGGGGCCGGCTGGCTCACGCCGGCCGCGGCGATCGCTCGGCTGAAAGTCATTATGACACCCATCCCCGTCCCATCGTCCGATGGGCGTGGCGGTGTCTTAGATTTCTAAGGAGTGTGTCTCCATTCTACGTTGGGTAATGCGGGGTATCGAAAGCGGTAAGAGACCCTATACGGAGGTATAGTCCGTGGACCGGCGGCCGTTCGGCGTGCGCTGATTGATTGGTATGTGCGAGAGGGAGCGGGGACGCCCGGCGCAGCCGATTAGGACGCGGCCGGTCCGCTGTGCGGCCGGTTGAGCGCCTTGTCGAGGCAGGCGATCAGGCTTTCGTCGTCGAACGGCTTGCGCAGAAAGCCCGACGCGCCGGCGTCGAGAACGCGGTCGCGGACTTTCTCTTCAAAATAGGCGGTCATGAAAATCATCGGCGTCCGCCGGCCTTCGGCAATCAGCCGGCTCTGTAATTCGGCGCCGCTCATGCCCGGCATATGCAGATCGCTGATGACGCACGCGCAATCGCGTCCCTCGGCCGATTCCAGATATTCTTCGGCGGACGAGAACTCGGCCGCTGTGTGTCCCAGCGACCTGATCAGCCTCGCGGTGGCCTCGCGCACGGATGCGTCGTCATCGATGATGGAAATCACGCGCTTGTTTGCCAATGAAATTTCCTGCTTGCCGTGACGTACCCGGCGTTGGCGCGCATCACCATTGTACACGGGCAAGTTTTGGGTATCGGATAGGGCTACTGAACTATACTTAGGTATAGGTTGTCATTCGGCGCGGCGGACGCCGAGCGCATCGGCCATCCGCACCAGTTCGGCGAGCGATTTTGCGCCCATTTTCCGCATCACGTTGCCGCGGTGAACCTTGACGGTGATTTCGCTGACGCCGAGCTTGCCGGCGATCTGTTTGTTCATCAGTCCCGCCGTGACGAATCCCATGATTTCCTGCTCGCGTGAGGTCAGTGAATCGAAGCCGGCGCGGAGCCTGGCGGTATCGCCGGCGTTTTTGCGGCGATCGCGATCGCGCTCGAGGCCGGTCTGCACCGCATCCAGCATGTCCTGATCGCGAAACGGCTTCGGCAGGAACTCCACCGCGCCCGCCTTCATGGCGCGCACGGTCATCGGGATATCACCGTGCCCGGTCATGAATACGATCGGAATGTCGATGCCGGCCTTGCCCAGTTCGGCCTGAAAATCGAGACCGCTCATTCCCGGCAGCCTGACATCGAGCACCAGGCAGCACGGGCTATCGGACATTTTGTATTGCAGAAACTCGGCGGCCGAAGCGAACGCCCTGGCCTTCAATCCGACCGACAGGAACAGCCGTGACAACGCCTCGCGCAGGCCGGCGTCGTCGTCGACGATATAGACCGTCGGTTCAATGTCGGGCCGGTTCACGGGCCTTCCTCTCGTCGGCGGTGGCGGTCTGTCCGGCAGGCAACAGGACGCGGAATATCGAGCCGTGCGGCCGGGCCGGCGACACGGAAAGCTGGCCGGCGTGGCGCTCGATGATCATCCGGCAGATCGCCAGTCCCAATCCCATACCGCTCGGCTTGGTGGTGATGAAGGCGTCGAAGATATTATCCAGTTGCTTGGGATCGATTCCCGTTCCAGTATCTTCAATATACAACGCGACGGCGCCGTCATCATGCGGCTCGGCGCGGACTTGCAGCACCCGGTTCCCCTCGGCTACGCCATCCATCGCTTCGATGGCATTGCGGACGAGATTGATCAGGACCTCCTGCAACTGGCCTTCGTGGCCGCTGACAATCGGCAGCTCCGAACGCAGCGACGTCCGCGTCGTGACGCCGTGATCCTTCAGGTCGGCCTGAAGCATGTGCAGCACATCGAGCGCCAGCTTGTTGAGCTTGATCGGCCCGTGGCCCCGATCGGCTTTGCCGAACAGCGCGCGGATGTTGTCGAAGACCTTGCTGGCGCGATGGCTGCCCTGAACCATGCTGTTCAATGCGGAGCGCGCTTCGTCGAGATTCGGCGGCTCGTGCTTGAGAAAGCGCAGCGCCGCGCCGCCATTGGAAGCGATGCTGGCCAGCGGCTGCCGCACTTCGTGCGAGATCGACGCCACCATGGCTTCCAGATTCATCAGCTTGTTGTTGCGCTCGCGCTGCAATTCTCCGATCGAGCGGCTGAGATCGTCGGTGCGCGCCCGCAATTCGTTGAACAGCCGGGTGTTCTCCATGGCGATGACCGCCTGGGTGGCGAAGCTTTGCAGCAACTCAACCTGCTTGGCCGTGAAAGGCCGCACAGTCATCCGCATCAAGGCGATGACGCCAATCGGCTCACCTTCGCGCAACAGGGGGACACCAAGCACGGTACGATAGCCGAGTTGATGCTGCGCGCCCCGCAGCTGGTAGTCCGGATCGCTCGTTACATCGGCGACGTGCACAGGTCGTCGTTCCGCCATTGCACGTCCGACAACGCTGCCGCGCCCCGGCCGCAGCGGAACTTGAATAGCCTCCGCGCGATGGCTTGCCGGTCCGCCGTAAATCGCAAGAGCGCGCCGATTGTCCGCTTCGAGCCTGTGCATTGCGGCCATATCGGCATCGCACAGGCCGGCGACAAGTTCGACCAGCTTATCGAGCACCGCCTGCAGATCGAACGTCGAGCGGCTGATGATCCGCAGGATGTCGCTTGCCGCCGTTTGCTGGCGCAACGATTCGTGCAACTCGTGGATGAGCCGCGATTTCTCCAGCGCGATCGCCGCCTGATCAGCGAAGCCGGTGAGCATCGCGATCTGCTTGTCGGTGAACGGGCGCACCTCCTGGCGGAAGATGGTGATGGCGCCGATCACCTCGTTTTCCTTCATCATCGGCACGCCGAGATAGGTCCGCACGCCGCCAAGCTCGATGGCCGCGACCAGCGAGGGATCGCGCCGTTCCGTGTAATCCGGATTGTCCGTGGCATCGGGGACATGCATCACCGATTTCGTCCGCATCATTTTGCCGATCAGGCTCGTCGCGCTCGGACGGAACGGACCCTTGGTGCGATAGGCGGCAAAGGCCGGCGGCGTGTTGTGCCACGCGACGAGATGCAGCGCTTCGCCATCCCACGTGTAAATGTTGCCGAACTCCGCGTCGCAGAGTTGCATGGCATTCTCCAGCATCGTGCCGAACGCCGGCTGCAAGTCTCCGGGCGAGCTGCTGATGACCTGCAGCACTTTTGCGGTCGCTGTCTGCTGTTGCAGCGCTTCGCGCAATTCGTGGAACAGCTGCGCGTTTTCCACGGCGATCGCCGCCTGATTGGCAAAGCTGGTGACGACCTCGATTTGTCTTTCGGTGAACGGCTGGATTTTGGTGCGGCCGACCGTGAATGAGCCGATGAACTGGTCGCTCTTCATCATCGGAATCGCCAGCGTGGTGCGGATGCCGGCGAGTTCGACGGCGGCCACCGTCGGCGGATTGCGCTCGGCATAGGATCGGTCCGCGGCGAGGTCGTCGATGTGGACGTGGCCCCGGCTAGCCAGCATGCGTCCGCTGGCCGAATGCTGGTTGGGGCGGTATGGCGAGCGTTGTCGTATCGCGGTGAAGGCCGGCGGCATGTTGTGCGTGGCGACGAGGTGCAGCGCCTCGCCGTCCCAGCGGTTGATGACGCCGTTGTCGGCGCGGGACACCCGGACGGCATTCGCCAGAATAGTCGAGAAGATCTGCTGCAGATCGCCCGAAGAGCTGCTGATGACGCGAAGAACCTCTTCGGTTGCCCGCTGCTGTTCGGTAACCTCGGCCAGTTCGCGGATGAAATGCGTGACGATCGGTTGCTGTTTTCCGGACGCTGGCTTGCGTCGCGATTCGGCGCGGCGCCGCGGACGCGCTGTCGCGGCCTTTCCGACTGGCCGGGATTTGGCTTTTTGACGACCAGCCTTTTCCCGATCGGCCTTTTTACGACCAACCTTGGAGCGCCCCCGCATCACAATCACCTGCTCCCCAAGCAGCGGCAATCTACATCGGCTTGTAACCGCGCTCCATATCGACTTCGATCAGCATCGGCTTGCCGTCTTTGAGCGCTTTGCCGATCAGGTCGGTCGTGTCCTTCACGGTGCCGGCGCGGGCGCCTTCGATGCCGAGCGAGCGGGCAAGGCCGATAAAGTCGATCGCCGGATCGGTCAGTTCCATGCCGACGAAACGATCGGCCTGCTCGGCAAGGCCGCGCAGCATCACCAGCCGCTGCTTGAGGATGCGGTAGCTGGTGTTGTTGAAGATCACCCAGATCACCGGCAGCTTGTAATGCGCCGCGGTCCAGAGCCCCTGGATCGTGTACATGGCGCTGCCGTCGCCGACCAGCGCGACGACCGGGCGATCCGGCAGCGCGACCTTGGCGCCGATGGCGGCGGGCAGGCCCCAGCCGATGCCGCCGCCGCGCAGGCCGAAGAAGCTCTGCTCGTCGTTGCTGTTGATCAACTGGCGGATGCCGGGCGCCGACGACAGGATTTCCTCGATCACCACGGCGTCCTTCGGCAGCATCTGGCCGATCGCTTCGAGCAGCGCCAGCGGCTGTACCGGCGTCTTACCGGCTGCGGCGCGGGCCTTGGCGCGGAACGCATCGAGGTCCTTCTTGATGGTCTCGGCCGCGGTCTTCAATCGCGCGTTGGCGGCGCTCTTGGCCGCGGCGGTCATGCGCGCGGCGACGCCCGCGGTCATGTCCGGCAACGTCGCCTTCGGATCGCCGAGGATGGCGACTTTCGCCGGATAGGTCTTGCCGATCTGCCATGGATCGATGTCGAGATGGATCAGCGGCAGGCCGGCCGGCCACGGATCGATCGGCGACGGCAGCGACCAGGTGAACAGGTCGCCGCCGACCGAAAATACCAGGTCGTGCTTGTCGAGCACGTCACGCACGCCGGCCTGGGTGCGCACCATCATGCCGCGATAGAGCGGATGCGAGGCCGGGAACGATGCGGTGTTCGGGATGAATTCGACATAGACCGGCGCGGCGACCGCTTCGGCGAGCGCGATCAGTTCCTTGTGCGCGCGGCTCTGCGCCACCGCATCGCCGGCGATGATCACCGGCCGCTCGGCTTTGGCGAGCATGTCCGCCGCCGCCGCGACCGCGTCGGCGTCGCCGCGAATCCGCGGCGCAACGCGGGTCGGTTCGCCGAGATTGATGTCGGCGTCGTTTTTCAGGATGTCGCCGGGCAGCGACAGGAACACCGGTCCGGTCGGCGGCGCCAGCGCGGTCTTCACCGCGCGGTGCACATAGATCGGCAAATCCTCCGGGCGGTGAACTTCGGCGGACCATTTGACGAACGGCCGCGCCAGCGTTGCGAGGTCGGCGGTCAGCACCGGCTCGGCGACGATGTATTCGAGGTCCTGCTGTCCCGCGGTCACCAGAACCGGCGCATTGGCCTTCATCGCGTCGTACAGCATGCCCATGGCATTGCCGAGCCCGGGAGCGACGTGAAGATTGAGGACGGCGAGGTTGCCAGAGGCCTGGGCATAGCCGTCGGCCATCGACATCAGCGCCGCTTCCTGCAGCCCGAGGATGTATTGGATGTCGTGCTCGACGGCGAAGGCATCCATCAGCGGCAGTTCGGTGGTGCCGGGATTGCCGAACATGACCTTGATGCCTTCCTGCTTCAGGAGATCGAGAAAGGCGCGTTTTCCGGACATTACTGGCAAGTGTCTCTCCCCTCGGGCGTTCTCGTTGCCCAATGATAGCAAGGCTTCTCCGCAATAACCTAGCCGCCGCCGGGCATGCGGCGGATGCCGGATTGGCAGGGACGCTATGTGTCGCGGACGGTCCGGCCGGGAGACGGCCGCGCCAGATTGCCGGCGGTGCGCTTCATGACGTCGAGGAGATCATTGGCGGCAGGCGCCAGCGGCACGTCGCGGCGGGTCACGGCGATAATGGAGACCGCGGAAAGCTCTTCCTTGACCGCGATGGTCCGCAGCAATTGCGCGGCGATCGGCGAGTCCACCCATTGCGGCGGCGTCATCGCCAGCAGATCGGAATTGGTCAGGCAGGTCAGCAGCGTCAATGCCGATTGGCTTTGCAGCACCAGCTTCGGCTCCGGCAGGCGGTGACGCTTGAACACGTCGCCAATTTCATTTTCCGCTTTCGGCGTGATCGAGGTGGTGATCCATTCCGCGTCTCGCAGTTCCCGAAGCGAGGTGGAATTCGCCAGCGGATGTCCGGCGCGGCACAGCACGGCGCGCTTGCCCGACAGCAGTGTTTCTTTTTTCAGCGCCGCCGGGAGCCGCAAGCCCGGATCGGGGCCGATATAGAAATCCACGCTGCCATCGTGCAGGCCCGGAGCCAGCGTCGGATAGAAGCCCTCGATGATGTGCAGGCGCACCTTCGGATGGCGCTCGCGAAACGGCCGCAGCGCCGACGGCAGCAATAGCAGATGCGCCGCGATCGAAAGACCGACAGTGACCTCGCCGGTGGCGTTGCCCTTCAGCTGCTCGAACTCGTCCTTGGCGCGGCGGACGTCGTTGAGGATGGAATTGGCGCGCCGCACGAAGGCTTCGCCGAGCGGCGTCGCGATCATGCCGCGGGCGCGCCGCTCGAACAGCGGAGCGCCGAGTTCGCGCTCGAGCTCGGAGATGCTGCGCGAGAACGCCGGCTGCGCGACGCCGAGATGGCGCGCCGCGGCGCGCAGACTGCCCTGTGCGGCGATGGCGGCGACATAGCTGAGCTGGGTCAGTTTCATGGACTTAAGGCTAGCGATACTGAATTGATATCGCCAGTGCCGCTTTGCCATCTTCGCGTCATCCCATGCCGCCGCTAGGCTGCCAGGACAGTCGCGCTCGAACGACAAAGCCGGGAGAGAAGCGCAATGGCCGTTTTGAGCATGAAAGCCAATACGCCCCGCCCGTCGGTCGCCGACCTGGTTGCGCGCGCCACCGCGATCGCGCCGTTCGTGCGCGCGGAGGCCGAGGCGACCGAAAACAACCGGCAGGTTTCCCGAGAAATCATGGCGCGCCTGCGCGAGGCCGGCCTGTTCAAGATCATGCAGCCGGCGGTCTACGGCGGCTACGAATACGGTTTCGATGCGCTGATCCGCGTCGCGGCGCCGATCGGTGCCGCGTGCGGCTCGACCGGCTGGGTGTGCAGCCTCGCCATCGTTCATCAATGGCTGGCCGCGATGTTCCCGCGGCAGGCGCAGGACGAGTTCTGGTCGGATCCTGACGCGCTGCTGTTCGGCTCCTATCCGCCGGTCGGCAAGGTTGCCGTCGTCGACGGTGGCTACCGGCTCACCGGCAACTGGAGCTTCACCAGTGGCTGCGATCACGCGCAATGGCTGGTGCTCGGCGGCATGATCCCGCCGCGCGGCGAGGGCGCGCTGCCGACGCCGGCATTTTTCCTGCTGCCGATGGCGGATGTCCGCATCGACGACACCTGGTTCACCATGGGGCTCGCCGGCACCGGCAGCAAGAACGCGGTGACGGACGATGCGTTCGTGCCGGCGCACCGCGTCGTTGCCGTCAGCGATCTGGTCGCGGGAACCACGCCCGGCGGACAAATTCACGACAATCCACTGTACCGGCACGCCATGATGTCGGCGCTGCCCTTCACCCTCGTCGCGCCGGTGCTCGGCATGGCCGAAGGCGCGCTGGCCAATTTCATCGATATGGCGAAGGTGCGCACCACGCGCGGCGCGGTCACCGGCGGCAACAACCGCATGGCGGAGTTCGCCACCGTCCAGAGCCGCGTTGCCGAGGCGGCCGGTTCGATCGAGGCGGCGCGGCTGACCATCCTCGATGCGCTAGACAGGGCGATGGCGGCTGCGGTCGTCGGCGACCAGGCCAACACCGACATGCGATTGCGCAACCGGCTGGCGCAGGCGTTCAGCGTGCGTTTGTTGCTGCGCGCGGTCGACGCCATGTTCGAAGCGTCGGGCGGGCAGGGGATTTTTACCTCGAAACCGATCCAGCGGGCGTGGCGTGACGCCCATGCCGCGGCGGTGCATGTCAGCATGAACTGGGACGCAGTGAGCACGATGTACGGCCAGCATGCCCTTGGTCTCGATCCCAAAGGGCAATATTGATGAGGCGTCACGGCAGCAGGCGGCGCACATGAGAGATTACTGGCTCAACAAGCTGTTCTACGACATCCAGCAGCCGGCGGTGGCGGCGGAATACAAGACGGACCGCGACGCGGTGCTGGCGCGCTATCCGATGAGCGCCGAGTTGCGCCAGGCGCTGCTGGCGGACGACATCGCGACCATCGCGCCGCACGTGAACGCCTATCTGCTGCGGTTCTATTACGCGATCTGCGGCATGAAGGACGCCGAATTCATCCGCCGGCTGAACGAAATTCCGCAAGCGCAAAAGGGAGCATCACACCATGGCTAGTCTGGTTGGCGTGTACGCGGCCAGTCACGGCCCGATGATCGCGCGTGAGTGGGACAGCCTGTCGCCGCCGACGCGCGCTTCGGTCGAACAGGGCTTTGGCCAGGTCGGCAAGCGGCTCGCGGCATCGCGGCCGGACGTGCTGGTGATCGTGTCGCCGGACCACTGGGTGAATTTCTTCCTCAACAATTTTCCGGCGTTCTGCGTCGGCGTCGGCGCCGAGCACGATGGGCCGCCGGAGCCGTTCCTGAAAAAGGTCTTCCATCATCCGGTGCTGGCCGGGCATCCTGGGCTCGGTCACCACATCATGAACACGGCGATCGATCGTGACTTCGATCCGTCGCTGTCGCATCGGCTCACGCTCGATCACGGCTTCTGCCTGCCGCTGTGGCGGATGGGTCTCGGTCCGATTCCGCCGATCGTGCCGATCGTGGTCAACGAAGTTGACGATCCGATGCCGACGATGCGGCGCTGCCTCGCGTTCGGATCGTTGCTCAAGGAGGCAATCGCAAGCTATCCGGAAAATTTGCGCGTTGCGGTGCTGGCGACCGGCGGCCTGAGTCATTTCATCGGCGAGCCCGGCATGGGCCAGATCGACGAGAAATTCGACCGCACCTGCATCGCGCTGTTCGAGCGCGGCGATCCGGCGGCGCTTGCCTCGACGCTGGAAAACGAAGTGCGCCACACCGGCAATGGCGGTCACGAGGTGCGCAACTGGGTGGTGGCCCACGCCGCGGCCGGGAACAAGGGCTTCGAGTTGATCGGTTACGCGCCGCTCGAGGAAGTCTATGTTGGCTGCGCGTTCGCCGAGTGGCGGGTGGCGGCGTAGGCCGTACCGGATCCAAATTCTACTTCAATACGGCGGGCAGCTCCTTCACCCGGCATGATCGTGTGTCGAGAGTGAAGCAATGCGCCGGAGCCAACCGCGCCGTCTATTTAGACCACACGGCAACCGTGGTGACGATGGTGGTCGCGATGTGTTGAATTGACCATTTATTTTCAGCGTTCGGAATGACGGTGAAGCAATTCTGCTTCGCATGCTCCCAGCTTGTGCAAAAGCCCGTTGTGCTGAGCTTCCAGGTGCCGACGCTTGTTTTTCCCGGCGGTGCAAGAGCCGTACGGGTCATCTTGCCATCCGGCGTGAAGGTCATTGTAAATTTGGTGCCGGTCGGTGAACCGGAGGTGAACGGCTTGCCGTTGAAAAAGGTCGCCTTGACGTCGCTCGCAGACATGGGTTCTCCCGCGAAGGCGGTGCCCGCTTCGAAGAGTAATACCGCAACGATAATGGGACCTGCGCGCATCAAGATCCTTGAGGTTACTTGGGTCGCCGGGCCAACCGTTTGAGCGTGGCCACTTGGCGGAAGAATTCCTGTTTTGGCTGAGCTGGACTTCCAAGCACGATCGCGTCTGATGGCAAATCCGAAATGACGCCGGCCTGGGCGCCGATCTGTGCCGACCGCCCAATCCGAAGATGCCCGGCCATAGCCGCCTGACCACCGACCCGGACGAAATCGTCAAGCACTGTCGAACCCGAAATACCGACCTGGGCCACGATGACACAGCAGCGGCCGATGACCACGTTGTGGCCGATCTGCACCAGATTATCGAGACGCGAACCCGAGCCGATGACGGTGTCCTGGGCCGAACCGCGATCAATCGTCGTATTGGCGCCGACCTCGACATCGTCTTCAAGAATGACCCGTCCGAGTTGGGGGACCGTCAGAAATCCGGCGCCGGTCGAGGCGAAGCCAAATCCTTCCTGACCGATCCGCGCGCCGGGATAGACATAAACGCGGGCTCCGAGCAGAGCATGACTGAGGCTGACATGCGCCCCAATACGGCAGTCCCGGCCGACCACCACGCCGCTTCCAATCACCGCGCCCGGTCCGATCCGGCAGCCGGGACCGATCTCCGCCCCGGTTTCGATTACGCACAGCGGTCCGACTTCTGCGGACGGATCGATGTGCGAGCCGTCAGCCACAATGGCCGACGGATGAACACCGGGCGAAACCGGCGGCATCGGATGGAACAGTGCAGCGACTCGGGCCCAGCCGGCATAGGGTTCTTTGGTGACGATCGGCACCGTCGCCGCCGGGACCCGGGCTTGCATATCGGGATGCACGATGACCGCGCCGGCGGTGGTTTGGTCGAGTGCCGTTGCGTAACGCCGGTTGTCGAGAAAACTCACGTCATGCGGGCCGGCGGTTTGCAGGGGCGCAACTCCCACGAGGGACAGGTCGAGGTCCCGCGCGGTCCCGCAGGCAGTTTTCGCGACGACAGCAAGAGGATGTGGGCCGCTTCGGCTGAAGAAACGCGCAGTACCGCTCGCTGCGTCGATCATATGTTGCTTCCCTATCGGCGAATCAAACCAAGCCGCCCCGCGCGACAACTTCAATGCCGGCATAAATCTCATGCAACGCGAGACCGCGTCGCTATGCAGGATACCGTCGGCTAGAATTGAGGGGTCGCGTACGCGTGACGCCAGGATCGGTCACGTCAGGCTGTTATTCACTCAGCAGCGACCCCAGCGCTGCTTTCGCCAGCAGGTTGAACCTACACCCGTTAGTGGTGCGCTAGGAAGGGGGATGGAGGCAGCTTGTCCGCTTCTTGGAAGAGCAGACACCGCCCCTGCTCAGGATCTTCTCTCGCTTCGCAAGCAGAGAGAAACTGGTGCCGCGGAAGGGATTCGAACCCCCGACCCCCGCATTACGAATGCGGTGCTCTACCGGCTGAGCTACCGCGGCGCTAGGATGGCGTACTAATACCCGGCAAATATTAACGCAAGGCGTCAGAGAACGCCCAACGCCGGACAAGGGAGCCACCCATGCGCCTGACGGCTTTATTGCTCGCTTCTGCTGCCTGCCTGACCATTCTTGCGCCATGGGCCTTCGCCCAAAATGCCGACGCACTGTCGGGCAATGTCAGTTCCGCCAAGGAAGGCGCGATGGAGGGCGTCGTCGTCAGCGCCAGGAAAGACGGCGCGACCATCACCGTCTCGGTGATCAGTGACGACAAGGGGCATTTCAGCTTCCCGGCATCGCGGCTCGATCCCGGTCATTACGCCATCGGTATCCGCGCCTCGGGTTATGACCTCGACGGCCCGAAAGACGCGGCCGTCAGCGCCGGTCAGGACGACAAGATCGACGTCAAGCTCGTTCCGACCAGAAATCTCACCGCGCAGATGACCAATGCCGAGTGGCTGATGAGCATGCCCGGCACCGACGACCAGAAGCGCCTCGTGCTCGACTGCAACAGTTGCCACACGCTGGAACGGATCGTGCGCTCGACCCACAATGCGGACGAGTTCCAGCAGGTGTTCCTGCGCATGGCCGGCTACTACCCCGGCTCGACGCCGCTCAAGCCGCAACGGCTGGTGGGCGACGCGGTGCGCCGGCTGATCCCCGCCGAGGAAGCGCCGAAGGCGGCGGAATGGCTCGCCTGCCTCAATCTCAGCGCGCAGGACAGCTGGAGCTGGCCGCTGAAAACGCTGCCGCGGCTCACCGGCAAATCCACCCATGTCGTCATCACCGAATACGACATGCCGAATAGACTGATCGAGCCGCACGATGTCGTGCTCGATCACGAAGGCAACGTCTGGTACTCGGACTTCGGCCAGATGTTCATCGGCGAGATGGACCCGAAGACCGGGCAGGTGACGCAATATCCGATTCCCGTCACCAAGCCCGGTTACTCGCTCGGCACGCTCGATCTTGAAATCGACAAGGACGACAATCCCTGGATTGGCGTGATGTATCAGAGCGCGATCGGCAAGCTCGACCGCAAGAGCGGCCAATTCCAGATGTGGTCGACGCCGAAGGAATGGGACAGCGACGCCGGGCAGCTCGGTCATCTTGCGGTCGAGGGCACCCCGGCCGACGCCAAGGTCTGGATCAAGAATTCCGCCGGCGGCCACATCTACCGGCTCGATCTGGCATCCGACAAATTCGAGGACGTCGGCGTGCCGAAGGATCCGCGCACCGGCAAGCGCATCGGCACTTACGGCATCCACGCGGACGCCGAGAACAATCTTTATCTGCTCGATTTCTCCGCGGGCAACATCGTACGGCTCGACGCCAAGACCAGGGAGCCGACGGTGTTCCTGACGCCGACGCCGAATTCGCATCCGCGCCGCGGCCGCGTCGACGATCAGGGCCGGCTGTGGTTCGCCGAATATTTCGGCAACGCCATCGGCATGCTCGACCCGGAAACCGGCAAGATCGCGGAATGGAAAGTGCCGTCGCCGTGGTCGTCGCCCTACGACGCCGTGGAAGACAAGAACGGCAATGCCTGGACCGGCTCGATGAATACCGACCGCGTAGCGCGCCTCGATATCAAAACCGGGCAATACACCGAGTACCAGCTGCCGCGGCCGACCAATATCCGCCGCGTCTTTGTCGACGACGCGAAAAATCCCGCGACGTTGTGGATCGGCAGCAACCACGGCGCTTCGATCGTCAAGGTCGAACCGCTGGATTGAAAACTTCCCCCTCCCCCTTGTGGGGAGGACAGGGGTGGGGTCGGGAGGTGACGATGATCGTCAACGTCCGCGCCCTGCCTCGCGACCCCCACCTCTATCTCCTCCCCACAAGGGGGAGGAGAAGAGCCAGCCGCGACGCGTGCGCGCTGCCACTGACGCTTATGGCTTGTCCGCCTCGGCGCGCAGCTTGAACCGCTGGATCTTTCCCGTCGCGGTCTTCGGCAGATCGCTGCGGAACTCCAGCCAGCGCGGGTATTTGTAGGCGGCGAGCTTCTGCTTGCAGTAATCCTGCAGCGTCCGCGCCAGCGCCGCGTCGGCGCTGCCCGGCGCTTTCAGCACCACGAACGCTTTCGGCTTGATCAGCTGGTCGGTATCCGGCCAGCCGACGACCGCGGCTTCGAGCACGTCGGGATGGCTTTGCAGCACGCCCTCGACCTCGAACGGCGAGACATAGATGCCGGAGACTTTCAGCATGTCGTCGCGCCGGCCGCAGTAGACGAAATAGCCGTGCTCGTCCTCGACATATTTGTCGCCGGAGCGGGTCCACTCGCCGAGGAAGGTCGCGCGCGACTGCTCGCGGTTGTTCCAGTACATCATGGCGCTGGTCGGTCCGCGGACTTGCAGCTCGCCCATCTCGCCGGGTTTGGCGACGATCGCGCCATCGTCGTCGACCAGCCGCAGGTCGTAACCGGCGAGCCGCTTGCCGCTAGTGCCGTACTTCACGTCGCCCGGGCGGTTGGTGAGGAAGATGTGCAGCATTTCGGTCGAGCCGATGCCGTCGAGAATGTCGACACCGTAACGCTCGCTCCAGCGCCGCCCGACGTCGGGCGGCAGCGCCTCGCCGGCGGAGACGCAGCGCCGCATTTTCACCTCTGCGCGTTCCGGCGCGGCGGGGCTGGCGAGAAATCCGGCGTAAAACGTCGGCACCGCGTAGAACACGGTAACCTCGTGCTTCCTCAGAATCTCCGCGACCGCTTCGGGCGTCGGGCGGTGCGGCAGCAGCACCGTGGTGGCGCCGGCCGACATCGGGAAGGTGAGCGCATTGCCGAGGCCGTAGGCGAAGAACAATTTCGCCACCGAATAGCAGACGTCGTGCTCGGTGATGCCGAGGATCGGCGCCGCGTAGAGGTCGTCGGTGAGCTTCAGGTCGGCGTGGGTATGGACCGCGCCCTTCGGCCGCCCGGTCGATCCCGAGGTGTAAAGCCAGAAGCACATGTCGTCGCGCGTGGTCGGCGCGGTATAGGCATCGGTCGTGGCGGCTTCGAGCAATTCGTCGAAGCGCTGATGACCTTTGGCGTCGCTGCCGGAGACGACGATGTGGACCAACGTCTTGCTGCCTGCGATCGCCTTGGCGAATTTCGGCAGCAGTTCCTCCGACACCACCAGCAGCCGGGCGCGCGAATCTTCCAGCATCAACCCATAGTCGTCTTCGGTCAGCAGCGTGTTGACCGGCACGGCGACGACGCCGGCCTTGATCGCGCCGAGAAATGCGGTCGGCCAGTCGACGGTGTCGAGTAGGCAGATCAGGATCCGCTCTTCGCGGCGGATATCGAGGGCGCGCAACACGTTGCCGAACCGCTCGACGCGCGACGCCAGCGCCGCATAGGTGGTGCTGCCGCGATGGTCGATATAGGCCGCCTTGTCGCCGCGCCCGGCATCGAGATTGCGCTTGAGGATGTCGGCGGCAAAATTGTAGTCGCGCGGCACCGCGTCGATGGACGCATTCATCGCGGCATTTCCTTCCCTGAGAGCGCTGGGATGGTGCCCATCTGACGCCCACTTAAGGCATTATGCCAATGGCATAATTTGCCGCAATATTATAAGCCGTCATGCCCGGCCAGAGGCGAGTAAAAGCGACGCCATTCTTCAAACGGCTATGCCCGGCCATGACGCCTTGGGAGTTTCACCATGATCACGAGCCGCGACCGTATCCTCACCACCCACGTCGGCAGCCTGCCGCGCAACGAGACGCTGAGCGAGCTTCTGGTCGAGCAGGAAGAAGGCAAGAGCCTCGATCCGCAAGCGCTCGCCGCCGAGATGGACAAGGCGGTTCGCCACGTCGTCAAGAAACAGATGGAAGCCGGCATCGACGTCGGCAACGACGGCGAGCAGCGGCGGATCGGCTTTCAGACTTATGTGCCGCAGCGCATGTCCGGCTTCGCCGGCGTGTCGAAACGCCGCCGCGGCCGCGAGTTCGAGGAATTCCCCGAACTGATGAGTTATCTGATGCGGCGCTTTCCCAATCCACCGAAAAGCCAGCAGGGTGCGCCGGAAGCGCAGGCCGACATCAAATATCGCGACCTCAAACCGATCACCGACGAGACCGTGGGCTTCAATACAATCGCGGACGAACTGCACGCGTTCTCCGAACGCTTCATGACCGCGGCGTCGCCCGGCATCATCTCGACCACGATGCTCAACGCGCATTACGCCACGCACGACGATTATCTCGACGCCATCGCCCGCGAGATGAGCAAGGAATACCAGGCCGTGCACAAGGCCGGGCTGGTCCTGCAGATCGACGCGCCCGATCTCGCCATGGACCGCACCATGATGTACCGCGACCTCTCCGACGCCGATTTCGTCAAGCGCTGCGAGCGCCACGTCGCTGCGATCAACAAGGGCATCGAGGGCATCCCGCGCGACCGGGTGCGGCTGCACATCTGCTACGGCAACTGGGAAGGCCCGCACATCCACGACATCGCGCTGGAGAAGATTTTGCCTGCGCTCTACCTGGCCAAAGTCGGCGCGCTGTCGATCGAATTTTCCAATCCGCGCCATGCCCACGAATATGCCGCGCTCAAGCGCGTGCCGTTCCCGAAGGACATGATCCTGATCCCTGGCGTGGTCGAGACCACCTCGAACTTCGTCGAGCATCCCGAAGTGGTAGCGCGGCGCATCGAGGAGGCGGTGGCGACGGTCGGCGATCGGGAGCGGGTCATCGCCTCGACCGATTGCGGCTTCGGCACCTTCACGCGGCGGGAATGGGTGATCGAGCCGGCGGTCTGGCTCAAGCTCAAAGCGATCCGCGACGGCGCCGATATCGCTTCCGCGCGGCTGTGGGGCAGGAAGGTGGCATGACCCTGAAAAAGAGCCTCCCATGGGCCTGATCCTCTACGACTTCGGCAATTCGGTCTGCTGCCAGAAGGTGCGGATCACGCTGCGGGCGAAGGGCCTGGAATGGGAAGCCGTGCGCGTCGATCTGTTCAAGGCCGAGCAATACGATCCGCGGTACCTGCTGCTCAATCCGAAGGGCGTGGTGCCGACGCTGCTTCATGACGGCAAGCCGGTGATCGAGTCGACGCTGATCTGCGAATATATCGACCAGACGTTTCCTCACCTGCCGAAGCTCATCCCCGACGATCCGTGGCAGCAGAGCCGGATGCGGCTGTGGAGCAAGATGGTCGACGAGGGCTTGTTCGACGGTGTCACCGAGATCAGCTTCTCCGCCATGTTCCGCGAGCGGATGAGGACCATGCCGGCGGAGATCCGCGAGAAACGCTTCCGCAATGTCGGCGACCCGCGCCGCACCGACCGTTTCAAGTCCACCTACGAGCATGGCGTGGATTCGCCGTTCGTGGTGCACGCTATCGCCGCCTACGAGCGCGCCTTCGCGCACCTTGAAGATACGCTCACGGAAACCGGCAGCCCTTGGATCATCGGGGCCTATCCGACGCTGGCCGACATCAATCTGATGCCGTTCGCGGCGCGGCTCGACTATCTGAGGCTGCTGGACCTCTGGACAGAAAACCGTCCGCGGGTGCAGGAGTGGTGGGCGCGCGCCAGCGCGTGGCCGAGCTTCAAAACCGGCCTGCATGAATTGATCTCGGCCGGCGAATTCACGGAGATGGCAACGCATGGCCCGAAAATCCGCGACGGGGTTGCCGCGCACCTGCAAAGGCTGCGGCGCGATGCCAACGCGGCGGTACTGAACCGCTAGAATTTTCTTCCCCTAAACCGACAACAGGACAGGACACGAACCGTGATTGATCTCTATACCTGGACGACGCCGAACGGCCGCAAGGCTTCCATCGCGCTTGAGGAAATGGGCTTGCCGTACACCGTTCACGCGGTGGACATCGGCAAGGACGAGCAGTTCAAGCCGGAGTTCCTCAAGATCAGCCCGAACAACCGCATCCCGGCGATCGTCGACCGCGACAATGGACTCAGCCTGATGGAGTCGGGCGCCATCCTGATCTATCTCGCCGACAAGTGCGGCAAGCTGCTGCCGAAGTCGGGCGACGCCCGCTACCACACCATCGAATGGCTGATGTGGCAGATGGGCGGCCCCGGCCCGATGTTCGGGCAGGTGCACCACTTCACCAAATACAATCCCGGCAAGGCGCCGTATGCCGAAGAGCGCTACCTGAAAGAGGCGCATCGCCTGTACGGCGTGCTGGACCGGCGGCTGGCCGATCACGAATACGTCGCCGACGACTATTCCATCGCCGATATCGCGATCTGGCCGTGGGTGTCGCGCTACGAGTGGCAGACCGTCGATCTCAACAAATACCCGAACGTAAAGCGCTGGTACGTCTCGATCGCCAAACGCCCGGCGACGCAGAAGGGCTACAAGGTGCCGAAGGACGTCGGCGAGGTGCCGATCCCGGCGTGAGTTTGATGCCGCGCGCGCGAAATTCTTGTTCCGTCATCCTGAGGTGCTCGGCGCGTAGCGCCGAGCCTCGAAGGACGGCGGCCGAGGCGCCGGGGCCGTCGCCCTTCGAGGGCCGCTTCGCGGCCACCTCAGGATGACGGATAACGAACTTCAGCGGCCGCCTCTTCGGCGCGAGAGGTCCCTAATCCGAGACCACTCGCCACGGATCAACGCTTCCTTCTTGGCCCTGGTCCAGCCCTTGAGCTGCCGCTCCGCGGCGATTGCGTCAGTGATCCGGCCGAATTCTTCGGACCAGACCAGCGTGACGGGGCGCCGCGAGTAAGTGTACCCGGGAAACGCGCCGGATTGGTGTTCGGCGATGCGTTTCCCTAAATCGTTGCCGGTCGCGCTGCCGACATAGTAGCTACTGTCCGAGCACCGAAGCATGTAAACAAAGGCCGCCATAACGCCTAGAATAAGCGAAGCACAAGCTGCTAGGCATCAGCCGTCCTTCGAGGCTCGGCGCTCCGCGCCGAGCACCTCAGGATGACGAAAATCCGGAGAATTGGCCCGCATTGTGCGCGGGCACCTCAGGATGACGGGAAACTTTAGACCAAGGAGCCGGCCATGGACGAACTGACCCGCGAACCGACGACGATCCGCGCCGAGGATGTTAACCCGCGCTACAACTGGGGCCGGGCGCTGCCGGCGCTCGGCATCACCGGTGTCGATTTCGAGGAGCGGGTCGATTATCGCCGCCTGCACCGCTACCGGCTCGGCCGGGTCAAGCAGGCGCTGGAGAAATCCGAGCTCGGCGCGCTCCTGGTGTTCGACGTCAACAACATCCGCTACTGCACCTCGACCAAGATCGGCGAGTGGGAGCGCGACAAGCTCTGCCGCTGGGCGCTGATCACCCGCACCAGCAACGATCCGATCCTGTGGGACTTCGGCTCGGCGGCGGTGCATCACAAACTCTACACGCCGTGGCTGAAGCCGGAGAACTGCAAGGCCGGCCTGATCGGGTTGCGCGGCACGGTGAACCCGGCATTCGGCCTGATGGCGCGCCACGCCAAGGAGATCGCGGCGCTGCTCAAGGACGCCGGCGTCGACAAGATGCCGGTCGGCGTCGACATCATCGAACCGCCGATGATGTTCGAGCTGGAAAAGGCCGGGCTGAAAGTCGCCGACGGCCAGCAGACCATGCTGGAAGCGCGCGAGATCAAATCGGCCGACGAGATCGCGCTGCTCAACCGCGCCGCCGCGATGGTCGACGGTGCCTATCACCTGATCCACGAGCAGCTCAAACCCGGCGTGCGCGAGAACGACATCGTCGCCGAGGTCAACAAGTTCCTCTATACGCACGGCTCCGACGACGTCGAGGCGATCAACGCCATTTCCGGCGAGCGCTGCAATCCGCACCCGCACAATTTCACCGACCGCATGCTCCGCCCCGGCGATCAGGCGTTCTTCGACATCCTGCAATCGTTCATGGGCTACCGCACCTGCTACTACCGCACCTTCAACGTCGGCAAGGCGACGCCGGTGCAGCACGACGCCTACAAGAAAGCGCGCGAGTGGCTCGACAAGGCCATCGCGCTGATCAAGCCCGGTGTCTCCACCGACAAGGTCTGTTCGGTGTGGCCGAAGGCGCCGGAGTTCGGCTTCCCCGACGAGATGTCGGCGTTCGGCCTGCAATTCGGCCACGGCATCGGCTGCGCCATTCACGAGCGGCCGATCATCTCGCGCGTGGTGTCGCTCGAGCACCCGACCGAGATCAAGGAAGGCATGGTATTCGCGCTGGAGACCTATTGCCCGGCCAAGGACGGCGTTTCGGCCGCGCGCATCGAGGAAGAGGTCGTGGTCACCGACAAGGGCTGCCGCGTGATCACGCTGTTCCCGGCGGAAGAACTGCCGATCGCGAACCGGTATTGAGCACAGGCTCGATAGCGGCAGCGTCCCGTCCCGTCATCCTGAGGTGCTCGGCGCGAAGCGCCGAGCCTCGAAGGACGCGGGCCGAGGCGCAGAGGCCGTCGCCCTTCGAGGCTCGCTGCGTTCGCACCTCAGGATGACGGAAAAAGATTCATCACTGTGATTTAAGGCTCGCACTTTCACCGCGCAGCGCCGCCAGCCGCAATTCCATCGCGTGCTTGAGATTGTATTGCGGATTGCCGAACGAGGTGTTGCGCGCGGCGATGAAGTCACGCTGCTGTTGGCGTAGGTCGGCGAGCGCCGGCTTGCTGCTGTGGCCGGCCAGCGCCGCCTTGTAGGCGGCGTCGATCTCGCGGTCGAGCCGCGTCAGGTCCGGATCGGAGCAGATCGCCTTCTCCACCGCGCGGCTCGCGGCCGCGCAGCTGAAGCTCGGCAGCAGAGCGTCGGAGGTGGCGGCGTTGCGGCGGTCGCGCTCCTGCCGGGCGTCGGCGAGATATTCCGCGGCCCTGTCGAATTGCGGATTGATGGCGAGCGCCTGCTGGTAGTCGGCAATGGCGTGATCGTAATCGCCCTTCTTGTCGTAGGCGACGCCACGATTGTTGTAGGCGAGGTAGAAGCCCGGGTTGAGCGCGACGGCGCGGTCGTAGTCGGCGATGGCGCGATCGTAGTCGCGCTTGTCGTTGTAGGCGTCGCCGCGATTGGTCAGGAAATTCGCCTGCGGCCGCAGCTTGATCGCCTCGTCGTAATCGGCGATGGCGCGGTCATAATCGTGATTGTCCGCCTCCGACAGGCCGCGGTTGTCGAAATATTCCGGCACCGACGCATCGAGCTTGATCGCCTCGCTGTCGTCGGCGATGGCGCGGTCGTTCTGGCCGAACTTGCGGTAGATCGCACCGCGATTGCTGTAGGCCTGCGCGTCCTTCGGATTGAGCCGCAGCGTGTCGGCATAGTCCTTCAGCGCGGTCTGATAATCATTCTTGAAATAGTAGGCCGCGCCGCGGTCGGAATAGGCCTGGGCATAGTTCGGATCGAGCCGCAGCGCTTCGTTGTAGTCGGCGATGGCGCGGTCGGTCTGGCCGTTGAGGTTGAAGCCGTTGCCGCGCACGTCGAAGGCTCTGGGATTGCTCGGATCGAGACGTACGGCCTGGTTGCCGTCGGCGATCGCCTTGTCGAGCCGGTCCATGCTGCGATAGGTGTTCGAGCGCTCGATGAAGGCCCGGACGTTGGCCGGATCGAGCGCGATGGCGCGGTCGAGATCGGTCAGCGCCGTATCGTTCCTTTTGATCGACCAGTAGATCGCGCCGCGATTGACCAGCGCGGCGGCGAGCGCCTGCGGCTGATCGGTGAGCGTGTCGATCAGCGCGCTGCACGCGCTGATGCGCCGCTGCGGCGGAAAGGCGTCGTCGTCGGTCGATGCGCAGATATCGGCGTTGCTCGGGGCCGTATCGGCGTAAGCGGCAGGCGCCGCCAACACGCCCAGGAGACAAGCGGCAGAAACAAGGGTCAGGGTGTGAGGCATGGAAGTCACCTTGTGAATGATGCGGCGGCCGGGGACCAAATGTGGTCCGATCTTGCCGATTAAGTCGCCGCTGGCGGGCAAAAGGTTTGGGCCGGGTTCCGCCTCGCGCTTAAGCGCTAGCAAGCACTTGACGGAGCGCCGGAATCCGCTTTCACCCTCCTCCTGAGGTGGCCGCGAAGCGGCCCTCGAAGGACGCGCGGCGGCAGCGCTCGGGCCGTCGTCCTTCGAGGCCCGCTATCGCTCCCACCTCAGGATGACGGTGAAAGGTCAGGGATAAACATGGCTTCCGACGCATTACCGAAGATCGCTGTTGCCGAAATCCTCGCGCAAAAAATTTGCGCGCTCGACGTGGCGCGCCTGCCGGACGCGGTGCACGCCAAGTGCGAGGACCTGCTGGTCGATGTCGTCGGCCTCGCCGTCACCGCGCGCAACGAGGATTATGTGAAGGCCGCGCTCGCGGCCTGCGACGACGACGGTCCGTGCGTCGCGATCGGACATGACCGGCGGCTGTCGGCGGCCGCCGCGGCGCTGGTCAACGGCACCGCGATTCACGGCGAGGATTTCGACGATACCTTTGAAGGCGGACCGATTCATGCCGGCGCGGTGATCGTGCCGGCGGTGCTCGCCGCCTGCGAGCGGCACAAGCTTGACGGCAATGCCGCGCTGCTCGGCATCGCCGTCGGCGTCGAGACCATGTGCCGGCTCTCCACGGTGGCGCCGATGCTGACCCACAAGGCCGGCTTTCATCCGACCGCGGTGTTCGGCGCCATGGGCGCGGCGGCCGGCGTCGGCGCGGCATTCAGGCTCAATGAGCGGCAACTGGTCGACGCGCTCGGCACCGTTGCCTCGATGGCGTCAGGCATCATCGAATATCTCGCCGAAGGCGCATGGACCAAGCGGCTCCATGCCGGCTGGGCGGCGCAGTCGGGCCTGCGCGCCGCATTGCTCGGCCGCGCCGGTTTTGTCGGCCCGCGCACCGTGTTTGAAGGCATGCACGGGTTCTTTCACGGCTTCGCCAACACCACCAATGGCGATTACGACGCCATCGCCGGCGATTTCGGTGAACACTGGGTGACCGAGACACTGGCGTTCAAGCCGTATCCGTGCGGGACCATGACGCATCCCTATATCGATTGCGCGCGGCGGCTCGCCAAAAAGGTCAAGGCCGACGACATCACCGACATCGTCTGCGACGTCGGCGAGGGCACCGTGCACCGGCTGTGGGAGCCGCTTGCGGCCAAGCAGAAACCGGCCAACGGCTACGCCGGAAAGTTCTCGACGCCGTACTGCGTCGCCGCCGGCTTTGTGCGCGGCAACGTCGGCCTGTCGGATTTTTCCGATGAAGCGGTGCGCGACGCCGCGGTGCTCGCGCTCGCCGGCAAGGTGCGTTACCGGATCGATCCGCAAAATCCCTATCCGAAGAACTTCACCGGCCACATCCGCGCCACGCTGCGCAACGGCAGCGTGGTCGAGGAACGCCAGCCCTACATGCGCGGCGGCGCGCAGGAGCCGCTGACCCGCGCCGATATCCAGGACAAGTTCCTGCTCAACATCACACACGGCGGCTGGACCGCGGCGCGCGCAGGACAGGTACTCCAAACGCTGGGAACATTGTTCAAAGGCCCGGTGGCGCTGAACGCCCTGCGAGGCTGAGTTAACGACCACATTTTCGTCGACGACGCAGGAGAGTGCGATGCGGCTCGAAGGTGGGTGCTATTGCGGCGCAGTGCGGTACGTTGCCGAAGGTGAGCCGGTCTTAAGGGCGCAGTGTCACTGCCGCGCGTGTCAGCATATTTCGGGCGGAGCGCCTAATCTCTTCATGCTCATGCCAGCCGAGGGATTCGCTTACACGAAAGGTGCGCCCAGGAGCTACACACGGCCGGACAAGACCGACGCGGTGACACGGGAATTCTGCGCGGTATGCGGTACACACATGATCACGCGGCGGCCCGGTTTGCCGCCGGTGGTTTTGAAGATCGGAACGCTGGACGATCCTTCGGTCTATAGCGGTGCGCAGATGGCGATCTTCACCGCGGAAGGTCAGCCTTTCCATCTTATTGCGGACGGTGTGCCCGCCTTCGAAAACCTGCCGCCGCGCCAATGATTCACGCCTGCTGTCGGATCTAGTTATCAGGATTATCGGAATCGCTGGGATCGTCGATGGCCGGAGGCGTGGGATAGCCTCCATACCGCCTGTCGCCGACAACGAGATCGGCGGCGGTATTCCGGGCGAACGTCAAGCAGTCCGGATGGAGATATCGCTCGCAGTCAGGCCCATGAAAGACCTGTTCTTGCGCGATGGCAAAACAAACATATCCAAGGAATAAGAGAATTGCCGAAGCGAAAATGTAGGCGCGCATAACCGCAACCTCGTAGCCCGGCGGCCATAATCTAATACCGATTCGTTTCTCTGTTCGAGGCCAAGGAGGAGGCACAGTGCCTCTTCAAGCGCCAAATTCGCGCCCTCGATGCGGGCAAGGTTCACGCCTTCTTCCGCTCCGGCCGTCGTGCGTAGTCCCGCACGCAGCGCTGCAAGTCGATGAAATTCTGGTGCAACTGTTCAAGCGCGAAGCCGAGCGCAAAGACCGGTTCGACTTCGTTGCTGGTTAAGGGCAGCGTCAGGCCTTCGCTGCGCACCCGCTCGACTTCCGCGATGTAGGCGGTGAGCGCGGCTTCGAAAGCATCGCGCGGCGGCGGGCCGCGGCGCCGGTCCAATGCGGCGGCGCTGTCGTTGAGAAAATCTCGCGCCGCCGCGCCGACGCGGGTCAGCGGTTCGCTCAGGCGTTCGCGCAACGGATCGGGCAAAGGTATAATTCCGGCGCGGCCGATGATGACGAAGTCGTGGCGCAGCCGCAGCATGGTGCGCGACAGCGGGCCGGGATCAGGCTGCGACGCAAACGTGATCAGCAACTCGTGCTGCGCTTCCGTCGTGATCAGTTGAAATTTTGCGACGCCCGCGCCGATATCGTTCTGAATGCGGCTGTTGGCGTCGGCGTCGAGCCCGGTCGTAAAGCCGCTCAGCAGCTCCGGCAGATCGCGCGCAAACTGTTCAAGCAGGCGCACGGCCGCCTTCAATCGCATCTGATGCGCGCGCTCGGGGAATACCAGCAGCGACACTACCACGGCGATAATGCCGCCCAGCGCGACTTCCGACGATCGCGTGATCCCGGCCATTACCGGACCCTCGCCGAACTGTCCGGCGACCATGATCACCAGCACCGCCGAAAACGGCGCGACCCGGAAATTGGGATTGAACGCCGCGACCAGCGCGAGCGGCGCGATGGCGAGCACCAGGACCAAAGCCAAGGACAGCGTCGTGGTGTGCGGAATGAGGGCGCCGATGATGGCGGCGTAGATGGCGCCGCCGACCGTGCCGATGATGTACTCTACCGTGGCGCGCATCGAGCCGCCGGCGCTCATTTGCGTCACCACGATGGCGGTGATGATGACCCAAAGTCCGTTCAGCGGAATCTGCAAGGCATTGGCAACGGCAAACGCCGCCAGGCCGGATACCGTCATGCGGATGCAGAACCGCCAGCGCGGCTTGTAGGCGGCGAGCAAGGAACTGATGCGGTGCATGAGTGTCGGGCAGTTCATGGTCATGCGCGGGATCACGCTTGCAGCGAGACTAGCAAAAGGTCGGCTCGATCGTTCGGCTCAATGGCACGGTCCATGCTTGCTTTTTTGTGCCGGAGATAGCGAGGATGGATGCAATTCCGACCATTTGTAAGCGTGAAAATCCTCCAGGCCCTGCCAGCGGTTGCAGCGGTCATGGCACTTTCGGCCGCCGTCGTCACGCCATGTCGGCCCGCAAGCGCGCAGGACAGTAAAACTTATGTGATGAAGCTGAGCACGGCCACACGTAACGATCCGCAGGAAGAATGGCTGAAACGTTTCGCTGCAGCGGTGGAGAAGGACAGCGGCGGCCGGGTCAAGGGCGAGATCTACAATGCGAGTCAGCTTGGTTCGATCCCGCGACAGATCGAAGGTACGCAGTTCGGAGCGATACAGGCCTGGATCGGTCCGCCGGAATTTCTTGTCGGAGTCGATGAGCGCTACGAGGCGCTGAGCGCGCCTGGATTGTTCAAGACCTTCGACCAGGACACCGCGGTCATCACCGATCCCCAGATCCGGGACATGATGCTGGATCTCGGCGCCAATAAGGGCCTGACCGGCATCGCCATCATGCCGACCGGCTCGTCATCGATCGTGGTGCGCAAGCCGGTGCATCACCTCGCCGAATTTGAAGGCATGAAAATCCGTGTGCTGGCGTCGCAATTCCAGCTCGAGATGATCAAGCGGATGGGCGCCTCTCCGGTCGCGATGTCGCTCGGCGACGTGCTGCCGGCGCTGCAACAAGGGGCGATCGACGGCGCGCTCGGAACGATCCCGGTTTTCGTGCCGCTGAAATATTCGGACGTGACCAAGTACATGGTCGAGACCGAGCAGCCCTACGTCAACGTCGTGACGGTCATGAGCAAAAAATGGCTGGAGGAGTTGCCGCCGGATTTGCAGAAGATCATTCGCGACGACGCGAATGCGGTAACGGCGGACATCGTTCCGTTCACCAAGGATTTCATTACCGCGCAGGAGAAAGCCTGGGTCGATCAAGGCGGTGAGCTCCTGAAGCTGCCGCCGGACGAGCAGGCGATGCTGACCGCGAAAGTATCCAGCATCGGCACCGATCTCTCAAAAGACAAGCCGGTGTTGGGTCAAGCGGTCCAGATGGCGTTCAACGCCGCGGCAAAGAACAAGTAGCCGAGTTTGCCGTTATTGCGAGAAGCCAGCCGAAGCAATCCAGAGGGGACTGAGTGCTCTGGATGGCTTCGGGCGGTCCGGGTGTCGGATAAGGACTATGGGCTTCCGCGATCGCGCGCAGTTGCGAATTAGTGGAAAGCGTAGTTCAGGCCCACGCGCGCGATCAGGCCTTGGTCGGTGAATTTCTGACGCTCAGCCAAGTTGCCTTGATTGGGGACATTGATCGTCACCGTATTGTCCTGAAGCTGGTAGTAGAGCGCTTCAAGCTTCCAGCTCCAGTTCGCGTCCCATTTCGCTTCGAGCCCGCCGCCAAATATCCAACCCGCACGCCAGCCGTTGTCGTTCCAGGCCGGGAAAGGCGCGTTGAAGTGGTCGGCGAATTGGTTGTTTACATGGCCGAATGCGGCGCCGCCGGTGACGTACAGCACGGCCGGATCGACGGCGATGCCTAGCCGTCCCCGCAGCGTGCCGAGTGAATTGATCTTGCTGACCATATTTGCTGTCGGCGGCGGCGGCGCATCGTTGCCAGCGACGGTGCTATGGTTGCTCATGCCACTGAAGTCACCCTCGATTCCGGTGACGAGGCCGCGATATTGCCAGTTGTAGCCAATCGTGCCGCCGCCGATGAAGCCGCTGTTGCTCTGGCTGTTGTCACCGAGCCCATCGTAAAAGTCGACGTCGTTGATGGTGAGTCGGTTCCACGAATAGCCAACTGTACCGCCGATATAAAAGCCGCTCCACGTATAGGGTATCGGCGCAGCCGCCGCAGGCGCTTTGTAATTGAGGTCGGCAGCGCCGGCCTGTGTCGCGATAGTGACAAATGCCGACGACACGGCAGCGAAAAGAATTTTGTTCACGACCTGCCCCTTTTATCCGACGGGCGGATCATCCGCAGGACCCGTCCCATCCATGCTGCGGCAACCTACCGCAACTGGGACGTTAGCCAGTCTCGCGGTGTGTTTCGTCACCCGATCGGGTGACGGGGAGCATGACGCGATCGGCAGTACTGTGGAGGGCGCAGCTGGCGCTACAGGTTAGATCAGCGGATTCATGTAGCCGACCACAAGCTTGACCAGATCGGCCTGCCGCCGGGTTTCGGTCTTGGCAAATATCCGTTTGAGGTGGGTTTTCACCGTATCGATCGATGTACCCAGCATTTTTGCGACCTCAGGCGTGCCGCCAACTTCGATAATCGCAAACATCACGCGCAACTCGGCCGGTGTCAGTTTGAAATGCGCAGCGACGGCTTCGATCATGGTCGGCCGCTCGACGCTGGCCTTGTGCACGAACATCGCGACCGCGGTGTCGTAGCGGGCTCTAGCGCCGCTGCGTGCACCCGCGGCCAGCGACATGATGTGGCAGACGTAGCGCTCGCCGTCGCGCGATGTCAGTGGAATGGCCACTTTCCGATTCGTCATTCCGGCATCGCCGCTGGCAGCGGCGGCAAGGCTCGCACTCACAGCGGCCCGCGCTTCGGGATTGACGGCACTGATCACGCCGTTGTTTTCACGGAACAATACGCCTTGCGCCAGCAGGGCCCTGCCGCTGCCGTTGGCGTGTCCGAGGCGGCCGTCTTCGCGCACCAGGAAGACAGCGGCATCAAGCGAATCTACCGTATCGGCCAGCAACGCCGCTTCGATCTTGCTCAATTCGACGAGCTTCGAAATCGCAACCGCGCGGCAGACATGAGGTGCAAGAAGCGCCATCTTCCGGCGCAACTCGTCGCCGACGGGACTGTTGGCAAGGTCGTAGCTGACGCCGAGATGGGCAAAGCCATCTGCCGCTTTTTCGATGATTACAGTTGTGACGTCGCCGTAGCCTTGCGGTTGAGCCCACTCTTTGTAGAAGCGCGATTTCAGAAACTCGCCGAAGGGGATCATCATCGAAAGCGAGCAAATTTCGCCGGACTTGACGCTGAGCGCAACCGGCACGACCGCCGGATTGAGCCGCGCATAAGTCGTTCGATAAAGCTCGGTGTATTTAGGATCTTCGCCCCACGAATAATGAAAATTCACGTGCTTGCCGCCGACGCCCTGAGATACCAGGGCTCCGGTTTTTCCATCCATGAAGCCGACGATATTGGCGAGAACGCCGGGCCAGCGATCAGGATCAAATGTAGTGTCGTAGATTTGACCAATGAGGGCAGAAAGTTCGGTGTCCGACATGCGGCGGCCAGTACCAAACCGGCAACGAAGCGCACCGTTCGCTGCCAATCCCTTTAATGTCGCCCGTTGCGGTTGTGTCATTGAAAACCTGGACGCACAAGGCTTCTGACGGAGATCGATGCCGAAACGATGAGCACTCAACGCAAGCGCACTGGCGTCGCGAGAATGGTTTCGCCTATCCTTCAACCAAAGGGAGGAAACTAAAATGGCGACGATGATTGCCGCGCGGCTGCACGCTTACGGCCAGCCGATGACGCTCGATCGGATCGAGGTGCCGGAGCCGCGGCCGACCGACGTGCTGGTCGAAGTGAAGGCCTGCGGCGTCGTGCCGAACCTCACCCGTGTCGTCAACAATTTCTTCGGTTCGCTAACTCCCGACAACAAGATGATGCCGCCGCTGCCGGCGATTTTCGGCCTCGACCCGTCGGGCGTCGTCGCCAAGGTCGGTTCGCACGTTTTTCACGTCAGCCCCGGCGAGCGCGTCTATGTCAATCCGGGGCGCTCCTGCGGCTCGTGCAAGATGTGTCGCAGCGGGCAGCCTTACAACTGTGCGTACTGGACCTTGCAGGGCTATTTCGGCCGTTCGCAGGACATCATGCGGGCTTATCCCTACGGCGGGCTGGCGCAATTCATCACCGCGCCCGCGACCGCGCTGGTGAAGCTGCCGGATAACGTGAGCTTCGAGGCCGCGGCGCGGTTTGGCTATTACGGCACCGCCTATTCGGCGATGAAAAAGATCGGCGTCGGTCCTGGACGGACGCTGCTGATCAACGGCGTCAGCGGCCAGCTTGGCCTCAACGCCGTATCGCTGGCGCTGGCGATGGGGGCGACCACCATCCTCGGCACCGGGCGCAACCAGGCGCTGCTCGATCGCGTCAGGGCGCTGGCGCCACAACGCATCGCCGTCATCGCGGTGCCGAACGAGGCCCCCGGCCCGGCCGATCCGCTGGTGGCGTGGGCGAAGCAGATGACCGAAGGCTATGGCGTTGACGCCATGATCGACTGCCTGCCGCCCGGTGCGCCGGCCAGCGCGATGATGCGGGCGCTGTCCTGTCTCCGCCGCGGCGGCTGTGCAGTCAATGTCGGCGCGGTGCTGGAAACGCTGCCGCTCAACGCGTTCTGGATGATGACCAACGCCATCGGTCTGGAAGGGTCGGTGTGGTTCACCACCGGCGAGGGCGAGGAAATGGCGGCGATGGCCAGGGCCGGCACGCTCGACTTGTCGATCCTCGAGCACCGCGTGTCGCCGTTGTCCAAGGTCAACGAGGTGCTTGCCGGAATGGATGCCCGCGATGGCGGCTTCACCAATTTTGTCATCGATCCGACACAGATTGAATGATGTTCCCGGGCGCGGCGGGGAACGCCGGGAGGGGTGAAACGAGCGAGAAAACCTGCTAATTCATCACTCAAGAAACTTCGGCAGCAAATTCGGCAAGCCAGCCCAGCGAGGATGTCATGTACGGTAATCTCGAACTCTATATCGGCGGCAAGTGGCACGGTCTCGACGGCCGCAACAGCGAAGACGTGCTCAATCCGGCAACGGAGAAGCCGCTCGCCAGGCTGCCGCATGCCGGCAAGGCCGATCTCGACGCGGCGCTCGACGCCGCGCAGAAGGGCTTCGCCGTCTGGCGCGCCACCGCGGCCTACGACCGCTGCAAGATCATGCACAAGGCCGCCGACCTGATGCGCGAACGCCACGATGCGATCGCCAAGATCATGGTGCTGGAACAGGGCAAGCCGTATCCGGAGGCCCGCGGCGAGGTCATCGGCTCCGCCGACATCATCGACTGGTACGCCGAGGAAGGCCGCCGGTCCTATGGCCGCATCGTGCCGGGCCGCGGCAAGGGTGTCCGCCAGCTCGTGGTGCAGGAACCGATCGGCGTCGTCGCCGCGTTCACGCCGTGGAATTTTCCGGTGCTGACGCCGGCGCGCAAGATCGGCGGCGCGCTCGCCGCCGGCTGCTCGCTCATTCTGAAAGCTTCGGAAGAAACGCCTGGCGCCTGCATCGAGATGGTGCGCTGCTTCGCCGACGCCGGCGTCCCGGCCGGCGTTCTCAATCTGGTGTTCGGCGTGCCGGCGGAAGTCTCCGAATATCTGATGAGCAAGGATGCGATCCGCAAAATCTCCTTCACCGGATCGATCCCGGTCGGCAAGCATCTTGCCGCGCTGGCCGCCAAGACCATGAAACGCACCACCATGGAGCTCGGCGGCCATTCGCCGGTCGTGGTGTTCGCCGACGCCGATCCGGAAAAGGCCGCCGATACCATTGCCGCCTTCAAGTACCGCAATGCCGGCCAGGTCTGCATTTCGCCGACGCGCTTCTACATTCAGGAAGACGTCTATCCGCGGTTCCTCAAGCGCTTCACCGAATATGCCAACGGCATCAAGCTCGGCGACGGTCTCGAGAAGGGCATCACCATGGGGCCGATGGCGAACGCGCGCCGCGTCGAAGCCATGGAAGGCTTCGTCAACGACGCCAAGAGCCATGGCGGCAAGATCCAGACCGGCGGCAAGCGCCACGGCAATCAGGGCTACTACTACGAGCCGACCGTGATCACCGATGTGCCGGACGACGCCAAGATCATGAAGAACGAGCCGTTCGGCCCGCTGGCGCCGATCGTCACCTTCAAGACTTTCGACGAAGTGGTCGAGCGCGCCAACTCGCTTGAATATGGCCTCGCCGCCTATGCCTTCACCACGTCGAACCAGACCGCCGCGGCGATCGGCGACGCGCTGGAATCCGGCATGGTCGGCGTCAACTCCGTCGCCATCTCGACGCCGGAAACGCCGTTCGGCGGCGTCAAGGAATCGGGTCATGGCAGCGAAGGCGGCGTCGAGGGCCTAGGCGCCTATCTGGTCACCAAGTTCATTTCGCAGGGCTGAGGGCCCGATGTCCCGGATGTGTTGCGGGTATTCGGGATGAAACGATAGCGGACGCGGGGCAGGCGGCGTGGACTACGGTTGGGTTGCGGTTTATGTCGTTCTGTTCCTGCTGCTGCTCGCGTATTACTCCCGCAAGGAGATCCGCGCGTGGCGGCAGCGGCGTCGCGAGAAAGCTGCGCCAGCGTCGGGCGCTGTCGATGTCGGCAAGCTTGCCGATCGCCTGCACGAACTTGAAAAGACCTTCGGGCCGTTCGGCTCCAATGCGGCGCATCCGAGCGCGCTGCTGAGCCAGCCGCATTTCATCGAGTTGATGCAGCTTCTCGCGCAGCCGGCCTTGTCCATCAACGTCGTCCTGCAATACGTCGAGGGCAACAGCTGGGCGCTGTCGAGCGCCGCGCTGGCGGCATTGCGCAAACGTGCCGACGCGTCTGCGGCGATCGACCGGGTGCTGGCGCAATGCGAGTACTACTCGCCGTGGGCGATGTATTTCGCGCTGGAATTTCTCGCCCAGGCAAAACCGCGCCCGCCGGTCGGCGCGCCGGCCGCTTACGCCAAGGAATGGTGGATCGATAACCGGTGGATGCCGAATGTCTTCCGCGACTATTTCGCGGGATGTGCCGAGAATGGCGAAACCGCAACCTTCGGCCGCGCGCTTTACGCGCCGCGGGCCTCGTCACCGGCTTTCATCCGGCGGTTTCTCGCCAACGTCACCCATCCGTTTGCGGCGGCCCTGATCAAGGAACTCGACGACTCTACGCCGCCGTCGACGCTGGATGTAAAGTCGAACACGTCCTATGCGACGCTGAATTCCGTCGGCCGTCACTGGACGGAACCGCATGGCATCGATGCGCTGGTCGAGCCGCCGGCCTGGCGCGAAGCGCTGGCGCTCGCCGAAGCAACATTGCACCAGCAACCGCCGCGTTCGCTGCTGGTTTCCGGCGAGCCGCTGGTCGGCAAGACCGCGTTCCTGAGGCTGCTGGCGCAGCGGATTTCACGCGATGACTGGTGGGTGTTCGAGGCGAGCGGCGCCGACCTGCAGGCCGATCAGGTCTACATCGGTGAGCTCGAAGGCCGCATCCGCAAGGTGATCGAGGAATTGGCCAACGGTCACAGGGTCATCTGGTACATCCCCGACATCCTGCAGATGGCGACCAGCGGCCGGCATCAGGGCCAGAGCGCGACCATGCTCGACCAGATCATGCCGGCCATCGCGGGCGGCCGGCTGATCGTCTGGTGCGAGGCGAGCGCAAAAGGCACCGCGCGACTGGTTCAGCTCAAGCCGATGCTGCGCGGCCTGTTTGAAACCGTGACGCTCCAGCCGCTGTCGCAGGACCAGACGCTGTCGCTGACGCGCGATGTGCTCGACAAGCTCGAAAGCGGCGCGCCGTTGCGGTTCGAACCGGATTGCGCCCAGGTCGCGCTCGACACCGCCAGCCAGTATCTGGGCAACGGCGGCCTGCCGGGCTCGGTGCTGTTCATGCTCAAGCTCACGGCGACGCGAGCGGAAAATTCCGGCGACGTCATCACCGCGCATCGGGTGCTGGAAACGCTGTCGCAGTTTTCCGGGTTGCCGCTGTCGATGCTCGATACCCGCGAGCAGCTCGATCTCAAATCGGTGCGCGATTTCTTCGCCGCGCGGGTGATCGGTCAGGACGAGGCGGTCGAGGCCATCGTCGAGCGCGTCGCCATGCTCAAGGCCGGGCTGAACGATCCGGACAAGCCGATCGGCGTGTTCCTGTTCGCCGGGCCGACCGGCACCGGCAAGACCGAGCTGGCCAAGGCCGCCGCGGAATTCCTGTTCGGCACCGCCGAGCGGATGATCCGGCTCGATATGAGCGAATTCCAGTCCTACGAGTTGATGAACAAGATCCTCGGACAGAGCACGACCTCGGCGCTCGAAGGCGATTCGCTGGTCAGCCGCGTGCGCAAGCAGCCGTTCTCCGTCGTCCTGCTCGACGAGTTCGAGAAGTCGCATCCGAACATCTGGGATCTGTTTCTGCAGGCCTTCGACGAAGGCCGGCTGACCGATGCGATGGGGCAGGTGGCCGATCTCCGCCATTGCCTGATCATCATGACGTCAAATCTCGGCGCCACGGCGCACCGCACGATGGGCCTTGGTTTCGCGCCGCAGGCCGACGCCTTCACCAAGGAGCAGGTTCTGCGCGCGATCAGCCAGACCTACCGGCCGGAATTTCAGAACCGTCTCGACAAGATCATCGTGTTTCGCCCGCTGACGCGCGACCTGATGCGAAGCATCCTGAAGAAGGAGCTCGCCGCGCTGCTCGATCGCCGCGGCCTGAAGGATCGCGCCTGGGCGATCGAATGGGAATCGTCGGCGCTGGAATTTTTGCTGGAGAAAGGGTTCTCGCCGGAAATGGGCGCACGGCCGCTGAAGCGGGCGATCGATCAATACCTGGTCGCGCCGCTCGCCGCCATCATCGTCGAGAAGCGGTTTCCCGAAGGCGAGCAGTTCCTGTTCGTGCGCAGCGACGGTAACGGCATCCAGGCGGAGTTTGTCGACCCGGACGCAGATACGGCGAATGTGGATCTGAACGCCGGATCTGAACCACCGTCAAAGTCGGAACTTGCCTCGGTGATCCTCGCGCCAAAAGGAACGCGCGAAGAGTTCCTACGCTTGCAGGCGGACTACGACCATGTCGTGCACGCGCTGCGATCGCCGGAATGGACCGCGTTGAAAGACCAATTATACGATGCAATGACGACTCCCGATTTCTGGAGCCGACCGGATCGCTTCGGCACGCTGGCCCGCTTTGCACTGATGGATCGAGTCAAGCTTGCCAGCGAAACGGCCAATACGCTGAAGGGACGCCTGACACGTTCTGCGCAATCGCCACGCGGTTATTCCGCCGAACTGTCCGGCCGGTTGGCGCTGCAGCTTCATCTCGTCAAGGACGGCATCAAAGACGCCTTCGACAACAGCCCGATCGAACTCGCGCTGAGCGTCGAGCCGGTGTTCGACGGCGCTGCCGAACACGCGCAAACGCTGGCGTGGTGCCGACGCTTGATGGCGATGTATCGCGCCTGGGCCGACAAGCGGCGCATGCAACTCAACGACGTTTCGGCCAGGGACAACGAGCCGCCGACCGTCGTGATCGGCGGCTTCGGCGCCTGGCGCACGCTTGCGCCGGAAGCGGGGCTGCACGTTTTCGAAAGATCGGAGGGCGCCGTCGGCCGCGTGACCGCGCGGGTTTACCTCGCACCGGTGCCGCTCGGCGATGTCCCGGCAGCAAAGGAACGTGCTCTGGTGCTCAAAGTGCTCGCGGCGGCGCCAAAGACCAACGCCGTCGTGCGGCGCTATCGCGAAGAGCCGCCGCTGGTGCGCGATGCTTCAAGCAACTGGCGCTCCGGCCGCCTCGATCTCGTGCTCGGCGGCGATTTCGATCTGCAGCAGAACGTGCAGCAGCACTGACGGCTCGCTCACACGGAATTGGCCAGTCCGAATTGCGGCCCGAGCAGCTGCCGCACGCGCTGCAGTTCGGTGCGGGCGGCCAGCGCGTCGAAGGCGAGGCGCATGAGCTGCGCGAGTTGCGTCGGCTTGGTCATGAGATCGCGCAACAGGGCCACGAAGTCGGTGCGGCCGTCGGGCCGCATGCCGGCCAATGCGGCGCGCGGTACCGCCCGTTCCGCCGGATCGACGATGACGCGCAACGCGGCGAAGGCGAGGCCGTGCGCTGCTGCCAGCCGCGACACCAGATGGGACTCCATGTCGACCGCCGCGGCGCCCGTTGCCTGGAATAATTCGCGTTTGACCGCGGGTTCGGCGACCGGATCGTCGACGCCGAGTATCGGTGCGTATTGTGCGCCGGTAACGGCGGTCAGCAGTTTCTTCGACCAGGCCGCGTCGGTTTCGCGAACCGATTGCGTTTCATGGACGGCGGAAGCGACCACCCAGTCGCCTGGGCGCAGATCATGGGTGAGGCCGCCGGCGACACCGAAGCTGATCATGCCGCGATAGCCCTGCCGGGCTGCGGTTCCCGCCAAGTCGGCCAGTTGACTTCGGTCGTTGCGGCAAATGACGAGAACGCCCGGTCCTGCGGCGATGCGGGCCTCAAAAGCCATCCCGACAAATGCGATGATGCGGCGCGTATCCTGAACTGCCAGATGAGAAACCGAACCGCCGCTGCCGCCACTTACACAACCACTTTCGAATGTCCCCCCCGCGAGATCCGAATGGTATGCCATCGATAATGGTTCCCCCGTCTGGTAATCGAGATCGATCACGCCCCCGGCGGGTGTTCGCGTTGTCTCCCGGCTAGCTTCGGCAAATCACCGTCCGTGATTAGAATCGATCCGGCCGTCATTGCCAAGGGGAAATTGTGTTCTTCCTATGCAAAACTAAGCCGTTTTTAAGCATTGCGTGGATGCAGGAATGTCATGGTGAACGAGACGCGGGTATTCTTGAGCGGAGCAACCGGTTTTGTCGGCTCGGCGGTGGCGCGCAAGCTGGCGGCCGACGGATTTTCTATCCGCGCGCTGGCCCGGCCCGGCAGCCCGCGCTTTCACCTTGACGGCGTGGCGCTCGAATTTTCCGACGGCGACATGCGTGATGCCGCGTCGGTCCGGCGGGCGATGGCCGGGGTCCGCTACGCGTTCCACGTTGCGGCCGATTACCGGCTGTGGGCGCGTGACCGCAACGAGATTGTCGCCAACAATGTCGAAGGCACGCGCGTGGTCATGCAGGAGGCGCTGCGTGCCGGCGTTGAGCGCGTGGTCTATACCAGCAGCGTGGCGACACTGGGCTGGCCGCGCGACGGTGCGGCAGGCACCGAGGATATTCCGCTCGCCGAAGACCAGGGGATCGGCGCTTACAAGCGCAGCAAGATCGCCGCCGAACGGCTGGTCGAGGCGATGGTGGCCAGTGACGGACTTCCTGCCGTTATCGTCAATCCGTCGACGCCGATCGGGCCGCGCGACGTCAAGCCGACGCCGACCGGACGGATCATTGTGGAAGCCGTGCGCGGGCGCATCCCGGGTTTTGTCGACACCGGTCTTAACCTGGTCCACGTCGATGATGTGGCCGACGGCCACCTCGCCGCGTTGCGGCGCGGCGCGGTGGGCGAGCGTTATATCCTCGGCGGACAGGACGTGACCCTTGCCGCTATGCTCGCCGACATCGCGGATCTGGCCGGGCGGCGCCCGCCACGATGGCGTATTCCGCGCCGGGCGATCGTCCCATTCGCCCATGTTGCGGAGATCGCGGCACGCTTTACCGGCCGCGAGCCGATGCTGACCTTGGACGGGCTGCGCATGTCCGAGCATCATATGTTCTTCTCGTCGGCAAAGGCCGAGCGCGTGCTTGGCTATCGCGCGCGGCCGTATCGCGAGGCGCTGGCGGATGCTGTCGGATGGTTTCGTGAAGCTGGCTATTGCGGGTGAATTGGCGGTGCTGAAGACCGGCGTCATGCATCGTCGTCGGCGTAGAGGACGGCGAGTGTCGTTTTCACCGCAAGCGCGACCGGCACCGACAGGATCACGCCGGCAATGCCGAACGTGACCGCGCCGGCGAGAAAGCAGAAAATGATCAGCACCGGGTGGATGTTGGCGGCGCGGCCGAGCACCAGCGGCGCCACCAGTTGATCGATCGACAGCCGCAGCACGGTTGCGTAGATGGCAAAAGCGACGATGCTCATGATGCCGCTCGCGGTATGCAGCGCGACCAGGCCGGCAATAATGGCGACAGCGGTCGAGCCGATGAATGGCAGCGTTTCCGCGATGCCGGTCAGCAAAGCCAGAAGCATGGCGTGTTCGAGCCCAAGGATGAGCGCGAGCCCGATATAGGCGGCGATCGTCGCATAGATGACGATGGCGAAGACGCCGACGAAGTAGTGTTTCAGGATCGGATCGAGCCGGACCCAGATGCGCGAGACAAGGTCGCGGCGGCCCGGCGGCACCAGCCAGAACAGGCCGCGCGCTACGCTTGGGCCGGTGATCAAAAGCCAGATCAGCAGCACCGCGGTGAGGAATGTGCCGAGCACGGCCATGAAGCCGTAGCCGGTCAGCAGCGCGACGTGACCGGGATCGGCGAACCAGTCGCGCGCCCGGTCAAACATCACATGGACGGTCTCCGGGCCGATCGACAGTCCAAGGAATTGAATCGGTTCGCCGCCATTGGCCCGCCGCAGCAGCTGTTCCAGCGTGCCCTGAAGATCGCGCAGCGTCGTTCCGGTCTCGGCGATGAGGCTTTGCCCGCCGACGGCGCCCATCAAGCCACCGACGCCGGCCAGCAGCAGGAACAGCGCAACGGCAAACAGCGCACGCGGCAGCTTGGTTCGCGCCGCGAGCCAATCCAGCAGCGGCGTGCAGACATAGGCGACAACGCCCGCCACCACGAACGGCAACAGGATCGGCTTGATCAGGTAGAGAGAGATCGCAATCGCCGCGATCACCAGCACGACGGATCGAATCTCTCCCGTGCCGCGCGGATGCCGTTGCTCGACGCGATCGCGCTCGCGATGACCGATTACGGGTTCATCCATAGGCAGACTGTCTCTCATCGCCGGCAATTCTGACCGGACCGCGACGGTAGCAGTTACGGACTGGCCTGCGCCAGAGAACTCACCGGTATCTTGATCTTCTGTCCGTTTTTGCTGCGCTGGCGCAATCCATCGATCCAAACTAACATTCCATTTGGATCACTCAATCGAACCTCATCGCCGCAGCAATCGAGTTGAAATGGTGCACGACGTCACAATTTTTGTCCCGACCTATAACCGGCCTGATTTGCTGGCGCGGACGATCGGTTTTCTTCAGCACGATCCGAGCTCGTCGAGCAAATGAGCTTTATCAAGGAATGGGCGACGACTTATTCTGTCATACCGTTTTCAACGCCGACGGTCTTGGGCTAGTGCAGCAATGTTGACTTCTCGACAAGTAGACGCATTGCGCAGAGCGTTTAGCGGTGACCGCGACGTGTTGTCTTATATCTGGTGGCGCATGAAGTTTCATGCATGCCGCCCGTTCAAGCGCGGACTTTTCCGGTTGCAATCCGGCGGGCTCGATCTCGATCACTACGATCCCTTTCATCTCAGCTTTCGCAGGGCGTCGGGGCGACAGGTGGTCAGCGACGCGATATTTGCCGCCGACACAGCCGTGATTCTAGCCGGCGGACAATCCAATATTGCCAATGAAGGCGACCCCGGCGCATTGTTTGAGCCGGCGGGCGGCGTTTTCAACTTCAATGTATTTGACGGCAAGTGCTACGTTGCACGAGACCCGCTGTTGGGCTCCAGTATTAACCGGAGCAATCTTTTGACACGGCTGGGAAGCCTGTTAGTCGAGCGCGGCATCTATCCGCGCGTGCTTCTGGTGCCGGTGGCGCATGGCGGAACAAGCGCGCAAGACTGGACGCCAGCAGGCTGGATGTTTCCGCGGCTGCAATTGGCGATCGACCGCTTGCGGGACAGCCGCATCGCGATCACCCACATCCTCTGGCAGCAGGGTGAAGCGGAGGCGGCGCTGGACAGCCCGGACGCCGCGCAATGGACGCGCGACTTCATGAGCACGCTCGGCGCCATCAGGGCGTCTGGTGTCGACGCACCGATCTACGTCGCGCAATGCACGATTAGCCACAACGACGCCAACCCGATTATTCGCGCGGCGCAGCGCGGGGTCGTCGACGCGGCGGCGAAAATCCTGCCCGGTCCGGACCTCGATCAGATCGGTTTCGACGGGAGGTTCGATAGAGGCCACTTCAACGCCGCCGGGCTGCAGCGCGCCGCCGAACTTTGGTACACGGCGCTGCGCGGTTGAGCCGTCGACCGCTCATGATGCCGGGCGCACCCCGCATTCAGCTCGCCACGAACAGGTTGGATGTGCCCGACCGGTCGAGAACGGATGACGCGGTGTTGCCGAAATTGAGCGTATCGCCGGGCCGGCGGCTGACGCCGAGCACGATGAGATCGTAACCGCGCCGGGCCTCGCGCAAAATCGCTTCGTCGGGCGATGCATTGGAAACGGTGGTGTTACGCACGGTGACGCCGTAGCGTTCCGCGAGCGCCGTGATGTCCTTAAGCACGGCCTGCTCGTTCCGCCGCGTGGCCTGTTTGCGGAGTCCGGCCTTGCGACGATTTCCGGCCGCCGCGGCCCGCGTGACAAACAGCGCCGTGACATGGGCGTCGCTGGCGCGCGCCAGCGTCAACGCCACTTCGGCGGCACGCCGCGATACTTGGGTGCCGTTGACCGGCAACAGGATCCGGCCGCGCCGCTCGCGGATATCCTCGTCCTTCGCCAGATGTGAATCGACGACGGCGACAGGGCCCTCGAACGTGCTGGTGATCGTCGAAATGTCCCTGGAAAAACCGCCTTTCGGATCGCGCGTCTTGGCAATGCCGACAATGAGAAAGTCGTAGCCTTTGTCGGCTTCCTCGGCGATCGCTTCGTGCAGGGGGGAACCCTGCAGCCGTCTGATGATGTCGATCTTGCCCGGCTTTTCCTCATCGGGGTGCGCATCAAGCGTTTTGACGTCTTTCGCCGCGCTGGTGACATCCGCCGCCGCCTCGCCGTCGGCTTTTGTCTCGCCGGCATCGGTTCTATTGTCCTGGGCTTTCTTGTCCCCGGCCTTCCCGTTCTCGGCGCTGGCGGTTTTCTTGCGGCCCCGACCGTTTCGAAATTCGATGATCGTCGTCGGCTTGCCGCCGGAGCCGGCAATGGCGCCGGCAAGCCGCGAGGCGAATTTTCCGTTCGGGCTGTCGTCGGCGGCGAGCAGCAGCCGTTCGAGATTGACCACGAAGCCCCTGGCGTCGAGCTCTTCGTGCTTGAGCCGCTGGCGTTCTTTTCTGTTGAGCGGCAGCCGCCGCAGCGCCCGGCGCAGCATCGGCGGCATCGCCAGCGTCGTCAGGATCGCCATGGTGACGATGAGGGTGAACAGGTTCTGGCTCAATACGCTCATCGACAGGCCGATCGAAGCGACGATCACCTCGGTCGAGCCGCGGGCATTCATGCCGCAGCCGAGCGCAAGCGACTCGGCGCGCGACAGGCCGCCGATCGTGCCGCCGACAAACGCGCCGCTGAATTTCCCGATGCTGGCAATCAGGATCAGGCCGACGGTCAACAGCGCCAGCTGCGGATTTTGCAGCACCGTCAGATCGGCGCTCAATCCGGCCACGCCGAAAAACACCGGCATGAACAGCGCCGTGATCAGGCCGCGCAGCTGTTCGTCGATATGGCGCGTCAGGATCGGCGACTTGCCGACCAGAATGCCGGCGACGAAAGCGCCCAGCACATCCTTGACGCCGATCCAGTCGGTGATCAGCGCCATGCCGGCCATGATCAGGAGAATGACGGTGACGACCGCGAATTCGCTTTCGAAATAGTCGTTGGTCCAGCGGATCAGGTTGAACACGATGCGCCGGCCGACCGTGAAGCTCAGCACCATGAACAACCCGGTGCCGACGATGGCGCGTCCCACCGTCCACAGATCGATGGTGCCTGCGGACGCCAGCCCGAAGGCAATGGCAATGATGACCCAGCCGATGGTGTCTTCGAGGATCGCCGAGGCGACGATGATCTGGCCGAGGTCGCGGCGCATGAAATTCATGTCCCGCACCACCATCGCCACGATCTTCACCGAGGAGATCGACAGCGCTGTGCCGAGGAAAATGGACGTGACAAGCCTCGCGTCGGGCTTCGGCAGAAGATCGGCCGGCAGGAATTCGCCGAGCGCGAAACCGCAGGCGAACGGCACTGCGACGCCCGCCGCGGCCACGGTAAATGCGGCACGGCCCACGCGTTTGACCAGCTGAAGATCGGTTTCCATGCCGGTGAGCAGCAACAGCATCAGGATGCCGAGTTCGGACACTGCGCCGATCATGCTTTTCTGTTCCGGCACGCCCGGGAAAAGCGCGTGCTGTGCGGCAGGCCAGATCAGCCCGAGCACGGAAGGCCCCAGCAGCAATCCGCCGACCAGTTGACCCATGACGGCCGGCTGCCCGATGCGTTGCGCGGCCTCGCCCATCAGGCGGCCGACCAGGAGCAGCAGGCCCAGTTGGACGATGAAAATCGCATCGGAGCTTTTTGCCGCTCCGGGGGTGTCGGCGGCGACAGCAAGCGCCGGCGCCGCTATCGCGATCGCGGCAACGATGACGGCCGCGCGTAACACGGTCCGCCGCGCCGGCAAAATCCGGCGGACGAAACCATCATGTGAGTGCTGCATCAGCCAACCAAATGAAGCCCGTCGCGATGATAGCTAACGCGCCAGCAAGATTTGCGATCCCTCGCAAACGCAGGCGTATCCTCTGATTTGGCTAACGAATTAGCGCGGAAGGTGCTGCCGGATCAAATCGCCCAACCGGGCAACTGAAATTTTTCGACACGTCAACGGGCGTGTGGGGCGATGAATCCGCGAGCCGAGAACCCGCCGGCAATGGTCGCCCGGATCATGAATTGACGGTCCAGCTGATGACCGGAAGATTGCGAGCAGGGACCAGAAACTCTTCCGCGTTCTGGTAACAACCATAATCGCAGTAGACGAAACACGTGCCGATTTTGCGAACGTAGCTGTCGCTGATGCGCCTATGGCAATAGGCACAATGCGCATCGGCTTTGAGGCTGCCGTCACTGACGATAATGCAGCGCATCGCGGCCCTCCTGTAAGGCTCCATCTGCGCCGTCAACCAATTGAAGGACGCAAAGTCCGCCGGTTAGGGGCGAAGCTCGAAAAGCTTCCGTCCGCACACCGGATTCAACGCGGCGTCAGTACGCCGGTTCCATGAAGGAAGAGGCCTCGGGAAAAGAGCAGGGCGGCGTCCAAGTTGCCTTGAAACACCGCCCTGAACGTTTGTTTGTTGTTTCAGCGGGCCTCCGGCCGTTCCGGAGAATTACGCCGCCTTTGCAGAGAGGAGGTCGAAGCGATCGGCGTTCATCACCTTGGTCCACGCCGCCGCGAAGTCCTTCACGAACTTCTCTTTCGCGTCCTTGCACGCATAGACTTCCGCAAAGGCGCGAAGCTGCGAGTGCGAACCGAAGATCAGGTCGATGCGGGTGCCGGTCCACTTGACCGCCTTGGTCTTGCGGTCGCGGCCCTCGTAGGCGTTCTCACCGGCCGGAGACCACTCGGTACCCATGTCGAGCAGGTTGACGAAGAAGTCGTTCGTCAGCGTACCGACCTTCTTGGTGAAGACACCGTGCTTGGAGCCGCCGGCGTTGGCGCCGAGGACGCGAAGGCCGCCGACCAGCACCGTCATTTCCGGGCCGGTCAGCCGCAGCAGCGCAGCCCGATCCACCAGCGCTTCTTCGGGCGCCATGAACTGGATTTTTCTGCTGTTGATGTAGTTGCGGAAGCCGTCGGCGCGCGGCTCAAGCGGTGCGAATGAGTTGACGTCGGTCTGCTCCTGCGAGGCGTCCATGCGGCCTGGCGAGAAAGGCAGCTTCACGTTGACGCCGGCTGCCTTCGCGGCCTTTTCGACCGCAGCAACGCCGCCGAGCACGATCAAATCGGCCATTGAGACCTTCTTGCCGCCCTTGGCCGACTTGTTGAACGCCTGCTGGACCGCCTCGAGCTTGTTGAGCACCTTTTCCAATTGATCGGGATTGTTCGCTTCCCAGTCGATCTGCGGGCTGAGCCGAATGCGTGCGCCGTTGGCGCCGCCGCGCTTGTCCGTCCCGCGGTACGTCGAAGCGGACGCCCATGCGGTCGAGACGAGCTGCGGCACCGAAAGGCCGCTGGCAAGAATCTTCGCCTTGAGCGTGGCGACATCCTTGTCGTTGATCTGGGTGCGGCCGGGGGCCGGGATCGGGTCCTGCCAGATCAGCGTTTCTTTTGGCACCAGCGGGCCGAGGTAGCGCGCGCGCGGACCCATGTCGCGGTGGGTCAGCTTGAACCAGGCGCGGGCAAAGGCATCCGCGAACTCGGCCGGATGCTCATAGAAGCGCCGCGAGATTTTCTCGTAAGCCGGGTCCAGCCGCAGTGCGAGGTCCGTGGTCAGCATGGTCGGCACGTGCTTCTTCGACTTGTCGAAGGCGTCCGGAATATCGGCTTGCGCGTTCTTCGCCTTCCACTGCGGCACGCCGGCCGGGCTCTTCGTCAGTTCCCATTCGTTCTCGAACAGGTTCTTGAAGAAGTGGTTGCCCCATTTGGTCGGCGTCTGGGTCCAGGTGACTTCCGGACCGCCGGTGATGGCATCGGCGCCGAAGCCGGTGCCATGCTTGCTCTTCCAGCCAAGGCCCTGATCCTCGAGCGCGCCGGCTTCCGGGTCCGGACCGACCAGCGACGGATCGCCGGCGCCGTGGGTCTTGCCGAATGAGTGGCCGCCGGCAATCAGCGCGACGGTTTCCTCGTCGTTCATCGCCATCCGGAAGAAGGTCTCACGGATGTCCTTTGCCGCCGCGACAGGGTCCGGCTTTCCGTTGGGTCCCGCCGGATTGACATAGATCAGACCCATCTGCACGGCGCCGAGCGGCTCCGCGAGCTGGCGTTCGCCGCTGTAGCGCTCGTCACCCAGCCACGTGCCTTCAGGACCCCAGTAAAGCTCCTCGGGTTCCCAGACGTCGGGGCGGCCGCCGGCAAAACCGAACGTCTTGAAGCCCATCGACTCCAGCGCGACGTTGCCGACGAGAACGAACAGGTCGGCCCAGGAAATTTTCCGGCCGTATTTCTGCTTGATCGGCCACAGCAGCCGGCGCGCCTTGTCGAGGTTGGCGTTGTCGGGCCACGAATTCAGCGGCGCGAAGCGTTGCTGCCCGGCGCCGGCGCCGCCGCGGCCATCGGTAATGCGATAGGTGCCCGCCGCGTGCCACGCCAGGCGGATGAACAGGCCGCCGTAATGGCCGAAATCGGCCGGCCACCAGGGCTGCGAATCCGTCATCAGGCTGCGCAGATCCTTGGTCAAAGCCTTCAGGTCGAGGCTCTCGAATTCCTTGGCGTAGCTGAACGCCGCGCCCATCGGATCGGACAGGGCGGAGTTCCGATGGAGCATCTCGATGCTGAGCGAATCCGGCCACCAGTCGCGGTTGGTGTGGCCCTGCATGAACGGGCATTTGCCCTCGGTTTTTGCGTCCATTGTCTCTCTCCAATCGTGTCCGGCTTGTTCCTGATGGGTATATAAGGCGCGTCAATTCTTGAAAAGTGATCCAGCGTCATAGCCGGCGCAACCAAGAGCTGCCCGTGTGGAATGTCTGAGCGCCTAGAAACGTCGGCGGGGTCTGGCGAAGTCCTGCGAAGCGCCTCAGCGCGAAGCAGGATGGCGGAGAGGGAGGGATTCGAACCCCCGATACGGTTGCCCGTATGCCGCATTTCGAGTGCGGTGCATTCAACCACTCTGCCACCTCTCCGCAACAGCGAGGTTAGGGCGAGCGTCGCGGCGCAGGTTGTAACGGCGGGCCGGTAGGGACACAAGGCCGCACATTCCAGGGCTGCGTGTTCTACAGTTCGCGGCCCAGCTTGCGGTCGATCGAGTAGGGCCCACCGCCGCGGAGCGCGATGGCGAAGCAGACCAAACCCCACAGCAGGACGTATTCGTAGCCGCGGCGCATCCAGCCGAAGCCGCTGCTCCAGTACAGCACCGTAATCATGAGCATTTCGATCGCCGCCGCCGCCGCGAAAAAGCGGGTGAACAGGCCAAGAATCAGCGCGATGCCGGCCGTGGTCTCGGTCAGGGTCGAGAGCCAGTACCATAGCTCCGGCGGATTGAAGTTCATCTCGGCGTAGCCTTTGACCACGTTCGGCGCCGGCCCGAGCAGCAATTTGTTCCAGCCGTGAACGAACAGATTCCAGCCGACCGCGCAGCGAATGATCAGCCACGACAACGGAGCCGCGGCATCGTAAAACGGCCGCAGGAACGGCAGCAGCAGTTTCGGTTCGCTCTGCGCTTGCTCCATGGCTTCCCCCCAATTGGTTTCCCGCGGGCTTGTCGCGTTGGCTTTATCGAAATGCGTTGTGAAGGCCGAAGGATAAGACGACCCCGCGCCGTTGCATAGGCGCGTGCGATACCAGAATGCCGCCACCCTTGTTGGCGCCGCAGGGCCGCTCCTATACTGCCGGAAACAGAGGCACAGGGAGAGCGCGCAGTGGCTGAGTGGTTTGTCGCCAAGGCGTCGGAATTGCCCGAGGGCGACCGTCGCATCGTGACCGCCGGCAAGAACGAAATCGGCGTTTTTCACCACGGCGGCGCCTACTTCGCCTACAGCAATTACTGCGTTCACTCCGGCGGGCCGGCCTGTGAAGGCATCATGATCAACAAGGTCGTCGATATCATCGCGACCGACCGCACCTATCAGGGCCAGACGTTCTCGGACGAGATGCATTTCGTCTGCCCGTGGCACGGCTACGAATACGATCTCAAGACCGGCCAGTGCATGGGCGATCCCAAGCTGAGGCTGAAAAAGTTCGACGTGGTGCGGCGCGGCGACGACATCTACGTCATCGCTTGAGCGCATGATCCGGAAAAGCATGCCCTCGGACTTGATCCGGGGGTGGATGCCGGTTTTCCGATAAGATCATGCGTATCTAAAAAGGCAGAGAGCAGGATCATGGATACGGTTCCGAACGAAGTCCGCAAACTCAATTTCGAAGACTACTCGACCGCCAAGGACCTTGAGCACGCGGCGCAGCAGGCCCGCGCCCGCAACTACCAGGATTTCCTGATCGTCGACGTCGATGCGCATCACTACGAAAACGAGTTGTACAAGGAAGTCTTTTCATACATCGAGAGCCCGGTGATCCGTCACGATGTGATGGATTCGGCGCAGCGGCCCGGCCGCTCCGGCATGATCAATTCGTCGGTCGGTAACCAGAATCTCGGCGGCCGCATCGGCCGCGCCAACCGGCGGCGATTGCAGAAAGTCGCGCCCGACGGCAGGCACCGCGACGTCGCCATGACGCTGGAGTGGATGGACGCGATGGGCGTCGACTACGCCTGCATGTTCCCGACGCCGATGCTGTTCCTCGGCCTGCATCCGCAGGTCGAGATCGAGGTGGCGCTGTGCCGCGCCTATAATCGCTGGCTCTGCGAGCGCATCCTCGCCGTCGAGCCGCGTCTGATCTCGATGCTGTACATCCCGTTCAACGATCCGGAAGCGGCGTACAAGACGGTCAAGGACTTCGGCGACAAGAAAGGCGTCGTCGGTTTCATGGTGACGTCGCCGCGCTACAAGCCGGTGCACGACAACGCCTACATGAAGACCTATGCGCTGCTCGAGGAGTTGGGCAAGCCGATCTCGTTCCACGCGGCGTACAGCTGGGAAGACCGCGCCTTGCAGATGACCAACCGCTTCATCTCGGTACATTCACTCGGCTTCATGTGGTTCAACATGATCCACATGACCAACTGGGTCATCAACGGGCTGCCGGAGCGTTTCCCGAAATTGAAAGTGATGTGGATCGAGAGCGGGCTGACCTGGGCCTATTCGCTGATGCAGCGGCTCGACCACTCCTACATGATGCGCACGTCCGACTGCCCGTCGCTCAAGCGCAAGCCGAGCGAATACATGCGCGAGATGTACTACTCGTCACAGCCGATGGAGATGCCGGCGGACCTGTCGATCCTCGAAGCCACCTTCAAGATGATCAACGCCGAGACCCAGTTGCTGTGGTCGTCCGACTATCCGCACTGGGATTTCGACCTGCCGGGTGTGATCTACGACCTGCCGTTCCTCAACGAGAAAGCCAAGCGCAACATTCTCGGCGGCAACGCGGCGCGCGCGTTCAATCTCGACACCAAGGTGATGAAGAAGATTCCTTAAAGCGCCGCGGCGCGGCGATGCTCAGGTCCCGGTGAAGGCCGGCTTGCGTTTTTCCATGAACGCGGTGCGGCCTTCGGTGAAATCGTTGCTGGCGTAGCAGGTTTCCACCATTTCGACGGTCTTGGCGACGCTGCGCTTGGTTTCGTCTTTGAGGATTTCGCCGACGGTGTATTTCACCGCCTTGATGGTCAGCGGTGCATTGGCGCAGATCAGATCGGTCATGCCTTTGACGTAGGTCTCAAGCTCGGCCGTCGGCACGGCGCGGTTGATCAGGCCCATGGCTAATGCTTCCTGGGCGTCGAACTGGCGCGCGGTGTAGAAGATTTCCTTGGCGAAGGCCGGGCCGACGATGTCGACCAACCGCCTCAAACCGACATAGCCATAGCCGATGCCGAGCTTCGCCGCCGGCACTGCAAAGCGCGAATTGTCGGTCGCGATCCGCAGGTCGCAGCAGGTGGCAAGCCCGAGTCCGCCGCCGATGCAGTAGCCGCGGATCATGGCGATGGTCGGCTTCGGAAATTCGTAGATGCTGGAATAGGCCGCATCCGCCCGTTTGGAATAGGCCCGCGAGGCTTCAAGGTCGGCGCGTTCGCTCTCGAATTTGGAAATGTCGGCGCCGGAAACGAAGGCCTTGCCGCCCGCCCCAGTCAGCACCACGACGCGGACGTCGTTGTCGGCGGCAAAGCCGTCGAGGATGCGCTTGGTCGCGTCCCACATGTCCAGCGAGACGGCATTGAGCCGCTCCGGATTGTTGAAGGTGACATAGCCGACGCCCCCTTCTTTACGGGAGAGCATTTTGTCGGTGGAGGTCATGTCTCAATTCCTTTTTCTCACCGTCATGCCCGGCCTTGTGCCGGGCATCCACGACTTTGTTGCTGAATAAGACGTGGATGGCCGGGACAAGCCCGGCCATGACGAAACTACTAGACCGCCTTTGCGTCGCGTAGCGCTTCAATGTCGCGCTTGCTGAAACCGAATTCCTTGAGCACCGCGTTGGTGTGCTCGCCAAGCTCCGGCGGGCGCACAACGAGCTTCGACGGCGTGCGCGACAGCGTCACGCCCTGGCCGACCAGGTACATCTTGCTCTTGTCCTTTTTGGTCACGCTCTGCGCGATGCCGAGATGTTTCACCTGCGGATCGGCGAACACCTGATCGATGTTGTAGATCGGGCCGCACGGCACGCCGGCTTCGTTCATGATCTCGACCCATTCGGCGCTGGTCTTGCCGACCAGCCGCTTGTTGATCTCGGCGTCGAGCGGATCGCGGTTCTTCGAGCGCGCGGCGCCGTCGATGTAGGCCGGGTTCTTGATCAGCTCCGGCGCGCCAAGCGTCTCGCAGAACCGCTTCCAGATCGTTTGTCCGGCGGTGGCGATGTTGATGTAGCCGTCGTCGGTCTTGTAGACGCCGGTCGGCGCGCTGGTCGGATGATTGTTGCCGGCTTGCTTCGCCACTTCGCCCTGCACCAGAAAGCGCGCGGCCTGAAAGTCGAGCATGAAAATCTCGGCTTGCAGCAGCGAGCTGGTGACGTGCTGGCCTTTTTTCGATTTCTCGCGCTCCAGGAGCGCGACCATGATGCCGAGCGACGTCAGCAGCCCGGCGCTCAGATCGGCGATCGGAATGCCGACGCGGACCGGGCCCTGTCCCGGCAGGCCGGTCACCGACATCAGCCCGCCCATGCCCTGGGCGATCTGATCGAAGCCCGGCCGGTTGGCATAGGGACCATCCTGACCGAAACCGGAAATGCTGGCGTAAACCAGTTTCGGATTGATCTTCGACAGCGTCTTGTAATCGATGCCGAGGCGCTTCTTCACGTCGGGCCGGAAATTCTCGACCAGCACATCGGCCTTCTTGACCATGCGCTTGAGCGCGGCGATGCCTTCGGGCTTCTTCAGATTGAGCGTCATGCTCCGTTTGTTGCGGTGCAGGTTCTGAAAATCGCCGCCTTCGCGCGGGCCGCCCATCGGTTCTTCGACGCCGGGCGGCGTTTCGATCTTGATGACGTTAGCGCCCCAATCGGCGAGCTGGCGCACGCAGGTCGGCCCGGATCGCACGCGGGTCAGGTCGAGTACGGTAAAGCGCGCGAGAGCTTTCGAAGCGCGGGGAAAGGGCATTGCGGACGCCTCCAACGCCAAGTTTCGTTTCGTTTGCCGATTGATTTCAGCCGGCTTTTTTCGGTCGATTGTGCCGGCGGGGTGCCGGAATGGCCGAACTTAGCGATCTGATTAGTGTTGTCTATGGGTTCGGACAACGCGGCCCGGCCGCCATTCCGGCGCCGGACAGGGTCACCGGAGGTGGATAAAATGTTAGGTGACGGGCCATCTTTTAGGCCATCTTTCCGGCACTTTCACGAGGCGATCATGAACGAGGAAGCACTCAACGTCAGCGTTCGTAAATTTCTCAAGAAGGTCGGCATCACCTCGCAGCGCGAGATTGAACAGGCGGTGCGTAACGGCATCGCGAGCGGCCGGCTCAAGGGCAACGAAGCTTTGCCTGCGAAGGTCAAATTGTCGGTCGAGGGCGTTGCGCTGGCCATCGAGATCGACGGCGCCATCGAGCTCGACGGCGCCATCGAGCTCGAATAAGCGAGCGCGGCGGCAATTTTTCAGGAAGCACATGTGATGAGCCTGTCCCGCATTTTTGCTGTCGTGGCGATCATGGCAGCCGTGGCATTGACCGGCGTAGCGGCCGCGCAGGATCGCCCCGGACGCGGCCCCGGCGATCACCCGCGGCGGCAGGATCAGAGCCAGCAAGCCGACAACGCGCCCGTCAGCGATGCTGCCGCGCCAAACGCGCCGCGCGCCGGTATCTTCGCGTTGTTGCCGGCCGACTCCGTCACCGAACACAGCATCGATACCGCCAACGGCAAGCTCAATTACACGGCGACCGCCGGCACGCTGTCGCTGTTCGATCAGACCGGCGCACCGTCGGCGAAGATTTTCTATACCGCTTTTGTCGCCAAATCGGACAACGCCTCGGCGCGGCCGGTCACGTTCGTCTTCAACGGCGGGCCGGGCGCGGCTTCCGCGTTTCTCAATCTCGGGGTGGTCGGACCGCGCATCGCGCAGTTCGGGGCGGACGGCCGCGACGGCTCGCAGGCACGGCTCGTCGACAATCCCGATACCTGGCTCGCCTTCACCGATCTGGTGCTGATCGACCCGGTCGGCACCGGCTGGAGCCGCGCGGCGAAGCCCGACGGCGGCGGCGCGTTCTGGAGCGTGCGCAGCGATGCCGAACTCGATGGCGAAGGTCGTCGCGCTTTACATCGCCAGGAACGGCCGCGGCAGTTCGCCGAAGTTCATTCTTGGCGAAAGTTACGGTGGCTTCCGCGCCGCGAAAGTGGCGCGCGCGCTGCAGAACGAGCAGGGCATCATCGTGTCCGGCATCACCATGCTCTCGCCGATGCTCGAAGGCGCGTTCCAGTTTGGCGGCGATCGCTTCGCGCTCGGCGCCGCGCTGCAACTGCCGTCGCTTGCCGCCGCCGAACTGGAGCGGAACGGCACTTTCAGCGAGGACGCGCTGGCCAAGGCCGAGCACTTTGCGCTGACCGATTATTTGTCCACGCTCGCCGGTCCGCCATTGCAGGGCGATGCGGCGAAAGCGTTTTACGCCCGCGTGGCGCAGATCACCGGGTTGCCGGTCGATGCGGTCGCCCAGGGCCGCGGTTTTATCCGCGACGAGTACGTCAAGAACCTGCGCGCCGGCGACCACAAGATCGTCAGCCAATACGATGCGACGTTCGCCTCCGACGATCCGTATCCGGAGTCGCCGTCGGCGCGCGGCCCCGATCCGATCCTGGACGGCCTGGTGCGGGCCTACGGCGGCGCGTTCGTCGCTTATGCCCGTGACGAACTCGGCTTCAAGACCGAGATGACCTACAACCTGCTGGCGTCGGAAATTTCCGGCAAATGGGAATGGGGCGAGGGCCGCCGCCAGCCGAGCGTCAGCGACGATCTGCGGGTCCTGCTGGCGCTGTCACCGTCGTTCCGCCTGATCGTCGCTCACGGCTACAGCGACATGGTCACGCCCTACGCCGTATCGCGCTATGTGCTCGACCACTTGCCGCCGGTCGACGGCGAGGAACGCACCCAACTCAAGCTCTACCGCGGCGGTCATATGTTCTATCTCGACCCGGCCTCCCGCAAAGCGTTCACTGCTGACGCCCGGACGATGTACGCGACGCCTTAGGCCGGCATTTCCGGATGCTTAAGCGGGCATTCGGCCGCACCGGATCGGCGATTTCCAAAGCCACGGCTGCACGATAAGCTCCCACGCGTGGGGGAGTGGGAACCGTGAGTTTGCTGCGTGTCGAGAATGTCTCGAAGCGTTTCGGCAGCCTTGTGGCCGTCGACAACGTGTCGATGACGGTTGAGCCCGGCGAACTGCGCGCGGTGATCGGCCCGAACGGCGCCGGCAAGACCACCTTCTTCAACCTGATCAGCGGTTTTCTCACCCAGAGTTCCGGACGGATCGTTTTCGACGGCGAGGATATTTCCGGCGAGCTCGCAGTGCGGCGGGTCTGGAAAGGCATCGCGCGAACTTTTCAGATCACCGAAGTGTTTCCGGAACTGTCGATCCGCGAGAACCTGAAGATCGCGGTCGAGGTCGCGAGCGGCTACCGCACCCGGATGTGGCAGCCGCACAGCGCGGACGGCGACGTCAAATCGCGGGTCGATGCGCTGCTCGAGCTTGCCGGGCTGGCCGGCAGCGCCAACCGCCTGGTCGGCGAACTGGCGCACGGCGACCAGCGCGCCACCGAAATCATGATGGCGCTGGCCCTCAGACCGCGGCTGCTGTTGCTCGACGAGCCGACTGCCGGCATGGGCGATCAGGAAACCTACACCGTCACGCAATTGATCCGCCGGCTGCATCGCGAGCAGAAGCTCACCATCGTGCTGATCGAGCACGACATGCGCGTGGTGTTCCATCTCGCCGACCGGATCATGGTGCTCGATCAGGGCAAATTCCTCGCCGAAGGCACGCCGCCGGAGATCGCGGCCAACAAGGCGGTGCAGACCGCTTATCTGGGCCAGGCCGCATGAGATTCCCCCCATGACCGCCGCGCTGACCGCAGAAGGCCTCCACACCTATTACGGCAAGAGCCACATCCTGCACGGCGTCAGCCTCGAAGCCGCCGAAGGCCAGGTGACGGCGCTGCTCGGCCGCAACGGCGCCGGCAAAACCACGACGCTGCGCAGCCTGATGGGGCTGACGCCGCCGCGCGAAGGCCGCGTCTCGATCTTCGGCACGACAACGACGGGCTGGCCTGCCTTCCGGGTCGCCGCGCTCGGGGTTGGCTACGTGCCGGAAGGCCGGCGGATTTTCCCCAATCTCACCGTCGACGAGAATCTGATGGTGCCGCTGGAGCGGCCCGGACCGTGGACGCCGGCGAGCGTCTACAAATTGTTTCCGCGTCTCGAAGAGCGCAAACGCAATCTCGGGCGGCAGCTCTCCGGCGGCGAGCAGGAAATGCTGTCGATCGCCCGCGCGCTGCTGGTCAATCCGAAGCTCTTGATGCTCGACGAGCCGTCGCAGGGGCTAGCGCCGCTGATCGTGCGCGAAGTGTTCCGGATCGTGGCGCAGATGCGCGCGGAAGGAATCACGGTCTTGCTGGTCGAGCAGAATGTGCGCATGAGCCTGGAAATCGCCGATCATGCCTATGTGCTCGATGACGGCCATGTCGTCTATTCCGGGCCGGCGCGTGAATTGGCCGCCGACGAAGCGCGGGTGCAGTCGCTCGCCGGCGCCAGCGCGGAAGAATGGACTCCGGCTTAAAGGCTAACTGGCCTTCCTGGGATCGAGGCCGTGCGTGGCGCACTGGTCGACGATCAGCTTGAAGTCCGAGCCGCCGGCCAGGATGCCGAGCGCCGCGGCCGAGATGTGGCCTCCGGTCAGCTTGGTGTCCACGATGTAGGCCTGGTGGCCACTATAGGCGCCGTGCGGGCTCGGCCCGTCGACAGTGGCGCAATATGCCGGCCGATCTGATTCCGGAACTGTCGGGAACTTCGCCCAGTGGTATTTCGCCGTTGCCGGATTCGTCAGCCCCGAGCTGATTGCGCGCATAATGATCTTTTTTTCGTCCGGCGTGAGATCGCGTTCGGCGACCGACAGGCCGGCGCTGGCAGAGGGGGTAGCAGATGCGGGCGCCGCAGCCGTCTGCGCCGGCGTCAGGTCGGAGGTCATTGTCGGTGTCGAGGCCGCGCAGGCGGCAAGCGCAAGGCTTGCTGCGAGCACTGCTGCAACGCTGTATCGGAGTGACGGCAAGGCTTTTAATCTCTTCACAGCGGGAAAATATCAATAATCGCTGCCAGGTTGCAAATATATGAATACCAACGCGGGTTGCGCTATTGCCGATAACCGAGCCTTTCACTTCTCGTTCGGCAGCAAGGCCTTTACCGTCTCGATGATGCCAGGCGGCGTCTTGTAAAGATCATCGACAAGCCCCGCCAACCGATCCGGCGGCGTGTAGCTCATATCCAGCTTGATACCGGCCGCCTCGGCGATCAGGTCCGGATCGTGCGCCGCGTCCGCAATCGCCTTGCGCATGATGTCGACGCGATCTTGCGGTACCTCCGGCGGGAAGGCGTAAGGCCGGCCGAATTCCGTCGATGAGAATACGAACTGCATCAGCTGGCGTTGCTCATCGGTTTTCGCGTAGTCGAAAATCGACGGCACGTCGGGCAGTTCCACCAGCGGCGCTTGTTCTGCCCGCAGCAGAAACGTGATCTTGCCGTCGCGCGCGAGCTGGTCACCAATGCGGAATTGCGCATACGACGCGCACATGCCCTGGGTTTCGCCACGCTGCATCGCCAGCATGGCGTCGCCCATGCCTTGATAGCCTTCGACGATCCGGAATTTGGTGCCGAGCACCTTGTTCAACACGGTCGGCAAAATGGCGAGTGACGATGTAGCGCCGGCAGCGCCGACAATGAATTCCTGGGTAAACAGATCGGCCGGTGTCTTCACCGGCGCCGTGTACCAGCGGGCGCAAACCCGCGACGGCCGGGACGTAGCGCCGAGCCAGATCACCTTGCGCGGGTCAATGACGACGTTGGCCTGGCCGGTCAGGGCATCGTTGACGATGTTGCGCGAAAACGAACCGAACGCGGTGCCGTCGCGCGGCGCCTGCATGTAAAGGTAATTGGCGGCGACAACGCTGGCCGCCTGCGGCATGTTCTGCACGATGATGGTCGGCTGGCCGGGAATATATTTCGGCAGGTATTTTATCAGGAGCCGCGCGCCGAGATCGTAGTCGTTGCCGGCCGGGAAACCCGCGATCAGCCGGATCTGCTTGCCTTTATAGAAGTCGTCGGCCTGCGCCGCCGCGGCCAGCAAAACTAAACCGAGCGCGAGCGCAAGCCTGAGCGTCATATCCGGCTATTCGGCGGCGCGCTTCTGGGTCAGCGCTGCGGCGGCCTTGTCGTAGTTTTCTTCCCGCGTCAGCATCGCCTTCAACCCGACCAGATCGTAATAGTCGTCGAGCGGCAGCAAGTGGTCGAACGTCGCCGTCAGCGAATTCTCCTTCTTGAGAATGCGCAGCACGTTACGCACGGCGTTTGCCGCGGCAAACAGAGCGATCGACGGGAAGGTCGCAGCGACAACGCCCGCTGCCTCGAGGTCCTCGAGACTGCGCTTCTTCAGGCCGGCGGCCTGCGACAGCGTCGCCATGTGCGGTCCGGGGACTTCGCGTATTGCACGCTTGATATCGTCGATGGTGTCGACACCCATCGGCTTCGCCATGTCGGCGCCAGCCTGCATGAACAGTTGCGCGCGCTCGATCGCGGCATTGAGGCCATCGACGGCGGCCGCGTCGGTACGCGCCGCAATGAAGAAATCCGGATCGGTCCGCGCATCGAGCGCCGCCTTGATCTTGGCCAGCATCTGCTCGACTGGAATGACCTGCTTGCCCGGAAGATACCCGCAGCGGTTCGGAAATACCTGATCGCTGATGAAAACGCCGGCAATGCCTGCGGCTTCGAAGGCGCGGACCATCTGCCGCACATTGTTGACGCCGCCGAACCCGGTGTCGGCGTCGGCATAAACCGGAATTTGGACCGCTCCGGCAACGCGCGCGTAATGATCGGCATAGTCGCGCATGTTGGACTGGCCCATATCGGCCTGCGCCAGCATCGAGCCGATCGCGGCGTAGCCTCCGGCGCAGACCGCCTCGTAGCCTTCGGCCTCGATGATACGTGCCGACAGCGCGTCATAGGCGCCTGGCATCAGCACCAGGCGCTTGCCCGACATGATGGCCTTGAATTTTTGTCGCACGCTCATGGCGCATTTCTCCCGTTTATCAGCGGCTGTCCCGCGCGGTTTGTATCCAGGGCTGCGCCGCGGCCGCGCGCTTTTCCCAGTTCACGATGTCGTCCATGTGCTTGAGCGTCATCCCGATATCGTCGAGCCCTTCGAGCAGCCGCATGCGGTCGGCCGCCGGAATTTCGAACGCCACGTCGGCGCCGCCAGGGCCGCTGATTCGCTGGCTTTCAAGGTCGACGGTAAACGGGCCAGCGCCGTCGACGGCGATGACGCGGGCGATGAAAGCGTCGGCGGCGTCCGGCGCGAGCACGATCGGCAACACGCCATTTTGCAGGCAATTCTCGCGATAGATATCGGCAAAGCTTCGCGCCACGATGGCGCGGATGTTGTTCGCGGTCATGCTCCACACCGCGGACTCACGCGACGAACCGGCGCCGAAATTGTTGCCGGTCACCAGAATCCCGGCGTTGCGGAATTGTGGCTTGTTGAGCACGAAGTCCGGATTCTCGCTGCCATCGTCGCGCCGCCGCGCGCGGTAGAACAGCATCGCCTGGTAATCGTCCTTGAGGCCGCGCGATTGCAGCACCGGCGCGATCTGGTCGGTGTTCATGTCGTCGATCAGGAGCGGCGCGGCAATGCCGGTATGGCGGATGAACGGCTGCATCACGCGGCTCTCCTAGTGGTCCGATTTAAACATTCGCCTCCCATTTCGGAGACCTTATTGCGAATGTTTGAAACGAAAGACCACTAGCACGGATATGCGACTGGTGGAGCGTTGGATTTGACATTCGCTCGAGGAGCTAACGGCAGGGGGGTAGCGAATGTCAAATCCGCTCCACCAGTTGCCGGACGTCGGCGATCCGGCCGGCAATCGCGCTGGCCGCCGCCGTCACCGGGCTGGCCAAGTGCGTACGCACCTTGACGCCCTGCCGGTTTTCGAAATTGCGATTGGTCGTCGAGACGATGCGTTCTCCGGGCTCGCCGCGGTCGCCGTTGCCGCCGGCGCACATCGAACAGCCCGACTCGCCCCAGAAGAAACCGGCATCGCGGAACACGCGATCAAGCCCGGCAGCTTCGGCTTCGCGCTTCACGGTCGACGAGCCGGGCACCACCATGGCAATGACGCCGCCGGCGACACGCCGTCCTCGCACCACCGCGGCGGCGGCTTCAAGATCCGGCAACCGGCTGTTGGTGCAGGAGCCGATGAAAACGCGGTTGACCGGCAAGCCCGCGAGCGGCGTTCCGGGCTTGAGGTCCATGTAGGCGAAAGCGCCTTCCGCAGCGGCGCGCCGGCCCGGTTCGATGGCGCCGGGCTCGGGCACGCGGCCGGAAATGCCGACCACCTGGCTCGGATCGGTGCCCCAGGTGATCTGCGGTTCCAGTGCGCTGCAATCGAGCGTGACATCGCGATCGAATGTCGCGTCGTCGTCGGACTTCAACGTGCGCCAATAGGCCAGCGCCCGATCCCACATCTCGCCCTGCGGCAGATACGGCCGCTTCGCCAGCCAGGCGAACGTCGTGTCGTCCGGCGCCACAAAGCCGGAGCGGCCGCCCATTTCGATATTGAGATTGCAGAGCGTCATGCGCTGCTCGATCGGCATGGCGCGCGCCGCCGCGCCGGCATATTCGACGACGTAGCCGCGCGCGCCGGCAACGCCGAGTTCGGCGATCAGCCGCAGCGCCACGTCCTTCGAACTGACATGCGCGCCAAGCCGGCCGTCGAGCCGCGCGCGCATGCTTTTCGGGCGCTTCATCGCCATCACCTGGGTGGCGAGAACGTGGGTCATCTCGCTGGTGCCGACGCCGAATGCAAGCGCGCCGACGCCGCCGACGGTGCTGGCATGACTGTCCGGCACCGCGTGCGTCGCGCCCGGCAGGACGATGCCGAGCTCCGGCGCCACAACGTGCGAAATCCCCTGCTCGGGATCGCCGAGGTCAAAAAGCCGGATGCCGCTCTTGCGTGTGCCGTCACGCATGGCTTGCAGGAACGCGGTGCCTGACGGATTGGTGCTGTCGTCGCGGCCGGCTTTGGTGGCGACAGTGTGATCCTGCACCGCGAACGTCAGATCGGCGCGGCGGACCGGCCGCCCCTGTTTCTCCAGGTAAGCGAAACCGTGATGCGCGTGCAATTCATGCAGAACATGGCGGTCGATGTAGAGCAGGTCACGTCCGTCGGCGCGCTGCCCAACCAGATGCGCGTCCCAGATCTTGTCGAACAGCGTCCGCGCTAACAATTTTTGCACCATGGCGTTTCTCTTGCACTGAAGTGTTTTGGGTATTGTTTCCGCTATCTTGGGCGCGGCAACCGCCCAAAGCAAGTTGGGCGCAAAGCGCGCGGCCACGCGGAATTTGCGCGGCTCAGGCGGCGTGAAGTTTAAGGCCGTGAAGCTTAAGGCAACGTCAGGCGACGAGCTCGTAATCGTACGCCGGCTCGGCGAGGGTCACCGGCGTCGGCGGATTGGTCGCCACCCGATTGCGGCCGCAGCGTTTGGCGGCATAGAGGGCGCGGTCGGCCGCCTCGACGAGGTCTGCCGCGCTCTGCCCGTGGCGCGGCACGATTGACTCGACGCCGATGCTGATCGTGACGTGGCCGCACGGCGCTTCGGCATGGGTGATGAAAAGCTCTTCGATCGACCGGCGTGCGTCCTCGGCCAGCGCGTCGAGACGCGGCTGATCGAGGCCGGGCAGCAGCAGGGCGAATTCCTCGCCGCCGTAGCGGGCCACCAGAACGGCATTCTCCAGCGTGACCAGCGACAGCGTTTCAGCCACCGAACGCAGGCAGGTATCGCCGGCCACGTGGCCGTAGCGGTCGTTGTAGAGCTTGAAGTGATCGATATCGATCATCATCAGCGCAACCGGTTCGTGACGTTCGGTGGCGCGCTGCCATTCGTGTTCGATCTGGCGGTCGAAGCCGCGCCGGTTGGCGAGGCCGGTGAGGCCGTCAAGGCTCGCCAGTTCCTCGAGATGTTCGTTGGCGATGCGCAGTTCTTCCTCGCGCCCGGCCAGCTTGCGCGCCATGTCGTCAAGCGCGATCGCAAGCGGCTCGAATTCGGCGAGCCAGGCCTCGCTGGTCGCGCGCACATGCAGGTCGCCGCGGCCGAAGCGCATCGCGGTGCGCGCCAGCGAGCGGATCGGCCGCACCACCAGCCGCTCGCCGCCGAACCATGCAATCAGCAGCACGAACAGCGCGAACAGGATGAGTTTAAGATAGGCGAGCGCGAGTTGGTGATCGATATCGCTCTGCACCGCCCGTTCGTCAAGACCGACGGCGAGCCGCGCCTGCGTCCACGGCACACGTGCATAGGCGAAGATGCGCGGAATGCCGTCGAAGCCGGCCGTTGTCGCCGTGCCTTCGTCCCGGGACAGCATGTCCTTGGCGAGGCTCTGGGCCGCGAACGGCTTGCCGATGAGATTCGCCTGATCTTCAGAGGCGGCGACCAGCGTGCCGCTGCCGTCGACCATCAGCACCGTGGCGCCGGAATGTTGCGCGGCGGTCGTAACCAGTTCGCCGATCCACTGCAGATTGATCACAGCCAGCACGACGGCATCGACCGCTCCGTCGTCCTGCACCACCGGATAGGTGGCGATCAGGCTCGGCAACTGACGGGTCCGGTTGACCATGTAGTCGCTGAGCGCGAATTCGCGCGAATGCAGCGCATTCTGGAAATGGCTGCGATCGGACATGTTGAGTCCGATCGCGCTTGAGTTCGTCGAGCAGGTGATCTTGCCGTCGGTTCCAGCGATGGACAGGGCGCGTATCGAGGCCACGTTGCCGATCAAGGCGGTGAGGTCCTTGTTGCAGTCGGCGGCGTCGAACGGCATCCTTGCATAGGAACGCGCGACGACTTGAAGGAGGGCACGAACCGAATAAATAACCTCGCGTTGCGATGCCACGCCGCGCTGCGCGAGATCCATCGCTTCCGTGCGTGCCTGTTCGTTGCGCTGGACGCGCGCGGCTTCGAGCCCATGGATGCGTTCGAACACCAGCGGTGCAATGATCAGGAGCGCCAGCACGATCAGCCGGGCGCGAATGCTGAGCATGTACTTGCTCTGCCACGACAGCGTGCGTGGTTTTGTGTCCGCCATTTGCACCCTCTAACCCCAGGTCCGAACCTAGTAGAGATACGTAAAAACCCGTTTGGAACTTTTGATAAAACTTGAGCTATCGGACGAAGAATTCACCGGATGGAAAGCATGAATCGCTCGGACGGTCTCGAAACGGTACAGGCGCAGATCGTCCAGGCGTGCCGCGATGCCAACCGCGACCCGGCGAGCGTGACGCTGGTGGCGATTTCAAAAACATTCGCTGCCGAGGCGATCGCGCCTGTTATCGCTGCGGGACAGCGGATTTTCGGCGAAAACCGGGTGCAGGAGGCCAAGGCGAAATGGCCGCCGCTGACCGCAAAGCACCGCGATCTCGAGTTGCACCTCGTCGGATCGTTGCAATCGAACAAGGCGAAGGATGCGGTAACGCTGTTCGACGCTATTCACTCGGTCGACCGCGCCAGCCTTGCCGAGGCGCTGGCGAAGGAGATCGTCAGACAAAGCAAGCAGCCGCTGCTGTTCGTCGAAATCAATACCGGCGCCGAGCCGCAGAAGGCCGGCGTGCTGCCGCAGGATGCCGATGCTTTTCTCGCGGCTTGCCGCGACCGTTACGGTCTGACGGTTGCGGGATTGATGTGCATTCCGCCGCACGACGAAGCGCCGGCGCCGCATTTCGCCTTGACCGCAAAAATCGCCGGCCGCAACGGCCTGAAGCTTTTGTCGATGGGCATGAGCGCCGATTTTCCGACGGCGATCGCTTTCGGCGCGACTCACGTCCGGGTGGGGACGGCGATTTTCGGCACCCGGACGGCTAAGGCCTAGCCCGAGATCTACCCCTGAATCAGGATTCTGGTCTTTGGCGAAAGCCGGGACAGCAGCCGTTCCAGGTCCTGCGGGCGCATGGCGATGCAGCCTGCGGTCGGGCCGAATCCCGGCCGGGCGAGGTGCAGAAAGACGGCGCTGCCGCGGCCGGCCACGCGTGGCCGCGTATTGTGGTCGATCTCGATGATCAGGTCATACAGCGCGTCATCGCGGCGGAGCCGGTCGCCTGGTTCATTGGCCGACCGCTGGAACGGCCGATTGTAGCGGCGGTGCAGCGGGTCCTCGCACCAGGCGTCGGCGGGGCCGATCCGGCGCATTGGCAGCGGGGTTCGTGGCCGGCGGCGGCGGTCGGCCCGCCACCACAACCGCAAGGGGCGAAACCGGCCGGCTGGAGTGCCGCCATCGCCTTCGCGCTTGTCGGCTTTGACGCCGCTCCGGCCGAGCGCCACGGGAATGACGGCGGACCCGGCGAACAGCCAGCCGCGGCTGCGCTGCCCCGGCCGGACGCTGACGCGGATAAAAGCCAGCGAATTCCGCCGCATAGCCGACCTATTTCCCAACTTCCGCTTGCACTTGTATCCTCGACCGTTCTACTTCGCCCTAGGGGCCGCGGCAAAGCGGCCGCAGGATCGAGACTTGATGCCGAATACACGCAAGATTCTCATTGTCGACGACGACACCGAGCTGCGCGACGCGCTGACCGAGCAACTGTCGCTGCACGAGGAGTTCGAGGCCGAATTGGTCGAGAACGGCAGCAAGGGCGTTGCGGCCGCCAAGACCGGCCAAATCGATCTGGTGATCATGGATGTCGGCCTGCCGGACATCGACGGCCGCGAGGCGGTGCGCATCCTGCGCAAGAACGGCTTCAAGGCGCCGATCATCATGCTCACCGGGCACGATACCGATTCCGATACCATTCTCGGTCTGGAGTCCGGCGCCAACGACTACATCACCAAGCCGTTCCGCTTTGCCGTGCTGCTGGCGCGGATCCGCGCCCAGCTTCGCCAGCACGAAGCCAGCGAAGACGCCGTCTTCACCATCGGCCCCTACACGTTCCGGCCGAGTTCGAAAATCCTGCTCAATCCGAAGGGCAGCAAAGTCCGGTTGACCGAGAAGGAAACCTCGATCCTGCGTTATCTCTATCGCGCCGGTCAGCGGCCGGTGTCGCGCGAGACTTTGTTGCAGGAGGTGTGGGGCTACAATTCCGGCGTCACCACGCACACACTCGAAACCCATATTTACCGCCTGCGCCAGAAGATCGAGAAAGACGCCGCGGCGCCGGCAATTCTCGTCACCGAAGCCGGCGGCTATAAACTGGTGCCTTGATCGAACCTTGCCATGATTGAAGGCTGCCATGTCGGTCGATGACGACATCGCGTTTTTGGAGCGGATACCGATCCTGCGCCGGATGGGCGCTCCGGCGCTACGCATTCTCGCGATCGGCGCCGAAGGCTACGACGTTCAGACCGGACAGGTGCTGTTCACCGTCGGCGAGAAGGCCGACGGCGCCTATATCATCCAGCGTGGCTCGTTCTCGCTCGCCGCCAAGGCCGGCGACCAGTCGGAGGTGATTGCCGGGCCGGGCACGCTGCTCGGTGAATCGGCGCTCATTTCGGAAACCAATCGCCCGGCGACGGCGCGGGCGCGCGAAGACTCCCGGGTCCTGCGCCTGTCGCGCTCGATGTTCCTGCGGGTGCTCGACGGCTACCCGGATGCGGCGGTGCGGTTACGCGAGCATATCGCGTCGCGCGCCGATCAGTGGGCGCGCGAGCTTGAGAATGTGCGCGCGCTGCTGACCAGCGGCGAGGTCAAACGGCAATAGCCGTACGCCCGCTCAGCCGTCTTTCGGCAGCCGGCGGTGCACGATTTCGAGGCTGACCAGCCGCGCCAGCAGCGTCGCCGGATAAAGCTGCCCGATCACCGCTTCGAGATTCGCCATGTTGCGCGCCATCGGATGCAGCGGCGTGATGTCGCCATAGCCGACCGTGGTTAGTGTCGCGAAGCTGAAATAGAGCAGCGCCGCGCCGGAACCATGCTCCGCGCCCGCCAGCGGCAGACCCTTGAATGCATCCGGAGCCAGCACCACGATCAGCCGATAGATGGTGAAGAAGAACAGCGCGAAATTCAGATACAGCACCACCGCGCCCTGAACGCGGTGCCAACTGACGCGGCCGGATCCGAACACCGCCCGCGCGATCACCAGGCTCAGCACCGCAATCGCCAAGAGCCGTCCGCCGGCGCTCAGCCATTCGGTCAGCACCGAAGGATCTTCCGCATGGATGAACGCGCCGGCTGGGCTGAGCAGGACCGCGACGAACACCAGGAAAGCGGCCAGATGACTGCGCGACGTCACCACCAGGGTGGCGAGCACGAACAGCACGAACATCGCCGGCAAAACCAGGACCGGCAGCAATCCCATTCCGCCCAGCGGAATGGCGAGAAAGATCAGCGCGCCTTCAATGAACAACAGCGCGGTCAGACCGGGCTCGCGGCTGCGTTCCTGCCATTTCAGGAAGCGCCGCCAGAATGCCTTGAACGCCTTGACCGGTGAACTCATGCCGTAATCCTACCGGCGCGCCGGCGATCGGCAAGCCTTTAACAGCTAAGCCTCAACGGTTACGCTTCGATCGTCGCCGTCACCGGCACATGATCCGACGGCCGTGCGGCGCCGCGATAATTCCGGGCGATGCCGATGTCCGAAACCCGGTCGGCCAGCGTCGGCGAGGCCCAGATGTGATCGAGCCGGCGGCCCTTGTCGGCGGTCATCCAGTCCGCCGAGCGATAGCTCCACCAGGTATAGAGCTTGGCCGGCTCCGGCGTGCGTTCGCGCATGCTGTCGATCCAGCCGCCGGCGTTGCGCGCGGCGGTCAGCTTTCTCGCATTCGAGCGGCGTGTGCGAGACGACGCGGATCATCTGCTTGTGGCTCCAGACGTCGTGCTCCAGCGGCGCGACATTGAGGTCGCCGACCAGGATGGCGCGCTCGGATGGCGCCGGCCGCAATGTGACGGCGTCACGCATTTCGTCGAGGAACGAAAGCTTATGGGCGAATTTCGGATTGACCGCCGGGTCGGCAACGTCGCCGCCGGCCGGCACGTAGAAATTATGGATGGTGAGCGGATCGCGAAGCCCGGCGCGCTCGCCGAATACCGCCGAGACGTGCCGGCAATCGGTCTTGCCGCAGAATTTCTGGATGTCGAAGCTCTCGAACGGCAGCCGCGAGATCACGCTGACACCGTGATAGCCCTTCTGGCCGTTGAGCGCGACGCTCTCGTAGCCGAGACGCTTGAATTGCTTGCGCGGAAAAGCGTCGTCGGGGCACTTGGTCTCTTGCAGGCACAGCACATCCGGCCGCACCGCCTTGATGAACTTGGCGACGAGATCGATGCGCAGGCGCACCGAATTGATGTTCCAGGTCGTTATTGTCAGCCGCACTTGGTGATCGGGAGCCGGAGACGATTAAAAGCGTGAGCGAGTATCCAGTAATCAGATAAATACGCGACGCGGAAATTCCAACAGCGGACCGGAGACTATCCTCCGGTTCTTCACTGCCAAATCGTCACTGCCAAATCTTCTTCACTGCCAAGTCTTCTTCACTGCCAGAGCTTCACTGCATAGAGCCGCCGCCCTGCGGGTAGTTGATGACGAAGAGCTGCGGGTCCGGCTTCTTCGCCACGTCGAGATTGTAGACTGCCACGGTGGTATCGAGGCCTTGCGGATCGGTCACGGTCCATTGCTTGAGCGTCAGATCCTTGGCGTCGAACATCATCATCAGCCGGCTGGTGCCGACGACCAGTTGTTTTTCCTCGATCACCACGGTCACGAAGGTGTCGTCCGAAGACACGCTGACGACATCGGTGTCGCGCACCAGGTCGATGCGGTCGGCGAGCAGATAGCGCAACGGCGTTTGCGACAGCGGATAGAGATCCTGCGTCGCCAGATTGCGGTCGCGCACCACGACCGAAGAACCGTCGGCGATGATGTCGATCGGCGTCGGCGGATTGTACTGGAAGCGGACCTTGCCGGGCTTCTGGATGTAGAACGTGCCCTCGGTGCGGCCGCCGTCGGGGCCGATCTGCACGAAACTGCCGACCATGGTCTGCACACTGGAAAGATAGGTGCTGACCTTGTCGAGCGTCGCCCGCTGCTTGGCGTCAAAATTCGCCGACTTGTTGCCGCAAGGCCCTGAAGGCCCTTTTCGATGAACGAGAACGGGAAGAAATGCGTCGGGCCGCTGTCGGACTGCGACGGCGCGGCCGGTGATTGCGCGGAGGGCGCCGGAACGCTGCCCTTCGGCCGCGGTGTCGGCAGTGGCACGTTCTCGGCGGAGGTTTGCGCCAGCACCAGCGTCGCGGCAAGCATGGAGCCAATTGTCGCGGCGAGGATCGCCGCCGCGCCGCGCTTTGCGCCCCGTCCCGCCATCATGCCGCTCCTGCTTGTACGCTTGTACGCTGTCACCCGCGCCGCCGACAAACCGCTACCCGCACGATATGGCGAATTCGCGGCTTCCCGATCCCCGCTTAACGCTCAAATGTCCGATTCTCAATAAGAATTGTCGTTGCCGCCTTCGATCAGGATTTCCCGTTTGCCGGCGTGATTGGGCTGGCCGACGACGCCTTCCTGTTCCATGCGCTCCATCAGCGATGCGGCGCGATTGTAGCCGATTTGCAGCCGGCGCTGGATATAGCTGGTCGACGCCTTGCGGTCGCGCACCACGATCTGCACCGCCTGCTGGTAAAGGTCGCCGCCTTCGCCCGCGCCCATCGCGGTTGAGTCGAAGATCGGATTGCCGTCTTCGTCCTGCGGCTCTTCCGCGGTGACGGCTTCGAGGTATTCCGGCTGGCCCTGCGACTTGAGATGCCGCACCACCTTCTCGACTTCCTCGTCGGAGACGAACGGTCCGTGCACGCGGCTGATGCGTCCGCCGCCGGCCATGTAGAGCATGTCGCCCTGGCCGAGCAGCTGCTCGGCGCCTTGCTCGCCGAGAATCGTGCGGCTGTCGATCTTCGAGGTGACCTGAAACGAGATGCGGGTCGGGAAGTTCGCCTTGATCGTGCCGGTGATGACGTCGACCGACGGCCGTTGCGTCGCCAGAATGACGTGCAGGCCCGCCGCGCGCGCCATCTGCGCCAGCCGCTGCACCGCGCCTTCGATGTCCTTGCCGGCGACCATCATCAGGTCGGCCATTTCGTCGACGATGACGACGATATAGGGCAGCGGCTCGAGATCGAGCTCTTCCTTCTCGTAGATCGCTTCGCCGGATTCCTTGTCGTAACCGGTGTGCACGGTGCGGCTGAGCTTTTCACCCTTGCCGTTGGCTTCGACGACCCGCGCGTTATAGCCGTCGATATTGCGCACGCCGAGCTTCGACATTTTCTTGTAACGCTCTTCCATCTCGCGCACGGCCCATTTCAGCGCCACAACCGCCTTCTTCGGATCGGTGACGACCGGCGTGAGCAGATGGGGAATGCCGTCATAGACGGACAATTCCAGCATTTTCGGATCGACCATGATCAGCCGGCACTGCTCGGGCTGCAGCCGGTAGACCAGGCTGAGGATCATGGTGTTGATGGCGACCGATTTGCCGGACCCGGTGGTGCCGGCGATCAGCAGATGCGGCATCCGTGCCAGATCGACCAGCACCGGTTCGCCGCCGATCGACTTGCCGAGGCACAGCGGCAGCCGGAACGCCGACTCGCCGTATTCGCGCGCCGCCAGCAGTTCGCGGAAATAGACTCTCTCGCGCGTCGGATTCGGCAGCTCGATACCGATGGCGTTGCGTCCGGAGACAACCGCGACGCGTGCCGAAAGCGCGCTCATCGAGCGGGCGATATCGTCGGCGAGGCTGATCACGCGCGACGATTTGATGCCGGGCGCCGGCTCGAGTTCGTAGAGCGTGACCACGGGACCCGGCCGCGCATTGATGATCTCGCCGCGCACGCCGAAGTCGCCGAGCACGCCTTCGAGCGCCGTGGCGTTTTCCTGCAGCATTTCCTGGCTCACCGTGGTGCGGCCGACTTTGCCGGGCAGCGCCAGCAGTTCGAGCGGCGGCAGCACATAGCCGTTCGCCGAGCGGCGCGGCTTTGCGGCGGCGCGCGGCTTGCGTGCCGCCCGCGGCTCCGCGTCCGGCACCAGCTCGGCCTCCGGCTCGTCGACATAACGCTCCGCGCCGTCGCGCTCCGGCGCATTGCCGAACCGCGGCTCGACGCGCCGGCGCGGCATGACGACGTCGCTGCGCTGCGCGGCACGTGCGGCGGCGCGTCCCTGCAACAGCCGGCCGACACGGGCGCGGAAACTCAAGACGGTGTGCATGATGCCGCCGAGCGAGAACCAGCCGGGGACGCGGTCGACTTCTTCTTCCTCAGGCTCGTCTTCTTCCTCTTCCTCGACGTCCTCGGTCGCTTCGCGCCACAGCACGCCGGCGGCGCCGAAGAATGCGATCAGCGCCGCGACGCCGAGCAGGATCGCGGCGGCAAAGCGATAGCTGCCGGTCAGCGGCATGTGGAATAGCACCACCGGCAGCCGCAATATGGCGTCGCCGACCACGCCGCCGAGCCCGCACGGCAGCGGCCAGTGCGCGCTCCGCGGCAGGCAGGAGGCAAAGGCGGCGCTCAGCACCGCGGCGAAAACCCAGAGCAGCAGGCGGAGCTTCTCGCGGCTGAGCGGGCGATGGCCGAGCAGCCGGTAACCCCAGATCCCGACCGGCAGCAGCAGGGCCAGCGAGCCGAGCCCGAGCAATTGCATCATCAGGTCGGCGCCGACCGCGCCCGGCACGCCGAGCAGGTTATGCACGTGCGCATCGGTGGCGTGGCTGAGCGAAGGATCCTTCACCGACCAGCTGGCAAGCGCCAGCGCGGCCATCATGGCGATGCCGATCAGGGCAATGCCGCTGACCTCGCGCAGCCGGCGTTTCAAAATGCCGCCGAGTTGCCCGGAGAGATAGGCCATGCCGTCAAGACTGCGATCGATCATCGACATCGCGTCGTCCCCACGAAAATTCCTTCACCTCTCCCCGTGGGGGAGAGCGTAGGCGTCCTTCGGACGCCGGGAGTTCTCCTGCACCAGCTCCGATCCATCATCTATCCAAGAACTCCAACAAGCCGATGCAGCGCTTCGGCGGTGGTCTCGTTGTTTTGCACCATGGCGACGCGGATATAGTCGGCGCCGGGATTGCTGCCGTCCGCCTGCTGGCGCGCCAGGTAGCGGCCGGGCACCACGCGCAGGCCGCCTTCGCGCCAAAGCTTGAGCGCTGCGGCTTCGCTGCCGCCCTGCGCCGAGACGTCGAGCCAGAGAAAGAAGCCGCCGGCCGGCCGCTTGTAGCCGTAGCGGTCGCCGATGATCTGGTCGGCGAGGTCGAATTTCTCGCGATACAGCCGCCGGTTTTCCTCGACGTGCTTTTCGTCGGCATAGGCGGCGATGGCGACATGCTGCATCGGCGTCGGCACCATCGGCGCTGCGACATTGCGCAGCTCCAGATAGGCCTGCATGAAGGAGCGGTCGCCGGCGGCAAAGCCGATGCGCAGGCCGGGCAGGCTCGAGCGCTTCGACAGCGAATGAAACACCGCCACGTTGGCGAAGTCGGCGCCGGCCGCTTCCAGCATGCCGTGCGGCGCATGCTCGGAATAGATTTCGCAGTAGCACTCGTCGGAAAAGATCATGAAGCCGAACTTGCGCGCCAGCGCGGTGAGCCGCTCGAGGTAGTCGAGACCGGCCACCGCGCCCTGCGGATTGGCCGGCGAGGCGATATAGAACGCCACGGTGCGCGCCAGGAGTTCGTCGTCGAGCGCGTCGAGATCGGGCAGGAAGCCGGTTTCGCGCGTGGTCGGCAGGTAGACCGCTTCGCAATCGGCGCCGATCGCGCCCGCGGCATAGGCGGCGTAAAACGGATTCGGAATGAGGATCGCGGGCCGGCCCTGGCGCGGGGTCACCCAGTTCTTGGCGGCCAGCGCGGCGAGGAAAAGCCCCTCGCGGGTGCCGTTGAGCACCAGCACTTCGTTCAGCGAATTGAGCGGCCGCTCCAGCGTGAAGCGTCGGCCGAGCCATTGCGCCACCGCGTTGCCGAATTCGTCGAGGCCCTTGTTGGCCGGATAGCGGCCGAATTCTGCGACATGGGCCGCGATCACCGGGCCGACAAAGGACGGGATCGGGTGCTGCGGCTCGCCGACCGCAAGGCTGATGGCGGGCATGCCGGGCGGAAACGGATCGATCAGTTCGCGCAGCTGCACGAACGGCGAGCGGGAGCCGGTGGCGCGGACGGGCGGTGGGGAAGGTTGGGTGGTCATCCTGTCCATCATGAATAGCGGTTCCGGATCGGCACGAACGATGCGGACTTCTAAACCGCCACACTGGCGGAATTACCATAGAAGCAGCGAGGTTAAGACCCGATTAACCAATAGCGTCAGGGCCTTGTCTATCCTTCCGGCGATGGCGGGGCAGAGGCGTTTTCGCGGCATTTCATCCGCCCCGCGACAGCGGCTCCTTTTGTTCTACCTCCCCCTGCAGGGGGAGGCCGCTGCACGGAGTGCAGCGGGAGGGGGCAAGTTGTCTCGTCACGCACTCGCGCTCACTTCCCCACCCCGCGCACCTTGCGGTGCGCGGCCCTTCCCCTGCAGGGGAGGGTCATGCCCTCTCGTTCTCGCGATGCACCTGCATCCGAGTTGTCGTCACGGCAGCAATGAACAGCCACGAAAGCTCGCTCTCGGCGCCGACCTTCGCCAGATGACGCCAGCGGTGGGGGCCGGCGCCGTCACGATCAATGCCTCAAGCCAAGATTTTTGTTGGAGCATGACCTTTTCGGAAAACCGGAAGTCCACTTTTCCGGGTCATGCTCTGTAAGAAACGAAGAAAGAAAGGAAAGCGGAACGCCGACAGACGCGATCCGTATCCGCTGTACCTTGCGGTACAGCGCGCGCCTTGCGAGGCGCGCTCGCCTACCGGCGTTCCACCACGGCTCTCGCCAGAGGGACGTTGGTCCCCAAGGCTCAGCTCCAGGCCAGGCTTCCTGGGACGTGATTGCCGTGGGCGTTACCCGCGCCGCCCTGTCCCAGTCCAGTGGAAGCACCCCACGGACCGGTCGTAGTGCCGGCCAGCATGATGCCCGGAGCCGCCCGAGTGCAGCGGTGACGAGCCGCCACGCGCGGGCACCGCATCCCGCTTCCATCAACCAGAGTCACCGGCTGACGTCCTTCACGACAAGCGGGATTGCCGCCATTGCACAGAACGAAAACGCCAAGTCAAAGCCTTTCGATTTGTTCAAATAAATCGTGGAGTTACACCGCGCGCATTTTTGCTTCGCGCGTACCGAACACGCGCATGATTTGCACGAAAAATCGCGATTATATCAATAGATCAATGACTTATGGGGCTTTCGGGCGGTGCCATTCACGATACGCCGCGAGCCACAAAGGCGTCCCCTCGACGCCTTGCAGCAGAGGGAACGGGCGTGCGCAATCCGGATTGTTCCATGAGGGGTGTTTGTGCGCGGCCGGTCATGCCGAGTGGTTGGATTTTGCCAGGAATTGCTTCTGTCGCTGAGCCGGATTGGGACGATAGGTCACAGGACGATGCACTGCCGCGTCCTCCGCCAATCTCCGCCACGGAGTATTGGGCTTACCTCGGCGCGGCCGCACTTCTCGTGTTTCTGCTCGCCAGTCCGCGCTTGCGTTCCGCAACGCCGCGCGATCAAAACACCTCACCCGGTGTGAGCGACAGCCTGCGTGTCCAGGAGTTGCGCGCGAGCGAGCGCGGCCGGGGACGGCAAGCGAATGCGCCGTGGCAGATATCGTGGCGCGGCTGGCAAGACATTTTCTGGCGCACCTACCAACAAATGGGCGACAATCGCCTGTTCGCGCTGGCCGCCGGTGTTGTGTTTTACGGTTTGCTCGCGCTGTTTCCCGCGCTTGCGGCGTTCGTTTCGCTCTACGGCCTGTTCGCAAAGACCTCTTCGATCAGCGATCAGCTTTCGCTCGTCGGCGGACTCCTTCCCGACGCCGCAATCGGAATCGTGCGCGACCAGATTGCCCGTTTGGTTATGAAAGGCGACGCCAAGCTCAGCTTCGATTTCATCGCTGCATTCTGTATCGCGCTGTGGAGCGCGAATGCCGGCACCAAAGCCATCATCGATGCGCTCAATGTGATCTACGAGGAGAAAGAGAAGCGTGGATTTATCAGACTGAATCTCGTTTCTCTTGGCTTCACGCTTGCCGGCCTTGTCGCTCTCGCCCTTGCTCTCGGCGGCATCGTTCTTCTGCCGCGCTTTCTGACCTACCTTGGTCTGGATGGCTGGACTGAAATTTTCCTAAGCTTGGTGCGATGGCCCACGCTGTTGCTGGCCATGATCCTGTGCCTTTCCGTCATCTACCGGTTCGGCCCGAGCCGCAGGGAACCGCGATGGCAATGGATCAGCGTCGGCAGCGTTGCGGCCTCGGTTGTATCGCTCGTCACCTCGGCGCTGTTGTCCTGGTATTTCTTGCACCTTGCCGACTATGACGCTGCCTATGGTTCGTTAGGAGCGGTGATCGGCACCATGCTGTGGCTTTGGGCCCTGGCGGTCGTCGTGCTGCTTGGCGCGCAGATCAATTCCGAGATCGAGCATCAGACCGCGAAGGACTCCACGATCGGGCGGGCGAAGCCGCTGGGGCAGCGCGGCGCGACCATGGCCGATACGGTGGGGCGGCGGGTGTGAAGTAAAGGATTCCAATCGTCACCACCGGGCTTGATGTATGGCCCGGAGACATCCCCGACGGGTGTTCGGGGACATGGCCGACACATCATCATTGCGTGGAATCGGCTTTCAAGGAGGCCATCCATGCCGTGGCGCGAGGTGTCGAAGATGGAACAGCGGCGAGAGTTTGTGAGGCTTGCGATGCAGGAGGCGGTCAACCGGCGGGAGTTGTGCCGTCGGTTCGAGATACATCCTGACACTGGCTACAAGTGGCTTGGCCGCTTTGTGGCCGATGAAGAACTGGTGGATCGCTCACGGCGTCCGCATTCGAGTCCGGGACGAACGGCGGCAGCGATCGAGGATCGCATTCTATCGGTGCGTGATGCCCATCCGGCCTGGGGGGCACGCAAGATCGTGCGCTGCCTCGAACGCGAGGGATTGGTATGCCCCGCCCATTCGACGGTGCATGAGATTCTGCGCCGCCATGATCGTATCGTAGCGCCGCCCGGCGGCCCTGCCGCTCAGCAACGCTTCGAGAAGCCTGCGCCCAATCTGCTCTGGCAAATGGACTTCAAAGGTTGGCTGCCGCTGGCCAATGGCAGCCGATGCCATCCGTTGACGGTGCTGGATGATCACTCGCGCTATTCGCTTTGCCTTGAAGCCTGCGCCAATGAGCAAGCCAACACCGTACAGAGCCGATTGGAGCTGACCTTCCGCCACTATGGGCTGCCAGATGCTGTCTTCGTCGACAATGGCGCACCATGGGGAGATTCTTCCGGTCATCGTTGGACCCGCTTTGCGGTGTGGCTGTTAAAGCTCGGCGTCGATGTTCTGCACAGCCGGCCTTACCATCCGCAGAGCCGCGGCAAGAACGAGCGCTTCCATCGCACGCTGCAGGCCGAAGTGTTCGCATTCAAACGCTTCCGCGATCTCGTCGAGGTACAGCGAGCCTTCGATCGCTGGCGCACGATCTACAATCTCGATCGGCCACATCAGGCGCTCGGCCAGGATGTGCCCGCCAATCGCTATCGGCCGAGTGCCCGCACCATGCCCGAACGGCTACCAACAGTCGAATACGACAGCCATGAGATCGTACGCATCGCCGGTAGCACCAAAGACTTTATCAGCTTCAGGGGACGCCTATGGAAAATCCCGCAAGCCTTCCGTGGCGAACGGCTCGCCATTCGGCCGCTCGCAACCGAGGGTCAATACGGCGTGTTCTTTGCCAGTCATCAGGTCGCAAGCATCGACTTGACCCAACCCAAAAGTGTCGGTGATGTCCCCGAACAGGCATCGGTCATGTCCCCGGGCTAAACACTTGACCCGGTGGTCCAAGCTGAATCGCTGCATGGATTGCCGGATCAAGTCCGGCAATGACAAAGAGAGAGTCGTTGCTTATTCCGCCGGCGGTTTCGGCTTGGCGCGCATGAAGGTGTCTCTGAGATTGTCCCAAAGCACGATCTTGGCGCCGTTCTTGTGCATGATCACGCTCTGCTGCAGCACCGAGAGCGAATTGTTCCAGGCCCAGTAGATGACCAGACCGGCCGGGAAGCTCGCCAGCATGAAGGTGAAGATCAGCGGCATCCAGGCGAAGATCATCTGCTGCGTCGGATCCGGCGGCGCCGGATTGAGTTTCATCTGCACCCACATCGTCACGCCCATGATCGCCGGCCAGAAGCCGAGATGCAGGAAGCTGCCGACCAGCGGCAGGATCGTCGGATCGAACGGGATCAGGCCGCCGAGCGTGAAGATATTGGTCGGGTCGGGCGCCGAGAGGTCGTGGATCCAGCCGTAGAACGGCGCGTGCCGCATCTCGATGGTGATGAACAGCACCTTATACAGCGAGAAGAACACCGGAATCTGGATCGCGATCGGCAGGCAGCCGGCAATCGGATTGATCTGCTCTTTCTTGTAGAGCTCCATCATCGCCTGCTGCTGCTTCATCTTGTCGTCGGCATAGCGCTCCTTGATCATCGCCATTTGCGGCTGCACCGCCTTCATCTTCGCCATCGAGGCGTAAGACTTGTTGGCGAGCGGGAAGAACAACGTCTTGACGAGGACGGTGACGATCAGGATGGCGATGCCGAAATTGCCGACCAAATGGAAGAAGTAGTCGATGGCGAGGAACATCGGCTTGGTGATGAAGTAGAACCAGCCCCAGTCGATCAGCAGATCGAAATGGTTGAGCCCGAGCGCCTGGGTGTAGCCGCCGGCAAGGCCGAAGAAATTGATGCCGACCACCGAGACTTCCTTGGCGCCGGCGAACAGCCGCGCCTCGGCGGCGCCGGTCGCGCCCGGCGCGATGGTCTGCGCCGCCAGCAGATAGTCGGTCTGATAGGTCTTGATGTCGCCGGTCTGGCCGGCGGAGAACCGCGCCTTCACCCTGGCGTCGGTGTCGGGCAAGAGCGCCGCGGCGAAATATTTGTCGGTGAAGCCGAGCCAGGCATTCGTCGCGTCCCAGCTCTCGGACTTCTTGTCGTCCATCTTCTTGTAGGTTTCGGTCTGCTCGCCCTGATCGCCCATCACGCCGATCAGGCCTTCATGCAGAATGTAATAGCCGAGCACCTTCGGCGCGCCGTGTCGCGAAATCAGCGCGTAGGGCAGCAGCGTGACCGGGCTGCCGCCTTTGTTCGCAACCTGGTCTTTGACGGTGAACAGATAACGGTCGTCGACCGTGATGGTGCGGCGGAAGGCGAGGCCTTGGCCGTTGTCGTAGGTCATCGTCACCGGGTGATCGATGCCAAGCGTGCCGGAACCTTCCTGGGTCCACACCGTATCGGGACCCGGAATGGCCGCGGTGGTGCCGGATGCCGGCACCCAGCCGAATTCGGCATAATAGGCGTCGGGCGCGCCGGACGGCGCGAACATCACGATCGGCGGCGAATTCGGGTCGATGGTCTCGCGATATTGGGTCAGCGTCAGGTCGTCGATGCGGCCGCCCTTGAGATCGATCGAGCCGCCAAGCCGCGGCGTGTCGATCGTAACCCGAGACGTGCTCTTGATCACCGCTTCACGGGTCGCGGCTTGCGTCTGCGCCGAGGGCGCCGTGTTGTTGGCAACACCGGGCGCTTCACCCGACGGGCCGGTGACGGATTGATCGCTGCCGGCGCGATTGGTGGCACCGGGTTGGACTTGCGACTGTTCCTGCTGCTTCAGCTCGGCCTGCTGGCGCTGCTTCTCCATCTGCGGATAGCCGATGAAGTATTGCCAGCCGACCACCACCAGGAGCGACAGCACGACGGCAAGGATGGTGTTCTTGTGATCGCCCATTCAATGCTCATGCGTCGCGGGTTTTTTGCCCGCCTGATGTAGGGACCCGCCGGCGCTGCCACCAGTTCCCTTGCCAGTTTCCTTGCCGCCCCGCGGCGAAGAATGAATCCGGTGCAGCGCCGTTTCGAATTGCTGCTGCATGGCCGCGAACGGCAGCGCCAATGCGGGGCGCCGCCCGACCATGACATAATCATGGCCGTCGCGCATGGAACCGCCGGCCGAAAGCCGCACGATTTCCCGCAACCGGCGCCGCACCCGGTTGCGCTCGACGGCATTGCCGACCTGTTTTGACACCGTGAATCCGATCCGTGCGCCGCTTTCGTCGCCGCGGGCGCGGGCTTGCAGGACAAATCCGCCGACGGAAATCCGCGCGCCGCTGGAAGCGGCACGAAAATCGGCCCGGCGTTTCAACCGTTCCATGACACGTGCAGTCGGGTGGTCCCGATCAGGCACTGAGCTTCTTGCGGCCGCGCGCGCGCCGTGCGGCGAGGACTTTGCGGCCGCCTACGGTCGCCATCCGGGTGCGAAAGCCGTGGCGGCGCTTGCGCACCAGTTTGCTCGGCTGATAGGTCCGTTTCACGGGATTTGTCTCCGCTGCGCTCGACCCGATCCGCCGGTCACCCGACGCCGTCGACACGCGTAAAATCGTTGATTGTCCGCGATTGGCGCGGCTTATACGAAAGCCCTCCCGGCCCGTCAATCAGCGCCGCCGGAGGCCCGTTTTGGCGGCGGAACGCCGAAAAAACGCCCCCGCACGTGGCAAAATGCCATGCCCCGACATATTTCCTGCAGGGTTTGACGTGGTGTTTGGATGCAGCGCATCATGGGGTGGCTGCCTTGTTTGGGGTTTGCCCCACGGCGGCGAGGCTTACGCGCATGAGCGATGGAACCGTCACGCGGCCGGGATCGGTCCGTGTGCCGCGCTTTGGGCTTTCCGGAAAGCTCCTCGTCCTCACGATCCTGTTCGTGATGATCGCGGAAGTGCTGATCTATGTGCCGTCGGTCGCCAATTTCCGCGTCGTTTGGCTGAAGGATCGCCTCGCCACCGGCTACACCGCGGCGCTGGTGCTCGAGGCCGCACCGAACGGCATGGTGCCGGACTCGCTGGCCAAGGAGATCCTCGACTCGATCGGCGCCCGCGGGGTGGCGATGAAGATGGGCGAGCGCCGCCGCATGCTGGCGATCGACGACATGCCGCCGAAGATCGACGACGTGTTCGATATGCGCGACGTCAGCTGGTTCGACGCCATCGTCGATCCGTTCAAGATGATGCTCAACCACCGTCCCTATGTGATGCGCGTGGTCGGCCCGGCGCCGATGGGCGGCGAATATATCGAGCTGATCATGAACGAGTCGCCGCTGCGCCGCGCCATGGTGCGCTATTCGGCGGACATCCTGCTGCTGTCGCTTGCGATCTCGGTGATCACCGCGGCGCTGGTCTATCTGGCGCTGCATTACATGTTCGTGCGTCCGATGCGGCGCGTCACCGCCAACATGATGGCGTTCCGTGACGCGCCGGAGAATCCCGACCGCATTATCGCGCCGTCGGCCCGCGCCGACGAGATCGGCGTTGCCGAGCGCGAGCTTGCCACCATGCAGACCGAGCTCGCCTCGATGCTGCATCAGAAAAGCCGGCTGGCCGCGCTCGGGCTGGCGGTGTCGAAGATCAACCACGATCTGCGCAATCTGCTGTCGACCGCGCAATTGTTCTCCGACCGGCTGGCAAAAATTCCCGACCCCGGCGTGCAGCGTTTTGCGCCGAAGCTGATGCACGCGCTGGAGCGCGCCATCGCCTTCTGCCAGTCGACCTTGTCTTACGGCCGCTTGCAGGAATCGCCGCCGGACCGCAAGCCGATCCTGCTCGAGCCGGTGGTTGAGGAAGTGCACGAGACGCTCAATCTTCCTCCCGACGGGCCGATCCGCTGGATCAGCGCGGTCGAGCGCGATCTCGTGGTCGAGGCCGACTACGATCAGTTGTTCCGCATCTTGCTCAACCTGTCGCGCAATGCGTTGCAGGCGCTGGAAGGCCGCGACGCGCCGCGCGATCCCGGCCGCGACCAGATCCGCATCACCGGCCGGCGCGAAGGCGCCGTCGTGGTGATCGAGGTCTCCGACACCGGACCGGGCTTCTCCGAACGCGCGCGCGAGCATCTGTTCGAGGCGTTCCAGGGCTCGACCCGTCCCGGCGGCACCGGGCTCGGGCTTGCCATCGCCGCCGAACTGGTGCGTGCTCATGGCGGCGACATCCGGCTGGTCGAGGGCACGATCGGCGCAACCTTGCGGCTCACCATTCCCGACCGCGCCGTCGAATTGTCGGCGCATCGCGGCGCCCGCGCCCACGCCTGAGGCAGTTCCAGAAATGCTGATGACCAAGATTTTCGGCTACACCGGCTTCGTCGTGATCGTCTGCTTTCTCGGCTATGGATTTTGGGAGTGGTACCGCCAGAGGCAGCAGAATCGCCCGAAATAGGCCCGTTTTCGCCGTGCCGCCTTGCCATTAACCGCCGAAGGCGATAGCTACACCCCGCCGCGCCCGTAGCTCAGCTGGATAGAGCACCAGACTACGAATTTGGGGGTCAGGAGTTCGAATCTCTTCGGGCGCGCCACCGTAGAGGCTTTAAATCACAGGATTATTTTACGCCAGCGCGCAGAGCGCGTTATTTGGCCTTTGGAGCGAAATAACGGATTTTGGGGTTTGGGGCACGAAGGCAATCCAAGCGATGCAATATGCGCAACCCTGAACTATCTTCTCGATGGTATCAACAGGCACCGTTGCTCGATTGCGGTTAAAGACGACAATGGCGGTCTTCGTATCGCACGTCGCGCACCAAAGGCGCTGTGGCGCGCGCATAAATAATCCAATTTCTGCTTTACCTAATTGGATGAGAGGGCAATTTTTTTACCGACGTGATCCCGCCACAGACCGAGCCGTTTGATGCGATAGTCGACCAACTCAGGCGAGGTTCCGAATGCTCTCGCGATATCCTCAGAACTTTCTTTAGCTTTAACTGCCTTGATGATGGCTATTCTGGGCAAGAGCGTTGCTGCGGCAAGATAGTAGGCATCGTGCTCTTCGGATTTGTCGTAGGTTCGGCCATACGCCTCAGCCAAGCGCGCAATCTTTGTCAGCTTATGTCCGAGCAGGATGTGCCAGTACTCTTCCAAAACTGTAACCCGTTGTCTTTCCTTTTTGTGATGGTCATTCAACAGAACAGCCCATTGATCCCCAGAAAGATCGAGCGGTACGCTCATCGCCGACCATTCGTCGCTGGCCTTCCGCAATTTTTTTACCAAAGACTCTTCTAGAAAACTCGTACCACCAACATGATGAACTTGAATGTCCTCGATCTCGAGTTTTAGTGAATTGAGAGGTTGGTCGTCGGTTAGATCGATATCTTTCCTGAATTTCTCAGCCGCTCTTTCTAGCTCCTCCTTGGACAAAGCGACCACATCGTCGTCAGTTGAAACGGGTTTGGAAGAGAGACGGTCGTCGTTCCTTCCGGAGTGACGCCGTACAGCCTCCGCTGCACGCAAAAGCGCCTGCACCGTCGCGGATTGGACCTCCTTTGCCGCGCGGAAATGCACGAAAGCGACATTATCGAATTTCAGTCCGGCTTCTTCGCCGTCTTCCCCCAGCCATTCCAGAAGGCGGATTTTCGAATTGTTGTCCGGAAGGCCTTCACCCCGTTCAATGCGGGCCAAGGTGGAGAAACTGATCCCAACCACCGCCGAAAGCGCCCGGATGCTTAGGCCCTCTGCGTCCCTTTTTTTGCGAATTGCGCTGACCAGTTGAGCTTCAAAAGTCTTCATGGTCCCTCGTCGTGCGAATGGCACGGCTTGACACGAGCCCGGCCATCTATCAATGTGTGCTGACGACACAGACTCGCACATCCCGGTCGGTAAAGAAAGCCGAATCGAACGCTGCGAGACCAAGTTGGCATGCCGCCCGGGCACTGTCGTGCCGTGAACGATGGAGATTGGCGATGACAGTAGTTGAAATGAACGGGGTTGACCGAGCAGAAGGCTCTGATTTGCCGCTTAAATTCGACGTGACGGTGCGGACCGGCCACGACGAAGAACGCGTTGTGGAAATCGACGACGGACAGCTGATCGGTTCGATCCTTGTCGTGATTGCCGCCGAGCGGGGCTGCACCGTCGAGGAACTCTTGATCTTCCGCGACGGCGAATCTGATCCCGTCCCGGGCGGCGCCATCGTTGGGCGCGGCTATCCCCACCGGCACCGGCACCACGTTCACCATCACCGTCATATCGAGGTCGTCGTCCACTACCAGGTCGATAGCCACCGTCACACATTCAAACGGTCTCAGACTGTCGAGACCGTTATCGACTGGGCAATTCCCGCTTTTGGCATTGATCCGACGATGGCGCCGGAATTCGAACTTGCCCGCCACGGGAGCAAGGAAGAGCTGCCGCTGAGCGAACATCTCGGGCACCTCGCCGGGCGTAACGACTGCCTTGAACTCGACCTCGTTCGCTCTGAGATGCCCAACGGCTAAACATCATGGTCATCGATCCGGCTCAAATGGACGTCGAAAGCGACCTCGACGAAAGCGTGTTCCGCGCCGGCGTCGCTGCGGGACGTTGGCGCGTAATCGATTTCAAATTTCCTCGGCTGGACTTTGCGATCCTGGGTACCGAGCCGGACGGTAGCCGGAAAGAGTATGCCTTCATGGCCGAGCTCTCCAATTATCCGTCGCAGGCGCCGATGGTTCGCATCTGGGACACGCAAAAGAATATCCCTCTCGATGTTGCGCAAAGGCCGAAAGGAAACCCGCGACTGGAACAAGCCTTCCAGAAATGGGGCAGCGACACCGTCTATCGCCCTTGGGAGCGTCTGACGGGCCCACATAATTCGAACGCCGGCAATCTGCGCCATCTGGCATGGCATGCGGAGCGGCGCCTGTCTTTCATCTGTGAGGACCTCCATGGCATCCTTAATAACAACGCTCGCGCGCGCCGCATTCGCCTCTCGGCCTGAGCTGCTTTGTGACGCCGAGACCTGGAACGCCGGCATCGATGAGCTGCGCCGCCGATCTCGAGGAGTCCGCGAAGCCGGCGCGTTTTTGCTGGGCACAAAGGTGAAGCAACGCGTTATCGAAGAGTTCGTCTTCTACGACGACATCGACCCGAATTCCTTGGACACCGGCATCGTCATCATTGACGGTCGCGAATTGGGCACACTCTGGAAGCACTGCCGCGAAACAGGCCGCCGCGTCGTCGCCGATATGCATCTTCATCCCACTGGCTTTCGCCAAAGCGACAGTGACATGCAGAACCCGATCATCGCAGAAGTCGGCCACATAGCGCTGATCATACCGCACTTTGCCACGCGCGCCCGTGAACCCGCCGGTATCGGCATTTATGAGTATCGTGGCGCCCGTTCCTGGAAAGACCGAAGCCACGAGTACCCCTCTCCGGTGCATATCGGATGGTGGCCGCGATGGCGCTAGATTACGAAATCGCGCGGCTTTCGAGGATCCTCGTCGATACGCAGGGCATCAGCTTCGACGAGGCCCAGGCTAAATTGCGCGCCTTAACACTCGAAATTTCTGTCGGCGCCGACGCCACGTCTAAAGCTGCTCATGCTGCCGCACTGACGGCCGTGTCGGTCGGACTGAGGTCTTTTGTAGGTGGTGTACGGGTGGTTGGAGCCGTCGGCCAGCGGGCGAACAGTCTGCTTCCAATTCCAGGCGATACGCTGGAACAACAATGCGCGCAGCTTGGGGGGCGGCCCTTTGGCGGTGAACCGACCTGCCGAATTGGTATTGGCGCAATCGATGCTGTGAGCGAAACGCCTGCATTTTTTCCATGGTGGAGTGGGTGGACCGCAGGTATCCGAACAGCTGGGCATAACGGCACTCGCTGTGGCGAGAATCCGCTCGCCGGCATCGCGGCAGGCGCACTCGGCGTCGGAGCGGCGTTCGAGCTCGCCCGCGGTCGAACAAAAATTATCCCTGCCGATGTCGATTTGTGGGGCACGAAACGCACCCCCAAATTTGACGAAATATTCCTCCCAAATGCGCTGTGGCTCGTTGGCCTGGGAAATCTCGGCCAAGCCTATTTATGGGCGCTGACGTTCCTACCGTACGCAGAACCCAACAAAGTGCTGCTGATGTTTCAGGATGACGACCGCGTGACCCCGGAGAATTGGGCGACTTCGGTGCTTGTCCGTAACGAAGTGTATGGAATGCTCAAGGGCAAAGTCGCCGAACAATGGGCTGAAGACCGAGGCTTCGACACACGTCGGGTAGATCGCAGATTTACTGCGCTTGATCGTCATGCAAATGGCGAACCCCTGCTTGCACTTTGCGGCCTCGACAATGTGGTTAGTCGCCGATCTATTGCCGCCTTCGGATTTGCGGCAATTGTTGATGCCGGTCTCGGCCGCAGCGCAGACGACTTCGACAAGTTTGCCGTCCGCGTATTTGATCAGCAGCATCCGATCGACAGGCATTTTGCCAACCAAACCGACGCCAAGTCCGTTGAAGGCTCTGAGGGTGCGGCATATCGGCAGCTTGAACAAGAAATCGGGCCATGCGGCGTGGCCGAAATTGGCGGTGCAAGCGTGGCTGCACCCTATGTGAGTGCGGTTGCAGCCACGCTGGTTATATCGCGCGCGATAGCGTTGGCTTCGGGATGTCCGTGCGTACCAGCGGAGGTGAGGCGAATTTCCGCCACTTCATCGAGAAAGCCTATCGCACCCCTCGCGTTTCGGACGCGGGGTATTGGCCATGCCGGACACCCACTAGTGGCATAGAAGCCGGCCGCAGCGACCATCGGCATCCGAAAAGCTCGGGCGAGCTTCGATCTAATATGTCCGCGTAAAGAACGGCCCAGATACGAACCACGTAGATCCTCGCGATTGGAACGCCAATTTCGCCTGCCGGCGCGCCGAGGAGAGCGGCAGATTCAAGTTGCTCTTTTCGAAACCCAAGCTGTGATCCCATCTGCCCGTTAAGAGCGTCGTTTTGGACGCGAGTTCTAATTTGGAAAACCGCTGGTCGACCCGCTGAGCTATGGTACCGGTTTGATATTCCTCGTGTTTTCTCGCGCGACACCCTGGGTATGCAGTTATGCGCGATAATGAGTGTCTGCCGGTTCGGGTGGCTGCGCACCCAGGAATCCGCGTTAGGTCTCGTTGTTCTGCGGTTGTTCAGAAAAAGCTTGACTGCCCGTCGCTCGCTCGCTAAAAGTTGGAACAACATCTGAACAACGGAGGTGGGACATGGAAAAGCGATTTGCAGCTAGCCTGAGCCGTTCTCAGGGTCGGAGCGCTTGGGCGGTTATTTTCAGGCATTCGGTCCGGATCGATCCCAATACGGGGAAGGCTGGCTTACGGGTACGGCAAGGGCTGGGAACGTCGGACGAGGTCGAAGCCTCTGGACTTCGCGATCAGCTGAATGAGCTACTCTCCGATGAGTCCTTTTGGAACGCGTCCGCACAGAGCGAGGCGAAGAAGCGCTTTCATCCGCGCGTAGTGGAGATTTTCTTCCACGGAATGGAGCCGGACGAGAGCGACTTCAGTGCTATTCGCGAGTCGATCATAGAGCTGCCTCGGTCGACCGAGTTCGGAATATAGGCGTGCGTTACTACTTGGTACTACCGGAGCTGGCAAAACGACGTTACTGCGGCAGCTAATGGGAACAAACCCGGAGACTGAAAAATTTCCGTCTACCTCTACGGCGAAAACGACCGTGCACGAAACGGAAGTCATTCTTGATGGCGGACCGTTCAGGGCAGCCGTAACATTTTTCCCAATCGATGAGGTGAGAGAGCACCTGAACGAATGCATCTCAGAGGCAGTCCTGGCCGCCTATCGGGGAGATAGTGAAGCGGAGATTTTGCGAAAGCTCTTAATGCACGTCAATCAGCGGTTTCGCTTCAACTATGTTCTCGGCAATGGCCCGAAAGGGTCAAAATCCGAATCCGACGATGAAGATGATGACGCAGATGCTGATGAGACGCTTGATCTCGATGGAAGCCCGGCGGAACCGATTATCGATTTGGAGCCACAAATGCGTCTTGTCGAAGTGCCTCTCTGCGGTGCGCGGCGCGGCGAAACGGCATGGCGAGCAGCTGAAGGAGGAACTGGGCGCAACCGACGAGAAAGATCAGCGCGTTATTGATGAATTGTTCGAGGAGGAACTGGACCGCCGGCTTCGAGAAGACGGAGAATTCCATCAGATCAGCGACGATCTTATGGACGAGATAGAATTGCGGTTCTCTTTGCTGGATACAGAGGGAACGCTTCGCCGTACCAAGCAAGGATGGCCCCAGTCGTGGTCATGGGAGACGGATGACCGGGAAGCGTTTATTAAGGTGGTAACGCGCTTCTCCGGTAATTATGCTCCCCGCTTTGGCCGACTACTTACTCCGCTCGTAAACGGCTTGCGCGTAGCGGGTCCGTTTCTTCCTCATTGGAACGAAGGTCAGCAGCCCAAGCTGGTTTTGCTGGATGGAGAAGGTCTCGGCCACACTCCGAAATCGGCAGCGGCGATGTCGACTTCATTGGTCAAACGCATCGATTTGGTGGATGCCGTTGTGCTTGTGGATGACGCAACAATCCCGATGCAAGCCGCCCCAGTCGCCGCGATGAAAGAATTGATTACGTCCGGCGGTACCGAGAAGCTCTTGCTTGTCTTTACACATTTCGACGAAGTGAAAGGCGATAATCTGCCTAACGCGGCCGCAAAAGAACAACACGTCGTTGCTTCTGCTGAAAACGTCCTCGCATCAATCGGCGAGGAGCTCGGGCCGTTCGCAGAAAGAGCATTGCGCGGTCGACTGAAGGACGCGTGCTTTTTCATAGGCGGGATAGACAAGTCGCTCGAAGGACGTAACAAAATGGAGAAGCGTACGATCACTCAAATTCACGCTTTGCTCGGGGCAATAGATAAAATTGTCGAACGTCCGGCCCCGGTTCAATCAGCGCCGATTTACGACCGCATGAACGTGGTGCTTGCGGCGAAAAGCGCCGCAGAGGGTTTCCACGACGCGTGGTGGCCGCGCCTCGGCCTCGGAGTTAAGCCCGGGGCCACGAAAGAGCATTGGAAGCGTGTATGGGCGCTAAGTCGGCGACTCTGTACGCCTGGGGGACCGACGAATATGCCGGTCTAAAGCCTGTCGCCGATCTTCGGCAGCAGCTCAAGTCCCAACTGTACGTGTTGTTACAGAACCCTCTAGGCTGAATCACGCCGAGCCAACTGATGATGCCATTAAGCAACAGGTGTTTGATGAACTCGCTGAGGCGCTTTCGGATAAAGTCCAAGACCTAGCGACCCGGCGGGTGCGCGCCGAACGAATGCCTGAATGGCAGATGCGTTCAACCAGTCTGGTCGAGGTTCAAGTTATGTTCGTGCATCGATTATTGGGGAGCGGATCTTTGATCGTGCAGCCCCGGTACCAGACGTAATTCCCTCGATCGATCGAAACTCTTTTCTTCACGAGGTAGCTGCCAGGTGGGAAGCACGTGCGAGAAAATCGGCGCTAACCTTCATTAGCCACTGCGCTGCAGCAACAGACGTCCGCAATTTCCGGCGACGGCTTAGTCCGGCCGATGGCTTGAGGCGCGACCGGATATCACTCGCCGCTACTCCTCGATTCTAGCCCCAAAATTCATTATCGCTGCGCCGATTATGTTGGCCACGAGGCAAATATTTGCCAGTCCAGCGGGCGGAATCAAGATGCTACGATCAGTGGTGCGGGTGGCACTCGATCCAAATTGAAGGCCTAGCCGCATGGCGACTTTCGAGGACATAAACCCGGCTCGCGTTGAAAGGACTCGAACCGTCGGGAATTGCGGAGGTCGTATAGGTTTCGCGTTTCGGGCCGGATGCCCTGAACCTCGTGTTTCGGGTCGACGGCCGGGTCGGCGAACGCCTCGTCTATCGCGGCGACGAAAACGGCTTCGAGTTTGTCGACGCCGGGCGCACCTACGGCTTTGATGCCGACGGCGGGCTGCTGCGGCTGGCCTCCGAAGCCTACCGCATTCGGCTGGCCCACCTGTTTGATCCGTACCTCGCCATCAGCGCCTCGCAGATCGAAGCGCTGCCGCATCAGATCACGGCCGTCTACGGCGAGATGCTGCCGCGTCAGCCGCTGCGCTTCCTGCTCGCCGACGATCCCGGCGCAGGCAAAACGATCATGGCCGGCCTGCTGATCAAGGAGCTGCTGATCCGCGGCGACCTCGAACGCTGCCTTATCGTCGCGCCGGGCAGCCTCGTCGAACAGTGGCAGGAGGAGCTGGCCGAAAAATTCGGCCTGCGCTTCGACATCCTGACCCGCGATCAGATCGAGGCTTCGGTCACCGGCAACCCGTTCGTCGAAAGCAACCGCCTGATCGTGCGTCTCGATATGGCGGCACGGTCCGACGAGCTGAAGGCCAAGCTCGAAGCCGCGCCCGACTGGGACCTGATCATCTGCGACGAAGCCCACCGCATGGCGGCCTCCTACTTCGGCGGCGAGGTGAAGGAAACCCAGCGCCACAAGCTCGGCAAGCTGCTCGGCACCCGCACCCGCAATCTCCTGCTGATGTCGGCGACGCCGCACAACGGCAAGGAGGCGGACTTCCAGCTCTTCATGGGCCTGCTCGACGCCGACCGCTTCGAGGGCCGGTTCCGCGAGGGCGTCCACAAAGCCGACGTCTCCGACATGATGCGGCGGCTGACGAAGGAAGAACTTTATCGCTTCGATGGGACGCCGCTCTTCCCGGAGCGCCGCGCCTATACGGCCAGCTACGCGCTGTCGCCCGCCGAAGCCGACCTCTATCAGGCGGTCACGACCTATGTGCGCGAGGAGATGAACCGCGCCGATCGCACCGGCGACGGCAAGCGCCGGATCGAACGTCGGCTTCGCGCTGCAAATTCTGCAGCGGCGTCTTGCCTCTTCACCGGCCGCCATCCACCGCTCGCTGGAACGGCGGCGCAAGCGGCTTGAGGAACGGCTGCGCGAAGAAAAGCTCTTGCGGCAGACCGGCTCGGCACCGCTCGCCACGCGCCGCGATCTGCCGACTTACGATCCCGACGATATCGACGAGGTGCCCGGCGACGAAGCCGAGGCGGCCGAAGAGCAAATTCTCGATCAGGCGACGGCCGCCCAACGCTCGCCGAACTGGAAGCCGAAATCGTCATCCTTAAGGACCTCGAAGATCAGGCGCTTCGTCTGAAGCAGTCGGGGCAGGACGCCAAGTGGCGTGAGCTGGATTCGATCCTGGACGAGCCGATCATGCTCGATCCGGCAACCGGGCTTGCGGCGCAAGATCATCATCTTCACCGAACCCAAGGACACGCTCGAATATCTGCAACAGAAGATCGCGGCGCGTATCGGCGATCCGGCCGCAGTTGTGGTCATTCATGGCGGCATCGCGCGGGAAGCGCGCCGCGCCGCCATCGCCGCCTTCAATTCCGATCCCGTCGTGCGCGTCATGATCGCCAACGATGCCGCCGGCGAAGGCGTCAACCTTCAGCGCGGCGCGCATCTGATGGTCAACTACGATCTGCCGTGGAACCCGAACCGGCTCGAACAGCGGTTCGGCCGCATCCATCGCATCGGACAGACGGAAGTTTGCCACCTCTGGAACCTGTGCGCCACGAACACGCGCGAAGGCGAAGTCTATCGCCGCCTGCTGGAAAAGCTCGAAGAAGCGCGCACGGCTCTTGGCGGCAAGGTCTATGACGTGCTTGGCGAACTGTTCGAAGGCCATGCTCTGCGCGATCTTCTCGTCGACGCGATCCGCTATGGCGACCGGCCGGAGACGAAGGCCGAACTTTTCCGCAAGGTCGACGGCGTTGTCGATGTCGAGGCGATCGAAAAGCTGGTTGCCGAGCGCAAGCTGACCTCCGAAGGCATGGACCCGAACTCGGTCGCGCAATCCGCGAGCAGATGGAACGGGCGCAGGCGCGCCGGCTGCAGCCGCATTTCATCAGCGCGTTTTTCCGCGAAGCCTTCACGATGCTGGGCGGGCGCATCGCCGAACGCGAGAAGGGCCGTTTCGAAATCACTGCGCGTCCCGTCGATTCTCAAGGAACGCGACCGGCTGATCGGCCGCACCGACCCGGTTCTTGACCGCTATGCGCGGATTACGTTCGAGAAAAAGCTGATCATCGGCCAGCCGCAGGCCGAACTCGTTGCGCCAGGCCATCCCCTGCTCGAAGCGGTGGTCGATGTGGTGCTGGAACGGTTTCAGCCGCTTCTTGCGCAAGGCAGCGTGCTTGTCGACGAAACGGACGCGGGCACCGACCCGCGCCTGCTCGTCTATCTGGAACATGCGATCCGCGATGGCGACCGGGCGATCGGGCGAACCGCGCGCGGTCTCGCAGCGGCTTCAGTTCATCTTTCTGAAGGAGGACGGCTCGGCATCGATGGCGGCCCCGCGCCCTATCTCGATTGCCGGCCGATCACCGCCGAGGAAGAGCGCAGATCTGCGGACGCCATTTCCGCGCCTTGGCTGTCGGGACATGTCGAGGAGCAGGGCGCTCGGCTACGCGATCGCGACGCTGGTGCCGCGAGCATCTCGCCGAAGTGAAGACGCGCCGGCTTTCGCCGAGATCGACAAGGTCGAGCGCGAAGTGCGCGCGCGCCTCAACCGCGAGATCAATTACTGGGACGCGCGCGCCGCGCGACTGCGCGAGGAAGAGCGCGCCGGGAAGGAGCAGCGCATCAATGCCCAGAATGCGGAGGCGACTGCCGCAGCGTCTGGTCGAGCGGCTGCACAAGCGGCAGGGGGAACTGGACCGCGAACGGCAGATTTCGGCGCTTCCGCCGGTGCTGAAGGGCGCCGCCCTGGTCATCCCGGCGGGGCTGCTGAAAGCGCGGGCCGTCCGGCACCCACGCCAGAGCCGAAGCCCGACGGCTTCGCCGAAGACCCGGTCGCCCGCGCGGTGATCGAGAAGCTCGCCATGGATGCCGTCATGGCGGCGGAGCGCGCGCTGGGGAATCAGCCGAGGGACGTTTCGGCCGAGAAGAAGGGCTAGGACATCGAAAGCCGCGATCCGCGCTCCGGCCATCTGCGCTTCATCGAGGTCAAAGGCCGGCACGCGGACGGCCGCGACGTGATCATCACCAAGAACGAAATCCTCGCCTCGCTCAACGCGCCGGAGGCCTTCGTCCTGGCCATCGTCCAGGTGGACAGCGGCTTTGCCCGCGAGCCGGTCTATGTGCGGCAATTTTTCAAGCGGGAGCTGGGATTTGCGGAAACGGCCGTGGTGTTCAACATCGACGATCTGCTATCCTTGGGCTCACCGCCCTAATTGATCGCCCCGAGGGGACGTCTCAACAGAATGGACAGAGATGAAGGGGTAAGTTGATCGATCCCGAGTTGGTGAACCGTATATCGGTTTGATTGGGACGTCTTGCAAAGTAATGAACATAGATGAAGGCGATATGCGATCGACTAACCGGACACCCACCGGCGGCCTTTGCGATCGGTTGCGGGGCCTTTTTTTTAAAGACCTGGGAAATGCGATCAACACGGGCGACCCACCGGGGCCTTTTTTTTTTTTTTTTTTTTCGTCGCTTATCAAGACCGGCAGCCTCCACGTAGTTGGTGTTGCTCGTCTGCCGCATTTCGTTGTCTGCCGCCGTTACCGCCTGAACTACGCGGATTACGAACCCTTCCATCGCGTCGCTCCGGCGGACCAAGTAGGCGCAATTGAGCGTAAATGGCTGCACCCGTGGGTTCTGGAGGACGTCCGGCGGCTATCTCGGCCGGTGCGGCCTCGGCGCTGCCCCAGGCCAAGCTACTTGCGGTCGGTCTTGATTGGATCAATGATAAGGCGCATGTGGCGCGTCGTGTGCTTGAGAAATCGGAAGGAAAAGGAACAGAAAGTTAGATGCCCACAACACGCCCTGTCCGCAAGAAACTCATCGAAGTCTCGATCCCGCTCGAGGCGATCAATATCGCTTCTGCGCGGGAGAAGTCGATCCGGCACGGTCATCCCTCCACATTGCATCTGTGGTGGGCACGGCGGCCGTTGGCGGCGTGCCGGGCAGTGCTGTTCGCGCAATTGGTGGACGATCCCTCGTCTTGGCCCGACCGTTTCCGGACTCGAGGAGGCGCAGGACGCCGAGCGTAAGCGCCTGCATAAGATCATCGCTGATATGGTGCCGTGGGAAGCTTCGAACAAAGAGACGATTTTGAATGCCGCGCGCTGGGAGATCGCGCGCTCCGTAGCTTGGGCTTTGGGCGAAGAGCCGCCGCCGAAGAACGATAGCAAGGCGATCGTTGACTATCTCCAAACCAAGGCGCCGCCGGTTTACGATCCCTTTTCGGGTGGCGGCTCCATTCCGCTGGAGGCGCAGCGACTTGGCTTTCGCGCCTATGGTTCCGACCTTAATCCCGTTGCGGTGTTGATCGGCAAAGCGCTGGTGGAGATACCGCCGAAATTCGCCGGCCAGCCGCCGGTTAATCCGAAAGCGCGTGAAGAACACGCGGCGGCCGCTGGAGGGAAAGGGCGCAGGGGCTGGCCGAAGACGTGCGCTACTACGGCCAGTGGATGCGCGATGAGGCGGCGAAACGCATCGGTCATCTCTATCCGAAAGCAAAGCTGCCAGATGGATCGGAAGCGACCGTTATCGCTTGGTTGTGGGCACGCACCGTGCGCTCGCCCGATCCCGCGAGCAAAGGGCGCGATGGTGCCGCTGGTTTCCTCGTTTATGCTTTCCACCAAGGAAGGAAGAATGCGTGGGTTGAACCGGTGATCGACCCTGCGGCGCCAAATGGATAGCGGTTCGAGGTTAGAACTGGGCGCTTTCGAAGGCCGACGAAGAAAGGCTGAAGAAGGGAACGAAGGCCTCGCGCGGAGCGAACTTTACTTGTTTGCTCACGGGAACACCGCTCGAACCCGCCTACATTCGTTTGGAGGCCCAATCTGGTCGATTAAAGGAACTACCCTTTGCCGTCGTTGCCGAAGGGCAGAGGGGCCGCATTTTTCTCGCTGTTGACGCAGTTCAGCATGACGCGGCGCTTGGTGTTCGCGCGGAGGATCGCCCCGAAGAGGTCCTTCACAAGAACAGCCGCTACATGACACCGACTATATTTGGGCTCGAGCGTGTCGGCGACTTGTTCTTGGACCGTCAGATTGTAGCGTTGAACGCGTTTATCGACGAACTCAAGTACGTACGAGAGCGCATCTTACGCGATGCAAGTGTCGCTCAGTTGCTGGACGCTAAGGCTTACGTCGACGCCCTTGCGACGTATCTTGCTCTTTGCATCAGCAAGCAGGCGAACAGATGCTCGACTTTGTGCTTCTGGGACGTTGAAGGCCTTAACGTTCAGCAGGTGTTCGCCCGGCAGGCTCTCTCTATGACATGGGATTTTGTTGAAGCGAATCCATTTTCAGCATCAACTGGAAACTTCGTCGGCCAAGTTGATTATTTGGCTCGGGTAGTAGGGCAATGCGGGCTCGGCGGCGCTGGCGAAATCCGCCACGCAGCAGCGCAGAAAGCAGAAATTCCAGAAGGAGCAGTGATTTCAACTGACCCGCCCTACTACGACAACGTTGGCTACGCCGATCTGTCCGACTTCTTCTACGTTTGGCTACGGCGCTCACTTAGCGTGATACCCGCTGTTTCGCCGCCTAAGAACACCGAAGGATCAGGAACTTGTCGCCGCACCTGGCGCCAGGGCGGCAAGCGGAGGCGGAAGAGTCCTTTATGAAGGGCATGGGCAATGCCCTCGAGGCGATACGAAATGCAGCGCGGGATAGAGATACCCGTCGCAATCTATTATGCCTTACAAGCGGAAGCGGCCGCAGAGGGGGTCACTTCGGCTGGTTGGGCCTCATTCCTGAGCCGTGGTGGATTCGGGCTTAGTGTGGACGGGACTTGGCCAGTCCGAACAGAGGCGACGAATGCGCTGAAAGCCGAATGAACGCACTCGCGTCATCGATTGTTCTCGTCTGCCGAAAGCGGCCGGCTAATGCGGTGTCGTTACCCGCGCAGACTTTATCCGCGCACTGAAGCGCGAAATGCCGGACGCAATCGACGACATCCGCAAGGCCGGCGTCGGTCCCGTGGACATGCAGCAATCGGTGATCGGGCCCGGCATGGGCGTATTCACGCGCTATGCCAAGGTTCTGGAGGACGACGACAGTGCCATGACGGTAAAACCGCGCTTCGCTGATCAACCGCGTCTGGGAGGAAATCGAGAACGAACTCGATACCAATTTCGATGCCGAGACGCAGGTGGCGCTTGCCTGGTTTGCCACCTATGGCTTCGACGCGCGGGCATCCGGCGAGCTGATCACGCTTGCCAATGCCAAGAACATCCCGTCCAATGCGCTGTTCAACTCCGGCGTGTTCAAGGATTTGAAGGGCAAGGCGGCGCTCACGCCGCGCAACGACTGGTGGCCCGCCGACATCGGAACGAACGACAGCAACGAAGAAAAGAAACGCAAGCGCGAATTGGCCGAGCACGGTACAGCGACCGTGTGGGCATGCGTTCAGAAGGCGGCAGCCATTCTCAATGCGGAAGCCGGCGGCGGCGAAGCGGCTGGCCGGTTTGTGGCGCAGATGGGGCCGAAGGCGGAGGCCGCCCGGCGCTCGCCTATCGGCTGTTCGAAATCGCCACCAAGAAGGGTTGGGCGGCCGAGGCGCTGGTCTACAACGAACTCGCCCAGGAATGGCCGAAGCTCGAAGATCTGGCTCCGCAGTCGCGCACGAGAGAGCTGCGGCCCAGGGCGACAGTTCAAATCTCGGGAGGAATCCGATGTCGGCCGAAAAGGAAACCCTGCAGCGGGTTCAGGGCGGGCTGTTCCATCTGCAGAAGGGGCTCACTCCGTTCGTCGAGGCGCGGATGAAGACGGTCCATGGCGCGAACTGGCTGCACTATGCCAGCCGCGCCACGGCGCCGCGCCCAATGCGCCGCTCGATGCCTATGGCCTCGTCAAGACGATGATCGACCGCTGGCGCGAAGTGTTCGACGACGCGTTCGGTCGCAATGACAAGCACAAGGCGCGCAATTTCACCTCGATGGCGCTGGAAGCGCGCAACGCGATCTCGCATCTCGCGATCGGGCTGCAGGACGACGAGGCGCTGCGTTACCTCGACGCCATGCATCAGCTTCTGAAGCTGACCAAAGCGCCGGAAAAGGAAATCGCCGAACTCAAGAAGCTCTACGACGCACAGCGCCATCGGGCTTCCCGCGCGCCGCCGCCCACGCCAGCGCCGCCGCCGAAGCTCGACCTCGCAGGCGGGCCCGCGAAAGCCCTGAAGCCCTGGATCGAGGTCGCGCTGCCGCACCCAGACGTGATCGCCAACCGATTTAAGGAAGCCGAATTCGCTGCCGACCTGTTCGCCGTCGATGCCGGCCATGCCAGCGAAGGCTATGCGACGCCGACGAGCTTCTTCGGCATCACCTTCCTGACCGAAGGCCTGAAGCGCGTTCTGACCTCGGCAGTGCAGCGCCTGGCGGTAGCGGCGGCGATCCGGTGATCGGCCTTCAGACCGCGTTCGGCGGCGGCAAGACGCACACGATGCTCGCGATCTTCCATCTCGCCAAGCATCTGGGCGACGGCGGCGATCCGCGCGCTTTGCCGGGCCTCGGCCGGTTCTGGAGAAGGCCGCGTCCGGCGCTGCCGAAGCCGAAGATGGCCGTGTTCGTCGGCTCTGCTGACGGGCCCGACGTCAGCTTGAAGCTGACAAGGGTCCCCGCGTCCACACGGTATGGGGCTATATCGCCTGGCGCCTTGCGGGCGACAAAGGACTGCAATCGTCGCTGAAGCCGAGGAGGCGCGCACCAGCCCCGGCTCGCGCGCGATGGTCGAAGTGTTCAAGCTCGCCGGGCCGAGCGTGATCCTGCTCGACGAACTGACGATGTTCGCCCGCCAGCTCGACGACGACCGCTTCGAGGCGTTTCTGTCGTTCATCCAGTCGCTGACCGAAGCGGCGAAGATGGCGCCCGGCATTCTTGATCGTTGGCTCGCTGCCCGAAAGCGATGCCGAGGCCGGCGGCGAACGCGGCGCGCGGCGCTGCGCCGGCTTGAAAAGGTGTTCGGCCGCGTGCAGTCGCCCTGGCTGCCGGCATCCGGCGACGAAACCTATGAGATCATCCGCCGCCGCCTGTTCCAGCCGCTTGATGCCGAAGGCGAGAAGGCGCGCGAAGAAACCGTCAAGGCTTTCCACGACCTCTACAAAAAGAACCCGGCCGAATTTCCGCCCGAAGCGAAAGAAGCGCGCTATCTCGAATTGCTGCGCCTGTCCTATCCGATCCATCCCGAGCTGTTCGATCGGCTCTCGAAAGATTGGGCGAGCCTGGAGAAGTTTCAGCGCACGCGCGGCGTGCTGCGGTTCATGGCAAACGTCGTCGGCGTGCTATGGCATGCGCAAACGCGCGACCCGCTGATCACGCCGGCGCGGGTTCCCGTCGCCCATGAGCGCGTGCGCGCGAGCGTGCTCTATCCGCTCGATCCGGCATTCGGCTCGGTGGTCGACAAGGAAGTCGATGGTGAGGGATCGCTGCCAACCCGGATGGAAGCGAATCCGTCGCGACGAATTTCGCAGTTTCGGGCTGCGACCCGTTCCGCCCGGGCAGTCTTCATTTGTTCGGCGCCGCTGGTCGGCCAACCGAATGCCGGACTTACCGGCCAGGGTCTGCGGCTTGCCTGTGCCGAACCGGGCGACCAGCTTGCGATTTTCGGCGAAGCCCTGCGGGAACTCAGCGAACGGGCCACTTATCTTTATGAGGAAGCAGGGCGCTATTGGTTCTCGACGCAACCGACGCTCAATCGGCTTGCGGATGATCGTGCTAAGGCGTTGCCCGATCACGAAGTCGACGCGGCAATCGCCGACGTGCTTAGCGAGGATGCCGACAGCAAGGGAGGCTTTCACCGCGTCTTCGCTGCACCGGACGATCCGATGACGATCGACGAAGCCAATCGCTTTCACTCGTGATCCTGAGCCCCGCGATGGCGCACGCCGGCAAGGGCACTTGAAGTCGCCCGCGACCGACGCGGCCGACGCCCTGATGCGGTGCCGGGCCTCGCAGCGCCGGTTTCGCAATACGCTTGTCTTCGTCGCGCCCGATGAAGCGAACCTCGCTAACGCCCGCGAGGTGATGCGCAAGGCGATGGCCTGGGCATCGATCGATAAGGACGGCCGCCTGCAACAGCAGATGACGCAAGCCCAAGCGACCGACGCGAAGGACAAGGCGAAAACGAATCGCGAATCGGCGCTGAAGGCGATCCGCGGCCTGGAGCCACATCCTTTATCCCGTGAAGAGCGAATGCCGGGCAAGCCGTTTGACCTTGAACACAGCCTGATCTCTCGCGGGATCGCGCCGCCATCCCCGTCGTCTACGACAAGGCGAAAGCGGATGGGGTTGCTCTTGAGAAGCTCGGCACTGAGCGGCTGTGGCATGCGCTCAAACCGATATGGCCGGAGATCGTCCGCATCTGACGGTCGCCGAGATCGCAGATTGGTTTGCGGCCTACGTCTATCTGCCGAAGCTCCGCGACGGTGGTTCTTGAGGGCTCGATCCGCGACGCTGTTGCAAAACTCGACCCGCAATTCGGCTATGCCGATGGCTTCGACGAGGCAACCGGCAAATATCACAAGCTGATCTGGGCGAGATTCCCCAGCAGCCGTCCTCGAAGCGGTGCTGGTTCGCGACGCAGAAACAAAGAAGCAGCTCGCCAGAAAGGCGGGGCTGGGCAGCGAACCCAGGAGATAATCCGCCGGGGGCGCAATGGGCGCATCAACGACCGGAACCTCCACATGGACCGCAACCTGTTGACAAGGCTCGCCAATTCTACGGATCAGTGGAGATCGATATAGTGCGGCCGGTGAAGGCGTTCGATGCGAGTCTGAATGCGGTCGTGATGGAAATACAGCGAACTCAGGGAGCAAAAGTGAAACTCACCCTGGAGATCGAAGGCGAAGTATCGTGACAGCTTCGATGACAGCGAGGTCAGCGTGGTGAGGGACAACGCAAAGCAGCTTAAATTCAAACCAGAGTCGACTGGGTTCGAGGAATAGGTTTAGGACTGAGACCGCGAAATGCGGTAGCACTTCAAACTACCATATCGTTGTCAATACAATTGGAAATAATAGAAGGTAGTTGTGAGAGATTGGACGTATGCCTAGCATCGTTTCAAAAATTCCAATCATGACTGACGAAGATCTTTTAAATCTTTTTAGGAACGCAATCGCCAAGTGCACGCAAGGACCAAATGAAGCGGCCCAATTAGTAAAGGTCGCCGTCGAGCGCGAATGGAAGAGTAGGCTCGATCGAGCTCGGGCAGGCAACGTTTCGGTCGCCAGCCCCAATGTTGGACTGCTTGCTACGTTAGGGTACCTTCTCGGTAGCGTAAAAGGTGAGAAGACCTCAATTCGGAGAATGATTTTGCACACATTATTGAAGGGGAATTGCCGTTGGTGAGTTCGCCGGCTTATGTGGGTATGAATGGGGTTTGGCACTCTCATCAAAAAGGTATTCGAAGCTGACCCAGTTCTTGGAAAGCCAGCTCACCAATCCGGCGCACCACTACATGGAAAGGGCAATGATCGAATGGGCCGAGGATCTCGAATGGGTCCAGAAACACTACGCGCATCTTGCGCAGTAACGCACTGTGAGAAAATACTTGAAGACATCCATTTCCCATCCTCTACAGATCGCCGTAACGCTCGATCCGAGTTGCAACGAAGCAAGAGCGCTGCGGCAACATGTATAATGTGCCATGGGCCCGAAAGCTGGTCTAATTCCGAACGGTTGCATCCAGCAGAATGAGCGAGGCGGATCCCGGCTTTCTCTAACTGTCTTTTCACCACGGCGCGTTCGTTTTCGAGATACTCATCCGTGATATTCCGGGTGCCATTAATCGCATCGCATGCCGTTGTTACCCCGATTGCCCGACATGAACGCATGTCCGCGGGCGTTCGAATGTACGGCTCTTCTTCCTCCATGCGGGCATAATCAGTTATTTGCCTGTCGACACTCCGTCTAAATAATTGTGAGAAAACGGACTTTATTGGTTTGCCTTCTAATTTGGGGTTAGGAGGTGGCTGCCTATGTCTGCTTTCAGGGTAACAGTGGACATCGCAAATTCAGATCGCCATGTCGGCTCTGACCCGAAGCGGACATTCGCGACAGTCTATGCGGTATTTGACCTTGCTGGGGTTTTCTGAATTTCGCGCATGTCGCCGTGGTGTACACTGGCGATCTGCCCATTGTCCCAAGCGATCGTGACTGCATCCCAACTCGTTGCCGTGATAGTTCCGGTATCCATCGTCCCTTAATTTGTACATTTTCTCCTCTAGTCACCGGCCTCGGTTGATGTCTTTCATTTAGGTATTAACGGCTCAGTTCGCCATGCGTGCCAATGTGTGAAGTTGAGAGAAGATGTCTGCCTAAAGCGGACGTCGAATTCAGATTGGGCGCACCAAATGCGATCAGGTTGTTCAAGCTCGGCCTCGACTAAAACTCGCGAGCGCAGGATCGGTCTCTGATGAATGAGCGTGGCCACCGACTTCCCATCGCTACGCTTGGGTGGTTCACCAATCAGTCGCCGTGAGAGGCATAGCGGACATTTCGCGGATATCGTCAATCGGTCGAAAGTGATCTACGGCTCATCGCCGAACTACGGCCGCAACCGCCACCTGCGCCAGCAGGAGACGATGATGCCCACGGATTTAAGGGCAACCGACGGGAGGCGTGTGTCCAGATGCTAGTACAGCCGTCGTTCTGGGTGCCAGGATTACGGCAGTCATCCGCGTCGTTAGCCGGTCTTGTCAGAACGCGGCAAAAGCGCAAAAATCCACGCCAGTTCCGGGGTTCATCTGGAGAATCCCGGTTTAGGCAAATACGGCATTTTTGCGTAGCCTCGACGTCGCGAGGCATGCGCAAACAAATGCTGGTTGCCGCAGAGGTGGAGCTCGACTTGAAGTTTCGCACTTTTGGTCGAGTTGTTACCCGGATACTCGCCTTCGCGCTCATAGCCACGTCACTAACGCTACCGACGGCGGCGGTGGCTGCCGCCAATCCAATACTCTACTTGATCCCCTTTCCGCCCGCGCCGACAGACGCCCAGGACGCGATCGACACGTTGGACGACCGGCGTGCGGCGATCGCTGGTTACGATGCCTGTGGCGGTGAAATCGAATTCTGGCTGAAAACGAGGGCGTCGCAGTCCGGCGAAGGCCCAATCAACCAGGTGCTGAGCAAGATGCTGTGGCTGCATCTTCCAGGCCAGATTTACGATGGTGATTATGATCCCAACGCGGTGTGCAGTTGGACCAGGACGTATCCCACAGCCGAAATAAGCGGCTGGAAAGACGACGACGGTAAGCCGCTCGCGACCAAGTATGACTTGGATAACTTGATCGGACCTGATCTTACGGAGCTAAACCGCGATATCGCGGAAGTGATGGGGTCGCCGGCCTGCAGCAACGTCATTCGATCAAAGACGCAAACTACGGACACCGTCACGGTAACCGCCAGCGTTACAGGCGCCTGCCTTGTCGTAGAGATTAACAAAGCGCTGTCGGTCATGCACGAGGACAAGAACCACCTCGGATCCTCGGACCTCCCCGGCTATATTATCTTTATGACCGACGGTGAGTGGGACGTCACAGTCCGGCAACTCACACGCGCCGTTTACCTCGACGGAATGTGGTGGCAGCATCCCCTCATCAGGCCAGATGTCCGCGCCCACATCACCAATGATCTGCTGGCGGCGGACGGGCGGCCCGGCCTCGACAGTTATTCGATATTCCAGTGCGGCAATACCGAGCGCAGTACGGGATCGGCGGAAGACCGCGCCGAAGACAGCAAATGGACCAGCGAAGCGCTGATTTCGTAGGTGATATATTCAGTTGGCTATCGAAGCGCCTGCTGCTGCTCTTCGCGGCCGCATCGATCGTTGCTGGGATCGTGGCGGCGGCCAATCTTGCCGGTGCCCAAGGCCTCATTGCCAATCTTCTTGTCACGGGCGTAATAGCTGGCTCGACAGCCGTGGGACTGGCCCGGATTCCCGAGACCGAGAACCACCGGCTGAACATCGAGACGTCGCGCTATTTGAACAATCAGCTGATCATTCATCAGCTGCAGAGCGATGGCCGGGATCCAACGAATGTCGTCAACGATCAGGCGGTCGAGATGGACTGGCTTCTCACCCAATTCCACGACATTTTGACCCGCGATTTCCGCGAATATAATGCGCGCCCCTACACCCGCTACTCCATCTCTGCCATCCTCAACATCGCCGACTTTGCGGAGGATCCCGCCGTGAAAATGGCGGCGGTGGCCGTGCTCAACTACACGGAGGCCAAGTTCGCCATCGGCAGCAGCCAGGACCGGAGAGTGGTACCTTTCCGGCGACACCTTTCTGATGTCGCGAAGGTGGAATCCACCGGCTACGGCCTGTTCGATCAAAACAACGAGGCCGATCATCTCACGACGCACATGCTATTTTACGCCGGTCAGGATCAGCAGATGACTGCGATTCCCAATGATCCGGCTCCCCAGAAGGACTGGGCGATGATTTCGGTCGGTGCGGCCAACATCATGATCAGCGAGGCGACATCATTTTACGTCCCGAGTTGCGCCGTTCTCGACGCAGCCATCCAAAGCTTCGTCCCGGAATCCGAATTCATCCATCACGAAGGCTACGAGGTCTATTCGCGCGGGCGCGGCTACCTGATTACGGCGGGCGGCGTTGAAACGGAGGCGGTCAACACCGTCAAGGATCTTGGCCCGCTCGGCGATGCACTGAACCACCGCGACGACCATGGCGCGGCATTCCCGACGACGCTGATGCTGAATGACTTGGCGTTCAACACCACGCTCGACAGCTTCATCCGCATCGAGGGCAAGAAGGACAAACCGGGCCCAAATGAGAGCTTCGAGGGCAATCTCTGCGTGATCGGGAATTTCGCTTGCGGCATGAATTTGGTGGTGCCCAACGCAATCAACAATTGCCTTGTGGCGGATGCAGGCACACCGCCACAATGGGAGTTCCTTGACGTAAAAAGCTGCCCGGCGTTCGGCGCCGATCCGGACAAGCGACCGTTCGTGTTTGTCGCCATCTACCGGGACGCGTGCCCGACAAGCGATACCGGCTGCACCAGCAATTTCGGCTTCTTCGAAGCCGTCGACGGCGACGACCGGCTTACGTTCCGCAAGTTCGAGCAGCAGACCCTGGCAGCAAATCCGCCTGGCTTCATCAGCGGGATGAGCGGGACCTTCCATACCGTTACCAGCGCGGCCGTCGCATTCGAGGCGGATGCCTATGAGCGTGACCCAACAAAGAGCGGCATTGTTTCCGTCGATGGCGTGCCTCAGCCGAGCATTACGAGCTGGCCGCTCGCCTCGGGCACCATCATCAATGGCGGCAGCGCGAAGCTAACGATCAAGGACCCATATTCCATTCCGAACTCCACGGTCACACTCGACCTTTCGGACAAAAATAACGCGATCGTCGATGTGTCACCTGCACGGTGCCCAGTCACGCGATGACGACCACCGGGCCAGCCCATCGGAGGTCATGATGCGCGCGATTGCTTTGCTGGTTATCGCATTCTTCCTGCTGCAAGGGCAGTCGCCGCTGGAACCGGTTGTCACGCTTTGCGCTGCCGATGACCAGCCGGGACTCTGGGTAAACCTTACGACCGCTCTCCGGATTCCGGGCCGCGTGACATTCAACTGCCACAGCAGCGCGACAATCCTCATCCATCAGACGCACACCATTTCGAGGGACACCGTCATCGACGGCGGTCGGCAGATCACCCTCGACGCGAGCGGCAGCAACCGGGTGTTTTCGGTCGACGACAACGCCGGGCTGACCCTCATCGGCCTGACGGTCGTCAACGGCAATGGCGGCCCCGGCAGCGTGGTTTCGAGCACCGGCCGAACTCGTTGTCCAGGACTCGGTGATCCTCAGATCCGAGGAGCCGATATTTTCGATCGGTCCGACAGTTATTTCCGGCAGCCGGTTTCAGGACAACGCCGGGCCGGTTGTTGAGGCCTCGACTTTGACGCTGAGCAATTCCCGTTTCGCCAATACTACCGGTCTGGCGCTGATGTTCTCGCACGGCAACGCCGACATCGATCAGACGCAGTTCGTCAACGGCGGCCCGGCCCGCTTTGCCAACTGCACCAAGGTCAGAATTCGAAACAGCCTGTTTTCCGGGAATACTGGCACGGGAGGCTATCCGGCCGGCGCGCTCTCGCTGAGTTGCCCCGTCGAGATCGACGACACCCAGTTCGCCAACAACAAGGGGGTGATCGGGGGCGCGATCGAGTTCACCCCTGCGGCGGACAGCGCAACCCTGGAAGGGGTGACATTCACCGGAAACATTGCCACCAAGAGCGGTGGCGCGATTGGCTTCGACCCTAACAACGCCTCACCCCGCGCGATCGATATCCGATACGGGGTGTTCAAGAACAACACTGCGCCAATCGGGGGTGCGCTCGATCTCGGCGAGGACGGCATGAACGCGACGGTCTTTACCGGCTATGCGGTACAGTTCGTGGGGAACCAGGCCACCGTCTCAGGCGGTGGACTCAGCGGTTTCGACGCCAGCGTAACGCTCTCACGCGCGGTCTTTGCGAACAACACGGCAGTCCAGCAAGGCGGGGCGGTGTTCCTCAGGCGGAGCAGCAAGCCTGGCGCCGCCCAGCCTGCCGACACGATCGCAAACGCGCTGATCGTCAAGAACACCGCGCAGTCCGGCTCGGCCATTTCGGACTCCGACGTCCTAGTGGTCAATTCGACGATCGCGGACAATCAGGGTGAGGCGCTGAGCTTCGCGACGTCATCTAAAGCGGCGGCCAGCTGGCAACAGATGGCGCTCAAAAATACGATCGTATCGAATAACGCCAACGGCAATTGTCAGGCGGCTTCAGCGGATTTGGGGACGATCGCGGACGCAGGAAGCAATCTCCAGTTCCCCGATCAGTCCTGCGGTACTTCGATCAAGCTGGCCTCACCGATCCTCGACACGCTATATGATCCAGTCATAGGAAGCCCCGCCCTCGGCGCCGGCGATATCGCGGCGTGTTTAGGGAACGCAGTCCACGCCATCGACGTCTTCGGCCAAGCGCGCCCCCAACACGGCCCGAACTGCTCCATCGGCGCAGTAGAGGGCGACATTGACCGGCCAGTCGATACGGCTCAGCACAATCGCTAAGCGGTTCGGTCGCTCAGGAACGGATATGCAATGTCAGCAATTGGCACTTCGCGTCATTCGACGCAGGTCCGTTATTAGGTCGCTAATGGCCCATAGCAGACACACTGTGACCGCGCTCCGATGTCTGCTTTCGGTGCAACAACGGACATCACGATCCAATCGTGTCGCGGCTGCTTATGACCCATAGCGGACAATTGAGCGGCCCAAGTACCGGGTCATTTCACGGGCAAGCCGGGCCAGGAATAGGTATCGCCCCATCGTTCGCGCAGCATCTGTAAAAATTGTTGCGCGGTCTCCGTAAGAGCTGCATCGCGGATCCGAACGATGGAAAATGTCCTGCGCACCTTCCAAGGCATGTATGGAATCACGATTAGCGTCTGCGATTCCAGTTCTTCGGTAATCGCGAGCCGACTGCATGCGGCGATGCCATGACCGCGTCGTACCGCGAGCTTGATAGCTTCCCATGATGGCAAAGCTAGGCGGCGTCTTGGCACAATCCCAACATCAGCTAACGCGCCGTCCGCAATCTTGCTTGTCGCCGAACCTTCTTCACGCGAAATCCAGGTCAGTGATTTAAGATCGTCACGTGACAGTCGCCTGCTTTTAAAGCTTGGGGCTCCGACGATAACGATTTCGTCTTCGATCAAAGGCTCAGCTTCGATTTCCGGTGCGGCCACAAAGCCTCCAGCGACCCCAATTTCCGCCTGATGAGAGCGGACAGCCTTCACGACCTCAGAAGATGTGCCAAGTTCAAAGTACACTCGCACACCTGGATGTGCTTCTTGGAATCTCGCGATGACATCTGGCAGCAAGTAAGTGCCCGGCGTGCCCGAGGCCCAAATGGTCAGCTTCCCCGGTCCGGGTTCGCGCAGGGCGGCGATGCCGTAAGCGGCTTGCGCAAGGATCGACTCCGCGCGCAAGACGTGACTGGCGAGTAGTTCTCCGGCGGCAGTCAACTCCCGGGATCGGCGCTCAATTAGCTTCACGCCAAGATCGCGCTCCATGTCGGCGATATGTTTCGAGACAGCCGGTTGACTTATGCGCAACTCTTCTGCCGCGCCCGTGAAAGACCCGCGCCTCACGAATCTGCAAACGCACGTAACCTGGCCCCGAGCTCCATAACTATAGATTATACCAGTGGCTCATTTTATGTATTTTATTTCTAGATTTAAGCGGCCCATATTCTTCGAACGGCTCGGAGAAATGACCGTGCACAGCATTAGCGCAGCTCGCAGAATCTTCGTCCTAATCTCGCCGGTAGCCGCTGTATTCGTGGCCTTATCGAGCGTTGCAGCTTGGACTTAGACACAAAATCTCAAAATTATCGTTCCGCTGCCGCCGGGAGGCGCTGGCGATATTCTTGCCCGCCAATTGGCCGCGCAAGTCGGAGCCGCGCATGGGCAAACAGTTATCATCGAGAACCGACCAGGGGCAGGATCGATTATCGGAACCGAGGCCGTTGCGCGTGCTGAGCCTGACGGCAACACCCTGCTGATTAATGCCCCTTATCTTCTGATCGGTCCGCAGGTACGAAAGGTCAACTATGATCCACTGACCAGTTTCGAGCCGGTTTGCTACCTCGTCAGTTCGCCCGGGATCATTGTCGTCAACGCCCAATCGCCATACCGCACGCTGGACGATTTTCTGAGCGCGGCGCGCGCCAAACCCGGGAACTTAACGCTGGCGAGCGTCGGACCAGCAACCGCTCAACACATCGGCTTCGAACGGCTTAAGCGTGCGGCCGACGTTGACATCACGTACGTACCTTTTGGCGGCGGCGCCCCTGCTATCGACGCGCTACTTGGTAATCACGTGTCGGCGGTATTCGCCGAGTACGCCCCACTTGCCGCACACATCAAAGCCGGCACGTTGCGCGCGCTTGCCACCAGTTCACGCACACGCATCGAACCACTGCCGGACTTACCGACTGTAGCCGAAAGTGGTTATCCGGACTTCGAAGTGGATCTGTGGTGGTCGTTGTTCGCGCCAGCCAAAACCCCGCAGAACGTGGTCAGGCAACTCGCCGACCGGTTCACCGCCGCTATGCAGGTGCCGGTGGTAAAAGCAAAACTTGTTGAGGAAGGTTTTTCGCCGGTTGGCCTCTGCGGGGCGGAATTCGGCGCGCTGCTGCGCAAACAATATGATGATTACGGCCGCGTCATCCGCGAGGCGAACATAAAGGCGGAATGAATGAGGGTAAAGCCTCCGAGGCGATGTCGGCTTGTGGCCCTTAGCGGACGCGCCGGTCGTCGGCTGCGGAGTTTGCTTTCGGAGTAAAAGCAGACATCACGATGTAACTGTCGCGTGACAGCTTCTGACCTAAAGCGGACCCAGCCGGTTACGATTAGCATCCTGTCAGTCACGCCGGCGCAGATAGCTTTTCGCCGTCACCCGTAAATGCTCGATGAAGAGCTGAACTGCTGGGCTAACGCTGCGGTTCCTTAGCATGATGATCGCGATCGGCCGCGGTTTCGTGTGTAGTTTGACAGGTAGCGTGCGGAGTGCCCATTGCTTGGTATTGTATTGAAGCACCGATGCCGGCAGTACCGTCAGAAACCGCCCCGTCGCCAGCAAATGATTGCGCATCAGCACGAATGACGAAATGACCTTCCCCTCGGGAACCCTTAAGCTCTGTGCATCGAATGCCTCCTTCATGATTTCGCGCACGATCAACGAGGCCGGAATGATCCACGGCTCCTCCGCTAAATCTGCAAGCGTAACATTGCGCCGATTTATCCAGGGGCTTTTCGCGCCGACGACCACGACGTGAGGATCGTCGAAAAGGACCTCGATGTTGAGATTGTCGTCCGAGAAAGCCGTGGGAATTCGTGCGACCATCAGATCGACGCTGCGCTCCTTCAGCTGGCGGAATTCCAACGTCGTGGCGTCCGCCTCGTTCACCTCGCAGACGATATCGGGATAACGGCGCGAAAAACCATCGACTGCGTCGGGGATTAGCCCGCCCGCAAGGAACTCTGGACAAGCAACGCGCACCTCGCCGCTGGTCGAGTCCGCAAGAGCCTTGATATCCTTGACCGCCTCGCGCAGCTCGTCGAATACAGCGTTGCTGCGCTTGAGCAATGTCTTCGCATAGATTGTGGGTTCAACGCCCTTGGCACTGCGGTCGAGCAGCCGTACGTCCAGCGCGCTTTCAAGGTTCGCGATTGCGTCAGACACCACAGACTGCGTAGTCGAAAGGTGCGTGGCAGCCTTCGCCATGCTGCCTGAGCGCACCACAAACGACAGGATATGCAAGTCGCGCAGAGTGATACGTTGCACCCCAATCCGACTATCCCAATCTGTTCGCGCCTTTTTTGCCATCGATTTTAACGATATAGGTATCGTGATTTAACGATAGCAAGCCTCGCTTGGCGTGCCTAGGGTGCAAATACGCAGACACGAACCCGAGAGGAGACACGCATGGCCAAGCAACGCATCAGCTACGTGCCGCTAGAGAAGATGGATCTGGAAATGCGCGAAGAGATGGAGCGCTGCCAACGCGAGGGCACACCCCGCCCAGAAAGCTCCGCCGTCCGCGCGCGCATGTCCCGGCCGCCTTCTGGTTCTTCGCCAGGAGCTGGAATGACCTGTTTCGCAACGGTATCGCTGACCACCCGCTAAAGGAACTGGCTCGCCTTTACGTGTCACGCTCGGTGCAATGCGAATATTGCGGCAACCAACGCTCGGTGAAAGCCACCGGAAATGGAACTGTTATCGAAGACCAAGTGCTCGATCTCTTGAATTTTGAGAAATCGACCCGCTTTACTGACAAGCAGAAAACCGTACTCGCTTACGCCGAGGCGATAGTCTGGCATCTCAACGCTGACGATGCGTTTTGGGACCGCCTCAATAAGTATTTCAGTGAGGCCGAACTGGTTGAGATAGGCTGCGTGATCGGGCTAACGCTCGGCCAACAGAGCTGGCTACGCCTCCTGAACATTGATCATCACGAAGTTATGGCCGGCACTGACGCCTCCATGGCACCCGGCTTTGAGACCCCCGGCGCGCTTAAAGCCACCAAAGCGTCCACCGACTACTGGGCAAATGCCAATCCGCAGCGCTGACGTGCACCCATTCTGGATCAGATTGGAGAGAGGCCGCCGCCGCGAGGCGGTCTTTCTTTTTGCGCTATCAATGTTGCAGTGCGCGAGTCTGCTTCTGACCCGAATGTATGGTCCGGCCGCGCGTTGCAAGAGAATTTCGTCGAGTTGGCGGTGAGCGGTCTTGCATCAATGTATCCGGCCTCTGATTGGAGCATGTTGTGCTCCTGGCCATCATGGATATCAGCGCGCGTGCGATCTCATTAGCGGACAGGCCTCAACCGGGCCATTCGGGTCACCAGTGTTCGCATGCGCCGGGAAGACCGAACCTCCATCTCGTCTCATCCTCTCGCAGACCTCGGCAGGTAAAGCGTGTCGATCTGATTATGTCATCGCAGGCTCCTCACGCGTTGTCTGTGATCGTCGGTGTTATCAGGCCGACTGAGCGGCAGCCTCATCGATCTTCCTCGCCTCGAAGTCCCGGCCATGAGCCAGAACGCTCCAGGCGATGCGGGCCAGCTTGTTGGCGAGCGCAATCGCCAGCACGTTGCGGTGCAGCCGCTTCTTGGCGGCTTCGATCCAGGGCTTGAGCCCGTGGCGCTCCCAGCTCTTCGGCTTGATCAGCACGACCCAGGCCGCCTGCACGAACAGGACGCGCAGATAGCGATTGCCGCGCTTGGATATCTTGCCGAGGATCGTGCGGTCACCCGGTCGACATCTGCTTGGGCACGAGCCCGAGCCAGGCGGCGAAGTCGCGGCCTTTGGAGAATCACATCGCCAGTGCCGATCGCCGCCACCATCGCGCTGGAGATGATCGGGCCGATGCCGGGCACGCTCATCAGCCGCTCGCAACCGGCATCCTGGCGCGCAACAGCTTCGATCTCGTGCGATAAACTCTCGACCCGCTCGTCGAGCCGGCGCCAGTCGCCAGCCAAGTCCTCGATAATCCGCACCATGCGCGGTGACAGGACATCGGGGGGCGTGGCCAGGATGCGCGGCAGCTCGGCCCGCAAAAACCGCAACCCCTGCCGCACCGCAACGCCGCGCTCCAACAGGAAGGCGCGAATCTGATTGATGATGCCGGTGCGTTGGCTGACCAGTCGCTCCCGCACCCGGTGCAGCGCCTGCAGGTCGAGCTGATCGGCGGTCTTCGTCGCCACGAACTTCATCGTCGGCCGCTGCACCGCCTCGGCGATCGCCTCCGCATCGCGGAAGTCGTTCTTCTGTCCCTTCGAGTAGGGCCGCACGTACTTCGCCGGCATCAGCCGGGCGTCGTGACCAAGCGCCTTGAGCTTGCGACTGAGATGATGCGCGCCGACGCAGGCTTCCATGCCGACCAGGCACGGCGGCATATTGGCAAATCGTGCATCCACCTGGCTACGCGACCACTTCTGACGCAGCACAATCGCGCCGCGCTGATCAAGGCCAACAACGTGGAACGAGTTCTTGCCGATATCGATGCCGACTACGGCTGATCGCGCTGTGTGAGCTTCTGAGACATGGCGTGCTCCTTGTCTTTGGCGCCCCTTGCCAGCTTCTATCGCTGGCGGGGCAGGAGCACGGCCGGACCATTCCATTAGCGGACGTCACAAATTGATGCCGCTGCGTCTACTAATGACCCGCACCAGACATGCCGCAATGTTCACTCCAGTGGCTGGAACGGCGAGATTTATAATCTAAAACCCACTGGAACCGAGCTGTCCTTTTGCTGGCGCTGAACTTGATTGGTTGAAGCGCGTTGATTCCGGAAAAATCAAAACTGGTTCCCAGACCACTCTTCCAGGCGCGCCGCCAATCGCGAATGGAAGCAATGCCATGCCGGACAGGATTTCCGCCGAAGATAATCATGCTCGTCGCCGCTTAAGTGTCCGCGACAGCGAGATGAGTTACGTCACCATTGGTAGTGGGGACCCGATCGTTTTCCTGCACGGAAACCCAACCTCATCCTATCTTTGGCGTAACGTCATCCCCCACGTCAGCGAACTAGGCTGGTGCCTCGCCCCAGATCTCATCGGTATGGGTCAGTCGGCCGCATCTCCAAGTGGTGCTTACCGCTTTTTAGATCACGCAAAGTATCTAGACGCATGGTTTGAGGCGTTGGACTTGCGTCGGAACGTTACCCTAGTGCTGCACGATTGGGGATCCGCCCTCGGTTTTCATTGGGCTTAAAGGCATCCCGAGCGAGTGCGCGCCATCGCTTACATGGAGTTGATGGTTCGGCCGCGTGACTGGGACGATCTTCCTTCCAGTCGGGCACCAATCTTTCGCGATCTGCGTTCCGAGAAAGGTGATCGCATGATCCTCGACGAGAATGCCTTTATTGAGATACTTTTGCCGAAGCTGATCATCCGCGCCTTGACCAAGACCGAGATGGATGCATACCGCCTACCGTTTATTGAACCGAAGTCGCGCTGGCCGATGCTCGTCTGGCCGCGCGAGCTGCCTATCGATGGCGAACCTGCCGACGTGGTGAAAATCTTCGAAGACTATGGGCAATGGCTTTTCCGGTCTCCGCTGCCGAAGTTGTTCGTTAACGCCGAGCCCGGGTCGCAGTTGATCGGACGGTCGCGCGAATTCTGCCGCTCTTGGCCGAACCAGGAGGAACTAACCATTCGGGGCATCCATTTCATTCAGGAAGACAGTCCTCATGAGATCGGGTCGGCGCTTGCGCGCTTTGTAAGGCAAACAAGGCCGGCATCCGCGATCCTTAGATAATTCGGGATGTCCGAGTTTGGCGCCAAAGCCGACGCGCCGGTCGTCGGCTGTGGAGTCCGCTTTCGGCGGTAAAGCGGACGCGTCACTCTGACCGTGGCGGGGCTACTTGGGGCCCTTAACGGACGTAAACTCATGTCCGCTTAGGTGATGCTATCGGCGCAACAACGGACGTGAACGATGGAACGCCACGCTACGGGTGAGATCGGTTATTTGCGCTACTCGTGATCACCTTAAGCCGCTACGACCAATCGGCTTTCCAAGGCACGCCCTCTAATTTGAAATTAGCGGACTGGTTCAAATCGCCGGCCGTCATAGCGATATTCAAGGAATCCGCTATCGGGATCGATGATCGCTAGGACGATGTTTAGCGGTTCGCCGGAATAGGCGCTGCCCGGTTTTGGAGGCCCGCCTCCCACATGACGAGGTTCGCCAACCCGCCTATTCCGAATGAATTCGCTTCGCCTACACTCGACGCGACTCCCCATTCTAGCCCCAAAATGGGGCACGTACTCAAACCGGAAGGGCGTCCCCGCCGCGCTAGTCTGGGACATTTCCGTCGCCTTTTTTATGTAGTCCTTCATTGTGCTGCACTGAAAGGGCTGAAACTTATGGCGGTCAAAATCGCCGACAGTTTGCACGCGATTGGACAAGAGCTAGGAGGCGCGCCTTGGCAAGCTCGGCACAATTAGTACTGGACGTACTGATTTTGGACCCTAATTCCATCACATAGGTGATCCTATATCGGAACCTTTGGAATTACGAATGCGACATCAGTACGTTCAGTGCGTTCGCTGCGCATGATCAATGACTGTCGCTCCGACGGTGATCGACGAAGTGCGCGACATTCTAGATAGGAGAATGCGCGGCGCGATTCGCAAACTGTCACTCAGGCACTATTAATACTGAACGCCACCGATCATCCTACAATCGTCACACACGTGATCCGTCACTGCTCGCACAACCCAAGAGGAGATGCGGATACGACATCAGTGTCTTTAGTGCATTCGCTGCACGGATCTTGACGGTCGGCTACTCTCGAAACGGCATACTGTCAAATCGTTTGGGCGCCTCGTGGCTAGTTAACGCTCAGGGCTGCCGCGATCCGATCCCGGACAGATAATTTCGACTTGGCGTAGACGACTTGTCGCTTGCCGTTGATGACCCATAGCGCTCGTTGAGAAGTGTCATTTATTACTCGGGCATAACCTGCAACCTCAAACCGATGCGCTATGACGCGGCGATTGCGGCGATCAAGCAGCCGATCGTGAAATATAAGATCGGCGACATCCGCGACCTGTTCAATTGTGACTGCATCCGGATTATCCAACCGATCGAGCGCATCAGCGAGTCCGGGGTCCTTTCTGGCGCACGTCCCGCCTCGACGGCGACCCAAAAAGCGTCGGTCTTCGGAGGGGGAGCCTTCGGGTCAAATTTGGTGATGTCGAGTTCATGAAGATAAGCCGCGACGTGGGAGTGGCCGCCACCATAGAACCAAGCCCAGAGATCGTTCCAGTAATTGTCGGGAAAGTCTGCTTTGGACAGATCAGACCAGGTAACGAGGTGCCTTCTGTCGTCAGCTGGCAAGTAGAGCGCATCCTGGTAGTTGGTCGTGATCACTATGCCACAGACGTTCGGAACCGAATGTTCCCGTAGATTTTTCTCGTCGACGCGGAGGACATCTGGCGGCGCAGCCGTGTAGGATTTCATGTGATCATACGCCTTGTCGCGATCCACATCACCAACATCACGTGCCTCGCTGATGCGAATTACGACCGATTTAAGAAACCCGTTAAATCGGCCGGCTACCTGTTGCGGTGACACCTCGGCAAATTCCGCGGGCCCACCGCATATTTTAGCGGTTCGAGCATCGTGTCTTTTCCAATTCCCGGAGCTCCGCCTAGGATAAGCGCGTGGTTGACCTTTTCGTTCGGACGCTGAACGCGGTCAGCAAACCACCGCACGATGTGCTCAGCTTCGAGAGGATAGACTTTGTTGACGTGATTGATCCAAGGTTCGCTAGGGCTGCGTTGCCCAGAGCGATTGTTGGTGGCCGGTAAAGGTTCAGGCATCAGGCGCCCTTCCGCTCAAGCCATCCTCCGTCAGAGACCAGTCGATCCTTAATCAACTCAGGCTGACCTGGAGCCCAAGTTATCTGCTGACCGGCTTATGTTCTTCGCCAACCGCTAGCTGGAATTGCTTCCACCTCGCCGATCCGCGCGTCGACACTTGTTGCTGGCCAATTTTCCCGTGTAGGCATGAACATGTAAGTGGCCGGTGTCATAAGCGCGTAGAAGTCATCTACGGACCAGCCTCATGGCTTTCCTGCATCAACAGAACCGGCTCGTAAGGCGCAGTCGAGCGGGCGAAGTCAGCAGTTCATCGGCAGTACCTCCCGCGTCGATCCAATCCGATACATCACCCTTCGGCGGGAGATTTGGGAGCCCGACGATTCGGACGGTCTGCGCTATGCCGTTCAAATTACGGGCGACATCATGAGCATGCTTCTTCCCCACTTCATCGTTGTCGGGAAGGACATAGACCTCTTTTCTCTCGAGCCATTTATTGAGGTCCGGCGTCCACTTGCCGGCGCCTTCAGGTGATGTGGTCGCCGCCAGACCTTGCGCCTTGAGATTGTCGGCGTCTTTCTCACCCTCCACCACGAAGACCTCTTGGGCCTGCAACAGTTGGGGCAAGTGGTACGGTATCTTTGGACCAAGCGGCTTTCCTTTGATCCATTTCTTACCGTTCCAATGAGATTGTAGGAACCGTTTGTCGCGCGTTCGGCTGACGCGGAGGAAGGGCGTAGCATCCTCGGTCAGGTAGATATACTCGGCGGTGATGAATGGCGATTGATGGCCTCCTGCGCTCGCAACCCTGAGCCCCAATTTTTCCGTGATGTAGTCTTTGCAGATTTTCCAATCATCACCCGCAAATGAATGTACGACGAAACCTCCGGGTGCAGCCCCGTCGATCGTGATTACAAGCGAGCGGTCTTTGATACTGTGGCCAGGGCCAGGAGCTCGGACTTGCTCGCCGTTGATCTCGCCACCGAGCGCACCTGCTATTTGCTCCAGCGTAAGGTTCATGCGTCCCCTCCTAACTGGATCACTCGCAGGAGATAGCCTCTCGCGAAAACACGCCTGCCGGCTTGGCTGTGGCAGTCAGCAGCGCGGTGCTCGTTCCGACCGGTAGCCCCGTGCGTGTGGTCGTGCCCGCAATACGGGCACCAAAATCTGAGGCCTGCGCCGGCCCGTTCGCAGTAAACGATCGGGAATTTCCTGTCGTCGAACCACGGCCAGGTTGGGGGATTTACATTAAGTTGTTTGCTCGACACAGTCGACGGGTTAAGCGTTACTAACTCTCCATATGCCCCGCGCGCCGCGAGCACGGCGCCGGGGCTTCTTCGTTTTTTTGTCATGATGGATCACGCGACCTCTCGCTTGCTTGCGTACTCAGAGGTGCACACGTGGGTGCGCTCGTGGAGCCAAACGAGGACATCGCCGCGGCGATACCGGATCATCCGTGGACTTAGTCGCGTGAATTTCGGGCCGTACCCGTATAGCCGACCGAGCTCCACCCATTGATGTGAAACAAGGAGCCAACTGGCGACTTCGTCGGTCCTAAGCATGTCATCAGGATCGCCAAAAAACTGCTGAGCGATGGTCGCGGCGCGCCGGTCGAGATGATGGTGCCTTGCACTTTGTTTGAATTCATCGGGCTTCTTCACGTCGGGTTCTCCTGTTTGGAGTTGCCGCGGAAGCCAAAAAAACAAAAAAGGCCTCCGCGACGCTCGAGTTGAGCGTCGTGAAGACCCCTTCTCATCACCCCTTACAGGCCGGGGTGACTGGTGGCGCTTGTCATCGCGCCCGAAAAGATCGTCGCCTATTTAACGTCGAGGCAGACGGGGCATCACCCCAAAGCCATGATTCTCGACCAATACCGGAAATCCAACGTCGGCCATTAACGTCGGCGGCATTAAGTCAAGAGTAGCAAAACACAATGCCGATGTAAATCCACAAGGTCTCAGTTGGCCTTATTTAACGTAACATCTGAACCTTCGCGTCATCGATAGGCATCGCACGACAAAGCTGCTTGAGTCGATTGCACACCCTCTGCAAGGGAGCGCGCAATCGTTCGGCGCTCATCTGCACGTAGCCTGCAGTCACGTCGTGGCCGAGAGAATGGTTGACCAGCGCCTTGAGTGCGAGCGGGCTTATCTCGCATGATTCCGCGATAGTAACGAAGGTTCGCCGAAGATCGTGGGCGCTGACGTGCACACCGCTGGACTTTGCTACGAGGTCGAGCGCGAACTTCGGCTCGACGATGTGGCCCGATCTACTATTTGATGGGAATATGAACTTTGTCTTCCCGACGCTGCGGCGCGAGACCAGAAGGTCGCGAATGAAGTCACTCACTGGAAGGTCGAGCTTGCGCCCGGCTTTGGTGCGTGCCGCGGGGATGCGGATCACGCCGGCGGCGAAGTCCACGTCGTCCCAAGTGAGCGTTGCCGCCTCGCGACGCCTTAGTCCGGTGAACAGGAGTGTGAGCAGGTAATCGCGGTGGACTGGGTTTGCCAGCGAGCAAACTGCTGCGTAGAAGCTTGGTAGTTCATCGCCGCGCACTAATCGCTCGCGCCGTGGCACTGTAAACCACTGCTTCCTTAACCGGACCGGGTTCGCCCCAAGCGTGGGATCTTTGTCTGCCGCGAAGTTCCACAACAATCGCAGCGCGCGCATCGCGCCGTTCGCCGCGGCGTGGCCCTTGGCCGGGGACCGCTGCTCCGCTCGCTCTGCGGCAGCGCGATGGCGCGCAGCAGCAGCCGTCCAGCCACCGGCCTCGACCGTGGCTGCCCTTTCCTTGCAATGCTTTGCGAATTCAACTGCAGCGCAATGGCTTCGCGCCGAGATGTCATCGGCAATTCGTTTGTGGCGCACCTCCACCATGTCCCGAGTGATTTCAGGCAATGGCCAATCAAGCCAATCTCCAAGATGGCGCTCGACAACGAGTCTGTAGCTTTCTGTGCTCCTCGGTCGCAACCGCTGAGAGTGCGCGTTTAGGTAGGCGTCGAGGGCGGCACGCAGCGTCATCGTCTCCTTCTTCGCCTTCGGGTCGATGCCGCGCCGCATTTCAACGAGCAGTTCGGCTGCTCTCCCACGCGCTGTTTCGACCGTTACTTCTGCAACACCTGCGATTGTCACCCGTCGCGTTCTGCCATTGGGCAGTGCGCGTTGGGCTATGTAAGTCTTGCTACTCGTGACGCCGGAGCAGAGCACACCGAAGCCTCTGAGAGAGCTATCCCAGTAGAGTACCTGCCTGCCGCTCGGGTCCGGTGCGCGAAGCTTCTCGATGGCTTTTTTGGTGAGCTTGGTGGTGGGCACGAGGTTGTCTCTCAAATAACTGAAATCGAAGGCTAAGGGACAGCCTGCGGTGTCTTATTTCTAAGATTAGTTAGTGGGTATAGGCCTAAAAATCTTAGTAATATCAGTAATTTATGCGATGTTCGTGCTTATTTGTAAACCCCCTTAAGGTGGGGTTGGCGCAACTACGAATCTGGGGGTCAGGAGTTCGAATCTCTTCGGGCGCGCCAATTTTAATTTTATGTCTCAGAAGGATAGCTGTGCCGCCCGCGTATGTGCGCGATCCGGTACGCCGCGCTGGCAACCGGCTGGCAACCGACAGCCTCAGAACACATCCTCAAGAACGATTTGTTTGTCGCATGTCAGTGAAAGCTTGCGGAAGCAGAGGCACTTGCAATTTCGCCTGACGCTTCTTTTGTGGCGCTCAGAAGTTGAGCGGCCAACATGCCATTCAGCATTTCTTCAAGTTTCGACACGTCTACATTTCCCGCGGCCCACGCTTCATCCGCCGCTTCGAGCTCCTTGATAGTATGGCTGTTTGTCCGACGCAATTTGCTCCGGAATCGTCGGCGTCCCGGGCAAAAGACCATCAAGCTTCGCGCTAAGAACTACGTACGATATAGTTCGTGCGGTTCGACCATTGCCGTCCGAAAATGGATGTATCCAATTCATTTTCCAGAGCACATACGCAGCTAGGTGCGTTGCGCTCTTTTCGGCCCACTTCTCATTGACGTATTCGCACATCCCCTGCACTTCGTCGGCCACGAAGGACTCATGCGGCGGTTGGTGCTTACTTTTCCCAATCGTCACTCGCGTATTGCGAAAGGTTCCTGCAAGTCTGTGAAGGCCATCCAAAGCTGCCTTATGCAGTTGTAGGATTGGTCCGGCGCGCAACTTGAATGGCCGTTCCTTATCCTTTACGGACGAACGGATCAGTTCAAGGGCAAGGTTGAATTGTCGAAGGCCATTTTCAGCCTCGCGCCGCGCAATTTCTTCTTCGTTATTAAGTAATGGCGCGTCTTCCGCGTGACTGTGACGGTCTCCAGTCACGCGCGCTGATTGCCGACCTTCTGATCAGCCTCTGCAACCATCTGGCGGGTAATTCGGTCGTTCTCGATATGCGTGTTTCCGTACGCAAAGCTTTGGCGCTGAGCCGTCACCTGATCGGGTGTCATTTCAATCTTTCGTGCGCGCTCAACCAGTTCTTCGAGTTCCCTAGTCATCGCACCTTACTCCCGATTCAAACCGTACACTATGCGCCGGCTGCTTCTATGGCAATAGGTTCCTTAAATGTTCACTAAGAACTTGACGTACAAGAGCCTAAGTAAGGGGCAAATGGTCGCGTAACCGGGCTCCGCTTGAACTGCTGAATCTGAGCTTTCGGAGTTCACTGTTTTCCGTCAGGTTGCACCAATAATCACTCGAAATTTAGCAAGGTCGCTAGGGTCCGAAGAACGATGGATCATTCGGTGACAATTGGAGCACAGCACAGCAAAGTCAGCTGCTACGTCGTATTTCACGGGAACGCCTTCCTCGAGCGTTGCAATCGGTCGGAGGTGATGAGCCTCAATGAAGCCCCTGCCTAGTTCGCCGTAGCGCTCACCAAAATCTAAATTACAAGCCTGGCAGCGCGTGCCATGAAATCTTTTCGCTTGCCGCGCAGCGGTTCGGTTCCGTTCTATCTTCCGATGATAGGCATATTTGCGCGTTTCCGTTACGGACGCACCGGCGGGAGAGCCAAATTCCTCTACGACGTCAGATTGGCTGTCAACATCAGCGTCAATACCGCCGCGATACGTTAAAGCGCGGTAGGCACGGACGATGTTTTGCACGTCGGCGCGCAGCGCTCGGTCGTTCGATCGCCTCGCCGTTTGTCTTGCCCTCGCTCGGTAGGCGGTCCTCACTGCATCAGTTCTGATTACTCCGCCCTGATGTTGGCGGCCTGAATCACCTTTCCCCATTTCTCGGTCTCCTCGGCGATGAGCTTGCTGAAATCGGCTGGCGAGCCAACGAGCACCGTGCCGTCCAGGTCGGCGACGCGAGTCTTGATCTCGGGATCGATGAGGCCGGCATTGATCTCCCGGTTCAACTTGTTGACGATCTCGGCGGGCGTGTTCTTGGGCACGCCGAAGCCAAAGAAGGAGCTCGCCTCGTAGCCCGGCACGAACTCGTCCACGGTCGGAATATCGGGTAGCGCCTCCGAGCGAGCGGCGGTGGTTATCGCCAGAGGGCGCAGCCTGCCGGCTCCGGCGTATGGTATTATTTGAGCCGGATTGGCGAACAGGGCTTGCACCTGTCCGCCGAGTAGATCGGTCAGCGCGGGTGCCACGCCGCGATAGGGCACGTGCAGCAACTCGATGCCGGCCATCATCTTGAACAGTTCGGCCGTGATGTGCGTGATTCCGCCCACGCCGCCTGAACCGTATGAGAGCTTGCCCGGATTCGCTTTGGCATAGACGATGAACTCCGCAAGCGTCTTGGCCGGAACCGACGGGTGTACTGCCAAGACTAGAGCACCGCGCATGAAGCTCGCGACCGGCGCGATGTCGCGGATGAAATTGAAATTGAGTCTGTCGTAGAGTGTCGCATTGATGGCATTTGGCGAACCAACCAAGAGCAACGTGTAACCGTCGGGGGGCGCGAGCACGACCGCCTCGGTGGCCATGTTGCTGCCGGCGCCCGGCCGGTTCTCGATGACGAACGGGTGGCCGAGCCGCTTCGCCAACCACTGACCGATCAGGCGCGCGAGGATGTCGTTGGGGCCGCCGGCAGCAAAGCCGACGATCACGCGCACTGGCTGCGACGGATAGGTTTCTGCCCAGGTTACGCGCGATACCACCGGAAGCGCGACCGCGCCCGCAGCCAGATGGAGAAATTGCCGGCGCAACAGGGTCATGGCGTCGTCCTTCTGGTCCGGCTTTCGTAACGCAGACTGTTAGCACCGCGGGTTAATCTGCCCGCATTGAGCGAAGATACCGGATGCCCCCTATGCGCGATAATGATACTTTTTGATATTGCCATATCACTCTTGCAATGGGTTTGCGCCATGCGCCTGACCGATCGCGCCGGCCTCCGGTTGAAGCTGCACGACCTCCATGTCCTGATGACCGTCGTGCAGGCTGGCAGCATGAGCAGGGCGGCGGTGCGCCTCAATACAACACAACCCGCGATTTCCCGATCAATCGCGGTCCTGGAAAGTACCGTTGGCGTGCGGCTGCTTGAGCGCAACGCCCGTGGCATCGAGCCGACCGCTTGCGGTCGCGCTTTGCTCAATGGCGGCGTGGCCGCATTCGATGACCTGCGTCAGGCAGTCAAGACCATCGAGTTTCTCGCCGACCCGACGGCTGGAGAAGTGCGGATCGGATGTACGCCCTTACTGGCGGCGAGCTTCGCCTCGGCCGTTATCGATCGGCTCTCCCGGCGCTATCCTCGCATGGTGTTTCATCTCGTGACCGGATATGTGGAGACGCTGCACCGTGAACTGAGCGGACGTAACGTCGATCTTCTAATCGCACGGAGATTTGGCTCCATCGCAGAAGAGCGATTGAGTTTCGAATTTCTCTTTGATGATTCGTCTGTTGTCGCGGCGGGTGCACAAAGTCCGTGGACTCGGCGGCGCAGGATCGAGTTTGCCGAACTGTTGAAAGAATCGTGGGTGCTGCCGCCGCCTGGAAGCGAGATTGCGTCGATCGCAATGGAGGCCTTTCGCGCCAACGGAATTGACCATCCTCGCACCACAGTGGTCACCGATTCCCCCCACGCGCGGATGAGTTTGCTGGCGACCGGGCGCTTCGTCACAATTCTCCCGGCTTCTGCATTGAAGTTTGCTGCCGTGCGCGCGGATATCAAGGCTCTGCCCGTTCGCCTGCCAAGGGCCGGTGCGCCAACCGGAATCGTCACCCTGAAGACCCGGGCATTCAGCCCCGTCGCGCAGCTTTTCATGGATTGCGCCCGCGACGTTGCAAAGACCCCGGAAAAGCGAAAATGAATCGACTGTGGCGCGCTCCTGGTGGGCGCGGAAGTGTAAACACGGTGAATTTCCAACGGCTTTTATTGCCTTCGCGACGGCGAGGAATGACACTCTCGCAGATAAGAGTGCCGCGGCGGGCTACGTCGGAGAGTCTGACGACAGCGTGACGCTGTTCGCTCCCACCAGCGTGAACCGATCAACAAGAACAACCTTGAACTGTTAAGCCCGGCGACTAGGCCTACGCTCAACTCTCAGCCCCGCCGCAAATGCGTGCGAGGCTCCTTTGTCATGGCCTCGGAGGCTCTCGTTTGCTGTCGCCAATCGACCTCGAGCCCGGGGCTTCGTGTTCGCATCAACGCGTGCGATCAGAGCTTCCAGTTGAGGCCAAGTTTGACCGTTTGGAACTCTGTCTGGGAATAAGCCGCAGTGAACGATGCGGGGCTTGTTCCTGGCACAAAGTTTTGAGCAGTCCCGACAACATGGTTGCCAGCTCCGAGGTTCACGAAGAGATATTCGATCTTGAAGCTCGCGTTCGAACCTGGCACGCGATATTCGATACCTCCGCCCGCCGTCCAACCCGCCGCAATACGGCTGGATGTGCCGGGCATACACCCGCCGAAACCTCCCGGACAAATCCACGTATTGGGAAGACCGTTGAGAGTGCCGCCTGGATTGAACCCCCAATTAACGGTTTCATCCACACGCCCGTAGGCGAAACCACCGGTGCCGTATAGCAATAGGTTATCGGTTGCGAGCCAACCCGCGCGTGCCCGTACAGTTCCGAACCAGTCGATTCTCTGGCTCGCTGAGAGTTGTTCATTGAATACCGTGTTGGGAGGGCCTTGTTCCAGCGCGAACACGCTTCCTTGGCCTTGGATGCTGGAAAAATTGAAATCGGTCTCGACACCTACCAACCAATTTCGAGCGACCTGCCAATTGTACCCCGCCTCCGGGCCGCCGAATACGCCATGTGTGTCAAAGCGGGCGGGCCCGACCGGGGTGCCGCCAGAGAGACATCCGGCCAATACGCAACTGGAAGCAGAATTGTTGCCGCTGAAGGTCACGGTTGGATCACTCCACCCGTAACCCACATCGACGCCGGCGTAGAAGCCAGTCCAGCCAGGAGCCGCGGCGGGCAGCGCTGCCGGCGGTGCCTTGATGGGCATATCGGCAGCGCCGGCGGCTAACGCGCCCGCAAGAAACAGTGTTGTTGAGCCGAAGACGACTGCAACGATCCGACGCATTTCGTATGCCCTCCAATGGATGACAACGATCACGATAGCCGCCACTGGTCCTGACAGGCTTGGACGAGCGAGAACTATCCCTGGGAGGAGAGGGAAATCGGTTTAATCTGTTTGCTGATGTTGCTAAAATGTCGGAACGCACGACAGCGTTTCCCAAACACGGACACCGAAATTGCCCACAGCCGCGGCGTGCCCGCGGCTCAGTTGCGCGCTGATAAGGATCCCAACAGCATGAAGTGATTTCAACGACTTGTAACAGACTGGAATCTGGGGATCAGGAGTTCGAACCTCTTCGGGCGCGCCAGCCTAATTAATGATCCAGAATGTCTTTTTTCGCGTCAGCAAATCGTTTCACGACTATCGCGGGTACGTTGCGGCCGGTTGGGCAGCTGCGCCGTGCCCCGATCCGCTTTGCAAGACCAGCACCGATGGCTCGAGACGATCGGCGCCCAGGTCGATCGGGTGCCAGCGAATTTTTGATGAGAACATTCCAAAAATGTCGCCGCTGGTGAAGGCCGGCGCATTGGTATTTTTTTCCAGCAACGTATCGCTGTAGACCGATGCGACATCTGCATCGTTATAGCCGAGAAGCTGCAGAACGGTCGGCACAATGGAGAAGTGGCTGCCGTGCCCCGCGCTCGCCTGCGCGGCACTCGCAAAGCGGGTGTGCAGAGCCTCGTCCCCGGTTATCACGAACAATGGTACCAATCCCTCGCGAGGATCCGGGTCTTCAACGGTACAGTGGGTCAGCCGCCCTGGGACAAAGTTTTGTCCGTGATCCGACGTGTAGATGATCACCGTATCATCGAGATTGAGCTCGGCGAACAGGCGTCCGAAGAACCGATCGACAGCCCACTTCACTGAATTGCGATACGAAGCCACGCGACTCATCGCGTTGTCGCTCCCGCTCTCATTCATCGTGGGGTGGAACACGGTTGCCGAGGCTGGATAGGCTTTGTCGTAGGGGAAATGAGCGCCGTTTTTGTCGGCGTAGATAAATACCGGCTGATCGGACTTCAGTTCCTCGATCATGATATCGAGCAGCTTGTCGTCAAGAGCGTAGGTGGGCATTACAGAATCAAGCGGGTGAATACGGTCGATGTCCTTCGTCTCCAGGGTGGTCATGAAGTTCTGCAGTTTGCCGTTGGCAACGCGCGCTTGAGCATCGATAAAGACAGTGCGGAAACCGGCTTGCTTGGCGTACTGCCAGATCGTCGGATTGGTGAGAAGCTTTTGCCCGATTCCGTTCCGCGCGGCGGCAAAGCGCAGAAGCGCGTTCGATGTCGCGCTGCAATTCCCGTCCGATGCGGCGGGACCGAAATTGATCAGCCACGGTGCAAGCCGGGCAATCGCGGGGGTGTACAAATTGCCCGGCGACAGGTCGATGTAGTCACCGCGCACGCTTTCGTCGACCAGCATCACGATGTGGCGCGCTTTCGGCGCAGCGGGCGTCCAAGCGAGGGCCTCCCGTTTTGGTATCGGATGGAGCGCGAGATGGGCACCGGCCACAATGCTCGCGGACAGTGGCGCGAATTGTACCGGTAACGTCTGCGCTACGGTCCCATACTTGATCACCATACTGATGGCGATGATCGCAACAGGAACCGCGGGAGCGAATGCAAGGCGTGCAAGCCACCGCCGCCAAACGGCGCTGCGCGGCAGCGGTGGTACGATGAGTACCGTGATGCCGAGCACGATTAGGAGCAGAGCCCACTTTGCTTCGGACTGGTAAAGCTCCACGGCGCGCCAGGCATTATTGCGTGCAATCCAAAGCGTCATCGCGTCAAGAATGCCAAAATCGTATCCGCCCGCGGTGCGAAAGGCGGAGCCTGCAGCGGTGCTCACCGCAATCACCACCGCCCATGAGGCACGCACAAAAATGTTGTGGTGGAACGCCACGACCAGAATGGCGCCAAGCGAAAGCACCCACAGGCCGAGATAGCCAGCAAAAGTGACCCAATGCCCCTGGCTTGCGACCAACCCCAAGCGCGCGTGCAGCCCGTGATTGGTGAGCACAACAAAAATGGCGATCACTGCAACCTTAAAGGCGATTGCTACAAGGTGCCGAAGGGATCCCGCCGCTTGCTTAGCGTTCATCGTCATTGTGTTCCACCCATTGATCAGCGTACGTAACCAGCTCTCCAGGTCCTGGAGCTGCTTTCACACTCAAGCTCTCTGTTACTGCTCGCGCTTTCGATTCGAACAGCAACGGCTCTTCCGGATCGGGGATTTTGGATTCGAACTGACGAGCAGAATCATAAATCGCCGCGACGTCCTTTAATTGAGCATCGACAGGCGATCTGTTTGATCGCTTGGCTTCATCATGCCATTGCCTATGGCAGGCGGCGGCAATGCTGTTTCGGGCACTGCTTCACCCGCGACCTCGCGAGAGCGCCGCTGATAGCCGCGATAGCTCAACCAACCGAACGGGAGGCTGAAGACATAAGCGAGCGTACCGACCGCGAGAAAAGCCCACGGGTAGGCCACCAGCAATCCGATTGACAGTACGATGACGACAATGAGCGGAGCGACCGTTTCCGGAGCGACGCGCGTGCCGATGCGCTTACCGGAATAGACCGGCAGCCACGACACCATCAATAAAGCAATGGCCAGCGTGTAGAGCAGGGTCGCCCAGATCACCAGGCTTGAATGAGAAACGCCAAGGAATGCGAGATAGATGGGCAGCAGCACCGTGATGGCGCCCATCGGGGCCGGCACGCCGACGAAGAAATTGCTCGCCCAGGGAGGCCGCTTCGGATCTTCCGCCATCACATTGAACCGAGCCAAGCGCAACCCGGCGCAACTCGCGAATATCATGGCCACGATCCACCCGGCCGATTTCAACTCATGCAGGCCCCAGAAATACAGGACCAACGCCGGCGCGACGCCAAAATTGACGAAATCAGAAAGGCTATCCAGCTCCGCACCGAACCGCGAGGTCCCCTTCAGTAACCGCGCCAACCGGCCGTCCACTCCGTCGAGAATGGCCGCGAATACAATCGCGGCAAGCGCCAGCCCATATCGCGCTTCGAAGGCCATCCGGATCGCGGTCAATCCGGCACACATAGCGAGCAGCGTGACGATATTCGGCGCCAGTATGCGCACCGGAATCTGGCGGAAGCGTCGCCGAGCGCTCAAACCTGCTGATTGCATGACCATCGTTAATCCAATTTTTCTGCGAGCTAACAAGCCCGCGCTGAATCGCTAAAACGAACTGGCAGGATCGGACATCCGAATACCCACGCGAGATTTTTTTTAACAACCAGCAAAGCTAACAGTTTTCTCAGCTGCGGAAATTGGTCCTGAGTGAGTACTCCGAATGAGACATTGTTGCGCCTCCACCGCGAAAATGTTGGTGGCGCTCTTGGGCTCGCGATTGCAGCGATATCCGCCGCCAAGTTCGTGTTGCAAATTGCCACCAACCTATTGGTGCGCAATCAGAACGAATTAAACTGTTTTGCAAAAAACTCAGCGGCGAGGCGACTCGCCGGTATCGATGAAGCCGCTACGGCGCGAGCCGCTTGAGTTCTGCAACCGCCGCCGTGCTGCGGGCGCGCGACGAATTGCCTCTCCGCATTTCCCCGGTCACCGTGCGCGCGTGGTCGATAAACAGTTCGGCCACCGGGCTGAGCGTGCGGTCCTTGAGAGTGACGGCGACAACCGGCAGCGGCTTGCCGAGCGTCACCGGTAGCGCGCACAACGACCAACGGTCGGCGTTGTAGTGCAACAGCGACTCCGGCACCGGCGAAACATAGCCGCCGGTCGACAGCAATTGCATTCGCAACTGCATGGAATAGGTCGTGACGCTGAGCCGCGGCGGCTCCAGTCCTCGCGACCGGAAGGCGCCGCCGACCAGGTCGTGCACCACCGTGTTGGGCGGCGCCAGGATCCACGAGTTGTCGGCGAGGTCGCCGAGCTCGAGCTTGCGGCGGCGCGCACAGCGGTGGTCGCGGCCCGCTGCAACCACAATCGCCTCGTCGTAGAGCGGTTCGATGCGCAGATCGTCGTCGCGGATCTCGCCGGAGATGCGCCCGAGCATCAGGTCGACCTTGCGGGCGCGGAGCTCATGGAATTCGAGCCCCGCGGTGTTGGCCTCGACGACGTGAACGACAACCCGCGGATATTGCCGCGCCATACTTGCCACGATGGCCGACAGATAACCGCCGGAAATGTAAGATTCCGACGCGCCGATCCAGACTTCGCCCGAGCTTGGATCGGCCAGGAATTCGATATCGCGGACACCTTGCTTCAGAGCATCGAGCGCCTCCGCGCCGCGCTTGAGCAAGGCATCGCCGAACAGCGTCGCTGCGACACCGCGCGGGCCGCGATCGAGCAGACGCACGCCGAGGGTCGCCTCGAGGTCGCCGATCGCCTGGGAGATGGCGGGTTGGGTAATGCCAAGTTGCAGCGCCGCCTTGGCCATGCTGCCGGCGCGGACAACTGCGAACAGGATATGAAGATCGCGCAGCTTGAGCCGGCGGCCGATGCGAGCGTCCCAGTCGGTCGGAGGTCTACCCATTAGTAAATCTTATATATCTATCTGATTATTGGCAATTCTGATTATATGTCATTCGCAGCATGGTGGTCACCGTCCGCCGCGCACGACGCGCTCGCCGACGCCACGACAACCGAAACCGGAGACACCACCATGACGTCGACCCTCAAATTGACCTTCACGGCGCTCGCTGCGGCCGGCCTCGCTGCAGCGACAATCCATTCCATCCACGCCCAGACCAAGCCGCCGGTACCTGCCCCGGCACTTGCCTATGTGATCAACGAGATCCAGGTGACCGATCAGAGCGGCTTCGCGGCCTATGCAAAGCGCCAGGGCGTCTTGGTCGAGAAATTCGGCGGCCATTTCCTGGCGCGTGGTGGCGCTACCGAAACGATCGCCGGCCAGCCGACGATGTCGCGCATTACGATCTACGTGTTCGACAGCATGGCGAAGGCCAATGCCTGGCACGACGCGCCGGAGCAGACGGAACTCACCGCGGCCCGCGACAAGTCGTCGATCTTCCGCTCCTACGTGGTCGAAGGCTGTGCCGACTGCAAGCCGCCGGCTTTGTGAGCCGCGCGTCGATCGAAGTCACACGCGAGGCTGCCGCATGCGGCGGCCTCGCTCCCGTTGGGCAAAAGGAGGCTCCGCGTGCCGCGCATCGAACCGCTCCATCACCCCGTCGGCAAAGCTGAGGAATTGCTCAACCAGGTCCGAACGACGATCGGGTTTGTGCCGGAATTGATGCGCGTGCTCGCGCATTCGCCCGCCGCGCTGGCCGGGTATCTCTCGCTGCGCGACGCGCTGGCGGCCGGCCTGCTGCCGCCGCGCTTGCGTGAGCAGATCGGCATTGCCGTGGCGGCGATAAACGACTGCGATGTCTGTCTGGCGAGCCACATGCGCTATGGGCGTCAGGCCGGCCTCGCCGACGATGAGATCGAGGCGGCGCGGTGTGGGACCTCGGTCGATCCGGCGAGCGCCGCCGCGCTCGGCTTCGCCGGGATCCTGCTCGACACACACGGTCACGTCTCGGACGCGGACATCGCCGCGGTGCGCGGCGCCGGTTTCGATGACACGGCGATCATCGAGATCGCGGCCGCGGCGGCGTTGAACGTGTTCGCCAACCTGGTGAACAACCTGGCGCACGTGTAGCTCGATAACTTCGCTGGCATGTTGGTGATATGGGTGACAGGCTTTGGTGACAGTACGGCGAGCTGTCAACGATCCTCATAGATCGGCACGGCAAACCCGGCCTGGGCATCGCGAAAACACCAGGACGTGACGCGGGCGGAGAGAGCGCGATGATCAAGCGGGTGATATGTGCGGCAATCGCTTTGTGCGTTGTCTCGGGTGCCAACGCTGCAACCCTACGGCTCAAGAATTACCTAGCGCCAGCGGATGAAAAGCAACGCATCCTCAATGCGGTTTATCTGGACGGCTTGAAGGATGGCCTTATCGCTTTCAACATCGCTCAAGCCCGTACCGGCGCGGCGCCGTTGTTTTGCCTGCCGCCGGATTTGGCGCTTACTCCCGAGCAAGCCGACGACATTTTGATGCGCCAAGCAAAGAGCCATCCGTACCCCGACGACATGATCGTATCCATCGTGCTTTTGGCCGGCCTTCGGAAAACGTACCCATGTAATGGGCAAAGCAAATAGCGGCTCAGAGTCTTGAGCCGCTATTGGCGTTCGATGCGGAGCGCGCGCTGTTAGTGCCCGGCGTTTTTCTGCTGCCACTGCATGAATTCGCGAAACAGCGCTTCCTTGTCGTTGTCGTTGGCCGGCACCTCGCCTTTGGTGTTGAGGAAGCTCTGGAAGCTGGTCTTCTGCGACGTGATGCGGTCGAGCGAATCCTGCGCGACGCCGAACCGCGTCCAGCCCGGCACCGTCGCCGCCAGATTGATATCGCGCCACTTCGGATGGTAGGGCGGCTTCTGGAATTTATCCCAGTTGTTGAACAGATATTGGACGAAGCGTTGCACCTTGCGGTAGCGATCGGTCTTGGTCGGCCAGTTGTAGACCGCGAGCACGGCGGGCACTGCGATGGTGTCGATGCTGTCCTTGCCCTGCAGCAGGTTCGGATAGTCCTGCTTGGTGAACTCGCCGAGCGTGTAATAGTCCTCGAACATCTTGGTGAAGGGGATGTTCACCAGATGCAGCCCGGAATTGGCCGGGATTTTCGAGAAGAAGTCGATCGGCTTCATCACCACGCGGGCGATGGCGTCGACCTCGCCGGATTGCAGCTTCTGCAGCGCAGTCGGCTGGTCGATCATCACCTGCTGGACATTGATGCCGAGCCGCTGGAACACGATGGTGCCGGTCAGGCTGGCGCCGGTGCCGGCCGGGCCGAAGTTGACCTTCTTGCCGCGCAGGTCCTCGAGACTTTGCACGTCGTTGCGCGCCAGGATGTGCAGCTCCGCGATCGGCAGCCGGATGACGTAATTCACCCTGCGGTCGAGGTTCGGCGTCTTCCGCTGCGTCCTGAAATATTCGAAGACGTCGGATTGCGTGATCGCCGCGTCGACGCCCTCGAGATAGAGCAGGTCGTCGAGGTTCGACGCCGCGCCGTACGAGACGATCGGCAGAATCCGCAAGTTGTCGCCGTCGTTGAGCGCATTGGCCATCTCGTCGGCGAAGCGCATGTACGAGCCCGACAGCAGGCCGCCGACGATGCCGACCGTCCATTGATTTTTGCGGCCCCGCATCTCGGAGTCGGTGCCGCCTTCCTGAATGGATTTCGGCACGACCTGAGCTGATAGATTGAAGCTGAACAAGGCAACGACGCACGCCGTCAGGCAGCCAGCCACGATCCGTCTACGCATACGCAACCCCCGACTGTTACTCACCACCGAAAGGTGAGCGCGTGATTGTGGCTGCGATAGAAGCAGGATTGTGGCGCGCACGGAGTCTTTTTGAATCGCCCGCCACGCCGCGTTTGTAAGTCAACATTTTTTTATTTGGTCTGGCCACTTTGTGTCATCGCTGTGTCGAACGATGCCCTGTGGCTGTTTGATGCACGCGGCGCGGGTGTCTCGAAGCGAAATTTCCATCGGCATTTCAAGGCGCCACTAACCAAATTTGCCAGAGGTATTATTTGACGGATTCTTGCCACAAACTGTTTCCAAGCTGTGGATAGGCCCGCTGGGGGCCGCCTTGTTGGTCCATCTTGGACTTCCTTGCTTCCCTAGGCTTCTCTGCGCCGCCATCGATTCATCGAACGATGTCGGCTGATGCGCTCTCGGCTGATGCGCGTTTTGAGTTCCAGCCTTTCGCTTGGTGAGGAGTAGAGTCATGCGTTCACGTCTCGCGCCGCTATCTTTCTGACAAGCTGAAAAAATTTTCGTTTCGCCAATGGTGTTGGCCGTCACGCCTGCTCGCGCAGCGTCATGGCCGGAGCACCGTTGCGGATGATTGCGCCATCGCTGGAGGGGCCATGCTGTCGAATATGCGTTTGAACAAAAGGTTGAGGGTCATCATGCGTTCGCGCGCGCGCCGTAACGCTGCGCTTGCGGCTCTTGGGAGCGCTCTGGCGATCGTCGGATTTGTCGGCGTTCAGGTCGGCCTGGCGCGCGCCGCTCATGATTGGCCGAGCCGGCCGATCACGATGATCGTTCCGTTTGCGGCGGGCGGGCCGACCGACGTTGTCGGGCGGATCATCGCCCAGCGTCTGGGCGAGGTTCTCGAGCAACAGATCGTGGTCGAGAATATCGGCGGCGCCGGCGGCATGACCGGCGCGCAGCGCGTCGCGCTGGCGCAGCCGAACGGCTATCAGATGCTGCTCGGCACCGTCGGCACTCAGGCCTACAACCAGACGCTTTACAAAAAGCCGCTGTACAACGCGGTCGAGGATTTTTCGCCGGTCGTTCTGATCGCCGAACAGCCCCTCGTCCTGGTCGTTCCGAAGGATTTCCCGGCCAATACGCTCAGCGAATTCACCGCCTATGCCAAGGCCAACGCGTCGAAGCTTTCGTTCGGCTCCGGCGGCGCCGGCTCGTCCACGCACCTCGCCTGCGTCTTGCTGAACTCGGCGATCGGCGTCGACGTGCAGCACGTGCCGTATCGCGGCTCGGCGCCCGCCATGCAGGATCTGATCGCCAACCGGATCGGTTACCTGTGCGACGCCGTCTCCACCGCGTTGCCGCAGATCAAGGCCGGTGCGGTCAAGCCGATCGCGATCCTGGCGCGCTCCCGCTCCACGGTGCTGCCTGACGTGCCGACCGCGCAGGAGCAGGGGCTGGCCGGTTTCGAGGCCAACAACTGGATAGGCCTGTTCCTGCCCAAACGCACGCCGGGCTCGATTGTGCATATGCTCCGCGAAGCGACGATCATCGCCATGAACACGCCCGCGGTGCGCGACCGCATGGCGGCGATCGGCACCGATCTGGTCACGCCGGATCGCACCGGCACCGATTATCTGGCGAAGTTCGTCAGCAGCGAAATCAAGAAGTGGTCCGCACCGATCAAGGCGAGCGGCGTGTCGATCGATTGATCGGCAAAAAACAGAGCCGCAAGGGGGGTACAATGCAACACGGGCAGGACGACGATCTGGACTTGAGCGGCGGCGGGCAGCCGGACGACGTGCATGACTGGCTCGAGGCCGCGATCCGCGCCGCCGTCGATGCCGAGCATGGTTGCGGCGACGCGCCGCCGACCGCCGCTGCCGAGGAATGGCCGGGGGAAGTGGACGACGAAAAGGACAGCGAAGCGGAGCCGGCGCGCTTTACGCCGGCATCGCCGCTTCGCCTTGGCGATGGCAGAACGAGCGCGATACCGCCGCTGCGCCGGCGGCTCGATCCGATCTGGCTGCCAAAGCCTGCAGAAATTTCGCTGCAGGAGCGGCTGACGCCGCTGCTGCGGTTTGGACCGGTGATTGCGGGAGCCGCGGTGGTTGCTTATGGCATCGCGGTTTGGGGGTCGCCGCCGCGGCGCATTGCGCCTGCGGCGGCCGATGCCCGGCCCATTGTCGTTGACGCCCAATCCGAGGCGCAGCTCGCGCCGCATCTCATCGTCCACGATCAGCACGTGCTGGCCAACGAGCCGCTGCCGCTGGACGTTGCGGTCGATCGAATCGTGCCGAACGCGTCGCTGCGCGTCGCCGGCCTCGCCGCAGGGACGCATCTGTCGGCGGGTTCGCCGCTCGGCGATTCCGGCTGGAGCGTGCCGCTGGACGGGCTGAAAAGCCTCTACATGTACGCGCCGACGGATTTTGTCGGCGTCATGGACAGTGCGGTCGATCTGCGCGGTCCCGATCAGCGGCTGATCGATCAGCGCAAGGTGAAGCTGGAATGGGTCGAGCCCAAGAAGCCGCTGTCGCTGGTCCCGCCGTCGAAGCCTGCCGCCAATCCGGCGCCGCCGCCGGTTCAGGCGCAGGCTCCGGTCATCGCGGCAGAGGTGGCAGCATCGCTGATGCAGCGCGGCCAGGATTATCTGAAGGACGGCGACATCGCGTCGGCGCGCATCGTGTTCGGGCGGCTTGCCGCCGCCGGCGTCGCCGACGGCGCCTTTGCCGCGGCGCAGACTTACGACTCCGCCTATTTGTCGGCGCACAACGTGGTCGGCGTCAGCGGCGATGCGGCCAAGGCGCGCACATTCTACCAGCGGGCCATGCAGCTCGGCTCGAGCGAGGCGGCGGCGCAACTGACGCGGGCGGCAACAGTCAAATAATCCGGCGCGCAACTCTGCGGGCGCCGCTGTTGCGATGCCGCAAAGCGAAACGTCGATTAGTGATTTGCTCTCCGCCACGCGGCTGAACGTCTCTGCGCTTTGCTGGGCTCTTTACTGCCTCGCCTCAAGAATTGGTTTACTTCCGTGACCCGACAGGCCGCAGACATTTCAATTCTTCACAGGGGGCTTTGGGGTCGCGATCGATTTGGTGGCCTCAATGCCGGGTTCGAAATCCAAGTATTCGGGCGCACGGCCTGCGAGGCGGGCGCGTTTGATCCCGGCTTTGACGAATTCTTCGATATGCGCCGGCACAAGATGTAATCGACCAAGATCGCGATTGAGCGTTTGATGCAGGCGGCGCCGCGTAAAGTCATCGTTGACGGCAAAACGGTCGAGATAGAGATCCAGAATCTGCTCTTTGACGTCATCGCTCGGATAGCCCATGCGCACATGCGCGTCGAAGCGACCAGCCCTCTTGGCCAGCGCTTCGTCGATGGCTTCGGGATGATTTGTCGTCGCGATCGTGATGATGTCGGCGTAAGCCGAACCGCCCGATAACACCTGCAAGAGTTCGCCAGTGACATCGTCCTTGACCGCAAAAGCATATGGATTTTGGCGGCTCTTGGTCATCAGATCGAGATCTTCGAGGATCACTACGGCGGGAGCGAGCGTTTGCGCCAGGTGATAGACGGCTCGAATGTGTTCGACAGCCTCCACAATAATGACAGTAGCTTCGCCGGCGATGTCGTTAACGAAACACTCGATGGCTGTTGATTTTCCATCGCCGGGTGGACCGGACAGCAGCAGACCGCGCCTTATGCTCAGACCTTCTTTTTTCAGCATTTCGCGGTTGCGGATCGAGGCCGCAATGAAATCGAGCTCGGCACGGGCTTGTTCGTGCGGAACGACATCTTTCCAGGCTCGACCTGATAGTCGTGACCGCACGGTGCGCAGATCTCGATTGAAAAGCACAACACGATCCTTGAACGGATTTGACTCCTGCAAAAGCCGGCGCACGAGCGCGATCACGGCTGCTTCATCGGCCTCCCGGTAAATAAGTCCAACGCTTTCCCGGGCATCGCCCGATCCCGGCCTGCCATGGTCTCTCTGGACAACCAGCATGAACTGGGCGCTGCTTTCGGGGACTGTTCCGCGAAAAACGGTGCGGGGCCGGATTACCTGTAATTGGCCATCAATGTTGAGCATGACCTTGTTTGGCCGCATGTTCGGAATAACTGCGCTTCGGTCAGCGGAACCAAGACCGGTCAGTTCGCTCAGCCACATCCAGCCGGGCATGTCCGTAAGCTTTTCAGTCAGTATGGCGATGGCCGCGTCGTTGGTTGGTAGTGAAAGTGTGCTGGAGGCGGTTTCGCCGCAAAAAATACGAAATAAGGTCGAATAACTGATCTGAGGCGTCGCCGTACGCTTGATCTGCTTGTGCTGGGCAACGATGTAACCGAGCGCGGCTGATATTGAGGCGAAGCCTTTGATGGTGTCTTCGGGGATATTGGCGAGTAATTGATCCTTAAATGCCAGAGAAGCGGCAGCAGATTCGGCATAGAGTTGTTTGATAAGAGGGCTGCTGGCTGCCTCTGCTCCGTCCGCAATCTCATAGACGCCGTAAACAAACTCACCGTTGGAATCCGTGCCGTAGACAGTCGCGGTTACGTTAAGCGAGGCAGCTAATATCTCCGCTGTTTTTTGCGCAGCCTTGGTACCTTTTACAGGCCGCTCCTCGCTGACATGGCTCCCGGCAATTACAGAATTGCAACGCACGACGAATTTCTGACCTATCGAAGTACGTTCATTCTCGATCCTGAACCACATGACGCTACCCCGTCTTGTGCAATAAGAAGTGCCGCGCGCCGATCTTCGGCGTGTTCCAAATTTTGCAGTTCGTGATGGCTGCCACCTTGCGGGCGTCTCTGGGGCGCCCTCAATAGAAACGTCAAAAAGAACATACCATGAACATACTTGGCAATCAAGCACACTGGAACGGTCTGGGCGCGTGTCCCGGGGGGTTGAATTGACTACTTGGAATTTACCGACCGCTGCACCGCCGATACGATAATCGGCGAGCAGAGAACGCGAGGAAAATCCATGAAATTCGGTGTCGGCCAGCCGGTGCAGCGGTTTGAGGATTTGCGGCTCATCACCGGGCGCGGGCGATACACCGACGACGTGGTGTTGCCGAACATGGCCCATGCGTTCGTGCTGCGCTCGCCGGCCGGCCACGCCACGATCAAGCGCATCGATACAACGGCGGCAAAGACAATGCCGGGCGTGCTGTTCATCGGCACCGGCGACGATATCCGCGCCGACGGGCTTGGCGACGTGCCGTGTTCGACGCCTCTGGTGGGCCGCGACGGCAAGCCGCGCCACGACACGCCGCGCCCGGTGCTGGCGCAGGGCAAGGTGCGCCATGTCGGCCAGCCGGTCGCGGTGGTTGTCGCGCAGACGCTGGCGCAGGCGCGCGACGCCGCCGAGGCGATCGATGTCGACTACGAATCGCTGCCCGCGGTGACCGAAGCGAAGGACGCGCTCACCCCCGGCGCGCCGCAGCTGTTCGATCATATTCCGGATAACGTCGTGTTCGATTGGGACAACGATGCCGGCGACGCCAGGGCGACCGACGCGGCGTTCGCCAGGGCGGCGCATGTCGTCAGGCTCGAACTGATCAACAATCGCGTCGTCGCCAATTCGATGGAGCCACGCAACGCCATCGCCGAATACGATCCGGCGAGCGGCCGCTCGACGCTGCACACCGCGACGCAAGGGCCGCATTTCGTCCGCGATACGCTCGCCGACGCCGTGCTCAAGCTGCCGAAGGACAAGGTCCGGCTGATCACCGGCAATGTCGGCGGCGGCTTCGGCATGAAGGCGTTTGTTTATCCGGAGCACGCGCTGGTGGTGTGGGCCAGCCGCAAGATCGCGCGGCCGGTGAAATGGCAGGAGGATCGCTCGGAAGGTTTCGTCTCCGACAACCAGGGCCGCGATCACGCCACGCTCGCCGAACTGGCGCTCGACGCCAAGGGCAAGTTCCTGGGCTTGCGGGTTTCGGTCCTCGCCAATATCGGCGCCTATCTGTCGCCGTTCGGCAGCTTCGTGCCGACGCGCTCGACCGATCTGGTCTCCGGGCTTTACCGGTTCGGCGCCATCCATGTGAACGTCAAAGGCGTTTGCACCAACACCGTGCCGGTGTGCGCCTATCGCGGCGCTGGCCGCCCGGAAGCCGGCTATCTGCTGGAGCGGCTGGTCGATGCCGCCGCGCGCCAGTTGGGTATGCCGCCGGATAGAATCCGCAGGCGCAATTTCGTGCCGCCGTCGGCGATGCCTTACACGTCGCCGACCAAACTCCTGCTCGACTCCGGCGAGTTCGAGAAGGTGATGGACCTGTGCATGGAAGCGGCCGACTGGTCGTCCTTCAACAAGCGGCGCAAGCTGACCGAGCGCGGCGGCCGGCTGCGCGGCATCGGCATGGCGACCTATACCGAGCGCTGCGGCGGCGGATTTCCCGAAACCGCGTCGATCGAATTCAAGGACGATCACGTCGAACTGGTGATGGGCAACCAGGAATACGGCACCGGCCTGCTCACGGCATACAAGCAGGTGGTCTCCGATCAGCTCGGCATCGATGCCGACAACATCGACGTCATCATGGGCGATACCGACCGCACGCCGGCCGGCCTGACCGGCGGCTCACGCGCGCTCGCGGTCGGCGGCGCGGCGCTTTACGAAGCGAGCCAGACCATCATCAAGAAAGGTACGCAGCTCGCCTCGCACCTGCTCGAAGTCGGGGCGCAGGACATCGTCTTTGCCGACGGCGCATTTGCGGTGCCGGGCACCGACCTGCGTGTCGATCTGATCGAGGTGGCGAAAGCGGCGCGCGATCCGGCCAAGCTGCCCGCCGGCATGGAGCCCGGCCTCGACACCACGCACACCCGCGTGCCGGCGGCGCAGACGTTTCCGAACGGCTGCCACATCGTCGAAGTCGAGATCGATCCGAACACCGGGGCGACGACGATCGAACGCTACACCATCGTCGACGACTTCGGCCGCACCATCAATCCGCTGATGCTGGAGGGCCAGGTCCACGGCGGCATCGTGCAGGGCATCGGCCAGGCGCTGCTGGAGCATGCCGTTTATGACAATGACAGCGGCCAATTGCTGTCCGGCTCGTTCATGGACTACGCCATGCCGCGGGCCGGCGACATTCCGCACTTTTCCTTCTCGACGCACAACGTGCCGACCAAGGGCAATCCGCTCGGCGTCAAAGGCGCCGGCGAGGCCGGCGCTGTCGGCGCGCCGCCCGCGGTGATCAACGCCATCGTCGATGCGCTCAACCGCCGCGCCGGCGTGCGCCACATCGATATGCCGGCGACGCCGCGGCGCGTCTGGGAAGCGCTGCACGCCGCGCAGTAACGCGCGATAGTCTTTGAGTCGGCTATCACTCCGCTCGTTCCCGCGAAAGCGGGAACCCAGCGCAAGAAACTGGATTCCCGCTTTCGCGGGAATGCGCGGACATAACTTCATCGCGCTTTGGGGCGGACGTCCCGTAGTCGGTCCTGCCCGACGGCCGCTTCGCGTATCTATGCGACGCGGCGGCCGATCAATTTTGTCGCTGCACAAATTCGTGACATAGTCATTACAATGACGTGTCACATACGCGACGGTTGTGGATGAGCGTACAATCGCAAGCTCGGTCGAATGTCCTCGACCGGTCCAATCCCCTGGCGTGGTGGTGGGCGCTGCTGACGCTGGTCAGCGGCGGCAACATCGCGGCTTGGTGCTGGCTGTTCCACGAATTCCAGGCCCGGCCGGCTGGCAGTTTCGACAGCACGCTCGGCGCCCAGCTCCTGCTTTGCGCGGCCTACGTCTTTGGCTGTGCCTTCAGGTCGGCCCTTCCGCGCGCGGACGTCCAGCGGATTTGCCTGTTCGACACCTGGCTGTCGAGCGTTCTCGTCGGCCGGTCAGTCGCGACCGTGGCGGAGCTTTGCTTCGCGGCGCAGTGGGTACTAGTCCTGCAGCAACTCGGCGAAGCGACCGGGGCAGTCACCGCTTTGAATGCAGCACGCGTCGTCATGCCGCTCATTCTCATCGCTGAATGTGTCTCGTGGTACGCGGTGCTGACCAGAAACAACATGCTTCACGGAGTCGAAAACTCGCTATGGGCTGTCGCGTTCGCCGCGGTCGGGATCGGGTTCTGCCGCTTGCTGGTGGAGTTTGACGGTCTCGCGCGCGGCATTCTCATCGTCGCCATCATCGGGATCGCCGGCTATCTGGCGTTTCTCATTACCGTCGATGTCCCGATGTATTTCGCCCGGTGGCGGGCGAAAGTCTCCGACGGCAGTCAGCGGCTGCGGCCGCTTGAGGGGCTGCGCGACGTCAGCACACGTTGGGTCGTCACGCATGACCTCGCGGCGTGGAGAGAGGAAATCCTCTGGATGTCGCTCTATTTCAGCGCCGGCGTCTGGGCGAGCCTGGCACTGTGCGTTTTCGGATTTCACATGTGACTAATCGGCTCGCTCCGTCGTCGGGTCAAACATCTTGCGGACCTCCGTGATCGTCGTCGCCGGAAATCCGCTCATTTGTGCATGCCTGCGGATGATCGCTTCGTCGTTGGCGAGATAGATGCAGAAGGTCTTGTCGGCGGCCACGTAGCTTTCGATCCATTGAATGTCGGCGCCAAGTTGCCGCAGCACCTCGTTCGATTTTGCGGCCGCTCCGCGTAATTGCTCGCGCTCGAACGAACCGACCTTCGGAATATCGCGTTCGATGACGAATTTGCGCAAGGCCATAGGTTGCTCCTGTGTGGTCAGGCTGCGTTCCTGGTCAGCTTCCGTGAGGCAGTGAAAGCGCCTTCTATCTATTCAGTTTTCGCGATAATCTAGCTGTCTCTCGGGGACAGACACGTCGATTTGATCGCGGAGAGGATCGACGTTGCGATCCCTCCGAACGGACAGGGACCGCGCCAACAAGAGCGCACCCAAAGCGTTGCACCGCCTATCAGGCCGCGTTGCATTTGCGCCCAAAATGCTATGCTGCCGCTAGCCGGATTGGCGCGGCGGAACGGCCGCTTTTGGGGGAGTTCATCATGGCGTTTCGGGTACTGCGCAGGTCGTTCTTGCAGATGGCGATGGGCAGCGTCGCCAGCTTCGGTATTTCGGCGCCGTTCGCGCGCGCGGCTGCCAACGACGCCGCGACCATCGGCTGGCCGAACGACGTGCCGACCTGGGACCCCAACCAGCGCTTCACGCCGGACGCGCAACCGATCTTCAAGGCGGTGTTCGACCAGCCACTCGATCAGGACCCGCATCTCAAGCTGATCCCGCATCTGATCAAGGCCTGGAGCATGGCGCCGGACGGCCTGAGCATGGCGGTCGAACTGCGCGACGACGTCACCTTCCACAACGGCGACAAGATGACGACGGAGGACTTCCGCTACACCTTCCTCGAACGCAACAAGTCCGGGCTGAAGCTCGATATCGCCAATTCGATGCGCAAGGTGCAGGACATCGTCATCGAGTCGCCGACCAAGGCGACGATGAAATTCGACTCGCCAGCGCCGACCATGCCGAACTGGTTCGCGTTCCTCGGCAGCTACGTGGTGCCGAAGAAATACATCGAGGGCCAGGGGCTCGATAACTTCCTGAAAAATCCGGTCGGCACCGGGCCGTACAAGCTCGCCGAATACGAACTGAATTCGCGCATCGTGCTCGAGCGCAACGACAAGTATTGGGGCCCGAAGGCCAAGGTCGCCCGCGTCACCATCCAGATCATCAAGGATCCGTCGGCGCGGGTCGCCGCGATCCAGTCCGGGCAGACCGACTTCACCGTCAACGTTCCGGTGCGCGAGGTCGAGCGTTTCCAGAAAACTGCGGGCCTTGCCGCCGACATCGACCCGATCACCCGCGTCGTGCTGTTGCAGCCGCGCGCCGATCTGGCCTTTGCCGACAAGAACGTCCGGCTCGCCGCCCATCACGCCATCGACAAGGCGGCGCTGTCGAAAGCGTTCTACGGCGGCGCCGCGGTTCCGCTCTCGATCATGGCGACGCCGGGCTCGCCCGGCTATCTCCCCGATTTCAGCTTCAAATACGATTCGGCGCTGGCCAAGGAGCTCTTGGCGAAATCGAACTTCAGTCCGTCCAATCCGGTGAAGATCGGCTTCGCCACCACCAACGGCCAGTTTCCCAACGACTACGACATCGCGCGCGCCATCGCGCAGATGTGGAAACAGGTCGGCATCGAAGCCGACATCCAGGTCATTGAATACGGCAAATATTTCGAGCTCAATCGCGGCGGCAAATTGCCGGAAGCGACGCTCTATAGCTGGGACAACTCGACCGGCGATCCGGAGATTTTCATAGGCTACAACCTCAATCCGAAAATGCCGTTCGCGCCGTGGAAGGACGACTATTTCGGCAACAAGGATCTCGCGCTGTTCGGCGTTGCCGACTACGACAAGCGGATCGCCGGCTACAAGGACCTGGAGCGCGAAGCGGTCGAGAACGGCGCCAGCATGCCGCTGTTGCAAAGCGTGGTGACGGTCGTACGCAAGAAAAATCTCGCCTACACCAAATACGCCAACGGCTGGGTGCTGCCGCAGACGCTGCAGTGGAGCTGACAGGCGGCCGACAGCCCGATCATTGAAGTAGGTTGATGATCCGGCGTCCTACCCGCACTTCGTCATGTCCGGCCTTGTGCCGGGCATCCACGTCTTGAGTGCCGAGGGTCGTTAAAGTCGTGGATGGCCGGGACAAGCCCGGCCATGACGCATACTGGTCAGAGGCATTACACTTGGTGAGATGACCGCAACACACTCAGTGAAATGACCGCAACCGTCGTCACGCTGATTGCCCGCCGCCTGCTCGTGGCGGTGCCGATATTGCTGATCGTCACGGCGCTGCTGTTCTGCGTGCTGCGGCTGTTGCCGGTCGATCCGGCGGCGATGTCGATGCCGCCGAATGCGACGATCGAGGAAGTCGAGGCCAAGCGCCAGGAGATGGGCCTCGATAAGCCGTTGCCGCAGCAATATTTGATCTGGCTGTCCGGCGTGTTGCACGGCGATTTCGGCCGCTCGATCGCGCTGCGCCGCGAGGCCGGTTCGCTGGTCGCCGCGACCTTGCCGGCGACGATCCAGCTTGCGCTGTGCGCCATGGTGATTGCCGGTATCCTCGGCGTTGGCGGCGGACTGCTGCTGTTTCGTGTGCGCGGCACCTGGTTCGAGCCGGTCGCCGACCTTGCGTCCGTCGTGCTGCTGTCGATTCCGGAATTCCTCTGGGGCCTGATCCTGCTGTTCGTGTTCGGCGTCGCGCTGGAGCTGTTGCCGTTTACCGGCGCGGTGGCGCCCGGCCTGCCGATCCCGCACATCACCGGCTTTCTGCTGCTCGATGCGCTGCTCGCCGGACGCCCCGACGTATTTCTCAGCGCCTGCCAGCACCTGATCCTGCCGTCGCTGGCGCTCGGGCTCGCGTTCTCGCCGGCGATCATGCGGGTGCTGCGCTCGAGCCTGTTCGACATCTATCACGAGGACTACATCGCCCAGGCGCGGCTGCGCGGCCTGTCGGAAAACCGCATCCTGCTCGGCCATGCGCTCAAGAACGCGGCGCTGCCGGCGCTGACATTGATCGGCGTGCAGTTCGGCATCCTGTTCAGCGGCACGTTGCTGGTCGAAGTCATCTATTCCTATCCCGGCATGGGCAACCTGATGGTCGACGCGGTGCGCAACACCGATCTGCCGCTGATCCAGGCCATCGGGCTGACCTACTGCGTCGTCGTGCTGATCATCAACACGGCGGTGGACAGTCTCTATGCCGTGCTCAATCCGAAATTGCGGGCGCGCTGATGAAGGCGCTGGCCCGTTCGCTGCGCTCGCCCCGGGTCATGATCGCGCTCGGCATGGTGCTGTGCATCGCCGGCTGCGCGATCTTTGCACCTTACCTCGCGCCGCACGATCCGGGCGACCAGAACCTGCTCGCGATCCTGACGCCGCCGGCGTGGCTCGCTGGCGGCGATCCGGTTTATCCGCTCGGTACCGACAGTCTTGGCCGCTGCGTTCTCTCCCGTCTGATCTATGGCGCCCGCACCGCGATGCTGGTGGCGTTGTTTGCGTCGCTCGGCGCCATGATCATCGGCACCATACTGGCGCATGTCGCCGGCTATTTCGGCGGCGCGGTCGACTGGATCATCGGGCGGCTGGTCGATATCTGGATGTCGTTCCCGCCGGTGATCCTTTCGCTGATCCTCATGGTCGGGCTCGGCACCGGCTTGAGCAAGGTCATTCTCGCCATCGTGCTGGTCGACTGGACCCGGTTCTGCCGCGTGCTGCGCGCCGAAGTGATGGTGGTGAGGCGCAACGATTACGTCGCCGCCGCGCGCCTGCTCGGCTTCACCCATTGGCAGACCATCGCCCGCGAGATTTTCCCGGCGACGCTGCCGCTTTTGATCACGCTGATCTCGCTGGAAATGGCGATTGCCGTCGTCGTCGAGGCGATCCTGTCGTTTGTCGGCCTTGGCGTCGGCGCCGATCAGCCGGCGTGGGGACAGATGATCGCCGACGCGCGGCAGTCGGTTTATCAATCGCCGTGGAATTTGCTGCTGCCGATCCTGGCGATCTTCCTCACCGTGACCGCGTTCAATCTGCTCGGTGACGGCCTGCGCCGCACGCTCGATGTGCGGCTTGCCGAAACGGGACGTTGAGCCATGGTGACGCTGCAAGCCAGGGACCTTGTGGTAAGCGCCCGCATCGGCGGCGCGCCGGTTCCCGTGATCAACGCGCTGTCGTTTGCTCTCGCGCCCGGCAAGATCCTGGGGCTGGTCGGCGAGTTGGGCGCCGGCAAGTCGATGGTCGGACGCGCCATCGCGCAATTGCTGCCCCAGGGTTTTGCCGTGTCGTCGGGATCGCTGCTGTTCGAGGGCGAAGATCTCGCCCACATGACCGCGGCGCGGCGGCAGGGCCTGCTCGGCCGCGCTATTGCCTTTATCCCGCAGGCGCCGATGACCGCGCTCAATCCGGCGATGACCATCGGCGCGCAGTTCGACGAGCATCTGGTACGGCTCGGCGCCGGTGTCCGCAAAGCGCGCCGCGACCGCGCCGTCGAGATGCTGACGGCGGCGCGCTTGCCGGGCGCCGGCGATCTCCTGGCGCAATATCCGCACCAGCTGTCGGGCGGCATGTGCCAGCGCGTGTTGATCGCGTTTGCCTTCGCCAGCAATCCGCGGCTTGTCGTCGCCGACGAGCCGACCACCGCGCTCGACGTCACCATGCATCCGCCGATCCTGCACCTGATCGCGGAAATGCAGCGCAGTCGCGGCACCGCGGTGATCTTCATTACCCATGACCTGCGTCTCGCGGCGCAGCTTTGCGACGACGTCGTGGTCATGTACGCCGGCCGCGCCGTCGAAAGCGGCCCGGCGCGCGCCGTGCTGTCGCGCCCCGCGCATCCCTATACGCGCTGCCTGCAGCTTGCCAATCCGCCGATGAGCGCCGAGCGGCGCGCGCTCTACGTCATGCCCGACCAGATGCCGAGCCTGTGGCAGCTCAAAGAGCTGCCGGGCTGTCATTTTGCGCCGCGTTGCCCGCTGGCGGCCGGCGAATGCCGCAGCAACGTCCCGCCGCTCGCGGAGGTCGCATCCGGCCATGGCGCCGCATGCTTCAAGGCCGCCACGGCCGAATCCATCAGCGTGGCGCGAAGCGCCGCGCCGCCGCCGCCGGTCTCACAGCGTCCGCTGCTCGAGGCCGGCAATTTGCAGAAACGCTACCAGATCGGCGGCGGCCTGTTTGGCGGCGCGCGCGTCGTGGAGGCGGTGAAGAATGCATCCTTCACGATTGCGGAAAACGAATTTGTCGCGCTGGTCGGCGAGAGCGGCAGCGGCAAGAGCACGATCGCGAAGCTCTTGGCCGGACTCGAATCTGTGTCGAACGGACGGATCCTGCTCGGCGGCGAGGACCTGGCCGCGCTCCACGACAATGCCGCGCGTGCAACGCGCGTACAGATGGTGTTTCAGGACCCGGCATCGGCGCTTAATCCACGCCGCCGCCTCGCCAGTATCGTGACGCAGGCGATGGAAGCCGGCAGCCGTCATGCGAGCTGGCACGAGAGACTGCAGCGGACCCAGGAATTGCTCGGCGAGGTCGGCATGCCGGCCGATTTTGCGACGCGGCTGCCCGGACAACTGTCCGGCGGCCAGCGGCAGCGCATCAACATCGCGCGCGCGCTGTGCAGCCTGCCGAAAGTGCTGATCGCCGACGAAATCGTCTCGGGGCTGGATGTGTCGATCCAGGCGCAACTCCTGAATTTGCTGGCGCGGCTCCGCTCCGAGCTCGGCTTCGCCATGCTGTTCATCTCCCACGACCTGTCCGTGGTGCGGCATCTGTGCAGCCGCGTGCTGGTGATGTATCGCGGCGAGATCGTCGAGCAGGGAGCGGTGGGAGAGGTCTTCGGCAATCCGCAGCACGCCCATACGCGGGCGCTGCTGTCGTCGGTGCCGCCGGATCAGCCCGACGCGCCGTGGCCTGCTTTCACCCGAGCCAGCTAACACAAACGGAAGCCCCGGCCATGTTGCCGGGGCTTCGACTTTCAGTGAGCTGTTCGCCAGCGAGTGTTGGCCTGATCACCAGCGGCGGCGCCAGCCGCCACGCCAGCCCCAAGGCCGACCGTAAAAGCCGTAGGGCCGGCCGTAAAAGCCGTAGGGCCGGCCGTAGTAGCCGTAGTAACCCGGCCGCCACCAGCAACGATAGGGACCGCAGACCCAGCGCACTTGCTGAGCGTCCGTCGCCGTCGGCGCCGTCGCCGCGAGCTGACCGTTGATCGGCATGGCCGATGCAGAACCGGCCATCATGCCTGCGCCAGCCAGAATGGCGAAGGCTGCCGTAGCAATCCTGAGCTTATCCATAGCGCTCCTCGATTAGGTTTCTCATCTTAGAACGTGCCGCCCATGGAAAGGTTGCCGCGTTCGATGTGTCAGAACACTGAAGATCACATTTAGCTGACGTTCAACAATGCGGCTGATGCGCGGCGGCTGTTTCGCACCTCGGTATGTACTCCGATTCGTTCTTGGATCGTCGATCTGACACTGAACGATTTTTTTGGCCGAATTTTTTCGTCGGTACGCGCCTTAATGTCGCAGTATCCGATGCCGACGCCTTCCTAGGCGGCCGACGCCGGCGCGTCTTTCTTTCGCAACAGCGAAAGCAGTTCGGCTTCGCAGGTCTTGGCGCTTTCGGCGTTGCGCGCCTTGATGTGACCGTAGCCGCGGATTTTCGCCGGCACTGAAGCGATCTCGACGCAGAGCGCATGATTGTCCGGATCGAGGCGGCCTGCGATTTCGCGCAGCGTCGCTTCATAGTCCGCGATCAGCCGGCGCTCCATGCGGCGCTCCTGCGTATAGCCGAACATGTCGAGCGCGGTGCCGCGCAAGCCGCGCAGCCGCGCCAGCACGATGAAAACGTGGCGTATCCACGCGCCGAATTTCATCTTGCGCGGTTCTCCGGTCACCGGATCCCGCCGTGCCACGAGCGGCGGCGCGAGGTGATATTCGAGCGTAAAGCCGCCGTCGAATTGGGTGCGCAGTTTTTTCTCGAAAGCGCCGTCGGTATAAAGCCGCGCCACCTCGTATTCATCCTTGTAGGCCATCAGCGTGAACAGGTTGCGCGCCGCGGCTTCGGCGAGGCCGGAATAGCCGCGCGCGCGCGCCGCTTCGGCGGTTCTGACCGCGGCGACGGCATCCTGGTAACGCTGCGCGTAAGCGGCATGCTGATACGCGGTCAGGAATGCGGCGCGATGCGCGATCAGCGCGTCGAGAGTTTGCGGGCCGGGCGGCGACGTATCCGGGGTCGCATGGCGCACCAGCGCCTCGATTTGCGCAAGGTCCTCCGCGGCCAGCCGCCCCCAGGCGAAACTGCGCCGGTTGCTTTCGACCGCGACGCGGTTGAGCGCGATGGCGCGGTCGATCGCGGCGAAGCTCAGCGGCACAAGGCCTTTCTGGAAGGCGTAACCGAGCATGAACAGGTTGGCGGCCATCGAATCACCCATCAGGGTGGCGGCAAGGCCGGTAGCATCGACGGCGTCGGCGTCGCGCGCCTTAGCCTTGATGGCAAGCAGCATCTTTGCCGCCTCGAAATCGATCTCCTGGTTGAAGACAAAGGCCGCGGTCGGCCGCACATTGCTGTTGAGCACGGCGCGCGTCGTGCCGCTTTCGACGCGTGACAGCGCGGCAGGACTGGCGGCGACCACCGGATCGCACCCGAGCAGCAGATCGGCGCCGCCCGCTACGATGCGGACGGCGTGAAGCTGATCCGGGTCCGCCGCGAGCCGGATATGGCTCATCACTGCGCCGTTTTTCTGCGCCAGCCCGCTGATGTCGAGCACCGTGCAGCTTTTGCCCTCGAGATGGGCGGCCATGCCGAGCAGTGCGCCGAGCGTGACGACGCCGGTGCCGCCGATGCCGGTCACGAGGATGCTGTAGGGCCGCTCGAGCGGCGGCGTTTTCGGCTCTTTCAGGTTGGCAAAAATGCTGTCGGCGGCGTCGACGCTATCGAGCTTGCGCGGCGTCGCGCCACGCACCGTGACAAAGCTCGGGCAAAAGCCCTTGAGGCAGGAGAAATCCTTGTTGCAACTCGATTGATCGATCTGGCGCTTGCGGCCGAATTCGGTTTCCACCGGCGTTACCGAGATGCAGTTCGATTTCACCGAGCAGTCGCCGCAGCCTTCGCACACCAGGTCATTGACGAAAACGCGCTCTGCCGGATCGGGATAGGTGCCGCGTTTTCTACGGCGGCGCTTTTCGGCGGCGCAGGTCTGGTCGTAGATGAGGACGGTGAGCCCGCTGGTGTCGCGCAGTTCGCGTTGCACGGCATCGAGATCGTCGCGGTCGTGAACCGTAACGCCGCCGGACAGGCCGGATTGCGACGAATATTTCTCTGGTTCTTCCGCGACCACGACAACGCGCCTGGCGCCTTCGGCCAGAACCTGCTGCGCGATTTGCGCGACCGTCGGCGCGCCTTCGACTGGCTGGCCGCCGGTCATCGCCACCGCGTCGTTGAACAGGATCTTGTAGGTGATGTTGACGCCCGCCACCGCGGCGGCGCGGATCGCCATTAAGCCGGAATGCGCGTAGGTGCCGTCGCCGAGATTCTGAAAGACGTGCGGCTCGGTGGTGAACGGCGCCTGGCCGATCCAGTTGGCGCCTTCGCCGCCCATTTGCGTCGTGGTCGCGGTTTCCCGGCCGGGCATGAACAGCGCCATGCTGTGACAACCGATCCCGGCCATGGCGCGGCTGCCTTCCGGCACCCGCGTCGAGGTGTTGTGCGGGCAACCGGAGCAGAAAAACGGCGTGCGCTGCAGGCTCGTCACCGGCGCGGCCGGCTTTTCATACGATTCGATGCGCGCCAGGCGCTGCTCGAACGGCGTGACGTCGGTCAGGCGCTTTAATCGCGCGACGACGGCGCGAGCCACCATGGTTGGCGTGAGTTCGCCGATGCTCGGCAGCAGCGGTGCGCCTGATTTGTCATATTTGCCCGCGAGGCTTGGCCGGCGCGCGGCATCGACATTATAGAGCAGGCGCGCCAGCTGGCTTTCGACGAAGCTGCGCTTCTCCTCGACAACGAGAACGTCCTTGAGCCCGTCGGCGAAGGCGAGGGCGCGCCTTGGCTCGAGCGGCCAGGTCAGCCCGACCTTGTAAACGCGGATGCCGAGTGCGGCGGCCGCCGCATCGTCGATACCGAGCTCGGCCAGCGCCTGCCGCAGATCGAGATAGCCCTTGCCTGTTGCGACGATGCCGAGGCGCGGCTGCGGCGAGTTGATGACGATGCGGTCGATGGCGTTGGCATGGGCAAAGGCGTGCACTGCCGGCAGCTTGGCCGTAAACAGCCGTTGTTCCTGTGCAAGCCCGTAATCCATGCCGGGACGCGGCCAGCGGATGTGCACGCCGCCTGCCGGCATGTCGAAATCGACCGGCAGCGAAATCGCCGCCCGCTGCGGGTCGACATCGACCGACGCCGAGCTGTCGACGGCTTCGCTCATGGCTTTGAAGCCGACCCAGCATCCGGAAAAGCGCGACAGCGCGAAGCCGAACAGGCCGAAATCGAGATAGTCCTGCAACGTCGCCGGATTGAGCAGCGGGATCATCGCCGCTTCGAACATCTGCTCGCATTGATAGGCGGTGGTGGTGGACTGGGCGCCGTGATCGTCGCCGGATATCGCCAGCACGCCGCCGAGCGGCGAGGTGCCAGCCCAGTTGCCGTGGCGCAGCACGTCCATCGAACGATCGATGCCGGGGCCTTTGCCGTACCAGATGCCGAATACGCCATCGACCTTGGCGCCGGGAAACAGCCCGACCTGCTGCGTACCCCACACCGCCGTCGCCGCGAGATCTTCGTTCAGCCCCGGCTGGAAGCGGATGTCGTCTTTCTCGAGTAGCGCTTTCGCCTGCCACAGCGCGTTGTCGTATCCGCCGAGCGGCGAGCCGCGATATCCGGAGATGAAGCCAGCGGTATTGAGGCCGGCTGCGCGGTCACGCGCGCGCTGCATCATTGGCAACCGCACCAGCGCCTGCAAACCGGTGAGATAAACCCGTCCGGATTGCAGGACGTATTTGTCGTCCAGGCTGACCTCAGCCAACTTTACGCCAGCCTTGTCCACGCAAGTTCTCTCCGGTTCGTCGGCGGGCCGCAGTGTATTGCATCCCGGCGGGCAGTTCGAGGATTCAACTCATGTTCGTCATGGCCGGACTTGTTCCGGCCATCCACGTCTTTATCCTTTGCGGCCGTGAAGACGTGGATGCCCGGCATAAAGCCGGGCATGACGTGCAGCGGAGGTCGACGCACCGTGGCTGATTTCGTCTATGAAATTACCTGCAACGGCGGGGCGGATCAGGAGGGGGCCGTACAGGCGTGGGCGGACCGCGATGCCGTGCCGGTCTGGACCACGCTCGCCGGATTGACTGCGGTCGATCTGTACCAGCCGGTGCGCGGCGGCACCCACGATCCGTTCACCAATGACGGGCCGGGTCCGCTGCTGATGGCGATGTTGCAATTTCCGTCACGGCGGCAGCTCGAAGCCGGCCTCGCCGACCCGCGATTTAAGAACACGCTGGCCGGCGTGCCGGCCCATGTCACCACCACCGGCACCAGTTTCGAGCGGCGGTTTTATCCCGTCGGAGGCGCGGCGACCGCGGAACCGAAGTTGCGGGCGCCGTTCTCTTACGTCGTGCGCTATCACCACCCGGCGCAAAGTCCGGACGAATTTGTCACGCACTACATTGCCGATCATCCGCCGATTCTCGGCAAGCTGCCGGAGATCAGGTCGGTGTTATGCTATTTGCTCATCGAGCAGACCGCGAGCGGCGTCCTGCCGCCGGCCGATTACATGGTTGGCAACGAGGTGGTGTTCGACTTGCCGGAAGCCTTCAATGCGGCGATGGCGTCGCCGGTGCGGCACGAATTGCGCGCGCATTTCAGAAGTTTTCCGCCGTTCACCGGCAAGAACACGCACTTTCCTATGATGCGGCGGCAACTGGCGGGCCGAACTGGATGAGCTCCCGAATCCGTTCGGCGTTCCGAAACGCGTTCGCGCGCATGAATTGAATCGCCCGTTGCGCGTCGGCCGGCGAAAGTGCTTCGTAGATTTCGAATAATGCCGCGGCGAGATCTTGCGGCGCGGTTGTCCGCGGCGCCAGCGCGAAGATGAATTTTTGCACGTCGGGCCAGTTCATGCCGCAGGCCTTGCCTACGGCGACAAACGCTTCATACGATGCCGCGTCGACCAGCCTGCCGATCGTGCCGGCGGGACATCCCGCCAGCATCGCCAGCGCATCCGTCAACTCGCCGACGTCGTTACTGTCCGCGCATTGCAAGATGCGGGTGCGAAGCTCGGCCGAGTCCCGTTTCAGCAACGGCCTGCCATCGCGGCCTGCCGGCGCGTTCGACCGGACGACTTGCTCCGAAACGGTTCGCAGAACCTGCGATATCCGCCGCTGTGTTTCCGGCGTCGAGGTCGCCATCAGGCGCCGTTGCACGATCGCGGTGGCCTTGCGAACCAGTTCGCCAAGAAGATCGGTCGGCAGGTCGGCGCGGTTGGCAACGGCAATCGCGACGGATTTGTCGGTCTCGGCGCGTTCGACCGCGCGCGAAAAGCCCCATCGGGAAAATTGCGCGCCGGCGTTGCTCGCCACCTTGCCGGCAACTCTGGAATCGCCGCGATCGACCAGGACGTCCGCCACCGGTTCGCTGATCTGGGCGCGGCCGGCTATCGCGTAAAGGTGATTCTGGCTTTTCGTTCTGGCGATGTGGACCAGGTCCTGCTCCGAGATCATCGGCGATTGCCGCAGAATAGGTTCCGCGATTTCGATATCGTCGTCCTGGGACAGGCGGCCGATGACGTTTTGCGGCGCGCGCTCGATCGGCGCTAGCTTATTGCTCAACTCGACGAGCGCTTGCCGTTCGATCTGCTCGATCAGCCGGCTCATCAGATCGTCAAAGACGGCGATCGATTCGTCAGAGTAATCGTCGGCTCCGTCGAGGAACAGTTCGGTCAATTTTTGCAGGACCGTGAACCGCCGCGAATTTGGCCTGCCGGCCAGGTTCAGTTCGAGTTCGTCCAGCAGGGTATGAGTGGGCTGCATCGATCCGATCCGCTGCGGGATTTGGTTTCGCCGCATCTTGTGGTGATCCAAGTCTGAAGGACGGAAATGCCAGCTTAAGATCGGCCCCGGTCGGCCTGGTTTGCCGCAGCGTGGTAAAGATCGGCTTGCCGAAATCAGTCGATTCCGCCCGATTTGGCCGCAAGACCTGTATTCAAGACCTGTGGCAACGGTCTGTCGCCGGTCGCCGCGCGCTACCAGCGGTCCCGCATATATTCCGCGACGCATGCCGCCGACGCCTTGGCATAGGTGCCGCGGCGGCTGATCACCGAGCCGGTGAGACGGTGCAAGGCGAGCGCCATTTCGGCAGCCTTCGCGACCACGGCGACGCCGCTGAGCACCAGCGCGCCGTCGATGACGAACGGACATTCGCGCGCAAACAACAACATCGGCAGGCCGCCCGCCGGCAAGATGACCTCGGCGCCGTCGGCCACCATGGGCCGCACCTGCTCGACGAACTCGGCGCGGACCCGGGCATAGCTCGTCGGGTCGGTGAAGGCGCGCATGAAGCTCTCAAGTTCGGCGCGGATCGCGCGCACGCCGACCACCCGCTGGTCGAGCCCGTGCGCCATCACCTGGCGCTCGTGCCAGGTGATGAAGCTCGGGTCGATGGTCACCAGCCCGATGCGGCCGCCCATGCCGAGCGCGGCCAGCAGATTGGTTTCGCCGAGCCCGATCACCGGGATGTCCACTGCGCCGCGGATTTCCAGAAGGCCCGGTTCCTGGAAATGGCCGATGACGAAAGCGTCGTAGCCGTTGCGCTCGGCTTCGACGGCGTGGCGGATCACCTGCGCGGCGCAGCGGAATTCGGTCAGCGGATGGAAGTGACGATCGGGCGGGTCGAGGCCGTGGACTTCGAACTGAATACCCGGCGCCGCGACCTGATGCAGAAAGGCTTGCAGCCGTTCGATATAAGGCGCCTGCTCGACCGGATGGACGAAGCTCTGATACCAGATCCGGGCCGGTCGGGATGATGATTCAGCCATGGTGCGGTCCCCGCGCTGCAACGTCATGCGTTCCGATCTAACACGAGACGATCTAACACGAGACGGCGGCGATGGACGATATTTTCTATGAGGACGTGAGCCCCGGCGCCGTGCTCCGTGCCGGGCCTTACGCGATACCGGAGCAAGAGCTAATGGATTTCGCCACGGCTTGGGATCCGTTGCCGATCCACGTCGACAAGGTGTACGCCGCCCGGCATGGCGGCATCACCGCGCCAGGGCTTTATCTGCTCGCGATCAAGATGCGGCTGGTCCACCAACTGCCGTTCCGCCGCACGGTCATCGCCGGCTTCGGCTTCGATGAAGTGCGCTTCCATCGTCCGGCGCATCCCGGCGACGCGCTGACGCTGGAGCTGACCTGGCGCGACAAGCGGCGATCGCAATCAAAGCCCGATCGCGGCATCGTCAGCGGCCGCTACGTGCTCGTCAACGCGGCAGGCGAAACGGTGCTGAGCCATCTCGATACGATCCTGATGCGGCTGCGCGATCCGGAGCGCGCGGATTAGAGGCATCGCGGTGGGCGTCGTATCACCAGGCTACGCCTTATCGCCTGATCCGGTCTCCTGCGGCCTCGCGATCCCATGTGCGCGCGGTGACGCCGCGGTCGCGGAGCTTGAACTTCTGCACTTTTCCGTTTTCTGTGACCGGCAACTCGTCGACGAATTCGATGAAACGCGGCACCGCGAATTTGGCCAGCAGTGGCTGGCAGAATTCGTGGAGCGCACTCTCGGTGAGCGAACTGTCCGGCCGCCGGACGATCGCGGCCATGACTTCGTCTTCGGCGAGCTCGGACGGCACCGGAAACACCGCGGCCTGGCCGACGTCCGGGTGGCTGAGCAGAACCTGCTCCACTTCGAATGACGAGACATTCTCGCCGCGGCGCCGGATGGCGTCCTTGAGCCGATCGACGAAACGGTAATAGCCATTCGCCTCACGCACGGCGCGGTCGCCGGTGTGAAACCAGCCGCCCCGGAACGCCTCGGCGGTCTTGTCGGGCAGGGCGAAATAGCCGGTGGCGAAAGCCAGCTGTTCATGGGCGCGCAGCACGAGCTCGCCCGGCTCGCCGTCGGCCGCATCTTGGCCGTCCTGACCGGCGATGCGCGCTTCGAAGCCGTCACACACTTTGCCCATGCTGCCGGGATGAGTCTCCGCGCGGATACCGCCGATCACGAAATTGGTCTCGGTCGAGCCATAGCCGTCGATCAGATGGATGCCGGTGCGCTGGGTGAACGCGGTGTGCAGATGCGCCGGCACGCCGGGCGCCAGCGCGAGACGGACCAAGTGCGCGCGCTCCTCGGGCGATGGGGCGCGCGACAGCAGGATCGGCACCATGGCGCCGAGGACGTAGGTGATGGTGGCGCGCTGCTCGATCAGCGTCTGCCAGAACCGCGACGCGGAAAAGCGCGGCTCGGCCACCAGCGTCGCGCCGGTCAGCAACGCCTGATGGAACGTGCCCAGCGCATTGGTATGAAACAGCGGCAGCGTCGTGCACAGCACGTCGCCCTCGCGAAGCCCGAGGTTGCGAACGCCGTGAAATCCCCACCAGAAATATTGCGCATGCGGGCAGCACACGCCTTTCGATGGCCCGGTGGTCCCTGACGTATAGAGGATCGCGACCGTCTGCGCCGGATCAATCGCGGCGGCAGGGTGCGCGTCGTGGCGTGGCGGAATGCCGGTCGCCGGAACGCGGTCGAATGACGCCGGCGTGCCGTCGCCGATCAGCCATATCCGCTCCAATGCCACGCCGCTCAGGTCGACATGGCTGAACACGTCCAGCAGTTCCGCTTCGATCACGAGCAAGCGGGCGCCGGAATTGCTGAGGATGTGCCGAAGCTGCGGCCCGCGCGCGGCGAAATTGATCGGCACCGCGATTGCGCCGAGCCAGGCGCAGCCGAGATAGGCTTCGAGAAATTCCGGCCGGTTGGAGCACATGATGGCGACGCGGTCGCCCGGACCGATTCCCGCGGCGGCCAGCGTTCCGGCAAAGCGCGCGGCGATGCCGGGCGCTTCGTCAAAGCGCCAGCGTGCGCCGCCGCACTTGAACAAAGTCCGGTCGCCGTAACGGCGCGCCTGCCGTTGCAGCATGGCCGGCAGCGTGCGCTCTCCGGGCGCAAAGGCAACGAGAATATCGTCGGCGCTCATCGCGGCTTCTTTGGGCGCTTCTTCCGGACGCGGCCTTTCTTCGCGGCAGTCTTTTTGGTGGCCTTCTTGACGGCGCGCGGTGGCGCGCTTGTCGTCGATGGCACCAGCGCCAGCACGCGCAGCGGGCTGCCGCTGCCTTCCTTGATTTTCAGCGGTGCGGCGAAAATCACCGCGCCGGTCGGCGGCAGCAGGTCGAGGTTGGTCAGGCATTGCAGGCCGAACCGGCCGGAGCCGTGCATATAGTAATGACACGGGTAGGGCGGCTTGAGATGAAAAGCCTGTCCGGCGTCGGTGCCGATCGCCTCGGAACCGAAGCCCAGAACCTGGCGCTCATCGACCAGGAATTTCACGGCGTCGGTGTCGGGACCCGGCGTGTGCTGGCCGGTCGCGTCGAGATTCTGATAGGCGACGGGGTCGGTGCGTTTCGACCAGTCGGTGCGCATCAGCAGCCACGATCCCGCCGGGATGCGGCCGTGACGGCGTTCCCACTGCCGCAGGAAATCGACGTCGAGCAGGAAGTCGGCGTCGGCGGCGGCTTCGCGCGAACAGTCGATGACGCAGGCCGGCGCGACGAAACGCGCCGCCGGTATCGTATCGGTCGAGTTATCGGGCAGATGCCGGCCGGAAATCCAGTGGATCGGCGCGTCGAAATGGGTACCGGTATGTTCGCTGCAGGAAAAATTGTTCCAGTACCAGCCTGGACCGCGCGCGTCATAGCGCGACGCTTCTTCGATGCGGAACGGCCACGCCTGTCCCATCTCGGGGGGCAGCACGATCTGCGGAAATTCCGGCGACAACGTCTGCGTGAGGTCGACGACGCGGATGCGTCCGGCGGCGAGATCGGCGACCAGTTGCAGCAGTACAGGCTCACTCATCGCGCGTCCTCGTCACATCATTGCGGCGTGAGCGCAAGCTCGCGCTCCAGCGCTTTCGGATTGTCGCGCCAGCGTGCCAGCCAGTCCTGGGCGATATCGCCGGGGAAAACGTCTTCCGCGCCGCTGCGCAGCGCTCCGATGATGTCGGCAGCAAGCCGCTCCGGCGCGATCTTCGGCGGCGGCAGCGCCTGGCTCCATTCGTCATCGATCGGGCCGGGAAAGATATTGACGACGCGCACGCCGGCAGGCGCCAGTTCGGCGCGCAGACATTGCGCCAGCGACAAGGCGGCGGCCTTCGACGCCGAATAGGTGCCGTGCGGCGGAAAGTTCGACAGCGCGAAGACCGACAGCAGGTTGACCCAGGCGACCGCGCTCGACTGTCCGTCGGCGCCGCGCGCCCGCATCGCCGGTGCGAATTCCTGGGCCAGCCGCAGCAGGCCGAAATAATTGGTGTCCATTTCGGCGCGCGCTACCTCGACGCCTTCGCGCGCCGCGATGCCGTAGGTGCGATGATGATCCGCGGTGTTGATCAGGATATCGACGCGGCCGCCGATCTCGCCGGCAAGATTTTTGACGGCGCGCGTATCGGTCAGATCGAGCGGCACCAGCGACACCTGCGGCAGCTTCGACAGGCGCTCGAAACCGGGCGGCTGCTTCCACGGCTCGGCATAGCCGGCCCAGACCAGGTCGGCGCCGGCGGCGACGACGGCTTCGACCAGCGCCTGTCCGAGCGCCGTCTTGGCGTCGGTGATCAGGATCTTGCGGAATTTTGGATCGCAAGTCATTTCGCGAAGCTGGCGATCGTCGGCCATGTTGGGCGTGTCCTTCTGCGGCACCGCCATCAAAGCGGCCTGTCCGGCTTTGTCGAGGCCGGCACGAACATGCACGCGCGACGGCGCGGCCGGGCAATCGCCATGCACATGCGCGACGACGACCGGTCCGCTGTCGAGCTTGATGACGCCGAGCCGCCACGGCATGCGCTCGCGGTAGAACAGTTCGTTGCTGTGATGCAGTGTCGTTTCCGAAACCAATTCGCCGGCGCCGTCCTGGGCGCGCCAGTCGAGCCGTTGCGACAGGCATTTGCGGCAGGCCTCGCGCGGCGGATATTGCACCGTGCCGCAGTCGCGGCAGACTTGCAGTTCGAATTGGCCGCGCGCCGCTGCGGCAGTCAGGCCGAGCGAGACACGGCTGCGGCTGCCCGGCGGCAGCGTCGGCACGCGCGTGCGCAGGATCGGGTTTTTGCGCGGCGGCCGCACCAGTGGACGCGTCATTGTTTACTGCCCCGCTGCGAGGATGGCGGCGCCGCTGCACAGCCCGCGATCGTAGTTGATCATACCGAAGCCGCTCGCCAGACCAAGGCGTGCGTCGGGCACTTTGGCGCCGAGCGATTGCCCGGTGACTTGCCGAATGACCTCGACAAGACCGAGGAAGCCGCCGGCTGCGCCGGCCTGGCCGCCGGAGAGTTGCCCGCCGGATGTATTGAACGGAAACGAGCCGTCCGCGCTGAAGGTGTTGCGCCGTACGAAATCCGGGCCCTCGCCCTTGCTGCAGAAGCCGAGATCCTCGATCTGCATGACGTTGATGACCGGATAGTCGTCGTAGGCGGCGACGACGTCGATGTCGTCGGGGCCGACGGCGGCCTGCGCATACATTTCGTCCTTATCGAGGGCCCAGCCGCCGCGATACTGAATCGGATCGTCGGGGAAGGCGTTGTGCCGCTCGATGGTGGCGAGGATCCGCGCATAGGGCAGGCCGAGCTTTTCGGCTTCGGCCCGGCGCAGCACCAGAAAGGCGTCGGCGCCGGCGCAGGGCATGACGCAATCATAAAGACGCAGCGGATCGGCGATCACGCGCGCAGTCAGATATTCATCGAGCGTCAGCGGCTTCTTCATCACTGCGGACGGGAATGCCAGCGCATTGGCGCGTTGCGCGACACAAAGTTTGCCGAAATCTTCGGGCTTCGCGCCGTAAGTCCGCATGTAATAGGCGGTGAGAAAGGCGAAGCTCGCGTTGGCGCCGCCCGAGCCGTAGGGATAGACCGCGTCGCGTGCGAACTGGCTGAAGGTCGCGAGGTTCTGGCGGAACGAGTTGGTGTGGTTGGTATCGCCGGCGACGCAGGCGACGGCATCGGCATCGCCCGATTGCACCGCGCGGGCGGCGCGGCGCAGCGCCACGATGCCGCTGGCGCCGCCCATCGGAATGTGGTCGAGCCAGCGCAAGGTGAGGCCGAGATGCTGCGTCAGGCCGACCGCACTGTCCGGCGCCAGCGTGAAGCTCGACACGGTCAAGCCGTCGATGCGGTCTTTGGTGAGGCCGGAGCGCTTCAGAAGCGCGGCAAGAGCACCGGCCAGAAACCAGTGCGCGCCGCGGATCGAATAGCGCACATACGGCACGGTTGTCGGGCAAGCGACGACAACGTCGTCGTAGGCGGCGCGCGGGCTCATTCGACCTTGTTCATGCTCAATGCCTGCGCGTATCGACGTCGATCAGCCATCAAAAACTCAGCATTTGTCGCCGGGAAAACTAGCGCCCATGGTCCCCAGCCGCAATGTGCGCTTGCTGCAATTTCAATCCGGCACGACTGCCGTCGCTTCGATCTCCACTTTGGCCTGATCTTCCACCAGCGCCACCACCTGCACCAGCGTCATGGTCGGAAAGTGCTTGCCCATGACGCTGCGATAGGTGGCGCCGAGATCGCTCAGGCTGGCGAGGTACTCCTGTTTGCTGGTGACATACCAGGTGAGCCGGGTGATGTGCTCCGGCTTGCCGCCGGCTTCCGCGATCAGAGCGACGATATTCTCCAGCGCCTGGCGCACCTGCGCCACAAAATCCGTGCTGTCGAAATGCTGCTCGGCATTCCAGCCGACCTGACCGGCCAAAAAGACCGTGCGGCCGCTGGCGGCGATGCCGTTGGCAAAGCCTTTCGGCTTCTTCCAATGGGCCGGATGCAAATATTCAAAGGTCTCACTCATTTTTTCGGCCTCACTGTGCGCCCGGCTTGAGGCGGAAGCGCTGAATCTTTCCGGTCTGCGTTTTCGGCAACGCGTCGATGAATTTCACCGAGCGCGGATATTTGAACGGCGCGATCGTCGCCTTGACGTGATCCTGCAAGCGCTTGACGGTATCGACGCCCGCGACCACGCCCTCCGCGAGCACAATATGGGCCTCGACGATCTGGCCGCGACCCTCGTCCGGCGCGCCGATCACCGCGCATTCCTTGACGTCCGGATGCGACAGCAGCGCCGCTTCCACTTCCGGCCCGGCAATGTTGTAGCCGGCGGAGATGATCATGTCGTCGTTGCGGGCGGCGAAGTGGAACGCGCCGTTGTCGTCCTGCACGAAGGCATCGCCGGTCAGGTTCCAGCCGTCGCGCACATAGGCGCCTTGCCGCTTGTCGGCGAGATAGCGGCAACCGGTCGGACCGCGCACCGCGAGCTTGCCGATTTCGCCGCGCGGCCGCTCTTTCATGTCGTCGTCGACGATTTTCGCTTCATAACCGGTCACCGGCTTGCCGGTCGACGCCGGCGCGGCATCGGCGAAGCGGTTGGAGATGAAGATGTGCAGCATCTCGGTCGAGCCGATGCCGTCGAGGATCGGCTTGCCGGTTTTTGCCACCCAGTCATTGAACACCGGCGCCGGCAGCGTTTCGCCCGCCGACACGGCGGCGCGCAGCGACGACAGATTGGCACCCTGGTTCATCGCCGCCAGCATGGCGCGATAGGCGGTCGGCGCGGTGAACGAGATCGTCGCTTTGTAGGTCTCGATGATCTCGACCATGTTGGCGGGCGAGGCGTTTTCCAGCAGCGTTGCGGTGGCACCGAAGCGCAGCGGGAAGATCGCCAGCCCGCCGAGCCCGAAGGTGAAGGCGAGCGGCGGCGAACCGACGAACACATCCTCCGGCGTCACGCCGAGGATTTCCTTGGCATAGCCGTCGGCGATGATCAGCAGGTCGCGATGGAAGTGCATCGTCGCTTTCGGCTCGCCCGTCGTCCCTGATGTGAAGCCAAGCAGCGCTACGTCGTCGCGGCCGGTCGGCACCGCGTTGAAAGTCACCGCTTTGCTCAGCGCGATACGATCGAGCTCGGCGTCATGATTGGCGGTGCCGTCAAAGCCGATCACCTGCTTGAGGAATTTCGAGGTCTTGGCGCAGGTGGCCAGTTCGTCCATCAGCCGGGTGTCGCACAGCGCCAGCGAAATCTCCGCCTTATCGACGATCTTGCCGAGTTCGCCGGCGCGCAGCAGCGGCATGGTGTTGACCACGACCGCGCCGGCCTTGGTCGCCGCCAGCCAGCACGCCACCAGCGCCGGATTGTTGGCGGCGCGGATCAGGATGCGGTTGCCGGGTTTGACGCCGAAGTCCTCGATCAGCGCGTGGGCGATGCGGTTGGTCCAGTCCGACAGCTCCTTATAAGTGCGGCGGCGGCCGTTGCCGATCAGCGCGACGTGGTCGCCGAAGCCTTGCGCCACCATGCGGTCGGTCAGCTCGACGCCGGCATTGAGCGTCTCGGGATAGTCGAAACCCTTGAGCGGAATGTCCGGCCATTGCTGCGGCAGCGGAAGGTTGTCGCGGGTGAAGGTGTCGGTGTGGGCCGAGCGGCCAAGCTGATGCGTTGCCATGTCAGGAATCCTGAAAAACTATGGTCCCAGCGTTTGACGGGCGATGACGATTTTCTGCACTTCGGAGGCGCCCTCGTAGATACGGAGCGCCCGGATATCGCGATAAAGCCGCTCGACGATGTGGCCGCGGCGGACACCGTCGCCGCCGTGCAACTGCACGGCCTTGTCGATCACCTTTTGCGCGCGCTCGGTGGCGAACAGTTTTGCCATTGCCGCCTCGCGGGTGACGCGCGGCGCGCCGTTATCCTTGGTCCATGCGGCGCGATAGACCAGCAGCGCCGCCGCATCGACATCGACCGCCATCTCGGCAATCGACGCCTGCACCATCTGCAAGTCGGCCAGCGGGCCGCCGAACAGCTCGCGCGTCTGCACGCGCTTGATGGTCTCGTCGAGGGCGCGCCGCGCGAAGCCGAGCGCAGCCGCGGCGACGGTCGAGCGGAAAATGTCCAGCGTCGCCATCGCGATCTTGAAGCCATCGCCGGGCGCACCGATCATCGCCGTCGCCGGCACGCAGGCGCGCTCGAATTTCAGCCGCGCCAGCGGATGTGGAGAGATAGTGTCGAGCCGCTCCGCGATCGAGAAGCCCGGGATCTTGTTCGGCACGATGAACGCCGAAAGGCCTTTGGCGCCGGGCGCTTCGCCGGTGCGCGCGAACACCACGTAGAGATCGGCAATGCCGCCGTTGGAAATCCAGGTCTTCTCGCCATCGAGCACATAGCCGGTGCCGTAATGCTGCGCGGCAAGCGCGATATTGGCGACGTCGGAGCCGGATTTCGGCTCGGTCAGCGCGAAGGCGGCGATGGCGTTGCCGGACCGCGTTCGCTTGAGCCAATCGCGCTGCTGCGCATTGCCGAACAGGCTGATCGGCCCGGCGCCGAGCCCCTGCATGGCGAATGCGAAGTCGCCGAGCGCGTCGTGCCGCGCCAGCGTTTCGCGGATCAGGCAGAGTGTGCGGACATCGAGCGGCGCGGGCGCATCAGGATCCGGCGCGCTGTGCTTGAGCCAGCCGTCACGGCCGAGCTTTTTCACCAGATCGCGGCAGGCGGCGTCGGCGTCGCCGTGACCCGCCGGCAGATTGGCCGCCGCCCAGTCCTCAATGGCTTTCGCGATCGCACGGTGGCGATCTTCGAAGAACGGCCAGTTGAGGAAGGATGTGTCGGTCACGATTTAGCTCCCCCGCGCAAGCGGGAATCCAGAAGCCGCTCGCTCGGATTTTGCGCTGGGTCCCCGCTTTTGCGGGGACGAGCGTGTAGGAGCTCAATCATCAGTTGCCCTCGAACACCGGTTTCTGCTTCGCGACAAAGGCGCGATAGGCCCGCTCGAAATCCTTGGTCTGCATGCAGATCGCCTGCGCTTGCGCCTCGGCTTCGATGGCGTCGTCCAAAGCCATCGACCATTCGGCGACAAGCTGCGTCTTGGTGATGCCGTTGGCGAAAGTCGGCCCGGAGGCGATGCGGCGCGCCAGCGTCGTCGCCTCTTGCTCCAGCGCATCGGCGGCGACCAGCCTGTTGTAGAAGCCCCAGGCTTCGCCTTCCTGCGCCGTCATGGTGCGGCCGGTGAACAACAATTCCGCGGCGCGGCCCTGGCCGATGATGCGCGGCAGGATCGCACAGGCGCCCATGTCGCAGCCGGCCAGCCCGACGCGATTGAACAGAAACGCGGTCTGCGCCGCGGGTGTTGCAAGGCGGATGTCTGAGGCCATGGCGATGATCGCGCCGGCGCCGGCGGCAACGCCATCGACCGCGGTGATAATGGGCTTGCCGCAGTGGAGCATGGCTTTCACCAGGTCACCGGTCATTCGGGTGAATGACAGCAATTGCGGCGCATCCATCGCCACCAGCGGACCGATAATCTCGTGCACGTCGCCGCCGGAGCAGAAATTGCCGCCGTTCGGCAGGAACACCACCGCGTGCACATCGTCGGCGTGAACCAGCGCGCGGAACGTGTCGCGCAACTCGGCATAGGAGTCGAACGTGAGAGGATTCTTGCGCTCCGGCCGGCTGAGCTGAATCACCGCGACGCTGCCGTCCATCCGCCAGAGGAAGTGAGAGGGTCTCAGCCCTGCCATCCTGGTCATGCTTCGCCCTCCCAGTCGCTGCGGAATGATTTCAGTTTCGCCGACATCTGCTCGGCATCGCGTGCCGAAAGGCCACCAAGCAGTTCGTCGACCCAGCTTTCGTGTGCGGCTGCCATTTCAGCAAACGCAGCACGGCCTTTGCGGGTCAGCGTGATGAAAGAAGTGCGCCGGTCGCCGTTACGTTGCGCGCGCGCGACATAGCCGTCGGATACCAGCCGGTCGACGATACCGGTGACGTTGCCGTTCGACACCATGAGGAAGCGCGAGATTTCGCTCATCAGCATGCCGTCAGGTTTGCGATAGAGCGCCGCCATCACGTCGAAACGCGGCAGCGTGGCGTTGAATTGCGATTTCAGCCGTTCGCGGGCCACGCTTTCGATCAGCCGGCTGGCGCGCAGCAGCCGGATCCAGAGGCGCAGGCGCGCCTTGCTGTCGCTTTCAAGATGCGGAGCCGGAAGCGGCGCGCTGACCATGGCTACACCCGCCCCGTCGCCGGTTCGGCCGCGGCATTGGCGAGCCGGTAGAGTTGATCGCGGCCGGCATAATACGGCTGCGGCCAGGTCTCGCCGTGATCGCCGAGTTTGGCGGCGGCATGCAGCGTCCAGTATGGATCGGCGAGATGCGGCCGCGCCAGGCAAACCAGATCGGCGCGGCCCGCCATCAGGATCGAATTGACGTGGTCCGGCTCGAAGATATTGCCAACCGCCATGGTCGCCATGCCGGTTTCATTGCGGATGCGATCCGAGAACGGCGTCTGGAACATGCGGCCATAAACCGGCTTGGCGTCGATCGAGGTCTGTCCCGCGGACACGTCGCAGATATCGACGCCAGCCTCTTGCAACAGGCGGCTGATCTCGACCGCTTCCGGCGGCTCGATGCCTTCGGCGCCGACCCAGTCGTTAGCGGAAATGCGCACTGAAATCGGCTTTTCAGCGGGCCACACTGAGCGCACCGCGCGAAACACCTCCAGCGGAAAACGCATGCGATTGTCCAGCGAACCGCCGTATGCGTCGGTGCGGTGGTTGGTCAGCGGCGTGATGAAAGACGACAGCAGATAGCCGTGCGCGCAATGGATTTCGAGCATGTCGAAACCGGCGCGCGCCGCCATTGCCGCCGACGCCACGAATTGATCGCGCACCTTGGCCATGTCGTCGCACGTCATGGCGTGAGGGCGCTGGTTGTCCGGTGACCACGCGACCTCGGACGGCGCGATCACCGGCCAGTTGCCGCTTTTGAGCGGCGCGTCCATGTCCTGCCAGCCGAGTTGGGTCGAGCCTTTGGCGCCGGAATGGCCGAGTTGGCAGCAGATCTTCGCATCGGTCTCGCGATGCACGAAATCGACGATGCGCGTCCACTCCGCTTCGTGTGCCGGCGCATAGAGGCCGGTGCAGCCGGGGGTGATGCGGCCTTCCGGGCTGACACAGGTCATCTCGATGCAGACCAGGCCGGCGCCGCCTTTGGCGCGCTCGGCATAATGCACGAGGTGCCAGTCGGTCGGGCAGCCGTCGACGGCCTTATATTGCGCCATCGGCGACACCACGACGCGGTTTTTCAGCCGCATGTCGCGAAGCTTGAACGGCGCGAACATCGGCCGGCGCACCAGATTATCGCCGGCGCCAGCGAGCCGCTGGAACCATGCCTCGGCGCCTTCGAGCCACGTCTTGTCGCGCAGTCGCAGGTTTTCGTGACTGATGCGCTGCGAGCGCGTCAGCAGCGAATAATTGAACTGCACCGGATCGAGATGCAGGTAACGCTCGACGTCCTCGAACCATTCCAGCGAATTGCGCGCGGCGGATTGCAACTTCAGCACTTCGGTGCGCCGGGCGTCCTCGTATTTGGCGAACGCCGACGGCATGTCCGGCTCGGAATGCAGGTAATTCGCCATGGCGATTGCGCTTTCCATGGCGAGCTTGGTGCCGGAGCCGACCGAGAAATGCGCGGTGGCGGCGGCATCGCCCATCAGCACGATATTGCCATACGACCATTTTTCGCAGAGCACGCGCGGGAAACTCAGCCACGCCGAGCCGCGCAGATGCGCCGCGTTCGACATCAGTTTGTGGCCGCCGAGGTATTTGGCGAAAATCCGCTCGCAGGCGCGGCAGTTGTCCTCCTGGCTCATTTCGCCGAAGCCGAATTTCTGCCAGGTCTCGTCGGAGCACTCGACGATGAAGGTCGCGGTGTCGGCATCGAATTGATAGGCGTGCGCCCAGATCCAGCCGTGCTCGGTTTCCTCGAAGATAAACGTGAATGCGTCGTCGAATTTCTGGTGGGTGCCGAGCCAGACGAATTTGTTCTTGCGTTGCTCGACGGCGGGTTTGAAGTGCGCGGCCAGTTCGTTGCGGGCTCTTGAGTTCAAGCCATCCGCGGCGATGACGAGATCATAGGATTTCGCCAGTTCTTGCGCGCTGGCAATCTCGGTCTGAAAGCGCAGATCGACGCCGAGCGCGCGGGCGCGCTGTTGCAGCAGCAGCAACAGCGTTTTGCGGGCAATGCCGGAAAAGCCGTGGCCGGTCGAGACGATCTTCTGGCCGCGATAGTGGACGGCGATGTCGTCCCAATAAGCGAAGTTGCTGCGGATTTCGTTGGCGCTGACGGGGTCGTTGGCCGCGAGGTTTTGCAGGGTCTCGTCGGACAGCACCACGCCCCAGCCGAATGTGTCATCCGGCTTGTTGCGCTCGAATACGGTCACGTCGTGCGCGGCATCGCGCAGCTTCATGCTGATCGCAAAGTAGAGGCCCGCCGGGCCGCCGCCGAGGCAAGCGATCTTCATCGATGCCGCCGTCCTTCCTGGAGCTTTGCAATGATGACTCCGCAAATGGTATATTTCAAGCTTAAAACTTCAAGTTTGAAGCTTTATCCCAAAATCGGAGCGAGCCCATTTGCCAAGCTGTCCGCAAGGCGGATTTGTCCAACAAATGGTGTGGGTTAGGGCTTGGCAGCCGCGCCGTATTCGGCCGGGACGCCGTAGCTATTTAGCAACCCATCGACCACGCTGTGGAAATGGTCCCACGGCGCGTGCGCATAGTTGTGGCCGCGGACGATGAACGACGCGCCGGCGTAGAACTTCTCGTACTGCAGGTGGCGGCCGGCGAATTCGGAGCCGACCAGATCCCAGGCGAGCTTGAACAGTTTCATCCGGTCCACGGCGCGCATTTGCGGCGTGTTCCAGAATGTCTCGAATGTGTTGCGCAGCCCGGCGTCGCCCATCACCGAAATGTCGGCTGGCATCTGGAACACGCCGCCGCCGCACAGTTCGCGCAAGGTATCGATGATCGACGAATAGCTTTCGGTGCACCAGTTCAGCGCCGCGTACATGAAACGCCGATTGAATGTCATGTAGCCGGCGGGCCATGACTCGGCGCCCTGGATCTGTCCCATGATCATGCCGCCCAGCGTAGCTTCGAGCGCGGCGAGGCGGCCCAGCGTCTCGCGCACCGCCGGCACCTGATCGGCACCCGACGATTGCGCGATCCGGCTTGCCAGCCCGACGATGAGCTGCATTTTGGTCCAGTAGCGGACATTGGACTGATGGTTGCCGAAGCAATGGCCGGGCGTGTTGGTATAGATCGCGCGCGACAGCACCGCGTCGTTGTAAACGAACACGCGCTGCCACGGCACCTTGACGTTCTCGCAGATCAGCATGCTGTCGGTTTCGTCGAATCGCCAGGCCAGCGGATTTTCGAATTCGTTTGTGCAGTCGCGCTCCAGTGGCTTGCGGGACCAGAGCGACAAACCGGGCGCATTGCATGGCACGGCGCAGGTGATCGATTCCGCCAGTTGATCGGCCGCCAGCGGGATCAGGTTGCCGATCCAGATTTCATTGGCGAAGATCGCGCCGGTTGCCAGCATCTTCATGCCTGAGATCACCACGCCGTCTTCAGTCTCCTTCACCACGCGCAACGTTGGCACCGGCAAATTCTGCTTGTGATAGAAATCGGGATTGCGCGCGGCTTGCGGCGGCAGCACCGCGTAGGCCGCATAGACGTCGTTGTCGCGCATGTGCTGGTAATAGGCGGTGAGATTGCCGGCGAAGCGGCCGAACTCTTCCGGTTTGGTGGCCATGCCGGTGACGAAGCTCGAGACGTGATCCGGCGACCGACCGAGCATGCCGTAGCTCATCTCGGCAATCCGGCGGTGCGCCAGCGAGCGCGCCTCGAGGTCCTGCCGCGACTTCGGTTTCAGGAAATATGTGCTGAAGCGCTTGCCGTTTTCCTCGAATGACATCGCATCGCGATTCTCCGACGCCGCCTTCATGTCGTAGATCGCCGCCATCGAGCGCGCTGCGTTGCGGAATGCCGGGTGGGCGGTGACATCGGTTACCTTCTCCTTGCCGATGTAGACGGTCCGGCCGTCGCGCAGGGATTCGAGGTGCTGGTCGCCTGTCTTCAGCATGGTCACGCGCTCCGTCGATCAGAATACACGCTTAAGTAGTTATAAAAATTTGCTCGCGCAAAAGCATCAATGCCCTTCCGTGCCTTGCCTCCCTACAATCCTAACTGAAAGGGAGTGTGCATGACTGGAAATCCAACTGTTGCGGCAGTTATCGCGAAAGATCTCGCCGGTTACGGCGCCAAGCGATGTTTCGGCCTTCTCGGCACCGCAAATTTCAAGATTTCACATGGTCTGGTTGAAGCCGGGGTCGAACTGATAACGGCGCGTCATGAAGGTAACGCCGCCGCCATGGCGGATGCCTACGCCAAAGCGACCGGCGAACTGACATTGGTCAGCGTGCATTCCGGGCCGGGGCTCACCAACGCGCTCACCGGCATCGGCGAAGCGGCGAAAAGCCGGACGCCGCTGGTCGTGCTCGCCGGTGACGTGCCAAACGGCCAGGTGAGGAACAATTTCTACATCGAGCAGGCCGAGATGGTGCGCGCGGTCGGCGCGGTGTCGGAGCGGCTGCACACCGTTGACTCGGCGCGCGAGGATGCGCTGCGCGCGGTGACGCGCGCCATGCGTGACCGGCAGACCGTGGTCTTGAGTCTGCCGCTCGACATCCAGCACGCCACGCTCGCTTCGAATCTGCCGCCGCTCGAATTGCCGGAGGCACCGGGGCGGCTGTACCCCGATCCCCATGCCGTCGCGCGTGTCGCCGACGCGTTGCTGCGGGCGCAACGGCCGCTGATCCTCGGCGGCCGCGGTGCGGTGATTTCCGGCGCGGAAGACGATCTTGTTGCGTTGGCCGATCGCGTCGGCGCGCTGCTGGCGACCTCGGTGTGCGGGCATGGCTTGTTTTCCGGCAATCCGTGGTCGGTCGGCATCAGCGGCGGCTTCTCGTCGCCTATTGCCGATGAACTGATCGTTGAAAGCGATTGCATCGTTGCGTTCGGCGCAAGCCTGACGCAATGGACCACCAAGCGTGGCAAGCTGATCGCGCCGGACGCGACGCTGGTGCAGGTCGATGTCGAAGGCGCCAAGCTCGGCTACCAGACGCCGGTGCAGATCGCGGTGCAGGCCGATGCCAAAGTCGCCGCCGAAGCTTTGCTGGAAGAACTCGACCGGCGTGGCGTGAAAACCAAAGCCGGCCGCCGCAGCGACGCGATGAAGGAGCGCATTCCCGCCGGCGACAATCATCACTATCCGCACGGCGATGAATTGACGGCGCAATTCATCGACCCGCGCGAATTGAGCAAGGCCGTCGACGCCATCCTGCCGGACGATCGCGTGGTGGCGTCCGACTCCGGCCATTTCTGCGGCTGGGTGCCGCGTTATCTGCGCGTGCCGAATGCGAGGGCGTCGTGTTTGAGCCACTCGTTCCAGTCAGTGGGCCTGGGCCTGCCGTGCGCCATTGGACTGGCGACGGCCAATCCGGGAAAGCTCGCAGTGCTCGGCGCCGGCGACGGCGGCTTTCTGATGTCGATGGCGGATATGGAAACCGCGGTGCGGCTTAAGCTGCGGCTGTGCATCCTAGTCTATAACGACGCGTCCTACGCCGCTGAGGTGCATTATTTCGGTCGCCAGGGATTTTCGACCGACATCGTGAAATTTCCCGACACCGACTTCGTTGCCGTTGCGCGCGGCTTTGGCGCGCGCGGCGCTACCGTCCGCACGCTCGCCGATCTCGAACCGCTCAAGGCCTGGGTGGCGGAAGGTTCACCGGGCGTGTTCGTGATCGACGGCAAGATCAATCCTAATCTCGAAGCGGACTGGCACGCCGAGCATTTCCCGAAGGACAGCCACTAAGCGTCGCGGCAACCCGGCTGCGAGGTCGCAGCGCTCACTTCGCCGTCATGTCGGCGATGTACTTCACCACGAAGCTCTTGATGTCGTCAGGCACGGTGGCGAGTCCGGCAAGAACTTTCTGGCCTTCCTGCGCCGTGACCATGATCGGATCGGTCTTGATCACGTTGGAATAAGCCGCGAGGAACTGCGGGTCTTTCCACATTTCAACGAAGGCCGCTTGCAGCACCGATACGATTTCATCCGGAGTCTTCGGCGGCACCAGGGCGGTACGGAACATCGCAAGCTGCGGGTCTTCGATGGCCCGCAAGGCGCGGTACTTCAATTGTCCCGCCAGCGGCTTGTCAGGATGCACCGAGGCGTAAAATTCCTCGAACGTTTGCATGTTCGGCAGCGCCTTGGTGCGCGGATAGGCATCGCCCTTGCGCGGCGACAACTGATAGAGCGGCAGGATGATGCCTTCCTTGCCCATGGTCGGCTCGACCGAACCGGCCCAGCCGGAGAGCGATGTGTTCGCGGCCTGTCCGATATTCTGCAGGATCGCGGTCTCGACTTCCTTCAAGCCGCGATACGCCGGTATCGGCTCGTATTTGACCCCGAGCAGATCGAGCGCCAGGTCGATGTTGAGCGTGTTGCTGTTCTCGGCGTTGAGCGACAGCGCCTTGAAGCCGCCTGCCTTCATCAGATCCGCCGGAGTTCTGGATGCCGGGCGGCGTGTCCTTGCGGATGTAGACGACCAGCGGACTTTCGACGCCGGCGATGAAGACAAAGTCGGAATAGGGCATTTTGAGCGCCGAATTGCCGAGGATCTGGCTGACCACGTCGAGCGTGAAGAAGCCGATGGTTTCGCCGTTCGGGGTCGCCACGCTCAGTTCGTTGCTGCCGACGATGCCGCCGGCGCCGCCGACGTCTTTCACGATCACCGTTGGATGGCCGGGAATGTGCGCCGGCAGGTACTGCGCGACGATGCGGCCCTCGAGATCCGTCGGGCCGCCCGCCGGGTAATTGACGATCTCGGTGATGGTCTTGCCCTTGTAGAATTGCGCCTGCGCGGTGACAGGCGACAGGATGACGAGAGACAATGCGGCGAGCGCGCCAAGCGCACCCGCCGTCAGCACCTTGCGTAAGCCCATTACCGGATTCATGAGCGGTCTCCTCCCAAGACGTTTACTTTCCAGGACGCGTCTTTTTTGACGTCGTCGCCGGCGATGCGTCAGTTCTTGCCCTGCCGCTGATCGGTCAGCAGCGTGCCGAGCTTGAACGGCTCAAAGGTCGGCTTGTACGACTTCTCGTCGAGGAACTGCCGCAGCCCGGTATTATAGGAGTCTTCCTTGTCGGCGGTCTTGATGGCCTGCCCCTTCGCGGCGAGATAGTCGTAAGCCTGCGGCACGTCCATGGTGCGCACCTGGCGGATGGCGTGCTTGGTGGCGCGCAGCACCGCGGGGCTTTTTTTCATCAGCCGTTCTGCCAGATCAGTCACCGCGGCTTCGAGTTTTTCCAACGGCACCGCGGAATTGACCATGCCGATGCGCACCGCTTCTTTGCCGTCAAACGGTTCGCCGAGACAGGCGTAGTAGAGCGCGTGGCGCGGCAGCACCATGTCAGCCACCACCTTCGACACCAGTGCGCCTGGCAGGATTCCCCAATTCACCTCGGACAGCGAGAATGTCGCGTTCTCTGCGGCGATGGCGAAGTCGCAGCCGAGCAGCTGCATGAAGGCGCCCCCGACACAGTAGCCGTGAACCATGGCGATGGTCGGCTTGTCATAAGTATAGAGGCGTTCCCAACGCCAGCGATTGGCAGCCTCGGCCGCCTTCTTGCGACCGCCGGGGTTTTTCTCCAGCGCGCGGAAGAATTGCTTCAGGTCCTGTCCGGCGCTGAAATTGCCGCCTTCGCCGCTCACCACGACGACTTTGACATTTTCGTCGACTTCAAGTTTTGCCAACGCGTCATCCATATCGAAATGCAGTTGCGGCGACATCGCGTTGCGTTTTTCGGGGCGGTTCAGGAAAGCCCAACCGATGCCGTCTTGCACGCGGACCTTGACGCATTCGTACTTGTACTCTGCCATTTTCATCTCCCTTAAGATTTTGATCGTTTGTTGCAGCGGTTCTCGCCGGTCCTGATCGCCTGCGTTACCGTTGAATACTCATCTTTTTGCATGGCAGACCACGTGTGGCGGTGTCGCAGCGGCTGCACACCTGCCGCAACACTTTAAGAGCCTAAAGATTTCCGCCGACGCTTCGTGCCGGCAGATAATGCAGCACGCGCCGCTCGATCAAAATGACGCCGAGATAGGCAATGCCGCCGACGACGGTCAGCATCACGATGGAGACGAATACCATCGGCGTATCGGCCTGGCCTTCGCCGAGCGTCAGCAGATAGCCGAGACCGACATTGCCGCCGACCAGTTCGCCGACGACGACGCCGACCACCGCGAGCGTCGCGCCGATGCGAAGGCCGGCGAACATCGGCGGCATCGAGGTGGGAAATTCGATCTTCCAGAAAATCTGCGCGCGCGATGCCTTGAAGGCGCGGGCGAGGTTGACGAGGTCGGGATCGACGGTGCGCACCGCGGTCAGCACATTGACCATGACCGGGAAGAACACGATCAGGATCGCCACCAGGATTTTGGGGTAGACGGTGAAGCCCATCCACAAGATGAACAACGGCGCGAAAGCGACCTTCGGCGCGATTTGCAGCGCGAGGATGTAAGGCGACAGCACGAGTTCCGCCGTCGGCGACATGCCGAGCGCGTAGCCGATGAAGGCGCCAAGCAGGCTGCCGATGACGAAGCCGGCCAGCACTTCGCCAACGGTGACCCCGGTATGAAACAGCAAATGATCGAATTTAAAGGCGTGGACGAATTCGTTCGCCACCATCGACAGCGGTGGCACGATGAAAGTCGGGATGCCGAGCAGGCCCGGTCCCCACTGCCATGCGGCGAGGAACACGATCAGCAGCGCGATGCTGGCCGCGGTGCCGTTGCGCACCGACGACAGCGGCTCGCCGGTCATGCCGCACCTTTGGCGGGTTCGAGACCATCGCTGCCGATGCCGAGCTGATCCATCAGCCGCGCTACGTAGTCGTTGACCTTCGGATCGTGCCGGCGCGCGATCGGGTTGTCGCGCTGCGGCATGTCGATGGTGATTTCCTCGATGATCGTCCCGGGGCGGCGGCTCATCACCAGGACGCGGTCCGACAGTGTTACGGCTTCGGAAAGATCGTGGGTGATCAGCAGCGCAGTCTTGCCGGCTTTTTTCAACGTTTGCGCGAGGTCGCGTTGCAGGACCATGCGGGTTTGCGCGTCGACCGCCGAGAACGGCTCATCGAGCAGCAGCACGTGCGGATCGACAGCAAGCGTCCGGGCCAGCGCCACCCGCTGCCGCATGCCGCCGGAGAGCTGATGCGGATAGTGGCTGGAGAATTCCGCCAGACTGAAGCTCTCCAGCAGCGCCTGCGCGCGCCGCTTGCACTCCGGTTGCGGGATGCCCTGGATTTCAACACCAAACGTCACGTTTTCGGCGATGGTGCGCCAGGGCAGCAGCAAATCCTTTTGCAGCATGAAGGCGACGTGCGCATTCGGCCCTTTGACGCGCTCGCCGTCGACGAAGGCTTCGCCCTCGCTCGGCGCCACCAGACCCGATCCGATATTGAGCAGCGTGCTTTTGCCGCAGCCGCTCGGCCCGATCAGGGACACCACTTCGCCGTCGCGCACCCGCAGATTGACGTTCTGCACCGCTGTGAGCACGCCACGGCTGCCGCTTTCCTTAAAGCGCATCGTGACATTGCGGAATTCAAGACGGACGAGATCGGACATAGACAGGATCGACCAACAAATAAGCTGAATTGGGCCGATTGCGTGCCGCCCATTGATGTGAACTATAGGGGCAAATGCCGGGTTCGCCGATAGGGCAGATTGAGGAGCTGAAAAATGTTCGATCGTGCAGATGGATTGACCAGGCGGCGCTTGCTGCAAGCCGTTCCCGGCGCCGCGCTGGGTCTCGGCATTCTTTCCGCGCCGGCGCGCGCCGACGAGAAGATCACTTATCTGTTTCCGGCGCCGCCGATCCTGCCGGCGTTCGGGCCGATCCGGCTGGCGCAGGGCAAGGGTTATTTCACGCAAGCCGGATTTGACGTGAGCTTTGCGGTCGGCCGCGGCGGCGTCGATGTCGCTAAGGAAGTCGGCGCTGGCAACGTGCCGATCGGCGGCATTGTCGCCGATGCGCCGATCGTCGTGCGGCAGAATGGCGTCCCGGTGAAGATCGTCGCGCTGTTCGGCGGCAAGGGCTTCATGCAACTTGTGGTGCGCGCCGATTCCGGCATCGAGAAGCCGCAGGACCTCAAAGGCAAAACGGTCACGGTGATGTCGTACCAGGATACAACGTTCTATGCGCTGCTCGGATTGCTGGCGAGTGTCGGGCTCAGCAAGGACGACGTCGATATTCAGTCGGCCGGTCCGGTCGGCGTCTGGCAGATGGTGGCGACCGGAAAATCGGTCGGCATGGCCGGCGTGCCGGACTGGATTCCGCCGGTCGAGGCGGCCGGCGTGCCCGTGAAGGTGCTGCCGACCGACGAGTTTTTTCCGCACATGGCGCAGGCGATCGCCGCGTCCGATCAGATGATCAAGGACAAGCCGGACATGATCCGGGCCTTCGTGAAAGCGGCGCTGCACGGCATGAAAGACATCATGGACGATCCGGACCAGGCCGCGGTGGACTTCGTGAAATTCGTCCCGGAATGGAATGGCAAGGAAGGTCAGGTCAAGGAAGCTTTCGCCTATTACGACAAACTGATCTATCCGGGGCAGAAGGTTCTCGGTGCAGTCGATCCGGAACGCATGGCGAAGTTACAGGACTTCTATCTGGCGAAGGGCATCATCCAGAAGAAGTCGCCGGTCGAGGACCTCTTCACCAACCAATTCGTGATGTAGCCGCGCGCGCTCAGAACGGGATCGTGATGCCGTCGAGCGGCGCGTCGCAATTCACCAGATCGACGCGCTTCGATGCAATCATGATGCGTCCGTTCGCCTGGACTAGACGATGCAGGGCGGTGCCGCCGAACAGCCGCTGCTGCTCGCGCCGGTATTCGATCATCATGAATTTGGAGCGCACCGCGCAAGCATCCTTGCCGGCTTCCTCGATGGTCATGTTGGTGACGATGCGGCTGGTGCGCGAGCGCGGCTCCTGGGAATACATCCGCGGGCTGGCGAGACGCCGTACCCGCGTCTCCAGCAGCCGGCGGTCGTCGTAGATCAGCGACACTGTCTCGATGGGATCGGCCTGATCGGGTTCGCTCGGCACCCAGTACCAGGCATCGGGCGTGAACAGCGCCAGCCAGTCGTCGAATTTTCCGTCGTCGAGCAGCCGCGCTTCATGCAGCAGGAATTGCTCGCAGCGGCGAATGTCCAGCGCGTGCGCCGCCGGGCCGGCCGCCGATCTCAGCAGGCGCAAACGTTGCCGCCGCGGAGCGGCGGGACGCCTGGCGCGTTTCGGCTTGCGTCCCATCAGGAGGCGGCGCGCATCGCGGCGTGGCCACCGGTCATGTAGCCGAGCCAGGCATCGAGCATGTTGCGGATATAGACTTCGCTGGTGGAATTCACGCCGCGGCGGCTGCCGTGGGCGTCCGGCACATCGCTTTGCAGGCCGCGTCCGATCTCGATCCACTCGGCGCCCTGGCTCGACAGGCCCATGCCGATGCGCGTGTAGATTTCCAGATCGTCGGTCAGCACCAGCGAGCCGGTGCCGTTGACGATATTGGCGAAGCTGATCGTGTTGCGGAACATCTTCTCCGGCGCGCCTTTGAGCCGGAAGTTGTAGGTGTAAACCACAGTGCGGTTCACCGCGATCGGGTGCACCACACGCAATTGCTGAAACTGACTCATGAACGACAGGCTCGGGAACACGTTGCTGTTCCAGCGCCGCACTTCCATGACGCGCCTGGTCTCCGCCTTGCCCTTCTTCTGTTCCATCGCCGCGATGTAGTCGCGGAATACCGGATCCTTCAGCGCGGCGACGAGTTTGGAGTTGTCATGGTAATCGCCAAGGTAGGAATGACCGTTCGGATAGGTCCAGATGCCGACCTGCGATTCCCAGAAACTGTAGGGCGCCCCGTTCTGCCGCATCTGCCGCACCGCGATCTCGCCGGAACCGTCGCTGTGGACATCGTCGGATTGCTGTTGCGCGGCGTCGATCGACGAGCGATGGACGAAAAACGGATGCGCGGCGTCGCACAGGTTTTCCAGATAGAGTTTCCAGTTGCCGTCATAGCCGTGCTTGAACACGCCGCCGGCGACTTCGATCTCGCCGTCGGGCGCACGATCGATCATGTCGTCGAGTGACGTCGTCATGTAGCCGAGGAAGTCTTCGAGGTCCGGTCCGTCTTTTGCTTCACTGGCGAACACAAAGCCGCGGTAGCTCTTGACCCGCGGCACCTGGACCATCGCGGTGTTTGGATTGTTCGGATCGAAGTCCTTTGGATAGCCGTGTTGCAGCGGAACGGCCTTCAGGCGGCCGTCGAGATGATAAGTCCAGCCGTGATAGCAGCACATGAATTCGTCGGCGTTGCCCTTGTCGTTGGCGACGACCAGTGAACCGCGATGCGCACATTGGTTATGGATGACACGAATTTCGCCGTCGGCGTCGCGCACCAGCACCACCGGCTTTCGCCCGATGAAAGTGCGGACATAATCGCCGGGATTTTTCACCTGGCTTTCATGGCCGATGTAGATCCAGGCACTGCCGAAAATCCGTTCCATCTCCAGGTCGAAGATGGCCGGATCGGTGTAAATCTGCCGGTGCACGCGGCCCGGCTGAATGAATGCCGTCAGGTTCTCACTCATGAACGGCAACTTACTCGCTGACGGAAATGACCGCCAGATAGTCTAGTAGCCGAAATTCGCCACCAGATAGTCGGTCATGGTCTTGGCTTCGTCAGGCGTCGCCGTGGCACCCCACGTGACCATGTTGCTGACGATGACCGGCCACGCGCCTTTCTGCCGCTTTGCGGTCGCCACGCGTTCGAGGTCGTGGCACAGGGCGCACCGCGTCTCGACCAGGTTCTTGCCGGTGCCGTCGGGTAGCGTGACCGGCTTCGCCGGTGGCAGATTGGCGCCGGGACCGAGATTGAGCGACAGATAATCGACGACTTTATCGATTTCCGCCGGCGTCAGCTGCGCACCGCGCAGCACCATGTTGTTGACGTACATCCGCCAGCCCGGCGCGCCGTCGCGGATTTTGGCGATGGTCCCGAGGTAGTGACACTGCGAGCATGCCACCGCGACGATCTCGCGCCCATCGCCCGGCGGCAGCGGGTTGGCGTTTTGCGCGAATCCTGGCGACGCAACGGCGGTCAGTGCAAACGCCAGCAAACCCGACAATGCGATCCGCATGATCACACCTTCCGGCTGCGCTGGTCGGCGAGCGAAAATTCCGGATGCCATTCCGACATCGCGCCGATGCCTTCGCGCTTGATGTGAATGTCGAGCAGATACGGGCGGCCTTCCACCGACGCCGTCTTGGCGCGGCCGAGTGCGTCCTTGAGGCTGGCCGGTTCTTTCACCGTCTCGCCTTCAACGCCGAAGGCATTCGCGGCTTTGGTGAAATCGACATCGGGGTTGCCGTTATAGCAGGTCATGTCGCGGGCAGCTTCGAACTGCCGGCCGGCGGAATTCCAGATGCGATTGCGCTCGTTGTTGTAGCTGTGATTGTTGAGCACGATCGTCGTCACCGGCGCCTTGTAGCGCGCCATGCTCCACAGCGGCTGCGGACCAGAGAACAGGAAACTGCCGTCGCCGACGACCGAAACCACTGGCACATCGGGCCGCGCCAGCTTGACGCCAAAGCCCGCCGCCATGCCCCAGCCGAGCACGTTCGGGCCGGTGCCGAAATACTGCTTGTCGTCGCCGCCGAACGCCATCAGCGGGTCCATGGTCTTTCCGGAGTTGACGTCGGCGACGTAGCAGGTGTCGCGGTCGAGATTGGCTTCGAGTTCCATGCCGAGCCGCTCCATGCTGATCGGCGACGAGTTGGAGAGCCCGCGCGCGATGGCTTGGCGCGCGTCGGCCATCTGTGCCGAGTAGGCGCGCACCCGTGCCGCGCGCTGGTCGGCAATGGCGCTGAGCCGTGACGGCGTCGCCAGGCTGCGGATCGCGTCATTGAGATCGGCGATGGCGAGACGCAAGTCCGCGACCATGCCGAGGTCGACTGGTGCCTGGCGCGCCAGGCTTGATGGATCGAGCCGGATCGAAATCAGCTTGGTGCCCGGCGCAGCCATTTCGCCCCATTTGTTGCCGAGATTCAGCAACACGTCGGGCTTGCCCGGGAAGCGCATGGTGCGCAGCACCGTGCCGATATAAAGCGGGTGCCGTGTCGGGAACGGCTTCGACCAGTAGCCGAGCGATTGCGCCTCGCCGGCAACCGGTACGCCAAGCAATTCGGCCAGCTCGACCAGTTCTTTCTGGCCGCGGCACCAGGTGATTTCGTCGCCGATGCTGATCAGCGGATTTTGCGCTTCGATCAGCATGCGCGCCGCCTTCTCGATATCGTCCTTGTCGGGACGGATATGCATCGGCACGTCGAATTTGCTGCGCTCCCAGATTTGCGCCTTGCCTTGGCCGTCGAGCGTGTTGGTCGGCAGCGACAGGAAGACCGGGCCGCATGGCGGCGTCGAAGCGAATTTCAACCCGCGCCGTGTCGTCTCCGCGATCGCGGCGGTCGATTGCGCCTGCCAGAACCACTTGGTGATCGGCTCGGTCATCAGTTCGTGATGGTCGGTCTCCTGCCACTGGTCGCGGCCCAGCGCGTCCTGATCGATGGAAGCCACCGCGACCAGCATCGGGATCTGGTCCTTCCAGGTGTTGACCATCTGCGTCATGGCATTGGGCAGTCCGATATTGGCGACGACGACCACGCCGGTCTTGCCCGAGGCGCGGGCATAGCCGTCGGCCATCGCCACCACGGCGCCTTCCTGCACGCCCTTGATCAGCTTGATCTCGGGCACGTCGACCAGCGCGTCGAAGATCGGATGATCGCCGGTTGACGGATTGAAGAAGATGTATTCGACCCCGGCTGCCTTGAGTTGCTCGACGAACAGCCGGCCGCCATTGCCCTCGACTTCGCGGATAGCGGCGGGAGCGGCGGACGCAACCGGCGCTGCTGTCTGTCCGGCGGCGGCCGGTGCGAGGTTTTGCGCCATCGCTTTCGCGGCGACGGTGCTCATGCCAAGCGCGCTCAATCCGGAAACCAGCTGCCGGCGCGACATGCCTTGATCGAGATACTGCTTGATCAGGTCCTTCATGGAATCCTCCCCTCGCGGCTGTGCGGTTGCCGTTGTCACCGTGCTGTTGGCGGTGTTTGCGGTAACCCTATCACCGGGCGGACCATGGCCAAAGAGCAGGGAGAGCGCGTAGGCTAAAATGTATCCGGCCAATTCAAATCAGCGGCCCGGAACTTGCATGGCAATTGCGTATTTATTGAGCAGATCAAAGGCGTAACGCGTAACAGCATGTCCATTGTCGTCGGGCTTCATCACGCTACCCGATATACCTATGATCGGCCGATCAGCCTCGGCCCGCAGGTTATTCGGCTTCGCCCGGCGCCGCACTGCCGCACCCGCATTCTCGGTTATTCGCTGAAAGTGACGCCGGCGCAGCATTTCGTGAACTGGCAGCAGGATCCGCACGGCAATTGGCTGGCGCGTTTCGTCTTTCCGGAAAAGACCACGGAATTTTCCATCGATGTCGACCTGATCGCCGATATGGAGGTGATCAATCCGTTCGACTTCTTCATCGAGCCCTATGCCGATAAGTGGCCGTTCAAATACGCCGATGAATTGCAGGAAGATCTCTGGGCGTTTATCGGACCCGAGCCGGCCGGTCCACGTCTGAAGGAGTTCGTGCAATCGATTTCGCGCGAGCCGCGCAACACCGTCGATTTTCTCGTCGAGCTCAATCAGCGCCTGCAACAGACGATCCGCTATTTGATCCGCATGGAGCCCGGTGTGCAGGCTCCCGAAGAGACGCTCGCGTCCGGTTCCGGTTCATGCCGCGACACCGCATGGTTGCTGGTGCAAATCCTGCGTCAGCTCGGAATGCCGGCGCGTTTCGTGTCCGGTTATCTAATCCAGCTTCGCCCGGACATCGTGCCGCTCGACGGCGCTGCCGGCGCCGACCACGATTTCACCGATCTGCATGCCTGGACCGAAGTCTATCTGCCGGGCGCCGGCTGGATCGGACTCGACGCAACGTCAGGACTGTTGTGCGGCGAGGGCCACATCCCGCTCGCGGCGACGCCGCACTATCGCTCCGCGGCGCCGATCACCGGCCTGGTCGAGCCGGCGGAAGTGCAGTTCTCCTATGACATGAGCGTCAAGCGCATTGCCGAGCAGCCGCGCGTCACGGCGCCATTCTCCGACGCGGCTTGGAGTGCGCTCGACGCACTCGGCGAGAAAGTCGATGCCGATCTGGCGACAGGCGACGTGCGGCTGACGATGGGAGGCGAGCCGACTTTTGTTTCGATCGACGATTATCAATCACCCGAATGGAACACCGACGCGCTCGGCCCGATAAAACGCGTGCGCGCCGACGAATTGATCCGGCGGCTGCGCGATCGGTTCGCGCCCGGCGGTTTCCTGCATTACGGCCAGGGCAAGTGGTATCCGGGCGAGCCGATCCCGCGCTGGGCCTTCGCACTTTACTGGCGCCGCGACGGCGTGCCGGTCTGGCGCGACGAGCGGCTGATTGCGCACGAGGCGTCGCCGCAAAAGCCATCAGCCGCCGAAGCGCGGCATTTCGCCGAGGGCATTGCTACCCGGCTGGGTCTCCCATCGGATTACGTTCAGCCCGCCTACGAGGATCCGGCCGACTGGTTGCTCAAGCAAGGCTCTATTCCTGAGAATATCGATCCGACTGATCCGAAGATCGACGATCCGGTCGAGCGTGCCCGCATCCTCAAGCTGTTTGACAAGCATGCCGGCGAGCCGGTCGGCTTCGTGCTGCCGTTGCAACGCTGGACGGCGCAGGCGAAACCTGGATGGCTTAGTGAAATCTGGCGAACCCGGCGCGAGAAGATCTTTCTGCTTCCCGGTGACTCCGCGCTCGGTTACCGCTTGCCGCTGCAATCGCTGCCACATCTCGGGACCGTCGATTATCCGTTTTTCCTGGCGGCTGATCCGTTTGCCGAGCGCCTTCCGTTGTCCGATCCGCGCTCGACCCACCCGCTGAGGGCGCGAGGTGCGGCTGGCCGTCGCGCGGGAACGGCTGCCGGAGAAGAAGCCGCCCCGCCACTCGCCCCTGAAACGCTCGTGCTGGACCGCGCCGCCAATGGCGACAGCCTTGCAGTGCGCACCGCGCTGTCAGTCGAAATGCGAGACGGACACCTGTGTGTATTCATGCCGCCGACCGAAACGCTGGGCGATTATCTCGATCTCCTGGCAACGATCGAGACTACCGCGGCAGACCTTGATCTGCCGGTTCATGTCGAAGGCTATCCGCCGCCGCCGGATTCGCGGCTGAATGTGTTGAAAGTGACGCCAGATCCCGGCGTCATCGAAGTCAACATCCAGCCGGCGACGTCGTGGCGGGAAGCAGTCACGATCACCAAGGGCTGTTACGAGGACGCGCATCAGTCTCGGCTCGGCACCGATAAATTTATGCTCGACGGCCGTCACACCGGCACCGGCGGCGGCAATCACGTCGTGCTCGGCGGTTTGAATCCCGCCGATAGTCCGTTCCTGCGGCGGCCCGATCTGCTCAAGAGCTTCGTGCTTTATGCGCTACGGCGCCCGTCGGTTTCATATCTGTTTTCCGGTTTGTTTGTCGGGCCGACCAGCCAGGCGCCGCGCATCGACGAAGCGCGGCAGGATTTGCTTTACGAGCTCGAAATTGCCGCCAGCAAGGTTCCGCAGCCTGGCAGCTCTGAATGGATACCCCCGTGGCTGGTCGACCGGCTGTTTCGCAACATCCTGGTCGATGTCACCGGCAACACTCATCGCACCGAAATCTGCATCGACAAACTGTATTCGCCGGATGGCCCAACTGGGCGTCTGGGTCTGGTCGAATTCCGCTCGTTCGAAATGCCACCCGATGCGCGGATGAGTCTTGCACAGCAGCTTCTGATTCGCGCGCTCATTGCCTGGTTCTGGCGCACTCCGCTCGAAGGCAGGCCGGTGCGTTGGGGTACTGCACTACATGACCGCTTCATGCTCGAACATTTTGTCTGGCAAGATTTCCTCGAAGTTCTGGATGATCTCAAAGGTGCGGGTTACGCCTTCGATCCGGCGTGGTTCGAGGCGCAGCGGCAATTCCGTTTCCCGCTCTGCGGTTCGGTGCGCCATGGCGGCGTGGGTCTTGAACTGCGTCAGGCGATCGAGCCGTGGTACGTGCTCGGCGAGGAATCGGTACAGGGCAACACCGTGCGCTTTGTCGATTCCTCGGTCGAGCGGCTTCAGGTCAAGATCGATAGCCTGAACCAAGACAGGCACGTCGTGACCTGTAATGGCCGGCAACTGCCGCTGACTTCCACTGGGCGATCTGGAGAATTCGTCGCCGGTATTCGTTTCAAGGCCTGGGATTTGCCGGGGTCGTTGCAGCCGACCATCGGGCCCCACACCCCTCTGACTTTCGATATCGTCGATACCTGGAATCGCCGCTCGCTGGGCGGCTGTGTCTACCATGTTGCGCATCCCGGCGGGCGCAATTACGAGACGTTTCCGGTCAATTCCTACGAAGCGGAAGCGCGCCGGCGCGCCCGCTTTGAAGATATCGGCTATACTGGCGGGCTAATCGACGTATCGCCTCCCGAACGCTCGCTGGAATATCCGCTTACGCTGGACCTCCGCCGGCCGTATTAATATCGCTATGTCGACTCAACTCGGCGGCTTCGCCAAACAACCGAACGCCGGCCTGGAGCAGTTTGTTTCAGGCTACCGGGTGCTGCCCGGTGTGTTCGACGAGATGATGGATAACGACGGCCGTGTGCGCCCGCACTGGCAGCCGTTCCTGTCGATGCTTGCAGCCCTCGGCGGTGACGAGATCAATCGCCGCTTCGCCGCCGCCGACAGGTATTTGCGTGACTCCGGCGTATTTTATCGGGTTTACGAAGACCCTGCCGGTATCGAACGGCCATGGCCGCTCAGCCACATCCCGCTCATTATCGAGCCGACCGAATGGACCGAGCTGCGGGCGGGCCTGATACAGCGCGCGCAATTGCTCGAAGCCGTGCTGGTGGACGCCTATGGTCCGGCAACGCTGACCGCCGAAGGCCGGTTGCCGGCGGCGCTGATTGCCGGCAATCCGGAATTCTTGCGTCCGCTGGTCGGAATCGAACCGCCCGGCGGGGCGCATTTGCGATTCTATGCCGTGGACGTCGGCCGCGGCGCCGATGGCCGCTGGTGGGTGCTCAACGATCGGACGCAAGCGCCGTCGGGCGCCGGTTACGCCATCGAAAACCGTCTCGCGCTGTCGCGCGCGATTCCGGAAATCTACCGCACGGCCCGCGTTGAACGCGTCGCGCCTTTTTTCCAGGCGTTCCAGGCCGAATTGTTCGCGCTGAACAAGCAGGATGACGCACGAACCTGCCTGCTGACGCCGGGACCGATGAACGAGACCTACTTCGAGCACGCCTACCTCGCGCGTTATCTCGGCCTGCTCCTGGTCGACGGCGAGGATTTGATCGTGCGCGATGACGGCGTTTTCATCCGCACGGTGTCGGGGCTGCGGCGCACGGAGGTGCTGCTGCGCCGTATCGATGCCGATTTCGCCGATCCGCTCGAACTGAATGCCGCGTCGCGGCTCGGCGTTGCCGGGCTGTTGCAGGCCGTGCGCGACGGCAAGGTTGTCATCATCAATTCACTCGGCGCCGGATTGGTCGAAGCACGCGCCATGTTGGCGTTCCTGCCGGCGCTGGCTCCGGCAGTGCTCGGCGAAGACCTGAAACTTCCCAATGTCGCCACATGGTGGCTCGGCCGCGCCGATGTGCGCGAGGCAATGATCGGGAAGCTCGACAGCATGGTCGTGGCGCCGGCCTTCACGGAATTGTTTGCCGACGAGCGGTTGGGCAGCGAAGTTCTCGGCGGCAGGCTCGACGGCGCGCAGCGGCAAGCCCTCATCGGCGCGATCAGCGATCGCGGTGTCGATTACGTCTTGCAGGAAGCGGTGACGCTCTCGAGCATCCCGGCCTGGCGTGACGGCCATCTGCAGCCGCGGCCGTTCACGTTGCGGCTTTTCCTCGCCAAGATCGGCGACCGCTGGGAAGTCATGCCGGGAGGGTTCGTGCGTATCGCCGAGAGTGCCGATCCGCGCGCGGTGACCTTGCAGCGCGGCGCCGCGACTGCTGACGCCTGGATGCTGACTCACGGGCCAGTCGGCGAAACGACATTGCTGCCGACGGCGGAGCGCATGCAGGTGCAGCGCGCCAGCGGTCTGTTGCCGAGCCGCGCCGCGGACAACCTGTTCTGGGTCGGGCGTTATGTCGAACGTGCCGAAGCGACGTTGCGGCTGGTGCGCGCCATGACCAATCGCAGCGCCGACAATGCCGCCGCCCCGCTGATCGGCAGTCTTGGCGAATTGCTCGCCCTGTGGAATGCGATTGCAAGCGGAATGCAAACGGCGCCCGCCGCGCTGATGGCGCGCGCTGTGTTGACCGGTGGCGGGCCGGAGGGCTCGCTGCCGTATCTGGCAGGTGCAGCGCGTGCCGCGGCGTCCGTTATCCGCGACCGGTTTTCGCCGGATGCGTGGCGCGCCATCAACGACCTCGCGGCCATGATCGCGGCACCTTTGCCGCTCGACCCGTCGGAGAGCATCATCGCCGAGAGAGTGGAGGCGGCGCTGCGCATCATTTCGGCGCTGTCAGGTCTTGCGCAGGAAAACATGACGCAGCTTGCCGGCTGGCGCTTCCTGGAGCTCGGCCGCCGTATCGAGCGCGCGCTGCTGACGTGCCGCGTCGTGCGCACGTTTGCCAGAAAAGGCGCGCCCGACGGCGGGCTGGACGTGCTGCTCGAGCTCGCCGACAGCCAGATCAGCTATCGGCAACGTTATGTGATGATTGCGGCGCTGGCGCCGGTGGTCGATCTCGTCATGCTCGATCCGAACAATCCCCGGTCGGTGATTTTCCAGCTCGATCGCATCGAGACCCATCTCGGCGCCTTGCCGCGGCGCAATCCCGCCGGCCGCCTGTCTCCGGTGCAGCAGATCGCGGCTTCCATCGCCACCGGGCTTCGTACCGCCGATGCGGCGAAAATCACCGACGCGCTGCATTTCGATATCGAGAACTCGCTGATGAAGCTGTCGGATGCGATCAGTGCGGCCTATCTCACCAACAACGAGCGCTCCGACGCGATGTGGGAGGCGCTGGCGTGATCTACGATGTCCGGCAGACGACGACGTGCGAATATGCTTCGCCGGTCGCACATGCGCGCCACGTCCTGCGTTTGACGCCAATTACGCGCGACGGAGAACGCGTGCATGTTGCGGCGCTGCAGATCGTGCCGGAACCGAAGCATCGCCGCGAGGCGCGAGATTTCTTTGGCAACCGCCTGACCTGGATCGAGGTCGAAGAACCGCACGATACCCTCACGGTGAAGCTGGCGGCACGCGTCGCGGTCGATCCACCCCCACTACCGGCGCCGTCATCGACGCCGGCGTGGGAGACGGTTCGCGAGGAAGCATTCGCGATCAGCGATATCGGCCCGCTGTCGCCGGTCCACTTCCTGTTTCCGAGCCGCATGGTGTCGCTCGATCCCGAGATACGGGACTATGTCCGTCAAAGTTTTGCGTCCGGCCGCCCAATTCTCGAGGCGGCGATCGAACTGATCGGCCGTTTGAAATCCGACATCACTTACGAGATCGGCGCGACCACGGTAACGACAATGCCGCCGATGTCGTTCGCGTTGCGTCGCGGCGTTTGCCAGGACTTTGCCCATATCATGATAGCGGGGCTGCGCGGCATCGGCTTGCCCGCCGCTTATGTCAGCGGCTATCTGCGCTCTGCATTGTCAAGCGATCCGTCGCACCTGCAAGGCAGCGAAGCCATGCATGCCTGGGTCATGGTGTGGTGTGGTAGCGGTATCGGCTGGGTTGGGCTTGATCCCACCAATGCGATCCTCGCCGCCGAGGACCACGTTACGCTCGCGATCGGCCGCGATTACACCGATGTCGCGCCGGTGGACGGTGTTATCCTGGGGTCGGGCGGACAGCGTATGGGCGTGTCGGTGAGCGTGACGCCGGCGTCCTGATCTGATTTCATTCAGGGAATTCAAGAAACTTTGTGGAGGATTGTGAATGCGTGCCTATCAATTGCCGAAGGGCGGCGCCGGTATCGAAGCTCTGGCCAAGGTCGATCTGCCGCAGCCGAAGCCGCAATACCGCCAGGTGCTGGTAAAAGTCGGCGCTTGCTCGCTCAACTTCCGCGACCTCGGCATTGTGCGCGGCACCTACCGCATGCCGGTTCGCGACAAGGTGATCCCGCTATCGGACGGCGCCGGCGAAGTCGTCGAAGTCGGCGCCGGTGTGACCCGCGTCAAGGTCGGCGACAAGGTTGCCGGAAATTTCTTCCAGCGCTGGGCCGGCGGCGAGCCGAGCCAGACCGTTCAGGCCAGCGCGCTTGGCGGCAGCATCGACGGCATGTTGACCGAATACGCCGTTCTGGAAGAAGACGGCGTCGTCAGAATTCCTGCACATCTTTCGATCGAGGAGGGCGCGACACTGCCTTGTGCCGCTTTGACGGCTTGGCATGCCATGGTGCGGCATGCCGGTCTGATTGCCGGCCAGACGGTGCTGCTTCAGGGCACGGGCGGCGTTTCGGTGTTTGGCTTGCAGTTCGCGCACGCGATGGGCGTTACCGCGATCATCACGTCATCCAGCGACGATAAACTCGGTCGCGCTAGAACAATGGGCGCCGCACACACCATCAATTACAAGACCACGCCGGAGTGGGAAAAATCGGCGGTCGAATTCACCGGAGGGCGCGGCGTCGATCACGTGGTCGAGGTCGGCGGCCAGGGCACGCTAGCTAAATCTTTCGGCGCGATCCGCATCGGCGGCAAGATCAGCATGATCGGCGGTTTGAGCGGCGCGGCCACCGAACTCAACCCAAGCCTTATTCTTGGACGGCGCGCCAATGTGCAGGGTATCTCGGTCGGCTCGACTGAAATGTTCGAGGCGATGAATGCGGCGATCGCGGCCAATACGATCAAGCCGGTGATCGACAAGGTCTTCGGCTTCGACGACGCGCAAGCGGCCTACAAGCACATGGCTTCAGGCGCACATTTCGGCAAGATCGTTATTCGCGTTTGATCGGCTCGCGCGTTTCTTGTCGCGCGTTTCTTGCGCGCTGTCTTATCGCAGCGATGAAGAGATCGACGTGAACGTGGTCCTGAGCTTGCTGCCAAGGCCGGTGATCACGGGAATGATGGCAACCGCGATACCGGTCGCGATCAGGCCGTATTCGATCGCCGTCGCGCCGCTGTCGTCTTTCAGGAACTTGATGATGAGCCGCATATGTAGCGCTCCATAACGCGGCGGTATTGCTAGTCCAAAAATCTTATTGGGTGATTAAATAGGATGCTTACCAACCTGTGTCTTTACTTAAAGATGTCTTTACCGTGCCGCGCATAACCACATTCATTTTACGGCGATTGCGTCGTTTCCGGCTCACCCGTTTTTGAATTTTAAGAATTGGCGGCGCAATCTGGGCCGCAGTCTGACGGATTGCATCCAGAGGTGGTTACGATGAAGCTCTACGCGCCCAACATCGCCCTGTTCGTCATCACCGGCTGTCTGGCCATGCTTGGCGTATTGGCTGCGTTCCCGATCTCGTTGCCAATTCCGGCTCTCACCGGGCATCCGTCGTGGTACATTTTCCTGGCCTGGTTTCTGCTCGCGGCAGGTAGCGTCGTTCCGCATCGGGACAACACCGGCGCGGAATAAAGTGGCGAGCGGCTGAGCGCCGCCTTTCTGCGACAATTAGACCCCCGGTCCTCGCCGTCCACAGTGGCGGGTTTTGGCACATCTGGCTCTGCCGAGTTGTGGCATTGACGCGCGCGCACCGGCGCGGGAAGAAAGCTTCCTGCTGCGCCAGAGGGCCGTAAATGTCCGATTCCGAAGAGAACAAGAAAAAGGGGCACACCCTTACCGACCATCTTTATGGGCAGAACATCGTGCACCAGCACGGTGAAGACTCCGATCACGATCACGACCACGATTACGATTTCGAGAACGACGATGTCCCGCTGGAGGAGAACCCGCTCTGGCGTCAGGATTTTGTGTCGCTGATGACGGTTGGCATCGATATCGGCTCTTCCGGCACGCAGGTGATCTTTTCCCGGGTCAACATGCGCCGCATGGGGGAGGACCTCACCAGCCGCTATTACGTGGTTTCACGCGAAACGCTGTTCCAGTCGCCGGTAGCACTGACGCCCTATCAGAGCGACGAGCGCATTGATGACGCCGGGCTCGGCGCCATCATCGACGATGCCTATAACGCGGCCAGGATTCGGCCCGAGCAGATCGATACCGGTGTCGTCATCCTCACCGGGGAAGCGTTGCGGCGCGAGAACGCGCAAGGCATTGCCGCGGTTCTGTCCGAGCAAGGCGGCGAGTTCGTCACGGCCACGGCCGGCCATCACATGGAGGCGATGCTCGCGGCCTACGGTTCGGGCGCCGCGCGCGTTTCCAGCGACCAAAACAAGCGCATCCTCAACATCGATATCGGCGGCGGCACCACCAAGCTCGGCCTGGTTGAGAAGGGCAAGGTGATTGCGACTGCGGCCATTCATATTGGCGGCCGCTTGCAGGTGGTCGAAGACGGCAAGATCGTGCGGCTCGATCCGGCGGGCAAGCATCACGCCAAACGCGCCGGCTTTGGCTGGAATCGCGGCGACGCGATCGACGTCGCCGACACGCAGAAAGTTGCCGACGTGATGGCTGACACGCTGGTCGCGGCGCTCACCGCCCGGCCGATGCCGCACGACGTCTCGCATCTTTATCTGACCGATCCGATCGCTGAGTTCGGCCCCATCGATGGTGTGATGTTCTCCGGCGGCGTCGCTGAATACATCTATCAGCGTGAAACCCGCGACTTCGGCGATATGGGCCCGCGGCTTGGCCATGCGATCCGTGAGCGGATCGCACGGGGCGCCTTGCCGTGGCCGGTGCTGCCGGCCGGCGAATGTATCCGCGCGACGGCTCTCGGCGCGTCTGAATACAGCGTGCAGCTTTCCGGCAATACCAGTTACATCTCGGCGCCGGGCGTGCTGCTGCCACGCCGCAATCTGCAGGTCCTGCTGCCGCCGTTCGTCTGCGAGGAAACGATCGACCCGGAAAAGCTCGCCAGCGCCATCCGCAACCATATGACGGCGTTCGATATCGCTGATGGCGAGCGCGAGATTGCGCTGGCGCTACGCTGGACCGGCATGCCGTCTTACCCGCGGCTCGCCGCGTTCGCCGAAGGCATCAAGCGCGGCCTCGCCGACCGTGTCGGCAAGAAGCTGCCGCTTTACATCATGCTCGACGGCGACGTTGCGCAAACGCTCGGACACATTCTGTGCGATGAACTCAACGTCGAGAGCGAGATTCTGGTCATTGATGGCGTCGTCCTGTGGGATTTCGACTACATCGATCTCGGCCGCATCCGCATGCCGTCCTACACCGTTCCGGTTACGATCAAATCGCTGGTGTTCAGCGAAGATCCCCGCGGACCGCGGCCGCGGCAGCGTATCCATCATCATGACCATGATCACGCACACGACCATTCCCATGAACGCGGGCTTGATCACGGCCATGATCACGGCCACGATCACGGGCATGAACACGGCCATGCTCATGACCATCACGACCATGGCCATCATCACGATCATGATCATTATCACGGGCACGCGGAGCCAACGCGGCGGTAGGTGTTTGGGGGGCGCTATGAGGGGCATTGGCAAGCTGCTTTTCACTGTCGCGCTGCTTGCGGCATGGATCGCTCCCGAAGCGGCTGGTGCGGAAACCTGGCCGTCGCGGCCGATCACGATCATCGTGCCTTACCCGGCCGGCGGCGTGACGGATAATGTCGTTCGGCTTGTCGCCGATCGCATGAAAAACACGTTGGGGCAGCCCATCATCACCGAAAACGTGAGCGGAGCTTCCGGCACGATCGGCGCGGCGCGTGTCGCGCGGGCCGACCCCGACGGTTACACCATCCTGCTGGGCAATTCGGAAGCGTTCGTGGCCACGCCGGCGACAATGGCGCTGCCCTATGACCCGTCCGCTGATTTCGCGCCGATCGTTCTGCTGCCGAGCTATCCGTTTTTGCTGGTGACGACCAATTCAGTCCCCGCGACCACGCTCCCGGAGCTGATCGCGTGGATCAAGGACAATCCTGACAAGGTGCTGCAAGGCACGGTCGGTACCGGCACCGCGCAGCATCTTTGCGGGCTCTCATTGCAAAGCCGCATTGGCGCAAAATGGCGCTTCGTGCCGTATCGCGGCGGAGCGCCGGCGATGCAGGACATGCTCGGCGGTCAGATCAACTTCATGTGCACGGCAACCGGCAGCTTTCTGCCGCTGGTGCGCAACGGACAGATCCGGGCTTATGCCCTGACGGCCAAATCCCGTATGGAAGCCGCGCCGGAGATTCCGACCGTGGATGAAACCGGCCTGCCGGGTTTTTACGTCTCGGTATGGAATGCGCTGTGGGCGCCGAAAGGCACGGCGCCGGACATCATTGCCAAGCTCAACGCTGCCGCGGTCGAGGCCATGGCGGATCCGGCATTCCACAAGCAGATTGTCGAAATGGGCATGGACATGCCGGAAGCGAGCCAGATGACGCCCGGGGCGCTGGAGGCTTTGCGCCAGGCCGATATCGCAACCTGGTGGCCGATCATCAAGGCGGCGGGCCTGAAAGTGGAGCAGTGACCGCGTTGGAGAGGGGTGCCGGCGCGCATCTGGATTTTGGCGGCAAAGTGCGCGATTTTGTCGCTGACCGATCAATACCAACAAGGAGAGCCTAATGGCCAAAGACGCCGTCGTTTCCGAGGAACTCGCCAATAAATTCAAGACCGAGAAGGAAACGCCGTACACCCGCTGGGTGAAGGCCGAAGGCCTCGACATTATCCCGTCGTTCTATGTGCAAAATCTCCGCACCGTTGACTTAAAGCCGTGGGCCCGCCGCGGTGGCAACGCGGTGCTCCTCAACCACGATGCCTCGCGCACCTCGAACGATTGCTACGTGATGGAAATTGCGCCGGGCAAAAGCCTGATCCCGCACCGGCAGCTTTACGAAGAAATGATCATGATCCTGAGCGGCCGCGGCTCGACGACGGTGTGGAACGACGCCGGCGCCCGGATCACCTTCGAGTGGAAGGAGGGGGCGCTGTTCGCTATTCCGCTCAATTGCCACCACCAGCATTTCAATGGCTCCGGCAAGGATCCGGCGCGCTACGTGGCGGTGACTAATGCGCCGCCGATCATCAATCTTTATGAGGACGTCGATTTCATCTTCAATACCAAATACGATTTCAAGGATCGCTTCTCCGGCGAGCCGGACTATTTCAGCTCCAAGGGCGAACAGAAGGGCTTCCTGCTGGCCACGAATTTCGTGCCGGACGCGGTCAATATTCCGCTGATCACGGCCACGGAGCGCGGCGCGGGCGGCGGCCATATTCGCTTCAATATGGCCAAGGGTTCGATGAACAGCCACATTTCCCAGTTCCCGACCGGCACCTACAAGAAGGCGCACGCGCATGGGCCAGGCGCGCATGTGATCGTGCTGTCAGGCGACGGATTCTCGCTGATGTGGCCGGAAGGTGAGGAGCCGCAGCAATTCAAATGGGAAGTCGGCACGATGATCGTGCCGCCGAACATGTGGTTCCATCAGCACTTCAATTCCGGAAGCACGCCGGCGCGTTATCTCGCCTTCAAGCACGAAGGCGTTGCCATCCGTAACGCTCAAGGCGTGCCGAAAGCCTGGATCAGCCGGCGCGTCGGCGGCGATCAGGTCGACTACATCGACGAGAAGCCGGAAATCCGCCGCCTGTTCGCGACCGAGCTTGCCAGGCACGGCATGAACTCGCGAATGGACCCGGCTTACGCCAAGGAAATGGCCGACTTAGGCGTAAAGACCGCGTAATTACGTACCTCTTGCCGCTTCGCCGTTGTGCATCGGGAGGCCGCCCTTTAGGGTGGCGGCCCGTGTCCTTTGTTGTTTTGCGTCTCCAATAATGAAGCCGGCACCATTCGATTATCACGCGCCGCGGCAAATCGCCGAAGCCGCCGATCTGCTGGCAGCGCTGCCGAACGCCAAGATTCTCGCTGGCGGGCAGTCGCTCGTGCCGATGATGAATTTCCGCTACGTCGTGGCCGACCATCTGGTCGATCTCGGCGGCGTCGAGGACCTGCACGGCATTCTTGCCGCCGATGGCAAGCTGCGCATCGGCGCCATGACGCGTCAGCGCGAGCTCGAGCAATCGCCCGATGTCGCCAAACATTGCCCGCTGATGATTGAGGCGTTGCGGTACGTTGGCCATCGCCAGACGCGCAACCGCGGCACCATCGGTGGCAGCCTGGCGCACGCCGATCCCGCCGCCGAATTGCCGGTGGTTTGCGCGGCCTGTGATGCCATTGTGCATCTGGCGAGCGTGCGCGGGCTTAGAGCCGTACCGTTTCGAGAATTCGCCGTCGGCTTCATGGCCACAGCCTTGGCACCCGATGAAATGATTGCCGCGATCGATTTCCCGATCTGGCGGCAGGGGCATGGCTTTGGCTTCCATGAGTTCGCCCGCCGCCACGGTGATTTCGCCCTGGCCGGCGCGGCCGCTCTGCTCGGCGTCGGCGCCGACGGCATCGTGCAACAGGCGTCACTGGCGCTTTGCGGTGTCGCGCCGGCACCGTCTCGTGTCGAAGCGGCAGAAGTGCGGTTGCTGGGGCAGCGGCTCGACGCCGCGCTGATCCGCTCGGCGGCCGCGGCGGCGTGGCTGGTCGAACCGGTTTCGGATATTCATGCCAGCGGCGATTACCGGCGGCATCTGGCGCAGGTCTTGAGCATGCGGGCGCTCACCGATGCGGCACGCCGGGCCGGCGTTGATGTTCCGAACCTTGTGTAAAGTGCGGGGCGTATGAGCAAGAAGCCGACGCGAGTGACGGTCAACGGCAAGGCGCATGCGCGTCTTGTCGAGTTGCGTCTGACGCTGGCTGATTTTTTGCGCCACGAGCTGGGATTGACCGGTACGCATCTCGGCTGCGAACACGGCGTGTGTGGTGCATGCACCGTGCTGGTGAATGGCCGTTCGGCACGCTCATGCCTGATGTTCGCGGTTCAGGCTAACGGCTGCGAGGTCACGACCGTCGAAGGCCTGACGCCGGAGAACGGCCTTTCGCCGTTGCAACAGGCCTTTGTCGATAATCATGGCCTGCAATGCGGCTTCTGTACGCCGGGAATGCTGGTGACGCTCACCGAGCTTTTGCGCGAAACGCCTGATCCGACGGAACAGGAAGTGCGGGAGGCGCTCACCGGCAATCTTTGCCGCTGCACCGGCTATGCCGGCATTGTCAGAGCCGCGCTCGATGCAGCCCAGCGCCTGCGCACCGGAGGCGGCGCATGAGTGCAAAGCAGTTCGGCGCGCGCGTCACGCGGTTGGAAGACCCGGCTTTGCTTGCCGGTCGCGGGCGTTTTGTCGACGATATCAAGGTCGCCAACGCGTTGCATGCCTGTTTTGTCCGTTCGCCTTACGCCCACGCCAAATTGCAGTCCATTGACGTCAAGGCAGCGCTGGCGATCCCGGGCGTCCACGCCGTCATCACCGCGGACGATCTTCCGGAACCGATGCGCAGCCAGCCGATGGCGATGCTGCTGCCCAATCCGTCGATCAGCGCGGTTTGCACCCAGCATGCCCTGGCTCGCGGCGAAGTCTGTTACGTCGGGCAGACGGTCGCGGTCGTGGTCGCCGATACGCGTTATATCGCCGAAGATGCGGTTGCCGCGGTGGCGATTCAGTATGACGTGCTGCCCGCCGTCAGCGATTGCCGCGCCGCCATCGCCGAAGGCGCGCCGAGCGCCCACGCTTCGCTCAAGACCAACATCGCCTCGATGTTCCGGCTCGCTTACGGCGACGCCGATGCCGCATTTGCCAATGCCGCGCACGTTTTCGAGGAGGAGATCTGGCAGCACCGCGGTGGCGGCATGGCGATGGAAACGCGCGCCGTGCTCGCCAGTCATGATCCTGCGTCCGATCTGCTTACGGTGTGGTCGGGAACGCAGACGCCGCATATCGGCCGCCGCATGATGGCCGATCTGCTTGGCCGCGAGCTTGAGTTGATCCGCATGATTGCGCCGGACGTTGGCGGCGGCTTCGGTCCGAAAGCGATCTTCTATCCGGAAGAGGCCGTTATTCCCGCCGCGGCCTTGAAGCTCGGGCGGCCGGTGAAATGGATCGAGGATCGCCGCGAGCATTTCCTCTGCGCGACGCAGGAACGCGATCAATACTGGGACGTCGCCATTGCGGTCGATGCCGAGGGAAAAATCCTCGGGCTGCGCGGCCGCATGCTGCATGACTCCGGCGCGTTCGTGCCGTGGGGCGTGATCATGCCCTATATCGCGGCGGCGACCGTGCCGGGCCCCTATGTCATCCCGGCCTATCAGCTCGACACCACGGTGATCCTGACCAACAAGGTGCCGACCACGCCGGTGCGCGGCGCCGGCCGGCCGCAGGCAGTGTTTGCGATGGAGCGGCTGATGGATCGCGTTGCCGCGGAACTTCAGCTCGATCGCGCCGAGGTGCGCCGGCGCAATTTCATCCAGCCGGAGCAGATGCCCTACGAGGTCGGGCTCACGTTCCGCGACGGCAAACCGCTGGTCTATGACAGTGGCGACTATCCGCGCGGCCAAGCGACCGCGCTCACGGATGCAAACTACGAGAGCTTCCGCCAGCGGCAACGCGTGGCGCTCAATGAGCGCCGTTTCATCGGTATCGGCATCGGCAACTACGTCGAAGGCACCGGGCTCGGTCCTTTCGAAGGCGTGACGGTACGCGTGCTGCCGAGCGGAAAAGTCGCTGTCGCAACCGGCGCCACCAATCAGGGGCAGGGCACGCGCACCACGCTGTCGCAGATCGTGGCCGAGCAAGTCGGCTGCCGGCTGGAGGATATTGTCATGACGATCGGCGACACCGGCGCGATTGCGCAAGGTGTCGGCGCATTCGCCAGCCGTCAGGCCGTCAATGCCGGCTGTTCGGCGCTGCTGGCCGGTCAGAATGTGCGCGCGCAATTGATTACGCTTGCCGCGCGCACGCTCGGCGTTGACGAAACGGATGTCGATCTCGATGACGGCAAGGCGGTCGGCGGCAAGGGCAACCGGCCGACGGTCACCTTTGGCGAGCTGGCGCGGCTGGCGCAGGGCATTCCCGGCGTGTCTTTCCCGGTGGGACAGGCCGCGGGTCTTGAACACACCGCTTATTACACGCCGTCGCAGGCCGCTTATTGCTCCGGCACCCACGTTGCCGAGGTCGAAGTCGACATCATGACCGGCGGCGTCAAGGTTTTGCGTTATACCGTCGCGCACGACAGCGGCCGCGTCATCAATCCACTGATCGTCGATGGCCAGGTGCAGGGCGGGGTCGCCCACGGCATCGGCAACGCGCTGCTTGAATGGATGCAATACGACGAGAATGCGCAGCCGCTGACCACGACATTCGCCGACTACATGCTGCCGATGGCGACCGACGTGCCGACCTGCGCGATCGCCCATGTCGAAACCGTCAATCCGATGAACCCGCTTGGCGTCAAAGGCGCGGGCGAGGGCGGCACTATTCCGGCCGCTGCCGCGATCATCGGCGCCGTCGAGGATGCGCTGTCGCCGTTCAGCGTGCATTTCGCCGAAACGCCGCTTACACCCGAACGCATCGTCGCGGCCTTGCGCGCGGCGGGCGCGTATGACCGGCTGTTTGCCGCATAGCTTTCGAAACTCCCGGAGCCAAAATGAGCGAGTCACAAACCGAGATCACGCCGTTCTGGCGCTTCTCCCTGCATTTCTACAAACAAGCCGGCGTGTCCGATGCCTGCATCAAGCTCCAGGACGACTGCGGCGTTGACGTGAATCTTCTGCTGTATCTGTTCTGGCTGGCCTCCGACGGACGGCAGCTCACTGCGGCCGAAGTGAAAAACCTCGACGGCAAGGTGAAGAGCTGGAGGGAGCTGACGATCATTCCGATCCGTGACACGCGGCGGAAGCTGAAAGGCGCAGTGACATTGCTCGATCCGAACCGGCAGGAAGCCTTTCGCAACAAGGTCAAAGCCGTCGAACTCTACGCCGAGCGATTGCAGCAGGAGGCGCTGTACGAGTTCACCAAGTCGGGGCCGCTCGGCAAAGCCGCTCCGCAAAAGGAGGCCGCCCGCGCCAACGTCGGCGCCTATGAGGGCGCGATGGGCAAGAGCTTCCCGAAGCAGGCCGTCGATGTGCTGATCGGCGGTTTTGACAGCGCGATTTGAGCCGGCTTGGCCGGCATTGCCGACCGGCTGGTATGCCTCGCCGTCTCGTGGCAAAAAGCCTGCGCTGAAGGGCAAGAGGACTTAAATGGCCAAGACTTCCGCGCGGCTCATTGTCGGCATATCCGGCGCATCCGGCACGCTCTATGGCGTGCGGATACTCGAGATGCTGCGCAAAACCGACATCGAGACCCATCTGGTGATGAGCAAGTCGGCGGAGATGACGCTCGCTTACGAGACCGATCTGAAGGCGAAGGACATCCGTGCACTGGCGACCGTAAGCTATCCGGTCAGCGACATCGGCGCTGCGATTTCCTCCGGCTCATTCCCGACCATGGGCATGATAATCGCACCCTGCTCGATCCGCACCATGAGCGAGATCGCCACGGGCGTCACCTCGTCGCTCTTGTCGCGTGCCGCCGACGTCGTGCTGAAGGAGAAGCGCAGGCTGGTGCTTGCGGTGCGTGAGACGCCGCTGCACGGCGGTCATCTGCGCACGATGACGACGCTGTCGGATATCGGTGCCGTGATCGCGCCGATCGTTCCGGCCTTCTACAACCGGCCGAAATCGGTCGACGACATCGTCAATCATACCGTCGGGCGGCTGCTCGATCTGTTTGGCATCGATACCGGCATCGTCAAACGCTGGAAGGGCGGCCCGGCGGAAGAGTAAAGTTCCAGGGAGAGCAACGTCATGGATCAGAAACGCTACGACATCGGCATGAAAATGCGCCGCCAGGTGCTGGGCGACGCCTATGTCGACCGCGCGATGCAAAACGTCGACGATTTCAACCGCGACTTTCAGCGGGTGCTGACCGAATATTGCTGGGGCGAGACCTGGGGCGACGACACGTTGAAGCCGCGCGAACGCTCGATCCTCAACCTCGGCATGATCGGTTGCCTCGGCAAGATGGAGGAATTCGCCACCCATGTCCGCGGTGCACTCAACAATGGCCTGACGCCGAATGAAATCCGCGCGGCGCTGACGCAGATCATGATCTATTGCGGCGCACCGACCGGTGTCGATTGCTTCCGTATCGCAAAGCCCATCATCGCCGAGTACGAGAAGAACAAGAAGTGACATGGCGTCATGGCCGGGCTTGACCCGGCCATCCCGAACCGCTGTATCAAATCTGTCGGGATCACCGGGACGAGCCCGGTGATGACACACAGGAAGAGCAGCTTATGCTCGAAAAGCGCATTGCCGAGTCGCAAAAGGGCCGAGCGGCCGGACCACCACTGGATTTTCAGGAACATCTGAAGCGGCTCGAAGCCGCCGGCTTGCTGGTGCGCGTCGACCGGCCGGTGAACAAGGAAACCGAGCTGCACCCGCTGGTGCGCTGGCAATTCCAGGGTGGCCTGAAGGAAGATCAGCGGCGCGCATTCCTGTTCACAAATGTCACCGGCGCGGGCGGCAAGCGCTACGACATTCCGGTCGCGATCGGCGCGCTGGCGTCGTCCGCGGAAATCTACGCCATCGGCATGGGCTGCACGGTCGAACAGATCGGCGACGCGTGGATGCGGGCGATCGACAATCCGATCGCTCCGGTCAAGGTGACGTCGGCACCGTGCCAGGACGTCGTCATCAAGGGCGATGCGCTGCGCGCGCCGGATGGCGGCCTCAAAACGCTTCCGGTGCCGATCTCCACGCCCGGCTATGACTCGGCGCCCTATCTGACCGCAACGCTTTGCATCACCCAGGATCCGGAAACCGGCGTCCGCAACATGGGCATGTATCGTGCAGCGCTGAAAGCGACCGATCGGCTCGGCGTGCGTATGGCAGCGCGGGTCGGCGGCGCCGGCGGTTATCTGCACTGGCAGAAGTACCGCAAAATGAAGAAGCCGATGCCGATTGCGATCGTCGTCGGCTGCGCGCCGGTGGTGATGTTCACCGGGCCGCAGAAGTTGCCGATTGATCTCGACGAGATGGCGGTCGCTGGCGGGCTTGCCGGGGCGCCGATCCGTATCGTGAAGGCGGCGACCGTCGATCTCGACGTGCCAGCCGATGCCGAGATCGTGGTCGAGGGACTGATCGATCCGGAATTGCTCGAGCCGGAAGGGCCGTTCGGCGAAAGCCACGGCCATGTCGCGCTCGAAGATTTCAACATGTCGATGCAGGTGACCGCGATCACGCACAAGCGGGCGGCGGTCTTCACCTCGGTGCTCAGCGAAGTGACGCCGAGCGAGTCGAGCGTGATGAAGCGGGTCGCTTACGAGCCGCGTTATCTGGTCCATCTTCGCGATACGCTCGCGATCAAGGGCGTCCGCCGGGTGGTGATGCACGAACCGCTGACCAATCTGCGCAAGGTCGTGTTCGTGCAATTTGCGCCGGGTGTGCCGCGCACCGAAATCTGGCGTGCGCTTCACGGTGCGGCGAGCCTGCAGGCTGACATCGGCAAGTACGTCATCGGCGTCAGCGAGGACATTGATCCGGAGAATGCGGACGCCGTGTTCTGGTCGCTGGCCTACCGCGCCAATCCGATCGACGATGTTTTCATCGCACCGCATCGCGCCGAAGGCCATGGCCCGAAGTCGGGACCGCGCGGCGAAGAATCGACCATGCTGATCGACGCCACGCTGAAGGATAAAGCGCCGCCGCTCGCTCTGCCGAAGCGCGAATTCATGGAGGGCGCGCGGAAAATCTGGGAAGAGCTCGGTCTGCCGCGGCTCACGCCGCAGTCACCCTGGCATGGCTATTCGCTCGGCGAGTGGGATGCCGCCTGGGACACCTATGCCGACCGTGCGGTGAACGGGAAGTGGGAAGACAGCGGCCGGGAAACATTCGCCAAGCGCCGAGGGGGTTTGAGACCTGAAACTCCGGTCAAGAGCGTGAAGTGATGTCATGCCCGCGAAGGCGGGCATCCAGTAATCGCGGACGCACCAGCGGTAAACGGACGTCACGAAATCAAACTCAGTGATTACTGGCTCATCCGCCTTCGCGGATGATGACAATCAATAAGAAGCGAGGAGTTCTGTCATGGACACCATAAAGAACGTTGGCGTGATCGGGCTCGGCAAGATGGGCATGCCGATCGCGCGCCTGCTGCGCGAGCGCGGCTTCACCGTCACCGGCTATGACGTGGCGCTGGCCGCGCTGAAGGCGGCATCCGGCAAGGGTATTCAACCGGTCAATTCGCCGAAAGCGGTGGCGGCCGCGAGCGATCTCACCATCGTCGCGGTCGGTTTCGATTCCGAAGCCGAGGCGGTGTTGCTCGGCGATACCGGCGCGCTGGCCGGCGCCCGCGACGGCAGCGTGATCGCGATCGCCTCGACCATTGCACCGGCCACGATGCGCAAGCTGCAGCGGCGATGCGCCGGCCGTTCCGGGGTGACGCTGCTGGACATTCCGCTTTGCCGCGGCGAGCAGGCCGCCGAAAGCGGCAAACTTTTGATCATGGGTGGCGGCGACAAGGCAGCCTTCGACGCCTGCCGTCCGGCGTTCAGCGCGTTTGCCGATTTGATCTTTCATCTCGGCCCGCTGGGTTCCGGTCAGGTGGGCAAGATGGTCAATAATCTGATCCTGTGGGCATGCATTTCCGCCAATGACGAAGGCCTCAAGCTTGGCAACAAACTTGGTGTCGACCGCGATGCCCTGCGCGAGGCTCTGGTCGCCTCGAGCGCCAGCAACTGGGCGCTGGCCTCGCGCATAGAGGAGCAGCCAATGCCGTGGGCCGAAAAGGACATGACGATCGTGCTGAAGGAGGCCGATGTGCTTCGTATCAGCGTGCCGTTGTGCGGCGTGGTTAAGGAAGTGGTGAAGACCGTGAAATTCGAGCGCGGCTGGCCGACGCCGCACGCGCCTGAAGACGAAAATCGTCCCAGAAGGCCAATCCTGCATGGGTCGGTTGCCGTGAACGGGGTAGCGGTTGCCGCCAGCGGGCGATACGTATTCCGCACCGAATCCATAGGTAGCCGCGCTGAAAGTTATAGCGCGCAGCAAAGGCTTTCCGTGACCCAGGCCGTCGTCAACCGGCAACAGGCCGCCGGCAATACTGCTTTCGTCGTCCTGCTGGCGATCAGCTTCTGCCATTTTCTGAACGACCTGACGGTGTCGCTGTTGCCGGCGATCTACCCGATGCTCAAAAACGCGTTTGCGCTGAGCTTCGGCCAAATCGGCCTGATCACGCTGGTGCTGCAAGGTATCGCTTCGCTGTTCCAGCCGCTGGTCGGTCTCTACACCGATCGCAAGCCGATGCCTTATTCGCTGACCTACGGTATGGGCTGCACACTCGCTGGCATTTGTTTGCTGACTTATGCGCCGAATTATCTCATGCTGCTCGGCGGCGCGGCGTTGCTCGGCTTCGGTGCGTCTATCTTCCATCCGGAAGCGTCGCGGCTGGCGCGGTTTGCGTCGGGCGGTGCCCACGGCATGGCGCAATCGCTGTTTCAGCTCGGTGGCAGTTTTGGCAGTTCGGTCGGTCCGGTGCTCGCGGCCTTCATCATTTTGCCGAACGGGCAGGAGAGCTTGGGTTGGTTTGCCCCTATCGCGCTCGGCGGCATGGCAATCCTGCTGATGCTCGGCAACTGGTACCGCAACGCCGGTTACGCCAAGCCGAAGGCGCAGAGTGCAGCCGCAGCGCAGGCCACGCTGCCCCAATCACAGGTACGGCGCGCAATTGCGGTGCTGGTTGCGCTGATCTTCTCGAAATATTTCTATCTCTCGAGCATCACCAGCTATTACATCTTCTATCTGATGCATCGCTTTGCGTTGCCGGTGCAGACCGCGCAGATTTATCTGTTCATCTTCCTTGCCGCCGCTGCCGCTGGCACTTTCATCGGCGGTCCGATCGGCGACCGCTTCGGCCGCAAGGTGGTGATCTGGGTTTCGATCCTCGGCGTGCTGCCGTTCACGCTGGTGCTACCCTATGTCGGCCTCGCCGCGACCATCGCGTTGAGCATTGTGGTCGGCTTGGTCATCTCGTCGGCGTTTTCGGCCATCGTGGTCTATGCGCAGGAGCTGATGCCGGGCCGCGTCGGCATGGTGTCTGGCCTGTTCTTCGGCGTGGCATTCGGCATGGCCGGAATCGGCGCCGCGGTGCTGGGCGAACTCGCGGATCTCACCAGCATCGACTTCGTCTATCGGGTCTGCTCGGTTCTGCCGGCGATCGGCCTGCTCACGGCGCTCTTGCCGAACCTAGAAGTCCGCCGCGCGCGAACATAAGACGGCCACCTTACGTCGCGCCTCTCCAGTGCTTGGTGAGACTCGAAGCATCGAATGAATTAACTTGCGCCTGCTGTAAATTAAGGGGGCGCAGATGACGGAGCTTTCACGGCGTAGGTTTTTTGCGTGTGCGGCAGGCGCGAGCGCGCTACCGGCTTTCTCGCGCGTCGCATTTGCACAAGTCTATCCCTCGCGGCCGATCCGGATTCTGGTCGGCTTTCCAGCGGGCGGCACGCCCGACATTCTCGCGCGGCTGGTAACTCAGCGGTTTCAGGAGCGTTTCGGTCAGCCTGTTGTCGTCGAGGATCGGCCCGGAGCCAGCAGCAATATTGCGACGGAGGCGGTGGTGCGCTCGGCGCCCGATGGCTACACGCTGCTCTCGGTCGGCTCGCCGAACGCCATCAACGCAACACTTTACACATCGCTCAATTACAATTTCAGCCGTGACATCGCGCCGGTGGCAAGCATCGTGCGTCTGCCGGATGTCATCGTGGTGAAGCCCGACTTCCCCGCCAGTAGCCTTCCGGAATTCATCGCCTACGCCAAAGCCAATCCGGGCAAGCTCACCATGGCATCCGCCGGCAATGGCACGTCAGGACATCTGGCCGGTGAACTTTTGAAGATGATGACCGGTATCGATCTGCTGCACGTTCCATATCGCGGCGGCCCGCCGGCCGTTGCCGATCTGCTGGCCGGCCGCGTACAGGTGTTGTTCGACGTCGTGACCAATTCGATCGAACAAATTCGCGCCGGCACATTGAGGGGTCTTGCTGTGACGACGACGGAACGCTGTTCGGCGCTGCCGGATTTACCGCCCGCGGCGCAATTCATTCCGGGCTACGAAGCGAGCTACTGGACCGGATTGGGTGCACCCACCGGCACACCCGCTGCCGTCGTCCAAAAGCTCAACGAGGAGGTCAACGCCGCTCTCGCCGATCCCGGCATCAAGGGACGGATCGGCGACCTCGGCGGCACGGCAGCTCCCCTCTCGCCGGCGGAGTTCGGCAAGTTCATCGCTGACGAGACCGCCAAATGGGCCAGGGTCATCGCCGCGGCCAATATCAAGGTCGAGTGATGGCCGCGGATTGCGCATGGCTCGCGCTCGGCTTGATTGCACGTCAACGGAAATCGCGGAATAATTCGTCGGATGCCAAGCGAGGATTACTATGAACGTCAATGTCGCGCCGTTACAGCCTGCCGCCACCGCGCCGTTCACGATCCAGCGTCTGGCCGTCAGTATCGGTGCCGAAATCCAGGGTCTCGATCTCAAGGCGTCGATGTCCGACGACACTTTCCGGGCGTTCGAGGCGGCGCTGGTCGAGCACAAGGTGCTGGTGCTGCGCGGTCAGAATCTGAATACCGAGCAGCACGTCGCTTTCAGCCGCCGGTTCGGCGAGCTTGAAGTGCACCCGATGCGGCCACAGGGGCAGTTTCCCGAAATCCTGGTGCTCGACAATCACAAGGACAATCCGGTGCTGTCGACCGATGTGTGGCACAGCGACACGACATTCCGGAAGACGCCGACGAAATACACGATCCTGCGCTGCGAGATAATGCCGGAACTGGGGGGCGATACGCTGTGGGCCAACATGGAAGCCGCCTACGACGGCTTGAGCGATACCTTCCGCAAGACGATCGCCGGATTGCGCGCGGTGCACGATTTTCAGAACTTCCGCGTGCTGTTCAAGAACACCGAGGAAGACCGCGCCAAGCTGCACCGGATGGAAGATATGTTCCCGAATCCGTCGCATCCGGTGGTGCGCACCCATCCGGTCTCGGGAAGGAAGAGCATATACGTCAACCCTCAGTTCACTCTTCGGATCGAGGGCATGGAGCAGGCCGAAAGCCGCGCCATCCTCAGTGTGCTGTTCGAGCAGGCGCGCGTTCCAGAGTATCAATTTCGGCTGCGCTGGGCGCCGGGCACGATCGTGTTCTGGGACAACCGGTCAACCCAGCACTACGCCGCCAACGATTATTATCCGCAGCGAAGGCGTATGGAGCGCACCGCGGTCGTCGGCGATATTCCGGTCTGAGACAGGCCGCTTGCAGCGCCGCCTAGCGCGGCCGCACCACGGTATCGACCAGCGCCGGCTTGCCGGTTTTGACCTGGGCAATGGCGCGGCGCAGCGCCGGCGCGATATCCGCGGGCTTTTCGATCGGGCCTTCGGCGTACCAGCCCATGCTTTTCGCCATGGTGGCGAAATCCGGTTCCGGGCCGGTGATGTCCTGCGCGATATAGGCGCGCTCGACCGGCGTACCGCGATGATGCGCGACGCGGATCTGATGCTCCCAGTCGTTGTAATAGGCGCGGTTGTTGTACATCACGATCAGCATCGGGATGTTGTTCTTGGCCGCGCTCCATAGCGCGCCGGCGTCGAACATCAGGTCGCCGTCGGGCTGGATATCGACGACCAGCCGGCCCTTGTCGCGATGCGCCAGCGCCACGCCGACCGACGTGCCGATCTGCGTGCCGGTGCCGAGCGCCTGGCCGGGATGGCGATAGGATTTCTCGAAATCCCACAGCTTGTAGCACCAGTCCTGGAGATTGGCGCCGGTGAGCACCCAATCCTCGGTCTTGATGACCTCCCAGATTTCGCTCGCCAGCCGCGGCAACGTGATCGGCAGGCCGTCCCAGTCCTTCTTCGCATCCTCCGCCCATTTCTTGAACATCGCGTCGTGCTTGGCGGTGACGATCTTCGTCCGTTCGGCGATGGTCTTCGCCAAAGCCGGATTTTTGGCGATGCGGTCGCGGCAGATGCGGGTGAGGGCCGGGATGGCGGTAAGCGTGTCGCCGAGGACGCGCAAACTGCATGACGGCATCCGTGAATAATCCATCGACCATTTGCTCAAATTGATCTCGCCAAAGCCGATTTCGATCATTTCGCAGTCTGGCGGATAGTGCGGCACTACTTGCCGTTTGGTGCGATCATTGAAATGGGTCGATTTCTCCCAGTCGCGGGTGTCGAGCGACAGGATCAGATCGGCGTCTTTGAAGATTTCCTTCTCGCAACTCAGGTTCAGCGGATGCCGGTTGGGGAAATTCAACCGCGCATGAACGTCGAACACCGCGGCGCCGACGGTCTCGGCGAGCGCAACGAGATTTTCGAACCCGCCTTTGCTGCGCGCCACATATTCCGCCATCAGGACCGGATATTTCGCGGCGAGCAGGCGATCGGCAACCTGTTCGAGCGCCGTGGTGTCGGCGGCCATCGGTACCGGAAATTTGTTGTCGGTGGGCTTCGGCAGCGCGACGTCCTTGTCGAGCGGCTGCTCCTGCAGCCAGGCGTCATAGCACATGTAAATCGGACCCTGCGGCTCAGTCATCATGGCCGCATAGGCCCGCGAGAATGAATCCGGCACGCCCTCGATGCTCGCGGGCTGGTAATCCCACTTCACGTAATGACGAAGCTGCTCGCCATTGACGTTGGCGGTGTGGATCCAGTCGATGAACGGCCGCCGCCGGCTTTCATCCATCGGACCGGTGGCGCCGATCACGAAGACCGGGCAGCGGTCGATATAGGCGTAATAGACGCCCATGGTGGCATGCAGCATGCCGACCACGTCATGCACGATCGCCACCATCGGCTTGCCGGTCGCCTTGGCATAGCCGTGTGCGATCTGTACCGCGATCTTTTCGTGCTGGCACAGCAGGATCGGCGGCTGATTGCCGCCATAGTTCACCAGCGAGTCATGCAGACCGCGATAACTGGCGCCGGGATTGAGTGCGATATAGGGGAAGTCATAATGCTTGATCAGGTCGACGATGATATCGGATTGCCATGCCTTCTCGGCGTAGCTGACTTGCGTGTTCGATTTCGTGACGTCGTCCATCGGCGGCTTTCCTGCGCGTGAGGTCGCCGGACCTTACGGGGCAGGGCGCAGGCAGGCAACGCCGTTACGGCCGTACCGCCGGCGTTTCGACCGGCATGCCGCGGGAGCGCCACATCAGGAAGATTTCGAGATCGACCAGCTCCGGCGATTCGTAGCCATAGGGCTCGGCGCGGACCGCGCTCATGCAGCCGCGCAGCCGCCGTTGCAGCGAGCCGGCTTCCTGCCATTCCAGCCGATAGATCGGATAGCCGGTGGGATGCGCCTGCGGGATCGGACTGCCGGCAAGTTTTTTGCCCCAGTAATCGTCGTGACACCGCGCGCAGGAGAGCTGGAGCTGTCCTTGCCGGCGTTCGAACAGCGCGCGGCCGGCTTCGATGAAGGGCTTGTTTTGCGCATTCTCCTCGACGGCAACCGGCATACCGCGCGACTGCATGCCGATATACATCGTCAGCGCCACGAGCTCTTTGCTCTCAAACGGCAGCGCCGGCGCTTTCTGGTCGTTGACGCGGCTCAGATTGATGCGCTGCTCGAGATCGAGCGGCTTGTTCTGTGCCGGATCGAACGCCGGGTAGCGGGCGGCGACGCCTTTCATGCTGGTCGCCGCATCACCGTGGCAGTCGGCGCACGATTTATTGCTTACACCAGCCTTCTCGTTCCACAGGGCCTCGCCATCAAGGACCGCAAGCATGCCCGGATTGGCAGTGTCATCATTCTGCAAGGCGCGTGTATCGGCGCTGACGAACGCGGTGTCGGGCTGCCGCTGATCCAGCGGAATGTCAGCGGCGAATGCGCTGTCCGCCGACAAAAGGATGGCAACAAGGGCGGCGGTCCGGATCATCCCACGGTGATCGCAGTGGTCTGCACTTGCGTCGTTCCGTGCTGGTCGGTCCATGAGAACGCGATCGTGCCGCTTTCGGTGGCGACGGTGTAGAACGACATGAACGGATTGGCGGCGACCGCCGGATAGAATTTGGCGCGGAATACTTCTTCGCCGTTATAGGTGCAGACGAAATCGTCGATAATGTCGCGCGGGATCGGCTGTCCGGTGACGCCGATGCGATAGCCGGTCTCCATAACATGGGAGATCAGCGCCTTGATCTCGATGATCTCGCCGCGCTTGGCGGTTGCCGGGACATGAATGAGCGCACGCCCGATCACGGCTTCGGCTCCTCGACGCAAGCCGCCAGCGTCACGATCACGTAGATATCGTCGGACCAGCAGGTGCCGTCCGACATCTCGGCAATCGCCGTGATGTTCTGGGTGTCGGCGAGACGGATGCGCGTGGAAAATTTGGCCTGGCCGGCGCGCGGGCCGAGCTTCACGCTGATCACGTTGGGTTGCGGGTTCTTTTCGTTGAAGATGTGGATCGCCTTGACGTAATCGGCAGGCGTCATCGGGCTTTGCACCGTGACGGTGCAGGGCACCGAATTGCCGTTCTCGACCAGAGGCGGCAGGTCGAGCTTGACCTTGCCTTTCTGCACCGGTGCTTCGCCGATGGCGGCGCGCACCGCATCCTGCATCATCTCGGGCGTCGCGCGCGCCGGCCGCAGCGGCAGCAGCGCCAGCGCGCCGGAGCCGGCCAGCGCACCGGCCGTTTGCAGAAGCTCACGCCGCGAATGGCGATTGCGGTCCATGCTGCGTCTCATTTCAACGTCATGAGATAGGCAACCACGTCTTCGACTTCCACCGCCGACAGCACCGGCTTGTCGCGGTAGGCAGTGGGGACCCGGCTCAAGCCGTCAACCCGGTAGAACGGCGGCATGATGGTGTCCGGATTGAGCTTGCTGGCGTCGAGGATCCGCAGCCGCAATTGCCCTTCGCTCCAGCGTGATCCGGAGCCGCTCAGATCGGGTCCGATATTGCCTTGAAAGCGGTCTTCCGGAAACGGTCCGGAATGACACAGCAGGCATAGACCGACAGTGCGGCTGGCAACGATAGCGCGGCCGCGCGGGGCGTCGCCCTTGGCGCCGGTGAGCGAATCGCGAATGGCATCGCCGGTGATCGTATAGTGCACAAGCCCGGCACGTGCCGGCATCGCGGCGGTGAGTGCCAGCGCCGCCAGCACGGCGGCGGCGCTAGCCGAACGTCTCGGACGTGATGGTTCGGAACCAGGCATCGGCGTCCTTGGCTTCTTGGGCACGCCGGGAAGCTGGCGCATCAACCGGACTGGATTGGATGGAATTATCGACCTCGGCGAATTCGCCATTAACCGGGGCGAAGTTTCCGGTGATTGAAATCGCATAGTCCGGCGCGACAAGGCTGTAACAGTTGCTGCCGAGATTCGATCCGGCCGGGGCCTTGCCATCGAACATCTGTGCGATCGCCTTTGCGCACTGCTTGCCTTCGATCGCGCCGGAAAACGCCGATTTTGGCATCGATCCGGCGAAAGCGGCATCGCCGATCACGTGGATGTTTTTCTGTTGCAGCGACTCGAAAGTCACCGGATCGACCGGGCACCAGCCGCTGCGATCGGCAACGCCGGCGATCGCGGCGATCGCGCCGGCCTTTTGCGGCGGAATGACGTTGGCGACGGCGTACTGATAATTGTCGAAATCCGTCTCGATGGTTTTCTTCGCGACGTTGATCGACGCGGCATTGCCGCCGTTCGACGGCGATTTCCATTCGATCATGTCGGGATAGAGCTGCTTCCATGCATTCATGAAAAGTTGCTGCATGGTGAAACTGTCTTTGGCGTCGAGGATCACGATCTTCGAGCGCGGCTTCTTTGCTTTCAGGTAGTTCGCCATCATGCTCGCCCGCTCGTACGGCCCGGGCGGGCATCGGGACGGATTATCCGGCGCCACGATGGCGACCGTGCCGCCGTCGTCCATGGCTTCAAGCTGCCGGCGCAGCAGATCGAGCTGCGATACGTTCGCAGTCCACGCGTGCGGCACTTGCGCTACGGTCGCTTCGGTGTATCCCGACAACGCGTCGAACCGCAGGGCGATGCCCGGCGCCAGCACCAGCCGGTCATAGGACAGTTTATCGCCGGTCGACAGCGTGACGGCACGCGCTTGGGTGTCGACGTGCGTCGCCACCGCAATCTTCACCGTCACGCCTGTCGCGGCGATCTTGTTGTAACCGAATTGCAGGCTCTGGAGATCGCGCAAGCCGCCGAGCACGGCATTGCTCATGGGCGGCGAGGTGTAGATTCCCCGCGCCTCCACCAGCGTAACGTCGATCTTGTCATTGGCGGCGCGCAACGCACGGGCGCAGCTTGCCCCGGCGTATCCGCCGCCGATGACGACCACGCGCGGCGTCGCTTGCGCCCGCAGTGCGCCGGGCCACAGCGCGGCGGCGGCGATACTGCCGGCGCCGTTCAGGATTTGCCGACGGGTACTAGCCATTCTTTTTGCCATCACAAAAGCAAAGCGGCGGGCCTTAAGCCCGCCGCTCTCCGCCTCACGACTATGCGGCGTGCAGGTCGTTGTTCTTGAGTGGGAAGTTATAGATACGTTTCCCGGTCGCCGCGGCAATAGCGTTGAGCACCGCGGGCGCCGCAACCGCGATGGTCGGCTCACCCACGCCGCCCCAGAACTCGTAGTCCGGCATCACGATGGCCTCGACCTTCGGCATTTCGTCGATATGCATCACCTGATACGTATCGAAGTTTCTCTGCACGATGGCGCCGCCGCGCACGGTGCATTCGCCGTACAGCATCGCCGAGAGCCCGTAGACGAACGAGCCTTCGACTTGCCGGGCAATCTGCTCCGGATTGACCGCATGACCGCAATTGGTGCCGCCAATGATGCGGTGGATTTTCAGGTTGCCGTCGGTGACCGATACTTCCGCACAGGCCGCGACATAGCTGCCGAAGCCCATGATCTGCGACAGGCCGCGATAGACGCCCTGCGGCGCCGGCGTTCCGTAACCCGCCTTGTCCGCGACGGCTTTCAACACCGCAGCGTGCTTCGGCTTGAGGTACTTCAGGCGGAACGCCAGCGGATCTTCGCCGATCTCGCGGGCCAACTGGTCAATGAAGGTTTCGACGTAGATCGCGTTGTGGTTGGTGTTGACGCCGCGCCAGAAGCCGGCCGGCACCGACGGATTGCGCATCGCATGGTCGATCAGGATGTTCGGAATGTTGTAGCCGAACGCACCCTCCGGCCCGCCTGCGCCGAGGCCCTGAAACACAACCGGGTCCTTGCCGTCCTTTTCCATGCGAGACGGAATTACGCTGGCGAGGATTGACTGTCCTGAAATGCGCATATGGAACGCAATCAGATTTTTGTTGGCGTCGAAGCCAGCAGTCAGCTTGCACTGCGTGATCGGGTGATAGTAGCAGTGCGTCATGTCCTCTTCGCGCGACCACAGCAGCTTGATCGGCGTGCCCGGCATTTCTTTCGCCACCAGGACTGCCTGACGGACGAAGTCGCTTTGTCCGCGCCGGCCGAAGCCGCCGCCGACGAACGTCTTGTGGACGTCGCACTGGGAGACTGGCAAGCCGGATGCCTCCGCGGCCACCGCGAGAGCGGACTCGCCGTTTTGCGTCGGGCACCACACCTCGCACTTGTCGGCCGTGTAGAGCGCGGTCGCGTTCATCGGCTCAATCGGTGCATGGTTCTGGTACGGATAGGAGTAGGTCGCCGTCACCACTTTCGCGGCGCCGGCCAACGCGGTCTTGGTGTCGCCTGACTGGTTGCCGACGAAAGCCTGATCGGCATCGAGACCTTCCTTCAGGAAGGCGGCGATGCTGGCGCTGGTGACCTTGGCATTTTCGCCGTTGTCCCAGACGATCGGCATGCTCTCGAGCGCTTTCTTCGCCCGCCACCATGAATCGGCAACGACGGCAACGGCGTTGTCTCCGACCTTCACGACTTTCTTGACGCCTGGCATGTCGGCGACCTTGGCGTCGTCAACACTTTGCAGCTTGCCGCCAAAGGTCGGGCACGCGCTGATCGCAGCATACAGCATGTTCGGCTGACGGATATCGATGCCGAACGTCGCCTTGCCGATAATCTTGTCCGGGGTGTCGAGCCGCTTGAGCGGCTTGCCGGCGATCGTCCAGGTCTTCGGATCTTTCAGCGCGATGTCCTTCGGCGCTTCCAGCTTGCCGGCGGCTTCGGCCACTTTGCCGTAAGTGACCGTCCGGTTCGAAGCCTTGTGGGTGATAACGCCCTTGTCGGCGATACATTCGGCGGCCGGTACATTCCAGGCAGCCGCTGCGGCCTGGATGAGCATCATCCGCGCTGCAGCGCCGCCTTCGCGGACGTATTTGTTCGAAATCGCGAATGCCGCGGCTGCCGCCGGTCGAGAAGGCGCCCCATACGCGCTTGCGTGCAACATTTTGGCCGGGCGTCGGGAATTCGGTCGTGACTTTCGACCAGTCCGCATTGAGCTCTTCCGCGACGAGCTGGGCGAGGCCGGTCATTGTGCCCTGGCCCATTTCCGAACGTGCGATACGGATAACGACGGTCTCGTCGGGTTTCACCACCACCCAGGCATTGACCTCAGGCGATGCAACGGCGTCGGCTTGCGCCAGCGGTACGTGGAAGCCGAGCGCCAGGCCGGCGCCAAAGACGGACGAGCCGACAACGAAGGAACGGCGGTTCACTTTTGCCATCTGTGTCATGATTGCGTTCCTCCTTACGCGTGGTCCGCGGCCGCGTGGATCGCGGCGCGAATGCGCTGGTAGGTTCCGCAACGGCAGATATTGGTCATCGCCGCGTCGATGTCTTCATCGGTCGGTTTCGGATTGGTTTTGAGCAACGAAACCGCCGCCATGATCATGCCGCTCTGGCAATAGCCGCATTGCGGCACGTCGAGATCGAGCCAGGCTTGCTGCACCGCGTGCAGTTTGCCGTTCTGGGCCAGCGCTTCGATGGTGGTGATCTGCTTTGAGCCGACGGTTCCAACCGGAACCTGGCAGGAACGCGTGGCGACGCCGTTGATGTGCACGGTGCAGGCGCCACACTGGGCAATGCCGCAACCGTATTTTGTGCCGGTGAGTCCGATCGTGTCGCGGATCACCCAGAGCAACGGGGTGTCGGATTCTACGTCTGCGTTGTAAGTCTTTCCGTTGATGGAAAGGGCAATCATACTGTCCTCCCGGGTTGAAGCTGAGCATCCCCACATGGGATCGGCCGCACCGCAAGGCTCCTCTCAAGAGCGATTCTAACGTGTCCCGGGTCGAATGCTAATTGCAAAATCGTGGGGTTGTGGTTGCAGTATATCCGGGCACCGCTAGGGGAATATCTTGGGTTGACCGGGGTATCGTGCTGTCTTTCTGCCGCAACGATCCACCTGCGACCGGACTTTGACGGCCTGTGACATTGGCACCTGTTCGCGGCCCCCGTCTTGCCTGTAACGTACGGGAACCGAAGGAGAGTGCCGTCATGAACGACGATTTCGAGGATCATTGCTGGAAGGACCTGGTTACGCCGGATATTCTTGAAATCTATTCCCATTACCGGCGCAAAACTTTTGTTGGGCCTGCGCCCGCGCTCCTCGCAATCGACCTTTACGAATTGGTCTACCGCGGCGGTGCAAAGCCGCCGGCGGAACTCTCCGGGACTTATCCCAGTGCTTGCGGCCACTATGCCTACGACGCGATCGAGCCGACCAAGCGGCTGTTCGCGGCCGCCCGCGCCGCGGGGTTGCCGATCTTCTATTCAACTGGCGATACGCGCGGCGAGAGCCGTCCCGATTTCGTCGGCGCCACCAAGCGCAACAAGTCGTCGATCGATCCGTCCGACTACGCGATCCGGCCGGAGTTCAAACCGCAGCCGGGCGACGTGGTGATCACCAAGCAGCGCGCCAGCGCGTTCTACGGCACACCGTTGACAGCACATCTGACGCAGCTTGGCGTGCAAACACTGATCGTTTGCGGCGAGAGCACGTCGGGTTGCGTGCGGGCGAGCGCGGTCGACGCCTATTCGCACGGCTATCATGTCGTGCTGGTGGAAGAGTGCTGTTTCGACCGCAGTCCGCTGTCGCACAAGATCAATTTGTTCGATTTGCATCACAAATACGCCGACGTGATGCATGTTGGTGACGTGATCGAGCAGCTGTCCGCCAAAAATCCGGCCGTGAAAAAGGCGAGCTGAGCAATGAAACCGGGACGCTACGGTCCGTTTCCCTATTCGCCGATCATTCATCGTCCGCCGCTGAAATGGCCGAACGGCGCTCATGTCGCGCTTTGGGTTATTCCCAACATCGAGTTCTTCGCTCTCGATGAAAAAGTGCCGGCGGGATCCGGCGGCACCGGCGTGCCGGTGCCTGACGTGCCGACCTGGTCGTCGCGCGATTATGGCAATCGTGTTGGTGTGTTTCGCCTCATGGAGGTCCTCGACCGGCACGGCATCCGCGCGACTGTCGCGCTCAACAGCGAGCTCTGCTCTGAGCATCCGGCGATCATCGAAGAGGGCAATAAGCTGAACTGGGAATGGATGGGCCACTGCGAAAGCAATACGCGCCGGCTCAACGCAGCCGGCCCCGGCGAAGAGCCGCGAATCATCAAGAACGCCCTCGGCACGATCGAGCACGCCACAGGTGCGCGCCCGCGCGGCTGGCTGGGCTCCGGCTTGCAGGAGACCTGGGACACGCTCGACCTGCTAGCTGCTGAAGGTTGCGACTATGTCTGCGACTGGACCAATGACGATCAGCCCTATCTCATGTCACTTGAAGGCGGCCGCACTTTGGTGAGCGTGCCGTATAGCCACGAGATCAACGACAAGCCGGCGTTCGAGAAATTTCATCGGACGGCCGAGCAATTCCGCGACATGATCTGCCGGCAGTTCGATGTGCTCTATCGTGAAGGCGCGCAATCGGGCCGTGTCATGGCAATCGCGCTCCACCCTTATCTGACCGGCGTGCCACACCGCATTGGCGCATTCGAGGAAGCGCTCGAGTACATCAGCGGCCACGGCCAAGTGTGGAAGACGACCGGCGCGGAAATTGCAAAGCATTACCGCGCGCAGGCAGGCGGTCATTAACGGAGAGCTTCTATGCGGGGGTGTCGAGTGAAGTCCGGGCTTGGCGTTGCGATGACGGCGATCGGGTTGACGCTGTTTTTGGCGGCGCCGGGTCGGGCGGCTGAAAAGATCACGCTCGGGACGGTTGGCCAGGCTTCGGCAAATCTCTGGCCGGCGTTGATCGCCATCGACAAGGGCTTTTTTGCCGCCGAGGATTTGCAGGCCGATATGCTCTACATCCAGTCGAGCGCTGCGCTGGTCCAACAGGTGGCCGCAGGTTCGTTGAGCATCGCGATATCGGCCGGACTTGCCGATCCGGTGCGCGCCGTCAGCATGGGTGCGCCGATTTCAATCCTGCGCATCGACGTGCAGTCGCCACCTTACGATCTTGTTGCCAAATCCAGCATCACCAGCTTGAAGGATTTGAAAGGCAAGTTGATATCGCTCGGCGGCGCCAAGGACATCACGCGAATCTACGTCGACCGCATGCTCGAGCCGAACGGCGTCAAGGACGGCGATTTCGACATGGTCTTCGCGGGCGCTACGACAGCACGGGCATCGGCGCTGCTGGCGGGCGCCGTTGATGCGGCAATTCTGTTGCCACCGTTCAATTTTCAGGCAGTGGCAAAGGGCTTTAAGAGTCTGGGCCTGACCTCGGATTATGTGAAAGACCTGCCGTTTTCCGGCAGCGTCGTGAATACGGCATGGGGAAATGCCAACAAGCCGATTGTTGAGAAAGTTCTGCGCGTCGAAAATAAAAGTATTGTCTGGTTTGAGGACGGTCAGAATCGGGATGAAGCACTGCGGATTCTCAAATCCGCCAGCGGTCTGAGCCAGGAAGACGTCGAAAAGGCCTACGACTTTTTTCGCAACGGCCACTACTTCGAGCCGACCGGCAAGGTGTCGAAGACCAAACTCCAGGCGCTGGCCAAGGCCATGGAAAGCCTCGGCGACTTGCCCGGGGCGCTCGACGTGAACAAGACGCTGCTGCCGGGCGTCACGCAGTTCAGCGATTGAAGCGGCATATGACGCCGATGTACCGGCTGGCGTTCGTGGCATTGATAGCGGGTGGGGCGATCGCATTCGCCTCGCCGCGCGATGCGCTCGCTGCCGATCTTGTTTCCGTGGGTTCCGTCGATGCCACGTCGGCCAATCTTTGGCCGCTGCATATCGCCGACAAGAAAGGCTACTTTGACGAGGCCGGCCTGAAGATCGACGTGGTCTTCGCCCAGTCGAACGCCTCGGTAATCCAGCAGCTGGCGGCGGGCTCGTATAACGTCGCGCCAAGCGCCGGCATGGTCGATCCGATCCGCGCCATAGACAAAGGTGCACCCGTCGCGCTCGCGCGCATCGTCATCCAAGCTCCGCCCTACGCGCTGTTGGCCAAACCGGAAATCAAGAAGATCGAGGACCTGAAAGGCAAGACGATCATCATTGGCGGTGCCAAGGACATCACCCGTATTTTTACCGAGAAGATGCTCGAACCGCACGGGCTTAAGTCCGGCGACTACGATTATGTGTTTGCTGGAGCGACCAGTGCGCGGTTTTCGGCCTTGAAGTCAGGTGCGGTGGCTGCGGCACTGCTCACTGTGCCGTTTAATTTCTACGCGGAGACCGAGGGCTTCACCAATCTGGGTTTCACTTTCGATTATCTTCCGGACATGCCGTTCGCCGGCATGGCAGTAAACCGGACGTGGGCCGAGGCGAATACCGACGCTCTAAAGCGGTTTCTTGCCGCCTATACCAAAGGTGCCGCCTGGTTTTACGATCCGAAGAATCGCGAAGAAGCGATCCAGATACAGATGGACACCAGCAAGATTGCGCGGGACGATGTGGAGAAGGCTTATGTCTTCCTCCACGACAAGAATCTATTTGAGCCCACCGGCATGGTTTCAAAGCGAAAAGTCGGCAACGTTATTGGTGCATTGCACGATCTTGGCGATCTTCCCGCCGATTTTACGGTCGACCGCGTCGTGTTGCCAGGCGTGACACAGGTGTCGGACTGATGAGCGCGGCGAGTGACGGCGCGAAGACTCTGGATCGGCCGCAACAGCCAGCTTCCGGCGCTCCACATCCATTTGTCGCTGCATTTCGCCGCCATTACCTCGCCAGCTTTCTTTCGGTCACCGGCGGATTGCTGTTGTGGGAGTTCATCAGCCGTTTTGTCATCAACAATGCGCTGTTTCTTGCTGCACCGTCGCAGATTGCTGTTGCGATCTATCATCTCGCGGTGTCGGGTCAGCTTTGGCACCATATGGCTATCAGCGCCCTGGAATTCGCATTGGGGTACATCATCGCCGCCGTGCTCGGCATTGCACTGGGGCTGGCAATGGCCTCGAGCGTGACCGCGAAGCAGGCTTTGCAGCCCTGGGTCTCCGGGCTCTATGCAACGCCGACGATCGCGCTCGCCCCGCTGTTCATCCTGTGGTTCGGAATCGGCATCTGGTCGAAGGTCATCGTGGTGATATCGCTGGTGCTGTTCCCGGTCACCATCAATACCGAAGCGGGATTGCGCACCACGAGCGAGCGGTTGATCGAGATGCTGCGGTCGTTCGGCGCAACACAGCGGCAGATCTTTTTCAAAGTGTCGCTGCCGTCCGCGGTGCCGTTCATTCTTGCCGGGCTGAAGCTCGGTATCGGCCGGGGCCTGATCGCGGTCGTGGTCGCCGAGCTGTTCGGCTCGCGGGCCGGGCTCGGCCGCTTGATCAGCCAGTCCGCCGATGCCTTCAACATGCCGGAACTGTTTGCCGGCGTCGTGATTCTGGCGGGTGCCGGCATCGTGCTGACGGCTGGTTTCAGCAGGCTTGAGCAGCGGCTGGTGCCGTGGACGCGGGATTGAGGGACGCGACATGGCGCCAAAGCTTGCGGTCTCGCGGTTGAGCAAGTCGTTCGGCGATCTCGACGCTTTGCGCAGCATCAGCCTTGGCGTCGAGCGCGGCGAGTTCATTTCGGTGGTCGGACCGAGCGGCTGCGGCAAGACCACATTTTTGCGCATCGTCGCCGGGCTGGAACGCGCGACCGCCGGCGAAGTGTCCATCGATGGCCGCGCCGTGAGCGGGCCCGGCACCGATCGCGGTTTCGTTTTTCAGAATGACAGCCTGTTGCCGTGGCGCACGGTCCTCACCAACGCGATGATCGGGCGCGAGATCACGGGCTCGATCGGGCCGGATGATCGCACGCGCATAATGGAGTTGTTGAAACTGGTCGGGCTCGAGGGCTTCGAAAATTATCATCCGCGCCAACTGTCCGGCGGCATGCGCCAGCGCGTCAATCTCGCCCGCGCGCTGGCGATCGACCCGGAAATCCTGCTGATGGACGAACCGTTTGCGGCGCTCGACGCGCAAACCCGCGAAATCATGCAAACGGAACTGCTGCGGATCTGGGAGCGCGGACAAAAAACGGTGCTATTCGTCACCCATCAGATCGACGAAGCGGTGTTCCTTTCCGATCGCGTGCTGGTTTTCGCCCGGCGGCCGGGTCGCATTCAGGCCGAGGTCGTCATTCCGCTGCCGCGGCCGCGCAATCTCGAGATCAAACGCACCGGCGAGTTTGTCGCGCTGGTCGACCGCATTTGGCGCATGATCGAGGACGACGTGCGGGCGGCGGCGCTTTACGAGAACGCCTGAGCCTCACTTTACGCGGGCAATATAGTAGGCGAGGTCGAGCATCTCCTCGTCGGTGATCGATGGCACGACGTCGGCCATTGACGTGTCGTAGCCGCGCCGCGAATCGGATTCCGGCGCTTCAAACGGCCGGCAAGTCACCGCGGTGTGAGCGTCACATGCGCCGGTAGGCGTAGGGTGCATCTTCTTGCGCAGCCGCAAGCGCGGCGACGGCGTCATGACCCGGCGCGAGATGGCAGACCGGATCAGTGGCGCGCGCATCGCCCGTCAGCGCAAAGGCCTGGCAGCGGCAGCCGCCGAAATCGATATCGCGCCTTTCGCAACTGCGGCACGGCTCGGCCATCCAGTCAATGCCGCGGAACGCGTTGAAGGCCGGCGAACTCTTCCAGATATCGGCAAGCGAGTGCTCGCGCACCGACCAGAATTCCAGGTTCGGGATCGATTCAGCGGCATGGCAGGGAAGCACCTTCCCTGATGGCGTGACGTTGAGCGAGCGCCGCCCCCAACCGCCGACACACGGCTTCGGCAGCCGCGCATAATAATCCGGCACCACGGCATCGATGACGATCTCGCCATGATGTTGCTGCCGCAGTTGCTCAACTGTCTTTGCGGCGCGTGCGACCTGCTCCGCGGTCGGCATTAGCATGGCGCGATTGCGCAGCGCCCAGCCGTAGTACTGCACATGGGCGATCTCGACCCGGCTGGCGCCGAGCCGCAGCGCCAGCGCGACCATCTCGGTGATGCGGTCTATGTTGGCGCGATGCACCACGACATTGACGGTCAACGGAATTTTCAGGCCGACCACCTGCGCGGCCAGCGCCTGCTTGCGCGCAAAGGCGCCGTCGTAGCCGGCAATATGATCGGCGCTGCCAGGCTCGCTGTCCTGAATTGAAATCTGCACATGATCGAGTCCGTGCTCGGCGAGCGTGTGAAGCGTTTCGGATGTAATGCCAACCGCGGAGGTAATCAGATTGGTGTAGAGCCCGGCGTTATGCGCTGCCGCCGCCAGTTCGACGAGGTCGCGCCGTGCACCCGGCTCGCCACCGGATAAATGGACTTGCAGGACGCCGAGCGCTGCCGCTTCAGTGAATACCCTGGCCCAAGTTTGCGTATCAAGCTCGGTGTCGCGCGGGTCGAGCACCAGAGGATTTGAACAATAGGGGCAACCGAGCGGGCAGCGGTGCGTCAGTTCGGCGAGCAGGCCGAGCGGGGAGTGCAATGGCACGCTCCCGTTCCCGGCCATCTCACAGCTCCAGAAGCTTTTTGTCGGCAAGGCCGCGCAGCATCGCGGTCACGTCGGTCAGGATGCGCTCGTGCGGCGCGTTGAAGGTTTTCGCAAGGTCGTCGACGATAGCTTGGAGCGTCGCCTCGCCAGTGCAACGCTTGACGATTTCGGCTGCAATCGTGTCGGCCTTGAACACGCGTTCCGGCGCCAGCAGCACCCAGCCACCTTGAGCTTCATTGTGCACCAGCCGTACGCCGCGTGGCAGGCGCGGGCGGACGTCGGCGGGGATAGGAACTGCAGTTCCAGCCATGTTTCAGGTCTCGGGCACGAAAGCGCCGGGCGGGATGTGCTTCGGCGCGACATAGGCATGATAAAGCGCGTCCAGCATCGCCCACAGCACGCTGCACTTGAACTCAAGCGCAGCCAACACGCTTTGCTGTGCCTCCGGCGTGCGCGCATTGTTCTTCACATAATCGAGAGCGAACCGGGAATCGCGCTCTGCGAGCGGCGGGCGTTGCGAGAAGTAAGCAAGGGTTTCGGCGGTCACGAAGTCGTAGCTTTTCAGCATGCCGTCGATCCGCTCGCTGATGATCTGCGGCGAGAACAGTTCGGTGAGCGAGGACGCAATCGCTTCAAGCAGCGTCTTTTCGCGTACGAAGTGGACGTAAGCTTCCACCGCGAATTTGGTGGCGGGGAGAAGACCGCGCAGCGACATGACATAATCGCGATCGAGCCCCAAGCCGTCAGTCAGCTTCAGCCAGCGTGCGATACCGCCTTCGCCTTCGCGCTCGCCGTCATGATCGACCAGGCGGCTGCGCCATTCGCGCCGCGTCGCTTGATCGTCGCAGCGCGCGATCAGGCTGGCATCCTTCAGCGGAATCATCGCCTGATAATAGTAACGATTGAGCGCCCAGGCCTGTACCTGGCCTTTGCTGCATTGGCCGCCATGCAGAAGCTGATGGAACGGATGCAGACGGTGATAGCGCCGCGCACCGATATCGCGCAGCGCCGCTTCGAGTTCCTGCGGAGTCATCAGCTTCACAACACTACCTTTAGCCCGTCTTCCGCGACTTCCCAACCGGCCGCTTCGACCCGCATACGTTCCGGCGAACCGTCGACCAGGATGGAATTGGTGTTGTTGATGTGCACGAGGATGCGGCGTGCGCGCAAGCCGGCAAGCGTTGCCAGCGAACCATCGCGCCCTTCGAGCGGCATGTGGCCCATACGCCGTCCGGTCTTGGTTCCGGTGCCGGTCCGGATCATTTCATCGTCGGTCAGCACCGTGCCGTCGAACATCACGACGTCTGCGCCGTCTAAACGTTGCCGGATCGCCGGTGTAACCGCAGCCGCACCGGGCACATAGATAAGCCGAGACGAACTATCCGAGATCTCGACGCCGACATTGGCGGCGCTCTCGCTCGCGGTGTCGGGATCGTCGCCCTCAAGATAGAGTGGAACCTTGCCCGGAACGAGGAACAACTTCGCCTCGATTCCGGCGACCAGTGGAAAGCGCTGGCCCGGTACGACGACGCGGCGTGTCACCACGTCGGAAGCAAGCGCGCCGAACATCGGATTATCTGCGACCGCGGCGAGCGTTGCCGCCGTGGCGTGCAGCGTGAACGGCGAGCGCTCGCGAAGATTTAATAATCCCGCGGTTTGATCGATTTCAGCACCGGTCAGCAAGACCGCGCTGATCGGGCTGCCGCGCCTGTCGTTGCGCGGATGCAGGTCAGGGTTGGCCTGGATCTGCGCGCGCAGATCGGGGGAAGCGTTCAGCAGCGCCCAATGCTCGCCGTCCGCCGAAACGGCAAGGCTAGCTTGCGTGCGCGGCTTGACCCGCGGATCGCCGGACCAGGCGAGCCGGCACACGTCACATCGGCAGTTCCACTGAGGAATACCACCGCCGGCCGCAGCACCGAGAACGATGGCGGTCAGGCGCCCCATCTAAGGGGATCGTGCAGGGAAAACGTGGCGGATTAGAACTCGGCCGGAAGATAGCCGTTGATTTCGAGGCCGATGCAGATTTCGACGAGGGTCGGAGTGGTCCACGCCATGGTCGTTTCCTTTTCACTGGTCCAGCCGGGCTAAACCCGGTTCCGAACAGGCGTAAGGTAAATCCAAGCGGCGTCGGCAACAAGAGCTTTGTCAGCGCCCGCTGCCCAGGCGGACGCCGTTGGCAATGGCCTTGCCGCCCACCCGTTGGTTGGCAGGTAGGGGCCCCAGAATTGAGATAAGGCCTGAACGGGCCGGGCGGATTGCCACGCGGCGTCGCGCTCTCTTTCCACAGCCAATAAAGCAAGGCATCCTGAGGTTTGACGTTCTTGCGGCCCGTCCAAGAAACGGGCGCGCGGGGAGTCGCGAACAGAAAAACCGTCCCTTTGGAGGAAAACGAATGAGTCATCGCATCTCGCGGCGCAACATCAATGCCGGAATTGGCGCCGCCCTTGTCTCGCCAGCGCTGGCGCCGGTCCGCGCCTTTGCCCAGGGGGGCGGTGACCCGATCAAGATCGGTCTAAGCATGTCGGTGACAGGCCCGCTGGCGCCAAACGGCAAGCAAGCGCTCGTTGGTGCCAAGATCTGGCAAGAGGACGTCAACGCCAAAGGCGGCCTGCTCGGCCGGCAAGTCCAGCTTGTCAGCTATGACGATCAGTCCAACCCGGCGAACGTGCCCGGCATCTACACAAAACTGCTGGATGTCGACAAAGTCGATCTCGTTGTCAGCGCCTACGCGACCAACATGGTGGCGCCGGCGATCCCGGTGGTGATGCAGAAGGGCAAGACCTTCGTCAGCCTGTTCGCGCTCGCCGCAAACAGCGAATTTCACTATCCGAAATACTTCTCGATGCTGCCGTCCGGCCCGACGCCGAAGGAGTCATTCACCGAAGGCTTCTTTCAAACGGCGGTCGCCCAGAATCCGAAGCCGGTCACTGTGGCGATCGCGGCTGAAGATGCCGAGTTCTCGCACAATGCGTCCGACGGCGCCCGCGCCAATGCCAAGAAGTACGGCTTCAATATCGTCTACGACAAAACCTTTCCGCCGACGACGACGGACTTCTCGCCGATCATCCGTGCGCTGCAGGCGGCAAATGCCGATCTTGTGGTGCTCTGTTGCTATCCGCTCAGCTCGGTCGGCCTGTTGCTGTCGGCCAGCGAACTTGGCCTGAAGCCGAAGATGATGGGCGGCGCGATGGTCGGATTGCAGGCCACCGTGTTCAAGGACAAGCTCAAGTCCAAGCTCAATGGCATCACCAACTACGAGACTTGGGTGCCGTCACCGAAGCTGATGGCTCCAGCCGCGGACTTTTTCAAGAAGTACCAGTCGCGCGCGCAGGCCGAAGGCGTCGATCCGCTTGGCTATTATCTCGGCGGCTGGGGTTATGCCTATATGCAGGTCCTCGGCGCCGGCATTACCGGTTCGAAAAGCATCGACGACAACAAGATCGCCGACTACCTGCGGAGCAATACGTTCGACACGATCATGACGTCAGGCATTAAGTTCGGCAAAGACGGTGAATGGACCAAGTCGGGGATGTTGCAGGTCCAGTATCACGGCCTCACCGATGCCGCGAACCTCGAGACTTGGCGTGGCATGAGCTATCAGACGGTCATAACGCCTGAAGACGAGAAGACCGGCAATCTCATTTATCCCTACGCCAAAGCGCTCGGATAAATCCTAACTGCCCCGCAACGCGGCGACGCGTTGCGGGGGCAGGCACTTCGGAAATGCGGGAATAAGCGGACCCGTGGCGTTGTGCCCGAGTCCCTCACAAAACTGGAGGGAATTCATGACAAATCGTGTATCGCGACGTGCCGTCAGCGCCGGGCTTGGAACGGCGCTGATAGCTCCAGCGCTCGGCGGCTCTCACGCCTTCGCACAAGGCGCTGCACCGATCAAAATCGGTTTCGGCATGGCGCTGACCGGACCGCTGGCGGTCAACGGCCAGCAGGCGCTCCTTGGCGCGCAGATTTGGGCGGAGGAGGTCAATGCCAAGGGAGGTCTGATCGGCCGTCAGATCCAACTGATCCATTATGACGATCAGTCCAACCCCTCGAACGTGCCGGGCATCTACACCAAGCTCCTCGAAGTCGACAAAGCTGACCTCGTGGTCAGCGGCTACGCGACCAACATGGTGGCGCCTGCCATTCCCATCGTGATGCAGAGAAACAAGACGTTCATCAGCCTGTTCGCGCTCGATGCGAACTCCGAGTTCAAATATCCGAAATACTTCTCGTATATTCCAACCGCCGGCCCGAACCCGAAGCAGACGATTACCGAAGGGTTCTTCCAGGTGGCGGCGGCGCAAACTCCCAAGCCGGTAACAATTGCCATCGCGGCCGAGGATGCCGAATTTTCGCGCAATGCCGCGGAAGGCGCACGTGCCAACGCCAAGCAATACGGCTTCAACGTCGTTTACGACAAGACCTATCCGCCAAGCACGACGGACTTTTCGCCGGTCATCCGCGCGATCCAGGCGAGCAACCCGGGCCTCATGGTGGTCTGCTCGTATCCGCTGAGCTCGGTCGGCATGCTGCTGTCTGCCAACGAACTCGGCTTCAAGCCGAAAATGTTCGGCGGCGCCATGGTCGGTTTGCAGGCGACGGCCTTGAAGGGCAAGCTCAAGGCCCATCTGAACGGCGTCGTGAACTACGACAACTGGGTGCCATCCGCGAAAATGATGGCGCCGGCCGCCGACTTCTTCAAAAAATACCAGGCACGCGCGCCGGGCCTCGGTATCGATCCGCTCGGTTATTATCTTGGCGGCTGGGGCTATGCCTACCTGCAGGTATTGCAGCAGGCCGTCGAAGGCACCAAGAGCATCAACGACGACCAGATCGCCAACTATCTGCGCAGCAATGCCGTGAACAGCATCATGGCCAAGGACGTCAAATTTGGCAAAAACGGCGAATGGACCGTCGCCCATCAGCTTCAGGTGCAGTATCACGACATCACCGATGCTGCAGACCTCGAAACCTGGCGCGGCATGAGCTATCAGACGGTGCTGAAGCCGGACGATGAGACGACCGGCAAGCTTATCTATCCGTATGCCAACGCGGTGAAGGCCTGACGCGAAGCCATGCGTGGGGGTGGGGTACAGAGGATCTGAATGCTGTTTCCCACTTCCCTCGTTGGCTCTTATCCGCAGCCGGACTGGCTGATCGACCGCGAAAAGCTGTCGAAGCAGGTTCCGCGTGTTCGCGTCGACGACATGTGGCTGGTCGCGCCGGACAAGCTCGAAGCCGCGCAGGATGACGCCACGATCCTTGCCATCCGCGACCAGGAGCGTGCCGGGCTCGATATCATCAGCGATGGCGAGCAGCGGCGTGAGAGCTATTCCAACCGCTTCGCGACGGCGCTCGACGGCATCGATATCGAAAAGCCGGGCACGGTGATCAACCGCAGTGGCCGGCCAATCCCGGTGCCGCGTGTGGTCGGTCCGATCAAACGACGGCAAGCCGTCGAACTGCGCGATCTTCAGGTCCTGCGCGCCAATACCGATCGCAAGATCAAGGCGACGGTGCCTGGGCCCTTCACCATGGGCAAGCAGGCGCAGGACGACTATTACAGGGATGAGGAAGCAGTGGCGCTGGCCTATGCGGACGCCGTCAATGCCGAGATCAAGGATCTGTTCGCGTCCGGCGCCGACGTCGTCCAGATCGACGAGCCGTGGATGCAGCAGCATCCGGACAAGGCGCGGCAGTACGGTCTTAAGGCGCTGGACCGCGCGCTCAGCGGCGTAACCGGCACGGTCGCGGTGCATTTGTGCTTCGGCTACGCGGCGGTCGTCCATGACAAGCCTTCAGGATACTCATTCCTGCCCGAGCTCGAAGGCTCGAAAGCCCAGCAGGTTTCGATCGAAGCCGCGCAGCCCAAGCTCGATCTCGCGGTCTTGCGGGAGCTGCCCTCGAAAACCATTATTCTTGGAGTGATTGACCTCGCCGATAAGACCATCGAAACGCCGCAGCTCGTTGCCGAGCGCATTCGGCGGGCACTAGCCCATGTGCCGGCGGAACGGGTGGTAGTGGCGCCGGACTGTGGCATGAAATATCTGCCAAGACCGATTGCATTTGGTAAAATGAAGGCAATGGCCGAGGGAGCCGCCATCGTGCGGCGCGAAATCGCGGGCCAATAGGATCAAGACTCCGAGGAGACGACGATGCCTTACGTGACCGAAAGCAACCTCACCGATGTCGTAGGCCAGCGCTGGAGCGACATTCCCGACCCGCGGCTGAAGCAGGTCATGCAGGCGCTGGTCAAGCACGCCCACGCCTTCGTGCGCGAGATCGAACCAACGCAGGCCGAATGGGCGGTCGCGATCGATTTTCTGACCCGTACCGGCAAACTCTGCGACGACAAACGCCAGGAATTCATCCTGATGTCCGATGTGCTTGGCATCAGCATGCTGGTCGACGCGATCAATCACCGGCAATCCAACGGCGCAACGCCGAGCACGGTCGAAGGCCCGTTCCATGTCGCCGATGCGCCGCCGATGACCAATGGCGGCAACATGGCCGTGAGCGCGCCGGGCATTGCCTGCTTCGTCAGCGGCAAGGTGTCCGATAACAAGGGCGAGCCGATCAATGGCGCGGTGCTGGATTTGTGGCAGACCGACGGCGACGGGCTTTACGAGGCACAGCGGCCGGAGATCTCCGGTCCGTGGATGCGCGGCCTCTACCATTCGCAGCCGGATGGGTCGTATCTGATCCGCACCGTGGCGCCGATCGCTTATACGATCCCGATGGACGGCACGATCGGCGAACTGATGAACCGCACCAATCTCAGCCACATGCGGCCGGCGCATATTCATTTTGCCCTCAGCGCGCCCGGCTATCACGGGCTGGTGACGCATCTGTTCCAGTCCGGCGACAAGTGGATCGAGAACGATGCGGTTTACGGCGTGAAGGAGCCGCTGATCGTCGATTTCAAGAAGATGCCTGCGGGCAGCAAGGCGCCGAGCGGCGAACTGATGAACGAGCCGTTCTACCTCGTGCGCTACGATTTCGTGCTGGACAAGAAAGCGCAGGCCGCGGCGGCTTAAACTGCGGCGATTATTTCACTTCCTTCCAGTTCTCCGCGATGTAGCCGCGCGGATACTCATTATGCCGGCAAGCACGGCGCGCGGCATCATCTGCTCCGCTCCAGCGATTGACGATCCCATTTTGCCAGGTTGGCGGCGGCTTCGTAGGTTTCCTGCAGGAAACCAAGGAGCAGCGCACCGGGATCGCGGGCTTTGCGCACAGCGTCGTATGGCAAGATGAACTGCCCTAGGTCTGCGTTATAAGCCGCTCCCTTAGTCTGGAGCGGTGTGCCGCCATATCCTGCGGGCTCCGGATAGGCGTAGACGTAATAGGCTGGATAGCCGAAGCCGCCGTTACCGGGCCAGAACCCGCAACTCGAGCACTCGTGCGAATAGGCTTCCGCCATCACCCAGTCGGCAACATAGGGCGTATGGCCTTTTGGCGGAGGTGCCGTGCGGCCGGAGAAACGGGTCACCGCCAGATCGAAACTGCCCCAAAAGAAGTGAACCGGGCTGACCTTCCCGATAAAGCGGGTGCGAAACTCGTTCATGACGCGTGCGGATTGCACCAGCGCGCGCCAGAAACTCTGTGCATAAACCGGATCATATTGTGCGTGGGTACGATCCCGATCGAACGGTGTCGGCCTCTCGATTTCGCAAGGCATGGTCCGGATTTCGATCTCAATACCGAGGCGATGCAACCGCTTCATGAATTCAGCATAGAAGTCTGCAACCGTCATCGGTTCGAGGGCGAAGCTTTCGGTTCGGCAATTGCTCGTCTCGATGACGAGCTGATGGTGTGCGAAATCGAAAATGATATCGAAGGTACCGTCGGCATAAGGCATGGCGGGTGCCGCCAGGCCGCGTGCCGTGACCTGGAGAGTTGAATTCCACCAATGATTGATAAGCGGCGTGGCGGCGATCCGTACCTTGCCGGCAATCTGCGTCCACAGATGCAGCGTTTCGCAGGTTTGATTCCACGCTTCGAGCGGCAGGTCAGGCCAGAGCGAAGTGCCGTTCATCGCGGGGCATCCTGCTTTCGAATGCAGCGCCTGTGTCGCGGCGCGAGCGCCACGGCGAGCTGCAACGGAGCCAATCCGATACAGTCTATTTTAGTAAGTGATTGTGCCTGCAAGCAGTGCTGGCGTCGAGATCGCCTGGACTTGCCCCGAGAGCCGGCGCTTGAGATCAAGTTTTGCCAGTTCGCGAGCCAGTTCCATCAATTTTTTGCGCCTGGCTTCGCGCGGGTCTTCGACCGGAGCGGAGATTTCGATTTGCGGCCGCGGCTGGATAGCGGGGACAGCGCTTTTCGCCTCGTCCATATTCCGCCGCGCCTTGGCTTCCAGGCGCGCGATCGATTGGTCAAGGAGCTTGATCTTCTCTTCGGCGCGAGCCAGTGCCTGATCGCGGCTTTGGTAGTTCTGCAGAAGCTTGTGCGCCCTGGCCATGAGCGTTTGGCGCGATTGCTCGATCTCCTTGATCTGAAGCTCCTTCGTGCGGAGCAAATCTTGCAGTCTTTCAAGCTTCCGGTCGGCATCGCGCCGGCCCTCATTGGCTTCTGCCAGGCTGGAGCCGAGTTTTTCGTTCTCGGCGATGCGGATAACAAGGCATTCGCGAGAATCCGCCAGCAGCGTCTCGGCGGTTCGGGCGCGCGCGGTCATTGCCGTCAGGTCGTCATGCAATTTCCCGGCTTCAGCGCGATGCTGCTCGTCGGTGCGATGGGCGATGTCGACAGTTTTGATCCGCTCGACATCCGCGGTCACGGCTTCCGCTCGCAGTAAATCGGCTTGAACGCGAGATTCAGCGATCAAGGATTCCGCCAAATCGACGCGGGCGGCCATTCGTGAATTCTCGGAAATCGCCAGGTCGAGAGAATTCCGCAGCGACTCGATCTCGTTCTCTCGCAGCCCCGCGCCGCTGCGCCCGGCAGCCAGTTCTTCCTCCAGCGCGGCAATCCGGCCGGCGGCGCCGTCGTTCTGCTCTTTTAGTATTTCCAGTTGCTGGTTTGCGGTTTCGGTGGCGGTCCGTTCCTGCGCCATGCGCCGTTCCAGCCCGGAGATCTTCGCCAGCGCCAGCTCAAGCTCTTTGGCAAGCTCGGCTTCTCTCGCTTCCGCAAGCGACGCGCGCTCGGCATCGGCGAGATTTGTAGACAGAGCCGTTTCCCGCTGTTGGCGTGCCTGGTCCACGGCGGCGATGGCCTTCGTTCCGAAGGTTGTGTGAGTGCCGGCCAAGCGTTGCGCCTGCCGCAGCCATCCGCTGCGCGGCCTGTCTTCGGTGAGATCGGCGAGAGCCATTTCGGGGCGTCATCCGTTGTCGATCTGGCAACCGTGACGCCACAATGGTTAACGAGCCGTTACTCCGCCTTTAACTGTCTATAAACCACAACAACCGGCCGGCACTGCTTCCGAGAGGTGTCCGGCCATGTGTGCATCGGCGGATACCTGATTCGCGACCGCTCCGGCTACTTCTTCGCGCTTCGCAATTGCAGCAAAAGATTGGAGCCAGCCGGTCCGGTGGCCGCTCCCTCGCCCTTGTCTCACACCTTGGCGAAATGCTTATAATGCTAAGGAATTTTATCCGGTAATACGAACATGCCAGAAGACGCCGGGTCGGACCTGTTGCTTGGCTGGATTGCGCGTGCGGCACAGGCCGAGCCCGACAAGCCATGGGTTATCGCCGCCGACGACGGGCGTGTCGTCACCTACGCTCAATTGCGTGAAATGGCCGGGCGCTTCGCCGCCTTTTTGCACCAGCGCAATCTTGGCCCGAACGATCGGGTAGCGCTGCTCGCGAACAATTCGATCGAGCAGCTGCTCTGCTATTTGGGAGTGATGGCCGCCGGGCCGACGATTTGCACGATCCACATCGAGATGAATCGCAACCAGCTCGGCAATATTTTCGAGCGATTGAAACCGCAACTTATTCTTCACCAGGACGGTTTGCAGCTTGACGACCTGCTGGCGGAGACGTCGGTTCCGCGGTTGCGGATTGGCCGCTTCGGTGAGCTCGAGGCGGGCACCTTGTTCGAGGCGTTGTCGCGCGTGCAGCCGGGCCAGCCGCAAACGCCCGCGCAGCGTGACGACGACGCGGTCATCCTGTTCACCTCCGGCACCAGCGCCCAGCCCAAAGGTGTGGTCCTGAGCCATCGCGAGTTCCTGCTCAACATCGATCCGCTCGCCGAAGGCTGGGGCATCACGAAGGACGACCGGCTTTATGATTTTCGGCCTTTTAGCTGGAATTCGGCGCAGACTCTGAGCGCGCTCGGCGTTGTCAACCGGAGCGCGACATTGATCCTCGCTGAAAAGTTTTCCGCGAGCCGCTTTTTCCAGCATTTGCGGGATCATGCGGTGACGATTGCCGCCGGCAATCCGACGACGGTCAACATTCTGCTGAACAGCGCACAAACGGCGCATCGCGACACTTTGCCGAAGCTGCGGTTCATTACCTCGAGTTCGGCGCCGCTGATGCTTGGGGAATGGAAGCGGTTCGAGCAGAATTTCGGTATCCCGGTCGCGCAAGGCTGCGGCGCCAGCGAAATTGGATGGATTGCCGCCTGTCCAGGCGAGCGACGGCGGCTTGGTACCGTCGGGCAGCCGTTTCCCTATCTCGATCTTGCTGTCGTCGATGCCGATGGCCGGCGTTTGCCGCCCGGGGAGATCGGCTATGTCGAACTCGGCGGCTGGCCGGATCTTGCATTCCGCTATCTGGGCGAGGACGGCGAGGTCAAAGTCCACAGCCGCGGCCGTCTCCGCACCGGCGATCTTGGTTGTTTCGACGCGGACGGTTTCCTGATGCTCACCGGCCGTGAGAAGGAGCAGATCATCCGTGGCGGCGCCAAAATTTCGCCGGTCGAAATCGACTCATATTTGATGCAGCGCCCCGACGTGGTCGAGGCCGGGACGGTCGGCGTGCCTGACGCGATCTATGGCGAAGAAGTCGTCAGCTTCGTCGTTCCCCGTCCCGGTGCCGATGTCGGCACCGACGAATTGCTGCGCTATTGTGCGACGGTACTGCCGGCCTTCAAGGCGCCGAAGCATATCGTGCTCAGCACGTCATTGCCGAAGACCGAACGCGGCAAGCTCGACCGCAAGGCGCTGGCGGCGGAATGGAACCGCGAACCGCGCGACTAGCTCGGCATCGCGAATACGAGACATGAATTCGCGGGCGTCGCGGCTCAAGGCCGCTGCCTGCCGTTTAAGTTTCGACGCCGCCGTCGGCACCTGCAGCGCGCGCCGATCGATCATCGGGCCGGCTTCCAGGTTCGGACCAGCGGAGTCCATTTGTCGATTTCGGTTCGCAGGAATGCCGCCGCGCCGGCTGGGGTTGCCAGTTCCGGCGGTACAGTTTCCTGGCCGGCAGCGATGGCTTTGCTCTGAAAATCTGGATCGCTGAGCGTGGCTTGCAGCGCCGTACTGATGCGATCGACGATCGCCGGGGGCGTTTCTTTCGGAGCATACAGCCCGCTCCAAACCTGCAGGGCGACATTGGGCAAGCCTTGCTCCGCTAATGTTGGAAGCTCGGGAAGCAGCTTCGAACGCATATCGCCGACGATGCCGTAAGCTTTCACATTGCCGGCCTTGGCTTGCACGGACGCTGTTATCGCAGCATCGCAAACGAAATCTGCGCGCCCCGCGGCCACGTCGAGCATGGCCGGGCCGGTTCCCTGATAGGGAACGAGGTTGAAGCGCGTATCAAGCTGCTTCATCAGCAGCGATGCGCAGAGAAAAGATGGTCCACCTGGCCCTGTTGTCGCGGCGGCAACCTTTTCGCCGTTGCTTTTAAGGTAATCGATGAAACCCTTGAATGGCGTGCCGGCGAAGATGGGCCGTGCGACCAGCATGGTCGGCTGAAACACGGCGATGCCGATACTGATGAAATCCTTGACCGGATCGTAAGCTAGATCCGGATAGAGCGCCGGACTGACGGCCATCGAGATGTTCGTGAACATCAGCGCATAGCCATCGGCAGCAAATTGCGCCGCGCGGAGCGCCCCGACATTTCCGCCGGCGCCGCCGAAGTTTTCCACCACAACCGGTTGGCCCAGCCGCCGCGACATCGCTTCGGCCAACGTGCGTGCGGTCACGTCGGTCGGGCCGCCTGGCGCAAACGGCACGATCATCTTGATCGGCCGTGAAGGATACGGCTGCTCCGCGACCGCCGGCTGGCCAGGCAGGATCATCGCCAGGGCGAAGATGAAATAAGCGCCGACGGCCCGCATCGTCTCTCTAGCGGTCCGCGTCAAACAGCGCAGCCATGTTCTCGGCGGCGAGCATTCCGAGGATAAATGCTTTCGACAATCCGCCGACGTAGCCGGCACGCGGACCGCCCTCAAGTCCGGCGACCGGCGTACCGACGGCATAGAGACCGCGAAAGACCGTCCCATCCGGTTTTTGCGCCTGGGCGTGCTGGTTGATAACCACGCCGCCCATCGTGCCGGTGATACCGGCGCACAACGGAATGGCGTGAAACGGCGCGGTGCGGATCGGCATCGGTTCATGCTTCCGCTTGGTGCGCGGCACGACAAGCGGCGCGAAGTCATTGCTGTCAACGGCGCCATTGTGTTGTGCGATCGACCGGGCAAGTTGGCCGGCAGGAAGACGGGTGAGCGCGGCGAGCGTCTCGATATCGGGCGCACTGAGAAGCGCACCTCCCGCGTCGACCATCGCGGGATTGGCAGGCACCGTGGTGGTGAGCGCCGGTTCTGCATTCCAGATCGCATCGTCAAGGATGAGAAATGCGCTGAGAGGATCGGGCAAATGCGCGATAGCATTGGCCACGCATACGCCACCGAGACCCTCGTCGGTAAAGCGCCCGCCGTCCGGTCCGACCACGATGCCGAGCTCGGCCGCCGCGTCGAGGTGCGGATACGGCCATTGGCGGGCGTCGGTCATGGCGCCGGCGTGATGGATATGTCCGTAGAAAGCGCCGAACCCGCCGACGGCCGCGCCCGCCTTCTCGGCCATGCGAATGCCGTCGCCCTTGGCGCCGGGGCCGACCCGCGCCAGCACGCGATCGGCGTGCGGTGTGATGTACTGCGCCACCATCTCTGGATTTGCTGCAAAGCCGCCGTCGGCGATGACGGCAGCTTCTGATTTAATGCGAAAGCGCACGCCGTCACGGACTGCTTCGACGCCAACGCAGGCGCCGTCATCAATCGTCAGCGATTCAACCTTGACGCCGCGCATCAGCGCGCCGCGATGCTGCATAAGATTTTGCTCGAGGCGGCGCATCAGCCGGTCGGCACCGCGATCGTCCCAATCCAGTCCGGCGGTCTCGGCCCGCACCGGCGCCAGCACCTGTTGCCCGGGCTGTTCATGCCGCAGCACGCGGCTGGTGAATTCCGCGCCCTGCTGGGAGAGCCACGCGATGGCTCGCTCGCCGTTATCGGCTACGGCACGCGCAACAGCCGGGGTCGCATGGCTGCCGCTGCCTTGCAGAATCGCTGCATACAGCCGGTCGGGCTCGCTCAGGATCGGCAGGCCCATGACATTTGCCGCGCCGGTCGCGTAACGCGAACTGCACGGATAACAGTCTTCGCTCCGCGCTTCCAGCGCCGCCACCGACAGTCCGAGCTCGGCAGCGCGGCACGCCGTGATAAGTCCGGAAAACCCGCCGCCGATCGTAACGACGTCATATTGCATCGGGCGAAGTCCGGCTCAGCGTTTCTAACGGCCCGTCCGTGCCAGCGAATACACCCAGCCTTGCATGCGCTTTTTCGCGTTCTCGATATCCTTCTTCGAGAACCAGTCTTCCGGTTTGACTTTGTCGATCGGGTAGACCGGACGCAGGAAATCGCTCTCGTATCCGAATGGCACCGTGGCATCGATGCCCATGCCGCCTTCGAATTGTGTATTCGAGGCGGTCCATTGCCGTTCGCCTGAGGTCATGCGCTCGGCGGGCATGAAAGTCTGGCCGCGGCCGCCTGGAATCGGATTGAGAATATCGGTGCGTGGATTCACCCGCGTCGTCAGGCACCACATGATGTCGTCCATGGAATACGGATCGACGTCTTCGCTCACTGCAATTGCTAGCCGCATGCCCTGCGAACACGACAGTGCCGCAGCCATGAAGTTGCGCTGCCAGCCTTCGTCGATCTGGTGGCGCTTCTTGACCTGGATGATGCAGCCGCCCCAGTCGGTCATGCAGTACGGGATCACCACGTTCTGCACGATGCCCGGCTGCAGACGGTTACACAGCTCATAGATCGCCGCTTCGCGCACCGTGGTGTCGATGTTGTGATCGTCGAGCATATGGACGCCGAGCGCAAAGATGATCGGCTTGGTCTCCGGCTTGCGCATGGTGATGCCGGTGACGTGGAAGGTCGGCGCCTTGTACGATTTGCCCATGTAGCCTGCCCACTCCGGATGAAAGTGGTGGCGGCCCTGAATGCCGGAATCTTCGGCTTCCTTGGTTTCGAAGCGGCGGTCGCGCGGATTGACGTAGCCTTCAAGGACGAGCTCACAGTCGGCAAGCGCCATGGCGTCGACGGTGCGTGCTTTCACCAGCCGGATCGGAGCGCCCTGTACCGCCGATGCGATACCGATCTCGTCGCAGCCCATCGGCAGCACGGCGTAGTCGAATCCGGCGCCCGCCATCAGCGTACAGGCCGGTGGCACTCCAAAACACATGGTGATCGGCACCGGCTGGTCTTCTTTGTAGTATTTGTTGACCACTTGCCACATATGCGAGCCGGGCGAGATCTGGAAAGTTCCGACATTGCCCCAGCGAAAATTCATCCTGTTGTAGCCGAGGTCCGAACCGCCATCGAATTGCGCTCCGGTGACGCAGCGGATGCCGGAGCCGACGGTAAGTTCGGGCTCGTAGGTTGTGTGCCTGATCGGCACCAGCCACTTGTTCACGTCGTCCGGCTTTTCGACGACAAATTCCTGGCAAGGTGCATCGCTCTGAGCGATCTCAACCGGCTTCACCGGGTGCGACAGCGCATGCGCAAGCTTTTTCACCCGATCGGTATCGTCCTTCCAGCCGAACATCTTGTTGATGATCGCCATGTCACCGAACAGATTGGTGATGACACGGTGGTTGGGCTTGCCTTTGACGTTGTTGAACAGGATCGGACAGCCGCCATCCATGTGCTTTTGCAGGCCGGTAACCTGCAGATCGGGGTCCACTTCCTTGTCGGTCTCGATCAGTTCGCCCTGTGCGCGCAGCCACTCCAGCGTGCTGCGGAGATCGAAGGCCTGGTTCGGCGACGCCACCGCCGTTTGTTCCTTGCGTACCGGTTGTTGCATTGATCGCGATCCCATTGCATAGATTTCTAAGTAATTATCCGTCGGGGATGCCGGACCTGTCAACGCCGATGCCGCAACGCTTAGCCAAAGGCAACAATGCACCGCACCGTGACGCCGATGATCTGCCGCCGCGGCTGTCGTCGGGTTACCTGGTCCGTGATGCGCATCGCGCGTTTCAGCGGCTCCTCGAGCGCCGCATCGGGGCCTACGGCGTAGCGCGGGGCCAGTGGTATTTCCTGCGCGTGCTCTGGATCACCGACGGGCTGTCGCAGCGCGAATTGTCGGCCCGTGTCGGTATGATGGAGCCGACCACGGTTATTGCGCTCCGCAGCATGGAACGGGCCGGCCTGGTTCAGCGCGTTCGCGGCGAGGATGACCGGCGCAAGGTGAGAGTCTTTCTCAGCGCGAAGGCAAAGCGGCTGCGCAATGAGCTTATCGGAGTAGCGCGCGGCATCACCAACGAAGCGGAAGAGGGCATTGCGCCGCGCGACCTCGCGGTCTTCCGCCGGGCTATCGCGCGGATGACGGCCAACCTCGACCGCATCGAGCGTTAGCGGCTCGACGTTATGGCGACGGTCGCAAGGTGAAGAGCAGTTTGCCGATCGTAGAGCGGGCGCGAGACACAGGCTTCCACAAGACCGGGGTCTGCTTGATGAAGCGCTTGATCCGGCGCCGACCGGCTGAAAAGAGAGCAGCGGGCCAGCCGCGCCAGGTCGAGGCCGCACTGTAGTCGTAAAGGTTCAAGCCGCTGTCGGCCCATTCGCGTTTGTAGGGTTCGTCGCCGATCGTAAAGTCAAAGCGTTTGAATCCTTGCCTGATCGCGTGCGCCAACAATTCCCGCAAGTGCAGTGCACCGGGACCGAATTGCGCTGCCGGCGCCATGTCATCGTAGCTTGCCAGCACGTGATAATAGCAATCGCCAAACAGGATAGCGAAGTTTGCAGCCACGCAGGCGTCGCCGACCTCGATACGGCTGATATGAAACAAGTGCCTCAGTGCGTCATTCGACGCGATCTCCAGGAAAAGCTGCTTTATGCCCGGCCGGGAGAAAATGTCGGGAATTCCACGCCGGAAGAGGGCATGCCGCTTTTGCCCGATAAGCTGTTCCATCGCCCGTCGTGCGTCTTCGCCACCGCTACATGAGACAAACCGGACTTCGCCGAATTGAGACATGTGCCGGCGCTTGGCACGATCATGCCGCCGGGTCGCCGAGGAGCGCTTGTCGAAATAAAATTTTTCCCAGTCATCGCCGAGCCGCGTCACGTGCGCGCCACTTGGATTGTGCGTCACGGCAAGGTGAGTGAATGGATTGATCTGGTCGCCGATGGTCTGCGGCATCTTTTCCAGTTCGATCCAGTCATAACGCGTTTGCGGATCGCTCTGGATTTGTTTGCACAGTCTGCGCCACAGAGCGAGGAAGCGAGCGGGTGTTACGCGTTGCGAGAAGTCCGGCGACAATAGCGGCGCGTTGTAGTCGCATAGGTCCTGACCGAACCAGCACAACCGCCGAACCGCGCGGCCGGGCTCGGCAGCAAGCGGAACAATAAGAGCGGTTTCGCCGCCGGCGAAATGTCCAACCGCGATGACCGGAACGAAGCCGGCGATCCTGCCGACATGACGATACCAGCCAGCCAGCCACTCGAAGGCCTGAAATCCGGTGCAGTCAGCGAATTGCTCGAAATGCCGCCATTCGGATTTAACGGCCTCCAGGCTGCGGTAAATTTTGAATTTGATTTCGGGCGATAGGTTCCAGGCGCGTTCCGGCGAAACGCCCGCGATCGCCGCGTGATCGTCCGCCGGCATCAAGTCGGCAGTCCGATACGCAATGGATGGTGTGGCGCGTTGCACGCAGTTCACTGGACTGACGGGGATCCTGCTATGTGTGATAGGCGACAAACGCTAAGGATGCATCGCCAGCCGGGGGCCAATAACTTGTTAAGGTAAAGCGAGCCTGAAGCGGATCCACCTTAGTATTGCCCTATCGATGCGCTTTCGAGCCAGGCACGGAAATTATTGCCCTCAACCCCCAAATGCGGCGTTTGGTAACGTTGTGGTGGAACTGCAGAGGCGGTTGGATCGGCGCTTCTGGGAGGAGAAGACATGGGGACCGCTCATTGGGGGACCGCTCATTGGCCCGGCATTGCCGGATTCTGTCTGCTGCTGGCTTTGCCCTGTGGTTCCACGGCGCAGGCTCAAGCCGGCAACTATCCCGAGAAGCCGGTGACGATTCTCGCCGATGCGGCGCCGGGCGCGACGCCGGACGTAGATGCGCGCTTCGTCGCGGCAGGGTTGGGCAAAATCTGGAAGCAGCAAGTGATTGTGATCAATCATCAGGGCGCCAACGGCAGTATTGCCGCGCGGATCGCGACCGATGCGGTGCCCGACGGCTACACGCTGTTCATGCCGGCCTTTTCTACATTTGCGGCGCTGCCGTCTGTTGCGCCAAATCTGCCGCTCAAACTGCCACGCGATTTTATCCCGATCGGGTATACCGCCGAAAATCCGATGTTCTTCGCCGTTAATCCGTCGCTCGGAATCTCCACGCTGCCGGAACTGATCGCAGCCGCCAAAAAAGATCCGGGCAAGATTTCGATTGCGGTGACGGGTGTCGGCCGGATGACGCATCTCACGGGTCTGCTGTTTCAGGAGCGCGCCGGTATCAGCCTGTTGCCGGTGCCCTATAACGGAGGGCCCGCGGCGGCCGCAGCCGACGTCGCCAGCACCCGCGTGTCGATGATTATCGAGGGTTACTCCGGCATCGTTGGCGCGGTTAAATCCGGTCAGGTGAAGCTGATCGCGGTCGCATCACCGGAACGGCTGCCGGAATTTCCGGACGTACCGACGGTTGCAGAGACAATTCCCGGCTTCGCCGCGCGCGGGTGGCAGGTGCTGGTGGCGCCGCTCGGTACGCCGGCGCCGATCGTCAGCAAGGTCAGCGTTGATCTGGCGAAAGTTGTCAGCGATCCGGAGTTCAAAAGGCTGCTGGCCAATGTCGGCAGTTACTCTCGCGCCATGACGCCGGAACAGGTACTGTCTTTCGTCCAGAACGAGCAGGATACCTGGCTGCCGGTGTTGAAGAAGATTTCGGAAAAATAAGCGCTGGTACAGCTGGGTGGACTCGAACCACCGACCTCCTGATCCACAGTCAGGCGCTCTAACCAACTGAGCTACAGCTGCACGGGCTCGCGGCTTGTATTCGCTCACGCATGATTTTCGTGCGCAGGCGCGCGGAACCTATGAGTAATGCTCAATTTTGGCAAGATGGATGGAAAAAAGCAAAAAGCCCGGGTGAACCCGGGCTTTCCTCTCGACGCACGCCTCGTGTTAAGGGGCGGCGAAACGGGATGCTTTAGGCGACCTTGCTGAAGGCCTTGTTCATGCCGCTCTTGATCGGCTCGGCGGCGTCGGTCGCGACTTTCTGCGCCAGCGCACTAAGTTCCTTGCCCTGCACCGTGAAAGCCTCGAACTGCTTGCGAGCATGCGCGCTCGACAGCTCGATCATTTCCGACAGCGACTTCGCGGTAATCAGTTCGTTGGCGAAATCGAACGCTGCGTTGGTGTTGACGCGGGCGGTGTCGATCATCTTGAGGCCGTATTCGGACGCGCCCTTGCTGGCAGTCGAATAGGTGGTCTCAAGTACGTCGGTCGCCTCTTCCGCGGCGGCCTTCATCTTCTCGTAGGTGTCCTTCGCCTGGGCGACGCCCCGCTCCGCGAATTCGCGGAAAGCAGCCGGCATTTCGACCTTCGGGATATCGAACTTCGGCATTTCAAATTTCGGCATTTCAAAAGCGCCCGTCGAGGGCTTGCTGGTCTTCGCTTTGGGGGCTGCGGTGGCTTCCGCCATGACACTGTTTCCTTGATCTTCGATCATTGCTTGATCACTCATTGGGCTGTCGCTCGAAATAATCTGCTTGGCGTCGCCGCCCATTGCGCGAGGCCTACTTTTCATCGCCGACCCTTTGTGACCGAACGCCGTACAATTTCGAGTCTGGGTCCTTCCAAGCCCTCATATAGCATTGTCTTTGGTGCAATGCAATAGAAATTATTGCATTGCACCAATTTTAATAAACTATTGAAATTAAATGGGTTTTTGGAGGAGCCGGAACCGGCGAGATCAGGCCTTAGGCTTTGCAGCATCCACTACGATTTTGGCCGCACTTTGGCCGAGGTCCTGAACCTGCGCTGAAATTGTCTGCATCTGCCGGCTCAAATATTCCGATTGCAGCGCCATCACTTCAGCGGCGTCCTTCGCGCGCATCAGCTTCTGCGCAAAATCGAATGTCGTTGCCACATTCTGCTCGGCGTAAGTCATCGATTTCTGGGCAATGTCGGTAGCGGCGGAACGGGCTGTCTGCGCCTGCCCCTGGACCTGGCCCATGGCCTGGTTTGCGGCCTGAATAAAGCCCTCGAAAGCCTTCCTGGCCTGCGCGACACTCTGCTCAGCAAAGGTCCGCATCTCGTTCGGGATGCCGAATTGTTCAAACGGGTCTTGGGCCATGGTCTTCTCCTGGATGGGTCGACCTTGTGATCCTAGCTTAAAATCACCTTGGGCACGCAAGCTTGGCGGCGGGCATGCGCCTTGCGGTTAAGGTTTACACCGCTTGGCCGCGAGCGCGCGGGCTCGCACCATGGACGCAGCACAAAGCCCGCTTTATTAAGCTTTTCTTAGCCAAACGAGTTCCGTTGTATGCAGTCTGTTGAGTCCGAACTCGGCCTGTCGCGCGAACCGCGACTTGCTGCGCTGGCGACAAGCGCTTGGCCTGCTTGGCTGTGGCGCACTGACGCTGCGCAGATGCTGTGGGCAAATGCTGCCGGCGCGGCTTTGTTCGGCGCGTCCGATACCGGCGCCGTCGTGCAGCGCCGTTTTGACATGAACAATCCGGCGGCAGTCAAGGTTGCCCGTCTGGCTGCGACGTTGCCTTCGTCGGGAGCGCCTCGCCTCGAACGGTTGCGCGGTTTCGGAACCGGGTTTGGCCGCGCCCTCACTTGTGCCTGCTCACGTATCACGCTCTCCGGCGGCAATTCAGGGATTCTGATCGCGGCAACTGAGCCGGCTGGTCCGACGCTATCGCTTTCCGATCGCATGCGCCGTCTGTTTCCTGACGACACGCTTCCGCTTTCGTTTTTCAGCGCGGACGGTGCGTTGATTCATGCTGCGCCGGCGATACGCGCGCGGCTTGGAGCGACGCCGTCGCTGTCCGCGCTCGGGTTGACTGCATCTGCGGCCAAGGCGATCGAGATCGGCAGTGCTGCCGGCACTGCGCATATCGGTGACACGGGCGTTGCAACTTTAATCGAGCGCCTCGGCGATGCCGCCGCCCCGGTCCTCGTCGTGACCTGGCCGCCGTCACCGCCGCCCGAAACTTCGGTCGCGGTCAGCGCGTCCGACAAAATCGAAACACCGCCGGTCGCTGCGGACGCAGTTGCTCCGGCCTCGCAGCAAGTTCCGCCAACCGAGGATCGTGCCCTTGCCGAGCGCCGTCATCCGCTGCGTTTTGTCTGGCAGATGGATGCCGAAGGCCGTTTCGCCGTCGGCTCGGACGAATTCATCGAACTGGTCGGCCCGCGCACCATGGCGTCGTTCGGCAGGAAATGGAGTGAAATCGCCGCCGAGTTGAAACTCGACCTCGACAACCAGATCGCCCGCGCTATTTCGACCCGTGAAACCTGGAGCGGTATTGTGGTTTCATGGCCGGTGGACGAGGCTAACGAGCGGCTGCCGGTGGAGTTATCCGGCCTTCCGGTGTTCGATCGCGATCGCAGTTATCGCGGTTATCGCGGTTTTGGCGTGTGCCGTGACATTAGCCGCATCAATCAATTGATACGCGAACGCCGGGAGCGTCCCGTTGGTCCGGTATCGGAGCCGGACCGTGCAACCGAGCTCGATGTGACGGCGGCGACCGCGCCGCAAAATACCCAGTCCGCCGAAACGCCTGCCGTAGACGTTGCGCCCCGGCCTGAGCGCCCGGCATTGAGCGCCGTACCGGCCAGCGCCAACGTGGTGCCATTTCGTCAAGCGACCACACATGAAGCGAAACCGCCGGCGTTGAGCGCCGGCGAGCGCAAGGCGTTTCGCGAACTGGCGCAGGAACTCACGGCGCGCTTGCGCGGATCGCCGGACGGCCCCGCAGCGGGCGAAAATGGGATCGACGCCGCCGCCGCCGGGGAGCCGCGGCCAATCGAGACAATTGAACGCGGGGCAGCCGAGCCGCGCCTGATTTCCAATGAGAATGTATCGGAGCATGCGTCTGGGCCGGCTATCGATCCGCTGTTGCTGGATCGCATTCCGATTGGTGTTCTGGTCTACCAGCGCGACGAACTGCTTTACGCCAATCGGCATTTTCTCGAATGGATCGGCTATGACAGCCTGGATGATCTCGCGGTCGCAGGCGGTCTGAACACCCTGTTTGTCGAACCGGCCGGTGAGGCTCTTTCCGGCAGCGCCGTCACCCAATCGCTTTCGATTATGACCCGCCGAGGCGATACGTTCCCGGTTGAGGGGCGGCTGCTGACGGTGCCCTGGCATCGGGCGTCCGCGCTGGCGCTGATCCTGACAAACGGAGTGGCCGCGGAGCGCCGGCGTACCTCCGAACTCGCGCTTGCAGCCGCAACAACGGAATTGCGTGACGCCAAACGGGAGTCACAACGGGCCGCAGCCGCGCAAGCAGATTTTCTTGGCAAGGTGAGTTATGAGCTGCGTACCCCGCTCAATGTCGTCACCGGATTTGCCGAAGTAATGATGAGCGAGCGCTTTGGGCCGATCGGCAACGAGCGCTATAGCGAGTATCTGAAGAACATCCACGATGCCGGCACCAGCCTCGTGTCGCTGCTTAACGACATGCTGGATCTGTCGAAGGTCGAGACCGGAAAGCTCAATCTGAATTTTGCCAATGTCAGCTTGAACGATCTCACACAACAATGCGTCGGTATCATGCAGCCGCAGGCCAGTCGCGCGCGCATCATCATCCGTACTGCGATCACCAAGACGCTCCCGCAAATCGTCGCCGACGAGCGCTCGCTGCGCCAGATCGTGATCAATCTGCTGGCAAATTCGATCAAATTCACCGGTCCCGGCGGGCAGGTGATTGTCTCGACCGCGGTTTCCGACAGCGGTGAAATTGTCCTGCGCGTCCGTGACACCGGCGTCGGCATGACCGAGCAGGACATTGAAACAGCGCTGGAACCGTTTCGGCAATCGGCAACGTCCGGGAGTTGGGGCTCAGGCGGTGCGGGCCTTGGCCTGCCGCTGACCAAGGCGCTGGCCGAGGCCAATCGCGCCAATTTCAGCATCAAGAGCGCGCCCAATGCCGGCACTCTCGTCGAGGTCGCATTTCCGCATAGCAGAACCGCCTCGAATTAGCCCTGCTGGCGCCTGGATTTTGCGGCGAAACTGTCCACCGGCGATTTCAATCTGCCGCTGCGCGTGCCGGGAAATCGGCTAGACTTGAGCGGTCGGGAGACCTGCCGGGCGGCCGTGACAGCCGCAGTGAGGTGCGGGATGCGCACTTTCAAAATGCTTCTGGCGTTGTTCGTTGCATGCGCGATGCTTGCTCCCGTTGCTGCAAGCGCGGCCGAGGTTGATCTGCTTCTGGTCCTTGCTGTCGACGTATCGCGCAGCATAGACGCCGCGAAATTCCAGCTACAGCGCGAGGGCTATGCCGCCGCCGTCGCCGATCCGCGCGTGCTCGACGCGATCAAATCCGGCCGCACCGGCCGGATCGGCCTCAGTCTCGTGGAATGGTCCGGCGTCGGCGCACAAAAAATCGTGGTCGACTGGAGCATCATCGGGGACGCGGAGGCCGCCAAGATCTTCGGTGACCGCTTGCTCGAAGCGCCGCGGTCGTTCGCCGACCGTACGTCGATCAGCGGCGCAATCGAATTCGCAACCGGGCAACTGGCCAAAGCGCCGTACGAACTCGAGCCGTCATACCATCGACGTTTCCGGCGATGGTACCAATAACGCCGGCCGCGACGTCGCCCTGCAGCGCGACGATGCCGTGACCAAGGGTATTACGATCAACGGCTTGGTGATTCTCAGCGACAATCCGATGTCATGGAATCCCGACCACACCAATCCGCCGGGCGGCCTCGCCAACTATTACAAAACCAATGTGATCGGCGGTGCCAACGCCTTTGTCATGGTTGCCGAGAATTTCAATTCGTTCGGACAGGCCATCATCAAAAAAATGATTGCCGAGGTGGCTCAGACGCCGACGCCGTCGCCATTGCGGTCCGCGGCTCGATAGGGCCTGAAACCTCGATCGCTAATTTCGCTGTTGCATCCTATATTTGGCTGAGATTGCCCATGTCCTGGCCACGAAAGAGACATAGTGGCGGGTAAGTTTGCACGCGCCTCACCGCTCGGTAATATCGACCGGTCCAAGCAACATCGGAATAGCGCCCCTTGACCGCGGCTATCGGCCTGAAACGCGTTGCAATCGCCGTTGCCGCCATGATCGTGGTGGCATTCGTCACTTTGATTGCCCTGTCGTTCCTGATGCCGGCGGCGACGGTGCGTGATGCCGTCGCCAAACAGATACAAACCGTGACCGGCCTCGATCCGGTCTTGCGCGGTGACTTCAACGTCTCGCTGTTCCCGTCGGGCACCGTCAGCTTCCACAATGTGCTGCTTGGCGACGATCGTACCGGTGCGCCGGCCGTTATGGCTGACGAATTGATCGCGCGCCTGCGTTACTTCCCCTTGCTGGCCGGGCGCATCGAAATTGCCGATGTTGTCCTGGTGCGGCCGACCATTACGGTCACGTTCCAGTCCGATGGCCAGTCGAACTGGTCGGGACTCATGGGGACTTTGGCCCATGCTTTGACGCCGAATCCCAATCGTACCGCGTCTTTCTCCGAGATTGGCATCAACGACGGCACGATTGTGGTGCGTGACACGGCAAAGGGCGTCGTTGAACGTCTCGAAAACGTCGCGTTTCAGGTCGCGTGGCCCTCGATCTCCCGCAGCTTCGGCGCCAACGGTCATTTCGTCTGGAACGGCGAAACCGTCGAAGCCAGTCTGACGCTCAGTGATTTTCTCGCGGCGCTTTCCGGCGAGCGGTCCGGTGTGAAAATTCGATTGTCCGGTACGCCGCTGAAGCTTGCTTTCGACGGCTCGGCGAGTTCGCAGCCGACGCTCAAGGCCGAGGGTACGCTCAGCGTCGACGCTCCGTCGCTGCGCGATGCGATGTTCTGGACCGGCAAAAGCAAAATACCGTTCGGCGGCTTCGGCCCATTTGCGTTGCGAGCGCAGAGCACGGTCGGCGACGGCGTGGTCGCGCTTTCCAACGTCAATGTTGAGCTGGATGGCAACACCGCGGAAGGTGCGCTGACGCTGTCGAGCGGCGATTTCCGTTTGGTCCAGGGTACGCTCGCTGCGGATACGCTCGATCTGACGCCTTACGTGTCCGGCGTTCGATTGCTGGCTGCTAACAAGCGTAACTGGGATCAATTGCCGATTTCGCTGGATGGGATCGGCGATCTCAACCTCGATCTGCGGCTGTCGGCGGCGCGCATCAAGATCGCGCAGGCACAATTGGGGCGCACGGCAGTTGCAGCCAACATGCGCGGCGGCAAGCTCGATGTCACGATTGGGGAAGCGCAGGCGTTCGGCGGCGTCCTGAAGGGTTCGATCGGGCTGGCCAACGTCAATGAAGGAATAGAAGCGACGTCGCGGGTGCAATTTGTCGATGTCGATCTGGAAAGCTGTCTTGGACAAGTCTTTGGTGTCCAGAAGCTCGCTGGCCGCGGAAATCTGACGCTCAACGTCGACGGCTCCGGCAGCTCGGTGTTGGCTCTGACAAGTACGCTCAACGGCACCGCTGGTCTGACCGCGCATGCAGGTGCGCTTGTTGGGATCAATGTCGAGCAATTGTTGCGCAGGCTGGAGCGCAGGCCGCTTTCCGGCAACGGCGATTTCCGTTCAGGCCGCACGCCGTTCGACGAACTCGTCGTGAGCCTCAAGATCAACCAGGGCACCGTCTCGGTGGACGACATGCATGTCGACGGTCCTTCGGTGCGGCTGGCGGTTGCCGGTCAGGCTTCGGTGCCGACACGCGACCTTGATCTCAAGGGTACCGCGACGCTGGTTTCGACTTCGACCGACAGTCAGTTTGAGCTGCCGTTTATCGTGCAGGGCCGGTGGGACGATCCGATCATGCTGCCCGATCCGCAGTCGCTGATCCGCCATTCCGGCGCGGCTGCGCCGTTGCTCGATGCCGTTAAGGGCCGAAACGCAGGCGACGCCGTGCGCTCGGTTATCGATCAATTGCTGGCCAACCCTTCCGGGAAACCCGCAGCTCCGGCGGCGCCGGCATCGACTGCGCCTAAAACCCCTTGATAAGCGGGCTTCCTGCCGGCCGCCCGGCGGTTTTGGCGCATGGTCCAGAAAACCTGCAACCAATTTTCAAGATCATGCTCTATGATTCCGGTGTCCGAATCAGCGCGGGATTGAGCCCGCGATAGGGACCGGATGCTCAACAGCCTCACACGCACGCTGGTCAAGGTGCTGGTCGCCTCGCTGATTGTCGGCACGATCCTCACTCATTTCGGCATCACCACCGATGAACTGATCAAGACGGCGGGCCTGTCGCCAGACCATATTGGCGATCTGGCGCGACAGGGCTTCGCCTGGGCGTTGCCCAATCTGGCGCTGGGAGCGCTGGTCATCGTTCCGGTCTGGTTCGTGCTTTACCTGTTTCGCCCGCCGGGCGAGAGCAGGGATTGATCGGGCCTATGCCGCCTCCGGCGGCATTTCCACAATCGGAGCTTCGTTGAGCGCATGGGTGACGATTTTGCGCGGCTCCGGACCGTAATAGTCGCCGCGTTGCACCACGGGACGCGGCTGCGACACGATTGCGGCGAGGCGATCGTATAGCGATTTCGCCGAAACCGGCTTGACCAGATATTCATGCACGCCGAGCCGCACAGCCTCGACGACACGCCAGCGTTCGCCGTGGGCCGAGAGCATGATGATCGGAATGTCAGGCATCGGGAACACGCCCGGTGAGCGGACGATGCGTACCAGTTCAGCGCCGCTCAGAAGCGGCATTTCCCAGTCGAGGATTACGACGTCGGGCGCGATGCTGCGGATCGCATCGAGCGCGGCAATGCCGTCGGCCGCTTCGAACACATCCTTGACGCCGCAATTGATCAGCAGATTGCGGATCATCTTGCGGGTGTACTGATTGTCGTCGACTACCAGCACGGCCAGCGACTGGATCTGATCATCGATCTGGTTTTTCGACAGGCCCTGCGTCGTTTCCAGCTTCATGACGTCCTCGCGTCCGCCGACCGGGCGAACCATTCCGAGGCCAAATCACCATAAACCCCTGTTTTTGGCGTGAAACCGGTCGCTAAAATTCGATCAATTGCCGCCGGCAGCCCTGCGCTTATGGATCGGCCGGCCCTCAAGGCCTGCATCGCGGACTTCGGAGTAAGGTCCGATCGGTTTCATGGTGAACGAAGACTCAACGCTGGTGTAGTCATGATAGCCGAGACGGGCGAGCGGACGGACTTTCACCACGTCGAGTTTGCCTTCGGGCGTCAGCGCGTCGTCGCGAATGTGCACGCCGACCACCAGCCCGATCACGACGTGATGGACGCCGTCGAGAGTGCGGGCGGGCAATGCCGTCGAGGAGTGGAATTTGCATTCCAGGTTCACCGGCGACGCCGCCACGCGCGGGGCCTTGACGATGCGCGAGCCGATCATCTCAAGGCCGGCCAGTGCCGCCTCGTCGACCTCCGGCGGCACGAACTGCGAGGTGATATTGACGGCTTCGCGCAGGGCGTAGGTCGCCATGTTGACGACGAATTCGCCGGTATCGGTCGCGTTCTTGACGCTGTCCTTGCGCCGGCCGCTCTCGGGAAACGAGTTTGCCGAGAACATCACATAGGGTGGGTCGTACGCGAGATTGTTAAACTGGCTGAACGGCGCGAGGTTGACGATGCCGTCACGGCTGATGGTTGAAATCCATCCGATCGGCCGCGGCACCACGATCGATTTGTAAGGATTGAACGGCAGGCCGTGATTGTCTTTTGCGGGTTCGTAAAACATCGTAGCCGGTCCTCTTTCCGCTTACCGTTCAGTCTACCTTGATATTGGCGGCCTTGACTACTTTGCCCCACTGCTCGGTTTCGTCAGAAAGAAGTTTTCCGAACGCGACGGGTGTCAGTACGATCGGATCGTATCGGCCGGGACGAGAAGACTAGGAAGCGGCCTGTAGCGCCATGAACTGATCAAGCGCCGTGCGCTGTTCTTCGTTCACGCGCAAGCCGATCTTGGAACGGCGCCACAGCACGTCGTCGGCGGTTCTCGCCCATTCGTTCGTCATCAGGTAGCGCACCTCTGCGGCCGTGAGATCGGCGCCAAAGTTCGCGCCTAGGTCGGCCGCGCTGGACACGTCCTTCAGCACATTGGTGACGCGGGTCCCGTAGGCGCGGATCAGTCGCCGCGCATGGTCAGGCGCAAGGAACGGCCATTGCCGCCGCGTACGCGCGATCAGCGTTTCGAGGCCGTCATAGATAAAGTCACCGCCGGGAAGCGAACTGTCTGCGGTCCACGGCCGGCCGCGCGGAAAGAAGTGCGCGAGTTTTGCCAGCACGTCCTCGGCGAGCCGCCGATAGGTCGTGATCTTTCCGCCGTAGACTGTGAGCAGCGGGGCCTCGCCGACGCGTTCATCGAGGACCAGCTCATATTCGCGGCCAACATCCTGCGCACGACGACGGCCGTTGTTATAAAGCGCGCGTACACCGGCATAGGCCCAGACCACATCGGACGCTGCTAGGGGTTTGCGAAAGTATTCATTGACGACCCCGCACAGGTAATCGATCTCCGCGCCGGACGGCGTGACCACGCCGGGATCGCCCTCGAACTTGCCATCGGTCGTGCCGATCAGGGTGAAATCGTTCAGGAACGGAATGGTGAATACCACCCGGCGATCAGCGGCTTGCAGGATATAGGCGCGGTCGTGGTCATAGAGCCGGGGCACGACGATATGGCTGCCCTTGTCCAGCAACAGGCGGGGCTTCCAGTTTTGGCCGGCTTGCGATTGCCGCCGCAGGATGGCTTCGGCAAATGACTCAACCCAGGCCCCTGCGGCATTGACCAGAGCCCGTGCCGTCGTCACCTGGCGCTTGCCGCGGGCGTTGAGAATGATCTGCCACTCGCTGCCACGTTCGGCTCTTACGCAGCGGGTTCTGGTGCGGATGCTGGCGCCACGCTCGGCGGCATCGACAGCGTTGAGCACGACAAGCCGCGAATTGTCGGCAAAGCAATCCGAGTACTCATAGGCGTAGTGCAGATTCCCCCGTAGCGGCCCGCCCGCAGGATCGGTCAGCAGGTCGATCTCGCGGGTGGCCGGCAGGATTTTGCGCCAGCCCAGCCAATCATAGAGCAATAGTCCGAGCCGCAGCATGATCGGGGAGCGGCGCGCTTCGTTGACCGGCAGGATAAAACGCAGCGGCTGGATCAAATGCGGCGCCGCGCGAAGCAATATCTCGCGCTCTTTCAGCGCCGTACGCACCAGGCCAAATTCGTATTGCTCGAGATAGCGCAGCCCGCCGTGGATCAGCTTTGACGAGGCTGACGAGGTGGCCGAGGCGAGATCGTTCTGCTCGATCAGCAACACACGCAATCCGCGGCCGGCGGCGTCGCGCGCGATCCCGGTGCCATTGATGCCGCCGCCGATGACGGCAATATCGAATTCAGCCACTGATTCCTCCGGAGACAAGCATAGCGTAAGCGGCTTGTTTCAGGCGATGAATGGTCGATGATAGGCTCAGGATCCGATCGATTGCAGGTCGATGGGCTGCTTGATGGATCATAGGTGACAAGGCATGGATTTTCAGGGTCGCCATGTTGTCGTGACCGGTGGGACGGGTGCGCTCGGCACAGCGGTCGTGGAAACGCTGATCGGCGCCGGCGCCATCTGCCACGTGCCCTATCTGCATGAAGGGGAAGCGCAACATTTCCGCTTGCGCGACAATAAATCAGTCAAACTCAGTGCGGCGGGCGATCTGGCCGATGAGGCCGTCGTCAACCGCGTGTTTGAAGGTATCACGCCGCTCTGGGCCTCGATCCATATTGCCGGAGGCTTCGCCTTCGGTGCGCTGCGCGAGGCGGATGTTGCGACAATCCGGCAACAAATCGATATGAACTTTGTCAGTTGCGCGCTCTGTTGCCGGGCGGCGATCGGGGCGATGTCCGGCGGTGGCCGCATCGTCAATGTGTCGGCCCGCGCCGGTCTGGAATGGCGCAGCGGCGCCAACATGGCGGCCTATACCGCAGCTAAGGCCGCGGTCGCTGCATTGACGGTTGCACTCAGTGAAGAGGTCGCCAAAGACGGCATTTTGGTCAATGCGGTGGCGCCGTCGATCATGGATACCGCGGCCAATCGCAGTTCGATGCCGAAGGCCGATTACGCGCTTTGGCCCAAGGTCGAGGAAGTCGCGGCCACGATTGCGTTCCTGGCCTCGCCGGAGAACCGCGTCACCCGCGGTGCGGTCGTTCCGGTTTACGGAAAGTCGTAGCTGCACGAAAAAAGTCCCGGAGCCCTGATCGATCTAGTAGCCCGGCCAAAGCCCCGGCGTTGCCAGCTCGACAAGATGCCCATCGGGATCGCGGAAATAGACGCTGACGCCGCCGCGCGGCCACTTGGTGCGGCCTTCGATTTCGATGCCGGCATCTGACAGTTGCGCTTCCCATGTCGCTAGTTCATCGGCCGCGATCGAGAAAGCGATATGTACCGGTCCATGACCGTCGTGCGGCGGGATTGTGCCGCCGGGAAGCTTTACGGTTTCGAGCGAGTGGCCGCGCAGGAACAGCAGCAATACGCCGCGCGCCCCGACGTCATAGGCGCAAAGGCGCTGGTCCCGATAGATGCTGTTGAGGCCGAGGGTTTGTTCGTAAAACGGGCAGGCGCGCTCGAAGCTGTCGACGTAGAGCACGGTTTCGAGAATGCCGAGCAAATTGGGCATGGCGTGCCCCACTAGCCGGAAACCGGCACCACTTCGCGTACCGGTGAGGCGACCAGCTTGGTCACCGCGCTGGCGGCGACGATGGCCCGCTGCTGCGCATAAGCCTCGTGATTTTTCTCGATGTAATCGAGGTCGTAAAGGTAGTTCACCATCAGGCCGTAGGACTGGCGCAATGCGCGCTCGGACATATCGCCGAGCCAGTCGAGCCGTTCCAGCCGCGCACCGTTGCCAAGATGGAAACGTGCCACCGCATCGATGGGCAAACCACGCCGGTTGCGACCACGCACATAATACCAGGCGGCGGCACGAAGCAGCGGTTCACGGAGCTCTCGCGCCACATCGGCATTGCTCCACCAGTCGGGGCGATCGAGCGCGGCGAGCGCCTGCCGATCTTCTTCGTCGATGGCGATCGACGCCGTATTGGCGCGCTCGCGCTTGAGCCAGTCGGCAAAATTAGGCGCAGGCGAGAGTGTGACAAACGTCGAGACCCGGCCGAGCTCGCGCGACAGCTCCTCGACGACCTGCTTGATCAGGAAGTGACCGAAGCTCACGCCGGCAAGGCCGCGCTGGCAGTTGGTGATCGAATAGAACGCCGCCGTTGTGACCCGTTCCGGGTCGATCTTGTCGCGTTTGTCGGACAGGATCGGTGCGATCGCTGCCGGGATCTCTCGCAGCAGCGCCACTTCGACGAAAATCAGCGGCTCGTCCACCAGTGCCGGGTGGAAGAAGGCGTAGCAGCGGCGATCCGGCGGATCGATGCGGCGGCGCAGGTCGTCCCAGTCGCTGATCTCGTGCACCGCCTCGTAGCGGATGATCTTTTCCAGAACGATCGCCGGCGTCGACCAGTCGATGCGACGCAGCACCAGGAAGCCGCGGTTGAACCATGACGAGAACAAATGGACGAAGTCGTTGTCGATCACGCGGAGATCGTCGCGGTGATCCATGGCGTCGAGGAGTTGCTCTCGCATGCGCACCAGCGCGGCGGTGCCGCCGGGGGCCAGATTGAGCCTGCGGAACAGCTCGAGCCGCCGCGGCTCGCTGGCCTGGTGCAATTCAAAAGCGGTTTCGTCGGACGGCGATTGCCGCCATGCGGTGATAGCAGCCTCAACCCGCGCGCGATCGTGGCCGAATGTCGTGGCCAGCGTTTCGAAGAAGGCGATCCGAGGGCCGATAGTCAGGTCCGCGTAATGCGCCAGTATTTCGCGCGCCAAGGCCACGCCGGATGCTTCACCCCGGCCCGACAGCAGCGCCTCGCACAGCTCCACGAGGCCGGTATATTGCTCGTGTGCCGGTTCGCGGCGCTCGCGCGAAATCAGCGCCCGCCCACGGTCGGCGATGGTCTGCAACATTTCGCTGAAGAAGGACGTGTTCACCGCTTTGACCCGTGCGTCCGGCTCAATTCAGCTAATGATCGCCGGGGCTAATGACAAGCTGGCGACGGACCGGACCTGTAGACAAATGTCCGTTGCTGGGCCACTTAACGGCCGAAGCGGCCGGGAGCCGCGCCTGTGGGGAGTGATTGATGCCGGGTCCGTTAGCTGGTTTGCGCGTGTTGGAACTTGCCCGGATCCTGGCCGGTCCGTGGGCAGGCCAGCTTCTGGCCGATCTCGGCGCTGACGTGATCAAGGTCGAGCGCACCGGCGCTGGCGATGATACGCGCGCCTGGGGACCGCCCTTCGTGCCGGCTGCCGATGGCGGCCATCTCAGCGCGGCTTATTTTCACTGCGCCAATCGCGGCAAGCGCTCGATTGAGGCCGATTTCACCACTCCCGAGGGCCGGCGCATCGTTAAAAAACTGGTGGCGCAGTCCGACGTGCTGATCGAGAATTTCAAGGTCGGAGGTTTGAAGAAGTTTGGCCTCGATTACGAGAGCCTCGCAGCGGAGTTTCCGCGCCTGATCTATTGTTCGGTGACCGGTTTTGGCCAGACCGGACCGTCGGCGCTGCGTGCCGGCTACGATCTGATGGCGCAGGGCATCGGCGGCATCATGGGCATGACCGGAGCGCCGGACGGACCGCCGATGCGGGTGGGCGTGCCGGTCGCCGATGTGTTCTCCGGTGTTTATTCCGCAGTCGGTATTCTTGCTGCGCTGGCCCGGCGGGAGAAAACCGGGAAGGGCGGTTACGTCGATTGCGCGCTGGTCGATTCCACGGTCGGTACGCTGGCCTTCCAGGCGCTCAATTATCTCGTCTCGGGAGAAATCCCGGTGCGCATCGGTAACGCGCATCCGAACCTGGTTCCGTATCAGGAATTTCCCGTTGCCGACGGCCGCGTCATCATCGCGACTGGCAATGACGCCCAGTTCGTCAAGCTATGCGGCATTCTTGGCGATCCGAAACTCGCCGAAGTGCCGGGCTACAAGGACAACAAAGGCCGTCTGGCGCACCGGGCCGAGCTGGTCGGCAAGCTTTGCGCTTTGACCTCACGGATGAAGCGCGAGGAAATCCTCGACAAGCTGGAAGCCGCCGGGATCCCGGCGGGACCGATCAACGACCTGCAACAAGTGTTTGCCGATCCGCAGGTCATCCACCGCAAGATGAAACTCGACCTCAATAACCCGGCCGCCGAAGGCGGCACCAGTCCGGGCATCCGCACGCCGATCGTGCTCGACGGTGCGCCGATGGCGTCGGACCGGCCGGCCCCTCGGCTTGGCGAGCATACCGCCGAAATCCTGCGCGAAATCGGCGAGGGCTAGCGGCAGCTCCGTTACGCTCCGTTACGCCGCTTTCGCGCCCCACAGCGTTCGGCTGGCAAGCGCTGCACCTTCGCTGAGCGCGCGCAGCTTGGCCCACACGATGCTGTCCACCACCATCGGCTCGGCGCGCACCGCGGTACCAAACCCGCAATCGACGCCGGCGATCAGCCGCTCGCGGTCGACCACCTCGGCGTAGCGGCGGATCCGCTGCGCCACCAGTTTGGGGTGCTCGACGAAATTTGTCGTCGAATCGATCACGCCGGGAATCAATATCCTGTCGTCGGGGATATTGATCTCTTTCAGATCTTCCCATTCGTGATCGTGGCGCGGGTTGGCCGCCTCGATGCTGAACGCCTGTACGCGGGCCTTGAACGCGATGTCGATGATTTTTGTCACCGGCAGGTCGTGGGTATGCGGACCTTCATAATTGCCCCAGCAGATATGCAGCCGGATACGATCGGCTGGCAGTCCTTCGATTGCGCCGTTGATCGCGGCAATATTGCGCTCGGCGATCTTGCTGCGGAATTCATCGTCGGTGAGATGACGGTACTGGTTGTTGCGGCATGAGCCGAGATCGGGGCAGTCGATCTGCAGGATGAAGCCCGCTTCGACAATGGCGCGGTATTCGACCTTCAACACTTCGGCCAGCGCATCAACGTAGGCTTCTTCGGTCGGATAATGCAGGTTGATGATGAAACGGGTCAGGATGCCCGGCGACGGCGCGGTCACGAAAACTTCGGCGGGTTTGGCCTTCGCCGCCGCGGCCTTGAGGTTGGCGATGTCGCGATCGAGCGCCGAGCGGTCCTGGTAACGCAGCTCGCCGACGCAGCCGGGAAACGCAACCGATGAGAACGTGCGCCGGGAAGTGTTGAAGTCGGGATGCGCCAGCAGATCGCGACCGATCATGATATCGACGCCTTTCTCGGCGGCGCGCGGATCGGGCTCGATGCCGGTCACGCGATGGCGAATGTAGGTTGTGTAGGACGGCTTGCTCATCTCACCGTCGCTGACCACGTCGATCCCGGCTGCGACCTGCTTCGCGACGATCTCGTCGGTTGCCTTCACGACCTCGGCATCCAGTGCCTGCGGTGAAACCGCTTCGCCCTTTTCGCGGCGAAGGATCAGGTCGATCAGCGATTTGGGACGCGGCAGGCTTCCGGTATGGGTAGTCAGGATGCGATCGGTCGAGGTCTTCATGGGTACTCCCTGTGCGGCGCCGGTCTGGCTTTGTCGTCTTGTTGTCGAGGTCTTTGGCGGAGGATAGTGTGCGCCCAAACTCGGTCCGGCAAGGGAGGAAAGCTGCACATGCGTATCGTCGATCTGAGCCGGGAACTCTATCACCGCACGCCGTCCTATCCGGGGCAACCCCCGATCATTCACGGCATCTGGAAGACGCACGAAGAAGCGCGCGCCGAAACCGGCGGTGTCCACGGTAACAGCGTGATGTTTTTCTCCATGCCGGATCACGGCGGCACCCATATCGACGCGCCGCGGCATTTCGGCAAAAGCGGCACGCCGATCAACGAGTATCCGCTGGAGAACTGCATCGTACAGGGCATCTGCATCGACCTGCGCCACATCAAACCGCGCGCGGAGATCACGCCGGCCGATCTCGATGCGGCGGTGAAGAAGGCGGGTGTGCCGATCCCGAAAAAAGGCACGGTGCTTTTGTGCACCGGCCACCACGAGCGGACATTTCCGACCCCGGCCTACGCGACCGATAATCCCGGCGTGAATGTCGAGGCGACCGAATGGCTGGCCAAGCAGGGCGTCGTGCATTTCGGTATCGACTCGATGCGGCCCGGTCCGGAAGGCAAGGTGAATACGCTTGTTCACAAGGCCTGCCTGGAGCTCGACATCACGCATCTTGAAAGTCTGTGCAATCTGGAGAGCCTGCTTGGCAAAGGCGAATTCCAGTTCATTTGCCTGCCGCTGAAGTGGCGTGAAGGCACCGGCTCGCCGGTTCGCGCGGTCGCCGTGTTCAAAGACTAACATTACTGAACGTTTCAAATTTTTTGAGGATCGACCGCCATGCAGATTGGCCACAATCGAAAAATGACCGGTGCGCAATGCATCGCCGACATGTTCAAGGGCTACGGGGTGACGCACGTCTTCCACGTCCCGGCAGTGATGCGAACGGCTTTCGCCGAGATGGAGCGGCGCACCGACATCAAGCGGCTGCATGTGCATGGCGAGAAGGCCGCCGCTTACATGGCGGACGGTTATGCGCGTGCGTCCGGCAAGCCCGGCATTTGCGGAGCGCAGGTTATTGGCGCGCTCAATCTCGCCGCCGGCCTGCGTGATGCATGGCTTGCGCACTCGCCGGTCATCGCCATTACCGGCGGCCGCGACCCGAGGACAAAGTTCCGCAAGGTCTATCAGGAGGTCGACGACGTCCCGGCATTCGAGCCCGTCACTAAGCTCAATGCAACTGTCGACGACGTGGCCCGTATTCCGGACATGATCCGTCAGGCGTTTCGCACCGCGGTCACCGGTTGTCCCGGACCGGTGCATCTGCAGTTGCAAGGCAATGAAGGGCAGCTTGACGCCGAAGAAGCGGACATGGAGCCGCTGGTCGAACCGCAATTCGCCCGCGTGCCCGCCTTTCGCCCCGAACCCGACGATACGAGCGTGCGCGCGGCGCTGAAAATCCTGCAAGAGGCCGAACGTCCGGTGATCGTTGCCGGCGGCGGTGTGCGTTCTTCGGGCGCAGCGCAGGAGCTCGTAGCGCTTGCCGAAGCTTTGCAGATCCCGGTCGCGACCTCGCTCAACGGCAAGGATTCGCTTCCGGGCGATCATCCGCTTTCGGTCGGTGTCTGCGGCACTTATTCGCGCGAGAGCGCCAACCGGATCGTCAATTCGGCCGATCTGGTTTGCTTCGTCGGCACCGAGACCGGTGGCATGACCACGCATTTCTGGGCGGTGCCGAAGATCGGTACCCGGGCGATCCAGATCGATATCGAACCGGAAGCTCTCGGCCGTAATTATCCGTTGGCCGCGGCAGTCAACGGCGATGCCAAGGTGACGCTGGCGCGCATGCTTGCTCACGCCGATCGTTCGACCGCCGGAAAGCGGAAGGCCTGGATCGGCGAGGCGCAGAAAATCTGCGCCGACTGGCGCGCCAAATACAAGGGCGCCCTCGAGTTGGATGATGTCCCGATGCGGCCGGAGCGGCTTTGCCACGAACTGAGCCGGCACGTTCCCGACAACGCGATCGTCGTCGTCGATACGGGCCATGCCGGCATGTGGATGGGCGGCCTGTTCGATCTGACCAGTTCGAAGCAAAGCTATATGCGCAGCGCCGGTCATCTCGGCTGGGCGTTCCCGGCGGGCCTTGGCGCCAAGTGCGCCTGTCCGGACCGGCCGGTGGTGACATTCACCGGCGATGCCGGCTTTTGGTATCACATCGCCGAGGTTGAAACCGCGGCACGGTGGGGGCTCAACGCCGTCACCGTGGTCAACAACAATGGCGGCGGCAATCAGTCCAAGCGCGGCTTCGACCGGGTCTATGGCGGCAAGCAAACCGACAAGGCACGGGAACTCTGGACCTTCAGCAAAGTGAACTTTGCCCGCATTGCCGAAGATATGGGCGCGGTCGGCATCCGCGTCGAGCAAGCTTCGGCGTTTCCGGCCGCGCTTGCCCAGGCATTGGCGGCCAATCGGCCCGTCGTTATTGATGTTGTGACCGACATCGAGGCCCTGGCCCCGACAGCTATGGCCTAAAATCACATCAATTGCGGCGGTTTTGGGAACCGTCAAGAATAGGCGTCGTCGCTTCTGTTCACGAAATTGCGCCTCGTTAGCGCCAAATAAATGTGGAAAGCTGGGACATCTTGGCGTTGCGTGACCGCCTGGCGTTGCATGATCGGCCGTCGATGAACACTGCACGGGAATCGGCAGTCCGCCTGTTGAAGTTGATGATGGTGGCGTCGTTGGTTCTGCCTGCGGCGCTCTATGCCTATGCATCGTGGGTCGCCTATCGCGACACCCATGCCGCTGCCGACGAGCGTATCGATCGCTTGCTCGATGTGCAGCAGGAGCAGGCGCTCCGGGTATTCCAGACCATCGATCGCACCTTCGCCGAAGTTGACGAAGTCGTGCGCGGCATGTCGGACGAGCAGATTCGTGCGGCGCAGGTTACGCTTCACCCGCGTCTCGAGCGTATCGCGGGTGTCATGCCCGAATTGCAGGCGATCGTGCTGATCGGCCGCGACGGCACGCCGCTCGCATCGAGCGTTTTGGCTTCGGTCAAAGCCGAGAGCAATTTTTCCGACCGCGATTACTTCAAGGCGCAGGTGCAAAAGGACGCCGGCACTTATGTGAGCGAAGTACGGACGCCGAATCTTTCGACGGTGGGCGATGACTTCTTCGATCTTTCCCATAGGCTTGAATCGCCCGATGGCACCTTCAACGGCGTCATCGCGGTGGCGGTAAAGCCGAAATACTTCGAGGAATTCTACACTCTGATCGGCCATTCGCCCGGCAGTTTCTTTGCTCTGATCCGCTCCGACGGCATTTATCTTGCTCGCTATCCGCTCGGCGTGGGCCGTGCGCGCGAGCTGACGCAGAACAGCGTTCTGCGCTCCGCCATCGGCAACGGCGTCGCTCATGGCCTGTTCTCGGTGAATTCGGTGATCGACGGAATTCCCCGGCGTATCGGTTTTCGCAGACTTGCCGGGTATCCGGTCTACGCTCTCGCCGGCACCAATATTGCCGCAATCAATCACGAGTGGCTCACCGCAATCGGCGTGCATCTGGTCTTCGGCCTGCCCGCGACCCTGTTGCTGTTTGGCGTGCTGTGGATCGCGCTCCGCCGCACCGAGCGCCTACATGATGAGGCCGAGCGCCGCGAAATGGCGGAAGGTGCGCTGCATCAGGCGCAACAGCTTCAGGCCATCGGTCAGCTCACCGGTGGCGTTGCCCACGATTTCAATAACCTGCTCATGATTGTCAGCGGCAGCGTGCAACGGCTGCGCCGTCACGTCAAAGACGAAAAACAGATACAGATTCTCGACGCTATCACCAACGCGACCGGTCGCGGTGAGAGCCTCACGCGGCAATTGCTGACTTTTTCGCGCCGGCAGATGCTGCAGCCGAGTGTCATCGATCTCAACGAGCGATTGCCCGAGATCAAAGAGATGCTGAGCCGCTCGTTGCGCGGCGATATAGACATTCGGGTCGGCGTGCCGAAGCGTTCATGCAACGTCAAGGTCGATCCCAGCGAACTCGAACTGGCGCTGCTCAATTTGGCAGTCAATGCGCGCGATGCGATGCCGTCGGGTGGAACGCTGACGATCACGGCGAAGCCGGTCGTGCTGCGGGGCAGGGCAAGCGAGGAAGGCTTGAGCGGGGAATTTGTTGCGATCCGCGTTGCCGATACCGGCACCGGAATAGCACCCGAGCTGCTGCCGCGGGTGTTTGAGCCGTTCTTTACGACGAAGGAGGTCGGCAAGGGTACCGGCCTCGGCCTCAGCCAGGTTTATGGCTTTGCCAAACAGTCCGGCGGCACCGCAGGTATCACCACCTCTTCGCGTCGCGGTACTGCCGTCACGCTGTTTTTGCCGCAGACCTGGGAACTTCCGGCGCAAGCCCGCGAACAAAATATCGCGGTCGCGGCAAAACTCGCCACAGGCACCGTGCTGTTAGTGGAAGACAATGGAGAAGTGGCCGACGTCGCCAAAGCCTATCTGGAAGAGCTTGGCTACCGGGTAAAGCGCGCCACAAGCGCTCAAGCAGGTCTTGATCTTCTTGAGAATGAAACCGGGGTCGATATGGTGTTTTCCGACATCCTGATGCCGGGCGGGACGAATGGCCTAGAGCTCGCAGCGACTATCCGCAAAAAATTTCCGGATATCGCGGTGCTGTTGACGACCGGCTACAGTTCCAGCGCTCAGGACGCCATGCGGCAAGGGTTCGAAGTGCTGCAAAAGCCTTATGATCTCGCCGCACTCGAACGTGCGCTGCGGACGGCACAGGGCACCGTGACGACGAAGCAATCGCCCGTGCCGCAACAGGCAGTAGGCTGACCGGTTTACGGAACCTGGGTAACGATCATCGGCAGGTGGTCGAGCATTTGGAAGTACGCCGCAAAGTCGATTGAAATCAGCGCGCCGACGACGCAAAGCCCGGCGACCAGCCAAATACCGTCGATGCCCAAATCATAGGCGTGGATTTCGTTATTGTAGTCTAGAGGTCTGTCTATCCTCGCAACTATCGTGTTAGGCCGCTTTATCACTGCCAGATCACTACGGTTGGGCATCTTGACGTGCTCCTGTGATGGCCTGCAGGACTGGCGAAGCAATTTTCACGCCGTGTGACATTCCTCCGAATACCCGCGGGACAGCCATGCACCGCGGATCAGCGATGGTGTGGCTCCGGATCGATCCGGAGCGCGGTGAATACCCGGGTGTGCATGTTGTAAAGCCCGATCAACACGCTCAGCTCGACGATCTGCCGCTCGTTGAAATGCGGCCGCAGAGCTTCGAACACGCTATCCGGCACTGCCACGTCACGGGTCATGGCGTCGGTATAGGCCAGGGCGGCGCGCTCACGCGCGCTGAACGATTGGGCATCCTGCCAATTGGCGAGCGCATCGCACTCCTCGTCAGTAAGTCCTTCAGGGGCTGAAAGCTGCGGCACATGCTGCTTGAACACATAAGCCGTGCGGTTGAGATGGGCGACGCGCACGATCACGATCTCGCGCAACCTTCCTTCCAGCGCGGTCTTGAACCGGGCCGCGCTGACAAAATCGAGCCAGATCGCGGCCAGCGACGGCGAATGCAGCAACAGTTTGTAGACATTGATCAGCGAGCCGCGCCGCCCGGCGCGGATTTTACCAATCAGATCGGCAAGTTCGGGATGATCCTGTTCTTCGACAAGAGAGATGCGAGCCATAATCGTGATCTTTGCCTGGTTGGAGAGCGGGGAAAACTGCGGCGGTGAAGCCGCTCAGGACGAAAGGTGGCTGATCCACAGTCCAATAGCGACGCCGGCAAATGCGGCGGCGACGCCGATGGCAACGGTCTCGACCATAGTGCGAAAAATATTGCGGCCACCGATCAAGCCGCGGCCGATTCCGAGACCGACCAGCAGCAGCGTCGTGACTGTTCCCGAAACCACGCGCCCTTCGGTCACCGGCAGGAAAGCAAACGGCAGGATCGGGATGACGGCAGCAAGAAAATCGGCGACCAGCATCCACAATGATTGGACCAGCGGGCTTTGACTCACATCGGAGTTTGATGACGTCGTGAGCGCGGTGGCGAGGCTCTTAAGTACAGCCGGCTGCGAGGATAAAGAGCTGCCGAACTTTTCAGCTTGATCGGACGGAAGCCCTGCGGCGGTCAGGCGTCGCGCTACGCCGTCAATGACGGCAGCACTGCTGTTCTGCAGATTGGCTTCGATACGCGATGCGATCACGCGGGCCCGGTCGAGATTGGTTTCAACGTCGAGATAGGTTCCAGCCATCATCGAGACGGCGGCCGCGACCGCTCCTGAGCCGCCGGCGACCAGAACCGCGGTCTGGTCGCTTGTCGTTGCGGCGACGCCGAATACAAGGCCGAAGATGGAAACGGTGCCATCCTCCATCCCAAAAACAACCTGCCCCGCTGATGCGGCAAAAGAAGCCTTCAGCCGCTGCCAAAACGGTACTTTGCTCATGAAAGCGTCTTTCCAAAATCACTGAAGAAAATTTTACTGCGGCTTCAATCCGGCAAACTTGACGACCTTGCCCCACTTGTCGGTCTCGTCGGCGATAAACCTTATGAATTCATCGGGAGACATCGTCAGCATCGTAACGCCGAATTCGCCGAGTTTTCCTTTGAACGAAGCGTCACTTTGCAGGTCATGGATCGCGTCGGCGAGTTTGCCGACGATTTCTTTCGGTGTGTTTTTCGGTGCCACTACGCCGCTCCAGCCGCTCGCTTCGAAGCCGCTGATCGTTTCGCCGATTGTCGGAACGTCCGGTAACTCTGCCACGCGTGTCGCGGTGGTCACGCCGATCGGACGCAGCTTGCCGGCTTTGACGTGCGGAATGCTTGGCGAGATGCCGCCGAATCCCGCAAGAACCTGGCCGCCAAGCAAGTCCGTCACCATCTGGTTTTCGCCGAAATAGGGGACATGAGTGACCTCTATCCCGGCCATCATCTTCAGCAAATCGACGCACAAATAGGGCGGCGTGCCGGCGGAAGGAGACGCAATATTGACCTTGCCAGGATTGGCTTTGGCGTAGGCCAGAAATTCGGCGGTATTCCGGGCCGGGAACGTTGGGTTTACTTGCAGCAGCAGTGGAATGCGATTGACCGGCGCCACGGGCGCGATGTCGCGGGCGAAATCGTAGAGCAGGTTGGCAAACAAGGTTGTATTAATGGCGTTCGCCGCCGTACCGAAAAACAACGTGTAACCGTCCGGCGTCGAATTGATGAGCGCCTGGGCGCCGAGATTGCCGCCGGCGCCGGGCTTGTTCTCGACGACGACCGTCTGGCCGATGCGGTCGCCGAGAGCCTGCCCCGTCAACCGCGCGATGATGTCGACCTGGCCGCCGGCCGGGAAACCGACCAGCAGGCGGACCGGTTTGGCCGGATAGGCTTCTGCTGATGCAAGGCGGGACGCCAGTGGCCACGCCGCGATACCGGCCGCCAATCCCATAAATTGCCTGCGTGGTAACCGCATGTTCCCTCCCGGCGTTCGCCTCTATGCCCGCGTGGACGCGCCGTTGCCGCTCGCTACAATATAGCAGACGACCCGCCATCACGACTGATTCAGGGTACGAGAATGAATGTGCAGGCATCTCCGGCAAAACCGGCCGGTTCGCGCGAGCGTTCGCTTGATGAGGTCAAGGCCGAATTCATGCGCCGCGCCGGTCGTCTCAATCCCTTCGAGGAGATCAGCCCCGAGGATGCAACGAAGGTGATGAATGCGCTCACCGATCTCGACAAGGATCGCTGGGCGCGGGAATGGAGCAAGATCGGCCATGGCTACGAGGAAAAGGCCGATGCTCTCGCCAAGGCCGGCGGATCCGGCAAGGAGCTGGCCGAACTTTACATGCACGCTTTCGATGCATGCCGCGTTGGCCGCTATCCGACGCCGAATTCACCGGGGAAGTTTCAAGCCTATCAGGACTCGCTGCGGATGTTCCGCAAGGCAGCGAAATACTTCGATCCGCCGCTCGAGATCGTCGAACTGCCGTTCGGCGACAAAAAACTGATCGGCTATTTGCAGCGCCCGCCGGGAGTTGCGAAACCGCCCGTAGTGTTGCATTGGGGCGGCGTCGACGGCTGGAAAGAGGACCGCCTGCGCATCGCCAGATCGATCATGGATGCCGGCCTCGCTTCGTTGACCATCGACATGCCGGGCTCCGGCGAAAATCCGGTGCTGTACAGTCATCCCGAAGCCGAGCGCACTTATCTGGCCTGGCTTGACCATCTGCCGCAGCGAACCGACGTCGACGGCAAACGCGTCGCCATTTGGGGTGGCAGCTTCGGCGGCTATTGGGCGGCGCGGCTCGCTTATGTCGCTCCTGATCGGCTCAAGGGTGCCGTGTTCCACGGCGGCAGTGTGCATTACGGCTTCCAGAAGGAATGGCTCGTTCCGGCGTTCACCACCGGCGGTGCAACCTATTTGTTCGGGGCGCACAGCCTGCTCGAGGCGCGCAGCCGTGCGATGGGCACCAATACGCTTGAGGAGTTTCTTGAAATCGCGCCACACTTTTCGCTCGTGACCATGGGCTTGATCGACAAGCCATCGGCGCCGATTCTTGGCGTCAACGGCAAGCTGGACGATCAGGCGCCGGTCGACGATATCTATTTGCTGATGGAGCACGGCAGCCCGAAATCCGCGCGTATTTATGCCGACGGCCACCACATGGGCCGCACGCCGGGCCAGCCGTCGGATCACATCACCACGACGATCGTCGCGTGGCTCAAGGACCGGCTTGCGCCGCGTTAAGCGGAAAAGGCGATTTCCATCTTGATAGTGCCGGGCGAAACTGCCACATCCAGCCCGCCATGGACGTGCCAATTCGAGCGCCGGAAGGTCCGGTTCAAACGGATTTCGTAACCGAGGTCGAGCGCCGCCGGACTTTTGCGATCATTTCGCATCCGGACGCCGGCAAGACCACCTTGACCGAGAAGCTGCTGCTGTTCGGGGGCGCGATTCAGCTTGCCGGCCAGGTCAAAGCCAAGGGCGCTCGCCGGTCGACTCGTTCCGACTGGATGGCCATCGAGCGCGAGCGCGGCATTTCCGTCGTCACCTCGGTGATGACTTTCGAGTACGACGATCGCGTTTTTAATTTGCTCGATACGCCCGGCCACGAAGATTTCTCCGAGGACACCTACCGGACTCTCACCGCGGTCGATTCGGCGGTGATGGTGATCGATGCCGCCAAGGGGATCGAACCGCGCACGCGCAAGCTGTTCGAGGTTTGCCGGCTGCGCGATATCCCGATCATCACGTTCATCAACAAGATGGATCGCGAGAGCCGCGACCCTTTCGAGCTGATCGACGAGATCGAGAAAACGCTGGCGCTCGACACGGCGCCGGTCAATTGGCCGGTCGGGCGCGGACGCGACTTTGTCGGCACGATCGATGTCGAAACAAGCGGCGTGCGGCTGATCGACGGCGATGCCGGTTCGGCCGGGAAATTGCGGGAAATGTCGGTCGCGGAACTCGCCGCTTTGAACCCCCGGCTGGATGCCGCGGCGCTGGACGGCGAACTCGATCTTGTCCGCCATGCCTGCAAGCGGTTTGCGCCACAGGCTTTTGCCGAAGGTCATCTCACGCCCGTGTTCTTTGGCAGCGCGCTGAAGAATTTCGGTGTTGGCGATCTGCTCAACGCGCTGGCGACGCTGGCGCCGTCACCGCGCGCGCGGGCCGCCGACAAGCGTGTTGTGGCTGCGACCGATTCCGGCCTGTCCGCCTTCGTCTTCAAGATTCAGGCGAATATGGACCCCAACCATCGCGACCGCATTGCTTTCGTGCGGCTTTGCTCCGGCAACCTGAAGCGCGGCATGAAAGTCAAACAGGTGCGATCGGGAAAAACCATCAGCCTGCATGCGCCGCAATTCTTCTTTGCCCGGGATCGCGCCCTGGTCGAGGAAGCTTACGCCGGCGATGTCGTCGGCATCCCCAATCACGGCACCTTGCACATCGGAGACACGCTGACGGACGGCGAGGACCTCAATTTCGAGGGGGTGCCCAACTTCGCGCCGGAAATCCTGCGACGGGTCCGGCTGTCCGATGCGATGAAAGCCAAAAAGCTGAAACAGGCGTTGCAGCAGCTTGCCGAGGAGGGGGTGGCGCAGGTGTTCCGGCCGACGGACGGTTCGCCGGCGATTATCGGCGTCGTCGGGCCGCTGCAGCTCGACGTGCTGCGGACGCGGCTGGCCTCGGAATACGGGCTCACTATCGACTGGAGCACCACCGAGTTTCAGTTTGCGCGCTGGATTGCCGCGGACGACCGCAAGGCGGTCGATCAATTCGTCAACGGCCGGTCTTCCGCTATCGCCGAGGATTTTAACGACGATCTCGTCTTTCTGGCGCGTAATGCATTCGATCTCGAATATACCGGCGAGCACAATCCCGCTATCCGGTTTTCGGATGTGAAGGATCCTCACCGGAGTGGCCAGGCCGTTTGAAGCGGTTTGTCAGCCGGCTGAAAGCTCTTCACGAAGAATTTCAAGTTCGAGCCATTGTTCCTCGGCCGCGGCAATCTTGAGCTGAAGCGCGCCGAGTGCGGCGGTGGTTTTCTCAAAGGTGGCACGGTCGCGCGTATAGAATTGCGGATCGTCAAGCTGGGTTTGCAGTGTGGCTGCTTGCGCCTGCATATCGGCAATTGTCTTCGGCAGCGTTTCGAGCGCGTGCTTTTCCTTGAACAACAATCTGCGCTTTGCGGCCGGCGGTTCCGGGGCAATCTCGACGGCACTCACTGATGCCTTTTGAGGTTCCGGCTCCGCGCTCTGCCGCGTCAAGTCGGAGCCGCGCTGGGCCAGCATGTCGCTATAGCCGCCGGCATATTCGGTCCAGCAGCCATCGCCGTCAGGCGCGATGACGCCATTGACCAGGCGATCGAGAAAATCGCGATCGTGGCTGATCAGCAGAACGGTTCCTGCATAATCCGCCAGCATGTCTTCGAGCACGTCCAGCGTTTCCATATCCAGATCGTTGGTCGGCTCGTCGAGCACCAGCAGGTTCGATGGCCTGGCCAGAACCTGCGCCAGCATGAGCCGGCCACGTTCGCCGCCCGACAGTTTTCGCAGCGGCGTACGCGCCTGTTCGCCCGTGAACAGAAAGTCCTTCATGTAGCTGATGACGTGCCTGGCGTCGCCGTTGACCATGACGGTGTCGCCGGCTTCGCCGAACCGGCGGCCGGTCAGCGCTTCGGCAACCGTGACGTCCGGGTCGAGGCTGTCGCGGTGCTGGTTGAGCGTGGCAATCGCGAGCGTCGAGCCGAGCCGTATCTCGCCGGTATCCGGGGGCAGCACGCCGGTCAGCATGTTGATCAGCGTGGTCTTGCCGCTGCCGTTCGGTCCGACGATGCCGATCCGGTCGCCGCGGCGGATGCGGATCGAGAAATCGCGCACAATAGACCGGCCTTCGTAAGTTTTGCCGATCCCGGAGGCTTCGACGACCTGCGCGCCGGATGGCGCCGCCAAACTCGCGTTGATGCTGGCTTTCCCGGTCGCGGCGCGAAAGTTGCGGCGCTGCTCGCGCAATTCCTGCAACTGGCCGACACGACGCATGTTGCGCTTGCGGCGGCCGGTGACGCCGTAACGCAGCCAATGCTCCTCGGCTACAATTTTGCGATCGAGCTTGTGCTGATCGCGTTCCTCTTCGGCCAGTACGGCGTCGCGCCATTCCTCGAAATGCGCAAAGCCGCGCTCCAGCCGCCGTGTCTGTCCGCGGTCGAGCCAGACTGTGCTGCGCGAGAGCGTCGACAGGAAGCGCCGGTCATGGCTGATCAGAACCAGCGCGGCGCGACGGGAATTGAGATCACGCTCCAGCCACTCGATGGTCGTCAGGTCGAGATGATTGGTCGGTTCGTCGAGCAGAAGAATATCGGGATCGGGCGCCAGCACGCGCGCCAGCGCGACGCGCCTTGCTTCGCCGCCGGAAAGTTGCGCGGGATTTTCCCGTCCGGTGAGGCCGAGTTCGTCCAGTACATGACGCGCCTTGTGGCTGTCAGCGTTCTCGGGCAGCCCGCTTTCGACATAGCCCAGCGTGGAAGCGAAGCCCGAGAAATCGGGCTCCTGAGGCAGGTAGCGTAGCAGGATCCCCGGCTGCACGAAAACCGAGCCGTGGTCAGGCTCGACCATCCCGGAAGCGATTTTCAACAGCGTCGATTTTCCCGAGCCGTTACGGCCGACGACGCAGACGCGTTCGCCCGGGCCGACCGACAATTCCGCGCCTGAAAGCAGCGGGGTGCCGCCGAACGTCAGTGCGATGTCCCTAAGCTGTAGAAGGGGAGGTGCCATTCGTCGTGTTATGCCGCTGTCCCGGATAATTCAATGCAGCGGCAGCGGCACCATCACTCCGGCTTGAAGTTCGTCGCCACGCCGTTGATGCAATAGCGCAGGTGCGTCGGCGGCGGTCCGTCCTCGAACACATGGCCGAGATGGCTGCCGCAGCGGCTGCAATGCACTTCAGTGCGCACCATGCCCCAGCTCCGGTCGCTGGTGGTTTCGACAGCCCCCGGAACTGGGTCATTGAAGCTCGGCCAACCGGTGCCGCTTTCGAATTTCGTCTTTGACCCGAACAGCTTCTGATCGCAGCCAGCGCAGTAAAAGGCGCCGGCGCGCTTCTCGTAATTGAGCGCGCAGCTTCCCGGGCGTTCGGTGCCGTGTTCGCGCATGATGTGATACTGCTCGGGCGTCAGCAGCTTGCGCCACTCCGCCTCGGTGTGTGTCACCGGATACTGCTTGGTGTCTGCTTTGGCATCCATGGCTGCGCTGCCCGTTTATGGTTTTGGGATGCCATAAAGGTAGTCAATGGACGGCAAAACGCAACCGCGCTCCCCCTCCGCTACGAAGCCGTGATCGCCGATTGATCCCGCTCGGTCATTCCACTGTGATGTTGGCGAACTTGATGACCTTCGCCCATTTCGCGGTTTCGTCGGTCATCAGCTTGCCGATCTCCGCCGGTGTCACCACGAACGGCTGGCCGCCAAGGGCGGCTAGTTTTGCTATGATGTTTGGATCGGCCAGTCCGGCATTTACGGCCGTATTGAGTGTCGCGACCGCGTCAGCCGGCATGCCCTGCGGCGCGACCAGCGCTGCCCAGCCGCTGGCCTCGTAGCCCGGCACCGTCTCGCCGACAGTCGGCACGTCGGGCAGCGCCGGCGAACGCGCCTGCGTGGTTACGGCGATGGCGCGGACCTCACCGGCGCGGACATGCGCCATTGACGATGTCAGCACGTCGAACATCACCTGCACGCGGCCACTGATCAGATCGGTCAATGCTTGCGCCGGGCCGTGATAGGGCACGTGGGTCATGTTGACGCCGGTCATGATCTTGAACAGCTCCGCCGCGACGTGCGATCCGGTGCCGTTGCCGGACGAGGCAAAGTTCAGCTTTCCGGGATTGGCTTTGGCGTAGGCGATGAATTCGCCGACGGTCCTGATCGGCAGCGACGGATTGATCTCCATGATCAACGGCGTGCGCATGATGCCCGCAACCGGCGCGAAGTCGCGAACGAAGTCGAAGCTGAGATTCCGATAGAGCGTCGCGTTGACCGCATTGGCCGGCGAGATGGTGAACAGCGTGTAGCCATCGGGCGCGGCATGCGCTGCCATCTCGGCGGCGATATTGCTGCCGGCGCCGGGCCGGTTGTCGACGACGAATTGCTGGCCGAGCCGTTGTGACAGCCAGTCACCGATCAATCGCGAATTGATGTCGGATGCCGCGCCCGGAGGAAAGCCGACGATGACGTGGACCGGCCGTGCCGGATAGCTGTCGGCGTGGGCGCTCTTGATGAGGGCCGCGCCCGCGCCAGTCACCAGTCCCAGGAATTGCCGCCGCTTTATCATCGACCCCTCTGGCCTCGGCAACCAGCATACGCCATCACCTCATGGCTACAATGCCGCGGCATATGCATATCCGGTCCGCCAATAAGGCTAAGCTCGGCTGGAGAAACCAAATGAGGAACGCCGATGTTCGAGAAGCCCAGCCTCGAGGAGTTGCGCAATGCGGCGCAGCAGCTTGGCATGAGCCCGAGCGACGATTACCTGCGCGCGATCGATGAGATCACGGCGCCGATCGCGCGCGCTTACGCGGCGCTTGACGCCATGCCGGATGAAATACCGCCAGTGAAATATCCGCGCGGCCCGGTGCATCGGCCGCAAGGCGACGAAAACAGCTTTGGCGCCTGGTATGTGAAGACGTCGATCAAGGGCAAACCCGGCGGCAAGCTTTCCGGCCGCCGCATCGCGCTCAAGGACAACGTTTGTCTCGCCGGCGTGCCGATGATGATCGGGGCGGATGTGCTGGAAGGCTACGTCCCGGACGTCGATGCCACCATTGTCGATCGCATCCTCGATGCCGGGGGCGAGATCGCCGGCAAGGCGGTGTGTGAATATTACTGCGTGTCCGGCGGCAGCCACACCAGCTCCACCGGGCCGGTGCAGAATCCGCGCAAGCCGGGTTACACCACCGGCGGTTCGTCATCCGGCAGTGGTGCGCTGGTCGCAGCCGGCGACGTCGATATGGCGATCGGCGGCGATCAGGCCGGCTCGATCCGTATTCCGGCAAGCTTTTGCGGCATCGTCGGACTGAAGCCGACATTCGGTCTCGTGCCTTACACTGGCATCGGTCCGCTCGAGATTACCATCGACACCTGCGGGCCGATGACCGCGACCGTACGCGACAACGCGTTGCTGCTCGAAGTGATTGCCGGACCGGATGGTATCGACTCGCGCCAGCGCGGGGTTGCCGCCGCACGTTACACCGACGCGCTCGGCGGCGGCGCCAAGGGCCTGCGCATTGGCGTGCTCAAGGAGGGCTTCGGCCTGCACAACTCCGAGCCCGACGTCGATGCGCATGTGCGCGATGCAGCGCAGCGCTTCGCAAAACTCGGTGCGACAGTCGAAGATGTTTCGCTGCCGGAACACACCGCGGGCTTTGCCGTCTGGGCGGCGATCCGCGGCGATGCCGCCTGCGTGACGCTTCTGGAGATGAACGGCGCCGGCATCAATCACGAAGGGCTGTACGTCACCAGCCTGATGGACAAGGCGATGGGCTGGCGCAACCGCGCCAACGATTTGGCCGACACCATCAAGATTGCCTCGATCTTCAGCAAATACACGCTGCATCGTTATGGCGGCCATTATTACGGCAAGGCGCAGAACATCCGGCGGCGATTGCGTGCGGCTTATGACAAGGCGCTTGCGGCCTACGATCTGCTGCTGTTGCCGACCACGCCGATGAAGGCGACGCCAATTCCGCAAAAAGGCGCATCGCCGCAGGAGATCACCCGGCGTAGCTGGGAGTCGACCGGCAATACCTGTCCGTTCAATGCCTCCGGACATCCAGCGATCAGCATCCCGTGCGGCATGGAAGACGGGCGTCCTATCGGCCTGATGCTGGTGGGGCGGCATTACGACGAGCCGACGGTCTATCGTGCTGCGGCGGCCTTCGAAGCCGCCGGCGACTGGACCAGGTTTTGAGCAGCATTCCCGTGCACGACACTGAAGCATCGCGCCTCCGGGCGCAAACGCGCGCGCTGGCAATTGTCGCCTTCGAGCTGGGCGTGATGTTTGTCGGCGCGATCATGCCAACGCCGCTTTATCCGCTATACCGGGAGGCGTTCGGGTTTTCCGGTGTGACGCTGACGCTGATCTACGCGGTTTATGTGCTGGGCAATCTCGTTGCGTTGTTGTTTTTCGGCCGGCTTGCCGATCAGGTCGGCCGCCGTCGCGCCACATTGCCGGCAATAGCCGTCGGCATCGCCAGCGCCATTGCCTTTGCCTCGGCCTCCGGCACCGCCTGGCTGTTTGCCGCGCGGGCGCTGAGCGGGTTTTCGACCGGACTGGCGGCCGGCGCGGCAACCGCATGGATTGCCGAGCTTTACACCGGGCGCGGCGAAGGCACCGCTGCGCGGATTGCAGCCGCGGCCAACTTTTTCGGTTGCTCCGCGGGACCGCTGCTCGGCGGTGTCCTGGCGCAATATGCGCCGTGGCCGTTGCGGTTGCCGTTCTATGTCTATCTGGTCCTGCTCTGCATCACGGCTGGCATCATCTTTCTTGCGCCGGAGACCCTGGCCAATCCCAAACCTCTCGATCAAGTGTCGCTGCGGCCACGTCTCGGTGTGCCGCGAAATATCTGGCTTCAATTCGTTTCGCCCGCCGTTGGCGGGTTCGCCGTCTTCGCCTTGATCGGCCTTTATGCGGCTTTGATTCCGGGCCTGCTTCACGAGAGCCTGCACTACCCCGCGCCTACGGTCGCGGGCGCGGTGGCAGCCGAAGTGTTTGGCGTTGCCGCGATAACAATTCTGTCGACCGGGCGTTTCGGCAGTCAGATTACGCTGATGTGCGCACTGGCGTTGCTGCTGCCCAGCGTCTGGCTCTTGATCGCAGCCGAAGTGGCGCAATCGCTCACGCTTGTGATTATTGCGGCAGGTCTCACCGGCATTGCCGGCGGGCTCGGCTATCGTGGCACGCTTGAAGTTATCAATCGCATCGCGCCGGCTGACCGCTGCAGCGAAGTAGTGTCGAGCTATCTCATCGCGCTATTTGCCGGCAACTCGGTGCCGGTCATCGGCATCGGGCTTCTCGCCGCAGCGACCACTCCGCTAACGGCGCACGTGACTTTCGCGGTTGTCACGACGGTGCTCGCTGGCATCGCGGCGTGGACCGGGATCAAATACGCGCCAGACAAAAGGTGAGGAGAACATGACACAGACAAAGCCGAGCGCTGACCCGCGGATCGCGGATATTGTGAAAAAAGGCGAGATACGCGTCGCGCTCTACGTCCCGCAATATTCAAGGGACCCGGCGACCGGCGAATTGCGCGGCTGGACCATCGATCTCGTTGCCGCGCTCGGCGAACGGATGGGCGTCAAAGGTGTCCCGGTCGAGCACCCAACACCGCCGCAAGCAGTTGCGAGTGTTGCCTCGGGCAATTGCGATACGTCGATCCTCGGCGTTGAGAAGGTGCGCGGCGTGGCGGTGGATTACTCGCCTGGCCTGCTTGAGGCTGACTATACCCTTGTAGTCCCCGCCGGCTCGCAAGTTCACAGCGTCGCCGATGCGGATCGGCCGGGCGTACGAATCGCGGTGGTGCGCAATCATGCCTCGACGCTGACGCTTGAGCGCCTGCTCAAACACGCGACGCTGGCCTATGAGGACCTGCCGAATCAGACATTCGAGCTGATGCGAAGCGGCAAGGCCGACATGATGGCCTCGCTGCACGAAATCGTATTGCGTTATTCGGCCAAAATTCCCGGTTCGCGCGTGGTGGAGGGACGCTACGGCTTCAACACATTGGCGCTGGCGGTACGAAAAGGCCTGACCGAGCGCTTGTCCTACCTCACCGAATTTGTCGAGGAGGCCAAGGCGAGCGGAATAGTCCAGCGCGCGATCGATCGTTCCGGCTGGCACGGACTGCACGTCGCACCGAAGGCCTGAGGTTCACTGCGGCTCGATGTTCAGCTCTTTGCCGAGCGCCAGCCACATGTCCTGCTCGGCGTGAATGGCTTGCGCGGTGCTTTCCGGCGTGCCACCGCCGCCGGTCGCGAGCCCGAAGGTTATGAGCTTAGCCTGAACCTCCGGGTCCCTCAGATAGTCGTCGATCGCGTGATTGAGTTTGGTAATGACTTCGGGCAGTGTACCGGCCGGCGCGACGATGGCGAAGAATCCGTTCATTGCCACGCCCGGCACCGTGTCCTTGATCGGCGGCAGATCGGGCAAGCCCGGAAAACGCCGCTCGGAGGCGATAGCGATCGGCCTGACCCGCTCGGACTTCACAACCGCAAGCGCCGCGGTGATCGAACTCATCATCACCTGATTGATGCCCGCGGACACGTCCTGCATCAGTTGTCCCGCCGAGCGATAGGGCACTTCCACCAGGCCAAGTCCGGTACGCTTGTTGAACAGCTTGGCCCCAAAAGCAGCGGCGCCTGCCGTGTTGTCGAATGCGATCGACAGCTTGCCGGGATTGGCCTTGGCGTAAGCGATCAGTTCGCTCACCGAATGCACCGGCAAGTCGGCATTCACCGACAGCATCTGCGGCGCCAGATTGCACACCAGCGCCACGCCGACGAAGTCATGCGTCGGATCGTAGGGCAGGTGCTTGAACGATATGAGGTTGAGCGCCATGCCTGACGTGTTGGTGAACAGCACGGTGTAACCGTCCGGCGTCGCGTGCGCTGCAGCTTCATGGCCGAGAATGCCGGAAGCGCCCGGGACATTCTCGACGAACATCGGTTGTCCGATGGTGCGTGACACGCCGTCGGCAAGGAGCCTCGCCATGACATCGGTCGAAGCGCCGGCGCCGGTCGGCACGATCAGCTTGATCGGCCGGCTCGGCCAGTTATCGGCATTGGCCTGTCCGGCGACCAACAGCGCCACGCAACAGAGCGCCGCCTGAACGAGATTTCGCATCATCCGGCTGTTCACTTGATCGCCAGCGGATTGGTCGGCGAACCGACGGCTCCGGTAATTGGAATGGCCGGCGCAACGAACATGAACTCGTAGACACCGTCGGCGGCGCAGTCTTCGGCGATATCTTTCAGATAGAAAATCTCGCCCATGGTCATGCCCATGATCGGGATCGTGATCCAGTGCCACGGCTGGTTGATGCCGCCTTCGGTATTGTTCGGCCGGACCTCGCAGCCCCAGGTATCGCTGGCCAATGCGGCCAGCTCGGTCTTGGCGACGAATTCCAGCGTCTCGAAGGCGAAGCCCGGCGCATCGCCGCCCGGATAGCCGTCCCAGTTGCCCGCCTTCAGGCAACGCTCCATCTGGCCGGTGCGCACGATGATGTAATCGCCGCGCTTGAACGTGATCTTCTGTTTCTTCGCCGTGAGGTCGAGGTCCTCACAGGTGATGCCGTAGCCGTCGTCGAGACAGTCCTTGCCAAGCGCGCGGGCCACGTCGAGGAACACGCCGCGGCCGACCATCTTGCTCTTGGTCTTCTCGATGCCGCATTTCGCCGCGCCGAACGACGACACTTCACGGCAGTCGTAGCCGTTCCACATGTTGTCCTCATAGAACACGTGGCCGAGGCCATCCCACTGCGTGCCGCATTGCAGCGGCATCACCACCATGTCGTCGGCGGCGCGGATGCCGCGTTTGTCGAGCACGCCGGAATAGGCGTCGGTGCCGGTGCGCAGCATGGTGTGCAGCGGATTGATGCGGCCGAGCGCCGGATAGCTGGTCTTGCCGCCTTGCGGTCCGTTGTTGTCGAAATTGAGCGCGAGCGAGATGACCTTGCCTTTTTTCACAAGCTGCGCCGCGGCGACGATGTCCTCGGGACTGGTGTAATTGAGTGTGCCGATCTCGTCGTTCGGCCCCCACTTGCCCCAGTTCTTGTATTTCTCCGCGGCTGCACGGAGGTCGTCTCGCGTAATCTTGCGCCCGGCCATGGCTACCTTCTCGTTCTGCGGTTTAAGGAAACACGATGTCGCGCTCCCTGCCGGAAGCGGATTTACAATGATAGCATTGCAAAAACCGCTGGGGAGGACCTTATGGCCGCACTGAGAATGGCCCTGCGTTTCGTGGCTTTGTTCGCCGGCCTCGTGCTTGCCAGCGGGGCTTATGCGCAGGGCGCCTATCCCGATCACAAGATACGGATGATCGTGCCTTTTGCGGCGGGCGGCCCGACTGATGTGATCGGACGGCTGGTGGCAGAGCGCTTGTCCGAGGTTCTCGGCCAGCAGGTCTATGTCGAGAACATGCCCGGCGCCGGCGGCAACCTTGGCGTGGTCACGGGCAAACGCGCCGCGCCGGACGGATATACGGTGGTCGCGGTTTCGACCGGCTTTATCATCAATCCCAGCCTGTACACCGACGCCGGCTACGATCCGCTCAAGGATTTTGCGCCGATCTCGCTGGTCGCGGCGTCGCCCAATGTCGTGGCGGTTCACCCCTCGGTGCCGGCGAAAAACCTGAAAGAACTGATCGCGCTGATCAAGGCCGATCCGGCGAAGCTCAACTACGCGCAACCGGCAACCGGTTCGACCCCGCATCTTGTGGCCGAGCAGATGAAGCAGATGTTCGATCTGCCGGGCCTGGTCATGGTGCCGTTCAACGGCGCGCCGCTTGCCGTCAATTCGACGCTCGGCGACCACACCCAGATTTCGTTCACCGCTCTGCCGCCGGCGATCGGCGCGATCAAGGATGGCAGCCTGCGCGGCATTGCGATCCTGGCCAAGGACCGCGTGGCGGCGCTGCCGGATTTGCCGACCGACGGCGAGGAGGGCGTGCCGGGCCTGGAAAGCGATACGCTGACCGGCATCGTCGCGCCCGCCGGAACGCCGCAGGCGATTGTCGACAAGTGGCACGATGCGATCGCCAAGATGGCATCCGATCCCGCGATCAAGGCGAAGCTCGATACGCTCGGCTTTGTTCCGGTCGCCAACACGCCGACTGAGTTTTCGGAGCGCATCAAGAGCGAAGCGGCGCGCTGGGACAAAGTGGCGAAGGCCGCCGGAATCCACATGGAATAGCGTATCGGCTGCGCGAAAAACCAGAAACAGCAGAAACACCAGGGAGAACATTCATGCGCGATGGCGCAAAACTTTTCGCGGTAAAATTTTTCGTAGCCTGTATCGCATTCATCGCCGCTATCGCCGCCGTGCCGGCTTCGGCGGCGGATTACCCCGATCATCCGGTCAAGGTGATAGCGCCGTTCGCGGCCGGCGGCCCGAGCGATATCATCGCGCGCATCCTTGCCGACAAGCTCTCGGCGAGCCTCAAGCAGCAATTCTATGTCGAAGATCATGCCGGTGCGGGCGGCAATATCGGCATGACGCAGGTCGCGCGATCGGCGCCCGACGGTTACACCATTCTGGTCGCGAGTTCGAGCTTCCAGGTCAATCCGAGTCTCTACGCCCATCCACCCTACGATCCATTCAAGGATTTCGCGCCGGTGACGCTCGCGGTGGATTCGCCGAATGGACTGTTCGTCCATCCGTCCGTTACCGCCAAAACAGTGAAAGAATTGATCGCCCTGATGAAGGCCGATCCCGGAAAATACCCCATCGCCAATTCGGGACTCGGCACCACGCCGATGCTGGCCTCTGAACTGTTCAAGATGACCTTCAAGCTGGACGTCACCACCGTGCCCTATAACGGCGGCGCACCGGTCATTCAGGCCTTGGTCGGCAATCAGACACCGACCGGTTTTGCGACTGTGCCACCGGCCTATCCGCAACTGATGGCCGGCACCATACGGGCGCTTGCGGTGGCTTCGCCGAAGCGCTGGGGGTCTCTGCCGGACGTGCCGACAATGGCGGAAGCCGGCGTCGAGAACCAGGAATCGGACACCATGCAGGGCGTGTTCGTTCCGGCGGGAACGCCGCCGAATATCGTTGCGCTGCTGAACCGGGAGATCGTCAAGGCGCTGAATCTTCCGGACGTGCAGGCCAGATGCAAGGAGATCGGGTTCGACATCGTCGCCAACACGCCTGAGGAATTTTCGGCTTACCTCAGGAAGGACATCGACAAGTGGCATCGGGTCATCGTTGACGCGAAAATCCCGCAAATCCAGTAATTCGGCCATCCCATGCGTATTACCGATATCCGCGAAACCGCGATCCCGCTGCAATCGACGCTGGCCAATTCCAGCATCGATTTCTCCGAAATGACGACATCGGTGGTCGCGGTGATCACCGATGTCGTGCGCGACGGCCGGCCGGTCTGCGGCTTCGCGTTCAATTCCACCGGGCGCTACGCTTGCGGCGCGCAAATGCGGGCCCGCTTCATCCCGCGCGTGCTCAAAGCCGATCCGAAATCGCTGCTGGACGAGGCAGGCGACAATCTCGCGCCGGAGAAGATCCTCGCCGTGATGATGCGGAACGAGAAATCCGGCGGTCACAGCGAACGTTCGGTCGGCATCGGCACCATCGAGGTTGCGGTGTGGGACGCCGTCGCCAAGATCGCCGGCAAGCCGCTGCACCGGTTGCTCGCCGAGCGCTACAACAACGGCAAGGTCGCCGCGAAGGTGTTTTGCTACGTCGGCGGCGGTTGGTACGCGCCCGGCAAGACGACGAAGGATTTGCAGGACGAGATGCAGCGCCATCTCGATGCCGGCTATACCATGGTGAAGATGAAAGTCGGCGGCATGCCGCTCGCCGACGATCTCAAGCGCGTCGAGGCCGTCAAGTCCATTCTGCCGAACAACGGCAAGCTTGCCGTCGATGCCAATTCAAAATTCAACCGCGAAGAGGCGCTGGCTTACGCCCGCGGGCTTGGCCAATTCGGCCTGCGCTGGTTCGAGGAGCCGTGCGATCCGCTCGATTATGCGCTCCTGGCCGAAATTGCCGCCGTCTATGAGCCGCCGCTATCGACTGGCGAGAATTTGTTCTCGACGCAGGACGTCGAGAACCTGGTGCGCTTCGGCGGATTGAAGCCGCAGCGTCACGACGTGATCCAGGTCGATCCGCCGCAAGCTTACGGGATCGTGCAATACGCGCGCACGCTCGAGATGCTGGCGCGGCATCAATGGCCGCGCAGCCTGCTGTTTCCGCACGGCGGCAATCAGATGTCGCTGGCGATTGCCGGCGGCTTCGGCCTCGGCGGCGCCGAATCGTATCCGGGCGTGTTCGGCGATTTCGGCGGTTTTGCCGACGATGCCAAGCTGGAGGACGGTTATCTGACGCTGAGCGATCGTCCCGGCATCGGATTCGAAGGCCAGTCGCGGCTCTACCGGATTATGAAAGAGCTGGCGGCTTAAGCGCCGACCGCTCATTCCGCGCAAGCAGGAATCCAGACTGGGTCCCCGCTTTCGCGGGGACGAGTGGAATAGGCCAAAACCTATCCCGATAGCCGCTCGATCGCCGCGCCGCATTGGCCGAGCTTGTGTTCGAGGCGCTCGAAGCCGCGATCGAGGTGATAGATGCGGTTGACGATGGTTTCGCCTTCCGCCGCCAGCGCCGCGATGACCAGCGACACCGAGGCGCGCAGATCGGTGGCCATCACCGGCGCGCCCTTGAGCTGTTCGACGCCTTCGATGGTGGCGTGCTCGCCGTCGAGCTGAATACGGGCGCCGAACCGCGCCAGCTCGCTGACGTGCATGAAGCGGTTTTCGAAAATCGTTTCGGTGATATGCGAGGTGCCGTTGGCGCGCGTCATCAGCGCCATCAACTGGGCTTGCAGGTCGGTCGGGAATTCCGGAAATGGCGCCGTGCTGACGTCGACCGGCGCGAGCGCTGCGCCGTTGCGGGCAACGCGGATGCCTTCGTTGGTCGAGGTTATCGTCGTGCCGGTTTGCGCCAGCACATCGAGCGCGGCCTGCAGCAGTTCCGGCCGCGCGTTCTGCAGCAGCACGTCGCCGCCGGCCATGGCCGCCGCCATAGCATAGGTTCCAGTCTCGATCCGGTCCGGCAGCACCGCATGGCGCGCGCCGTGAAGCCTGGCGACGCCCTCGATCGTGATCCGGCTGGTGCCGGCGCCGCTGATGCGCGCGCCCATCTTGTTCAGGCAATCGGCGACGTCGCCGATCTCCGGCTCGCGCGCGGCATTCTCGATCACCGTGGTGCCGTTGGCGATCGACGCGGCCATGATCGCGGTGTGGGTGCCGCCGACGGTGACTTTCGGGAAAGACGATCTCGCCGCCTCTCAGGCCGTTCGGCGCCCGCGCCACCACATAGCCGCTGTCGATATCGATTTTGGCGCCGAGCCGTTCCATCGCCATGATCAGGAGATCGACCGGCCGCGTGCCGATGGCGCAGCCGCCGGGCAACGATACTTTGGCTTCGCCCATGCGCGCCAGGAGCGGCCCCAGCACCCAGAAGCTCGCGCGCATTCTCGACACCAGGTCGTAGGGCGCGGTGGTATCGACGATGGTGGACGCGGAAATGTGCAGCGTCTGGCCGTGATCGGCGGTCTCGCCGAGGCGCTTGCCGCCGGTCATGATGTCGACGCCGTGATTGCCGAGGATGCGCTCCAGCAGCACCACGTCGGCGAGCCGCGGCACGTTATCGAGGATCAGCGTCTCCTCGGTGAGGAGGCTGGCGATCATCAGGGGCAGGGTGGCGTTCTTGGCGCCGGAAATCGGAATGGTCCCGTTTAGCGGCCGGCCGCCAACAATGCGTATGCGATCCATTATGACCCCTTGCGGCCCGCTTTGGGCCGCCCCGTTCCGCCCGACTCCGGGCCCGGATTGCGGCGAAAGTCGGGTTCCTCGCCGCCAACGCCGGCTTCGCGCGCGGCCCAATCCCCGCCGGCGGCGGTCCGGCCACGGGCTTGTTCCTTGCGCCGCTTGAGGTTTTCACGCAGCGCCGCCGACAGCCGTTCCTGACGGGCCGCCGATTGCTCGGCCTTGCCGTGCTTTTTCATAGTAGGCCGTTCAAAGCACGCGGACCATGACCCCGCAACCGGGGTCCGGGCGGCGCGCTTGCGCCGGAATCGGCGCTATGGCAAGGATCGCCGCGTTTCGTCAGCTCCATTTGTCTTCGGTTCTGCTGCCGTAGCTCAGTGGTAGAGCACTCCCTTGGTAAGGGAGAGGTCCACAGTTCAATCCTGTGCGGCAGCACCAGTACATGCCACCTTTTTCGACTGTCGCCCTACAATCCCTTAGAGAGGATGATTTGTAGGAGGTCTTGTCATGGTGGACGAACGGGACGCGCTGGCCAGTGTGATACGGCAAGAGCGAACCTTTGCTGTTGGCGATCTTGAACACATGCCGTGGCTTCCGCAGCGAGCGACCATAGACGAATTCAAAGAATGGGGAATGGTCAACCTCATTCACACGTTGCGGCGTGGGGCGAAGCCCTGGATCAAGCAAGGATATTATAAAGCAATCCAGCACGGGCGCGTGTATGTACTAGAAATTGGTCCAAACACGACACGGGGACGAGGTCAAGCCGCGTGGCTCTGCAAGCCCGTGGTCAGGGTGCCAGCACGCCGGCTCCGACGCACCTAATGTGAGGAAAGTGGCAGCGGCGCGGGAGCCTGGCGTTGAGACGCTGGCGCCGGAGCAGAGCGTGCGGCAGCGGCGGCACCGGTGGGAGCAGCAGACGGCCACTTGCATGCGGCGGCAATACGATCGCGCACCTCGGAGACATGACCGAGATTAAATTCACCGTCGGCGATTTTGTTATATCCATACGCTCTTATGAAAAGCTTGCCATTCTCAGTCAGAGCACGAATGAAAGGAATTGGGCTCGGCACGAACGCGGCTTGGCCATCATTTGATGGATGTCAGACCGTCTCGATTGGTTTCCCATCGTCAATACGGACCAATACTTTGATCGGACTTGAGCCAAGATAAGTAAAGCGCTTGCTGAAAAGCACGTCGGTGCTGTGCTCCTTGCAGCGAAGCGCCAGCACGGAATCATTTTGACCCGCCAAGATGCCGGTCACCTGTGGGCTGTCGTCGATCGGGGATTTGCTGTCCTCGATCGACCAAGATTCGAGTTCGGCTGATTGTTTTGGTACTGCCGCCGATTCCGGCTTTTCAGCAAAAAGTCCGTCGAAGCACTTGAGGCGCTGTGCATCGTCCGTGAGCGTCTTGCAGAATTTTACGCCAGCGGCATTCTCAAGAACCGACTGAGCCGATGACGGGGAAGTAACGCCGAAATAATCACTGCCAGCGCACCGAGCAGCTTGGTCATCCGATCCTTGTCGATCTTGCACTCTTCCTCGAAGCCAGCCAGTAAGCAACGGATACAGTTCTAGTCCGCAGATCGCCAGTGATCCGGGATTTTCTTGTCGCTCAGATGCCGAACGCGGGCGACAGATGATGACCTTGCGCTTGGCCCACGCGATCGCCTCATGCGGGCAGACGCGGTATGCAGCACGCTCTGGCGTGGTCTTCCACAACGTAATGAGTTATTGGGCCGCTGCCTTTCGGCCGGGCCTCGACGTAGACATTTGCCATTCCTTACCTCCAAAAAGGGGCGAGAATAGATTATGCCCTCAGTCGTCAGAGGGCGGTGTGCGAAATTGCACAGTGCCGACGGTTTCGCCGCAATGACGGCTTTGCGGGGGTGAGTTTCGCTTCGCGAATCACAACATCAAACGGCGAAAAAGCGCCCCGCTCTTCTGATTCACAATGTCAAACAGCGACTACTAAAATTCGCCTCTCCCCACGGGGAGAGGTGAAAGATGAGCACGAGCAATCCCGTTCTCGCGAAGCCCTTGCTTCCGAGTTGTTGTTCAAGCGGTACGAAAGCTCGCCTCAGACGCACGTGAGGCCTGCGTTTGCTTCCCTGAAAACAAGGGAAGCGGAGCGCCGAGCGGCGCGTAGTCGGGAGCTGCACCCGTTACCAGGCACAGCCGCGGCCCTTTTGACAGGGCCGCTCGCCTTTCGGCGCTCCACTGCGGATTGACCGGACTTTCGTCCTGCCCCGGCCCGGGCCAGCGCTTCCTGGAAACGCCGGATCAAAGGCCAACGCGCCTCCCCGACGCCAGTGCAGCGAGCACCTCGCAGTCCGGACACGCGCCGGACGGGCATGATGCCCAGGCCGCCTGCGAGAAGGGCTGACGAACCCAACCCGCAGAACCCGCACCCGCTCCGTCAAAAGCCGTCACGCGGTTGACGTCCCTCACGATGAGCGAGCGGCGCGCTTTGATACTTTGCAGCGCTCAATGTCAAACGGATTTTCGGACACGAATCCGTATCCGCCCTAAGTCCCTGATCAACAAAACAAAGCCCGTGAACAAAGATGCTTCACGGCGAGCGCGAAAACGTGCGCGCCACCAAAATGCCACCGTCACTCGCGTTTGATTCGCATCTTGATTGCTGGATTGTCTTGACCAGCAGCGGGTGACGGCTTTAGCTGGGCCCGAGGCGAGGACATATCGGGGATTTGTCATGTTGCAGGGACTTCGGTTCGCGGCGGTTCCCTTGATTGCAGGCACTATGATCGCTCTGGCGACGTCTTCCGTTTGGGCATTCACGCAGCAAACCGTGTATCCCAACGCCAACGGCAACTATAATTTTGATTATGGCGCGGCGGACGGCAGCTCCAAATGGAGCGACGGCAAGAACAAGTCCGATTCCAACAGCCCGGGCTTTCACTTCAGCGTCGAACCCGGCCCGCAGCAGAGCGGACCGTTCGGTTTTCGTAGCTTTGGCGACGATAACAATGCGTCGTCCAGCTACTTCCATGCGCCACTTGGCGGCAAGTGACATCAACGGTCGTGACCGCTTAAGCGGTCATCGCAGCACGATCACCACGATGCCGCGCTGGTAAAGCTGGCGCAGTTCGCCGGGCTTAGTGTCCGCCACACAGGCTATCCAGCAGCGCGTAGATATCGACGCCGGTGGTCGTCTTTGCGCCCGGTTTCACGGTGGAATTGTTGTACGTGATGCTGATGCCGTCGATCTTGAGGTGAACTTCGCCGTTGGCGAACCACGCCTCAGGGCCTTGCTTGGTGAAGTCGTTGCAGTTGATGTCATTCGCCGGCAGGGAATCCGCCGCGATCGCTCGAACGACAAAGACGGTGGCGGCGACGACAACGCCAATGATTATTCGCATAACCCCTCGATTCATCCCAGACGACTCTTACAGCAAGGGACGATGCGTTTGCCATCCCGGCAGCGGCATCAATCGACGAGTCCGATGGGAAGCCGGGTTGTCCGGTGTGCACGAGTTGGCGACGCCGGTCAGTGTCTAATCTCGCTACATCGGCCGCAATTGTTGGTCGTCCACGCAGCGGGCGGCATACTAGGATTTTATAAGCCGCTTTGATAAGGAACTAACAATCGGCGTACCAACGTCGGCACAAAGGATATTGGCTGATGGCGAGCTTGAAGCCAGTGACCTTGATTACAGGTGCATCGACCGGAATCGGAGCGGCTTTTGCCGACGTATTCGCCGAGCATCATCATGCGATCGTTTTGGTTTCACGCCACCAGGAACAGCTCGAATCCGTCGCTGACGCTATCGAGGTCAAAGGTCGCGTTCGGCCTTCCGTCATTGCTCTGGATCTCACCCTGGACGGCGCGACGGAGCAACTCGCCGGCGAATTGGAAGCTCGCGGCCTGGAGCCTTCTGTAGTCGTGAACAACGCTGGTTTCGGGCTGCTCGGCCAGGCAAGCGAACTCGATCGCAAACAACAGCTCAATATGATTGATCTGAATATCCGCGTCCTCACCGACCTGTCGCTGCGATGGATAGACAGCATGCGCCGTCACGGCGGTGGACTCATCAATGTCTCATCGGTCGCGAGCTTTTGGCCGGGGCCCGGCATGGCCGTTTATTATGCAAGCAAAGCGTATGTGACGTCGTTCACCGAGGCCCTTTACGAGGAACTGTCGCCACGCGGCGTCAAGGTCACGGCAGTTTGTCCAGGTCCCGTCCGTACGAGTTTCCTGGCGCGTGCGGGCATCGATCCGGGCCAATTGCCGCGCCTGCTTACACGGTCAGCGGGGCGCGTGGCGCGGCAGGGCTACAAAGGCTTCATGCGTGGCGACTGCATTGTGATTCCCGGAATCACAAACCAGATCGTCTCCTTCGTGCCGCGCTTATTGCCGCGCATCATCGCCTTGAAGCTTGCCAAAGCCAATCAATTCAAGTGATCGGCTTTACTGCATCCGTATCCGCTGCCCGCGGATCGGCTGGTACGGCCAGTCGTTGGGGATTGTTCAAAAGATTGCGCACAGCGGCGATGAAACGGCCGACTTGTTGCGCGTCCGCGAGTTGGTGGTCGGCCCGTACAAACAGCGGCATGACGCTGATTGATGCAAAAGAGTCCCCGCGCGCGACCACTTTGTTCTCTGCCGGTCCCAATGTCAGACGGAGCGAGTCACTCGGATCGGGAAATTGTGTCGGCTTGTACGACCGCATCGGGGGCGCCCCGGGAAACGACAGGTCATTGACTGTCGCGCATCCTGCCCGCACTGCATCGAGGCTTCCTGTCGTCGGCAGAGGAAAGTGACGATCGAGAAAGAAGTAAAGGCGAAGGAATTGGCGCAACCAGAACCCGGGAATCCGCCGTGACCACCTCAAGTAGCGCTCCCGACGTCCCTTGCCTCTCCCCGCCTGCAGCAACCGTTGCCAGACTTCCATAGCGATCTGTTCGAGGCTTTTTGTATTTGCGTTCTGAATAATCAGCATATCGACGTCGCCGTTTCGGCGATGGACAAATGGTAATCGGACGTTGACGTCCCGAAACGCATAGACGCGGCGTCCTACGAGGCGGACGTTCATCTCCGGGAATTCCGTCAAGGCCAGTGCGGTCGCGCGGATCAGCGCATGCACGGCGGTAATCATGACCCGTCCGTCTCGGTTGCATTCGCGCAAATACGCTTGCAGGGCGTCGACTTCGATTTCGGTACCCCAGACCATCATCGGATCGCGATGGCCCGCCGCCGGCGCGTGAAGGTATAAACGGTTGAGATACGGTAGTCGGCGGTCGGGAACAGGAGGCCCAAGAAACGGCCACCACTTCTTCATCGTATCGCCCTCGATGCTGCGGAGGCCAGGCAAACCGATCCGCCGTCGGTCCGGTTATTGCCGCGCCGCCGGGCTTTGGTCCAGAATCAGATCGACGATAGCCGACACCGTGCGGAAGTTCGATGGATTGATCTGGTCACTTTCAAATTGGACTCCGCATAATTCTTCTATGTGAAGTATCAGGTCCACCAGCAGCAGGGAGTCCAATAGACCGCTTTCTATCAGGTCTGTCAGCGAGGTCACTCCCGCGTAGCGCTCGCCGCGCGCTTTCATGAACCTTATCAGGTCTGCTTCAAGATGATTTCGATCGGGCGTCATCGCGGTCGTGCCACTTCCACGTCCGGCGAGCCGGCGGGGGCGCCGTCGCGCAACGGGCCTCGGATCAGCGGCGCGAGGCGACCGAGCGCCGCGCGGTCGACCTTCAATCCCGAAGTGAGCGGCAACGCGTCCAGCACTTCGAAATGCAGAGGCAGCTTATAGGATGGAAGTTCCCGCTGGCAGGTTGCACGAATTTTCGCCACATCGATCGGGCGATCGTCCCGCGAGGCTAAAAACAGGACGAAGCGCGTGCCTTCTCCTCGCGTCACCGGGATAGCAACGGCGTGAGTTCCGGGAAAACCTGCTTCCACCATCGCTTCTATTTCCCCGGGATGCACGCGATGGCCTTGAACTTTGACGAGCAAGTTGGCTCGACCATGCAAATAGAAGTACCCGTCCTCATCATGGTGGGCCAAATCGCCGGTCTGTAGCAATCCATCACCGCGCATGACATCGGCCGTGGCCGCCGGACTCTCCCAATATCCGAGCATCACGTTCTCGCCCCGAGCACAGAGCATGCCAACGGCGCCTGGCGGCAGTTGGCGATTGGCCTCGTCCCGGACACTAAGTTCGACGCCCCAGATGGGTTTACCGATTGACGCGCGGCGGGCGTGAAGCTCCGCGGGCGGCAGCACGGCCAAGCGGCCAGTCGCCTCGGACTGGCCATACATTACATAGAAAGGCGCCGGCGCAATGCGACGCGCCACGTCCGCCGCCAGATCGTGGCGCAATTCACCGCCGGCGACCGTCATGTAGCGCAGCGTCTGAAAAGGCCGTTCACCGAGCCGCCCGTATTTCAACAGCATGCCATAGAGCTCGGGAACCGCCGAGAAGGTGGTGGCGCCTGACTCATGCAGCGCCTCGACAGTGGAGACAGGAAACGTCAAGGCTCCACGCAGGAGCAGCGTAGCACCGGAAAGAATATGGGTTTGCAGGATGGAATTGCCGAACGCGTGACAGAATGGAAGCACGACCAGCGCCCGGTCTTCCGCACGAACAGGAAGCTCACGGAGAATCGAGTCGGCATTTGCAAGAAGGTTGCGGTGGCTGAGCATAACTCCTTTGGGTGCACCCATGGACCCGGAGGTGAATAGCAACATCGCCAGATCGTGGCCTTGCCGTCGTGGAGCGGGCAGAGAAATCTCTTGGGTGTTGTTCTCGGGCAACCGCAACGTCGCTATCGAGGCATCGCATTGTTGAGCGCCGTAATCCTCGGGCCGGCTGATCAACACGTCAGGCTGGCATAATTCCAGAATTTCCTGCCGGCGCTGTCCCTCCAACGAAACAGGAAGCGGCACGGCGACACAGTCAGCTAACAGCGCCCCGTAAAACGCCACCAGGTATTCTGGTGAATTGGCAAGTTGCAAGGCCACACGCGCGCCCGCTTGGTGGCCGGGCTGGGCGCACAGGTAACGCCGCACGCAATCCGCTGCGTGAAGGAGCCAGCCATAGGAGAAAACGCCCGTTTTTGTTTCCACCGCCGGATGATCGGCGCGGTCGCGGGCAACGCCGAGGAGCGCCGTCCCCAGATTGTTCGCGATTGTCGGGCTCGCTGCTCGGTAGGCCGGAGCACCGGAGCCGATAGGCCCGGTCGGCCCTGCAAACTGAGCATCGAGTTGGAGCAGAAGAACATTCATACACGCAACCGCAGAACTGTTCCGAGACCGACCAACGAGTCCTTTTTGGGACACTTTTCATTCCAAAGACGGCCGCCTGAAAGTAACACAAAATCAGACAGCCGGTCGCAAAAAGGGCGTGCAAAAAAGTCAGTAAATGCCAGGGATGAGCCGATAGGTCCGGGCCATATAGGCACGGTATTCATCGCCGAAAGTTTCCATCATCATCCGCTCCTCCTGCCCAACGCGCCCGAAGAATAGCGTTCCAAAGCCGACGAGGCCGGAAAGTCCCGCGATCCAGTTCGGCAGCAAGAGCGCCTGCGAGATCACCCACAGCCACAGCGCAGAATACATCGGGTGGCGCAGCGTCTGATAGATTCCCCGGCTCACCAATGCGTGTTGGTCGCGAATCTCAAGTGTGATCGACCAAACGCGACCGAGATCGCGATGCGCCCGGTACAGCACAGCCATCGCCGCGATCAACACCAACGTGCCGAGCCAGGCTTGCACCGGATGATAGGTACAGGTGGCAAACTTGGGCTGGTCCGTCAGCACATAAATCAGCGGGATCACGAACATGCCGCCATAGCCGATCGCCATCAGAACTTTTTCACGCAAATGAACGCGGCTTTGGGCGATCGGCGTTTTTTTGGCGCGACGCTGATGCGGATAGCGGATGATGTATAGCGCCAGGCATCCCAGTACCCAGATCAATTTCGCTATGGGGAGCGTCATCGGGCATTGCCTCGCCGGAAGCGCGGTCTTTTCGCTGATGAAGACAAAAATCACCGGTTCCGCCGGTGTCTCGGTAGAAGCCGGTCCAAGCTGAATTTCGGTATATCAATCCGGCCGTCGCAGCAACTAGTGACTGTCCTGCAACTGATGACCGCAATCGGCACGTCCCCGCAACGGACGCTATTGATCAGCAGCAATCATGTGCAGTAATACTCTTTTGCGTTTCTTGCACGGGGTAGACGGTGAGAATCTGTGTGCTGGTAGCTGTTGTCTGGGCCAGCCTGACGGCGTCGTCGGCGAGCGCTCATGCTGGCCATATTTACCTGCTCAAGGGACTTGCCGGCGTTTTTTCCACCGGGCTCGATGTGCTCCACGATGAACTCGTTGCAAGCGGCTACCCGGCCACCGTTCACAGCTATTCCGAGTACGATTCACTTGCGGTCGAAGCTGCGGCGCTGGAAAGAAAAGGCCAGGGTCCGATCATCATTATCGGCCATTCGCTCGGCGCAAACGACGCGATCTCGATGGCCGAAAGGATGAATGCCTTGCACGCTCCGGTCGCCTTGATCGTGAGCTTCGGTCCGACGATCAATTCCGCCGTGCCGGCAAATGTTGCGCAATGCGTCAACTATTACACGGGCAATTACACGATCACAAAAGGGCCCGGCTTCAGAGGATCGCTTACCAATGTCAATTTTACGAGCGATCCCAACATCAATCATCTCAACATCGAGAAGGTTGAAAATCTCCACAGAGCCGTCATTGCCAGAATTCGAGCGATTCTCCCGAGGGGCCGCGCCGTCGAGTTGTCTGCCGCGCATTAGAACGCTCTAACTGGATTCCTCCGGTAAAAGAGATGCCGGCCGTTCCTTCTTTTCCGGCAGCGCAATTGCCAAAAATCAATCGACGAGTTCGGTGACTCCGGGCATTGCCAGGCTGTCCGGTGTGAACGACTTGTCGACGCCGCTCAATGTCCGCTCGACGTCGATCAGGTTTTGCAGCTTGCGGCGCGAGATTTTGCTGGTCGGCTCGAAATAGGCGATGCGGCGAAGCAGGTCGTAGCTGGCGTCGGCGTCTTCCTTTCGCGCGTGCGCGGAGCTCACCAGCAGGTCGATGGCTTCGCTGCGATGCGTTTCGTCGGCGAGCCAGGCGATGCTGGCGTCGGTCGCCGCCAGCAGCCGCTTGGCGACCGGTATGTGCGCTTGCGCCCAGTCGCGGCGCACAGCCATTCCGGTAAACGGCAAATCCTTGATGTAATCCGCGGCGAAGCCGAGCGTGACGTAGCCCGCGGCATTGGCCTGAAAGTTGAGCGGCGGCAACACCAGCGCTGCATCGGCGACACCGGCCTTCAGGGCAGCGAAGCGTGACGCCGCAACACCGGCGCGCAGCTCTTCATAATCGCCGCTTTTTAGTCCATTCGCTGCCGCCATGCGTTCGAAATAATAAGTCGTCGGGTCGCTGACCTGGCCAACCGAGATCGTCTTGCCCTTGAGATCGGCGATCGTCTTCAACCCGGGTTTGCCGATCAGCGCATACGGTGCGGCATCGCCGATGATGCGGATCAGCGCCAGCGACGCACCTTTGTCGACAGCGTGAATTGGGTCGGCAATGCCCACACTCAGGATAACGTCATAGGCGCCGCCAGTGAGCTGCTGCGTCACCGCCGCCCCGCTTTGCGCGAAGTTGATTTCGACGTCGAGATCCTGCGCGGCAAAGAAGCCCTTTTGCGAAGCGACGTAGAATGGCCACAGCGGCGCCTGGCCGCCCAGGGTGCCGCTGACAATCTTGTCGGCGGCACGGGCTTGTCGCCCCAATGCGGCTGCGCCTGCGGCGCCGAGCAACACCCTGCGTGTGATCGTCATTGAGGCCCCCGACAACGGCATCGGGATGGTATACAAACCTCCTCCCATTTCCAGCTTGTTGAGGAATGCTCCATGAATATCAGACCGCCGCGTATCGGCCCGCAGCCGTGGGATGTGGTACGGACCAAGCTCGATCTGTCGCTGCCGTTCGCCAATATGCGCGACACGCCGTACTACCGCGATTGCGTTTGGGAGCAATTCTCCAAAGCCGAATACGAGCGCCGCTATGCTGCGCTGCGGGCGAAGATGCGCGAGCAAAAGCTCGACGCAGTCATTGTGCCGGGCGGTCCGAGTCACTGGAGTTTCGGCGGCGGCATGCTGTGGCTGACCGGCCATTGGGAATGGCACGCACTGGCAAGTTATGTGCTGGTGCCGCTCGATGGCGAGCCGACCATGATCTATTCGATGGGCGGCACCCACGCCGAGGCGGTACGCCGGCAAGTCGAGATCGCGGTGAAGGACGTGCGCCACAGCCGCAGCGGGCGCTATGCCGACGTCATGGTCGAGCGCATTCGCGAGCTCAAACTCGAGCGCGGCCGCATCGGGCTGATGGAAATCGATCCCCGGCACGCCGATTACATGCCGGTCAACCAGTACAATGTGCTGCGCGAGAACCTGCCGGACGCCGAACTGGTTTTCACCAAGGGCTTTCTGCACGAACTGCTGTCGGTGCACAGCGCCGAAGAACTCGACTGCATCCGCAAGGCCGGCGTGCTGTGCCAGAACGCCATGGAGGCGATGGTCGCGCGCGCCAAGCCCGGCGTGAAGGAATACGAGCTTCGCGCTGCGGCAGGCTCCGCCATTCTCGAAGGCGGCGGCGACATCGATTTCCTGATTATCGGCTCGACGCCGATGGCCAACCCGGCGCAGATCTTCGGCAATCCGCGGCCATCAAGCCGTGTGCTGCAAAAGGGCGACATCATCAACATGGAGCTCGCCGCCGGCTATCGCGGCTATACCGCGCAGATCGGCTCGCCGATCTGCGTCGGCGAGCCGACCGAGATGGTGAAGAAATTCTGGAACGAGATCACGCTGCCCGGTTACAAGCGCATCGTCGCCGAGATCGCACCGGGCAAGCCGGCCGAGAATATGCGGATCGCCAGCAAATTCTTCCGCGACAACGGCTACCAGTCGCGCCCGACACAGTGTCACGGCATCGACCTGGTGACCGACGGGCCGCACGTCGTCGCCGAGCACGTCTCGGCGGAAAAGTTCGAGGAAATCCTCAAACCCGGCATGGTGATCATGGCCGAGCCCAATCCGATCACGCCGGACGGGCTGTTCGGGATTTTCCTCGGCCACACCTTCATCGTGACCGACAGTGGCCACGAGGTGGTCGACGATTTCCCGCTGGAGATTGCGGTGGCGCGGTGCTGATGCGGATCGGCGCGTCTTAGGCTGCTCCTGGGTCTAATCGCTGCTCGGAATGCCGGCCACCTTGATGGCAGACGCAAAGGTATCGTGCTCGCGCCGGAACGCGGTCGCGATATCGTCCTTTGTCATGCCGCCGGGAACGATGCCGAGCCCGTTCAGCTTGGCCGAAATCTCCGGCGTGTTCACGAAAGCCGTAATCTCATTGCGGATCGCCTCGATGATCGCAGGCGGCGTGCCGGCTGGCGCCAGAAAGCCGTTCCATGATGAGGATTCAAAACCCGGCACGGTTTCTGCCACGGTGGGCAGATCAGGGAACGCGGCCAGCCGTTGCGGCGTGCTGACGGCGATGACACGGACGCTGTCGTTCTTGCTCAGCGGCAGGACCGCGGAAGCGTTGCCGAAATAGATGTCGGCAACGCCGCCGAGCAGATCGGAGATCGCCTGCGGCTCGGCGCGCGCCGGCACCATGACGACATCGACGCCGGTGGCTGCGAACAGGCGTGCCGGCGAGAAGTGACTCAGGTTTTGCGTGCCGGCGGTGGTGAAGTTGAGCTTTCCGGGACTGGCTTTGGCATAGGCGAGGAATTCCGCCAGGTTCGTGGCCGGCAGACTTCGCTTGATGGCGATCGCCTGGGCGCCGGTTCCGACATTCGTGATCGGCTCAAGCTGCGTGACCGGATCGAAGTCGAGCTTTTCCAGCTGTGGCGTCAGCGTGATCATCGAGGACGCACAAAACAGCAGCGTGTAGCCGTCCGGCGCGGCATTGGCGACAAGCCGCGTTCCGATGGCGCCGCCGGGGCTCGGACGATTTTCGATGATGAAATTCTGACCGAACTTGGCGCTCAGGTCCGCCGCCGCGAGACGCGCCATCATGTCGGTGTTACCGCCGGGTCCGAACGGCACGATGATGGTGACGGGATGGTCGGGCCAGTCCGCCGCGCTCGCCGGCGCGATCCACGCCAGAGCCAGCACGCAGGACAACAACCAAAAAGAAATCCGTCGCAGCATATTCAACCTCGCCGCTGTTCGCAGGAACCGGCTCTTGGCAACGGATGAGCAAGATTGATGCCGCGGACGTCCGCAGCAGCGGCTTTATGCAGATTTGTGAGGCGCGGCGCGCGATTTTGCCGAGGCTGTTTCTCTCAGCGCAGCCGGCGATTACAGCGGCACGATATCGGTAAAGACAAAGCCGTCCCGCTCCACCGTTTCGCCAACGGCAACGTCGATCGGTGCCCGAAACATCGGGCCGGCGGTCACCACGGTGTGAAATTCTCCGTTCTCGCCGCACGGATCGATGCCGGCGGGCAGGTCCCGCAACAATGCAGTGTCGAAGCGGCGGCCGGCGAAACTGCGGTCGAGCCGGCGCGGGTCGAGGCAGGCGATGTAAGCGACGAGGCCGCTGTCGATCATGTCGCGCGCCAATGCCGTCGTGTCCCGCTTCCATAGCGGGAACAGTGCGGTCATTGCCGCGGCCTTCAGCTTCTCCTCCCGATAGGCGCGAATGTCCTCGAGAAACAGGTCGCCGAACACGACGTGTACGATACCCCGGGCGCGGATGCCGGCGCAGGCCTCCGCCATCCGCGCTTCGTAAATCTCGTTCGGGCAGGGGCTCGGTATTGGGACTTTGATGATGGGTAGATCGAGCGCGGCAATCTGGCGGTCAAGCAACGCACTTCGCACGCCGTGCATGGCCACCCGGTCGTAGACCGCGTTGATCGTTGTCAGAGCGCCGGCAATGCGCGCGAGCCCTAGCCGGCGTGCCTCAAACAGCGCAAACGCGCTGTCCTTTCCCGAACTCCACGAGATATAGGCGAGCGGCGGCAAGGCAACGCCTCACTTCGCCATCAAAAACTTGAAGTCGCAGCCTTCGTCGGCGCCGGTGATCTGCTCCGCGAACAGCTTGGCGTAGCCGCGTTCGGGGATTTTCTCCTTGGCCGGCGCGGCCGCCGCGCGGTTTTTCAGCTCGCCGTCGTCGACCTTCAGCTCGATGCGGCGGTCTTTCACCGACAGCCGGATGCGATCGCCGTTGCGCACCAGGCCGAGCGGGCCGCCGGATGCCGAATCCGGCGTGATGTGCAGCACGATGGTGCCGAACGCGGTGCCGCTCATGCGCGCGTCCGAGATGCGCACCATGTCCTTGACGCCTTTTTGCGCGAGCTTTTTTGGAATCGGTAGATAGCCGGCTTCCGGCATGCATTCCGGTGCGCGCGGGCCGGCGTTTTGCAGCACCAGAATGTCTTCCGGGGCGACATCCAGCGCCGGGTCGTCGATCCGTGCCGCGAGATCGGCAAGCGATGAGAACACCACGGCGCGCCCTTCGTGTTCGAACAGCTTCGGATCGGCAGCCGAGCGTTTCAGGATCGCCCCCTTCGGCGCCAGATTGCCGAACAGCGCGACCAGCCCGCCCAGCGGCTCCAGTGGTGTCTTCAGCTCGGCAATGATCGAGCGGTCGATATAATCGGCGGCATCGCCTTCGAGCCGTTCGCCGAGGGTCTCGCCGGTTACGGTCATGCAGTCGAGATGCAACAGCGGCTTGAGCTCGCGCAGCAGCGCGCCCATGCCGCCGGCGGCGTAAAAATCTTCCATGTAGCCGTTACCGACCGGCTTCAGATTGACCAGTACCGGCGTCGAGTCCGACAGCGTATTGAGATGGTCGAGCGAGACTTTCACCCCGGCGCGTCCGGCGATGGCGGTGAGATGGATGACGGCGTTGGTGGAGCCGCCGAGCGCCAGCAAGACGCGCAAGGCATTCTCGACCGACTTGCGATTGACGATCTGTGACGGCGTGATCTTCGATCCGATCATTTTCACCGCGGCGGCGCCGGTCGCTTCGGCGGCGCGCAGCCGGTCGGCGTGGACCGCCGGGATCGCGGCGGTGCCGGGCAGGCAGAGACCGAGCGCCTCGGCGAGGCAGGCCATGGTCGAAGCCGTTCCCATCACCGCGCAGGTGCCCGCCGTGACCGCGAGCTGGCCCTCGACTTCATTGATCTCCTTGTCGTCGACGTCGCCGGCGCGATAGCGCGCCCAGAACCGCCGGCAATCGGTGCAGGCGCCGAGCCGCTCGCCGCGATGCCGTCCGGTCATCATCGGGCCCCCGATGAGTGAAATGGCCGGAAGATCGGCGGAAACCGCGCCCATCAGCTGCGCCGGTACGGTCTTGTCGCAGCCGCCCATCAGCACGACGGCGTCCATCGGCTGGGCGCGGATCATTTCCTCGGTGTCGATCGCCATCAGGTTGCGAAACTTCAGGCTGGTCGGGGTGAGAAACACCTCGCCGAGCGAGATCGTCGGGAATTCCAGCGGCAGCGCACCCGCAGCCAGCACGCCGCGTTTCACCGCGGCGAGCAATTCCGGAAAGTGGCGGTGACAATTGTTGAAGTCGGAGCCGGTGTAGGCGATGCCGATGACCGGCTTTTCGAGAAACGCGCGCGAATAACCCATCGATTGCGCGAACGAGCGGCGCAGGTAGCGGGAGAAATCGCGGTCGCCGTAATTAGTGAGTCCGTGAGCCAGACCGTGTTCAGACATCGTTTTTTCGTACCCTCATCGGCGCCGCGCAATGTCGCACATTATTTGAGCGCGAATGCCGTTTATTCGTGCGCTGCGGCGCAGCATTATGAAAGGAATTAGTAAGCGACTATGCGCAATTTTCGTTGAGTTCTCCACGACTTTTCCGCGCAGGCCGACATGGCCCAAGCCGACATCGTTTAAGGCAACATGGCCACCGAATTTCGCAAGAGCCTGATACCGGCATGGATACTGCTTCCGGTCAGCGCCGTCGCAACCATTGCGGCGCTTGTCACCTGGGGGACCGGCAGCCTGTCACTCGGCATCGTCAGCGCGCTAACCGGCGCGGCTGCCGCCGCATGGTGGTGCGAGGACATGCTCCGTTCGGTGGCCGGCGGCATCAACCAGATCGCCGGCGGTGACCGCTATGCCGCATTACCGGTGCGGATCGGCAGCGGTGCGCTCAAAGACAGCGCCGCCGCTGCGGAAAAGATGCGTCAGGTTCTGATCGATGCCGACGCTCTGGTCGTGGACCATCGCAGCCGGGAGGCGGAAGCGCGGTTGCACTATGCCGGGCGGACCTTCTTCACCAAGCGGTTTCGCAGCACGGTCGATGAACTGACCTGCGTCTTTCAATCGGCTGCCGAAGAGATTCAGGTGACGGCGGCCGATCTTGGCGTACGCAACGAGGACGTGCGCCGCCGCACCACTCAGGCGGTCGATGCCGGCGCCACGGCCAGCCGGGATGTGGCCGCGGTTGCCGATGCGGCGCGCGCGTTGTTGCAGCTCATCGTGCAATCGACCAGCGAAGCCGCGGTCGCCAAGGGCGCCACCGACCAGACCATTGCCGACCTGGCGCGCACCGACCGCACCGTGCGGAGCCTCGCCGCCGCCGCCGAGCGGATCGGCACCGTGGTCAAATTGATCGAGGCGATTGCGTCGCAGACGTCGTTGCTGGCGCTGAACGCGACGATCGAAGCCGCGCGCGCCGGCGCCGCGGGACGCGGTTTTGCCGTGGTCGCTTCCGAGGTCAAGACGCTGGCGCAGCAGACCGCGAAAGCCACCGGCGATATCGGCAAACAAATTCACGATATCCAGCACGCCGTCGGTCAGACTGTGGAAGCGATTGCCGGGGTATCGTCTAGCGTGGCGGCGATGAGCGACGCCAACCGGCAACTGACCGGCATTCTCGAACACCAGGCCAACGAAATCGACCGCATCGGCAGCCGCGCCGAGCAGGTTGCCGACGCCGTCAGTGGCGTCTTGCCGGAACTCTCCGTCATCGCCGGCAAAGTCGAAGAAGCCGGCAACGGCGTGCTGGCGACAGCGGAAGATCTGCTGGGCCGCTCGAAGTGGCTGGGCGATGCGATCTCCCGCTATTTCTCCGATCTCGAGCACGGCTCGATCAAGGTCGGCATCCTGCATTCGCTGTCCGGCACGATGACGGCAAGCGAACGGCCGCTGCAGGAACTCCTCGTCATGCTGATCGAGCAGCAAAATGCACGCGGCGGTTTGCTGGGACGTCCGCTCGAGCCGGTGATTGTCAATCCGCGCTCCGAGACCAGCGCTTACGCCGCGATGGCGGGCAAGCTGATCGGCGAGCATAAGGTGGCGGTGATATTCGGCTGCTGGAGCTCGGCTTCGCGCAAAGAGGTGCTGCCGGTTATCGAGCGCAACAATGCGCTGCTGTTTTATCCCAGTCAGTATGAAGGTGAGGAAGCCTCCCGCAATATTTTCTATACCGGCGCCACGCCGCCGCAGCAGGCGATCCCGGCCGTCAACTTCCTGCGCGACCAGGGCATCAGCCGGTTCTTCCTGGTGGGCACCGATTACATCTATCCGCGCACCACGAACGCCATCCTCAAAGGCTATCTGGCCAGCAAACAGGTTTTCGACGTCGCCGAGCATTACACCGTGCAAGGCCAGAAGGATTGGCGCGCCGTCGTCGAGCAGATCCGCCGCTTTGCCAAGGGTGGCCGCACCGCTGTTGTCGCCACCGTCTCGGGGGACGCCAACGTTCACTTCTTCCGGGAGCTGGCAAACCAGGGGGTCACGGCCAATAGCATTCCGGTGATGTCGCTTTCCATCAACGAAGCCGAACTGCCGGCGCTGATGCGCTCAAAGGTCTCCGGGCATTTCGTGGCATGGAATTATCTTCATGCCTTCGAGACGCCGGAGAACCGCGCTTTCATTGCCGCGTGGCGCAACTTTACCGGCAAGCCCGATGCCGTGACCAACGACCCGATGGAAGCGACCTGGATCGGCTTCCATCTATGGACCGCGGCGGTCGAGGCTGCGGCAACGGCCGATGTCGACGCGGTGCGTGCGGCGCTTGGCGACCGGCGGTTTGTGGCGCCCAGCGGTTTTGCAGTGAAGGTGGATGCGCGCACCCATCACCTGTTCAAGCCGGTGATGATCGGCCGCATCGCCGATGACGGCCGAATTCTGCCGGTCTCCATCACCGAGGGGCTGGTTCCACCTGATCCGTGGAGCCCATGGCTGAAAGAATCCGGGTTGGCAAAATCCGGGCTGGCAAAATCCGGCCATTCTCCGCAGTTGCGGCGGGCTGTGGGCCAATAGGCCGGGCCGGACGGTTGTTCGCTTTTTAATCGATAGCCAGCCATGCCGCTTAATCGATATGCCGCGGCATCGGACCGCCCGTATTCAGTCTCGACAAATGCCCTGGAACGCTTCTAGATGGCGACTGGTAAAGTTCCAATCTGCCGGCCTTTCCCCATGATTTATCGCAAGAATCAGCCTGTCGACTATCACGCTTATTTCGCCGGGGCCCTGGACCGGCTGCATTCCGAGCGCCGCTACCGCGTTTTCGCCGATCTCGAACGCATCGCCGGGCGGTTCCCGCACGCCATCTGGCATTCGCCGGACGGGCCGAAGAACGTCGTCATCTGGTGTTCCAACGATTACCTCGGCATGGGGCAGCACCCCAAGGTGATCGGCGCCATGGTCGAGACCGCGACCCGCATGGGCACCGGCGCTGGCGGCACGCGCAATATCGCCGGCAACAACCACCCGGTGGTCGAGCTTGAGCGCGAACTGGCCGACTTGCATCGCAAGGAAGCGGCGCTGGTCTTCACCTCGGGCTATGTGTCGAACGAGACCGGCATTTCGACGCTGGCCAAGCTGATGCCGAATTGCCTGATCCTGTCCGACGCCTGGAACCACAATTCGATGATCGAAGGCGTGCGGCAGGCGTACACCGAGAAGCAGATCTTCCGCCACAACGACATGGCGCATCTTGAAGAGCTGCTTGCCGCCGCCGATCCGGCGCGGCCGAAGCTCGTGGTGTTCGAGAGCCTTTATTCGATGGACGGCGACGTTGCGCCGGTGAGCCGCATCTGCGAGCTCGCCGAGCAATACGGCGCCATGACCTATGTCGACGAAGTGCATGCCGTTGGCATGTACGGTCCGCGCGGCGGCGGCATCAGCGAGCGCGATGGCGTCGTGTCACGCATCGATGTGATCGAGGGCACGCTCGCCAAGGCGTTCGGCTGCCTCGGCGGCTATATCGCCGGCTCAGCGGCGCTGATCGACGCGGTGCGCTCCTATGCGCCCGGTTTCATTTTCACCACCGCGCTGCCGCCGTCGGTGGCTGCGGCGGCGACGGCCGCTATCCGTCATCTCAAGACCTCGCAGTGGGAGCGCGATCGCCACCAGGACCGCGCGGCGCGGACCAAAGCCGTGCTCACGGCGGCGCGCCTGCCGGTGATGGAAAGCCCGACCCATATCGTGCCGGTCTATGTCGGCAATCCGGAACAATGCAAGGCGGCCAGCGATCTGCTGCTTTCGGCGCACGGCATTTATATCCAGCCGATCAATTACCCGACGGTGCCGAAGGGCACCGAGCGGCTGCGCATCACGCCGAGCCCCTATCACGAGGACGCGTTGATCGACGCGCTTGCCGAAGCGCTGGTCGATGTCTGGCAGCGGCTCGGTCTGCCGTTGCGGGATCAGGCGCTGGCGGCGGAATAACGCATCAGGCCGGCGGCTTCGCTCTTCCGAGTTTGCGGGCGCCGACCGCAACCGTAATCGTCACCACAAGAAAACGCGCGAGATGGTGAGCCCCGACATAGATCGGGTCGAGGTGCAATGCGAGCGCCAGCACCATCATCGTGTCCTGCGCGCCGGGAGAAAAGGCGATCACGATATTGGCGATCGGAAACGGAAAGAAATACGCCACGATCGCGATGAAGATCGTCGCAACGGTCATCGCCACCGCGAATGAGCCGAATGCGGCGCCGAGATAGCCGACCAGCATTCGCACCGTCATGTTGGCAAAACGCGAACCGACCACGGCCCCGAGCGTGACGGTCGCCGCGCTGCCGACCCACCACGGCAACACCGCATCGATCAGCCCGCTGCCGTGCAGGATCGCCGAGCCGACCATCGCGCCAAACAGCAAGCCGCCGGGGAACCGCACCCACGCCAGTGCGATCGCGCAGGCGGTCGATACCACGGCAAGCAGGATCATCTGCCCCAGCACCGATACGTCGGCCGGCCCTCGCATCACCGTGACCGCCGGTGCGACCAGACCGAACAAGGCGAGACCGTTCGGCAGCCCGACGACCAGCAGCAGAACGCGGACGGTCTGCACGATGGCGATGGCGCGCAAATCGCCGCCGAGTTCCGTTGCCAGCGAGATCGCCTGCGCCAATGCGCCCGGACTTGAGGCGAGCAGGGCCGACAATGGGTCCCAGCGGTGCACGACCTGCAGGTAGCTCATGGTCGCGAGGATCATGAGGATCGAACACAGCATCAGCAGCGCGATGCTCGCCGGCCAGGTGGCAACGCCGCGCAGCGTGTCGGGCGTCACCACGGCGCCGAGCAGAATGCCGATGATCACCGAGCAGAACCGGGCCAGAACGAGAGGCAATTTGACCGGCCGGCCCAGCAAGGCAGCCCCGGCAACGGCTACGACCGAACCGGACACCAATGCGGCGGGAAGCTCGAAATAGGTAAAGGCAAGACCGCCGGCGAGCGCGATCAGCAACGTTTCGACGTTCTCGATAATGATGCGCCGCGGCGGAAGGGGAGGGAGCATGGACGGGTCCATGAATGCCTTGCGCCCGGTGCGCCGTCAAATAACGCCGCTGCGGATTGGACATTCAGGACATTAATGACGCGCGGACGGGCCCGATAGACAGGCCGCCCGTTGTATGGTGACCTTGCAGGAGGCGAAAGCGCCGCGAACCCAATCGATGCAGCGAATTGACAACCGGGATTAGGTCATGTTGCAGGGCTGGGTCGTCGTCATTATCGCGCTCGCCTATATCGGATTTTTGTTTCTGGTGGCGAGCTACGGCGACCGCAGGCGCGCGCTTTTCGGCGCCACCTCGTCGCGGCTGGTGATTTATCCGCTGTCGCTGGCGATCTATTGCACATCCTGGACCTTCTTTGGCTCGGTCGGTCTCGCCTCGCGCACCGGCTACGACTTTCTCGCGATTTACATCGGCCCGATGCTGATGGTCGGGCTGGCGTTTCCGCTGCTGATGCGGATCGTGCGGCTCGCCAAAGGGCAAAACATCACGTCGATCGCCGACCTGATCGCGGCGCGCTACGGCAAGAGCCAGGCGGTGGCGGCGACGGTGGCATTGATCGCGATCGTCGGCATGGTTCCCTATATTGCGCTCCAGCTCAAAGCCGTGTCGGCTTCGGTCGGCACGATCCTGGCGCAGACGGCGCCGGCGCAGCCGCTGGTCGGAGACAGCGCGTTGTTTGTCGCGTTGCTGATGGCCGCCTTCGCGGTTCTGTTCGGTACGCGGCATACCGATGCAACCGAGCATCAGGATGGCCTGATGCTGGCCGTCGCGACCGAATCGATCGTCAAGCTGGTGGCGTTTCTGGCGGTCGGCGTTTTCGTTACCTTCGTGATGTTCAAAGGGCCGTTCAGCCTGTTCTCGCACGCGCTCGAACATGCGGACATCGCCGCGGTGCTGACGCGCCCGCCGGCGCTCGGCGGGTTCTTTGCGATGACGGTGTTGTCGCTGTTCGCGATCGTGTTGCTGCCGCGCCAATTTCATGTTGCCGTCGTCGAGAATCACAGCGACGCCGAGATCCGCCGCGCCGCATGGCTGTTTCCGCTCTATCTCGTGTTGATCAACCTGTTCGTATTGCCGATTGCGGTCGCGGGGCTTCTGACGTTTCGGCAAGGCCAGGTCGACAGCGACATGTTCGTGCTGGCGCTGCCGATCGCCGCCCATTCCGATGTGATCACGCTGGTTGCTTTTGTCGGCGGCCTCTCCGCGGCGACCGCCATGGTGATCGTGGAATCCGTCGCGCTCGCGATCATGGTGTCGAACGATATCGTGGTGCCGCTGGTGCTCAAGCGCCGCGAGAAGCTCGGCGGTGAGCCGAGCGATGCCGGCGGCTGGCTGCTTACCACGCGGCGGATTGCAATCTTCGTCATTCTTTTTCTGGCCTACGTCTATTACCGCTCGGCCGGCGACGCGCAGCTGGCGGCGATCGGGCTATTGTCGTTTGCCGCCATCGCGCAGCTGGCGCCGGCGTTTTTTGGCGGCCTGATCTGGCAACGCGGCACCGCGCGAGGCGCCATCGCCGGCATGACCGCTGGCATTCTGGTCTGGGGCTACACGCTGCTGCTGCCGAGTATCTCGGACGCCAGCGCAGCAAATGCGGGCATCCTGGCCGATGGACCATGGGGCTTTGCCTTGCTGCGGCCGCAGGCGTTTTTTGGCCTCGATCTGCCGCCGCTGGTTCATGGCGTGTTGCTCAGCCTCGCCGTCAATATCGTGTTCTATATTGCGTTCTCTTTCGGCCGGCGGCCGACGGCAATCGAGCGTGTTCAGGCCGATCTGTTTGTGCCATCCGCTCTGGCGCCCATTCTGGTACCGAAAGCCCCGAGTTTCCGGCTGCGCCGCGCATCCGTTACTGCCGGTGAATTGATCGCGACCGTGTCGCGGTACCTCGGCGAGGAGCGCACCCGTGAAGTCATTTGCGAGCTTTGCAGTCTCGCGCCGCATCAGCCTGGAACCGCAGGCCGAGGCTGATTTCGAAGTCCTGCAATTCGGCGAGTATCTGCTGGCGTCGGCGATCGGCGCGGCGTCATCGCGCCTTGTGCTGTCGCTGCTGCTGCGAAAACGGACGGTTTCGACCAAAGATGCGCTCAAGCTGCTCGACGATGCCAATGCGGCGATCCACTACAATCGCGAGATTTTGCAAACGGCGCTCGATCATGTGCGGCAGGGTATTGCCGTTTTCGACAAGGACCTCAGCCTGGTTTGCTGGAACCGGCAGTTTGGCGAGGTCTTCGACCTGCCGCACAATCTCACCCGCGTCGGTGTCGCGCTGGGCGAAATTCTCGGTTACGTCGTACGGCATGCCGATCATGATCAAAAAGATCTTGATGCGGCGATCGCCGAACGTATCGGCAAGTATACGTCGGAGTTTGAGCCCTTCCTCGAACGCTTTTCTGAACGTGGCCTGGTGATCGAAGTCCGGGCCAACCGCATGCCGGACGGCGGCCTGGTCACGACATTCACCGACATCACGCCGAGCGTGAAAGCGGCGGAGGCGCTGGAGCGTGCCAATGCAACGCTGGAACGCCGCGTCCGCGAGCGCACCAGGGAATTGACCCGGCTCAATAGCGAACTCGAGCATGCCAAGGCCGAAGCGGACGAGGCGAATGTGTCAAAGACCCGCTTCGTCGCTGCGGCAAGCCACGATATTTTGCAGCCGCTCAACGCCGCCCGTCTTTACGTGACCAGCCTGATCGAACGCCAGCGCTCCGGCGAGGACGGCGATCTTGTCCAAAACATCGACGCTTCGCTTGAGGCAGTCGAGGAGATTTTTGCGGCGCTGCTCGGCATCTCGCGGCTCGACACCGGCGCGATGAAGCCGGAAGTTTCGGATTTCCCTATCGATGAATTGCTGCAACGCCTCGAGGTCGAGTTCGCGCCGCTCGCCCGTGCCAAAGGGTTGAAGCTGCGCTCCATGCCGTGCTCGCTGACGGTGCGTTCGGACCGGCGGCTGTTGCGGCGGCTGCTGCAGAACCTCGTGTCCAATGCCATCAAATACACGCCCGAAGGCACCGTGCTGGTCGGCTGCCGGCGGCGGGGCGGCAAGTTGCGTATCGACGTCTACGATACCGGAATCGGTATTCCGCAATCCAAGCGCCGCGCCGTGTTCAAGGAATTCCACCGTTTGGACCAGGGTGCGCGCGTGGCGCGCGGTGTCGGCCTCGGTCTTTCAATCGTCGAGCGTATCGCCCGCGTGCTTGATTGCGAGGTCGTTCTGAAGTCGGCGGTCGGACGCGGGTCGCAGTTTTCACTGGAAGTGCCGCGTGGCAAGGCCGTCGCCGAGCCTCAGCAGCAGAATGCTGCAAGCGACAAAACCGGACGCCTGGCGGGGACAGTGGCACTCTGTATCGACAATGACCTGACGATTCTCGACGGGATGAGGAAGCTGCTCGGTGGCTGGGGTTGCCGCGTGCTGACGGCGGCCGATCTCACCGAGGCGCTGGCGGCGATCAGCGCGGACAATATCGAGCCGGACGGTCTTTTGGTCGACTATCATCTCGATGGCGGCAACGGCATCGCGGCAATTATCGAGTTGCGGCGGCATCTCAATCGGCATGTCCCCGCCATCCTGATCACGGCCGACCGCTCCGCGCATGTCCGCGACGAGGCGCAAGCCGAAGGCGTGCATCTGCTGAACAAGCCGCTCAAGCCGGCGTCATTGCGCGCCCTGATCATGCAATGGCGAATCCAGCGCGTCGCCGCCGAGTGAACTAGCTTTCCCGCGGCGACACTTGCGGCCACTGGCCGGCTTCGATGCGTCCCGCCGCAATCACCGCCTGGGTGCGGCTTTCCACGCCCAGCTTCTGCAGGATCGCCGATACATGCGCCTTTACCGTCGCCTCCGAGACATCGAGCTCGTAGGCAATCTGCTTGTTCAGAAGTCCACCGGACAGCATCATCAATACGCGCACCTGCTGCGGCGTGAGGCTCGAAAGCCGGGCGATCATCGCCGCTGTCTCGGCGTCCGATTGTCTGGCCATGTCGACGTCCGGCGGCGTCCAGATCTCGCCTTGCAGAATGCGGGCAATGGCTTCGCGCATGGCGTCGGTGCCAAGCGTCTTGGGAATGAATCCGGACGCGCCGAACTCCATGCAACGGCGGATGACCACCGGGTCGTCATTGGCCGAGACCACGACAATGGGCAGCCCGGGATATTGCGCGCGCAAATACATCAGGCCGGAAAAGCCGCGTACCCCCGGCATGCTGAGGTCGAGCAGAACCAGGTCGACTTCACCGCCGCGTTCGAGAAATGCGGTGATTTCCTCGAATGTCCCGGCTTCGTCGACCTGGGCACGATCGAACAATCCGGACACTGCGCCACGCAGCGCGCCGCGAAACAGCGGATGGTCGTCGGCGATCAGAAGGTGCTGCAGCGCTGCTTCGGTCAATATTATGGATCCAGCGTCAGTCCGGTGTCATGGGTCCGGCGAAGTGCAGCCGGCATTTTAGGGCCGATCCGGCCGCACGGTCCACTGTACGCAATGCGGCGACGGCAAGCCCGGTATTGTTCGTCATGAACGGATAGTCTGTTCAAAGGATCGCCAATTCAGATTGTGCGGTGCCGAAGCTATCTCCCGGACGTCGACGACAACGGCACTTGCCGTTGCCGGAGAGAATTCAGGAGAAGAATCATGATCAATAAGTCAAAAATCGCGCTCGTGGCGGCTTTGGCCGTGGGCATCGCGTCGCCGGCCTTTGCACAGTCGTACAACAAGGGCGACGGCACGGCCAATGAGCTTCCGTTCGCCTATAACGTCGGCGGCGGCAAGCCGGCCTATGGACCGACTCGGGCCATTCCGAACCAACAGACCGCGGTGCGTGAAAACAGCCACAGCCGGGTCGCAGCGGCCGGTCCGCACCGGCTCTATAACTACGCTCCGATTGGCTCTGCCCAGTTACCGAATGCCGCGGAGAACTCTTCAGGTGCGACCGGCGGCGGCAGTGCCGGTTACAACGCGATGGTTGAGACCTACTGAGCCGTCGGTGAAAACGGGGACGGGCGCATGCCCGTTCCCGTTTCCCGTTTGCAATCCATTTCCGGATTCGGCGGCGCGCGCGAAGCGCGATGAGAGAAAGTCGATGAATGCCCGGGTCTTGGGGGACAGGTTGTGGCCGTGCGGATAGACCGCATAAACCGGCGCGTCCTGAGCGGTAAATTCGGGTAGCAGGCGCACCAGCAGACCGGCGGCGATGTCATCTTCGACCAGATAGTCGGGCACGAAAATCAGGCCGGCATCGCGGAGCGCCATCGCCAAGAGCGCATCACCGTTGTTCGCAAGCAGCCGGCCGTCGACGCGAACGACTTCTTTCCTGCCTTGCCGATCGACGAAGGTCCACGCGCGGTGCGCGGCATAGGTGAAGACCAGACAGTTGTGGTTGACGAGATCGCGCGGATGCTGCGGTGTTCCGTTGGTCTTCAGATAACCCGGTGAAGCGCACAGCACCATGTCGACCGTGTGCAGCTTCTTTGCGATCAGACTTGAGTCGGAAAGCTGGCCGAGTTGTATGGCCAGATCGATACGTTCCTCGACGAGATTGACGTAATTATCATGCAGCCGAAGATCGATCGACACGTCGGGATAGGCAACGAGAAAATCTGCAATGGCGGGGGCCAACCGGCGTGCCCCGAATGATACCGACGTTGTGACGCGCAGCTGGCCGCGTGGGGCTGCCTGCAGATCGCCAGCGGCGCGCTCGGCATCCTCCATGTCGGTGAGGATGCGCAAGCAGCGTTCATAATAGTTCTGACCGACTTCGGTGGCGCTGACGCGCCGTGTCGTGCGATTGAGCAAACGTACGCCGAGGCGCTCCTCGAGCGTCTGCACGTGTTTGCTCACCATTGCCGGCGACATGTCGAAATGACGGGCGGCTGCGGCAAAACTGGCGGATTCGACGACTTTCGCGAATACCGCCATCCCCACGAAACGATCCAAGCGCTGCCTCGCAAATGAGTTCCGATTTGACGTCAGCCCCTCGACGTCCTCCCGCTCGGTGCGCTTCTGTTCTGGCGCGGTCGCCAACCCGACGTATTGATCGAGAACCCGCATAGCCAGCTTTGCCGCATCATTGCAGCCTTGCGCCGGTCGCATGGTGAGCGCAGTGGCAGTGTCCGACCGGTTTCAGGCTCAAAGCCGCAATCCTGCCACTTAGGCCCTAGGCTTCACTCACGTCCCCGAGGAACTGAAGAATGACCTCACGCCGATGCGGCTTGGCGCGGTGCTCGGCGAGGTAAATCCCTTGCCAGGTGCCGAGCGCCATCTTGCCTTGCGATACCGGCACGTGCAGCGACACGCCGTTGACCATGGCTTTGACGTGGGCCGGCATGTCGTCGGGCCCTTCGACGTCGTGCACCCATCCGGCGTCTTCCGGCGCGATGCGATTGAGTGCGGTCACGAGGTCGGTCTGCACGTCGGGATCGGCGTTCTCCTGGATGACCAGCGATGCCGACGTGTGACGGAGATAAAGCATCGCGATTCCGTCGCGCGCTTTTATCTGTTCGAGAAAGCGCGCGACGTCGCGGGTGATTTCAAAGAAGCCTTCGCCGGCTGTCTCGATTGTGAGAACGCCGCTCGCCAGCGTCTCGAGCGGTGCGGAGCGAACAGCAGACAGTTCACCTGATACGCGCGGCAACGTTTAGCCCTTGTTCAGCATCTGCTTTTGGGCGCGGGCAACCGCATCGACGAAGCGTTGCCAGATCTGCCCGACGTAGCTGACGGCGCGGTCGATCTCGGCATTGCTGGGCAGCCGGATGGTGATGTCATTGTCCTGCCTGCCGGATTGCTCCGGACTGGCGGAAGGCGGCAACGGCAATCCGTGCGACAGCAGGGACTGTTTCAGGGCGGCATTTTCGCCCCGCAGCCGTGCGATTTCGCTCTCGTAAGCGGTGCGATCCTCCGGCGCCGATTGGCATGCCCAGCCGACGGTGCGCTCGCTGCACAGCGCGACCTCGCCGGTTTGGGTGTCCAGCCGGACGAAGCCGTCCGCCACGTTGTTCAAGGTGTAGCGGCCGCCGGCGGTATCTGGTGTCTGATCGTCGGCGCGGACCGGCAGGCTCAAGCAAAAAGCCGCGACGGCGATGGTAACGGGTTTGCTGAACATTATCGTCTCCTGGTGCGTTGGGAGAGCGTGTCGCAGAGACTAGGCGGCGTGACATCGCAACGCAAAATCACGCCTTCGATAGGTTCGAAACTCTTCAGAAAAGTGCCTATATCTGCTTTGATTTCAAATAATTAGGATAAGTCGTGCGTTTCTTGACTTGGTATACCCCTCTCAGTATGGTCCGCCCGGCTTCAGGGGGCGGGCGTGTTGCGAACGCCGTAGAGCCGCGGGTGTCGAGATCATGAGCGACCCGCGCGCAAACGGTGACCGGGACAAACCGCGCTCCGATGAGGCCGCTCTCTCCGCGAGGCTCCAGCGGCTCGGCGAAGGTCTGGCACGGCAACATACCGTCGAGACTTCCGATGACGCTTCTGAGAATCGGGCGGCGACGGCAGCAGGTTACGCCAGGGGTTTTCGGCTCTCGAGCGAACTTGTTGCTGGCGTGATCGTCGGTGCAGGCCTTGGCTGGCTCATCGACCGCTGGTTCGGGACCACGCCATGGGGGCTGATGTTTTTTCTCTTGCTCGGCTTCGCCGCCGGCGTCCTCAACGTGATGCGTTCGGCAGGCGTAGTGGCGAGCCCAGGCATTGACGATCGCCTGCGCAAGAACCGGGAAGGCTGATTGGCGCTGCGGCGCGCGACGGTAACGAAACGATGCAAATCGATCCGATCCACCAGTTTAAGATCCACGACATGGTCCCGATGATGACCATGGGCGGCCACGACATCGCCTTCACCAATTCGGCGCTGATGATGTTCATCATCGTTTTCGCCGTGTCGCTGCTGATGATCGGCGCCAGCGCGTCGCAGGCGATTGTGCCGGGGCGGCTGCAGTCTGTCGCGGAAATGTCCTACGAATTTGTCGCCAATACCGTCCGCAGTTCGGCCGGCAACGAGGGCATGAAGTTTTTTCCCTTTGTGTTCACGCTGTTCATGTTCGTGCTGTTCGCCAACATGATCGGCCTGATCCCGTTTTCATTCACGGTGACGAGCCAGTTGATTGTCACCGTCGCGCTCTCGCTCACCGTGTTCTTCATCGTCGTCATCTACGGCTTCTGGAAGAACGGCCTGCACTTCTTCAACCTTTTCGTGCCGAAGGGCGTGCCGAAGCTCATCCTGCCGCTGATCGTGTTCATTGAAGTGCTGTCGTTCCTGTCGCGTCCGGTGTCACACAGCGTGCGTCTGTTCGCCAACATGCTGGCCGGCCATATCACGCTTCAGGTCTTCGCCGGATTCGTCATCATGCTCGCCGGCGTCGGCGTGCTCGGCTGGTTCGGCGCGGTGTTGCCGTTCATTATGGTCATCCTGCTGACGGCGCTCGAGCTTCTGGTGGCTTTCCTGCAGGCCTACGTTTTCGCCATTCTCACCTGCATCTATCTCAACGATGCGATTCACCCGGGCCACTGACGGCTCGAACCAACCAAAAAGGAACTTTCACATGGATCCGGTTGCAGCAAAGTACATTGGCGCAGGAATTGCCTGCATCGGCATGGGCGGCGCCGGCGTCGGCGTCGGCATCATCTTCGGTAACTACCTTGCTGCCGCGCTGCGCAATCCGTCGGCGGCCCAAGGCCAGTTCGGCAACCTGATCTTCGGGTTCGCCATCACCGAGGCGCTCGGCATTTTCTCGCTGCTGATCGCGCTTCTGCTGCTGTTCGCTCTCTAATCGCCCGCGGTCATGGCCGAACCGACTGCCCATACTGAAGTGCCCGGCGGAAAGCCGGTATTTCCGCCGTTCGATACGCAGACCTTTCCGTCGCAGTTGGTCTGGCTCGCGATTTCTTTTGTCCTTTTGTACGTCCTGATGGCGAAAGTCGCGCTGCCGCGTATTGGCGCGATCTTCGACGAGCGCTCGAAGCGCATCTCCGGCGATATGAAAGCGGCGCAAGATTTCAAGGACCAGTCGGACGCAGCGCTTGCGGCGTACGAGAAAGCACTGGCTGACGCACGCGGCCGCGCCCAATCGATCGCCAACGGCATGCGCGAGAAGCAGGCGGCGGATTCCGAGGCGGCAAGCAAGAAGCTCGAGGCCGAATTGCACGAGAAGCTTGCCGCGGCGGAGCAATCCATTGCCGCGACCCGCGCGTCCGCCATGGGCAACGTCGGATCGATTGCGACCGATGCCGCCTCGGCCATCGTGCAGCGGCTGATCGGGAAGACGCCTGCCGACCACGAAGTCGCCGCTGCGGTCGGCGACGCCCTCAAACGGTGAGATTGAGCGATGCTGGAAGCGCTGCAAGAGACCGAAAACTGGGTGGCGATGGGCTTCCTGCTATTTTTGGGTCTGCTCGCCTATCTCGGCGTGCATCGCAAGGTCACCGATTCGCTCGATCAGCGTCAGGCCCGCATCAAGAGCGAGCTCGACGAGGCGCGCCGGCTGAAAGAGGAGGCCCAGGCGCTGCTGGCCGAATTCCAGCGCAAGGGGCAGGAGGCCGAGAAGGAAGCCGAAGCGATTATTGCCGGCGCCAAGGCCGAAGCCGAGCGCATTGCCGGTGAGGCCAAGGCGCGAATGGAAGATTTCGTCGCCCGCCGGACCAAGATGGCGGAAACCAAGATCACCCAGGCCGAAGCCCAGGCCGTCGCTGATGTCCGCGCCGCGGCGGCCGATGCGGCAGTGACCGCAGCCGAGAAAATCCTGTCTGTCGCGGCCAAAGGCGAGGTCGCGGCCAGCCTGCTGAAGCAGGGCATCGACGACATCAGGAAGAAATTCAACTGACGCGGCGCGCCGCCGGTGCGGCCCGGCAATACACAGCCGGCATCTGTTTTCTGTGAATAAATGGTGACACCGGTCACGCCGCTCTTTGCAGACGGCGGCGCTTGGATATTTTGCATCTGCAATTCTCGGAAAGCTGGGCTACGGCCGGTTACGGCTGATCGTCGGGGCGACCTTTGGTCATCTTCGATTGCAACGGCGTGCTTTTTGACAGCGAGCCGATCGCCAGTACGGTTCTCGCGCGGGCGGTGACGCGTGCCGGATTTCCATTAAGCGCGGAGACTGTTGCGCGGCGGTTTCATGGACGCCGGCCTGCGGACATTTTCGCTGTTATTGAAACGGCCATGGAACGGGCCACGGGGCAAAAGCTGCCGCCGGGCCTCGCCTCGGCAGTGGCAGGGGAAACCTTGCGCCGGTTTCGGAGCGAACTGCGTGCGCTGCCGCACGCCGCCCACGCCTTGACCTGGATCCGCGGACCGAAGGCTGTGGCGTCATCCTCGCCGATCGACCGCGTCCGCACCTGCCTCGATGCCGTGGGTCTGTTGCGGTTTTTTGGTCCGCGACTGTTTTCGGCAAGTAACGTCGCCAGGGGCAAGCCGGCGCCCGATCTGTTTCAGCTCGCGGCCGAAACCATGCGGGTCAGGCCTGCGGATTGCATCGTCGTGGAGGATTCGGTGGCCGGTGTGACGGCTGCGGCCAGGGCGGGCATGAAAGCGATCGGCTTTGTCGGCGCCAGCCAGACGCCCGGCACGCTGGCGAGAGACCTTGTTGCCGCCGGCGCCCGCATGGTGGTCGCCGACATGCGGGTGCTCAAGGGCAGTATCCTCGAGCTGCGCGGCTGGTAGCCTGCCGGATGATCAGGTGCCGGCCGGGTGTTTGGCTTTCGGCTTGGGTTTTGCCGCCGCCGGATGCTGCTGCGCCTGAAGCGAGAGCGGGTCGAAGCCGATATAGACGATGTAATCGTCCAGATCGCGCGGCATCGGGAAGCTCAAGTTTTCTTCGACATAGGTGAAGGTCGGATTATCGGTGGACGATGCGATCGTCACCGGAATTCGCGTGAACTTGGTGGCGATCGGTTGGGTGCCTTTGGTCGACTCTTGAACGACCGCGATACGCAACGGTATCTCGACTTGGCCCGGGCCGCCTGCCGGTCCGACAATGACGCGTCCCTGAACGCCGACCTTCATCACCAGTTGCCCCGCGACCAGGGCGCATTCGCGCGCCGCCCGGACAAACGTGCCCTGGTACTTCAGCGCCATCGCGCCGTTGTCGTCGCTGTCGCCGCTGCTGACCGTTCCGGTCGTGCCGATTTTCAGTGTCGATGCGCCCTGCCGGATATCGATTCCCGGGCAGTCCTGGACGACCTGGCTGTTGGCGACCTGCTGAGAGTCTTTTGCGGAAGCGTTGCTGCCGAACAGGTTTGTAAACCTGTCGGTGAACGAAGGGCTCGAGGACGGCTGTGATCCGGAGGGTGGCGGAGCCGACGCCGTCGAGCCGCCAAGCGAGCCAAGGCCCGAGCCGCCCGAACAGCCCGCCGCTAGGAACGCAAGCAACAGTACGACCGCGACGGAGCGGCACCTTCCGGTTCGGATCAGGTCAAGATTACGCAGCATTCCCCAACCCATCGCCTTGCGACGTCGGAACTCTATACCAGCCGAACCGTGGCTATCCCAAGGCGGTAACGGCGTGGTTAAGGTGAGGCCTTTCAAGGCTTTGGGCCATCCTTGAGGCGCGCAAACAGCAAATGGTCCTGCCAGCTGCCGTTGATGCACAGATATTCGCGGGCATAGCCTTCGCGGACGAAGCCGTTCCTTTCCAGAAGCCGGATCGAGCCGGCATTGGTCGGGATGCAGGCGGCCTCCAGCCGGTGCAACCGCAGGGTCTCGAGCGCGAACGGAATGACGGTGCGGACCGCTTCCGTCATGTAGCCCTGCCGGACATGCGGCAGGCCCATCCAGTAGCCGAGGCTGGCGGCCTGGGCGACGCCGCGGCGGATGTTGGCGAGGGTTAGCCCCCCCACCAGCACGCCATCCGATTTACGGAAGATCAGGAAAGCGTAGCCCTGGTCGGTGCGGATGTCCTCGCTGTAACGCCGGATGCGGCGCCGGAAGGCGCCGCGGGTCAGATCATCCTCCGGCCACGTCGGCTCCCACGGGGTGAGAAAATCGCGGCTCGCCGCGCGCAGTGCCGACCATTCGGGGTAGTCCGCCATTTGCGGCGGACGCAGGATCACCCGGCTTCCGGCAATCGACGGCGGCGGTTCGGAAAAATTGATGGTGCGAAAAAACGCCATGAAAAAACGCCGTGAAAAATGCCATGTCGGGCTGGCACGTGAGGCGATGGTTTTACTAATGCTGCTGTTCGTCAGGCCGCCCGGCGGGTGAGAGTTTCCGCAATCGTTGCCGCGCTTTCAAGCCCGGAGCCCAGGCCGAGCACGGCGGTCGCCATCTTGCCGCGCGAGATCAGCGCGCGGCCTGCGGCGCGGGCGCTTTCGACCGTAACCGCGTCGACCTTTTCGACCAGTTCCTCGACCGGGATCGGGCGGCCGCGGGTCAGCATCTGGCGCGCGACCTGTTCGACCCGCGCGCTGGAGCTTTCCAGCGCCATCAGCAGGCCGACTTTCATCTGTGCTTTGACGCGGGCGACCTCCGGTTCGGAAATCGTTTCGACGGTGCCCGCGATCTCATCGACGATCACCCGCATCAGCTCCGACGCGTCGGCGGCATCGGTTCCGGCATAGAGGCCGAACATGCCGATGTCGGTGTAAGGCATGTGGAACGAGTAGATCGAATAACACAGCCCGCGCTTCTCGCGCGCTTCCTGAAACAGCCGTGACGACATGCCGCCGCCGAGGATGCTGGTGAAGACCTGAAGGCTGTAAAGCGCCGGATCGGTCACGGCGATGCCGGGCAGTGCCAGCGCGATGTGGACCTGTTCCAGATCGCGCTTTTCCACGCGGGTACCGCCGCCGAATTTCGCCATCTCCGGCATCGGGCTGGCGGAACCGTTGAAGCCGCCGAACCGCTTCTCGACTTCGGCAAGGACGGCGGCATGATCGACAGCGCCCGCTGCAGCCACGACGAGATCCGGGCCGCCGTAATTTCTGCCGAGATAATCGCGCAGCTTGCCGCCGTCAAACGACCGCACGGTCTTTGCCGTGCCCAGGATCGAGCGGCCGAGAGGTTGGTCCGGGAAGGCGATTTCGTTGAGATATTCGAAGATCAGGTCGTCCGGCGTGTCGGCCACGGCGCCGATCTCCTGGACGATGACGCTCTGCTCGCGCACCAGTTCGTTATGATCGAACACCGGCTCGGAAAGAATGTCGGACAGCACATCGAGCGCCAGCGGCACGTCCTGCTTGAGCACGCGCGCGTAATATGCCGTGTTCTCCGCGCCGGTTGCCGCGTTGAGATCGCCGCCGACGGCCTCGATTTCTTCGGCGATCTGACGCGCCGTGCGGCGGCGCGTGCCCTTGAACGCCATGTGCTCGAGAAAATGCGAAATGCCATGCTCGTCGCGCCGCTCGTCGCGGCTGCCCGAAGCCACCCAGACGCCAAGCGATGCCGTTTCAAGATGCGGCATGGCGTCGGTCAGGACGTTGATTCCGGATTTCAGGGTCGTCAGCTCGACGCTCATGCCGCCGCTCCTTTCTGTGCGGCGCGACTTGTTGAAAGCACGAAACGCTCGACCGCTGACTGATCAACCGGAAGCACCGTGACCCGCTCCGGACGGGTATCGAGGCCGGAAAGCCATTCCGGCAAGCCCGGCCGCACGCCGCTGGCTGCCGCCACGGCATCGGGAAATTTTGCCGGATGCGCCGTGGACAGCACCACCATCGGTATCGCCGGGTTGCGCTGTTCCTTTTCGGCAACCGCAATGCCAACCGCGGTGTGCGGATCGATCAGGTTGCCGGTCTCGCGCTTGACCGTGCGGATCGTCGCGGCGACTTCATCTTCGCCGGCCCGGCCGGCGCCGAACCGCGTGCGAATTTGCGCCAGCGCGTCCGCCGGCAAGCTGAAGCGGCGCGATTGCGCCAGCGAATTCATCAATGTGCGGACGGTGCCGCCGTCGCGCCTGCAGGCATCGAATACCAGCCGCTCGAAATTCGACGACACCTGAATGTCCATCGACGGCGAGGTGGTGGCGATGACGTCGTGCAGCTCGTAGGTGCCGGTTGCAAGAGTGCGCGCCAGAATGTCGTTGACGTTGGTGGCAATGACGAGCCGGTCGATCGGCAGGCCCATCCGTTCGGCCACATAGCCGGCAAAGATGTCGCCGAAATTCCCGGTGGGCACCGTAAAGGCAACCCGGCGCTCCGGTGCCCCAAGCGCGACGGCCGCGGTGAAATAATAAACCACCTGCGCGACGATCCGCGCCCAGTTGATCGAATTGACGCCGGACAGTTGCACGCGGTCGCGGAAAGCGTGGTGATTGAACATCGCTTTGACGATCGCCTGACAGTCGTCGAACGTGCCTTCAACGGCGACTGCGTTGACATTGGCGGCCCCCGTCGTCGTCATCATGCGCCGCTGCACGCCGGAAATGCGGTTATGCGGAAACAGCACGACGAGATCGACCTGGCTGCGGTCGCGGAACGCTTCGACAGCGGCGCCGCCGGTGTCGCCCGATGTCGCAACGACGATGGTGCGGCGCTCGCTCCGCGCCGCGAGCACGTGATCCATCAACCGCGACAGCAACTGCATCGCCAGATCCTTGAAGGCGAGCGTCGGCCCGTGATGCAGTTCGAGCATGAAGGTCGTTGCGCCAAGCTGGACCAGCGGCGCAACGGCGGGATGACGGAACGTGCCGTAGGCCTCGCGCACCATGCGGGCCAATTCACTTTCGCTGATGGCGTCGCCGGTGAAACGGCGGATGACCTCGGTGGCCACTTCGGCATAGGGGCGGCCGGCGAAGGCTGCGATCGCCTTCGGCTCGATCTGCGGCCAGGATTCGGGCACGTAAAGGCCGCCGTCGCCGGCAAGGCCGGCGAGCATGGCTTCGGCAAAGCCGAGCGGCGGGGCCTCGCCCCTGGTCGAGACGTGTCTCATTAAGATATTGATTCTGCTTAATATTATGGACGAACGATGGCGTGCCATGCGTTCGGGACAGGAGCCACACTTATAGAAAACCTGGCACCTTCACAAGGAATGCGAGACCTGCCCGGGGCGACCGCGCCGGCGGGAGTTGCGGGCCCAGACGACGAACACGCCGACGAGGGCGGCGGCCAATCCGTACCAGGTCACGGCGTATTGCAGGTGGTTGTCGGGCAGCGCCACGACCAGCTTGCCGGGTTGCGGCAGACTGCCGGGCGGCACCGGCGATTCCTGCTCGACATAGAATGGCGCGACGGCGCCGAGGTTTTTCGCCGCCGCAATCGCGCCCGGGTCGCGCAGGAAAAACAGGTTATGCGCGGCATCGTCGTTCGGCGTGAACCAGTGCCGTGTATCCGGCCACCGCAAAGCGCCGACGATGTCGATCGGCCCCGCGACTTGTCCGGCCGTTCGCGCGCCTGGGTCCTTTTTGCTTTCCGGCACGAATCCGCGATTGACAATGACAGTGCCGCCGTCAGCGAGCCGCGCCGGCGTGAACACCCAGTATCCCGTGCCGCCGACGTCGGGCCGGAACGCCGATGCTGCGCCGTAAACCAGGGCCTCTGCCGTGTTGTCGAATTGCGCGGTAAATTTGACGCGGCTGTATTCGTCGCGGGCTGGATCGAGGCTTGCCCAGTCTTTGGCCGCCGGCAGCGCCGCCGGCGGGGCGTTGGTCCGCTCGGTCAGCACAGCGATCAGCGTTTCCTTCCACGCCTTGCGCTGAACCTGCCAGGTGCCGAGCCCGATGAGCACGATGAAGACGAACGCCGCCGGCACCAGCGCGCCGAGCCACGGTTGCCGCGAGCGCATCGTCGCGCTCACGTCCGGCCTCCGTCAAATCGGCTCTCTGCGGCCTTGTGATGATATTGCAGGGCGATCATCAGCCCTTTCATCGGGCGTAGCGGCCCAAGCGTGACGATCAGGATCAGCGGAATCCACAGCGCGGCATGGACCCAGTAAGGCGGATGATAAAGCGCCTCGACGATCAGCGCCGCGCCGACCACGATAAAGCCGGCGAAAAACATGATGAAGACGGCCGGCCCGTCGCCGGCGTCGGCAAAACCGTAATCAAGTCCGCAAACGTCGCAACGCGGGCGCAGCGCCAGAAAACCCTGGAACAGCTTGCCTTGCCCGCAACGCGGGCACGCACATGACAGGCCGGCGCGGATCGAGCCCGAAAGCGTGGTGATTGCGTATTCGGCCATGGCAGCGATGTAGTTATCCGCTCGTTCCCGCGAAAGCGGGAACCCAGTTCGTGGGTCGACTGGATTCCCGCGGGAGTTTACCCCCGACCTGATCGGGGGCGGGAATGAACGGAGAAAAATCGCCGCTTAACCTGCCGCCGCGCCGCCGCCCCACACATAGATGCAGGCGAACAGGAACAGCCACACCACGTCGACGAAGTGCCAGTACCAGGCGCAGAACTCGAAACCGAGGTGCTGCGTCGGCGTGAACTGGCCCGCCAGCGCGCGGAACAGGCAGACGATCAGGAACGTGGTGCCGATGATGACATGCGCGCCATGGAAGCCGGTAGCCATGAAGAAGGCGGCGCCGTACATGTTGCCGGAGAAGGGGAAGGCGGCGTGCGCGTATTCCCAGCCCTGCACGCAAGTGAAGGTCAGGCCGAGCGCGATGGTGCAAACCAGCCCCCAGACCAGGCCCTTGCGGTTGTTCTCAAGCAGCGCGTGATGCGCCCAGGTCACGGTGGTGCCGGAGGTCAGCAGGATCAGCGTGTTGAGCAGCGGGAAATGCCAGGGGTCGAACGTCTGGATGCCCTTCGGCGGCCATACACCGCCGGTGAACGCGATCCGGCCGATGTCCTGAAGCTGATCCGGGAACAGCGCGGTGTTGAAGTAGGCCCAGAACCAGGCGACGAAGAACATCACCTCGGACGCGATAAACAGGATCATGCCGTAGCGGTGCGATATCTGCACCACGCGGGTGTGGTCGTGTTCGATCTCGGCTTCGTAGATGACGTCCCGCCACCAGCCGATCATGGTGTAGGCGATACCGATCGCGCCGACGCCGAAAACGACCGGCGCGTAGACCACCGTGTGGTGCATCCACAGGATGGCGCCCACGGCGGTAAGAAATGCCGCCGTTGCACCGATCACCGGCCAGGGGCTCGGGTTCACCAGGTGGTAGTCGTGGTGTTTGGCGTGTGCAGCGTCGGCCATCGTATTCTTCTCCACCTTGGCGCGCCGTCACTCCGGGCCGCGCCGTTGTCTTACTCAGATGCGCCCGGACTTTCCAGGCTCGGTTGTTGTTGCTACCGGCTGTTCCGGCTCCTTCGCCGGATAGAACGTATAGGACAGGGTGATCATGTTGGTGCCGTCCTGCTCGCTGTCCTTGGCGAGCTTGGGATCGACATAGAACACCACCGCCATATCCCGCTTTTCGCCCGGCTGCAGCGTCTGCTCGGTAAAGCAGAAGCAGTTGATCTTTTCGAAGTAGATGCCGGTCGTCGGCGGGTTGACGTTGTAAGCGGCCTGACCGGTGGTGACGCGCGCGGCCTGGTTGGTGACGTGATAGTAGATCGTCACCACCTCGCCGAGCTTGACGTCGACTGTCCGCTGCTCGGGCTGGAAGTCCCAGGGCAGGCCGCCGGCGACGTTGGAATCGAAATAGACCGTAATCGTGCGCGCGCCGGTTTGCGTAGGCGCAACGTGGGCGCGCTGGGTCGTGCCGCCGTAGCCGGTGGTGCGGCAGAACCAGTTGTAAAACGGCACCGCCGCGAACGACGCGCCGACCATCGTTGCAACGACACCGCCGCAGATAAAGGCGGTCAGCATATCGCGGCGGGTCGCGCGCCGTTGCGGAGGCTGATTGTTCGTCATCACATGGCTCTCATCACATGGGCCTCGTCAGCACGTTGCCCCCGAGCTTAACCAGCGTCACCAGGAAGATGACGACAACGAAGGCGCCAAGCGCGAGCGCGATGGCCACCGAGCGGTTGCGGCGGGCGCGGAGCTGTTGCTCCGTAAGCCTGATGCCTTGTTCCGGCTGCTGACTGTCGCTCATGTTGACGCTCGCTATCGTCATGCCAGGAGGCTCAAGAGCCCTCCCGGCATCCGATCAATGAGGAGCATCGCGAACAGCAGGAACAGGTAGAGGATCGAGAAGCCAAACAGCTGCTTGCTCGCGATGTGACCCTGGCGCTCGGCGCGCACCCGCAGCGCCAGCACGATCATCGCCGCACCGGTTGCCAGCGCGACAATGCCGTAAGCGGCGCCGGCATAACCCAGCAGCCACGGCGCGACGCCGAGCGGCGCCAGGATCAGGGTGTAGAGCACGATCTGGCGGCGCGTTGCGGCTTCGCCCGCCACCACCGGCAGCATCGGAATGCCGGCCCGCGCGTAGTCTTCGGTGCGGTAGAGCGAGAGCGCCCAGAAATGCGGCGGCGTCCAGAAGAAAATGATGAGAAACAGCACGACCGGCTCGATCGACAGGCTGCCGGTTGCCGCCGCCCAGCCGATCATCGGCGGCAAGGCGCCGGCAGCGCCGCCGATCACGATGTTCTGCGGCGTCGAGCGCTTCAGCCACATCGTGTAGACGACGACATAGAAGAATATGGTGAAAGCGAGCAGGGCGGCCGCCAGCCAGTTCACCAGGACGCCGAGCGCTGCGATCGAAAATGCCGCCAGCGTCATGCCGAAGGCCGCGGCCTCGCCGGGCGCAACGTCGCCGCGCGGAATCGGCCGACCGGCGGTGCGCGCCATGCGCGCGTCGATGTCGGCGTCGTACCACATGTTGAGCGCGCCTGCGGCGCCGGCGCCGACCGCGATGCAGAGCAGGGCGGCCAGCGCGATCACCGGATGCACGTGGCCGGGAGCGACATAAAGCCCGACCAGCGCCGTGAACACCACGAGCGACATCACCCGCGGCTTCATCAGCTCGATGTAATCGCCGGCTCCAGCGATGCTGGGTTCGGTGCGTGCGACCGTTACGCTCATTTGATCAGCGGCAGCGTCTCGAATTGATGGAACGGCGGCGGTGACGACAGCGTCCATTCAAGCGTGGTCGCGCCGGACCCCCACGGGTTCGCCGCCGCACGCTCCTTGCGCACGAAGGCGTGGATGATGCCGAAGAAGAACACCAGCGCAGCGAAGCCCGAGATATAGGAGCCGATCGACGAGATGAAGTTCCAGTCGGCGAACGCATCGGGATAGTCGGCGATGCGGCGCGGCATGCCGGCGAGCCCAAGGAAGTGCTGCGGGAAGAAGGCGATGTTGACGCCGATGAAGGTGAGCCAGAAGTGCAGCTTGCCGATGAACTCGCTGTACATGTAGCCGGTCATCTTCGGGAACCAGTAGTACCAGCCGCCGAAAATTGCGAACACCGCGCCGAGCGACAGCACATAGTGGAAGTGCGCGATGACGTAATAGGTATCATGCAACACGCGGTCGACACCGGCATTGGCCAATACCACGCCGGTCACGCCGCCGACCGTGAACAGGAAGATGAAGCCCATCGCCCACAGCATCGGCGTCTTGAACTCGATCGAGCCGCCCCACATCGTGGCGATCCACGAGAAGATCTTCACGCCGGTCGGCACCGCGATCACCATGGTGGCGGCGATGAAATAGGCCTGCACGGTGGAGGACATGCCGACGGTGTACATGTGGTGCGCCCACACCACGAAGCCGATGCCGCCGATCGCCACCATGGCGTAGGCCATGCCGAGATAGCCGAATACCGGTTTCTTCGAGAACGTCGCCACAATCTGGCTGATCATGCCGAAGCCCGGCAGGATGAGAATGTACACTTCGGGGTGGCCGAAGAACCAGAACAGGTGCTGGAACAGCAGCGGATCGCCGCCGCCCTGCGGATCGAAGAACGTGGTGCCGAAATTGCGGTCGGTCAGCAGCATGGTGATCGCGCCGGCGAGCACCGGCAGCGCCAATAGCAGCAGGAACACCGTCACAAGCTGCGACCACACGAACAGCGGCATTTTGTGCAGCGTCATGCCGGGCGCGCGCATGTTGAAGATCGTGGTGATGAAGTTGATGGCGCCGAGGATCGACGAAGCGCCGGCAAGATGCAGCGACAGGATCACGAAATCCATCGCCGGGCCGGGATGGCCGTAGGTCGACAGCGGTGCATAGATGGTCCATCCGGTGCCGGCGCCCAGTGCGCCCGGCTCACCTTCGAAGAGCATCGACGACAGCAGCAGCGCGAACGATGCCGGCAGCAGCCAGAACGAGATGTTGTTCATGCGCGGGAACGCCATGTCCGGCGCGCCGATCATCAGCGGCACCATCCAGTTGCCGAAGCCGCCGATCATCGCCGGCATGATCATGAAGAAGATCATGATCAGACCGTGCGCGGTGACGACGACATCGTAATAGTGCGTCTCGTGGAAGAACTGCAGGCCGGGATACATCAATTCGGCCCGGATCGCGACCGACAGCGCGCCGCCGATCAGGCCGGCCATCATCGCGAACACCAGATACATCGTGCCGATGTCCTTGTGGTTCGTTGAATAGAGATAGCGGCGCCAGCCGTGCGGAATAGCATGACCATTGTCGTCGTGGCCGTGATCCGCCTGTGCCATCGTATCCATTACCAGTTCCTTCGTTAGCCGCCGCCTGTCTTCTTCGGCCGAGTTACTTCGTCTTGTTTCCGGTGTTCACTTCGCCAGCGCGTTCGCCGCCATCATGTTGGCCGGGGCGATGTCAGCGCCGGCAAACTTCTGCTTTGCCTGCGCAACCCACGCGGTGAAATCGTTGTCGTTCACCACCCGGACCGTAATCGGCATAAACGAATGATCCTTGCCGCACAGTTGGGAGCATTGACCATGGAACACCCCGGTCGTCGTTGCCTTGAACCAGGTCTCGTTGATGCGGCCCGGTACGGCGTCGATCTTGATACCAAACGAGGGCACCGAGAACGAGTGGATGACATCTGCGCCCGTTACCAGCACGTGCACGACCTTGTTCACCGGGACGACCAGTTCGTTGTCGACCGTGAGGAGCCGCAGATCGCCGGGTTTGAGATCCTTGTCGGCCACGATCACCGAGTCGAATTCGAAATTGCCATTATCGGGATAGGCGTAGCTCCAGTACCATTGTTTGCCGGTCGCCTTCACCGTGAGGTCCGGTGTCGGGACGTCGAGCTCGGTGAACAGCAGCCGGAACGAAGGAATCGCGATCAGCACCAGGATGATGACCGGCACGATGGTCCAGACCACTTCGAGCGGCGTGTTGTGGGTGGTGCGCGACGGCGTCGGATTGGCCCGCGCGTTGAAGCGGATCATGATGATCAGGAGCAGGGCAAGGACGAAGACCGTGATCGCGGTGATGACCCACAAAAGGAACGTGTGAAAGCCGATGATATCCGCCATGATTGGGGATGCTGCGTCCTGCAGGCCAAGTTCCCATGGCGTCGGCTGGCCGAGCCCGGCAAAAGCCGTACTTGCGCCTGCAAACAGGGCCACGACGGTCACCGCAATTGCGGTCAAGCGTGACAACTTCATCGGTCTCTCAAGCTCCCTGTTTCTGATCTTGGTCACGACCACCTCGGGCAGCGCAGACTATGTCCGGCACGGACCGCAGCAGTGTGACGCTGCCTGCGCGCCTCGCTCGGGAACGGGTTTGGTCGGCAGGCATCGGCGGGATGGGGGAATCCCAACTCCTCAAACCATAAATCCGGCCCTGCTGCAATGCACTGAATAGGCGCGATTTGAGGCCTTGGGATAAGCATTATGCAGGGCTGCGGCAGGGACCGTGGTTGGCCTGTCGTGGACCACAAATTTCCACCTTTGCGTAGCCACAATGCCTTGGTTTTGATCGGCTTGACACCGTGGAATCTCACTGTAGGCAGGCTCGCGCGGCGGCCGGGCCTGCTGATTTGCAAGGGAACGCCTGTCGGGGCGGCTTGTCAGGGGAAAAACGACAATGGCGATACGCGATGTCGCGCGGCAGACGCGGCTGTTTGCTACCATGGCCGCCGGCGTCGCGGTTCTGCTTGGCGCTTCGGTCATGGTCGCCGGGATCATGTTCGCAGGCCCTGCGGCAGCGCAGGGCGCCGTGCGCTCGGTCCACGGCGACTGGCAGATCCGTTGCGAAACCCCGCCCGGGGCTCAAAGCGAGCAGTGCGCGCTGATGCAGAGCGTGACCGCCGAGGACCGCCCGAATGTCGGCCTGACCGTCATTGTGCTCAAGACCAGCGACCAGAAGAGCCGCCTGATGCGTGTGGTCGCACCGCTCGGCGTGCTGATCCCCTCGGGGCTGGGGTTGAAGATCGACAATCAGGATGTCGGCCGCGCCGGCTTCGTACGCTGCCTGCCCAACGGCTGCGTGGCCGAAGTGGTCATGGATGACAACCTGATCAACCAGCTGCGCAACGGCCAGACCTCGACCTTCATCATCTTCCAGACGCCCGAGGAAGGCATCGGCTTTCCCATGAGCCTGAAGGGCTTCGGCGAGGGCTACGACAAGCTGCCGTAAGTCGGCGCGGCATCGCGGACAATTGACGCTTTGACCCGAAGGCTTACCCTCCCGCCCCGTAGCCGAGGGGGAAAAGACCGGGTGAATTCATTTTGTAAATTTGTCTTATGGGCCGCCGCGCTCGCTGTTGGCTTGCCGGGGTTGGCGCAGGCCCAGAGCGACTACCCGACCCGCCCGGTATCGCTGATCGTGCCGTACGCCGCCGGCGGCGTTGCCGACGTCGGCATGCGCATTCTCGGCGACAAACTGTCGGAGCGTCTCAAGCAGCCGTTTGTCATCGAAAACCGTCCCGGTGCGGGCGGCGTTGCGGCGGCGCAGGCCGGGGCGATCGCAACGCCCGACGGCTACACGCTGCTGATGACCGGCAACAATACCGCCATCGCGGAGTCGCTGTTCAACACGCTGCCGTACGATGCGCTCAAGAGCTTCGGCTCGATATCGACTGCCGCGTTCTTCGATGTTCTGATCGTCACCCGCGCCGGTTCGCCGCTCAAAACGGTGCAGGATGTGATCGCGGCGGCGAAGGCCAATCCCGGCAAGCTGAATATCGGCACGATCAATCCCGGCAGCACGCAAAACCTGGCCGCCGATTTGTTCGCGAGCATGGCGGATATCAAAGTGGCGATCGTGCCGTTCCGGGCCTCCCCCGACATGGCGGCCGCGGTGATGCGCGGCGATGTCGATGTGGCGTTCGAGTTCTATGCCGCGATCAGCGGGCTGCTTGCCGACAAGAAGATCGTCGCGCTGGCCTCGACCGGCCAAAAACGCACGGCTTATCTGCCGGACGTGCCCACTGTGATCGAAAGCGGGATCAAGGGTTACGACGTCTCAAGCTGGAACGGGCTCTCGGTTCCGCATGGCACCCCAAACACGGTTGTCGCGACGCTCAATGCCGCGATGAAGGAGGTCATCCCGACCCCCGACGTCCAGGCCAAATCCGCGAAAATGGGCATGGAAATGCGCTGGAGCACGCCCGGCGACATGACCGCGCGGATGAAATCCGACATCGCCAAATGGGGCGCGGTGATCGAGAAGGCCGGTATTCCCAAGCACGACTAGGCCTGCCCCTCGCGCGGTCCCGGGGAAGCGATTATGTAGGGGGTCACCCTTCAGAGTCGCCGCCAGAACGCCGCCCCAGGATACTGCAATGACCGCTGCTCCTACTTCCCTTGTCGACCGCGCCGGTCTCGACCGGCCGCGCCTTGCCAAAATCATCTCCCGCGGCCTCGACGGCGCCGACGACGGGGAACTCTTCCTCGAATATCGCCAATCGGAAGCCCTGGTCTTCGATAACGGCCGGCTGAAACAGGCGACCTACGATACCTCCCAGGGTTTTGGGCTTCGGGCCGTGAAAGACGAGGCCGTCGGCTATGCCCATGCCTCCGATGTCTCGGAAGCCGCGATTGAGCGCGCCGCCGACGCGGTGAGTGCGGTGAAAGGCGGCTATTCCGGCGAATATGCCGCGCCTCCGGCGCGCACCAACGTCCAGCTTTACGGCGACGAGAGCCCGTTAGGCAGCCCGACCTTCGAGGCCAAGGCGCAGCTTCTGCAAAAGATCGACGCCTATGCCCGCGCCAAGGACCCGCGCGTGCGGCAGGTTTCGGCCACGCTGGCGGCAACCTGGCAGGCCGTGGAAATTTTGCGCGGCGACGGCGAAACCTATCGCGACGTGCGGCCAATGGTGCGTGTCAACGTCTCGGTGGTCGTCGGCGACGGCGACCGGCAGGAGACCGGCAGCGGCGGTTACGGCGGCCGCGAGGGTTACGACCGCTTCATCGCGACTGATGGCTGGCAGGGCCTCGTCGATAACGCGGTGCGTCAGGCGTTGGTCAATCTCGAAGCGGTGCCGGCGCCTGCCGGCGAGATGGACGTCGTGCTCGGCCCCGGCTGGCCGGGCGTCATGCTGCATGAAGCGGTGGGCCACGGCCTTGAGGGCGATTTCAATCGCAAGAAGACCTCGGCGTTTGCCGGTCTGATGGGCCAGCAGGTTGCGGCCAAGGGCGTCACCGTGGTCGACGACGGCACCATCGCCAAGCGGCGCGGCTCGCTGTCGATCGACGACGAAGGCACGCCGACCAATCGCACCGTGCTGATCGAGGACGGCAAGCTCGTCGGCTACATGCAGGACCGCCAGAATGCGCGGCTGATGAACATGAAGCCCACCGGCAACGGCCGGCGCGAAAGCTTCGCGCACGTGCCGATGCCGCGCATGACCAATACTTACATGCTCGCGGGCACTCACGAGCCGGGCGAAATCATCGCGTCGGTGAAGAACGGCATCTACGCGGTCTATTTCGGCGGCGGCCAGGTCGACATCACTTCGGGCAAATACGTGTTCGAATGCACGGAAGCCTACAAGATCGAAAACGGCAAAGTCGGCGCGCCGATCAAGGGCGCCATGCTGATCGGCAACGGGCCGACCGACATGCATCGCGTGACGATGGTCGGCAACGACCTTGCGCTCGACAACGGCGTCGGTACCTGCGGCAAGAATGGCCAGGGCGTGCCGGTCGGCGTCGGCCAGCCGACGTTGCGCATGGATCGCATTACCGTCGGCGGCACGGGCTGATCTCGGTTGCCTGACTTTCCGGGTTTTTGCCGTTTTTTTTGGGCGCGTTTCGCGGGAACTCGCTGACATGAAAAGCTGGGCTAAAAATATCGTCGATGTGGTGTCGATCGTGCTGGTCGTCATCGCGGGAAAAACCGCGATCGCCGAACCCTATTACGTGCCGTCCGGCTCGATGGAACCGACATTACAGATCGGCGACGAGTTGCTGGCGACGAAATATCCCTACGGCTACAGCTCGGCGTCGCTGCCGGTGTTTGTCACGCTGCCGGAAACGCAACGGGTCCTTGGCGCGCTGCCGCAGCGCGGCGATGTCGTCGTATTCCGCTGGCCCGGCGACCGCTCGCAGATCTGGGTGAAGCGCGTGGTCGGATTGCCCGGCGACCGCATCGCGATGCACGAGGGCCGGCTCTGGATCAACGGCGTGCCGGTCGGCATCAGGCCGGACGGTTCGGGGCAAGCCGAAGCCGAAGACGGCTCGCAACAGCCGGTCGCGCGCTTTGTCGAGACGCTGCCCGGCGATCGCGCGCACACCATCTTCAAGCGCGACACATTCGGCATGTTCGACAATATGCAGGAGATCACCATCCCGCCGGACCGGCTCTTTGTCATGGGCGACAACCGCGATAATTCCGCCGACAGCCGCGTGCCGCTCGATGCCGGAGGCGTCGGCTTGTTGCCGGTTTCCGATCTGGTGGGACGGGTCGATGCTCTGGTCGGATCGTGGGATCTCGGAATCAGAAGCGAGCCGTTGTGGAAATGGCCGACGGGCTTTCGCACGTCGCGGTTCTTTACTGCCGTCCAATAGCGCTGCGTTTATCGCACCACGCCGGAAATGCAGCACGGCCGCCGTCGCGGCGGCTTGATGGCGTCTTTCAGATAACAGTGCGCTGCCGTCACGCCGTAGCCGGGCCGCCGGTAGGTCCAGGCGCGGCACTTGTTTTCGCCCTGGCAAGCATCCGCGCAAGCCTTGCCTTTCGGATCTGGCGGCGTCTCGAACGCGCGATAATCGCCGCCGTAGCGATCGATCGAATATTCGATCGTGCCGTGCGGCTCGACGACGCCTGCACCGCGAACGCCGGACACGCAGCAGCTCGCTTCGGCAGCCGGCACCACCTCTTTTTTGAGCCAGCACTGCGCGGCGCCGCCCGACGCCGGCGGGTAGGAAAAACTCCATGCCCGGCAGCGGTTGTCGCGCTCGCAGCGTGCGGCGCACACCGCGGGGTCGCCATTCGGCACTGATGCGCTCGCATAGTCGCCGCCTGGGCGATCGTAGCCGGATTGTGCGCGCGCCGGATTTGCCCCCAGCAAGCATGCGGCAAAAAGCACGGCGGACACGCTGACAAAGATGACCCGGATCATGCGCGCTCGCCTCTAAGCCTGCCGTTCCGTCGCGCGCACAAAGAACGCTCTTCCGGGATGAAATGCCACAGGAATCTTCGGTCCGGCGGCCCATGGCTGTGGGCTTTGGTCCGGAAAGCGCCGCCGCGCCGCGCCGAATTGTCTCATCGGCAAGGCAATTGCAAAAACCGGAACTTCGGTATTCTTCGGTGATGCTGGGGTCTTCCAACAACGCCGCAACGCGGATCGGTTCGTATTTTTTGGCGACGCTCCTTTTGCTGTTGCCGGCAATCTGGAACCGTTTCCCGATCCTGGAATATGACACCGGCGGTTATCTGGCCCGCTGGTTCGAGGGCTATCTGGTACCGAGTCGCTCGACCACTTACGGGCTGTTTCTCGCCGCCGGCTGGCCGCTCGATTTCTGGCCGATCGTTATTCTGCAAGCGCTCGCCGCAGTGTGGATCGTCGGCCTGTTGCTGCGGGTCAGTCGTTTCGACGGTCATCCGATTGCGCTCCCGGCGATCGTGGCCGTGCTCGCGGTGACGACGGCGCTGCCGTGGCTGTCGAGCGAACTCCTCACCGACATATTCGCCGGGCTTTCCGTGATCGGGGCTTACGCGCTGGTCTGGCACGGCGACCGGATCGGCAAGGCCGAGCGCATTGCGCTGGTGCTGTTCATCGCCTTCTCGGCCTCGACGCACAGCGCGACTTACGCGGTACTGCTTGGCCTCGTTCTCGCGGCGTTCTTCGGCTCGTGGTGCAGCTCAACGCTCGTGCCGCGCAACGGGTTGATGCCGATGACCGCCGCACTGGTGCTGGGCGCCATGATGCTGCTGGGCGCGAACTATGTCGTCAGCAGGACGATCGCCTGGACTCCCGGCGGCTACGGCATTGCGTTCGGCCGCATGCTTCAGGACGGCATCGTCACGCGTTATCTGAAAGATCACTGCCCGGATTCGCGGCTCCAGCTTTGTCCGTATCGCGATCAACTGCCGCTCGATGCCGACTCGTTCCTGTGGGGCCAAAGCGTGTTCAACAAGCTCGGGCGTTTCGCCGGGCTTGGCGACGAAATGCGCACCATCGTGCTCGAGAGCTTGCGCGATTACCCGATGATGCAGATCCGGACGGCGTTGAGCTCGACCGCGCAGCAAGTCGTCGCCGTTGCCACCGGCGAGGGCGACGTCAACACGGTCTTGCACACTTACGGCATCATCGAACGTTACACGCCCACGGCCGCTCCGGCGATGCATGCCGCCCGGCAGCAACACGGCGGGCTTCACTTCGCGGCGATCAATGACATCCACGTCCCGGTCGCCTGGGCGGCGATGGCGATGCTGCCGGCGTTGATCGTGCTTGGCTTGTGGAGCGCCGAATTCGCCGACCTCGGCATGCTTGCTGCAACGATCATGCTGGCGTTGCTCGGCAATGCCGCGTTCTGCGGCGTCATCTCCAATCCGCACGACCGCTATGGCTCGCGCATCGTCTGGATCGCAGCATTTGCCGTCGCGCTGACGGCATGGCGTGCGGTTGCGCTGCTGCGCGATAGAAGCCCGGCGCTTACGCCCGAAAGTGCTTCGACAGCTTGAGGCCTTGCGCCTGGTAGTTCGAGCCGATGCCGCTGCCGTAGAGCTGATCGGGCCGCGCCATCATCTTTTCGTAGACCAGCCGGCCGACGATCTGGCCATGCTCGAGAATGAACGGCACTTCGCGTGACCGCACTTCCAGCACCGCGCGCGAACCGAGACCGCCCGATCCCGCGTAGCCAAAGCCCGGATCGAAGAAGCCGGCGTAGTGGACGCGGAATTCGCCGACCAGCGGGTCGAACGGCACCATCTCCGCGGCGTAGTCGGGCGGCACCTGCACCGCTTCGTTCGAAGCTAAGATGTAAAACTCGTCCGGGTCGAGGATCAGGCTCTTGTCGGCGCGCGCCGGGATCGGCTCCCAGAAATCCGCGACGTCGTAGGCGTCGCGCTGGTCCACTTCGATCACGGCGGTGTGCCGCTTGGCGCGGTAGCCGACGATGGGGCCGTGACCGTTCACCGGGCGTCCCGACAAGTCGATGCTGACCGCGATGCCGTCGCCCATCACCGCTTCGGTGCGATCGACCAGCCGCTCGGTGGCGTGCAGCGCCCGCAGCGCTTCCGCGCTCAGTGCGGCGTCGCCGCGGCGCAGCCGCAATTGCGACAGCCGGGTGCCTTCGCGGACCAGGACCGGGAACGTCTTCGGGCTGATTTCGGCGTAGAGCGGACCGCTGTAGCCGGGCTCGACTCGGTCGAAGCCGCGGGTTTCGTCGGCGATCACGCGCGTGAAAACGTCGAGCCGTCCCGTCGAGCTTTTCGGGTTTGTCGCCGCCGCGATCCCGGCGGGCAGATCGAGCCGCTCGATCAGCGGCACGATGTAAACGCAGTTGGTCTCCAGCACCGCGCCGGATGACAGCGCGAATTCGTGCAGCTTCAGTTCATTGATGCGCTGCGCCACCGTCGTGCCGGGTCCGGGCAGGAAGCTCGCGCGCACGCGATAGGCGATGGCGCCGAGACGAAGGTCGAGACTCGCAGGCTGGATCTGGCCGGGCGCAAACGGATAGTGCGCGCGAATGCCGCCGTCGGCCGCGAGTTCCGCAATCATGCGGTCGGGCAGAATCCCACTGTCTGCTGATGCGAACGAGAGCGGCATGGTTTTTCCGGGAGCCGATCTAACCTCACGTACGGTTTGACGCAAAGACAGGCGCGGCGTATAACCCGCGTTATCCCGTGGTCATTTGAGCCGGCCGGCTTGCTAGCCACGTAAAACAAATAGCTAAAAGGCCGGGGATGTGTGAGCCCGGCCTGAGGATATTCCTCCCGGCCGGGTTTTTGTTTGGCCAAGGTCTTTCGCCTTGGCCGAGGGAGGCCACATGTCCGCGTCTGCCAAGAAAAGCTATCGCCCCGAAACACGGCTGGTTCATTCCGGAACGCTGCGCTCGCCATTCGGCGAGACGTCCGAGGCCATGTTCCTGACCCAGGGCTACGTCTACGACAACGCCGCCCAGGCCGAAGCGCGCTTCAAGGGCGAAGATCCCGGCTACCAGTATTCCCGGTTTGCCAATCCGACCGTCGACATGTTCGAGCGCCGCATGGCGGCGTTCGAGGGCGCAGAAGCGGCGCGTGCCACCGCGACCGGCATGGCCGCCGTCACCATCGCGCTGGTCGGCCAGGTCAAGGCCGGCGATCACGTGATCGGATCGAAAGCGATGTTCGGCTCGTGCCGGTATGTGATCGAGGATTATCTGCCGCGCTTCGGCGTTTCCTCGACGCTGGTCGACGGCTGCGATCTGAACGCCTGGCGCAACGCGGTGCGGCCGAACACCAAGACGTTCTTTCTCGAAAGCCCGACCAATCCTGCGCTCGACGTCATCGATATCGCCGAGGTGGCCAAGATCGCGCACCAGGCCGGCGCGACGCTGGTCGTCGACAATGTTTTTGCCACGCCGCTGTTCCAGTCGCCATTGGCGCTTGGGGCCGACTGCGTGGTGTATTCGGCGACCAAGCATATCGACGGGCAGGGGCGCTGCCTCGGCGGTGTCGTGCTCGCCTCGCAAAAATTCATCCTGGACCATGTCCAGGTGCTGCTCCGCCAGACCGGCCCGTCGATCTCGCCGTTCAATGCCTGGGTGCTGTTGAAGAGCCTGGAAACGCTGCCGGTGCGGGTGCGGCGGCAGACCGACAGCGCGGCAACGGTGTCGGTGGCGCTCGCCGACCACCCGAAAATATCCCGCCTGATCTATCCCGGCCGGCCGGATCATCCGCAGGCCGCGGTGGTGCAGAAACAGATGAAGGGCGGTTCGACGCTGGTTGCGTTCGAGATCAAGGGCGGCAAGACGGCGGCGTTCCGGTTTCAGGATGCGCTCAAGCTCGTGCGCATCAGCAACAATCTCGGCGACGCCAAAAGCCTCATCACCCATCCGGCGACAACGACGCATCAGCGGCTGACGCCGGCGCAGCGGGCGGAAATCGGCGTCACCGACGGACTGGTGCGTTTGTCGGTCGGCCTCGAGCATCCCGACGACATCGTCGAGGACGTGCTCGGAGCTCTCGACGCCGTGTAGGACGGTTCGCTTGAGTTGGACGCGGGGCGAAAAGATCAGTGCGTCGAGCGCGCGTGTGCGGCGGCGGAGGCGACCGGGCGGGTTGCGGCTTCGGCGATGGCCTTGGCCATGATCTTGGCCCAGCAGGAATAGCCCCAGTCGTTCATGTGCAGGCCGTCCGGCGAAACGAAAGCGTCGAACGACAGGTGCTGAACGTCGTGCCAGTCGCGCATCGCCGCGAAGCGATGAAACAAATCGACGTTCTTTTCTTTGGCGATCAGCGCGATCTGATCGATCATGTCGGACGTCTCCGACTTGTCGATTACTTTCGGCGAATATTGCGGATCGATCAGTACGACGTCCGCGCCAGTCGCCTTGAGTTCGTCGATGCCTTCTTCAAGCTGCACGGCGTGCGGCTGGAGCGGGCGATCGCGCAGCACTGAATTCGTCCCGACTTGCCACAGCACGAGCTGCGGGTGTGCCGGAAACACCTGGCTCTCGAACCGCGCCATCATGTCTTCGGTTTCTTCGCCGTTGACGCCGCGATTAATCACGGTGATGTCGGTTGCCGGGAAGCGCTGCTTGAGTTCGACAGCGAGCCGGTTCGGATAGCTTGCATTTGGAGAGCTGGCGCCGGCGCCGGCCGTCGAAGATGAGCCGAGAGCAACGACGGTCAGCGCCTCGCCGCTGGCAAGACGCCGTGCGGTTCGCAATAGCGGGCGATCGAAGTGCGCCAGTTCGCTGGGTGCGCTGCATGAAACCGATTGAACGGCATTCGGCGCGGTAGCGGTCGCCGCAGGACCCGGTCGCGTTTGCGGTGCAGCGATCGCGGGGGTGGCCGCCGGCATCGCTGCCGGAGCGGCCACTTGAATAAAGTTCGGTGCGACAAAAGGCGCAGGCTCAATCGACTGGGCATGCGCCGCAACAGCGGCGCACAGCGCGGCGGAAGCGACTCCGGCCCGCGCCACGCGGGCGATTGTCAGCCTGTTTGAAGACATTTAGCGCGTCGTCTGCACTCTTGCGGCGTCCAGATGTGATGCACCGATAATCTGAGACGCCAAAGCCCGGCCAATACATTCATGAACTCGCCGCGCCATAGCATAGTCCTTGGTGGGGGTATAGAGGTCGAAGGTCCCGCTGTCGTTCCAGTTGCGCATGATGCCGAGCCGGTCGAACAGCAGCGCGCTATGTTGCTGTGCAACAAATCGCATGACGTCGGCATAGTTGGTCACGTCCATCATCGCCTCGGTCCGCGGGCTGTACTGCATATTCATCAGAATGACGTCGGCGCCGCCGTTTTCGATCGCGCTGACGCCGTCATCCAGGCTGCTGTGGAATTCCTCCTGGTCGACGCTGTTCATGGCGTCGGCCGTTCCGGCCTGCCAGATCACCAATGACGGTTTGTCGTCGGACAGGATCTTTCCCAGGCCCTTCGCCATTTCTGCGGATGTCGCGCGCGACTGAACGTGCGCGGTAACCTTGACGGTAATTCCTGGCAGATCTTTTTGCAGAGCCTGTTCGAGTTGCGCCGGATAGGCGAAGCGTACGCCATCAGGGCCGGGCAGCGACGAAGAGCCGGTCCCGATCACGCTGATATCCAGATGCTGGCGCGTCTTAACCTCGTTCGCGACATGCGTGAGCTCGTAGTCGCTGCTCAGGAACGATTGCGGCACGTCGCAACTCGGTTCCGGCGTCGCTGCAACTGCGCCGTCGATCAACGCAACCGTGGCGAGAATGGTCACCAGCAATGTCATGCCTCGCCTCCCGCGAGGTCGGCGTCAGGTTGTTTGACGCGCGATGAGGGACTTCGCCCTTCTATAACCTTGTACCACGATATCAGGTTTGCGGTCCCGATCATGATTAATATGCCGGCGAGGCTAATTGCCACCTGGGTCAAGGGGCCCCCGGAATACTCGCTGATGACGAATTGCCCGGCAAAGGCGAGGAATACGCCGAGACAGAAAATCTCCAGCGAATGCTGCCCGCAGATAATGGCCGGTTGCAGGATCGGCGATTTGAGGCCGGGCCAGTCGCGCGGCACGAAACGCACGGTCACCGCCGCCAGCGCGAGAAAATGCGCAAAGCGCAGCACGTCGAGATTGGTCTTGTCGATCGGATACATCCACTCGCTCAGCCAGGCCGGCACGAAACGGCCGAGCGGCTCGACGTACCAGGTCAGCGTGATCGCGAACGCGAACACCAGATAGCCGACGGCAATCGCCAGCACGGTGCGCGAATGCAATATGCCGGACAGCCGCTGCGCGCCGCCGAGCGCGCACCATGCGCCGAACACGAACAGCAGCTGCCATGCGAACGGATTGAAGAACCATACGCCGTTCGGGTAGGCCGGCAGATTGAAATCGAAGCTCCAGGTCAGGACATAGAGCAGCGCCGATCCGGCCAGCGCCAACGCCGGCTGCCACAACAGCACGAACAGCATCGGCGGAAACAACAGCAGCAGCACGATGTAAAGCGGCAGCACGTCCATATTCACCGGTTTGAATTTCAGGATCAGCGCCTCGAAGATCGTGACGTCCGGCTGCTTGAGGAAATCGAGGATTTTCATTTCCTCGGCGTAGAGCGGGTTGTCGAACGTCGCCGCCACGTAGGCGATCTCGGCCATGAAGATCGTGAACAGGAAAATGTGCGCGACGTAGATCTGCCACGCGCGCCGCAGGATACGGGCGCTGGCGACCAGAAAGCCGCGCTCGCGCATGGCCCGGCCATAGACGAAGGCGGCGGTATAGCCGGAGATGAAAATGAAGATCTCAGTGGCGTCCGAAAAGCCGTAATTGCGTATCGTGAACCAGTTCAGAATATTCTCGGGGATGTGGTCGAGAAAGATCAGCCACAGCGCCACGCCGCGGAACAGGTCGAGCCGCAGGTCACGCTCGGCCGCAATCGCGGGCCGCGCAACGGCAGGTGTCTCGGACCCTACAATCTGCAGACCGGAAACCATGTTCACCCGCTGTACCGCGGCCGCCGACCGAAACGATGCCGCACGCTTGCCCCTCCGCACGGTTATTGCAACAACGGGGCCAAAGCTATTCATTTATATCCGGGCCACAATGGCGTTGCAGCGGGTTTGAATCTTCGGCAGGAATCCGGTCATGCGCGGGACAGTCCGGTGCGGATAATGTGGCAAGGAGCCTGGCAAGGAAGCTGGAATGTATCGAGCCATCACCCGAGACATTGAAGTCGTGGTGAAGCCGCGGTTTGTCGCCGACCGGTCGTCGCCGGAGAACGGCTATTTCTTTTGGGCTTACACGATCTCCATCACCAACAAGGGCGGCGAGACGGTGCAGCTTAAAACCCGGCATTGGCGCATCACCGATGCGAACGGCCGCTTGCAGGAGGTGCGCGGCGCCGGCGTGGTCGGCGAGGAGCCCGTGCTCAAGGCCGGCGAGGAATTCGAATATACCAGCGGAGTGCCGCTGCAGACGCCGTCGGGTTTCATGCGCGGGACCTACGGCATGGTGAGCGCGGCCGGGGAGCACTTTGACATCGACGTCCCGGCCTTTTCGCTCGACAGTGTCGAGGCGAAGCGGACGCTCAACTGACATCGCGCGCCGCGCATCTGTAACACGATCGGATCTCGTGGATGACGTTAATTTGATCCGCTTCGCCGTGTTCGAAAGCATTGCGCACGGATCTGACGAAGCAGACCCGCGCGCAAATGCTCAAGAATAAAATTGCCGGCCGGCTAATGGCCGACGTCGATATTCACTCCCGGAGCGTGCACGTCCGCGCCAGGACCGCGTTCGTCGCGGTAACGGTCATGGTCGTGAATGACGACCGCCGAGTCGGGATGATCGACACATTTTGATACGCACTTTCCACCATCGCAGACCTGATTGCAGACGCGCTCGGCATTGGCGGTCTGCGACAATACGAACCACGCCGCGGCGGTAATGATGCCAAGAAGTACTTTGTTCATGGGAATATCCTTCGCGCCCCCTCGTGTTTCAATGGCGTTATCGCCGGTTGGTTCCCGGACACTCGATTTTTAGGACGCAGCGGAACGGAACTTGAAGTTGTGCGGCGCATTAATGGTGCATGGCAGTGGCGTTGCTCGGCTATTTCACCACCATGGCGACAGCTTTTGTCGGCCTGATGTTTTTGTTGAACGCCGTTCTGTCGTCGAGCCTTTTGACACACACGCGGCAGCGACCCTATCCGACGCCGGTATTCGCCGAGGCGGTTGTCCCGGATAAGCCACCCGCCGTCAGCGCGGAGGCGGCGCGCGTCGAACAGCCTAAACCGGTCGTTGTCGCGAAAGTGGCGCGTGTGAAGGTTGCGCGCGCACAAAAACGCAAAGAGGACATGCGCAAAGAGGACATGGCGGGCCGCCGCCAGGATTATTCATTGGCGCTGGGCTATGCGCAGAACGGGCCGCCGCAGCCCGGCGCACTATTCGACGTGTATGGGACGCGCCGCTTCTAGTTTCTTTCAGCAAATGGTCATGACGCTGCCGCGCCCGGCGCGGTGATTTCGTCCGGCTCGAAAACATAAGTCGAGCTGCAGAATTCACATGTCACCGTGATGCGGCCGTCTTCGATCATGTCGGCGCGGTCCGCTTCGGAAAAGCTGTTGAGCATGGTCTCGACAGTGTGCCGCGAGCACGAGCATTGCGCTTCGACCGGCGCCGCGGGGAATACCCGTACGCCGTGCTCGTGAAACAGCCGATAGGCCAGGCGCTCGCTCGACAGATCGGAATCGAGCAATTCGATGGCTTCGACGGTTTCGATCAGGGAGCGGCCTTCGACCCAGGCGTCGTCCTCGGGAAGAGCATGTGTCTCGGTGCCGGGCGGCGCGTCACCGGGATCGAGATCGGGAACGCGTGCGCGCTCCGGCGCCTTCGGCAGGAATTGCAGCATGATTCCGCCGGCGCGCCAGTGGCGGCGCGCGCCGTTGCCGCTGCGAAACTCCTCGGCGACCGCGAGCCGCACGCGGGTCGGGATCTGCTCGGACCGCAGGAAATATTCATGTGCGGCCTGCTCGAGGCCGCTGCCGTCCAGCGACACCAGCCCCTGGTAGCGGCTCATCTCCGCGCCCTGGTCGATGGTCATGGCAAGGTGGCCGCGGCCAAGCAGCTTGCCGGGCTCGGCTTCGCCGACCGCGATAGCGGCGGCGACACGCTCGGCATCGAAGCGCGCGCAGGCTCGCACCTTGTTGGGCGAGGTGAAGTCCACCACCAGCATCCGCACCGGGCCGTCGCTCTGGGTTTGCAGGATGAAGCGGCCGTCGAACTTGAGTGCCGTGCCCAGCATGACCGCGAGCACGATGGCCTCGCCAAGCAGCTTTGCCACCGGCGCCGGATAATCATGGTGGGACAGGATGGTGTCGACAGCCGCACCAAGGCGCACGATACGGCCGCGCAGGTCCAGCGGCTTGACCGCGAACGGCAGTACGGTGTCGTCGCGGGTCGTTTGCGCCGGCTCGCGAACCGGAATGGCGGTCTCGGGATTGTTCATTATCGCCGAATATAGGCAGCGGCCGGCAGGATTGTAGGGCCGGAACTAACCGTTGACGTGCAGGCACCAGGTCAAGATGCCCTTTTGCGCATGCAGCCGGTTCTCGGCCTCGTCGAATACCACCGACTGCGGGCCATCGATCACCTCGTCGGTGACCTCCTCGCCGCGATGCGCCGGCAGGCAATGCATGAAAATCGCATCCGGTTTGGCATGCGCCATCAGCCGGGCATTGACCTGATAGGGCTTGAGCAGGTTGTGCCGGCGCGGGCCATTGCGATCGCCCATCGACACCCAGGTGTCGGTGACCACGCAGTCGGCGTCCTTCGCCGCTGCTTCCGGATCGGTGCCGATCAGGATCGGCGCGCCGGAGGCCTTGATCCAGTCCAGCAGCGGCTTTTTTGGCGCGAGCTCGGCCGGTGAGGCGATGCGCAAATTGAACTGGAAGCGCTCGGCGGCGTGCGCCCACGAGGTCAGCACGTTATTGGCGTCGCCGGTCCAGGCCACCGTGCGGCCGCGGATCGGGCCGCGGTGTTCCTCGAATGTCATGACGTCGGCCATGATCTGGCAAGGATGCGAGCGCCGGGTCAGGCCGTTGATCACCGGGATGCTGGCATGGCGCGCCAGTTCCGCGACCGCGTCCGGATCGAGCGTGCGGATCATGATGGCGTCGATGTAGCGCGACAGCACCCGCGCGGTGTCGGCGAGCGTTTCGCCGCGGCCGAGCTGCATCTCTTCCGCGGTGAGCAGGATCGTATCGCCGCCGAGCTGGCGCATGGCGACCTCGAACGACACCCGCGTGCGCGTCGAGGGGCGTTCGAAAATCATCGCCAGCGTCTTGCCGGCGAGCGGCTTGCCGGCGTTCTGGCCTTTGGCCTTGATGGCGCGCGCCGCCTCGATCATCGCCCGCAGGTCGGCTGCGGGGACGTCAATGAGGTCGAGGAAGTGCCGCACCCCTGTCATCTGGCGGCGGCCTCTTGCTTGCGCTTCTGGGCATCGTTCCGGGTGCGGTCGAGCGCGGCGCAGGCGCGGTCGAGCCGGGAGATGCCTTCGGCAAGCTCCTGTTCATTGATGATCAGCGGCGGCAGCAGCCGCACCACATTGTCGCCGGCGGCGACTGTGATCATCTTTTCCGCGCGCAACGCGTCGACCAGTTCGCCCGCGGGAACCACGGCGCGCAATCCCACCAACAGGCCTTCGCCGCGCACTTCGGCGATCACGCCCGGATAACGATCCTTGATTTCGGCAAGCCGCTGCTTGAGCAGCAGGCCGGTCTTTTTGACCTGGTCGAGGAAACCCGGCGCCAGCATCACGTCGAGCGTCGCATTGACCGCCGCCATGGCCAGGAGGTTGCCGCCGAACGTCGAACCGTGCGTACCCGCCGTCATGCCCTTCGCCGCTTCATCGGTGGCGAGGAAGGCGCCGACCGGAAAGCCGCCGCCGAGCGCCTTGGCCAGCGCCATGATGTCGGGCGTGACGCCGGAGCGCTGATGGCAAAACAGTTCGCCGGTGCGTCCCATGCCGCTCTGCACTTCGTCGAACACCAGCATCAGGCCGTGCTGATCGCACAGCTCGCGCAGCGCGCGCAGGAACGACGGCTCGACGATCCGCACGCCGCCTTCGCCCATCAATGGCTCGATCAGGATCGCGGCGGTTTCCTTGCCGATCGCGCGCTTGACCGCGTCCAGATCGCCAAACGGAACCTGATCGAAGCCCTCGACCACCGGGCCGAACCCTTCGAGGTATTTCTTCTGGCCGCCGGCGGCGAGCGTCGCCAGCGTGCGGCCGTGGAACGCGCCTTCGAAGGTGATGATGCGATAGCGTTCGGGGTGCCCGTTCGCCGACTGGTATTTGCGGGCGCACTTGATGGCGCCTTCCATCGCTTCGGCGCCGGAATTGCAGAAGAATACGACATCGGCAAAGCAGGCATCGCAAAGCCGTTGCGCAGCGCGCATGTCTTCCGGAATCTCGTAAAGGTTGGAGACGTGCCAGAGCTTCTGCGCCTGTTCGGTCAGCGCCGCGACCAGATGCGGATGCGAATGGCCGAGCGCATTGACGGCGACGCCGGACGTAAAGTCGAGATAGCGCTCACCGTTGGTTGCGGTGAGCCAAACGCCTTCGCCCCGCTCAAAAGCGAGGTTCACGCGCGCGAAAGTCGGCATCAGATGCGATGTCATGGTTTTACCCGTGTCCGCGGCGCACAAATCCGCACGGCAGAAACGAAATGTGCCGCCTCTCCGGGCGGCACGATCAGCATTTTATTTGCGCGCATGTGTCCGGTCAACCACGGAAAAATGTGTGTGGGGATTCGACTTTCCCCCAAACCGTCCACAAAACCGAGGAACATGTGGACGCATCGTCGGGCGACTCTTGCGTCAAACTCGCGCCATATTGTAGTCTTTTGATTGTCAAGTACGACATCTCGTGTGGCGAGATAAAATTTAACGACAGTATTCAGGTGGTGCGTGCGTGTTGGGCGGCCGAGGGGCTGCCCGGCTCGGTGGGGGATTCCGAAAAACGCTTCGCCTTGTGACGTTTCAGGAGGGATGGTGCATGTCGTGGACTGATGAGCGGGTCGAACTGCTCAAAAAACTATGGTCCGACGGCCTTTCTGCGAGCCAGATTGCAGCCGAACTCGGCGGTATCACGCGCAATGCCGTCATCGGCAAGGTGCATCGCCTCGGCCTGTCCGGCCGCGCCAAGAGTACGTCGACCGGCGTGCCGCGTCCGCGCAAGGTGCGGGCGCCATCGCACATGATGCGTATCGGCCGGGCTTCGATCCGCGGCAATACCGCGCTGGCGCACGCCTACGAGATCGAGGAGGCCGAGCCGGAACTGATCGACAACGTCATTCCGATCGGTCAGCGCCGCACGTTGCTCGAGCTGAACGAACAGACCTGCCGCTGGCCGGTCGGCGATCCGAGCAGCACCGATTTCTTTTTCTGCGGCGGTAATACCGTCACCGGACTGCCGTACTGCGTCCATCACTCGCGCGTCGCTTATCAGCCGGTCACCGATCGCCGCCGCGACCGCCGGCCGCCGCGCTGACGCAAAAGCCGCTCATTCCCGCGTACGCGGGAATCCAGACAACGAAGGACTATTTTTCGCTGGGTCCCCGCCTGCGCGGGGACGAGCTTCGCCTCGCTCAGCTCGCTTTCCCGAAACGGTCGTCGGCTGAACGAACAGACCTGCCGCTGGCCGGTCGGCGATCCGAGCAGCACCGATTTCTTTTTCTGCGGCGGTAATACCGTCACCGGACTGCCGTACTGCGTCCATCACTCGCGCGTCGCTTATCAGCCGGTCACCGATCGCCGCCGCGACCGCCGGCCGCCGCGCTGACGCAAAAGCCGCTCATTCCCGCGTACGCGGGAATCCAGACAACGAAGGACTATTTTTCGCTGGGTCCCCGCCTGCGCGGGGACGAGCTTCGCCTCGCTCAGCTCGCTTTCCCGAAACGGTCGTCGAGCGAATAGCCGGCGCCGCGCACGGTGCGGATCGGATCGACCGCGTGGCCGCGGTTGAGCGCCTTGCGCAGCCGGCCGACATGCACGTCGACGGTGCGCTCGTCGATATAGACGTCGCTGCCCCAGACGCCGTCGAGCAACTGCTCGCGGGAGAACACCCGGCCGGGGCGCTCCATCAGGAACTCCAGCAGGCGGAACTCGGTCGGCCCGAGATCCACCGGCCGGGCGGAGCGGGACACCCGCTTCTTTTCCCGGTCGAGTTCGAGATCGCCGATGTTCAGGATCATGGCGACGCGTTCCGGGCTGGCGCGGCGCAGCAGCGCGCGGATCCGCGCCAGAAGCTCGGGCACCGAGAACGGCTTCACGATGTAGTCGTCGGCGCCGGTCGCCAGCCCGCGGATCCGTTCGCTTTCCTCGCCGCGCGCCGTCAGCATGATGATCGGCAGGGCCTGGGTCTGCGGCCGGGTCCGCAGCCGCCGGCACAACTCGATGCCGGACAGTCCGGGCAGCATCCAGTCCAGCACGATGAGGTCGGGCGCAGTTTCGCGCAGCCGCGTATCGGCTTCGTCGCCGCGCGTCACGGCGTCGACTTCGTAGCCCTCGGCCTCGAGATTGTAGCGCAGCAGCGTGGTCAACGGTTCTTCGTCTTCAACGATCAGGATGTTAGCACCCATCCCGGTCTCCTATCTATTTCTGCAGAATCGCCGCACCAAAATTGGTCGGATCACCTTTCGGACGCTGATCTGTGATCGGGCGGCCCTCGATCATGTAGTACACGGTTTCGGCGATATTGGTCGCATGGTCGCCCATGCGCTCGATGTCCTTGGCGCAAAACATGAGATGCATACAAAGCGTGATATTACGCGGGTCTTCCATCATGTAGGTGAACAGCTCGCGGAACAGCGACGTACACATTGAATTGACTTCTTCGTCGCCCTTCCACACCGCAAGCGCGGCGTTGAGATCGCGGGCGACATACGCATCCAGCACCTGCTTGAGCAGCGTCAGGACGATCTCCGCCATGTGCTCTACGCCGCGGATCAGCTGCTGGGGATAGAAGTCGCCATCGAGCGCGACCACGCGCTTGCCGATGTGCTTGGCGTGATCGCCGATGCGCTCGAGGTCGTTGCATACCCGCATGGCGCCGACGATCTCGCGCAAATCGACCGCCATCGGCTGGCGGCGGGCGATGGTGAGGACGGCTTTCTCCTCGATGTCGTGCTGCAGCGCGTCGATCTGGGGATCGATCGAGATGGCGCGCTCGCCGAGCTCGACGTCGCGATCGACGAGCGCTTGCACGGCGTCGGCAATCTGCTGTTCGGCAAGCCCGCCCATCTCCGCGACCTTGCGGGTGATCTCCTGCAGGTCGGTATCGAAGGCCTTGGCGGTGTGGTCGATCTTGGTTGGCGGTGTCTGGTCGGTCATGGCAATTACCCGAAGCGGCCGGTGATGTAGTCTTGCGTGCGCTGATCTTGCGGCGCGGTGAACATCTTGCTCGTCGAGTTCGAACTCGATCAGCTCACCCAGATACATGAAGGCGGTGAACTCCGAGACACGCGCCGCTTGCTGCATGTTGTGGGTGACCATCACGATGGTGTAGTCGTCGGTCAGTTCGTCGATCAGTTCTTCGATCTTGGCGGTCGAGATCGGATCGAGCGCCGAGCACGGTTCGTCCAACAGGATCACTTCCGGCCGGACCGCGACGGTGCGCGCGATGCAGAGCCGTTGCTGCTGGCCGCCGGACAGGCTCTGGCCGTTGGCGTTGAGCTTGTCCTTGACTTCGTCCCACAGCGCCGCGCGGCGCAACGAGTTCTCGACGCGACCGTCGATTTCCGATTTGGGCAGCTTCTCGTACAGCCGGATGCCGAATGCGATGTTCTCGTAGATCGACATCGGGAACGGCGTCGGTTTCTGGAACACCATGCCGATGCGCGCACGCAGCAGATTCAAGTCCTGCTTCGGCGACAGGATATTGCCGCCGTCGAACAGCACCTCGCCGGTCGCGCGCTGATGCGGATAGAGGTCGTACATCCGGTTGAGCACGCGCAGCAACGTCGACTTGCCGCAACCTGACGGACCGATGAAGGCTGTCACCTTGTTCTCATAGAGTGACAGGCTGATCGATTTCAGCGCCCGGGCATCACCGTAGAAGAAGTTCAGGTCGCGGATCCCGATCTTCTCCGGCAGGTTGGCGCGATCAACTGCGGCGTGGGTCACCGTGGGCACTGAAACTGTTGCTGTGTCGGTCATGACTACTTTCCGGATCTCACGAGGGAACGCGCGGTAATGCTCAGGGTCAGAACGGCGAGCGTGATGATGAGCGCCCCGGTCCATGCCAGGGATTGCCAGTCCTTGTAAGGGCTCAGCGCAAACTGGAAAATCACCACCGGCAAGCTCGCCATCGGAGCGTCGAGATTGGTGCTCCAGAACTGGTTGTTCAGCGCGGTGAAAAGAAGGGGTGCCGTCTCGCCGCTGATGCGCGCGACCGCAAGCAACACGCCGGTCACCATTCCGGCGCGGGCAGCGCGGTAACAGATGCGGGTGATCGAGAGCGAACGGGGCAGGCCGATCGAGGTCGCCGCTTCGCGCAGCGCATTCGGTACCAGCGTCAGCATGTCCTCGGTGGTCCGCACCACGACCGGGATGACGATGACGGCAAGTGCGACACCGCCGGCGAAACCGGAGAAGTGGCCCAGCGGCGCGACCATCACCTCGTAGATGAACAATCCGACGACGATTGACGGTGCGCTCAGGAGAATGTCGTTGATGAACCGCACGACGCTCGACAGCCGGTCGTGGCGGCCATATTCAGCCAGGTAGGTGCCGGCCAGAATGCCGATCGGCGTGCCGATCAACACGGCGAGAAATGTCAGGACCAAACTGCCGAAAATCGCGTTGAGCAGGCCGCCGGCCGAGCCCGGCGGCGGCGTCATTTCCGTGAAGACCGCGATCGAGAGGCCGCTGAAGCCCTTCCAGAGCAGGGCGCCGAGGATCAGCACCAGCCAGCCCAGGCCAAAAGCGGTTGCAGCGTAGGCCAGCGCCATTGCAATGACATTGCGCCGGCGGCGGCCCGAGTAACGTCTTTGCAGGACGGCTTCCGTCATGGCGTCACCCGATCCGGCGTTCGATGCGCAGCAGCATGAAGCGTGCGATCGCAAGGACGATGAAGGTGATGACGAACAGGATGAGGCCGAGCGAGATCAGCGCCGAGGTGTAGAGGTCGCCGACCGCTTCGGTGAATTCATTGGCGATGGTGGCGGAGATCGTCGTGCCGGGCGCCAGCAGCGATGCCGCAATGCGATGCGCATTGCCGATCACGAACGTCACCGCCATGGTTTCGCCCAGCGCGCGGCCCAGCCCGAGCATCACGCCGCCGATCACGCCGACGCGGGTGTACGGCAGCACGATATAGCGCACCACTTCCCAGGTGGTGCAACCAAGTCCGTAGGCTGCTTCCTTCAACACCACCGGCACCGCCTCGAACACATCCCGCGAAATCGAGGTGACGAACGGCAGCACCATGATGGCGAGGATAAGCCCGGCCGTGAGCATGCCGATGCCGTAGGGCGGTCCGGTGAACAGCGCGCCGGCGACCGGAATGCCGTGAAATATCTTGATCAGGAACGGTTGCAAGTGCACCTGAAGGAAGGGGGCGAACATGAACAGGCCCCAGATGCCGTAGATGATGCTGGGGATGCCGGCGAGCAGCTCGATGGCGATGCCGATCGGGCGCCGCAGCCATTGCGGGCACAGCTCGGTGAGAAAGAAGGCGATCATCAGGCCGACCGGCACGGCGATCAGCATGGCGATGGCAGAGGTGACGAGCGTGCCGTAGACCGCCGGCAGCGCACCGTAATTATCCGTCACCGGGTTCCAGCTCTGGCTGGTGAGAAAGCTGAAGCCGAATTCACGGAACGTGGGCAGCGAGCCGCTGATCAGCGACACGATGACGCCGCTCAGCAGCAGCAGCACGCCGATCGCGGCGGCGCGCGTCAGGCCGCGGAATACGTTATCGCTGAGGCGGAAGCGGTCGAGCGCCTTGGTGCGCGCGGCCGCCGCAGGCGTGAGAGCGACCCGGCCTGAAAACGCAACGTCGACCACTGGCTGTCTCCCCGTAGATGACATCGGCTCCCCTTTGGTGTCCGCTCGGAGAGCGACTTAAGCGGCCTATCGGTCGTTAGACAAGCCGCCTCTGGCACTTAGTGGAAAAGGAAAAGGCGCCAAAGGCGCCTTTCCCGCACTTTCGATCTTAGAAAACCGGCTTACCGTCGCTGGCCTTGATCTTTGCTTTCCAGGTCTGCTCGATCAGCGCGACGACGCTGTCCGGCATCGGCACGTAGTCGAGATCGCTGGCCATCTTGCTTGCCGTTCTTGTAGCCCCAATCGAAGAACTTCAGGGCTTCAGCGGATGCAGTCGCGTCGGTCGGCGTCTGCTGCATCAGGATGAAGGTCGAACCGGCGACCGGCCACGCTGCCGGACCTGCCGCGTTGGTGATGATCACCCGGAAGTCTTCAGCGTGCGCCCAGTCGGCACTGCCGGCTGCGGCCAGAAACGCATCCGCGGTCGGGGACACGGTCTTGCCCGCGGCGTTGATCATCTTGGCGTAGGTCAGGTTGTTCTGTTTGGCATAGGCGTATTCGACATAGCCGAGCGCGCCGACAGTCTGGGCGACGTTGTTGGAAACGCCTTCGCTGCCCTTGGCGCCGATGCCGACCGGCCATTCGACGGCGGTGTTCGAGCCGACTTTGCTCTTCCACTCGTCGCTGACCTTGGAGAGATAGTCGGTCCAGATGAAGGTGGTGCCCGATCCGTCCGAACGGTGAACGACCGCGATCGCGGTGTCAGGCAGCTTCAGGCCGGGATTGAGCTTGGCAATCGCCGGATCGTTCCAGTTGGTGATCTCGCCAAGGAAAATCTTGGAGATCGTCGCGCCATCGAGCGTGATGTCGCCCGGCTTGAAGCCCGGCAGGTTCAGGAGCGGAACAACCGCGCCGTTGATCACCGGGAACTGGACGAAGTTTTTCTTGGCGACGTCCGCCGGCATCAGCGGCATGTCGGTTGCGCCGAAGGTCACCGTCTTGGCGGTGATCTGCTTGATGCCGCCGCCCGAACCGATCGACTGGTAGTTCAGGTTGACGCCGGCTTGCTTGCTGTAGTCGGCGGCCCACTTGGCGAGGACCGGATAGACGAATGTGGAACCGGCGCCGGTGATATCAGCGGCGGCGGCAGGCAGCACCGTCGCGGCCAGGATGCCGGCGGCGGCAAGAGTGGTGAGATGTTTCACGATGATCTCCTGTAAGAGTAATTCCGGGCGGCGCGGACGACGGATCCGCGCCGGCTTTCGCCCCCGTTTTGCGGGCGATTCCCTGTTCGACTTTCTCGATGCAACGCGCCGTGGAAGGGAAAGTCCCCGTCAGTGCTGACCCACGGCGCCGACATGGTTAGGTTCGCCACGTCACTGTTCTATGATCGCCAGATGACAGTCAGATGACATCTCAAGCCGTTGAAACCGCGGCAATTTGTCAATTCTGGACGGTTCCGGCGGTGGGCAAGTGGACGATGAAAGCAGCCCCCGCTCCGGGCGCGCTTTCAATGGTCAAACGGCCGCGGTGGCGGTTGAGAATATGTTTGACCAGCGCAAGTCCGAGTCCGGTTCCACCCTGCGCGCGGCTCTCTTTCACGTCGACCCGATAGAAGCGTTCGGTGAGCCGCGGCAGATGTTCCGGCGCAATGCCCGGACCATAGTCGCGCACGCTGACTTGCGCTTCGGGCTCGGCGTCGGGCGACAAGCCGGGCGACAGCCTGATGTCGACGCGCTTGCCCGGAGCGCCGTATTTGAGCGCGTTCTCCACCAGGTTCTCGAAGATGCGGACGAGTTCGTCGCGGTCGCCCGGCACGATCAGCGCGTTTGCGGTCTCGACATTGACCGCAACGCCGCGGTCCCGCGCCAGCGTCTCGAGGCCGTCGACGACCTGCCGGACGATCGGCACCAGATCGGTCTTGGTGTCGGGGCGGCGGTGCGCGTTCAGTTCGATGCGCGACAGCGACAGCAGATCGTCGATCAGCCGCGCCATGCGGCGGGCCTGCTCCTGCATGATGCCGAGGAAGCGTTCGCGCGCCTTGGTATCGTCGCGCGCCGAGCCTTGCAGCGTCTCGATGAACCCCGACAGCGCGGCGAGCGGGGTGCGCAGCTCGTGGCTGGCATTGGCGACGAAGTCGGCGCGCATCTCCTCGACCCGGCGCAGCGGCGTGAGGTCGTGGAATGTCATCAGCACGAGATCGGGTTTGCTGACGCCCGGATCGCGTTTCACCGGCATGACGATGGTCTCGAACCAGCGGTCGAGCGGTCCGCGCTCCAGATACTGGACTTTCTGATCTTCGCCGCGCGCCAGGGCCCGGCCGATCGCTTCGATCACCTCCGGCGCGCGCAGCGCCAGCGACACCGGCTCGCCTTGCCGCAGCGCCGGCGCCAGCGTCCGCGCCTGCTCATTGAGGGCGAGCACGCGGCCGTCGCGATCAAGCGCGATGACCGGATCGGGCAGGCCGGCGACCAGCGCGCGGAGCGGATCGCCGCCGCGCGCGGCGACCGCGACCGGCTGGGCAAAACTGCTGCCGCCTTCGTCGGCCCGCAAGGCAATGAGCGCGGCGATCGCAACGACGGCGAAGCCCGCAATGGCGTAGGTGACGGCAAGAACGCCGCCGATGGCGAGGCCGGCAAACACGATTGCCGCCGATAGCGCGACCAGCCGTATGCCACGCGACCGTCTGGGGCTTGGCGCCAGGCGGCTTTCATTGACGGTCATCCGGATACTTCCGATTTCTCCGGCGCGCATTCGCTCGCGGTTCGCATCGGCTGCGCCGCCAGCGAGCCCGCGCGCGTCGTCGATCGTCCGAGCAACAATTCACGCGTTCCGAGGATGATCAGCGAGATCGCGAACGGGATGATGTAATAGAGCAGGCGGAACAGCAGCAGGCCTGCCAGCAGATCCTCTTTGTCGAACTGCCAGAGCGCGACCATCATCGCGGCGTCGAACACGCCGAGGCCGCCGGGGGCGTGGCTGGCAAAGCCGAGAAGCGTTGCGGCGACGAAAATCACCGCGACGGTCACGAAACCGAGATTGGGTTCGTCCGGCACCAGCATGTACATGGCGCCGGCACAGCAGGCCAGATCGACAATGCCGATGGCGATCTGCACCAGCGTCAGCGGTCCGCCCGGCAGCGTGACCTGCCAGCCGTCGCGGCCGATCACCCGCGGCTTCACCCAGACCCAGGCGATATAGGCCGCCAGCAGCGCGAGCAGCACCAGCGCCAGCGTGCGATTGCACCACAGCGGCAGTTGGTCGAGCGCGCGCGCCGCCTGCGGCGCCTGCAGAATGCCGAGCCCGAGCACGGTGGCGTTGCCGAGCCAGAAGGTCAGGCCGGCGACGAAACAGATCTTGGTGACTTCGACGACGGAAAGACCCCAGCTCGAATAGATGCGGTAGCGCACGGCGCCGCCGGAGAACACGCTGGCCCCGACATTGTGGCCCACCGCGTAGCTGCTGAAGCCGGCCAGCGCCGCGACCCGGTACGGCACTTCGGAGCGCCCGATCGTGCGCAAGGCGAACAGATCGTAAAACGTCAGCGTCAGGTATCCGGCGGCGACGAACAGCCCGGCGATGATCAGCGTGCGCCAGTCGGTGGCGTCGATCGCGTCGAGTAATGCCTCGGGATCGATGGTGCGCAGGATGCGAAACAGCACGACCGCGGCGACGACAATGATGGTGAGGCTGAGCGCGATGCCCAGCCAGCTCCATCCGTTCCGCCGTTCAATGAATTGCGCGGTCCCGCGCAGCGTTTTCAGCATCCCGCATTCCAGGCCGGCTGTTTGCGCATCGACAAATCGTCTCGTAACGCAACGTGGGGTGCAACTTCGCTCCAACTAGCAGATGTCGGGTCCCGGCGCGAGTGTGGCGACGGGCGCGCTGATTGGCCACACCCGGCCGGGCTGCTATCCTCCGCGCCTACAAAAGCTTCAAGGGAGAACGTCATGGCCGGTCGCCTGGTTGCACGCCGCAGCATCATCAAAAGCGCAGGCCTTGGTGCAGGTCTTGGTGCAGGCCTTGGATTCGGCGCAGGTCTCGCGCCCGCCTTGGCCCAAAGCGCGGCCCAGGCGGCGACCGCGCAAGCCGCACCGGCGGAAATCTGGAGCCAGGAATACTGGGCCCACAAGGGCGACGTGAAGCTCAATCTCTGGCGCAAGCGGTCCGGCGCGCCGGCAGCCGGCATAGCGCCGCTTCCGGTGCTGTTTCTGGTCCATGGCTCGTCGCTGTCGGCGCGGTCCAGCTACGACCTTCAGGTGCCGGGCAACGAGTACTCGTTCATGGACGTGTTTGCGCGTGCCGGATTTGACGTCTGGACCATGGATCACGACGGCTACGGCTACTCCGGCAGTTCCGGCAACAACTCGGACATCATGAGCGGCGTCGACGATCTGAAAGCCGCGATCCCGGTGGTGCTGAAGGAGAGCGGTCGCGACAAGGTGCACATGTTCGGCGAATCTTCGGGCTCGATCCGGGCGGCGGCTTATGCGCAAGCCGAGCCGGCGCGGGTCGACCGGCTGATGCTTGCCGCCTCGACCTACAAGGGCGATGGCGCGGCCGAAATCCAGCGCCGTCGCGATCAGATCGCCCAGTTGCGCGCCGCGCCGCGGCGCAAGCGCGACGACAACATGATCCGCTCGATCTTCTCGCGCGACGGTCACCCGAGCATCTACGACCAGGCGATGGTGGAGGCGCTGGTCGCGACCGAGATGAAATTCGGCGACAGCATTCCGGCCGGCACCTACATCGACATGGCGGTGAACCTGCCGATCGTCGATCCGGCCAAGGTGACATCGCCGGTGCTGATGACGCGCGGCGAATGGGACGGCAACTCGACCGATGCGGATTTGCTCGATTTCTTCCGCCAGCTGCCGAACGGCGACCGTCAATATGCCATCCTGCCGAACACCGCGCACAGCGAAGGCTTCAGCAAGAACCGGCAGACGCTGTGGTACGTGATGAAAAACTTCCTCAACGAGCCGGCGCCGGTGGCGAGCTGAGCAGGATATCTCCAGCGGAAACCTGACATGAAACTGATCCAGCTTCAGCAGCCGGGCCCGCCCGGCGTCATGCAATTGCTTGATGTTCCGGTTCCGGAGCCGGAGCCCGGCGAGGTTCTGGTCAAGGCGCACGCCATCGGTGTCGGCATGCCGGACTGTCTGATCCGCGCCGGCACATATAGTTATATGCCGCCACTTCCAGCGGTGCCGGGAACGGAAATTGCCGGCGTGATCGAGAAGGTCGGGCCGGGCGTGACAGATCGCAAGCCTGGCCAGCGCGTCTATACGACGGCGCGCGAGCGGCCACATCGCGGCGGGCACTACGCGCAATATATCGCGGCGCCGGTGGAGGCGACTTTCATGCTTCCCGACAGCGTCGCCTTCGACGCCGCGGCATCGCTCGCCAACTATCAGGTTGCCTGGCACATCTTCAATGATGCACTGCGCCTGAAGAAAGGCGAGACGGTGCTGATCTATGCTGCGGCCGGCGGCATGGGCAATGCACTGATCGACCTTGCCAAAGCGGCCAGCCTCGCCGTGATCGGTGTTGTATCGAGCGCGGAGAAAGCGCGCTTTGCCCGCGACCTTGGCGCCGATCATGTCATCGACCGCAAGACGGAAAACGTCGGCGAGCGCGTCCGTGACATCACCGGCGGCCGCGGCGTCGATGCGATCGTCGATCCGGTCGCCGGCCCCGGCATTGTCGCCAATATGGCCCTGCTCGCTGCTTGCGGCACGCTGCTGATTTACGGCGCGCTCGGCGGCAAGGTCGAGGCCGAATACCTCACATCGCCGCTGTGGCGCAGACATTCGCTCGCCGTGAAGCAATTCACCATTCATAGCTGGGACCATCGCGTCGAGGAGCGCCGCGCCGGCATGCGGGCGCTGATCGACATGCTGGCCGCCGGCAAGCTGCGTCCGCGCATTTATGCGAAGTTGCCGCTGGCGCAAGCCGCCCGCGCGCACGAGATGCTCGAGGGCGGCGAGGTGCTCGGCAAGCTGTTGCTGACGCCCTGAGGCCGTCATGGCCGGGCTTGTCCCGGCCATCCGCGTCTTGCGCTTAGCCTGCAAAGAAGTCGTGGATGCCCGGCACGGGCCTGCACTCGGGCGCGCGCAAGCGCGGCCCGGGTGGTCGGGCATGACGAGAGTTAGCGTAATTCTCCAGCGATAAAAAACTCCCGCAGTTCCTGGCAGGTTTCTTCCGGCGCTTCCTCCGAGAGATAATGGCCGCACGGCAGCGCCTTGGCGCCGCGGATATCGCCGGCGTAGCGCTGCCAGATTTCCGCCGGCGCCGGCCGCGAGTTACGCCCGACGCTGCCGGTCGCGCCCCACAGGATCAGCGACGGGCAGGTGATCTTTCTGCCGGCTTCGAAATCGGCGGTGTCCATGTCGAGATCGACGCCGTGGGTGGCGCGGTAGTCCTCGCACATCGCATGCACGGTGTCCGGATTGCGGAAATAGCGCCGGTATTCCTCGAGCGCCTTCGGATCGAAAAAGCTCAGGCCCTGTTCGGTCTTGGCAAGTTTCTTGTTGATGAAGAAATCCGGGTCCGCGCTCATCAGGTGTTCGGGGAACGGCGCCGGCTGGATCATGAAGAACCAGTGCCACGAAAACGTGCCCCACTGCCGCGTCACGTTGTTGAGCAGGTGGTGCTGCGGAATGATGTCGAGGATCGCCGCGCGCGCCACGGTGTCGGGATGATCGAGGCACATGCGGTGCACCACCCGCGCGCCGCGGTCGTGCCCGGCGACAAAGAAGCGCTTGTGGCCGAGCGCCGCCATCACCTCGACCTGATCCTGCGCCATGGTGCGGAACGAATAGTTCTCGTGGTTCTTGCCGCCGGGCGGCTTTTCGGAATCGCCGTAGCCGCGCAGGTCGGTGGCGACCACGGTGAATTCTTGCGCCAGCCGCGGCGCGAATTTCTGCCACGACAGATGGCTGAACGGATTGCCGTGCAAGAGCAGCAGCGGCGGCCCCTTGCCGCCGTGCACGGTGACGATCCGCACCCCGTTGGCCTTGATCTCGGTGCGGGTAAAACCCTCGAAGAACATCCTGCCTTCCTTTTCCGTCAGTCCGGGGCGCGCTTTTGCACGAACCCGGAATCCATAATCCCAGTCCGAGCGATGATACCGCGAACCTCTCCATCCGTGACTATGGATTCCGGGCCCGTGCTTCGCACGTCCCGGAATGACGTGCTAATGACTTCTCGCCATAAAAAGACACCCAAGGACTTCCTCACATGCCCATGCCGCCTGATATCGATCCGCAATCCGGTTTCCGCCTGCCGCTGCCGAAGCGCGAGGACCTCGACGACGCCGGCAAGATCGCCTTCGACCGCGCCGCGACACCCGGAAAGTCGATCGTCGGCTTGCGCGGGCCGGGCGGCATCACGCTGTACAGCCCGAAAACCGCGAATGCCCGCGCCGAGTTCGGCAATTATCTGCGCTACGACGTGTTCGATCCGAAAACCCGCGAGGTCGCGATCATGACCGTGGCCCGCGAGATGGACAGCCAGTTCGAATGGGCGGCGCACGAGCCGGAAGCCTTGAAAGAAGGCGTGCCGCAAAGCGTCATCGACGTCATCAAGCATCGCAAGAGCACGCAAGGCGTCGACGAAACCTACGCCGCGATCATCGAGCTCGGCCGCCAGGCCTTCGGCGACCACAAGGTGACGTCGGAAGCCTTTGCGCGCGTCAAGAAACTGTTCCCGCCGGGCAAGCTGGTCGATCTGGTGCTGCTGATGGGCAACTACGCCGCCACCGCCGCGCTGCTTGCGGTGTTCGACATGCAGGTGCCCGAAGGCAAGCCGCAACTGCCGATTCCGTAACCCTTCCACTACCCGCTCGTCCCCGCGAAAGCGGGGACCCAGATTACATCCGCGCTGGATTTCCCGCTTGCGCGGGAATGAGCGGCATTATTTTTTCTTCAATCCCAGCTCGCTCCACCGCGCCATCACCGCGTCGATGTCTTTCTGCGCCGGCCTCACCGTCGGCGGGAAGCGCGCGCCGCCGAGATCGGGATCGGGGTCGTAATCGAGATTGATGGTGGCGTCGATCAGCACGCGGTTCCATTTGCCGGTGCCGAACTGCGCGACGTTGCGGTCGCGCTTGCGCACCGAAGGATCGAGCCCGGCGCCGAACGTCGACGGCATGATGACGACGTCGTCCTCGCCGGCGTTGACGCGGAAGGCGATCGCCCAGTCCACCGCGGCGTAATCGTGGATGTCGATGTCGTCGTCGACCACGGTGACGTGCTTGTAGCGCACGTGCGCCGCCGACGAACCCCACAGCGCGTTCGCCACCTGCTTGGCCACGCCGCGATAGCTCTGCTTGACCTGCACCACGGTGTTCACCCCGGCCTGCACCGGCGGGCACCATACGTCGGTGACGCCCGGCACGCCGGCGCGGTCGAGCACGTTCCACGCCGTCGCCGCGCGCATGATCGACGAAGTCACGCTGTTCTCCGAATAGCTGCCCGGCATGGTGCCTTCGATGGTGCCGCGCAGGATCGGGTTCTTGCGATGGGTAATGCAGGTGACGCGGATCGCCGGCTTCGGCGACTGGTCGCCGGCGACATAGCCGGTGAATTCGGCATACGGCCCTTCCGGCAGGAAGGTCGCGGGATCGAAGCTGAGAAAGCCCTCGATCACGATCTCGGCGCTGGCCGGGACGTGAAGATCGACGGTTTCGCATTTCACCAGTTCGACCGGGGCGCCGCGGATCGCGCCGGCGACGTCGTATTCGCACATCCCTTTCGGCACCGGCGCGCCGCCGACGAAATCCAGCGACGGCTCCCAGCCGATCGCCACCGCGACCGGCATTTCGGTCTTGCCGGCCTGTTGCCATGTCGTGGCGTGCTGCCCGATGTGCTGCGCCCGCCACATCAGGATCGGGATCATGTTCTTGCCCGACACCATGCCGCGATAGACGCCGACATTCATCACGCCGGTGTCGAAATCCTTGGTGACGACGCCGCCATAGGTGAGGATGTAGCGGCCGCCGTCGGCGCGATTCCACTGCGGCGTCGGAAAATCGTTGAGGTCGATGTCGTCGCCCTTGACGATGTTCTCCTTCACCGGGCCGGTGGCGACGATCTTCGGCGGGATTGCGCCGGTGAGGATGGTGCGGCCGAGCTTCACCAGTTCGCGCGGATGGGTGTCGGGGGCCATGCCCATCATCATGGCGACGCGGCGATAGCTCGACAGGCCGCCGGTGAAGACCTGGCGGCAGCGCGCGTTCTCGCCGTAATCGCGGATCTTGTTGAACAGCAGGGCAGGGCCGGTGCCGGGCCCCTGCGCCAGCCGCGACACGGTGCCGAGCTCGATATTCCAGTCGACCTCGGCGCCGACCGTCTGCAGTTCGCCGGCGCCTTCGAGCGCCTTCAGCCACCCGCGAAAATCGCCAAACGCAATCGGTTTTCGTTCGCTGCTCATTCGATGTCCCGGTGAGGCGTGATGCCGACCGTTCTTCGCTTCCGGTACGGGCCTTGTCAATTCGCTGAAGCGCAATGCTCTTCATCCCGCCCCGCGATAGCGGGGAATTATCACCTTGACTCAGCAGAAACGGAAGGGCACAACCGGGGCGCGCGGTAAGGCTATTTCGCCTCGCGCTGGCGCGCCCGAGGTCACTCCTGAGATGATTCAGGCGGGCTTGTCGGTTCTATTGGAGAGCTTCCCGGAGGCGATGGTGGGGGATAGTCCCGACCGTGACGCCGTGCAAAATATCTTTCTAGCCATGGCAAGACTAAGTCCTGTAGCTCGGTCGCGCGCCGAGTAACAGCTTCGCAATGGTTGGATACATCAGCAGCTTTGACGGGACGCCGCCGATCTGGCGTGTCGCGTGGCGCACGAAAATCCCAAATGAAGCTTTCATTCTTTGGCTTTGAGATGCCCCACACGCCATGAATCCAACCATTCCGCGTAGTTGAAAGTTTTGCCAATTTGTCGATAGCGTTTGCTATCGCATCTTTGTCGAATTCTGTTGAATCCCATTCTAAGGCAAGTGCGCGAATAAACTTGGTTCGTGCTTCAAAGGTTGGAATCCGATAATAGGCGGTCTGTATCATGTCGAGGTCTGTGACGTTTAGAATACAAGATAAGGCTAGAATTAATTTGCCTTCAGCGTCGGCCCAAGCAACAACCATGTTACCTAACGCATTCGCTAATGCCGGATCGTGACGAAGATTGGATAAGCCGAAAAAACGCTCATCAGCCATGGCAAAGCCCCGTAAGAAAGAACTAGAATTTCATTCCGATGCATGGGAGCGCTTCGGGCGCTTCATTCAAGAGATTGCCAAGGCTGGTCCGCAACATCGTAAGCCAAAGCAAAAACGCTCTAAGGCTAAATCGCATAGCGCTAAGCCATCTCGCCGAAATCGGTCCCGGGCTGAGTGATACCAAGACGGTTGAGAAAAAGTCTGCCAAGCGGACTTAACGAAATATATCTGGCCTTCAACATACCTGTGTCATTATCGAATTCCGGCACCTGTCCATCTTTGGGAGTATCAAATTGCGGGCTTAGAAGGTCGAGACGTATCAAGTGATCCTTTGCGATCTTGGATACGGTATACTTTTCTCGCTCGTCGCGGCTTGAATTCATATGCGGTAGTGTCGGCTTGATAACATTCTCGTGTTTTTTTCTAAACTCTGGGTCTCGACCAAATTTATCGTGATGAGCAGTCAAAATTATTATTTGGTCATCATCCAACTCTCCTAACAATGTCAAAAGTCGCTTCGCTTCGATTTTGTCCTTTTCATCTCCGGTCATACCGGATGCAACGAGCCTCGCAATACGCTCGCGCCGTTCATCTGAAAGAGCGCGTGCCGATTGTATTGCGCCCTCTTCAAACAACTCGATGCTTTCGGGAGTTTTCAACTTAGCGCGTATCTCATGATTGTCCACATTGCCAATTCGATCATTCAGATAGCTCAAGTATTTCTCGATGCGCTGTTCTCTCTGATCCGGAATTAAATTACCGACAATCTCAGCGAGGATAGAACCGCCGTAAGGGACTAAACCAACCATTCCCTTTCCAGCGGATACACCGCGATCACGCCAAGTCGCGCCAAGCGGCGGCGGTTCGTCACCGCGAGCCACTTTCTTTTTGAAAAATCGGGGCAGATATGAGCGCCAGATGGCTACTTTGCGCGTTGCTCGCTCTGTTTGCCCTTGGATATTGGCGTCTGTTGGCCCATTTTGGTGAGCCTCAGTCGGTATGGTTTTGGTGTCTGATATTGAAGTTTTGTTGAACCAAATCATGATCTGCACTGTGATTGTTTGGTTGTCGAGAATTCCGGACACGGCGCTCATCCTCCAAAATGAAGGTGCAGAGAGCGCCTGTCTTGACCGAAGAATCCCAAGTGTGCGATGAAATGCGCACAAACGATTCTACAGCTCGCGACGGCGCTCAACCACACGCGAGTTAAAAGCGGCCCTTGGGGTTCCAGCCCAAGGGCCGAATCGTTCCGGATTATATCAGATTTTCAATCTTTGTTTTCTTGCGCCACAGCAGAAAATGCTTTGCCTTCTGCTTACGCGTTCGCGGCCTTGTCAGGCCGTCGATAAGTCAGCCTCTTGCCAACGATGCCTTTCAGCAAGCGTTGCGCGCGCTCTTTGTCATCAACACCAAGCGCAGAACGCTCATTGTAGCGGAAATCAAATTCGGCCAGATAGCGCTTCAAGTGTTGCTGGCTGACGTGATGATACGTGCCGACAATGCCGCGCTTCAGGATTGAGAAATATCCTTCAACGGTATTGGTGTGAGCGTCACCACGCACGTATTCGTCGGCGGTATGATTTACCTTTTCGTGGCGGGCGAACTCTTTACCGACGTGATAGTACTGGCCGCCTTCGTCGGTCATCAGTGACGATTTACGGTCTAGCTGAGCAACAAGGATCGGACGCAAGGTCTTGCCGTTCACTTCCGGCACATGAAACGAGCGGACCTTTCCGCCGCGCTCTACCAGCGCAAAAGCGGCTTCCTTGCCTATGCCGCCACCCGTGCCGCGACGTTTACCGACGTGCTTGTTGCGCTCTTTGCCGCCGATATAGGTTTCGTCGGCTTCGACGATCTTGCCTTCGCCGCCGAGCGGGCCGGGGAACTTGCCTTCACGCATCGCTTCACGAATGCGATGGCACATGAACCACGTCGATTTGTAGCTGATGCCGAGCATGCGAGAGATTTGGTTCGCGCTCATGCCCTTCTTGCTGGCGCACATCAGGAAGGCGCACATCAGCCACTTGTTGAGCGGGATATGCGAGCGCTCGAACAGCGTCCCGGTCATAACCGTGAACTGCTTTCGGCATTCGCTTTCGTTGCACTGATAGAGGCCCGGACGGCCATCAATAGCGGTGGCGTTATCGACCGTTCCGCAATGGCTGCAAATCGGACCATCCGGCCACAGGTGGCCTTCCAGCCACTTACGAGCCTTGGTTTCGTCGTGAAACACCTTGTTCTGCAACTGGTTTGCCATGACTGGCTCCTATCTCCTTGAACCCAAATATAGGTTTGGGGAGTTGCTGAGTCAAGGTGATAATTCCCCGATAGCGGGGGAGGGGGACCGCACGAAGTGCGGTGGGAGGGGCGCTTGCCTCGACGCATTTTCGGATGCCGCAGGATCTTCTTCACCGCCCGCGCCCCCTCCACTATGCTTCGCATGGTCCCCCTCCCCCGCTATCGCGGGGGCGGATGAGTTCTCCGCAATGACGCAAGCGTTCTCGTTCTCGCAGCGCGCTCGCGCTGTGCAGTTGTCACGCATCGCGATGATTTCGCCTCGAACGCACGTGAGGCATTTCAATTTGCTTCCCCTGAAAACAAGGGAAGCGGAGCGCCGAGCGGCGCGTAGTCGGGAGCTGCACCCGTTACCAGGCACAGCCGCGGCCCTTTTGACAGGGCCGCTCGCCTTTCGGCGCTCCACTGCGGATTGATGGGAGTTGCCTCCCAACCCGGCCCGGGCCAGCGCTTCCTGGAAACGCCGGATCAAAGGCCAACGCGCCTCCCCGACGCCAGTGCAGCGAGCACCTCGCAGTCCGAACACTTGCCGGACGGGCATGATGCCCAAGCCGCCTGCGAGAAGGGCTGACGAACCCAACCCGCAGAACCCGCGCCCGCTCCATCACTCGGAGTCACCGGTTGACGTCCCTCACGACGAGCGAACAACTTATATTGGCGATGTTCCCGTACTTGACATAACCTCCAGGCCAGGGCAATATCCTTCCACAGAGAGGGAATAGACCGATGCCCAAGGCCGTCCACCAACTGACTTCCGCACAGTTTGACCGCATGTTTCCGGTCGACGATGAGGACGCTTGCAAGGCCTATCTGAAGGCCCGCCGATGGCCCAAAGGCGTTGTCTGCCCGCGTTGCGGTAACCCGGCTGTCTATGACCTGCCGTCCCGCAAATGGCATTGGCAGTGCACCCAATGCGCTCCGGGTGGTTCTACCGGCTACCGCTTCTCTGTGATTGCTGGCACCATCTTCGAGAACACCAACAAGCCGCTGCGGGACTGGTTCAAGGTCACTCATCTCATGCTGACCAGTAAAAAGGGCATGAGCAGCCGCCAGATCGGGCGCTACATGGGTTTCGGTTCGGTCAAAACCGCTTGGCTCATGGGCCACAAAATCCGCACCGCTCTTGTCGAGCAGAATATGGACAAGCTTGGCGGCATCGTTGAAGTCGATGAAACCTACATCGGCGGCAAAGATAAGAACAAACACTCTTGGCAACGTGGCCATGGCGGCAAACATGCGCCGTCCACCAAGGTCGCCGTAATCGGCGCTGTCCGCCGCAAGGGTAATGTTGTTGCTCGCGTCCTCAACTCCGTAACCAAAGAGGCCGCCGAAGGCTTCGTACGCGAGACCGTTTCCAACAAAGTCAGCCTGCTTGCGACCGATGAAAGCCGCGTCTATGGCGGCCTGACCGACTACCCGCATGGCCGCGCTTTCCACGCAGCGCACCATTACGTTATCGGCGCGGTTCACACAAACACGATTGAAGGCTTCTGGTCGATCATCAAGCGCGGTATCGTCGGCAGCTTCCACAAAGTCAGCAAGAAATACCTGCCGCTGTATGTCGCGGAGTTTCAGTTCCGATATAACAACCGGTTCAACGACGATATTTTCGGAACGGCCATAAGCGGATGTTGAGAGCGTTTCAGCGGTATTTGAGACGGCCCGCGAATGAATTTGTGATTGCGTTATGCATCGCACTGGCGATTGCCTTGGCGGTTGTTTCATTGTCCTCGCAGTCTCCATTCAATCAGGCTCCAAATATCAAAGCCGAACAGCAGACCAGCAAAGCCGTAGAAGCCAATCAAAACACCGGCGGCTCTGGAGATACGATAAATCCCGCTAGCCGCCGCGACGGTCCCAATGGAAGCGATGAGGCTACCGAATATTGGACGATCTTCAGACATAAGCTGAAGATCACCGACACGCTTTTGGTTTTGTTCACGTTTACTTTGTGGTGGGCCACTCAGCGTCTGGTTAGGGGTTCCGAAGAAACTGCTGAAAGGCAATTGCGCGCCTATGTTTTCGGCACTTACCATTCCGTGAATGTCACGGCCGATGCAAAAGGCACGCCGTTCAAAGTAATGATCCAATATGAAGTCAGGAATTACGGTCAGACCCCTGCACATCGAATTAGGAATGCTGCATATGTCGCAAAATTGCCGTGGCCGATGCCCAGAGATTTCGTAGTGCAATCCCCCAAGTGGGACGATCCGCGTACCGTCAGTTTGGCTCCCGGCCAATTCATGTTCCAAAACGACGAGATTCCTTACGAGGTCTTGCCGAACGGTCAGCGGTATTACCTCGTCGCCCTGATCGAATATTTCGATGTCTTTGGTCAAAAGCGGACGACCAAACTCTGCGCCTCTGGCGATATTGATAGGTTTCTCAAAAACCGAACTGGCCAGCCCGGCGGTGACGACGTTCCCTTTGAAATAGCTCCCCAGCATAACGACGCCGAGTAGGTTCACGATTACGGCCCAACCGGGGGCTCTTTTGCGTCGGCCTGTCGGGGCGGACTTTTGGGAGGATTTATCCCTTATGTCAAGTGAGGGTACATCGGCCTTATATTCCTAATATATGTAGGAATATAAGTCAAGAGCCCATTTCCGTAAAAAGGCAACCCGCAACGGGCTCAAACTTGAAATCCATCGTTGCTGGCGTATTTTCGAATCTGGTTCTAACGGCGGGCAAACATGTCGAAACCTGTGATCTTTACGATTTCTGCCGCTTGGGACGATGAAGCATCAGTCTGGAGCGGGCATTGCGACGATATTCCCGCAGCGGCCGATGCGCCGACACTCGACGCGTTGCTGGCAAAAATTTCGGCCATGGCCCTCGACCTGCTGCCCGACAACCATCCGGGTATCGACCCGCAGGAATTGTTTCTGCAAATAACTGCGCTACGGGAAGCTGAACCGGCTGCAGCTTAAATGGCGCCGCAGTTCGACCGGCCGTTGCGCGACTTATTGAGAGCTGCCGGTTGCGTTCTTGTCCGGCAGGGCAGGGGCAGTCATGAAATCTGGCACAGTCCAATAACCGGAAGAAACTTTGCCGTGCCGGTCGGTATTCCGAGCCGCCACACCGCAAACGCAATTCTTCGTCAGGCTGGACTGCCTAAAGCATTCTGATCGCGCATCGCGAGAACCATCGATGTTGGTGCGACGAAAATTGCGGTCGCGTTGCTGACCGCAACAGCAGTCTCGGAACGAGGCCTCACCATCTTTTGGAGGGCATTGGCCAACGCCCCCGAACGGGCACGTGATGGACGGTTGCTGAATTGACGGAACCATGATTGGCTTTGCCAATTGAATCAAGGAAATGGGCCCCCGGCCAGCCTGAAGCCGCCCCGACCCGTAAGGTCCGGCCAATAACCGAAGAGAGCCTCATGATTACGCTCACGGTCAACGGAACACCGCACACGATCAATCTGGAACCCGACACGCCTCTGCTCTGGGCGCTGCGCGACGCCGTCGGGTTGACCGGCACGAAATTCGGCTGCGGCATCGCGCAATGCGGCGCCTGCACTGTCCATATTGATGGCAGGGCGGTTCGTTCCTGCTCGGTGCCGATCGGTACGCTGTCCCACGTCAGCATCACCACAATCGAGGGCCTGTCGCCGGACGGCAAACATCCGGTGCAGCAGGCCTGGCTGGCCGAGGATGTGCCGCAATGCGGCTACTGCCAGTCCGGCCAGATCATGGCGACGGTCGACTTCCTCAAGAAATTTCCCAATCCGACCGATGCCGATATCGACGCCAACATCACCAATATTTGCCGCTGCGGGACTTACGAGCGGCTTCGCCGCGCGATTCACCGCGCCGCCGACATGTTGAAAGCGTGAGGTGGGCGCCATGAACACGAACCTCGACACGAACCTCACCCGCCGCCTTTTCCTCCTGACTTCAACGAGCGCCGCCGGCGGCCTCATGATTGGCATCGGCGCCAGACCAGACATTGCCGAAGCTGCAACCGTCGTCGCCGAGCCGTGGAACGAAGACAACGCCTACGCTGCGAACGAAATCGACGCGTGGGTCGCGATCGATCCCGACGATTCCGTTTTGATCCGCTATCAGCGGTCCGAGATGGGCCAGGGCAGCATGACCGCCGTCCCGATGATGCTCAATGAAGAGCTGCAGGCCGATTGGTCCAAGGTGCGGATCGAATATGCCTCGCCGAACCGGAATCTTCGTGAGAACAAAGTCTACGGCGGCATGTTCTCGAACGGCAGCCGCTCGGTCCGCGCCTCGCAAAAGCTGGTGCAGCAGGTCGGCGCCAGCGGGCGTGAGCGCCTGATCGCCGCGGCGGCCGCGCGATGGAACGTGCCGGCAGCGGAATGCTCGGCCGAGAAAAGCGTCGTCAGCCATAAACCGTCCGGGCAGACGCTGCGCTATGGCGAACTGGCTGCGGACGCGGCGAAGATAAAGCTGGCGCAGGAACCCAAAATCAAAACGCCCGATCAGTTCACCTTTATCGGCACGCCGATGCCGCGCATCGACGTGGTGCACAAGATCGACGGATCGGCCAAATTCGGCATCGACGCGCAGTTGCCGGGCATGGTGTTCGCGGCGATCCAGGCCTGTCCGGTTCCCGGCGGCAAGCTCAAGAGCGTCGATGACTCGGTGCTCGCCGGCGCGCCCGGCGTCATCAAGATGGTGAAGCTCGATAACGCCGTCGCCGTGGTTGCCGAAGGCAGCTACTGGCGTGCCAAACAGGCGCTCGCAAGGTTGCAGCCGGAATGGGACACCGGCGAGCCCGGCACGCTCGACAGCGATAAGCTCTCGGCCCAATTCCGTGACGCCGTGCTCAACGCCAAGATGGCGACGGTGCGCAACGACGGTGACGTCGATCAGGCGATGTCGGGCGCTGCGAAAACATTCGAGGCGATTTATGAGACGCCTTACCTTTCGCACTCGCCGATGGAGCCGATGAACGCGACCGTGCATCTGCAGGCCGATCGGCTCGACGTGTGGGTCGGCACTCAGGCCGCTGACGAAGCGACCGAGGCCGCGGCAAAAGCCGCCGGTCTCGAACCGGAGCAGGTCTACGTCCATAACGGCTTTGTCGGCGGCGGCTTCGGGCGGCGCGACGCCAGCGACGAGATCGCGCAGGCGATCGCGATCGCCAAAGTCGTGCAGCGACCGGTGAAGCTGGTCTGGACGCGCGAGGAAGATACCCGGCAGGACAAATTCCGTCCGCACGCCGTGGTGGCATTCAAGGCCGCCGCGGGCGCGGATGGCATGCCGACCGCGTGGTCGATGCGCGTCGTCACCTCCTCGATCTGGGCCAGCGTCGGCAGACCGACGTCACCCGACAAGCCGGAAGCGCAGGCGACCGCGGGACTGGCCGATAACGGTTACAAGATCCCCAATACCCGCATCCAGACCGTGCTCCGCAACACCCACCTGCCGGTCTGGTTCTGGCGGGCGCCAGGCGCGAACCAGCATGTCTTCGCGATCGAGAGCTTCCTCGACGAGATCGCGGCGGCGAGCGGTTTCGACGCCTATCAGGTTCGGCGCAAGCTTCTTGAAGGCAAGCCCGACTGGCTGAAAGTGCTCGATACCGCGGCGGAAAAAGGCGATTGGGGCAAACCGTTGCCCCGCGGCTCCGGCCGCGGCATCGCGATTTGCACGGACACCGACAGCCTGTGCGCGCAGGTCGCCGAAGTGACCGTCAAGCCAAACGGCGATTTGAAAGTGAATCGCGTCACGGTGGCGCTCGACACGCGCTACATGGTCAATCCGCTGACAATCGCCGAGCAGGCCGAAGGCAGCGTGATCTTCGGGTTGTCGGCAGCACTGTTCGGCAAGATATCGATCAAGGACGGCGCTGCGGTCCAGGGCAATTTCGACACCTACCGGATGGTCCGGTTCGCCGAAGCGCCGAAGATCGATGTCCATCTGGTTCCCAGCGGCGGAAAGGTCTGGGGCGGCGCGGGCGAGCCCGCAACGCCGCCAATTGCCGGCGCGGTGGTCAACGCGATTTTTGCCGCAACCGGCAAGCGCATCCGCAGCCTGCCGATCATCGATCACGATCTGTCGTACAACCCGGTCTGATTTTCACCTTGCGGAGCGGCGCAGGCCGCTTCGCAATTTTTTTGATCGGCGGCGCCGCGGGCACGCCATATCAGTCATCCAGTCGAACACATGAGCCAGTTCAAATTTTTTGCCGTCGTTCTCCTGCTGTCATGCGCCAGCACGGCGTCCCATGCACAACAGACGCAAACAGCAACAAACACGGCGCCTGCCAGTAAGGGCGAGTATCTCGCCCGCGCCGGCGATTGCGTCGCCTGTCATTCGGTCAAGGGCGGCAAGGCATTTGCCGGCGGATTGAAGATGGGCACGCCGATGGGGGCGATCTATTCGACCAACATCACCCCGGATCCGGACACCGGCATCGGCAACTACTCGCTTGAGGATTTTGACCGTGCCGTGCGTTCCGGCGTCGCCAAGGACGGGCACCACCTTTATCCGGCGATGCCGTACCCGTCCTACGCCAAGATCACCGACGACGACCTCAAGGAGCTCTATGCGTTCTTCATGAAAGAAGTGCCGGCGGTGAAGCAGCCGAACAAGCCGAACGAGATCGCCTGGTATCTGAGCCCGCGCTGGCCGCTGGCGTTATGGAATCTGGTTTTCGCGCCGGGCACAGGCTTCACGCCGCGCCCGGATCATGATGCGGTCTGGAATCGCGGCGCTTATCTGGTCGAGGGCCTCGAACATTGCGGCGCTTGCCACACGCCACGCGGTTTTGCAATTCAGGAAAAGGCGCTCGACGACGGCAGCCCTGCCTATTTGCAGGGTGCCGAGCTCGATGCCTGGTCCGCGCCCAATCTACGGGGTGATCGGCTGACCGGCCTCGGCTCATGGTCGGTCGACGATCTTCAGGCTTTTCTCAAGACCGGCCATAACGACAGAAGTGTTGCATTCGGCTCGATGCTCGATGTCGTCAACAACAGCACACCGTACCTGACCGACGACGATCTCCACGCCATGGCGGTGTTTCTCAAGTCGCTGCCGGCGACAACCGAGCAGCCGGCGTTCGCTTACAACGACGCCGCGACGAAATCGCCGCAGAGCACGGCGGGTTCAAATACCTATTTCGGCGCATGCGCCGCCTGCCATGGCGCCGACGGCAAAGGCCAACCCCCGTTCATGCCGCCGCTTGCCGGCAATCCAGCCGTGCTAGACGCCAACGCATCGTCGCTCATCAATCTGGTCTTGAACGGCGCGGAGCCTTTGGTGGTGAAGGGCGTGCCGGATGCCTACCGCATGCCGCAGTTCCGCGTGCAATTGACCGACGCGCAGATCGCCGACGTGCTGAGCTTCGTGCGCGGCGCCTGGGGCAACAGCGCGCAAGCCGTGTCGGCGGATCAGGTCAAGAAGCTGCGGCCGGTCACCGATCCAACCAGCGATCAGGTCATCCTCCTGAAGATGCGCTGACGGACGAGCGGCTTTCGCCCGCGGCTATAGCGGTTCAACGTTTGTCATCGTCATGCCCGGGCTTGACCCGGGCATCTCGTTTCGACTGGCGCCTCCTTGCCAACCTGATCGAGATCGCCGGGACAAGCCCGGCGATGACGTGAAAGATCACTCCGCCTTCAGCCCGGCGTCCTTGATCACCTTGCCCCAGGTCGCCATTTCGGACTTGAAGAATGCGGCGCACTCTTCGGGCGTGTTGCCGATCGGCACATAGGCCATCGCGGCGAGCTTGTCCTTGACGTCCTGCGTTGCCAGTCCTTTCGCGATCAGGTCGCGCAGCTGTGCAATGATTTCCTTCGGCGTGCCGGCCGGCACCGCGACCGCGGTCCAGGTTACGCCGATGACTTCCGGAAAGCCGGCCTCGGTCATGGTCGGCACGTCGGGCAGCGCCGGCGAACGCTCCTTGCCGGTGACGGCGAGCCCGCGCAACTGGCCAGCCTTGATCAGCGGCACCGCGGGGGCGGCGGCGCCAAACGAAATCGGCGTGTGATTGCCGACGGTGGCTTCAACCGCCGTGCCGCCGCCGTTGAACGGCACATGGACAAGATCGAGATGCAGCGCCTCCGCAAACAGCGAACCTGTGAGTTGCGGCGGCGTGCCGGTGCCGGGCGAAGCAAAACTTTCCTTGCCGGGATTGGCGCGGATCCACTCGACCAGCTCCTTCACCGTCTTGGCCGGTACGGCCGGATTGACCGCGAGCACCACCGGCGTCGCAGCGGCGACCGTTACCGCGTCGAAATCCTTGATCGGGTCGAAGCCGGCATTGGCGTAGAGATACGGAGCGTTGGTGAGATTGCCGCCGGTCACCAGGATCGTGTAGCCGTCTGCCGCAGAATCCTTGGCCTTGATCGCGCCGACATTGCCGCCGGCGCCGGGCGTGTTCTCGACGAAGAAGTTCTTGCCGGTCTGCATCGAAAGGGTTTGCGCCAGCAACCGGGCGGTCAAATCGGTCGGACCGCCCGGGGCGAAGCCGACAATGACCTTCACCGGGCGTTCCGGCCATGCCGCGGCCGCAGGCTGCGAAACGGCGACGATGCCTGCGAACAGCAGAATTGACGCCAAAAATCGGCGTTTTCCGACGAATTTCGTCATGTTGACCTCCCTCAGCGGCGTTCCACCGGCATTTCGGGTCCGTTTCGGAACCGGTTGGTAACGATGTTTACACCCGTGAAACCATACTATCGCCTTGATCTCGCAGCGATATGGATACCGACAAGCGGCAAATCGCCTCTTTATTTCCGCTTGTGGGGATACCGTGGGACCGGTTCGGGGGTCAGGGGATGAGGTTTGTGCAGCTGGTCTGCATTGCGTCCGCGTTAGCGGCCGCGCCTTGGTTCTTTCCGCGTGACGAATCTCCTGTCGCCAATGCGTCCGCGCCATCGGCCGGCGCCAGCATTGCCGTCGAAACCACCGGCTCGATCGGCGGCGGCCGCATCGACCACTCCACGCTCGAGCAGGATTTCGCGCTGCTGGCATCCTTGCCGTCGATCGTGTTGCTGCGTCATTCGGAGCCGACGGTCGCCAATGCCAACGCCACCACAGCAGCGTCTCCGGACACGGCTCCGGACCCGCGCGTTCCTGACCTGAGCTATCTCGTCTACACCATCTATTCGGAAACGCCGCCGGAGGAGAGACTGCCGGATACGGTTCTCCGCGCCTTGAAGGATATTCCGGAAGGCACGCCGGTCGAAGAGATCAGGCGCGTGTCGCAAGTGCTCGGGCTCGACCCGACCTTCATGAAGACCATCGCCAAGATCGAATCCGATTTCGATCCGAAACAGCGCACCGGCACTTACATGGGGCTTTATCAGCTCAGCAATTACGAGTTCAACAAATACGGCTCCGGCGACATTCTCGATGCGCGCGACAACGCCGTCGCCGCTGCCTACAAGATGCTCATTGAGGCGGCTTATTTCGAAAACCAGACCCACAAGAAAGTCACGCCCTACGATCTCTATCTGATCCATCAGCAGGGCATTCAGGGCGCCGCCGAGCACGTCAGTCATCCGGATCGGATGGCGTGGCAATCGATGTGCGCGACGGATGAAGGCCACCAGAAAGGCGAAAGCTGGTGCAAGCGCGCGATCTGGCGGAACACGCTGCCGGCCGTGCAGAAAGTCTGGAAGTCGGTCGAGAACATGCCGTCGGCGGCCTTCGTCGCGATGTGGCATGACCGCATCAACATGTTCTACGCACGGTTCTCCGACGCCGGCGCGAGCGCGGGCTCCAGCAAGTCCGAATAAATCTCGCGATCATTCTCTTGTGATCGTTCTTTTGCGATCGTACTCTTGCGCCGCAACATGTCTTTTGACGTGTTTTTGCGGTGTTTTTATTCAGTTCGCGTTCATCGTTTCCTACTTAGGTATCCTGACGTTGCCGGCCGTAATGGCGGCAAGGGGGATGGCCTAACGCTCCCGCCGACGACGTTCCAAAGGGAGTGAACTGATGGCGATTTACCGCCTGTTGCAGCAGACGGCGTTTTCCCCCGAAGACATCACGCTGCTGGTCAAAGCCTATGAAGATTGCCTGCGCACGCTGCGGCTGTCCGATCAGCCGGACGCCATGACCGAAGCCGTCGCCAGGGCGGTGATCGAGATCGCGCAGACCGGCGTGCGAGAGCCAACGCAAATCTGCGCGCGGGTGCTGGACCGGATCGGCCCAAAATCCCCAAGTTGACGAAAAGTTCCGCGCGGCTTTACGGCGCTCCTCCACGCCGGTTTCGCAGGAACTTATCGGCTGGCTCCTCCATTGGGACACAGTGGGGAGGACGGATAATTCGCGAGCCGCCAATGTTGATTGATCAGCGGATATACGACGAACCGGAATACGGGCCGCCGTCGCTTAAAGCCCTGCTGGCGATTATGCGCAGGAAGATCGGCCACGGATTGCGGACGCTTTATGAGCCTGAGCAGGACCTGCCGCCCGAGTTGAAGGAACTAGCCGAGCGGCTCGACAGATCCGATGCCTAGGGGCCGCTACTGCAGGCGCGTGACGACGGCGAGCCGGGTGATCTTGTGTTGCTCGTAGGCTTCGAGGAATGCCTCGTAGTCCTTGAACGACACGCAACCGTTTGAGTTGCCGTTCGGGCCGAGCATGTAAGTGTGCGCAAGCAGGCCGCTCCGGCCATGGGTCGCGCTTTCGCCGTCGACCGGGAGCAGGCGTAGCGCCTTCACGCCATGGAACAGCGCTTCGCGCGGCTGCAGATCGTACAGCGTCGGCGGCGTGACGCCGCGATTGTGCACATCGGCGTGACTCGGATCGTCGAGCAGATCGCCGAGACCGGAATGCGCTTCCAGCGTGGTGCCGTCCGGCAGATAAACCTTGCGCGCGGAAATATCGTAAACCGCGGTCGAATGATCGTAGAGCGCCGCCGCGGATGACGCGTTGCCGATCGAGCCGGTGTCGGCGTCGGCATAGGCCAGCGTGAATGGCGTTGTCGGCTTGCCGAACAGTTTTTCGAAGATCGAGCGGGTGTCGGCGGCTGCCCTGGCGACGATGTTATGCGTACCCTGGGTGATCGCGGCGGTTCGGCTTTGCGCCGGGCGCGGCGGCGGCAACGGCACCGACGGCTTCTCGTCGGTCGCCGGCGACAGCATGGCGAACTGCTGTTTCTGCGGCGCCTGTGGCTGCGCCGATGCAACCTGCCAGCCGGCCGGCTGCACCGGCGTACGATCGGCGAAGCTGCCGGACGCGGCGCCGTTGGCGAAATGCGGATCGAACAGCATCGCGAAGTTGGCGAGCGCGGCCTTGGCTTTGGCGAGGCGCTGCGCGGTGGTCTGGCTCGGCGCCACCGGCGCTGACGATACGGCCGCAGCCGGCGCGTTCACCGCAAGCTTGTCGCCGCGGCTGCCGATCGCAAAGCGATCGACGAACGTCACGAGTTTGTCGGTGCGCGTCGCCGCCACGTCGGCGGTCTGATCGGCGGTCTGATCGGCGGCATCGCCCATCAGGTTGACGCACATCGTCCACGAGCAGGCGAAGGCGATGCAGATCACCGCGGCGGTCGCGAGCAAACGCTGCGGCCGCGCATTCAGTGGCAAGCCCTGGTAGTCGTAAGTCTCGGCTTCAGAACGCCAACCGGCTGCCATTACCCCTGTGCGCGTCCCCGACAAAACCGCTTCCCGGCGCAACGATTGCACCCCGCACGGGAAACGCTCCCGTGTTTGCGCCAAAGCTGAGAAGTGATTTTTTAGACGCGTCCCGTCCCGTTACATCCCGAAGCCGACCATGAGGGACGTATCGGTCAAAATTGCGGCAATCTCAAAGGCTTGCCATTAACCATATCGGGCGCGGAATCCCGGTATTCCGGTCATCCGCGCCCAAGAGTTTTCAAGGGGTTTTCAAGGGTATTGCCGCAATTCCTACCAGCGCCGGTAGTGGCCGTAATGCCCGGAACCGTAAGCGAAACGCGGGCCGTAGCCATGCCAGTAATAGCCGCGCCCATAGTACGGACCGACCACGACCGGTGCGGGCGCATAAGGGTAATAAGCAACCGGCGGTGGATAACCGTACGCGACGGGCGGCGGCGGCGGATAGACCTCGGCCTCTTGATGCGGTGGCGGATAGTAAGCCGGCGGCGGCTGTTGCTGCTGATAGCCGTACTCGGGCACCCCCATGTCGGCGGCATGGGCCGGCAGACCAGCAATTGTACCGAAAGCCAAAACGCCCAGACCAGCGAGCGTCCGGCCGATTGCGTTACGCATTGACGTTATCTCCCATTTTTTCCAAACGTGCGTTTGAAAACATGGGAAGAATTAGAAGCCCTCGGCGGCGGAATTAACGCCGCGCCGTGGCGGATTTGGGCAATTTCGGCAACGGCCGTTCAGAAACGCGGCAGTGCCGCGAGCGCCCTTCTGCGCGCTATTCTGCCGCCACCGTCGCCGGCGCGCCTTGTCCATTGGCGCGCTGCGCCCGGCGCTCGAGCTTCACCGGCGAATACACCGGATCGAGCTTGAACAGCCGCTGCGCGTTACCGCCGAGGATGTTGCGCTTGGCCTCTTCGTTGATGAACGGCAAGTCGTAGATCGTCGACGGCAGGTCCATGTCCCAATGCGGATAGTCGGAGGAATACAGGAGCTGGGTGTCCGCCTTGATCATCTCGAAGGTCAGTTCGAGCGCCTTGCGGTTGTCCACCATCTCCATCGGCTGCGAGGTGAAGAACATCTCGCGCATGTATTCGCTCGGCTTGCGCTTGAGCAGGCCGCAATCCGAGGTGCGCATCATGAACTCGTTGTCGAGCCGCTGCATCAGGAACGGAATCCAGGCCAGCCCGCTTTCGATCCACACCGTCTTCAGTCTCGGAAACCGTTCCGGCATGCCGTTGGTGACCCAGTTGGTCATGTGCAGCATGTTGCACCAGGTGAAGCCCAGCGCATGCACGCCGATGAAGCGGTTGGTGAGCTGCAGGCTCTGGTCGGTCCAGGTGAACGCGGCATGGAAGCCGAGCGGCAGGTCACGCTCCTGCAACGCGTGGTACGACTTCATGTAGGCGTTGTCGTAGTTCGCCTTGTAATGGGTCGATGTCACCATGAAGCCGCACACGCCCTTGCGGTCGGCGAATTCCTCGATGATCTCGTAGGTCGCTTCCGGATCGTGGAACGGCAGATACAGCATCGAGCGGATGCGCGGATCGGCGTCGAGGATCTTGTCGCAGAGCCAGCGGTTATAGGCCTTGGCCATCGCCACCTCGACCTGGATGCGCGGGCAGTTCGACAGGTTCAGCATCGGGGTCGGGAACATCACCGCCATGTCGACGCCCATGGCGTCCATCCAGCGCTCCATCAGCGTCAGGTCGCGGTGCTTGGTGCCCGGCACCTTCTCGTTCTTGCGCTGCGGATAGCGGGTGATGCGGCCGGCAAGCTCCTGATAGGAACCGGTCTCGGCGGTGAAGCCGCCGCGCGAATGGCCCTGGAACTTGGCCTCGTAGCGCATCACCGGATCCTCGATGTATTCGGCGATCTCCTTGAACGCTTCGGTCTCGTAGTGGTGCGAGTTGGTATCGACGATCAGGAAGTCTTCGTACTTGCGCGCGATCGCCTGATCGACGGCGTTGCGCAGCAGCGTGCGGGTGTCGAATTCCTCGCTGGCGAGATCGCGGAAATCGCGGTTCGCCATGTCCTGCAGGTAATTGGGATCGGTCAGCATGAGAGGACCCTCGTTATTTCAGATTTGAGTTGCCGCTGCCGTGCGGCGTCAGGCGGCCGATGCCCGACATGCTCTGCCAGGCGCCGAGTTCGAACACTTCGAGACCCGCGCTTTCCAGCAGCGCGGTGCAGCCGATGGCGACGTCGGTCACGGTGACGCCGGAGTTGCGGCCGTAGGGCCGCGGCGCTTCGCCCATCTGCGCCTTGGCGGCGTAGAGCCGCACGATGGCGCCGAACGCCTGGCCGAGCGAGTCGTTCGGAATATCGTCGAGCCGCTGGCTCTCGATCGCCTCGGCGCAGGCCGCGGCGAGGTCGCTCGCCAGATCGGGAAAGGCTGCGATGCGCTCAGACTGCGACATAGATTTCGCCGCTGCGTTCGATCACCGGAAATTTCTTCAGGCGATGCCGCTTGTCGATGACATGGGTGCCGTCTTTCAGATGGAATTCCCAGCCGTGCCAGGGGCAGATGATGTGCATGTCGCTCTCGTCGAAATCCTGGCCGAGATGAATGCCCTTGTCGCCGATCTTCTCCACCACCTGCGGGATTTTCAGCCCTTCGCAGGCCGGGCCGCCCTGATGCGGGCAGACATTGCGATAGGCGTAATATTCGCCCTTGTGGAAGATCACGCCGATTTCGAGCGGCCCGCTTTTCACCAGCCGGGTGTGGCCTTCGGCGATTTCGCCTTTCTTGCAAACGCGGACTTCCGCCATGCTAGCTCCCATTGACTGTAACGGGCTAATTATAAGATACCTTATTATCTAATCAAGCCGACGACTTGGCTCCTTTGAGGAATGGCTGTGCCTGCCGTTATTCGTAAGCTGGGAAAGCAGAAAGGACCCGCAGTCCGAAAAGTTCCCGATATCGGACTCGGCATGAAGCTGCGCGACGGCAACGCGGTGTTCAACAAAGCCTTACGGGAGAAATTGGCGCAGCACGACATCACCTTCAGCCAGTATCAGCATTTGCGCCAGCTATGGCAGGAGGACGGGCTCGCTCAGGTCGAACTGTCACGGCGCATCGGAATTGAGACGGCATCGTCGACCGCCGTTATCGATCAGCTCGAAAAGCTTGGTTACATCCGCCGTAACCGCGATAGCGCCGACCGGCGCCGCATTATCGTTCATTTGACCAGTTCCGGTCGTGCTTTAGAGAGGCCGCTCGACGGGTGCGCGATCGCGGTCAACATGCGTGCGCGGAATGGGTTGACGAATGCGCAGATCGCCTCGCTGTTTGAGCTGATCGAGAAGATCATCGCCAACCTCGGCGGCAAAAACCGCGAGGCGTAGGACGTCACATTCTCTATGCCGCGTAAGTCTCGGCCTAGCCGGCGCGCTGCTCGCGCGACTGCCGCCACACCGGCTCCGGCCGGGCGACGCCGAGATTGTCCCGCAGTGTCTTGCCTTCATATTCGGTGCGGTAAAGCCCGCGCCGCTGCATTTCAGGTACGATCAGATCGGCGAAGTCGTTGAGCGTGCCCGGAACGTAAGGCGGCAGCAGGTTGAAGCCGTCGGCGCCTTCATTGACGAACCATTCTTCGAGTTGATCGACGATCTGCACCGGCGTGCCGACCAGCGTCCAGTGATCCTTGCCGGCGGCGGAGCGCATCGCGACCTGGCGCAACGTCAGATTGTCGCGCTTCGCCATCCGCGCGTAGTTCATCGGCGTGCTCATCCGCGCATCGTTGCCGACCAGATCGGGCATCGGGCCGTCGACCGGGAACCGGGACAGATCGACGCCGCCGAGCATGCGGCCGAGCCGGTCGATCGCCACCGGCAGCGGGATCAGTTCCTGCAGCCGCTCGAACTTCTCGCGCGCCTCGTCCTCGGTGCGGCCGATATACATCACCACGCCGGGCATCACTTTCAGCGAGTCCGGCGCGCGGCCGAACTTGGCGAGTCGGCCTTTCAGGTCGGCGTAGAACGTCTTGGCATAATCAAGCGACGGCTGCGCGGTGAAGCTCGCATCGGCAAAGCGCGCCGACAATTCTTTCGCCGGTACCGAGGAGCCAGCCTGCACGATCACCGGATGCCCTTGCACCGGCCGCGCCACACTGAGCGGACCCTTCACCTGGAAACGTTTTCCCTTGTGATTGAGCACGTGCATCTTGCCGGGATCGAGATAGCCGCCGGTTTCCTTGTTGCGGGGAAACGCATCGTCTTCCCAGCTGTCCCACAGCCCGAGCACGACGTCGCCGAACTCCTCGGCGCGGGCGTAGCGGTCGGCGTGCGGCGGGTGCGCGGCGTGGCTGAAATTGAGCGCGTCCTCGTGATTGCCGCCGGTCACCATGTTCCAGCCGGCACGGCCGCCGCTCAAGTGATCGAGCGAGGCCAGCACGCGCGCCACCGTGTACGGTTCGTTGTAGGTGGTGGCCGCGGTGGCGACGAGGCCGATATGCGACGTCACCATCGACAGCGCGGACAGCATCGTGAACGGCTCGAACTTGTCGCCGCGGGTGTTGTAGCCGATCAGGTCGAGGCGATCGGTGCCGGGCAGGCCGATGGTGTCGGCGATGAACAGCATGTCCATCTTCGCCCGCTCGATGGTCTGCGCATATTCGACCCAGCGTTTCACCTGTGTGCCGGAGTCGACATAGGCCTCCGGATGCCGCCAGCCGGCGACGTGATAATTGCAGTCGCCTTGCAGGAACACCGAGAACTTGATCTTGCGGTCGCTGGAGCGTGTGGGACTCATCAAATCGCCCGGTTGGTAGCCGTGGTTGACGCGGGTTGTGCGCGGTCGCTTGACACACCGCAGAGCCGCGCACCTTATGCGTTCAATACTTAAAACAAACGCGGCCGGTTGTCTCTGCGGCAAGGCCGGCGCGGCGTACGGGAGGAGAAGGCATGCGAAGGCGCATGCGTATTATCGCGGCTTCGGCATTGACGCTTGTGGCCGGCGCGATGGTCCAGGCTCTGGCGCAACCTGCCGGTTATCCCGCGCGCATTGTCAGTCTGGTGATCCCTTATCCGCCCGGCGGCTCGGCTGACGGCATGGCCCGGCCGCTGGCGCAGCAGATCAGCAGCGAATGGCCTAATCCGGTGATCATCCTGAGCAAGCCCGGCGCCGGCACCACCATCGGCGCGGGGTTCGTCGCCGCGGCCAATCCCGACGGTTACACGTTGTATATCGCCGCGCCGTCGCACGTGATCTCGGGCAGCCTCTATAAGAACCTGCACTACGATCCGGTGCAAAGTTTCACCGCCGTCTCGCAGGTTTTCTCTTCGCCGTTCATCGTCGCGGTCGCGGCGAAATCCGGCATCACCAGCCTTGCCGCGCTGATTGCGCGGGCCAAGGCGGCGCCCGGCAAGCTGAATTTCGGCTCGTCCGGCATCGGCGCCGGGCCGCATCTGTTCAACGAGGTGCTCAAGACCTTTGCCGGCATCGATGTTGCGCATATTCCGTTCACCGGCGCCGGCCAGCCGCTGGTCGAACTGCTCGGCGGCCGCATCGATTACGTGATCACCGACGCTTCGGCGATGCCGATGATCCGCAATGGCGACATCGTTCCGCTCGCCGTCACCAGCGCGAAACGCTATCGGCTGTTGCCCGATGTGCCGGCCGTGTCCGAATTGCTGCCCGGCGCGCCCGACGTGACCAACTGGGGTGTCATCCTGGCGCCGGCCGGCACGCCCGCGCCGATCGTGCAATTCATCAACGCCGCGATCGCAAAGGCGCTGACCTCGCCCGGCTTGCAAAAAATCTACGACGCGCAGGGTTACGAAGCCGCGCCGAGCAGCCCGGAAGCCGCCAACGTGTTTCTCGCCGGCGAATACAAGAAGTTCCACACCATCATCGAGAACGCGCACATTGAAGTGCAGTGATCGGAACGTGGTGTGCGTTATTTGAACCGTTCGCTCGGCGGCGCGATTTCGGTCACCAGATCGCGGATCAGCTTCTTGTTCGGCAGCGGCGTCAGCGTCATTTCACGCGGCTCAAGGCGCGCGGTGCAGGCATAGACGGTCTCGCCGTCGACCTGGATCATGCACTCCTTGCAGGCATTGGCGTTGATGCAGGAGTAGCGCACCGCAATCGAGGCATCCTTGTTGGCGCGCAGCCAGCGCAGGCCGTCGAGCACCGACTGGCCGTGTTCGAATGGTACCTCGAAGCTGTCGAAGTGCGGCGTGTCGCCCGGTGTGCCGCGGCGGATTTTCAGAGTGGCCTTTTGAGCCTGTGCGCTCATGACGCCAGCGCCCGTGCCGCTACGGGTTCGGCGACGATCGCAAGTTCGCCGTCGCGCAGCGTCACGCGCTGATGCAACTGCCACTGCGGCAGCATCTGCGGGTGATCCTCGCGCTGATGCGCGCCGCGGCTTTCGGTGCGGTTGAGCGCGCATTGCGCAACGGCGCGCGATACCGTGAGCATGTTGCGCATGTCGAACCAGTCGAGGCGGCGCATGTCGAAATTGCCGCGGTCGCCGGCCGGACGGTCGCCATGTTCGGCGGTCATTGCGTCAAGACTAGACAGCGCGCAGCGCAGCGTCCCTTCGGTACGGAATGCGCCGACATCCTTGCTCATCGTCGCCTGCAACTGTCCGATCAGGGCGGCGGTGTTGGCTTGCGTCGCGCCCGGCCCTTCATGATCGACCAGATCAAGTGCCCCCCTGGTGTCCGCCGCGCGCATTTCGGGCGCAGACTTTTTGGCGCGTGCCGCGGCGCTTTGGCCGGCACGGCGGCCGAACACCAGTGCTTCGGTGATGGCGTTGCCGGACAGCCGGTTGGCGCCGTTGGCGCCGCCGACGACTTCGCCGGCGGCGTAAAGCCCCGGCACTTCGGTCGCCATGTCGGCTCGGGCTTTGACGCCGCCCATGTGGTAGTGCGCGATCGGCGCCACTTCGACCGGCATCCTGGTCAGGTCGATGCCGTTATCGGCGAGCCGGTCGATCACCGGTCCGAACGCGGCGCGCAATTGGTCCGCCGTGCAATGCTCGAACGACAGGTAGGCGCCGCCATGCGGCGAACCGTGGCCGGCCTCGGCTTCCTTGGTGATGGCATAGGTCGCCAGATCGCGCGTCAGCACATACTTGCCGTCCTCGTCGGAGCCATAGCGCGAGGTGAATTCCTCCATGCGGCCGTTGAGTAGCCGGCCGCCGAGCTTGTAGCGGAACGGGTCCCACATGATCGGATCCATGCCGACCAGTCGCGGCGCCAGATGCCCGATCGGGAAGAACTGCACGAATTCCATGTCGATCAACGATGCCCCGGCGCGCAACGCCAGCGCGTAACCGTCGCCGCCCATGTTCACGGAAGCGCTGTTGCGGGCATAAAGCCGCGTCAGCCCGCCGGTGGCCAGCACCGTTGCCTTGGCGGCGATCACCACCGGCGCGCCGCTGGAGAGATGATACGCGACGGCGCCGACGCATTCGCCGCCGCTGACGACGAGATCGACGATGCAGAGATCGCCGGCTTTGCGGATCGCCGGATTGCGCGCCATCACCATGCGCAGCGTCTTCGACACCGCCGGTCCGGTATTGATGAAATCGACATAGACGCAACGCGGCCGGTCGTGGCCGGGCGCCGTCGTCGCGGTGATGTGGCCATCCTTGCGCGCCCAGCCGACGCCCCAGCGCTCCATTTCGCGGATGCAGTCCGGTCCGTCTTCGCAGAGCAGTTGCGCCAGCGTCTCGTCGCACAGCCCGCGCCCGGCGGCGAGCGTATCGGCGAGATGGTGCTGCCAGTCGTCCGGCGTCTCTTCGCCGATCGCGGCGGCGACCGTCATCTGCGCCATGATGGTCGCGCCGCCGCGGCCGATCAGGCTGCGGTCGGCGAGCAGGACTTGCGCGCCGTCGCGCGACGCTTCGATCGCCGCGTACATGCCGGCCGCGCCGGAACCGATCACCAGCACGTCGGTCGCGATCTGAATGGGCTCGGATGTCATTGTGGGAAAATAGAGCGCCGCCGGTCTCTGCGGAAGCGGGGACCCGGCCTGGATTTCCGCCTTCGCGGGATTGAGCGGGGGCTTAAGCAAATGCCGCAGCAAGGCGCGCGGCGAACTGCTTTTCCATTTCCTTCGCCTTGGAGCGCAACACCGGCTGGCCGAGGCTGCCGAGCTTGCCGGTCAGCGCCGTCTCGACGTCGTAGGCGATTTTGGTTTCGTCGCCGATTTCGGTCAGGGTGGTCAGCGAGGTCGCGGTGAGCCGGCCGACGATGCCGAGCGGGGTGCCTTCGACCTTGGCCTCGATCTCTTTCGGCTCCTCGGCGCGGGTTACTTGCACCGTGACGTTGAACCTGAATTTCATGTAGGCGACCTTGGTCTCGAACACCGCCGAATACGTGTCCGGCGCCGTCTCCTTCAGGTCATTCACGCCGTCGACGCAGGAGGCGAAGAATTTGGCGTCACGCACCGCCTTGTAGACCTTGTCGCGCGGCGCCTTGACCGTCAGCTCACCGGTAAATTTCATTGTATTGCAACTTTCTCGGTTAGTCCGTCGTTGCGAGGAGCGCAGCGACGAAGCAATCCAGGGGCCACTTGTTCGAAAGCTGGATTGCTTCGCTGCGTTCGCAATGACGAGTGGTCGGCTATGCGCGTAGCGCTGTCAGCATGTCCTTGATGTATTCGTCGGCGCTGGAGATCACCAGCATCATGACGTGCGGGCGCAGTTGCGCCAGCATTTTCGAGATCGTCTCGTCGCTGGTCCCGGCGCTGCCCAGGATCAATGCGGTGGTCATCACGTGCTTGACGTTGCAGGCTTCGCCGATGATGGCGGCTGCCGCGGCGCTCTCGCCCGCGGTCGCCACCATGACCACGAGGTCGGCCGCGTTCACTTCGTCGACCAGGTCCTTGGTGCGGCCGGCGAGATCGGCAAGCCAGCCGCCCATGGAAAAGCGCTCGCCTTTCGGCGGCGCGCCGGAAAACGACGAGGCGGTGAGGAAGCTTGCGCGCTGCCACTGCGCTTGCGCGAGGCCCTTGACGACGCGTTCGCTCCGCGCATCGAGCGCGATCACCTTGACGGCGCGTGGCTGCGAGTTCGGGCTGTTGATGCGGAATTTTGCCTCCGCTGCCGAACTCATCCGGGCCGATTCACTGTTCATTCCATCTACTCCGGTACGGGCCCGTATATAGCGGGTTGCCGGGGATATTTCATTATCCTACTAGAAGGCCGGGTTTGGCATTTGCTACGCGCCTGTATCCGCAACGCCGGAAATCAGGACACTAAGTCAGGGATCATGTCAGGAAAACAGCTCGAATTGTGCAGCACCGACGATGTCGCGCCGGGCGCGGCGCTCAAGGTGGAGATCGAGGATTTGGCCCTTGCAGTGTTCAACGTCGGTGGCGAGTTCTACGTTACCGACGACGCCTGCACCCATGGGCCGGGCTCGCTGTCGGAAGGCTATATCGAGGATGACGTCGTCGAGTGCAATTTTCACAACGGCCAGTTCAACATCCGCACCGGCGAAGTGGTGCTACCGCCCTGCATGGTCCCGATCAAAACCTATCCGGTGACGGTCGTGGACGGTAAGGTGACCATTGAGGTTGAATAATTGTCATGCTCCGCCACCGGACCCGCGCGGTCCGATGACAGACTCCGGCGGAGCATCCAGTAGTCCCGGCCGCACGGCCTTCCCCCGCAGCGTTTTGGAGTACTGGATCATCCGCCTTCGCGGATGATGACGGCGACGGTTGGGACTTTGCCCATTCGTTTTCCAGTTGACGAAACGCGCGCTGCCCGCTTGGTTGCCACCCAAATGATCAAGGGAGGATTATCCGATGCCGAGAACAAAACCGCCGTATCGCGCCGACGTGGTCGGCAGCATCCTGCGCACCGCGCCGCTGAAGCAAGCGCGGACCCAGCGCGAAAAGGGCCAGATCACCGCGGCGCAACTGAAAGAGGTCGAAGACCGCGAGATCGAAAAGATCATCAAGAAGCAGGAAGAGGTCGGCCTTAAAGTTGCGACCGACGGCGAATTCCGCCGTTCCTGGTGGCACTTCGACTTCTACGGTATGCTAGACGGCGTCGAGATCGACGAGATCGACCACGGCATCCAGTTTCAGGGCGTGCAGACCCGTCACCTCACGCCGCGCATCGTCGGCAGGCTCGGCTCGGCCCATCATCCGATGATCGAGCACTTCAAGTTTCTCAAAGCGCACACCAGCGTCACGCCGAAGATGTGCATCCCGAGCCCGGCGACGATGCATTTCCGCCTTGAGCCGAACGCCATCGCGACCAAGGAATACACCGATCGCGATTCCATCTTCGCCGATCTGGCGAGAGCGTATCGCGAAGCGATCCAGGGTTTCTATGACGCCGGCTGCCGCTACCTGCAGATCGACGATACGGCGTGGGCCTATCTCTGCTCGCAGGCCGAGCTGAAAAAGGCGCGCGACCGCGGCCTCAATGCCGACCGGCTGGCGCAGGATTATGCGAAGCTGATCAACGACTCGCTGGCCGGCAAGCCGGCCGACATGACGATCACCACGCATATCTGCCGCGGCAATTTCCGCTCGACCTGGATTTCCGAAGGCGGCTACGAGCCGGTTGCCGAAGTATTGCTCGGCCAGCTCAATTACGACGGCTACTTCCTCGAATACGATACCGCGCGCGCCGGCGGGTTCGAGCCGCTGCGCTTCCTGCCGAAAGGCAACAAGATCGTCGTGGTCGGCCTCATCACCACCAAGTCGGGCCAGCTCGAGAAGAAAGACGACGTCAAGCGCCGCATCGACGAGGCGGCCAGGTTCGCGCCGCTCGACCAGCTCTGCCTGTCGCCGCAATGCGGCTTTGCCTCGACCGAGGAAGGCAACGTGCTGGCCGAGGAAGAGCAATGGGCCAAGCTGCGGATGGTGGTCGAGTTGGCCGACGAGGTATGGAAGTAGACGCGCTAGCCCGCGTGCTCTTCCGGCGCCTTGATGTGGCGGAACGAATAAAGCAACGCGACGTCATAGACGATCTTGAGCGTGCCGCAGATCACCAGCGGCAGGCCTGAGAACGGCAGCGCGAACAAGGCGCCGGCAAAGGTCGGGCTGATCGCGGCGGCGAGCGTTCGCGGCACCGCGGTGACGCTGGCAGCAGTCGCCCGCTCGGCGGGCGTCACCACCGCCATCACGTAGGATGTTCGCGTCGGCACATCCATCTGCGACAGCGCCGCCCGGAGCAGCAGTAGCCCGAGCGTCACCTCGAGATTGGTCGAGAACGCGGCAACGATCAGCACGATGCTGGACGGGATGTGGGTGAACACCATGGTGTTCACCAGCCCGATACGGCGCGCCAGCCACGCCGCGACCGGATAGGAGAACGCGGCGAGCAGGCCGGCCCAGAAAAAGAAAACGCTGGCTGCGGTGATCGACAGGTCGAAACGCTCGAACAGCCACAACGCCAGCAGCGATTGCACGGTAAAGCCGCCGGCGAATGCGTCGAGGCTGAACAGCGCCGCCAGTTTGTAGACAAAGCTGCGCGACGGACCGAGCGGTGCGCGCGGCGCCTGCGCGGCCAGGGTGGTGTGCGGCAATCGGCGGTAAAGCGCGACGCAGATCAGGCCGAGCGCGCAGTAGGCATAGAACATCAGCCGGAACGCCTCGATCTCGCCGATGCCGTTGCGGGTCAGGACGTCCGGCACCGCCGCCGCCAGCGTGCCGGACGCCATCGACAGCGCGCCGATCAGGCTGTAACGCGCAAACGCACGTGTCCGCTCCTTGTCCGCAACCTCGCGCGCCAGCATGGCGTGTTCGAGCGGGATCATGATGCCGATGTCGCCGGTCGAGGGATTGATGGTGCCGAAGAAGGCGACCGCGGCGACGAGGGCGATGTGCTGGAACGCCGGGAACACCAGGCCGGTGAGCGCCATGACGCCGGCGCCGGCCAGCATCAGGATGCGCAGATCGTGGCGCGGCGCGATGACGCCGATGGCAAGGGTCAATACGGCCGTGCCGAGCAGCGACGCGGTGAGGACGACGCCGATCTGGAAAAGATTGAAGCCGATCGCGGTCAGATAGGCTGGCAGGATGATGGTCGCAAAGCCGTCGCCGAAGCCGCGAATGCCGCGCGCGACATAAAGCAACAGGACGTTGGAGCTTACGTTCATTTCGCCACAGCTTTCGCCCGCGGTGCGGGCAAAGTGCAGTGCTTGGGCGAAATGCCTTCCAGGAAATCCGGGCGACTGCGATCAAACCCGACAATTAAAAACTGTTCCGCGCCGGAACGGAAGTCAAGGCCTCGCGCGGCTGGGTCTCGCGGATCGTAAAAATAACAGCGCGCCGCGGAACTGCCGCGGCGCGCTGGGCGTCCGAGGACGCGAAACGATCGTGATGCTTAGAAGCCGCCGTCGTTGAGACCGCGACCGACGTGGGGCGGATTCGTCACCCAGGTGATCTTCGGCACCGGGGCGCTCGGCGTATCGACGATGCCGCCGTCGTTGAGCGCTTTGCCGTAGTGCGCGGGTGCTGCGGACACCGAGTTGTAGATCGGCTTCGAAGACCGCGGTGCCGCCACGTCGACCTGGCCGCCGTCATTCGGGGCTCTGCCGGCAGCAAAGGCGGGAACCGACGCGAGAACGGCGCCGAACGCCAGCGCCGCGATGGTAACGTGCTTTTTCATGATTCTTCCTCCAACCGAGGCTTGAGTGCGCGGACCCGGATTTGGGTACGACAGCTACGGCCCGGAGCGTCCACTTAGATTTGTCGGTAAGAGGAAATCTATGGATGGAGACGTAAATACGTCCGCTGACTCCATAACTTCAGTATAAATTATACGAAGAATATATCTTGGTGATCGCAAATTCTACGCGGAATATATCTGGATATATCCGGGCGCTTCACAAAATATATGAAGGATATATGCGCTTTCGGGATTTCCGGTGCTGGATCGACTGATGAAAAATTTATGCGGCAGTCACAAAAATTTCACGCGATCCGCGCGCGTTGCGATAGCGCCAGACGAGACTGCGCTCAGGCGCGCTGCGCGGTGAGCATTTTTGTGCTCGCCCGTTTTTGCAAATGCACCATGAAGGCCATCGCGAACAGTGGCGTCGCCAGGTTGACGATCGGAATCGAGACGAAGCCGGCGATCAACAATCCGCCGATGAAGACCGTTGTGGCATTGCGTTTGCGCAGCAGCTTCGCCTCCGGCGGCGGGTGAAACCGCATGGCGGCGAGCTCGAAATATTCCCGGCCGAGAATGTAAGCGGTGGCGAGAAAGAAGATCACCGCGCCGAAGCCGGCAATCAGCACCAGCGGCACTGCGCAGAGATAGATCACGACCGCCAGCAGTGCGGTCTTCACTCCTTCCCACAGCGCCGCCGGCAGCGGCAGCGCCTTGCCGGGAGGATCGGCGGGGTAATGCTCGCGCTCCACCGCGTCGCCGATGCGGTCGGCGTAGAAACTTCCGACGATGGCGGTCACCGCCGGCATCAGGAAAATGCTGCCGGCAACGATGCCGAAGCTGGCGGCGAAGGACAGGATCCAGGCGAGCACGTTGACCGGCTCGTGCGCCTGCGGGCCGAATGTCGTCTCAAGCGACGCACCGCCAAGCCCGACGACGTGCACGATCAGCCGTTGCAGCGCGACGCCCGCGGCGACGATCAGCAGCAACGAAAGTCCGATCGTCCGCCACAGCACGGCGCGCAGCGGAGCCGAGAACATCTGGACGATGGCGTTGGTTGCGGCGTCGAGCATGGTTTCCGTTACTCCCGCCCGTGACCCTAAGGGGCAGGTCCCTGAATGCAAAGTCACAGTGCCTGCACGTAGGCACTGCGGACCGGTCTGCAAAGGGCAAAGCCGGAATTTCGGGTCAGGAGAATTTCAGGATCAGGCGGCGACGGTTTCGGCCGGCTGCTCGATGGCCGGCGCCGGCGCGCGGTCGGCCCAATGCAGGGACTTGTAGTTGAAGCCCTGGCGAACCGTCGGCTTGACGACGTTGAAATAAGGCGAGATGTCGAAATCGCGCGGGCAGTACAGCGACGAGTGGCGGATTTCGAGAATCTGCTCGAGCGCCTGCATGCTGCGCGCCACCGTGATCTTCGGCAGGATCGGATAGCGCACCGCGGTAAATGCATCGGCGATCAGCGCGGAGCAGATCAGCCGCGACGGGTCGCCGGAACCGAGCGCGATCATGCGGCGGCGCCAGCGCATCGGCACCGGCATCGGCAGCAGATAGCGCATCAGATCGACGATGTTTTTCAGGTCGTAGGCATAGCCGACGCGGTTGCGGGCATAAGCGCAGACCGTGACGCAGTCTTCCACGGTCAGGCCGACCGGGCGGCAGATGCGCGTGTGAAAACGGAAATATTTCGACAGCGGCGCGCTGACGACGCCTTCGCCGACATTGGCTTCGATCAGCACATGCGGTTCGCCGTCCGCGGTGACGCGGCCTTCGATCGGGCCGACATAAAGCGCGGAATGCGACCAGGTCGATTGCGTCAGATATTTGATGACGCCGGAAATGTGATTGTTGCCCTCGACGAGCAGCACGTCGCCGGGCTCGAGCGATTGACGCAAAGCGTCCGGATCGCTCGGCGTGAACGGCTCATAGCCACGCACCGGCCTTTGCAGAAATCGAGCGATCAAGCGTCCGGCGCCTTCGAGCATCATGCCCATTGGGATCTCCCAGTCCCCGTTGCGCGGTTTCGCCGCGTCTTGATTGAAAGGCATTTTAGGAGAAGTCCGTTGCATTTTAGTTCACACGCAAATCCGCGCGATTACTGAAATTTAAGCGTGGTGTTTGCGAAAACCGCGTCATTCGTGCAATGTGCGTTGCATAAGAAATCTTCTGGAAACCATGCCGCGATTAAGCCGACGATCGTTCCTCGCCGCTGCGGCTGCGGTCGCCGCGCGTCCGGCCATGGCGGCGACGCCGCCGGCTACGGGCCCTCTCGACGTCGTCATCGTCGGCGCCGGCGCTGCCGGTATCGCTGCGGCGCGCAAGATCGCGGCAGCAGGCCGGCGCTATGTGCTGCTGGAGGCGTCGGATCATGTCGGCGGCCGCTGCGTCACCGACACCACGACATTCGGTGTGCCGTTCGATCGCGGCGCGCACTGGATCTACACGCCCGACGTCAATCCGCTGATCAAGCTGCCGCCACGCAGCGGTCTCAAGATCTATCAGGCCCCGACCAGCCAGAAGATCAGGATCGGCCGGCGCTTTGCCCGCGAAGGCGAGATGGAAGATTTCCTGTCCGCCGAAGTGAAGGCGACGCGGGCGATCAACGATGCGGCGCGCAAGGCCGACCTCCCGTGCGAGCAGGTGATGCCCGCCGATCTCGGCGACTGGCGCGCCACCGTCGAATTCATGCTCGGCCCCTACGGATGCGGCAAGGATCTGGCGCAGGTGTCCTGCCTCGACCTGTCGAAAGGCGCCCAGCGCACCGCGGCGATGTTTTGCCGCCAGGGCCTTGGCGCGCTGGTCGCCGCGATGGCCGAGGGTCTTCAGGTCCAGTTGTCGACACCGGTGAAATCGATCGACTACCGGCGCGGCGTCACGGTGGAGACCGCGAAAGGCACGCTGAATGCCCGCGCCGCGATCGTCACGGTATCGACCAATGTGATTGCCGCCGGCAAGATTCAATTCTTGCCGGATCTGCCCCATCGCAATATCGATGCGTTCTCTCGGCTGTCGCTCGGCAGCTACGATCACGTCGTGCTGGAACTGAACGGCAATCCGCTCGGGCTTGAGAGCGACGACCTGGTGTTCGAAAAATCCTCCGACACCCACACCGCCGCGATGCTGGCGAACGTGTCCGGCACGCCGCTGTGCATGATCGATGTCGCCGGCGGGTTCGGCCGCGACCTCGCCGCGAAAGGCGAAGCCGCGATGGTGGGCTTCGCGTCCGATTGGCTCGCCGGCCTCTACGGCAGCGACGTCAAGAAATCGATCGGGCGCAGCGCGGTCACGCGCTGGGCCAACGACCCCTGGACGCTTGGCGCGATGTCGGCGTCGGTGCCGGGCGGCCAGGTCTCGCGCCAGATATTGATGGCGCCGGTCGCCGACGCGCTGTGGTTCGCCGGCGAAGCGGCGCACGAAACATTGTGGGGCACGGTCGGCGGCGCTTGGGATTCCGGCGAGCGCGTTGCCAACGCGGTGCTCGCCAAGCTCGGCCCGCCGCCGGCGCAAGCGCCGCAGCCCGCGGCGCCAGCAGCGCCGGAAACCAAACGCAAAGCCAAGCCGTCGCGGGGCGAACGGCCGATATCCGGCGCGCCCAGCATCATGCGCAACGAGCGGTGAGCGCGGGCTGTTTCGCGCGTCAGGGCATTTTCTCGGCGGCTGCGATGCGATAAATTCGTGGCCAAGAACGTAACCAAGAACCCGGTGTTATCGGCGAGGACAACATGACCAAATATCTTCTGGTGAGCTTCAAGACCTGCCCGTGGGTGCAGCGCGCGGCGATCGTGTTGCGTGAAAAGAACACGCCGTTCGAATTCCGCCACATCGACAAGGACAACCGTCCGGACTGGTTTCTCGGGATCTCGCCGCACAAGAAGGTGCCGGTGCTGAGCATCGACGAGAAAGTCTCGCTGTTCGAGTCGAATGCCATCGCCGAATATCTCGATGAAACCATCGCGCCGCGCCTGCACCCGGAGGATTCGGTGCTGCGCGCGATCAACCGCGCCTGGACCGATTACGTCCCGACGTTCGCCAGCGCGGTGACCGCGACCGGTTACGCCGAAGACGAAGCGGAATATAAAAAGGCGGCGGGCAAGATCCCCGGCGCCTTCGAGCGTCTGGAACAGGCGCTGCAAAAGCAGAACACCGGGCCGTTCTTCAACGGCGCGAAATACTCATTGGTGGACGCCTCTTACGCACCGTTCCTGCAACGCTATTACTTTCTCGACCGGGTCAAGCCGCTCGGTACAATCGAAAAATTCCCGCGGTTGAAAGCCTGGGCCGAGACGCTGATGAAACGGCCGTCGACGCATTCATTCCCCGAAAGCGAATTCGAGGCGATGTACCGGGCGAACCTCAAGAACCGCAAGGTCTTTGCGTCGCAGTTCATTGCCGAGGCGGCGATCGCGGCGGAGTAGGCGCCAGCGTCTTGGTCACGCCGGGTGGCTATCGGATCGCCCACTGTCGTGCGCCCTGCGGTGCCTTCGATCGCGTCAACTGCCGTAAAGATAGTTCGGCAGCCAGAGCGTCATGCCGGGCCACAGATACATGAACACCATGCAGAGAATGACGATCAGCATATAAGGCATCATGCCGGAGAATATCTGGTTCAGGCTCACATGCGGCGGAGCAACGCCCTTCAGATAGAACGCCGACATCGCCACCGGCGGCGACAGGAACGCGGCCTGCAGATTGACGAAGACCAGAACGCCCCACAGCACCGGGTCGATGTCGAAGTGCTTCAGCATGGGCAGAAAAATCGGCACGAAAATAACGATAATCTCGGTCCATTCGAGCGGCCAGCCGAGGAGGAAGATGATCGCCTGCGACACGATCATGAACTGCATCGGCGTCAGCTGGAGCGATAGCACCCAGCGTTCGAGCAGCGCCTGACCGCCCAGGATCGCGAACACCGCCGAGAACAATGCCGAGCCGACGAACAGCCAGCACACCATCGACGTGGTCTTCGCGGTCAGGAACACCGCTTCCTTGGTGCGCTTCCAGTCGAGCGTCCGCGCCTGGAACGCCAGCAGGAACGCGCCGGCGGCCCCGACTGCCGCGGATTCCGTTGCGGTGGTAATGCCGAGCAAAATCACGGCTAGCACGACGACCGTCAGGATTCCGAGCGGCATTACCGAAGAAACCAGCAACCGCAACACTTCGAACTGCTCGGCCTCCATCCGCCAATAGTAATAGAGGAGCATGAGCGCGAGGACGGCCACCGCGCCCGCAAAATAGGCGTAGAATTCAGGCGACGGACCGGATTCCGCAGGCGTGGCCGCGATCTGCCCGCGCAATTCCGCATTGCCCATTTGTTGCAGCGCTTCGGGCCCGCCTTCTGTTGCGGTTGCGCCGGATGGCCGGGCCGCGCCGCCGAGTTCCTGGAGCTGCTCTTCCGCCGGTACGGCGCCCGCCGCCGGCAGCCCGCCGGTTGGCTGCACCCGTTCTGCGATGGTCTGCGGCAGATCCGGCTGCTGATGAATGACGACGTACCACCACGTGCCCCCCACGGTGACCAGCGCCAGCGCCAGGGGAACCAGCGCAAATCCAAGATTCTTGAGCAAGGTCCCGTAACGCAGCCGCACGCCGTCGACCGTGATACGCAGCGCCTTTGCCGGGGCGACGGCGGCGGCCGCGAGAGCGGGCAGCATCTTGCGCGAATAGCCCTTTTGCAGCTTGGCGACCCAGGGCCTTACCGGAACGCGCGTCTCGCTCGCCGAAAGCTTCGGCGCGATCTTCGGATTCAGGAACGCCCAGCCGACAATGTAGACGAGATACAGAAAGGCCAGGAAGAAGCCCGGAAACATCGCCGCCGCGTAAAGCTTGACCACCGACTGCCCCGCGACCGCCGCATAGACGATGATCATCACCGATGGAGGAATGAGAATACCGAGCGTGCCGCCGGCCGTGATCACCCCGGAGGCAAGGCGCACATCGTACCCCGCCTTCAGCATCGGATTGAATGCGATCACCCCCATCAACACCACGACCGCACCGACCAGGCCGCTGGCGATGCCCCAGAATGTGCAGACAATGAGCGTCGCAACCGCCAGCGATGCCGGAACGCGCCGGAACGCGAGCTGGATACTGTAGAACATCTTGTCCACCAGCGCGCCGCGCTCCATCACGTATCCCATCAGCACGAAGAGCGGGATGGAGATCAGAACGTCGTTGGTCATCGCGCCATAGGTGCGCTGGACCATGAGATCGAAAATGTGGTTGTCGCTCCAGGCCTGACCGGTCCGGTGGTAGGCAAAAAAGCCGAAAAACATTCCCAGGCCCATCAGCGTGAAGGCCGTCGGGAAGCCCATCATGATCACGACCACGATGAGCCCGAGCATCAAAAGGCCCAATGCCGGATCGCTCAAATGACATCTCCGCCCATGCCGCGCTGCCGCGCGCTGTCGTCGATCTTCTGCGCGCGCTCGATGGCTATCTTGCGCGAGGCCTCGTCGACATATTCGCTGTGCGCAAGCTGTTCCTCGACGATGTCAATCTCAGCGACGTCCTTCAGCCGGCCGGGCCACGCACCCGTTTGCAGGCACACGACGCAACGCGCGATCTCGGCGAGGCCCTGCAGCATCACCAGCGCACCGGCCAGCGGGATCATCGCTTTGAAATGATAAACCGGCGGACCGTCAGCGGTGACGTTCGAATGCTCGTTGATGTGCCAGGAATCGGCGGCATAGCCGAACCCCGCGTAAATCAAGGCGGCAATGCCGGGAAGAAAAAACAGAATGTAGAGCGCGAGATCGAGGCCCGCCTGCAGCCGCGGCCGCATCGAACTGTAGAGAAAATCGCCGCGGACGTGGCCGTTCTGCGCAAGCGTGTAGGCGCCGCAAAGCATGAACGCGCTGCCATACAGCATGTTCGAGGCGTCGAAGATCCACGCCGTCGGCATGTTCATGATGTAGCGCTTGAAGACCTCGACGCAAACGAGGGCCATCAGCCCCATGATCAGCCATGCGGCAGCCTTGCCGGTCCATGTGCTGATGCCGTCGATCGCATACAAAAAGCGCTGCGCGTTCATGTGCGTTGCAACCGTGTGAACGGCGATTCGTACACTACGCAAGTGGATGCCAAGCCCGCATCATCCGGGATCGCTGTCCCGGATGATGCGTCAACGACTTGGGTGGAGGATCAGATTTTCCTTTTCGCGTTCGGGCCGAAATAGTGGTTGTAGGCCATGCGCCGGCTCACGACGGTGTCCTGCTCCCACTGCGTCGCACGCTTGGCGAATGCCATCTGCAATTCGACGATTTCCTTGAACAACGGATTGTCCGCAGACTTTTTCTCCACGACCTGGTCGTAGACATCGAGTTGCTTCTGCAGGACCGAGTCCGGTGTCTTGTAGAATTTGACCTTATCTTTGGTCTGCAGTTCCTCGTAATCCTTGGAATAGCGGTCGATCGCTTTCCAGGACATTTCCTGACCCGCCGCCTCGGCAGCGTTGGCGACGATGGCCTTCACCCTCTCGGGCAGCGCGTCATACTTCGCCTTGTTGAACAAGATCTCGAACTGCTCGGCATTCTGATGATAGCTCTGCAGCATGGCGACCTTGGAAACATCCGGGAAGCCGAGAGCGCGGTCGGACGAAGCGTTGTTGAATTCGGCCGCGTCCAGCAGGCCGCGGTCCATCGCCGAGACGATTTCGCCGCCGGGCAGCGCATTTACCGCGGCGCCCAGGCCGGTGAACACGTCGATCGAAATCCCGACAGTGCGGAATTTCACGCCCTGGAAGTCTTCGGCCTTGGTGATCGGCTTCTTGAACCAGCCGAGCGGTTGCGTCGGCATCGGACCGTAGGGAAACGACACTACGTTTGCGCCGATCGATGAGTACAGCTTGGCGAGGAGCTCCTTGCCGCCGCCATAGCGGTGCCAGGCGAGCAGCATGTTGGCGTCCATCGCATAGGCCGGACCCGAACCCCAGAGCGCCAGTGCCGGCTGCTTGCCGTAGTGATAGACAAGCACGCCGTGTCCGCCATCGAGCGTACCCGTCGATACCGCATCGAGCAGCCCGAATGCCGGGACGACCGCGCCCGCGGGAAGAACCTCGATCTTGAGGTCGCCTCCGGTCATGTCGTTCACCTTCTTGGCGTAATCGAGTGCGTATTCGTGGAAAATGTCCTTGGTCGGCCATGTGCTCTGAAAGCGCATGCTGATCGGACCTTGCGCCTTGGCAATGCTGGGCGCGGCGACGGTGGCGGCGGCGGCGCCAGCCGCAGCCACTTTAAAAAACCGGCGACGCGTCGATGTCTTTACTCTGGTTGGCGTGTTCATGACACTCCTCGCTGGTGACTCTGTCCTTGGTGGACCTCTCTATTGAGTTGTTGTCGGGTAACCGCCTGCGCGAGTGTTGGGGGGCGGCGAGCGCTGCAAATGCGACGTTACGACGCGTTATCCGCAGGCCGTCAGCATGCGCTGGCGAATAAGATTTTAGCGGTTAACACGATTGGCGATCGACGCTTCCCGAAGCAGTCGCCACGTTCATTGGCCTTCGCAGCGCAGCAACACCAATCCGTGATGCCGCGCGCAAAAATGCGCACGGATACCAGAGCACCGCAGAGATTCTTTATACGCTCAGGATATCGCCGGACCTGTTCGTCTCGGCCGAATGCCTTCCCGCATAGGCATCACTGCTGATGCTTATGCCCGCAACACGCCGCCGGTGCGTTTGCCGACTTCGGCGACGATCTTTGCCGCCAGCGCTTCGATCTCGGCGTCGGTCATGGTTTTTTCGCGCGGCTGGATCGTGACGGCGATGGCGATCGACTTCTTGCCGGGCTCGATGCCTTTGCCTTCGTAAACGTCGAACACATTCACGCCGGCGATCAGCTTGCGGTCGACGGTCTGCGCGGCGCGCACGATGTCGGCGGCTTTCACCTTGCCGTCGACGACGAACGCGAAGTCGCGCTCGACCGGCTGGAACTGCGACAGTTCCAGCACCGGCTTGGCGCGCGTCGCTTTAGCCTTCGGCTCCGGGATGCGCTCGAGGATCACTTCAAAGGCAACCAGCGGGCCTTCGGCATCGAGTGCTTCGAGGGCGCTTGGATGCAATTCACCGAAATGGCCGAGAATATTCTGCGGGCCGATCTGGATGGTGCCGGAGCGGCCGGGATGAAACCATGCCGGGCCGCCGGGAACGATCTGCAAAGCCTGCGCCGGAGCGCCGGCCGCCACCAGCACGGCGATCGCGTCGGCCTTGGCATCGAATGCATCGGCTTCGCCGTCGCGCTTGCTCCAGTGTCGTCCGATGCCGGACGGCTTGTCGAGTGCGCGCCGCACGCCCGCTGCTGCGGTGAACTGATCCGACGGCTGGTCGCCGCGAAATACCTGACCGACTTCGAACAGGCCCACGTCAGGGAAGCTGCGATCGGCATTTTTCTGTGCCGCCACGACCAGGCCCGGGATCAGGCTTGGCCGCATGTCGGAAAGATCCGACGCGATCGGATTGGCGAGCTCAAGTTCCGGCTTGCCGCCGCCGAACAGCGTGGCTTGCGGTTTCGAGATGAACGACCACGTCACCGCTTCGACGAGATTGCGGGCGCCGAGCGCGCGCTTGGCCTTGCGGGTGCGCACCTGGATCGGCGTCAGCACCGGCTTGCGCGGCGCGTCGCCGCGCTCGAACGGCGTAAACGGCACGCGGTCGACGCCGACGATGCGCACCGCTTCCTCGACAATATCGGCCTTGCCGGCGATGTCCGGCCGCCATGACGGCACCGCGACCTTCACGCGATCGCCCTGGCCGGCGACAAAGAAGCCGAGGCGCTCGAGCACGCGGCGCATTTCCGGCAGCGGCACGCTCAGGCCGGACAGGCGTTTGAGCTCGGACAGCGGGAAATCGATGATCCTCTCCGGCGTTTCGGCCTTGCCGGCGACGACGATCTCCGACGGCACGCCGCCGCACAGATCGAGCACCATCTGCGTCGCCATCTCCAGGCCCGGCAGCATGAAGGCCGGATCGACGCCGCGCTCGAAGCGGTAACGCGCGTCCGAATTGATGCCGAGCTTGCGGCCGCTCTGCGCGATATTGATTTCGTTCCACAACGCCGACTCGATCAGCACGTCGGCCGTGGTCTCCGAGCAGCCCGATTCCTCGCCGCCCATGATGCCGGCCAGCGATTCGACGGCGCGCTCATCGGCGATCACGCAGATCGTGTCGTCGAGCTTGTAGGTCTTGCCGTCGAGCGCCAGCAACTCCTCGCCGGCGCGGCCGCGCCGCACCGTGAGATTGCCGTGCACTTTCGCCGCGTCGAACACGTGCAGCGGGCGGCCGCGGTCGTAGGTCATGAAGTTGGTGATATCGACCAGCGCGTTGATCGGGCGCAACCCGATTGCGGTCAGCCGCTTTTGGAGCCAATCGGGCGACGGTCCGTTCTTGACGCCGCGCACGAGGCGCAGGCCGAACGCCGGGCACAAGTCCGGCGCTTCAATCTTTACGGCGACCGGGCAGGGGAATTCACCTGTCACCTGTTTGATCCCGGCGTCCTTGAACTTGCCCATGTCGGCGGCGGCTAGGTCGCGGGCGATGCCGTGCACGCCGGCGCAGTCGGGCCGGTTCGGCGTCAGGTTGATCTCGATCACCGGATCGTCGAGCCCGGCATATTTGGCGAAGCTCGCGCCGACCGGCGCGTCGGCCGGCAGATCGATAATGCCGTCGTGATTGTCGGAGATTTGCAGTTCGGCTTCCGACACCAGCATGCCGCGGCTCTCGACGCCGCGGATGGTGCCGACTTGCAGGGTGATGTCCTTGCCGGGAACGTAGGCGCCCGGCGGCACGAACACGCCGGTCATGCCGGTGCGCGCGTTCGGCGCGCCGCACACCACCTGGATCGGCTTGCCGTCGCCGGTATCGACCATGCAGACACGCAGCCGGTCGGCATTGGGATGCTGCTTGGCCTCGACCACGCGCGCGATGACATAGGGCGCCAGCGCCGTCGCCTTGTCCTCGACGCGCTCGACCTCGAGCCCGATCATGGTCAGCTTGTCGGTGATCTCGCCGAGCGTGTGCGCGGTGTCGAGATGTTCCTTCAGCCAGGCGAGGGTGAATTTCATCGCGGCGCCGCTCAGCTCAAGCCGCCGGCCAGAGTCGGAAAGTCGAGCGGGCGGAAGCCGTAGTGCGACAGCCAGCGCACGTCGGCTTCGAAGAACGCGCGCAGGTCCGGCATGCCGTATTTGAGCATCGCGATGCGGTCGATCCCCATGCCCCAGGCAAAGCCCTGGTATTCGTCGGGATCGAGGCCGCAATTGCGCAGCACGTTCGGATGCACCATGCCGCAGCCGAGAATCTCCAGCCAGTCGTCGCCCTCGCCGAAGCGGATTTCGCCCTTGTCGCGGCGGCACTGGATGTCGACTTCGAGCGACGGCTCGGTGAACGGGAAGAACGACGGCCGGAACCGCATCTTCACCTGATCCACTTCAAAGAACGCCTTGCAGAATTCCCGCAAAATCCATTTCAGGTGGCCGAGATGCGAGCCCTTGTCGATGACCAGGCCCTCGACCTGATGGAACATTGGCGTGTGGGTCTGGTCGCTGTCGGAGCGATAAGTCCGGCCCGGAATGATGACGCGGATCGGCGGCTGCTGGGTCAGCATGGTGCGCACCTGCACCGGTGAGGTGTGGGTGCGCAGCAAGAGGCGCAATCCGTCCGGCTTCGGATTGAAGAAGAACGTGTCGTGCATCTCGCGCGCCGGATGGTTTTCCGGGAAGTTCAGCTTGGTGAAGTTGTAATCGTCGGTTTCGATATCCGGCCCTTCGGCGATGGCGAATCCCATGTCGGCGAAGATGGCGGTGAGTTCGTCGACCACCTGCGTGATCGGATGCACCCGGCCGGTCTCGGCCGGCGCTTCGCGCACCGGCAGCGTTACGTCGACGCTTTCGGTATTGAGCCGCGCTTCCAGCGCCGCGCCCTTGAAGGCATCGCGCCGCGCTGACAGCGCGGCGTTGACGCGATCCTTCAGGCCGTTGATCGCCGCACCCTGGGTCTTGCGCTCTTCCGGCGACATGCCGCCGAGCGTCTTGAGCAGCGCGGTGACCGAACCGCTTTTACCGAGAGCGGCGACGCGCACTGCCTCAAGCGCGGCGTCGTCGCCGGCGGCGGCAATATCGGCGAGGGTTTTCTGCTCAAGCTGCGTGATGTCGGTCATCACAATCACTCCGGCATCACGAACAGGTCGGTGTCGGACGGCCTGCCGCCAGCCTGCGTCAGCATCGCGTGAACTTGCCCGCGATGATGGGTCTGATGATTGAAGAAATGCAGCAGAAGCTGCCAGCGCGGCTTCGAGACTTCACGATTGATGGCGCCGGAAAACCAGGTCAGGTCGCCGTCGATCCACGCGGGATCGAGCGTGTCGGCCCAGTCGATCAGCTTGGCGTCACTGTTCCGGCGTTCGGCTTTGAGATTGTCCCAATCGGGGAATAGCGATACCGAACCCGGGATACCGACGGTCTGCTTCGGCCAGTCGGCGAAGCGGCTCATCCAGATGCGGTCGGCCCAGAGCAGGTGGCTCAGCGTCTTGTGGATCGAGCCGAACCACGCGCCGCGCTCCTTGCGGCGCTCCTCATCGGACAACGCGTCGGCGACGCCGTACAGATTTTCGTTCTGCCAGCGATTGTAACGCGCCATCCGTTGCACGTAGGCACGGTCGATCATGACACGCCTATGCGGCGAGCGCGGACTTTACCTGCCCGACGATCGCCTCGAACGCTGCCGGCTCGCGGATCGCGAGATCGGACAGCACCTTGCGGTCCACGGTGATGTTGGCCTTGCTCAAGCCGGCGATGAAGCGGCTGTAGTTCAGGCCGAACGGACGAACCGCGGCATTGAGGCGCTGAATCCACAGCGCGCGGAAGGTGCGCTTGCGCCGTTTGCGGTCGCGGAAGGCGTACTGGTTCGCCTTCTCCACCGCCTGCTTGGCGATGCGAATGGTGTTCTTGCGCCGGCCGTAATAGCCTTTGGCGGCTTTGAGAATCTTCTTGTGCTTGGCATGAGAAGTGACGCCGCGTTTGACGCGAGCCATGATCGGTCTCCTTATCCGGTTCCGCTCCGCTCATTCCCGCGCATGCGGGAATCCAGAGCGATGTTTGAATGCATCTTTTGCTGGGTCCCCGCGTCCGCGGGGACGAGCGATCAGCCGTTCGGCAGAAAATACTTTTTGATGTTGTCGCCGTCGGTCTTGAACAGCACGTTGGTGCCGCGCAGCTGGCGGATCTGCTTTTTGGTGCGCTTGATCATGCCGTGGCGCTTGCCCTGCTGGGCGTACATCACCTTGCCGGACCCGGTCACCTTGAAGCGCTTTTTAGCGCCTGACTTGGTCTTGATCTTGGGCATTTAGCTCTCCTTTGGCGGCTGGCCATAGGTATGACCCCGGCCGGGCCGATATGCTCGAAACGAGCTTAATGTGCATGAGCACTTCACGCCGCCACGGCAGCCCTAATCAGCCGGGCGACGAGAGGGCGGGGTTATGGCAGAGACCGGCCGGATTGGCAAATTTCGGCGGCCGCAAGGGGCGCTGGGCCCTTCCGCAGGTCCGGCAGGCCGGATTCGAGCCTCGGTGAATGCCCGGCTGGATGCCCAGCTGGATGCCTATGGCAGTTCGGAGATCAATTTAGCCATTTCGGCATCGGGCCAGGCGCGCGCCATGCGGGTGCGGACATTGCCCTGCGATCCGACCATCATGGCGAACTTGGCGACATTGTCGCCGTCCGGCGCCTCGACGATGAGCAGAATATCGGACTCGCCCGAGGTGAGGAATAGCTGCTTGATCTCAACGCCGAATTTTTTGGCCATTTCACGCGCGGCCTGGGCACGCTTGGGGGAATCCTTGACGTTACGGATTCCCTGATCTGTCCAATTTACGGTGAGGATGAATGTCGGCATGCTCGTCTCCTCTCACTGGTGAGTTGAAAAACGTTGCCAGCGGGGCTTCGACGCCGAAAAGGCGGGCGCCGAAGCGCGCCCACCAAAAAAATGTTCATTTCCCTCGAAATGTTCCACTCGGCTATTAGCCGAGGGCAAATCACCGCGGCGCCAGCACCATGACGACCTGACGGCCTTCGAACCGGGGTTCCTGCTCGATTTTGGCGAACTTGGCGGTGTCGGCCTTCACCCGGTCGAGCAGCCTGTAGCCGAGGTCCTGGTGCGCCATTTCGCGGCCACGGAACCGCAGCGTCACCTTGACCTTGTCGCCTTCCTCGAAGAAGCGCTGCACCGATCGCAGTTTCACGTCGTAATCGTGGTCGTCGATCATCGGGCGGAGCTTGATCTCCTTGATCTCGACGACCTTCTGCTTCTTGCGCGCCTCGGCGGCTTTCTTCTGCGCCTGATATTTGTATTTGCCGTAGTCGAGGATTTTGCAGACCGGCGGTGAGGAATTTGGCGCGATCTCGACAAGGTCGAGCCCGGCTTCCTGCGCCATGGCAATCGCTGCGCTAATTTCGGTGGCGCCGTGGTTGACGCCGTCTTTGTCGATGAGTTGGACCTCGCGGACGCGGATCTCCTCGTTGACGCGCGGCCCATCCTTGGCGGCGGGCTGCGGTGCTTTCATTGGACGACGAATGGGTGCTGACTCCTATGTTGTTTCACTAACGCCGCAGAATCGGGAGTTTCCGCGCGTAAGTCAACGACAATGCTGCGTACGGGCCTCGTGTTCGCGCCGGTGTGTGATTTATGTTTCCTTACCTGGAAATGCGAGTGATGATGTGTTCCGGCCGGCGTGATGAACGATAACAGTCTGAAATTCCTGCATATTGGTGAGGGTTCTGAGCGGCGCGGCATCGCCGTGCGGCCACTTTCGGGCGCCTCACCCGGCCTGTTCTGGCTGGGCGGCTACAAGTCCGACATGAAAGGCACCAAGGCCGTGGCGCTCGCCGACTGGGCGTTGCGCGAGGGCCGCGCCTGCGTGCGGTTCGACTATTCCGGCCATGGCGAGTCGGAAGGTGCGTTTACCGACGGTACGATCGGCCGCTGGCTCGCCGACAGCCTTGCGGTATTCGACGCGCACTGCCGCGGCCCGCAAATCCTGGTCGGTTCGTCGATGGGCGGGTGGCTGGCGCTGCTGCTGACCCGCGAACTCAAGCGCCGCAAGGCAGCCGACGCGGCTTCGGTTGCCGGCATGGTACTGATCGCGCCGGCGGTGGATTTCACCGAGGAACTGATGTGGAAGCGCTTCACGCCGGAGATCAAACGGGAACTGGAACAGACGGGCGTCTGGGCGCGGCCCTCGGACTATGCGGCGGAGCCTTATCTGGTGACGCGGCAACTGATCGAGGAAGGGCGGAAGCATCTCCTGCTCGGCGGCATGATCGTGACCGGCTGTCCGGTGCGCATCCTGCAAGGCGTCGAGGATCCCGATGTGCCGTGGCAGCATGCCAAAGCCCTGGTGTCGCGGCTGGCATCGGACGATGTCGTGCTGACCCTGGTGAAAGACGGCGATCACCGGTTGTCGCGGCCTGAGGACATCGAACGGCTGCTGCGCGCGGTGGCGGAGTTTTGAACGGTTTGCGGGCCTGCTCGCCATACGGTCTCTTCCGCTGCGACGAAGGCAACGCCGAGCAGATCGTTGGTCCGCCAGGCGACGCGGCAGGCGCGCCGGGTGCGGCCATGCTCGAACGTCAACTCGAACGTTTCCGGCAGGCCGTAAGTATTGGCGACCTTCAGGCAAGCTCCGCCGGACGTAATATTCTGCACCGTGCAATGGATCATCGTCGACTTGCGCTCCAGGATGATCTTGGCGTTGCGCAGAATACGGGTGCGTTTGACATCTCTGCGGTCTTCGTCCGGGTCGCGGAGCTCTTTCATGATCCATCATTCATCGCTCGAGCGGGCGGCATTCCCCGAGGGTGGCATAACGGTCAAGTCTTACGGGTCGCCGAATGTCGAGGTGTTCGGAAGATTAACGTTGCTGAACCATTGCGACGCAAATGCCCGGCCGCGAACAAGTGCTCCAAACGAAAGCGGGAGGCCGAAGCCTCCCGCTGCTGCTCTATCCGGATTTGATCCGCGATTTAGCTATGGCCGACAACGTCGAGCGAGACGTGGGCCAGGCCGTCAAAGCCGAGCGCATGTGCGCCGGCTGGCGTGAGATCGATCACGCGGCCTTTCACGAACGGCCCACGGTCGTTGATGCGTACAACGACGGAGCGGCCGTTCGAATTGTTGGTGACCCGCACCATGGTGCCGAACGGTAGCGAGCGATGCGCGGCGGTCAGGGCGCCAGAGCGGACGTGCTCGCCACTGGCGGTCCGTCCATAGTCATAGACAGAAGCAATCCCCGATTGAGCTGAAGCAATCATCGGAAGCCCGATGCAAGTTGCTACAAGAGTTACAGCAAACGAAAGCGTCTTCAGGCTATACCCAGCCATGATCTGCCTTTTCGTAGTTGATGGGAGTGGTGAAGGGACTCGATTAACTCGAGTCAGGCCGCTTTTGACGGGCCAAATGTGTTCATTGTGCGACGCAATACGCGCGTCAATACTTTGTGGCGGCATTGTGATACTGGAACTATTGCTAAGTCCAGCGCAGGACTGTGCAATTTGTTCCCGGCGCCGCTCAGATTTGAACGAAAAAAGCAGAAAATCAGGCGTGTTTTTCCGCCCGCGGACTCAGGCGTTAAGAGCCAAACCGCCCTGATTTGCCGAAATGATTCCGGATCAGGCGGCCGCAGTCGGCAGCACGAAGTCTTTGAATTTCTCGCGCAGCACGGTCTTCTGGATCTTGCCGGTGGCGGTGTGCGGGATTTCCGTGACGATGGCGACGTCGTCCGGCATCCACCATTTGGCGACCTTGCCTTCGAAGAACGAGAGCAATTCCGCCTTCGTTGCCGACTGGCCGTCCTTGAGCACGACGATCAGCAGCGGCCGCTCGTCCCACTTCGGATGCTTCACGCCGATCACCGCCGCCTCGGCGACCTTGGGATGACCGATGGCGAGATTTTCCAGGTCGATCGAGGAAATCCATTCGCCCCCCGACTTGATGACGTCCTTGGAGCGGTCGGTGATCTGCATGTAGCCATAGCGGTCGAGCGTGGCGACATCGCCGGTGTCGAAATAACCCTCGTTGTCGAGGACGTCGGATTGTTCCTTGAAATAGGCGCGTGCGACCGATGGACCGCGGACCTTGAGCCGGCCGAAGGTCTTGCCGTCGCGCGGCAGCTCCTTGTTGTTGTCGTCGACGATCTTCATGTCGACGCCGAAAGGCGGATGGCCCTGCTTCATTTGCGCGTCGAGCTTTGCCTCGCCGGATAGCGCGGCATATTCCGGCTTAAGCGAGCCCAGCGTGCCGAGCGGCGACATTTCGGTCATGCCCCAGGCATGGCAAACCTCGACGTTGTAGACCTCCTGGAATTTCTGCGTCATCGCGCGCGGGCATGCCGAGCCGCCGATCACGACCTTGTTCAGGTAGGGCAATTTCAGATTGTTGGCTTCGAGCTGTTGCAGCAGCATCAGCCAAACCGTCGGCACTGCGGCAGTGAAGCTGACCTTGTAGGTGTCCAGCAGTTCGTAGATCGAAGGGCCATCGAGTTTGGCGCCGGGCATGACCATGGCGGCGCCGACCATCGGCGAGCTCAGCGCCAGGCCCCAGCAATTGGCATGAAACATCGGCACGACTGGCATGATGATGTCGCGTGACGACAGACCCATGCCGTCGGGCTGCGCCGCCATCATCGAGTGCAGCGTGTTCGAGCGATGCGAGTAGAGCACGCCCTTCGGATTGCCGGTGGTGCCGGAGGTGTAGCACATGCCGGCCGCGGTATTTTCGTCGAAGGTCTTCCAGGCGAAGTCGCCGTCGACCTCGGCGATCCAGTCCTCGTAAGCCACCGCGTTCTTCAGCGCCGTCGCCGGCATATGCGCGGCATCCGTCAGCACCACATAACGCTCGATGGTTTTCAGCTTGTCGGCGAGCTTTTCCACCAGCGGCACGAAGGTGAGATCCACCATCATGATCCGGTCTTCGCCGTGGTTGGCGATCCAGGCGATCTGATCGGGAAACAGCCGCGGATTGACGGTGTGATACACGGCGCCGATCCCCATGATGCCGTACCAGGCCTCAAGATGACGCCAGGTGTTCCACGCCAGCGTCGCGACCCGGTCACCGAGCTTGATGCCGTCGCGATCGAGCCGTTGCGCGACCCGTAACGCGCGCTTGCGCAAGTTCGCGTAATTGGTGGTGTGGATCGGGCCTTCGATCGATCTTGAAACGATCGTCCGCTCGGCGTGATAGGTCGCGGCGTGATCGATGATGCGATGGCACAGCAACTGCCAATCCTGCATCAGCCCCAGCATGGTTTCCTCCCAACACGGATTTTACGCGATATGTCGTGCAGGCCTTATCGGGCCTCTTGGCTTTCGGCCTGGCGTCGCGAATTCCGAAGTTCGCCAAGGAACTTCAAATCCGCCACGCCGGCTTCCGGCCGGCCAAGGTTATCTGCATGGTGTGGCGAGGCAACTCCCGGCTCGCTTGAAGCGCAGGGTGGGCTTTGCCTAAAGCTGGCCTTACTGATGGTTGAAACATCATCACCGCACGGGGCGGGCGGCCGGGGGGTAGCAAATGTCAAATCCGCGCTACGAGGTTGTGGCGGGAGACCCGGGTTCGTGAGGCGCGACCGGGTCAAAAACGTCTTGTTTCTGGCTGCGCTTATGACCCTGAGCCGGGTCGCGGCGGCACAGCCGCCGGCGATCGCGATTCCACGCGAACTGTCGCCGCCGCAGGAAGCCTATGCCGCCTATCCGGAAGCAACGCCCGACACGTCGGCGGCCGCATCCCCGGCGGCGCCCTCGGCCTGCCAGTTGCGGCTGTCAAAATTCGCGACCTTCAAGCCATTGCCAACGCTGGTCGGGGCGGGGGAGTGCGGGGCCACCGACGCCGTGCTGCTGGATACCGTGATCCTGCCCGACCAGAGCAAAGTGGCGGTGACACCGGCAGCGACATTGCGGTGTCCGATGGCGGAACAGATCGCGCTGTGGGTCCGCGATGACGTCGAGCCGCTGGCGATGAAGCTCGGCGCGCCGCTGCGTGTGCTCGACAATTTCGATTCTTACGAATGCCGCGGCCGTAACCGCATTCCCGGTGCGAAGCTGAGCGAGCACGGCCGTGCCGATGCGCTCGACGTGCGGCTGTTCAAGCTTGCCGACGGCCAATCGCTCACGCTGACCGATGTGAACGTCAACAAGGCATGGCGCGAGGCGGTCAAAGCCAGCGTCTGCGCCCGGTTCTCGACGATCCTGGGGCCAGGCTCCGACGGCGCGCACGAGGAGCATATCCATCTCGATCTCGCCGAACGGCGCAACAACTACAAAGTCTGCGAGTGGGATGTGCGGTCGCCGGCGCCGCCGCCGGTCGCGCAGGCCGGATCGGATAACGTGGCGCAAGCGGCCAATAGCGCGGCACGGCCGGCGGAAGACGCCGCGGAGGACAGCGACGCCGACGCCGCGGCGCCGCTTGATGCTGTGCCACTGCCGCGCCCGCGCCCGCTGGCGGCAAAGCTGGCCGGCTCCGGAGCCTCGCGCTCGAAGAAAAACGGCAGCTTTTGAGCTAGCTCATTCTTCCGAGCTGACGGCTCGGCTGGTAGGCTGCAGCACGCCGGGTGTTCCATGATACTGCAACGCCGCCACTTCCTGCGACTGGCCAGCGCAGTTGCCGCCGTTCCGGCAATTCCGCGCCTGGCGCGCGCCGGCGATTACCCGACGCGGTCCATTACCGTGGTGGTGCCGTTCTCGGCCGGTGGGCCGGTCGACACCATGGCGCGTCTTCTCGCCGAGCCGATGCGGCGTGTGCTCGGCCAGCCGCTCATCGTCGAGAATGCCACCGGCGCCGGCGGCACCATCGGCGTGGGTCGCGTCGCTCGCGCCGCTGCCGACGGCTACACGATCGAGATTGGCGACGGGACCAGCAATGTCGGCAGCCCTGCGGTCTATCCGCTGGATTTCGACGCCTTGAAGGGTCTCGCACCGGTGGCGCTGCTGTCATTTTCGCCGCTCATCGTTGTCGGCCGCAAAGATTTTCCGCCGAACGACGTGAAGGAGCTGATTGCCTGGCTCAAAGCCAATCCCGGCAAGGCAACGTCCGGCACCGTCGGCAATGCCAGCCCCAGCCAGATTGGCGCGCTCTACTTCCAGAAGATCACCGGAACGCAGTTCCAGCTCGTGCCCTATCGCGGCGCGGCGCCAGCCGCGACGGACTTGCTCGGCGGTCAAATCGATTTGCGATTTGGCGCCGAGGGTTCGCAGATGCTGCCTTATGTGCGCAGCGGGGCGGTCAAACCTTTCGCGATCATGAGCGGCAAGCGCTGGTTCCTGACGCCGGAAATCCCGACCATGGAAGAAGCCGGCGTCCCCGGGCTGGCGTTACCGTTCTGGCAGGCGATGTGGGTGCCGAGGGCAACGCCGCGCGAGATCGTCGACAAGCTCAATGCCGCGGCCGTGGCGGCGCTCGCCGACGCTGCGGTCCATCAGCGCCTGCGCGATCTCGGCCAGGATATTCCGCCACGCGAACAACAGACCCCGCAGGCGCTCGGTGACTATCAGCAGGCCCAGGTCGAGAAGTGGTGGCGGGTCATCAAGGCGGCCAACCTCAAGGCGGAGTAGTGCCGGTATTCAGCCTGGTGTTGGACGCGGTGTCGGTCTTGGTACTTGGCTTGGTACTTGGCTTGGCACCGGTCCGGCATCGGCCAAGATTTGATGCCGGTGTTCAGATAGGATGACACGCACTGCAAACGCGCAAGCGCCGCGCAAAGGGCCGTCCATGTCACCGCTCAGTAATCTCGCCACCCGCGACGTCGAAACGCTGGTCCACCCGTACATCAATCTCGCCAAGTTCCGCGAGACCGGTCCGCTGATCATCGAGCGCGGCAAAGGCGTCTACGTCTACGACAGCGACGGCAAGCCTTACATCGAAGCGATGGCGGGGCTGTGGTGCACGTCGCTCGGCTACGGCAATGAGGAACTGGTCGAAGCCGCCGCAACGCAAATGCGCAAGCTGTCGTTCGCTCACCTCTTTACCGGCAAAAGCCACGATCCGGCCATCGAGCTTGCAGAGAAGCTGAAAGAGATCGCCCCGGTGCCGATTTCCAAGGTGTTCTTTTGCGGCTCGGGATCGGAGGCCAACGACACCCAGGTCAAGCTGGTCTGGTATCTCAACAACGCGCTTGGCCGGCCGCAGAAGAAAAAGATCATCAGCCGCATCAAGGGCTATCACGGCGTCACGATCGTTTCGGCGTCGTTGACCGGACTGCCGGCGAACCATCGCGATTTCGATTTGCCGCTCCCGGGATTCCTGCACACGTCGTGTCCGCATCATTATCGTTTTGCCGCGGCGGGCGAGAGCGAAGAGCAGTTCGCCAGCCGCCTCGCCGACGAGCTTGACGCCCTGATCGTCAAGGAAGGTCCGGATAGCGTTGCCGCCTTTATCGCCGAGCCGGTAATGGGCGCCGGCGGTGTGATCGTGCCGCCGAAAACCTATTTCGAGAAGATCATGAGGGTTTGTGCCCGGCACGACGTCTTCATGATCAGCGATGAGGTCATTTGCGGCTTCGGCCGGCTTGGCACCACCTTCGGCTGCGAGAAACTCGATTATCGGCCGAACGCGATCTCGATCGCCAAGGCGCTGTCGTCAGCCTATCTGCCGATTGCCGGCGTGATGATCCCGGAAGACGAGTATCAGGCGCTGCTGACCGAGAGCCGCAAGATCGGCGTGTTCGGTCATGGCTTTACCTATGGCGGCCATCCGGTCTCGGCTGCGGTTGCGCTCAAAGCCATCGAGATTTATCAGCGCGACCGCGTATTCGAAAAAGCCGCCGGCCTTTCGCCGCAATTCCAGAAACATCTTGCCGCCCTCGGCGAGCATCCGCTGGTCGGCGAAGCGCGCGGCATCGGCATGATCGGCGGTGTCGAACTGGTCGCCGACAAGCGCAGCAAGCGCTCATTCGATCCGCAGCACAGCGTCGGCGGCCGCGCGGTGCAGTTTGCCGAGGCCGAAGGGTTAATTGTCCGCTCGGTGATGGGCGATGTGCTGACCTTGTGTCCACCTTTGGTCATCAGTCCGGCCGAAATCGACGACTTGTTCGATCGTCTGACGCGCGCGCTCGACAAGACGCGCGACTGGGTGACGCGGGAGAAACTCGCGTAATCGTGAAAGCCGCTTAACACACTGCGCACTGCAATCGGCTATGGCATTGTGGCGGGTGACGCTTCTTTTGCCTCTCCCTAAGAGGGTTAATGACCGACATCGGGTTGCCTAAAACCACGCCGCTTCCGGCGAGCTACGCATCGCGCGTAACCCGGCGTCATCTGCTTACCGGCGCGACAGGATTGGCCGGTTTGACGGTGGCTGCGCCGGCGATCTACGCCGGAGCGATCGAGCCGCTCGGTCTCGTGGTGACGCGCTACACGCCGAAGCCGGCGAGCTGGCCGGCCGGCCGCAAGCTGTCGGTCACAGTGATCGCCGACATCCATGCCGGCGGTCCGGACATGACCCTTGCCCATATTCGTCGCGTTGTCGACACCGCGAACGCCTTGCGATCCGATCTCATCGTGATCCTGGGCGACTTCATCGCGACGCATCGGTTCGTGACCGAGCGCGTTCCCGATCCGATATGGGCGGCCGAACTGGCGCGGCTCACTGCGCCGCTCGGCGTCTGGTCGATTCTTGGCAATCACGATTGGTGGCATGACCTGACGGGGGTGCGTAACGCGCTCGCGGGCGTGCGCATTCCGGTGCTTGAGAACGATGCCGTGCTGCTTGGTCCGGAAGGCCAGCGGTTTTGGCTCGCTGGCATCGGCGATCAGATCGCCCACCGGCTGGGTCATGGCAAATTTCGCGGTGTGGATGATTTGCCGGGAACGCTGGCCCGTGTCAGCACAGACGATCCGGTCGTGCTGCTGGTCCATGAGCCGGATATCTTCCCGCGGGTTCCCGCGCGCGTCGCGCTGACGCTTGCTGGGCATACCCATGGCGGCCAGATCCGCCTGCCGTTTGTCTGGCCGGCCTACGTGCCGTCGCGTTACGGCGCGCGTTTCGCCTACGGCCATGTCGTCGAAAACGATCGCCACCTGATCGTGTCGGGTGGGCTCGGCACCAGCGTCATTCCGGCGCGGCTCGGAGTACCGCCGGAAATCCTGCACATCACGCTCGGCGCTTAGGCGCGGTTACAAAAAAGCAAACGGCGCCGGAATGAACCGGCGCCGTCAGCAACCCCAAAATTCGGAAAGATCAGAACGGCCGCGTCGGCGTGTCGCCGGAAGCGACATGCGTCGGGTCGATGTGGGGCTTCAGCACCACGACGATCGTGCCCATTTTGACGTGGCTATAAAGGTCCATCACGTCTTCGTTGGTCATGCGGATGCAGCCCGAGGAAATCGCCTGGCCGATATATTCCGGCTGATTGGTGCCGTGAATCCGGTACAGCGTGTCCTTGTTGCCGGAGAACAGATACATGCCGCGCGCGCCCATCGGATTGGCGGGGCCGCCGGTGACAAATTGCGGCAGCGGACCGAGCCGCTCGTGCTCGCCCGGCGTCGGCGTCCAGCCCGGCCACTCTTCCATGCGGCCGACCTTGGCGATACCGCTCCACACCTGTGCGTCTTCGCCGACGGCGATGCCGTAGCGAATAGCTTGATGGTTCGGCAGCACGTAATAGAGGAACTTGTTGTCGCTATCGACCACGATCGAACCGGGCGCTTCCTGGCGGTCGAAGCCGACGACGTGGCGCTTGTATTCGTCGGGAATCGAAGCCTGCGCGTACGGCAGGTTCGACATGTATTCTTTGTCGCGCGGTTTCCAGCTGGCCTGTGTCGCCGGCTCGAGCGTCTCCTGCATGCAGCCGCCAAGCAGCAAGCCGCCGACAAGCAAAAATCCAATGGTACGCATGGTCATGGTATGCCTATTCCCTCGCCAGCCCCCGCAACGACGCCCGCCGACGACATGTCTGGAAACCCATAGCGAAATTGACGCCCGGATTCCAGTAAAGTCGGTGTTTCGGCCCTCAAGTCGGCCGGAAGTGTTGCAGGAATGCCGCACTATCCCCAGCCTTTGTTAAATAATCGCTCATCGACCCGGCCGCCGCCGCTCAATCGAAGCGCGGATCAGTATGGCGGTCACAAATTAAGTGCGGGTTTACCATCGCCGGTATGGGGTGCTCGCCACGTGGGACGAAGCGGAAATGTCATGACAGTGCACGATTTGTCGCCCATTTCCGCCGCACTCGCAGGCTAGGTTTTAATCACTCGCACACACCGGAAGAGATTGGGTTCCGCATGCAAGACGTGATCGCCGGAATGGCCAAAAAAACTACGCCGATAAGAGGAGACGACCATAGGGTTTCGAATGAAACCGCGGCCTTGGACAACCGCTATGGCCAGATTGGTATTTCAGCCGTAGCTGCCGCGGCGCGCTACCAGGGTGGGGCCAAGAACCCGGCCTATGCGCCCTGTTCGAGCAAGTGGCGCGACCTGATCGCCGACGCCGCCGCCTGACGCGCTGATTCTTTCGGAAATCGGTCAAGAAGAGGGGACCTTGGGTCCCCTTTTGCGTTTCTGGCCCGGTCTTAGCAGTCTCAGCGGTTTGCGATGACCCGCGGGGCGTGCTCATGCATCGCCCAGACTTCGAAGGCCGCCAGCATAGCCACCAGCGCACCGATCACGACATCGATCATCATCGCGTCGCTGTTCTGGAACCCGAGCAGCCAGGGCGATACGATAAGCGCCAGGCCGGCGATCAGATTGAGCCATTCCTCCCAGACCGCGAAGGCGGCCAGTGCTGCAATCGACAGTACCGCAATGACAATTCCAACCGTCGAAGCGGTTTGCCACTGCGCACCCACCGACAGGCCGAAAGCCCAGGGACTGAAGAACAGCACCATGCCAAGCAGGAGTTTAGCGACATCACAGAGTTTCACGCTCGACCAGTCATCCATGGAACCCTCCGGAGAACACACAGCTCCGCTCCCTAGGAACCGGATGGAACGAGACTTGTTCCCGAAATCTTCCGCGAGTCCTTTGCAAAGAGTCTTTCCGAGTGCCGTTCCGCGTGTCAGCAGTGACGGTTCCGTGACATGAACGATGATAGCCAATTCAAGCGCGCCGAGATCGAAGCCGGCCGCCGCTTGTTCGCGAGCGAATGGGATTTCATGTCGGCCGCCAGTTCTGTCGGCTCGCTGCCGGCAATGACCGCGCAGGAAATCGCGTTTGCCGGGCGATCCAATGTCGGTAAATCGAGCCTGATCAACGCGCTGACCGGACGCAAGGCGCTGGCGCGCACCTCGAATACGCCTGGGCGCACGCAGGAACTCATCTTCTTCAACGGGCCGGCCCCGCTGGTGCTGGTCGACATGCCCGGCTACGGCTACGCCGCCACGGCGAAGAGCAAGGTCGCGGCGTGGACCGCGCTGATCCACGATTACCTGCGCGGCCGCGCCACGCTGTCGCGGGTCTATGTCCTGGTCGATGCCCGCCACGGGCTGAAGACAGCCGACGACGCGATCCTCGACGCGCTGGGCCAGGCCGCCGTCAGCCACGAGATCGTGCTGACCAAGTGCGACCAGCTCAAACAGCCGGAGCTTGCCGAGCGCGTCGAAGCTGTCAAAGCCGCGATCAGGAAAAGACCCGCGGCATTTCCCGACGTGATCGTGACGTCGTCACACACCGGCGAGGGCATCGTGGACCTGCGCGCGGCCATCGCGCGGCTGTTGCTGGAGCGCGGCGGTCTGAAAGGACGACGATCGTGAACAACGGCCTGGAAGGTGTCGTCGCCGCGGACACCGTGCTCAGCCACGCCGATGGCGAGAGCGGCGCGGTATGGGTACGCGGCCACACCATCGAGAAGCTCGCCGCCGAGTTGGGCTACGAAGGCGCGGTCGCGGTGATGTGGGACGGTTTCGCCGGCGAAGGCCTCACGCGCGCTTCGATGCAACGGGCGCTCGGGGCCGCGCGGCAAAAAGCATTCGCCCGTCTTGGCGACTGGCAGGGATGCGCGGCACGGCATCCTCTCGCCGAAGGCCTGCGCATCGGGCTTGCGGCATTGCCGGACGATTGCGGACCTGCGGAAATTCTGGCGACGCTTCCGGTTGCGATCGCCGCGCTGCTCCGCGCCGCCGCCGGTAAACCGCCGGTCGCGCCTGATGCCTCGCTCACAATCGCCGCCGACCTGCTGCGCATGATCGCCGGCGCGCCGGCCGAACCGGTCCGCGTCGCGGCGCTCGATTGCTACATCACCACCGTGATCGACAACGGACTTGGCAACTCGACCTTCGCGGCGCGGGTTGTCGTTTCATCGCGCGCGTCGCTCGCCGCGGCGGCGCTCGGCGGTTACTGCGCCTTCTGCGGCCCGCTGCATGGCGGCGCGCCGGGGCTGGCGCTCGATATGCTCGACGAGATCGAAGCCAGCGGCGACGCCGACGGCTGGATCGAACGCAAGCTCGATTCCGGCGGCCGGCTGATGGGTTTCGGCCATCGCGTCTTCCGCCACCGCGATCCGCGGGCCGATCTGCTGCGCGCGGCGTTGCGCAGGCTCGACCCGCAATCGCAGCGGCTGAAATTTCTGGTGGACGTGGAGCGCCGCGCCGTTGCCGCCTTGCAGCGGCGCAAGCCCGGGCGCCGCGTCGAAGCCAATATCGAAATGGACGCGGCCTTGCTGCTCGATGCGATCGGGCTGCCGCGCGAGGCCTTCACCCCGGTCTTTGCCGTCGCGCGTTGCGCCGCCTGGCTCGCCCATGCCATGGAACAGAAACAAACCGGCCGTATGATCCGGCCGGCTTCGACCTATATCGGGCCGGTTCCGGCGGAGTGAACGGCGGAGTCAGTTGTCGCCGGACCTGTGCGCCGCTAGATAGGTTTGCCAACTGCCGGAAACGTTGAACCCATGAGCCAAGATCACGTCAGCCCTGAAATTCAGGCCCGCATCCTGTCGGAGGCGCTGCCGTACATGCAGCGCTACGACGAGGAGATCGTGGTCGTGAAATACGGCGGCCACGCCATGGGCGATGAGCACCTGGCGCACGAGTTTGCCAAGGACATCGTGCTTTTGGAGCAGACCGCGATCAATCCGGTTGTGGTGCACGGCGGCGGCCCGCAGATCGAGGCGATGCTCAAGAAACTCGGCGTGCAGTCGCAGTACGCGGCGGGACTGCGTATCACCGACGCCAAGACGCTTGAAGTGGTCGAGATGGTGCTGGCCGGCCTGATCAACAAGCAGATGGTCGGTCACATCAACGAGGCCGGCGGCAAGGCGGTCGGCCTCTGCGGCAAGGACGGCAACATGGTCGTCGCCCGCAAGTTGACGCGCACCGTGGTCGATCCGGATTCGCACATCGAGAAGATTCTCGATCTCGGCTTTGTCGGCGAGCCGGAGAAAGTCGACACCACCGTTCTCAACGAGATCCTCGGCCGCCAGCTCATCCCGGTGCTGGCGCCGGTGGCCGCCGCGGCAAACGGCGGCACGTTCAATGTCAACGCCGACACCTTCGCCGGCGCCATCGCCGGCGCGCTGCATGCCAAGCGCTTCCTGCTGCTCACTGACGTTCCCGGCGTGCTCGACAAGTCGAAGACGCTGATCAAGGAACTGTCGGTCGACGATGCGCGGCGGCTGATCGCCGACGGCACCATTTCCGGCGGCATGATCCCCAAAGTGGAAACCTGCATCTACGCGCTGGAGCAGGGCGTCGAGGGCGTCGTCATCCTCGACGGCAAGGTGCCGCATGCGGTGCTGCTCGAACTGTTCACCGAGCTCGGCTCGGGCACGCTGATCCATCGCTGACCTGAAATGCAATCCGGCAATACCCGCGAGCGGCTGACCGCTCTGGTCCCCGGCATCATTGCTGCGACCTCGTTTGGCATCGGCGATACCTTCGCCAAGGTGGCCTTCGCCTCGGGAATGGACGTGCTGTCGTTAGCGCTGACTCGCGGCGTGGTCGGGCTTGTCATTTTATTCTGCTACCTGCGCGTCGGGCCGGCGGCGCTTCCGGCTTCATCACGAGCGCGCAGTACTGCGCTGATCCTCGGCGTGCTGTTTGCGGCCATCGTCTACGGCCTGTTCAAGGCCATCGATCTGATCACCGTCCCGATCGGGGTGCTGACCTACTTCATCTATCCGCTGCTGACAGGAATTGTCGGTGCGATGTTTGGTATCGAACGGCTTGGCTGGGTCGGCATCCTCGCGGCGCTGGTCGCGTTCTTCGGTCTGGCTCTTACCATCGGCGCCTATCCGCATCAGTTGTCGATCCTCGGCGTCAGTTTCGCCATTGGCGCCGCGCTGTGCCGGACCGGCTTTCTTGTGATCGCGCGGAGCGAGCTGCAGAAAACCGATCCGCGGCTGACCACATGGTATTCGCTGCTGTCATCGACGGCATTGTTCGCAATCGGCGTAGTTGCAACCATGCACTGGCAGCCACCGCAAACCGCCTACGGATGGCTTGCCGTCGCGATTGTCAGCGTGTGCACAGCGGTTGCAACCCTGGCGCTTTATGTCTCGACAGTGCGCATCGGGCCGTTTCGCAGCGCGCTGATCATGAATCTCGAGCCGCTTATCGCAACGATACTGAGCGCGATCCTGCTCGGTGAAGTGCTGACCCCGCTGCAGGGGCTCGGTGCGGCCATCATGCTGGCTGCAATCGTCGCATTCCAGATCTGGCGATGACGGTGTAGTATCCCCCGCAATAACAAGGCGGGAGGATAGCCATGAGACTGTCGACGTGCGGCTGCTGCGGATCGCGGCGGCAATTTCTTGCGGGTGCTGCGGCATTTGGCGCAGCGGCGGCGCTGCCGGGCAAAGAGGCGTCCGCGCAGAACGCGCCGGCCAAAAAGCTGATCGACACCCATCACCATTTCTATCCGCCGACCTATCAGAAGGCCTGGGCCGACTGGGAGGACCAGCGCAAGATTCCGCATTTCGGCGTGCAGCTTGCCTGGACCAAGGAGAACGATCTCGAGGCGATGGACAAGAACGGTATCAGCACTGCCGTTCTGTCGCTGGCTTCAACGCCGGGCTTATGGTTCGACGCCGGCGCCGAGAAGGCGCACGACATGGCGCGGCTATCCTGCGATTTTGCCGCCGAGATGGTGCGCGACCATCCGACGCGCTATGCCCTGTTTGCGCCGCTGTCGATGATGGATACCGACACGACGCTGAAGGAAATCGAGTACGCCTTCGACACGCTCAAGGCCAACGGCATCAATCTGCAAACCAACTACGGCGACAAGTGGCTCGGCGACCCAGCCTACAAGCCGATCCTTGAGGAGCTCAATCGCCGCAAGGCCGTGGTCTATGTGCACCCGCTGGTGGCAAGCTGCTGCGGCCGTCTGAGCGTCGGCGCATTCCCGGCCGTGATCGAAGTGCCGCATGATACGACGCGCACCGTCGTCAGCCTGCTGCTCAGCGGCAGCTTCGTTAATCAGCCTGACATCAAGTGGCTGTTCTCGCACGCCGGCGGCACCATTCCATTCCTCGCCGGGCGCATTGAGGCGTTCTACGACCAGAAGGCGCGCGGCACGACCTCCGGCAGCTTTGCGCCAAACGGCATCGAAGCCGAGTTGCGCAAGCTGAATTACGACACCGCGAATGCGACGCATCCGGCGGCGATGGCGGCGCTGATGAAGCTCGTGCCGGTGTCGCAGATCACTTATGGCACCGACTATCCGTATTTCCCGCTCGACCAGATCAACAGCCTTCGCGCGCTCAATCTTCCGGCCGCCGATCTCGACGCGATCTCGAGCGGCAACGCGATGCGCCTGGTGCCGCGGCTGAGCACGTAACCGCCTGGGAAGTTAGTCGCTCCAGGGGTGCAGGACGATCCGGCCGATCAGGTCGCGGCCGTGCTCCAGCATGCGGTGGGCTTCGCCGGCTTTCGCCAGCGGCAGCACCGCATGGATCGGCATGCGGATTCCACCTTTTTCCAACAGCTCCGCGACGATCCTCTGGTCATTGCGCGTCGAGGCGCGCACGCCGAGCACGTTCATCTCCTTGCTGACCAGATCGACGACCCGCAGCGGCAGTTCCTTCATCTCACCGCCGACCGGGCAGAACGTGCCGCCAAGCCGCAGCGCGTCGATGCAAAGCCGCATCAGTTCTGTCGCCCCGGTATATTCGACCGCGCCATCGACGCCTTCGCCGCGGGTGGCGTCGCGAATGGCTTGCAGGGCCCGATCGTTGCCGCTGTCGACAACAAAGTCGGCGCCGAGTTTCTTCAGCCCGGATGTTTTGTCGGCATGACGCGTGGTCGCAATCACGGTGCAGCCGGCAAGCTTCGCCAGCAGCATGGTCGCCGTCCCCATGCCGCCGGATGCGCCGGTGACCAGCACGCAATCGTTCATCCGCGCCCGCAAGCGGCCGATCAGCACATGATGCGCGGTCGCGCAGGCCCACATCGCAGCGGCCGCCTGATCGAAATCGATCGACGGCAGCGTCCTGATCCAGAAATTCTCCGGCCGCGCCACGTATTGCGCATAGCCGCCGAACATGGTGTGGCCGGGCAGATCCACCCCGGTTGAAAGATTGCCGAGCCCGCGGATGGCGACGGTCGATTGCGGATTGTCGGGATGGACGAGGCCGATGACATGGTCGCCGGCCTTGAGCGTACTGACGTTGGCGCCGACGGCTTCGACGATCCCGGCAGCGTCGCGGCCCAGCTGCATCGGCATCGGAAAAGCGCGGCGGCCGGTTATGCCGCCGTGGTGGCCGGTCGCCTTGCCGAAGAACTCGTGCACTTCACCGGTGCGGTACTTGATATCCCAGCGCGACACCGAGGTCGCCAGCACCTTCACCAGCACGTCGCCGGGACCGATCTCCGGCATCGGGTAGTCGCCGTAGACGAGTTTGTCCGCGCCGCCGAACTCGAACAGGCGAACGGCTTTCATCGCCGCAACCATTTCGTGCCTCTCGTCGTCCGGGGGGCCTCACGCGACCCGGGTCATTTTGCTAGAACTGCCCGCGAGGCGAAGTGTAGCGGTTATTTTGCCGGGAGCGACATGGCTTCTCACCGCATGAGGTCTCTCCATTGTCTTCGGCGCGTTGCTCTCTGCGCGCTCATCGTTGTTATCGCGTGCGGATCGCGGGCGTTCGCGCAGACCGGCGCCCCGCCGCAGTCCAAGCCCGATGTCGCGATCAATCTGGTGCTGGCGGTCGACACGTCCGGCAGTGTCAGCGCCGGCCGCTTCGAATTGCAGAAGCAGGGTTACGCTGCCGCATTCCGCAGCCCGAAAATCCTCAACCTGATCCGTTCGCTGGAAACCCAGTCCATCGCGGTCACGATGATGCAGTGGACCGGTCCGCGGATGCACGTCGTCGTGGTCGATTGGACGCTGATCAACGACGAGCAAAGTGCGGAAGCGTTCGCGAACGCGGTCGAAGCCGCGCCGCGGCTGTTGTTCGGCGGCGGCACGTCGATCAGCGGCGCGATCGACTACTCCCGTTTGTTGCTGGCGCAGAGTCCGTTCAGCGCGGTGCGCCGCGTCATCGACATTTCCGGCGACGGTTCCAACAACATCGGGCGTCCGGTGACGCAGGCCCGCGATGAGGCGGTCAAGGATGGCGTCGGCATCAACGGGCTGCCGATCCTGTCGATCGAGCCTCTGCTCGACCGCTACTATTATGACAATGTCATCGGCGGCCCGGGTGCTTTTATGATTCCGGCCGAGAATTATGATACTTTTGCCGATGCGGTCCTGAAAAAGCTCATCACCGAGATCGCTGACAGCGATAGTGATGCGATAAGATCAATTACAAGTGATTCGACAGTTCCGGCGGCGTCACAAACTCGGCTGACTTTCCGCCCAAGGTCGACCCCTCAGTATCGCGATAATCGGCAATACCGCGGTGAGGGCGGTTAATGCGCGGCTTCCATAATAATTCTTTTGACCCCCAGACGCTGGTGGTGCTGGAAGCGGCGTTCGACGAGGCGTGGCTCACGCTCAAGTCGGTCGGCAATACGACGGTGAAACCCGACGAACTGGCGCGCTCGATGTTGCAATTGGCCATGGAAGGCGAGCGCGACCCGGTGGCACTGCACGACGGTGCGTTGAAAGGCCTGATTCCCGCGACGGCGTGGCGGGAAGCCGGTTAGAAATTTCAGAAAATCACGCAAGAAATCACGGATGCGCAGCCATCACGGCAAATGCCGCGACAATGGCGGCGGCCATTGTGCCGGCGATGATGGCAAGCAAGAATGGAATTGATTTTCGCAACTGCCGGCGCATAACCATTCTCCCGCGCCGACTGACTGTCCAATTCGGCTAAGATCGCAGCCTCGTCGCTGGAAACTGTGGCAATAACGAGTCCGCGGCAATTGCGCGGTTATCTGGCAAGAAACGACCAAGAAACCAAAGATGAACAGCCAGCCGGATACGACGCGCACCATTCGTGGCTTCAATCATGTCGACACCTGGGTGTTCGATCTCGACAACACGCTGTATCCGCATCATCTCAATCTGTGGCACCAGGTCGACGAGCGCATCCGCGACTTTATCGTCGATTTCCTGAAAATTTCTCGCGACGACGCGTTCCGGCTGCAGAAGGATTACTACCGGCGCTACGGCACCACCATGCGTGGCCTGATGGAGGAGCACGGCCTGGAGCCGGATGCGTTCCTCGAAATGGTGCACCAGATCGACCACTCGCCGTTGACGCCAAATCCGGCGCTTGGTGCGGCCATTGAAAAGCTATCCGGCCGCAAACTCATTCTCACCAACGGCACCCGCGAACATGCCGACGCCGTGCTCAAACGGCTCGAGATCAATCGCCACTTCGAAGACGTATTCGACATCAGGGCGGCGGAGCTTGAGCCAAAACCGCGGCCGCAGGTTTATGAGCGCTTCCTCGCCCGTCACGGTGTCGATCCGAACAAGTCGGCGCTGTTCGAGGATCTCGCGCGCAACCTGGAAGTGCCGCATGCGCTCGGCATGACCACGGTGCTGGTTGTGCCGGAAGGCGCGCGCGTGGTACTGCGCGAAGACTGGGAATTGGCCGGCCGCGAGGCGCCGCATGTCGATCACGTCACCGACGATCTTGCCGGATTCCTCTCCGCAGTGGCTCAGAGGTAGCCGGCAAGTTCGCCGATATGCCAAGCGACCGGGATGAGGACGGCGATAGTCAATCCGGAGCCGGCCCGATAAAGCGGCTGCGTATGATTGTCGCCGCGCAGTGCGCCAAGCGCGCCGTAAACGATCACGTAGACCAGAATCCAGAATGCCAGCTTGTAGATACCTAGCCAGTAGAACACGCCGGCCAGTACGCCAATCACCATTGTCAGCATTGCATCACTCTCAAATCAGCCTTCCCCGGGGCTGGCCATGCAAGATCGGTTCCAGTTCGGCCCTTCGGAAACCGGTAGCGCCTTGACATCGCCGGGGCACGCCCCGACAAACCCGCCCAGCACGGGGAGTTCCATGTCAGCCGAGCTTGCAAAGACCATCGACGCCGCATTCGACCAGCGCGAGACGATCGGCCCATCGACCAAAGGGCCGGTGCGCGAGGCCGTCGAGCAGGCGCTTGATCTGCTCGATCGCGGCGCTGTGCGCGTCGCGGAAAAGACCGCAAGCGGCGCCTGGCAGGTCAATCAATGGCTGAAGAAGGCGGTATTGCTGTCGTTCCGCCTGAACGATATGAGCGAAATCGGCGGTGGTCCCGGCCACGCGGTGTGGTGGGACAAGGTGCCGTCAAAGTTCGACAACTGGGGCGACAAGAATTTCCGCGCCGCCGGTTTCCGCGCGGTGCCGGGCTGCGTGGTCCGCCGCTCGGCCTATATCGCGCCGGGCGTGGTGCTGATGCCGTCGTTCGTCAATCTCGGCGCCTATGTCGATCAGGGCACGATGATCGATACCTGGTCCACGGTCGGCTCATGCGCGCAGATCGGCAAGAACTGTCACATCTCCGGAGGCGTCGGCATCGGCGGCGTGCTGGAGCCGCTGCAAGCCGGTCCGGTGATCGTCGAGGATAACTGCTTCATCGGCGCGCGCTCCGAAGTCGCCGAGGGCGTGATCGTGCGGGAAGGCGCGGTGCTGTCGATGGGCGTGTTCATCGGCGCTTCCACCAAGATCGTCGATCGCGCAACCGGCGAGACGTTCGTCGGCGAGGTGCCGGCCTATTCGGTGGTGGTGCCCGGAACCACGTCCGGAAAGCCGGGCAAGAACGGTGAAACCGGTCCTAATCTCTACTGTGCCGTTATCGTCAAGCGCGTCGACGAACGGACCCGCGCCAAGACCAGCATCAACGAACTGCTGCGGGATTAGAGCGTTTTAGCTTCACAAAAAAAATGGATTGGCTCTATCTCTTCAACAGCTTCCATGGCCGCATCGGCCGCCAGACATTCTGGATTGCCTTTGCCATCGTGATCGCGGCCGAGCTGGTCTGCCACGCCGTTGCCGAACGGCTGCAGGGCGACCGGTTGAGCGCGATCGTCGATCTGGCTTTCACCTATCCGGAATTCGCCGTGACCATAAAACGCGCGCATGACCGCGATATGCCGAACTGGGTGCTGATCGCGTTCTTTTCCGCCGGCGCGTTGCTCGATCTGCTCATGGTGCTCGGCCTGGCAGGCACCGACGAGCATCCCAGCCTGATCTCGCTCGCCATCGCGCTCCCTTTCACCGTCATCGGGCTTGCGCTTCTGGCCGAACTCGGTTTCCGTAAAGGCACTGCAGGGCCGAACCAATACGGCCCGGACCCGCTCGCTAACTCCTGACGGTGCGGATAGGTTAGCCGCGATGACCGCCGATCCCGTCGCCATTGCCCGAGATTTGTTGCGCTGCCGTTCGGTGACGCCGGACGAAGGCGGCGCGCTGGTCTATCTGCAAGGTGTGCTGGAGAAGGCGGGGTTCACCGTGCACCGCGCCACCTTCACCGAGTCGGGCACCGAGCCGATCGATAATCTCTACGCGCGCATCGGCACCGCGCAGCCCAATCTGATGTTTGCCGGCCACACCGACGTGGTGCCGGCGGGCGACGAGAAAACCTGGAGTCATCCGCCATTTTCCGGCGATGTGGCAGGCGACGTGCTCTATGGCCGCGGCGCAGTCGACATGAAGGGCGGCATCGCCTGCTTTGTTGCCGCCGCGCTCGATTACGTCGCCGCCAATGGCGGCAAGCCGAAGAAAGGTTCGATCTCGCTGCTGATCACCGGCGACGAGGAGAGCATTGCCGTCAACGGCACCATCAAGCTTCTGAAGTGGGCGGCGGATCGCGGCGAGAAATTCGATCATTGCCTGCTCGGCGAGCCGAGCAATGTTCAGGTTCTTGGCGACACCATCAAGGCCGGACGGCGCGGCTCGCTCAACGGCGTGCTGGTGATCACCGGCAAGCAGGGCCACGTCGCTTATCCCGATCGGGCCGATAATCCGGTGCGCGGGCTGGTGAAACTGATCGCGGCGATACAGGAACCGCTCGACCGGGGCAGCGCCCAGTTCGATCCGTCGAATCTCGAGTTCACGTCGATCGACATCGGCAACAAGACCGTCAATCTCATTCCCGGCGAAGCGCGGGCGCGCTTCAACATCCGCTATAACGACTGCCACACCGAGGCGTCGCTGAAAGCGCTGGTCGAGCAGCGCGCGCAGACCGCGGCGGCCGGCCGGGTGCGCTTCGCTGTCGAATGGGAGCCGTCAAACGCCGGCGTCTTCCTCACCAAGCCGGGCCCGTTCACCGAACTCGCCGCGGCGGCGATTGCCGAAGTCACCGGGCGCACGCCGAAGCTCTCCACCACAGGCGGCACGTCGGACGCGCGCTTCATCAAGGACTATTGCCCGGTGCTGGAATTCGGGCTGGTCGGCCAGACCATGCACGCCGTCGATGAGTGCGCGCCGGTTGCCGACATCGTCAAGCTCACGGCGATTTACCGGCGCATCATCGAAAAGTACTTCGTCTAGTAATCGACCCGCACCAGATAGAGTCCGTGCGGCGGCGCAACCTGGCCGCAACGGGTGCGGTCGCACGCTTCGAGCGCCGCGGTGAGATCGGCGGCGCTCCATTTGCCCTCCCCGACATGGACCAGCGAGCCGACCATCGAACGCACCTGATGCTGCAGGAATGAGCGCGCCGAGGCGGTGACGTTCACGTTGTCGCCGTCGCGGGCGATGTCGAGGCGGTCGAGCGTCTTCACCGGCGAGGCCGCCTGGCATTCGGTGGAGCGGAACGTGGTGAAATCGTGCTTGCCGATGAGCTGCTGCGCGGCCGCCTGCATCGCCGCGGCATCGAGGCGGCGTGGCACGCGCCACACGCGGCCCTGGTCGAGTGCCAGATCGGCGCGGCGGTTGCTGATCCGATAAAGGTAGTGGCGTTTGAGCGCCGAAAATCGCGCGTCGAAACTGTCCTCGACTTTCTCGGCCGCCAGCACCGAGATCGGCCGCGGCCGCAGATGAAAATTCATCGCGTCGCGCACGTTGTCGCTGTCCCAGTCCTTACCGAGATCGATGTGCGCCACCTGGCCGAGCGCATGGACGCCGGCATCGGTACGGCCGGCGCCGTTCACGGTGACGCGCTCGCCGGTGAAGGCCGCGATTGCTGCGGTCAGTTCGCCCTGCACGGTCGCGCCGTTGTCCTGCATCTGCCAGCCGACATAGGGCGTGCCGTCATATTCGATGGTGAGCTTGTAGCGTGGCACGGTTTCAGCCCAGCACGGTTGCCGGCGCGACCGGCGTGCCGCGCAGGAATTCTTCCGCCGGCATGGGTTTGCCGCCAGCGCGCTGCAATTCGACGATGCGCACCGCGCCGCTGCCGCAGGCCACCGTCAGTTTCTCGTCAAGGACGCAGCCCGGCTGCCCGCTGCCGTTGCCTTTAGTCGTGTGCAGGATCTTGACGCGCCCGGCGCCGGGCATTTCGCACCACGCGCCGGGAAATGGCGACAGCCCGCGGCAATGATCGTGGACTTCGTTCCAAGGTTTGGACCAATCGATCCGGGTTTCATTCTTGTCGATCTTGCTGGCGTATGTCACGTCCAAATCCGATTGCCGCTTAATTCTCAGCGTGCCCTTTTCAAGCGCAGAAAGCGCGTCGAGCATTAGATCGGCGCCGAGAGGTGCCAAGGCGTCATGCAATTCGCCAGCGGTCATATCAGGACTGATTTTGATGGTCTTTTGTCTGACGGTCGGGCCGGTATCCAGGCCTTCCTCCATCCTCATCACCATGACGCCCGTCTTTCTGTCGCCGGCCATGACGGCGCGATTGATCGGCGCCGCGCCGCGCCACCGAGGCAATCGCGATGCGTGAACGTTAAAGCATCTGCGTGGAAACAAATCCAAAATTGATCGTGGCAAAATCAGCCCATAGGCGACCACGACCGCAGCGTCGGCTCCATGCGCGCGCATCGCGTCCGCCGCCTCGGCATCTTTCAGAGTCTTTGGTGTGAAAATCGGGAGCTTCAGCCGTTCGGCTTCACGCGCAACCGGGCTTGGTGTGGTTTCCAGCCCGCGCCGGCCGGCCGGTTTGGGCGCACGGGTGTAAACCGCCGCGATATCATGACCGCCGCCGGCGAGCTCAATGAGCGTCGGCACCGCGAAATCCGGCGTGCCCATGAAGACGAGGCGGAGCGGCAATTACGCCTCCGTCTTCTTTGCTGCCTTGGTGAACTTCTTGGTGATGCGGTCGCGTTTGAGTTTTGAGAGATAATCGATGAACAGCACGCCGTTGGTATGATCGATCTCGTGCTGCAAGCACGTCGCCATCAGCCCGCTGGCTTCGATCTCATGGGTCTTGCCGTCGAGATCGAGGTATTTGACCTTGACCTCGGCCGGCCGCTCCACCTCTTCGTAATAATCCGGAATCGACAGGCAGCCTTCTTCGCGCGTCGCCTTTTTGTCGGATTGCCAGACCAGCTCCGGATTGATGAACACCTGCGGCTTGTGATCGTCCTCTTTCTTCGACAGGTCCATGGTGACGACCCGCTTGGCGACGCCGATCTGGATCGCGGCAAGCCCGATGCCGGGTGCCTTGTACATGGTCTCGAACATGTCATCGACCAGCTTGCGGATAGCGGCGTCGACCTTCTTCACCGGCTCGGACACCTGGCGCAGCCGCTTGTCGGGAATCTTGATGATTTCGTGGATCGCCATGTTTCGCGATGTAAGGGGTGCGGAAAGCGGGGTCAATCGGCGGTTTTTCACCCCATTCCCGTTGCGCCGCCGGACCTGACCGGCTATCACCGTTCGCTCTTCGTTCTAGCTTAACCCGAATCGCCTTAAGGTCACCGGATGACCGAGATGATGCCGATCCTTGCGGTGATTGCCGTCGTGGTGGCGCTGGCCGCCGTGGCGGTCATGGTTGTGGTGCTGGTGCGCAGCCGCAAGCCTGTCGAGCCGCACGACGATGTCATGGCCGAACTGGCGCAGGCGCAAAGCGCCGCCGCGCAGCGGCTTGAAGCCATGATCCGGATGCTTGGCGACCGGCAATCGCAGCTTCAGAACGCGGTCAATGAGCGGCTGGACAGTGTCACCCACCGGCTCGGCGAGTCGCTGCAAAAGACCACGCAGCACACCTCGGAGAACCTGCAAAAACTGCACGAACGGCTCGGTGTCATCGACAGCGCGCAGAAGAACATCACCACGCTGGCGACGCAGGTCACGTCGTTGCAAAGCGTGCTCGCCAACAAGCAGGAGCGTGGCGCGTTCGGGCAATGGCGGATGGAATTGATCGTCCAGGATTGTCTGCCGAAAGGCGCCTACGCATTTCAGCACACGCTGTCGAACCGAACCCGGCCAGACTGTTGCGTGTTCATGCCCGACAACCGGGCGCTGGTCATCGACGCCAAATTCCCGCTTGAAAGCGTTACCGCCTACCGGGAGGCCAAGTCCGACGAGGAGCGCAAGCTCGCCGGCCAGCGGTTGCGCACGGATATAGGCAAGCACATTGCCGACATCGCCGGAAAGTACCTGATACCGGGGGAAACCCAGGACTTCGCGCTGATGTTCGTGCCATCGGAGGCGGTTTACGCCGAGGTCAGCGATAGTTTCGACGATCTCGTCCAGAAGGCTTATCGTGCGCGCGTCGTCCTGATGTCGCCGTCGCTGCTCATGCTGGCTATCGCGCTGGTTCAGCAAAACCAGAAAGACGCCCGCATGCGCGAGGCGGCTGACAAAATCCAGGATGAGGTTGGCCGGCTGGTGAAGGACGTCAGCTTGTTGGGCGATCGCGTCCGCAAGCTTCAGGCGCATTTCAACCAGGCGAGCGAGGATATCCGGCAATCCATCGTCTCCGTCGAGAAGATCGAAAGCCGTGGCGAGAAGATTCAGCAAGTTGATGTCGGCGATAACAATTCTGCCGAGTTCGAATGTGATCGCCGCGCCGATCCGCAGGCTGGAGGCCGGGGAGTGAGTCGAACATCCTCTCCCGTGGCGCGCGGGAGGGTGGCGGATACGCTCGCCGTCTATCTCAAGCGCCGCGTCCTCATCGTCCTGTTCCTCGGCTTCTCGTCCGGCCTGCCGCTGGCGCTGTCCGGCTCGACGTTGCTGGTGTGGATGACCGAGTCCGGCGTCAATCTCGGCACCATCGGCCTGTTCGCGCTGGTCGGCACGCCATATACGGTCAAATTCCTGTGGGCGCCGGTCATCGATGCGCTCGATGTGCCGGTGCTGTCGCGCTTGTTCGGACGCCGCCGCGGCTGGCTGCTGCTGTCGCAGTTTCTGCTGATCGTGGCGATCGTGTTTCTGGCGCTGTGCGATCCGGCGGCTTCGCCGCTACTGGTGGCCTTCGGCGCGCTGCTGGTGGCAGCGATGTCGGCGACACAGGACATCATTGTCGACGCGTTTCGCGTCGAGAGCCTGAACGAGAGCGAGCAGGCGGCCGGCATGGCGTCCTATGTCGCGGCCTACCGCATCGGCATGCTGGCCTCGACCGCCGGCGCGTTGTTCATCGTCAGCGGCTTTCAGAGCGCCGGCCTCGATCATCACGATGCATGGCGCGCCGGCTACATGGTGATGGCGGCGCTGGTGCTGATCGGCGTGGCGACGACGCTGGTGGCGCGCGAACCGGAAAAATCGGCGCAGGCCGATGCGGTTCACGCGCGCGAAAGCTCTCTAGCGCGCGTCATCGAGGCGGCGATCGGCGCGTTCTCCGAGTTCCTGTCGCGCGACTTGGCCCTCGTCGCGCTGGTCTTTGTGGTGCTCTACAAATTCACCGATGCGCTGTCCGGCGCGATGACCGCGCCGTTCGTGATCGACCTCGGATTTTCGCGCAACGAATATGCCGCGATCATCAAGGGCGTCGGTCTGGCGGCGACGCTGATCGGCGGTTTCGCCGGCGGATTCGTGGCGCGGGCCTATTCGCTGCCGGCCAGCCTTTTGATCGGCGGGTTGCTGCAAGCCTTGGCCAATCTGGCGTTCTCATGGCAGGCCGTCGTCGGCCTCAATGCGGCCTGGCTGACCTTTGCGATTATTGCGGAAAACTTCACCAGCGCGATCGGCACGGTGATCTTCGTCGCTTACCTCTCCGCGCTGTGCCGCAATCCGCTGCACACCGCGACACAATATGCGCTGCTCACCGCGCTTGCGGCTTTCGGGCGAACCTATCTGTCGTCAGGCGCCGGCTATATTGCGGCCGCGGTCGGCTGGGTGTGGTTTTTTGCCATCTGTTCGCTGGCCGGCCTGCCGGCGCTGTTGCTGCTGGCCTGGTTGCAGAAGCGCGGGCATTTCAACGGTTTGATGCCGGAGAAGAAGTAAGCGCTTACCCACTTCGCTCCGACGGTTCCGGCTGCTCGCACAGTCCCTCGCAGCAATGCGCCACCGCCTGGCCGCCGCATTCCGGGCAGGGGATGAAATCCAGCCCGTCCCCCTGTTGTTGCGTGGCTGTTGCAGGCTGGCGGCGAACGAAGCCGGGCCGCTCGGTCCATCGGCAGGTGTCGCAGAGCATGGCGATTGTCCTTGGTCATCGGCCGGTCCGGGCCAACCGGCTGGGCGGCAAGAACAGCCGATTCGCGTGGTTTCGCAAAGTGTCCACGGCCATCCCGCAAAAAAGTCTTTTTGTAAGGATCAGATCGCTATAATCGCGATTGCACGTAGAGTTGCGTCCCCCAAACCGGGTTGTCCCGACGTCCCCATGGACAGCATTCTTGTCAAGGTCTTTGCGACCGCGCTGACGCTCAGCCAGGTCACGACCCACCCGGATTCCGTGAAAACGCAGTTCGATCCTGTGAAGGACCAGGACGAGGTGGTGCAATTGCTGCGCGACGGTTGTGCGCACATGCGTCAGGCCTTCGACATCGAGTTCGATCAATCTCGATGACCTGATCTCGACCGCGATGGACGATCCGAAGACGCTCGGCACTGACATCAAGGCGCTACACGGCCTGAATTTCGCCGACCTCAACACCGCTTACCATCAGTTCTGCAAGAACGAAAAAATCGATACGCCGGTTGTCGATCTCGGCGATGTCATCAGGTTCTACGATCAGGCGGTGACCGATCTGCCGGATCCGGCGCGGCTGAAGGGCAAGCAATTGCCCGGCATGACTACAGTGACTGACGGCGCCGGCGATCACTATGCCGACGTGTTCGAGCCCCGCAATCGCCGGGTCTGGGTACCGCTGTCGGACGTGCCCGACTATGTGCAGAAGGCTTTCATCGCCGCCGAGGATCGCCGCTTCTATCAGCATCACGGCGTGGACGAGCGCGGCATCATCCGCGCCTTCATCGGCAATCTTGCCGAACCCGGCCGGCCGCAGGGTGGTTCGACCATCACGCAGCAGGTGGTGAAGAACCTGCTGGTCGGCGACGATGTCAGCTACGAGCGCAAGATCCGCGAGATGATTGTTGCCTCGCGGCTTGAGCACACGCTCAGCAAGAACGAAATTCTCGAACTCTATATGAACTCCGCCTATCTCGGCCGCGCGTCATGGGGCATCGAGATGGCGGCGCGCAGCTACTTCGGCAAACCGGCGAAAGACCTTTCGCTGGGCGAAGGCGCGATGCTGGCCGGCCTGCTCAAGGGACCGAGCTTTTTCAATCCGGACCGCCATCCGGATCGCGCCAAAGATCGTCTCAACTACGTGCTGGGGCGCATGCAGGACGACGGCGTGATCGATGCCGGGCAAAAGACCGCGGCCGCTTCGGCATTGCCGAAGCTTGCGGTCTTCAAGATGCCGCATCGCGATACTGGTTTTGGCCTTGTCGATTTCGTCGGCCGCGAGTTCGAAAACCGACGGCGTCGACAGCCTGACGGCGAAATCCTACACGGTGCATTCCACGGTGAATGCGCAATTACAACGCGAGACCGAAGCGGCGCTGCAGGAAGGCCTGGCTCAATACGAAATCTCCGCCGGTCGCGTCGTGTTCCGCGGGCCGGAAGCCAATCTCACCGATGCCATCAAGAAGCTCGGCGCCGGCACCTCCGGCATTCCGGCGTGGCAGCAGGCGCTCAAGGAGATGAGGCTGCCGCTCTACGACGTGCACTGGACGCCGGCGGTGATCGTGCAGAAGGGTGACCCGAAAAAGGGCGACAACACGCTCCGTGTCGGCTTGCCGGACGGCCGGATCGTGCCGCTGACCGGGGCGGGCTCGGACGCCCGGCGCGGTCTCGGCCTGTATGACGTGGTTTACGTGAAGGCCAGTGGACCGGCACCGAGCGAGCCGCGGCCCGTCGTGATCGACCCGCGGACCGGGAAGCCGAAGCCGGCAAAGCCGGTCGCCGTCAACACTGGCTCGGCGCAGCTTCGCGTGCGGCCGACCGTGCAGGGCGCGGCGCTGGTGCTGGAGAACAAGACCGGCCGCATCCTCGCCATGGCCGGCAGCTTCTCCTATCCATTGAGCCAGCTTAATCGCACCTGGCAGACGCAGCGGCAGCCCGGCTCGGCGATCAAGCCGCTGACCTATCTCACCGCGCTACAAAGCGGATTGCAGCCGAATACGCTGGTGCCGAACGAGCCGCTGACGCTGCCGCCGATCGGGTCGAGCTCGATCGGCCGTGACCTCATTATCAGCAACGGCAACAGCTACGACCGGCCGGAGGATTACTGGTCGCCGCGCAACGCCGACTACAACCAGGGCGGCGTCTACACGCTGCGGCGCGGACTCGAGAACTCGGTGAACATCGTCACCGCGCATCTGCTTGACGGCGGCATCAGTTCCGATCCGGTGCAAAGCCTCGACGCGGTTTGCGCCACCGCGAAGGCGGCGAAGATCTATACCGACTGCGTCCGCTACTATCCGTTCGTGCTTGGCGCACAGCCGGTGCGGATGATCGACCTCGCCGCGTTCTATGCCGCGGTTGCCAATGAAGGCGTGCGGCCGCAGCCGCATGCGATCGAATTCGATCGAGCTGAACGGCAAGACGGTCTACGCCTACCCGTCAGCGCCATTGTTCTCGCCGATCAGCGCCGCCGATAGCGTGAGTTTCTATCAGCTCAAGACCATCTTGCAGGGCGTCGTGGCGCGCGGCACCGCGCGCGCGATCGGCGGCCTGTCGCCCTACATCGCCGGCAAGACCGGCACCACCGAGGATGGGGTGGACGGCTGGTTCGTCGGCTTTACCAACGACGTCACGGTTGCGGTGTGGGTCGGCTACGACAACGGCGATGGCAAACGCCGCTCGCTCGGCTCTAACGCGACCGGCGCGCGGGTTGCGCTGCCGATCTTCCAGCCGATTATCGAGGCGATCTGGGCCAACCATATTGCCCCGAAGGCGTTACTCGCCGGACCGTCTCCGGAAACACGCAAGCAGATTGTTGATATGCCGATCGACTATTGGAGCGGCAATCCGGTGGGACGCCCCGATCCGCGCAATGAAAGCGGAGGCCTCGCTGCGCTGTTTGGCGGCAACGCCAATGCGAATAGCGCTCAGCCCGGCAGCGGCAACTTCGTCGAGCATTTCCGGCGCGGTCCCGACGGCCAGATGGCCGATACCCAATATCAGATCGTATCCCGCGACGATGCCTATTCCGGGCGCTACGACCAGCCGCCCGGAGATCAGAATCAATACGGCTATTATCAGAGCAACGGCTACTACCAAGGCAACGACAACCGCTACGGCGGGCGGGCCTATTTCCCGAACTCCGGCTGGCAGGGCGGGCCACCGCCGCCGCAACAGCCGCCGCGCGGCCTGTTCGGCTTGCCTTTATTCGGCCAGCCTGCCCCTGCACCTACGGTTCGCAATCCGAACCCCATTTGGGGCGGCCGGTATAATTGATTCCGTCAAAGCTATTTGCGAAAGAATTTAGAATGTGGACGCGGCACGCGATTGTGCTCTTGGCGCTGCTCGGTTCTGTTTCCGCCGCCGGCGCGCAGGATTTCCGTATCGAGGACGTGCCGTCGGCAACCGCGGTCGATGTCGCGCAGCTCAAGCCGTCCACCATCGCTTTCACCGATCACTCCGGGACCAACCTCGCCGACAGCGATGCCTACCTAACGCGGTTTGAAGACTGGGCGGCCAAGCATCCCGATCAGAAGAAATTCCTGTCGCTGTTTCCGGGCTACACCGAGCCACCGCCGCGCCCCACGAGCAGCGAGGCTGAAGCGTCGAGCGGCAAGCTCTATATGTATGTCGCGCAGGCGCGTTTCGTTCTCGACCGCGCGCCCGGCAGCATCGACCTGTCGCGCTACGTGACGCTGCCGTTTCTCGAAAAGATCGATCCGGCGATCAATCACACGCTGATCACCGCCGACAAGGTGACGCCGCTGCGCGCCGATTCGAACGACAACACCACCAATCCCGACCGCAAATGGTGTACCGGGCGCACGGCCTCGATCTGCATCATGTCGACCTACAAGATGGAAGGGAAAATCCCGCTCGGCATCATGCTGGTGAACAAGATCCGCGACACCGTGAAGAAAGTCAGCGACCATGTCGATTTCGAGAGTGAATTGTCGGCGCTTGGCCCGGGCGATGTCGATCAGCCGGGTCTGCAGCAACTGACGGCGCTCAACACGCCGGTGACCGGCGTGCTCGAGCAGAATATTTTCTACGTCAACGAGCTGATGCGGTTCGGCAAGTTCCTGGCGGTGCTCCAGGGCCATCCGTCCGATCCCAACAAGACCGTGGTGACGGCCTACATGACGATCGCGGTCGGCGCCGATCTGCTCGACAAGAAGCGCGAGTATGAGAACGTGCCGGTGCTGCACAATCTGGTGCCGGCCCAGGTGCTGACCGGCCAGTCGTCGTTCAATTCGGGCAATTCGATCAGCGCCGGTCTGCCCAAATACGCCCGCAACGAGATCGCGATGATCGCGGGTATCCTGCAAAAGGACACCGGGGCAAAATAGTCGCTGCCCGGTGTTATTTCGGCGTCGTCATCTTGATGCCGGTCAGCGCCGCCAGTTCCCCTTGGCGCGCCGTCTCGCGCCGCATGTAATCGGCGAGCATTTGCGGCGTGTTGTCGGCCGGTACGGTCATGCCCAGCGCCGCCATGCGGTCGCGGAAATCCTGTGACTGCACCACGTCGTTCAGCGCCTTGTTGAGATAGCTGACGATCGGCGCCGGCGTATTGGCCGGTGCCGCAAGGCCGACAAAGCCGCGATAGTCGAAATTGGCGAAACCGAGCTCCTGCATGGTCGGTACTTCCGGCCAGCCGGCGAGACGCTGCGGCGTCGCCGTCGCGAGTGCGCGCACCTTGCCGGAATCCGCAAGCGGCTTGGCCTGGGCGTAGAACGCGAACGCACCTTGCACGCCGCTCGGCGTCACATTGCGCGCAGCCTCGCCCGAACCCTGGTAAGGCACGCCGGCGATGTTGGTCTTCGCCAGTGCGTTGAGCTGCGCCAGCGCCATGGCCGGAGAGGTCGCCGGGCCGGAGGTGCCGAAGCTGAATTTCCCGGGATTTGCTCTCGCGTCGGCGAGAAATTCGGCGAGCGTCTTGTCGGGCAGTGTCGCATCGATGATCAGCACCAGTGGCGGCCCTTCGACGATCATGCCGATCATCGAAAAATCGTCGATGGCGTTGTACGGCACCGGCAAGAACCAGAGGTTCTGCGCGTCCGCAATCGAGTTGGCAAACAACGTGTAGCCGTCGGGCTTGGCGCGCACGGCGTAAGACCCGCCGAGCGTGCCGGAGCCGCCGGGCTTGTTCTCAACCACGATGGTCTGACCGATTTTCTCCTGCAGCATTCCGGCCAGCACCCGCGCCGGAACGTCGGTGAGGCCGCCGACCGCAAACGGCACGATCATGGTGATGGGACGGGCAGGGTAATCCTGAGCCCGGGCCGCCGGTGCGAGCACTGGCCCGGCTATAATGGCGCCGAGCACGAGGCTGGCGCGGAATGCATTGGTCATGTCTTGCTCCTGTGCGATCATAGCATTGCAAGAGAGAGGCCAATGACAAAAACTGCGAAAGGGGCTGCCGAACCGCTGCTGCCGGTCGAGCTGGGTTCGGGCAGGGTGAAGTTTGCGCAAGGCGTGAAGGCCGGCCGCTGGGTGTTCGCAACCGGCTTGATGGCGCAGGATTTCGTCAACGGCATGGCGCCCGATGTCACGGCCGAGCGCGCACCCCATGCCGGTCTGCCCAAGCGTGAAAAAGAGGCGCAGCGCATCTTCCAGAACCTGGATGCGGTACTGCGCGCCGCCGGCACCGATCGCAACAGTCTCGTCCGCACCGACCAGTACTACACTACCGTAAAAGCGGTGCCGCCATATCAGCACGTTCGCCGCGAATTCCTCAAAGGGCGCATCCCGCCATCGACGTCGATCGCGCAACAGCGTTTCGTGCTACCGGCCGCCGACATGAACATCCAGGCCATGGCGGCGATTCCGGAAAGCGGCTTCGAGGTTGTTCACCTCAAGAACGAGCAACTCGCCGGCCGTCCTACTTCCGGCTATTCGCCTGCGCTGACTGTCGGCGACTATATTTTCCTTCCCGGCATCACCTCGCTGGCCGTCGGCGACGAGCCGCGCCGCAACGGTGTCGCCGCCGCGGCATTGATGACCGAGGGCGCGCAGTGGGGCGGCCAGCCGATCAAGCTCGAAACCGAATTCATCATCACCAAGCGGATGATTGCCTCGCTGGCGCTGGCCGGAGTGCGGCTCGAGGATGTCATCCACGCCCAGGTCTATCTGGCCGATCGCGAGGATTACTCGGCGTTCAACGAGACATGGACACAGCATTTCGGCGAAAACGGTCCGACGGTCTCGATCATTCCCTGCATCGAACGAGGGCTTGCGCCCTATGACGGCAAGATCGAGATCAACGTGATCGCGGCGAAGCCGGGGAGTGCCGCTGTCCGGCGGAACATTGACGCAGGCGTCGCCACTGCATTCCGCTTCCAGCCGCAAGCCGCAAAGTCAGGCGATCTTCTGTTCATCCCGGCATTGATGGCGGCCGATCGCGACGGGTTGTTGGCTTCGGCGGCGGTCAATCCGCGTCAGCCGTATTTCTCGTCATCGCCGGCGGCGCAGGCAGAAACCATCATCGCCAACATCGCGAAACTTTGCGACGCGGCCGGCACCTCGCTCACCAATGTCGTCCGGTCGCTGCTGTTCTTCACCGATATCGGCGAGTTCTATCCGGTCTACAAAGCCTGGGAACGGGCGCTCGGTGGCCGGCCGTTGCCGTTCTCCGCGGTCGAAGTGCCGGGGCCGCTGCCGATCCCCGGCGCTACCGTCATGATGGAGACGTGGGTCTACGCGCCGTGAACCGGCGGAGTGGATGTGTCAGCTTTCCGTCGCACCTGGCAATGGCACAAACAGGTCGTCGACCGGGATCGGCTGCGCAATGAAGTGCTGTTCGTGCATGTACTGCACCAGTGCTTCGAGCGTCGGCCGGTTGGGCTCGACGCCGTAGGGGAACGGATCGCCGCCGAATACTTCGTCGATTTCCTCGAGCTCGTCCTGTAACCACGGCAGCATCGCCGCCAGCGATCCGGCATAGCGCAGGCGCGCCCGTGCGATGCGCTTGGCTTCGACGAAGGCCGCGTAGAGGCTCGACGCGATCCACGGGTTTTTCTCGTATACGGCGCGCCGGATGGCGACGAGGTGCATGATCGGGAAGATCTTGTGGCTGCGGTAAAGCTCGCGCTCCAGCGCGTGATGATCGGGCAATAGCCGCACCACGTCGGGATTGGTGCCGAAGCTTGGCGGCTTGCGCGAGCCGAGATAGGCGTCGATCTCGCCCGAAGCGAGCAATTCGGCAAGTGGACGGCCGGTCATGTTCTGCTCGATGACCACGGGACGCAGCAGCGGCAGCGCATGCGGGTTGCCGTGCATGCCGCCGGTCTCGACCGCGCCCTGTACCCAGCGGATTTTCCCGATATCGACGCCGAACTGATGCATCAGATGCCCGCGCAGCCAGATTGAGGCCGTCTGCGTGTAAAGCGGCAGGCCGACGCGGCGGCTTTCGAGGTCTTTCGGCGTGCGGATGCCGCTCCGCCTGTTGATGAAGAAGTAACCGTGGCGGAACACCCGGGATGGAAAGACCGGGATAGCGACGAACGGGCTGTTGCCGCGGCCGGCATTGGCTCCGGCATGGGCGATGAATTCGGAGGCCGATAGCTCGGACGCGTCGAATTCCTCGCCGCCCACCATGCGGTCGAAGATCTGCCGGCCGGAGGGAAACACCATGACATTGAGGTCGATGCCCTCGATCGGCACCTCGCCGCTGCGCAACGGCTCGATGCGGTCGTAGCGGCAACTTGCATAGGTGAGGGGCAAAGGAGCCATAGCAGCTTAAGCGCTCGCTGATTGATCGGAAGCCATGTGCCGGGCATTGTGTGCCACATGCATGAGAGCGATTTCAATCACGAGCACCTCGAAACGCCGGCCGATCGCGCCGCGATCGCGCGCTCGATCTGGGACCAGGATAACGTCGCGTTCAAGACCGTCGGCATCGATATCGGCAGTTCCACCTCGCATTTACTGTTTGCCAAGGTCGTGCTGCAGCGCCAGACGCAGGGCCTTTCCAGCCGCTTTGTCGTTGTCGGCCGCGAAATCGTATGGCGCTCGCCGATCCTGTTCACGCCTTTTCTGCCGGACGGCACGATCGACGCCCGGGCGCTCGGCGAATTCATCGCGCGCAGCTATGGCGATGCGGGCTTCACCCAACAGGAAATCGATTCCGGCGCGGTGATCCTGACCGGCGAAGCGATCAAGCGGAAGAACGCACGCGCCATCGACGAATTGTTTGCCGAACAGGCCGGCAAGTTCGTCTGCGCGACGGCAGGCCACAAGCTTGAAGCGCGGCTTGCTGCCCACGGTTCGGGTGCAGTGGCGCTGTCGAAAACCCGCGATACATGCCTGCTGCATGTCGATATCGGCGGCGGCACCACCAAGCTCGCCCTGATCGACCGCGGCGAGATCATCGGTCTTTGCGCTTTTGCGGTCGGAGGCCGGCTGATAGCGACCGGAGCCGACGGTGAATGGACCCGCATCGACGATTCGGCACGACTTGCCGCGGATGACCTGGATATAGAGATATCGCCGCAGATTTTTGCCGATGAAACGGTGCGCAGCCGTATCGCCCGGCGCCTCTCGACTGTCGCGGCCGACGTCATCACCGGCGCGCCGCTCGATCGGCTCGGACAATCGCTGTTGCTCACCGAGCCGCTACCGCGCGGCGTGTCGCCGACCGCACTGACTTTTTCCGGCGGTGTGGCCGAATATATTTTCGGCCACGAGACCGAGCAATTCGGCGATATCGCCAAGCTGCTGGCTGGTGAGCTTGCCGGGGAACTGAGCCGGCGGAGCGGTTTGCCGCTGATCGATCCCGGCCAGCGTATCCGCGCCACCGTCGTCGGGGCTTCGCAGTTCACGGTGCAGGTCAGCGGCAAGACGATCTATCTGCCCGACCCTTATGTACTGCCGGTTCATAATGTGCCGGTGGTTCGCATCGGCGTCGATCTGGGCGGCGAGATAAATTCCGACGGACTTGCCGAAGCGATCCGCGCCGGCGTCGGCGAGATCGATCTCGATCGTCACGAACGTATCGCGATCGCTTTCGATTGGCGCGGCGATCCGGAACATTCGCGCCTGAAAGCGGCAGGCGAGGGCGTCGTACGCGCGCTGTCGCCACTGGCCGCGCGCATCAAGACGCTGTTCGTGATGATCGATGGCGATATCGGCAAGACCTTCGGCCGCTTGCTGCATCGCGAGCTGCATTGGCCGGGCAAGCTCGTCTCCATCGACGGCATGGAATTGCAGGAACTCGATTTTGTCGACGTTGGTGAGTTGATCGTGCCGCCGGGCGTCGTGCCGGTGGTGATCAAGTCGCTGTTGTTTGCATAGCCGCGCGTCATTCCGGATTACCGGGAATGGCGCTATAAGGGGAGGTCGGAGGAAGCACATGAATATTCGCGAAGTCCCGCAGGTCAAAGGCCGCTTTGGCATCGACCCGTATCTCGACTGGCTCAAAGCCGAAGGCCTTTCCGTTACCGAGGATTACGGTGTCTACCTGTTCGACGTGCCGACCGCGCCGTGGCCGCGCTACGGCGTCAACGGCGCAGTGGTGCATCTGAAGGGCCGTGGCGATTTCGCCAACATGTTTGTGCTCGATATCGCGCCGGGCCGATCGACGACGCCGCAGCGGCACCTCTACGAGGAAGTCATCTATGTGCTCGAGGGCAGCGGCAGCACCCAGATCGAGCTGGCTGATGGCACCAAGCGCAGCTTCGAATGGGGCGCCAAGAGCCTGTTTGCGATTCCTCTCAACGCCAAACATCGCCACTTCAACGGCAGCGGCACCGAGCGCGCGCTTCTGGTCACCACGACCAACCTTCCGATGATGATCAACGTCTTTCACAATGAGGCTTTCATCTTCGGTAGCGATTTCGATTTTTCGGAACGAACGGGCAAGAAGGAATATTTCACCGGCGACGGCGACCTGATCACGGTGCGCCAGGGCAACCACATGTGGGAGACGAATTTCGTCCCCGATCTCACCGCAATCGAGCTGAAAAGCTGGGGAGACCGCGGCGCCGGCGGCACCAACATCATGTTCGTGCTTGCTGACGGCACCATGCATGCGCATATCTCGGAAATGCCGGTCGGCACCTACAAGAAAGGCCATCGGCACGGGCCGAGCTTCCACGTCATGTGCGTGGTCGGGCAAGGTTTCTCGCTGATGTGGTTCGAGCACGAAAAGGACTTCCGCCGCATCGACTGGAAGCACGGCATGGTGCTGGTGCCGTCGGACCGTCAGTTCCACCAGCATTTCAACACCGGGCCGCAGCCGGCGCGCTACCTCGCCACCGCGGTCGGCGGGTTGCGCTATCCGACCATGCAGGCGCAGCGCGTGTCGCTGATCGGCGCCACCGAAGGCGATATCCCCGCAGTGTCGAAAAGCGTCAAGGATGGCGGCGACCAGATCGAATACGAGGATCAGGATCCTCGCATTCACCGCATCTGGCTCGAGGACATGCACAAGAACGGCGCGACGCCGAAGATGGAAAAATTCGTTCCGACGCCGGAAGACATGAAGGCGCTCGTGTCATCCTGATCGGACTACGGTCCACGCAGAGAGCAACCCTCCGCGGCGAACCGCAGCAAGCTGACGGCGTAACCTCTGTCCGTTATGCCGCGGCTTTCTTCTTCTCGCCGCGCTCAAGCGACTGCACCGCTTCGTCGACCGTCTGCACGTCGCCAAACTGGCCGTAGAACGCCGACAATGTGGCGTTGTGCTCATCGTCGGTGTGGGTGGCGAGGCCGTCGGACACCAGCACCACCTTGAAGTTGAGCATCATGGCATCGCGCGCCGTGCTCTCGCAGCACACATTGGTGGCGGTGCCGGTGATCAGCAGCGTGTCGATATCGCGGTCGCGCAAGTGCCGTTCGATATCGGAGGAGCCCTGGATAAAGGCGCTGTAGCGCTTCTTGGTGATCTGCGCGTCTTCGGGCTGGATCTCGTTGCCGTGCCAGAACGCATAACCATCCTCGCCGATGTCCATCGCCTTGAGCCGCCGCTCAACCCGCTCCGGTTTTTGCAGGTAGCCGTGGTTGTTGGACCAGCTTTCCCGCGTGCCGTTGGTGGTGTTGCGCACCCAGACGACGTGACCGCCGCGGCGGCGCAGCTCCGCGGCGAGGCGGTTGATGTTCGGAACGATCTCGCGCGCCAGCGGCACTTCGCCCTGATGCCCCGGCTTGACGAAATAGTTCTGCATGTCGATCACGACGAGGGCGGTCTTGCGCGGATCGGTGGCGTCGAACGGGTGAAGCTTGCCCATCCGCATCGTCATGCGGTCGAGAGTGGATTGCGCAATCGCGATCTTGTGCATTGTTTCATCCTCTAATACTCGTGATTGAGAAGGATCGCATAAAAGCGAGCTGAGATCGAGATGTCTGGCAGCTGGGAATTCTGGATCGACCGCGGCGGCACGTTTACTGACGTGATCGGTCGCCGCCCAGACGGCACGCTCGTGACCCACAAGCTGCTGTCGGAAAATCCCGAAGCCTATCGCGATGCCGCGGTGCACGGCATCCGGCACCTGCTTGGTCTGCAAACCGGCGAGGCGATCCCGAGCAAACGCATCGCCGCGGTCAAAATGGGCACGACGGTCGCAACCAATGCGTTGCTGGAACGCAAGGGCGATCGCACACTGCTGCTGATTACCAGGGGTTTCCGCGATGCGTTGCGCATCGGCTACCAGGCGCGGCCGAAAATCTTCGCCAAGCACATCATCAAGCCCGACATGCTCTACGAGCGCGTCGTCGAAGTGGACGAGCGGGTGCGCGCCGACGGGGCCATCGAGCGCGCGCTCGATCTCGATGCGGTGCGCGCCGAACTTGAGCGCGCGAAATCCGAGGGCATCCGCGCCGTCGCCATCGTGCTGATGCACGCCTATCGTTTCAACGATCACGAACGGCAGATCGCGGCGCTGGCGCGCGAGATGGGTTTCGACCAGGTATCGGCGAGCCACGAAGTATCGCCGCTGATCAAGCTGGTCGGCCGCGGCGACACCACGGTGGTGGATTCCTATCTTTCGCCGATCCTGCGGCGCTATGTGAGCCAGGTCGCGGGCGATGTGACCGCGGGGGAAGCCGCGTCCGCCCAGAAAGCACGCCTGATGTTCATGATGTCGTCCGGCGGCCTGACCGCGGCCGAGCTGTTTCGCGGCAAGGACGCGATTCTATCCGGGCCGGCGGGCGGCGTCGTCGGCATGGCGGAGACCGGACGGTCCGCCGGTTTCAAGAAACTCATCGGCTTCGACATGGGCGGCACCTCGACGGATGTGTCGCACTATGCCGGCGAATACGAGCGCGCCTTCGAGACCGAAGTGGCCGGTGTGCGCATGCGCGCGCCGATGATGCTCATTCACACCGTCGCGGCGGGTGGCGGCTCGATCCTGCATTATGACGGTGCGCGGTTTCGCGTCGGACCGGATTCCGCCGGCGCCAATCCGGGACCGAAATGCTACCGCCGCGGCGGGCCGCTCGCCGTCACCGACGCCAACGTCATGGTCGGCAAGCTCATTCCGGATTTCTTCCCGAAGATTTTCGGTCCCGGACAGAACCAGCCGCTCGACGCCGCCGTCGTGCGCGATGCTTTTACGGTGATGGCCAGCGACATCGGCGGCGGCAGAAGCTGCGAGGAGGTCGCTGACGGTTTCATCAAGATCGCGGTCGAGAACATGGCGAACGCGATCAAGAAGATTTCGGTGCAGCGCGGCTACGATGTGACCCGCTATGCGCTTAACTGTTTCGGCGGCGCCGGTGGCCAGCACGCCTGCCTGGTGGCCGATGCGCTGGGCATGGCAAGCGTGCTGATCCACCCGCTGTCGTCGCTGCTGTCCGCCTACGGGATGGGCCTCGCCGACATCCGCAGCGTGCGGCAGCAGGCGATCGAGGAGCCGTTCGGCGAGAAGTCGCGAAAGTCGCTGGACAAATTGGGGCGTCAGCTCGGCCGTGAAGTGATCGCCGAAGTCAAAGGGCAAGGTGTCGTCGCCGGCAGGATCGCGCTGCACGTGCGGGCGCATATCCGGTACGCCGGCACCGATACGCCGCTGGTCGTCGATGCCGGCAAGAACGGCAAGCTTGTGTCGCTGGCGACGATGAAGGCGGCGTTCGAGCGCGCACACAAGGCGCAATTCAGCTTTGTCGATCGCACCAAGGAGCTTGTGATCGAGGCGGTGTCGGTCGAGGCGGTCGGCGGCGGCGCGAAGTTCAACGAGCGGTCGCACAGGACCGGGCGCGGCAAGCTGCCCAAGCCGGCGCTGCGGACGCGCTTCTTCTCCGGCGGCAAATGGCACCGTGCGGTGGTTTTCACCCGCGACACGCTTTCGCCGGGCCACAAGGTCAAAGGGCCGGCGGTCATCATCGAGCTGCATCAGACCGTCGTCGTCGAGCACGGCTGGCAGGCCGAGCTGACGCCGAAGGATCATCTGGTCCTGCGCCGGGTGCAGAAGCTCAAGCGCATGCTGGCTGTCGGCACCAAGGCTGACCCGGTGATGCTCGAAGTGTTCAACAACCTCTTTATGTCAATCGCCGAACAGATGGGTGTGGCGCTGCAAAACACCGCTTACTCGGTGAACATCAAGGAACGGCTGGATTTCTCCTGCGCCGTGTTCGATCCGGTGGGTTCGCTGGTTGCCAACGCGCCGCACATGCCGGTGCATCTCGGCTCGATGGATCGCGCCGTCGAGACGATCATCCGCGAGAACAAGGGGCGGATAAAGCCGGGCGACGCCTATCTGATCAACGCGCCCTACAATGGCGGCACGCATATTCCCGATCTCACTGTCTGCATGCCGGTGTTCGACGCCGCGCGCAGGAAAATCCTGTTCTGGGTCGCCTCGCGCGGTCATCACGCCGATATCGGCGGTATCGCGCCGGGTTCGATGTCGCCGATTGCGACCACGATCGACGAAGAGGGCATCTACATCGACAACTTCAAGCTGGTCGATCGCGGCAAGCTTCGCGAGCGGGAGCTCTATGAGCTGCTGACAAAAGCGCAATACCCGGCGCGCAATCCGCTGCAAAACGTCAACGACCTGAAGGCGCAAATCGCGGCCTGTGAAAAAGGCGCGCAGGAAATGCGCAAGATGGTCGCGCAGTTCAGCCTCACGGTCGTCCATGCCTACATGAAGCATGTGCAGGATAATGCCGACGAAAGCGTGCGCCGCGTGATCGACCGTCTGCACGACAGTTGCTTCCGCTACGAAGCCGACCAGGGCAACGTGGTTGCGGTGAAGATCGCGGTCGACAAGAAGAAGCGCGAGGCGACGGTTGATTTCACCGGCACCTCGCCGCAGCAGGGTAGCAATTTCAATGCGCCGGAGCCGGTGACACGCGCAGCGGTGCTTTATGTGTTTCGCGTCATGGTCGACGACGACATCCCGATGAATGCCGGCTGCCTGCGGCCGATCCACATCGTCATTCCGGACAATTCCATGCTGGCGCCGCGCTATCCGGCGGCGGTGGTCGCCGGCAATGTCGAAGTCTCGCAGATGGTCACCGACACGTTGTTTGGCGCGCTCGGCGCCATGGCGGCGGCGCAGGGCACCATGAACAACGTCAATTTCGGCAATGACAAGTATCAGTACTACGAGACGATCTGCTCCGGCTCGCCGGCGGGCCCGGGTTTCCCCGGCACCGATGCCGTGCACACCCATATGACCAACACACGGCTGACCGACCCGGAGATTCTCGAATTCCGTTATCCCGTCGTGCTCGAGGACTTCCACATTCGCAAAGGTTCCGGCGGCAAGGGCAAGTGGAGCGCGGGTGACGGCATCCGCCGCACCATGCGGTTCCTGGAAAAGATGGAATACACCATCCTCTCGGGTCACCGCCGCATTCCGCCGTTCGGCATGGCCGGCGGCGGGGACGGCGAGATCGGCGAGAACTGGGTGCGCCGCAAGGACGGCGCGATGGAGCGGCTCAAGGGCGCCGATGCCACAATTGTCGATGCCGGCGAGGCGATCATCATCCAGACGCCGACGGCAGGCGGCTACGGCAAGCCGGACTGAGATTTTCAGACGGTCTTTGGCGCTGAGGATTGCGAACCGCCCTTGGCGGACGTTGCCGGCAGCTTGATAGGCACAAAGCGGCTGTCGCTGCTGGTGGCGCCTTGGGGATTGGTCGCCCGCACGATGGCTTCGATCCGCAGCATGAAGAGTTCTGCGAGCATGGCAGGCTCCTGCATTCGGTCCTCTTCAATCCGTTATGTAGGGATGGCTTGCGGTTCGACGCTACCGGTGGCCTGCGTCATCAAAGCGCAAGGCTGTATTCGGCGTCACATGAGGCGGCGCAAAGTCGGGCCTGATCAGGGGCGCTAGTGCCCGCCGGCTCCGGCCGCGACGGGCTCGGGGCGGCGCATCAGCGCGATCAGCCCGGCGAACACGACATAGAGCAGGCAAAGCAGCAGGAATACGTCGGCAAAGCCCATGACCGTGCCCTGCTGGCGGACCAGAAGGAACACCTGCTTGAGCGCCATCTGCTGGGCGTCCGAGCCGGGAATGCGCGAGGCCAGCCCGTTCAGCGTTTCGAGTGCGGGCAGCCGCGACCAAGTGATCAACTCGTGCAGCCGCGTCAGATGCAGGTCGATCCGGTTGTCGAGCACGGTATTCAGGCCTGCAAGCCCGACAGCGCCGCCGAGATTGCGGGTCAGGTTGAACAGGCCCGAGGCGTTCTTCAGCCGGTCGGGCGGCAGGGTGCCGAGCGCCACATTGGTGATCGGCACGATGGCCAGCATCATGCCGAAGCCGCGCAGGATTTGTGGGATCAGCAGCTCCCAGAAATCCCAATCCTTGGTCAGATAGCTCGCTTCCCAATTGCTGGCCGCGAAAATCAGGAAGCCGGCCCCCAGCATCAGCCGCGGATCGGTTTTCTCCATCAGCCTGCCGACCAGCGGCGCACTGAGGAACATGGCCGCGCCGGAGACGAACATGGTCTTGCCGATCATCAGCGAGTCATAGCCGCGAATCTCGCCGAGATAGACCGGATAGAGGTAGGTCAGGCCATAGAGTCCGATGCCGAGCACGAAGGAAAAGATGCTGCCGAGCGCGAAGTTGCGGTTGAGGAAAGCGCGCAAGTCGACAATCGGGCTCTTCGCCGTCAGCACACGGGCGAGGAAGACCAGCGCGGAGACCGCCGAGACAACGGCCACCAGTGCGATTGTCGGGTCGTCGAACCAATCGTAACGCGGCCCGTCCTCCAGCACGTATTCCAGTGCGCCGAGGAACAGCGCCATCGAAATCAAGCCGATCCAGTCGAATGTGTTGAACAGCGCGAAGTCGGGCTTGTCGAAGTCGATCAGGACAAACGCGGCGATCGTCACGACAATGCCCGGTATGATGTTGATGAAGAACAGCCAGTGCCACGACAGCGCGTCGGTCAGGTAACCGCCGACGGTCGGGCCGACCGTCGGCGCCAGCGTGGCGATCAAACCGATCATCGGCACCACGACCGGCATCCGCGAGCGCGGAAAAATGGTGTAGGCCGACGAGAATACCGTCGGCACCATGCCGCCGCCGATAAAGCCCTGCAGCGCACGCCATACGATCATTTCGCTCATCGACGAGGTCAGGCCGCACATCAGGCTGGCGATGGTGAAGCCGGCAGCGGCTCCAGCGAACATCAGGCGGGTGCCGAGCGCGCGCGACAGAAATCCGGACAGCGGAATGGCGACGACTTCGGCCATCAGGTACGACGTCTGCACCCAGGTGATCTCGTCGCTCGATGCGGCGAGCCCGGCTTGAATCTCCGCGAGCGACGCCGACACCACCTGGATGTCGAGAAACGCCATGAACATGCCGAAGCACATCGCAATGAATGCGACGAGCCGTGCCGGATCGATACGTTCGCTATCGGCCGGCAAGGCTAGTCCAGGCGACGCTGCGAGAGTGTGTGCTGAAGCCATGACCGAACCTCGGTGCTGGGTTAGCGCATCGCCTGGTTTTGCGTGCCGGCATCTGCCGTTGCCGCCGCCTTGGTGTTGACGTGCACGACGACCGACATGCCGGGACGAAGCTGGCCCTGGCTGGCGACCATTGACGGCACCCGGATCCGCACCGGCAGGCGTTGCACGATTTTGGTGAAATTGCCGGTCGCGTTATCCGGCGGCAGCAGCGAGAACACCGCGCCGGACGCCGGCGACAGGCTTTCGATTGAGCCGCTGATATCGTCTTTGGGCAGAGCGTCGACCGAAATGCGAACCGGCTGGCCGGGACGCAGCCGCATGAGCTGCGTTTCCTTGAAGTTGGCGTCGACGTAAACGTCGTCGAGCGGAACGAGGCTCGCCAACCGCTGGCCGGGCTGCAGGTAATCGCCGGTTTGTACGGCCCGGTTACCGATCACGCCATCGATCGGCGCACGAATGACGGTGAACGAGAGGTCGCGTTCGGCCTTGGCCAGCGCGGTTTTCAGTTCGTCGAGCGTACCGGCCGCTTCCTGCTGCTGGCCCTTGAGCACGTCGACATTGGCGGCTGCCGAGTTCGAGCGCAGCTTGCGCGGATTGCACCCCGGCCACCGCCTGATCGCGATTGGCCTGCGCCTGTTCCAGCGTCTGGTGGCTGGCGTAGTCCTGCACCGCGAGCTTGTTCTGGCGATCGAGCTCGAGCCGGGTGCGCGTCGCCATGGCCTGCGCGGATGCGATCTGCGCTTTCGCCTGCTCGACGGCGGCGTTCTGTGCGTCGATCTGATGGCCGATGCGGGCGATGGTTGCTTCCTGAGTGGCAACCTTGTTGCGCGCCGAGTTGACCGCCAAGCGATAGTCGCCGTCATCGATCGTGGCAATCACGTCGCCGGCATGGACGCGGGTGTTGTCGGTGACGGCAACGTTGGCCACGTAGCCCGGTACCTTGGCCGCAAGCGTCGTATTATAGGCCTGCACGTAGGCGTCGTCGGTCGAAACGGTGAAGCGGCCGACGGTGAGCCATTCGACGCCGAACCACCCTGCGGCGGCCAGGGCAACGGCGCCGACCGCGCCCAGCGCCAGGCTCTTGCGGCTGAACCGGCTCAGGAGCTTTCGGGTGGCCTTTACGCCGCTCGTGAGCCGGGGCTTTGTGGGAGTGGGGTCCTGGGCTTCGGCTGCCGGTGGTATCAGCGCCGGCAGGCCAGACTTTGGCTTGCCGGCGGTGAGCCCTGACTGCCGGAAATCGTCGCTATCCCATTCCTGCTTGCGAAACATGAGGCACTCCGCACTCTAAAAAGGTTGGTCCGGCTTTGACCGAACGGTTCGGTCATGAATAATCGGGGACTTTGGCGCTGTCAATATTGACCGAACGGTTCGGTCATAATATATTTGTGAAAGTGGATTAGAAGAATAATTTCCTAGGCTTACGGCAAAAAGGCGCAGAAAACGCGCTGAAGGACGAAGGGATGAACGACCAGGCAATCCTGCAACGGCCTCCTCAGGGGGCCAACGATGACGACAGCGCCAAACGGCGGCAGATCATCGAAGGCGCGCGCAACGTGTTCCTGGCGCAGGGCTTCGACGCCGCCAGCATGAACGACATTGCCCGCGCCGCCGGCGTCTCCAAGGGCACGCTCTACGTCTACTTCAACAACAAGGAAGAGCTGTTCGAGGCGATCGTCGAGGAAGAGTGCGACGCGCAGGCGGAAGGCATCTTCAATCTCGATCCGGACGATCACGATGTCGGCGCGGTGCTGACGCGGCTCGGCATCGCCTATGTGAAATTCCTTTGCCGGCCCGAAAAGGCATCGGCGGTGCGTACGGTGATCGCCATTGCCGACCGGATGCCCGAGATCGGCAAGCGGTTTTATGAGTCCGGCCCGGCGGCCGGAATCGCTCAGCTCGCGGCCTATATCGATGCGCAGGTGAAAGCCGGTGTGCTGAAAGTCGAGGACAGCGAAATGGCCGCCGCGCAATTAATGGAATCGAGCCACGCCATGTTGTTCAAGCCGATCGTGTTCAACTTCGCGCCGGCGCCGAGCGATGAGCAGGTCGCGCGCGGCGTTCGTATTGCGGTTGCGGTGTTCCTCGCCGCCTATCAGGTCGCAAAGAAATCTTGAAGCCTTAACGCGTCGGCGGCGCGACGTCGGAATTGTCGGTCGCCTTTTTGGACACCGAGTATTTCATGTTGGCGTTGTTGTCCTGCCAATAGAACGAGTAGTCGACGGCGACGAAGCCGCCTTCCGGCAAAGGCATCACGGCGCGGCATACCACGCTGAGTTTGCTGCTGGAGACGGTCTTGAGCGGCGCGTATTTCGTCGGCTCGAGTTTCAGCTGTTTGAGTACGTCAGTCAGCGTGTGCATGGCGCGGTTGGAATCGCATTCCGGAAGCACCATGCGGTCGCGCAGGCCCTGGTAGATGAACACCCCGGCCACCGCCACCGCGGGAATGCCGATCAGCCGGAACATGAAGCGGTAGGATCGAAACGGCGACGGCTTGGTTCCGGACGCGGTCGGCGGCGGTGTCCAGCGGCGGGCGCGTATCGGAGTGTCGGGCTTTGAAGGAGGTGTATCCGCCATGATCCGGTCGAGGGGTAACTGCGTACAATACGGTGTTACGCACTTACCACACTATGCTGGAGGACTTTGGACTTGCCATGGCATCGTGCCTGGGTATCGGCTAGGCGCGCAACCCCACATGGATGCAGCTTAGGCGGCCATCGCGAGCGGGCCATGCGCCTTGTCGATCAGGCTATCGCTTTTCGTGAAGCAATTTTACACGGCACTTAAACCGATTTGCCGATCTCCTCGGTCATCTTCTTCGCGTCGCCAAGCAGCATCATCGTGTTGTCGCGATAGAACAACGGATTGTCGATGCCGGCATAGCCCGATGCCAGCGAGCGCTTATTGAACATCACCGTGCCCGCCTTCCAAACTTGCAGCACCGGCATGCCGTAGATCGGCGAGCTCTTGTCGTCCTCAGCGGCGGGATTGGTGACGTCATTGGCGCCGATCACATAGGCCACGTCGGCCTGCGCGAATTCCGAATTAATATCCTCAAGCTCGAACACCTCGTCGTAGGGCACGTTGGCCTCGGCCAGCAGCACGTTCATGTGGCCCGGCATGCGGCCGGCGACCGGATGAATGGCGTATTTGACCTCGACGCCCTCCTTCTTGAGCTTGTCGCCCATCTCACGGAGCGCGTGCTGCGCCTGGGCTACGGCCATGCCGTAGCCCGGCACGATAATGACCTTTGACGAGTTCTTGAGGATGAAGGCCGCGTCTTCTGCGGACCCCTGCTTGACCGGACGCTGTTCGTGGGTACCGGACGGTCCCGCGACTTCACCGCCGAAGCCGCCGAGGATGACCGAGATAAAGCTGCGGTTCATGCCCTCGCACATGATGTAGGACAGGATCGCGCCGGACGAGCCGACCAGCGCGCCGGTGATGATCAACGCCGAATTGCCCAGCGTGAAGCCAATGCCCGCTGCGGCCCAGCCGGAATACGAATTGAGCATCGAGATCACGACCGGCATGTCGGCGCCGCCGATCGGGATGATGATCAGCACGCCGAGCAAGAGCGACAACACCACGATGGACCAGAATTCGAACGTGCTCTGGTGCATGTAGAAGCTGACGATGGAGAAGATCAGCGCGGCAGCGAGTGCGAGGTTAATGATATGCCGCGCCGGCAGCATGATCGGCGCGCCGCTCATGCGGCCGGACAGCTTCGAGAACGCGATCACCGAGCCGGTGAACGTGACGGCGCCGATCGCGACGCCAAGCGACATTTCGATCAGGCTTTGCTGGTGAATGCTGCCATGCTCGCCGATGCCGAAGGCGGCTGGTGCGTAGAATGCCCCGGCTGCGACCAGCACTGCCGCCATGCCGACCAGCGAGTGAAACGCGGCCACAAGCTCCGGCATCGAGGTCATCGGCACCCGGCGCGCGATCACCGCGCCGATACCGCCGCCGATCGCGATGCCGCCGATGACCAGCGCCCACGCCAGTGCGCTGGCAGGCGGCTGCGAGCCGAGCGTGGTCAGGATGGCGATCGTCATGCCGATCATGCCGAACTGATTGCCGCGGCGGCTGGTGTCCGGGCTCGACAGTCCGCGCAGCGCCAGAATGAACAGGACGCCGGCGACCAGATAGAGCAGCGCGACGAGATTAGGGCTCATGATGCGCGCTCACTTCTTTTTCTTCTGGTACATCGCCAGCATGCGCTGGGTGACCAGGAAGCCGCCAAAGATGTTGATTGAAGCGAAAATCAAGGCAACGAAGCCGAAGGCGCGCGCCCACAGCGGGCCGTTGTCGTCGGCGGCCAGCGAGACGCCGACCGCCAGCAACGCGCCGACCACGATCACCGACGAGATCGCGTTGGTCACCGACATCAGCGGCGTGTGCAGCGCAGGCGTCACCGACCACACCACGTAGTAGCCGACGAACACCGCCAGAACGAAAATCGACAACCGGAACACGAACGGATCGACCATATTTGCTGCGGCTTCCATTCCGGGTTCTCCGTCAGTTCTTCGGCATGAAGTTCGGGTGCACGACGGCGCCGTCGCGCGTCAGCACGGTGCCTTTGACCAGTTCGTCGTCCCAATTGACCGCGAGCTTCTTCTCTTTTTTGTCGATCATGGTTTCGAGGAAGGTCAGCAGGTTCTTGGCGTAGAGCGCCGACGCCGAAGCGGCGAGCCGGCCCGGGACATTCAGATAGCCGACGATCTTCGCGGGACCGGCTTGCACGACTTCGCCGGGTCTGGCGCCTTCGACATTGCCGCCGCGCTCGACGGCGAGATCGATGATCACCGAACCCGGCCGCATCGAGTTCGACCATCTCTTTCGAAATCAGCCGGGGCGCCGGACGGCCGGGAATAAGCGCGGTCGTGATGACGATGTCCTGCTTCTTGATGTGCTCGGTTACCAGCGCGGCTTGCTTGGCCTGATACTCTTTCGACATCTCCTTGGCGTAGCCGCCGGCAGTCTGCGCGTTCTTGAATTCCTCGTCTTCGACGGCGAGGAATTTTGCGCCAAGGCTTTCCACCTGCTCCTTGGTCGCCGGCCGAACGTCGGTCGCGGTGACGATGGCGCCAAGGCGGCGTGCGGTCGCGATCGCCTGCAAGCCGGCAACGCCGACACCCATGATGAATACCTTGGCCGCCGGCACCGTGCCGGCCGCGGTCATCATCATCGGCAGCGCGCGGCCATATTCCTCGGCGGCGTCGATCACGGCGCGATAGCCGGCAAGATTGGCCTGGCTCGACAGCACGTCCATCGACTGCGCGCGGGTGATGCGCGGCATCAGCTCCATGGCGAAAGCGACAACGCCGGCATCGGCGATCTGTTTGAGCGCCGCATCGTTGCCGTAAGGGTCCATGATGCCAAGGACCAGTGCGCCCTTTTTCATCCGCGTCAGTTCGCTGGCGGGCGGCCGCCGCACCTGAAGCACGACGTCGGCATCGTTGAGCGCATCGGCGGCCACCGTTGCGCCGGCGGCGGTATAATCGCCATCGAGCACGCCGGACTTCACGCCGGCGCCAGGCATGACGGCCACCTCGGCGCCGAGGCCGACCATTTTCTTCACTGTGTCCGGAACTGCGGCAACGCGGGGTTCGCCATCGGTCTCGGCAGCAACCGCAATCTTCATAGAGCCTCCAACGGCTGCTGACCGCCGGCAATCAGCCGATTTTTGTCAGGGGGAAACGCTCAAACCAGGAAATACGCCATGCCGATCACGATGATGATGACGATGGTCATCACGACCTTCACCAGCGTGATAAAATTCTCGTAGGTCTGTTCGTGGGCGGCGTAATCGTTGCCGTCCGCCGTTGCGTATTCGACTTCGCCGTGATCGGCCATTCCGCTCTCCAGACTGCGCACCCGGTTAACGGCGGACTTAGCGTAATTGCCGATGCAGGGCAACGGGACAGCGAAGTTGCGCGCGCAATTTTGCCTAGCTGTTGTGGTGGTTTCGCGCTGTTCCGCGGTTTCAAGGGCGGCCGGCGCGGCTTGCCCGTCCGCCGCCGAATCCTTACTGTTCAGGCAAGCCCAAACGGACAAAAAACCGATGCTCAGAAAAGAACAGAACGAGCTTCTGACCCAAACCGGCCCCGGCACCCCGATGGGCCAGCTTTTTCGCTGCTACTGGCTGCCGGTGCTGATGGCGAACGAACTGCCGGAGAACGACTGCCCGCCGGTCCGCGTCAAGGTTTTGTCCGAGCGGCTGGTGGCGTTTCGGGATTCCAGCGGCAAGTACGGCCTGATCGACGAGTTCTGCGCCCATCGCGGCGTATCGCTCTGGTTCGGCCGCAATGAAGAGGGCGGTCTGCGCTGCCCCTATCACGGCTGGAAATACGACACGACCGGCCAGTGCGTGGAAGTCCCCTCGGAACCCGTCGAGAGCGGTTTCTGCAAGCGGGTCAAGCTGACCTCCTATCCGATGGTGAAGCGCGGCGACGTGTTGTGGGCCTATATGGGTCCCGCCGACAAACAGCCGCCGCTTCCGGAGTGGGAATTTGCCATGGTCAAGTCGGAGCAGACCTTCGTCTCCAAGCGCTGGCAGGAGTGCAACTGGCTGCAGGCGATGGAAGGCGGCATCGATTTAAGCCACGTTTCGTTCCTGCATCGCGGCGACTTGCATTCCGACCCGTTGTTCAAGGGCGCCAAGGGCAACGAATACAATCTCGCCGACATGAAACCGCACTTCGAAGTCGTCGAGCAGCCCGGCGGCCTGTTCATCGGCGCCCGGCGCAATGCCGAGAATGGAAGCTATTACTGGCGCGTCACGCCGTGGGTGATGCCGTGCTTCACCATGATCCCGCCGCGCGCCGACCATCCGATCCACGGTCACTTCTGGGTGCCGATCGACGACGAGAATTGCTGGGCATGGTCTTACGACTTCCACCCGGTGCGGGCGCTGACCAAAACCGAGGTCGACGCCATGAAGGACGGCGCCGGCGTGCACTGCAAGGTGGATGCGTCGTTCCGTCCGCTCGCCAACAAGGACAATGACTATCTGATCGACCGCGCCGCGCAGAAAGCCGGCAGGACGTTCAGCGGCGTCGCCGGATTTGCGATGCAGGATGCCTCGTTGCAGGAAAGCATGGGGCCGGTCTGCGATCGCACCAAGGAGAATTCTGGTTTCGACCGACAACGGCATCATCATGGCCCGGCATCGTTTGATGCGCGCGGCGAAAGCGCTAGCCGATAAAGGCGTGACGCCGCCCGGCGTCGATGTCGCGCACCAGAAGATCCGCTCATGCTCGATCGTGCTGCCGCCGGACGTTGCGTTCAAGGACGGCGCCCGGGAAGCGCTCACGCCTTCCAAGCCGGGCATGGCGCAGACTACGGTTTAGCGGGGCGTTCGCCGGATAATGGGTCGGCCGTCCGCTCAACGCCGCGTGCGGTCTGTGCTGCGCGCGGCGTTATTTGCGGCTTTGGCAGCGACCATGACGGCGCTCTGCGGGCCGATAGCCGCCGCGGAAGACGCGGGATGTGCGCACGCCGCGGCAACCATGCCGGCGTTCACGCCGAGCGATCCGAACCATCCGTCATCCGATATCCCGCGCGTGGAGCTTGCGGCGCGGCTGGCGGCCTCCGGCTCCGGCGAATCCGATGCGTACAAGCGTATGCGCGAGAATGCCGCCCGCGAACTCGCCGGCCGTCCCGACAATGCCGGACTTCCCAGCGCCAGTGAGCTGCAAAAAGCCGACGATGCCATCGCCAGGCAAATCGAGATCGACAAGGGTGCGGCGCAACGGCCGTCTTTCGCAGCGCTCGCCAAAATGCCGGGACGTCCGCAGATCCCCGGCCTTACCGTGATCTATCTCAGTCCGCTCGGCGATCCGGCCCGTGCCATTGCCTGGAAGAATATCCTCGTCCACCAAACCGAAGGGCCGCCTGGAACGGCGCACCGCGAGGCGGCCGATCAATTCGCCAACCCGACAAAACGCGGCGTGATGATCTGGGTCGAGACCGACGGAACGGTCTATTGGTCAACGGCCGAGAACGTCGTCACGACGCAAGGCGAGGGTGCCGACCGCAACGACAACAAGTACATCGACAATTCAACGACCTATCATTCGGTGGTCAGAACCAACTCAATCGGCGTGGAATTCGCCGGCAACTATCCGGATGTGGCGAAGCCGGTGACGCAGGATCAAATCCGGGCATGGCTGATCCTCGCGCCGTTTCTTCAGGAGCGGTACGGGATCGCGCCGGATCATATATACGCGCACAACTGGATCGACTTTAAGGATCAGCGCTATTGCGAAGGCTGCGATCTCGCTGCCCTGGCGCGCAAGTTCGATTACTGCCCGTCGAAATGACATGTTGCGACTGACTGAGCTCAAGCTGCCTCTCGATCATGGCGAAGGCGCCATTGCCGCCGCCATACACGAACGGCTGCGCATCAAGCCTGATGCACTGCGCAGCTATTCGGTGTTTCGCCGCGCCGTCGACGCTCGCAAGAAGTCGGCAATCGCGCTGACCTATACGCTCGATATCGACGTCGAGAACGAAGCGGCGGTGTTGGCGCGCAGCAAGAATGACAGGCACCTCTCGCCGACGCCCGATATGCGCTACCGCTTCGTGGCGCGGGCCTCCGGGCCGGGTTGTTCGCGGCCCATCGTGATCGGCACAGGCCCGTGCGGGCTGTTTGCCGGCCTGATCCTGGCGCAAATGGGTTTTCGCCCGATCATCCTCGAACGCGGCAAGGTGGTCCGCGAGCGCACCAAGGACACCTGGGGCCTGTGGCGCCGCTCGGTGCTCAACCCGGAATCCAATGTGCAATTCGGCGAAGGCGGCGCCGGCCTGTTCTCCGACGGCAAGCTCTACAGCCAGATCAAGGATCCGCATTATTACGGCCGCAAGGTCCTGATGGAGTTCGTCAAGGCCGGTGCGCCGCCGGAAATCGAATTCGTCGCCAAGCCGCATGTCGGCACATTCCGCCTTGTCACAGTCGTCGAGGCCATGCGCGAGAGCATCGAGGCGCTCGGCGGCGAATATCGCTTCGGCAGCAGGGTCGTCGATCTCGAAATCGAGGAGCGGGCGGACGGAACACGGCAAGTGCGCGGTGTCGTGCTGGATGATGGCACGCAAATCGTCGCCGACCATGTCGTGCTGGCGATCGGCCATAGTTCGCGCGACACGTTCCAGATGCTGTTCGATCGCGGCGTCACGATCGAGCCGAAGTCTTTTTCCATCGGCGTGCGTATCGAACATCCGCAGTCGCTGGTCGATCGCTGCCGCTTTGGCAGCGCCGCGGGGCACCCGATACTGGGCGCTGCCGACTACAAGCTGGTTCATCACGCGTCCAACGGCCGCTCGGTCTACAGCTTCTGCATGTGTCCCGGCGGCACGGTGGTTGCCGCGGCGTCGGAGCCGGGGCGCGTCGTCACCAACGGCATGAGCCAATATTCGCGCAATGAGCGGAATGCCAATGCCGGCATCGTGGTCGGCGTTACGCCGGCCGACTACCCGGGACATCCGCTGGCCGGCATTGCGTTCCAGCGTCACTGGGAGGAGTGCGCATTCGAGGCTGGCGGCAAAAACTACGCCGCGCCGGCGCAACGTGTCGGCGATTTCCTCGCGCAACAGCCGTCGGCGGCGCTGGGCGAGGTCATTCCGTCCTACCAGCCGGGCGTGACGCCGACGGACCTCGCGACCTGCCTGCCGGACTTCGCCGTCGTTGCCATCCGCGAGGCGCTGCCGGCGTTCGACGGGCAGATCAAGGGATTTGCCTCCGGAGATGCGGTGATGACCGGTGTCGAAACCCGGACGTCGTCGCCGGTCCGGATCCGCCGCGACGCGGCCTTTCAAAGCCTGAACACCAAGGGCCTTTATCCGGCAGGCGAGGGTGCCGGCTATGCGGGCGGCATCCTGTCGGCCGGCGTTGACGGCATTCGCGTCGCCGAAGCGGTGGCGCGCAGCCTCACCGGAGCGGACAGCGCCTCGCTCCTTCGCGTTGAGGCTTGAAGGCGCCGCTTACGCGGCGAGCTCGTGCTTGGTTTCGAAATTGAGCTCGATCTCCACGTTGTTGGGATCGTGGAAGAACAGCTGCCAGCGCGTGCTGTTAGGCACCTGGTTGATGCGGTAAGTCACGCCCTTGCCGGTCAGGTGCTTTTTCATCGCCTCGAAGCCGCGGCTGCCGAACGCCACATGATCGATGACGCCGGAATCCGGGCGTTGCTGCCGGTCGGTCTGCGAAATATCGTTCAGGTGCAGCACCGGATGCCCTTGGCTGTAGAGCCAGGCGCCGGGGAAATCGAACTGCGGGCGCGGGCCGTTCTCAAAGCCCAGCACGTCCTCGTACCACTGGATGGTTTCTTTGAGTTTGCGCGTCGACACATTGTAGTGGTCGAGCTGACCGACGCTCATTTCCATAACTCGTCTCCTCAGGCTTTTTTCTCGCAGCAGCATAGCGCAAAACGCCCTGTCGCAATAACGCGTTCCGGGGTAAACCCCCGCGTCCGCGCGTGGCGGATTGTCATTGTGCCAGAGGTGAATGGCGTTGCGCGTGCGTGAAAAACAGGCCGCATCCGTCCGGTGGATGCCTATCCACCGGTTGCATGGCTATGTGGCGCTCGGCGCCGTGCTGATTGTCTCGACGGTGCTGGCCGCTCCCGCAGACAGACCGCTGAGCTTCGACCATGCGCTGACTGACAAGAAGATCGTGGCGCTGACATTCGACGCCGACATGACGCCGGGCATGTTGAGCGAGTTGCGCAGCAAGAAGGTTGCGTCGTGGTACAACGAGAAAGTCATCGCCGCGTTGCGGCAGGAACAGGTGCCGGCAACGCTGTTCATGACCGGCCTCTGGATCGAAGCCTATGGCGATGTGACCAGGGAACTCTCGGCCGATCCGCTTTTCGAACTGGGCAGTCACAGTTATTCGCACGGCGCATTTCATTCGCCGTGCTATAGCCTGTTTCCCATTCCGGATGCGAAGCAGACCGACGAGATCCTGAAAACCGATGCGCTTCTGAAAAAATATACGGTATCTTACAAGAAATATTTCCGTTTCCCGGGCCTTTGCTACGACGCGCAATCCGCCAAAAGAGTGACCGATCAAGGATACACCGTGATCGGCGGTGACGTGGACGGCGCCGATGCCTTCGTGAACAGCCCGAAGTGGACGGCGTCGGACATCGTCGCGCATGTGCATCCGGGCAGCATCGTGGTATTGCACATGCATGGCGGGCGGAATGCACCGGACACGGCCGCTGCGCTCCCCGATACCATCAAGCGGTTGCGGGCCGAGGGCTACACCTTCGTCAAGGTTTCAGACTTACTGGAATTGCCGCCCGGTGAGTCGGTGAAACAACCGACGGCCACACGTCAAACCGCCAGCGCGCCGCAAAGTAAAGCCGATACCGAAGAGCACGGCTTTTTCCAGCATTGGTTCCGGCGCTAGCACGCGGCTATGCCGGCACTGCGAGCTTGTTGAGCAGCGCGGACAGATCGTCGGTGCGATCGAACGCCCATAAGGATTCCAGGACGGCGTCGGTCTGCTCGCTCGGCCAGCGCTTGCCGACATTACTGCGGAATTTCCGCTCGACGTCGGCTCTGCTCGCTGGCCGTCCGGGGAAGCCAGGCATGCTGTCGACCAGACGCTCCACCCGCTGTCCGTCATCAAGGGTTGCGATGAGCCGGGTCGGCGGCACGTTCACGGTGAGCATTGCGAAGGCGGGATCCTCCTTCACCGTGATCTTGCGCATCAAGGCGAGGACGCGCGGATCGTGGAGCTTGCCGGGCGCGTAGCTGTCGTTGTCGATCTCGCCGTCGAGCATGGCCCGCGCCGCGATGTAGGGCAGACTGTGATCGGCGGTTTCCTTGGTGTCAGGCGCCCATTTGTCCGCATCGCTGCCGGCGATTTGCTTGCCGCGGCGCGTGGTGCCGATCTCGATGGCGGTGATGCGATCGAGATTACCGATCGCCTTGGCAAGAGCGGCCGCGGCCGGAACCGTGGTCTGCGCGGTGATATGGGCCGGATAGCTTTTCAAGCCGCACTGATGGATCAGGAATGGAACGCCGCGCCCGCCAAAACGGCCGGTATCGATCTCAGCCTCTCCCGTCACGAGTTTGAAGAAGCCCCATCGCCCTTCGAAGATCGGTGCCGGTCCGGTGAGGCCGGCGCGTGCCAGAGTGGCGCCGAATATTGCATTGCGTGCCGCTTCGGCGTCGGCGATGCCTTTCCAGTCGGACAACTCCTGCGCCCGGGTCTGGCCCATCGAAATATGGTCGTTGAGTGCCAGGCTGATCGCCTGTCGGAGCTTGTCGGGAGCAAGCTTCATCAATTTGCCGGCGGCCAGCGCAACGGACGGCAGGCTCAGCATCGGAACGTCCCAGCCGCGCGCGCTTATGCTGGCATCGAAGGCGTCGATCAGCCGGCAATTGATCTCGTAGGCGAGAACAATCGCGGTGATCAGTTCTGCGGCGCTCGAGCGCTCGCTCTCAGCGACGGCGAGGCAGGCCGCGATGTCGTCACTCGGATGGCCAGTGATGCGTCCGACATAGGCGTCGTTCAGGTCGAGATAACGAAAGGCGGCGCCATTGGCGAAGGCCACGAGATCAGGCGGCGCCTGCCGTGTGGTGCCGATAATGGTCGCTCCGCCGCGGCCGCCGCTGCCGAGCGCGACATCGCGGCAAATGCGCACCGGTTTTTCGTCGAAGGCCGCAAGCGCACAGCCGATCGAATCGATGAGATGGACTTTGACGCTTTCGGCCGTTGCCTCGTCGAGATCCTCGTAGCGAAGGCCGGCCGCGTAGGCGGCGAGCCGTTCGGCTACGGACTTTTCCGCGGCAGTCTGGTCTTCCGCGCTTGCCATCCGTGAGGACAGCGGCAGCGCGGCCATGCCGGCGGCGAGATGAAGGAGCTGCCTTCGTTGGAGTTTCATCGCGGCCTCTCCAGTGGAATTTTCCGAACTCCAGGGAACAGCAACGTCTACGCGTTGCTGTTCTCCGTAACGGCATGCCTTCCGGCGATATAACCCTGGCACACCGCGCGCGGCAGTCCATGCATGGAAAAGCCGCCGGCGGATTCGCCGCCGCAATAGAGCCCCGGAATCATATCGCCGTTCATGTCGATCACCTGGCAGCGCGCATTGATGCGAAGCCCGGCGCGGGTGTCGTGGATGACCGGCGTTGCCCACGCCGCATAGAACGGCGGCTTGGCGATCTTGTAGAGCGGGTTCGGCTTGCCGAAATCGGCGTCCTTGCCGGCATCGACGAATGAATTGTACCGCGCGACGGTTGCCGCGAGATCCCGCGGCGGCATCGGCACCCGCTGGTATTTCATTTTGATCCCGGCCGCGAGCGCTTCGATGCTGTCGGCCTTGAAGAAGAAGCCTTGATCGAAGTCGACGTGCGGCGATTCAGGTTCCCACTGTTCGCGTGCCACTGCGTCGGCGTCGAAAATCGCCCAGATCGGACCGCCGCCGTTATGGCCGTCGCCGATGCCGGCCAGCGCTGCGTTGATGAAATTGCTCGGGTTGTATTTCTGGTTCCTGGCGTTGAGATAGCTGCCCTGCATGTAGGCTTCGACGCTGCCGTAGGTGTTGTAGCCGAAGTGACCGACCGTCTCGTCGTAGAAGCGTTGGCCGACCATATTGACCAGGATGACGTCCTGCCAGTCCTTGACCGGCAGCCCGACGGCGCGTGCCTTGTCGAACACCTCGCTGCCCGGACGCCAGCGCACATTCACGTAGCCATACTGGCAACCGATCGCGCCCGGCTTGGTGATCCCGGAGCCGAATTCTCCGGTCTGGTTGAAGAGACCCCACAAAGCGGCGCCGACGCTCATCGCCGCGATCTCGCCGCTGGCGTCCTGATTCGACCACGGCGCGCCGGCGAGGCCGCAATATTCCTCGGTAAGGCGCGGGTCGAACATGCGACGGAAATTGACGTTGCCGGTCGAGCCGCCGGTTGCCACGATCACCGCTTTGCGGGCGCGGATGTTGAGCGGTTTGCCGTTGTGCTCGGCGGCGATGCCGGTGACGCGGCCGTCACGCGGCCCGTGGCGGTGGATCGCGGTCATGCGGTGTTCGAGCAGAATTTCGACGCCGGCTTTCTTCGCCGCGGCTTCGAGCGGGCGGATCAGGCCGGCGCCGGCGCGGATTTCCGGGTCGCTGGGATCGGCCGGGCCGCCGGTGTGCACCATCGGCCAGTCGCAAACGTCGATCTGCATGGTGCGCAGCACCGAAACGCCGATCTCGTGGCCGATATTGTTCGGCTTGCGGTCGATCACCTTCACGCCGTGCGCCAGCAGGAATTCGAACGCCGGGACGCTGTTGTCGGCGAAGGCGCGGATGATCTCGCGGTCGTTGTAGCGGTACGGCGGAAAGCCGTTCGAACTCTACCACCGACCAGTCGGTGAGATCGCGGAAGAACAGATCGGGCGAATTGTCGATGCCGTATTTCTTCTGGTAGCTGGTGCCGCCGCCAAGCGGCAGATTGCCGCCGGAAGTAATGGCGTGACCGCCGACATGGTTCTCGGCCTCGACGACGATCACCGAGGCGCCGGCCTCGCGCGCCACCACGGCGGCGGGAAGTCCGGTCGCGCCGGAGCCGATCACCACGACATCGGCCTCACGATCCCAGTTCACTGCATTTGCCATTTACCGCAGTCCACCCCTGATGCGGCCGGGAAACTATCAGCATTGCCGACTTGATGTGAAGTTGCTCAAACTCCGGCGTGGAGGAAGCCCATGCCCGATATCGTACCGACCCATCGCCTGACCCATGAGGCCTGCCAGAAGATGATTGCCGCCGGCGTGCAAAAGGCCGATGCGCTCGGCTGCAAGGTCTCGCTCGCCGTGGTCGATCAGAGCTGCCGGCTGATCGCATTCCTGATGATGGACGGCGCGCGGCATTTCTCGATCATCACCACGCAGCGCAAGGCCATCACGTCGGCCTCCCAGCGCATGCCAACCGGGTACGCGCCGGAAGAGAACGCGCTATCGATGGCGGTGCGGATGGGCGATTTCACCAATGTGCCCGGCGGTTTCCCGATCGAAATGAACGGCGAAGTGATCGGCGCGGTCGCGGCCGGCGGAGCGAAGATCGAGCAGGATGTCGAAGTGGCGAAAGCCGCGCTGGCGGCGCTTAAGCTGTGACTTTCGCACCGCGCATCTCGTCGCGCGCCGCCTTCACCGCCTTGATGATGTTCTGATAACCGGTGCAGCGGCAAAGGTTCGACGCCAGCACGTCGATCAGTTCCTCGTCGCCGATGTCCGGATGCTTCTCCAACGCATTGGTGGCGAGCATCAGGAAGCCCGGGGTGCAATAGCCGCATTGCAGCCCGTGGTTCTCGATGAAGGCGCGTTGCAGCACCGAGAGCTCGTCGCCTTTGGCGAGGCCTTCGACGGTACGGATCTTCTTGCCCTGCGCCTGCACCGCGAACATCAGGCAGGAGCGCACGGCTTCGTCGTTGACGATCACAGTGCAGGTGCCGCAGACACCGTGCTCACAGCCGATATGGGTGCCGGTCTGGCCGCAATCGTCGCGGATCGCATCGACCAGCGTTTTCCGCGCCTCGACCCGGATCGGATAATCCTGGCCGTTGATGTTGAGGGTGATGTCGAATTTTTCGTTTGCTGTCATGGCTTCGGCAATACGTCGGAAAACTTCCCGCGCACCTGATCCTCGACGTCCTGGCTGACGCGGACCACGATCGGGAAAGTATCGCGGCGCCTGAACGGCTTGCAAGCGTCGATCACGACGCGGGCATTGCGCGGGTCGTCCGCGGCATAGGCCATGGGATCGAGCGCGGTCGACCAGCAGCCGCGCAGCGTCTCCATGCCTTCGCGCGGGTCGAACCGCGTGCACATCGCCCAGATCACCTTGTCCATGTCGGCCGGATCGATGTCGTCATCGACCACGACGACGAAGCGATTGGCGTAAGCGCCGGCATGGCACTGCGAAGCGATCAGTCCGGCCTGTTTGGCGTGGCCGGCATATTGCTGCTTGATCGCGACCGTCAGCCACAACCGGCTGCCGCCTGCGGCATGGGCCCAGACGCCCTTCACTTCCGGCACGCCGGCCGCTTCGATCTGGTTCCACACTGCGCCGGAGCGGTAAGTGCCGCGATAGAACGAGTCGTCATCGGGCGGGATTCCCGGGATCGCGCCGAGCAGGATCGGATCGTCGCGATGCATGAAGGTCTCGATGCGGATCGCCGGTTCTTTCTTCAGGCCGCCGGCGTAGTAGCCGGTCCATTCCCCGAGCGGTCCTTCGTCGAGCACGTCGTTCGGATGAATGAAGCCTTCGAACGCGATCTCGGCATGCGCCGGGATCGGCAGGCCGGTGCGCGGACCGGTGATGACTTCGACCGGCTCGCCGATCAGGCCGCCGGCGGCATCGTATTCGTTCTTGCCATAGGGGATTTCGAGCCCGGCGATCATGAACAGCGACGGATGCATGCCGCAGACCACGGCGATCGGGCAGGGCTCGCCGCGCTCGTGATAGCGCCGCTTGATCATGTCGCCATGCTTGCCTTTCGAGAACATCACGGTGGCGACGCCGGGCTCTTGCGCCTGCACGCGGTAGGCGCCGTAATTGATCCAGCCGGAATCCGGATCGCGCATGACCACCATGTCGCCGGTGCCGATGTAGTAGCCGCCGTCGTGCTCGTGCCAGCGCGGCACCGGGATTTTGAAGATGTCGATATCCTTGCCGGTATAGACATTCTCCATGAGCGGCCCGGTCTTCACCGTCTCCGGCGGCACGACCTTCGCCTCTTTCATGTAGCGCCGCCAGTAATGCACCAGTTCGATCGGACTGGCGTCGGCGGGCAGGCCAAGCGTGATGTTGATGCGTCGGACCGAGGTCAGCAGGTTGGCGAGGATGCGATAGCCGCGCGGATATCCGGGAATATCGTCGAACAGCACCGACTTGTTGCCGATCCGGCGCTGATAGATGTCGACGATGCCGCCGATCTCCTTCTCGCGCTCGGCTCCTGTGATGTCCTGGAGTTCGCCGGCTTCGCGCAGCAGCGCGATCCAGGAGCGAAGGTCCTGGCGATCCTTGGCGGCGTTGGTTTTGACGGGGCGGGAAACGACGGGTGCATCCATGCCGGCACTCTAACGCAGCCCGGACGCGAGAGGAACTACATGTCGAGGACGAGCCGCTCGGTGGCGCAGCCGCAACAGCAGATCATGACCTTCTCGTTGCTGGCCTGTTCTTCTTCGCTCATCACCGAGTCGTGGTGGATCGGGGTGCCGGAGATCACGCGGGTTTCGCAGGCGCCGCAGATGCCGAGCTCGCAGGAATAATCGACGTCGACGCCGGCATCGAACAGCACCTCGAGCACCTTCCTGCCCGGCGGAATGAAATATTCCTCGCCGGAGCGCGCCAGCTCGACCCAGAAACCGCCGATATCGGTGCCGGTAACGGCGGCATCGTCCTTCGGCGTGAAGTATTCGATGTGGACATTGGCGTGCGGCCGGCCCGCAGCCGCGGCTTCGAACGCTTTCAGCATCGGGTTCGGGCCGCAGCAATAGAAATGTGCGTCGGCCGGCGCTTCGGCAATTGCCGCCGCGAGGTCCATGACCTTGCCGCCCGCTTCGTCATCGAAATGGAGATGTACTTTATTCGGATCGAGCTTTTTCAGCTCGTTCATGAACGCCATGTCCGCTTGCGAGCGGCAGGCGTAGTGAATTTTCCAGGAGCGGCCCTGAACTTCAAGTTGCTGCGCCATACACCAGATCGGGGTGACGCCGATACCGCCGGCGAACAGCACCACGTGGTCTGCATCGTCAACCAGCGGGAAGTTGTTTCGCGGCGCACTGATCTTGATCTGATCGCCGACCTTCATCTGATCGATGATGTAGCGTGAGCCGCCGCGGCTGTTCTCGTCGCGCTTGACGCCGACCGTATAGCTATCGGGATCGGATACCGGGACGACCAACGAGAACTGGCGCATCAGGCCATTCGGCAGGTGCAGGTCGATATGCGCGCCGGGCTTGTAGGCCGGCAGCTTGCCGCCGTCGACGCGCTGGAAGGTGTAGGTCTTGGTGTCGCGGGCGACGTCCTCGATCTTCACAAGGCGTGCGTCGATCAGGTTATGGGTGGCGGTTGCGCCTGCAGATGGTGAGGTCGTGGTGTTCATGCGACGTTAAATAGGCGGGGCGGGCGGGGTTCCGCAACCTTTCTTTGTCCGGCAGAATTTTTGACTATGGGGCAGGGCTTTAGAGGCTAATTCGCCGGCAAAGGAAACTGTTTGAGGTACGGCGCATATTCGTCCTCAACGTCGATCTGCATCGTGGCCAGCACCCGCACGACGGCACAATAAAAGGCGATGGTCAGAACCAGATCGGTCAGGAGTTCGGTGTCGAGCTTCTGCCGCAGCGCTGCGAAAGTGGTGTCGGAGACCGCGAGATCGCCGGCCATCTCGCGCGCCGCTTTCAACACCGTCTTGTCGAACGGATCGAGGCCGGTGGCGCGGCCTTCGGTCTCGGCGATGATGGCGCGGATGTCGTCGTCGCTGACGCCGAAATCGCGGCCGATCTTGACGTGATGCGACCACTCGTACGGCGCCCGCGCGACATAGCCGACCTGGAGGATCGCCATCTCGCGGAGCCTCGGGTCGAGCTTGCTGCCATGGCGGATGTAGTGACCGATCGTACTCCAGCCGCGCGCGGCATTCGGGCTGTGCACCAGCGCGCGGAACAGATTGATCGGCCGCTTCAGCAGATCCTTGTTCTCCGGCGTCAGATCGGAGGGATCGAGATAAGGCAGCCGTGCCATCGCCTTACTTCTCCACCGCCCGCACCGAAGTCTCCGGCATGATGTCGCCGCCGCGCTGACGCTTGAGTGTTTCCTCGCCGGACAGTTCCCAGTCGCCGACCGCGGCGCGCCTGGCGAACTTCTCCCAGGTCTCGGTCCAGTCGCCGAGGTGGTAGCCGTGCCACGGCGACGTCACGGTGAGCGGATGCAGGCCGAGCCGCTCCCACAGTTCGCGCGCATGGTCCATGTGTTCGCGCGTCGGCAATGCCAGCGGCGCCATCGGCCGTTTGCGCGTGGCATCGATCAGCATGCTGGAGTCCGATTGATTGGGTCCGTATTGAGCACCCTGCACGCCGCCGCGGTAGGGCACCAGCTGAACGTCCTGCACCGGATTTGAACGGTAGGCGAGGCACCACAACACGGCGTCGACACTGGTCGGATCGATGTCGTCGCTGACCGCAACGACGATCTTGCCGCAGTTCGACATCAAGGTCGAAGCACCGTGCAATGCGCGCCACACTTCAGTGCGCGGCGTGCCGGCAGCGACTTGAATGAAGATCACCGGCCGCAGATTGGTCAGCCGCTCGTGCATGGCGACGCGCGTCACGCCCTTGATGGCGAGGTGATCGCGAAGGTGGGCGAGGAACAGCGGCTCGTAGGCGACTTTCTTGATGACGCTGGATTCGCTCGGCGTCACCTGGCTGATGATCGAGCAGAACACCGGCTTTGTCTTCCGCGTGATCGCGGTGACGTCCATCGGCATATTGAAGGCTTCGAGCGCGACATAACCGTTGCTTTCGGCGAACGGCGCCTCCGGCTCGAGCTTCTGGCAATCGATCAGGCCCTCGATGACGATTTCGGCATCCGCTGGTACGTCGAGGTCGATGGTCTTGCACTTGACCATGCGGATCGGTTCGCCGGCGAGGCCGCCGGCGACGCCCATCTCGTCGAGATCGATGGCGAGCTTTTGCGGCCCGGTGAAAACGACGATCGGCGCGGCACCGACGACGATCGCGATCGGCATCTTCTCCTTGCGCTCACGGTACTTCTGCCAGTGCAGGAATCCGCCGGCGCCGGTCGCCTCGCGCGCCACCATGCGCACCGCAAGCCGGTCCGCGGCTTTCAGGCCGGCCCGGTAGGTGCCCATATTCTGCACCCCGGTCTCCGGATTGCGAGTCACGCACAAGGTCGCGGTGAGATAGGGCGCGGAGTCGAAACCGGGTGTCGACACCGGCACGGGTAACGCGGCGAGACCGCCCGGCGCCTTCAGCGCATCGCCGGTAATGACCACTTCCTGGCACGGCGCGGAGGAAACGCGCACTGGCGCAATCGGATGATTGATCGCCTGCATCCAGGCGTCGCCGATCTCCTCGACCTTGCGGCCCATGCCCATCGCGTAGATTTCCGGCGATGCCGACAAGGCGCCGACCACGACCGGTATGTCGTATTTCCGTCCCTTGGCATCGGTGACGTTGGTGAAGACGAAAGCCTTGCGCTTGTCTTCCGGCAACCCGCCGACGAACTGCCAGCGCACCAGGGGATGCAACTCGGTGTCCTTGTTGATCGGGGTGTCGATACGCTCGACCAGCCCCGCCGCTTCGAGGTCGGCGAGGTGTTCCTGGAAATCGAGACGGGGTCCGGTGCGGGTCGTGCGCGCGTCGTCGGCTTTGTCGAGCATGAGAGTGCGGCGTCCTTGATTGGCGCCGCGACCGTATCACAGTGCCTTTGTTGCCGACACCGCCGGAGGCATGTGCTGCTGCGCGGTTGCGGCTTCGACATATTCCGCAAACGCGCGCCCGATCATCACCACAACGGGACCTGACGGCTGTTCTGCCGCGAGCCGCGCCGGCAAATCGGCGATCGTCGCCGCGATGATGCGTTCATTCGGGCGCGTGGCGCGTTCGACGGCGACGGCCGGTGTCGCCGGATCGAGGCCGCGCGCGACCGCGTCCGTCACAAGCTGCGCCAGTGTTTTGACCGGCATATAGACGACGGTCGTCACCGCGGGGTCGGCGACGCTGGCCCAGTCGATATCGGCCGGAAGCTTGCCGTCGCGTCCATGCCCGGTGATGTATTGCAGGCGCCGCGCCGCGCCGCGCCGGGTCAGCGAAACCGCAAGCCGGCTTGCCGCGCCCTGCGCCGTGGTGATGCCCGGCACGACTTCGACAGCGATACCGGCGTCGCGGCAAGCAGCGATTTCCTCATCTGCGCGGCCAAAGATCATCGGATCGCCGCCCTTGAGACGGACGACCCGGCGGCCGGCCCTGGCGAGCGAGACCATCAGCCGGTTGATGTCGTCCTGCTTGCAGGAGGCGCGATAGCCGGTCTTGCCGACCAGCATCTTCTTGGCCTCGCGGCGCGCGAAATCGAGGACACCGGGCGCCACCAGATCGTCAAACAGGATCACGTCGGCTGATTGCAGCGCGCGCACGGCGCGCAATGTCAGCAACTCGGGATCGCCCGGTCCGGCGCCGACAAGAATGACCGATCCGGCTTCCGGCGTTGCCGTCGCGGTCAGCAATGAATCGAGAGCGGCATCGTCCGGCGCAGCATTTGGCGCTGCAATCGCGCGCGCCGTGAATTTCTCCCAGAAGGTGCGGCGGCTGCGGAATGGCAGTGCCAAGGCCTGCACGCGCGGACGCCAGTTGCGTGCCGCTTCCGCCCATCGGGCAAAGCCTGTCGGGATCAGCGCCTCAATCTTGGCGCGGATTGCCTGGCCGAACACCGGCGCAGCACCGTCGGTCGAAATGCCGATCACCATTGGTGAGCGGTTGACGATGGCGCCGAACGAAAAGTCGCAGAACGCCGGCCGGTCGATGACGTTGACCGGCACGCCCGCGGCCCGCGCCGCGGCGGCGAATTTGCGCGCGTCCTCATCGCCGGCGCAGTCAGCCACCGCAATCGCCGCGTCCGCTAGATCGTCCGGGGTCCAGTCGCGATGATGCAGGATGACGGCACCGCGCGGCGGATCGTTGGCGAGTGCCAGCATCTCCTCGCTCGCAGCCGAAGCGAAGACATCTACTGCGGCGCCGGCAGCCGACAGAAGTTCCGCTTTCCACGCCGCCGCTTGGGTTCCGCCGGCTACCACGACGCGCTTGTCTTCCAGCGCGAAGAACGCCGGCAGCCGTGCCAACGGTCCCATGCGGGTGCGGTGGATTTCGGCGGGTGCCCGGCTCATGGACAACTCATGGAAGCGGCCTCGACATGCCGCTTGAGATAGAATTTTGTCTCTCAGAGAGCAATCTGGGACAGCCAATTTGGAATGATCCTGCCAATTTATCGCCCTTCCAAGTAGATTTTCCCAAGAAGATTGCCTCGGAGGTGTAGCGAGCGCCACGGGCATCTCCCACCCAATTTCATTCAAGTTGCGTGCCAGCGGCCCAGAAACTTGGCGGGCGCCCGACGGGGTTACCGGCGGGCGCCCTTAGTATGCAGTCAGTCTATAAGCCGGGTTCTGGATGGCATGCGGACAGTGCCCGCATGCGTGACGGCCATTCCTCTGGGACGCCCGTTACCGGACGCCTCCAGCAACCAACCCGGACGGCAAGATCTGGACACAGATCCCGGAACTTGCGCTCCGCACCGTCCCTATTCGGTCTTGCTCCCGGTGGGGTTTGCCGTGCCGCCGGCGTTGCCGCCGGCGCGGTGCGCTCTTACCGCACCGTTTCACCCTTACCGCGGCTATTACGCAACGCACCGCGGCGGTCTGTTCTCTGTGGCACTTTCCCTGGGCTCGCGCCCGCCGGACGTTATCCGGCACCGCTTGTCCATGGAGCCCGGACTTTCCTCCCCGGCTTGCGCCGGAGCGGCCGTCCGACTGACTGACTGTATAGGGATGAGGGCGGCGGTCCTTGCCGTCAAGTGTCCGGATGTCAGGAGGCGACGACGAGCGGATCAAAGTTAATGATCCGCGCCGCCATGGTTCTTCGCCGGTCGCGATGGGCCGACAACTCTTGCAGGGTCAAGCGGGTCGAAACATCCCATACGCCGTCGATGCGTTCGGGCCGGAAATGGCGCTGGAAAGCCGTGACCACTTCATGTGTCCCGGAATCGTAGTCGCCGTTGACCGAAATTCCGTAACCGTAATCGGCGAGCAGCTTTTGCGCGGTTTCGACGGCGTTGCCGCCATCGCCGAGAGAGAGCAGCGGACCGTCGATGATCTTCGCCGGTTTCACCCAGTTGCCGACGCCGGAGTTGTGCAGAGTGCGCCACGGGAATTTCTCGCCCGGATCCTGTTTGCGCGATGGCGCGACGTCGGAATGGGCGAGCACGCGGGAGGGCGGGATCGTGTAACGGGTGAGAATGCCGCGGCACAGCGCGGTTACCGCCGCGATCTGCCGCTTCGGAAAATCGCGGTAGATGAAGTCGTGACCGGGATTGGCGATCTCAATGCCGATCGAGCATGAGTTGATATCGGAATTGCCGGCCCAGCTCGATACCCCGGCGTGCCAGGCGCGTTTGCTCTCCGGCACCAATTGGATGACGCGGCCGTCCTCGAACACGAAGTAGTGCGACGATACTTGGCTCGTGGTCTTGCGCAAATGCTCCAGTGCGCCGGCGGCGTCCGGCATGCCGGTGTAGTGCAGCACGATCATATCCGGCCGGCGGCCGTCCTTGCGCTCGCCGAAATTTGGCGACGGCATGACGTCGGCAACGACGCAGGAATCGGGCTGAAAAGCACTACGCGACATGTCCGCAATGTAGGGAAATGCCCGCGCGCAACAAGGCGAAGTGAAGGCCGAGCCGCAGAAAACGCCGGACTGTTGCGCTGTAGCCGCACCACCGCAAAGCGCCGACGGTTTCAACCTTTATTTAAGCTTACCACTCATTAATCGAGGTTGCGGTCTACCGCCGGCTGGCACGGCAGATTCGTCGGCATTCGCGTCGTCCCATGAAAGTCCTTTCGGTGACACAACACGCTGTTTTCAATGGACAAAATCTGCCGACCGGACGACGGCCTTCGCCTGTGGGTATCGCGCCGCGATGGCGGCCGGCTCACGGTGGGCGGCGCAACATCCGCCGCCTGATGCTGGACGGGGGCCGTTACGGCGTCGGCACCAGAACAGCTCTGAGTGCGGCAAGGACGACAGGCGGTGGCGGCAAACCGGCCGCCGGCGGACCGGCCCGTCACGTTCCCGTACTCGGCCGCCGTGTCGTCGACTGGCTGTCGGTGCGTGACGGCGGACTTTACATCGACGCGACGTTCGGCGCCGGCGGCTACACCCGCGCCATCCTGGCGACACCCGGCGCGCGTGTCGTCGCGATCGACCGCGACCAGAGCGCGATCGCGGAAGGCGCGGCGCTGGTCCAGGAGGCGCAAGGCCGGCTCGATCTGGTCGAGGACTGCTTCTCGAATCTCGGCGCGATTGCCGAGACCGGCACCGCAGACGGCGTCGTATTCGATCTCGGCGTCTCGTCGATGCAGCTCGATGAGGCCGCGCGCGGCTTTTCATTCCGCCTCGATGGGCCTCTCGACATGCGTATGGCGCGCAACGGTCCGAGCGCGGCCGACGTCGTCGCCAAAGCGAGCGAGCGCGACCTGGCAGCGATCATCTTCACTCTGGGTGAAGAACGCCATTCACGCGCGGTCGCCCGCGCCATTGTCAGGGCGCGGGATGAGTCGCCGATCACCACCACACGTGGGTTGGCCGAGATCGTCGCCCGCGTCGTGCATTCGCGCGACAGTGCCATCCATCCCGCCACGCGGACCTTTCAGGCGCTGCGCATTTTTGTCAACGACGAGCTTGGCGAACTGGCGCGCGGTCTCGCTGCCGCCGAGCAGGTGCTCAGGCCGGATGGCCGCCTCGTCGTTGTCGCCTTCCATTCGCTCGAGGATCGCATCGTCAAGACGTTCCTCACCGAGCGCGGCCGTGCGCCAGCCGGTTCGCGTCATCGCCCCGAGGTCAAAGCGGATGCGCCGACCTTTCGGATCCTGACCCGGCGGCCGGAAACGCCCGATGAAGCGGAGATCGCCGCCAATCCGCGCGCCCGCTCGGCAAAGCTGCGGGCCGCCGAACGCACCGATGCCGCGCCGCGTCCGGCAGATGTCGAAGCGCTTCTGCCGCGGCTGCCGTCGCTCGCCGACGTTATGCGGGGGCGGCCGTGATCCTGCGCTTCATCAATATCGTGGTCATCGGCGCGCTGATCGTGGCGGCGTCCTACGTCTATCGCATCAAGTACGAGTCCACCCTACAGGCCGAACGGCTCGCCAAGCTTCGCAGCGAGCTTCGTCACGAGCGCGATCTCATCGCCACGCTGCGCGCCAAATGGGGCGAACTCGACAGCCCGGCGCGTATCGAAGCGTTGTCCAAACGTTTCCTGCAACTCAAACCGATCGCGCCGACCCAGTTCGACGCACTCGATCGCTTGCCTGAGCGTCCTGCCGACGATGCGCGCGCCGCAAACGACGATCCGATCGGCAACATGATCGGCAATCTCGATCCGCCCGAAGGCATAACCGGCAGCATTCTTTTGCCGGAGTCCGCGCCGCCGCCGCTCGAGAGCACGCCGCCACCGCCGCCGGCTTCCACGTCGTCCGCTGCTCCTGAAATGACGCCGGACGCCGCGCCGGGCGAGGACGAGGCGCTCTCGCCGGCGGACGAGGACGCAAACCAATGACCGCGATTGCGGACCCCATCCCGCTGACGACGACGGAGCCGTGGCGCCGCCGCGTGCTGCGCCGGCTGCTCTATGGCCGCGATGCCAATCGCAGCGCCAAAGCCCGCGCCCGCGTCGGTCTCGCGATCGCCGCCTTCGCCGTTATTTACGCCATCATCGCCGTGCGGCTCGTCATGTTCGGCATCGCGTCCGACGGCCGGACCGTGCATCGCGTTGTGTCCGGCGATGCGATCGCCACCGCGCGTCCCGACATCCTCGACCGCAACGGTGAAGTGCTGGCGACCGATGTGCGCGTGCCTTCGCTCTATGCCGAGCCGCGCCGGTTGATCGACGTTGACGAGGCGGTGGAATTGCTCACGGCCGATCTGCCCGATCTCGACGCGACCGAGCTGCGCGAACGGTTGTCGTCAAAACGCGGTTTCGTCTGGCTCAAGCGCGACATTACGCCGGAGCAGCAGAGCGAAATCTATCATCAGGGCCTGCCGGGCATCGGCTTCCTCAACGAGAACAAGCGCGATTATCCGAACGGCGCCGAGGTTTCGCATCTGCTCGGCCACGTCAACATCGACAACCAGGGCATCGCCGGTATCGAGAAGTGGCTCGACGGACAGGGGCTGGCGGCGCTGCATATGGCGGGGCTTGCCACCGACCGTCTGCAAACGCCGGTGCAGCTTGCCGTCGATCTGCGCGTGCAACACGCGTTGCGCGACGAATTGATCAAGGCGCGCGCCAAATACAGCGCCATCGCCGCCGCCGGCGTCGTGCTCGACGTGCGCACCGGCGAAATCGTCTCGATGGTGTCGGAGCCGGATTTCGACCCCAACAATCCGCGTGAGGCGCTCGACCCGACGCGCATCAACCGGCTGACCACGGGCGTCTACGAAATGGGCTCGACGTTCAAGGCGTTCACCGTCGCCATGGCGCTCAACTCCGGCAAGGTGACGCTGAAGTCGATGTTCGACGCGCACAACCCGATGCATTACGGCAAGTTCGACATCCACGATTTCGAGCCGATGCAGCGCGCGCTCTCAGTGCCGGAGATTTTCACCTACTCGTCGAATATCGGCGCGGCGCATATCGCGATGGCGATGGGCATCGACGCGCACAAGGCGTTCCTGAAAAAGCTGGGCCAGCTTGACCGGCTGCGCACCGAATTGCCGGAAAGCGCCGAGCCGATCGTGCCGAAACGCTGGGGCGAACTGAATACGATCACCATCGCGTTTGGCCACGGGCTTTCGGTTGCGCCGTTGCAGGCGGTGATGGGTGTTGCCGCGCTGCTGAACGGCGGCGTCCTGATCCCGCCGACCTTCCTCAAGCGCAGCGAGGCCGAAGCGCAGGCGCTCGGCAAGCGCGTCGTCAAGCCGGAAACCAGCATGATGATGCGCTACCTGATGCGGCTTAACGTCGAGAAGGGCACCGCCTCGAAGGCCGACGTGCCGGGCTATTATATCGGCGGCAAGACCGGAACTGCCGATAAGGTGGTGTTCGGCCGTTACTCGAATACCAAAGTGCTGACCGACTTCATGGCGGTGATGCCGGCGGATAATCCGCGCTATCTGTTGCTGATCATGCTCGATGAGCCGCACCCGACGCCGGAATCGCACGGTTTCAAGACCTCGGGCTGGAACGCGGTTCCGACCGGTGGCGCCGTGGTGGCGCGCATCGCGCCGCTGCTCGGCATCCAGCCGCGGCTCGATCTGCCGCCGGCCGATCAGCAGATACTGGCTTCGTATAAGGAAAGCAGGTAAGGCGGCAGCGGCGGCGACGCCGAACTGAAGACGTTTGCCAAGACGCTTATTACACCCAGCGAGAAGCTTAAGGATGAAGCTTCGCGAGATCTTACCTCCCGATGCGGAACTCGACGCCCGCCACGCCGGCATTGAAGTCGACGGCGTGACGGCGGACAGCCGCAATGTCAAATCGGGCGATCTGTTCGCCGCCATTGCAGGCACCAAGGCTGACGGTCTGGGTTTTGTCGCGGGGGCGCTCAAAGCAGGCGCGGCGGCGGTCATGGCGGAGCGCGCGCCGCAGGGGCCGATCCCGACCGGTGTCGCATTCGCTCGCGTTGCGAATGTCCGGCTGGCGTTGGCGCTCGCGGCGGCGAAACTCTATCCGCGCCAGCCGAAAACCATCGCCGCGATCACCGGCACCAGCGGCAAGACGTCCGTTGCCGCATTCACGCGCCAGATATGGAGCGCGCTCGGGCTGTCCGCGGCGAGCGTCGGCACCGTGGGCATCGTTTCGCCGAAGGGCGAGACTTACGGCTCGCTGACCACGCCTGATCCGGTCGCGCTGCATCGATCCATCGATACCCTTGCCGGGGAAGGTGTGACGCATCTCGCGATCGAAGCGTCGTCGCATGGCCTCGATCAATACCGGCTCGACGGGTTGCGCCTCGCCGCCGGCGGCTTCACCAACATCACCCGCGATCACCTCGACTATCATCCGGGCTTCGATGCCTATCTCGCGGCCAAGCTGCGTCTGTTCAGCGACTTGCTGAATCCGGGTGCGGCCGCCGTCATCGATGTCGATCACGCGCACGCCGATGCGGTGTTCACGGCGGCGAAAACGCGCGGTCTTTCGATCCTGAGCGTCGGACGAAAGGCGACGGGCATCCGTCTTCTCGAAGCCGGAATCGACGGCTTTGCGCAACACCTGCGGCTCGACTACGGCGGCAAGGAATTTCAGCTGCGCTTGCCGCTGGTCGGCGAATTCCAGATCGAAAATGCGCTGGTTGCCGCCGGGCTCGTCATCGCTACCGGCAGCGCGGCTGAGGCCGTGTTCCCGGCACTGGAGACGCTGAAAGGCGCCAAAGGCCGGCTTGAACTGGTCGGCTCCAGCCGCGGCGCACCGATTTTTGTCGACTATGCCCACAAGCCCGACGCGCTCGCCAAGGCGCTCGAAGCCCTGCGGCCCTACGTGTCGGGCAAGCTTGTCATCGTGTTTGGCGCCGGCGGTGATCGCGACCGCGGCAAACGGCCGTTGATGGGCGCGGTTGCTGCGGAAAATGCCGACCGCGTCATCGTTACCGACGACAACCCGCGCAGCGAAGACGCCGCCAGTATTCGCGCCGCTATTCTCGCCGAAGTCCGCGGCGCGGCCGAAATCGGCGACCGGCGCGAGGCGATCCGTAGCGCGATTGCCGGGTTGCAGCGCGGCGACGTGCTGCTGATTGCCGGCAAGGGCCATGAAACCGGCCAAATCATCGGCGACCGAACTGTGCCGTTCAGCGATCACGAGGCGGTTGCCGCGGCGCTTAAGGAGCTTGTTGCGTGACGCCGTTATGGACCATCGACGCTATGGCGCGCGCCATGAATGCCAGCGCAACGGGTGCGGAACGCGGCACCACGCTGCCGCAATCGGTTTTTGGGCTCTCGATTGACAGCCGCACCGTCGCGCCGGGCGACGCATTCTTCGCGATCCAGGGTGACAATCGCGACGGCCATCAATTTGTCGCCGCCGCGCTCGCCGCCAAAGCTGCCGTCGCCGTGATCGCCGCGGATCGGCGCGGCGATTTCCCCGCCGATGCGCCACTGCTTGTTGTGCGCGACGTGTTGCAAGGATTGCGCGACCTCGCTGCAGCCGCGCGTGCGCGCACGCAGGCGAAGGTCATTGCCGTCACCGGCTCGGTCGGCAAGACCGGCACCAAGGAAATGTTGCGGCTTGCCTTGTCGAAGGACGGCAAGACCCATGCGTCGGTCGCTTCCTACAACAATCATTGGGGCGTGCCGTTGTCGTTGGCGCGCTGCCCACTCGATGCGCGCTACGCGGTGCTGGAAATGGGAATGAACCACGCTGGCGAGATCGAGCCCTTGTCGCGGCTCGCGCGCCCGCATGTCGCAATCATCACGACGATCGCGCCGGTGCATCTGGAGTTCTTCGGCTCGTTGAACAAGATCGCCGATGCCAAGGCGGAGGTTTTTCTCGGCGTGCAGCCGGGCGGCGCCGCAGTGATCAATCGCGATATTCCGCAATTCGCGCAATTGAAGCGTCTCGCGCAAGCGGCCGGAGTCGAGCGGATCGTGTCGTTCGGCGAGCACGCCCAGTCCGACGCCAGGCTGATCAAGTGCGCGCTGCATCCGAAATGCTCGGCCGTTCAAGCCGGCATCCTCGGCACCGAACTGACCTACAAGATCGGCGCGCCGGGCAAGCATCTCGTGCGCAATTCCCTGGCGGCGCTGGCGGCCGCCGAACTGGTCGGGGCCGATCTGGCGCTCGCGGCGCTGGCGCTGTCGGAATTCACCGCGCCGTCGGGCCGTGGCGCGCCGGTCGAGCTCGACCCGCCGGGCGGATCGGCGCTGCTCATCGACGAGAGCTACAACGCCAATCCGGTGTCGGTCGACGCGGCGCTGGCCTTGCTCGGCCAGACGCCGGTCGGCCCGCAGGGCCGGCGCATCGCCGTGCTTGGCGACATGCTCGAGCTCGGGTCGAAGGGCAAATCGCTGCATCGCGCCCTTGCGGCACCGATTACCGCCAACGCCATTGACCTGGTGTTTTGTTGTGGCCCGCTGATGCAATCTTTGTGGCAGGCCCTTCCCGCCAGCCGGCGCGGCGGCTATGCAGAGGACGCTACCGCGCTAGAAGCGCAAGTCCTGCCTGCGATCCGTGGCGGCGACGTCATCATGGTCAAGGGTTCGCTTGGTTCGCGCATGGCGCCGATCGTCAAGGCGCTGCAACGGGTCTATCCGCACCACGGCACGCTGGAAGAAGCGTCCGCATAGGGTCGATGGGATGCTGTATTGGCTGGTCGAACTGTCGGACAAACTCTCTGTCCTCAACGTGTTCCGCTACATCACGTTTCGGACCGGCGGCGCGGTGATCACCGCGCTGCTGTTCGTGTTCATGTTCGGCCCGATGATCATCGACCGTCTCCGCTTGCTGCAAGGCAAGGGGCAGCCGATCCGCGCCGACGGACCGCAGTCCCACATCATCAGCAAGGCCGGTACGCCGACCATGGGCGGCCTGATGATTTTGTCCGGCATGTTGGTGTCCACTTTGCTCTGGGCCAATCCGGCCAACCCTTATGTCTGGGTCGTGTTGTTTGTCACGCTCGGCTTCGGCTTTGTCGGGTTTTATGACGACTACCTGAAAGTCAAAAAACAAACACACAACGGTTTTGCCGGCCGGACGCGGCTCGGCATCGAGGCGCTGATCGCGGCCGTTGCCTGCATCGTCTTTGTCCAGCTTGGCCATACGCCGTTTTCCACTTCGCTGGTGTTCCCGTTCTTCAAGGATCTGGTGATCAATCTGAGCTGGGCCTTCGTGCTATTTGCCGCTTTCATCATCGTCGGCGCCGGCAACGCGGTAAATCTCACGGACGGCCTCGACGGTCTCGCCATCGTGCCGGTGATGATCGCCACGGCGAGCTTCGGCATGATCTCGTATCTCTGCGGCAATGCGGTGTTCTCCGACTATCTGCAAATTCATTATGTCGCCGGCACCGGTGAGCTTGCCGTGCTGTGCGGCGCGGTGGTCGGCGCCGGCCTTGGGTTTCTCTGGTTCAACGCGCCGCCGGCATCGATCTTCATGGGCGATACCGGGTCGCTGGCGCTCGGCGGCATGATCGGTGCGGTCGCGGTCGCCACCAAGCACGAGATCGTGCTGGCGGTGATCGGCGGCCTGTTCGTGCTCGAGGCGGTGTCGGTGATCGTGCAGGTGGTGTCGTTCAAGCTGTTCGGCCGCCGCGTTTTCAAGATGGCGCCGATCCATCATCATTTCGAGCAGCTCGGCTGGACCGAGCCGCAGATCGTCATCCGTTTCTGGATCGTTTCGGTCGTGCTGGCCCTGGCGGGACTCGCGACCTTGAAGCTGAGGTAGCCCGTGATCCCGGTTACGACCTTCGCGGGGAAAAAGGTCGCCGTGTTTGGTCTGGGCGGTTCGGGGCTGGTGAGCGCGAGCGCGCTGCTGGCCGGTGGCGCCGACGTTGTCGGCTATGACGACAATACCCAAAGCGTAACCAAGGCAGCGGCGGCGGGCATCCCGACCGCGGATCTGCGCACCATCGACTGGTCGAGGGTTGCGGCGCTGGTGCTCGCGCCCGGCGTGCCGCTGACACATCCGACGCCGCATTGGAGCGTCGATCTCGCCCACAGATCCGGCGTCGAAGTGATCGGCGATATCGAATTGTTCTGCCGTGAGCGTGCCAGCCTCGCGCCGGACGCGCCATTCGTCGCCATCACCGGCACCAACGGCAAGTCGACAACCACTGCGCTGATCGCGCATCTTGCCGCGTCCGCCAGCATGGACGTGCAGCTCGGCGGCAACATCGGCACCGCGATCCTGTCGCTTGCGCCACCGGCGCAGCAGCGCGTTTATGTCATCGAGTGCTCGTCCTACCAGATCGATCTTGCACCATCGATCGACCCGTCGGTCGGCATCCTGATCAATCTCAGCGAGGATCATCTCGACCGTCACGGCACGATGCAGCATTACGCCGACGTCAAGGAGCGGCTGGTGGCCGGTGTACCGGAGAACGGCACCGCGATTGTCGGCGTCGATGACGAATGGTGCCGCCGGATCGCGCACCGGCTGGAAGAGGGCCGTGAAAACGTGGTGCGTATCTCGGCGCGGCAGGAACTGACCACCGGCATTTACGTGGCGCAACAGCGCATCATGCGGGCGAACGGCGTCGATACCGAGCAGATTGCGGAACTCGGCGGCATCGGCTCGCTGCGCGGCGTGCACAACGCCCAGAACGCCGCCTGCGCCACGGCGGCGGCGCTGGCGCTCGGCCTCGATCCGAAAACGATCCAGGCCGGCCTGCGGTCGTTTCCCGGCCTGGCCCATCGCATGGAGGAAATCGGCCGCCGCGGCGCCGTGCTCTATGTCAACGATTCCAAGGCCACCAACGCCGACTCTTCGGCCCAGGCGCTTGCCTGCTTTACCGACATTTTCTGGATAGCCGGCGGCAAGCCGAAGACCGGCGGGATCGAGTCCTTGCGTGGCTTCTTCCCGCGCATCCGCAAGGCCTATCTGGTCGGCGAGGCGGCGCAGGAATTCGCCGGTACGCTCGGTGCCGCGGTCCCTCACGAAATTGTCGGTACCCTGGACAAGGCGGTCGCCGCCGCCAGCCGCGACGCCGAAACGTCCGCCGCGGCAGAGCCGGTGGTCTTGCTGTCGCCGGCATGTGCGTCATTCGATCAGTACCGGAATTTCGAGGTCCGGGGCGACGCATTCAGGGCCCTGGTGCGGGCTTTGCCCGGATTGGCGACGGCCAAAAAGTAATCCGAAGCGGAGGTTTCACGGACCGTGCGAAGCCTCAGGCCCGCACCGCCAGGAAATCTTAAGCTCCCTTAAACCATCCCGGTGTCACCACTATTTGGGCACGTGGTTCGGGACGGGTCATGGCATCGCGCGCACAGCCGACGCTTTTCAGCGAATGGTGGAGGACGGTCGACCGGCTGACACTCGCCGCGCTCGCCGCACTGATGCTTGGCGGCATCGTATTGTGCCTGGCGGCAAGCCCGCCGGTCGCCGCCCGTATCGGTGTCGATCCGTTCCATTTCGTCGACCGGCAGGTGCTGTTCCTTATTCCTGCCGCTGCGGTGCTGATCGGGACGTCATTCTTGTCGCCGCGCGAAGTCCGCCAGGTTTCGATCGTCGTTTTCGCCGTGAGCCTGTTGCTGGTGGCGCTGACGCCGCACTTCGGCGCCGAGATCAAGGGAGCGCGCCGCTGGCTCGTGATCCTCGGCGTGAACATCCAGCCGTCCGAATTTCTTAAACCCGCCTTCGTTGTGCTGATCGCATGGCTGTTCGGTAAATCGGCGAAGCGGCCGGAAATGCCGGCCAATACTTTTGCGCTGCTGCTGCTGCTCGTGGTGGTGGCGCTGCTGGTGATGCAGCCGGACTTCGGTCAGACCATGCTGATCGCTCTGGTCTGGGGCGCGCTGTTCTATATGGCCGGCATGCGCTTCATCTGGGTGTTGGGACTCGCCGGATTCGCCGGCGCCGGGCTGACGGTGGCGTTCTTCACCGTTCCGCATGTCGCCCAGCGCATCAACCGCTTCATCGATCCGGCATCGGGCGACACCTTCAACATCGACATCGCGACGGAGTTGTTTTTGCGCGGTGGCTGGTTCGGCCGCGGCCCCGGCGAAGGCACCATCAAGCGCATTCTGCCGGAAGGCCACACCGACTTTGTCTTTGCCGTGGCGGCCGAGGAATTCGGCGTGGTGCTTTGCCTCATTCTGGTCTCGCTGTTCGCCTTTATTGTCATCCGCTCGCTGACCAAGGCGCTGCGCACCGAGGATCCTTTCATCCGTTTTGCCGCGGCAGGGCTTGCCATGCTGTTCGGTATTCAGTCGGCCATCAACATGGCGGTGAACCTGCACCTCATCCCCGCCAAGGGCATGACGCTGCCGTTTATTTCCTATGGCGGCTCGTCGCTGATTTCGCTCGCTTACGGCATGGGCATGCTGGTTGCATTGACGCGCGAGCGCCCGCGCGCGCAGCTTCCGGGCAATATCGTGCTCAGCGGGAGCCCGGTGAATGCCTGAACCGGCCAAGGTACCGGGCTCGGCACCGGTGCTGGTGGCGGCCGGTGGCACGGGCGGGCATTTATTTCCGGCGGAAGCGCTGGCGGCGACGCTAAACCAGCGCGGCATTCCCGTCCACCTCGTGACCGATCATCGCGCCACGCGTTACGGTAGCGGTTTCGCGGATGACCTGGTGCATGTCGTTTCCAGCGCAACGCTGAGCGGACGCAATCTCGCTTCGCTTGCCAAAACATTCGCCGCCCTCGGCGTCGGCTACATGCAGGCGCGCCGTCTGATGGCGCGGCTGAAGCCTGCTGCGGTCATCGGCTTCGGCGGCTATCCGACCTTGCCACCGGTGCTGGCGGCGGCGTGGGGCGGCGTGCCGAGCCTGATCCACGATTCGAATGCCGTGATCGGGCGGGCGAATAATTTTTTGGCGCCGCGGGTGCGGGCCATCGCCACGACGTTCCCCGATGTCTTCAGCAAGAATCCCGCTTTGGCCGCGAAGGCGACCCTGACCGGAAACCCGGTGCGGCCGGCAGTGGTGGCTGCGGCAGCGGCGCCTTATCCAGCGATCAGCGATCCTTTGCAGCTTCTGGTTTTTGGCGGCAGCCAGGGCGCACGCATCATGGCCGACGTCGTGCCCGCCGCAATCGGACTGCTTGATCCGGTGCTGCGGGCGCGGTTCTCGATCGTGCAGCAGGCGCGCGACGAAGATTTGAAGCGCGCACGGGATGCCTATGAGAGGCTTTCGGTAAAGACGGAGATCGCGCCGTTCTTCTCCGACCTGCCGGCCCGCATGGCGGCAAGCCATCTGATCGTTTCACGCTCCGGCGCTTCGACCGTGTCGGAGCTTGCGGCGATCGGCCGGCCGTCGATCCTGGTGCCGCTGCCCGGCGCGATCGACCAAGACCAGTTCGCCAATGCCGGCGTCCTCGAACTGGCAGGCGGCGCGATCCGGCTGGTCCAGGATGTCTTTACCCCGCGCCGTCTCGCCGCCGAGCTCACCACCCTTGCCGGAGCCCCGGAAAACCTCGCCAAAATGGCGGCGTCGGCCAGGTCGATAGGCCGGCTCGACGCCGCCGATCGGCTGGCCGACCTGGTCCTGAAGGTGGCGGCGGGCGGCGCAAACCATTAGGTTGCCCCGGTCTTTAGTCCAGTCGGGGAGCTCCATGAAATTGCCGCGCGACATTGGTCCGGTGCATTTCGTCGGCATCGGCGGCATCGGCATGAGCGGCATCTCCGAGGTGATGCTGAACCTCGGCTATATGGTGCAGGGCTCGGATCAGACCGAGAGCGCCAATGTCAAACGGCTGCGCGACAAGGGCGTCCATGTCGCGATCGGCCATAACGCCGCGAACCTGAGCGGCGTCAAAGTCGTCGTGGTCTCCTCGGCAATCAAGCCCGACAATCCCGAATTGGTCGAAGCGCGCGCGCAGCGCCTGCCGGTGGTGCGCCGCGCCGAGATGCTGGCGGAACTGATGCGGCTGAAAAGCTGCGTTGCCATCGCCGGCACCCACGGCAAGACCACCACCACGTCGATGGTGGCGGCGCTGGTCGATGCCGGCGGATTCGATCCGACGGTAATCAATGGCGGCATCATCAACGCCTACGGCACCAATGCGCGGCTCGGCACCGGCGAATGGATGGTGGTCGAAGCCGATGAGTTCGATGGCACATTTCTCAAGCTGCCGGCAGACGTCGCCATCGTCACCAATATCGATCCGGAACACCTCGATCACTTCAAGACCTATGAGGCGGTGCAGGACGCCTTCCGCGCTTTCATCGAGAACGTGCCGTTCTACGGCTTCTCGGTGATGTGCATCGACCACCCGGTGGTGCAGCGCCTGGTCGGGCAGATCGAGGATCATCGCATCATCACCTACGGCGAGAATCCGCAGGCCGACGTCCGGCTGGCCGATATCTCCCACGCCGGCGGCACTTCGCTGTTCACCATCATGTTCCGCGACCACGCCGGAAACTTCCTGCACGAGATCAAGAACCTCGCGCTGCCGATGCCGGGCCGGCATAACGCGCTCAATGCCACGGCCGCGATTGCCGTTGCCCATGAACTCGGCATCGGCGACGAAGTGATCCGCAACGCGCTCGCCAAGTTTGGCGGCGTGCGGCGTCGCTTCACCCGCACCGGCATGTGGAACGGTGTCACCATCATCGACGACTATGGCCATCACCCGGTCGAAATCGCCGCCGTGCTGCGGGCTGCGCGCGAATCGACCAAGGACCGTGTCATCGCCGTGGTGCAGCCGCACCGCTACAGCCGGTTGCACGATCTGTTCGAGCAGTTCTGCACCTGCTTCAACGATGCCGACGTGGTCATCGTCGCCAATGTCTATTCGGCCGGTGAAGCGCCGATTCCGGGCGCGGACCGTGATGGGCTGGTTCAGGGGCTGCGCAATCACGGCCATCGGCACGTCGTTGCGCTCGATGCCCCTGACCGGCTGGCGTCGATTATTGCGGGCACGGCAAAGTCCGGCGACTACGTGGTTTGTCTCGGTGCTGGTTCGATCACGCAATGGGCCTATGCATTGCCGGGAGAACTTGCCGGCGCAAGTTGATAGTGAGTGCTCCGCTAAGAGTTTCGGTTTATGTCGAAGACCTGCCTCGCCGTCCGTCACGTCGCATTCGAGGATCTCGGGTCACTTGCCCCGCTCGTCGCCGCGCGCGGCTATGACGTTCGCTATCTCGATGCCGGCGTTGAGCAGATTGAAGCGACGGCGCTTGTCGCGCCGGACCTTGTCATCGTGCTCGGCGGTCCGATCGGCGTCTACGAGGCCGAGACTTATCCGTTCATCGCCGGTGAAGTCGCTGCCGTTGCCGCACGGCTGCGCGCCAACAAGCCAATGCTTGGTATCTGCCTCGGCGCGCAAATGATGGCAGCCGCCCTTGGTGCACGGGTGGCGCCGGGGCCGGTCAAGGAAATCGGTTGGGCGCCGCTGACGCTGACCGATGCAGGAAAGGCGTCCGTGCTCGGGCCGCTGGGCGCGGTGCCGGTGCTGCATTGGCACGGCGATAATTGCGACTTGCCCGCCGGCTGCGAGCGGCTGGCTTCGACGGTGCATTGTCCGGTGCAGGCGTTCTCGCGCATGCCTTCGCAGTTCGCGCTGCAATTTCACATCGAGACCGAGCCCGCGCAGCTTGAACGATGGCTCATCGGTCATACCGTCGAACTCGGCAAAGCCGGCATCGATCCGCGAAGCCTGCGCGATCAGGCGAAGCAGCATGGCGCAGCGACAGCGGCCGCCGGCCGCGCCGTGCTGTCGGCGTGGCTCGATCGTGTTGCGCTGGATAAAGCCGCATGAGCTTTCCGGACATTGCCCCCGATCTGAAAGCGACAATGCCGGATTTGCGCGGCCGGTTATTGCCGAACCAGTCGCTTGCCGAGCTGACGTGGTTTCGTGTCGGCGGTCCGGCGCAGCTTTTGTTTATGCCGGAAGACGAGTTCGATCTCGCCGGTTTCATGGCGAATTTGCCCGCGGAAATTCCGGCGACCGTGATCGGGCTCGGCTCCAATCTCATCGTCCGCGACGGCGGCGTGCCGGGCGTCGTCATCCGGCTGGGCCGGGGCTTCAATGAAGTCAGGGTCGATGGCCTGCGCGTTCATGCCGGCGCCGCGGTTCCCGATGTCAAAGTTGCGCGCGCGGCGCAGGATGCCGGCATTGCCGGGCTGGCGTTCATGCGCGGCATTCCCGGCAGCGTCGGCGGCGCATTGCGCATGAACGGCGGCGCTTATGGGCGGGAAACCAAGGATGCCTTGATCGAGGCCCGCGCGGTCGATCGCAAAGGCAATGTGCGTGCGCTGAAGAATAGCGACATGGGCTACACCTATCGCCACTGCGGCGTGCCCGGCGATTTCATCTTCACGTATGCTTTGTACCAAGGTGAGCGCGGCGATCCGGCGGTCATTGCCGCCGAGATGGACAAGATCACCGAGTTGCGCGAGGCGACACAGCCGATCAAGAGCCGCACCGGCGGTTCGACGTTCAAGAACCCGCCGGGCGGGAAAGCGTGGCAATTGATCGACGCTGCCGGCTGCCGCGGTATGAAGGTCGGCGGCGCGCAAGTTTCCGAACTGCACTGCAATTTCCTGATCAACCGCAGCGATGCAACGGCTGCCGATATCGAGAATCTTGGCGAGGCGGTTCGCAAGCGCGTCAGGGAGGATTCCGGCGTCGAACTGCAATGGGAAATCGAGCGAATCGGCGTGGTGAACGAGAACCGGCGCGCGTGCTAACGTTCGATCATGTCGCTGAGTGAACCCATTCTCATCGTCGGTGGCGGGCTTGGCGGGCTGACCGCGGCGCTGGCCTTGGCGAAACGCGGCCGGCCGTCGCGCGTGCTCGAAGGCGCGCCGGAATTCGGCGCCATCGGCTACGGCATCCAGTTCGGGCCGAATGTCTTTCACGTGTTCGAGCGGCTTGGCCTGATGGAGCAGGTTCTGGCGGTGTCGGATTCTCCCGTCGCAGTCTTGATGCTCGATGCGCTCGACGGCAAGGAACTGGTGCGGATCCCAACCGGCGCTTCATTCCGCGCGCGCTTTGGATATCCCTACATCGTCGTTCACCGTATCGATCTGCATAACGTTCTGCTTGATGCCTGCCGCCAGTACGACGCCATCGCGCTTGTCTCCGATGCCATGGTGACCGGCTTCGAGGATCGCGGCGATAGCGTTGCCGTCACGACGGCGGACGGCAGAACATTTACGGGTGAGGCGCTTATCGCGGCAGATAGTTTTCGTTCGCTGTTCCGCGGCGCGCTGATCGATGACGGCGAACCGAGGCCGGTCGGTTACGTCGCGCTGCGCACGATCGTGCCGATCGACGCGTTGCGCGCCGATGTTCCGCGCGATTGTGTCGTGCTGTGGGGCGGGCCGGGCTGCCACGTCGTTCATTATCCGCTGCGTCACGGCAAGGAATTCAACATCGTCAACGTGTTCCGCACACCGGCGCACGCCGAGAAGCTCGATGCCGCCGCCGCCCGCGCCGAGCTCGATCACGCCTATCGCAACACCCATCCATCAATGAGGGCGCTGAGCGGCATGATGGACCTGCAGTGGCGGCGTTCCATCGCCGACCGCGATCCGGCGCGCCACTGGCACAAAGGCCGCGTCGTTCTGCTCGGCGACGCCGCGCACGCGCCGTTGCAGTCGCTGGCGCAGGGCGCCGGCATGGCCATTGAAGACGGCCTTTGCCTTGCCGAGCTTATCCACGGCAGTGGCGGCGACTTTTCGTCGGCTTTCCGCCAGTTCGAAGCGGCACGGCTGCTGCGAACCGCGCGGGTCCAGCTCGAATCCCGGACCCTTTGGCACGCATTCTATCATCTCGACGACGGCATCGAGCGGGAGGTGCGCAATGCGACCGTGGCCCGCTGGGACGAGGCGCATGTCTTCGATTGCCTGTCCTGGCTTTATGACGGCGCCGAAATCCCGAATCTTGTTAATCGCTAAGCCTGCCTGGTCCGCCGCTAAAAGTCGCGCCGGCAGCTAAAAAACCTCGATTTTTCGCCAATAGTCGATTCTATTGGTGAGCCATGCGAATCAGGGGGCCGGCCGACGTAGCCGGCAGTCCATGGCGAAACACGTCGCTGTTTTGATGGGTGGGTGGTCGGCGGAGCGCGAAGTATCGCTGCGCTCCGGCAAGGCCTGTGCGGACGCGCTGGTGCGGGCCGGTTACCAGGTCACGGCCATCGACGTGACCCGTGACATTGCTGCCTCCCTCAAGGCGGCGAAGCCGGACGTGGCTCTCAACGTATTGCACGGGCGTCCCGGCGAAGATGGAACCTTGCAGGGCCTCCTCGAAATCCTGGGTATTCCCTATAGCCACTCCGGGGTCATGGCCTCATCCGTGGCCATGCAGAAGGACTACGCCAAACTGTTCTTCCGCGCCGCCGGCGTGCCGGTCGCCGAAGACCGGGTGATGTCGCGGCTGGAAGCGGCCAAAAGCCACGCCATGCCGCCGCCCTATGTCATCAAGCCGGTCGCCGAGGGTTCCAGCGTCGGCGTTTTCATCGTCACAAAGGAACATTCCACGCCGCCGCAGGAGCTTTTCCGCGACGACTGGGCATTCGGCGACAAGGTGCTGGTCGAACGTTACATCCCCGGCAAGGAACTCACCTGCGCTGTGCTCGGCGACCGGGCGCTGGACGTGATCGAAATCGTGCCGGCGACGCGATTCTACGACTACGAGGCAAAGTATGCCGCCGGCGGCTCCAAACACGTCCTTCCGGCGCAAATTTTACCAAATGTTTACCAGGAAGTCCGCAGATTGAGTCTGGCTGCCCATAACGCGCTCGGCTGCCGCGGCGTGAGCCGCGCGGACTTTCGCTATGACGATCGGGGAACGGGTGAGCTTGTCTGTCTCGAGGTGAACACACAACCGGGCATGACTGAAACTTCGCTTGTGCCTGAGCTGGCTGCGTATGTCGGCATCTCGTTCGATGAGCTGGTGCGATGGATGGTGGAGGACGCCTCGATCAACCGCTGATGCGGTCGGGGCCATCAGGGGAAAAAGGGGCCGGCGCGGTTGATTACCAACCGGGCCGTTCGCGCGTCCGCGTTTTGCCGCGCCGCCGCCTGATTTCCGCACCGGACTGGTTCCACGCCTATGCCGGATTGATCGCGCGCTGGACCGTACGCGTGCGCCGGCTGCCGCTGCCCCGGGGCGCCGGCGTTATCGGAACAATTCTGCTGATCGGCGGGTCGCTGGCTTACGGCGTGGTGCGGGGCGGACACGTCGCGGATGTCGTCGACGGATTCAAGAGCGCGCGCGACGCCGCCGCCAATGCCGCCGGGTTCCGCATCGCCGCGGTTTCGCTGACCGGCGCAAAAGAGGTCAGCCGCGAGGAAATCCTCACCACTGCCGGCGTCACCGGCAATGCTTCGCTGCTGTTTCTCGATGCCGATGCGGCGCGCGCCAAGCTGATGGCCAATCCGTGGATCGGCGACGCCGCGGTGCTCAAGCTTTATCCCGACCGTCTGCAGATCACGATCACCGAGCGCCAGGCCTTCGCACTATGGCAGAAGGATGGGCGCGTCAGCGTCGTCGCCGACGACGGCACCGTCCTCGAACATTTCGTCGAAGGCCGTTACATCGGCCTGCCGGTCGTGATCGGCAAAGGCGCGGAACACAACGCCAAGGATTTTCTCAACATACTCGGCCGCTACCCGGACGTTCGTACCCTGGTGCGCGCGTCGATCCTGGTTGCGGAGCGGCGCTGGAATTTGCGGCTGCTCAACGGCATCGATGTGCGGCTGCCGGAGACCGATGTCGACGGCGCGCTCAAGCGGCTGGTCCAGCTCGACCATGACAAGAAGCTGCTGACCCGCGACATCACCGTGGTCGATCTGCGGCTGCCCGATCGCGTGACCGTGCGGCTGTCCGATGCCGTAGCGCAGGCGCGTGACGAAGCGCTGTCCGCCAACAAGAAAAAGAAGAAGGGGGGCGACGCATGAACGCTCTCCATTACGGCTTGACTCCGAAAATGAAGCCGATCTCGCCGCGCAAGAGCGCGCTGGTCGCCGCGCTCGATATCGGTTCGAGCAAGATCGCCTGCCTGATCGGCCGGCTCCGCCCGCAAGGGCCGCAACAGGTTTTGACCCGCCGCAGCCACACCGTGGAAGTCGTCGGTTTCGGCCACACCGGCGCGCGCGGCATGAAGGCCGGCGGCGTCGTCAACCTGGTCCAGGCCGAGGAAGCCATCCGCCAGGCGGTCGATGCTGCCGAGCGCATGGCCAAAGTCGAAATCGAGTCTGTCGTGCTGTCGATTTCGGCCGGACGGCTTGGCGGGGAATTGTTCGGCGCCGACGTCGAGATCATCGGCTCGGGTGTTTCCGACGGCGATATCGCCCGCGTGCTCGCGGCCGGCGGCCGGCAATCGCAACGCGACGGCCGCGCCGTGCTGCATTCGATGCCGATCGGCTACTCAATCGACGGCAACGAAGGCATTCGCGATCCGCGCGGCATGCTTGGCGCCAAGTTCGGCGTCGATATGCACATTGCGACGACCGATGTCGCAGCGGCGCGCAATCTGATGCTCGCGGTCGAGCGCTGCCATCTCGACGTCGAAGCCATGGTGGCGAGCCCGTATGTCGCCGGCCTGTCGGTCCTTGCCGATGACGAGGGCGATCTCGGCGCGGCTGTTGTCGATATGGGCGCCGGCACCACCACCATCGCGGTGTTTGCCCACGGGCGCTTTGTGCATCTCGACGGTTTTGCGCTCGGCGGCCAGCACGTCACCATGGACCTGGCGCGTGGCTTGAACGCGCGGGTCTCCGACGCCGAGCGCATGAAGACGCTCTACGGCAGCGTGATCGCCGGCGGCTCGGATGAGCGCGACATGATCACGGTGCCGCCGATCAACGACGACGAGCGCGAACAGACGCAGTTCGTTTCGCGGGCGACGCTGGTGCAGATCATCAAGCCGCGCGTCGAAGAAATCCTCGAAATGGTGCGTGACCGGCTCGCCAAATCAGCGTTGGCATCCGATCCGCGCGGCCGCGTGATCCTCACCGGCGGTGCGAGCCAGCTCACCGGCCTCACCGATCTCGCCACACGTATTCTCGGCCGCCCGGTCCGTATCGGACGGCCGCTCGGTATTGCCGGGCTGCCGGATGCCGCCAAAGGCGCGGCATTTGCGGTCGCGGCGGGACTTTTGGTCTACCCGCAGGCAGCGCATCTCGAACATTTCGAGCCGCGCGGCCGGCGGTATCCCAGGACAGCTACGGGCGGTTACTTCGTCCGTGTCGGACGATGGCTTCGCGAGAGTTTCTGATGGCCCCCAGACGCGAAGCTCAAATGTACCAACGGCCGATGGCGGATCGGCCGGGGCAGGGCGTTGACAGCGCCTGCGCAAGGAAGAAGAGGCAACCATGACTATCAACCTGAACATCCCCGACATCCGAGAGCTCAAGCCCCGCATTACCGTATTCGGGGTCGGCGGCGCGGGTGGCAATGCCGTCAACAACATGATCACCGCCGGTTTGCAGGGCGTCGACTTTGTCGTCGCCAATACCGATGCGCAGGCGCTCACCACGGCGAAAGCCGAGCGCATCGTGCAGATGGGTGTGCAGGTCACCGAAGGCCTCGGCGCCGGATCGCAGCCCGAAGTCGGCCGCGCCGCCGCCGAAGAGGTACTCGACGAGATCCGCGACCACCTTTCCGGCGCGCACATGGTGTTCGTCACTGCGGGCATGGGCGGCGGCACCGGCACCGGTGCCGCTCCGGTGATTGCAAAAGTCGCGCGCGATCTCGGTATCCTGACCGTCGGCGTGGTCACCAAGCCGTTCCACTTCGAAGGCCAGCGCCGCATGCGCACCGCCGAAGCCGGCATCGCCGAATTGCAGAAAAGCGTCGATACCCTTCTCATCATCCCGAACCAGAATCTGTTCCGGGTCGCCAACGAGAAGACGACGTTCGCAGACGCCTTCGCGATGGCCGACCAGGTCCTCTACTCCGGCGTCGCTTGCATTACCGACCTGATGGTCAAGGAAGGCCTGATCAATCTCGACTTCGCCGACGTACGCGCCGTGATGCGCGAAATGGGCAAAGCGATGATGGGCACCGGCGAGGCCGAAGGCGACAAGCGGGCGATGACCGCGGCCGAGGCTGCGATCTCCAATCCGCTGATCGACGACGCCTCGATGAAGGGCGCCCGCGGCCTGCTGATCTCGATCACCGGCGGCCGCGACCTCAAGCTCTACGAAGTCGACGAAGCCGCGACCCGCATCCGCGAGGAAGTCGATCAGGAGGCCAACATCATCGTCGGCGCCACCTTCGACGAAAGCCTCGACGGCATCATCCGCGTCTCCGTTGTCGCCACCGGTATCGATCATGCGGTCGCGCAGCGTCCGGCAGCATTGCCTCAGGCCGAGCAGCGTATCGCCGAGGTCGCGCAGCGGATGCGGGCCGAGAGCCAGCGCAGCATCGTCGAACGCGTTCAGGCAGCCGAGCCCTTGCGGGCCGCCGCACCGGCGCCGATTGCGCCGGCACCGATGCCGGCTCCGGCCGCACCGGCCTCGATCTCCTCGGTGGCCAAAGCGGCAATCGCCGCTGCGATCCTGCCGCAGGGCGCCAGCGACGAGGTGACGATCCGTCCGCTTGCTCCCAAGCCTTCCCTGTTCATCGACCCGCCCGCCAGCGGTCCTGAACAGACGCAGGAGCCGGAGGCGTTCATTCCGCCGGCGGCCGAGCGGCCTGCTTCGCGCGGGCCGCGCATGCCGCGCATCGATGAGCTGCCGATGCCGGCGCAAAATGAAATCCGCGCCAAGCGCGGCGAGGCTGTCCACGAGGAGCATCCGGTTGGCCAGCGCATGTCGCTGTTGCAGCGGATCGCCTCGGTCGGCGGTCTTGGCCGCCGCCAGCATGAGGACGAACCCCAGGCGCCGGCACCGAAAATGCCGGGCATGCCGCAGCCGGCGGAGCGTCTGGCCGGGCGGCCGGCGCCGCGTCCGCAGGAGCGCCCGGAACCGGTTTCTGAATATGCCAGGCGTCCGTCCTCCCAAGGAGCGCCCCAAGCGCGCCGCAGGGGCTCGACCAGCACGGCCGGCAAGCCCCTGTGCATAACTCCAGTGAAGAGGACCATCTCGATATCCCGGCGTTCCTGCGCCGCCAGGCGAACTGAATCCGGCCAGGCGCCGCCGCAGCACGGCGGTGCCTGGATTGACCTGAGGTCATTTGCAGTCGTGCAGGGTGGGCCGCAATTGCGGCCCAAACTGTTGATATACCTATAGTATTATTTCGATACGATTGCGGCCTGAGCCGCCAAGGTGTCCGGCGGCGGGCCCGGACAAGATGACAAGGCGGCTTGCAGCGCCTGTCACATTTGCGGCACGGCGCCGGCTGCAGTGCGGCTACATCACGGTAACAGTCGGTAAGAAAGCGTGAGTTGGCCAAAAAGGTGGCCCCCGGTACATTTATGACGGACCGAGGGGACTGGTGGGGAAGTAATCAGGGTCAGCCGTTGGCGGGCCTCCCCATAATGCAGGAAGACCTGCACCCCTCTAGTTGGGGTGGGCTGCAACTTTCGGCGCGTTCAAGCCGGCCGTTTGTAGCCATAAGTTGTGGGACGTCTGCATGACGCGCGGCATGCCAGCTGGTGCTCAAACGACGTTGCGTAGTCACGCGACAGTTTCCGGTATCGGCGTTCATTCCGGTTCGCCTGCCACTCTGACAATCCATCCCGGCGAGCCGAATACCGGCATCGTTTTCCTGCGCAACGGCGCCGATGGCCAGCGCGACCGCGAAATCGCTGCCAATTACCGCTCTGTTATCGCGACTGAATTCGCAACCGTGCTCGGGGACCGGCACGGTCCCGCCGTTTCGACGACCGAGCACGTGCTGGCCGCTCTTTGCGGCCTCGGCATCGACAACGGCGTGGTCGAAGTGGACGGTCCGGAAGTTCCGATCATGGACGGCAGCGCCCAAGCGTTTGTCGAGGCGATCGACCAGGCCGGTATCGTCAGCCAGTCCGCATCGCGCCGCTACATCAAGGTGCTCAAGCCGGTTCGCGTCGTTAAAAACGGTTGCAGCGGCGAACTGCTGCCGCAGGCGCGCGGCCTGCGCATTGAAGCTGAAATCCAATTCGAGCATTCGCTGATCGGCCGCCAGACATTCGCCGCTGACGTCGATCCAACGGCTTTCCGCCGCGATCTCGCCCGCTCGCGCACGTTCGGGTTCATGCGCGATGTCGCGAAGCTGTGGAGCGCGGGCTATGCGCTCGGCGCCTCGTTCGAGAATACTGTCGTGGTTGCCGATAATCGCGTGCTCAATGCCGAAGGCTTGCGGTTCCATGACGAGTTCGTCCGCCACAAGGCGGTCGATGCGATCGGTGACCTGGCGCTGGCCGGCGCCCCACTGATCGGCTGCTACCGGTCGGTGCGTGGCGGCCACAAGCTCAATCATGCGGTGCTCAGCGCGCTGATGGCCGACCCCAGCGCCTGGACCTACACCGAGGCGCCCGAAATGGCCCGTCGCAGCCGTGGCCACGCCGAACTGGTGGCCCACGCGGCGCCGAATTACGGGCCCGACGTCTCCTGATTCCCTTAACTTTTTCGCCTTAATCCGGGCCGATTACCGGCCATAATGGCTTACGGTCCATTGGACTGCGGGGCGCCCTGCGGCGGGCGCAGATGACGCAGTATGGTACGACGGACCGGTGGGACGGGGCTCTTCACGCTGATGATGTTGCGGTTACCAGGATCGGGCTACTCCGGTCGCAGAGTGCGCACCCTGGCGGGGTATCTCGCCTTGGCGCTGCTCGCCGTGCCGCTGATGGCCTGCAGCATGCTGCACAAGGACGACGACTACGTTCCCGACGATCCGGCCGACAAGCTCTACAATCAGGGTCTGTTCCTGCTGAACAAGGAGCAGGACTACAAGGAAGCCGCCAAGAAATTCGACGAAGTCGACCGGCAGAATCCGTATTCGGACTGGGCGCGCAAGGCGCTGCTGATGTCCGCCTTTGCCTACTATCAGGCCGGCGAATATACCGACTGCATCAATTCCGCCGAGCGCTACGTGACGCTGCATCCCGGCAGTCCCGATGCCGCCTATGCGCAGTTCCTGATCGGCTCGTCCTATTACGATCAGATTCTCGACGTCAGCCGCGATCAGGGGCGCTCCGAGAAAGCGATCAATGCGCTTGAAGAGGTGGTGCGCAAATATCCGGACTCCGAATATGCCACCGCGGCGCGCAAGAAAATCGACATGGCGCGCGACCAGCTTGCCGGCAAGGAAATGGAGATCGGCCGCTATTACATGAAAAAGCGCGACTTCATCGGCGCCATCAACCGGTTCAAGGTGGTGGTGACGCAGTATCAGACCACGCGTCACGTCGAAGAAGCGCTTGAGCGGTTGACGGAAGCCTACGTTTCGATCGGGCTGATCGACGAAGCCCAGACCGCTGCCGCGGTGCTCGGCCACAATTTTCCGGACAGCCCCTGGTACAAGGACTCGTATCGGCTGGTGAAGGGCGCCGGCGCCGAGCCGAACGAGAACAAGCAGTCCTGGATCAGCCGCGCTTTCCAGAAAATGGGCCTGGCCAGTTCGCAGAGCGGATAACTGACATCGCTGTTTGGAATCGGGACACTCGGTCCGGGAATCGGTAATATCCCGCCGTCCTGAACCCGCGTCATGGTCATGCTCGCCCGTCTTTCCATCCGCGACATCGTTCTGATCGACCGCCTCGACATCGATTTCGGGTCCGGCCTTGCCGTGCTGACCGGCGAGACCGGAGCGGGAAAGTCGATTTTGCTCGATGCCTTTGCATTGGCGCTCGGCGCGCGCGGTGACGCGGCGCTGGTGCGCGAGGGCGCCGAGCAGGGCCAGGTGATTGCCGCCTTCGATCTCGGCAAGGGCCATCCGGCGCGCCGCGTCCTTGCCGCCAACGATATTGGCGGCGACGACGAGTTGATCGTGCGGCGCGTACAATTCGCCGACGGCCGCACCCGCGCTTTCGTCAACGATCAGCCGGTCAGCGTGCAGGTGTTGCGCGTGCTCGGTACGGCGCTGGTGGAAATCCACGGCCAGCACGATGACCGCGCCTTCGTCGATGCCGCGACGCATCGCGCACTGCTCGATGCTTATGGCCGCCTTGACGGTGACGCTGCCGGCGTTGCGCGGCTGTGGGAAGAGCGGCGCGCGCGCGAAATCGCGATGGAAAAACACCGCGCCGACGTCGAGCGGGCCAATCGCGAAGCGGATTGGCTGCGCCACGCCGTTGCAGAGCTTGGCAAGCTCGCGCCGGAGACCGGTGAAGAAACCTCGCTCGCCGACCGGCGTGCCGGAATGATGCAGGCGGAAAAAGTCGCCGAGGATCTGCGCGTCACTTACGACAGCGTGAACGGATCGCAATCGCCGGTGACGGCGCTCGCGGCCGCGGTGCGGCGGCTCGAGCGCCGGGCCGCGCAAGCGCCGGCGCTGATCGATCCGGTGGTGAAGGCGATCGACGCCGCGCTCACCGCCATGGACGAGGCCGGCAGTCACCTCGAAGCGGCGCTGCGCGCCGCCAATTACGACCCGCAGGAACTGGAGCGGATCGAGGAGCGGCTGTTTGCGTTGCGCGCCGCGGGCCGGAAATACAACGTGCCGGTCGATAATCTGGCCGCGCTCGGCCAGCGTTATCAGGCCGACCTCGCCCTGATCGATGCCGGCGCCGAGCGTCTCGCCGCGCTGGAAAAAGAAGCGGAGGCCGCCGAAGCGCGTTTCCGCGAAGCCGCGCAGGCGCTGTCGGCCGGCCGGCGCCGCGCGGCGCAAAAGCTCGACAAGGCGCTCAACGGCGAGCTCAAGCCGCTCAAGCTCGACCGTGCGGAGTTCACCACCCAGATCGAGAGCGAGAGCGAAGGTCCGAATGGGCTCGACCGGGTCGAATTCTGGGTGCGCACCAATCCCGGCACCCGTCCGGGGCCGATGATGAAGGTGGCGTCCGGCGGCGAACTGGCGCGCTTTCTCCTCGCGCTCAAGGTGGTGCTGGCCGACCGCGGTTCGGCGCCGACGCTGATTTTCGACGAGATCGACACCGGCGTCGGCGGCGCCGTCGCCGATGCCATCGGCGTGCGGCTGGCGCGGCTGGCGTCCGGGGTGCAGGTGATCGCGGTGACGCATGCGCCGCAGGTCGCGGCGCGCGCCGACCGGCATTATCTCATCAGCAAGGATGCGCTCGCCAAGGGCAAACGGGTCGCCACCCGCGTCGCCGAGCTTGAAGCCGAGCGCCGCCGCGAGGAAATCGCGCGCATGCTGGCCGGCGCCGAGATCACGGCCGAAGCCCGTGCCGCCGCGGAACGTCTGATCCGGGCGGCGGGCTGACGTCGCACCGGAGCGCGGTGTCTGCTACGCTATCGAAAACGAGAAGCCGGTCGGGGAGGGACGTTCATGTCGGTTCGTATTGCCGTTGCTACCGCGTGCGTGCTGGCGGGCGCCACGCTTGTGGCCAATGCCGCCGCCACGCTCGATTACGATTTCTTCAAGGCCAGGGTGCAGCCGATCTTCCTTGAGAAACGGCCCGGCCATGCGCCCTGCGTGATGTGCCACGCCGAGGCCAACAACATGCTGCGTCTGGAAAAGCTTCCCGCCGGTCAGTCCGCATGGACCGAGGAACAGAGCCGCAGGAATTTCGACACGGTGTCGAAGATCGTGCAGGCGACCGACGATCCGATGACGGCAAAGATTCTGGTCCACCCGCTGGCGCCGGAAGCTGGCGGCGACGCCTTCCACTCCGGCGGCCGGCAGTTCGCCAGCAAGAACGATCCGGACTGGAAGCTCATCGCCGCGTGGGTCCAGGGCGCGAAGCTGCCGGCCGGGAGGAAATAACGTCAGTCCGCCGCGGCGCGCTTGACCGGGCCGGGCGTGACGGCGTTTTTGGCGGTATCCGGAATCACCAGCGTGTTATTGCGCTTCGGCACTTCGCCGACCGGGACCACCTTCGTCACTTTCATCGCCACCGTATCGACCACCGACACCGAGCGGATGCCGGAATTCGACACATAGAGTTCCTTGCCGTCCGGCGTGAACGTGACCCAGTTGGCGACCGCCGACAGCGGTGCGGCGTGGCCGGCAACCTTTTCGCTCGGCAGGTCGACTTTGCCGATCAGGCTCAGGTCGGCCAGCGAATATTCATAGACCGCGTTGTTGGGAATGCTGGTGACCCACAGCGTCTTGTTGTCCGGCGCGATGCCGATGCCGTGCGACGGTTCGTTGTCGCGATAGCCGCCGGAATCGAACTCCTGCGGCACCTTCGGCAAGGTGATCCGCGCGACTTCCTTTTGCTGGGCGATGTCGATGACCGAAAAGCCGTTCAGCGTCGACATCTGCGCGAACACGCGCTTGGTCGAGCCGTCCGGATTGGTTTCGATGGCCATGCAGCGGACGCCGAGATCCATCGGCATCGCCCAGGCGAGCTGCCCTTTCTCGAGATCGAACACGTAGAAGGTCTTTTGCGGGATCGATCCGCCGACCACGTACTTGTTGTCCGGCGTGACGTAGACGTTGTGCAGCCGGCCGCCGTTGGACGAAACGGTCTTCTTCAGCGTCAGCGTCGCGGCATCGACAATGTCGAGCCCGCCCTTGCCGCGGGCGATGGCGACGACGATGCGGTCGCCGTTCTTGGTTACCGAAATGTTGTTCGGATGGCCGGACAGCGCCACCTTCTTGATCAGCTTGCCGCTCTTGCGGTCGAACACATCCAGCGTCGACGTCTCTTCGTTGCTGACATAGACGCGCGTCGCGTCCGGCGAGAACGCGATGCCGTGGGCACCGATGACGTCCTTGATCTCCTGGACGACCTTGTGCGTGGCCGGGTCGATCACATCGATGGCGTCGCCGGCCGAGTTGGTGACGTAGATGCGAACGGTGGCGGCGGACACGGGCAGCGTAGCGACCGCCAGCGCCAGCAGCGGCAATGCATACTTCACGACCGGGCGTATCGTCATGGCGTTCCATCCCCCTTGGCGGCTTTGTTCTGCCGCAAGCTACGCGCAAAGCCGCGCCCAGACAACGCGCCTGGACAACGCCGGTCCAGCCTCAGTCATTCCGGGGCGCCGCCTTTAGCGCGGTTACGCGCGTCTTCGACGCGCTATGGCGGCGAGCCCGGATTCATAGTCCCGGTGTCAGCGCGACGATGAAAAACGTAGTACCAAATACCCCTGACTTGTGATTATGGATTCCGGGCTCCGGCCTGCGGCCGGCTCCGGAATGACGGCATCATGGCGGCAAAAGACGTTTCGAAAATCTCCGTTGACGATCTGACCGAGAAGCAGGCCAGGGCGGAGCATGCGCGTCTTGCCGCGGAAATCGCCGGTCATGACCGGCGCTACTACCAGGACGACGCGCCGAGTGTTTCCGACGCGGACTATGACAAGCTGCGCAAGCGCTATGGTGCGATCGAGGCGCGCTTTCCGGGTTTGCGCACGCTGGAGAGCCTGACCCAGCGCGTGGGCGCGGCGCCGTCGGCGCGTTTTGCCAAGGTCCGGCACGCGGTGCCGATGTTGTCGCTCGATAATGCTTTCTCCGACGAAGACGTGGTCGATTTCGTCGGCCGCATCCGCCGTTTCCTGCGCCTTCCCGACGACGAGGAGATTGCGTTTTCCGCCGAGCCGAAAATCGACGGCCTGTCGATGTCGCTGCGCTACGAGGGCGGCGAACTCGTGACCGGCGCGACCCGCGGCGACGGCAGCGAGGGTGAGGACGTCACCGCCAATGTCAGGACGCTTGAGGACATTCCGAAGAAGCTGAAGGGCAGGGGCGTTCCGAAAGTCTGCGAGGTGCGCGGCGAGGTCTACATGACCAAGCATGCGTTCCTTGAGCTTAACCGCAAGCAGGCGGCGGCGGGCAAACAGCTCTACGTCAATCCGCGAAATACCGCGGCCGGCTCGTTGCGCCAGCTCGATCCCAGCATCACGGCATCCCGGCCGCTCGGGTTTTTCGCCTACGCGTGGGGCGAAATGAGCGAGATGCCCGCTGATACGCAGTCCGGCATGATCAAATGGCTGCAGCATGCGGGCTTCAAGACCAATCCGTTGACCAAAACGGTCAAGTCAGTCGAGGCGCTGATCGATTTCCACCGCAAGATCGGCGAGGACCGCGCCGCGCTCGACTACGACATCGACGGCGTCGTCTACAAAGTCGATCCGCTTGACTGGCAGGAGCGTCTCGGCTTTGTCGGACGGGCGCCGCGCTGGGCCATCGCGCACAAATTCGCCGCCGAAAAGGCGACCACCATTGTCCGCGATATCGACATCCAGGTCGGCCGGACCGGATTCCTCACGCCGGTCGCCAAACTCGAGCCGGTCACCGTCGGCGGCGTCGTGGTGCAGAACGCGACGCTGCACAATTTCGAGGAAATTGCGCGGCTCGATGTCCGTAAAGGCGACACCGTCACGATCCAGCGCGCCGGCGACGTGATTCCGCAGGTTCTGGGCGTCGTCGAAGGCAAGCCGCGCGGAGACAAATCCTTTTCAATTCCGAAAAAATGCCCGTGTCCGCTGCATACCGACGTGGTGCGCGAAGTGATTGCCGGCGGCGGCGAAGGCGTGCGTTTCCACTGTACCGGCGAATTCGCCTGCCCTTATCAGGCGGTCGGGCATCTCGAGCATTTCGTGTCCCGGCGGGCCTTCGATATCGACGGCCTCGGCGAGAAGCAGATCGAGCTGTTCTACGAAAAGGAATGGGTTAGGGAGCCGGCCGATATTTTCACGCTCGAGGACCGCAACAAGAAGGTCCGTCTCGAAGAGGTGGAAGGCTTCGGCGAAACCTCGGTGCGTAATCTGTTCAACGCGATCCGGGCGCGGCGCGAAATTTCGCTGGAGCGTTTCATCTACGCGCTCGGCATCCGCCATGTTGGGGAGACCACCGCGGTCGCGCTGGCGCGCGGCTACGGGACCTGGCAGTCATTTCATGACGCTTGCCTCAGGCTCGCGAAGGGCGACGCCGAGGCGCGGGACGAGATGGATGCGCTCGACCAGATCGGCGACACCGTGATCGAGAGCTTGGGCGAATATTTTGCCGAGGCCCACAACCGGCGGCGTGTCGAGCGGCTGGCGGCTCAGATCAAGATCCTCGACGCTGAAAAGCCGCGGACGGATTCAAAAGTTGCCAGCAAGACTGTCGTATTTACCGGGTCGCTGGAAAAGATGACCCGAGACGAGGCCAAGGCGTCGGCGGAAAGACTCGGCGCCAAAGTGTCCGGCTCGGTGTCGAAGAAAACCGACTATGTCGTGGCGGGACCGGGCGCCGGCTCGAAATTGAAAGATGCGCAAAAACTCGGCGTCAAAGTCCTCACCGAGGACGAGTGGTTGAAGCTCATTCGGTAGTGGCCGCGTTCCGCTCGTCCCCGCGAAAGCGGGGACCCAGTGTGCCTCTCAAGAGTGGATTCCCGCTTGCGCGGGAATGAGCGGTGGGTTGGTTCTGTGCGGCAATCCGTTCTGAATTGGCGCTTCAGGTTGCGCCACTACTTCTTCATCTTGACCGGCAGCAGCGCGGTCGCCCCGAACAGCCAGGCCCGCGTCTCGACGTCGAGCCCCGGCGCCACCAGCTCCCGCACCCGCGAATGATAGGCGTTGATCCACGACACCTCATCGTCGGTCAGTAGGGTCGCGTCGACCAGCCGCATGTCGAGCGGCGCCAGCGTCAGCGTCTCAAAGGCGTTGAGCGGCTTTTCGGCATCGGCGACCGGCGCGGCCTCCGTCACCAGGACAAGGTTTTCGATGCGGATGCCGTAAGCGCCGGTGCGGTAATAGCCGGGTTCATTGGAAAGGATCATGCCGCGCTTGAGCGGCACGGCGCCGAGCTTGGAAATCCGCGCCGGGCCTTCGTGCACCGAAAGATAGCTGCCGACGCCGTGGCCGGTGCCGTGATCGAAATCGAGGCCGGCCTGCCACAGGAACTGCCGCGCCAGCGTGTCGAGCTGCGCGCCGCTGGTGCCGTCGGGAAACACCGCGCGCGCCAGCGCGATATGGCCCTTGAGCACGAGCGTGAAGTTTTTGCGCATGTCGGCGGTTGGCGTCCCGACCACGACGGTGCGGGTGATATCGGTGGTGCCGTCTTCATACTGGCCGCCGGAATCGATCAGGAACAATTCGTTCTGCTCGATGCGGCGGTTGCTCCGCCGGGTGACGCGGTAATGCACGATGGCGCCGTTCGGGCCCGCGCCGGAGATGGTCGGGAACGACACGTCCTTCAGCGCGCCGGTGTCGCGGCGGAAACTCTCCAGCGCCTCGACCGCGTCGATCTCGGTCAGGTTGCCGCGCGGTGCCTCGCGATCGAACCAGGCCAAAAACCGCGTCAGCGCCACGCCATCGCGCTGCTGCGCGGCGCGCGCGCCGGCGATTTCGGCGGCGTTCTTTACCGCTTTCAGCGGCGCGATCGGGTCGCTTGCGCGCACGATCTGCCCGCCATTCTCGACCACGAGGCGCGCGATCTCCTCGGCGCAACTTGACGGATCGAGCCGCACCGCATGGCGATCCCGGCCATGCTCGATCAGTGCGCGCTCGAACGCCGCGTTTGGGCGGATGTCGGCAAGCTCTTCGAGCTTCACCCGCATCTCGTTGCCGAGCTTGCGCAGATCGACATAGAGCGAAGGGCGGCCCTGCTTCGGCACCGTGGCGAAGGCCAGCACCACAGGCGTATGCGGCACGTCGCTGCCGCGGATATTGAACAGCCACGACACGTTCTGCGGGTCGGAAACCACCAGAGCGTCGGCGCTCTGCTTCTGCATGTCGGCGCGAATACGGGCGAGCTTGTCCTTGGTGTCCTCGCCGGCAAAGCGCAGGTCGTGCGCGACCACCGCGCCGAGCGGCGGCTGCGGCCGGTCGCTCCAGATCGCATCGATCGGATTGTCGTCGACCGGAATCAATGCCGCTTGCGCGGCGGCACAGGCCTTGGCCAGCCGTTCCGCGCCGTCGACGGTATGCAGCCACGGCGAATAGCCGAGCTTCGCGTCCTTCGGCAGGCTGGTTTCGATCCACAGCGTCGGCGGTTTCTCGACCAGATGCTCGACGGTGAACACGGCGCTGTCGACTTCCTCGCGCACCTGCACCTGATAGCGGCCGTCGACGAAGATCACCGCGCGATCGGCCAGCACGATCGCGGCGCCCGCTGAGCCGGTGAAACCGGACAGCCAAGCCAGCCGCTCGTCGCACGGCGGCACATATTCATTCTGGAAGCGGTCGGCCCGCGGCACGATAAAGCCGTCGAGGCCGCGCTTGGCCAGCTCGGCGCGGAGCGCGGCCACGCGGGGCGCGCTTTCGGCGCGCTCGCCGCGGTCTTCGAACGACTGAAAATGCGCTTCGAACATGCCGGCAATCTAGGGGGCGGCGCGGTTACGCACAACGCGAACGATGCGACGCGGTGGCTTTCGCATCACCAGCGTGGTCCAGCCGTCGATCTCGCTGTGCCGCTCCAGCACCAGCCCGTGATAGGCGGCGATCGCGGCGTTGGCCTGTGACTTCAGGATGCCGGAAAGGACCAGGCGGCCGCCGGGCGCGATGAGTTCGGTCAGCGGCGTTGCCAGGCATTGCAGCGGCCGCAGCAGGATATTGGCGAAGATCAGGTCGAATGGGCCGCGCCGGCGCAACGACGCCACGCCGTCGGCCTTGACGATTTCGGCCAAAGCGCCGGCGCGATTGAGCCGCGCATTGCCGCGCGCGGCATGGACGGACGGACCGTCGATGTCGCTCGCCAGCACGTGCCGGTGCATGGCGCGCGCCGCGGCAATTGCCAGTACGCCAGTACCGGTGCCGAGGTCGAGAATGCGCAGCGGTTTATCGGTCTGCGTCTTGCAAAGCCGGTCGAGCGCCAGCAGGCAGCCGCGCGTGGTGCCGTGATGTCCGGTGCCGAAGGCCAGCGCGGCCTCGATCTCGATGCCGATACGGTTGAGCGGAATTTTGGCGCGGTCGTGCGCGCCGTGGACGATAAAGCGTCCGGCGCGCACCGGCTCCAGCCCGGCGAGACTTTCGGCAACCCAGTCCTTCGCCGCAACCCGTTCCAGCCGCAGCGCCTTGGCCGCCGCGCTTCCGGCCGCGGCCTCGACCAGCTTGCGCAGCGCCTTTTCGTCCGGCGCGGCCTCGAAATAAATGATCACGCGCCACGCGGCGGGACCAGTTTCCACAAAGCTGACGGCAAGCTCGTCGGCGGCAAATCCTTCGGTGACGACATCGCCGACTTTGCGCGCCGTTTGTTCATCGGTTTCCAGCACCGCCGTTATTGTCGATGATGCGTTGGATGCCATTGCGCTATTGCGGGTTTTCAAAATTGTGCCCGCACTTCACAGCCGGCACGCAAGTTTCTATCAAACTGAGACACTACCAAACGCCGGTGGCGCCTCAGTTTGAATTTCCACAGACTTGACCACTGATCGTCCCCAGACTTTTCCCACGGTATAATGGCGGCTCCTGTTTCGGAGAACCGGCTATGGTTAAAGGCCCGCGCGGCGAAAAGCGCCCCGCCAATGTTTTCGACGCCGCCATTTTGGTAGGCCGGATTGCGGGTAGTGTCTCAGTTTGATTGTGGCCGCCTAAACTTCCAAATTTTGAGAATACTGAGAACCGCCAAGGCAACTAGGCCGTAGACAACCGCATTCACGGCCCACCCAATAGCTGTGCCCATGATGGGGGAATTGCCTACCGCTTCCCAGAACAAGTACGCCGCGCCCATGCCCGGAAGTTCTAAGGACGCCCACTCGTTAGTGGATGGTACGGCCATAAAAATCGTCGAGATGAGAAACCCAATCCCCATTGCGATCATAAAACTTCTTTTCATGTCCGAGCGCCTCCCTTGCAAAGCTTACCGCTGAGCACCCTCAGTTTGATTGTGGCGGCACAGAAAGCTAAAGCGGAGGAGGTGGTGCCCGATGACAGGCCGCCGTCGAGTATGTTTTGCTAGCAGGATTATATGACGTCATCTGCGCGGTTTGACGATTGTATCGGCGAGACTTCGTAATTGCCTGTCCAATTTATCTCATCGTCTGTTATTTGAATTACGAACTTGCCTCCGTCATAATCCTTGACCGTCTTCGCAGCTAAATCGAATGTAAAATATAGCACGACATAATCAGCGCCCAGAGAACACGCGAGAGTGATTTTTTCTGCGAAAGCTGCCGAAGGAGCGAGAACCATCATCGCTGCAACCCCGGCAAAAAATATCCGCTTAACGGCATTTAGTGTCATCGGTTTCCCCCCGTGCTATGCGGCGTTTTATAGTATGCTTACCGCCAAGCAGGAGCTTGGCTATGCCTTATACCGTCCGAGCGACTCGGCAGGAAGTTCTGGCGGCTTTGAAGCCTGAATGGCGGGTATCGATGCAGGCCCTGCTAATGCGGGCTCAGAACCGATTAGACGAAAAGCGTCAGGCGGTTTAACTGAGACACTACCGTCTTTTGCCCATTCCATCCCAAGCCTGTCCACAGAGCTTTCCACAAGCTCGGTACAGCTCACGCGTCTTTCATGGTGCGCCGTTCGATGTCGAGATAGCGCGGGAAATCGTAGGTCGCCTGCGCCGCTTTCATTTCCTTTTCGGCGCCGCCGCGGCCGAGGAACGGATCGAGCCTGCCCTGCACCAGGCATTCGTAGGATTGCTTCACCGCCTTGTGCATGGCGGCGAAGGCGGTGCCTGACGATGCGGCGAGGCGGAAGCCGAGCTTCGCCATCTCACCTTGGGAGATCGGAAATTCGGCGAAACCGTCCGGCGGCGCAAAGGTCATCAGCGGCGGCGGCAGGCGCTCGCCGATGATCCGCATCTCTTCCGGCGTGCGGGAATAGATGAACAGCATGTCGGCGCCGGCCTTGTGAAACGCCTCGCCGCGGCGCAACGCATCGTCGAGCCCGCCGACCCGGCGCGCATTGGTGCGGGCGACAATGACGAGACCGGGATCGCTGCGCGCCGCCAGTGCTTCGGCCAGCCGCTTGAGCATGAAGTCCAGCGGCACCAGATGGTCGATGCCGGCATGATGCTCGAAGCGGCGCGGCAGCAGCTGATCTTCGATCTCGATGGCGGCGAAACCCGCGGCCTCGGTCATCGCGATGGTGCGGTGCATGTGCACCGGATCGCCGAAGCCACCGCCGGCATCGAGCACGATCGGCAGCTTGCTCACGGCGCGCATGTCGAGGGCGACCTGCGCCAGCTCGGTCATGGTGATGTTGGCTTCGGTACCGCCCTTGTACCAGCCGAGCGAACCGCCGCTGAGATAGAGCGCCTTGAAGCCAGCGGCCTCGGCGAGCCGCGCCATGATCGGATTGAGCGCCACCGGCGCGACGATCAGGTCCTTGCCGGCGATCAGTTCACGAAAATTTGCCAAGGTTGGCTCCCGTTGCCGCTTGCTGCCGCTGAATTCAGCCGAATTCATATGAAATCGAGGCTTGTGGGAAGGGGAGGCGAACACCAGCCGGAATAGCGATACCCTTGCCGGTGTAACTGTGGTGTCGCGTTCATGCTGTCAGCTCATTGTGTCAATGCCGGGAGATGGAAATGTTCGGAAGTGAATTGGCCAGACGATTTACGTTTGCGGCGCTTGGCGTGGCTCTATGCGCCGGTTTCGGCGCGGGTGTCGCGCGGGCCCAGGCTGCGCCCGATTATGCCGCCTTGATCGGGGCGCCGGACCGCAGCGACGCCGATCGCGAGGCCGACAAGCGGCGTGATCCGGTGCCGTTTCTCAAATTCGCCGATGTGCGCCCGGGCATGAAGGTGCTCGATATGGGCGCCGGCGGCGGCTACTCGAGCGAGCTTATGGCGCGGGCGGTGGCGCCGAACGGCAAAGTCTGGGCCCAGTATCCGGCGGACGGTCCGGCGCGGGCGATCGAGGCCTTGCAGGCGCGGTTGAAGACGCCGGGCATGAGCAATGCCGCGGCGGACCTGCAGCCGTTCGACGATCCGATCCCGTCCGGCGTCAGCAATCTCGATCTCATTACCTTCCTGTTCTACTACCACGACACGACGTACATGAACGTCGACCGCGCTGCGATGGACAAGAAGATGTTCGACGCGCTCAAGCCCGGCGGCATCCTGGTGCTGGCGGATCATGCGGCCAAGGCAGGTGCCGACATCTCCGTCGGCAAGTCGCTGCACCGTATCGACGAAGCCGTCGTGCGCAAGGAACTCGAGACCGCAGGCTTCAAGTTCGTGGCCGATGCCGACTTCTGGCGCGTGCCCGGCGACACCAAGGACTTTTCCAGCTTGCGGCCGCCGTCTCCCGTCGATGCCTTCGTGCTGAAGATGCAGAAGCCAAACTAGACTAGCGCCATTCCAAATCCGCAATCCTCGCGCGCGCAGGACGGCGTGCGCGGTTCTTGACGCTCGACGGCATGTCGCTTCTCTATGCCCGCAGTTCGACAGCGAACAGAACGGCGGAGGTGGCGTGGCGATCAAGATCGGAACGTTCGGCATGAGAACGGCTGGCCTGGCGCTGGCCTTGGCAATTGCCACCACCGCGCCGGCCGCCGCCGAAGATTATCCGACGCGGCCGATCACGATCCTGACGCCGTTTGCCGCCGGCAGCGCCACCGACACCGCGGCCCGCCTGGTCGGCAAATATCTTCAGGAAGGTCTCGGCCAGCCGGTCGTCATTGAAAATCGCGAAGGCGCCGGCGGCATGCTTGCGGCGGAAACCGTCGCGCATGCCGTGCCCGACGGCTACACGCTGCTGCTGACCTCGAACAGCACGCATTCGGCGGCGCCCGGCTTGTTCAAGCGCGTGCCGTACGATCCGATCAAGGATTTCACGCCGATCGCCCGCATCGGCAGCTTTCCGTCGTTCGTCGCCGTGACCAATGAGCTGCCGGTGCAGTCGATGGCGGAACTGGTTGCCTACGCCAAGGCCAATCCCGGCAAGGTCACGGCCGGTTACGGCAACTCCACCGGCCGCATCACCGTCGAAATCATCAAGCGGCGGCTCGCCATCGACATCGTGCCGGTGGCCTATCGCAGCAATCCTGCCGCGGTCACCGACCTGATGGCCGGACACGTCGTCATGGGCGTGCCGGATTTCAGCACCGGCCTGCCGCTGCTCAAGGCCGGCAAGATCCGCCCGCTCGCGGTGCTGACCAAAGCGCGCGACCAGACGCTGCCGGACCTGCCGACGCTGGATGGCACGGTGATGCCGGGTTACGACCTGCTGGCCTGGACCGGAATGTTCGGCCCGGCCGGAATGCCAAAGGACGTGGTCGACAGGCTCGCGGCGCCGATCGGAAAAGCGCTCGCGAACAATGAAGTGCGCCAGCGCTTTCGCGATGTCGGCGTCGAAGTCTACTGGATCGGTCCGGCCGGCTTTTCCGACTACGTGAAAGACGAACTGGTGAAGTGGACCACGCTGATCAAAGCCGCCGGCATCGAGCCGGAGTGAGACCCGTTACTGCAGCTGGTCTTTCACCTTCTCCAGGCCGCCGTTGACGCAATCCTCGTCGACGCCCGGCGAGCCGGAGACGCCGATGCCGCCGATCACGTCGTTGCCGGCCTTGATCGGCACGCCGCCCGGAATGGCGATCACGTTCGGCAATGTCACCTGCTGATGCGCCACCGAATTGGGGTCGGACAGCTTCTTGGCGTATTCCGCCGTGGTCTGCTTGAACGTCATTGCGGTGTAGGCCTTGCGGCGCGCGTTCTCCATGGTGTGGACGCTGGCGCCGTCGCCATGCATGGCCACCAGCGTTTCACCGTCGGCATCGACCACCACGGCGGACGTTGCATAGCCCTTCGCCGCGCAGGCCGCGATCGAGCCTTCGGCGATGGTCTTGGCGATGTCGAGCGACAGATATTTATGCGTGATCAGCGCGGCGTCGGCCGGGGCGGTGAACGCGCAGGCGAAAGCGGCAGCAGTAGCGACACCGCAATAACGAACAAACGACATGATGGTCTTCCTCCCGTGAAAAAAGATGCGCTGTATTGAACAGCGCATCTCTGAGTTTATTCCATTTTTACCGGCGGTAATGCGACGAACCAACGGTGCCCGCTCAACAGAATGTGAGCGGGATTTCCACCGGCGCGCTCACCACTGCCGGTAAGCGGGCTGCCCGTAATACGGCTGGCCGTAATATTGCTGCTGCTGCCCGTAGGACGGCTGATCGTAATAGCGCTGCGCGTAGGTCGGTTGACCGTAGCCGGGCGGGGGCGGCTGCTGCGGAAAACCGCTCTGCGCCGCGTAGCCCTGCGGCGGCTGGGCGTAGCCGCCGGGCTGGGCGTAACCCTGCTGCGGTGCAGGTGGCTGCTGATAGCCTTGCTGGGCGTAACCCTGCTGCGGTGCAGGTGGCTGCTGATAGCCTTGCTGGGCGTAACCCTGCTGCGGCGCCGGTTGTTGCTGATAGCCCTGCTGCGGGTAACCCTGCTGTGAGTATCCCTGCTGCGGCGCCGGTTGCTGCTGATAGCCTTGCTGCGGATAACCTTGCTGCGGATAACCTTGCGGCGCGTAAACCGTCTCGTTTTCCGGCAGGCGGGTGCGCGCTACCGGGCCGTTGTCGCCGCCCGGCGTGCGGCCGGTGACGGTGACGCTGGTATTGGCCATGCCCTGCGCCTTCACCAGGTCGAACAGCACCGTGGCGTTGGCGCGCGACAGCCGCACGCAGCCGTGCGACACCGCCATCCCGAGATGTTTCTCGTCGAAGAAGCCGTGGATGGCGTGGCCGTGCAGGTCGAAGAACATGGTGTGCGGCATCGGCGCATTGTCCCACTCCTGCGAGAAGTGGTCGGCGTCCATGCGGTTGACCTTGAAGGTGCCGTTCGGCGTGTCGTAGCCCGACCGCCCGGTCGATACCGGCCAAGTGTAACGCTGCGTCCCGTCGACGGCGACGGTCATCTGCTGCGCGCTTTTGTCGATGGCGATGTCGATATTGGCATAGGCCGATGACGCCGGCGGCAGCACAAAAGCCGCGGCGAGCAGCGGGCCGGCGAGGAAATGAACGGGACGGAGAGTACGAACAAGAAACATGGCGTCACACCTGATTGCAATGCCGTGAGAGTGGACCTGATTATGAGAAGTCTTTGGCCCGCGGATGGTTCAAATCAAGAGCCTAACTGCGCTGTCCGGCGGAATGGTGAACGGATTAAGGCGGGATTGTCATAACCGCGGCGCACTCTCCATTCGGAAGACGCACCACATCCGGAAAGCAGACTCTCAGTGCCGTTTGAAATACTGCACCGCGCGCTCGTGCTTCTCGGCGGCGGTCCGGCTTGAGAACGTGCCGAGGTTGCGGCGGCGCCCGGTCCGCGGGTTCTTCTTGCGCGAATAGAGCCGGTACTTGCCCGAGGTCAGCTTGCGGATCATGTGGTCATCCTCCTGCGGTGCCCGCTCGACCCTGCGATCACTTTGATCTTCCAAACAGCAGCGTTGCGATTGGTTCCGCGTCTGTCAAACAGCGGGACGCCCAGAATTCACGCAAGCCATCTCGTTCTCGCAGCGCGCTTGCGCTGAGCAGTTGTCACGCGTGGCGATGATTTCGCCTCGAACGCACGCGAGGCATTTCAATTTGCTTCCCTGAAAACAAGGGAAGCGGAGCGCCGAGCGGCGCGTAGTCGGGAGCTGCACCCGTTACCAGGCACAGCCGCGGCCCTTTTGACGGGGCCGCTCGCCTTTCGGCGCTCCACTGCGGATTGATGGGAGTTTCCTCCCAACCCGGCCCGGGCCAGCGCTTCCTGGAAACGCCGGATCAAAGGCCAACGCGCCTCCCCGACGCCAGTGCAGCGAGCACCTCGCAGTCCGAACACTTGCCGGACGGGCATGATGCCCAGGCCACCTGCGAGAAGGGCTGACGAACCCAACCCGCAGAACCCGCACCCGCTCCATCACTCGGAGTCACCGGTTGACGTCCCTCACGATGAGCGGATGGCTGCCAATGTTCAGACCGCCAATGCGAAGTCAAAGCCTAAAAAATTGTGCAGACAAATCGCGCACTTGCGTGGTGCGGTTTTTGTTCTGCGCACGCAAAACACGTTTTTGATTCGCATCAAAACAGCTTTTGCTCAAACAAATCAGTTGTTTGGGCGATTTGAAAACAACACGAATCTTCCACCTCTCCCCGTGGGGGAGAGGTCGTGCGCGATAGCGCGCGGGTGAGGGGGCTCCGGCGCCTCAGATTGACCCGAGCGCAGCAGCAATCGTTTCCTGCACGCCTTCCAGGTTTTCATAAACGTCAGTGTTGGTCACGCGGATGACATGGAAGCCGTATGATTCCAATATCCGCGTTCGTTCCGCGTCGTGAGACAATTCTCGTCCTGTCGCGTGAGTGGCACCGTCGACTTCGACAATCAGCTTGCCATCAACACAAACAAAATCGACGATGTAACGATCAATGGGGTGCAGACGCCGGAACTTTCCAGTGCACAAGCCGCCGATTGCGCAAAGCGCGCCACAGCCGTGCTTCTGCGCTGGTCTGTTTCGTACGCAGCCTTCGTGCACTTTCTCGCGACCGCCGCATCCCCCTCACCCGCCGCGCTCCGCGCGAGCGACCTCTCCCCCGTGGGGAGGGGTGTAGCTTACACCAGGATAGGTGAGGTGAAGCATCTATGGCGCGCCGAACCCCTCGCGCGCCAGCCGCACGATGGCGCGGTCGAGCGCGGAGAGGAATTCTGAGCGGTCGCGCGGCGAGAACGGTTTTGGCCCGCCGGTGATTGCGCCGGCGCTACGCAGCGAATCCATCAGGTTGCGCGTCGCCAGCGTCATGCCGATGGAGTCCTCGGTGAAGGCGCTGCCGTTCGGCGCGATCGCACTCGCGCCGGCCTTCACGCAACGGCTCGCCAGCGGTACGTCGGCGGTGACGACGATGTCGCCGCGTTTGGCGCGCGTGGCGATCCAGTTGTCGGCTTCGTCCATGCCGGCGCCGACCACCACGCGCTCGATCACCTCATCGCGCGGCACCGCGATCGGGGTGTTGCTGACGACAAAGACCTTGAGCGCGATCGCTTTAGCCGCGTGCCGTTCGGCGACGCGATAGATCTCCTGCTTCACCGGGCAGGCGTCGGCGTCGATGTAAATGGCGATCATGTCTTTTGACTAAAGCATCGGCTCGCAAGACGCGATAGCGCGGCAGCCGTCGGGTTCGGCCCGGTTCCGAGCGTCCCACATTCCTCATGCATGAAATGCAGTGAGCGGGCAGCCAGATGGCGCGTGTCCGGCGTTGTCCCCGGAGCAAACCAAGAAAGGAATCCGCTGGTGAATAAACTGAATGTAAAAAAATTGATCACATGTGCCGCCGTCGCGGTTGTTGTAACAATGAGCGTGCCGGCTTTCGCGCAGTCTTATGACCCTTCGGCGGGCAGCGGCAATATCGTTCCCGGCCCGAAAGGCGGCATGCAGGCTGGCGCCGGGATGACGCGGCCGCTGTACAATTATGCGCCGTCGGCGCGACACCACCATGAGCGGAGCAACCCGCGCATGCACGTAGCGCAGTAAACGGAGCGGGCATTCCAATGGCCAATCCGAAAGCCAACGCGCAAACCAACGCACATGAGTTCCTGGACCGCTGGCTCCGTGACAGCGTCCAGGAAACGCCCTACCGCAACAAGGCCGAGGCCCGGCGCCTGACCTACGAGTGCCGAAAGGCGACGCAAAGCGCCGGTCTGGCCTGGCCCGCGGTCATCCAGGCCTCCGGCGGCGATGTCGAAGGCTATATCCTCGCCGCGCTGCACCGCGCCGCCGAGCATGACGCGCAAGCCGCGTAGCTGAACCCTCTCACCCGCCGCCGCGACCAAGATAAGAGAGTGAGACGTGAGCGGGTGCTTTGAAAACCAATGGAAGGCGGCGGCTTTTGCCGCCGTCGCGTCGCTCGTGGGCGCAACAGCCGGCAGAGCTACCACTGTCGAATTTGTGACCACGGCTGAATTCCTGCAAGCCGCGATCAGTCCGCAGAATGCCGGCCTGCTGTCGGGCCTGGCATGCCGGAACCTCGACCGCATCGTGCATCTCGATCTCCGCGTGACATGGCCGGAGCAAGCGCTCGGCGTCGAGAACGACGGCTATCGGCGGCTGGTGTTCTGGAACGACAGCGACGAATTCTTGTTTCCGAAAGGCACCTATTTACCGCTGCACGGCGGTTATAGCGTCAAAGGCTATTTCATTCCGCGCGCCGGCGGCATCCACCAGGGCATCGCGTCGAACTATTTTGAAAAAATCGGCGATGCGCGGGTGAAGCGGGAACCGGAATTGGTGGAAAAGAAAGCAGCAAGTCGTGCGTGCAAATAACGCTTTTCTTTTCCGTCATCCTGAGGTGCTCGGTGCGAAGCGCCGAGCCTCGAAGGACGACGGCCAACCAAGCCAGCAACAGCCGGCTTGGTCATCTAAGATCGCCGAAATCGACTCGATTTCGGATGCGCCTCGGCCGCTCATCCTACGAGGCTCGCCATAGCGCGCAAAGACGCGCGTAAACGCGCTAATGGTTCGCACCTCAGGATGACGGGAAATAAAGCTGTAAGCCACCAAGCCGCACTGCTTTCGGCAAACCGGAAAAATCGCTACCATATGTCAAGACTTCGGGATCAATCTCTGGGCCCGCGAATCCCGCTTCAACCGGGGCAAATCCGCTTCAACCGAGGCGAATCCGCTTCAACTGAGGAATGGAATGACCAGTCAATCGACGCCGGCGCGATCCACCCGCGTTAGCGCGGCGGGTTTGCATGCAAATGCCGCCGTTTTAACGCTCGCGGCCACCGCCGCGCTGACCGTGCTGGCCATGGTGCCGCCCGCCGCTGCCAAGCAGGCGGCCGCCTCCCATCCGACCCAGATGGTGGCGCCGCGCCCGACTGCCGATCCGATCATGGCCATCGTGTCGATCAAGAGCCAGCAGGTGACCTTTTACGATGCCGACGGCTGGATCCTGCGCGCGCCGGTCTCGACCGGCACCACCGGGCGCGAGACGCCGGCCGGCGTGTTCGCCGTGATCGAGAAGAACAAGGATCACCATTCGAGCCTTTATGACGATGCCTGGATGCCGAACATGTTGCGCATCACCTGGAACGGCATCGCGCTGCACGGCGGCCCGCTGCCCGGCTACGCCGCCTCGCACGGCTGCGTGCGCATGCCGTTCGATTTCGCCGCCAAGGTGTTCGACAAGGCGCCGATGGGGATGCGGGTGATCATCTCGCCGACCAACTCCGAGCCAGTCGCGTTCTCCGACCCGGCGCTGTTCGTGCCCAAACAAGATGTGATCGACGCCATGCCGGCGCGCGCCGCAACGCTGGCCCGCGACGCCGACGACGCCGCCAAGGCCGCGGCCGCCGCGAAGGCTGCTGTCATGTCCGCAAAGCGCGCCGCTGCCGCGGCGCCGGCGGCGGTGCGCAATCTGAAATCACTCAAGGCCCGCGCCGATGCCGAGGCCGCCCATGCCGAGAAGGTGCTCGCGGCCGCCAACGCCAATCCGAAAATGACCGACCAGGCGAAAGCCGCGGCGCAGGATGCGCAGCAGAAGGCCGCCGTCAGGGCGCATGACCTGGGCCAGCAACTCGACGCCGCTACCGCCGACCTGAAAGCGAAACAGGACGCCGCCGCGGCCGCGGACGCCGCCGCCAAGGCGGCCGAGGCCAAGCGGGTCGCGACCGCCAAGGCCGCAACCGACGCCAGGCTCGCCGGCGAGCCGGTCTCGATCTACATCAGCCGCGCGACGCAGAAGCTTTACGTGCGCCGCGACACCCACAAGAAGTGGTCGGACGGCGGCGAGCTGTACGATTTCAGCCAGGAGTTCCCGGTCACCATCAAGGATCCCGACAAGCCGCTCGGCACCCACATCTTCACCGCGGTGGCGCGCGACGGCGGCGGTTTGCGCTGGACCGAAGTCTCGATCGACGACGGCGATACGGCCAAGAACGCGCTCGGCCGCATCACCTTCCCGCAGGAGGTGCTCGACCGCATCGCGCCCACGGCGCAGCCGCTGTCCTCGATCATCATCTCGGACGAGCCGCTGTCGAGCGAAACCAACTATCGCACCGAGTTCGTCGCGGTCTTAAGCAACCAGCCGCAGGGCGGCTTCATCACCCGGGCGAAGTCGCCCGACATGAACATCGCGCGCGATGACAGCGGCAGCTATGGCTTCGGCCGCTGGTTCGGCGGATTTGGCAGTGCGCCGCCGCCGCCCGGCAGGCCGCCGTCACGCGGGCTGTCGTATTATCCTCGGTATTAGGGTTATAGCTAGCGGGCGCGTGTCCCGGATTGTCATGCCCCGCGCAGGCGGGGCATCCAGTAATCGTCGCCCTATCGGCAGATTTTCGGCGTCTGCGTTTACTGGATAGTCCGCCTTCGCGGACTATGACAGGCGACGTAATTTTCGCGCTGCGTCCCGCTCTCTACTTCGTCATTGCCGGACTTGTTCCTTCCATCCACGCGGCATCGCAGCATGCGGATGCCGGATGAGCGAAGGCGCGCGCTGCCGGCGTTGCCGCCGTTGAAATCCGCATACCGGCCGGACGGCGGCTTGGTGTAGATACGCGCAAGACAATCGGCTTGCGCGGGGACACTCTTGCTCGGCATTCTTTACGCGGCGCTTGGCGCGTTCACATTTGCGCTCAACAACGCCACGATGCGCCGCGGCGTGGTGACCGGCAGCGTGCTCCAGGGCATGGCGCTGACCGTGCCGATCGGCGGGCTCTCGTTCCTCGCCATGACCATCGCGTTTGGCGATTTGGGCCAGCTTCCGGTCATCCCCGCGGTGGCGATGGCGTGGCTGGCCTGCCAGGGCGTCGTGCATTTCGTCCTCGGCCGCTACTGCAATTATCGCTCCAACCAGCTCATGGGCGTCAATCTCGCGGCGCCCGTGATCCAGCTCCAGGTGCCGTTTGCCATGATCATGGCCGTGGCGATGCTGCACGAGGCGTTCACCGTGCTGCAGGCCATCGGCACGGTGTTGATGCTGGGCGGCTCGTTCACGACACAGTCCCGATCCGGCAAGGCGAAGAAGGCGACGGCGCCGCTGTCGGCCGCGGTCGCCACGTCCGCTGCTGCGCCGGAAGGGCCGGCCGCGGCGCACGCGGCCGATAAGCCTGTGTTCCAGCCGCAGGTGTTCTGGGGCACCATCTTCGCGTTCGGCGCGGCAGTGTTCTATGGCAGTTCGCCGCTTTTGGCGCGCGAGGCCTTCCTGAACGCGCCTGGGATCAGCACGACGGCGGCCGGATGCGTGGCCTATGCGGCGGCGCTGCTGGTGTTCGCGCTGGCGCTGCTCAAGCCCGGCTCCTGGCAGGACATCATAGCGATGAAGCGCGAGAACATGCCGTGGTTTCTCGCCGCTGCGGTGCTGGTCGCAATATCGCAGGCGCTGGTCTACGCCTCGCTCGCCATCGCGCCGCTGATGGTGGTGACGCCGATCCTGCAGCTCTCTCTGGTGTTCCGGCTGTTCCTGTCGCAAATCATCAACCGCGACCACGAGGTGATGAACGCCGCGGTCGTGCTCGGCGCGGTGGCCGCGGTGCTCGGTTCGATCCTGGTCTCGCTCGACACCGGCGCGCTGACGGCGTGGCTGGGTCTGCCGTCACCGGTCGCGGCGTTTTTGAGTTATCGATTGGCTGGCGGGTAACGCGCGCCGTCACGGCTCAGTGTCGATCGCGGCGGCTCATTTCATCAGCGGATTCGACAGGCCGGCGACGAGCTTGACCAGATCGGCCTGTCGGTGCGTGCCGGTCTTGGCAAAGATACTGCCCAGATGAGACTTGACCGTCGTTGCGGCGATGCCGAGGACGTCGGCGACTTCCGGCACGCCGCCAACGTCGACAATGGCAAGCACGACCCGCAGCTCTGCCATCGTCAGCTTGTAAGCCTTGGCGATCACCTCCGGCGGCGAGGGCGCTTCGACAGCGGACTTATGGACGAACACCGCGGCGCTTGCGGTGTGATTGGCGCGCGCGCGCTGACGCGCGCCGGACGCGAGCGGGAGCACATGGGCCACATGCGGTTCGCCCGCTTTCGCGATCAGCGGCAATGCGATTCCGGTATTGCCGATCGCCGCATCGCCTTTGGATGCTGCGAGAAGGGCGTCCTGCAGATTCACATCGATCGCAGGTTCGACCGCGGCCAATCGGCCGGCCGCCACGCGCAAGACGTCAGCCTTGGTGACGAGAAAGTGGCCGGCGGCGTTGGCATGAATGACGCGTCCGTTGGCTTCGACAAGAAAGATCGCGGCGCGAAGACCGTCGAGCGTTTGTGAATACATCGCCGCTTCGGCGTCCTTGACGTTGAACACCTTGGCGATCAGAACCGCGCGCTGGATGTGGGGACCGATGAGCCGCATGCGCCGGCGCATCTCTTCATCGACCAGCCCGTGCCGCGCGTGGCGGAAGACTCCGAACATGGCGGATTTTGTTGCCGATTTTTCCAGAGTGATGCTGGCGAAATCGACCAGACCCTGCGGCTGCGCCCACTCGCGGTAAAAGCGCGTCGTGAGGAACTCGTCGTAAGGCACCAGATCGCCGGTTGCTATCGGCACTTCGGGTTGCGCGAAGAACCGCGGCGTCGTGATCGGGTTGAGCTTGACGTATTTCTGAAAATAAAGATCCCGATAAACCGGATCGATGCCGCCGTCCTCGAAATAAAGGTCGCCGCCGTTATTCGCGGCGTCATTCCAGAATACGGCCGCGGACGCGCCGTGGACGAACGCAGCAATCTTCTTGAGCGTGCCGGGCCACAGCGATTTATCGAGTGTCGTGTCGTAGATATCGCCGATCAGCGACGACAGTGCTTCCGCCTCGCGCGCATCGACTTCAATGTCCTGGACAGACACGCGCGGCCCCCGCGGTTCAAGTTGGCAGAAAGGTGCAAAAAAGCGGCGACATTGTGAATGGAATTCGCCGAAATCGAAAGGGCTCTCCTCCGATCGAAGGAGGCGGCGGTCTTCGGCCGCTCGCTACAGTGCGCGCGTTGGGGAAATCAGGGGTGCACGAAACAGACGGCAGGTCCGCATCGCGGTCTGCCGCGTTGAGAGGATTTCTCGATGACCCTTTTACCCAAGGCGGACGATCTTTCCCTGCCGGCGAAGTCCACGGGCCTTGTCACCGGCGCCGCGAAGATCGCATGGCGCCGGACGGTCGCTGCGATCGCGTCACCCGATCTGCTGGCGATCGTAGCATTCTGCGTCATCGGGTTTTTGCTGGCCCTCAACTTCATTCTGCGGTTTCCGGATTTCGGGGCGGTTATCCAGCAATATAATCAGTTCTGACTCTGCGCACGCTTCAAGCAAAAATCTCACATCCCGGATTCCGCTCGTCCCCGCGAAAGCGGGGACCCAGCGCAAGATTTCCTGGATTCCCGCTTGCGCGGGAATGAGCGGGTTGATCGCACGCGTCATTGCCGGACTTGATCCGGCCACGACGGCTAAATGGTTCACACCCTTTCGACAAACGAATCCACCACGCGCTTCTCCCCCGCGCGGTCGAACTGGATCGTCAGCTTGTTGCCGTCGATCACGGTGATGTTGCCGTTGCCGAATTTCTGGTGGAACACCCGGTCGCCGAGCGCGAACGCCGACGTGGTGCCGGTCGATTTCGCCACCAGCTCGCCTTCGATGGTGAGCGGCAGGCGGCGCGGGCTGGTGCCGCTTCGCTGTTCGCGCGCGCGCCACGGCGAGGGTGACGAGGCGTCGTCGAAGCCGTCGGACGTGCTGTCATCGGTGTAGCGCGTGCCGCTTTCCGAGAAGCCGCTGCTGCCGCCCTTCCTGCCCTGCGCGCGCTGCCAGCCCGGCGTGCCGTAGCTGGAGCCGAACGAGGTGGTGGCGTCGAAGCGCGATGAGCCGTAGCCGCCATAACCGCCGAAGCCGCCTTGCGCCTCGGTGACCTCGACGCTGGCTTCCGGCAGCTCGTCGAGAAAGCGCGACGGGATGTTGGTCTGCCACAGGCCGTGCATGCGCCGGTTGGTGGCGAAATAGATTTTTGCCCGCTTGCGCGCGCGCGTCAGCCCGACATGGGCCAGCCGGCGCTCCTCCTCGAGGCCGGAGCGGCCCTGATCGTCCAGCGTGCGCTGGCTCGGGAACAGGCCTTCCTCCCAGCCGGGCAGGAACACGGTGTTGAATTCGAGGCCCTTGGCCGAGTGCATGGTCATGATGTTGACCGCGTCGTCGTCGGCGCCCCGCTCGCGATCCATCACCAGCGAGATGTGTTCGAGGAAGCCTTGCAGGTTCTCGAAGTCCTGCATCGAGCGGATCAGCTCTTTCAGGTTCTCCAGCCGGCCGGCGGCGTCGGCGGAGCGGTCCTTCTGCCACATCTCGGTGTAGCCGCTTTCGTCGAGAATGATCTCGGCGAGTTCGTTGTGGGGCAGGCTGTCGCGCTGCTTGCGCCAGCGGTCGAACGATTCCAGCACGCCGCGCAGCGCGCCGCGCGGCTTCGGCTTCAACTCATCGGTCTCGATCATGGTGCGCGCCGCTTCGGTGAGCGGCACCCGGCGCTTGCGGGCGTGGTCGTGCAGCAGCTGGATGGTGGCGTCGCCGAGGCCGCGCTTCGGCACATTGACGATGCGCTCGAACGCCAGATCGTCGGCCGGCGAATTGACCACGCGCAGATAAGCCAGCGCATCGCGGATTTCGGCGCGCTCGTAGAACCGCGGGCCGCCGATCACGCGATAGGGCAGGCCGAGGGTGACGAAGCGGTCTTCGAATTCGCGCATCTGGAACGAGGCGCGCACCAGGATGGCGATCTCGTTGAGCGCATGGGGTTTGCCATCAGGACCTTGGCGCTGGAGCTGCTCGATCTCCTCGCCGATGGCGCGGGCTTCCTCTTCTGAGTCCCAGGAGCCGGTGACGCCGACCTTCTCGCCCGGCTCGTCGTCGGTGCGCAGCGTCTTGCCGAGGCGGCCTTCGTTGTGCGCGATCAGGTGCGAGGCGGCGGCGAGGATGTGGCCGGTCGAGCGGTAGTTGCGCTCTAGGCGGATCACCACGGCGCCGGGGAAGTCGTGCTCGAAGCGCAGGATGTTGTCGACCTCGGCGCCGCGCCAGCCGTAGATCGACTGATCGTCGTCGCCGACGCAGCAGATGTTTTTGGGTTGCGGCGGCTGCGATGCCGGGGCCTCGTCCTTCGCAACGGCGCTTCGCGCCTCCTCAGGATGAGGGATGAGGGTTTGTCCGGGCTGATCCTCATCCTGAAGAATCTCGCGCAGTTCAAGCTTTCCCCCGACCTCATCCTGAGGAGCCGCGCGCAGCGCGGCGTCTCGAAGGATGCTCCGCTGCGCCAGGAGCCGCAGCCAGAGATACTGCGCGACGTTGGTGTCCTGGTATTCGTCAACCAGGATGTATCTGAAGCGGCCCTGATATTGCCGCAGCACGTCGGGCTGCTCGCGGAACAGCCGGATGCATTCGAGCAGCAGGTCGCCGAAGTCGGCGGCGTTGAGGATTTTCAGCCGCTCCTGATACGCCCGGTAAAGCTTCAGCCCCTTGCCGTTGGCGAACACCGCGGCTTCGCCGGCCGGCACCTGCTCGGGGGTGAGGCCGCGGTTCTTCCAGCCGTCGATCAGCATCGCCAGCACGCGGCCCGGCCAGCGCTTCTCGTCGATGCCCTCGGCGTCGAGCAGTTGTTTGAGCAGACGGATCTGGTCGTCGACGTCGAGGATGGTGAAGTCGCTTTTCAGCCCGACCATCTCGGCGTGGCGGCGCAGGATCTTGACGCCGATCGAGTGGAAGGTGCCGAGCCATGGCATGCCTTCGACCACGCCGCCGACGATCTCGCCGACGCGATGTTTCATCTCGCGCGCCGCCTTGTTGGTGAAGGTGACGGCGAGGATTTCGCTCGGCCGGGCGCGGCCGAGGCTGAGGATGTGGGCGATGCGCACGGTCAGCACGCGGGTCTTGCCGGTGCCGGCGCCGGCCAAGACCAGCACCGGGCCGTCGAGCGTCTCGACCGCCAGCCGCTGCTCCGGATTGAGCCCGGCGAGATACGGCGCGCCGGACGCGGCCTGCGCCCGCGCGGCAATGCCGCCCGGCGCCGGGGCGGGGCGGTCGACCGGCTCGATGCTGCGCTTCAAGGGGTCAGGCACGGGGGTCAGCCCAGGCGCGCGATTTCAGTGATTCTCATGCCCCCAAGATGGCATCTGAAGGGGGTTTTTACGAGGCTTTGTCCCTGTTGGCTGTGCTTGGCCCTGACTTGTCATCATCCGCGCAGGCGGATGATCCAGTAATCACCGGAGTTGCCAGGAATACTGGATGCCCCGCCTTCGCGGGGCATGACAACCTTGGAGGCCTTCGCGCCGTTACTTCATGTATTTGTCGACCAGGATCTTGGCGCTGTCCTTGTCCTTCTTCAGCAGCGCGACGAAATCGGCGGTCGAGCCGGCGGTCGCCTCGAGGAAATTCTGGTTGGCGAAATCCTTGAATTTTTGACCCTGGAAGATCGCCAGCAGCTCGTCGTGCAGCTTCGCGACGATCGGCGCCGGCGTGCCGGCCGGCACCACCATGCCCCAATAGATCGGACCCGCCGGATAGGCGCCGAAGCCGGCCTCGGCGAAGGTCGGCACGTTCGGAAAATCCGGCCACCGGCGCGATCCGCTGAGCGCCAGAACCTTGATCTTGCCCTCTTTCAACTGGCTGACCATGTTGCCGACGCCGATCTTCGCGCCGTCGACGGTGTTTTCCAGCAGCGCGCCGGTGATCTCGCTGCCGCCCTTGTAGGGGATGGCGACGAATTTGGTGTTCCAGTGCTCGCCGAGCCACTGCCGGAATGCATCGGTGGTGGTGCGCTCACCGAGCGTTCCCCAGTTCAGCTTGCCGGGCTCCGCCGCCGCCCTGGTGTGCAATTCCTCGATGGTGTTGATGTTCGCGGCCGCCGGCGTCATCAGTCCCTCGACGACATGATACATGTCGATAACCGGGATAAAGGTGCTCGGGTCATACGGCAGGTTCGGCACCGTCAGCGGATTGAACGACATGGTGTCCGGGCTGACGACGCACAGCGTGTAGCCGTCCGGATCCGACTTGGCGCATTCGCTGCCGCCGAGCACCATCGCGGCGCCGGGCTTGTTGATGACGACGACCGGCTGGCCGAGCTTGGCCTGCAACTCCGCCGCCGCGAGCCGCGACGCGACGTCGGTGATCGAGCCAGCCGAGATCGGCACGATCATCTTGATCGTGCGGCTGGGATAGTCGTCGGCGGCAGCGGCGGACGAGGCCGCGGCCAGTGCAGCGATCAGCGTGAGTGCGAATTTATTCACGGTGGTTGTCTCCCGATGATTTTATTTCGTGGTCGCCGGATCGTAGGTTTCCCGCTTGGCGTTGGCGATCTTGATCAGCGTTGCGGCGGCCTTGCGGTCTTCTTTGAGGAATTGCGCGAAGCCATCCGGCGTCGTGGTCGCCGACACCACGGCATTCTTGTCGAGGAAGGCCATGAACTGCGGCTCGGTGAACAGCTTGACGAAAGCGGCGTTGAGCGTGCCGACGATCGCGGCCGGCGTGGCCTTCGGCACGGCGAGGCCCCACCAGCCCTGGCCCGGATAACCGCCCCAGCCGACTTCCGCGAAGGTCGGCGCGTCCGGCAGCAGCGGCGAGCGCGCCGCTGATGTCACCGCCAGCGCCTTGACCTGTCCAGCCTGGATCAACCCCATGAAATTGCCGACGCCGAACCGCGTCATCTGGATTTCGCCCGACGCCAGCGCCTGCGCCGCCGGTCCGCCGCCCTTGTAGGGGATGCCGACGATCTGGGTGGTCCACTGGTTGTTCAGCCAGCGCAGGAACAGGTCCGGAAACGAGCCTTCGCCGAGCGTGCCGTAGTTCAGGCCGTTCGGCTTCGACTGCGCCAGCGCCTTGAGTTCGGCGACCGAATTTATTTTGAGGCTCGCCGGCACGAACATGCCTTCGGTGAGCCAGAACAGCCGCGTCACCGGGATGAAATCGGTTTCGGCGTTGTAGGGCAGGTTGCTGAACAGCAGCGGATTGTACGACAGCGTCGAATGGTAGATGACGCACAGCGTGTAGCCGTCGGGCGCGGCCTGCGCGCACATCTGGCCGCCGACGATGCCCGCCGCGCCGCCCTGGTTCTCGACGATGACCGGCTGGCCGAGCTGCTCCTGCAGTCGCGCCGCCGCCGTGCGCATGATCACGTCGGTGACGCTGCCGGCGGCGATCGACACGATCATCTTGATCGGCCGCGACGGATAGGTCTGCGCCTGCGCGGCGGTGATCCATGCCGCGAAGGCGAGCGACAGCGTCAGTAGTCTCTTCACAGCGTCTCCCCCTGTCATTCCGGATTGCCGCCGTTGCGGCAAGTCCGGAATCCATACTCCCTGCGCCGGGGTTATGGATTCCGGGCTCGCGCTTCGCGCGCCCCGGAATGACGGCTCAGCCCAAAATAACTTCACCGATCAGGCCGGCATCATATTGTGAAAAGTACAGCCGGCCATTTGACAACGTGGCGATACAGCGCGCTCCGCTCGCCGGCGTCGGAATATCGTATTCGCCGACCATTTTTCCGTTCGGCGCCATGCAGCCGATCCGGTTGGCGGCATTCGCCGTGTACCAGAGGTTGTTGTCCGGGCCGACGGTGACGCCGCGCAGCGACGACTCCGGCGTCGGCACCGGATGCTCGGTGATCTTGCCGTCGCGGTCGAGGCGGCCGAGCGCGTTGGTCGAGGTCTCGACGAACCAAATGCTGCCGTCCGGATGCGTGACCATGGCGCGCGGCTGGCTGTTGGTGCTCGGAATCGGAAACTCGGTGACCTTGCCGTCCACGGTGATGCGCCCGACGCGGTTGCCGGACGCTTCGCTGAACCACAGCGCGCCGTCACGGACCACGATCGACAGCGGCTTGGCGGCAAACGAGATGCCTTCGCCGAACTCGGTGATCTCGCCGGCCGGCGTGATGCGGCCGATCTTGCTGATCTCGGTTTCCGAGAACCAGACATTGCCGTCGGGCCCAAGCGCGATGCCGTCCGGTCCGGCATAGGGCGACGGAATCTGAAACTCCGTGATCTCGCCTTGCGGCGTGATGCGGCCGATATGGTTGATCGCCTTCTCGCAGAACCACAAGTTTCCGTCGGCGCCGGCGGCGATGCCGATCGGCGTCGCGGTTTTCGCCGGCAGCGCGAACTCGGTGAACGCGGCAGTGGCAGGATCGAACCGGCCGATCTTCGAGGCGCCGCTTTCGCAGAACCACAGCGCCCGGTCCGGCCCTTCCACTGCGATATACGGTTTGCTGTTGGCGGTCGGAATCTTGTGCTCGCGGATCGTGACCATCACTGACTCGGTGTCTCTCGACTTATCTGGAAGGCATGGCGATGCGCCGGCCGGCGCCTTGCGGGACCGGCAAGGTAGCATGGGCGGCCTTCATGCGCGCAAGATGCGCCATGACGTCGGCGGGGAACGGGGCTGTCTTCTTCGCATCCATGGCGACGTTGAGCGCCATGTTCTCCGATGTGGCCGACAGCCAGCCTTCTTCGGCGTGATGCAATTCCTCGAAGTAGTGCAGCCGCTTTTCGTCGTAGTCGAGCAACTGGAACGACACCCGGACCGGATCGCCTTCCTTCAGCTCGCGCAGGTAGCGCACATGGACTTCGGCGGTGAAAGTCGAGTGCCGGCGGGTTTTCAGATAATCCAGCCCGAGCCCGAGCAGCTCGTAGACCTCGTCGACCGCGCGGTCGAACAGCACATTGTAGTAGGCCATGTTGAGATGGCCGTTGTAGTCGATCCACGCCGGCTCGACCCGCATCACGGACGAGACAAACGGGGTAGGGATCGCGGGTTCAGTGCGTTCGGGCATGATCGATCCGGCAATGGCCGGCGCAATTTGCTGTGCTAACGTCGTTCCTGCAAGTGACCAAGAAAAGCCCCGGGGAAGCCGCGCGCGTGTCCAGCAAGCCTAAGTCCAAGCCCAAGAACATCCTCTTCATCATGTGCGACCAGCTACGCTGGGATTATCTGTCTTGCTACGGCCATCCGCGCCTTTCCACGCCGCATATCGACGGTCTCGCCAAACGCGGCGTGCGCTTCACTCGGGCGCACGTGCAGTCGCCGATCTGCGGCGCATCGCGGATGAGCACCTATACCGGGCGTTACGTGCAGTCGCACGGCGCGGCGTGGAACGGCTTTCCGCTCAAGGTCGGCGAAATGACCATGGGCGATTATCTGCGCCCGCTCGGCATGCGCACCGCGCTTGCCGGCAAGACCCACATGGAAGCCGACGTCGAAGGCATGGCGCGGCTTGGCATCGATCCGAACTCGATCATCGGCGTGCGGGTGTCGGAATGCGGCTTCGAACCTTACGAGCGCGACGACGGCCTGCACGGCATGGGACCGGACGGCATGCGCTATTCGCCGCGGCGGCCGCGCTACAATTTCTATCTCAACGACAAGGGCTATGACGGCGAGAACCCGTGGCACGACTGGGCCAATGCCGCCGACGGCGAGGGCAATGCGCTGGCCTCGGGCTGGGCGATGCGCCATGCCCGCAAGCCGGCGCGCGTGCGTGAAGACGATTCCGAAACGCCGTATCTGACGCGGCGCGGCATGGAGTTCATGCGCGACGCCGGCGACCAGCCGTGGTGCCTGCATCTGTCCTACATCAAGCCGCACTGGCCCTATATCGCGCCGGCGCCGTACAACGACATGTACAGCGCCAAAGATGTCATCCCGGCGGTGCGATCCGAGGACGAGCGGTGCGATCCGCATCCGGTGTATCGCGCGTTCATGGAGCACGGCGTCAGCAAGACGTTTTCGCGCGACGACGTGCGCAACGGAGTCATTCCCGTCTACATGGGCCTGATCAAACAGATCGACGACCAGATCGGCGTGCTGTTCCGCTTTATGGAAGAGCAGGGCCTGTTCGAGAACACCATGATCGTGTTCACCGCCGATCATGGCGACTATCTCGGCGACCACTGGCTCGGCGACAAGGATTTCTTCCACGAGCCGTCGGTGAAGGTGCCGCTGATCGTCTACGATCCGTCGCCCGAGGCCGACAAGGCGCGCGGCACGACCTGCGATGAGATGGTCGAGGCGATCGACCTGCTGCCGACATTTCTCGATGCCGCCGGCGGCAACGCGGCGCAGCAGTCGCATCGGCTCGAGGGCCGCTCGCTGCTGCCGCTGATCCACGGCGAGCAGCCGGCGCGATGGCGGTCGTTCACCATCAGTGAATACGATTACGGCATGATGCCGGCGTCGACCGCGCTCGGCGTCGCGCCGAAGGACGCGCGGCTGTTCATGATCGCCGACAAGAACTGGAAGCTGATCCACGGCATCGGCTTTCGGCCGATGCTGTTCGACCTGACCAACGACCCGAACGAGTTCCACGATCTTGGCGCCGTTCCGAAATACGCCGCGGAATGCGAGCGCATGATGGACGCGCTGGCGGCATGGGGCCTTCGCGTCTCGCAGCGCACCACGCGCTCCGAGCAACAGATCAGGAACGCCAGCGGCAAGGCCGAGCGCCGCGGCATCCTGATCGGCGTCTGGGACGAGGCCGACATTTCCGCGGAACTGTGGAGCGGTTATCTTCGGGAAAGGTCGTAATATCTATGCTGAAGTGAAGGCCGGCGAGTAGGCGAGTGAAGGCACAATGGGACTGGTCGAAACGAAAGAGCGCACGCCGCAGGAGCGCAAGGCCACGGACAAGGTGATCGCTGCGCTGGCGGCACACTTCGGCAACCGGCTGGTCACCTCGCAGGCGGTCCGCGAACAGCATGCCCATACGACCACCTGGATCCCGAACCAGCCGCCCGATGCGGTGGTGTTCCCGCAAACCACCGAGGACGTGCAGCAAGTGGTGCGGATCTGCGCCGCCGAGCGCGTCCCGGTGATTGCGTTCGGCACCGGCACTTCACTCGAAGGGCAGGTCAATGCGCCGCGCGGCGGGGTGTCGCTCGACTTCCGCGACATGAACCGCGTACTTGCGGTTCATGCCGAGGATCTCGACTGCGTCATCGAGCCCGGCGTGACCCGGAAACAACTCAACGAATATCTCCGCGACCAGGGTCTGTTCTTTCCGATCGATCCGGGCGCCGACGCATCGCTCGGCGGCATGGCGTCGACGCGGGCGTCGGGCACCAACGCGGTGCGCTATGGCACGATGAAAGACAACGTGCTGGCGCTGAAAGTCGTGCTCGCCAACGGCGACGTGATGACGACCGCGACGCGCGCCAAGAAATCCTCCGCCGGTTACGACCTGACGCGCCTGTTCGTCGGCGCTGAGGGTACGCTCGGCGTCGTTACCGAGCTGACGCTGAAGCTCTCCGGAATTCCTGAGGCCATTTCCGCCGGCATCTGCACGTTCCCGTCGGTCGAGGCCGCGTGCAACGCCACCATCATGACGATCCAGTCCGGCATTCCGGTGGCGCGGATCGAACTGCTCGACGAACTGCAGGTGCGCGCCCAGAACGCCTACTCGAAACTCTCGATGCCGGAAAAGCCGCTGCTGCTGCTCGAATTCCACGGCTCCGAAGCCGGCGTTGCCGAGCAGGCGGAGCGTTTCGGTGAGATCGCGCAGGAATTGGGCGGTGGGCCGTTCGAGTGGGCGACCAAGGCCGAGGACCGCACGCGGCTGTGGCAGGCGCGGCACGACGCCTACTGGGCGCAGTGCGCGCTTCGTCCCGGCTCAAAGGCGCTGGCGAGCGATGTCTGCGTGCCGATCTCGCGGCTGGCCGAATGTGTCACCGAAACCCAGCGCGATATCGCCGCGAGCCAACTGGTCGGTCCGATCGTCGGCCATGTCGGCGACGGCAATTTCCACGTCGGCATCCTGGTCGACCTCGACGACAAGGCCGAAGTCGCGCGTGTCGAGTTGTTCCTCGAACGGCTGGTGGAGCGGGCGCTGGCGATGGACGGCACCTGCACCGGCGAGCACGGCGTCGGCCAGGGCAAGATGAAATATCTCAAAGCCGAACGCGGCGAGCCGGCGCTCGCCAGCATGCGCGCCATCAAGCAGGCGCTCGATCCGCTCGGCATTATGAACCCCGGCAAGATCGTCGCGCTGTAGCCGCCGGCTTTTTGCGCAACGCTTATTTCTTCGCGATGCCCAGCACCGACGCGATATGGGCGACTTGCGCGTATTGCTCCTTGAGTGCAGCGGTGAACGCGTCGACGTCCATCGGTGCGGCGGGTTGCCCGGTCAGCGCCAGTCTTTCGACGACCGTCTTGTCGTCGAGCGCGGCGAGCATGTCGGCTGCGATCCGCCGGCGCAAGTCGAGCGGCATGCTGCGCGGTCCCAGCAACCCCAGCACCGGGCTTGCGACCAGTGACGGATATCCGGCTTCCACCACGGAAGGAACGTCCGGGTCGATCGGCGAGCGGACGCGGTCGTTGATGGCAATGAACTTGATCTTGCCGGTCTGCGCGTAGGTGCGCATCGCGGCGTAGGACTGCATCGAGAGCTGAATCCTGTTCTCGCCGAGATCCAGCGGCGACTTGGTGATGTCGCGATACGGCACCTTGGCGATCGTCAGCCCATTCTCCTTGACGAACGCGTCGAACACGAACTCGGAAAATCCCGGCGCCACCGAGTAGCTCGTCTCGCTCGGCTTGGCGCGCGCCAGCGCCACGAATTCGGCCAGCGTGGAGATGCCGAGACTTGCCGGCACCGCGACCGCGATCCCCACTTTGGCGACCGCCGCAATCGGCGCCAGGGCGGTCTCGGGATCGAAAGTCATGTCCTCGTGCACGTAGCGTTGCACGACATAAATGCTGCTCGGCCCGAAGAACAGCGTGTGGTCGTCGTTGGCCGACACGACGGCCTGCAGCGACAGCAAGCCGTCGCCGCCGGGCTTGCCGTCGAGGATGACCGGCTGGCCCCACTTCTGCTGCAACTTGTCGGTGATCAGCCGCGCGGCGGTATCCGCCCCGGAGCCCGGACCGAACGGCAGCACAAAGCGCACCGGATGTGTCGGCCACTGCTGCGCGATCGCAGCATTCGTGTGAATTGCCAGCGCCAGGGCCGCGGCCATGGTAAGGCGAAACCAACCGTTGAACATGACACCCCCGGCTTCCACAGCGGCCAGCGCCGCCAGTGCGATCCGCGAGGATTGGCCATGGCCAGCCGGATTGTCCAGTCCACCGCCGCTTTGTCGCGGCGAAGCGCGAGCGGGGCTGCGCTGGCCAGGCTCCGATATCGGGCTTCCGGCGTGCAATCGGCGCTGGCCTCCATTACTTTGTGGTTGAGCGGTCCTTTGGTTCAAACATTCGCGCCAGATGCGGCCGAAACCGGATGCGAATGTTTGAATCGGACCACTAGCAGGAGGCCGGACGCGCCGTGCAGACGACGCTGCTCGGATTAGCCATCGCGATCATTCTGGCGCTCGTTGCCGCGCTGGTGGCGCCGCTTGTTGTCGACTTGAATCATTATCGCGCCGCGTTCGAAAGCGAAGTCAGCCGCCTGACCGGGTTGAACGTGCATGTCGGCACCATCGACGCGCGCATCCTGCCTTCGCCCATCATCAAGCTTCGCGACGTCAGGATTGGCGACCCTGGACATGTGCCGCAACTGCGGGCCGATGCGCTCGAACTCGAGGTCAGGCTGGCGCCGCTGGTGCGCGGCCGGGTGGAAGCGACCGAAGCGCGTTTGGTCGCGCCGCAGATCATAGTGACGCTCGACCGTTCCGGGGCGCTGGTGCTGCCCGGTGCGACACGCTCATTCCGCCCCGAAGAGCTCTCGGTGTCCCGGCTCAGCGTCGAGGACGGCAGCATCATTCTTTCCGACGCCGTCTCCGGCGCGCACGTGGTGTTGCGCAAGCTGTCGTTCACCGGTGACGTCCGTTCGCTCGCCGGGCCATTCAGGGGCGAAGGCGCCTTCGCCATCAACGGCGAACCGTTCGCCTATCGCATTTCGGGAGCGCAAGCCGACGACGGCAGCGGATTCCGGATCAGGCTTGGCGCCGATCCGCAGGATCAGCCGCTGACGACGACGATTGACGGCGCGTTCACGTTCGACGGCGGCGTGCCGCAGTTCGCCGGAACGTTTGCGCTGGCGCGCCCGGTCGGTGTCACGCTGTCGAACGGCCAGCGAGTCATGAACGATCCGTGGCGCGCCGGCGGCACCATCAAGGCGACGCCGGCATCGGCGACGTTGCAGGATCTGGCGCTGCAATACGGGCCGGATGAGCGCGCGGTCAATTTCACCGGCAGCGCCGATCTGACCTTCGGCGACCATCCGCACTTCGACGGTTCGATCAAAGCACTCGAAGTCGACGCCGACCGGGCGCTGGCGGAGCCGGACAAGACGCGCCGCCCGCCGCTTCTGGTGGTGAAAAGTTTCGTTGAAACTTTCGTCCAGGCGGTAACGCCGCCGATGCCCGGCGATGTCGCACTGACCGTCGAGGGGCTAACGGTCGGCGGCACCACGATCCAGTCGCTGCACGGCAAGCTGCGCTTCGATGGCGACGGCTGGAGCATCCGCGCCCTCGATCTTCGCGCGCCGGGGCTGACCGATGTCAGCCTGAACGGAACGCTCAAGCAGACACAACAAGGGTTTGCCTTTACCGGTCCGGCTTCGCTGCAATCGGCCGATGCCGAGACGCTGATGGCGTGGCTTGGCGGACGGAGCGTTTCGTCGCCGGGGCAGACCGGCACGCTGAACGCCCACGGCGATTTCACCCTCTCGAGCGACCGGCTGGCGTTCGACCGGCTTGCTGTGACGCTTGACCGCGAGAGCCTCGATGGCCGGCTCGCCTATACTTGGCCCCATGACAATCAGCCGGCCGTCGTCGACGCCGACCTGCACGCGACACGACTCAATCTCGACGCGTTGTCGGCTTTCGCGATATCCGCAGCCGATGCCGGAGGCTTCACTTTGCCGCGCGCCGGCGCGCTCACTCTCGATCTCGGCAAGGCGACTTTTGCCGGCATCGATGCACTGGCGGTGAAGACGCAGATCAAGTTCGACGCCGGCGCTTTGCAGATCGAGCAGCTTTCCGTCGGCGCCCTGGCTGGAGCCGCGCTCGATATCAAAGGCCGGATCGACGAGCTGTCATCGCAGCCGCGCGGGCGCGTCACTGTCGATCTCGACACGCGCTCGCTCGACGGATTTGCGGCGATTGTCGACAAATTTGCGCCGCAGGCGGGCGCCGTGTTGCGCCGTGGCGCGGACCGCCTGGCCCCGGCGAAGATCCATGCCGTTGTCACCGTCGACAAAGCGTCGGCCGGCAGTGACGCCAAGGTCGATCTCAACGGCCAGGTCGGATTGATGCGGCTGGCGCTCAATGCCGATGCCCAAGGCGAGCGCGCGCAACCGGGAGCCGCGCATCTGCACGTCGAAAGCCGGCTCGACGCCGACGACGGCACTGCGCTGGCGGCGCTGTTCGGTATCGACCGGATTCTCGGCGTCGATCAGCTTCCCGGCCGCGCGACGCTGGCCGTTGACGGGCCGATGAATGGCGATCTGCACGTCGACGCCACGCTTGCGGCCAGCGGTCTCGATACCGCGGCGCGGGGCGTCCTGCGCCTCGGCGGCGATGCAACGCCAAACGGCACATTGCAGATGCTGGCCACGATCGGCGATTTGCGCCCGTTGCAGCAGGCGATGACCGGACAGCCCGGCGACGCCGTTCCGGTTTCGGCGCGTGCCGCCGTCGCGGTGTCCGGCAGCGCGCTGTCGTTCACGCAAATCGCCGCCGCTATCGGCAAGAGTTCGGTGCGGGGGCGGCTGAATGTCAGCCTTGCCGCTCCGGTCACGATCGATGGCGATGTTGCCGTCGACAATGCCGATGCGGCGCGCGTTGCCGCTTTGCTGTTGGGGCTGCCGCGGCAAGCCGCGGGCAGCGCGGCCTCTTGGTCGAGTTCGGCGGTCGGAGCCGGTGCGTTCACCGGAATCAACGGTGCGGTGACGTTCAAGTTTGACCACGCAGCCTTCGCGTCTTCGCTCAATGTGAGCGGCTTGCAAGGCGTTGCGCAGTTCCGGCCATCGGACATCACGCTGGACAATCTCGACGGCGCGCTCGCCGGCGGCCGCCTGAGCGGCCATCTGTCGTTCCGGCACAATGCCGATGGTCTGGTCAGCCACGGCCATATCGAGCTGGCCGATGCCGATGCGGCAACGCTCCTCGACAGCAAGGCCGTTGCAGGACATCTGACGCTCAAGCTTGATGGCGACAGCATCGCAGCGACGCCCGCGGCGGCGGTGAGTTCGCTGCATGGCAGCGGCGCGATTGCCCTTCATGACGCGAGCCTGGGTGGGCTCGATACTGGCGCGTTTGCTGCGGCGATGCGTGCGGCCGATCAGGGCAATGCGATCGATCCGGCAAAGACCCAGGCCGCCGTCAAGGCCGCGCTCGCAAATGGGCGTCTCGTCATTGCGCAAGGCGATGCGCCGATCACGATCACCGGCGGCAAGGCCAGCATCGCCAATGTGACGTTGCACGGGCAGGACAACAGTGCGCTCGGCGTCGCCGGCACATTCGACCTCGGCAGCGGGGCGATTGATGCGCGGCTTACGCTATCCGCCGATCCGCCGCCGCACGCGTTGATCGGCAATCGCCCCGAACTCGCCATGCTGCTGAAGGGGCCGCTGGCGTCGCCGGCGCAATCGATCGATGTTTCGGCGTTGACCGGCTGGCTGGCTTTGCGCGCCAGCGAATTTCAAACGCGCCGCCTGGAGTTGGTCGAGGACAACAGGCGCAAGGATGTTGTCGGCCGTGCGATCCGTCCTGGGTTTGCGGCTCTGCGCGCGGCGCCGCGCGGGATGCTGACGGAATCCGGAATCCTGGTCGGCGTCGCCGCGCCCGGTGCAGGCGGACAAAAGCTGGATTGGCTGCAACCGGAAGTGACGCCGCCGCTGCCCATCCCGGCCCCGCGCACGGCAGGGCCGGACAAGCGCGCGCCGCTCGATTTACTCCGGCCGCAGAACTGACACGGCGACGGGCTGGCGCGATCATGATGTCGTGGGCCGGTTGATCGACCTCGCCGTGGCCATTGGTCCTGGCCTGGTAATGGCCCAGCACGAACAGCCGGATGGCCGACGACAGGTTGCCGTGGGCCCGGCCGGTATCGATGGTGGCGACGAGCTCCGACAACGTCAGTTGCCGGCTCTCGGCGATGTCCTTCAATCCCTTCCAGAAGGCGTCCTCAAGACTGACACTCGTCTTATGGCCTGCGATGACGATCGAGCGCTTGATGACTGGCGACTTCATTGCCGATCTCCCGTTTCTACCCTGTGCTGGTCGAGCTTGCTTTGAGCTTTGTCGTTGTCAGCACGCGTTTGGTTTTGTTCGGTCCGGCTGCGGCCGTGGGTGAGCCGGTTGGCCGCAGCGGATTGCTCCGCTTCGCGGCGTTTTTGCCGTTTCCGTGCAATGCGAAGATTAACGACGTCGCCCATCCGGTCGCTCAGCGGTATTTAGGTAAGGATTGCGGACCATCCGGGCCCAATTGTGGTCGAGAGTAATACGCAGGCACCGCCGGTCTGGATCACGCGGGGCGGGTGCGTCGCCGGAAGCCCATGAAATAGCGGATGAATTCGGTATCGGGGTAGGGTGGCCCGCCCGAAAACGTCACCGGCTGCCGCTTAAGGATCCGGGTGGGTCATCGCCGCCGGTCGCACCAGCCGGTCGAATTCGCTCCCGGTCACGAAGCCGAGCCGGACTGCCTCCTCGCGCAGCGTCGTGCCGTTGTTGTGGGCGGTCTTGGCGATCTGCGCCGCCTTGTCGTAGCCGATACGCGGCGCCAGCGCCGTGACCAGCATCAGCGAATTCTGCATCAGCTCGCGGATGCGCGGCACGTTGGCCTTGATGCCGGCAACGCAGTGATCGGTGAAGGAGGTCGACACGTCGGCGAGCAGCCGGATCGATTGCAGCATCGAGTAGGCGATCACCGGCTTGAACACATTGAGCTCGAAATGGCCCTGGCTTGCCGCCACCGTGACCGTGGTGTCGTTGCCGAACACGCGGGTGCACACCATCGTCATCGCTTCGCACTGGGTCGGATTGACCTTGCCTGGCATGATCGACGAGCCCGGCTCGTTCTCCGGCAGGATCAATTCGCCGAAGCCGGAACGCGGTCCGGAACCGAGAAAGCGGATGTCGTTGGCGATCTTGAACAGATCGGCGGCGAGCGCATTGAGCGCGCCGTGCGCGAACACCAGCGCGCCGTGCGACGCCAGCGCCTCGAATTTGTTCGGCGCGGTCACGAACGGCAGACCGGTCATGACGGCGACTCGCTTGGCGAACGCCTTGGCGAAGGCACGCTTGGCGTTGAGCCCGGTGCCGACCGCGGTGCCGCCCTGCGCCAGCGGGTAGAGTTCCTTCAGCGAGGTTTTGATCCGCGCGATGCCGGACGTCACCTGCGCGGCGTAGCCGGAGAATTCCTGTCCAAGCGTGAGCGGTGTCGCGTCCTGGGTGTGAGTGCGGCCGATCTTCACGATCGAATGGAATTCTTTGGTCTTCTTTTTCAGCGCATCTTGCAGATGGGTCAGCGCCGGCAGCAGCCGTTCCTCGATCTCCATCACTGCCGCGATATGCATGGCGGTCGGAAAGCTGTCGTTCGACGACTGGCTCATATTGACGTGATCGTTGGGATGGACCGGTGATTTTGCCCCGCGCTTGCCGCCGAGCATTTCGCTGGCGCGGTTGGCGATCACTTCGTTGACGTTCATGTTGGTCTGGGTGCCGGAGCCGGTCTGCCAGACGGATAATGGAAAGTGATCGTCGAGCTTGCCGTCGATGATCTCCTGCGCTGCGCGGGCGATGGCCTTGGCGCGGCGCGCATCGAGCGACCCCAGCGCGAGATTGGTTTCGGCGGCGGCGCGCTTGACGACGGCCAGCGCGCGGACGATCGGCAGCGGAATGCGCTCTTCGCCGATCCTGAAATTGTTGCGCGAGCGTTCGGTCTGGGCGCCCCAGTAACGATCATCCGCTACTTCGATGGGGCCGAACGAGTTGGATTCGGTGCGGGTGTTCACTTCTTCCTGAAGCGGTCGAGCCGCACGACTTCGGCGCCGCCGGGTCGATCAGGCTCAGGCTCCGGTTCGGGCGCCGGCAGGGCCTCAGCCTTGCCCGCGGGCGTCGGCTGCACGTCCTGATCCGTGTTCGGCGCATCATCCTTCGCCTCGGCGTCAACCACCTCAACCGTCTCGAACTGGAGCCCGAACTGCACGGACGGATCGAAGAAGGCCGTTACCGCCTCGAACGGCACCACGACGCGTTCCGGTATGCCGCCGAATGACAGGCCGACTTCGAACGTATCGTCGTTGACCGCCAGGTCCCAGAACTGGTGTTGCAGCACGATGGTCATCGCCTGCGGATATTGCGCCCGCATCCGGTCCGACAGCTTTACGCCGGGCGCCGCCGTGTTGAAGGTGATCTTGAAATGATGATCGCCCGGCAAACCCTTGCCGGCGGTATCCGTCAGCACGGTGCGGACGACGCCCCGCAGGGCGGCCTGGGCGAGAAGGTCGTAACGGATGTGGTCCATCGGCGGAATCAGGAATCAGTGAAAGGACGATCAGACGACAGATAAGCCCTGATTTATAGAGGTCCAGACGCTAATGGATGGGGAAAGTGGAGGCTTCTGTTGCCAGGTGCCTCCGAACCCCGCCTAACGGAGCTTAACCCGCTAGGGCTTTAAATCGGTCTTTCGAGCTGCTTACGCAGCCAGAGCAACCGGAGCATAGTTGTCATTGGCAACTATGAGTTTGGCCCGATAACGCCGGAACCATCCCGGGTAAAAGCGCGCCTTTTACGCCCTCGTCGATCCTATTTCGACCCCGTAAATGGTGGAGTCGCCGGGTACCGCCCCCGGGTCCGAAAGGTTTATTGCGACGGCCGTTTATCACCATAGCCGGCTCGCGCCGGCACAAGGAATATAGGCGCAAATGGTTGCCGAAAGAAGAGCACGCTCAACCCCAAAAAATCAGCCATGAAACTTGTCTCGGGAGGCCAGACCGGCGTCGACCGCGCGGTGCTCGATGTGGCGCTGGCGCGCGGCATCGATTACGGCGGCTGGTGCCCGAAAGGCGGCTGGGCCGAGGATCTGCCGGCGCCGCCCGGCCTCTTGGCGCACTATCCGCACTTGCAGGAGACGCCGCTCGCCGACCCGGCACAGCGCACCGAGTGGAACGTGCGCGACGCCGACGCCTGCGTCATCGTGATCGACGACAGTGGCGCGGCGGTCTCCAAAGGCACGGTGCTGGCGCAGGAGCTCGCGCACCGTTACCGCCGGCCGCTGCTCGTCGCCCGGCTCGGCGAAGCGGAGGCGATCCGCGATGCGACGTTGTGGCTGCGCTTTCAGCAGCGCCGGGTCGGCCCGCAGCTCAAGCTTGGCATCGGCGGTCCGCGCGAGAGCGAAGCGCCGGGAATTTACGCGCGAACGCGGCTTTTCCTTGCCGATGTTCTGGACGGTGCCGGTTCTGCACCGTGAGATGGTTTTCACTCGACGGATCATGCTCTAAACGAAAGCGATGACCGCCCCGTCTTACGATCCGCCGCGTCCTACTCTCTCCGAACTGGCCATCACCTTCGCGACGATCTCGCTCTACGGCTTCGGCGGCGTGCTGGCATGGTCGCGGCGGATGATGGTGGAGGAGCGCCGCTGGCTGACGCCGGAGCAGTTCAACGAGACTTACGCCCTCTGCTCCATGCTGCCCGGCGGCAACATTATCAATTTCTCTGTCATCTTCGGATCGCGCTTTCGCGGCGTGCCAGGTGCTCTGGTCGCTACGGCCGGGCTGCTCGGCCCGCCGATGCTGCTGATTATCATCATCGGCGCGATCTACGCCCATTACGGCGATCTGCCGGTACTGCGCCGCATGCTCACCGGTATCGCCTCGGCCGCGGCGGGCTTGATGATGGCGACAGTGGCCAAGATGGCGCGCCCGTTGTTCGTTAATCGCCGCTCGATGGCGACGCCGCTCGTCGCCATCGCCACCTTCGCCGCGATCGGCATCATGCATTGGCCGCTGCCGCTGGCGCTGGCGGTGCTTATCCCGGTCAGCATCGCCATCGCATGGGTGAGGCTATGAAGTCAGGCGCGGGTACGCTGCTGACACTCGCGAGCTTCTTTGCGGTGCTGTCGCTGTTTTCCATCGGCGGCGGTAATTCCGCGATACCCGAAATGCACCGCTATGCCGTGGATGTGCAGCATTGGCTGACCGACCGGGAGTTCGCCGATACGTTCGCGCTCGCACAACTCACTCCGGGCCCGAATCTCATCATTGTTGCGCTGGTCGGCTTCCATGTCGCCGGCGTGCTCGGTGCGGTGGTTGCCATGCTGGCGATGTGCGGGCCGACCAGTGTCGCCGCCTATTTTGTCGGCCGTGCGTCGGAGCGGTTCAGGGGCAAGATGTGGCACAGCGCGATCAGCAGCGGGCTCGTTCCCGTGACCATCGGTCTGATCGCGGCGAGCGCGACCGTGATCGCGACCACCGCCGATTACGGCTGGACAGCAGCGGCGCTGACCGCCGCAACCGCCGTTATTTGCTATTTCGCGCGGATCAATCCGATCTGGGTTTTTGCCGCCGCCGCGGTTTTGGGTGCGGTTGGCCTTGTTTAGGCGGTCCACAGGGCTCATGCAGCGCCCTTGCACGGTCTTCGTTGGCTGCTCATTTGACAGTAAAGTCGGCTGACCGACTCGGCTGGAACCGGCGATGCGCCAATATCTCGAACTGATGGAACGGGTGCTCGCCGAGGGCGCGGAGAAGCACGACCGCACCGGGACCGGGACGCTGTCGATCTTCGGCCACCAGATGCGGTTCGACCTCAACGACGGCTTTCCGCTGGTCACGACCAAGAAGCTGCATGTCAAATCGATCATCTACGAGCTGTTGTGGTTCCTGCGCGGCGACACCAACGTCAAATATCTCAACGATCACGGCGTCAGCATCTGGAACGAATGGGCCGACAAGACTGGCGATCTCGGCCCGGTCTACGGCCGGCAATGGCGTTCGTGGCCGGTGCCGGACGGCACATCGATCGATCAGATGAAGGATGCGGTGGAGACGATCCGGGACAACCCGGACTCGCGCCGCATCATCGTGACCGCGTGGAATCCGCCGGACCTGCCGAAGATGGCGCTATCGCCGTGCCATTGCCTGTTTCAGTTCTATGTCGCCGAAGGCCGGCTGTCGTGCCAGCTCTACCAGCGCTCGGCCGATGTCTTCCTCGGCGTGCCGTTCAACATCGCGTCCTATGCGCTGCTGACGCAGGCCGTCGCCCAGGTGGCGGGATTGAAACCCGGCGAATTCGTTCACAGCTTCGGCGACGCCCATCTTTATATGAACCACCTGGAACAGGCGCATCTGCAATTGTCGCGCGCGCCGCGGCCGTTGCCGAAGCTCACGATCAATCCGGACGCGAAGGACCTGTTCGCGCTGCGCTACGAAGATTTCGTGCTCGAAGGCTACGATCCGCATCCCCACATCAAGGCCGCGGTCGCGGTGTAAGGATGAACATCGTCCTCATCGCCGCTATTGCCGAGAACGGCATTATCGGCCGCGGCAATACGCTGCCGTGGCGGCTGAAATCCGACATGCAGCATTTCCGTGCGCTCACCATGGGGAAGCCGGTGGTGATGGGCCGGAAGACCTTTCTCTCGATCGGCAAGCCGCTTGCCGGCCGCACCACGATTGTGGTCAGCCGCGATCCCGCTTTCGCGGCGCCTGGAATCGTCGTCGCTTCCGGAATTGACAGCGCGCTCGCGGTGGCGCGCGGCGATGCGCAGCGCCGAAACACCGACGCCATCGTGATTGCCGGTGGCGCCGACATTTATGAGCAGACACTGCCGCGTGCGACGCAGCTGGCGATCACCCAGGTGCACAAGCAGGTCGACGGCGACGCCCGTTTCCCCGCCATCGACCCAGGGCTTTGGCGCGAAAGCGCGCGCGACGAGCACCCGCCGGGCGCCGACGACGAAGCGGCGTTCGCCTTCGTAACCTATTTGCGGCAATGATGATTTAAGGCGATGCGCGAACGTGTCGCTGCCGGGCCTGCATTAACTCACTGCAATACCCTACCTATCTACGTCGTGGCTGTGCGTTGTAAGGGGCCGGGCGCTCCCCTATAACCGCCCGCAAACAGCCGGTCCGCACGGCCGGCGTCCGAGGAGATCGTTTGATGCCGTGGAGTAACCAATCCGGCGGCGGCCCGTGGGGCTCGGGGTCGAAAGGCCCGTGGGGCTCAGGTCCGCAATCGCAGGGCCCCAGGCCGCCCGATCTCGAGGATTTCCTTCGCCGCGGCCAGGACAAGTTGCGCACCATCATGCCGGGGAATCTGGGCGGCCGCGGTCTGGCGCTGCTGGTTCTCGCGGTGATTGCGCTGTGGGGCTTCTCCGGCTTCTTTCGCGTCGAGCCTGACGAGCTTGGCGTCGTGCTGCGCTTCGGCCAGGTCAACCGTGAAGTCCAGCCGGGCCTGAACTATCATCTGCCGTATCCGATCGAGACCGCGCTGACGCCGCAGGCGCTGCGCGTCAACAAGCTCAATATCGGCTTTCGCGAATCCGATGATATGCGCCGCGGCACCACGCTGCGTGACGTGCCGGAAGAAAGCCTGATGCTGACCGGCGACGAAAATATCGTCGATGTCGATTTTTCGGTGCTTTGGAAAGTCAAACCAAATGCCGTCGGCGACTATCTGTTCAACATTCAGAATCCTGAAGGCACCGTGAAAGCCGTGGCGGAAAGCGCCATGCGCGAAGTGGTCGGGCGCTCCAATATCGGTCCGATCCTCACCGGCGCGCGGCAAACGATCGAAACTGCGGTCCAGGTGCTGATGCAAAAAACGCTCGACGAATACGGCGCCGGCATCGTGGTTCAGCAGGTCCAATTGCAGAAGGTCGATCCGCCGACGCAGGTGATCGACGCGTTCCGTGACGTGCAGGCGGCGCGGTCCGATCTCGAGCGGGCGCAGAACGAAGCGCAGACTTACGCCAACAAGATCGTACCGGAAGCGCGCGGCCGTGCCGCCAAGATTACCCAGGACGCCGACGCCTATAAATCTCAGACTGTGGCTGACGCCAAGGGACAAACCTCTCGCTTCCTGCAGGTTTATGATCAATACAAGAAGGCGCCCGACGTGACGCGCCGGCGCATGTATCTGGAAACCATGGAACGCATCCTCGGCAACACCGACAAGACGATCATCGATACCGGGGCAAGCGGTCCAGGGGTGGTGCCTTATCTTCCGTTGCCAGGTCTGACGCCGCCGCAGCAAGCACCGCAATCGTCCGCCGGAGGCAAGCCATGAGGTTCGGTCTCGCCAGCGGCGCGGCCGCCATTATCCTGCTGATCGCGGTGATCGTGGGCTACAGCACGTTCTTTACCGTCTATCAGACCAGACAAGCGCTGGTGGTGCGCCTCGGACAGGTGGTGCGCGTCGTCACCGAGCCGGGCTTGAACGTGAAAGTCCCGTTCATCGATGCGGTGATCTATATCGACAAGCGTATTCTCGCCGTCGAATCTCCGGCGCAGGAAGTGATCGCGTCCAGCAAGGACAACTCCGTTGCTGGCGCCGGCGAGGCCGGTGAGCGGATGGTGGTCGATGCTTTCGCGCGGTATCGGATTACGGATCCGCTGAAGTTCTATCAGACCGTCGGTCCGGACGGCGCCAGCTCGCAGCTTTCTATTCTGCTCAACTCGGCGCTGCGGCGTGTACTCGGCGCTGCCACGCTCTCGGACGCGGTGCGTAACCGTCGTGGCGAACTGATGGTGCAGATGCGTGACCAACTCGATCGCGATGCGCAGCCGTTCGGCGTACATATCGTTGACGTGCGTATCCGCCGCGTCGATCTGCCCGAGCAGAATAGCCAGGCGGTTTATCAACGCATGCAGACGGAACGTCAGCGCGAAGCCGCTGAATTCCGCGCTCAAGGCAGCCAGAAGAGCCAGGAGATCCGCGCCAAGGCGGACCGTGACGTCACCGTGCTGATCGCCGAAGCTAATCAGCAGTCGGAAACTCTCCGCGGTCAGGGTGACGCCGAACGCAACGCCATCTTCGCTGAGGCCTACACCCGCGATCCGGATTTCTTCGGTTTCTATCGCTCCATGCAGGCTTACGATCGAAGCATGCAGAAGGGCGACACCAACTTCGTGCTGCGCCCCGACTCCGATTTCTTCCGTTACTTCGGCGATCCGATGGGTAAGTCGTTACCGGGCTCCAACAATGCGCCCGTCGCCTCGGGCTCCGGCGGCAGCGCGACGAAGTAATACTCAGAGCAAAAGCGGGTTGGGCCGATGCACGACTTTTTTGCCGCGCTCGGCCTGCTTTTCGCGATTGAAGGTATTTGTCTTGCCGGCTTTCCCGGCGCCGCCAAGCGGGCGATGACGACGGTGCTTGAAATGCCCGATAGCGCCTTGCGGATTGCCGGCATCGTTTCGGCGCTGGCCGGCGTCCTGATCGTCTATCTGGTGCGCGGTTGAACACCTTTCCGTGTGAGTCGCTTTTCCGCCCCAATCCGGTTCCCTCATGGGCGTGTGCCGCGTTTGGCCTTGCGCCAGGGCCAGGACGGGGGCACTTTCCCAGCTAAATCGAGTCTTTTCAGGAGCGCTGACATCCATGTCTCGCCAGTTCAATTCCCGGCAATTCGGCCTGGCCGCTGCGCTGACGGCGGCAATATTCGTGTTGCCGGCGCGGCCTGCAGCGGCGCGCGGACCGGAGAATATCTCTGACGTTGCCGAGCAGGTGATCGACGCCGTGGTCAACGTGTCGACTTCACAGAAAGTCGACTCACGGATTTCCGGCATGCCGGATCTGCCGCCCGGTTCGCCGATGGAGCAGTTCTTCGAGGACTTCTTCAAGAAGCACCGCGGTCAGGGTGGCCCGGGTGGTCCGGATGGGCAAGGTGACAACAGCGACGCCGATAAATCGCCGCGCCGCGTCAACTCGCTGGGCTCCGGCTTTATCATCGATCCGTCCGGCATCATCGTGACCAACAATCACGTCATCGCCGACGCCGACGAGATCAACGTCATTCTCAACGACGGCACCAAGCTGCCGGCGCAACTGATCGGCAAGGATTCAAAGGCCGACCTCGCGCTGCTGCGGGTCAAGGCCGATCATCCGCTCAAGGCCGTGGCATTCGGCGACAGCGACAAGCTGCGGCTTGGCGAATGGGTGATCGCTATCGGTAATCCGTTCAGTCTCGGCGGCACGGTGACCGCCGGCATCGTCTCGGCGCGCAACCGCGACATCCAGTCGGGGCCTTACGACAACTACATTCAGACCGATGCCGCGATCAATCGCGGCAATTCCGGCGGGCCGCTGTTCAATCTCAACGGTGAAGTCATCGGCATCAACACCGCGATCATCTCGCCGTCCGGCGGTTCGATCGGCATCGGTTTTGCCGTGCCGTCCGATACGGCGGTCCCGGTGCTCAACCAGCTTCGCGAATACGGCGAGGCGCGGCGCGGCTGGCTCGGCGTGCGGATTCAGCAGGTCACCGACGACATCGCCGAAAGCCTCAGCATCAAGCCGCCCCATGGCGCGCTTGTCGCCGGCGTCGATGACAAGGGTCCGGCCAAGCCGGGCGGCATCGAGCCGGGCGACGTTGTCGTCAAGTTCGACGGCCACGACGTCAAGGAGATGCGCGATCTGCCGCGCATCGTTGCCGACACGCCGATCGGCAAGCAGGTCGATGTCGTCATCATCCGCAAGGGCAAGGAAGAGACCCATCAGGTCAAGATCGGCCGTCTCGAAGACACCGAGAAGGTGGCGTCGAACGATCCGAAACAGAGTACGCCGCCGGAGCAGAAATCGACCGTGCAGAAGACGCTCGGACTGGAGCTTTCCAGCCTGTCCGACGATCTTCGCAAGAAGTTCAAGATCCGGGACAGCGTCAAAGGTGTCGTCATCACCGGAGTGGACGCGACCGTCGACCGCTCGCAGCCCGACAAGCGGCTGTCGCCCGGCGACGTCATCGTCGAGGTGCAATACGAGGCCGTCGGCAACCCGTCGGCATTGCAGGCGCGGGTCGACCAGCTCAAGACCCAGGGCAAAAAGATCGCCGTGCTGCTGGTCTCGAACGGTAACGGCGAAACGCGATTCGTGGCGCTGAACCTGCAGTAGAGCATGATCCGGAAAAGTGGACTTCCGGTTTTCTGATAAGATCATGCTCCAGCGAACAATCTAGCTGCGCGCGACGAACTCCTCGCGCCGGTATCCCTGCGCATAGAGCAGCGACGTGAGGTCGCCGTGGTCGATACAGGCCGTGGCGGCTTCCCGTAACGCCGGTTTGCCGTGATAGGCGACGCCGAGACCGGCGGCCTGGATCATCGGCAGATCGTTGGCGCCGTCGCCGACGGCCAGCGTATCGTCGCGATTGAGCCGAAAGCGATCGCGAAGCGCGCTGAGCGTTTCGAGTTTTGCTTCACGGCCGAGAACCGGATCGGCCACCTCGCCGGTCAACTTGCCGTCGGCATCGACCAGCAAGGTATTGGCCCGCTGCTCATCGAAGCCGATCGCGGCTGCGAGGCGGGCGGTGAACGCGGTGAAGCCGCCCGACACCAGGCTGGTATAGGCGCCATTCGCCCGCATCGTCGCGACAAGTGTCGGTCCGCCCGGCGTCAGATGGATACGCTCCGCAAGCACGGTGTCGATAACCGATGCCGGCAGATTTTTCAGGAGCGCGACCCGTTCGCGCAGCGCCGGCTCGAAGGCGAGTTCGCCGCGCATGGCGCGCTCGGTGATCTTGGCGACGCGATCCTTGACGCCTGCATAGTCGGCCAATTCGTCGATACATTCCTGGCCGATCATGGTGGAGTCCATGTCGGCGATCAGCAGCTTCTTGCGGCGGCCGTCCTGCCGTTGCACGACCACGTCCACCGGCTCGTCCCCGGCGATGTCGCGCAAATCGTTGCTGATATCCTTGAGAAAGGCCCGCTCTTCGCTCTGGTCGGACTCCGCTTCGCCGGTATCATCGGCCAGGAATGCGATATCGACGGCTGCGCCGGGATGCAGCCAGTCGACCGGGCGGCCATGGGGCAGATAGCGCGCGGCCTTTTGCGCAAGCGCATCGGTCACCGCAAGGCGGTCCGGGCGCGAAATCAGCGTTGCCATGTAGAACATGCTGTGCGATCCGACGAGCGGAGAACGGAGCGGCCGGTCAGGTGTCAAAGGTGATCCTCATTGCAGGTCCGACGGCGAGCGGCAAGTCGGCGCTGGCGCTCGAGATTGCCGCGTCGCGCGGCGGCGTGATCGTCAATGCCGATTCCATGCAGGTCTATCGCGACCTCCGCATCATCACCGCGCGGCCGGCGCCGGCCGAGGAAGCCCGGGCGCCGCACCGGCTTTATGGCCATGTCGACGCCGCGGAGAATTACTCGACCGGGCGCTGGTGCGTCGATGCCGACGCCGCGCTTGCAACCGCGAGGCAAGAGCGGCGCGCGGCCATTCTGGTCGGTGGCACCGGACTTTATTTCAAGGCCCTGACGCAAGGGCTTGCGGCGGTGCCGCCGATCCCGCCCGCGATCCGCAATGATGTCCGCGCGCGGCTGGAGAGCCATGGCGTTGCTTCGCTGCATGCCGAACTGGCGCAACGCGACTCCGCTGCTGCTGCGCGATTGATGCCGAACGATCGCGCCCGCGTCGCGCGCGCGCTCGAAGTCGTGCTGGCAACCGGCCGCTCGCTGCTGGCCTGGCATGAGGAAGGATTGCCGGCGAGCCTCGATCCTGCCTCCGCAGTCAGGATTTTTCTCGACGTCGGGCGTGACGAGCTTGCGGGCCGGATCGGCCGCCGTTTCGATGCGATGATGGCGGCCGGCGCGCTGGACGAAGTGCGTACACTCGCCGCGCGAGATCTCAATCCGAGCCTGCCGGTGATGAAAGCCCACGGCGTGCCGTGGCTGATCCGGCACCTCAACGGCGAGGTGCCGCTCGCCGACGCGGTAGAGCATGCAAAACTGGAAACGCGGCAATACACCAAGCGGCAGGCGACCTGGTTTCGCAATCAAATTCCTGGTTTCGTTTGGGTTGCGCCCGACCGCGCACAATCCGAGATTGAAAGGCAATTGCAGGCGTTGCCGGCGTGACTCCTGCAAAGTGGTACGGGGATGGCTTACACTGCGGGCCGGTTTCGAGCTTGCGAGGGTCCATGATCAAAGCTGCGGCGGTGCTGGTGTTCGTCTTGCTTGGTGTCGCGGATGCGTCGGCACAGGAATATCCAACCCATAACGTCACCTTCATTGTGCCGACCGGCGCCGGCGCGGCCACCGATCTTCTGGCGCGGCTTCTGGCGCCGCAGCTCGGCGAGCGGCTGGGCAAACCGTTCGTGGTGGAAAACCGGCCCGGCGCCGGCACCATGACCGGATCGAACACGGTCGCGAAGTCGCCGCCCGACGGTTACACGATCCTGATGGGAACCAGCACGCCGTTGGCCATCCTCGCCACGCTCTACAAGCATCTGCCGTACGATCCGGCCACCGACTTCGTCCCGTTGGCGCTGATCGCGACCATCCCGTTCGTCCTCGTGGTCAACAACGACCTGCCGGTGCACTCGGTGCAAGAATTGATCGCCTATGCCAAGGCGCATCCCGGCGAGCTGTCCTATGGCTCGACCGGACCCGGCTCGCCGTTCCATCTCAACGGCGAACTGTTCAGCGCGATGACCGGAATCCAGATGGTGCACGTGTCTTACAAGGCGGTGGTCGATGCGCAGGTTGATCTGATGGGCGGCCGCATCCAGGTGATGTTCACCGACTTCACGTCGTCGGTGCCGCTGATCAAGGACGGCAGGATGCGTGCGCTCGGTGTCACCACCAGGACGCGTGCTGCGGCGATGCCGGATCTGGCGCCGATCGCCGAACTCGGCGTGCCGGGGTTTGACGCGGCAGCCTGGCAAATGGTGGCGGCGCCGTCTGCGGTGCCGCGGCCGATTGCCGACAAGCTGCACAACGAACTCGAAGCCATCATGGCGTTGCCCGGCACGCGCGAGTCAATAACCCGCCTCGGGCTTGTTCCGGCGGGCAGCCATTCCATCGAAGAGTTGCAGGCGTTCGTCCGCTCTGAGATTGTGCGCTGGGGCGACGTCGTCAAACGTTCGGGCGCATCGGTCGATTGATCCTGATCGGCAAGATCGGGTTCCCACTCATAAGAAAAAGGTCATGGATACACAGGTTCTTGTTGTCGGCGCCGGCCCGGTCGGCCTCACACTCAGCATCGATCTCGGCAAGCGCGGCATCCGCTGCACCCTCATCGAAAAAAACGACGCGCCGCTCGGCTATCCGAAGATGGAGCGGTGCAATCCGCGCACCATGGAAATTTTCCGCCGGCTCGGTCTTGCCGACACCGTGCGCGCCGCCGGTTATCCGCCGGACTGGCCAATGGACACCTATCTGGTGTTCGACCTGATGCGGCCGCCGCTGTTCAAGATGGCCCATCCCACGGTGGCGCAGGCCAAAGCCAAGCGCGACGTCACGCTGGACGGCTCGATGCCGCTTGAACCGTATCAGGTCATTTCCCAGTACACGCTCGAGCCGTTGCTCAAGTCGATCGTCGAGACGATTCCGAACGTGGACGTGAAATTCGGACACGAACTGGAGTCGTTCACGCAGGACGCCGGCGGCGTCACCGCACATATCCGCAAATCAAACGGCGAACGCACGGAAATCCGCGCCCAATACCTGGTCGGCTGCGATGGCGGATCGAGCGTGGTCCGTAAGCAGCTTGGCTTCAGGATGGATGGCGATGCGCATTTGCGCGAAATGCGCCAGGCGCTGTTTCACTGCCCGGAGCTTTACGCCAAGGTGAAGGCGCCGCCGGCGCGCCATTACAACCGTATCGACGATCACTGGACGCTGTTCATCGTCCAGGACTCGCGCCAGCATTTCACCATTCATGCCATCGTCGACAAAGACGAGGATATGGCGACGCTGTTTGAGGAAACCGTCGGCACGCCGGTCAAGTACGAGATGCTGCATTGCGCGAAGTGGGTGCAGCGGCTCCTGCTCGCGGAGCACTATCTCGAGGACCGGGTCTTTATCGCCGGCGATGCCGCGCATCTGGTGATCCCGACCGGCGGCCTCGGCATGAATACCGGCGTCGGCGACGCGATCGACATTTCATGGAAGCTTGCGGCGACGCTGCACGGCTGGGGCGGCCCGCGATTGCTGCAATCCTACGAAGCCGAGCGGCGTCAGGTCGGCGCGATCAACGTCAAGGCGTCCGGCGGCGGCACCAGCGGCCGCGCGGTCTGGCGCAGCGCCTGGCGTCCGGACATCGAGGACGATACGCTGGAGGGCAGGGCGGCGCTGCAACACTTGCTCGAACTGGCGAAAGTCGAAGCACCGAAGACCTTCAAGGTGATCGGCGCCGAGCTCGGCTACCGCTATGATGCTTCACCGGTGATTTGCAACGAGCCGGGCGGTCCGGCGCCGAATATCGAGGACTATGAGCCGACCAGCTGGCCGGGCGCGCGCTTGCCGCATGTCTGGATCGAGCCCGGCAAAGTCTCGGTCCATGACCGCATCGGTGACGGCTTCACGCTGTTGCGGCTCGGCCAAACCAAGTCCGCGGCGTCTTGCCTGCAATTGTCTTTCAGCAAGCTTGGCGCTCCGCTGGCGGTGCTGGACATCGACAATGCGCGGGTGCGCGACGTTTACGGTTTCGACTATTTTCTGGTGCGGCCGGACCTGCATGTCGTGTGGCGCGGCAACACGCTTCCGGACGATCCGCAGGAACTGGCGCGGATCGTCACCGGGCATTAAAGCGGAGCATGATCTTTTCGGAAAACCGGCATCCACCCCGGATCAAGTCCGAGGGCAGGCTTTCCGGATCATGCTCTAGACGTTACCGGCGGCTTGCTAATTCTGCCGGCACGCGAAGGCCTGGTCATGGCCTCGATTTTCAGCAGCTCGTTTAGCTGTTCCGCCGTGAGCAGGCCTTCTTCGAGAATCACGTCGCTCACCCGGCGCTTTTCGGCCAGGGCGCGTTTCGCGACGCGCGTCGATGCCTCGTAGCCAATGGCCGGGACCAGCGCCGTCACCAGCGTGATGGAATTCTCCACCAGCGCTTTGCAGTGTTCGCGGTCGGCTTCGATTCCGTTCACGCAACGGGTGGTCAGCGTCGTCACCGCGGCGGTGAGGTTTCGCAATGAGGACAACAGGCAGTAACCGATCGTCGGCTCGAATGCATTGAGCTGCAGTTGGCCGCCCTCGGCGCACATCGTCACGGTGAGGTCGTGGCCGATGACGAGGAAGGCGACCTGATTGACCACCTCCGGAATCACCGGATTGACCTTGCCCGGCATGATCGAAGAACCGGCCTGTACCGCCGGCAAGCTGATTTCCGCCAGTCCCGCGCGCGGCCCGCTCGACAAGAGGCGCAGGTCGTTGCTGATCTTGGACAGCTTCACGGCGAGCCGTTTCAGCACGCCGGAGAACAGGACAAAGGCGCCCATGTCCGACGTAGCCTCGATCAGATTGGCGGCGCAAATCATCGGCTCGTGCGCCAGACGCGACAATTCCTCGACCGCCAATTGCGCGTAGCGCGAGTCCGCGTTGATGCCGGTGCCGATGGCCGTGGCGCCGAGATTGACTTCGCGGAACAGGGCGACGGCTTCGTTGAGCCGGTCGATGTCTTCCTTCAGCGTGACGAAGTACGCCTCGAATTCCTGGCCGAGCGTCATCGGCACCGCGTCCTGCAGCTGGGTGCGCCCGATTTTCAGGACGTCGCTGAACTCGACCGCCTTGGTCTTGAAGGCGAAGGCCAGGTCGTTCACCGCTTCGATCAGCGGCTTCAGCGCGAAGATCACGGCCAGCCGCAGCGCCGTCGGATAGGCATCGTTGGTCGACTGCTCCATGTTGACGTCGTCGTTGGGATGCAACACGGCATAATCGCCCTTGGCGCGGCCGAGCAATTCGAGCGCGACGTTGGCGATGACTTCGTTGGTGTTCATGTTGGTCGAGGTGCCGGCGCCGCCCTGCACGGCATCGACCACGAATTGGTCGTGATAACGGCCTTCGTTGGCGATGAGTTCGCAGGCGCGCTCGATCGCGTTGCTTTTTTCCGGGCTGAGATAGCCGAGACGGTGGTTGGCGCGCGCGGCCGCCTGCTTGACCAGGACCAGCGCCCGCACCAGCTCCGGAAAATGACCGATCGGAACTCCGGTGATCGGAAAATTCCTCATCGCGCGGAGCGTATGAATGCCCCAATAAGCGTCAGCCGGAACGTCGAGCTCGCCGAGGAGGTCATGCTCGCGCCGCGTCGCAACGCGGGCGATATCGATGGTCTGGAAGCTGGTGACGCGAACCGCTTCGGGCGATGCAGCGGCAATATTCGATGCGTCCGGACTGGTTTTCATGGCATTGTCCCGGGGAAGAAAAATGTGCTGGGTCATTTTGCGCCGCTGCGCGGCAGCTCAAACCAACCGGTCGATTGCACTGATATGGATGGCACGGCGTTGAAGGGCAATAGCGCAATGACCGCCAAGGCTTACAGGATTGCAAAGGGTTACAGGATTGCAATCTGTTTCGGGGCCGCAATCTGAATGACGGAGCCAATCATGTCCGCCGCGGCCGTTCGTCCGAAAGATGCCGAAGGATTTCTTCACATCGCGCGTGAGCTGACGCCGGCGATCCGCGCGGTGCGCGCCGAGATCGACCGCGAGCGCTCGCTTCCCGCGCCGCTGGTCAAACAGATGGCCGAGGCCGGCTTCTTCTCGATCTGGCTCGCCCGTTCGCTTGGCGGTCCCGAGCTCACCACGCTCGATTTCCTGCGTATCATCGAAGAGCTGTCGCGCGCCGACGGTGCGGCCGGCTGGTGCGCGATGGTGTCGGCCGGTTACAGCCGGCTTTCCGGCTATCTCTCCGACGACGTGGCACGGCAGATTTTTGGCGACGGCAGCACCATCGTCGCCGGCACCATCAATCCGACCGGCAAAGCGGTCGCCGTGCCCGGCGGATTTCGCGTCAGCGGACACTGGAATTTCGGCAGCTTCATTCGGCACAGCGCCTGGACCGTCGGCAGCAGCGTCATTTACGACAACGGCGCGCCGCGCCGCGGTCCCGACGGGGCCCCCGACATGCGTTTGATGCTGTTTCCGACCGCCGACATCGAGATTCTCGATACCTGGCATGTCGGCGGTCTGCGCGGCACCGGCAGTCATGATTTTCGCGTCGACGATCTGTTCGTGCCCGACGAACGGGCGATTGCCGCCTTCACGGCCACGCCGGTGCGCCTCGGCACGCTGTTCGCGGCGCCGTTCATCACCGTGTTTCAAATGGCGCTGGCCAGCGTGCCGCTCGGCATTGCGCGCGCGGCGATCGACGCGTTCGTCGAATTGGCCGAGGGCAAGACGCCGATCGGCTCGTCATCGCGGCTGCGCGAAAAAGCCGGCGCGCAGGCCGATGTCGGCAAGGCGGAAGCGCTTTTGCGTTCGGCGCGGGCGTTTTTGGTCGAGTCCCTGCACAACATCTGGGACACGGTCGCGTCCGGCGCCATGCCGTCGGTGCCGCAGCGCGCCGTTGCGCGCCTCGCCGCCGCGCAGGCCGCGGCCGCTTCCGCGCAAGCCGTCGATCTGGTCTATAACGCCGCCGGCGGCACCGCGCTTTACGAAAGCAATCCGATCGAGCGTTGCTTCCGCGACGTGCACGCGACCACCCAACACGTCGGGATCGCCTCGGTGAATTTTGAAATTTCCGGCCGCGTGCTGCTCGGTCTCGATCCGGGCACGCCGCGATTTTGAGAACGCACGGTTAATGCGTTGCGTATTGCATGCTGGCTGAGTAGGCCGCGCCGCCGAGCACGCAGGGCAATCCCAGTTCGATCTGGCCTGTCGCCGCCGCAAGCACGCAACCCATCGACAGCGCGCCCTGGCCGACCTGGCCCCAGCCGGAAAGTTCGCGCTTGGAGTCCGGGCCCTTCTGCTTCAATTCGTCGATTGCGGCGAGCGATTCCTTGCGCATATGCACCGTATCGACGGTCTCGGCGGTTTCGATGACATCGTCGAGCACCACGGTGACGTCTTTCGGTTGGCGTTTCGCCGACCATTTCAGCATGTTGAGCAGATTGAGATCGCGCACCGCATTGCTGGCGAGGGTGAATTTCGCCGCGCTGCCGGTGGTGAGGTTGTCGACACTGTCCTTGTCGTTGGCGAGCGGCAAAAGCTTGACGATGCGCCCGACCGACGCATAGGTGCCCGTGGCCAGATAGTAGCCCCACAGCACGTCGATCAGCTCGGGGCTCGGCGTCAGCGTCACCGGCTTCTCGGCGTGCGTGTCGGTGAGTTGCAGGGCGACACGCATCTTGTCCCATACGCCGGGCGTCTTCGGCGCATAGTTGATTTGCTCAAGCGTCGGCAGCTCGCCATCGACGTATTTGTCGACCATGGCGTGGCGCATCGGCATGCGGTCGGCGAATTTCGCCAGCAGCTCTTTCCAGTGCGGCAGGCCGGAATAGGCGACCGCGCGCACCAGCACCCAATGATCCGCCGGATCGATGACCAGCATCCTGGCGACCAGGCTTTCGGCGCGCGCCGGGTTGGCATTCAACACGCCGGCGATGAAGCCGACGTAAGCGCCGCACGTTTCGGCGTTCTTGAAAGCCTGCATCGAGCCCAACGCCCGGACGATGGCCGGCAAACTCTCCGGATCCGGCCGGCTGCGGTAGTCGTTGATCCATTTCAGGATCGCCTCGGTCGAATTCGGGGGCGCATTGGCGGGCTGTTCCGCCGCTGCCGGCATTGCCAGCGCGATCGCGACAACCGCGCCGGCAAAAAGCCCGATAGCGATGCGATGCAGATGAGCTGCGAGCATAACGCCTCCGATGGAGAAAGCCGTCAGTGCCTGATCGTCCCCGTTGCGGTAATTCAGCAACAGCGCGGGGATTTTTTTTGTCCGGCGCCGCGCGAAATCGCGGCTGCTCCAAGGCACGTCATGTTGGTTAAGAAATGCGAGTTAGCCCCGTGAATCCGATTTCAAACGATCGTTTGAAGTTTTTGCGAACGCGGTCCGCCGGATTCCCGCCGTATTTGGCTTGACCCCCGCTGCCGCAATGCTTATAAGATTGGGCATCAGAGCGAAGGGCCTATCCGTGCAGACTGTTGTGACGATTCTCGTAGCGAGGCGCACCGCCGAGGGTGGATAATCCACCCGCGAACGTGGCGGTGCGCGACCCAGGGGCCCTTCGAGGTCCCTTTTTTATTGCCTGAAATGCCCAGTGGACGAACCTAAGAGAAAGCCAAAGAGCGGAGCTGACGATGACAGAGATGACCGGCGCGGAAATGGTGATCGAGGCGCTCGCCGATCAGGGTGTCGAGCACATTTTCGGCTATCCCGGCGGCGCGGTGCTTCCGATCTATGACGCGCTGTTTCAATCGCAGGACCGGGTTCGGCATGTTCTGGTGCGCCACGAGCAGGGCGCGGTCCATGCCGCCGAGGGCTATGCGCGCTCGACCGGCAAGGTCGGCTGCGTGCTGGTGACGTCGGGCCCCGGCGCGACCAACGCGGTCACCGGGCTGACCGACGCGCTGTGCGATTCCATCCCGCTGGTGGTGCTCACCGGGCAGGTGCCGACCCATCTGATCGGCAACGACGCATTCCAGGAATGCGACACCGTCGGCATCACGCGGCCGTGCACCAAATACAATTATCTGGTGAAGACCATCGAGGATCTGCCGCGCGCGCTGCACGAGGCGTTCCACATTGCTTCGAGCGGACGTCCCGGTCCGGTCGTGGTCGATATTCCGAAGGATATCCAGTTCGCCAAAGGCACGTACAGCAAGCCGAAGGAGTTCCTGCATAAAGGCTATCGGCCGAAGATCGTCGGCGACAGCGACAAGATCCGGCAGGCAGTCGAGATGATGGCAGCCGCCAAGCGGCCGCTGTTCTATACCGGCGGCGGCATCATCAATTCCGGCCGCGCCGCGTCCGAGCATCTGCGTGCGCTGGCGAAGATGACCGGCTTCCCGATCACCTCGACCTTGATGGGGCTGGGCGCCTATCCGGCCGCCGATCCGCAATGGCTCGGCATGCTCGGCATGCACGGCACCTGGGAAGCCAACTGGGCAATGCACGATTGCGATCTGATGATCTGCATCGGCGCGCGGTTCGACGACCGCATCACCGGCCGGCTCGACGCGTTCTCGCCCGGCTCGAAGAAAATCCACGTCGACATCGATCCGTCGTCGATCAACAAGAACGTCAAGGTCGATCTGCCGATCGTCGGCGATTGCGCGCACGTGCTCGAAGACATGGTGCGGCAATGGAGTTCGGTGGCGTCGCGGTTCGACAAGAAAGCGCTGGCTGCGTGGTGGACGCAGATCGACAAGTGGCGCGCGAAAAAGTCGCTCGCCTACCGCGGCAGCGACAAGGTCATCAAGCCGCAATATGCCATCCAGCGGCTGTTCGAGCTGACCAGGGATCGCGACACCTACATCACCACCGAGGTCGGCCAGCACCAGATGTGGGCGGCACAGTTCTACCAGTTCCAGGAGCCGAACCGCTGGATGACCTCCGGTGGCCTCGGCACCATGGGCTACGGATTACCGGCCGCGGTGGGCGTGCAGCTCGCGCACCCGGATTCGCTGGTTATCGACATTGCCGGCGAGGCCTCGGTGCAGATGACGATGCAGGAAATATCGACCGCCGTGCAGTACGATCTGCCGGTCAAGATCTTCATCCTCAACAATAAATATATGGGCATGGTCCGGCAGTGGCAGGAGCTGCTGCATGGTGGACGCTATTCCCATTCTTACAGCGAAGCGCTGCCCGACTTCGTGAAACTCGCCGACGCCTATCAGGCGCACGGCATCCGCTGTGAAAAGCCGGGCGATCTCGACGCCAAGATCCGTGAAATGATCGAGGTGAAAAAGCCGGTGATCTTCGACTGCGTCGTCGATCCGGCGGAAAATTGCTTCCCGATGATCCCGTCGGGACGCGCGCACAATGAAATGCTGCTCGGCGACGCGGTGCAGAAGATCGAAGACGCCGTCACTGAAGAAGGCAAGATGCTGGTCTAGCTCAGGAGAGCCGCCGTGAATACCGCGACATCGCATTACCCTACCGCGCCCACCAGCGAACGCGTCGAGACCCGCACCTTGTGCGTGCTCGTCGACAACGAGCCCGGTGTTCTTGCCCGCGTCATCGGACTGTTCGCTGGCCGCGGCTACAACATCGACTCGCTCACCGTCTCGGAGACCGAGCACGAGAAGCACCTGTCGCGCATCACCATCGTGACGCGCGGCACGCCGATGGTGATCGAGCAGATCAAGAACCAGCTCGACCGGCTGGTGCCGGTGCACCGCGTCGTCGACATCACCATGGCGGGCCCGGCCATTCAGCGCGAGCTCGCCATGGTGAAGGTGCGTGGCAAGGACGATCACCGCATGGAGGCGTTGCGCCTTGCTGACGCTTTCCGCGCCCGCGTCATCGACGCGACCACGGAAAGCTTTGTGTTCGAGATCACCGGCGCTTCCGAGAAGATCGAAAGCTTCATCAACCTGATGCTGCCGGTCGGTCTTGTTGAGGTGTCGCGCACCGGCGTTGTCGCCATCGCGCGCGGGCCGGAGGGGATGCTGTCGCGGCCTGATTGACCGCTCATTCCCGCGTAAGCGGGAATCCAGGAAGGATTTTATGCTGGGTCCCCGCTTTCGCGGGGACGGGCGGTGAACAACCTTCAGCCTTTCTTGCCCGACAGTTTCTCGACCAGGTCGGCAAAGCGGTCGACGAAGCCTTGCAGGAATTTCTGTGTGCTCTCGTCGCCGACATTGCCCTCGTCGTCGAACAGGTTCGGTTTGAACTGCACGTAAGCTTCGCCGCCCAGTAGCGTCATGCCGAGACCCAGCATCACCGTGCGCAAATTGGCCTGCACCAGAGCGGTGCCGATCACGCCCGGCGACGTTCCGGTGATGAAGCCCGGCTTGCCGGGCCACACGCTGGTACCGAACGGCCGCGCGCCCCAGTCGATAGCGTTTTTCAAAACCGTCGGCGCCGAACGGTTGTGCTCCGGTGTGACGATCAGGACGCCATCGGCCTTTTTGATTTCGTCCTTAAAGCGCGCCACTTCCGGCGTCAGGTTGGCTTCGTGGTCCTGATTGTAGAGCGGAAGGTCGTCGATGCGGACGAAATGCGCGTCGAATTTTTCGGCGCCGAGCTTGGCGAGCGCTTTGGCAAATTTACGATTGATCGACTCACGGCGGTTCGAGCCGACGATCACGGCGACTTGTGGCTTCGGCATGGTTGAATACCTCGGTGATAATGCGTAACTAGGGCTAGATAAGTGACCAAGTCCGAACGACACAAGAGGGCACATTCATGAAACCAAGGAACACCGAGTTGCCTTCGGACTGCCGCGCCATCAGCGACCTGTTGGGGCGGATCGGCGACAAATGGTCGGTCCTCGTAGTGGCCCGGCTTGGCGAAGGCCCGCTGCGCTTCAACGAGCTGCGCCGCTCGATCGGCGGCATCTCGCAGCGCATGCTGACCTTGACGCTGCGCGGGCTCGAGCGCGACGGGCTGATTACCCGTACCGTGTTTCCCACCATTCCGCCGCGGGTAGATTACGCGCTGACCCCGCTCGGCCGCGATCTGTTGAACCCGGTTTCGGCGCTCAGCTCCTGGGCCCTTCGCAACCAGTCGAAAATCGCCCAGGCCCGCGCCCGTTTTGACGGTCTGTGCGAGGCCAAGGGCAAGCCGCCGCTGCGGCGTCCCTCCGCCCGTGGCGGACTTGTCCTCGCCGCCCATAAAACCTAGAAGCAGCACCGGAAACGAACGGCCAAGCACTGGCCAGCGTAAAACCTTGGCCCGCTAGGGTGGCCCTGTAGGGGTGGAGATATCATGCGTGTTTATTACGATCGCGACGCCGACCTGAACCTGATCAAAGGCAAGAAGGTCGCCGTCATCGGCTATGGCAGCCAGGGCCATGCCCATGCGCTCAATCTGCGCGATTCCGGCGTCAAGGATGTCGCGGTGGCGCTGCGCAAGACTTCGGCCGGCGTGAAGAAGGCGGAAGCCGAGAAATTCAAGGTCATGGAGGTCGCCGACGCCGCGAAATGGGCCGACGTGATGATGATGCTGACGCCTGACGAATTGCAGGGCGACATCTACCGCGACCACATTGTGAAGAATATCAAGGACGGCGCGGCGATCATGTTCGCGCACGGCCTCAACGTCCATTTCAACCTCATCGAGCCCGGCAAGAATATCGACGTGCTGATGGTGGCGCCGAAGGGGCCCGGCCATACCGTGCGCTCGGAGTATCAGCGCGGCGCCGGCGTGCCGTGCCTGATCGCGGTCCACCAGGATGCGTCGGGCAACGCCCACGATCTCGGCCTGTCCTACGCCTCCGCCATCGGCGGCGGCCGCGCCGGCATCATCGAGACCACTTTCAAGGAAGAGTGCGAGACCGATCTGTTCGGCGAGCAGACCGTGCTCTGCGGCGGCCTCGTCGAGCTGATGAAGGCCGGTTACGAGACCCTGGTCGAAGCCGGCTATGCGCCGGAGATGGCCTATTTCGAATGCGTTCACGAGGTGAAGCTGATCGTCGACCTGATCTACGAAGGCGGCATCGCCAACATGAACTACTCGGTGTCGAATACCGCCGAGTACGGTGAATATGTCTCGGGTCCCCGCGTTATCACCGGGCAGACCAAGGCGGAGATGAAGAAGGTGCTGGCGGATATCCAGTCCGGCCGCTTCACCCGCGACTGGATGCTGGAAAACAAGGTCAACCAGACCTCGTTCAAGGCCACCCGCGCCAAGCTCGCCGAGCACCCGATCGAGCAGGTCGGCGCCAAGCTCCGTGAGATGATGCCGTGGATCAAGGAGCGGGCCTTGGTGGATCGATCGAAGAACTGATCCACGGCATTTTGCGTTCAGACGGGCTCGCGGTTGCGAGCCCTGTTGGGATCAAGGAACGGGCTTTGGTGGACCGTTCGAAGAACTGACCCAGGTATTTTTAGAGCATTTGCGCTCGGACGGGCTCGCGGTTGCGGGCCCGTTTTGCGTTCGTGGGTTGAACCGGTCAAAGCCATGGTTGGCTTTAACCGCGTCGCGCAAGATCGGCGGCCCGTGACCAAACGTTCACTTGTCATGACCAAATAAATACAGTTTTATGACAAAGCGCCGTGTGCCGGGCTTTAGGGCGAAGTCATTTCCGGGCACGCGCGCCCGTCATGCGTGCCGCTATTTTGTCTCTTGGTCATCGGCTGGGCGCCCCCGCTCTGATTGCCCGCTATGGCTATTGGCGGCTGGCCCTGATCGCCGTTCCTCATCTCATCGCGCTTGTCATCATGTTTGCGACCGAGGCGCGGTCGGTCGAGGTCGCGGCATTCCTGCTGGCCTGGGGAATCCTGAACTTCGTCTGGCTGGCGCTCACCCGCCGCCCGGCGGTCGCCGGCGTGCTGTCGCTGGTGATGATGACCGTCCTGGTCCTGCTCTCGGACCTCAAATATCACGTGCTGATGATGACGGCGAACTTCGTCGATCTCATGATCATCGACACCGACACCGTCAGCTTCCTGTTCACGATCTTTCCGGCGCTGCGCTGGATCGTTGCGCTGTGCGTGCTGGTCCTGATCCCGATCGTGGTCGTGACCTGGCGGCTCGATCCGTTCCGCGTTTATCGCTGGAAAGCGCTGGCGGGCGCGCTCGGCTGCGTGGCCGGCCTGACCGCGCTGGAAATGCGCTTGCCGATGCAGCCGTTCGAGGCGTTCTACGGCGGCAACCAGGTTTCATCGTTCGCGCGGTCCGGTGTCGATGCGATATCGGAACTTATGACTCACGGCATAATGGAGGCCGACGCGAGTACGGCGGACCACCTTCTGCCAATTGATGAGACGGCCTGCAGGCATGAAAAAAAGCAGCCGCACATCATCCTGATCCACGATGAGTTGAGCTTCGACATCCGCATGGCGTCCGGCGTCAAGGTGCCGGAAGGCTACGGCGCTCACTTCAAATCGTTCGACGGCAAGGAGCGCAACTTCCTGGTCGAAGGCAATGGCGGCCCGAGCTGGTTCACCGAATACAACGTGCTGGAAGGCCTGTCGGCCCGGTCGTTCGGCCGCTTCTCCTATTTCGTGACGCGCATTGCCGCCGGCCGCGTCGAGCGCGGCCTGCCCGCGGCGCTGCGCCGCTGCGGCTACCGCACCTTCTCGCTCTATCCGGCGCTCGGCGCGTTCATGAGTGCGCGCAGCTATCAGACCACGACCGGCGTGCAGCACTTCTACGACCAGCACGATCTCGGCGCCAAGGAGATCGAGCCGGACAGCTTCTTCTTCGATGCCGCGGCGAAAATGATCGGGCGCGAACACGAGCACAGCCCGATGTTCGTCTTCGTCTACCTTGCCGCCAATCATTTCCCCTGGGATTTCCGCTACCGGCCCGAGCTGATGCCGCAGTGGAAGGATCTCGGCAACGTCCCGCCGGTCGACGAGTATTTGCGCCGCCAGGCGCTCAGCGCGCAGAACTATGCCGACTTCAAAGCGCAGTTGAAACGGCAGTTTCCCAACGACTCGTTCCTGCTGGTGCGCTTCGGCGATCATCAGCCGGATTTCGCCGCGCACGTGCTCGATCCGGGGCTCGACGACGAGTTGATCGAGAAGCGGCTGATGGCGTGGGACAAGCGCTATTTCACGACCTATTACGCCATCGATGCGGTCAATTTCAAACCGGTCGATGTCTCGTCGGCGCTGGACACGCTGGAAGGGCCGTATCTTCCCATCGTGGTGCAGGAGGCGGCAGGCCTGCCGCTCGATCCGTCATTCGCCGAGCAGAAGAAAATCCTCGTCCGTTGCAGCGGACTGTTTTACGGCTGCGCCAATGGCGCCGAGGCGAGCCGCTTCAACCGCATGCTGATCGACGCCGGCCTGATCAAGAATCTTTAGGCGCACACGCCTTTTTTCCGTACAGGAATTTTCACGCCGTAACGGGGTTGTTCTCAATCGCGCGACCGCTAGACTGCGGTCGCGCGTACGAAAAAACAATCGGAGGAAACAATATGAAGATTAAACGACATCATCTTTTCGCGGGTATCGCCGCAACGCTGGCGCTGGGTTTCGCTGCCAGTGCGGCCCAGGCTGACGGACTGTTTACGCTGGAATCGAAGACCTTCCAGGACGGCAAGATGATGCCGAAGAAGCTGGCGAATAATCAGGAGAATTCAAAGAACAACCCGAACTGTGTCGGCGACAACGTCTCGCCAGAGTTGCATTGGTCGAATGTTCCTGCCGGCACCACCAGCCTTGTCCTGCTGATGTTCGATCCGGAAGGCCGCGCGCCGTCCGGCGTGAGCCATTGGGTCACCTATGGCATCGACCCCAGCAAGGTCACCGGCTTTGCCGAAGGCGAGTTCGAGCAAACTGAACGACAAGTATGTCGGCGGCAAAAGCACGCAAGGCGTCGGCTTCTATTCGGGCCCATGCACACCGCCCGGCCAGACTGCGCATCATTATACGTTCACGCTTATCGCCACGGATTTTGCTCCGGGCGAACTGCCTCCCGGTCTGACGCGGGCCGAATTGACCGAGAAGTTCGGAGCTCCGCCGGCACACGTGAAGGGCGTGACCGGCTTGATCGGCCTGTTCGTCAACCCGTGGCACGAATAAACGCAGCGACTTGACGTTGCAATAAGATGCATCATCGCCGTAAGAACCGGCGATGATGCACTTCGCTTCCAAGATCGAAATCGTCGAAATCGACCGCGCCGCATTCACCGTCGCGCCGTGGTCGTGGGCATTCGCAGCCGCGCGCCGTCCCGAGATCGACCGTTTTTTCGCCGCGATGCAGCGCCGGCGGTCGCATGTCTGGAACGGCCGGGTGATGATGCTCCGTAGTTATGAGCTTCGCAGCGGCACGCTGCACGGCGTCTGCTTCGAGACCGATTACGCGAGCTTTGCGGCATGGCGCGACTGGGAATTTCCAGACGCTTCGGTGTTCAACATCTTTCCGGTTACGGCGTTGCGTGGCGCCGACGGTGCTTTCGTGGTCGGCGAGATGGCGCCGTCGACGTCCGTTGCCGGCGCGATCAGCTTTCCGTGCGGAACGCCGGATCCGGACGACATGCTGGACGGCGGGGTGCTGGATGTCGCGGGCAACCTGCGGCGGGAACTTATGGAAGAGACCGGCCTTTATCTTGATGAATTCACGACGGATTCCGGCTGGACCATTGTGCGTGACCGCGGTTTCTTCGCTTTGATGAAGCGCGCCCGATCGCGATGGAGCGCCGCGGAGTTGCGGACGCGCATTTTGCGCAATCTCGCCGGCGATCCGCATTCGGAATTCGCCGACATCAGGATTTTGCGCGGACCTGCCGATTTCACCGCCGGGATGTACGATTATCTGAAGGCCTATATCGAATACGAGTGGCAGCGATGAATTTTGCAAAAATCGTCAAGCAATGCCGGATCGGCAAGCCCAGGCATTTCAAGCTTTCCGATCATGACCCTGCGGAGAGCTTTGGTCTCTCCACCGACATTGCCGAGGTCAGGCCGGTTCTGGAAAAGGGCATCGAGAAACTCGAGGAGCTGCAACGGCTGTTGTATGCCGACGGCCGCTGGGCGGTGCTGATCGTGCTTCAGGGCATCGACGCCGCCGGCAAGGATGGCGTGGTCAAGCACGTGATGTCGGGCGTCAATCCGCAAGGCTGCGCGGTGCATTCGTTCAAGGCGCCGAGCGCCGAGGAATTGAACCACGATTTTCTCTGGCGCGCCGCCAAAGCGCTGCCCGGCCGCGGGCAGCTCGGCATCTTCAACCGCTCGCACTACGAGGAGGTTCTTGTGGTGCGCGTGCACCCCGAACTGCTGGAGAAGCAGCATTTGCCTCCCAGCGAAAGCGGCAAGGACATCTGGAAACACCGCTTCAAGGATATCCGCGCTTTCGAGCATCACCTCGTGCGCAACGGCACGCTGGTCCTGAAATTCCATCTGCGCATTTCGAAGGAAGAGCAGCGCAAGCGCTTGCTGGCGCGGCTCGAAGAACCGCACAAGCGCTGGAAATTTTCCGAAACCGATCTCGCCGAGCGGGCGCGCTGGAACGATTACATGGCGGCGTTCGAGGATATGATCCGCGAAACCTCGACCGACTATGCACCCTGGTACGTGATCCCTGCGGACCACAAGCATATCGCCTGGCTCACCGTGTCGGCGGCGATCATCGAGGCCCTGGAAGGGTTGAAGCTCGCCTATCCGAAAGTCACGGGCCAGGCGCTCAAGGAGCTGAAGAAAATCGAGCGCGCATTGCAGGCGGGCTAGGTCCCGATTGCGAAATTCGCCGCACAGGTCGCTCGGAGGCCCAAAAATCGGCGATGTCGCGCACGATATGCCGGAAGTCGGCGCCGGTCGCGCGGCCTGTTTCCGGCTCGGGCATGGTCGTCCTTCCTGCCAAGCGTATTGCAGACCGCCGCACCCTTCCGCTACAAAGGGGCCGGCTCATAGGGGTTTAACGCGGAATTCACCTTAATCCGCGACCTTCTGGAGCGTAACGAGGGTTAGGCAATGTCGACGCGCCGCGATTTCCGCGCGATGACCCGGGAGGCCGGACAGGCCGCGCCCGCTGCTGCCCTCATGCATTCTCAGCTGCATTCTCAGCTTCTTGGCGGGCTGCTGCTCCTTATCGCCCCCTGAGGGCCGGCTGGGCCTATGCGCCTGGGCACTCAGGGGTCGGCTTCAAGCAGCAGAACCCAACAGAGCGCCCGGATCCGAACGTGAGGGCGCATACGAGAAGGACCTCAGATCATGACCACCGCAATCCCATCCGAGCCGGTGAAGGCCGAGCCGCCGAAGTCCGAAAAGGACCGCGTCGTCATCTTCGACACCACCTTGCGCGACGGCGAGCAGTGCCCCGGCGCCACGATGACCCATGAAGAGAAGCTCGAAGTCGCCGAGCTGCTCGACCAGATGGGCGTCGACATCATTGAGGCCGGTTTCCCGATCGCTTCCGAAGGCGATTTCGCCGCCGTGCACGAGATCGCCAAGCGCGCCAAAAATGCGGTGATCTGCGGTCTCTCGCGCGCCGCGTTCAAGGACATCGACCGTTGCGCCGAAGCGATCAAGCCCGCGGAGCGCAAGCGCATCCACACCTTCCTGTCCACCTCGCCGGTGCACATGAAGTACAAGCTCCAGAAGGAGCCGCACGAAGTCTACGAGATGGTGATCGCGCAGGTGACGCGCGCGCGCGGCTATACCGACGACGTCGAGTGGTCGAGCGAGGACGGCACCCGTACCGAGTTCGACTTCCTCTGCCGCTGCGTCGAAGCGGCGATCAAGGCCGGCGCCACGACCATCAATATTCCCGACACCGTCGGCTACACGGTGCCGGAGGAATATTTCGCGATGTTGCAGCGGATACGGGAAAACGTGCCGAATTCCGACCAGGCGGTATTCTCGGTGCATTGCCACAACGATCTCGGCATGGCGGTGGCGAATTCGCTGGCCGGCGTGCGCGCCGGCGCCCGGCAGATCGAATGCACCATCAACGGCATCGGCGAGCGCGCCGGCAACGCCGCGCTCGAAGAAGTCGTGATGGCCATGAAGGTGCGCAACGACGTGTTGCCCTATTGGACCAACGTCGATTCCACCATGCTGACGCGGGCGTCGAAGCTTGTCGCCGCGGCGACCTCGTTCCCGGTGCAGTACAACAAGGCGATCGTCGGGCGGAATGCGTTCGCGCACGAGAGCGGCATCCACCAGGACGGCATGCTCAAGCACACCCAGACCTACGAGATCATGACGCCGGAGAGCGTCGGCGTGAAGCAGACCTCGCTGGTCATGGGCAAGCATTCCGGCCGGCATGCCTTCGTGCACAAGCTGGAAGAGCTCGGCTACCGCCTCGGCGACAACCAGCTCCAGGAAGCGTTCGTGCGCTTCAAGGCGCTGGCCGACCGCAAGAAGCATGTTTACGACGAGGACATCGAGGCGCTGGTCGACGAGGAAATCGCCACCGCGCAGGATCAGATCAAACTGGTCTCGCTCTCGGTGGTCGCCGGCACCCGCGGTCCGCAGCGTGCCACCATGAAGGTGGATATCGACGGCCGGATGGACCTTGAGGAATGCGAGGGCAACGGTCCGGTCGACGCCATCTTCAACTGCATCAAGGCAGCGGTGCCGCACGATGCCAAGCTCGAACTCTACCAGGTGCACGCCGTCACCGAAGGCACCGACGCGCAAGCCGAGGTTTCGGTGCGGCTGTCGGAGCAGGGCAGGGCGGTGACCGCCAAAGGCGCCGATCCCGATACGCTCGTCGCCTCGGCGAAGGCCTATATCGCGGCGCTCAACAAGCTCATGGCGCGGCGGTTGCGCGGCCGGCTCGAGCCGATCGCGGCCGGCGAGCGGCGTGTCCACTCCACGGATGTGGGGTAACAGGCCGGCCTGGCGCGCGATTTAAAAGAAAAGGGCCGCTCAAGAGCGGCCCTTTTTATGTTCCGGGAACGGCGCGCCGTTATTTGAAGTGATAGTTGATTCCGGCGCGCACGATGTTGTCGGTGACGTGTGAACTCGTCGTAAATGTCGGGACGAAGCCGGCACCCACGTACGTATCGGTGAAACTTCCGAGATCGATGTAGAGGTATTCGAGTTTTGCGCTCCATGCCGGTGAGAGCATCCACTCGGAGCCGGCTCCGACGGTCCAGCCCGTGCGGTTATTGCTGACGGATGCGCTTTGCGCCGTCGTTACCAGGGCGGGTCCCGGAAGATTGGTCGTTACGCTCAAATTCAAAGTGTTTCTGACTTCGCCGAAGGCGACGCCGCCGGTCACGTAGAGCAGCCAGGTATCGGACGGCTCATAGCCCAGCCGCAGCCGCGCGGTGCCAAACCAGGGCAGCTTTTGCGTGTAGTTTCCGGTGATCGAGTCACCCGGTGCGAAGGGGAACCCGCCAGCAATGAAGGTCGGAAGTGTCTCGGAGCCGCGCTGGCCAGTGGCCTGGATATCGGCTTCGACGCCGAACAGCCATCTGGGATCGACTTGCCAGTTGTAACCAATCTGGCCGCCGCCAACCCAGCCATTCAGATGATCGGAGCCCGTGAGTAGCGCAGGAACCACCGGCGTTCCCGTCAAGGTCGTGCTGTCCGATGCCCTTCCGAAGCTGTAGCCGCCGTTGAGGCCAACGTAAAAGCCGCACCATGTGCAGGGCGGCGGAGCAGCCTTTGGCGGCGCTTTCAGCGCCATGTCAGCCGCGTTGGCGCCGCTCAGCGCGGCAAAAGCGACCAGTGTCGCAGAAGCGAGAAAAATCCTCTTCATTTGCCCCACCCCCGTTGATTAAACAGCCCGCAGAATAACCCAACTTCGGCGTGTGGAGTGTACCTATAGGGACACAGTGAAATAAAATACGATCAGGGAGCCGTAGGACGCCGCTTTGCGCTCCCTCCTGCCGAAAAGGGTGTCTTGCGGTGACAGCTTGGGCGCCAATGCTTGCCCGGCCAAAATACCCCCGCTATATCTGCGGCGCCGCCTCGGTCGTAGGCGGCCTCTTTATCTGGGCATCGATGTCGGCCCGGATATGCGGCGGAAATACCTGACCTTGGAAGGTTTTCCCGGTTAGGGCGCATAGCTCAGTTGGTAGAGCAGCTGACTCTTAATCAGCGGGTCCAAGGTTCGAGTCCTTGTGCGCCCACCAATTCCCGCTCCGAATACAAACGGCAACCTGACCCTATTGAGATGTACGGCGCCGCGACCTGCCTGCGCCATCAGGTCGCGCTTGCCGCGTGTTTTGGCTCTCTACAACCTCAAGATATAATGATAGGAAAATAAACTTTAAAGTTGTATCGGGCTCGACGACAAGGGGCAGTTGAGGCCGTGTCCAGTTCCGCCGCAGCACCGCAATCGGACGCGATCGATCGGCAGCTTGCCGCCATTGAGCAGCAGGTCGAGTCCGGTGCGTTGCCGCTCTGGGTGTTCCACGATCAGGCGCTGTACCAGCGCGAGCTTGAGCGGATCTTCGGGCGCAGCTGGATCTTCATGGCGCACGAGACGGAGATTCCCGATCCGGGCGACTACGTCGCGCGCAGCATAGGCAACGATCCGTTCATCGTGGTCCGCGGCCACGACGACATCGTCCGCGTGCTGTTCGACAGTTGCCGGCATCGCGGCGCCCGGCTCTGCCTCGCCGACAAGGGCAACACCAAATCGTTCTTCTGCCCCTATCACGGCTGGACTTATCGCAACACCGGCGAACTGTCGGGCGTGCCGAATGTCCATACCGCCTATAAGGCGCTCGATCTCAGTCAGTGGGGATTGCTGCCGGCGCCGCGCAGCGAGACCTATCGCGGGTTGATCTTTGCATCGCTCGATCCGGACATCCGTCCGCTCGACGATTATCTCGGCGACTATCGCTGGTACCTCGATCTCCATCTGGCGCTGTCGCCCAGCGGCATGGAGGTGGTCGGGGAGCCGCATCGCTGGCACATCGAAGCCGACTGGAAGTCGGGCTCCGATAATTTTGCCGGCGACAGCTATCACACCCAAACCCTGCACCAGTCGATCGTGCGGCTTGGTCTGTCTCATGCGGCCGGCGCCAGCGGCGGCAAGAACGATATCCATGTCACCGAGTGCAGCGGCCACTCGACCAGCATCCGGCGCAAAGGTCCTGGCGAGACGTATTTCTGGGGTTACCCGGAGGAGGTGTATCGGGAATTCTTTTGCGGCACTGAACTCTCGGCGGCACAGTTTGATATCGCCATGCGCTCCGTCGTTTACACCGGCACAATTTTCCCTAACCTCTCGCTGATCCACATTTTCGCGAAAGACGCCCCCGACAACGAAGGCGCGGCATTCTTCAGCCTGCGGCAATGGAAGCCGCGCGGCCCGGGCAAGATGGAAGCGTGGAGCTGGGTGCTGGTGCCGAAAAGCGCACCGGCCGCCTACAAGGAGCGCGCTTACCGGGCCGCCGTCGCGAGCTTCAGCCCGTCGGGAAATTTCGAGCAGGACGATTCGATCGCCTGGGGCGGGGTCTCGCGGGCGGCGAAGGGCCAGTTCGCCAAGCGGCAAAACATCATGCTCAATTATCAGATGGGGCTTGCCGGCATGAGCGAAGCCAAAGTCATCGCCGACTGGCCCGGCCCCGGCATCGTCTACGATTCAAATCTGGAAGAGGGCGTGCAGCGGACATTCTGGCGGCACTGGAGCCGGGTGATGTCGGCGCGCGACGACGAGCGCAACGCCGATGCCGGATGACGCCGTTCTCCGCCGGATCCGGGATCAGTTCTGCGCCGCGCAGTTCCTGTTTGCCGAAGCCGAGCTGCTGGACGGCTTCAAGCTGCTCGAGTGGCTGTTGTTGCTGGACCGCGAGATCGACTACCGGATCCCGATCCGCTCGACGCGGCCGCAGGACGAGCTCGACAAGTCGTTCAGCGCCACCACCTTCCACATGATCGAGCATTTCGGATCGCTGGAAGCGCGGATGCGGCGCTTCGGCGCCGGAGGCTGGTCGGAGTTTCCGCCGTCACGAACGCGCCGCAACATATCGAACATCCGGGTCGATCGCGGTGCGCCGGATCGGCTCATGGTGAAGAGCAACCTGCTGTATTTCTGGTCGCGCGACGAGGAGCACGTCATCCTCTCCGCCGAGCGCCATGACGAACTGCGCGAACGCGACGGCGCTCTCAAACTGGCGCGCCGCGTCGTGTTCGTCGATCACACCACGTTGCCGTTGCCGAATTTGTCGGTCGTCCTGTAATCGCGCGATGCGACATCAGGACCTGCGGCGGCGGATTTCCTCGATGATGATGCAGTTGTCGGCTTCGCCTTCGCCGTGGCGCACGCAGGCCTCCAGCGCATCGGCGTGGACTTCGAGCAGCGGCAGTTTCTGGCCGATCTTTTGCGCCTGATCGCGCATCAGATGCACGTCTTTCAGGTGCTGCTTCACGTAACCCTGTGGGGTGAAATCGCCCGCGATCATCTTCGGTCCCTTGGTGTCCATGACCTGTGAATAGGCCGCAGACGCACGGGCCACCTTCAGGAATGCCGACAGGTCGAGCCCAACGCGCTCGGCGAACACCATGCCTTCGGCGAGCGCCATGCGGTTGAGTCCCAGGATGAGATTGACCGCGAGCTTGGTGCGGCCGCCGTCGCCGACCTTGCCGATGTGGAAGCGCTTCGGAAACAGCACGTCGAGCACCGGCTTGGCATCTGCGGCAATCGTTTCGTCGCCGCCGATGAGCCCGACCCCGTCGCCGTCGCGGACCTGCTCGCTGGTGCCGGAGACCGGCGTTTCCAGGAACCGAAGCTTGCCCTGGACGCGCACACCGAGCGCAGCAATGCGGTCGGGATCGCAGGTTGAGGTGCACAGCACGATCTTGCCGGCCGCGGCGGCGAGCAGGGTGTGCTCGACCACGTCCTCGACCTGATCGGTGTTGAACACCGCAAGCACGATCGGCTCGCAGTCGCGGGCGATGTCGGCAAGCGAGCCGGAACGTGCGCCAAGCTCCGCGATGCGCTTCATCTTCGCAGCGTCGACGTCATAGCCGACGACGCCAAAGCCGGCCGCGATCAGGCGACAGGAGTAGACCTGGCCCATCAGGCCGAGGCCAATGATGCCGACGGGTGTACGCTCGGACATGATGAATTCCTTTTGTTTGTTATTTCGAGCTAACGGGACCACGGTAAGGCTCGCGTCCCGATACCGGACACCGCGAAGCATTCCGGTCCTGCGTTATGGCCCCGGACTGCAAATCTGACGAGGATCATTGCGTGTCATTATTCGGGTATGCCGGCCTTATGCATGGCGGCAATCAGTCTCTGCCGATCGGCTTCTCGGCGGAATGGGTAATAGCTGCATACCTTGGCTATAGTGACCTCCGGATCGATTTTCAGATAGGCAGCCAGCGCGCGCTTCGCCTGCTCGGCTTCGCCCCGCATGGCGTTTGACGCAATCGTCATCCGAAGAGCCGGCAGCCAGTTCGGCTTGACCCGCAGAGCCATCGCCGCCCAGCGAGCGGCTTCGTCGTCGCGTCCGGCAATGAAATGAGCGAAAGCCATGGCGCTTTGTGTAAGGAAAACGCGGGGGTCGAGAGGGTTAAGGCGGATCGCCTTGTTCAGGCTGTCGATCGCTCCATCGGGATCGCCGGCGTAGCCGCGCACCCAACCGCTGCGTTGCCAGGCGACGGCCAGGTTCACATCGAGATCCAGGGCCCGGTCGATGAGCAGCAATGCACGGTCGAGGTCACGAAAGAAGTAGGCGTGGACATGTCCCGCCCAACACAGCGCCACCGCGTCATCGTTGCCGATGTCGGCAGCACGATCGACCAGACGAGCGATCTCCTCTTCGTCAAAGCTCAACGCCCAGCCGTTCGCTTTGGCGAAGTGATGACAGGAAGCGGCCAGACCGTACGGCGTCGAGAAGCCGCGGTCCTTTGCGATGGCTGCATTGAACAGCTGCAACGCCTTGGCGTTTTCGTCGGCCGTCCACCGGTTCCAGCTGGCAAGTCCGCGAAGATAGAAATCGTAAGCCGCCACATCGCCGGTCATATCCAGCCTGGCGCGGTCGATCTCCGCCTTCTCCAGTTGCGGCGCTATCGCTCCGACGACGCTCGTAACGAGCTGATCCTGAAGTTCGAAAATGTCGGCCATTTCACCGTCGAACCGGTCTGCCCACAAATGGCGGCCAAACTCGGCTTCGATGAATTGCCCGGTCACGCGCACGCGGTTGCCCGCTTTGCGCGCGCTGCCTTCCAATACGTAACGCACGCCGAGTTCGCGAGCGACCTGCTTCGTGTTGACCGGCTTTCCCTTGTAGGTGAACGACGAGTTGCGGGCGATCACGAAAAACGCCCGATTGCGGGACAGGGCCGTGATGATGTCCTCGACAATCCCGTCGATGAAATAATCCTGTTCCGGATCGCCGCTGAGGTTTGTAAAGGGCAGAACTGCGATCGACGGCTTCTCGGCAACTCCAGGCGTTGGCTTTGGCAGGCCGGCGTCGGCAAGGCTGGACGCTTCCTCTCGAACGTCGCCGACGAACCGCAGGCCCCGGCGCGGCAGCGTCTTGATCAGCCGTTGCCGTTCGCCGGTATCGCCGATTGCGGTACGGGCCGCGTTGATGCGGTTAAATAATGCGGATTCCGAAATGGCGCGCCCATGCCAGACCGACGCCAGGAGATCGTCCTTGCTGACCACGCGATCACGGTGCTGGATCAAGTGGACGAGGAGGTCGAAGACCTGGGGCTCGATAGCCACAAGGCGCGCTCCCCGCCGCAGCTCGCGGCGATCCGTGTCGAGCGCACATTCCTCGAACAGATAGCGCAAGATTTCATCCCGATCGTCGCGCAGCGCCCTGGCAGCGATCCTAGCATAAGCGCCGCAAAGGAAAAATGGAGGGAACGCTAAGGTAAAATTGAGAAGTCCTGAAAGACGCAAACGCCGCAACTCTGGCATGGGACGGCAACTGCATGGTCAGGAGAATGACATGGGCCCGCTCCCATTTGCTGCTCGCTTCATGATTCCTGTTGTTTGTGTCGCGGCGCTGTTGCCGCTGTTGTCCCGGGCGGACGACATCCAGTACGTCGTAAAGCCGATCGCCGAAATGAAGGTCAAGCAACTGCCAAAGGGTCCGCTGTACTGGCGGGTCGAGAATTTTCCGACCCTGGATCAGGCGAAGGCCGCTGCGGGTGAATACCGCTGGAATCCGAACACGGTGACTTACGACGGATGGCCGTCCCTCACTGCGGAAGTCGCCGGCAAAGTCTGGCTGTTTACGCTCGGGTCGCAAGGCGCGGCGACGCCCGGCGGAACGAAGCTGGTTGAGATCGGACCCGTACCGTCCATTTCCGCGCCCGAATATCTTCTGCGCATCAACTACGGCAGTGGACCGCCGGGAGCCAAGACACCGATCCACCAGCATTTCGGCTCCGAGGCCTTCTACGTCCTCGACGGGAAATTGGGCCAGAGAACGCCGCACGGCGTCAGCTACGTCGAGGCCGGTAACACCATGAACGGGCACATGGCCGAGATGCCGATGGAAGTCTTCAACGGTGGTGCGACCGATCTCTCCGCCCTCATCATGTTCGTGGTCGATGCCACCAAGCCATTCTCCGTTCCGGCCACGTTGCCTTGACCACGAGCCTTCGCTGCTCCTGCTCGTCAACGGCGTCCGCCGCTCTTTCCATCAGCGAGAAACGCAATGAATCATCTCATCACGGTTGTTATGACTGTCGCCGCATCCTTCGGGATTGCTGTCCCTGCTGCTAATGCTCAAACAGCCAAGGACTTGGTCGGGACCTGGACCCTCATATCGGATACCAGCGTCACTCCTGACGGTCGGGCAATTCAGCCGTTTGGCCCGAACCCAAAAGGCATGGCGATATTTGACAATGCTGGTCGCTTCGCGCTCGTCGTCTCGCGCCCCGATCTTCCGAAATTCGCTTCAAACGACCGGATGCACGGGACGGCTGAGGAAAACGAAGCGATCGTGCACGGGAGCATTGCTTTCTATGGCACATACACGGTGGCAAGCGGCGTCATTGTCCAGCACATCGAAGGGGGGAGCTGGCCGGCCTGGGCCGGAACCGACCAGAAGCGAACTGTAACTTCATTTACTGGGGACGAGCAGACGTGGACTACGGTTCCATCGTTTGGCGGAAAAAGCGAGCTTCATTGGAAACGCGTGAAATGATGCCGTCATGAGCTTTCACTCATCGCAATGACGTCCTACTCCAGCGGGGCGACATTGAGATCGCGCGCGACGGCGTCGAGACTGTCGCGCAGCGATTTCGGCATCGGGATGCCGCGCGCGCGGCGGTCCTGCAGCTTGGTGTGGGTCTGCTCGCCGGGCAGCCAGATGCGCTCGACGCCGGGCAGTTTCTCCGAGTTGCGGATGTCGCGGATCACCTGATCGACGTAGCGCTTGAACTCCGCAGCTGGCATGAAGGCGTCGATCGAGATCGCGGCGATCGCCTGGCCGGTATTGGTCGGTTTGCCGATCTCCTTGGTGAAATCGACCACGTCGCGGCCGAGCGCGGCGCGATTGAGCGCGCCGGCGAGCAGCCCGATAATCAGGCTCAAGCCCGAGCCCTTGTAGCCGCCGATCGGCAGCAGGTGGCCCTCGTCCATCCGCTTCGGATCGGTCAGCGGCTGGCCCTGCTTGTCGATCATCCAGCCGGCCGGCATCTGCTCGCCGCGCTGCGCCGCCAGCCGCACCTTGCCGAACGCGACCACCGTCGGCGACATGTCCAGCACGATGGCCGGCTCGTCCTGCGCCGGCACTGCGAATGCCATCGGATTGGTGCCGAGCAACGTCTCGGTCGAGCCCCAGGCCGGCAGGTGGTTGCTGCTGCCGACCGCGAAATAAAGCCCGATCATGTCGTGCTCGAGCGGCATGGTGACGTAGAGCGCGGCGGGGCCGGCGTGATTGCTCATGCGCGCGCCGACCCAGCCGATGCCGGTCGCCTTGGCCTTTTCGATCGCCAGGTGCGCCGCGCGGCGCATGACCAGGTGCCCCATGGCATTGTCGCCGTCGATCAGTGCGGCCGAGGGCCGGTCGCTGATAACGCGGATATCCGGTTTCACGTTGATGCCGCCGGCGCGGATGCGGCGGATATAGAGCGGCAGGCGGATGACGCCGTGGGTATCGCTGCCGCGCAAATCGGCTTCGACCATCAGCCCGGCAAGGATTTCGGCATCCTGCGCCGGGACGCCGGCTTGGGTGAAAGCGCGAACGACAAAGGCCGCGAGCCGGTCGGCCGGTACGCGCGTGTCTGAATTCATACTGGTCATGCTCCCGGAGAGAGGCCGAGGACTGGTTTAACGCCGAGCCGGACCATAAAATCAAGCCGAACCGGGAGACAGGCAGAATGAGTACGATCACCGCAGAAAAGCTCAAAATCGTGAGCGGCTGCTTCGGCAATTACCCGCAGACCCAAGCCCTCAAGAGCGGCCAGATCAAATCCGATCGCATCGCGCTGCAACTCACCGAGGTGAACCCGGTCTACAAAGCCTTCTTCATGATGGTGCGCGAGCTGAAGTTCGACGTCAGCGAGATGGCGCTGGTCACCTATCTGCAAGCCAAGGCCTATGGCGTGCCGATCGTGCTGATGCCGGCGACCATGATGGGTCGCTTCCAGCACGGCACCATGCTCTGCAATTCCGATCGCGGGGCGCTCACGCCCGACAAGCTCGCCGGCCGCCGCGTCGGCGTCCGCTCGTTTGCGCAGACCACCGGCTGCTGGCTACGCGGCATCCTGTGGAAGGACTACGGCGTCGATCTGGGCACGGTGAAGTGGGTGACGTTCGAGGATGCCCATATGGCGGAGTTCAAGGATCCGCCCGGTGTCGAACGCGCCGCCGACGGCAAGGACATGGCGAAGATGGTGCTCGACGGCGAACTCGACGCCGCGATCTTCGGCACCGTGCTGCCATCCGATCCGCGCTTCAAGAGCGTCATCCCCGATCCGGAGGCGGCGGCGAAGGACTGGTACAGGAAATACAACACCGTGCCGATCAACCACATGGTGGTGGTCAAGTCGGCGCTGTCGCAATCCGATCCCGGCGTGGTGCGCGAAGTCTTCCGCATGCTCCACGACAGCAAGAAGGCCGCCGGCCTGCCGAAGCCCGGCGCCGTCGACACGCTGCCGTTCGGGTTCGACGCCTGCAAACCGGCACTCGACCTGATGTCGAGCTACGCGCTCGAAATGAAGATCATCCCGCGGCGCTATTCGGTCGAGGAATTGTTCGACGACACCACCCGCGGCTTGTAGGCCGGCCGCCGTAACGATGCCCGCCGTAACGATTAAGGCGGGCGCTCCCACAAAACCTCAGATTCCGACACAATGGGTCCATGCTGTCGCCCCGGCGATCGGCTGAATTCATACGATCGTTTGAAGGGGGATGCGGGTGTAATGGGTCGCCGACTGGCAGCCGTTGTAGCCGTTTTTGGGCTTCTTCTTGGCGTCATTGCCATGGCCGGGTGCGGAAACGCACGCGCAGCCGGCGCGGCCGATTCCGCGATCGTGGTTACCGGCAATCACCAGATCGGCGCCGAGATGATCCGGTCGCATTTTCACGCCGACAGGGACGGCCAACTCTCCCCTGCCGCGCTCGATGCCGGCTTGAAGGAACTCTACGCCACCGGCCTGTTCTCCGATGTCAAAATCTCCCGCGACGGCGGCAAGGTCGTCGTCACTGTGGCTGAGAATCCGACGATCTTTCGCGTCGCCTTCGAAGGCAACAAGAAGATCAAGGACGACGATCTGAAAAAACTCGACCTGCAATCGAAAGCCAACGGCCCGTTCTGGCGCGCCTATGTCCAGAGCGACGTTGAGCGCATGCTCGAGCTCTATCGGCAGCGCGGCTATTTTCAGGTCCGGATCACGCCGCAGACCATCAACCAGAAAAATGGCCGGGTCGATCTGGTGTTCGCGGTCGACGAGGGCGCCAAGCTTGCGGTCCGGAAGGTCGCGTTCGCGGGGAACAGCGCGTTCCCGGCCAACAAGCTCGAAGGCGTGGTGAAGTCCGGTGAAACCAATCTGCTGAGCTTTCTGCTCAACAACGATTATTACGATTCCGACCGCATCGAGAACGATCGCAACCTGCTGCGGCAATTTTATCTGGCGCACGGCTATGCCGACGTCCGTGTCCTGTCGTCGTCCGACTACGATGCCGCCAAAAAAGGCGTGGTGCTGACTTTCACCATCAAGGAGGGTCCGCAGTATCGCCTCGGTGCGGTCGACGTTACGTCGACGCTGAAGACGGTCGATGCGGGGCCGCTCCGCTCCGATCTGCGCACGCAGACCGGCGATGTCTACAACGCCGACGCGGTGAACAAGACGACCGACGATCTCGCCATGCAGCTTGCCAGGAACGGCCAGCCGTTTGCCGCCGTCACCGTGCGTGACGAGCGGGTTGCCGCGGCTCACCTGATCAACCTCACCTACGCCGTCGATCAGGGCAAGCGGCTCTATATCGAGCGCATCGATATCCACGGCGACAACAAGACCCGCGATGTGGTCATCCGCCGCGAGTTCGATTTCAATGAAGGCGACGCCTACAATCGGGCGCTGATCGACCGCGGCGAACGCCGACTCAAGGCGCTCAACTACTTCAAGTCGGTCAAGATCGAGGCGCACCAGGGCTCGGCGCCGGATCGCGTCGTGCTCGACGTCACGGTCCAGGAAGAGCAGACCGGGGATTTCATGATCTCCGGCGGCTACGGCACCGCGACGGGCGCCCTGGCGCAGATCACCATCGGCGACCGGAACTTCCTCGGCACCGGCGATGCCGTGAAAGCGTCGGTGACCTACGGCCAGTATGCCCGCGCCTTCGACCTTTCGTTTACTGACCCTTACACGTTCGGGCAGCGGCTCTCGACCGGCATCGACCTGTTCGGCAGCGAGACCATCGCCAACACCAATCAGTCCTTCAACAGCGCGATCTACGGTGCGAAATTCCTGGTCGGCACGTCGCTGACCGATCAGCTCGGCGTGACCTGGAACTACTCGATCTACAATCAGGGCCTGTCGCTCAATCCGGCCTTCGGCACGTCGTCGCTGCCGATTCAGCAGGCCGCCGCCGCCGCTCGATGTGGGTCTCGTCGATCGGTAACAGCGTCGTCTATTCGACGCTCGACTCGGTCAGGGATCCGACCGAAGGCGTGCGCGCGCAGACCAACAATGATTTCGCCGGGCTCGGTGGCGCCGCCAGATTTGCCCGCACCACCGAAGACGTCCGCTACTATCATCCGATTGTCGGCGATGTCGTCGGCATCGTGCGCGCACAGGGCGGTTACGTGACGCCGTGGGGCGGCCAGCAATTGCCGCTGCTCGACGGCTTTTTCGGCGGCCCGCAGCTGGTCCGGGGTTTCGCGCCGAACGGTTTCGGCCCGCGCGATATCACGCCCGGCACGACGATGGATAATCTCGGCGGCAATGTTTACTGGACCACGTCCGCCGAGTTGCAGGCGCCGGTGCCGGGCGTGCCGGCCGATGCAAAGCTCAAGGCCGCGCTGTTCACCGACGTCGGCAGCCTGTGGGCCAACAGTGCTTCAAGCGTCTCACAGCTGGCGTCGCTGTCGCCGTCGCAGCAGATCGCCAATTCGCGGGCGCTGCGCGCTTCGGTCGGCGCCAGCCTGATCTGGGATTCGATGTTCGGCCCGATCCGGGTCAATTATGCCTATCCGCTCGCCAAGCAGCCCTTTGACGTGACCCAGCGCTTCAGCTTCAGCGCCGGCGGGTTTTGATAGCACGGCTGCGCTCGCAGCCGGTCGCCGGCCCGTTCCGAATCAGTGCGCATGATATAAACGGCCTTCGGGGCGGCCGCCCGGAGGCGATGGATGGCATCGTTGCGCCAGATGCTGGTTATGGCGGTGACAGTGCTCGGCCTTGTGGGCTGCGCGAACTTCGCGCCGCAAACCCCGCAAAAAGACTACGCCGCGCCCAGTCTTCTCTTGAAGAAAGACATGGCGGAGGCGGACGTGACGGCACTGCTTGGCGGGCCGCCCGACAAGAACGACATGATCACCTGCACCGATCATGACGGTAGTCCGTGGCAGTGCAAAAGCTGGATTTACGGCGGCGGCCGGCCGAAGAACAATCTGCGGCTGATTTTCTATCAAGCCGAGGACAAAGCCTGGCGCGTCGTGTCGTGGCAAGTTTATTGACTTGTCAGGCCTTTGGCCTTTTGGCGTCGCGTTCGCGCAGTTCGGTCTTGAGGATCTTGCCGTAATTGTTCTTCGGCAGCGCGTCGACGAACACATAATCCTTGGGGCGCTTGAACCGCGCGATGCCGTTCAGGCACAACGCATCGAGTTCGCCACTGCCGGCATCGCCGACGACATAGGCGACGACAACTTCGCCCCATTCCGGATCGGGCCGTCCGATCACCGAAACCTCACGGACGCCGGCGTGTTCGAGCAGGATCTCCTCGACCTCGCGCGGATAGATATTCGAGCCGCCGGAAATGATGACGTCCTTGGAGCGGTCCTTGAGTGTCAGGTAGCCCTCGGCGTCGAACGCGCCGACATCGCCGGTGTGCAGCCAGCCGCCGCGCAGTGTAGCCGCGGTCGCATCGGGATTGGCCCAATAGCCGGGCATGACGACGTCGCCGCGGCACAGGATCTCGCCGGTTTCGCCGGCCGGCAGCGCCCGATCCTCTGTATCGGCGATCATGACTTGCACGCCCGCAAAAGCCCGGCCGACGGACGCCAGCCGCTCGGCCCAGCGCGGATGATCGCGGTTGGCGATGTCCTGCTTCGACAGCGTCGTGATCGTCATCGGGCTTTCGCCCTGGCCGTAGATCTGCGCAAAGCGCGGGCCGAAGCGTTCGATCGCCACCAGCGCATCGGCGACGTACATCGGTGCGCCGCCCCAGACGATGGTCCGGATATTGTCCGGCTTGCATTGCGCCGGGCATTCGACCAGCCGCTTGACCATGGTTGGCGCCGCGAACATCGAGGCGCGCGGCCAGATATCGAACAACTGCATAACTTCGCCGGCTTCGAATGCGCCCGATTCCGGAACGACATTGACGCCAAGCCGCATCACGTTTCCCATCAGGTAAAGCCCGGAGCCGTGACTCATCGGTGCGGCGTGCAGCAGCACATCTCCGGGAGCGGTCGGATCGACTTCACTGACATACGCGAGACTGGCCGCCGCCAGCACGCGGTGAGTGAGCATCGCGCCTTTCGGCCGGCCCGTGGTGCCTGAGGTATAGAACAGCCACGCCAGATCGTCGCCGTTGCACGGCAATGCGGCGATGGTATCGGCCGCAAAGAGCGCGTCGTAGTCGCGGCTGCCGATCGTGATCAGGCGTTCGAGCGACGCCGGTGCATGCGGCGCGATCTCGCTATCCAGTCCGCTGGAGGCGAAGCAAACCCGAGCGCCGGAATGCTCGAGGATGTAGCCAAGCTCACGGCCGTGCAGCTTGGCGTTGGCCGGGACTGCAGCGAGCCCGGCGTGCCAGATGCCGAACATCAGCTCGACATAGTCGGGGCAGTTCCCGGCGATGATCGCAACGCGGTCGCCGGGCCGCAGTCCGAATTTTTGCCGCAACGACGCAGCAAGCCGCGCCGCGCGGCCGGCGGTGTCACGATAATTTCGAAAGACGCTTGCACCAAAACCTAGCGCCGACAAATCGCCATGGCTGAGACCCGCGCGTTCCAGCCAAAGCGCCAGGTTCATGAACTCATCCCTTCCACATCGGCGCGAATTGCGCCGCGACGATCTGCTCGTAGGGCAGTTCACCTTGCAGCACGCCCTGGCTGCGCAGGAACGCCGTCATGCCGGCGATGAAGTCGCGCGACAGCGTCGCGTCGTAGTAGGGCAGGTCGCGCCGCACCAGCTCGACGATCAGATCCGCTTCCATCGGCGGAAACAGTTTGCGGCCGACTTCGCCGGCGCGGTTGACGTCGGCTTTCAGCGCCGCCTGCGTTTTGGCGATCGCGCGCACCGCGGCGGCAACGGTGTCGGGTGCGCGTGCGATCAGATCGTCGGACGCGGTGATCGCCGGACAGGTGTAGTTGAAGCATTGCTTCGGTCCGTCGCCGCGGCGCGCATCGGCGACGACGACACCGTAGCCGCCGCGCACGGCGACTTCGGCGCCCATGCCGTTCGCCCAGAAGCCGTCGAGCTTGCCGTCTTGCAGCGCCTTCGACGCCATGACGCCGAAATTGGGAACGGCGTCGCCGATCAGGCCGGGCACCGGCGCGATATTGACCTTGTCGCGCTCGGGATCGATGCCGGCCGCGAGCAGCAGCCCGCGCAGGCCCATATTGACCCAGGGCGCGGCGCCGATGGTGCGGCCCTTGACGACGCTGAGATCGCCGCGTTTGGCGCCGAGATCGGAGCGCATCACCAGGAACCAGTACATGCCTTGCGCCTGCGCCGCGATCAGCTTGGCCCCCTTGTAGCCGGGGAAAGCCGCCGGCACCGCGTGGGCGGCACCGCCGACGAAATCGATCTTGCCGTCACGCAGCGCCTCGTAGGCCTTGTCGACCGGGTAGACCAGTTCGAGCGACACATCGAGACCTTCGGCCTTGAAGAAGCCGAGTTCGACCGCCGCTTCGGCAATGAAGTAAGACGGTGAAATCTTGTCAGGAATCGCGATTTTCATCTCGTTAGACCTTCTCCGCTCGTCCCCGCGAAAGCGGGGACCCAGCAAAATCTGGAATACGCCAAGTCCATTGTGCTCTGGATTCCCGCTTGCGCGGGAATGAGCGGAACGTGAGCTCTACTTCTTTCCATTCAACAGCCAGCCAAATTTCTCCATCGCCTTGCGCGCCACTTCCGGGCTCGGCGCATTGCTCGGCGGGAATTTCTCGCGCCAGTGCCACGGCTTGCAGGCATTGATCAGCGCCACCGAATGAGTCATGTCGCCGGCCGCGCGGCGCTCCGGCGGAATCGCCGGATCGGCGCTGGAATCCCATGAGCCGGTGATGAACTGGATCGAGTCCTTGGGGTCGGTGCGGGTCAGCATCGCCCACAGCGTCTGGTCGAGGCTGGTGACGTCGACGTCATCGTCGCACACCACGACATATTTCGATGCATAGGCCGAGGCGCCGCACTGCGCGCCGATATGCAGCGCCTGCACCGCGTGGCCGGGATAACGCTGGGTGATCGAGATGGCGTGAAACATCCGCGCGCCGCCGACCTCGTGGCACCACACCTGCTGCACGCCCGGCACGCCGGCATTGGTCATGTTCTGCTTGATCATCGCCGAGCGCATCACGGCGCGATAGCGCGCCATCTCATCCGGTCCACCGCCCATCGGCGGCACGCCGACCAGGATCGGATCGTTGCGGTGATAGATCGCGTGCACGTCGAGCACCGGGATCGGCCGCTTGCCGCCGGCGTAATGGCCGCTCCATTCGCCGAACGGGCCTTCGTCCTTGCGCTTGTCGGGCGTGACATAACCTTCGAGCACGATCTCGGCATTGGCCGGGATCGGCAGGCCGGTGACCTTGCCGCGCACCATCTTGGTCGGCCGCCCGCGCATGCCGCCGACGATGTCGAGCTCGAACGTGCCGTACGGCGCTTCGACGCCGCCGTAGAAGAACGCCAGCGGATCGCCGCCCAGCACCATCACCACCGGCATCGCTTCGCCGCGCGCCCAGTACTTCTCGCGATGGATAAAGCCGTGATGGCCGCGCGCGGTGACGAAGCCGACCGACGTCTTGTCATGCACCATGGCGCGATAGGCGCCGGCGTTGAGCCAGTTCTCTTCCGGGTCGCGGGTGATGCTGTAGGTGCCGGTGCCGATGTAGCGGCCGCCGTCCTTCTCGTGCCAGATCGGCGACGGAAATTTGGTGACGTCGATGTCGTCGCCCATCAGTACGTTCTCGAGGATCGGTCCGTCGTCGACGATCTCGTGCGGAATGATTTTCGGATCGGCCAGATAAGCCTGCCGGTAATTGTCGCTCAGCTCCCACTTGGTGAGATGGTCGGGAAAGCCCAGCGTCATGTTGCGCCGCGTGCCGGCGAACATGTTGAGCAATACGCGAAACCCTTTCGGGCTGCCCGGTACGTCGTCGAACACCACGCACGGCCCGTTCTCCTCGCGCAGGATCGCCTCGGCGGCGAGCCCGATATCCTCCTGCCAGCTTGCGCCGTTTACCTTGGTCACTTCACCGAGCGCTTCGGCGGCGGAGAGCCATTCGCGCAGATCGTCGTAGGCGATGGCGGCTTTGATATTGGTGTGCTTGTTCATGTTGGACCTGTACGCGAGGAGGGAGACGAAGAGTGGACGAATTCATGCACGGCGTCACGCACGTGCGCAACGACGTTCTCCCATGAGCGGCTGCGATCCTGGCGGAACAGCCTTGCAGATGGGTACCACGGGCTGGTGTCGCCATCGAGAAACCAGCGCCAGTCCGGGTAATAGGTCAGCAGGATCCACACCGGCTTGCCCATGGCGCCGGCGAGGTGAGCGACGCTGGTGTCGGCGGTGATGACCAGATCGAGATTGTCGATCAGCGCCGCGGTGTCGGCGAAATCGGTGAGCGCATCGCCGAGCGCCGCAACCGGCAGTCCGGCGAGCAAGGCGGCATCGCTGGCGCGCACGTCTTTCTGCAGCGATATCCAGTCGGCATCGGCGGCGAAGAGCGGCGACAGCGTCTGCAGCGGTATTGACCGGTTGCGGTCGTTCTTGTGCTTCTCATTTCCGCTCCAGGCCACGCCGATGCGAGGCTTGGAAAATTCCTGCTGCGGCGGAAGGCGTGCGCTCCAGCTCTTGCTGAGCGCGGGATCGGCCGCGATGCTTTGCCGCTCCGCCGGAATCGCATGCGATGCGATGCCGAGCAGTCCGGGCAGGCTCATCAGCGAACAGTGATAATCGTAGGCTGCGGGCGCCGCATCCTGCCCGATGATTTCGACCGCCGGGCGAAGTTGCTGTAGCAGGCGCCGCAGCGGCTCCTGCACCGACATGATAATCTTGATGCCGCGCGCGGCCGCGACCTTGCCGAAGCGGCAAAACTGCAGCGCGTCGCCGAGGCCCTGTTCCCAGTGCACGAATAGTGTCTTGCCGGCGATAGTTTCGCCGCGCCATTGCGGCCGGGTGAAAACGCGACCGGCCGGTGCGCCCGGAAGCTGCTTGCGCGCCTCGTAGTCGCGAAAGCCGGCCTCGAACTGGCCGAGCTGCAATTCGCAGAAGCCAAGGCTGCTGGTGGCTTCGGCATAGCCGGGCCGCAATGCGATCGCCTTGCGGTAAGCCGCGATCGCTTCGGGCAGCCGCTTGTCGTCCTGCAAGGTGACGCCGAGATTCTGATACGCTTCGGCGTAATCCGGACGCAGCGCGATCGCCGTGTTGAATCCGGCAACGGCGTCGTCGAAGCGACTGAGCGCGTGCAGCGCCGTCGCCCGGTTGAACGCCGCTTCGGCAAAGCCGGCGTTGAGCGCCAGCGCTTTCTCGTGCGCGGCGAGCGCTTCGTCGAACCGCCTGAGATCCTGCAACAGCGCGCCGCGATTGTTGTGGGCGCGTGCGTTGTCCGGCGTCAGCGCCAGCGCGCGATCGAGGCTCGCCAGCGCATCGTTGTGCCGGTTGAGGTCTTGCAGGATCAACGCGCGGTTGTTGTAGGCTTCGGCGTAATCCGGCTTGAGCGCCACCGCCTTGTCGAAACAAATCAGCGCCTCCGCCGGGCGGCCGGCGCGGGCCATGTCGATGCCGCGCCGGTTGTGCGCAGTGGCGTCATCGGGGGGCGCTGAATCTGGGGCGGTCACAGGGAAACGCTCGTTCCGGCGTCGTTGACAACACTCGCTTCGCCGATAATGTCGCCGACAAGCCGGCAGACAAATTTTATCACGGCCGCGCAACGGCATACTAGGGAGTGGCTCATGAACCGCCCGACGCAGGGATTTCCGCCGATCCTCGATCACAAGGGTGCCCCGCGGGTGCGCCGGTTCGACGAACAGCGCTGGCTCATCGACAATATCATCCGGGCCAACGGCATCGACTGGGACCAGCCGCGCTCGCTCTATATTCACCTGCCGTGCGGCATCGAGGCCAACGCCGATTTTGCCGGCATCCGCGAGCGCGTGAAGAAAATGGCCGATATCGGCCCGGCGTTTGCCGCCGTGGCCAGGCGCCGCGAGGCCAAGGCCAACGCTGCGGCGCTGGCCGATCACAAGGTGACCGCGCGCGACAATTTCTTCATGGCGGCGGTGCATTGGGGCGCCGCGCAGTGGCCCTACGACGAGAACGACGAAACCAACATCGCCTACAACAACAAGAAGCGCGCGTGTTACGCGAAATATGCGGCGCTCGCCGATCATCACGTCGAGGCGGTCTGGGTGCCGCTGAAGGACAAGGCGATCCCGGCCTGGCTGCATCTGCCGCCGGGGCACAGCGGCGGCAAGTTGCCGGTGGTGATCTCGGTTCCGGGCATGGACAGCTACAAGGAAATCCAGGTCGCGCTGTACGGCGACAAGTATCTCAACCGCGGCATGGCGGTGCTGGCGATCGACGGTCCCGGTCAATACGAAGCGCCGATGATCGGGCTGCATTTCACCATGGAAAACTGGATGGCGTCCGGCCCGGCGCTTTGCGACTGGATCGCGGCGCGGCCAGAGCTCGACGCGACCAGGATCGCCGTCGCCGGCACCAGCTTCGGCTCGCTGTTCGGCACTGTGCTCACCGCCAGCGAGCCGCGCATAAAAGCTTGCGCGGTGATGTCGGTGTGTCACGAGCCCGGCTGCCACACCATCTTTCAGGAAGCGTCGCCGACCTTCAAGAAACGCTTCATGTATATGTCGGGCATCGTCGACGAGGAGGCGTTCGACGAATTCCGCAAGAAGATCACCTGGCAAGGCCACGCCGAAAAGATCAAGGCGCCGTATCTGTGCATCGCCGGCGAAGCCGAAGAGCTCAGCCCGCTCGAACATTCCAACCGGCTGATGGCTGCGCTCGGCGGGCCGAAGCAGATGGTGGTCTATCAGGAGTCCCGTCATTCGGTCGGCAATGTCCCTGCCGCCAATCTCGGGCCGTTCCCGGCGATCCTGCTGGCCGACTGGCTGGCCGATCGCCTCGCCGGCAAGCCGTTCATCAGCGAGAAGTGGTACGTCGCCGGCTCCGGCGAGATCACCAAGACACCGTATTGAGCGCCGTGCGATTGCGCCGCCGACAATTCCTGCACGCCGCGGCCGGTGCCGCCGCTGTCGCGGCGCTGCCGCGGTTTGCGGCGGCGGACATCTATCCGTCCCGTCCGGTGCGGATCGTCGTCGGCCTGCCGGCGGGAAATTCGCCGGACATCGTCTCCCGGCTGATCGCCCAGATGCTGTCGGAACGGCTCGGCCAGCCGTTCGTCGTCGAGAACCGTCCCGGCGCCAACACCAATATCGCCACCGAACTTGTGGTGCGCGCGCCAGCCGACGGCTACACGCTGCTGTTTGTGGTCGCGGGCAATGCCATCAACAGCTCGGTCTACAAGAACCTCAACTACAATTTCGACCGCGACATCGCGCCGGTCGCCAGCGTCGGCGGCATTCCGCTGGTCATGGTGGTGACGCCGGGACTGCCGGTGAAGACCGTTCCGGAATTCGTCGCCTACGTCAAAGCCAATCCCGGCAAGGTCTATATGGGCTCGTCCGGCAACGGCAGCACGCTGCACGTCGCCGGCGCCCTGTTCAACATGATGACCGGCATCGAACTGCCGCACGTGCCGTACAAGGAAAGCATCTTTCCCGACCTGCTCGGCGGCCAGGTGCAGCTTGCCTTCGAGCCGGTGCCCGCGGTGCTCGGTTACGTCCAGTCCGGCAAGCTGCGCGCGCTCGGCGTCTCGACGCCGCGCCGCCTCGATGTGCTGCCCGACGTGCCGGCGATCGCCGAATTCGTGCCGGGCTATCAGGCCAACGGCTGGCTTGGCCTCGGCGCGCCGAAGGATACGCCGGCCGCCGTCGTCGATGCGCTCAACAAGACGGTCGGCGAGGGGCTCGCCGATCCGAAGTTCAAGACCAAGCTGGACGGCCTCGGCGTCGTCATCGATCCGATGACGACGGGCGCGTTCGCCACATTCATCGCCGCCGAAACCCAAAAGTGGGCCAAGGTCGCGGCGTTCGCGCACATCTCGGCGGAATGAGCCGGCTGCATGGGTGACAGCTACGACATCGTGAAAGTGGCGGCGGTGCAGGCCGCCTCGGTCTTCCTTGACCGGACGGGTTCGACGGAAAAGGCCTGCGGCCTGATCCGCGAGGCCGGGCGCAACGGGGCGCGCGTCATCGGCTTTCCCGAAGGATTCATCCCGGCCCATCCGGTCTGGTACCATCATCACGTCGCCACCGGCGCGCTCGCCAACCGGTTCTCCGTCGAACTGTTCAAGAACGCCGTCGAGATTCCGGGCGCCGAGACCGCTACGCTGTGCGCGGCGGCGCGCGATGCCGGCGCCTATGTCGTGATCGGCGTCTGCGAAAAAATCCCGAACACCATCGGCACCCTGTTCAACACCCAGCTCTATATCGGCCCCGACGGAACGTTGATCGGCAAGCATCAGAAGATCATGCCGACCGTCGGCGAACGCCTGGTCCACACCGGCGGGCACGGCGATACGTTCGGCGCGTTTCAAACTGCCTTCGGCCCAATGAGCGGCTTGATCTGCGGCGAGAACTCCAATCCGCTGGCGATTTTCGCGCTCACCGCCGAGAGCACGCGGATTCACGTCATGAGCTGGCCGAACCATTTTCCGACCAGCGGCGATCCGTTGCGCAACCGCGTCGCGGTGGATTCGCAGGCCTTTGCCCAGATGAGCAAGGCGTTCGTGATTTCCGCTTGCGGCACGGTCGACGACCACATGATCAAAATGCTGGAGCCGAGCCCGGCGGCGGAGAAATTTCTGCGCGATCCGGATTGCTGCGGCGGCAGCCTGATCGTGGCCCCGAATGCGCGCATCATTGCCGGGCCGATGGGCGCCGAGGAGGGCATTCTCTATGCCGATTGCGATCTCGAGCTCGGCGTGCTGATGAAGCTCCGGCATGATTTCGCTGGGCACTACAATCGGCCCGACATTTTCCAGTTGCATATCAACCGCGCCGCGCCGCAGCTCTATCGCGTTCATAACGATGGCGCCGAGCCGTTGCCGGCAGCCGCAGATCCGGAGGCGCTGACGCCGCCGGCGCCGCGGCTGACCGGGCCCGCCAGCGACGCTGAATAATTTCCGGTACCATTCGCCCCGCAATCAACCCGTAGATGAAAAGCCCTGACATGAATGTTTTTGAAGCCGTCGAATCCCGCGTGGCCTGCCGCTGGTTTCTCGACAAGCCGGTCGATCCGACAGTCGTGCGCGAGATCGTTGAAAAAGCGGCACGGGCGGCGTCCGGCGGCAACCTGCAATCGTGGCAGGTCTATGCGCTGACCGGCGCGCCGCTTGCGGCGTTGAAGCGCGAGGTCGCCGCGCACATCGCCGACCGCGATCCGCGCCAGCTCGACTCCGAATATCCGATCTACCCGGACACGATGTGGGAGCCGTACAAGACGCGGCGCGAGCACCATCACGTCCAGCTCTACGGCGCGCTGAAGATCGCCCGCGACGACATGACGGCGCGGCTCGAGCAGCACAAGCGCAACTTCGAATTCTTCAACGCCCCGGCCGCGCTGTTCGTTGCCATCGACCGCAAGCTCGGTCCGGCGCAGTGGAGCGACCTCGGCGGTTATGTCGCCACCGTCATGTATCTGGCGCGCGGCTACGGCCTCGACACCTGTCCGCAGGAATCCTGGGCGCGGATGCACCATATCGTGCGGCCGTTCGTCGACATGCCGCCCGAGCAGATGCTGTTCTGTGCGGTGGCGATCGGCTACGGCGACCACGCCCACGCCGCCAACAGCTTTCACGCGCCGCGCGCTCCGGTCGGCGAGTACTGCAAGTTTTTTGGTTTTGAATGAGACCTGCCGCCGCTCCGCGATTGCGGGGCGGATACGCACCCGGCGGCGCGCTCGTCCGATTCACCATGTCAAACAGCGACGCTTTATCTTCACCTCCCCCTGGAGGGGGGAGGTCGCTGCACGAAGTGCAGCGGGAGGGGGTAAGTCTTTTGCAAGTCTTTTTCGCCTGCATGTGCTCACGTTCAGTCACTGCCCCACCCTGCGCACCTACGGTGCGCGTCCCTCCCCATTCAGGGGAGGGTGCAAGCAATCCCGTTCTCGCGATGCATGCGCATCCGAGTTTTTGTTCAAGCGGCACGAAAGCTCGCCTCAGACGCACGTGAGGCATTTCAATTTGCTTCCCTGAAAACAAGGGAAGCGGAGCGCCGAGCGGCGCGTAGTCGGAAGCTGCACCCGTTACCAGGTACAGCCGCGGCCCTTTTGACGGGGCCGCTCGCCTTTCGGCGCTCCACTGCGGATTGATGGGAGTTGCCTCCCAACCCGGCCCGGGCCAGCGCTTCCTGGAAACGCCGGATCAAAGGCAAACGCGCCTCCCCGACGCCAGTGCAGCGAGCACCTCGCAGTCCGAACACTTGCCGGACGGGCATGATGCCCAGGCCGCCTGCGAACAGAAGTGACGAACCCCTATCCGTAGAACCCGCACCCGCTCCATCACTCGGAGTCACCGGTTGACGTCCCTCACGACGAGCGAGCGAGATTGTAGGTAGTCAATCATAGGACCGATGTCAATAAAAAAAGGACAAATATTTGTGATCTGGAAGTGCGGGTTAGCCGCCTACTGCACGTGCAACAGGTTCAGGCGCTCCAGCAGCGCGCCCCATTTCCCGGCCTCGGCCTTCATGGCGGCCCTGGTGGCTTCGGGCCCGAGCGGCGGGTTGACCACCGTGAGGTTCAGCGCGGCGATCCGGTCGGTCACCTCGGGATTCTGGAAGACCGTAGCGAGGCTGTCGTGCAGCTTGTCGATCACCGCCCGCGGCGTTTGCGCCGGCGCCGCGATCAGATGCGAGGAAATCGCCTCGAAATCGGGTGCGTGGATCGCCTCGGCGACCGTCGGCACGTCCGGCAATTGCGGCATGCGGGTCAGGGCGCTCACGCCGAACGCTTTCAGCTTGCCGGCCTTGATCAGCGGCACGGCGACCGAGGGGTCGGAGAAGATCAGGTTGACGGTCCCGGTCATGACGTCGGTGGTGGCCTGCGCCATGCTGCCCTTGTAGGGGACATGCGTGAGATCGACGCCGAGCTTGATCTTGAGCAGTTCGCCGGCAAGCTGCGGCACGCTACCGACGCCGGTCGAGGCGAACGTCACCTTGCCGGGATCGCTCTGCGCCGCCTTCACCACATCGTCGATCGACTGGAACGGCGAGTCCGCGCCGGTCACGAGAATGAAAGGCACTTTCAGATAGAGCGCGATCGGCGCGAAATCGTTCTCGGCGTCGAACGGCAGCTTCTTGTAATAGTTCGGGTTGACCGAGAACACGCCGCTCGACGTCACCAGCAGCGTGTAACCGTCCGGATTGGCGCGCGACACCGCTTCGGCGGCGAGATTGCCGGCCGCGCCGCCGCGATTTTCGATGATGAACGGCTGGCCGAGGAGCTCCGACAGCCGCTGTCCGTAAAGCCGCGCGACCACGTCCATCGCGCCGCCGGCCTCGAGCGAGAGGATCGCCGTGATGCGGGTGGAAGGATAATCGGCTGCCCGCGCGGCGGAGCCGAAGCATGCCGCCGCGGCACCGCCGGCCAGCATCTGCGTGAATTGCCGACGATCGTAGGTCATGCGTTCTCCCGGGGCGTGTCGTTGTTGCGTCTGTTCAAGCCGGGCTTGATCGGTACTTGATCGGTCCTTGCGACTGATGGATTGATAATAGCGGCGACGCCGATCTCAAAGTGAAAGTCCCTTCATGGCTCCCCTGCGCTTGAGTTTTGCCTGCGGCCCCTATGACCGCACCCAGGCCCTTCGCGACGGCTCCGTTCGCGTCGATGGCGTCGATCTGACTTACCTGAATTTGCAGCCGGCGGAGATTTTCTGGCGGCAGCTGCAGTTTCAGGAGTTCGACGCCTCCGAGATGTCGCTGTCGAACTACGCGTCGCTGGTCTCCACCGGTCAATCGCCGTTCATCGCCATCCCGGTGTTTCCGTCGCGCGTCTTCCGTCACGGCTATTTCTTCGTCAACACAACGAAGGGCATCAAGACCGGCGCCGACCTGAAGGGCAGGCGCGGCGGCGTACCGGAATATTCGATGACCGCGGCAGTCTATATGCGCGGCCTGATGCAGCACGAGTTCGGCGTGAAGCCGTCCGAGGTCGACTGGGTGCAGGGTCGCCACGACCGCCTCGGCCGCAAGCTGCCGCCCGACATCAGGCTCATGCAGGCGCCGGCCGGCACCGAACTGGGCGACCTCCTGGAGCGCGGCGAGATCGATTTCATGATGACGGCGAACAATCCGCTGTCGTTCCGCCGTGGCGCCAAGACCGTGGCGCGGCTGTTTCCGGACTACGCCGCGATGGAGAAGGATTACTACAAACGCACCAAGATCTACCCGATCATGCACACCGTAGTGATCAAGCGGGAGATTTACGACCGCGAGCCGTGGGTGGCGGTGAACCTCTATCAGGCGCTGTGCGCCGCCAAGGCGCGCTGCTATCAGCTGCTGCTGGAGACCGGCGCGCCGAAAGCGTCATTCGCCTGGCTGCAGCCGCTGATCGAGGAAGAGAAGCGCGTCATCGGCGAGGACTGGTATCCCTACGGCATCGCGCAGAACCGCGAGACCATCGAGGCGCTGCTGCAATACACCCACGAGCAGGGCCTGACCGACCGCCGCGTGAAGCTCGAAGAGCTGTTTGCCCCGGCCACGATGCGGGATATTCCGCTGAGCGAGGGGCAACATGTGTAAAGTGTAGTTGAAAGAGATCCTGATAAATCCCTTTTGCTTTAGAGCCTAGGACGCATACTCATTAATCGCCATGCACGCCGCTGTTTTCAAGTTACACCCCGATGTCCACGCCGACCCTCAGCAAATTCGATCGTATACCCGTCCGGGTCATGAACCTTCATCGACCTCTCCCACGGTTCTTCGTGGGGCGGCTCGAAAAACTCCACCCCCCGGCCTTTTAGCTGTTCATAAAGTGCATCGAGGTGATCGGTCGTTAACTCAACGTGGATGCCCGCTCGCTGACGAGGCGACGTGCTGTTTGACCCCAAAGGATCGCTGCTATCGTGAACTAGCAGGCCAATCGTACCGCCCGTCGGCCCGCCGACGCGGATCATCGCGAACTGTGGAGCTTTGTCGATCTCGACTGTAAACCCGAGCTTGTTGCCGTAAAATTCAATCGACCGCCGCACGTCCGCTACGCGAAGCGTCAGTCCCTCCAATCGAACTTCAATGATGCGGCCAATTTCCGATTCGCCTTTGCTTGTCGGCATATCCGAGTCCTCCGGGTAAAGCATCGAATACGGAGCCTACCTTCGGAGGGCAGCATGTGTAGGGCGGAAAACATCGCGGAGCAGTAGACGACGGCATTAGCCGGCGAGTGATGTTATGGGCTGCTCGCCAACTTAGAAGTGGTAGTTGATGCCGCCGCGCGCGATATTCGCTGTATCCCGCGCGCTGCTCGTCAGGGTGCTGATGTTGGGTGTGTACGTGTAGGTGATTGTGGACGTGTGGTTACCCAGATCAACGTAAAGGTATTCGACCTTCGCGCTCCACTTCGGAGCGAACATCCACTCGGCACCGGCGCCGACGGTCCAGCCGGCCGATGTATGTGTACTTGTATTGAGCGTAGTCGCTTCACTCGCGGATGGCGGTGAGCAGGCCGGACAAATATATTGGTTGCCGATCTTGGTTCGGCCCACTGCGAGACCGCCTGTCCCGTAGAGCAGAAGCGATGGCGTTGCCGTTACGCCAACGCGACCCCTGAAGGTGCCGAGCCAGTCAAGCGCGCGATTATAAGTTGTCGCGACGGGCAGGCCCGGGAGACCGGGGGCAGAACTGGAGGTCACCGTTGCCTTGGCGTTGGCACCCTGGATGTCACCCTCCAGACCATAGACCCAGTTGCCAGCCTGCCAGTTGTAGCCAACCTGTCCGCCGCCGAGAAAGCCGCTACTGTTGAGATTGAGCGAAGACGGAATCTTGCCAATTGTTTGTCCGTGTCCAAGACCTCCGAGGCCCGTATCCGTAGAGGTGTTGGTGATGGGGTCGCTTGCCGAACCGATCCAACCAGCGTTGGCGCCGATATACCAACCGGACCAGCTAGGGGCCGGTGCGGTCGTTAGTGCCTTATAGGCTATTGCTTTCGTCGGCATGTCGGCAGCAGAAGCGACCGAACAAAAACTGATCAAAGCGACAGCAACGAGCGCTGCAAAACGTGAACGATGCATAACCAGTCCCAAACCACGTCACCAGAATTCATAATGCGCCTGCGTTGCAGGGTTTTGCGAGGCACTTCGGTTGCGGCACACAGATAATTTCCTGGAGCGGCATTTATGTAACACGCCGATGCGAGCCACTTTCAGTTAGGTCATCGATGTCCATTTCGGCCTTTGCGCGTGCATGCCCTTGCAGCGCCGGTTTTACGCATTAATTCCAATGTGATAGGTTCCTCCCGCGCTTCCAGCGAGAGCCGCCAAGGACTAAGCCCATGCAACTCAACTCCCTCGGCTATGTCGGTATCCGCACCAAGCATCTCGACGATTGGGCGGGCTACAGCACCAACTTCCTCGGCATGCAGCTGGTCGACAAGAGCCGCGGCACGCTGGCGCTGCGCATGGACGACCGCAAGCAGCGCGTCATCATCCATACCGACGAGGACGAAGGGCCGTCGTTCTACGGCTGGGAAGTCGACGACGCGCGCGCGCTCGACGATCTCGCCGCGCATCTGGAGAGGAACGGCGTCAAAGTCGCGCGCGGTTCGCGTGCGCTGGCTGAAGAGCGCCGCGTGCGCGACCTGATCGTGTTCTCCGATCCGGTCGGCAACCGGCTGGAAGCGTTCCACGGCGCCGAGATCGCGTCCGATCCGTTCAAGCCCGGCCGTTCGATTTCCGGCTTTCGCACCGGCCCGCTCGGCATGGGCCACGCGGTGCTTACCGCGGAGCGCGTCGAGGACGTGCTGCCGTTCTACACCGGGATTCTCAACTTCAAGCTGACCGATTATTTCACCCAGCCGTTTTCGGCGTATTTCTTTCATCTCAATCCGCGCCACCACAGCCTTGCCTTCATCGGCAGCGGCAAGAACGGCATCCATCACCTGATGGTGGAGCTGTGCTATCTCGACGACGTCGGCCAGGGCTACGACATCGCGTTACGCAAGCCGGAGATGATCGGCACCACGCTCGGCCGCCACGTCAACGATCACGTCACCTCGTTCTATTCGTGGTCGCCGTCGAAATTCCTGTTCGAATACGGCTGGGGCGGCCGCACCATCGACACCGCGAACTGGACGCCGGAAATCCGCACCGAAGGCCCGAGCCTCTGGGGTCACGACCGCAAATGGCTGTCGCCGGAAGCGCTGGAGCAGTCGCGCGACCTGCGCATGTCGGTCGCCGCGTCCGGCGGCCGCGTTCCGGTCAATGTGATGGACGGCAACTACACCCGCGCCGCCGACGTCTGTCCGTGGTGGAACGCCAACGCGCCGGCGCGCAAAACCGGGTAGCACGACGGGTTAGCAAGGCCGTTTAGCAAGACCGATAAGCAAAATATCGCCGCCGCAATCACACCTCCGGCGGCGGGGACCGCTTGTCCGGCGACACCGGACTCATCACACCGACGGCAATGCCATCCGGGTCTTCAATGATGGCGTAGCGCGCGCCCCAGAATGCGTCCCAGGGCTCCTGCAAGCCGCGATAGCCGGCGCCGGTCATGTCGCGGAACACCGCATCGACATCGTCGCGCGTCGGCACGCGAAAGCCGACGACGACGCGGCCGCGCAGATCGGCTCGGCCTTTCCAGCCGGCGTTCCAGTGTTGCGCGAAGGTGGTGGAGTCGAGATCGAAGGCGGGCGCCTCCTGGTCCTGCGGCTCGGCGGCGCTGACGTGATGCGGACCGGTCGGCGTCCGCCAGATGCGGTCCTGCGGAATCTCGACGCCAAGCCGGCGGTAGAACGCGACCGACGCGTCGACATCGCCACAGACGAGATTGATCTGATCGAGGGTTGCCTTGGCCATGCGCGTTGTTACCCGGCGCTTCTGGCACAAACGTGACGCGACGCGAGGAGAGTAACCCTTCGCGTCGCCGGATGAGTGGAGCGTGAAACTAGCCGCGCCGCTGGGCGACCCAGGTGCCGCTGCACTGGCCGGTTGCGGTACGCCATCGGCCGCCGCCGCCTGAACGGCTCAGCCTGCCGCGGCCGGTCGCGCTCTGGCCGCTCTGACTCACGATGACGATGATGCCGCCGGTGTTGTAGACCGCGCCGGAGATGGCGTAGCCGCCTTCACCGCCGGCCAATCCGATGCGCCCGTTGGTGATCAGGGCTGGATAGCGCAGGCTCGCCGGGCAGGACCCGTTCACGGTGGAAATCGAGACGCTCCACAGGCCGTCATAGGCTCTGGTCAGCGTGGGTTTTGGTTTGGCAACCGGCGGCGCGGCGGCCGGCGCCACTGGCGTGACCATGGCCGCCTGTTGCGCTGAGGCCGAGTGCATCGGCGCAATCCCTGCAATCAACGCTGCGCTCGCCAGCGCAGCGATAGTCCCCCCCAGTTTCGTCATCAGTGCGCTCCTGTTTTATCCGGATCCTTCGGTTGTGCGTACGGCCCACCCGGATAGGGCGGGGGTTGATTGGCAAAGGGCGCGGCGCTTTTGCCGAGCTCTTCGCCGACCTGAAACAATGCGGTCATGTACACCGGGTCGAACGGACCGCGGCTTGGCGCATTGAAGCTCGGCGGAATGGCCGCGACGTTGAAATCGACGCCGCTGCGTTTGGCGGCGACATAAGCGCGGTCGATCATCAGCCGGGTGTCGACCTTCACCGCGGCGCTCACCGTGCTGGTCAGGATCGACGGCGTGTTGCGCTCGACCACCCCGAATTGCGGCTCAAGCCCGCTGTTGGCGACCAGATAAAGCTGCGTCGCCGGGATCTTGTAGTCGCTGGTCGGCGCCAGCGTCGCGGCGGGCGCGATGAAGAACTGGCCGCCGACGCCGCCGTCGACGTGCATTTCCTGAAACGTCTTGCCGTTCGCCGCGACGTCGATCAGCACCGGCGGAAAACCGCCGGGGATCGCGCTCGACGCCAGGAGCACGCTGCGGAACAGCTTGAGCGCGGCGTCGCCGCCGGCCTTGTCGGAGGCATGCGTGGCGATCGCGCCCATGTTCCACACCATCGAGCGTTCGGCGTCGATGTCGGTGGTCACCACAAACAGCCGGCGTCCGCTGTGGTGCGCGGCGGCGATGTCGGCCAAGAGCGCCGGCGTGATCTGCTTGGCGATCAGGTCTTTCAGCGGCCAGTTATCGAGAAAGCTTTCCGGGGTGGCGCCGACCTCGAAAATATCCGCGGCCGAGACCTTGGTGTAAGCGTCGCGCAGCGCGCCGTCGTATTTCGGTCCGGCGAAGATGAACGGCGCCATCAGCGCGCCGGTGCTGACCCCGGTGACGACGGCATAATCCGGGCGCTTGCCGGATTCGCTCAAGCCGTTGAGCAGGCCGGCGCCGAAGGCGCCATCGCCGCCGCCGCTCGACAGCGCGAGCCACGGACCCGGTTGCGGCGGCAGGGCTGCGGTGAAGTCGGCGACCGAATCCGCCCAGAACCGTGCATCGGGCATGCCGGGAATGGTGGCGGCGGCTTCGTCGGCAGCGGTGAAGGGGGTGCGCGGCAGTTGCTTCGGCTGCGGCGGTGGCGCGGATGCAGCCGGCGGCGGGGGCGATTCCTTGGTTTTCGCTTGCGCGGCGGGTCCCATTGCAAAGGCAATGAGCAGCGGAGCCACCACCGCCGTACAGGCGTACCATCGCGAGCTGCTTGTCATGCTATACTGGGTTTCCCGAACTCGACGGAAGGTTCGGGCCCGTTTCACCCCGGTCAGGACTGCCAAACGACGCGCCGCAAATAAGACCGCCCGCGGCGAAGTTCAATTAGCCTGACGCATAGGCCGCAGCCTAAAAATCATCGGCGAATCCCGCAATCCCTCCGCCGGCTGCTATCCACGGTTATAGAACTGTCACCGTGCGCGGAATTCAGGCGCGGCGATCGGCAACGAAATGTGCGGCCTCGACCAGGGTTGCCGATCCGGCGCCAAACGGGGCCAGCGCCTGTTCGGCTTCGGCGACGAGTTGTTTCAGCCGGGTTTTGGCGGGCTCGACGCCGAGCACGCTGACCATCGTGGCTTTGCCGGCGGCCGCGTCCTTGCCGGTCGCCTTGCCGACCAGGGCGGAATCGCCCTCGAGGTCGAGCAGATCGTCGGCAATCTGGAACGCCTTGCCGACCGCGGCGCCGTAACGCTCCAGCGCCTGCCGTTTGGCCGGCGTCGCGCCGGCAAGAATGCCGCCGGCCGCGCAGCCGAAGCGCAATAACGCGCCGGTTTTCATGGCCTGCAATGTCAGCACTTCGTTTTCGGTGAAATGCGTCGCGCGCTGCTGCACGAAACGGCCCTCGGCGGCGAGGTCGAGCATCTGGCCGCCGGCCATGCCGCCGACGCCCGCGGCGCGCGCCAGCGCGGTGACAAGCTCAATGCGGATCGCCGGATCGGCATGGGTTTGCGGCCGCGACAGGATGTCGAACGCGAATGTCAGCAGACTGTCGCCGGAAAGGATCGCGGTCGCCTCGTCGAAAGCCTTGTGGGCGGTCGGCCGCCCGCGCCGCAAGTCGTCATTGTCCATCGCCGGCAGGTCGTCATGCACCAGCGAATAGCAGTGCACGCATTCCAGCGCCGCGCCGACCATCAGGGCGTTCTGGCGCGGCACCCCGAACAGGTTGGCGCTCTCGACCACCAGGAACGGCCTGAACCGTTTGCCGCCATTGAGGCTCGAATAGCGCATCGCTTCGATCAGCCGGGTCGGGCGGTTGAGTTCGCCTTCGGCCGGGTTCGGCGACAAGAGCCGGTCCAGAAGCGCCTCGGTTTCCGCGGCGACGGTATCGAGACTTGAGACAAAAGGGCTGCTTTTTGCGTCCATCAGGTGATTTACCAGCGCCCCCACACCATCTGTGGGGTCCTATAATTGAGCTTACATTTACGGGATAAGTGAGCCGATCCGAACAGGGATAAATTGTGGCTATCGACCTTATAGCGGCGTCATTAGTGCTGGTCATCTGGCTGTATCTGCTGGCCGCCCGGGGCGGTTTCTGGCAGGCCGCCGAGCGCGAGGAGGGCGGCCCGGTGGGTCATTCACCTTGGCCGGCCATTACGGCGGTGATCCCGGCCCGCGACGAGGCCGAATGCGTCGGCGAGACGGTGTCGTCGCTTCTGAAGCAGGATTATCCCGGCGCTTTCGACGTCATCGTCGTCGATGACCAGAGCCGCGATGGAACCGCGCAAGTTGCACAAAACGCCGCCGCAGCAATCGGCGCGGGCAATCGCCTTACCGTGTTGCCGGGCCGCGCCTTGCCGGGCGGCTGGACCGGCAAGCTGTGGGCCCAGCACCAGGGCGTCGAATTCGCCAATGCCAAATCGCAGCCGCCGGATTTCGTGCTGTTCACCGACGCCGACATTGTCTATGCGCCCGATGTGCTGACCGCTCTGGTCGGGCGGGCGCAGGCTGGCGGCACGGTGCTGACGTCGCTGATGGTCAAGCTGCGTTGCGTTTCGTTCGCCGAGCGGCTTTTCATCCCGGCCTTCATTTTCTTTTTCCAGATGCTCTATCCGTTCGCCTGGGCGAACGATCCGCGCCGGGCGACGGCGGCTGCGGCCGGCGGCTGTATGCTGGTGCGCCGCGACGTGCTGCGCGACGCCGGCGGCATGGCGTCGATCCGCACCGCGCTGATCGACGACTGCGCGCTGGCAAAAGTTCTTAAAAGCCACGGCCCGATCTGGATCGGCCTGACCGCGCGCGTGCACAGCATCCGCGCCTATCCGGCGATTGCGGATATCCGCCACATGGTGTCGCGCACTGCCTATGCGCAGCTTCGCTATTCGCCGCTCTTGCTCGCCGGCACCGTGCTCGGTCTCGCCATCACCTATCTCGCGCCGGTCGCGCTGACCTTGTTCGCTTCGGGCCTGCCGCAATTCTTCGGCCTGTTCGCCTGGCTGCTGATGGCGTTCATGTTTCGGCCGACGCTTCGCTTCTATGGCCTGTCGCGGCTGTGGGGGCTGGCGCTGCCGGCGATCGCGGCGGTCTATATGGCCTTCACGCTGGATTCCGCCTATCAGCATGCCCGCGGGCGCGGCGGCATGTGGAAGGGCCGGGCTCAAGCCATCTCGGATGCGAACGTTTCGGATGCCAATGTTTCGGAATTGCGATGAGCGATGATGCAAGCACGTTGCGGTCGGGGAAGGGACACCGGGACGAGAATTTCCCGGTGGCGTCCGCGCTGATCGCGCCGCGTTATCGGCCGCCGATTATGGCCTTCTACAATTTCGTCCGCACCGCCGACGATATCGCCGACCACGTGACGCTGAAGCCGGAAGAGAAGCTTGCCCTGCTCGACCGGCTCGACGCCGGGCTTACCGGCAAAGATGACAGCGACGCGGTCGCGGTGAAATTGCGTTCTGTGCTGGCCGAGCGGAAACTGTCGCCAAAACATGCGCAGGATCTGCTCGCCGCGTTCAAGCTCGATGTCACCAAGCTGCGCTACCGCGACTGGGACGACCTGATCGGTTACTGCGCGCTGTCGGCGATGCCGGTCGGCCGCTTTGTCCTCGATGTGCACGGCGAAAGCCGCGACACCTGGCCGGCCAACGATGCGTTGTGCGCGGCCTTGCAGATTATCAATCATCTGCAGGACTGCAAGGAGGACTATCTCAATCTGGATCGCGTCTACGTTCCGCAGGACATGCTCGCGGCCAGCGGCGCCAAAATCGAAGACCTTGGCGCAGCGAGCGCCTCGCCGCAGCTGTTGAACGGCCTGCATGCGCTCGCCGCGCGCACCGGACGGCTGCTCGGCGAAAGCGACGTGTTCTCGAGCCTGATCAATGACTGGCGGCTGGCCTTGGAAGTCTCGGTCATCAATACGCTGGCGCATCGCCTGACGCGCCTTCTGGTGGCGCGCGACCCGTTGAGCCAATCCGTGCACCTGGCGGTGCCGGCGGTGGCGGCGTTCACGCTGGCCGGCATCGTGGCCGGCGCGGCGGGCCGGCTCGGCCGGCGGCGCGCGGTCGCGTCAGAGAAACCACGGGGCGTGTAAGTGAACGCTTCGCCCGCCGCCCAGCGCGCTTCCGGCAGCTCGTTTTACCGCGGCATGCGCATCCTGCCGCGCCCGGCGCGCGAGGCGATGTTCGAAATCTATTCGTTCTGCCGCGCCGTGGACGATATCGCCGACGATCCGGGCCCGCGCGAGCCGCGCCGCGGCCAGCTGCAGAACTGGCGGGCGAGTATCGATGCGATCTATTCCGGTTCGCCGCCGGCCTCGCTCGCCGGCCTCGCCGCGGCGGTCAAGACGTTTGCGCTCAAGCGCGAGGACTTCATCGCCGTCATCGACGGTATGGAGATGGACGTCGACGACGATATCCGTGCGCCGGACTGGACCACGCTTTATCTTTATTGCGATCGCGTCGCCTGTGCGGTCGGCCGCCTGTCGGTGCGCGTGTTCGGCATGGAGGAGAAGGCGGGCCTCATGCTGGCGCATGAATTGGGCTGTGCGTTGCAGTTGACCAATATCCTGCGCGACCTCGACGAGGATGCGGCGATGGGCCGGCTCTATCTGCCGCGGGAAGCGCTGCGTGACGCCGGCATCATCGGCACCGAGCCCGCCACGGTGCTGGCCAATCCGATGCTCGGCGCAGCCTGCAACGCCGTGGTGGTGCGGGCGCAGGAGCATTTCCGCCAGGCGGCGGCGATCATGGCGGCCAATCCGCGCCGGCTCGTGCGCGCACCGCGCATGATGGGCGAAGCCTATCACGCCATTCTCGACAAGCTGATCGCCCGCGGCTTTGCGCCGCCGCGTGCGCCGGTCCGCCACTCGCGGGTCAAACTGCTTTTGATTCTGTTGCGCAACCTGATCTGATGGCCCGTACGATCCACATCATCGGCGGCGGTCTTGCCGGGCTTTCCGCCGCGCTCAAATTGTCGGCGCGCGGCGACCGCGTGGTCGTGCACGAAGCCACGGCGTTTGCGGGCGGCCGCTGCCGCTCGTACCATGATGCGGCGATCGGCATGACCATCGACAACGGCAATCACCTGCTGCTGTCCGGCAACCACGCCGCGATGGACTTTCTGCGCGACGTCGGCGCTGCCGGCAAGCTGATCGGTCCGGCGCATGCCGAATTCAATTTCATCGATCTGGCAAGCCGCGCGCGCTGGACCTTGCGGTTCAACGATGGCCGGCTGCCGTTCTGGATTTTCGACAACAACCGCCGCGTGCCGGGCACCCGCGCGCTCGATTACCTGGCCCTGGCAAAGCTGCTGCGGCCGGCACCGGGACAATCGGTCGGCGAGGTCATTGCCTGCGAGGGCACGCTCTACAAGCGGCTGGTCGAGCCGCTTTTGCTGGCGGCGCTCAATATCGATCCGCCGCGCGGCGCGGCGCGGCTCGCCGCCGCGATCGTCCGCGAAACCCTTGGCGCCGGCGGCCTCGCCTGCCGTCCGCTGATCGCCCGCGACGGGCTTGGCCCGACGCTGGTCGAGCCGGCGCTGGCGGCGCTGACGGCGCGCGGCGCCGACGTGCGTCTGGAGCATCAGTTGCGCGGGTTGCGTTTCGCCGATAGCCGCGTCGAGGCGCTCGATTTCGGCGGCGAGACCGTGCCGCTCGGCACCGATGATGCCGTCGTCCTCGCCGTGCCGCCGTATGCGGCGGCGGCGCTGGTGAGCGGTCTCGAGGTCCCGACGGAGTTTCGCGCCATCGTCAACGCCCATTTCCGGATCGAGCCGCCACCCGGCGCGCCGCCGATCCTTGGCGTGCTCAACGGCACGGTGGAATGGATTTTCACGTTTGCCGGCCGCGTCTCGGTCACCATCAGCGCCGGCGACCGTTTGCTCGATACGCCGCGCGAAACATTGGCGAAGACAATCTGGAGCGAGGTCGCCGCCGCGACCGGCTTGCCGGCGGTGTTGCCGGGCGGGGCGATCCCGCCGTGGCAGATCGTGCGCGAACGCCGCGCCACTTTTGCCGCGACACCGGCGCAGGATGCGCGGCGTCCGGGCCCGGTGACCCGCTGGCGCAATCTCGTCCTTGCCGGCGACTGGACCGATACCGGGCTGCCTGCCACCATCGAAGGCGCGATCCGTTCCGGACAGCGCGCCGCCAAAATAATTTCCGGCAAACCTGCCTCCGCGATGCAATGACCGACCAGAAACTCGAGCAGAGCATTCAATCCGCGACTGATGCGTTGCTGGCGCATCAGCAGCCGGACGGTCATTGGGTGTTCGAGCTCGAAGCCGACGCCACCATTCCCGCCGAATACGTGCTGCTGCGGCATTACCTCGGCGAGCCGGTTGATGCGGCGCTGGAGCAGAAGATCGCTGCCTATCTGCGCCGCATTCAGGGCACCCATGGCGGCTGGCCGCTGTTCGCCGAAGGCGATCTCGACATCAGCGCGACGGTAAAGGCCTATTTCGCATTGAAGATGATCGGCGATCCGATCGACGCCGATCACATGCGGCGCGCCCGCGAGGCGTTGCTCGCGCGCGGCGGCGCCGCGAAGGCAAACGTGTTCACGCGCATCATGCTGGCGCTGTTCGGCTTTGTATCGTGGCGCGCCGTCCCGGTGATGCCGATTGAGATCATGCTGCTGCCGAAATGGTTTCCGTTTCACCTCGACAAGATTTCCTACTGGAGCCGCACCGTCATCGTTCCGCTCCTGGTGCTGATGGCGAAGAAGCCGCAGGCGCGCAACGCCAAGGGCGTCCGCATCGACGAGTTGTTTCTGGAACCGCCACAGAGCGTCGGCCCGTCGCCAAAGGCGCCGCAGCAGAAGGCGACGTGGTTCTGGTTCTTCCGCGCCGTCGACAACGTGCTGCGCGCGACGGATCCGTTTTTTCCGAAGTGGACCCGGCAGCGCGCCTTCGACCGCGCGGTGGCGTGGGTCAATGAGCGCCTCAACGGCGAAGACGGGCTTGGCGCGATCTTTCCGGCCATGGCGAACAGCGTGATGATGTTCGACGTGCTCGGCTATCCCGAAACTCATCCGCAGCGTGCGATCGCGCGTAAATCGGTCGAGAAACTTCTGGCCGTGCACGATCACGAAGCCTATTGCCAGCCCTGCGTGTCGCCGATCTGGGACACCGGACTGGTCTGTCATGCCTTGCTGGAAGCCGGCGGCGAACGGGCCGAGGCTCAGGTCAAGCGCGGGCTCGACTGGCTCGTGCCGAAGCAGATCCTCGATGTGCGCGGCGACTGGATTGCGCGCCGTCCTGATCTGCGTCCCGGCGGCTGGGCGTTTCAGTACGCCAACGCCCATTATCCGGACGTCGACGACACCGCGGTTGTCGCCATGGCGATGGACCGGGTGCAGACGAAATCAGGCAGCCAGGAATTCGCGCCGAGCCTCGCCCGCGCCCGCGAATGGATCGTCGGCATGCAGAGCGAGAACGGCGCCTGGGGCGCGTTCGACGCCGACAACGAGTTTTATTATCTCAACAACATTCCGTTCGCCGATCACGGCGCCTTGCTCGATCCGCCGACCGAGGACGTCACCGCACGCTGCGTGTCGATGCTGGCGCAGTTCGGCGAAACCGCCGCCAACAGCGCGCCGGTCAGGCGCGCGATCGATTATCTGCGCCGCGTGCAGCTAGCCGAAGGCTCGTGGTACGGCCGCTGGGGCATGAATTACATCTACGGCACCTGGTCGGTGCTGTGCGCGCTCAACATGGCCGGCGTCGATCGCGGCGCGCCGGAAATGCGCAAGGCGGTGGATTGGCTCGCGCGCATCCAGAACGACGACGGCGGCTGGGGCGAGGACGGCTCGAGCTACAAGCTCGACTATAAAGGCTTCGAGAAAGCGCCGTCGACCGCGTCACAGACCGCGTGGGCGCTGCTCGGCCTGATGGCGGCCGGTGAGGTCGATCATCCCGCCGTGGCGCGCGGCATCGGCTACCTCACCGCGCATCGAGGCGCCGACGGCTTCTGGGACGAGCCGCGCTACACTGCGACCGGTTTCCCGCGGGTGTTTTATCTGCGCTACCACGGCTATTCGAAATTCTTCCCGCTGTGGGCGCTGGCGCGCTATCGCAACCTGAAAAGCGGCAATACCAAAGCCGTGGCGTACGGGATGTAACGACGCCCGAATCCGCGCCGACAGCGAACTCAAGACGGTTGACCGCGTTGCCTTACGACCACTTGGCGGTGGAAGGCCCGGCGCTGCCGATCCGATGTCACGAGTTCCCCGCTAAGGCTGCGAGCTTAGGGGGATAACACGGGAGTATCGCGATGAGACTCAATACCGCACAGGTCGCGCGCACCAAAACCCAGCTTGAGCTTGAGGCGCTGCCGGATGACCACCCTTTGGTGCCGCAGCTTCATAAAATCTGGGGCGATCACACCTATTTCATCGACGGCAACGGGCTGAACATTGTCGAGCCGATTAATGCGGTGCTGGATGTTCCGCAATCCGATGTTGGCGCGGTCGGCGTGGTTGTAAACTTGGCCAACTGGACCGATTCCGATCCGCCCAAGCTTGAGGTTCATGAGCCGGAACTGACGGACAGCACGGTTTCGCTCGGAACCGACGGCGGCGAAGAGTAGGACTTACGCCGCGCTTGCCGAGGTGCGCGCGGCGTCCTTGGCCGGCTTCTCGCGGGCTTCGTTGGCGCGGATTTCCGACAGCTTCTGCTGCACCTGGCCGTCGAAGATGTATTGCGCCGGGCGCTGCTGTGACATGTCGATCTCCGGCGCCATCGGTCCTTCGGTCTTGACGCCGAACAGGCCGATCATCGCCGCGCTCAACGGATGCTTCATCATGGCGTCGGCTGCGGTCGGCTCGTAGCCGCAATGCGCCATGCAGTTGGCGCACTTTTCATACTTGCCGGTGCCGTAGGCATCCCAGTCCGTGGTCTCCATCAATTCGGTGAAGGTCTTGGCGTAGCCTTCGCCGAGCAGGTAGCACGGCTTCTGCCAGCCGAAGATATTGCGGGTCGGCATGCCCCACGGCGTGCAGTGGAATTCCTGATTGCCGGCGAGGAAGTCGAGGAACATGCCGGAGTGGGTCAGGTTCCACTTCTTGCCCTTGCCGAGCGCGAACACCTTGCGGAACAGTTCCTTGGTCTTGCGGCGCGACAGGAAGTGCTCCTGGTCCGGCGCGCGCTCATAGGCGTAGCCGGGAGAAATCGAAACGCCGACGCCGAGCTCCGCGGTGAGATCGAGGAATTCCGCGATGTCCTCGGCCGGGTGTCCGTCGAACACCGTGCAGTTGACGTTGACCGAGAAGCCCTTGGCCTTGGCCGCCTTGATCGCGTCCACGGCGCGCTCGAAGCCGCCGTCCATGCACACCGACTTGTCGTGGTGCTTCTTGATGCCATCGAGATGCACCGAGAAGAACAGATAGGGCGACGGCTCGAACAGGTTCAGCTTCTTTTCCAACAGCAGCGCGTTGGTGCAGAGCGAGACGAACTTCTTGCGCGCGACGATGCCGCGCACGATCTCGCCGATTTCCTTGTGGATCAGCGGCTCGCCGCCCGGAATCGCCACCATCGGCGCGCCGCATTCGTCAACTGCGTCGAGGCATTCCTGCACCGAGAGGCGCTTGTTGAGGATCGCATCGGGGTAATCGATCTTGCCGCAGCCGACGCAGGCGAGATTGCAGCGGAACAGCGGCTCCAGCATCAGCACCAGCGGATAGCGTTTCCGCCCCGCGAGGCGCTGCTTCATGATGTACGAACCGACAGCCGTCATTTGGCGTAGAGATACAGTCACAACCACAATCCTCTTTGGTGTTTCCGTCCGTCGATGGCGGGCGTTCGGCGGTTAAACTCTAGACTCTTTACTAAACTCTTGCCGCCGCCCGGCGGCCCGCAGCCGTGCCGTCGGTCAGTTCCGGCGGCAGACGGAATTCAATTGTCTCCTGGCGTCCGGTCAATTCACTGACCTCGACCGGCCCGAGCCGGCGCAACGCATCGATCACGTCCTCCACCAGCACTTCCGGGGCCGAGGCTCCAGCGGTAATGCCGACGGTCTTGGCATCCTTGAACCATCCCGCATCCACTTCGTTGCCGTCGGCGATCAGGTAGCTCGGGCGGCCTTCTTCTTCGCCGATCTCGCGCAGCCGGTTGGAATTGGAACTGTTCTTGGCTCCGACCACCAGGATAACGTCGACAAGCTTACTGAGTTCGCGCACGGCGGTCTGGCGGTTCTGCGTCGCGTAACAAATATCGCGCGTCTCCGGCCCGACCATATCGGTGAAGCGGGCGTGCAGGGCCGCGATGATGCCGCGCGTATCGTCGACGCTGAGCGTGGTCTGCGTGACATAGGCGACCGGGGTATCGGACGGGATATCGAGTGAAGCGACGTCGCTCTCGGTCTGCACCAGGGTCACCGGTTCGGCGATCTGGCCCATCGTGCCTTCGACCTCCGGATGTCCGGCGTGGCCGATCAGAATGAGTCTGCGGCCCTGGCCGACGTAACGCTTGCCCTGGTTGTGAACCTTGGTGACCAGCGGGCAGGTGGCGTTGAGCACCGGAAGCTGCCGCGATGCGGCTTCCTCTTCGATGCTTTTGGCGACGCCATGCGCCGAGAAAATCGTCACCGCATTCGGCGGCACTTCGGACAGCTCTTCGACGAAGCGGGCGCCCTTGGCCTTGAGGCTCTCGACGACGTGCTTGTTGTGCACGATCTCGTGGCGCACATAGACCGGCGGTCCGTATTTTTGCAGCGCGCGCTCCACGATCTCGATGGCGCGCACGACGCCGGCGCAAAAACCGCGGGGTTGGGCAAGTATCACTTTCATCTTCAATCGACCTCTCGGGCGAGGGCCGCTCTGCGGCTTTGCGCCGCAACAGCGCCCGGCTACCGCCAGCGTGATGGCTGTCCCGGTTATTTCGGCAAGGATTGCGTGACAATCAACCCCGGTCTTTGACGTAACCGGGGGGCCGACCAATCGTGGACAATATTTACGGGAACCTTTGAGCGGAAATGCCCGGTTTGTCCAGCATCCGCTTGGCGTCTGTTGCCGAATGCCCGTCAAAACGCCTGAATTTTGGGCAATTCACCCCGGGAAATTATCCGTGATTGCACTTTTGTTGCGTTTCGGGGCATCTAACGTCGCTTTGGCGTCCTGTTCTGGAGTAGTTCGAGAGAGTGGAACAGACCGCCTCGGTTTTGCCTTTCTCTTGACCACTCAAACGATAGTTAAAGCCGATCATTCCAACCCTTCTGACCGTTTCATTCCGCAGGCCCCATGAAGAGCATCACTGCCGCCGTTGTCCGCGCGATTGAAATTTGCGCGCGATTTGCCTGGCCTGTCGTCGGTATCGCTGTACTGCTCACCGCGGCATCGTCCTGGTATGCGGCGACGCATTTTTCCATGACGACCGACATTAACCAGCTCATCTCGACAAACATTCCGTGGCGGCAGCGCGAAATGGCTTTCGAGAAAGCCTTTCCGCAATACGAATTGATCGTTGCGGTGATCGATGCGCCGACGCCGGAGCTTGTCGAAGAAGCCACCAACGACCTGGCGGCGCGGCTGTCGCAGCAGAAAGACCTGTTCCGCTCGATCGATCAGCCGAAAGGCGGACCGTTCTTTGCGCAGAACGGCTTCCTTTTCGAATCGACCGACGAACTCGGGCCGCAATTGGCCAACCTGTCGAAAGCCCAGCGTCTCGTACAAGTACTGGCCACCGATCCTAGTCTGCGTGGCGTGGTGCAGGCGCTGCAATTCGGGTTGCTCGGCGTTCAAGGCGGCCAGATCACGCTCGATAACATGACGTGGCCGATGACGCTCGGCGCCGACGCCATCGAGAAGATCAATGCCAACCAGCCGGCGAGCTTTTCCTGGCGCGACATGGTTCAGGGCAAGGCGTCCACCGCCAGCGACCGGACGCGTTTCCTGAATATTCAGGGCGTGCTCGACTATTCCGAGCTTGAACCGGGCATGAAGGCCAGCAATGCCATTCGCAAGGCGGCGGCTGATGCGAATTTCGCTTCCAAATATGAGGCGCGCCTGCGGCTGACCGGACCGGTGCCGATGGCCGACGAAGAATTCGGCACCATCAAGGAAAACGCCGGCATCAACGCCACCGTGACCATTGCCATCGTGCTGCTCATCTTGTGGATGGCATTGCGCTGGTGGCGGATCATTTTCGCCGTCTTTGTCAGCCTTGTCGTCGGACTGGCGGTCACGGCCGCCACCGGCATGCTGATGGTCGGCACGCTCAATCTGATATCGGTCTATTTCGCGGTGCTGTTCGTCGGCCTCGGCGTCGATTTCGGTATTCAGTTCAGTGTCCGCTACCGGTCCGAGCGCTTTAACAAGGACAACCTGCACGAAGCGTTGCTGGAGACCGGCCGGCGCGCCGGTGCGCCGCTGACGCTCGCCGGGCTTGCGACCGCCGCCGGCTTCCTGTCGTTCATGCCGACCGACTACAAGGGCGTGTCCGAACTCGGCCTGATCGCCGGCGTCGGCATGCTGATCGCATTCTTCACCAGCGTCACGCTGCTGCCGGCGTTGCTGAGCATCGTCAAACCGCCGAGCGAGCCGGCCCAGCTCGGTTACTCGTACATGGCGCCGGTCGACCGGTTCCTCGAACGGCACCGGATGCTGATCCTGCTCACCACGCTGTTCGTGGTCATCGGCGGGCTGCCGCTGTTGTATTGGCTGCAATTCGACTTCAATCCGATGAATCTGCGCAGCCCCAAGGTCGAGTCGGTGTCGACCTATCTGGAGCTCAAGAGCGATCCGGAAAGCGGCGCCAACGACATCGCGGCATTGGAGGCGTCACTGGACAAGGCCGACCAGCTGGCCGTGAAGCTGCGGGCATTGCCCGAAGTCGCGCGCGTTTCGACTCTCTCGACGTTCATTCCGGACCATCAGGACGAAAAGCTCGCGCTGATCCAGAATGCCGCCAAGACGCTTGATGGCGCGCTCAATCCGAAGACCCCGGCGTCGCCGACCTCGGACGAGCAGACCGTCAGCATGATCAATTCGACCGTCGATGCGCTCAACAGGCTCGCCGGCAATGGCACCGGCGCCGGAGCGGTGGCCGCAAAACGCCTTGCTGCGGCGATGGCGGCGCTGGCCAAGGCCGATCCGGCGACGCGGCAGCGTGCCGACGGCGTCTTCGTCCAGCCGCTGAAGACGATCCTCGATGACCTGCGCAATCTGCTCAAGGCGCAAAAGATCACGCGCGACAATCTGCCGAAGGATCTTGCGCGCGATTGGGTGACGCCGGACGGCCAAGCCCGCGTCGACATTGCGCCCAAGGGGGATTCCAACAACAACGATGTGCTGCGCAGGTTCGCGCACGCCGTTCAGGCCGTGGCGCCCAATGCGACCGAGGGACCGATTTCAATCCTCGAGGCGCGCCGTACCGTCGTCACCGCCTTCATCATAGCCGGCGCCTGCGCGCTGATCTCGATCACCATCATTCTTTGGATCACGCTCCGCCGCCTCAGCGACGTCCTGCTGACGCTCATTCCCTTGCTGGTGGCCGGCGTCGTGACGATGGAAGTCTGCGTCCTGATCGGATTGCCGCTGAACTTCGCCAACATCATCGCGCTGCCGCTGTTGCTCGGCGTCGGCGTGGCGTTCAAGATTTATTATATCATGGCCTGGCGTGAAGGGCAGACCAACCTGTTGCAATCGGTGCTGACGCGCGCGGTGACATTCAGCGCGCTCACCACCGCGACGGCGTTCGGCAGCCTATGGTTCTCCAGCCACCCGGGCACGTCCAGCATGGGCAAGCTGCTGGCGATTTCGCTGATCACCACGATGGCCGCCGCGGCGCTGTTCCAGCCGATCCTGATGGGCAAGCCGCGGGAAACTGAAGCGGCGAATCTTCCGAAGCCCTAGGGCTTCTTTGGCGCCATCGTGTTGGGGGCCATCATGGTGTTCGGCGCTGCAGGCTTGCGCGCCGGGGCGGCTCCTTGAGGAGGCGCCGGGTTTGGATTGACCGACGGGTCGAGCTGAGTCATCGCCGAATCCGGTAGCCGCTGCCAATACTGATTGCGCCCCAGCAACTCGACTCCCAGATAGCCACGGACCGTGAGCATCTGCCCGTCGGGCGAAACCGTCATGGTTGCCTTGTAAACCTTGCCATCCCGCGGATCGAGGATCGTTCCGCCGGCATATTTGTCGGGTTTTTCCTGCTGCATGCCGCGAATAAGTTCGAGACCGAGCCAGGGATGGTCTTTGCGATCGTCCTTGCACTGGTCGCAGACCGCATTGGGATCTTCGCCGGGTTTGAGAAACATCTTGGCGATGATGCCGGCGTAAACGCCGTTCTGCTCCCGGATCAGGAACCAGCCGGTCGGTTGCTTGGTGTCATCGTCGACCGCCTGCCACAATCCCACCGGCGATGGATCGGCAGACAGGCCGTGGCCGGTGACGATGAGCGACGCCAATGTCGCCAGGGTAAGCAGTACTGCCCGCATTTCCAGAACTCCAAAGTGAATTGCTAATGGCCAGCGTGCGATCTGGCGGAGCGGATTCGACATATGCTGCCCGCCTTGCCGCTGTTTCGTGAAGCGAATGTCAAATCCAGGCTCCACTGCCTACTTAATAGTCGCCAGTGGCGCTTCGGTTCAAATATCCGGGTTCAAACATTTGCACGGGCACTACCGAACGGCCTGCGATTGTTCCCGGATATTTGCACGATGAGGCGACATCAGCGCAATGCACCCCAACTCAAAAATAAACAGCCATTCATGCAGCGTGCCATCCGTCTTACGTGCCATCCGTCTTGCGTGCCATGCGCCTTACTTCCGTTGATGGAATTATCATGCGGCGTTATGACATCTGCTCATGTGAACTGGGCGCGATCAATACTATAATATTCGCGTAAATATCGCGTGGGGCAGTTCGGGGTCGGGGGCGACAATAGTGACGTATCAGTGGGTGGATTGCGACCGCAGCACGGTCAGCAATAGGTATAATCGTATTGCTCATCTCATACCGTTCTTCGATCAGCTGTTTTTCGTACCTCGGAATCTCCGCAAAGACGCCGCGCGCCAGCTCGGTCTGAGCCGCGGCGATGCGGTGCTCGATATCGGCTGCGGCACCGGCCGGAATTTTCCGCATCTGCGCGAAGCCGTCGGCCCCGAGGGCCGCATCTACGGCGTCGACATTTCGCCCGGCATGCTCGGCAAGGCGAGACAGCTCTGCGACGATCATCGCTGGCAAAACGTCGAACTGACCGAAGGCGACGCCGCGACTTATTTGGCGCCGGAACCGCTCGATGCGGTATTGTTCAGCTTGTCCTTCAACGTCATGCCGCACCACCGTACCGTGCTTCGGCATGTCTGGAACCAGCTCCGTCCCGGCGGCCGTCTCGTCATCATGGACGCCAAGGTGCCTCCGGGGCTGGGCGGCCGGATCATCCTGCCGTTCAGCATCTGGCTGATGAAGCGCACGATGCTCGGCAATCCGCTTATTCACCCGTGGGAAGTGCTCGCTGAAATCGCCGACAAGGTCGAGATGAGCGAAAGCATGTTCAGCTCCTACTATATTTGCTCGACCACGAAACCGTTCAGTGCCGCATCGGGCGCGCAGGACGCAGGCGAGGCCTATCGCATCGCCGCCGAGTAACGCCCGGCCGTTCGTCACCGAGCCCGCTTGTGGCGGCGTGGCCCGCCCCGGTACTATCGTTCGTCGCGACCGGGGATCATCGTGCGCATCAAATCCATAGAGCCGATTGCCATCAGCCTGCCGATGAAGAAGGCGGTGAAGATGGCCGCCGAAACGGTGACGCGCGCCGACAATATTCTGGTGCGCATTGAATCCGACAGCGGCGTCGTTGGCTGGGGCGAGGCGGCCGCGGCGCCGACCATGACCGGCGAAACCGTCGTCAGCATGATGACCGCGGTCGCTCACATGACGCCGGGATTGCTACGGCGCCCGGCCGACGATTTCGCCGGTGCGTCGGCGGCGATGGACGCCCAGATGTACGGCAATACCGGCGCCAAAGCCGCCATCGAGATCGCGCTTCACGATCTTGTCGGCCGCGCCACCGGACAACCGTTGCACGCGATGCTCGGCGGCAAGCGCCGCGAGCGCATCCCGTTGCTGACCATCATTGGATCCGACGATCCGGCTTTTGATTTGCGCGATGCGCAGGATCGCCGCAAAGCCGGTTTTGCCATTTACAAGGTCAAGGTCGGCGTCGGCACGCCGGAAGCCGATGCGGCCCGCACCAGGGACGTTTGCGCCGTGCTCGACAAGGATTGCCTGATCTCGGCGGACGCCAACCAGGGCTGGAACGCCGAACAGGGCGTTCGCTATGTCCGCGCCGTCGGCGATTGCGGGCTGGCGTTTTTCGAGCAGCCGGTGTCGGCGCACGATCTCGCTGGAATGGCGCAGGTGGCCGCCGCAAGCTCCATCGTTATCGGCGCCGATGAGGGCATTCATTCGCTGGACGACATCGAACGCCATCACGCGCGCAAGGCGGCGCGCGGCGTGAGCCTGAAGGCCATCAAGCTCGGCGGCGTGCAGGCGGTGCTCGCCGCCGGCACGCTGTGCGACCGGCTTGGCATGAAGCTCAACATTTCCTGCAAGACCGGGGAAACCAGTGTCGCTTCGGCCGCGGCGATGCATATCGCGGCGGCCGTGCCGTCGCTGGCCTGGGGCCTGACGATCACCAGCCCCGGCCTGGCCGAGGACATCGTGACCGAGCCGCTCCGCGTCGAGGGTGGCCATCTGGCCGTGCTCGATCGTCCCGGTCTCGGCATCGAGGTCGACGAGCGCCGCGTGCGGCGCTGCCAGCAGGAATTGACCGCCAGAAAAGTCGCGTAGCGGGCGCGTTACGCCTTGCCGTCGTCTTCTTCGTCTTCCTTTTCGTTGATGACGCGTACATCATCCTCGTCAACAAGGTTCATGCCTTCGTCGGGCTGGTTTTCAAAGGCCTCCTCGATTTCGCCGGCGATAAAAGCGGCCAGATCGTCAAAAGCGTCCTTGATGTCGGCCTCAGTTACCCCGTCCTCCTGCGCGGCCTTGATACATTCGGCAGCCAGCGTTTTGGCTTGCGCATCAATGTCGGCTGGGGCGGCGTCCATTTCCTCGATTTTTTCCTCGACCCACACCTCGACGAACTCAAGCGCGCTCTCGCTCATGTATAATCCTCTATTCCTTTTCGAGGACGAGCCTAACACAATTCGTGGCAAGAATAATGTGAAGGCAAAAATCTGCGTAACAAGGGATGAACGCCATGAAATCGGAAATCCGTGACGGGATGCAAATCGACTGGGACGCGCCGGTCGAGATGGACGACGGTGTGGTATTGCGCGCCGATATTTTTCGCCCCGCCGGGGACGGCAAGTTTCCCGTAATTCTCAGTTACGGCCCCTACGCCAAGGGGCTGGCGTTTCAGGAAGGGTACAAGGGCAATTGGGCGCGCTTGACCGAAGCGGCGCCGGAGGTGCTCGAAGGCTCCAGCAACAAGTACCAGAATTGGGAACTGGTCGATCCGGAGAAATGGGTGCCCGATGGTTACGTGTGCGTGCGCGTCGACTCGCGCGGCGCCGGGCGTTCGCCGGGCGTGATCGACGTCTGGTCGCCGCGCGAAACGCTGGATCTCTACCACTGCATCGAATGGGCCGGCACCCAGCCGTGGAGCAACGGCAAGGTCGGCATCAACGGCATCTCCTACTACGCGATGAACCAGTGGACCGTCGGTGCGCTCAAGCCGCCGCATCTCGCCGCGCTGTGCATCTGGGAAGGTTCGTCGGACTATTACCGCGAGCTCTGCCGCCACGGCGGCATCCTCAGCGATTTCTACGCCAGCTGGTATCCGCGCCAGGTCGCCAACGTCCAGCACGGCGTCGGCAGCCGCGGCGCGAAGAGCGTCGTCACCGGCGAGTGGGTGGCCGGTCCGGACACCTTGCCCGAGTCCGAGCTGAAAAAGTTGCAGCATGACTCGCCCGGCGAAGCCAAGCGGCGGAAGTTGCTCGACGATTATCATGCATCGCGCGTGGCCGATTTTGCCGCGATCGAGGCGCCGCTGCTCTCGGCAGGCAATTGGGGCGGCATGGGGCTGCACACCCGCGGCAATTTCGAAGGCTATCTGCGCGCCGGCTCGAAGCAGAAATGGCTTGAGGTGCATGGCGACACGCACTTCACGCATTTCTACAGCAATTACGGCGATGCGCTGCAACGGCGTTTCTTCGGCCATTTCCTCAAAGGCGAGACCACCGGCTGGGACAAGCAGCCGCCGGTGTCGTTGAACGTCAGGCACCCGCACGAGACCTTTGTGCTGCGCGCCGAGAACGAATGGCCGCTCAAGCGTACCCGGTGGACGAAATATTATTTGCAGCCGGAAGCGATGGCGCTGACGCCGGACGCATCCGGTACGGACACAACGCTGGGTTATGACGCGACCGGCAGCGGCCTCACGTTTCTCACGCCGGTGCGCAACGAAAGTTTTGAAATCACCGGCCCGGTTGCCGCCAAGCTTTGGCTGTCGTCGGAAACAACGGACGCCGACCTGTTCCTGGCGCTCCGGCTGTATGACCCGCACGGCAAGGAGGTCACCTTCATCGGTTCGAACGACGCGCGCGTTCCGGTCGGGCTCGGCTGGCTGCGCGCCTCGCAGCGCAAGCTCGATCCGGCAAAGTCGGTACCCTACCGCCCGTGGCACACCCACGATGAAGAGTGGCCGCTGCAGCCGGGCGAGCCGGTCGAACTGGATGTCGAAATCTGGCCGACCTCGATCGTCGTGCCACCCGGTTACCAGCTTGCGCTCAATGTCCGCGGCCGCGATTACGAGGTCGACGGCACCGATCTCGCCCTGCCGGACGCGCCCTATCCAATGAAAGGCGTCGGCCCGTTTTTGCATATCGATCATGACGACCGGCCCGATGCCGTGTTTGCAAGGCGTAACACGCTGCATTTCGCCCCCGGCAAGCAGCCTTACCTCTTGTTGCCGATAATTCCGCAGGTGTAAGTAACCCCCGTCGCGGAGGCTCGATGGACGATAAAACAAGACCCGAATCTGGCTACCGATTCATCGGCAAGCCCATACCGCGCAAGGAAGACGGGCGGCTGATCACGGGCAAAGGCCGCTTCACCGACGACTTCAACCTGGATGGTCAATCCTATGCGGTGGTGGTGCGCTCACCGCATCCGCATGCCCGTATTGTTTCCATCGATACAGAGCGCGCGAAAGCGATGCCGGGCGTGGTCGGGGTGCTCACCGGCGCCGATTGCCTTGCCGACAACATCGGCCCGATTCCGCACGATCCGGTGCCAAAGACCAAATATGACCAGAAGCTGACCGCGCCCGGCGGCGGGAAGGTTTTTTCCGGCCCTCATATGCTGCTGCCGGCGGACAAAGTCCGCCATGTCGGAGAAGCCGTCGTCATGGTGGTCGCCGAGACCAAAATCCAGGCGATGGATGCCGCCGAAGCCGTCGATGTGCAGTACGACGTGCTGCCGTTCGTGCTGCATTCGGAAGACGCTCTGCAACCGGGCGCGCCGACGATATGGGACGAAGTGTCCGACAACATGCTCGTCGAGACTTTTTTCGGCGACAAGGCGGCGACGGATCGCGCGTTTGCCAATGCGGCGCACGTCATCAAGAAGAAATTCGTCATCGGCCGCGTCACCGGCGTGCCGATGGAGCCGCGGTCTGCGGTCGCACAATACTATCCGGACACCGACAGCTACATCCTTTACGCCGGTTCTGGCGGGGCGGTCCGGCAGCAGAACGAACTGATCAAGGTTGTCGGTGTGCCGCCGGAGAGATTGCGTGTGATCTCCGCCGATGTCGGCGGCAATTTCGGCACCCGCAATCGCACCTATGTCGAATTCGGTCTGGTGCTGTGGGCCGCGAAGCGACTGGGGCGGCCGGTGAAATTCACTGCGACGCGATCGGAGGCTTTCCTCAGCGATTATCAGGGCCGCGACCTGGTGACGTCGGTTGAACTGGCCCTCGACGAAAAGCATCGCTTCATCGGCATGCGCGCCACCAACATCAGCAATGTCGGTTGCCGGTGTGTATCGCTGTCGCCGCTGAGCAAGGGTTCGGGCCTTATTCCCGGATCATACCGCATTCCGGCAACCTCGCTGCGTTCGATCGGTGTTTTCACCAACACCATGCCGACCAATGCCTATCGCAGCTCGGGCCGTCCCGAAGTGACGTTCGCCGTCGAGCAACTGATTGACGAGGCGGCAAGGCAACTCGGCGTCGATCGTATAGCGATCCGCCGCAAGAACCTCGTCTCGCCGAAGTCGTTTCCGTACCGCAACTCCGTTGGCATGCTCTACGACAGCGGCCACTACGAAGAAAATATGGACTGGGCGATGGAGATCGCCGACTGGAAAGGTTTCCCGGCACGGCGGCGCGAAGCCAGGCGCCGCGGCAAACTGCTGGGGCTCGGGCTTGCCAACTATGTCGAGTCTTCCATCGGTGCGCCGAAGGAACAGGCCCAGATCAAGGTGCGGCCGGATGGCATTGTCGATGCCGTGATCGGCACGCAGTCGAACGGGCAGGGTCACGAGACCAGCTTCGCCCAGGTGGTTGCCGATCTGCTCCATGTCCCCGACGAAACGGTCAAAATCATTTACGGCGATACCGCCGTGGTGAAGGTCGGCGGCGGTTCGCATTCCGGCCGCTCGATGCGTCACGCCGCGACGGTGTTCTCCAAGGCCGCCGCGGATCTCATAGCCAAAAGCAAGCAGATCGCTGCGATCGTCATGGGGGTGACGCCCGAGACCGTGGTATTTGAAGACGGCCGCTTCAGCGCGCGCGACACCAACCTCAACTTCGATTTCCTCGAGCTCGCCAGCGAAGCCGCAAAGCATGAGCTGCCCGGAGCCCTGAAGGATGGCGTGGCGATCGTCACCGACAACGAAATGCACGATCCGGTGTTTCCGAATGGCACGGCGATCTGTGAGGTTGAAATCGATCCCAACACTGGCGCAATCGACATCACCCGCTATGCCTGCATCGACGATGTCGGCCGTTGCATCAACCCGCTGATTGTCGATGGCCAGACGCACGGCGCGATCGCCCAGGGCGTCGGCCAGGCCATGTGGGAGCAGTTCTATAACGAGCCGGATTCCGGCCAGCCGCTGACCGGCTCGTTCATGGATTACGGCATGCCGCGGGCGGACTATTTTCCGGAATTCCGGACCGAAATCGCCGAAGTGCTGTCGCCGACCAATCCGCTCGGCATCAAGGCTGGCGGCGAGGGGGGCACCACGGCCGCGCCCGCGGTCATGATGAGTGCAATCCTTGACGCATTAAGCGAGTTTGGGGTGACCGAGATGACGATGCCGGTCACGCCTCACAAGGTCTGGCAGGCAATCCAGGCGGCCAAAGCGCGCACCAAGCCAGCCTGATACCTCTGTTGCGGGAACGGCTTGGCCTTTTCGCCGTTTTACCCCCGGGCATTTCGCACAGCCGCGCTAATGGTCACAGAAACCGGCCTTTTTAGCGGGTAAGCTTGTCGCAGCCTGGCGAGTCGCCGGTTGCAAGGTATTCGACAATGAATTGCTTGAAATCGCTTCCGGATCACGGTCAGGCCGTTTGGCTCGATTTCCTGTCCCGCGGCTTCATTGCCAAGGATGGGCTGAAGAAGCTCGTCGACGATGACGGCTTGCGCGGGGTCACCTCGAACCCTTCGATCTTCGAGCAGGCGATCGGCCGGTCCGATGAATACGACGACGCCATCGAGCGGATGTTGAAAGCCCAGGATCGCGGCGTCGGCGAGATTTTCGAGCAACTGGCGATCGAGGACATCAAACACGCGACGGACGTGTTGCGCCCGGTTTACGACGCGACGCATGGCGCCGACGGTTACGTCAGCATCGAAGTGTCGCCTTATCTGGCGAAGGACACCGAAGCCACCATCGAAGAGGCGAAGCGGCTCTGGCACGAGATCGATCGCAAGAACCTGATGATCAAGGTGCCGGCGACGCAGGAAGGCTTGCCCGCGATCCGCGACCTGATTGCCGGCGGCATCAACGTCAATATCACGCTCTTGTTCGCGCAAGCGGTCTACGAGCAGGTTGTCGAGGCTTACTTGTCCGGACTTGAAGTGCTGGCGGCGAAGAACGGCGACGTATCGACGATCGCGAGCGTGGCGAGCTTCTTTGTCAGCCGCATCGACACCGCGGTGGACAAGCTGCTCGACGAAAAAATCGCCAAGGCCAACGATCCCGACGAGAAGGCGCGGCTGACTGCGCTCAAGGGCAAAGTCGCAGTTGCCAACGCCAAGCTTGCCTATCAGCGTTACAAGCGCCTGTTCGCCGGCGAGCGCTGGAAATCGCTCGCATCGAGGGGGGCGCGGACGCAGCGGCTGTTGTGGGCCTCGACCGGCACCAAGAACAAGGCGTACAGCGACGTTCTCTATGTCGACGAACTGATCGGCGCCGACACCGTCAACACCATGCCATCCGCGACCATGGACGCATTTCGCGACCATGGCACGCTTCGCGATACGCTCGAGCAGAATGTTGCCGACGCACAGCGCGTGCTCGGCGATCTGGGACGCGCCGGCATATCGCTCGATGCGGTGACCGACAAGCTTGTCGAGGAGGGCGTCAAGCTGTTCGCCGACGCCGCCGACAAGCTGTTCGGCGTCGTCGCGCAGAAGCGCGGCAAAATTCTCGACGATCAGCTCGACACGCAGTCTCTCGCGCTTGGCGATCCGCTGGCGAAGGCTGTAGATGCCGCCGCTGACGAGTGGCGCTCGCACGGCAACATCCGCAAGCTTTGGCGATGCGACAAGTCGTTGTGGACCGGCGCCGACGAAGATCGTTGGCTCGGCTGGCTGGAGACGCCGGACGCCGATCAGATCAAAGACTATCAAACTTTTGCCGACGAGATTCGGCGGGACGGATTTCGCGACGCGGTGCTGCTCGGCATGGGCGGCTCCAGCCTTGGTCCGGAAGTCCTGGCATCGGTTTACGGCCGCAAAGCCGATTTCCCGCGCTTGCAGATTCTCAATTCGACGGTGCCGGCCCAGGTCAAGTCACTCGAATCCACCATCGATCTGGCCAGCACGCTGTTCATTGTATCGAGCAAGTCGGGTTCGACGACCGAACCCAATGCCTTCAAGGATTATTTCTATCAGCGTGTCAGTGACACTGTCGGAGCGGACAAAGCCGGAAGACATTTCATCGCCATCACCGATCCGGGCTCGTCGCTGGAAAAGACTGCGAAAGAGCAAAGCTTCCGCAAGACGTTCTTTGGCGTGCCCAGTATCGGCGGCCGCTACTCTGTGCTGTCGCCGTTCGGCCTGGTGCCGGCCGCCATCGCCGGCATCGATATCGCGCGGCTCGAAAAGCTTGCGGCGATGATGATGCATTCCTGCGGGCCCGACGTGCCGCCCGCGGCAAATCCCGGCGTGATGCTCGGCCTCGCGCTTGGTCTCGCGGCGCGGAACGGGCGCGACAAGGTCACGATTGTTGCCTCGCGCGGCCTCGAAAGCTTCGGCGCCTGGGCCGAACAGCTTGTCGCGGAATCGACCGGCAAGAACGGCAAGGGCGTGATCCCGATCGACGGCGAGCCGCTGGCGCCGCCCGCCGATTACGGCGCCGACCGTTTCTTTATCGGTCTGACGCTCGACGGTGAGACCGATGCCGCCCGGGACGCCGGACTGCATGCGCTGGAGGCCGCCGGGCATCCGGTCGTGCGCCTCGTCCAGAAATCTCCGGATCATATCGGCCAGGAGTTTTTCCGGTTCGAGGTCGCGACCGCCGTCGCCGGCGCGGTGATCGGCATCAATCCGTTCGATCAGCCCGACGTCGAAGCCAGCAAGGTCAAGACCCGCGAATTGACGGCGGCGTTCGAGACAGCCGGCAAGCTGCCGCCCGAAACGCCGGTCTTTTCGGGACCGTCCATCGATCTTTATACCGACGAGACCAACGCCCGATCGTTGCGCGAGGCCGGTGCGGGTTCGTCGCTTGAAAGCTGGCTCAAAGCCCATCTCGGACGCATCAAATCCGGCGATTACTTTGCCGCGCTCGCCTACATCGAACGCGACGGCGCCAATGCCGAACCATTGCAGAAACTCCGGCTTGCGGTGCGCGATCGCTGCCACATTGCGACTTGCCTCGAATTCGGTCCTCGCTTCCTGCACTCGACCGGACAGGCCTATAAGGGCGGCCCGGACAGCGGTGTGTTCCTGCAAATCACATCGGACGATGCGGCGGACCTGCCGATCCCGGCCCATCGCGCAAGCTTCGGCGTGGTGAAAGCCGCGCAGGCGCGCGGCGATTTCGATGTGCTGGCCGAGCGCGGCCGGCGGGCGCTGCGTGCGCATATCAAAAGTGATTTGAAAACCGGCCTCGCCGAATTGGAGGCTGCCGTACGGCATGCATTAGCGTGAACGGAGTTTGCCATGCAGATTGGCGTTATTGGTCTTGGCCGCATGGGCGGCAATATTACCCGTCGTCTCATTCAACACGGCCATGAAGCCGTCGTTTACGATCATGATCCGAAGGCGATTGCCGATCTGAAGCGCGATGGCGCCGCCGGCGCCGAAGGGCTGGACAGGCTGGTGCAGCAGTTGCGCCCGCCGCGCGCGGTGTGGGTCATGCTGCCGGCCGGCAAGATCACCGACGACACGATCGCGCAGCTCGGCAAGCTGCTGTCCGCAGGCGACGTCGTCCTCGATGGCGGCAACACATTTTGGCGCGACGACATCCGCCGCGCCAAAATGCTCAAAGAGCGCAATATCTATCATGTCGATGTCGGGACCAGCGGCGGGGTCTGGGGTCTCGCGCGCGGCTATTGCATGATGATCGGCGGCGACAAGGCGATTGTCGACCGGCTCGATCCGATTTTCTCGGCGCTGGCGCCGGGGCTCGGCGAAGTGCCGCGCACGCCGAAGCGTGAAGGTCGCGATCCGCGCGCCGAGCACGGCTATATCCATGCCGGGCCGAACGGCGCCGGCCATTTCGTCAAGATGATCCACAACGGCATCGAGTACGGCCTGATGCAGGCCTATGCCGAGGGCTTCGATATTCTCAAGAACGCCAACAAAAAGGATTTGCCCGAGGATAGCCGGTTCGATCTCAACTTGACGGACATCGCCGAGGTCTGGCGGCGCGGCAGCGTGATCAGTTCATGGCTGCTGGATTTGACCGCGAGCGCGCTCGCCGCCGACGACAAGCTCGATGGCTTTGAGGGCGTTGTCGAGGATTCCGGCGAAGGCCGGTGGACCTTGATGGCGGCCATCGAGGAGGCGGTGCCGGCCGACGTGCTGTCCGCGGCGCTCTATACCCGCTTCCGGTCCCGGCAAAACCATACCTTTGCCGAGAAGCTTCTGTCGGCGATGCGCAAAGGGTTTGGCGCCCACATAGAACCGAAAGCCTTGGAGCCGAAAGCCGGGCCATCATGACCATAAAAGCGGCGAAGGCCCGGCCGGCCGATCCCTGTTGCCTGGTGATTTTTGGCGCGTCCGGCGATCTCACGCATCGTTTGCTCGTTCCGGCGCTCTACAATCTCGCCGCCGCCGGACTGCTGGCCGACGCTTTCGCGCTGATCGGCGTTGCACGGAGTGAGTCGTCAAGCCAGGCATTTCGCGACGATCTCGCCAAAAGCCTGCCGAAATTCGCCACCCGCAAGGTGGATGATGCGATCGTCAAGAAGCTGCTGGATTGCGTCGCCTACGTGCAAGGCGAGCCGGACGATCCCCGGACTTACGAGAAGATCGGCCGCGAGCTTTCGCGCATCGAGGGCGAGCGCAACACCAAAGGCAACCGGCTGTTTTACCTGGCGACGCCGCCGGCCGCGTTCGTCCCGATCGGAACATATCTCGGCCAGTCCGGATTGGCGCGCGAAGAGAATGGCGCGTGGCGGCGCATCATCATCGAGAAGCCGTTCGGTACCGACCTCGCCTCGGCGCGGACGCTCAATCAGAAGCTCCTGAGCCTTCTCAAGGAAGACCAGATTTTCCGCATCGATCATTATCTCGGCAAGGAAACCGTCCAGAACATTCTGGTGCTGCGGTTCGCCAACGGTCTGTTCGAGCCGATCTGGAATCGCGATCATATCGATCACGTGCAGATCACCGTGGCCGAGGCGCTGACGGTCGGCCGCCGCGGCAACTACTACGATGCCACCGGGGCGTTGCGCGACATGGTGCCCAATCACCTGTTTCAGTTGCTGTCGCTGATCGCCATGGAGCCGCCGTCGCGGTTTGCCGCGGATTCGGTGCGAGCGCAGAAGGCGGAACTGCTCGACTCCGTCCAGTTGCAAACGCCGGACGAAGCCTTGCGCAATTCCGTGCGTGCGCAATATGGCGAGGGCAGCATCGACAATAAACGGGTCGAGGCCTATCGCGCCACCGCAGACGTCAAGCCGGACAGCACCACCGAAACCTATGCCGCGCTCAAGCTGGTGATCGACAATTGGCGCTGGGCCGGCGTGCCGTTCTATCTGCGCACCGGAAAGGCGCTGCGCACCAAGCTCACCGAGGTCGCGATCAAGTTCAAGCAGGCGCCGATCGCCATGTTTCGTGACACGCCGGTCGAAAACCTGGCGCAGAATTTCCTGGTGCTGCGGATCCAGCCCCAGGAATGCATCGGGCTGGAATTCAACGCCAAGGTGCCCGGGCCGTCGATTTCGATCGGCGGCGTCGGCATGACGTTCAAGTACGAGGATTATTTCGACGTCGCGCCGTCCACCGGTTACGAGACGCTGATCTACGACTGCATGATCGGCGACGCCATTCTCTATCCCCGGGCCGACGGCATCGAGGCGGGCTGGCGTATCGTGCAGCCGTTCATGGAGGCATGGCACGCGGCCAACGGCAAGGGTCTCGCCACCTATCGCGCCGGCAGCGACGGGCCCGCCGAAGCCGACTGGCTGCTCTCCGCCGACGGCCGCCGCTGGCGTGCGATTGCGTGAGGGACCATGACCGCCAACAAACAACGTGAGGTCATCGTCGTTGCCGACACCGCGGCGATTGCGGAAACGGCGGCCCAACGGCTGGTGGCCCGGCTGCAGCAAGCGAAGGGCCGCGCCGCGGTCTGCCTCACCGGCGGTTCCAGTCCGGAAGATCTTTATCGCCTACTTGCCGAAGCGCCGTGGCGCAACGAAGTGCCATGGGATCGCGTGCACTGGTTCATGGGCGATGACCGTTTCGTCCCCGAGACCGATCCGCTCAGCAATATGGGCATGGCGCGGCGGCTGTTTCTCGACAAGGCCGGTGCGCCGCCAAGCAACATTCATGCGATTCCCACCGACACCAACTATCCGGAAGGTGCGGCCAATCTCTATCAGGACACGCTGCGCGCGTTTTACGGCGCCGAGCAGCTCGATCCGGCGCGGCCGCTGTTCGATCTGGTGCTGATGGGCGTCGGTCCGGACGGCCACACCGCATCGCTGTTCCCGCAATCCCGCGCGCTCGACGAGAACAGCCGTTGGGTGGTCGGTGTCGCCAAGGCCGGCATGGAGCCGCTGGTGCCGCGGGTCACGCTGACGTTTCCGGCGCTGGCCTCGACCCGCGAAATGCTGTTCATCGTCGATGGCGCGGGCAAGCGCGAGATTCTGCATCGGATATTTTCCGGCGAGGATCTGCCGGCGGCGCGCGCCCATGCCGAGGGCGATCTGGTCTGGCTGCTCGACCGTGCCGCCGCGCCGGAGGGACAGAATGGCTGACCCGGCCTGCGTGCTCGTGGTGATGGGCGTTTCCGGCAGCGGCAAGAGCACGATCGCTTCGATGCTCGCGCACCGCCTCGGCTGGGTCTACGAGGACGGCGACTGGTTTCATCCGAAGTCCAATGTCGAGAAGATGCATCACGGCGAGCCGCTGACCGATGCGGATCGCCTGCCGTGGCTGCGCGCCATAGCCTCCTGGATCGACGATACTTTGCAGGCCGGCGGCCACGGCATCATCGCCTGTTCAGCGCTCAAGCGCGCCTATCGCGACATCCTGGTCGGCACCCGTCGCGATGTGCGGATCGTCTTTCTTAAGGGCGACAAGGAACTGGTCGGTCGGCGCATCGCGGCGCGTGACGATCATTTCATGCCGGCCTCGTTGCTCGACAGCCAGTTCGCGGCGCTTGAAGAGCCGACGCCCGACGAACGCCCGATCGTGGTGTCGGTTGCGCCGCATCCCCGCCGGATCGTTGACGCCATCGTGAAGAAGCTCGACATTGGCGTGGCAGAAGCCGCCGATTAAAGGCCGTCACCGGCGCGCAGAAAAAGCTCCCGATGAGCGTGCCGATACTGGCGTTGGACAGGATATCGAAGCGGTTCGGCGCCATCGTCATTGCCGAGCAAATCGATCTGTCGCTCGCCGAAGGCGAGGCGCTCGGCATCATCGGGCCGAACGGCGCCGGCAAGACCACGCTGTTCGGCCTGATCAACGGCATTCTCGCGCCGGATGCCGGCCGCGTGCTCTTTGCCGGCAATGACATCACCAGCATGCCGCCGGCGCAGCGTTGCGCGCTCGGCATTGGCCGTTCGTTTCAAATCCCGTTGCCGTTCGGCGGCATGAGCGTGTTCGAGAACCTGGTCGTCGCCGCGGCGTTCGGCGCGGGCGACCGCGAACGCGATGCCTACGGCCGCTGCATGGAGATTCTCGAGCAATGCGGCCTGGCCGACAAAGCCAACTGGCCATCCGGCAGCCTGCCGCTGCTCGACCGCAAACGCCTTGAACTGGCGCGGGCGCTGGCGACCGATCCGAAGGTGCTGCTGCTCGACGAGGTCGCGGGCGGCCTCACCGAGCACGAATGTCACGCGCTGATCGATCTCATCCGCGCGGTGAAGCGGCGCGGCGTTTCGATCATCTGGATCGAGCATGTCGTGCATGCGCTGCTCGCCAGCATCGACCGGCTTCTGGTGCTCTACAACGGCGCCTTCATCGCCGGCGGCGATCCGCAAACGGTGATCCGCAGTCCGCAAGTGGCGGAAATCTACATGGGGATCGAGGCCGATGCCGAGTCTTTCTGAAAAAGCGTCGGCTTTGCTGACCATCAGCAACCTCGATGCGTTCTACGGCGACATCCAGGCGCTGTTCGGCGTCTCGATGCAGGTCGCCGCCGGCGAAGGGGTTGCGGTGATCGGCGCCAACGGTGCGGGCAAGAGTGCACTGCTCAAAAGCATCGCCGGGCTGCTGCACGCGCGGCCCGATGCGATCGCCTTCGACGGTGCGCCGATCGGCGGCATGCCGGCCTACGCGGTCGCCGCGCGCGGCGTCGCGCTGGTGCCCGAGGGCAGGGGACTGTTCGCGTCGCTGACGGTCGAGGAAAACCTGCTGATCGGCGGCCAGTTGAAGCGGCCGGGACCGTGGCATCTGCCGCGCATCTACGAATTATTCCCGGTGCTCGGCGAGCGGCGGGCGATGCCGAGCACGGCGCTGTCCGGCGGCCAGCAGCAGATGGTCGCCATCGGCCGCGCGCTGATGTCGAACCCCAGGCTCCTGCTGTGCGACGAAATCAGCCTTGGCCTGGCGCCGATCGTGGTGCGCGACATCTACGCGCGGCTGCCGGCGATCCTCGGCGAAGGCGTCGCCGTCATGCTGGTCGAACAGGACATCGTGCAGGCGCTCAAGACGGCGAGCCGGGTCTATTGCCTGCAGGAAGGCCGCGTCGCGCTCGCGGGCGCGGCACGGGAGCTTTCCCGCGAGCAGATCGCCGCGGCCTATTTCGGGGTGTGACCGGTGGATTGGCTCAACGTCATCCTGCAAGGCATTCTGGTCGGCGGCCTCTACGCCATGTTCGCCGCCGGGCTGTCGTTGATCTTTGGCGTGATGCGGCTGGTCAACATCGCCCACGGCGACCTTATCGTGCTGGCCGCCTATCTGGCGCTGGTCACGACGCAGACGCTCGGCGTCGGGCCGCTGACGTCGCTGCTGATCGTCGTGCCGCTGATGGCGCTGATCGGTTACGGCCTGCAACGCTTCGTGCTCAACCGCACGCTCGGCGACGATCTGCTGCCGCCGCTGCTGGTGACATTCGGCTTGTCGGTGATCATCCAGAATGGATTGCTCGAAGTCTTCACCGCCGACAGCCAGAAATTACAGGCCGGCGGCATCGAAGTCGCGACCATGCAAATCTTCACCGGCGTCTATGTCGGTGTATTGCCGCTGCTGCAATTTGTCGTCGCCGTCGCGGTGATCGCCGCTCTGCAATTCATCTTCTATCGCACGGCGCTGGGCCGCGCCTTTCGCGCCACCGCGGACAATCCGTCGGTCGCGCAACTCATGGGTCTCGACAACCGCCATGTGTTTGCGCTGGCGATGGCGCTGTCGCTCGCCGTCGTCGCGATCGCCGGTGTGTTCCTGGCGGTGCGCGCGAACTTCGATCCGTCGCAAGGGCCGTCGCGGCTGATCTTCGGCTTCGAGGCGGTGATCATCGGCGGCCTCGGCAGTCTGTGGGGCACGCTCGCCGGTGGACTGATCCTCGGCGTCGCGCAAGCCGTCGGTGCGCACCTCGATCCCGGCTGGCAACTGCTCGCCGGGCACATCGCCTTCCTCGTGGTGCTGGCGGCACGGCCCGAAGGTCTGTTTCCGAAGGTCCGGACATGAACGTGCGCGTCGTCTTCGGCAGCCGGGCCGGCACAATCGGCATCGCCATCGGCGCGGTGGCCTTGATCGCCCTTGCCGCCGCGCCGTTCTGGGGCGGACGTGACGATCTGCTGCTGCTGTCGGAAATCTACGCCTATGTCGCGCTGGCGAGCCTGTGGAATCTGCTCGCCGGTTATGCCGGTCTCGTTTCTGTCGGCCAGCAGGCCTATGTCGGCCTCGGCGCCTACCTGCTGTTCGCGCTGGCGATCCTCGCCGGCGTGTCGCCGCTTGTCGCCATCCCGCTCGCCGGCGCGGTCAGCGCCGTCGTTGCGATCCCGGTTGCGGTGCTGGTGTTCCGGCTGCGCGGCCATTACTTCGCGATCGGCACCTGGATTGTCGCCGAGGTTTTCCGCTTGCTCGCCTCGCAGGTGTCGCTGCTCGGCGGCGGTTCCGGCACCAGCCTGCCGGCGGCCGTCATCATCGGCCTCGCGCCGTCGCGGCAGATGCGGGATTTCCTGATCTACTGGATCGCGTTGGCGCTGGTCGTCGCGATCCTCGCACTGATCGTGCTGCTGCTGCGCTCACGCTACGGCCTGGCGCTGAAAGCGATTCGCGACAGCGAGCTTGCCGCCTCCTGCAATGGCATCGACGTCCGCCGCATCAAGTTCCTGGTCTATGTCGTCACCGCATTCGGCACCGCGATGGTCGGCGCGCTGATCTTCCTGCAAAAGTTGCGCGTTTCGCCCGATGCCGCGTTCAGCGTGAACGACTGGACGGCGTTTGTGATCTTCATAACGGTGATCGGCGGCATCGGCCGCATCGAGGGGCCGATCGTCGGCACCATCGTGTTCTTCCTGCTACGCCAGACGCTCGCCGATCTCGGCACCATTTACCTGCTGATGCTCGGCGCGGTGGCGATCCTGGTCATGCTGTGGGCGCCCAAGGGCATCTGGGGGCTGATTGTCGCGCGTTTCGGCTGGCAGGTTTTCCCGCTTGAACGGAAGGTTGTTCTTGACCAACCTGTCCCTACAAGGGAATGAAAGCGGCCGGCAGGCCGGTACAAGCCGAGTAGGGAGAAACGGACCAATGGCGAAAATCATCATCAGTTGCGCGATCACCGGCTCGATCCACACGCCGACCATGTCGGACGCGTTGCCGATCACGCCGGATCAGATCGCGACACAGGCGATCGATGCCGCCAAGGCCGGCGCCGCGATCTTGCATCTGCACGCCCGCGACCCTAAAGACGGCCGGCCGTCGTCCGAGGCGTCGGTGTTCATGCAGTTCCTGCCGCGCATCAAGCAGGCGACCGATGCGGTTGTGAACATCACCACCGGCGGCGCCGTCACCATGACCGTCGATCAGCGCATCTCGGCGGCAAATACGCTGTCGCCGGAAATGTGCTCGATGAATATGGGCTCGATGAACTTCGCGCTTTATCCGATGGCCAAGCGCTACAAGACCTGGAAGTACGATTGGGAGGAAAGCTACCTCACGAATTCTGACGCCTACATCTTTCCCAACACGTTTCGCGATATCGAGAAGGTCTACGACACGCTCGGCAAAGGCCACAACGTAAAGTTCGAGCATGAGTGCTACGACACCGGGCACCTTTATAACCTTGCGCATCTGGTCGATCGCGGCATGTTCAAGCCGCCGATCTTCCTGCAGCTCATCTTTGGGATTCTCGGCGGCATTGGCCCCGACCTCGATAATCTGTTCTTCATGAAGCGCACCGCCGACAAGCTGTTCGGCAAGGATTACTTGTGGTCGGTGCTGGCCGGCGGCCGGCATCAAATGAACTTCTGCACCGCTGCGGCGATGATGGGCGGCAACGTCCGGGTCGGTCTCGAAGACTCGCTCTACATCGGCCCGGGCAAGCTCGCTTCGAGCAACGCCGAGCAGGTGACGAAGATCCGCCGTATCGTCGAGGATCTTGGCCACGAGATCGCGACGCCGTCCGAAGCGCGCCAGATGCTCGGCCTCAAAGGCGGCGACCGGGTTAAATTCTGAGTGACCGTTTCCGCTCATTCCCGCGCAAGCGGGAATCCAGGTGGATCGTTGCGTTGGCTGGTGTGTTGCTGGGTCCCCGATTTCGCGGGGACGAGCGGGTGTAGGTGTCTCGCATGAACACGATCGACCTCAAAGGGCGCACCGCCGTCGTCACCGGCGGCGCGCGCGGCATCGGCTTTGCCGCCGCGCAGCGGATGCTTGCTTCAGGCGCGGCCGTTGCCTTGTGGGACATCGACGCGGATGCGCTCGCCAAGGCTTCCAGCGAACTTAAGGCTTCCAGCGAACTTAAGGCTTCCAGCGAACTTGCAAAGAGTGGACGAGTTCATACCGCTGTTGTCGAACTGACCGACGAGGCAAGTGTCCGCAACGCCGCCAAAGCGCTGATCGGCGAGGCCGGCAAGATAGATATCCTGGTCAACAATGCCGGCATCACCGGCGGCAACGCGCCGACCTGGGAGCTCAAGCCGGACGTCTGGCGGCGCGTGGTCGAGGTCAATCTGGTCGCGCCGTATCTGACCTCTCACGTCATCGTGCCGTACATGATCGAGGCGGGCTACGGGCGGATCGTCAACATCGCCTCCATCGCCGGCAAGGAAGGCAACCCGAACGCCTCGCATTATTCGGCGTCGAAGGCCGGGCTGATCGGCCTGACAAAATCGCTGGCGAAGGAGCTTGCGGCCAAGGGCATTCTGGTCAACGCCATCACGCCAGCCGCCGCCAAGACCGAAATGTTCGGCCAGATGACGCAGCAACACATCGATTACATGCTGTCGAAGATCCCGATGAACCGCTTCGTGCTGGTCGAGGAGCTGGCGGCGATGATCGCGTGGCTGGCATCGGAGGATTGTTCGTTCTCGACCGGCGCGGTGTTCGACATCTCCGGCGGCCGGGCCACCTATTAGGCCTATTAAGCAGCGCCGCCCGCCGGGCTTGACCCCGCAGGCGGCGCAACGCTAAACCCTCGCTCCTGACGGCCCAAAATGCGCGGTTAGCTCAGCGGAAGAGCACTTCCTTGACATGGAAGGGGTCAGAGGTTCGATCCCTCTACCGCGCACCATCTCCCTTTAAGTCGCAAAGAATAGACCGCCGGCGTACAGGACGCCGGCGTTCCCTGGCGCGCGGTGCGCTCAGCCTTTGACGTCGGAAATGCACTTCTTGACGAAGCTGGCCTGCGCCGCGCCATGCAGTTTTGCGGCGGTCGCGGCATCGGTGCAGCACTTCTTGGTCGTGCTGGTGAGTGCGGCGCCGTGCAAGTTCTTCGGTCCGATCGTCGCCTGGCAGCTGGCGCCTGCGGCATCGGCGGGCCCGGTTGCCGCAGCAGCGGCCGGTGCAGGCGCCGGCGCTTGCGCCATCGCGGCGGTGGCTATCAGGAGCGAAGCGGCAACGAGTGCAATCGTCTTCATATGTCTCTCCTCATCAATTGTGTTTGCTGTTCAGTTCAATCCGGCACAGCCCCCAAACACTCACGACTTTACGAACTTATTTTTGCAGCACGCCGTTCGGGCTCGCCTTGTCGATAATCTCCGGAAGATACTGCGCCATCAGTTGCAGGACCTGATCGACAGGAAGTCCCATGTGGCGGGCAAAGTCCTGAACCTGCGCGTTGCCGAGAACGGCTTTCAATTGGTCCGCGGTGATCGGCATGTTCTGGCCGTTGCCGAGCCACGACTGGACCTGCGGTCCGAGTCCGCCTTTTTCCAGCGCGGCGATAAGGCCCGGCAGATCGTGATATTGCGTCTGCGCTAGCACCGTGTTGAGCATGGCCGGCAGCGCTTCCGACTCCAGCGCGCCTTTCAGACTGTCAAATAAACCCATTTTTGCTCTCCCTGCGGCGAATGCCGGAACGCCTAAGCCAAAGTCATGTCAATACAGAGACGACAGGGTATAACCCGGCGAGGGCCCCGACAAGGCGAGCGCCCGAAGGAAGCGTGATGGGTGACGTCCGGCTGACGGTGCGGATCGATTTCGGCGCGGACCGCGCGCTCGGCCCCGGCAAGATCAGATTGCTCGAAACCATCGGCAAGACCGGTTCGATCTCCAAGGCCGGCCGTGCGCTCGATATGTCCTACCGGCGCGCATGGCTTCTGGTCGACGATCTCAACCGCTGCTTTCGCGAACCCGTGGTGACGACGCAGCCCGGCGGCGTGCAGGGCGGCGGCGCGGCCCTGACCCCGTTCGGCCGTGAACTGATCGCGAAATACCGCTCGGTCGAATTGCGGGCGGCAAAGGCGGCCGAGACCCAACTGCGTGGGCTCGAATCATCGTTGCGCATGCAGAGCGCCCGTCCGCAGAAAAAGCTGAAGACCTCGATCAAGGCGCATGCGGGCGGCTAGCCGGCTGGCCAAGCGCAATGCCGGTTCGTTCTATTCCGTCTATTGCAATCCGGGCGGCAGCTTGCCGCCGTTCTCGGCGAGTTTCTGCATCACCTGCTTGATCAGCCAGACGTTCATCGTTGCGGTGTCGTTCTCGTTGCCGGTGTAGTGCAACTCGGTCGCGAGCGCCTTACGCGCAGCGAGGCTCGAGTTGAGATTAAGGAGCTTCATCAGGTCGACGATCGAGTGCTGCCAGTCGAGCTTCTCTTTGTTTTGCGCCGCCAGCTTCGTCAGGATAGCTCCGACATCGACCGATGCGCCTGGCGCCGCCGGCGCGGCGCTGGCCGACGACTGGCCCGGCGCTGACGGCGCCGCGGGCGCCGCGGGCGCCGCTGGCTGCGCCGAGGGAGCGGCGTTGGCATGCTTGAAGATCGCCGACATGATGGTTCCAAAAATGCTCATGAAACTCTCCATTCGTGGCTAATCTTGAAAACAGCGTACACACGCCATCCGGATATTAGCAATGCGGCGTTTGGCCGGTGCAACGGATCGGTGATACGCGCGCGTCGGCAATTGACGTCACACGTGGCGTCATAGCAACGTCATCGTTGCATGCGCGGCACAACAAATAAGGCCGACAGCTAGCGCGCGTTGCGGCTCATCATCATGCCGTACAATGCCACCGCCGCTATCGCCAGGCTGATGAGCACGTTGTATCCGGCAAGCGAAATTCCGAGAAAGCGCCACGCCGCCTCGTCACAGCGCACGACATTGATCGACTGGAGCTGGTTGAGGATCGAGCCGCCGCTATTGAGATTGTTCAGCGAGCCGGTACAGGCCGTCGGGCCAGCCCAGAAATGCCACTCGACGCCGGCGTGATAGGTCCCGAGCGCGGCGCCGCACAGCACCACGACAATCACCGCGACGAAGCCGACGGTGAGGATTTTCCGCGGCGCCTGGGCCAGGGCGGCGATCGTCAGCAGCAGCGATAGCGGAATGACGATATGGTAGGGCAGGCGTTCCTCAAGGCACAGTTCGCAGGGCGGATACTTGAGGACGAACTCGAAAAACCATGCGCCGAGGATGGTCGCGGTGCTGATCAGGAAGATGGCGAGCGCCGCCGCCGACGCGCGGTCGGTGCGGAGCCGGTCCACCCACGTCATCCTTCGGGCCATTGCCTGGTCCATCTCTCTGCCTGTCAATGCTTTGGTACGTGCCAATCAGTTCGGCAGAATTTGCCGAGCCTGAAAGGCGGAAACAAGGCGCAATACGGCGCGCTTGGATGGACGTAACCACTTGCCGGCGATATAGAAAGGGCCATGCCCGTGTGGCGGAACTGGTAGACGCACGCGACTTAAAATCGCGCGCCGCAAGGCATGGGGGTTCGATTCCCTCCACGGGCACCACCTGCATGTTCGCGTTTGTTCGCTGCAGTTCGCGACTGATCAATCTCTCAAAAGTTTCAATGACTTGAGTCCGCTCAATGTTGTGCACGATCGTGGTCGATCGTTGGCAAGCGGAAAATCTGTTGGTATCGGTGTTGGTATCGCAAGCCGGTACCAACACATGCTCAACGACCTCCGCATTCGTCAGTTGAAGTCGCGTGATCGCGACTTCAAGCTCGCCGATTATAATGGACTTCATCTGCTGGTTCGCCCGAGTGGCAGCAAGCTCTGGCGGTTGTCGTATCGGTTCGGTGGAAAGCAGAAGCTACTGGCGTTGGGGGCTTACCCGGCCGTAACCCTTGCGGAAGCGCGCGAGGCTCGCGATGCGAACCGCAAACTGATCGCCAACGGCACCGATCCGAGCTTGCAGCGTCGGCTTGGCAAGATCGCTGCTGCCGCCGGGGGCAACACATTCCGCGATGTCGCCGAGGAACTGCTCGCCAAGCAGGCTCGTGAGGGCCGGGCGGAAATGACAACCAAGAAGAACCGGTGGCTGCTTGAGCCGGCGTTCGAGACGTTTGGAGACCGCGCCATCGGCGAAATTACGGCGCCTGAGCTTCTGCACGCCCTGCGGAAGTTCGAGCAGCGCGCGCGTTACGAAAGCGCTCGACGGTTGCGGACCGTCGCCGGCATGGTGTTCCGCTACGCGATCGCGACCGGTCGTGCCACCCGCGACATCTCACTCGATCTGCGCGGCGCACTGACGACGCCGAAGGTGCGGCATCGCCCCGCCATTACAGAACCGAAGAAGGTGGGTGCGCTGCTCCGCGCTGTTGATGGTTACGCTGGCCACCCGACGACGCGAATAGCGCTCCAACTATCTGCGCTGCTCTTTGTGCGGCCCGGCGAAATCCGTCACGCGCGCTGGCGTGAGTTCGATCTGGGCCTAGCCGTCTGGAACATTCCCGCCGAGACCATGAAAATGGATCGCCCGCACCGTGTGCCGTTAGCGCTGCAAGCGGTAAGCTTCATTCGGGAGCTCCAAAAGATCACTGGGCAGGGCGAGTTCTTATTCCCGGCGGTCAATTCGGTCCGGTATCCGATGAGTGAGAACACGCTCAACGCCGCGCTTCGCCGCCTTGGTTACACCAAGGACGAAGTGACTGCTCATGGATTTCGGACGACCGCCTCAACGCTCCTCAATGAGATGGGTCGCTGGAACCGGGACGCGATCGAACGGCAATTGGCCCACCAGGAACAGGATGAGGTCCGCAATGCCTATATGCACGCCGCCGAGTTTTGGGCCGAGCGCGTAGAGATGATGCAGGCGTGGGCTGATTATCTCGATACGCTCCGGGCGGGAACGACGGTCATACCGCTGCACGCGGCTCAGAAAAATCGGAATTAAGGCGCCTGATGACAAGCCGGCGTGACACGGTCTCGGCTCGACTGCGCAAGAAGCTTGAGGTGTGGGATTTATACGACTTCCAACGCCGCCGAAAGGCTGACCTCGATACGGAGGGAAAGCGGGACCTCTCGGACGACGCCGTTTGGGCCGATACCGCGCGCGAAGCGTTCGGCTTCAATGGTTCTGAAGAGGAGACCGCGAGCGGTATGTTTGATTGCCGCCAAGAGGATAAAGCATTGATGGGTGCTTTCTGGACGTTCAATCTCGACCCATCTGACCCACGCGATATTCGGGCCCTTCTTGACATATTCTCTGACGTCTTGGCGCCCGAACTGTCTAGCCTTGGCGCCGAAAATAAACGCGCCGGTGCCCCTTCAAAATGGACTCCGATTCGCCGGGCTCGACTTGTGGCCGCGGTTGATAAGATCAAGCGCGAGGCTGGTCGGAAAATGCCCGATCGGGAAGCGTGCGAAAGGCTCAAGAAAGTGCCCGGCAGCTCTCCGGACATCAAGACCACCTCAGCCGACGCGCTGCTCAGACAGGTCGTAGAGGGGCGGAAGCTCATTCGGCGCGCCCGTTCCAAGGACGATACCGCGGTTCCCGTCGACTTGTGGCGAAAAATCACGTCAAACTGATTTCTGTGATTTAACGGAACGAAATAATTCGGGCCGCTATTTTTTCGTTCCGTGACCGTTCATCTCCTGTCGCAATGGCGCGCAAACGTGCCAGCGACAGAGGAGAATATGAGCACACCGATCGCCCATACGGTCAAAGAAGCGTGCGCGGTCTCACGCACCGGCAAGACGACACTCTACGGCGCAATCCGCCGTGGAGATCTGGTCGCCCGTAAGCTCGGAAAAAAGACTTTAATTCTGGATGACGATCTGCGGCGCTGGATCGAACAGTTGCCGACGATCACAGACCTCAAGTGAGAAATACATGCCCCGGCGAGGTGTGACAGCACCTCGCCGGGGCATATCGAAAATTCCAACCGGAAAAGAAGGAATAACCGACGATGCGCAACGTACCGCATCCAAAAGTTTCGGGCCACGATAAAACCCCACCGCCGGCGAAAATTTCAGCCAAGTTCTTCAATTTCGAGCGTAACCATCCGTTAGATGCGCCACATCTCGCTGGTGCAAGCCCACAGCCCTCCCAGAACGAGGCTGGCTGCAACGATGCTGCCGAGCTGACCGGTCCTGGAGGCAACGCTGCTAACGACGACCGGTGTCGCGTTCTCGCGATCTTGCGCGAAGCCTATCGCGTTGCGCGCGATGATTACCGGCGTATCCAATCTGATCTCGATTTGCTTGTAGGCATTGCCCGCGCGGTAGAAGCGGGCATTTACGAACCCGCCTTCGCTATTGAGCGTGCGGTGGAGCACGGGCTTGTTGCATGGCCCGACGTCGAGGTCGCATCATGAGCAGCTTGATCGACCTTCAATCTCGGCGAGACGCAGAACTCAGCTGCGATGATGATCATCGACCGGAGCATGAGTTGGATCAGGTCGTGCCAGATGATAGAGGCCGAACTGACAAATCGTTTCAGGATATTCGTTCGTGGCCGGATCCGGACTGGTCGCTGCTCGATGATCGCCGCGGGTGTCTGCCGGAGTTCCCGATTGATGTCCTGAGCCCCGACTGGCGCCGTTGGCTGCAAGAAGCCGCACGTGGGGCTGGCGTGCTGCCCGATCACGTTTTCGTCCCACTCTTGACGGTGGCCTCTACGCTTGTAGGTGCCAGCCGTCCCATCAAGGCCACTCGCAGCTGGTCTGAAGTAATGGCTCTGTGGACTTCTGTGGTGGGATTTAGCGGTGCCGGAAAAACGCCTGGCCTCAATGTCACCTTGCGGGCGCTTGCCGTAATCGAGCGCGAACGGAAGGGCAGGATTGCGGAGCTAAAGCGGGCGCACAACCTGCGGGCAGAGACCGCGAAGGCGGCGGCAAAGAAATGGCGGAAAGAAGTTGAAGCCGCTGTCGCTGACGGACGCAAAGGACCAGACATGCCGCGGGAGGCGATCGATCCTGGTGAGTTCATCGTTCCCCGGCTTGCAGTAACCGACGTAACCATAGAGCGCTTGGCAGGTTTGTTGCAGGCGCGGCCAGGCGGCCTTGCCGTCATCTGCGATGAACTGGCAGGGCTGTTCTTAAACATGGCGCGCTATTCAAACGGTTCCGACCGAGAATTTTGGCTACGGGCGTGGAATGGGCAGCCGCACATAGTTGAGCGGCAGGGCCGGCCAGCAATTGAGCTCGAACATCTGCTTGTCGGCGTAACAGGAGGCTTCCAGCCGGACAAGCTCGCGGCCTCATTCAAGGGTGATTGCGACGGAATGTACGCACGCATGCTCCACGCATGGCCCGATGAACCTTCCTACCGCGAACTCTCCAATGATGTCGACGAGGTCGACCCTGAATTTTACAACGCGCTCTCCCGCCTAGCCGATCTCGCCAAAGTCGAGGACGGCCACTTGCTCAAGCGTTCGATCCATCTTTCCGAGGAGGCAGTTGCTGGTTTCGATCAATTTAGGAAATACGAGTACCTTGCGCGCAAAGCGTTGGACGGCCGGGAGCGGGAATGGTTTGCGAAAGGCCCGGGACAAGTGCTTCGGCTAGCCGGCACCCTGTGTTGGCTCGACTGGGCAATGGCCGGCCAAGTGGAAGAGCCGCGGCAGATCGATGCCGGATATATTAACTCAGCGATCCGGCTTTGGCGCGACTATTTTTACCCGCACGCGCGCGCCGCGCTCCGTCAGATTGGACTCACTGATCAGCACGCAAATGCGCGGCGCGTGCTCAGGTGGGCGCGCGCGGAGCGTCGCTCCACGTTATCACCGGAGGAAGTTCGGCGGGACGCGCTGGCTCAGCATCTCGATGCCCAGCAGACGCAAAAGCTCATCGAAGGCTTGGCCCGCGCCGGCTGGATTTACGAGACCAAAACTCAGAAAAGCGGCCCCGGCCGGCGAGCGCGTCGCTGGCGCGTCAATCCTGCACTTTGGAGCGAGGGGTAACCGGACATAAATGCATTAGTTAGAAGGGTTACATCGGGCGCCAATGCGCTACCGGACGCTGGTGCAAAAAGGCGCTTGGGGTTGGCGGGCATAATGCCCAAAGCGGACGTTAATGCGAACGCGCAGCCGGGCAGTAATGCGCACCGGGCATCATTACTGTATTTACTTGGGCAGAATCCGAGCGATTGGTCCATGCGTACCGATTGCATCCGATAATCGTTGTTATCGGATGTAATGCGCGCGCCGCGACTTAAACTGCCGATTCCGCCCCGTGGCGCCACTAACACAGCGCTGCTGGCTAAAGCCGACTTTATTGCGGCTCAATGCCCAGGCTGGCAAGGATCTTGCCCCAACGAGCAGTCCGCACGCATGGAGTCTCCGCCTGCCGAGGCGTCTGTCTCCGTGGACCACCGAACCGAGTGCGAGCAGGCGCTTTTGCACGTCCGGTTTGCGCAAGTAAGTGTTTGTTATGGAGTTTGTTCGTTCCACGATCTCGGCAGGCAGTCCGGCGGGACCGAGTAATACGAACCACCCCTCCATCGCGATGCCTGCATAGCCCTCTTCGATCGCCGGCACGTCCGGAATGGTCGGGAATCGCTCGTGGCCCATTGTAGCGATAAGCCTGAGTTTGTTGGTTTCTACGTAGGGCAGGACCGAATCCAGTGTTGTAATGGTGGTCGTGGTGCGGCCCTCGATCGTGTCGGTCAGTGAGGGGGCGAGGCTGTTATACCGAACCTGCAAGGTCTCAATGCCTGCCGCCTTGTCCAGCACGCTGCCGATGATCCAGGAGAGCTGACCGAAGCCGGCGTTGCTAATCTGACCGGGACGGCGCTTTTGCGTAAGCCACGTATTCGTTGAGATCGTGTATGGGAAGACTGGCATTCACGGCCAACACCAACGGATTGCCGTCCGTGATCATGGCGATCGCGGTGAAGTCCTTCGCCGGAGCGTAAGGCAGCGACTTGAAAAGAAATGGATTGGCGGCAATCGGGCTGTTGCCGGAGCTGAGGAGAGTTTGGCCGTCGGGCTTGGCTCGCGCCACGTCGCGTGTGGCGAGGATACCGTTGCCGCCCGGCCGGTTCTCAACAGTAAACGGCTGCCCGGTTGCGGTACTCAGCGCATCTGCGACCAGCCGCGTGGCGATGTCTTGGCGGCTCCCGACCGGCGTGCTGGCAACGATACTAACACCCGCAGACGGCCAGAATGAAGGCGATGTTTGCCCTGCGGCGTAGTCGACTTCAGTTTGCAACACGCCGCAGACCAATAACGCCAGCAGCGCAATCGTAACTCGAAGTCTCCACAAGCAGCCTGTCCGTTTACTCCTCGCACTTACGCGAAGGCAGGCTCCTTCACCTGTTGGACAACCGGAGCCGGCAGCTTGAAGAAGCGCCGGGCATTCAGGCCGAAGATTTTCTCTTGGTCGGACTTCGACAAGCCCAGCTCCTGAACGACCTGAATCGCGGCTTCGGTCTTCCAGCATGGGTAATCGTCGCCGAACATGATGTGATCAATGCCGAAGAACTCGATTGCCCACTTAATGCCGAGCGCATGTGGCGACACGGTGTCTGTGTAGAACGTCTTCAGGTAGACGCTGGGATCTTTCGGCAGCTTCGCTGCCTCGCAGCTCTTGTCTAAGCGGCCGGCCTGATAGGGCAGGGCGCCGCCGGTGTGCGACATGAAAATCTTCAGCTTCGGGTGCCGCTCGACGATGCCCGAGAGGATCGAGCCGCAGCCGCGGTGAGGCTTACGTCGAACGTGCGTCCCGAGTGCGAGATGCAGCGCGCCCTCATAATCCGTCGAACATCTCGATGAAGTTGTTGTCGGTCGGGTGAATGAAAAGAGGCACGCCGAGCTGCTCGATACGATCATAGAAAGGTTCGAGTCGGGGATGATCGATCCTGCTGTCCTTGCCGATGCGAGCCCGGAATGTTGACACCGATCAGGCCGAGCTTGTTGACCATGCGGTCGAGTTCGTCGATTGCCGCTTTGGTGTCCTGCAGCGGGACGACACCGCTCGCCCACACGCGCCCGGCGTGCTTGCGCTGTGCGGCGGCCATCTCGTCGTTATACATCTGCGAATAGTAAACCCCGTCAGCGAGCGGAATCTCGGAGAAAAACGTCCCGAACGGACCAAGCGAGCAAATGAAGTCGATCTCGTGTCCGGTCGCGTCCATATGACGAAGATGATCGTCGAGATCGAACCAGACGTTACGGCCCCAACCGCCGACACCGACATTTCCGTAGGTTGCATAGAGATTGTAACCGCCGACGCTGTTGCGCTCGGCACGCGGGTATCCGCTTCTTGCGCTTGCACAAATCCTCAAACACCGAGCGCGGCAACCAGTGGACATGGCAGTTGAGGATTTTCATTGAAGCGCTCCTGGGTTCGGCGGACGGCAGGTCTCACGGCGTGTGCGCAAGGCGCACAAAACCATGAAATAACAATAACATAGCGCTCAGCTTTGCGCAATGTGCGAGCAGTGGATGGTGTCAAATCAATTTGCGTAGGCGGTCGCTGGCATCGAGCAAATCGTGCAGAAATTTTCGCTTCAACTGATCGATCTTGTAACGGCCGGCATATGTGCTGACGCAAAGCGACGCCACAGTCGTTCCTGCGCCATTGCATACAGGGACGGCGATGACGCGCAGGCCAACCTCTACCTCCTCGTCATTTAGCCCATAGCCCAGTTTGCGGATACGGCGAATTTCTTCCCATATTTCGGCCGGGGAAGTTTTCGTTTTGTCGGTGCGCTTCTCGATCGGCGTTGTGCGCAACAATTGTTCGATGAACTCGTCGCTGCGGCCGGCCAGAACGACCCTGCCAGTCGATGTCGAGAGCGCCGGTAGGTGAGTGCCGACTCGGGTGAAAATTCCCACAATCCGCCGCGGCGCGGACGAGGCGATGGTCAGAGATTCGGTACCTTCCAGCATCGAGAAGGCAATCGATTCATCGGTCTTATGGCCAAGTTCCTCGACGATGGGCTGCGCGATCTGAGGTAACGGCACCGAGGAAATGTAGGCGTGGCCAAGCCTTAGGACGCGCGAGGTCAACTGAAATCGCTTGCCATCGAACTCTGCATAACCGGCTGCCCTGAGGGTAAGCAGATATCGCCTCGTCGCGGCGCGCGTGAAGCCGGTTTGGCGCGCCACGTCGGCGACGGTCATGAGTTTATGCTGGAAGGAAAAGGCTTCAATGGCACGCAAGCCGTTGGCCAGACCGGCGACGAGATCCCTGTCGCCGCTCCTTGCTGCGTTCGCCTCCCTTGTGCGTGCCGCACACATCAATCAACTCCAGAAGCCGTGGTGGGCTTGCCGCGTGGTTATGCATTCAGAGATCGTCAGGGTAGACAACGGGATCGTTGGTTACTCCCGTTTCAGTCCTGCGTCTTTGATTGCAGCTGCATACGTGTTCTGTTCATCGGCAATGAGCGCGCCGTGCTGCGCGGGCGTTGTTGTGAGGACCTCGTCGCCGAGATTGGAAATCTTTTCAATGACCGCCGGATCCCGCGAAACGCGGCGAATGACGGTGTTCACTCTGTCGATAATCGGCTGCGGGGTGCCGGCAGGCGCCATCAAGCCGCGCCACGCAGCCATATGAAAGCCAGGCAACAATTCGGCAATCGCGGGCACGTCCGGCATTTGGCTCATCCGCCGCTCGCTTGAAACTGCAATCAGTCGGATGTGCTCGTCATTCCGATGCGGCATGAGTTCGCCCGCATTGCCAAAATACATCGCCATCCGGCCAGCAATGAGATCGAGGATCGCCGGGCCGCCGCCATGGTACGGCACATGCACCATGTCCAAGTTCGTTTTGTTCACGAAGGCAGCGCTGACCAAGTGGCCGACAGAACCAATACCGCCTGATCCGTAGCTATACTTGCCGGGATTGGCGGCAATCAGGGCGATAAAATCTTTTAAGTTTTCGGCCGGCAATCCGCTTGCAATGCCGAGAACCATCGGTCCTTCAGCTACGGCACCGATCGGGGCCAGGTCGCTCAGTGTGTAAGGGACCTGCTGAGTCAGCGGCAGGATTGTGGTTTGGGCCGAGGTGGCGAACAAAAGCGTATAGCCATCGGGCTGCGCATGGGCGACGTATTCGGTTGCGATCGCTCCGGCAGCGCCACCTTTGTTCTGCACGACAAAAGGTTGACCCAGCTCGGCCAACAACGCGTCGCATATTATCCGGGCTTCAGGATCGGCAATGCCGCCGGGAGGATAGGGCACGACGACAGCAACAGGGCGGGCCGGCCAGGCTTCCGCATGTGCAGGATGGGGCCTCGTGAGTCCTAGCGTTACTGAAGAGGCGCATAGCGCGAAGCGTGCAAAATCGCGCCGCGTAAAATTGCCCATGACTCCTCCCTCGCTCCGTCGCGACATCGAATCGCCGCAGCTGATCGGCGTGTCGACGAGACATTGTGCGTATAGCGCACGGTATTTTGAATTCAGTCTGAAGTCGGCTGCCGCGCGCTGTCAAGGTGCGGCGTGTTTGCCATTGACATCGTTGGTAACCATCAACTAACTCGCAACGAAACAGGGCGGAGAAATGTGTGCGCAATGCGTACAAGGGACTGGCGCTATAAAATAAGACCCATTGCATTGGCCGCCGGTCTCTGCGTCCCGATGGCGGCCGTCGTGTTTGCTGATGATGTTGCCCATTATCCGAATAGGGTGATCCGCATCGTGGTCGGGTTCACGCCGGGCGGCGCTCCGGACGTCACGGCGCGCGTGCTCGCGCAGAGCCTGCGCGAGCTGTGGAAGCAGCCGGTGGTGGTTGAGAATCGTCCTGGCGCCGGCAGCGCCATTGCGGCGCAATATGTCGCGATGCCGCACCGGACGGCTACACGCTGATGTCCATCACCAACGCCCACGCGGTCGCGCCTGCGATCAACCCGCGTCCTGCCTACGATGCGTTGAACGACTTCGCGCCCATCACGATGACCTCGTCGGCCCCGAAGTGGATTTTGGTAGCGCCGTCGCTCGGCGTGAAAACACTGAAGGATTTTGTGGCGCTCGCAAAAGCGCAGCCGAAAGCCTGAATTATTCTCCCCTCGGGGGCGGCAGCTTCATGCATTTCAGTGCGGCGATGTTCAACGACGCCGTCGGCATCGAAGCGCAGCACGTCCCCTTCAAAGGCCCCCCGGAGGCGCTGACCGAGATCATTGCGGGACGGGTGCAGTATGCCATTTCGCCGATCGGCGCGTCGTCGCCTGGTGCGCGACGGCAAGCTGATCCACTCGCGGTGCCGGCTCAGCCGCTTGCCGGACTTTCCCAATGTGCCGACCGCGGCCGAGGCAGGTTTCCCCGACATCGAGCAGACGACCTGGACGGCCATGCTTGCGCCGGAAGACCCCCTCCCCGATCATCACCAAACTAAACCACGCGATCAGCGATCCTGATGCAGCCAGCGTGAAGAAGAAATGGGAGGCGTTCGGCATCGATCCGGTCGCCACCACGCCGGCCGAGCTGCGCAAAATCCTCGCGAAGGAAATCACCGATTTCACCGCCGCCGCGCGCCGCGCCAACATCTCGCGAAAAGGAAGGATTGCTTTTGAAAAACTTAGCGTCGCCGTCGATATCGGGGGGACATTCACGGACCTCCTGGCTTTCGATGCCGATACCGGAGAGATCCATCAGGCGAAGTGCCTTTCGACTCCGCCCGATTTCGCGACCGGCGTGCTGGACGGCGTACACAAGGCCACCCTCGATCTGAACAGGTCGAGAGCTTCGTCCATGGCTCGACGGTCGCCATCAACACCGCGATCGAACGCACCGGCGCGCGCACGGCGCTGATCGTGACGCGCGGCACACGCGACGTCTATCAGATCGCCCGCGGCAACCGGCCGGAATCCTATAACATCCTGTTCCAGCGCGCCGAGCCGCTGCGCTCCGCCGAGCCTCACCTTCGAGGTCAACCAGCGCACCACGGCCTGGGGCGAGGCGCTTGTTCCGTTCGACGAGGCGCAAGCCAAGGAAGTCGCCAAGCAGGTCCTCGCAAACGAACGTCGAAGCGATCGCGATCTGCTTTCTTCACTCCTATCAGGACCCGACCGACGAACGGCGCATGGCCGACATCCTTCGCGAGCTCGACGGTCGAAATTCATCACCACGTCGCACGAAATCTCGCGGAAATCAGGCGAATATGAGCGCATCTCCACCACCGTGCTGAACGCCTATATCGGGCCGCGCACCAGCAAATACATCAGCAATCTGGAAACGCTCCTGGAGAATGACGGCTTTGGCGGACGCCTGCTGATCATGCAGTCGAATGGCGGCCTGATGTCGGCCGATACCGCCAAGAACGTGCCGGTCGCGATGATGGAATCCGGCCCGGTCGGCGGCGTGATCGCCGCGGCCCAGATCAGCAGCAATCTTGGCTACGAAAACTCCATCGCGTTCGACATGGGCGGCACCACCGCCAAAACGAGCCTGGTCCACGGCCGCGAGCCTTCGGTCGCGGAAGGCTACTACATCGGCGGATACGCGAGCGGTCATCCGGCGATGATGCCGGTGGTCGATATCGTGGAGGTCGGCACCGGCGGCGGCAGCATTGCCTGGATCGATGAGGTCGGCGCGCTCAAAGTCGGCCCGCACAGCGCCGGCGCCGCATCCGGGCCCGATCTGCTATCGGCCGCGGCGGCACCAAGCTGACAGTCACCGACGCCAATGTCATCCTCGGCCGCATCGGCACCGACAGCTTCCTGGGCGGTGAAATGCAGCTCGATCGCGACGCGGCGCTGGCCGCGGCAGGGAATTTGGCAAGCCGCTGGGGATGGATGCGGTGGCGACCGCGCTCAGCATTGTCGAGATCGCGATCGCCAAGATGTCGCTCGCGGTCCGCGGCGTCTCGGTCGAGCGCGGCTTCGACCCGCGCGACTTCGTCATGGTCGGCATGGGCGGCGCAGGCCCATCCACGCGGTGGCGATCGCGCGCCAGCTTCATATTCCCGACCGTCATCATTCCGGTGCTGCCATCGCATTTCTCCGCGTTCGGCATGCTGATGAGCGACATCCGGCATGACTATGTGCGCACCCAACTCGTCGCAGCTTCCCGAAGCTGAATTTCGAGCGAGCTGAGAAGATCTTCGCCGACATGATCGACGAAGGGGGCAGATGCTCGCGGCCGAACGTGTCAGCGACGAGGCGATGAGCTTCCAACGTTTTCTCGACCTTCGCTACGAGGGCCAGGAGTTCGCCATCAAGGTGCCGGTCTCCGCGGAGGAGATCGCGGCGGGCGACCTGAAGACGATCCGCGACCGCTTCGACTCCATTCACGATCGCAGTTTCGGTCACGCCGCCCCGAACGAGCCGCTGGAGATGGTCAACATCCGCCTCTCGGCGCGCGGCATCCGGCAGAAGTTGAAGATGCCGGCGTGGCCTCGGGAGCGGCGCCGAAGCCGCGCGACATTCGCAAAGTCTGTCTCGAAAGCGCCGATCAGTTCGAGGATTGCCCGGTCTATTCGCGCGACACGCTTGCCGGCGGGACGGAGATCGAAGGCCCGGCGCTGATCGAGGAATACGGCTCGACGACCGTCATGTTTGCGGGCGATCGCGCCAGTTTCGAAAACCGGGGAAATCATCATCCAGGTGGGGGCTGCAGTGAACATCCAGAGTCAGCTCAACCGGACATGCGCAATCGCCTCGACCCGGTCACGCTCGAGGTGATCCGCAACGCGATGCCGGCCATCTCCAACGAAATGTCGGTCGACCTGCAGCGCACGTCCTACAACATGATGATCTACGAGGTGTGCGACTATAGTTGCACGCTGCTGGATACCGACGGAACGCTGATGTCGCAGAACATCGGCGGCGTCTCGCACTTCATCGCCGACATGGGCGTCGTCATCAAGGACGGCATCGCGCGCACGGCCTGGAGAATTTCACCAACCGGGCGACGTGCTCATCACCAACCACCAGGCGGTGGCCGGGCAGCACCTCAACAATATCGTGGTCTATACGCCGTTCTTTCTTGATGGGGATCTGACGGGGTTTCCGGCGGTCCGGGCGCACTGGGTCGATGTCGGCGGTCTGTCGACCGGCTTCGGCGCGCTGGGCTCGACCGATCCCTGGTCCGAAGGACTGCAGCTCAATCAGCTCAAGATCTACGAGGCGGGCAAGCCGGACAACAAGCTGCTGCAGATGATCTCGGACAACATCCGCTTTCCGCAAGCGGCGATGGGCGACCTGCGGTCGCAGATCGCTGCCTGCCGGCTGGCGGAACGGCGGCTTGAAGAGCTTTACAGGCGCTACGGCATCGGAAACCATCGCTGCCGCGATGGAGATCATCTATTCGGAAGCCGAACGTAAATGCCGCGCAGTCGTCGAGACGATCCCGGACGGCATTTACGAGGCCGACAACTATATCGATGCGCCGGGCGCCAAGGAGCCGCTTGTCCATATCCACGTCAAAGTCACCGTGTCCGGCAGCGACATGGAGATCGACTTCACCGGCACGCAGCCGCAGACCTCCGGCAACAATAATTCGCGGACGCTGGCCGCCGCCTACATCGCCTATAAAGGGCTGACGACGCCCCTCGAGCCCGCGAACGAAGGCTCGTTCCGCGCGCTGAAGGCCATCGTGCCGGAAGGCTGCATCATGATGGCCGCTTCCCGCGGCGATGGCGGACTGGGCGAGCCCGATTCCGGGTTCGGTCGACGCCGTGTTCAAGGCGCTTGCGCCCGCCATTCCCGAACGCATCCCGGCCGGTCATTTCGGCTACATGATGATCGGCCGTTCGTTCACCGGCTACGATCCGCGGCGCGGCAGAAGCTTCGTCCTGCAGTCGATCGATGGCGGCGGCTGGGGCGGACGGCCGACCCAGGATGGTCCATCCGGCTCGGTTACCGTGTGCCAGGGCGACGTGCGCAACGCGCCGATCGAAAGCATCGAGCAGAAATGCCCGGTGATCGTCGAAGCGCGCGAGCTGCTGCCCGACACCGGCGGCCCGGGGAAATATCGCGGCGGCCTTGGCTTGCGCTTGCAGGTGCGCGCGCTGGAAGAGGGACGCTGGGGCTTGCCGCCGCATCGGCGTAATTTCTATCCGCCGTGGGGATTGTGGGGCGGCAAGCTCGGCCGCGGCGGTACCAATTGGGTCAAGACGCCGGAGGACCCCGAGTGGAAGCAACCGGGATCTTCCGGTTGCCGGTGACGAAAGCACGGTCATCCGCGCCCAGACCACCGGCGGCGGCGGCTGGGGCGATCCGCTTGAGCGCCACCCTGAGCTCGTGCTCACCGACTTCCTGAATCGCTACGTCAGCAAACAGGGCGCCCGCGACGACTACGGCGTCGTCATCACCGACCATGACCAGATCGATCTCAGGCGACCGAAGCGCTCCGCGCGGAGATGCGGCGAAGCGGAAGCAGGCCGCCTACGCGAACGCACGCATGATGCTGATTGCCAATCCGGTCCGGACCGCGCTTGCTGCGGGCGAATATCGCTCGGCGTCGGCGTGCGGGGTCTGCGCAGCGGCGAGATCGCCCGATCATGAAGTCGGCCGGCTTTGATTGGCTGTTCATCGATCTGGAGCACGGCCCGAGCTCGGTCGAAACCGCGTTTGCTATTTCGGTGGCGGCGATCGGCGCCGGCATCGTACCGATGGTGCGGGTGCCGGCCGGCGAAATGGTCCTGGCTGCGCGCTGTCTCGACGGCGGCGCGCTCGGCGTCTTCGTGTCACACGTCGATACGTTGCCGATGCGGAGAAGGCGGTGAATCGCTGCGGTTTCCGCCGCTCGGCCATCGCTCTGCCGGCGGCAACTATCCGCAGCTTGGATTTCGCGGCGGTTCGGCGAAGGATGTCATCCCCGCGATCGAGCAGGCGACGATGATCATGGCGACGCTGGAGACGGCGAAGGCGATCGACAATGCCGCCGCGATCGCTGCCGTTCCCGGCATCGACGTGCTGACCATGGGAATGAACGATCTCAGCGTCGATTTGGGAATCCCGGGCCAGCTCGGTCATGAGCGGATGGCGACGCGGTGGCAAGTGTCGTTAGTGCGCGCATGCGGCGGGCAAATTTGTCGGCTTTGGCGGCGTGTATGAGCCGGACCTGATCAGGAAATATGTCGGCCTCGGGATGCGGATGATCCTGTCCGGCAACGATGTAGGTCTGCTGTTCCGGCGGCGCCGAAGCGCGCGGCCTTCGTCCGCCGCTGCGTGTCATGACGGTAATCGGCCAGGGAGAGTTTCGCTATCATTTCGCCTCCCCCGGGCGCAACTGGGGCGAGCTTCCTGAAGGCTGGCGGTTTGGCGATGTCGCGGCAGTCGGCGTCGACGCTCATGACCGCGTCTATGTCTTCGCACTTGCGAACACCCGTTGCGGTTTTCGACCGTGACGGCAAATTCCTGCGCTCATGGGGCGAGGGCCAGTTTATCCGGCCGCACGGGGTCCATATGGGACCCGATGATCGATCTATTGTACCGACGACGGCGACCACACCGTGCGCAAGTATAGTCTCGATGGAACACTGCTGTTGACCATCGGAACGTCAGGCCAGCCCGCGCCCTTCTTGAGCGGACTGCCATTCCACCGCTGTACGCATACGGCATTGGCGCCTAACGGCGACATCTACGTTTCGGACGGCTACGGTAACGCGCGCGTTCATCGCTATCCCCTGCCGGCAAGTTTCTGTCGTCGTGGGGTGAGCCGGGCACCGGACCCGGCCAATTCAATATCGTGCACAACATCTGCTGTGATGCGGACGGCTGGGTTTATGTTGCCGACCGAGAAAACCACCGCATCCAGGTTTTCGACGACAACGGAAAATACGAGACCCAATGGAACGACCTCTACCGTCCTTGCGGCCTTTGCTTGTGTTGTCGCGCCGCGAAACTTATTTCTTTGTCGCCGAACTCGCGCCCGGCCGGGAGTTCAGCAACCGTGATTGGCCGGGTCTCGGCCCGCGCGTAAGCATTCTGGAGAAGGATGGACTCCGCCGTCTGGGGGACTATGGCGGACCTGATGCGCCAAGCCCCTTCATCGCGCCGCATGGTATCGCGGTCGATTCCTGGCGCTATCTATGTCGCGGAGCTGTCGCATGCGGTGATGGGAAAAAAAGTGGGGGGGAAATCGGAAGGCGCGCTGATGACATTGCAAAAGCTGGTTTCAGTCAGAAGGGTCCTGACGTAGGGCAAGAGTGCCGTTCGCTACTCTCGATGGAATCAAGACGCATTACGTCACCAAGGGGACGGGGCCGTACCTCCTGATGATGGCGCCCCGCGGATTTGAGTCGACCTTGCAAAGCTGGGATCACGGCAAGTGGAAGGACATGGATGCTATCGAAGCCCTGTCCAAGCATTTCACCGTGTTGCCTACGATCGGCGCGAGGCGGGAAAATCCGGTGGCCGTATCGAGCTGTTGACGTGGAACGTTTTCGCCCAGCACGCCAAGCTGCTGCTTGAGCATTTGAATATCGAACGTCATTTCGTCCTCGGCGTATGCATGGGCGTCGGCGTGGCGACCGAGTTCGCATATCTACCCGGAATCCTGTCGGCTCTTATCCTCGCCCAGCCCGTGGCGGGTATCGCTGGAAGCTGCGAACCCACGCCTTTTTCGATCGACAGATCGCTTATGCCAGCCAGCATGGCCTCGAGGCGGTGCGCGCCGCGCCAAGGGCCAGAATTTCATGCGCGATCCTGAGGCGGGGCCGTGGGCGTCCGCCATCGCCAACGATCCAGCGTTCGCGGCGCGGTTCGTCAAGCAGGACCTTGATGCATATCTGTCGATCCTCGCTCAAAGCCGGGATGCAATGTTCCCCGACACGTTCGTATCGGGTCCGCGGCCGGAGGTCTTGATGTCGATCGATACGCCTGCCTCCATCTGGCCCGGTGACGATGCATCGCATTCCACCTCCAGCGCGCAGCAACTGCGCGAACTGATGCCGAGAATGGAATATTGGGATCTGCACCCGGAGCAAACCGCGGAGAACATGCTCGCGTGCCTTGTTTCGTTCAAGCAGACCGTGGAGGCTGGCGGTCTGCCGCCTAGCCCCCCGATTGCCGGGCCATCGATGCCGCCGCTGCCATGAGCCCGAAAGTCGCTACCGCATTTCGTCGAGGTGCGCGGAGCGCACGCCACAGGTTTCTTGACAACCCTTTCGAGCGTGCGCTGAACTGCAGTTCAGAAGCAGGAAAGCTGTGCGCGCTTTGCGCACACTTGCCGGCTGAGGCACAAGTCACGCGCTCAAGAAAAAACGGGAGAGAGAAACGATGGTCGATATCCTCCAGGGAGATGAAGTAAGCGCTTATGCGGACTTTGATAGCCGCAGCCTGGCGCGAAACACCAAAAGAGTTGCTCTCGCCAATCTTCCGACGATCGACCTCTCATCATTCACGGATGGAGGAACGCACGAGGATCGTACGAAGACCGCGCGTGCAATACGAGCGGCATGCATCGATATAGGATTCTTCGATCTTGTCGGGCACGGCTTCACGACAAGCGAACTAAACGCTGTACTGGCTCAAGGGCGTAGCTTCTTCGATTTGCCGCTTGCGGAGAAGATGAAAGTTCGTTCGCTGAACGTCGATATGCCGGGTTTTGTACGCACGGGCGGAATTGATCGGGAGAAAAATCGGGACAAGGTTGTCGATATCAAAGAGCGATTTTCGCTAACGAGGGAGCTCCAACCCGGGGAACAGGCTCGCGACGACTCCCGCACCGGCCGCACGCAGTGGCCGTCTGGCGATCATCTTCCAGCTTTCGAACCGACAATGAAAGGCTACATAGCGCGCCTTCACCGCCTCAGCGACGCGCTCAACCATGCGTTCGCTCTCAGTCTGGGCAAGCCCGAGGATGATTTTGACGGGTTCTACCGACAGCCAGACATGTCGCTGATGTTGAATCTCTATCGACCGGTCGATCCATCCAAGCTCCAGTTGACGCAGTGGAGCTTCTCGCCGCATGCTGATGACACTGCGTTCACGGTGCTGCTGCAAGACTCCAGCGGCGGGTTGCAGGCCCGAAACTCTGCCGGCGAGTGGATCGACGTGACGCCGAAGGAGGGCACTTTCGTCGTGAATGTCGGAAATCTGTTCGCGAGGTGGACCAACGACGTCTACAGCTCCACTTTGCACCGGGCACTTCATGTCGGCAATGACCCGAACAGCAATTTTGCAGCGTTCTTCGTCTATCCTGACGCTGCTACGGTCGTGAGCTGCATCGACACGTGTTATGACAACGACAATCCGCCGCGTTATGGGGACGCGACCACTGCGGAAGAGATGTGCGCGCGTTGCGCGAAGATGCTCAACAATCTGGGCGGCCAGCAGTCGCTGTCGATACGGCGCGCCGTCTGAGGAGCAACTAGCTGAATACAGAAATGGAGTTGCGGGACCCGTGGCTGTCACCCAGTCCAGTGCACGCCGGCGACCATACCCCATGATATCGAACGGCTACGATTACGTCATCATCGGCGCTGGCTCGGCTGGCTGCGTGCTCGCCAACCGGCTCACGGAAGATCCAGCTGCGTCGGTATTGTTGCTTGAAGCCGGCCCTCCGGATCGCAACCCGCTGATTTCCATACCGCTGGGTCTCGGTAAGCTCCACGAATACAAACTGTATGACTGGGGTTACAAGACCGAGCCGGAGCCCAATCTTTATAACCGCCGCATTGACGCGATGCGCGGCAAGGTTCTGGGCGGATCGTCATCCATTAATGTGATGACATTCACGCGCGGCAATCAAGCAGATTACGACCGCTGGGCGCAAAAGGGCGCGAGCGGCTGGGCCTACGCTGATGTGCTGCCTTACTTCAGACGATTGGAAACCTGGGAAGGCGGAGAAAACCGCTGGCGAGGGTCCTCCGGGCCGATCGGCATAGAGTTTTCAAAGACCACTGACCCATTGTTCACGGCATGGGTTGAAGCAGGCAAGGCAGCCGGAATTCCGGCCAATCCGGATTACAACGCAGAATTGCAGGAAGGTTTTGGCCGCGGGCAATATAATGTCCGCGACGGCCGCAGATCATCGTCATCACGCGCTTATCTCCGCCCGATACGGAAACGCGCCAACCTTACGGTCGAGGTAGGCGCGCAGGCAACGCGACTGTTGATAGAAGGCACGCGCGCCACCGGTGTCGAGTACAAGAAGGCAAGCGGCGACCTCGTTCGCGCAACCGCCACAGCGGAAGTGGTTGTCTCGGCCGGCGCATTCAACTCGCCGCAACTGCTGATGTTGTCCGGAATTGGCCCCGCCGCGCATCTGCAACAGTTCGGCATTCCTACGATTGTTGATTTGCCGGTCGGAAAAAACTTGCAGGACCATCTCGGCACTTACATGGGTACAGCCGCAGAAACCCTGGCTGGTTTCACCGCGAAATGCGAATTGACCGCATGGCGGTGAACATGATCCGCGCTTATTTGTTCGGGAAGGGGCCCGCGACGGTAATTCCGAGCGGACTACATGCGTTCGTCAAGACTCGCCCAGAGCTGGCAGTCCCTGATATCGAGTTTATGTTTCGCGGCGCTTCGTTTACGCCTTACCTCTGGTTCCCCGTAATACGGCCAGCCTACGACGACGGCATCGGTATCCGCCCAACTATCCTTCATCCTGATAGCCGCGGCGAATTATTGTTGCGCTCGGCTAATCCGCTGGCTCCGCCGAGAATTTGTTACAATTTCTTTACCGCGCCGAATGACCTACCCACGCTGCGGCAGGGCTTCAAGATCGCACGCGCCATCATGGATCAGAAGCCGCTCGATCCATTTCGCGGTGAAGAGACCAAGCCCGGCAAGTCGGTCAAGACCGATGCGCAAATTGACGACTGGCTTAGAAGAACAGCGTCACCGCAAACCATCCCTGCGGCACCTGTCAGATGGGAACAACGCCTGACACGGTGCTCGATCCGCAGTTGCGCGTTCGCGGTATTGAGCGGCTACGTGTCGTCGATGCATCAGCGATGCCTGACCTAGTGTCGGCCCATATCAATGCTTGCGTGATCATGATGGCCGAGAAGGCTTCCGACATGATCCGCGGCCGTGAGGCGCTGCCGCCCGCGGCCAATGCCTAAGGCTGCTCGCCACGGTTCGCACTACCGAGAAGGAATAATTCCAATGCACACGCGTCGAGAATTTTTGGCGTCGGCCGTCGGCGCAACCGGGATAGGCTCGATCACCTCCGCTTATGCGCAGAGTTGGCCGCAACGTCCGGTCAAGGTCATTGTGGCGTTCGCGGCGGGCGGCAACAGCGACTTGATCGCTCGTATTGTTTGCCAGCGATTGAGTGGAGCGTTCGGACAGAGCTTTTTTATCGAGAACCGGGGCGGCAATGGCGGCGCCATCGGCGGGGAAGAGGCGGCGCGGGCTACCCCAGACGGCTACACGCTTTTCATGGCGGTATCATCGCCAATGGCGGTGACTCCGGCTCTTAGGCCGGTGCGTTACGATCCGGTCAAAGACTTTGCCGCGATCAGCAATGTGGCCAGCAGCCCGCTTGTGCTTACGGTGAATGCCAAATTGCCGGTGACCACTCTGGCTGAATTCGTCGAATACGCACGTACGAGGCCGGGGAAGGTCACCTTCGGTTCTGGAGGCGTCGGCACCATAAGTCACCTAGCGATGGCCCTGTTCGTCAAACGGGCCGGGCTCGAACTCATCCACGTGCCCTACAAAGGTGGAGGACCTGTGATGCTGGATCTCATTGCCGGGCAAATCAACTCGACGTTTGCCAATCTCTCGGAGGCCCTAAAGCAGGCGGATACCGGAAACGCGCGGATACTTGCAGTCTCAACTACGGTGCGGTCACCGCAAGCGTACGGCGTGCCGACCGTCAGCGAGTCCGGCTACGAGGGATTTAATGTCGATAGCTGGAATGGCTTGGTGGCACCGGCCGGCACACCCAATGAAGTGATAAATCACATCACTGTTGAGATCGCGAAGGCGGCGAAGGATCCCACATTCATCGAACAGCTTTCCCGCGGCGGTTTCACGGCGATCGGCGATAGTCCTGAGCAGTTCGCCGCCACGATCAAACGCGACGTTACGCTGTGGGCCGATGTTGTTAACACGGCTGGCTTGCGAGGCGTCGCCGCCGAGTGAGCGCGGCGTTCTGGTTTGAATCATTCGGCTCGTCTGAGCGAAGTACAGATTGATCCTCGTCATGAGTGTCAGGCTTTCGTCACGCTGAAAGTAGGGTCGGGACCTAACCCCGACACCCCAGTTCTGCACTCGATTCAGGGTTGTTCTGCAGCGGAGCAAACAAAAAATACCAATAAAATCGACCAAACACGAAATGAGTTGCGCGGATTTTGACCGAGTTACCTTCCGATAATAGGCATTATCAGCAGTGATCTAAGCATCGAGACGTCGACCTTTGCGACGCCTTGTCATCGTTCAACAAGCAATTTGCCATCCAACCGGTTCGACACCGGTTGCTCAACAAGCTCCGAGTGACTCTATAAATGTCGATATGCCAATCGTGAGTGCCCGATTTAATTCCGGGGCACCTGGAGGGCAGCATTTAGCTAAAATGGCGTGTAGCCTCAGACGCCAGGAAAACCACCACAGATTCCGGTAAGGCGGGCAGGGGGCACAAACTCCTCGCTTCGCACCACCCTTTGAAGATATCGAAGTCAGATCGGTACGCTCGATAGGTAGCCGGAGCTTTCTCGGCCCGCGCATATACGATTGCGTCTTCTAGCTCAGACCGCAGCGTTCCTATCGAACCGCCGCGAACTACTCGAAGATTCTTCTCCGTCGGAATATCCATTGCTGAGCTAACGTCGCGAACCGTGCTATGATTCTGGCCTCATTATTTATGCTAAACATCAAATATGAAGCGGTCAATATCTGCTAAACAAAAAAGGCGCGGCCGCCCTGCTACTGGGGTACGCCCAATGATTGGTCTGCGACTTTCCGAAGCAGACATCGAGCGTGTGGACCGCTGGGCGGCGGAAAAAGGGATGACTCGATCCCAGGCAATTCGTGCCTTGATTGAGCAAGGCCTCAAGAAATAGGCGAAGGAGCGCCGAGCCTCATTATCCGATAACGGCACTTATCGGAAGTAACTCTCACTGAAAGCCGCACTGGCTATGACTTTTTTGTCCGCTCGGGAATAGCTAGTCGAGTTGGTTAGGCATCGGGAGACGATTGCCTGGCTGAATGATTGGCGATAGCCTTAAAGCGATCGTGACTGGGCGCGGCAGGCCGTTTCGATAGTGCCGTGGGCGGCTGCTCACCGGGAGGCATTCCATCAACCTTCGCCAACTGCGATACTTCGTGAAGGTCGTCGACATCGGCAGTATGACCCGAGCCGCCGCTGAGTTGCACGTGTCCCAGCCGGCGCTCGGTCTCCAGATCGGCCAGCTTGAGAAACAATTCAACGTCGAACTATTTCTGCGCCATTCGCGCGGTGCCATACCCACGGCGGCTGGCAAGTTCCTCTACAAGCGCGCCAAAGAGATACTCGAAGCCGTCGACGAGACTTCGCAGGCCATGCATGGCTTCAACGAGATCGGCAACGGACGTCTCACAATAGGCCTAACGCCATCGATCGCGCGCCAGCTCGGGGCAAGCCTGCTTACTGACGCCCAGAATAGTATGCCAAATACATTCTTTTCGTTTATCGAAGGCTTTGATACCGCCTTACGTGACGCCGCTGGTCGCGGAGAGATTGACATCGGGTTCATGTACGACATCGAGGAAGCGCCGGCGCGTATCGCGGCAGCCGCCATATTGCGCGAAGATTTTGTGCTCCTCATGCGAAGCGATGACACCTGCAGTGATGCAACGGATATACCGCTGCGCGAGGTGCTCGACCATAAACTTGTGTTTCAACGGAACCATAAGGCGGTTCAGCGCGCGCTGCATGAAGCCGCAAGCAGCCGTTCGTCGCCGCCCGATATAGCATTTGAAATGCAATCGGCGGAGGCGATCGGCGACATCATTGAGCACGGCCACGCTGCCGCGATCTTGCCGTATGGCATCATGGTCAATGCGGTTCGGTCCGGTCGCGTCATGGCGAGACGGATCACCGAGCCGACAATCTGCCGAACGCTGTATGTGACCCGTCCACAGAACGGCCCGGTGGCGAAATCCAGCAGTGCCTTGAAATTCATTGAGCTGGTGCGGGAGCGGCTGATTCAATCGCTGGGCGACTATTGCCATCCCCTGGATGGATGGAAACAGCAGGTCGTGACAGACGAAATTTCGGACGGTCCGCCTCATGGCGTGGTTTTCTGACGCGGAAAGAGCGCCGAGGCGCGACCGTCTCCGTGCGGCGCCTCCCAGCCTTTGCCGTAGTCGCGGTCACGACACGATCTGGCGCCATAGGCCACGATTATCGCTGCCCAATGTGGAAAGTATTGGCCGCTTTGCGATCGCATGGCTAGCCTTCTGAGGGCGGACGTGTTGGGCTCCTCTGCTGCTGCCCAACAATCGTTGATCGCGATCTCGTACTCTTAACGGACGAGGGGAGCGTCCTGGACTCCCGTCCCAGCAGGTGACCCTATGAGCGCGCGCCGGATGCACCTCAATTTTCATGGCAATTGGGCCGGCGAACATATGGGCGCTTGGCACCTCGCGGGCGACAATCAGCCGGCTGCTTTTCACCTCGAATACTACATGAAACTGGCGCAGACTGCCGAACGTGGATTATTCGATGGAATCTTCTACGCGGCCGGATTGGCCGCCCAAGGGCCGGGGCGCCCAACCTCGCCTGGCATCGATCCCGTCGTGCTGGCGGGCGCGCTTGCCGCGCGCACGGAGCACATCGGCCTCGTCGCCACCGTCTCTACGACATTCAACGAGCCCTACAACGTCGCCCGTGCCATCGCCACGCTGGACCACATCAGCGGCGGCCGCGCCGCTTGGAATGTAGTGACCACCTATGACGAAATGGCAGCGCTGAATTTCGGCATGACTAAGCTACCGCCCAAACACGAACGCTACGACCGCGCTACCGAATTTGTCGAAGTCGTACTGCGGCTCTGGGAGAGCTGGGATCATCGAGCGTTCGTTGTCAAAGACGGATTGGCATGCGTCGACGAAGGCGCCGTTCATCCGATAAACCATAATGGTTCGTACTTTACCGTTCGCGGCCCCCTGCAAACTCCGCGGTCCCTGCAAGGTCGGCCGCTTTTGTTTCAAGCGGGAGCGTCCGACGAGGGCAAGACGTTCGCGTCGCGTGTTGCCGACGGCATTTTTTGCGTTGCCCTCGATCTAGGCGGGGCCAAGGTCTTCTATCAAGACATGAAGAAGCGGATCAAAGAAGCCGGGCGCAATCCCGACAGTGTGCATATTCTGCCCGGAGTCTATATGTATGTGGGCAGCACGGAGGAGGAGGCGAAACGTGTGCTTGAACAGCAAAGCAGCACAACCGCCGCGCTGCAGCAACTGGCGGTGCGCCTAAGCACCGAGGTAGAGAATCTCCAGCTCGATGAAACCGTTCCAACGAAAATCCTAGATAGGGCCCTGTTGAATCCGCAGTCGCATGGGCACACAGCCTCTATGGTGGAGCTGTTTCGACGCGAGGGACCGACGGTGCGGGAGTTCTTGGCCCGGCAGCCGCTGCGCGGGCCGCACCGCGTCGTAACCGGCGTACCGGAGCAAATCGTGCAATTCATGGAGGAGTGGTTCGTTGAGCGAGCCGTCGATGGTTTCAATATCGGCAATCTCACTCACGAGACGTTGACTATTTTCGTAGATGAAGTGGTGCCTCGATTACAGCGGCGCGGACTTTATCGGCGCGCCTATGAGGGCGCCACGCTGCGCGATAATTTCTGTAATTAGTGATGGCGGGCGGCATTAAACCCATGCCGGGGATTACATCATGAATGTTCATTCGGACGCGGCAAACGCGGATGCCGACGCGCTTACGGATGTGCGGGTTCTGAGCAGCGCCACGGAAGTAGTCGACGCCGCGTCGGCTTTTGCCGAGCGCATCCGTCCCGGGGCTGCCGAGCGCGATGCCAAGCGATTGCGACCGGTGGCGGAAATCCGCGATCTACGTGCCACTGGTCTGCTCGGAATGACCGTACCACGCATGCTCGGCGGCCCGGACGTGTCGGTGCGGACGCTGGTCGAAGTCTTCCGCATCATCGCCGCAGCTGATCCCTCAATAGGCAGATTCCGCAGAGCCATTTCTCTCATCTGGACACGCTACGTTTGCTCGGCAGCGATACTCAGAAAGCGTTCTTCTTCCGCGACGTTCTGAAGGGCAACCTATGGGGCAACGCATTATCGGAACGGGGGACGAAGGGCGGCTTGGCCAACATAAAGACACGGCTCACAAGAGTTGGTCCGGACCGGTACCTTCTTGAAGGCCGCAAATATTACACGACAGGCGCTCTGTTCTCGCAATGGATCCCAGTCACGGCGCTTGATGACGAGAGCAAAACTGTAATGGCCTTGGTCAGGCGTCATGCAAAGGGCATCGAGATTGTCGACGACTGGAACAGCATGGGGCAGCGGGGCACAGCGAGCGGCACGGTGATCATCACCAGCGTCGATGTGCCCGAAGAATTCGTGGTTCCGTTCTGGCGCTTCACGGAAGCACCGTCGACCCGGTTTGCTTTCGGCCAGATCATGCATATCGCGATCGATATAGGCATCGCCGAAGAGGCGCTCGACGATGCCGTAGGGTACGTCCGGACCCGTAGCCGACCGTGGCAGGCCGCAAATCTCGCGGCGGCTGGCGATGACCCACACGTCATCAAGCGCGTCGGGGAGCTCAAGGTCCAGATAGAAGCCGCCAAAGCCCTGCTTTATCGCGCTGCTGACGAGTTCGACGCGGTGCAGTTGGCGCCTTACGAGGAAGCCGCGGTCGTCGACCTCGCGCTATTGGTCGCTGCCGCAAAGGCAGCGGCATCCACGGCTGCAGTGCGCGTCTCAAGCGATCTGTTCGCCCTTGCAGGAACCAGCGCCGCTGACGAGACATGGAATTTGCATCGGCATTGGCGCAACGCGCGAACCCACACGCTGCACGATCCGGAGGCCTGGAAATACCACTACATCGGGGACTTTGTACTCAATGGCCGCAAACCGCCGCGCGGTTCCCTCATCTTATAGCGCCAGCCAAACCTGCAACGTGATGACAGCGTCATGCAACGAAGCGAGGAGCAAAGATGAAGGCTGCTATAATTAGAACGCTACTCTGCGCCGTCGCCGTCGTTTGCCTGCACATCGGCGAGGCACTTGCTCAAGCCGATGTCGATTATCCGAATAGAGTGGTGCGGCTAGTCGTACCTTACCCACCGGGCGGCGGTCCCGACGTGTTCACCAGGGTCGTTGCGGACAAGCTCGCCGAAAAATGGAAGCAGCCGGTCATCGTCGAAAATCGCGTCGGCGGCGCCGGCAACGTCGGAGCAGAGCATGTCGCACACTCCGATCCCGACGGGTATACCCTGTTGGCGGCAGCGCCCGGACCGATTGCCATTAATGGAAGCCTATTTAAGACACTAAACTATGATCCCGCCAAATGGGATCCGGTATCGGTGCTAACGCGCCAGCCTATCGTACTTGGAGCCAGAAAAAGTCTTCCGGCGACAGCTTACCGGAATTGATCGCACAGGCGAAACAAAGTCCCGGCAAGTTTACGTATGGATCGTTCGGCTTCGGGTCGATGTCACAATTGACGATCATCGGCTACTCATGATGGCGGGAGGCGTGAAAATGCTGCACGTCCCCTACACAGGATCGTCACCAGCACTGACCGCTCTTCTGGGCGACCAGATCGACACAGTTTTCGACAATCCCATTACCTATGTTCCTCCAATGCTCGATGGCCGGATGAAGATATTAGCGGCCGGCGATAAAAAGCGGCTGCCGATGCTTCCTGATACGCCGACGTTTTCCGAGGCCGGCTTCAATCTGCACCCTTATGCATGGCTTGCGGTCGTGGCGCCGCCCGGGACGCCTGCTGCGATCACCAAGAAAATCAGCAAGGCGATGGCAGAAGTCCTGACGCTACCCGACGTGAAGAACAAGATGGAGGCGTTCGTGACAGAGCCGGTCGGGACTATGCCAACTGAAACTGGTGAATTCCTCGCTCAAGAGAGGAACACTTGGCGCGAAGTCATTCAATCCGCCGACCTGTCGATCAACTAAAATAGGAACCATCGACCTTGCGATTATGATCCACTGATCTCAGCCTGATTCTATTGGAGAATTGCGCGTTTTGTTGCAACTCGGTTGCATCCATGGATGATTACGGACGCCCGTCTCGCCGCAACGGCCGGAGCAATTCCTCACCTGCGAATGAAGAAGTTGCGCGTTTCGAACGTTTTGGCTGCGGCGACCACACCGCAGATCTTCCGCTCCGCGTGGAAGCGTCCATCTAACGACGCCAGATGCGGCCCTTTCTAGCGTTCAGTTTTGCACACCAACGGGTCAGAAAAGCACCTCTAATTAGAATTGTGCAAAACGCTCCGCTGCTCTCCAAACTGCCGAATAAACTGCAATCCTGCGTTGCAGGGCTGATTGATGGGGAACTAGCGTGACATGCATTCCAAGCCGCAAATTTGCCGCGACAATGGTGGGGCTTGCCGTTTCGGCATGCACTGCAGTGCCGCCTGATGGCCGACGACGAAATCGGCGTGGCTGAAATTGTGCAGCGAGAGAAATGCGAGCTATGGCAAGCGACGCCAAGAGCCACGGGTACATAGGCTACACGAAGGACGAGGTGACTGCGCATGGCTTCCGTACAACCGCTTCGTCGCTCCTCAATGAGATGGGTCGCTGGAACCGGGATGCCATTGAACGGCAATTGGCCCACCAGGAACAGGATGAGGTTAGAAACGCCTACATGCACGCTGCTGAGTTTTGGGCTGAGCGCGCAGAGATGATGCAGGCGTGGGCTGATTATCTCGATCAGCTCCGGGTAGATGCCGACGTTATTCCGCTCGCGACCGCACGTTTGCGGAGCAATTGAACTGGAGTAAGCCGGTGGCCAAGAAGCTTCGGAGCGTGAACGCTCGGCTCCAGAGAGCGCTCCGAATACGCAAGCTGGTTGGGCCCTCGTGGCTTCTGAAATATCGCCCTTTCGTTCCGACCGGCCTCGCGGGGCCTTCGGGTGACGACATCTGGAACGCGACGGCGAGAGAAGCTCTTAAACTTGCCAACAAAGATCAAACAATCAAAACCGCATTCGACACATTTGGCCTCGATCCAGATGACCCCATGCACTGGCGAGTGCTGGTTGAGGAAATGGCATCCATCATCTTTGAGCGAAAGAAGGCAGGCAGGCGCAAAAAGTGGAACTCCGGGCGTCAGCTTGAGCTGGTGGAAGCCGTTGACGCCGTGCTCCGACGCAATCCCAAACTGAAAGACAGAAGGGCTTCGAACTTCTCGCTCTGTCAAAAAACAGTCCGGCTTATTTCCAAAAGGCCAGGACCGAGGGGCTGGTCAGTCAGCTTCGGATCGCGCGAGTGGAAACGGGCCGCCGTAGCGTCAGAAGGTCGAAAAGATCAAAATAACTGGACCGCTTGATTTTACCGCCTTCTATTCATCGTCGCCGGTTCTTCCGATCGTCGGACGAAATAGGGTGCGCCTATTTCGTCGCCGATTTCTCGCGGTTAAGCACCGGAAGAAATTAGGCGCACCTATTTAGTCGCATTCGTTGGTGCCATTCCCGTCCGTGACGGCGCGCGCAAGTGCGCTTCACGGACGGAGGACAATATGAGCACACCGATCGCCTTTACTGTCAAAGAAGCATGTGCGGTTTCACGCACCGGCAAGACAACGCTCTACGGCGCAATCCGCCGCGGAGATTTGGTCGCCCGTAAGCTCGGAAAAAAGACCTTGATCCTTGAGGGCGATCTGCGGCGCTGGATCGAACAGCTACCGACGATCACCGACCTCGAGTGACAAATACAAGCCCCGGCGACGTGCAGGAGCATCTCGCCAGGGCATATGGAATATCCCAACCGGAAAGAAGGAATAACCGATGATGCGCAACGTACCGCATCCAGAAATTTCGGGCTACGAGAAAACCCATCCGCCGGCGAGTACTTCGGCCAACGTCTTCCCCGACTTCAAGCGTAACCATCCGCTGGATGTTCCGCGTCTCACCACTGTGCGCGCGGAGTTGCAGCAGAACGAGGTTGATCGCAACGGTGCCGCCGTCCAAGCTGGCCTTGGAAGCGACGCTGCTAACTACGAGCGGAGTTGCGTTCTCGCGATTTTGCGCGGAGCGTACCGCGCGGCCCGCGGTGAGTACCAGCGCATCCAATCTGATCTTGATTTGCTTGTAGGCATCGCACGCGCGGTAGAAGCGGGAATTTACGAACCCGCTTTTGCTATCGAGCGTGCGGTGGAGCACGGGCTTGTCGCGCGGCCCGACGTAGCGGTCGCGCCATGAGCAATTCGATCGATCTTCATTCCCCGCAACGCGCAGAAATCTCCTGCGATAATCGACCGGACCATGAACTGGGTCAGATGGTGCCAGATGATGAAAGCCGAACTAACGAAGCCTTTCAGAATGGCCATTCGTGGCCGGATCCGGATTGGTCGCTGCTCGATGATCGCCGCGGATCTCTACCGGAGTTTCCGATTGATGTCCTGAGCCCCGACTGGCGCCGTTGGCTCCAGGACGCCGCGCGGGGGGCCGGCGTGCTGCCCGACCACGTCTTCGTGCCGCTCTTGACGGTGGCCTCTACGCTTGTAGGTGCCAGCCGTCCCATCAAGGCCACGTGCAGCTGGTCTGAAGTGACGGCTCTGTGGACTTCTGTGGTGGGGTTTAGCGGTGCCGGAAAGACGCCTGGCCTCAATGTCACCATGCGGGCGCTTGCCGTAATCGAGCGCGAGCGGAAGGGCAAGATTGTGGAGCTGAAGCGCGCGCACAACTTGCGGGCAGAGACCGCGAAGGCGGCAGCAAAGAAATGGCGAAGAGAAGTTGAGGCCGCTGTCGCGGACGGACACAAAGGGCCAGACATGCCGCGGGAGGCTATCGATCCTGGTGAATTCATCGTTCCCCGGCTTGCAGTGACCGACGTAACCATCGAGCGCTTGGCGGGTTTGTTGCAGGCGCGGCCAAGCGGCCTTGCTGTCATCTGCGATGAATTGGCAGGACTGTTCTTGAACATGGGGCGCTATTCAAACGGTTCTGATCGAGAATTTTGGTTGCGCGCTTGGAATGGGCAGCCACACATCGTTGAGCGCCAGGGTCGGCCGGCAATTGAACTCGAACATCTGCTTCTCGGCGTAACAGGAGGATTCCAACCGGACAAGCTCGCGGCCTCATTCAAGGGTGACTGCGACGGAATGTACGCGCGAATGCTCCACGCGTGGCCCGATGAACCTTCCTACCGCGAACTCTCCAATGACGTCGATGAGGTCGACCCCGAATTTTACAATGCACTCGCCCGCCTAGCCGACCTGGCCAAAGACGAGAACGGCCACTTGCTCAAGCGTTCGATCCATCTTTCCGACGAGGCGGTTGCTGCTTTCGACCAATTCAGAAAATTCGTGTACCTCAGGCGTAAAGCCTTGGACGGCCGGGAGCGGGAATGGTTTGCGAAAGGTCCGGGACATGTGCTTCGGCTAGCCGGCACCCTGTGTTGGCTCGACTGGGCAATGGCCGGCCGAGTGGAAGAGCCGCAGCAGTTCGATGCCGCCTATATCAACTCAGCAATCCGGCTTTGGCGCGACTATTTTCATCCCCACGCGCGTGCCGCGCTCCGTCAGATCGGACTCACTGATCAGCACGCAAACGTGCGCCGCGTGCTCCGGTGGGCAGGCGTGGAGCGTCGCTCGACATTGTCCCGAGAGGAGGTTCGGCGAGACGCCCTGGCGCAACACCTCGATGCTGAGCAACGCAAAAGCTCATCGACGCTTTGGCACACGCCGGCTGGCTGCGCGAGACCGAAAGGCAAAAAAGCGGCCCTGGCCGGCGGGCGCGTCGTTGGCACGTCAATCCTGCACTTTGGGGTAAAGCGTAGCGGAAAATGTGGGAATTGCGCGAACGTGAGCGTGGCGTCGATTTCCGCAATTTCCGCAATTCCCGCAGCGGTAGCCGCCCGCGTCACGACGACTGGCAGATGCAAAATCTTCAAATGATTTCTGGAAAATGGAGCGATGATGGGTGGGCTAGGATCAGGACGCCGCGGCGGCTGGGGACGCAACAAGATCGATGAGTTCCAGTCGCTTGATGTGAATGAGCTCTGTCGAGAGGGATGCTTTGTAGCGGGATTTACGAGCCGGCCGCCATTCGAGCGAAAGGGGGTCTCGGTAGGCGCGATCCATATTAGGGCGGAGCAGGAACGCATCCATCTTGAATACCGTATCTATTCTCGCGGTGATAATTGGCGCGACGTAGCCGAAGTAGTCGGCCTCGTCAGGCTACCCTGTCAGTTCGGTGGTGAACGGCTGTACTTCATTTGCCCAGGAGAGAATGGAACCAACTGTGGCCGCCGCGCCGGCAAACTGTATAGAGCCGGCCGGCTGTTTCTCTGCCGACATTGCTCCAATGTGACCTATATAAGCCAGTGTGAGGACGCTGGAACACGGTTGAGGAGCAAAGCTCGCAAGGTTCTTAGACGGTTGGATGGCGATCCCTCTGATTGGCTTTCTGCTCAGAGGCCAAAGGGTATGTGGCATCGCACGTTTGATAGACTTGAACGCAAGGCGTTCGATTTGGAAATGGAGGCTGATGAGGTTTTTGACGCCCGACTTGTCCAGATAATCACCCGATCCAGACGAGCATAAAAGAAGGTATTTTGGCCGAACTCTGTCGTTGATAAAGTCACAACTCAAGGATTATTTTTGAAATAAGGCGACGCAACAGGCGCCATTAAACAACCAGCGACAGAGACGTACCTCTGGCCAACGCTGACGAGAAGCAGGTAGCTTCTCAGTCTCGGCCGCAAATGGATTTCGAGCGGTACATGGCTAATTGAAGGGCGCGACGGCGCCGCTTTGAGCGGCGGAACATAACGACGCGCCAGCAAGCTCTCGTTCTCCCGCCCTCAAGGATGTCCGCTTAGGCACGTCGCGGCATTCTGGTTCTCCGCAAGCCGGCTCCAAGCAGTGTAACCATCACGGAAACCGGGGGTGATCCGAACACAGGATAGAGTGCGTTTAACTTGGTGTACCAGACAGCAATGCGCCCCTGAGTATGGTTATACCGGACATAAATGTAACTGCGGCCCTTGGGGCTGCCTGACACAAATGCGTAACTGGACAGATGCGCTTCATTAAGCCGCTTGCTGTGTTTCTATGTTGAACGAATAGCTCGGGCTTCTGCCGTCACCTTCATGCTTTTTCAGAATAACCACACGTCTTCCTACCGACGGCGGGCCTCAAGAGCGTAAAATTGCAGCACGGTACCGCGATTGGAGCGAGAAAACTCGGCTTGAGTTTCCACGTACCGATGCAATGTTAGCCAAAATTGCCAAGACATATGACTGACATGCCAAGCATCACGATGACGATGCTGACCTCCAGCAGTGGTAGTGCCCGCTGTCTGTCCATTTTCCAGGCTTCGCAACTGATACCTTCGCACCGCTACCGGGCATTATGCCCGCCGCGCATCACTCACCGGGCATAATGCCCGGAGGCGCATCACCATCTCATCGGACAGAAACGCGCGGCCGGACATAAATGCTCATCGGTGACGCGGTCCGGCCGGGACTACGCACTCTTCGCCTTAGCAATGATGCGGATCGCCTTGCTGGCATCGAAACCGATCGCGTCAGCAAGCTCTAGAAACTCTACCACGTCCAAGCGCCGTTGCCCGCGCTCGATGTCGGCGACAAAAGACTGATACCGGCCAATTAGCTTGGCCAGCTCCGCTTGGCTTAGGCCTCTGGCCTTACGCTTCTCGACCACCCATCGTCGTAGAGCGTCATGCCGCGGTGAGCCTAACGTGCGCGACATTCCCTGCCTCGTAAATGAGAGGCAGGACAATTAATCGCATTTGCCGATAATCGAAAAATTCGATATTTCTGCTAGATATCACGGGCCGCGCGAACACTAGATAGGGAGAGTTAGCGTATGGATTGGTGGACAAAATTCTTGTTGGCGCTAATCGCCGTTGGATTCTGGGCTAATGCCACCGGCCAATATCTGCGGCCGGCGCAAGCCTTTGGCGAGCCAACCGAGATCATGGCCGGTGATGTGAAGGCCATTAGGGCCGCAATTGAGGCTCTCGCGAGTGGCGGCGTAGGCTGCACAAATAGTAAAATCTGCGATTAGCCGAACTCGGCGACGAAAGCGCCGCCGCCGAGGTGATCGCGCCCGGTACCCAGCATGGGAGTGACAAACTGTGGATACGCGCACCGTATTTAAATATTTGGGCTTCGAGGAAGATCAGGAAGCTATCACAGACCAGCCGCCTGCTTACCTTTATGATTTTGGCAATCTTCTCCTGCGTGCGGCCGAATGTATGAGTTTTAGGTCCCTCAGGCCTGTATTTCAAATTAGTGGGGTAAAGCGTGGACGTCGGTCCCTTGGCTTAATCGAACTTGAGATGCCATTAAAGGTGGATTCGTTTGAACAGGGGGTCGCCTTGATTGCCCATGCAGTTGGCAAAGACTTCGACCCGCTTGTTCCTACATTTTGGCTATCGGACGGCCGACGGTGGCAAGATCATTTGCCACGGTTGCCCGGCAGAAGCGGACAATAGGTTACGCTCCTCTGCAAATCGCCGAAGGGAGAAGAACCATCGATGGTCACCTTACAAACCTGGGCGCACGAGCATTGGAAGGAATGTCAACCCGAGTGGTACAGGGCTCTAATCACGAAGCGTAGGCTGGAAGCGGCGGTGCAGGACGCGGTTGAGAAAATGTTTCGGGAGCTGATGGAACCGTGCGGTGCGTCGAACGAAATTAGCGCGCCAATGACTGTAGATCGTTGGCGCAGGATGAAGCTTGAGAGAAAGGAGCGGCGGACTAAACTCGAAGCACGCCGCGCAATACAGCACGACAAGCCGATGATCTGCATCATTATAGGCAGCCTGCCGCTCGTCGAGCCGGTGGGACCAAGCGCCGGGGATTTGCACATCTTGAAAAAGGGGGCAGTGATCCTGGCGATGGTGATCTTGGGATTCGTCGCTTTTGCGATTTAATACAATCGCGCCACAGCCTTCACGATTTTCGCCAGCTTCGCCTCAAACGTCGTCTTGGCGACAGAAATGAAATCTTCCGATCTCTGAGATTTCCTCTCGGGCTTTTTTCTTTTTGTCTAGGGTCGGCATGTTACGTTCCCAGCAGAGTAGGATGAACCAGCTTGGCGCGCTTCCGCTAGCGAGGAAGTCTCCCGCAGAAGTCTTGATTGTTATTCGTGAGCAGCCACGGTGTCCCAATGTAGGGACATGACGCAACTACCGGCTCGGAGATGGTCGAGTCGGTCAGGCGATGGGTGCCGGGCATGGATGCGCTGATACGCGTCGCTGAGGGATGATGCGCCAATAGGAGGTTACATCGGGCAAGAATGCGACACCGGACATAAATGTGGCGGTCTGCTAGGGACATCATCCTAACGAACTTTATGATGCTTGAGTTGCTGATGACGCGACAAAACCCGCTAGATCGCGCCGTCATCGCGAATGCGCACGGGCTCGACTTTATCGTATTAGACGAACTTCATACCTATCGCGGTCGCCAAGGCGCCGACGTGGCGATGCTTGTCCGACGAGTGCGAGATAGGCTTTGCCCTGATCATCAACCTGTTTGCATTGGCACGTCGGCAACGATGGCCAGCGAAGGAAGCGAGACAGATCGAGCAAATGCCGTAGCTCGGGTAGCATCGCGCTTGTTCGGCACATCAATTCCGGCCGATGCTGTTATTGACGAGAGCCTCGCGCGCGCCACGGATCCGGCGCTCAAACCGTCAAACGTCCGTGATGCACTTTGCGCTGCGATCGATGCAGAGATACCGCAGGATCTGGATGATGACGCGCTTCGAGCGCACCCTCTCGCTGTTTGGATAGAACTTGAAATCGGCCTCTCCGATGGGCAGGGGTTGTCCCGTCGCCCGCCTATCACGATTAACGAGGCGACCAAACGTCTTGCTGAATACACTGAGCGGGACGAGGAGCGTTGCCGGTCTCAACTTCAGGCGGCTCTCATTCTGATGAGCCGGCCATCAAATGAGCGTGGTGGGGCGGGTGATCGGGCATTTATGGCTTTCAAACTACACCAGTTCATTTCTGGTGCCGGTCACGTTTATGCAACCTTGCGGTCACCGCCTTATCGAAAGGTGACGCTCGACGGCCAACGCTTCGATCCCGATGAGCCGCTAACCCGGCTTTATGCGACGTTCTTCTGCCGCAACTGCGGGCAGGAGCACCATCCTGTCGTTCTGGTCAACGATGGTGGCATCACCCGCGTTTTGCCCAGGGATATAGACGAGACGCCTCTGGATGATCCGGACCCGGCACAGCGACCGGGTTACATGATGCCGGAACCCGAGAATGATGACGATTATTCTTTCACCGGTGCTGCGGGCGACTATCCAGAAGATTGGGTGGAGACTGATCGCAGTGGTTCTTTGAAATTGCGCAACGAGCGTCGCCGCCACGCAGCACAAAGCCTCGTGGTGGAGGTGGATGGCACAGTAGGTACTACCGGTCGCAGGGTTTGGTTTCACGAAAATAAGATTTCCAACGAGCGCCGTGTTATCCGGTCCAAGGGATTGCTCCCGCACCTGCCGGATGTGATCCACCAATCCCCGCGCGTCGCCGTATCGCGCCTCCTCGTAGGCCAAGTTCGCTGACGCCAACATCGCACCGACTGACATCAGGCTGTCGTCGCCGAACTGCGCGGTAACGATCGTCAGCGCGCGGTCGATATCGGCCTTCGCGTCTTGGCGCTTGCCTAAACGCTGCAGGACCGGAGCGAGCGCGACCAGGTCGCCAGCCAGCATTGGATTGTCCGCACCCAGGACATGTTCGTCGATGGCGAGCGCGCGACGGTAGTGAGTCTCAGCATCGCCGTCCCTGCCGCGAAGAGCCTCAATCGAGGCAAGCGATTTAAGAGCGCTTCCGGTTCGCGGGTGGTCAGGCCCAAATCGATCTTGGCTAAGCGACAGCGCTTGTTCGCTTAGCGCTCCAGCTTCATCAAGCTTGCCTTGCACCTTCAGCGCCCCGGCCAGCCGATCGACTGCTTGCGTGTGGATCGGGTGGTCTGATCCGAATAGCTTGTCGGCGAGTGCCAGCGCCTGCCGGTCGTATTGCTCCGCGCCGGTCAGATCGCCACGTGCCGAGGCAACGTCCGCCTTGCCCTCAAGCACGTCGATGTTGAACGGATGTCCGGGGGGCAGCGCCTTGCCGGTAATTTGCGCCGCACGGTCGATCGCCGCACCCGCCGCATCAAGCTGACCTGCGGCGATATCGAGCCGGGCTGCAAAAAGCCCGCTCCCAACAAGCGCAGTATGATCCGGCCCCAGCGTGCTTTCCTGCACCTGCCGGATGTGATCCACCAATCCCCGCGCATCGTTATATCGTGCCTCCTCGTAGGCCGTGTTCGCCGAGGCCAACATCGCACTGACTGACATCAGGCTGTCGTCGCCGAACTGCGCGGTCACAATCGTCAGTGCACGATCGATTTCGGCCTTCGCGTCCTGGCGCTTGCCTAGACGCTGCAGAACCGGGGCCAGCCAGACGAGGTCGCCAGCCACCACCGAACTGTCCGCACCGGCAACACGCTCGTCGATGGCCAGCGCACGACGGTAATGAGCCTCCGCATCGCTGTCCTTGCCACGAAGCACTTCAATCGATGCAAACCGCTTGAGAGCACCACCGGTGCGCGGGTGGTCCGGCCCGAAGCGCTCCTGACTGAGCGACAGAGCTTGCCCGCTTAACGCCTCGGCTTCGTCAAGTTTGCCTTGCGCGCCCAGCGCTCCAGCCAAGCGATCGACTGCTTGCGTGTGGATCGGATGGTCTGATCCGAATAGCTTGTCGGCGAGCGCCAGCGCCTGCCGGTCGTATTGCTCCGCACCGGGCAGATCACCGCGCGCCGCAGCGAGGTCCGCCTTGCCCTCAAGCACGTCGATGTTGAACGGATGTCCGGGGGGCAGTCCTTTGCTGGTGATCACCGCGGCACGATCGATGTCAGTGGCCGCCGCATCAAGCTGACCTGCGGCGATATCGAGCCGGGCCGCAAAAAGCCCGCTCCCAACAAGCGCAGTATGATCCGGCCCCAGCGTGCTTTCCTGCACCTGCCGGATGTGATCCACCAATCCCCGCGCGTCGCCGTATCGCGCCTCCTCGTAGGCCAAGTTCGCTGACGCCAACATCGCACCGACTGACATCAGGCTGTCGTCGCCGAACTGCGCGGTAACGATCGTCAGCGCGCGGTCGATATCGGCCTTCGCGTCTTGGCGCTTGCCTAAACGCTGCAGGACCGGAGCGAGCGCGACCAGGTCGCCAGCCAGCATTGGATTGTCCGCACCCAGGACATGTTCGTCGATGGCGAGCGCGCGACGGTAGTGAGTCTCAGCGTCGCCGTCCCTGCCGCGAAGAGCCTCAATCGAGGCAAGCGATTTAAGAGCGCTTCCGGTTCGCGGGTGGTCAGGCCCAAGCCGTCCTTCGTAAAGTCCGACGGCGCGTTTGGTTAGAGCCTCCGCCTCATCGAGCTTTCCGTTTGGAATTAGAGCGCTTGCCAATAGGACCGCGTGGAGAGCGATGGCGGTCGATTGAGGTGACTCCCGCGCCTCGACAGTGCTCAGAATATCTCTTCGCTTCGCTTCCGCCTCTGCAAAGCGCGCGTTGGATAAATCAATTTCGGCGAGATTGGTAATCCGCGCTCATTTTCCTCGCCCTTACGATGGCTCGTCCTGGTGAATGAGACTTCTTCGCCGGAACGAGATCATTTGGCCAAAGGCGACCTGGCGTAAGGGTCATTCACGGACATGCCGTCGTTTACGCGACATGTCCGATCTTGCACCAATAGCCGACATCATCTTTTTGGCTGTTGGGGCCTGCGTCTCTTCCGCGGTGCACCATGCTGCACCGCTATTGCCCAAAATTGTAAGGGTAGGCGTGAGGGTAGGGCCCAAATTGTCGCACTAAAGCTTCCTTTGATTTCAATATCTTAAACGCTTAGTGTGGTTTCCTTCACGGCACCAGGACAAATTCAATTTTATTTACAATAGTTTACAAGCGCGTTGCGACATTGGTTTGGGTAAAGTGTCGATTGCCGCGTGCGCGGTGACCGACGCATGAGTGAAATAGAGGGAACGCAATTCAAATCAATCGGCGTCGCTTGCGTCGGATTACCAAGTGCAGGATCTCCGCCGCACCGCAACAGGCTTATTCGAGGTTGGATCGCGACTAGCTATTCGTAAGGTTCGCTCTTGATCGCATAACGGACATCAGCGAGTGGCGCGTTCATGTCGGCGATGGGCCAACGGGAGACTCGTACAACGCAGCAAACAGGATCGGTTTACGTAGTCGTGACGTAATTGCGGAGACTACAGCGGCGATTCCATTTATTATTTTGTGACGGATCTTATCGATTCCGGCAGGTGCGCAAGCTTCGTCGTTGTTGGCGGCAGGTGCCGAATGCGCGCTTCACATGCTTTGCTTGCGCGATAATAGTATATGGTCGCAGTTATAGCTCCGCTCTAAGCTAAAAGAAGACAGGCTTCGGAGCGCCCTGTTCTGACGGCTGGATACGCCGGTCACCCGGGTAGTGCCGGCTAGGGTGAGGACGAGAAAAAATGCATAATTTTCAAATTATGATCGGATCGCTTTTCATTGCTGCGGTTATCTCCGCGTCTCCCGCGAAGGCGGAACGCTGGGTCACCACGGCCACCGATTCGACGGTTCCAGTCGGGAGCAAAGATTCCACCATTTGCGTAGACATGGACAGCGTGAAGACGAGTACGGATGGCTGGACCTCCTACCGGGAGACATTTTGCGGCGACCCTCTGGATATCTGGGAGGACGCTACCCAATGCAATCAGAATTTTTCCGTTGAAAAATTGACGATGCGCACGCAAGACCTTGTAATTAATAAAAAGGCGACACCCGGTAAGCCATGGAAGACAATTCCGGTCTATGTCACATCCCCGCGCGGGCAAACGGCAAAATCAATCTGTCACAAGTAGCGATTCGCGGCGCATAATTAAGATCGCACGCAATACGGTTCGCGAAATCTTTCCGCAAGAAACGGTAGAGAATCCGCGGAATTTCGAATCGAGGTAATTTACTGCATCCCGTCAAATGTCCGCTCTGCGATCCGCATGTCTGCTAATGGAATGGTCCGGCCGTGCTCCTGCCCCGCCAGCGATAGAAGCTGGCAAGGGGCGGCAAAGACAAGGAGCACGCCATGTCTCAGAAGCCACACAGCGCGACAGCCGTAGTCGGCATCGATATCGGCAAGAACTCGTTCCACGTTGTTGGCCTTGATCAGCGCGGCGCGATTGTGCTGCGTCAGAAGTGGTCGCGTAGTCAGGTGGATGCACGATTTGCCAATATGCCGCCGTGCCTGGTCGGCATGGAAGCTTGTGTCGGCGCGCATCATCTCAGTCGCAAGCTCAAGGCGCTTGGTCACGACGCCCGGCTGATGCCGGCGAAGTACGTGAGGCCCTACTCGAAGGGACAGAAGAACGACTTCCGCGATGCGGAGGCGATCGCCGAGGCGGTGCAGCGGCCGACGATGAAGTTCGTGGCGACGAAGACCGCCGATCAGCTCGATCTGCAGGCGCTGCACCGGGTGCGGGAACGACTGGTCAGCCAACGCACCGGCATCATCAATCAGATTCGCGCCTTCCTGTTGGAGCGCGGCGTAGCGGTGCGGCAGGGGTTGCGGTTTTTACGGGCCGAGCTACCGCACCTCCTTGCTACACCCCCCGATGTCCTGTCACCGCGCATGATGCGGATTATCGCGGACTTGGCTGGCGACTGGCGCCGGCTCGACGAGCGGGTCGAGAGTTTATCGCATGAGATTGGAGCTGTTGCGCGCCAGGATGCCGGTTGCGAGCGGCTGATGAGCGTGCCCGGCATCGGCCCAATCATCTCCAGCGCGATGGTGGCGGCGATCGGCACTGGTGATGCGATTCTCCAAAGGCCGCGACTTCGGCGCCTGGCTCGGACTGGTGCCCAAGCAGATGTCGACGGGTGACCGCACGATTCTTGGCAAGATATCCAAACGCGGCAATCGCTATCTGCGCGTCCTGTTTGTGCAGGCGGCCTGGGTCGTGCTGATCAAGCCGAAGAGCTGGGAGCGCCACGGGCTCAAGCCTTGGATTGAAGCCGCCAAGAAGCGGCTGCACCGCAACGTGCTGGCGATTGCGCTCGCCAACAAGCTGGCCCGCATCGCCTGGAGCGTTCTGGCTCATGGCCGGAACTTCGAAGCGAGGAAGATCGATGAGGCTGCCGCTCAGTCGGCCTGATAACACCGACGATCACAGACAACGCGTGAGGAGCCTGCGATGACATAATCAGATCGACACGCTTTACCTGCCGAGGTCTGCGAGAGGATGAGAAGAGATGGAGGTTCGGTCTTCCCGGCGCATGCGAACACTGGTGACCCGAATGGCCCGGTTGAGGCCTGTCCGCTAACGAGATCGCACGCGCGCTGATATCCATGATGGCCCGGAGCACGACACACTCCAATCAGAGGCCGGATACATTGATGCAAGACCGTTACCGTCCGATCGACAAAACCTCTTGCGACGCACGGCCGGACCATACATTCGGGTCAGAAGCTGCCGCGGCACGGTTAGATCGTGATATCAGCTTTAACCCCGAGAGCGGACTCGACAGCCGACGACCGTTATAGGCCAATAGGCGACCTCGCAGGCTTTGAAATGAAGGAGGCCGCCACTGAGGCGGCCTCCTCAACCAAACTGTGCAAATTTCGGTTTTTAGTCGGAATCCGCTGTGCCTAGTTCGCTTTTTTCCATTCATTGACAGGAGTTATCGGTCCTTGCGGCGTCTTAACTTCAGACCCTGTCGTTGCCATTATGTTGCCGTTAAAGCTGATCTTTTGCGTGCGAACAACCCCATCGAATGATGGGTTGGTAGCATGCGCGATCGTATAAGTGAGGATGTTATCTGCTTCGCTGACTGTGTATGTGCCATAATATGCGACCATTGGTGCGACAGGGATTCGGGGATCGCCACTGCCACTCGGGCGGTCCTTTCCGATTACAAAAAATGAAAAGTGGCCACTCGAATCGAGGATCAGGTTACCTGTTGCCCAGGGAACCACCTTTTTGCCGTCCTGGGAAATCTCAGATCCGACATCGAGAGTCCAAGCTCCCATCACTTTTTCTTTTAAGCTCTGCGCGCTAGCAGCCGAAACCATTCCAAAGCACAACAGAGATGCTGCAGCTGCGATTTTGTAATTCGCTTTCATAGATTAGTTATCCTTTGTTTTTGACAACGGGCGTGCGCTGCAAGCAGCACATCAACGTGCCATTTGTGAAATGTCATAAAAATGTTTTGTGCGCCGACCGACGGCATCAGGCTGCCAATTATTGTATGTAGCGAATTCGGTACATCACCGCTTTAGGGGCAGCTCTAAGCCGAACAACGCGCCCAGCCCATGGGTGGACCGTACACCGCTTCGGGCAAGACACCTAATGTCTCAATTGGGTCATTCGCGTCGATTGGCCGTCGCGACAGGATGTCCGTTCTTGCTCCAATAACGACGGCACCGTCGATGGGCGAGGTGCAGCGGGGCGCGTCAATGCGCACGGCCCTCTCGACATCGGCCATCGCGTGATCAGTGTGAAGTACGGCACATGAGGCGCAACGAGGTCCTATGGCCGTGATCGTTACGCCCTTCAGTGTCCCGCTCTTCTTCTAAAACGTCGAGCGCGGCCTATACGTCCTCAGCGCCTGCCAGCGCGATCGACCGGACCGCCACGATTCATCGGCGTTCCAGGCCGTACTGCTTCGCGCGCAAGCGGGCGCGCCCGCAGCACGGCGCCGCCCCTTACGACACAACCAGCGGGATAGTCCACGTATTGGCAATACACCACGGCACTGGCCTTCTCGGTGCTTGCACTCATGAACCCAGTTATCAGCAGCGCAGCTAAGGCGATCGAGAGCTTCATTTTATTCTCCTTTTACGCTCCCCAAATAATTACAATAAAACGATCTGCGCATTTTGATCTGGATCAAACGTCCCTGATCCGGACCAAACGTCTGTTCCGGGTCATGAACTGCCGCCCCGGTCACTGGCTGGTGCGTGGCCCAGCTAACAACTCGCGGCGGCTTCCCTGAAGTAGACTTGCCTCGTGCGCAACCGCGCTTAGGCAACCCAAAGGGGGCCAATGACACGCACCACCATCGTCATCGCGGCGGCGCTTATGCTCGCCGTCACGCTGCCAATCGCGCCGACGCATGCTCTCGTGGCTCGCACTTTCGTCTTGGTCTCGGGCGGCGACAGCTGCGCCAATGTCGCGACACCGTGCCGGCACCCTCGCGACCGCCTATTCGGCGTCGGCTCACTAGCTATGCGTGGAGAGTTCGCATTGTGGGCGCGGATCGCGCATTGATCGAAATCCTTATTTTCTGCCGCCAGGACCCCGTTGGCTCTGTGTTCGGGACCAATTTTTTGGGGCGCAATTTTTTGGCCCGCATCCGGTATCGAAGACACCGAGTTCAGGTGTCTTGATGGAACCGGGTGCGGGCCACGCAGCTTTGTCGACCAGTGCGCGGGAAGGACTTCCCGCGTCACTGCAGCACGCAGAGCAGCCCCACCTAGTATTGCGTAGCGTTTCCGCCAAATCTGTAGTTGAGGCCGGCTTTCAACATCGAGATGTTTCGGCTGGCGGTAAAAGTGTCGCCCGGGAAAACCACCGAGTTCCAGCTCCAACTCCTAAGGCCGAGATAGTCGAACTCAAGTTTGCCGGACCAATTGGAGGCAGCAAACGCGTACTCCAGCCCACCACCGAGCAACCAACCGTTGTTGGTATTGGATGCGCTGACGGCGGCTCCGGTGTTTAGGTTGGTGATGCTCGCGGTGTTCCCAACCCAGCCGCCGCCACCCTTGACGTAAAACAGCGCTCGGTCAGCCGCTAGGCCCACCCGGCCCGTGACGGTTGAAATCCAATCCGTCTTGGCAGATGCCTGGAGCGTGCCCACGCCGGGAACGAACACCCCGTTGCCGGTGGCTTTCAGCGAAGTGGCGTCGAAGTCTCCTTCGATGCCAAGCACAAAGTTGTTGATTTGATAATTGTATCCAACAACTCCTCCGCCGAGCCAGCCACTATGGCTTGTGCTCGCGTTGAGGCCAAACAGACTATCGGTCACGTGGCCGTTAGCCCATGCGCCCCCCAACTCGCCTCCGATGTAGAAGCCAGTCCAGCTAAACGGTGGCGCCGGCGGCGGAGGTGGCGCCTTGAGCGGCATGTCGGCCGCGAAAGCAGAACTCCACAGCGCAGTGAGCGCAGCGGTCGCCAGAAACAACTTCCTCATTTCGCCCTCCTTCGGTTTGGGTTCTTACCGGGTACACTTATACCGCGTATAGGGCGTGCACTGTGTGTCCGCCGGGCAACAGTCGGCAGAATTCGTGACCGCCCCCTGACTTTGTAGTTGAAGTTTTCCAGCATTTCCGCAGCGCGTACGGCTTCTCGAATGATACTGGCCGCTCGCCAAAGGTGGTAGGAACTCGACCAAAGGGGCAAAACTTGTGCTCAGGGGCTGATCTCAATCAGGAGACAGTCATGACCAAGCTTAGCCTAATCGCAGTTTCCCTCGGCACGGGTCTGGCACTCGCGGCGATCCCCACTTCAATCAATTTGGCACCAGCAAACTTGAGGTCACTCTCCTTACTTTCGATCGATACGGCTGACGCCAGAGTAGGACGGCCTCTCACGCCAGGGAGCGTTGCCGGTGTTCACCGAAGAGCCTATCGGCGAGGAGCCTATGGAGGAGGATACGGAGTAGGATACCGAGGAGGATACGGACTAGGATACCGAGGAGGATACTACGGCCGAGGCGCAGGGCTTGTGGCCGCTGGAGCCGTCGCTGCTGGAGCGGTCGCGACCGGGGGGTATGCCGGGGCCTCATCTTCGGGGGATTATGACTCGTCGGCGCCCGCTTTCGTGCACGAAGCTGTGCTCATTGAACCTGGCTTGAGCGCCACCGTCACCGACCCATCTACGGGCAGGCGGTGCACGATATCGACGGGTGGCTACCACTGGTGCTGGAGGCCATAGGATCCGACAGAGGCGGGACGACGATTCGGAAATGCGCAAACGGCTCGTGGCAACGCGGCTGAAAACCTGAGCCGCGTGCCATCCGTGGCACGCGGCGCCGCCATGAATATCCATCCTGCATGGGCGTATTCGGCTGCATGGGCGCATTCGGGGCGCTCTCTTTAGACGCCCTGACGTTCTGGCCCTTCGGCAAAGCCTGTGTCTTTCAAACCTTGACGAAACGCTGCCATGCGTTCCGGGACCGTCGCCAGGAGGGCGCGCGCCGACCGTCGCCCGAGGCACGTCTGCGGGCCGGCGGGCCGTGAGGCAGCCTTTGCTGTCGTAACCTAACCGGTTGCGGAAAACTGCAAACCTTTGATCACACCGAAAGTCCGTAGTTGCAAGTGACGCCGGCCGCGCCGCGTCGCATAGCTTCCCGTTCTATACGCCGATGAACTCCAGCTACGCTGTCAGGCGTGGCCGGCCGACCAATCTCCGCTTGTGCTCGGTCGCCGCTCGCTACTCTCAGCCCGCCTCGTCCTCTTCCTCCTCAGACTGCAAACGACGTTGTTCGACGCCGTTGCCCATTTCACGAAGTACAAAGATCATAAGGAAGGCCGTCCGCCGTTTCTGATCGGTATCGAGAGTCTGATAGAGCGGCTGCCACGCGTCAGCGAGTTTCTTAAGATCGGCTGCTCGTTGATCCAAGGTATCGGCGTGCCGATGCAGGAATTCGACTGGATCGCGGTCGCGCAAGGCTTCGAAATTACCAGCACGGAGTTCCCGCACGCGTTCCGCCGCGGCTGCGACGCGGGCTTGCCGGTCCTTCGCCCTGGCGCGAATGGCACTTTCTACAGCTGGCCAGTACTTTTCCTGTTCGGCTGTCATTTGCAGCGCGGCTTTTACGATATTAATCCGCGCATCAGTTAGAGTCTCCCAATTCAATGCGCTCGGCCGTGCAATTGGCTGACGCGGCGGGGCCTGCGCAAGCGAAAGTGTAGATATTGCGACGAAGAGAGCGGTCGCCCCCGCAGTTGCTATTTTAAGCATTGTGATCTCCCAAGTAGCGCCACCCAGGAGCCCTCGCGAAACTGATAGTCCAGGCCACCGCAACACGGGTTGATTTACATCAAGCCCACTATGCAAATCATTTTCGATGATGGTTCTGCTCGTCATTGTCGGTCATTCTCTGACGAGAACCAGCGCCAACGCAGCAAGTCCAATTGCAGCCGCCGCTGCGGCACTGGCGAACCGCAGTGCTGTCTCAGTGAGATAGTTGCGTGCTACGCGCCTTCCCGCATTGTCCGTCGGGCCCTCGCCGGGCGGCAGCATGCGCCAAGCTTTGACGCGCACGATTTCATCGTCATTGAGACGGCCCGTCCAGATCATCAGCCCCAGAGAAAAGGCGAACGCCACGTGAGCTCCGGCGAGAAGAGCAGGTGCGGGGGAGAGGCCGCTGGTGGCCATCAATACAATCACAATCAGTCCAGCCAGGATTGCCCGCCAGACCAACAAATAGAAGACGTTCTTGCGGAATGTATCCACGCCGCAGCCTCCCGACGTTTCGAGCGGCTCGGGCAAGCGCTATACGAGATGTGCAGGGCCCCTGTCGGCCCTGCACCGGAGCAACTTGTCAGGTTGCCGTTCTAGGCTCTAACGGCTGCCAGATGCTGATTTTACGCGTCTCCGGCATCAGGAAGAGGGCGAGCACGAAGCATACGGCAGGAACCGCGATCGGGTAGATCAGCGCGTAGCCGATGCTGTTGGTGGCCGCGAAAGCCGCCGAGGTGATAAACGGCACCAATCCGCCACCCCAGCCGTTGCCGATGTGATACGGCACCGATACCGAGGTGTACCGAATCCTGCCGGGGAAGTATTCCGCCAGGAACGCCCCGACCGGCCCATACACCATCCCGACATAGCAAACGAGGATGAAGATGATGAAGACCGCGATCGGATAGTTGATGTTGCCAGGCTGCGTGACAGTACCCAGCCACAAATACAGCGGATAGTACGTGATCGCGGCAAGCAACATGCCTCCCAGGATCACCGGCTTCCGGCCGACGATGTCGGACAGCCAGCCAAAAAATATCAAGCTCGGCGTTGCAATGAGCAGCGCGGCTCCCACGATGTAGGCCGAAGTCAGCGCGTCTACCTTGGAAACCTGCTGCAGGAAATACAACGCCCAGAACTGACCGCTGTACCAGACCACGCCCTGCCCGATCAGCACGATAGTGGCGATCCCAACGTATTTGATGTTGGCGCTGAGGAAGGCTTCCTTCCACGGATTCCTGGTCATCTGGCCCTTGGCCTTGATCTCCTGGAAGATTGGCGTCTCCTGGAGCTGGAGCCGGATGTAGATTGCGATGGCCACCAGCAGGAAAGATACCAGGAACGGAACGCGCCACGCCCATTCGTCGAAGACTTGACTGCCGAAATACGTGCGCGTCGCAATGATTACGGCCAGCGACACCACGATGCCGAGAGTCGGAGAGGTTTGCAGCCAGCCGGTATAGTAACCGCGGCTTTCATCCGGCACATGCTCGGCGACGTAGGTGATGGCGCCGCCATATTCGCCGCCCAGGCACAGGCCCTGGATCATCCGCAAACTGAAGAGAAGGAACGCGGCGGTCAGGCCGATCGACTCGTAAGTCGGGATCAATCCGATCGCGCCCGTGCCCAATCCCATTCCGCTGAGCGTGACAAGGAACGTGTACTTGCGGCCGACCCGGTCGCCCATCCATCCGAAGAGGAACGCCCCCAGTGGGCGGATCAGGAAGCCGGCGGTGAACAGCGCAATCGTGCTCAGCAGGGCGGCGACCGGGTGGGATTGTTCAAAGAACTTGACCGACAGAACCGCGGCCAAGCTGCCGAAGATATAGAAGTCATACCATTCGATGACGTTTCCCACCGACGCGGCGACGATCACGCGGCGGAAATCCCTTGGCACTTGAATAGCCATGTTCTCCTCCTTCTAAGCCAAGACATTGCCTCCCAATTTCTTCAGTGTGTTATTTGCTCGCGGCCCGAGGCCTATGCGCGATGTTTGCATGCGCAACATCTGCGAGTGCATCCGCACCGCCTGACCACGCAGGAGCCTTAGACCACCAAGGAGAGATCGAACGGCCTTTCGGCGCCGCGAGCCACTGCTGCTTACTTCCCGTCTGCCCGGGAACGAAAGCGCAAAGCAGTTTAATCCTAAAGCAACGAGCAGTCTAATCCACAATGAGACGGCCACATATAAGGCTTTTTGTCTCAATCAAACTGAGCCCCGGGTGCGGGGGAACAATCGCCGAAATCTGCACGTCTTGGTCCACAACTGCCGGCAATCTGGGCTGGAATTGTCACGCCGATTTCGCGGGCCGTCTTAAGCTCGACGATCAGTTCAAGTTGTGATCACGCTGGCGGCATTACGCGCGCGCTGTGTTTCGCCATCTGAAAAGGTCACGCCGCCGCTGCAAATTCTTTTCAGCGGCTTATGCGCCTCTGTCGCTCTGTGTCGCAAAGTCGCAATGACGCTCAAAGGGCGAACGATTTCTGCGCGCGCGCATTTAAAATTTGCGGGAGGCTAACGTGATACAGGGAGCGCAGTCATGCGTCCGCCGGGCGGTCGCTTTGCGGCATTTCTACTTGGCGGCTCCGTGATCGCGGCCAGCATCGGCGCGGACGCCCAGGATCAGAGAAGGGCTGCGCCGCCTGCACCGGCGGCCCGACCTGCGGCGCCGCCGCCGCGACCAGCCCCGCCACCCGCCATGGCTCGCCCTGCGCCGCCTCCGGCAATGGCGCGGCCCGCCGCACCGGCATTCCGTCCGGCTCCGCCGCCGCAACGTCCGGCCATGGCGCCGCGTCCGACGCCGCAAATCGCTGCACCGCCGCGCCCGGCCGCGCCGAGAGTAGCCTCACCGCCGCGCCCGAGCGCACCGCCCACTGCGAGTGCGCGCCCGCCGCAACAGGAGCGGACCGGCCAGCGCCAGCAGCAGCGCATCGAGCAGCGGCAGCAAACCACGCAGGAGCGCCAGCGCGACATACAGCGCGACATGCAGCGCGACGTGCCGTCGCGCCAGAATGTTCAGCGTCAGGACAACATCGATCGGTCGCAGCAGCGCGTGCAGCAGCCGGAAGACCCGCGCGCGCAACGCGAGCGGCAACAGTCGCTGCAGACAGAACAGCGCCAGCTCCAGCGTGAGCAGCGTATGCAGGGGCGGCAACAAACCGCGCAGGAACGGGAGCGCGACAGCCTTGCGCGGCAGACCGTGCAGCGCCAGGACCGCATCGATCGATTGCAGCAGCGCGTGCAGCAACTGCAGTCGCAACAGCCGCAAGGCCCGCGGGAGCAACGCGCGCAGCAGCGGTCGCTACAGGAACAACAGCGCCTGCTCCAGCGCGAGGAGCGTATGCAACAACGTAATCTGGCGCGCCAAGAGCAGCTAGGAATACAGCCTTCGGCCAGGCGCGCCGCCGATGCCGCCGCAGCGCGAGCTGCCGGGCGCGGGCGATTTGCACATCTCTTCGCCAGCGCCGACCCACAGGCCGAGACAGCACGCGCGGCTCGGCAGCACGGTTGGGCTCCCCGGCACGCCTGGCGGCAGGGTCTGCGCGCGTCGTTTGTGGCGTGGGCCGGTCCCGTGTTCTGGCCCTATGCCTATTCCGACATTTTCGACTACACGTTCTGGCCCTACGCTTACGACCGCGGCTATTGGGCTTACGCTTACGATGACTTTGTCGATACCGTGTTCTGGGGCGCGGACAGTCAGTTGTCGGCCTACGCCGGATCAGCCCTGACTGAATATCCGGAGAGCGGCGGCGCATCCACCGGCTCTCGATCGCGCGAACGCTCAGACGTGAGTCAACAATCTCTCAGCCAGCAATCTCTCAGCCAACTATGCCGAGATCCGGAACAGGGCATCACCGCGTGGCCGATTGCTTCAATCGAGCAGGCGATACAGCCGACGGACGAGCAGCGCACATTGCTCGACGAGTTGAAGAACTCGGCTGCAAAGGCTGCAGATGCGTTCAAGGACTCTTGCGGCGGGTCGTTTGCGATGACTCCGCCCGGCCGCTTACAGGCGATGACCAATCGCATCAGCGCCACGCTCGAGGCAGTGCGGATCGTGCGGCCCGCACTGGAGCAGTTCTATACCTCGCTCAGTGACGAGCAACAGGCACGTTTCAATGCGCTCGGCCCCAATGTCGGCGAGCGTTCGCAGCCGCAGCCGCGGCAGGACGTGAGCGCGCAGTCCGATACCTGCGGCGAACCGAAGTCCGGCCTGACCCAACTGCCGATCGAGCGGATAGACGCCGTGATACGACCGGCCGGCCCACAAAAGGAAGCGCTCGACCGCATGAGCGCGGCGACGGAGAAGGCCGTTCAGGAGCTGCAAGCTGCCTGCCCGGACGACGTGCCGCTCACGCCGATCGGACGGCTGGAGGCGATGCAGAAGCGGCTCGAGGCCATGTTGCAGGCAGCCAAACTGGTGCAGCCGGCACTGGATGAGTTCTATGCCGCGCTGAGCAGCGAGCAGAAGGCGCGCTTCAATACGCTAGGACAGTTCGCGGGCCCTTGAGTTTAACAGCGCGCCGGTAGCTCGCGATGATCAGGTATGAGGTGCCTGTCTCCACTTCCTTGCGGTTAAGCTTGTACAGCGACTTCTGCTCTTCACCCAACTTCGGACATGCCGCCGCACCGCCGCTAAGGGCCATCAGCCCACATTGCGAAGAAGCATACCTTTCAACGCGGCGCGCTGTCCGCACTGGAGTAAGCTCGTTAATCTTCAAAACCCAGCCAGCGCGAAACTCTCTAAGCGGCTCGCGCGGCATACCCAGTTGATTGACAACAGCCCGCTCATCCTCATAACCGCACGACATGCCGCAAGTTACTAGCTCATTGGTGTCAAAACCCAGGTGCTCGGCGATAACCGATTGAAATCGCACGAACGCAACTTGAGGACAGGTTGCTAGACCTCGAATATGCGCCGCAAGCATCAGGCTCTGAACAAAGAGGCCGCAATCGAGCCAGCTATGTTGCGTCAGCGCCATGTGCGTTGAGAAGATAAGGCCCACTGGCGCGCCGAAAAAAACATAGTTACGGCCAGTTTGGTGCGATCTGGCTTCCATATCTGATCGATCTATGCCGAGCGCGGAATAATACCTCCGACCAAAATCATCAACGTGTGCAGCGCAATCGGCCGGCATTTGCTTTGGGAAAGGAGAAAATACAGGCGTCGTATTGGCCTGATAAGCGCGCGTTATTGCCTCTCCCAAGGCATCTTTCGCTTTGCCCGTGAGTAAGTAAACACGCCAAGGCTGAGAGTTGAAATTGCTTGGCGCGGCACGCGCCGTCTCAACGACCTCCATCAACAAGCGCTTCGGCACCGGATCTGCTCTGAACGCGCGAACGGACTTGCGTGATTGAATTACCGCGTCGAGAACATGGGCCGCTTCCATATTCGACTTCATGATGCGAATCCCCAAATATCAATTATGAACACGAATGACCGAAAGATGTCCACGCTCGCGCCTCACAAGGAAATGTGGCGAATCGCGCGTCATTCTTAAAGCTCTCCAAGCTTCTAGGTCATCGAAATAGAGCGCGTTTTGCGCAGAATGCACGCAATAATCTTCGCGCTTCACGTTCGCCATCCAAGCATCCAGGGTATTACTTTTCGGTGGGATCAAGCGGAGCGTCGTCCCACCTAATTCACCGTGACCGTCACACGCAGGAAGGTCGCCGGAATCGACGTTTCATCCTTGCGTGAGTTGGTGTTGTGGCTTTCGAATAATGCGTTCAATTCTTTCCTGAGATCGTCGGCGCGACCGTTCTTCTCCGCCGCTTCGAAGGCATTCATGGTGGGGCCGTAATAGTGCTGAAATTCATCCACCAGCGCAGCCGGTGCGCCGGGGAAGTTAAACCTGTAAGTATCCCGGACGAACGACACGTTGTCCCGAGAAACGCCGGCACCTACAAATCGCTCGATTACGTTAGTCTCCGTGCCCCAAGTCATGGGGCTGATGAAACCCTCCGGCGGCGGCGGCGTATAGGCCGCACTGATTTTTAGGATCTGTGCGACCAATGTTGGATCATTGGGAATCCAATTTCCCATGATGATCCGGCCCCCGGCACGAGTAACTCGTACCATCTCCTTTGCCACATCGAACGGCTTCGGAGCGAACATGGCACCGAAAATACTGACGACCAGGTCGAACGTCTTGTCCTGAAGGCCGGCCAAATCGCTCGCATCGCCCTCCTGAAATCGCAGGTTCGTAAGTCCCAGTTCCCGCGCACGCTGGTTTCCAGCCTCAACAAGATTGTGTGCAATATCCACGCCCAGAACGTCGGCGCCAAGTTTCGCGGCCGGCAGGGCCGTCGTTCCGTCACCGCATCCGAGATCGAGAACCTTGAGCCCCGATTTAACTCCGAGCGTACCAACAAGGGCTTCGCCACTCTCGCGCATGCTTGCGGCAATGCGTGTGAAGTCGCCTTTTTCCCAAAGTGCTTTGTTCGGATTCATTTAATTGCCCCCCAACGTGTTTAGCCGCCTGAGCGATCTTGACCTTCTAACTGAAAGTGTTTCGCTTACAGGACCAGTTCACATTTTATTGTGTCATTTATAAACGGCTGTGCATAGCTGTGTCTTTCGCAGTTTCGTCGTTCTTATCCCGGCCATGGAGGGAGTTTTCGTTGCCGAACGTTAGCTAGAAGCTCGGAAGATGCGTCGGGCTTCGGCCCCTGTCCCGACCGCTGATAATCCCTAACGGTCATTCGCGTCGATTTGGTCATCGAGACAGGCTGTCGGCTGTTGCTTCAGTAACCACCCCATCTTTAGGCGACGTGCAGCATGGCGCATCAAGGCGCGTCGCTGCTTGTCGTTTTTAGATGCGTATCTGGCTGGGCGGCGACATTTTCCGCACTGGCGATTCCTTCGTCACCGCCGTAAGTTAGATCGTCAGGTTGGGTTCCTCCACGGCACCAGCACGACACAGGTTCTGACAGGCTCATTTGTATCCGGCCGATGTGATCCCATGAAATTTGCACACTTTTCCCACATCTGGGCCAAGCCCGGCATGACGCCGCACGAGCGCTACGAGCAGCTCTGGCGCGAGTTGCAGTTGTGCGACGAACTCGGCTTCGACCAGTCGTTTTGCGTTGAGCACCATTTCCGGCCCGATGAGAGCTGGATGTCGTCGCCGAGCCTTTATGCGGTCGGCGCCGGCGCGCGGACCAGGCGGATGCGCATCGGACCGATGGGCTACATCGTGCCGCTCTACCATCCGCTGCGGCTCGCCGAAGAAATCGCCATCGTCGACCAGATGCTCGGCGGCCGCATGGAGCTTGGTCTCGTTCCCGGCATCAATCCGGATTATTTCCGCCCGTTCGGCCTCGATTACGGGCAGCGTAAATCGCCGACGCTGGAATTCGTCGATTACATGCGCGCGGCGTTCGGCGAGACGCAGCCGTTTTCGTATCACGGCGAGACTTTTCACACCGACAACGCCGAAATCTCGGTGATGCCGGCGCAGCGCCCGCATCCGCCGCTCTGGATGATGAGCCGCGATCCGCAGACGCTGGAATTCTGCGCCAGGAACGGCATCAACCCGGGCTACTTCCTGGTCTATCCGCGTGCCGATGCCGCGCCGCGCTACCGGAAGTTTCTGCAAGACTGGCAGCGCATGGGCTGGGAGGACAAACCGAAGATCGCTTATTGCACCGTGGTCTATGTCGATGAGACCGACCAGAAGGCGATCGACAATGCGCTGTTCCGGGCGAGCCGCGCCTACGAGGGGTTTCTGAAACCGGGAAAGCCCGGCGAAACATTCGAAGTGCGCGCCGCCGAGCACGCCAAGATGTTTGTCGGCCGCGGCGAGCCCGGCGCATCCGAAATCATGCAGCATCTGTTCGACGGCGATTATTTGCTCAAGAACGATCTCGTCTTCATCGGCTCGCCGGAGACGGTGACCCGAAAACTCCGCGCCGCGGCGGAGACCGGCGTGTTCAACGTGTTCATGGGCGAATTCAATTTCGCCGATCTGCCGGAGCCGGACCTGATGCGGTCAATCAAGCTGTTCGGCGAAAAGGTGATGCCGGCATTGCGGGATTACGAGCCGTTTTGATTTGTCATTCCGGACTTGCCGCTATGCGGCAATTCGGAATGACGCGTCGCGTCACTGCGCCTTCGCCAGCTCCGGATGCGCCCGCAGCCGCGCATTGACCAGCTTGTAGACGATGATCGTCACCACGGCGCCGACCGCGAACGGGATCGCCGACCAGACATAAAGCTCGGGCACCGGCATGCCGACGAACAGCGCGCCGATCAGCGGACCGGCAATGGCGCCAAGGCGGCCGATGCCGAGCTGCCAGCCGGAACCATTGGCGCGCAGCGAGGTCGGATAGATCATCGCGCCGACGACGTTGATGCCGGACTGGATGCCAAGCACCATGAAGCCGGCAAAGAACGTGATGGCCAGCAGCGCGGCGGTCGAGCTCAATCCTGCATAGCCGATCGACGCGACGACCGGCACCGCGATCACGAACATGATGGCGATGGCGAGGAACCGCGCCCTCTGCACCCACCAGCAGAACAGCAGCGAGCCGACCGTGCCGCCGACTTGCAGGCCGGCGCCGGCCAGCGCCGCGGTCTGCGGCGGCACATGCGCGGCGCCGAGCAGGGTCGGCGTCCAGCTGATCAGGAAGAAATAGCCCATCAGGTTGCAGGCGAAGATCAGCCAGGTCAGCGGTGTGATCGCCGCCAGGCCGTCGCCGAACAGGTAGATCGGATTGCTCGGCGATTGCTTCTCGTCCTCGATGACGAAGCGCGCGTTCGGCGGCGGGGTGAAATCCGGCCGGATTGCTTTCAGCAGCGCGACGATATTCTCGCGATGCTTCTCGCGCAGCGTCATGAACTTGATCGACTCGGGCAGGCCGTACATGGCGAGCACCGCAAATACGACCGGGGCGACGCCGCCGATGTAGAACAGCACCTGCCAGCCGTAGGTCGGCACAAAGGCTGCGCTGGCGAAACCGGCGAGCGCGCCGCCGAGCGGCACCATGCCGGCGGCGATGATGGCCAGCGTGGCGCGGCTGTTGCGCGGCGCCGACTCGGCGTTGATCGCAACGATGTTGGGAATGACCCCGCCGATGCCAAGACCGGCGATAAAGCGCAACACCGACATTTCGGTGAGGTTGGTCGAATAGGCGGCGATGAAGGTGAAGACGCCGAACAGCAGGTTGGCGGTGATCAGCGCGGTCTTGCGGCCGTAGCGGTCGCCGATCCAGCCGAAGATCTGCGAGCCGAACAGCACGCCGAAATTGCTGGCGCTCAGGACGAGGCCGAGGTCCTTCGGCGCGACGTGCCATTCCTTGATCAGGCTCGGCACCGCGAAGGCGATGGCGCCGATATCGTAGCCGTCGATGAAGGCGATCGCGACCGACCAGAGGATCAGCTTGATCTGGAACGCGCCTACGCCGTGCTCGTCCAGAAAATGTGAGACTTGGACTTCCTGCTCGCCGGCCATCATTTCCCCCTGCAAGGCTTTTTGCTTGCGTGGGAACCTAAGACAGTCGCGGCGACTAGGAAAGTGACATTCAGGCGCGGGAGGTACGCAGCCCTTTCCGTCATCCTGAGGTGCGAGCCATTAGCGCGGTTACGCGCGTCTTCGACGCGCTATGGCGAGCCTCGAAGGGCGACGGCCTCGGCGCCTCGGCCGCATCCTTCGAGGGCCGCTTCGCGGCCACCTCAGGATGACGGAAAAGGCTCACACCACTCCTACTCAGCCGCGAGCGGCCGGCCTTCCTTCTCGCGCAGGGCGCGAAACACCGCCTCCGGTGTCAGCGGCAATTCCATCAGCCGCACGCCGCAGGCGTCGTCGATGGCATTGGCGATGGCCGGCGACAGCGGCATGGTCGAAGACTCGCCGACGCCCTTGGCGCCGAACGGCGCATTATGCTGGTAGGCGTCGATCGCTTCGTTGATCATCGGCGGCACGTCGGCGATGCCGGGCACCCGGTAGTCCGCCAGCGATGCATTGGTGATCTGGCCGGAATCGAGATTGATCTTCTCGAACATCGTGAAGCCAAGCTGCATCAGCGCCGCGCCGGAAATCTGCGTCTCGACGATTCGCGGATTGACCTTGGTGCCGCAATCGACGGCGTTGACCAGCTTGGCGACCGTGACGCGGCCGGTCTCGGTGTCGACTTCGACCTCCGCGCCGGTGGCCGCCACCATCCAGAATGGCGTGATCTCGGGCGACAGGCCCGTCTCGTGATCCGGTGCGACATAATCCGGCTTGTAGCTGCCGCTGCCGACGATATTGCCGGCTTTCATGCCGTATTTCTTGACGAACAGGCCAGAGATCGGCGTGTTGCTGCCCTCTGGCTCGCCGACTTCGCGGCGCAGCGCCTCGATCTTGCTGCGCGCCTCCTCGGCGGCGAGCCGCACCGCGTGGCCCATGTGGAACAGCGAGCGCGAGCCGAGCGTACCCATGTCATAGGGCGTGATGTCGGTATCGCGCGCCACCACCCGCACCGACTCCGCCGGAACGTTGAGCACCTCGCCGACGATCTGCGCCATGCCGGTGTCGGAGCCCTGGCCCATATCGACTGTCGAGATGTAGAGCGTCGGACTGCCGTCGGCGCTGACATTGATGATGGCGACCGACGTGGTCGGCGACACGCAGGCCTTGAGCGCGAAGGCAAGGCCACGCCCGCGCCGGATCGTGCCCGAGCCGTGATCGAACTTGTCCTTCCAGCGCAGCCGCTCGGCGACGTGATCGAGTATCGGCTCGAGCGGCGCATCCTTGAGAATGGTGCCGGTCGCCTGCGGGCGGCCGTTGTGCAGCACGTTCTTGCGGCGGAATTCGACCGGGTCGATGTTGAGGGCGCGCGCCATCATGTCGGTGTGGCTCTCGTGCGCGAACACCAGTTGCGGCATGCCGAAGCCGCGCAACGCGCCGGCCGGCGTCATGTTGGTGTACATCGCGCAGGAGTTGATCCAGACGTTATCGATGTCGTAAGGACCGCCGGCGGTGAAGCCGGATTTGTGGGTGACGCGCGGCCCGATGTCGGCGTAGGCCCCGCCGTTCCAGAACACTTCGCATTTGCGCGCGGTGATGCGCCCGGTTTTGTCGATGCCGGATTTGATGCGCACCGTCGCCGGGTGCTTGGTGATCTGATAGAATTGCTCTTCCATCGTCAGCGCGATCTTCACCGGGCGCCGTGCGATCATCGAACACGCGGTCACTAGCGCTTCCAGCTTGATGTAAAGCTTGCCGCCATAGCCGCCGCCGAGATACGGCACCTTGATGCGCACTTTGTTTTCCGCCCAGCCGAGCAGCCGCGCGATTTCCGCCCGCACGAACGACGGCCCCTGCGCGCCGCTGTGGATCGTCAGGCCGGAGTCCTTGTAATCGGCAATCGAGCAGAACGGCTCGAACGGCACATGCAGGCATTTCTGGGTGCGGAACTCATGCTCGAAGACGTGGGCGGCTTCAGCGAACGCCTTGTCCACGTCGCCGCGCCGCAGTTTGGCGGTCAGCGCAAGGTTGGTGTTCTTCTGGCCCTTGAGATGCTTGAGGTCGGCAAAGCTGCCGGCCGGCTTGAGCTCGTCATGGACGTAAGCCTTGGCGGTCATCGCCTCGACTTCGTCGTAGATTGGTTCCAGCTCCTCGTATTCGGCGATGATCAGCTGGGTTGCAGCCTCGGCGACATGAGGATCAGCCGCAAGAACGACCGCGACCGGTTCGCCGACAAAGCGCACCTTTTCCATCGCCAGGATCGGCTGATCGTGGAACGCCGGGCCGTAATAGGGGTTGGGGATGACCTTGACGACATCTTCGGAAGTGATGACGCGGAACACGCCGGGAATTTTCTTCGCCGCGCTGGTGTCTATCGACTTGATGCGGCCGTGCGGCACGGTCGAGCGGAAGATTTTGCCATGCAGCATGTTCGGCAGGCGCATCAGATGGGTGTATTCGGCGCGGCCGGTGACCTTTTCGCGCGCTTCGAGGCGGGGAATGGAGCGGCCGATCTGGCCGCCACCCATCGGATTTGTCGCCATACGCGAGCCTCTCCGTCAGGGGCGCTGATGTGACGATCTCGCGCCCGGATTTTTTGCATTTGGACATGAATCCCGGCCAGGAATCCACAATATTCCTCATGATCAATCGCATAACGGGAGTGCGTGATGGCGATCGCCAAAGCCGCGGCCAACGCTACGGCAATTACGATCAGCGTGATCGCCCAGGGCTTACCGGACCATATGTCCCGGCTCCGCTCAGGGCTGACAACACCGGCAACTTAGTTCGCGGCGGAATCCCTGACAACCCGACGGAAACGACTATCGATAAGTTCTGCGCGGCAACTTATGATGCCCGCCAAGCCGTGGAACTTGAGAAGAGTGAGGAACCGCCGATGGATATGAGCGTCCCGGTCGCGCCCGACAAACGCGACATGCAAAATCAGTCCGGCACGGCGGCTGCGCCACGAAGCCCCAATTCGAGCGATCTCGACACCTGGATTGCGAAAGTCGAGGCGATGGGTGAGCTCAAGCGTATCACCGCCGAGGTCGATCCCGATCTCGAGGCGGCCACCATCACCTATCTGGTCGGCAGCGAAAAGAGTCCGGCGCTGCTGTTCGAGAACATCAAAGGCCATCCGGGGCATCGCGCGCTCTACAACATGGTCGGCTGCAATCTGTCGCGCTTCTGCCTGATGATCGGCGAGGAGCCGGTCGATCATCCGCTCAAGGCGGTGCAGGCGCTGCAGCGCAAGATGGGCAAGACGATGAAGCCCAAAGAGGTCGCCGCCGAAACCGCGATCTGCAACCAGAACATCGTCACCGGCGACAAGATCGACATCCGCCAGTTCCCGGCGCAGCGCATGTGGCCGCTCGACGGCGGGCTCTATCTCGGCACCGGCGATGCGGTGGTGACGCAATGCCCGGAAACCGGCCGCATCAATGTCGGCACCTACCGGATGATGATCAAGGGGCCGCGCGAGATCGGCGTCTACACCTCGCCGGGCAAGGACGCGACGCTCGACCGCGACAAGTGGTGGAAGATGGGCAAGCCGATGCCGATCGCCGCGGCTTACGGCATCGATCCGTTGCTGTTTCTGGTCGGCGCAACCACGTTCCCGAAAACCGAAAGCGAGTACGAATATTACGGCGGCATCAACGGTTCGCCGATCGAACTGTTCAAGAGCGACCTGACCGGCTTGCCGTTGCCGGCGCGCGCCGAAATCATTCTCGAAGGTTTCGTCTATCCCGACGAAACATTTGCCGAAGGGCCGTTTGGCGAATTCACCGGTTATTACGGCCGGCCGAGCGGTGCGACGCCGTATATGCGCGTCGAGAAAGTCCGCTTCCGCAACAATCCGACCTTGACCTGCGCGCTGATGGCCGACGGTCCGGCCAATGAAGCCGGGCTGTTCTGGGCGGCGCTGCGCTCGGCGGCGATCTGGGCCGATCTGCAAAAGCTCGGCGTGCCCGGCATCCAGGGCGTCTGGTCGATCCCGGAAGCCGCCGGCTGGGGCATCACTGTCGTATCGATCAAGCAGATGTATCCGGGACACGCGCCGCAGGTGATGGCGCTGGCGGCGCAGTGCGTCAGCGGCGCCTATTTCGGCAAATACGTCATCGTCGTCGACGACGACGTCGATCCGACCAACGTGCATCAGGTGCTGTGGGCAATGGCGACGCGGTCGCGGCCGTCGCAATCGATCGACATCCTGCGCGAGACCTGGAGCACCTTCCTCGATCCGAGCCTCAATCCGCCGGAAATCCGGCCGTGGGGCTCGAAGGCGCTGATCAACGCCTGCATGGACTACCGGCACATCAAGAATTTTTCCAAGCGCACCAAGCTCTCGAAGAAAACCTACGAGCAGGTCGTGGCGCGCTGGAGCGAGCTCGGCTTTTCCGGGACACCGCCGGTGCAAACAGTATTCGAGGACGCGGCGCCGGGATCAAGCGTCGAATAATTCAGATCGCGATCGGTTTCGGCCGCTGGCCGTTCAATGTGGCCGGACGTGCTTTCATGTTTCCATACATGCGGCGCAGGCAACGCTTGAGCAGCATCAATTCTTCTCGCGACAGGTCGGCTATGGCCGCGGCCTCGAATTCGCGGGCGATCGGAATGAGGCCGGCAACGAGCGCGCTGCCTTTCGTCGACAACGTCACAACGACTTCGCGGTTGCTGCTGGCCGAACGGGTACGGGTGACGATGCCAAGGCGGACCAGCCGGGTCACCAGCCGCGACAGGGTCGATGAATCGATGCTGGTCAGGTCGGCGAGGTCGATCTGCCGCTGCCCGCCGGTGCTCGCCAGCGCCGCCATGACGCGCCACACCGCGATGCTAAGCCCATGAGGCGCCAGCGCTTCTTCGCCGAACTGCTCGGCGATGATGCTGCCGACGCGATTCACCAGATAGGGCAGGTAGTCGCCGAGATCGAGTTTTGCGGTCTGTTTGGCGGAAGCCATGGCTGCGTCGAGTTAGCAGGAAATTAGTGCATTTACAACAGATGCAAATTCAACTATTCTCTCTTCAAGAACTCAGAACTCAAACGCGTGGGAGGTTACTATGGACTTCGGCTACTTCACGCTGAGCGACAACCACTACGAAAACAATTCGCGTTCCGCGAACCAGTTTGTCGCCGACATCACCGACGAAGCGCTTTACGCCGACAAGCTCGGCATGCATTCCGCCTGGATCGGCGAGCATCATTTCAACTCGCTCGGCGTGCTGTCCTGTCCAGATCTGGTGCTGTCGTACATCGCGGCGCAGACCAAGCGCATCCGGCTCGCGCCGGCGGTGACGGTGACGCCGCTGCATCATCCGATCAGGGTTGCCGAGCAATGGGCGACGCTCGATCTGCTGTCGGGCGGCCGCGTCGATTTCGCCTGCGGCCGCGGCTACGACCGCCGCGAATACGAGCCGTTCCACGTTTCGTTCGACGACAACCAGGGCATCTTCGAGGAGAGCCTCGAAGTGATCCGGCAGCTCTGGGCCGCCGATGACCGCCTGTCGCATCACGGCAAGCATTTCTCGTTCGATGATGTGCGCATCACGCCGAAGCCGGTGCAGAAACCGATCCCGACCTATGTCGGATCGTTCTCCAAGCCATCCATAGAGCTCGCGGCGCGGCTGGATTGCGGATTGATCGTGGCGCCGTTCGCCGCCGCGATCAGCTTCGGCGGCCTCAAGCAGGTATCCGATCTCTACAACGAAACCTGCGCCCAGCGCGGCACCAAACCGCACCGGATGATGTGCAGCTACTTCATCCACTTCGCCGACGACAAGGCGCAGGAGGACGCCGCACGCGCTCGCCAAATTCGTTACTATCGGGAATGCGTGATTCCGGCGTTGCCGGGCGACCCGAAAACCGCCCCGCCGAGCTACCGTTACTTCGTCGACATGGTCGCCAAGCTGGCGAAAGTGCAGCCGCAGGACCTGACCGAGAATGCCGTATTGTTCGGCTCGCCGTCGCGGATCGCCGATACGCTGAAGAAGGTCGAAGCCGCGGGCGTCGACGAAGTGATTCTTTACTTCAACGTCGGCCTGAAGCCGCACAATCAGGTCAAGGACGAGATGGCGCGGTTCATGGAAGAAGTCGCACCGGCCTTCAGCGGCGCCCACAAGGTGGCTGCGGAATAGCAGCCGGCCGCACTGCGCGATAAACCTAAAGCGGTTTGGGCTGATAGGTCAGTGCGTCGGTTGCGGCTTCGCTGCGGGCGCTTTCGCGTACCGGCAATTCGCCGGCCGCTTCCAGCACGGGGTAAGCGACCGAACAGATGTGTGAATGAATGCGTTTGAGATCCGCCAGCACGTCGAGGTGCAGCGATGTGGTCTCCACGCTCTCCGGCTGCCTTTCGCGCAATCGTTCCAGATGCCGGTCGGCGGCTTCGAGCTCCGCCTTGCGCATGTCGGCCTTGTCGCGGATCAGCTTCTTGGCCGCCTCGACATCGTCGGTCATGAAGATGCCGAACGCCGATTGCAGGCATTCGCAGACGCGTTTGTGGAACGCGGTCAGCTCGGCTGCGCCCTCGGCCGAAAACTGGTAGCGGCGCTTGATCTTCTTCACCGCAAGCTCGCACAAATTCTTGTCGATGATGTCGCCGATATGTTCGAGGTTGATCGTGAACGACACGATCTCCATCGCGCGGCGGCCCTCGCGCTCATCGAGACTGTCACGCGTCAGCTTGGTGACGTAAAGCTTGATCGCCTCATTGAGGTTGTCGACGACATTATCGAGCTTGGACACGTTGCTGACGAGCGTGCGATCGTTGTTTATCAGCGCATTCATCACGTCGCGCAGCATGGTTTCGACTGAGTCGCCCATGCGCAGCGTTTCGCGCGCGGCATTGGCCAGCGCAAGCGGCGGGGTCTCGAGTGCGGCCTCGTCGAGATAACGCGGCGCGGAAGGGTCCGCCTGCTGCTTTTTCTCGGGCAGGATTTGCACCAGCAGCCATGCCACGGGGTCGAGCGCACCGATGAAAATCACTGCCAGCGCCGCGTTGAACAGCATATGGAATTCAGCCGTCATCTTGGCGGCATCGGGCTGGAAAGCCGCCATCGCGCTTGCGATCGCTCCGAGGAACGGCAGCGCGATCGCAATGCCGACCAGGCGGTTGAGCAGGTTGCCGGCGGGCAGCCGGCGGCTTGCCGGATTGCCGCGGATACCGCCCTCGATCAGCGGGTTGATGGCGCTGCCGAGATTGGCGCCGAGCACCAGCGCCAGCGCTGCCGGCCCGGTGACGAAATGCGAATAAGCCAGCGACATCACCAGAAGCACCACGGTGACGCTTGAATGCGCGGCCCAGGTCAGCGCCGCGGCGATCAGGATACAAAGTACCGGGTCGCCGGTGATCGAGCCGAGCAGCGCGCGCATTGCCGGCGCCTGCTCGGCGGGTGCCAGCGTATCGAGCAGGATATGCAGTGCGAGGAGGATCAGGCCGAGGCCGATGGCAACGCGGCCGACCGCTTTGGCCAGGCTCGATCCGCCGGCGCGGAACGTCACAAGGCCCACGACAAACAGGACGGGCGCGGCGGCTGAAATGTCGAAGGACAGCAACTGCACGATCAGGGTCGTGCCGACATTGGCGCCAAGCATGATGGCGAGCGCAGGGACCAGCCCCACCAGCCCGTCGGCGGCAAGCGAAGACGTCATCAGCCCGGTCGCGGTGCTGCTTTGCAGTAGAGCCGTCAGCCCGAGTCCCGCAGCGAAGGCGCTGAAGCGGTTGCGCAGCGCGGTGCCGAGGAAGCGGCGCAGATCCGGCCCGAACGCCCGCAAGACGCCGCTGAGGACCATGTGCAGTCCCCACAGCAGCAGCGCCACGCCGCCCATCAGATCGAGCAAAACAATCGATCCCATGTTTGTGGAAACTCCGGCTGCAAAGCTCCTCACTGGCGCATGTAGGCCCCTACGCCGATGGGTACAACCCTAAAATCGCTTCACGGTTCAAAGCAAATTGCGCTTGTCGAAAGTACGAAAATAGAAAGAAGGCGCCGAAACCTGGCGCCCCCCTTCTGAGAACGTGCAATCAGTGAGCAGTCAGCGTTGGCTTGCGATCGACGGATCGAATCCCGAAACCGTGCCCGGCCCGACCGGGGCCGCTACGGAATTGTACAGCGGACGGCTCTGCCGAGCCTGCACCACCGTCGGCGTGCCCCGCGATCCGATCACCTGCTTGCCGCTGCCATCGTAGAAGGACGGCTGCAACGTACCGGTGTGGTCAACCGACTGGGCGAAGGCAGGAGCTGCCAGAGTGATTGCGGCAAGCGCCGCGGCAGCAACCATCAATTTTGAATTCATCATGACTTCTCTCCACGTGTGCCAGAGCTTGATTGCCCTGCTGTTTAGGCAAGTGGAGGGTCGGCTCATTTTGAGTGAGGGGCCGTGAACGAAGAGACTATTCGCTGGATCCGAATAATGGCCGTTGCCGAGGATCCTGGCTTAACCCAGGCTCGCGCGTGCCCGCACCAGCCCGGTCATCAAGCTTGCAATGGCCGTTGGATGCGACCGATCCTTACGGATCGAGCTCGGTGTCCCAGTACAGATAGTCGAGCCAGCTGTCGTGCAGATAGTTCGGCGGAAACAGCCGGCCGTTGCGGTGCAGATGTTGCACCGACGGCTGGAACGGCGACTGCGACGGAAACATCCGCGCCTCATCCGGCGTCAAGTTGCCCTTGCGCAGGTTGCACGGCGAGCAGGCGGCGACCACGTTAGCCCACGTGGTCAGGCCGCCGCGCGAGCGCGGGATCAGGTGGTCGAACGTAAGATCGTCGCGCGAGCCGCAAAACTGGCAGGAGAACCGATCGCGCAGAAACACGTTGAACCGGGTGAAGGCCGGATGCGTCGAGGGCTTCACGTAGGTCTTCAGCGACACCACGCTCGGCAGCTTCATCTCGAAGCTCGGCGAGCGCACCGCCCGGTCGTAGTTGGCGACGATGTTCACCCGCTCGAGAAACACCGCCTTGATGGCGTCCTGCCACGACCAGAGCGACAGCGGGTAATAGCTCAGCGGGCGGAAGTCGGCGTTCAGCACGAGCGCCGGAAAACCTGAAGGCGAAACATGAGCGTTCAATGCCGACGCTCCTAACCCGACTCGGTGCCGCAGTGCGGCGATGGCTGCTATTTTATAGGCAGGCGTGACAGGATTGTGAAGCCCGGCCCGGGAGTTATGGCCCTCAGGCGGCTTTTGTTGGGATGGCCGCAGCCCTTATTGCCGCGACAGTTCGGAAGCGCCGGAAAATCGCACCGCTTCGAGCGGTTCGCGGCCGCGGATCATGTCGGCGGCCTTTTCCGCAATCATGATGATCGGGGCGTTGATGTGGGCGCCAACAAGGTCCGGCATCACCGAGCCATCGACCACCCGAAGGCCTTCGGTGCCGAACACCCGCAACTCCGGATCGACCACCGCCATGCGATCCGACGCCAGGCCCATTTTGCAGGTGCCGAGCGGATGATGCACGGTGATGTTGGTCGCGCGAATGTAATCGTCGAGGTCCGCGTCGGTCACCACGCTGTCGCCCGGACCGATCTCCCCGGCCGTGAACGATTGCATCGGCGCCTGGCGGCAAACGTCGCGGACCATGCGCAGCCCGGCGCGCAGCGTTTGCCAATCGCTTTCCGTGGCGAGGAAGTTCTGGCGAATGCGCGGCGGCTTTTTTGGATCGGCCGAGATCAATTCGACCCGGCCGCGGCTTTCCGGGCGCAGCACCGCGGCACGGCAGGCGAAGGCATCGGCGTAGGCACTACGGAACGGCCACAAATAAGGGTACGCCGTCATCGGCGCCGCATTGAAAATCAATTCGACATCGGGCAGCGCCACGTCCGGACGGCTTTTGAGAAAGGCCAGGCGCCCCGTCGGCAACTCGGAAGCGATTCCTTCACCGTTGAAATAGGCGTCGGCCAGCGCCGGGACGATGCGGTCAAACCGCATCGCGCGATGGAACGGACCCGGCTGTTTGCGTGCGTAACTGATCTGCGCCGAAATGTGGTCCTGGAGATTCTTGCCGACGCCGGGGAGCGCAACTTGCGTGGCGATGCCGTGACTGCGCAATTCATCGGGATCGCCGATGCCCGATAGCATCAGCAGCTGCGGCGAGTTGATGACGCCGCCGCAAAGGATGATGTCCTTGTCCGCATGCACGGTGATGCTTCGGCCGCGCTGAATGTATTCGACGGCGGCAGCGCGCTTGCCGTCGAAGACGACGCGCGTCACCAGCGCGTCGGTCTCGACCGTCAGATTCGAACGGCTGAGCACAGGGCGCAGATAGGCGTCGGCTGCGCTGCAGCGGCGGCCGTTGCGCACCGTCATTTGCCAGGCGCCGAAGCCTTCCTGCTGCGCGCCGTTGTGGTCGGGTGTCGACTTGTAGCCGGCGGCCTGGCCGGCCGCGGCAAAAGCATCGACCAGCGGATCGGAAAAGCGCGTGGTTTGTGTCGAAAGCGGGCCGTCGCCGCCGCGGAAAAAGCTCGGGCCGCCTTCCCAGGATTCCTGCCGGCGGAAGTACGGAAGAACATGAGCGTAGGACCAACTCGTCAGCCCGGCCGCCGCCCAGCGGTCGTAGTCGCCGCGATGGCCGCGCGTATAGGCCATCGCATTGATCGACGACGAGCCGCCGATGACCCGTCCGCGGGCGCATTCCAGGCCGCGTCCGCCCGATGCCGCCTCCGGCTCGGCGAAATACATCCAGTCGTGCTTGCGTTTGAGCAGAAGCCGCGGCCAGCCAAGCGGTATTTTGATCCACGGGTCGCGGTCCCAGCCTCCGGCTTCAAGCAACAGCGTTCGCTTGCCCTTGTCTTCGGTCAGCCGGTTGGCGAGCGTGCAGCCGGCCGAGCCCGCGCCGATGACGATGTAATCGTAGCTTTGCCGGTTCGGCATGCTGGCACCCGTGCCTTCAAAGGCCAGCTACGCTAGCCAAGGCCGCACGCATCTGTCTATTGCAAAGGGCGGCGGGCGGCGATGCCGCAAAGCTCGAGCCGCGCCAAAGCTGCAGAAGGAACCGGAATTGTTTCCGCCCGAACGCATCGTCTGCCTGACCGAGGAAACCGCCGAGACGCTGTACCTGCTCGGCGAGGATAGCCGCATCGTGGGCATTTCAGGCTACACGGTGCGGCCGCCACGGGCGCGGCGGGAAAAGCCGCGGGTATCGGCCTTCACCTCGGCCGATGTTCCGAAGATTCTCGCGCTGAAACCCGATCTGGTTCTCAGCTTTTCCGATTTGCAGGCGGATATCGCCGCCCAGTTGATCCGCCATGGCATCGATGTCCATGCTTTCAATCAGCGGACGATTGCCGAAATCCTCGATATGATCCGGATGCTTGGGGCGCTGGTGGGCGCGTCCGAGCGTGCGGCGCGGCTGGCCGGCGAATTGGCCGCGGGGATCGCAGCCGTGGGCGAACGCGCCGCCTCGCTGAAGCATCGACCAAAGGTCTATTTCGAGGAATGGGACGAACCGATGATTTCCGGCATCGGCTGGGTCTCGGAATTGATCGCAGTTGCGGGCGGCAGCGACGTTTTTGCCGATCGCGCCGCGGCGAAATCTGCGAAAGACCGCATCGTCACGCCGGCGGAGGTCATTGCCCGCGCGCCCGATATCGTCGTCGGCTCGTGGTGCGGTAAAAAATTCCGACCGGAAAAAGTCGCGCAGCGGCCGGGATTCGATGCCGTGCCGGCGGTTGGCCGGGGCGCGCTTTTTGAGATCAAATCGCCGCTGATATTGCAGCCGGGCCCGGCGGCCCTGACCGACGGTCTTCATGCTCTTGCGGCGATTATCGAGGGTTGGGCGCAAGCCGCCGACGCGGTGAACGAATAGCAACCGGCTGGTCCGGATTTGAATTGCGCGCAGTCCGCGCCTTCCGATAATTTATGACGTCGGGCAGGAGCCCACGGAGGCGCCCGGGCCGGCGATCGTGCTGCTCAGCCGCGGATAGAAGAACAGGCTTTGGTTGAGGTTGATCGTTCCGGTGATCACCGAGCCGAGGTTGGGCGTGTAGGGGTACTTTATCTCACCCAAGAGCACGGTGATGTTGGCGGTCTGCAGATTGGTCGGCAGGGTATAATTCGCATTCCACGTCCGTGCGGTGCCGCCGAGCGAGCAACTCCACGTCACGATGCCCTGGCCGCTGCCGTTGGTGGTTATTTCCGACAGCGTGATCGCCATGTTTGACGTCTGATAGGGCGTCATCACCTTGGAGGAATAGTTGAGAATAGTGCTCATCGTCGACGTGTCGATGCTGACATATTGCGATGCCAGATTGGTGACGGTCCTCACGGTGAGTGTCGCCTTGAACTTGATCGATAGCGCGTTGCCGAGTTCGATGGTGCCGAGATAGAGCGCGACCATGAACGGCAATACGATGGCGAACTCGACCGCCGAGACTCCCTTGGGGTCGCGGGCAAAGCGGCGCAGAATCGAGTAGGGTTTGGCGAGGGTGCGAGCGTTCATCAGTAGGGCTCGTTCCTGAATACGGCTGTCGATATCAAAAGCCGCTTGCCGTTCGACAGGTTGCCGAGATTGAAACTAAGCGGACCGAGCACGATCGGCCACTGATACATGACTTGAACGACGACGAAGTCGCCGGCGTTGCCCGTGTTGTAGCTCCAGGTGTTCGAAACTGTGCCGTTCGGATTGTAAGTGATGGTAGGCGTCGCGGTACTTGCAGAGCCAGCGGTTGCGGAATTCTGTACGTTGATCATGATGTTGCTGCACGTGAACAGTGCGCCGACGAGGCTGGACGTGTTGGCGCTGGTGCAGAGATAATTGGCGAAGCCCGCTTTCGTGACGTTGCCGGTCTGGGCCTGGCCGGTCATGATGTAGCGGCTGGCTTCTTCGGTGACCTCGTCAAGCACGCGTTGGGCGAAGAACACCAGGACGGTTTGCAGAATGGCGACCAGAAGTGCGAGGAACGGCGTCGCGACCAGCGCGAATTCGACGGCGGTGGCGCCTTTGCAGCAGCGGATGAAATCGCGCGACGACATCCGCCGCGCCGCTTCCCGCACACGTCGTTAAATCGCTGCAGTCAGCATCACGCACTCGCTCCGACAGTGCGTTTCTAGGCCGAAAGTGCTAGAGAATCGTTACTTGATCCCGAGACTCTTCGCAAAATAATAAAGTATTATCAGTGGCTTATATCAAAGCGTCGCGATAAAAACTCGCCGCCATGGCGCAATCCCTCGCCGTCAATGCCGTGGCCAATGCCGCTCGACAAATGCCACTCGACCGGCACCTCCAGCGCCGATAGTCCCTGGGTCGCCTGAAATAGCGCTTGCGGCGGGATCAGGTCGTCGCGATCGCCGTGAACCAGCAGCACCGGCGGGCGTGACGTGATCTCGGCCGCGAACGCGGTGGCGTCGGCGTTGGGCGGCACGACCAGCCGGCCGGAATAGCCGACAATCGCCGCGGGGGCCGCCGCGCGGCGGAGGCCGGCATGCAGCGACATCATCGTGCCCTGGCTGAAGCCCACCAATGCCAGCGCCGTCGGCGGCAGTTTGTGACGCTCAAGCTCGGCGTCGAGAAAGCGCTGAAGCACCGGCGCGGCTTTGTTGACACCGGTCCAGCTTTCCTGAGGGGTGCGTGCCGCGAGAGGAAACCATTGCCGTCCCATTGGCGCCTGGCCGCAAGGCTCCGGTGCGTGTGGCGACACGAATGCGGCATTGGGCAGGAACTGCTGCCACGCGCGGCCAATGTCGATCAGGTCGTTGCCATCGGCGCCGTAGCCATGCAGGAACACGACAAGCTGCCGCGCCTGACCTGATTTCGGCGCGAGCCGCGGACCATCGAGTTCAGCGGCCATTCTTTCCTCGTTTCGGTTTTACGGTCTTCGGTTGCTTCGGAAGTTTCTTGGAGACTTTCCCGGAGACTTTCTTGGGGACGACCGGCGCGCCTTCGCGCCCTTTGATCGTGCGATAGTAGGTCCACAGCACGCGCGCGGCCACCGCGCGCCACGGCCGCCAGGCTTCTGCAAGCGGGATCATGTCCTTGGCCGTCGGCCGCGTCTTCAGCCCAAAGGCCATGCGGGCCGCTTCCTGTAACGCCAGATCGCCAGCCGGCCATGCGTCGGCATGGCCGAGGCAAGACAACAGGTAGATATCGGCGGTCCACGGGCCGATGCCGTGGACGGCGGTCAGTGCGGCGTGCGCATCCTCGGCCGCGAGTTCGCCAAGCGTCGCGATCGCCAAACCGCCGCGATCAATCGCCCGGGCGATCTCCTTGAGCGACTTGATTTTCGCCGCCGACAGTCCGAGCCGGGCGAGCTTTGCCGGTCGGGCGCGCATGATCGCCGCCGGCTCAAACGGGTCAAAGGCTGCCGCAAGCCGTCCCCAGATTGCACCGGCGCTTGCCGTCGAAAGCTGCTGCGAGACGATCGTGGCTGCGAGTCCGGCGTAGCCGTGCGGACGCCGGCGCAACGGCGGCCGGCCGGCGGCGGCTATCAACGCGGTAAATCGCGGATCGGCCGCGATCAATCCGGCGATTGCGCCATCGAGATCGGCTTCGGTCGTGATCAGGCCGGTCATTGCCGATCAGAGGCCGGCCCAATTGGCCGGCGGTTTGTCGCCGGGATGAACGGCGCCGCAGTTCCGGCACTTGCGCGCATCCTGGTCGGCATAAAACGCCTCGTAGAGCGGCGGCAGATCCCTGACCAGGTGCTCGACCTCGACTTCGACGTGATGCACCAGTTCGCCGCAAGCGAAACAGTACCAGTTGAATCCATCGCGCTTGCCCGGCCGCGCGGCTTCGACGACAAGCCCGATCGAGCCGTGTTGCGGCCGCTGCGGCGAATGCGGAACGTTGGCCGGCAGCAGGAAGACGTCGCCTTCGCGGATCGGCACGTCGAAAATCCTGCCGCCCTCCCAGACCTTGAGCACCATGTCGCCCTTGAGCTGGTAGAAGAATTCCTCGACCGGATCGTCGTGAAAGTCGACACGCGCGTTGGGGCCGCCGACGACCTGCACCGTCATCTGGCCGTCCTCAAAAACTTTCTTGTTGCCGACCGGCGGTTTGAGCAAATGCTGGTTCTCGGCGATCCATTTCTGGAAATTGAACGGATGTAGCCGCCATGTTGCCATGGGTGTCTCCTGCCTCTGCCGTGTGAGCGCCATCTTGCATGTTTCAAGTGGCTTTTCACGCCTGAATCGGCAAGTCGTGTCGGCAAGTCGCGGTTGACCGGCCTTTGTGCTTCGACGGAGCATGGCGAACGTGAGTACACACATCCGAAATCTGCGTTTCGCGCCGAGCCCGAACGGCTATCTGCATTTGGGTCATGCCTATTCGGCATTGCTCAACGCCGAGATGGCGCGCGATCTCGGTGGCCGGATGTTGTTGCGCATCGAGGACATCGACGAATCCAGGTCGCGCCCGGAATACGAAGACGCGATTTATGAGGATCTTGCCTGGCTCGGCGTCGCCTGGGAGCAACCGGTGCGGCGGCAAAGCCGGCATTTCGACGATTATCGCGCCGCAATCGCCAAGCTCGACGCGCAAGGGCTGCTCTATCCGAGCTTTGAAAGCCGCAGCGAGATCGCGGCGCTGGTCGCCGAGCGTGACAAGGCGGGGCGCTGGCCGCGCGATCCCGACGGCGTGCCGCTTTATCCCGGCCGCGGCCGAAAGTTATCTCCGGCCGAACGCCGGCGCCGCATCGATGCCGGTGAGCCCTATGCACTGCGGCTGGCCATGGACGCCGCCGTTGCGCGCGTTGGGGTGCTGACGTGGACCGAGACCGGCTTCGGGCCGCAGGGCCAGACCGGTCGTGTTGCTGCCGCGCCCCAGATGTGGGGCGACGTCGTCCTGGCGCGCAAGGACGTGCCAACCAGTTATCATCTTGCGGTCACGGTCGATGACGCGCTGCAAGGGGTGAGCGATATCGTGCGCGGGCAGGATTTGTTCTGGTCCACCGGCATTCACCGCTTGCTGCAGGCGCTGCTCGGGCTACCGGAGCCGAATTATCACCATCACAAGCTTATTCTCGATGCCGACGGCGACAAGCTTGCAAAGTCAACGCAGGCGAAGAGCCTGCGCGAATTGCGCGCCGCCGGTGCCTCTGCAAACGATGTTCGCCGGATGGTGGGGCTGAGCCGATAGTGAAACGGATTTGACATTCGCTAACGACCCTGCCGCTAACGTGTTTTGTTCGCCGCGCCGGCATGCCATTGTGCCCGTCACGGGGCTGTCATGGCGCGACTGAGGTCCAAGAGGTCCAGGAAGAAGTCCGCTGCAAAGCCGAAGCGGCGCGGCAAGACGCGTCCGGTACCGGCTGCGTCCGCGCCGGAGGCCGCGCTCGCGGCATTCGCACACGATATCCGCACCTCGCTCACCGGTATCCTGGCGCTTGGGGAGCTGCTGGCGAGCTCCGGCATCGGCGAGCGGGAGCGCCGCTGGGCCAAGGATATCAAGAACAGCGCCGAGCATCTTGCCGCGCTCACCACACTGGTGATCGACGCCGCCAAGGCGGACGTCGGCGGCATCGTGCTTCAGGAGCAGCCGTTTCGTCCCCGGCGTCTGGTCGAGGATCTCTCCGAATCGCTTGCCGTGCGGGCGGAAACCAAGGGGCTGCGCGGCGAAGTCGCGGTTTCCGGGGATCTGCCGGAAATGGCGGTGGGCGATGCGGTACGGCTGCGCGCCGCGATCGAGAATCTGATCGACAACGCCGTGAAATTTACCGAACGCGGCGGCGTCAAATTGGACGTGCGCTCGGCGAGCGCCTCCCGCGGCCGGATCAAAATCGTTTTCACGATCACGGATACCGGCATTGGACTTTCCGGTGCCGAACTCAAGCGGCTGTTTCGGCCATTTCGGCAAGCAAGTCCCGATGTTGCGCGCCGCTATGGCGGTTCCGGTCTTGGTCTCGTCGTGGTCAAGCTCCTGGCGAAGCTGATGCAGGGTGACCTGACGGTCACCAGCACGCCCGGCCGCGGCTCGCGCTTTCAATTTTCCTGTGTCGTGCCGCTGGTGTCCGGCGATTTCGCCAGTGGCGCTGATTCTCAACGGACGCAAGTCGCGTTGCGCCCGCTCGCTGTGCTGTGCGCCGAAGACAATCCTTATGGCCGGGTCATCATCAACACCATCCTGACCGAACTCGGTCATCGCGCGGATTTTGTCGGCACCGGCGAAGAGGCGGTCGAAGCAGTCAGCCGCGGCTATGACGTTGTGCTGATGGACGTGAAGCTTCCCGGCGTCGATGGGCTCGAAGCCGCGCGCCGGATTCGCGGGCTGGGAGGCGCGGTCGGTCAAACGCCGATCATTGGAATTTCCGGCCGGACCGAAGCCGGCGATGAGGTCGCAGCCCGTGCGGCCGGCATGAATTCCTACTTGCGCAAGCCGATCAGTCCGAGCGCGCTCGCCGACGCGATCGCAGCGGTGCTGCGGCGCTAACTATTCCGCGGCGTTCGCCGCGTCTTCAACGATGCGGCAAAGATCGCTCATGATGCGATTGAGCTCGAAGTCCTTGGGCGTGTAGACCTCGGCGACGCCGGCATTTTTCAACGTGCTCGCATCTTGCGGCGGGATGATGCCGCCGACCACGACCGGTACGTCGTCGAGGCCGGCTTCCTTCAGGCGTGCGATCACGTCCTGCACCAGCGGCAAATGCGAGCCGGACAGGATGGAAAGGCCGACGACGTGAACCCGCTGCTCTGCGGCCGCGGCGGCGATCGCTTCCGCGGTGAGGCGAATGCCGTCGTAAACAACGTCCATGCCGGCGTCGCGGGCGCGGGCGGCGATCTGTTCGGCGCCGTTGGAGTGTCCGTCCAGCCCGGGTTTCCCGACCAGAAATTTCATCCGCCGGCCGAGTCGCTTCGACACCCGATCGACCTCGGCGCGGATATCGTCGAGGCCCTCGGCGTCGTTGCGCATGGCGCTGCCGACGCCGGTCGGTGCGCGGTATTCGCCGAATGCCGAACGCAGCGCAAAGCCCCATTCGCCGGTGGTGACGCCGGCTTTGGCGCAGGCGATCGACGGCGGCATGATATTGGCGCCGCTTTTTGCAGCCTTGCGCAACGTCTCCAGCGCTTCCGCGACTGCCCTTGGGTCGCGCGCGTCGCGCCAGGCCGCCAGCCGGGCGACCTGACCGGTCTCGGCTTCTTCCGAAACGGTGACGACCGCTTCGGCGGCGTCGGCGAGCGGCGACGCTTCAGTTTCGATGAAGCGATTGACGCCAACTACGGTTTGTTCGCCGCGTTCGATCGCGGCGACGCGGCGTGAATTGGATTCGACGAGTTGCCGCTTGAGGTACCCTTGCTCGACGGCCTTCACGGTGCCGCCCATTTGCTCGATGTGGGTGAGTTCTTCCAGTGCCGCGGCTTTCAACTCCGCGACCTTGGCCGCCATCGCCGGCGAACCGTCGAAAATGTCGCCGTACTCAAGAAGGTCGGTTTCATAGGCGAGGATCTGCTGCATGCGCAGCGACCATTGCTGATCCCATGGCCGCGGCAGGCCCAGCGCCTCGTTCCAGGCCGGAAGCTGGACGGCGCGGGCGCGGGCGCCCTTCGACAACGTCACCGCCAGCATCTCGATCAGAATGCGCGCAACGTTGTTCTCCGGTTGCTGCTCGGTGAGACCGAGCGAATTGACCTGGACGCCGTAGCGGAACAGCCGTTGCTTGGCGTCGGTGACGCCGTAGCGCTCGCGCGTGATCTCATCCCACAATTCGGTGAAGGCGCGCATCTTGCAGACTTCGGTGACGAACCGCAGCCCGGCATTGACGAAGAACGAGATGCGCCCGACGACCTCGCCGAACTCCTCCGGCGCGCATTGACCGGATGCCTTCACCGCATCGAGCACGCCGATCGCCGTGGCAAGCGCGAAAGCCAGTTCCTGCACCGGTGTCGCGCCGGCTTCCTGCAGGTGATAGGAGCAGACATTCATCGGATTCCACTTCGGCATTTCCTTGGTCGTGAACAGGATCACGTCCTTGGTCAGCCGCATCGACGGTGCCGGCGGAAAAACATAGGTGCCGCGCGACAGGTATTCCTTGATGATGTCGTTCTGCGTCGTGCCTTGCAGCCTGGCGCGCGGCACGCCTTGCTCGTCGGCGAGCGCCACATAAAGCGCGAGCAGCCACGCCGCTGTCGCGTTGATGGTCATCGACGTGTTCATCTCGCCGAGCGGGATGGCGTCAAATAAAGTGCGCAAATCGCCGATATGCGAGATCGGCACGCCGACCTTGCCGACTTCGCCTTTGGCCAGTGGATGATCGCTGTCGTAACCGGTCTGGGTCGGCAGATCGAAGGCAACCGAAAGGCCGGTCTGCCCCTTGCTCAGGTTTTTCCGGTAAAGCGCATTCGAGGCCGCGGCGGTCGAATGCCCGGCATAGGTGCGGAAGATCCAGGGTTTGTCGCGCATGGTTGCTGCACGCATTCCGGCTGGCGCAGTGTGGCGCGGAATTTGTTGCGATGCAACATAAACCTGTTCGCGCGATTGAGCGCGCGTATTTTGCTTTGCATTCTGGAGGGATGCGGCCGAGGAGAATTCGCGGCGTTGAATTGCTTCAACGCCGCGACAGATTTCAGGCGCGTTTGACCAGTCTGAGGATGATCAGCAGGATCACGGCGCCGATGAAGGCGTTGATGATATCGCTGATGAAGTCGCCGCCGATGACGATGCCGAGCCGCGGCAACAGCCAGCCGGCAATAAGACCGCCGACGATGCCGACAATGATGTCGCCGATCAGTCCAAATCCGCCACCCTTGACCACCATGCCGGCAAGCCAGCCGGCGATTGCACCGACGATAAGCCAAATAATGATGCCCATAAGTCTCCCCTGTTTCCCGTCCCGGCAAGGGCCAGGCCCGCGCGCGGTTTTTGCCTCAACGTCCGCACGCAATGACCATAAGACTTCCCTATTCCGCTGTCAGCCCGGACGACGGATAGTTTCTTGCTGCGCCGTGTAATTATTGCGCTGCGATACTGCGAGCTGAGGAGAACGATTTACGACCGGGCGTCGCGAAGCGCGCGCATGCGGTAGGCGATCAGCGCGGCGACGATGAGAACCGCGACGAAGCCGACCGGCGCTTTCGCAAACGGCAAGATGAAAATCAGGATTAGCAGGCACGCCACGCCGACCGCCGGTAATTCGTGCGTCAGGAATCCGCGCTCGCGCCCGAAGCGGAGCAGGTAGGCTAGCGGCACGGCGAGCACGGCAAGATCGTAGGTGTAGAGATAAGGCGTCACCAGCATGGCAGCGGTGCCGAGAGCTGCCGCCTTGATCTCGTAAGCGAGCCGGCTCCGCCACACCAGCACCACGGCAATCGCCGCCGCCAGCGCCACCGTGCCTTGCACGATCCAGGCCGCCGTCTCGCTGCCGCCGAGGTCGCGCGCCAGGCCGAACGCGGTTTGCAGTTTGGTCAGATCCGCTTTGCCTTCGGCAAAAACCGCTTGCGACGATGGCCCGATATGGCCGGCGAAGGCCAGCCAGCTATCGCCGCCGAACGCAAGCCACGATGCCGCCGCCAACAGCACGGCGACGATGCCGGCGCTGACGAACATGCGCCATTCGCCGGCTGCGATCAGCGCCAGCGGAAATAGCATGCCGAGATGCGGCTTGTAGGTCAGGAGCCCGAGCAGTACGCCGGCGGCAATGGGCCGCTGCCGCTCGAGCAGGACGAGCGCGCCGCCGAACAACGCCGCGCTGAAGAATCCGTTTTGTCCGACAAAAAAGTTCGCGATCACCGGAGGGAACGCGGCGGCGAGCCAATAGCCCGAACGGTCGCTGACGATGGCGCGGATGGCGGTGAGATAAGCGGAGAACGTCGCGAACGCCCAGAGCAGAAAAGCCGGCGCATAAGGCAATAGCGCCAGCGCCGCCGCGACGAACAGGAACGGCGGCGGATAGTGCCATCCATAATAGCCGTCGAACGGATGACCGACGGCATTCACTTCGGCGAGCTTGTGGGTCGGCCAGTCATAGGCCGCCGCGGCATGACCGGCGAGCGTCAGCTTTCCGGCCGCCCAGACATTGACGAAGTCGGTCGCGACGCCGCCGCCGTCAGGCGCGATCAGCCACGTGCCGCGGAGATACGAGCCGCCGAGAAAGACCGCTTCCGCGATGATCACGGCGAGGCAGATGGAATCGACAAGCCGCGGCCACGGCGCCGGAGTGCTACGTTCCGAAAGGAGCTGATAGACGGCCATCCGCGGCGCAGCCTCGCTTGCGATGGCGCAAAGCTAGCCGCGGCGGCCTTGAAGAACCCTTAAATGGCTTTGCCAAAGGGCTCCAGCGGTCGGCGTTCCCGGCCGGAAAGGTGCGCACGAAGCGCTTCGCGGGCTGCGGCCAGCCAGCCGGCGATTACCGGGCCAATCCACACAAACGGTGTGTTCGACCAAGTATTTATTGCACTGCAACATAAACTACGGCAGACTATCGGAAGTCCATCGCGGCGCTGGCCGCCGCGGTCGCCGGTTCAACCGGGAGGCTGTCATGGCCGTCGCACAGATCAAACCATCAGCCGCGCCGCTGAAGGACCTTTACGGCATCGGTGAAATTCCGCCGCTCGGCTACGTGCCGGCAAACATGCATGCGTGGGCGATCCGCAAGGAGCGTCACGGGCCGCCGGAAAAAGCCATGCAAAGCGAGGTGGTGCCGACCTGGCCGATCGCCGAAGACGAAGTGCTGGTCTACGTCATGGCTGGCGGCGTCAATTACAACGGCGTGTGGGCCGGTCTCGGCATTCCGGTTTCGCCGCTCGACGGCCACAAGCATCCGTTTCACATCGCGGGCTCCGATGCGTCGGGCGTGGTTTGGGCGGTCGGCTCGAAAGTGCGTCGCTGGAAAATCGGCGATGAGGTCATCGTTCATTGCAATCAGGACGACGGCGACGACGAGGACTGCAACGGCGGCGATCCCTTGCTGTCGCCGTCGCAACGCATTTGGGGTTATGAGACGCCCGACGGCTCGTTTGCACAGTTCTGCCGCGTGCAGTCGCGGCAATTGATGCGCAAGCCCGCGCATCTGAGCTGGGAAGAGTCGGCCTGCTACACGCTCACGTTGGCGACGGCGTACCGCATGCTGTTCGGCCATTCGCCGCACACGCTCAAGCCCGGCGACAATGTCTTGATCTGGGGCGCCTCGGGCGGTCTCGGCGTATTCGGCATCCAGCTTGTCGCCGCGTCGGGCGCCAACGCCATCGGCATCGTGTCCGATCAGTCGAAAGCCGAATACGTTTTCAATCTCGGCGCCAAGGGCGTGATCAACCGCAGCGAGTTCAAGTGCTGGGGCCAGATGCCGAAGGTCGGCACCGGAGAATACGACGCCTGGGTCAAGGAGGCGCGGCGGTTCGGCAAGGCGATCTGGGACATCACCGGCAAGCGCGACATCGACATCGTGTTCGAGCATCCGGGCGAGGCGACATTTCCGGTATCGTGCCTCGTGGTCAAGCGCGGCGGCATGGTGGTGTTTTGCGCCGGCACCACCGGCTACAACATTACATTCGATGCGCGCTATGTGTGGATGCGGCAGAAACGGATTCAGGGTTCGCACTTTGCGCATTTGAAACAGGCCAGCGCGGCCAACCAGTTCGTGCTCGATCAGCGCATCGACCCGTGCATGAGCGATGTGTTTCCGTGGGACAAGATTCCCCACGCCCACGAATTGATGCGCACCAATCGGCACAAGCCCGGCAATATGGCGGTGCTGGTCAACGCGCCGCGTCCGGGACTGCGCAATTTCGAGGACGCGCTGGAGGCGCAAGACGCCCGGTGACGCTTAAGCCGTATCCTCGCGTTCGCGGATGATCGCGGCGTTGAGCTCGCCGCCATAGATGAAGATCCAGGCGCTGAAATATAGAAACACCAGAGCGATCATCGCCGACGCAAGGCCGGCGTAATACGTCACGTAAGCGTAGGAAAAATCATTGAGGTAGCGGCCGAACGCGAAACCGCAGGCCAGCCATAGCGCCAGTGTCGCAACGATGCCCGGCCAGACCGCGTAGATCGGGCGGCGGCCCGCCGGCAGCCACATATGCAGGATCGACAGCGATGTCGTCAGCAGCACGGTGGCGATGACGATGCGGCCGAAGTCGTAGTGATTTTCCAGCGGATCGAGCCACGGCAGGTAGAGCAGCGCCGCCCGGAACGCCAGCGGGCCGAGCACCACCAGGAACGAAAGGGTGAGCAGGCCGACCGCGGCAACGAGGACATAGCCGATCGATTCCAGCCGGCAGAGCCACCACGGCCGCGGATCGACCAGGCCGTAGGCGCGGTTGAGCCCGATCCGCAGACTCTCGACGCCGCTCGATGCGAAGTAGATCGCAAAGATGGCGCCGATGGTCAGCACGTCACCCCGCGCCGTGGTCAGCACGCTGTGAATCTCGCCGGCGATGCCTTCGGAGACCTCCCGCGGCCACGCCGAGATGATGATCCGCGCCACTTCGTCGGCAAGGTCGGTCGAGCCGACGAAGCCGGCGATTGCCGTGACCAGGATCAGGAACGGGAACATCGACATCAAGCACGATAGCGCGATGTGGCTTGCGATCGCCCAGCCGTCGTCGGCATTGAAACGATAGAAAGCATCCAGGGCGACGCGAAAGCAGAGGCGGATGGTTTTCAAGGAAGGAACCTCTGCAGAAAGCACGGTTCATCCAAAATACTGCATTCTACGTCGCGCGCGAAGCCCGCGGCCGTCAGGAAGCGGGCGGTACTTGCTACGCTGCTATCTAGACGGGGATGAGCTTAAGCCGCCTGCACTTCGGCCAGGAAGCGGCGCACTTCGCCTTGCAGGTTTTGCGCTTCGACAGCAAGCGCGTCGGCCATCGACTTGACGTCGGCGGCCGTTGCCCGGGCGCCGATGGTCGCGCCGGCGACCCGGCTCATCGCATCGGCACCGGTCTTGGCCTCCACCGAGGCGCGATTGACGCCGTCGGCAATCGAGGCGACTGCATTGTTCTGCTCTTCGACCGTGCAGGCGACGGTGGCGGCGATCTCGGACATATCGTCGATGATCGACGACACCTGTTCGATCGCCTGCGCCGCATCGGCGGTGGCCGACTGGATCGAGCCGATCTGGGAAGCGATGTCCTCGGTGGCGCGCGCGGTCTGTGCGGCGAGCGATTTCACTTCGGTCGCGACCACGGCGAAGCCGCGGCCGGCCTCGCCGGCGCGGGCCGCTTCGATCGTGGCGTTGAGGGCGAGCAGGTTGGTCTGGCCGGCAATGGCCTGGATCAGGCCGACGACTTCGCCGATCCGGTTGGCGGCGGTGCCGAGCTCGGTCATGGTGATGACGGTCCGTTTCGATTCCGCAACCGCGCGGCCGGCGACTTCGGTGGAACGGGTCGCCTGCAACGCAATCTCGCCGATCGACGCCGCAAGCTCCTCGATGGAGCTTGCGACCGTCGTGACGTTGACCGCGGCCGTGCCGACACTGTTCTCGGCGTCGCGCGCTTCCGACGAAACGGAATCGGCCGAGACATTGAGACCGCTCGATGCATTTTCGAGCAGGCCGGCGGATTCGCGCAGGCGCGCCAGCGCCTGTTCCATCGAGGCGCGGAATTTGTCGATCATCGCCGCGACGGATTCGGAGCGGTGCAAGCGAGCGGTATTGGCCTGGGTCTCGACTGAAGCCAGGCGTTCGCGCTCGATCATGTTGTCGCGGAACACCAGGACCGTGCGCGCCATGGCGCCGATCTCATCGTGAGACGCGGCGGACGGAATGGCGGCGGAGGTGTCGCCTGCGGCCAGCCGCTTCATCGCGGTTGCGAGCCCCTCCAGCGGACTTGTGATCGAGCGGCCGATCCGCCAGCTGCAGGCGAGCCCGATCAGCACGACCGCGAAACCGACCCAGGTGATGAAATTGCGGATGCGGGCGCGCGAAGCGGCCAGCGTATTCGAAGCGTCGTCGGCATTTTGGCGCGACGAGGCGATGATCTTGTCGGCTTCCGGCAACACGCTTTCGGTATCGTGCCCAATCAGCTCGACCAGCGGCGCGATATTGTCCGTGCTCGCGACCCATTGCGCGAAGGTGAAGCTGTAGGCCTTCACTTGCTCGTTGAGCTTCTGCTTCATCGCCGGTGCGCCATCCACCGATTCGAACAAGGCGTTGAAGTTTTTCACTTCGTCGAGGAAGTGCTTCTCGGCGGTGCGCACGCGGGTCAGCCGGTATTCGATCTCGTCGCGGCGCATGGTCAGGAGCGACATCAGCAGCCGTGACGTATCGACGTCGGCGACCCACGACAAATCGTCATGAATGATCTTTTCGACGGCGCTGCTCGCGGCATTGAGATCGGCATTGATGCCGTCGTGCTCGGTGAACCCCAGCGCCTTCTGCTCGTTCACCAGGCTCTCGAAGCTGGCTTTGAGGTCGCGCACCGTGATGCGCAGCGGAGTGATCACGTCCTGGTCGGTGCTGCCCAGCGCTTCGGCGATGCGTCCGAGCGATTTGATCGCCAGCTCCTGGCCCTCGCCGAAATCGTGAACTTCTTCGTCCGACGGGTGCGCCACGAATTCGGTAGTGGCGGCGCGCATCATCAGAAGCCCGGTTTTGAGATCGCGGCTGGCGTCGGCGACCTCGGTGTCGCGATGCACGCTGTCGAAGGCGCGTCCGACCTCGATGTCACCGGACATGTAGGCCAGCCCGATGGCAAGGAATCCGATCACCGGGATGACAGCCAGCACGACAATGCGGGCGCGCACCGACATTTTCGAGAAAATTTCTGCGCTGAACATGGGCCAACCGTGCGGATTTGTGCAGGTCAGCAAAGCCGAAAATGGTTAATATTTGGCAAGGAATTGCGGGTTTTTGCCGTCGTTTTCTGTCCGGGCGCCCGGCGCCACCTGCGCACAAAAAAAGCGGAAAAGTTGGCTTTTTGTGCAGTGCACGCATAAACTCGAAAAGCCGTCCGGGCGGCTTAAAGTCTTTCGGAGCCTGCCATGCCGCTTGCCGTATCGCCGAAGCCCGCCGGCCATGACTTGAATTCCGTTTTGAACGAAGCCGTTGCTGTCGCCGAGGCGTTGTTCGCCGATGCGCGCCGCACCGTGACTGCGCGCGTGACGGCCGACGGCCGCGTCGCGGCGCGTTTGCTCGACCGCGAGCAGCGCGCGACGCACGGCCTTGCCTGGCTTGCGACTTATGCCGAAGCGATCCGGCAACTCGCGGCCTATGCCGGGCGGATGCAGGCCGCCGGCGCTTTCGGCGAAACCGAGGAGCTTCTGGTTCGGATCGGCGCCGGCGAGTTTATGGCGCAAATGCTCGGCGGCATTCCGATGAGCCAGGGCGAGATCGTGCGGCTCGCCGATCTCGGCTTGAACGCGTCTGCAGCCGCTGCGCGCCTCACTCCGGCCGTCGATCATCTCATTTCCACCGGCAACACGGCGCCGCATCGGGCGCGGCTTGCCGAGTTGATGCGCGAGCGGCAGGACGGCACTGTCGGCGCCTGCGGCCTCGACGAGACACTCGAACTCGATCCGCGAGGAAATGCGCAAATTCGCCGACGGGCAGGTGGTGCCGCAGGCGCACCAATGGCACCTGAAGAACCAGTACATCCCGCTCGATATCGTCGCGCAGATGGCCGAGCTTGGCGTGTTCAGCCTCACCATCCCCGAAGAATACGGCGGCATGGGGCTCGGCAAGGAGTCGATGTGTGTCGTCTCCGAGGAATTGTCACGCGGCTATATCGGCGTCGGCTCGCTCGGCACCCGCTCCGAGATCGCGGCCGAACTGATCCTCGGTTCGGGCACCGAAGACCAGAAGCGCAAATGGCTGCCGAAGATCGCGTCGGGCGAGGTGCTGCCGACCGCGGTATTCACCGAGCCGAATACCGGATCCGATCTCGCGTCGCTGAAAACCCGCGCGGTGAAGGAGCGCGACAGCTACAAAGTCTACGGCAACAAGACCTGGATCACCCATCCGGTCCGCGCCGATCTGATGACGCTGCTGGTCCGCACCAATCCGGCGGAGACCGGCTATCGCGGGCTCTCGATGCTGCTGGCGGAGAAACCGCGCGGCGACGACAACAATCCTTTTCCGGTCGCCGGCATGTCGGGCAGCGAAATCGAGGTGCTCGGCTATCGCGGCATGAAGGAATATGAGATCGCTTTCGACGGCTTTGCGGTGAAGGCGGAGAATCTGCTCGGCGGCGTCGAGGGCCTGGGCTTCAAGCAGCTCATGGCGACATTCGAGTCCGCGCGCATCCAGACCGCGGCCCGCGCGATCGGCGTGGCGCAGGCGGCGATGGAGCAGGGGCTCGGCTACGCGATGGCGCGCGTGCAATTCGGCCAGCCGATCGCGGCGTTCCCGCGCGTCGCCGACAAGCTCGCCATGATGGCTGTGGAGATCATGATCGCGCGGCAGCTCACCTATTACGCGGCGCGGCAGAAGGATTCCGGCCGGCGCTGCGATCTGGAAGCCGGCATGGCGAAGCTGCTCGCCGCGCGCGTGGCGTGGGCCGCCGCCGACAATGCCGTGCAAATCCACGGCGGCAACGGTTTTGCCCTTGAATTCCCTGTCTCGCGGCTGCTCTGCGACGCCCGTATCCTCAATATTTTCGAGGGCGCCGCGGAGATCCAGGCCCAAGTGATCGCGCGGCGATTGCTCGACGGCAGTAACTGATCATTCCGCCGCGCTGGCGCCGGGCGGACGTTCTTGCTTCGGCATCGGCCGTACAGTCTCGGGATTGACGGCGAGGTTCACGTCGGTGAGTTTCGCCCGATGGATACATCCACCCCTGCGCGCCAGTAGAGAAGCCGTACCGGATTCGGCGCAGGCATGGTTCCGCCTTGCCGCCACCATGCTGATCTCGACGATCGGCGGGGTCGGCATGTGGTCCGTCGTCGTGTCATTGCCGGCGGTGCAGGCGGAGTTTGCGGTTCCGCGTGCCGAGGCCACGCTGCCGTTCACGCTGGCGATGGTGGGCTTTGCGCTCGGCGGCGTGATCATGGGCCGGCTCCTCGATCTTTTGGGAATATTGGGGCCGCTTACAGTTGGGGCGATTGCGCTCAGCGCCGGTTATCTCGGAGCGGCGAGCGCGGGCAGCCTGGTCGTCTTCGCGCTGGCCCACGCCGTCATCGGGTTCGGCAGCTCGGTGACGTTCGGTCCGCTGATGGCCGACATTTCCAACTGGTTTGTGCGCCGGCGCGGCGTGGCGGTGACGCTGTGCTCGGCCGGAAATTACATTGCCGGGACGGTGTGGCCGCCGCTCGTGCAGCGGTTCATTAGTTCCTACGGATGGCGCGAGACCCATGTCGGCATCGCGCTGTTCTGCGGCGCGGCGATGCTGCTGATCGGTTTTGCCACGCTGCGGTCGCGCGCGCCGGCGGCTGTTCCGAGCGCCGGCGGTGCATCGCGCACCAGTTTGCCGGCGGCGCTCGGCCTTTCGCCGGGAGCGCTGCAAATCCTGCTGGCGTTGGCTTCAGTCTGCTGTTGTGTCGCGATGTCGATGCCGCAGGTCCACATCATCGCCTATTGCGGCGACCTCGGTTATGGCGTGGCGCGTGGCGCCGACATGCTGGCGCTGATGATGGCGTTTGGCATTGTCGGCCGCATCGGTTCGGGATTTATCGCCGACCGCGTCGGCGGCCTGCCCACGCTGATGCTGGGATCGGCGCTGCAGGGCGTCGCGCTGCTGCTCTATCTGCTCTACGACGGACTGGTTTCACTGTACGTCGTCTCGGCGCTGTTCGGCCTGTTCCAGGGCGGTATCGTGCCGAGCTACGCCATCATCGTGCGAGAATATTTCCCGGCCAAGGAAGTCGGCACGCGGGTCGGCGTCGTCCTGATGATGAGCCTGTTCGGCATGGCGCTCGGCGGCTGGCTGTCCGGTTACATCTATGACCTGAGCGGCTCATACCGGGCCGCGTTCTTCAACGGCCTGGCCTGGAACGCGGTCAATGGCGCGATCATGCTGTGGCTCTTGTTCCGCCGCCACGCCCGCATCGCCTATGCCTGAGCTTTTTCCGGCGGGCTGAGCGGATTGCAAAAAACGAATTTTAATTTTTGATTAAATCCGCTTAAAGCTCGTTTCCGTTTTCTACACAACTCTATCGCATGTTGAAGGCCTGCAACCAGTGCGTGAGCGGCTTGGCAACATGGCGATACAATACGTAAGTTCGCAGCATGCGAATGAAGACGTCAATCAAAGAGTCGTCCGGTTTTTCAGCATCTGTCTAAGCAGCCTCGTGTTTACCTATTCCATGTTGGCATTTCGCCAGCAGTTGGAACGTGAAACATTCGATACAGCCAGTCTGTTTCTGACCTCAATTCGCGTCTCATTGGGAATCGCGGCGCTCGTCGTCATGATTTATCCCCGTTGGCTCGCGCGTCCCTTAGAGCGTCAGATCGGTTTGATGGGCAGCCTCTTCGAGGCAGGATTTGTTGCTTCAAGCACAAAGGAGAAGATCAGACTAATCGTTGCGGTGACGATGGTCAGCCTGCTCCTCGAGCTGGTTATGATCCGCTGGATGGCATCGGTCTTCCCGGTGTTTTCATTTTTCAAGAATTTCACGTTGCTGGCCTGTTTTCTGGGTTTGGGAGCGGGATATGCGGTAGCAGAAAAACAACCGTGCGCTCCTGCTCTTGTGTTGCCGATGCTTGCCTTGTTCGTCGGGATCATCGTCCTGCTCCGTTATGATCTCGGCGCGGACAATGGCGCGTTTTCAGCCCTCCCGATGCAGGAGCAAACGTCTGTCATGGTTGCGATGGACAGATACGACTGGCTGACTTTGCTTCGGCTAAGCCTGCCGCTGTATTTGCTTTTGGCGATGAGTTTCGTTCTTTGCGCATGTATTTGTTATCCGCTCGGTCAACTCTGCGGCAAATTGCTTCTCAGCGCTAATGCACTGAAGGCTTATGGGCTCAATCTGGTAGGCAGCATTCTTGGAGTTGCGGCGCTGTTTGTCATGAGCCTGTTCTGGCTGCCACCGGTAATCTGGTTCACCGCAGTGGGCGGCGTATTGCTATTTTTTGTTTTGTCGAGGGATGCGCGCCTGCCTGTCGGAATTGCGAGCTTTTGTTTTTTGCTCATTGTCCTGTCCTGGCCGGTACAGCCGGAAATCCAGCGGATTTATTCTCCGTATCAACTGCTGGAGCGTACGGCCAAACCGGATGGTCTGATGAACATCCTGGCTGGCGGATTCTATTATCAAAAGGTCTACAACCTGGCTGAAGGGAACCGTGAGCACGAGTTTGACGAAGACCGTTATGTCCGGGCCTATTACGAATTTCCGTACAATTTCAAGAAAAAGCCCGAGCGCGTCGCAATTGTCGGCGCAGGTAGCGGCAACGACGTGGCGACAGCGCTACGCATGGGCGCGGCACATGTGGACGCTATCGAGATCGATCCGGCTATAGCTGCTCTTGGCAAAGCTTATCATCCTGAGCATCCGTATGACGACCCCCGGGTCACGCTAAGCATCAACGATGCCCGCAATTTCTTTCGCACGACGCATCAGCAATATGACTTGATCATATACGCCGTGCTGGATTCTCATACTGCGCTCAGCCACGCCTCTAATCTGCGTGTAGATTCCTATGTCTATACGCGTGAGGGGATTACCGAAGCATTCAACTTGCTAAAGCCCGATGGCGTACTGTCTATCGCGTTCGCTCTGCCGAACGAATTGTTAGGCTACAAGTTGTCGCATATTCTGCAGGATATACCGGGCGCCGGAAAGCCGCTGGCGGTTCGTGTGGGCTTTGATTCGAATACAACCACGGCCTTCATTGCACAGAAGGGTCGTGACGTGACAATGCCGGACGCGAATGCGTTCGCCGCTATCGGCTTCACTGATCTTTCAGACCATTTTGCGCAACCCTATCCGGTGACCAGTATTCCGACCGACGATTGGCCGTTCTTCTACATGATCAAGCGCACGTATCCTGTCAGCTACACGATCGCGCTCGGAATGGTGTTGCTGCTCAGTTACTTTTTTTTGCGTAAGACAATCGGCTTAACCGACCCGGTCGAGCGCGGCTATTTGCCATTTTTCTTTCTTGGATCTGGCTTTATGCTCGTGGAAACCAAGGCTATTACCGAACTGGGGCTGCATCTCGGGGGCACTTGGTTCGTCGTTGCGGCGACTATCGTTTTAGTTTTGGTCATGGCTTTTTTCGCCAACCTTATTGTCCAGTGGACGGTAATCCGGCGGACGGGGCCCGCCTATCTTGGAGTACTGGTCAGCCTGCTCGTTGGATATGCCTGTGCGATCAATCATGATTTAATCGCCCTGAGTTCGCCCTTGGCGAGCGCAATGGTGGCTTGCGTTTTGCTGACTATCCCATTGTTTTTTTCCGGCATTGTTTTTTCGACTCTGATCGGCAGAGTCGGGGTCAATATCTCCACCGCGCTTGCTTACAATCTGATGGGGGCACTGTTTGGTGGGTTGATGGAATACAATTCAATGTATTTCGGATTTGCGTTCTTATATTTGCTTGCGATTGGATTTTATTTCCTCGCTTGGGCATTTTCCTGGAATCCGGATTCAGCATGGACCTGGCGGCGCTCAGGCATTCTGAACCGGAGTACAGTGCCTTAACAAAGGCAATGCACCGGTTGGAGTGGCCAAGACCTGATGGTCGACCAGGTCGGTGGTGTTTTCCGCGATCGGCTTGAAAGCGGGTGCCGTCAAAACCGATTTCCTCAACGATTTATGCGATGCCCTAAATCTGCTTGAGACTTCAGCAGCAGCCCGACATTGCCGGAGAGGATGCGTTCGCCATCCGGACCGAGTGCCCGGATCTCGTTGACGAAATCGCGGACGATTTCGCGCTTGCGGATTTCCTGCGGATAATCGGTCGCAAACACGATGCGCGACGCCGGGATTTCGCAGAGCCCGGCTTTGACCGCGCCGATGCCGCCGGCAAAGCCCGCGGTGTCGAAAATCAGATTGTTTTTGATGTAGTGATCGAAGTCGTGTTTCGGCGCGATGCCGTGGCGCTTGTTGCCGGAGGTGCCCCAGAACTCCTTGTCCTGAAAGCAGCGGATGCGCGACAGCATGCCGGCCATGCCACCCGACAGGTGCGCCATATGCACCGTGAGTTCGGGATGACGATCGAATACGCCGGAATTGACCAGCCGGATCGTCGCCATGATCAGCGAGAACTCGCGGCCGACACCGCGCGCGGTGTCGTAGGCGTCGAATTGCTCCGGACGATTGAGCTTCAATGCCGGATGCACGAATACGAACATGCCGAGCTTGCAGACTTCGTCCCAGAACGGCTCGATGGCCGGATCGTCGATCCACTTGCCGTCGAATTCGGAGCAAATGGTCACGCCCTGATAACCGAGTTCATGCTTGCAGCGGTGCAACTCCTTGAACGCCTCGGCGCCGCCGAGCGGATGGACGTGCGCGGCGCCGATGAAACGGCCCGGATAGTCCTTCTCCGCCTTCTTGGCCTTGTCGTTGATGAAACGCGAGGTCTCGAGATCGGCGCACATGCCGGCGGCGCTGGTCAGCCATGCAGCGTCGACGCCGGCCACATCCATCATCCGCACATGCTCGTCGAGATCGTAGAGCAGCGAATGGATCGTATAGCTCGGGGTGCCGGACGCGTCGTAGTGGAGAATGAGGCGGTCGCCCGGATCCTGCTTGATCAGTTCGCGCGGCGTGAAGTGATGCTGAAAATCGACGATCATGAGTGGCGTTTCCCTGTCTTTCCGCCCTGCCTGTAGCCCAGAATTCGCGTTATTGCGAGCGGATGAATCGGGCGGAAGGCGCGATTACTTTCGTTTCCCGCAGCGGCGGTGCTACAAAGAACCTATGGCCGCCTTCATGTCCCATGTCGCCGTCCCGATCGCTATCGGCGCCGTCGCAATTGTGCTCCTGCTCGGGCTCGCCAACATGATGCGCGGCGGTTCCGGCAATACTTCACAGAAGCTGATGCGGTTGCGCGTCCTGCTGCAATTCATCGCTATCATCGTCATCATGGCGACGCTCTGGATCATGTCGAAGTGAGTCGGGGCCGCGATGGTCAAGCTCAACAAGATCTATACCCGCACCGGCGACGACGGCACGACCGGGCTCGGCACCGGCGCGCGGCGGAAGAAATACGATCTGCGGGTTGCGGCTTACGGCACCATCGATGAAACCAACGCGGCCATCGGCGTCGCGCGGCTGCACACCGCGGGCGCGCTCGACGCCGCGCTGTCGCGCATCCAGAACGACTTGTTCGATGTCGGCGCGGATCTTTGCATGCCCGGCAAGGGCAAGGGGCCGGGCGGCGCCCGGCTTGCGGTAACGCCAGCGCAGGTCGCCTGGCTGGAGAAGGAGATCGACCGTCTCAACGACGAGTTGATGCCGTTGAAGTCTTTCGTGCTGCCGGGCGGCAGCGCGGCGGCGGCCTATCTGCATTTTGCGCGCACGGTGTGCCGGCGCGCCGAGCGGTTGATCGCGGAGCTGAAAGACAAGCGCGGCGAGAGCGTCACGCCGGAAGTCCTGAAATACGTCAACCGCCTGTCCGATTTTCTGTTCGTCGCCAGCCGCTCGGTCAACGGCAAGGGCGCGCGCGACGTGTTGTGGAAGCCGGGCGCCAACCGCTGACAGGGATGACCGCGCCATGGTGATACCGATCTACGATCACAGCCCCTTCAAGTGGCCGACGCCGCCCTACGTGATGTGGACCCTGCTGGTGGTCAATTTTGCGATCTTTTTCTTTCAGGCCGGTATTGCGCCCGATAGCGCCGCCGCCATCGATCATCTGGCGGGACTCATTCCGGCGTCGTTCGCAACGGTGGCCATGTCGGATGCGCTGCCGGCGCCGCTCACGCTGGTCACTTACATGTTCCTGCATGGCAATCTCATGCACGTCTTCGGCAACATGATTTTTCTGTTCGTGTTCGGCGACGACATCGAGGAAGCGATCGGGCATTGGCGCTTCCTCGTCTTCTATCTCGCGTGCGGTATCGGCGGCGGCATCGTGTACGTCCTGAGCGGCCCAAGCTCGAACATCGATCTGATCGGCGCTTCCGGCGCCGTGGCCGGCGTCATCTCCGCCTACGCGATGTATCGGCCGTGCGCCAAGGTCACGGTGCTGCTCGGGCTGATACCGCTGCGGGTGCGGGCCTATTGGGTTATCGGCCTCTGGGTGATCCTTCAGATTGCCAATCTTGCGAACGGCGTACAGGACGGCGTGGCCTATTGGTGCCATATCGGCGGCCTGATCACCGGCGCAGTTCTGTTCTTCTTCATGCGACCGCCGGGCACCAGATTGTTTGACTGCGCCAATTCCGAGCCGGTCTTCGCCCCCGGTCCGGCTGCGCCGCCACGTTGACCGCAAGCGCCAAAGTTGACCGAAAGCGACAAAGTTGACCGAAAGCGACGTGGCGATTAGGTTTCTGCACCGCAGCATCGTTGCGCTTCTCAGCGTGGCCGGCAGCAGCAAAGACAGCTAAAAAAGCCATCCAAACTTGAAGCAACCAAGTTCCAGCTCATGAAAATTCTCGTGCCCGTGAAACGGGCGGTCGACAAGGATGTGAAAATCCGCGTCAAGGCAGACGGGTCCGGCGTCGAGCTCGGCAACGTCAAAATGTCGATGAATCCGTTCGACGAGATTGCCGTCGAAGAGGCCATTCGGTTGAAGGAGGCCGGCAAGGCAACCGAAATCGTCGCCGTTTCGATCGGCCCGCAGCAGGCCGCCGAAACCATCCGAACCGCACTGGCCATGGGCGCCGATCGCGGCATCCTGGTGAAGACAGAGGGCGCGGTGGAGCCGCTTGCGGTGGCGAAGATACTCAAAGCCATCGCGGATGCGGAAAAGCCCGGGCTGATCATTCTCGGCAAGCAGGCCATCGACGACGACTGCAATCAGACCGGGCAGATGCTTGCGGCTTTGCTCGGCTGGCCACAGGGGACGTTTGCGTCGAAGCTGGCGCAAGACGGCGATGCGCTCACGGTCACGCGCGAAGTCGACGGCGGCCTGCAGACCGTGAAGCTGAAAATGCCGGCCATCGTCACGACCGACCTTCGGTTGAACGAGCCGCGCTATGCGTCGCTGCCGAACATCATGAAGGCGAAGAAGAAGCCGATCGAGGACAAGACCGCCGCGGATTACGGAGTCGACATCAAGCCCCGCCTTGAAGTGGTCAAGACATCCGAGCCGCCGGTGCGCAACGCGGGCGTGAAGGTCAAGACGGTCGCCGATCTGATCGGCAGCCTGAAAAGCGCGGGAGCGATCTGATGCCGACGCTTCTGCTTGCCGAACACGACAACAAGACGCTCAAGGATGCGACCAGCAAGGCGCTAAGCGCCGCAAAACAGATCGGCGCCGACGTCCACGTGCTGGTCGCCGGCTCCGGTTGCAAGGCCGTCGCCGATGCGGCGGCGAAACTTGACGGCGTCGCCAAGGTGCTGCTCGCCGATGCGCCGATCTACGATCATCTGCTGGCCGAGCCGACCGCGGCGCTGATCGTATCGATCGCCGGTCCTTATGAGACCATCATGGCGGCGGCGACGACGAGCGGAAAGAACATCATGCCGCGCGTCGCGGCGTTGCTCGACGTCATGCAGATTTCCGACGTCATCAAGGTCGTTGCCCCGGACACCTTTGAACGGCCGGTCTATGCCGGCAACGCCATCCAGACGGTGCGCTCGCCGGAAAAGAAAAAGGTCATCACCGTGCGCATCGCGTCGTTCCAGCCGGCAGGCGAGGGTGGTTCCGCTCCTGTGGAGCCCGTTGCCGCCGCGGCGGACCCCGGGGTTTCCGGCTTTGTCGGCGAAGAGCTTTCCAAGTCGGAACGGCCGGAATTGACCTCCGCCAAGATCATTATTTCCGGTGGCCGGGCGATGCAAAGTCGGGAGAACTTCACCAAGTATATAGAGCCGGTGGCCGACAAGCTTGGTGCCGCGGTGGGCGCGTCGCGCGCCGCGGTCGATGCCGGCTACGCGCCGAACGACTGGCAGGTCGGCCAGACCGGGAAGGTTGTGGCGCCGGAGCTCTATATTGCGGTCGGAATTTCAGGCGCCATTCAGCATCTGGCCGGTATGAAGGACTCGAAAGTCATCGTCGCTATCAACAAGGATGAGGAAGCCCCCATCTTTCAGGTCGCGGACTTTGGATTGGTGGCAGACCTGTACCAGGCGCTGCCGGAGCTCGCCAGCGAGCTCGACAAAGTCAAAAGCTGACCTGAACGCCAAAGTGAGCTAATATGGTTGAGGTCAAAGAACGGTCCAAAGAACGCACCCAGACGCGCGGCAGCATGGCTCATGTTATCCATAAGATCGGAATCGTCGGCGCCGGCCAGATGGGCGGCGGCATTGCCCATGTCTGCGCCCTCTCCGGTTTCCATGTTCTGCTCAACGACGTCATGCCCGATCGCATCAGCCAGGGCCTTGCGACCATCAACGGCAATCTGGCGCGCCAGGTGTCGCGCCAGCGCATCAGCGACGAGCAGCGCCAAGCCGCAATCAAGCTGATCTCGCCGGCCCCGACGCTGGACGATCTGCACGATTGTGATCTGGTCATCGAGGCGGCGACCGAACAGGAAGAGACCAAGCGCAAGATTTTCAATGCGCTGTGTCCGGCGCTCAAGCCGGAAACCATCGTCGGCACCAATACGTCATCGATCTCGATCACGCGCCTTGCCGCGGCCACCGACCGGCCCGAGCGTTTCATCGGCATTCACTTCATGAATCCGGTGCCGCTGATGGAACTGGTCGAGGTCATCCGCGGCATCGCCACCGACGACGTCACCTTCGACGCCACCAAGCAATTCATCGGCAAGCTCGGCAAGATCATTGCCGTCTCCGAGGATTTCCCGGCCTTCATCGTCAACCGCATCCTGCTGCCGATGATCAACGAGGCGATCTACACGCTCTACGAAGGCGTCGGCAACGTCGAGGCGATCGACACGGCGATGCGGCTCGGCGCGCATCATCCGATGGGCCCGCTCGAACTCGCCGACTTCATCGGTCTCGATACCTGTCTGTCGGTGATGCAGGTGCTGCACGAAGGCCTGGCGGATTCGAAGTACCGCCCGTGTCCGCTGCTGGTGAAATACGTCGAGGCCGGCTGGCTCGGCCGCAAGACGCAGCGCGGCTTCTACGATTATCGCGGGGAAAAGCCGGTTCCGACACGCTGATCGTCCCCGGCTCGATCTTAATTCCAATCGGATATCGCGTACGCCGCGGCTGCGCCCACACGGGCACGTCGCGCCGATAAGCTATCGTAAAGGTTATCAGATTCTTTCAGCGGTCTGGGCATTGGCCCACAACCGCACAGTAATAAATTTCTGACACACACCATAATTGCGAGTTCATCACGGCAACGCGGCGAGCATCTCCGGATGCCTACATGGCTTCAGGCATTTCGACAGACCACGACCTATCTCGGCGTCGTGGTCGTAGCCATTATCTGGGGCGGCATTTATCTGCTCACCAGCGAGCAGCACGAGCGTGCCTATCAGGATGCCGTGCGGCAGGGCAGCAATCTCACGAGGGTCCTCGAAGAATATGTAAGGCGCGTCGTCCAGCAGTGCGATCAATCCTTGCTGGCGCTTCGCCGGGCCTATCAGCGGGATCCCGAGCATTTCGATATCGGCACCTGGATGGCGCGCACGCGCCCCAATAACGATCTCACCTTCCAATACGGCGTTGCCGACGCCAACGGCTACCTCACCAGTTCAACCCGCGGGCCGATCAAGTCGCCGACCTTCGTCGGCGGCCGGGAGCACTTCACCTTTCACCTCACCGATACGCAGGACCAGCTCTATATCAGCGCGCCCGTCATTGGCCATGTCACCGGCCGGTTGACGATTCAGATGACGCGCCGCTTGAGCAAGCCTGACGGCTCTTTCGACGGCGTCGTCGCCAGCGCGCTGGACGTGTTGCAGCTTGAACGTTTTTTCAGTTCGTTGAATCTCGGCAGTCGCGGCATTGTTTCGCTGCTCGGCTTCGACGGGGTCATTCGCGCCCGGGGCGGCCAGGATTCTTCGACACGGAATTTCGCCGGAGTCTGGGTGACACAATCGCCGGTCTTTGAACTTTTGCGGGAAAGCACCGACGGAAGCTACTGGAACTCACCGAAAGCCCGCGGCAGCTTCGACGGCATCAGCCGGTTGATGTCTTATCGCGCCGTCTCCGGCGTGCCGCTGATCGCGGTCGTCGGCCTTGCCGCACAGGACATCTTTCAGGAAGCCGACGCGACGTTCCACAAATATGTCATTGCCGGAACGGTTTTGACGCTGATCGCGCTGATCGTCATGGTTTTAGGCGCCGCGCGCGAGGCGCGGATACTCTCGACCACCGACGAGTTGCGAAAGTCCAAGCAGTCGCTCGAACAAACCAATCATCTGTTGAATACGGCGCTCGACAATATGGCCAACGGTCTGTGCATGTTCGACCGTGACCAGCATCTCATCGTGTGCAATGAGCGTTACAGCGAGATGTACGCTCTCGGTCCGGAGCAGACCAGGCCTGGAACCACGTTCCGGTCGATTCTCGAAGCGCGGACCCGTGGCGGCGTCGTCACCCAGGAAGCCGGCAGATATATCGACGCCAAGTTCCAGGAAATTGTCGATGGCAAGCCTTGCAACAGCGAGAACGAGCTGAGCAACGGCAAGGTCTATGCGGTGTGCCATCAGCCGATGCCCGACGGTGGCTGGGTAGCGACCCATCTCGACATCACCGAACAGCGGCGTTCCAAGCTCGAACTGGACGAGACCAGGCGATTCCTGGATTCGATTATCGAAAACATCCCGGCGGCCGTCGTCGTCAAGGATGCCAAGACGCGGAAATATCTCCTCATCAACCGCGCCTTCGAAACCATGCTCGGGATGACGCGGGACGAGGTGCTGGGCCACACCGTGTTCGACATCCACAGAAGCAAGGATGCGAAATCGGTCAACGATGCCGACGATGCGTCGCTTCGGGACAATTCACGTGTTCACTACGATGAAATCGAAGTGAACATGCTGCTGGGCGGGCAGCGCACCCAGGCGACGAACCGCATGGTTCTCAAGAATGGCAATGGCGAGCCGAAATATCTCATTGCCGTGATCGAGGACGTCACCGAGCGCAAGAAGGCCGAGCAGCGCGTGGCTTTTCTGGCCCATCATGACGCCTTGACCGGGCTCGCCAATCGCGCGGCGCTTGCGCAGAAAATCGACGAGGCCGCCGCGCGTCAGCGCCGCCGCAGCGAACCCTTCTCCGTGCTGCTGCTCGACCTCGATCGCTTCAAGCAGGTCAACGACACGCTCGGCCATCCGGCCGGCGATGTCCTGCTGACCAAGGTCGCGGCACGGTTGAAATCGCTGTTGCGGGAAACCGACGTGCTGGCGCGGCTCGGCGGCGACGAGTTCGCCATCGTCCAGGCCGGCGAAACCGACCAGCGCGAGGCTGCCAAGGCGCTCGCCGACCGTGTCATCGAGGTGCTCGGCAAGCCGTTCGACATCGAGGGCGGCGACATCAGCATCGGCACCAGCATTGGCATCGCGCTGGCGCCGGAACACGACACCGGCTCCGACAGCCTGTTGAAGATGGCCGACCTGGCGCTGTACCGGGCGAAGTCGGCCGGCCGCAACGGCTACCGCTTCTTCGACGCGGAGATGAGCGAGGTTGCCAACGCGCGCCAGGAAATCGAAAGCGATCTGCGCCGCGCCATCGCGCAGAACGAACTGGAGCTGCACTACCAGCCGATCATCGATGCCAAAACGCTTCGGGTCAGCAGCGCCGAAGCGCTGGTGCGCTGGCGGCACCCGACCAAGGGATTGATTGCACCGGACCTGTTCATTCCGCTGGCCGAGGAGACCGGCTTGATCACCCAGATCGGTGAATGCGTCCTGCGGGCGGCGTGCACCGAGGCCGTGAACTGGCCGTCCAGCGTCAAGGTGGCCGTCAACCTGTCCGTGGTGCAGTTCCACAAGACCAACCTGCCGGACATGGTGATGCGCGTCCTTGCCGAGACCGGCTTGGGTCCGGACCGTCTCGAGCTCGAGATCACCGAAACCGCGCTGATCGAGTCCGCGGCCGAATGCTTGCCGGCGCTGCGCAAATTCAAGGAACTCGGCATCACTATCGCGCTGGACGACTTCGGCACCGGCTATTCGTCGCTCAGCCAGCTGGCGATGTTCCCGTTCGACAAGATCAAGATCGACAAATCCTTCACGCAGAACCTGACCAAGCGCAGCGAATGTGCGGCGATCATCTCGGCAACGCTGACGCTGGCGCAGAACCTCGATATCGCGACCACGGCGGAAGGGGTCGAGACGGCCGATCAATATCGGCTGTTGCGGCTGGCCGGGGTGACGTCGCTGCAGGGCTACCTGTTCAAGCGTCCGGGTCCCGCCTCGGAGATCGACTTCGCGCGCGAGTACGGCAATTCGTCGATCGACAACGCTGCCTAGCCGGTTCCGGCGCAATAACCGCTCAGTGCGTTCAGGCCTTGCGGGCCTTGTAGCTGTCGATCGCCGCCTGGACCGCGGCCTGCGACTGCGCGCCGGCGCTCGCATGCTTTGACATGGCGTCGGCGTAACTCCAGTTGCGCAATTCGTTGGCGTTGCGCTGGAAGTGCGGATGGACGTAACGCGCCATCAGTTCGTAGCTCTTTTTCGTCGCCGGCCAGTCGGCCCAGTTGTGCGCCAGCAGCAGCACGCCGCCGAACCCGCCGTCGGAGCCGGTCCACAACCGTTCGAAATGGCGGATGCAATCGTCTGGCGTGCCGATGCAGGCGATGCCCGATGACACCAGATATTCGGCCGGGTCGCCGGAAATGTCCGGCGGCACGATCGGGAAAGTTCCGACTTCGCTGAAATAGCGCTTGAACGCCTCGAGGCCGAATGTGACGTCCTGGCGCGCCTGCTCGGCCGTTTCCGCGACATGCGCGAAAGTGACGATGCGCCACTTGCGGCGATCCGGCGTGTGGCCGTTGGCGCGCGCGGTCTCCTCGTAGATTTTCCAGTTGCCGGCATGCGCTTTGAGCGCGTCGTCGGAGGTGCCGCCGATCGCGAGCATGCCGATGCCGTGCTTGCCGGCCGACAGGGCGCCGGTCGGCGAGCGCGCCGACGCGACCGCCATCTCCATCATCGGCTGCGAATAGCTTTTGAATTGCAGCCGCGCTTCGACCAGGTCGAACCAGTCGGTTTTCCAGGTCACCCTGCGGCCCTGCATCAGCGCCATGATGACGTCGAGCGACTCATCGAGCTTGCGGCGCTGGTCCTCGGCCTTCAGCCCCATCTTGACCGCGTCGTAGATCAGCGAACCGGGCCCGACCCCGAACATGGCGCGGCCGCGCGTCATGTAGTCGAGCTGCATCAGCCGCCCGGCGACGGTGAACGGGTTGTGGTAGGGCAGCGAGACGACGCCGGTGCCGAGCCGGATATGACGCGTGCGCTCGGCGGCGGCGGCGATGAACATTTCCGGACAGGCGATGATCTCGAAACCGCCGGAGTGGTGTTCGCCGATCCAGGCTTCGTGATAGTTCAGCCGGTCGAGGTGGACCAGCAACTCCATGTCGCGTTCCAGCGCCAGCAGCGGGCTTTCGTCGAGCGGATGAAAGGGCGCGAGGAAGATGCCCGTCTTGAGGAACCTGTCGTCCATTGCTGTGGTCTTTCCCAGCGGCCGAGGTTCGGATGGTAGCCATAACCCGCCGGCTCACAAGCCGACCCGTGTGCCGCCGCCCCGGTCGCCGGCGGAAATGGAACGGTGCGATCGAGGCGGCAATCAGCCGAAAATCGCGAAAAGATTTCGGTGGATGAAGGGCTTGCGCCGCTAGGCTTGGCCGTCCGTGACCGTCTAAATGACGGTGTGAATGTCGTAGCTTTGCGTCAGATCAATTCCGCCCTGTCGGGCGGAAGTCGGGGTGGTGTCGCGTCGGGCGTTGAGCGCGCGCTTCGTGCTGCGCATTGCGCTGTCGCGGCCGTGCCCCCCGGTGCGTTGGGCCACATCAAGCTGAACATCGCGCTGTGGTACGCCGACCTCGAGCATTATCGCCGGGTCGGCGCTTCGATCACCGGGCTGACCGACTATGCGCGAACTCCGCACGGACCGTTCTCGAAGCAGATTTCCCGGGCGGTCACGCTGCTGGTCAAACGCGGCACGGTCGTCGAGCGGGCGATCGAGGGCGACAAATTCGCCCGCCGCGGGATTTTCAGCCTGCGCGATTTCGCGCCGGGTGCGCTGAGCCAAACCGAAGTCGGCATCCTGCGCCGGGCCGCCGAAGCCGTGGCGGGGCTTACGGCGAAGCAACTGCACGAGACGGTGGCTGCGGATCCGCTCTGGCAGGAGACTGCGACCGGACAGATCATGCTGGTCGCTACCGGCTCGATCATCACGCGCTCCTCGCCGGCGTTCTCCAGCGAGGAGCGGGAGCAGGCAAGCTACGGGACTAACCCGCGGCCGGTGCCGTTTCGGCAAAGTCCGGCATCCGAGCAGCCAGAGCCTTCTTGAAGGCCGGCCGCGCTTCTGCAGAGTTTGGTTAGAACATCAACTCGTAGAACAGGCCCAGCACCGCGACATAGCCGAGGGTGAAGACGATGGTGCGGATGTAAGGGATCGCGGCCCAGAACACGACAGCGTGCGCAACCCGCAGCCAGAAGAACGAGGCGGCCAGAAATGCCGTCACGGCGTTGGCTTTGCCGGTCAGGTGGATCAGGATGACCAGCGCCGCAAACGGCGCAAAATTCTCGACCGCGTTGAGGTAAGCGCGGTCGGCCCGCTTGCCCCAAGCCGGCAACGGCCGCTGGGTCGGATCGACGAAATTCTCCGGCCGCAGCGGTCCGTTGGTCCGCACTTGCGCGACCACATAGGGTATCCACAGCGACGCCGTCAGCAGCGCCGTTAACGCGAGATATTTGAGATCCGTCGACATCGTATCAGCCCCCTTGGTTGTTACGGCCTGCCACTGGCGCGCTAGTCGCAGCAGGAATTTTTCTTCGGCTCGACATAGTCCGCCTTCGCATCGACGGTCGCGCCGCCGTACTCGTCGTGCCGCCGCACCCAGGCCATGGAGAATTTCAGGCCTGCTTCATTCCGGCCCTTCGGCGCGATGTCGAGGAAATGGTAGGCGCCAAGGAACATGTCGAGGCCGCGACCGTAGGACGAGTAGGTGTGGAACACCTCGCCGGCTTCGTCCTTGGTGAACACGCTGGCGCCCGGCCGTTCCTCGCTCGGAAACGAGGTCATCTCGTAGTTGTACAGGACCTCGCCCTTGGCCTTCTCTTCGGCGGAGGCCGAGACCTGGTAGTCATGGTTGAAGTCCGAGCCATACGACGACACCCATTTGAACTTCCAGCCCATCCGCTTCCTGTATTTCTCGATCTGGTCGAGCGGCGCACGCGACACCACGACAAAGGCGACGTCGCGTTGCGGCAAGTGAATCATCGGCCCTTCGAAGTGGTCGGCGAGATACGAGCAGCTTGGACAGCCGGCTTCCCAGCCCGGCCCGAGCATGAAGTGGTAGATGATGAGCTGGCTCTTGCCGCCGAACAGGCCGGCCAGCGTTTCCTTGCCGTCCGGTCCTTCGAAGACGTAATTCTTGCCGACTTTCTCCCACGGCAGTTCGCGGCGTTTCTGGCTCAGCGCATCGCGCGCTTTGGAAAACGCCTTCTCCTCGGCGAGATGAATCTTGCGCGCGGCGATCCATTCATCGTGAGAAACGACTTTGTGCGGTTCCATCTGCGTCTCCGTGCGTTCGGATTTTTGTCCGGGTTTACTTGCGGACCTATTGGGGCCGCGCCGGCGTGATCCAGCCGATGCCGGCGCCGCCCTGTTCGAGCAGGATGGCGATGCGGCCGACGCCGGGCACGTCGAACGGCTGTTTCATCACCTTGGCGCCGGCCTTGACCGCCTTGGCGACACGGGCATCGACGTCGTCGACCGCGATATAGGACATCCAGCCTTCCGGCACGCCGTCGTATTCGTGACCGCTGATGTCGAAAACGCCGCCGACATGCTCGTCGCCCATTTTGGCGACCCAATAAGTGCCGCCGGGCATCGGCATGCCGTCGAAGGTCCAGCCCATCGTCCCGGCGTAGAATGTCTTCACGCTCTCGACGTCACGGGTGGTCCGCTCGTTCCAGTAAAAGGTGCCGTGTGATCCACGCATTTTCTTAACTCCACTGTTTGATGACCGGGTTAGGTTTGAAGTGTGTGCCGCTCACAGCGTGGCGACAAACTTCTCCATCTTGTCGAGTGCGCCGTTCCAGCCGCTGTTGTGCCGGTCGCGCACATCCTCGTCGAAGAATTGCTCGTGGGTCAGCGTCAGCAGCGTGCCGTCGCCATCGGGCTTGAGCACGACCGTGACCAGCGACTCGCGCTCCGGGGTGCTGATCCAGGTCCAGGTGAACACCAGCTTCTCGTTGGGCACGAGTTCGCGATAGACGCCGCGAACGTCATGCTGCTCGCCGCTCGGCGCCGTCATGACCCAGCGATAGCCGCCGCCGACGCGCAGGTCGCATTCGACGTGGCTCGCCTTCATCTCGCCCGGTCCCATCCAGCCTTTCACTTTTTCCGGGTCGGTCCACGCCGCGTAGACTTTGGCCGGCGGGGCTTTGAGGCGGCGCTTGATGGTGAGGCTTGGTTTGGTGGCGGTTGCGGTGACCATGACTCTTCCTTTCGCGATTGAGACTCGTCTTCATCCAGAAATGCAGCCAGGCGATCGAGGCGATCGGTCCAGAATTTCTCATAGCGATTGAGCCACTCGAACGCGTCGCGCATCGGATTGGCGTCGAGACGGCAGGCAACGGTGCGGCCGGTCTTGGTGCGCCCCACCAGGCCGGCATCCGACAGCACGCCGAGGTGCTTCATCACCGCGGGCAGCGACATCGAAAACGGCGCGGCAAGCTCGCTCACCGAAATGTCCGGCTGCTCGGCGAGCCGCATCACCAGCGCGCGCCGCGTCGGGTCGGAGAGCGCTGCGAATGTGCGGTCGAGCCGGTTGTCTAAATACTTAACCATGTGGTTTAGTATAGTGGCGCGGTCCGCCGTGTCAACTCCGGCCCGGCGCAACCCGCGCATTGAGCTAAGCCCTTAAATCGGCTTGCCGGTTTGCGGCTCGCGCGGGTGTGAAGACGCGATTCATCCGTTTTTAAGCGGGGCCGCCGATGATCGGGGCGTGGACACGACGAGCCTCGTCACCGCAATGCTTGGCGCCCAGACCGGCATGCTTCAGCTTGCCGTCGCGGCACGGCTTGCGCGGATGAACGCGGATCAGGGCGCATCGGTTGCCAAGCTGATCGATGCCGCACAGCAGAACGCCAGTTCGCTCGCCAATGTCGCCGGCGGCATCGGAACGAACCTCGACGTCAGCGCCTAGCTCACTCTTCCTTCAAGCCGGTTGCCGCGGCCAGTTGGCGATAGGTTTCGATATCCTGCTTGAAGAAAGCAGTGTAGCTCGCGGCGGACCCGCCGCGCACGTCGTAGTCGATTTTCTCGATATGGGCACGGACGTCATCGTCCTTCAGCGCTTCGTTGGCGACCGTAGTCCAGCGGTCGAGGATCGGCTGCGGGGTACCGGCCGGCGCCGCCAGCGCGCACCAGGCGGTGATTTGGTATCCGGGAAAAGCCGCTTCCGCGAACGTCGGCACGTTGGGCAAATGCGATGACCGGGTCGACGAGGTGATCGCCAACGCGCGCAACTCGCCATTGGCAAGATAGCCTTTTACCGATCCGGTGCTGACGATCATGAAGTCGACTTCATCGGCCAGCAGGCCGCGTACCGCTTCGACCAATCCCCGGTAGGGCACGTGGGTGCAGGCCTCTTGCGGCAGGCCTGCGCGTTGCAGCATCAGCGCCACGGCGAGGTGTTGTTGCGTCAGATACCCGGCGCTGGAGAATTTCAGCGTACCCGGCTTGGCGCGGATGAGCGCGATCAGGTCGGCCACCGAATTGGCCGGCATCGGCTTGGGCACCAGCAGCACGAGAGGTCCCTGCGCCAGCAAGGTTATCGGCGCGAGATCGGTGTAGGGATCGTAGGGCAGCGCGTGGTTGAAGGCCGGCTCGGAGCCGTGCGTTGCGGCGCTCGGAACCACGAGCGTGTAGCCGTCCGGCAGCGCCTGCTTCGCCGCGACCACGCCGACAATCCCGCTGGCGCCGGGCCGGTTTTCGGCGGCAATTGCCCAGCCGTACTTGCGGGAAATGTAGTCGGCAACAAACCGCGGAATGATATCGTACGGACCGCCGGCGGTGGACGGCACAATGATGCGGACCGGCCGCTCCGGATAGGAACCCTGCGCGAATGACCGGCGCGCCGCGCCGGCTGCGAAAGTGGCGGCGGCGCCGTGCAGCACCCGTCTCCGGTTGATTGGCATGCGCCGCTCCCGGTTGGAAATGTAGCGCAGATCAAAAATGACGAACGTTACCTTACGTCATTCGCGCGCTTGTTGCAGCCCGTCGGCACTCACGCTTTCCCGGCTGGCGAGCAGGATCGCAAGCCCGATGACGGCCGATCCCGCCATCACCGCGTAGATCGGCAAGCTCGTGGAAGCATGCAGCAGGCCAACGCCGGTCGACGCCATGGCGCCAATGCCCATTTGCAGAAAGCCGAGTAGCGCCGAGGCGCTGCCGATGTTTCTCTCGAACGGTGCCAGTGCGATCGCCGCGGCGTTCGGATAAGACACGCCGCCGAACGGCAAATATATCAGCAGCAGAACGATGTTTGCCGCCAATCCATACCAGCCGAGAAACGTTCCAAGCAAAATCACCAGCATCATAACGTTCTGGCCGATGACCGCCGAACGGAAAATCCTCTTGTCCTGATGCCAGCGCGACAGCGCGATATTCAGCTGGCTGCCGCCGATCCCGGCGCAGGCCAGCGCCGCGAAAATCAGGCCGAAGGTGCGCGGGTCCAGCTGAAACACGCCGATGAAGATGATCGGGGCGCCCGTGACATACACAAACAGTCCAGCGAACGAGAACGCGCCGGCAAATGCATAGGTGCAAAATTGCCGGTTGGTGATGATGTGGCGGAAGCCGGAGACGATCGCCGCCGGACGCAGCGATATGCCCCGGTCGGGTTTGTGACCTTCCGGCAGCAACGTAGCGATAAGGATCATCACGATGAGGGCGAAGCCGGCGAGAATGACGAAGATCCATGGCCAGCCAATGCTCGCTGTGACGAATCCGCCAACCGTAGGCGCGAACAGCGGCGATACGCTGAGCACCAGGATCAGGAGCGAGATGATTTTGGCGCTTTCCTCGACCGGAAAGAAATCGCGCACCATCGCCAGCGCGCCAACCTGAGCGGCGCAGCCGCCCAGCGCCTGCAGCAGGCGAAATGCGATGAAGAGCTCCGGCGTACGGGCCGTGGCGCAGCCGATCGAAGCCAGCACAAACAGGCTCAAGCCGGCATAAAGCGGCGGCTTGCGGCCGAAGCGGTCGAGCAGCGGACCGTAGAGAAGCTGGCCGCAGGCGAGGCCGACAAAATAGCCGGATACCGAGAGCGAGATTTCGGCCTGCGTCGTGCCGAGGTCATGCGCGATCTGCGGAAACGCCGGCAGATACATGTCGATCGAAAACGGACTCACGGTGCTCAGCGCACCGAGAATGAGAATGATCAATAGATTATGGCGGCGTGTCGGGGGCATGAACGAAAGAGTGTTGGCCGGACTAGTAGAGCGCAATCCGTCAGCTTGCACGGCTTTTGCGAAGGAACGATTGACGCGCTCGGCGACCGATACCGGAACTGGTTCATCGCCTCGTCTGGCGGGAATGCGAATTTCGGAAGCAGGACACTAGAGAATTTCGCACCGCGCGCCAACCGCGCGGATCGTTCATCCCGGTTCGGATCCCGTGACGGCAGGGCGCGCTGGATCGGCGCTCCAGGCCGACCACGATCCGACATAAAGCGCCGGCTCAAGCCCCACGGCGGACATGGCGGCGATGGCGTGCGCCGCGGCGTTGCCGCTGCCGCAATAGACGCCGACTTTTCCCCCGCCGCCGGCGCCCAACGCAGCGAAGCGGGCGCGCAGGTCGTCATCGGATTTGAATGTTCCGCCGGCGATGTTGTCGCCGGCGGCCGCGTGAATGGCGCCCGGAATGTGGCCGGTCGCCGGTTTCGCCGGATCGCCGATATAGGAGGAGCGCGGGCGGGCGTCGAACAGCTTCGATTGTTTGGCAAGTTCTGCGGCTTCGCCGGCGTCGATCGTCGGCATATGGCCCGGCGTCAAAACCACGTCACTAGCGTCGGCGGCTTGGGTGGCGAAATGGTTTGACGACGGGCGGTTTGCAGCAATCCACGAGGCGACGCCGCCGTCGAGAATGCGGACATCGGTCAAGCCCGCCCATCGCAAGGTCCACCACGCGCGCGACGCCTGGGCGCCGCCGACATTGTCGTAGACCACGACGATGCTGTCGTTGTTGACGCCAAGCGCGCGAGCTTTGGCCTGCAACGCGCCGATATCCGGCAGCGGCCGGCGGCCGCCTTGCGGTGTCGGCTTGCCGGAAAAATCCTCCGCCAGATTGACCGACAGCGCGCCGGGTATCTTGGGCCGATCGTCGGGCGCCGCGCCGGGCTCGTCGATGACGTCGAGCAGGACGACAGGCTGGCCCGTGTCGATCAGCCGCCCAAGCTCGGCGGCCGTGATCAATGTCTTGGAACGGATGCCGTCCACGAACGGGGCAGCCTTATGCCGTCATCGTCGCGCGGTAGAGAATACGGCGGCCGCTGCCGTAATCCTTAATGCCCTTGTGCTGCACCACGCGGTTGTCCCAGATCGCCAGCGCGCCGCGAGTCCAGCTATAGCGGGCGGTCGCTTCCGGCGATTTGATCATGTCGAACAGGATGCCCAGGATATTCTGGCTCACGATCCGGCTGACGCCCTTGATGTAGTTCGAGTAGGACTCGTTGACCGCGATCCATTTGCGTCCGCTGGCCGGATGAACGCGGACCAGCGGCATCTCAAAGGGCGGCATCCGTATCCGCGCATCGGCGGCTTCCTTCGGATCGAGATAACGGTCGGTGATGTGTCCGGTGGCGTCCGCCGACTGGATGACGGTGAGCGATTCCAGATAGGCCGCGAGCAGCGGGTCGAGATGTTCGTAGACCCAGGCCGTGTTGCTGAAGATCGTGTCGCCGCCGCTATCGGGGAGCACGTGGGCGAACAGCGCGGTGAAAGCCGGCGCATCGGGCCGGAAGCCGCCGTCGGCGTGCCAGATGTGGTTACGCAGGTTCTTGTCCTTCATCGAGTTCGATCATCGTCGCGTCCGGATTTTCCGGTGCGCGCGGCGTGTGCGGCCCTGCGTAGTGGAAGAACTCGCCGAGAAAGCCGGCGAAGGCGGTGAAGTTCTCAGCGGTCACCGTGCCGGGCTCGAACACCACCAGACCGCGATTGTGCAGCAGATCGCGCAACGCAGAGCGGAACTCGTCGGTCAGCGGCTGTCCATCAAACCGAAATCCCGAGACGATCGAGCCGAGCGCCGGTTGGAGCTGCGACACGCGCACGCCCGCAGGCATTGTGGATTCCGAGACGAGCCTGACGGCTGAAGTGGACATGGGCGGTGACCTTTTCCTCTGGCGTGTTCTTATGAAATTGAAGCGCGACTTTGCCGGTTTTCCTGCGTTTCAGCAAGATTGCACCCAGCGAAGATTGCCTTGTGGCCCATGCTCGATTGCATACGGGTTAATATGGGCGACCGGCTCTCCTTTTTCACCAACCCAAAATTGCACCGATCGAGCGCTGCCAACCGCTCCGGCTGCTGCTTTACGCCTTGCAGATTTGACGCTCGTTGCTAATTGCCGCTAGCTGCGGAGAGCTTTGAACGCCGGAGAATAAAATGATCGGGTTGCGTTATTGGGTCGGCATTATTTGTTTGTTGATGCTGCCGGCCTCGACTGCTTTTTCCCAGATCGCAAATTATCCCGACAAGCCGGTCACGATCATTTCCGACTCAGCGGCAGGTTCATCGCCTGATGTGGTAGCGCGTTTTGTCGCAGATGGACTCGGCAAGGTGTGGGGGCTGCAGGTCGTCGTGCTCAATCGTCCGGGTGCGAACGGCAGTCTCGCCGCGCGAGCGGCATCTGAAGCGGCTGCGGATGGCTACACGCTGTTCCATCCAACGCTCTCGACATTTGCCGCGTTGCCGACCATCGCACCCAATCTCCCGGTCAAGCTGCCGCGCGATTTCCTTCCCGTTGGATTTACCGCAAGCCAGCCGATGTTCGTTGCCGTCTCGCCTTCGCTCGGCATAACGACGCTGCCGCAACTGATCGAGCGGGCGAAGAAAGAGCCGGACAAGATCACGATCGCGCTGACCGGTATTGGCAGGTTCACGCATTTGACCGGCGAACTGTTACAGGAGCGGGCCGATATCAAACTTGTTTCAGTGCCTTATACGCACGGCCCGGCGTCGGCGATCGGCGATGTGGCCGACGGCCGGGTGTCGATGATTATCGAGGGCTATTCCGGAATTGTCGGCGCGGTGAAAGCCGGCCAGGTCAAGCTCATTGCCGTTGGCTCCGCCGAACGGTTGGCGGAATTTCCCGACGTGCCGACAATCTCGGAGACGCTCCCCGGTTTCAATGGGTCGGGCTGGCAGGTTCTTGTGGCGCCGGTTGGCACGCCGGCGCCGATCGTTGCCAAGATCAGCGCCGATTTGATCAAGGTGGTCAGCAATCCTGACTTTAAGGGGAAGCTCGCGGCCGCCGGGAATTATCCGAGCCCGATGAATCCCGAGCAGCTGCTCGACTTCGTCACCAAGCAGCAGGCAATCTGGATACCGGTCGTGGACAAGATTTCGGAGAAATAACCGCTGAGGTTTCAGTGGATCGTCGGCGGGGTAAGCGTGCTGTAGCCGGTCCATAGAATCTGGATGCCGATACACAGCAAAATAAAGGCGGAGAGGCGCACCACGACGTTGGTGCCGCTCTTGCCCAGCATGGCGATGATGGCTTCGGCGTAGCGATAGCAGACATACACAGTCAGGGCGATCGCGATGATTCCGACGATGGCGGCCCCGGCCAACAGCGCCAGCTGGTAAAGATCGATCGGGCCGGTGGGACGTTGGCTGCCCAGTGCAATCGCAACCGAGATCGATCCCGGCCCAACGGTGAGTGGCATGGTCAGGGGATAAAACGAATCCATCGCCGACGAAGGCCCGCCGGTATTTTCCGAACGCTCTGCCTCGATGTTGGCGCCGGACTGCAGGAGCTTCCACCCGAACGCTATCAGAACCAGGCCGCCGGCGATTCTGACCACTGGAAGTGTGATGCCAAAAAAAACCAGCAGATGCGAACCGATAAACAACGAGCCCGCGAGCAGCAGGACGCTGTTAAAGGCGACGCGGCGAGAGAGCGAATTGCGGTCGGTTTCCGTGCAGCTTGACGTGAGACCGAGAAAGACCGGCGCGCCGCCGATCGGGTTCACGATCGGAAACAGGCCCGCATAAACCAAAAGAACGGTATTGGAGAATTGATCCACAACACGTGCCTCAGCCAGACGCGCGCAGCCTAGCAGAGATTCGGCGACGCAATCGTCACGGAACGGGAAAGTCAGCCGCTGCCGAGCGCAGCCTGAATCAGCTTCACGCCGTCAGGGCTCGACCATTCCGCCGGCCCGGCCATGGTGCCGATCTCGCAGCCGGCGCGATTGACGATCAACGTTGTCGGCATGCCGAAAGCTTTGCCGGCGGTTTTCAGATCCTCGTACACATGCGCGCTGGCATCCGAATAATAGGCGAGGTGCTTGATGCCGACGTCCTTGAGAAAGGCGCGGGGCTTTTCCGGATCGCGGGTGTCGATATTGACGGCGACGACCTCGAAATCCGGTCCGCCAAGCTCGCCCTGCAATGCGTCCAGCGCCGGCATTTCCTTGCGGCACGGCACGCACCACGTCGCCCAGAGATTGAGGAGGACGGTGCGGCCCCGCCAGTCGCCGAGCTTGCGGTCACGGCCGGCTGAGTCCTTGAACGCGACATCCGGCACCGTAAAGGGCTTCTGCGCCATGGTCAGCGCCGCGACCTCGCCGTGCACCAGTGGCGCCAGCCTGGCCGCCTCGTTAACCGCCGGCCGGCAGGCGGCATCGGCCGGATTGCTTCGCAGCCGGTCAATCCCGTATACCCCCGCCAGCACGGCCAAAGTCCCGATTAGCCCAAAAACGCCGCCTGCGATGAGCTGGCGGCGGCGGACCTTATAATAGGGCTCGGCAGGCAATTGGGTCATAAGCGGCGGAACCTCGGCGGCATACGATGAGCAACAAAATGTGGGGCGGACGTTTCAAGTCCAGGCCCGACCCGATCATGGAGGACATCAACGCCTCGATCGAGTTTGACCGTCACCTGTACCGGCAGGATATCGCCGCCAGCAAGGCCCACGCTGCGATGCTTGCCAAAAAGGGCATCATCGCGGCGCAGGATGCGAAGAAGATCGCTCACGGTCTAGACACGATCCTGTCAGAGATCGAGTCCGGTAAATTTACCTTCAAGCGGGCGCTGGAAGACATTCATATGAATGTCGAGAGCAGGCTGTCCGATCTGATCGGGCCGGCGGCCGGCCGGCTGCATACCGCACGCTCGCGCAACGATCAGGTGGCGACCGATTTCCGGCTATGGATCCGCGACGCGATCGACGCGATCGATGCGCAACTCGCCGGTTATCAGCGCGCGCTGGCCGAAAAGGCCTTGCAACACGCCGCCACGGTGATGCCCGGCTTCACCCATTTGCAGCCGGCGCAGCCGGTGACGTTCGGCCATCATCTGCTGGCCTACGTCGAAATGGCGGCACGCGACCGCGGCCGGTTCGCCGATGCGCGGGAACGGCTCAATGAAAGTCCGCTCGGCGCCGGGGCGCTGGCGGGCACGTCGTTCCCGATCGATCGCGCCATGACGGCGAAGGCGCTGGGTTTCGCGCGGCCGATGGCGAATTCGCTCGACGCGGTCGCCGACCGCGATTTCGTGCTGGAGACCTTGTCGGCCTGCGCGATCTGCGCGGTGCATCTGTCGCGGTTCGCCGAAGAGATCGTGATCTGGTCGTCGCCGCTGACCGGGCTGATCCGGCTGTCGGACAAATTCACAACCGGTTCGTCGATGATGCCGCAGAAGCGCAATCCGGATGCGGCCGAACTGGTGCGCGCCAAGACCGGGCGCATCGTCGGTGCGCTGCAAGGCCTGCTGATCGTGATCAAGGGTTTGCCGCTCGCCTATCAGAAGGATCTTCAGGAAGACAAGGAAGGCGCGATCGACGCCATCGGCGCGCTGGCGCTGTCGCTCACTGCCATGACCGGCATGGTGCGCGATCTCGAGCCGGACACGAAGGTCATGGCGGCGGCGGCGGGCGAGGGCTATTCGACCGCGACCGATCTGGCCGACTGGCTGACGCGCACGCTGAAGCTGCCGTTCCGCGAGGCGCATCATGTCACCGGACGGATCGTCGCCAAGGCCGCCGAGGACGGCGTGGCACTCGACAAATTGCCGCTGAAAACCATGCAGGCGATCGAGCCGAAAATCACCAAGGCGGTGTTCGGCGTCCTCTCGGTCGGCAATTCGGTGGCGAGCCGCAAGGTCTACGGCGGCACCGCGCCGAACCAGGTGCGGGCGCAGGCCAAACGCTGGCTGAAACGGCTGAAAACCAAAGGTCGTTGAGTGGGTCGTTGAGTGGGCTCGGTGAAGGCTCGGTAAGCAGGCTTGGCGGGTTGAACCGCCTTGCCGTAAACGCCATAGCAATGGGTTGCGGACACAATCTCGCCGCCGCGGCGTGATCTGCTGGGGCTTCTTGGGGTAGGGGACTCTCCGTTGGTTGCTGTACGCTTATTGGTCCGGACGCTTGCCCTCGGCGCTGCCGTTTCGCTGGCGCTGGGCCTGGCTGGCTGCGGCCGCCGGGGTCCGCTCGACCTGCCGCCAAGCGACACCCCGTCGCCGCAGGCCAGCGCGAACCAGACCCAGCCGGCATTTGGCTCGTCCTTGATGCCCGGCGCGTCGCAGCAGGAACAGCCCTCGCATGCGCCGAACGCCTTCGACAGCGCGGGCCGCCCGATCTACCAGCCGCCGCCCGCCAACAAATCGTTCATTCTCGATCCGATCCTTGGCCCGCTGCCCGCGCGGCAGTAGCGCACCTTTTGCTCCCGCGCTAATAACGTTCATGCACCACTTCGCCTATCGCGACGGCGTATTGCACGCCGAACAGGTCAATCTCATCGCCCTGGCGGAAAGCGTCGGCACGCCGTTCTATTGCTATTCGACCGCGACGCTGGAGCGGCACTACAAGGTGTTTGCCGGCGCGTTCGCCGATGTCGATGCGCTGGTCTGCTACGCGCTGAAGGCGAATTCCAACCAGGCGGTGATCGCAACGCTGGCCAAGCTCGGCGCCGGAGCCGACGTCGTTTCCGAAGGCGAACTGCTGCGCGCCCGCTCAGCCGGCATTGCGCCTGACAAGATCATGTTCTCCGGCGTCGGCAAGACTGCGCGCGAACTCGCGCTGGCGATCGACGAAGGCATCCTCTGCGTCAACGTCGAATCCGAAGCCGAGCTCGAACTGTTGGCGTCGATCGCCGCCGCGAAGGGCCGCACCGTTGCGATTTCCATTCGCGTCAATCCCGATGTCGATCCGCGCACCCATGCCAAGATCGCGACCGGCAAGGCGGAGAACAAATTCGGCATTCCGATCAGCCGCGCCCGCGACGTCTATGCCCGCGCCGCGAAGCTCAAGGGCGTGCGCGTCGCCGGCGTCGACATGCATATCGGCAGCCAGATCATCGAGCTCGATCCGTTCGGCGATGCGTTCGCGCTGATTGCCGACTTTGTGCGCGCGCTGCGCGCCGACGGCCACACCATCAGCCACGTCGATCTCGGCGGCGGCCTCGGCATTCCGTATTACGACGACAACGAACCGCCGCCCGATCCCGACGCCTATGCGGCCATCGTCAAGCGCGCCACCGCCGGTCTCGGCTGCAAGCTGATCTTCGAGCCGGGCCGGCTGATCGTCGGCAATGCCGGCATCATGGTGACGCGCGTGCTGTATGTGAAGCGCGGCGAAGCCAAGACATTTATCATCGTCGATGCCGGCATGAACGACCTGATCCGGCCGACGCTGTATGAGGCGCATCACGAGATTCGGCCGGTGCGGCAGGCCGCCGTCGGCGCGCCGCGAATCATTGCCGATGTGGTGGGGCCGGTATGCGAGTCCGGCGACTTCCTCGCGCTCGACCGCTCGATGCCGGAGCCGCGTCCCGGCGAACTGATCGCCGTGATGACCGCCGGCGCCTACGGCGCGGTGCAGGCGGGGACCTACAACACCCGCGCGTTGATCCCGGAAGTGCTTGTTGCGGCTGATAAATGGGCGCTGGTGCGGCCGCGGGTTCCGGCCGACGCGCTGATCGCGCTGGACAAGCTGCCGCCCTGGCTGTGAGGCCGTCCGGCCGCACGCTGGCTTTGAACTTGCATTAACAACAGGTTGTGAGGGGGCCCGGGGCCGGCAAAAGTGCCATGAACCCGCCCTCATGTTACTGTGTTGTCTGTACTGAATTATCCGGCGATCGCCGCGCGGAGAATTGGTTGACCGAGACAAAACTGTCGAATCCAGCCCCCGAGCCGTCGCGCGCCGAAGCGATGCGCGCGCGGCTTGCGGCGACGCTCAAGCGCGCGCGCTGGACGATATTCTGGGAGCGGCTGTGGCCGGCGCTGGCCGGGCTCTTGACCGCGGTTGGCGTGTTCCTGGCGCTGGCCTGGCTCGGCGTATTCCTGTGGCTGCCGCCGATCGGGCGGGCCGCGGTGATGATCGTCTGCGGCTTGCTGGCGGCAGCGGCGCTGATCCCGCTGCTGCGGTTGCGGCTGCCGGCGCTGCGCGACAGCCTCAACCGGCTCGACCGCGACAGCGGCTTGCGCCATCGCCCGGCGACCGCAATCACCGACGATCTCGCGGTGACGCCGCAGGATCCGTATTCGCTGGCGCTGTGGAACGCGCATGTCGCGCGCGCGCTGGCCGCGGCGCGCGCGCTGAAAACCGGCTGGCCGTCGCCGCAGGTTGCGCGGCGCGATCGCTACGCCGTGCGTGCGCTGGTGCTGGTGGCCTGCGTCGCCACCTTCGTCGCCGCCGGCGGCGAGCGCTGGCGGCGGATCGCGGTCGCGTTCGACTGGCACGGCGTGGTGTTGCCGGCGAATTTCCGCGTCGACGCCTGGGTGATCCCGCCAACCTATACCGGCAAGCCGCCGGTCGTGCTGCCCGGCATCCATCCCGGCGAGACCGCGGCGCTGCCGCCGTCGAGCGGCATCGTCGCGGTGCCGGTGAACTCGACGCTGGTGGTGCGCTCGACCGGCAAGGCCGACCTTGAAGTCAACGGCTCCGGCGGCGTGTCGGCTGCGAAAGCCGAGGTGAAAGCGCCGGCCGGCACCGAGGAGCATCGCTTCACCATCGCCGCGACCGGCAGCGTCACGCTGCGCGGCGCCGGCGACGACCTGACCTGGGCGTTCAATGCCATTCCCGACACGCCGCCGAAGATCGAACTGACCAAGGATCCGGAGCGGCAGCAGCGCGGCTCGCTGATGCTGTCCTATCACCTTGAGGACGATTACGGTGTCAGCGAAGCGCGCGCGACGTTCACCCGCAAGAGCGACGGCGGCGCGTCGGGCGAGACCCCGCATCCCCTCTACGGCCCGCCGGATTTCCCGCTGGTGCTGCCGCAGGCCCGCACCAAAAACGGCAATGGCCAGACCATCAAGGATCTGACCGATCATCCGTGGGCCGGCGCCGAAGTGCTGATGACGCTGACCGCCAAGGACGACGGCGGCAACGAAGGCAGCAGCGAGCCGACGGCTTTCCAGTTGCCCGAGCGCATTTTCACCAAGTCGCTGGCGCGCGCGCTGGTCGAGCAGCGGCGCAACCTGGCGCTCGATGCCAATTCGCGGCCGCTGGTGATCACCGCGCTCGACGCGCTGGCGCTCGCGCCGGACAAATTCGGCACCAGCGCCGGCGTCTATCTCGGCCTGCGCGGCCTTTTCTGGTCGCTGGTGCGCGCCAAGTCCGACGACCAGTTGCGCGATGTCGCGCAGCGGATGTGGTCGATGGCGGTGCAGCTCGAGGACGGCGACATCAGCGATGCGCAGGCGCAGTTGCGCAACGCCGAGGAGGCGCTGCGCCAGGCGCTGGAGCGCGGCGCCACCGATTCGGAACTGAAAGAGCTGATGGACAAGCTCCGCGCGGCGATGGACCGCTTCATGCAGGCGATGATGGAGCAGCTGAAGAACTCGCAGCAGCTCGCCCGGCCGCTCGGCCCGAACGAGCGCATGCTCAGCCAGCGCGACCTGAAGAACATGCTCGACAAGCTGCAGCAGCTTGCGCAGAGCGGCAACAAGGACGCCGCCCGCCAGTTGCTGCAACAGCTCCAGCAGATGATGGAAAATCTGCAGATGGCGCAGCCGGGCATGAATGACGGCGACGACCAGGACGACATGATGTCGGAGCTCGACGAGCTCGGCGACATGATCCATCAGCAGCAGGACCTGCGCGACCGCACCTTCAAGCAGGGCCAGCAACAGCAGCAGGACCAGCGCCAGCAGCGCGGCGGCCAGTCGCGGCCGAACGGCCAGCCGAATCCGCAGGCCGGCAATTCCAACGGCGAGTTGCGGCAGAACCAGCAGGCGCTGCGCGACCGCCTCGACAAGCTGCTCAACGAGCTGAAGAACCGCGGCCTCGGCCAGAACGGCCAGCGCGGTCAGGACGGCCAGCAGGGACAGGGCCAGACGCAAGGCAACGACCAGCTCGATCAGCTCGGCCAGGCCGGCAAGGAGATGGACGACGCACAGAACGCGCTTGGCGACGGTAACAACGACGGCGCGGTGGACTCACAGGGCCGCGCGCTCGATGCCATGCGCAAGGGTGCGCAGTCGCTGGCGCAATCGATGCAGCAGCAGATGGGGCAGGGGCAGAGTCCCGGCCGGCCCGGACGGATGGGCCAGTCGCGCGCCGAGCAGGACACCGATCCGCTCGGCCGGCCGATGCGCGGCCGCGACTACGGCGACGACAGCACGGTGCGCGTGCCCGGCGAGATCGACGTGCAGCGGGCGCGCCGCATCATCGAGGAATTGCGCCGCCGCTTCGGCGAGTTCAGCCGCACCCAGGAAGAGCTCGATTACATCGAGCGGCTGCTGAAGGATTATTGACGCTGTTATGCGTCCCGCATAGCAGTACGTGACTTCGACCTCTGGCGCGGGCGGCGAGACCCCTTCTCCCCGCACGCGGGGAGAAGGTTGGGATGAGGGGGCCTCCCCCGCGCGGGCCCAGCCTCAATCCTTGTCGCTCACTCTCGCTGAGACGCCCCCTCACCCTCGCTTCGCCCGACCTCTCCCCGCATGCGGGGAGAGGTGATTAGAGGCGAAACAGTTCTGACACCGTCACGTTTTCCAGATTATTCAGCCGCGCCAGCAGTTCAGTCCGTTCCTTTTCGCCGAGCACGCTCGACGACAGTTTCAGGAATTTCTGCTCCAGCCGCTCGCGGGTCAGTGGCGAGGTCGTGGTGCCTTCGAAATCGGTGCGCGCGATGCTTAAAGTGCGGCCGTCGTTGAGCGTGATGTGCAGCCGGCAGGCCATATCGTTGTTGTTCGGCCCGTCCTTGGCGTAGGGCACAAGCTCGACGCGCCGCGCCAACGCGAGGATCGCCGGGTTCTGGTCCGGGCCGTCGAGAAAGGCCTGCGGGTCGCCCGGATCGCGATGCAGCGCCAGCGCCATGGTGAAGGGCAGGCTGTACTGCGCCGTCGCCACGTCGCGCGGCGCCGGGTCGGCATGATGCGACAGCACCTTGTCCGACACCTCGATCGTGATCTTCGCCACGTCCTCCGGCGCGAAGGTGTTTTGCGCACGCAGCGCCAAGAGCGCCTGCACCGGCGACTGCGACGTGACATGACAGGGAAACGTCTTGAACGTGATGGTCAGCGTTTCCCAGCGGCTACCGAAGTCCCTGGTGAGCGCGGCGAGGTCCGCGTCGCGGGCGAACACCTCGAGCGCGCCGAAATGGCCTTCGAGGATCACCTCCGGCCCCTCGAAGCCGCGCGCTGCGAGGTTCGCCGCGGTGACGCCGCCTTCCGCGGCGCGGCCCATGTGGATGCGCTTGACCATGCCGCCCTGGCCGGATTTCACGAAGGCGAGCAGGCCGGAGCAGAACGAGCCGCCGATGCCCATCGCCATGGTGATCTGCCGCGGCGAAAGCTGCATCGCCTTGCTGGCGGCGATCGCCGAGCCGAACACCCCGGTCATGCCCGGCGCATGAAAGCCGAGCTTCTCGCTGGTGCTTTTCGCCGCGGCGGCGATGCGGAACATGCATTCGAGGCCGGTGACGAACGCGGTGATCAGGTCCTTGCCGCCGACCTTCGCCTCTTCCGCCGCGGCCAGCGCGCCGGTCAGTACCGTGGCGCCGGGATGCACGCCGGTCGACGGCTGGCGCAGGTTGTCGAACTCGAAGGCATGAGCGAACGCGCCGTTGGCGAAGGCGGCGCCCGGCGCGCTGGTCTTGCGGAAGCCGTGATCGAGAATGCTGCTCGCGCCGCTGCCGGTGTGCTGCACATAGCCGTCGACGATCCTGCTCCACGGCAGCGTCGAGCCGAACAGCACCACGCCGACAGTGTCGATAATGCAGGCCTTGGCGATGGCGCGCGCGGGCGCGGGAATATCCTCGTAGCGCAGCGCGGCCGCGAACTCCGCCAGCGCTTTGGTTTCACCGGACATGATCACTCCGTCATGCCCGCGCTTGTCGCGGGCATCCCGAAATCAATGGCACTGCATTGCCGGCATTGTCGAGATGGCCGGGACGAGCCCGGCCATGACGGCGGTGAAGTTTGTTCATCGCTTAATCCGTCATCCTGAGGTGCTCGCCGCCAAAAAGCGCGTTACGCGCGTCTTCGACCCGCTATGGCGGCGAGCCGCGAAGGACGACGGCCCCGGCACCTCGGCCGTGCGTCCTTCGAGGCCCGCCTTCGGCGGGCACCTCAGGATGACGGGAACAGTGCTGGCAACTCCCTTCCGCGCAACGCTGAGTCTCATGACGCTATGTTGACTGTCCGCCCTATCGGCCTATTTTAGGGGCGTTCCGAGGGGTGCCCAGGAACGGGCTGAGAAAAACCCTTTGAACCTGATCCGGGTCATGCCGGCGAAGGGACGGAAACTTTCCGAAAATCCGTCCCAAACCGCGCCCGGGCCTCATCCTGAGGAGGCTGCGAAGCAGCCGTCTCGAAGGATGTGGAACTGGCTTCATGGTTCGAGACGCGCGTTCCGCGCTCCTCACCATGAGGACGAGATTGCGTGAGCATGGTCCCGAAAAATAAGGCCATGCTCCAACGAACATGGAGCGCCCGATGAACAAGCCGCTGTCCGAATCCGATCTCGCCACGCCGAAGGTCACCACCGGCCCGATCGCCGGGTCGCGCAAGGCCTACGCCACGCCGGAGAGCGCGCCGGAGCTGCGCGTGCCGGTCCGCGAGATCGTGCTGTCGAAGGAATCGGGCGAGCCGCCGCTGCCGGTCTATGACACCACCGGCCCGTACACCGACAACGACGCCGCGATCGACGTCGAGCAGGGTCTCAAGCGCGCCCGTGTCGAGTGGGTGAAAGAGCGCGGCGGCATCGAGGAGTATGACGGCCGTCCGCTCAAGCCGATCGACAACGGCAACGTCTCCGGCAAGCACCTCGCGCGCGCCTTCGCCAATACGCCGAAGCCGATGCGTGCTATCGGCGACGCGCCCGTCACGCAGCTTGAGTGGGCGCGCAAGGGCATCATCACCAAGGAAATGATCTACGTCGCCGAGCGCGAGAACATGGGCCGCAAGACGCAGCTCGAGCGCGCGGAGTGGGCGGCGAACGACGGCGAGAGCTTCGGCGCCGCGGTGCCGCTGTTCATCACCCCGGAATTCGTCCGCGCGGAAGTGGCGCGCGGCCGCGCCATCATCCCGGCCAACATCAACCACGCCGAGCTCGAGCCGATGGCGATCGGCCGCAACTTCCTCACCAAGATCAACGCCAATATCGGCAACAGCGCCGTCACCTCCTCGGTGGAAGAGGAAGTCGACAAGATGGTGTGGGCGATCCGCTGGGGCGCCGACACGGTGATGGACCTCTCCACCGGCCGCAACATCCACAACACCCGCGAATGGATCATCCGCAACGCGCCGGTGCCGATCGGCACCGTGCCGATCTACCAGGCGCTGGAGAAGTGCGACGGCGATCCGGTCAAGCTCGACTGGGAACTCTACAAGGACACGCTGATCGAGCAGGCCGAGCAGGGCGTCGACTATTTCACCATCCACGCCGGCGTCCGCCTCGCCTATGTGCCGCTGACCGCCAACCGCGTCACCGGCATCGTCTCGCGCGGCGGCTCGATCATGGCGAAGTGGTGCCTGTCGCGGCACAAGGAGAGCTTCCTCTACGAGCGCTTCGACGAGATCTGCGACATCATGCGCAAGTATGACGTCAGCTTCTCGCTCGGCGACGGCCTCCGTCCCGGCTCGATCGCCGACGCCAACGACCGCGCCCAGTTTGCCGAACTGGAAACGCTCGGCGAGCTCACCCAAATCGCCTGGAACAAGGGCTGCCAGGTGATGATCGAAGGCCCCGGCCACGTGCCGCTGCACAAGATCAAGATCAACATGGACAAGCAGCTCAAGGAGTGCGGCGAGGCGCCGTTCTACACGCTCGGCCCGCTCACCACCGACATCGCGCCGGGCTACGACCACATCACCTCGGGCATCGGCGCCGCCATGATCGGCTGGTTCGGCTGCGCCATGCTCTGCTACGTCACGCCGAAGGAGCATCTCGGCCTGCCGAACCGCGACGACGTCAAGGAAGGCGTCATCACCTACAAGATCTCGGCGCACGCCTCCGACGTTGCCAAGGGCCATCCGGCGGCGCAACTGCGCGATGACGCTCTTTCACGGGCGCGCTTCGACTTCCGCTGGGAGGACCAGTTCAACCTCGGCCTCGATCCCGACACCGCGCGCGAATACCACGACGAGACGCTGCCGAAGGACGCGCACAAGGTGGCGCACTTCTGCTCGATGTGCGGCCCGAAGTTCTGCTCGATGAAGATCACGCAGGACGTGCGCGATTACGCCGCGAGCCTCGGCGACAACGAGAAGGCCGCGCTGGGGCTGGACGTGGCTCAAAAGGGCATGGACGAGATGTCGGAGAAATTCCGGCAGATGGGCGAGCAGGTTTATGTGGACGCCGGCAAGGTGGCGAAGGCGCCGCCAACCACCGCGCTCGACTCCGAGGCCGCCCACGCCGCGAAGAACGCCGCGCTGGTCAGGGAAAGCAACAAGGCGCTCTGACTAAAACGGCCTCTCCCCGGCGGGGAGAGGCCGACGCGCCTCTAGGCGCGGCGGGGTGAGGGGGCTCGCTTCGTTGATTGAAAGAGCGTCATGCCCGGCCTTGTGCCGGGCATCGATGTCTTTATTCTACGCGACGATTGATGGCGGCCATATTTGAAATGGTACCGGAAATTTCAGAATTTTCTTACGGTTTTGCCCTCACCAACGAATTGGTCGGCTGGACAAGGTTGCGTTCGGCCCCAATCTTTCCAAGTTTAATTGAAGAAGGGCGCTCCGGAGGTGGGTACGATGTTCGTCTAGATTTTCCTGGTGTTGCTATGTACCTACAATTCAAACGCGCTGAATGTCTAACGCGGAGTAACGCAAAAGAAATCCAAGGCGGCGCTATCCTGCATATCCCGTATTATCGATTTGATTTAATGGATCCGCAGAGATCCGACCAACATAGGCTTCTTCTTCGATTAGCTCGCGGGAAAAGTACAGTTTATTACGCAGCTCCACGGTTCCATACGCTTCCAGAAATCAATGAAGCTTGGAACGCAAACACGGTAGCCGGTCGCTCAATCTTTATCGCCCCTAATGCGATTGGAAGGCTGAGTGCCGGATAGCATAGGGTCGCCTACGATCATCGTCGTGCCTATCTCTGTTCCGACCCCGAAGAGATAGATTTGATCGATATGGATAAACTGCAGGTCATCCTAAAATCTTCGCTGGATCAGGAAGATCAACCTCTTCAGGACTTATTGCCCGAGATGCTTCATGAAGCCGATCGCGCAGCTGGCCTGGCGGGGAGGCGCGATCCACAACAGGCCATTGGCGAAGAGCAATCTTCTGTCGGTCCGGCACCGCCAGGACGCTTGTCTCCGGCGCAAGCGCAGTTGCGCGCTCTGTCTGATGCTGCTGCTAAAATTTTTGGTAGCCAGCTCGTGATTGTGCAAAAAGCGTAGAACTTTAGATTGTATTTTTTCATAGATATATCAGAGCGAACGCCGGTTGGCCGTCGCACGGACGTGCTCGTCACGATGGTGGAGTCACGGTTGTCCAACTATAGTGAAGCATTCGTTGTGGCCAGTAGCATTTTTCGCGGCGAAGATACTGTCTACCCATCGAAAAAACTCGCTCTCTCGACGCTGTGTTGGCTCACCTGTGGCGCTCGTAGTGCTTTCCCAGGCAGTTTTGAAAAAATCTTTTGAAGTCAGAGGTTTTCGAGGATTTGGGTGCGACAGGCAGAGATGTTGGATTGACAAGTATCCGACCAGCCCATCTTTCTCGAAATCAAAGTGTTTCTCAATAACGAAAACTACTGCCGATATTCGCCTTGTTCTTTCAAAAAAGCGCTCAATGATTTTAGTCAGTGGTGGACCCAAACTTTCCGATCCCGACCACCCCTCGGGTAAGATGCAGAACACAATTGCCGGATCTGTGTCGGGTAATTGCTTACGCTTCTGTTGCAAAGCGTTTTTAACAGTCTCAGGCGCAAACTGGGCCTGAGTTAAAGCTGTTACTTCTACATTTATTTTCTCGCTTCCCCGTACCGCTTGAAAGTCGAAATCTTGTCCTCGTACTCCAGTCTCTGGACGCGCGAGCACCTTGTAGCCTGCTTCTACGAACATTCGCGCGGCGTAGCTCTCAAAATAGGTAGATCGGAGGTCTCGACCTGCCATGCGCCTACAAAACTCGGGGAACCCCGGCATTGAACGCATCAAAAAGAGTGTCTCTCCAATAAGGATGACACGTCCCGAATGGCCGTACCAAATTCCTCCTCTACTCGTGCGCCGAAAATTGAGAAAATCACTTGTTTCGGGCGCGGTCATGTTTTTCTGGAGATAGAAAAGAGCAACGGTAGCCGCTGCAAAATAGTAGAAGCTCTCTTGGTCAAAATCGGCGGCGGCTTCGCGGAGGTAATTCGTCAGTTTATCTGGAACATCGTCGAGCATGTTTTATGATCAGAAGCGCTGTATCTCTTTGGCTATGTGGCATTGATCCAGCCCAGGACAAGCCCGGCCACGACGATTACCATTCTTTCGTCGTCGCCACCGGGCTTGACCCGGTGATCCATGCTGGATTGCCGGCTCAAGTCCGGCGATAACGAAATAAGCCTGTTGTCGCGAAGCGAGATGAGCCGCTACGGTCGCCGCCGCAATGCGAGGCCCATTGTGATAAGGGGAATGAAGTTGATCGGCGCTACGTTCGCCCGCGCGCTTGTGATCCTGGCAACTGTTGCCGGCGCTTTGGCGCCGGTCGTGTGTTTTGGCGAAGGCGCCCCGGCGTTGCCGGAGAAAGCGACGCGCGAACTGTCGGCCGCGCTCCTGTCGCTTGAGGCGCAGAAGAAGATGCCAAAACTTTCGCCGATCCTGCTGCGCATCTTCAAGGAAGAATCGGAGCTTGAAGTCTGGAAGCAGACGACCAGCGGACGTTTCGAGCTTCTCAAGCTCTATCCGATCTGCCGCTGGTCGGGCGAGGTCGGGCCGAAGCTACATGAGGGCGACTATCAGGCGCCTGAGGGTTTCTATGCCATCACGCCAAAGCTGATGAACCCGAATTCCAGCTACTATCTGGCCATCAACATGGGCTTCCCAAATGCCTTCGACGCGGCGAACGACCGCGACGGCACCTTTCTCATGATCCACGGCAATTGCGCATCGGTCGGCTGCTACGCCATGACCGACGAGCAGATCGGCGAAATCTACGCGCTGGCGCGCGACGCGTTCCTCGGCGGCAAGCCAGCCTTCCAGGTCCAGGCCTATCCGTTCCGCATGACGCCGGACAATCTGGCGCGGCACCGCACCAATCCGAACATGCCGTTTTGGCAGATGCTCAAGATCGGCAACGATCATTTCGAGGTGACGCATCTCGAACCCAAAGTGGATGTGTGCGATCGCCGTTACGTGTTCGATGCGCGGCCTTTGCAGGGATCGTCAAAGTCCGGATCGTCAACGCGCCCGGCGTTCGGCCCGGCGGACCCGTGTCCCGCCTTCGCCGTTAATCCGAAGGTCGCGCAGCCGGCGCTCGAGAAACAACACGCCGATGAAGCCGTCTATGCGCAACTGGTCAAAGACAACGTTCCGGCTGTCCCGATCCACACCGGACTCGACGGCGGCATGAATGCGGTCTTCCACCCTCCGTTCCCGTACAACTTCATATCGCTTGCGAACGTGCTGCTGGACGGCTCTCCGGAGTTGCCGCCATTGCCGCCGGTCCCGTACCTCGACAGACATGGCTCGATGACAAACTCGGCTCGATGACGGGACCGTAGCGGGGGCGGGATGAACATATTCACTCGTCATGGCCGGGCTTGTCCCGGCCATCCACGTCTTTGGGGCCCAAAGCAAGACGTGGATGCCCGGCACAGGCCTGTACTCGGGCGCGCGCAAGCGCGGCCCGGGTGGCCGGGGATGACGGACGTATTTTCCTGTCATGGTCCGCTACCGGAGCGCGCGTCCCGATGACAGACCATTGGCAGCGCTTACGGATGCGGCGCGGCGTTTCTTACCCTGGAAAAATGCAAGGACATGAAGACCGCGGCGGCCAGCGCGCCAAGCCCGCCGGCCGCGCAAAGCGACGGCGGCGGAGGAAACTGCGCGGGCAGACCATAATGCAGCAGCGCGCCTGCGATCGCAGCGTTCGCCGCGCCCCAGATCACGTTGACGAGCGCGGAGGATTCGCCAACGCCCGGCGGCGACGCGAAGGGAGTCTGGAAACGGTTGCCGCACATGCCCTGCACCATGTGCGGAACGGCGTTGGCCGCGAACGCGCCGGCAACGAAGGTGAGTGCGTAAACATACCAGGGCATGTCGTGTCTCCGTTTGGTCCGGCGTTGGGGGAGGGGTGCCTTTACTTCGTCATTGCCGGACTTGATCCGGCAATCCATACGGCGCGTCAGCATGGACCACCGGGTCAAGTGTATGGCCCGGAGACATCCCCGACGGGTGTTCGGGGACATGGCCGACACATCATCATTGCGTGGAATCGGCTTTCAAGGAGGCCATCCATGCCGTGGCGCGAGGTGTCGAAGATGGAACAGCGGCGAGAGTTTGTGAGGCTTGCGATGCAGGAGGCGGTCAACCGGCGGGAGTTGTGCCGTCGGTTCGAGATACATCCTGACACTGGCTACAAGTGGCTTGGCCGCTTTGTGGCCGATGAAGAACTGGTGGATCGCTCACGGCGTCCGCATTCGAGTCCGGGACGAACGGCGGCAGCGATCGAGGATCGCATTCTATCGGTGCGTGATGCCCATCCGGCCTGGGGGGCACGCAAGATCGTGCGCTGCCTCGAACGCGAGGGATTGGTATGCCCCGCCCATTCGACGGTGCATGAGATTCTGCGCCGCCATGATCGTATCGTAGCGCCGCCCGGCGGCCCTGCCGCTCAGCAACGCTTCGAGAAGCCTGCGCCCAATCTGCTCTGGCAAATGGACTTCAAAGGTTGGCTGCCGCTGGCCAATGGCAGCCGATGCCATCCGTTGACGGTGCTGGATGATCACTCGCGCTATTCGCTTTGCCTTGAAGCCTGCGCCAATGAGCAAGCCAACACCGTACAGAGCCGATTGGAGCTGACCTTCCGCCACTATGGGCTGCCAGATGCTGTCTTCGTCGACAATGGCGCACCATGGGGAGATTCTTCCGGTCATCGTTGGACCCGCTTTGCGGTGTGGCTGTTAAAGCTCGGCGTCGATGTTCTGCACAGCCGGCCTTACCATCCGCAGAGCCGCGGCAAGAACGAGCGCTTCCATCGCACGCTGCAGGCCGAAGTGTTCGCATTCAAACGCTTCCGCGATCTCGTCGAGGTACAGCGAGCCTTCGATCGCTGGCGCACGATCTACAATCTCGATCGGCCACATCAGGCGCTCGGCCAGGATGTGCCCGCCAATCGCTATCGGCCGAGTGCCCGCACCATGCCCGAACGGCTACCAACAGTCGAATACGACAGCCATGAGATCGTACGCATCGCCGGTAGCACCAAAGACTTTATCAGCTTCAGGGGACGCCTATGGAAAATCCCGCAAGCCTTCCGTGGCGAACGGCTCGCCATTCGGCCGCTCGCAACCGAGGGTCAATACGGCGTGTTCTTTGCCAGTCATCAGGTCGCAAGCATCGACTTGACCCAACCCAAAAGTGTCGGTGATGTCCCCGAACAGGCATCGGTCATGTCCCCGGGCTAAACATCAAGCCCGGTGGTGACGAAGGGGAGACGGCGTTGTTCCACGCAGCATCATCACCGGCGAGCAGAGTATTAAGGCGCATGCAGTAGAATGCCAAACGATGCGTATCGGCAGAAACCCATGAACGCCTTCGATCTTTTCATCATTGCGGCGGCGATTGTCGCCATCGTTATCGGCTTCAACGCGGGACTGTTGCGCAGTCTGGCGACCATTCTTGCCTATTTGATTGCTGCGCCCGTTGCAGTTGCGATCGCTCCTCGACTGACCGCGCTCATTCCCGGCCAACACGTCATGCCGCCCAACCCGCTGTTGTCCGGCCCGATGTCGTCCAACCAGATGCCGTCCAACCAGACTTGGCTGGTGCTGTGCGTCGTGTTTATCGCAGCCGGAATCATCATGAGTGCGGTGCTGAGGGCCGCCGTCAGCGAATTCGTCGGCCCCGATATCGGTCTGTTTGACCGCCTGGCCGGTGCCACGCTCGGCGCCGTGCGCATCGGCCTGATCGCCGTGCTGATCGTTGTTATCTTTGACCGCCTCATCCCGGTCGACCGCCAGCCGCAATTTCTCGCCAACTCCCGGTTGCGGCCCTATCTGTCCGCGGCGGGGAAAGCAGGGTTGCAATCCTTGCCGCCGGAGATTGACGACTACATCGATCAACTCCGGCGCCAGCGCGGGATTTAGCGCACGATCGTCCGACGTGCCGAAGCGATAACTTCAAACCGCTCATTCCCGCGAAAGCGGGAATCCAGCGCTGGGTCCCCGCTTTCGCGGGGACGAGCGGAAATCAATTCGGCAACGCGCTTCCGCCTACCGCAGCGTAATCACCAAGCCATTGAGGTCGGCGCTCACAATCGCGCCGACCGAACTGCCGGTCAGCGTCAGCACTGCGCCCTTCGGGTTGGTCAGCACGATCGCTTGCGCGCCGCGGCCGAGCGCCGCGCCGACATTGCCGGCGGCATAGACGCCGGCCACATCGCCCGGGCTGTTGATGTTGCTCACGGTGCCGCGGAAGCGCGTCTCGGAGGCGCCGAAGGTGAAGCCGTAGCTCAAGCCGCCGATGCCGATGCCATAGGTCCGCCCGCGGAACGTGAACGAGCCCGAGCCGCCCGAGCCGCCGATGACGATACCGGCCTTGATGACGTTGAAGCTGATCGAGCCGCCGTCGGCATAGACTGCGGAACTGAACGTGACGCCGGCCAGCGCCAGCAAGGCGACAAGGCTGGCACGAAACGTGGCACGGAACGCGGTGCGCATGAGTTTTTGCTCCCGGGAATGATGTGTGAGGACGCGAATCAGCTCTACCCGGCTGCCACAATATCGCGCGGGCGGCGTGATGCCGCCGGATTTCCGTGAGACATCACAAAAGCGGGGCTTGCCGCGTCAGCTCCGCCGGCCCTCTTTGGCCTGTCCGTCGAGCCAGTCCGTCAGGCTGCCGGAAGGGCCCTTGTTCTTGCCCCTGCGCTTTGGGGCGGCCGGCGGCGGTGGCGGGTTGGCGGCGTCGCGGGCGAGCCGCAGCGCCTTGAGCTTTGCCGTCTGGGTCCGCAGTTCCGAGGCCCTGATTTCGTAGTCGGATAGCGCCTTTTTGCCGGTAGTGGCGCGCTGCATCTTTGCGAACTGCGCCTCGTGCTTGCTGGATTTCTCCATCGCGGCCGCATCCTTTTCTGTGGTTCGCTCGCGCGCGCCGATCGCCCGCCAGATGGCGTAACAGCTATGGGGGGCACGAGCGAGGATTATATCGGCCGGGGCGGGGGCGAGGCTTCAGCGCTGCGGCGGTGAGGGAAATGCTCCGCTGTCATGGTCCGCGAAGGCGGACCATCTAGTAAACGCAGGCGCTGGGGATTTACCGATAAGGCAACGAATACTGGATGCCCCGCCGGAACCTGTCATCGGGCCGCGCGACAAGCGCGGGCCCGGTGGCGGACGATGACAAGGCGGCCGAAGCTGAAAAGCTCAGAAGAAGTGCTTGAGCGCGGTGAACAGGTTGCCGTTCACAGGCGGCGGCTGCGGCGGCAGCATCCCCAAACTGTGGGCGACCGTCAGGCGACTGGCGCCGCCCATCGGAGCCGGGTCGGACGGCCACGCATCCGGCTCGGCCGGCAAGGCTGAGTCGACAGCGGCGGCGACCGGCAACGACCTGACTTCGGCCGCAGCGAGCGGCGGGGCGACTGTGGCAACCGATCCCGTGGTCTCGGCTGCGACTGGCGGCGAGGACTGTGGCGGCGAGAACTGTGGTGTTGTGGGCTGTGCCGTCGCGACGACCGGCGCCGCCTGGCTCCCGTCGTGACTCGCCAGCGCGGCGCGAACCGTGGCTTCGATCGAGGTCTTGCCGTGCGCCACGGCGGACCAACCGGTGGCCTGCGGCGCCGGCGTCTCGGCCGCGGTCGGCATGGTTAAGGAAAAATGGCCGGCGATGTAGGCGACGAGGTATCCGCTCACCGCCGTGCCGATGCCGGCCGCCACGATCTCGACAAACTTTCCCGCGAACCGCCGCAGGTAAGTCACTTCGCCCACCACAGCCATCGTCAGATACCGCTCAATTCGCACCGTCCCGCACCCATACAAGCGCCAGTATCGGGCGAAATTGAGATGAAACTCGAACGGCTGTTCGGTTTTTCCGCCTGTGCACAGCCCCTATGATCGTACCCGTCCGCCATCGACGTTCAGCGTCTGGCCGGTCATGAAGGCGGCATCGTCGCTGGTGAGAAACGACACCGCGCCGACCAGATCGTCAGGCACCTCGACGCGCTTGATCGCCTGGAAGGTGGCGACGGCGGCGAATTCCGCCTCCATGTCGGCAAAGCCTGGGCGCGGCTTGCGCACCAGCGTGCCGGGCGAGCGGGTCAGGCCCGGCGCGATGGCGTTGACGGTGATGCCGTCGGCGGCGACGTCGCCGGCGAGCCCGCGGGTGAAGCCGATGATGCCGCCCTTCGAGGCGACGTAATGGGCAAAGCCGGTGGTCACCGAGCCGAACGTGCTCGACGCCATGTTGACGATGCGGCCCCATTGCCGCGCCCGCATCCCCGGCACGAACGCCGCGGTGACCAGGAACGTGCCGTCGAGATTGATCGAGAGCACCTTGCGCCAGTCGGCGAACGTCATGGCGGCGAAATCGAGCTGCGGATAAATCCCGGCGCAGTTCACCACGATATCGGCGCGGCCGAATTTCGCCTGCACCGCCTTCGCCATCGCCGCGACCGAGTCCGGGCTCGCGACATCGCAGGCGACCGCGAGCGCGTTGCGCCCGGCTGCTTCGATCAGCTTCACCGTTTCGCCGCCGTCGGCCATGTCGGCGATGGCGATGTGCACGCCGTCTTCGGCAAGCCGTTTCGCAAACGCCTGCCCGATGCCGTTCGCGCCGCCGGTGATGACCGCGACTTTGTCCTTGTGGCCCTTGGCCATGGTTGTTTCCCTTCCCTTGATTGCGCGTGCTTCGAGTTTGTCATTGCGCGCCACCGGATCAAGTCCGGTGGCAGGCTCCGCGAAGCAATCCAGCGCCCCTAAACCTCTCCCCGCATGCGGGGAGAGGTCGAGGAAGCGAAGCGACCGAGGGTGAGGGGCCTCTCAGCGAGTCTGAGCTGTGAGGGCAAAATGCCGAGGCTGAGGCGAGCGGAACCCCCCCCTCATCCCAACCTTCTCCCCGCGTGCGGGGAGAAGGAGTTCGCAGTGCAAGCGGCCTAATCCCCGAATACCCAGCGCACGATCCGCGCGTCCTTCTGATAGCCGCCGTTCCTCGCGAACGGTTCTTCGTTCCAGAATTTATCCGCAGCAGCCCGGTCGGGCAGTTCGAGCAGCAGCGCGGTGCCGATGTTGTCGGCGCCGTCGGCGGAGCGGATCGGGCCGCGGAAGATGAAGTTGTCGCCATAGGAGGCGAAGTAGGATTCGTGGGCGTGCAGGTGGGTGCGGTAGAACTCCGGCGTGTTGGTCTTCGGCCCGGTGCACAGGAACTGCTGCAAGCCCTTGCGGCGATAGTCGGCGGCGCGCTTGCCGAAGCTGTTCGACCAGCGATGGATGTCGACGTGCTGATGGACTCCGGCCCGGTTCAGCGGATCGCCGGAGACGAAAGCGTTGGCCGCCGCGCGGTCGTCAAGCTGCATGAAGAATGAGGTGCCGAGCGTCTGGCTGCCGTCGTCCGAGACGAAATGGCCGTAGCCGATGACGCGCTCGCCGAATGCCCTGACGTAATCTTTCTGCTCTTGCAAATGCGCGCGCCGCGCGACCTCTTTGCCCGGCTCATCCCAGCAATAGATCGCCCACTGCGCCGGCTTGGTGCGATAGAAATCCTTCAGCGCCTCGCCCTGTAATCCGTAGCGCGGATCGCCCGGCAGATATCCGGTTTCGTTCGGCATGCGAGGCTCCAGAACAGTTGGTGATTCAAATTCCGCTCATTCCCGCGCAAGCGGGAATCCAGCTTTGGGTCCCCGCTTTCGCGGGGACGAGCGCAGAGTAATACGATGGATCGACGGTGACGATGGCGCAAAGCATCCGCCCTCGCGACGGCGGGGGAGGGGCATGTCGCGCCGCTCCTCCCGCAATACCTCCCTGTCCAATTTGTAATCCGCCGCACCCGAACCAACCGGCTGCGCCGCGGCAACGCATGAATGGGACAGACGCCGTTGCGATGGAGGAGCCATCATGAAGTATCTCGTCCTTGTCATCCTGCAGCTGGCCGCGAGCGCAGCCGGCGCGGACGCCGATACCGATCACTGGATCAGCACCCTGAAACATCCGCCGGCCGATACGGATACCGCCGCGTCGATCGACGGCGAATATTGCAACCAAACGGTCGGACCAAACCTGAACGGGCGGCCGACGCCGCCGGCATTCAAGCGCTGCATGGCGTCGCGCGGCTGGCGCTACCAGTCCACGACGCGCGAGAAAACCTGGATCGATCCGGACACCGGCCTGACCTGCCACGACATCCTCGGCGGCTTCGGCTCGGCGTGTTCGAATTTTTAGCGGGTGCGGATTACCTCGTCATTGCGAGCCGTCGCGCCTCGCAACGACTCCCATCCGTCCCTGTCGTGTGTTCTTCGCCCGCCGGGTATAGACTCCGCCCATGCGCCCGCATCGGGGCGCAAGCCAATGGGGTGACAATGCGTATGCGTGTCTTTGCTTTCGGTTTTGCCGCCGCGGTGTTTGCGGCGATTCTGCCTGCCGCTGCGAATGCAGCGACGGCGGTCACCACCGCCAATGTCAATCTGCGCGAAGGGCCGAGCACCGACTATGCGGTGATCACCACGCTGCCGGGCAACACGGCGGTCGAGGTCGAAGGCTGCGCGCAGGGCTGGTGCAAGGTCGATTACGCCGGCGCAGAAGGCTGGATCTCGGAGGATTATCTGCAAGGGCTGTCGAGCCCGCCGGCGATCGTGCTGCCGGTGCCGGTCCTGGTGCCGGGGCGGCATCATCATCTGCGCCCACCGATCTATCGTCCGCCGCATGTGCGGCCGCCGCACGTCAGGCCGCCTGTCGTTCGGCCGCCCGTTGTTCGCCCTCCTGTGGTCGGGCCGCGCCCGCCGCATCATCGCCCGCCGAAGCCGCCGGGCATTCATCCGCCGCGGCCGCAGCCGCCGGGAATCCATCCGCCGCGCCCGCCGCATCATCGTCCGCCAGGCCCACGGCCTCCGGGCGGCGGTCCCGGCGCCGGACCAAAACCGCCGGGCATCCATCCGCCGCCGCAGCATCGTCCTCCGGGCGGCGGGAGCGGCCGCCCGCGTCCGGGTGGTGTGACGACGCAGGGCTGAGATCGTCTGCGCAAACGCGTAGGCGGACCTGAACGCAGAGCGCCCAAAATCCTCGTCATGCCCGGCCTTGTGCCGGGCATCCACGTCTTTGGCTTACAAGGAAGGCGTGGATGGCCGGGACAAGCCCGGCCATGACGGCTTCGATTTGTTAGCAAAATCGCGCACGCGCAAGCTATTGATTAGGCGCGATAAAACTCGATTTTTGCGAATCAAAGGACGTAAAGGCGTCTGCGACGGAAAACTCCCGCTACGCAAGTGCGTGTTTTGCTTGAACAAATCAAAAGGCTTTGACTTCGCTTTTCGGATTTGAATAACGGAGAGCAATCCCGCTTTTTCGTGAAGGACGTCAGCCGGTGACTCTGGTTGATGGAAGCGGGATGCGGTGCCCGCGCGTAACGGCTCGTCACCGTTACTCTCGGGCGGCTCCGGGCATCATGCTGGCCGGCACTACGACCGGTCCGTGGGGTGCTTCCACTGGACTGGGACAGGGCGGCGCGGGTAACGCCCACGCCAATCACGTCCCAGGAAGCCTGGCCTGGAGCTGAGCCTTGGGGACCAACGTCCCTCTGGCGAGAACCGTGGTGGAACGCCGGTAGGCGAGCGCGCCTCGCAAGGCGCGCGCTGCAGCCGAAAGGTTGCAGAGGATACGGATCGCGTCTGTCGGCGTTCCGCTTCCTTTTTTCTTCGTCTTACATTTCGTGGCTTGAGGCATTGATCGTGACGGCGCCGGCTCCCACCGCTGGCGTCATCTGGCGAAGATCGGTGCGGAGAGCGAGCTTTCGTGGCTTCTCATTGCTGCCGTGACGACAACTCGGATGCAGGTGCATCGCGAGAACGAGAGCGCTTGACCTCCCCTGCAGGAGGAGGGACGCGCACCGCAAGGTGCGCGGGGTGGGGAAGTGAGCGCGCGTGCGTGACGAGAGAAAGACTTGCCCCCTCCCGCTGCACTCCGTGCAGCGGCCTCCCCCCTGCAGGGGAGGTAGGACAAAAGGAGCCGCTATCGCGGGGCGCGATGAAATCTGCTACGCGCTCGCGCGGAGACAAAACCATGCCTGATGCCATCGACCTTCTGAAAACCCGGCGCTCGTTCAAGCCGGTCGAGCTGCAAGGCCCGCCGCCCGGGGCAGCCGAGATCGACACGCTGCTCACGGTCGCTTCGCGCGTGCCCGATCACGGCAAGCTGGTGCCATGGCGCTTCATCGTGTTCGAGGGCGAGGCGCGGCGTGCAGCGGGCGATGCGATCGTGAAAGCGTTCCGCGTCAAATATCCCGACGCCAAGCCGGAGCAGGCCGAGGCCGAGCGGGCGCGGCTCACCCGCGCGCCGCTGGTCATCGCCGTGGTCAGCCGCGCCGCGCCGCACGTGAAAATTCCGGAATGGGAGCAGGTGCTCTCGGCCGGCGCCGCGGCGATGAACCTTGTGCTCGCCGCGCACGCGCTCGGCTACGGCGCAAGCTGGATCACCGAATGGTACGCCTACGACCGCGCCGTGCTCGATGCGCTGGGTCTCGCGCCGCACGAGAAGATCGCCGGCTTCGTCCATATCGGCCGGCCGCCCGGCGTGCCGGAGGACCGGCCGCGGCCGCCGCTCGAGGAGATTGCAACCCGGTTCGGCCAGTAGGCGTTGATTGAAACCGGCCTGGCGGCGGTTGTGCTAGACTGGCTTATCGTCTGTGAGGAAACGACGAGGACATCGCCCCATGAGTAACGGCCTTTCGCTCGACCAAATCGAAGACCGCATGGCCATCGTGCGGGACAATATCCGCCAGCTCATCGAACAGTCGGCGGCGGATTCCGGTGCGGCGAACGACGCGCGCAACGCCGATCGCCTGGCGCAGCAGCAGGCCGAGCTGGAATTGCTGAGCAAGCAGCGCGACGAGATGCTCAAGAGCCGAAAGTAATGCGGCGGGCGCAAACGGCGGCAAGTTTGCTTACCGCGCTGTATTGTGTCGCCGCCGCCGGCGCGGCATGCGGTGCCGAAATCAGCGACAAGCCGCCGGACGGTTATCCGGCCATCGCGGCAATCGTGAAAGGCGGCGGCTGCGCACCGAAGGACAACACCGCGCGGGTCCTCAAAAGCGCCCATCCGCTGGATTACGCGCCGACCTGGCGCGGCGCCAATCATCTTGGTACGGCGTGGACGTTCATGCCGAAAACGCTACGCGATCAATCCGGACATCCAGGGCGGCATTTTCCTCGAAGGTCACCTGATCACCACGCGCGGCGCCGAGATGCCGGACGACCTGTTCGTCCTGTTCGCCGAGTGGGACTGCGGGCATTAGAGCATGATCCGGAAAAGATCATGCTCCATCACGGGTCCGGAGTTGTTACGCCAGCAGCTCGACCTTGCCGGTCTTGAGCTTGTAGACGCCGCCGGCGATGCGAAGCTTCTTCGCCGCCACCGCGTCGCCGAGGATGGCAGAGGCGGATTTCAGCTTGTCCATCGTCATGGCGACGTTGCGCTTGATCGCGTTATCGAGCTTGTTGCCCGGCTGGTCGGCGACCGCCTTCACCGCGGGCGCGAGCGCGGCGACCAGCGCCGGCAGGTGGCCGGGCAGCGTCGTGCCGTCCTTGAGCGACTTGATGGTGGCGTCGACCGCGCCGCAGGCATCGTGGCCGAGCACCAGGATCGCCGTCGTGTTCAAGACGGCGACCGCATATTCGAAGCTCGCGATGATGTCGTCGCTGGCGAAATTGCCGGCGACGCGGCAGACAAAGACGTCGCCGCGCGCGACGTCGAAGCAATATTCCGGGCTGATGCGGCTGTCGGCGCAGCTCAACACGCCGGCGAACGGATTCTGTCCCGACGCCAGCGGCTCGCGCTCATGGGCGAAATCGTGCCGCTTGCTCACGCCCCCGACGTAGCGCGCATTGCCCTGCATCAGCCGGTCGAGGGCTGCGTCGGGGGTCAGCACATTTTGCGGCTTGGGCGGCGGCGCGTCGCTGGCCGCGAATGCGGGGCGCGCCAGCGCCAGTCCGGCGGCGGCCGCCGCAGCGAGGCCGAGAACGTTGCGGCGTGGCAATGTCGTGTGGTGGTCCGAGTTTCCGCAAAGCGCGCACATGAAGAGGATCTCCTACGATGCCTTGTGACGATTCCTTTGGTCCGGAAATGCAACGCGTGAAACTAAATGGCGCAACAGCGCGACGTCTGTGCGCCGGGGCAGATTTGCACGGCGGAGGGGATGCGAAAAGCCCTGTTTGCCGGCCGCCCCGACATTATTTGTTAGCACCGTTGAGGAATCGTCACCCCGCGAATGGAGGTTCGGTCCGGGCTCTTAATTTCCATGCCGCGGGGCCCATCAAACAAGAAAGAGGCCGCTGGTGCGGCGGCCTCTTTCGCTTTTCGTTGCTGGTCGCGGCAGCGCTTACCATGCGGTCCAGCGGTCGCCGTTCCAGTAGCCGCGGCCTTCATGCTCGCGGAAGGAATAGTGTTCGTCCGGACCCCAGCGCCAATCGTCCGAATGCACGACGACGCGGGCGGACGGCGGATAATCGTAAGCCTCATGGGTGTGCCAGCACACCGGGCCGACGCACGCGATCGCAGCCGACGCGTTCGCCGCCGAAAGCGCAAGCAGGCCGGCGCCAAGCGCCGCGCCGCAAAGGGTGTTGCCGAGTAGCTTCATTACGAACCTCGCTCGTTGTTATCGACGGATGATAACGGCGCGAGGCGTATCGCGTTCCGCATGGAACCGGAGTCGAAGCAGACTATTTCATGTCCGCTCTGCGTTAAAAGAGTTCGACAGGCAGCCCTCAGCCGCGCCCGATGAACGAACGCATGTGGTTCGGCAGGATCGTCGCCTCGTAGAGGTTTACTTCCGGCGGCAGCGCCGCCATCAGCACTGCGACCTTGGCGACGTCTTCCGCCGCCATGACATAATCGTCCGGAGCCTCACCGGCGCCGGATTTGGTACGGCCGCGCCGCGTCGTGAACGACGACAGCGTCGCGCCGGGATGGATGATCGACGACACGATGTTATGCTTGCGCCCGTCCATGGTGAGTTGGTGCGTCATGCCCTGCAGGCCGAATTTGGTCACGGTGTAGGGCAGCGAATCCGGCCGCGGCGTTTTCGCCGAGACGCTGCCGATATTGATGATGCGGCCGCCTTTCGGCGTCTGCGCCTTCATCAGTCGGATCGCTTCGCGGGCGCAAAGGAACGGCGCGGTGATGTTGATGTCGAGCGCCTCGAGCCAGTAATCGAGTGTGATGTCCTCGGTGTTGCGATGGGTGGCGATGCCAGCGTTGTTCACCAGCACGTCGAGGCGGCCGAAAGCTTTCTGCACGTGCGCGAACAGCGCGGTGACGGCGTCCTCTTTGGTCAGGTCGGCGGGAAGCGCAAGCGCCTCGCCGCCGCGCGACGTGATGCCGGCGGCGACCTCATCGAGCAAGGCCGCGCGGCGCGCGACCAGGATGGTCTTTGCGCCTTCGGCGGCAAAGGTCTCGGCGATACCGCGGCCGATGCCGTTACTCGATCCGGTGACGATCGCGACCTTGCCTTGCAACTGTGCGCCCATGGTGTCTCCCCGTTTGCCAAGGTCTAACAAGGCCCAACAAGGCCTAACGCGGATTTCTCCGCCGCTCAATCCGGGTTACGCTTCGTCCGGACAGGGGAGGTTCACATGCCCGGGCTGCTGCAAAACCGTATCGCCGCCGTCACCGGAGCAGGCTCCGGGATCGGCCGCGCCATTGCCATCGGTTATGCGCGCGAGGGCGCTCATGTTGCCGTGCTCGACATCAACGGCGAAGCGGCCAAGGCAACGGCGGCGGATATCCGTGACGCCGGAGGCGAGGCGGAGGCTTTCACGCTCGATGTCGCCGACCGCGATGCCTGCCGCGCGGTTGCCGCCGACGTAGCACAGCAAGTCGGCCAGGTTTCGATCCTGGTCAATAACGCCGGCATCAATCGCCGCAACGCCTTCACCGCCGACGCCGATGCCGTCGTCAAGGATTGGCAGGACGTGATGGCGATCAATCTGAACGGCCCGTTCAACGTCACGCACGCCTTTCTGGGTGCGCTGCGCGCCGCCAAAGGCCGCATCGTCAACATCGCGTCGATCCAGTCATTCATGCACGTGCGCACGCCGAATTCGCCGGCCTACACCACATCGAAGCACGGCGTACTAGGCTTCACCCGCGCGCTTTCAGCAGAGCTGGGCAAGGACGGTGTCCGTGTCAACGCCATCGGCCCGGGCTTCATCGAAACCCCGCTCAACGAAAAAGTCCGCGCCACCAATCCGGAACTGGTGAAAGTCTTTCTCGACCATACGCCGCTTGGCCGCACCGGCAAGCCGGAGGACATCGTCGGGCCGGCGATTTTTCTGGCGTCCGATCTTTCCGCCTACGTCACCGGCTCAATCGTCATGGCCGACGGCGGCTATCGTTCGATCTGAGCTTGTCGGTGTACTCGACGCAAGAAGCCCGGGCCGTGTGCGGCCGGGTTTCTCTTGTCTCAGACCTGAATTTTAGCGCTGCGAGGCGATTCCCATGTCGTCGCCGGGCCCGACGAGCGGGCCTGAGCCGTCGTTGGGGCCGCTAAAGCCGTGATTGTTATAACCGCCATTGTTATAACCGCCGCGATAGCCATAACGGTCGTTATAGCCATAGCCCGGTGCGGAATTGTAATAGCCCCTGCCGTAATCTGGCGCGGCGTAAATGCCTTGGGCCAGCGACGCCGATGTCGCCGTCAACACGAATGCCGCTGCGAGGATCAATTTCTTCATACGCGATCTCCGTTTCTGTTCACCGGACGACAACCGCACTGCAACATGATCGTTTCATTACAAACGATCTACAAATCGGCGCGGTTGTTCCGGGAACCGGAACCGCTCCATCAAAAACAAAAAATTACGCCGAACAGGCTGGACACTGCGCCTGCTTTGGCTGCGCTATTTGCCGGCGGCCTTGCGGAGTGCGGCATTGATGCGGTCCTGCCAGCCGGGCCCGTCTTCCTGGAAGAAGTCAAGCACGTCGCGGTCGATGCGCAGCGACACCATTTCTTTCACGCCGGGAATCGCCGGCGCGGCTTTCGGGGGTGGCCCTTCGACGGGCTTCGCTGTGGCGGCCTTGAATGCCTGTTCGGCGGCGGAGCGGGGATCGGTCGGTCGTCTTGCCATGGCGCGATTATAGCACCGGCTTCAGCGGCGGACCGAGGAATTCCACACCACTTGCCGAGGTCATGATGTAGGCCGGGTCCCCAGCGGATCGGATTTCGCATTTTGGCAATCCGCGCTAGTTTGCGCCGGCAAAAAAACCAAGACCGGGGGAAACAATGAGCGCGGCTGCCGTCGACGTCACGGAGGTTCTGGATAGCCAGAAGATCTCGGGTTTCAATGTCGGTCTGGTGATCCTCGCCTTCCTAGTGATGATGACCGACGGCTACGACCTCGGCGCCGCCGCGTTTGCCGGACCCGGCCTGATCAGGGAATGGGGCCTGAAGGGTCCGGAGCTCGGCATCCTGCTGTCGAGTTCGCTCGGCGCCGGCCTGTTCGGCCCGCCGCTGCTCGGCTATCTGTCCGACCGCTTCGGCAGGAAGCGCGTCATCGTGTGCGGCGCTTTTGCCTTCGGCCTGTTCTCGCTCGCGGCGGTCGCCACCAGCTCACTCAGCCAACTGGTTACCACCCGCATCTTTGCCGGTGTCGCGCTCGCCGGTACGCTGCCGATCATGGTGTCGCTGATCAACGAATTCGCGCCAAAGCAGGCGCGCGCCACCATGGTGGTGCTGATGTTCACCGGCGTGACCTTCGGCGGCGGCCTGCCGGGCTTGATCGCGGCGAAATTCATGGCGGTTCACGGCTGGCGCATCCTGTTCTGGGTCGGCGGCCTCGCGCCGCTGGTCATGGCCGCGATCCTGTTCTTTGCGTTGCCGGAATTGGTGAAATACCTGACGCTGCGTCCGGCGCGCCGCGCCGAGCTTGTCGCGCTGCTCAAGCGAATAGACAGCACGCTGCAAATCGGCCCGGACACGCGTTTCATCATTTCCGGCGAGCAAAACCAGCCGCGCTTCTCGGTCGCTGCGCTGCTCGAGGGTCCGCTCGCGGTGCTGACGCCGCTTTACTGGGTGTCGAACCTGGTTTGCCTGATGGTGTTCTATTTCATCAATCAGTGGATGCCGACGGTGCTGTCGAGTTCCGGAGTGACGATCGAGCAGGCCGCGATCGCCACCGCGTTGTTCCAGTTCGGCGGCACGCTGGCGGGCCTGTTGTCCATGCGCTTTCTCGACAAGGTCGGCTTCCTGCCGGTGCCGATCCTGTATGCCTGCGCGATTCCGATCGTGATCAGCATCGGCATCCCGGGCTTGCCGCCGGTGGCGCTGATCGCCCTCGTCGCCAGCGCGGGCTTCTGCCTGCTCGGCCTGCAGTTCGGCAATATCGCCACCGAGGCGAATATCTATCCGACCTACATCCGGTCCTGGGGCATCGGATCGAATTTCGCGATTGCGCGCATCGGTGGCGCATTGGGCCCGTTGCTTGGCGGCATGGCGTTTGGCGCGCATTTGCCGGCGCAGCAGATTTTCGCCGTCGCGGCTGCGCCGCTGGTGATCGGCTTGCTGGTGGCCTTGCTGATCGTGCCGCGCTATCGCGCCCAGTTGCAGCGTCAGCAAAGCGCAATGACAGATCCGGTGATCGCGGGAGCCGGTGCGTGACGTCGGCAACGTTCGCAGTCATCGACCAGCATTGCTGAACGCGCGATTCGCTCGTCAGGAATCGGGTGGTTGCAGCGCGCGGCTCGGCCCAGATGTCCTCCAGCAGCAACGAGGGAGGATCATCATGCATTTCCGCATTCAGGGCCTGCCGGCCAAAGAGTTCACGCCGCTGTTTTCGATGTCGGACACGGAACTCACGAAGCACGGCGCGGTCCGGCGTATCGCCGATGACCGCGGCCGGGGTTATCCGTGCCGTGTCAGCCTGACCGATTCAAAACCCGGCGACGAACTGATCCTGGTCAACTACGAACATCATGCCGTGGCTTCGCCATACCGCATGCGCTTCGCCATCTATGTGCGTCCCGGCGAACAACAGTTCGACGCGGTCGACCAAGTGCCGGACTATCTGCGCGGCCGCACCCTTGCCGCGCGCGCGTTCGACGACAACGGCATGATGGTCGGCTGGGAACTGACCGAAGGCGACGCGCTCGAAAGCACAATCGAAAAACTCTTCGCCGTGCCGCAGACCACTTACCTGCACATTCATTTCGCCGCGCCGGGCTGTTACGCCGCCCGCATCGAACGGGCGTAGACGCCGCTCGGATTCTGGGTCCTTCAATATCCCGTCAACAGGCCGGACAGCGCCGCGACTCAGGATTTTACCGCTGCATCGCTGATGGCGCGCAGCAGCGGCAGCAAGGCGCTGTTGATCGGCGTCGGAATTCCGTGCCGCTTGCCCGCCGCGACGATGGCTCCGGTCTTTGCCTCGTGCTCCAGCGGCCGGCCAGCCATCCGGTCGAAATACATCGATGTGCCGGCATCGGGCGGAAAGGTGAACAGCATCGCGATGGCGGCGTCGGCTTCGTCAGGCTTGAGCTTGGCGCCTTCGGCGCGCGCCACCGCGACGGCCTCGGTGACGATATCGACGCAAAGGGCTTTCACGTCCGGGCGGCGCAGCACGGCCTGGCGTTGCGATGTGAGCGCGGTGATCGGGCTGGCGATGGCGTTGATCAGGAGCTTGCGCCATGCCGCAGTGATAAAGTCGTCGCTCAGCCGCACCCGCAGCGGTGTGCCGTCGAATAGCGCGGCGAACGCCCGGCCGGCTTCATCGTCAGGAACCAGGAGATCCGGATCGGCGCCTTGCCGCAGGCGCACATGGTCGTCGGCGATCCGTTCGCCGTTGTAATACACGATAACCGGCAGCACGGCCGCGCCATTGGCGAGCGGCGCAACACGCGCGACGTGATCGATGCCGTTTTGCAGCACGGCGACCCGCGTGTTCGGCCCGCACAAACGCGCAAGCCATGGCGCCGCGGACTCAGTCTGATGAGTTTTGGTGCAAAGCAGCGCCCATTCCACCGGTTCGGCCTTTGCCGGATCGGTGAGAACGTGGAGCGGGATCGTCTCGGTGCCATTCGGCCCGTCGAAGGTCAGCCGTTCGATTGGCTTGCGCATGCAGGCCATTACGTTGTGCCGTCCCGTCGCGGCGAGGCAGGCAGCCACGACGCCGCCAATGCTGCCGAGCCCGACGATGGCGACATTCAAGCGTTGTGAATTTGGCACTGGCGCCAGGATTTAATGCTGAGGTGTGCTGGCTTGCCGCGCCACGGGCGCTGCGCTTCCGGCGTCGCGCGCATCGATTTCGCCGCCGCCTCCGCTGCTGCGTGCGCTTTGCCCGCTGTCACCGGAATCGCGGTGGCGGCTATGGCCGGCGGCAAGGCCGCCGCTGTTTGATCTGGAAGCCGCCGTGCCGCTGGGAAGCGAGCCGAAGTTGCCGCCAGTTGCGCTTTGCGCCCACGCCGTTGCGGTCCCGCCCAACACAAGCGCTATCGCAAGCAAAAAATGCTTCGCAGCCATGGCTCAAGCTCCATCGAGCCATTGTAGCGAACTGCCGCAATGCGGGGAACCGGCGTGAGGCCGCTTATCGGTGCCCGCCGGGGCAGCGTGAAGCAACCGAGCCGCTGTACGGGCTGCCAAAGCAATTGGCTCTGGACGGTCCGTTGGGACCATAGTTGCGCTGGCTCTGCGCCAGCGTCATGGCGGTTGCGCTCAACAACAAGACCAGCGCGATCAAAGCTTTCTTGGCGATCATGATCGGATCTCCAGTATCGTCATTTGCAAGTCTATTCTGGATATCAATTCACCCGGCCCGGCCGGGTTCCTTTCAGCCGCGGAGATAGCTACGCTCGCGCCGCTCGAAACAGGGCCAAGCCATGTCCGACTCCACGTCCGACTCCATGTCCGACTACCTGGAAATCGATCCGGCAACCGCCGACAAGCGTCAAATCTATCGCATGCTTGTCGGGTCCGTGGTGCCGCGGCCGATCGGCTGGGCCTCCACAATCGGCCACGCCGGCGTCGCCAATCTTGCGCCGTTCTCGTTCTTCACCGTGGTCTGCGTCGTGCCGCCGATGATCTCGCTGACGATCGCGCGCAATCCGGATGGCAGCGAGAAGCACACGCTGAAGAACATCCGCGAGAGCGGCGAGTTCTGCTTCAACGTGGTGACGCATCCGGTCTGGAAGGAGATGGTGGACTCGGCGAATGGCTTTCCCGAGGAAGAGTCGGAATTTCAGGTCACCGGATTGACGCCGATCCCGTGCGTCAGGATCAAGGCGCCGCGGGTCAAGGAAGTGCCGATCCATTTCGAATGCAAGCTCGAACGCGTGCTCGAACTCGGCCCGAACCGGCATCCGCTGGTGATCGGCGAGGTGATTTACATGCACGTCGATCAGGCCTGCATGACCGGAAAATATATCGACATGCGCAAGCTCGATCCGATCGGCCGCCTCAACGGCTTCTTCTATTCAACGATCGGAGAAATCTTCGAGCGCGAATTCCACGACGGTCAGGCGCGCTAGCGGCGTTCGTCGCTGGCGAGATCAGGGATCAGACTGCTGATCCCTGATCCGGACTGCCAAGGTCGGCTTACCAATACGTGTAGTTGTGGCAGCCGTAGCTGCCGACGACGAAGTCGCGGTAGCACTTGACGATCTTGTGCTTGCCGACGCGGTGCTCGGCATATTGCGCCTGCGCGGATTGGCAGAGTGCAACGCCGATAACGGCGGCGAAGCCAAGAGCGGCTATCATCTTTTTCATGGTTCATCCCCAGACTGTCGCGCCCCGAGGCAGGGTATCGCGCGGCCCGACGGTCCGGCAAGACTTTCAGGACGGCGCGCCTACTTTTTCTTGAAGACGTCGAGCCGCAGCGGCAGCACCGCGCCGAACCAGGCAGCGTGCGTGGAATGGTCGGTATAGTTGTCGCCGGTCTCAGGGTGCAGCAGCACGGTCAGGCCGTCGCGGTTGAGCATCAGCCACGGCACGAAATTTCCCAGCATCGCGGTCGGAAATGCGATCTGGTACATCGACTGCGGATGCGGGCCGACCAGTTCATCGTGCCAGCGGCCAAGCCTGGCCTGCGGAAATGCCGCGCCGACACGCTCGCGAAGCCGTTCGGCCCGGCCGCGGCTCGCCGCCGGGTCATAATAGACGTGGGCGTGATACTCGGTGATCGCGCTCGGGTCTTTCAGCGGCGTGTCGGTTTGTGTGGCCATCGTGGAAAGCCTATCGTTTTCTTTGATGCGAGGCTACCTGAGCGGTCCGGATCAAAACGGCGCGCGCTCCGTGATTTCTCTTAACCAAGTATCTGTTCAGTCCATTTTATCTGCCTTGCACCGGTAACGCGCGAGCCTATAATCCAGCGCTTCCTTCGCGCAGGGGATTATTTGTGGCGCCGCCGGAAGCGAAATCAGTAGCCATTATCATGGGCAGCCAGTCCGACTGGGCGACCATGAAACGCGCCGCCGAGACGCTCGATGCGCTCGGCGTAAGCTACGAAACGCGCATCGTCTCGGCGCACCGCACTCCCGAGCGGCTCTATGCGTTCGCCAAAGGCGCGAAAGCGGCCGGCTTCAAGGTGATCATCGCCGGCGCTGGCGGGGCGGCACACCTGCCGGGCATGACGGCTTCGCTGACCAGCCTGCCGGTGTTCGGCGTGCCGGTGGAATCGAAAGCGCTGTCCGGGCAGGAACTCGCTGTACTCGATCGTGCAAATGCCGCCGGGTATTCCGGTCGGCACGCTGGCCATTGGGCAGGCGGGCGCGGTGAATGCCGCGTTGCTGACGGCAAGCGTGCTGGCCCTGAGCGACACGGCCCTGAGCAGCAGGCTGGAAGACTGGCGCAAACGTCAAACCGAAAATGTCGCGGACGCGCCCAAGGATATCGGCGCGTGAGCGAAGCGGCGACTGTCTTAAAACCCGGAACCACGATCGGGATCCTCGGGGGTGGCCAACTCGGCCGCATGCTGGCGCTTGCCGCGGCGCGACTTGGATTCAAGTGCCATATCCTTTCACCGAGCCCGGACTCGCCGGCCTTTGATGTCGTGCACCGGGTCACCTGCGCCGACTATACCGATACGCAGGCGCTCGACCGCTTTGCCGGCGACGTCGACGTTGTCACTTACGAGTTCGAGAATGTGCCGGCAGAGACGGCGACTTTTTTGTCGGCCCGTGTTCCGGTGCTGCCCGATCCAAAAATCCTGGCGACGACACAGGACCGGTTCGCGGAGAAGAGTTTCGTCGCGTCGCTCGGCATCGGCACCGCGGCTTTTGCCGACGTGGACTGCCCTGAGGCGCTGCCACTGGCGCTGGACAAGATCGGCCGCCCCGCCGTGCTGAAAACCCGGCGGCTTGGCTATGACGGCAAGGGGCAGGTGACGATCAAAAACGGCACCGATCCGGTGGCAGCCTGGCGGGATGTCGGCGGGCAGCCGTGCATTCTCGAAGCTTTTGTGCCGTTCGAACGCGAAGTGTCGGTGGTCGCGGCGCGCGGTCATGACGGCGCGGTGCAATGTTTCGACGTTACCGAGAATGAGCACCGCGATCACATCCTGAAAGTCTCGCGGGTTCCGGCGGCTGTGCCGGACGCGACAGCGGGCAAGGCGCTCGAGATTGCCGGCGTCATCGCCGAAAAATTCGGCTACGTCGGGGTGCTGGCAGTCGAGATGTTCGTGCTGCGCGACGGCGGATTGCTGGTCAATGAAATCGCACCGCGGGTGCATAATTCGGGGCACTGGACCCTGGACGGCGCCTCGGTCTCGCAATTCGAGCAGCACATCCGGGCGGTTGCCGGGTGGACGCTGGCCAAGCCGGTCCGCCACGGGCGCGTGGAAATGACCAACCTGATCGGCAGCGAGATCGATGATTTCCGGTCCTGGCTCGCCGTTCCCGGCGCTTCCGTGCACATCTATGGCAAGGCGGTGGCGCGGGCCGGCCGCAAGATGGGGCATGTCACCCGGGTCTTTGCCGAATAACCGGCCGAAAACGGCCTGGTTATGGACTTTCCGGCCCTGTTCTGCTACACGCCCGGCCAAAGCGGCGCAGGCTTAAGCCAGCCCCGCTACGCAATCCCGCGAACCGAACGGCAAAAGGAGCACGCGTGCAGGTTCTCGTCCGTGACAATAATGTCGATCAGGCCCTCAAGGCGCTCAAGAAGAAGATGCAGCGCGAGGGAATTTTCCGCGAGATGAAACTCCGCGGCCATTACGAAAAGCCATCAGAAAAGAAAGCACGGGAGAAGGCGGAAGCGATCCGCCGCGCCCGCAAACTGGCGCGCAAGCGGTTGCAGCGCGAGGGCCTGTTGCCGGCCAAGCCGAAGCCGACCATCGGCGGTCCCGGTGCGGGTGGTGCAGGTGGCCGGAGCGGCCCGCCGCGCACGCCGCGTTTCGGCTAAAAAATCACCTTCCGATCAGATTAGGGAGATGGCGCGGGCGGTTTTGCCCGCGCTGTTTTTTTGCAGGGTGCGGGACTATCGTGCGTGAGTGATGACAGGTCCGGTCATGGTCCGATCCCAACATCAAAGAGTGCTGGCTTTGGTCGCGGCTCTTGCGGTTGCCGGCTGCTCGACACTGGGCGGCGGCGCGCCGTCTGCCGAGAAGGAAGACCCGGCGCTGACGACGGCGCAGCCGAACCTGGCGTCGCTCAGCGAAGTCATCACCCAGCATCCGAACGATCCGCAGGCCTACAATATGCGCGGCTCGGTGTACGGCGAATCCGGCCGCAACGATCTGGCTCTCGCCGATTTCAGCAAGGCGATCAGTCTCGATCCGAACTATGCGCAAGCCTACGCCAATCGTGGTCTCGTTTACCGAAAGACCAATCAGCCCGAGCTTGCGCTTGCCGACTTCAACAAGGCGATCGGTCTCGATCCGAACTACGCGCCGGCCTATGTCGGCCGCGGCATCGTCTACAGCCAGCAGGGCCGCAGCGAACAGGCGCTCGCCGACTTGAACAAGGCGATCGCGCTCAAGCCGGACAATGCCGAGGCGTATTACAGCCGCGGTTTGCTTTATCAGACCCAGCGCCAGAACCAGTTCGCCATCGATGACTTCACGGCCGGGCTGGGACTGACGTCGCAAAAAACCCCGTTTTTTGTCGCGCGCGGCTTGAGCTACCTGGCGGTCAGCAACAACAAGGCCGCCGCCGAGGATCTCGATCAGGCGGTTCAGGCCGAGCCGCAGAATCTCAAGGCCTGGTCGGGCCGGGGTCTCGCCTACGAGCGGCTCGGCGACAAGGAAAAGGCTGCCGGCTCCTACGCCAAGGCGCTCAACATCAACGACAAGTACGAACCGGCCAAGACCGGATTTGCCCGCGTCGGCGGCCAGCCCGGACACACCTATCAGACATTTTAGCGTTTCGGGCCGCGCCCCTAATCCAGGTCGCCGGCAAGAAAGCGGCTGACCGCGATCAGCGCTCCGTTGGCGTCGAGGTCCTCGTGGTGGCCGTCGAGGAATTTGACGATGTGCTTGGGCTGATTGGCGAGCGCGAATAACTGCTCGCCCTGGGTGAAAGGCACGGTTTCGTCTTTCACGCCGTGCAGGATCAATAGCGGTGCGGTGACCTTGCCGATACGCCAGTCGGAATGGAATTGATCCGTCATCAAAAGCCGCACCGGCAGATACCAATAGTGTCTGGCGCCGACCGCTTCGGCGGACATAAACGGCGCTTCGAGGATGACGCGGCCGACCGGCTTTTCCGCAGCCAGCGCGACGGCGAGACCGGTGCCAAGCGACTCGCCCCAGACCACGATCTGCGACGCCGGATAGTGTGCGACGGCAAATGCGTATGCGGCCTCGGCGTCGGCAATAAGGCCCGCCTCGCTGGGGCTGCCGCTGTTGCCGCCGTAGCCGCGATATTCCAGTGCGACGAGTCCGATGCCGTCGGCGGCGAGCTTGTCGAAGCGGGCGACGCGGTAGTGCAGGGCGCCGCCATTGCCGTGAAAATAAAGCACGACCGGTTTGCCGCCGCTCGGCGGCATATGCCAGACGGTGATGTGCGCGCCGTCAGCGGTGGTCAGCGGCACTTCCGTGGCGCGCGACAATCCGGCCTGCGCCGGCGTGATATGGGCGGTGTCGGGAAAATACATCAGCGAGCGCTGGGTGAAGTAGAGCAGCGCGGCAAAGCCGACATAAAGGCCAAGGGCCGCGAGCGCGATCCACATCACGGCGCGCGACAACCATGCCGGCCGGCGCCGCACCGGCCACGTGCGTTCAAGGAGATCGTCGGCGATAATGAGAGCGACGCGGACCAGATAACGCGCGTATTCAATGCCACGGTGCGCGTGTTCAATGCCATGGCGAATCGCATCGCTGAGTTTTTGGCCGAGTTTTTGCTGCTGTTCGGCTGAAACCAGGCGGCCAATGAAATCTTTTGTCGATTCGAACGTCATTCGAACGTTCATGGCTGCGCTGCGCAATCGCATCGGCCGAGTCGGCACCGTGATTTGTTTCGCACCGTGACATGATGGCCGCGACGGCGCCAGAAAAACAACCGGCCGGCTGGTGACAGCCGGCCGGCAAAATCCTGCTCGGATTTCAGGATCGGCGACTTGGATCAGGGACAGACCTGAACGGTCCGCACCTGATAGCCGTAGCCTTCAACCCAAACCCGGCGCTTGCCCCAGTAGCAGCCCGGGGCGAGCTGGGCATAGCCGGCCGCCGGATAGTAACCGGGCGGCGGGGGCGGAGGCGGCGCATAGTAGCCGGGCGGCGGGGGCGGCGGATTGTTGGCAATCGCGCTGCCGATGATTGCGCCGGCGGCGATACCGCCGATCACGCCCGCGCCGACGGCGCAGCCGTAACAACCTGCATTCGCAGTGCTCGGAACGGCCAGCGAGGCCAACCCGAGGCTTGCTGCGGCAGCAAGCCCGATAAGCGACTTGTGCATGTTTTCTCCTCAAGCGATCGGACGGGTGCCGATCTTAAGCGCGGTCTGCGGGAGTCCCCGTGCCACTCCCGGAAATTGCACGTCCGTCTGTTCGCCTGGATCACAATAAGGCGGACACTCTTTGGCGGAAGTTTGTTGGCGAATCAAACCCCTAACCCTTATCCCACCTTAAAGTTAGCAGATTTAAAGCAACGGCGTCCCGCGGCCGGGACGCCGTTGTGAATGCTTGGCCGTCAGACACCAGGCGTCAGACCCTGGCCGTCAGACGCAGGCGCGAACCCAGGCGTAACCGTTCCAAACCCGCCGCCACACGCAGGGCGCTGGGTAGGGTGCCGGGGCGTAGGGGTAAGTAGCCGTACGGATAGTACGGGGCTGCAAGGGCGCCGCCGATGACCGCACCGGCCGCAAAGCCTAAACCCGGTCCCCAGTACCCGCCGTGCCAACCACCACCGCGCCAACCACCGCCGCGCCAGTACGCATCTGCAGGGCTGGATACCGCAATTGCCGCGGCCGAAATACTCGCCGCCGCGACCAATGCAGTGAGAAGCTTTCTCATGACATCACCTCGAATTGGATCGGTTTCCTCAGCGGAGGCAAACCGCCCCAGCTGCCTAAAGTTCCCATTTTCTGGTTGAACATTGACTGAACAACCATGCCTGATTCTGGCCATTATTGGACCACCCCGCCAGCCCGGAAACAGCGATGCCGCTGACCTATGCCATTGGCGATATTCACGGTTCGCTGGATAAGCTCGAGCGGCTTATGCTGCGCTGCGAACAGGACGCCGCCGGGCAGCCCGCGACATTCGTTTTCCTGGGCGATTACATCGATCGCGGCCCGGATTCGTGCGGCGTCATCGCTTATCTCATCGAGATGCAGTCCCGGTTCGGCGAACGGGTCATCGCGCTGAAGGGCAATCATGAAGCGATGGCCGTTGGCGTGATCGACGGCGAAGCCCCGATCCGCATGTGGTTCGTGGGCGGCGGCGAGGCCACGCTCGAGAGCTATGGCGGGGTCCGTCCCGGCGAATTGCCGCTGCAGCATGTCGACTGGATGCGTTCGCTGCGGCTGAGCCACGACGACGGCCGGCGCCTCTTCGTCCATGCCGGGATCGATCCGGAACAGCCGCTCGTCGCGCAAGCCGAAGGCACATTGCTCTGGATCAGGGAGCCGTTTCTGTCGCACACCGGAGACTATGGCCGGCTGATCGTGCATGGCCACACCCCGCTTCTGACCGGCGTGCCGGACCAGCGGAGCAATCGCCTCAACATCGATACCGCCGCGGTTTTTGGCGGTCCGCTGACGGCGGCGGTATTCGACGATACGCAGGTGCCGCCGCTGCGGTTTCTCACGTCCGAGTGAGCGCGTCCGGCGGCTGCTCGCGCAAGTCCGGCGGGTTATCCTCGCATCGCGATTTGCGCGGCGGGACATTAGACGGCATGGGACGCAAGGCGGCAAAACCGGAACGGAGCACGAAGCCCGTCGTGCAGCGGCGGCCCAAGTCCTCCCGTGCCGCGCCGGACAAGGTCATCGGCGGAAATACCAAGCCACAAGCGCGGCCGCCATCGCGCTCCATCGTCATGCGGCTCGCCGCCGAAGTTGATGCGTTGGCCGCGCAGTTGAAGGCTTCGCGCACGCGTATCCAGGATCTGGAGACGCTGATCGACGTCGATCCGCTCACCGAGACGCTCAATCGGCGCGGCTTCGAGCGCGAGCTGCGGCGCTCGCTGGCCTATGTCAAACGCTACGGTACCGGGGCGGCGTTGATCTACCTCGATCTCGACGACTTCAAGCCGGTCAACGATCGCCACGGCCACAATGCCGGCGATGCGGTGCTCAAGGCGGTCGCGGCGTCGTTTATGCGCAGCGTGCGCGCCTCGGACGTGGTGGCGCGCTACGGCGGCGACGAATTCGTCGTCCTGCTGTGGAACGTTGGCGGGCCGGAAGCGGAAGTAAAAGCGCGCGCCCTGGAAGCCGCCGTCTATGCGACGCCGGTGCGATGGGGCAGCTCATCGCTCGTGGTCGGGGCATCGGCCGGTGTGGCGCTTCTCGGCGCTCTCGATACGCCCGAGGAGGTTTTGACGAGGGCCGACGTCGCGATGTATGCGCGCAAGCGCGAGCGCAAGGGACTTTCTGCGTCAGACAGCAACGCGGGACTTGCCGCGCCGGCCAGCAAGAAGGCCGGGCTCACGCAATAATGTCGGGCGTAAGCTCGTCTTCGATGAATGTGATGCGGTCGCGCAACTGAAGCTTGCGTTTTTTCAGGCGCTGCACCTGGATGATGTCGGAGCCTGGGGAATCCTGCAACGCAGCAATCGCGGCATCGAGATCGCGATGCTCCTGTTGCAAGCGCGCAAGCTGTTGTCGAAGCTCGCGTTCTTCCTCTGGTGTCATTGCCGCCGCGGCCGCGCCGGGGTGCGGCGCAAAAGCATGATCGGTAACGGCGGATGACGCCCATCCGAAGTGATCATGCTCAGGCCGGGACCCTGATAAGTGATTATAGAGTATCGCGTTTTGGATAATGGCCGGCAAGGGTGCCGAAATATCAGGCAAAGCTTCTTAACCATTCACAGCGGGGATTTTCGGCGGGCTCAAATCGGAGTATCATAACTGTGGTTGTGGTTGTGCAGGGGTCAGCCGGCTATCCAACGCAAGGAGAGATGCCACATGGCGATTGAATTGCATCTTGCGGAACTTGAGAAACGTCACGAATTGCTGAAAGTCGAAATCAGCGAGGCACTTACCCACCCATCTACCGACGCCCTCGAAATTGTAGAATTGAAGCGGCGAAAATTGCAGGTCAAGGACGAGATCGAGCGCTTAAGACACGATACGCTCGTCCATTAGCTCGTCAGTCCGGCAAATTGAAGCCGACGTGAACCGAGCGGTGTTCACGGGTAAAACCTCTTTTATTTTCAAAAGTGCGTATCAGAGAGACGGCAAAAGGCGGCGGGCGCGCCGCCTTTTGTTTTTTTGCGGGCTCAGGAAGCCGTTGGCGTTTCGGTCATGAGGCTTCCTTTGCCATGCTCCGCAGCTTGAATTTCTGAATTTTTCCGGTCGAGGTCTTCGGGATTTCCGCGAACACGACATAGCGCGGGCATTTATAGGCGGCGAGATTCTTGCGGCACCATGCGATCAGTTCGTCGGCGGTCGCGGTCATGCCCGGCTTCAGCTCGATGAACGCGCACGGTGTCTCACCCCACCTGTCGTCGGGCTTGGCGACCACGGCGACGACCTGCACGGCGGGATGTTTGTAAAGCGCATCCTCGACTTCGATCGAGGAAATATTCTCGCCGCCGGAGATGATGATGTCTTTCGAGCGGTCCTTGAGCTGGATGTAGCCGTCCGGGTGAATGACGCCGAGATCGCCGGAGTGAAACCAGCCGCCGGCAAAGGCGGCATCGGTCGACGCCTGGTTCTTCAGGTAGCCTTTCATCACCACGTTGCCGCGGAACATCACTTCGCCGAGTGTTTCGCCGTCGCGCGGCACCGGCCTCATGGTTTCCGGATCGAGCACGTCGAGTGCTTCCAGCACCGGATAGCGTACGCCCTGCCGCGCCTTCTTCGCCGCCTGTTCCGCGCCGGACAGCGCATCCCATTCGCGATGCCAGTCGTTGACGCTCGCCGGTCCGTAGGTTTCGGTGAGGCCGTAAACGTGGGTGACGTTGAAGCCGGCGGACTTCATCGCCGCCAGCACCGCTTCGGGCGGCGGCGCTGCGGCGGTCACGAACTCAACGGTATGCGGCAGCGGCTTTCGTTCCGGCTCCGGCGCGTTGAGCAGCGTCGACATGACGATGGGCGCGCCGCAAAGATGCGTGACCTTGTGGCCGGCAATGGCGTCGTAGATCGGCGCGGCGCGCACTGCGCGCAGGCAGACATGGGTGCCGGCGACCACCGACAGCGTCCATGGAAAACACCAGCCGTTGCAATGAAACATCGGCAGCGTCCACAGATAGACCGGATGCTTGGCCATGCCGCAGGTGATGACATTGGCCATCGCCAGCAGATAAGCGCCGCGATGATGATAGACGACGCCCTTGGGATCGCCGGTGGTGCCTGAGGTGTAGTTGAGCGAGATGGCGTCCCATTCGTCCTGCGGCATCAGCCAGGCAAAGTGCGGATCGCCTTCGCGCAGAAACTCTTCGTATTCGAGATTGCCGAGCCGCTCGCCCGGGCCGGTAAATTCCGGATCGTCGTAGTCGATTACCAGCGGCTTTGCCTTGCAGATTGCCAGCGCGTCCTTCACCACTTTCGAAAATTCGCGGTCGGTGATCAGCACCTTGGCTTCGCCGTGGTCGAGGGTGAATGCGATGATCGCGGCGTCGAGCCGGGTGTTGATCGAATTAAGCACGGCGCCGGCCATGGCGACGCCGTAGTGCGCCTCCAGCATGGCCGGCACGTTAGGCAGCACCACCGCTACCGTGTCGCCGCGCTTGATGCCGCGTGCGGCGAGAGCCGAAGCCAGCCGCCTGGCGCGCTCATAGAATGCCGCATAGGTCCACGACCGGTTGCCGTGGATGATCGCGGTCTGGTCCGGGTAGATTTCGGCGGCGCGGGCCAGAAATGACAGCGGCGTCAGCGGCTGAAAATTCGCCGGATTGCGGCCGAGGCCTAATGTGTATGCCGAACTCATTGTCGCTCCCCAAGCGGCTTCCGGCGTGGATTTATCAGGTTGTGTTCGCGCCGGATACGCGGGCAAGTCGCCTAGCAATGGCAAGAAGCTAACGGATAATGCGCTGGCTTAACAACTGCCGCGCGCACTGAGTTCCGTTATTCGCGGATCAACGCCGTCGCGCCCTGCCAAGTCAGCGTCAGGGAAATAGTGAACATCAGCAGGTAGGTGATGCGATAGAACCGTTCGGTCGATACTCTTCGCACCAGCCAGATTCCCAGGAAGTTCGCCGCGACTGCGAGCGGCAACAGCGCCAGCGACGTTCCGAAATTACGTGCCGAAAACTGCCCGAGCAGAAAGTACGGCGCAATCTTCATCCAGTTCAGGAACGCAAAGAAGATCACGGTGGTGCCGACGAAGGTCAGCTTGTCGAGCTTTTGCGGCAAAATATGAATTTGGTACGGCGGCGCGCCGACATTGACCAGAAGCGACATGAAGCCGGACAGTGCGCCCCAGAACATGCCGAGGATCGGATGCGACCGGCGTGATTTGTCCGCAGCAAGCGCGAGGTGAGGCCATAACCACCAGATGAGCCAGCGGTAAAGAACAAAGCTCAACCCGATGATGCCGACCGCGAGCTCGATTGCAGCGTTGGAGACGTATTGGGCAAACAGCGTGCCTACGACCATGCCGATGGCGCCGCCGGGGATCAGCACCTTCAGGTTCCATGCACTCCAGGTGCGGCGGTAGGTCCACACCGAAATGATGTCCTGTATGATCAGGATCGGCAGCAGGATCGCCGCGCCTTGCAAGGTCGGCACGGAAAATGTCAGCAGCGGCACGGAAATCATGCCGAGGCCGGCAAAGCCGCCTTTGCCGAGACCGAGCAGGACCACTGACGGAATGGCCAGAAGATAAAAGAACGGATCGGTGATCACTGAGTGGCTATGGTGCCGGACGAGTTCTGCGCTACCACGTAGATCAAAGCGTCGGCGCCAATGCTAGAGTAGAATTGGCTAGAGTAGAATTCGCTAGAGTAGAATTCGCTAGAGTAGAATTGGCAGGAGCAGAATTTCCGGGCGCACTCGTCGCCATCCTGCCGAGCGCCATTTTGTCCGCCGCGCGGCCGATTACCGTACGGATCGGGTCCGGGCCTGTCCGACCGCCGGGGCCAGTGCGGGGTGCTCTCGCGACATCGCTGATTTCAGCCGGGCGCGAAGCCATGGCGTTTGCCGCTCGGTGAAGAGCGACAACAGGAACGCGAAAGCTGTCGCCGTCGCAACGCAGATACCGAATGCCAAAAAGGCGACGGGGCCGGGTGCCATCTGGTGGGCAGGAAAGCCGGCGCTCTGGAGCAGCGCTACCGTCAGATAAAGGATCGGAAGATTTATTGCATAGAGCGAATACGAGAAGCTCGCCGCCCAGTCGAAAAATCGCGGCAGAACCGGAAAGGCGATCAGTTGACGGCACGCGACCGCGAGCGCGAAGGCAATAGCAACGATGAGATCGGCTTTCATCTGCTCCACGACGTGCAACTCGGCGACGGCCATGCCGGCAATTGCAATCGCCAGCGCAGCAAGCCCGGCTGTCATCGGCATCGACCACGCGCGCGACAGCCGCCACGCGGCGACGCCGAGGAACCAGGCGGCAAACCAGAATGCCCACTCCGTCAGATTTACGGCCATGGCGCCGGCGCCGAGGACAAGAAGCGTCAGGCCGGCACAGCGGACGGCACGCGAGCCGGAGCCGACGATCAAAGCCAACACGGCCGGGGCAAACAGGTATAGCACCCATTCATAGCCGAGTGACCACAGGCCTGGGTTTTGTTTCCATTCCTCGCACAGGAATCCCTGAACGTCTGCGAGATGACAGAGGGTTCCGTGCAGTCCGCCGAAGTCCGGCTGCGCCTGAGCGAACAGTGGCCGGATCGTATCGCCACCGAAATCGGTGAGAAAATTTCGGCCGATCCAGAAAGCGAGTGCGGTGACGATCAGGGCCGGCACGTAGACGATGTAAATGCGCGAGAAGCGGGCGATGAGATAGTTCTTCAGATCGAATGAGTTTTTGCTCATCGCATTGAATATCGAACCGCCTACGAGGAAACCGCTCAACACAAAGAATACAATCACCGCTTCGTGCTTGAGCACGGTTACAAGCCAGAACACCTTCAGGAGCAGGCCGGGCCGGTCGACCGTGGTGATGCTTGCAAACAGCAAATGCCGCGCGTGTCCGATCACGACCAGAAATGCCGCGCTGGCTCGAAGAAAGTCGAGGAAGGGCGCGTGATTGGGAGACGCAACGGCGTTGTATTTTGCATCGGTGGCCACGGCGAACCCCATCTGTAGCGACGGTTCCGGATTCCAGTCGGCGGATGATCGGGATTGGGTGTGAATCGTTATGGAACGCGGGTCCAGTGTTTGCGCGGCATCTGGTTAATCGAGCTCGCGGGGCTGCCAGGAATTTAAAGGTTAATGCGGCAACGTCCGGCTTGACTGCTGGCTGTCGGCAAGTCCGCCATCTATATGCTGTCTCGCCGCCAGGAAAGCGCGCTTCAAAGCGCGCTTCGCAGGCGCGATGGATTCAGGGATGTTGTCTCGCCGGCAGTCATTGGCGAACGCTGGCAAGCTCGCAGCCGGATTTGCTGCTGCGGCCTTCGCGCCGCAATCGGCCAGCGCCACGCTGTTTTCCCCGTCACGCGTTCCCTTCGGCGCCTGCGCGCGAAACGACCCGTTGCAGGCTGAGGCCGACTACCGGGCGGCGCTGAAGAATTACTGCCAGCAGATCACCTCCGAAGGCGGCTTGTGCTGGGTGTTGCTGCGTCCGGCGCGCGGCCAGTTCGACTTCGAGCCTGCCGATATCGCGCTTGCATTTGCCGAACAAAACGGAATGACGCTTCGTGGTCATACGCTCGTCTGGTACGGCGCCATGCCGAAATGGACCGAAAATATCGAGGGTGCTTCCGACGCTGAACGTGAGATGACCCTGCATATCGAGCGCGTCATGTCGCGCTATCGGGGCAAGATCAAAACCTGGCATGTCGTCAACGAGGCGATTGACGATCCGAAGGCCGGAGTGCCCGGTCTGCGCCCGAACATCTGGCTGCAAAACCTCGGCGAGAGCTATATCGACAAGGCGTTCCGTATTGCACATCGCGTCGATCCGTCGGCCGAACTATTGCTGAACGAATACGATATCGAGTGCGCCGACGGTACATCGCCGAACAAACGTGAGGCTTTGCGAAAACTCGTCCACGCACTGCTCGATCGGGGCGTGCCGCTGCACGGTGTCGGGCTTCAGGGACATATCAAAGGCAAATACGAGATCGACCGCGACGGTGTGTTCGCTTTTGCTTCCGAGATGCAGTCGCTCGGGTTGTCGGTTCACATCACCGAACTTGATGTGATCGACAACGATTTGCCCGGTCCGGCCCCCGTCCGCGATGCCATCGTCGCCACGCGGGCGCACGATTTTATCGAACCGATATTTGCAGCGGTGCGCCCGTCGTTCATCGGCACCTGGGGCATCACCGATCGCTATACCTGGGTGCCGACTTGGTATAAACGCAAAGACGGTTTGCCGAACCGGCCGCTGCCGCTTGATGAGAACTATCGGCGCAAGCCGCTCTGGAACGTCATCGACTACTTTTGCAGCCGCTAGTTCTCGCCAGCGGGCTGCGCACCGGGACTTGTTGGCGCCCGGCTTGCCAGCGGCAGCCAAACGGTCAAGATTCGCAAATCCGACCGCCAAGAGGCCGTCATGGACGCCCGTTCGAGCCGCTATCACGAAGTCTATGCACGCTGGCAGCGCGATCCGCTGGGATTCTGGGCCGAAGCGGCACAAGACATTCACTGGTTCGAAAAGCCGAAGACAGTGTTCGATCCGGAGGCGGGCATCTACGGCCGCTGGTTTCCCGGTGGCGTGTGCAACACCTGCTTCAATGCCGTCGACCGCCAGGTCGATGCCGGGCGCGGCGACCAGATCGCAATCATCTACGATTCACCGCTGGCCGGCGAAAAACGCAGCATCACCTATCACCGGCTGCTGACCGAGACGCAGGTGCTCGGCGGCATGTTGCGCGATCTCGGCGTCGGCAAGGGCGACCGCGTCATTATCTACATGCCGATGGTGCCCGAGGCCGTGATCGCCATGCTCGCCTGCGCGCGCATCGGCGCCGTGCATTCGGTGGTGTTCGGCGGCTTCGCCGCACCCGAACTGGCGACGCGCATCGACGACGCCACGCCGAAGGTGATCCTGTCGGCGAGTTGCGGCATCGAGCCGGGCCGCATCGTCGCCTACAAACCGCTGCTCGACGAAGCGATCGCGCTGGCCGGGCACAAGCCCGACGCCTGCCTGATCCTGCAACGGCCGCAGGCGCAGGCAACGATGATCGAGGGGCGCGACCGCGACTGGAAGACGATGCGCGATTACGCGCTCGTGCATGCCCGTAACGCCTGGGACTGCGTGCCGGTCGCCGCGACCGACCCGCTCTACATTCTTTATACATCGGGAACGACGGGCCGGCCGAAAGGCGTGGTGCGCGACAATGGCGGCCACATGGTCGCGCTGAAATGGAGCATGAAAAATCTCTACGGTATCGCCCCCGGTGAAGTTTGGTGGACCGGCTCCGACATCGGCTGGGTGGTCGGGCATAGCTACATCGTCTACGCGCCGCTGCTGCACGGCTGCACGACCATTCTGTATGAAGGCAAGCCGGTCGGTACCCCCGACGCCGGCGCTTATTGGCGCGTCATCGCCGAGCATGGTGCGGTCGCGATGTTCACGGCGCCGACCGCGTTTCGCGCCATCAAGAAGGACGATCCGGAAGGCAAGCTGTTTGCGCGGCACGACCTGTCGAAGTTCCGCACGCTGTTTCTGGCCGGTGAACGGGCCGACCCGCCGACGCTCGAATGGGCGGAAAATCTCCTCAACAAACCAGTGATCGATCACTGGTGGCAGACCGAAACCGGCTGGCCGATCGCCGCCAATCCGGTGGGCCTCGGCATGCTGCCGATCAAGCATGGTTCGCCGACCGTCGCGATGCCGGGCTACGACGTTCGCGTGGTCGACGAAGCGAGCCATGAAGTTGCCCGCGGCACCATGGGTTCGATCGTCATCAAGCTGCCGCTGCCGCCGGGGTGCCTGCCGACGCTGTGGCAGGCCGATGCGCGCATGCGTGAAAGCTATCTCGACGAATTTCCCGGCTACTACAAAACCGCCGACGCCGGTTTCAAGGACGAGGACGACTACATCTACGTGATGGGCCGCACCGACGACATCATCAATGTCGCCGGCCACCGGCTTTCGACCGGCGGCATGGAAGAAGTGCTGGCCTCGCATCAGGCCGTCGCCGAGTGCGCCGTGCTCGGCATCAAGGACGATCTCAAGGGCGAGGTGCCGTGCGGCTTCGTCGTGCTCAAATCCGGCGTCAATCAATCGCCGGCCGAGGTCGAAAAGGAGTGCATCGCGCTGATCCGCGAAAAGATCGGTCCGGTGGCGAGCTTCCGCCTCGCCATCACCGTCGCGCGATTGCCGAAGACCCGTTCCGGCAAGATCCTGCGCGGTACGATCAAGAAAATCGCCGACGGCGAGCAGTGGTCGATGCCGGCGACGATCGACGATCCGGCGATCCTCGGTGAGATCGGCAGCGCGCTGAAAGCCAAGGGCATCGGCGGCTGAAATTGGGACTGGGAGCCTTCGGGACGCGGGACATCTGCCGCCGGCGTCAGCATCCAAGGGAACTCTTCCGCTGGATTCCTCTTACTTTCGGGAGTGCCCGGACGAGGGTCAGCCGTGTGGAATTGCTGCTGTGTCGCGTGCCTGCTGATTTGTGCGGTAGTCGCGCTACCGCACACGGCGCACGCCCAGGAGCAGGCGATCCCGCAAACTCCCGCTCCTCAAGGTGCAGCCCCGCAAACTGCATCCCCTCAATCCGATGGGACGAACAAGCCGCTGACCCCGGATGACATTTGCCGGGCCATCGAGCAGGACGCCGCGGAAAATGAATTGCCGGTCGAGTTCTTCGCTCGCGTCATCTGGCAGGAAAGCCGGTTCAATGCACAGGCCGTCAGTTCAAAAGGCGCGCAAGGCATTGCACAGTTCATGCCGCGCACCGCCAATGATCGCGGACTGGCCGACCCGTTCGACCCGATCGCGGCGCTGAAGAATTCCGCAAACTATCTGCGTGATCTGCACCATCAGTTCGGCAATCTCGGTCTCGCTGCCGCGGGCTACAATGCCGGTCCGGGGCGGGTCAGTGCGTGGCTCGCCGGCCGTCGCTCGTTGCCGAGCGAGACGCGTAACTACGTCGCCGTCATCACCGGATGGACCGCGGACGAGTGGGCTTCACCCAAACCGCCGCAAACGTCGGAAACGACGATCCCGCAAGGCGTGCCCTGTACGCGGCTCGCCAATCTGATCCTGGCGCCGGCGCCGGAAGCCCAGCGCATCGCTTCTCATGTGCCGCGATGGGGAGCGCAGCTTGCCGCGAGCCTGTCGGAAGCGAACGCCTGGGCGATCTATCGCAAGCTGCAAGGACGCTATGCTGCCGCGATAGGCGACCGCGAGCCGATTGTGCTGCACAAAGTGATGCCCGGAATGGGCAGCGCCCCGCGATACATTATCCGCATCGCCGACGATGACCGCGGCTATTTGGAAAAGTTCTGCGGCAAACTGATCGCGGCAGGGGGCGCCTGTGTCGTCTTGCGAAACGACCGCGGCTAGTTCGTCACCTCGGATCAATTACTCGTTCTTGCTGCCGCCGAGTTGCTTGAGCTTGGCGAACACCGCATCGACGTCGAGATCGTCGCCGGACTTCTTCGGGGCAGGGGCGGGCGCTTCAGGCTCCGGCTCTTCCCTCGGAGCCGTGGTGACGGAGGCCGGCAGGAGCGTTGCGCCTTGCGCGACCGGCAGCGGCTTCTCCTTGGCCGCCTTCATCACTTCGAGATCGAGGTCGATCTGCGAGCACAGGCCGAGCGTGACCGGATCGAGCGGCGACAGGTTGGCCGAGTTCCAGTGGGTGCGGTCGCGGATCGCGGCGATGGTCGACTTGGTGGTGCCGACCAGGCGCATGATCTGCGCGTCTTTCAGTTCCGGGTGATTGCGTACCAGCCATAGAATTGCGTTGGGACGATCCTGGCGGCGCGACACCGGCGTGTAGCGCGGGCCCTTCTTCGGCTTGGCTTCCGGCAGCCGCACTTTCGGTTCGGAAATGTGCAGCTTGTGCTCCGGGTCCTTTTCCGCAAGCGCGATTTCCTCGCGGGTCAACTGGCCGGTGAGGACCGGATCGAGGCCCTTGATGCCCTGCGCCGCGTCGCCGTCGGCAATCGCCTTCACTTCAAGCACATGCAGGCTGCAAAGCTCCGCGATCTGCTCGAATGATAGTGAGGTGTTGTCGACCAGCCAAACGGCTGTCGCTTTCGGCATCAGGGGCGCGGTCGCCATGGTAAATCTCCTCTGTGCTTCGCCCGCCCTTCCGGGCGAAGCCACTCACGTCATCAACGATGACAAGAAAGTTGCCGGAATATAGGCGGGGGGCCGGTTCCGCGCAACCGCGGAAGTCCGCCTTGGCGGGTATCGGGATGCGCCATATAATCACGGTAAATCAGCAATTTGCGCCCCGCCGCAGCAACTTCTGGAGGGAACCCATGAACCGGATCGTCACCCCCGACGGCAACCCGGCCGAGACGCCTGCGGGCGGGATGGTCACGGTCCTGAGCCCGGTCGGCACCCCGCCCAAGGTCACCAAAAAGCAGGCGGCGCCGCGGCTCGAAAGCCTCGACGGCAAGACGGTCTATCTGGTCGACTGCCGGTTCGACGATTCGATCGAACTCTTGAAGCAGGTCGCTGCGTGGTTCGCCGCGCACATGCCGGCCGTGAAGACCAAAATCGTGTCGCTGTCAGCGACCTACCAGAAAGACGATCCGAAGACCTGGGAAGAGATCAAGGCCAACGGCGATGCCGCGATTATCGGCGTCGGCCATTGCAGCAACTGCGCGCCCGCGGTCACCACGCATGCCATCACGCTGGAAACCCGCTATGGCGTGCCGACCGTCGCGCTGCACACCGACAAGTTCGACAAGGTGGTGGCGTCGGTCGCCAAGATGGCCGGCCTGCCGGAAGCGCCGCGCTCGTTTGTGCCGCAGCCGGTGATGGGCAAGACCGCGCAGGAGCTTGCCGCCTATGTCAGCGGCAACGATCCGCTGACCGGCCGGCCGGTGATGCAGGAGGTGGTTCAGGCCCTGACCTCGGCGCTAGGCGGCGGTCATGCCGGCCATTGAGGCGCCGCTTGCCGGCGTGATCGGCCCGGATTCCGAAGACAATCTCCAGAAGTTGTTCCTCGACAACAACTGGACCGACAAATTGCCGATCACGCTGCCGACGCGCGAGCGCGTCGATGCGATGCTGGCCGGCACCAGCCACGCCCCCGGCGAGATCGTCGGCCATCTGCAGCCGGTGGAATTCCGCGCCGCCTGGCAATTCACCGTCGAGCAGGTTGCGGTGAACGCGGTGATGGCCGGCGCGCGGCCGGAGTATTTCCCGGTCATCCTCGCGCTCGCGGCGTCCGAGCTTTCGGCGCGCAGCAGTTCGTCGAGTTCGTCGGCGATGATGGCGGTGGTGAACGGCCCGATCCGGCACGAGATCGGCATGAATTCCGGCGTCGGCGCGATGGGCCCCTACAATCACGCCAACGCCACGATCGGCCGCACCTACGGGCTGTTGTCGCAAAACCTGCAAGGCGGCTCGGTGCCGGGCGAAAGCTACATGGGTTCGCAGGGCAACAGTTATGGCTACAACAACCTGACCTTTGCCGAGAACGAAGAGCGCAGCATCTACGAACCGCTGCATGTGCAGAAGGGTTTCAAGCCCTCCGACTCCGCCGTGAGTATTTTCTTCGGTTGCCGTTCGACCACGTTCTGCCTTGGCCTGCGCGAGCAATACTGGCGCGAACACGTGCGCGACATGCTGGCAGGCATCGACGGTCAATCGGCGCCGTGCCTGTTGCTCGATCCGCTCACCGCCAAACAGTTCGTCGATCGCGGCGGTTTCGATAGCAAGCAGAAACTCATCCGCTTCATCCACGAAACCGCGGAAATGCCGGCCGGGCGCTACTGGGATTTGCAGCTCGTGCAGAACTACGTCTATCCGTGGGCGACGTTCGGCCAGGAGCCGATGGCGACCTGGCTCAAGGCAAAGCCCGATGAGCCGATCCGTATTTTTCCGGAGAGCGAGATCAATGTCGTTGTCGTCGGCGGCGAAGCCAACGGCTACTGGCGCATCATGGGCGCGAAGTATCGCAAGACCGTTTCCATCGACGCCTGGCGGTAATTCATGACCGTGAAGCGGCTGGCCGTTGCCGTTGTTCTCTCGCTTGGCGCCAGCTTGGCGGCGCAGGCGGCCGATTTTCCCGACCGTCCGGTGCGTTTCATCGTGCCGTTCACGCCCGGCGGCGGCGTCGACATCATTGCCCGGCTGGTCACGCCGAAGCTCAGCGAGATGTGGGGCCAGCCGGTCGTCGTCGAGAACAAGCCGGGCGCAATCGGCGCGATTGCCGGCGAATATGTGCTGCAACAGCCCGCCGACGGCTACACCATCATGGTCGGGGTCGCCGGCAGTCACGCCATCGCGAAACTGCTCAATCCGAACCTGGCGTTCGATCCGATGAAGGACTTCGCCGGCATCACGTTGATGTCGGAGTTGCCGCTGATCTGTCTTGTCGCGCCGTCGTCACCGTTTCACACCATGAAGGAACTGGTGGCCGAGGCCAAAACCAGGCCGGTGCCGTTCGGCAGTCCCGGCGTCGGTTCGCAAATGCATCTGGTCGGCGAGATGTTCAATCTGCTGTACGGGACGCAATTCCAGCACGTCGCCTATCGTGGCGTGGCGCCGGCGATGGCGGATCTGATCGGCGGACATATTCCGATGGCGATGGGTGAAATGGGCTCGTCAAAGCCATTCGTCACGTCAGGCCAGTTGCGGGCGCTGGCGGTGACCGGCACCAAACGCAACCCGAGCGTCCCGGACGTGCCGACATTCGCCGAGGCCGGCTATCCGAGTTTCGACGTCAACAGCTGGTTCGCGCTGTTCGTGCCGGCGGCGACGCCTCGCCCGGTGATCGAGAAGATCGCAACCGACGTCACCGCCGTGGTGCGCAGTCCGGAGATCAGCAGACGCTTTGCCGAAGACGGTTGGCTTGCCGGCGGCGGTACGCCGGAGGAGTTCGCCAAATTGTGGACGAAGACTTCAGAGCAACTCGGTGCCGTTATCCGCGAGCGGCACATCACCGTGCAGTGAGGTAATGCGATGGCTGGAATCCTTGACGGCAAAGTCGTGATTGTCACCGGCGCCGGGCGCGGTCTCGGCCGCGCCATGACGCTTGGACTGCTCGATGCCGGCGCCAAAGTCTCCGCGGTCGAAATCGACGCGCCTTCGCTTGAAGAGCTGCGCGGCCTTGCCGAAGATCGCGGCGCCGGCGACCGCATCCTCGATATTGCCGGCGACGTCACGCACGATACCGCCGCGCCGAAAATCGTGCGCGCCACCGCGGATCGCTTCGGCCGCGTCGACGTGCTGGTCAATAATGCCGGTATCAGCACCGGGCTGATCCGTGGCGGCGAGCAGATCACCGGAAAATTGTGGGAGACGACGCCGGAAGAATTCCGCCGGGTCATCGACGTCAATGTCGTCGCCGCGTTCCTGATGACGCGCGCGGTACTACCGCCGATGCTGGCGCAACGGTGGGGCCGTATCATCAACGTCACCACCAGCATGGATACGATGTGGCGGAACCTGATGCAGCCTTATGGCGGCTCGAAAGCCGCCAACGAAGCCATGATCAGCGCGCTGGCGATGGATCTCGAAGCCACCGGCGTCACCGCAAATGTTCTGGTGCCCGGCGGCGCGGTCGATACGCGGCTGGTGCCGCTGCGGATGGCGCCCGACCGCTCGGTGCTGATTACGCCGGATGTGATGGTGCCGCCGCTGTTGTGGCTGTGTTCGAGCGCTTCCGACGGCGTCAACGGCCAGCGCTTCGTCGGCATGCGCTGGGACACCAAGCTGCCCGCGGCCGAAGCCGCAAAGGCCGCCGGCGCGCCGGCGGCGTGGCCGCAGCTCGGACGTCAGTCGATCATGCCGGACAAGATGCGCTGACTTGAGATGGACCGAGCGCAAGCGGCGGATTTATTCGCCGAACTTGCGCTCCAGTTCGGAGGCTTTGGTCGTCAGCTCGATGCCAAGCTCCTGCAACGCACGCGACAGTTCATAGCGCCGGCAATCGCGGGCCAGTCTGGTGCAGCGCTCGGCGACGGCGCGCAAATCATCGGTAATGGTCTTGATCATCAGAATCGCGGCTTTTCAAGAATGGATGCGTTAGATAGGCAGCGATTGGAACTCGCGCTTGTTCTTTGCCGCCAAAAATTTGTGGTTTGATGCCAAAATCGGGTTCGGCGACTGCGCTAATGCATCGCCAATGCCTGCCGGGCGATGCTCGGCGACATTCCGGTCCAGCGCTGAAAAGCCCGGGTGAAGGTGCCGATCTCGGTATAGCCGACCAGCCAGGCGATCCGTGAGATCGGCAGCGACCGGTCGGCGAGATAGCGGTGTGCCAGCGCCGAACGCATCTCGTCGAGGATCGCTGCGAACGAGGAGTTCTCTTCCGACAGCCGCCGCGCCAGCGTTCGCGGGCTCATGCCGAGTTTTGCCGCCACGACGTCGGATCGCGCCTGGCCGTGCGGCAGCAGCGCGGCAATCGCGTTTTCGACTCTCACCTTCAGCGGGCTGGCGCTGGGTTGCCGGCGCGCCAGCGCTTCCTCGCAATTCTCCACGCAGAGGCGATGCAGGTACGGATCCGCCGAAATCAGCGGCAAGGCCCAGCTGGAAGCGGGAAATTCGATCTCGTCGACGTCGGCGCCATCCTCGATGGTGGCGTCGAGATAGCGCTCGAGCCTGGATTTGTCGCCGGCGATCTTGTGCATGATCCGCACATGCGTCGGCGTGAGCGCGCGGCCGGTCAACTGACGGCAGATGCGGATCAGCATGGTGATGAACGAGCCGATCTGATGCACGTCGGAGTGGCGCGGGATGCCGGCATATTGCAGCCGGATGCGCACCGATTTTCCGGACGTGACCTTGAAGCGCACGCCTTCATTCTGAAGCTTGATGTAACGCTCGGCGCGGCGCATCGCGTCGCCGAGCGTATCGGCTGAGGCGGCGACGTAATAAAGCAGGCCGATCTCGCGGAAGTCGAGGTCTTCGGCGAGATGAAAGCCGAACAGTTCGTCGCCGACCGCGCCGGCGGCGAGCTCGACGAATTTGATCTGATTGGTGACGCCGATCCGGGCGTTGCGGTCCGCGATCACGTCCTTGCTCAGCCCGGCCTTGCGCAGCAGCGCATCGGCGTCGATGCCGCTTGCATGCGCGCGACGATAGGCGAGCCGCGACAGCACGCCGCCGCAGGTCCGATGTGAATTGCCTGGTACCTGTGCCGAACCTGCCATTGGCCCCATCGTCGGCTATGTCGGCTCCGCCGACGATAGCAGGCTTTTGTGACGAGCGTCTGCGTGACCGCTAGCCGGGCACTATGCCCCTGACCGCGTTGGCAAAAGCTTCGTATGCAATCCGTCCATCGGCGGCGATCGGCAACTGCTCGTGCAATCGGGCTTTGAATGTTTGCATTTCAGCCGGTGACAATGATTTGAGAACCCGTCCCGCCGGGCCGATTGGAACGACGCTCGACTCGCAGAAGTCATCGAAGCTGGCAAAATCGACGATAATGCGGATCTCGCGGGTTTCCACCGATTGCAATCCGGCGTCGCGCCACAGTGCCTGCATGACGTCGCGCTTTGAAGCGGTGCTGCTGGGGCGCGCGTAGTCCTTGCCCATGGCTTTGAGGGTTCGTTCGATTGGCGCGAGCGGAACGCCGCCGGCCAGAGTGTCCCACATGTAGGTTGCGATGACGCCGCCCGGCCGCACCACGCGCGCCATTTCCGCGACCGCCCTGGCTGGATCTGGAATGAAGGTGATGACCAGCGCCATCGCTGCGGCATCGAAACTGCGGTCGGGGAAGGGCAGCGCTTGCGCGTCGGCCAGGCGAAACTGCGCGAGCTTCGCCGCCGGCCGGGTCCGCGCGAAGCTGAGCTGGCCCTCCGATGGATCGATGGCCGTGACTTCCAGCGGCGCGCAACGCGCAATCAATTCTTCGGTGAAGGCGCCATTGCCGCAGCCGACCTCGACCCATTTCAGATTTTTCGGCGGGTTGAGCCAGTCGAGGAAGATCGCGCCGACGCGCTTGCTCCAGCGGCCCATCATCCGTTCGTAGGTTTTGCCGTCGGAGAACATGGCGCCGGGTTCGGTCATCGAAAACTCCTGGAAAGCCTTGCGTCACTGACGCGTGTGGCGGTGAGTTGCGTTGCCTGCGGGATTGTACTTTGCTGACCGGCAAGATGGCACGGGAATAAGGGATATGGAATTCGGCTTCACCGAAGAGCAGCAAATGCTGCGCGACAGCGTGCGCAAGCTTTTGCAAAAGCACGCGACGCCGGACTATGTCCGCAAGCATGACCGGGAGCGTACCTATCCCGAAGAGCTGTTCCAAGCCTGGGCCGAGACCGGCCTGCTCGGCCTGCCGTTTCCGGAGGACTACGGCGGCTCGGGTGGTAGCCTGATGGACATGGTCATTGTCGCCGAGGAGATCGCGCGAGTCTCGGCCGATCTGGTGATGGCCTATACCGGCGGCATTTTTTGCGGCTTGAACGTGCTGCGCAAGGCGTCCGAAGAGCAGAAGCGTTACTGGCTGCCGAAATTCCTCGCCGGCGAAATCAAGTTTTCGATCTCGATGTCGGAGCCCGACGCCGGCTCGGATATCGGTGCGATGCGCACCACCGCGGTCAAAGACGGCAACGAATGGGTGATCGACGGCACCAAAATCTGGGCTTCCACCGCGGGCGCAAAAAACAATGTCATCTGCCTCTACGTGAAGACCGACACCAAGGCGCATTACCGCCAGGGCATGTCGCTGTTTCTGGTCGATAACGACGCGCCCGGCCTGACATTGCGCAAGCTCGACATGCTCGGCCGCCGCGCGACCGGCACATACGAACTGACCTTCGACAGCGTCCGGGTGCCGCCTGACCGTCTGATCGGCGGCGAGAACAAGGGCTGGGACTGCGTGATGTCGGGTCTTCAGGTCGAGCGCGCGACCTCGTCGGCGGGCAATGTCGGCGCGGCCCAAGGCGTCATCGATCTCGCCCTGCAATACGCCAAGGACCGCAAGCAGTTCGGCCGCCCGATCGGCGCCAATCAGGCCATCGCTCACATGCTTGCCGACATGCAGACCGAAGTCGAGGCGGCGCGCACTTTGATGTGGCGCGCGGCGTGGATGGTGTCGTCCGGCCAGGATGCGCTGCGCGAAATCACCATGGCGAAGCTGTTCACGTCCGAAACCTATGTGAAGGTCGCCAACCAGGCGATGCAGATATTCGGCGGCATGGGTTACACCGAGGAGTTCGACATGGCGCGGCATTATCGCGACGCGCGCGCCTCCACCATCGCCGCCGGTACGTCGCAGATTCAGCGTAACCTCATTGCCAATCTGATGGGATTGAAGGTGCAATGATGCGTGCGGCGTCTTTGAGCGGTCTGCCGGATCCGGCCTTCGCGAATGTCTGACGGTCTGATCAGCGGTGAAGAGAGCGGGGACGCGGCAAAACGGGTGTCGATTCCGATTCTGGTCGGCGTTGTCGGCAAACGAAAAGACCGGCTGGCGAAGCTTGGCGTCCCGGAAGATCTGGTTCGCCGGAAACTTCAGGCGGCGTTCGATCACCTTCAGACGCTGACGCCGCAAAGCCCCAAGCTTCTGCTCTGCGGCATGGCGGACGGCGTCGATGAAATCGCCGCAAGGCTGGTGATCGGAACGAGTACGGAGCGGCGCTATGCAAACTGGTCCGTCGTCGGGCTTTTGCCGATGCCGGAGCAGGTCTTCGTCGACGATTTTCCGTCCGGCCAGGGGCAACCGTGGTGGTATCACACCCTCGACGACGCGCAGCGGCGTCTGGTCCGGGTGATCCCGCTGCAAACACTGTCGAAGCCCGGCGCGATGCCGGACGGTTCGCAAGCGGCATACACCGCCGAAGAACTGCGCCGTAGTCCCGATCAATTGAATCCGGTGCGCACCGCGCACTACGAGCAGCTTGCCTTCGTTCTGGCGGAGCGCTCGACCGTTTTCATTGCGGTCATGCCGCAGGATGAGGTGCCGGACCGGCTCGGCGGCACGGCGCAGGCTGTGGCGCACCGGCTGAACGGCTGGCGTGCGGATTGGCCGCCGGGCAATTCGGTTGCCATTGCGAAAACCAGCGATGAGTTCGTGGTGCCGCCGCCGCTAGCCAAGACGACGTCGGGCGACGTCTGGCTGGTCCCGATCGGCGCCGCGCCGGGCGCGGCCGACGGCGTCGAGTTGCGCGTCTTGCGCCGCCGCGAGGAAACCGAAGCGCCGTGGCCGGGTCCTGCCGATGCCGTTCCGCGGCGCCATGCGCCTCACGCCATCGCCCAAGTTGCGTCGCTGGCGAAGAACCTTTCAAGAGGCCGTACCAATGCCGTGCACAGCGATGTTCTCATTCGCGACGGCCGCACGTTCCAGCGCAACACGCTCGCCAGCGGCAGTGGCCGCGTCGCCCGGGCGATTGAAGTCTTCAACCGGCGGGCCACCGACGCGAAAAGCCGCAAACCGCCATCATGGGACGACACCATCCAGAACAACGTGGCCGAGCCGCGGATGTGGTCGCCGGTTGCGGTGGCCGAGCGTATCCGCGGCACGCTCTCGGATTTGCAGGTCGCGCACAAGCACAAAGTCCGGAGTGCTGCGTGGTGGCTCGCCGTATTCGCCTGGATTTCGATCGTTTGCCTTGAGGGCGGACTTGAGTTCAACAACTCCGCCCGCGAGTTGGTCTATCTCGTCGCGCTGTTGCCGCTGGCTTACGTCGTCACGGTCGGACTCATCATTTGGCTGCTGCGAACCGCGCGGCTGCATGCCTGGGCGTCGGTAACGGAAGACTACCGCATGGTTGCCGAAGCGCTTCGCGTGCAGATCGCGTGGTGGCAATTTGGATTGATCGCGCGCAAGGACTGGGTCGATCAGCATATCCTGCGCTACGACGCCCGCGAATTTCAGCTCATCCGCCAGGGCCTGGCGTGTTTGCTGGAGTCGCTGTGTCTGCAGCACGCGGCTCTGCCTGCCGTGAATTTAAGCGAAAGCTTGCCGGATGGCGTCGAGTACTGGATCGGCACCGGCGAGCCGCACCTTTCCGGCCAACTTGGCTACCAGAGCAAGACGGCCCACGAACGCAAAAAAAGCTACGAGTGGTATGAGTCCCTGGTCTGGGTCTGCTTTGGCACTGCGTTCGGCATGGCCATCTGGCTCACGTTCCATGCCTGGCACGAGGCATTCCAGTTTCGGTTCCTGGCGGCTGCGGTGGATATTCCGTCCGCCAGAATCCTGGCCTGGCTGGTGCCGGGTGTCCTGTTGGCGACCTCGCTCGTGGCGGCGCTGGTTATCGGGCGTGAACACTTCGAAGGCTCGGCCGAAGGCGTCACCTTTCGCCGTGTGCTGTACTCGGTGTTTCCCGGCATCCTGCTCGCAGCCGCTATCGTCGAAGCCGGCTATATCCTGCATGCAGGCACCGGCATGCTTCACACCATCCTCGGCCTGGGTGTGCTGCTTACGCTCGCCGGCGCCGGCGCCATCAAATATTTTTCCGAGAAGATCGACGTCGAGGCGGAAGCGCAAGGTGCGGCCGAAGCGTCCATCATCTACGCCCGCGCGCGCCGGGTGCTGGACGAGATCGACCGCGACAGGAACGCCAAAGCCATCGACGTGGCGGAGGCGAACCGGCGGCGTGAGCGCGTCATCCGCGACCTTGGCCTCTACGCGCTGGCCGAAACCGAGGCGTGGCTGAGAAGCCATCGTGAGCGCCCGCTGCATCCGCCGGTCGGCTCGTAACTTTGTCCTGTCACATTGCCTCGGCATAGTCCCGGCGCATGTCGGACCTTCCGCCGTCACCGGTCTATTGTCCAGCCTGTCACACCAGGTATCGCGTCGTTCGCGCAGAATCCGGGCCGGAAACGACCGAGCAGGACACCGTTGTCTGCAAAACCTGCGGTGGTCCGCTGCCGGCGAGAGAGGGCGCGTTCGTTCTCAAATATTTCCGCGTCAGTCCGCGTCGTGGGGATAACCGCAATCCTGTCGCTTCACGTTCACGTTCATTGCGTTGAATAATTTCGGACCCGTGCCATCGGGTCCCTTACCCCGTGTACCCCAGCTTGCCCCGGCCAATCGCGCCGGGGCTTTTTTTGCTACTACCAAGCATGTGCCGTGCGCATGCCCTGGGGCCCAGCCCATCCCCGGAACAAATTCGGTCCGGGCGACGGCTTGAATTATAGTCGATACTGGAATTTTATAACCCCCGACCATGTCCAGTGTTCTTAAATTCATCCGTCCCGACTCCACGTTCGATCCTGACACCCTGACAGTTCTCGGGGATGTCTACGATCGTGCTTGCGCGAGCCTTTGCGGCTGCCGAACCAGCGCGGCTTGTGACGCGATGGTCGATAGGATTCTTGCCGCGGCGACGAGGGGCGAGCGCGACCCCGACAAACTTTGGCAGGTTGCGCTGCGCGGCCTTTAGAGAGCGGGCCGCCTTCATCACCCGGAAGTTGTGCTCGCGGTCCGGTGCGTGCTCCGAGTAGTGTATCCGGTAAAGCGCGCCGGAGTTTTCGTTCACTCTGGCGCGGTGCCCTTCACAGCATTGCAAAACGCCTCGTAAACGATGCGGCCGTCGGGCGCGGGCTTCAGTTTGCCGCGCAAGTGCTCGCGCAGTTCGTCGCGCTTGGCCGGTGTGAGATTGGCGACAGCGTTGCCCGACGGGCCGATCGGCACATTGCAGGATTTCCAGAAATCATCGAAATCGTCGTAGGCGACCGTGATGCGAACGACGTCGGTTGCGATGTCGTTCATGCCGGCCTGCGTCCAGTAATGCTCCATGGCATCGCGATTTGACTGCCGCGCCATGACGGGACGCAGATCGCCGGCCCCGATCGCGATCAAGCCCATATAAATCGGATTGACCGGAAGCCCGCCGCCCGGAATGTCCCACATGTAAGTGGCGACCGGTCCGCCGGGCTTGGTGACGCGCGCCATCTCGTTGGCGGCTTTCTGCGGATCGGTGACAAAGCTGATCACCAGCGCCATCCCCGCGGCGTCGAAGCTGTCGTCCTCGAACGGCAGGTCCTGTGCGTGGGCGACGCGAAACCGCGCCATTTTCACGCTTTGCCGTTCGCGGGCGTAGGCGATCTGCGCATCCGACGGGTCGATGCCGGTGACTGCCGTCGGCGCACAGTGGCCGATCAGCACTTCGGTGAAAGCGCCGTTGCCGCAGCCGACGTCGATCCAGCGCAGGCCTTTTGGCGGATCGAGCCAGTCGAGAAACTTTTCGCCGACCAGATGGCTCCAGCGGCCCATCATCCGCTCATAGGCGGCGCCGTCGCCAAACTGGTTCGGAGGCTCGCTCATGCGTCGACTTTGCGCGCCTGTCACTCTGCGGCCGCTTTGGCTTGGCTCGCCTGGATCGCCGCCCACACCCGGCTCGCCGTTGCCGGCATGTCGATGTGCTCGATGCCGAGCGGTTTGAGCGCATCGAGGATGGCGCCGATCACCGCGGGTGGTGCGCCGGTGGCGCCGGCTTCGCCGGCGCCTTTGACGCCGAGCGGATTGGTCTTGGCCGGCACCTCGGTCAGTTCCGAGACCAGATCGGGAAAGTCGTCCGCGCGCGGCATGGCATAGTCCTGAAAGCTGCCGGTGATGAGCTGGCCGGCGCCGTCGAACACGATCGCTTCCATCAGCGCCTGGCCGACGCCTTGCGCGACGCCGCCGTGGATCTGCCCTTCGCAAAGCAGGTGGTTCATGATCTTGCCGACGTCATCGACTGCGGCATAGCGGTCGAGCGTGACATGGCCGGTCTCCGGATCGACCTCGACCTCGCAGACGTGGCAGCCGTTCGGGTAATTCGGCGGCTCGGCGGCGAAGGTGCCGGAGGCTTCGAGGCCGACGTCGAATTGCGCCGGCAGATGCGCCGGGCGGTAGAAGCCGCGCGCGACGTCGGTCAGCTTCATGGAACGGTCGGTGCCAACGATGCGGAACGCGCCGTCCTTGAACTCGATGTCACCCGCGGCGGCTTCCATCATCATCGCCGCCATCGGCTTGGCTTTGTCGATGATGCCGTCGGCGGCTTTCTTCAGCGCATTGCCGCCGACGTGCATGCTGCGCGAGCCATAGCTGCCGCGCCCGATCGGCACCGCGTCGGTGTCGCCCTGCACGAAGCGGATGTTCTCGAACGGCACGCCGAGCCATTCGGTCACCATCTGCGCGTAGACGGTGGCGTGGCCCTGGCCGTGGGAGTGGGTGCCGGCAAGGATGGTGAGCATGCCGCTCGGATCGAAACGCAGCACCATGCGATCGTTGAACACCGCGGCTTCCTCGAGGAAATAGCCGATGCCGCGGCCGCGCAGCTTGCCGTGCTTCTTCGAGTTGGCGGCGCGTTTCTTGAAGCCGTCCCAGTCGGCGACCTTCAGGCATTCGTCCATGACATGAACGAAGTCACCCGAGTCATAGGTGATGCCGGTTTGCAGCTTGTGCGGCATGGCGGCCGCCGGAATGAAATTGCGCCGCCGGATCTCGACCGGATCGATGCCGATCACCTTGGCGGCGCGATCGAGCAGTTGCTCGATCAGGTAGGTGGCTTCCGGCCGTCCGGCGCCGCGATAGGGCGCCATCGGGATGGTGTTGGTGAACACCGCCTTGCCGACGCAATGCACCGCCGGGATCTGATAGACGCCGGGCGCGAGCCGCATGGCGAACAGCGGCACTACCATCGACGCGGCGAAGACGTGCGAGCCCATGGCGTGCAGCGCGTTGACGCGCAGGCCGAGCACTTTGCCTTTGTCGTCGAGCGCGAGTTCTCCGGTGACGACCTGGTCGCGGCCTTGCGAGTCGCCGAGCAGCGCCTCCGAGCGCGTGCCAACCCATTTCACCGGACGGCCGCCGACGCGGCGCGATGCCCACACCACCAGCGCATCTTCCGGATAGCCGCCGTGTTTCATGCCGAAGCCGCCGCCGACATCGGGCGATATCACGCGCAGCTTGGTCTCCGGAATCCGCAGCACGTTGCCGGCGACCGCGGAGCGGGTGCCATGCGGATTCTGCGAGGTCGAATGCAGCGTGTAATTGTCGGCGTCGGGATGATACTGGCCGATCGCGGCGCGCGGCTCGATCGAGTTTGCGGTGATGCGCGAATTGTTGAGCCGCAGTGTGACGACATGTTTGGCCGAGGCAAATGCCGCGTCGGTGCCGTCCTTGTTGCCCATCATCAAGGTGAAGGCGATGTTGTTCGGCGCCTGCTCCCAGATCGCCGGCGCGCCTTGCTTGACCGCATCTTCGACGCCGATCACAGCGGGGAGGGGCTCGTAATCGATTTCGATCAGCTCGGCGGCGTTCTTTGCCTGCAACAGCGTTTCGGCGACGACGAAGGCAACGCGCTCGCCGACCGAGCGCACTTTTTCGATGGCGAGAATATCCATCAGCGAACGGTAGCCCTTCGGCCCACCCATATCTTCCGGCATCGGGGGCGCGAGCCCACCAAGCTTGTCGGCTTTGACGTCGGCGCCGGTGAGCACTGCGAGCACACCCTCGGCAGCTTTGGCTTTGGTCGTGTCGATGCTCTTGATGCGGGCGTGGGCGTGTGGCGACATCACCACCGCGCCATGGGCCAGATGCGGCAGATCGATATCATCGACGAAGCGGCCGCGGCCGGTGATGAAGCGGGGGTCCTCGACCCTTGGCACGGGCTGGCCGATACCGAATTTGTTCAAGCGTCCCTCCATCGAGGTTTCCTCACGTCCCGTCCATGCGCACCGCACGGTACGGCAATCCCGGCAACATTGTAGTCGAACCGCCGGATTTCCGGCATGCTCACTATAACAAAATGACACGAAACAAACTGGTTTGAAACAAACCGACACGGGAGGACTGCCGATGAAAAGCGACAAACGCATGTCACGCCGGGACGCGTTGAAGGCCGGCGCCACCATCGCGGCGGGTGCCGCCGCTGCCGGAGGCTTCACGGGTGAGGCCGATGCGCAGGACGTGCGCCGGTTCGACCAGCAGCCGCCGGTCGATGCCAAGCACCGCATCCTCCTGAAAGGCGGCACCATCATCAGCATGGACGCCAAGGTCGGCGACCTGGCGAAAGGCGACGTGCTGATCGAAGGCAGCAAGATTTCGGCGATCGCGCCGGAGCTCACCGCCTCGGGGGCGCAGGTGATCGATGCGTCGAACGCCATCGTCATTCCCGGACTGGTCGATTGCCACCGGCACTCCTGGGAGGCGCAGCTCCGCAGCATCAACCCGAATTCGCCGACGCTGGCGGATTACATGAACGCGACGCATACGTCGTTCGCCAAATTCTACCGGCCGCAGGACCACTATGTCGGCAACTACCTGACCGGCGTCGGCTGCATCGATTACGGCATCACCTGCGTCATCGACAATTCGCACAATTCCCGCAGCGCCGCCCATTCCGACGCTGCGGTGGAAGCCTTGATGGACAGCGGCGTGCGCGCCGTTCATGCGTCCGGTCCGCCCGGCGCCGGCGACTGGGCGCATCAGTGGCCGGCGGACCTCGAGCGGTTGCAGAAGAAATATTTTTCCTCGACCGACCAGCTGGTGACGTTGCGGATGTTTTCCGGCCCGATCCGGGAAAACTGGGAAGTGGCGCGCCGGCTCGGGCTTCGCATCACCACGGAATTCCAGGGTTCGGCGCAGGCCGAGCAACTCGATCCGCTGGCGGCCGACAAGCTGGTGCGTTCCGACAACACCTTCAACCATTGCGGCGCGCTGCCGGAACGCACCTGGCAGATCATCGTCGACAGTGGCGCCAACGTGGACGTCTGTCCGCGCTCGGATGCGCAATATGCGCTGGGCGAAGGCGTGTGCGCCCTGCAGCACGCCTGGGATCACGGCATCAAGCCGGGCTTCAGCGTCGACAATGAAACCTCCTACAGCGGCGACATGTTCATGGAGATGCGGGTCGCGTTTTATCTGCAACGCGCGATCGCCAAGAACCGCGCGTTCCTGGGCGACCAGAATCCGCCGAAGCCGCTGATGATCCGCGACGTGCTCCATTGCGCAACGCTCGGCGGCGCGCATTGTGCCGGCCTCGACGACAAGGTCGGTTCGCTGACGCCGGGCAAGCAGGCCGACATAGTGGTGATCCGCACCGACGACACCAACATCTATCCGCCGAACAACGCGCTCGGCGTCGTGGTGCAGGCGGCGGATCGCGGCAACATCGACACCGTCATCGTCGGCGGCCGGGTGCGCAAGTATCGCGGCAAGGTCGTCGGCCTCGACATGGCCAAGCTCAAGGCGATGATTGACGAGTCGCGGACGCATCTGTTCACCGCGGCCGGCTATAAGCCCGATATCTTCGCCGAACTGCTGCCGAAGCTGTCGTAACCAACGAGCCAAGGTGAGGGCACGGTGCCGGACGAGATCGCCGTAACCGCAACGCTGGCAAAATTCGTCGCCGAAACCCGCTGGCAGGATCTGCCGGCGGAGGCGGCGCATCAAGCCAAGCGCTCGCTGATGAATTTCTTTGCGGTGGCGCTGACCGGCTGCCGCAACGAGACGATCGAAACGGCGCTGCGGACGCTGGCGATGTTCTCCGGCGGCAAGCAGGCGACGATTGTCGGCCGGCGCGAGCGGATCGATGCGCTCAACGCCGCCTTCATCAACGCCGCGGGCTCCAATGTTCTCGACTTCTGCGACACCCACGTGCCGACGGCGATCCACCCGACCGCGCCGCTGGCGCCGCCGCTGCTTGCGTTCGGTGAATTGCAGCGCGTGACCGGCCGCGACCTGCTGCTGGCTTTCGTGCTCGGCCAGGAGGTCGAATGCCGGGTCGGCCTGGCGATATCGCCGAGCCACTACAATCGCGGCTGGCACATCACGGCGACCTGCGGCGTGTTCGGCGCCGCGGCCGGCAGCGGCAAGCTATTAGCGCTCGATCCGGCGCAGATGGTGTCGGCGCTCGGCATCGCGGCGACGGAAGCCGCCGGCCTGTGCGAATGTCTCGGCACGCCGGCCAAGAGCGTCGGCGTCGGCAATGCGGCGCGCAACGGTCTTTTGGCTGCACTGCTGGCGAAAGATAATTTCGAAGGCCCAGCCGAGCCGCTCAACGGCAAGCAGGGTTATTACCATGCGCTTGCCGAGACGCCGAACCTCGCTGTGTTGACCGACGGGCTTGGCGCGCATTGGGAAATCATGCCGACCTCGTACAAGCCGTATCCGTGCGGTTTTGTGCTGCATCCGGCGCTCGATTGCGTCCTGGACTGGCGGCGCGATCATCCAAACGAGGCAGTCGAAAAAGTCGTGGTCACCGGTAACCCGCTGATGGCTGTCCGCGCCGACCGGCCGAACATCACGCGTGGCCGCGAGTCGCAGGTCAGTATGCAACATGCCATCGCCGCAGCGCTGGTCACCGGCAAGGCAGGGCTCAAGCAGTTCACCGACGATTGCGTTAGCGAGCCGGCGGTGCAGGTCTTGCGCGAAAACGTCAAAGTTTTGCGCGACGAACAAATTTCGACCATCGCGGCGAAGGTTGAGATCACGTCCGCGAGCGGCGAAATCCATTATCTCGTGCAGCATGCGGCGCGCGGCAGCGACGGCAACCCGATGAGCGACAGGGATCTCGAAGACAAGCTGCGCGACGCCGCGGCCGGCTGGAATCCGGGCCACGATGTCGCGCCGCTGATCGACGCGATCTGGCGGCTCGACGATAGCGGCGATATCGCCGGGCTCGCCGCGCTGACCGTGCCACGCGGATAAGGCGTGTCATGAAGATTTACGAAGGCAGACGCACCATCGACGGTCTGGTTGTCACGGTGGACGGTACGCCGCTGCCCGAACACTACGAGGTCAAGCGCTTCACCGGGTTCGGTTTCGAATGGACCTATGAAGGCGAAAGCCCGCAGCAACTGGCGCTGGCGATCCTGGTGGATTGCCTCGGCGACAACGACAGGGCGATCCGGCTGTCCGAACCGTTCATGCAAGAGGTCGTCGCCAATCTCGACAATGACTGGCGGCTGACCGGCGACGAGATCGAGGCCGCAGTGCGCCGTATCGAGCAAAAGTAGCTTTGATTCCGTGCGCCGCGGGCTGTACGTTTTGCGGCGAGTGCAGGATTGGGAATAGCGCCATGATCAATGCCCGACGGTTCAGCCACGTCACCTTCGAGACGCCCGATATCGAGCGCCAGATCGCCTATTTCACCGAGATCGCCGGTTTGTCGCTGGCGGAACGGCACAACGGCCGCGCCTATCTCGCCACCAAGCATGGTGATCTTGTCGTCACGCTGGAGCAGGGGTCGCAGGCCCGCTGCGCGCGGCTCGCCTTCCAGGTGGCGCGCGACACCGAATTCTCCGACATCCGCAAGGGCGTCGAGGCGGAAGGTGTAAGCTGCCAGGCGCGCAACGATGCCGTCCCCGGCATTGCGCAGATGCTGTCGTTCGAGGACCCCAAGGGCACGGTCTGCGAACTGTTCGCCGCGCAAACGCCGATCAGCAAGCCAAAGTCGGTCGCCGGCGTCGGCCCGATCAAGCTCGGCCACCTGGCGTTCTGCGTCTCCGAGCCGAAGCAATTCGCCGACTTCTACGGCAAGGTGCTCGGCTTCCGCGTCTCGGACTGGATTCAGGACTGGTTCGTGTTCATGCGCTGCGGCCCGGACCATCACACCATCAACTTCGTGCGCGGCAAGCGCACCCAAATGCACCACGTCGCCTTCGAGCTGAAGGATTGGGCGCAGGTCCAGTCGGCTTGCGATTTCTTCGGCAGCAAGCAGATCCCGATCATCTGGGGTCCGGGCCGCCACGGTCCCGGCCATAACATCTATACCTATCACCGCAATCCGGACGACCAGATCATCGAGATGTTCACCGAACTCGACAAAATGCTCGATGAGAAGCTCGGCTATTTCGAGCCGCGGCCCTGGCACCGCGATCATCCGCAGGTGCCGAAGGTCTGGGACGCGCCGCCGAACGACATGTGGGGCCCGCCGCCGACCAGCGAATACACCCGGCAGCGCGAGTAGCAGGGAGAGTCGCGATGATCTCGCAGCGCCAGATCGACTTCCGCAACGAATACCGCTCCCGCATCGTCGGCTGGTACAACGGCTATTTCCACATCGCGCTGATCTACGCGATGGGCGCGGCGGTGTTCTACATCTACATCTCGCACATCCATAATGTGACGTGGCTGGAATGGCTCACCGTCCCGCTGACCTTCGTCTTTACCAATATCTTCGAGTGGACGGTGCACAAATACGTCATGCACCGGCCGGTGAACATCAAGGGCTTGCGCGCGATCTATGAGCGGCACACGCTCAATCATCATCAGTTCTTCAGCGACGACGAAATGCGCTTTCGCGACGACAAGGACTGGCGCGTTACGGTTTTTCCGCCTTACGCGCTGGTGGTGTTCACGCTGATGTCGATTCCGGCGGCTTTCGTCCTTGGCGCGGTATTCTCGCCGAATGTCGGCTGGCTGTTCATGTGCGTCACCACCGGCATGTATCTGGTCTATGAATTCATGCACTTCTGCTGCCATCTCGACGAGAGCGCCTTCGTCAAGCATTGCCCGTTCGTCAATACGCTGCGGCGGCATCACACCGCCCATCACAATGCGCGGCTGATGATGGAAACGAACATGAACCTGACATTCCCGATCGCCGACTGGGCGTTCGGCACCTCCGATCTCGATCGCGGCCTCTTCGGCCACCTCTTCAACGGCTATTCGACGGGGCATCTGAAGGGCAAATTGCGCGCCCGGCCGAAAGGGCCGGAAGAAGCCGCGGCCTTGCCGGTCGGCCTCAACTAGGCGGCGGGGGCAAGCGCCGATGCCGACCGATGTCAAAGCCGGCGTATCCGCGGTCGTCATCCTGGTCGCCATTGCGCTGGTGTACTGGAGCGGCTCGCCGATCCAGCCGTCATTCGGCGCAGTCGTCCTGCTGGTCGCGGTCTTCTTTGTGGTGGCGATGTGGATTTTCCCGGAAGCCGGTGGCAAGAAGGGTACGAAGAAACGGCCATGACGAAACGTGAGGGTGGGAGTCGATGAGTAATGGCGTCAACAACAAGCGTGTGTTTGGAGTTCAGCCGCACCGGCCGGTCGGCTACGGCGAAATCCTCGGCCAGCGCGGCGATATCCGGCTCGACATGCTCGAGCAGAAAAGCCCGGACGCAGCGGCGCTCGAAGTTCTCTCCGCCGCGCATGCCTACCAGATCAGCTCGGCGCGCGACGAACTTGCCGGTCACTATCATGCCCGCGCCGAGTTGCTGGGCAGCGCGCCCAATCTGCTGATCGTGTCGACCAACGGCGCCGGCTACGACACCGTCGACGTCAATGCCTGCACGGCTAACGGCGTGCTGGTGGTCAACCAGTCCGGCGGCAATGCCGAGGCGGTCGCCGAGCACGTCATCGGCATGATGCTGTGCCTGATCAAGCGCGTGAATGACACCGATCGCGCGCTGCGCGCCGGCACGCTAAAAAATCGCAACGAGTTCATCGGCCGCGAAGCCTACGGACGGACCATCGGTATTGTCGGCCTCGGCAATGTCGGCCGCCGCGTCGCCGAGCTGGCCGGCATTTTGTTCAAGATGAAGGTGCTGGCTTACGATCCGTATCTTCCAGCCGACGCAGTGAAGGCGCGCGGTGCCGAAAAGGTCGAGCTCGACGAACTGCTCAAGCGCTCCGACTTTGTCTCGATCAATTGCCCGCTGACGCCGGAGACACGCGGGCTGATGGGCGCGCGCGAATTCGCGCTGATGCGGCCCGACGCCTATTTCATCACCACCGCGCGCGGCTCGATCCACGACGAGGCCGCGCTCGACAAGGTGCTGCACGACAAGAAGATCGCCGGCGCCGGCCTCGACGTCTGGGAGAAGGAGCCGCCGCCGGCCAGCCATCCGCTGATGAAATACGACAACGTGATGGTGACGCCGCACATGGCCGGCGTCACCGTCGAAGCGCGCACCAGGATGGGCCAGATCGCCGCCGAGCAACTGCTCGATGCGCTCGACGGCAAGCCGGTGCCGCGCATCATCAATCCGCAAGTCTGGGGCGCTTACGCCAAGCGTTTCGAAAAGCTGTTCGGCTTCAAGCCGCATGACATGCCGGACGAGCCGAACTGGCACGCGTCGGAGAAGCACGCGTAACTCGTATCCTCCCCTGCAGGGGGAGGGTCGACGCGCGTAGCGCGGCGGGTGGGCAAGTTTTTCTTCACATCGAAAAATCTCTCGCCCCCATCCGGTTTGCTTCGCAAACCTGCCTCCCCCCTCCAGGGGGAGGCAGTTGAGTGCTACCCCGTATATTCCAGGATGTGCATGCCCTGGCCCCAGCGGTCGATCAGGTAGAGCCGGCCGTCGTCGTCCGAGCCGATGTCGTTTGACTGGATGCCTGGTGTGCCCTCCGGCCGCTCCGGAACGTAGCAGCCGACTTCCTTCGGATGCAGCGGATCGCTGACGTTCACCGCGCGCAAGCCGGCGTTGAAATAAGTCAGGAACACGATGTCCTTCCACGGCCCCTCGGCCGGCAGGTGCTCCAGGATGTTGTGTGCGCCGAAGCGGCCCGGCCGGTCGTAATATTTGTCGCGGTCCGGCATGAAGGTCGCGACCGGCAGCGGATGGGTCTCGTCGCGGGCGTCGATCACCCACATGAATTGCGCGTCCCAGAATTTCTCCTTGGCGCGCGCTTCGTCGGTGCAGATCAGATACGGCCGGTCGCCGAGCGGCCAGCAGGTATGGGTCGAGCCGGGGAATGGCGGCGACCATTTGATGTGGCCGACCAGCTTCATGTCGCGCAGGTCCGTGCAGTCGATGATCGACATGCCGCCGCCCCACCAGGCGCAATACATCCGGTTGCCGCGGATCATCGGCGGGCCGTGCAGCGTGGTCGCTTCCTCGGCCGGCATCGGATCGTTGCCGATCTCGTCGCTATCGGTCTTCATCCACGGCAGGCCCCAGATGCTGACCACTTCCGGCTTCAGTGGATCCTTGATGTCGAGCGTCCAGATCACCCGCTTGGTCCAGCCCGGCGCGTCGTTCGGCATGAAGGCGAGGCCGCGCTTGAGATCGACGCCGAAGCGGTGCGGGCCGGAGCCGGGCATGTCGTAGAAGCCAATCGGCTTCGGCGCCGACGGCGTCGAAATGTCGAAGATGAAAAAGCCGGCGCGTGCGTTCTTGCCCTTGTCGCCCGCCAGCCGCTCCGAATTCACGTAGAGCAGGTCGTCGCCGACGATGCGCAGCTTGTGGCAATGGATGCCGGGCGGCGCGCGGAACTCGCCGACCTTGTGCGGCTTGGTCGGATCGCGCACGTCGTGGACGGTGAAGCCCTCCGGCCCGTTGTAGCTCGAGCCGCCGACCGCGCCGACATAGGCGTGACCCTTGTACACCTGCACCAGTGAGCCGCCGCCCCAGGCCGCCGAGGCGTCGTGGCCGAGCAGCTTGAACCCTTTTGCTTCTGCGGGAGTTGTGGCGGGCATGATGGTTCCTTTTTTGAAGCTCTCAGTTGTTCAGATTTTTGATCGCACGATCATAGTAGGAAAGATCGATGTAGTGGTCCGGGTCGGCCGGCTTGCCGCCTTCGGTTTCGGCGCGCAGCGCCAGCACGTTGTTGAATCCGGCGACATCGAACGCGGCGTTGCGGCTGAACCCGAAGCCCGGCTCGGCCATCAGCGCGAGGCTCTGTTCCGCCATCGCGGGCGGCAGCTTCAGCTTGTCGACCAGGATCGCGGTCGCCTCGGCGCGGTTGCCCGGATCGAGCGACCACCGCAGCGCCTGGATGAACGCCCGCAAATACTGCACCACCAGCACGCCGTGATCGCGCACCCAGTCGCGCCGGGCGAATGCGCCGCCCGCCTGATAAGGCCCGAGCATGTCGGTGGTCCGGCCCAGGCTGTGCATTCCGGAAGCCGCCGCCTGCAGCGAGTAGGGCAGGTTGAGGATCGCGCCGGCATTGCTGTTGTCCTGTTGCAGCGCTGCCAGCCGCTTCACGCCGTTGCCAACCGGATTGAGCTTGTAATCGTCACCTTCGCGCAAGCCATGCGCCAGCAGGATTTTCTTCGCCTGCAGCGCATAGGCCGTGTTGGTCGCGTCGACCGCCAGCGACCGGCCGCGGATATCGGCGAAATCCTTCACGTCCTTCTGCACGTAGAATTCGTTGGTGCCGCTGTCGCCGCCCGACAGGATCACGATGTCCTGCCTGGCGACGTCGATCATGGCGACCGCGTTATCGACCGCCGCGTGCACGATATCGATGCTGCCATCGGCAAGGCCGGCGCGCTGGCGTTCCGAGCTTTCGGTGAAGTCGAGCGTGACATCGAGGCCGCGCGCCAGGAAGAAGCCCTTGTCGACCGCCACATAGAACGGCAGCGAACGCGCAGTGGGAAAGGTGTTGACGTGGAGCGGAACGGTAGAGGTCTGCATCGCGGCCATCAGGCACCACACTCCAGCCAACGGAACGCCGCACGGCATGCTTCCTCCATGGCGCGAAGTTGCTTTTATTGTCATCATCCGCAAAAGCGGATGATGCAGTAATCACGGCCGCTGCAGGATATTCAAGTCCTGTTCGCGAATACTGGATGCCCCGCCGGAGCCTGTCATCGGACCGCGCGACTGAGCGCGGGTCCGGTGGCGGGGCATGACAAGAAAAAGGCGCAAGATGACGGACCTTACGGCACAGTCGAGTCTCGCTTCGAATCCCGGAACCGACTTGTTCGGCCATCCGCGCGGGCTGACGTTCCTGTTCACCACCGAGATGTGGGAGCGCTTCTCGTATTACGGGATGCGCTCGCTGCTCGTGCTGTACATGACCAAGTATCTGCTGCTGCCGGACCATGCCGGCGACGTGCACGGGCTCGTGGCCCTGAAGGGCGCGCTGGAATCCGTGTTCGGTCCGCTCGACGTGCAGCCGCTGTCGTCGCAGATCTGGGGGCTCTATACCGGGCTGGTCTATTTCACCCCGATCCTCGGCGGCCTGCTGGCCGACCGCGTGCTCGGCCAGCGCCGCACCGTCATCGCCGGCGCCAGCCTGATGGCGATCGGCCACTTCATGATGGCGGTCGAGCAGCTGTTCCTGCTGGCGCTGCTGTTCCTCATCCTCGGCAACGGCTGTTTCAAGCCGAACATCTCGACCCAGGTCGGCGGGCTCTATGCGCCGGGCGATCCGCGCCGCGACCGCGCCTATTCGATCTTCTATGTCGGCATCAATGTCGGCGCGTTCCTGGCGCCGCTGGTCTGCGGCACGCTTGGCGAAAAGCTCGGTTTTCATTACGGCTTCGCCGCCGCCGGCGTCGGTATGTGCCTCGGGCTGATCATCTATCTGCTGGCTTCGCCGCTGCTGCCGCCCGACGAGCTGGAAAAGCGCAAGGCAAGATCGCAACGCCCGCCCCTGCAGGGGGAGGGCCGCGAGCCATCAGCGCGTTCACGCGCGTCTTCGACGCGCTATGGCGAGCAGGGTGGGGAAGTCGCCTTGTCGAGTTCGGCCCCTTCCGGCTCGCTCACGCGAGCCGACCTCACCCCTGCAGGGGGAGATGATCCGGAAAAACCGCTGACCTCCGAACAATGGCGCGCCATCGCCGCGCTCCTGGTGCTGTTCGTGCCGAATACGCTGTTCTGGGCGACCTACGAGCAGATGGGCAACACCACCATCCTGTGGATCGACAAGAACGTCGACCGCGCCATCGATCTGTTCGGCTGGCACGCCACCATCCCGACCACGTGGTTCCTCGCCTTCAACCCGTTCATGATCTTCGCCTTCACGCCGTTCGTGGTGATGGCCTGGAAGCGCCAGGCGGCGCGCCGGGCCGAGCCTTCGACCATCACCAAGATGTCGCTTGGCTGCTGCGGCGTAGTCGCCGCCAATCTGGTGAAAGCCTTCGCCGCCTGGCAGGCCGGTGCCGGGCAGGCGAGCTGGCTCTGGGTGCTCGGCTCGATCGCGATCATTACCGTCGGCGAGCTTTATCTGTCGCCGGTCGGGCTGTCGCTGGTGACCAAAGTGGCGCCGGCGCGCATCCTGTCGATGATGATGGGGGTGTGGCTCTCGACCAATTTCGTCGGCGGCTTCCTCGCCGGCTACCTCGGCAGCTTCTGGAGCCGGATGCAGCCGGTGCAGTTCTTCCTGATGATCGCGGCCGTCGCGGCGGTCGCTGGCGTGCTGATTTTTCTCTGCCGCTGGCCGCTCAAGGGCGCATTGCGGGAGTGACGGCGCAAAGGAGGGGGCTTAGATCAGACCAGGAAGCGCCCGCCGTCGACAATGATGCGCCCGCCCGTACTCGCCTTGAGCATGATGCAGGCTAATACGGCATCGGCCACATCTTCCGGCTCGACGATGCGTTTGAGCGGCGTCGCGGCGGCGATTTTCTCCAGCGCGGCGCGGTCACGCCCGGCTACGAAATCGGTTGCGACCGCGCCGGGCGAAACGCACATGAGGCGGATCTCGGGGCCCAAGGCCCGCGCGAGCGAGAGCGTCATGGTGTCGAGCGCGGCTTTGCAGGCGCAGTAGGCGACACTGCTGCCGGACCCGGTGAAGCCCGAGATCGACGAGACACTGACGACAACACCGGCGCCGCTCGCCCGCAGCATCGGCGCGAAGGCGCGGATCACCGAATAGGGACCGCGCACATTGGCGATCAGCATCGAGTTGAGAAGCTCATCGGTGAGGGCGTCGAGATCAGAATGTTTTATCGGTACGGTAAAACCCGCCGAATTCACCACAATGTCGGTGCGGCCGAAGGCGGCCTCTACCGCGGCGGCGAAGCTGCGCACGCTCGCCGCGTCCTCAAGCGCAATGCGCGCTGCGATGTGGCCGTCGCCCGGCAGTTCGGAAACGAGTTTGCGCGCGCGCTGCTCGCCGTTTTTGTAACCGACGATGATTTTCGCGCCTTGCGCTGCCAGCCGCCGCGCGGTTGTCGCGCCGATGCCGTTGCTGCCGCCGGTAATCGCCGCAACCTTACTCGAGAGCGTGTTTACCGCCGTGCTCACGTGTCACTCCGTCTCTGTCATCATTCTTCAAAAGCAGGCCGCTTCAAAAGAAAATATGGAAAGCCAACCGTTGAAATTCTATTTGTCCAGGCCCGCGGAGTGGACGACCGTGGTCCATTTCTCGATGTCAGCAGCAATGAACTTTTGAAATTCGCCGGGTGTGTCACCGATCGGATCGATGCCCTGGGTCTTGAGCGCAGCGCTGACGTCGGCGCTCTTGAGCGCCTCATTGGCAGCGCGCGACAGGGCGTCGACGACCGGCGCGGACGTACCGGCGGGCGCAAGGAGACCGATCCAGATCCCGGCGTCGAACCCCGGCATGCCTTGCTCTTCCATGGTCGGCACATTGGGCAGGATGGAGGCGCGCTTTGGCTGCGCAACGGCCAGTCCCTTGAGATTGCCTTTCTCGATCTGCGGCGCGAGCGTCGCCGCGACGTTGAACGACATGGTGATGCGGCCGGCGAGCAAATCGATCATGGCCTGGTTGCTACCGCCGGCGTAGTGAACAGCCACAATTTTGGTGCCCGCCTTGAGGTTGAACAACTCCGCTGCAAGGTGACTTGCCGTGCCGGCGCCCGATGTGCCGAACGTGAGCGAGTCCGGCTTCTCTTTTGCAAGAGCCACGAGTTCACGCACATTATTGGCCGGCACCGAGGGATTGGCTGCCAGCACGTTCGGCACTTCACCGAGCAGCGCGATGGGAGCCATCTGCTTGTTCAGATCGAATTCGAAATGGGTGAAGACAGGATTGATGGTCTGCGCGACCGTCGCCATGAACAGCGTGTAGCCATCCTTGTCCGTGCGTGAGACGGTTTCAGCGGCGGTCATGCTGCCGTTGCCCGGCCGGTTCTCAACAATGACCGGCTGGCCGAGCTTCTCTTCCATCTGTTTGCCGACCACCCGTGCCACAACGTCGGCGCTCGAACCCGGCCCGAACCCCACCAGGATTCGGATGGGTCTTGCCGGGTATTGCTGCGCAACGGCCCGGGACGGGACAAATAGCGAGCCGAATAACGGCGCCAGCAGCGCGAGCAACAAAACAGTGCGGAAACTGCGGTTCACTGACTTCTCCCTACGGAATCTTCGGGTTCATCTTTGGGTTCTTGCACGCAGGACAGCAAACGCGCTGCGGCAGTTGGCCCCTTGGTTCGCTCTCCAAGATGACATAAACGAAAAAGCCGGCTGTCACATGAGATTGTGACGGGGCGAGCAGGGGGCAGCCTTGCTCACGGACGGAGCCATGGAAGCTGCACATGGAAACTGGACATGGAAACTGCAAATGGAAACCTACAGTCTCGCACCAGCCCGCGCCGCGGCCAATCCATTCAAGCGGGGCATCGGCGACCTCATCGCCGATGTTGGCTCGCCGGATTTCGACAGGTCATTTTTTGAGATCGCGAACGAGGCAACGGCCTGCGAGCACCTGACGGCTTTTGCCAGTTCAAACCGCGCGCCGGCGCGGCTGGTGTTTGCATCCAACCGCGGTGCGAAACCCGTCGCCCGGACCGTTGCCGACAAATATCTGAAGCATTACTGGCATCATGACCCGGCCAATCGCATTTGCAGTGGCGGCGAAACTGCTCGCTCCGATTTGGCGGTGCGGGTTTATTCCGACGACATCGACCACGACGGATATCGGAACGATTGTTATTCTTCGATCGATCTGATCGACCGGCTTTCGATCATCCGACGGCACAACGGCGAGACCATCCGATTGAATCTTTACCGCAACGCCCAGCGCGGGCGATTTTCCGCCGGCGAGATTGCGTCGGTTCTCGATAATGCCGACCTGATGTTTGCACTGCTCACCAAACATGATGCCGAGCGGTCAAACGAAGCCGACAGGTGGCAGACCGCCGGACGCCGCCTGGGACGCCTGGCGCCGCGGCTTACCACCCGGGAGCGCGAAGTGTGTCTTGGCATCATGGAAGGCCGAAGTTCCGAGGCGATGGCGCTTGCGCTCGGTATCAGCATCAATACGGTGCTGACCTACCGTAAACGCGCCTATGCCCGGCTCGGCATTTCCAGCCACAATGAACTGATGCGCTTAGTGCTGGTTTGAGACAGCTCGGTGTCTTTCACGGAGTGCGACACGGTGGGAGCTGGTCGTCTTTTCATCCGCCGCACCACTATCCGCCGTCGGCACCGTGCCGTAGGGCAATTCTCGTCGACAAATGAGTGAGCACGCGTCATGACGTTCACGCTCTACAATGCACCACAATCGACCTGCAGCCAGCGCGTGCGCTTCGTGCTTCAGGCCAAGCAAATTCCGTTCAGCGAGGTCAAGCTTGATCTGCTCGCCGGCGATCAGCTCAAGCCCGATTATCTCGCATTAAATCCCAACGGGGTTGTACCCACCCTCGATCATGACGGCGCAGTCATCATCAATTCTTCGGTCATTATCGAATATCTCGACGAGATTGCTCCGGAGCCTGTGAAGCTCACGCCGGAGAATCCGGTGTTACGGGCCAGAATGCGGGCGCTCATGCATTTCATGGATGAAATGCCGGCAGCCGCAGTGCGCGTGCCAACGTTCAATCTCGCTTTTCTGCCGCGGTTTGCGGCGATGAGCGAGGACGAATTCAAGGCTTTCGCTGAGTCGAAGCCGTTGCGGCGCGAGTTCATGCTGGCCATGGGCCGTAAAGGATTCCCGCAGAAAGAGATGGATGAAGCATTGATGCGATTGCGGCGGACTTACGAGCGCGTGGAGTCCGAGATCGCCAAAAGCGGTGGGCCGTGGCTTCTCGGCGCCGATTTTTCCCTGGCCGACGTCATGCTGATGCCGGCAATCGTCCGCATGGCCGATCTTGGCCGTGCTGGCGATTGGCGCGACTTGCCGCGCGTTGAACGCTGGTATGAAGCAATCTCTGCCGATCCAGCCTTCGCGCCAACTTATTATCCGGGTTCGCTTCTGACTGAGCGCTTTCCGCATTTGCGCGAGAAGCTGTAAAGCGGCGTTATGATTTTGCGGCGCGGCTCTTTGCCGTCGCCGCTTCATCCACCGCCCCACCATCCGCCGTCAACACCACTCCATAATCGCGCGCCGCGGCTTCCGCCGAAACAAAACCCTCGCGCACATCGGCCAGCACCAGCTCCGGCGGGCGCGCGTGCGCATCGCCGTAGCCGCCGCCGCCGGGCGTATCGAGCCGGAACACGTCACCTTCCTTCAGCGGATAATCGGCGTAGCGCGTCGGCAGGTGCTTGGCGTCCTCGGTGTCGGGATTGATCCAGATGTCGCCGGGGGCGCCTTGGCCGCCGCCGGCCATGCCGTTCGGCGGAATGACGTGCTTGGCCGAGCGGATCGAGAATCGCGCGTCGGCGAGGTTGATGTATTCGCGGCGGATGCCGAGCCCGCCACGGAATTGTCCGGCGCCGCCGGAATCGCGGATCAGCTCGAAGCGGGTGAGCCGCGTCGGAAATTCGCTCTCGATGATCTCGACCGGCGCGATCTTGGCGTTGCTCTGGTTGACGCTGGTGCCGGACAACCCGTCCTTCGAGGCGCGCGCGCCGTCGCCGCCGCCGAAGATCTCGTATTGCACGTAGCCCTTGCCGGCGGAGGTGCTGCGGCCGCCGATGATGATCGAGCGGCTGGCGGCGCCGTCGGCGCGTACCCGTGACGGCACGATCGGCGCCAGCGCGGCGAACATCGCGTCGACCAGCGCATGCACGGTCGGGTTATAGGTGTTCACCGGCGCCGGAAACCGCGGATTGAGCACGCTGCCGTCGCGCGCGGTGATGCGGAATGCGCGCAGCATGCCGCTCGACACGTACATCTGCGGGTCGATCAGCGCGATCAGCACGAAGGCGCAGGCCGCTTGCACCAGCGGCGGCCGGATATTGGCCGGCCCCTGGGTCTGGTCGGCGGAGCCGGAGAAATCGAGATGCAGGTCGTCGCCTTTCTTCTCGACGACGATGTGAATGCGCACCGGCTGTTCCAGATTGACGCCATCGTCGTCGACAAAACGCTCGGCTTCGAAGCGGCCGTCGGCCCATTCGGCGATCGCTGAGCGCACCCGCGCTTCGCCGATCTCGAACAGCCGCTGATAGCTCGCCAGCACTTTGTCCTTGCCGTATTTGGCGATCAGTTCCTGCAGCCGCCGCTCGCCGAGCCGGCCGGAGCCGAGCTGGCCACGGATATCGCCGATCACCAGTTCCGGCGTCCGGCTGTTGGCGGCGATGACGCGGTCGAGATCGTCGTTATGCACGAGCTGGCGCTCGTAGCGCATCGCCGGCAGATGCAGGCCTTCGTTGAAAATCTCGCGCGCCTGGCCGGAGCAGCTTCCCGGCACCGGGCCGCCGATGTCGCCCTTGTGCGCGATCGAGGCGCAAAATCCGAACAGCGCGCCGTCGACGAACACCGGCACGATCACGCACATGTCCGGCGCATGCGGGCTGCCGCCCTGGTACGGATGATTGATCAGGAACGCATCGCCCTCAGCGATGTCGCTGCCGTAAGCTTTCAGCACGCCGCCGCAGCAGGCCGGAAACGCGCCGATATGCAGCGGCAGCACCACATGCTGCGCCACCACCTCGCCCTTGGCATTCATGATCGCGCAGGAAGCGTCCTGCGACTCCCGCACGATGGTCGAGAAGCCGGTGCGGAACAGTGAGTTCTGCATCTCCTGCACGATGCCGGAGAGGCTGGCCTTGATGACTTCAAGATCGACGGCGTCGATGGGCATATTGGTTCCTCAAGCCTTTAACCCGTCATCCTGAGGTGCCCGCCGAAGGCGGGCCTCGAAGGATGCACGGCCCGGGCCGCCGTCCTTCGAGGCTCGGCGCTTCGCACCGAGCACCTCAGGATGACGGTGAATGGGATGACGGGGGAGCATTATTTCTTCTCCGTCACGATCAAATTCTTCCACTCATCGACCCGCGCGGCCTGGCCTGCACAGATCACCGTGGTGCAATCGAACTGGTCGAGCACTGCGGGGCCGTGCAAGGTCAAGCCGGCGTCGAGCTTTTCGCGCTGATACACCGGACACGAGACGGTCTTGCCGTCGAAGCGCACGTCGCGGGTTTCAATTAGCGCATCGGCCAACGTGCCGCCTGCGGGCTTGAATTGCGGCATGGTGACGGGCTGCACCACGCCAACGCCGCGCACGCGATAGGACACGACTTCGACCGGCTCTTCCGGCGCGCTATGGCCGAACTGGCTCTTGTGCTCGGCGTCGAACGCCTTGCGCAGCTCGGGCAGCGCCGCGGCGCGCTCGGCCGGGCAGGGCAGGCCGATCTCGTAGCCCTGGCCGGCGTAGCGCAGATCGATGGTCGGCTCGATGCGGATGTTCTTGTCGGTGAAGCCGTCGCGATGCAGATCGGCGCGCGCCTGCGCTTCCAGTTGCGCAAACACCGCGGCGACGTCGGCGGAGGCAAGCTGGCTGATCGGCGTCATCCGCGAGCGGATGTAGTCGTGCTTGACGTCGGACATCAGCAGGCCGAGCGCGGAGAATACGCCGGGATAGAGCGGCACGATCACGCCGGCCATGCCGAGATCGCGCGCCATGCGCGCGGCATGCACCGGGCCGGCGCCGCCGAAGGCCAGCAGCATGAAGTCGCGCAGGTCGTGGCCGCGCATGGTGGAGATCGCCTTGATCGCCTCTTCCATCTTCACTTCGATGATACGGACGATGCCCTCGGCGGCTTCGGGCACGCCGAGCGACAGCGGCTTGGCGACGCGCGCCACGGCGGCTGTGGCTTTGGCCGGATCGAGCTGCATGCGGCCGCCGAGGAAATTGCCGGCGCTGAGATAGCCGAGCTGGAGATTGCAGTCGGTGATGGTCGGCTCGACGCCGCCGCGGCTGTAGCAGGCCGGCCCCGGCACCGCGCCGGCGCTCTGCGGCCCGACTTCGAGCGCGCCGAAGCGGTCGGCCCGGGCGATGGTGCCGCCGCCGGCGCTCACGGTGTTGATGTCCATCATCGGCACCGCGATGTCGCGGCCTTCGATCTTGCCGCGGCTGGTGAAGATCGGTGCGCCGTCCTTGATCAGCGCGACATCGCACGAGGTGCCGCCCATGTCGAAGGTGATGATGTTGGCAAAGCCGGTCATGCGGCTCGCGGCGACGCCGGCGGCGACCCCGCCGGCCGGGCCGGACAGCACGGTGGTGACGGCGGTGCGGGCGGCCTCGGCAAAGGTCGAGGTGCCGCCGTTCGACTGCATGATGTATTTCTGCGGCGTCGCGACGCCGGCTTCGGACAGCCGGCGGTCGAGATTGGCGATGTACTGCGCCAGGATCGGTTGCAGGTAGGCGTTGATCACCGTCGTCGACAGCCGGTAGTACTCGCGAATCTGCGGCAGGATGTCCGACGACAGCGAGACATTGCAGCCCGGCAGTTCCTCGCGCGCGATGTCGCGGACCCGCGCTTCGTGCTGCGGATGCAGGAACGAGAACAACAGGCAGACCGCGAGCGCCTCGATGCGCTTGGCTTTGAGACCCCGCAGCGTGTCGCGCAGCGCCGCTTCGTCGAGCGCGACCAGCACGTTGCCGCGAGCATCGACGCGCTCGCGCACTTCGCCGGTCAGGCTCGGCGGCACCAGCGGCTCCGGCTTGTCGTACATCACGTCGAAGATTGCGGTGCCGTAGGGTCGCGACTGCTCGGCGACTTCATAGATGCCGCTGAAACCTTCGGTGACCAGGAGCCCGGTCCTGACCCCCTTGCCCTCGAGCAGGGCATTGGTGCCGACCGTGGTGCCGTGACAGAAAAAGCCGATGTCGGCCGGGCGCACGCGCTCCGCCATCAGCGCTTCGACGCCTTGCAGGATCGCCCGCGATGGATCGTCCGGCGTCGAGGGGATCTTGGTGATGGACACCGCGCCGGTGTCCTCGTTCAGGTAGACGAAGTCCGAGAACGTCCCACCCGTATCGACCGCAACCCGGTAGCGAGGCATTCCCGGCGTCTCTTCCCTTTTGCCCAAATGAAATGCCCCGGTTTCCCGGGGCATGACAAGTAGGCTTAAAGGGTGCTGGACGCTTAGTGCATGGCCGCTGCGGCTGTAGCCGGCGGGGTCTCCATGGCGGTCATCGAGTTCTTCACCGCCTTTTGCACCTTTTCGAAAGCGCGCACCTCGATCTGGCGGACGCGCTCGCGCGACACGCCGAACTCGTCGGCGAGCTCTTCGAGCGTGATCGGATCGTCGGCCAGCCGGCGCGCCTCGAAGATGCGGCGTTCGCGGTCGTTGAGCACGCTCAAGGCTTCGCCGAGCGCCTTGTGGCGGTTGTCGGATTGCTCGCTCTCGGCCAGCCGGCTCTCCTGGCTGACGCTGTCGTCGACCAGCCAGTCCATCCACTCGCCGGAATCGCCGTCCTCGCGGATCGGCGCGTTGAGCGAGGCATCGCCGCCGAGGCGGCGGTTCATGTCGACCACGTCCTGCTCGGTGACGCCGAGCCGCTTGGCGATCAGCTTCACCTGGTCGGGCCGCATGTCGCCTTCTTCCAGCGCGGAAATCTTGCTCTTCGCCTTGCGCAGGTTGAAGAACAGCTTCTTCTGGTTGGCGGTGGTGCCCATCTTCACCAGCGACCACGAGCGCAGGATGTATTCCTGGATCGCGGCCTTGATCCACCACATCGCGTAGGTCGCCAGCCGGAAGCCCTTGTCGGGCTCGAAGCGTTTCACCGCCTGCATCAGGCCGACATTGCCTTCCGAGATCACTTCGGAAATCGGCAGGCCGTAGCCGCGATAGCCCATGGCGATCTTGGCGACGAGACGAAGATGGCTGGTGACGAGTTTGTGCGCGGCTTCGCGATCGCCGTGCTCACGCCAGCTTTTGGCCAGCATGAATTCTTCCTGCGGCTCCAGCATCGGGAACCGCCTGATTTCTTCAAGGTACCGGGTGAGTCCGGTTTCGCCCGACAGGATGGGCAGTGCAGCAGTCTGGGCCATGGTAGCGCCCTCCATTTTCGATTGCCCCCGCGGCGCGCGGCGGGCACCTTGGCGGCCGCCGCTCCCCGAGCCGACGGCGCCAGTTCCATTATCTCGCACCTGCAACATACACGGTCGAATCGGACTGGTGGAAGTTAACCCTTCGTCACATCGCCGCGACGAAACCGTGATCCGTCTCGATGGACGCTAAATTGCGCAGTGCGAGCAAACCGTTACGCTTTTCCCGACATTTTATCCCCGGTCTCCGATCTGGAGGCCAGGGCATGACGCAAACGGATGAGTTCAGGTGGTAGTTCCGACCGGAACGTCAAGAATTCCCCGGTCGAGGGATGTTTCACCGTCAGCATATGGGAGTGCAGCGCCTGTCTGCCAAGGGCGGCCAGCTCGGTTTGGGCCTTTGGGGGTAAAAGTGTGGCTTTGGTGCGGAAACCGGACCCATAGACATCGTCCCCCAATAAAGGGTGGCCGATCGAGGCCAAATGCACCCGGATTTGATGGGTCCGGCCGGTTTCCAGCCGGCAGGCCAACATTCCGGCCACCGGCTTCGGCGCTGCCTTTCCGGCCCGGGTGGTTTCGGCCAGTCCGGGGTAGCGCTCCAGCACCTGCCAATGCGTGATCGCCTCGCGGCCGCCCTCCCGGATCGCCATGCGGTCGCGGGAATAAGGATGGCGGTCGATCGGCTTGTCGATGGTGCCTAAAGGCCGGTCCGGCGCCCCCCAGACAAAGGCCAGGTAGGAGCGTTCGAAGGCCTCGCCGCTGCGGCCATGATCGGCGAACTGGGCGGCAAGCTTGCGGTGCGCGCGGTCGTTTTTTGCCACCACCATCAAGCCGGTCGTGTCCTTGTCGAGCCGGTGCACGATGCCCGGCCGCCGCTCGCCGCCGATCCCGGACAGGCTGTCGCCGCAATGGGCGATCAGCGCATTGACCAGGGTCCCGGTGGCATGCCCGGCGGCGGGATGAACCACCAGATTTCGGGGTTTATCGATGACGATGATATCGTCGTCCTCATAGACGACGGTGAGCGGGATCGGCTCGGGTTCCGGCTTGGCCGGTTCCGGCGGCGGCACGTCAACCATGAGTCTATCGCCGGAATTGACGCGGTGATTGGGATCGCGGATCGTGCGCCCATCGAGCGTGACAGCGCCGTTCTCGATCAGCGATTTGAGCCGCGAGCGGGAGAGTTCGGCGACGTGGCGGGCGAGCACGCGGTCGAGCCGTTCGCCGGTTTCGTCACCGGCAACGGTAATTGGTCTTTGCGTGGCTGGGGTAGGCGTCATGAACACCATGTCCGGGAATCCCCGTAGCTTATCAGCGGCGGCGAACTCCTCCGAATCCGAGACCGCACACCTTGTCGCGCGCGCCCGCGTCATGATGATGATTTCGGCGCTGACCACGCTGCTCGCCATCGCCGCCGTCGTCGTCGTGATCGGCTACCGGGTCTTCAACACCCGCAACGGTCCGATCACCGAGTCCACGCTGATGCTGCCAAAGGGTGCCCATGTAATTTCGACGTTGGCCACGGCCACCGCGATTTCGGTCACGATGGACATCGATGGCAAGACCGAAGTCCGGATTTACGACCGCAAAACCATGCAGCAGACCGGCCGTTTGCACTTCACCGAGCAGCCCTGAAATTACCGGTTGCCGCTTGCATGGCCGCGGCAAAGCTCTATTTTGCGGCAAGTTTCACTGACTAGCTCCCTTCGTCTAGCGGTCTAGGACGCGGCCCTCTCAAGGCTGAAACACGGGTTCGATTCCCGTAGGGAGCGCCAATGCCCGCGCTGTTCTGCTGCGGCATTCGCATCACAGAACGATGGGTGTCGGCGTACCGCCGCGACACCATTTTTCACCGCCCCAGGTTGTATTAAGCTCGCGCTCCCCATGGCGGGCATTTTCATCAACTATCGCCGTGATGACGCGCCGGGCGTAGCGGGGCGGCTGTTCGATTTTCTCGCGGCGCGCTTTGCCAAAGACGACCTGTTCATGGACGTCGACGCCATGAAGCCGGGCATGGATTTCGCCAAACAACTCGACACGCAAGTGTCGCAGTGCCGCGTGCTGCTCGCGGTGATCGGCCCGCACTGGCTCGATGCGGTCGACAAGACCGGCGCGCGGCGGCTCGACAACGAAAAAGACTATGTGCGTCTCGAGCTGGCCTCGGCGCTCGGCGGCTGAACCGGAGCTCTGCCGCAACGCCTGCAAGGCGGACAACCAATGTGCCGCCTGAACCTACACCAATCCGGGTGTCCGGGGACCGGCGGCGCGCTGCTTCCTGAAGAATGCAGTGCCCGTTACAACAGCCAATAGTTGTTGCACGTCCGGCATCGAGCGCCAGCAATGACAAGCCGCGCCGCGCAGCGGTGCCGCCTGCCATGGCGTGCATTTTTGCATCCGTGTGCCGGCGCCGGCTGGAAATTATGGCGCGTGTCCAACACGCTAGCGGTGTTTCGACTCTGTTAAGGCTTGCCATCTCACCGTCATAATCGGCGCGGCATGGCCTTGCGGACATTCCGCCTTACAGCTAAATAAGCGCCTTCGAGTTTTGGCCGAATGACTTGGCCTTGCAGCGACGAAACCGCGCCTGACTGACCATCCTTCACCAAAAATTCGAGCGAACCGAGCCGTGCAAATTCGCGCGGCTCATATTGGCATGTCTACAAGGAGAGACCCGTGGATAACGGTACCGTGAAGTGGTTCAACGCGCAGAAGGGCTATGGATTCATCCAGCCTGAGGGCGGTGGTAAGGACGTGTTCGTCCATATCAGCGCCGTCGAGCGCGCCGGCCTTCGTGAGCTTCGCGAAGGTCAACGCGTATCCTTCGAAGTCGTGACGGACCGCAAGACCGGCAAGGCGGCGGCGGAAAATCTGAAGACGCTGTAAGTAAGCCGGCAGCCGCGTTCGCGGTTGCTGTTTTTATTTGCTCAATAACGCAACCCGGATTGCGCTCTGCGCAGTCCGGGTTTTGCTTTGCGCGCGTCAGAGCATGATCCGGAAAAGCTTGCCCTCGGACTTGATCCGGGGGTGGATACCGGTTTTCCGAAAAGATCATGCCCATTAAAATACTAGGACAGCGTCTGGACGATCAGCACCACATTGAGCGCGAGCACGATCGCGGTACCGGCGATCGCCAGCGCCGCGGTGAGGCGGCTGTTGGCGAAGTCGCCCATGACGTCGCGCCGGCCGGTGAACAGCAGCAAGGCAATCATCGGCAGCGGCAGCGCGAGGCTCAGCACGACCTGGCTGAGGACCAGGGCATCGGTGGCATTGGCGCCGAGCGCGACCACGACGAAAGCCGGCGTCATCGTCACCAGCCGGCGGACCCAGATCGGAATCCGGATGCCGACGAAGCCCTGCATGATCATCTGGCCGGCCATGGTGCCGACTGTCGAACTCGATACGCCTGACGCAAGCAGCGACAGCAGGAATACGCCGGCGGCGGCTCCGCCAAGCAGCGGCGTCAACGTGTGATAGGCGGTTTCGATCTGCGAGACGTCGGGGTGACCGGCATGAAACGCGCCCGACGCCATCATCACCATCGCCATGTTGATGAGGCCGGCGATCGCCAGCGCGACGACGACTTCGCGGTTGGAGAAACCCAGCACCTTGCGCCGCTGGCTGTCGTCGTCGACCGGTACGCGGGACTGCGTCAGGCCGGAGTGCAGGTAGATCGCGTGCGGCATCACGGTGGCGCCGATGATGCCGACGGCGAGCAGCAGCGCCTCGGAGTTGGCGATGTGCGGCACCACGGTATGATAAGCCGCCGCGCTCCAGTCGACCGGCGCGATGAACATTTCGACCAGATAGCAGAGGCCGATCAGGCCGACGCTGAGGCCGATGATGATCTCGAGTGGACGGAAGCCGTAGGCTTCGGTCATCAGCAATCCGTAGGTGATGGCTGCGGTGACGGCCATGCCGGCCAGCAGCGGCATGTTGAACAGCAGCGAAAAACCGATGGCGCCGCCGAGGAATTCGGCAAGGTCGGTCGCCATGGCGGCGATCTCGCTGACCACCCACATCGCCCACACCACCGGACGCGGAAAATGCGCGCGGCACAATTCGGCGAGGTTGTGGCCGGTGACGATGCCGAGCTTGGCCGAAAGGCCCTGGAACAGCATCGCGATCAGGTTCGCCGCCAGCACCACCCACAGCAGGCCATAGCCGTATTTGGCGCCGGCCTGGATGTTGGTGGCGAAATTGCCGGGATCGATATAGGCGATCGAGGCGATAACGGCGGGGCCGACAAAGGCGAGCGAGCCGCGCCATCCGCGGCGCTGACCGGCCAGCACCTGCCGCGCCGTGGCGACGGTCCGGTCGGAAAGCGATGTCGGCCGGACCGTCTCGGTCATTTCCTGCGCAGTCATCGTGCTGTCACGCTGGGGCTTTCGAAGCGTCTACTCAAAAGTGTAGCCTCGGTTACATAGGACGGCAACGGTTTGGCGTCAACGGCTTGAAAATGTAGCTAGGGCTACACTTTGACACGAACAGGGTTATATTGTTCCGTGGTTGGCGAATTCCGGCGGCCCGGTTCGGGCGACATGCGGGTCCGCCGCACCAGATCTATCGAGCCAATAAAGCCATAAGAGCCAATCGAGCCAAAAACGCAGCTATGGCCAAGCTACCCGCAGAAGGCACCCAGGCGCGCCGGTTCGGCAAGACGCGGTCGGCGCAGTCCACCGCCGTGCTGGAGGACTATGCCGAGCTGATCGCCGACCTGCTGGCCGGCGAAGGCGAGGCGCGGCCGACCGATATCGCCCGGCGGCTCGGCGTATCCCATGCCACGGCGATCAAGACCATCGCCCGGCTCAAGCGCGCCGGCTTGGCGACCGCGCGTCCGTATCGCGGGGTGTTCCTGACCGAAAAAGGCCAGGCGCTCGCCGACCGGGTGCGCGTCCGGCACCGCATCGTGGTCGATTTGCTGCGCGCGATCGGCGTGCCGACCGAGGCTGCGGAGGCCGATGCGGAGGGTATTGAACATCACGTCTCGGAAGTGACATTGAAGGCGTGCGCACAGTTCCTGAAGTCGCGCGCCCAGACTTGAACGGAAGTCCACGGAGGAAGCCTTGTCCAAGCAACGCATCAGCTACATACCGCTGGAAAAAATGGACGCGCGGATGCGCGCCGAGATGGAGCGCTGCGAGCGCGAGGGCACGCCGCGGCCGGAAAGCAGCGCCATCCGCGCCCACGTGCCAGCATGCTTCTGGTTTTTCGCCGAGTCCTGGAACAATGTCTTCCGCAACGGCGTGCTCGATCACGCCATCAAGGAACTGTGCCGGCTTTACGTGTCGCGCTCGGTGGTCTGCGAGTATTGCGGCAACCAGCGCTCGGTGAAGTCGACCAGCAGCGGCGCGCTGATCGAGGAGCACGTGCTCGACCTGATCAATTTCGAGAAATCCGTGAAATACAACGAACGGCAGAAAGCGGCGCTGGCTTATGCCGAAGCCATCGTCTGGCATCTCAACACCGACGATGCATTCTGGGACCGCATGCACGGTAATTTCAGCGAGCCGGAACTGGTCGAGCTGGGCTGTGCGATAGGCTTGACGCTCGGCCAGCAGAGCTGGCTGCGGCTCCTCAACATCGATCACCATCAGATGATGACGGCGTCGTCCGCTTCGATGGCGCCCGGCCTCGGGGATGCGCAGTCGCTCGCCGCGGCGAAGGCAAAACCGGACTACTGGGCCAAAACGAAAGTCGAGCCGGCGGCGACGTAGGCCGGCGGCGAGCCGCGCCGCCCGAAACCTCAGGCGGCGTGTTTGGTGAGCGCGTCGACGATGTCGTCGACGATCTCTTCGACCATCGCCTTGTCATCGCCTTCGCCCATAACGCGGATGACCGGCTCGGTGCCGGACGGGCGGATCACCAGCCGGCCGTGGCCGTTCAGGCGGCCCTCGGCGTTGGCAATGGCGAGCTGGACCTTGGAATCTTCCAGCGGTTTGCCGCTGCGATAGCGCACGCTTTTGAGCACCTGCGGCAGCGGCTCGAAGCGGTGGCAGGCTTCGGACACCGGCTTGTCGCGTTTTTTCACCACGGCAAGCACTTGTAACGCGGCGACCAGGCCGTCGCCGGTCGTGGTGTAGTCCGACAGGATGATGTGCCCAGACGGCTCGCCGCCGATATTGAAACCGTGCTCGCGCATATGCTCGAGGACATAGCGGTCGCCGACCGGTGTGCGCACCAGCTTCAGCTTCAGCTTCTGCAAGTGCCGCTCGAGACCGAGATTCGACATCACGGTGGCGACGACGCCCGGCTGGGTGAGGCGGCCGTCATCGCGCCAACTCTCGGCAATCACCGCCAGGAGCTGATCGCCGTCGATCAGGTGGCCATGCTCGTCGCAGATCACGACACGGTCGGCGTCGCCGTCGAGCGCGATGCCGATGTCGGCGCGCATTTCGCGGACCTTGCGGCAGAGCGCTTCGGGCGCCGTCGAACCGCAATCGTGGTTGATGTTGAAGCCGTCCGGGTCGACGCCGAGCGGAATGACGTCGGCGCCGAGCTCCCACAGCGCGCCGGGGGCGACGCGATAGGCCGCGCCGTTGGCGCAATCGATGACGACCCGCATACCCTCGAGCGAAAGATTGCGCGGCAGCGTGCGCTTGGCGAATTCGATGTAACGGTCGTGCACACCGTCGATGCGGCGGGCGCGCCCGAGGTCGAGACTCTTGGCCAGCTTCTTGGTGATGTCGCCGTCGATCAAGCGCTCGATGCCGTGCTCGACTTCATCGGACAGCTTGTAGCCGTCCGGGCCGAACAGCTTGATGCCGTTGTCGTCGAATGGATTGTGCGACGCCGAGATCATGACGCCGAGGTCGGCGCGCATCGACCGCGTCAGCATTGCAACCGCCGGCGTCGGCATCGGACCGAGCAGCAGCACGTCCATGCCGACCGAGGTGAAGCCGGCGACCAGCGCCGTCTCGATCATGTAGCCGGACAAGCGGGTGTCCTTGCCGACCACGACACGATGCCGGTGCTCACCGCGGCGGAACGTCAGGCCTGCGGCCTGGCCGACCTTGAGCGCCAATTCCGGCGTGATGACACCGTTGGCACGGCCGCGGATGCCGTCTGTGCCGAAGTACTTGCGAACCATGTCCTGAAACCCCGCCGCACACTTCCCACGACCGGATATTAACCCGTTCCGTCTCTCGACCGGTTCAAAAAATGTTGGTCAATCTTACCATGGTGAATAACGCAATATTCACCACGGTAAGGCGGAAAATGTGGAAATCAGCCGCGTCGCGCGGCTTATGGAACTTACAGCCGGGGTGGCAGATGAATTCGCCTACGGTTTGAACTTCTCGTAGAGGCTCTGCGGCGGTTGAGCGATCGAAATCGGGTCGGAACCGGGGAACGACTCCTCAAGCGCTATATCCAGCTTTTCGTCGAGCCATTCCTTGTGGGCGGCCTTGGCGGCTTCCCTGTCGCGCCGCTGTTTGCCGGTCAAATCCTCATCATCCCAATCAAAATCGGCAGCGGATCGGAAAGACCGGTATCTTTCGAGGTCGTCCATGTAATCGCTTCCTCCATGCAGCGGGGACTCCGTGCAGACGGTCCCCGTCCATGGATAACGACGGGCGGCCCAATGCGTTCCCGCCGGCCGGTTGTGCTATCAAGGCCGGATAAAAAGCTTAAGGAAACGCTGCCATGGCCGTCATGACCTGCATTGCAGACCTGCGGGAAACCTATCACCGCAAGGTCCCGCGCGCGTTTGTCGATTATTGCGAGTCCGGCTCCTATGCCGAGCAGACGTTGCGCGCCAATCGCGCCGATCTCGAGCGCATCGCGCTGCGCCAGCGCATCTTGCAGGACATTTCGAAACGCAGCACCGCGACCACGATCCTCGGCGAGCCGGTATCCTTGCCGCTTGCGCTCGCGCCGGTCGGGCTTACCGGCATGCAGCACGGCGACGGCGAAATCCTTGCCTGCCGCGCCGCGCAGGCCGCAGGAATTCCGTACACGCTGTCGACGATGTCGATCTGCTCGATCGAGGACGTTGCCGGCGCGGTCGAGAAACCGTTCTGGTTTCAGCTCTATGTGATGAAGGATCGCGGCTATATCCGCGCGCTGATCGAGCGCGCCGCGGCGGCGAAATGCAGTGCCCTTGTACTGACCGTGGATCTCCAGGTGATCGGCCAGCGCCACCGCGACCTCAAGAACGGCATGAGCGTGCCGCCGGAAATCCGGCTCTCCAACCTCTTCGACATCGCAACCAAGCCGGGCTGGGCTCTCGGCATACTCAACGGCAAGCGCAAGACCTTCGGCAATATCGCCGGCCATTATCCCGGCATGACCAACGTGACGGTGCTGTCGAAATGGATCGCCGAGCAGTTCGATCCGACGCTGAGCTGGAAAGACGTCGAGTGGATCAAGAGTTTGTGGCCCGGCAAGCTGATCCTCAAAGGCATTCTCGACGTCGAGGATGCGAAGATCGCGGCCAAGAGCGGCGCGGCGGCGATTGTCGTTTCCAATCACGGCGGCCGCCAGCTCGATGGCGCGCCGTCGTCGATCTCGGTGTTGCCGCCGATCGCGGACGCCGTCGGCTCCGACATCGAGGTGCTGTTCGACAGCGGCATCCGCTCCGGACAGGATATTTTGCGCGCGATTGCGTCCGGCGCCCGGGCGTGCCTGTGCGGCCGTGCCTACATTTACGGTCTCGGCGCGGCGGGGCAGGCGGGTGTGGCGAGCGCGATCGAGATCATGCGCAAGGAACTCGACATTTCGATGGGGCTGACGGGGGTCACGCGCATCGGCGACATCGGTCGCCAGGTCATCGTTGCTAGGTAATCGTCGCCGGGTAATCGTCGCCAAGTAATTGCGGCCAGATAATCGCCGCCACGTAATCGCCGCAATGTAGCGCGGCGGCGGTATCGTCGTTCGGATACGGTTAAGCCGCGTCAACCTTATGAAAAGGTATAGAGTGTTAGATACGCCGCTTGCGTTTCAGTGATCGGAGTAAGCGCCATGAGAAAATTTCTTCTGACCGCCGCGGCTGCGGCCGCCGTTGTTGCGGCATCCTCGGCTGCACGGGCCGATATGGTCGGTGCCGCCGCGGGCGCCGGTGCGGGCCTCGTCGTTGCCGGACCGGTCGGCGCGGTGGCCGGCGGCGTGATTGGCGCCGTCTATGGCAGGCCGTTCTGGGGACCGTCGATCGGCAGGGGCCATTGCTGGACCGACAACAGCTTCCACCGCCACTGCGGCCGGCACTGGTAACTGTCATGCCCCGCGAAGGCGGGGCACTGCAGTGTCGCGACGCCTAGCCGCCGATCATCCGCGCTCGCGAATGATCGTGCGTGTCACTCTTCCTTGTAGCCGTATTGCTGCGCGTTGCCGGTGGCGCCGTAATATTTGTACGGCAGGAATTTTCCCGACATCGACAGCCGCACGCGGTCGCCCTTTGCATCGGGTTGCCGCTCCATCTGCATGTCGAAGTCGATGGCCGACATGATGCCATCGCCGAACTCTTCCTCGATCAGCACTTTCAGCGCCGGCCCATTGACCATCACCAGCTCATAGAAGCGGTAGATCAGCGGGTCGGTCGGCGGCATCGGCGAGCCGCGGTGCGGCACTTCGTTGAGCATGGCCTGCTCGCTCTTGCTCAGGCCGAAAAGCTCGGCGGTCTTGGCCGCCTGCGGCTTGGTCATTTTCATCTGGCCAAGCACGGCGCCGGTGACCAGGACCGGCGACATGCCGCCGATCTCGCTGCAGATATATTTCCAGGTCCAGCCTTTCTCGCGCTTGATGTCGAGCAGTTTCTCGGTGAGTTGTTCCCGTGTCATGGACGGCCTCCGTTTGTTGGGCATTTCCTGCCTGAAAACAGAGCAAGTGCCGTGCCAAGAAATGGTTCAAGAAACGGTTCAAAAGCGGCCTTGAAAACAAATCGGGCGGCCTTTCGGGCCGCCCGGACGTAAAATTTATTGGCGGCGGATCAGCGCGGGATGACGCCGCCGACGCCGACATTGATGCGGCTGATTTGGAAGCTGCCGTCCGGCTGTTTGTTGGCGGCGACAACCGCAAAAGCGGCACCAAGTTTTACATCGTTGATGCTGCCGATCTCATAACGCACGATCGGCACGTCGGGCCCGATGATGATGTTTTTCTCACCGTCCTTGTATTTGACGGTGACCACAGCACCGTTCACGCTGGTGACAGCAGCGCCGCCGACCGTGCCGTTGGTCATGGTGCCGTTTGGTGCGCCGTCCCAGGGTTTGGAACCTTCGCCGGTGCCGCGCATCGACTCGGCAAAGATGTGAACCTCGATCGCTTTCTGCGAGCCGTCGGGCTGCGGCATCGCTCCGCTGCCGATGAACGCGCCGTCCTTGATGTCGGCGATCGTCGCCTTGTCGATGTCGACGACCATCGTCTTGTCGGCGAGATTGATCTTCAACTCCTCGCCCTTGTCGGACTTCGCTGTCAAAGTATTGCCGTCGATTTTTTCGATGGTTCCACGCAAGCGCACGGTTCGTGGTGTCTGCGCAGAGACCATCGTTGCGGCAAGTATGGAAACAACAGCCAAGGCAACCGCGAGTGCGGCCTTTTTCATTTCATACTCCAGAACGGATTGTGGGACTAACGCCAGACGCCGTAGTCGCCGACAGCGATGTTCGGCGCTTCGTAGGTGCCGTCGGGCTGCTTCTTCGCGGCGAAGATCATGATCTTCTCACCGGCCTTTACGCCCGCCATGGTGCTCGGCTTCGAGGTTGTGATTTCCGCGTCCGCCGGCACGATGATTGTTTTCTCGCCGTCCTTGTATTTAACCGTCAGCTTTTGACCATCGACCCCCGCAGCCGTGGTATCGACGGTAGCGTTCGTCATCGTACTGCCGGGCTTGAAGTCCCACTGCGAAAAGCCATCTGGCGGCTTCGGGCCTGGGGGGAAGACGAGGATGGCCACGGCCTTCTGGCTGCCGTCAGGCTGCGGCATGGCGGTGATGGCGAGGTAGGTTCCAGGCTGGATGTCGGCGAGCGATGACTTCACGATATCGCGCACTGGTCCGTTATCGGCGACTTTCACCATGTAAGATATGCCGTCCGGCTCTTTGATGGTCAGCATCTGACCATCAACCTTTTCGATGGTGCCGCGGAAACGCTTGGGCGGCGGTGGCGCGCCTCCGGGGGGAGCCATTTGCTGCGCCTGAGCGACCGGAAGGGATGCCGAAAGCAGGAGCACAAATGCCGCCGCGCCGGCAGTTCTCCGAGTCATGAATGTCATGTGAAACCTCCCAAGGATGTGCCGGCGGTTCGCGCCGCGGCGATGGTTTTGTAACCCCAGAGTGGCGAGCTTATTCCGCCGGGCTAACCGGTGGAAGATCGCAAATCCGCTTCAAGAAGCGCACGCAATTGCGGCGTTACTTCGGGCTTCTTGCCGAACCAGAGCGCGAAGCCGCCGACCGCCTGATGCAACAGCATGCCGAGCCCGTCGGCGGTCCGCAGCCCGCGGGCCCTGGCCGCTGCGACGAGTGGCGTGATCAGCGGCACATAGACGAGATCGGCGACAACGGCGTGACCGGACAGCCGCCCGAGGTCGATCGTCAGGGCCGGCTGGCCGTGCATGCCGAGAGTCGTGGTGTTGACCAGCATCGCCGCATCGCCGAGCTGGCCGTTCAATTCGGTCCAGCTCGCCACGCGCAGCCGATCGCCGAAGCGCTCGCGGATCGTATCGGCGCGGCTTGCCGTGCGGTTGACGACGACGATGCTTTGGGCGCCGCGCGTCAAGAGCCCGTAGATGACGGCGCGGGCGGCGCCGCCGGCGCCAAGCACGATTGTTTTCCCGAGGCTGCGATCCCAGCCTGGCGCGCAAGCATCGAGATTGCTCAGGAAGCCTTCGACATCGGTATTGGTCGAACGCAATCCGTTGTCGAACCATAATGTGTTCGCGGCGCCGACTGCGCGGGCGCGGTCGTCGGGTTGCGACAGCGCCAGCGCGGCTTCCTTGTGCGGCACCGTCACATTGGCGCCGGCATAGCCGCGCGCCGCGAGCGACAGGATGAAAGTGCCGAACTGATCCGGCGCGACCGCTTCGCGGCGATATTCGCCGGCGATGCCGTAGGTCTTCAGCCAGTAATTATGAATAAGCGGGGAGCGCGAGTGATCGACCGGCCACCCGATAATGCAGGCGGCTCGCTCGGTGCTCACGCCTCATCCGCCACGGACATGCGCAGCACGCCGATATCGGGGCATTCGACCTCGATGGTGTCGCCGGGTTTGAGCCAGACCGGCGGATCGACCTTCGGGGTCTTCTTGATCGGCGTGCCGGTGCAGATCACGTCGCCGGCTTTGAGCGTCATGAACGTCGTGATGTAGCTGATCAGGTCGGCGAAATTGAAGATCATGCTCGCCGTGGTGTCGTCCTGCGTCACCTCGCCGTTCTTGCGCACGACCAGATGCAGCGGCTTCTTCGGGTCGATACCGGTCGCGATCCACGGGCCGAGCGCGCCGGTGGCGTCGAAATTCTTGCCCTGGGTGACGTTGAACTGGCCGTGGCGCGTCCAGTCGCGGATGGTGCCTTCGTTGGCGAGCGTCATGCCGGCGATGCAGTCGAGCGCGCTCTCTTTCGGCACGTGCTTGCATTCGCGGCCGATCACGATCGCGATCTCGCCTTCGTAGTCGAGTTGCTCGGAAATCTTCGGGCGGATCAGCTTGCCGCCGGAACCGACCATCGAGTTCGGCGCGCGGTAGAACATGCTCGGATATTTCGGATTGTTGGTGACATTATAATCGGCGCCGCGATTGGCGTAATTGATGCCGATGCAGAGGATTTTTTCCGGCGCCAGGAGCGGCGGCAGCAGCTCGATCTCGGACAGCGGCACGTCGGGGCGCACGCCCTCGGAAGCCGCCCTGGCTTCATCGAGCGCCTGCGCCCGGAACACCTCGACCAGCGACGAGAAGCGGCTGAGCCGGGCGCGCAGATCGACGATGCCCTCGCCGACGACCGCGCCAAAGCTCGGCCGGCCGCGTAAATTGTAGCTTGCAAGGCGCATATCGATTTCCTCTGGTTAAGGATCAGGCTGTCAGGGCGCTGTGTTAAAAGTCGGCGCTGGCAGCGTCAATCTGGGTCTTTCATTTAGTATTGGCCCCGCGGTTCGAGACCAAGCAGGTATTGCCCGAACATGCTGCCGGTGGAGTCCCAGTTGAGGCTGATATGCGACGCGGCGGCATGCGCGTCGCGCCAGATCCGTTGCAGCGGGTGGTCCAGGTAAAGGCCCTGGCCGCCAGCGGCCAGGAACAGCGCATCGATCGCCTGCAACAACAGCTTGACGCAAAACGCCTGGTCGCGCCGGTTGCGCAGCCGGGTGTCGATGCTGATCGGCTCGCCGCGGGCCGTCACCTCATAGGCCTCGGCGAGGTCGCGCGCCATCAACAGCCTGGCGGCGTCGATGCAGCCGGACGCTTCCGCGACCCGAAGCTGCACCGTCGTCAGTTCCGCCATGCGCCGATTGCCGCCGGTGACTGCGCCGCGCGTGGTGCGCACCTTGGCCATGTCGAGGAAGCCCGCCAGTGCGCCCTCGGCCATGCCGAGCACCGGCGCAACGATGGTGATCGGCAGCACGGCGAGGAACGACTGCTTGTAAAGCGGATTGTCGTGCGCGCGCATTCCCGGCGCGGTGGCATTGGCCAGTTCGGCAAAGGCCAGCGCGCGATGATGCGGCACAAAGGCCTGGTCGGCGACGATCGCCTTGCTGCCGGTGCCGCACAGTCCCATCGTGCGCCAGTTGTCGTCGATGGCGATGTCGGCGGTGCGGAGCAGAAAGAAGCCCGGCTGCGGCGGCCCGTCGGATTGCGGAATCATGCCGCCGAGGAATTGCCACTGCGCATTGTCGCAGCCGCTGCAGAACGTGCCCCGGCCGGACACCCGATAGCCGCCGTCCACGGCCATCGCCTGGGCGACCGGCGCATAGGTGCCCGCCGCCAGCGCCGTGCGGTCGCTCCAGACTTCGTCCTGTGCTTCCTTCGCGAAACAGGCGAGCAGCCACTGGTGCGAGGCCAGCAGGCCATAGACCCATCCGGTCGAGCCGCAGCCGCTCGCCAGCACCGTCTCGATCTCGGCGAAAACGTCGAAGCCGTATTCGAAGCCGCCATACGCGCGCGGCTGCATGACCCGGAACAGGTCGGCCGCCCGCATCCGCGCCACCATGTCGGCGCCGACCCGCCGCGCCGCTTCGGTCTGTTGCGCCTCAACGCGTGCGACGGCGGCGATTTCGCGGGCTCGTTCGAGGAGCACGGAAACCGCAGGGGCGTCACGGGATGAGGTGCGGGTCAGCATCGCTTGGATGGAGCAGGGCAGCCTTCCGCCGTCCGGTCAGTATGTTAGAAAACAGGACCATAACACTAACCCGCGAGCAAGAGCGGCCGCTACATGCCCGTGCGTCAACCGGTGTTCGATCCGCCCTTCAACGTGGTGCGCGCCAGCCATGTCGCGCTCGGCGTGAGCGACATCAAGCGGTCGCGGGCGTTCTATGTCGATTGCCTCGGCCTTCTGGTCAGCGACGAGGGCGACGGCGCGCTCTATCTGCGCGGCGTCGAAGAACGCAATCATCATTCCATCGTGCTGCGGCAGGCGCGCGACAGCGACGTGCGAGCGCTCGGTTTCAAGCTCGCCAGCGAGGACGATATCGACCGCGCCGAAGCCTGGTTCCGCCGCCGCAACCTGCCGACCGCGTTTGTTGAAGTGCCGTTCCACGGCCGCACCCTGCAAACCGCCGATACGCTCGGCATGCCGCTCGAGTTCTACGCGCGGATGGATCGGGCGCCGTTGATGCTGCAAAAATACGGCGCCCATCGCGGCGCGCGCATCCAGCGCATCGATCATATCAACTGCTTCACCCCGGATGTGCAGGCGAGCTACGACTTCTACTCGGAGCTCGGCTTCCGCCTCACCGAATATTCCGAAACCGACGGCGCCGATCCGCAGCTTTGGGCGGTGTGGCTGCATCGCAAGGGCAACGTGCACGATCTCGCCTTCACCAACGGCGTCGGTCCGCGGCTGCATCACATCGGGGTGTGGAATTCCAACGTGCTCGACATCATTCATCTCTGCGACGTGATGGCGACCACCGGTTATCTCGCCAATATGGAGCGCGGTCCGGGACGCCACGGCATCTCCAACGCGTTCTTTCTTTATGTCCGCGATCCCGACGGCCACCGCATCGAGCTGTTCACCTCGGATTATCTCACCGTCGATCCCGACCATGCGCCGATCCGCTGGTCGCTGACCGATCCGCAGCGCCAGACGCTGTGGGGCCAACCGGCGCCGGCGTCGTGGTTCGAGCAGGGTTCGGCATTCTCCGGCGTCGCGCAGCGCCAGCCGGTGCTCGCCGCGCAACCGATCGTGGCGCCGTAGGACCGCGTCATGAAAACCCTGTTCATCGACTGCAACGATCAGCTCGCACCGGTGTGGCAGCGGGTGCTGCGGCCGGACGATCCGGCGATCGACGTCAACCGCACGCCGTTCGAGCGGCACGACTTGCCGCAACTGCTCGAAGGCTATGAGATCGCCATCGACGATCACTCCTATATGCCGACCGAGTTCGTCGATAAGTGCACGTCGCTCAAGCACATTGTTTTTCTCGGCACCGGACCGGCGAGCTACATGAGCCTCGCCGACATGGCGGCCCGCAACATCAAGGTGCACATCATCAAGGGCTACGGCGACACCGCCGTTGCCGAGCACGCCATCGCCTTGATGTTTGCCGCCAGCCGCAATGTCGCGCGCATGGACCGCGAAGTGCGCGGTGGCACCTGGACGCCGCACGAAGGCGTGCAGCTTCTCGGCAAGACGCTTGGCGTGATCGGCCTCGGCGGTATCGGCAGCGAGGTGCTGCGCATGGGCCGTGGGCTCGGCATGAACGTGATCGCCTGGAACCGGACGCCGAAGCCCGGCGCGCCGCTGGTGCCGCTTCTTGAACTGCTCGAACGGTCCGACGTGATCTCGATGAACCTGACGCTCGGCGACGAGACGCGCGAGTTTCTCGGCGCGGCGCACTTCGCGCGGATGAAGCCGGGCGTGATCTTCGTCAACACCGCACGCGGTGCCCTGGTGGACGAGGCTGCATTCATCGCAGCGCTGCGGTCCGGCCGCATCCGGCACGCCGGTCTCGACGTGTTTCATGCCGAGCCGCTGAAACCGGATCATCCGCTGGCGCAGATGCAGAACGTGACGATCACCTCGCACGCCGCATTCCGCACGCTGGAAGCTTCGATGACCCTGCTGCGGCGGTCGATCGACATCGTGAAGAATATTCTGGCCGGGAAGGCGTGAGGTCTGCGTCATGCCCGGCCTTGTGCCGGGCATCTCGATTCAGCTGGCAAAGCGTTGCCACCGCAACCGGGATTGCCGGGTCAAGCCCGGCAATGACGAAATGGAATGTTCCTGGCGACCTCGCTAAACTAGCCCCATGAGCGAGCGCTTCTGCGACGTCAGCATGCGCGTGAACGGGGAGGACGTGTCGGAGCGCGTCGAGGCGCGCAAGACACTGGTCGATTTCCTGCGCGACGATCTGGGCCTGACCGGCAGCCATATCGGTTGCGAACAGGGGGTATGCGGCGCCTGCACGGTCCTGCTCGACGGCGACGTGGTGCGCGGCTGCCTCGTTCTGGCCGCCCAATGCGAGGGCGCCGCGGTGCAAACCATCGAAGGACTGTCGGATTCCGGTGCCATCGCCGATTTGCAGGACGCATTTGCCCGCCGAAACGCCCTGCAGTGCGGCTTCTGCACCCCCGGCATGCTGATTGGGGCGCACGCCCTGCTCGCGTCCGGCGTGGTGCCGAGCCGGGAGGCGATCCGCGACCATATCTCCGGCAATTACTGTCGCTGCACCGGATATCAGGCTATAGTGGACGCAATCGAATCCACCGCACAAACCCGCGCTCAAAGACGCGATGAGGCGAGGGCTGGAAAGGCAGGCTGATCATGAATGAACATGTCCATACCCCGACGCTCTCGGAGCGCGCCGACGAGCTCGAAGAGAAAATGATGAACGATCTCGCCGAGCGCATCGCGACCAAATCGGTGCTGTTCGGCATGGCCGACGGCAAGGTCGAGATCCAGAACAGCTTTGACTTCAAGAAGAACAATCCGGACAAGTTCTTCCTGATGGGCGCCGATCCGCGGCTTCCGGCGATGCCGAAGAAGCCGACCCTGATCGACTTTTTCAAGAACCGGTTCGCGTCGCTCAACCATCTGCTGCAAAGCGCGGCGCTCGCAAAGAAGAACGGCCACAACGAGAAGATCATCCTCGCCTGTCTGCTGCACGATATCGCCGTCACCAGCTTCATCCGCTGCGACCACGGCTACTGGGGTGCGCAGATGATCGAGCCGTATGTGGACGAAGAAGTGAGCTGGGCGATCCGGAACCATCAGGCGCTGCGGTTCTTTGCCGACGAGTTGGTCGGTTACGAATATCCGCAGCAGTACATCAACAATTTCGGCGCCGATTATAAGCCGGAGCCTTACATCGTTCGTGACTACGAAATCGCGAAAAACCACAAATGGTACATGACGTCGCGCCTGATCTGCGTGAATGACATTTACTCGTTCGATCCCAACGCGAAGGTCAATCTCGACGATTTCGTCGACATTATCGGCCGCAACTTCAAGCAACCGGAAGAAGGCCTCGGCTTCGACAGCTCGCCGTCCGCCCATATGTGGCGCACGCTGATGTGGCCGACGCGGTTTCTGTAAGTTTCTTCTTCGCCCTCCCCTGCAGGGGGAGGGTCGGGCTGCCGAAGGCAGTCCGGGGTGGGATGTGCAGCTTCTCCGCTTGATCATCCCCATCCAGCTCGCGTTGCGAGCCGACCTCCCCCCTCCAGGGGGAGGTGATAAGCTGCATCCATGAAAATCGCCGACGACCAGCCGTCCGGCCTCACCGCGCTCGACCGGCCGAATTCCTATATCGGCCGCTCGGTGCCGCGCCCCAATCTGGCGCGGCTGACGCAAGGCCGCGGCCAGTATGTCAGCGACGTCGTGCTGCCGCGCATGATGCACGCCGCCTTCGTGCGTTCGCCGCACGCGCACGCGCGCATCAAGGCCATCGATACGGCGGAAGCGAAGAAGTCGCCCGGCGTGGTCGCGGTCGTGACCGGCGCCGAGCTCGCGAAAGTTGTCACGCCGTGGGTCGGCGTGCTCACGCACCTCAAAGGCATCAAGTCGGCGCCGCAACACGCCATCGCCGTGGATCGCGCCTGCTGGCAGGGCGAGGCGGTGTGCGCCGTGGTCGCGCGCAGCCGCGCGGAGGCCGAGGACGCCTGCGCGCTGGTCGGGGTCGACTACGAGGTGCTTCCCGGCGTGACCGACGCGGAAACCGCGCTCGATGCCCAAACTCCGGTGATCCATCCCGAGCTCGGCGACAATCTCACCTTCGAGCGCACATTGAATGCCGGCGATCCCGACAAGGGCTTTGCCGAAGCCGATGCGGTCGTCGAGACGACGTTCCAGTTCGGACGCCACACCGGCGTCACCAATGAGCCGCGCGCCATCGTTGCCGACTGGAATTCCGGCGAACAGCGCCTGACGGTCTATCAGGGCACGCAAGCGCCGCACATGACGCAGAACATTTTCGCCAAACACCTCGGGCTTGAAGAACACCAGGTGCGCGTGCTGACCAAGGACGTTGGCGGCTCGTTCGGCATCAAGGTGCACATCTATGCCGACGAGATGGCGGTCATCGGACTATCAAAGCTGCTGAAGCGGCCGGTGAAATTCGTCGCCGATCGCTTCGAGAGCTTTGTCACCGACATCCATGCGCGCGATCACCGCGTCAAGGCGCGCATCGGCGTCAAAAACGACGGCACCATCACCGCCTTCGAGATCGACGACCTGACCGGCATCGGGCCGTATTCGGTCTATCCGCGGACCAGCGGCATCGAAGCCAATCAGGTCGTCAATCTCACCGGCGGCCCCTATACCTGCCCGAACTACCGGGCGCGCGCCCGCGTCGTGTTCCAGAACAAGAACGTGATGTGCCAGTACCGCGCGGTCGGTCATCCGATTGCAACCGCGGTGACCGAGGGGCTGGTCGAGCTCGCCGCCGCGAAGATCGGCATGGATCCGATCGCGCTGCGCCGGCGCAACCTGTTTGCCGACGACGCCTATCCGGCAACCACCGCCGCCGGACTGAAGCTCGAGGCGCTGTCGCATCACGCGGCCCACGACAAGCTCGTGAAGATGATGGATTACGCGGCGCTGCGCGCCGAGCAGGCCAGGCTGCGCGAACGCGGCGTGCACCGCGGCATCGGCTTTGCCTCGTTCATCGAAGTCACCAACCCGTCGGCGGCGTTCTACGGCGTCGGCGGCGCGCGGATCTCGTCGCAGGACGGCGCGACGGTGAAGCTCGACGCCACCGGCGCGCTCTCCATCCATTCCGGCGTGACCGAGCAGGGCCAGGGCACGGAAGCGGTGCTGGCGCAGGTGGTGGCGACGTCGTTCGGCGTGCCGCTCGAGCGCGTGCGCGTCGTGACCGGCGATACCGACAACACGCCATACGGCGGCGGCACCTGGGCGTCGCGCGCCGCCGGCATCGGCGGCGAGGCGGCATGGCAGGCCGGCAAGGCGCTGCGTGCCAATGTGCTGGCCGCTGCGGCGTCCATTCTCCAGGCCGATCCGAAGGCGCTCGATATCCGGGCCGGCATCGTGGTCGACGCCGATACCGGCCGCGAGCGCATGGGGCTCGATGAAGTGGCGCGCGTGGTCTATTTCCGCCCCGACACCTTGCCACCGGGCTTCCAGGCCGAGTTCATGGCGACCCGCCATTATGTGCCGCGGGCGTGGCCGTTCGCTTTCACCAACGGCGTGCAGGCGTCATGGCTCGAGGTCGATATCCGCACCGGCGCGGTGAAATTGCTCAAGCACTGGTGCGTCGAGGATTGCGGCACGGTGATCAATCCGCAGCTCGTCGATGAGCAGATCCGCGGCGGCATCGTGCAGGGCATCGGCGGGGCGCTGTTCGAGCACTGCCTCTACGACGCCGACGGCCAGATGCTCAACAGCACCATGATGGACTACCTGGTGCCGATGGCGACGGAAATGCCGGACATCGACATCGGTCACGTGGTGACGCCGACGGCGGACTCCGAGCTCGGCGCCAAGGGCGCGGGCGAGGCCGGCACCGCCGGCGCGCCGGCCTGCGTGATGAATGCGATCAACGATGCGCTGCGCCCGCTCGGCGCGGCGCCGCTCACCGCGATGCCGTTTACGCCGCAGCGCGTGCTCGAGGCGCTCGGCCGCGTGTAAAACTGCATCCGCCGCTTCGCGATGCGACCCGTTGGCTCGCACCGCGGGATGACGGTATGAGTAGGCCATGTCTCCCGAGTCGAAGCCCAAAGTCATTGCCATGATCGTCGGCGCGGCGATTGTCATGCAGCAGTTCGACGCCACGGTGATCACCACGGCGCTGCCGCAAATGGCGGTCTCGCTGCACACCGATCCGGTCCGGCTTTCCGTGGCGGTGACGGCTTATCTGCTGAGTCTTGCGGTATTCGTGCCGGTGAGCGGCTGGGCGGCCGACCGTTTCGGCGGCCGCACTGTTTTCCGCGCCGCGATCGCACTGTTCACGCTGGGTTCGATTTGCTGCGGCTTCAGCCAAAATGTGATGGAGCTCACCGCGGCGCGGGTGCTGCAGGGTTTCGGCGGCGCCATGATGGTGCCGGTCGGGCGGCTGGTGCTGTTCCGCAGCGTCGAAAAGGCGACACTGATCGGCACCATGGCCTATCTGCAGGTGCCGGCGCAGTTCGGCCCGGTGCTCGGCCCGCCGATTGGCGGTTTCATCACCACCTATTTCTCGTGGCGCTGGATCTTCTGGGTCAATGTGCCGCTCGGCCTGATCGGCATCGCGCTGGTGACGCTATTCTTCGACAATCCGAAGGAGGACACCGAGCGCCCGCTCGACTGGGTCGGCTTCGTGCTGACCGGCGGGTCGCTGTTCTGCTTCATGTACGGCATCGAGGCGATCGGGCGCGGTCGCGGCGAGCTTTCCTCCGTTGTCATCCTGCTTATCGTCGGGAGCGTGCTGGGCGCGCTGGCGCTGCGGCATCTGCTGCGGACCAAGCATCCGTTGCTTGACCTGTCGATTTTCCGCATCGCCACGTTCCGCGTGAGCGTGACCGGCGGCTCGCTGTTCCGCGCCGGCGCCGGCACGCTGGTGTTCCTGCTGCCGCTATTGTTGCAAGTGGTGTTCGGCATGTCGGCTTTTGCCTCCGGCACCATCACGTTCGCCACCGCGCTGGGTTCGATGTCGATGAAGATGACGGCGCGGTTTGCGCTGCGGCATTTCGGATTCCGCAGGGTGATGATCGTCGATACCGTCATCAGCGCGGTGACGATCTTTATGTGCGCGTTCCTTAACGCGTCGATGCCGGTGGTCGTGATTTTCGGCTTTCTGCTGATCGCGGGTTTCTTCCAGTCGCTGCAATTCACCGCGACCCAGGCGATGACCTATGCCGACGTCGAACAACCGCAGATGAGCACGGCGACCAGCATCTCCGGCATGACGCAGCAGCTCAGCCGCGGCTTCGGCATCTCGGTCGTCGCGGTGATCCTCAATCTCTCGATGGCCTGGCGCGGCGCGGCAAGCCTCGGCACGCCGGACTTCATGATCGCGTTCGGCTCCGCCGCGGTGATGGCGCTGCTGTGCATCCCGTTCTGCTGGCGCTTGCCGCACGATGCGGCGTCCGAGGTCAGCGGCCACCGGCCGAAAACTTCAGTTTAGCTTTTGCCGGCTGCGGCAAGGCGATGACAGGCGGCGCGGGAGATCGCCGATAGGCTAATTCATCGCCGGCTGACCGTCGTTTTCCCGTGGACGTTTTTCATCAATCATGTCCACCAGCAGCCGCATATAGGAGATCATTTGCAACAACTCTTGCCTCAGCTCCGAGAGTTCGCGATTCTTCTCTTCCAGAGCCTTTCTTAAATTGGCGATCTCTTCATTTGCCGTCTGGAGCAGCGCGGCGGCATCGACAAACTTGCGATACGATTCTTTGGCCTCCTCGTTGCGATCGCGCAATTTGCGCTGCGCTTCGGTCAGCAATGTCCCGCACCGCGCGGTTTGCCGCTCCATGTCGCGGTACTGGCTGATCCGGGCCTCGAGTGCTTCGATCTGGTCGTTGGCAGACGTGCCGGGATTTGGCTGGTCCTGCGACGCTTCGCGCGCCAGGCCCGCCGTCTGGCGTATCAATGTCAGGACGAATTCCCCAACCTTGTCCAGCTGATCGGAATCATCCGCGCCTGCCATCGAAATCGAAGGCTCAGCCAGGCTGGATGTGGAATTTCGGTCGGGCATCTTCAGCAGTCTGGCGGGACGGAACGATCTTTCTCCGCCCATTCAAATGCGTAACAAACACGAAACACGCCGCGGCATCCGGCGTTTTACGATTCCGAACCCGCTACGCGGAATTGCGGGTAACGCGGTGGCTGGTCGGGCTGTTTATTCCAGACATCCAGAAACTGCCGCTGTATCTCGGTGGAGATCGCCGTAAACCAGCGCTCGGCGCGCTCCGCTCTCACCTGATAGTGCTCGACTTTGACTTCGAGCTCCTTGATCCGGTTGTTGGCGGTCTGCAGTTGCAGCGTCAGTTCGTTTATAGCGGTGACAGCGTGACTGCTGCTTTCCCGGGCAACGGAAGCCGCACGGTTGATGAGGTCTAATGCGGTCTGACCAGCATTATCCATGGAGTCTTTCAGTTCGACCAAATTGTCTCTGGCCGAGAAAGACGATCCGAATAACGGATGATCTGTCCGGTATGGCTTCGAAATCACAGCAGCCTCCAGCGCCCAAAACAGGCCAGTCTAACTGGCTATTTCGCTAGGCAAATGAGATCGCCTAGCTTTTATTGATGTTTTCCACAGCAAATAAACAGGCAAACTGGCCGTCGATCTGGGAGCCGCCGAGAAGCCCTAGTCAAATTGCTTCGCCCGCCCGGGGAATAGTTTCAGCGCGTTGTCGCGCGAGATTTTCACACGCTCCGCCGGCGACAGGAAGTCCGGTGCGGTGAAGTCGGCGACTTCCTCGGCAACGACACGATCGTTGCAAAACGGCCAGTCGCTGCCGAACACGATGCGGTCGCCGGCGGCAATGCGCGACAGCGCGCCGTACGGTTGCGGGCCGGAGGCAAGTGCATTGTCGTACCAGAATGTACGAAGTCCGGCGAAGATTTCCTCGCGCGAGCGCTGCTGCAGCCGCTTGTCGATCACCGGCGCCACCGAAAGCCGCCAGGCCAGAAAGGGCAGGGTGCCGCCGGCATGGGACAGGATGAAGCGGATATTGGCGAAGCGGTCCAGCGCGCCGGAGAACAAAAGATTGACCGCGGCGCGTGTGGTGTCGAACGGATATTCGATCATGAAGCCGGGCCAAGGCAGGTCGAGCGATTTGCTCGACGGATGCAGGCTGGGGTGGATGTGCGCGACGGTGCCGCGGGCATTGAGATAGTCCAGCACCGGATCGAACGCGGCGTCGCCGAGGAATTTCGCGCCGTAGCTTGCGAACAGCGAGATGCCTTCGAAATGCAGGGTTTCGAGGCAATAGCGGGCTTCGGCAAGCGCGGCGCTGATGTCGTGCATCGGCAGCAGGCCGAAACAGCCGAAGCGCGCCGGGTGCTGCGCGATCAGTTCGGCGGCATAGTCGTTGCAGCGGCGTGCAAAGGCGGCAGCCTTGTCATCGGGGAGAAAGCCGACGCCGGGCTGGCCGAGCGACAGCATGGCGAGCGCGATGCCGTGCCTGTCCATCAGTTCGAGCGCGAGCTGCGGCGTCCAGTCCGGATAGCGTCCGATCGCCGGGCCGGTGCCGGCCTGGTAAACCGCATCGCGATAGAATTGCGGGATCAGGTGGAAGTGGACGTCGATCATTCCGGCCGTCATTTCCGTTCTCTGCTTTACGTCTTCCGGGCGCGCTCTGCGAAAAATGCGCCGCAGTAGCGCACGGTGACGCCGTTACTGTCCAGCGGCTATGCGCGTCGCACCCTTGTGGGCGTCCTTGCGGCTTTTACAATGCCGGCATGAGCCATTGGAAAGACCAGCAGGTCATCATTGTCGGCGGCGGCATCGGCGGGCTTGCGGCGGCGCTGGCGCTGGCGCGCAAGGGCATACCTTCGCAGGTCCTCGAGCAGGCGCCGGAGTTCAAGGAGATCGGCGCCGGCATCCAGCTCGGTCCCAATGTGTTCTGGATGTTCGAGATCCTCGGCCTGGTCGAGCCGATCAGTGCGCTCGCGGTGTTTCCGAACAACCTGATCATGATGGATTCGATCACCGGAGAGGAAGTGACGCGGATTTCGCTCGGCGACGCATTCCGCAGGAAATTCCATCATTCTTACGCGCTGATCCATCGCGCCGACCTGCACAAGGTGCTGCTCAAGGCCTGTGAGGATTGCGGCAGGGTCAAGCTCGACGCATCGCAAAAGGTGATCAAGGTCGATCAGTCCGGCGCCGGCGTCACGGTGCGGACCGAGAGCGGCCGGGACTATCGCGGCGCCGCGCTGATCGGCGCCGACGGCTTGTGGTCCACGATCCGCGAGATCCTGGTCGGCGACGGCAAGCCGAGGGTTGCCGGGCACATCACGTACCGCGCGGTGCTGCCGACGTCGGAGATGCCGGAGCAGTTCCGCTGGCAGGACATGGTGCTGTGGGCGGGCGAGAAGGTGCACCTTGTGCATTACCCGTTGCGCACCGGCGAACTGTTCAACCTCGTCGCGGTGTTTCACTCCGACCGTTACGAAGAAGGCTGGGACAGCTACGGCGATCCCGCCGAATTGCACGAGCGTTTCGCCAAGACCTGCGCGCCGGTGCGCACGCTGCTCAACAAGATCGAAAGCTGGCGGATGTGGGTGCTGTGCGACCGGCCGCCGATCAAGGAATGGAGCAAGGGCCGGATCACGCTGCTCGGCGACGCCGCGCATCCGATGCTGCAATATCTGGCGCAGGGCGCCAACATGTCGATCGAGGACGGCGTGTGCCTTGCCAACAAGGTAGTCGAGATGAACGGCGACTATCCGGCGGCGTTTCTCGCCTACCAGCAGGCGCGTTATCTGCGCACCGGCCGCGTCCAGATCACGGCGCGGGTCTATGGCGAATTCTTCCACGCCAGCGGTGTGGCGAAGGAGCTGCGCAACATGATGCTGGGCTCGCGCACGCCGGACGAGGCGATGGCCGGCATGGAATGGCTTTACAGCAAACAGCCGGAACTGATGCCGGCCGGCGGCGCAGCGCCCGCGAAGGCATCGTGAGCCGCTCGCGCCGGGCTCTTGCCGCGGCCGCTTGCCTCGCGGCGGCGGCGCTTTCGGCTGCACCCGCGGCGGCCGATGAATTCTATGCCGGCAAATCGATCCAGCTTTTGATCGGCTTCTCCGCCGGCGGCGGCTACGACCTCTACGGCCGGGCGCTGGCGCGCTATCTCGGCCTGCACATTCCCGGCCAGCCGCAAATCATCGTGCAGAACATGCCGGGCGCCGGCTCGCTCAAGCTTGCCAATTTTCTCTACAACGTCGCGGCCAAGGACGGCACCGTCATCGGCGGTTTCGCGCCGGGCATCGTGGCCGAACCGCTGCTGGGTCATGGTGAAGGCGTGCAGTTCGAGGCCACGAAGTTCGGCTGGCTCGGCAGCATGTCGCAGGAGGTCAGCGTCTGCGCGCTGATGTCCTCGACCGGCATCGCCACGGTCGAGGACATGCAGAAAAAGCCGATGGTGATCGGCGCGTCCGGCGGCGGCGCCGAGAGCGACGTGTTTCCGACATTGTTGCGCAACATGTTCCATTGGCCGATCCGGATCGTGACCGGCTATCCGGGCGGCACCGAAATCACGCTGGCGATGCAGCGGCACGAGGTCGATGGCCGCTGCGGCTGGTCGTGGACCAGCCTGCTGGCACGCAACAAGGCGATGCTGCTGTCGCGGGACATGACCGTCACGCTGGAAATCGCGCTGGACCGGGACAGCGATCCTCTGCTGTCCGGCGTGCCGCTGATCATGGATCTGACCACCGACCCGACGCTGCGCGCCGCGCTGAAGCTGATTGTGTCGCGGCAGAGCATCGCGCGGCCGTTCGCGGCGCCGCCGGGTCTGCCGGCGGATCGCCTGGCGCTGCTCCGCCGCGCCTTCGACGACACCATGCGGGATCCGGACTTCCTCGCCGAGGCGCGACGGCTCGACCTCGATGTGCAGCCGGTCGGCGGCGAGGCGGTCGAGACGCTGATCAGGGAGATCTACGCCTCGCCGCCCGAGGCGGTCCGGCTCGCCACCGACGCGATCCAGAGCAGGCCGTGATCGTTATTTGGCGGCGACGTGGACGCGCTGGCCGTCGGGCCGGGTGACGTAGAGGTGCTGTTGCAGCACTTCGTCCATGTTCTCGAACATGGCGTAGAGGTCGTCGCAATAGACCGACGGGTTGTCGTAGCCGTTGTTCTTCGAGAACCGGTGCGGAAGATAACCGCCGCCGCACACATTCATGTACTTGCACTGCCGGCACTTCGCCGCGAGGTTGATCGACGCATCGCGAGCGGCTTTCCAACGCGGCTCGTTTCTCACCTCGTCGAGGGCGTGATCGAATATGTTGAAGGTGGTCTCGCTGGTGCCTTCGCCCGCGATCCGCAGCACGTCGTGCGCCTCGACCGTGCCGTCAGTCATCACCGTACACAGTTCGACAGGCTGATAGCCGACGCCTTCGGTCGGTGCGTTCTTGCCGAGGAGGGCGGCGACCATATCGGTGATGGTGCGTATTTCGACCGCTTCCTTGTCGCGGTTCGCTTCCAGCCAGCGATCGAACAGGTCGTTATAGAAAGCGGCAATCGACGGCGGCTTTTCGTCCACCGTGGCGTCCGGAATCATGATGTCGTAGTGGTCGATGCCGCAGTCGGCGAAAAAGTCGGTGTAGTCCTTCGGCGAATGCCCGGGATTGCACACCGCGAGCGCGCTGACGGCGATGTTGCGGGTCAGCATCATCCGCGCCGCACGTTCGGCCGCGGCATGGGTGCCGCCGCCCTGGAAGGTGCGCCGGTGCGCATCGTGGATATGGCTCGGCCCGTCCAGGCTGATCGCGACCGAGATGCCGTTGGATTCGAAACAGTCCAGCCAGGCTTCGTCGATCAGCACGCCGTTGGTGGTCACCGCGATCGGGATGACGCAGCCGGTCCGCGCCGTGATGGCGTCGCAGGCGGCAGCGAAGCGGTTGAAGTTCTCGACGCCCCAGAGCAGCGGCTCGCCGCCGTGCAGGACGATCGGAAGCACGGCAAGTTCGTGGGTGGCGACGTGCTCTTCCATGCGCCGGAGCAACTGCTCCAGCACGGTGTCGCTCATCATTTTGGGCTTGCTATAGACCGCCGGATCGCGAAACCAGTAGCAGTACGAACAATCGATATTGCATCTCGACGCTACCTTGATCAGGAGCTGCGAGATCGGTTGGTCCCGGAATATCCGTGGAGCCGAACCCTCAATCGACATGGCTGATGCCGGTTGCTGCCTGAAAGAAGGCGCAGCCGCTACCAGGCCCTGCCGAAGCCTCTGCGGAATCCCGCATACGGATAATAGACGCCGCGGCGGAAGCCGCCGACCCAGGGAGCGCCGCGGCCGAACGCGCGCCGGAAGTAGACCTGAGTCGGTGACGGCGTTTCGGAGACGGTATCGTGATTGAGGACGGCGTGATCGGCGCTGGTTTCATCGACGATCGGATCGGGAGATTTGTTGAGGAGTGCGTTGATCCCCGGATGGTCGCTCTGAACCGCCGTGCCTGGTCCATGCAACTGCAGAAGGCTGGCCAGAACCTTGAGGGTAGGAATCGTCATGATCGGTACTCCGCTCGTCGCCAGTTGAAAGCTTACGCCCCGCACCGGCCATTGCAAGGCAGAAGCTACGACACAATCCGCAAAGGATTATGACAGTAAAAAATTAGTGCTGTGCGACGACGCGTATCGCCGAACGGTAACATGTTGCGGCGCAACCAAGCCGCGGTGCAGGCCATTCGCCCGCGCTTATCGGCGCGTCAGTGCGAGTCTTTCGCCGGGAACGGCGATTGCGACTCTCTTCCGCGATGGAATTCCGGCGTTGGCGGCGGGCCCCAGACGTTGGTCTTGCCGGCAACCCAGGTCTTCGGCCGCTGCGGCGTGTCCTGATGCCATGGCCGCGGCTCGAAATAGCCGAGCTCTTCATCGACCATCTTATCGAGTTCGCAGAAGTATTCGATCACCTGCTCGTCCGGATTGCGATGATAGGTGGCGATGTTGTGCCCCGGTCCGTGGCGCAGCGGTCCCCAGATGATCGGAATCTTGCGCTGGCCGAACAGGTCGCACGAGTTCTGCAAGTGGATGAAATCTTTCAGCTCGAACGCCATGTGATGCATCTTGGTGGTGCTGCCGCGGATGAAGTTCACCGTGTGATGATCGGTGTTGCAGCGCATGAATACGAAGAAGTCGTCGATCCAGTCGGACACCTTGAAGCCGAGTATCTTTTCGTAAAACTCCGCGGTCTTCTGCGGATCGTCGACAACCCAGGCGATGTGGCCGAGCTTGAGCGGGCCGGTGCCGAGATGCAGCAGGTGCTTGCCGAGATAGCTCCACTCCTTGAACAGCGCGATCTGGGTGCCCTTGTTGTCCTTGAAGGTGAGCACCTGGCCGATGCCGGGAACGGAGTTGTTGCGCAGCTCGCTGGCGATGCCGTGTTCGGAAAGCTCGCGGGCCATGGCGCCGAAGTCGGAATCCGGCGCGACCTCGAACGACAGCATCACGCAGCGCTCGGCGTCGGCCTTGTTGAGCTGGATCGCAAGCTGGCCGATCTGGGTGACGAGGAAGGCGCGATCCTTCTCGCGCTCGGCCAGCACCAGACCCATCACCTGCGTGTAGTAGTCGATCATCTTTTGCAGGTCGGGCGTCTCGTAGGTGGCGTGTCCGATGCGCCGGGGCTTGATCATCTTCCGTCTCCTGCTGCCGTGTTTCCTCGCTGTTGGGCGGCAATCAACCACCGGCTCCAACCGAACTCAAGAGCGGCCTCAAGGCCGCTCTTGCCAAGGGCATCTGATCGCGGTTTGGTCGCGGCTATATTTTTCAGGGAGTAGACGCCTATGGCTGGGGCCAAATCTGCCGGTTACAAGCTTGCGACATACAAATCGAGTGACGGCCCGCGCGCCGGCCTGGTGATCGGCGAAGAGGTGTTCGACGCCGCCAAGCTGACCGGCAAACCGGCTTACGCGACCGTCATCGGTATCCTGGCCGACTGGAAGCGGGCCGAAGGCGTGCTGAAGGCGGCGGCGGCCAAGGCGGCGAAGAGCCGGATCAAGCGTCAGCCGCTTAAAAAGACCAAATTGCTGGCCCCCGTGCAGTATCCGTCGACCATTTATTGCGCCGGCGCCAATTACGCCGACCATGCCGCAGCGATGGCGGCGCGCGAGGGCAACCCGCCGCCGGCCGACCCGCATGAGCAGGGTCTCAAGCCGTGGCATTTCATCAAGGCGTCGCGGACCATCACCGACCCCGGCGCCAGCATCAAGATCACCGGCTATGCCCAGGCGATGGATTGGGAAATCGAGCTCTGCGCCGTGATCGGCAAGCCGGCCAAGGACGTCTCGATCGACAAGGCGCTGTCCTACGTGGCCGGTTACACGGTCTCCAATGACCTGTCGGCCCGCGATCGCGGGCGGCGGCCGCCGGTTCCGGCGACCTCGCCGTTCAAGATGGACTGGACCAAGCACAAGACCTTCGAGGGTTCTTGCCCGCTCGGCCCATGGATCGTCCCGGCGAGCGATATCAAGGACCCGCAGAATCTCGGTCTCAAACTGTGGGTCAACGGCACGCTGAAGCAGGATTCCAACACCGGGAAAATGCTGTTCAATCTGGCCGAGCAGATCGCGCAATTGTCGGAAAACATGACGCTTCACCCCGGCGACCTGATCCTGACCGGCACGCCGTCCGGCACCGGCGCGGAAAGCGGCACCTTCCTCAAGTCCGGCGATATGGTGAAGCTCTGGATCGAAAAGATCGGCGAGATCGAAAACCGCATGGTGTAGGATTTCGGCATACCGCGGACGCGGAGATAGCATAGCTGGGCGCTCAGATATGCCCGTCGCGCGGCCTTTCCGGCTATGCTAGAAATGTCGCGAGTTGGGGGGCTATGATCGGGCTGCCCACCATAAAACCAGAATCAAAGAGCGTAAGGCGAGGGTAGAGCGCATATGGCGGAAAAATTCGTCGCAAAGCTTGCGGAGATGAAGGACGGCGAGCGCCGGATTGTTTTCATCGGTGACAACGAGATCGGCGTTTTCAAGCACGAGGGCGAGTTTTACGCCTACAGCAATTTCTGCCTGCACCAGGGCGGCCCGGCGTGCGAAGGCCTGACCATCGCCAAGGTCGAGGAGCGGCTTCGCCCCGACAAGACGTCGTTGGGCCTGTTCTTCTCGGAAAACGAAATGCACTTCGTCTGTCCGTGGCACGGCATGGAATACGACATGAAGACCGGCGAGTGCGTCAGCGATCGCAAGATGCGGCTGAAGAAATACAAGACGGTGCAAAAAGGCGAGGACCTTTATGTCGTCGCCTAAGCGCGCGGCAAAGACTGGTTCCAAGGCGGCAGCGCATTCCAAGGCTGCAGCGAATTTGAAGGCTGCGGCGAAGAGCGTGCGGCGCGCCCCGGCGGTACGGCCGGCCGCCAAGCCCAAGATGAAAGTTGTCGAGGGCGCATCGGCCGACGCCATGCGGCTTGCCGCCGTGCTTGAGCGCGGCATCGCCGAAGGCAAGCTCGATATGGTCTCGGCGGAAGCCTTGCAGAAGGTGCTGGCCGCCGCGTGCCGCGTTTACACCGCGCGCATCGAAGCCGGCGAGCAGCTTGCACCGGTTTCGAGGAATTCGATTTCCGCAACCGACGTGATGGTTACGGCAAGCGGATTGTTGAAAGCCGTCGATCTCGCCGTATTCGAGCTCGGCATGTGGCAGAGTTGGACGGGACGTTAGGTCCCAATCGCATCGGGACGTTAGATCCCAATCGGAGAAAGACGCCATGGATCTCATTGCTGACCGCGGCCGGCGGGTAACAATCGAAGAGCTGAACACCAGCCGGTTGCTCTCGCACGCCCGCAAGCAGGCGGCGGCGCGCAATCTTGACGACATGCTGATCGTCGACGTCGATGCGCATCACTATGAAAACGAGCACATGGACGAGATCATGCCGTTCATGGAGAACGAGGTGCTCAAGCAGCTCGCGATGTCCGGCAGCACCCGGGGCCGCAGCCGCGGCGCCTTCTCGCCGCAAACCGTGGGCTTCCAGGATATGGGCGGCCGGGTGACGCGCTATCCGATGCGCGGCAGCGAAAAGACGCCGGACGGCAAATTCCGCGACGTCGAGCTCGGCTATCGCTGGATGGACGCGATGAGCGTCGACTATTCCTGCCTGTTCCCGACCGGCATGCTCTCGATCGGCCTGCATCCGCAGAAGGAAATGGAGTCCGATCTGTGCTGGGGCTACAACCGCTGGCTCACCGAGAAAGTGTTGCCGGAGTCCGGTGGCCGCTTCTACTCGATGCTGTGCCTGCCATTCTCCGATCCGGACGAAACGCTGCGTCACGTCGAGACCTTCGGCCATCGCAAGGGTGTCGGCGGCTTCATGGTGACGACTGTCCGCAACAACCTGGCCGTCAACGACAACGCCTATATCAAGACCTATCGGGCGATCGAGGAGCGCGGCCTTGTGCTGTCGTTCCACTCCGGCCCGAACTGGGGCGAGCCGATTTTCAAGAGCTGCAACCGCTTCCTCACAGCGCATGCGCTCGGCTTTTCCTGGTACAATATCGTCAACCTGTCGAACTGGGTGATCAACGGCATGGGCGAGCGCTTCCCGAAGCTGCCCGTCGTATGGATCGAGTCCGGCCTCGCCTGGGTGCCGTTCCTGATGCAGAAGCTCGATCACGAGTTCATGCTGCGCCCGTCCGAGGCGCCGCTGCTCAAGAAGAAGCCGTCGGATTATATGCGCGACATGTACTACTCCACGCAGCCGATGGAGATTCAGGACATGCAGGCGCTGGAGTGCACGTTCCGCATGATGAATGCGGAAACACAGGTCCTGTACTCGTCCGATTATCCGCATTGGGACTTCGACCTGCCGTCGACGATCTACGACCTGCCGTTCCTGACGGAGAAGGCGAAGCACAACATTCTTGGCGGCACCGCGGCGCGGCTGTTCAAGCTGCCGCCGCGCAACGACAAGCAGAAAGAGAACCTGAAGAAGTTCGGAAATCTGGCGGCCACGGCCGCCTGATTACGCGCTTGCCGAAGGCTCTTGCGATACAGATGCCCGGTTTTGCGCCGGGCATCTGCTTTTTGGCGTGGGCAGCAGTCGCAACTGTCCTTGGCATCTTGCCCACGCATGCGCAGGATGCCGTTGCCGATTTCTACCGTGGCAAGCAGATCAACATCATTGTCGGTTCGTCAGCCGGCGGCGGCTACGACGCTTACGCGCGCCTGATCGCGCGCCACTTCAGCGAACACATGCCGGGCAATCCCGATGTCGTGGTGCAGAACATGCCGGGCGCCGGCAGCGGCAAGGCGGCCGGCTACATCTATTCCGTCGCCCCGAAAGACGGCACCGCAATGGCGGCGGTCGCTCCTGGAATTTTGCTCGATCCGCTGGTTGGCGGCGTGCAGGTCCAGTACGATCCCGCCAAGCTGAGTTATGTCGGCAACGCCAATGCCGACGTTTACATCTGCTTCCTGCGCAGCGACGCACCGGCCAAAAATTTTCAGGACGCCATGACGCACGAGGTCATTCTCGGCGCCAGCAATGCCGGCGGCACAACGCGCGACCTGCCGGCGATGATGAACAACATGCTGGGGACGAAATTCCGCGTCGTCACCGGCTATGCCGGCAGCAAGGAGATTACGCTGGCGATCGAGCGCAATGAGGTGCATGGCGCCTGCGGCATCGGCTGGACCGGACTGCCGACCATGCACCCGGACTGGTTCGCCAAGAAACTGATGAATGTCATCGTCCAGATGGATGTCAAAGGTCACGCGGATCTCAACAAGATGGGCGTGCCGCTGGCAGCGCAGTTTGCCAAAACGGACGATGACCGTCAGGTGATCGAGCTGATCGAAAGCCAGGGACAGTTCGGGCGGCCATATTTTGGACCGCCGGGCGTTCCGCCGGAGCGCGTGGCCGCTCTTCGCAAGGCGTTCGTCGAAACCTTCAACGATCCGGCGCTGCGCGCCGAGGCGGCGAAGATGGATCTCGATGTCGACTTCATGTCCGGTGACGATCTGCAGGCGCTGGTGACGAAGCTCTATGGGCTGCCGCCGAACATCATCGCGCGCGCCAAAGAGGCGCTGATCTACGCGCCGCCGAAATAATCACGCAATCACAGGAGGTATGCGCGTGCAGACGCCAAAGCGACTGATCGTCGATGCACAGGTTCATCTTTGGAAAGCCGAGTCGCCGGACTGGCCTTGGCTTCCGGGCTTCCCGCCGCAGCTTCCCGAGCCGATGACCATCGAGAGGTTGCTGCCGATGATGGACGAAGCCGGGGTCGGCCGCGTCGTGGTGGTGCCACCGTCATGGCCGGGCGATCGGAACGATTACGGGATCGAAGCCGTAAAACGGTATCCCGACCGTTTCCGGGTGATGGGGCGCATTGCGCTGCAGAATCCGGAGTCGGCGAAATTGCTGCCGCAATGGAGCGAGCAGCCGGGCATGCTCGGGGTTCGCGTACTTTTCGTCGGCCCGCGCGCGCCGTGGCTGACCGACGGCTCGTCCGACTGGTTCTGGCCCGCGGTGGCGAAAGCGCAGTTGCCGGTGATGTTTTATGCGCCCGGCCAGGTCTCGCACTTTGCGGCCATTGCCGAGCGGCATCCACAATTGACGCTCATCATGGATCACATGGGCCTGCATCCTTCGATGCTAAAGGATGGCACGCTCAGCGAGGCCGTCGCGCAAACGGCCGCGCTGGCGAAATATCCCAACATTTACGTCAAGCTTTCGGGCACGCCGCATGTTTCAACCGAGCCTTATCCATTCCGGGACATGGCGCCGCATCTCAAGCGGGTCTTCGAAGCTTATGGTCCGCGGCGCTGCTACTGGGGCACCGACATCACGAACTCGTTCGACAGGGCGAGTTACCGGCAGCGCGTCACCCATTTCACCGAAGAGCTCGGCTTCCTGTCGGAAGACGACAAGGATTGGGTGATGGGGCGCGCGATCCTTGAACGTCTGAACTGGACGTGACGGTCCAGATAACGCGCGCAAGATAACGCGCGCCAAGGCCAGCGCCGGTCTATACGCCGCCCGAAACAGGCATCACGTCGCTTGCGGCACGGAACGCCCGGCGTTCGGCGTCGGCAACGTGTCGGCTTCGGGCAACGGTTGTCCCTTGGTTTCGGGCAGGAACGGAACCAGCACCAGTCCAAGGATGTAGAACAGGCCGATCGTCGTCGCGGCCTTTCCGTAACCGCCAAGTCCGACGATCAGGCTGCCGGCAAAGAGCGGAGCGGCGGCCGAGATCAGCCGCGGTGCGTTGAAGATGAAGCCGGCGGCGGTCGCGCGCATCCGTGTCGGAAACAGCTCCGGCAGCCAGATCGGCGTCCAGGAAAAGACGCCCTGGATGAAGAAGCCGTAGACGGCAAAACCGAGCACCAGCAGGTGAATATCCTGCACCCACAGATAAACGATCGGCGTGAGCACAAGACACATCAGGTAAAAGAACATCGTCGTCGGCTTGCGGCCATAGGCGTCGGCGAGGAAGCCGAAGCCGACGAAGCCGAGCAGCGCGCCGATATTCTGGACCAGGCCGGCCAATGCGGCCCAGGTCGGCGCGGCGAGGCCGGCCGCAGTCGCGACCGCCCCGACAAAGCTCGGCACGAAGCTCGACACGCCCCAGTAACCGATGGTGATCGAGAGTGACATGAGGAAAGTCAGGATCAGGCGGGTGCGGACCGCAGGTTCGGCGAACAGGTCGACGAGCGTGAAGCGCACCAGCGCGGTGTCTTCGCCCGTGAGAGGCGCACCGCTGCGCCGCTGCTGGTAAGCCGCGCGGCGGCGCCTGTTCGAACTCCTCCCAGCGCGGCGATTCCGGAATGTTCCGCCTGATCCAGAAAGCGATCAGTCCGGGAAGCACGCCGATCAGGAACATGTAGCGCCAGGCGCCCGGACCGGAATTCCCGATCGCCAGCCAGAGCCCGGACGCGAGAATGCTGCCGATCGGATAGCCGGCCTGCAGGAAAGCGCCGCCTTTGCCGCGCGCATTGTTCGGCCACAGCTCCGCGGTGATCGAGGCGCCGGTCGCCCATTCCGAACCGATCGCAAGCCCGACCAGAAACCGGAATAGCGCAAACGACAGCCAATTCCAGGAAAATGCACTCAGCCCGGTCAGGGCGGAGTAGGCGAGGATGGTCAGCATCATCGAGCGTTTGCGGCCGATATAGTCGGCCAGAATGCCGCCGAGCAGGCCGCCCACGCCCCAGCCGAAGACGGTTATCGCAATGACCGCGCCGGCGTAGAACGGAATGAACTTATAGTCCGACGGGTCCAGCAGCTGGCGCAGTGCAACGCCGACCACGAGAATAAGCGAGTAAACCTCGAAGCCGTCGAAAGTCCATCCGAGGTTCGAGGCGACAAGGGCTTTCCACTGAGCTCCGCTCAATGAGCGATACCACGGCAAAGCGCCGGCAGTGTCTGCGCTGACCATATGATCCTCCCGGCCGCATGCTCATTTTGACGAGCTGGCTTTTTTTGTTGCGGCAGGGGAAGCGTAGCGCGGTGAGAAAGGCGCTGACAAGCGGGCGTCCGGTGCCCATCGTGTCGCAGCGGCGGCGATCGGGGGCCGGATACGGGACCTTGGATGGCGAAACCTTGGATCTTTAGAGCGCGCTCTCGATAGCGGTGAACACCTCGACCGTGCAATAAAGCGCATGGTAGATAAATCGACAGCCGAATTAGGCGCGCACTCACACGCCTGTTAACGCGAGCCGGCGCGGGGAATTCAATGAAGCTTGGTTTCTTCATCATGCCGGTGCATCCGCTGGAGCGGAATTACGCCGAGACATTGCGCGAGGACCGCGAGGCTTTCGTCCTTGCCGACAAGCTCGGCTACACCGAAGGTTACTGCGGCGAGCACCTGACCGATCTCGCCGAGAACATTCCGTCGAGCCTGATGTTCTGCGCCTCGCTCGCGGGCTACACGAAAAACATCAAGCTCGGCACTGCGGTGACCAATCTGCCGTTCTGCCATCCGCTGCTGGTTGCCGCCCATGCGGCGCTGGTCGACAACCTGCTCGAGGGCCGGCTGCTGTTCGGCATCGGCGCCGGCGTGCTGCGGACCGACATGGAGGCGCTCGAATTGCTCGACGCCGACCGCGGCGCGATGTTTGCCGAGGCGATCGATCATATTATCGCGCTGTGGACCCAAGACGCGCCCTACGATCTTAAAGGTCAGTTCTGGAACATTTCGACGGCAAAAACGCGCTGGCCCGAGATCGGTCTCGGCGATGTCGTGAAACCGTACCAGAAGCCGCATCCGCCGATCCTCGGCACCGCGACGGAGCCGCTGTCGAAGGGGCTGATCGCGCTCGGCCGCCGCGGCTGGTGGCCGGTGTCCTCGCATTTCCTGCACCGCAACCATCTGCTGAGCCAGTGGGGCAACTACGCCCAGGGCTGCGCCGAAGGCGGCCACAAGGCCGATCGCTCCAACTGGCGCGTGGCGCGCTCAATCTTCGTTGCCGACGACGACAAGACCGCGCTGGCTTACGGCGGCGACGACGCCAGGAGCCCGTACCGGTTCTACATGAACCAACTCACCGCGAAGCTGCGCAAGGGCAATCGCCTTGGCGGGTTCAAGGAACGTCTCGACATGCCGGATGAGGATCTGACCCTCGATTACATCTTCAACAACGTCGTCATCCGCGGCAGCGCCAACCGCGTCATCGACGGCATTTTGGCGCTGCAAGAAAAAATCGGCGACTTCGGCACGCTGCTCTATTGCGGCAAGGACTGGGCCGATCCGGCGCTGTCACGCCGCTCCATGGAGTTGATGGCGGAGAAAGTGATGCCGGCGGTCAATGCCGCGATCGGCAAGCGGGCCGCCGCCGAGTAAATCGCTACCGAAACATTTCGCTGGCGCGTCGTGGAACCAAAGGCGCGAAACCGCGCTTTAACCATGCGGCTGCCGTGAAATGTGGCAGGGATTGGGCGCAGCGCAGCATCCCGAATAATGCATACTTTAGAATTTATAGTTCTATCAAATACTTATGCGATGTTTGTGCGACGCACAAAAAGCTGGCCTTTGCCGGCTGATGAGGTTATGCAGACCACTTCCAACAAATAATGAGGGACGGACCCCAGAATGAAGACGATTGTTGCCGCATGCATTCTGCTTGGCTTGTCGATGACAGCCGCCAGCGCAATTGATCTTGCCGAGCTTGCGCCTTGCAAGCCTGCCGCAGCACGGATGTGCGATCACTCCGGCGGCATGAACTGGGACAATCTGCTTCGTTGCGGTGCGACGCTTGCCGCTCACAGCTGGCGCGTCAGCAGCGAATGCCGTGCGGTGCTCAAGAAGTACGGACAACTGTAATCGGCGATTTTTTCCGTCAGTCCTCTGGAATGCAAAAACCCCGGCGCCGAAACGCCGGGGTTTGTCGTTGCTGGAGGGTCTTTGCACTCTTGGACGCGACTACTTCCTAGAACAGATGCGAGAAGATGAAGTACAGCGTGCCTGACAGCGCCATCGCCGCGGGCAGGGTGAGAACCCAAGCCAACGCGATGTTGCGCACCGTCGACCATTGCAGGCCGGAGCCGTTCGCCGCCATGGTGCCGGCGATGCCCGACGACAGCACGTGCGTCGTCGACACCGGCAGTCCATAACCGTCCGCCGCCGCGATCGTTGCCGCAGCCGTGATCTCGGCGCAGGCGCCTTGCGCGTAGGTCAGGTGGGTCTTGCCGATCTTCGACCCCACCGTCACCACGATCCTTTTCCAGCCGACCATGGTGCCGAGGCCCAGCGCGATGGCAACGACGATCTTCACCCAGTACGGGATGAACTTCGTCGCGCTGTCGAGCGAGCCCTTGTAGGCGTTGAGCGTGGCAACGTCGGACGCGCTGAGCTGCGCCTGATCGTCCTTCATCAGGAAGCGGATCGCTTCGGACGCCAGGTACATGTCGTTGCGCGTATTGCCGACCTGGTCGGCCGGCATCTTGGCGATCGAGCCGTACTGCGTCACTTCCTGCGCGATGTTGTTGACCAGCACAGCCAGCGACGGGAAGGTGCCCTCGTTGATCTGGTGCTGGGCAACGTAAGCGGTCACGGCGGGCCGCGGGTCGCCGATGACATTATAGCCGGCGGCCTTGCCGTTGATCACGGCGCTGGCGGCTTTCGAGTTGGTCTCGAACAGCGCCACCTGGTTCGCCGGCAGGGCGCGATTAAGCGCGTAAGTGGTCGGCACCACGCCGATCAGGATCAGCATGATCAAGCCCATGCCTTTCTGACCGTCATTGGAGCCGTGGAAGAAACTCACCAGCGTGCAGGTCAGAACCAGAATGCCGCGGATCCACATCGGCGGCCCCGCATCGCCCTTCGGTTCTGAAAACAACTGCTCTTTCATTTTTCCAGAAATTACGAACTTCAATACCACCAGCAGGATCGCGGCGAGCACGAAGCCGAAGATCGGCGAGAACAGCAGCGCCTTTCCGATCGATGTGGCCTGGCTCCAATCGACGCCCGAGGTGCCGTTGCGGCCGTGCAACAGCGCATTGGTGACGCCGACGCCGATCACCGATCCGATCAGCGTATGCGAACTGGAAGCCGGAAGCCCGAACGACCAGGTGCCAAGATTCCAGATGATCGCAGCGATCAGCAGCGCGAACACCATGGCAAACCCCGCGCTTGATCCGACTTGCAGGATCAATTCGACGGGCAATAGCGAGACGATGCCGAAGGCGACTGCGCCGGACGACCACAGCACGCCGAGAAGGTTGAACACTCCCGACCAGACCACCGCAATATTGGCCGGCAGCGAGCGGGTATAGATCACCGTCGCGACCGCGTTGGCGGTGTCATGGAAGCCGTTGACGAACTCGAAGCCGAGCGCGATCAGCAGCGCTACGAACAGCAGAATGAACGGCAGGAAGCTTGTGAGCTTGGTGCCCGCCGAGTCGATGTCGGAATAAATGCTATAGGCCGCGAAAAGCAAACCTGTCGCCAGCACGCCCATGAAAAGGACGAGCGTCAGTGGATTTACGCCTTGATCGAGCTTCGGTCCGCCGTGTCCGGCAGGTTCTATAGAGCCCGGTAACGCTGCAACATCAGCCATAGCTGCCTCTCCCTGAATAGCGGGCGGACTCTGGTCAGGCTCTATGACGGCTGGATGACAGGGCTACGGCAGTTCGTCAGATTCAAGAGAATTGCGGGCGCGCTATTCGGCCTTCATGCCGGCGGCCTTGACGATCGGCCACCATTTGTCGATCTCGTCGCGTTGCAGCTTGCCGAGCGCTTCCGGCGTCAGCATCTCGCGCGGAAAGAACGTACGGCCGAGTTCGGCAACCTTGGTGCGCAGTTTGGCATCGTCGAGCGCCGCGACAACCGCCGCGTTGAGCTTGTCGACGATGGGGCGGGGCGTGCCTTTCGGCGCCCACAGCGAATTCCACACTGAACTGTACAGACCCGGCACGCCGGCTTCGTCGGTGGTCGGAATATCCGGCTGCGCGGCGAGACGGTTTTTCGCCATGACGGCGAAGGCCTTGATGGTGCCGGCGCGGATCTGCGGCAGCGCCGTCACCACGTCGGAGAAAATCAGGTCGATCTGTCCGCCGACCAGATCCTGCATGACCTGGCCGCCGCCGCGGTAGTGCACATACTGAAAGTGCGTGCCGGTCGCTTTCTCGAACAGCACGCCGAACACGTGCTGCGGCTGGCCGAGGCCCACCGTGCCGGCCGTCACCTTGTCGCCGTTGGCCTTGATCCAGGCGATCAGCTCTTGAAGATTGTTGGCCGGAATTGTCTTGCGGGCGACCAGGACCAACGGACCGTCGGTGTAAAGCGCGATCGGCGTGAAATCCTTCTGCACGTCATAGGACAGATTGTAGAGCGCGCCGTTGATCACCTGGGTGGTCCAGATGCTGAGCCCGAGCGTGTAGCCGTCCGGCTCCGCGTGCGCGACGCGCGCCAACCCGATGGTGCCGCCGGCGCCGCTGACATTTTCGATGATGACCGGCTGTCCCAGCGTCTCCTGCATGCTGCCGGCGAGGATGCGCCCGGCGATGTCGAGCGGTCCGCCGGCGGCGAACGGCACGATCACCGTGATCGGGCGGGACGGATAGGTTTCCGCGCGCGCGATCTGCGGTAGCGGGCCGACAACGCCGGCACCGGCGGCGGCGCCGGCAAGTTGCAGAACGCGGCGGCGGGAGAACTTCACGGCACGACCTCGATCACCGCCGCTCGTCCTGCCGGCAGCGCGACGAGATGTTACACGAGGGGTCGATGTGCGCGGAAGAGCGGCACTGGTATGATCGAAACAGGGAGGACGCGACGATGGCGACCGGCATCCGTTTGCCGCGGCGGCAGTGGTGCATCATGGCGGCCACCGCCGTTGCCGACGTCATGGCGTCCGCGGCGATCCCGCGTCCCGCGGCGGCGCTCGATTATCCGGTGCGCCCGGTGAAGATTCTCGAGGGTTTCGGCGGCAGCGGCACGCCGGACCTGATTTCGCGGCTGATGGCCCAGTGGCTGACGGCAAAGCTCGGCCAGCCGTTCGTCGTCGAGAACCGGGTCGGCGCCGGGGGAAACATCGCGACCGAAACGCTCATCCGCTCGGCGCCCGACGGCTACACGCTTTTGACCTGCCTGTCGGCGAACGCAATCAATGCGACGCTCTACCAGCATCTCAATTTTGATTTTCTCCGCGAAACCACGCCGGTTGCGGGCCTGATTTCGCTGCCGCTGATCCTGCTGGTCAACCCGGCCTTTCCGGCGCGCACGCTCGCCGAGTTCATCGCCTACGCCAAGGCCAACCCGGGCAAGATCAACATGGCGTCGCCCGGCATCGGCACGCCGATGCATGTGGCGGGCGAACTGCTCAAGCTGATGAGCGGCGTCAACATCGTCCACGTGCCGTATCGCGGACCGGCGCCGGCCTTCACCGATCTGCTGGCGGGGCAGATTCAGGCGTTCATCATCACAGTGCCGGCGGCATTCGGCTTCGTCAAAAGCGGGCAGTTGCGCGCACTCGGTGTCACCAGCGCCAAACGCGTCGAGGTGCTGCCCGATGTCCCGACGATCGGCGAAACGCTGCCGGGTTTTGAAGCAACGGTTTGGGACGGCACCTGCGCACCGAAAGGCACGCCCGCGGAGGTCGTCGACAGGCTCAACGCCGCGATCACGGCCGGCCTCGCCGATCCGGAGATCAAGGCGCGGATCAGGGACCTTGGCGGCGAGCCGATGCCGATGACGCCGGCCGAGTTCGGAAAATTTCTCGACGACGAAACCGAAAAATGGGCCAAGGTGGTCAAATTCTCCGGCGCCAAGGCTGACTGACAAAGGCTGACTAACAAAGCGGACTGACAAAGACAGGCTGACCGATGATGAAACTTGCTCGCCGCCGTCTCATCAAACTCGCCGCCGGTGCGCTGGCGCTGCCGGCGATGCCGCACATCGTTCGCGCCGAGACTTATCCGGCGCGGCCGGTGCGGCTCATTGTCGGCGCCGTTGCCGGCAGCGCCCCCGACGTCATTGCGCGGCTGATCGGGCAGCGGCTTTCGGAACGGCTCGGCCAACCGTTCGTGATCGAGAACCGGGAAGGCGGCAACGGCACGCTCGCCGGAGAAGTAGTGGCCCGCACTGCGCCGGACGGTTACACGCTGCTCTTGATCAGCGCGTCGTACACCATCGATCCGAGCGTGATCGACTCGCCGAACTTCAATTTCCAGCGCGACATCGCGCCGATCGCCAACGCGGTGATCCTGCCGGCGGTGATCACGGTGAATCCACAGCTGCCGGCGAAAACGCTGCCGGAATTCATCGCCTACGCCAAGGCCAACCCCGACAAGGTCAATATCGGCGCGCCCGGTATCGGCAGCCCGCAATATGTCGCCGGCGAATTATTCATGATGATGACCGACGCCAGGCTGTCGATGATCTCCTACCGCGGTGGACCCCCGGCGGTGACGGACGCGATCAGCGGACAGATCCAGGGCATGATCGGCACGGTGCTGCTGGTCATCGATCACGTGCGCTCGGGCGGCCTGCGCGCACTTGCGGTCACCTCGGCGGCGCGGTCCGAGCTGATGCCGGATGTGCCGACGGTGGCGGAGGTCGTGCCGGGTTTCGACGCCAACCAATGGATCGGCATCGGAGCCCCGGGCAAGACACCGAAGGCCGTGATCGAAAAGCTCAACGCCGAAGTGAATGCGGCGCTCGCCGACCCGGAGATCAAAAAACGCATCACCGGCCTCGGCGGCACGACGCTGCCCGGGACGCCTGCCGATTTCACCAAGTTCATGGATCATGAACTGGAGAAGTGGGCTAAGGTCGTGAAATTCGCCAAGGCCACGGCGAAATAGCGCCGTTGCCAAATGACCAGCGCGAAGGAACGCCAATGAATTTCAGCCGCCGGCAACTGCTCCGTCTCGGCGCCGCCGCCGTTGCCGCGCCGGTCGTGCCGCGGTTGGCGCGCGCGGAAACCTATCCGGCGCGGCCGATCCATCTGATCGTGCCGGTGCCGCCGGCCGGCACGTTCGATATCGTCGCGCGGCTGGTCGCGGCGCCGCTGTCGCAACGTCTTGGCCAGCAGATCGTCATCGAAAACCGCGGTGGCGCGGGCACCAATATCGGCACCGCCGCCGTGGCGCATGCAGCGCCCGATGGCTACACGCTGCTGCTTGCCGGTTCGCCCGGCGCCATCAACGCCACGCTCTATACCAATCTCGATTTCAGCTTCGCCAAAGACATCCTGCCGGTCGCCAGCATCGAGCGCGCGCCGCTGATCATGGCGGTGAATCCGGCATTCCCGGCCAAGACGGTGCGGGAGTTCATCGACTACGCCAAGGCCAATCCCGGCAAGATCAATATGGGCTCCGGCGGCGTCGGCTCGACCGGCGACGTCGCCGGCGAATTGTTCAACCTGATGGCGGGACTGAAGATGGCGCACGTGCCGTATCGCGGCGAAGCGCCTTCGGTGACCGACCTGATCGCCGGGCAGATTCAGGTGATGTTTTCGACGCCGGGCTCGGTGGTGAGTTTCGTCAAGGCGGGCACGCTGCGGGCGCTCGGCTCCACCGGCGCCAAGCGCATGGATATCCTGCCCGACGTGCCGGCGATTGCCGAGACCTTGCCCGGCTACGAGGCGGTGTCGTGGGCCGGCCTCGGCGCCCCCGCCGGGACGCCGGCCGAGATCGTCGACAAGCTGAACAAGGAAGCCAACGCCGCGCTCGGCGATGCCAAGCTTCAGGGTCAGCTTGCCGAATTCGGCGCCATTGTCATGACCGGCTCGCCGGAGGACTTTCGCAAATTCATTGCCGCCGAAATCGAGAAGTGGGGCAAGGTCGTCAAGTTCGCCAACATGAAACCGGAATAAGATTTTTCAAGCGGGGGGATCGCCGTGAAAATTCTGCGCAGGGAATTTCTGAAACTCGCGGCGGGCAGTGCGCTGCTGCCGGCGATGTCACGGTTTGCCCTCGCCGAGGATTACCCGGCGCATCCGGTGCATCTCATTGTCGGCTTTGCGCCGGGAAGCACCACCGACATCCTGGCGCGGCTGATGGCGCAGTGGTTGTCGCAGCGGCTCGGCCAGCAGGTCGTGGTCGATAACCGGCCGGGCGCTGGCGGCAATATCGGCGCCGAGATGGTCGCCAAGGCGGCGCCGGACGGTTACACGCTCATCATGGTGCCGCCGGCGGTCGCGGCGAACGATGCGCTTTACGAAAACCTCAGCTTCAATTTCGTCCGCGACATCACCGGCGTCGCCGGCGTGGTGCGGGTCCCCAACGTCGCCGAAGTGCATCCTTCCATTCCGGTGAAGAGCATTCCGGAGCTGATTGCCTATGCCAAGGCCAACCCGGGCAAGCTCAGTTATGCGTCGGCCGGCATCGGCACGCCGAGCCATCTCGCCGGACAGTTGTTCAACGTCATGACCGGCGCCAACTTGACGCACATTCCTTACAAGGGCGACGGCCCGGCGATGGCGGACTTCATCGGCGGCCAGGTCCCGATGATGTTCGCGACACTGGTCGCATCGGTCTCGCATATTCGCGCCGGCGAGATCAGGCCGCTTGGCGTGACGACGGTCGCGCGCTCCGAGGCGCTGCCCGATATTCCGAGCATCAGCGAATTCGTGCCGGGCTATGAAACCAGCTCGTGGTTCGGCATCGGCGCGCCGACCGGGACGCCGCCCGATATTGTCGCGCGGCTCAATCGCGAAACCAATGCCGGGCTTGCCGATCCGACGATCAAGGCACGGCTCGCCGACATGGGCTGCATGCTGCTCACCGGCTCGCCGGCCGACTTCACCAGCCTGATCGCCGCCGAAACCAAGAAGTGGGGCAAGGTGATCCGCGACGCCGGCATCAAATCGCAGTAGCAGGCTTTGCCGGTGTCCACACAAACGAACGCTGCTCACGCCATCGCATGACGATCTTGCTGGTACGGCATGGCGAGACTGACGGCAACGCGGCCCGCGTTCTGCAGCGCCCGGATGTTCCGCTCAACGCACACGGGATGCAGCAAGCGGACCAACTGGCGCGCCGCCTCTGCGCATCCGGCTTCGTCCACATCCTGTGCAGCGATTTGCTGCGCGCGCGCATGACCGCAGCGCCGCTCGCCGAGCGCTCCGGAATTGCGGTCGAAGAGAGCCCGCTGTTGCAGGAGCGCAACTTCGGCGACCTGCGCGGTACGCCTTATGCCGCGTTGCCGGAAGATCCGTTCGGGCCCGATGTCGTGCCGCCGAACGGCGAGAGCTGGCCGGTCTTTCACGCGCGCGTCGCGGAGGCCTTCGCCTTCATCGTCAGCCGGCGTCGCGGCGTCGCCGGCGCGCTGGTCGTGGTCACGCACGGCCTGGTCTGCCGCGCTCTGGTCGCGCGACACACGCTGATGCCCGAAGGCGCCGGCGTTCCCGAGCGCTTCGACAATACCGGCCTCACCGTGTTGCACGAAGACGCGCCGCACCGGGTCAGCCTGGTCAATTGCACCCGGCATCTCGGGACATCGCCGGAAACGGCCCGCGACAGCGGCGCGGCTTGAGGCTTGGGAGCGGAGGCTAACGAAGTGTTAAACGCGCGGCCCTACGATCCGCCGCGGCTCCGCATAACCAGAACGTCCCATGCTCGCGATTTGGCAGCGCATCGGTACCGGCACGTGGCTTACGCTGTCGCGGATCCGCGGCTATTCGGTCATTCTGCTGACCGTCTATGTTCTGGCGTCGGTGCTGTGGATCGCGCTCGCCAACAACCTCGTCGACCGCAATAACAAGCCGATCGGCACCGACTTTTCCAACGTCTATGCCGCGGGCATTTTGGCGCTGCATGGCGAAGCCGACGCGGCCTACGATTGGCCCAGCGAGCACGCGGTCGAGCAATCGCTGTTTGGCCAGGATACGCCGTTCTTCGGCTGGCATTATCCGCCGCAGTTCTTGATGATCGCGGCCGTTCTGGCGCTCGCGCCCTATGGCTGGGCGCTCGCTCTGTGGATGGCGGCGACGCTGGCGGCGTACATCGCCATGATCAGGGCGATCCTGCCGCAGCCGATCGCGGTTCTTGCCGCGCTCGCCTATCCCGCGGTGTTCGTCAATCTCGGCCACGGCCAGAACGGATTCCTCACCGCCGCCTTGCTTGGCGGCGGCTTGATGCTGATGGACCGCCGCCCTGTGCTGTCGGGCGTGCTGATCGGGCTGCTGGCCTACAAGCCGCAATTCGGCGTGCTCCTTCCGCTGGTGCTGATCGCCTCGGGACGATGGACGGTCATTGCCGCGGCGGCGTGCACCGCGCTCGTCACATGCGCCGCAACGCTCGCGCTGTTCGGCACCAAGGTCTGGGTTGCATTCCTCGCCTCGACGAGTTTGACGCGCCACGTTGTCCTGGAAGAAGGCAGCACCGGCTGGGAGAAGATCCAGAGCGTATTCTCGGCGGTCCGGATGTGGGGCGGCAGCATCGATCTGGCGTATGGCGTGCAAGCCGCGCTGGCGCTGAGCGTCGCCGCAGGGCTGGCGTGGTTGTGGCGCAGTGAAGCGCGTTTCGATCTGAAGGCTTCGGCGCTGGCGGTGGCGACGCTGCTCACCACGCCCTACGTTCTCGATTACGACCTGATGATCCTGGCGGTCGCCATCGCGTTCTACGTGCGGCACGGCCTGACCCGCGGCTTCCACGATTTCGAACTGTCACTGCTGGCGTTCATCTGGATCGCGCCGCTCGTGTCGCGCCCGCTCGCGGCGGTGACCGGCGTGCCGCTCGGCCTGATGGCGCAGATCGCGCTTTTCATCATCGTGTTCAGCCGCGCCTGGCGCGAAACTCACCCCTCGCATGGAGATCTTCGCCTTGCCCAGGCTTGACCGCGTTCGGGAAGAAATCGACGAGCTGTTCCCGCAGTCCTCGTGGCTGCGCGGCCGTTCCATTGCGGTTCTGTTGCCGTGTTACAATGAAGCCGCCGCCATCGGCGACGTGGTCAATTCATTCCGGCGGGCTTTGCCGTCCGCGCAAATCTACGTCTACGACAACAACTCCACGGACAACACCAGCGCGGCGGCGCGACAGGCCGGCGCCATCGTTCGCACCGAACCCTATCAGGGCAAGGGCAACGTGGTCCGCCGAATGCTGGCCGACGTCGATGCGGACATCTATGTGCTGGCCGACGGGGACGCGACCTACAATCCGGATGCCGCCGGTCAGCTCATCGATATCCTGGTGACGCGAAATCTCGACATGGTCGTCGGCACTCGCGCACCCGCCGAAGGCGCTTATCGCCGCGGCCACCAGGCCGGAAACCGGTTCTTCAACCTGGTGATCCAGCGGCTTTTCGGACCGGGTTTTTCCGACATCCTTTCCGGCTATCGCGTGCTGTCACGGCGCTTCGCCAAGTCGTTTCCGGTGACGTCGACCGGATTCGAAATCGAAACCGAGCTTTCCGTCCACGCACTCGACCTGAAGATCGCGACCGCCGAGATCCCGCTGCGCTACGGCGTGCGGCCGACCGGCTCGCAGAGCAAGTTGCGGACCTATCGCGACGGTCTGCGGATCCTGTTGTGCATTTTGCTGCTGTACAAGGAACTCCGCCCGCTGTCGTTCTTCGGCGCGATCGGGGGCGGCCTGATCCTGGTTGCGTTCGGTCTCGCCGTTCCGCTGGCGCAGACTTATTTTGAAACCGGACTTGTTCCCCGGCTGCCGACGGCGATCCTCGCCACCGGCCTGGTGCAGCTTGGCGTGCTCAGCCTCGCCATCGGCCTGGTGCTGGATTCGCTGGCGCGTAGCCGGCGCGAGGCCAAGCGCATGCGCTATCTCGATCTCCAGTCGGTAGCCGAAGAAAGCTGACGGCTGCGATCCGGGTTACGCCGGAACGGCATGTTCCTGCGGCGATCGAGTGTCACGCTCCTGCGCATCACGCGCGCGCGTCATCCGCCATAGCATGTCTGCCGCGAACGCCGCCGGGACCAGCGCCGGTCCGGGAATGTGCCACGTGCCCAGCACCATTTGCAGCAACGGCAGCCAGAACACGAGCTTGGCCAGCACGCAGCCCCGCGCGTCGAGTTTCTCCCTGGCCAGCAACAAAACGGCGGCGCAGGTGAGCGCCAACGTATCGTAAGCCATGAAATACGGCACGGCGCAGATCGAGCAGGCCAGGAACAGCCTGGCGTGATACTGCGGGTCGGCGTCTTTGCAGTATCTGCCGGCGAAAGCCACCGCGCCGAGCGCGAGGATCGCCGCGCAGACTTGCACCGCCGTCGCCAGTCCGTAGCTGGCGCCGACGCCGCGGACGTTCACAAAAAAGGTCGGGATGAACCGCGTCATCAGCCGGTCCGGATCGTCCATGACCAGCTTCTGCGCCGCGAGACCTTTGACGAGAAAATCGCTCCACACCTCGGTCCCGAACACGGCTGTGGTGAGGCCGACGATCGCCACGCCAGTGGCAGCCGCGACAGTGAACACACGCCAGCGGCCGGACGCGATCAGCAACACCGGAAACAGCAATCCGAGTTGCGGTTTGACCGTCAGGACGCCGATCAGAATACCGGCGAGGTTCGGGCGGCGGTCGAGATTGGCAAAGATCGTCAGCAAGATCGCCGCGGTCACGAATGAGGCCTGTCCCGAGATCAGGCAGAACACCGCGGCAGGCGACAGCACGACGGCAACAAGCGCGCGCCGCCAGCCGAACAGCCGCGACCCGACGCTAATGAAGACCGCAAGCCCGAGCGCAAGCCACGTTCCGAGCGCGGCCAGATACGGCAGCTTTCCGAACGGCGCGGTGAACAGCATGATGTTCGGCGCATAGGGCCAATTCTGTCCGGGGTAACCCGGCCCCAGCAGTGCGGCGATCGCATCGTTGTAGACTTGCAGATCGTAGAATTGGCCGGGGTGCGGCATCCACGCGGCGCGCCCGTACATCCAGAATTGCAGGAAGTCCCGCCCGACGATCAGCGTCGTGGCGTCTCTTGGGATGCCGCCGTTGAACGACAGCGTCCAGACATAATAGGCCGCGGTCAGCGTGGCAAAGATACCGCTGACGATCGCGAGCAGCGTGACCGCGCTGCGGCCTTCCGTGGCCGGGGTGTCGTCTGTCGGACCAGAAGTGGATAGGGCCGCTGCGGTCACAATCGGATTTCCGGAAACGCTGGCTGTTCGCCAAGGAAACTTGCCAAAAGGAAACTGCCAAGTCCGCATTGCCATTCCCTTACGAATTGAATCCGTCGGCTTGGCCTTGTGTTGGCCAGGCGGCCCGCGATTCACGGCTTGTTAATAAACACCGCCGAAGCGAATGATTAATCATGCCGCTGTACGATCCAGCCCACCGACAATGGGCCGCGGCGCGACGTTCGCTTCCTAAAAGAGATAGTCCGTGATCGAAAACGCCGGCCTGAGCCTTTCCAGAAAGCCGCCCGTGAGCATTGCGGCGCCCCGCGTTGCCGTCGTGGTCCCGGCCTACAGGGTGAAGCAGCAGATCCTGCCGGTGCTGCGGGCCATCGGCGACGAGGTTCACACCATCTATGTCGTCGACGACAAGTGTCCCGAGGACACCGGACGATTTGTCGAGCGGGAAGCCCACGACAACCGTGTTCGCGTGATTTACCACGCAGCTAACCGCGGCGTCGGCGGCGCGGTGATGACCGGTATCGAAGCGGCGCTCCGCGATCACATGCAGATCGTCGTGAAAGTCGACGGCGATGGACAGATGGATCCGCTGCTGATCCCGCAATTCCTGCAACCGATCGCCGACGGCGCCGCGGATTTTGCCAAAGGCAACCGGTTTTTCGATCCCGATTGCGTGCGTACGATGCCGGCCGCCCGTCTTTTCGGCAATGCCGTGTTGTCTTTCTTCACCAAGCTGTCTTCGGGATACTGGAACCTGTTCGATCCGACCAACGGCTTTATCGCATGGGATTGCCGGCTGCTGGCGCTGTTGCCGCTGAACAAGATCGCGCCGCGTTACTTTTTCGAATCGGATCTGCTGTTCCGGCTCAGCCTGTTCCGCGCCAAAGGCGTCGACATTCCGATGACCGCGATCTACGCCGGCGAAAAGAGCAACTTGAGCGAAACGCAGGTCATCATGCCGTTCCTGCTCGGCAATCTGCGCAACTTCGCCAAACGGATTTTCTACAATTACTTTTTGCGCGACTTCAACGTCGCGTCGCTGCAACTGGTGTTCGGGCTGGCGCTGTCGCTGTTCGGCCTTTGTTATGGCGTCGTGCATTGGGGCATCAACACGCCCGCGACCGCCGGTCGCGTCATGATCGCGGCACTGCCGCTGCTGACCGGAATTTTCCTGCTGCTGAGCTTCGTCAATTACGACATTCAGCAGATACCGCGCGAGCCGATCTCGCAACGGCTGGACCGGCGCTACAGTGCCAGCCCCAGTCTCAGCCCGGAAGACGTTGAGCCGTAACGGCTGTGCTGAAAGTTTCCGCGCATCCGGCCATCATCCCGGCAAGCGCAAAAGCTTCGCGGCGGTGCCGCCGAGAATCGCCACCTTGTCGGCCGAGCTGAGCTCCGGGGTCGACAGTACATGACCGGCCGGGTCCCTGGCCCATGGAAATCCGTAGTCGGTGCCGATCATCACCTGGCCCACACCGACGGTGGCGACGAGATGGCGCAACGCTTCCGGCGTGAACACCAGCGAGTCCACATAAATCTGCTTGAGGTATTCAGTCGGTTTCTTTTTCAGCGTGACATCCTTGCAGCGGGCCGGGAACGTCTCGCACACCGCGTCCGAGCGATCGGCGTAGGACGCCAGATAGCCACCGCCGTGCGCCGCACACAGCCGCAGCTTCGGGAAGCGGTCGAAGGTGCCCTCAAAGATGAGATGCGACAGGGCGATGGTGGTTTCCAGCGGATTGCCGATGGTGTTGAACAGGTAACCCTTGCCGCGCAGCCGCTTTTCGGTGCCGGTCGCGACCGCGCTGTCCTGCGGATGCATGAACAGCAGCGCATCGAGTTCTTCGCACTTCGCCCAGAACGGATCGAAGCGCGGCGACGACAGTTCCTCGCCCTCGACCGTCGGACCGATGGCGCCGCCGACCAGGCCCATCTGCTTCATGCCGATTTCCAGTTGCTCGGCGGCGAGCTCCGGGAATTGCAACGCGACGCTGGCGAAGCCGACCAGCCGGCCGTTCGACGCCTTGCAGGTCTTGGCGAGATTTTCGTTCTGCACGTCGATCAGCCGGCGCGCCAGGTCGCGCTCGGCGCCGTACCAGAACTCATTGATGCTCATCGCCTCGACATCGATTCCGGCCGCGTCCATCGTGGCGATCCGGGTCTCCATCGGCGGATTGTTGAACTTGCTGTCGAGCGTGGCGCGGAAGTGCTTCTCGAGCGGCGTACCGGCGACCACCGCCTGAGCTTCGGGAATGACGCAGTGGCAGTGCACGTCGACAACACGCACCGGCTTGCCGTCGACCTCGATGCGGCGGCGGGTCCCGTCCGGCTGGACTTGTGCGAAGGCGCGCCGCAGGCCGCAGCCGGGGCAGACGCCTGCGGCCGCGGCGCCGGCGGCCAATTGCAGGAAAGAGCGGCGGGGCAGTGACGTCATGGGCGTTCCTCACTTTGATGTTGTTGGCGGCAGGCTATCACCACCGCGCGTCGCGCGAACAGACAGGCGCAGTTTGCACTGCTGCGGCAAAGGCGTGACCGATCCTTGCTGATAATGCCGGCGGCTATGCCGCGCGCGGCATCGTCCGGAATTCCTTGGCGCTCGCCATCGCCCAGGCGATTTCGTAGCGCTTGTCGCCGCTGCCCTTGATCAATTCGCCCGGCTCGAGCGGCGGATAAAGCTCGGCGAAACTTTTCACTTCGTGCTGGGAAACGCGGCGCGAGAAATGCGCCGGCGCAAATTGGGTCGGATGGTCGAGGCCCGCCGCGGCGACCAGTTCGGCAAGCGCATCGATCGTGGCGCGCTGGAAGTTGAACACCCGCTCGGCCTTGTCCGGCACCACCAGCGCGCGCTGGCGGGACTGATCCTGCGTGGCGACGCCGGTCGGGCACATGTCGGTGTGGCATGACTGCGACTGGATGCAGCCGAGCGCGAACATGAAGCCGCGCGCGGAATTGCACCAGTCGGCGCCCAGCGCCATGGCGCGGGCAATGTCGAAGGCGCTGATGATCTTGCCGCTGGCGCCGAGCTTGATGCGGTCGCGCGCGTTGATACCGATCAGCGCGTTGTGCACGAAGTTCAGGCCTTCGCGCAGCGGCATGCCGAGATGGTCGGTGAATTCGAGCGGCGCCGCGCCGGTGCCGCCTTCCTTGCCGTCGATCACGATGAAGTCGGGATAGATGTCGGTTTCCAGCATCGCCTTGCAGACGGCGAGGAATTCCCAGGGGTGGCCGACGCAAAGCTTGAAACCCGCCGGCTTGCCGCCGGACAGGCGCCGCATGGTGGCGATGAATTGCATCAGCTCGATCGGCGTCGAAAACGCCGAGTGTTGCGCCGGCGAGTTGCAGTCCTTGCCTTGCGGTACGCCGCGGGTCTCGGCGATTTCCGGGCTGACCTTGGCGGCGGGCAGCACGCCGCCGTGGCCGGGTTTCGCGCCCTGGCTGAGCTTGAGCTCGACCATTTTCACCTGGTCGTTGGCGGCATTCTTCGCGAATTTCTCCGGGCAGAAGGTGCCGTCGTCGTTGCGGCAACTGAAATACCCCGAGCCGACTTCCCAGATGATGTCGCCGCCGTTCTCGCGGTGGTAGGGGCTGTAGCCGCCTTCACCGGTGTCGTGGGCGAAGTTGCCTTTCTTGGCGCCGCCATTGAGCGCGCGGATAGCGTTGGCGCTGAGCGAGCCGAAGCTCATCGCCGAGACATTGAAGATCGACGCGGAGTAGGGCTTCGAACATTCCGGGCCGCCGACGGTGATGCGAAACGGCTCCTTGCACACCGGACGCGGCGCCATCGAGTGATCGAGCCATTCGAAGCCCGAGGAATAAACGTCGTTCTGCGTGCCGAACGGGCGCTTGTCGAGCGCCCGCTTGGCGCGCTGGTAGACGATGGCGCGCTTGTCGCGCGAGAACGGCGTGCCGTCCTTCTCGCTCTCGAGAAAGTACTGGCGGATCTCGGGGCGGATTTCCTCGAGGATGAAGCGGATGTGCGCGGTCAGCGGATAATTGCGCAGCACCGAATGCCGCTGTTGCACCACGTCATGAATGCCGACGACGGCCAGCGCGATGAAAATGACCAGCGGAATTTCGACGAGGATCGAATGATGGCCGATGACGAATTCGAACAGCAGCACAACGGCAATGAGCACGACGCCGGTGAAAACGATAAATCGCGCGCTCAATGGCAGCAGAAACCCGCGCATCAAAATCCCTCCCTCATGGCCGCGATTCGCTGGCGATTTTAGCTTCGGGTGGCAGGTTCTACGAGCAATAAGCGGCTTCCTTGTCAATTTGATGAGGGTGGGTAGCCATTTGCGCCCTCCACCGACGTCAGCCCTTGGTGTAGCGTTGCTGAACAGCGGTAAACGCCGGAACGCCAACGGAGGACGCGAGTGGGGTCGACGCGCCGGACATTGCTGCGGCGGTTCGCGGGTCTGTTTACGGGCCTTGCCTCGTTTTCGGCGCTGCCGCGGCTCGCCCGGGCGCTGGATTATCCGACCCGGCCGGTGCATGTGCTCAACGGTTTTGCCCCCGGCGGCCAGATCGACATCTTCGCCCGCCTGTTGGGGCAGTGGCTTTCGGAACGCTTGGGCCAGTCGTTCCTGGTCGATTCCAGGCCCGGCGCCGCCACCAATATCGCGACCGAGGAGGTCGTCCGCGCCGCGCCCGATGGCTACACGCTGCTCTGGATCACCACCGCGAACGCGATCAACGCCACGCTCTACGAAAAGCTCAACTTCAATTTCATCCGCGACATCGTGCCGGTTGTCGGGCTTGATTCCGCGCCGCTGGTCATGGAGGTGAACCCGTCGTTCCCCGCCAAGACGGTCGCCGAATTCATCGCCTACGCCAAGGCCAATCCGGGCAAGATCAGCTACGGCTCCGGCGGCGTCGGCAGCACCCAGCATATGGCGGGCGAGCTGTTCAAGTTCATGACCGGCGTCGAGATGATCCATGTGCCGTATCGCGGCGCGGTGCCGGTGCTCAACGACCTGTTGGCCGGACGGGTGCAGGCGACATTCAGCCCGCTGCCGTCGTCGCTCGGCTATATCCGCGCCGGTCAGCTTCGCGCGCTCGGTGTCACGACAGCGAAGCGTTCCGACGCGCTGCCCGACCTTCCGGCGGTCGGCGAAACCGTCGCCGGTTTTGAAGCGGGCACCTGGGATGGCATCGGCGCGCCGGCCGGCACGCCGGCCGAGATCGTCGCGAAGCTCAATCAGGCTTACACTGCGGCGCTTGCCGATCCCGCCATTAAGGCGCGCTTTGCAGATTTTGCCGGTACGACCATGCCGATGCCGGCGGCCGCTTTCGGCAAGCTCATAGCTGCCGAGACCGACAAGTGGGCGAAAATCATCAAGACCGCCAACATCAAGGCGGAATAGGACAGCGATGACACTCGATCGCCGAACGCTCATGCGCACCGCGCTCACGGCCGCCGCGCTTCCGGCGCTCTCGCATGTGGCGCGGGCGGAAACATTTCCGGCGCGCCCGGTGCGTCTCATTCTCGGCTTCGTCGCCGGCGGCGCGCCCGACGTGGTGGCGCGGCTGTTGTGCCAGTGGCTGTCGGAGAAGGTCGGGCAGAATTTCCTGGTCGAGAACCGGCCCGGCGCCGGCGGCAATATCGCGGCGGAAGCGGTCGTGCGCTCGCCGCCCGATGGCTACACGCTGCTGCTGGTCGGCTCGCCGAACTTCATCAACATGTCGCTCTATACCGATCTGAAATTCGATCTGAACCGCGACATCGCGCCGGTCGCCAGCATCGGCCGTAATCCGTTTGTGGTCGTTGCGAACCCGTCGTTCCCGGCAAAAACCATCGCGGAATTCATCGCCTATGCGAAGGCCAATCCCGGCAAGGTCAACATGACGTCGACCGGCACCGGAAACCTGACCCACGTCGCCGGCGAACTGTTTCGGATGATGGCCGGCGTCGATCTGGTCCACGTACCGAGCCGTGGCGAGATGCAGGCGCAGAGCGATCTGCTGTCGGAGCGCGTGCAGGTTCTGTTCGATCCGATCATCTCGTCACTCGGCTACATCAAGGGTGGACAGTTGCGGGCGCTGGCGGTGACCAGCGCGACCCGGCTGCCATTGCTGCCGGACCTCCCTTTGGTCGGTGACACGGTGCCGGGCTACGAGGTCGACGGCTGGCTTGGCGTCGGCGCGCCGAAGGGAACACCGCCTGAGATCGTCGCCACGCTCAACAAGTACATCAATGATGGCCTCGCCGATCCTGTGATCAAGTCGAAGCTGGTCGAACTCGGCTTTGTGCCGACGCAGATGTCTGCCGACGCCTGGGGCAAGTTCGTCGCCGGCGAAACCGAGAAATGGGCCAAGGTCATCAAATTCGCTGGAGTCAAACTGGAGTAAGTTCACAGACCGAAAAGGGGGACGTCATGAAAATTGCGCGACGGAATTTCCTCCGATTAGCTGCCGGTGCAGCCACATTACCTGCCACGTTTCCTGCTACGTTTCCTGGCGCATCCGGCTCGGCAATCGCCGATACCTATCCGAGCCGGCCGATCAAGCTGGTGCTGCCGTTTCCGCCGGGCGGCGTCTTCGACATTGTCGGGCGGCCGTGGGCCGACAAGGTCAAGGCCAGCCTCGGCACCGTGTTCGTCGAGAACCAGCCGGGCGCCGGCGGATCGCTGGGGGCGGCAGCCGTCGCCCACGCCGATCCGGACGGCTACACGATCCTTCTCGGCAGTTCCTCGATCAATCTCACCGAGATGATTTTGCGGGCCCATCCGCTGCTCGATCCGAACAAGGAGCTGGCGACGGTGTCGCTGGTGGCGATCACGGCGTTCGCCATTGCAATTCATCCCTCGGTGCCGGCGCAAAACCTCAAGGAGCTGATCGCCTATATCAAGGCGAATCCCGGCAAGCTGTCTTATGGATCGTCGGGCGCCGGCACGTTAAATCATCTCAGCGGCGAGCTGTTGAAATCGCTGGCCGGCATCACCGACCTGCCGCACGTGCCGTATCGCGGCGCCGGGCCGGCGCTGGCCGACGTGATCGCCGGGCAAATCCCGATGATCATTCCGGCGATGACCGGCCAGGTGCTGGAATTCCACCGTGCCGGCAAGCTGCGGCTGCTCGCGATCACGAGTCCGGCGCGGCTGCCGGTCGCGCCGGAAATCCCGACCGCGGTGGAGGCGGGCGTTCCCGACCTGGTGGCGGAGCAGGTGCTGGGCATATTCACCCCAGCCGCGACGCCGAAGGCGATCATCGCCAAAATCGCCGACGCCAACTACACCGCGATGATGGATTCGGCCTATCGGAAGGCGCTGATCGACCAGGCGGTGATCCCGGTGACCAACTGGACGCCGGAACGGTTCAACCAGTTCATGGAGGAAGACATCGAGCGCTGGGCGCCGCTGGTCAAGGCGATCGGGGTGCAACTCGATTGACACTTGATTTCCAGCGTGCGAACGCCGCGAAGTCGGCGGCAGCAACGGGAAGCACACGACCAATGGGCGACATCATGACAATTCGGCGCCGGCATTTTCTGGGTCTGGCCGCGGCTGCGGTGGCGATGCCGGCGATCCGCGTGGCGCATGCCGATACTTACCCGTCGCGGCCGGTGCGGGTCATCGTGCCATATCCGCCCGGCATCGCGCCGGATATCGCGACGCGGCTCCTCGCGGACTCGCTGTCGCAGAAGCTCGGGCAGCAATTCATTGTCGACAATCGCCCCGGCGGCGCCGCCAATGTCGGCACCGAGATGGTGGTGCGCGCAGCGCCGGATGGTTACACGCTGCTGACGCTGACTCTGACCAATGTCATCAACGTGTCGCTCTACGACAACCTCAGCTTCGATATCATGAAGGATATCGCACCGGTCTCCGGCCTGGTGAAATTGCCGCTGGTTCTCGTCGTCAATCCGTCGGTACCGGTCAAAACGCTTCCCGAGTTCATCGCCTACGCCAAGGCCAATCCCGGCAAGATCAATTACGCATCGGTCGGCCGCGGCGCGGCGACGGACATGGCCGGCGAACTATTCAGGCAGATGACCGGAGCCGAGATCGTCAACGTGCCTTACAAGAGCAGCTACATGCCGGATCTGCTCAGCGGCCAGGTGCAGGCCGGCTTTACGCCGATCCTGCAATCGCTGTCGTTTATCGAGGCCGGCAAGCTCCGCCCGCTCGCTATCACCGGCGTCACGAAGTCCGAGGTATTGCCGGGTGTTCCCAATGCCAACGAATTCGTGCCCGGTTACGAAGTGGTTGTCTGGGACGCAATTGGCGCACCAGCTCACACACCTCCCGACATCATCGACAAGCTCAACAAAACCATCAACGAAGCTTTGGCCGATCCTGCGATGCAGAAGAAATTCGCCGATCTCGGCTCGGAGCCCATGATCGCCTCGCCGGCCGAAGTCGGAAAATACATGGCCGACGAGGCCGTGAAGTGGAGCAAGGTGGTGCGCGAGGGGCACATCAAGCCGGAATGAGCGGCGCCGGTTAACGCGTACGCGCGTTGAGCAGCCGCTTGAGCCGCTGCGGCGTTACCGGAAGCTGCGTCACCGCGCCGGGAATGCCGATGGCGTCGTCGATTGCCGACGCAATGGTGGCGCCGACTGCGGTAATGCCGCTTTCGCCGGCGCCCTTGATGCCGAGCGGATTGAGCGGGGTGTCGTAATCCTCGCGCAGCATCACCTCGGGCCGCGGCGTCTCGTGCATGGCGGGCAGCAGGTAATCGACGAAGGTCGCGGCCAGCGGATCGCCGCGCTCGCTGTAGGTGAACTCCTCGTACAGCGCGCCGCCGAACCCTTGCGCGAAACCGCCGACGATCTGGCCCTCGACCAGCGCCGGGTTGATGGCGCGGCCGATGTCGTAGGCGATGCAATACCGCTCGACGTTCACGCCGCCGGTGTCGCGGTCGACGCTGACGACGGCGACGTTACAGCCGTACGGGTAAACCTGGTGCTCGGTGCGGAACCAGCCGTCGGCGGAGAGGCCGGGATCGCGGCCGTTGAGAAACTTCGACGTCGGCGTTAGGTTCGCCGCGATCTTGCCGAGGCTGATCGACGGGCCGCCGGAGCGATCGCGGCGCACCACCTCGCCGTCGACGATATCGAGCACGTCGGGCGCGCATTGCAGCAATTCGCCGGCGACCTCCAGCGCCTTCTTGCGCACGTTGAGCGCGGCGATGTGCGTCGCCGACGCCGTCATCACCGTGGCGCGCGAGGCGTGGGCGCCGATGCCGAACGGAATGAGATCGGTCTGGCCGTGGATCACCCGGCAACGCTGGTAATCGACGCCGAGCGCGTCGGCGGCGACCTGCGCCATCACGGTCTCGAAGCCCTGGCCGATCGAGGCGCCGCCGGTCAGCACCTCGACGGCGCCGGAGGTGTCGATGGAAATTTTCACGCCGTCCATCGGGCCAAGGCCGCTCTTCTCGACGAACATGGCGAGGCCGATGCCGACCAGTTCGCCGTTGGCCTTGCGGCGCTTGACGTCGGCGTTCAACTGCTCCCAGCCGATTTTGGCGAACAGCTTGTCGAGCAGCCCGACATAGTCGCCGGTGTCGTAATGGATTTCCTCGCCGAGCGCTTCGAGCGGGCGCGGGTAGGGCATCTCTTCGGGGCCGATCGCATTGCGGCGGCGGACCTCGACGCGGTCGATGCCGAGCTGCACGGCAATGGCGTCGACCAGCCGTTCGCGCACGAAGGTGGTTTCGTAGCGGCCGGGCGCGCGATAGGTCGCCGCCGGCGTCTTGTTGGTCAGCCGGAACAGGCCGATGGAGCGATAGGCCGGCACGCGATACGGCCCGGGCAGGATGCCCGCCGTCATGTGCACGACGCGCGTGGCGTGGGTGCGGATGTAGGCGCCCTGGTCGTGATAGTAGAGATCGTCGATGGCGAGGATGACGCCGTTGTCGTCGAGCGCGGCGCGGATCTTGTGTTTTTGCTGGCGCGAGTGGTTGGCGGCGATCAGGTGTTCGCGGCGGTCCTCGATCCATTTCACCGCGCGGTTGAAACGTTTGGCGGCGACGCAGACCAGCACGTCTTCGGGATAGAGCTCGCCGCGGATGCCGAAGCCGCCGCCGACATGCGATTCATGGACGTGAATCGAACTCGGCGGAATATTGAGCATCCGCGACAGCAGTTCCTGATTGCGGTGCGGCACCTTGGCGGCGCCGTGCAGTTCGAGGATGCCGCGCGCCGCGTCGTAGCGGCCGATGGCGCCGCGGGTTTCCAGCGGCACGCCGGAGTGCCGGCCGACCGCGACCTCGATCTCGACGACATGCGCGGCGGTTTTGAAAACGCCGTCGACGTCGCCGTAACCCTGCCTGATGACCGCGGCCTCGGTGCTGTGTCCCGGCGAGAACTCGACCACCGGCGCCGAGGCATCGAGCAGCACCGGCAGTTCCTCGATCTCCATTTCGACCAGGTCGGCGGCGTCTTCGGCAACGTATTGATCGACCGCGAAAACGGCGGCGACCGGATCGCCGACATAGCGGACGAAGCCCTTGGCCAGCACCGGCTGGCGGTACGGATCGAGCGCCGGGATGCTGCCTTCGCGGAAATCGATCGGCGGCACATCGGCGATGTCGGCTGCGGTCCACACCGCGAATACGCCCGGCACGGCGCGCGCGGCGCTGGTGTCGATCGCGACGATGCGGCCGTGGGCATGGTTGGAGCGCACCATGCGCATACAGACCTGATGCGGGAAGTTGATGTCGCCGGCGAATTCGCCGCGGCCGGCAACCAGCGGCGGATCTTCAAGCCGCTCGACCGATTGCCCGATCCACGGCTTCTTGTCCTGCCTGTTCATGCCGCTGCGCGTTCGAGCGCCCGCCGCGTCACCGCAAGAACCAGGTCGCGGCGGAATTCCGCGCTGGTGATCGCGTCTTCCATTGCCTCGACCGCGTGCATCGCCGCGTCGGCTGCGGCGCGAAACGCCTTGTCGCCGGGTTCAGCACCCGCAAGTGCCCGTTCGGCCTCGGCGATGCGGCGCGGATTGGGCTCGACGCCGCCGACCGCGACGCGCGGTTCGACGATCTTGCCGCCGTCGAGCCGGTAGACGCCGACCGCCGCCGCCATGGCGAAGTCGCCGGCGCGGCGGCTGAACTCGTAGAAGCCGCAGCGGCTGTCGGCGGGCAACAGCGGCAGCCGCGCTTCGATCAGAATCTCATCGTCGCGCAGCGCCGTGGTCATGATCCCTTGAAAGAATTCGCGCGCCGCGATGGTGCGGGTGCCGCCTGCACTGCGCGCAACCATTTCGCCGTCGAGCGCCGTCATCAGCAGGCACCATTCCGAGGATGGGTCGGCATGGGCCAGGCTGCCGCAGAACGTGCCGCGATTGCGGATCGGAAAATGGGCGATGTGCTGCACCACATGGGCGAGCAGCTTGCCGAGCGGGCCTTCGCACACCGGCTGGTAGAACGCGGCGTGGCGCACGCAGGCGCCGATGCAGAGCTTGCCATCCTTGACGGTGAGATGATCGAGGCCGGCGACATTATTGATGTCGACCAGGTGCCCCGGTTTGGCGAGCCGGAATGCCATGGTCGGAACCAGGCTTTGGCCGCCGGCCAGCACGCGGCCGTCCTCGGGCGCGACCTGCGCAAGTAGCGCGACGGCCTCGTCGATCGTTTTCGGTGCGTGATACCGAAAGGCGGCTGGCTTCATCGGCTAGTACCAACTTCGGGATTGGATTATGTTTTTGAATTGGTGCACAGTTTTTGGCACAGAGTCAAAGTACACAGTCCGGCATGAAACCCCCGCTGTTTTCCTATCACGACCCGCGAACCCCGGCCGACGCCGTCGGGCTGCTCGGTACGCTGGAGAACGCCAAGCTCCTGGCCGGCGGCCAATCGCTGATGCCGATGCTCAATATGCGGTTCGTGCTGCCGGACCACATTATCGATCTCAACCGCGTCGAGGGGCTGAGCTATATCCGGGCCAACAACGGCGCCATCGAAATCGGCGCGATGACACGCCAACGCGATATCGAGTTTTCCGATCTGGTGCGCCAGCGCTATCCGCTGATGCACGAGGCGATCAGCCAGGTCGGGCACCGCCAGACCCGCAACCGCGGCACGCTCGGCGGTTCGCTGTGCCATCTCGATCCGTCGGCCGAGTTGGTGTCGGTCGCGGCGTCGGTCGATGCCAAAGTGTCGGTAACCGGCAAGAACGGCACGCGCAGCATCGACTTTGCGGAATTTCCCGCGGGCTACATGACGCCGGCGATCGAGCTCGACGAACTGGTGACCGGCGCGACGTTTCCATGCTGGCCGGCGGGCCACGGCTATGCGTTCCTCGAATTTGCGCGGCGGCATGGCGATTTCGCCATCGTCTCGGCCGCGGTGCTGATCGAGGAAGACGGCAACGGCAAGGTGACGCGCGCCGCGGTGACGCTCGGCGGCATGGGCCCGGCGCCGGTCCGCGCCACCGAAGTCGAGCGCGCGCTGATCGGCGAGGCGATCGAGGAGAAGCGGCTTCGCGACATCTGCGAGAGCCTGCGCAAGCTCGACGCCATCGAGGACGTCCACGCGCCGTCGTCCTATCGCCAGCAACTGGCGACGGTGCTGCCGCGCCGCGCCTTGCTCAAGGCGCATGAGCGCATCGTCGAAGGCGCGGGAGCAGGATCATGACGGCCGCCAACGAGACACGAAACGTCACGCTCACCGTCAACGGCAAGCGCTACGAAGCGGTGGCACCGGTGCGCGAGACGCTGGCGGATTTCATCCGCCACCGGCTGGGCCTCACCGGCACCCATCTCGGCTGCGAGCACGGCGTGTGCGGCGCCTGCACCATCCTGCTCGACGGCCAGTCGGCGCGCTCGTGCCTGATGCTGGCGGTGCAGGCCGACGGCCACGACATCCTCACCGTCGAAGGCATCGCGCCGAGCCCCGATCAACTGCATCCGTTGCAGGAGGCGTTCCGCGACAATCACGGCCTGCAATGCGGTTTCTGCACGCCGGGCATTTTGACCACGCTGATCGAACTGCTGCGCGACAATCCGAACCCGACCGAGCGCGACATCCGCATCGGCATTTCCGGCAATCTGTGCCGGTGCACCGGCTACCAGAACATCGTCATCGCCGCGCTCGATGCGGCAAAGCGGTTGCGCGATGCTGGGGCCACGGCGGGTGAGGGGTGAAGCCGGTATTCCACTTCTTCGTCATGCCCGGCCTTGTGCCGGGCATCCACGTCTTCGGCTTTGTAAATCGCAAAAGACGTGGATGGCCGGGACAAAGGCGAGCGAAGCGACGCCGTTCTTCGAACGGCTATGCCCGGCCATGACGGTCACGTTTTTATAATGCCGATCCGCTTTGACGATATCGGCAATCGGCTGAAGGCGTTTCGCCTCGGCTCAGGGCTGTCGGCGGAAGAGATCGCGCAGAAGCTCGGCATCTCCCGCACCGCGCTCTACCGTTTCGAAAAGGGCGAGGTGGCGAAAATCGAGACGCTGGAGAAGCTCGCCGAGCTGCTTGCGGTATCGGTGCCGACGCTGCTCGGCGTCGGCGTGGAATACATCGCCTCGGCGGTGAGCTATTTCGAGCGGATGCGGCAGATCGAGGAAACCGCCGAGCATGTCATCGTGCTGGCGGGCCCGATCTCCTATGTGCTGGCGTCCGACGCGTTCGACCGCACGCTCGGCGAGGTGTTGCGGGAGTCGGTGCCGGACGGCGTTGCCGGCCGCGAGCGGGCGCAGGCGCAGATCGACGAATTGCTCGGCGTGCTGCGGGCGCGCAAGGAGCTGTACCGGGCGCGCCGGCCTGCGGTGGTCAACCTGATCGCCGCCGCCGAGATGGAGCGCTTCCTGCGCAACGGCTTGGTCGGCCGGCATGATCTTTCGGCAAAACTGCGCGCCGAGCGCCGCGCGTTGGCGCGTGCCGAGGCCGAACATTTCATCGCCTTGATGGAGAACGAGCCGATCGGCGTGCAGATCGGCATCGTGCAGGACACGCTGCCGCACACCAGCTTCCAGATCTTCCGCCAGCCCGACCGGCAGATCCTGGCGCTCAGTCCGTTCCGGCTCGGCGAGGAGCCGAACATCCGCGTCGGCATGGCGATGATCACGTCCGCCCCCGAGGCACTGGCGCTGCACGAGAAGATGGCGCGCGACCTGTGGGCCAGCGCGCTCAAAGGCCCGGCCGCCGTCGCCTTCATGCGCGCGATGATGGGGAAGGCGAATAGCTAAGAGGCGGCCAAGCTTGCATTTAAAGTATCGAGAGACGACAAACTCCAGATTGAAGCTTGAGACGTCTAAATCGACCAAGAGTGATTATAATCCAAAATGTACATTGGACCTCTAGCCCACGGAAAGCGCTTGCAACCAGACTTTGCCGTCCATCAGGAGAGAAGGGACCTGTTACCGCTAAGGGGGCGATGGAAGAGAAAATGGCAGGAACCGAACGCAAATTATATCGAGACGCGGTCTACGCCAAATCAAAAAGGAAAATTTGAGTAACAAGTAGATTTGGGCAGGTTATAAAGAAAAGGCTCGCTGCGCGGGTTGAAGATTATCAGTTCGGAGATTTTAAAGCGGACATTGTCGAGCACGCTGCCGTTGTCGTTATTAAGTCCGCTGGTTTTAAGCCGTATCTAACGCATTCCGCACAGGCCCATCCTGCTGGTATGGAACTGGGATTTTGATAATTACCGTTTGCATTGTACCGGAATTATTGACAGGACAATGCTTTGGGAAGAAATGTTGATTTGGCTCTTCGCCAAGCGAGGGAGAATTTAAATATCGATGGTGTGAATTGCTTCGAGATAAGTCATTGATCCGCAGTAATAATTTCTGCTTTCGGGCAATCAAACTGATGCGGTTCTGGCGCGCGCGCCGGAAAAATGTCTGTCGCAAGGGCTTGTTTTGTTTGAACAAATCAATAAGTCATTGACTTGGTGTAAAATTCCGTTCTTTGATCGCGGCAATCCCGCTTTTCGTGAGGGACGTCAACTGCTGACACGGCTTTTGAAGCGGGCGCGGGTTCTGCGTGCAGGGGTTCGTCACTTCTGTTCGCAGACGGCCTGGGCATCATGCCCGCCGGCACGTGATCGGGCTGCGAGGTGCTTCGCTGCACTGGCGTCGGGGAGGCGCGTTGGCCTTTGATCACGTTCCAGGAAGCCTGGCCCGGGCCGGGCCATGGGGACGAAAGTCCTCGGCGAAGCCGCAGTGGAGCGCCGAAAGGCGAGCGGCCCTGTCAAAAGGGCCGCGGCTGCGCCTGGTAACGGGCGCAGCTCCCGACTACGCGCCGCTCGGCGCTCCGCTTCCCTTGTTTTCAGGGGAAGCAAACAACGTGGCCCCGCCGTGCATTCGGGGCAGATCATCGCCACGCGTGACAACTGCTCAGCGCAATCGCGCTGCGAGAACGAGATCGCTTGCGTGAATTCTTCACCTCTCCCCGTGGGGAGAGGCGAATTTTGATGAGACTGCGAGAACGGGATAATGGAGCAACTACGCCCGTGCGTACCTGCCGCGGTTGAAGAAACGATCCTTCTGATCGTCGTTCGCGGTGTCGCGGTTCGACTTGATCTGGCCGACCTTGGCGAGCGCGGCCTTCACCGCCGGACGTTCGTCGATCGCCTTGAACCAGCGCGCGAGGTTGGGATTGTCCTCCCACTTCACGCCCTGCATGTCGTGATTGCGCGTCCACGGGAAGGTGGCGATGTCGGCGATGGTGTATTCGTCGCCGCCGAGATATTTGGCCTGCCCCAGACGTTTTTCCAGCACTTCATAGAGGCGCTTCACCTCGGTGTGATGGCGCGACGTCGCATAGCTGTGGTCCTTGTCCTTCGGCGCGAACATCTTGAAGTGGGTGAACTGGCCGAAGTTCGGACCGACGCCGGTGAGTTGGACCATCAGCCATTGCAGCACCTGGTATTTCTTCGCCATGTCGGCCGGCAGGAACTGGCCGCTCTTCTCAGCGAGATACATCAGGATCGCGCCGGACTCGAAAATCGTGATCGGCTTGCCGCCCGGACCTTCGTGATCGACGATGGCAGGGATCTTGGAGTTCGGATTGACCTTGATGAAATCCGGATTGTACTGCTCGCCCTTCCACACATCGACGAAGTGCTCCCTGTACGGCAGCTTGGTCTCTTCGAGCATGATGTAGATCTTCTGCACGTTCGGGCTGGTCAGCGCATAAAAGTCGATCATGGCAATGTCCTCGAACTTTCTTGGGTGACGTTTCCAGTATTGGGGAAGGCCCCGAAATTATCGAGCTAGCCAAGGCACGGCAAGGTGCCGGATGCCGCATGCGTAGCGCAGATTTTACGCCCTTGTGCCGGATCGCCGAAGCCGGTTAGCTGCCGCCAAGGCTCGACAACAAAAGCCACGGGAGAGAGGAACGGATGACATTTTCTGCTCGACGGATTGCCGCTCTGGCGCTTGCCGCGGCCGCCTGTTTCTGCGGCGCAGGCGCGGTGCGCGCCGACGATTATCCCAATCACGCGGTGCGCTGGCTGGTCGGCTATCCGCCGGGCGGTTCGACCGACATCTGCGCGCGCTTGATCGGGCAATATCTGTCCGAGCATCTCGGGCAGCAATTCGTCATCGAGAACAAGCCGGGCGCCGGCAACAACCTCGCCACCGAAATGGCGGTGAGGGCGGCGCCGGACGGCTACACGGTGTTCCTGGTCAATCCGGCGAATGCGATCAACGCATCGCTCTACAAGAACACGTCGTTCAATTTCATCGCCGACATGACGCCGGTCGGCGGCTTCATCCGCGTGCCGAACGTCATGGAAGTGAATCCGAACGTGCCGGCGAAAACCGTCGCCGAGTTCATCGCCTACGCCAAGGCCAATCCCGGCAAGGTCAACATGGCGTCGTCCGGCGTCGGCACCTCGGTGCATCTGTCGGGCGCGCTGTTCCAGATGATGACCGGCACCGAGCTGGTGCACGTGCCGTATCGCGGCGCCGCGCCGGCGCTCACCGACATGCTGGGCGGCCAGGTGCAGGTGATGTTCGACAACCTGCCGTCGTCGATCGGCCATATCCAGGGCGGCCGGCTGCGAGCGCTCGCGGTGACGACGGCGGTGCGCGCCAAGGCGCTGCCGGACGTGCCGACGATTGCCGAAACCGTGCCCGGCTACGAGGCCAGCGCCTGGTTCGGAATGGCGGTGCCGAAAGGCACGCCGCGGCCGATCATAGACAAGCTGAACAAGACCATCAACGCGGCGCTGGCCGATCCGGCGATGCAGGCCAAGCTCGCCGAGCTTGGCGGCACCAACATTCCCGGCACGCCCGAAGACTTCGGCAAGATCGTCGCCGAGGAAACCGACAAGTGGGCCAAGGTGGTGAAGGCTACCGGCGCGACCGCGGAGTAACCGGCAGAGTAAGTTCCGTCTGATTTTTGCGGCGCACCAGCGGCTGCGCCGGGTGCCCCGGTGTGGCCGTGCCGCAACGCCAGGCAAAATTATACGCGTTCTCTACGCGAATTGCGTTTGCGGCAGTGGACTTGCCGAACATGCCGCGGTTTTAATGAGAATATTCGGGGATTTCAGGGGACTACCGATGCGCCGCTCGTTGCTAAAGCTCATCGTCGCGACTGGAGTTGTTCTCGGCCTGAGCGTTGCCGCATCCGCCGCTCCGAAGAAGCCGCTGCCGCCGCCACCGCTGCCGCCGGCCTGGAGCTGGACCGGTTTCTATATCGGCGGCAACGTTGGCTATAGCTGGGGCAACTCGAATACGACGGTCAATTTCTTCGATCCGACAGGACTGCTCGGATCCGCGCAAAGCAGTTTCGGCATGCCGGGTTTCGTCGGCGGCGGCCAGATCGGTTACAATTGGCAAGTGACGAACTGGGTTTGGGGCGTCGAAACCGACATCGCCGGCTCCGGCGAGCGTGGCTCGGCCGTCTATACCTGCACCGTCGCGATGTGTTCCATCGGTCCGATCACGGACAGCTTGAGCCAGAAGATCGAATGGTTTGGCACGAGCCGCGGCCGGGTCGGCTTTCTCTGGACTCCCGACGTACTCATCTATGCGACCGGCGGCGCCGCCTACGGCGAGGTCAAGACGACCGAAGCGATCGCGGGACCCGGCGGGACCGGCACGCTCGGTTTCAATACCACCAGGCTCGGCTGGACGGTCGGCACCGGGGCTGAAGGTCACATTGCCGGCAGCAACTGGACGTGGCGAGTCCAATATCTGTATATCGATCTGGGGCACGTCTCGGGCAGCGGCGGCACAACCGTCGTCACCTCGGGCGTCGGCTTCTGCGACACGCATGTCTGTCAGCTCACGCCTGCATTCAACTCTCACATCACCGACAACGTCCTCACCCTCGGCGTCAACTACAAATTGCCATGAGGCCGTTCTGATCCTGGTTGAGCGCGATTGGGAATTCGCCCCGGCGACGGTACAGTCCGCCGGGGCTTTTCTTTTCTCGCCGATCGGGCGCACACTCGGCGACAACCATCGCCCAGGGTGAGTGAGCTCTCTTATGACGTCTGCGAAAAAGAAGTCGGCCGAGGACCTGCGCAGCTATCGCTGGTTCGGCAAGAACGATCTGCGCTCGTTCGGCCACCGCTCGCGGCTGCAACAGTCGGGTTACGACCGCGCCGACTGGAACGGCAAGCCGGTGATCGGCATCGTCAATACCTGGAGCGATATCAACGCCTGCCACGGCCATCTGCGCATGCGCGCCGAGGACGTGAAGCGCGGCGTCTATCAGGCCGGCGGTTTCCCGATCGAGCTGCCGGCGATGTCGCTCGCCGAGCCGATGGTGAAGCCGTCGACCATGATGTACCGCAACTTCCTCGCCATGGAATGCGAGGAGCTGCTGCGCAGCCATCCGATCGACGGCGTCATCCTGATGGGCGGCTGCGACAAGACCACGCCCGGCCTGATCATGGGCGCGATCAGCATGGGATTGCCGGCGATCTATGTACCGGCGGGCCCGATGCTGCGCGGCAACTGGCGCGGCAATCCGCTGGGCTCCGGCTCCGACGCCTGGAAATATTGGGACGAAAAGCGCGCCGGAAAGATCGGCGACGAGGAGTGGAACGAGATCGAGGGCGGCATCTCCCGCTCGTTCGGCACCTGCATGGTGATGGGCACCGCGGCGACCATGATGGCAATCACCGAAGCGCTGGGCCTGTCGATGCCCGGGGCATCGTCGATCCCGGCGCCGGACGCCAGCCATCCGCGGATGTGCGCCGCCGCCGGCCGCCGCGTGGTCGAGATGGTGTGGGAAGATCTGACGCCGGATAAAATCCTGACGCCGGCCGCATTCGACAACGCGATCCGCGTGCACATGGCGCTCGGCGGTTCGACCAACGCCATCATCCACGTCATTGCCATGGCGCGCCGCGCCGGCATCCCGCTCGACATGAAGCGCTTCGACGACATTTCCCGCGATGTGCCGGTGATCGCCAATGTCACGCCGTCGGGCAAATACCTGATGGAGGATTTCTACTTTGCCGGCGGCCTGCGCGCGCTGATGATGCAGATGAAGGACATGCTCGACCTGTCCTGCATCACCGTAACCGGGCGCACGCTCGGCGAATGCATCGCCAGCGGCAAGGTGCATCTGCCCGACGTCATCCATCCGCTCGACAAGCCGCTCTACGCGGAAGGAGCGACCGCGGTGCTGACCGGCAATCTGGCGCCGCGCGGCTGCGTGATGAAACCGTCAGCCGCCGACAAGCGCTTCCTGCATCACCGCGGCAAGGTGATCGCGTTCGAGAACTACGATCACATGGCGCGCGAGGTCGAGCGCGACGATCTCGACGTCACGCCGGATCATATCCTGGTGCTCAAGAACGGCGGCCCGAAGGGCGGGCCCGGCATGCCGGAATGGGGCCAACTGCCGATCCCGAAGAAGCTGGTGAAGGCCGGCGTGCGCGACATGGTACGGATTTCCGACGCCCGGATGAGCGGGACGAGCTATGGCGCCTGTATCCTGCACGTCGCGCCGGAAAGCTTCGTCGGCGGTCCGCTCGCTTTCGTGCAGACTGGCGACGAGATCGAAATCGACGTCGCGGCGCGCAAGATCCATCTTCACGTCAGCGACGAGGAGCTGGCGCGCCGCCGCGCCGCCTGGAAGCCGCCGCCGCCGCATTTCCAGCGCGGCTACGGCGCGATGTATTCCGAGCACATCGGCCAGGCCGACGAGGGCTGCGACTTCGACTTCCTGCGCGGCACCGCGCCGACGGCGGAGCCGGAGATCCATTGATGTGTACCGTCACCCTGAGGTGCGAGCGTAAGCGAGCCTCGAAGGGCGACGGCCCGGGCCGTGCGTCCTTCGAGGCCCGCCTTACGGCGGGCACCTCAGGATGACGGGAAAGGGCGTTGGGGGAATGAAAATGAAAAGCTCACCGCTTCTCAAACTGGTTGCGCTGGCCGTGATTCTCCTCGGCACGATCTCCGGCCCACGCCCAAAGCCCATCCTTCCGCGTCGATCCGTACTGGCCGAAGCCGCTGCCGAACAACTGGATCCTCGGCCAGGTCGGCGGCATGGCGGTCGATGCGCAGGACAATATCTGGGTGTTCCAGCGGCCGCGCTCCCTCACCGACGACGAGAGGGGCGCGTCGTTCAATCCGCCGCGTTCGAAATGCTGCGTGCCGGCGCCGTCGGTGCTGGTGTTCAATCAGACCGGCGACATCATCAAGTCGTGGGGCGGCCCCGGCGACAATCTCGGCTACGACTGGCCGCTGCAGGAACACTCGATCCTGGTCGACAACAAGGGCTTTGTCTGGCTCAGCGGCAACGGCAAGACCGACGGCATGGTGCTGAAATTCACCACCGACGGAAAGTTCGTCAAGGAGTTCGGCAAGAGCGGACCGTTGACATCGAGTACCGATCTCAATCAGTTCGGATTGGTTGGCGCGCTCGAACTCGATGCCAAGGCCAATGAAATCTACGCCGCCGACGGTTACGGCAATCACCGCGTTGCGGTGCTCGATGCCGACACCGGCGCGATCAAGCGGGTGTGGGGCGCGTACGGCAAGCCGCCGACCGACGACAACCTGCCATCGTACAATCCGGACTCGCCGCAGTTCGGCAATCCGGTGCACTGCATCGGCCTGTCGAAGGACGGGCTGGTCTACGTCTGCGACCGCATGAACAACCGCGTCCAGGTGTTCAAGAAAGACGGCACGTTCGTGCGGCAATATGTGTTCGACGCCGCGACCAAAGGCGGCGGCTCAAGCTGGGGCCTGGCGTTTTCGCCGCTCGACAAGAAGCAGAATTATTTCGTGCTGATCGACGGCACCAACAATGTGGTCGAGTCGGTGCGGGTGCGCGACGGCGCGGTGGTCGGCACCACAGGCGGGCCGGGTCGCGAAACCGGCCAGTTCCATTGGGTCCATGTCGGCAAGTTCGACTCGCGCGGCAACCTCTATACCGGCGAGGTCGATACCGGAAAACGCCTGCAGAAGTGGGTGCCGCAGGAGTGAGTCATTCCGGGGCCGGGCGAAGCGAGGAGCCCGGAACCCATAACCACTGGTCTTCAAGGAGAAGATGAACGTCAGAAATCGTTCTGTGGTTTCTGTGGTTATGGATTCCGGGCTCGCGCAAGTGGCGCGCCCCGGAATGACGAGTTCATCCCGCCGGCTGAATGACGGCGCGGCACTCGCCGAAGCCGATGCGCACCGCGCCCTCTTTGGCGCAATGGCCGCGGAAGATGATCTCGTCGCCGTCCTCGATGAAGCCGCGCTTCTCGCCGCCCGGCAGGTCCAGCGGCTCGCGGCCGCGGGCGGACAATTCGAGCAGGCTGCCCCAGCTCGATTTTTCCGGGCCCGACACCGTGCCGGAGCCGAGCAGGTCGCCGATCTCGAGATTGCAGCCGTTGCAGGTGTGATGCGCGACCATCTGCGCGATGGTCCAGTACATCAGCGCGAACGAGGTCTGGGTGATGCGATGCGGTGCGATACCATCGCGGCGCATCGCCTCGGTGAGGAAATACGCCTCCAGCGTGATGCCAAGTCCGCCGCTCCTGCGGTCCTCGGCATCGTCGAGGTAAGGCAACGGCGCCGGATCGCCTTCCGGACGCGCGTAAGCCTGCGTGCGGAACGGCGCCAGCGCTTCCGATGTCACCACCCACGGCGAAATCGTGGTGCCGAAATTCTTGCCGAGGAACGGACCGAGCGGCTGATACTCCCACGCCTGGACGTCGCGCGCCGACCAGTCGTTGAGCAGGCAATAGCCGAACACGTGATCGGCGGCTTTGCCGACCGGAACGGGCGTGCCGAGGTCCGAGCCGATGCCGATGAACGCCCCGAGCTCGAGCTCGAAATCGAGATTGCGCGACGGGCCGTAGCTCGGCGCCTCGTCATTGGGGCCTTTGCGCTGGCCTTGCGGCCGCTTCACCGGCGTGCCGCTGACCCGCACCGACGAGGCGCGGCTGTGATAGGCGACCGGCACATATTTGTAGTTCGGATTGAGCGGATTGTCGGGCCGGAACATGCGTCCGGCATTGGTGGCGTGAAACACCGAGGCGAAGAAGTCGGTGAAGTTGCGGAACGCCACCGGCAGCATGATCTGCGACGCGGCCATCGGCGTGAGATGCTGACGGATCGCGGCCTGAACGGCACTTCGGTCGCTGAGGGCCACCGAAAGATTGAGCCGCAGCGTCGACCACGCCTGCGGCCCCAACAGCATCAGCCCGTTAAGGAACGGCGCCTGGCTCGCACGCGCGATGTCGGCGGCGACGCCGCCGAGCGACGGGCCGGCTGCTCCGACGTCGAGGATATGGTCGCCGATGCCGACGCCGATTCGGAGCCTCGCATCCGGCGTGGCAGCCGGGCGGAAAACGCAATACGGCAGATTCTGGATCGGAAAATCGCAATCCGGCGCGTTGGCGCTTTCGACAAAGCTGCGCCGTGCCGGATCGTGGGTCTCGTTGAGGGGCTGTGCCATAGGATGTCAGCGGCTTTCTGCTATGTATTCCCTATGGATAGCCAATCCCCATCACCTTGGGCAATCCGGCCATGAGCGGAATATGAGCGTCATCGGTGCGCTTGCGTCTTTCGTTGCCGGCGCCAGGGCTCAGGCGTTGCCCGCCGCGCAGCAGGAACGGCTCCGGCTGCATGTCGCCGATACGGCGGTTGCCGCCCTTGCCGGGGCCTCGATCCCCGAGGGCAAGGCCCTGCACGCCCTCGGCGGCGACGGTTTGCTGGCGGGGCGGATCGGACGGCAGGCCGCCGCGACGCGGCTTACCGAAATCGACGATATCCACTTGCCGTCATGTGTGACGCCGAGCGCCGGCGTGGTGCCGGTCGCCTTGGCGCTGGCGGCGCAGATGCAAAAATTCGATCCGGGGGAAATCGCCAGCGCGATCTGGGCCGGCACCGAGATCGCGACACGCCTCGGGCTTGCGGTGAACGGCCCGCAAATCCTTTATCGCGGCATCTGGCCGACCTATCTCGTGGCTCCCGTCGCTGCGGCGGCGACCGCGGCGCGCCTGATGGGATTGAACGAGACCCGCATCGCGCATGCGCTGTCGCTGGCCGTGATGCTGATGGCCGGCGGCGTCGGGCGGATTCACGGCGCGCCATCGGGGCGCTGGTTTCTCTACGCGCAGGCGGTGAGTGGCGGCGTCGCCGCAGCCGAGGCAGCGCGCGGCGATTATCGCGGCGATGACGAGGTTCTCGACAAGACCTGGCTCACCGACACTCACGGCATTGCGCTCGACCGCGCGCTTTTGACCGACAAGCTCGGCGAGAGTTCGATTTACGCAGGACTCAGCATGAAGCCATTCTGCTCGGCGAAGCAGGGCATTGCCGCGACCGAAGCGTTCCGCCAAATCCTCGATCGTGGCGTCGCGCGCGATGCAATCAGCAAAGTGCAGGTGCGGGTGCCGCCGGCCTATGCCGGAATGATTGCGACACGCGCGGAAGCCGGCGCGCGAATCTCGACAATCGTCAGCGTTGCGCACCAGATCGCGCTGACCGCGCACCAGCCCGGCGCGCTCTATGATATCGACCGCAGCGCGCCGGCGATCGATCCGGCCGTGACGCAATTCGCCGCCAAGGTCGAAGTGGCCGCCGATGCCGGCCTCGCGCAATTCTATCCGCGCCATTGGCCCGCCGAAGTCGAAGTCACCGCCGGCGGCGAGACGCTCCGGCAGCGCGTGATCGAAGCGCCGGGCGATCCCGAGCATCCGCTCGATGGTGCCGGCGTCGGCGAAAAGGCCGAACGCGTTCTCGCTCCGCTGATCGGGCGCGACCGCGCCGCCGAATGGCTGAAGCTCGGCAGCGCCGCGCTCGATGACGCCGCCGCCTGCCGCACGGTGGCCAAGCGCTTTGCCGCCGGGCTTTAGCGCATGTATTCGCGGTTGCTCTTCGCCATCATGTCGACCGCCTTCGTCGAGCAGGCGGTCATCACCGTTATCCGCGTCACCACGACCTATCGCGCCGTCGAGCTCGATCTGTCGGTGGTCTGGATCGGCGTCATCACCGCCGCGTACGCCGTGTTGCCGATCGGCATCGGCATCCCGATGGGGCGCTTCATCGACCGCGGCTATGATGCCGTCACGACCTGGATCGGCGGCGGCCTCCTGGTCGTCAGTTGCGCCGGTTTTGTGCTGTTTCCGAACCTGATCGGAATCCTGGTTTCGACCTCGCTCATGGGCACCGCCCACCTGCTGTTTGTCGTGAGCCAGCAAGTCCAGTGCACGCGCTGCGGCTCCGGGCCCGGCGCGATGGAGCGCACCATCGGCAATTACATGGTCGCGAACGCGGTCGGGCAGGGCGTCGGCCCTTACATCGTCGGCGTGGCCGGCGGCTCCGCCAGCGTTCCGCCGACTCACTTCCTGTTCGCTCTGTGCCTTGGCGGCGCGGCGCTGACCGCGGCGCTGGCGTTGCTGACGCAATCGAGCGGGGCGCCGAAGATCCCTCCCGGCCGCGCCAAGGTGCCGTTGCGCGACCTGATGTTCACGCCGGGCCTCAACGCCATCATCCTTATCAGCTGTGTCACGGTGGTGGCGCAGGACCTGATCGTGGTCTATCTGCCGTTGCTCGGCGCCGATCGCGGCATGAGCGTCGATGCGGTCGGAACGCTGCTGGCGATCCGGGCCATCGCCTCGATGCTGTCGCGGCTATTGTATGCGCGATTTCAGTTCGCCTTCGGCCGCATTCCGCTGACCATTGCCAGCAGTTTCATCAGCGCGGTTTCCTATGCCGCGGTCGCGTTACCGCTGCCGCTGCCCGCTCTTTACGCGGCGATCGCGATCGCCGGCTTCTCGCTGAGCATCGCCATGACCGCGAGCATCGCCGGCGTATTGGCGATTGCAAGCGGCGGCGCCATCGGCACCGCCAACTCGCTGCGCACCATGGTCAATCGCATCGGGCAATTCTTCATCCCGATCATGGCCGGCGCCATCGCTGCGGCGATCGGGACTGGCAGCATCTTCGTCATTCTGGGCTTTGGTCTCGCCGCCTCTGGCGTGGCGGTGCATTTCGACACCAAGCACGCCAGGCGGGAGTGAGACGCCGGTCGCCGCCCGCCGCTAGTGCTTGTTGTCTTTTTTCGGCGGCGGCTTGCGCGGTCCGGCCGGTGCGCGCGGCAGGCCTGCCGCCGGATGCGGCAATGCCGGGTGTGCGGCTGCTGTACCGGGTGCGCCCGGCGTTCCGGGCCCACGCTGCAAGCCGGTGCGTTGGCCGGATCCGGGCAACGGGAGCGGCTGCCCTGCCGCCGGGTGAATCGGCAGTTGCCGATTGGGTTTCAGTTCGTTGCGCTGCTGCTGCAAGTTTGGCCGCTGCTGACCGGGCCGCAATTCGTTGCGCTGTTGCAGGTTCGGGCGCTGCTGGTTCGGCCGCAGTTGCTGATTGCGCTGCTGCAAGGTGCGGCGCTGAATGTTCATCTGGCGGCCGACGAGCTGCGTCGAGAACGCCTGGCGCGTAAAGGACCGGTCGCGCTCGGCTTCCTGCGCCGAAATCTGCAGCGGCACGGCGGAAAAGCGTTGCGGCGCGCCCGGCGCGCCGGCCCGCACCGCGAATCCTGTCGCGCCGCGGTTGAGCACGCCGAGCTGGCTGCCATCACGTCCGAAGACTTCGATCCGGCCGACTTTGCCGTCGGCATCCGGGTAGAGCTTGATCGAGACCCCGCCGGTCGCGTTTGGCGCGCCGGCAGCCGGCACTTCGACGAGGCCTGTGGTGCCGCGAATGCCGAGAGTCGACGTCGGCGTCTCGATCTTCATGTTGCCGGTATGGGCAACCTCGGCAGCGACGAACGCGGCTGTGCCGCGCAAGATGTTGAACGTGGCCGCGTTGCCCGACCCGCCCTTCTGGTAGACGAAATCGTCCACCGCCATCTGCGAATTCGGCTTCAGCGTGAAGGTCGTATCGTCGTCGAAGGTAATGCCCATCGTCCCGTCGGTGCCGGTCTGCACGACGTCGCCCTTGTAGATCGACTGGCTGAGCTTGAGCGCACTGGCGGCGTTATTGTGGGTGACCGAGGCGCTGCCCTGAAGCGTCGCGACGCTGCCGACCGGGTCGGCATCCTGCTGCAGTTGCGATGCGGCGGCGGGAGCGTTCGGCGCGGCCGGCTGCGCAGCGGTGGAGGGTGGGGCCTGTGGCGAGGAAGGCACCGCCGGCTGTGCGGTTTTGGCGGGAGCTGCGCTGGGCGTTTGCGCAAGCGCTGGTGCGCCCCACATCATCACGCTCGCCAAAATCAGCAGCGTGGCAACAGGCGTGGCGCGCGGTATGGCGGGGCTCAATTTGGGAAGCTCAATTTGGCAGGCGGCGTATAGGGACTGATCTTGCAGCGGCAAAAAATGACTTTCCAGTATGGTGGCGTTGAATTCCGGCGACAGTTGGACCCCTCGTATGAAGGCCCGAGGTTGGTATAAATGGCTAGTATAATCATGCCACGTTTTCCCGATGTCTTCCCTCCAGATCACCGGCTTTCCCATGCTTGCTGACGAACGGCGACAGAAACTTGCAGCCGCCATGCGCAACGCCGGCATTGCGCACCTCGTGCTTTACGGCAATGCCTGGCAGGGCGATTACCTGCGCTACGGCTCCGACTTCGGCATTCTCGAAGGCCACGGCATCGTGCTGATCTCCGCGAGCGGCGACGCCGAGCTGTTTCTCGACAGCGCCACCGATGCCGAACGCGCCGAGCTCGAAACGCCCGGCGTGAAGGTGCAATTTGCGCCGAATATCGCGCAGGCGGTCGGCATCCGGCTCGACCGGGTCGCCAACAGCCGTATCGCCGCGGCGCCGCGAAAATTCGTCCCGCGCTGGCTTGCCGATTTGTCCCGCCGCTTCCGGCTCGAGGATGCCACCGCGCTGGTCGACAAGCTTCTGATGCACAAAAGCCCGGGCGAGATCGCAGCCGTGCGCCGCGCCGCGCAAATCGCCGATGAAGCCTATGTCGAATTCATCCGCGCGGTTCGGCCGGGCCGGCGGCAATACGAGATCGTCGCCGACCTTGAAGCGTATTTGCGGCGGCACGGTTGCGCCGACAATTTCATGATCATCGGTTCCGGCGGCAAGGATGTCTTCGGTATGACGCCGCCGTCCGAGCGCCGGATTGCGGCCGGCGATCTCGTAACCACGGAGCTGACGCCGGCCGTGCAGGGCTACTTCGCGCAGATTTGCCGCACGCTGGTGGTCGGCAAGGCCACCGAGGCGCAGAAGCGGGCCTTTGCCGTCTATGTCGAAGCGCTGGAAGCCGGCATTGCCGCGGTGAAGCCCGGCGTGCGCGCCGCCGACGTGGCGAAGGCCGAGAACGACGTGTTTCGCAAACACGGCCTTGGCGAATACACCACGAACCAGTGGACCCGCGTGCGCGGCCACGGCATGGGCATGTTCGCCGATTCCAAGCCGCATATCCTCGAAGATGTGGAAACCGTGCTCGAGCCCGGCATGACGCTCATCGTGCATCCCAACACCTACCATCCCGACGCAGGTTATATCGTGCTCGGCGATGCGATCGTGGTGACCGACAGCGGTGTCGAAGTCCTTTGCAAGACGCCGCGCGAATTGTTCGAAGTTGCAGCTTAGAGAAAGAGACATAAGCAAATGCGCCGCGGCCTGATCGCCCGTTCGCTCGTGGAATTACCCGATGCGGTGTTTGATGCGCGGCTGGAGCGCACCCGCGCGGCGATGCGCGCGGCAAAGCTCGATGCGCTGGTCGTCTATACCAACAATACGCGCCCGGCCGGCGTGTCCTGGCTTGCCGGATTCGTGCCATACTGGTCCGAAGCCGTGCTGGTGCTGCCGGCCGACGATGCGCCTTATCTGGTGGCGGCGCTGAGTTTTCGCGTCAAATCCTGGATCGAGCGTGTCAGCCGCCTCGGCGAAGTCCTGCATACGCCGCGGATCGGGCTGAAGGCCGCGCAGCAGATTGCCGCCAAGCAGAACAACGCGGCGGTCGGCGTCGTCGATTTCGACGGGCTGTCGGCGGGCATTGCCGATGATCTGCGCGAGGGCGGCCCGGACCTGTCATTGCGCGACGCCAGCGCGCTGTTCGAAAATCTGCGGGGCCGCGCCGATCCTGCCGAAGTCGCCCTGGCAACCAAGGCGGCGGACATCGCGCATCGTGCGCTGTCTGCGGCGCCGGGCGACACGCTGAACGCCAAGATTGCCGCGGTCGAGACCACCGCCCGCGAACGCGGCGCCGAGGAGATCTATATCGCGGCCGCGGCCGATCTCGACAAAGATTCGCGTTTCGTGCGCATCGAGGGCGAGGCCGTTCCCGGCAAGACGTTCGCGCTGCGCGCTACCGTGGCTTACAAGGGCGTCTGGGTGCGCCTGGTCCGCTCGTTCTGCGATCGCGCGGTGGCGCAGCAGGCGGCTGCGCAATTTGCGCAGGCCGCGGCCCGGTTGCCGGGCGGCGAGGGATTTGTCGGCTTCCGCTCATGGCTGGTCGAGGGTTGCCGGTTGTCGCAGCCGCTCGATCCGCTGACCGGATCGCGCCTCGAAGGCGCCAGACCGCCGCTGCCCGGCACGCTGGTTTCGGCGCAGGGCGTCCTGACGCTCGGCGGTCAAACCGTGCTGGTCGGTGCGCCGGTCCTGGTCGGCCAAAGCGGCGAAGCCGCGAGCCTCATTGTCAATCCGCTGTTCGATTGATGCGGCGCGGATCAGGACGGTGTCGCGCCGCTCTTGATCTGCAATTCGCGCACTTGCAGATTTTCCGTCGTGCGCCGCCGCGCTTCGGCGTCAATCGCGCGCGCGAGCTCCGGGTGATGCGCGGTCAGCGTGCGGAAATCGGCAAGGTCGAGAATGAGCAGCGTCGAAGCCACAGTGGTTGAAACGTTTGCGGTGCGGATCGAGTTGCCGAGCAGCGCCAGTTCGCCGAAGAACGAGCCGGCGCCGAGCCGGACCGGCGCCGGCTTGACCTCGACCTGCACCTCGCCGTCGGCGATGAAATACATGCAGTCGCCGACCTTGCCGCGCCGGATGATGGCGGTTTTCGGCGGCACCTCCAGGCGGCGCAGCATGTGCGTAATCTCGGCGATGGCAGACGGATCGAGCGTCTGGAAGAACGGCACCTTGCTGACCAGGTCCCAGGTCTGGATGAAATTGCGGCGGCGGCTTTCCGCCGCGAAACCGGTTGCGAGAATGCCGGTCCACAGACCGAACGTCGCGATGCCGCAGATCATGACGAACGAGCCGACGATGTGGCCGAGCGTGGTATGCGGCACCTCGTCGCCGTAACCGGTCGTGGTCAGCGTCACCACCGCCCACCACAGCGCCGCCGGCAGTGTCCCGAAAGCGCCGGGCTGATCCTCGCGCTCGATCACATGCATGGTTGCCGACGACAGAACGAGAATGATCAGGAACAGCGCCAGCACGCCGGCGAGCGGCTTGGCTTCGAGCAGGAACACGCGGCCGAGCAGCGCGAAGCCCGGCGAGTTTTGCGCGAGCTTCAGAATCCACAGCGCGGCGAACAGCCAGCTCGTCGCCGGCGCGACGCCCAGCACCAAGGCCAGCGGCACGGGAAAAATCGCGACGAGGTCGACGATTCCGGATGGCGACAGCAAATAGCTTCTGGCATCGCCAGCCTGGGCCGCCGCCCGGTAACGAACGACGCCCTCAACCGCGAAATAGGCGAGGCAACACCACAGGCAGGCATTGAGCCAGATGCTGGCCGACTTCGCCAGGTCGGGAACCGAGTAAGCCGTCATCGCGCCGAGGCCGATCGCGAGAACCACGAATTGGCCGAGCGATGAGGCGCCAAAGCGGCGTATAGGGGCGGCGCTGTACATTTGCCTTGCCGGTATGCGAATGCCTTATCGGTATGCGACCCATGTCTCGCGGCGGCGCCAATGGCGCGCCAAGCTCGTCCTAAAATACGCCGCTACCACTGCCGCGACCAAATGAAAATAGCACGCCCGGGGCGGCAGGATGACATGATTTCGCACCAATGCGGTAAATTAACCATCATTTGCCGGGACTGGATAAGGCTTTAAATTGCGCGAATCCACGCTGCGTCTTTGCGATCGGGGCGCGGAAAGTGGCGGAGGGGCACTATGCACTGGACAGACCTTTTTAATAGCGTCGGATCGCTATTCATCGTTGCGACGGCTTCGACCAAAACGATGGTCCCGCTGCGCATCCTCGCTATCGTCGCCAACTGCTTCCTGATCGCGTTCTACGCGGTGTCGCATGAGTGGGTGCCGTTCGTGCTGCAGGCGGTGGCGCTGCCGCTCAATGCCTACCGGCTGTATCAGATGCTGGTCCTGATCCGGAACGTGCGCGGCGCCATTCGCGGCAATACCTCCATGGATTGGCTCAAGCCGTTCATGAGCGGGCGGCACTACCGCAAGGGCGACGTGTTGTTTGCGAAGGGCGAGACGGCGAATGAAATGTTCTGCCCGGTAACCGGGCGCTACCTGCTGATTGAACTCGGCATCGAGATCATGCCGGGCCAATTGGTCGGCGAACTGGCGATGCTGGCACCGGACAATCGCCGGACCGCGACGCTGGAATGCATCGAGGAAGGCGAGGCGCTGTCGATCACCTACGAGCAGGTCGAGCAGCTGTACTATCAAAATCCGACATTCGGCTTCTATTTCCTGCGTCTGGCGACGGCGCGGCTGTTCGACAATGTCGGCCGCATGAAGGCGGAGCTTGCACGCCAGCAATCGGCGCAAGCTTCGCGCGCCTAGTTTCCTGTCCGGCTAGACTGCAACAAAGATTCGCTATCACTCATGGCGTTTTGACCCGGGATCAGCATGGCGACGAAGCAGATTTCACGCTGGGAATTGGCGAGCTTCCTGTTGAGCCCGTCGCTGTTTGTGATGATCGTGCTGATGGTCGTGGAGGCGATGTTGGCCGCAACCACGACCTACCTCGTCATCAACGCCGGCGAGCGGGTCGCGGTCGGACATTTTATCATCAAAGATCTGATCTGGATCCTCACCGCGCAGTCGGCGTCCTATGTCGTCGGCGTGATCAGCTGGGTGTTCGCGGAGCGTGCCGGCTACCGCGGCTTCGGCAAATTCATGCTGCGCTTTGCCCGGGAGAACCGCGGCAAGGTCAAGCTGTTCAACGACAAGCCGGCGCGCGAGCAGGTCGAGCCGTTTCTCACCGGCGAGACGTTCCAGTGCTTCTTCAACGTGATGTACGAGCTCGAGTTCGCGCTCAAGCTTTTCCTCGGGCTGGTTTTCAATTCCGTGGTGCTCGGCGCCGAGATCGATATCAGCTTGCCGTTTGCCTATGTCGGCGCGTTCGCCGCTCTTCTGCTGATGCAATGGGTGCTGCAGAAGCCGATTGCACAGACGTATCTGGAGAATCAGCGCATGAACAATCGCATCACCGCGCAGGGTTATACGGCGTGGGATAACGTGTTCAGCGGCAATGCTTATAACCTTCGCCTCTGGTTCGGCGGCTTCAAGTCGCGGTTACGCGAAGGCCTGACCGCTCAGATCAAGGCGATTGTCGCGCGCGAGGGTATGAGCGCGATGAGCGGCATCGTCAGCCTCGCGATTGTGTTCACCACCGTTACCGTCGTCGCCGTCCACAACGCCGGCAATACCGCGTTGCTGGTCGGGCTCGCCACCACCCTGCCGCGGCAGATCGAGATGACCTACGAGCTGCATCTGCTCGCGTCCGGCTGGAACGATTTCATCGCGATCTGGACCCGATTCGGCGGCGTCGCCAACAACATGTTGCCGGAACCCGGCGTGGACTTTGACGAGCGCATCAAATTCGACCGGCTGGTGTTGCGCGAAGACGATAACGCCAATGTGGTGTCTTCGGTCGGCGACGCCGTGCGCGTTGCGCTCGCGCATCCGACCGGCCGGGTCAATGTGCGCGGCGGCAACGGCTCTGGAAAATCCACGCTGCTGGCCAGTCTCAAGACCGAACTGAGAAATCGCGCCTATTACTGGCCGACGACGGACCGGCTGGCCTTTCAATTCACCGGCGGTGTGGTGCCGGTCGACGTCGAAGGCGACGACGAGGACGACGTGGTCGTGGTGGCGGAATCGATGGACAAGAAGCTCGGCTTCTCCTCCGGCGAGCGGCAATTGAAGTCGCTGGAAGAGATCGTCAACGCGACCCGGGCGAAGGTTTATCTGCTCGACGAATGGGACGCCAATCTCGACGACGCCAACAAGGCCAAGGCCGACGCGCTGGTCGATCAGCTGGCGGCGCGGGCGCGCGTTGTCGAGATATCGCACCGCGACCGTCCCGGCGGCGCCGGCTAGCGTTCATTCGTCGGCAAAGCCCGAAGCGGTCGGGCCGCACTGCCGGGCTAAGTTCTCTCAGGCTCCGAGCGCGCCGCGCACCCGGTCGGGCGAGAACGGCAGCTCGTACAGCCGCGTCCCTGTTAAGGCGGCGATCGCGTTGCCGATCGCGCCGGCAGTCAGCGGCACGCCTTCCTCGCCGCCGCCGGTCGGCTTGTTGTCCGTTGACACGATCTCGATCTGGATATTTGGCACGTCCGACATGCGGGCCACTTCATAGTCGCTGTAATTCGATTGCAGCACGTGACCGTCTTTTATCGTGATTGTTTCGCGCAGCACCGAGCCCAGCGCGTAGACGATGCTGCCTTCGGTCTGTGCGGCGAGATTGCGCGGCTGCACTGCGATGCCGGCGTCGACGGCGGCCCAGAAATTATGCACTTTGATTTTGCCGGTCTTGCGGTCCGCCGAAACTTCGGCGACGCCGGCCGCGAGCGTGTCGTCCTTCACCATGGTTGCGATGCCGACGGCCGTGTCGGTCCGTTTGCGCTTCCAGTCGGACATAGCGGCGACCGTTTGCAGCAGGTGCTGCATGCGCGGCACGCCTTCGGTCAGTTCCAGGCGAAATGCCACGGGGTCCTTGCCGAGGTCTTTCGCCATGTCGTCGACGAAGCTTTCGATGGCGAACGCGTTGTGTCCGTTGCCGACGCCGCGCCACGGCGAGAGCCGCGCTCCGCGATTCTCGATCACATGCTCGGCGAGCTTGTTGGCGACCGGGTATTGCGGGACGGGCGAGCCCTTCATCACGATCCGGTCCTGCCGGGGCTTTGGATTGCCGCTGGAATAGGCCACCACCGATTCCGCGACGACGCGATGATGCCAGGCGACGAGCTTGCCGGCGTCATCGAACCCGGCCTCGATGTGATGCGCGGTCATCGGCCGGAATTTGCCGCCCCTGACGTCGTCCTCGCGGGTCCAGATCAGCTTCACCGGCTTGCCGACCGTCTTGGCAAGGCGAACCACGTCGAACACCGCTTCATGGTTGCCGCGGCGTCCGTATCCGCCGCCGAGGAATTGCTGGTGCAGTGTGAGCTTCGAGCGGTCGGTGTCCAGGATGCGGGCGACGCCTTCGAGCAGGCTGCTGGCTGCTTGCGTGCCGCACCACAACTCGGCCGATTTGCCGTCGGGACTGACCGCGGCGGTTGCGTTCATCGGCTCCATCTGGGCGTGATAAACGTAGCGCGTGCGGTAATCGCCGCGAAACACGCGCTTGGCGTTCGCCATCGCGGCCCTGGCATCGCCGGTGTTCTCGAACGGCACGCCGTTCCGGCTCAGGTCACGGCCGATGGCGGCAAAATCCTCAAGCGCATGCTCGCTGTCGAGATGCGCCCCGGTTGCGTCGCCCCAGGTGACCTTGAGCAGCTTCTTGGCGGCCTGCACGCTTTCGACGCTTGTGCCGATAACGCCGACGCCTTCAGGCAGCTTCACGATAGCGGTGACGCCGGGGACGGCGCGCGACCGCGCATCGTCGATCTCCAGCGGCGCGCCGCCGGCATAAGGCGATTGCAGCACCGCGGCGTAGACCATGCCGGGCAGTTCAACGTCCATGCCGAATTTGGCCGTGCCGTCGACTTTCAACGGCACGTCGAGGCGGCCGGTATCCTTGCCGATCAACCGGAAGCTCGCCGCCGGTTTCAGATCGCTTTCGGCAATGTCCGGCAGTCTGGCAGGAGCGGCGGCGAACGCGGCGACCTCGCCGTAGCTGATGCGCCGGCCGGAAGGCTGGTGGACGACGATGCTTGGCTCGGTGGACAGCTCGCCGACCGGCACGCCCCATTTCGCCGCGACCGCATCGAGCAGCACGCGGCGCGCCTGTGCGCCGGCAAGTCGAAGCGGCGTGAAATAACCGTGCACCGAGGCGCTGGCGGAGGTTTGGAATGTGTAGCCATACGCCGGGTTGCCGAATTTCTTGTCGTCCCAATCGGTCGGGACCACCGGCCGCACTTTCGACCAGTCGGCGTCGAGTTCTTCGGCGATGATGAGCGGAAGCGTTGTGAACGAGCCTTGCCCCATTTCCGCTGCCGGCGACACCACAGTGATGGTGCCGTCCGGCGCGATCGCCAGCCAGACATTCGGGGCGTAAGCGCCGTTTTGCGCCGGAGCATCGGCGAAAGCATCGTCGAATTGCCCGAGGACGTCCGGCGCGACCGCGAAAGCGAACGTGAGGCCGGCGGTGGTTTTGAGAAAATTGCGGCGGCTCGGGGCCGGCATCGCGGTGTGCTGGGTCATGACTCAACCCTCCCGCGCGGCGCGCTGGATCGCGCTGATGATCCGCAGATACGTGCCGCAGCGGCAAATGTTGCCGTCCATGTGCGCGACAATGTCGTCACGCGATGGATTTTTGTTGCCGGCGAGCAAAATGGCGGCCTGCATGATCTGCCCGGACTGGCAATAGCCGCATTGCGGCACCTGCTCGGCGATCCAGGCCTTTTGCAGCGGATGGCTGCGGTCGGGCGAAAGCCCTTCGATGGTGGTGACGGATTTTCCCTCGGCCAGCGAAACCGGCATGGCGCAGGAGCGTACCGCCTCGCCATCGATATGCACCGTGCAGGCGCCGCAGGCGGCGATGCCGCAGCCGAACTTGGTGCCGGTCAGCTTGAGGTGTTCGCGCAAGATCCAAAGCAACGGCGTGTCGGGTGCAACGCTGATCTGGTGTTGCTGGCCATTGACCGTCAAAGCGACCATTGGGACATCTCACTCGCATGGAAAGCCGTTGCGCTCGCGGCGCTCCGGTGCTTTTTTGTCTCGCTAATTTGCATTATCGCGCAAAGCGGCCGGCGATGACAGGGCGTGTTCCCCGGCGTCACCATTTGTCGGCGGCCGGTCTGAACGGAACGCAGTCTGTCGATTGTCCTGAAAGCCGAGGCAGCCGGCCGGCGCTGCCGCAAACGAGGTTCTGTTGTGCCCAATCCACTGAAAGACCTGATCGCCGAAGTCGCGCTCGCCAACCGCATTCTTGGCAATGAAGGCGTGCTCGATGCCTTCGGCCATGTCAGCGCCCGCCATCCGACCGATCCCAACCGCTACCTGCTGTCGCGCGCCCGTTCGCCGGCGATGATCCAGCCGGAAGATATTTTGGAATTCACCCTCGATTCCGAGCCGGTGAAACCGCCGACAGCGCATCTCTATGCCGAGCGGGTGATCCACGGCTGCATTTATCAGGCGCGCCCGGACGTCATGGCGGTGTGTCATCACCATGCGCCGGCGATCATGCCGTTCGCCATTGCCGGCAAGCCGGTCGTTCCGGTTTTCCATGTCGGCGCGGCGATGGGCGAGGAAGTGCCGTTCTGGGATCAGCATGACGAATTCGGCGACACCAATCTGCTGGTGGTGAAACCGGAAGAAGGCCAGTCGCTGGCGCGCGCGCTCGGCAAGCATCATGCCGTGATGATGAACCGTCACGGCGCCACCGTGGTCGGCGGTGGCGTGAAGGAACTGGTGTCGCGCTCGGTCTTCATGTGCGACAACGCGAGGCATCTGTTGAATGCGCTGTTGCTGGGTTCGGCAACACCGCTGCATCCGGGCGAGACCAAACTCGCCGGTACGATCAGCCTGATGCCGAGCGTCATCGCGCGGACGTGGGAATACTGGAGCATCCGCGAAGGCAGCGGTGGCAATCCGGCGCGAACGAGCGGCAAAGCCAGCCCCGCCAAGGCAAAACCCGTCAAGACGAGCAAGACCAAGGCGCGCAAGATCACGCGCAGCAAGCCGAAAGGGAAACGGTGAGGCTTCGATCATGCCGGCGATGTCGCGGCGGCGTTTGCTTGCGGCATCGATCGGTCCTTTGGCCCTGGGAGCGGCGATGAACTCCGGCGCCGCCGACGAGGCAAGCGACTTTCCCGCGGACTTCGTGTGGGGCGCGTCAACGTCGAGTTACCAGATCGAAGGCGCGGTTGACGCGGACGGCCGCGGCAAAAGCATCTGGGATGTATTTTCGCGCACGCCGGGGAAGGTCAAGAATGGCGATACCGGCGACGTCGCTTGTGACCATTACCATCGCTGGGCCGACGACATTGCCTTGCTGTCGCAAGGCGGCTTTGGCGCCTACCGGTTCTCGACCGCGTGGCCGCGTATCATGCCGGCCGGCAGCGGCGCGGCCGAGCCGCGCGGCCTCGATTTTTATGACCGGCTGGTCGATGGCTTGATTGCGCGCGGCATTGTGCCGTGGCTTTGCCTCTATCATTGGGATTTGCCGCTAGCCTTGCAGGACCAGGGCGGCTGGCTCAAGCGCGATATCGCGGACAGGTTCGCGGACTACGCCGGCATTGTCGGCCGGCGGCTCGGCGACCGGGTCAAACATTGGGCGATGTTCAATGAACCCAACATTCACGCCATCTTCGGTCACGGCATCGGGCAGCATGCGCCCGGGCTGAGCGGCCTGCCCAACATGCTGGCCGCCACGCATCATCAAAACCTGGCGACGGCGCGGGCGGTACAGGCCTTGCGCGCCGAGCGCGCCGGCTTGCAGCTGGGCACCATCGTCAACCTTCAGCCGGTGCGGCCTTCGACTGACAGGGAAGAGGATCATCAGGCGGTCGTCCGCTTCGATGCCTTGTGGAATCGCGCCTGTCTCGATCCGCTGGTGAAAGGGGCCTATCCCGCCGCGGTCATGCAGGACTTTACCCCGCTGGTACGGAGCGGCGATCTCGCGGTGCTGCACCAGCAACTCGATTTTCTCGGCTTGAACTATTACGCGCCGATGTGGGTGGCGAACGCACCGCAGACGGTGTTCGGCGCATGGTTCGGCGCCGTGCCGCAGGGCACGCCGTTCACGGCGATGGGCTGGCCGGTCGATGCAAGCGGGTTAACCGAAGTGCTACTCGACATCCGCAACCGCTATGGCGATCTGCCGGTCTATATCACCGAGAACGGCGCATCCTACGACGAAACAGTCGATCCGGATGGCGCGGTCGGCGACGAGCAAAGGGTTGCCTATCTCCGCGATCACATCGCCGCCGCGCGGCGCGCGCTTGCCGCCGGCGCGAAGCTGCGCGGTTATTTCGTCTGGTCGCTGCTGGACAATTTTGAGTGGCAGGAAGGCTACAGTCGGCGCTTCGGCGTGGTTCACGTCGATTTCGCGACGCTCAAACGCATGCCGAAGGCGTCATTTGCCTATTTGGCTGCCCTGATGCGGCGCCGTTGAACGGCGCCGCAAACCCGCTCCATTAGTGCCGGTCGCGCGCCGCGGCACTGATGGCGTTCAGCATCGCGGCGCGATCCTTGTTGAGGACGACTCGTACCGCTTGCTGCGTGCCGATCTGGCCCATCTCGCGCTGCCGCTTGACCGTGGCCGCCGTCATCAGCGGCTCGACGCCAAGTTCGCGCAGCGTCTCGGCGGATTCTTCCATTTCGGCGGCGCGGCGCTCGCCGTGATTGGCCATGCGCTCGAGGTTGTAAGGCACGATCTTCGCCCAATCGAGGCCGGGATAATTGTTCTTCATCGACACCGCGACGTCATCGACGATGCCGGCCCGCGCGGCGGCAAGGAAGCATTCCAGCGTCAGGGCCTCGATGCCCTTGATCATCACGCTGCGCACCATCTTTATGGCGGCCGCGGCGCCAATTTCGGCGCCGGAAACGCTCACCCGCATGCCTAATCCGGACAGCATTGGCGCGACGGCCTGCGCATCGGGACCGGCGAGCAGCATCGGGGTCTGGTGCCGTACCGGATAGATCGGTGCGATGATCGCGACATCGACGTAGCGGGCGGCGTCGCCGAGTTCCTTGGCGGAATTCTGCTTGCGGCCGGGCGACACCGAATTGATGTCGAGGAAATACGGCTTGCCGGCGAGGTGCGATTTCACCGACCGGGCCGCTTCGGTGCTGGATGCGGCGGTGACTGCCGAAATGATCAGATCGGCCCCGCGGACCGCGTCGGCGGCCGATTGCGCGACGCGCACGCTGGTTGCCTCGGCGGCCTGTTTGAGTTTCGCGCCCTCGGGCTTCGGGAAAAGAATGTCCCAGGCCGCCATGGTTTCGAGACCGGCCTCGCGCAAACCGGACGCGATGGCGTGGCCGGCTTCGCCAAAACCGATAAATGCGATCGTCGGCTTGCCGTTCGGCATCCTGTTTTTCCTGCGTTGCGGTGCGTTGCGCCGATGATGGCAGGTCGCCGGTCAGATTTGCAATGGCAGGTGTTGTGAAACGAGGTCTGGTGCAACGGCGGGTCCCGCCGATAGGATGCGCAAAACAACACTCGGGGGGAGCACCTGCCATGCCGCTGACCGCAGCCCAAATCACCAATCGCCGCCGCTTCATCCAGTTCCTGGCGGCGAGCCCGCTGTTCGCCGGGACCAGTATTGCGGCGCTGGCCGGCGAACCATACCCGGCGCTGCCGGCCGATCCGTTCGTGTGGGCGCCGCGCGACTACGACCACCTGATCGCGAGCCCGAAGGACGCGCTGGATATTTTCGACTTCGAGCCGGTCGCGCACAAGAACGTGCCGCCGGCGCATTTCGGCTATATGGCGTCGGGCGTGGACGACGATGTGACCTTGCGCGCCAATCGCGCCGGCTTCCTGAAATACCAGATCAGGCCGCGCCGCCTTGTCGACGTCAGCAAGATCGACATGAGCACGGAGATCCTTGGGCAGAAATACGAGACGCCGATCATCGTTGCGCCGACCGGCGGCCACAGGGCCTACAATGCGGACGGCGAAGAGGGCGTCGCGCGGGCGGCAAAGATCGGCGACCACCTGATGATCCTGTCGACGCAAGCCTCGGCTTCGGTCGCCGATACCATTGCCGCGCGTGGCCGGCCGATCTGGTCGCAGCTTTATGCCACCGACAAGTTCGAGGTCGCCAAGCATCATGTCGAGAGCATGGAGCGGCAGGGTTCGATCGCAATTGCGGTCACCGTGGACCGCAACGGCGGCCGCAACCAGGAGGTCGCCTTGCGCATGAAGGCGACCGACACCCGGCAGTGCTCCGGATGCCACGACAAGTCCAGCCTGCAGGCCTCGCTGCGCGATAACCCGATCTATGAGGGCGCTGATGTCTCCGGGCTGAAGAACATCCAGTCGCCGAGCATGTCGTGGGACTACATCAAGCGGCTACGCGACGTATCCAAAACCAAGATGGTGCTGAAGGGCATCCTCGCCTGGGAGGATGCCAAGATCGCGGCGGAGACCGGCATCGATGCGATCATTGTCTCCAATCACGGCGGCCGCGCCGACGAATCCGGCCGCTCGACCATCGAAACGCTGCCGGAGGTGATCGAAGTTGCCGGCAAGATGCCGGTGCTGATCGATTCCGGCTTCCGCCGCGGCACCGATATCGTCAAGGCGCTGGCCATGGGCGCTAAAGGCGTCGCCGTCGGCCGGCCCTATCTTTGGGGACTTGGCGCGTTCGGTCAGCCCGGCGTCGAACGGGTGCTGGACATCCTGCGCACCGAGCTTCGCGTTGCGATGCAGCAGATCGGCGCGCCTTCATTGCAGGACCTCAAGCTTTCGATGATCGTGAAGGCCTGACTATGGCGCAGTCTACCTGCCGCGACCGGCTGGAGCAGGCGCTCGCCCGGATCGCCGATCCAAAAGGCGAGGGGGCGCGCGCCTGCCTGACGGTCTACGCCGATACCGCACGTGCGGCAGCCGACGCCGCCGACGCCCGCAAGGTGCGCGGCGCCACGCGCGGGCCGCTCGACGGCGTCATCGTCAGCATCAAGGATCTGTTCGACGTCGCCGGCGAACCGACGCGCGCCGGCTCGAAAATCCTGGCCGAAGAAGCGGCGCCGGCAAAGGCAGACGCGCCCGTCGTGCAGCGGTTGCGCGCGGCCGGTGCTGTCATTGTCGCCAAGACCAACATGGTCGAATACGCATTCTCGGGCATCGGCGCCAATCCGCATTACGGCACACCGCGGAATCCAAGGGATCGCACACGGGTTCCTGGCGGCTCGTCGTCAGGTGCGCCGGTGAGCGTTGCCGACGGCATGTGCGATATCGCCATCGGCACCGATACCGGCGGCTCGGTGCGGATACCGGCGGCGCTGTGTGGTCTGGTCGGGTTCAAGCCGAGCCGGCAGCGCGTACCGACCGACGGCGCCTTTCCCTTGAGCTTCACGCTCAACTCGATCGGGCCGATCGGCCGCACCGTCGCCGAATGCGCGGCTGCCGACGCCGTCATGGCGGGCGAGGACATTTTACCGCTCGAGCCGCTGGCGCTTGCCGGGCTTCGCTTTGGGGTCGCCGAAGGATTGCCGCTCGACCGCCTCGACGACACGGTGACGGCGGCCTTCAATGCGGCTCTGGGGCGGCTCGACGCCGGGGGTGTGCGAATTTCGCGCGAGACGCTGCCGCTATTCGACGGCATGGGTGTGGTCAATGCCAAGGGCGGAATCTCGCCCTATGAGGCCGGCATCATTCACCGCGACCGCATCACCCGGCGCGGCGGCGATGTCGATCCCAATGTCCGTGCCCGGATCGAGCGCGGGATGGCGATCCCCAAAGCCGACTATGACGTCATGATGCAGGAACGCGCCCGGCTGGTGTGCGCCATGGACGCCCGGCTCGCCACGCTCGATGCGCTGATCATGCCGACCACGTCGATCGTGGCGCCGACCATTGCCGAAGTGGCCGATACCAATGTCTTTGCCACCCGCAATGCCGCCACGCTGCGCAACACGTCGATCATCAATTTCTTTGATCTCTGTGCGATCTCGCTGCCGCTGCCGGCTCCGCTGCCGGTCGGCTTGATGGTGGTGGCGCGGAACGGCCACGATCACCGGCTGTTGCAGATTGCTGCGGCAACGGCGCAGCTTTTGGCCGCATGATCGCGCTTGCCGCGGCCGCGACAGTTTCCTAGCATTTCGACAAATCTTGGGAGGATTTTGCCGTGACCCGCATTCACACGCTGTTCAATCGCCGTCAGTTGCTTGCTTCCGCCGCCGCGACCATTGCGGCGCCTGCCGTGCTGCGCGCCCAGGGCGGGCCGTTGAAAGTCGGCGTCCTGCTGCCGCGGTCGGGCTATGAAGCCGGCATCGGCCAGGACTGCCAGCGCGGCGTCGATATCGCGGCCGGCATCCTCAAATCGCTCGGATTGCCCGAACTGACGATCATCAACGGCGACACCGAGTCGAATGTCGATACCGCGCGCGAACATTGCGAAAAGCTGATCAGCGACGGCGCGCAACTTTTGGTCGGTGCGTTCGATTCCGGCCAGACCACGGCGATGGCCCAGGTGGCGGAGCAAAAGGGCGTGCCTTTGGTCATCAATATCGCGGGCGCGCCGGATATCACCGAGCAAGGTTACAAGTTTGTGTTCCGCAACTTCCCGACCGCGCCGATGCTGACCCGCGACGGATTCCTGGCGCAGAAGCAGGTCTTCGCGATCGCCGGCAAGGCGCCAAAGACCGTCGTCTTCATGCGCGTCAACGATCTGTTCGGCACCGCGATGTCGAAGGGCATTGCGGCGATGATGCCGAAGTTCGACATGCCGTATACGCTCGCCGACGAGATTTCCTACGATCCGGCGGCGCGCGATCTGTCGATCGAGGTGACCAAGGCCAAGGCGACCAACGCCGATGCCATCCTCGTCGTCGGCCGTCTCAACGATGCGATGCTGCTGACCCGCGAACTGGTCAAGCAGCGCTGGACCCCGCAGGCGATCCTGAGCATGGGCCCGGGCTGGTATGAGGATCAGTACATCAAGACGCTCGGCAAGCTGTCCGACGGGCCGATGAGTTTCGTGCCGTGGTACGATCCGAACAAGAAACTCTCGAAGATGCTCGAAGATGCCCTGGCCAAGGCGTATCCGGGGATCAACCTGAACACCAATCACGTCTATACGTTCGAAGCCCTGCTGGTTGCTGCCGACGCCTACAAGCGCGCCGGCTCTTCCGACCCCAAGGCGCTGGCCGAAGCGGTGCGCACCACGAATATCACCGACAACGCCAGTATCGGGCCCGGCATTTCGTTCAATGCCAAAGGCCAGAACGACAAGATCGTCGGCGGCGGCATCCAGAATCGCGGCGGCAAGCTCGTCACCGTTGCGCCGAAAGAAGCGGCGAACGGTCAGCCGGTGTGGCCGATTCCGTCGTATCAGAACCGCACGTGAGGTAACGTCCTTCAGTGCACCGATCGCCTGGGGGAGGAGATCGTCATGGTTCGCGCTCCAGTGCTGCTCGATCGGCGCCAAGTCGTCGCTAGTGTCGTCACCGGCGTGGGCGCGGCTGCGGTCACGCTGGCCGCGCCGGCGATCGTCCGCGCGCAGGGCGGCCCGCTGAAAGTCGGAGTTCTGCTGCCGCGGTCCGGATTCGAAGCGGGGAGCGGCCAGGATAACTATCGCGGCATCGAAATTGCGCCGCCGATCCTCAGGTCGATGGGTCTGCCCGAGCTTGCCATCATGAACGCCGACACCGAGTCGAGCATCGACGTCGCGCGCGAGCGCGCCGAAAAGCTGATCGGCGAAGGTGCGCAGATTCTCGTCGGCGCCTTCAACTCCGGCCAGACCACGGTGATTGCCCAGGTCGCCGAGCAGAAGGGCATCCCCTTTGTCATCACCGTTGCGGCGGCGCCGGACATCACCGAGCAGGGTTATAAATTCGTGTTTCGGAATTTTCCGGCCGCGCCGATGGTTCTCGCCGACATGTTCCTCAATCAGAAAGAGATCTTCGCCTTGACCGGCGTGACGCCGAAAACCGTCGTCTACATGCATGTGAACGACACATTCGGCACGGCGATGTCGAAAGGCATCGGCGCGATGATGCCGAAATTCAACATGCCGTATACGATCGTCGACGACATCGCCTACGATCCGCAGGCGCGCGATCTCTCCGTTGAGGTGGCGAAAGCCAAGGCCGCCAATCCCGATGCGTTGATGGTGACCAGCCGGCTCAACGATTCCATTCTGCTAACGCGGGAACTGGTCAAGCAGCGCTGGACGCCGCCGGCGATCCTGAGCTCGGGACCGGGCTGGATCGAGGACCAGTATTTCAAGACTCTCGGCAAATTTGCCGATGGCCCGATGGCCTTCAATCCCTGGCAGGATCCCAACAAGAAACTCACGCCGGTTCTCGAGGCGGCGATCGCCAAAGCCAATCCGGGTGTCGGCCTGAACTCGTTTCACGTCTATTCATTCGAAGCGATGCTGACCGTGGCCGACGCCTACAAGCGTGCCGGTTCACCCGATCCGAAGGCGCTAGCGGACGCGATCAGGACAACGAATATCACCGACAATTGCAGTATCGGGCCCGGCATCTCGTTCAATGCCAAGGGGCAGAACGACAAATCGCGGTGCGGCGTGACGCAGAATCGGGACGGCAAACAGGTGGTGCTGGCGCCGAAGGTTGCGGCGAACGCCAAACCGGTATGGCCGATGTCCTCCTATCTCGGCCGCGGTTGAGACGTCTCAGTGTCGTTTGATGTTTATCTCAACGTCGCCGTTGCCGGGGTCTTGACCGGACTGGTCTATGGCCTGATGGCGCTGGGCCTGTCGGTCATCTTCGGCGTGGTGCGCGTGGTCAATTTCGCCCACGGCGAGATGATGTCGGTCGCGATGTATATCGCGTTCGTGCTGTTCAGCGCGCTGCATCTCGATCCGCTGATCATGCTGGTGCCGATCGCGGCGGTGATGTTCGTGTTCGGCTACGCGTTGCAGGCCGGTCTGATCAATCCGTTCATCACGCGGCCCGAGCACAGCCAGTTCCTGCTGGTCGTGGCGCTGGCGATCATCATCGTCAACGCGCTGCTGATCATCTTCGGCCCGGACGCGCGCAGCGTGCAGACGTCCTATGCCTATGACAGTTTTGAGCTGGGACCGGTCATCATCGACGCTTCCAAGGTCTATGCCGCCGCCGCGGCCATCGTGGTGACGGCGCTGCTGTTCGTGTTCTTCCGCGTCACGCTGATCGGCAAGGCGATCCGCGCCTGCGCCGACAACTATACCGGAGCGCTGGTCGTCGGGCTGAACGTGAAGCATCTCTACGCGCTGACCTTTGCCATCGGCGCGGCCTGTGTCGGCGCCGCCGGCACGATGATGACGCTGATCACCGACGTGACGCCGGCGCTCGGGCCCGGCTATACGCTGCTCGCCTTCGTCATCGTCATCACCGGCGGCCTTGGCTCGATGCCGGGCGCGCTGATCGGCGGCATCCTGATCGGCGTGACCGAGGCGGTTGCCGGCGTGCTGTTTACCCCGTCGGCCAAAAGCATGTTCGCCTTCGGCATTCTCGTCCTGGTGCTGCTGTTCCGGCCGCAGGGCATTCTCGGCAGAAGGCTGGTGTGATGAGCAGCGCGATCACGCGTATCGCCGCCGGCCGGCCGAACCGCGCTGTCATCTGTCTTGCCGCGCTGATCGCAGCGCTCGCGGTCGCGCCGTGGTTCATCAGCGATTATCTCGTCACCGTCCTGATCGTCATTTTCTATCTCGCCTTCACCGGCCAGGCCTGGAACATCATGATGGGCTTCGCCGGCCAGCTTTCGCTTGGCCACGCGCTTTATGCCGGCCTCGGCGCCTACATCACGGCGGCGCTGTTCACCCGTTACGGCATCGCTCCGTGGGTCGGCTTCCTGGTCGCGGCGCCGGTCGCGGCGATGTGCGGGGCGATTATCGGCTTTCTCGCTTTCCGGTTCGGCGTCTCCGGCGTGTACTTCGCCATCCTCACGATCGCCTTTGCGGAGTTCGCGCGGATCGGTTTCGACCATCTGACGATCGTCAATGCATCGGCCGGCCTGTTCCTGCCGGTCTCGCAATACACGCACAACGACCTGTGGCGGCTGCGCGGTCATCCGACGATGTTCTATTACGTGATGCTTGCGGCCACCGTTGTGGCGTTCATCCTCTGCAACGCGCTGCTCAGAAGCCGCATGGGTTATTTCTGGCTGGCGATCCGCGAGGACGAGCAGGCCGCGCGCGCCGCCGGCATCGATACGTTCCGCTACAAGATGTACGCGGTGATGATCTCCGCGGCGATGACGTCGTTTGGCGGCGTTTTCTATGCATTCTTTTACAACAACCTGTTTCCCGAGCAGGTCTTCAGCATCACCCGTTCGATCGAAATGATCCTCGGCCCGATCATCGGCGGCATCGGCACGCTGTTCGGGCCGATCCTCGGCGCCTTCGTGCTCACCGGGCTCGCCGAATCCGTCACCGGGGCGACGTCCGCATTCGGCTTCGATCTGCCCGGCGCGAAACAGATATTCTATGGCCTGTGCCTGCTGCTGGTGGTGGTCGCGCTGCCGGAGGGCATTTGGCCGTGGCTGGCGGGCCGGCTCGGCATCAAGGAGCGCAACGAATGACCACGCTGCTGTCGCTCAAGGACGTCAGCAAGCGGTTCCGTGGCCTGGTCGCGGTCGACGGCGTGTCCTTCGACGTGATCGAGGGCGAGATTTTTGCGGTGATCGGCCCGAACGGCGCCGGCAAGACGACGTTGTTCAATGTCATCGCCGGTGCGCTGGCCGCGGACAGCGGCGCCATCGTGTTTTGCGGCGAGCCGATCGGCGGCCTGCCGCCGGATGCGGTATGCCGCCGCGGCATCGCCCGTACCTTCCAGATCGTTCGCCCGTTCCCGGCATTGAGCGTGGAAGACAATGTCATCGTCGGCGCGTTGCAGAAAGAGCGTAATGTTGCTGCCGCGCGGGAGCGCGCCCGTGCCGTGCTGCGGCGGCTTGACCTTTTCGACAAGCGCAGCCGGCTCGCCTCGACCCTGACACTGCCCGACCGCAAGCGGCTGGAAGTCGCCCGCGCTTTGGCGACCGAGCCGAAACTGTTGCTGCTCGACGAAGTGATGGCCGGTCTGCGGCCGACCGAAACCGACCGCATGGTTGCGATTCTGCGCGAAATCAATCGTGAGAGCGGTTTGACCATCCTGCTGATCGAACACGTGATGCGCGCGGTGATGGCGCTGGCGTCGCGCGTTCTGGTGCTCGACCACGGCGTCGCCATCGCCTCGGGCTCGCCGGAGCAGATCGTTCGCGATCCCGCCGTGGTGCGGTCCTATCTCGGCGCCGAGGCGGTATGATGCTCCGTGTCGAAAACCTCGACGTGTCCTACGGCGACGTTCAGGCGCTCAACGGCGTGTCGCTGGAGATCGAGGAAGGCGCGATTGTCGCCATCGTCGGCGCCAATGGCGCCGGCAAGACCACGCTGATCCGCGCGGTTGCCGGTATGCAGCAGCAATTGAGCGGCAAGATCGAATTTCGCGGCACCGATATCGCGGGCTGGCCGAGCTATCGCGTCTGCAATCTCGGCATCGGGCAGGTGGCCGAAGGCCGGCTGGTCTTTCCAACGCTGACGGTTGCCGAGAACCTCGATATCGGCGCGATGCTGCCACGGGCGCGCGCCGAGCGCGCCAAGAACAGGGAACGCGTATTGAATCTGTTCCCGGTGCTCGCCGAACGCTCGCGGCAAGCCGCAGGAACATTATCCGGCGGCGAGCAGCAGATGCTCGCGATCGGCCGCTGCCTAATGGGCGCGCCGGAATTGATCATGTTCGACGAGCCCTCGCTCGGCCTCGCTCCGGCTGTCGTGCGCGCCGTCCTCGATACCATCAGCGAGCTTAACCGCACCGGTCTCACGTGCCTGCTGGTCGAGCAGAACGTTGCGCAATCGCTCAAGCTGGCGAGCCGCGCTTACGTGCTTGAAAACGGCCGCGTCACCTTGTCCGGCACCGGCAACGAATTATTGGCCGACGACCGGGTTCGCAGCGCCTATCTCGGACTTTGATGAGCTGGTGCAATCAATGAGCGGGGCGCCGCAGGCGGTCCATCAAACTGGCGAGCGCGCCGACGCGGGCGCTGAGCGGGGCAAACGGAAAGGCCAGGCGCAGCCGGCCGTAGACTTCGGATGCGGTGGGCGCTTCCACATCGGCCAATGCGGCCGCCATTGCGCGCGCCATGTCTGCTTCGGGCCGCCCACTCAGCGGCGACGGCATAATCGTCACGTCGCCGAATGGAATCGGGGGCTCCACGCGTAACGTGACTCGGCGGCTTTGGCGGCTCATCGCTCAGCTCCAGTAATACTTGCATCACAACGCGTGAACTTAATTCGGGTTCCACGCAGTTAAAGGGCTGGCGGCTCAGGCTGCCTGAAAAAACTAAGCCGCCCGCGACGAAATGCGCGAGCGGCTTTCACAAAACTGACAACCAGGCGGGACGGAATCAGTGCACGCGTCGAATTGGCCGGCGCTCCCGGAGCGATTATTCAGTGCGATTACTTCAGCGGCTGGCCGATAGTGACGGTGAGTTTGCCGACGCCTTCGGCTTCACACTCGATCTTGTCGCCGGCCACCGTCGCGGCGACGCCGGACGGCGTGCCGGTCATGATGATGTCGCCGGCGGCGAGCTCGACCATCTCCGACAGCTTGGAAATGATTTCCGGCACGTTCCAGATCATCTGATTGAGGTCGCCGTCCTGGCGGACTTTGCCGTTGACCTTCAGCGTAATGTGTCCCTTCGACGGGTGGCCGATCTCCGACGCCGGCTTGAGCGGTCCGCATGGCGCCGAATGGTCGAACGCCTTGCCGACTTCCCAGGGGCGCTTGATATCGCGCGAGGCGATTTGCAGGTCGCGCCGGGTCAGGTCGATGCCAACGCCGTAGCCGTAGATGCAATCGAGCGCTTTCTCGGTCTTGATATTGCGGCCGCCGCTTTTGAGCGCCACGACCAGCTCGACCTCGTGATGCATGTCCTTGGTCAGCGAGGGATAAGGCACGGTGCCGCCATCAGGCACGATGGCGTCCGCGGGCTTCGCGAAGAAAAACGGCGGCTCGCGCACGTCCTGCCCCATCTCCTTGATGTGTTCGACATAGTTGCGTCCGACGCACCACAGGCGGCGCACTGGAAAATATTTGCCGGTGCCGGCAACGGGAATCGCCGCCTGCGGCGGCTGCGGAATGACATAGTTTTTGGCGTCGGTGCTCATGAGATCATTTGTGTTGGAGGGAAGTTGAAAAGACGGCTTATAGCCCAGGCGGCGTTCCGGTCAAACCGCCGTCAGGCTGAAGGCACGATCGCCGCGGCGGCTTCGATTGCGGGCGGCTGCTCCTTGAGCTGAAGCCGGTAAAACGACGCGTAGCGTCCGCCCTTGCGCAGCAATACGTCGTGCCGACCGGACTCGACGACGGTGCCGTTCTCGACCACGAGGATGCAATCGGCATGCATGATCGTCGACAGGCGGTGCGCAACGACGATGGTGGTGCGGCCTTTGCAAAGCTCGGCCAGGGCCTGCTGCACCTGCAGTTCGGATTCGGAATCGAGCGAGGCGGTCGCCTCATCGAGCAGGATGATCGGTGCGTCCTTGATCAGGGCGCGGGCGATGGAGATGCGCTGGCGCTGGCCGCCGGACAACTGCAAGCCATGTTCGCCGACCGGCGTATCGTAGCCCGCCGGAAAAGCCAGAATGAATTCGTGGGCGTGCGCGGCCCTGGCTGCGGCGATAATCTCCGCTTCGCTGGCGCCGACCTTGCCGAGTGCAATGTTGTCGCGGATCGTGCCGCGGAATAGATGGACGATCTGCCCGACATAGGCGATCTGTTTGCGGAGCGAGCCGCGCGAGACCGCTGCGATGTCCTGACCGTCGATGGAGATTTTTCCGCTGTCGGATTCATAGAAGCGCAGCAGCAGGTTGAGCACGGTCGACTTGCCGCCGCCCGAAGGCCCGACCAGCGCCGTGACCTTGCCCCGTTCGGCGAGGAAACTCATGCCGCGCAGCACCGGCGTGCCGGCATGATAGGCGAAGCCGACGTCGTCGAATTCCACCCGCGCGTCGGTCAAGGCCAGTGACGGCATCGCGCTGTCGTCGGGTTCTCCCGGCGGGCTGTCGATCACCTCATACAGCACCCGGACGCCGACCATGCTGTTGCTCAGATCGACATTGAGGCGGGCAAGCCGCTTGGCTGGTTCGAAGGCCAGCAGGAAAGCCGCCAGGAACGAGACGAATTCACCGGGCGTCGCGCCGGCATAGATCACTCGGTAGCCGCCGTAGATACTCGCCAGCGCGATGGCGAGGCCGCCGAGTGTCTCCATCAGCGGGCTGGCGCGATTGGCGACGCGCGCCATCTTGTTCAATTCGTGCTCGACCTCGTTGACGCTGACGTCGAGGCGCCGCTTCATTTCGGTTTCGAGGGCAAACGCCTTGACCATGCGGATGCCCTGGAGGGCCTCCTGCACGGTTTCGATGATTTTCGTGCCGCCGGTGAATTGCATTCGGGCAATGCGGCGCACCCGGCGAACCAGTTTGCCGAGGAACAGGACCGCCGGCGGCACGGTGATAAAGCCGGCAATCGACATCACCGGATCCTGGATCACCATCACCACGCACAGACCGATCAGCGACATCAGATCGCGGCCGACGGCGGTGATCAGGAGGTTGATGACGACCCAGACCGAAACCGTGCCGGTGGTAAGACGGGAAATGAATTCGGACGAATGCCGGTCGGCGAAAAAGCCGATATCCTTTTGCAGGAGCTTGTCGAACAGCCGCCGCTGATTGTTGGCGATGATGCGGCTGCCGATCTTGGACAATGTCACCGTCGCGCCGTATGTCGCAAAACCTTTCACGACAAAAATGGCCACGGCGATCATGCCGATCATGACGATGCCGTGGAAGTCGCGTTTCACATAGGCTTCGTTGGTCATGGAGCCGAGCAGATACGCGCTCAGCGCGGTTCCCGCGGCGGCCAAGCCCATCAGCGCGAACGCGTAAACGTAGCGCGGCCAGTACGTCAGCGCTTCATCAACCAGGAGCCGCCGGATCAGCGGGAAGGTCGCGTAATCGTCGGAGGTTTGGGGCGTAAGAGCTTCCATAGGTGACCCATTTCGCCCAGTTGCGGACTTGCGCTTCGGCGCCGCCGCTGCCGAGCCGTTCAATGCCCGGAAGAGGCGGAATTTTCAAGTGAATTCAGTTTTGTGGGCCGCGGCGAAAAGCGGAAAAAACCGCTTAAATCGCGGTCTTTTGCGCGCCGCGGCGCGCCATCAGCGTCCGTTCCCAGGCGAGCGCGTGGCTTACGATCGTCGGCAGATCGTCGAACCGGGGCCGCCAGCCCAGCTTGGCCCGCGCCTGCTCGGAAGCCGCCACAATCTGCGCCGGATCGCCCGGACGCCGCGGCGCCATCTCGACCTTGAAATCGACTCCCGAGACGCGTTTCACCGCCTCGACGACTTCGAGCACCGAGAAGCCGTGGCCATAGCCGCAGTTCAGCGTGAGCGATGGTGCGCCGGACAGCAGATAGCGCAGCGCATCGGCATGGGCGCGCGCGAGATCGCTGACGTGAATATAGTCGCGGATGCAGGTGCCGTCGGCGGTCGGATAATCGGTGCCGAACACGTCGAGCTTGGCACGCGTGCCGAGCACGGCTTCGACCGCGACCTTGATCAGATGGGTCGACGCTTTGGTCGACTGGCCGGTCCGGTGCTGCGGATCCGCACCGGCGACGTTGAAGTAACGCAGGATGACGTGTTGCAGATCATGCGCGCGGCTGGTGTCGCGCAGCATGGTTTCGGTCATCAGCTTCGACCAGCCGTAGGGCGAGATCGGAACGGTCGGTGCGTCTTCTTGCACCGGCACTTCGGCCGGATTGCCGTAGACCGCGGCGGTCGAAGAAAAAATGAAATGGCGCACGCCGCATTGCACTGCGCATTCGATCAAGTTGCGCGAGTTGGCGGTGTTATTGCGATAGTAGCCGAGCGGGTCGCGCACTGAACCCGGCACCACGATCGAGCCGGCAAAATGAATGATCGCATCGACATCGTGTTCGCGGATGACGCGCGTCACCAACGCCTGATCGCCGACGTCGCCGACGATGACCGGCGTGCCTTTAGCGACCGCCCAGTCGTACCCGGTCGACAAATTGTCGAGCACGACCGCGGGCTCGCCGGAATCGGCGAACTCGCAGACCATGTGACTGCCGATATAGCCGGCACCGCCGGTGACCAGGACCGTCATGGCATCTGGCTTATACCGAGATGATGAATACTGGGTTAGAGCGCCGCACGGCCGAATTACACCGCCGCAGCAACGGTTCCGAGCGCCCGCTGCACGGCCGTAAAGAGTTGATCCGCCCCGATTTCCCGCATGCAGCGGTGATGGCCAAACCGGCACACCGGTTTATGGCAGGGCCGGCAATCCAGCGCGCTCGTAGTTTCGATCGTTGCCGCCAGCGGATTGAGCGGCGCCCAATGCCACGGGCTGGTCGGACCGAAAATGCCGATGCTCGGCGTCCCCAGCGCGGCGGCGACATGCAGCAGGCCAGAGTCGTTAGATACCGCAACGGATGCTGCGGCGAGCGCCAGGATCGCGTCACGCAGGTCGGTTCCGGTCAGGTCGCGTGCTGCGCTGTCGCCGACAATCTCGGCCGCCAGCGGTTTCTCGTCAGGACCGCCCAGCACCCAGACCGCAAAGCCTTCGGCAAGCAGCCTGCGGTTCAGCGCCGCGTAACCGGTGGCGGGCCAGCGTTTTGCCGGTCCGACCGCGCCCGGTGCGAAGGCAACAACCGGACGGCCATTCTCCGTCAGGCCGCGGCGCTCGCGCCACGCGGCGACTTCGGATCCCGACACTTCGAGCTCCGGTACCGGCAATTCCGGCGGCGGTTTCGCATCCTTGGGCAACGCCAGAGCGACGCAGCGGTCGATCATGCGCGGCAATGCGCGCTCGCCGAACCGTAAATCGTTCAGCAGCAGAAAGCGGGCTTCGCCGGCAAAGCCGGTGCGCTTAGGGATTCCCGCAAGAAACGGCGCCAACGCCGACTTCCAGGTTCGCGGCATGACCAGCGCGGCGCCGTAATTTTCCGCCTTAAGGCGGTGCGCGAGCGCCCGGTGCTGCGCAAGGGCCAGCGACTTGCGCGGCAAGTCCACGACAATCGCCTGCCGTAGGCCCGGCATGTAATCGGTCAGCGGCGCCGTCAGTGTGGTCGACAGAACATCGACCGGCCGGCCGGGAAATCGGGCCCGCAGCATTTGAACGACAGTGTGGCAGCGAACGAAGTCGCCGATCCACATGTACGGCACCAGCAAGATCGGCGAGGCATCCGACGGGGACTGCACAGGAGCTGCCCGATTGATTGAATTATTATTCATTGCTATCGGGAGTGCGCTCGTCGCGATTCAGCGGCTGACCGGCGGGCGGTGTCCAGTCTTGCTGCGCCTCATAACGCTTGGCGTATCGATAGAACGTGCCTTCGAGGTTGCCGAAAGCGATGACAAAACCGGCCCAGCCGTCGATGAAGCCACGCTTGAGGATGTAATGCTTCAGGAACGCCCAGGCACCATGGCCGAGCGCGCTCATCATTGTGACCGGTTTGCCGGCGAGCTTCGGCGCACCGAGCGAGGAGTAACGGTCGGCCTTCCTGAGGACCTCGGCAAGATTGCGGAACGGGAACTGCCAGATCGCATTTTGCAGGGTGCCGAGCGGCTTGCCGCTGAGGTTTTCGTAGCCTTCATGCACCGGCTCGAGCGTGTAGCGCATGCTGCCCTTCCGAAAGAGCTGCGGCTGGCGGAAGTTCGGATACCAGCCTGAACCGCGGATCCAGCGGCCCATGAAGAAGCTGCGCCGGGGCACTCGGTAGACATCGAGCGGCGGATTACCGGCGATCAGGCGCAGGATTTCGTCGCGGACGTCCGCGGTACAGCGCTCGTCGGCATCGAGGCTGAAAATCCAGTCGCAGGTGCAGGCGTCGATGGCGCGATTGCGCAAGTCACCGAAGCCATTGAACGGAATTTGCACGACGCGGGCGCCGAGGCTGGTGGCGACCGCGGCGGTCGCATCGGTGCTGTTGGAATCGGCGATCACAATCTCGTCTGCCCAAAGCACACTCTCCACCGCTGCCTTGATCTTCTCGGCTTCGTTGAAGGTGAGGATGTATGCGGAAACCTTCGGCATGCGGGCGCAAGGACTAGCATATCCCGCCGCATCTGCATCGATTCTATGCTCCGAAATGTCCGTCAAAATATGAATTATAATTCATTTATATAGTCTAACTCTCTCAACGGACTACGGTTGCACCGCGGCTGTGGGTGGGGCAAGGATCGCCAGCGGCTTAAGCCCGCGCCAAACGGATACATCGGTCTTACGGATGCTTTTGGTCACCGGCGGTGCCGGTTTTATAGGGTCGAATGTGGTCGCGGACCTCAACGAGGCCGGACGCGCCGATATCGCCGTCAACGACTTTCTCGGCAGCGACGGCAAGTGGCACAACCTCGCCGCGCGCCGGTTTGCCGACTTCGTGCCGCCGGCCGACCTGTTGTCCTGGCTCGACGGCCGCAAGCTCGACGCGGTGATCCACCTCGGCGCGATTTCATCGACCACCGCGACCGACGGCGACGCGTTGATGGAAAACAATTTCCGGCTGTCGCTCCGCCTGCTCGACTGGTGCACGGCGACCCGCACGCCGTTCCTGTACGCATCCTCCGCCGCCACCTACGGCAACGGGGGGGGCGGCTTTTCGGACGACTGGTCGACCGACGCACTGAAGAAGCTCAAGCCGATGAACCTCTACGGCTGGAGCAAGCATGCATTCGACCTTGCCGTCGTCGAGCGGATCGCGCGGAAAGAGAAGATGCCGCCGCAATGGGCGGGGCTGAAGTTCTTCAACGTGTTCGGCGCCAACGAATATCACAAGGGCGACATGATGAGCCTGGTCGCCAAGCGTTTCGACGACGCCAAGGCCGGCAAGACCATCAAGCTCTTCAAGTCGCATCGCGCCGGCATTGCCGACGGCGAGCAAAAACGTGATTTCATCTGCGTCGACGACGCCGTGGCGGTCGTGCGCTGGCTGCTCGATACACCTTCGGTTTCCGGCATCTTCAACGTCGGTACCGGCCAGGCGCGCAGCTTCCGCGACCTGATGCTGGCCTTGTTTGCAGCGCTGGGCCGCGAGCCGGCCATCGAATATGTCGACATGCCGGAACAGATCCGGGACAGCTATCAGTATTTCACCCAGGCCGAGACCGGAAATCTGCGAAAGGCCGGTTATAATACCGGCTTCACGGCGCTCGAGGACGCGGTCCGCCGTTACGTGACGTCCTATCTCAATTGCGCCGAGCGTTATCGGTGAGCGGAATGTTCGATCTGGAAGAAGCGCTTAAGCTGATCTCGAAGCAGTCGATTCTGTGCGTCGGCGATCTCATGCTCGACGATTTCGTCTACGGCGATGTCACGCGCATTTCGCCGGAGGCGCCGACACCGGTCCTGACCGTGCGGCACAACAAGATCGAGATCGGCGGCGCCGGCAACGTTGCCCGCAACATTGTCGCGCTCGGCGCACGCTGCATTTTCGTAGGGCTGATCGGCAACGACGAGGCGGGGCTGACGCTGACCAATGCGCTGGGCAAGTTCCCAGGCGCCATCGTGCCCGATCTCGTGGTCGAGAACGGACGCAAAACCACCCGCAAGGTGCGCTTCGTATCCGAACATCACTCGGCCCACCTGGTGCGGGCGGATTGGGAATCGACCGAGCCGGCCTCGGCACAGAGCGAGGCGTCGATCATCGCTTACGCCGAAGCGGCGCTGCCGCAAGTCGGTGCGGTCGTGATGTCCGACTACGCCAAGGGTGTGCTGACCCCGCGGGTCATCCGTACGATTATCGATAGCGCGCGGCGTCTCGGTAAGCCGGTGATCGTCGACCCGAAGGTGCACGACTACAGCCTCTATCGCGGCGCCACCCTGGTGACGCCTAATCGCAAGGAACTGGCCGCCGCCGTGCATCGCCCGGTGGCGACCGAGACAGAGATCGCCGAAGCGGCGGCGGAACTTGCGAAGACTATCCAGGCTCAGGCCGTGCTGGTGACGCGCAGCGAAGACGGCATGACCTTGCACGTCGAGGGGCGGCAGCCGGTTCACATTCCGGCCTATCAGGTCCGGATCAGCGATGTTTCCGGCGCCGGCGATACGGTCGCGGCGGTGATGGCCATTTTGCTGGCCATGAAGACGCCGTTCGAGCCCGCGATGCGTGCCGCCAATGCCGCGGCAGCCGTCGTCATCGGCAAGCGCGGCACCGCGACCGTGTCACTCGGCGAATTGCGTCACAGGCTGTTGCCGGCCGCCTCGCTCGCACCGGAAGACAAGATCGTGTTCGACTGGTCGCTGCTCGACCGGCAGCTCGGGCAATGGCGCGAGCAGGGTTTGCGCATCGGTTTCACCAACGGCTGTTTCGATCTGCTGCATCGCGGCCACATCAGGCTCTTGGCCGAAGCCCGTGCCGCCTGCGACCGTCTGGTCGTCGGCCTCAACAGCGATGCATCGACCACGCGCTTGAAGGGCAAGGGCAGGCCGATCAATCCCGCCGAAGGGCGCGCCGAGGTGCTGGCCGCACTCGAAGCCGTCGATCTTGTCGTGGTGTTCGAGGAGGATACGCCGCTCGAATTGATCAAGCACGTGCGGCCTGCGGTGCTGGTCAAAGGCGCCGATTACAAGCGTGAAGATGTCGTCGGCCACGATGTGGTGGAAGCCGCCGGCGGCGTGGTGGTCCTGGTCGATCTGGTAGCGGGACAATCGACCACAAATATCGTGCGCCGTATGGCGGGACCGGCCGGGCAGGGTTCCGGCAAGCCCGCCGCATCCTGATTGCGGGCCCGGCGCATGCTGGAACGGCTTGTTGCACGCGCGGTCTTCCCCGATCACGCCGAGACGCGGCTCAAGGAAGAATATTTTGGCGCGCAAAAGGGCTTCTTCGTTGACGTTGGCGCCAGCGATCCGAAAGACATTTCACAGACGTGGCACCTCGAACAAATGGGCTGGACCGGAATTCTGATCGAACCGCAGCCAAACCTCGCGCAAAAACTGCGTGAGCAGCGTCGCGCCCGCGTGTTCGCCTGTGCCTGCTCTTCGCCGGAAAACGCCGGTAAGATGCTGCCGTTTCAGGTTTCCGGCATTCACTCTTCGCTGAACCTGGATTTTTTCGTTGCGGGAATGCGCAAGGACGACGTCATCGAAGTGCCGGTCCGAACGCTCGACGATGTCATGACAGAGGCGGAGGTCCCAACTCCGGTCGACCTGATGTCGATCGACGTGGAAAGTCATGAGATCGAGGTTCTCAACGGCTTGACGCTACCGCGCTGGCGGCCGCGATTGATCCTCATCGAAGATCTGGCGTTCAATTTGCGGATACACCTGCTGCTGCAATCGCGCGGCTACAAATGGGTGCGCCGTACCGGACTCAATAGTTGGTACATTCCTGCTAACGTCGCTTTTCCAGTCAGCCTCTTCGGACGCTGGCAGTTCGTTCGCAAGCATTATCTCAGCGTCCCGTTCCGGCTGTTGCGGGAAGCCAAGCGAAAGCTGCGCGAACGGTTGCGGGCAAGGCTGGGGCGTACGGCGGTCCTGCCGCCATGACCCAACTTGTCTCGGTCATCGTCACGACGTTCAACCGCGAGGATGCGCTGGACGCAGTGCTGCGGTCGTTGGCGCATCAGACCGATCCGCATTTCGAGATTATCGTCGCCGACGATGGCTCCGGGCCGCAAACCGCGCTACTTGTCGAGAGCTGGCGGCAACGTCTGCCGATGCCGCTCAAGCATGTGCGGCAGGAGCATCGTGGCTTCCGTGGCGGCGAGATCCGCAACCGCGGCATCCGCGCCAGTGCCGGCGAACTCTGCATCTTCCTTGACGGCGACTGCCTGGCTGCGCCGGATTTCGTCGCCATGCACCGAAAGCTTCATGAGCCAGGCTGGTTCGTGACCGGACATCGCTTCCTGCTGTCGCGCGATCTCACCGCCGCCGTGCTGGAAAAGAACCTGCCCGCGGAAAGCTGGACATTTGCAGCCTTGGCGCGCGAGCGCCTGCGGGGCGGCGTCAATCGCCTGCTGCCGATATTGCGCCTGCCGCTCGGCCCGTTACGCAAATTGCAGCGCGGCGCCTGGCGCGGCGCGCAAACCTGCAACCTGGCGGTCGCCCGGCGCGATCTCGACCGGGTTGACGGCTTCGATTGCGCCTATACCGGCTGGGGACTTGAGGATTCCGATCTGGCGGTGCGGCTCCTGCATGCCGGCGTCCGCCGCAAGGACGGGCGGTTTGCCACCGGAGTGCTGCATCTGTGGCATCCGCACAATGATCGTTCGGGCTTGCAGGACAATGAGCGCCGGCTCGCCGAAGTTTTGTCGAGCGACCGCGTGCGGGCCGTGCAGGGGCTCTCGGCGCTACGCGAAGCAAACGCGGAACCGCAGCCGTCGTGAGTGGGTCGTATGGACAAAGCGGATAACCCGGCTTTCGGTGCGCTTGCGCCAGGTTGGATCGATCGTCTGGTGATCGCCGCCACGAGCCGTATGCCAGACAACTGGCTCGGACTTCGCCTCGCTATCTTGCTTCGCCGCGCGGTGACAATGCGATTGCCGTACCCGGATGGCGCGCTCGATGTCGAGCGCTGGGGGCTCAAGGTGCGGCTGCACCCGCGTGACAATGGTTGCGAGAAAAATCTGCTGTTCACGCCGCAAATGTACGAACCGACCGAGCTCAACGAGCTCGGCGCCGAAATCGATCGGGCCAGACAGCAACAGACGCCCTTCGTATTTGTCGATATCGGCGCGAATGTCGGGCTGTTCTCTTTGTTCGTGGCGGCGCGCGCCGGAGCCAATGCCCGGATCCTGGCCATCGAGCCCGAGCCGGGAAATTTTCGCCGGCTGAATTTCAACGTAACGGTCAATCCGAACGCGGCAATCGCGACGTTTCCGCTGGCGCTGAGTGACGATGCGAATGGGCTCGTGGTCGAGCTCGACCGTCGCGATCGCGGCGGCACCCGGACCACGAGGGTTGAAACAGATGTGAGCGCCGGCGCTACGCGTGTTCCATCCCAGTCCCTGTTGCAGCTTCTTGAACAGCAGCGGGTCGGCGCTGTTGATGCGCTGAAGATTGACGTGGAGGGTTTCGAGGACGTCGTCCTTGCTCCATTTTTTCGGGACACGCCGCCGCGGCTTTTGCCGCACCTGATCATCATCGAGGATTGCCGCGGGAGCTGGAAAACCGATTTGATGTCAATCATGGCTGCCAAAGGCTACACGATCGTCACCCGCAGCAAGCTGAACTTCATCTTGCGGCTTTCATCGCCGCACTGAGCTGCCGCTTCAGGAACGATCTTCGGAATTCCGGCCGAGCGTTGGCTGCGGCGATGGAGCTGCGCCGGATATTTTTTTGCCGGGCCAGGCCAGCACGCGGTCGACCGTATCCTTGTTCAGCCGGGTCGCACGCCAGCGAAAAATCAATCCGTGCATCACCCAGATAACGAGATACATGATCACGCCGGCAAACACGACATCGGTAAAGAAATGCCCGCCCGCCGCCATGCGCAGCACGCCGACCAGCACGCCGAAGACGATCGCCGCGCCGTAAGCCAGAACGCGCCATTGCGGCGGTGTCACCGCCGCCGCGGCGAGCGTCCAGAAAGCACCCGACGGCTCGCCGGCGATAAATGAGCAATTGTTCGGGCAAGGGCCGCTCGGGTCCCACCACGCGGTAAAGCGATCAGTGCCGCCGAACACCCGAACGTCGATGGGGCGAGACCGGCCCCAGTGATCTTTCAGAACGAGATTGGTGATAAGGCCCGGCCCGAGGGCCAGCGTCAGCGTCAAAAACAGCGCAGTGCTGCCACTCACCAGCATGCGCCGGTTTGGCAAAATCAGCTTGCCGGCAATGGCGATAAATGAGGGCAGGACAGTTAAAGTGATAAGCCAACGGGCGGCCTCGCGAGACATCTGTTCCCACGGTTTCCCGCCGATCGGGAATATCTTTAAATTCGGATCGAAGAACAGCCTCGAGATGTCGATGTCAAAGTTGGCGTAGATGCCAAATACAACGCCCACCACGGCTGCAATGGCGAGCACAAGACCAAGAGCGACACGGTTCATGCGGGATCGCTGCGATGAATGGACGTTCGATGTATCAAGTACGGTCTGGGAGGGCAAATGAGCGTCCCTATCGGACGGTGCACGATATCGGCACTGGCATGTTAGGGCGGGGTGTTGTAGCGGGTGTCGTTGATGTCCGTCCATGACGCTGCGAGAGCGCAACCTGCCGTCGCATCCGGAAGCCAAGCGATGAACCGGATCGAATTGCCGGCTAATCCGCGCGTGCTGGTGATCGCCTTGCGCCGGCTTGGCGACGTTCTGCTGACGACGCCGCTGATACGCAGCCTCAAGCGCGCCTTCGCAGGCGCTTCCATTGACGTGCTGGTGTTTGACGGGACGCACGGAATTCTTGCCGGCAATCCCGATGTGGCCAATGTCATCAGAATTCCGGCGCGGCCAAGCGCAGGCGAAACGCTGTCGTTGCTGCGCCGGCTTGCGCGTCGCTACGATCTCGCGCTGTCCACGCAAAGCGGGGACCGGCCGACGGTGCTGGCCTGGATTGCGGGCAAGCAAAGCGCCGGGCCGGTCGAGGCTGGCGGTTTGGCTGCGCAAGTGAAGCGCCTCGCGCTCGGCCGATCCTATGTGAGAGACCGTGAGCAACATCGGGTCACCGATGTGCTCCGGCTGACGGAGCTTCTCGGTATTCCGGCGGTTTCCGAAATCGTGTGTCCGAGCGGAGACGTGCGGCGTCATCTGCCGCCGACGGGTCCCTATGCCGTCGTCCATGCGGCGCCGATGTTCACATACAAGCGCTGGACGGCGGACGGCTGGCGCGAACTCGCCACGGCGTTGCGGCAGCGCGGCCTTCGCACAGTGATAACCGGCGCCAGAGGCGATGGCGATTATCTCGATCAGATTTGGCGGGATGCCGACGTGATGCGCCTCGACGGCGATCTTGAATGGCCGGAACTGACCGCGGCCATCCGGGATGCGCAAGTCTATGTCGGGCCCGATACCGCAATTACACATCTTGCGGCGGCAACCGGCGTGCCGACGGTAGCGCTTTACGGGCCGACCGATCCGCGGCTTTGGGGGCCGTGGCCGGTGGGCGGACTCGATCAGCCGTGGAATGCCGCCGGCACCATCCAGCAGCGCGGCAATGTCTGGCTGGTGCAAAATCCGCTGCCGTGCCTGCCGTGTCAGCTGGAAGGTTGCGAGCGCCGGCTCGACAGCTATAGCCGCTGCCTCGATGAACTGACCGGCGCCCAAGTCGTGGCTGCGGTCGACCGCGCGCTGGCATGGCGCCGGGCGGCTTGAGCCCGCTGTTTCGGGTGGCGCGGCGGTTGAAAGCCCGGTAATGACATGAACGGTATACTCGGCAGCACGGGATAGGCATGCTCGGATTGAATCTGAGCCCGCGCAGGGCGCTTATCGTCGCTCATGATCTCGTCATGTCGGCGGCTGCGATCGTCGCGAGTTTCTATATCCGTTTTGAAGAACCCGGTATCGCCGAGCGGCTGCTGCCGCTGCTTTATTTCCTGCCGGGCTTCCTGGTCTATGCCGGGATCATCTACTACCTGTTTCATCTCTACGAAGCGAAGTGGCGCTTTGCCTCGCTTCCGGATCTGATGAACATCCTGCGTGCGTCGGCGGTGCTCGCGGTCTCGCTGCTGGCGCTCGACTATGTGCTCGTCGCGCCAAACGTGCTCGGCCAGTTTTTCTTCGGCAAGATCACGATCCTCCTGTATTTCATTCTGCAAAACGTTTTCCTCGGCGGGCCGCGGATTGCGTACCGCTATTTTCGCTACACGCGTACGCGCCAACATGCGCTCGCCGACGCGGCGAATCCCACCCTGGTGCTCGGACGCGCGGCGGACGCGGAGGTCTTGCTGCGTGCGATCGAAAGCGGTGCGGTGCGCAAGATCTGGCCGGTTGGCGTGCTGTCGCAGTCCAGCGCGGATCGCGGACAATCCATTCGCGGCGTTCCGGTGCTCGGCGGCTTTGCCGATCTCGACCAAACCGTCAGCGATCTCGCGGAACGCGGCACCACCGTCTCCCGCGTCGTCTTCACGCCGTCGGCATTCGAGCCGGACGCCAAGCCGGAAGCGACGTTGATGCTGGCGCGGCGTCTCGGACTGACGGTGAGCCGGTTGCCGTCGCTCGACGACGGCGGGGACATGCCGCGGCTAGCGCCAGTCAATGTCGAGGACTTGCTGCTGCGCCCCAGCGTCAAGATCGATTACGGACGGCTTGAAAATTTCCTGAAGGGCAAATCGGTCGTGGTCACCGGCGGTGGCGGCTCAATCGGCTCCGAGATTTGCGATCGCGTCATTACATTTGATGCGACACGCCTTCTCATCATCGAGAATTCCGAGCCGGCGCTGCACGGCGTTCTTGAAACGCTTGCGATCCGGAAATCGGCGGCGCAGATCGACGGCCGGATCGCCGATGTGCGCGAGCGCAACCGGATGTTCCGCCTGATGGCGGATTTCAAACCCGACATCGTGTTTCACGCCGCGGCGCTCAAGCACGTCCCGTTGCTGGAGCAGAATTGGGAAGAAGGGGTCAAGACGAACGTATTCGGCTCGGTGAATGTCGCCGATGCCGCGGCTGCCGCCGGTGCCGCGGCGATGGTCATGATCTCGACCGATAAGGCGATCGAGCCGGTCTCGGTGCTTGGCGCGACGAAGCGCTTTGCCGAAATGTATTGCCAGGCGCTCGACGCCGATATTTCGAAGCGCGCCGAAACCGGCCAGCGGCCGATGCGTCTCATCGCGGTGCGGTTCGGCAATGTGCTCGCTTCCAACGGTTCGGTGGTGCCGAAATTCAAGGCGCAAATCGACGCCGGCGGGCCGGTGACGGTCACCCACCCGGATATGGTGCGCTACTTCATGACCATCCGGGAGGCCTGCGACCTCGTGGTGATGTCGGCCACTCACGCGCTTGGACCAGACCGTTCCGACGTTTCGATTTATGTGCTCAACATGGGGCAGCCGGTGAAGATCGTGGATCTTGCCGAGCGGATGATCCGGCTCGCCGGTCTCGAGCCAGGCCGCGACATCGATATTGTGTACACCGGGACGCGCCCCGGCGAGCGGATCCAGGAAATCCTGTTCGCCCGCGAAGAGCCGACGTCCGAGATCGGTTTTGACGGCATTGTCGCGGCGCGGCCGGTTCAGCCGTCGCTGGAGTCGATGCGGGGCTGGCTGGCGCTGCTCGAGCAGGGATTGTCGCGCGAGGAGCGCGAAGCGATTTACCGGGTGCTGACCGAGGCCGTGCCGGATTTCCGCGGCGCCGCAGCCTGAGCCATCGCCGTCAGCCCGGCGCGGGTGTCGTGCAACGGCTGCCAGCCGGCAGCGATCAGCTTGCCGGGATCGGCGCGTAAATTGCCGCCGATCCGGTCCCACGCATCGCCGCGCCGCATCAGTCGTAACGGCCACTCGAAATAATCGGTCGACAACGACACGACGAACGGGCGCCGGTTCGTGGCCTGCCGCAGTGTCGCGATCACGTCGTCGAGCCGAAGCGCCATACCGGGATCGGACACCACGTAGGTTTCGCCCGCGGTCTGCGGCGCAGACAGCACGAACTGCAAGGCCGAGATGAAGTTGTCGATATCGAGGATCGAGCGCCGGTTGACGAAATCCTTCACTGGCAGCGGCAGCGGCGAAGCCGCGGCGCGCGCCAGCGTCGCGAAGTTTCCCTTGACGCCCGGGCCGTAAAGCAAAACCGGACGCAAAATTGTGAAGGGAACGCCGGAGGCGCGCACCGCCTGTTCAGCGGCAAGCTTGGAGCGGCCATAAGCGTCCGTCGGCGCCGGCGTATCGTTCTCGGTCAGCGCGTGGTCGGCGGTCGGTCCGCTCTGCGCCCGGATCGAGGAGACGAACACGAAGCGGCTTATGCCGGCCTGCGCCGCGGCTGTGGCGAGTTGCGCGGTCGCCTGGTGATTGACGCGGTCATAGAGCTCGGCAGCAACACCGCGGCCGATATGGGCGATACCGGCGAGGTGGATGATCTGTTCGATGCCCGCGAGCAAAGGCCGCCAATCGGTAGGCTGTGCGAGATCGCCGTGTTGCACGACCTCCACACCGGCAGGAAACGCGAGTTGCGGCCGGCGAACCGCGGCGCGCACCGAATGGCCGGCGTTGATCAAGGCGTCCACGACGGGCCGGCCGATAAAACCAGACGCGCCGGTGACCAGAATGCGGCTCATGCTTTGCCTCGCTCGAAAGCGAACAGCAGCCACCCGACAAGCGCGACGCTGACGATCAGGGCGATGCTGCCGGTCCAGGGCACAACGACAGTCAGTATGGCCAGCGCGCCAAGGCACAGGTTTGTCGCGAATACGCGCGTCACCACGTCCATGACCGCGAAGCCTCTATCCGTGGCGCGTTGATAAAAATGCGTGCGATGCGCTTGCGTGACGTTTTCACCGCGCACGACGCGGCGCAGCAGGGTGATGGTTGCGTCGGCGAGATAATAGAGCGGCATGATCAGCGCGGCGACGGCATGCCCCGTCGCCTGCGACAAACAGCAGCAGGATCCCGAGAATCAATCCGATCGGCAGGCTGCCGGCGTCGCCGAGAAAAATTCTCGCCACCGGCCGGTTGAAATAGGCAAATCCAGCGGTCGCGCCGCCAAGCGCAAGCGATAGCGTGGTTGCATAGGCCGGGAGCTCGCCGGCAAATCCCAGTACTGCGAGCGTGGCGGTCAACGGGATGACTTCGGCCACTGTCATCCAGTCGATGCCGTCCATGAAGTTGACCAGATTGACGAACCAGAGGCCGCCAATCAGCAAAAGACATCGTTCGATCCATAACGGCATCGCCGGGATGATGTGCAACCTCGCGGGCATCGCGCAGAGGACACCGCCGATGATGACGGCCTGAAGCAGCAGGCGCAGTTTTACGGGCAGGGGTTTGATGTCGGCGGCGGCACCAAGGCACGCCATTGCGACAATCGCGATGGCGATGACAGGGATCGGCATGGTCGTTGTGTTGGATGAAAAGACCTCAATCGCCGCAAGCGCTGCCACCAGCATCGCTGCGACGACGGCAATGCCGCCGCTTTGCGGCGTGGGCACCTGATGCGACGATCGCGCGTTCGGCTTCGCCAGCGCAAAGCGCGTAAGCCACGGCAACAGCGCGGCGATCAACAGAGCCGCGAGCAATGCCGCAACGGCGACGGTGACCGTCCCTCCCAACGCCGACACGTTGCTTGTTCCTCCCGTCATCACGTTCACTAATACAGAGGCCCGTTGTCGCCCAAGGCTCCCGGCCTCTGCGGATTCCCCGTCAGGTCTAATGGCCAATAGCTCTGCCCGCCGCAAGCGTCGATCGATACCGCGTACCGGGCATCGACGACGCTGCCGTCGTTAAAGAACACCGAATAAGTACGGCGGCGGCCGTCGTGGTCCTGGAAATGAACACAGGCGAGCCAGTTCCAGCCTTTCTGCGATTGCACCCAGCGCGGTTGCGAGATTTCGGCGGCGCTGCTCGGCGGCAGGTCTTTGAAAGCGGTGCGCATGTAGTCGGCGACCAGCTTCGCATAGGTCGGGTCCGGACCCATCGGCGGCGCGCCTGTCGCAGGCAGCGCGATGTTGCTGCAGCCGGGCGCGAGCACCAGCGCCGCCAGCACGACGGCACACCACGGTTTCGGAGATTGACGGCCGGTTAGGAAATCCTTCACACCGAAACCATAGAAACTCTTGTTGCCAAAATTCCAGCACCGGGCCGGTTTTGGCCGATGCCTGCGCGGGCTCCACAGTCCCGCCATGAAATCAGCCCATCCCCCTTGCCGAGGGACCGACCCAGCAGGTGGCATGACATTCAGGCAGCCATTCAAGCAGCTTTTTTTGGCCAAGCAGCACTTTTTGGCGCTGGCGGCGCTCTGCGCCGGCCTCGGTCTTGCGGCATCCCTGGGGGCATGCACCCAGTTTTCTGGCAACGTCGCCGATCATTGGCCGCACTGGGCCGGCGGCGAACCGGCCGACCTGCCGCCCCGGCCGGGCGCCCCAGGGTATCAGGAATACATCGCTCACCGGCAGGCTGAGGGCGCCTTGCCGGCGCCGCCCGCCGCTACAGCCAGCGCGCCTGCGGCTCCAGTCCCGGCGGCCCCAAGCAGTGTCCAAGGTAGCGTCCAAGGCAGCATGCAAGGCAGCGATCCGGCTCCAACCGGCGATACCCCGACCGCGCGGGGAGGCTTGTACTAGCGGCTGCACGCTTCGTACGGCCAATCGGGGCTCCGCCGCTGGTGTGGTGCGTCGATCAGGCCACGCCGGCGCGCAGCAGGTCGTGGAAATGAACGATGCCGACCGGCGCGCCCTGTTCGACGACGAACAGTGCGGTGATTTTCGATGAATTCAAAAGTTGCAATGCTTCGCTGGCCAATTGGTCCGGCCGGACGGTTTTTGGCGATTGCGTCATCACCTGTTCCACCGGCGCTTGCAGCAAGTCGGCGCGCATGTGGCGGCGCAAATCGCCGTCGGTAATGACGCCGGCGAGCTTGCCATTGGCTTCGATAATCGCGACGCAGCCGAAGCCCTTGGAGGTCATTTCGACGATGGCTTCCGACATCGGCGCGCCGCGCCCGATCTGCGGCACGGCTTTGCCTTGGTGCATGACGTCGCGCACGAATTTGAGCATGGCGCCGAGTGTGCCGCGCGGATGGAATACGCCGAAATCGATGGCGGTGAAGCCCCGGCTTTCGAGCAGCGCGATGGCAAGCGCATCGCCCAGCGCGAGCTGCATCAGTGACGAGGTCGTCGGCGCAAGATTGTGCGGACAGGCCTCACGCGCTTCCGGCAACGCCAGAACGATATCCGCCGACTTGCCGAGCGTGCTGTCTGTGCTGGCGGTAACGGCGATCAGCGTAATGCGAAAGCGCCGGGAGTAGGTGATCAGGTCTTTCAGTTCCTCGGTCTCTCCCGACCAGGACAAGGCCAGCATTACATCGTCGGATGTGATCATGCCGAGATCGCCGTGACTCGCGTCGGCAGAATGGACGAAGAACGCCGGCGTTCCCGTCGAGGCAAGCGTTGCCGCGATCTTGCGTCCGACGTGGCCGGACTTGCCCATGCCGGTGACGATGACGCGGCCGTGCGCATTGCGGATTGTTTCAACGGCGGCGGCGAACGGCGCGCCCAGGCCATCGCACATCGCGGCGGCCAGCGCGGCGACGCCTTCGCCTTCGGTTCCGAGCGTACGCAGCGCCGAGGCGATATGCGGGCGCGCTTCGGCCGTGTCCGCTTTGGCAGCACTGGGGCTTGCCTTCGCACGCTTGTTCACTCGACTACTCCCCAGTCCGCAACCACGCCTGGAACGATACCCTTAATCTCGGCTTGCTCCGCTCGGCTTATGCAGCTCTCACTTGGACCACGCCGTAAAAGCATCGGCAAAGGCGCGGTCGCCCGGCGGTCCCTTTTCGACGGCAAGGATAGCGCGTCCGCCATTGGTGTAGACCAGCGGAATGTCGAACCACTCCTGATCCTTGAGCAATTGCAAGTTCCGCTGCCGGTCGGCATCGACCGCGGACAGACCGATCAGGAAAAATCCGTTGGTCACCTTCACCGCAAGCCCGGCGAGCGGCGTACCGCGCGCCTGCTCGGCTTGCTTCATGAGCACGCCGGGTACGTTGGCGATGCCGCCGCCGGGAAAATCAGCCGGCAGATTGAACATGATCTCGATGGTGTGGCTCGCCGGCAAAGCCTTGTCGGTGTTGCGCCGCAGCGACCAGGTTACCGTCATGCGGCGGTCGGGAATCTCGATGTCGGCACGGACTGCAAGCTCGGGCGCGAGGCCCGGCCCCGGAGAAACCGTTTCCGTCCGCCAAATCGCGGAACCGACAAAACGGCGGCCCTGCGGGTCGTTTGGATCTTCCTCGTAGAGGACGACGCGCTGCGCCACCGCCGGCGCATTCTGGTTGCCGGTCGCCGGCGCGCCGGGGGTCTGGGTCTGATTCTGGTCTTGCGGAACCCGGCCCGAAAATTTCGGCTGTTGCGCCGGTTGCTGATCCTGCTGCGTGGTCTGCGTCGGCGCGTGGGACCCGAACCGCGAAACGAACTGGGAGATGTTGGGCCACTGCCAGGCTAGAAGCGCCACCACGATGCCGATCGCGCAGGCGATGACCGCCGCCTTGGCCAATCCGGCGTAGGAGCGCGGCGGCCGGGCGCGTTCATACTCGTCCTCATCCGACGGCGGGCGCGGGCGTCCCGACTGGGGCGGAAACAGCGGCGGCTCGTCATCCTCGAGTTGATATGACGGTTCGAGGCTTTCGGGCTGCAGCGCGTCGTAGTCGCGCAACTGATCGTCTTCGAGTGGCGGCTCAAACCGCATTTCGCGCGACGGCGGAGACTTGATCTCTCCGGTTTGCCGCCGCGGCAAAGGTTCATAATTGTCTCGCGTGTCGCGGGCGGTCTGTGCCGCCTTGGCTGAAGCCGAGCCAAGGTCGTCAACCTCGCTGACGACGTCACGAAAACCGCGCAAGCCTTCGCGGGTAATCGAAACCGCCCGGGCGCTCAGCAGTCTCTTGCGCGCGGTGATCGTTTCCGGCCGCTTTGGAGGTGCGGCGGGTACTGCCGGTGTTCGGTCGTCGGCAAACTGCGGCGGCTCATCGCCAGGCGGCGGATCATCGGGCGGCTCGGGTGAGAATCTTTCCTGGCGCGCTGGCGGGGGCGGCGCAGGCGGCGGCGACGGCGGCGTGGTGCGCGAGGTCGGCCGCAGCGGCCGCGGCTCGAAACGCGCTTCGCCGGTCCGCGACTCCATGCGGGCTCTGCGCGCAGCATCGGCCTCGACCTTGCGGATCGCCTCTTCCAGCGACAGCCGCTCCCGGGTGATGTCCGACTCGGAGAGCGGCGGCTCAACGCTCCGCAATTGCGTGACCAGCGCGGAGCGCGCCCGCTCGTAAAGCCCCCGCCGGGCTTCGCCGGTACTCTTGCCTAGCCCTTCGACGGCGCGGGCGATGAGCGGTTGATAATCCGTCATGGAATGAGCTTACGCTTCGTTCCCGTCATTTTCATCCCATCAGGTCTCGAACGGGTTTTGCATCAGGATGGTGTCTTCACGCTCAGGGCTGGTCGACAGCAGCGCGACGGGACATCCTACCAGTTCTTCGACCCGGCGAACGTATTTGATGGCTTGGGCCGGGAGTTCGGCCCAGGACCGCGCCCGCGCCGTTTTTTCATTCCAGCCGCCAATGGTTTCGTAGATCGGTTCGACGCGGGCCTGGGCGTGCTCGCTGGCGGGAAGATAGTCGATCTCCTTGCCGTCGAGCCGGTAACCGACGCAGACTTTGATCTCGTCGAAGCCGTCGAGGATATCCAGCTTGGTCAGTGCGAGGCCGTTGATGCCGCTGGTCCGCACGGTTTGACGCACCAGCACGGCATCGAACCAGCCGCAGCGCCGGGGCCGGCCGGTGACGACGCCAAATTCCTTGCCGCGCTCGCCGAGCGTCTTGCCGACCTCGTTGAGCTGTTCGGTCGGGAACGGTCCGGCGCCAACGCGCGTCGTGTAAGCCTTGCAGATGCCGAGAACATAGCCGATCGCATTGGGGCCGAGGCCGGAGCCGGTCGCCGCCTGCGCCGCCACGGTGTTGGACGAGGTCACGTACGGATAGGTGCCGTGATCGATGTCGAGCAGGGCGCCCTGCGCGCCTTCGAACAGGATGCGTTTGCCTTCGCGCCGCCACTCATCGAGCCGCGACCAGACCGTGTCCATGTACGGCAATACTTTCGGCGCTACCGTGGCCAATTCATCGAACAGCGTGCGCGGCTCGACCTCGGCCATGCCAAGGCCGCGGCGCAGCGCATTGTGGTGCGCGAGCAGGCGATCGAGCTTGCCGTTGAGCATTTGCAGGTCGGCGAGATCCATCAGCCGGATCGCGCGGCGGCCGACTTTGTCTTCATAGGCCGGGCCGATGCCGCGGCCGGTGGTGCCGATGGCGCCTTTGCCGGACGCCTTCTCCCGCGCGACGTCGAGTTCCTGATGCAGCGGCAGGATGAGGGGCGTGTTCTCGGCAATGCGCAGCGTGTCAGGCGTGACCGTGACGCCCTGGCTTTTGAGCGTGCCGATTTCCTTGAGCAGGGCATGGGGATCGAGCACGACGCCGTTACCGATGACCGACATCTTGCCCGGACGCACGACGCCCGACGGCAACAGCGACAGTTTGTAGGTGGTGCCGTTTATGACCAGCGTGTGGCCGGCATTATGGCCGCCCTGAAAGCGCACCACGATGTCGGCTTGCTCGGAGAGCCAGTCGACAATCTTACCCTTGCCTTCGTCGCCCCACTGGGAGCCGACCACGACAACATTTGCCATGAGGCGCTGTCCCCAAGAGGCCGATTAAGGCTCACATGAATCGGATACCGGCCGCAGCCGACTGTTCCGGATAATGGATGATGCCCTGCGAAGCAAGGAAAAGCGGCCTGTTTTTCCCCTCTCGCCGGGGCTCAAATTATTGGTTTCACAGTAAATTTGAGCCGGTCTTGGCCTTGACAGGTGATTTAGGCCGCATTTGCGGCGCTCCTCCCGCTTTCGGCTGCGCCGATTGTCGCAGTTTTGCCGGCGACCGCAGTCATGCGGCATCCGCACTGGTCGTTCATCGCCTGACGGGCTAGCTCCTGCGCTGACGGGTGATGCATCGAAAAAAGGGAAATCGCGGTCATGTCGGGGATGCCGGCCGTCGCCAGCAGCGCGCGAAAAGGCAATTGGTTTCTCGACCAGCCCTATCTGCTGCTGTCGCTGACCTCGCTGTTCTGGGCCGGCAACACCATTCTCGGCCGTTATGTCGCCGGCCACATCCCGCCGATGACGCTCGCTTTCGTGCGTTGGGCGGGCGCCGCGCTGATCCTGCTTCCGTTCGCCGCTAGACATATCGCGCACGATTGGCCGGTGATCCGCAAGCATTGGGCAATGATGCTGTTGCTCTCGGTGACCGGATTTTCCGTATACAACACGATGGCCTATTACGGCCTGCAATACACCACCGCCATCAATGGATTGCTGCTGCAATCGATCGGGCCGTTGTTTGTCGCGGTGTGGACTTTCGTTTTGTTCGGCGACCGCCTGACGCTGCGGCAGGCCTGCGGCATTTGCGTATCGTTGACCGGCGTCCTGGTCATCATCTGCCACGGTAGCCTCGCCATTTTGCTCAACATCGCCTTCAATCGCGGCGACGTCTGGTTCGTGATCGCGCTGCTGTTCTACGGTTTCTATGCAGCCATGCTGCGCAAGAGACCGGCGATCCACCCGCTGTCGTTTCTCGCGGTCGGGATGGGCGTTGGCGCGATCTTCCTCATTCCGTTCGTTGTCTTCGAAGTCGAAAGCGGCCGCACGTTCGTGCTGGATACCGAGAGCCTGCTCAGCTTTGCATTCATTTGCATTTTCCCGTCGCTGCTCGGCTACCTCTTCCTCAATCGCGGCATCGAACTCATCGGCGCCAACCGCGCGGCGCCGTTCATCCACCTGGTTCCGGTGTTTGGCTCGGTGCTGGCCATCGTGCTGCTCGGCGAGCGCTTCGAGCTGTTTCACGCCGTCGGATACGGGCTGGTGTTCTCCGGCATCACCGTCGCGACCAGAAAAAGCGTGGCGGAGAGCCAGACCGCAGGCAGCTAGCTGTCGCGATCAAAAGTGCAGCGGCTTGGCCTGCTGCACCTGCGGCAGCGCGCGCACTTTCGCCAGTACGTCGGGTGACAGCTCGCCGTCGATTTCGATCAGCGCGATGGCATCGCCGCCGGGAGCCTGGCGGCCGACATGGAACGTCGCGATATTGATTCCGGCATCGCCGAGCGTCGACGAAAACTTGCCGATAAAGCCCGGCTTGTCGAGATTGGTGATGTAGATCATCGACGGGCCGAACTCGGCATCCATGCGGATGCCCTTGATGTTGACGATCCGCGGACGGCCGTCGGCGAACACCGTGCCGGAGACGTTCCGCGATTGCCGGTCGGTTGCCACTGTTACGGTGATCAGGCTTTCATAGTCGCCGGTCGCCTCGCGCCGGGTCTCCTCGATGACGATGCCGCGATCCTTGGCGACGATCGGCGCCGATACGACGTTGACGTCCTGAAGCATCGGACGCAGCAAGCCGGCGATGGCCGCGGACGTGAGCGCCCTGGTGTTCATCTGCGCCACCAGACCTTCGTAAGTGATCTGCACGCGGTGCAGACCGGTCTCGGTGAGCTGTCCGGCAAAAGAGCCGAGCTTTTCCGCAAGCGCGATGAAAGGCTTGAGTTTCGGAGCCTCTTCCGCGCTGATCGAGGGAAAGTTGATGGCGTTGGTGATCGCGCCGCGCAGCAGGTAATCCGACATCTGCTCGGCAACCTGCAACGCGACGTTCTCCTGCGCCTCCATCGTCGACGCGCCAAGGTGCGGCGTGCAGACGACGTTCGGCAGGCCGAACAGGCAGCTTTGCGTTGCCGGCTCTTCGCGGAAGACGTCGAGGGCGGCGCCGGCGACATGGCCGGATTTCAGCGCTTCGCACAGCGCGGCTTCGTCGACGAGCTCGCCGCGGGCGCAATTGATCAGCCGCACGCCTTTTTTCATCGATGCGAGCGTCTTGGCATTGATGATGGCGCGGGTGTTGTCGGTCAGCGGCGTGTGCAGGGTGATGATATCGGCCCGGCGCCACAGCGCGTCGAGCTCGACTTTCTCGACGCCGAGCTGCAGCGCGCGGTCGGCCGACAAATAGGGATCGTAAGCGATCACCCGCATTTTCAACCCGATCGCCCGATCGGCGACGATCGAGCCGATATTGCCGCAGCCGATGATGCCGAGCGTCTTGCTGAAAATCTCCATGCCGAGGAACTTGTTCTTTTCCCATTTGCCGGCGCGTGTCGAAGCATCGGCCTCGGGAATTTGCCGCGCCAGCGAAAGCATCAGCGTGATGGCGTGCTCGGCGGTGGTGATGGAATTGCCGAACGGCGTATTCATCACGATGATGCCGCGCGCCGTCGCCGCCGGAATATCGACGTTGTCGACGCCGATGCCGGCGCGGCCGATCACTTTGAGGCTTTTGGTCTTTTCCAGCAGCTTGGCGGTGACTTTGGTGGCGGACCGGATCGCCAGGCCGTCGAAGCCGTTGATAATCTCGGCGAGCTTGTCTTTGTCCTTGCCGAGATTGGGCTGGAAATCGACCTCAATGCCGCGATCCTTGAAGATCTGGACGGCGGCGGCGGACAGGGCGTCGGAGATCAGGACTTTGGGTGCCATGTTCGGTTTCCTGGCCAGACTCACGCGGCCTTCGCCAAGGCGTCTTTCGCCTTGGCGTAGGCCCAATCGAGCCAGAGCACGAGTGCCTCGACGTCAGAACGTTCGATCGTCGAGCCGCACCAGATCCGCAATCCTGACGGAGCGTCACGATAGGCATCGATGTCATAGGCGACGCCCTCTTTATCGAGCGCCGCCGCAAGGCCTTTGACAAAGGCGGCCTGTGCATCCGGAGCGAGCCTGGTCACCGCGGGGTCGACGACCTTCAGGCAAACCGACGTGTTGGAGCGTTGCGCCGGTTCGCGCGCCAGAAAGTCGATCCACGGCGCGCGCGCCACCCAATCGGAGATGACCCTGGTGTTGGCGTCGGCGCGAGCCTGAAGCGCAGGCAGCCCGCCGACCGACTTCGCCCATTCGAGCGCGTCGAGATAATCCTCGAGGCACAGCATTGACGGCGTGTTGATGGTCTCGCCAACAAAGATGGCTTCGTTGAGCTTGCCGCCCTTGGTCATCCGGAAGATTTTCGGCAGCGGCCACGGCGGCGAGTAGCTTTCGAGCCGGGCGACCGCGCGCGGCGACAGAATCAGCATGCCATGCGCGGCTTCGCCGCCCAGCGCCTTCTGCCAGGAGAACGTCACGACATCGAGCTTCGGCCAGTCGAGCGGCTGTGCAAACGCCGCCGAGGTGGCGTCGCAAATCGTCAGCCCGGCGCGATCGGCCTTGATCCAGTAGGCATTCGGCACGCGCACGCCTGAGGTGGTGCCGTTCCAGGTGAACACGATATCGCTGGCCGGATCGACCTTGCTGAGGTCGGGCAATTCGCCGTAGGGCGCCCGTATCAGCGTGACATCCTTGAGCTGGAGTTCCTTGGCAACGTCGCTCACCCAGCCTTCGCCGAAGGATTCCCATGCCAGCATGGTGATCGGGCGCGCTCCCAGCAGCGACCACAACGCCATCTCGACCGCGCCGGTATCCGACGCCGGGACGATGCCGATGCGATAGTCGGCCGGCACCTGTAACACCTCGCGGGTGAGGTCGATGGCGCGCTTGAGCTTGGCCTTGCCAGGCTTCGAGCGGTGCGAGCGTCCGAGAAACGCGTCAGAAAGGGCTTGGGAGGTCCAGCCGGGGCGCTTGGCACAGGGGCCGGATGAAAAATGCGGCACGCGCGGCCGCACTACGGGCGTAGCAACAGTCATGATCTATCCTTCCAGATAGCTGCCCCTCGTTGGGGAGGGGTGTCCCGCCGTCGGAATTAAGGAGCGAAAGCCGCGCAGTCAAGCGGCGTGTGCGCAAATCCGCGAAGCGGCTGCGATATCTGTAGAAATTATTTTTAGAATTTCAGGCCGGCGCCGAGCCGCACGGATGCGATCGAAGCTTGAATGCCGTTGATCGGCGCCAGATAGACGTATTCCAGTTCGCCGCGCACGAACACATTGGGCAGCAAGCCGACGTCGACGCCCAAACCCGTGGCCACGCCATAGCCGATGGCGTTGCTCTGAGCGTTGGACGTAGAAATTGGTCCGAAGGACCCGGAGGGGAGCGGCGCAAGCGGCGGGGTCTCGGAGTCCGGAAAATCCTGAAAAGTGTAACCGAGTGACGCCGCGGTCGAGGTGTTGGCGCGCGCCACCGCCAGGCCAGCGAAGGCGTAGGGAAGGAAACAGCCTTCCTCGATGCCGGCACGGGCACGGAACGTGGCAATGTCCGTGATGTGGATCGAAGCCGATCCGCCGACGGTCACGTCGTAAAAGAAGTTATGGCCAGGCGGCAGCGCCGTGCTGTCCGTGAAGCTGCGCGAGAGCGAACTCCCCGCGGTCTGCGACAGGGAGAGGTGATTGTAGTTTGCCTCTACGCCGACGATGAGATTTTCCCACTCCATATTGTAGCCGACGAAGCCACCGAAGCCGGGGCTGCTCGTGGTGTGCGTGCCCATAACGTTCCAGCTTGAAATCTGCTCGTCCTGTTCGATCGCCAGGCCACGCAGCAGGAAGGCGAGTTGCGAGCTCGCCGCGGTCCCGAATTTGATGGTGCTGTTGGAAAAGCCGCCCTGGGCGCCGCCGTAGAAACCGGACCATTTGTAGGTCGGCACGGTGCCGCGCAGAATGTCGAAGTCGCCCGCAAAGGCGCTGGTCGGCAATGCCAGCAGCGCAACAGCACAAATCACCGAACGCATCGAACAACTCCGTCCCTTTGACCGCCCGAAGCGGCCAAACGCACGTAATCATCCGGCATTAACCTTAATGGAGCGTTAGCTTGCGGCGCAGATGGCCGTGGCAACGGCCCAAAACAAAACGGCGCGGTTGCCCGCGCCGTTCACATTTCGAGAAGAGTGCGCCTGGTTTATCAGCCGCGGGTCGAGAGCGGATATTGCGGCGGCGGCTGGTATTGCGGCTGCAGGTATTCGACCGGGAACCGCCAGCGGACGCCGAGCATCAGGTCGTTCGAGCTGAGAACTCTTCAGCTTGTAGGAGTCGGGGTTGCAGCCGCCGGTACAGTCGATCGTATCGGTGACCGAGCCGTAATTGAGGTAGCGGTAGGCAAGTTCCACCGAGAAATTCTGCGTCACTGCATACGAAACGCCGGCGTGGAGAGCCCAGGCAAAATTGAAATTGCTGCTGTTGCGGCCGACCCCGCTGCCAGCCGTTGGGACGCCGACATCGACGAAATCGTTGAGCGTGTTGTACGCGACGCCCGCGCCGGCGCCGATGAACGGCGTCAGGCAGTTCCAGGTGCCGAGGTCGATGTAGCCGTTGGCGAGGAATATCGTCGATTTCAAGAAGCCTTGATAGGTATCGAGGAATGTCCCGCCGCCGAGAGTGTACATGCCGAAAGCATTGAGCGCAGACTTCGTGCGATATTCGCCGGTGACATCGAAACGAAGCCAATTATTGAACTCGTAGCCGACGCCCGCGCTGAAAAAGGTCGTGTCGCCCAACGACGTGTTGTGGAAGGCGAAATTGCTGGTGTTCAGCGGATTTTGCAGGAATTCGAGGCTGGCGTTGCTGGTAATGCCGATACCGATATCGCCGCGCAGATACCAGCCGCCGACCGGCTGCGCTACGACCTGAGGCTGCGGCGCATACATCATCGGCGGCGGCTGATACGCCGGGGGCGGTGCGAGGGGAGGCATCGACATATCCGCGGCGAATGCGGCGTTCGCCAACATGCTCGCTACGGCGGTAGTGATCAAAAGCCTTACGCTGACCATGGCTTCGTCCTTTGCTGGGACGAGCCACGCTGCGCGCGGTCCGCCCTCGTTGAACCCGGACGAAGAGTGGCAGTAAATATTTAAACGGGTCTTAACCTTAACTCTTAACCGCGATCATTAACCTGGCGCGAAATGAGGATGGTCGCGCGCGCGGCTCGTCGCCGCGCACGCCCGAAGAGCCGCGGCGGATGATCGTGCGGATGGAACTCGGGTAAGAGTTTGTTAATGACCGGCGGCCGCCGATCCGGCGGCGAGGCGTGCAGCCTCAGTCTTCTTTCTCGTCGAGTTCGCCGATGTGATGCTGCGCGTAGAGCTGGACACCGAGCTTGGCGACCAGATCAAGCTGCGTCTCGAGGAAGTCGATGTGCTCCTCCTCGTCGTGCATCAATTGCTCGAACAGGTCGCGGGTCACGTAGTCCTTGACCGCGTGGCAATGCGTGGCGGCCTCCTGGTAGAGCGCGCGCGCCGAATTTTCAGCCGCGAGGTCGCAGTCCAGGACCTCTTTCACATTCTGTCCGATATGCAGCGGATCGAGCACCTGCATGTTGGGAAAGCCGTCGAGAAAGATGATGCGGTCAACAAGCTTGTCGGCGTGCTGCATCTCCTCGATCGATTCCTTGCGCCACTGCTTGGCGAGCGCCTGATAGCCCCAATTGCCGAGCAAACGGTAGTGCAGCCAATACTGATTGATCGCCGTCAGCTCGTGCCGCAGTCCCTTGTTGAGATAGTCGAGGACCCCAGGCTCACCCTTCATGACAATGCTCCAGCAACGGGCGGATAACGCCGCGCCAAGTTGAAAGTTCGCTTGATTATAACAATTCTAAGCTAGGGCGATAGCTGCCGGTGTGGATAGACAGACAGGCTACGGGACGGGCCAAGTTCTTGGCGAACAGGGGATTCAGGAGGTGGCGGCGTCGCTTGGGGCGGCCGTCGCGTCGGAAGCCGCCAGCGCCTCGTTCATGATGCGGCGGATTGTGCGCGCACAGCGGCCGCATTGAGCGCTGCAACCAAGGCAATGATAAACTTGGCAAGTCGTCCGCGGAGAGGCCTCGCTTGCCGAGAGCGCGCCACGGACGTCGTGGTCAGAAAACACGTTACACGAGCAGACAATCATCGGGACGGCCCGGCGGCGATTGGTTCGATATGAAACCAGTACCCTGCGAAGTCTAACTTTGCAAATGAAATCAATAGTTTATAAGAATTCTAATCTTTGCGAGTTTGGCTAGCTTTTCGCTAATCCGGGTGGGCTTGGAATTCTCCAGCAGGCAGCGAGACTTGGCGAGCACAGGACCGGGGCAGGCAAGCCCTGTGGATAATCGGGCAAGGGATTACGCCGTCGCGGATTCCTCGTCGCCGGTATCGTCGTGACCGCTATCGTGGCGCCTGTGCCGGCGCCTCGGCCGCAAGCGACAGAGCCGCGACGGAATATGGCTCAGATCGTCAAGGAAGCCCGAGAAGCGCTGGCCACGCGCCAGCGCACGGTCGAGAGCGGCCATCGTGCGCGCCAGCCCATCGTCATCATCCCGGGTCCACTGCCGCACCACCGAACCGAACAGCAATGCAAGACCTTGGGCCCGCACCATGCCTTGCGGCCCTGATGCACTGATACCGGCGGCGGTCAGCATCCACTGCTGTGAGCGAACGGCGAAGCGATTGAGCGCCAAAGCCAGCGGCGGATTGCGCATGGCCGAGCGCAGCAGCGAACGCACCGCCTCGCGGTGCGGCGCCATCGCGTCCAGCCGGCGCATCAGCACATCGAACAGCCGCTCGCGCGGCGGCTCTTCGGCCGTGTCGCTCAGGTCGGCCGTCAGCACGGCGCGATCTATCGATTTGACGTGAGCGGAGTAGATCGCCAGCGGGGAGGAAAATTCGTCGCGCAACGCGGCGAGCGATACGCCGGCCTCCGTGGCAATATCGGCGAGGCCGATCCGCTCAATCGGCTTTTCGGCGAGCAGCGACAAAAAACCGGCGATGATCTTGTCGCGCTCTGTCGATGCTGCCGACGAAGCTGGCCTCGGAGCGGCGCGTGCTGACTTCGGCGGCGATCTGCGGGCGGGCCTGCGGGCCATGACACAACTCCTGTACGCCTTGAACGCGCATCGTGCGGAAATATTCCCGCACCGGCATCTTCAAATGTAAGGCGGCCGCAGAGAGGTTCCAAGACTGGGAAACAACACGCTTCAGCGGCACGTGCGACTATCAAACTCGCCCCGCTAGCCCGCGAGTTCCCGTGAGCGCCGGGTCGCGGCAGCCACAGCCTTCTCCATCAATGCCGCAAGTCCGTCCTTGCCCATCAGGACGTCAAGGGCGGCTGCGGTTGTGCCGCCTGGCGACGTCACGTTCTGCCGCAGCACCGACGCCTCGGTTGTGTCCCGGTGCAACAACTCGCCGGAACCGGAGACGGTTTCTCGCGCCAGCTTCGCGGCAAGCCCGGCAGGTAGTCCCGCCGCGACGCCGGCCTGCGCCAGTGTCTCCGCCAGCAGGAAGACATAAGCCGGGCCTGAGCCCGAAACGGCGGTGACCGCATCCATCAGCGCCTCGTCCGCGATCCACTCGACCGCTCCGGTTGCGCCGAGCAGGCGATCCGCAAGGTTGCGCTGCGCACCATCGGCGCCGTGCGCCACCGCGACCGTCATGCCCCGGCCGATTGCCGCCGGCGTGTTGGGCATGGCGCGGACCAGTGCGCACGGCCGGTTCAGCGCGCCGGCGATCGATCGAATTGTCCGTCCGGCCATGATCGAAACCACGACGGTCGACGGGCCGATCAGCGGCGCCAGCGGCGGCAGCGCTTCGGCGGCGATTTGCGGCTTCACTGCGATGACGATGGCTTCGACATTCGACAGCGAGGACAAGCTCGGATTGATCTGCAATCCGCGACTGCCGAGCGCCGAAATCTGTGGGGCCGGTTGCGGTTCGAGTACGGCGATATTTTTCGGTTCAAGGCCGAGGCGCAGCCAGCCTTCGAGCAGCGCGCCGCCCATTTTCCCGGCGCCGACGATGACAATGCGGCCGGTGAAGTCGCGCAGATCGCGTGCCGCTTCCGTCACGCCTCGCCCGAAGTCTCGAACATCGAGGCTTCCATCGCCTCGCGTGCGGGCTTGCCCGCCCATACCACGAATTGAAACGCCGGAAAGTAGCGCTCGCAGGCGTCGAGTGCGCTGCTGAAGACCGCCTCGCACTGTCCGCCGGACGGCGCAACGCCGCCCGCCAAAACCAGCGCGTGACGGAACATCACCATGCCGTTTTGCGTCCACACATCGAAATGCCCGATCCACAACTGCTCGTTGATCATGGCGATGAGTTGCTGCACTTCCGCGAGCCGCGTTTCCGGAATCCGGATGTCGAAGGCGCAGGCCAGATGCAGCGCCTCGATGTCGCCCATCCACGTGAACGAAACCTGGTAGTTGGTCCAGCGGCCGGTGACGACAAGCGCGATCTCATCCTCGCCCGCCCGTTCGAACGGCCAATCGTTGCCCGAAGCCATCCGCTCGACAACTTCGAGCGGATTGCTTGAATGATTCCGTGTCAGCTCAATGAGGGACATGCCGTCTCCAGCTCCGTTCTGTCCTTGAGTGGAAATGCACACGCCACTGACATTGCCAACGCTCGGCTGCGATTTGACGCAGGGAGAACTCACGCCGATAAATTGACGGAGGAGCGCGAATCAGTACGTCCGCCAACTATAAACGGCACGAATCTTCCCGCCAAATTCCGCTAAAGGCTTTTGAGACCGCCGATAACGGAACTCATGAAGTGATTTGCCCCCGCCACACAATGCCGTGTGTATGACCGTCCACAGGACGGACTGCGACAAGTTGACTCGGCGACTAAGGCGGACTGTGGGCGAGGTGGGGGCGCGAAAATGTCGAGAGCTTGGCCCAAAACCGGGCCGAAACCCCGAAACCGCCCGGCTAGTCGAACAAGCTCGACACCGATTCCTCGGCGGCGGTGCGGTTGATCGCTTCGCCGATCAGCGGCGCGATCGACAGCAGGCGGATATTGCCGGCGTCGGAGACGGCTTTGGTCGGCAAAATGGAGTCGGTGATCACCAGCTCTTTGAGGTTCGATTTGGCGACGCGCGCCGCCGCTCCGCCGGAGAGCACGCCGTGGGTGATGTAGGCGTAGACCTCGGAGGCGCCGCGCTCGAGCAGGGCATCCCCGGCGTTGATCAGCGTGCCGCCGGAATCGACGATGTCGTCCACCAGGATGCAGACGCCGCCATTGACTTCGCCGATGACGTTGGCCACTTCGGATTCGCCCGGCCGCTCGCGCCGCTTGTCGACGATCGCGAGCGGTGTGTTGATGCGCTTGGCGAGCCCGCGCGCGCGCACCACGCCGCCGACGTCGGGCGACACCACGATGACTTTGCTGAGGTCGAAGCGCTGCCGGATGTCGCGCATCATCACCGGAGCGGCGAACAGATTGTCGGTCGGGATGTCGAAAAAGCCCTGAATTTGTCCGGCGTGGAGATCGAGCGTCATCACCCGGTCGGCGCCGGCGCGGGTGATGAGATTGGCGACGAGCTTGGCCGAGATCGGCGTGCGCGGGCCGACTTTGCGATCCTGCCGTGCGTAGCCGAAATAGGGAATGACCGCCGTGATGCGCCGCGCCGACGCGCGCCGCAGCGCGTCGATGATGATCAAGAGCTCCATCAGAAGGTCGTTGGCCGGGTATGAGGTCGATTGAATGACGAAAACGTCGGCGCCGCGCACGTTCTCCTGAATCTCGACGAAGATTTCGTTGTCGGCGAAGCGCCGCACGATCGCCTTGGTCAGCGGGGTGTTGAGATGGCTGCCGATGGCCTCGGCAAGCGCAGGGTTGGAATTGCCGGAGACGAGCTTGATCGCCCCGTTTTTGCCCGTCATTCCCGCTCTCCTGCGCGCCCGGCAGAGACTTTTGCGGTCCTGATACAAGCCGCTTGCTGGGCTGGCAATATGTATCAGGGCCTTGTCCCCGCAGCTTTCTGACTGGCCTAACAGCCGGTTACAGGCGCTTTGAGGGGCTGTGCCGGGCTTCAGTCGGCGAGGGCGATGGCGTTGACGTGGCGGCCGTAATCCGCCTCGCCGCGATGGGTGGTGCGGCGGAAACTAAAAAACCTCGTCGGGTCGGCGTAAGTGCAGTGGCCCAAGTCTTCGATGGAGTGGATGCCGGCCCGGCTCAGCCGGGAGCCGATATAGCCCGCCAGGTCGAACATGGCGTGGCCGTCGCGCGAGGCAGCAGCGAAGAACCGGTTGCTGGCCGGGTCCTCGGCGCCAAAACGGGCGATCAGGTCGGCGCCGACCTCATAGTTTTGCTGACGGATCATCGGTCCGAGCGCGGCGCGGATTTCGCTGCGTTTGGCGCCGAGTTGCTCCATCGCCTCGATCGCCGCCTCGACGACGCCGGTGAGCGCGCCGCGCCAGCCGGCGTGCGCCGCGCCGATAACGCGAGCCTTCGGATCGGCCAGAAGAACCGGCCCGCAATCCGCGGTGCTGATGCCGATCGCGAGCGCCCGCATGCGCGTGACAATCGCGTCGGCGCGCGGCCGCGTCTCCGCGGTCCACGGCGTTTCGACGACGACGACTTGAGGCGAGTGGATCTGGAAGGCGGTCAGAAATCGCCCCGGCGCCACGCCGAGCGCGCCCGCCATGCGCGCGCGGTTTTCCGCGACATGTCCGGCGTCATCCTTCGAGCCGACGCCGCCGTTGAGGCTTGCATAAAGGCCGTTCGAGACGCCGCCTTCGCGGGTGAAGAAACCATGACGGATGCCGTCGAAGGCAAGCGTGGATGCTTCGATCATCATGCGGTTTCAAATCCGGCGACGGCTTCGACTGTCGGATCGGTGATCGCCAGCGCCTTGAATAATTCGCCCATGCCTGTCGCGCCAGTTTCGGTCAGGCGCGACATCGCCATTTCGATCTTGAGCGCCTTGTCGCGCGGCAAGCCGGATTTCAGCGCCTCGGCGCGCTTGTCGATGCCCAGACGCAGCAGAAAATCGCGCTGGGTGACCGGCCCGTGAATGCGGCCGCCGATGCTTTCCGCGCTTTGCGCCAGCGCCTCGAAATCGACATGCGCAGTGAGGTCGGCTTCGCCAGGATTGCGCAGCGGATTGGCGTAAGCGTGTCCGGCGACCGCCTGCAATGTATCGCCGGTGTTGTAGTGGATGTGGCCGTAATCCAGGATCAACGCCGCCCCGTCGGAGCGCACGCGCCGGCCGATCTCAAGTGCCGTGCGGTCGTCGCGCCATTCGAAGATCGAACCGTCGGGAGATTGGCGGAGCGCGCGCGGCAGCCCGGTTTCGAAGTGCGGCAGGATTTCGCGCGCCACGCCGAAGCAAAGCTGGCCGTCGGCGCCGATTTCGATGACGCGTTCGTGCCAGCCGTCAGGCTGTTTCACGGCTTGATGCACCGGCAACGCGTCGATGAACTCGTTGGCGATGATGATGCACGGCCCGCCCGCCACGCCGTCGAGGGTGTCGTGCCAAAACGCCGGAATGTCGGTGCCGGCAAGCGTCTCCTGCTGCATTTTTTTCAGGGCAGGGCTGATTTCAACCAGGTGCAGTACGATCGCGGCGCGGAACGCTTTTATGACGCGCACGGCGCGCAGCGCATCCATCATCAATGTGCCGCGGCCCGGACCAAGTTCGATGACGCGGACGTTTTCCGGCGCGCCCATCCGCTGCCAGACGGCGGCCATCCATAATCCGACCAGTTCGCCGAACATCTGGCTGATCTCGGGGGCGGTGACGAAATCGCCGCTGCTGCCGAACGGATCGCGCGTGGTGTAGTAGCCGTGCTGCGGATGCGTCAGGCAAAGCCGCATATAGTCCGCCACCGGCATCGGCCCGGCAGCGGTGATGAGCCTGCGGATTTCCTGTTCGAGCGGCGAGTGTGCGTCAGCCATTGTCGGTTTGCGGCTTGCCCCGGAGCGCGAAGGCGATGATCGCAATTCCTCCCAGGATCAGCGGAATGCACAGCAGCATTCCCATGGTCAGTCCACCCCACAGGAAACCGAGCTGAACGTCGGGTTCGCGGAACAGTTCGCAGGTCATGCGCGCCGCACCGTAGCCGATGGCGAAGGCGCCGGTGATGACGCCGGGGCGCTTGAGCCATCCGGCGCGCACCATCAATCCAAGCACGATGAGGAGGACGATGCCTTCGAGGGTCGCTTCATAAAGCTGGCTCGGATGGCGCGGCACCGGACCGCCGTTCGGAAACACCATGGCCCACGGCACGTCGGTGGGACGTCCCCACAATTCGCCGTTGATGAAATTGGCGATGCGGCCGAGAAACAGGCCGATCGGCGCCACCGCGGCCGTCACGTCCGCGAGCGACAGGATGGGGATGCGGCGCCGCAAGGCGAACAGCACGATCGCGACGCAGCAGCCGAGCACGCCGCCGTGGAACGACATGCCGCCGTTCCACAACTCCAGGATCTGCAACGGATGCTCGGCGAAGTGCGGGAAGTTGTAGAACAGGACGTATCCGGTGCGGCCGCCGAGAATGATTCCCAGCGTGATCCAGACAATAAAGTCGTCGAAGTCGATGATTTTCAGCGGCGCCGGTCCGCCCCAAAGCCGCTCCGACGCGATGATGGTGCGGGCATAGAACCAGCCGGCAATGATGCCGACGATGTAAGCGAGTGCATACCATCGGATCGCCAGCGGGCCGAGGTGGATCAGCACCGGATTGATTGCTGGAAATGGCAGAACCGGCAGGACGAACATCAGGCGGCTTCCATGCGCGTGAGCGGTGGCGTCGTCGGGCGCGACGCACCTCTTGCGAGGGGGCCGCACCATCGCCATTGTCTGTCCGCATGGCAAGCGGGACTCCCGGAGGCAGCTATGGTCCAGACGACCAACCGTTTCTTCGATGAAGTGGCCCGTTTGATGAACGACGCCGCTGGCGCCGCTTCGGGCGTCCGCCGCGAGGTCGAGACGCTGTTTCGTACCCAGGCCGAGCGTATCTTGCGCGATCTCGATGTGGTCAAGCGCGAGGACTTTGAAGCGGTCAAGGAGATGGCCCGCTTGGCGCGCGAAGAAAACGAAGCCCTCAAGACCCGGGTCGCGGCGCTGGAAGCGGCGCTCGGCAAGACCGCGCCGGCGGCAAACGGTTAACTGCGGTTGACCCGGTCCGGCCGGACCGCGGTATTGCTTCCTTGTTTTTCGCCACCTGCGCCGCTATAGAAGCCGCGTCCGCGGCCCCAGCACCCCTGGAGGCTGCCGCGGGATTCCGTCCAAAAGACAAAGCTTTAGACAAGGATAGACCCATCATGGCGACCGTCAATTCAATCAAGGCGGCGGCGCGTTCGAAGGCAGGCAAGGGGGCCGCCCGATCCGAACGCAAAGCCGGCCGCGTTCCCGGGATCATCTATGGCGACGGCAAGCCGCCGCTGCCGATCTCGCTCGAATACAAGGATCTGCACCAGCGCATCTATGCCGGGCACTTCCTGACCACGATTCATGACATCGAGATCGATGGCGTGAAGCATCGCGTCATTCCGCGCGACTTCCAGCTCGACGTCGTGCACGATCTGCCGCTGCATGTCGATTTCATGCGGCTTGGCGAAGGCGCCACGATCCGGGTCAACATTCCGATCCGCGTGAAGAATGCAGACCAGTCGCCGGGTGTTAAGCGTGGCGGTACGGTGAGCATCGTCGCTCATACCATCGCGGTTCGCTGCCGCGCCGATGCCATTCCCGCCGGCGTCGACGTCGATGTCTCCGACCTCGACATCAACTACTCGAGGCATCTGAGCGACATCCAGCTGCCCGAAGGCGTGAAGGTGGTGGAACGCCGGGACGTGACGCTGGTCACGGTGGTGCCGCCGTCAGGTTACGCCGAAGAGCTCAAGGCCGCCGCCGAAGCGGCTGCTGCCGCTGCGGCCGCTGCGGCCGCTGCCGCCGCCGCCGGTGCGCCGGCCGAAGGCGCCGCCGGTGCCGCGCCTGGTGCGGCTCCCGGCGCTGCCGGTGGTGGCGCCCCCGCCGCAGCGCCTGCGGGCGGTGGCGACAAGAAGTGAGGTCGCCGCTTTAGCGGAGCGTGAACTTTCCCGTTCATGCTCCGCCACCCTGGCGGGACGAAGCTGATGCTGCTCCTGGTTGGACTTGGAAATCCGGGGACGCGTTATGCCGGCAACCGGCACAACATCGGCTTCATGGTGTTGCAGGCGATTGCCAAGCGCCACGGCATCGGGCCGTGGCGTCGGCGTTTTCAGGGCGTCGCATGCGAGGGCCCGATCGGCGGCGAGCGGGCCCTGCTGTTGCTGCCCGGGACGTTCATGAACGAGTCGGGCCGCGCCGTGGCTGAGGCCGTGCATTTCTACAAGCTTCCGCTCACCGCCGTTACGGTCTTCCACGACGAGATCGATCTTCGTCCGGCGAAAGTCAGGGTGAAGATCGGCGGCGGCATCGCCGGTCACAACGGCCTGCGCTCGATATCGGAGCATATCGGCAACGACTATCGCCGCGTACGCATTGGTGTCGGGCATCCAGGCAACAAAGACATGGTTCAGCACTATGTGCTCAGCGATTTCGCCAAGAGCGAGTGTGGCTGGGTCGAAGCGCTGATCGACATCATCGCCGATAGCGCCGACATCCTCGCCCGCGGCGAGGACGCGACTTTCCAGAACAAAATCCACCTCGCCATGGTCGCGAAGGGCTTTGGCGATGAATCGAATGACGGGTCCAACGGCGGTCGCGATGAAACGTGAAGCGCCGTCCAACAGGTGAATATCGTCCATGGGATTCAAATGCGGCATCGTCGGCCTGCCCAACGTCGGCAAGTCAACTCTGTTCAATGCGCTGACCGAAACCGCTGCGGCGCAGGCGGCTAATTATCCGTTCTGCACCATCGAGCCGAACGTCGGCGAAGTCGCAGTGCCGGACAAGCGGCTCGACACGTTGGCCCGGTTGGCCAAATCGGTGCAAATCGTGCCGACGCGGCTGACATTCGTCGACATCGCCGGCCTGGTGCGCGGGGCTTCGCAAGGCGAGGGTCTCGGCAATCAGTTCCTCGGCAACATCCGCGAGGTCGATGCCATTGCCCACGTGGTGCGCTGTTTCGAGGACACCGACGTGACGCATGTCGAAAACCGCATCGATCCGGTTGCCGATATCGAGACCATCGAGACCGAGCTGATGCTCGCCGACCTCGAAAGCCTCGAGAAACGTGTCGACGGCCTGAGCAAAAAAGCCAAGGGCGGCGACAAGGAAGCCAAAGACTCGCTGGACCTGATTAATCGCGCGCTGGCGCTGCTGCGCGAGGGCAAACCGGCGCGCTTTACCGAGCGCAAGCCGGAAGAGGAAAAAACCTTCCACACGCTTGGGCTGCTGACGTCGTTGCCGGTGCTCTATGTCTGCAATGTCGAGGAAGGCTCGGCCGCGAGCGGCAACGCCTTCTCACAGAAGGTAGAGGCGCGGGCGAAGGAGGAAGGCGCGGCTGCCGTCGTCATCTCCGCCAAGATCGAGTCCGAGATCGCCGTGCTCGCCCGCGACGAGCGCACCGACTATCTCGCCGCTGTCGGCCTGCACGAGGCCGGTCTCGACCGCCTGATCGCCGCCGGTTACGCGCTGCTTGACCTGGTGACGTATTTCACCGCCGGACCGAAAGAGTCGCGCGCCTGGACGATAACCCGGGGCACCAGGGCGCCGCAGGCGGCCGGCGTCATCCATACCGATTTCGAGCAGGGCTTCATCCGCGCCGAAACCATCGCCTATGACGATTATGTCGCTTGCGGCGGGGAGGTCGGGGCGCGCGATGCCGGCAAAATGCGGCTCGAAGGCAAGGATTACGTGGTGCAGGATGGCGACATCATGCACTTCCGCTTCGCCACTTAATCACGAGCGGTCCAATTCAGACATTCGCATCCGATCCCGGCCGGACCGTGTGCGAATGTCTGAATTGAAGGGACCGCTAACAAATATGAAGCGTTGGATTTGACATTCGCTTCGCGAACTCGCGGCTGGTAGGCGGCGGATGTCAAATCCGCTTCACTGGCCGCGATAGTTCGCTTCCTGATTTCGGTTTTGCGCACCCTGATTGCGGATCGCGCCGAGGTGCTCGTTGATGCGAAACACAATGAGCACGGTCTCGGCGATGATGCGCGCCACGATCACGCCCATGAAGGCGCAAAGCAGGCTGGTGACCAGAAAGACCAAACCGACAAACGGATTGAACGCCATATCGCGCAGCGAGGACACCGCACCGGCCACCCCCAACAACACGCAAACAATGACCGCGAGCCAGTAAAATACCTTGATCACGGTAGGCGTCACGAACCGCTCCCACTGGAACAGATCGCTGAGGCCGAACATGGTTTCTCCTCTCAAAGAGACAGAGCCGTGATTCCCAGTTTCGGGCGGAGACTGCACTCCGCTGTTGAAACGGTCAATCGCAGGCCTTGGTGTAATTGACGACCCTGGTGCTTGCGCCTACCTACGGCTGTCGCAGGTCCGAATGAGCAAACTGAGTTGGGAAAACTTTGCGGCGTTGCCGAGGCGGCTTTCTCCCGGCCAGCGCCGTACGGCGTCGATCGCGGCGGTGACGCATGCGCTGCACGACGGTTATACCGACCTGATCTATATTCTGCTGCCGCTGTGGCAGGCGGAATTCGGCCTCGATTACGCGGCGCTTGGCATATTGCGCAGCGTCTTTGTCGGCGCCATGGCGAGCCTGCAAATTCCGGCCGGGCTGGTGTCTGAAAGGCTCGGCGCCGCGGTGGTGCTCGCGTTCGGCACCGCGCTTGCCGGTTTCGGTTATCTGCTGGCCGGCGCCAGTTCGGGATTTACCATGCTGCTGGTGGCGCTGTTCATCGGCGGGCTCGGTGCCAGCACGCAGCATCCGGTGGCTTCGGCGCTGATCGCCCGCGCGTTCCCCGGGCCGCGTTCGCTGACTGCGCTCGGTACCTATAATTTTGCCGGCGATCTCGGAAAGATGACGCTGCCGGCGACGCTGTCGCTGATGCTGCTGGCGATGGCGTGGCGGCCGGCGCTCGCCATCCTGGGCTGTCTCGGCTTCATCCTCGCTGCGATCATCTTCGTCGTCACGCCCCGCTACAGGCCCGAAAGCAGCGCCGAACGCCGCCCGGAGACACCGGCCGTTTCCGACAAGCCGGCGCAGCCGCTGGCGTTTCCGCTTCTGGTCGCGATCGGCGTCATCGACAGCGCGACGCGGATGGGTTTCCTGTTGTTCCTGCCGTTCGTGCTCAAGGACAAAGGCGCCAGCGTTCAGACCGTCGGTCTGGCGCTGACCCTGGTTTTCGCCGGCGGCGCTGCCGGCAAGCTCGCCTGCACGTTCATCGGCGCGCGGATTGGGGCGATCGGGACGGTGTGGCTGACCGAAAGTCTTACCGCGGCGGGAATTCTTGCGCTCATTCCGCTGCCGCTTGGCGGCGCGCTGTTGTTGCTGCCGATTATCGGCATCGCGCTCAACGGTACGTCGTCGGTGCTTTACGGCTCGGTGCCGGCGCTGGTGAGCGCCGATCGGCGTACGCGGGCGCTGAGTATCTTCTATACCGGCACGATCGGCTCCGGGGCGATCGCGCCGTCGCTTTACGGATTGGTCGGCGACACCTTCGGCGTATGGAAGGCGTTGATGCTTGTCGCGGTTATGGTTTTGTTGACGCTGCCGCTGTCTGCGCTGCTGCGGCCGTCGCTGCCGCGGGGATATGGTTCCCGGGTGGCGTGACGGCGTCAATTTTGCGCTGGCGGAACCCGTTTGCGCAGTCAGTTGTCATTTCCAGGAACGCGCGCAGCGAACAGGCGTTAAGAGGCGTGTCCGGCGTCTCGCCGGTAGCCTCATGCATGGAGCCTGTTATGAGAAGCAGTATTTCGTACGCCGCACTCGCGGTTGCGCTCGCCGCCGGCATGACCGCGGCGAAGGCGCAGACAGTCATCCCCGGCGAGTCGGTCGAGACCGTGATCACGCAGCCGGCGCAGAGCGTGACTACCGAAACGGTGCAGACGGTCCGGCCGGCGACGCGAACATCCCACCGGCAGGTTGTGACTACCAGGCGCACCGTGACGACGACACCCCCGCCGGTGGCGGCCATCGCCGCCAATCCGCAACCGTTCTATGACCAGGCGCCGCCTTACGAAACCGTTGCGCCGCTCTACGACACCGTCGCGCCGCCGGCGATGCTGGATGAGACGGTGCTGAATGCGCAACCGGCCGCAACGGTGCTTCCGGCCTACCACTACATCTATGAGCCGGACCGTATCCTGGTGATCGATCCGAACACCGGAATCACCATCCAGGCGTTGCCGCGCTAGCTCGGCGGCTTTCTCGGGAAATTTGCGCGCGCCGTGGCAAAGCGGCGCGCGTTTTATTTCGGCTCTTTGGCCGCGCCTTCGATCACGGCTTTCGGCAGCACGTCGAGATAGGGGCCCATGAAGAACGCCTCGCCGGTGCCCTCGCCGTAATATCTGTCGTAGGTGTCGATCATGGCGCGAACCGGCATCACACATGCCGGCATCGAGGCCACGATCAAATCGCCAAGCGATCCAGGTTCCGCGCGGTAGCGGGGGTCGCCCGCGACGGCACGTGTGATGCAGTCGGTCGCCGAGCGGATCGCGGGCTCGGTCGCCGCCATTTTCTCCTGCACGGAAAGCTTTGCTCCATGCGCCGATGGATCGATCGACAGATCGAGCGGGCCGGTCGCGACGGCGACAACCAGGGCCGCGGTTCCAAAAAACGGTGCAAGTGGCATTGGATTATCCCTACCCTCGATGCAGCCATAACGGGGCGAATCGCCCGGGGTCAACTCACAATTTACGCTGCAATTTGCGGGCCGCTTTCGGTGGAACCCGCTATAGGACTATTGCCGTTATGCTATAGTGGAACAGCGGTTCCTTGGAGCGAAGTCATGATTTTGCCTGCAGTCCTGGTGCTCGGAGCGCATCTTGCGATTCCGGCTGCCGACAGCGTTCCCACGCTCAATGTGGAACAAGTCTGTCAGGGCATCGCCCAGCAAGGCGGTGTCACCTTCCACGATCCGCAAATCGCGCAGGAGAAGAAAGACTGCCTCGACAGCGAGCAGGCTATTCGCGACGAGCTCGACAAGCAGTGGGGAAATTTCAACTCTTCGGACAAGATCGCCTGCACCAATAAATCCCGAATGGGCGGCGATTCAAGTTACACCGAGTTGCTGACCTGCCTGGAAATGGCGCGCGACGTCAGAGCGCTGCGTTCGCAATCGCAGGACGCGCAGGACGCGCCGGCGCCGAGTCCGCGGGCGCGGCGGAAACACTGACACGATTCAATAGCCGATCAGAATTTCACTGACCCGCGGCTTCACGTCCCGCATCGCTGGATCGTCCGAACTGAAATCCTTGTCAGCGGGCAGGGCGCTTAAGGCGTCCGGGCCGGCCTTCGGATCGGGCTGCAGGGTGACGCCGGATTTGCAGCCACCTGGAAGCGTAGCGAGTGCGCCGCCATCCCAGTCGCTGACCGCTATATTGTGGTCCTTGTCGGCGCCCTTCAGCTTGAACGGCTTGTGGTTGAGCTTTTCCAGATCGGCAAGCGTTTGCCCGACCTTCATGCCGCCGGGCGCCGCCCAGGTCGATTGGCCGTTGATCAGGATCAGATAAATGCCGCTGCGATTGGCCGGGTTCTGCCACCAGATTTCGAGGCGGCGCTTGGGGTCTTTCGCGTAGATGGTCGAAGCGCCGACCGACGAGCCGTTGACGCTGATATCGCTGAACGAGACGTTTTTCTGGTCGAACATGATCGCGAGCTTGAGATTGCTCGAGTCCTTGGAAAACGCTCCGCTGCAGGCAACGGCCTTCAAGGCTGCGCCGGCAGCGGGTTTTCCCGGCGCACTGGCGGAGGCCTCCGCGGCGGCGGGTTTTGGCGTATGAGGCGCCGCGTTCACCGAGGCCTGTCCCCCGGGGGGATTGGCCGCGCGGCCCGGCATCGGTTGCGTCATCTGCGACGGCGCAAGCTGATCTTCGGGACTGAGATTCTGCCCCTGCTGCGCCGAAGCCGTAACAGCAAACGCAATGGAAAAACCCGCAGCCAATCCGGCGCACAACCGACGTCCGTCCATACCCCAATCTCCCTTCGGAGCCCCCTGGCAAACATAGCATGCCGGCCGGCCGCGCCGCGCGAAAAATCCCGGCAGTGACGGTGAATGCCCTGCTCGCGCGACGAACGCCGGCGTTGTGTTAAGCCGCGAAGGATTGTCGCAAAATTGAGCTGCGGTGTCGGGATCGGCAGCAGACCGCGGCGAGAGGTTGGTGGAGCCAGGCGGGATCGAACCGCCGACCTCCTGCATGCCATGCAGGCGCTCTCCCAGCTGAGCTATGGCCCCATCCGTCGCGAAAGCCGGCAACCGGTCATCGGAAGATCTGGGTCTGTCCGATTACTGCGAGATGATTGCCGACTTCCTTTATCAGCTTTCTTCCTCGTTCTCGATGTCGCCGCCGATGATATCGGTCACGTCGGCGTCTTCTTCTTCCTGTTCCTCGATGAACGCGGCATCGTCCATGCCCTCGTCGTCCATCTCGACTTCCTCTTCTTCGGCTCCCGCCTCGGCCGGCGCGGCGGGTTTCTTCGCGCCGGTGGTTTCGGCGTCGGCCTCTTCGAGCGAGACCAGTTCCGCCTCCGGCGGCTCGGGTACCTCCTCCGCCGTAGCGGCACGCGCCGCTGCGGCAGCCGCCGCGGCCGCGGCAGCCGCCGCTGCCGCATCGGGCCGTCCGCGTGTTACGACCGGCGCGATCACATAGACCGTGCCGCACTTCGGGCAATGGATAGGGTCTTTGTTGAGGTCATAAAACTTGGCGCTGCAGCTGGCGCAGAGCCTTTTGGTGCCGAGTTCGGGTTTCGCCACAGTCCGGGTCCTTGCACGATTTGGGTGCTTCACTTGGCTAGTAGTAGGTCGCCTGTCAATAGTCGATTGAAAACGATTTCCGCCGATTTCTGCCGCGAAACCGCCGAATGACGCACCGCGGCCAGCCGTGCTAGACGACCGCTCGGGACATTCAGCATGACAGCCGCCCACATTCCTCTCACCGCGCGCCGCAGCGGCCCTCTGGCCGGCCGGGCACGCGTGCCCGGCGACAAGTCCACCTCCATCCGGGCCCTGATTTTCGGCGCACTGGCCGTCGGCGAGACCCGGATCAGCGGCCTGCTCGAAGGCGAGGATGTCATCAACAGCGCACAAACGCTGCGCGATCTCGGTGCTGACGTTGAACGCACCGGGGTCGGCGAATGGCGGGTCAGCGGCGTTGGCGTCGGCGGTTTTCGGGAGCCCGCGGGGACACTCGATTTCGGCAATTCAGGGACCGGGTGCCGGCTCATGCTCGGCGCGGTCGCCGGCTGCCCGATCACCGCGACATTTGACGGCGATGCCTCGTTGCGCAGCCGGCCCATGAAGCGCGTGCTCGACCCCCTAGAGCGCATGGGCGCCCGTGCCATTGTTTCGAACAACGGCCGTTTGCCGCTGACGCTGGCCGGCGCGCGCGATCCGCTGCCGATTGTGTTCCATCCGCCGGTCCCATCGGCGCAATTGAAATCGGCGGCCTTGCTGGCCGGCCTCTCGGCGCCCGGCGAAACGGTCGTGATCGAGGCGGAAGCGACCCGCGATCACACCGAAAAGATGCTGACCCATTTCGGCGCGCAGGTTCGGGTCGAGCAGGAGGGGCAGCAGGGACGGCGCATTACGCTCACCGGCCAGCCCGAGCTTGTGCCACGGCCGGTCATCGTACCCGCCGATCCGTCGTCGGCCGCGTTTCCGATCATCGCCGCCCTGATCGTGCCCGGCTCCGACGTGATCGTTGACGGCGTGATGATGAATCCGCTGCGTACCGGTCTGTTCACCACTCTGGAAGAGATGGGGGCTTCGATCGACGTGCTGGACAAGCGCACGGAAGGCGGCGAAGACGTCGCCGACCTTCGTGTGCGCGCCGGCGCGCTGCGCGGCGTCGAGGTGCCGGCCGGGCGCGCGCCATCGATGATCGACGAATATCCGGTGCTGGCCGTGGCGGCTGCCTTTGCCGAAGGCACCACGATCATGCGTGGCCTCAAGGAGCTTCGCGTCAAGGAATCCGACCGGCTTGCCGCCACTGCCGCGTTGCTGGCGAACAATGGCGTCGCGGTCGAGATCGGCGGCGACGATCTGATCGTTCACGGCAAAGGCCGGCCGGCCGGCGGCGGCGTGGTCACGACCCATATGGACCACCGCATCGCCATGGCGGCGATAGTGCTCGGCGTCGCCAGCGACAAGCCGGTGCAGATCGACGATGGCACGTTCATCGCGACGAGCTTTCCGGGTTTCGTCGAACTGATGCGTTCGCTCGGCGCGGATTTGTCATGATCATCGCCATCGACGGGCCGGCGGCGTCGGGCAAGGGCACGATCGCCCGGCACATCGCGCAGGTTTATGGGCTGCATCATCTCGACACCGGATTGCTGTATCGCGCCGTGGCCAAGGGCGTGCTGGACGCAGGCTTTGCGCCCGACAATGCCGCAGAGGCGATCGACGTCGCGGTGCGGCTCAATCCGGCGAAATTCGACGAAGCGGCGCTGAAATCGCCGGCCGTCACCGAGGCGGCCTCGGTGGTCGCCGCGATCCCAGAGGTGCGCCAGGCACTGATGAACTATCAGCGCCAGTTCGCCATGAAGCCGCCCGGCACGGTCCTCGACGGCCGCGATATCGGCACCGTTATTGCGCCCGGCGCCGACGTGAAGCTTTTTGTGGTGGCGACGCCGGAAGTGCGGGCCAGACGGCGGGCGCTGGAAATTCGCGGCCGCGGCGAAGCGGCGGATGAGCAGGCCATCCTGGCCGATCTCCTAAGAAGGGATGAACGCGACTCCCGGCGAACCGCGGCTCCCCTGAAAGCCGCGCCCGACGCGCACTTGCTCGATACCACTCATTTGGGTATAGACGCCGCGTTCCGGGCCGCGATGAATATCATCGAGGCCGCCAGAACGGGCCGAAAGCGCAGTTAATTGCGGTTTCGTCATTGGAGGTTTAGCCCGTTCGCCGCCTCGCTTGCGAGCCCCGGATATAGCTTAGTCCCGATCGCTTGGCCTAAACCCCAACCGCCGGCCTGTCCGGCGGCTGCCGCGCTTTCTGGACCATTTCAATCACGGGGTTGGGAGTGTTCATGGCTCAAGCTGCCGCCGCCGCGCCGACGCGCGAAGACTTTGCCAAGCTGATCGAGGAATCGTTCAGCGACGGCCATCTGCAGGAAGGTTCGGTCGTCAAAGGGACGGTCGTCGGGATCGAGAAAGAACTCGCCGTCATCGACGTCGGACTGAAGACCGAAGGCCGCGTCGCACTGCGTGAATTTTCCGGCCCCGGCCGCGGGGCGGAAATCAAGATCGGCGACACCGTCGAAGTCTATCTGGAGCGCGTCGAGAACGCGCTCGGCGAGGCGGTGCTGTCGCGCGACAAGGCGCGCCGCGAGGAAAGCTGGGGCAAGCTCGAGAAGGCGTTCCAGAACAACGAAAAGGTCCAGGGCCAGATCTTCAATCAGGTGAAAGGCGGGTTCACTGTCGACCTCGACGGCGCCGTTGCCTTCCTGCCGCGCTCGCAAGTCGACATCCGTCCGATTCGCGACGTGTCGCCGCTGATGAACCAGCCGCAGCCGTTCCAGATCCTGAAAATGGATCGCCGCCGCGGCAACATCGTCGTATCGCGCCGCACCGTGCTGGAAGAAACCCGCGCCGAACAGCGCCAGGAGCTGGTGCAGAACCTCGAAGAGGGCCAGGTCATCGACGGCGTCGTCAAGAACATCACCGACTACGGCGCGTTCGTCGATCTTGGCGGCATCGACGGCCTGCTGCACGTCACCGACATTGCCTGGCGGCGGGTCAATCACCCCACCGAAGTGCTCAATATCGGGCAACAGGTGAAGGTCAAGATCATCAAGATCAATCACGAGACCCACCGCATCTCGCTCGGCATGAAGCAGCTGCTCGACGATCCATGGCAGGGCATCGAGGCGAAGTATCCGGTCGGCGCGCGGTTCACCGGCCGCGTAACCAACATCACCGATTACGGCGCATTCGTGGAGCTCGAGCCCGGCATCGAAGGCCTGATTCACGTCTCCGAAATGTCGTGGACCAAAAAGAACGTGCATCCCGGCAAGATCGTCTCGACGTCGCAGGAGGTCGAGGTGCAGGTGCTCGAAGTCGATCCGGTCAAGCGCCGCATTTCGCTGGGTCTCAAGCAGACCATGCGCAATCCCTGGGAAGTGTTCCTGGAGAAATATCCTCCCGGCTCCGAGGTCGAAGGCGAGGTCAAGAACAAGACCGAGTTCGGCCTGTTCCTCGGGCTCGACGGCGACGTCGACGGCATGGTGCACCTGTCCGACCTCGACTGGAAACGGCCGGGCGAGCAGGTCATCGAGGAGTACAAGAAGGGCGACAAGGTTCATGCGCAGGTGCTCGACGTCGATGTCGAGAAGGAGCGCATCTCGCTCGGCATCAAGCAGCTGACCGGCGGCGAGAGTTCTTCGCCGGCCGAAGCGGCCGAAGCCGGTGCGGCGGGTGAGCTAAAGAAGGGCGCTGTCGTCACCTGCGAAGTCATGGACGTGAAGGAAGGTGGCCTCGACGTGAAACTGGTTGGCACCGACCTTTCGACCTTCATCAAGCGCAACGAGCTGGCGCGTGACCGTTCCGAGCAGCGGCCTGATCGCTTCCAGGCCGGCCAGAAGGTCGACGCCCGGGTCATCCAGTACGACCGTCGCGCCCACAAGGTCACGGTGTCGATCAAGGCGCTCGAAGTCGCCGAGGAAAAGGAAGCCATCGCGCAATACGGCTCCTCCGATTCCGGTGCGACGCTGGGCGACATCCTCGGCACCGCGCTCAAGCGCAAGGGCGAGGAAGACCCGAAGGAGTGACAAGGTCATTCCGGATCGGCGCGTAGCGTCGGGTCCGGAATCCATACTCCCGGTGTTGGGCTTATGGATTCCGGGCCCCTCGCTTCGCGAGGCCCGGAATGACGCGGGGGCGGGGAGCAGCAAACAAGGAAGCGACTATGTCCCTTGATGCCGATCTGATCGTCGATCGCCGCCGGATGCGGCGCAAGCTGGTTTTCTGGCGCGTTGTTGCCTTCGCCCTGATCATCCTGGCGATTGCCGGGGCTGCCTTGGCTGGCAGCAATCGCTTCGGCTTGATCGGGGTTCGCCCCTATATCGCGCGCGTCACGATCCAGGGCCTGATCCGCACCGATCAGACCAGGGTCGCAGCGCTCGACCGGCTCGCCAAATCGACCATGGCGCGCGCGGTCATCGTCCATGTCGACAGCCCCGGGGGCACCACGGCGGGCTCGGAACAGCTTTTCAATTCACTGTCGCAAATCCGGGAAAAGAAGCCCCTGGTCATCGTGGTCGACAGCCTCGCGGCTTCCGGCGGCTACATCACGGCGCTCGCCAGCGATCATATCGTGGCGCAGCAGACCTCGCTGGTCGGCTCGATCGGCGTGCTGTTCCAGTTTCCCAACGTGTCGGATCTGCTCGATAAGCTGGGCGTGAAGGTCGAGTTCGATCAAATCGACCCCGCTCAAGGCAGCGCCGGACGGCTTCGAGCCGACCAGCCCCGAGGCGCGGGCCGCCATCAACGCGATCATCCAGGACTCCTATGCGTGGTTCAAAGGACTGGTCCGGGATCGGCGCCACCTGACCGACGACCAGCTCGCGGCGGTCGACGACGGCCGTGTGTTCACCGGCCATCAGGGCATCGATAACAAGCTCATTGACGAACTCGGCGACGAGCGGACGGCGCTGGCGTGGCTGGGCAAGGACAAAAGCGTCGATACCAAGCTGCCGGTTCGCGATTATCAGCTGCGCAGCCGGCTGAGCGACCTGCCGTTTTTGCATGCCGCGGCGGTCGCCGGCCTGAATGCGCTTGGCTTCGGCGGCCTGGCACGGCAACTTGGCGACTGGAACACAATTGCGGCGGTAGATGGGTTCAATCTTGACGGTCTTTTGGCGCTTTGGCACCCTGCAAGCGCGAATTGAACCAGGCAGCGTTTCGCGGGCGGACCATGATCAAGTCGGAACTCGTACAGAATATCTCGACGCAGAATCCGCATCTCTACCAGCGCGACGTCGAGAACATCGTCAATGCGATACTGAACGAGATCATCGCTGCGATGGCGCGCGGCGACCGCGTCGAGTTGCGCGGCTTCGGCGCCTTCTCGGTCAAGCAGCGTCCGGCCCGCACTGGCCGCAATCCGCGCACCGGCGCGCATGTCTCCGTCGATCAGAAGTGCGTACCGTTCTTCAAGACCGGCAAGGAAATGCGCGAGCGGCTTAACCGCACGTCGCCAGGTTGAGCCAGGCCCCCCGATCGGCAGCCGGCACGTTCCGCAAGATCGTTGCGGTCGTCATCCTTGTGCCGCTGGCAATGGTCCTCATCGCCTTTGCGGTCGCGAACCGTCAAATCGTGACTGTTTCGCTCGATCCGCTCAGCGCCGAGGGTCCAGGGGCAACGGTGGCGTTGCCGTTGTTCGCCCTGATCATCGGCCTGTTCATTCTCGGCGTCCTGGTCGGCGGCCTTATCGCCTGGCTGCGGCACAGCAAATGGCGGCGGATGGCGCGCCGCTACGAGCGCGAGGTTATCGCGCTGCGCGGCGAGGTCGCCTCGCTTCGGCACAGGCCGGAGCATCCGGTCGTGCCCCATCAGGCGCCCCCCGTCGAGCGCCTGCAACTGAAGGCGCCGATCCGCTGATACACACGTGGTCTGGCGCGAGACAAAGCCGGCGCGGGGTTGTAGAAGGTCGCCAGCCAAAGAAAGCCAAAGCCGCCTAAGTCCATGTCTTTGATCGTCAAAATCTGCGGCCTTTCCACCCCGGAGGCGCTCGATGTCGCGCTCGACGCCGGCGCTGACATGGTCGGTTTCGTGTTCTTTCCGCCGTCGCCGCGCAACGTCACGCCTGCCGCCGCCGATGCGCTTGGGCGAGGCGTGCGCGGCCGCGCGCTGAAGGTCGCGCTGACAGTGGACGCCAACGACGCGCTGTTCGAAGCTATTGTCAAAAACCTCAAGCCTGATCTGCTCCAGCTCCATGGCAGGGAGACGCCGGCACGTCTTGCCGCGCTGCGCGCGCGCTTCAGCCTGCCGGTGATGAAGGCAATTCCCGTCGAGATAAAATCCGATCTCGCCGCGATCGAGACGTACGAGGCGGTTGCCGACCGTCTGCTGTTCGACGCGCGCGCACCGCGCGAAGCGACGCGGCCGGGCGGCCTCGGCAAGAGCTTCGACTGGCGGCTTCTGGAAAATCTCGATCTCGATATTCCGTTCATGCTGTCGGGCGGGCTCGATGCCGGCAATGTCGGCGAGGCGCTGCGGATCACGCGCGCGCCGGGCGTCGACGTCTCGTCGGGCGTCGAGCGCTCACCCGGACAGAAAGACCCCGACAAGATTCGCGCCTTCATCCGCGCCGCCCGCGACGCCGCGACGCATGCCGGCGAGAAGAAAGCAACGAGCCCGGCATGACCGTGCAGCGGCCAAATTCGTTCCGTTCCGGGCCCGACGAGCACGGGCATTTCGGCATCTACGGCGGACGCTTTGTCGCCGAGACGCTGATGCCGCTCATTCTCGAGCTTGAGAAGGCCTACGCGCAGGCCAAGGCCGATCCGGCGTTCAAAAAGGAAATGGACGGCTACCTGACGCATTATGTCGGCCGGCCGTCGCCGCTGTATTTTGCCGAACGGCTCACCGAACATCTGGGCGGCGCGAAAATCTACCTCAAGCGCGAGGAGCTCAACCACACCGGCGCGCACAAGGTGAACAACGTGCTCGGCCAGATCCTGCTGGCGCGCAGGATGGGCAAGAAGCGCATCATCGCCGAGACCGGCGCCGGCATGCACGGCGTCGCGACGGCGACGCTGTGCGCGCGGTTCGGCCTTGAATGCATCGTCTATATGGGCGCCGTCGACGTCGAGCGGCAGCGGGCCAACGTGTTCCGCATGAACATGCTGGGCGCCAAGGTCGTCCCGGTGCAATCCGGCGCCAAGACGCTCAAGGACGCGATGAACGAAGCGCTGCGCGACTGGGTGACCAACGTCGACAGCACGTTTTACTGCATCGGCACCATCGCGGGTCCGCATCCGTATCCGATGATGGTGCGCGATTTCCAGTCGATCATCGGCCGCGAAACGCGCGAGCAATTGCAGGAGGCCGAAGGCCGGCTGCCGGATTCGCTGGTCGCCTGCATCGGCGGCGGCTCGAATGCCATGGGCCTGTTCCATCCGTTCCTCGACGAGTTGGGCATCGAAATCTACGGCGTCGAGGCTGCCGGGCACGGCCTCGACAGCGGCCAGCACGCCGCCTCGATCGCGGGCGGCAAGCCCGGCGTGCTGCACGGCAATCGCACCTACCTGTTGATGAACGAAGACGGCCAGATCAACGAAGCGCATTCGATTTCCGCGGGCCTCGATTATCCGGGCATCGGGCCGGAGCACTCCTGGCTGCATGACGTCGGCCGCGTCACGTTCCTGTCGGCGACCGATGACGAAGCGCTCAATGCATTTCAGCTGCTCTCCAAACTCGAAGGCATTATCCCGGCGCTCGAGCCGGCGCATGCCATTGCCAAGGTGCTGCAACTGGCGCCGAACAAGCCGAATGATCACCTGATGGTGGTCAATCTGTCCGGCCGCGGCGACAAGGATCTGGATTCCGTGGCGCGGCACCTGGGAAACAAGCCGCAATGACCGAGCGCATGGACCGGCGTTTCGCCGCGCTGAAAAAAGACGGCCGTGCGGCGCTGGTGACTTTCACCATGGCCGGCGATCCGGATTACGACGCCGCGCTCGCGATCCTGAAAGCGCTGCCGAAAGCCGGTGCCGACATCGTCGAACTCGGCATGCCGTTCACCGATCCGATGGCGGATGGGCCGGCGATCCAGGCGGCCGGGCTGCGCGCGCTCAATTCGGGCCAGGATATGAAGAAGACGCTGGCCGCGGTGCGCGCGTTCCGCGCCGGCGACGACGCCACGCCGCTGGTGCTGATGGGCTACTACAATCCGATCTACATCTACGGCGTCGACAAATTTCTCGCCGATGCCAAGGCGGCCGGAGTCGACGGCCTTATCGTCGTCGATCTGCCGCCGGAGGAAGACGGCGAACTGTGCCTGCCGGCGCTCAAGGCCGGCCTCAATTTCATCCGCCTCGCCACGCCGACCACCGATGACAGGCGGCTACCGGCGGTGCTCGCGAACACGTCGGGCTTTGTCTACTACGTCTCGATCACAGGCATCACCGGTTCGGCTGCGCCGGACCCCACCCGGGTTTCCGGCGCGGTGTCCCGGATCAAGCGCCATACCAAACTTCCGGTCTGCGTCGGCTTCGGTGTCCGCAGCGGGGAGCAAGCGCGGGCGATTGCCGAGGGCGCCGACGGCGTCGTAGTCGGCTCGGCCCTGGTCGATGCGATCCGCACAAGTCTCGACGGTAACGGCAAACCAACTACGACAACTGTGAAATCGGTCAGCGACATTGTCAGTGCGCTGGCCCAAGGAGTGCGCAGCGCGCGCCGCGTTGGAGAGAAGAACTGATGGCGAGTAAGAAAATCCGTGAGACCAAACTGCACCGCGATCTAAAGCAAAAATTGATTGTGGCCGGCAAGGTGCTGGTGGATGCCGGGCAGGGCGACTTCACCCGCGGCCATATTTCAATGCGGCTGCCGGATAACCCAAAGCTGTTCTATATGAAGCCGCACAGCGTGGGGCTCGATGAAATCACGATGCAAAACATCCTGACCATCGACCTCGAAGGCAACGTCGTTGCCGGCAAGGCGCGCCGCCACAGTGAGGTCTATATCCACTCGGAAATCCTGAAAGCGCGGGACGATCTCAACTGTGTCATCCACGCGCATCCAACATATTCCGTCGCATTGTCGGCCAGCGGCCATTCGGTGAAGGCCTACAGCCAGCCGGGCGCGTTGTTCTATGAAGACATCGGCGTCTACACCGACACCATCGCATTGATCCGCAGCAAAGAAATGGGCGCCGGTGTCGCGAAAGCTCTCGGACCCCATCGCGCGGCTTTCCTGAAAAGCCACGGCACTGCGGTTGCCGGCAAGTCGATCGAAGAGACAGTGATCTCGGCGATTATGCTGGAGAATGCATCGATGATTTAGATGATCGTCGAGGCCGCCGGCGATCCGGCGCCGGAGTTTCCGCGTGAAGACGTGTTCAGACTCAAGCGCGAGATGTCCGCGCCGGAGCAGTTCATTATCAACTTCAACTATCTCGCCCGCAAAGTCGGCGGCCGCAAACGATAGTCGCGCCATTCAGTGTCAGGGAAGATGATGGCGAGCGGCGATAAGAAGATCAAAGCCGAACCTGCTCCAAAAAAGGAAGTCGCCAAGAAGGATAAGAGTTCTTCGGGCGAGAGCGGATCCAAGACCGATAGCGGTGAAAAGGCCGCCGCCGCACCTGCCAATTACAGCCGCGGAGAAGGCCAGAAGCCGGTTACCGCGGCCTACAAGGAAAACTGGAACGCGATCTTCGCGAAGAAGAAGCCAAAAAAGGGCAAGCGTTAATTTCTGCCCTGTGCCCCGCAGAGATTATTCCAGCGGCGGCAAATTCAGCGCACGATCGACCAGTGCAGTGGCGCGCTTGAAATCATAGTTGCGGTAGACGTTCGTTTTCACCAGGAACGAGGCGCCGCCGTAGAATTTTTCGTATTGCTGGTGGCGGCTGCCGAATTCCGAGCCGATGAAATCCGAGATCATCCGCATCAGGGCGACGCGCGACTTGGCGTCGGTGGTCCCTGAACGCATGTAGCGCTCGAGGTCGGCGGCGATCGCCGGATTGCCGAAATCCGCCTCGGAGGAGGGCAAGGTGATGAACGCCGAGCCGGCCAGTTCGCGGATGATCTCGAGCATCCGTCCGTTGAGCTCCGATTGCAGCGCCATGGCGGCGTAGAGCGTGAGAACCGACGGCCACAGCACGCCGTCCCTGACCGGCGCCGCGACTTCATGGGCGAGCAGCATCGACTCGTAGACCGTCGCCAACGAAGCCAATTCGCCCATCATCACCTGGACCGGCGGCGCCCCCGCGTTGCCGGTCATTTCGTTCATGCGCTGCGCCAGCCCGGTCATGAAGCGAAGCTTGGTCACATAACGGACTTGCGCCTGATGATTGCCGTAGCTGTGCGACGGCGTCTTGAACCACTGGTCGCGCGACAGCTCGACGTTGCGGTAGATGAAGACGCGTTCCCACGGCACAAACACATTGTCGAACACGACGTAGGCGTCGGATTTGTCGAAACGGCTCGACAGCGGAAAGTCGAACGCCGATCCGGCGCGCGCAAACGAGCGGCGCGGATAGAGCTTGACGCCTTCGGCAGCGACCGGAATGGCGACGCAGTTGGCATAGTTCTCGTCGCCCGGCTGCAACGGATGGATGCAGCTCAGATGGATGAAATCCGAGATCGGGCCGCCGGTGGCCAGCTGCTGCGCGCCGGAGATGACGATGCCGTCGTCGCGTTCCTTGACCACACCGGCATAAAGCGTCGGATCGCTCTGCTTGTGGGCCGGCTTGGAGCGGTCGATCTGCGGCGGCACGATCGCGTAGCTGGCGTAGATGTGGTTGTCGCGCATGTACTCGTAGAACGCGACGAGGTTGTCGGCGTATTTCTGCCCTTGCGCGGCGAACAATTGCGGCGTCGCCGCGTAGCCGGCGAAGAAGCCCGCGACGTGATCCGGCGAACGGCCCATCAGGCCGAAGGTGGCTTCCGCCCAGGTTTCCGAGAACAGCCGCCGCGCCCGCAGGTCGGAGTGAGTGCGCGGAATCTGCCAGGCCCGCCACACCGGCTGGCCGGTTTTCGGCGAGGTGAAGGTCATGCGCTCGCGTTGGGCCGGGTCGGCGGCAATGTCGAAAAGACCGGCGACCGAACGCGCGGCCTGCCGGAATGCGGGATGCCGGCTTACGTCCTTGACCAGTTCGCCCTCGAAAAAGACCTGCCTGCCGTCGTTGAGCGATTGAAGATATTCACTGCCGGTGCGCATGGTGTCCCGCTTTTGACGTTCGTCCGGAGCTTGTAGCGCGTCCAAAGCGGCGCTGTCATTCATCTCAAGCCGATAGGCAGCCCTGCGCCTGTAATGCTTGCCAAGCCGGGACGCCGGGGGTTTGTTGTCGCTGCCCGGGGAGAACTGAAAATGATCAGGAAGTTGCTTGCCGCTAGCCTTGGCCTGCTGGGGCTGGTTTGCACCGCGGCGGCCGTTGCCGCCGCCGATTATCCGACGCGGCCCGTCACCATTGTTGTCGGATTTCCGCCGGGTGGGGCGAGCGACATTCTGGCGCGCATCGTTGCCAACAAAATGGCGAACGTCATCGGTCAGCCTGTCGTGGTCGATAACCGTCCGGGGGCGGGCGGCAATGTCGCGGGAGAGGTCGTCGCTCATGCGCCGGCCGACGGCTACACGCTGCTGCTGGGCAATAACGCGATCCTTGCCACCAATGGCAGCCTCTACAAGGAAGTCGGCTTCGATGCCGAGAAGGATTTCGCGCCGATCACGCTGGTCGGCACCCAGGCCAACGTGCTGGTCGTCAATAACGACGTAGCGGCGCATTCGCTCGCCGAACTGATCGCGCTCGCCAAGGCCAATCCGGGCAAGCTGAACTTCGCGTCATCCGGTTACGGGCTGGCGGCGCATCTGGCCGGCGAGCTGTTCAAGGCCGACGCCCATGTCGACATCGTCCATGTGCCGTACAAAGGTTCGGCGCCGGCGCTGCAAGATGTGATCGCAGGGCACGACCAGATGATGTTTGCCACCACGTCGGGCGCCATGGGCCTGATCAAGAGCGGCCAGCTGCGGCCACTCGCGGTCACGACCTTGCAGCGGACACCAAGCCTGCCCGACGTGCCGACGATCGATGAGTCCGGCATCAAAGGCTTCGAGGCGACGACATGGCACGGTATCGTTGCCCCCGCGGGAACGCCGAAGCCCGTCATCGATATTTTGCACGCGGCGCTGGTCGAGACGCTGCAAGATCCGGCGGTGCGGCATTCGCTCGATGAACTCGGCGTCGACGTTGCCACCGATTTGCCGGAGCAGTTCGCCGCCTACATCCATTCCGAGATTCCGAAATGGGCGGCGGTGATCAAAGTCTCCGGCGCTCACGTCGAGTGAAGGGCGGATCGGAGACGGTTATTCCGGCTCGAGGCCCGCGGCTTTGACGACCTTCGCCCACTTCTCCACGTTCTGTGCGACGACGGCGCGGATTTCCGCGGGCGCGTAGACGAGCGGTGAGGCGCCAATTTCGGCAAAGCGGGCCAGCACGCCCGGATCGGCCAAGCCTGCATTGACCTCGCGGTTGAGCCGCTCGACGATGTCGCCCGGCGTACCCGCCGGCACGGCAAGCGCCGACCACGGCGTCACCTCGTAGCCCGGAACCGTTTCACCCATCGTCGGCATGTCGGGTAGCGCTGGGGTGCGCTTGGCGGACAGCAGCGCCAGACCGCGGATGCTGCCGTTCTTGATGTGCGGCAGCGAATTCGGCAGCGCATCCATTCCGGCCTGCACGCGGCCGCTGAACAGGTCGGTCAGCATCGGCGCGCCGCCGGTGTAGGGCACGTGCAACACGTCGATGCCGGTGGAGATCTTAAGCAGCTCGATCGCCAGATGACTGATGGTCCGGGTGCTGAACGAAGCGACATTCACCTTGCCGGGATTGGCCTTGGCGTAGGCGATGAACTCGGCGGGGTTTTTCGCCGGCAATGACAGGGCGCCATCCATCACCAGCGGCAGTTCGGCGACACCGGCCACGAGCGTGAAGTCTCGCTGAAAGTCGAAAGGCAGCGACTTGTACAGCGACGGGTTGATGGCGTGCGTCGCCAGGCCGAGGAACAACGTGTAGCCATCTGGCGCGGCGTGCGCCGCAGCTTCGGTGCCGATATTGGTGCCGCCGCCCGGCTTGTTCTCGACGATAAATTGCTGGCCGAGCCGCTTCGACAGCCAGTCGCACATGATCCGGGTGACGATGTCGGTGCTGCCGCCGGCCGGGAACGGCACGATCCAGCGGACCGGACGGCTCGGATAGGCCTGTGCAGCGGCGTTGCGCGAAAACCCGGCGGCGGCGGCCAGGCCGGCGAAGCGAAGAACGGTCCGGCGCGGCACCATCATGGCCATCAATCCCCAGGGTGACGGCGCGCTATAGCATTTTCGGGGACCGGTCTTGTCGGCTACTCGACGCCTTGCTGCGCGCACATCGACTTCAGCGCGTCGATCTCGTGGCGGCGGGTGAAGGCCAGGAAGGTTTCATCCGCCGAAACGCGATTGCCCATATACGCCCTCAACATGCGTTCGATCGCCTTTGGCGCCTCTTCCGCTTTGACGTCGCGGAAAATCTCCCGTCCGCACATCGCGTCAGGTCCGAAGCCGCCGCCGACATGAACGTGATAGCCCTCGACCTGGTCGCCGTCCTCGTTGATCTGGATCTTCACCCCGAGCAACCCGATGTCGCCGATGTAATGCTGGGCGCAGGAATTCGGGCAACCGGTAAGATGGATGTTGACCGGACCGTCGACCTGGACGCGTGTCTCGCACCAATCGGCAATCTCCGCGGCGTGGCGCTTGGTATTGGCCATCGCCAGGCGGCAGCCGGCATTGCCGGTGCAGGCGATCAGGCCGGCGCGGACCGAGGTCGCGCTGGCCGAGAGCCCGATGGATTCGATGGCAGCTTTCGCCGCTTCGATGCGTTCCGTCGAGACGCCGGAGATCAGCAGGTTTTGCCAGACGGTGAGACGAATTTCCCCGTCGCCGTAGTCCTGGGCGATTTTGGCGAGGCCGCGCATCTGGTCAGTGGTCATCTTGCCGACCGGAAGCACGACGCCGATCCAGTTCAGGCCGTTTTGCTTCTGCGGGTGCGCGCCGATATGCGCCAGACGATCGAATAGCGGGCGCGGCGCGATGGCTTCCGCCGGAACGCGCGTGAGCTTGCGGCCGAGCTTCTCCTCCATCGCGGCGACGAATTTTTCGAACCCCCAGGCGTCCAGCACGTATTTCAGGCGCGCCTTGGCGCGATTGGTACGGTCGCCGCTGTCGATGAAGACGCGCACCACGGCGTCGGCGACCATCGTCGATTCGTCCGGCTTGACGATGACGCCGGTATCGCGGGCGAAGTCCTTGTGGCCGGTAATGCCGCCGAGCATGAGCCGGAACCAGATGCCCGGTTCGGCGCCGAAGCCGTCCTTCACTTCGACGGCCTGGAAGCCGATGTCGTTGGTGTCCTCGAGGACCGGGATCACACCGCCGCCGTCGAAGCCGACGTTGAATTTGCGCGGAATGCCGTACAGCGAGCGGTCGTTGAGAATGTGAAAGTGCCAGGCCCGCGCATAAGGCCGGGTGTCGAGCAGTTCCTGCGGATCGATGCCTGCGGTCGGCGTGCCGGTGACGTTGCGGATATTGTCGGCGCCGGAGCCGCGCGAACACAGGCCGAGGTCCTGGATGCCCTCGATCATGGCGACGGCATTCTTCGGTTCGATCTCCCGCATCTGCAAATTGGCGCGGGTCGTGACATGCGCGTAACCGGTGGCACAGCGATCGGTGAGATCGGCGAGGCCGGCCAGCTGCCAGTGCGACAGGATGCCATTGGGAATGCGCAGCCGGCACATATAGTTCGCCTGCGTCGGCGCGCAGTAGAACAGGCCGAAGAACCGCCAGCGGAAATTGTCGTCCGCCTTCGGCGCCTCGTTCTTGACGGCTTGTTGTTTCAGCTTCTCGTAGCCGTCGAGTGGATTGAGCTCACGCTTGAACTTTTCCGGATCCGAAAGCTTGCCGCCGGATTTGACGACGCGCTCCTGCGCCTGCCATGCCGCGGCTTCCGGGCCGATTGGCTCGGCCGCTCCGATCGCGCCATTGGCGGCGGCTCCATTGCCGTTCACAGCTCGCGCCGATTTCGCGATCTGCATCCCGATCATGAAGCCTTCGAGATAGCGCTTCTGTTCTGGCTCGAAATCACCCGGCATGGGTCTTCCGTTCCTTCGTGACCTCCGTTGTCGCGGAGCTGTCGGATGCTACTCGGCGGGGACGCCGGTCGGCGTCGGCGCCGGTACTTTGCCGGCTGCCGGCTGCGGCTTGTAGGTCATGTAGATGGCGAGGCCGGTGAAAGTGAACCCGCCGACCAGGTTGCCGAGCGTCACCGGAATCTGGTTCCACAGCCACCAGTCGGCGACCGTGACCTTCGCTCCCATCATCATGCCGGTCGGAATGATGAACATGTTGACCACCGAGTGCTCGAAACCTTGCGCGAAGAAGATGAAGATCGGCATCCAGGCGCAGGCGATCTTGCCGATGGTCGAATTTGTCGTCATCGCCAGCACGACGGCGAGGCAAACCAGCCAGTTGCACAGCATGGCTTTGACGAAGCAGGTGATGAGCCCGGCATAGCCGATCGCGGCATAGCCGATGGTTTTGGCTTCGGCTGTCGCGACGATCCGCGCCGCGACGCCGGCGGGAGCGGTCGTGCCGAAATTGGTCAGGGCGATGGCGATCAGTACGCCGTAAGCGACGCTGCCGATCAGGTTGCCGATAAACACCCAGCCCCAGTTGATCAGCACGGACGACGCCTTGGCTTCGCCTTCGATCCAGGGCAGCGGCACCAGGGCGAAGCTGCCTGTCACCAGTTCGAGGCCGAGCAGCACGATCGCGATCAGACCGACCGGGAAAATCAGTGCGCCGACCAGCGGTACGTTGGTCTGCACCGCGCCGGTGAACGCCAGACTTGTCGCGACGCCGAGAATGGCGCCCGACAGCATGCCGCGGATCAGCAAGTCGCGCGGCGCCAGCGCCAGCTTCTTCTTGCCCGCGTCCAGCATCGCAACGGCGACGTCGGCCGGTTTCGCGTAATCCATGTTCGGTCTCCCGTGAGGCAATAGCTCAGGGAGCGCATTTCAAGATGCGTGCCACCGCGAAAAGCAGGATTAAAGCAGTTATATCAAATAGTTGTATAAGTTTTTCTGCCGTGCAGGGTTTGGCCGGCTGCCCTTTTTAAGCGCACAAAGCCCGCTCACTGTGCAGCGCACAACGGTCTTTCCAATTGTGCTACCCGGCGGCAGTGGCGGCCGCTGCAACGACGCGCTCGGCCTGCCAGTCTTTGCCGAGGCCGGTCGAGGTTGGAAAGATCAGCGACTTGATGACCACCGGCACCGCGCCGGAGGTGTCGAGCATCGCGCCGATGTCGATGTAGTCGAACTCTTTCAGCTCCAGCCCGTCGATCGAGACGATCGGATTGGTCAGCTTCATTTCTTCGCAATAGTGGATGCCGACCAGTCCGCCGACATCGCCGTCGCCGGCAAGCACAATGGGATGGCCTTTGGCCAGCACCGCTTCCAGCCCTGCAGCGACGCCTTTGCAGAAATCGTCCAGCCGCTGGAATGTCGCGGAGCCGCGCCACGGAATGAAGATCGCGACCGGGTTCTCGCCGTCGCCGAGATCGAGCCGCTTCAGCGCGCTGCGGATCGTTGCGGCAACGGCTGCGGAGTCGATTGTCTCGCCGCCGAGATCGAGCGCGGGCGCGATCACCGGAATATTGCGCAACGGCAGCGTCTCCAGCGGCGACACGAAGATCGTGCTGCCGGAAACCTGCATGGTGTATTGCGAGGCGCCGATCACGGTGGCGCGGATGCGCGCGTCAGGCCGCGCCAGTGCCGGGCCCCAGCCGTGCAGGCGGGCGCGCAGCTCGGCGGCGAGCTGCGGACCGAGATCGCCGAACGCCTTGGCCTCGCCGCCGTAGATGTATTCCGACACGCCGCCGGAGAAGCTGACGTCGACCACCTTGCCGCGAAAGCTCAAGGGGTCGAGCCGCAACAATCCGGCGCCGCCGGCGTCCGGAGCGCCGCCTTTCACCGCATCGAACAGGGCGTCGGCCATGCGTGCGGCAAGCGCCTGCGCGGAATTGTCGGTCAGGATTTCACCGAGCTCGAGGGTCAGTCCGAGCTCTGCGCCGAAGCGCCGTCCGGCTTCTTCGAGCCGCACGATCCGCCGCTCTTCGTCGAGCACGATCAACCGCGCACCGACATCGACCGCGGTGACGTCCGTCACTTTGCCGTCGGTACAGACCGCGATCTTCGAGGTACCACCGCCGACGTCGATATTCATCACCGGTCCGTTGGACCGGATCGAGCGCGCCGCAGCGCCGGAACCGTAAGCCGCCATGACGGTCTCAAGACTGTCGCCGGCGCTGACTGCGACCATCTTGCCGGTCTGGGCAGCGAACAATTCGCCGATCCGCCGCGCGTTGCGCCGCCGCACCGCGACGCCGGTCAGGATCAGCGCGCCGGTGTCGATCTCGTCGGGATCGATCTTGGCGTCCTTGTACTGCTGGGCGATGAATGCGCCGAGCGCATCGGAATCGATTTCCTGCTCCGCCGAATAGGGCGTCAGCAGAATGTCGGACTGATAGAAGCTTTCGCGCTCGGTGACGACGTAGCGGCTGTCGAGCCGCTCCAGCATGATCCGCGAAAAGACTAGGTGCGAAGTCGACGAGCCGATGTCGACGCCGACGGAGAGGACGCACAGTTCGTCCTCTTCGCCGAAGGTGCGCCCGGTCGAGGAAAAGAAAACGCGGCCGCCTTGCGCCTCGCTCGTTTCGTCAGTCATGCGGAGCCGCCATTATTCCTTCGGCAGCAGGCCGCGATAGTCGCGCTCGTAATATTCCGGCCGCATCCGATTCGGTGCGCCTTCCTGCTTCATGCGATCGCCGTACTCCTGACGCAGGAACGGGTCCTCCATGTAATAGGGGATCGCGGTGCCGCCTTCCGGAATATCCATCGCGGTGTAGTCGGTGTGCTTTTCGCCGGGCGGGCCGGGCTCCCGTCCGGGATTGTGCGGGCCGAACCAGGCGGTGAGCCGGAACGGATCCTTGGACGCGCCGAAATGCTGATGATACCAGCGCGCGCCGCCGGGGGCGGCGGACACCATGCCGACCGGTTCATAGTCGACGCGCTTGACCTGATCCGCGTTGCCGTCTTTCCACGGCGTCAGCCCGAGCTGCTCCGGCCAGGTATAGGTGTAGCCCTTGCCCTTGATGCAGATCAGCACCGCCGCGGACGTGTGCGCATGCGCCTTGGAGTAGTGGCCGTTCTCGTGCTGGCCGATCCATAGATAGAAGGTGTTGCCGGTCATGAACGGTTCGACGCGCCGCCAGCCGGGCGAGCGGCGATTGTCGAGCGGCAGGTCACAGTTGACGATGTCGGGAATGAAATTGGTACGCCGCATCGCCAGACCGCGCACCGGATCCGGCTCGATGTCGTCCTTGTACTTGTAGAAGTCGTCGGCGCCGGAGAAGCGGTCGCGGAATTGAAACGGATTGTTGAACACCGCGTCGGTGCTGTTGATCAGATTCATCAGGTTCGGCGCGGTGGTGCCGCCGAGCAGCAATGCCGGCGACGAACTCGCATTGACGATGCGGTGCATCGCGTTCACCGGAATGGAGAACAGCGAGCCCTTCTGCCATTCGAACACATGGCGCTTGTTGTCGCCTTCCAGCCAGACCTCGGTCGAGCCGCGGCCTTCGACGACGAGGTAAATCTCCTCGTAGATGTGCTTTTCCGGATTGAGCGCGCCGGCGCCCGGCACCTCGACGACGTAGGAGCCCCATTTGCCTTCGGTGCCGTGAAGCTGGATGTAGCTGCCGCGGCCACCCATGCGCTTCCACGGGTGCAGCGGCAGGTTCTGCACCTTGCTGACGCCGATGTCGCGGTAGATCGGAATCTCTTCCGACTCCATGAACAGGTCATAAGGGGTTTTCGGGCGGTTGAACTTGCCGAACCCGGCGCGCTTGAACCCCGCCGGCTCGTGCCAGTGAACCGCTCCGTCAACTTCATGCATGGTGCGCATCCTCTTTGTGGCGATGAGGGGAGTGTGCCCCCGCTGCGGCATGCGTTTGCCGCAACCCCTCGCGCGCTTCTCGGTCGCTTGATTGCGTAGGCTTTCGCCTCCTGTACAATGCGCCCGAATTCATTGCAACGGTCGGGCCAATATCGTGTCAGCACGCGTGCTTCCGCTTCTTTTTCACGACGATTTCGGGCTGACCCGCCGCAATGTGACCGTGGACCACCTGGTGGTCGCGGGCTGGACCGGGCGGGACCGCGCCGCGGTGGAGCACCACATCAAGGAGCTGGCCGCGATCGGGGTAAAGCCGCCGGCGACGACCCCGATCTTCTATCGCGCCTCGGCGGCGCGGCTGACCATCGCCGAGAGGATCGAAGCTCTCGGCGAAGCGTCGAGCGGGGAAGCGGAATTCGTGCTGCTGCAAAGCGGCGGACGGCTGTGGCTCGGCGCCGGCTCCGATCATACCGATCGCGAGGTCGAAACCTACGGCGTCTCGGTGTCGAAGCAGATGTGCGACAAGCCGATCGCGCCGGAGTTCTGGCCGATGGTCGATGTCGCGCCGCATTGGGACAAGCTGATGCTGCGCGGCTACATCAACGAGAACGGCAAGCGCACGCTGTATCAGGAAGGCAGCGTGACGGCGATGCTCGATCCGCTGGATCTGATCGGCAAATTTTCCGGCAAGCCGGAGCTCGGCGAAAACACCTTGATGTTCTGCGGCACGCTGGCGGCAAAAGGCGGCGTGCGGCCCTCGGACGTTTTCGAGGTCGAGCTCGAGGATCCGGTGCGCGGCCGCAAGATCACGCATCGCTACAGCATCCGCAATTTGCCGGTGCTTGGATAAGTTGGAGGACAATCATGCCGATGAACAAACCGCATCTCGAGTTCCACAAGGTTGATATGGACAAGGGCTGGGTGACGCCGCCCGGCTATCCGTCCGGCATCCAGCAAAAAATCCTGGCGAGCGATCTCGACGAGAACAAGAAGATGGGAAGCCGGACGCGGCTGTTGCGCTTCCAGCCCGGCGTCTACACCACCGCGCCGTTCGTGCACGATCACTGGGAGGAAGTTTATCTGTTGTCCGGCGACCTGATTGTCGGCAACGACGACAAGGGCAACGGCGGCGAGCCGTTCGACGCGCCGACTTATGCCTGCCGGCCGCCGGGCGCCTATCATGGCCCGTTCAAGTCCGACCGCGGCTGCATGCTCTACGAGATCCATTACTACGACGAGAGCAAAAAGTGACGCTTCTGTTCAACCGCTCGTCCCCGCGAACGCGGGGACCCAGTGCTGGTTTCCCGCTTTCGCGGGAATGAGCGGACAGGGGAAACGCAAAGGCAAAATAGTGCTCGCACCCGACCAAAAACCCGTAAAGCGGCCATTCCTCATGGCCGCCAAAAATTTTGCCTCCGGCACCCAGACGCCGCGAGAGTTTCTCGAACAGTCGCTGGCGCTGCTCGACAGCTGGGAGCCGCGCGTCGGCGCCTTCGTCTGCACCGGTCTGCTGGACGCGCGCGCAGCCGCGGATCGCGCTACCGCGCGCTGGCGCGCCGGCAAGCCGGCGTCGCCGATCGACGGCATGCCGGTCGGCATCAAGGACATTATCGAAACCGTCGACATGCCGACCGAGATGGGCTCGCCGCTGTTCGCCGGCTGGCGCTCGGAAAAGGATGCGGCGAGCGTACGCGCGCTGCGCGATGCCGGCGCCGTCATCATCGGCAAGACGGTGACGACGGAGTTCGCTGCGTCGCAGCCGCGCGGCACGCGTAATCCGTGGAATCTCGCCCACACGCCGGGCGGCTCATCGAGCGGCTCGGCGGCCGCCACGGCATACGGCGCCATCAGCGCCGGCCTTGGCACTCAGGTCATTAGTTCTACGGTTCGCCCCGCTAGCTATTGCGGCGTGGTTGGATTCAAACCAACGGTGAACGCGATCAACCGCGAGGGCAGCCACGACTATCAGAGCCAGAGCTGCACCGGCATTCTCGGCGCGTCGCTCGAGGACACCTGGCAGATCGCCTACGAGATCGTCGCGCGCGTCGGCGGCGACGCCGGGACTCCCGGGATGCAGGGGCCGGACAAGGCGCCCGTGGCGAAGAAACCGCAGGCCCTTGTCATGCTGGAAACAGCGGGATGGAATGATGCCAGTTCCGGCGCCAGACAATGTCTCGAAGACTGCGCGGTGCGGCTGAAATCCGCGGGCATCGATATCCGCACCCGGCACAACGACAAGACAGTCGCGGCGCTCGAGGCCGAACTGCCGAAGGTCACTGAGCTGTCGCATCGCATCAACGGTTGGGAAGGGCGCTGGTTCTTCCGCTGCATGCGCGACCGCGACATCAACAAGATGGGGCCGATCACCCGCGAGCGCGTCGACAAGTATGAAGACGTGACGCTCGAACAGCATCGGGCCGATCTGAAAGAGCGTGCCCGCATCCGTGCCGTTTATGCCGCGCTTGCTGCGGTGGGCGACGCTTGCATTACTTTGCCTGCGCCGAGTACGGCGCCGGAAGGTCTCGGCTCGACCGGTAATCCCGAATTCGGCGTGCCGTCGTCGCTGCTTGGCGTGCCGTCGCTGTCGCTACCGGTTTTCGAGCTCGACGGCATGCCGCTGGGGCTTCAGGTCATCGGCTACGCCGATCGCGACGCCGATGCCTTTGCGATTTCCTCCTGGCTGATGCAGCAGCGCTGATCGTGCGATGAACGGGCGCGCCGACCAGTTGCCTGCTGCGCTCGCGCTTTATCAGGAAGGGTCGAACGCCGGCCGCGGCTATCCCGACCTGCACGATCACGTGCTGGCGTTGTATCGCGCCGGCCGCCTTATCGTGGTCGACGAGCCGATCAACAAAGACACCCAGATGCACCCGCTGGTGCGCTGGCAATACCGCGGCGGTATCGCCGAAAGCGAGCGCAAGGCGTTCCTGTTCACCAAGGCGACCGACGGCAAGGGCGCACACTACGACATTGCGGTGCTGGTTGCCGGGCTCGCTGCCAATCCCGATGTCTACCGGATCGGCTTCGGCCGTCCGTTGAATGAAATCGGTGCGGCCTGGGTCAAGGCGCTCGCTGCGCCGGTCGAGCCGCATGTCGTCGCCGATGCGCCGTGCCACGAAATCTGCATTGTCGGCGACGCGCTCGACAAGCCCGGCAACGGACTCGACGGCCTGCCGGTGCCGATCTCGACGCCCGGTTTCGACAACGCGCCGTATCTCTCGGCCGGCCACTACATCACCAAAGACCCGGACACCGGCCGCCAGAACGTCGGCAATTACCGCGGCCAGCTCAAGGCGCCGCGCCGGCTCGGCATGAATCCGTCGGTCGAACTGCGCGCCGGCATCTACGCGCATTGGCTCAAATACAAGGCGCGCGGCGAGCCGATGCCGTGCGCGGTTGTCGTCGGCTGCCCGCCGCTGATCTCCTACGCCTCGGTGCAGAAGATGCCGGAGACGCTCGACGAAGTCTGGGTGGCCGGTGCGCTCGCCGGCACGCCGATCAACGTGGTGCGCGCCAAAACCGTGGATCTGCTGGTGCCTGCGGAATCCGAAGTGGTGATCGAAGGTTTCATCGACACCGAATTCCTCGAGCCGGAAGCGCCATTCGGCGAGTTGCACGGCTACGTCAATCTTCAGGAATACAACGCGTTCATGAACGTCACCGCGATCACGCGGCGCAAAGATGCGATCCTGACGTCATTCATCAGCCAGGTGACGCCGAGCGAGTCGAGCGTGATCCGCCGCGTCGCCATGGAGCCGCTGCTGCTGGATCACCTGCGCACGGCGCTCGCCATCAAATCGGTGAAGAGCGTGGCGATGCACGAGCCGCTGACCAGCCTTTATGCCGTGGTCGGCATTCAGTTCGCCCGCGGCACGCCGGAGTCGGAAATCTGGCGTGCGCTCGACGGCGCGTCGACGCTGCACCGGTTCGTCGGCAAGTGGATCGTCGCGGTCGATGAAGACATCGATCCGCACAACGCCGACGCGCTGTTCTGGGCGATGTCATACCGCTGTCAGCCGCAGCATGATCTTCTTGTCGTGCCGCACAAGCATCCGGGGCACGGTCCGCGCGGGCCGCGTGACGAGGGCGAGAGCGCGTCGGTGCTGATCAACGCCACGCTCAAGGGCGACTATGCGCCGGTGGCGCTGCCGGCGCGCGAATTCATGGAGGAGGCGAGGGCGATCTGGGAACGGCTCGGCCTGCCGCCGTTGCGGCCGGAAAATCCGTGGCACGGTTACGATCTCGGCCACTGGCCGGCCGAGCTGGCGCGGCAGGCCCGTATGGCGGCGGCGAGCGATTACTTCTCGCTGGGGCGCGAGATGGGCAACCAGCGCCGCAGCGATGTCGAGATGAATACGGCGATAGAACATAAAAACGAGGAATGAGAAATGAGCATGCGCTACATCGACGCCTTCAATCACTTCTTTCCGAAGCGCTATTACGACGCGCTGCTGGAGACGCCGGCAGGATCGAAGGACCTCGGCAAGCGCGTGCGCGGCATTCCGGCGCTGTCCGACATCGACATCAGGCTGCAGGTCGTCGAGTTGTTCGACAATTACACGCAGTTGCTGTCCCACGGGCTGCCGCCGATGGAGCGGCTGTGGGGTCCTGAAAAATCGCCGGAAATGGCGGTGATCGCCAATGACGGTCTCGCCGAAGTCGCGGCGAAACATCCGAAACATTTTGTCGGCTGGTCGGCGCTGTTGCCGATGAACGCGCCGGAAGCCGCCGCCAAGGAAGCCGAGCGCGCCTTGAAGAACGGCGCCAATGCCGTGCAGCTTGCCACCAATGCCAACGGCGTGCCGCTCGACGAGCCACGGTTCCTGCCGATCTTCGACGTCATCGCGGCGTCGGGAAAGCCGATCCTGCTGCACCCGTCGCGCACCCGGGACATGCCGGATTATCCGACGGAGAAAGTGTCGAAATACGAAATTTGCAGCGTGCTCGGCTGGCCCTACGAGACCGGCGTGACGCTGTCGCGTCTGGTGTTCTCCAAGATCATGGACCGTTATCCCGATCTGAAGGTGATCGCGCACCATCTCGGCGGCGTCATTCCCTATCTTGAAGGGCGCGTGGCGCATTCATTCGATCAGATGGGGGCACGGACCTCGGATGAAGACTACGAGAGCTTGCGCAAATCGTTGAAGAAGCGCCCGTACGACTATTTCAAGGATTTCTACGGCGACACCGCGGTCGAAGGCGCGCGGGCGGCAACGGTGTGCGGCCTCGAATTCTTCGGCGCCGACCACGTGGTGTTCGCATCCGATTGCCCGTTCGACAAGGAAAAGGGTCCGGGCTACATCCGCGACACCATCAAGGTGCTCAATTCGATTCCGCTGTCGAATGTCGAGCGCGAGAAAATCTGCTTCCGCAACGCCGAGAAGCTGTTCGGGCTGACACCGTCGGCCTGACGGCAAACGCCGTCACCTCATCGCGATTTGGTTCCGCCGGAACTTCGGCCTGCACCGTAGCTTTGCGGTGCAGGAAACGGGTAGGCCTGCCGCACGTCCTCCCCATATCGAGGTTTCCAAAAATGACAGAGGCTTGTTTGCAGCCATGCGGAACTTTTCGCCAACACTCCAAAATTTTCTCGGCGTTACGCCGGCAGCTCGCACGATGAAAAAAGCCGGACAGTCCGGACGTGCCGGTTCAAAACTTGCCGGTTCAAGACTTGCCAATCCAAGACTTCGCCAAGCAGCTCACGCTCGCGGCGATGAGTCTCGGCTATGGCGTCGTCCAGCTCGACGTCACCATCGTCAACACGGCGCTCAGCAGCATCGGTTCGTCGCTCGGCGGCGGCGTGGCGGAACTGCAATGGGTGGTGAGCACCTACACCATCGCGTTCGCCGCGCTGATCCTGACCGCAGGCGCGCTGGGCGACCGCCTTGGCGCCAAGCGCATCTTCACGGCGGGCTTCAGCCTGTTCACGCTGGCGTCGCTGGCCTGCGCCCTGGCGCCGACCTCCGGCATCCTGATTGCCGCGCGCGCTGTGCAGGGCGTTGCCGCCGCGATCCTCGTGCCGAATTCGCTGGCGCTGCTCAATCACGCTTATCCCGACCAGACCGAACGCGGCCGCGCGGTCGGCATCTGGGCTGCCGGCGCCAGCCTGGCGCTGACGGCGGGGCCGTTCCTCGGCGGCGTGCTGATCGCGCTGGTCGGATGGCGCAGCATCTTTCTGGTCAACCTGCCGATCGGCCTCGGCGGCCTCTGGCTGGCGTGGCGCTACGCGACCGATACGACACGGAACTCGCATGACCTCGATCTTCCAGGCCAGACGGCGGCGATCGCCATGCTTGGCGTTCTCGCCGCAGCAATCATCGAGGGCGGACGCGTCGGCTGGGCCAATCCGTTTGTCCTCGGCGGCTTCGCAGCCTTTATCGTTTTCGGCGCGCTGTTCCTGTTGCAGGAGCGGCACACCATGCATCCAATGTTGCCGCTGTCGCTGTTCGCGCATCGCATGTTCGCACTGACGTCGCTGGTCGGCCTTCTGGTCAATATCGCGTTCTACGGCCTGATCTTTGTATTCAGCCTGTACTTCCAGCAAATCAATCACTGGACGCCATTCGCGACCGGCCTGGCTTTCGTGCCGATGATGGGAGCGGTGCTGCCGGTAAACCTTCTGGCGCCGCGGATAGCGGAGCGGATCGGTGCGCCGATCACCATCGCCATCGGCGCGCTGATCGCCGCGGCGGGCTGTCTCGCCTTGCTCGGTATCGAACCAGGAACCAGCTACTGGACGATCTGCGTTCCGCTGGTGGCGATGGGCGGCGGACTGGGCTTGCTGGTGCCGCCGATGACGGCGACGTTGCTCGGCAGCGTGGAGAAATCGCGTTCCGGTATTGCGGCGGGCGTGCTCAATTCCACGCGGCAGACCGGCAGCGTGCTCGGCGTTGCCTTGTTCGGGTCGCTGATCGGCGGGCAGGGCGATGCCTTCCTGTTCGGCACGCGCGCCGCGCTGCTGATCTCCGCGCTGCTCCTAATCGGCGCGGCCGGCGCGATTGTTGCCGGTGGCCGTTGGAGGCGTCAGTCAAGCCGTTAGTCAGGCGCGCTCGTCGACGATCCGCGTGCGCAAGGTGCCGATGCCGGTGATTTCGACTTCGAGCGTATCGCCGGCTTTCATCCACAGCGGCGGCTTGCGGCCATGGCCAACGCCTTCGGGCGTTCCGGTGGCGATCACGTCGCCGGGCGTCAGCGTGGTGAAGTCCGAGCAGAACGCGATGATCTGCGGGATCGAATAGATCAGCTGGCTGGTCGGCGCGTGTTGCACCTGCGCGCCGTTGAGCCGCGTGGTCAGCGTGAGTTGGCCCGGATCGGGAATCTCGTCGGTGGTGACGAGCCAGGGTCCGAGCGGCCCGGTGCCCGGAAAGTTCTTGCCGGAAGTCACGGAGAATTTCTGATAGTCGCGGACGCTGCCGTCGACGAAGCAGGTATAGCCGGCCACGTGGTCGAGCGCCTGTTCGGCCTTGATATGACGGCCGCCCTTGCCGATGATCAGCGTCAGTTCACCCTCGAAATCAAAATTGTCGGACACGGTGGGCCGGATCATTTCGCCGTCATGGCCCAATAGCGTGTCGGTGAAGCGCACGAACATGCTCGGCTGCTTGGGCAGTTCGCGCCCGACCTCGGCGGCATGGGAGCGATAATTCACGCCGGCGCAAAGAATCTTGTTCGGATTGGGAATGACCGGCAGGAATTTGACGCCGGCAAGCTTGCGATCGGGATTGGAGTCCTTCGCGGCTTTTTGCATCGCAGCCATGGCGTCGGCGGCAAGCGCGGCACGCAGGTTCGGCTGGCCGATCTTGTCGTTGAGGGTGACGATGCCGTCACCGTTCACCGCGCCGAAATACTCCTTGCCGTCGGCGGCAAAACTTAAAAGCTTCATGACGGACTCCGGCTGGACGCTCCGCCGCACTGTAGTTGCGGGGCGGCAATGGATCAAATCTTCATCAATTGCTGTTCGTTCCGCGCCAGCAGTCGTCAACGATGCGATCGGGGAATCCCTCGTGGCGCTTGCAACCGGAGGCAAGCGATGGCCGTTGCCGTTCCGCGGATTTGTGGAGTTTGCGGCAACCAGACCAAGTCATCGTCTTAACCTCATCGTCCTAACCGGATCACCGCCGATCGGGAGAGGATTTAATGACAGATGCTGTGACCGGGGAAGGGCCGGTATTTCTCTCGAGTCAGCCGGCTGGAGACAGCGAGCGGCGGGTCGCCTGCGCGGTCGTCGTGGTGTCGACTTGCCTGTTTCTGGCACTCGCGCCGTTTGCAAAACTGCCGCTCGGGCCGCTGCCGGCGTTTATCTCGATCTATCAATCGGCGCTGGTTCTCAACGACCTTATCACCGCGATCTTTTTGCTCGGGCAGTCGCGCGTCCTGCATTCGAAGGCGCTGGATATCCTTGCCGCCGGCTATCTCTTCACGGCGTTGATGGCGGCCGCCCACATGCTGTCATTTCCGGGTCTGTTTGTGCCAGACGGGCTGCTGTATGCGGGCCCGCAGACCACGGCGTGGCTCTATGTTTTCTGGCACGGCGGCTTTCCGCTGTTCGTCATCGGCTACGCCAGCCCCTGGCTGAAGCGGTATCCGGATGGCGGCGACCCGGCGATAGCAATGACGGCGGTGGCCGTCGCCGTCGCGGCTTTCGCGTTCACGCTTCTGGCGACATGAGGCAGGGACGCGCTGCCTCAATTGTTGCTGCAAAATCATTACACGCCCGCGATGATCGTCGTGATTGCGACGGTATGGCTGTTGAATCTCGCGGCGACCGTGATGCTGTCGCGCCGCCGGCCCTATTCTGCGCTGGATATGTGGCTGATGGTGGTGATGAGCGCGTGGCTGTTCGATATCGCGCTGAGCGCCATGCTGAACGGCGGACGTTACGATCTCGGGTTTTATGCCGGTCGGATTTACGGCTTGCTGGCGGCGAGCTTCGTGCTGATGGTGATGCTGCACCAGAACGGCAAGCTCTATCATCAGCTTCACCTGTTGCGCGAAGGCGATCGCGCCAGAGCCGCGGAGCTGCATCGGTTGAGCACGAGCGACCAATTGACCGGTCTTGCCAACCGGCGCGCCTTTGACGACGCAATCGGCCAGGAATGGCGCCGCATGATGCGGCACGGCATGACGCTGTCGTTGCTGATGATCGACGTCGATTTCTTCAAGCGCTTCAACGATAGCTATGGACACGTCGCAGGCGATCAGTGCCTGCGCGCCGTGGGCCAGGTGCTGGCCGGCAAGACGCGGCGCGCCGGTGAACTGGCGGCGCGTTACGGCGGCGAAGAGTTCGCGATCCTGCTGCCGCACGTCACGCTCGCGGATGCGCGCAAGCTCGGCGAAGTGGTCTGCAACGCCGTGCGCGAACAGAACATCCTTCATGAGAAGTCCGAGGCCGCATCGTGCGTCACGGTCAGCATCGGGGCGGCGAGCATCAGTGACCTGCCGGAACTGGCCGCCCGGCTTTCGCGCGCCGGCGCGCTGCCGCCAGCCTCCATGCCCGGAGCGACCGTGCTGATCGAGATGGCGGACCAGGCGCTCTATCAGGCCAAAATCGCCGGCCGCAATCGCGTGGTTGCCGCCGATGCGCGGGACGATGCGCCGGCGCCGGCAGCCCGGGGCATACCGTCCGCGGCGTGACCGCCGCCACCTTGCAACCCCTTAAGCTTACGGGCCAAACTGTTTCCATAACCGCGGGCGGCGCTCCGGCCGCCACGGCGGATGCGTTCGCACAACAGGGGTAGGGGTTACGCGCTCATGGACATCAAGGCCGGCAGGAAAGCGATCGCCGAAGCGACGGAGAAGCTCAGGAACTGGGGCCGCTGGGGCAAGGACGACCACATCGGCACGCTCAATCACGTCAAGCCGCAGGACGTCGTCGCGGCGGCAAGCCTGATCCGCACCGGCAAGGTTTTCGCGCTCGGCATTCCGCTCGATGGCAACGGACCGCAGAACGGCTTGTTCGGCGGCCGCTTCAACCCGATCCACCAGATGCTGGCGACCGGCACCGACGCCATCGCCGGGCGGCAGGACTGGAACAAGATCCGTTACGCCGACGATACGCTGATGCTATGCGTGCAGGGCGCCACCCATTGGGACGCGCTCGGCCACGTGTTCTACGAGGACAAGGCCTATAACGGCCATGACGCCAAGCTGATCGACGCCAAGGGCCTCAATGTGCTCGGCATCGAACATTCAAAAAACAAGATGGTCGGACGCGGCGTGCTGCTCGACATCGCGCGCTTTCGCGGCGTGAAATGGATGGCCGACGGCGAAAGCATCTCCAACGACGAACTCGACAAGTGCGCCAAGGACCAGAACGTCTCGATCGGCCGCGGCGACTTCGTGCTGATCCGCACCGGGCAGATGGAGCGCTGTCTCACCGAGAAGCAGTGGGGCGGCTACGCCGGCGGCGATGCGCCCGGCGTGAAATTCGAGAACTGCTACTGGTGCCAGGAGAAGGAAATCGCTGCGATCTGCACCGACACCTGGGGCGTCGAAGTGCGGCCGAACGAAACCACCGATGCCAACCAGCCGTGGCACTGGGTCGTGATACCGGCGATGGGACTTTGCATGGGCGAAATCTTCTACCTCAAGGAGCTCGCCGAGGATTGCGACGAAGACGGCGTCTACGAGTTCTTCTTCTGCGGTCCGCCGCTGATCATCAGCGGCGGCACCGGCTCGCCGATCAATCCGCAGGCGATTAAATAAACCCTCCCCTGCAGGGGGAGGGTGGCGAGCATAGCGAAGCCGGGTGGGGCCGTGCGACGCTGCAAATCCCCACCCTGGCGCTTTGCGCCGGCCCTCCCCCTGCAGGGGAGGGCGAAGAGGAGTAACCCATGGCCGGCTATCTCAAGCGCGGAATGGACGCGAGCGCGATCAAGGCGGCCGACGCCAAAGTACGCGAGACCGTCGAGAGCATTCTCGCCGATATCGAGGCGCGAAAGGACATCGCGGTCCGCGAACTGTCGCAGAAATTCGACAACTGGTCGCCGGCTTCGTTCAAGCTGACGGCGCAGGAGATCGAGCGGGCCATCGGCCAGGTGCGCAAGCGCGACCTCGACGACATCAAATTCGCCCAGGCGCAGGTGCGCAATTTCGCGCAGAAGCAGAAGGAGACGATGCGCGATCTCGAGGTCGAGACGCTGCCCGGCGTCGTGCTCGGCCACACCCATATCCCGGTGAATTCGATCGGCTGCTACGTGCCGGGCGGCCGCTATCCGATGGTGGCGTCGGCGCATATGTCGATCGTCACCGCGCGGGTTGCCGGGGTGAAGCACATCGTCGCCTGCGCGCCGCCGTTCAAGGGCGGACCGCATCCGGCGATCGTCGCGGCCATGCATTTCGGCGGCGCCGACGAGATTTTCGTGCTCGGCGGCGTGCAGGCGGTGGCCGCCATGGCGCTCGGCACCGAAACCATCGCCGCGGTCGACATGATCGTCGGGCCGGGCAATGCCTATGTCGCCGAGGCCAAGCGGCAGCTGTTCGGCCGCGTCGGCATCGATCTCTTGGCAGGCCCGACCGAAACGCTGGTGATCGCCGACGATAGCGTCGACGGCGAGATGTGCGCGACCGATCTGCTCGGCCAGGCCGAGCACGGGCCGACGTCGCCGGCGATCCTGATCACCAATTCGGAAAAGCTGGCGCGCGATACGATGCGGGAGATCGAGCGGCTGCTCGCCATCCTGCCGACGGCGGAAACGGCGGGAAAGGCCTGGGCCGATCTCGGCGAAATCATCGTCTGCGACGACGAGGCCGAGATGGCGCGCGAGGCGGACCGCATCGCTTCCGAGCACGTGCAGGTGATGACGCGCGATCCGGATTATTTCCTCAAGAACATGAAGAACTACGGTTCGCTGTTCCTCGGTCCGCGCACCAACGTCGCCTACGGCGACAAGGTAATCGGCACCAATCACACGCTGCCGACCAAGAAGGCGGCGCGCTATACCGGCGGATTGTGGGTCGGCAAGTTCCTGAAAACCTGCACCTATCAGAAGGTGATGACCGATCAGGCCAGCGCCCAGATCGGCGAAGTCTGTTCGCGGCTGTGCATGCTGGAAGGCTTTGTCGCCCACGCCGAGCAGGCCAATGTCCGGGTCCGCCGCTACGGCGGCCGCAACGTGCCCTATGCGGAGGCGGCGGAGTGAGCAGCGGGACGATTCTGGGCCTCTCGCATATGACCTTTGTCGTCCGCGACCTCGATCGCATGACGGCGATCCTGACCGGCGTGCTCGGCGCTCGGGAGGTCTACGCCAGCGGCGACGAGACATTCTCGGTGTCGCGAGAGAAATTCTTCCAGGTCGGCGCGTTGTGGATCGCTGTGATGGAAGGCGAGGCGCTGCCGGCGCGAAGCTACAACCACGTCGCCTTCAAGATCGACGACTCCGACTTCGCCGCCTATGAGGCGCGGATCAAGGCGCTCGGCCTTGAAATCCTGCCGCCGCGGGCGCGCGTGGCGGGCGAGGGACGCTCGATCTACTTTTACGACGACGACAATCACCTGTTCGAACTGCACACTGGAACCCTGGCGGAGCGGCTGGCGCGTTACGCCAGAGGAAAGGCCGCGGTGTGACGGCGATGGCGCAGGCTGAACTGACCAGGCTTGCGTCGTTCCGCCTCGACGGCAAGCGTGCGCTCGTCACCGGCGGCGGACGCGGCATCGGGCTTGCGGCCGCTTCGGCACTGGCCGAGGCCGGGGCGCACGTCACGCTCGCGGCGCGCACCAAAGCCGAAATCGAGGAAGCCGCCGATGCGATCCGCAAGCGCGGCGACCGCGCCGACGCACTGGTGCTCGACGTCACTGACATCGAGGCGGTGCGAAAGGCTGTCGCCGCCGCCGAACTGTTCCAGATTCTGGTCAACAATGCCGGCATGAACCGGCCGGCGCCGCTGACCGAGGTGAAGGTCGAGGACTTCGACGCGATCTTTTCCCTCAACGTCCGCGCCGCATATTTCATGGCGCAGGCGGTGGCGCGGCGGCTGATCGAAGCGAAGCTTTCCGGCTCGATCATCAATATGTCGTCGCAGATGGGCCACGTCGGCGCGGCGCGCCGCACGGTCTATTGCGCGTCGAAGCATGCGATGGAGGGTTTCACCAAGGCCATGGCGATCGAACTCGCGCCGCATAACATCCGGGTCAACAGCCTCGGCCCGACATTCCTGGAAACGCCGATGACCAGACCGTTCTTCGAGAACAAGGCCTTTCGCGACGAAGTGCTGTCGAAGATAAAGCTCGGCCGCCTCGGCCAGCTCGAAGACCTGACCGGCGCGATCGTGTTTCTCGCTTCGGATGCGTCTTCGCTGATGACCGGTTCGGCGCTCAAGCTCGACGGCGGCTGGACCGCGGAGTGATGCCGATGGACGACGCGGAACTGCGGCGGCAGATCGTCGGCACCTGGAAACTTGTGTCGGTCAACTACGAAGACGTGGCGAGCAAGGCGCGTACGCCGATCTACGGCGAACACCCGAAAGGCATCCAGATCGCGACGCCGCACGGCCGCTGGCTGGCGCTGATGACCGGTGAGGGCCGCACGGTGCCGAAGACCGATGCGGAGCGGGCGCAGGCGCTGACCAGCATGATCGCCTATACCGGCCGCTACCGCGTCGAGAACGGTCAGGTCATCACCCGGGTCGAGGCGGCCTGGAACGAAGGCTGGGTCGGCGGCGAGCAGGTGCGCAATATTCGCTTCGACGATAGCCGGCTCTACATCGAAAGCCCGCCGATGCCGCATCCCAACATCCGCGATGCGTCGGTGCGCGTCATCGTCGTGTGGGAACGCGAGAGCAGCTAGTGGCCCAGGCCAAACATTCGCCTCCCATCCGTGCGAATGTAGGATAGGCTGCGACGGCACAGGATTTGAGCGCCCCGCATGTTCCGATCTTCGGTTTCAAAGCCCGCCTGTTGTGCCTTGCTGTTCCTTGTCGCTGCACCGCTGTTGCTGCCGGTGCAGGTGCGGGCCGACAACGAACACCTGATCATTCCTTGGCGCCGCGTCGGTCCGGTCTCGCTGCGCATGACCGCTGTGGACGTGGTGCGAGTCCTCGACGAGCCGACACAAAAGAACAGCGGCCCTGTGGTCACGGTCTATCACTGGCAGGACGAGCTTTCGGTCACGGTCAAAAACGGCAGCTCCTCCGTCCCGCAAATCTGCGCCGTCAGCCCCGACTACGCGACAGTTCAGGGCCTGAGCCCCCGGCCAGCCGGAAACCGCGGTGACGCAGCTGATGGGCGAGCCGCAGAACTTCCGGCTCTATCGCGGCTGGTGGAAACTGTCCTACAAGAACCTGTCCTGGGGTGGATTGATGGTCAGCATCCCGCAGACCGGTTTCAGCACCAATCATTCGATCCGCTCGATCTGCGTCAACTACAACGCCTGAATTCTCAGGCTCAATCATCACAGCAACAAACGACGATAAGGGAGAGACCATGGCACGGATACCGCTTCTCGATCGCAAGGACATGAACGCGGACCAGGCGCGCGTCTATGACGCCGCCAAGCAGGCCGGCGGGCCGGTCGGCGGGCCGTACTATGCCTATATCCGGCTGCCGAAATTGTTCGAGGCGGCGCAGAACCTGCGCGCGACGATGGGCTCTGGTCCGCTGTCGCGGCGCGAGCAGCAGATCGTGAACATCACCGTCGCTCGCTTCTGGAACGCCCGCTATCCGTGGCATGCGCAGGTCGCGGCGTCGCTGAAGGTCGGTCTCGAACAATCGGTGATCGATGCGATCAATGCGCGGAAAACCCCGAACCTGCCGGATGCGCGCGAGAAGGCGTGTTACGTCGTGGCGAGCGAGATACTGGCGAACAAGGGTCTGAGCGACGCCACCTATGCCGCGGCAGAAAAGACCATGGGGCTGGAAAGTATGGTGGCGCTGGTCGGGACCACAGGCAGTTTTTCGATGACCTGCATCACTGCGGGCACGTTCCAGATCGATCCGCCGGCCAACGACCCGACGCCGCTGGCGAGCTAAGCTATGTCACGCCTGTGTTGCGGACAGGCCCAATCGCTAACGAGGGTGGCCAACGCGCACAAAATCGTGCTCGAGACCAACCTTGGCTTCCGTGTCGCGCGGACGCTGGCGCCTTGATCGTTTCAAGTTGGCAGGCGAAATAACAGTACAGAATAGCAGCAGTGAGCGGCGGCCAGCGGTCCACCGGCCGTGATCGGTAGACACCGCTGGCAGTCGAGGCGAGGCAACACATGGCAACACGGCAAGAACGAATTGACGAATTCAGTCATGACGGTACCCCGCCGACTGATCAGCCGCTCGAACTGCTCTGTGAGGATCACGTCGGTACTTATGTCATACCGTTCCCGTGCCGATGGCGTGACGGCGCCTGGCAAAGCCTCGACGCCGGCAAAAGCATTGAAGCCACAGTAATTGGCTGGCGTGTGCCCAGCCAAACTCAGCGATGAACTTTGAGATTTTCTGCTGACGTTTTGCCCTTGTTCGCGACTTCCTCGTACTCGACGACTTGTCCTTCGTTGAGACCGCTGAGGCCAGCTCGCTCAACCGCCGAGATGTGAACGAAAACATCTTTACCGCCAGCCTGCGGCTGAATGAAGCCGTAGCCTTTCTGAGAATTGAACCACTTCACAGTACCTGTAGCCATCGTCTGCTCCCACTGAATAAGTGCCCGTACTTATACACCGAGATACTACCCGGTGTCATCGTAGGCTCAGTGTCCACTTTAGGACACGCCCCGGCTAGAACAGCCTTTTGAGGACTTGCGGGTTCATGCAGCTGGTCGGCCGCCGGCCCTCGATCAGCGACGCTGGCAACCAGAGCGGTTGCCAATGCCGGACCCACGCCCGGTATATCATCGAGCCGCCGGCTTGCTTCACTGGATCGGTGCCAGGCCATGATCATACGATCGAACTGAAGGATCTGCGTCTTCAGCGTCTGCAATTGGGCGTCGAGAGCGGTGACGCAGGCGCGGGCTACCTCAGGCAACCGCTTGTCGCTTGCATCGGCGACGACCCCAAGCAACTGCTCGACACCATGGCGCCCGACCGGTGCAACGATCCCGAACTCCGCAAGGTGAGCGCGGATGACATTGATTACCGAGGTCTGCTGGCGGATGAACAGGTGACGGGTACGGTGCAGCGTCAGGCAGCTCTGTTGCTCAGGCGTTTTGGTCGCGACGAACCGCATGTTCGGCCTAGTGACCGCCTCACAGATCGCTTCGGCATCGGTGGCGTCGTTCTTATGCCGCTTTACATACGGCTTCACGTACGCCGGCGGCACCAACCGAATAGTGTGGCCAAGCGCATGGAGTTCCCGCGACCCGCGTGCCAAGTGGAGGAGCCGTCCACAGCATCAAAAGCGGACTATGGCTGTGGAGCCGGCGTGTTCTCGGCCTCGGTAATATTCAGCAATATTTTTTTCAGTTCATCGCGTTTGATTTTTCCCAACTGACCGCGGGGAATGCTTTCGACGACGAAAATCTTGTCGGCATTCGGGCCAAACTCCTTGTTTAAATCGATCATGTGTCTGAATGCTTCGGTGTCGAGATCAGGTTCGATAACGATTGCTACCCAACCTTCCTCGAAACCGGACTGTCCCACGACTTTGCATACGCCCGCATCCTTGATGCCATGACAGGATCGTAGAAAATCTTCGAAGTCCGTAACGGAGAGTTTATTGCCGCCTCGGTTGAGAACGTCGCCGATCCTTCCGGCAATGCACAGCATGCCGGTTTCCGTAAGCCGGCCAACATCTCCGGGATAGAACCAACGGTTGTGAGGATCGTTGGTGGCCTGGTTTTCTGTCAAAACCAGAGAATGGATTCGAACAAAACCCTCTTCCCCCATCGGCAGCACCCGATCCATGGTGTCGACGATTTCGACGTTCACGCCGGGTACAATGAAGCCCACAGCGCCCGGAACGTCGGCAATCATGTCAAACGGCGCCACCGCAGCCACGCCCGCCTCCGTTGACCCGTAAATCATCACGATGTTTCGGCAGAGGCTGTTTCTGATCCGCTGAATACCGTCGCGATTTATGGGAGCGGCGCCGAGATGCACCGCTTGGAGGGACGGAAGAGAAAAAGCACGGGATTTTTCTTGAAGACTGACCAGCTCCAACGCCTGCGATGGCGAAGCCAGTATGGTATCGATGTCGTGGGAGTTTATCATCCTGAGCATCGTTTGCGGGATCGGCGCGAGGCATATTGTGCGGCCCTGGTACAAGGCCTCATAAGCCCTGCTAAAGCCCCAGGAGTTGGCAATGCCGGGGACTATGAGAATCCGTTCGTAATTCGAGAAAGCTGAATTGAGGGGGAACGCCAGCCGTTCCTGCCAACTACGTTCCGGGCATACAATGATCTTGGGCCGTCCGGTTGTTCCTGACGTAAAGCAGAGAATCTTTCCGTCCTTCGCCCCTGCTCGAGGCAGCGGTTTATCGAGCTTTCCGCCACGAATGCCGTGAGCGATCCAGCGGTCATCGAACAAAACGTGAGCGCCGGAATCAAGCTTCATCCCGTCGCGCTCGCAAACCAGCGTATTTACGCCTTCGGATTCGAGATACTTCAATACCGCCGTATATGACAGGACAACATCGTATCCGCCACGGAGGAGCCCAAGAACGGCAACAGCGGTCTTGGCGCCGCCACTCAACGAAACTGCTACTGGCCTGGATCGGTCTACGATATCGCCGGCGAAATATTTCGCGGCATTCTCAACGGACTGTGCCAGCCCACCATAGGTGACGATACCTTCAGGCTCGATAATCGCGGGACGCAGCGGCATGGTGCGTGCCCAATAATAGACCATATCGACGATGTGCACGTTCTATCCGATCCTTTTCCGATCAAGCATCAGTTCCTTGAGACGATACTTCTGTACTTTGCCCAATTCGGCGCGCGGAAATTCGTCAAAAACGAACAGCTCGTCGGGCGCGACTCCGATATCGGTGTGGTTGCGCAGGGAGGCTTTGATCTGCGCAAAATCGGTCGGGCCATCCACGAGAATTGCGATCCAGATTTCCTCGAGACCGGACGGCCCTACAATGCCGCACGCCGCGGCATCAGTAATCCCCGGCAAGGACTTCAAAACCTCTTCAATGCGCGTTCCAGAAACTTTGACGCCGCCACGATTGATGACGTCGGACGTCCGGCCGCGGAGGCAAAGCATGCCATCAGCCGTGAGAGCGCCTAAATCGCCTGGGTAAAACCAGCCGTCTAGGACACCCAGAATATCTGCGCTATTCAGCTTCAGGTTTGCTTGCAGCTGCGGGGTACGGTACCGGATCATCCCCTCTTCGCCGGCCGGCAGCCGATTGCCATCGACATCCACGACCTGGACCTCGGCCCAAGGCAGCGGGATTAAGCTTGCGCTGCCCCCTGACACATCGAATGGCGTTAATCCGACCACACCGGCTTCCGTCGAGCCATATTGATTTATGACGTCTCGGCACAAGCTTGACCGTATGGCAGCAACACTTTCCGGCTCCATCTTGCCGCCGCCAACGAAGATGGTTTTCAGCGAATTCACCCGATATGCCGGGTTGGCATTCCTCACCCGCACAACGGATAAAGCCTGCGCCGGCGATGCAACGAGAACATCTGCGCCAAGCACCGCGATGAGCGACAGGGTCGCCTCGCTGTCCATTGCAAAGCAAGCCGTCTTGCCGACGTCGAGCACCTCGCACAGACGGTTAAAACCGAGGGTGCTGTTCAGGCCGGGCATGATCACGATTTTTTGGCCATGACCGGAGGCACAGGTGACCGGGTATTTGAGCATTTGGTCGGTGGCGGCTGCCGATTGAGTGATCTTCTTGGGCAATCCGGTCGTACCGGAGGTAAAGAAGATCAGGTTAGCCTCCGCTTTAGACGTACCGTATGCCCGCCGAGTCCGCGGCCCACTTGAGTTTGGCAGCCATGACATATCGAAACGCATATTTCGCCCGCCGGACAGCATCAGCCCTTGGGTGTCGGAAATGAGGTTCCGGATGCCCAGGGGACGCAGCAGGGAAAAACGGTCGGATGAAACGAGGGCGGCGCTATAGCCGCTACCCAGCAGTGCGAAAACGGCAGCAATGAAGAAGGATGGATTGGCGAGCGAGACCGCTACGGGCTCTGACCGATCGAGACCAAAGCGCTCGATGCGTTCGGAAATCAACTCGATGGCATCTGCCAAGGCTTCGTAAGTTGTCACCAGTTCCGGCTGGATCAAGGCTGGCCGATGGGGGTCGGTCCTGCTCCAATAGAAGATCATATCGACAATATTCATGTCGGCTCACCACTCGAAGCAACCTGCAGATCCGCGGATCGAAACCGCGGCTATTTCGGCCATAGGCAGACATTCGATCAAATTGCAGGCGGCGAGCGTGCATCGCGAAAAAGTTCGGTTTCGCGTCACACGAGCCGTCCCTACGCATCAATTCGACTGAATTGTTATCGCTTGGTCAAACCATGCACTCAAATGCAAAGGCCCCGGAACAGAGTTCCGGGGCCTGCATGGACAAAAGTTCCAGAAGCGTGATTGATCCTACCACTTATAGTTCAGTTTCAGGCGACCGATAACCGCTTGATTGGAGAATTTGGCAACCTTGTTGGTGCCGTCAAAATTGAAGTTGGCAGTGTTACTTCCGAGATCGACGAACAGCGCCTCAAGGCCGACGGTCCAATTCTGCGTAAGCATGTGCTCTACGCCGCCGCCTACCGTCCAGCCGACCTTCGTCTTGGTGGTGTTCTTGAAGGCAACGGAGTCGGAGCTGAAACCGTTGGCCGCAAAACCGTCATGCACTCGCCCGATGGCCAGACCGCCGGTCATGTAAACCATGGTGTTACCGACAGCCAAACCGGCGCGGCCACGAACTGTGCTAAGCCAATCCATGCTGGTGCGCATAGTCGGGCCCTTATTAGCTTCGAAACCCGAACCGCCATTGATGTTGCCCTTCGACAGGCCACTGAAATCACCTTCAAGGCCGTAAACGAAGTTCCCATCTTGCCAGTTATAGCCGACCTGACCGCCGCCGATGAAAGTTGACCCGCTTATGCTTCCAGGCGATTCAACTTCGTCAGCAACACCGTTAGGTCCATACCCGCCGGTCATTTGCTGCCATGCGGCACCGGCATTGACGCCGATGTACCAGCCTGCCCACGAAACCGCGGGGGGCGGCAGCGCCATTGCCTTTGTCGGCATCGACATATCGGCTGCCTGAACGCTGCCACCGGCAGCAGCGGTTGCGACCGTGCCGACCGTAGCAAGCAAGTATCCCTTATGAGCCATTTTAGCCCCCTTTACTGATGATTCCATGGATGTCGTGCATCCGTGCGCAGAACATAGAATCGGCATGTTGCAGACTCAATGAAGACTTGAGTTATCCATGGTCATCGGCGCGATATTCTCGAGCGGTGCGATATTTGCGCAACAGGCGAAAATTCCCCGAACAGGCGCAAATTTCCAAGTTAAAACATATTGTTATCGGCATTACTAAATCGAGCCGCCGATGGTAATTGGTTGTACGTTCCTCGGATCACAATGTGCGGTGAGATCACAGGCAGCAACTTGCATGCTTGGCCCCGACCGCGCTCATCTGGCAGCCTCCGCACAGGCATTTGCCGCAAGGGTGCCCACTCGCGCGGTCCAAGTCAGGCTCGATAAACGAAACCGTTGTGCGCAGCACCAAGCGTGAGTTAGCAAGTTAAAATGAACATTGTCGAACCGATCCTCTTTCAGTGCAAACTGAACCCTTTGGCGACGGCCATATGCGTTCCCGGGGCGAGAATTGAATCCGTAACCTATAAATCCCTGGAGACCTTCATTCACAATGTGGCGCGAACGGCGCTGAAATCCGGAATAGCGCCGGGGAATATTGTTGCGCTAGGTCTGACCGATACAGTTCTGCATGTTGCGTGCACGCTCGGGCTCATGCACATGGGCGCAACGACGATGTCGATGCGCGGTAACAATATAACTGCGGCAACAAAACCCGATCTTGTTCTTACAGACACACCAAACAGGGTTATTACCGATTCGACGGTCGTCGCCGTCGATCACTCATGGCTGCAGGGCGATGGAGCTGCCAAGCCCGCTTCCGTCAAGGGCGGCGATCAGGAGATTTGCCGCATCATTTTGACTTCGGGTTCGACAGGCGAACCCAAGGGTATTGCTTTCTCGCACCAGCTGCTGGCGGCGCGCATCGCCCACTACACCTATTCGAAGGGGCCACGCTTCGCGCATTGTTCCCGGCTGTATTGCGACCTCGGCTTCGGAACATCTCCCGGATTTCGTTACGCCCTGGCGCTGTTGAGCCGGGGCGGAACAATATTTTTCCTTGGTCCCGAACCAGCAGACATATTGCAAGCCATCAGCCTTCATAAGGTGCAGGGGATGGCTACGTCGCCCTATAGCCTCGGTGAATATCTGAGATTTTTCGAGGCGGATCCCGACTTTGAAGTGTCCTTCGACCATATCATTTGCCAGGGAGGGCTTTTGTCGCGGCAGCTTTCGCAACGCGCCCGCACCCGCTTGTGCCAAAATTTGTATTCCTCTTACGGCTCCACCGAGACCACAACGGTGGCATTCGGTCCGGCAAGCGTTCTTGAACGGCAGGCCGGAGCTGTTGGCTTCATACAGCCCGGCGTCACGGTTGAAGCGATCGATAAGTCGGGGAAATCGCTGCCGCCTCTGCAAGACGGCGTGCTGCGAATTCGCTCCGACAACATGGCCAGCGGCTATTTTCGCGATGAGGAATTGACCGCGAAATTCTTTCGCGATGGTTATTTTTATTCCGGAGACATCGGTCACATTACGCCTGAAGGAATTCTGGTCATCACCGGGCGAGAAAAAACTGCGCTGAATGTCGGCGGTGACACCGTGAGTCCAGAGCGGGTGGAGAGCACAATCGGCGAGTTTCCGAATATCCGTGAGGCGGCCGTTCTTCTGGTCAATGACGACCTCGGCATTAGCAGGCTCGTTGCCCTGATCGTCGCAGGGGCGGCCATCGACGATGTGGCGCTGCGTGAATTTTGCGCCCAAAGACTCTCCCCCGCATGGGTCCCCGTCCAGATTATTCAGACCGATGCGCTGCCGCGAAGTGGTCAGGGAAAGATCGACAGGCCACGCCTTCCCGAGGTCGCAGCCGGGCTGATCAAGACTACCCGTAAAAGTTTATGAGCGGCATTTCACCATGAACATCGTTGACCCAATACTGTTTCAGTGCCGTCGCCAGCCTCCAGCGACAGCACTCTGCGCGCCGGGACCCGGGATCGGGCGTATCTCGTACCGGCGCCTCGAAGTGTCAGTCCACAACATCAGCCGTAAGCTCCACGCTTATGGACTTTCGAAAGGCGCCATCGTTGCCATTAGTATTGAGGACGTGATCTTTCATGCAGTCGTTATGATTGCTGCAGCGCGGCTGGGATTGATCACGCTTTCAATACGAAGCGGACAGTCCTTACCGTCCCTTAAGATCGAGGCGATTATCACAGATGTAGAAAACTCAACCTTTGCCGGCGGCAAGTTCGTGCTGGCCGATCTTTCATGGATGGACGGCGAAGGACAGCCGCTGGAACCACACCTATTACCGCAGACCCATGAGGACGACATATGCCGCCTCGTTCTAACCTCAGGAACAACGAGGGCGCCGAAAGCGGTCGCGCTGACCCACAAGCTCCTGACAAATCGTATCGGGCGGAGCGTGATAGTTTACGGCGATCGGGCAGCAAATTGCTCCCGCATCTATAGCGACATGCCGATCTCCTCCTCTCTCGGAATTCAATTTTTGTTCTACACGCTGTGGCGGGGCGGCCTTGCTGTTTTTCCCGGTCCCGATTTTGCATCCACGTTAAGGGTGATCGAAGACTATAAGGTGCAGTGCGTAGCGTCTTCGCCAGGTGGCCTGGAGAACATGCTGCGATGGTTCGATACCATTCCGGAATATCAAAGTAATATAGAAGTTGTTCTTACAACCGGCGATGTTCTATCACGCGCGTTGTCAGATCGTGTCCGTGCACGCATCTGCTCACAAGTTTTTGTTGTCTACGGGTCTACCGAGACAAATATGTCGGCAAGCGCCCATGCGCGTGAAGTCGACGTTGCGCCACAAGCGGTTGGGTTCGTAACACCCGGTGTCACCATTCAGATTGTCGACGAGGCAGGTGGGATTCTGCCGGCGGGCCAGGAAGGCCGCGTGCGAATTCGAAGCGAGTTCGCCGTCGACGGTTACTTTGGAAATCCTGAGGCCTCAGAATCGGCGTTCCGCGACGGATGGTTCTATCCCGGCGATTTGGGGATGCTGAATTCCGAAAACATGCTTTTTATAACGGGAAGGCAGGAATCTGTATTAAACTTGGGTGGAGACAAAGTCAGTCCCGAGACCATCGAGCTTGTGCTCTCACAATGTCGGGGCGTTACCGAAGCCGCCGTTTTGGCCTTACCAAACGCGTTCGGTAATAACGAAATTTGTGCAGTCTTGGTCAGCTTCGACAAGATCGATGCAGAAGAGTTGAAATCTTATTGCCAGGCCCGCATCGAGCGGGCGTTCTGGCCGACCAAATTCGTTATGGTCGAGAATTTGCCGCGAAACGCAATGGGAAAGATCGATCGCGGCCGCTTGAGCGATCTCGTCAAACGGAAGATAGCCGCTAAGAGTGCGGACAGTAATGTAGACGCGTCGCAATAAAAAATGTTAATGCGGGCGGATACTCCTTCCACCACGAGCCCCCGCTAGAACAGCTTTTTCAGGACTTGCGGGTTCAGGCAGCTGGTCGGCCGCCGGCCCTCGATCAGCGCGATGGTATTGTCGACGACGACATTCGCCATGCCTTCGCGCAGCGGCGTCACGGCGCTGCCGAGGTGCGGGGTCAACACCACGTTCGGCATCGCCAGCAGTTCCGGCGCCACGTCCGGCTCGTGCTCGTAGACGTCGAGTCCGGCGCCGGCGATCGTCCCGTCCTTGAGCGCCCGGATCAGAGCGGCCTCGTCGATCACCGCCCCGCGCGAATTGTTGATGACGAACGCGGTCGGCTTCATCAGCCCGAATTGACGATCGCTCATGAGATGCCGGGTCTCGGGGGTGAGCTGCGGATGCAGTGAGACGAAATCGGCTTCGCGCAGAAGGTCGTCAAGGCTGCAATAGCGCGCTTCGAAGTTGCGTTCCGATTGCAGCGGCAGGCGGACCGGGTCGGTGTAGAGAATTTTCATATCGAAACCGAGCGCGCGTCGCGCCATGGCTTGCCCGATCCGTCCGAAACCAATCAGGCCCAGCGTCCGGCCGTGCACGGCTGCGCCGGCGAGATGGTTCGACTGCGAGCCCGGATAGACGCCGCTGCGGAACAGGCGGTCGCCGAGCACGATATTGCGCGCCACCGCGAGCAGCAGGCCAAAGCCGATGTCGGCGGTGGCGTCGGTGACGATGGCGGGGATACTGGTCACCGGGATGCCGCGCCGCGTCGCCTCGGCGAGATCGATGCGATCCGGGGTGATGTTCATCGACGATATTGCCTTGAGCTGCGGATTGGCCGCCAGCACCTCGGCGTCGACGGTGTCGTGCAGCAGCGCAATAAGAATATCGCAGCGCTTCACCGCCTCGATCAGCGCGGCCTTGTCGAGCACACGGCTTGCATCCGGATTGACCTCGACATCGGCGACGGCCCGCAGGCGTGCCAGGGCTGTTTCGGCAATCGGCTGGGTGACGAAGACGCGGGGGCGGGGCATATGCACCTAGTTCCGCTCATTCCCGCGCAAGCGGGAATCCAGATGAGCCCCAAAACCTGGGTCCCCGCTTTCGCGGGGACGAACGGCGAGAGGACCAGCCGGCACGCTCACTTCGCCTTGGTGGCAGCGTTGACTTTCGGCAGCACTTTTTCGGCAAGCAGCGTCATCGAACGTTTCCCCAGCTCCGGATCGCGCCAGTCCTTGCCGGCGTAAAGCAACGTACCAAAATCGCCGACCTGGTCGCGAAATTTCAGCAGCTCGTCGGCGACCTTGTCGGGCGAGCCGTGGATAATGAGCTGGTCGCAGATGCCGTCGAGCGTGATTTCGCTGTCCGGCTGGTCGCGCCGGGTCTTGAACAGTTCGAGCCGGCCGCGCTTCAGCTTGGTGTAAAGCTGGCTGTAGTAGTAGCGGTAAGGGCTGCCGGGATCGGTGACATAGGCTTTCGCGGTCCTGTCGTCGTCGGCGACAAAGATGCTTTTGGCGACGCGCCAGTTGGCCGGGTCGGCCTTGCGGCCGGCGCGCTCGCAGCCTTCGACGTATTTCGGCCAGTGGCTCTTGACCCATTGCGGCATCAGGAAGTTTGCCGAGATCGGATCCCAGCCGCGGGCTGCGGCTTCCGTCACGCCTTTGGAGAACGGCGCTACCGCGGTGACGACGATGGGCGGATGCGGCTTTTGCAGCGGCTTGGCCAGGAAGCCCTGGCCGATATCCAGCATCGCCTGCTGTTCGACTTTGATCGTCCAGTATTTGCCTTCGATGCCGTAGGGCGGTTCGCTCTGCCAGATTTTCAGCACCGCATTGATGGCTTCGAGGAACATGGCGTTGCGGTCGGCGTCGAGATTGCCGAAAACCTCGGCGTCGGAGAGCAGGCCGCCCGGGCTGATGCCAAAAATGAACCGGCCGTCGAGCATGTGATCGAGCATGGCGACCTGCGACGCGGTCGTGACCGGATGCGCGTTCGGCATGTTGATGGTGCCGGTGCCGAGCTTGATGGTTTTGGTGGCGTCGATCAGGCTGGCGATGAATACCGTGCAGGACGTGATGTTCTCGGCGCGGTCCGTGGCGTGTTCGCCGACATAGCCCTCGACATAGCCGAGCTTGTCGGCAAGCAGGAACGCTTCGCGGTCTTCGCGCAGCGATTGCCGCCAGTCCTTGTTCAGCGGATGGATCGGCATCGTGAAGAAGCCGAGCTTCATGGTCCCTCCGGATGAATCGGGCACCTCGAGGGGTACTAACAAGCGTGGCCCTTCCAGCCGAATTAATATATCGTTGCGTTAGCCATCAGGATTTTTAATGGCAGAAATTGCGCTCCGGCAAATCAAAGCGGTCATTGCGGTGTGCGAGGAGGGCTCGTTCACCCGCGCCGCGGCGCGGGAAAACTCCACCCAGTCGGGCATTTCCCAGCATGTCGCCGCCGCGGAACGCACGCTCGGCGTCAAGCTGTTCGAGCGCTCGGCGACCGGCGTGACGCCGACGCCGGCCGGCCAGCGCTATTACAAGCGCTGCCTCGAAGCGGTCGGGCAGATCGCCAGGGCCAATGCCGAAGTGAGCGCATTCGCATCGCGCGTCAGCGGCGACCTGCGCATCGGCCTGATCCCGACGCTGACCCGTGCCGTGCTGGCGCCCGCGCTCGCAGCCTATGTCGGCCGCTATCCCGACGTTCGCATCCACATCGTCGAGGGCTACAGCGCGTGGCTGACCGGTCAGGTGCAAAACGGTGACCTGGATTTCGCCATCGTGCCGGCGACCGAAGGCCGTGTCGGGCTGAAGACGCAGCTGATCGCGCGCGATCGGGAAATGCTGGTGTCGAACGTCTCGCGCGGGCTTAAACCCTTCGAGCCGGTGCGGCTGAAGGATTGCGGCCCGCTGAAGATCCTGCTGCCCAGCCGGTCCAATGTCCGCCGCCGCAATATGGAGGTCTATTTCGAAACCCACGGCATCGAGATCACCGACGTGATCGAGATGGATGCGATGATCAGCACGCTGCAATTCGTGATGCGCACCGACTGGGTGACGATCCTCTCCGGCCTGATCTGCTTTGCCGATATCGACCGCCCGATGGAACGCGTCATTTCGCCGATCTACGATCCGCCGCTGATGGCCGAATTCGTGGTAGTTTCGCCGGCGCGCAGGATGCTCTCGGTGCAGGCGCAACTTTTTCTCGAAACATTCGAGGCCGAGATCGTGCGCATCCAGGATGTCTGGGCGCAAACTATTCCGCCGGCGGTGTATCCGGTCAGGCGGCGGGCCGGATCGCGTAAGGGAGCGGATTTATGAGCGGGATCACACGCCGCGGGTTGGCATCGGGCGCAGCGCTCGGGCTTGCCGGTGCGGTCGCCGCGCCGGCGCTGGCGCAAAACGACAAGCGCCGCTGGCGGATGGTGACGTCGTGGCCGAAACGCCTGCCCGGACCCGGCATGTCGGCGGAGCGCGTCGCCGAACGGATCGGCGCGTTGTCGGGTGGCCGGCTCGAGATCACGGTGTCGGCCGCCGGCGAAATCGTGCCCGCGTTCGAAGTGCTCGACGCGGTCGGTTCCGGCGTTGCCGAGATGGGACACACCGCGGCGTTCTACTGGCAGGGCAAGGAGCCTGCGGCGGCGTTCTTCACCACGGTGCCGTTCGGGCTATTGCCGAACGAGCATGTCGCCTGGATCGACGCCGGCGGCGGCCAGGCGCTATGGGACGAGATCTATGCGCCGTTCGCCGTCAAGCCGTTCATGGGCGGCAATACCGGCGTCTGCATGGGCGGCTGGTTTCGCCGCGAGATCAAGAACCGCGACGACGTCAAAGGGCTGAAAGTCCGCTCGCTCGGGCTCGGCGGCGAAGTCTATCGCCGGCTCGGCGCCATTCCGCAGACCACGTCGCCCGGAGAGATTCTGGTGGCGCTGCAATCCGGCGTGATCGACGGCGCGGAATTCGTCGGGCCCGGTTCCGACATCGCGCTCGGCCTCTATCGCTTCGCGCCGTTTTATTACGGCCCGGGCTTCAACAAGCCGAACGGCACCGGCGAATGCATCGTCTCGCTGAAGACCTGGGCGACGCTCGACGACGAGATGAAAGCCATCGTCACGCATGCCTGCGCGGCGGAGGCGTCCTACGCGCTGGCCGAGATGGAACGCCTCAACATCGAGGCGCTGGCGACGCTGAAAACGCGCGACAATGTGCAGCTTCGCAGCTTTCCGGCCGATCTCGTCGGCGCGGCGCGCACGACGGCGAACGATGTGCTGGGCGATCTCGCCGGTAAAAGTCCCGGCGCGCAAAAGGTCCACGACTTCTACGTAGCCTTTCGCGACAAGGTGTCAGCCTGGTCGCGGATTTCGACGCAAGGTGTGCTGGAGGCGAGGGGCGGGTAGGCGAAGCACCTGACGTTTGAGGCGCTACCGCAAATCCGCAAACACTTCGTCCAGCCGTCCGAGCGCATCCTCGAGGATCGGGCGCGGCGTGGCGAAATTGATGCGCAGCCAGGTTTCGCCGCCCGGTCCGAACTGCTCGCCCGGACTGACGAAGATGCGCGCTTTCTTGACCCGGGCGGCAACCTCTTCCGGCTTCAGGCCGGTGCCGGAAAAATCGACCCAGGCCAGATAGGTGCCGTCGAGATGCATCGATCGTGCGCCGGGCGCCGCGGCGGCAATGCGCGCATCGAGCTGATCGCGGTTTTCGGCGAGGTAGGGCAGCAGCGCATCGAGCCACGGCTCGCCGGTCCGCCAGGCGGCTTCGGTGGCGATCATGCCAAACCGGTTGTAGGAGCCGAGCCCGCTTGCCGCGATCCGCGCGTCGACGCGGCGCTTCAATGCGGCATTGGGGATAATGCAGGCGCCGACATGAGCGCCGGCGAGATTGAATGTCTTGGTCGCGGCGACGCAGGTGATCAGGCGATCCGCGACCTCGGGCGCGGCCGTCAAAGTCGGCGTATGCTTCGCGCCGGCAAAGACCAGATCGCAATGGATCTCGTCGGACACCAGGGTCAGGTCGCGCTCGGCGCATAGCGCGGCAAGTTCGCTAAGCTCGGCGGGCGACCACACCGTGCCGCCGGGATTGTGCGGACTGCACAGGAACACGACTTTGGTTCGCGCCGTCAGCCTCCGGCGCAGCGCGTCGAAGTCCATAACATAGCGGCCGTTGGTCTCGACAAGCTGCATGTCGAGAATCCGCCGTTCGTTGGCGAGGATGATCTTGCGGAACGCATGATAGGCCGGCGGAAAGACCACGACTTCATCGCCCGTTTCACTCACCGCCTGGAGGATGAGGCCGAGCCCGGAAACGATTCCGGGCGTCGGGCTGACCCAGCTTGGATTTATCGTCAGCCCGTGACGCCGCGCCAGCCAGCCGGCGAGCGCCGCCGCCCAGCTCCCGGTGTCGGCGTAATAGCCGTGCACCGCGTGTTCGGTTTCGGCGGCGAGCGCAGCGGTCACTCCCGGCGGGGCGGCGAAATCCATGTCCGCCACCCACATCGCTAGCGCGTCCGGCGACTCAATGCCTGAAAGACGCGCGATGTTGTCCCACTTCGAAGAATGTGTTCCGCGCCGTTCGATGACGCGGTCGAAATCGAACATGGGACTCAAGCTCCAGCTTCAGGCGTCATCGGGCGGCGGTTGCGGACGAAAGGCGCTAGCGGCCTTTCACCACCTTCTGCCGCTGCTCGCCGAGACCGTCGATGCCGAGCGTGACCACGTCGCCGGCCTTGAGGAATTTCGGCTCCGGCTTCATGCCGAGGCCGACGCCGGGCGGCGTGCCGGTGATGATGACGTCGCCGGGCTCAAGGATGAAATACTGCGAGCAGCACCAGACGATGTGCGCGCAGTCGAAGATCATGGTCGAGGTGTTGCCGCGCTGGCGTTTCTCGCCATTGACGTCGAGCCACATGTTCAGGTTCTGCGGATCCTTGATCTCGTCCTTGGTGACGAGCCACGGGCCGAGCGGGCCGAACGTCTCGCAGCCCTTGCCCTTGGTCCATTGTCCGGCGCGCTCGATCTGGAACACGCGCTCCGACACGTCGTTGGCGAGGCAGTAGCCGGCGACGACGCTCAAGGCGCGGTCCTTGCTGAGGTAGCGGGCGCGCTGGCCGATGACGATGCCGAGCTCGATTTCCCAATCGAGCTTCGAGGAATCCCGCGGAATGATGGTGTTGTCGTTCGGGCCGCAGATGCAGGATTTCGCCTTGTTGAAGATGATCGGCTCTTTCGGGATCGGCATGCCGGCTTCGGCGGCGTGGTCGGAGTAGTTGAGCCCGATGGCGATGAAATTGCCGACGCCGCTGACGCAGGCGCCGAGCCGCGGCTTGCCCTTCACCAGCGGCAGCTTTTCCGGCTTCAGCTTTTTCAGCTTGGCGAGGCCGGCCGGCGAGAGCACATCGCCGGCGATGTCGTCCACGACTTTCGACAGGTCGCGAAGCTTGCCGGCGGCGTCGATCATGCCCGGCTTCTCGCGGCCGGCTGCACCGTAACGAACGAGTTTCATGGGATTCTCCTTGGGATTCTCTTGGGGTGACTTAAGAGTTGTGCATGATCTTTTCCGAAAACCGGCGTCCACTTTTCGGGATCATGCACTAAAACGCGCCGGGGAAACGTCCGCCGTCGATCAGGAAATTCTGTCCGGTAATGTAACCGGCCTGCGCCGAACACAGGAAGGCGCAGGTGGCGCCAAATTCGTCCGCGGTGCCGAGGCGCTTGGCCGGAACCGACTCGACGTTTTGCGCCAGCGCTTCGTCGTAACTGACGCCGCGCTTCTTCGAGGTCGACACCACGTTGGAGCGGAAGCGGTCGGTGTCGAAGATGCCGGGCAGCATGAAATTGATGGTGACGTTGGAGGCGGCGACCGAGCGTGCCACGCCGGCAAGGAACGCGGTCAGTCCGGCGCGCGCGCCGGACGACAGGTCGAGCCCGAACAGCGGCATCTTCACCGAACCCGAGGTGATGTTGACGATGCGGCCGAATTTCTTGGCGACCATCGGATCGATCACCTTCTGGATCAGCTCCACCGCGACGATCATGTTGGCGACGACGCCGTCGATCATCTTCTCGCGGTCGAGGTCGCGGAAATCGCGAAACGGCGGGCCGGCATTGTTGTTGACCAGGATGTCGGGCTCGGGGCAGGCGGCGAACAGCGCCTTCTGGCCTTCCGGCGAGGCGACGTCGGCGGCGACGGCGATGATCTTGGCGCCGGTCGCCTGGCGCAGCTCTGCGGCGGTGGCTTCGAGCTGCTCCTTGTTGCGGCCGTTGATGACGACCTCGCAGCCCGCTTCGGCCAGCCGGTGCGCGCAGCCGCGGCCGAGACCCTTGCTCGACGCGCAAACGATGGCCTTGCGGCCCGCAATCCCCAAATCCATGCCGTAAACTCCTCCGCCTTCAACTCTTGCGCGATCGTACCCAACAGGCGGATTTGTCCGCAATGATGGACCTTTTACGCGACATCGGCGTGCGCTGCCTGTATGTCCTCTGTTGTCTTTACTGGCCAACATCAAGTCAACCGTGCTGTTCCCACCGAACCTATCGCCCGTCGAACTGGTGCTGATCGTCGCCCTGGCAGCATTTTCCGCTATTGCCGGCGGCGTCGCCGGCTACGGCACCGGCGCGCTGATGCCGCTGGTGCTGGTACCGATGGTGGGCGCGGCGCCGGTGGTGCCGATCATCGCAATTTCGGCGATGTTCACCAATTCGGCGCGCATTGTCACGTTTCGGCGCTTGCTGGACTGGCGCCGTGCGATCATCGCGCTGATCGCCGCCGCACCGACCTGCGTACTGGGCGCCTGGCTTTACACGCTGCTGACCGGGCGGGGCGCCGCGCTGGTTATCGGCTCCACGCTGATCTCGATGGTGCCGCTGCGCCGCTTCCTCAAGCGCCGCGGCTTTCATCTCGGCGAAAAGGGCTTTGCCGTAGGGGCGGCCGGCTGGGGCATGCTGATGGGAGCGTCGAACGGCGCCGGCGTGGTGCTGCTTTCGATCCTCTTGGCATCGGGCCTTGAGGGCGCGGCCGTCATCGCCACCGACTCCGTCGTCTCCATCATCATCGGCGGTGTGAAGCTCGGCGTATTCGTGGTCGCGGGCGCGGTCACGCCCGTCGTGCTGACGATCGGGCTCCTGATCGGCGCCATCGGCTTTCCGTCGACATTCCTTGCCAGGCTGATTGTCGAAAAGCTTCCGGTCCACGTCCACACCGCGATGCTCGACGCGGTGGTGATCGTCGGCGGCGCGATGATGATTTACGGCGCGCTGGCAACATAGCGGCCAAAACGGCGGCTATGGCCACTTCACCACGGGTGGCAGCGACGACAGGATGGAATCGACATTGCCGCCGGTGCGCAGCCCGAAGATCGTGCCGCGGTCATAAAGCAGGTTGAACTCGACGTAACGGCCGCGGCGCACCAGCTGTTCCTCGCGCTCGGCGTCCGTCCATGATTTAGCGAAATTTTTTCGCACCAGATCCGGATAGACCCCGAGGAAGGCGAGACCGACGTCCCTGGTGAAGGCAAACGCCGCGTCCCAGTCGTTGTCGAGATAGTCGTAGAAGATGCCGCCGATGCCGCGCATCTCGCCGCGGTGCTTCAGATAGAAATAGTCGTCGCACCATGTCTTGAATTTTTCATAGGGCGCGATGCCGGCATGCGCGTCGCAGGCCCGTTTCATCGCGGCATGAAACGCGACAGTGTCCGGATCGTCCTGGCTGCGCCGGCGATCGAGCACCGGCGTGAGATCGGCGCCGCCGCCGAACCACGGCTTCGTGGTCGCGACAAAGCGCGTGTTCATGTGCACGGCAGGCACATGAGGATTGTGCAGATGCGCGATCAGCGAAACGCCGGTGGCGAAGAAACGCGGATCGTCGGCCGCGCCCGGAATATCCTTGCGAAATTCCGGGGCGAATTCGCCGAACACCGTCGAGACATGAACGCCGACTTTCTCGAAGACACGGCCTTTCATGAGCGACATGACGCCGCCACCGCCCGGCGCACCGGAATGATCGGTGCGGCTCCACGGGGTGCGCACAAAGCGGCCAGCCGGGCGATCGGCAAGCGGCGCGGCGGCGGGCAGGGCGTCTTCGAGCGCTTCGAAAGCGGCAACCAGGCGGTCGCGCAGCGTCTCGAACCATTCCCGCGCCTGATTTTTGCGCGGCTCGATCTGGCTGTTATTCATTGCTTCCGCGGCGGTGTGCACTGGTGCAGAATGTCACAAAACTGAATGATTATTGCGCCATTGAAATCGCATGCCTAATGGCTTTTTACCAATCCGCTTGTCCCGGCGCCGGTTATTGACCGGCACGGGCGCCGGTCTGGCGCTGATCGCAGCGCCGGCTGTGTTGCGTCAAGCTTCGGCCCAGAACTCGGCCCAGAGCTGGAGCAAGGGCAATCCCTTCAGCCTCGGCGTTGCATCCGGCGCACCGCACCCCGACGGTTTCGTGTTGTGGACGCGGCTTGCGCCCGAGCCGATGTCGCCTAACCCCGAGACGCCGGGCGGCATGAGCGGCAGCGATGTCACGATCGGCTACGAGATCGCGACCGACGACGCCATGGCCAATGTGGTGCGCAGCGCCGAGGCGACAGCCGAAGCGAAATTTGCCCATTCGGTGCATCTCGATGTCGGCGGCCTGCCATCCGGGCGGCCGTATTGGTACCGCTTCAAGAGCGGCGATGCGGTCAGTCCGGTCGGCCGCGCCATCACGCTGCCGGCGCCGGGGACGTCTCCCGACAAGCTGCGTTTCGGTTTTGTGTCGTGCTCCAATTACGAGCACGGCTATTTCTCGGCCTATCGTCATCTCACCGCGGAACATCCCGACGTCGTGCTGTTCCTTGGCGACTACATCTACGACACGATCGAGGAGCGGCATGCCGACCGTGCGCCGGCACAGCGACGGCGTGGTGGCGTCGACCCTACCGACCTATCGCAACCGCTATGCGCAGTACCGGCTCGATCAGGACCTGCAGCGGCTGCACGCGCAGGTGACGTCGCTGGTCACCTGGGACGACCATGAGGTCGAGAACGACTATGCCGACCAGTGGTCGCAATGGTTCGTCGAGCCGGCGCGCTTTTTGTTGCAGCGTGCGGCCGCCTATCAGGCGTTCTACGAGCACATGCCGGTGCGTCCGATCCTGTCGCATCCGGAAGGTCCGGTGATGCGGGTCTATGACCGCTTCAGCTTCGGCGACCTCATCGAAATCTCGATGATCGACGGCCGGCAGTACCGCTCCCGCGAAGCGTGCTACGGGCCGCCGAACAAGGGCGGCGGTCATGTCGAGAACAATGAAAGCTGCCCGGAACGGCTCTCCGCCGGCCGCAGCATGATGGGCTTCGCACAGGAGGCGTGGCTCTACGCCGGTCTCGCCAACAGCAAGGCGCAATGGAACCTGATCGGCCAGGACGTGCTGATGGCGCAGTACCGGCAGAAGCAGAAAACTATCGAAGGTTTCTGGACCGACGATTGGGACGGCTATCCGGCCAATCGCGCCCGGCTGCTGCAGCGCATTGCCGATACCCGGGTGTCCAACCCGGTCGTGGTCGGCGGCGACATCCACTCGTTCTTCGCCAACGACCTGCGGGTCAATTTCGACGATCCGTCGTCGCCGGTCGTGGCGACGGAGTTTGTCGGCACCTCGATCTCATCTTATGCGGCGCCTTACGATGTGATCGCCCAGACGCTGAGCGAGAATCCGCACGTGCATTTCTTCGAAAGCCGCAAGCGCGGCTATGTCAGCGTCGATCTCGACCGCAACCGGATGCAGGTCAACATGCGGGCGGTCTCCGACGCGCACGATCCGAACGCCACGATTTCGACGCTCAAGAGCTTCGCCGTCGAGAACGGCAAACCCGGCGTGGTCGAAGCGTAGTTGCGCCGTCAGTTCGCCTTGAAGACTTCGGCGAAGAAATCCTTCATCGCGATCCACGAGCGTTCGTCGGCGGCTTTGTTGTAGGCAAGCGCTGGCCGTCCGGCTTTGGCGGCATTGGTATTGGTGAAGGCGTGCTTGGCGCCGCCATAGCTGACGACCTGCCAGTCGACGCCGCCCGTGGTCATTTCCTTCTGAAACGCCAGCACTTGCTCCGGCGGCACAATAGGATCGTCGGCACCGGTGCATGCCAGCACCTTGCCCGTGATGTTGCGTGCATCTTCAGGGGTCTTGGCTGCAAGCATCCCGTGAAAGGAAACCGTGGCGACGGTGGCGGCGCCGCTGCGCGCCAGTTCCAGCGCAACCATCCCACCGAAGCAGTATCCCATTGCCGCGATGCGGCCTTTGTCCACCTGCGGCATCGTCGCCAGCGTGTCGAAAGCGGCGCGGATACGGCTGCGCAACATCGTCTGGTTGTCACGAACCGGCGCGAGCATCGCCATCGCCTCGTCGGTATTTACCGCAACCTTGCCGTCGCCATACATGTCGACCGCGAATGCCACATAACCCAGTTCCGCCAGCATCTGCGAGCGCCGCTTGACGTGATCGTCAAGTCCCGGCGCTTCATGCACGACAAGAATCCCCGGCCGCGAGCCGGATGCTTCCGGATCGGCAAGGAATCCTTTGAACACTGTATTGCCGTCGCGATAGTCGACCGTTGTGGTTTTCATCGATGTTGTTCCCGGAGCTGGCGTCGTTGATGCGCAGCGACACTAACACCAGGGGAATTGTTCGCGGCAATATGGCGCGAAAGCCGAACTCATAAAATCAGACGATTTGGCAAGACTGAAGACTTCACGTGAATTTCAGGCGGCCGGAAAATGTTATCTCTGCGCCAACGCAAAATAATTCCGGGATGGCAACGCCATGTTCTTGTACTTTCCTGACAACTACATGTGGTCGCTCGCGGTGCTTCGCTCGCTTGCGGCAGGCGGCATTTTTGGTGAAATCGACTGGACGTGTCAGCATCTGAAAGAAGCCGCCAAGAAAGGCGGCCGTGGCGATATCGATGTATGGGTTGATGCCTGGACCAAGCTTGGCGATCAGGTCTACGGCATCGGCGCGCAGGCGGCGAAGGGCGGTCACACCGAAACTGCAATTGGCGCCTTTCAGCGCTCCGCCGTTTATTATCAGTGGGCGGAAGGCTTTTTGGTGCCGAGCGACAAGCGCGCGCCGGTCGTCTTCGACAAGCATCTGGACGCCTTCGCAAACTTTGCGCGTCTGCACACGCCAAAAATTGAAATAGTCGACATTCCCTTCGAGAATAGTCACCTTAAGACCTATTTCGTTCCGGCGAAAAACGTCAGCGGACGTGCTCCCGCAGTCATTCTTTCCGGGGGCTTCGACGGTACCAAAGAGGAAATGTGCTTCGTGGCCACCGCGCTTTCGGCGCGCGGCATGCATTGCGTTGCTGTCGATCAGCCGGGGCAGGGCGCGACCCTCCGCATCAACGGCCTGCCGGCCCGTTACGATTCCGAGGTGGCCGCCACCGTGGTGTTTGATTGGCTGGCGAAGCGTCCGGACGTCGATCCGGAACGGGTCGGCATTATCGCGGCAAGTCTCGGCGGATACTACGCGCCGCGCGCCGCGGCATTCGAGAAGCGATTCAAAGCCTGTGTCGCCTGGTGCGTAATCTACGACTATCACGCAGTGTGGCTGCGTCGCCTCGATTTCCCTCCAGGACAGCCGATTGTGATGAAACCCAACGCTCCATTCGGCACAGTTGCTGAACAAGCGCTTGGAATATTCGGCGCCAAGACGTGGGAAGAGGCGCTCAAGACGCTTGAGAAGTTCAAGCTCGACGGTGTCGCCGAGAAGATCAAATGCGATCTGCTCGTCGTCCACGGTTCCGAAGATCGGCAAACTCCGGTCGAAGGCGCCGAGCGCCTTTACCGCGAAGCCGGCTCGAAGAACAAGGAAATCTGGATACGCACGCCTGTGGAAGGCGGCGCGGCGCATGTCAGCCTGGATCGGCCGGAGCCGGATGGCAGTCTGATCTGTGACTGGATGGCGGACCGTCTGCGCGCAGGCTGATGCGCGCAGCGTGATCAAGTGCTGATCGTGAAGCGGCGGAACTCGCTCGGCGAGAGTCCCATGTGCTGAACGAAATAGCGTGTGAAGTGGCCAGGTGCGCTGAAGTTGAGATCGCGCGCGATTTCCGCCACGGATTTGTTGCTGCTGTTGAGCGCCTGCGTTGCGAGCGTCATGCGCTGCCAGTCCAGATAATGTTGCGGCGATACGCCAACGCAACGCTTGAATTGCTGGTAGAAATGGGATCGTGAAAGCCCGACATCGGACGCGATCCTGTCCATGCTCGGATTGGCCGCGGCCTGCGTCCGGATGTTTGTCAGTGCATGGCGAATGCGATGATCGATCGGACGCCGATCGATCCGCAGTCCTCCCGCGACGCTGATGCTGCCGAAGTCACGCACCAGCGCTTCGATAAGCTGCGCCATCATTGCATCGCAACGCAAATCGATGGCTGTCATGCTCTGCACGATGGCGGCCGAGACCTGCTGGCCGCAGGCTTTGACGGTTTCGGTAATCGGGACGCAGGATGATTGAAACAGTCTCTGCATCGGAGCGACGCCGGCGTTCAACACCGATGCAAGCCAGCCCTGCTCGATCTGCAGGACAAGATGCATCGATGGGTTGTTCTCGTCCTTGTTTTCAAGTTTGGCGTGGGACTCCCACGGATTGAAGAGAATGACCGTATGGTCGTTCAATTCCAGCGTGGCATCGGGCGTGCGAAACCACGCGTCGGCACCGCCAAGCTTGATGATGACGTTGAATTGGGCGTGCGCGTGGGCAACCAGGCCGCGGCCTAACACGCTAACGATCGCGCGACCGAAGTCGCCCTGCAAAATCCAATAGATCGGGCGCTGCCCCGGAGCGATTTCGCGCAATTCGGGCAGTGCGGAGAAGTTCGAAAGAATCGGACGATTCGGCATTTGCTAATACCGCTAGCCAATCCCAGTCAGAAACGCGCCCGTTACTAATACACCAAGCGCAACGTCGTAGCACGGACCAAATGCGCGGGGTCAAGAACAAAGCTCTCAACCGGGAGGCGCTCGGGACATGAAGTTCGGGCTTTTCGATTATATCGAGCGCCGCGACGAATCGTCCTCGGTGACTTACGACCAGCGCATCAAGTTTGTTCAGGCGGCCGAGGCTGCCGGCTTTTACGGTTATCACGTTACCGAACATCACGTCGCGCCACTGTCGCAGACGCCGTCGCCCACGGTGTACTTGGCTGCGCTCGCGCGGGAAACCGCGCGGATCAGATTTGGCGCGCTGCTGTTCCTGTTGCCCCTCTACAACCCGCTGCGTCTTCTGGAAGAACTCTGCATGCTCGATCATCTAAGCCATGGCCGGCTCGATGTCGGCGTGGGGCGCGGCATTTCGCCGGACGAATTCCGCGCCATGAACGAGACGTTCGACACCGGCGGAGAGGCTTTCGACGAAGCGCTCGAAATTCTGATCAAGGGGTTTACACGCGACCGTCTCGACCATGAGGGAAAGCGGTGGACCTACAAAAACGTCCCGATGATCATGAAGCCGTACCAGAAGCCTTATCCATCGCTTTGGTACGGGCTGCGCGGCGAGCATGGCGCGCCGTTTGCTGCGCGCCATGGAATGAACGCCGTGTCGCTTGGTCCGACCGAGCGGATCGCGGCGCACATCGCGCGCTTTCGCGCCGCCTGGACAGACCAGGAGCAGGCGCGGCTCGCGGCGGGCATACCGAACCGAGATCCGATCATCGGTGCGATGCGAACTGTATTCATCGCCGACAGCGATGCCGAAGCTGAGCGGATTGCACGTCCGGCCTATAAAAAATGGTTCGACAACCTGGCGTGGCTTTGGATCGACAACGGCGGCTTCCCGCCCATCGCTCTGTCGCCTGATTATGACACCGCTCAGACCGCCGGCTCGCTGGTCGTCGGCAGTCCCGACAAGGTGCGGCGGCAACTCGCAGATCAGATCGCACGCTGTGGTTACAACTACCTGGTGATGCTGATGGCCTTCGGCTCGCTCACGCATGCCCAGGAAATGAAATCGCTCGCGCTGTTTCGCGACGATGTGATGCCGTCGCTCGCGCCGCTCGGTGTGCCGGAGGTGGTTCGACGGATCGCTTAGCGATCGTGGTTGTCCCGCAAAGAAGCTTCGCAAGGCTCGAGGGACTTGAAGTGAGGGAGGTGGCAATGAGTGTGGGAACTGCGACCCAGCCGGGTCTGGCGGAGACGGATTCAACCGGCTCGTTGGCTTGGTACAAGACCCTTACGCCGTCGGGGCGGCGGACCTTTTGGGCGTGCTTTGCAGGCTGGGGTCTCGATGCGGTCGACGCCCAAGTCTACACTTTCATCATTCCCGCCTTGATGACGGCGTGGGGCCTTTCCGGCACCCAGATCGGCCTGACCATAACGGTGGGCTGGATCAGTTCGGCGATTGGCGGCTGGCTCGGCGGCATCCTTGCGGATCGCATCGGCCGCGTTCGCGCTCTCCAGATCGCTGTGCTGTGGTTTGCCGGTGGCACGCTGCTCTGCGCGGTCACGCAAAGCTATGAACAACTGCTCGGCGCACGTATCGTCTTCGGTCTCGGCTTTGGCGGCGAATGGGCGATCGGCGCGGCGCTGATCGGCGAAGTGTCGCATCCGAAATATCGCGGCACCACAGTCGGTGTGGTCCACAGCGCCTATTCGGTCGGCTGGGCCGTTGCCGCGCTGTTGTACCCCGTCGCTTATGCATTGTTCTCCGCTGACATGGCGTGGCGTGCCTTGTTCGCCGTCGGCTTTGTGCCTGCGATTTTCGTGTTCTATATCCGCCGGTTTGTCGACGAGACTCAGATTTATCTCGACGATCAGCGCCGGAGCGGCAAAGAAGCCAAAGGTTCCTTTCTGGAGATTTTCTCGCGGCCTTTCCTCGTCAATACGATCCTTGCTTCAGTCGTGTCGACAGGGATCTATGGTGCGACTACTTCGATTGCGGTGTGGCTGCCGACTTTTCTCAAGACGGTCCGGCACCTTTCGGTACTCAACACCAGCGCGTATCTGATGGTGTTCATCGCTTCGACCTTCGTCGGATACGTTCTCGGCGCTTACCTGTCCGACAAGATTGGCCGCCGCTGGAATTTCGTTCTGTTCGGCGTCGGTGAGGGGGCTCTCGCAGTCCTTTATACCTATGTGCCAGTCACCGATACGCTGATGCTGTTTCTCGGCGTTCCGCTCGGAATTTGCTTCGCCGGCGTTTACGGCGGTGTGGGCGCGCTGATGAACGAACTTTTCCCGACCCGGCTGCGCGGAAGCGGCATCGGCTTCTGCTTCAATTTCGGCCGCGGAGTGGGAACCATGTTCGGCTTTGCGGTTGGCGTGCTGAGCGCGGAGATGACGCTGGGACCGGCAATTTCGCTGCTCACCGTCTGCGCCTGCGCGCTCATTGTTTTCGGTGCGCTCCTGTTGCCGGAAACCAAGGGGGTCGAGCTTGAGTAAGGAGACACTACGGACTGGCGGACGATAGTCCGCCGGTCTGCCGCAGCGCTTCGCCGGCAGCCATGGCGGCTGCAACCGCAACGTTCAGTGAGCGCATGCCGGACCGCATCGGGATGACGAGGCGCGTATCCGCCGCTTGATGCACCTCTGGCGGGACACCGGCCAACTCGCGTCCGAACAGCAGGACATCGTCCTCCGCGAATCGGTGGTCGAGATAGGAATCGGCGCCGCCGGTGGTGAACAGGATCAGGCGATATTTGCCGGCCCGCCGCCAGGAGTAGAACTCGGCCCACGCGGCGTGCCGTACAATCGTCACGGCATCGAGATAGTCCATGCCGGCACGGCGGAAGGCGCGATCCGAGGTTGGGAAGCCGGCCGGCCCGATAATGTGCGCTTCGATGCCGAAACACGCGCATAACCGCAGGATAGTTCCGGTGTTTTGCGGGATGTCGGGCTGGTAAAGGGCGATCCGCATGGCTGGTCTTTGACGGGCCCGGACAACCCCAGGATCGGCGGAACAGGACCTGTGTGCGCCGCAAAGCGCACTCTTGCACTCTCCCGGCAAGGGTGCCAATAAAACCCCGCCGGTTGTGTCGTATCAGGCCTTCCTCAGGCTGGATGCGGCCGGTCCATTCGCCGCCGCGCCGACTTTGGGGCGGTTCAGCGCGGATGGGGGGAACCGGCAAAAAGAACTGACGCATAAGGTTCGAAAATGAGCGGACATTCGACCTACAAGCCGCAGAGCCCATTCATGCAATGGATGGAACGGCGGCTGCCGATCGCTGGTCTCATCTATTCGTCGTTCATCGCTTATCCGACGCCACGCAATCTGAACTATTGGTGGACGTTCGGCGGCATTCTCAGCTTCATGCTCGGGGTGCAGATGATCACCGGCATCGTGCTGGCGATGCATTACACACCGCACGTCGATCTCGCCTTCAAGTCCGTCGAAGGCATCATGCGCGACGTCAATTACGGCTGGCTGCTGCGCTACGTTCACGCCAACGGCGCGGCGTTCTTCTTCGCCGCGGTCTACATCCATATCGCGCGCGGCATGTATTACGGCTCGTACAAGGAGCCCCGCGAGGTGCTCTGGATCCTCGGCGTCATCCTGTTCCTGCTGATGGTGGCGACCGGCTTCATGGGCTACGTGCTGCCGTGGGGCCAGATGAGCTTCTGGGCGGCCACCGTCATCACCAACCTGTTCTCCGCCATTCCCGGCGTCGGCTCCGATGTCGTCACCTGGCTGTGGGGCGGCTTCGCCGTCGGCAATCCGACGCTCAATCGCTTCTATTCGCTGCACTACCTGTTGCCGTTCGTGATCGCCGGCGTGGTGGTGCTGCACATCTGGGCGCTGCACATGGTCGGGCAGAACAATCCGACCGGCGTCGAGGCCAAGGACGAAAAGGACACGGTGGCGTTCACGCCTTACGCCACGGCGAAGGACGGTTTCTTCCTCGCCGTGTTCTGCATCGTCTTCGCGTGGTTCATCTTCTACATCCCGAACTATCTGGGCCACTCCGACAATTACATCCCGGCCAATCCGGGCCAGACGCCGACGCATATCGTGCCGGAATGGTACTATCTGCCGTTCTACGCGATCCTGCGCGCGATCCCGAGCAAGCTGATCGGTGTCTGCGCGCTCGCTGGCTCGATCCTGATCCTTGCCTTCATGCCGTGGCTCGACACCTCGCCGGTGCGCTCGGCGAATTACCGGCCGATATACCGGCAATTCCTGTTCATCTTCTTCCTGTCGGTGATCGGTCTGGGCTATCTCGGTTCGCAGGAGCCGACCGGCGGCTACGTGATTGCCGCCCGAATCCTTGCGACCTATTACTTCGCGTTCTTCTTCATCATCCTGCCGTTACTCGGCTTCTTCGAGAAAACCAGGCCGCTGCCGAACTCGATCTCGGAATCGGTCCTCGGAGGAGCCAAGTCATGACCCCTTTCCGTACGCCTTTCCGCGCATTTGGCGCGCTCGCTCTGGCGGCGTCGCTATCCGCCGTTGCCGTGCAGGCCGCGTCGGCCGAAGACGCTCCGCCGCGGCAATCGTGGTCGTTCTCCGGGCCGTTCGGCATCTACGATCAGGCCCAGCTCCAGCGCGGCTTCAAGATCTACAAGGAAGTCTGCTCGACCTGCCACAGCATCAAGCTGCTGTCGTTCCGCAACCTCGCCGATCCAGGCGGACCGGACTTTACCGAAGCGCAGGCGGCGTCGATCGCCGCCGATTTCCAGGTGACCGACGGCCCGAACGATCAGGGCCAGATGTTCCAGCGGCCCGGCACGCTTGCCGACACCTTCCCGCCGCCGTTCCCGAACGACAACGCGGCGCGCGCCGCGCTCGGCGGCAAGCTGCCGCCGGACATGTCGGTGCTCGCCAAGGCGCGCGGCTACGAGTGGGGCTTCCCCACATTCATCATCGACGCGTTCCGGATGTATCAGGAGGACGGCCCCGACTACATCCATGCCATCCTGACCGGCTACGAAAAGCCGCCGGCCGGCTTCACGGTGCCGCCGGGCGGCCAGTACAACAAATATTTCCCAGGCGGCGCCATCGGCATGCCGAAGCCGCTCAGCGACGGCCAGGTCGAATACACCGACGGGACGCCGACGACGGTCGATCAGTACGGCCGCGACGTCGCCGCCTTCCTGATGTGGGCTGCGGAGCCGACGCTCAACGCGCGCAAGCGGCTCGGTTTCCAGGTGATGATCTTCCTCATCGTGTTCGCCGGCCTGCTTTACTTCACCAAGAAGAAAGTCTGGCACGACGTCGCGCAGCACTAAGGCGCCGATCGCCGGACCGGCAGGTTGCCGGTCGAAACGAGGCTCGAACCATGACGACCGTCGCGTTCGAGAATGATCTCAAGGCTGCGATCCGCACGATTCCCGACTATCCGAAGCCGGGCATCATGTTCCGCGATATCACGACGCTGCTCGGCGAGCCGCGGGCGTTCCGCCGCACCGTCGACGAACTGGTGCAGCCCTGGGCCGGCAGCAAGATCGACAAGGTTGCCGGAATAGAAGCGCGTGGCTTCATCCTCGGCGGCGCGGTGGCGCATCAGGTTTCGGCGGGTTTCATTCCGATCCGCAAGAAGGGCAAGCTGCCTTTCAAGAGCGTGAGCGTCGGATACACGCTCGAATACGGCACCGCCGAAATCGAGATGCACGAGGACGCGCTGCTCAAGGGCGAGCGCGTGATCCTGGTGGACGACCTGATCGCGACCGGCGGCACGGCCGAGGCGGCCTGCAAGCTGTTGCAGCAGATGGGCGCCAATGTGCTGGCGGCCTGTTTCATCGTCGACCTGCCGGAACTCGGCGGCGCCGAGCGGATCCGCAAGCTCGGCGTGCCGGTGCGCACGCTGGTGGCGTTCGAAGGACACTAATTCGGCGAAGCTATTTGCGCGCCGAACGGGCGTCGCGGGGCCGCGGAGAGGCCGGCGCACTGAGCGAGTCGCTCAGCTTGCCCATCAATTGGCGAAGCTCGAGCTCTCGGAATTCGGCGAAGATATTCTCGATCCAGCTATGGACCTCGGTCGGACCGCCCGGCCGGCCGCCATTCACATAGGCGCCGAACGAGAAGCTCGGCCGGTCGACCACGCCGCGCACGATCGGCGACAGGCGCGGAATGCGGATGACGCCAAGCTCGGGCCGGGATGGCGGAAAATCCGCCGTATCGAACATGACGAAGACCAACTCGTTGTGGACCGGCACGAACGTGACCGAGCGCAAGTTGTGCCGCAGGTTCGCGTAGGCGCGTAGCGCCGCCGGCGACGAGTCGCCGACGAACAGGACCACCGGATCGATGCCGCGCCGCTGCGCTTCGCGGACAAAACCGATCTCCGCCATCACGGCGAAAAACGTGTCGAACGCCGCGTAGCCGAGATCGATCACCGTGGGCCGGGACGCCTTCGCGATCAGCCGGTCGAACAGCGCCATCTGGCCGCGAGTGTCGGAAATATCGACCTGTGCCACCAGATTGGGGAAGCGGCGGGCGAATTCCGGTTCGCGGATATCCAGGTCGTAGCCGACCGGTTCGCGGTTGCTTTCCACCAGGAATTCGATCGCCAGCCGCGCAATCAGCGTCTTGCCGACCTGCGGGCTCGGCGATGCAATGATATAGAGCGGCGTCCGCTGGGCCATCCTGCCACCGGCCGAGTCCATTCGGCTGTTCGGACGTTATCCGTTCCCCGCGGCTTAGGGGAGGGGAAAGGGCCTACTGTGCAGCTCTCGCCGCCTGAACGCGCGCGCCGCCCGCCGAGATGATGTCGTTGAGCTTCACGCGGTCAAATTCGCCCCAGACGTTGCCGAGCCAGTGGCGGACATAGCCGCGCAGCACGAACGAGTAGTTCGCGGCATCGCCGTTCTGCAGCTTGTTGGCGACGAAGGTCAGGAACGGAACCGAGGCCAGCTCGACCTGCTCGTAGGCCATCTCGTTGAGCTTCGGGATGGTGATCTCGACGGCGTCCTTGAACTTCTTGAAGTAGGAGGCGTGCGTCGCCTGGTCCCACTCGAAGAACGTCGTGTTGTTGAAGTAGTTCTTCACCAGGAAATATTTGGCGTCGGTGGTGAAGCCGGAGGTGTCCTCGATCTCGTTCAGCGAAGCGATCGACGAGCCGAGAATATGGAACACGACAAAGTTGAGCTGCCCCTTCTTCACGGCCTCGAGGAAGCCGATGTCGCGCAGCGCCCGCAGTGTCGGCGACAGCAGGCCGGCGCGCACGTCGATGACCGTCACGCTGGCGTCGGTCGTCGACAGTGTGTCGAAAATCCGCATCTGGTCGGGGACCGCGGTGACGTCGACGACGTCGGCGATGTCAGGGTGAAACCGCTTCAGCGTGCCTTTAGGAAATTCCGTATCGAAAGCGCGCGTCGCCACGTGATGGGCATTGAAATAGTCGAGCAACGTACGCGAAACGGTTGTCTTGCCGACGCCGCCCTTGTCCGCGCCAACCACGACTACAGTAGGCTTGTTGGCCATTAGTTTGTTCCCCGCTGACCGCTTGCCGCCGGTTCAGCCAATCCGCGGATAAACTACGACGATTCGAAGGAGGGGCCGCAGTTTCCCTGTTAACGGACTCTTACACAGGGAGGGCTGTTTTGGAAGTCTCCCAACAACGCCAACTCCGGCAAACCTCTGTGCACAAATGCTTTTCACGTCGTTAAGGTTAATTGCGCGGCTGGCCGACTTTTAGCCTGATGACGGCGGACCCCATGGCCCCCGTGGTCCCGGCGGATCGCCTTGCCGGGCGTTCGAGCCGGTGGTTTCGGTCTCGGCCGAGGGTCCCCACGGTCCGGAGGGCGCAGCATCCCTGGTTTGCGAAGGGTTCCACGGCCCGGCCGGCTGGTCGTTTGGCGGCGACAGGTTTGCCGGCGCATCGTCCTGGCCGCCCGGCTGCGGCGGCAGCGCCAGCGGGCCGGGATCGTGACCGCCGGCGAATTGGACCAGCGCGGCGACGCGGCGATCGACGCTCGGATGGGTATCGAACAACTCGCCAAAACCCTCGCGCGGGTTATCGATGCACATCTCCATCACCGAAGACGTCGCACCCGGCAATTCGCCGCGGCCTTCGATCTTGCGCAACGCCGACATCATCGCATCGGGATTCTTCGTCAGCTCGACGGAGCCGGCGTCGGCCAGGAATTCTCTCGACCGCGACAGCGCCAGCCGGATGACGAACGACAGGAAATAAGCCACCGCGAGCAGCGCGACGGCGATCAGGATGGCGACGCCCGCGCCGCCGCCGCGGCGGTCATCGCCGCGGCTGCGGAAACTGAAGCCGTTATAGAACCACAGCCGGAACACCAGTTCGGCGAAAAACGAAATCACGCCGGCGATGATGACCGCGATCACCATCATGCGGACGTCGCCGTTGCGGATATGCGTCAGCTCGTGGCCCAGCACCGCTTCGATTTCTGCGTCGTCGAGCGCCTCGACCAGTCTGCTGGTCACGGTGATCGAATATTGTTTGGCATTCATGCCGGTGGCGAAGGCATTGAGCTGATCGCTGTCGATCACCTTGAGCTTCGGCATGGTGATGCCGCGCGAGATGCAGAGATTTTCGAGGATGTTGTAGAGCCGCGGCTGTTCCGCCCGCGTCACCTCGCGGCCGCCGGTCAGCGCATCGATCATGCTCTGGTGGAAATAATAGGCGATGACGATCCAGAGCGCGGTGCCGACGGTGGCGAACGGCAACGCCTTGATGGTGTCGGCCAGCGCCAGTTGCATCAGCGTATTGACGTCGGCGTAGACCGAAAGCGCTTCCGCCGTCAGCGCGCCGGCATAGACCAGCACATAGACGAGGAAGAACAGGCCGATCAGCAGCGCGATCGAACGGCGCCGGTTCGACTGGATATGGCTGTAGAGACCGTAGGCGGCCATTGCGGACCACAGTGACTCGGTTGAACGGGGCGGCAGCCCTTAGAATTTGACCTGCGGCGTGGCGGAGTCGGTCTGACGGTCGGCGCCGAGGTCGAAATAGTCCTTTTGCGAGAAGCCAAAGGCGCCGGCGAAAAGCGCCGCCGGAAACCGCTGGATTCCGCTGTTGTATTCCTGGACCGCGTTGTTGAAGAAACGCCGCGAGGCGGCGATCTTGTTTTCAAGGTCGCCGAGCTCGTTCTGCAGCTGCTGGAAGTTGGCGCTGGCCTTGAGGTCCGGGTACGATTCCGAGAGCGCAAAGAGCTGGCGCAATGCGCCGCTGAGCATGTTTTCGGCGGCGGCCTGCTGGGCCGGCCCTTGCGCGCTCACCGCGGCGTTGCGCGCCTTGACCACCTCGTCGAGCGTGCCGCGCTCGTGCGCGGCATAGCCTTTCACGGTCTCGACCAGATTGGGCACCAGATCGTGGCGTTGCTTGAGCTGCACATCGATATCGGCGAAAGCCTGACTGACACGTTGTCGCATCGAAATCAGGCCATTGTAGACGGTGATCGCCCACAACCCGGCAACGACGATGACGGCAAGGACGATCAGGGTCGAAGTCGACATGACGGAATCCTCCGAAAATTCTTGGCAGCCGATAGTTTTGCAGGCGGATCAATAGCATAGCCGGGCGCCCGGTCTGGCGCGACGTCACCCCTCGTGTGGCTTAGTCGGCGGGGCCGGTCAGGCCGTTCATATAGGGATGGTCGAAATCGCCGTTAAGCTTAGCATCAAATGCTGATCGCAGGGCTTTTCGCGGCGCGGTAAATGTCGCCGCGAAAGCAGTTTTGCGGCATGCTGAAACGGGACTTCCAGGACTTCGCAAATTCGCGGGTAACGCCGGCCTCGACGCCGGAAAGCTTGGTCGTACTCCATCAAAGCGCCCAGGAGCAGTTGACGCGCGAGCTTGCCGACATCGAAGTCGCCACCGCGGCGTTGCGCCAGGGCGAGCCGGCGCTTGAATCCTGGAGCAAGTCCACGGCGGCGCCGTTGTTGCGAAAGCCGCGTCCGGTCTGGCTGATCATCGGCGTGCTCTGGCTCTCGACGATCCTGACCGCAGGTGCGGTCGTCGCGATCGCGACACTCGCCGGCTGATCAAAGTTTTCCGCGTTCGATAGCCCGGCGCTGTACACGCGCATTCGCCAGGGCGGAGGACAGCATTCAGGAAATTCAATTTTTGCCGCGCGCAATCCGGCTAAGGCTGCCTCAGCGGTTCGGATTTTGCCAAACCCCGATGAACCCGTCGCCCTCCGGTGTATCGCGGATCATTTCCAGCGGCTCGCCGAGGTTGAACGGCGCGATCGCCAAATTTACCCGGTGAAACCAGCCGTATTTGATGTCGACGGCATTGTCCGCATTGGGGTAGGTGGTGGAAAGAAAATACTTGCAGTCGGATCGGCGAAAATTCTCCACCACCGCTACAGCCGCGGCGAACGGAAGATGAATGAGGGCGTCGCGGCAAAGCCAGGCATCGGCTTGCGGCAAAGGTCCTTTGATGATGTCCAGGTCGATGAAGCTACGGCGGCCGCTTCGGTAGTTCTTCGAATTGTCAACGACCAGCTGGCGTACGATTTCGCCGCCGAGGTACCGAACATCGGCGGGAAACGCCACGGAGCGCATCCAGTGAAAATCACCGCAGGGAGCATCGAGAAACGTGGAAACCTGCGTGCAGTTTCGCCTCAGCCAATCCTCGAGACCGAGCCGCACGCTTTGCGTCCGCGCCGTTTCGGAACCCGCGCCGCTACGGGACTCGCTGCTGTTCCATAAATTGCCATCATGGATGGTTTCGAAAATCGCCCTGACGTCGCCAACACCGCTGATCTTCGAGACGAAATAGGCGTCGTAAAGTCGTCGGCGCAGCGGTCCCGGAATAGTCTTGACCGCGAGCTTGTAAATGCCCGGCATGTCGCGCTTGGCGGTTAGCGCCAGCTGGAGCGCGTGTTGCAACATTCCTGACGTCACACCACGGACATTGGCAGCTATCGACGGCATCATGACTTTTCCCTTTCGGTCGCTCGTTAATGCGTGGCTGGTCCAGCGGCGATTTGTCGGTGCCCGCTCTAGCGAGCGTTGCGGTAGCCGGCTGCGGAAAACACAGTGCGAAACAGAATCTTCAGGTCGAGCCACAGCGACCAGTTGTCGATGTAGAACAGGTCGTGCTCGACGCGCTTTCGCATCTTTTCGTCGCTGTCGATTTCGCCGCGGTAGCCGTGGATCTGCGCCCAGCCGGTGATGCCGGGTTTGACGTTGTGCCGGCGGGCATAAAGCGAAATGCGCTGCTCGTATTCGTGATCGTGCGACAGCGCATGCGGCCGCGGGCCGACCAGCGACATGTCGCCGGTCAGCACATTGAAGAGCTGCGGAATCTCGTCGATGTTCCACCGCCGCAGAAAACCGCCGAGCCGGGTCAGCCGCGGATCGTCGCGCGTGGCCTGGGCAATCACCGGACCGTCATCGAGAGTGCTCATGGTGCGGAATTTGATGATGCGGAACGGTTCCTGGTTGAAACCGTAGCGGCGCTGCACGAAGAAAATCGGGCCGGGACTGTCCAGCCAGATCAGCACCGCGACGGCGATGAGAAGCGGCGTCAGCGCGATCAGCGCGAGCGCGGCGGCGACCAGATCGAAAATATGCTTGCGGGCGATTTCCAGGCGCGTCAGCGGCCGGCGGGTCAATTGCAGGCTCGTCATCGGGCCGAGCTTGGAAAGATTGACTTCCTCGAATTTGTAAAGGATCGGCTCCGGCCCGATGTGGATTTCGACCGGCAGCGTCATGAAGGTTTCGGCGCATTGCTGGATGGCATCGGTTGCCGACCACGGCATCAGCAGGAACACCGCGTCGGGAGAGAGACTCCGCACGCTGGCGACGGCTTCGGCAAAATCATGATCCATCGCTTCCGCACGGGCCGTCGCGGAGGCGGTCGCTGCAACGGGCGTGAGGAAGCGGCAGCCGACGATGTTGATGCCGTGAGCCCACGGCGTATAGCGGTTGATGAAGGCGTTGACGTTGGCGCCGGTGCCGATGAGGAAAATGCGCTGCGCGGAGATAAATCCCGCGGACCTCGCCAGCGCCGTCACCCGCACGATGAAATAGCGCAGCACCAATAGCCCACCGAGCGTGGTGACGTAGAACAGCACAATCCACGCGCGCGAATATTCGACCGTGGTCCGCGCCATGAAGCCGAGCATCAGCAGGCAGATCAGCGTGACGTTCCAGAGCTGGATCGTTCGCCAGGCGTGCGGCTTGAAGGTGCAGAAGTTCGGCAGCCGGTATTCGCTGCGAAACAGGTTCGATACGGCGAAAATGCTGGCGGCGACGACGCCGACCTGGAGAAACAGCGGGACATTGCCGGGTTTGCCGTAGGCGGCGAGGTGATAGGCGATGCCGGTCAGGCAAGCCATTGCGACGATAAAGGCGATATCGGTGAGAAAGATCGAGGCGGCGAAGGTGCCGCGCATCAGCACCACGCGCGCGCGCAGGAACCGCCCGGTCTGGGGCGGGGACGCGAGCGTGTAGTTCGGATGGGTGTTCATCAGCCCTGTCGCGATTGCGGCCGCACGTGTGCTCACGCTGCCCCGAAACGAGACAGCACTCCGGTCACGTCGCTTTATCGCGAGAACCATGCCAAGTAGAGGAACCGGGAATTGGCCGGCGAAAAACGCCGGTGACCCGGATATTAAGATTAATGCGCGGCGTGGAGGCTGCGCGGTGCGGGAGAAACAACAGTGCAGGGCAAGATTGCGCTCGAAGAGCATTTCGCGATTCCGGAAACGCTCAACGATTCACGCGGCTACTTTCCCGACCGGGTGTGGGAAGAAGTCAAAAGCCGCGTCATGGACATTCAGGAACGGCGCCTCGCCGAAATGGACAACAACGGCATCGAGATGATGCTGCTGTCCCTGAACGCGCCGGCGGTACAGGCCATTCCCAATCCGGCACAGGCCGCGGAGATTGCACGCAAGGCGAATGACTATCTGGCGGAGCAGGTGCGCAAGCGGCCGGACCGTTTTCAGGGCCTCGCCGCGCTCGCCATGCAGGATCCGGAAGGGGCGGCGCGCGAGCTCGAACGCTGCGTCAAGGATTTCGGCTTTCGCGGCGCGCTGGTGAACGGGTTTTCGCAAATCAACGATCCCGACACGCCGGTCTATTACGACCTGCCGCAGTATCGCCCGTTCTGGGCGACGGTGGAAAAGCTCGGCGTGCCGTTCTACCTGCACCCGCGCAATCCGCTGCCGCGTGACGCGCGGATTTACGAAGGCCATGCCTGGATCATGGGGCCGATCTGGGCGTTCGCCCATGAGACGGCGGTGCACGCGCTGCGGCTGATGGGCTCGGGGCTGTTCGACGCGCATCCCGGACTGCAGATCATCATCGGCCACATGGGCGAGAATCTGCCGTTCGCGATGTGGCGCATCGAGAACGCCAATGCCTGGATTCCCAACCGGCACACTTATCCCGCCAAGAAACCGATCCGGGAATACTTCCGCAACAACTTCTATGTGACGACGTCCGGCAATTTCCACACCCCGGCGCTGATCAACGCGATGATGGAAGTCAGCGCCGACCGCATCCTGTTCTCGACCGACTGGCCGTTCGAGAACGTCGATCACGCGGCGCACTGGTTCGACAGCTGCGCGATCAGCGAGAACGACCGGATGAAGATCGGCCGGACCAATGCGCGGCGGCTGTTCCGGCTCGGAAACTGAGATAGTCTTGGCGTCAACCACGGCCGCGCTTCAGGCCGAAAAAAGGGGGAGGACGCCATGAAAGCTGGTTATCAGCTCGTTGCCGTTGTCTTGTCGTTGGGTTTTGCGCTGGGCCCGGCTCGGGCGCAGGACAAGACTTATGTGATGAAGCTTGGCACCGCGACGATCAACGAGTTGCAGCACGAATGGTGCAAGCGGTTCGCCGCCATGGTGGAGAAGGATTCCGGCGGCCGGATCAAGCCGGAAATCTACCCCGCCAGCCAGCTCGGACCGATTCCGCGCGAGATCGAAGGCGTGCAGTTCGGCGCCATCCAGGGTTTTGTCGGGCCGCCCGAATTCCTGGTCGGCGTCGACGAGCGCTACGAGGTGCTTTCGGCGCCGGGCCTGATCGCGGACCTGCCGCATGAAGTGCGCGCCGTCAAAGATCCGCAGTTGCAGAAGACCATGCTCGCTCTCGGAGCCGACAAAGGTATTCACGGCGCGGCGCTGTTCATCGCCCAGCCGTCCAATGTCATCGCCCGCAATGCCATCCGCCATCTGGCCGACTTCAAAGGCAAGAAGCTCCGCGTCCTGGCTGCCGACATGCAGCAGGAGATGATCAAGCGGCTCGGTGGAACGCCGGTGGCGATGACGCTCGGCGATGTGCTTCCCGCGATCCAGCAGGGCGCGATCGACGGCTCGGTGGCGGCGATCACCATCGAATTGTCGATGCATTTCTGGGATGCCGCAAAATACGTCACCGAGATCAATCAGCCGTTCATCTTTTCGATGACCTTCCTGTCGAAGCAATGGTACGACGCGCTGCCGGCGGATTTGCAGAAGATCATCGATGCCGACGCCGACAAGGCCTCGGCCGAGATCGACGAATGGCAGATCGGCGGTTTTGCCAAGGCGCGGGAGGCCTGGGCGGAACACGGCGAGCTCATCAGCCTGCCGGCCGGTGAGCAGGCGGAGATGATGCAGATGCTCTCCGCCGTCAGCGCCGACGTGGCGAAACGCAAGCCGAAGCTCGAGCAGGCCTACGAGGTCTTCGCCGCGGCGGCGAAAGCCACCCGATAAGATTGCGGCTGGCTAGCTCGCCTCGCGCAGCTTCACCGCGTCCTGCAGGTCGACCGAGACGAGTTGCGACACGCCGCGCTCGGCCATGGTGACGCCGTAGAGGCGGTTCATCCGCGCCATCGTGATCGGATTGTGCGTGATGATGAGGAACCGGGTATCGGTCGAGCGCGACATCTCGTCGAGCAGGTCGCAGAAGCGCTCGACATTGTAGTCGTCGAGCGGGGCGTCCACCTCGTCGAGCACGCAGATCGGCGCCGGGTTGGTGAGGAACACCGCGAAGATCAGCGCCAGCGCCGTCAGGGCCTGCTCGCCGCCGGACAAGAGCGACAGCGTGCTGGGCTTCTTGCCCGGCGGTTTGGCCATGATTTCGAGGCCGGCTTCCAGCGGGTCTTCGCTCTCGATCAGCTGCAGTTCCGCGGTGCCGCCGCCAAACAGCTCGGTGAACAGCTTCTTGAAGTTCTCATTGACGATGACGAACGATGACAGCAGGCGCTCGCGGGCTTCGCTGTTCAGGCTGACGATGCCCTGGCGCAGCCGCCGGATCGCTTCGACCAGGTCGTCGCGCTCGCCGCAAAGCTTGACGTGTTGCTGCTCGACCTCGTTGAGCTCCTGCTCGGCCAGCAGGTTGACGGCGCCGAGCCGCTCGCGTTCACGCTGGATGCGTTCCAGCCGGGCTTCGACCTCGCTGACCGGCGGCAGTTCGGCGTCCGGCTTGAGTTCGGCAAGCTCGGCGGCCGCGGCCGGCTCGATCTGCAAGCGGTCGCGGATCTCGTGCTCGATGTCGGCATGGCGGCGCTTGGCGGCCTCGCAGCGCTCCTCGCTGCGGGCGGCTTCGGCGCGGGCCTCGCCGACCGCTTCGAGCGCGGCGCGGGCGACCTTGTCGGCCTCGGCGAGGTCGGTCTCGGCCTTTGCGAGCTGATCCGCGGCCGCGCGGCGTCCCGAGGTGGCATTGTCGATTTCCCCGATCAGCGCCTGACGCTGGCCGGCGAACTTCTGCGGAGCGTTGACCAGTTCGGTGCGCTCGCTGGTCGCCGCTTCGGTACGTTGTTCGATGGTGACGATCTGGCTCGAAGCGCTGTCGTTGCGTTCGTTCCAGCCTTGCCGTTCCTCGGCGATGGCTTGCAGCCGGCGGTTGGCGAGTTCGGTCTCGCGGGTGATGCCTTGGGCCTCGACGCGGACTTCGGCGAGCACGCCGCGGTCCCTGGCGATGACGTCATTGATCTCGGCGAGTTTGGTTTCGAGTTCGGCGGCGGCGGGCAGTTCGGCAAGGGCTTTGCCGGACTCCTGGTGCGCTGCCACGGCTTCGGCGTGGCCAGTCTTGATCCGCTGTTGCGCCTCCTTGAGCGCCGAGATGCGCGCCGCATTGCGGCTGATTTCGCGTTCTGCCGCGGCATAGCCCTCGCGTGCGCCATCGGTGATGCGCTGCGCCTCGCGCCAGTGCTCGCGGGTCTGGGTCTCCGTCGCCACCGCCGCGGTCAGCGCGGCTTCCGCCGCGGCAACCGTCTGCCGTCGGGCCTCGACGTCGTGACGCGCCGTTTCAAGCTCGGCGCCGATGGCATCGAGCCGACCGCGCTGGGCGAGCCGGTGCGCGGCGCCGCTCGGCGCATGCGCCGCAACCGCAAAGCCGTCCCAGCGCCAGAAATCGCCGTCGCGCGACACCAGCCGCTGGCCCGGCTTGAGCATCGCGACCAGTTGCGGGCCCTGCGCCTTGTCGATCACGCCGATCTGCGCGAGGCGGCGCGCCAATTCCGGCGGCGCCTTGACGAATTGCGCCAGCGACGCGACGCCTTCGGGCAGAGCCGGATCGGCCGGATCGATCGCCGCGCCGGCCCAGCGCACCGGCGCGCTGTCGCCGACCGATGCATCGAGGTCGTCGCCCAGCGCCGCGCCCAGCGCCTTCTCGTAACCGGCGGTGACTTCAAGCGCGTCCATCACCGGTGGCCACAGCGTCTTGCTCTCTACGGCGAGAAGCTTGCCGATGGTTCTGGCTTCGGTTTCCAGCCGGTTCGCGCCGCGCTCGGCGGCGACCAGAGGCTCGCGCGCGGCATCGAGGTCCTTGCGTGCCTGCACGTGCGCCGCTTCCGCCGCGTGCGCCGCGGCCTCGGCTTCGGTGAGTGCGGTTTGCGCCTGCGCCAGCGCTCGGCCCAGCGATTCGATATCGGGCTGGCCGCTCCCGGTCGCCGCAAGGCCGGCTTCGATATTGGTCAGCTCGGATTGCAGCCGCGCGGCGCGCTGCTCGTGGTCCTGCTGTGCCGCCTGGAGCTGATTGCGGCGGGCGCTCAGATCGGCGAGGGCGCCGGTCAGGTCGGAAAAGGTTTTTTCGGAAGCCGCGAGCGCCGCGTCGGCGGCGGCGACGCGCGAATTCACGCCGAGCAGCCGCTCCGCACTGGCCTGCGCTTCGGCGGTGAGCGCCTGTTCTTCGGCATCGAGACGTTGCACGGCAGCCGCGGCGTCGGCGGCAAGCTTGCGTTCGCGCTCGAGATCGGAGGCGAACTGTTCGAGCCGGCGATCGAGTTCTTCGACGCGGGCCTTGGCGCGGGCTTCTTCCTGCTCGAGCGTCTCGCGCGCCACGATAAGGCGCTGCAGGGCGGCAGCGGCGCGGACTTCGGCTTCGCGCAAGGTCGGCAGACCGGCGGCGACTTCGGTCTGGTGCGTCGTGGCCACAGTCTGCTCGCCGGTCCGCGCCGCGACGACGCGAACCGCCTCGTCTCGGAACCGCTCGGCTTCACTGACCTCACCGCGGGCGCCGACCCAGCGCAGGTGCAGGAGCAGCGCTTCGGTCCGCCGCACCTGCCCGGAAATATTGCGGTAACGCACCGCCTGCCGGGCCTGGGTTTTCAGTGACGCGACCTGGGCTGCAAGCTGGCCGATGACGTCCTCGACACGGGCGAGGTTTTGCTCGGCCGCCCGCAGCCGCAGCTCCGCCTCATGGCGGCGCACGTGCAGTCCGGAAATGCCGGCCGCTTCCTCGAGCACGCGGCGGCGCTGATCCGGACGCGCCTGAATGATTTCCCCGATGCGGCCCTGATGGACCAGCGCCGGCGAGCGCGAGCCGGTCGACGCATCGGCGAACAAAGTGGTGACGTCGCGGGCCCGCACTTCGCGGCCGTTGACGCGGAACGTCGAGCCCTGCTCGCGCATGATGCGGCGGGAGACTTCCAGCGTCTCGGTATCGTTGAACAGAGCCGGCGCCGTGCGGTCGGCGTTGTCGATGACGACCGCAACCTCGGCGTGGTTGCGCGCCGGGCGATCGTTGTTGCCGGAGAAGATCACGTCGTCCATTTCGGACGCGCGCATGGCCTTGTAGGAGGCCTCGCCCATGACCCAGCGCACGGCCTCGACCAGATTGGACTTGCCGCAGCCGTTGGGGCCGACCACGCCGGTCAGCCCCGGTTCGATCTCGAAGTCTGTCGGTTCGACGAAGGACTTGAAGCCGATCAGGCGCAACCGCGTGAGCTTCATTCGGTTCTTATTTCCATGTCCCAGCCGCGGCTGCGAAGGGAACTATCGAGGAGTCACGTCCGGTTGCCCGGTCAGCGTGTCGAATCCTGCCGCGTCGGGCCGGAGAATGAATTGTCGGGAATCCGAGCGCAACAGGAACGCTGGGTTTTCCCGGTTTTGCCAACAGGGGTCCTTGACATCGCGGCGCCTATGAGGGCCGCGCCCGGATTCGGGCAGTGCCGAAAAACCCTTATCCTTCCTTGAGATAGGGGTCGATTTCCTTGGCCAGCGCGTCGATCGAGACGTCGCCTTGCAGCCGCTTGCCATTGACGAAGAAAGTCGGGGTGGAATTGACCCCGAACTTCTGGACGGCGCGGTCGCGCACCGCCTGGATGCCATCCAGCACCTTTTGATTCGCCAGGCACTGGTTGAATGAGTCCTCGGTGAAGCCGAATTGCTTGGCGATCGACTTGAGCGGTTCGATCGGCTCTTTCACCACCCACTCGCCCTGTTTGGCGAACAGGGTCTCGATGATCGGCATGAATTTGTCGTTGCCGGCACAGCGCGCCAGCAGGAAACCCGCGGCCGCGAGTGCGTCGAGCGGGAATTCGCGGAAGATGAATTTGACCTTGCCGGTGTCGATGTAACGCTTCTTCAGCTCGGGGAAGGTTTCCTCCGAGAAATGCGCGCAGTGCGGACAGGTCATCGAGGCATATTCGTAGATCGTCACCGGCGCCTTGTCCGAGCCGAGCACGACGTCGCCGGCGGGGCCTGGCTCCGCCAGATCGGCCGGCGAGGCGTCGTCGGCCCGCGCGGGCGTTATGAAAGACGGCAGCGCAATGCCGGTCATCGTGGCTCCGATTGCGGTCAAGGCGGTGGCCGTGAGCAATTCGCGGCGGGTCAGTTTCAAGGCCGTAACTCCTGATTTTGCAAGCCAGTCTATCAAGCGACAATGTGGCATTAGCAGGCCATCGCGCCGGAGTTTGCCCCACCTCACGAACATGTTTCCGGCCTGGCGCCAGGGCAATGCCGGCGCTCCATAAGCTGCAAAAATGCTGTCGATAACCCTGCGGAATTAGCGACGGATCAGTGCCGCTTGACCGATGCGCCGAGCCGCGCCAGCGCCGCCCGCAGATCGTCATCGCCGACATCCGCCAGCGTCTCGGCAACGCGCGCCGCCGCCGCGGCGTCCACGCCGCGCGCGCGTTTTTTCCCTTCGCGCCGGATCGGCGCCTGACGCAGGCCGATCCGGGCAATCGCCCGCCAGCCGAGAAAGCGGTTGACCCGTTCGCAGATCACCCCGGTGAGATGCTGAATCTCGATGGCCGACGGGCCGTCGACCCGCAGCACCAGCGTGCCGGGCTCGCGCTCTTCGCCGTCGGCCGGCCGCGGCCACTGGATCTTGATCGGCTCGCTGCGCGCGGCAATGTCGGCGCCGACAATCTCGGTCCAGCGCGTCACCAGTTCGGCTGAGGCAAAGCCCTGCTTCCTGAAGGTTTCGCCGATGGTCTTGCCAAGGACGTCGCGCAACGGCCGGGCGAACGGGCGGGAGGGCTTGTTCATGGGGAAACGCTCTGTCATCCCTCGAATTCATGACCGTAGCAGGCGGACGCAGCAAACGACAGCGGAGCGAAACGCGGGCGGCCGCCTTGTCACCGCAACCCACTGCGCTGCTTGACTGGTACGACCGGCACCGCCGCCGGCTGCCGTGGCGCGCGCTGCCGGGTCAGCACGCCGATCCGTACCGGGTCTGGCTGTCGGAAATCATGTTGCAGCAGACCACGGTGAAAGCGGTCGCGCCGTACTACGCCCGCTTTCTCGAACGCTGGGACGACGTTGGCGCGCTGGCCGCGGCGCCGCTCGATGACGTGCTCAAGATCATGGGCCGGGCTCGGCTACTACGCACGCGCCCGCAATCTTCATGCCTGCGCCCGTGCCGTCGTCGCGCAACACGGCGGCACGTTTCCCGCCAGTGAGGAGGCGCTTCGCGCGTTGCCCGGTATCGGCGCCTACACGGCCGCCGCCATCGCCGCGATCGCATTCGACCGGCACGCGACGCCGGTTGACGGCAATATCGAGCGCGTCATCGCGCGGCTTTATGCGATCGAGACGCCGCTGCCGGCGGCGAAACCGGAGATCCATCGGCGCGCCGAAGCGCTGACGCCGCCGCGGCGCGCCGGCGATTTCGCGCAGGCAATGATGGACCTTGGCGCGACGATCTGCTCGCCGAAGACCCCGGCCTGTGCGCTATGCCCGTGGAACGATGTCTGCGCCGCGCGCGCCCGCGGCGATGCCGAGACCTTTCCGCGGCGGACGCCGAAGCGCGAAGGCGCGTTGCGCCGCGGCGCCGCCTTCGTGGTGCGCCGGGCCGACGGCAAGGTGCTCGTGCGAACGCGTCCGGCCAAAGGCTTGCTCGGCGGCATGACCGAAGTGCCGACCACGGAATGGAGCAAGGACTTCGCGCCGGCCGACGCGCTTTCGGCCGCGCCGCGATTTCCGGCGATGAAGCAAGACCAATGGCGCCGCACCGCCGGCAGGGTGCGCCACGTGTTCACGCACTTCCCGCTGGAGCTCACCGTCTATGCCGCCGAGCTTCCGGCGAAGGCCGCGGCGCCGGCCGGCACGCGCTGGGTTGCCTTCGACAAGCTTTCCGGTGAAGCTTTGCCGAGCCTCATGCGCAAGGTCATCGCGCATGTGCTGGATGGCAAAATTCCCGTAGCGCAGAAGTCATGAATACCGGCATCTCTTCCGAGCAAAAGCTGGCGGAGCTGAAACAGCGTTATCGCGACATCGGCGATCTGCGCGCGGCGGGGGCCGTGCTGAGCTGGGATCAGGCGACCTACATGCCGGAAGGCGGCGCGGAAGCGCGCGGCCGGCAAAACGCCACGCTTGACCGCATCGCGCACGAACAGTCGATCGCGCCGGAGCTTGGCGGGCTGCTCGACGCGCTGGTCCATCACGCGGAGTCCTTGCCGCCCGATTCCGACGACGCGTGCCTGATCCGCGTCGGACGCCGCAACTTCGATAAGGCGATTAAAGTTTCCGCCGACTATGTCGCACGCGCCAGCGCCCACGGTGCGGCGTCCTACGATGCCTGGACCCGCGCACGCCCTGCGAACGATTTCGCAGTCATGGTTCCGTATCTGGAAAAGACGCTCGCGCTGAGTCGCGAATATTCCGAATTCTTCGCACCCTATGCCGCGATTGCTGATCCGCACATCGACGATGCCGACGAGGGCATGACAACCGCATCGGTGCGGCAATTGTTTACCGCACTGCGCGCCGAACTGCTGCCGCTGGTCGATGCGATCTGCGCGCAGCCGCCCGCCGACGATTCCTGCCTGCGGCAATCGTTCGCCAGGCCAACCCAGCTCGATTTCGCGCGGCAGGTTGCGGCGCGGATGGGTTATGATTTCAAGCGCGGCCGGATCGACCTCACCCATCATCCGTTCTGCACGAAATTCGGCGCCGGCGATGTGCGCATTACCACCCGCGTCAACGACAACGACGTCGGCGACGCTCTGTTCTCGACCCTGCATGAAGCCGGTCACGCCATGTATGAGCAGGGCGTGAGCGCGGCGCTTGAGCAGGTGCCGCTCGGGCATGGCGTTTCGTCGGGCGTTCACGAAAGCCAGTCGCGGCTCTGGGAGAATATCGTCGCGCGCAGCCGCGGCTTCTGGGAGCATTTTTATCCGCTGGCGCAACAGGCGTTTCCGGAGCAGTTCGGGCACGTTCCGCTCGCGGTCTTCTACCGCGCCATCAATAAAGTGGCGCGCTCGCTGATCCGCACCGACGCCGATGAGGTGACCTACAATCTGCACATCATGCTGCGGTTTCGGCTGGAGCTCGACCTGCTCGAAGGCCGGCTTCGGGTGAAGGATCTTCCGGAAGCATGGCGTGCGGCGATGGCGGAGGATATCGGCGTGGTACCGCCGGACGATCGCGACGGCTGTCTGCAAGACGTGCACTGGTACGGCGGCGTCATCGGCGGCGGATTTCACAGCTACACCATCGGCAACATTCTGGCGGCGCAATTTTATGCCGCGGCATTGCGGGCGTATCCGGAGATTGCCGATGACATTGCGCGCGGCGAGTTCGGCGCGCTACGCGGCTGGCTCACCGCCAACATCTACCGCCACGGCAGCAAGTTCGCGCCGAACGACATCGTGCGGCGGGCGACCGGCACGGCCATGACCGTCGCCCCCTATCTTGATTACCTGCGCGGCAAGTATGGTGTGCTCTACCGGCTTCCTGCCGCAGCTCATTAGCCTGAAAACCTGGAGGAAACGATCATGACTATCCAACGCCACGACGCCGGCCCGCGCATGAGCAAGGCGGTGGTTCACGGCAACACGGTCTATCTCGCCGGCATCGTCGCCGATGCGCCGAAGGGCAAGAGCATGGGCGAGCAGACCAAAAGCATCCTGTCGCAGATCGACGGCTTTCTGGCCCAGGCCGGCACCGACAAGAGCAAGCTGCTGTCGGCCAACATCTGGATCACCGACATGGCGAAATTCGCCGAGATGAACGCGGTGTGGGATGCATGGGTGTCGCCAGGCAACACGCCGGCGCGCGCCACGGTCGAAGCCAAACTCGCCTCGCCGGATTACGTCGTCGAGATCATGGTGGTCGCCGCGAAATGACGAACGAGCCGGGCGTCCTCGCGATTTTCAACGACTGCCTTGCCGGGCGGGAAGCCGAATTCGAAGCCTGGTTCCAGGGCGAACACCTGGTCGAGCGGCTCGGCGTGCCGGGCTTTGTCTTCGGCCGGCGGCACAAGGCGTTGTCGGGGTCGTCCGGCTATTTCAATTTCTATCTGGTCGAGACGCCGGACGTGCTGACATCGAAGCCGTATCTGGAGCGGCTCGATCATCCCACCCCAATGACCTTCGAGATCATGTCGAAGGTCTTCATCAACATGAATCGCACGGTGTGCCGGCGCACGGTGCGGCGCGGCAAGTTCCGTGGCGCCTTTGCCGTCACGGCTAGGTTCAACCAGGCACCGGACGAAACGCGGCTGTCCGCCGTCGTCGATAAGCTCGCGGCCGACGCGGCGATCGCCAGCGGCGAAGTCTGGATCGCGCTCGATCCCGCCGGCATGCCGGTGTCGAAGGAAGAGCAGCTGCGCGGCGGCGACAAGAAAATCCGCGGCGCGGTGATGATCGACACGCTCTATCGGGACGGGGCGGACAGCGTCGCCGGTCAATTGGCGAAGGAATTTCCGGCAGCCGATATCGGCGTCTTCCAGGTGCTCTGCCAGATCGGGCGAGGTGACATATGAAAGCGCTGTTGCCTCTGGCCGAGACGATCGCGCCGCGGCTGATCGCGCGCCGCGAGACCATCGCCATTGCCGAATCCTCGACCGGCGGATTGATCGCGGCGGCGCTGCTCGCGGTGCCGGGCGCGTCGGCGTATTTTCTCGGCGGCGCGGTGGTCTACACCAAGTCGGCCCGCGCCGCGCTGCTCGGTTTCGGCGACGCCGAGATGGCCGGCATGCGAGCGGCGACCGAACCCTACGCGCTGTTCATCGCGCGCCGCGTCCGCGACCGCCACGGTGCAGTCTGGGGCCTCGGCGAAACCGGAGCGACCGGGCCAACCGGCAACCGCTACGGCGATCCGGCGGGACACACCTGCATCGGCGTCACCGGTCCGGTCGAGCGCGCAATCACGCTGCGCACCGGCAGCGCCGACCGGCAGGCCAATATGGAAGCCTTCGCCAGGCGCGCGCTGGAGCTGCTGGTCGAGGTTATCCCGGCAAACTAGCTAGGGCGCATGCTTGTTGGTTTGAGCCGATGACACGCGATCATTGATGCGCTTCCACAACATCTGTCTGACGCACGAAGACAAATCGCGATGATGGATCAAATTCTGCGTCATCGCTTACAGTCTCGCCAAGCAGCAGGAGCCCGGCGCCGCCATTGGCCACGTTAAAAATACTGGACGCGCCGTCGCGTGTTCTGATCGGAGCCATGGCAATTTCCAGGAATTCACCCATAGGCTGATCGAGATACTGGAGACGTAGTTGCGGACCGACTTCTGCGGCTGCAAGCCCGAAGCCAAGTTTTCGCGCCCGCGCATAGATATTTTTGAGTGTTGCGTTCTCGCGCGTGATACCGAGTTCGGACACCGAGGCGGCCACCAGATCGAGCTTTGCCGCTACGCCGCTTAACTTGAATTCCGGCGCAACGAGAATGAGCTCGGCAGTATCGCCAATGCTGCAATCGGCGTCTTCAAAAGCCTGATAAAGGGCCCTTTTGCTGGCAAACGTCCCGGCTTGGATGGATTTCCATACCCTCGTACCGGCAGCCGATTCGATCGGCGCCGGTGGCGTCGTTCCAGATGACGAAGCGATGAAACCCGGATTCCGTCGCATCACGTCGCGCGGTGCGCACTGCGCTCGCGCTTGTTCGTTGAATAGAAGCAGAGCCGACACACAGAGCATCAGCAGCGAGCATGCGCCATAAATCCTGTTCACCGCTAAACCCCTCACGCGTGCCTGTTCGATCAGCGGGCGGTGTGGCGCTATTCAAGGCAATGCGAGATCGCAACGTGCGCCAAACGGCAAATCCCTACTCGCTCGGACTGTTAGTGGCTTGGATGAGGGCGAACACCGCACGGATCAGAGTGAAATCGGGTTTTTATTCCGGTCGCTGCTGATGTCGTCGGCTCAAGGGCGCGGTGTCAGATCGACGACACTTCGCTGACATCGCGTGAGGCGTCGTCGCCGGTTTCTGACTCAAAGCGTCGAAATTCAGGATGCCGCAAAGGCGAAATAACCTATGATACCCGTATTGCGATAGTCTATGATGTCCGCACGAGAGGGCGCGCAGTCATGGCAAAAGAGGCTGCGGATTTAATCCAGTTCTCGACCGACTCCGTCCCCGAGCGCGAGCGCCTGCCTTATTTCCGTGAGGCACTTGGCCGCTCGTTCACGCGGCTTGATCTTGGACCATACGACGATCGCCCGGTGCGGTATGAAGCCACGGTGCACGGGTTTGACGGCCTCGGCGTGATTTGGGGGCGGACCAACGGCAATATTGGTCGGCGCACCCAATCCCTGCTCACCGACGGCAATGACGATTTTATTTTCGGGACCGTTTTGTCGGGGTGCAGCCTGCCGTCCCAGGTTGGCCGAGAGTTCAGGATGGATGCAGGAGCCGCGGTACTGCTGTCGTGCAGTGATGTCGGTGCCAAGGATTACCCTGTGCCGACGGAGTTTCTGACATTACGCATCGCACGCCGCCTGCTCAACGGAATGGCGGCCAGGCCGGAAGACGCGCTGGCGCGGCCAATACCAGCGAACACAGAGGCACTGCGCCTCCTTGTCGATTATATTCGGCTCACTCTGAAAAACCGGCAGCTGGCATCACCGGAATTGCGCCGGCTCTTTACATCTTATGTCTCCGATCTCGTCGCACTTGCTGTCGGAGCGACGCGCGATGCCGCAGACGTCGCTTACGGCCGCGGCATGCGCGCGGCTCGCCTGCAAGCGGCGAAGGCCTTCATCACAAGAAATAGCCGCCGCGCCGATTTGTCGGCAAATATCGTAGCGACATATCTCGGCGTTACACCCCGTTACGTTCACTTGCTGTTTGAAACTGAAGGCCTGTCGTGCAACGAATTTGTCGTCGAGCGACGCTTGGTACGCGCTTATGAGATGCTGTTCGATTCACAGCGCTCCGATAGAACGATCAGTGCGATCGCGTTCACGGTCGGCTTCAGTGACCTATCGCATTTCAACCGCGCATTTCGCCGCCGTTTCGGCATGACACCATCCGAAGTGCGGCACGCCGGTCACGATGCAGAGAACGCGTGATTTTGTCCCCGCTCTGCCGTTACCGCACGTCATGAAATTTCTTCGCCGCAAATTCCTGCATCGCGCAGCGGGCGCTGCGGCTTGCCGCTGACCGAGTGATCTAAGGCATGGACTGCTCGCCCATGTAACGCTGTTGGCGTCTGTATCGTCAACGCCACAGCCGATTTCTCTCCCAGCCCAAATGGTGTTCGTCCTCATCCGAGCATTCGGACATCACCGCGGCTAGGTTTTCCTCGGGCGATCTTCGGTCGATTCAGGGGGCATTCAAATGCGGAAGTTCTTCGTCGCGGGTAGCATTGTGGCGGCGCTGTATGGCGCTCCGGCATTCGCTGCAGACATGCCGGTCAAGGCGCCTCCGATGCCGACATCCGCATCAGTCTATAGCTGGACCGGATTTTATGTGGGCGCCAATATCGGCGGCGGTTGGGGTACCACCAATGTCGGCTTTACGCCGAATGATCCGGCCACGGCTACGCTTTTTGTTGCAGGCGGTTTGCCGCCGGGCGGATCCTTGAAAACATCCGGAGTTCTGGGGGGTCCGCAGCTTGGCTACAACTGGCAAGTCAACCGCAACTGGCTTGTTGGCGTTGAAACCGATTTCGAATGGTCGGGCATCGAAGGCTCTATTTCCGGCACCAACACACCCTTCGCCGCCGGCCCACTTGCCAGCATGGAGAACGAACGACTCAGATGGTTTGGTACGGCCAGAGCCCGCTTGGGCTATCTCCCGGTGGATCGTCTCTTGACCTATGTGACGGGCGGATTTGCTTATGGCCGGATCGATCATTCCGGAAGCTACGTCAACAACGGCGGAAATCTTACTTTTACCGGTGCTCCGATCACGGTGACTTGTCTCGCAGGCGCGCCTTGCTATGCCGGATCATCCGCCAGCACGGCCACCGGATGGACAGTGGGCGCCGGATTTGAATATGCCCTGTCGAATAGTCTGACCGTAAAAGCCGAATATCTGTACGTGAGCCTCGGCGCCACATCCTTGCGCGAAATGGCATTTCTTTCCGCCCCCGGCCCGGCATCGTTTCAATGCGAATTACGGCAACTCAAATTTCAATATTGCGCGCGTCGGCTTCAACTATCGCTACTGAACCCTGGCGAGGCTTCAACAACATGGATAGTGCTGACCGTCCTGGTAGTCGGACTCGGGTCAGTACAACAACTTGAGTCAGAGAGCCTTTGGCCACGGCCATGGTGCTCTGAAGTCTTTTGACGCAGAGGCATCGTCATGACCTTTCCCCACCGAAGGCAATTCATTCATATGGTTGTGGGCGCTACCGCGCTTCCGGCCCTGTCTCGCATGGCGTCGGCACAAACCTATCCGTCACGTCCGATCCGCTGGGTCGTGCCGTATCCCCCCGGCGGCCCGGCGGACATACTCGCCCGCCTCGTAGGCCAGCCGCTCTCAGAGAGAGTTGGCGTGCCGGTGGTTGTCGAGAATCGCCCAGGCGCCAGTGGAAACCTCGGAACCGAGGATGTGTTTCGTGCACCGCCGGACGGCTATACGCTTCTGCTTGTTACGGCGGCCAACGCCGTCAACGTATCATTATTTCCGGCGCTCAATTTCAATTTCGTCCGGGATATCGCACCTATCGTTGGACTGATCCGCACCCCTCTGGTCATGGAGGTGAACCCAACATTTCCTGCAAAAACAGTTGCCGAGTTTATCGCCTTCGCCAAAGCCAATCCGGGAAAGCTCAACATGGCGTCGTCGGGTCTCGGCACGCCGCAGCATGTTTCAGGCGAACTGTTCAAGATGATGGCTGGCGTGGAGATGACACACGTTCCTTTTCGTGGCGTAGCTCCGGCACTCACCGCTCTGATGGGGAACCAGGTTCAGGTGATGTTTGACACCACACCTGGTTCGATAGCGCATATCAAGGCTGGAAATCTGAGACCGCTTGGAGTTACGACAAGCGAGCGCGCATCAGCATTGCCCGATGTCCCGACAATCAGCGACACGTTGCCCGGCTACGAAGCGAGTGGATGGTATGGAGTCGGCATGCCACGTGAAGTCCCAGTGGAGATCGTTGGCAAGCTGAACGAACAGATAAACAGCATCCTCAGCGATCCTAAAGTGAAAGACCAACTTGGCGACCTGGGCGCGGTAGTGATCGGTGGATCGTCGGGAGAATTCAAGAATCTGATCGAGGCAGAGACCGAGAAATGGCGGAAGGTCGTGCAGTTCGCAGGACTTAAGCCGGAATAATCCTACGGATGCGTGTGCCGGACATCATCGCTCATGAGGCGAGCGTAATGAAATTTCCCCACCGCGAATTCCTGCATCTCGCAGCGGGCGCTGCGGCTCAAGTTCGCGGGCATCAAGCCGGAGTAATCCTCGTTCGGTAACTCAAATTTCAATATTGCGCGCGGCGGCTTCAACTATCGCCACTGAACTCCGGCGAGGCTCCTGCAACATGGCCCACTGCGCTCGCAAAATTCACTTCGGCGGCGGCGGGAGGCTGGAATAGACTGCGCCCGGTATCACCGCCATCACAAAAATGCTGGGCTTTTCTGACGGTCCGAATGGACCAGCGACTTTGTTATGTATGGCTGGAATGCTTTTTAGATAAGCTGCAATGGCCTTCGCGTCCGCTTTGGTCAGACTAGCAAGTGCTTTGTAGGGCATTATCGGCGCAAGGATGCGACCATCAGGTCGGGTTCCAGTCGTGAAAGCCGTGATGATTTGATCCTCGGTCCAATTGCCGAGACCGGTCTCTTTGTCAGGCGTCAAGTTGGGTCCGGCGAATACGCCTAGCCCTGGGATTGCAAATCCGACGTCAGATCCGCCCAAAAACTTGCTCATATCGGGCTTGCCAAGAAAGGTTCCAGGCGTGTGGCAATCGGAGCATCCGCCGACTGTGACTAAATATTTGCCGCGAGCCACAGCATCTGCGGCCTCTGCATGTCGAAATGAAACAATCGCGCTCAGGATCACCACTAGGGCAGCAGTTCGAGCCGCCATTCCGATGTTCATTGTCCAGCCCTTTAAAACTTTCGAAGGCCCCGTTTGGGGCCACGAAAATCTGGCACCTCTGGTTGCCGGAAGCAATGCAAGAAACGGTCGGTCTGTACTGTGACGGGAATATTCACTGCATAGAATCGTACGGACGCCTCAGTTGGGTCATTGACGGACATCGCATGATGTCAGGGGGACTTTCGGTTTGCCGCCGAAAGCGGATATCGCCTGCGCGTTTTATGGGCGCTCGAATTGCACAGACATCAGCGTTTGGTACCAAGGAGCTGTGCTTCCCATCCGACAGCCACCCCGGAGCCGCCCCCGTGCTGGCCCAAAATCTCGCCGAGTGCCGCGGCGGTTACTTCACGGGCCCAGTCGCGCTGCCATTCGCTCACCGCAGCCAGCCATGTAATCGGAACAATGCCGGCCTGAACCATGCGTCGAACAGCCATGTCGTGAGCTTCGACCGACACACCGCCGGAGGCATCGGTAACGACGTATACATCGTAGCCCTCGCCTTGCGCCTGGATGGCCGGCATCGCGAGACAGACCTCAGTCCAGAGCGCGGCCAACACCAGTTTTTTTCGGCCTGTTTTCTTTACCGCTTCTACGACGCGGCTATCCTGCCATGTGTTGATAAATGTGCGGTTGATCGGTTTCTGCTCAGGGAAGACATCCTGCAGTCCTTTAATCAGATAGCCGCCGCGCTCCTCCACAACCGTGGTCAATATTGTCGGAACGCCAAACGCCTTGGCGCTCTTAGCCAAACCGATGACGTTGTTTACGATCATCGTCGGTTCGTGACTGTGCAGGTTGGCGAACTGGAACGGCTGATGGTCGATGAGGACAAGAACGCTGGTCTCGGGCGTGAGCAGCGCATCGAGGCCGGTTTTTGCAGTGGTCATGGTCGTTTCCTTTTGTCGTCTGGGATTTTGCGGCGCAGAGCGTTCAGCGCGGTTCCGGGTCAAGGAGGACGTGCAGTGACTTGATCCGCCCCGCCCTCGACCTGGACAACATCCGTGCCGGTAACGACGGCAGCGCCGCCCGGAGGAGCCGCGCGCCAAGCCAGCCGTCCAAGTCCGTGATGACCGACGGCAATTCCAACTGGGGTAAACACGACCTTGGGCGGCAAACGCGCGGTCAGTGCCTCCACTGCGCCGCATATCGCGTCGCGGCCTGAAAATACGCTGTCAGGCTCGTACAGTTTGGCGTCAGCTGCGTAGAGTTCCTCAAGTGCGGCGCGCCGGCGGCCAACGTCCCGCTCGCCGAAGACACGAATTAAATTGGCTCTCATCAAGGCGTCGAAATTGATGGTCTCTTTCACATTCGGTCTCCCTGGCTTGCAGGCGTTTTGGCGCCTCGGCTTTTTGCAGCGGCAGAGACAATCAGCGCTGTCTGGGGCCGAAATTGCCGTTCCTGATAGCGTAGTGCTAGCTTGCAAATTCGAGACACGGTGTTGCCGAAACAGGAACGGCCCATGCATCTGGAGGACGTGCAGTCTTTTCTGGAGGTGGCGGACGCGGGCGGTGTCTCACCTGCCGCGCGAAGGCTTGGGCTGTCCAAGTCAATCGTAAGCCGACGAATTGTGCGCCTGGAAGAAACGCTCGGCGTCCAGCTTCTTTCGCGAACAACGCATGGGGCTGCGCTGACAGAAGCTGGTGCGACCTTTCGTGAACATGCCGCACGGATCGTTGCCGAACTCGAGACTGCACAAGAAGCGATCTCCCCCGTGGGCGATCTGCGCGGGCTCTTGCGTATAGCGGCCCCATTGTCGCTCGGCCCAATGCAGCTTGCCCCGGTTTTCGCCGAACTCGCGCGTCGGCATCCGATGTTGCACGTGCATGCCGCCTATAGTGACCGGTTTGTCGACCTTGTAGGTGAAGGTTTCGACGCGGCGGTGCGTTTGGGCTTTCTGCCAGACTCAAGCCTTGTGGCGCGCCGTATCTGCGTAATTTACGGCAAGTATGTTGCGAGCCCTTCTTACATCGCGGCGCATGGCGCACCGCGGACGCCAGATGATCTGCTGAGTCACGAAGCCCTGATGCAGGGAACGGAAACCTGGCGATTTGTGAATCGCGGCAAAACGCTTCTCCTGCACCCTCGCGGCCGCTTCAAAGCAGACAATGGCGAAGCACTGCTTGCAGCGGCGGTTGCCGGATTAGGAGTTGCGGCGCTGCCGGATTTAATGATCGAACCGCACATCGCCGCTGGCGTGCTGACACCGGTTCTCAGGGACTATCCGCCTCCCGAGGCGGGAATATTCGTCGTACGCTCGCCTGGGGATTTTCCCCCACGCAAGGTTAAGATGCTGATCGAGATTCTTCTTGAACACTTCGCGGACAAGCGCTGACGCTGGTTACGCTGCGACAGCTTCGCGCCGCCGCTCCATGCGCGGATGCCGGGTGTTTTCCAGATACGGCGTGAGCAGGCTGACTGCCTGTTCGGCGTCCAGACCGAATTGATAGGGAAAGAACGACAAGCCGGCATCGGCGGCATCGTCGCGCGCCTGCACGCAGATCTGCCGGTTCCACGCGATCGGAAAAGTCGCGGAGCCAAAACACTCGGCGCGGATGTCGGCGACTTCGTTCCACCGCAGGCTGGTCTTGCGGAACAGCAGGCAGCGGGTGAGACCGCGGGAATCGACCGCCAGATAAGTCGCGCCCGGGATCACCGTCGTGACCGCCATCACCGCCATCGCCAGCATCGCCGCGACGGCGCCGAAGGTCAGGAACGGATTGAACGGCAGGGTCAGCAGTCCGAGCAGGATCAGGGCGGAGAAGCCGCCGGCATAGAGCACCGCGAAGCTGCGGTCGCCGGGCAGGGTGAGCGGTTGCAGCGCCTCTGCGGCTTTCTGCAAATCGGCAAAGTCGCTCATGCGTCTCTTCCCGGCGATGCGCCGTTATCCGGCGCCCATCTCGGCGCGGACCTTGGCGCGCAGCGTGTCGATCACGGTGAGGCCCTTCGGCGTCTCGACATGCCAGAAGGTCCAGCCGTTGCAGGCGTCGAGGCCTTGCGCGAGCGCGCCGATCCGGTGGATCGAGCCGACGGCTTCGCCCAGCGACAGTGCGCCGTCGGCGCGCACCAGCGCGCGATGGCGGCGCTTGGCATCGACCAGCTTGACGCCGGGCGTCAGCAGGCCGCGCTCGAGCAGCGTAGAGAACGGCACTCGCGGCGCCTCGCGCGCCGTCATGAAGGCGCTGAGCGACGGCTCGGGCATCGGTTCGACGGCGGCGATGCGCTTTTCGGCGGCGTTGGCGTATTCGCGCTCGCGCTCGAAGCCGATAAAGCGGCGGCGCAGCCGGTGGGCGACGGCGCCGGTGGTGCCGCTGCCGGAGAACGGGTCGAGCACCAGATCGTCCGGCCGCGACGCGGCGAGGATGATGCGCGCCAGCAGCGCTTCCGGCTTCTGCGTCGGATGCAGCTTCTTGCCGTCGCCGCCTTTGAGGCGTTCCTCGCCGGTGCACAGCGGGATGAACCAGTCCGAGCGCACCTGAACGTCGTCGTTGCCGGCTTTGAGTGCCTCGTAATTGAACGTGTAGCCCTTGTGATCGGACTGCCGTGTCGCCCAGATCATGGTCTCGTGGGCATTGGTGAAGCGGCGGCCGCGGAAATTCGGCATCGGATTGGACTTGCGCCACACGATGTCGTTGAGGATCCAGAAGCCGAGATCCTGCAGCACCGTGCCGACGCGGAAAATGTTGTGATAGGATCCGATCACCCACAGCGTGGCGCTCGGCTTCATCACGCGGCGGCAGGCGGTGAGCCAGGCGCGGGTGAAATCGTCGTAGGCGGCGAAGCTGGAGAATTTGTCCCAGTCGTCATCGACCGCGTCGACGCGGGAATTGTCGGGACGCTTGAGATCGCCCTGAAGCTGCAGATTGTACGGCGGATCGGCGAAAACGAGGTCGACCGACGCCGCCGGAAGCTTTGCCATTTCCGCAACGCAATCGCCGACGACGATGCGGGCAGAAGGCGCGGACTCAAAACTCACGCGGGGCGCCCTGACGGACGCCCCGCGACGCGACACAACCATGACCCAGAACTCTGACTCAGGCGAACGCGGCCGGCGACGCGGGACCTACAACCGACAATCAGCATGATGCCGCGCCAAGGTAAAAAACGAGTTACTTGCTTCTCGCTTCAACTAGGCAATAAATGCCGGGAAACACTTGGTTAATCGTTCGCTCCCCGATGCGCTCCCGATGACCGTTTCGGCAGCCGACATGACAAGGACATCGAGAGCGCACACATTACCTCTTGAGGAGAACGCGCATGCGCACCGATGATTTCCGTCCCAGCGACAACGTCGAAGACGATCGCGAAGGCAGTGCGTCCCGCGGCGGCATGCCGGGCGGCGCCGGAGGGCTCGGCATCGGCACTGTCATCATCATCGGCCTGGTCAGCTGGTACTTCGGTATCGATCCGAGCGTGCTGCTCAACGGCGCGCAGATTCTTTCCGGCGGCGGCACCACGCAGCAATCCACCGAGGCGCCGCCGGCGCAGTCCGGTATGCCGCAGGACGCCACCGGCCGCTTCGTCGCGCTGGTGCTCGGCAGCACCGAGGATACGTGGGGTGAAATCTTCAGCGCCAACAACCGGACCTACCATCCGCCGAAACTGCGGCTCTACTCCGGCGCGGAACAAGGCGGTTGCGGCATGGCGCAGTCGGCGATGGGTCCGTTCTATTGCCCGCGCGACCAGCGCATCTATCTCGACACGTCGTTCTTCAACGACATGCAGACCAAATTCGGCGCTTGCAGCAACAGCAAGGCGTGCCAGTTCTCCGAGGCCTATGTCATCGCCCACGAGGTCGGTCATCACGTGCAGGACGAGCTCGGCATCCTGCCGCGGGTGACCCAGCAGCAGCAGGCGTCATCGAGCGAGGCGCAGGCCAATGCATTGCAGGTGCGGGTCGAACTGCAGGCCGACTGTTTCGCCGGCGTGTGGGCGAACCGCGCTCAGGCCAAGCACAACTTCCTCGACCCGGGCGACGTCGATCAGGCGCTGCAGACCGCGTCGGCGATCGGCGACGACCGGTTGCAGAAGAAAACCCAGGGCTATGTGGTGCCGGACAGCTTCACTCACGGCACCTCGGATCAGCGCAGGCGCTGGTTCTCGAATGGCTTCAACGGCGGCAAGGTCTCCGGCTGCGATACGCTGTCCGCAAGCTCGCTCTAAAACCTCTCCCAGCACGCGGGGAGAGGTCGAGCGAAGCGAGGGGTGGGGGGCCTCTCCGGGATTCTGAGCATTGAAGAAAAGGCCGCAGCGCTTCAATCACCGCCGAATTTCCGTACTCGGCGGCACCGCCCCCTCACCCCAACCCTCTCCCCGCAAGCGGGGAAAGGGAGCAGCGCGCTGCTTGGCTTAAATCTGCTGAGAGCCTAATGTGACGGCAGTAAAAGGCGTACCAAGATGCCCGGCCTTGACGAGTCCAAACAGTTTGTACCGCTCAAGATCGCGGTGCTGACCATTTCCGACACGCGTTCGCTGAAAGACGACAAGTCGGGGGCGATCCTGGTGCAGCGCATCGTCGCCGCCGGCCACTATGTCGCCGAACGCAGCATCGTCACCGACGACATCGAGACGATCCGCAGCCGGGTCAAAGCCTGGGTCGATGACCCGGTGATCGACGTGGTCATCACCACCGGCGGCACCGGCTTCACCGGCCGCGACGTCACCCCGGAAGCGGTCGAGCCGCTGTTCGAGAAGAAGATGGAGGCGTTCTCGGCGCTGTTCCTGGTGGTGAGCTTCCCGAAGATCGGAACCTCGGCGATCCAGTCGCGCGCCACCGCAGGCGTTGCGAACGCGACCTATATCTTCTGCCTGCCGGGATCGCCCGGCGCCTGCAAGGATGCCTGGGACGAGATTCTGGTGCACCAGCTCGATTATCGTTTCGGACCGTGCAACTTCGTCGAGATCATGCCACGGCTCGACGAGCATCTGCGCCGCGAAAAGGCGCAAGGCTCGACGGTTTGACATTGTCATGCCCCGCGCAGGCGGGGCATTCAGCACTCGTGGTGTCTCGGCTTTATCTCTGAGGCAAGTGATTACTGGATCATCCGCCTTCGCGGATGATGACAATTGCTATAACTCCAGATCCCAATGCTCGCTGACCACCGGCGGGCCCCAGTCCTGGTGGTTCTCGCTGCGCATCAGCTTGAAGCCGGCCTTCTTGTAGATGTGCCGCGCGGCGGTGAGCACGCTGTGGGTCCACAGCGTCATTTTCTTGTAGCCGGCGCGGCGGGCGAACTGGATGCATTCGCCGGTGAGCCGCGCGCCAAGCCCAAGCCCGCGGGCCTTCGGATCGACCAGCAGCAGGCGGATGCGGGCCACTTCCGCTGAGTCCGTGTCGGCCGAGTCCTTGTTGGCGGATTCCCTGGCGACAAAAACACAGCCGACATTTTCGCCGTTCATTTCGGCAATCCAGCAGCGCTCGCGTTGCGGATCGAACGTGCTGACGAAGCCGGCGACGATCTGCGCGCAAACGCCCTCGAACGGCGCCTGCCACTCGTATTCCTGCGCGTAAAGCTCGGCATGGCGCTTAACGACCCAGCCGAAATCGCCCGGCCGCGGTTCCCGCAGGATGTAATCGGGGCGCTGTTCCTCTTCGGGCTCGCCGCCGAGCAAGCCTTCGATCGTGTTCATCGCCGCCATCAGCCGCGCCTGATCCGCCGTCGCGAGCTTGCCGAGCATATCCGACACGTCGCGCTGCGAGCGGGCGTCGAGCGACGCCATGACTTTCTTGCCGCGCGGCGTCAGCGCCAGGTAGCTGCGGCGGGCATCCTGCGCCGATGCGGTGCGCGCGATCAGCCCGGCTTTCTCGAAACCGCGCAGCACGCGGCTCAAATAGCCGGCGTCGAGATCGAGCGCCCGGCCGATGTCGCTTGCCGTCGGCAGGCGTCGCCGCCCGATCTCGTAGATCACGCGCGCTTCGCCGAGCGTGTAGGGACTGTCGAGGAAATTCTTCCGCAGCACGCCGATCTGGCGCGTGTAGAAGCGGTTGAAGCTGCGTACCGCGGCGACGCGGCGCTGGTGTTGGGCAACGGCGGCCATGGCGGGAAGCTTCGGCGAGATACTTGACTAAGTCAAGTATCTATCCGGGCCACGGTCGGCAGCAGCACCGTGCGGCGCCGCCCGATGCGGCGGATTAGGTCGGTTTCCGGATCGCCCGCCGTCAGCGAATGGCCGCCGAGCGCGGTGTAGAACGGCTTTGCGATCAGCAGCCCCTGTTCCGGCCGCGGCCGGCTGCCGAGCGCGGCGGCGAGAAACGACAGCGCGTCGCGGAGTCCGGATCGTCCCGGAACCCCGCGGCGGAATACTGCGGCGCTATCGGCGTTGACCGGACGTTCGGCAAAGCGCTGCGCGTCGCTGGTCCAGGTCGCTTCGAGCACGGTGCCCGGCTGCAGGAACAGCAGCCATCGCGCCCGCGCCTTGGCCGCCCCGGCATTGAGCTGGTGCGCGAGAGAGCCCTCCACGGTGACGAAATTACAGCCGGCATGCTCGGCGACGACGGCGGTGTCGTCACGCGAACCGCCGTCGGCGACCACCACCTCGCTGACGACCCCCGCCATGGCGCCGGGCACCAGCGCGGCGAGCGTCGGCAGCAGAGCACGTTCGGAGTCCTTGGTGGCGATGATGACGCTCAACATGGGACGTTCAACTGCATCGTTCAGGGAGTTTCGGCCGCATCGTTTCGGCAGTTTCAGCGTTGATAGTGCAGGACTTCACTCAGTGACTTCATGACGTGACTTCATTACGTGCCGGCCCGGCGAGTTCCAAGGTCGTTTTCGGTGCAGTGGATCACGGGAATTGTTCTTGTTTTGTTCACGTATCGATATTAGGTTCATGGCCATGAGTGGATCGTCTGCATTGAAGCGCCCGCCGGCACCGCTGCCCTCCTCGCCGGCGGGCGTGTCCGGCAGCCTTGTCGACCGCGAACGACGCCGCGGCCGTGGCACGCTGTCCAACCTCTCGGGGCGCTACGAGGCGTTGGCGCGGGTTCCGTTCGACGACGGCTGGCAGGGCTTTGAGGAACTGCCGCCGTTCCAGACGTCGGTGACCGCGGACTCGACCCGCAAGATCATCACCCGCAACAACTCGCCGGATATTTCGTTCGACCGCTCGATCAATCCGTATCGCGGCTGCGAGCACGGCTGTGTCTATTGCTTCGCGCGCCCGACGCACGCCTATCTCGGCCTGTCGCCGGGGCTCGATTTCGAATCCAAGCTGTTCATGAAGCCGAACGCGCCGGAACTGCTGGAGCGCGAATTGTCGGCGCCGGGCTACGCGCCGAAGGTGATCGCCATCGGCACCAATACCGATCCGTATCAACCGATCGAGCGGCGCTACAAGATCATGCGCCGCATTCTCGAAGTGCTGGAGAGCGCCGGCCATCCGGTCGGCATCGTGACCAAGTCGGCGCTGGTGCTGCGCGATCTCGACATTCTGGCGCGGATGGCGAAGCGCGATCTGGTCAAGGTGGCGCTCTCGGTCACGACGCTCGACCAGAAGCTGGCGCGCACCATGGAGCCGCGCGCGGCAACGCCGCCGCGGCGGCTCGATACCTTGCGGCAACTGGTGAAAGCCGGCGTGCCCAGTTCGGTGATGGTCGCGCCGATCATTCCGGCGATCAATGACGCCGAGATCGAGCGCATCCTCGAAGCGGCCGCCGCCGCCGGCGTGCGCCATGCCGGCTATGTGCTGCTGCGGCTGCCGCTCGAGATCCGCGACCTGTTCAGCGAATGGCTGAAAGAGAACTTTCCGGACCGGCACGACCACGTGTTCAAGCTGGTGCGCGATACCCGCGGCGGCAAGGATTATGACTCGACGTGGGGCAAGCGCCAGACCGGCGCCGGGCCGGTGGCGTGGATGATCGGCCGCCGGTTCGAGGTTGCCTGCGAACGGCTCGGCTTCAACGCGGAGCGGCGCAAAGTCACCACCGAGCATTTCCGTCCGCCGAAGCCCGCGGCGGCGCAGCTCGATTTGTTTTGACAAGCGGTGTGTGCGGGGCCGGCAAGCCCCGTTGTGGGGAGGGTAAAGTCATGAATGCTGTTCTGCGGATGACTGCGATAACGCTCGGCGTTGGCGATCTCGCGCGCAGTATCAAGTTCTACGAAGCGCTCGGGCTGCGGCGTAACGCGAAGGCCAGCAGCGGCGATGAGGTTGCGTTTTTCTCGGTGGGCGCCGTCGTGCTCGCGCTTTATCCGTGGGACAAGCTTGCGGAAGATGCAGAGCTTCCGGACTCGCCCAGGCCCGCCGCGTTTCGCGGCACCACGCTGGGATGGAACTGTGCGTCAGCGCAGGACGTCGACAGCGCGTTCGCCCGTGCGCTCGCCGCCGGCGGCCGTGTACTCAATCTGCCGCACAAGACGTTCTGGGGCGGCTATTCGGGATATTTCGCCGATCCCGACGGGCATCCGTGCGAAGTGGTTCACGCGCCGATGTTTCCACTGAATGAACAGGGTGCGCTGATCCTGTCGGCATAATCCGTTGACGGACCGGCGCGGTTGCGCACCATGGCGGCATGAGTTCGCGCCGCCGCCCCGTTGAAACCGCGTCTGCCGCTGGCCGAGGAAATCGCCCGCCCGACGTTTCGCCGCGAGCGCGCCGCGCTCAAGCGCGGTGTCTGGCCGGTCGCCGGTTGCGACGAGGCGGGCAGGGGGCCGCTGGCCGGTCCGGTGGTGGCCGCGGCGGTGATCCTCAACCCCGACGATATTCCGCGCGGGCTCGACGATTCCAAACGTCTCACCGCCGAACGCCGCGAAGTTCTCTACGAACGTATTTGCGCACGGGCACACGTCGCGGTGGCGATGGCGCCGCCGTGGCGGATCGACCGTGACAATATTCTCCGCGCCTCGCTGTGGGCGCTGGCGCGCGCTGTCAAGGCGCTGCCGGAGAGGCCGCAGCTGGTGTTCGTCGATGGCCGCGACCGCATCGATGCCGGCTGTGACTGCCAGGCGGTGATCGGCGGCGACGGGCTTGTCGCCTCGATCGCCGCGGCTTCGATCGTCGCCAAGGTCACGCGCGACCGGCTGATGACCTGCCTCGGCGCCGCGCATCCGGGTTACGGCTTCGAGCGCCATATGGGCTACAGCGTGCCGGAACACTTTTCCGCGCTCGATAAGCTCGGTCCGACGGTGCATCACCGCCGCTCGTTCTCGCCGGTCGCGCTCGCGTTCGGCGATATCGCCGCGGCAACGATCGAGGCCGCCGAAGACGTATTGCCTCTCTAGCAGGCCGGCCCACGCTGCGCGGTCCCGGCGTGGCTTGGCCGATTTCCTGACCGATTTGAAGTTCTCCTCGGGCCAAGCCACACTTGCAAAGGGAATTGCAAAACCAAAAGCCACACTGCAAAAGCCACTCAATGTTTTTTGTACCGCTCTACATTGAAATCCTGCGTTCGCGCCCGCTGCTGCTGTTCTGGGCCGCGACTTTGGCGCAAGCCCTGATCTGGCTCGCGGTGCCGCTGCTGTTCTACTCGGCGCCGCCGGGCGATCTGCCGCAACTGCTCGCCGTCGGCCATGAATTCCAGTTCCGCGGCGACGTCGGGCCGCCGCTGGCGTACTGGCTCGGCGAAATCGCTTTCCGCATCGGCGGCCTCGCCGGCGTCTATGCGCTGTCGCAACTCTGCGTCGTCGCGACCTATTGGTGCGTGTTCGCGCTGGGCCGCGCCATTGTCGGGCCGCCGCAGGCCGCTCTCGCGGTGCTGCTGATGGCCGGCATTTCGCTGTTCGCGGTGCCGACGCCGGATTTCGGTCCGCCGGTTCTGGCGATGGCGTTGTGGGCGCTGGTGCTGCTGCTCTATTGGCAGGCCGCGATGCTGGGTCAGCGCCGGTCCTGGTACTGGCTTGGGATCGCCGCCGCGCTGCTGTTGATGACCAGCGATGGCGCGCTGATCCTGCTCGGCACGCTCGTGGTGTTCATCGCCGCGACCGATCGCGGCCGTGCAACGCTGAACGGCGTCGCGCCGTGGCTCGTCGGCATCGTGCTGTCGGTGTTCCTGTTCCTGCATCTGTTGTGGCTGATGGGGACAGGCCACAGTCTTGCGTCATCGGCCGCGCGCCTGCACGACGCGGCGGCCGGCCGCGACAACACGCTGGCCTGGCTTCGGCTCCTGGCCGTGCTGGTGCTGGCCCATGCCGGCGTCGCTATCCTCGTCGTGCTGGCGAGTGGCTGGCCGCGCAATTTCTCCAATCCGGCGCCGGTCATTGCGCGCGCGCCTGCCGCCGTCTTTGCCGCGAGCTTTGTGAAAGTCTTTGCGCTGGTTCCGGCGCTGGTCGCGACCATCGTCGCGGTTCTGCTGAATCTCCCGGCGCCGCTAGGCGGTGCGGCGCCGCTGGTCGTGCTGTCCGGCCTCGCCGTCGTCATGGCGGCCGGCGAAAGCATCGAAATCTTCCATCAGCGGGTTGTCGGCTTCGCCTGGGGCGGGCTTTTGCTTGCGCCGGCGCTGTTCGTCCCGCTGGTGCTGCTGCTGCTGCCCTGGACGGTCGGCACCGATCTGAAGGTCGAGCAGCCGGCCGGAGCGATGGGGCGTTTTTTCGCCGAAAGCTTCGAGCGCCGCACCGGGAGGCCGCTTGCGGTCGTCACCGGCGATCCGCGCACCGCGGCGCTGGTCGCGCTGGCCGCGCCGAGCCGCCCGAGCGTCTATTTCGACTCCGATCCCGCCCGCTCGCCCTGGGTGACGGCGGACGACATCCGGCAAAAGGGTGCGGTGGTGGTTTGGGTCACGCCGGACACCAATCCGGCGCCGCCGCCCGAAATCAAGCAGCGCTTTCCCGATCTGGTGCCGGAAGTGCCGCGCGCCTTCGAGCGTCCGGTGCGCGGCCGGTTGCCGATCCTGCGGATCGGCTGGGGCGTGATCCGGCCGGGCAGCGTCGCTTCGGCCCGCTAAGCCCCGCGCCTGCTTCTTTCCTTATGCACAGCGGCGTGATGCGTCTGCGTCACATCGCGCCGTGAAATGATCTATCCTCTCCGCGCGCCGAGCGAGGGGGAAACCATGAGTGAAGCCGCCACAACTGGCACGCAAAGTTCGCCGCCTTTTCTCGACCGCTATTTCGGGTTGAGCGAAGCCGGCACCACCGTGCGCACCGAGTTTGTCGCCGGCCTGACCACGTTCCTGACGATGGTCTACATCGTCTTCATCAATCCGCAGATCCTCGGCAATGCCGGCATGGACAAGGGCGCGGTGTTCGTCGCCACCTGCATTGCGGCTGCGGTGTCGACGCTGGTGATGGCGCTCTACGCCAATTACCCGATCGCGCTGGCGCCGGGCATGGGGCTCAACGCGTTCTTCGCCTTCACCGTCGTGCTGACGATGAAATACACCTGGCAGCAGGCGCTCGCCGCGGTGTTCTGCTCCGGCGTGCTCTTCTTCCTGATCTCGGTTTTCCGCATCCGCGAATACATCATCAATTCGATTCCGAAGAACCTGAAGCTGGCGATCTCGGCGGGGGTCGGACTGTTCCTCGGCATCATCGCGCTCGAGGAATTGAAGATCGTGGTCGGCAGCCCGGCAACGCTGGTCACGCTCGGCGACCTGCACAATCCGGTGCCGATCCTGTGCCTGCTCGGCCTGGTGCTGATCACGGCGCTGAACTACCGCAAGATCGTCGGCGGCACGCTGATCGGCATTCTCATCGTCACCGCGATCGGACTGCCGTTCGGGCTGGCCAGCTATTCCGGCATCGTCTCGGCGCCGCCGTCGCTCAAGCCGACGCTGTTGCAGCTCGACTTCTCGCGGCTGTCCGAGGTGTCGTTCCTGATCGTCATTTTCAGCTTTCTGTTCGTCGACGTGTTCGACAACGCCGGCACGCTGATCGGCGTCACCCATCGCGCCGGCCTGACCGACAAAGACGGCAACCTGCCGCGCATGAAGCAGGCGCTGCTGGCCGACAGCTTTGCCGCGATGTTCGGTTCGCTGATCGGCACCTCGACGACGACGAGCTATATCGAGAGCGCAGCCGGCGTTTCGGCCGGCGGCCGCACCGGGCTGACGGCGCTGTTCGTGGCGATGTTCTTTCTGGCGGCGCTGTTCTTCGCGCCGCTCGCCGGCATGATCCCGGCTTACGCCTCCGCCGCGGCGCTGCTCTATGTCGCCTGCGTGATGGCGCAGGGCCTCGCCGAAATCGAATGGGACGATATCACCGAGTTGGCGCCCGCCGTGGTCGCCGCGATCACCATGCCGCTGACCTATTCGATCGCGACCGGCATCGGGCTCGGCTTCATCACCTATGCGCTGGCGAAGATCATCGCCGGCAAATTTGCCGAAGCGAAGCCGGCGGTGCTGGTGCTGGCGGCGATCTTCGCCATCAAATTCGCCATCGGATGAAATCGCAGGAAGGACACTAACGCATGAACGCCGGTGTGTTTTCCTCGTGGCAGACGTCCTGGCAACTTTGGGCGGTGCTCTCCGCCGTGTTCGCCGCGCTGACCGCGATCTTCGCCAAGGTCGGCGTCGAGAACGTCAATTCCGATCTTGCGACCTTGATCCGGACCCTGGTCGTGATCTGCATCCTGGCGCTGATCGTCTACGCCACCGGGCAATTCCAGAATCCGGCCGGCATCTCCGGGCGCACCTATCTGTTCCTGCTGCTCTCCGGGCTCGGCACCGGCGCGTCGTGGCTGTGCTATTTCCGCGCGCTGAAACTCGGCAACGCGGCGCAGGTCGCCCCGATCGACAAGCTGAGCGTGGTTCTGGTTGCGATCTTCGGCGTCATGTTCCTTGGCGAGAAGCTCTCGGCACTCAACTGGCTCGGCGTCGCGCTGGTCGCCGGCGGCGCACTGCTGGTGGCGTTCTAGGAACGTGCACGCATACACTCGATGTCTGTTTCAGCGGTGAAGCTGACTTCGGCTGAAGATGGCGGACTGTCCGCTCATGACCCGAAGCGGGCATTAGGTGCTTTGGCCGGAGCGGTGTACTGTTCACGCTTGGCCAACCGCTTTGTTGGCTTGGAGCTGTCTCAAAGCGGCGACGTACCGAAGTCGCTGCATACAATAATTGGCAGCCTGTTGCCGTCGGTCGGCATCCCTTGAGAGAAAACTCACGCGTCTTGGCGACCAGAGATCTGTGAGGAACGAATTGGGGCAAGTCAGATAACAGAAGAACAACCAGGAGGATTTTCATGTCGAAGGGTAACGAAAAGAAGGCGAAGGCCGGTAAGAACAAATCCAAAGCAACCGAGTTGGCCTATAAACAGGCTCAAAGCAAAGCGGCTACGACGTCGGTCCCGTTCGCCAAGCGGATCGGCGCTAAATAAGCCGACAGAGCCGCGGCTCTTTCAGTCAGGAATTCTTCGGAACAGCCACGAAGTCCTGGATTGAGTTGAAGCGGCTGCAAGATAGCCGGCTTTTGGCGCAGGGAATTATAAATGCCGCTGCAACAAGGCGTCGTGGGAAGCTACGACTTCGATCGGGCGATCGTTCACTTCACAATGCTCGATCAGGACAAGGTCGTTCTCTGCGCTGTCACTACGGCAGCCATGGACGAGCTTGAAGGCAGCCGTAACGTGGCATCATCTCAGCGCATGGATCAGTTCATGCGGTTGCGTGCAAAAATTGAAGCGCGAGCCTCGAGTAAATTCGAGGAGCAGGGCGAGATCAATAAACAGGTGATGTTGCGATCGGATGATTTCTTCAAATAGTCTTGCCATCAAGATGCTGCATAACAGTACATGAGACCGTTATTGTGTGGAGACAAGGTCCGGCCATCGAGGTCCGGCCATCATGATTTATCCAGAGTATTGGCAACGTCTCCAAACGATTTTATGGCGCTCGCTTGGCGTGGCGAGCGGCTTCCTCACTCTTCATTATGGCCGGTCAAGATACTTTTCATCTGGCTTTTTTGGCTGGACCAGCAAGTTCTCCGATTTTGCGGATACATTCTGCCTCGGTCGCGTGCGGGCCCGTAACAAATGTTCCGCTGATTTTCGTTCCGTACCAGCCCGATTCAACACCAAGGCGGGTCGCTTCGTCGGTTTTGACGTGTCGGTGCAAGAGTTCCAGCATTGTCGGTCCTTTGGGTTTTCATTGGATCATTAAGCGTCGCTTCGGCTACTTGTTGTCGTTCGAATAGGTCTCTCAGGTTCCCTCGGAGTCCGGTCGCATCGATCGAAAATAGTGCTCGGCGTGTTGATAGTAATTCTCGGCTGCCACTGTATTGCCGATCTGAGTTTCGGCGTGGGCGAGCGCCAGATACCGTTCATAGGCTTTCTGCGCGTTCTGGGAATGCCTTGAACCGGAGCGGGCGCCATTATTATTCCGCGTCCACCGATTCGAACGCTTGGCGGACGATGCGCCAGGCTTGGCTTGGTATTCACTCATGCGTGTCCTTGTAAACTATGAGTTGGCGACAGGCGCGCCAGCCGGCTCGGGACATCATAAGTCCACTGCGGCTATGCCCGTCATCAGCTCGCAACGGCTTGCATCAACGCGGCAATCTTGATTGTCGCAAAATTAGAGAAGGTGTCGGAAACCGCGTAAGGCAAGATGATCTGATCGGCGTGACGCATCGCGCCGCAAGTATAGACAACGTTAGGCACGTAACCTTCGCGCTCAGTCGGCTCGGGACGGACCAGCGGCTCGCGCGAGCGTGCGATCACTTTACATGGGTCTTTTTTGTCCAAAAGGACAGCTCCGATCGAATATCTCCTGACTGGACCCACGCCGTGTGTCAGCAGCAGCCAGTAGTCGTCCAGCTCGATAGGTGAGCCACAATTCCCAATCTGAACAAACTCCCAAGGATATTCGGGCTGAAGGATGGGATGGTCGCCAGCCTCCCAGGTGTAAAGGTCGTCGGAATAGATCAGGTACAGATTTTCGTTGTCCTGCCGGCTGATCATCGCATACCGGCCCTCGAGTTTCCGTGGAAAGAGCGCCATTCCCTTATTACGGGCAGCCGATCCGCCGAGTGGTGTCATCCGAAAAGATCGAAAATCCACAGTTTCGATCAACTCAGAACGAATTGTCCTGCCGTTATACGCCGTGTAGGTCGCGTAGAACGCTTTTCTTTCGCCGTCGTCGAATTCCACAAAGCGGGCGTCCTCGATACCGTTTGATTGGGAATCGGTGATCGGGAAGATTGTGCGTTCGCTCAGTTCCTCGTCATCGCGGAACTCCACCTCGATTGCATCGCCGTTTGACGTTGGCGTACGGCGGCGGACCTTGGGAACCGACGCGAGCCGGGCGGTCGGGTCGACAGCGACGCTTCCATCGGCCGCTATAGTGCCGGACCGGAACGTGAGCGATGAAATATGTCCTTCGCCGACAGCGCGCAGACTCAAGATGAAACGACAACCGTTTTCCGGCGCGCCGGTCTGGTCGGGATGCCGGACGATGCTCGGATTGAACAAGGCTGATGCTTCGAACGAGTATTCGTTGAGAAAATATGCGCCAATCAGGCGGCGTTGCGTCTGGTTAAATTCGGCGTGCGGCGCCAAGGCATCTTCCATATCCTGGGCGCGCGCTTCGAAGATATCGATCAGATTCCTATGGCGGCCTTCGAAGTTGTCGAGCACATCGCTTAACTGCTGTGCCGCAGCTTCGGCGTCGAGCCGAAGTACCCTGCCAACGATACGGTTGGCCCGAACCTTATCGGTGGGATTGAGATCTCGGGGCTCAGTTGCCGGCTTGAAAGGTCTGACGACGATCCTCGTCGGGTCCGGGCGCAGATACAAGCTCTGGCGATTTACGAATTGGAGTTGAGACAAAAAGGCTCCCTGGCGCTGTTTGAGGCAGTATCGAGCGCGTGGCGTGACCGCCCATCAGCAGACCTGAGGGTCGCGATTGTCCGATCGCGGTCATGCGCTCAAGCTGGCGAATCTCCACAAGACCGAGGAGATACGATAGCACCGATTCCGCGCCCCTGTTTCCGTTAGCCCGGTCCGGATGAAGTCCATCCGAACAGCCGCCCGTTTCTGGATCGGTGAGTGCCACCTGAAGGTCGTTTTCGCCCAGAAACCACTCGAACGCGCGTAACGCCGCTCTTGGCCACTCCGCACCGTCGTCCGCTCGCCACGCGACAAGACAAGCGGAAATTGTCGCCGCCGCCTCGACGGGTTGCTGATCGAACGCCTCCGGCCTCTGGCGGAGCCGCCCGAAGCTGTGGGTTCCGACCGGCCTGAAATATCCTGACGACGCGGTCTGAAGCGCAGTCAGCCAACGGAGCGATCGGAGGCCGACTTCAACGTACGACGGCGTGTGTGTCGTCAGTCCAGTTTGGATCAGCGCCTGGGGAATCCGTGCATTGTCGTATGCGAGCGTGTTTTCGAACCAGACCCAGTCTTTGGTTTCCGTTACCGAAATCAAGGACATCAATCTGTCAGCGAGCAGTTTGCGGAGACGGTTGCCGAGAACGTCGCCACCGGCCAGCTTGCAATAAGCATCCAATGCCAGCAGTGAGAACGCCCAGGCGCGCGGTGACGAAAAGCCCTCGACGACCGGTAGCGCCATCTTGAACAATGCTTCCGCCCATTTGCGACGCGATGGGTCGATGTCCGTTCGTGCGCACTCGGCGAGCGCCCAAAGCGTCCTGCCGTGGCTGTCTTCAGAACCTTGTTGTTCCAGCCAGCGGCGATCGTAGCTCATGAAATTTCGAAACCGGCGGGTGTCCGGATTCCAGGAGTGCTGGATAAATGCCGCAAAGCGATCCGTGACCGACTTGGGCAACTGGACCTCGCCAAAGCTTGCAAGCAGGCTTGAGAACAGCAAGGCGCGGGCGTTGTCGTCGACGCAATAGCCGTGGGAGCGGTTCGGTACCGAATGAACGGCGTGCTGGAGCATGCCGGTGCTGTCACAGAGCGAAAGGAAATGCCCGATCCGAATGTCCGGTATGACGTGGCGGCTTCTCGCAGAGTTGGCCGCACCAACAGGAAGTACTATTGCCGGTCCGGTGTTCGAACTTTCAGTATCGAGGGCGGTGAGATACCGCTTGGCGGTTTGCACCCACGTCATTGATCGGCTTGCCGCATAGGCGAGCTTACGCATCGAATCCCGGCGTACGTCGTTCTTCAGCAGGTCGGCAATCTCCGCGCTCAAAGCCCCGGCGTCGCCAAAAGGAACCAGGATGCCGGACCCGTCGCCCAGCAGTTCCTTGGCGTGCCAGTACGGTGTCGATACGACCGCTTTTCCCAGTCCAAAGCTGTACGCCAGCGTACCCGAGGTCATCTGGGCTTCATTGAGATAGGGGGTCGTGTAGACGTCGCACATCGAAATAAAGTCGAGCAACGTCGCTTGATCAACGAACTGGTTGAAAAAGACGACGTGCTTTTCGATACCGAGGCTCCGCACGCGCGCCGTCAAGCTCTCACGATAGGATTCTCCCTGTTGCCGCATCAGGTTCGGATGAGTAGCGCCGAGGATGACATAGAGGGCATTCGGGCTGGATTTGATGATCTCCGGCATCGCATCGAGCATGATCTCGACGCCTTTGTTGGGCGATAGAAGACCAAACGTCAGAATGATCATCTTGCCGGCGAAATCGAATTTCGCCTTGGCGTGATGCGGTTCAAGGAAAGGGAAGTCCGGTATGCCGTGCGGTATGACTTCGATCTTGCGAGGTGCCACTTCATGAACGGAAAAAAGAAACTCGCGCGCTTTCTCCGACATCACGACGACTTTTGCCGATTTGTCGATGATTTGGCGCATCACATCGCGTTGAGTGCGTGTTGGTTTGGCCAATACCGTATGGAGCGTTGTGACTACCGGCATCTGCAGGCGCGATAAGAGCTCGATTATGTTGCCACCGGCTTCACCGCCGAAAATCCCGTATTCGTGTTGAAGGGAAACAACGTCGAATCCGGCATTGTTCAAAAATGCGGCCGCCCTGACGTAGTCGTTGATCGTTTCGTCATGGATCTGAAAGCGCACGGCCGACGGATAGTCATAGGTTCGGTCCGCATCCGTCATGGCGATAACGCAGGTTTCCAGATCGGGCCGGGCCGCCGCGACTGCTCGATGAAGATCGTGCGTGAAGGTGGCAATTCCACAACGGCGCGGAAGATAGTTCCCGATAAAGGCGATGCGCTGAAGGGATTTCATCTAATAGCGTCCGCCCCGCCGACGTCGTGAGCGGCTTTTGTCCGAATGCCGGAAGTCGGCGTCGGGATTTTCCCTGCCCGCCCGGCTTCGATCAGGCCCGGCGCCGCGATGCGTCGCAGCAAGCGCGGAACAGGGCCGCCGCCGGTATACGCTACAAGGCCGGCGATTCCGGCCGCGCCGGATTGAACGTCGATCTGATCCGATTGCGCAAAGAGGACATCGCCCGTAGCAACATCGAACGATCCGGCAACGGCGCTGCCGCCGAGAACGAGAAACCAGGTCTCTCGCTCCGCTTCCATGCACCAGGAGGAGTGTGGCGCCAGATCAATCCGTTCGAAAACGAAGTGGGAGTTGGAAACGAGAAGCTGCCGTTCGGCGGTAAGTTGGTTCGATCGCGTCTGAAACTCGATCGGCACGACCGATGCCGCCGCGACGGCTTCTTCAACGTGAAGTTCGCGCTGCCGGCCGTAGTCGAACAGGCGAAACGTCACGTCGCTTCGCTGCTGGATTTCCGCGATTACAAGACCCGCACCGATCGCATGAATCGTTCCTGCGGCAACGGAAATCACGTCACGTGCCGCCACGGGGTGCCATGCAATGAGATCGGAGATCGAACCGTCGTCGATAGCCTCATGCAACTGCTGCGGCGTCAATTGCCGCTTTAAGCCCAAAGCGACCTTGGCCTCAGGGGCAGCACTTAAAACGTACCAAGCTTCGGTTTTGCCGTTGGGCAGACCCATCAAATGCGCAAACTTGTCGTCGGGATGGACCTGGATTGAAAGCGGCTGGCTCGTGAACAGCAGCTTGAGCAGGAGCGAAGGATCTACGGCCGCGATATCGGGTCGCTCGTACCGGATTTCGCCGATCGCTTTATCGTCCGAAAGCGCGTTGCTCCAAGGACTCAAATCATCAACACCCCAAGGTTTTGGGATCGCTCGCGCGCGCGCATGTTCGATCGCCATAACCCACCTGATGTTAGGTCGAGACAAAATACGTCGTTGAAGATGTGCATCGCGACATCGACAAATCGCTACCGGCAGCAACCAAAAGCGCCCGGCGTGAACAACCAGCGTTGCTTGGCGATCGTGGATAAATGCGAAGCTTAAGATAAAGAAACAGGCTAGAAAATCGTCTGCGGCGAACGTCGGCCGCTGACTTTGAGCCTTTCTATCCGTCCCGGTCACTTGTGTGTGAGCAGGGGCGATTTCAAGGTCCAGTCTCTCAAATAGGCGAACTCACGCCCGTTTTTCTCGGTGGGCCGAGCGCGCGCGTACCACAGCGCGGGGCGGCCTATCGGGAGGCTGGCGTGCAGACAGGTTCCGATTCAAGGTGGGCATCGATCGGAAGGAATTGAACGATGAAATGCATGGTCATGGCCGTTATGGTGCTCCTCGGTGCCACGCCCGTCGCACAGGCCAATTATATTCCCGCTAGAAAGTCACCTGCCGATTTCTACGCAGCCACCGCTGTTTGCGACAAAAAACTTGTCAGGCCGCTGACACGCGAGCAACCGGCCTACGACAAATGCATGCTCGGGTTCGGCTGGCGATATATCTACGTTCCTCCTTCTGATTAGCATTGTTACCCTAACGCTTGCGATGTGGGCGGCAATCATCGCTAACCGGCAGCAAACGCGCCGTTTAGCTGTTGCTATACGAGCGAAAAAGGCGTCGTATCAACGCCGCGTATTTCCAGGGTGGATTTTGTCCCCCTTGGATGAGCTACCAACAAGATGGCGACGTGCCGAAGTCGCCGTTCAATAATCGGTAGCCGGTGCCGTCGGTAGGCACGTTTCGATCTTGCAATGATCTCGATTGGTTGCGCGGTGCCGCCGGCATTCGCGCATTGAGCACGCTCATCCTGAAGATGAGCCGCGCCTGCCTTGGAGCATAAGTCATGGAAGCATTCCTTATACCGCTTGCCGCGATAGTACTGGGCGCCGGTTGTTTCTGGCTGTTCGTGATCGAGCCGCGCCGGAAAATTCACGACTGAGCGATCTGTCCGGTTGCGGCTGTTCGCCGGCTTGCGGATTGCGCAAGCGCGCGATGCCGTGCTGATCTTTCATTCAAGATCGAGGATTTATCAGCATAAAAGGTTGATAAATTCGGCCTCAGGCACAAATTTCCTGTGCTTGAGGCGTTGATCACTTCCCTTTTTGGCCCAAGCTGACACCGGCGCGGTCGCGCGTATCTGCGACGGCTTTTGCGGGCTAAGCGGACATATGTGTTGTCCCTGGGCCTGCTTCACAGACCGGCTGGACGACGCTAGTTTCGCAATCTTAGCAGCAGCCCAACTTCTGCGCCTATGGCGTCGCGCCAAAGGGCGTTCGAGCTTCGGCCGGATGCCGGGAGGCGCCTGCGCATGGACCTGGACGAAACCTTGCTCCAGCTGATCGGCGGGATTTACGATTGCACGCTTAATCCTAATGCCTGGAACGCCATTCTGCCGAGGATCGGCGCCTTTGTCGGCGGATCGGCGGGCGGCCTGTTCGCGCATGATTCCTCGCGAAGGAGCTTGAGCATAGTCTACGAGTTCGGCACCGACGCGGATTACCGCAGGCTCTATGTCGAGAAATACCTGACGCTAGACCCCATGGCCGGCACTTATTTCGTGCTCGACATCGGCGAAGTCTTCAGCACCTCGACGGTCATGTCGCATCCCGAGTTTCTGCAAACGCGCTTCTATAACGAGTTGATTCGGCCACGGGGCTGGATCGACAACATCTGCGTCTATCTGGACAAAGCGCCCGAAGGCCACGCAGGGTTTGCATTGTTTCGCAACGAGCGCGAAGGTCTCGCCGACGAGCCAGCGCGAGAACGGATGCGGCTCTTGGTTCCGCACCTTCGCCGTGCCGTGCTGATCGGAAAGCTCATCGAGTTCAAAACGGCGCAAGCCGCCACGTTTGCCGACGCCCTCGATGGACTGAGCGCAGGCATGTTGTTCGTGGATTCGAGCAGCCGCATTACCCACGCCAACGCGGCGGGCCGCGCCATGGTTGCCGACGGCAATGTATTGCGTGCGTCGCTCGGCCGGCTTCTCGCCAACGATCCGGACGTCAGCCGCGCGCTACGAGACGTCTTTCTGGCTGCCGCCACCGGTGACGCGGCGATCGGCAACAGGGGCGTGGCCGTGCCGTTGGTCGCGCGCGACGGCGAGCGCTATGTCGCTCATGTCCTGCCGCTTTCGTCCGGCGCCCGCAGCGGCGCTGGCGTGAGTTATGCGGCCGCGGCTGCTCTGTTCGTGCAGAAGGCCGCTTTGGCCACGCACTCGCCGCCCGAGGTGATTGCCAAGACCTACCGGTTGACGCCGATGGAGGTGCGCGTGCTGTTGGCCATCGTGGAGGTCGGCGGCGCGCCGCAGGTCGCCGAGACGCTGGGCATCGGCGAGGGAACGGTCAAAACCCATCTCAAGCGTCTTTATCAGAAGACCGGAGCCCGCCGGCAGGCTGATCTGGTCAAGCTCTTCGCCGGCTATACCAGCCCGCTGGTGGGCTGATGCCTCCGCGCCGGCCGGCGCCCGAAAACACATTCCCATCACATCGCAATTGGCGTCTCCCGATCGGGAGACGCGGTGCGCTCGGACGCGGCTGTAGGGTCAAGGAATAGCGTCTTTCGCAGCGCAAGGTTGTTTAGCAGCGCAAATCCGACCCTGACAGCAATACTGCGTAAGCCAACGCGCCTTTGATCGTTCGTCTCCTTCCGGTGTTACACGACGACCAATTCGGTCTCATGCCGTCGCGCAGACGAAGCAAAGATCAATCGCTTAGAGAGAGGGAGACAATGCGCAATTTGATTTTGAGGGTTCTCGCCGGTCTATCTGCCGGCTTCGTTGTGGTCTGCAGTGCTCAGGCCGCAAAAATACATAATGATCACACCCCTCCGGTGCAAACATATGCTCCGGTGCACACCGACCACACCCCGCCGGTAAAAACCAACGCTCCCGCTCCGTCGCGCGGAACGCCATCCTCGGGCGGCGCGCACCGAGGTCGTCCGCCACCGAACCCGCAACCCATTCCGTGTCTGGGAAACTTATGCTGAGCAGATGACGATATCGGCGAAAGGGGCAACGCCGTGATGAATTTCCGGAACAGAATTTATGGAATTGTGCTCGCGCTCTGCGCGATCGCGGCGGCATTGACCGTGAGCGGCGGCACCGAGGTCTTCGCCAAGACGACCGCACCAAAAATAACGCCACCAGAAATAACGCCCACGTCCCGCACGTCCGTCTCATCCGCCGGCGACAACACATCAAAGCGCCATGGCGGTGGCGATGGCGGTGGCTGCGGCCACGCGTGCCCACCACCTTCTCGGCCAGGCCACACACAGCCGACCTGTCGTGGCGGACACATGGGTCCGAACGGCGTCATGGTTCAGTGTGACTGAGCCGGCGAAATCCACCGAGCATGTGCCGGACATCACCGGCCGATCACGCTCTTCTTGAAGACGCGTACTGAGCTTGAAAGTTGCAACGACAACGGAGGCGACGATGACAAAGTTTCACATTCAATTGCCAACACCTTTCGCAGGGGCGGTTCTGTCAATGGCATTTCTTGCTTCGTTCAGCTTTTTCAGCGAAGCAAAGGCGAAATGCAGTACCGACGCTTGCTTGACGGGATATGGCAATTGTCTCGGCTGGTGCAGTACCCACAACAAAACGGCAAAAAGTGACGGTGCCTGCTCGGTTAAATGTGGGGACTATTGGCACGACGGGGCGACGCTGCGGCAACCAAATCCGCCCGACCCAACCCACGGAACAGTAGGACCGGGCCAGGTGAATCCACCGACAACCGTAAGCGCTCCAAACCCTCCGCCTCGTAGTCCGGTCGTGCCTGTGAAGCCGGTCAAGCCCGTCGACATCAGCAATCCAAACAAACCGACCACAGGCAACGGCGAACCCGTGATCCTGCTCCGGAAAAATGACGCCGGTGGCTCCGGTGGGCAGGAACACGGGCATCATTAAAAGGCTGTACCGAGGAGTTGATTGAAGGAATTGGCCCGCCGATGTCGCCTTATGGCCTTTGGAGAGCAGAGCACTCACTGGCTAGCCAATTTATGATGTCAGCTTTGGATCAGGAGCGACCATTTTGCGGTGTCCGCGCAATGTTCGGTTCGCTTCTACGCCGAAAGCGATGGCCCTTTACGCCGCCAGCGCCTTCTTGATCGCGAGAAAATCCCGCCACGCCAGCCGTTTTTGCAAGGGGCTGCGCAGCAGGAACGCCGGATGGAAGGTCGCCAGCGCGCGGATTTCGCGGCTGCCGGTGTCATAGGGGAACCAGCGGCCGCGGGTGCGGGTGATGCCTTCCTTGATGCTAAGCAGCGTTTGCGCCGACGGGCCGCCCAGGCTGACCAGAATGTCGGGATTGGCGAGCTCGATCTGGCGGCGGATGAACGGCAGGCAGATCGCGGTCTCCTGCGGCGTCGGCGTGCGGTTACCGGGCGGCCGCCACGGCACGACATTGGCGATGTAGGCCGAGGTGCGATCGAGCCCGATCGCTTCCATCATCAGATCGAGCAATTTGCCGGAGCGGCCGACGAACGGCTTGCCGGAAACATCTTCCTCGTAACCGGGCGCTTCGCCGACGAACATGACCCGGCCTTGCGGATTGCCGTCGGCAAACACCAGTTGTGTTGCCGTGCCGCGTAACGGGCAGCCTTCGAAGTTTTCCAGAAGCGCGCGCAAGTCGTCGAGGGTCGCTGCGGTCTTCGCGGCCTCGCGCGCCGCCATCACCGCGGCGTCGGGGGAGGCGGGTGCGCTGGTCTGGAAAAATACTTTCTCCGGCGCGTTGCGGGGCGGCGCGGGCGGCGGTGGTGGACGAACGGTAACGGGCGGCGGCGGGGCCTCGTCCGCCATGCGATCCACAGGCTCCTCGCCGACCAGCGCATCGACCCCGGCTTCGAGGTAAAAGGACAGCAGTTCGCGTGCGTCCCGGTTGACGGAACTCATGACTGTGACTTTGGCTTTGGTTGCGGCTTTGCCGGTGGCGATGTCATCGTGGCGTCAAGTCTATCGCAGTGGATGCAGTCATGAAACACTGCCGGCTCGTGCGAGTTGCCGGAGGCGGTTGAACAGGTACGGATAAAAACAAGATGTCCCGTTACAGGGTGACGAGCGACGACAATTTTCATCCCGGCAGCGCCGACGAGCGCTCCGAGCACGGTGTCTACCAGACCGCCGCGGAGGCGATCGAGGCCTGTCAGGCCATCGTCGATGACTCGCTGCTGTGGGAATACGAGCAGTGCGCGACAGAGGAAGGCGGCCCGACGGGACAGCAGCTCTATGACCGCTTTGCAGATTTCGGCGACAGTCCATTCGTGGTGGCGCAAAACGGCGCACCCAACGTCGATTTCGCGGTCAAACCTTATGCGCGCAAGCGCGCCGAAGAATTGACGGCGCCGGGCGAGGCGGCCGAACGGCTGCGCCGGACCTTGCAGGAACGCAAAGACCGCCGCCTGAGCGAGCGCAAGGCGACGCGCCAAGCCAAGGCAGAGGAGGCGGCAAAGACCGCGAACGCGCCGGAGACCGAGAGCGAACCGGAGGTTGCTGCCGCGGAGCAGTTGTCAGCGTCCGGGAGTCATGAAGAGTCTTCGCCCATAGCTCGGGATACGGAGCAGGCCAAGGAGCAGCTCATGACGGCACCGGATCTTCCGGCCCGGGAAGCCATGGAATTCGACGTTGTCATTGTCGGCGCCGGCCCGGCGGGCCTGGCCGCCGCGATCCGGCTGAAGCAACTCGCGCCGGATACGTCGGTCGTCGTGGTGGAGAAGGGCTCCGAGGTCGGCGCTCACATCCTCTCCGGCGCGGTGATCGATCCGATCGGCCTCGACAGCCTGATCCCGGAATGGCGCAACGAAGAAACGCCGATCAAGACGCCGGTGACCTCGGACCGCTTTTATGTGCTCGGCGCGTCGGCTGCGCTGCGGCTGCCAAATTTCCTGATGCCGCCGCTGATGAGCAACCACGGCAATTTCATCGCGTCGCTTGGCGACGTCTGCCGCTATCTGGCGCGCAAGGCGGAAGCGTTGGGGGTTGAAATATATCCCGGCTTTGCCGCCGCCGAGGTGCTGTACGAAGGCAACGCCGTGGCCGGCATCGCCACCGGCGATATGGGCATCGGCAAGGATGGCGAGCAGAAATCCGGCTTCGCCCGCGGCATGGAGCTGCGCGGCAAGTACACGCTGTTCGCCGAAGGCGCCCGCGGCAGTCTCACCAGGACGCTGATCCAGCGCTTTGCACTGGAGCACGATCGCGAGCCGCAGAAATTTGGCATCGGCCTGAAGGAGCTCTGGCAGGTCGCGCCGGGCAAATTCCGCAAAGGCCTGGTCCAGCACACCATGGGCTGGCCGCTCGACAATGCGACCGGCGGCGGATCGTTTCTCTATCACTTCGACGACAACTTAGTCGCGGTCGGCTTTGTCGTCCATCTCAACTACCAGAACCCGTATCTGTCGCCGTTCGAGGAATTCCAGCGCTTCAAGACCCATCCGCTGGTGCGCGACACGTTCGAGGGCGGCAAGCGGATCAGTTACGGCGCCCGCGCCATTACCGAAGGCGGCTATCAATCGGTGCCGAAGCTGACGTTCCCGGGCGGCGCGCTGGTCGGCTGCGCGGCGGGCTTCGTCAACGTGCCGCGCATCAAGGGCAGCCACAACGCAATGCTCTCGGGCAAGCTCGCCGCCGAGCATGTCGCGGCGGCGCTGGCGCAGGGGCGCGCCAACGACGAGATTGCCGATTACGAGGCGGCGTGGCGGCCGTCGCCGATCGGACGCGATCTCTGGAAGGTGCGCAACGCCAAGCCGCTGTGGTCGAAGCTCGGCACCCTTGCCGGAATTTCGCTCGGCGCGCTCGATATGTGGACCAACACGCTGGGCTTTTCGCTGTTCGGCACGCTCAAGCACGGCAAAGCCGATTTCGCGACGCTGAAGCCCGCGGCGCAATGCCGCCCGATCGCCTATGCCAAGCCTGACGGCAAGCTGACCTTCGACCGGCTGTCATCGGTCTACCTGTCGAACACCAATCACGAAGAAGATCAGCCGGCTCATCTCGTCGTGCGCGATCAGGCTTTGCAGAAATCGTCCGAGCACGATGTCTATGCCGGGCCGTCGGCGCGCTATTGCCCGGCCGGCGTTTACGAGTGGGTCGAGGACGGCGGTACGCCGCGTTATGTGATCAACGCGCAAAATTGCGTCCACTGCAAAACCTGCGACATCAAAGACCCGAATCAGAACATCACCTGGGTTCCGCCGGAGGGCAGCGGCGGGCCGAATTATCCGAATATGTGATGTGCGGAGCCGATGCGCGCGATTGAATTGGACTGGATGACGCGGGCCGCGGCATTTGCGCCGGATTGACAGATGCAACGCCGCCGCGATTTTGCCGCCCTTCGGGCCTAAAGCGGCGGTGTCCTTGCGGGGGCAGGGCAAAACGGTCATTCTCAACAAGGCGCCGGTGGTCCAATTTAAGCATGCGCATCACCTCATGCCGCCAATGGAGCTCTCGTGAATAACTCGCTGCTATCCTGGCAAGCCGCCATTGTTGGCGTCGCCGTTATACTCGGTCTGCCGTCGGCGCTTGCCGCCCAGTCGCCGTCGCCGCAGGACCTCAGCCATTTCACCACCGCCGGCAGCTACCTTGCCGCCCGGCACGCCGGAGCCGAGCGCGATGCCGGCACCGCGGCAGCGTATTACCTCAATGTCCTCAAATCCGATCCGAAGAACCCCGATCTGCTCAGCCGCGCCTTCCTGTCGGTGCTGACCGACGGCGATATCGACGAAGCCGGCAAGCTCGCCGAGCGCGTGTTGCAGGCCGACAAGACCGACCGCATTTCGCGCCTGGTGATCGGCGTGCGCGCGCTCAAGCAGAAAGACTATTCGACGGCGCGGCAGAATTTCGCCCAGTCGGTGCGCGGCCCGGTCACCGATCTCACCGCGACGATGCTGGCGGCGTGGTCGCAATACGGCTCGGGCGATTCCCGCGGCGCGCTCGACACGCTCGACAAGCTGTCCGGTCCGGACTGGTACGGCATCTTCAAGGACCTGCACGCCGGGCTGATCTCGGACCTCGCCAACAACAAGAAGGAAGCGGCCAAGCGTCTGGACCGCGCCTACAAGGTCGACCCGACGGCGGTGCGCACGGTCGAGGCCTACGGCCGGTTCCTGTCGCGCAACGGCAGCAAGGACGACGCGCTGAAAATCTATCAGGGCTTCGACAAGGTGCTGCCGGACCATCCGCTGGTCACCGAAGAAATGAAGGCGGTCGCCAACGGCGACAAGCTGCCGCCGCTGGCCGACTCGGTCCAGGCCGGCGCCGCCGAGGCGCTTTACGGGCTCGGCGCCTCGATCGGCCGCCGAGGCGGCGAAGACCTGGCGCTGGTCTATCTGCAGCTCGCGCTTTATCTGCAGCCGAACCATGGCATGGCGCTGCTGTCACTTGCCGATCTCTACGAGACGCTCAAGAAGCCGGAGCTGGCGATCAAGATCTACGAACGCGTGCCGCCGTCGTCGCCGCTGTCGCGCAATGCGCAAATCCAGCTCGCCGGCGATCTCGATGCGCTCGACCGCACCGACGAAGCCAAGAAGCAGCTTGACGATCTGATCGCCAAGCGCCCGAAGGATACCGAGGCGATCCTCGCCCTCGGCAACATCCAGCGCGCGCGCAAGGATTTTGCCGGCTGCGCCGACACCTACAGCAAGGCGATCGACACCATACCGAACCCGGAGAAGTCGAACTGGGTGATGTTCTACTTCCGCGGCATCTGTTACGAGCGCTCGCACCAGTGGCCGAAAGCCGAAGCCGACATGAAGAAGGCGCTGGAGCTGTACCCCGACCAGCCGTTGGTGCTCAACTATCTCGGCTATTCGTGGGTCGACCAGGGCGTCCATCTCGACGAGGGCATGGACATGATCCGCCGCTCGGTGGAGCAGCGTCCGGATGACGGCTACATCGTCGACTCGCTGGGCTGGGCCTATTTCCGCACCGGCAATTACGACGAAGCCGTCAAGAATCTCGAGCGCGCCGTCGAGCTGAAGCCCGACGATCCCACCATCAACGACCATCTCGGCGATGCCTATTGGCGGGTCGGGCGCACGCTGGAAGCGCACTTCCAGTGGTCGCAGGCGAAAGACCTCAACCCCGATCCGGAAGACCTGCCGAAGATCGAAGCCAAGATCAAAAACGGCATGCCGGAAACCAACACGTCGGCAGCCGATGCGGCCAAGCCGAACTCCGGCGGCGACACCGATCAGTCGAAGAAATCCGGCAACGGCGGGTGAGGGGCACGCTTGCCCGATCCCTTCGTCGAGGCCGCGCCAGCTAAGGTCAACCTGACGCTGCGGGTTTTTGGCCGCCGCGCCGACGGCTATCACGAACTCGAAAGCCTGGTGGCGTTCGCCGGTTGCGGCGACACGCTGCGCTTTACGCCGGACGGCGAACTGGCGCTCACTGTCGGAGGGCCGCGTGCGGCGCTGGCGGGCGATAACGCCGACAATCTGGTGCTGAAAGCGTCGCGGGCGCTCGCCACCCGCAGCCCGGGCATCACGCTCGGGGCCTTCGAACTCGACAAGCAGTTGCCGGTCGCGGCCGGGCTCGGCGGCGGTTCCGCTGACGCCGCCGCGGCGTTGCGGCTGATCGCACGCGCCAACGGCCTCGCCACCGACGCGCCGCGGCTTTACGAAGCGGCGCGCGCCACCGGCGCCGACGTTCCGGTTTGTCTCGATCCGCGGCCGCGGGTGATGCGCGGCATCGGCGAACTGCTCTCGGAACCGATCGACCTGCCGCCGTTGCCGGCGGTGCTGATCAATCCCGGCGTGGCGGTGCCCACCAAGGATGTGTTTGCCGGCTGGAAGCCGCGCGCCACGGTGATGCCGCTCGATCAGGCGGCGCTGTCGCGACTGAAAAACCGCGAACTGCTGCTGCAATTCCTCACGCTGCAAGCCAACGATCTCGAGACGCCGGCGATTGCGCTGGCGCCGGTGATCGCCGAAGTGCTGATGGCGCTGCGCGTTCTTCCCGGCTGCGCGCTGGCGCGGATGTCAGGCTCGGGCGCGACGTGTTTTGCACTGTTCCGGACCGCGGCGGAAGCGGTGAGCGGCGCCGGTGTGCTGCATGCCAAGCATCCGCAATGGTGGGTCAGCGCCACCGCGCTGGGCGGATCAGAAGCGCGGAAATGAAAACAGCCGGAACGGATTGAGCCAGTTGTCGCGGCCGTATGGGCGTGACCGCGTAACGGCATTGTCGCCAAACGATATGCCGTTGAAAGCGGGTCCGCCGGTCACAGCCTGCGGACGGTGTCCAGCATCAGCGGCCTGGACGAAGTCATGCCAGATTGAAGCTGGAATACTGCCGCCGGTAACGGAATTCATCGAGGAGTTGTCGTCGTTGCCGACCCAGATGCCAACGATCATGTCGGAGGTGAACCCGATGAACCAGGCGTCGCGATAATCCTCAGACGTGCCTGTTTTGCCGCCGACCGGCTGATCGAGCGCCGCGGCGCGGCCGGTGCCCTCGCGAACCACGCTTGAGAGAATGTCCATCATCGCGGCGTGGACTGCCGGGTTGTCCAGGACCGCGTCCTGCGGCTGCGGCCGCTGGAACATCGGCTGCTTATCCGACGATATTTCCCGCGCCATGTAGGGCTGAATTGTCGCCCTGTTCATGGCGACGTTGGCGAATGCGCCGGTCATTTCCAGCAACGTTACGCTCGCAGAGCCGAGCGCTACGCTCGGCACCGCCGGCAGATCGGAGCGGATGCCGAGCTGCCGCGCGGTGCCGATGACATTGTCGATGCCGACCGCCTGCGCGAGCTGAACCGCGATGCTGTTGAGCGAATGGGCGAAGCCGGTCCGAAGCGTCACCGGTCCGTAGAACCGGTCGCCATAGTTGTCCGGCTCCCAGTGGCCGATGTTCACAGGCTGATCGACCACAACAGAGTCCGGCGTGTAGCCCTTGCGCATCGCCGTCAGGTACACGAACAGCTTGAACAGCGAACCCGGCTGGCGGTGCGCCTGAGTCGCGCGATTGAATTGACTGACGTCATAATCGCGGCCGCCGACCATCGCCAGCACCGCGCCGTCCGGGGCCAGTGCGACCAGAGCCGCCTGGCTGACATTCCTGCCTTTGCCGGCCACGGCAAGACGTTTTGCGATCACGCTCTCGGCAATTTTCTGCATGTCGCGATTGAGCGTGGTTTTGACCGTCAGATCCGCAGTTGTCGTGCCCGACTGCGATTTGACCTCCGCTGTGGCGGCGTCGATGAAGTAATTGTTGCCGGCCGGCGTGCCCGGCGCGACGCGCAGCTCCGCCGGCCGGCGCCTGGCGTCATCGGCCGGTTGCTCGCTGATGGCGCCGGTTTCCACCATTGCGTCCAGCACCGTAATGGCGCGGTCTTGCGCTCCGGCCATGTTGCGATCGGGTTCGAGTTGCGACGGCGCGCGAATGAGCCCGGCCAGCATTGCCGCTTCGCTCAACGACAGTTGCTGCGCACTCTTTCCGAAATAGCGGCGCGCTGCAGCGTCGGCGCCATAAGCGCCGCCGCCGAAGTAAGCGGTATTGAGATAGCGCGCGAGGATTTCTTTCTTTGAGAGTTTCAGCTCGAGCCAGAAAGCCAGCGTCGCTTCCTGCACCTTGCGCTTGAGCGTGCGCTCCCGAGTGAGATAGAGCCGGCGCGCGAGCTGCTGGGTAATGGTGCTGCCACCCTCGGTTCTCCGGCCCGTTACGTCGTGCCAGGCGGCGCGGCCGATTGCCCGCAGGTCCACGCCGCCGTGCTGGAAGAAGCGGCGGTCTTCCACCGAGACGACCGCCTTCGCCAGGAGCGGTGGAATGCGGTCAGGCGATAACGCCTCGCCTTTGAGGATGCCGCGTGTTGCGAACGCATTGCCGTCTGCCGCTTCGAACACCATCGCGCTTGACGCGGCCGGTATGGCAGTGCCGGCCGCGAATGGAATGGTGGCGACGCAGTAGGCGACGTAAATCACCGGCAGCAATGCTACGGCGCCGATCCACGCAAGCCCGCGACGATCGCGCAGCAGCCGGGCAAAGGACAAAGCCCATTGCCGAATGCCCGGCGCCAGCTTTTGCCAGCCTGTCTTGAGCCGTTGCGTGAGGCCGTACGCGCAATTGTGGAAGGAATTGGCGGCGCGCCGCGCCAGCAATTTCAGGGTGCCGAAATCGAGCGCGGCGGATTCCGATGCCGCCTGACTACTGGTCTGATTTTGCGGCAATTCGCCAGTTCGCATCGAATTGGCTCGGACATCCCCTCGGCTGCATTAAATAACGCAAGCGGGCACGCTCCGGTTCCAATGCCGAACCGGGGCGAAGCGTTCGTATTCTTGAGAGATTTCGCTTAGTGCGTCCGCGCGATGCAGAATTCGACGGTCTCGGCCAGCGCCGACTTCATCTTCGAGTCCGGGAACAGCGCCAGCGCGTCGCGGGCGATCGCGCCGTAGTGGTGGGCGCGGCCGATCGAGTCTTCCAGCGCGCGGTGCTTCACCATCAGGCCGATGGCGTGTTCGAGGTCGCTATCGCTGGCTTCGCCGCGCTCGAGCGTGCGCCGCCAGAATTCGCGCTCGGCGTCGGAGCCGCGGCGGAACGCCAGCACCACCGGCAGCGTGATCTTGCCCTCGCGGAAATCGTCGCCGACGTTCTTGCCGAGCTTGGCGGCGGCGCCGCCGTAGTCCAGAACGTCGTCGACCAGCTGGAAGGTGATGCCGAGATTCATGCCGAACGAGCGGCACGCGGCCTGTTCGTCGCGCGGCCGCGCCGACAGCACCGGCCCGACCTCGCAGGCGGCGGCGAACAGTTCGGCGGTCTTGGCGCGGATCACCGCGATGTATTCGTCTTCGGTGGTCGCGGTGTTTTTCGCCGCCGCGAGCTGCATGACCTCGCCCTCGGCGATCACGGCGGCGGCGGAGGACAGGATTTCCAGCGCCTTGAGGTTACCGACCTCGACCATCATCTTGAACGCCTGGCCGAGCAGGAAGTCGCCGACCAGGACGCTGGCCTCGTTGCCCCACAGCATACGCGCCGCGAGCCGGCCGCGGCGCAACTCGCTCTCGTCGACGACGTCGTCGTGCAGCAGCGTCGCGGTGTGCATGAACTCGACCGCGGCGGCGAGCTTGATGTGGCCGTCGCCGCCGTAGTTGGTCAGTTGCGCCAGCGCCAGCGTCAGGATCGGGCGCAGCCGCTTGCCGCCGGAGTTGATCAGGTGATTGGCGACCTCCGGGATCATCGTCACTTCGGAACCGGTCCGCGACAGGATCGCGCCGTTGACGCGTTCCATGTCCGCCGCGACGAGATTCACCAGGCGGTCGATGGAGGCTTCGCCCGGACTTCCGAACGGCAGGACAACGGCCACTTATGCTTTCTCCCACTCAGGACGCGCGAGCATAGAAACGCTATGGTGAGGCGGCAAGTACGGTGCAAGTACGGTCGCAAGTACGGCGGCTTAGCGCGTAACCGCGCGTATGTGTTCGGATAAAGTATGACGTCCGGTAGAACGTCTGTGACAACGGTTTATTCCCGCATGCGACGTGGCTGCGGAACGGGGCAAAGTCAAGTGACGAATGCGGGGGCGGAGTAGCGCAGTGCGCGAACTGGTTCGTACCAACAATCTCGTGCTGATTTCCGCAATCGAGGCGCTGCTCGACGGCGCCGATATCGCGCACATGGTCGTCGATCAGAACATGAGCGTGATGGAAGGCTCGATCGGCATTTTCCCGCGCCGCATCCTGGTCGATGAGGATCAGGTCGAGGCGGCGCGGCAGTTGCTCGAGGATGCCGGGCTCGCCAAGGAACTTCGGCCCGATGGCCGTTGACGATGGCCATTGATGATGTCCGCTGATCGCCTGCTCTCCGATGTGAGCGAGGACGCGATCCTTGGCGGCCGCCTGGTGCTGCGGCAGCCGTTGCGCGGCCATCGCTTCGGTCACGATGCGATCCTGCTGGCCGCCGCGGTTTCGGCGCACGCGGGCGAGCATGCGGTCGAACTCGGCGCCGGCGTCGGCGCCGCCGGGCTGGCGCTGGCGCACCGCGTCGGCGGCCTCACCGTCACCCTGGTCGACATCGATCGTGCACTGACATCGCTCGCCGCCGACAATGCCGGGCGTAACGGCATGACTGACAGAGTGCGGGCGCTTTGCCTCGATGCCGAAGCGTCCGCCGATGCTTTTGCCGCCGCAGGCTTGCCGCCGGGCTGCGCCGCGCACGTGCTGATGAATCCGCCGTTCAATCCCATGCAGCACAATGTGTCGCCCGATCCGGACCGGCGGGCCGCCCATGTCGGTTCCAGCGAGACGCTACGCAAGTGGCTCGCATCCGCGGCACGGCTGCTCGACGCGGATGGCGTGGTGACGCTGATCTGGCGCGCCGACGGGCTCGCCGACGTGCTGGCGGCTCTGGCCGGCGGCTTCGGCGGCGTCGCGATCCTGCCGGTCTATCCAAAGCCCGGCGCGGCGGCGATCCGCGTGCTGGCGCGCGGCATCAAGGCGAGCAGGGTGCCGCTGACGATGCTGCCCGGCTTGCTGCTTGCCGACGCCGACAACAAGCCGACGCCGCAAGCGGAAGCCATCCTGCGCGAAAATGCAGCACTGCCAATGACTGTGAACTGAGACTGTGAACTGAAAACGCTGGCGCTCTGCTCAGCCGTTAGGCATCACGCTGGTACGGAATCGGTCGATACCGGGGATGCCTGTTTGGCTCGGACGCGAACGGGAAGGTACGAAAGGCCAACAATGACGCCGATTAACATCATGAGCATATATATTTTCATTTGCAGTCCATGGCCCTTAAGCGAACCGGCGACGTTCTCTTAAGCAAGAAGCGTTCCAAGCATTAAGTTTCGGTTACTTGCCCGGTTTAATGGCAATTCATATGTGGTTTCCATGAGCGAGATTTCGCCGGCCGGCAGCGGGCAGAGCGTGGGACAGGGTTTGCGGCAGGGCGCGCTCGGGCGGCTGCTGTCGCCATTGCGGCATCTGGTGCCGCGGCGCTTCCGGCGCAGCGAGCCGGTGGTGCCGGTCGTTCGCCTGCACGGGGTCATCGGTATCTCGAGCCCGCTGCGGCCGGGCCTGTCGATCTCCAGCGTCGCCAAGATGCTCGACAAGGCGTTTGCCGTGCCGAGGGCTGCCGCGGTCGCCATCGTGATCAATTCGCCGGGCGGCTCGCCGGTGCAATCGCACCTGATCTTCAAGCGCATCCGGGAGCTGGCGGACGAGAAGAACCGCCGGGTGATTGCCTTCGTCGAGGACGCCGCCGCCTCCGGCGGTTACATGATCGCCTGCGCCGCCGACGAGATCATCGCCGACCCGCATTCCATCGTCGGCTCGATCGGCGTGGTCGGCGGCACCTTCGGCTTCGACAAGATGATCGAGAAGATCGGCGTCGAGCGGCGGCTCTATACGTCGGGCGACCACAAGGCGATGCTCGACCCGTTCCTGCCGGAAAACCCCGATGACGTGGCGCGGCTGAAGAAATTGCAGCGGGAAATCCACGACAGCTTCATCGCGGTGGTAAAATCGCGCCGTGGCGGCAAGCTCAACGGCCCAGAAAACGACTTGTTCTCCGGGGAATATTGGACCGGTTCCCGCGGTCTTGAACTTGGGCTTGTTGACGGAATTGGCGATTTGCGCGGCGTATTGCGGCAACGATTCGGCGACAAGCTCGTTACTCCCCTGATCGCCGCGGACCGCGGCTGGTTCGGGCGGAGGGCGGCGGGAGTGGCGGGTGGCAATCTGCTGCAAGGAATACCAGGTAGGTTTGCCGAGGACCTGATTTCGGCGCTTGAGGCCCGCGCCGTGTGGGCGCGGATCGGCCTGTAATCCGGAGATCGACGATGCATCCGGCACTGGTGGTCACGCTTGGCATGGTGGGCGCGGCGGCTTTGCTGCGCTGGTGCGTGCGCGAAGTGCACCGCGTCAACATCGAGCTCGACGGCCTGCGCGCCCGCGCCCAAGCCCACGCCCAGGTCGATCCGGTCGACCGCAAGACATTACCGACACTGAAGCGCGATCCGCGGACCGGCGAGTACCGGCCGGGGTAGTTCGGTTTCCGCTCATTCCCGCGTAAGCGGGAATCCAGTTCAAGCACACTCTTGCTGGGTCCCCGCTTTCGCGGGGACGAGCGGAGTGAAAACTACTGCCCCGGATCCTTGATGCCGCGGTCCTGGACGATCTTTCCCCACTTCTCGTATTCGGCCTTGAGGAATGTGCCGAACGACTCCGGCGTGCCGCCGACCGGCGTGGCGCCGACATTGACCAGTTTGTCGTGCACGCCCGGATCGGCGAGCGCGTCGTTGAGCGCCTTGTTGAGCTTGGCGACGATCGCCGGCGGGGTTTTTGCCGGCGCCAGCAAGCCGTACCAGCTCGACGCATCGGTGTTCGGATAGCCCTGCTCGGCGAAGGTCGGCACGTCCGGCAGCGTCGGATCGCGCTTGTCGGAGGCAACGCCGATCGGCACCAGCGCGCCGGCGCGGATCTGCGAGATCACCACCGGCACGTCGAGCACGACGACCTGCACCTGGCCGCCGAGCAGATCGGTCAGCGCCGGCGCCGCGCCGCGATAGGGCACGTGCAGGAATTGCACGCCGGCCGAAGCGTCGAGCATTTCCTGCGCGAGATGCGGCGGCGAGCCGATGCCGGTCGAGGCGAACGGGATCGTACCCGGCTTCGCCTTTGCCATCGCGACCAGGTCCTTGACCGATTTGATGCCGAGGCCCGGCTTCACCACCATCACCTCGGTGACCTTGGTGACCAGCGCGACCGGCGCGAAGTCTTTCAGCGTATCGTACGGCATGTTCGCCATGATGTGCGGCGACACCACCACCGCGCCGGCGGTGGTCAGGAACAGCGAGTAGCCGTCGGCATCGGACTTGGCGATATCGCCGCCGCCCATCGTGCCGTTGGCGCCGGGCTTGTTGTCGATATAGACGCGCTGGCCGAGCAGCGTCGTCATCCTCTCCGCCACCAGCCGGCCGACGAAATCGGTCGGGCCGCCGGGCGGGAAGGCGACGACGATGCGGACCGGCCGGTTTGGATAATCCTGGGCCTGCGCGGTTGGCCCGGCGGCGAGGCTAAGCACGGCACTGATAACTGCGGCTGCGTAGCGAAGCATTTCCATTCCCTATGTCCGTTTTGCCCGATATCCGTTCTGGATCGTTGATTTCTGCTACTAGCATAGTCGACGCAGCGAATCCCGGTAGCCGCCGTCGCACCGGACTTGACCTGCAACCGGCCTTCCACCAACAACGTGCCGATGAGCCCAGCCGCCGCCGATTCATTGCCGCCGTACATGCGCCCGGAACGCTCGTTTCAGGGGCTGATTTTGGCGTTGCAGCGCTACTGGGCGGATTGGGGCTGCGTCATTCTGCAGCCGTATGACATGGAGGTCGGCGCCGGCACGTTTCATCCGGCGACCACGCTGCGCGCGCTCGGGCCGAAGCCGTGGCACGCCGCCTATGTGCAGCCGTCGCGCCGGCCGAAGGACGGCCGCTACGGCGAGAACCCGAACCGCTTGCAGCACTACTACCAGATGCAGGTGATCCTCAAACCGTCGCCGGACGATTTGCAGGATCTGTATCTCAAGTCGCTTTACGCCATCGGCATCGATCCGAAGGTTCACGACATCCGGTTTGTCGAGGACGACTGGGAAAGCCCGACGCTCGGCGCCTGGGGCCTCGGCTGGGAATGCTGGTGCGACGGCATGGAGGTTTCGCAGTTCACCTACTTCCAGCAGGTCGCGGGCTTCGAATGTGCGCCGGTGGCCGGCGAGCTCACCTACGGTCTCGAGCGGCTGGCGATGTACGTACAGGGCGTCGAGAACGTCTACGATCTGAATTTCAACGGCCGCGACGGCGCCGAGCGCGTCTCCTACGGCGACGTGTTCCTGCAGGCCGAGCAGGAGTTTTCCCGGCACAATTTCGAATATGCCGACACCACGATGCTGTTCGAGCAGTTCCGGATGGCGGAAGCGGCGTGCAAAAAATATCTCGACGACGGCTGGCGCGCCGGCAGCAACGGCGGCAATCGCGGCCGGCACCTGATGGCGCTGCCGGCTTACGACCAGTGCATCAAGGCGAGCCACGTGTTCAACCTGCTCGATGCGCGTGGCGTCATCTCGGTGACCGAGCGGCAGAGCTACATCCTGCGGGTGCGCGAACTCGCCAAGGCGTGCGGCGAGGCGTGGCTGGCGACGGCGGGCGGCGGGACAAGTGTGACGGAAGGGGAGAAGGCGACATGAGTGAGCCGGAAATCGGCGGGCGGCGTCCGCTGGCCATCAATGTGGTGGCCGGGGAAAGTTACTGGTGGTGCGCCTGCGGGCGTTCGAAGGCGCAGCCGTTCTGCGACGGCTCGCACAAGGGCACCGAATTCCGCCCGCAGGAATGGAAGGCGGCATCGAACGAAGAGGTCTGGTTCTGCGCCTGCAAGCGCTCGCAGCACCAGCCGATGTGCGACGGGAGCCATAAGGCACTGAGGTAAATGCCCGATCTTCTGCTTGAACTGTTCTCCGAGGAAATCCCCGCGCGGATGCAGGCGCGGGCGGCGGAGGATTTGCGCAAAGGCGTCACCGACCGGCTGGTCGAAGCCGGGCTGGTCTATGAAGGCGCCAGGGCGTTCGTGACGCCGCGGCGGCTGGCGCTCGCGGTGCACGGCGTGCCGGCGCGGCAGCCTGATATCCGCGAAGAAAAGAAAGGCCCGCGCGTCGGCGCGCCGGACAACGCCGTCGCCGGCTTCCTCAAGGCCGCGGGCCTCAAGTCGATCAACGAGGCGAAGGTGCAGTCGGACAAGAAGGGCGACTTCTATGTCGCGGTGATCGAGAAGCCGGGCCGCGCCGCGATCGACGTGATCGGCGAAATCCTGCCCGAGGTGATCAAAAGCTTTCCGTGGCCGAAGTCGATGCGCTGGGGCGAGCAGTCCAAGGCGCCCGGTGCGCTGAACTGGGTGCGGCCGCTGCATTCCATCGTCGCCACCTTCGGCCCGGAGACCGAGGACCCGGATGTCGTGACATTCTCGGTCGGCGGCATCGCCGCCGGTAACGAAACCCGCGGGCATCGTTTCCTCGCGCCGCAAAATTTTACCGTGCGCCGGCTCGACGACTACGCGCGGAAGCTCGACAAGGCCAAGGTCGTGCTCGACGCGGCGCGGCGGCGCGACATCATCATGACCGAGGCGAAGCAACTGGCCTTCGCGCAGGGGCTGGAACTGGTCGAGGACGACGGCCTGCTCAACGAGGTCGCTGGTCTCGTCGAATGGCCGGTGGTGCTGATCGGCGCGTTCGACGCAAGCTTCCTGAGCATTCCGGAAGAGGTGATCCGCGCCACCATCCGCAACAACCAGAAATGCTTCGTGCTGCGCGACACGCAGACCGCGAAGCTCACCAACAAATTCATTCTGGTTTCCAATCTCGAAGCCTCAGACGGCGGTGCGAAGATCGTCGCCGGCAACGAGCGCGTGATCCGCGCCCGGTTGTCGGACGCGAAATTCTTCTACGAGACCGATCTGAAGACGAAACTCGAAGACCGGCTGCCGAAATTCGAGCACATCGTGTTCCACGAGAAGCTGGGTACGCAGGCGGAGCGGATCGCGCGCATCGAGCATTTGGCTGCTGAGCTTGCGCCGCTGGTCGGCGCCGATGTCGAGAAAGCCAAACGCGCGGCGAAGCTGTGCAAGGCCGATTTGCTCACCGAAGTGGTCGGCGAATTCCCCGAGCTGCAAGGCCTGATGGGGAAATACTACGCCGAGGCGCAGGGTGAGGACGAAGCGGTCGCCCACGCTTCCGAGGATCACTACAAGCCTAAAGGCCCGGATGATCTGGTGCCGGGCGATTCGGTATCGATTGCGGTAGCGCTCGCCGACAAGATCGACACTTTGACGGGTTTCTGGGGAGTTGATGAGAAACCGACGGGGAGCAAAGATCCTTATGCGCTTCGGCGCGCGGCGCTGGGCGTTATCCGTATTGTTCTCGACAATAAGATCAGATTGCGCCTCAGCTCCCTGTTCTCGACCAGCAAGGATCTGCTCGCCTTCTTCGCCGACCGTTTGAAGGTTCAACTCCGCGAGCAGGGTGCGCGGCATGACCTCGTGGATGCTGTATTCGCCTTGGAAGGCCAGGACGACCTGCTGCTGATCGTCCGCCGCGTCGAGGCGCTGGGGAAATTCCTCGACACTGAGGACGGCAAGAGTTTGCTCGCCGGCACCAAGCGCGCGAGCAACATCCTGCGCATCGAGGAGAAGAAGGACAATCGCGACTACACCGACGCACCGAAGCCGAACCTTTACACGCAGCCGGAAGAGAAGGCGCTGGCCACGGCTATCGGCACGGCGAAAGCGGAAGCATCGGCTGCGGTGGCCAAGGAAGATTTCGCAGCCGCCATGCGCGCCATGGCGAAACTTCGCCCGAGCGTCGATGCGTTCTTCGACAAGGTCACGGTCAATTCCGACGATAAGGCGCTGCGCGAAAACCGGCTGAAGCTGCTCAACGAAATCCGCGCCGCCACCCGCGCCGTCGCCGATTTTTCCAAGATCGAAGGCTGATCGCCTTCCCCAAGGGTGTGAAGCGCACTTTTCTCTCGTCATGGCCGGGCATAGCCGTTCGTAGAACGGCGTCGCTTCGCTCGCCTATGTCCCGGCCATCCACGTCTTTAAGCCAAGGAAGACGTGGATGCCCGGCATAAAGCCGGGCATGACGGCTAATTGTACCGTCACTTTTACATTAACAATTGTCTCTGTTTAAGGTAAATGACTCGCACTTTCGTTCTCAATGGTTCGCCGCCGGCCACGGCCGATCTGACGGGACGAAAGCGCTGGTATTCGTGTCGGTGGAGCGCCGGGAGGCGCAGCGCGCCCGAAGCAGGCGGTTCGCGCAAGCGGGCTGATCTGTGGCGCGCGCCACGCCCGAAGCGCGAGCGGGTGGTAACGCTCGTTCGCGTGGCGTGGCCCTCGACCCTGGCGCCTCCCGGCGCTCCATTGCGCTCCATTGCGCTCCACCGTGGGCGTCTTGCCGTACGCTTTTGCAAGGCTCGGACGCCGGTGCGCCGCGAGAACGAGAGGGCTTGCGCTGATCTTGCCGCCCTCCAGCGGCGGGACAGCGCGCGCTTCCGTCGATTGCGTTTGTCGCATAGAACCGAACCGCGGCTCGGGCGTTAGAGGTTCGTCGATTGCCGGCTGCGCGAGCGGCACTTCCCCAAAGCATTGCAAATCCGAGGAAATCCAATGGTCATCACAGCCACCGAGCTTTCCCCCATTGTCGCGCTGATCGCCGGCGTCCTGATCCTGATCATGCCGCGGCTGTTGAACTACATCGTCGCGATCTACCTTATTTTCGTCGGCTTGGTGGGCCTCAATGCGGTCCATCACTTCATTCATTAGGCCGCTTCAACGCTTCGCACCCATTGCAATGTTCCCGGCCGGGTCCAACGCATCGATCAGAAATGGCAAAATCTCGCGCTAAGAAATCCCGTCAAGCGGCAAAAAAAACCCCGCCTCGCAAGACCAGCGCCAGAACGAGCGCAAAGGCGAGTCCCAAAGCGGCCAGGGGCGTAAAGAGCGCCAAGGGCAAGTGGGTCTATGCCTTCGGCGGCGGCAAGGCGGCGGGCCGCGCGTCGATGCGCAACCTGCTCGGCGGCAAGGGCGCCGGCCTTGCCGAAATGGCGCATCTCGGCCTGCCGGTGCCACCCGGCTTCACCATCACCACCGAGGTCTGCACCTATTTCTATGACAACAAGAAAACCTATCCGAAGGACCTGAAGGCGCAGGTCGACGCGGCGCTGGCCGAAGTCGGCCGCATCACCAAAAAGACATTCGGCGACCCGGACAATCCGCTCCTGGTCTCGGTGCGCTCCGGCGGGCGCGCGTCGATGCCGGGCATGATGGATACCGTGCTCAATCTCGGCCTCAACGACGCGACGGTGAATGCGCTTGCGGAAAAATCCGGCGATGCGCGGTTCGCGATGGACAGCTACCGCCGCTTCATCACCATGTATTCCGACGTGGTGCTCGGCATCGGCCATCATAACTTCGAGGAAATCCTCGACGACCACAAGGACCGCAACGGCTACGCGCTCGACACCGATCTCAACGCCAGCGACTGGTCGGAAATCATCGCCCGCTACAAGGAGCGGGTCGAGGAGGAGAGCGGCGAGCCGTTCCCGCAGGATCCGCACGATCAGTTGTGGGGTGCGATCGGCGCGGTGTTCGGTTCGTGGATGAACCAGCGCGCCATCACCTATCGCCGCCTGCACAGCATTCCGGAAAGCTGGGGCACCGCGGTGAACGTGCAGGCGATGGTGTTCGGCAACATGGGCGACAGCTCGGCGACCGGCGTTGCGTTCACCCGCAATCCCTCGACCGGAGAGAAAAAGCTTTACGGCGAATTCCTGATCAACGCCCAGGGCGAAGATGTCGTCGCCGGCATCCGCACGCCGCAGGAAATCACCGAGGAAGCGCGCAAGGAAGCCGGCTCGCAGACCCCGTCGATGGAATCGGCGCTGCCGGATGCGTTCGCGCAGCTCAAGCGCATCCAGGGCACGCTGGAAAAACACTACCGCGACATGCAGGACCTCGAATTCACCGTCGAGCAGGGCAAGCTGTGGATGCTGCAGACCCGCAACGGCAAGCGCACGGCGCAGGCCGCGCTGCGCATCGCCGTCGAGCTGGCGCAGGAAAAACTGATCAGCCGGGAAGAAGCGGTCACGCGCATCGAGCCCGGCGCGCTGGATCAGCTCTTGCATCCGACCATCGATCCCAATGCCGAGCGCAAAATTCTGGCGACCGGCCTGCCGGCGTCGCCCGGCGCCGCCTGCGGCGAGATCGTGTTCTCGTCGGAAGAAGCCGAAGAGCTCAAAGGCCAGGGCCACAAGTTGATCCTGGTCCGGGTCGAAACCTCGCCCGAGGACATTCACGGCATGCATGCCGCGGAAGGCATTCTGACCACGCGCGGCGGCATGACCTCCCATGCCGCGGTTGTCGCGCGCGGCATGGGCAAGCCGTGCGTCTCCGGCGCCGGCTCGCTGCGCGTCGATTACCGCGCGCAGACCATGACGGCCGGCGGCGTCACGATGAAGAAGGGCGACATCCTCACCATCGACGGCTCGACCGGCCAGGTGCTGAACGGCCGCGTGCCGATGCTCGAGCCGGCGCTCGCCGGCGAATTCGGCACCCTGATGAAATGGGCCGACGGCGTGCGCAAACTGAAAGTCCGCGCCAATGCCGATACGCCGGCCGACGCCCGCACCGCGGTGAAGTTCGGCGCCGAAGGCATCGGGCTGTGCCGCACCGAGCACATGTTCTTCGACGAGGACCGCATCCGCGCCGTGCGCGAGATGATCCTCGCCGACGAGGAAAAAGCGCGGCGCGCCGCGCTCGCCAAGCTCCTGCCGATGCAGCGCGCCGATTTCGCCGAGCTGTTCAAGATCATGGGCGCGCGCCCGGTGACGATCCGGCTGCTCGATCCGCCGCTGCACGAATTCCTGCCGCACTCCGAGGAGGAAATCGCCGAGGTGGCGGCGGCGATGGGCGCCGACCCGAAGAAGCTCGCGGATCGCGCGCGCGAATTGCACGAGTTCAATCCGATGCTCGGCTTCCGCGGCTGCCGGCTGGCGATTGCCTACCCGGAAATCGCCGAGATGCAGGCGCGGGCGATTTTCGAAGCGGCTGCCGAAGTGCAGAAGGAAACCGGCAGCGCGGTGACGCCGGAAGTCATGGTGCCGCTGATCGCCAGCAAGGCCGAGTTCGATCTGGTCAAGGAACGGATCGACGCGATGGCGAAGACCGTGGCGTCGGAGAGCGGGGCGAAACTGACCTATCAGGTCGGCACCATGATCGAGCTGCCGCGCGCGGCGCTGCTTGGCCGGCGAGATTGCGCAGACCGCAGAGTTCTTCTCGTTCGGCACCAATGACCTGACGCAAACCGCGTTCGGCATCAGCCGCGACGACGCCGCGAGCTTCCTCGGCATCTATACGGCGCGCGGTATCCTGCCGGCCGATCCGTTCGTTTCGGTCGACCGCGACGGCGTCGGCGAACTGATCCGCATCGCCACCGAGCGCGGCCGCAAGGTGCGCAAGAACCTCAAGCTCGGCATCTGCGGCGAACACGGCGGCGATCCGGCGTCGGTCGCGTTCTGCGACGAGGTCGGACTCGACTACGTGTCGTGCTCGCCGTTCCGCGTCCCGATCGCGCGGCTGGCTGCGGCTCAGGCGGCACTCGGCAAACTCAAAAGCGCCGAAGGTTGATACGATCGGCTTCGCGCTTGGCACGGAACCGTCTGGATCTCGTCGCATCTAATCGTAGTTAATCAATCGCAAATTTTGCATTCGTTGCGCAGTGATGCGCGAAACTTTCGGCGCCGTTCGACAACCATGATCGCGCCGCCGCGCGCGCATTCGTGCTGCGCGACGCGCAGTTAACGCCTTCGCAACGTTAACCCGACAATAGTCGGACGTGTCGCATTTGCGGCACTCCGGTAGCGTTTACATAACAAACTGCGCGTTGCGTCAGGCGTTGGGGTCAGGGGTAATGGTTGCGTCGCGTGTGCGGGCGATGGGTTCGTCGGTATCGCCCCTTTGGTTCGGTGCGTTGTTGCTCGCACTGATGCCCACATCGATCGGATATCAGGATCTCGCGGCGCTGCTCGCGCATCGGCCGGGCATCGAGCAAGGCGTCGCAGAACATCTTCTGGTTTCGCCGTTCGGCACGATCGAGCACGCTACATTCACCTACGCGCGGCCGATCGGCACTTCGATGCCGGAACCGCTCGGCTATCAGACTGTCAATTTCAATCCGAGCCAGTACGACGGCAATACGTTTCAGCTCGACGCGCCGCTGAATGCGCCGGCGCGGGTCGAATATCCAAAGGTCAACCGCGCGCTCAAAGGCGACCGCGAGCCGATCGCCGGACGTCCGCAGGATCCGCTGCCGCATCTGCAGCCGATTGAAGAAACTCCGGCGTCGAACGCTCCGGCAATTCCCGCCTCGCAAGCGCCGGCGCGCGTGTTGCCGCCGGCGAAACCGCTGCTGGTCGTCGAGCCTGAACTTTTGGCGCGCCTGCGCGCTGCCGCTGTGCCGCCGGTTGCGCAGCCGGCGCAGGTCCCGCCTGCGACTCCGGTGCTGAATTTCGATGCCGCGAAAGGCGGAGAAGCCGCGACGAGCACTGCGCCCGTGACCGACGATGCTACTGCGACCCTCGACAAGCCGCCGGAAATCCCGCCGACGAGCGAAATGTATCCGCAGAGCGGACAGGATCCTTCGCTTTCAGCCTCTTCGCTCGACGCGACGGCGTTTCTGGAAGGCGATGCCGCATCGGCGCGTTCGCAGACTTTCTTTGGCAATGGCGCGATGGGTGCGCCGAGCGGATTGCAGCGCTGGGCGGCTGGCGCGGAGCCGATCCTGATCTCACCAGTCGATTCCGGCATCAAACTCGCCGCGCTTGAAAGCGATGACGACCGGGCCGGTATCGGCGGCGAAACTATCGCAAAGCAGAACGACGCGGAGCTGTTGCGGACGCCGGCGCAGCGGCTCGGCCTCACCGGCAAGCCGCGCCTGCAAGCCGAAAAATGCCTTGCCGACGCCGTCTATTTCGAGGCGCGCGGCGAGCCGGAGAAAGGCCAGCAGGCGGTAGCGCAAGTGGTCGTCAACCGCGTGTTCTCCGGCTTCTACCCGAACGATGTCTGCGGCGTGGTTTATCAGAACGCCAGCCATCATCTGGCTTGCCAGTTCACCTTTGCCTGCGAAGGCAAGGACCTCAGCAAGATCGACGAACCCGACATGTGGGAGCAGGCCAAGCGCATCGCCAAGGCCGCGCTCGACGGCAAGGTCTGGCTGGCGGAAGTCGGCCACGCCACGCACTATCACGCCTATTGGGTGCATCCGAGCTGGGTGCACGAGATGACGCGGCTTTACCAGTTTGGCGTGCATACGTTCTACCGGCCGCGCAACTGGGGCAATGGCGAGGACGATTGGGGGCCGACGGCGCTGAAAGCCGAAATGCTGCGGCCCGATCCCGAAGCGCTTGCGGCGAAACCGCAGCCGCAGCCGAAAACCGACGACGCCGCGATGAAGTCCCAGGCCGCGGCATCGGTGTCCTCGACAGCCAAGCTCTGATCGGACATGCTTCCTGCCGGAGCCGCGCCTTTCAAGACGCGGCCGGGGGGAGGACATCATGAAATTTGCCATCAGGGCCGCGGTGGCCGCCTTGCTTGCCATAGGCATGGCGGCTGCTCTGGTGCAGAGCGCGGCGGCAGCCAAGCGCAAGCACAATCAGTCGCCGAAGACCAATAAATCGTCGACGCAATATCTGCGGGCCGTGCCGCAAAAGTAGGCTTCACATTTCGATATCGAGGCCGACGTCGAGGTTGGTCACCGAGTGGGTGAGCGCGCCGGACGACAGGTAATCGACTCCGGTCTCGGCAATGGCGGCGGCGCTGTCGAGCGTGATGCCGCCGGATGCTTCGATCACCAGACGGCCGGTGACCATCGCCACCGCCTTGCGCATCGATTCCGGATCGAAGTTGTCGATCATCACCACGTCGGCGAGGCCGACATCCAGCACCTCCTGGAGCTGTTCGAGCGAGTCGACTTCGATCTCGATCTTCACCAGGTGGCCGATCGCGGCGGTGGCGCGGGTCAGCACGGCGCGGATGCCGCCGGCGACGGCGATGTGGTTGTCCTTGATCAGCACCGCATCGTCGAGCCCGAAGCGGTGATTGAATCCGCCGCCGCAGCGCACGGCATATTTTTCCAGGGCGCGAAGGCCCGGTGTCGTCTTGCGGGTGCAGATGATGCGCGCCTTGGTGTGGGCGATGCGTTTGACGAACTCCGCGGTGGCGGTGGCGATGCCCGACAGATGGCCGAGGAAATTGAGCGCGGTGCGTTCGGCTGACAGGATCGCGCGGGCATTGCCGGAGATGGTCATCAACCGGGTTCCGGCCTTCACCGTCATGCCGTCGCGGCCGTGCGGCTCGATCGCGATCTGCGGCGACAGCCGGCGGAACGCGGCGTCGACCAGCGGCAGGCCGGAAATCACGCCGGGTTTGCGCGCAACGACGATGGCGCGGCCGGGCGCATCCTCCGGAACCGTGGCGATGGAGGTGACGTCGCCGGCGCGTCCGAGGTCTTCCGCGAGCGTGCGAGTGACCGCCGCTTCGATTTCCAGCGGCGAAACGAAGGCGTCCGAGCAGAGCAGGGATACGGGCTGTGACATGAGGGAATCCTTAGCCAGCACGGGCAAGTATGGCAAACCCATGCGCAGTTTGTCTGCCCAGCTATGCGCCGGGAAGGGAATAGGCTTTTTCCTTTGGGGGTTTATCTCTGCCACACTATATTCCGCGACTCTCTGAATTTCGACGGACTGCCGGGGCGACGATGACGACGACGAGCGATACCCAGATCGATCCTGCCGACTCCGTGTTGCGCAGTTGGCGCACGCCCACCGTGGTCATCGGGCTTGGCTGCCTCGTCACGCTGATCGCGTTCGGTCCGCGCTCGAACTCTTGGATTTTTTCTGACGCCGATGTCGAGCGCCAATCACTGGGGCCGCGACGTCTTTGCTGTCGCGCTGGCGCTGCAGAACCTGTTGTGGGGCATCGGCCAGCCGCTCGGCGGCATGATCGCAGACCGCTTCGGCACTGTACGCGTCGTTTGCGGCGGCGCGATCCTTTACGCCTGCGGTCTCGTGCTGATGGCCCACGCCAACAGTGGATTGATCCTCGATGCATCGGCCGGTGTGCTGATCGGCTTCGGTCTCGCCGGTTGCTCGTTTCCCGTCATCATCGCCGCGTTCGGCAAGATTCTCCCGAAAGAGTGGCGGTCCGTGGCTTTCGGCTTCGGCACGGCTTCCGGTTCATTCGGACAGTTCCTCTATTCGCCGATTGCCGTGGCCTTGATGGACACGTTCGGCTGGCAGCAGACGCTGCTGATCTTTGCTGCAACGCTCCTGGCGGTGCTGCCGCTGTCGCTGACGCTGGCGACGCCGCGGATGACGACGACAGGCCAGGGTGCATCGGCACAATCGCTCGGGCAGGCGCTGCGCGAAGCCTTCGCGCACAAATCCTATGTCCTGCTGGTGCTCGGTTATTTCACCTGCGGCTTCCAGCTTCAGTTCATCACCGTGCACATGCCGTCCTACCTGGTCGACCGCGGGCTGTCCGCACAGGTCGGCGGCTGGACCATCGCGACCATCGGGCTGTTCAACATCATCGGCTCGGTGACCGCGGGCTGGCTCGGCGATCGCATGCCGAAGCGCTATCTGCTGTCGATCATCTACTTCACGCGCGCGGCGGCGATCCTCGCTTTCATCTCGTTCCCGGTGACGCCGGTCACCTGCCTGATCTTTGGTGCGACCATGGGGCTGATGTGGCTGTCCACGGTGCCGCCGACCAATGGCATCATCGCGCTGATGTTCGGCACGCGCTGGCTGGCGACGCTCTCGGGATTTGCGTTTTTCAGTCACCAGGTCGGTGGTTTCCTCGGTGTGTTGCTTGGCGGCATCGTGTTTGAACGCACCGGCTCCTACACCCTGGTCTGGTATCTCGCGATCCTGTTCGGCGTGCTTTCGGCGCTGATCAACATGCCGATCGTCGAGAAGCCGGTGGTGCGCGCCGCCGCGGTTCCGGCTTAATCGCCCTGTTCCTTGAACGCCCGTGGCCGGCCGTGACAAACTGGGGCCGGGAGAAACGGCATGGCAATGTTCAAGGCGATCGTCATCGACAAGGCGGAAGGCGGCCAGAGCGTCAAGCTGACCGACTTTGACGACAAGGATTTGATGGACGGCGATGTCACCGTCGCTGTCGAATATTCGACCGTTAATTACAAGGATGGGCTCGCGGTCACCGGCAAGGCGCCGGTGGTGCGGCGTTTTCCGATGATCGGCGGCGTTGATTTCGCCGGTACGGTCGAAGCGTCGTCGCATCCGGCGTGGAAAGCGGGCGACAAAGTCATCCTCAACGGCTGGGGTCTCGGCGAAACCCATCTCGGCGCTTACGCGCAGAAGGCTCGCGTCAAAGGCGACTGGCTGGTGCGCCTGCCGGACAGCATCAGCGCCCGCGACGCGATGGCGATCGGCACCGCGGGTTACACCGCGATGCTCTCGATGATGGCGCTGGAGCGCGCTGGCATCACGCCGCAGCGCGGCCCGATCGTCGTGACCGGAGCCGCCGGCGGCGTCGGTTCGGTTGCGGTCGCGATCCTTGCCAGGCTCGGTTATGCGGTGATCGCGTCGACCGGCCGGCCGGCGGAAGCCGACTATCTGAAAGGCCTCGGCGCCGGCGAGATCATCGACCGCAAGGAGCTGAGCGGGCCGGCGCGTCCGCTGGCGAAAGAACGCTGGGCCGGCGGCATCGATGCGGTGGGTTCGACCACGCTGGCGAACGTGCTGTCGATGACGCGCTATGGCGGCGCGGTCGCCGCCTGCGGGCTGGCCGGCGGCATGGATCTGCCGACCTCGGTTGCCCCGTTCATCCTGCGCGGCGTGTCGCTGCTCGGCATCGATTCGGTGATGTGCCCGCTGCCGCTGCGGCAGGAGGCGTGGGGGCGCCTCGGAACCGGCCTGCCGCGCGACAAAATCGCGGCCATGACCACGGAAATCGGGCTTGGCGAGGTTATCGAGGCGGGAAAACGCATCCTCGACGGTCAGGTCCGGGGGCGAATTGTGGTAAAAATCGGGTAAATAATCACACAGTGCGGTCACAACACCAAGGCATCCTCGGGGCTGGTATGGTAAGGAGACGGTTAAGAACTTTTGTTAACGTCGTTCTGACTTCGAAGTTGGAGTTGTCGATGTTGTTGCGTGTGACTATGGCGTGTGCGTTCGTCCTGGGCGCCGGCTCCGCGTACGCCGAGGAGCTCAATCCCGAGCAGGCGCGCGCCTTCGTGGTCGGCAAGCTGTTCTCCTACACCTGTTTCGACGGCACCGCCGGCATGGGCCGGATTTTCGGCGACGGCTCGGTGGTCGGAACCATTCGCCCGATGGGGCAGGGGCCGGTGCGCTTTGCGGCATTGCCGGCCGGCACGATCAGGGTCAGCAGCACGGCGATGTGCGCGCACCTTGCGGGGGTTCCATTCGAGCCGTGCTTCCGGGTGCAGAGGACCGACAGTCGCAGCTTCCGCGGTTCGCTCTCTGCCTTGTCATTCGCCTACTGTGACTTCACCCAACACAATCCGCGCACCCGGCTCACCAGCAACGAATCGGAGCCGCAGATGATGCCGGCAACGCCTGTTCCGCCGCGATCCTTTAGCCGGGCGCCGGCTGCAGTCGCACCCGTGCCAACAACGCCTGTTGTGAGTGCGCCGATCTCTACGGCACTGCGTCCGGCGATCGAGGAATAATCACTTCAGTTCGAGCCGGAACGGCGCGGCTTCATCGGCCATGATGCCGCGGCCGATGGTTTCGATCGCCGCGATCATGCGGCCCTGGCGGCCGAGCAGCTTGTCGGCAAGCGACACGATCCGGATATTCGGCGTTGCTGTCGGCGAAGCGTCGCGCAGCGATTGCGCGATATCGGCTTCGCTCCGGTCCGGATTGAGCGCGCAGACGCCGGCATAGGCGCTCGCCGTCGAACGGCTGATGCCCATGTAGCAATGCACGACGAGCGGCGCGCGGCGGTCCCATCGCTTCACGAACCGGATCAGGTCGGCGACCTGCTCTTCGCCGGGCATGATGTAACCGTCGAGCGGCGCGGAAATGTCATGCAGCCGCAGCCACAGATGGTTCTCCGGCGCGACTTGCGCCGGGCGCACCAGACTGGCTTCGTCGCCGATCAGCGACACGATATGACGCGCGCCGATGTCCTCGACGGTTTGATGCAGGCGGGCGAGCGAACAGACGTGAATCATAATGTGAACTTCCGGGCACGCGTCATCACATAGGAACGCCCCGTGGCACAAGCGTGACGGTGTTTTCGCGAAGCTCCGGGACCGGCTGTTCCGGATTATGCGCTATTGGCCGGCCAGCTTCTTGATCCGTTCGAGATAGCGAAGTTGCGCCGTTTCCGCCGGCCAAGGTTTTAGATAATCGCGCTCCATCGTCGCGGAAACCACAGGCGGCCGGCCGAAGAAACGGCGGGCTTCGGCCGGGTCGAAGCCGGCCAGCCGCGTCGCTTCGAGAAAAGCGGCGCCCTGATCGGCGGTCTTGATCACCGCCTCGAGTTCCGGCGCGATCTGCGCCGGCAGGCCAAAGCGGCGATGAATGGCGCCGAGCAGGCGGCGCTCGACGGTCTTGTAGTCGCCGCCGATCACCGCCTTGAACGGCGAAATCATGTCGCCGATGACGTATTCGGGCGCGTCGTGCAGCAGCACCGCGAGGCGGCCGTCGCGATCGAGCCGCGGCGCGCGGATGCGCGCCAGCGCTTCGACCAGCAGGCAGTGCTGCGCCACCGAAAAGATGTGCTGACCCCTGGTCTGGCCGTTCCAGCGCGCGACGCGCGCCAGCCCGTGCGCGATATCCTCGATCTCGACGTCGAGCGGCGAGGGATCGAGCAGGTCGAGCCGTCGGCCCGACAGCATGCGCTGCCAGGCGCGGGGCGCATCGTGGGCGCGGGGAGATACTTTGCCCGGCGGCTTGCGTGTCGGCTTATTTGGCAATCTTCTGCACGGCCTTGTGGCGGTGACAGGTCACGATATGGTCGTTGACCATGCCGACGGCCTGCATGAAGGCATAAACAATGGTCGGCCCGCAGAACTTGAACCCGCGCTGCGCCAGTTCCTTCGAGAGCGCGCGCGAGGTTGCGGTTTCCGCGGGAACCTGCCGTGTCGTCTTGAAATTGTTGATCTTCGGTTTGCCGTCGACGAAATCCCACAACAGCTTAGAAAAGCCCGGGCCTTTCTCCATGATCTCGAGCCAGGCGCGCGCCGAATTCACCGTGCCTTCGATCTTGGCGCGATTGCGCACGATGCCGGCGTCGTTCATCAGGCGCTCGACTTTCGCCGGTCGGTAGCGCGCGATCTTTTCCGGAACGAAGCTGTCGAAGGCGCGGCGGAAATTTTCGCGCTTGCGCAGGATCGTGATCCACGACAGTCCGGCCTGAAACCCGTCGAGGATCAGTTTCTCGTACAACGCGCGATCGTCGTATTCCGGCACGCCCCATTCGTCGTCGTGGTAGGCGACGTAGAGCGCATCGTCTTTCGGCCACGGACAGCGGACGAGGCCGTCGGCATGAACGGGCGGTTTCATTCGGCAGCCTCGGATTCTCCCGGGAAGGCAAACCGCGCCCAGTCCGGCTTGACGAGATGGATCGGCGTTCCGCCGGCGGAAAGGGGTTCGTTGCGCGCCAGCGCGTCGGCAACACGGTCGAGGCGCAAGAGCGCAACGCCGCGGCCGGCGGCCGACGAACCCACGGTGCCGATCTGGCGATCTCCGGCGGTGACTTGCGCGCCGCTCTGCGGCGCGGCGCCGTCGTAGCGGACCGGCACCGCACGGGTGCGCGCCGTGCCGCGATGCTCCATCCGCGACACGACCTCCTGGCCGATGTAACAGCCCTTGGTGAAATCGACGCCGCCGAGTTGGTCCATGTCGCTTTCGTGCGGGAAGGCGTCGCCGTAGGTAAAATCGGAGCCGCCTTGCGGCACGCCGAGCGCGATACGGTGTGCTTCATATTGGTCGGCGCCGACCAGATTGGCGCCGAGTTCCGCCGCGGTCGTCGCGGCACGATGCGGCGGCAGCATGATGCGAAGGCCCAGCGCCGGCAGGCGCGGATCGGGGTAGGCGAGACCCTGCTTGGCCGTGCCGCTGCCGTCCCAGACCGCGAGTACGCCGAGGACTTCAGACAGGTCCTCGACCAGGACCTTGGCGCGGAGCTTGTAGAGATTGAGCTTGGCGACGAGGGCGGCGATGACGGCGCGCGGAACATCGAGGAAAAATCCGCCGCCGTCCTTCTCCGGAGATTCGGTTACGATGAAGTCGGCGATGATCTTGCCCTGCGGCGTCAGCAGCGCACAAAACCGCGCCGCGCCGGGCGCAAGTTGCAGCATGTCGGCGGTGACCAGGCCATGCAAAAAAGGCCGGGCGCCGTCGCCAGCGACTTTCACCACGCCACGATCAGGCAGAAGGGCCGCTTTCATCCCGGTGATTCCATGTCAGGGAGCCAACGTAAGGCACCCGCGAAGGCCCCTCAAGGGTCGGGCCTTCGTGCAGGATCAGCGGTGACGGAAGAGCGCGGCTATTGCCGTGCGATCTGGACTGAAAATTCGCCGTTGCGGATGCGGGCGCTGAGATTGTCCGCATAACGGGCGGCGGCTTCTTCGCCGTAGGTCGTGGTCAATTCCGCCAGCGCAAGAAACAGCGCGGTCTGCGCCAAACAATCGCCGTCGATGCCGTCGTGTGTCGCCTCAACCCACGCGTCGTGCAGATAGCCGAGCGCGAGTTTTTTTTGCTCATGGTCCGCGAGAGGCTCGCGGGCAATCAGATTTGCTGTCGCCGTAGTCATTTTGTTTTTTTCACGCCCCAGCGGCGTCCCTGTCCGCAGCCAAATTAGCATGGGGTGATTGGCCGCAAAGATCGAACCTTTAGGCACGGTTAATGCGGAAAAAGGCGGTTTTCGGGCCTTAATTTGCGTATCGGGCGGTGACGTCGCGGGCGATACTGGCGCCTTCTTCCAGATAACGCCGGACAACGATCACCGCTGCGGGGGTGCAGGTCCGGTAGCTTTGCTGGAAGCTGCGATAGCCACGGTTGAAGCTTGCGATCATCTGATCGTGCCGGTCGCCGGTCGGCGCTTCGGTATCGATCAGGCTTTGCGCCTGCTCGCGCCATTTCTGGCCTTCATTGGTGCCGCAAATGCCGCGCAGGAAATGCAGCGCGCCGAGGATTTCCGCGAGCCGCTGCAAGTCGTGATCGTAGGGTGCGGGTTCGGTCAGCGCGGGTGGCAGCGGCGCCGATGACGTTTGGCCCTGCTGCCCCTTCGACGGCGGCGGCAATTGGGATTTCGCCTGCGACGGCGCCTGCGGCTTTGGTGGCTGCTGCGAGCCGGGCGTCGGCGGAAAGCCGAAAAATTGCGCGCGCGCCGGGCTGGCGGCCAGAAGCAGCGCGATCGACAGGACGGAACAGGCTTTCAGCATCGGCACGACCATAATTGGCGGATCGATGCCTCAGCAAGCACCGGAACGCGGCATCGTTGAGGCATTTCAGGAAGCCGCCGCGGCAAGGCGCTCCTGCGCGGCGTGAACGATCAGCGCCAGGCCTTCAGTGGTCTTCAAACCGGCGATCGCGGACGGTTCGAGCCAGTGCGCCTCGCCCAACTCCTCGTTGAGCGAGACCTCGCCGGAAATCCAGCGGGCGGCAAACGGCAGAATGACGAAGTGCCGCTCGATGCCGCCTTGCGCATCGCGGGTGATGGCCTGGCGGTAGCCGGCCAGCGCCACCGGCTCGACGTCGAGGCTGGTTTCCTCGCGGACTTCGCGCACCACGGCCTCCTCGAGCGTCTCGCCGAGTTCGACGCCGCCGCCGGGCAGCGTGTAGAGACCGTTCGCCGGCGCCCGTGCCCGGCGCACGATCAGCACGCGGCCGTCGCGGAAGATCGCGGCGCTCACCGCGAGATAAGGCCGCGTTGGATAAGTCCGCGATCGTTCGTCGTTATTCATCGCTTCCCGCTTGGATTTGGCTAGTCTCGGGCGCGTGCGTCCGCTCTGTGGATTGCGTTCGGATCGATCAATATCTGTCTGGCCCAAATGTCTTTAGACCAAGGTACTTAGACCATGTGCGGACGCTATGTCATCATCTCCACGCCGCAGGCGATCCGGGCGATGTTCGGCTATGGCGAACTGCCGAATTTCCCGCCGCGCTACAACGTCGCCCCGACCCAGCCGATCCCGATCGTGCGCCTGCACGACGGCAAGCGCGCGTTCGCGCTGATGCGCTGGGGCATGTTGCCGTCTTGGGTCAAGGATCCGAAAACCTTCCCGCTGCTGCTCAATGCGCGCGGCGAATCCGTTCTGGAAAAGCCGGCTTTTCGTCATGCGATGCGGCGCCGGCGCTGCCTGATCCCGACCGACGGGTTCTATGAATGGCAGGTGGGCCCGCCGAAACGGCCGTATTTCGTGCGCGCCAAACGCGACGCCAACGGCGATGCGCCGCCGCTGGCCTTCGCCGGTCTCTACGAAACCTGGATCGGCCCGAACGGCGAAGAGATCGACACCGCAGCCATCATCACCACGCGGGCCAACCGAACATTGTCCGCCATTCACGACCGGATGCCGGTGTTCGTGCCGCCGGCGGCATTTGACCTCTGGCTCGACTGCGCCAATGTCGAAGCCGACGTGGCGGCTGCATTGATTGCTCCGGCGGAAGACGATCTGCTCGAAGCCTACGAGGTTTCGACGGCGGTCAATCGCGTCGCCAACGATTCCGCCGCGCTGATCGAGCCGGCGTCGGCGCAAGCGCCGCGGGTTGCACCGCCGGCGTCGCCCGATCTTTTCGCCAAGGAGAAGAAGCCGCGCGCGAAAAAGGCGCCAGTGCCGGACGGCCAGGCCTCGCTGTTCTAACGCCGCGGATTTGCTGCGCTAGCTTCGCGTCCGCGCGATCGCCGCCATGATGATCGCGGCAATAACGTTGCCGCCGATGCTGACCAGGATCGGCACCGTATAGCTGTGCGTCGCATCGAATGCATAGCCGGTTGCGCTTGGGCCGATCAGCGTGCCGATGCCGGCGCTGGTGTAGAGGATTCCGATCAGGCCGCTGACATTGCGGCCGCCGAAATAATCCATGATCACGGCGGGAAGCAGCGCGACCCAGCCGCCGTAAGCGGTGCCGAAGATGAAGGCGAAGACGACGAGCGGCCAGAACTGGGTCGACGTTACCCAGATGACGAGGCCAAGCGCCATGCCGACGAACATGCCGACCAGAGAACGCTCGCGGCCGAACCGGTCGGCCAGGCCGCCGAGAAAGAACCGGCCCACGGTGCTGCCGATGCCGATCACGCTGACCAGCAGCACGGCGGACGAATGTGGGATGCCGTGATCGGTTGCGTAGGGCGTCAGGTGGACGAAGGGCACGAAGACACCGAACGAGCAGGCGAGGCACGCGGCGTAGAGGCCGATGAATCGCTTCGATGTGATGGCCTCGGCGATGGAGGCGCCGGATGCCACGACGGACTGGCTTTGCATATCCGGGCGTTCGCCATCGGGGCCGAGCCCGCGGTCGCGCGGATCGTTTTCTATCAACAGCGCCATGACGGCGCCGATGATGACGGCAAGGATGCCGAGGATGAGATAGGCGTCGCGCCATCCCCAGGCGCCGATCAGCAGCGCGGCCAGCGGCGGCCCGACCAGGGCTCCGGCGCCGATGCCGCTTGAGGCGAGGCCGGAGGCAAGGCCGCGCCGCTTGACGAACCAGCGTTGCACGGCACCCATCGCCGGAACGTAGGAGCAGCCGACACCCAGGCCGACGCCGAGACCATAGGCGGCGAAAACGACCGGCAGGCTTTGGGCGAAGCTGGCCAGTATCAATCCGGCGCCGATCAGGACGATTCCGGCGAGCACTACGCGGCGCGATCCCCAGAGATCGGCCAGCGGACCGCTGACGGCGCCGAGCGCGAAATAGAGAAATCCGGCCAGCGAAAACACCAGCGAAACCGAGCCGCGCGCCGCGCCGAAATCCCGCTGCAGCGACTCGATGAAAGCGCTGAACGAATAGACGCAGCCGAAGCCGACGAACGTGACGGCAAAGCCCGCCGCGACGACATACCAGCCGTAGAACAGGCGCGGCTGGCTGATGGATACAGAATTTTCGGTCACGGCGCTCTCCTTCGCTTTGGTCCAAGATCGGTATCGGGCGGAGCTTTGGCCACCCGATTTGCTTCGGCCGGGAACGAAGTATCGCGTGAGTTCCATTTTGCCCGCTTCGGTTCTTCCGCGACGGCGCGCCGGTGCTAAGCTGACGGTAAAAGCTCGGGGAGGGGGCGATGCCGGGAAGCGAACTGACGCGCCGCGCGCTGCTTGCGGCCGCTGCGGCTGCGCCGATGACCGGCGCGGTGCGCGCACAGACGGCGTGGCCGGAGCGGCCGGTGCGGGTGATCGTACCGTATCCGCCGGCCGGCGGCGCCGACACCACGGCGCGCATTATTTTCGCCAGGCTCAGCGAGGATTTCGGCCAGCAATTCGCCATCGAGAACCGCGGCGGCGCCGGCGGCACCATTGCCGAGGCGATCGCCGCCAAGGCCGACCCCGACGGCTACACCATCTTGCACGATGCGACGGCGTTTTCGGTGAACGGCGCGCTCTATGAAAATTTGTCGTTCGACTACGGCAAGAGTTTCGATCCCGTCTTCCTGGTCGGGCTGGTGGCGAACATTCTGGTGGCGACGCCATCGCTGCCGGTCGACACCGTCGCCGACGTCATCGCCTACGCCAAGCGCTCGCCGGACGGCATCGATATGGCATCGTCCGGCAACGGCACGCTGCAACATCTGCTGCTGGAACTGTTCGCGCGCTCCGCCGGCATCAAGATCAATCACGTGCCGTATCGCGGCGGCGGCGAAGCGGTCAAAGACGTCATGGCCGGGCAGGTGAAGTTCGTTTTCTCCAACGGTTCTTCGGTGTTCGGGCTGGTCAAGTCGGGCAAAGTGAAAGCCATCGCGCAAACCGGCAAAGGCAGGCTGCCGACGCTGCCGGATATTCCGCCGATGTCGGACACCTTGCCGGGATTTGAGGGCTACGACTGGAACGGCGTCTTCGTTCCGCACGGCACGTCTTCAGCCATCGTCACCAAGCTCAATGCCGGGCTCAACGCGGCGCTGGTTTCTCCGCAGGTGACGGCACGGTTTGCCGAGCTCAACGTCGAGTCGCATCAGAACACGCCGCAGCAATTCGGCGCCTATATCGAAAGCCAGACGCAGCTCTGGAGCCGCATCGTCAAGGAAGCCAACATCAAGCTTGGGTGACGGCGCGAGCCGTTCGATACGCGCCGGGCTTTTAGCCCCGCAGTGCGGGATTTATAGTGACGTGTGCGCACCGTGAGGATCGGCGATGGCAGTCAGAATCATCGGCATGATCGGCGTGACGCCGCCGCAGAGCGACGCGACGCTGCACGTCATCGAAGGCGGCCTGTCGCCGCATTATGTGGTGGAAGCGGCGCGCGCCCACGAAGCTTCGGGCTTCGATCTGGTGCTGGTCGGTTATTCGTCGTCGTCCGCCGAAGGCTTTCTGGTCGCGCAGCACGCGGCGGCGCATACCGAACGCCTCGGCTACCTGATCGCGCACCGGCCGGGCTTCGTCGCGCCGACGCTGATGGCTCGCAAGATCGCGACCTTCGATCATCTGACCGGCGGCCGGCTTGCCGTCCACATCATCACCGGCAAGACCGACGACGAGCAGGAGGGCGACGGTGATTTCACGCCGAAGGCGGAACGCTATCGCCGCGCCGCCGAATATCTCGAACTGATGAAGCTTGCCTGGTCGAATGAGACGCCGTTCGATTTTGCCGGCGAATTCTACCGCGTGCGCGGCGCCAACTCCGACGTCCATCCGTTGCAGAAGCCGCATCCGCCGCTGTTCTTCGGCGGCGCCTCGGACGGCGCGCTCGAGATGGGCGCGCGGCTGTGTGACGTCTATGCGATCTACGCCGAGCCGCTGGCATCGACCCGTGAGCGCATGGCGCAATTCCGCGCTCGCGCCACGGCGTTCAGCAGGACGCCGGGGTTCAATGTCTCGGTGCGGCCGATCATTGCGCCGACCGAAGGCGCGGCGTGGGACAGGGCCAACAGGATTCTGGCCGGCATGACCGGCAACAAAGGCTGGAGCCGGCAGGAGGCGATGTCCGGCCCGGTCGACAATGCCGGCAAGCGGCTGTTCGGCTTTGCGCTCGAGAAGGACGTACATGACGAGCGGTTGTGGATGCCGATCGCGCGGGCGACCGGCGCGCTGGGCAACACATCGTGTCTGGTCGGCACCCCGGAACAGGTGGCGGAGGCGATCCTGCAGTACTACCGGCTCGGCGTCAGCTCATTTTTTGATCCGCGGCTTCGATCCGTTCAACGACACCGTCGAGTTCGGCCGCGAGCTTATTCCTCGCATTAAGGCCGGGGCGATGGAGATCGATCGTCTTCAGGCGGCCGGTTAATCAGAGCACTTTGCCCGGATTGAGGATGCCCTTCGGGTCGAGCATCGCTTTGAGGCTGTGCATCAGTTCGAGCGCGACCGGATCCTTGACCGACGGCAGCAGGTCGCGCTTGACCACGCCGACGCCGTGCTCGGCGGAGATCGAGCCGCCGAATTTCTTGACCACCGCGAACACCACGGCGTTCACGTCGTCCCAGCGCTTGAGGTATTCGGCCTTGTCGGCGCCGACCGGCTGGGTGACGTTGTAGTGGATGTTGCCGTCGCCGAGGTGGCCGAACGGCAGCGGCCGGGCGCCGGGAATGAGCTTGACCACCGCGTCGTTGGCTTCGCGGATGAACGCCGGCACCGCGGCGACCGGCACCGACACGTCGTGCTTGATCGAGCCGCCGGCATATTTCTGCACCTCGCCGAACAGTTCGCGGATGCGCCAGTACATCTTCGCCTGCTCGATGCTGTCGGCGATGGTGGCGTCGAACACCAGGCCTCGCTCCATGCCTTCGCTGAGGATTTCCTCCATCACGCCGCGCAGGCCTTCGCGCTGCTGCGACGACAATTCGATCAGCGCGTACCAGTCGTGCGGCGACGACAGCGGGTCGCGGACGCCCTGGCCGTGCTCGAGCACGAGCTCGATGCCGCGCCGGGTCATGATCTCGAAACTGGTGACACCGCCTGCGGTGCGCTCGGTGGCGATGCCGAGCAATTCCAGCGCCGCTTCCGGCGATTTCACTCCGGCAAACGCGGTTTCGACCGAGCGCGGCCGCGGCACCAGGCGGAGCACCGCGGCGGTGATGATGCCAAGCGTGCCTTCGGCGCCGATGAACAGGTTCTTCAGGTCGTAGCCGGTATTGTCCTTCTTCAACTTGTTGAGGTTGTTCATCACCCGGCCGTCGGCCAGCACCACTTCGATGCCGAGCACGTGCGAGCGCGCGATGCCGTGCGCGATCGCCGCGGTGCCGCCGGCATTGGTCGAAAGGTTGCCGCCGATGGTGCAGGTGCCTTCGGACGGCAGAAGCTGCGGATAGAGCCGGTCCACGTCCGCTGCCGCTTCGCGGGTGCGCTGCAAGGTGACGCCGGCTTCGCAGGTGATGGTGTTCGAGGTCGGATCGATTTCGCGGATGCGGTCGAGCCGGTTGAGCGACAGCACGACCTCGTTGTGCAGCGGGATCTGGCCGCCGACCAGGCCGGTATTGCCGCCTTGCGGCACGATCGGCGTGCCGGTGTCATTGGCGAGCCTGGCGATCGCCGAGACTTCGGCGACTGTTGCCGGCCGCAGCACCACGGGCGTGTGGCCCTGGAACATGTTGCGCTGCTCGATCAGGTACGGCGCTTGCACGTCCGGGTCGGTGATGGCGAATTTGCCGCCGACGATCGCGGCAAAACGCGCGAGCAGCGCGGGGTCCATCTTCGGTCTATCGAGCATCGGGGCACATCCGCTGGAACGGGTTCACCGCTGAAAATGGCAGCCGGGCGGGGGCCGCGCAAGCTGCCGCTAGCGCGGCGCGGCGGCGCGCGCGAGCCGGTCGTTGATGGCTTCGCCGAGGCCGGTATGCGGGATCGGCATCACCGCGATCATGCCTGCTCCGGCGCCGTCGAGCGTTCGCAGATGAGAGAACAGATTGGCGGCGGCTTCGATCAGGTCGCCGCTCTTCGAAAGATTGAGCGTGGCCTTGGCGTTGGCGGCGCCTTCGATCGGCGAAGCGCCGAAGGCCAGCAGGGCCTCGCCCGGTGCAACGGCTTTCGCGTCGAGCCGCAACGGTGTGCGCGGCGCGTAGTGTGACGCCAGCATGCCGGGCGCGAGCGGCGCATCGTCGTCCGCCATCTGTGCCGGCGCGTCGGCGAGCGCACCGCCGAGAACCTGTTCGACAGCCTCGCGCGGCAGGCCGCCGGGCCGCAGCAGCATCGGCGCGCCGAGGCAGGCGACGATGGTCGATTCAACGCCGACCTGGCTTGCGCCGCCATCGACGATCAGATCGATGCGGCCGCGCAGGTCGGCGAGGACATGGGCGGCCGTGGTCGGCGAAACATGGCCGGAGCGGTTGGCTGACGGCGCCACCACCGGGCGGCCGAATGCGGCGAGGATTTTCTGCGCCACATCGTGATGCGGCACGCGCACGGCGATGCTGTCGAGGCCGGCGGTGGCGAGTTCGGCGACCGGGCAGCCGTCGGCTTTCGGCAGCACCAGCGTCAGCGGGCCCGGCCAAAACGCCTTGGCGAGCTTCGCCGCATGGCCGTCGAACCGCGCCAGCTGTTGCGCCGCCGCGGCGCCGGTGACGTGCGAAATGAGCGGATTGAACGCCGGCCGGCCCTTGGCGTCGTAGAGCCGCGCCACGGCCTGGGCATTGGTGGCGTCGGCGCCGAGGCCGTAGACCGTCTCGGTCGGGAAGGCGACGAGGCCGCCGGCCTGCAGGCGGTGCACGGCATCGCCGACGGCGGCGGCATCGGCCCTCGATACGCGGGTCACCAGCGGGGCTGTCATCGCGGCTCATGAGTGCCTAAATAGCGGCAGGCACGCAAGCGGAACGGCCGCGACGGCCGGCGCTTGCGGCCACGATAAGCGGCTTGTATAAGCCGCGGCGTTAGTCGGAGCGTGGCTCAGCCTGGTAGAGCACCTCGTTCGGGACGAGGGGGTCGTAGGTTCAAATCCTATCGCTCCGACCAACACCACAACGAAGGTGTTGATCCCGCAGTTGTTCCCGTAAATGCAGCACTTCCTCGGTTGCCTTTGGTACACAGTCGGGTACACAACCCCGCTGTGCGCAAGGTTCAGCTCCGAATAAAAAAAAGCAACTACGTCGCGCGAAAGCGCCTGCCTGCTGATGTTCGTGGAGAGTATCAGCGGCGGTATGGAGCAGGCCGTGAAGCGGTGTTCAGGTCAGCCGTCTCCAAAGGCAAAAGCGTTGCTCTGGATCGCTTCACCAAGTGGGAAGAAAAGGTCAATCGCCAAATAGAGCTGATCAGGAAAGAGCAGCGAGGCGAAGGCATAGACCTAAACTTCAAAGACGCCGTGGCGCTCGCCGCTGAGTGGTACAGGTGGTTTGTCGCCAAGTACGAAGACAATCCCGGTGACCCTGATGCCTATGACACGGCGCTGTGGAACGTCGTTGATGAGATGCGCGAGTTCGCGCCGGAGGCGATACGAACACAGCCGCTTAGACTTGCCAACGTACTGTGGGGTCGCTCCGGGAAATAATCGACCGACATTCGACGCGAAGGACTTTAGATCGTTACTGATGACCAAGCGCTGTCGTCCGCAGAGACCGTTAGCGTCATAGCGCCGTCCGTTCCCCCGAAGAGCAAGCTGTTTGGTCCAACGCAGTCTGTGACCGTCTGCGAAGATTTTGACAGCTTCAGATTTGCTGTTCAGCGTGGTCATAGACGCTAGGGGACCTTGGAGAGCGTTGTGTCTCCCGTAGCCTTGCACGTTCGCGATTACAGTTCTCTTGGGGAGGTAGAACTCATCAAACATGAAGACCATGTCAGCTTCCTGCCAGTCGTTACGTCCTATGCCGATGCCGTAGTGGATTGCGCAGAGCTGGCGACCTTCGATGTCCCATTCGTATCGCTTCTGAAAACTATCGGGGTCTTTGAACCTCGGGTCTGCGTCATCCCATGCTGGTATTCTTTCTTGGTCGAACAACACCTTCTTGCAGACCACCAAACCGCGCTCACCGGGCTGCATGTAGAGCTTGATGGTCTCAATCATCCATTTCACATAGGCCCTTTGGTTCGCGGCGGTCTTCAGGTATTCGCTGGTCCGCCGTTTGGTGTGCTGAGGTACATGGATAATCTCAAGGTTCCTGTAGTCAGCTCGGGGAACGGCAATGTGTTCTCGCCACGGGCACAATGGTGTGATGCCGTCGATGTCAGCCGTGGCATCTAAAAGAACCATGCCGTGTCGAATGGTCAACTTGGGTTTCCAGCCGACATAGTAGACCACTGATCCACTTTGAGACGTGAAGGCACAACCTTGCGTCATCGCCTTGGCGAGACCAAACAAGCTGCCGAGGCCAGGAACGTGTTGACTGTGGTCCCTGACAACGATGTCGGCTTCTGGTGTTGCAAACCATTCAAGTTGGTTCGCTACAAACTGCGGTCCGAAATCCTCAGCGGCGCGAGTGATGGTGTTGTTCTGAGCAATCAAATTATCGCGCATCAGAAACAGACTTAGTCTTTCTAACTGAGGTCGCAGGTCAGGCCGCTTCGCCTCAACCACCTCTCGAACTCTCTCCGCGTCCTTCAGTGTTGTCTCGTAAACTTCCACCTCTTCGGGGCGTTCATCCACCATGACCAAGGCTCTCTCAAGTAGTGCCTGTGTTTCTGGATGACGCACATTGCGCGCCTTGTAGCCGTTCTTACCGTTGTAGAAATGGTGCGTTACTATAGCTATCGGTCTCTTCTGCAAGTCCTCCTGAGCGAACGTGGCAGCGGGCTCTTGTCGTAATCGCTTATCCGCGGAAAACTTGCCGGCAGTTGCTTGTGCTGCAAGTAAGCTGATCACCTCATCGGGTACATTGGAGCGTAACAACTTCAGCAGTCGTTGCTCTGCGTATCTTGTGGCGGTCAAGAAGAAAGCGGGAGCTCCCGGAACAAACAATTCCTTTAGCGTGGTGCCAACTTTTTCGAGGTAAACGCTTTGGATGGCTTCTACGGTCTTAACCCAAAACTCGATGTTTTTCTCGGCCTGTTCAAACTCCGGCGTAACTCGAGAGAGAGCCGTCAAGAATTCCGTGTAGAAAGTTTCTATGTCTTCATCACGACATTGATTTAGCAAATAGGCGAGGCCGCCGGCAGTGCCGGAGTTCATAACACTCCAATTTGCAGCGTCCGCAAGGCATTTGCCGAGGTTTTGGGAAATGGCCTCTGCTTGTGGTCCAGACGGCAGTTCTTCCTCAGAAAGCAGTGTAGCGGTATTTGCTGGAAGAGCAGGGTCAGGTTTGGACCATGACTCGGTGAGGCGCTCAAGTACTCTTTCAAATCCCGGCACGTTTCTGAGCTTTAAGAACGTGCCTTTGTTGTTTTCGATGATGCTCGTTAGCAATTGAGGTTGCATCAACAACTGAAGCGACTTTTCAATTGGCACATTAAAATAAATTGCCGCGACGTAAGTTCGCCAATCGGGTAAGACTTGTTCCAAGCCTGAATTTTGGGAGTTGATAATGCTCCCTACATCTTCTTCAATCCTGTTCTGATAGATCGCGTAGTAGGCAATGGCTGTGAGTGGTATCTGTAGCAATAACAGTCTGGATTGCGTCTGCAACTGGCTCGTGCGAACCGAAAAAATCGGCAGAGGCCGCATCGTCCGGTATAAATCTGATCGGTATACCAAGGTTAGGCTCTGACACTCTTGATTCTCCCCCACGGCCAATTTTTTTAGCAAGATGGTGGTGACTCAAGAAGAATGCAACCAAATAGCGATCCTTTGTTTCAAATACACGGTAGCAGTCTCCAATCGGGGCGATGTGATCAAAAAATGCAATAAAATCAGTGGCAAGCGATCAAGATCGTAAATCCTATCGTTCCGACCAACTTTCCCGCGCCGGCGCCGAGCCTCGCAAATTTTCCCGAAAATCAGGACTGGCAGGTCTGAAGCTTGGTGCGCGCACGCAGCGCGTACTGCGGACGTTCTTGTTAAATCGCATCGCGCCGAAAGATGAGATCGTGAACGATGTGGTCGGCCTGACGCCAGCCGAGCTTTGCCAACTCTTCGATCACGGTCTTTTCGCGCTCGTCATCAAAGCATTCGATCTGCGCATAACCGTAATTTTGCCCGAACAGGTTCGATGCGCCGCGCAGAACGTCGACTTCGTAGCCTTCGACGTCGATCTTCACGAAGATGCAGGCGCGGTTGAGCGACATCAGATCGTCGATGGGGACGACATCGATAGCATAGCCGCCTGCACCCGCCTCAACCACGCTCGCCAAACAGTCATAGCCGTCCGGAAGAATTTTGAGTTCGGCCTTGTGGCGCGAGGCGCCGGCGGCAACTTGATGAATCTCGACGGGCGGCAATTCGTTCAGCTGCATGTTGCTGCGCAACTGCACGATGATGTCCGGATTGGGTTCGAAGGCGATTACCCGCTGCACCAGCTTGTGCTCCGAGGATGCAGGTGTAGAGGCCGAAGTTGGCGCCGATGTCGACAAACGCCAGCGGTTTCAATTCGCGCGCGGCCTTGAGCATGGCATCGAGCTGAAGCCACTCGAAACGTTGCAGCAACATCTCGGCGCCGATCGGATTGTTGCGGGCGACTTTGAAGTTCGCGCCGAAGAACCGGCAGTCTTCTATGTCGCGGTCCGGCCGCCATACGCGGCGCAGCCGATAACGGCGTCCTTCTTATGCCCCGAACTCATAGCGCCATCGCCGGCAGAAAGCACGCCGCGGGTCCAGGTTCAGATGCCGAGATAGCGGTGCTGGATATCGGTGGAACCGGCCAGCTCTTTCGAACTGCCGGTCCACACCACGCGGCCCCGTTCGATGATGGTGTGGCGGTCGGCGATGCGGGTCAGCGCACCGACGTTCTTGTCGATCACCAGGATCGACTGGCCGGCGGCGCGGAGCTGTTGCAGGCAGCGCCAGATTTCGTCGCGGATCAGCGGCGCCAGGCCTTCGGTCGCTTCATCGAGGATGAGCAGGCGCGGATTGGTCATCAGCGCGCGGCCGATCACCAGCATCTGCTGCTCGCCGCCCGACAGCAGGTTCGCCATGGCGTTGGCGCGGCTGGCGAGCCGCGGAAACAATGTGAAGATCCGCTCCAGCGTCCACGGGCTGGCGGCGCCGGTGCGGTTCGCCGCCGTCGCGACGAGGTTTTCCCGCGCGGTGAGATTGGGAAACACCTGGCGGCCCTCCGGCACCAGACCGATGCCGAGCTTGGCGACGCGATAGGCGGGGACGTCGCGGATTTCCTTGCCGTCAAAGCGGATCGAGCCCGACGTTGCCCGCGTCAGCCCCATGATCGAGCGCACCGTCGTGGTCTTGCCCATGCCGTTGCGGCCCATCAGCGAGACCATCTCGCCGGCTGCGATCGAGAACGAAATGCCGAACAGCACGCGGCTTAGTCCGTAACTGGTCTCGATGCCGGACACTTCGAGCAGCGGGCGCTGCGCCGATGCGCTTTCAGCCAAAGTCTCAGCCGAGCTCTCAGCCATGAGCGGTGGCCTCTTGCTCGCCGAGATAGGCCTCGCGCACCGCAGCGTCGGCACGGATTGCCGCCGGTTCGCCGGATGCGATGACCCGGCCATAGACCAGAACCGTGATCCGGTCGGCGAGCGCGAACACGGTTTCCATGTCGTGCTCGATCAACAGCGTGGTGATGCGGCCTTTCAGTTCACGCAAGGTATCGACCATGCGCGCGGATTCTTCCGGGCCCATGCCGGCCATCGGCTCGTCGAGCAGCAGCAGGCGCGGCTTGGTCGCCAGCGCCATGGCGATTTCGAGCTGGCGCCGTTCGCCGTGGCTGAGCTTGCCGACCGGCGTGCCGGCGCGGCCGGCGAGACCGACCTGCGCCAACGCGGCGCGGGCCGGTTCGCACAATGCTTCGTCGCTCCGGGCATTTTTCCAGAACCGGAACGAGTGGCCGGCATGCGCCTGCACCGCCAGCGCGACGTTTTCCAGCGCGGTGAATTCCGGAAACAGCGACGTGATCTGGAACGACCGCGCCATGCCGAGCTTGCAGCGGCGGTCGACCGGCACGGCGGTGATATCGCTACCGTCGAACTGGATCGTTCCGCCGAGCGGCGAAATCTCGCCGGCGAGGAGGCCGATCAACGTCGTCTTGCCGGCGCCGTTCGGCCCGATGACGGCGTGAAATTCGCCTTGCGGAATGTCGAGCGTGATCGCGTCGGACGCGACCACGCCGCCGAAACGCTTGGAGAGGCCGGCGATCCGGAGCAGCGGCTCAGCCATCGCGGCGGCCCTCCAGCAATCCTTCGATGCCGCCGCGCAGGTAAAGCGCGACCAGCAGCAGCCCGGGGCCGAGGAACAGTCCAGAATATTCGGTGAAACGCGACAGCACTTCCTCGAGCAGGAGGAATACGGCGGTGCCGATCAGCGGTCCGAACGGCGTCGCAAGGCCGCCGAGTACGACGTAGACCATCAGGTCGCCGGAGCGGGTCCAGAACATGATCGCGGGGCTGACGAATTCGGTGTGATTGGCGAGCAGTGCGCCGGCGAGGCCACACAGCGCGCCGGCGATGACGAAGCAAATGAGCTTGTAGCGAAAGGTCGGAAAGCCGATCGCGCGCATCCGCCGGTCATTGGAGCGGGATCCTTGCACGACGAGGCCGAAGCGGGAATTGACCAGCCGGTGCACCAGATAAATGCTGCCGACCAGCACCGCAAAGCACAGATAGTAGAACAGCGTCCGGTTGCTCAGATCGATCAATCCGCCGAACTGGCTGCGCTGGCGGATGGTCATGCCGTCGTCGCCGCCGTAGCGATCCATGCCGAGCGCCGCGTAATAGATCATCTGCGCAAACGCCAGCGTGATCATGATGAAGTAAACGCCGCGGGTGCGCAGGCTGAGTGCGCCGACCACCAGCGCAAACAGCGCGGATGCGCCGATCGCTACCGGCCACTGCACGAAGCCGGACGCGATGCCTTCCTTCCACAACATGCCGACGGCATAGCCGCCGATGCCGAGATAGGCGGCATGGCCGAAGCTCACCATGCCGCCATAGCCCATGATGAGGTCGAGACTGACCGCGGCGATCGCCATGATGATGATGCGCGTGAACAGCGTCATGGCAAACGCATTGCCGGTCAGCGCGACGTAGACCGGCAGCAGCGCGAGAATGACCATAAGCCCGCAAGCGATTGCGTTGCGCGGGTTGAGCCAGGCGCTCGTCGGGGCGCTCATCGGGTCGCCGCCGGGAACAAGCCTTCCGGCCGAAACACCAGGATCCCTGCCATCAGCACGTAGATCAGCATCGAGGCCAAGGCCGGCCCCAGCGTGCTGGCGGCGCTGGCGTTCAGTACCGTTCGCAGCATGTCGGGAACGAAAGCGCGTCCGATGGTGTCGATCAGGCCGACCAGGACGGCGGCCACGAAGGCGCCGCGGATCGAGCCGACGCCGCCGATGATGATGACCACGAAGGCGAGGATCAGGATGTTTTCGCCCATGCCGATCTGCACGGTCAGGATCGGCGCCTGCATCAATCCGGCAAAGCCGGCGAGCGCGGCGCCGAGCCCGAACACCAGCGTGTACAAGAGCTTGATGTTGATGCCGAGCGCGCCGACAATTTCCCGATTGGACGCGCCGGCGCGGATCAGCATGCCAAGCCGGGTGCGCATCACGGTGAAGTAAAGCAGCAGCGCCACCGCGAGCGATACGGCGATGATGACCAGCCGGTAGACCGGATAGAACACGCCGGGCAGCACCTCGATGGCGTTGAGCATTTCGCTCGGCAGCGACAACGTCATGCCCGCCGGTCCCCAGACCAGCCGCACCAGATCGTCGAAGAAGATCAGGATGCCGAACGTGCCGAGCACGTGATCGAGATGGTTGCGTCCGTAGAGCGGTCGGATGGCGATGACTTCGAGCACCACGCCGGAAACGAAGGTCGCGGCCAGGGCCAGGATCGCGCCGAGCACGAAACTGTCGGTCGCCTCGGCGAAGGTGGCGGCGAAATAGGCGCCCAGCATGTACAGCGAGCCGTGCGCCAGATTGACCAGGTCCATGATGCCGAAGATCAGCGTCAGGCCGGCCGCGAGCAGAAACAGCAGCATGCCGAGCTGGATGCCGTTGAGAGTCTGCTCGATGAAATAAAGCATCGACTGAAGCTCCGGCGGTCCCGGCCGGGGTGCCTTCAACACAACGGCGGCGAACGCCCCCAGCGCCCGCCGCCGCTCAAGCGTTACGGCGCGATCACTTCATCGGGCACTGGGTGTGATACGCGTCCTGGTCGTCTTTCACGATCGTCGAGAGGGTGTGCAGCGAGTAGCTGCCGTCCGGGTCTTTCCGCGCTTCCTCGAGATAGAAGTTCTGGATCGGCAGGTGGTTGTTGTTGAACTTGAAGCCGCCGCGCACCGACTTGAAGTCGGCTTTTTCCATCTCCTTGCGCATGCCCTCCTTGTTGGAGAGGTCGCCTTTGACCGCGGTGACAGCGCTGTTGATCAGCGCTACGGCGTCATAAGTGTCGGCGCCGTAGAACGACGGCAGCGTCTTGTATTTGGCCTTGTAGTCGCCGACGAATTTCTTGTTGGCGTCGTTCTGCATGTCGCTGACCCACAGCATGGCGCTCGGGTTGCCGACCGCGAGATCCTTCAGCCGCGGCAGCGACAGGTCGTCGATGGTGAAGCCGGAGTACAGCGGCACCTGGCCCTTGAGGCCGGACTGCGCGTATTGCGTCATGAACTGCACGCCCGGGCCGCCCGGATAGAACACGTACATGGCGTCGGGCTTCGCGGCGCGGACCTTGGACAGTTCGGCGGAGAAGTCGAGCTGATCCGGCCAGCGGGTGTATTCCTCGCCGACGATCTGGCCTTTGAAGGTCGACTTGAAGCCGGTCGCCATGTCCTTGCCGGCGGTGTAGTTCGGCGCCAGCAGATAGACCGACTTGATGCCCTTCTGGTTCATGTAGGTGCCGACCGCGGCCGGCACCTGGTCGTTCTGGAACGAGGTCGAGAACACGTAGGGCGAACATTGATTGCCGGCGAGCTGCGAAGCGCCGGCGTTGGTGACGACGGTCATCGTCTTGGAATCGATCAGCGCCGGCAGCGAAGCCAGCAGCACGTTCGACCAGATGTAGCCGACCACGAAGTCGACATGGTCGGACTGCAGCAGTTTCTGGGTCTTCTGCAATCCGATGTCCGGCTTGATCTCGTCGTCTTCGTAGATGACTTCCACCGGTAGGCCGCCGAGCTTGCGGCCGACATGGTCGAGGCCGAGCTCGAACGAGTTGCGCATGTCGTTGCCGATCACCGCGACCGGGCCGCTAAAGCTGGAAATGAAGCCGATTTTGACGGTTTTTTGCTGCGATATGGCCGGCACCGCAACGAGCGCGAGCACCGCCGTCCCCAAAAGCAATGGTCTGATCATCGCGTTCATCCTTCTGATTGTCCCGCGTTAAGCGCGGGACCTCCTCCCGGCGGAATGGTCCTGAGCGTCATTTGTAGGAAGCGGCCCGTTTTTGCGCAATATCGAAGCAGGGGCTGCGGCAGTGCGTCTTTCATGGGCACGCTTGGGCACGAAAAGGCCGGCCGGAGAGACCGTTAATCGTCCGTTTACCATAATCTTTTACGGACCAAAGGAGGCAGGCTCGACCGGAGAATACGATGCGCAGGATGCTTCTTACGGCCATCGCGATCGCCTCGTTTATCTCGAGCGCGGTTCTCCTGCATCACGCCGCGGCCAGGGTGCACGCGCCGCCGGTCACGGACGCCAAGGCGGCCGATACCGGGCTTCTGCAGCTGGTGGTCAACCTGTGCGGCAACAACGGCTGCGTCGCGGTTCAGGTCAAACGCCTGGACAAGCATCAACTGCAAAAGCCGGTGCCGAAGACCCAGACCCCGCAGACTCTGCAACAGTTGTTGCCGCGCACTGCCTCATAATTTCTCGGCAAGAAAGCGCATCAGGCGCGGGGCGAGGAAGCCGGAATAGCTTCCCGGCTCCTCGATCGGATCGTTCATCCAGTAATGCGGTGAGCCCTCGACGATGCACGGCCGGACGAAGAACCCCGCCTGCTTGAGCGCGAGCGTGAACGGCTCGGTGTGCTCCTTCGGATCGACCAGGTCGTCGCGCGTGCCGGTGGCCAGCAGCACACCGATCTTGTTGTTGTCGAAGGTCGCGTAGCTGATCGGCGACGCGTCGAAATAGAGCTGGCGATTTTCCATCGGCGGGGCGCCGAGGAATTTCTGGATGTTGTTATCGAGGCCGCCCTGGATCTGATAGGTCTTCCACATCGCCACCAGATCGTAGACGCCGTATACGGCGACCAGCGCCTTCACCTCCGCGGACATGGCGGCAAACTGGTCCTGCGGATAGCCGCCGATGAATTTCTTGCCGCTGAGCGCGGCCAGCGCCGCGAGATGACCGCCGGCAGACGCGCCCATCAGTCCGATCCGCGCCGGGTCGATGCCGAAGTCGCCGGCCTTGCCGCGGACGAACTGCACGCCGGCCAGCACGTCCTGCACCGCCTGCGGAAACATCTTGCCCTTGGTGGCAAGCCGGTAGCTGATCGAGAACATCGCGACGCCGCGCGACGCCAGGTAAGGGCCCCAGAACTGGAAGGCGGTGCGCACGCCCTGCACCCAGCCGCCGCCGTGAACGGCGACCAGCGCCGGCGCGGCCTTGGCGCCTTTCGGCAGGAAGAGGTCCCCCATGAGTTCGACGCCGTCATGGTTGGCGTAGGCGATCCCCAACTGCGTGGTGACGTCGGTCATTGCGTTGCTCTCCCTGTCAATCGCGCGGCGTATCGCGCCTTAATTTCGTGTGCCGTGTCAATCGCCATCGCATGCCGGTCACGCAACGCAAGCTTGCCTAATCGGCCGCGTTGCGCTCGCTGGCAAAGACCTTTTCACGTGCTAGAACGACGGGTCATAACGCAGAACAACCCTGGAGGGGGAATGGCAGTAGCGTCACCGGGTGAGGCGCAGTCGCTGGTTGTCAATGAAACGCGGATCGACTTCATCGATCGGGGCTCGGGACCTCCACTGCTTTTCCTTCACGCCGAAAACGGCATCGATCCGGCCGCTGCGGCGATCGACGAACTGGCCAAAGGCGCACGCGTCATCGCGCCGGCCCATCCGGGCTATGGCCGGTCCGAACTCCCGAAGGGCATGCGCTCGATCGACGACCTGTCGTATTTCTATCTCGACATGCTCGATCAGCTCGATGTTCGCGATCTCACGGTGGTCGGCGTCGGGCTCGGGGCCTGGGCGGCGGCCGAGATCGCGGTGAAAACCACGGCGCGCATGGCGCGTTTGGTGATGGCCAACGCGGTCGGCATCAAGGTGTCCGACCGCCAGACCCGCGACATTGCCGACATCTTCGCTCTCACCGATCCGGAATATCTGCAACTCGTCTACGCCAACCCGGAGGCCGGCAAGCGCGATTACAAGGCGCTGCCGGATGCCCAGGTTCTTGCCGCCGCGCGCGCCAAGGAGGCGACCGCGCGCTTTGCCTGGAATCCCTACTTCCACAACCCGCGGCTCAAGAGCCGGCTGCATCGCATCCGTATCCCGACCTCGTTTCTGTGGGGCGCGCAGGATCGCATGCTCAGCGAGGCCTATGGCCGGGCTTATGCGGACCTCATTCCGGGCGCGCGCTTCGAGCTGATCGACCGCGCCGGACATTTCCCGCACGAAGAACAGCCGAAGGTTTTCGCCGACAAGGTGTTGGCGTTCGCGAAAACCAAATGAAGAAAGTGAAGTAGGAAGCCGCGCAATGAGAGTTTATCAGTTCACCGAGCAGCCCTATTTTCCCGGCTGGGACAAACACGCGGGCTCGCTGCGCGTGAATTTCCTCAATCGCAATTGCGACCCGCGCATCGCGGCGGACCTGTTCCACCGTTACTACGACGAGTGGCAGCTCGCCGACGAGCTCGGCCTCGACATCATGCTCAACGAGCATCACCAGACGGCGACCTGCATGTCGTCGACGGTGGTGGTGGGTCTTTCGGTGCTAGCCCGCATCACCAAGCGCGCGCGGCTTCTGGTGCTCGGCTATCCGATCGGCCACCGGCCCGATCCGCTGCGCGTCGCCGAGGAGCTCTCGACCATCGACGTGATCTCGCGCGGCCGTCTCGACATGGGGTTCATCAAGGGCGTGCCTTACGAATTTCCGTCCTCCAACCAGAATCCGGTCGGCGTCATGGACCGTTTCTGGGAGGCGCTCGATTTCATCATCAAGGCGATGACGACGCACGACGAAGTGTTCAACTGGGAAGGCGAGTTCTTTCAGTATCGCCAGGTAAATATCTGGCCGCGGGTCTGGCAGGAGCCGCATCCGCCGGTGTGGAGCACGACCGGCAGCACCACGCAGGCGAAGCTGCTCGGCGAGCGCGGCTATGTGATGTCGACGCTTGGCTCCGGCTACAACACCCGGCCGCTCTACGATGCCTATCGCCGCGGCTATCACGCCAAATGGGGCAAGGCGCCGGGTTCGGACCGCTTCGGTTACCTCGGCCTTGTCGGCGTCGCCAAGGACAAGGACGAAGCGCGCCGCCGCGGCGATCTGGTAGCCGGCTATCTGCGCTCGAGCAGTATCGTTCACCTGCCATTCCGCAATCCGCCGGGCTTCCTGTCGGCTGAAGACAATGCGCGGATGTTGCGCGGCCAGACCGCGCCGCGCAGCTTCACCAAGGACGGCCGCGTCATCAATATGCAGAGCGCGAGCGTCGAGGATCTGATCGCGGCCGGCATCCTGTTCTGCGGCACGCCGGACGAGGTTTACGAGCAGATCGTCGACTTCAGCCAGTACTGCGGCGGGATGGGCAATCTGCTGATGATGGGGCACGCCGGTTATCTGACCCACGAGCAGACCGCCGACAATCTGACGCTGTTCGCGCGCGAGGTTTATCCGCGGCTCAAGGCCTGGAAGCAGCCGGATCCCGCGGAAGTCACGGCTGCGGCCATCGCTGCCGAAAAGACAAGGTCACAACCCCCGGCCAGTACGCGCCCGGGCGATCTGGTGGATGCGGCGGTGACGGCCAACTGATAGGGTTTGACGCGGGAGAGGGGCAACGATGCGCGTCTATCATTTCAGCGAGCAAGCCTATTACCCGGCGTGGGATGAAAAGGCGCCGACGCTGCGGGTCACGCTGCCCAACCGCAAATGCGAGCCGCAAATCGCCGCCGACCTGTTCCATCGCTACTACGACGAGTGGCAGCTTTGCGACGAGCTCGGCCTCGATGTCATGCTCAACGAGCATCATCAGACCGCGACCTGCATGTCGTCATCGGTCGTCGTCGGCCTGGCCGTGCTTTCGCGCATCACCAAGCGCGCGCGGCTTCTGGTGCTCGGCTATCCGATTGGGCACCGGCCCGATCCGTTGCGCGTCGCCGAAGAGCTATCGACCATCGATGTGATATCGCGCGGCCGGCTCGACATGGGATTCATCAAGGGCATTCCGTACGAAATCGCCGCGTCGAACCGCAATCCCACCGAGCTGATGGACCGCTTCTGGGAAGCGCACGACTTCATCCTCAAGGCGATGACCACGCACGACGGCGTGTTCAACTGGGAAGGCGAGTTCTTTCAGTATCGCCAGGTCAATGTCTGGCCGCGGGTCTGGCAGGAGCCGCATCCGCCGGTCTGGTCGACCACCGGCAGCACAACGCAAGCGCGGGTGCTCGGCGAGCGCGGCTACGTGATGGCGACGCTTGGCACGGGCTACGGCACCCGCCGCATTTACGACGCCTATCGCAAAAGCTATCTGGCGAAGCACGGCAAGGCGCCGGGCGCCGACCGCTTCGCCTATCTCGGCCTGGTCGGGGTTTCGCACGACCGCGAAGAGGCGCGCCGGCGCGGTCATCTGATCGCGGGCTATCTGCGAACCAGCCCGATCGTCTACCCGCCGTTCCGCAATCCGCCCGGCTACCTGCCGCCGGAAGACAACGCACGGATGCTGCGTGGCGAGACACCGCCACGCACCTTCACCAAGGCCGGCAAAGTCATTTCGATGCAGAACGCCAGCGTCGACGACCTGATCGATGCCGGCGTGCTGTTCTGCGGCACGCCGGACGAGGTCTATGAGCAGATCATCGATTTCTGCGGCCACTGCGGCGGCATGGGCAATCTGCTGATGATGGGGCAGGGCGGCGAACTCAGCCACGCGCAGACGGTCGACAATCTGTCGCTGTTCGCCCGCGAGGTTTTCCCGCGGCTGAAGGACTGGAAACAGCCGGACGCCGACGAAGCGGCGAAAGCGGTCGCGGCCTAGGCGAAACGCCAGATCAGGACCCATAAGGCGTAAAGGCAGAACCCGATCGGCAACGCGGCCAGCGGCGCGACCTCCTGCCGTGCGCTCCATAGGGCCGGCGTTATAGAGCCGGCGGCGAGCACGAATCCGGTGCACATCAACATCGCGACGACGCGCGCCCAGCGGGCGTGGCGGCTGATGCCGCGGCCGGTGAAATAGAGCAGCACGCCGAGCAGCAAAGCAAGCGCCGCAGCGACCGCAAAGGCGACAAGGATGATGCTGACAACACCCGCGAGCGCGTTGACGAACCAGCCAAAGCCGCGCGCCGCGTCGGTGATCAATGCAATGATGCCGTAAGTGCCGATATCGAGCGGCTTGCCGGTCTCCGAAGGCGGTAGTTGGTGCGTCACCACGGTGGTGGAAGCGAGGTCGGCCAGCGCCAAAATCGCGCAGATGGCGAGTGTTATGCCGGCAAGACGGAATGCCGTCGCTACGATCCAAAGATGACGCACTGGTGCCACCGCCTCACTGCGCGATTGCTTTCAGGGCTGATGATAGGCGTAGCGCGGCTGATAATGACAGTAAGGCCGTACCGGTGCGGTGGATTGAGGCCAATGCGTCTTAGACGCCAGTGGACGCGGCCGCGAGCGTATCCATCTCCATATCCTGATCGCGCACCGCGCCGATCAACTCCGTCACCTTCTTGATGCCGCGCTCGTCGCACCAGGCCTCAAGATCGTCGATGATCGTGGTCAGTGCGGTCGGATTGCGGAAGCCGGCATAGCCGATGCCCACCGCGCTGGCGCCTGCCAGCATGTACTCGACCACGTCTTCGGCCTTGGTCACGCCGCCGATGCCGATGATCGGAATCTTCACCTGCTTGGCGACCTGGTAGACCATCCGCAGCACGATCGGTTTCAGCGCCGGCGACACCAGCCCGCCGAACTTGTTGCCGAGCGCCGGGCGGAAATTGTCGGTCCTGATTTTCAGCGACAGGAACGTGTTGGCGATCACCAGCGCGTCGGCGCCGGCGTCTTCGGCGGCCTTGGCGATCGAGACGATGTCGCCGGCGTTCGGCGAGAGCTTCACCCACAACGGCTTTTTGGTCTTGGCGCGGATCGCCGTGATGCAGTCGCGGGTGTAATCCTCGTGCATCGCGAAATTGCCGCCGGTGGCGTTTCGCGTCGGGCACGAGATATTGGCCTCGATCACGTCGACGTCCGGCACGCTCAATTCCTCGGCGAGCGCCGCGAAATCCTCAATGGTTTCCGACGAGACGCTGACCACCAGCGGCGGCGTGAACTTGGCGTATTCGGGGACGATGTGCGCGATGAAGTAATCGATGCCTTTGCCCGGCAAGCCGATCGACTGGATGATGCCGGCCTCGGTCTCGGCCATGCGCGGCGTCGGATTGCCGAGCCGCGGCTCGCGGCAAATGGTTTTGGCGACCAGCGCGCCCAGCCGGTTGAGATCGATGACGTCGTTGTACTCCCACGAGAACGCGCCCGACGCCGGCTGGATCGGATTTTGCAGCGTGATCGCGCCGATCTTGACGGAAAGATCTACCATCCGACCGCCTCTTGCATGTTGAATACCGGGCCGTCGCGACAGACACGGCGCAGAACGCGCACGCCGTCGACCTCGAAGGTGCGCATGCAAACGTAGCAGGCGCCGAAGCCGCAAACCATGATCTGCTCCATCGCGACCCGGCCGGGAATATTGTGCCGCTTGCCGAGCCGCTGCATCAGCTTGAGCAGCCGGTTCGAGCCGCAGGTGAAGAACGCATCGGCCTTGTTGTCCGCAATCAGGCCTTCGAGAATTTTTTCGACATTCTCGACCGCGCTGCTGCCGTCGGAATCCAGCACGGTGATGGTCTTGGCGCCAAGGCCTTCGAACAATTCCCGCGACATCACGACGCCGGGATTGCGGGCGCTCAGGATTGCGGTGACGCCGACCTTGTTCTCGGCCGCAAGCTGCGACAGTGGCGCCAGTGTTGCGAGCCCGACGCCGCGGCCGAGCACTACGATATTCCGCCACGCGGGCTCGAGGGTGAAGCCGTGGCCGAGCGGTCCGGCGAGGTTGAAGTCATCGCCCGGCCGGAGCATGGCCATGCCCTTGGTGCCGCGGCCCTCGACCTTGTAGAGGAATTCGATCTGTCCGCTGTCCCGGTCGACGCGATAGACGCTCATTGGCCGGCGCATCCACACCTCGGCGCCGTCGGGCGACGGGCACAGCAGATGGAACATCTGCCCGGCATAGGCCGTGAGCGCGTGGGCGTGCACCTTGAGGACGAGGTGCTTGTACTCGTCGTTGACCTGATTGTTGGCAACCACCTCGCTGAGGAACTCGCCGACCGCACGCTGCGGATAGGGGTCGGCGTCGCCGATGCGCAGCGCGGAATTGGTGTACTTGCCGTTCGGGTCGCGGGGCATCGATGCTGTATAGAAACGGCGCACTGGTGTGTCAATTTTGGAACAGTCGGTAACCCACCGAATTCTGGGTTTCCCAGGCTCCGGCTAGCCGTAAAGCAGGGTCAGGTTTATCCGATGATTTTCGTAACCTGATGCGAATTTTGGCCGATCCGAGTGATGAAACAGCTTGGAGCGGAACAGCACCGCGCGATTCTGCCGGTAGGGCACGATCAGGCTGTTGTCGGCATTTTGTTCCAAAAATGTTACAATGGCGGGCTGATCGGCCTCATAATCCCTGATCGCCCAGCCCTCGGGTGGCGGCGTGCGGCAGACAACCAGGCCGCCATGGTCCGGATCGAGATTGGCTTGCACCGGCGTGATCCAGAGATTGACGCTGACCGCGGCATCGTCGGCATGGACGTCGACCGCCGACTGCGCCTTGAGGCCCTTGAAAGCCCAGGCCTGCGAGAGCGCGTGCTTGCCGAGGATGTCCGGGAACGCGTGGCGAAGTTCATCGGCGATTTGCAGCAGGAGTGGACAGGCGAGGCCGTCTTCCAGATACGACGCGACGAAACCGTCGATATGGGAGAAATCGTGCCAGATCGTGCTCTCCAGCAGAAACCGCAGCAGTGAATCCAGCGCCGGTTGGGTGAGCACGTCGTCGACGGTCGTCACGCCGTCCGCATCGAATTGTCCGGTTCGCGCACCGAGATCCGCACGTTCATTGACGGCGCCGCCGGCGATCTCCGGTGCTGCACGCAGGTGAATCGGCGTGTTGTAGTCGTCGCCCAGCACGCCGATCTGCGCATCGGAGAGCGTCGTCAGCTTACTCGTGAGCTGTCCGGCGACGGTGCGGTAGTTGCGTGCTCGCAATTCGAAGCTCAGTCGATCCCTCATCCGCCGCGAAAGATGCAGGAACTGGTCGGCATCGTGTTCGAGCTTGTGGCGGGTCGCCGTCGTCAGCGATTGTCGCGCGAAGGCGGTGCGGTCGTCGCCGCGCCGCAACTCATAAGTGCGCGCCAGATGATCGAGCGCCCGTCCGCGGTCGCCTTGCGACAGCCAGAGAAAGCCCAGGGCGCGGTGCGCCTCGTAATGCTCCGGTTCAAGCGTTGCCGCGCGCGTGAAAGCGGCGATCGCCTCCCGCTTTTCGCCAAGCGCCATCATGGCGACGGCGCGGTTGTAATGGGCCGAGACGAAACCTGGATCGGCCCTGAGCGCCTCGTCGAAACAGCGGACTGCGTCGCGATGACGCCCCTGGGCGGCGATGGCGACACCGAGATTGTGGGTCACCGCCGGATCATGAGGGATGATCGCCAAGGCGCCGCGATAGGCACGCTCGGCGTCCGCCAGCCGGCCCGCCTGAAAATGGGCCATGGCGTCGGTGGCAAGCTTGAGAAATTCATCCGGTGCTTGTTTCGCCAAGGCGTTGCTCCAGAGCGCAATCCTACCAATGCGCTGTACATAATTTGGAAAAAATTTTGATTTTGGTACACGTCCGGCTACAGTGACCGGGTCTTTTCCTGCCCCTTCCTGATGGTCCGGCGCACGTCATCGGAGAAGGCTTCGGCCGGCGCATTGGCTCCGGTCCGGCGAGAGGTGTATCGGTTTCCCATGACCGCACGCATAACCATCCGCAAACCTGACGACTGGCACCTGCACGTTCGCGACGGCGAAATGCTCAAGGCGGTGCTGCCTTACACGGCGAAACATTTCGGCCGCGCCATCCTGATGCCGAACCTGGTCCCGCCGGTCTGCACGACAAAGGAAGTCGCGGCTTATCGCGACCGGGTGATGGCTGCGCTGCCGGAGGGCTCGAAGTTCAAGCCGCTGATGACCTGTTACCTCACCGACAGCACCGATCCCGACGACGTCGAGCGCGGCTTTCGCGAGGGTCTGTTCACCGGCGTGAAGCTCTACCCGGCCAACGCCACCACCAATTCGGCCGCCGGCGTCACCGACTACAAGAAAGTCATGCGCGTGCTGGAGCGGATGGAAAAGATCAATATGCCGTTCCTGATGCACGGCGAGGAAACCGATCCCGAGGTCGATATTTTCGACCGCGAGAAAGTTTTCATCGAGCGGCATCTGTCGAAATGGACCAAACAATTCCCAGAGCTCCGCTTCATCCTCGAGCACCTGTCATCGAAAGACGGCGTCGATTACGTGAAAAGCGCGGCGCCGCAGGTTGGCGGCACCATCACGCCGTATCACATGATGTTGACGCGCAATGACTGGTTCGGCCACGGCCTCAAGCCCTACATGTACGTGATGCCGGTGATCAAAACCGCGCGCGACCGCGCTGCGCTGCGCAAGGCGGCGACCTCGGGCGAAGCCTGCTATTTCCTCGGCACCGACTCCGCGCCGCATCCCTATGCGCGCAAGGTTTCGACCAACGGCGTGCCGGGAATGTTCAACGCGCCGGTCGCGATCGAGACTTATGCCCGCGTGTTCGACGAAGAGGGCGCGCTCGACAAGCTCGAAGCCTTTGCTTCGCTCAACGGGCCGAAGCACTATCAGATGCCGCCGAACGAGGACACGATCACGCTTGAAAAAACGTCCTGGACTGCGCCCGCGGAAGTCAAAGTTGCCGGAGCGGACGAGCGCGCCATCGTTTATCGCGGCGGCGAAACCATCGAATGGAAGGTGGTCGGCGCATGAGCGGTTTCCCGAGCAAAGAGGAAATGGCGGAACTGACGGCGAAGATGCTGCTCGAAGTGGACGCCGTCCGCTTCATGACCGACAAGCCGTTCATCTACACGTCCGGCTGGGCCAGCCCGGTCTACACCGATTGCCGCCGGTTGATCTCGTTTCCGCGCGTCCGCCGGGCGCTGATCGATTTCGGCGCCGCCACGATCGAGCGCGAGGCGGGATTCGAGCAGTTCGACTCGGTGGCGGGCGGCGAGACCGCCGGCATCCCGTTCGCGGCATGGATGGCGGACCGCCTGATGCTGCCGATGCAATATGTGCGCAAGAAGCCGAAAGGTTTCGGCCGCAACGCCCAGATCGAAGGCCATATCGAGGAAGGCGACCGCGTCCTTCTGGTCGAAGACATGACCAGTGACGGCCGCAGCAAGGTGAATTTCTGCAAGGCGCTCCGCACCGCCGGCGCCACCGTCGATCATGTCTTTGTGTTCTTTTTTTACGATATCTTTCCGGAGAGCAAAAAAATCTTCGGCGATCTCGCCGTTACGCTGCACTCGCTGGCGACGTGGTGGAACGTGCTCGAAGTTGCCAAGAGAAGCGGCAAGTTCGACGCCGGCAAGCTCAAGGATGTCGAAGCGTTCATGAAGGATCCGGCCAGCTGGTCGAAAGCGCATGGTGGCGTCGCGCAAGCGGCGGAGTGAGTTGCGTTAGAAATTCAGGGATGGGAATAGAATGAGTAATGTTGCGGATGTGATCGTCGTCGGTGCCGGCAATGCGGCGTTCAGTGCGGCGCTGGCAGCGCAGGAGCAGGGCGCCAAGGTATTGATGCTCGAAGCGGCACCGGAAGACGAATCCGGCGGCAACAGCCGATTCACCGCGGGCTCGATCCGCGTGGTCTATAACGGCGTCGACGACATCAAGACGCTGGTGCCCGACCTGACGCCGGCCGAGGTCGACACCACGGATTTCGGCACCTACACCGCCGACCAGTTTTTCGACGATATGGCGCGCGTCACGCAAAATCGCGCCGATCCCGATCTGGTGGAGTTGCTGGTCACCCGCAGCTTCGATTCATTGAATTGGCTGCGGCAAAAGGGCGTTCGGCTCATTCCGATCTATGGCCGCCAGGCGTTCAAGATCGACGGCAAGTTCAAATTCTGGGGCGGCCTGACTGTCGAAGCCGTCGGCGGCGGTCCCGGCCTGGTGCAGATGGAGACCGAGGCGGCCAAAAAGCGCGGCGTCCAGATCCGCTATGCGACGCGCGCCGTCGATCTCATCACCGACGGCGACCGCGTCGAGGGCGTGCGGGCGCGTCATGACGGCAAGGTCGAAGAACTGCGGGCGAATTCCGTGGTGCTCGCCTGCGGCGGCTTCGAGGCCAATTCGGAAATGCGCACACGCTATTTCGGCCCGGGCTGGGATATGGCGAAAGTGCGCGGCACCCGTTTCAACACCGGCGACGGCATCCGCATGGCGCTCGATATCGGCGCGAGCCCGTGCGGCAACTGGTCCGGCGGCCACGCCGTGCAGTGGGAGATGAACGCCCCCGAATTCGGCGATCTCGCCGTCGGCGACCAGTTCCAGAAGCACTCTTATCCGTTTTCGGTCATGATCAACGCGACCGGCAAGCGCTTCGTCGACGAGGGCGCCGATTTCCGCAATTATACTTACGCAAAATACGGCCGCGTCGTGCTGGAGCAGCCGGGCCAGTTCGCCTGGCAGGTCTTCGACCAGAAGGTGAAGCATCTGCAACGCGACGAGTACAAGATCCGCCAGATCACCAAGGTGACGGCGAACACGATCGAGGAGTTCGCCGAGAAGCTCGAAGGCGTCAACGCGGCGGAGTTCCTCAAGACCATCAAGGAATGGAATGCCGCAGTCCGCGCCGACGTGCCGTTCAATCCGAATATCAAGGACGGCCGCGGCACCAAGGGGCTCGCCATCAACAAGAGCAACTGGGCGAACACCATCGATGCGCCGCCGTTCGAAGGCTATGCCGTGACTTGCGGATTGACCTTCACGTTCGGGGGCCTTCGCATCAACAACGATTGCGAAGTGCTCAACACCGACTACCAGCCGATCCGCGGTCTCTACGCCGCCGGCGAACTGGTCGGCGGGCTGTTCTATTTCAACTATCCCGGCGGCTCGGGACTGATGGCCGGCACCGTGTTCGGCAAGATCGCCGGGACTTCGGCCGGCCGCGCCGGCAAGAACTGAAGATGGATCGCCCGCTGAACGAACTCGGCGCCGTCGAGATCGCGCAGAAGATCGCTGCCGGACATGCGACCTGTGAGGCCGTGGTGCGCGACTGCCTGGCACGCATCGAGGAGCGGAACGATACCGTCAAGGCGTGGGTGAATTTCAACCCGGAGCTGGCGCTGGCGCAGGCGCACGCGGCCGATCGCGGCGCCAAACGCGGTCCGCTGCATGGCGTGCCGATCGGCATCAAGGACATCATCGACACCTTCGACATGCCGACCGAAATGGGGTCGCCGATCTATCGCAGCCATCGGCCGGCGGCCGACGCGTCGTGCGTGGCGCTGATGCGGCGCGCCGGCGCGGTGATCCTCGGCAAGACCGTGACCTGCGAGTTCGCCGGGATGGCGCCCGGCGCCACCACCAATCCGCACAATGCCGCGCACACGCCCGGCGGTTCGTCGAGCGGCTCGGCGGCGGCGGTCGCCGATCGCATGGTGCCGCTGGCGCTCGGCACCCAGACCGGCGGCTCGGTGCTACGGCCGAGCTCCTACTGCGGCATTTTCGGATTCAAGCCGACCTACAACACGTTCAACAAGATGGGTGTCTGGCCGGCCGCGGACAGCATCGACACCATCGGCATCCACGCCCGCTCGGTCGACGATATCGAATTCCTGACCGACGTGCTGCGGATGCAGGCGCCGCAGCCGCCGCGTAAGCTCGAAAGCGCGCCCCGCATCGGCCTTTGCCGCACCGAGATCTGGGATACCGCACAGTCCGAGACCAAGGCCGCGGTCGAAGGCGCCGCTGCCGCTCTCGGCAAGGCGGGTGCAGTCGTGAGCGAGGTCGCTTTGCCGGATGCCTTCAAGGGTATGCATGCCGTCGCACGCAGCACGATCAATTTTGTCGAGCGTGCGGCCTGCATGGCCTTTTTCTGGGAGCACCGCCGCGAAGCGCTGTCGCCGCAAATGCGCCGCTATATCGAGGGCGGGCAAAAGACCTCTCGCGAGGAGTATGTCGCTGCGTTCCGCCGCCTCGACGCGTGCCGTGCACTGTTGGGTTCGATCTTCGACAAGGTCGACGCGTTGCTGGTGCCATGCGTGCCGGGCGAGGCGCCGAAGGGCCTGGAATTCACCGGCGACGCCAATATGCAGGCGATCTGGACGGCGCTGCATACGCCGTCGATCACGCTGCCGAGCCATCGCGGTCCGAATAATCTACCGGTCGGCATTCAGCTTGTCGGGCAGCGCTATGAAGACGATCGTCTGCTCGCCGTCTCGCGCTGGGTCTGGCAGAAGATCGGCGCACCGGAATTGGTCGGTTGCGCCGTACGTCGGTGAGTGACGCAGGTGAGTGATGGAATTTGACAATTCATTCGACGTTCCGCTGTCGCCGCCGGAAGCGTGGACCGTGCTGATGGACATCCGGCGCATCGCACCCTGCATGCCGGGCGCGGCGCTCACGGACATCATCGATCCGCAAAATTTCCGCGGCAAGATCGCCGTGCGGCTCGGCCCGGTGGCGCTGGCGTTTGCCGGCAATGTCGCTTTTGAAAATGTCGACGAGGCCAATCACAGCGCCAAGGTCAAAGCGCAGGGCAGCGACGACAAAGGCCGCGGTTCGGCCAATGCCACGGCGACATTTCGCATCGAGCCTTCGGGCAGCGGCTCGCGCGTGCTGATTCACACCGACTTGATGCTGTCGGGGGCGGTCGCGCAATACGGGCGCGGCGTCGGCATGATCCAGGCAACCGCGTCACAGATCATCGGCCAGTTTGCCGCGAACTTGCGCAAGCAACTCGAGCAGCAGCCATCGGCGCCGGCCGATGCAGCGAAACCGGGGGATGCGGCCGCGCCGCTTCCCGACGCGGCCAAGCCGATCTCCGGTCTGTCGCTCGGGGCAAAAGTTCTTTGGCAGCAGGTGACCGGGCGTTCGGGCGACAAATCATGAAGCGATTCAGGACATCGGTTGCGAGGGATCGGCCTGATTGCCGTGGCGGCTGCGCTCGCCGGTACGATACACTTTGCCGGCGCGCAGGATTTCCGCGCGGTCTATCTCGTGATCGGTTACAGCGTCGGCGGCGGCTACGACGCCTACGCCCGATTGCTGTCGCGCTATTTTGGCAAACACCTCCCCGGCAATCCCACGATCGTGCCGCAGCAAATGGCCGGTGCCGGCAGCCTGCGCGCCGCCAATTACATTTATTCGGTCGCGCCGAAAGACGGTTCGGTGTTCGGCACCTTTTCGCGCAGCATGGGCATCTCGCCGCTGGTCGACAAAGCCGAATTCGACAGCCGGAAATTCAGCTGGCTTGGCAGCGTCACCGACGACAACACGATTTGCGTCAGCTCTACCGCATCGCCGATCAAGAACTGGGACGACTTCCTGAACAAGCCGTCGAAATTCGGCGGCGAGGGCGCCGGCGCCGATCCGGACATCTGGGCGCTGATGTACAAGAATGTTTTCGGCGCCAAGACCAAGGTCATCAGCGGTTATCCCGGAACCAACGACGTCGTGCTGGCGATGGATCGCGGCGAGGTCGACGGGCTGTGCGGTCTGTCGTGGAGCACGATCAAGACGCAACATGCGCGGTGGCTGACCGACCATTCCGTGAATTTCATCGTGCAGGAAGCTTTGCAAAAGGAGCCGACGATCGATTCGGTTCCGCTCGCGACCGACCTTGCGAAGACTCCGGAGCAGCTTCAGATCCTCAAACTGATGCTGGTCAGCGAGGCGATGGCACGGCCGTTCGCAGCGCCGCCGGATATTCCCGCCGACCGCAAGGCCGCCCTGCTTGCGGCGTTCGATGCCACCATGAAGGACGGCGATTTCCTCGCCGAAGCGCAGAAGCTCAATTTCGACGTTCGTCCGGTCAGCGCCGCGCAGATCGACAAGATGCTGGCGGAAGTCTACGCCACGCCGAAGGACGTCATTGCCCGCGCCACCAAGGCGATCTCGAGCGAGGGCCAGTGAGCGCGCTGATCGGAAGTCGCGTCACGCGCATCGAGGATCAGGCGCTCCTGACCGGCCGCGCGCATTTCGTGGATGATGTTGCCGCTCCCGGGGCGCTGCACGCGGCGTTCGTCCGCAGCCCGCATCCGCACGCGCTGATCCGCAGCATCGACGCCGGCGAAGCGCGGAAACAGCCGGGAATCGTCGGCATATTCTCGCTCGACGATCTCGCGCCGGTGTTGAAGCAACGGCGCATGATGCGCACGTCCAATTCCGGCACCAAGCTCGATCAAAGCTGGCTGTTCGCCCTGGCGGACGGCGAAGTGTCTTTCGTTGGCGAACCGGTCGCCATCGTTATCGCCGAAAGCCGCTATGCCGCCGAAGATGCGGCGGCACTCGTCGCGGTGGATTACGAGATGCTCCCGGTCGCGCTGGATTGCCGGGACGAACGCGCGCCGCCGGTGCGCCGCGAGCTGAATTCCAACCAGGTGATCAAATACAAGGTCGGTTATGGCGATGCCGATCTGGCTTTCGCCAAGGCGGCCCACATTGTTCACGTAGATCTTTCGGTGCATCGCGGCGCCGCCCATTCGATGGAAGGCCGTGGCCTCTTCGTCCAGATTTCCGATCGCGAAACGCAAATCTGGGCCTCGACGCAGAAGGCGCACGACCTGCGCAACGCGCTTGCCGATTACATCGCGCTCGATGAAACGCGGTTGCGGGTCGCGACGCCGGACGTCGGCGGCGGCTTCGGCCCGAAGCTTTGCGTATACCCCGAGGATGTCGCGACGGTTGCCGCGGCGACGCTGCTGCGCCGGTCGGTGAAATGGATCGAGGATCGCCGCGAGCACTTCACCAATGCGGCGCAGGAGCGCGACCAGTTCTGGTCGATCGAGATCGCCGCCGACGCCGATGGCCAGGTGCGTGGCGTGCGCGGCCGGCTGATTTACGATATCGGCGCCTACGCATTGCAGGACGTGAACATTCCGTACAATTCCGCCACCACGCTCACTGGGCCCTACATGGTGCCGGTGCTGGCGATGGAAGTGATCGCGGCCCACACCAACAAGGCGCCGGTATCGTCGGTGCGCGGCGCCGGCTACCCGCAGGCCGCGTTCGCCATGGAACGCCTGATGGACAAGCTGGCGCGCACCCTCGGCATCGAACGTGCCGAGTTGCGGCGCCGCAATCTCATCCCGGCGGAAAAGATGCCGTACCTGAAGCCGCTGAAATCGCGGGCCGGCGAACAGATGCAATACGACAGTGGCGATTACCCCGGCTGTCAGGCAGATATTCTCGGCGCCGCGGGCTGGGACGAATTTCCGCGCCGTCAGGCCGAAGCGCGGGCGCGGGGCCGTTACATCGGCATCGGGCTGGCGCACGGCATCAAGGGTACCGGGCGCGGGCCGTTCGAGTTCGGCGGCGTGCGCGTTTCGCCGACCGGCCAGATCACGGTTTCGACCGGCGCGGCTGCGATGGGGCAGGGCGTCGGCACCGCGCTCGCGCAAATCTGCGCGGAAGCGTTTGGCGTGCGCGCGCAGGATGTTTCGGTGATTGCCGGGGACACATCTGCAACACCGCTCGGCCTTGGCGGCTTTGCCAGCCGTCAGACCGTGACCGCCGGATCGTCGGTCCAGATTGCAGCCAAGGCGGTTGCCGCCAAAGCGCGCAAGCTTGCCTCGCACATGCTGGAAGCGGCCGAAGAGGATCTCGAAATTGTCGACGGCGAGGTGCGTGTGGTCGGTGCGCCGCAGCTTTCCGTAAAGCTCGGCGAACTCGCCCGGGTGCTCAAGGGCGCGCCCGGCTATGCCTTCCCCGACGGCATCGATCCCGGCCTCGAGGCCAGCGCCACGTTCCGGGTCGATAAGCTCGCCTATTCCAACGCCTGCCATGTCGTCGAAGTCGAGGTCGATATCGAGACCGGCGAGGTGTTCTTCCTGCGCTATTTCGCGATCCAGGACTCCGGCCGCCGCGTCAATCCGCTGATCGTGGAAGGCCAGGTCCATGGCGGCATCGCCCACGGCATCGGCAACGCGGTGTTCGAGTGGATGGGCTACGACGACAGCGGCCAGCCGGTGACCACGACATTTGCCGATTATCTGCTGCCGACCGCGACCGAGGTGCCGCAGTTTCAGACGCTCTACAGGGAGTCGCCGTCGCCGCATAACCCGCTTGGCGTCAAAGGCGTCGGCGAAGTCGGTGTCATACCGGCCGCGGCCGCCATCGTTTCGGCGATCGAGGACGCGCTGACGCCGTTCAACGTCCATATAGCGCAGATGCCGATTACGCCGCACAAACTGGTCGCACTGATCAAACAGGGTGCGACGCAGTGAACTTTGACGTGATCACGACGCCGGAGCAGACTGTAATCCGGTCATGGAGAGAAAGATGAATTGTCTATCTGCCGCCGCGAGCATCCTTTTTGGATCAGCGCTCGCTCTCGCTTTGTCCCTGCCGGCGCAGGCGCAGGGCTTCCCGGACCGGCCCGTGCATTTGATCGTTCCTTACGGACCGGGCGGGATCACGGATTTCGCCGGCCGCACCATCGGTCAGCATCTCAGCGACGCGTTGGGGCAGACCGTCGTCGTGGACAACAAACCGGGCGCCGGCGGCATCGTCGGTGTCGATTACGTCGCGCATTCGTCGCCGGACGGTTATCAGATGGCGATCATGGATCCGGCCGTCGTGATTAATCCGACACTGCAAAAATCCATGCCGTACGACATCTTCAAGGACCTGGTGACGCTGTCGATCGTCAGTTCGTCTCCGGAAGTCCTGGTGGTATCGCCGCAGCTTGGCGTCAAGACTTACGCCGAGCTTGTCGCCTACGGCAAAGCCAACCCCGGAAAGCTCAACTACGCGTCGGCGGGTGTCGGCACCACGCCGCATCTGGCCGCCGAACTGTGGAAGCTCGGTACCGGGATCGATGCCGTTCACGTGCCGTACAAAGGCATCGGCGCTTCCTACACCGATATGATGAGCGGCAAGATTCAGCTGTCGTTCTCCAGCATCGCCGGCGCCTTGCCGTTCACCAGCGACGGGCGCGTGACGGCGCTGGCGACTACCGGCGCGGTGCGCTCGCCGGTTTATCCTGATCTGCCGACCGTGGCGGAGGCCGGCTTGCCCGGATACGATGTCGATCTCTGGCTTGGACTCTACGGCACGGCGGGAACGCCGCCGGATGTGCTGGCCAAGCTCAACGCCGCGATCGGCAAAGCGCTGCAAAATCCCGAGCTCAAAACCGCCTTCGCCAAGTTCGGCTTGACGCCGCGCGGCACCAGCCTCGCCGACGGCGCAGCTTTCACCAAAAGCGAATATGTGAAGTGGAAGAAGGTCATCGAAGACGGCCACATCACGCTTGATTGACGATGGCTGCGGCAGCGACGACCCCGTGGCCGACTGAACTGCGCCTGCACAAGGATCGCAAGACGCTGACTGTTGCGTTCGATGACGGCGGGCGTTTTGATCTCGCCGCAGAATATCTGCGCGTGCGCAGCCCGAGCGCCGAGGTGCAGGGACATTCTCCAAGCGAACGGCGCACCGTGGCCGGCAAGGAGAATGTGGCCATCATCGAAATTCATCCGATCGGCAACTATGCAGTGCGGCTGGTTTTCGACGATACGCACTCGACCGGAATTTTCAGTTGGGAATATCTTTTCGAACTCGGCCGCAATCGGGAAAAATATTGGAATGAATATCTCGCCGAGCTTGCCGCAAAAGGACTTTCCCGCTCCTCCGCTCGATAGCCTGCAATAAATTATCGGCTGTTTTGTAACGAATCTTCGCGCAGCCGGTAACGGTTCCCAAGGAATTGTGCCGGTAGTTTCTTGGCCTCGCGCACGGTATGCGCGTACTCGGGCATGACCAGCACGAGAGGAGACTTGGGAGACTTGGGAGACTTCGATCAAGGGAAAGGATCAAACTGTGCGCAAATCATTCTGGAATTTTTATGCGGATGAAAATGGCGCCGCGGCGATCGAATACGGATTGTTGGCGGCCGGCATTGCCGTCGCCATCGTTGCCGTGGTCGCAGCGCTCGGCACGCAGCTGAATTCGACCTTTACCAGCGTATCGAGCGGACTGAAATAGCCGGCGCGCCGGTCGCCCCGGCCCGATCCTGACACGTCAACGAACGATCAACCTCGGTCTGGCATCATCGAAGAAGTGTCGGGGTGGGGTGTACGATGGGGCACCGTCCGGCATCAGACGGCCCCGGTCTCTCTTCCTCGGGACCGGGCGCTCGCTTTCCAGATTCCGGGTTTACCGTTGATCGGACGACGTTGCGTGGCGTCACCGTTGCGCATGGTTGACGAATTGTTGTGGTCGGGTGCATGGCTCTGCAATGCGGCACCCGGGTAACGGATGAGCGCGCGAAACCAACACTTGCTGCTCAGGGTCATATTTCGTGGCCCTCATACCGGGCAAACTCCACTCACGAGCCGCAAGCCATAAAAATTGACATCTAGATTGCTGTCTCACGCCCCACACAGATCGATAATGGTGGTGAATCTTGTTGAGCCGGCGCGACCCAATTTGAAAGACGCGACAAGAAACTTCTTGCGTCGCTGTTGCCTCCGGCGGGCAAAAAGGGATCTGTAAAATATTCGGCGCCATTGGCCTGTGCAATCTGAACCACGGATTGGACAAAGGCAGGCGCCCCCGCCGCATATACGACATCGCTTTTCGAAAGTATGGGCAGGTATTTTATTGGCGAGCCATGCCGGACCGCTGACGTGATGGTCTGGGGCCTTAGTGTCGTTGGAATAATCGTGACGCGCGGGAACAACGCCAGCCTGCACAAGGCCGGGATCATATAAATTGAATCGAGATCGCGCGCGCCGACTATGAGGACAAGCTCCCGTTGCGGCCTCTCCCTGATCGCAGCCTCAGCGATCGCCCAGATCGGTGCAAATCCGGTGCCGCTGGAAATCAGGGCCAGCCGTCCGGGATCGTTGGGCCGAAAATAAGCCGCGCCGAACGGCCCGGTCATCTTCACGCGATGACCTCTTTTGATTTTTCGTCCCAGTGCCGAAGACACGCGCCCCTTTGGAAGCCGGCGCACATGAAAGCGGATCAGATCCGGGTTGCTGGGCCAGTCGAGCGGAGCCGTTGGGCTGTAGTGGCGCGCTGGAAAGCCGCGAAAATGCACCGAGAGATACTGGCCCGGTATGTAATCGACGTGTTGTTGACTTTCGATGCTGACCTCAAACACGTCGGGAGCAATAGCGACGACATCGACGACATTACCGGACACTGCCGTTATCCCGGGTACCTTTTCGGCAACAACTTGCAGATCCGAGATCACGCGAGTCTGGCAGGCATGAACAAAGTCGGGATTGCCGGTCGGTGCTCCGACGCAGCGCCCCGCGATGACGCGCACTTGGCAGGTGCCGCAATATCCCGACCGGCAATCGTGCGGCAATTCGATGCCATTCATCAATGCCACATCGAGCAACAAATCTCCCGGATTTGCCGAAACGATCTCGTCATTGATCCTCACCTTGCAGACTTTCGCCATCACTCCACCTCCAACCGGATCGGCCGAACGCTTCGTGTGTGTCGAATTTGCGAGTGATCGAATGCAGCGACCCGCAGCGAGGTCCCGCTCCTGATCGGCACGTCAAAATGGCTGTCGGTCGCTAGACGACGCGTGACTTCAAGCGCCCACCGTCCGGACGCCCAGCGTCCTACGCATCTCACGTCGGCACGATCGCCCGAGTATTCGCCCGAGATGATGACGCCCGGAACGACGGCGCCTCCGGGGATAAGCCGATCGCTTTCCGGCGAATATGGAACAGATTCTTCCTCGGACATGTACCATCGCGCGGTTTCACTCTCGCTGTGATCAGGGTCGAGATCGACACGGCCAAGCGCCGCGTTCATATTGTTGAGATCCTTCGGCAAGCGCCGCGGAACGACGCCCTCGGCATAGCCTTTCGCCGGATCCGCAATAAAGTTGTCTTGATAATTTGCCGAGCCGGGATCTGGCGCAAAACCGCCCCGATATGGAGTGCGGCCCCCGACTTGCGCCGGCGTGCCCCGGACTGGCGGACCAAAATGGTCGTCATCGCAAAATCCCGAGGCATTTGTGCTTGTCGCTTTCCATTCCCAGACATCGGCAAATAGCCCGTCTTGCATCGTATAGTGCAATCCACGTCCCGAAAGCGTGTGCGGCTCGCCTGCCACGGGCGCAGCACCGGCGTGAAACGTAGAATCACCGGCAAGGATCGAGTCCATGCTGGTCAACAGAACCGAGAATTTATCCTCGCTATAGGCGTGTTCATCCCCGATTTCGTAACCGTCGTGAAGCAGCCCCCACCCATTATCCATCTTCCTAAGTGGGAGTTGTTTCAATGAACGGGTCGGATCGTCCCAAATAAACAAGAAATAGGCGCGAGATCCGTCATGCACCGCCTGAATGGAGACCGTAGTCTCACCGGTGCCTTGAAAATTGCCGCCATTTTCCGTCAGCACATGGATCGGCCGAATTTTCCGCCAGATAGGGTCGGAAGTTTCGCCATCGATGACTGGGATATCCATCGGGTCAATGCGGTGAATGTAGAGCGTATCGATGATCTGCCGTTCTGCCATCAGCGCGAAGATCGCGATCAGACTTGCTGCTACGCAAGCGACAAGGAAAGCATTCAAATGGATGGCAAAACGTCTATTCGGAGAATTCGGCGTGCTGCTGTTTGGCGTTGAATGATGCGACGTCTCCACGGCATCGCCCACTGCCAGCGGCGAACGCTGGAAGACTTGCGGGTTGCCGTCTGCTGCAAAGCGTTGAGCGGGCCCAGGCCCGTCGGCCAAGGCTTGCGCAAAAGCTGGCCGCTGCGGCGCCAGCGACGGGCCCGACTGCTGGTCGAGCAACGCCACCACGTCAGCCAATTCCAATTGCGGCAACGGCGCAACGAGCCGTGACGGGCGAAAAATGCGCAGCATTTGAGTCGCGCCGCCGAGCTTCCATTGCGAACAAAGATGCAGGGGCACATAGCCAAGGATGAACCAAAGTCCGATCCAGTGTACCCACACCATGAAGCTATTGGCGTAGCCAAGATACAACAGCACGCCGGTCGCGAGCTGCGACAGCATGACAAGAAAGAACAGCCAATAAAGAACGATATTGATCGCGCCCCATCTTGCATGGCGACGGCCCAGAAGCCCTCGCAAGCGCACCTGATCGAGCCTGATACGCTGCCCAAGACGAAGGCGCGAGACGTAAACTGCGTACGCAACGCCAATAGCGATGAGCAGCACGGCGGATCGCAGGTGCCATGTCCACACTGCGGCTGCGGGCAGAACAAGATCGATGACGTTGATCCAGGTGCGGCCCGGCGATTCGGTTGCGATCCTCAATCCTGTCGCAATAGCGATTGCGAGCAACGCCACCAGCAGCCAGTGAAGGATGACTGTGCCATAGTCCGTTTTTTTTATTTGCCCTCTTCGTCCCACCGTGCACCCCGAAAGTACAAATTTCACAGTTATTATTCTCCCTCGGATCGAGGTCGTAGCCGACAGGCCGCGGAAAAAGCGTCGCCGCGGCCTGTCTCACAAAGTCGTATTGATTTGAATCGTCGCAGCCCCGCCAATTCGCCTGGAATTGACGTACGCCCCTATGCAACCGTTTTGCGGTCCCCGCGGCGTGGCGCCAGCGTGTGCCCGTCACAGTGATGATGGTGTTTGTCGTCTGCCATCGTCCCCTCCTGTTGACCAAATGACCCCGGCAAAACTCAACAGTACGGCAAGGCTCGCTTCGCATTTGGGCCATCGCCTGACTGAATTGCGAGGCCGCCGGGCTAAATGTGTGATCATTCGTGGGTGGATTGATGGCGCCCGATCCACTGGCGGAGTGGCGACCTGACACCGCGTCGATTGTTGTAGCAGAAATATTTTCGGCCCAAAGCGCATCGTGGATTGTGCGCACCGAACTTTTCGCGTGATTTCAACCTGGCGATGCGGATTTTTGTTCGCCTCGCGCATTATCTGTCGGCGCGCCGAATTTCGGTCGCACTTCTGTCGGGTTTCACAGCAACTTTTAGAGCGGCTTACGCGCGGCACCTCGTGCACTCCTCAAGAAGGCGCCGCTATTCACGCATCAAATCCGTCGGTGAGTTGAGCATGTTGAGTCCTGCGCCGGATGATCCTGTAGCGATTGAGTTGCGCGCAAGTGCGCGCCGCCTCGGCGCCGTTGCTGTCTTCAGCGGCGTGATCAATCTGCTGATGCTGTCTGGTTCTCTCTATATGCTGCAGGTGTACGATCGCGTACTCCCCAGCCGCAACGTCGCAACTCTGTTGGGACTCTCGGCAATAGTCCTCGTTGCTTATGTTTTCCAAGCATACTTTGAAGCCGCGCGCGCACGGATGCTGTCGCGAATAGGTACGCTTTTCGATATTGGCCTGCAGCAGCGCATCTATCTGGCGATTGCGGCCCTGCCGTTGCGGGGCGCCAAAGCGATGATTGCGCAGCAACCGTTGCGCGATCTCGACCAGATACGCATTTTCCTCTCCGGCCTTGGGCCCACGGCATTTCTCGATTTGCCGTGGATACCGATTTTCCTCATCGCACTTTTCATATTTCACCCGGCGATCGGCTTGGTCGCGACGCTCGGCGCAGCAAGTATTATTGCTTTGACCGTGACAACCGAACGTAAGTCGCGCGCAGCGGCGAAGTTCACGATGGACAGCAGCGCCCAGCGGCAGGTGCTGGCCGACTCGACGCACCAAAACGCCGAGGTGATTCGTGCGCTTGGCATGACCGGCCGCTTCACCGCGCGATGGATGGAAACCAACGAGCGTTACCTGCGGCAGAATTTCGACGTCGCCGACGTTTACGCGAATATCGGCGCGATTGCCAAGATTGTGCGCTTCATACTTCAGTCGGCAATACTCGGCACCGGCGCCTATCTGGTCATCGTCGAGCAGGCTTCCGGCGGCATCATGATCGCGTCATCGATCATGATGGGCCGGGCTTTGGCGCCGATCGAAATCGCTCTCGCGAACTGGAAACAGCTTGTTGCCGCGCGGCAAGGCATCGATCGGCTCCGCAAGATCCTGGGAACCGTGGCACCCCCACAGGCTTCAGCCGTTGATCTGCCTCGACCCAGTCATAGTTTGTCTGTCGAGGACATCACGATCGAGGTGCCCGCAAGCGACCGCGTCGTGCTGTCCAATATCTCGTTCAAACTGACTGCCGGGATGGGCATGGCATTGCTCGGCGCCAGTGCTGCGGGCAAGTCCTCGCTGGTGCGAGCGCTCACCGGCATATGGCCCGCGAGCAAAGGTGTCGTCCGTCTCGACGGCGCGGCGCTGGACAATTGGCATCCGGACGACTTGGGACGGTTCATCGGATACTTGCCGCAGGATGTGGCGCTGTTTGACGGCACGGTTGCCGAAAATATCGCCCGGTTCGATGGCAATGCCGCTTCGGATGCAATTCTGAGCGCCGCGCAGCTCGCCGGCGCGCACGAGATGATTTTGGCATTGCCTGACGGTTACTCCACCAGGCTTGGCGAGCGCGGTTCGTCTCTTTCGGCCGGGCAGCGCCAGCGCATTGGGCTTGCACGTGCGGTGTTCGGAAATCCTTTTCTGGTCGTGCTTGATGAGCCGAATGCCAATCTCGATCACGATGGCGAAGTGGCGTTGATGAAGGCGATCCAGATGCTCCGAAGAAATCAGAGCATCGTCATCATGGTGTCCCATCGCCCGGAGGCCATTTCCGCACTCGATACCGCGATGGTGCTGCGCGACGGCCGCATAGTGGCATTCGGCCCACGTGAAGAATTGTTCGCCCGTGTCGCCCGCGCCGTGCAGCTCAACACGACACAGAAAATCAAAACAGAAAGCTCGACAGAGAAAATCAAGACAGAAAGTAATGAAAGCGATAGCCCCCGGGCGACGCGGAGTGCGTCGTCATGAATGTGGCCGATCGCCCTGCTTCCGCGCGTCGCGACGAAACGGCAGGCCCGCAGGGAGAGGCGTTGATCCTTGAACTGCGAAGGGCAAGAAGGATCCTCGACCGCAGTCAGCATGGCGCTTCGCGGGAAGCGACACACGATCTTCTGCAGGAAAAGATCCAAGATATTTTTTCCGGAAGGATCGAGTCTCGCCGACCGCAAAGTGCGAGTCCGGAACGGTTATTACGCCAGGTTTCCGGCACCCCGGAACGGCTGGACCGTTTCGACCGCGATTTGTTGCACGATCCGATTCCCATCATAAAAACTGAAAAGCGGATTCAGCCAGAGGGCAATGGGTCAAACAAACAACGGCTCCTGGCCGGCATTGAGGTCTACCTGCAGACAGCGCGGGCTCATCTCGGATGGCTGTTGACGGGCACGCCTGCGCAGGGCGATCTGCCTTGTGAATTCGCCGAACACGTCGTCCGCAGACACGAACGCGAATTGAAAGCCGCATTGCGGGTCCTCCTTGTCAGTACCGTTATTGGGGGCGGCTGGGCCACGCTGATCCCGTTGTCCGGCGCCGTGGTGCTGCCCGGCACTCTCGTCGTCGAGTCGAGTGTGAAGAAAATACAACATCCGACCGGGGGCGTCGTGACGGAAATTCCGGTGCACGACGGAATGCATGTCAGCACGGGCACATTGCTCGCTCGGCTTGATCAGACCCAGGTGCAAGCCAGTCAACAGTTGATCGCCAATCAGATCGATCAGGTCCGCGTCCGCATAGCGAGGCTCGTTGCCGAACGGGACGCTTCGAACGAAATCCAACTTCCACAACAGCTGACCGAGCGGCTGAGTGATACTGCCGTCGCGCACCTCGTGGCATCGGAAACATCGCTATTCAACGCGCGCGCCAGCACACGCCAGGGCCAGAAAGACCTGTACCAAAGCAACATTCACCAATTTGAAGAGCAGATCGACGGCTTGGGGGCCGAGATCAAATCGAAATCGTCTCAGCTCGATCTCATCGCCTCCGAGCTTGCCGGCGTTCAGGGACTTTTCGCCAAGGGTCTCGTACCGTTGACGCGCATGACGACGTTGCAGCGTGAATCCGCACGAACTCGAGGGTGAACGGGCGCAATTGACGGCCACAATTGCCGAGACGAGGGCCAAGATCGGGCAGGCCCAACTTCAAATCGTGCAAATCGATCAGAACTTCCGCTCGGAGGTCATGAAGGACCTTCGCGAATCGCAGGACAAGGAAGCGGAGCTGACGGAAAGGAACGTGGCCGCAAAGGATCAGCTCAACCGCATCGATATCAGGTCGCCGGCGTCCGGGATCGTGCATCAGTTGACCGTCCATACCATCGGCGGTGTCGTTCGGCCCGGCGACGTCATTATGGAAATCGTTCCGGATTCCGATGCTCTCGAGATCGAGGGCCATCTGCCGCCGAACGAAATCGATCAAGTTGCGCAGGGCCAGCAGGCAAATCTCCGGTTCTCGACCCTCGATCGCCAGACAATGCCGCAGGCCAGAGGTACGGTGTCATACGTTTCCGCCGACCTGAGCCGCGACGAGCAGACCAACGCTCGCTTCTATACGGTGCGAATCGATCTACCCACCGGTGAGCGCCATCGTCTGAACGGCCTCACTCTGGTATCCGGCATGCCAGTCGAGATTTTCCTGCAGACCGGCAGCCGCACAATGCTGTCTTATTTGTTCAAGCCGATCACCGATCAATTTCGCCGCATGTTCAATGAACCGTGAGAATCGGAGGCGAAGTTCGCGCGCCAAAGAAACTCGATTGGATTGTGTCGGAACGTTGGTGAGTGTCAGCACCTGACGCCAAGATCGATTTTGATCGCCGCGATTTGCAAGATGAGTCTTGCCGCTGTGACTCCTTGCTGTGGCCATGTTTGCTGGTTTCGATGAACTAGGGTGCGGGGGTTTCGAGGAAGAGGGACAATCCAATGGTCACGTTGCCAACCACTGTAAGAGACGATGCTTTGACTCCGTCGACGGATCTCGCCCAGGCGGGTGCCGTGTTCAACGATGCGACACGTCTGCTTGATGGCGGGCTGTGGAGTACTCCTGCCGACAGCAACAATCAGCCGGCCTATCTCGGTATGTACACGACGGATACTCAAGCCGTGCTGAATGACATCAATGCGGCTCTCGCCAATCCGGGCGGCGTCACGGTAAACGGCGGCGCATACACGCTGACGGCCGCTGACACCGCGGCTCTCACTCAGGTGCAGGCTCAGCTTCAGACCCTGCTGACCGACGCTCCGCAGTCCGTGGGCAACTCGCACGCCGCGACGACGGCCCAGGATACGATTCACACCACGCAGACCGCCATTCTCAACGAGATAAACGGCGATGCCGCGCTGGCCAGTGCGCTCGGCGCCAATCCGTATCCGGGCGGCACGGGCGCCCCCAATGTGGGGTTCGAGGCGCTTCCGACTGGATCGGACAACGCGGCAGCGATCACGGCGGCGACGGCACAGGGCGCGACGCTCGGGCAGATCGGCAGCGTCTTCAATGCTGCGACCGATCTGGCCGTCGGCGGGCTCGACCATTCGAACCTGGCGCAATTCAATGGGGACATGAAGGCGATCGCGACGGGCCTGACCAATTTGCTCAGCAACCAGACCGCGCTTTCGGCCATCGAAGCCGGCGAAGCTCCGACCGACGCCGCGCTTACGACGATCCACCTGCAAACCGTTTTGGACCAGATCAATATCCAAACGAACAGCTTCGACCACGAATACGCCTCGAATCCGAACGTCGCGGCCCGCGCCACCAACGACAATCTGCTCGATATCATCGATATCGTGCAGGGCGATGCGGCGCTGAATACGGCCGCAGGGGGCAACGGCAATCCGGGTACGACGGGCGGCTTTGCCGAGATGCCGGCGTATTTGGAGGGAACCATCACGCATTATCAGGACAATCAGGCGCAGACCAACTTCTGGGCCCAGTTCCTGGCCGAAGGCAACGTCATCAACAATCAGCTCGATAACGTCGCCGCCGGCAACAATGCCACACCGGCTGAAATCTCACCGCTGATTACCGAGATTCAGGACTACAACAAGTTCGGCGCTTCGTTCGCCGCCAGCCAAGGCGGGGTTTTCGGCGCACGGTTCGACAACGAGCTGCAGGGCGGAACGTTGCTCGCCGACAGCACGGCGGTCGTTCACGGGCTGCAGGGCATTGCGAACGGCGACACCGGTGCAGCCTTGGCTGCCGATCAGGCTCAGATCCAGGCGGCAGGTCAGGGCTTCGTTGCCGACGCCAACGACGTGTCCGGCAACAACATTCCGCTCGGAGGCGGAACTTATGTCGGCACCGCCACCACGGTGGCCGATGCGACCTCGGTGCCGGGTATCGCACAGGGTACGATTCCCGTCGCCGGCGCGGCATCGGGTTCGACCGGGCTCGCCGTTGCGCAAAACGGTGGCGGAGGTGGCCACGGCAACGGTGGCAACAACACCGGCGCAGGTGGTAACGCTAGCGCAGGTGGCGTCGCCAGCGCCGGCGGCAATGGTGGCAATGACAGTGGTCACGGCAACGACAATCATGGCCTGGCCGCCGTCGTCGATCACGCGCAGCAGGCGGCGTCGCAGAATCACTTTGAATTCACGTGGCACCACGCCTGATCGCGGGCGGCCCTCGATCGGCTGCCGTCGAATAAGACAAATCCTACCGTCGCAGCCAGCGACGGTAGGATTAATGACACCGCATGGACGGTGATCTGGCCGGCGGCGTCACGCCGCCGGCAAATTCCAAACAATCGAGCCGGATCCGAGAATGTCTTACAGGGGCGGGAGAGGCCTGTGTCCGGCCGTAGCGCGCCTGTTGGCGGGCGCTATCCTTGGCATTTTCGGTAGTGACATTCTTTGCAGCGGCGCGGCCGCGGACACGCTGGAATGGGCCTTAGTGCAAGCCTATCAGAACAATCCGTCGCTAAACGCGCAGCGCGCGTCATTGCGCGCGACCGATGAGAACGTTCCGCAGGCGCTGTCCGGCTATCGCCCGAAGCTCTCCGTGGTCGCCAACGGCGGCTACGACTATTCGAGCACGCTGTCGCACACGGTCAATCAGCAGGTGTTCCCGAACACCGTCTCGTATGCCAACTTCGCCGAGCCGTTCGCGCAGCGTGGCGTCGCCGTGATCGCCTCGCAAACCCTCTACGACGGCAATCAGACCGCCAATAAAGTCCGGCAGGCCGAGAGCCAGGTCATGGGCGCGCGCGAGATCTTGCGCGTCACCGAGCAGCAGGTCTTGCTCGATGCCGTGACCGCGTACATGAATTTGCTGCGCGATCAGGCCATCCTGGAGCTGAACCGGCGCAACGTCGAAGTGCTCACCGAACAGCTGAAACAGACGCGCGACCGCTTCAAAGTCGGCGAGGTGACGCGCACCGACGTGGCGCAGGCCGAATTGCGGCTTGCCGCTGGACGATCGCAGTTGCTCAACGCGCAGTCGAATGAGATCGCCTCGGCGGCGAACTATCGGCGCGTCATCGGCGTCGACTCGGGCAAGCTCGCACCGGGCAGTTCGGTCGACCGTTTCTCGCCGCGCACCTTGCCGCGCGCGGTCGCCGACGGCGAGCAGCTGAGCCCCACGGTGTTGGCGGCGATGCACGGCGTCGATATCGCCGCGCTCGCCGTCAAGGTCAGCGAAGGCGCGCTCTATCCCAATTTCTCGGTGGCGGCCACGGCATCGAAGAACTGGGATCCGGACAGCCAAACCAACAAGCAGACGCAGGCCTCGATCGTCGGTACGCTGACAATTCCGCTTTACCAGGGTGGCGGCGAGTTCTCCACCATCCGGCAGTCCAAGGAGACACTCGGCCAGCAGCGCCTCAATCTCGACGTCAACCGCGACCAGGCCCGCGCCACGGTGGTGCAGAGCTGGGGCCAACTCGACGCCACCAAGGCCGAGATCGAATCGACGACAGCGCAGGTCAGCGCCGCCGAAATCGCGCTCAACGGCGTGCGCGAAGAAGCGCGCGTCGGCCAGCGCACTACGCTCGACGTCCTCAATGCGCAGCAGGAGTTGGTCAATGCCCGCGTCGCGCTGGTCACGGCGCAGCACGATCGCATGGTGGCGTCGTACACATTGCTGGCGGCGGTCGGCGGGCTGTCGATGTCGCGGCTCGGGCTCAACGTGACGATCTACGATCCGCAAGTGCACTATCAGCAAGTGCGCGATGCCTGGATCGGGGTCCGCACTCCGGACGGTAGATAGCCCTTTCATGTTTAAGGCCGTCAACATGGCGCTCGCCCTTCAAGAGGCGCGAACCGATCCTTTGTCTTGAGCGCCGCGCAGGTCAGGGAAGACCGCGACTTGAACCTGAACAAGCCCCGAACAAAGTCGGCGGATTTTCCACGGGTCCGTCTGCCGGTACTTGCCGCGATGGGAGAGGAGCCGACTGTAGAAAGTAAGGAACTGCGGCGCTTTTGATGGTGGGCGCTGTAGGGATTGAACCTACGACCTCTCCCGTGTGAAGGGAACGCTCTCCCGCTGAGCTAAGCGCCCGGCCAGTCGGCCATGGATGGGCCTTAGATGCCCGCGGCAGCGTTGTCCGTCAAGCGGCGGGCGGCGCAGCGGCTTGCTTAGTTGGTGGACGCGACGCGCGAGGCCGTCGATTGCAGCGCGCGGATGCGGTCGGCGAGTGTGCTCTTGTTCTCGCGCGGCGAGTCCGGCGTGCTTTGGCCGCCATTGACATCGGCCATCACGCGAACCGGTACCGGGCTCTCCGGTTTGGCGGCGTTCTGGTTCACGGCCGGCGTCTCGCCTTCCAGCATCGACATGATCGTGGAATCGGGGCCTTCCAGCACCGCAGTCAATCGCGCAACTTCGGCGGCAACATCGTTGATGCGCTCGCGCAGCAGCGCATTCTCGACCCGTTCCGACGCCCAGCTCGACTCGGTGTCGCGCTTGATGGTCGCGATTTCGCGTTGCGCCTTGTCGCGGTCGGCGGTTGCGGCGGCAAGCTGCGCTTCAAGCTGGGTAATCTCGTTACGGTATCTGTCGGCGACAGCGCTGTTGCGGCCGCCGGTCGTGGCCAGCTCGTTGCGCAAATCCGCCTCGGTCTGCCGCGCAGATTCCAGGTCGGAGCCGAGCTTGGCGATGTGATAGTCGCGTTCGGCGAGGACGCGGCCTTGTTCGCCGAGCCGCCCTTCGAGCTCCTGAACGCGGCGGTTGAGAACCTCGGCCTCGGTGGTTTGAATGAGCAGCTGCCGCTCGAGTTCGGTGGTCCGGGCGCCAAGGTTGCCGAGATTGGTGCGTGCTTCCGTCAAATTCGCCGAAGCGGCGGCGGAGTCTTCGCGTTCGCGCGTCAGCCGCAGCTCGATATCCTTCACGGTGCGGTCATAGTCGGCGACGCTGACCTTCATCGCTTCGACCTGCGTGCGCAGCGCGGCAAGTTCGACGCGCTGGTTGTCGGCGATGATCGAGTGCTCGCCGAGTTCGGCGACGAGCCTGACCAGTTCGGCTTCCTTGTCGGACAACGTCCGCTCGGCTTCGCGAAGCGAGCTGGTCTTAACGCCGAATTCGTCCTCGGTGGCGCGCAATTGCTCGCGCAGCGTCTTGTCGCGCGCTTCCAGCGCAAAAATGGTCGCGGTCTTCTCGCCGAGCTCTTTCTTGAGCTGGTTGATCGCGTCGCTTTTCTTGCCGAGATCGGCAAGCTGCGTCGTCGCCTTGGTCTTCATCTGCGCCACGCTCATTTCGAGGCGGCGGGTCGACATCGCAAACTCGGCGCGAAGCTGATCCTTATCGGCGCGGATTTCGGCGATCGAAAGCGGCGTTGCCGCTTCGAGGCGCCGCATGGTCAGGCGCACGGCGCGATTATGCACGAGCGGAACGAACAGCAGTCCGAGCAGAGCTGCAACAAGAAACCCGATCCCGAAATACATGACGGGTTCGACCATGACTTTACGCCTCCAGCCGCACCGCTGCCGTGGCAGGACCATGCCACGCGGGTTTGCGCTGCACCACTTTCACTGGACGTTAACCTAAACCGACTTGGCCCCCGACGCCAATGCAGCAATCAAGCGCGATGCGGACTGCTGCTCGCCGCTACTTTAGTCCGGTTATGACGGCGATCAGAAGGGGTTCCAGGTCGGGCGGGTGGTGAATTTCAGATAGCCCAGGTTGGCGCCAAGCCGCAGGCCGACGCCGGAGCGGATCGGGACCAGGACGATGTTGTTGGCGGTCAGCGCCGTCATGCCGAATCCGCCGATAAAGTACGCCGAACCGTCGACTCCGCCGAAGCGGTCGAAGATCGCCTCGGTTCGCGGCAGATTATAAACCAGCATCATGGTTCGCGCGCCGTCGGCGCCGGCGTCGAAACCCAATGTCGGGCCTTGCCAGAACACGCGGAGGTCGCCCGCATTCTTGGTGTAAAGCGTGCCGTCGCCGTAGCGCAGGCCGCCGACAAGGGCACCGCCGGCTTCTTCACCGAGGACGTAGCCATTGGGCAGGCCCCATTGGCTGACCGCTTTTTCGACGACGAGGGCAAGGCCGCGTGACACGTCGCCGAAGAAATGATGTCCGGCGTCGATGAGCTCGTTGGATGAGTACTCGTTGGCGTGCGGCTGGGCCGGTACGGGCCGCTCTTGGGCGGCGCATGGTGCGGCTTGCAGCCCGGCGAATACCAAGCCGACCATGGCAATGCGCAAGGTCGAGTTCATCCCGCGATCCCCCTTAACCCCTTGCTCACGCACTTAAGTTTAAGTCGTGGCCAATCGAAGACGAATCACCCAACCATTCGCCAGAACTATGACGGCAGCACGGCAGAAACGGAAGCAATACTGCGTTTGGACGCTGGCCGCCGCGGCTCTGGCACTGGCGGGAGCGGTGCCGGTTGCGATCGCCGCCACCACCGAAATGATCGTTGTGGACTGGCATAATGGCCTCGCGATCAACGGCTACGATCCGGTGGCATTCTTCACCGATGGCAAGCCGCTCGCCGGCAACGCCGATTTCGAGCTTCATTACGGTGGTGCGGTCTGGCGTTTCCGCAATATCGGCAATCGCGAAGCCTTTGCTGCACGGCCGGACATCTACATGCCGCAGTTCGGCGGTTACGACCCGACCGGTGTGGCGCGCGGCGTTGCCGTGCCGGGCAATCCGCGTCTCTGGCAGATCAGCGGCCAGCATCTCTTTCTGTTCTACGATCGGGCACGGCTGGAGAAATTTACCGCCGACCCGGATCAGGTCATGGTCGAAGCCGAACGCAACTGGCCGGCCGTGATGAGTACGCTCAGCCCTTGATGCCGCCGCGCGCGACGAACGCGGGAATCAGCAGTTCCCTGGTGCCGTAAGCGATGGCGGCGCCGTCCGGCGCGGTCACGCTGCCGCCGGCGGATTGCAGGATCGCGTGACCTGCGGCGACGTCCCAGTCATGCGTTGGTGCCAACCGCGGGTAGAGGTCGGCGCCACCTTCGGCGATGTGGCAGAATTTGACCGAAGAGCCGCATTGAACCGACCTCGCGCCCGCAATCTCTTCAACATAAGCCTGCGTCTGCTGGTCCAGATGCGACCGGCTGATCATGACCGTGAGTTGGTCCGCAGGACGCCGGACATAAATAGGGCGGGGCGCATTGTCGCCGGCCCTGTCGATCCGGTCGGCGCCGCGGCCGACAATGCCGCGCCACATCCGCCCGAGCGCCGGCGCGCAGATGACGCCGAGCAGCGGCGCGCCATCGGCCATCATCGCGATATTGACCGTGTATTCATCGCGGCGGGCGATGAATTCGCGGGTGCCGTCCAGCGGATCGACCAGAAAATAACTACCGCTTGCGGCCAGGCGGGGTTTCTCGCGTCCTGCTTGTTCCTCGGAAAGGATCGGAACTCCCGGGGCGACGCGCATAAGGCCTTCACAAATGACGGCTTCGGCGGCCTCGTCGGCCGCGGTCACTGGCGAGCCATCGGGCTTGATGCGCGGTCTCGCGTCGCCCGCCCGTGTCAGGATTGCGTCAGCAGCCTGCCACGTGATCCCGGTCAGATCGGCCATGAGGCCGGCGCAGGCCGCGGCGTCTGGGATTGGCACTGAAGGGGTCCTGGGATTGGCAGCCGAAGCGACGCTGCGATCTAGCACAGCCATCGTTCCGGGGCACGATTGCCGAATCGGCTACGCTGTGACAGGCACGGTCTCCATCCTTGTCGCGGAGATCATCATGTCCGCTCCTGTGTCCGCTCCTGTGTCCGCCCCTGTGTCCGGCCCCGTTGCCATCGGCGCGCTCGATTTGGCGGCGCTGCTGTGTTCCCGCGTCTGCCATGACCTGATCAGCCCGGTCGGCGCGATCGTCAACGGCCTGGAGGTCCTGGAGGAGGACAAGGACGAGGAAACCAAAGTTTTTGCGCTGGATCTGATCAAAAAGAGCGCCGAAACCGCCTCGGCCAAGCTGCAGTTCTGCCGGATTGCCTTTGGCGCGGCGGGCTCGGCGGGCGCGCAAATCGACCTGGGCGACGCTGAAAAGGTGGCGCGCGGCATGCTCGCGGACGACAAAACCAAGATCGTCTGGAACCTGCCCCGGGAGCTGATGCCGAAAAACCGGGTCAAATTGCTGCTGAACATGCTGCTGATCGCGGTCGGCACCATTCCGCGCGGCGGCACCATTACGGTCGATCCGGTCGACGAAAACAAGGGTTTTCGGATTTCCGCGGTCGGCCTTAATGCCCGTCTGGCCCAAGCCACCGTGGAACTGCTGGCGGGAAGCCCGGAGCGGCAGGTCGACGCCCATGCCATCCAGCCTCTCTATACCGGCATTTTGGCCAGGGAATGCGGGCTGGACCTTTCCGCGGCCGTTGAGGGCGAAGGTGTCGTCGTTTCGGCCCGCTAACCGCCTTCCCGACTCTTTTATTGCGGTCTTCGCGGCATTTAAGGCCCTGCCGCAACCGAAATTAAACCGTTTCCCAACAGACTGAGGTTGTCCGATCAGGCGCAGTGTGCCTGGCGACGGGGGCGCACGCGTTACGCGTTCTCTTTGTATTGTACAGTCTGTGCGTGTGCCATGTGCGTGTGACATGGGCGGGCGCCGGCTGGTGAGGGCGCCGCAGTATGGACGACCTGCTCAAGGATTTTCTGACCGAGACCGGCGAGAGTCTCAATTTGGTCGATGCTGAACTCGTTCGTTTCGAGCAGGAACCGAACAACGGCAAGATTCTCGGCAACATTTTCCGTCTGGTGCACACCATCAAGGGGACCTGCGGCTTCCTGGCGTTGCCGCGGCTGGAAATCCTGGCGCACGCCGCCGAAACGGTGATGGGAAAATTCCGTGACGGCATGCCGGTGACCGCCGATGCCGTGACGATCATCCTTACGACCATCGACCGCATCAAAACGATTCTCGAAGAGATCGAAGCGCTGCAGCGGGAGCCCGACGGCAACGATGCGGATTTGATCGAAATCCTCGGCCGTATTTCCCGCGCCGAGAGCGGGGCGTTGCCGCCGCCGCCGGCTGCTCCGCCGGTGGAGATCAAACAAGCCGACGAGCCGCCGGCGGCGGTCGAGCCGGTAAAGTCCGAGCCGCAGGAAAAGGTGCAGCCGGAGCGCGGCGAAGAAGAGCGCGGCGATCGCGTCGCCAGCCACTCGATCCGCGTCAATGTCGATACGCTCGATCACCTGATGACGACCGTTTCGGAGCTGGTGCTCACGCGCAATCAGTTGCTGGAGATCGTGCGGCGGAACGAGGATTCCGATTTCAAAGTGCCATTGCAGCGTCTCTCCAACGTCACCGCCGAGCTTCAGGAAGGCGTGATGAAGACGCGCATGCAGCCGATCGGCAATGCGTGGCAGAAGTTGCCGCGCATCGTGCGCGACCTGTGCGCCGAGCTTGGCAAGGATATCGAGCTTGAGATGCGCGGCGCGGACACCGAGCTCGACCGTCAGGTACTTGAGCTGGTCAGGGATCCGCTGACGCACCTCGTGCGCAATTGCGCCGATCACGGCATCGAGCGGCCGGCCGAGCGGCTCGCCGCCGGCAAGGCGGCTAAGGGCGTGATCAGGCTCTCGGCCTGGCATCAGGGCGGCCACATTATCATCGAGATTACGGATAACGGCCGCGGTCTCGACCTCGACGGTATCCGGTCGAAAGCTGCCGAGAAGGGGCTGGGCACAGCAGCGGAGCTCGAGGCCAAATCGGAATCCGAAATCTGCAACTTCATTTTCATGCCGGGGTTTTCGACCGCGGCGAAGGTCACCAGCATTTCCGGCCGTGGCGTCGGCATGGATGTGGTTCGCAGCAACATCGAGCAGATCGGCGGCACAGTCGACCTGAAGTCGGTTCCCGGCGCCGGAGCCACGTTCACCATCAAGATCCCGCTGACGCTTGCAATTGTGTCGGCCCTGATTGTCGAGGCCGGTGGCGAGCGTTTCGCCATTCCGCAGCTTTCGGTTCTCGAACTCGTGCGCGCCGGCAACGGCGGCGAGCACCGGATCGAGCACATCAAGGACGCGCCGGTATTGCGGCTGCGTAACAAGCTGCTCCCGCTCATCCGCCTGAAAGACGTTCTGCGTCTTGGCCAATGCGACAACGAAAACGGCTTCATCGTCGTGATGCAGGCCGGCAATCAGGTGTTCGGCGCGGTGGTCGACGGCGTGTTTCACACCGAGGAAATCGTCATCAAACCGATGTCCTCTAAGCTGCGCCAAATTCCGGTTTTTTCCGGCACGACGATTCTCGGCGACGGCTCGGTGATTATGATCATCGATCCCAACGGCGTGGCGCAGGCGCTCGGCCGTGTCGTGATCGCCGGGCATGCCGAACGGACCGAACTGGAAGACCGCGAGGACGACAGCGACGCCGACGCCATTTCGCTCCTGGTGTTCCGGGCCGGATCGCCGCAGCCCAAGGCCGTGCCGCTGTCGCTGGTCACGCGGCTCGAGGAGATCGATTGCCGCAAGATTGAAGCGTCCGACGGCCGGCACCTCGTGCAATACCGCGACCAGCTCATGCCGCTGTTGCGGATCGACGGCGAGATGGACCTCAAGAAAGAGGGCGTTCAGCCGATCCTGGTGTTCTCCGATCACGGCCGGTCGATGGGCCTGGTCGTGGACGAGATCGTCGACATCGTCGAGGAGCATCTCGACATCGAGGTCGCGAGCGACCGCCCGGGCGTGCTCGGCTTTGCCGTGATCAAGGGTGCAACGACGGAAATCGTCGACGTCGGGCACTTCCTGCCGCAGGCGTTCGAGGATTGGTTCCGCCGTCCGGATGCCTCGACGCTCCGGCAGGCGCGCACGGTGCTGCTGGTCGACGATTCGATTTTCTTCCGTGAACTGCTTACGCCGCTGATCAAGGCCGCCGGCTATCGGGTTGTCGCGGTCGCGTCCGCGGCGGACGCGCTCAAAGCGCTTCAATCCGATAATCGCTTCGACCTCATCGTCACCGAGACCGAGATGCCGGATGTGGACGGCTTCGCGCTCGCGGAGGCGGTTCGTGCAATTCCGTCCCGCGCCGCAACGCCGATTATCGCGCTCGCAACCATGGTTTCGGCGGACGCCATCGAACGCGGCCGCGCCGTCGGCTTCTACGACTTTGTCGCCAAGTTCGACCGCGCCGGACTTGTTGCCGCGATCAAGGAGCAGAGCTCCGATCTCAATCGGGCGGCATGACCATGAACGATCTCAGCAATCTCAGCGATTACGTGACGTTCTTGACCGCCGGGCAGATGTTCGGGCTGGCGATCGAGCGCGTCCAGGACGTGTTCAAGCCTTCCCGCATAACCCTCGTACCGCTCGCCGGAGCCGAAATCGCCGGCGTGCTCAATCTGCGCGGCCGCATCGTCACGGCGATCGATTTGCGCACTCGCCTCGGCCTTGGTGCGCGCGATGACGGGCACGTTCCGATGGCGATCGGTATCGAATCACGAGGCGAGTCGTTCGGTCTTCTCGTCGATGCGGTTAGCGAAGTGCTCAAGCTGTCTGACAGCGAGCGTGAAGCCAATCCAATCAATCTCGATCGTAATTTGAGCCGGGTTTCGTCGGGCGTTTATCGGCTCAACGACCAGCTTCTCGTCATACTCGATATCGATCGAGTGCTTGATCTTGGCGCCGAGGCCGTTGCGGCGTGAAGGTTTGAAATTCTGGGTGCGGAAATCGAAGCGGGTTGGCCCGCGGAGCTTGGAGTGAGGACGTTATGAAGACGTGTTTGGTTGTCGACGACTCGAGCGTGATCCGTAAGGTGGCGCGTCGAATCCTTGAAGGTCTCGAATTCCAGATCATGGAAGCCGAAAACGGCGAGGAAGCCATCGAGAGCTGCAAACGGCAATTGCCGGATGCGATCCTGCTCGACTGGAATATGCCGAAGATGGATGGCTACGATTTCCTGCGCGTGCTGCGGCGGCTGCCGGGCGGCAACACCCCGAAAGTCGTGTTCTGCACGACGGAGAATGACGTGGCTCATATCGCGCGCGCGCTGCACGCCGGCGCGAACGAGTACATCATGAAGCCGTTCGACAAGGACATCGTCGAGGCGAAGTTCCAGGAAGTCGGCCTGATCTGAGGCTGTTGCCTCCGGTCAGGCTGTTGAGCGTGTGAAGCGTAAAGTCAGCGTGTGAAGTAGCGTAGAAGTTGCGTATATGAGTATCGCTCTTGCTCCCGCCGGTCGTGCGGTTGCTGCCGACAAACCGATCCGTGTCATGGTTGTCGACGACGCGGTCGTCGCGCGCAGCCTTGTGACGCGCTGGGTTGAAGCCGAACCCGACATGACGGTTGCGGCATCGCTTCGCACCGGCCGTCAGGCGGTCGATCAGGTTGAGGCCAGCGATCCCGACGTCGTCGTGCTCGATGTCGAGATGCCCGAGCTCGACGGCATTTCGGCGCTTCCGCTGCTGCTGAAGAAGAAACGCGACCTCGTCGTCATCATGGCGTCGACCGTGACGCGCCGTGGCGCCGAAGTCAGCTTGCGGGCGCTGTCGCTGGGAGCCGCCGATTACATTCCGAAACCCGTGACGACGCGGGAAGCGACGACCTCTCCCGAATTCCGCCGCGAGCTGATCGACAAGATTCGCATCCTCGGCCGCCGCCGGCGCTGGCTCCCCCGCCACAGCGCGCCGGCCTTGGTGCCCGGATCCCGCGAGACCGGCCGCCGGCCGGCCACCGTCGTCCCGCCGCGCGACAACGCACTCAACAAGCCCGAGGCGCACGGCTACACGCTGCGGCCGTTTTCATCGGCAATTCCGCGCGTGCTGCTGGTCGGTTCTTCGACCGGCGGTCCGCAGGCGCTCTCGGTGTTGATTGAAAAGCTGCCGGCGGCGATCGACCGGGCGCCGCTGTTGATCACCCAGCACATGCCGCCGACGTTCACGACGGTATTGGCCGAGCATTTGTCGCGCATCGGCGGCCGCGGCGCGCACGAAGCCGAGGATGGCGAACCGGTCCTCGCCGGAGGCATTTATGTGGCCCCGGGCGGCAAACACATGCGGGTTGCCCGCGACCGCGACGGTATCCGGATCGTGATCGGCGACGACGCCCCGATCAATTTTTGCCGCCCGTCGGTTGATCCGCTGTTCTCGACCGCCGCCCAGGTCTGGGGCGCCAGCGCGCTTGCGGTCGTTCTCACCGGCATGGGGAGCGACGGGACCAAAGGCGCAGGCGATATTGTCGCGGCCGGCGGCAGCGTCATCGCCCAGGATGAAGCCTCTAGCGTCGTTTGGGGCATGCCGCGCTCGGTGACGCAGGCCGGCTTGTGCTCGGCTGTACTCGGCCTCGACGACATCGGACCAAAGATCATCCGGCTGTTTTCGGGGGCGCGCCTATGACGCCGCTCGATTACGATTATCTCCGAAGATGCCTGAAAGACCGCTCCGGTCTCGTGCTGGCTGCGGACAAGCAATATCTGGTCGAAAGCCGGCTGTTGCCCGTGGCGCGGTCCGCCGGATTTGCCAGTCTGGGCGATCTTGTGCGGGCGCTGATGCTCGGCAACGCCGACGCGCTGATGACCGCTGTGGTCGAAGCGATGATGACCCATGAGTCGTTCTTCTTCCGTGACAAGATACCGTTCGATCATTTTCGGCAGACGGTGATGCCGGCGCTTGTCGAGGCGCGGAAGAACCTGCGGACCATCCGGATCTGGTGCGCCGCCGCGTCGACAGGCCAGGAACCATATTCACTGGCGATGTGCCTGAAGGAACTGGAGCCAAAGATCGCGGGCTGGCGCATCGAGCTTCTGGCGACCGATCTCGGCAATGACGTCCTGGAAAAAGCCCGGCAGGGCCTCTACAGCCAATTCGAGGTACAGCGCGGCCTGCCGATCCAGCTCTTGATCAAACATTTTACCCAGGTCGGCGAGCTCTGGCAGCTCGCGCCGGATATCCGCGCCATGGTCAAATACCAGCAGCTCAACCTGCTGTCGGATTTCTCAAGGCTGGGCAGATTCGACCTGATCTTCTGCCGCAACGTGCTGATCTATTTCGACACCGAAACCAAGATCGGCGTGCTCAATCGTCTGGCGCGCTCGATCGCCGGCGACGGCTATCTGGTGCTCGGTTCCGCCGAGACGGTGGTCGGCCTGACCGACAGCTTCAAGGTCGTGCCGGACAAGCGCGGTCTCTACGTGCCCAATATGAAATCGCCGAGCGTGATTCCGCCGCCGCGGCCGAAACAGCCGCCGCGCCTGGTCGCGATCAACGGCGGGCGATGAGACAAACAAAAACCCCGGCCTTGCGGCCGGGGTTTTGCAGTCTCGGTCCCGGAAGGGTTTAGGCGGGGATTTTCGCCTCTTCTTCGCTCGGCTCGCGCAGCACGTAGCCGCGGCCCCAAACCGTTTCGATGTAGTTCTTGCCGCTCGAGGCATTGGCGAGCTTCTTGCGGAGCTTGCAGATGAAGACGTCGATGATCTTCAGCTCCGGCTCGTCCATGCCGCCATAGAGGTGATTGAGGAACATTTCCTTGGTCAGCGTGGTGCCTTTGCGCAGGCTGAGGAGTTCCAGCATCTGGTACTCCTTGCCGGTCAGGTGCACGCGGGCGCTGCTGACCTCGACGGTCTTGGTGTCGAGATTGACGCAGAGATCGCCGGTGTTGATGACCGACTGCGCATGACCCTTGGACCGTCGCACGATGGCGTGGATCCGCGCGACCAGCTCGTCCTTGTGGAACGGCTTGGTCATGTAGTCATCGGCGCCGAAACCAAGCCCTCTGACCTTGTCCTCGATGCCCGCCAGCCCCGACAGGATCAGGATCGGCGTCTTCACCTTCGAAACGCGCAGCGAGCGCAGGACTTCGAAGCCCGACATATCCGGGAGGTTCAGGTCGAGGAGAATGATGTCGTAGTCATAGATTTTGCCGAGATCGATCCCTTCTTCGCCGAGATCGGTCGTGTAGACGTTGAAGCTCTCGGACTTGAGCATCAACTCGATCGATTGCGCGGTAGCGCTATCGTCTTCAATGAGTAGAACGCGCATGCCAGTCCCCTTCCTCGCCGCGAAGGCTTAAGGTCGGCACGCCGCATCGGCGGCAGCCCCTGGAAAACGCCCTGAGACAAACTGATTCGAGACACTAACAATTCGATGGTTAACAAAACCTGATTCCTGTACGCAAGCATTCTCTGGGCAAATTCGTCCGAATCGCCATAAGATGTTGCGTAACAGAGGTTTTTTACCCACGTAGTCGCTCATGTATCAAATTAAGTTTCGGCTCTAACCGACTCAGGCGACTCGCTTCGCCACACTGGCTCGGCGGGCACCTTGAACCTCAAGGACGATAACCGGATGATTAACGGCCCGGGTAAATACACCGTTAAGACCGGGGTACCTGGAGTAACCATTTCTGCGGTCTTAAGGCGGCAGGATGGCCGCCGATGAAGGCCGGGCCAAAAGCTGAGCCAAAATCCAAGCCAAATACGAAGCCATGAAAGCACTGGCCGAACAGATCAACGAACTCGACGGTATCGAGATCTATGGCCGTGTCGTTGGCGTGCGTGGCCTGATGGTCGAAGTGGCAGGCCCGCTCCATACCATGTCGGTGGGCGCCCGGGTCATCGTCGAGACCCAGGCCAAGCCCATTCCCTGTGAAGTCGTCGGCTTTACCGGCACCAACGCCCTGCTGATGCCGTTCGCGCCCCTTGAGGGGGTGCGCCGGGGCTGCCGGGCGCTGGTAACCTCGGTGGCTGGCTCGGTACGGCCGTCAGTCGGGTGGCTTGGCCGCGTCGTCAATGCCTTTGGCGAGCCGATCGATGGCAAGGGGCCGCTGCTGCTCGGCCCGTCGCCTTGCACTTTCCGCAATACGCCGCCACCGGCTCATGCCCGGCAGCGGGTCGGCGCGCCACTCGATCTGGGCGTGCGGGCTCTCAATACGTTCCTGACCTGCTGCCGCGGCCAGCGCATGGGCATTTTCTCCGGTTCCGGCGTGGGTAAATCGGTGCTGCTCTCGATGCTGGCGCGCAATGTCGCCGCCGACGTCACGGTGATCGGATTGATCGGCGAACGCGGCCGCGAGGTGCAGGAATTCCTCCAGGACGATCTCGGCGACGTCGGCCTGGCCCGCTCGGTGGTGGTGGTTTCGACCTCCGACGAGCCGGCGCTGATGCGCCGGCAGGCCGCCTATGTGACCCTCGCCGTTGCCGAATATTTCCGCGACGAAGGCAAGGACGTGCTGGTGCTGATGGATTCAGTAACGCGTTTTGCCATGGCGCAGCGCGAGATTGGCCTGTCGGCAGGCGAGCCGCCGACGGCCAAAGGCTATACGCCGACGGTATTTACGGAATTGCCCCGGCTCCTCGAGCGGGCCGGGCCTGGTACCGAGCAGGGGACGATTACCGGCATTTTCACGGTGCTGGTCGATGGCGACGACTACAACGAACCGATCGCGGACGCGGTCCGCGGCATTCTCGACGGTCATATCATCATGGAGCGGGCTATCGCCGAGCGCGGCCGGTATCCGGCGATCAACGTGCTCAAATCGGTGTCGCGGACCATGCCGCGCGCGGCCGATCCGGCCTATCTGCCGGCGATAACGCGCGCGCGCCAGGTCATGGCCACCTATGGCGACATGGAGGAGCTAATCCGGCTGGGGGCCTATCGGGCCGGCACCAGCGCCGAGGTGGACGAGGCCATCCGGCTCCATAAGCCGCTTGAGGAATACCTGGCCCAGGGCAAGGACGACGCCACCAGCCTGGCGGATGGTTACCGCCGTCTTGACGAAATTCTGGCCGGTTCGGAAACCGAAAGCTAACGATATAGCGCCACAATCGGGGTGAATTGGGACACCGCGCTCAGGGCAGGGCGGTGTCCTTAGCCAGTGACTTCGGGGGAGTACCAGTCGATGAAGTCCCGAGAGACGCTTATTCGCCTGAAGAAATTTCAGGTCGACGAAAAGCGGCGCAAAGTGGCGCAGATCGAAACCATGATCGCCGAGTTCGAGCGCATGGCGGGTGATCTCGAACGCGAGATCAAGGTCGAGCAGGATCGCGCCGGTATTCACGACCCCGGGCATTTCGCCTATCCGACCTATGCCAAGGCCGCGATCGCACGCCGCGAGAACCTCAAGCGCTCCTCCGACGAGCTGCGCACCCAGCTCGAGGACGCCAAGCTGGCGCTGGCGGAGGCGTTCGAAGAGCTCAAGAAGGTCGAGCTTCTGGACGAACGCGATCAGATGCGCGAGCGGGAAGCCGAGAATGACGCCGAACAGGCCGAGCTCGACGGTATCGCCCTGATGCGCATGCGTGGCGTTGCGCCGGCCTGAAATATCCGCCTAATCGCAGCAGGATTTGATCATGCCCGGCCGCCAGCCGGGCATGATTGTTTATGGGGTGCGCTTGAAAGCCCCCTGGCGGGGCCCGACACCCTGCGTTTCGCTCTCGACGAGTGGGCGGCTCAGCGGCGATAATCGGCTAAGGTCAACTTCTTAGGGGACATGGCTTCCGCGGATGGGCGGTCCGGGGGGCCAAGGGCACTCATGTTGATGCAGGCGGAACTCGTCTGGCTGCTTGGAGCAGTCGCAAAGCGCGACAAAGCCGCCTTTGAGCGGCTTTACGGCGCAACCCGCGCGAAACTTTACGGGGTGCTTCTGCGTATCTTGGGCAGACCCGAATTGGCCGAAGAGGTCATGCAGGAGACGTACCTCAAGGTCTGGAAGATGGCGGACACGTTCGACCCTGCCTTGGCGAGCCCGATCACCTGGATGGTGGCGATCGCGCGCAACCGTGCCATCGACATCGTCCGCAAGCGCAGCGAAGTCTCGATCGAGGAGGAGCCGGACGCCCAGAACGTTGCAGCCGATACGCCGGCGCCGCTCGCCCGTCGCGAAATGACCGAGGAGCTCAAGCGTCTGTTGTCATGCCTCGGCAAGCTCGATCCGGAAAAACAGCGCATCGTGCTGCTGGCCTATTACAGCGGCTGGAGCCGCGAGCAGCTTGCCGCCAAGCTCGACATCCCGGTGAACACGATCAAGACATGGTTGCGCCGCAGCCTGCTCGAAATCCGTGAGTGTATGGGGAAGTAACGGCTCAAGTGAAAACAGGACCAGTTACGTGATGTACGACGAAGCCCAGGACGCCCTTGCCGCCGAATACGTGCTCGGCACGCTTTCCAGCGACGAACGCGAACATGCCGAAGCGCTCCGTGACATCGACCCGGGATTTGCTGATTCGGTGCGCGTTTGGGAGCGCCGTCTTGGCGAACTGAACGTCATGGTCGAGGCGGTCGAGCCGCCGCCGGCGGTATGGGAAAAAATCAGTGCGGAGATCGGCGATGTGGCGCCGCCGGACACGACTTCGTCGACGCTTGCTGCACTCGGTGCGCCGGGTGAAGGGCGATCATTCATCACCGATGAAGCGCCGCTGCCTGTGATCGGGGACGAGCCTGCTGCCGAGTTTGTTTCGGAACTGCCCGCCGCCGGCAAGCTTCCGGAATCGATCGCGGCTTCGCTTGCAAAAGCGCTTGACGAACCGCCGGCTGATTTACCGCAGGCCGACGTGGCATCTTCCGTCGGCGACGAGGGCAGCGCGGACGTTGTGCAGTTGACCCGCCGGGTGAAAAAATGGCGCAGCGTGGCGATCGCAATGCAGGCGATCGCGGCCTTGCTGGCAATCTACGTCGTTGCCGCGCAATTCTATCCGGGCCTGATGCCGCTGCGTGGCCGTGCCGGTGAGCGACAAACGGCTCAGGCGCCAGGGCAACTGGCTGCGCGTCTCGTCGCGGTGCTGCAACAGGATCCGACCTCGCCGGCGTTCCTGCTCACGGTCGATCCGCAAAGCCGGACGCTGGTGGTGCGACGCGTCTCCGCCAAGCCCGAACAAGGCCGCAGCTACGAGCTCTGGCTGGTTGCGAAGGGAGCGCCGGCGCCGAAATCGCTGGGGCTGGTCGGCCAGGACGAATTTACGCAGCGGACCATTCCGGGCAGCGTCGACCTGCCGACATTGCGTTCCGCGAGCTACGCGATTTCGCTGGAGCCTGCGGGTGGTTCGACGAGCGGGGCCCCGACCGGTCCGATTCTGTTCACCGGCAATATCGTCGATTCGGTCCCGGCAACACCGCGCACCTAACGCGTGTGCCCGGCGCTAGGCCGGGCACTGAGAGTCAGAGCAAAACAGATAATTCGGCGGGTTAGCGGACGGTCGACGTCTGGCTGCTGGTCATGGCGGTCGGCTGGCCGGCCTTGACCAAAGCTGCCGTCCCAAGATCAAGGTCGCTGACATGGGCAAAAATGCCGACGACCGCGACCACAGTGGCGCAAACCAGGCCGAGAACCACGATTTTCAAATGGGTTCCACGGTCGGCGCTGTACATCGAATGGTTCATTGCGACCTCCCAGTTTTCTCCCCGTTAGTCGGGACGACCGGGTCTAAAAGTTCACATGGATCAATTAACTAGGTACGCGGATTTACCGGCAAAATGGGCCTTCACCGAACGGTGAAGACGCGTGATAACGGTTGATCGGTTTTTTGGTTCCTCGGCGGGCGCCCGGCTCAGGCGCGCTGCGCCGCAGGGGCCGCAAATGGAGGGTGGATCGTGAGCCAAGTGGCGAGCCAAGTCGTAAAGGAACTCGCGCCGACCGGCGTGCTGCGTACCGGAATTAACATGAGCAATTTCCTTTTGGTCACCGGCAAAACGGCGGCCGGCGACCCGCAGGGCGTTGCGCCCGACATGGCAGCCGAGATCGCACGGCGGCTCGGGGTACCCGTCAAATACGTGCCGTTTGAGCGGCCTTCGAAGCTCGCCGACGCCGCCGGTACCAACACCTGGGACATCGGCCTGATCGGTGCCGAGCCGCAACGGGCGGAGAAGATCACTTTCACGAACGCCTATTGCGAGATCGAGGCAACGTATCTGGTGCCGCCGGGCTCGAAGATTTCCAGCATCGCCGAAGTCGATCGTCCCGGCGTGCGGATCACGGTCCGGCGCGGCGCCGCCTACGATCTTTGGCTCGAGCGCAATATCAAGCAGGCCACTGTGCTGCGTTCGGATTCCGCGGAAGGCCCGTTCGACCAGTTCGTCAAGGAGAAGCTTGAGGCCTTTGCGGCGCTGCGCCCACAATTGCTGACCGAAGTCGAGAAACTGCCGGGCAGCAAGATCCTGGCGGGCAACTTCATGACGGTGCAGCAGGCGATCGGCACGGCGAAGCCGAATGCCGCCGGCGCCAAATATCTGAGCGAATTCGTCGAGGAGGCGAAGCGCTCAGGCCTGGTGGCGCAGCTGATCGAGAAGCATCACGTCAAGGGGCTATCGGTCGCGCCTTGAGCGCGGCGGTTTCGCCGAAGCTAGATGCTTCCCACCGTCTTGAGCCGCACCCGCGGGTGAATTTCCGACTGCGCCAGCACGCTGGTCTGGGCGCGGAAGCGCTCGATGATGCCGCGCACGAACGGCCGGATGCCCGGTGATGTGACCAGCACCGGCGCTTCGCCTTCCTGCGCCGCATGTTCGAACTTTTCGCGCACCGTATTGATGAATTCGGTGAGCCGCGACGGCTGCATGGCGAGATTGCGGTCGTCGCCCTGTCCGACGATCGACTCGGCAAAGGCCTGCTCCCATTTCGCCGTCAGCGCGATGATCGGCAGGTGGCCGGCGGGGGTCATGTACTGGGCACAGAGCTGGCGGGCCAGCCGCACCCGCACGTGCTCGGCCAGCATCGCGGGATTGCGCGTCGAACCGAGGCCGTCGGCGATGCCTTCGAGGATCGTGGCGAGATCGCGGATCGAAACGCGTTCGGCAAGCAGGATCTGCAACACGCGCTGAATGCCGGAGATCGTGATCAAGGACGGCACGATGTCCTTGATCAATTCGCCCTGTTCCTTCGGCAGTTCCTTGATCAGTTTCTGCACTTCGCCATAAGACAACAGTTCCGACATGTTGCCCTTGATCAGTTCGGTCAGGTGCGTGGCCAGCACTGTCGCCGCGTCGACGACGGTATAGCCCTTGACCGAAGCCTCCTCTTTCAGTGCGGCATCGATCCAGGTCGCCGGCAGGCCGAAGGTCGGCTCGGTGGTATGGATGCCGGGCAGCGTGACCTGATTGCCGGCCGGATCCATGACCATGTACTGGCCGTGCCACACCTTACCGGTGCCGGCTTCGACTTCCTTGATCTTGATGATGTAGCCGTTGGCGTCGAGTTGCACGTTGTCGAGGATGCGCACCGCGGGCATCACGAAGCCCATCTCGATTGCCAGCGAACGGCGCAGCGCCTTGATTTGTTCGGTGAGGCGGTCGGAGCCATCCGGCGCATTGACCAGCGGCAGGAGCGCATAGCCGAGTTCGATCTTGAGATCGTCGATTTTGAGCGACGCCGTGACCGGTTCTTCTGCGGGGGCGGCGGTCTTGGCGGTTTCGGTCTTTTGCTCCGCGGCCGTGACGGCGGCCTTGTTACGGCGATCGATGACGTAGGCGAGGCTTCCCACGCCGCCGCCGAGGATCATGAACGGGATCATCGGGATCCCGGGCAGCAGCGCCATTACCAGCATGACGGCAGACGACATGGCGAGCGCCTTGGGATAGCCGGACAGCTGGCCGAGCAGCGCTTTGTCCGCAGCGCCGGTAACGCCGGCTTTCGACACCAGCAGGCCCGCCGCCATCGAGACGATCAAGGCCGGGATTTGCGTCACCAGGCCGTCGCCGACCGTCAGCAGGGTGTAGGCACGCGCGGCTTCGGAAAAGGACAGGCCCTGCTGGATGATACCGATGACCATGCCGCCGATGACGTTGATCATCACGACCAGCAGGCCGGCGATGGCGTCGCCGCGAACGAATTTCGAGGCGCCGTCCATGGCGCCGAAGAACCCGGATTCGTCCTCCAGCGCCTTGCGCCGTCGCCGGGCTTCCTTCTCGTCGATCAGGCCCGCGGACATATCGGCGTCGATCGCCATCTGCTTTCCGGGCATGGCGTCCAAATGGAAGCGTGCCGCGACTTCGGCGATTCGTCCGGAGCCCTTGGTGATGACGACGAAGTTGACGATCACCAGGATCGTGAACACGATGATCCCGATGACGAAGTTGCCGCCCATCACGAAGTTGCCGAACGCCTCGATGACGTGGCCGGCGGCGGCGGAGCCCTCGTGGCCGCGGGACAGAATCAGCCGGGTCGAGGCGAGGTTGAGGGCCAGCCGCAGCATGGTCGCAATCAGCAGCACGGTCGGGAAGGCGGAGAATTCGAGCGGCGTCTGGATGAACAGCGACGTCATCAGGATCAGCACCGAGAACGTGATCGAGATGGCGAGCGAGAAATCGAGCAGCACCGCCGGCAGCGGCAGGATCAGGATGACGAGGATCGCCATCATGCCGACAGCGAGCCCGATGTCGCTGCGCTTCAGCATGGTGCCGAGGTCCACCAGCCGCGACAATGCGGTGTCTGCGCCCTGCGCCGATGTTGCGTCGGTCATGCCGGTCGATCGCTTCCGTCGGTCGTGCGGTTCAAAGCTATGCGCGGCAGCTGATGGGCCACCGGCATGGATGATGTGTGCGGCGCTCGCTTCCAAAGCTTTCCCTTAAGAGTGGGTGGAAACGGGTACGCCTCCCCGGCAAAATGTGCCGGGTATATGGTTACTGGGGGGTTAACGCCGCGCCCGGCGGCAATTCAGGAGGACCGATTGTCCAGGACTTTCCGTATCGCCGTGTTCGCTACGGCCGTTTTTGCGTCTACCGCCGCACTTGCCGACGATATCGAGGCCGGTTTGTGGAAGGTCATTACCCGGACCGAGACCGGGGGAGTCATTGGGCCGCCTCATGAAAGCCTGAAGTGCCTGACCTCGGAGCAGACCGGCGACCTCGCGACGACGTTTTCGCCGGTCGCGGGCACGATCAATTCGGTCTGTGCCCCGATCGATCGCAGCCTCAAGGACGGAAAGCTGACCTGGCACCTGGTGTGCAAAGGTCAGCTCGATATGGACCTCAGCGGCGAGTTCAACTTCGACGCCCAGCATCACTACACCGGAAACGTCCACACCAGAGCGCAGATGGCGGGGATGCAGATGGTCGATTCGCAGAACATGCTGGAAGGGCAGTGGATTTCAGCGTGCCCGCCGCAATAACCTGATCCAATGCTGAGAGCTTTCCTCGCGGCGTTCCTGGCAGCTTTGCTGTGCCTTCCCGCGTGCGCCGCGTTGGCGGAGGAGCGTCCAGCCACGTTCGTCGACGCGGCGTCGGCCGTGCCGGGTTTGCTGGCCGACATCCGCTATGCCGGGTCGCACAATTTCACCGGGCGGCCGATCGACGGTTATGAAGCGCCGCGCTGCCTGCTGACACGCGAGGCTGCTGCCGCGCTGGCCGATGTGGCGCGGGACGTGAGTTCCCGCGGCTTGCATATCAAGGTGTTCGATTGCTACCGGCCGACCCGGGCGGTGGCGAATTTCGTGCGCTGGGCGCGTGACATCGGCGATACCGCCGCCAAGGCGGAATTCTACCCGAATGTCGACAAGCGGACGCTGTTTCGCGACGGCTATATCGCCTCGCACTCTGGGCATTCCCGCGGATCGACCATCGATCTGACGCTGGCCGGTGACGGCGGCCACGAGCTCGACATGGGGACGCCGTTCGACTTCTTCAGTCCGAAGTCATGGACCGCGGACGCTTCCATCACCGCGGAACAGCACGCCAATCGCATGCTGCTGGCCGCAGCGATGCGCCGTCATGGCTTCCGCGGCTACGACAAGGAATGGTGGCATTTCACGCTGCGCGGCGAGCCGTTTCCGGAGAGCTATTTCGATTTTCCGGTACAGTAGCGCGGGCGTCGGCGCATCGGGCCGCCTACAGGCCCAAATAAAATTTCTTGATCAGATCGTTGTTATTGAGCTCTTCGGCCGAGCGGCCTTCGAAGGCGATCTTGCCATGGACGATGACGTAGCCGCGGGTGGCGACACGGATCGCCTGGGTGAAGTTCTGCTCCGCCATCAGCACGGTGAGCTGGTAGCGCTGCTTCATCTCGGCGATAGCGTCGATGGTGCGGCTCACCAGGATCGGTGCCAGCCCGACCGACGGCTCATCGACCAGCAGGATTTTTGGCGCCAGCATCAACGCGCGGCCGAGCGCGAGCATCTGCTGCTCGCCGCCGCTCATGCTGCCGGCAAGCTGGCCGCGGCGCTCGGCAAGCCGCGGGAATGTTTCAAAGCAGACGGCGAGGTTTTGCTTGAGCGCGCGGCGGGCGGTGGGACGGAAAGCGCCGAGCAGAAGGTTTTCCTCCACCGTCAGTTTCGGAAACAGCCGCCGCCCTTCGGGCACCAGCGCAATGCCAAGATCGACGATCTCTTCGGTGGTGCGGCCGATCAGGTCGTGATGGATGCCGTCGATTTCCGCGACAATGGAGCCCGTGCTCGGCCGCACGATTCCCATGATGCATTTCATCAGCGTCGATTTGCCGTTGCCGTTGGTGCCCAGCAGCGTCACGGTTTCACCGGCATCGACCCTGATCGACACGTCTTCGATGACACGCACCGCGCCGTAGGCGGCGTGAATGCCGGTTAGGGTCAGGCTACTGGCCAAGATAGGCCCTCTCGACTTCCGGATTGTGCATCACTTCATCGGGCAACCCGTCGGCGATCTTTTTTCCCGAAACCAGCACGACAATGCGCCGCGAGAAACTCATGACGGCCCGCATGATGTGCTCGATCAGGATGATCGTGACGCCCTGTTCGTTCAGCTTTACCAGGAGCGCGAGAATGTCCTCGATTTCCGAGTGGGTCAGTCCCGCCATCGCTTCATCGGCAATGAGCAGTTTCGGCTCGGAGGCCATGGCGCGGGCGAGCTCGAGCTTGCGCATTTCGACCTGGGTCAGGTCCTTCGGCATTCCCCGCGCTTTGGCGTCAAGGCCGACCTGACGCAGCAAATCGGCGCAGCGCGTGTCGATATCGGCCGCGGAATTCCGCGTGCCCCGCGCCGCGACCGTGTAGAGCAGGGGGATACGGATATTGTCGATCAGGTTCATGCTGATGAAAGGCCGCGGCAACTGAAAGCTTCGCGCCAGCCCAAGCCGCGTGCGCTGATACGCGGCGGTACCGTCTACGACGCGGCCGTCGAAGCGGACCGAACCCTGTTCGTTTTGCAGCGTGCCGCAAATGCAGTTGACCAGCGTGCTTTTGCCGGAGCCGTTCGGGCCGATCAGGCCGAGCCGTTCGCCCTTCGCAACGGAAAGCGAAATGTCTTCCAGCGCGACAAAGCCGCCGAAACGCTTGCCGAGGTTGTCGATCTCCAGGAGATGGGTTGCCGCAGCCGGTTCCGTGTTGCTCATGGCGCTGCTCATGGCACGGTTCCCTGGACATCGGGTTCGACTTTGCGGCGGCCGACAATCTCGTCCGGTTTATGCTGCCAGTAATGCCGGACAAGTCCGACGATGCCATTCGGTGCCAGAATGACGAAGGCGACCAGGATGACGCCAACGACGAGAAGATTGACGGCCGATGAGATGGTTACTGTGGCGATCTGTTGCAACGACCCCAGCAGAATGGCCCCGATCAAGGGGCCGACCCAGCTTGTCGTGCCGCCGATCAGCGGCATGGCAATCGAGTTGACCGCATAATCGAGACCGAACGTGGAGTTGGGCTGCAGGTAGCCGATGTAGTAGGGAAACGGCGCTCCGGCCATTCCCATCAAGGCGCCGGAAATCGTCGTGGCGATCAGTTTCAATTTCAGCGTTGGGACGCCGGCCGCTTCTGCGGCCAGTTCGTCGTCGCGAATGGTAGCAAAGCCGTAGCCAAGGCGGGAGTGCTCGATCAGCCGCGCAACGGTGATCGCAATCACTGCAAGCAGCAGCATGATCAGGAACAGATATTTGATATAGGACCCGATAATCGGCACCGACTCGGGGCGCAGGATATAGGCGCCGCGTGAGCCGCCGACAAAATCCCAGTTCACCACCAGGGTTTGCAGCACGACGGCAAGGGCCAGCGTCGCGATCGCAAAGAAGGCGCCGCGCAGCCGCAGCGTCAGATAGCCCATGCCGAAGCCGACGACGCCGGCCACCGCGCCGGCGATCAGGATCAGCACCGGCATCGGCATCCGGAAGAAGTCGTTCTCGGTGACCAGTTTGTAGATCGCGACCGACGAGTAGGCGCCGAGCGCAAAGAACGCGGCCGTTCCGAAATTCACGTAGCCGCAATAGCCGCCGAGGATGTTCCAGGCGGTCGACAGCACGATGTATTGCAGGACGACGTAGCCGGCGAAAAAGATGTAGTCGTTGCCGATTTCGACCGCTGCACCGAAGACCAGAGCGGCGACGATCAGGCAGATGATGAAAAATACCGGGGTGCGCACGTTCACCGTCCCAGCAGGCCGGCTGGCCGTACCGCCAGCGTCAGCAACAGGAAGCCGAACGATACGGCCGGCGCCCAGGACGGGCCATAGAAAGTGGCAGTGAGACTTTCGACGATGCCGATCAGCATCGCGGCAATGACGGTGCCGGGCAGGCTGTTCATGCCGCCCAGAACGCAGATCGCAAAGACGCGGCCGATATATTGCCGGCCGACCGACGGCTCGACCGGCTGGATGATGATCAGGAAGGCGCCGGCGAGCGACGCGGTCGCAATGGACAGGCCGAAGGCGACGCGCTTGATGCGCGTCGGGTCGATCGCCATCAGCCGCAAGGCAAAGGGATCCTGCGCCACGGCCATGATGGCACGGCCGATAAAGGTGCGCGTCAGTATCAGTTGCAGGGCCGCAATCAGCAGGAGTGACACCACGCACGGCACCATGATCCGCAGCGGTATGTCGATCATGCCGAAGTGCCAGGTCGGGCCGATATAGGGCGCTTCGACGTAACGGTAATCGACGCCGAAATAGAGAACCAGCGTGACTTCCGTGATGAACAGAAGTCCGAAGAAGAACGCCAGTCCGCGCAGCGATTCCTGCCCGCGCTTCTCGAATGCGACGTAGTAGACCTGATAGATGCCGGCGCCGAGCACGTAGAACGCCGGGGTCATGATGATGGCGGCCAGGATCGGATCAATGCCGAAACTGGCGTTGACGATATAGGCGACGTAGGAGCCGAGGATGATGAAGGCCGGGTGCGCGATGTTGACGATGTCGAGAATGCCGAATGACAGCGAAACACCCGAGGTGACGGCGGCATAGAAGCCGCCGATCAGAATGCCGGACACGATCGCGTTGATGAGAAGATCAAACGAAAACATTTTCCCCAGCCACTCATCCCCACGTGAGTGCGCAAGAAGCGCCCTGCCTTGGCTATCAGGTCCCCGGCCCGCAGGCGGGGAGGGACCCCGGAAGACCGTACTACGCGGCGGCGCGAACGCGATCCGGAATGACGAGCGGCTTATTGGCGCTGTTAAGGAATTCGATGGTCATGAAGACCATCTCCTTGTCGCCGAGGTTTTCCAGGTCGTGCACCTTGTATTCGCCGAGGCCGTAGGTTTCGTGCCGGGTTTCGCCCGGGCCATAGCTGTATTCGACCGTTGTGCCGTCCATCAGGTGTTGACGGCCGCGCCCGCCGGACACCGAGGTCCAGAAGTAGTCGAGCACATGGCGGTGGAAGCCGATCCGCTCGCCGGGGGCCAGGCGGATGATCCAGACCCGGACCTTTTCGTTCTCCGAAAGCAGCGTGGAGCCGACGCAACCGTTGTTATTCTGTTTTTCCCGCTCGAACTCGGCCAAGATCGCGGCCGGCCATGCCGACCTGTCGGCGCGGTCGGTTGACTTTTCCAGCATGCTCAAGGCCATAGCGTTCCTCCGGATGTTATTGTGACAATATAGAAAACCTTTCCGGCTTGGGAAATAGCGGGATTTCGCCATGGCGACGCAACGCCGCGCTTTGGTTATCGGCGGCTCGATGAGCGGGCTTTTGGCGGGCATCATGCTCCGCCGGCGCGGCTGGACCGTCGATATTTTCGAACGCGTGGGCAGCGAACTCACCGGCCGCGGCGCAGGTATCGTGGCGCAGCCGGAATTGATCGCGCATCTGGACCGGATCGGCCTCGACACCCGCGACCTTGGCCTCGCGATGTCGAAGCGCAAAATCTTCGACCAGTCGGGCCATGTGGTTGCCGCAAGCGAATGCCGGCAGATTTTCACCTCGTGGGAGCGCGCCTACCGTTTGTTGCGCGATGCGTTTCCGCCCGCGCACCACCACCGCGGCATCGGGTTGACGGCTTTTGAGCAAAGCGCGGCGCAGGTCGTCGCTCACATGAGCGATGGCCGGTCGCTCGAGGCCGATGTGCTGATTGGCGCTGACGGTTTGCGCTCGACGGTGCGCCAGCAGTGTCTGCCGGACATCGGGCCGCTGTATGCTGGCTATGTGGCCTGGCGCGGCTTGCTGGCCGAAAGCGCCATTCCGCCGGACATTCACCGCGAGCAGTTCGAGCAGATGACGTTTTGCCTGCCGCCCGGCGAGCAATGTCTCGGCTATCCGGTCACCGGGTCTGACGACGGGTTGCGCGCCGGACATCGCCGTTACAACGTCATCTGGTATCGCCCGGCCGACGAGGCGACCGAACTTCCCCGGCTGTTGACCGACGATGCCGGCGTCACCCATTCGGTCTCGATTCCACCCCCGCTGATCCGCAAGGAACCGATCGCCGCGATGCGCGCCGCCGCGGAGCGATTGCTGGCGCCGCAGTTCCGCGCGATCGTGCGGTTGATCGACGAGCCGCTGCTGCAGCCGATCTACGATCTGGCGAGTCCGCAGCTTGCCTTCGGCCGTGTTGCGATTATCGGCGATGCGGCCTTCGTGGCGCGTCCGCATGTCGGCGCCGGAGTGTCGAAGGCTGCCGACGACGCGGCTTCGCTCGCGAAGGCGCTCGATGTGGACGATATCGCAGCGGGGTTACGTCAGTTTGCGGCGGAGCGGCTTCCGGTCGGCGATCGGATCATCGAGCGGGCGCGGCACCTCGGCGCCTATTTGCAGGCAACGCAGACGGCGGAAGAGCGCTCGCGCTCGGCGCGTCATAGCATCCCGGAAGCGGTGCTGGCCGAAACCGCGATGGTCGATTTCCTGTATCGCTAAACAGTGAGCTAGTGCGCCTCGCCGGAGAAGGTCTGCGGCACGCGGGACTGGGCGACGCGCGCTTTCCGCGTGGTCTCGGGCGTATTGCGGCTGCGCCCGACAAAGCGCGGCACGCCGTTGGTGATGACGGCGCCGACGCCCATGATGTCGCCGTTCCGCAGCGCCGACAGCGCATCGCCCTGCGATCCGCCGAGGCAGGCATCGACCAGCGCAATGTCGGCGTCGCGGCCGGGCGCCAGCACGCCGCTGTTGAGCCGATAGACCTCGGCATTGTTTCCGGTCGCCATGGCCACGGTGATCTCGGGCGGCACGTCCGCCAGCGCCGCAAGATGGCTCATGGTGTAGAGCATGCCGAGCGGCATGACACCGGTGCCGGTCGGCGTGTCGGTCGCGATCAGAAGCCGCTCCTGCTGCCCGGCATCGCGCAGCAATCGCGCGACGAGTAGCGCGGTGCGCAGGTTGCCCGCGGTGCAAACCTGCATCGCGATACCGCTCTCATTGACCAGGCGCGGGAAATCCGCATCCGGCATCGCGATCGGTCCGCCATTGACGTGATAGGACACGTCCGGCTGCATCTTGAGCACGTGATCGGCCCAGATCCCCGCTGACCCCGGGATCGACGAACCGCCGGTGTGCACCATGGTCACCATGCCGTGGCGCCGCGCCATCGCGACGTAGGGTGCGTAATCGTAAGGCGTGGCAAAAGCGCCGAAGCCCGCCTTGGCCAGCCAGACGCCTTCGCGGGCAGCCTCTGCAAAGTCGGCATCGGTCAGGTCCGGTTCAAGAATGATCGAACCCGCATGAACGCGCATGCCGCCCGGGCGATAGTGTTCAAACGATTTTCGCGCGGCGATCGCCAGCGCCTTGACGCCGGCAGGATCGCGCGGCCGTCCCGGCACGTGGACTTCGGAAGCGCTGATGCAGGTCGTGACGCCGCCGTGGATGTAGCTTTCAAGAAAACCGACGGTCTTTTGCCGCGGCGTGTAATCGCCGAAAGTGATGTGCACGTGGGAATCGATCAGGCCCGGCATCGCCATCATGCCGCCGGCGTCGATAGCCACGTCGCAATCCGGCGCATTGCCGGATCCGATCGAGATGATCTTGCCGTCGTCGGCGACGATGGTGTCGCCGGCGGCGACGGGCGCTGCGATATCGCCCGACAGGATTTTCGCGATATTGAAGATCGCAACTTTCATGAATCAGGATCGCTTCGCGGCCTTGCGCGCGGCAACGTCTTCGTGGGTGAGGCCGCCGACACGGGCGTTCAGCCGGCCGCGGTTTGCCAGACAGAAGATCACGGCGATTTCGTCCGGCATCGGCGCGTCCGGCAGCACCAGCGACATGCCGTCGTAGTGCGAGCGCACGTAAACGTCGTCCTTGTGGTTCATCGGAATGTCGATCGGCGTGCCCGGCCCGCCTTTTTTCGTGAATGATGAAATCCAGGCGTCGCCGCCGCCGAGCAGGTCGCGGATTGGATTGGCAAATGCGGTGGTCAGCAGCGCATTGGCATGTTCCTGCTCGCCGTTGACGCCGACGATGCCGCCTTTACCGTAGCTTTGCACCTCGTGGCTGCCGAACGCCGACAGCGCGAGGGCGCCGAGTTCTTTGCCAAGGGCAACGCTGCCGTCGACCATCGGTTTGAGGTCCTCGACGTAGCGGCCGGCATAGGGGTTCTCCACGACCGCAACCGCGGCGACGCGGCGCAACGGCAGATTAGACAGGCGCCCGGCTTCCTCGCGGCGTTCCTCCACGACCGTGAATGCGCGGCGGATCTTGATCTGCATGACGGCATCCTTTGCGGAGGATTTTGATACTCGCTACTGTCGGATTGTCTGTCAAACCGCGCGGCGTAATGAGCAAAATTCGGCGTGTGCTGGTGGTCGGAGGTGGGGTCGGCGGGCTGACGGCTGCGGCCGCATTCGCGCGGCGCGGCGTTGAGGTCTTGCTCATCGAGCGCCGCCCGGCCTTCGACGTCCCCGGTGTCGGGCTCGGCCAACCCGCCAATGCGCTTCGCGTCTATGATGCCCTTGGCGTCCTTCCGGAGCTTCTGGCGAGTGGGTTCAGCTACGACCGGATGTTCATCTTCGATCAAAATCGCGAACTGATCGTCGAACACAAGTTCTTGCTCGGTGACGACCGGATCCCGGCCTTTTGCGCGCTCTCACGTTTGCGATTGCACGAGATTCTGCTCGGCGCCGCTGTGCGTGCCGGCGTGGATATGCGCACCGGCTTGTCGGTGAATGAAATAAGCGATGATCGCGACCGCGTCACCGTGACCTTTTCCGACGGCCGCGTCGATTCCTTCGATTTGCTCGCCGGCTTTGACGGCATCCGCTCGGCGACACGGCTTCACCTTTGCGGAACGGCATTTGTGCCGCGGCCTTCCGGTTATGGCGCCTGGCGGGTGCAGGTGCCGCGGCCAGCCGACGTGCGCGGCATGGAATTCCTGCAAGGTATCGGCAGCAAGACCGGCGGCATGCCGCTGAGCAACGACCTGATGTACGTGTTCCACATCCGCCCTGAAGCGCCCGACGCGGTGTTCAAGCGCGAGGACTATCCGGATCTGTTCCGCGAACGCCTCGCGCAGTACGGCAGTTACGTCGCGAAGACCGCGGCTTCGCTCACCGCGGAGTCCGACATCGTCTATAGCCCGATCGAGCCGGTCCTGCTGCCGTGGCCGTGGTTCAAAGGCCGTGTCGTCATCGGCGGCGATGCCGCGCACACGTCGCCGCCGCATCTGACGCAAGGCGCGGCGATGGCAGCCGAAGACGGCTATGTGCTGGCGCGTGAAGTGCTCGCCGACGACGCGCCGCTCGAAACGCGGCTGATGCGCTATTCGCAGATGCGGTACGCGCGCGCGGCCTTTGTCTACAGTTTTTCGTACCAGTGGATGCTGGACGAACAATCCGTCCGTACACCGGCCGACCTCGCCAGGGCCCGCGCCGAACTCGCAAGGAACGGATCGGCGCGGATCGCCGCCAGCGACCGCATCCTCGACAGCCGCGTGATCTAGCGATCAGACCAGCTTGGCGTCGAGCGTGATCTCGGCCTTGAGGACTTTCGAAACCGGGCAGCCCTTTTCGGCATTGCCGGCAAGTTCGGCGAATTTCGCGGCGTCGATATTCGGCACGCTGGCGCGTAGCGTCAGCGCCGAGCGGCTGATGCGAAAGCCTTGACCCTCCGGTTCGAGGGTTATCGCGGCTTCGGTGTTGAGTTCCGTCGGCGTAAAACCTGCCGCCTGGAGCTGAAAGGCAAGCGCCATGGTGAAACAGCCGGCGTGCGCCGCGGCGATCAGCTCTTCCGGATTGGTGCCCTTTTCGTTTTCAAAACGGGTCTTGAACGAATAAGGCGCGTTCGAAAGCACACCGGAATCCGACGTGAGTGCGCCGGTTCCGGCTTTGCCGGTGCCGTGCCATACGGCTTTCGCTTTGCGGATCATGTCCTGCTCCTGTGAACCGGCGGCGCCTTACGCGGCGCCGCAAATGTCTAGACGTGCTGGCCGCCGTTGATATGGATCTCGGCGCCGTTGACGTAGGACGCTGTGTCCGTACACAGCACATAGATGATCTTGGCGACCTCGTCGGGCGTGCCAAGTCGGTGCATCGGGATGTTCTCGACAATCTTCTCCGTCCCGGGCGAAAGCATGGCGGTGTCGATCTCGCCCGGCGCGATGGCATTGACGCGCACGCCGCGCGAGCCGAAGTCGGCGGCCATCTCGCGGGTCAGAGCGGCGAGCGCCGCTTTTGACGTCGAATAGGCGGTGCCGGCGAAGGGATGCACGCGGGAGCCGGCGATTGAAGTGACGTTGACGACGGAGCCCTTCGCGGCGCTGAGCTCGTCCAGCAGACCGCGCGCCAGCATGATCGGGGCGAAAAAATTCACCTGGAAGATGTGATGCCAGTCGTCGCGCGAGGTCTCGATCGAGCCGAGCCGCTTGCCGCCGGCGGCCTTTGGCGAGATCGCCGCATTGTTGACAAGCGCATGCAGTTCGCCGTGCAGGCGGCGTTTGGTCTCGGCGATCGCTTCCTCGGTATTTTCCGGGTCCGACAGGTCAACCTGGATGTGGTCTTCGGGGCCGGCTTCCCAGGGGCAGTTTTCCGGAAACGGATGCCGCGAGCAGGTGATGACGCGCCAGCCGGCGGCCGAGAAACGCTTCACCGTCGCGTGGCCGATGCCGCGGCTTGCCCCGGTCAGCAAAAGCGTTCGGCGCGGCTGGTTGGTGGTGGTTGCCATGACGGTTATTTTAATCTCACGGATATAGCCGCGTCTTGGTCCACGGAACCTGCGGACTCTCTCGTGTGAAGGCGATGCGATCGTGCAGGCGGTACAGCCGCTCCTGCCAGAATTCGATCTCCTGCGGTACGATGCGATAACCGGACCAGAATGGCGGCCGCGGCACGGTCCCCACACCGAATTTCGCGGTATTGAGCGCAATTGCCTTCTCGAACGCCAGCCGGCTTTCCAGCGGCGAAGACTGCTTGCTCGACCACGCGCCGATTTGCGCCATGCGCGACCGGGTCGCGAAATAAGCGTCAGCCTCTTCCTTGGTAACGGGTTCCACCGTGCCGCGCGCGCGCACCTGCCGCTGCAACGACTTCCAGTAAAACGTCAGCGCGGCCTTCGGTGCCGCGGCAAGCTCATGGCCCTTGATGCTGTCGACGTTGGTGTAAAACACGAAGCCGCGCTCATCGAAACCCTTCAGCAGCACCATGCGCGCGTTGGGCATCCCGTCCGGCCCGACGGTCGCGAGCGCCATGGCGTCGGGGTTGACCGGTTCGGAGCGCTTCGCCTCGGCAAACCACGCCGCAAAAAGCCGCACCGGCTCGTCGGCTTCGGTGAAGTCACCGCCTATTAACCACGCCGGGTGTTCTATGGAGGCAGCGTCGGACATTCCGAGGGGTATTCCACGTGTTCGCGTTGCGTGCCGGAAGTGAGTAGCCGGCCTTTATATAGTGGAACCAGAGCGTCGCGCCTATGTCAGCGGCGGCGCTGTTTTCCGGGCATTGCGGCGCTGCTGTGCGGCCTTGCTGCTGGCGGCTGTTCCTTCCAGCTGCATTCCCTGTTGTCCCAGGACGAAGCCGACGGCAACCAGACCGGCTCGATCGGCCACCCGGCCAGCCATAGTCTGCGCTCCGCGGATGCCGCGAGGCCGTCTGAGGTCGATCTCGCCTATGCCCGGGCAGCGGTACCCGACGCACTGGCGCGCAACGGCAGGGAAGCCAGCGTGCCGTGGCAGAACCCGGCCACCGGCGCCAGCGGTAACATCACCCCGCTCGCGACGGCCTATATCGAGGGCGGCCAGTCATGCCGCGGCTTTCTGGCGAGCTATGTCCACGGCGGTTCCGAGGACTGGCTGGAAGGGGCGGCCTGCCGCACCGGCCAGGGCGGCTGGGAAGTCAAAAGCCTGAAGCCGTTCAAGCAAGGCTGACAGTTTATCATCGCCCGGTTGGCGTACCAATTCGCCGTCACGTTGCGTGATGGCGGCTTCCGTCCCACATTAAGCCTTTGGTGGGCGGCGGGGCCGGCCCGAAAATAAGCGGAGTCGATTGGGGATGCGTGATCCCTACCAAGTCTTGGGCCTCGACCGCAAAGCGAGTGCGGCCGACATCAAGAGCGCCTATCGGCGGCTCGCCAAGAAGCTGCATCCTGACGCCAACAAGAATGATCCGAAGGCGGCGACGCGCTTCGCGGAGTTGAATGCCGCCAACGAACTGCTTGGCGACGAAGATAAGCGCAAAGCCTTCGATCGCGGCGAGATCGACGCCGAGGGCAAGCCCCGCTTTCAGGGATTCGGCGGCGGCGCGGGTCCCGGCGCCGGTTTCAATCAGGATCCGAATTTTGAAAGTTTCAGCTTCGGACCCGAAGGTTTTACCCGCGCGACGCGCCGCGGCCGCGCTGGTGGCGGAGGCAACGCCGGGGGTGGCTTTGGCGGTTTTGAAGACATCCTGCGGGAGGCGTTTGGCGGCGGCCGCGCCGGCGCGCGCTCGACCTTCGAGCCGGAAGATTTCGGCGTTGGCGCCGATGTTCAGGCAGAAATGTCGGTGTCGCTGCTGGATGCCGCGAATGGCGCAACACAACGGCTGCATTTGCCGAATGGCAAAGATGTCGACGTGAAAATCCCGGTCGGGATCATGAACGGCCAGCACATCCGGCTGAAGGGTCAGGGCATGGCCGGCAAGGCAGGCGCCGGCGATCTGCTGATCACCGTCAACATCGCGCCGCATCCGGTCTTCACGCTCGACGTGACCGACGTCAGGCTCGAGCTTCCCGTTACGCTCTACGAAGCTGCTCTTGGCGCCAAGGTGCGGGTACCGACACTCGACAAGCCGGTCGAGATTACCATCCCGCCCTGGACATCAAGCGGGCGAACGTTCCGGCTCAAGGGCAAGGGCTTTCCGGCCAAAGCCGGCCGGGGCGATCTGCTCGTCACCGTGCGCATCGTGCTGCCGGAAAAGGGTGACGCGGAATTCGAAGCGCTGATGAAGAAGTGGCAGGGCGACAAGCCCTACGATCCGCGCAAGGGCATGTGAGCCTGCTCGATCGACACGTGTTGGAGCAAACCCGCGTTCACCCGCCGCGTTGTTGAGACCGCGCGTCTATTTGATCGTAGGCGGCCTGGGCGATCTGGCGCAGGTTGTCCCGTTCCGCGGGACCGCTCAGCACATAAGCCACGTTCTGGTCGACCCAGTAATAGGCGGCGTTCTTTTCGCCCCCGGTGTAGCGCAGCGCGGTCTCCTGATTATCGGTATGTCCGCAGTAGAGCGTGAAGCGCTCGCCGGACGCGTTTTCATACATGAAGAACGCAGTGGCGCCGGTCGGGCCGGGCAGTAGCCGCCCGCCGACGAGCTTCAGCCCTATGGTCTCGAGCTGCGGCGCGAGCAGCGGCGAACCGAGCCGCTTTGACAGCCATTCCACAAGGTGCGGCCGCTGGTCGCCCGGCACTTCGACCGGATGGCGAACCTCGACCACGTAGAGCCGATACGCTTCGAGGGCGTCCGCCGTGAAACGGCTGAGGTCCGACGGCGAGGGGGATTCAACGGCACGAACTTTCCAGCCGACGAACCCGCCGGCGATAAAGGTCACAAGGGCTGCGGCCGTCGCCGCCGCGATCCACCGGTTGCGGCGGCGGCGCGCCATGCGCCCGATGTCGAGACGCTGCGGAATCGGCTCCTCAACGACTGCGCCATAACGTGCCTGAATGAGGTCGGCCTGCTTGCGCCACGCAGCGACGTTGGCCGCATCCTCGGGATGGGTTGCGAGCCATGCCTCGACGGCGCCGCGCCGTTCGGCCGGAAGCTCGCCGTCGACATAGGCGTGGAGTTCATCTTCGCTGATATTGAAATGATCAATCATTTTTCTTTGCTTTCTTTATTTCACACGGCGCAGCGCGGGGCGCTCGCCGTTGAGATGGGCTTTGATCTGCAGGCGCGCGCGGGCGAGCCGCGACATCACCGTTCCGATTGGTACGCCCTGTACTTCCGCAACTTCGCGATACGTCAGGCCCTCAAGCACGACCAGGAGCAGCGCCACCCGTTGTTCCTCGGCCAGATCGTCGAGCGCCCGGGCGATGTCGCGGCTACCGGTATCCGGCCCGGTCAAGGCGGCGTCGCTGTCCTTGATCGGCGTCAGCGTCGGCCGCCTTGAAATCGAACGCAGCCGGTTGCGGTTGAGGTTGGTCAGGATCGTGTACAGCCAGGCGCGGACGTCTCCGCCGTGAAACAAATGCTCGGAGCGCAACGCCCGGACCAGCGTGTCCTGCACGATGTCGTCGGCAGTGTCGGTGTCGCGGGTCAGCGCACGCGCGTAACGCCGCAATGCCGGGATGGCCGCCTCGACCATGCGCTGGAATTCACTCAACCATCCGCTCCTGATCCGATGCCGGAGACCTCAGACAAAAAACACCACTGGCTGTCGACTATTCCGATCCAGCGGCGCTGCGGCACTTTGGGCCCCTGCGCTTGCTGGTTGCTACGGGCCTATGCCATAGGTGACCTTCAGGGAGAAGTGGGCCGAACGGGGTCAGTTAATGCCGGAAAATTCGGGCATCATGCGTGGCAAGCGCGGCCTGATCATGGGGGTCGCGAACCACCGTTCGCTTGCCTGGGGCATCGCCAAAGCTTGCCATGGGCACGGCGCGGAACTGGCGTTTACTTACCAGGGCGACGCACTGAAGAAGCGCGTCGAGCCGCTCGCCCAGGACGTCGGCGGCATCGTGGTCGGCGATTGCGACGTGACCGATCCGGCGACCATCGACGCGGTATTCGCGGCGGTCAAATCCGCCTGGGGCGGAATCGATTTCCTGGTCCATGCCATTGCGTTCTCCGACAAGGCTCAACTCGACGGCCGTTACGTCGACACCACCGCCGACAATTTCACCAAGACCATGCTGATCAGCTGCTATTCCTTCACGGCGATTGCGCAGCGCGCCGAGAAGATGATGCCGAATGGCGGCTCGATGCTGACGCTGACCTATTACGGGTCCGAAAAATGGATGCCCCATTACAACGTGATGGGCGTCGCCAAGTCCGCGCTCGAAGCGTCGGTGCGATACCTGGCCGCCGATCTCGGCGTGAAGGGCATCCGCGTCAACGCCATCTCGTCGGGCCCGATCAAGACACTTGCCGCGTCGGGTATCGGCGATTTTCGCTACATCCTGAAATGGAACGAGCACAATGCGCCGTTGCGGCGCAGCGTCACCATCGAGGAAGTGGGTGAGGCGGGCGCCTACCTGCTCTCGGACATGTCGCGCGGCGTCACCGGCGAGGTGCATCACGTCGACGCCGGCTATCATGTCGTCGGCATGAAGCATCCCGACGCACCGGACATCGCCGTCGGCAAAGAGGAATAATTCGTCGGTGCCGGTGCTCTATTTCATGCGCCACGGCGAAACCGACTTCAACGTTGCGCAGCGGCTGCAGGGCCAATACCAAACCAGCCTCAACGCGCGCGGCAGGCAGCAGGCCGTGGCGAGCGGCGAACTGCTTCGCGATCTGTTCGCGCGCGACCGGCTGCACGCGTCCGATTTCCCCTATGTATCGAGCCCGCTGAATCGCGCGCGCGAAACCATGGAAATTGTACGCGGGACGCTGGGTCTTGATCCGGTGGCCTATAAGACCGACGACAGATTGATGGAGATTTCTTATGGCGCGTGGGAAGGACTCACGCTGCCGGAGGTCGAGGCGCACGAACCGGGCGTGCTGGAGCGGCGCGACCGCGAGAAATGGGATTTTGCGCCGCCCGGCGGCGAGTCCTATCGCGATGTCGGAAGACGCGTTGCCGACTGGTACGCGTCAGTCACGCGCGATACCGTCGTTGTCGCGCACGGCGGCGTGGCCCGCGTGTTGATGGCGAATTTTCACATCATGCCCGACGAGAGCGCCACCCATGCCGAGGTGGCTCAGGGTGTGGTTTACCTGTTCGCCAATGGCACGATGACGCGTTACGCGTGATCGTATGCGCAGCTTCAGGTGCCAAGAAACAGCCTGATCTCTTCCAGGATGCGCGGCGAGGCGGGATCCTGCTCTAGCGGCATATGGTTGCGGCCCGGAAGCGGTACAAAACGCGCCCCGGGAATTCCGGCCGCGACCTCCCGGCCAAATTCAAAGTTATGCACGGCGTCGTCGCGCAGATGCATCACCAGTGTGGGCACCCGGACTTTGGGGAGAAGCGCGCGTACATCGATCAGATTTGTCGTGTTGAAGTAGCGCGCGGCGCACTCCGGCGATGCCGACCGGCGCTGCAATTCATTGAACCAGTCGATTTGCTCTTTGGTCCCGCCCGGAACGAATTGGGAGGTGAACATCTGCCGGAAGGCGGCGTTTTCTTCGCCCCAACCGAGGCGTACCAGCGTTTCCATCGCCTTGATCTTTTCGCGCTGCTCATCGCTGGTGGCGCGGACGAGGCGGCCGCGCGCGAAGCTGCCGTAAAGAATGAGATGGGAAACACGTTCCGGATGCTTGACCGCATAAGCGATCGAAATGGCGCAGCCTTGCGACATTCCAATCAGCGGAAATCGTTTCCAGCCCACCGCGTCGGCGACCGTTTCGAGGTCCGAAATCCAGGTCTCGAAAGAGACATTCGGCGCGTCCCAGTCCGAAAGCCCATTGCCGCGCGCGTCGTAGCGCACGAGCGTGAAGTGGCGCGCCAGCCCGTGCAGCAAATGCCGCGTGACCGGGCATTCCCAGTCATATTCCAGGTGGTTGAGGTAGTTTGCCGCCTTCAGCAGGCGGGGACCATGCCCGACTCTCGCGAGAGCGAGGCGCACGCCATCGGGCGCACGGCAATAATTGATTTCCTGCCGCACGGCTTGACCGTACGCCGGTCCCTCGTGACCGGCGGCATCGTAACGTTGGGGAGAAACGCCGCTGGAGGACGGCAGGTCTATTTCTTCGCGGACCGTGCCGATGAAGCGGAAGCCTTTGCGTGGCAAGGTGCGAATGAAGCGCTGGGTCTCGCCGTTGTCGCCGACCGCCGTCCGGGCCGCATTGATGCGCGTGCTGAGTGCGGCGTCCGAAACCGCGCGGCCGCTCCAGATCGTGGCGAGCAGATCGTTCTTGGCAACGACATGCTCGCGATTGCGGATTAGATATTCGAGCAGGTCGAAAACCTGAGGCGCTACTTGCAGCAAAGTGTCGCCACGCCGCAATTCGCGTCGTCCGGTGTCGAGCGCGTAGTCCCCAAAGCAATAAAGCAAAGTCGCCCTCCGTCGCCACGGGTCGACATCTTGCCGGCGAGCTTATGCGACCCTTATGGCCCGCAAAAATCAAGGGTCCGGTAAGGAGACGAAAAGACTGCGAAAAAGCCGGGCCGCCGATCTTGCGGCATCCTCGGAGGCGATAAGGCGCCGCCACGGCGCGTTCGAGGAGGTCTCCAATGCCAGCTTCTACAACCGCGGTACCGCGCGATGAAAAATCCGCGTCGGCCACGTTCGATCCGGCCAAATACAAGGAAACCACGCGGCAGCAATGGCAATCGGCCGCAAAAGCCTGGAATGACTGGGGTCCGCTGCTCCGTGCCTGGCTTGGACCGTCAACCGAGATCATGCTCGATATGGCAGCAATTGCGCCGGGCGGCCGGGTGCTCGACGTTGCGGCAGGAGCAGGCGACCAGACTTTGCAAGCGGCCGAGCGTGTCGGCAGTACCGGCCACGTCCTGGCCACCGACATTTCGCCCGCGATTCTCGAATTTGCAGCGTCGAACGCGCGGCGCGCCGGCTATCGCAATATCGAAACCGCTGTGATGGACGGCGAACTGCTCAATGTGCCCGAAGGCACATTTGACGCGGTGATTTCCCGCGTCGGTCTGATCTATTTCCCGGATCAGCAGCAGGCCCTGGCCGCGATGTGGTCTGCGCTCAAGCCGGGCGGCCGGATCGCCGCTATCGTGTACAGTACACCGGAGAACAACAAGTTTTTCTCCATCCCGGTATCGATCATCCGCCGCCGGGCCAGCCTGCCGCCGCCGTTGCCCGGCCAGCCTGGGCCGTTCAGCCTCGGCGGTCCGGGAGTGCTGGAAGCAGAACTGCGCAAGGCCGGGTTTGATGACGTGCGCAGTTGCACGGTGTCGGCGCCCGTGGAGCTGCCGTCGGCGGCGGAATGTGTTCGTTTCGAAAAAGGATCGTTCGGCGCGCTGCATCAAATGCTGGCCGCGCTCGACCAGGCCGGGAAGGATGCGGCCTGGCAGGAGATCGAGCAGTCGTTGCAGCAGTTCGAAGGCAAGAATGGCTTCGAAGGGCCGTGCGAAATGATCGTGGCCGTCGGGACAAAATAGTTCCGGCCGCCGTTCGTTCGCGGTTCGTCATGGCAGCGGCCGGATTGCAGTCCGGCCGCTTGAACCGCGATTATCCGGCGGAACTCACATCAACCCCATCATCCGCCATGCCGGCACGCTCGCGGCAGCGGCGATCAGCGCCCAGACGGCGAAAGCGATTGCCGCTGGGAAAGCCTGTGCACGCGTGAACAATTGTCCTCCGGTTCCGCCGTTGAGCGCCAGGTAGGTGGTGCTTTGATACGGCAGGAAGAAGCCGTTGCAGGCGACGACCGCGATCAAGCCGACGATGTACGGGTGAATGCCGGCGTTACTCGCGACCGGCGCCAGCGCAATGGTGATCAGCGGGGCGGCGGCTTGCCAGCGCACCACGAAACTGACGGCAAAGCAGAACAGCGACAACGCCACAACGAAGGCGACGCGCGAAGTAGCGAGGTTCCCCATCGCGGCCGCAACATCTTGCGCAACCCAGCGATCGAGGCCGGTGCTGCTGAAGACTGTCGCCAGGCTGATCAGGCTGCCGAACAGCAGTGCAAAATTCCAATTCACCGCCCGCAGCGTGTTCACGGTCACGACTTGCGTTGCCGCCAGAACGCCCACGGCGATGGCGGCGACCCAGCCGGGATCGATGTGATGGAGCGGCTGGGTGATGAAGCCCGCCAGCAAGCCGACGCCGATCCAGATCGAGAGTTTTTCCTGGCGCGACATCGGTCCGAGCAGCGCTCGCTGCAGCGCCAGCAATTTGGCCCGCTCGTTGGACGGCTGCCGCGCGCCTGGGCCGGGCCGGTAAAACCAGAGAATGGTCGCGATCAGGCCAACAAACATGATGAGGTTGAACGGCGCGCCATAGAGCGTCCAGGTGATCCAGTTGATGTCGCCACGCACCGCTTCCGGCAGCACCGCCGCAACCAACACCGACGTCGTCCCGCTGGTGAGCGTCGTTGCCGCCATTTGGCCGAAGCCGATGAGGACGGCCATCGCCAACCCGGTCGCCGCCTTGGATTTCGGCGCGTAGCCCAGCGCGTCGACCAGTTCGCGCAGCATCGGCGCGATGATGATGATGCGGCTGGTGGCATTCGGCACCGCGGGACCGAGCAGTTGCCCGGCGCAGGCCAGCGCCGTCGCCTCGCCGACGAAGCCGCCGCGCATATGGGTGATGGTCTCAAGCGCCAGGCGATAAAGCACCCCGGTTTGGGTGATCGCGGCGCCGATAATGAGCACCGAGACGACCAGAACCCAACTGGTGCTGGCAAAGCCCGAAAGGGCGACCGTGGCGCTGGTGACATGGAACAGCGCCCAGCCGCAGGCCAGCATCAACCCCAGCACGCCTTCGAGCACGGCATCGAGCAAGAGCGGCGGCAGGATTGTTAGCAGGATGACCAGTCCGTGCCATGCCGTTTCCGACAGGCCACGCGGTGGCGGTGAAATCCAGCCGGCCAGGAAAACGGCGGCGGCCGCGGCCAGCGCCATCGTAACGCGGCCGGGCCGCCAGCGCGGGCGCACCGCGATCGCGGCGTTGGCGGCAGCCTTGGCCGGATCGAGAGGCGGCGCCGTCACCGTGGTCGCATCGGCTTCGGATTGATTGAGCATTCCGGCCAGACGCCGGCTCAGCGTTGCCGCGATCGAAAGCGCGACGCTCGGCTGCTCTTTCACCAGATCGATAAAGGCAACGCGGGCGAGCCGCAGCACTTCGCACGCGCTCTCCGCTTTGACGGTAGCGGTGCGCGGAATGTCGTTGAGCAGCGCCATTTCACCAAATGGCTCGCCGACATGCAGGAGTTTCAACAGGCGCTCGTCACCGGCATTGTCGACCGCGTAGACGCCTACAGATCCGCGGGCGACCAGATAAAACGCGTCGCCGATATCGCCCTGCCGAACGATGACCGCATTCGGTTGAAAGGATTGCGGTTGCAGATGTGCAGCGAGTTTGGCGAGGGCGACGCGATCCAGTCCGGTAAAAAGGTCAACGCGCCGAAGCAGTCGCGCATATTCGCCGTGGTCGCCAGCGGGGGTCTGCTCCGGCGGAGCTATTATTTCGTCCGCCATCCGATGCTCCCTCACCAGTCTTTCCATGGCGGCCGATCATCGCGTTCTTGCTGGCGCGTGTACCGACTCGGCGGAGGGAGATTGGACTCCAGATCCAGTGATGGCAATTAGCCAAAACGAAAGCGGCCGAACCTTGGTCCGGCCGCCTGACGAAGCTGCCTCGTAAGGCGCCTCGCAAAATCCGAAGCTGACGGCGCTGCCCCACTACGAGGCTCGCGCAGACGTCATTTACTTCGACTTCTTCTTCGCTTTCTTCTTCTTCGCGGCCATTGTCTGCTTCCTTGATGCGTGTTGAACCAACGGCAAGGCTGAGTTCAAGCGTCGCGGGCGGTCCCCCTCGGGCCATCGTCCCCTTACCGCTTACGATAATGCCACAGCGCGGTTTTTACCGCAATCGAAAAATCGAAAATTTCCCTGATTTTTCCGAGGCTTAACGGATATTCAGGTTGCCATTAATCGTTATTCAGCCAGATGAACGTGCAATGAACGGCAGGAAATTTTGCGTGTATATCTGGCCAATTTTTCGGCACCGTCTCGCAGCCGCGAACACGTCGGCGCCGTCCTGCCGCGGTTGCTAACATTGCTGCCTTTTTGCACTGCATTTGACCCGATACCACACGCGGGCTACGTCGTTTGCCATGTCGTTCAATACGTTCGGGCATTTATTTCGGGTGACGACCTTCGGTGAGAGCCACGGGCCGGCGATCGGCTGCGTGGTTGACGGCTGTCCGCCGCGTATTCCCCTGACTGAAGCCGACATCCAGCCGTATCTCGACCGCCGCCGGCCCGGTCAGTCGCGTTTCACCACGCAGCGGCAGGAACCCGATACGGTCCGTATCCTATCCGGGGTGTTCATCGATGAAGCGAGCGGCAAGCAGGTGACGACCGGCACGCCGATCGCGCTTGTCATCGACAATGTCGATCAGCGTTCGCGCGACTATACCGACATCAAGGACAAGTACCGGCCGGGCCACGCCGACTATACCTATGATGTCAAATACGGCCTTCGCGATTACCGTGGTGGCGGCCGGCAGTCGGCGCGCGAGACCGCGACCCGCGTTGCCGCCGGTGCGATCGCCCGCAAGATCGTGCCAGGCCTTCAGGTGCGCGGCGCGCTGGTGCAGATGGGGCCGCACAAGATTGACCGCGCCAAATGGGACTGGGCCGAAGTCGAACGCAACGCATTCTTCTGCCCCGACGCCAAAGCGGCAAAATTCTACGAAGACTATCTCGATGGCGTGCGCAAGGAAGGCTCGTCTATCGGTGCAGTGATTGAAATCGTCGCCGAAGGCGTGCCGCCGGGTCTGGGCGCGCCGATCTACGGCAAGCTCGACGGCGATCTTGCTGCCGCGCTGATGAGCATCAATGCGGTCAAGGGTGTCGAGATCGGTGCGGGCTTCGCTGCGGCGGAATTGTCCGGCGAGGAAAATGGCGACGAGATGCGCATGGGGAACGACGGCAAGCCGTTGTTCCTGTCCAACCATGCCGGCGGCATCCTCGGCGGCATCTCGACCGGACAGCCGGTGGTTGCGCGCTTTGCGGTCAAACCGACATCGTCGATCCTCAATCCGCGCCGCACCGTCGATCGTTACGGCCGCGAGGACGAAATCTCCACCAAGGGCCGCCATGACCCGTGCGTCGGCATCCGTGCCGTGCCGATCGGTGAGGCGATGGTGGCGTGCATCGTTGCGGATCATTATCTACGCCAGCGCGGTCAGGTCGGTGACACTCCGGCTTGGCCGTTTTCAGCGCCGGGGCGCTGACGAAAGCAGAGTATGGAAGACGCTCATCAACGCATCCAAAACGCCGTCGCCGCTTTTGCGCGCGGCGAAATCATTATTGTCGCTGACGACGACGACCGTGAGAACGAAGGCGATCTGTTCGTCGCTGCGAGCCTGTGCACGCCGGAGAAGATGGCGTTCATCATTCGCAATACATCGGGCATTGTTTGCGCGCCGCTGGCGCCTGAAGAAGCTCGCCGCCTGCACCTCGACCCGATGGTGGCGCGTAACGACGCGCCGCTCGGCACCGCGTTCACGGTGTCGGTGGACGTCCGGCACGGTTTGACTACCGGAATATCCGCCGAGGAGCGCAACAATACCGTGCGTGGGCTCGCCAACGGCAATAGCGGAGCAGCCGACTTCGTCCGGCCCGGCCACGTCTTTCCGCTGGTGGCGAAAGAGGGCGGCGTGTTGATGCGGTCCGGCCATACCGAGGCTTGCGTGGATTTCTGTCGCCTCGCCGGCGTACCGCCGGTCGGGGTGCTTGCCGAACTGATGAACGACGATGGCACGGTGATGCGGGGGCCTGATCTGGCGGTATTTGCCGAGCGTCACAAATTGCTGCGTGTCTCGATTGCCGAACTGATCGCCTATCGTCAGGCGCGCGACAAGCTCATCGAACGCGCCGGTGAGTTTCCGGTCGAATCCGAGATCGGCACCTTGACCGGTTACGCTTTTCTCACGCCGTTCGATCCGGTCTATCACATGGCTTTCGTGTACGGCCAAATCGGCGACGGCAGGAACGTGCTTACCCGCCTGCATCGCGCCAACATCATTTCCGACGTGTTCGGCGGCGCCAAGCCGATCCACCAGGCACTGGCAAAATTCAAGGCCGAGGGCAGGGGGGTGATGGTCCTGCTGCGTGACGGCACTGCCGGCGTACCCATCGTTTCGATTCCCAAAAACGATACCGCCTCCGACGAGGCGCGTACGCGGCAATGGCGTGAGGTCGGCCTGGGCGCGCAGATTCTCAGGGAGCTCGGCGTTCGTTCGATCCGGCTGCTGACATCGTCGCGCCGTACGACTTATGTGGGCTTGTCCGGATTCGGTATCGAAATCGCCGGTACCGAGTTAGTCGAGGGTTAAAGTCATCGCCGCGGGCACGTGGCACGATGGAGGGCGAAAATGACCAACCTCGTATCCCGAATTCGCGTCGTGCTGGGCGTCGTGGCGCTGGGCCTGGCGCTGTCGGCCTGCGGCTACAACACGATCCCGACGCTTCAGGAGCAGGCCAAAGCGCGCTGGGCGGACGTTCAGAACCAGTATCAGCGCCGCGCCGACCTGATCCCTAATCTTGTATCGACCGTTCAGGGCTATGCCGCCCAGGAGAAAAACGTTCTTACCGCGGTTGTCGAAGCGCGCGCCAAGGCGACGCAAATCAAACTCGATGCCTCGGACCTGACCGATCCAGACAAACTCAAGGCGTTTCAGGATGCGCAGAACCAGTTGACCGGCGTTCTCGGCCGTCTGCTGGCCGTGACCGAGAACTATCCGGATCTGAAATCGAACGCGAACTTCCTCGCGCTGCAATCGCAGCTCGAGGGTACCGAGAACCGCATTGCGGTAGCGCGGCGCGATTACATCGAAGCGGTCCGCGCTTATAATCTTTCGCTCCGGACATTCCCGACCGTCCTGTGGGCCAAAACCCTGTTCTCCGGCGAAAAGCCGATGGCGGAATTCACGGCTAATGATGATGCGCAGAAGCCGCCGCAGGTGAAATTCTGACGCAGACGAAGTTCTGACGTAGACAATGACCAGACTGGTCCGTGGCGCTGCGCTGGTTTTCTGCCTCGTCACGGCGGCGTTCGCGCTCGATTTTCCACAGCTGACCGGCCGCGTGGTCGATCAGGCCGGCATCATTTCGGCCGACAGCAAGACCAGGATCGAAACGAAGCTGAAGGACCTCGAGGACAAGTCCGGCATCCAACTGGTCGTCGCCACGGTGAAGTCGCTTGAGGGCGGCGATATCGAGACTTACGCCAATCAGTTGTTCCGCACCTGGAAGCTTGGGCAGGCGCAAAAGAACAACGGCGTATTGCTGCTGGTTGCGCCAAACGAGCACAAGGTCCGCATCGAGGTCGGTTACGGGCTCGAAGGAACGCTGACTGATGCCTTGTCGTCGGTTGTTATTTCAACCGCGATCATTCCGCGCTTCAAGGCCGGAGACTTTTCCGGCGGGATCGAGCGCGGTGTTGACGGGATTATCAGCATCCTGAGTGGCGACACCGCGGACTGGCAGCCAAAGATCAATGTCCGGCAAGACGATCCCGCCGCCGACTTCAATCAGATCTTTCCTTTCCTGTTCTTCCTGCTGATTATTTTCATCTTCTGGTATCTCACCCGCAACTCGAGCGGTCCCGGCGGCGGCATGACGAGACGCGGCGTCGGCCCGCTCATCCCCTATGGCGGTTCGAGCTGGGGCGGCGGAGGGGGTGGTTTTGGCGGCGGCTTCGGCGGCGGTTTCTCCGGCGGAGGTGGTTCTTCCGGCGGCGGGGGAGCGTCGGGGGGCTGGTGATGCGGATTTCTGTCTCGTTTTTCACCGGTCTTGCGCTGCTTTGCCTCAATTGCGTGTTTGCTTTCGCATTCGATTTTCCGGCCCTGAGCGGCCGTGTGGTCGATCAGGCCGGAGTGATGTCGAGCGAAAGCCGCGCCGATATCACCGCGAAATCGCAGGCGCTCGAGCAAAAGTCCGGCATTCAACTCGTTGTCGCTACGGTGAAGTCGCTGGAGGGCAGCGATATCGAGACTTATGCCAATGAGCTTTTCCGCACGTGGAAGCTTGGCCAGGCGCAAAAGAACAACGGCGTGCTGCTGCTTGTCGCCCCGAGCGAACGCAAGGTCCGCATCGAGGTCGGCTACGGCCTGGAAGGCACGCTGACCGACGCATTGTCCTCGGTGATCATCTCAAGCGCGATCATTCCTCGGTTCAAATCCGGCGATTTTTCCGGCGGCATCGAGCGCGGTGTCGACGGCATTATCAGCGTGCTGAACGGAGATACCGCCGACTGGCAGCCGCAACCGCAGTCTTTGCTGCGCACCGACGAGCCTGGCGCCTTGAACACATTGCTGCCGATCCTCGGCTTCCTGGCTGTGGCGCTTGTCCTTCGGCTGCTCATCGCCGGAATTGCCAGGCTGGTGTCCGGGCCTTCCGGCCACTACGTCACGCGGCATGGTCAAAAGGTCTTCGTGCGGGACAAAAGCTCGTCGTGGAGCTCGTCTTCAAGCTGGAGCAGCAGCGACTCGTCTTCGAGCAGTAGTTCTTCGGATAGTGGTTTCTCCGGCGACGGCGGTTCGTCGGGTGGCGGCGGCGCATCTGGGAGCTGGTGATGCAACTGAGCAAGGAAGATCACGAAGCAGTTTCGGCGGCGATCCGCGATGTGGAAAAACGCACCTGCGGACAGATCGTTTGCGTGCTGGCCCACGCCTCATCGGCTTATGCGTACATTCCAATTTTATGGGCAAGTGTTCTGGCGCTCGCTGCCCCGTTGCCAATGATTTTATTGACCCAATGGAGCGTCCAGAGGATCTATCTGGTGCAACTCGCGGTCTTCATCGTTGCCGGCTTTCTGTTCAACCTGATGCCGCTGCGGTTCGCGCTGGTGCCGGGCGCAGTCAAGCGTGCCCGCGCGCATCGCGCCGCCATCGAGCAATTCGTGCTGCGCGGTATTACCCGCACCACCAACCGGTGCGGCGTGCTGATCTACGTTTCGCTGGCCGAACACTATGCCCGGATCGTTGCCGACGAGGGGATCGCGGAAAAAGTACCTGCTGCGGAATGGCAGGCCGCCATTAATGAACTGACCGGCCACATGAGCGCGGGTCATATTGCACCGGGGTTCATCGCCGCGATCGAGCGCTGCGGCAATGTGCTTGCCGCACACGCGCCGCCGGACGGTTCACCGAACAGCCTGCCGGAGCGGCTCTACGTCATCTAGACTGGCAGTTACAGCGTTTCGGTGAAGAAATCGCGCATCAGCATATAGGATTTGCGGCAGAGCTTCGCGTCGTAGCGCGTCGCGTCGGTGTTGGCGGTGAGGTCACAGAATGAATGCACGCCTTCGCCGAACATCATGATTTCCCAGTCGACCTCGGCGTCGGTGAGTTCTTTCTCGAATACATCCATCATCGGCTTCGGCGTGATCGGATCCGCCGCCCCATGGATGGCCAGGACCCGGCCTTTGATATTGCAGGGCGTGCCGGCCACCACGGGATTGGGATTGGTCACGTGGAATACGACGACCGCCTTGAAGTCGAGGCCGTCGCGGGCCTGCTCAAGGATGTAGCCGCCGCCGGCGCAATAGCCGATTGCGACTTTCCTGGCCGGATCGATCAAGCCGAGCTTGTCCGCCTCGGCGATGAGCGCATCATGGGCGGCCTTGCCGCAGGAGATCGTGAAGGGGCGGTCCTTGTGGACGGCCAGCATTCCCGCCCGCAGTTGATCCGGGTTTTTCGGCTTGTCGCCATATCCGGCACCGAACATGTCGGCCATCAGCACGACGTAGTCCTTGCCGGCGACGGTGCGCGCCTGGCCGACGGTGTCGGCGCAGACGCCCTTCCAGTCCGGCTGCATGAAGACGGCCGGGCGTTTTGCCTTCACGCCGTCGTCGTAGACGATCATGCCCTCGAACTGCCGCCCATTGACCTGATACGGCACCTTTTTCTCAGCCATTGACGCGCTCCTGTCTGTTTTTCGGGGCCGGACACTAACAAAATCAAGCCTTCTGAACAGGTCCCCGGCGCCGGTCGAGCGCGGGACGAACTGTCACGCAGCAGTCACCAAATCATCATATTGCAGCGTCGCAGCGCGCAGGTGAGGGAGCACCCCGGCCATTTTGGCGGGCAGCATTACTTTCGTGGATCAGGGCCCCGATATGCCATCTACTTTGTGCCGCCGGCGCGGTCGAAACTCTATGGATTCGGCAGTTCGATCCTGGGCTACGATTGCTATACCGGCGAGCCGGTGGATTTCCCCGACACGTCGGCCGGCACCGTGAACTGGAGCGAACTGACCGCGGAGCCGCGCCGCTACGGCTTCCACGCCACGCTGAAGGCGCCATTCCACCTGCTGCCATCCCGCTCCGAGCAGCAGCTCATCAAGGCTCTGCAAGACTTTGCGCGGCTGGGTCATGCGGTCCGCACCTTCGTCCCCGCGGTGCGGCTGCTCGCCGGCTTTTTCGCCATCGTGCCGCATGACAGCGAGCCGGCACTGGAAGCGCTGGCGGCATCGTGTACGACGATATTCGACGCCTATCGCGCGCCGATCAAGCCGCAAGAGCGGGCCCGACGATCGCGCTGAAGCTCAACGAGGAGCAGATCCGCAATCTCGACCGCTGGGGATACCCGTACGTGCTTTCGCAGTACCAGTTTCACATGACCCTGACCGGCAAAGTTCCGGCGAGCCGCCGCAAATCGATCCTGTCGGTCCTGCTCGAAGCTTTTCGGCGGGGCGGTATGGAAACGGCAGTTGCGATCGACCGCATCGCGCTGGTCAAACAAGAAGCGCCTGACGCATCCTTTCGCCTGATCAGCAGCGTGCCGCTGGGCGGTGACACTTAAGTTGCTGCGGCACTTCGTCTATCCGAGGCCTCTGTACCTGGGCTAAGCTCCCACAAAAGGGTGGGGCGCCAGGGACGGGGACGGAAGCCGTGGATGCGCGGTTTTGGCTGATTCAGACCTTCAACGGCGTGTCCTATGGCGCGCTTCTGTTCCTGGTCGGCAGCGGGCTGTCGCTGATCTTCGGCGTCATGCGAATCGTCAACCTGTCGCATGGCTCGTATTTCTTGCTTGGCGGCTACGTCGCCCTCTCGGTGATCTGGACGACCGATTCCTGGTATCTAGCGATCCCGGTCGCCGGCATCGCAATCGCGATCGTCGGTCTGGTCATGGAGCGGGTGTTTCTGCGGCCGCTGGGTTTCGACCCGTTGCGGCAAGTGTTGCTGACCGTCGGCTTCGCTTTTTTGTTTCAGCAAGCCGCACTCGATATCTGGGGCGGCAATAATATGGAAATTCATCCGCCGAGCGCGCTGACCCACAGTGTCGTGATCGGCGGCCTCTATTTCCCGCTCTACCGCATATTCATGATCGTGGTCGCGCTGGTGATCGGGGTTGCGACCTGGCTGGTCATCGAAAAGACGCGGATCGGCGCCGCGGTGCGCGCGACCGTCGACGATGCGCAAATGGCGCGCGGCGTCGGCATCGACACCAACCGAATTTCCATGCTGATCTTTGCGCTTGGCGCGTTTCTCGCCGCGCTCGGCGGCGTCATCGGCGGCGCTTTTCTCGGCGTCTATCCCGGTCTTGATTTTGAAATGCTGCCGCTCGCCTTCGCGGTCGTCATTATCGGCGGCATGAGCAGCCTCGGCGGTGCCGCCATCGGCGCGATGCTGGTTGGTCTCGCCGATAATTTCGGCAAGGCGCTGTTTCCTGAGCTCGCCTATTTCACGCTTTATGCGCCGATGGTGCTGATCCTGGCGATCAAGCCGACCGGCCTGTTCGGACGTGAGTGAAGCCGGGTGGCGATGAGGCAGACAACAAAGATCCTCATCGTCGCCGCGGTCCTTCTGGCGCTTGCGGTCATCATTCCGTTTTCCAACTCGTTTGTGGTGCTGCTCGCGACGCGCGCGCTGGTATTCGCCATTCTGGCGATGAGCGTGGATATCCTGCTCGGCTTTTCCGGCCTCGCGTCACTTGGCCAGGCGGCTTATTTCGGTGTCGGCGCCTATCTGACGGCGATCCTCGCCACCCGCTACCACTTTGGCCTCGGTTGGGATTTTTGGCTGGTGGTGCTGCTTGGCATGTTGATCGGCGCGGCAACGGCGGCATTTTTCGGTCTTTTCGCCATACGCGCCACCGGCGTCTATTTCCTGATGATCACGCTTGCGCTCGGCCAGTGCGTCTGGGGATTGGCTTACCGCTGGAATTCCCTGACTGGCGGTGACAACGGCATCAATGTCAGCGGCCGGCCGAGCTTCGGCCTCGATCTGAGTAACGAGCGGACATTCTTCCTTTTTGTCTTTGCCTTCTTCGCCGGCACCCTGTTTTTGCTTTACGTCCTGGTGCGGTCTCCGTTCGGCCGCAGCCTGGAAGGCATCCGCGAGCGCGAGCTGCGGATGCAGATCCTCGGTTACAATACCTGGCTGCACAAATACATCGCCTTCGTCATCGCCGGCGCCGTCGGCGGCTTGTCCGGCGTGTTGTGGACGTACACCAACGGGCTGGTCAGTCCCGAAACCGTGGTGCTGACCACCTCGGTGGATGCGTTGCTGATGGTGGTGCTGGGCGGGGCGGGGACGCTGATCGGCGGTGCCATCGGCTCCGCGATCGTATTTGGCCTGCGCGAATATCTCAGCACGCTGGTGCCGTGGTGGCAGTATGTGCTCGGCGGGATCTACGTCTTGACGATCCTCTACCTGCCGATGGGCCTGATGGGAATTCCAGCACGCATTCGCCAGTGGCGCGCAGGGCAATCGAAATCAAACGGGCCGGAACTCGCGCCCGTTCGGTCGTGAAAATAAGACGCAAACGAAAAGGGAGTGAAAGTCATGATGAAATGCGCATCGCGAGCCGGTCTCGCGGGTTTGGCTGTCGGCTTGGTCATGGCCGCCGGATCAATACCCGCCATGGCTCAACAGCAGCTGAATATTGGATTTCTGTCGCCGATCACCGGCATGCAGGCGCAGACCGGGCAGGACATGGTGCATGGCTTCCAGCTCTACCTCGACAGCCACAACGGCATGCTCGGTGGCGCCAAGGTCAACCTCATCATCGAAGATACGGCAGCCAAGCCCGACGAAGCGGTCACCAAGGCCAAGAAACTCGTGTTACAGGATCACGTCGATATGCTCATCGGCGGCGTGCTCGCCTCCGAGGGCTATGCGCTGGCACCCGTTAGCACCGACCTGAAGACGCTCTACATTTCCTCGGTCGCGGCGGCCGACGATCTGACCCAGCGGCAACTCAGCAAGTACCCGTATTTCATCCGCACCACCTGGACCAGCTCGCTGCCGAACCATCCGCTCGGCCAATGGGCTTGCGATCAGGGATACAAGAAAGTCGTGGCGGTCGCAGCCGACTACGCCTTCGGTTACGAGTCCGTGGGCGGCTTCCAGAAAGCATTCGAGGACTGCGGCGGCAAAGTCATTCAGAAAATATGGCCGCCGCTCGGCAACAAGGACTTTGGCCCGTTCATCGCGACCATCAAAAGCGACGCCGACGCCATCTACTCGCTCATGGTCGGTCCGATGGGGCCGCAATTCCCGAAGCAGTTGCGTGACGCCGGCGTCAAGCTGCCGATCATGGCCGGCGGCACCAGCTATGACGACTACAGCCTGCCGTTCGACAGCGAGGTGGTGATCGGCGATGTGTCCGCGCTGATGTACAGCGCCGCGCTGCAAACGCCGGAGAACGAGGCCTTTGTCAAAGGATTCCGCGGCAAATACAACCAAGTACCCGGTTATTACGCGGAGGCCAATTACACCACCGCGCAGATGATCGACGAAGCCATGAACAAAAGTGACGGCAAGTTTCCCGGCGCGGAGAAGTTCATCCAGACCATGCTGGGTCTGAAGATCAACGCGGCGCGCGGACCCGTCGCATTCGACGACATGCGCAATCCGGTTGAGAACGTCTACATCCGCAAAGTGGAAAAAACGACGCTATTCGGCGATGCAAAGCCGGCGCTGTGGAACGTAGTGATCAAGACCTACCCGAACGTCGGTCAGTTCTGGACCTACGGGAAGGATAAGTTCCTGCAACAGCCGATCTACAGCCGCGACTTCCCGCCCTGCAAATATTGCGAGTAGGGATTAGCGCCGGGCGCAATCCCGGCGCGATTTTCAGGGCGAGCCTGGGTGTGAGCGAAGAAGAATCGCAAACTGACGGCCGGCAACCGGTGCTCGAGCTGAAGGACTTGGCAAAGTCCTTCGGCGGGCTGCGCGCCGTACGCGGCGTCTCGCTCAAAATCATGCCGGGAGATCGTAAAGCCGTCATCGGGCCGAACGGCGCCGGCAAAACGACGCTGTTCAACCTCATCACCGGCACTCTGCCGGCGTCATCGGGCCGGGTGCTACTGTTCGGCGAGGATGTGACGCGCTGGCCCAGTCACCGCCGCACGGCGCTGGGCATGGCGCGCACGTTCCAGGTCACCAGCCTTTTTCCGAGGTTGACGGTGCTCGACAATGTATTGCTGGCAATCAAAGGGCGGCGCGCTTCAAAATTCGTGATGTGGCGGTTCCTGTCGTCGTATCGCGATGTGTACGACCGCGCGCACGAACTGCTGGAACGCGCCTCCTTTCTGGACCGGAAGGACACCGAAGTGCGGTATCTCTCGCACGGCGAGCAGCGCCAGCTTGAAATCGTACTCGGCCTGGCGAGCGATCCCGACATTCTTTTGCTCGATGAGCCGGCCGCCGGCCTGTCATCGGGAGAGTCCGCTGAAATGGCGAAATTCCTGCAAGGTCTCGACCGCAAAATGGCTCTGCTGCTGATCGAGCACGACATGGATATCGTTTTCGACGTGGCCGATGAAATTTCCGTTCTGCATTTTGGCGAGCTTTTGGAAAGCGGAACGGCGGAACGCATTCGCTCCAGCGCCCGGGTGCAGGAAATCTATCTGGGGACGGCCTGAGTCATGGCAATCCTCGAGGTCCAGGACATTCATACCTATTACGGCGACGCCTATGTGCTGCAAGGCCTGTCGTTGCAGCTTGAACAGGGGCAGATTCTCGGCCTGCTCGGGCGAAACGGCGTCGGCAAGACCACGATCGTCAATTCCATTGTCGGCTTCACGCCGCCACGGCGCGGCAAGGTCCTTTTCAAGGGCGCCGACATTACCGGCAAGCCGTCGTTCGCCATCGTACGCAGCGGCATGGGGCTGGTGCCGCAGGGCCGCCGGGTATTTCCCACGCTCAGTGTCGAAGACAATTTGCTGGTCGCCGAGCACAGTCCGGAACGTCACGGCTGGAACCTCAAGCGTGTCTACGCGCTGTTTCCGCGATTGCAGGAGCGGCGCGATCAGCGGGCCAAGACCCTTTCGGGCGGCGAGCAGCAGATGCTTGCGATCGGGCGCGGCCTGATGACGAATCCGGATTGCCTAATCATGGACGAGCCTTCCGAAGGCCTGGCTCCGATCATCATTCAAGGACTGTGGGACGCCGTCGCCAAGCTCAAGCAAGAGGGGCTCTCCATTCTTCTCGTCGAGCAGAATGCCGCGCTTGCACTCAAGCTGGTCGACTTCGTGCACGTCATCGCGAAGGGCCGCGTCGCGTATTCCGGGCGGCCGGACGATCTCTGGCGGAATGACGAGGTGAAAGCGCGGTTCCTGGGAATATGAGCCGCGCAACGCGTTACCGCATCGTGCTGATCGCCGCCGCCGTGGCGCTTGTTGAAATTCTGTGCCGCGTTCGCGTGATCGATCACCTGACCATGCAGCCGCCGAGCGAGATCGTTCGCGACCTCGGTGTGCTGCTCGCATCGGGGTCGATGAATCAGGCGATGCTGAAAACGCTGACAAATGTCGTGATTTCGGCGGTTTTGGCCGTGGCTTTCGGCATCGTCTTCGGGGTTGCAATCCATGGCTATCGCGCGGTGCGTGCGGGTCTCGAACCGTTGTTCGCGACGTATTACGCAATCCCGGTCTACGCGTTCTATCCGATGTTCATCATCCTGTTCGGGCTTGGCGACGTTCCGCAGATCCTGATCGGCTTCATGCTGGCCGTCGTGGCGGTGATCGTCAGCACGCTCAACGGACTGGATCGTATTTCCCGCGTCTTGATGAAGACGGCGCGGGTCTATCGCCTCGGTCCGCTGCAAACCGCCTTCAAGATCACGCTGCCGTCCGCAGCGCCATACTTGCTGACCGGTGTGAAGCTCGCCGTGGCTTACGCCTTCATCGGCGTGATCGGCGCCGAGTTCATCATGTCGCGGACCGGCATCGGCTACGAGATCAGCTTCGCCTACAACAATTTCGACAACAAGATCATGTACCCGCTGATCCTGCTGATCTTGATCGTCTCGGTCGCGGTCAATTCGGCCTTGTCACACTGGGAGCGCGTGCTGATGCAAAGGCGCAGCAGGTTATGATCCCGCGGCAATGGATGTCCGTGGTCAGCGGTGCCGTTCTCGCCGGCTGTCTCCTGATTGCCTGGCAAGTCCTGTTTGAGATCGTCGGCCCGCTGGCGATGACGCCGCCGGTCGAAACGTTTCGCTACCTTGCGCATCTGATGGCCACCGATACGTTCTGGGGACACCTTGCGGAAACTTTTCGCGCTTTCCTGTTTGCCCTGGCAATCGCGGTCGTTGCCGGGCTCGCAATCGGCGTCTGGCTGGGTGCTCACCGTTTTTCCGGCGAGGTCGTCGAGCCGATCCTGGTTGCGTTCTACTCGATCCCCAAGATCACGCTTTATCCGATCATCCTTCTCGCTTTCGGCCTGGGTTTGCCGGCAAAAATCGCGTTCGGCGCGATTTATGGCGTCGTACCGGTTGCGGTCTTCACGCTCGGGGCTGTGCGCAATATCAATCCCGTCTTCCTCAAGACCGCGCGCGTGTTGCGGCTGGGATTGTGGCCGGTCGTCGGTTCGGTGTTGTTGCCGGCGGCCTTGCCGGAAATATTCACCGGCATCCGCATCGGCTTCTCCCTGACCCTGATCGGCACGCTGCTCGGCGAGATGTTCGGCTCGCAGCGCGGTCTCGGCTATCTGCTGATGACGGCGATCGGTTTGCAGAACATCCAGCTCATCATGGCGGTCACGTTGCTGATTGTTCTGTTTGCCGCGACGGTGAGCGTGCTGCTGATCGTCGTCGACCATAGACTCCACCGGCGCGTATCGTAGACTGTACCGACAAGAAGCGCGCGGGCAGTTGCCCACAAAAATATCCGGAGGAGTCATGCCGTCGATCATGAACCGTCTGAGCCTGGCGGCTCTCGCCGTCGTGGTCGCGCTGCCGCTGCATGCAATGGCCGCGGAACAGATTGTCGTCAGCAATTACGGCATCGCCGCGAACGGCATGCCTTATGCCGTGGCCATGGAGAAGGGTTTCTTCCAGCAGGAAGGCGCGGACGTGAGCGGAATCCTGTCGTCGGCGGGCGGCGGCACGACGGTTCGCAACCTGATGACCGGGCACCTGTCATTTGGCGAGATCGATCTCGCCGGTACCGTGGCGGCGATCCAGCAGGGGGCCGATCTCAAGATCATCAGCGAAGATGTGCTCACCGTTGCCGAGTTTGTTTGGGCGGTGAAGCCAGACTCTGCGATCAAGACCCTTGCGGATCTCAAGGGCAAGAAAATCGGCTACACCAATCCACGCTCGACCAGTCAGGCGCTCGATATTCTTCTCCTCGAACAGGCCGGGCTGAAACCCGACGATGCCGAGCTGGTCAAAACCGGCGGCTTTGGCGAGGCGGCGGTAGCGCTCAACACCGGATTGATCGATGCCTCGGCGCTTGCGGATCCGGTCTGGTCCAGGAACAAGGCTCAGTTCCGCATCCTGGTCACGGCGAGTGATGCGCTTCCGCCATTGTGCAACGTCATCGGCGGGACGACGGGGGAAGCCGCGGCGTCGAAGGGCGATTTTATCCGCGCCATCCTGCGGGGCCGGCGCAAAGCAGTCGAATTCATGTCAGCGCATCCGGACGAGGCGGCGGCGATCGTGGCCAAGGCCTATAATCTTGACGTCGAGGTCGTGAAAAGCACCATTAACAACCTGGTCGCGCCGAGCAAAACCGGCGTGCCTTATTGGGGACCGGGAAATTTTGATATCGCCGGCATGGACCGGATGATCCGGGCGCAGAAGCTGGTCGGCGCGCTCAGCGGCGATGTCGACTGGTCGAAGATCGTCGATGCCAGTTTCTTGCCGGACGATCTGAAGCCGAGGAAGTAATTCGATCGCAATTTAAGGCTTAAATCTTCAAGAGCCGCTTGGCGTTCTCGTAATAGACCTTGCTTTCGTCGGCGGGCGACAGATTGAGCTTTTTGATCAGCTCGACGCCTTGCTTCTTGAGCACTTTGAGCGGCGGAGCGTCGGTACCGAAAATAAAGCGGTCGGCGCCGACCGTCTCGAAGCCGCACCGCGCCGCCGGCGGGTGATAGCAGGTCGACTCCAGGTACATCATCTTCAGGTAGTGACTGGGCGGATGCTTGATCAGCATCGGCTCATAGGAGCCCAGGAAATACGCCTCGTCCTGAAGGTTGTAGGCGTAATCCATCCGGCCGATCATTTCGCAGATGCCGCCGCCCAGATGAGTGCCGACGAGCTTGAGCGTCGGAAATTTTTCGAAGATGCCGCGCACGATCAACCGCGCGATCGCCAGCGCATTGTCCATTGGCCGCCCGACGCTCGAAGCGAGCCGATAATCGCGCAGCCGCTCCTCGCCGAAGCCGACCGACGGTGGATGGATCACGACCGGTACATCGAGCTCGGCCGCCAGCTTGAAGAACGGCAGGCACTCGTCGTCGTCGGGGTAGTGTCCAGGCTGGCTTGACAGTATCCATGCGCCTTTAAGGCCGTCCTGTTTGATGGCCCGCTCGAACTCGTGCAGGAACGCATCGTCGCCATGCGGCACCGTGCCGGCCATACCGTAGATGGTCGGGTGCTTGTCCTGAAGCGCGGCAATGTAGCGGTTGACCTTTTTCACCTCGTCGAGCTGCTGGTCGCGATCCATGTCGCGGAGTTGATGCATCGCCTGGCTGACCAGCGTGCAGTCGACGCCGCCTTCTTTTTGGGCTTCGAGCACGTTTTCGATCGTCATCGGGCAGCGGCCGCGCCACATCGGATCGGCCTGCTGCTCCGGCATTTGGACGTGAGTGTGAAAGTCGAGGATCATTGCAGGCCTCAATGGGACGCGGCGGGTGCAACGGTCGGCGAGAGCTCTTCAAGCGTCTTGCCGGCTGTCTCGATCGAGAAAATCCAGCAGGTGATGCCGCCGATATTGGCGAGCAGGGCGAACATGCCGTAGACGCCGCCGACGCCATAGGCGGGCAGGATCAGGCCGACCAGATAGGGACTGATCACCGACGACAAACGCTGCGACACGCTGGTCGCGCCGTGGCCGAGGGCGCGCAAGTGGTTGGGATAGTTCTCGGCGGTGTACATGCCGAGCGCGCCCGGGATCATGCCCATGGCGCCGAACGCGAGCGTCGCCAGCGTGGCAAGCTCGATCGCACTCAGCTCGGGTTTGAACGCCGCGATGAGCAACGGTATGGCCGCGAGCAGAAAGCCGCCGGCGAACGCAATTTTGCGGCCGATCCGGTCGATGGTGAACACCGCGAGCAGCAGGACGAGCAGGCCGACAATGTTGAGAACGAAACCGTAGGCATTCGATTGCGATACCGGCAGGTGGTAGATCGTCCGCATGATGCTCGGCATCCAGCCGGTCATCGCATAGGTGATGCCGTAGGTGCAGAACCACAGCACCCACAGGGTCAAGGTACGCTGGCGGTAGATGCCCTGGAACAGGTCGCGGAAGCGGCCGATCGCCGGGATCGCCGGCGGTACATTGGTCGGCATCGGCGGCAGGGGAATCGCGCCGTTTTTCGATACGATTGCTTCGATCCGTGTCAGCACGCGGTCGGCGTCTTCCTCGCGGCCGCGGCCGGCGAGCCATCGCGGCGATTCTGGCAGGACCCGGATCATCGGCAAGGCGAGCAGGACGGGCAGGCCGCCGAGCACGAACATCCATTGCCAGCCCAGCAATGGCACGACAAAGACGCCGACCAGCCCGACGGTCGTCAAGCCGATGGGGAACATCAGTTGCTGCATCAGCACGAAGCGGCCGCGGCCCTTCGATTTGGCGAATTCGCTGACATAGGTATTGGCGATCGGCACCTCGCCGCCGAGGCCGATTCCCTGGATGAAGCGTAGTGCAAACAATGTGGAATAGCTGTCCGCGAGAATGCAGGCGAAGCTGAGCAGCGAAAACAGGACGATATTGCCGATCAGAACCGGGACACGGCCGTATTTGTCCGCCAGCCAGCCCGACAACAGGCTGCCGACGACCTGGCCGGCATAGCCGATCGAAATCAGCGCGCCGATCTCCGACGGGCCGAGATGCCAGAGCGGGATGATGGCCGGCAGCACGTAGGCGATCGTCAAGGCATCGAAAGCGTCGGAGAAATTCGTGCTGCCGACGACAAGGCGCATTTTATTGTGCCAGGACGAAAGCGGCAGACGTTCCATACGCGCCGCAATCTGAAAGCGGTCCACCGTATTCGCGCTCATCGAATCCTCCCCCGGCGCCGCTGGTTCCGATGTGTCCCGGATAATCGGGGCGCAACGCGATGGTGAGCTAATTCAGCGGGACAGACAAGGCGGTCGACCGCGCGCGCGACGCGGCTATTTCTCGAGCCGTCCGACAATTTCGACGTGAGCCGAGTAACGAAACTGATCGACCGGCGTCACCGAGGTGAGCCGGTACCCGCCATCGATCAAGATGCGCACGTCGCGGGCGAACGTCGCCGGATTGCACGATACCGCGGCGATGATCGGGACGTTGCTCGCCGCCAGCGCCCGCGATTGCGCCTGTGCACCTTGACGCGGCGGATCGAACACGACGGCGTCGAAGCCATCGAGTTCGTCCAATGCCAGCGGATTCTTGAACAAGTCGCGCGTGGTCGCCGTGACTGGCTTAAGTCCGGCCGCGCTTGCCGCGGCGCGCTTGAGTGCGGCGATAGCCGCGGCGTCATTGTCTGCGGCGGCGATGCGCGCCTGTTCGGCGAGCCGCAATGCGAACGGGCCGATGCCGGAAAACAGGTCGGCGATGTTTTTCGCACCTGCGAAAGCCGACAGCACCAGCCGCGCCAGCACGGCTTCGCCTTCCGCCGTTGCCTGCAAAAATGCGGCCGGCGGTAACTGAACGGTCGCCATGCCGACGTGAAGCGTGGGCACGCGCTGCTGGACGATCAGTTCGCCATGGCGTGTCAGCCGCGCCAAACCTTGCGCGGCGGCGACTTTCGCCAACGCGGCGGTCAGGGGCGGCGTGAGCGGTCCCGATCCGCGCACGTCGACATCGTGACCTGCGTCCGTGGCGGTGACTTGAATGTCGAGCGGCTTGTTCGCCGGCAGCAGCGTTTCCGCCACGGCCCAGGCTGCCTTGAGTGCACCGTCGAGGCTCTTTGCCAATATCGGGCAATGGTCGATCGGCACGATGTGATGCGCGCGCGCGGCCGAAAAGCCGACCTGCAAGACGTTACGGGCGCTGCGGGCATGAAACACGGCGCGGCGGCGGCCTTCGCCGTGAGCGTCGATCAGATCGGCAACCGGGACCTCGATCCCGGCATGCCGCAGCGCCGTAACGACAAGATCGCGCTTCCAGCGGCGATAGGCGGCCATATCCAGATGCTGCACGGCGCAGCCGCCGCAAATGCCGAAATGGGGACAGACCGGCGCAATGCGCTCGGGGCTTGGGGTCTCGATCCGCAGCAATTGCCGCCTGTCAGGATGCCCGGCAACGGCTTCGACGTCGACCGTTTCGCCGGGGAGAGCGCCGGGGACAAAAAGCGGTTCGGCGCCGCCGTCAACGACGCCGTCGCCGCGGTGCCCGAGACGATCGATCACCAGACGCTCAGCCACGCTCGGCCTCGATCAGGAATTCACGGTTGCCGTCGCCGCCCAGGATCGGCGACGGAACAACGCTGCCGACCCGCCACTGAAGCCCGGTCAGGAATGCGGCGATATCGTTACAGACCTCGGCGTGAACGGCCTCATCGCGGACGATGCCTTTTTTGATGGCGCCGCGCGGCGCTTCGAATTGCGGCTTGATCAGCGCGATAAGCGTCGCGCGCGATGCCAGAAAATTGCCGACTGCCGGGATCACGAGCTTTAGCGAAATGAAGCTGACGTCGATTGTTGCGAAGTCAGGCCGTGCGGTGAGCCGGGCCGGATCGAGCATGCGAATATCGGTTTGTTCGATGGAAACGATGCGATCGTGGCCTTGCAACCGGGGATGAAGCTGACCGGAGCCGACATCCACGGCATAAACCTGCCGCGCGCCGCGCAGAGCCAGCACCTCCGAAAAGCCGCCGGTCGAGGCGCCGACGTCGAGGCAAACATGCCCGGTCACATCGAGCGAGAAATGATCGAGCGCGGTCGCGAGCTTCACGCCGCCGCGCGAAACATAGGGATGTTCGGCCTCCGCCAAAATGTCCGCCGTCAGGGAAATCTCTTCGGACGCCTTGCGCACGCGCACTCCATCCGCACTCACCAGGCCGGCGGCGATTGCAGCCTGAGCGCGGGCGCGGCTTTCGAACAGGCCGCGCGCGACCAGAAGGCGGTCGATGCGTTCTCGATGGCTCATGATCGTCGATTATAAGCAAAATGCCCGGCTTTTGGGCCGGGCATCTGCAACCGTCGATATTGGAGCGCCGTGCAGTCGATCAGAAGCGCCGCGCTTCCGGCAGCTTGACCACTTCGCCGCGCAAATTCTGGCCGAGCGCCTCGAACGCCTTGGCGACGATGCCTTTGGAGTTGAGGCCGGCGCGGGCATACATGGCGTTCGGCGAATCCTGGTCGATGAACAGGTCCGGCAGGACCATCGAACGGACCTTAAGGCCGCGATCCAGCGCGCCGTTTTCGGCAAGAGCCTGCAGCGCAAACGAACCGAAGCCGCCGATCGAGCCTTCCTCGATGGTCAGCAGCACTTCGTGCTCCCGCGCCAGGCGGAGCAGCAGATCGACGTCGAGCGGCTTGGCAAAACGGGCGTCGGCGACCGTCGTCGACAGGCCGGCTGCGGCCAGCTCATCCGCCGCCTTGAGGCATTCGCCGAGACGCGCGCCATACGAGAACAGCGCGATCTTGGTGCCTTCGCGCAGGATGCGGCCCTTGCCGATTTCGAGCGGCTTGCCTTCTTCGGGCATCGGCACGCCGCGGCCTTCGCCACGCGGATAGCGCAGCGCCGAAGGACGATCGTCAATGGCGACGGCGGTTGCGACCATGTGCACGAGTTCGGCTTCATCGGCGGCAGCCATCAGCACGAAGCCGGGGAGGCAGCCGAGATAGGAGATGTCGAACGAGCCGGCGTGTGTCGGGCCGTCGGCGCCGACCAGACCGGCGCGGTCCATGGCGAAACGCACCGGCAGCCGCTGGATGGCGACGTCGTGGACCACCTGATCGTAGGCGCGTTGCAGGAAGGTCGAATAAATCGTTGCGAACGGCTTGTACCCTTCGGTCGCCAGACCCGCGGCGAAGGTCACGCCATGCTGCTCGGCAATGCCGACGTCGAAGGTGCGTTTCGGAAATTCCTTCTGGAACAGGTCGACGCCGGTGCCCGACGGCATCGCCGCGGTGATGGCGACGATCTTGTCGTCTTTGCGCGCTTCCTTGATCAGGCTTTCGCCGAAGACTTTCTGATAGGCGGGCGCGGTCGGCTTGGACTTGACCTGCGCACCGGTGGCCACGTCGAACTTGACGACGCCGTGATATTTGTCGGCGGATTTTTCCGCCGGCTCATAGCCTTTGCCTTTTTGCGTCACGACATGGATGAGCACCGGCCCATTCTTCATGTCGCGCACGTTCTTGAGCACCGGCAGGAGGTGGTCGATGTTGTGGCCGTCGATCGGGCCGACATAGAAGAAGCCGAGCTCGTCGAACAGCGTACCGCCGGTGACGAGGCCGCGTGCATATTCCTCCATCGCCATCGTGCGCTTTTGCAGCATCTTGGTCGGCATCGCCTTGGCGATCTGACGGAAGATCTTGCGGGCGCGGCTATAGGCCCGGCCGGAGACGCGGCGGGCGAGATAGGCCGACAGCGCGCCCACCGGCGGCGCGATCGACATGTCGTTGTCGTTGAGGATGACGATGAGGCGCGAATCCATCGCGCCGGCATTGTTCATGGCCTCATAGGCCATGCCGGCCGACATCGCGCCGTCGCCGATCACGGCAATGACATTGTTCTGCTTGCCTTGCAGGTCGCGGGCAACCGCCATGCCGAGGCCGGCGGAAATCGATGTCGAAGAATGCGCGGCGCCGAACGGATCGTATTCGCTTTCGGCGCGCTTGGTGAAACCGGACAGGCCGCCACCCTGGCGAATGGTGCGGATGCGGTCGCGCCGGCCGGTCAGAATCTTGTGCGGGTAGGCCTGGTGGCCGACGTCCCAGATGATGCGGTCCGCGGGCGTATCGAACACATAATGAAGGGCGGTGGTGAGCTCGACCACGCCGAGGCCGGCGCCGAGATGACCGCCGGTGACGGCGACTGCGTCGATCGTCTCCTTGCGCAACTCATCGGCGACCTGACGGAGCTGCTCCGGCTGGAGCTTCCTCAGGTCATCCGGGGTCTTGATGAGGTCGAGCAAAGGGGTTTTCGAGGCAACAGTCACTCTGTGCTCCTATTGACGACTTTTCGCCTTAGCGGCGGTTCGCCTAACGGCGTTTATTGGGGTCTAGTGCGCGCCCATCCACCTACGCACACGCATGAATCCGTAGCCTCTACACCTTTCGGGCAGGGAGGGCAATTTAGCCGGTTCCCTGCGCCGGAACTTCCAAGCATTATAAGGCCTTATAGCTATGTGGCGTCCTGGACTTTCGCCATGGCGCAACCGGACGAATTGGAAGGTTCTCAAGCTCTCCTTGGTTTCCTGCAGCGCGTCGATGGTTCAAGTATTTACAACCAAAGGAAGAATTTATGCGGATAAATTCAACCGCGGGATGGGCCAATCGCATACGCTATAGGCACATAGAAGCGGGAACCGGGGCAGAAGTTCCGCGCCGGAGCGGTTATCGGCCATAACGAATTGGTGTTCTGGCTCGGCCGGTGGTTCAGGGGGCGATTAGGGCCGGCATCTATAAAGACAAGCTGACGGCAGGCGGTGAAGCAACGTGGCGCTCGAGACCTACCGCAAGAAGCGAAAGTTCGGCGTCACGTCGGAGCCGCGCGGCCGCAAGGGCCGTCGGCGCGGCTCCGCCTACGTGATCCAGAAGCACGCCGCGCGCCGGCTGCATTACGACCTGCGGCTCGAAGTCGATGGCGTGATGAAAAGCTGGGCGGTGACCCGCGGTCCAAGCCTCGACCCGAGCGAAAAGCGGCTCGCCGTTCACGTCGAGGACCATCCGATCGAATACAACACCTTCGAAGGCACCATCCCGAAGGGCGAGTATGGCGGCGGCACGGTGATGATCTGGGATCGGGGGACTTGGGAGCCCGAAGCCGATCCGCATAAAGGCTATGCCAAGGGCCACCTCGAGTTTGTTCTGCACGGCGAAAAGCTGCATGGCCGCTGGCATCTGGTCCGCATGCATCCTCGCAAGGGGGATCGCCACCAAAATTGGCTATTGATCAAAGCCAATGACGACGCGGCGCGCGGCAAGCGCGGCGGCGACGTGCTCGAAGATGAGCCGCTCTCCGCCGTCACCGGCCGCTCGATCGACGACATCGCGGCGGGCAAAGGCAAGAAACGCGTTTGGCACAGCAATCGGAACGCCGGCGAATCCGCCGCGGCGAAATCCGAAGCCGTGGCACCAAAAAAACGCGGCCGCGCCAAGGCATTCACCTCGACTGTCGAACGCAAGACCAGCAAGCCGCAGGGCAGCGACACGCTTCCGGACTTTGTTCCGCCCAGCCTTGCGACCCTGCGTGAAAGTCCGCCGCTCGGCGGCGGATGGCTGCATGAAATCAAGTTCGACGGTTACCGTGTCGAACTCCGGCTGGACCGGGGCAAGGTGCGGCTGCTCACCCGCAAGGGCCTGGACTGGACGCATCGTTTCCGGCCAATCGCGCAAGCCGCGACCGCGCTCCACGCCGAAACCGCGCTGATCGACGGCGAACTGGTGGCGGAAAATGAGCGCGGCTTTTCCAGCTTCTCGCTGTTGCAGAACGATCTCAAGGACAGCCGGTACGACCGGCTGCGCTACTGCGCCTTCGATCTGCTGTTTCTCGACGGCCACGATTTGCGCGGCAAGCCGCTGATCGATCGCAAGGCCGCGCTGGCGCGATTGCTCAAGCCGGATGGCAACAACAGCCTGATCCGCTATGCCGAACATCTCGAGGAGGACGGCCGGCTGGTCCTGAGGAACGCGTGCGATCTCGGCCTTGAAGGCGTCGTGTCAAAGCTGCGCAATGCGCCCTATCAATCCGGCCGTTCTGAAAATCTCATCAAGAGCAAATGCCATAACGCCCAGGAGTTCGTCGTCGTTGGGTTCACGCGTTCGGCGGCAGGGCCGAATGCAGTCGGGGCCATCACGATCGCCGCTCATGAGGACGGCGAGCTGCGCTATGCCGGACGGGTCGGCACCGGCTATACGCGAAAAATCGCCCGCGACCTGTGGCAGCGGCTCAAGCCGCTGACGGTCAAGACGCCGCCGGTCGAGGTGCCGAAAGACGAGCGCCGCAAGGACGTCATCTGGGTCAAGCCGAAGCTGGTGATCGAAACGGAGTTTCGCGGCGTCACGCACGGCAACTTGCTGCGGCAGGCATCTTACAAGGGACTGCGCGAGGACAAGCCGGCAAGCGAAGTCGTTCGGGAAATTCCCGCAGAGCAGAAGTCGGGAGCGGCCATGGCCAAAGCAGCAAAGTCGGCGGTGAAATCGACCCGTGGAAAGCGAGCCGGCAAGCCCGGCGCCGGTGCCAGCATCGACCTTGACGGGGTTCATCTAACGCATCCTGACCGCATCTATTGGCCGGACGCCGGCGTGACCAAGCAGGATCTGGCCGACTATTACGTCAGTGTCTGGGACTGGATCGCGCCGCATGTCGTCAACCGGCCGGTTTCCATCGTGCGCGGCCCGGAGGGCATCGGCGGCGAGCTGTTTTTCCAGAAGCACATCGCCTCCAACATCAAGGATTCACCGCTGCGTCACGCCGTCGACGCCAAGGAGCACGACGTCATCGCGGTGGAGAACCTCGCCGAGCTGGTGTCGCTGGTGCAGTACGGGTCGCTCGAAATTCATGTTCGCGGCTCGCGGCTGGACAGCATCGAGGCGTGCGATCGCATCGTGTTCGATCTCGATCCGGGCGAGGGCGTGAACTGGAAAGACATTGTTGCGGGCGCGCGGGAAACCCGGGAGCGGCTGGACGATCTGAAGCTGAAAAGCTTCGTGAAGCTTTCGGGCGGAAAAGGCGTCCACGTCGTGGTGCCGATCCAGGACACCGACTGGGACGCCGCCAAGGATTTCAGTCAGCGTGTGGCGCTGGCGATGGCGGCCGACAGTCCCGGCCGTTACGTCGCCAAGATGACCAAGTCGCTGCGCCAGGAGAAAATCTTCATCGATTACTTCCGAAACACGCGCGAGGCGACGTCGGTGGCGCCGTACTCGACGCGGGCCCGTCCCGGCGCCGCCGTGTCGGCGCCGCTGTCGTGGGAGCAACTTGGCAGCAGCAAGAGCGCGGCGGAGTTCACCGTGCTCAATCTGAAAAAGCGGCTGAAGGACGATGCCTGGGCCGGCATCGGCAAGGTGCGCCAGAAATTGCCGGCGAAGTGAGCGGCATCAGCCGGCCAGCTTGAAGCGGTCGGCCTTCGGCTCGAAGCGCGAGCGAAAGATCTCCGCGTCGAGCGGATCCTCGAAGCAATAGCGGACAAACGCCGCATAGTCGTCTTCGACATACATGTCGAATTTGCCGACGTAATTGATGAGGAAATCCAGAATCTCGCTGTCGTCGGCCAGTTGCTTGCGAGGCAGCACCACCTGGTGCGGGCATTCCTCGTCGAGCTCTCGCAGCCAAGTGTTTCGCTTGTCTGTATTCCGCTTATCTGCGTTCCGCTTGTCGGCGCTTCTCTTGTCCGAATCCATTGTCTTCAGCCCTATGTTCGGACCGATCAATGTTCACTATTTGTTCTAATATGTCAAGATAATAAATGCGCGCTTGCGGATCGGTGTGAACACTATTTAATGGATCGGCGCGGCACGGCGGCCGCTGCCGGCAGACTTACTCGACGTCGAGCGGCTCGGTGCCGGCCGGCTTGCCCTGTGCGTCGAGTGTGATCTTTTCTACCCGCGCTTCGGCCTGCCGCAGCAGATCCTCGCACCGGCGCTTAAGGGCCTCGCCGCGCTCGTAAATCGTGACCGATTCCTCAAGCGGCACCTTGCCTTCCTCGAGGCGTTTGACGATCGATTCGAGCTCCTCGATGGCGCGCTCGAACGGCAGTTTTGCGATATCGGTGTTGTCTTTCTCTGCCATTGCCGCCTCCTGTAAGCCAAATATCCGGTATGCGCGGGTGCGCCCTGCCGGGCCGCTACGCCTGCATCAAGGCCGCGACGTGGGCTGCGACCGAATTGCCCAGCCCCTGGAGGTCATAGCCGCCTTCGAGCACGGAAACGAGGCGGCCATCGGCGTAACGGTCGGCAACGTCCATCAGCTTTTGCGTCGCCCAGGTGAAGTCGTCCTCGTTGAGATTGATGTTGGCCAGCGGGTCGCGCATATGCGCGTCGAAGCCCGCGGAGACGATCACCAGTTCCGGCCTGAATTCCGCAAGCCGTGGCAAGACCCTGGTTTCGAAGGCGGCGCGGAAGGCCTCGCCGCCGTCGCCCGGCCGCAGCGGCGCGTTGACGACGGTATCGTGCTCGCCGGATTCGATGACCGCTCCGGTGCCGGGAAACAACGGCATCTGATGGGTGGAGCAATACATCACCGATTTGTCGTCCCAGAAAATCTCCTGCGATCCGTTGCCGTGATGCACGTCGAAGTCGATGATGGCGGCGCGGCCGATGCCGTGCTGCTTTTGCGCATGCCGCGCGGCGATGGCGACGTTGTCAAAAAAACAGAACCCCATCGGCCGCGCCGTCTCGGCGTGGTGGCCGGGCGGGCGGGTCGCCACGAAAGCGTTCTTGGCCTTCCTGGCGAAGACCTGATCGACGGCGAAGGTCGCGCCGCCGGCGGCACGCAGCGCCGCTTCGAAGCTGCCCGGTGACATCGACGTGTCGGCATCGAGATGGATGAGACCTTCCTTGGGGGAGGCCTCCCTGATCTCCTCGATATATTGCATCTGATGGCACAGCGCGATGCTGTCGAGCGAGGCCATCGGCGCCTGTTCGCGCGTCAGCGGCGCGAACTTGTCCGCGGCCAGCGCCTGCTCGACGGCGCGCAGCCGGTCGGGCCGCTCCGGATGGCCCATCGGCGTGAGATGTTGCAGACACGCGGGATGGCTGATCAACAGTGTGGTCATGGGACTCACTTAAGCCGAAGCGGCAGATCAGGGAAGGCGAGCAGGGCGTTTTTCTACAGTTCGGGTGCGAACGCGGCGCCGGCTGCGATCAGTCCGGGGCCGCCGTCGACGACGGTGCGTTCCAGCGCGCCGGCCTCAACGGCGTGGTTCTCGGCGAAGAACCGGGCCAGTGCGAGCCGCGGCGGCGCGGCCTCGCCGAGGCGGAGCGCGGTGAGCGCCTGTTGCGCCAGATAGCAGCCGCCGGTCGTGAGCCCGAACAGCCGCAGATACGGCGTCGCGCCGGCGAGCGCCAGATCGGGCTCCTTGTCCAGAGTGGCTGCCAGCCATTTCGTGGCGTTGGTCAGGCTTTCGAGCGCCTCGCCGAGCCGCGCCGCGGTCGAGCCGAACGCCGGATCGTTGCTCGCGCTCACCGCATCGACGATGCCGCGCAGATTCTTGATATGGGCGGCGATCGCCGCGCCGTTGGCGAGCGGCAACTTGCGCGTCACGAGATCGATCGCCTGAATGCCGTTGGTGCCCTCGTAGATCGCGGCAATGCGCGAATCGCGAAACAGTTGCGCCGCGCCGGTCTCTTCGATGAAGCCCATGCCGCCGTGCACCTGAATATTGAGCGACGTGACGTCATTGGCGATGTCGGTCGAGAATGCCTTGGCGACCGGCGTGAGCAACGACAGCCGCTCGTGCGCGGTCTTTTTCCCGGCCGCATCCGTCGACCGCTCGGCGCGGTCGAGCGCCATCGCGGTGGCGTAGCAGATGGCGCGCGCAGCCTGCGTCAGCGCGCGCATGGTCAGCAGCATGCGCTTGATGTCGGGATAGGCGACAAGCGGCGCGGATTCCGTCGCTTTCATCCCGGGCGCGCGGCCTTGCTTGCGGTCTCGTGCGTAAGCGGCCGCCTGCTGCAACGCGCGCTCGGCGATACCGACGCCCTGAACGCCGATGGCCAGGCGCGCCCGGTTCATCATGGTGAACATGCAGGCCATGCCGGCGTTTTCTTCGCCGATCAGGAAGCCGATGGCGCCGCCTTCGTCGCCGAAAATCATAGTGCAGGTCGGCGAGCCGTGGATGCCGAGTTTATGCTCGACCGAGTGGGCGCGCACGTCATTGCGCTTGCCCGGGGAGCCGTCGGCGTTGAGCAGGAATTTCGGCACCAGGAACAGTGAAATCCCGCGCGTGCCGGGCGGCGCATCGGGCAAGCGCGCCAGCACGAAATGAATGATGTTGTCGGTAAGGTCGTGTTCGCCGTAGGTGATGAAGATCTTCTGGCCCTTGATGCGATAGGTGCCGTCGGCCGCGCGCTCGGCGCGGGTACGCAGCGCGCCGACGTCGGAGCCGGCCTGCGGCTCGGTAAGCTGCATGGTGCCGGTCCATTCGCCGGATACAAGCTTCGCAAGATAGGTTTGCTTCAGCGCGTCGGAGCCGTGCGCATAAAGTGCGTCGACTGCCGCGATGGTCAGCAGCGGCCCGACCGCGAACGCCATCGCCGCCGAATTCCACATTTCGATGCAGGCGATGTTGAGCGACTGCGGCAGCGCCTGTCCGCCCCATTCCGCCGGCGCCGCGAGGCCGTTCCAGCCGCCTTCGCGCCAGGTCTTGTAGGCTTCCTTCCACCCCGGCGCGGTGGTGACGACGCCGTCCTTGAACGGCGTGCCGTATTCGTCCCCGACGCGGTTGAGTGGCGCGATGACTTCGCCGGCGAGCCGTCCGGCTTCGCTGAGCACGGCGTCAACCACATCGACCGTGAGGTCGCCGAACAATCCTTCGTCCATGGCCTGGTTGAGTCCCGCGCCGGATTTGAGCGCGAAGCCGATATCGGCGAGGGGGGCCTGATAGGTCACCGGCGTTCTCCGTATGCTTCGACGGTTTGCACATTGGGCGGCGGGGGAACGTCATCCGGGAGGAAAAAATCCTGCGCCAGCGGCTGGCCGGGCTCCGTGCGGTAGCGATCGAAATCGGTGACGCCACGTTCGGCCAGGAACGTGTCGTCGATCAGAAAGTGCCCGGTGAATTCGCGCGAAGGGCTTTGAAAGATCGCGTAGGCGGCATCGGCCATGATGTCGGGCTTTCGGGTCTGCCGTATCCGCTTGTCGCCGCCGAGCAGATTCTGGATCGCCGCGGTGGCGATAATGGTGCGCGGCCACAGCGCGTTCACGGCGATGCCTTTCGGCTTCAGTTCGCCGGCGAGGCCGAGCACGACGAGGCTCATGCCGAACTTGGCCATGCTGTAGGCGGTGTGCGGCGCGAACCATTTCTCCTTCATGTCGAGCGGCGGCGAGATCATCAGGATGTGCGGGTTGGCCGCTTTCTCGAGATGGGGAATGGCCCATTTCGACACCACGAACGTGCCGCGCGCGTTGATCTGATGCATCAGATCGAAGCGCCGCATGTCGGTTTCGGCGATGCCAGTCAGCTGGATCGCGCTGGCATTGTTGACGACGATGTCGATGCCGCCGAAGTGTTGCGCGGTGCGGTCCAGCGCCTCTTTCACAACCGCTTCGTCGCGCACGTCGACCACGAGCGGGAGCGCCTTGCCGCCGGCGCGCTCGATCTCTTCCGCCGCGGTATAGATCGTGCCGCTCAGCTTCGGGTGCGGCTGCTCGGTCTTTGCCGCGATCGCGATATTGGCGCCGTCGCGCGCGGCGCGGAGCGCAATGGCGAGCCCGATGCCGCGCGACGCGCCGGTGACGAAGAGCGTTTTTCCCTGCAACGACATATCGGTTATTTCTTTCGCGACAGGAACGCGGCGAATGCCGCGCGGGCTTCGTCCGAGGTCAAACGATCCTTGAAGTGCGCCACCTCGGCATCGATCTGTTTGTCTACCGCATCGAGATGGCCGCGCATCAGGCGGCGCGAGACCGCGACGGCCCCGGCGGGCAACGCCGCGATTTCCCGTGCCGCCTTCATGGCGGAGGCATCGACCTCTGCCGCGTCGACCACCTCGTTGACGAGGCCGGCTTCCCTGGCCTCATGCGCCGTCAGCGGCCGGCCCATCACCAGCATGGAAAAGGCGCGGGCATAACCCATCCGCATCGGCGCCAGCAGGCTCGATCCCGCTTCCGGCATCAGCGCCAGCTTGAGGAAGGGCGTCGTGAACGTCGCGTTGGTCGCAGCGACCACATAGTCGCAATGGAACAACATGGTCACCCCGATGCCGACGGCGAGGCCGCCGACCGCAGCGACCAGCGGCTTCTTGTTGTGCGCCAGAATTTTCAGGAAATCGAGCGTATGCGGGCGAAGGCCGCCGCTTTGCGCCGATTCCATGAATTCGCCGATATCCGCGCCGGCGGAAAACACCCCATGGCCGCCGCCGATCACGACGCAGCGAATGGCGTCGTCAGCCTGGGCATCACGCAGCGCCTGCGTGATCGCGGCATACATCGGCTGCGTCAGGGCGTTCTTCTTTTCCAGGCGGTTAAGCCGGATGATCCGCACCGCGCCGTCGTCTTTCACTACAACAGGGTCGGACATGGTTCCTCTTTACGGCGTGACAAAGCCGTATTGCCGCAGCCGGGCTTCGATACATTATTATAGGGTGGTCGGCGGGCGTCGATAGGCCGGGCGCGCTTTCAAGTTTCCGGTGCTATTGCAATTGATTGGCAATGGTCGCGCCGCTATGGTCCGGCCGCCTCCCGACCCGGGGCGGCAATCCAGCGGCGTTTTTGGGGCGTAGCCAAGTGGTAAGGCAGCGGATTTTGATTCCGCCATTCCCTGGTTCGAATCCAGGCGCCCCAGCCAGCCAGTGCCGCTTTCTGCGGAGATTTCCGGTCTCCCCAAATTCCTCCGCGAAGTCGGCCGGTTGGAAGGCGCCAAGCGGTCTCCGCGAAGCAACCTGAGCCCCTTTTCGGCGCTCCGGCCGCAATTTGGCGGCCCGGTCTCGGACCGCGAATTTTCAATATCCGAATATTTCTGGCTGAGACTAGGTTAGTGATGAGGGGAGACCGGTTCGCAGTCTGATATTGGAAAATAGCTGGCGGCACCAATAAATGGTGGTGTGGGTTCGAATCCCGCTCGCTCCGCCAGTCATGTCGGCAAACCGCTCTCTCTTGCCAATAGCCCTAGGCAAAATGCTCCAGTTTGGGCCGTTGCGGCGGTGACCTCTGTACCCCGCTGCGCCGATGGATGGCAAAGGATGTTCTCCCAACCCTATCTTTCTCCATAGCTCTGTACTTTCAGCTGACGGTACGGTTTTCGAGACGCCGCAAACACTGGACCTTCTCAACCAACTCTAAGGCACCCGATTTCGAAAGATGCTCGGTCGAGCACGCGATGACGCAAAATCTAGCCATGGGCAAAAGTAAGCTCTGGAATTGTTAGCGGTTGACTGATCGCTTTCTGTCGAAAACTATATCAAATATTGTGCCGCGACGTTGCTGGTGACTTCTATTTCCGCACCGCGGTTAGCGTGAGGTCGTAGATCACCGTTCTTAGGTCTTCCGCCTCGGATTGGTGGACTAGAATGCTGTAGGCTTCGCGCGAGTTAAATATTGAGAGAGATAGTATTTTGATGGGCGATGAATGATGGGCTCCACTCGGATGAAAATGCGAGGTCTCATGATCGAGTTTGGGACAAATTTCGGTTGGAGTAGCTGCTCTGGTGTTGCGTGTGCATCGAGTTTGTTGCGTTTACTGCTTCGCCCGTCGAGCAATTCGAAGTCGTTCATGCGTCTCGGATAACGCGGGAGACCTGATGCGCTACATCGGTTCGAAGGCTGCGACGCTGCCTTGGCTTGAGTGCTTTATCGCGCGGATGGCGCCGGGCGCCAAGTCGCTTTGCGATCCTTTCGCCGGCACCTGTACAGTGTCCCGGCATTTCAAACGATTGGGCTTCCGCATCTTTACTGGCGACGCGTTGAGCCTTTCCTATTCGATACAAGTCGCATCCGTTGGTCTCAATAGGCGACCTGGCTTCCGTTTTTTGGCGGATCTTCGCCACGTTCGCTCGCGTAGCGAGTCAACGACGCTCCAACGTGTCTTCGGCTTTCTGAACGCTCTTGAGCCGAAAAAGGGCTATCTAAGCCGACATTTCTCACGAGCTGCCGGTCGGATGTTTTTCACCGATGCGAACGCCATGAAAATCGATGCGATCCGGTCCAAAATATCCGACTGGGAGTACCGCGAGTGGTTGTCTCCCGCCGAGAGGCAGTTTCTTCTGGCGTCGCTCCTGGTCGCATCGGACAAGGTGGCTAATACCGCCGGAACCTACTATGCGCATCTAAAACAAGTGAGCCGCAAGGCCGCCAAGGACATGCATCTGCTGCCATTCGAGACGTTTGACAATGGTCACGCCAATATTTGCCGCATTGCAGATGCGCGGGAGATGGCCGCGACGACGAAAGCGGATGTGCTTTATCTAGATCCGCCCTACAACGAGCGAGACTATGGTGGCTATTACCATCTTCCGGAAACGATCGTGCGTGGGGAGGAGCCAACACCGGTTGGGCGCAGCGGCGTGCCGGGCGAACGACCCCATCTCAGGTCAGATTTCTGCAAGCCGGAACGCGCCGCCGGAGCACTCGCCGACGTGGTTCAAGCGGCGCGGGCTCGCTATATCCTTGTTCATTATGCAAAGGACGGATTGGTCCCGCACAACGCAATAATCGATATGCTGTCCGACAGGGGGCGGGTCAGCTGGCGTGATCTGCCGGTTCGGGGGTACTCCTCCAATGAAGACGATGGGATGCGCACGGCGATCCATCGCGTCTACTGGTGTAGGACGGCTGGAATGGCATCGTGATTACACTCGATGAACAGCTCGCATCGAAACTTTCCAGGGTGCGCCTTGTCCTAATGGACATCGATGGAACACTGGTCGACGCCAATCATCCGACGTTCGAAAACGTCGTCAATCAATTAAAAAAACTAAAGCGGCTCAGGATAGGCTTTTCGATCGCGACTGGACGCACAATCCGAGGCGCGTCGTTCGTGACGCGTCGGCTGACGGACATCCGTGCGCACCTTCCGCCGATGATCACTTACAATGGAGCGGTTGTCTTCTCGGCCGAGGATTCCAGAATTGTAATTCGGCACCTAATCGATCACGCAGCATTCGAGGCGATCGTGCGCCGTTGTCGCGAACTCGGCATTGAGGCTCTAGCATACGCCTGTCAGCAGTATTTTGATTTCGTTCCCGAGGAAAGCGTCTATTGCGAAGGTGCGGCGAGGCCAGAGCCTGAATTCAACGGTATGCAGATTCGCTTTGTTGAGGATATCTTATCCGTGAAAGATGATTTTGTTGCCGTGCTGCTCGAAGTCTCTAATCCGCAGGTCCGAGCAAGTTTGATGTCTGATTTGTTGGTAGCCTTTGAGGGGCGACTTCGGATCACGACCTCGGGCAGCAGTTATATCGAAATTTGCCACCCCTGTGGTACGAAGCTCCACGCAATGGCGGAGCTTGCCCGCATCCGAAATATCGACATGTCGCAGATCATGGCGATCGGAGACAATTACAACGATCAAGAAATGATCTCAGCCGCAGGAGTGGGGGTGGCGGTCGCCAACGCGCCTCCGGAACTGCAGCAGAAGGCTCTGCTTAGGACGTCGCTTCCAAGCGGAAAGGGCGTTGTTGAAGCCCTGCGAGCCCTGACGTGGGCAGTAAGGAGTCAAGTTAAGGCGAAGGAAGGCTGACGCACGTGCTGCACATCGAGGAACGTATCGGGCTGCTGCGCGATAGGGTAAATAACGGCATCATTCCCGAGGACGAGTTTCGCGCAGAGATCGCTGGGATCTTGTCTGAGCTATCGCTGCTCGGTTCCGAGGCGCAGATCACGATCAAGTCGGGCGAGGTCGAAGTGGCGCGGTACCGTGCAACCGACGCGTTGAATTGCACGACACCAGCTGATTACCGGAACTCGGCGCCTGAGCGTGGGAAGGCGGTCGTCTCGGTCGTGGAAGCCTGGGATGGCAGCGGAGGACGGCCTGAGGGATTTCGAGCGGCTCTCGAACGAGGTTGCTCTGCTCGCCAACACCCATTGGGGTGACCGGGATCCGATGACCTTATTGCCCTACTTCAAGGTGCCCGGGACCGAGAAGCGGGTACTCGACTATGCTGCTCGGCTAGCCAATGGCGACGTACAGATCGCCATTGCTCATCTCGATCTCGACAAGTTCAAGGACGTCAACACAGAGTTTGGGGAGCCAGATGGAGATGCCGTGATCGCCGAGTTCGGCGAACGGCTCCGTGAGATGTTCTCGGACGACGGCGTTGTCTTCAGAAAGGGCGGAGAGGAATTTTCAATGATTATGGCGGGCGATCCGCCGAATATCTTGTTGCGGCTTGAAAAGTTCCGCAGGCGCATGGAGATCGAGCCATTTAGGAGCATCAATCGTCCCAACACCTGCAGCATTGGTGTGGCTATCTTCGCGCCTTCAGAACTCGGCGGCAGAATGAGCCAGTTCGATAACCTGTCTGCCGAGGCACGAGAGTCCGAGCGTAGCGCCAAGGCAGAGGGACGCAATTGCATACGGCTTCCGCGCACCGCTGAATTGGATCGCTTGCTAAGAGCCGGCGAACTCGAGTGGGCTGCCATCGACGCAAGATTGGGAGGCACCGAAGGTAAGCTGCGCGGCGCCAACGCCATGGCGGACGCGCTGACCGAAATTCTGGTATCGGAGCTGGATGCGAAGAGCATCGTGGAATCAATGAACACACCGGGCGACGTGGCTCGCAGGTTCGGTCTCCGATTTGGGTCTCGACAGCAGGCTCACGGGCCACTGGAAGCCCAGATTCCATTGGGGAGCTGGGCGGCGGTGGTGGCTCGCTCCTTCCTGAGAGTTGCCTTCCGGTCGAGAGGTCTGCTGACACCGAATTCGTTGCTGTCTTTCCGTTCGAGCGAGCCAACTGCAGATGGAGCAAAATTGGCTCTTGAGGTCGCTGAAGGCGCGATTACGCACCAGATTGCGATTGCGGACGGGCTCGAACTCGAAAGCGGCCCGGCAGTTGTCTCCATCGGACGTCCTTGGTTCTCATCATCACCGGGCGGAATTGTGCGCTGGGATGGCGGTTCTGCAAATGCCGGTAACGCTTCGCTGATACCAGTGCTCCTGCTACCGATTGGCGATGTCGCAATCGCCCTAGCGAAGCGGGAGTGCGACAGAGTTGCCGACATTGTCGAAATCGACGACCGACCTGTAGCTGGCGGTGGCTTGCCAGATTTCTGGCAGAGCAACCTTGCGCGCATAATCGGTGCTTGTTTGCGCAATCCCAACATCTCAACGATCATTGTGGTAGGCAACGCCAGCAATGCTGCTGCGACACTTGAAAAACTGCAGCTCGACGATAAAGATTGGGCCGTGCAGGCTTACGATCTGCAACGCCGCTTAAGCATTTCCCTGGACAAATTGCAGGCTTTTCGCGAGCGAAAAATTCAGGTGATTCGCGTTCAGGAGCCGACCGTTCTCAAGCTCCGCGACGAGATCCGGAACGCGATCGAACGGCTCGCGCCCGACGAACAACTTGGTGCAGCAATTAATCTCGAGGTCGAGGCAGGGAACCGGCGCTTGCCATTGGCGCAGCCGCCCGAGGCCGACCGCCTGCTGATCTCTGACGGGCTGCGGACAACGACGATGACCTATGCCTATCCCCAAGCCATCAATCTGCTGAGGTCGAGTGACACGCCGCCGCAGACCGAAATGACACAACGGCGCTTTCGGGAACTTCCGACGTTCAAGCTGGTATTGACGAATCCGTTCGTCGAGACCGTGCCGGACTATTGGAAATCGGAATCAAAAATTTTGGAGGATTACTTCGATCGAAATTTTGTGAAAGTGACAGGATTGTTTGGCCGGCCCCTATTGACCGATGAGGCGGGTCAGGATTCGCTCTACACTAAGGCGCTCAATGCGATCGTGGAGGCCCTGAAGGAGAGCCGACCCACACGCCGCGTCTTGCTGCCGGTCCACTCGGCCAGCCGGTTCGATCAACCGTTGGGTCTTTGCGCCGTTCAGATAATGCCTCGCCGTCGCGAAGGCCGCTGGAATCTCGACTTCCAATGGATTTGGCGAACTGTTGAGGCGCTTGTCGGCTTTCCCTTCAGCGCTTATGGCTCGATCTCGTGGTCTGGGCGTTTCTTTGACGAAGTCGAGAGTAGGATGCAGAGCATTGCACCTGCTGTGCCGGTGCAGCGCGGCGAACTCACTTATCTCGCGCTGAGCTTCCACATGTTCCTCGATGCCGGAGACCGGGAAATCGCGCGCGCCATCGTTCAAGATGCCTCTCATTAGCCCCTTTGATTTACTCAAGGGAGATCCGAGTTCAGCCGTTCTTATCGATCGTCGTGCGCGAAGGGCGCAGGAAGCCGCCTCACGAGCGTCGCTCGAAATAAAGATGACCTGGACGATGCTTGCCCCCTTGAATGGTCAAGTGATCCATGCGGCATTGCTTTCGCCTAACCTGGCGTCACCGGATTTTAAGCTCCCGAGACACATCGAAACCAGTGGCGGATCATACACTCGGCTCCTTGATCGATTTTATGTACCCGACGATGCGGGCCCCGAAGTTACCTCGGCGTTCTTCGACGCAATTGCAGACCACTATGACGATCTGACGGATTGCGGGACGAACCTAGCTGTCTGCCGCCGCCTGCTGGACGAGGTCTCGAGTCATTCGGGGGCAAGCAAACGCATCCTTGATTTCGGCTGTGGGACCGGAGTTGCCGTTCTCGCAACCAGCGAGCCCGACTTCCAACATCTGTATCTCGTTGGTACAGATGCTTCGCCGGCGATGCTCGAATTTGCGAGGCGAAAGGGGGAGGAGACGCTGAGCTTTCAAGCTTGGAGAGAGAGTGCTGCTCGATCGTTTGATGGCGCGATTGCCGCGTTCGTTCTGCATTATGGCGTCCCGGACGATCATCTTGCTCTGATCGGGAGCCAGCTCCGCGATGGCGCGCTCTTCGCTGCCAACCTTTTCAAAGCAAGCTCGACACTGATGGGCCGCATCGTCTATGCGTGTTCCCGAGGGGGATTAAAGCTTAAGTCGGCAGAACCGCTAAAAACTACCGCTGGAGAAAACCTGTTAGTGATCTTCGAGAAGAGTCCGAGCGCCGACGGATGAGGGATATTCAGGAAACCGTCGATCGTTTCGTTCCGTTCCGGTTGACGCCGGATGTCGGTTTCGGACTGGCCCGCATCGCTGGCGTCAAAATCGTTAAATCGGTAGATTTTTTCAGTTCGCTCGATGTCGAATCGTCACATCTGACTCAAAGCAAGCTGATAGGTGGACCGTCTGTAATATTCACCCTCGCCAATGGCATCGAAATCGGACTGGGTGATTTGGATGCCCCCTCCGCGGCGGTGCAGGCACTGATACTAGCGATGTCACTTGAGTCAGGGAGGGGTGCAGCCGGAATTGATCGTGCCACAGTAATCGATCCAAACGTCGGGTTGACGATCCAAGGCGGGAATTCTGGTGTCGTCGCCAAAGCGGTAGAATGTTGGCAAACGGCAATACAAGCCGGTGTACTCGACGAAGCAGAAGCGGCAACCAGCCCAAAGCTCTACGGCAGTAAGCTACGTCTAGCATCACTCATAGTTGGAGCAGCAGCATCGGTCTTGCCGGAGGGTGCGCCGATACTTGACGCGATGTCGGGCACAGGTATCGCGTCCCGCAAGCTTTCATCTCGATTTCAACGTCAGTGCCAACGATGCAAATATTTATGCGTCGATCCTAACAAAGATGCAGCAGCCCCTGTCTATCGATTTGCCGGCCGTGATCGGTCAGCTGAAGGAGACAGCGCAGAAAAATTTGACGCAACTTCTACAGAGCCTACCAGCCGCATTTTCGCGCGAGGCAGAATTTCTTCACGGCGAAGCCACAGAGGCTGCCCGTCTTGAATATATCAAATTCTGCCAAGAGGCGCCGATCGTTTCTCCAGAGCCTCCTGATATCAATGATCCATTTCGCTTGGTCCTCGGCCGCTACGCAAACCATTACTTTGGATTAGCGCAAGCCGCCGAAATTGACAGCATCCGCGCTGCCATCGACTTTATGGGGGATGTGACGGATGTGGAGAGGGAAGTGTGTCTCGCTGCTCTCCTTGTTGCAGCGGTGGTCTGTACCACCGGGCCACACTTTGCTCAACCGAGGCAGGCTCTCAGCGTTCGAGGGTTCAAGGATATCTTGGAGCGCCGCTCAAGGAGCGTTCTATGGGAGTTTGAACTTGCCCTCAGAAGATTAACGCGCAGGCATAGTCGCGCGCGTCCATTCCGCCGTGTAACCAACCTGGACTGGGCCGATGCTGTTGAGCAATTCGAAATGGATATTGGCGTATCGCGGCCGGCGGCAGTTTATTTCGACCCGCCGTACTCGAAACTACAATACTCCAGATACTATCATGTTTTGAATGTTATTATCACGTATGACTATCCTTCCGTTGCCGGTAAGGGCAGATATCCGCCGTTGGCGAACCGCTTCAGCTCTCGCTTTGAGTTCAACGCTGGCTCGGCCAGGCGTGAGTTTGTGCGTGCGTTCGAAGCGTGCCGGTCGCGAGGCCTTCACGTCCTTGTCAGCTATAGCGATACTGGATTTGTTCCGATCGCAGATCTCGCGGGGCTCATGAAGGAAGTCTTTGCAGACGTGACAGTATTATCCGAGAGCATTCGCCATCACTCTCAGGGCGTGAGTTTGGGCGATAGTCAGGGGCAAGTGACCGAGTTTGTACTCGTTGCGCGCCCATAAACGTCGAAAAGGTTTTGCAATGAATTGGGGAATTGCTGATGGGACGTTACCGCCAAGCAAATTAATATAGGGGTCTTTGGCTGAAAATGACACTTAGGGGGGCGCGCAGGTCGAGGGCGGGGCGACGACGCAAGCGGGACTCTTGGTAGCCTATTTTATCAGTGATATATCAAAAGTTGCGCCATACTGGACCGAGTCGCGACGAGGATCCGTGCGGTGGAAGCAGCAATTAAGATCATACTTCCGTTTCTCTCCACACCAAAGAGTTACGGTGAGGTTCTAACAAAATTAGCGAGCTTTGCCTTTTACGAGACATATATCATCACGTTTTTGCTCCGGGAAAATTCGGTTTTGACACCTTCTTCACGGGCGTCGAATCTTGGGGGCCGATTGGGAAAGTAGTGGTTCTTATACCACACTACGATGTCCTAAACTTGTGCGGTTTAATGATCGCTTTCGGCGTAGCCATTCTGACATTTAATTTTCAATTCCACGACAGGATTTCCGACGTCCTCGGAATACGACGAAGATTTGATCGCAACAGCATTCTCATTCCACTTGCGCGACGTGTTGGCTCTCCTGTTGACGAAGCCAAAGCTAAGAAGATCACTCAGGAACGCGACAAACTTATGCATACGGTGTTCTATAAATATGCATCGAGCAGAGACGATGATCCTCTGGTGGATAAGCACGACATCGAACACGCCCTGAACGCGTGGTCGTGGTTTTGGGTATTTGTTGAGGCCATCTTTTACTTAGGCGCAGGCGGGCTCGTCGCTTGGTGGTTAGATTCTCAGAATTCTTTCTGGCATTCGCCATAACGTCAATCGTCTGCCTTGCCCTTGCACTTTTACAGCGACTCCGGCTCGACAGCTACGCAAGGCCGCAAATAGACACCATCGCTGGCGACCCGACTGCGGCCTACGACGTTAAGAATGTCTTCGATGCGTTATAAGCTCGCATCCGGCATCGAGATCCGGACTGAGAATGCTGCGAAGCCCGAGTCCCAATCATCAAAGTTCCTGTGTAATCTCATCTCTGCTCTGCCGCACGTGCCATCGAGCTTCGACTACGGGTGCGGAAAGCTGCGGTATCAGAAGGCGATTGCCGATACGACCGACGCACTCGCCTTGATTGATTCCGAGGTTCAACTTTCGCGGATGCAAGTCTTGCGAGGAAGAGAGACGTGGATCCGGGATATGTACAAACAGTCAAATCGCATCCGAGTTTACAACGACATTGAATTTCAAAGCACAAGCATGCTTTTTGAGCGCGGCTTTTGCCTTAATGTATTATCCGTAATTCCTTCATACCGGCGGAGACGACAAGTACTCAATATTGTTCGCCAAAAACTGAAACGTAACGGCGAGTGCCTTTTCGTTGTTCAGTACCGCAATTCGGATTTTACTCGTATGAAGAAGATGTCAAACGCGAAGCTGTGGCTCGATGGATTTCTTATCGACTCCCTTCGTGGATATTCCTTCTTCGGACTGATTCCGCCGGACCGTTTGGAGACATCCTTGAAGCGCGCTGGATTCCAGATACTTGAAACAAGACTTAACGAAGGTAGCGCATACACATGGGCGACAGTTGCTTAAGAAGCAAAAAGCCATGGCCCCTATCGCCTTAGGCCAGATTTCTGCTTCCAGCGTTAAGCTGACATCGGAAAACGTCCAATTGTTAGGGTAAAAGCGGACATCTTACGCCAAAATCCGACCGTGGCGAACGCGTCAGCACTGTGATTTGTTCATCCCACCGAGCGGGCAGAGGCCACATAATTCGCTTGAGCATGAGGTCGGAAGCTGTCTGTCCATCGAGTATCTCCGCGATGATGCGGGGCGCCAGCAGCGTCAGCCGTAAGATCCGGCAAGCGTACGATTGGTTGACGTTCTCTGCTTTCGCCAAATCAGTGATTGATGCGTATTCTCCATCTTCGATCATTCGGCGCCATCGGTAAGCTTTAGCTAAAGCCTTCAAAAGCGCATTGTTCGTTCGAGTGCTGCGCACGGGCAGTGGCTGAACCGGCGCTGAGAGTTCAACCTACGTTGCACGCCGCTCGAACTCTGCGAAGTAATGGATGGAAGCTGATGGATGAGACGTCTGTCGGGCCGGTGTGTAACTCAGTTGCCTGCGAACGGATTAGCTGAGGCCGGGATTGGCCCTGAATAGCGTTCTACGCACTTAACCAGGCTGGGAGCATCTCAATTGTGTTGGTTAGATTGAAGGTATAAGTGCCGCCGGCCGTTTGGACGTTCAGGTGTTCGCCATTCATGAAATCCTTGAAAAGCTGAACGTTCGGTTTGAGCGAGATCAATACTTCGGCGGTGCCGATTGCGTTGGCCGTTGCGTTGCCGGATGCAAGTCTGTCGACAGACATATCGATCGGATAAGTTGCGTTGTACGTAAGGTTCCAAGAGGGGTCGTCAATACGATGCCCCATTCAAACTTGTTGTCCAATATAAAGGCTAGAGTGATACCGTTCTTGTATTCGGCAGCCGCAGCGCAATAGGCGAGGGTCGTCGTTCCGGGATTGGCATATGCGGCGGCACCCCAAGCATCGACCTTATAACTGTAAAGCATTGGACCGGTAGGCGCGGTTCTCGGTGGTGCGGCGGCGGTCGGGGCTGGCGACGAATTGGGCCCGGCGGCTTGAGGCTGTCCTGGTGTCGGCTGTGTGTTGGGTGGAGCGGCGGCGCTTGGCGAAGGAGGGGCGGCACCGCTCGGAGTTTGGGGTGGCGCGGGCGTGGAGGCTTCCCGCTGGGTGGGGCAGAAGGGCTGGTGATAAGAGGACCTATTTGTGCCGAAACGTTGCGGCCCCGCTCCAAGCAAAGCGACGCTGAATGTAACGAATTTTAAAGCGCGCATGAAATTCACCCCCTTCTAACGCTTTCATCTTCAATCGTGCGATAGAGCGGCAATGAAGGCAAGTATCAGGGACCGGCACATAACTTCAGATTATGTACATTACAACCAGGAATAGTTAAGTTGAGAGCCAGACTTGTAATTGGGATGCTGAGTAATCTCCCGTCGGCCGAACTCGAGATGATCTTTGGAGAAACAAACGCGAGTGGCGCAAGCAGTCGGATGTGCCTTTCGACTTTTCCTTCTCTTTTCGCGATGTCAGCGAACGAGGCGACCCTTCCTTCCGAGAGATCGTCGATCCAGCAGCGTGCCTTGGCGATTGCGGTGAGCAGGGCATCGCGATTTTGGTTCGACATCGCCTGACGGGAATCTGGCGCATGAACGATGCCTTTTTCTGTAGTGATCAAGGTTCCGGTTCGTGGGATTGAGAGAAACTGCCCGTCGCCGAGACTGACATCTAGCTCCTGCAGTTTGACGGTATCCGCTCGACATGCATTGAGATCAGATCACGGTCGGTGGCGTCAGGTGGCTGCTGACTACTTTCTGCCAAGTGTGCACGCAGTGCTTTGACAACAGCTGTCTCAGCATCGGCCGCATTGATGCGCGCCTTTGGTACCTCGACTGCCACGTTCCTGCATTGCCGTGTGAGATACGTAATACCGGTACCGTGCGCCCTGTTTGTTGTTGGTGTGGACCTGGGTCATTCGGCTGCCGCGTTCGTCGAAGATCCGGCCAGCGAGGATTGATGGCGAGGCTCGTAGTTTCAGCTGTCGGGTGTTGGCGCTGTTCGTAAGCTTGTCCTGCGCAGCGCTAAAAAGGTCGCGATCGATAATCGCTTCCTGTTCTCCCGGGATAAATCTGGCCGCGATGAGCCACCTCGCCGATGTAGAACCGATTGCGCAGTAGCATGGCGAGGTAGCCGACGCCGAACCGAACGCCTCCGCGGCTTTCACCGCTATTGAGCTTTCGCTTGCGGGTACGAATGCCTTTGCGGTCCAAGTCCTCGGCTAGGTCACGGAGCGAGCCGAGTTCTAGGTAACGACGGAATATCAGCTGGACTGTCTCGGCTTCCCCTGGAACGATCACGAGCTTCTTATTGACGCTCTTGTAGCCGAGTGGAACCGCACCTCCGACCCAAAGGCCTCTCGCCTTGGAGGCAGCAATCTTGTCGCGGACGCGCTCGCCAATGACCTCGCGTTCGAATTGGGCAAACGATAGCAGCACATTGAGCGTGAGCCGCCCCATGCTGTTGGTCGTGTTGAAAGACTGGGTGACCGAGACGAATAGAACGAAATGCTGATCGAATAGCTCGACCAGCTTTGCGAAGTCGGAAAGGGACCGGGTCAACCGATCCACCTTGTAGACAACTATTATGTCGATCTTGCCGGCTTTGATCTCATCCAGGAAAGTCTGCAGGGCAGGGCGGTTGAGCGAGGCCCCCGAAAATGCCCCGTCATCGTAGTGGTCAGGGATAAGCCGCCAGCCCTCATGGGCCTGACTCTTAATGTAAGCTTCGCAAGCCTCCCGCTGGGCATCCAACGAGTTGAACTCTAGGTCGAGGTTCCGTTCGGTGGATTTGCGAGTGTAGATCGCGCAGCGAAACTGCTTCTTGCCGGGGCTATCCATGGAAGCCGGCCCGCTCGAACTAACCGATGAGCGGCTTCCCTTAACTCGCTCTGGCTTTACTACGGCCGGCTCAGGTTTCTGGTGGTGTAAAACGCGAAGACCGAAGAAACGCGGTCCGTTCCAGTTGGTCCCGGTAATGGCCTGCGCGATGCTGGACAAGCTGGCGTAGGTCTTGTCCTTCCATAGGAAGCCATCAGGGACGATGGTGACAGTATGCCGTTCACCCTGGTACTCCCGGACCAGAACAGTTCCTGCCTTAAGTCTCGGGATAGTTCATTCGGCTTTTCGCCTTTAGCCAGCCGATCAAGCAGTTTTCTGGTTTCTCGATCGAGACCGCCAAACGCTTCCTCCTAAATCCGATAGGCGATCATCCTGCCCATTATATCTTTGGTCAGACCCTTGGGCGGGGTCCGACCGAACGTAGCGCACCAGCGCGTGCGCAGCGCATCTTTGCGGAGGGACCGGATCTGGTCGATCTCGGCTTCGATGGCAGTGGCATCAACGTTCCGCTGAGCCATGGCTAAGAGACCTTCGCGGTTGCGGTGTTGGCCTTAGCTGTGTTTGCCGAAGCGACATGGTAAAAGCGCTTGCCGTCTACCTTCTCCGAGGAGAGCGCCAGACCAAGCTTCTTGCGCACGACGCCAGCGAAGAACCCCCGCACCGAATGTTGCTGCCACTCAGTGGCCTTCATGATCGAAGCGATTGTTACGCCTTCCGGTCGCTGCAGGAGGGTAAGAACCTTGCTTTGCTTGGAGGTCGATCTCGGCGCTTTTGCGCCTCCGGCTTTCGCCGCTGGTCTCTTACGCGAAGTCGCTTTCGACTTTGACTTTTTACCTTGGGTAACTTTTGCCATTTGTGTCTCCTGTCCGATGAAACGGCTTGCCGCCGTCACCGCCGCAACCCCGCGGAGGCCAAGGGGCGCTGGCGGGGAAGGGGATGTGCAGGAGAATTCGGATCAAAATCGCTGATGCGATTGATCAGACTGGCGGCGTTGAGCAGCGTGGTGATTTCATAGAGTGGTTGGTCGATGCCGAGCGCGATCTCGACGGCCTTTCCGACATTGCTGGCGTCCGCGCATGCCTCGGCAGCTCTCGTGATGCTGGCTGCTTCATCCAGGCGGCTCCGAACCTCTTTCAAAAAATCGCGTATGACGATCTCGGCGTTTGCAGCATTCATGGCAGCGGACTCCTTTAAGCCTGCACATAGATGCTCTGACGCAGCGAAATTGCCAGTCCGCAGAAGGTGTTGGGACAACCCCGTGCACCCACTAGGTGCGATGAATTCAGGAGAGCTTCTGGACCAAGGTCCGCAATAGTGAAACCGAGTGAGCGCCCAAAGCGCGAGTTATCGTTAGAAATTCAACGACATCAATGCGGCGCTCGCCGCCCTCGTACTTGGCGACAAAAGACTGCGGTTTGCGGAGCTTTCGGGCGACCTGATGCTGGGTCAGGCCGGCTTTCTCGCGTGTTTCAACAAGTAAGGCGCAGAACGCCCTGTGCTCCGCCGAATTAAGGGTTTTTGAGATTCCGCGCCGAGTCGCCATCGACCCGGGAAAATGATCCCAGAATCGGTTTATCCCAAAAGTGGATATTCTGGTTGATGTTCAACCCATACTATTTCAAAATAGGATATTATTCACTGTTGGGGCTTCGTCTTGGGTGGTCGGCGCGTCATTTCGGGCAAAATCGAGATAGCGTTCTCTCTCGCCCTCGCGCTTATGTGCATCGGCTGCGGTCATGGGCCGGTGCTCGTTAATCAAGCACCGCCGGCCCTGACGAACGATACGAGTAACGCTATGCCGACTTCGCAATACCTGCGCGGAGGCGTTATTGGAGCGACGGCTCGGGCATTGGGAGTTGAGGTGCCACAGGTATGCACGCTTCATCATCGCCACAAATGGACTCCGACCGGGATCATCACAGGCGGGCCACCGTCAGTGCCCGACACGGTATTCGTTGGAACGGACGGTCAGCCGCAAAGAATTAGTCCGCAGCTATGCGAACAAGAGAACCGAAGCTCGCTTGATGCGGAAGAAGCTGCCTATCAGCAGAGCGTAGCGGCGTCCCAGCAGGCTGCCGAAGATGCCAATCGAAAGCACTCGGCAGCACTTGCTCAGACAGTACGCGCCGAAGAAGCCCGAGGTTACAAGCGAGTCTCTGTAAAAGAGCTATATCTTGACAGTAAGTCTTATGCGGCGAGCGGGCTCAAGGTGGCGGTCAGGGGGTTCTACAAAGCTAGCGGCCGACACGATGAACGTCTTTATTCGTCGTACGATGATTTTATGATGCACACGTTCCAAAATGTAGAAGCCCTCTACATTGGGCTCGTGACTGAAAATGGCAGCCGTAGCTTGCGAGAGGCTCTGTTGAGCTGCCAGGCTGGCGGCTGCAATGCGACGATCCTTGGTCACGTTGATCGGTGTGTGGCAACGAACGTTTTCGGTGCGTCATCGCAGGACGTCTGCCTCGTCGCAGAGGATATTGGAGCTCCTGAGAACTAGGCCACAGGCAACCAGGCCGCGGTTTTACTAAATATTGCTCAGCCACGACGGCCGTAGCGTTTTGCCGCGAGAACCATTTCAAGAGTGAAAACCATCGGAAGGTTGGTGTTCTCCAGAGCTTGGCTAATGGAATCGCATTGATCGTCGTAGCGCGATCCTGGGAAGGATAGAAGTTCATCTTCCAAATCTGACAACCAGCTCGCTTTCTCCGGCAAGAAGACTTGGCCCGCTTCGAATTTCGCAGACGCGCAGGACATTCGCGCTCGTTTGTCCTTATTGGGGGTGACCCCGATGATGCCGGGGACACAGGCTTTCAGTTCTGCTACGAGGGATATTCCCGTTCCCATTTCTTCGACCAGCACGCGATTCGGCTGCCATTTAGTGGCTTGCTCCCGAACTTTCGCTTTGAGACCCGGATAATCCAACCGGCCGCGCCAAACATCGATCAAATACCATTGAGTGTTCCGTGTTAGATACCAGGTGGTGCAGACCGACCAGTCGTTTTCTGGGCCGCCCTTATTAGCGGTATCCCAGCTTTGAAGCTTCATGCAAATTTCTGTAGGCCACTCGGCGTAGCGTTTTATCCAGGCACGCTGGATTGTGCTGCCGCCAGCCGGCTGAGGCTCCTGCTGATATTGAGCGGAGAACGCAGCGCTTCCCAGATGATTTTTCAATTCATCTAATACCGCGCGGGGTTCGCGCTCATGGGACAGGAGCTCTTCTAGATCTCTGTGATAGACAGCTCCGTTCCAGGTAGGGATGTCCTGATCGACCGTTGCAATGGCCGGCAGATTTAGCACCATCCACTCATCTGATCTGTCGAGGAGGAAGCCAGTTAAATCGTCCATGTGCACTCGCTGCATCACAACGACAATGGCGCCGGTGCGCTTGTCATCGAGCCGCGATAACAGCGTATTTGTGAACCATTGGTTGGCGTTGCTTCGTATTGTCTGCAACTCGGCGTCATCCGGCTTCAACGGATCGTCCACAATAATAATGTCGCCGCCACGGCCGGTCAGTGTGCCGCCTACGGACGTTGCAAGCCTCGATCCACGGGCCGTAAATTCAGTTTCGACCTCGGAATCTTTGAAATCGCCAATCCGCGTCCAGGGAAATAGGGATTTGTACCAATTGGTATCAATTAGCGTACGAAAGTCGTTTGAGAATTTTCGTGCGAGGTCGCCCGAATAGCTGGCGCAAATTATCCGCATCGTCGGATCTCGGCCGAGCAGAAAAGCGGGCCATGCGACCGACGCCATAATGGACTTCAGCGACCGAGGCGGCAGGTTGATGATCAGGCGCCGGATTTCGCCACGACGCACGCGTTCCAGATGCCAAGCAATGGAATCGAAATACCAGGCCCAGACAAATTTTTCTCCAGGATTGAGGGTATAAAAGACTTTCTCCGCGAATGCACGGAAATCAGTCCGTAGCAGAGCTTGATACAGACGATGGTCGAATTCCACCTCTCGGTCTCGCTAGGATGCCGAAATTTCAGAACCTACCGCAACGGGTTCGTTTTTTGAGGTGAGGTAACGCGCAAGGATCGCTTCGTCCTCAGCGAGTACCTCCCTGGCATTGTGCGCAGGCTCGTCATCGTTACAAACGGTGTATCGCTCAGCAAGTGTGATGAGGAATTTCTTTGCTGCCGGGCTCTCACTTCTAAGGGCGTCGGTGAAGGTCCGGCGTAGCAGCACCTCCATGCCAGGAAGATGTTTTACCTCCCCGTTTTCGGTAACTTCAATCGGTTGTTCGAGTAATGCACCTAACACTTCTTGCATGCTTTTTTTCTTCTTATGCCGATGCTTGGGCCGTCCCGCGGGATTGGCCGAAGCACCTTTCTTAAACTGCCCAGACTTTGGGGGTTTCCTGTAGCCGACGCGATAAGTCGATGGCTTCGATGACTTTCGAGGTGACGACATCGCATTTCCTCTTATTTTGATTTGCCGCGCTTAGAGAGTGCTGTGGGTATTATTGGGTCTTGCTCAGCATTTTCTGCAATCGTGTGGCGGGAAGAGATCTCGTCGAAAGTCCGACCGTCCCCAGCAAGGACGGCGTCACGCCGCGTCATGCGTTGCCATCTAAGGATGGCAGCGTCGACATAGCCCGGCTCATACTCCATCCCATAGGCAACTCGGCCGACTTTCTCCGCTGCCAAAAAAATCGTGCCTGATCCCGCAAACTGATCAAGCACAATGTCGCCACGCGCCGTGCAATCGAGAAGAGCGTCGGCAATGAGAGCAACGGGTTTCACCGTCGGATGGGTAGCAAGCGCTTCCTGTCGGGCCGCACCAAAACTGCTGATACCCGCATATGTCCATACGTTGGAGCGATTGCGACCAAAGCGTCCGAGTTCGACATTGTTGCGGTGTGGCTTTTCCCCGACGCGAAATACGCCAATCAATTCATGTCCTGATCGGTAGAAGGAGCCTTGGCCCGGATTGGTTTTGTTCCAAACGACAAGGTTCAGCATGTCGCTGTAGATGTTGTGCTTTCCCACCTCGACCAGGTCTGCGACGTGGCGCCAATCCATAAAGACAAAATGTATGGCGCCATCAGCCGACACTCGTCCGCCGTTGCCAAGGGTCTGACGGAGGAACGCGCGAAACTCCACTTGGGACATTTCGCCAGAGGCAAATGAGAATTCACGGTGCTTGTTTTTGCCGCGGCCACCGATGTCCTTGACTCGCACATTGTAAGGAGGGTCGGTGATAACCGCTGCGGCGGACGCACCGTTCATTAGAAGGCTGAAATTTCGAGACTGACGAGCGTCACCGCAAAGTAAGAAGTGCTTGCCCAATTTCCACAGGTCACCGAGACGCGTGGTTATCACGGCCGGAATTGGCGGCATGACGTCCTCCGGCGCCAATACCGGCTTCGCGGCCATATCAGTGAGGAGCAGATCGATTTCCGCCGTTTCGAAACCGGTGAGGGAGATGTCTAATCCCTCCGTCGGCATGATCTCGATCAACTCTCCGAGCTCGCGCGCCAAAAGCTCACGATCCCAACCGGAACGCTCCGCAATGCTGTTGTCAGAAATCATGAAAGCCCGGAGTTGCGGCGGGCTGAGATGACCAAGCCGAATAACCGGAACTTCAGTCAGGCCAATTGAATGAGCAGCCTCGAAGCGACCATGGCCGCCCCAGATGACTCCTTGGTCATCGACGACCAAAGGGTTGGTAAAGCCAAACTTTCGAATATTTTCGGCAAGCCGTTTGATCTGCTTTTTAGGATGCGTCCGAGCATTCCGCGGATTTGGCTTCAGCGCGTGGGTTGATAGCCACTCGATGTGCAGACGCGGCGCGATAGAATTGTGAAGAGTACGGTGTCCAGGCATGGGCCCTCCGTCAAAAGACGGTCATGCCTTCATCGAGGAGGATTGTGCCAAGGCAATAATTGCGTCGATTTTTATCGGCCCGGGCAAGCCGTACTACTTGTCTTTGTTGATCAGTCCTGAGGCCTTAGATCGCTGCCGTGCGGGACGGGGGTCAAAATCGGGATTTTTGAATTCCGTACGAGTAGCCTGCGTCAAAGCATCAACATACTCGGCAGAACGTTGTGGGCCGGGTGAGGGCAGAGGAGCTCGCATCACTTTGAGGGGGTCTGTCAGGAAAAACTCATGGGTTGCGGAAGCAGCCGAAATCTTTGGGCCCCGTCTTAGCGACAGTCTTGGCGTTGCCTTGGCGGCCAATGCTGTTACAGCTCCGATATCTTGCATGTTGCCATCAGCAACCGATTTTACCCAAAGCATAAAATCGAAGTCTTCGATATTGGCGCGGTACAGCAGGTCGCCGACTGAGCGATTGTTACTTTCCCATGCCTTGTGTAGCCGTTTTGCACGCCGCACGATGGCGGCTCTCTGCCGACCGCCATGCGCTATGAATTTGATATCTTTGGGCTTGCAAGTGCCGATAACGCCGCGCGGTTGAGCCAAGCCACGACTTCCGCAGGCGCGCGCGATGAGGCAACGAGACCGACCCACGGTTCGCGACTCGGCTGCCGGATATCCCGCTTCCGAAAGCGTCGGCACGGCCGGCAATTCGTGTTCGCGTTCGTGGCTGCTGACGACAAGAATCTTGATGGCACCCGCTTGGACCTCCGGCAGCATGATGACGGGCGCATCCACGAGCACCTGGATTTCGCCACGCAAGAGAGCCGCCATGGCGTCGAGGCCGGAACGATAGGCTACGTAAGACACCTCGATGCCGGCGATGTGCGCCAGGACGTGCGCGAAAATTTGCGGCGGCGTGCCAGGCAGCGCGGTGCCTACGTTGAGCTTGATCGGCCGGGCCCTTGCGGTAGCAATGAGTTCCGCAAAATTGTCGGCAGCGAAAGATTTTGCAACGGCGATCGCGTTGGAATTCGAGCCAAGCAATGTAATCGGAGCCAGGTCCCCGCGAGGATCGTAAGGCAGGCTCGCGAACAAATAGCTGTCGAAGATCAGCTGGTTCATGGTCGCAAGGCCGATGGTGTAACCGTCCGGTTCGCTGCCGATGAGCGCTTGCATCGCGGCAATTCCGCCGGGTCCCGGCCGGTTCTCCACGACAACCGACTGGCCGACGTTCGCAGCGAGCGCTTCGGCAAAAACCCGCGCCAGAACATCCGGCGCGCTACCTGCCGGAGCACCGGCCAGAAGCTTGATCGTCCTGGCCGGATAAGTACCTGCAAAGCCGCGTCCAGGGATGGATAGGACGTTTGCTGAAAGCGCCAACGCGCCCTGCAGCAATCCGCGCCTGCTCAGACCGTGCCTCATAACCTGCCTCGCTCGGCTCCAGCTCCGCCTGCGGGCTGCTGGTATGGCCGATTTCGATTGCCAGCATGCCGAGAACTGGCGTAGCTAACCAGTCGCAATTTAGAACATAGCTGTAGCTTTTTGGAAATCATCGCGATGCAGCGCTCGGACCGCCTCGTCCGCCGGGTCAAGTTGCGGGACCTCCATATCCTGCAAGCGGTCGCCGACCACGGCAGCATGGCGAAGGCAGCCGAGCATCTTGCGATATCACACCCGGTCATTTCGAAGGCGATCGCAAAACTGGAACATGCGCTCGGCGTGCAGTTGTTTGACCGCAATGCTCGCGGCGTCGAGCCGACGATCTACGGGCTGGAATTGCTCAAATGCGGCGTCGCCGTTTTCGACGAGATACGGCAAGGGCTGGATCGCTTCGATCTTCTGATCAAAGGCGGTTCGGGCGAATTGCGCATCGGTTGTAATGAAGCAATGGCGGCCGGGCTCCTGCCGGTGGCCTCTGAGGAATTCTCTCGACGTTGTCCTGGCGCCCGCCTGCACGTCGTCCACGCCGAGATGTCGAGCGCACAATTCGATCAATTGCGCGAACGCAAAGTCGACTTGCTGCTGGGGACGTTACCAGGCCCGTCCGTCGCAGACGACTTGATCGCAGAACGCTTGTTCGATGAAAATATCGTCGTGGTTGCCGGCGTGGACAGTCGATGGGCCCGCCGCCGGCCCATCGTATTCGACGATCTCAAGGAAGAGCGCTGGGTTCTGGCGCCGTTGGACAGCGTGCCGGGTCGATTGCGCACCGAATTCTTCGCCGCCAAGGGCTTGCCGACGCTGAAAGGTGCCGTCGTCTGCCTATCGATCCATTTAACGATTGCGTTGGTTACCAAGGGCCAAACGCTCGCGCTGCTTCCGGCCTCGGTGGCGCGGTTCAATCCGGGGCGTCAGGCGCTCAAGATTTTACCGCTGAGGTTGCCTCTGTTTCGCGTTCCGGTCGGCATCGTCACCGTGAAAAATCGAACGATGAATCCCCTTGCCCAGCACTTTATTGCATCCGCGCGGAAAGCCGCGGCTCCGCTCGCGAACAATTCTTGATGGACGCCCCGACCCCTCCGCCAGCATTTGAAAGATGTCTGCTCTGGGTCAGAGGCGACCGACACTTATTATCGCTAGCGTCAGTCTATGTCGGCTGTGCGGCCAGTAGCGACCAAGAATTTGCAGCGCCCGGATTGGTCGCGAAGGGCCAGCAGACGACATTCCGTCCTGTGCCAGCCTTGCTCATGCTCGCCGACGCGCGACAATGGCCCCAAGCGTGATCTGGTTAGCTTCGAGCATGTTCACCATGTTGCGCGACTTGAGACTTGCTGTCTGTCCCAGCAACAGGTGTAAACCTAGCGGTGGCGGGCCGTCGGCCGCTGATAGCTTGGCCAGCCTATTCCGATGGTGCTCGAGCGCGATTTCGCGGCGATCTTCCTCGTGGGCGATCTCGAACCCCGCTTCTTCGAGGAGTTTGCGCATCGCATTTGAAGTCACCAGAAAACTGGTCGCGGCCGTCTGCGCCCACGGCAGCGGAAACAGCATACCTTCCTTCGTCCCCTTCATCACATCGTAGATCGCAAACATTCCCCCTGGCCGGATGACACGCGCAACTTCAGCATAGAGCCGGGGCCGGTCCGCAATGTTCATCGCTACATGAAAAGTTACCGCGGCATCAAAGGTCGCCTCTGCCCAAGGCAGGTCGAGAGCGCTACCGATATGAAGGTCAACCTTGTCAGAAAGCCCTGTCCGTTCCGTCAGCATCTTGCCAACACGCACATACTCAGCCGTAAGGTCGATGCCCGTCGCACGGCATCCGCATTCGGCTGCGAGATACCGGGCGACGCCGCCCAAACCACTTCCGACATCGAGAATAGTTGCGCCACGTGGCAAATCCATCATTCCTATGACGTACTGGGTCGCAGCGCGCCCGCCGATGTGGAACTCGTCGATAGGGGCAAGATCGGCCGGCGACAGCGTGTCGAGATTGACGCCGGAGGCCTGGAGCGCGTCCAGGATCGTCTTTCCAAGGCCATTGACCGTGTAATGGTCAGTGACGGCAGTTTCATCGTCTCCAAGCACCGTTCAAACCCTCCCGGCAAAAACGTTCACGTAGGAAACTTCGCACATGCCACCCTCTCACCACGTCGGGGCTTTGCCAGAGTGATACTAGTTTAGAGTGCGCAAGTTGACAGTGGCGTTAGTGAGAAATGTCCGCTAATGGGATGGTCCGGCCGTGCTCCTGCCCCGCCAGCGATAGAAGCTGGCAAGGGGCGCCAAAGACAAGGAGCACGCCATGTCTCAGAAGCTCAACAGCGCGATCGCCGTAGTCGGCATCGATATCGGCAAGAACTCGTTCCACGTCGTTGGCCTGGATCAGCGCGGCGCGATTGTGCTGCGGCAGAAGTGGTCGCGTGGCCAGGTGGATGCACGATTTGCCAATATGCCGCCGTGCCTGATCGGCATGGAGGCCTGCGTCGGCGCGCATCATCTCAGTCGCAAGCTCAAGGCGCTTGGTCACGATGCCCGGCTGATGCCGGCGAAGTACGTGCGGCCCTACTCGAAGGGACAGAAGAACGACTTCCGCGATGCGGAGGCGATCGCCGAGGCGGTGCAGCGGCCGACGATGAAGTTCGTGGCGACGAAGACCGCCGATCAGCTCGACCTGCAGGCGCTGCACCGGGTGCGCGAACGACTGGTCAGCCAGCGCACCGGCATCATCAATCAGATCCGCGCCTTCCTGTTGGAGCGCGGCATTGCGGTGCGGCAGGGGCTGCGGTTCTTGCGGGCCGAGCTGCCGCGCATCCTGGCCACGCCGCCCGATGTCCTGTCGCCGCGCATGGTGCGGATCATCGAGGACTTGGCCGGCGACTGGCGCCGGCTCGACGAGCGGGTCGAGAGTCTATCGGACGAGATCGAAGCTGTTGCGCGCCAGGATGCCGGTTGCGAGCGGCTGATGAGCGTGCCCGGCATCGGCCCGATCATCTCCAGCGCGATGGTGGCGGCGATCGGCACTGGCGATGTGTTCTCCAAAGGCCGCGACTTCGGCGCCTGGCTCGGACTGGTGCCCAAGCAGATGTCGACCGGTGACCGCACGATCCTTGGCAAGATATCCAAACGCGGCAATCGCTATCTGCGCGTCCTGTTCGTGCAGGCGGCCTGGGTCGTGCTGATCAAGCCGAAGAGCTGGGAGCGCCACGGGCTCAAGCCTTGGATCGAGGCCGCCAAGAAGCGGCTGCACCGCAACGTGCTGGCGATTGCGCTCGCCAACAAGCTCGCCCGCATCGCCTGGAGCGTTCTGGCTCATGGCCGGAACTTCGAGGCGAGGAAGATCGATGAGGCTGCCGCTCAGTCGGCCTGATCAACACCGACGATCACAGAGAACGCGATGAGGAGCCTGCGATGACATAACCAGATCGACACGCTTTACCTGCCGAGGTCTGCGAGAGGATGAGACGAGATGGAGGTTCGGTCTTCCCGGCGCATGCGAACACTGGTGACCCGAATGGCCCGGTTGAGGCCTGTCCGCTAATGAGATCGCACGCGCGCTGATATCCATGATGGCCCGGAGCACGACACGCTCCAATCAGAGGCCGGATACATTGATGCAAGACCGTTACCGCCAATCGACGAAAACCTCTTGCGACGCACGGCCGGACCATACATTCGGGTCAATCGCGGCTGAGACGAAGCCGGGAGCCGCAACGGTGATTTCCGCTCCACCTCCTGAAACGACCAAACATTTTGGTCGCCGCGAAATGTCGTGAAGGGCCGAAACTGTTGAAAAAGGCTTGGCACTAATCGGCGAACAGTGATTTCGTCGTCTGACCAGATTCGGTGGCGGAGGTTTGCCATGATGGGTCGACAGACCGGCGATCAGAGCCAGTTGATTTACCTGTTCAACCTCGAACGGCGCATTCCCGCGGGCCATCTTTTGCGCCGGATCAATCCGGTGGTGAGCCGGATATTGCTTGAGCTTCGCGATAAGCTGGCGCCGTTTTATAGCGGCATTGGCCGGCCCTCGATTGATCCCGAGCTGATGATCCGGATTCTGATCATCGGCTATTGTTACGGCATCCGCTCCGAGCGGCGGTTGTGCGAGGAGGTTGAGCTTCACCTTGCGTACCGCTGGTTTTGTCGCCTCGATCTTGACGACCAGGTGCCGGATCACTCGACGTTCTCGGTCAATCGGCATGGCCGGTTTCGCGATAGCGACATTCTGCGCCAGATCTTTGAGGCTGTGGTGCGGGCCTGCATGGATGGCGGTCTGGTCAAGGGCGAGGGCTTTGCGGTTGATGCCAGCGTTATGGAGGCTAATGCCAGCCGCTATCACGGCAAGGCGCCGGAGGAGATCGCGTGGGCGGAGCCCGAACGCCAGACGCGCGCAGTTAAGGAGTATCTCGCGGGGCTTGATGTTGATGCGCAACCCAATCCCGACCGCAAGCCGCCGAAGGTGATCTCGCCCAGCGATCCCTGCTCGGCGTGGACGGCCAAGGCCAATAAGCGGGTGCAGTTCGGCTATGGGCTCAATTATCTCATCGACCTTGAGAATGCAGTCATTGTCGACGTTGAGCCGACGCCGGCGCGCACCTATGACGAAGTCGCGTCAACCAAGACCATGCTCGATCGCACCGAACGTTGTTTTGGTCTCAAGCCCAAACGGCTTGCGGCCGATACCGCCTATGGGACCGGTCGCTTCCTGGGCTGGCTGGTGGATCAAAGGATTGTACCGCACATTCCGGTCCGCGACGCCAGCGAGCGTGACGACGGCACGTTATCACGCAGCGACTTTCGCTGGGATCGGCGGCGCGGCGTTTACATCTGCCCGAACGGCAAGGTGCTGCACACCACCGGTACCGTGCACGAGGGCACCACGCTTCGATATCGCGCTTCTAAGTTCGACTGCGAAGTCTGTCCGCTCAAAATGCAGTGCTGTCCCAATAGCCCAACGCGCCAGATTCCCCGCGATGTTCATGAATACGCCCGCGACCTGACGCGCCGGCTGATGCGGACCAAGGCATTCATCAAGTCGCGCGACGAGCGCAAGCGCGTTGAGATGCGCTTTGCGCACTTGAAGGTCCACCACGGCTTCGAGCGCATGCGGCTGCGCGGTCTTTCCGGCGCACGCGACGAGTTCGTCCTCGCCGCCATCGTGCAAAACCTTAAGACGCTGGCGCTACGAACCTTCCAGCCACCGCCTGTTCAGCAGCGCTTGGCGTCGGCCTAAGCTGGTTCACGATTGTCTCAGTAGTGTCCGCGTCGAAGTCGCCGCCAATCCAGCGGCTACAAAACCTAAAGCCGGCTCGGCTCAGCCGCATCAAAACGACCCAAAAGCACAACGCCAACCAAACGAGCTACTTTTTCAACAGTATCGGCCGACAGCCGACATTGGGCAATGCTGAAACCAAAGCGGGTCGGTCGAGAATGACTTATCGCATCGTTTCAATATGTAGCGGATTTCCGACAACGCTTTCTTTCGATGTCGCCTCCGGGGCCAGTAGTCGTCGCATTGACACGGGCCATATTGCCGTCCAAATACTCAAAAATTCCAGTGTTCTTCTGGATGCAGTCCATCGACGATTTCGATCAATATGGGGGGCGCTATGAGGAATCATCTTACAGACAGCTTGCCGATGCGTGTGGGCGCGGCGCGAAAGCATCGAGCGAGTAACCGAAGACGTCTGCTCATCTGCACACTGACGCTGGCGTTGTTTGGGCTGTGTAACGCGGCACGGGCCGAACCAATTCGTATCGTAGCGCTGGGAGCCAGCAACACCAATGGCGCGGGCGTCGGCACGGCAGCGGCGTGGCCGGCACAACTGGAAAGAATGTTGCGGGCCAAGGGTTATGACGTGACCATCGCGGTCGCAGCCGTAAACGGCGATACCAGCGCTGGCATTCTAAGCCGCGCCGATAGTGCAATAAGCTCGGGAACCAAGGTCGTGATCTTCGATCTAGGAAAGGACAACGATCAGAAGCATGGAATTTCCGAGGCGCAAACCGCCGCCAACGGAGCGGCGATCGCAGCCCGCATTCGCGCCCATAGCGCCGTCCCCATTCAGGCGCACTACGTCAGCATTGCCGGCGCCATGCATTCCGCCAAGGGCGACTATCAGGAAGGCGGCTTTCATCTTACCGCCGGTGCCCACGCACACGTTGCTGCCGTGCTGCTGCCGCAAGTTATTGCCGCTTTGGGCAGAAAACCATGAGCGGATCGACCCCGCCTCGGTGAAATCTTTGCCGCCCGTCAAACGAGTTGCGTCCCGTGGCCGTCCCGACGAACGTGCTCCTTGAAAAGGCAAACATGACGGGACCGTTCAAGTACCGGGCCTTTCTGTCCTACAGCCATGCCGACACGCCGGTAGCTAAGCGAGTTCACGGACTCCTGGAGGCCTTTCGGTTCGACAAGGATCTGATCGGGCGCGAGACCCCGCGTGGGCCGATTCCGGAAACACTGCGGCCGATATTCCGAGATCGCTTGGAATTTGAGACCGGTCGTTCGCTGATGGACGCAACTATCGAGGCGCTCGACCAATCGGCAGCGCTGATCGTTCTCGGTTCGCCCGACGCGGCACGCAGCAAATACGTCAACGAGGAACTGCGGCAATTCAAGGCGCGGCATCCCGACCGGCCTGTGATTCCGCTGATCGTGAGGGGCGGCTCGGGCGATCCGATGAAGGAGTGCTTCCCGCCAGCGTTGAGTTTAGCGACTGGCGATGACGCGACGATCGCGGCCGCCGGCGACGTCCTGGCCTCCGATCTGCGCGAGGAAGGCGACGGGATCGATCTTGCGCTCGCCAAGGTAATCGCCCGGCTTATCGGGCTCGCCCCCGACGAGGTGTATCGCCGGGCCGAACGTGAGCGCAGGATTCAGCGTCGCCGCGTGCGGCAAGTGCAAGCGGTGATCTACGCGCTATTGCTGGCAGTCATCGGTGGCCTCATTGGTTGGATCAACCAGGACTATCTTAAAGAGCGGATAAACTGGTTCCTCACCATGCGACCATACATGCTCGCGCAAGTCCGGCCTTACGTGCTCAGTGCGGCAGCCGAATACGAACTGCGGCCATCCGACAGTTTTAAGGAATGCGCCAAGGACTGCCCTGACATGATCGTCATCCCGGTCGGCACGTTCGCGATGGGATCGCTGGCGACTGAAAAGGGACGCTTCGACAATGAAGGCCCCGTGCATGAGGTGAGAATCGCCAAGCCCTTTGCCGTGTCGAAATTCGACGTGACGTTTGATCAGTGGGATGCCTGCGTTGCCGTCGGCGGATGTGTCGCGGCGCCCGACGGCGGCTATGGTCGGGGCACCAGGCCAGTCATCAACGTCACCTGGCGCGGTGCTCTCCAGTACGTGGAATGGTTCGCCAAAATGACCGGCAAGCCTTATCGCATGCTCACCGAAGCGGAGTGGGAGTATGCGGCGCGCGCCGGGACAGCGAGCGCCTATTTCTGGGGTGGAGACGTCGGCGTCGGCAATGCCAATTGCGACGGTTGCGGCAGCCAATGGGATCGAAAGGGATCGGCGCCGGTCGGATCGTTCAAGCCCAACGCCTTCGGGCTCTATGATATGGCGGGCAATGTGTGGGAATGGCTGGCGGACTGCTATCATGACAATTACCAGGGGGCGCCGACAGACGACACCATCTGGAGCAGCGAGGATTGTGAGCGCCACGTCGTGCGCGCTGGGTCATGGCTGTTCGCGCCACAGTTCGCCCGCTCGGCAAGCCGTTACAGATACGCGACCGACGTGCGTGTCGGTCATCTCGGACTGCGATTGGCGAGAACGCTCACGCCTTAGGACCAAATAAAGCATACGAACATGGCGGCACACCCCGCTATGCGGTCGCTCCATCGCGATCAATCGCAGCGCTGCAACGTTCCGTCCGTTACTGGTGGCAAAGCCGACATAGGGCGCGGCCAGCGATGGCTTGTCTCGGTCGAAACTGACCCGGAACAGACTTGGGCCGGTGAGGGTCGCCTAACGGGAACTATGAAATGTCGGGCAGCCTTCCCGGCTCATTCCGCTTTGATATTGGCCGCACGGATCACCTTGCCCCACTTTGCGGTCTCGTCAGTGATGAGCTTGCCGAAGTCCGCAGGCGAGCCCGCGAGTACGGTGCTACCGAGGTTGGCGAGGCGTGCCTTGAGCGCCGGATCAGCGAGACCCGCATTGATCGTGTTGTTTAGCCTATCAACGATTTCGGCGGGTGTGCCCTTGGGCGCTCCGACCCCAAGCCACCCGCCCGCCAAATAGCCCGGCACGAAGTCGCCAATCGGAGCGACATCAGGCAACACATCCAGGCCTGTGGCAGTCGTCACTCCCAAGGCCCGCACCTTGCCGGCCCTGATGAACCCGAGTGACGGAGGAAGGGTGTCGAATATAACCTGGACCTGCCCGCCGATCAGATCATTCAGCGCCGCCGGGTCGCCGCGATAATGCACCGGCGTCAGATCGACACCGGCCATCTCCATAAATAATTCCCCGGAAATATGCTGTACGGACCCAATACCGTCTGTGGCCATGCTGATCTTGCCCGGATTGGCCTTGGCATAGGTGATGAATTCGGGAACGGTTTTGGCGGGAACCGATGGGTTAACGGCCATGACTTGAGGCGTGCGTACAAGGCTCGCCACCGGCGCAATGTCATGGATGAAATTGAAATTGAGCTTGTCGTAGAGCGTTGCGTTGAGCGCATAAGCCGCCACGATCAGAAGCAGCGTGTAGCCGTCGGGCGGCGCATGCGTTACTGCGTCGGCGGCAACGTTGCCGCCAGCGCCGGGCCGGTTCTCAATGATGAACGGTTGGCCAAGACGCTCTGACAGCCATTTAGCCTTGCGGCAATATCGCTTCCGCTTCCGGCGCCGAAGCCAACGATCAAGTGTACGGGACGCATTGGATATGTTTGCGCCCATGCGATGCGCGACACGACCGGGAGCGCGGCGGCGCCCGCTGCCAGATGCAAGAATTCTCGGCGGGGAAGTCTCATGACAATGGCCCCAGAGCTTGCGTGCGTTTACAACGCAAACTAGCAACTCGGGCAGAATACTACCCTAACCACATGACTGGTAGAAGCGCCTCGCCGATGTCGCCTTCTAGCCTCTTCAGAGAACCCCTTGTGAGACCATGGAGGTCGCCGACCTACCTAGCCTCATTGTGCTTTGATGCCCGCGGCTGCGATGATCGGCCACCATTTTGCGATTTCCGCCCGCTGCAAGGCGGCGAGTGCGTCCGGGGTCTGCTGATCATGCGCCACCACTTCCCGCCCGAGCTCGTTCAGCCGGGCGCGCACCGTTTCGTCCGCTAGGGCCTCGACTACTGCTTTGTTGAGCGCGCCGACAATAATCTTTGGCGTATCTCTGGGCGCCCACAGGCCGAACCAGTAAGGCACGTAGAAGCCCGGCAAACCCGCCTCATCGATCGTCGGAATATCGGGCGCTGCGGCGAGCCGGTTCGGCGAGAGCACGGCGTAGGCCTTAAGATTGCCGGCGTCGACCAGCGGAAGCAGCGATGACGTCTGCATAAGCACGAGATCAACCCGCCCAGCGATGATGTCGTTTAAGGCCAGGACTGTGCCGCGATAAGGCACCAGACGGAAATGCGTATCGGTCTGTTGCTGGAACAGCAGATCGGTGATTTGCGTAATGTCGCCGGTCCCGCCGACTGCGGCAGTGCCGCTGTCCGGATGGGACTTGAGCCATGCCACCAATTCCCTGAAGTCACCGGCCGGCATTGTCTTTCTCGCAGCGGCCATCATCGGTTCGCTGGTCAGAAGCGACACCGGAGCGAAATCTTTTACGACGTCGTAACCGAGCTCATACGTCGCGCCGTTGATGACATGGGTGCTCAGATTGCCGATCCCGATCGTGTAGCCGTCCGGCGCCGCACGGGCGACACGGCCGACGCCGATGCTGCCGCCGGCACCGGTGACGTTTTCGACGACCATCGGCTGCCCAAGCAACTCCCTCATCCGCTCGCCGACAACGCGCGCGACCGTGTCAATCGAGCCCCCGGCTGGAAACGGCACCACGATGGTGATCGGGCGCGAAGGATAGCTTTGCGCTAATGCTGCCGTCGCCGTCGCGAACGCATTGGCGACGGCAAGTGCGAGAACAAGTGGCCCCGGAAGACGCATGTCGCAGAGTTAAAGCCGGAGACGATTTAGGGGAATACCGCCATTGGCTTAATCGTATTAAGCTAACGCTTAATGCCTAGGATTAACCAGTGGGAACGCCAAATCGGCCGCCGGTTACGGCTGCGCGACCTGTTCGTGTTCTTCACCGTCGTCAAAGCCGGCAGCATGGCGCGCGCCGCCACTGAGCTTGGCGTTTCAACGCCTTCGGTGTCGCAAATCATCGCCGATCTCGAATCCGCGCTCGGGGTGAAGCTCCTCGATCGCAGCCCCCGCGGCGTCGTTGCCACCGCCTACGGCCAGGCGCTGCTCAGGCGCGGCGGCGCCGCCTTCGACGAGTTGCGCCAGGGCATCAACGAGATCGAGCTTCTGTCCGATCCGACGGCGGGTGAAGTGAATATCGGCTGTCCGGAGTCCATCGCCACGATCCTGCCACCCGTCATTGATGTGTTTCGCCAACAGTATCCGCGTGCGTCGCTCGGCATCGACTACGAAATCGCCACGACCTTTGCATCGCGGCTGCGCGACCGCAGCCTTGATCTGGTGCTCATGCGGCTGCGCGGATGCACGTTGCCCGAAGACCGCGCTACAGACGATTTGAAGCTGGACATGCTGTTCGACGACGAGCTGGTCATCGCCGCCGGAGCACAAAGCCGGTGGGCCCGCCGGCGCCGGATCGACCTCGCCGAACTCCATCAAGCCGACTGGATCATGCCCGGCTCCGACAGCTGGGCACACCGGGCCGCAACGGAAGCGTTCCGCGCCCGTGGACTGGATATGCCGCGGATCGGCGTGCGCAGTTTGTCAGGACACCTACAGGCCAATCTGCTCGCGACAAGCGATTTTGTGACTGTCGTTGCCCGTTCGGTCCTCAACTTTTATCGCCAACGCTTTGCGCTGAAGCAGCTGCCGATCAAGCTGCCGGCGCCGCCGTGGCCCGTCGCCATCGTTACACTTAAACATCGGACCTTGAGCCCGGTGGCAGGACGATTTATCGAATGCGCGCGCAAAACCATGGTGCCGATGAATTCCAAACCGTGATGATGCGGCCTAAGTAATTCTTTGTTCGCTTGAGATCATCAAATTCATTTAGACAAGTATTTTACAAATATCAATAACGAAAATAACTACTAGAAGCGGCTTGCCACGAACGTTATGTTCCTTCATGAGAAAATCCAAAATCGGCAAGCGGCCGCCCCGTCCGTTGACCGTTAAACTGCAGTCCGAGGACCACGCCGCGCGGGGCATCGTGTCGTCGCCGCCGCTCACCACGACGCTCAAGAGCTTCGTCAAGGACGGCTCAGACCGCGCGTTCCGCGATTTGATCTACTCCTTGGTCGCCATCGGCAATCAGTTGGCACGTAACCGCAAGCTGATCGCCTCCCACGTTGGCCTGTCAGAAACCCAGGGAGTCATGTTGAGAATGATCGCGGAAAGGCCGGATGCCACCGTCGGGCAGCTTGCGCAGCAGCTTTTTGTGACCAGCCAGTTTGTCACGATTGAAATTGGTGACTTGGTCAGGAAGGGCATTGTCGAGAAGCGGCCGAATGAAGCCGACCGGCGCAGCGTGCTCTTGCGTTTGACCGCCAAGGGCGAAGGCCTGCTCCGCGAAGTATCGACGATCATGCGGATAGGAGCCGATATCTATTTTCGGTCATTGACCGAAGATCGGGTAAAATTGCTTCAAGAAACGCTCACTACGCTTCTGGTACACGGCAACGAGGCATTTCATGCGATGAGCGCACCTAATCTACGCACCGAGCGTTCTTAGCGCTATCGTCCCCCGGAGTGCGTCGATTGCGCCGTTATAATTTTTTGAGAATGGTCGGAATGCGAGGCCCGTTATTGGGCCAAAGCGGAAATTATATGCTTTCAAGATCATTCCAGACGTTGGGCTTTAATTGCGGTTGCCCGAGCTCGATAGCTAATCCGACCATTTCGATCAATTGGTAGGCGGTCCTGCAGTCGTCGTTTCAATAGCGTCACATCGGCAACAGACATGTCCCGAATGGGGCGCACAATCGCGTTGTTCAGTCCGGTTTCCGAACTCCAATACTCTTCGAAATCGCTGAAGGTCAGCTGAATGTCTATAGTTCGCGTTGCAATCGCGCTTAGGCCTGCACCATGAAAAAGTTCGCTAAGCCGATCGATGTTCGCATTGCCAAATCCGGAGGCCAACAATGGCCTTGCAATGCCCATTGTCGCCAAGGCGTCGATAAGCGGCTGCTGTGTGTAGCCGTCACCTGCGGCGTCCCATTGATATGCAGCGATCACACCGCCTTGCCGTGTGACGCGCTTCAGTTCAGCGACGGCTCGCCCGGCATTCGGCAGAAATGGGATAACCAGCGCCATAGCGGCAACATCGAACACGCGGTCGGCGAATGGCAAGCACTGAGCATCGCCAACGTGAAACTCCAAATCATCGCCGGTAACGCTTTTCTTCGCGTAGGCGATCTGGTCCTTGGAAGGATCGAGCGCACTGATGGCGCATGGTGCGCAGCGTTCAAGTACAAGGCTGGTAAATGCTCCGGTGCCGCAACCGGCATCCAACCAGCGCAAGCCTGGCGGCAGTGACAGCCAACCCAGAAACTGCTCGCCAGCCGTGCGGCTCCATCGTCCCATAAGGCGCTCATAGGCCGCGCCATCGATGAAGAAGCCAGCTTCAGCCATTCTTTCTCCTCAAAGAACTATGCTGTTACGGGCAAACGTGATCGAGGCAATTCAGTTAATCTTGATACCTACCTGGTGGATGATTTCCGTATCCCGCTCGACCTGCTGGCGAAGAAAGTCGCCAAATTCCGCGCCACATTTTATCGCCTGATAGAGACCGAGTCGCTGCATTTCGGTCTTTACCGTCTCAGCCTGCATCGCTGCGCGGTAGAGACCAGCGATATGGTCGACGGTCGCCTTCGGCGTTTTGGCGGGAGCCAACACGCCCCACCAAAGCTCGCTGGTAATGTTGGGAAAACCGAGTTCAGCCAGCGTCGGCAGGTCGGGCAGCAATTCCAGACGCTTGGGCGGAGTCGCTGCCAGTGCGCGCAACAGACCTGCTTTGATCTGCGGCTCCAGGAATGAGGATTCGCCAATGTAAGCGGTGACGTGCTGGCCCATGACAGCATCGACGGCGGGCGCCGTTCCCGGATACGGAACAAATGTGATGTCGACTTTGGCATCGCGCTTGAGCTGCTCGAAGGCGAGATGTGCCGTCGACCCGGGACCGATGCTTGCGACCGTCAATTGTCCAGGCTTGCTCCGAGCCGCGTCCAAAAGGTCAGCAAGATTGCGATACGGTGACGCGCTGCCGACAACGATTGCCATCGGCGAGTCGAAGAGCTGGCATATCGGTTCGAAGCTTGTCAGCGGATCATAATTTGTCTTCTGCAATAGCGAACTGATGACAAATCCCGTGCCGACCATAGCCAGGGTGTGACCGTCGGGAGCGGCCCGGGCCGCCGCTTCGGTTCCGATAATGGTGCCGGCACCGGGCCGGTTCTCCACGATCATTGTCGGCCCGTTCGCCTGGCCAATCTGATCAGCAAGGACCCGCGCCATCAGATCGAGCGAAGCCCCCGGTGGAATCGGAACGATAACTTTGATCAGTTCGGTGGCGCTCGCCGAAGCAAACAACGCCAATGCCGCTGCGCTGAGAAGCAATATCTGCTGCGCCACACGATAGGCCCTGGAGAGAACCGGATTTCTCATCGTATCCATCCTCCGTGGCAGGAACGCCGTATGGCCCTTCAGCCGAGCAGGCGTTTGGGTGCATCTGCCCAACCGACAACATGGCAAACCTATCCGCGCGGGATATAAACGGAATACCCTATTTGCTACTAACCCTATAGACGAGGGCTTATGGCCAGCAACATTCGTTGGGAGAAGAACATCGGCCGTCGGTTTCAGCTGCGCGATCTCCAGGTATTTTTTACCGTCGCCGAGCATTCCAGCATGGCCAAAGCGGCGCTCGAACTCGGCGTAACGCAGCCTTCCGTCTCTGCCACTATTGCAGGCCTGGAGACCGCACTCCGGGCACGCCTGTTCGAACGCAGCCCGAAAGGGGTGGAACTGACGCCGGTCGGACAAGCCTTGTTGACACGGGGACGTGCCGCCTTTGACGAATTGCATCAGGGCATTCGCGACATCGAGTTTTTGAGCCAACCCGACGCCGGTGAGGTCAGGATCGGCTGCCCTAAATTGATAGCCTCCGGATTTCTCCCGGCGGTCATCACTCAATTGTCGCAGAAGTATCCGCGAATATCCCTCGAGATGGTACATCTCAACACACCGACGCTTGAGTTCCGTATGTTGGACGAGCGGCGGCTCGATCTTGTGCTCGCGATGTTGGCCGTGCCTGATGCCAACAACGTGCCTGCCGAATATTCCGTCGAGATCCTCTTCGAGGATCGGTTATGCGTGATCACAAGCCGAAACAGTCCGTTGGCTCGTCGCCGCAGGATCGACCTCAATGAACTAAGCAAACTGCCCTGGGTGATGCGTCCTGCGAACACCCCTGGGGTCTCGTGGGTTGCAGAGATGTTCCGCAAAGAGGGCGTCGAGTTTCCCAGTCGTCGGGTTACGACGTGGTCGGTCCATCTTAGCAACAACATGGCATCGACCGGTCAGTTTATAGCGATAACCCCGGAATCGGCGTTTCTTCAAGCGGCTGACCGCTATGGACTTAAGGAGTTGCCCGTTAATCTTCCGGCTCCGCGCTGGCCCATGGCCGCGGTCACCTTGCGGCATCGGAAGCTGAGCCCGGTTGTGAACCTTTTCCTGGAATGCGCCCGCACGACCGCAAAGACCTTCATGGATCGACGGCGGGGACAGTGAGCTCGCCTCTGGTATCGGTTCGATGTCGCCGATTCGTCCATAACAGGCACCGGTCCGACTGGCCTGAGGCGATATCAGCCAAGTTCAGGCGCCGTCCCAGATTTCCGATCTGTTCCTATTCCGAGGTCCTATTTCAGGGTGCAGTGTCCTATCCGATGGAACCAGAGTTCCACACCGACGTTCTGTAGTTATCGCAGCGTAGGGGAACTGGGAGGCCGTCATGAACCGGCGCGTTCAGTCAGTAAGTAGGGGCGACGAAAGAAACTCTACAGATACCGGCGATTACGAATGGCATTGGTGGTACAGCGTGTTGGGGGCAACGATCATTTTGGCGATTGTTTTCGTGATTTCGCAATGACCACATGAGGCCGCCTTAATCGGCGCCCTCGGTGAGGCCCTAATTTTCAGGCCTATGATTTTACGGATGCTTCACGGTCGCCGGTTACATTTCCAAGCATGTTCCGTAAACTCAAAGCCTTCCTCAAAGACGAGACGGCAGCGACCGCGATCGAGTACGGCCTGATCGCGACCGGTATTGCGGTCGCCATCATTCCCGTGATCACCGGCCTCGGCACCAAGCTCAAAACCACGTTCACGTCTGTGTCGTCAGCGCTCAAATAGGGCGCCTCAATTGGCGCGGCCGCTATAGAGTGCCGACAGCACAAACGCGCCCAAGGCGGCCACGACTACAACCGGGATAATTTGCTGCCAATCCATATCGGCAAGCGTAGCACGGCAGGCCGCCATAGTTGGCGGCCTGGAGGCTTCTTGGCGCGAATCAACGTTGTGGATAGTGGCCTGATTGCAGCAGTCCACGAATTTTAAATCCCCAACACACTTCGGACTCGAAATTGCCTCTCGTCCTTTCGAGGATGCCCGGGTCAGGAAGCGGGGACGAAGGACGATGGGGGAACAGAAGACGGCGCCGGGCGCTTTCAGAAAATCGAGGGTGGCAACCGACACTGCCTCTGTCGCAATCACCGTGGTTCGACTCTTTGGTCTTGATGCCGGGGACTGGTCAATGATTGTCCTAGGGCTCGCTCTGTCGGCTTTGCTGCTAGTGCTTGCCTGATCCGGCAATTCGCCCCACGCCCGCATGTCGCCGAGCGTCTTGAGCGTCATAAATCTTGCGCTGGCGAACGGCCGTGCACGGTCGCGACCAAACGGGACGCTTACGCAATCACTGGAGCTCATTTCACTTTAAGGTTCTCGGCCATGGTGCGGTGATCCACCGCGACGAATTCCTTTGCTTCTGGCGCGCGTGGTTGCCTGCCTGGGTTCGCAGTTCCGGCTTGTGGATAGTGGTGAATGGCCGAACAACGGCCGCAATGGCCACTTGGCGGCAATCGCTCGCTTTGGCAACCTCATGGGTGGAGACTGTGACACGCGACTGCTCATCAAATGTCGAAAGTCGACCAAGAATATTACCTCATTGATCTTGGGACCGGGATTTCTTACGGAGGCTTTGAATTGCTTGAGGCCGCTCGTATCATCGCGCGTGAGCGCGCATTGAGGTCGTGGCAAATTTTCCACGGCAACAAACGGGTTGAGCACCACAATCCTGAGGTCCGTGAAGAGATTGCCTAGATCGTATCGGTTGCACAGTTCTTTTCCCTGAAGGCGCTGCCGGTAAAATTACCCCACCGTCCGTGGCCTATCGTTACTCCAGAGCCGGCGCCGCCGATCCTTCAATTTGAATCCTGAAACCGGAGCGGACGTTCGGCCAGTAATCGGGAATTGCATAATGTTGCGTGCAACGATTGTCCCAAAATGCGATGGAGTGAGTTCGCCAGCGGAACCGGAAGGTCCACTCTGGCTGCGCAATATGGTTGATTAGAAATCTCAAGACGGCATTGCCTTCCTTCGCGGGAAGTTCGTTGATCCTGCTCGTGAAAGAAGCATTCACGTAGATCAATTTCTTTTTGCTTTCAGGATGCCTGACGACCACCGGGTGGGATGAGACGGGTGTTCCAGCCCCAAAGACCCTGGTCCCATCGTGGGTCGCCGTGAGCCCTTCGAGATAGGACTTCATGCGGTCAGACAAGGCATCATAAGCACAGTACATACTCGCAAACATCGTATCGCCGCCGCCATTGGAGGGGACGATGTGATTGTAGAGGATGCTTCCAAGTGGCGGGACTGCGGCACAAGATTGATCGGTGTGCCAGACGTCGCCAGAGATTCGCGTAGTCGTGGCGTCATAGAGGAACTGGTTGATATGCGGATTTTCGGTCTTCCGGCTCTTGGTCTTGACTTCAACGTGCCGGCCAAGCGCCCCGAATAATCTTCCAAGCCTCATCTGATCATCATGACTGATTTTTTGCTCACGAAAGAACAGGACTTGATACTGCGTAAACGCCTGACGGAGTTCGTTGGCTTGCTCCGTGGGAAGCGGCCCGGTCAGATCTAAGCCAGCGATCTCGGCCCCGATATGCGGAGAAGTCGGCGTCACTTCAAAGGTCGTGTACGGCATGATCTTGCCTCAAACGATATCTTGGTCATCTTCGTGATGAACGTCTTTGCGCAATGTGGCTTGATCCGCCTGCTGAGGTGTGAGCCGATTCCGCTAAACCTTGATGTTGGCCGCACGGACCACCTTGCCCCATTTCTCGATCTCGTCGGCGAACAGCTTGCCGAACTCCCTGGGGGAGAGCGAAAGCGCTGTTGCCCCCAAATCTGCAAGCCGCGCCTTGATTTCGGGATCGGTCAGCCCGGCGTTGATTTGCGCATTGAGCTTGTCAACGATTTCGGCCGGCGTGTTCCGCGGGGCGCCGAGGCCAAACCACGCGCTCGCCTCGTAGCCTGGCAGGAATTCACTAACGGTCGGCACGTCCGGCAGCGCCGCCGAGCGCATCGCCGTCGTGACGGCAAGTGCGCGCAGCTTGCCGGCGTGGACATAGTCGAGCAACCCGACCGGGGAGAGGAACATGAGTTGCACCTGCCCGCCAATCAGGTCGACCTGCGCCGGCGCCCCACTGCGATACGGCACGTGAACCAGGTTCACACCAGCCATCAGCTTGAACAACTCGCCGGCCAGATGACCCGGCGTCCCGACGCCAGCCGACGCCATATTGAGCTTGCCAGGATTGGCCTTGGCGTAGGCGATAAACTCGGGAACTGTTTTGGCCGGAACCGAGGGATTGACCAACATGACCTGCGGTGCGCGAGCAATCGGTGCAACCGGCGCGATATCGCGGATGAAACTGTAGTTAGGCTTCTGGTACAGCACTGCATCGATCGCGGCTGACGTGGCGACGAGGACAAGCGTGTAACCGTCAGCGTCCGAATGCGCGGCCGCCTCGAAGGCGATATCGCCGCCGGCGCCCGGCCGGTCGTCGATCACAAATGGCTGGCCTAGATGCTCCGACAGCCAATGACCGAGTAACCGCGCGAAGATGTCCGGTGAACTGCCTGCGGCAGAGCCGACGAGTACGCGCACCGGGCGCGCCGGATAGACCTGCGCCCATCCCGTTCGCGACAGTGCTGGAAGCATCGTGGCGCCTGCGGCCAAACGAAGAAAATGCCTGCGGTTACGGATCATGGCGTCCCTCCTCGGGTCGGACCGCACGTCATCTCGCGAACGTCCCGCAGGTTGTAGTGGACATAGCCATAAGCGCATACTGCTATTCTCTTATGGGATCATCTCAATTCAGAAATGGGCGCTGCCATGCAATTGAGCGATCGTATCGGACGCCGGATGAAACTGCAGGACCTGCATGTCCTGATGGCCGTTCTGAAAGCCGGCAGCATGGGGAAAGCGGCGCAACTCCTGAACACCACGCAGCCGAACGTTTCGAGATCAATTGCGGACCTTGAGCACGCGTTCGGCGTGCGACTGCTGGATCGCCACCGCCAAGGGGTCGAGCCGACCAAATACGGTCGCGCATTGCTCGATTGCGGAGTGGCGGTTTTTGACGACCTGCGACAGGGCGTGAAGAACATCGAGTTTCTCGCCGACCCCACCGCAGGAGAAGTGCGGATCGGGAGTATCCCGCCGCTCGCCGCGAGCTTCGTTCCCACAGTGATCGATCGGCTCTCCCGGCGTCACCCAGGCATCGTATTTCATCTCGTGTCGGAATCCACGGAACTGCTGCACCGTAACCTTCACGAGCGAAACGTCGACATCCTGGTCACACAACGAGTTGGCCCTCTCGCAGATGATGAGCTGGGTTTTGAAAAGCTCTATGACGACACATACGCTGTCGTCGCGGGCGTGCAAAATCCATGGGTTCGGCGGCGCAAGATCACCCTCGGCGACCTGGTCAACGAATTATGGGTGCTGCCGTCGCCGGAATACGCACTTGGGGCATTCTTCAAAACGGCATTTCGCGCCAATGGACTGGATTATCCCCGCAAGGCAGTCTTCACAAGGCCAGCCGACGCGCGGATCAGCCTGCTGGCGACAGGGCGCTATCTGTCGATTTTCTCGACAACGCGATTGAAGTTTCCCACAGCGCGACCGCCGTTCAAGGTGTTACCCGTCGCGCTGCCGCTTCCTCCCGTGCCGATTGGCGTATTCAGCCTCAAGAACCGTACCCTCAGCCCCGTTGCGCAACTTTTTATAGAACACGCGCGCGAGGTCGCGAAGCAACTGGCACGGAAATGGTAATCATCTCCGGATGTGGCCCAAAACGGTCGGGCCGACTGATCGCGTTCGTGTCCGTTATCGAACGTGTCTTGCTGCCGCGCCGACTTATTGCCGTGGAGGCAGAAAATGACCCAACAGCGACATTAGCTGACCCATTCCCCCAACGGAAAATATGGAATATCGGCCGCGGGCGGAGCGCGACTTACAACGGCTTGATGCCCGCAAACTTGATCACCTTGGCCCACTTCTCGGTTTCGTCTGCGATGAATTTTCCGAATTCAACAGGCGTCATCGACATCGGCTCAACGCCGATTTCTGCAAAGCGCGCCTTCACCTGGGGATCGGTAACAGCAGCGTTGATCTCTTTGTTGAGCCTGTCGATAATGTCAGCGGGAGTATTCTTCGGCGCGCCGATACCCTGCCAGCCGTTCGCCTCATAGCCTGGCAAAAATTCCCCCAATGGATGGATGTCCGGCAGCGCCTCCTGACGCGTCAGAGTTGTGACCGCCAATGCCTGCAGCTTGCCGGCCCTGATGAATTCGATTGTTGAAGACACTGGATTAAACGCGACCTGCACCCGTCCACCAAGTAGATCGGGCATGTAATCGCCACGATACGGCACGTGAACCAGATCGACGCCGGCCATCATCTTGAACAGTTCGCCAAAGATGTGGGGCGCGGTCCCGTTGCCCGGCGAGGCCATGTTGAGCTTGCCCGGATTGGCTTTCGCATAGGCGATGAACTCGGGAACGGTTTTGGCGGGGACCGATGGATTGACGACCATGACAAAGAGGGTGCGCGCAGCAGGTGCGACCGGCGCAATGTCGCGAATGAAATTGAAATTGAGGTCCGGGTAGAGCGTGGCGTTGATGGCGTTTGCCGCCGCTGTCCAAAGCAGCGTGTAGCCATCCGGCGGCGCCTTCACAACGACTTCGGTGCCGATATTGCTGCCGGCGCCTGGCCGGTTCTCAATGACGAACTGTTGGCCGAACCGCTCCGACAATCGTTGACCGACCAAGCGCGCGATAATGTCAGGCCCGATGCCCGGAGGAAAGCCGACGACGATGCGGACCGGTCGCGCCGGATGGGCTTGCGCCCGCGCCACGCGGGAGACGGCTGGAAACGCGACTGCGCCTGCTGCCAGATGCAGAAATCGCCGACGGGGAAGTTTCATGATGCCTCCCAGCATCGCCGCGTAATGGGCGCGAGGACGCTCGATCTATCAAAGCGGGACGTTCCCGGCAGCAGCCATGCTGCGCGTTGTACTCTAGAAGCCTTTCCTATAAGTAAAACTGCGGATTAAGTTATAACTCCATAGGAAAATCCGATGCCCAGAGCGGAGCGCGATTGGGAACGCCGGATCGGCGCCCGCCTTAAGCTGCGCGATCTCCACATCCTGTCCACGGTGGTCCAATGGGGCAGCATGGCCAAGGCGGCGACGCACCTCGCCATGTCTCAGCCGGCGGTGTCCGAGGCGATCGCCAACCTCGAAGCAGCGCTCAAGGTCAATCTCCTCGACCGCAATGTGCGTGGCGTCGAGCCGACGATCTACGCTACAGCGCTGCTCAAGCGCGAGCGTGCCGTGTTCGATGAATTACAGCAAGGCATCAAGGAGATCGCGTTTCTCGCCAATCCGACTGCAGGCGAAGTACGCTTGGCAACAACCGAAGTCCTGGCTTGCGGACTGGTGCCGCACGTCATCGAGCGGCTGTCACGGCGCCATCCGCAGATTTTAATCCACGCCGTCGTGTCCGATACGACGACGCTGGAATTTCGCGAATTGCGCGAACGCCGCGTCGACATTTTGTTGGCGCGTGTGCCGGAAGCCATCGTCGACGAGGACATCGATCTCGACATCTTTCACGAGGATGCGCACTTCGTCGTCGTCGGCACGCAAAGCCCTTGGGCGCGCCGCCGCAACGTCACTTTGGCGGAGTTAGTAAACGAGCCTTGGGTGTTTCCGTACGCCCAGGTGGTGCGTGAACTCATTACGGCAGCGTTCCGCGCCCATGGTCTATCGCTACCGCGGGAACGGGTCACCTCCGGCACGCTGCATCTGCAAAAACATTTGTTGGCAACAGGGCGCTTTCTTACCATCACATCCAACTCCGTTCTGCAATACAACGCCGAACAATGGGCGGTGAAAGCGCTGCCGATCGACTTGCGGATAAAGCCGCGGCCGCACGCAATTTTGCGGCTGAAGAAACGTACCCTCAGTCCGGTGGTCCAACTTTTCATCGACGAACTGAAAGCCGTGGCTGGCACCGCGCATAAGTCGGTGCGGAAAGCTGCGACGCGCTCGTCCTAGTCGCTCACGTCGCTGCCAGCGCCGTAGGATACTATCCCGAGCGTGAATGGGATGCGAGGTCCGCTATTGGCCGATACTGTTGAAAAAGTAGCTCGTTTGGTTGGCGTTGTGCTTTTGGGTCGTTTTGATGCGGCTGAGCCGAGCCGGCTTTAGGTTTTGTAGCCGCTGGATTGGCGGCGACTTCGACGCGGACACTACTGAGACAATCGTGAACCAGCTTAGGCCGACGCCAAGCGCTGCTGAACAGGCGGTGGCTGGAAGGTTCGTAGCGCCAGCGTCTTAAGGTTTTGCACGATGGCGGCGAGGACGAACTCGTCGCGTGCGCCGGAAAGACCGCGCAGCCGCATGCGCTCGAAGCCGTGGTGGACCTTCAAGTGCGCAAAGCGCATCTCAACGCGCTTGCGCTCGTCGCGCGACTTGATGAATGCCTTGGTCCGCATCAGCCGGCGCGTCAGGTCGCGGGCGTATTCATGAACATCGCGGGGAATCTGGCGCGTTGGGCTATTGGGACAGCACTGCATTTTGAGCGGACAGACTTCGCAGTCGAACTTAGAAGCGCGATATCGAAGCGTGGTGCCCTCGTGCACGGTACCGGTGGTGTGCAGCACCTTGCCGTTCGGGCAGATGTAAACGCCGCGCCGCCGATCCCAGCGAAAGTCGCTGCGTGATAACGTGCCGTCGTCACGCTCGCTGGCGTCGCGGACCGGAATGTGCGGTACAATCCTTTGATCCACCAGCCAGCCCAGGAAGCGACCGGTCCCATAGGCGGTATCGGCCGCAAGCCGTTTGGGCTTGAGACCAAAACAACGTTCGGTGCGATCGAGCATGGTCTTGGTTGACGCGACTTCGTCATAGGTGCGCGCCGGCGTCGGCTCAACGTCGACAATGACTGCATTCTCAAGGTCGATGAGATAATTGAGCCCATAGCCGAACTGCACCCGCTTATTGGCCTTGGCCGTCCACGCCGAGCAGGGATCGCTGGGCGAGATCACCTTCGGCGGCTTGCGGTCGGGATTGGGTTGCGCATCAACATCAAGCCCCGCGAGATACTCCTTAACTGCGCGCGTCTGGCGTTCGGGCTCCGCCCACGCGATCTCCTCCGGCGCCTTGCCGTGATAGCGGCTGGCATTAGCCTCCATAACGCTGGCATCAACCGCAAAGCCCTCGCCCTTGACCAGACCGCCATCCATGCAGGCCCGCACCACAGCCTCAAAGATCTGGCGCAGAATGTCGCTATCGCGAAACCGGCCATGCCGATTGACCGAGAACGTCGAGTGATCCGGCACCTGGTCGTCAAGATCGAGGCGACAAAACCAGCGGTACGCAAGGTGAAGCTCAACCTCCTCGCACAACCGCCGCTCGGAGCGGATGCCGTAACAATAGCCGATGATCAGAATCCGGATCATCAGCTCGGGATCAATCGAGGGCCGGCCAATGCCGCTATAAAACGGCGCCAGCTTATCGCGAAGCTCAAGCAATATCCGGCTCACCACCGGATTGATCCGGCGCAAAAGATGGCCCGCGGGAATGCGCCGTTCGAGGTTGAACAGGTAAATCAACTGGCTCTGATCGCCGGTCTGTCGACCCATCATGGCAAACCTCCGCCACCGAATTTGGTCAGACGACGGAATCACTGTTCGCCGATTAGTGCCAAGCCTTTTTCAACAGTTTCGGCCAGTAGCGACCAAGTCATTTCGTCGCCGCGAAACTACGCGATGGGCCAATAAGCGACATCGCCGCCGGTTCGCTACGACAATGAGGCCGCCAACTGGAGGCGGCCTATCTCCAATGCATTGCGAGCAGTAATCCAAGGCATCCAAGCCCTACAAGCGCCATGCCGACCATGACGAACACTCGCTCGGAGGTGCAGGGATCGGGCATGTGAGTAGCGCAAAACGATGAGGCCCCAGCCGGGGAGCCGGGGCCTCAGAGGACAACTTGGGTTTTAGCACTAGCGGGCGGAGCCTAACTTATAGGCAATCGCCTACACAATGCGACGTATTCACCTCTCAGATTTACTCACAACTGGTTGCAGGAATCTACGGGAAAATTACTGGCTCGGCCAACCAAAAAGCGCCCACCCCTCATTTCCGTGCTCACCACTCTACCGTGGCGCGCCGCCGCATCGGCGCCATCCAGGCTTCGCAGCCGAGGAAATGTGCCAGCGCGACGACCTGAAACGCTAGATTGACCGCGAAGGCCGCCTCGTAGGCGTGCGCCGGGTAGTGGCCGCGATAGCTCGGCCATAGCGCGATCACGAAGCCGATGGCGTATTGGATGCTGCAGGCGCTGCCGATGTGCAGAATGTTCAGTGCGCCGTTGGCCTGCCCGGCGGATTCCTTCGGGAAATATTCGGCAAACGTCGCATAGCTGATTACTGTTGCACCGCCGACACTGGCGATGACCGGCCACAGTAGTTGCGGCGGGAACCGGTGACCCGAAATCAGGGCGATCTGTGCGACAATGAACATCGTCGCGACGGCGCCGAGCAGGGTTTGGGGTCGTACCCCGCAGCGGCGCAACTGATCGGCAACAATACCGAACAACAAGGCGCCGGCGCACAACGCCACGCCCATGATGAAGAGCTGTTGCACAATCTGCGATGGGTTGAGTTTCTCCACATCGCCCAGCCACTGCGCCGCCCACAATCCCTGCAGCGCCCATGCGGTGCCGATGCAAGTAGCAGATAGCGGGGCCACACGCCAAAAGCGCTTATCGATGTAGATGGATTTGAGACTGGTCGGATTGAAGGCGTTCAGCGCAGCACTTGGCGCTTCTGGCACGACAAAATAGATCAGAGCTGCGGATGTCGCAGTCGCAATGGCAAGCAATTCGAACAGTTCACGCCAGCTTATCCAATTGAGAATGAGCGCCGCCGGCTCGGTCGCCGTGAGTGCACCGGCCGCGCCCAGCATTACAAACCAGCCGTTGATCAGAGCTACTCGTTCCTTGGGAGACCAGAGCACGATGGCCTTGAGCCCGGCCATCAAGGCCCCGGCGACGCCGGCTCCGATCAAGGCGCGGCCGATCAGAAGCGTTGTGAAGCTATGCCCGGTCCCGAACACAGCGGCGCCGAGTGCCGCGACAAGGAGGAGTGCGCTATGGATGCGACGTGGCCCATAGCGATCGAGCAACATGCCGAGCGGCAGTTGCAACAAGGCGAAAGTGAGGAAATAGGCTGAGGTCAGGAGGCCGAGGTCGGACGGTCCAATGCTTAGTTCCGTAGTGAGCTGATTTGAGATCAGCGCGTTGATCGTCCGGAACACGTAGGAAATGTAGTATCCCAGCACGAACGGCAGGAAAACAAAAAGAATGGCGCGCCGTTGCTGCATGACGCAGCTCCTTTGCTGTTCATCTCCGTAGAGCGGCGTGACGCTCTCGTTATGGCGCGGTGACGCCGAGCGCTGCGGGCGCCGCAGCTGTATTGAGCGTGACGGGATGCTTGGCGATGAAGAGCGCCTGTACGGCGATCAGCAGGACCACGATTGTCCCAACAGCAAACTGTTCACCAAAACTGCGGCCAGCCTGGGATGTCTGGGTCTTTGCCAGCTCGGACATATTGAGCTTCCCTTCCTGGATTGCCCGTCGGAGCGACAGGCTGTGTTAGGAATATGAAGACAACCACCGTTTTCCGCCTTTAGATGCTATTGTCGTTCCCTTGATTTTTGGTCGTTAGGGGCTTCCCCTTTAGAGAGGGCGGCTATAGCATTCCAACGCTACCCATCCACGACATGGCCTCGTTATTTTCGCCTGGCGGAATTACGGAATATCGGAAGATTACTCGAGCTTGATGCCGGCGAACTTCACTACCTTCCGCCATTTCTCAGTCTCTGCCTCGATCAAATTCTTGAATTCTCCGGGCGAGCCACCCATCACTTCCGCGCCCAGGTCACCAAGCTTGTCTTTGATTTTGGGGTCGCTGAGAATTCCGTTTATCTGTTGATTTAGCTTGCCAACGATCCCCGCTGGAACTTCGCGTTGCGTGCCGACGCCATACCATCCACTCGCTGCGTAGCCGGGTAACGTCTCGCTGATTGTGGGCACATCTGGCAATGCTGACGCGCGCTCGCCGGTCGTAACTCCGAGCGGTCTCAGATTTCCAGCCTTGATATGCGCTATCGATCCAGGTGTCGTGTCAAACATCACTTGAACCTGGTTTCCCATTAGCGCAGTGAGTGCTGGAGCTACGCCGCGAAAAGGAACGTGTGTCATCTCCACGCCAGCCATCATCTTGAACAGTTCGCCCGAAACATGCTGCGGCGTGCCGAGGCCCGACGACGCCATGTTGAGCTTTCCCGGATTGGCTCTGGCGAAAGCAATAAACTCGGCAACTGTTTTTGCTGGGAATGTTGGGTTCACCTCCATGACCAGAGGGGTGCGGATCAGTCCAGCGACAGGCGCAATATCCTGGACGAAATTGAAGTTGAGCGACGGGAATAATGATACGTTGACGGCGTTCGCCGCCGTAACAAGCAGAAGCGTATAGCCGTCCGGCGGCGCACGAACCACATCCTCGGTTCCGAGGTTTCCGCTAGCGCCTGGGCGATTCTCGACAACCACCGGCACGCCTGCGCTCTCTGAGAGCGGCTGGCCGACGAGACGAGCGAGTATGTCCGCCGGGCCACCAGGGGGGTATGGCACGACCCAGCGGATGGGCCGCGACGGATAGGCTTGAGCCCGGGCGGAGTAGCGCGCACTCCAGAGCAATGACAGACCGCCTGCGATCTGGATCATGCGGCGCCTACTGAGCGTCATCGGGGCCCCCGCGTTGGTATTTCCTACGACCGCAGAGCTGACAAACCTGAGTGTGAGTACATGCGGCTGTACCGTTCCGCCTGCTCCGGCTCGGTTTCTGAGCTCGGGCCTGAGGAATTGTCTGACCGGCCGCGTTTGCATAGCCTGCCCCACGAATGGACCGGTGCAGGATGCCAGACGCTGACAACGCGCGCTTGCAGATGGCTTGCAGAGGGCTTGGATTCTCGTGAAGCGCACTCGGATTTTGCTATGATTGCGCTATCGGACCGGGCTGCAGCTGCTGCGTTGGAGTAGCTAAACTGCGATATTCATTTGAAACATTTTCGTTCGATACCGCCCGGCGAGAGCTTTATTGCGGGACCGAGCTGCGCGCCCTCGAACCTCAAGTGTTTGACGTACTGGAATACCTGCTTCGAAACCGCGGTCGGGTCGTCACCAAGGACGAACTGGTGGACTCGATCTGGAACGGGCGGGTCGTATCGGATGCTACGGTGGCAAGCCGCATCAAGTCGGCGCGCGCTGCCATCGACGACGATGGCGCCAATCAACGGCTCATCCGCACTCTTTTGCGCAAGGGATTTCGATTCTCGGGGGCCGTTCGCGAAGAGCAGGACGCCGCGCCCACCGGCGTCGAAGAACTAGCCAAAGACATTGCAATGCCGCTTCCCGGTCGCCCTTCCGTTGCCGTCTTGTCATTTGCGAATTTGAGCGGCGATCCGGAGCAGGAGTATTTCGCGGACGGCATCGTCGAAGACATCACAACGGCATTGTCGCGCTTTCGGCACCTGTTCGTCATCGCGAGAAATTCAAGCTTTGCCTACAAGACGCGAACCGTGGATATCAAGACGATCGGCCGCGAACTCGGGGTCCGGTACGTCCTGGAAGGAAGCGTGCGTCAGACGCAGGGTCGGGTTCGCATTCATGGTCAGTTGATCGATGCGGCGAGCAACGCTCATCTCTGGGCGAATCAATTCGACGGCACGCTGGAAGACATTTTTGGCTTGCAAGATAGGGTGACCTTGAGTGTCGTCGGGGCCATCGCACCAACGCTCGAAAGTGCCGAGATCGAGCGGACTGGGCGCAAGCCGACCGAAAGTCTGGATGCATATGATCATTATCTGCGCGGAGTCGCTATCAGCTATCAGATGAACTCGGGCAGGATGTGATGACGCACTTCGATTTTTCGCCAAGGCCAATCAGCTAGATCCGAGTTTCGCAGACCCGTTTGCCCGTGCGGCCTTGATTTATGTGTTCCGCAAAGCGAACAGCTGGATGACAGATCGGGTGCAGGAGACGGCTGACGCCACTCACATGGCTCAAAAAGCCGTCGCCTTGGGGTGGGATGACGCCGCCGCGCTGTCGTGCGGAGGGTACGCTCTTGCCTATGTCGCGGGCGATCTCGACGCTGGCGACACCTATGTCGATCACGCGCTGAATCTAAATAGCAACCTGGCGAACGCGTGGGGGGCCAGCGGGTGGATGAAGACCTGCCTCGGTAACTACGATATTGGAATCAAGCGCGCAGAATTCGCCTTGCGCCTTAGCCCGCTGGATCCACGTAAGTTCGTGTGGCAATTTTCGATCGCTCTTGCCAATTTGCTTGCTGGTCGTTTCGACCAAGCCGCGGAATGGGCTACTCGCTCCCTCCACCACCAGCCTACCTACCTCGCTCCCTTGCGCGTTGCAGCAGCGAGCTACGCACACGCAGGCCGTCTCGATGATGCGCGAAGAGTCATGAAGCGACTACGCGAGCTTGATCCCGCGGTTCGTCTTTCCACACTTCGAGACGTGTTGCCACCGATACGAAAATCGGAAGATCTCGCCACCTATGTCGAAGGGCTTCGAATGGCTGGCCTCCCGGGCTAGCGCATCACGTCCGGCGCACGACGGTGTTGGGTCCCCCCGGGATGATTGTGCACAAGGCTGATCCGGGTGGAAGTGCTGCGCTGCAAAAGCCTTGTCCGAGTTGGGTCACGTGTGGACGGCGCCTTGGCAAGTACTTTCTGACGTTGCTGCAGCATTGGTCGGGTGCGGTCACGTGTCCGGCCTGTTGATGCGGCGGGTATGGCCGCTGGCCCTAATGCTCTGCGCGGATCGGGTCCCAATCCATCACACGCATTCAAGTATGCGTTGACCCAAGCGGGTTCTCCCGATCCCCGGAACGACCGTATCTGCATTACGTCGTCATGCCCTCGCCAATTGGTTTTGCCTCTATTGCTCTGTCATGCCACCGTCAACAACTTCGGCTCTCTGTATCTGTCGCCGTGGACCATGATGGCCCAGGCCATACGCGCGATCTTGTTGGCCAGGGCGACAGCAGCGACCTTGATCGGCCGACGTTCCATGATGCGCGTGAGCCACAGCCGTTTCGTACCATGTTGTCTCGCGTATCGGATGACAGCCATTGCTCCAACGACGAGCAACCATCGCAAATATCGATTTCCCTGCTTTGAGATTCCGCCGAGTCGTTCCTTGCCACCCGTCGAATGTTGCTTGGGAACAAGACCGATCCAGGCTGCCAGGCTTCGCCCGGACGAAAACACTTTCCAATCACCGACCTCGGCAACCAGGGCGCTAGCGACGATCGGGCCGACGCCAGGGATTTCCTCAAGTCGCCGGCTCTCTTCACTCGATCGATGCCAGGCGTGGATGCGCTTCTCGATGGTACCGATCTCTGCCGTGACATTTACGTATTGGCGAGCAAGAACGTCGAGGCTAAACCGTGCGGCCGCCGGAATGCGATCATCCTCCTGGTCAGCGATCATCTCCAATAGCCCGGCCGTGCCATTGCGGCCTTTGGCCGAGATGATGCCGAGTTCTGCCAGTGCCCGCGGATCGCATTCGACAGCATGGTTCGTTGACGAACGAGAAGCTGACGACCGCGGTGCAGCATCAGGACTGACTGCTGTTGTTCGGATTTTCTTGGTACAAAACGCATCGACGGTCGTGTTACCGCTTCGCAGATCGCTGCTGCATCATTGGCGTCATTCTTGCCGCGCTTGACGTAGGCCTTCACATAGCTCGGCGGCATCAGCTTAACGTGTGGCCGACCTTGCAGTTTGCGCGCCCAGTGATGCGCTGACGGACAGGCTTCGATCCCGACCAGGCACGACGGCACGTCAGCGAAGTACTCCAACATCTTCGCGCGGCTGATACGCTTACGGATTACCACCGCACCATAACATCGATGCCGTGCACCTGGAACACGGACTTCGCTATATCGAGACCAATCGTGCTAACTTCGCCCATGGACGGCTCCCCTCAATATGGTGTGCTTCAACGCAACCACCCTATGGCACCTCGATGCCGCAGAGTGGGCGCCGTCCACAGCATCAATCAGTGCACAATCACTGCATATGAACGGTGACCTAACGTCTGCTGTTCATCCAATTACCGACATCGACGAGTACTCCTACCGAATGTCGAAAAGGGCCATGAAGCGACATTCAGCTTATCCCCAACCAAGGCGAGGGAAGATCGTCTCATTATGAGGCGACCGTCGGTGGTGTCTCAGTTTGAATGTGGCGAGGGTAAATTGCTTCTGGTTGGAATTAAAAGACGGCAGGCCAAATAACCGAGAACTATAGCCGATAAGAGATAAAAAGAATCCCCATGCGGACGGGGCCGGCGCCTATTGCGAAGTATAATACCACGCCAGAAAAATTGAAAAGACTAAGCGCGGTACAAAATATACCGAAGAGAATTTTTCCACGGACTTGCGGCTCAGTTTTAGCGGTCATCGCGCGAATACTAATTATGGCCACGATGCTTGTCGCCGCGGCAGGGATTATAGCGCCGATGATAACTGCAGTTGCGGCGTTTGCACTTGCGGCGTCCACTGAAAATTTCTAGCCCCTGTGGTGCGAGACACTACCGAAAAAAAGAGTGCCATACCGGCTTCTAGCGCAAATGGGTTTCAAACAATTTAAAGGAGAACATCAAGTGCGCTATGACGGTGGAATGACGCCTGACAAACCAACGCTGACGGGGTCGAACCAAACAGCAGATTGACAGCCAAAATGTCCGTTCCGGGTCTTGGCGGTGTCAAAACGCTTATTGGAGAAGATCAGGACGGCAGCAGTAGAGTTACGCGTCGGTTTCGCGGCTGCCTATGCGCCGATAGCGGCTATCAGCGGCTGAGCTCCGATGATGTTCATCACTCTGGTGAGATTGTAGGCCAATACGTGGAGTGCCATCTCGCTGGCGACTTTGGGTACCCGATTGCGCCAGTTCAGCCACCCCATTCTTCTCTGCATCGGCTGCGAACTGACGCGATGTCCGCCCCGCTAAACTAGCCGCTTCGACAAATGTTTCTTTGTCGTCGACCGAAAGATCGTCAAGACTGTCTTTCGATATAAACAGAATTGCCGGATCGTAGACATGGCCGGACAAGGTAAGATATTTTTGGACTTGATTGAATTTGGAAGATTGAATGGTCGCAATAGGATTTTCCTGACCGTCGAATTCTCCCGACTGCAGCGCTCCGTAAAGCAGTGGAAAGGCAAGCGGACTTACATTGGCACCCAACGCCTTAAAGCCAGCGAGCATAACATCGGATTGCGGTAGCCGTAGTTTCAAACCCTGTAGATCACCCGGCGTGCGTATTTCGCGTTTGTTATTGGTCAGATGGCGCATGCCGTTCTCGCCCCACGCCAGGGCGACCAATCCTTTGTCGCGAAACTTCGCGAGGTAGGATTGTCCAATTGGACCGTCGAGCACCACGTGAGCATGTTCGACGTCGCGAAACAGAAAGGGAATATTAAAGACGCCGATTTCTGGCACGAAGTTTGGCAGTGGCGCCCCGGTAATAAATGCCATGTCCACCGTGCCAAGTTGCACGGCCTTAAGCATCTCGACCTCGCCGCCGAGCGCCGAGTTTGGGTACTGTTCTATCCTGTAGTGGCCGGCGGTGCGTTTGGCGACCTCGTCGGCGAAGACAGTTGCCCCGGCACCAAGCTGTGAGTGCGTCGAAAGTATGTAGCCGAGCTTGAGCACTTTGGCGCTTTGCGCCTGCGCAGCCACGGGGCCCAGGCAACCGGCCAGCGCAAGCATCACGCTCATCAAAAAGGGCGTTATCCCGGATCGACGGCTAAAGCTTTGGCTGGACATGTCCATCGTCGGCTTGCCTAACTTGCCTAATTGTGCGTTGAACATGTGAGACACTCAAAAGTTTAGGAACAATTAACCAAGTCGCGGTCTTGCACAAAATTTTTGCAGCGAGCATTTCGCCATTTGCTTTGTGGCAATGGCTTTAGAAAGCGGAAAGGAGACCTAACGTAAGATTGGTGCTTGTTTTGCTTACATCGGGAGCTGTTTTATGAGCACGAAATCCTCACGTTCCAGTTCTCGGGCTGGAACAACGATGTTTTCCGCCATTGCGCTTTTGTTCGTTGCAGTTCTTGTGACTGCGACGCCAAAAGTGACGAGTCAGAATTACGATCAAGGCGTGAGTTCGCTCGTCGGTCCATAACTACGATATCTGCTGGTCCGGGGTGGCAAGCATCTCCACCTTGAGACCCTGAAGACGCCGCATCTGCTGCTTCAGCGTCTCGATCTTCTCTTTGAGGCGGTTCGTCCTGGTTTGCAGCGCCTCTGACGGCTGCTGCCGGTCAGCAGTGTCGAGTTGCTGCAAATAGCGTGCGACGCTCTCCTCGATCTGCGCCATCCGCCGCTCCATCTTGGCGCGCGTGAAGTTCTTGTCGCGGTTGTTCACCGCCTTGAACTTGCTGCCGTCAATCGCGACGCTGGCCTGCGTCAGCAAGCCCATCGCGCGGCACAGCGCGATAAATTGAGCACACACTTTGCGGATGGCACCGCCATTGTCCTTGCGGAAGTCGGCAATCGTCTTGTGATCGGGTGCAAGCCGGCCCACCAGCCACATCACCTCAACATTGCGACCGGCCTCGTGCTCAAGCCGCCGGCTCGACTGAACCCGATTGAGGTAGCCATAGATGTAAAGCTTCAGCAGCATCGACGGATGATACGAAGGTCGGCCGGTGGCTTCGGGATCGACCCCGCCAAACCCAAGCCCGGACAGATCCAGTTCGTCGACAAACACATCGACCACGCGAACCGGATTGTCCTCGCCGATCCAGTCTTCCAGGCATCCCGGAAACAGTGTGCTCTGACCGCGATCCACACCCTCAACGAAGCGCCTCATCCGATCCTCCCGCAAATCGCGCGAGAATCTTATCGCGAGAATCAATCGTACAGGTGCGTTTTTACACAGCCTAGGTCAATCACTACGGAGACTACCGGCGTCAGCGCCGTGCGGACGTCCGCTTTGGCTCCAACAGCGGCCAAGAATTTACAGCGCTCAGATTGGTCGAAAAGGGCCAAAAGCTGCTGTGCCGCTTTCAGTCAGCCGCGACCGCTCTTCCCCCAATAGCGACACACACGCCGGTCCTTGCTTCTAGCCAAGCAACGCGGCAACCTTAGATCGAGGCTTGCACATTGGCGCGAGTGATGACGGAACTTACCCGACGACATCTCTCGCGTTTGGCTGCGGGCGTTTTGGCATTGCCAGTGTTGCCACGCTCTGCATCAGCGCTCGACTATCCGACGCGGCCGGTGCGTATTGTTGTCGGGTATGCGGCAGGCGGCGCGGCCGATATTATCGCCCGGTTGGTGGGGCAGTGGCTGTCGGAGCGGCTCGGCCAGCCATTCGTCATCGAGAACCGGCCAGGCGCCGCCAGCAATATCGGCACCGAGGCTGTAGTCCGTTCCATTCCGGATGGTTATACCTTGCTTTTGTTCAGTAACGTGAGCGCATTCAACGTCACGCTCTACGATAATCTGACCTTCAATTTCCTTCGTGATATCGCGCTGGTCGCGAGCGTTAGCGGCGGGCCACTTGTCATGGAAGTGAACCCATCGTTTCCGGCAACGACTGTTCCCGAGTTCATCGCTTACGCCAAAGCCAATCCTGGGAAGGTCAACTTCGCGTCGGCCGGCATCGGAGGCGCGACCCACGTCGCCGCAGAGCTTTTCAAAATGATGACCGGCGTCAGCATGGTCAACGTGACATTTCGCAGCTCGCCTTCCGCGCTCACTGAACTGATCGGCGGAAGGGTCCAAGTCATGTTCGATACCTTGTCCAGCTCAATCGAGCTCATCAAAGCAGGGAAATTGCGTGCGTTGGCTGTAACCACCGCGACGCGAGCGGAGGCGCTGCCGGACATCCCGACAGTGGCTGAGTTCGTGACGGGCTACGAAGCCACCCAGTGGAATGGCGTTGGTGCCCCCAGCAATACGCCCACGGAAATCATCAACAAGGTCAATAGCGAAATCAATGCCGCGCTTGCCGACCCCAAAATCAAAGCGCGGCTGGCCGAGCTCGGCAGCACACCACTTCCGGGATCGCCTGCCGAGTGTGGGAAGCTCATCGCCGAGGATACCGAGAAGTGGTCCAAGGTGATCCGGGCCGCCAATATCAAACTCGAATGAGCCAGCTCGTAGCCACGCGCCCCATCGTTGCTGCTAAAGTCTGACATATCCGATCTTCGCACAGCACTAATGAGGAGCGCGAGCGACCGGCGTGAGCTAAACCGCCTTATCGACTAGCCTGCCTAGGCCGGGCGGGTGCGGCGACGGGGATTCAGGATCGGACTTGCTCCGTGCGTCATTGGTGTCGCGGTTATCCTGGGGCTTACGCTTCAAAACCCGTCGTGGCGTTTCCGCCGTCGGCATGATTCTTTGGATACCGATGCTTGAGATACTTATCGTGTCTCGCGTCGCCGACATAATTCGACACGATAAAGAGATAGATCTCAAAAATGCGCGACGGATTTTCCTGCAATCTGAGACACCGGCGGTAGATTTAATAAACTAAAACGAACGAGCCACTCGGGCGGCATTTTTCGGCCAACTATTCCCTGTTTCAGCAGATGCTTTCCCTGATATCCGGACGGAATTCCCTGTTCGATTGCATAGGGAATACGGCAAGAAAGTCTCGAGTTTCCGAGGCTACTTGCTTCGTTCAAGCTCCGCAGCCGCTCAATTTTGCAAATTTCCCTGTTATTTTCCCTGATATCAGGGAATTTGGCGCGGAGACCGGTTAGCGACAGACTGGGTCGTCAGCCACTGTATAAGCTATTGATATAGTGGTTGTTTTTGTCGCGCTGCCGTCGCTGAAGTGTTTCGCCAGCAGTAAAGTTCCGCGTTTCGCCGAGGTAGCGCACCCGCTCGATCTCGACCGGATCTAGCCTGGGATGAACCTGCTCTCCACGTCGTTCAACCAGCGTCTTAAATGAGAATGCCATACTGCTCCGCCGCTCGAAATGTCTGTCGGGCATAAGTAGACTCCGCGCGCTTTGCACAAAGCGCTACGCCTACCTCAACAACGACGCCTCACGTTGCCAGGCTCAAGCAATGCCATGATTGGGAAGGGAGCGGCTCTCGGAGATTTGCTTCGACTTTGCAGGAATTGACATATTTAGTCTTGGTAGAGTGTGTCTGGAAGCTGCCGTGCCAACAAAAAGTGCATCGCGGACGTAGTTGCTTCTTGATCTTCTTTCGTTGGCACGCCAACGAAGTGCGCGACGCTGACAGGAGAGGAGACGGGTTATGGCGAGAACCTATCGCGACGTTGCGATCCAGCAAATGCTGCAAACCGTCCAAGGAGCGATGAGTCAGGTTGTCGATCGATGGGAAAATCTGCCGTCGCCAATGCAAAAGGCGATCGAGCAGTTTCGCACCCGGATCGAGATGGCAATCGATTCCGTTGAGTTTGTCGGAAAGGCTCTAGACCGAGAAGTTCATGAAACTGACCGAGGGCACGGTCCTCCCTGATGCTCTCTAAGCGAAATAGTCCAAGTGCTACGCTCCTGCGATGCACACTACGCCTTGTCATCCTGAGTTGCCTGGAGGGTGCTCGTCTTTACTCGGGTATCAAATTCCGTAATTCCCGCGCGCGCACAGTCTTCGTCCAATTTGTCTGACGGAGCCCCAGCAACACCGCAGCCTCCTTCAATCTCACCATCGCGCAATATTGGAAGGCCGCCACGTGTTCGATCTGCCGGCATGCCCTCCGCGACTGCAAGCGCAGTGGTTGGGTGGTCCAGAATACCTGTGATTTCGCCGGAGGGCTCGCCAGTAGCTGCAGAAGCCACTGCCTTTCCGACAGCGGACCGACCTGCCTCATCGGACGTTCCGTCCATACGCTTGAATGCAACGATACGACCTTGGCGGTTGCAGACGGCCACGCACACGCGAGATTTGAGTTGGGATGCTGTGGCCATCGCGGCTTCAACGATCAATTCTGATTCAGCAAGTCTGAGCGTCACGACACGGGGTTCCGGATGCATGTCAAAAAAGTTAGGGCTCCGCGCCTTCGGACATTAGTTAGCCTATTTGTGCGGTCGGCCCAAATATGGAAACTCGGCGAGAAGGTCGCTGTGACCGCCTACGCCGTCCGTTGTTATCTTCCCGTTTGTGAGAATAGAGAGAAAGTGGTCGAGAGCGCGGTCGGTAAGTGTCCGGCCATTGTCGGGATACGATGCCGGGCGCCTGTGATCATAGCGCATAATGTCCGGCAGCAGTGTCTTTGCGACTCGCCGCGCTGCCTCCTGCGTGTACCCGCCAGAGTGCTCCAGCGAATGTGCGAAGGCGGCGATGAAACGTGCGTCGTCTGCAGGCTCTCCCGCGAGATAAGCATCTCTCTCCTCGCCCGGAAGAAAGACACCTTGTGATGGCAGCGCGCCGCGGTCAGCTTGAACCCAGCTGCCGCCGGCACCGTCGAGGGTCCGCATCCAAAGTCCAACCTCTTTGGGCCCAAGAGCCGAATTTGGAACCTCAAGCACAATGCTGCACACGTTTTTTTCGGCAAAGAAATCGCTGCCAGTGAAGTGGAGGCTGTTCACGGCGCCCAGCGGGTCGAAGAAAAAGGGATCACTGCGCCAGCCTGCGAAGAACCGGTACTCGCCAGCTTCCGTAACCCGCGCCTCCAAATCCAAAGAGACCGGTGCCCCCTCGACGATAACCTGTCCGTCGTCGCTCGTTCCGGCGGCTTGCGCTCCCGCAACGTAACGCAGCGTCGCCGTCTGCGCCCCGTTGGTGAACGGCGAGAAGCCTATTCGGTACGCAATATCGGCGACTGCGTCGCCGTTCGTGTCGATCTTCAGTTCGTACAACGCCTCAGGCGCAAAGGGTACCGGCGTGGTCGGCATCTGCGGGTTGAAGGTATGGGACGGGTGCATGTTGAAGATCAGGATCGACTTGCGATCATCGCCCGGTTTCGGGAAGGCATAGAGGTCGGTCAGATTGAGTCGGGCGTCACCGTGAGGAAATCCAAAGTCGGGTCCAGCATAGTGGTGTGACATCGACGGATCCTCCTATCCACAGACGTTCGCCACGAGCCCGAAATAGAGATCATTCACGACTGAAACCTCATGAGCGTGCCCGGCGCACACGTCTGCTCCCGAGTGGCCCATTACTCACCACGAACGCGACAGGTCTCAAACAGGACCCAGGTTCGCCGCTCGGCCTCATCGATCCAAGTTTCGAGAAGGCTCGCGGTGGCTATATCGCCATGCTTATCGCAGAGGCCATGAGTTTCGCGCATACTGGCCGTTAATTGTTTGTTGTCTTCGCGGAGCTCAGAAAGCATGTCCAACGGCGTCACGAACTCGGCATCGTTGTCCTGAATTCGCTGCAGCCTGCTGATCTGCCCGATCGAACGTAGGGTCGTCCCGCCGATTTTGCGAACACGTTCCGCGATGTCGTCGGTCGTAGCGAAGATCTGATCGGCTTGCTCATCGAGCAATAAATGGTAGTCGCGGAAATGTGGGCCAGACATGTGCCAATGAAAATTCTTAGTCTTGATGTAAAGTCCGAAGATATCCGCGAGCAGGGCGTTGAGTGCCCCGGATAAATCACGCACGGCTTGTTTTTGGAGGTCGGTCGGTGTTTCGAGAGCCGCAACTCGTAAAGTCCTGTTCTCGCTATTCATCTCTTCTGACCCATAGCTAAAGCCGGCGTAGCCGGCGTGAATCTCAAACCCAGATCTGCCGACCCGCTTATCTTCCTTAGCCGGCTTTTGGCGACATGATGCAGGGTCCGCGCTCTCCCACCTGTGGTCTTTTCTTCAGGTCTTTCGACAATTACGCACACGCTCGCGTAGACACGTGACAACGCGTTTTCGTCGAAGTATGTCGCTCCCCACAATTCGGCCAGCCTTGCGCGCGATCGATCGAGCTCTAACCCAGCCTCAGTGTCGAGGTCTTTACTTTGTGCTGGCCTTATTAGGGCTGTCGTCGCCGCCTTGGCGCGGCGGGTATGACCTTTATGTCTCGACATTCTGATCACTGCTAATTTTGAGCGGCCGGCATCGTCTGCAGTGACGGAAGCCACGAGGTATCCATAACCTGCCGCTTCATCTCCTGATCGACATGGGGTTCGATTTCCAAATCGAAGGCGTTGACCAGTGTTTTATATTCGTGCTGGCAATCCGGAGCTCGATTGGGCGGCAAAAATCCATTTTGTGTCAGATCTGCGAAGGTCGTGGGATCGGCGCCGTAGGCCAGGCACATGAGATTGTAGAATTGTTCCTGCGGCTGACCGTGATTGCTTGCAAAACCTGCCAGCTGTTCTTGGATAAGGGGATTTGTTCTGTAATCGGCCACGTATGCTCTCCAGGCCCAGGCAGCGCCGTTGATCAACCGCTTTGCCTGATCCTTACCCATATTCAGCATGATGTAAGTCGCGAAATTATCCGCAGCATCTTCCTCGTGCCCAAAAATTGGCACGTTAAAGATATCAAACATTGCGTGTCCTGCTTCGTGTAGTGCGAGCCAGACGGCTTGACCAATCACCATGTCGGACGGCGCAGCCGGATCAACAGGCTTCGGTCCTGATTGTGAAATAGTGTTCAAAAGCTCGTAACACAGGGTTACCGTGGGCCTCGACTGTTCGCGTGCGTACCAGGCATTCATTACACCGCACTCGGTAGTTTTAATCGTCAGTTCATCCGGCAAACGGGCAGGGCTCAATATCCATTGGATCCTTTCAAGAAAACGACGATCCTTCAGCAGACCGTATAGCGACTGGAGGCCGGGATTTTTCGGCGTGTCGTATTGGATCCTAATTTGTTTTGGGTGATCTGTTCCTACGCCCGCAACTTGATCACGTGGTTGAGGTGAAATCAGTGGGGCGGCGGCAATATAAAGTTTCGGGCCGGAGCGAAAAACGATGGCGCCTGGTCCCAATTCTCTTGCGCCGAGCGCGGTGATTTGCGTTGAGGTGTCACCCTTCCCAAGACCTGGGGTGACCGTGAAACTCTTGCCGTCGATAAATATGCTATCGCTGTCGCCGATCGTCCCCGCTGAAAGAGTTTGTGACTGCGCAAGCGCCGGGTTTTCCGTTGACAATCCCGCAGCGAGAATCGCCACAAAAAGAGCTGATGAAGTCCAGGTGGATCCGATCATCGGTGCCTCCAGTATGCACTTTGCGGGAGAGCGACGTTCGACCCGTCCGGGATGAGGACGGTAAAGCGAACCGTCCTCATCTCCATTGGCGTCGCAGTTGAAACTTAGTGGCCGCTTCCCAAGCCCGGGGCGGATGGCGTCCAATTCTCTGCGAATGCCTTTTTGAGCCGATACTCCGCGTAATCTGGATCGTAGGCGTAAGTCTGGACCAGAGCGTTGTAGCCGGGGCTGCCACCGCCGGTGAGAGCCGGATTGATCGAGCGCGGATCGTAAGCGTAATTCGGCGCAGGTGGATTGAAGACAAAAATGCCGTTGCCGTAACCGCGCGGATCATAGGCGTAAGTCTGGACCAGCGCGTTGTAGCCGGGGCTGCCGCCGCCGGTGAGAGCCGGATTGATTGAGCGCGGATCGTAGGCGTAAGTCTGGACCAGCGCATTGTAGCCAGCACTGCCGCCGCCGGTCAGAGCCGGATTGATCGAGCGCGGATCGTAGGCGTAAGTCTGGACCTGTGCATTGTAGCCAGGGCTGCCGCCGCCGGTCAGAGCCGGATTGATCGAGCGCGGATCGTAAGCGTAAGTCTGGACCTGTGCATTGTAGCCGGCACTGCCGCCGCCGGTCAGAGCCGGATTGATTGAGCGCGGATCGTAAGCGTAAGTCTGGACCTGTGCATTGTAGCCGGCACTGCCGCCGCCGGTCAGAGCCGGATTGATTGAGCGCGGATCGTAGGCGTAAGTCTGGACCTGTGCATTGTAGCCGGCACTGCCGCCGCCAGTCAGAGCTGGATTGATCGAGCGCGGATCGTAAGCGTAAGTCTGGACAAGCGCATTGTAGCCAGGGCTACCGCCGCCGGTCAGAGCCGGATTAATTGACCGAGGATCATAAGCGTAAGTCTCGACAAGCGCATTGTAGCCGGTACTGCCACCGCCGGTCAGAGCGGGATTGATCGAGCGTGGGTCATAAGCAAGGTGCTGCCCGCGGCCAGTGGTCTGTGTTTGGGCATCTGCTATGTACAACTTATCGCCCGAACGAATAATAATCGCTCCCGGACCGAGGTCCTGTGCGCCCAGACTCTTGATCTGAGCTGTTGCATCACTCTTTGCCTGCCCAGGCACGATCTGAAATGATTTTGCGTCGATAAAGACACTGTCACTATCGCCGATGCTCAAGACGCTATGTTCTTCGGCAGTTGCGATTGAGGCAGTCGAGCTGATTGCACCGCCAGCCATCAATAGTACTGCAGCGACCGTTGACTTGCTCATGGTTGTTCTCCTCACGGGCAACTCGCCCAATCGCACGGGGATCCGTACGCGCGGAGAGAACTAGGACTGGATGGGTTGGACTATCTTTTCGGAAATTGCGCCATTTTATGGTTCCGTGTGCTGTCTACAGATGATTTAAATTTTCTGCCAACTCGGTGCGAACGGATACGGCAGATCGCATGGCCTCAATCCGCAAGAGCGCAACAAAAGAATTCTGATCATGACAATTAATTGTGCAGTTCTTCCCGGTCATCGCCGTCGTACCTTTGCAGGAACCGGGTCAACGCATGGCTGTGTTTTTAGGGCCCTTCTTGAACAGTCAAACGGGTGACTACGTTGAGCGACTACGCCGGCAAGCTGGTTAGGGTTGCGCGCATGGGGTTATCGCAGGCGGGAACATCAATCCTCGCGCTATCATGGACGACGGTTTCGTCGAGTTCGAAGAGCTGCTGGTTGACTTACGCCCAAAAGGCCGTGGGCGACCATGAGCAACGATGCTAGCCTTGGCGTCGTAGAGAGAGAACCGGGCGGCCGATCCAGAGGCGGGGCTTGCGAGTGGAAGTATCTTCTCGATTCGATGACCACGGAATTGCTGACCTTCGAGTTTTGCGGGAGGATGGCGGATTAGTCTTCTGCAGGGGAGCCCGTGACAACGCCGAAGGTATCCCCGACGGCGTACTGATGTTGATCCCAGCCTCGGAGCAGCCGACGCTGGCCACTCTTGATCGCCTCGCCCACGAATACTCCTTGAAGGATGAACTTGACAGTACTTGGGCCATACAGCCGCTCGAGCTTGTGCGAGACCGCGGCCGGACCGTTCTGGTGCTCGAGGATCACGGCGGCGAGCTGCTCAGTGCGCTCGTCGGTATGCCGATGGATGTCGAGCGCTTCCTGCGCTTGGCTGTCAGCATGGCCGAAGCTGTCGGGAAGGTGCACCGGCGCGGTCTCATCCATAAAGACGTCAAGCCTGGCAATGTTCTGGTGAACATTGCCAGCAATGAGGTACGGCTCACAGGCTTCGGAATAGCGTCGCGCCTTGCGCGCGAGCGGCAGCCGCCTGATCCTCCCGAGGTTATCGCCGGGACGCTGGCCTATATGGCGCCGGAGCAAACCGGGCGAATGAACCGCTCCGTCGATTTACGTAGCGACCTCTACTCGCTCGGCGTGACCTTTTACGAAATGTTGACCGGGAGTTTTCCCTTTACGGCTTCCGATCCGATGGAATGGGTCCACTGCCACATTGCGAAGAAGGCTCTTGCGCCCGGCGAACGGGCGAGCGGGATTCCGCAGGTGCTTTCGTCAATCGTGATGAAGCTTCTCGCGAAGACTGCGGAGGAGCGTTACCAGACGGCCGCGGGCGTCGAAGCCGATCTGCGTCGGTGCCTGAGCGCGTGGCAGTCGCAGGGTCGGATCGATCCATTTCCGCCGGGTGCGAACGACGCTTCGGATCGATTGCTGATCTCGGAAGAACTTTACGGGAGAGAGCCCGAGATTGCGACCCTGCTCGCGGCCTTTGATCGGGTCGTGGCACAAGGCACGCCGGAGCTTGTGCTGGTGTCCGGCTATTCGGGTGTCGGCAAATCCTCGGTGGTCAACGAGCTACACAAGGTGCTGGTGCCGCCGCGCGGGCTTTTCGCGGCGGGCAAATTCGATCAATACAAGCGCGACATCCCCTATGCGACCCTCGCGCAGGCCTTCCAAACCCTGATCCGCCAAATCCTCGTCAAGAGCGAAGCGGAAGTGGACGAGTGGCGGCGCGCCCTGGCGGAGGCGCTCGGCGTGCACGGGCAACTGATGATCGAGCTCGTTCCCGAACTGGAGTTCATCATCGGGAAACAGCCGGCCGTTCCCGAACTGCCGCCGCAAGAAGCACGGAACCGATTTCAGTTGGTGTTTCGGCGTTTCCTTGGCGCTTTCGCCACGCCCGAGCATCCGCTCGCGTTGTTCCTCGATGATTTGCAATGGCTGGATGCCGCCACGCTCGACCTCATCGAGAAATTTGTTACGCATGCGGAGGTGCGGCACCTGCTGCTGGTCGGCGCCTATCGGGACAACGAGGTCGGTCCTGCTCAGCCGCTTTTGCGCGCGCTGGAGTTGATCAAGTCGGGGGATGCGAGGGTGGCTGAAATCGTACTGGCGCCGCTTGGGCTCGACGATGTCGGCCGGCTCGCCGGCAGTGCCCTCCGTTGCGACCTGGATCGCGCGCGGCCTTTGGCGCAACTCGTTCACGAGAAGACAGGCGGTAATCCATTCTTCGCGATCCAGTTCCTCACGGAGTTGGCGGAAGAAGGATTGGTAGCGTTCGATCCCACCGTGCCAGGCTGGCAATGGGACCTCGATCGCATCCGCGCCAAGAACTACTCCGGCAACGTGGTCGACCTTATGGCCGCGAAGCTGAGGCGATTGTCCGTATCCACCCAGGACGCCTTGAAACAGTTCGCCTGTCTGGGCAACGCCGCGGAAACCTTCATTTTGATCCTGGTCCAGGGCGAGACGATGCACACCGCATTCGGGGAGGCCGTACAGGCCGGGCTCGTCGTCCAACAGGGGCGCGCATACAAATTCCTGCACGACCGGATCCAGCAGGCGGCGTACTCACTCATTTCCGACGCGCACAGAGCCGATGTTCACCTGCGCATCGGCCGGGTGCTGCTGGCGGGCATGACGGCCGATCAACTCGCCGAGCATTTGTTCGATGTGGCGAACCAACTCAATCAGGGCGCTGCGCGCCTGATCGATCGCGACGGGAAAGCGGAGGTGGCGACGATTAATCTACGTGCCGGCCGAAAGGCCAAGGCGTCGGCGGCCTATGCGTCCGCGCTTGCGTATTTCTCGGCCGGCGTGGCGCTGTTGGACGAAGACGACTGGACCAGCCGGTACGACCTGACGTTCAGCCTGCAGCTCGAATGCGCGGAGTGCGAGCTTCTGACTGGTGCATTCGACAGCGCTGGTCAATTGATCGAGCAGCTGCTGCAGCGCGCCGCGTCTAAAGTCGACGAGGCTGCTGCCTACTGTCTGAAAGTCCGACTCCACTTCATGAGGTCGGATTACAAGCAAGCCGCCGAAACCGCGCTCACCTGCCTGACCCGGCTGGGGATCGACATTCCCGCGCGTCCTACCAAGGGCCAGGTCCAGGCAGAATACGAGACGCTCTGGAAAATCCTCGATGAACGTTCGATCGAGAGCCTGATCGACCTGCCGCTGATGACTAATCCAGAACTTCAGGCCGCGATGGAGATATTCTCGGTCCTGTTAGTACCCGCCTATTCTAGCGACATCCGTTTGTATTGCCTGCTGGTGTGCCGCATGGTTCAGATCAGCCTACGGCACGGGACGAGCGACGCCTCCGCGTTCGCCTTTGTCACTTGGGGATTCATACTTGGAGCGGTCTTTCACCGCTACGATGACGGTTATCGTTTCGCCAAGCTTGCATGCGATCTAGTCGCGGAGCACGGCTTTGTCGCAAGTCAGGCAAAGATTTACGTCATCGCGGGAGTAGTTGCCTTCTGGACGCACCCAATCGCGGACGCAATCGATTTCGAGCGGAGGGGCCTCCGCATCGCAATTGAGACGGGTGACCAGGCTGTCGCTTGCCTCGCCATGTGGCATGGTCTTCAACTCCGTCTCATGCGAAACGATCCACTCGACGTGTTGGGGCGCGAGGCGGATCTGGCGCTGGACTTTGCTCGGGAAGCCAAGTTCGGCGATGCGCTGACCCGCTTTGAAAGCCAGCAGCGTTTTATCGCGACAATGCAGGGCCGGACCGCGACCTTCTCCACCTTCAGCGACGCGCACTTCGACGAAACGATGTTCGAGTTGCGCCTGACTGGCGTCCAGATGACCACGCTGGTCTGCGGATATTGGGTCATCAAACTGAAGGCCCGGCTCCTCTCAGGAGACTACGTGGAGGCTCTCGCAGCGGCTGACAAAGCGAGGGCGCTCCTTCCGGACGTAGTCGGGCAGACTGTGTTGCCGGACTATTTTTATTATGCCGCACTGACGGTGTCGGCGCTCTATGAGACGGCGTCGGCCGATGAGCAGCAGGCGTGGCGCGAACTCCTGAGGGAACACCGGCAACAACTGCATGAGTTAGCCGAACACAATCCGCCGACTTTCGGCGACAGGCACACCCTGGTGTGTGCGGAGATCGCCCGTGTCGAAGGGCGAGACGCCGATGCGATGCGCCTTTACGAGCAAGCCATTCGCTCCGCCCACGACCACGGTTTCGCGCAGAACGAAGGCCTGGGCTATGAGGTTGCTGCCCGATTCTACGAGACGCGCGGCGTCGAGACATTCGCCAGCACATGTCTGCGCAACGCTAGGGACTGTTACCTCCGTTGGGGTGCGGACGGCAAGGTTCGGCAGCTCGATCGGCTTTATCCACATTTGGCTGCTCCGGCGGGGCTACGTCCTCCGGCAACCATTGGCTCCGACGTCCGACATCTGGACGTAGCGAGCATCCTGAAGGCCTCTCAGGCTCTGTCCAGCGAGATCGTGTTGCCCAAGTTGATCGAGCGGCTGATGACGATCGCGATCGAGAACGCAGGGGCGGATCGCGGCCTTTTGATATTGCCGGCAGGGGATGAATATCTGATCCAGGCTGAGGCGCGAGCGACCGGCGATCAGATTGAAGTCACGATGCGCCAGGAGCCGATCACTGGGATCAACTCTCCCGAATCCCTCGTCCGCTATGTCATCCGAACGCATGAAAGCGTCATTCTCGATGATGGTTCCAAACCCAACTTGTTCTCTGCGGACGATTATCTGCGCGACCGACAACCGAAGTCGATCCTCTGCCTGCCATTGGTCAAACAGCAGGAATTAGTCGGAGTTCTCCTCCTCGAAAACGCGTTGACGACGTTTGCATTCACGCCTGCTCGGATCGCAGTCCTTGAGCTGCTGGCAGCGCAAGCAGCGATCTCGTTAGAAAACACTCGCCTTTACAGCGATCTTCAAGAACGGGAAGCGAGAGTCAGACGCCTTGTCGACTCCAACATCATCGGGATTCTGATCGGGACTCTCGACGGTCAGGTTCAGGAGGCAAATCAAGCGTTTCTCAAGACTGTCGGATACGATCAAGCGGATCTCGTCTCGGGCCGATTGCACCGAACAGAACTGACGCCGGCGGAATGGCATAACCGCGATGCACAGGCGGTGGCGGAACTGAGGACAACCGGAACATTTCGGCCCTATGAAAAAGAGTACCTCCGGAAAGATGGCAGTCGCGTGCCGGTGCTGATTGGAGGCACAACGTTCGATGAACAAGGCGCCACGGTCATCTTTATCGTCGACCTAAGCGAGCGAAAGCGCGCCGAGGCAGAAATCGCGCACGCGAACCGTGTCGCGATAATGGGCCAACTCACGGCCTCCATTGCTCACGAAGTCAGCCAACCTCTTGCTGCCCTGCTTACGAATGCCGGGACTGTGGTACGTTGGCTCGACCGTCAGCCGCCAAATTTGGAAAAGGCTAGGCCTTTGATCGACAATATTATTGGCGACGGCATGCGAGCCGCCGGTATTGTGAGCCGAATTCGCGATCTTTCCAAAAAGGCGCCGATGCGGAAGGAGAGCCTGGAAGTCAACGAAGCAATTTTGGACGTTATGGGACTGACACGCGCTGCAATGTCAGAGAACGTCGTCTTGGCGAAGCTTCAACTGGCAAAGGAATTGCCGTCCATTTTGGGGGACAGAGTTCAATTGCAACAAGTAATTTTGAACTTGATCATGAACGCCATCGAATCGATGAGCGGGGTCAGTGAAGGATCGCGCGAATTAGTGATTAGCACAGCTCGAACGGAAGCGGACGCAATACTCGCAAGGGTAAGCGATTTAGGGCAGGGACTGCCTGAAGCCGATGCCGAGCAGATTTTCGATGCCTTCTACACAACCAAGGCCAGCGGCCTGGGTATGGGCTTGTCGATTTGCCGTTCGATCGTAGAGGCCCATGGTGGCCGGCTCTGGGCCGAGCCAAATGAACCGCAGGGCGCGGTCTTTTGCTTTACGCTGCCGCTCACTGGCGAAGATCACCAGCCGAAGTCCGCGCAGCCACATCCGGAGTGAAGCATGCAAACGCGAGGGGCGACCAACAGCGTCGCGATGGCGTGCGCCGTCGGTACCACGATTGAGTGGTACGACTTCGTCATTTACGGCACCGCGAGTGCGTTTTTCTTGCCGAAGCTGTTCTTCCCTTCGGTGGCCCCGGCGGCCGCGACGCTGCTGTCGTTCTCCACTTTCGCACTCGCCTTCATCGTGCGTCCGATCGGCGCCCTAGTCTTCGGACACTTCGGCGACCGAATTGGCCGAAAGGCTTTGCTCGTGGTCACCATTATCCTGATGGGCACGGCCACAACGGTCATCGGTCTCCTGCCGACATACGCTTCGATTGGCGTGGCAGCCCCGCTGCTCCTTGTATTGCTGCGTCTTCTTCAAGGTATTTCGATTAGCGGCGAGTTTGGCGGTGCCGTCCTCATGGCCGTTGAGCACTCCGAGCCCGGCAGGCTCGGCTATCATGGCAGCTGGGTTCAGATGGGCGCGCCGGCCGGTGTGATATTGGCGAACGCCGGATTCCTGATTATCACCCAATTACCGGAAAGCGCGCTGCTCAGTTGGGGATGGCGGATCCCTTTTCTGCTCGGCAGCGTGTTGCTGGTAGTCGGACTCGCGATCCGGCTCCGCATCTCAGAGTTGCCTCGGTTCGAGGAGGTGAAGCAGCAAGGCGCTATAGCGAACGTTCCCGCGTTGGTCGTGCTCCGAGAATACGGGGCTCGGGTGCTGCTAACGGCGGGTGCCTATGTCGGCACTGGCGTCGTGTTTTACGGTTCGAGCATATTCGGACTGACCTACGGAGTCAGCAAACTCGGCTTCAGCAAGTCGGAAGCATTGTCCTTCGTGCTGATTGGTCAGGTGCTTGTATTTTTTGCAATGCCGGTGTTCGCGAGGCTTTCTGACAAAGTCGGTCACAAGACGATCTTCCTAGCCTCGCATGTAGGAATGGTCATTGTGGTATTCCCCTGGCTCTGGCTATACGGCACCGGTAGTTATCTCTGGGGCTTTGTTGCCTTCCTAATCCTGTACCTGCCGTACGCGGCGAGTTACGGCACGATGGCGACCTTTTTTGCTGAAATCTATGAAACCCGAATTGCATATTCGGGACTTTCACTCGGCTATCAGCTTGGTGCTGTCTTGGGCGGCAGCTTTGCACCCTTGATTGCGCTTTGGCTGCTGAACCAGACCGGTGCGATAACCGCTGTGGGCTATTACATGATCAGCGCGATCGTGCTTTCGCTGCTCTGCGCGTCGCTGCTCACCACCGCGACCAAGTTCAAGGATTCCGGCACCATCGCCGTTGCACAGGGCGCCAAATAACAAAATGATTTTCCCGCAAGTCCAAGCGTGCGATTTCCGTCAGACACGCTTCACCGGACGGATATGGCACAGTGTCCCTTTTGGTCCAACCTTCAGCGAATTTCGACGCCTTCTACACGACCAAGTCCAGCGGCTTGGGGATGCGGATGTCGATCTGCCGCTCGATCGTTGAAGCGCATGACAGCCGGCTCCGGGCTACGCCAAACAAGCCCCATGGGGCTCTTTTTCGTTACTTTGCCAATCGGCAGGAAATCGCTTGAGAATTTTCAGTCACATGAAGGCTAGCCCTTGCACGGGCCGCACGGTTACCCCTTCGGATGCTGGAGTTCGGAGCAGATAGTTCGATTCGTGCAAGATCACAATCGTCTGCATCACTGCCGGCCTCATTGTAGGGCTTTATATCGTCCTTAACCTGGCATGCTTGTCGGCCACCAGATCGTTGGTTTGCCGACATCCACGCTGGTTCGGTGCAACATTGATGCCCTTGAGCAGCGCCCCCATTTCGACGACTTAACTGCCGTTGTCGGACAGGCAAGCCGAACGCAACGGCAAACTGATGCCAAGCGGGCGGCCATGGTCAAATCAAACACCAGCGATCATACTTTGGTTTGATACGCGTCGCTCTATACGCCGTGCTAAACCCTAACAATTATTCGAGTGAGCTCCGCAATGTCGCTTCAGACAAGTGCACGGGCGATCGTTCATATCGTTGATGATGACGCATCGTTACGCGTCGCACTGGAGGAGCTCTTTGAATTGGTTGGGCTCTGCACGCAGACGTACGCAGCGGCCCAGGATTTTCTTGCGGCCGAGCTTGCTGACAAACCCGGATGCGTCGTCATCGACATCCGATTGCCGGATATGAATGGCCTCGAGTTTCAGGCGCACCTTATCGATATCGGCGTCCGTCTGCCTGTCGTGATGATGACCGGACATGGCGACATCGCCATGTCGGTTCGCGCCATGAAACATGGGGCGGTTGATTTTCTGCCGAAGCCTTTCGACGACCAGGTCATGCTTGATGCGGTGATGGCGGCAATCGATCGCGATCGACTACGGCGCGCGGCCGATGGAGTGATCTCGCAGATCCGGCAGCGGTTCGAAACGCTTTCTCCTCGGGAACAGCAAGTGATGCTTCTGGTGACTGCTGGGAAGATGAACAAACAGGTTGCCGGCGAGTTGGGAATAAAAGAGATCACTGTGAAAAATCATCGAGGCGCGGCCATGAGAAAGATGGACGCGCGAACGCTGGCCGACCTTGTCCGGATGGCCGAGATAATAAAGCCCAAGGTAAAATAAATAAAAGGACGGTGCGTGTCGAAAGAGCCCCTGGTCGCGGTCATCGACGATGACAAGCCGCTTCGAACCGCGCTTGCTGAAGCGCTTCTTTCGCTGGGGTACGGCGTGCGCGACTTTGCCTCTGCGGAAGAATTCTTAGCGCGGGGGATGGAGGTGGCATGGGATTGCGTAATCACTGATATTCACATGTCCGGCATGAGCGGGTTTGATGTCAAGCGACTCTTGCTAGCACGCGGCTCCGAAGTACCCGTCATCATGATTACGGCACGCTCGGAACCGGGTCTGGAAGCGAGAGCGAAAGCGGCCGGCGTTGTCTGCCTACTGACGAAGCCTTTCGAATCAAGCGCCCTCGTCGACTGTCTTGATAGGGCTCTATCACCAGATTGATGGGTCATCTGTCGTAACCCGTTCGGCGATGGCGGCACGTCGGTGTTCAAGCGCTCGAGCATGCGTCGGCGACTTGGATAACTCTCGGAAGTACGGACTTCTTGTACGGGACTGGTCGAGGGTGACGATCGCACTGTTTTCTCAGTGACATTTGCCAAAAATAAAATCACGTTATTTCGATTCATTCTCGCGGTGAATTCTGCGGAATGCGGAGTCAACGCTGCGGTTTAGACCGATGGGACAGGACGTGCCTCGCCGCTGCACGCGGCTCATCGCTCATACCTCCATATGATCCGACTCCTGCGAAGGTTCGATAGGCCGGAAGTGCGATCGCGGTCTACCTTTCCAATCAGGGCGATGACGTTGCAGATGCTTTGAGCTTGGAGAGAGTTGTATGACACTGGCCCAACCTCAGTTATCCCGATCGTCGCTCCGACCTGCCACAATTAACGCTTGCGTTGGCGTCACTGATTTTAAAATCGGCCCGATAGAAAGGGCGGCGAAGAAACCTGAAGCGTTAGAAATCCATCAGGTCGGGCAATTAGGCGAGAAACTTCGTACCTTTGAGATAGCCGGTGCGCGTGCCGATCTGTTCAGAGTTGCAGAACAAAAAACGGTAGATCTGGAATTTCTGAAATCATCTCATTTGATTATTGTTTTTCCGGAAGGTGCCCCAAGGGGAAGCGAATGGAGTGACGGACGTCAAACGCGAACGCTTGGACCCTCGACGTCGAACACGGTTATTTTCAATCCGGCCGATAATTACCTTCGGATACGAATGGCCGCATCGAAGAGTCATCGCTGCATATTGATGCTGGACATCCAGCCTAGTCTTATGAAGTGGTGTAGCGATCTTGCGATGGATTTTAGCGGCTTGCAGTTTCACCGGAGAGTGGGCCTTGCTGATGAGGCTGTGGGTCAGACACTTGTCGCACTGAGACAGGAACTCGAAACGCCCGGAGTTAACGGCGCATTTTATGTCGAGGTGCTGTTTTATTTGCTGCTGGCACGGTTAGTGCGTTGCGCGTCGAATTTGGCCGAACCAAGCAGGCCAATATTCGCCAAAGGTGGACTGCCAAACTGGCGGCTGAAGCGGGCAATCGAGCTCTTGGAAGCAGATCTGGCCAGGATGCCTTCCTTGGCTGAAGTCTCTGGAGCCATCGGACTTCATCCAACGTCCTTTTGCCGGGGTTTCAAGCAGTCGATGGGTTTGTCACCGCATCAATACATGCTTGTGCATCGAGTGAGTTGCGCAAAAAAGATGATGAACAATCGACGCCTCAGCTTAACGGAGATTGCGCTCGACTGCGGTTTTGGCAGCTCAAGCCAATTTTCTATTGTCTTCAGAAGAATCACAGGCATGTCGCCCCGGGAATTTCGACGAGCGCTTTAGGGGACGTTTTGCATCATGTTCAGACGCAGCACGGATGTGGCGACGGCCGGGGGCGTCGGGGCTCCTACAAATGTGGAAGTGATTCGCTGTTCAGGCGATGGTCTGCGGGAGAGTTTATCGCGGAGGTACCTCGCTGTCCGCGGCGAGACCGAGCGTCGAGCGGCGTTGCTTTCCCCAGAAGATCAGGTTGTCCAGTCGATGCCGGACGCAAGTCCCACGAAGTGGCATCGGGCTCACGTCACCTGGTTTTTCGAGCAGTTTCTACTCCGGCCTCTCTCGCCGGACTATGAACCCTTTGACGAGCGTTTCGCCTATCTGTTCAATTCCTATTATGTTGCCGCGGGGCCACGGCAGGCACGCCCACAACGCGGCATGATCTCGCGGCCGGGTGCCATTGAGGTCACTCATTATCGCGCTCATGTCGACGCTGCTGTCGACGCGCTGATCAGGTCGGTGAAAAATCTCGAGCCGCTCATTCCAATCATTGAGATAGGGCTCAATCACGAGCAGCAACATCAGGAGCTTTTGCTAACCGATATTCTGCACGCCTTCTCTTTGAACGAAACCCATCCAGCCTACGATCCGAAATGGCGATGGCCGTGTGATGAGGGCGGCCAAGCGGATATTCGCGTGCCCGTCGGAGGTATACACACCGTTGGTTACACCGGCGGCAGTTTCTGCTTCGACAACGAACAGCCGGCACATGAGGTTCTTCTACGGCCAGTGGGGCTCGCGAATAGGCTTGTCACGAATGGCGAGTGGCTTGAGTTCATGGCCGATGGTGGGTACGCGACACCAACAATTTGGCTATCGGACGGCTGGGCTACTGTCGAGGCCCAACACTGGGAGGCGCCTGGTTATTGGCGCAAGATCGATGGGGCCTGGTTTGCCATGACGCTCGGCGGCCTGCGACCGATCGATCCCGCGCTGCCGGTCTGCCACGTCAGCTACTACGAAGCTGATGCATTTGCGCGGTGGGCCGGCAGAGTTTTGCCGACTGAATACGAATGGGAAGTTGCCGCTTCAGGCAATCTGCTCGCGGACGCCTTCGGCATCGCCTGGCAATGGACACGCAGCGCTTATGCCCCTTATTCAGGCTACAAAGCCGCTGGCGGCGCGCTTGGCGAATACAACGGCAAGTTCATGATAAACCAAATGGTGCTGCGCGGCTCGTCGTTAGCAACTCCCGTGCAGCATTCGCGTGTCACCTATCGCAATTTTTTCTACCCGGCGGCTCGTTGGCAATTCAGCGGCTTGCGCGTCGCAGAGTATTGACGCGGAGGCGCTGCGTGAATTGGGATCGCGCCATCCAATCTCGATCATTTCAGTCGTTTCTGCTCAGAGCAAATATGAGAGTCGGAGGTCGACATCCGGAGATGCTACAGATTCACAAATCGGGACAATCGCGTGGAAGAAGGAAAACCGTGGTCAGTCTTACAACCCAAGGATCATCGTACTACAGCGCCCGCGGGTGAGGATGATATGAGAGATATGACGTCGACTTCGATGGTCGAATTTGGCCGCTCTTTATTGTACGTAGCGGAATTTCAGCACCGCACGAATAACGAATATGCAACTGTGATTTCATTCGTTTCTCGGCTGGCTGCCCTTTCATCAGCTCCGGAGGCCAAGGACGCCCTCCTCAAAGTAATCGATCATCTGCACGCCACCTCGAAGGTTCAATATGCGCTTCGCCCGCCTATTCCTGGCGTGACAGTCGACTTCGCTGCACAGGTGGAGGAACTCTGTGATGCATTTGCATCCGCTGGCCTCGAACAGCGGGGCATAAAGCTGCATCTTGAGGTTTCCGGATCGGCAATGCTCGATGCCATGCGCTCTTGGCGCGCCAGTCTCATAATATCGGAGCTTATGACCAACTCGCTCCGCCATGCCTGTTCTCAGGAAGGAAGTGGGACCGGGATTTGCGTCGCGATCGGGGCCAACGGCGCAGATGTTTTGTGTCGGATCACCGATAACGGAAGATCAGCAGGGGTCGCCAAGCCTGGCGTCGGAAGTCGCCTGATAGACGCACTCGCCGAGGAACTGCGCGCCCAGATAAGTCGCTCCTATACGGAGCAGGGTGCCGCTGTCACACTATGCTTTCCGATAAGCGCGGAAGTGCGCCGCAATGACTTCTAACTTGCTGTAACGCTTGATAACAGAGGTTGGTCTGGCCCTCGCTGAGAGTTGTATTTGACGGCGCGGGAACGGCGAGAGTTGTCAGATAGCGATAAAAAAGCTATCAAATCACAATTTTTTCCAGGCTGATCGTGCAACGACATCGACATAGGTTTCGGCAGTTGAGCTATGTCTCTGCTCCCTGTTGAGAAGCGTTTGATGGGTGATGTGTCAGATGGGTGACTTCGACTCAATCGTGATCGGGACGGGTACGGCGGGATCGTATCTGATTGAGCGATTGGCGAAGGCCGGTAAACGAGTCGCCGCTGTCGAACGGATGAAATTTGGCGGGACGTGTATCAATTTTGGCTGCACGCCGACTAAGACTCTCGTCGCCAGTGCGTATGCTGCTCATTTGGCTCGGAGGGCCGATTACTACGGAGTCGTTATCGGGACGCCGGTACGGGTCGACATGAATCGCATCCAGGCTCGGAAAAGGGAGATCGTGGAGCCTCGTGAGCGCGAGATCGAGGCCTCGATCGCAAATCTTGCCAATTGTACCGTGTATCGGGAACACGCCAGGTTTATTGCGCCGCGTCAGGTCCGAGTCGAAAACCAGATACTGAAAGCGGATCAGATCTTTTTATGCGTGGGCGCGCGCGCCGCGGTGCCTCCCATCGCGGGTCTTGCCGGTGTGCATTATCACACCAATGCATCAATCCTGCAGCTGGACGTACTTCCGGAGCATCTGCTCATCATAGGTGGCAGCTACATCGGGCTGGAATTTGCACAAATGTACCGGCGCTTCGGAAGCGCGGTGACAATTATTGAGGCGGGGCCTCGGCTGATACAGCGCGAAGATAACGACATCTCGGATGCGATCTTCGCCATCTTGAAAAAGGAAGGCGTGGATATCTATCTGAATTCGACTTGCATATCAGCGGAGGAGAGCGGGTCTTCTATCGAAGTCAGATTGAACAACTCAGATGGGAATCCGGTTCGATTAACTGGAACCCATTTGCTCGTTGCAACCGGCCGGCGACCCAACACAGACGAGCTTGGCCTCGAAAACACAGAGGTAAAAGTTGACGGTCGCGGATACATCGTGGTCGACGATTATCTCCGTACCAGTCAGGAGGGCGTCTATGCCCTCGGTGATTGCAATGGACGAGGTGCTTTTACGCATACGGCGTATAACGATTTTGAGATAATCGCGGGAAACCTGTTGGACGGCGATCAGCGGAGCCTGAGAGATCGCATCGAGGCGTACGCGCTCTATATTGACCCACCGCTGGGTCGGGCCGGAGCAACCGAGGCGAGAACTCCGGCAAACGGGCGCTACTTTGGTCGGCAAGCTTCCTATGACCGCCGTCGCTCGGGCCGCTGAAAAGGGCGAGACGGAAGGATTTATGAAGGTCTACGTCGATCGTGAAAGCAAGTTGATCTCCGGAGCGGCCATTCTTGGTTCCGGCGGAGACGAGGCCATACATTGCATTCTGGACGTTATGTACGCGCGTGCTCCTTACACAGTCCTCGCACGAGCAACGAACATCCACCCAACCGTCTCAGAGCTTATTCCCACCATGTTGAATAATCTCGCTCCGCTTTAATGCACAGCGGCGATCATCGCGCAGATGCAGTTTCGAATGTGAATTACTCCTGACAACTCCATCCGCGTTGCTGGGCGTTTGAGTGCCGGTGATAACAGTAAGCCCAGTCGCTTGTGGTGATGTCATCCCGCGCCGACGTGCCGGCTGAAGTTCCAAGCATTCCTCGTGCTTTGCTGGCGCCCGTCTTTCGAAGGCACAAATAAAACATTGCGGCTAATTTCACAAAAGCCTCGGGTTAGGGGGGTTGTTATTCAACTTTAGCTTTTTCGTCGGTTTGGCTTGTTGACGAGCATAGGGATGGGTGGCGACATGGACGTTCAGACTGCCGTACTCGAGGCACCGCAAGCGAGCCCTGAAGGAAAATCTGAGTTCGAGCTCGATGTCATTGCAGGTCTCAGTGGCGAGACAAAATCGCTGCCGCCGAAATATTTTTATGACACAGCCGGTTCGGCATTATTTGAACGAATTACTGATTTACCGGAATACTACGTTACGCGTTCAGAAGTTTCTATTTTGAACCGTCACGGGATATCGATCAGTTGTTTGTTTCCGGCGAGCTGTGCGCTGATCGAGTTCGGTGCCGGCTCAAGCCGTAAGTCGCGTATCTTGCTGAGGGCGACAGCCACTATAGAGACTTACGTTCCAATCGATATTTCAGGTGACTTTCTGCAGAAGGAGGTTGCCGATTTGCGAGGGGACTTTCCGCATCTTGCGGTTTGCCCGCTGGTCTGTGATTTCACAAAACCCTTTCGTTTACCTAAGGCGGCGTCGTCGTCACCTCGCGTAGGTTTCTTTCCAGGCTCTACGATCGGGAACTTGGAGCCTTACGAGGCCCGTGACTTGCTGGAACATATTGGAGCGGTGCTTGGTAAAGAAGCGACGCTAGTCATTGGTATCGATTTGGTGAAAGATCGCCGTACCTTGGCCAACGCTTACGACGACGCAAGAGGCGTAACGGCGAAGTTCAACCTCAATCTCCTTAAGCGTATCAATCGCGAGCTGGACGGAAACTTCTACCTCCATAAATTCAGGCATCTCGCTTTCTATAATCCGCGGGAATGCCGCGTGGAGATGCATCTCGTCAGCAAATGCCGGCAGGAGGTGCGAGCTGCCGGCCATGTCTTCCAGTTCGACGCCGACGAGAGCATTCATACCGAGAGCAGTTACAAATATACCGCTGAGTCTTTTCGTGACCTGGCTCGCCAAAGCGGGTGGTCAGCGATCGGAATGTGGACCGACGGTTTGTACAGCGTGCATGCGCTTGCGTGCCGTTAGGTGGCGATTGAGTTTGCTATAACAAAGGAGCAGTCCATGAAGGTGCTTATGGTAATCACGTCTCACGACCGGTTGGGTGACACCGGGCGCAAGACCGGGTTTTGGCTCGAGGAACTCGCTGCTCCTTATTATGTTTTTAAGGACGCCGGCGTCGAGATTACGCTTGCCTCGCCAAAGGGCGGTCGGCCGCCGCTCGATCCGAAGAGCGATGAACCGGGGTCCCGTACTGATCTCACCATCCGGTTCGAAAAGGACGCGACTGCGGAAGAGCAGCTCGGTAAGACCGTTCACCTCGATAGTGTGAGGCAAGAAGACTTCGACACCGTCTTCTACCCAGGCGGGCACGGCCCGATGTGGGATCTCGCCGAAGACGAGCATTCCATTAAGCTGATCGAGTCCTTTATTGCTGCCGGCAAGCCAATCGCCATCGTGTGCCATTCCACCGGTGCCTTGCGTCACGTCAAGACGGCGGACGGCAAGTTTCTCGTTCAAGGCAAGGAAGTGACCGGATTCACCAACGGCGAAGAAGAGGAAATGGGCCTAACCAATGTTGTGCCGTTCCTCGTCGAAGATGAAATGTTGAAACTGGGCGCCGTCTTCTCAAAGGTAAAGGACTGGGGGGTTCACGTGGTCAGCGACGGGTTACTGATCACGGGTCAGAACCCAGCCTCATCTGGTCCTGCTGCAAAGACGCTGATGGCGGCTGTAAAGAAAGACGCCAGACCGGCCGCCGTCGCGCGGAGTTAATCGATAGAGCGATCGCTGGCCATAGCGGCCGTATCACCGTGGCGGGATACGGCTGCCCGTCAGCTGAGCGGTCGTTATGGGCGGGCAGGCGATCTGATGACGGCCTGGTAATCAGAGATGTGGCGGAATTGGATGGCTGATTCGTTATGAACGAGAGAAGTGGTGGCGATTAGTCGCCTGATGAGGATCTACAATGATTGACGGCAGGAGGGACTGCCGACGCATCTCGCGCCGGGTCGACAGCAGCCCAAACGGCTGGTGTCAGCCATATCCCCCAAAGACATAGCCCAACCGGCAGTCAATATGACAATGATGTCGAGCCAATCCATTTCAGTGCATGGGGTGGTCGGCCGTTCGGCTGCCGTCGTGTATCGCAGTGTCAAAGTCGATGGCCTCTCGATCTTCTATCGTGAGGTTGGCCGCCCGGAGGCGCCGACCGTACTCCTTCTTCACGGCTTCCCGTCGTCTTCGCGAATGTTTGAACCGCTCCTCACGCGGCTGTCGGGGGATTTTCATCTCGTGGCGCCGGATTATCCGGGCTTTGGTCATAGCGATGCGCCGGATGCGAAGGGTTTCGCTTACACTTTCGACCACATTGCCAAAATAGTGGATCGATTTACAGAGATTCTCGGACTTAAGCGCTACGCGCTCTACGTTCAGGACTACGGTGGACCGATCGGATTCAGACTTGCGCTCGCGCGTCCCGAACGCGTCAGGGCCCTTATCATCCAGAATGCTGTGGCACATGAGGACGGGCTCGGGCGTCTATGGCAAACCAGGCGCGACTATTGGGCTAACCGGGCTCCCAACGAAGCAGCTTTTCGAGAGAATTTTCTGTCATTCGCAGCGACCCGGCAGCGACATGTCGGTTCGAATCCGAATGTCGAGAACATTAATCCGGATCTTTGGTCGGACGAATTCGCCTTTTTGAGCCGGCCCGGCGAGGCCGATATCCAGAGCGATCTGTTCTACGACTACCGCACCAACGTCGCCAGTTATCCAGCGTGGCAAGCCTGGCTCAAACAGCACCAGCCCCCGATGCTGGTGGTTTGGGGAAAGTACGATCCGTCTTTCCAGGTTGCCGAGGTTGCGGCGTATCGGCGAGACGTTCCCGGCGCAGAAACCCATATTCTCGATGCCGGCCATTTTGCGCTCGATGACAAACCCGAAGAGATCGCGAGTCTCGTCTGGGCATTTCTTGATCGGACAGCGCGGTCAGACGTGGTGACGTAGATGCCGTTTCTTAATCGCTCAGTACTTGCCCATTGCCGGTCTGCCGTTGAATAAGACAACAGTAAACAAAAACAAACACGCGGATTGGAAAAGAAGCATTACCGCGTGAGACCTACGTTCGACCTTCGGCAGCCTGTTTGCTGGGGCCGCAGCCCCGAGGGCACTTCGATGAATGATGCAGTCATCCTTGTGGCACGTCTTTTTCTCGCGACACTGTTTCTGATCTTCGGTTGGAGGAAGGTCAGGGACTATTCGGGCACGGTAGCTCAGATGGTGAGGGATGGCGTTCCAGTGCCGGTGGCGGCTACTGCCGTGGCGATATGCGTGGAGCTCCTCGTTGCCTCCGCGGTCGCCGTTGGAGTGTTCACGCATCCTTCAGCTGTTCTGTTGGCGTTATATACGTTTGGAACTTCGCTTATCGAGCATCGCTATTGGGAGAAGCCAAGTGCGGATTGGCTCGAGACTATGGAGAGCTTCTACAAGAATCTCAGCATAATCGGAGGCTTCCTGCTTCTGTTCGTCGCAGGCCCCGGTAAATATTCAGTCGATGCATTGGCTGGCATGAGGTGACGGCTACCTCTATTCGTGAAGCAACTTTTGCCAGTTTGAAGGCACCACTTCCGCCGGCGCTGGCGTCGGTTGATCCAGCGGCCGTGAGTGAGGTGCGTGGAGCTTTGGACCCTCGAAGAATTCTTCCGTTCGATAGTCATAGAACCACTGCTCACCCGGCTCGAAGCTCTTGATGATCGGGTGACCGGTAGCGGCGTTATGTTTCGATGCGTGCTGGCTTGGTGAGGTATCGCAGCAGCCGATATGACCGCATTCGGCGCATCGGCGAAGATGCAGCCACCATCCGCCCGTGGCCGAGCATTCAACGCAGCCCGTTCCGCTTGGCCTGGCTGCCGGGTTGATACCATCCCTCCCGGACTTCATAGGCTTTTCTCCGCGTTGCTTTTGTTTCAGTTGCTACGGATCGATGCGGTATTCGGTAGCAAAGCTCACCTGCCGATGCCGGGAACAGTCTAGGTCGTGGCGTGGCTCGCCTTAGGTGAGCCGCCGCACCGCCGGCACGGCGGCTTCGTTTTCATTTCGTAGTAGAAGCCAAAACATCAGTCCGTGCGTGATCAGAAAGAGCGGCACAATAAACGTTGGGAGAAAGTAGGCAGCGCCTAATTGACCTGCCTGGACGCCCAAGTGAATGCCTTCGTAATTGGCATGGACGATATCGGCGCTGCCCCAAAGATTGAATACCCAGGCCGCGACGATGCCGAGCCTGCCGGACAGTAAGCCCAGCGTCACCAAAGCGAGTGCAGCGGCGACGATATCGCCGTAGGCGGCGCCTTCGGCGAAAGTCGCCGGCAGATCGGGGGACACGACGCCGGGGACCAAGAACGCCAGGCCGACAAAGCGGAAAGAATGAAACATGAGCAGCGGCCGCAAGGCTTCGCTGCGGCCTCGGCGGTGTAGTTCCGGCAAGATCAGGCTACCGGTGACCATACCCCAAGCAACGAAACTGAAGACGATGCTGACAAAAAAGCAGATTTGCGCCCGCATGACCTATCCTCACTCAGCCGTACGTAACGCCCGGGTTGCTTTGCCCGACTTCTATAATGTAACCGTCCGGATCGCGAATGTAGCAGCGTGTCTCCCCATACTTGGGCTTTGGCTCCGTGATGAACTCGGCTCCTCGGCTTCGCCATAGCTCATAGCAGGCTCGAATATCGGCAACGCGGATATTCATAAAGCTGTTGACTAAATTGGGATCGGTGGGAACGCTGAGTATTACGGTTGGTTTGTCGGGTGTCGGGCCGCCACCGACGTTGACGATGAGCCACGTGTTCGCGATCTGGATGTAACCCGGCGCGCCCTTGCTATCGCCTCTGCTCAGAATGCGACTACCGAAGACCGTTTCGTAAAATCGAAGCGATCGCTCGACGTCGGCGACGGTGAGAAAGTGTGCAACGGTCATCCCATCCTTCGGCGGCATCTGGTAGATTTTCTGGTCGACTTGAACTTGGTCCATAGGCCACTCCACTCGGATATCGCTATCGCCGGAATATCTCGGCGTTAGCTAATATCCCGCCCGGCCGTCAGCGTTGCTTTCGTAATACTACCGTCATTTGTTCATACTTGCGCGAATTCGGCCGGCGTTGTCCTTTCGCGATTAGAGATGCTCAAGAAATGCATCCTTCAGGTCGATCATATGAAATCTCGCGGAATAGAGAGATCCCAGTCGCGACGGCACACTTCTTTCGCGCCCTCCAGGGCGAGCAAACTTCCCTGCAGCAGAAAAGTGTCATGGGTAGATGATAGGCGCATCTGCGTTTCGACCCGGATTTTCCATTCGTTTCGCGATAGCGTCTGCATATTGCTCAGTTCAGCAGATGCGCTGAGCGGGTCGTTCTCCCCGACGTGATATTCAGTTTTCCACTCCGTTCCCAATTCCAGACCGATGCGGTCGATGCGCTCAATCCGGACGCCATCACGATGAATAATGGTTGGCTTCTCCGGTGGTGCCGTCTCCGGTCTCAAGAAAGGGCGTGAGTCCCGGCGTCTGTCGCATTGGGCGGGCGTTGCGGCAGATCGAGCGTGCCGGCAAAGATCTGCACGTCGCCGTCTCCGGACTGGGCCAGATCATCGGCCAGCAAGCCGTCGATATCGCAAACCTCACCTTGTGCCCGACTGGAAATACCGACCCCGCATCGTTGAGTTGGATGCGCACTCGATAACGCTCACCCTTGGATCAGCAGGACGGGGTGTTTGTGGCTCTCGCGATGAGTGAGGTTGAGCACTCCATAGCTGACACGCAGCGATTTACCGGACGGGTGCACGTCGCATAGCCGAACGACCAGATTCGCGATTGGCCGATTGGACGCAATGTCGAGGGTAGCAATCGGCGCGCCCAGTATCTCGATCTGTTGATCGAGCGGTGCCGTCTCGAAGACTAGGGAGCGCTTGTCGTCTTCTTGCTGATCGCCTGCCTGATCCCGCCCGCGCCCGAATGGAACCCATTCGCCTGCGCACTCGCCAACTGTCTGTGGCGAACATACTGCGCGAGTCGTCAATGGCCCCTCGGCGTCGCGCAGCCCCGCATCGGTCAGGAACAGCCGTTGCGGCTTTACTTCCGACGGCGGCCACGACGGCTCCGCAATCCAGCGACCTGGCAATGTATCGTGATGGTTCGCCGGCTTTACGCTGTCTGTCATCCACGCACGCAGCATCGGTTCGTCCATTACGCCCGTGTCGATGCCCTTTAGCCAATGGTCCCACCACCGCAGGATCTCCTGGAGGAACCCGATTTGCGGCCCGGGAAACGCGAAGTGCGGATAAGCGTGAGCCCATGGACCGATGAGACCCTTGCGGGGCACCTTCAGGCCCTCAAGCAGACGTGGAATTGCGTTCTTGTATCCATCGGTCCAGCCGCCGACGGCGTAAACCGGGCATCGGATCGCCGCGTAGTCCTCGCAAACCGATCCGTGCTTCCAGTATGCATCGCGTCGCTGGTGCTGAAACCAATTTTGCTGGAACAGCGGTATGTTCGCCAGGCGCTCCAGCCACGTCGCCCGCCAGCTTTCGCCGACCAGCGCCGGATCGGGTGGAAGACACATCAGGCTAAAAAAGTAAAACGCCCACTCAAGTCCCGGCCTTGGTCAGAAATGTGCCACCCATGTAATGCGCGTCGTCAGCGTACCGATCGTCGGTCGAGCAGATCGTGACGATTGCTTTGAGTGCCGGCGGCCGGCGGGCCGCAATCTGAAGTCCGTTGAACCCACCCCAGGAAATTCCCATCATCCCGACCGAGCCATCGCACCAGGGCTGAGCTGCCAGCCAAGCGATCACCTCTACGCCGTCATCCTGTTCCTGCCTGGCGTATTCATCGAACAGCAAGCCGGTCGATTTGCCACTGCCACGAAGATCGATGCGAACGCCGGCGTAGCCGTGACCGGCCAGATACGGATGGGTGAGTGCGTCCCGCTCGTAAGTGCCATCGCGCTTGCGATAGGGGAGATATTCGAGGATCGCAGGAACCGGATTTTGCTCGGCATCGTCCGGCAGCCAGATGCGGGCCGCGAGCATCGTGCCATCCTTCAACGGGATCAAGGTGTGCTCGATGACACGCACCGTTTTTGGAAAATTCGTGACAATCACGGCGGACCATCCATGATGGCGGCGGTATTTCCGGCGTACTGCAGCGGCGGAAGAAGACGGCGCGGCGTCACGCGGCGTGTTTATTCATCAGACTTAGGATCAGCGCGTCGAGGCTGTAAGGCCCGGCGCCGGCCGAGACGATGAGGACCAACATAAAGGCGTAAAGTGTCTCGGGCAAATAGAGCCAATCGTCGATGCGATCTCCTCTGTCGATCGGCTTGTAGAGTTTGATCCGCTGCCGCCCGGACGTGGCCAGCGCGACGACGATGATGACAAGGAGACCAAGCGCGGCCAGCGGCGCCAGAAGTCCGATAACGACGGCGGCACCGGCGCTGAACTCGACCGACGGCACCCACCATTGATTGAAGCCCAACGCCGGCACGCCGAGCCCCTTTAGTTCATCGATAAAAGTGCGGCGGCGTTCCGAGTTGAACAGCTTGTGATATCCCGAGTGCATAAAGAATGACCCGACCGCGATCCGGTTCACGGTGATTGCGAGGTCAGTCCACCCGATACCGGCAAACAGCAAATTTAGCATTCTTTATGCTCACGCATCAAAGTGCTACCCCGACTAGCCGCGGCAAACGGAACTCCCGACGGCGAATTTGCCCAGCCCAGAATTCCCCACAGCAGTCATAGATGACGGCCGGCAAAGATATTTCATTATTTTTGCCGGCGTTTTGTGAAAATTGATGGGAAGCGCGAACTGCTCTTCGGGGCGATAGTTTTCAAGATCGAACAAAAGCGAGCAAGTATGAACAAGAACACTCGCAAGATGTTCTGTATCGACATACGCACTTATTGGCGGTCTGCCAAACCGGTCAAGCAACGCTGTCAGGAGCACGAGAATGCCTCGAACTCACCAGCCAGGGCAGGAGGCTTTCAGGTCGATCCTGCCGGAAGATATTGATTGGAAACCTTTCGCGGCATTTCCGCCGATGGCGCGACTAGCCGTCGTTGTTGGTGAACCCGAACGGCCGGGACCCTACGTAACCAGAGTGAAGGTGCCCTCCGGCGTGAAGCTGATGCCGCATAAGCACCCCGAGGATCGAATTTATACCGTGATGTCCGGTGTCTTTTACATCGGCTTGGGCGATCGATTCGATGCGGAGCAGCTCAGGGCCTATCCACCTAGCAGCGTAGTCGTCCTGCCCGGCGATACATGGCACTTCCATTGGGCAAAGTCGGGCGAATACGTCACGCAGATTACTGCGATCGGGCCCTTGGGCCTCGAATACAAAGAAAGTCGGGATGATCCGAGAAACGCGTCTCAGACGAAGTCCTGAGTGTCGCTCCCAATGGGTCGGAACGGCTCGTGAAGTCAACGTCACATCCAACCGTGGAGACTCGATCATGGAAAAGCTTGGTAGCTCCGAGAGTATCGATCACTGCCGTCGCCGTTTCGTTGGTACCGCAGCCTTGACCGTCGCCGCGGCTCAACTCGGCGTCATCGGCGCAGCGCAAGCTCAATCGGGCGCGCCGAAATCGACGCCGCTGCCCGCGATCAAGCCGGGGACAAATACCTCGTTCGGTCCACTCAAACAGATCGATGCAGGCGTGCTGAATGTCGGCTACGCCGAAGCCGGCCCTGCTGATGGACCGCCAGTGATGCTGCTGCACGGCTGGCCCTACGACATTTACAGCTTTGTCGACGTCGCGCCGTTGCTGGCGTCGGCGGGCTACCGCGTGATCGTGCCCTATCTGCGCGGCTACGGCACGACGCGCTTTCTGTCCGCGAAAGCGTCGCGCAACGGCCAGCAGTCGGTCGTTGCGGTCGATATCATCGCCCTGATGGATGCACTCAAGATCGAAAAGGCGATCGTCGGCGGCTTCGACTGGGGCGCGCGCACCGCCAACATCATGGCGGCGCTGTGGCCGGAGCGCTGCAAGGCGATGGTCTCCGTCAGTGGCTATCTGATCGGCAGTCAGGAGGCCGGCAAGGTGCCGCTGCCGCCGAAGGCCGAGTTGCAGTGGTGGTACCAGTATTATTTCGCCACCGAGCGCGGCCGGCAGGGCTACGACAAATACCGGCGCGACTTCGCGAAGCTTATCTGGCAGCTCGCATCGCCGAAGTGGAATTTTGACGATGCGACGTTCGATCGCAGTGCAGCGGCTTTCGACAATCCCGATCACGTTGCCATCGTGATCCATAACTATCGCTGGCGGCTCGGGCTCGCTCGAAGGCGAGCCGAAATACGACGATCTTGAAAATCGCCTCGCCGAAGCTCCGGTCATCGCGCGTGCCCACCATCACGATGGAGGGCGACGCCAACGGCGCTCCACATCTGGGACCGGCCGCGTACGCCAAGATGTTCTCCGGCAAGTACGAGCACCGAACCATCAAAGGCGGCATCGGTCACAATCTGCCACAAGAGGCGCCGCAAGCGTTTGCCGACGCCATCGTTGACGTCGCGCAAAGCTGACCGGATGGGCAAGGGACCAGCGAGAAATATTCAGCCGATTAACAAAGGGGCCACCCATGAAGCGAAACAGACAACTTGCTATCGCGGCGACCGTAACCGTGTTCGCGGTTCTCGGCGGTGTGGCGCTTTCCGCGCAGGACAAATATTCGCTGGTGACGTCGAGCGGAATCGCGTTCGCCGATTTCAGGGGATATGAGGACTGGTCGGTGGTCTCTTCCGCCCGCACCGATGACGTTCTCAAGGTCATCGTCGCCAATCCGGCGATGATAGCGGCTTACAAGTCCGGTGCTCCGGGCAACGGACAGCCTTTTCCGGAGGGCTCAAGGATCGCGAAGCTTCAGTGGAAATTCAAGAAAAGCACGGAGGCTCCCTTCGCTGTCGATGTGCCGGACACTTTCTCGCAGGCTTTTGTGATGGAAAAAGACAGCAAGCGGTTTCCGAACACCGGCGGATGGGGATATGCGCTGTTCAACTACGATCCCGCGTCCGACACGTTCTCGGCCGATCCAAGCCCCTCGGATTGCGGGCATTCGTGCCATGTCGCCGTGAAAGCGAAAGACTATATTTTCCATCCCTATCAGAAGCGCTGAAATGCGCTTCGATCGTGGCTCGACCTGAGCGATCTCCGCTTCACTTAAGACTTGAAGAGGGTACGCTGAATGGACGGCACTGTCTGACAAGGAAGCGGGCATGGCTATAACCATCAGAGTCAACGATCAGACGCACAGCGTCGATGTTGATGGCACCACGCCGCTGCTGTGGGTGTTGCGCGACGTGCTCGGCATGACCGGCACCAAATATGGCTGCGGCATCGCGCAATGTGGCGCCTGCACCGTTCATGTCGACGGCAATCCCGTGCGCTCGTGTTTGCTGCCCATTTCGTCTATCGGCGAGCGGGCGATCACCACTATCGAAGGCATTGGCGCCACGGAGGCCGGCGCTAAAGTGCAAAAGGCCTGGCTTGACCTTGAAGTCATTCAGTGTGGCTATTGTCAGTCCGGCCAGATCATGTCGGCGGCGGGATTGCTCGCGAAGAATTCCGCATCCCGGCGACGCCGATATTGATGCGGCGATGGCGGGAAACATCTGCCGCTGCGGCACTTATGTGCGCATCCGCGAAGCCATCAAGAGCGCCGCGGGCGAGGCGTAGGGGAGGCGGTTATGTCATCAACAATGCACGCCGCCGTTTCGCGCCGAACTATTCTGCAAAGCGGCCTGGCAGGCGGCTTTGTGCTGGGCTTTCAGTGGCCGCTTCGGGCGGCGACGGCCAATGAGCCAGAACAGGCTCCCGATCAACCTGACGGCCAGTTCGCGCCAAACGCGTTCATCCGGGTCGACAACGCCGGCAAGACTACGCTGGTGATGCCGCAGGCCGAGATGGGGCAGGGCGTATATACCGCCATCGCCATGATCCTCGCCGAGGAGATGGACGCGGACTTCACGCAAATCGTGCTTGAACACGCACCGCCAAGCGACAAGCTCTATGGCAATCCGTTATTCGGTATTCAGGTCACGGGCAATTCCAACTCGATCCGCTCGTTCTGGGACAAGCTCCGTAACGCCGGCGCGGCGGCGCGCGCCATGCTCGTTTCCGCGGCAGCGGCGCAGTGGCAAGTCGAGCCGGCAAGCTGCAGTACGGCGAACGGCAAAGTTCTTCATGCCGCGAGCAATCGCATGCTGTCCTATGGCGAGCTCGCCGATGCGGCAGGCAAGCAGCCCGTGCCGGAGAAGCCGCCACTCAAGGACCCGAAGGACTTCACGCTGATCGGCAAGCCGCTGAAACGCTACGACACGCCGAACAAAAGCGACGGCAAGACCATCTACGGCATCGACGCCATGGTGCCCGGGATGAAATTTGCAACGCTCGCGCAGTCGCCGGTCCTCGGTGGCAAGGTCAAAGAGATCGATGACAGCGCGGCGAAGAAAATTCCCGGCGTGCGGCAGGTCGTCGTGCTCGACAATCTCGTTGCCGTCGTCGGCGACCACATGTGGGCCGCGTGGCAGGGCCTCAACGCGCTCAAGGTCACCTGGGACGAGGGGACGAACGCCAGGATCGGCACAGCCGATATCTGGGATGATTTGCGCGTGGCGAGCAAGGAGGACGGCGCCGTCGCCAAGTCCGAAGGCGACGTCGAGAAGGGCCTGACACAGGGCGAGCGCTTTGACGCCGATTACGAATTGCCGCTACTCGCTCACGCTGCGATGGAGCCGCTGAACTGCACGGTTCGGCTCACGCCGGACGCCTGCGAAATCTGGACGGGTACGCAGGTGCAGAGCAGGGTGCAGCAATATGCGGCGAAGGCCGCAGGCGTCCCGGTCGACAACGTGAGGGTCTACAACCACTACCTCGGCGGCGGCTTCGGCCGCAGGCTCGAGCCGGATATGGTCGAGACCGCCGTTCGCATCGCCAAGGAAGTGTCGACGCCGGTCAAAGTCGTGTGGACGCGCGAAGAGGATATGCGGCACGACGTCTACCGGCCGGCCTATCGCGATACGATCTCCGCCGCGTTGTCGAACGGCAAGATCGTCGCCTGGAAATACAAGGTCACGGGCTCGTCCGTGATGGCGCGCTGGCTGCCGCCCGCGTTTCAGAACAACATCGATATCGATGCTGTCGATAGCGCGGTGGATATGCCCTACGACATCCCGAACAAGCGCGTGGAATATGTGCGTGCCGAACCGCCGGCGATTGTCACCGGCTTCTGGCGCGGTGTCGGGCCGAACAACAATGTGTTCGCTACGGAAAGTTTCATCGACGAGCTCGCGCGCGGGGCTAACATGGACCCCGTCGCGTTCCGCCTCGGCATGCTCGATGGGACGCCGCGGCTGAAGGCTGCGCTACAACTGGTAGCGGAGAAATCCGGCTGGGGCGCGCCGCTGCCGTCTCGCGTCGGTCGCGGTGTCTGCGTGCAACCGTCGTTTGGAAGTTTTATCGCCACAGTCGTCGAGGCCGAGGTCGACGATGTTGGCGCCGTGCATCTGCGGCGGATCACCTCCGCAGTCGACACTGGCATCGCCGTCAATCCCGATACGATTATGGCGCAGCTTCAGGGCGGGCTGATCTTCGGTCTTACTGCGGCGCTTTGGGGTGAAGTCACGGTCGAGAAAGGCCGCGTGCAACAGTCGAACTTCAACAATTACCGGATGTTGCGCATCGACGAGATTCCACCGATCGATGTCCACGTCATCAAGAGCCTCGAGCGTCCCGGCGGCATTGGCGAGACCGGCGCGACCGCCGGCCCGCCCGCTTTGCGCAACGCGATCTACGCAGCGACTGGCGTACCGTTGCGCCGCCTACCGATCGACCGCGCCGCTCTTGCCGTGAAGAAGGCTTGATTGCCATGCGCCGCATTGTCCTTATTGTCGGTGCTCTCATTATAATCGCCGGTGGCGCCGCCTTGATTTGGTTCACCCGCGGCCCGCTGGCGTTCGCAGGTGGCTCGACCGTTGCGCTTGCCGATTATCACGATGCCGATCCGACCGGCGTTCCGGCCGCACTGGCCAAGGCCGATGCCGTCAAGCGCGGCGAGTATCTCGCCAAGGCAGCCGACTGCATGGTTTGCCACAGCGCGCCTGGCGATGCCGTGTATGCCGGCGGCCTCGCTTTCCCGCTGCCGTTTGGCACGCTCTATTCGACCAACATCACCGCCGACAAAGATACCGGTATCGCCAATTACAGCGACCGCGACTTCCTCGACGCCGTGCGGCGCGGCATCCGCAAGGACGGAGCGAGGCTTTATCCGGCGATGCCATACACGTCATACACGTTCATGACCGATGCCGACGTGCTGGCGATCAAGGCCTACCTTTTCAGCTTGCCCGCTGTGTCGAAACAGAACCGGCTCGATTCGCTGCAATTTCCGTTCAACCAACGCTGGACCATGATTTTCTGGTCATGGGCGTTCGACCCCGAGATGCGCTTTGCGCCGAATGGTGCACAGAGTGCTGCGTGGAATAGGGGAGCCTATGTTGCTGAGGCGCTGGCTCACTGCGGTGATTGCCACACGCCGCGCAACCTCGCTTTTGCACTCGATAACCACCGCAAATTCGCCGGCGCTGTCACCGCTGGCTGGCGCGCTTACAACATCACCTCTGACAATGGCACCGGCATCGGCGCATGGAGCGACGAAGAGGTCTTTGCTTATCTGGCTAAAGGCCATGCCACGGGGCGCGGTACGGCGTCGGGACCGATGGCCGAGGCCGTCGATCACAGCTTCAGCCAGATGGATCCAGCCGACATCCGCGCGCTCGTAACCTACCTGCGCAGCATTCCGGCCATCGCCTCGGCCGAGCCGGCGACAATTGCACCGCCGGCGCCGCCGTCCCCAAAAGAGGGCGGCGCGATTGCTGATGCGCTCGGCCGCAAGGTGTTCGAGCAGGCTTGCGTTAGCTGTCATAGCTGGACTGGCGTCAGTGCACTGTCGCCCTTCGCCACGATCTCGGGCAACCGCGCGGTCAATGACCCGGCCGCGACCAATGTCGCGCAGATCGTCATTTCCGGCACGCAGCGCTTCACGCCGGGCGAAATATCGATGCCTGCATTTGGCAGCACCTATACGGACACGGAGATTGCGGCGGTCGCCAACTACGTCACGGATCGGTTTGGCAGTGCTACGTCCAGGCTCACGGCAAAGGACGTGGCCGATCTGCGGGGCCAGACCGCGCGTTGATCGGCGGCTATCGGGCAGCCAGTGTCTGCAGGTCGCTATCATCGCCGCAAACGGTGGAATAACGGAAATCGACGGCGAGAACTTTGACGATCTCGAAGGCGCGTGCACCAATCGGCACCGGAGAGCCAAGGACCGGAGTTAGGTCGCCCATCTGAGTCAGGCTCGGCGTCATAGCATGGCGGAGCGCGCGCTGTGGATCAAACCAAAGTATGAGTTGGGCAAGGATCGGCCTGGCGACCTAATTTAACACGAAGTTACTGGAAAATATCCCATTGGGAGGGTAGAAATAGCGTCGGCGACGGAGTTGTCGGGCGGTACCACTGGGTCATTCGATGACGGGCCGGGCGCCGATTGTATTTGTCGCCGACGACGACATTTCCGCGCGCGAATCCGCCGAAGCGCCAATCCCAAGCTGCGGCACTACGATTGCGCTGACCCGGGCTGACTTGGGGAAAAACAACGTCCAGGTGCGGACGGAGCTGTCGAAAAGTCTACCGCTCATTCAGGGCGATCGTGTCCAAATATCACAGGGGATTTTGAATTTGATCATGAATGCCATCGAAGCGATGGCCGAGGTTGAAGAATGGCGCGAATTGTTGATCAGGACCAGCAAAGCCGAATTGGGCCGAGTACTCGTGGCGGCAAACGATTCAGGCCAAAACCACCTAAAGCCTGCGCTGAGCGAATTTTCGATGCATTCGTAACTGCCAATTGCCGATCCTGGAAAGAAGCCAAATCGCTGTGCGGCGCGGGAATTGATCGATTTCATTTGGCAGGCGCGCGCGGAACCTGCGACGCGCAGAGTTCTCGTAACAAGACACCTTGGCTTGATTGTATCGGCTGGAGTTTACGACGAATTCATCACTGGAGCGACACTGAAGTGCCATATGCGGTTGCCAGTGGCATGTATCGATGCAGGAGTGTTCTATGAGCAGGACCTTGGCGCCGATTTCATTCGGGGGTTCAGACCTTGGCGAAGTCCGGCATATCTGTGCGTTCTTCAATAGCGATGAAGAGAAATATCGAGTGCTATTGCCATTCATCAAGGATGGCTTCGTATGCGGCGACCGGGCTGTTCATGTGGTCAGCCCCCATCAGTGCGATGATCATCTTGCGCAATTGGCGGGGGCAGGAATTGATGCGGCTGCCGCGCGGCAAAGCGGGCAACTAGAGCTTCGGTCCAATGTTGACGCGTACCTGCGCAATGGCCGTTTCGATCAGGATCAGATGCTCGAGAACTTCGAACAGATGGCCAGCGGATCCAGGCGAGGTTTCCGCATAGACCGCATTGTCTGTCACATGGAATGGGCGGCCGGCAACAAGGCCCATATCGACGATCTGGTGGAGTTCGAGTTGCGCGTGAATCACGTCTGGCAGCGGCACGACGATGCCGTGATTTGCGTCTACGACCTGGCGAAATTTGGTGCCGGCACCGTGATCGATATGATACGGACACACCCGTTAGTGCTCATTGGCGGCATCGTCCAGCAGAATCCGTTCTATCTACCTCCGGAAGAATTTCTAAGAGAGCGCCGCGAGCGACAATCCTCAGGATCCGCCTTACGTCCGGCGAGCTAGCATGGAATCGCGCTCCGAAGACCTCGCAGAGGAAGTTAGGCGGCTTCGGCGCTGCATCAACGATCTGGTCAGCATTACCTCACTTCCGGCCGTCTGGACGGGCAGCGACCGCATCGGGATTGCACGGATTTTGATCGAAGCATTGTTGCCGATGCTTCGGCTCAATTTCGTCTATATGCGACTGGAAGGGCAAAGCGGCGAACCACCGCTCGAGATACTGCGCGTCGCCCCGGCGTTCGAATTGATAATTCGGATGCAGGAAGTTAGCGAGTTGGTCGATCAGTGGCTTGAACCGAGTCTGCAAAATTGGTCCGCACGGTCGGGAAAGCTTTTTGATCACCGGGAAATTTCGATCGCATCGAGGCGTCTGGGATTGCGCAACGGGACGGGTGTCTTGGTGGCGAGCGCCAGCCGACCGGATTTTCCCACGCAGGCGGAGACCCTCCTCCTGAACGTTGCGACGAACCAGGCGGCTATTGGGCTGCACGACGCTCTGTTGCTCAGCGATAAAACACTGCTGGCCAGCGAACTGGATCAGCGGATCGCGCAGAAAACGAGTGAACTTACCGCAGCAAACGAAGATTTCTGGAGGGAAAATTTTGAGCGCAATCGAGTTGAGGCGGCCATGCGCGAAAGCGAACGGCGCCTCCACGAGGTTCAGATGGAGTTGGCGCACGCAAACCGCGTCGCGACAATGGACCACCTCACGGCCTCCATTGCCCATGAAATTAACCAACCTCTCGCTGCCATGCTTACCAACGCCGGAACCGCCGTCCGCTGGCTCGCCCGTCAGCCGCCAAATTTGGAAAAGGCCGGGCAACTGATCAATTGCATCATTACCGACGGGAAACGGGCCGCTGATATTGTTTCCGGAATTCGCGCTCTCGTTAAAAAGGCGCCGTCACAGAAGGCCGATTTAGCGATCAACGACGTAATTTCGGAAACGATCGCGTTGACCCGTAGTGACTTGGGAAAAAACCACGTCATACCGCAGATGGAGTTGGCGAAGGATCTGCCGCTTGTTCATGGCGATCGCGTCCAAATCCAGCAGGTGATCCTGAACTTGATCATGAACGCCATTGAGGCGATGAGCGATGTCAACGAGGGATCGCGCGAGTTGCTGATCAGTAGCAGTGAGGCTGAGCCGGGCGGCGCGCTTGTCGCTGTAAGCGATTCGGGTCCAGGTCTACCTCTAGAGACCGCCGCGCGCATCTTCGAGGCCTTCCATACGACCAAGGCTAGCGGTTTGGGGATGGGCTTATCGATCTGCCGTTCGATCATCGATGCGCACGGCGGGCGGATCTGGGTAAGGGCGAACGTGCCTCGTGGTGCCGTTTTCAGCTTCACTGTGCCGATTGGCAAAAAATCTTTTGAGAACCAAATTAATTGCGCATGAATTTGCAAGATCGCACGGACCAATCCGTAATTTCGCTGGCCTATCTGCCACCGACACCGCGGCAGACATGGTTAGCGCTCGCCGGGGCGGCAGTGTTGCTCCTCGGATTTGCCGTCTTGGCTCCATTTACGCCGAAACAACTGCTGCATGCGAGCGGCTTCATCCCAGCATTAGATGCGATCATTTTTGTCACCGACCTGATTACCGCAAGCCTTCTCTTCGCGCACTTCTTAATCGCGGGTTCGAAAGCTCTTTTGGCGCTTGCGTGCGGCTATCTTTTTTCGGCGGCGATAATTGTTGCACATGGAATAAGCTTCCCGGGCGACTTTTCGCCAACGGGAAATTTCGGCGGCAGTGACCAAGCCACTGTTTGGATTTACATGGTCTGGCATCTTGGTCTTCCCGTAGCCCTGTTTGCCTACGTATGGCTCAGAGCTAGAGATCGCACAAAGGCGGCCACGCACACACGAACAGCGTTCGTGGTTATTTGTAGCGTCGCGGGCGTACTAGCTCTGGCGGGTTGCGTGGTGTGGCTTGCCACCGCGGGAGAGTGGCTCCTTCCCTCCGCTCGCGTCAGTCTGGACCAATGTGGTCCAATAGCGCCGTGGCTCAAATGTGGTCCGATAGCGCCGTGGCTCGTTGCTCTCACAATATCGATATGCGTTGCTGCGGCCGGCGTATTGTTGGCCTGCCAGCGATCGGTGCTTGATCAATGGCTTATGATCGTCGTGCTCGCATTGATAATCGAACTCGTGATAACAGCTCTGCTCGGCGGACGGCCCTATAGTCTCGGCTTTTACACCGGCCGTGCGTTTTCTCTCGTCACCTCAACAGTGGTTTTGCTGGCTCTACTTGCCGAGACGACCAAACTATACGCCGGTCTTGCCCGCGCAAATATGGTTGCAAGCATCGTTGGTGCCTCTCAGACTCTGTCCAGCGAGATTGAATTACCGAAGCTGATTGAGCAGCTCATGACGATCGCAATCGAGAATGCAGGCGCGGATGGAGGCATGTTGATACTGCTGTCGGAGGGTGAATACCGGATCCGGGCGGAGGCAGAAGCGACAGGCGATCAGATCGAAATCACGATGCGGCAGGAGGCGATTACCGAGGCTATCTGCCCCGAATCTCTCGTGCGCTACGTCATCCGAACACGGGAAAACGTGGTTCTCGATGATGCGTCCAAGCTCAACCTCTTCTCTGCGGACCGTTATCTGGGCGGTCGGCGATCGAAAGCGATCCTCTGCCTGCCGTTGATCAAGAGCCGGACATTATCTGGAATTCTCGTCCTCGAAAACAGACTAACGTCTCACGCATTCACGCCGGCTCGGATCGCGGTCCTCGAACTGTTAGCGGCACAAGCAGCTATCTCGCTGGAAAACACGCGGCTTTATACTGAACTCCAGGAGCGAGAAACGAAAGTCAGACGCCTTGTTGACTCGAATATAATCGGGATTTTGATCGGGAATCCCGATGGTCACGTTCATGAAGCCAATCAGGCATTTCTCCAGATAGTCGGATACGACCAAGCGGACCTCGCAGCGGGTCGACTGCGCCGCACAGAACTGACGCCGGTGGAATGGCATGACCGGGACGCGCGGGCTGCGGCCGAGATGAGGGCGACCGGCGCCGTCCAGCCATTCGAGAAGGAGTACTTCCGGAAGGATGGCAGTCGAGTGCCGGTGCTGGTTGGAGGCGCGACGCTGGATGAACGTGGAGATTCCGTCGTCATATTCGTCGTCGATCTGACCGACCGTAAGCGCGCGGACGCAGAGCTGGCGCACGCGAACCGTGTTGCGATAATGGGCCAACTCACGGCCTCCATCGCCCACGAAGTCAACCAACCTCTCGCTGCCCTGCTTACGAATGCCGGGACCGCTGAGCGATGGCTCGACCGTCAGCCGCCAAATCTGGAAAAGGCCAGGTCATTGATCGACCATATTATTACCGACGGCAGACGGGCCGCCGATATTGTAAGCCGAATTCGTGATCTCTCGAAAAAGGCGCCGATGCGGAAGGAGCGTCTGGAAGTCAACGAGGCTATTTTGGACGTCATGGGACTGACCCGTGCGGCAATGTCGGAGAACGACGTCTTGGCGAAGGTGCAACTGGCAAAAGAGCTGACGCCCATTTTTGGGGACAGAGTTCAATTGCAACAGGTGGTCCTGAACTTGATTCTGAATGCTGTCGAAGCGATGAGCGAGGTCTCTGAGGGATCGCGCGAATTATCGATCAGCACCGATAAAGCCGACGCCGGAGCGATACTCGTAAAGGTAAGCGATTCAGGGCCAGGACTGCCGCAAGCCAATCCCGAGCGAATCTTCGATGCCTTCTACACGACCAAAACCAGCGGCCTGGGTATGGGCTTGTCGATCTGCCGCTCGATCGTCGAAGCGCATGGCGGGCGGCTCTGGGCAACGCCGAACGAACCTCGCGGCGCTGTCTTTTGCATGACGCTGCCGATCGGGGAAAAATCGTTGGAAAACTCGAAATTGTCTGAGCCCTAGTCTAGGGCCTTGCTCGCTAAGGCTCGAGCGCCCGCTGGGCGTCCTACTTCGCAGCCTTGGCTGCTTTTTCGATAAGCTCCGCAACTTCGCGCGCGTGCGAAAGAAAAACTGCGTGGCTCCCCGGGATTTCGATGACTTGGGACCGGGCGCGCGTCGCCATAAACCTCTCGAGGTCTGGGTTGATCATACGGTCCTGTGTGGCAATCACAGCGTAGCTCGGCTTTTGTTTCCACGCCGCAACTGTGGTCTTCGCGCCAAACGCAGCACCTGACGTCGGCACCTGCGATATAGCCATGAAGCGCGCAAGCGGCTCGGGCGCATCCGGAGCGAAATCTTTTGCGAACGCGTCCGGATTCACTGCGACAAAACCGTCGCCTACCGGTCCAACGCTCGTAGCGGCTGGTGGCATCTTGCCGGCCAGATCGTCAACGGACTCACCAACTTCTGGTTGGAAGGCTGCCACATAAACGAGGCTCCTAACGTCGGGCAGTATGCCTAGCTCGGTAATGATCGACCCGCCATAACTATGGCCGACCAGTACACAAGGGCCCGCCTTCTCAAGAACTCGCCTTGTTGCGGCCAAGTCTGCTGCGAAGCTGGTCTCTGGCTCTTGAACAACCCGAACCGAATAACCGTCATCTTTAAGAATGTCCGCTACCGGCTTCCATCCGGAACCGTCGGCGAAAGCCCCATGAACAAGCACCACGGTCTTCACTTCCGCATATGCTGAAAACGACGCGGAAATTCCAATTGCTGCCACCAGAGGCAGAAATATGACCCTTGTTCTGAAAGTCATGCTCAACTCCTGATTTGCGCCTCACACTTCGTGAACCGAAACGGCAACTGCTCTCCAAGAAGCCCGCCCTTGACTGCGGTTGATCGCAAAGCCTTGGTGAGCAAAGCACGCGCCCTGCCGATAATTTCAAGCGGGGTGTCGCACCGATCGGAAGGCGGCCCGCAACTCAGAAGAAAACAACGTTGGTTGTCCCCAGGCTGCGAAATAAATCGCGGGACCGTCCGCCAAACGCCTTTATCGTTCTTCAAAGGAAGTAACATCTCACCTCGTAGGTTACTTTTGAAAAAGTGCTTCAATTGCTGCGTTATTGGTGTGACGTCTCCCTATTGATCGTTATCCCTGCGCCATTTACGGACATATCCGTGCTGGCCAGTTTCCGCGTTTCAGGTCACTTGATCGTTCGGGATGATTTGCCCATGACGGGAAGGAGGAGCTCATGAGTGTGGAGATTCGCTCAGCAATCGATTTTTATGAGCGTCATCCAATTTCATCTGAAATTATCCTGGCGAAACTCAATGAAAACCGGGGACACCTCAATGACGTTGCGCCTGAAGAATTATTTCCACATGACCAGGATCATTACGGAGGATTGGAAGCTAATGATGCGCTGGCTGCACGTGCAGGTATCGGCAAAGGGACTCGCGTCGTTGATCTTTGTGCAGGTCTAGGCGGGCCATCACGTTACTTGGCTCACCGCTATGGTGCCGATGTCACCGGTATTGAATTGACGCCGGCGAGGGTCAAAGGAGCAGAAGAGTTAACGCGTCTGGTTGGACTGCAAAACATCGTCCGTGTCATTGAAGGCAATGTAATGCACGTGCCGTTGCCCGACGCCACCGTTGATGTTGTAGTAAGCCAGGAAGCGTTGCTTCACGTGCCGGATAAGGAACGCACTCTGGCTGAATCCTACCGAATACTGAAACCGGGTGGCCGTATCGCTTTTACGGACTGGGTTGCTCATCGTCCACTTTCCAGTGCTGACAAAGAGCTGATGTGGCAGGGGATGGCAGTCGCGGACTTATATAATTTTCAAGCTTACGCCGATCTTATTCGCAGAGCTGGTTTTACCGTCAATTCGGTAGAAGACTTAACCGGCGATTGGGGTGTCATACTCAAGCAGCGGCTCGCTATGTACATCAAGCTCCGCGAGGAGACACAAGCGGCCGGTACACCAGCCGGTCATGACACGTTTTATAAAAGCTATGTGCGCTTTGTCGATTTGGTGAATGACGCTGCACTTGGCGGTGGCCGCTTCGTCGGCGAGAAGCCCGGATAATCTAAACTCGCTGGCGACCTCTCTTTGCGGCCAAGGGGAAACCTGCCAATGTCGCAGATGGGTCAATCGCGTCTGGCATGAACAGGCAGTAGGGCAATCCCGCGTCCCCTTTGCACCCGAGAACGACCAAATAATACGCATCGCCCGGAATGACGTTGAGGGCCAGCGACGGACGTGCCCGAATCGCTGCCGGAATCAATGTACCTTCGCGAGCGGCTTGGAAAACTCGCGCGCGCATTCGATGAAGACCTTTGCTGCCGGGCTCAGCGGACGGTTTTTCAGCGTAACGATACCTGCGTTGAGAGATCGAAGTCGCACGTCGACCGGAAGGGCTTTCTCCAACGAACTTCCACTGTGCAAATGCAGCCACGAGGCGGAGCGAAGAGCAAGAAAACGTCCGGTCGCCAGCAGCGCCGTATAGAATAGAATCGACGATGAAGTGACAGTGATGCGCGGCGGTTCAAGGTTTTTGGATTGGAAGGCTTCTTTCAAGATCATTCCAACGAACAAATCATAAGGCGGCAAAACCCAAGGCTCAGGGAGGAGCTCGGCAGCACTAATCTTTCGGCGCCGATGCCACTTGCTGTCTTTTCCAGCAACAATGAAGAGCGGGTCCTCGAATAGGATCTCGACGCTCAAATCTTGTTCAGGCTTCGGCTCCAAGAATTCTCCCTAAAATAAGATCAACCCGGCGTTCACGTAGATCGTGAAATTGCTCGCGGATTCCCTGCGCTACCGAGACCTTGAAGACCATATTGGGAAATTGCCGGGAGAGGCGGTCAACCAGAGCTGGAAGCAGGCCCGACATCATGGTGTCGGTGCTTCCGACCCGCACCTCACCGCCGGTGGGATCGGCCAGAAAATCAACCTCTTCCACGCCTTGCCGAAGGTTGTCGAATACGATGGTGCTCCATTTCAGAAGCGCGGTCCCATATTGCGTTGGTTCAACACCCTGCCTGGTGCGGTCGAAGAGACGCGCACCCAAGACAAATTCGAGATCGGTAATCGCCTTTGAAATGGCAGGTTGCGAAACAGCCAACCGTCCGGCGGCTTTTCCCATGCTGCCGAGTTCAGCAACTGTGTGCAGGACATAGAGGTCCCGCAATTTGAGCCGCTGCGCGACGCGCTGGTCCCACGGCATCTTCCGTACCCCTCAAATCGTTATGACACCATCAATTCATGATATTATCTACTTATGACCGGCTACGGTAGCGTCTGGAGGCATCGCGCACTTGCGATCCACCTCAACGCAGGAGGCTGTCGTGCTCACGCGGCGAAGCTGCATTTTGGGAATGATCGGGACGGGAATGCCGATGGCTGGCGCTTGGTCCGGCGAATTCCCAGTAAGGCCGGTAACCCTCATCGCTCCAGTGTCGCCTGGCGCGGCGCTGGATGTCACTTCCCGCTCGCTCGCAGCCGCGACTGAACCATATCTGGCTCAGCCGATCGTCGTAGAGAATATGCCGGGCGCCAGCGCCACTCTCGGGCCGGCGCGTGTCGCCAAGCTCACAAGCCCAGATGGTTACATGCTGACGGTTATACCCTCGACAGTGTTCCGGTTGCCTTTTCTAAGAAAGACGACGTTCGATCCCGCCACCGATTTTACCTACATCATCGGTGTTGCGCGCGTAGCAATAGGCCTGGTGGTCAAGAGCGATGCGCCTTGGGCGACGTTTCAGGATTTTCTCGCCGACGCAAAGGCAAATCCAGGCAAGATCAATTACGGAACAGGCGGTGCCGGCACCACCAGTCACCTGGTTATGGCGGCAATCGCAAAACAGCTGGGCATCGTTTGGACGCACGTTCCCTTCAAAGAAGGTTCTGCCGGCAGCGCGCTCCTAGGCGGTTTCATTCAGGCGGTCGCCGACCCGGCCTATTGGGCGCCGCTCGTGCGCAGCGGGCAACTCCGGCTCCTTGTCAGCTTTGGCCCTGACAAGCTGTCGGACTGGCCGGCGGTACCGACTCTGAAGGAAAGCGGCATCGATTTCATCGGCGATCTGCCCTATGGCATTGCCGGCCCAAAGGGCATGGATCCCGCAATCGTAAAGCGCCTGCACGATGCGCTTAAACAAGGCCTCGCGGCGCAATCTTTCGTGGCAACAATGGCGAAGTTCGAAGAGCAGCCGTTCTATCTCGACAGCGCTGGCTATCGTGACTACGCCATGGGCCAGATTGCGCAGGAGAAGCGGTTGGTCGACGAGCTCGGCCTCAGCGAATAACCAAACGATGTCTCGCTGTCACGTAAGCGCGGAGGATTTGGGCTTGTTCGATTACGACCCAACCTCAGTGTTCATTCATGGGAGGTCGGCCGAAGGCCGATTTAAAGGGGGTGAGCTTGGCCGGATATTTGATCGCGAACATCGAGGTGAAGGACACTGCGAAGTTCGATGAATATCGTCAGAAGGTAGCGCCGCTGATCGCTCAGATGGGCGGGCGGTATCTCGTCCGTGGCGGCGACTTGAGACACGTCGAAGGCAATCTTCCGCTTCACCGCCTTATCATACTGGAATTTCCTTCGCTGGAAGCGGCGCAAAGTTTCCATGACAGCCCCGAGTACCAGCCGATCCGCAAGATCAGGCTGGACAGCACAAACTCCGATTGCGTGCTCGTGGCTGGCTATTCCGGCTAGTGACCCTTGCGTAGTGTTGCAGAATTGGGCCATCGCGCCATGACTACTAACGGAATAGTCCGGCCGTGCTCCTGCCCCCGCCAGCGATGGAAGCCGACGTGCTGCGCTGCACCGAAGTTTCGCGGGGAATGTCGCTGACGGGTCAATCAGTGCACAATCACTGCATATGAACGGTGACCTAACGTCTGCTGTTCATCCAATTACCGACATCGACGAGTACTCCTACCGAATGTCGAAAAGGGCCAAAAGCTGCTGTGCCGCTTTCAGTCAGCCGCGACCGCTCTTCCCCCAATAGCGACACACACGCCGGTCCTTGCTTCTAGCCAAGCAACGCGGCAACCTTAGATCGAGGCTTGCACATTGGCGCGAGTGATGACGGAACTTACCCGACGACATCTCTCGCGTTTGGCTGCGGGCGTTTTGGCATTGCCAGTGTTGCCACGCTCTGCATCAGCGCTCGACTATCCGACGCGGCCGGTGCGTATTGTTGTCGGGTATGCGGCAGGCGGCGCGGCCGATATTATCGCCCGATTGGTGGGGCAGTGGCTGTCGGAGCGGCTCGGCCAGCCATTCGTCATCGAGAACCGGCCAGGCGCCGCCAGCAATATCGGCACCGAGGCTGTAGTCCGTTCCATTCCGGATGGTTATACCTTGCTTTTGTTCAGTAACGTGAGCGCATTCAACGTCACGCTCTACGATAATCTGACCTTCAATTTCCTTCGTGATATCGCGCTGGTCGCGAGCGTTAGCGGCGGGCCACTTGTCATGGAGGTGAACCCATCGTTTCCGGCAACGACTGTTCCCGAGTTCATCGCTTACGCCAAAGCCAATCCTGGGAAGGTCAACTTCGCGTCGGCCGGCATCGGAGGCGCGACCCACGTCGCCGCAGAGCTTTTCAAAATGATGACCGGCGTCAGCATGGTCAACGTGACATTTCGCAGCTCGCCTTCCGCGCTCACTGAACTGATCGGCGGAAGGGTCCAAGTCATGTTCGATACCTTGTCCAGCTCAATCGAGCTCATCAAAGCAGGGAAATTGCGTGCGTTGGCTGTAACCACCGCGACGCGAGCGGAGGCGCTGCCGGACATCCCGACAGTGGCTGAGTTCGTGACGGGCTACGAAGCCACCCAGTGGAATGGCGTTGGTGCCCCCAGCAATACGCCCACGGAAATCATCAACAAGCTCAATAGCGAAATCAATGCCGCGCTTGCCGACCCCAAAATCAAAGCGCGGCTGGCCGAGCTCGGCAGCACACCACTTCCGGGATCGCCTGCCGAGTGTGGGAAGCTCATCGCCGAGGATACCGAGAAGTGGTCCAAGGTGATCCGGGCCGCCAATATCAAACTCGAATGAGCCAGCTCGTAGCCACGCGCCCCATCGTTGCTGCTAAAGTCTGACATATCCGATCTTCGCACAGCACTAATGAGGAGCGCGAGCGACCGGCGTGAGCTAAACCGCCTTATCGACTAGCCTGCCTAGGCCGGGCGGGTGCGGCGACGGGGATTCAGGATCGGACTCGCTCCGTGCGTCATTGGTGTCGCGGTTATCCTGGGGCTTACGCTTCAAAACCCGTCGTGGCGTTTCCGCCGTCGGCATGATTCTTTGGATACCGATGCTTGAGATACTTATCGTGTCTCGCGTCGCCGACATAATTCGACACGATAAAGAGATAGATCTCAAAAATGCGCGACGGATTTTCCTGCAATCTGAGACACCGGCGGTAGATTTAATAAACTAAAACGAACGAGCCACTCGGGCGGCATTTTTCGGCCAACTATTCCCTGTTTCAGCAGATGCTTTCCCTGATATCCGGACGGAATTCCCTGTTCGATTGCATAGGGAATTGTCCGGAAAAGGCCCGCATATCCGGCACAACTCGGGCTAGTCGAGTTGCTGGATGCGCTGTCTTTGCAAATTTCCCTGTTATTTTCCCTGATATCAGGGAAATTTGGCGCGGAGACTGGTTAGCGACAGACTGCGTCGTCAGCCATCAAATCAATGGCTTAGCACGAATAGGCGACTTCAAAGCTTCGGCCGGGTATCACCTGGGTATCACGGGAGTCGGGAGTTGTAATTGCAAGATATCGAAACCACGCGTTTGTCCGATCCTCGTTGGATGAGCTTGGTCGAAGCAGTCAAACACGTTAAATCTGCGTTTAGCCTCAGCTCTGTCGCCGCCCAAGTTGCGCTGAAGAAAAAGATCGGAAGTGGCCAGCTTCCGATTAAGTGGGTTGATGCTGTAAACTCAGAGGCCCCCCCGAACATTGGACTGATAGCGCTTTCACAACTTGTTCTGTCCGGACCTGGCTTCGCTCCGGATGACGACGTCTTGCGACCGCTGCTGTTATTGCGATCAGGCGTCTTTGCGGCTTGGCCGCAAGGAGGGAACGAAATTGATTCAAAACCCGGAACTCCCCGAGCGGAAGTATCTCGTCAAGCATCACCGTGGATGAGCCTGGTTGAAGCGGTGGAACACATCCGAATTGTAGAGGATTGCGATTCGATAAAGGCGTTATTCCAACTGAAGACAGAAATTGGCGACGGGATTGTTCGGGTGCAGTGGGGAGATTCGCAAGGACCTAAGGACCGCCCAGATCCAAAATATTTGCAGGCATCACAATTGTTGCTTGTTGGATTAGGCGTTGCTCCGGACAACGCCCGGGCAAAAATTTATCGACCGCTGTCGGTCGAGCGGTTGGGCGTATGGAAACTTTGGCCACCGTCGGAAGATCGGTTTCAGTCGGTGTCCAATTCAAACACCGGTCAAAATACCAGCTCGAAGGCCAACCTCCACAGCCAATTCAACAATCCCACCCGAGTGCGACACCGGCGCCCAGCCTCCTCTAGAAATGACATTCCCAAATTAACAGCCCCGTCTGAACCACCAGTCCAACGGCCGGCCTTAAAAACTGACATTCCCAATTCAACCACCCCGCGCGAACTACCAATCCAGCGGCCAGCCTCAAGAACTGATTTAATAGACGCGGCTAGAGCGCTGTACCGACAGCCCGGTAAGCCGGCCAACATAAATCAAGCCGAAAAATTGCTCAGAAGACGGTTTCCGGGCACTAGCAGACCAATCATTCGGCTGATCCTCAAGGAAAAAGAGTTTCAAAGCCGCCGCCTTAAGCCCGGAAACCAGCCCAAGAACTGAATTTGCCAATATCTTTTATGGCATAATTGGCAAATCTTGCCGGCAAATTTGAACACGTATTTGTTCTGCCGAACAACTCGGACGGCGGAGCACATATATGGATTTTCTCCTCACCCAAAAAGACGCGGCGCGAATTCTTGGCCTCTCGGTGCGCACGCTGGAAAGGCACCGTCTTGCCGGGACGGGTCCCCGCTTTGCCCGCCTCGGCCATCTCATCCGCTATCGCAAAAACGACTTGGCCGAATGGATCGAAGCCAATTTGCTCAATGCGACCTCTGAGGATTCAGCCTACGCAGCCACGCGGCACCTCCAGTGCGACCGGAGGTCGCGATGAGCAACAATCAGCGCCTTTTTCATCCTACGAGGAACGGGCCAAACGTTGCGATGGAAAATCATATTTCTCGTCAGGGCCAGAACGCGAAGGGGGAAGCTGCCACTGCGGTGCCGGTTAAGAGCACCCGCCCTGTTGCTTTTCCGCGTTGCGATGTCGCCGTCCGGAAAATGGGCAGAGACGAATGGGAGCTGGCCGACGCGATAGTCGACGAGTGCTCCGAAACCGGCGAGGACGGCGTCAGGAATGGGTCCCGCGCAAAGATAGAGGCGATGCAAAAGGAGATCGCCCAAAACCACGACGCCGACCTGTCGATGGAGCGCATCCGTAAGCTGAGGCAAGTCGCCTCCGCGTTTCCAGCTGGTCGCCGGCGATCAGGTGTATCCCTCGAGGCCCATCTCGAAGCCGGAACGCCGGATGCGCTGGAAAAAATTTTGAACGCCGCGCCGAAGGGCACCGCGCTGACCCGCGAGTACATTCGGCGGTCTAAGAATCCGGCCGCGCAGGCAAGGCAGAGCAAGCACAAAGACGAGCGCCGTCATCAGGTCGGGGATCGGCACCAAGCGCTGCAAGGAATCTGCAGCCGATTGGAATGTGAAAACGAACAGCTGAAGCAACGCTACGCCGAATCCTGTCGCAGTGCAGGCAAGGAGCCCGAAGCGCTGTCTCCGCCGCTGGCCCCGGCGGATGAGCCACTGCCTACCGTCGCTGAAGACCTTGAGCAGTCAGTGCGAGTATTGCTGATTTTGCGTGGATTCGACCCTGGCGCTGACAACGTCAAGCGGGCAATTGCGGAGTTCATCAATGCTATATTAGCGCAGCAGCAGTGACTACGGGCACCTATGACACCGCCGGTGCCTTCTGGCTGACGCTTTTACCCATTTCGGCTTCGCACTTAATTCGGCTGCGGACTAATCTGGGTGCGATGTTCGGCGACGTGATGGCGCAGCGCAAGAGCGCAAATGGGAGTTCATAGCCAGCGTGCTAGAAGGCGGCATTTCATCCGGCGCTTGAACATGGTTTTGTAGATTAATACGCGAGTGGCCACGGCGGGTCGCCTTTGAGATAGGGTGGAGATGAATCGGAGAGCTATTACACAGCATCAAGGACAGCTGTCTCGATGACGTAATACCTAGGCTTGCCGCTGATGCCTGCAATTGTTCTTTCAACAGTAGAGGTGTCGCCCCGCTCAGTGCGAAGGACTCGGTTCGCCTTAAGCAAGTTCCGCGCAGCTCCCGCAGGGATCCACTGTTTGAAGCGGTCCGTTTTAAGAAAGATCTCGTCGTTGATCTCAAAGCCATCGGCCATCTGGCGGTCGCGTGCTTGTGCCTCGGTTATTTTCTCTTTTGGCTTCACCGCAACGATGCAGGCGGTCTCAAGCCGGCGCTTAAGCTGGTTGCACACTTGCCCAAGATCAGCGACGGGCGATTGCATCTCCGATACCTGAGATCCCGTCTCCATCGCCGCCAATGCGAGCCGCATGCACTTTTCTATTGCACGGAATGTTCCTCCCTTTTTCCAAGGTAGAATGCCGTAGTCGATCGCGAGAGCTGATGCGCCATAAAGGACGGCAAAGTTGGTCCTAACTCGATACTGGGCATTGTGCGTGCCCATCACAGTAGCGCGATCTTCGAAGCTCCGTTTATAGCGATGAAGAGTTTTCAAACCGTCCGGATCAGCCATGAACCGCTTCATCATCGCAAGAAGCGCATGTCCCTGATACCTGACGGCATCGGCTTTGATGCGCTCCACGAGAGACTTGGTCGCTTCCCGTCCGGTCCTGCCATTGAGAGGTTCAATAGGTTCATCAAAAATGCCCAGCGAGCCGGGCTCACTTGCGGGAACGTCAATAAAACGCACCTCCTCGCCACCCAATCGGCGCATTCCGGCCGCGCGAGCTATATGCCCGAGCGCCCTTTCACTCGTGCTGATTAGGATTATGCGGTACTCCCGTTGACCGAGCCCGTGAGTACGCTCGTACACTCGAGATAGTCGTCGTGGTCGATTGCGGGCAACGAGGAAGGCAATCATCCGCGCCTTTTTGTTCAGTTGTATCTCGTGTTCGCCGTCGGCCATTTCGTCGAGTGGCAAGATGTTGTCGCGATGGCCGCGAGCGAGGCCTTCTATGCCTGACTCGCTGTCCGCCCAACCAGGCAAGCCGCCGGAACCGATCAAGCCAGCAACAGAAGCTGCGGCGAAAAGTAGCGTCGTTTTGCCGTCAGAGGTGTCGCTGAACCAATTAATACCGAACGAATCTAACCCGAGTGGTCTAACAAAAGGTGCAGCTAGAGCAGCCGCAACTGATAAGCGCAGCCGGCTCGACTTGCGGCTTGGAGCCGCCACGTGATCCTTCCAGTCGCGGAGCGATCCTTCTCCCACCGTGAATGGCCCGACGTGGGCATCTGTTTCCGGATCAATGTAGATCGCCGTGCTATCGTTTCCGGACCTAAAAGCCTGGCCCGGCACCACGAATGCGGCATCATACCACCCCGGTGCATCGACAAAGCGAAATCGCCGTTTGGGCCGGTCTTTAATAACTGCTGCGAGGATTGCTCTGGATAGCTCCGCGTCATCAGGCCAGTCATAGCCTAGATCTGCGAGCTTAGCTTTTATCTGATGCCTGTTTTCCGACAGGAGTTTTGAAAACTCGAAAAATTCCGAATGGGCCGTACCGTGCATGGTGCAGAATCGGATTTCTGCGAAGGTTACGTTGTCGCGACTGCGTTTCCCAAGAGCGCGGACGCGAATAGGTGCGGCGACCTTTCTTTTGGCGGCGGTTTCGCGGTCTACGACGAATACGCCCCTTTTGGTCAATTTAATATCGACGTCATTCATTAGGTGGCCCTTCAAAAATATGAAAATGAACTGCTCAGTTCTCAGTGCTCAGTTTTAAATTAGTGACTTCTACGACCCCAGATACTACGAGCTGGCCGTCGATTGAAAATCAGTTGTGCTGGTGCTCTGGGCTAATAGTAAGAAGAGAACACGTAACGGAGCCAAACGTTCTATTCTTTTGCGCCTTCCTCAGGTTTTCTCGTTACGACTCCGTAGCCGAAGTTTTGCTCGGTTGTTTTGAATGCGGCCGATCGAGAAACCGTCGGACTGAGCACTGAGCTTTAATTTCCTCACGACCATGAAATCGAGTGGGTCGAACTGATCCAAGGCTAACAACAGTTCCGGCAATTGACGGCGTGCCCTCCGAAGCAGGTCCGGTAGCTTGATGACCTTATTGATGTACGGCAGAACCCCTTCGTCATGAGTTATACGCACATCAATAGGTCGCTCGTATTTCCTGGCTCTTTGGATGCGCGATTTTAGTTTGCCTTCTAGTCGCCTTGGATATTTCGTCAAAGTCGCCAAATGCCAATGCACTTGGATGTAACTGCCGCCCCGGCGATCTTCCCAGCCAAGATCAACGCTGCCAAACATGATGCGATTAATACCCGCCTGACTCATGGTATCCTTCAGCCAACGGCTCGCCTTTGTGACATTGATTTCGCAAAACTCACCGGGACGATAAGTCATTCCTCTAGGAACGATTGTGACCATTACGAGTGGCTTGCCTGCTTTCGACCCTTGGAGCGTTTCGATTAGTTTGCTCTGGGTGGCAGTCTTTGCTTGTTGAAACGCGCGGGCACATTTGGGGCATGCCTGAGAGCCGCATCGGTGGCCTGAGCGACACTCTTCTAACCTCGCATGAAGCCGTTCGTAGTCTTTGGCCAAACCGCGATTGCCAGAACGTTCGGCCCTTTTTTGAGCGCGCAGCAAGATGTCGAGCACCATTTCGTGCCGGAGGGCGGTCTTCCTCGCTGTGAAATCGTTGCTCAAGATGGCGGGGGAGTCGCGATACCAATGCTCAGCATCGACAACTGCTTCTTGCGCCTTGCGGTGTGTTCGGAATTGACGAGTGCGTGAGGCCATCGCTATCTCCAGTAAGAAAAAATGAAACGGTTTTGTTTGTTGATTGTTATTTGTAAGTAGGAGCCCATTTATCAACTGGAATGGTGCCGTAGCCGAATGACGATCAACAAATATTGCTGTGCGGTTTAGACGGAGATGAAAATGAAGTTTCGCGGGGATCGTGCCAGACTAAAGAAGTGCGTCACTCGTACGGGCTTAGATGGGAGATGGAGGAAGCTGCTAGATGGACAGCGACAATATCTCACGAGAGCCGGCGGCATCCTCAACTGGTCGCCGACGACCGGCACTGTTTGGTTCCAAGGCGACAGATGCGCTGCCCAGAAATTAAAATTGGCATTTGAAGTAGCCGCAAAGAACCGGATCGATCAGGGGCGCCAGACCGCCGACAGGGCGCCGCTGGACGATGTTTCCGCTCTCAAGGGGTTGCTGGCTGACGCATTGCTGACCAACGATAAGCTGAGGCGCGGCCGATTGCGGTAGGGCAGTCTCGCTTTTCGCTCAAACAGGAGACGGGTCAATTGCGATAGCTCATCAACGACTGCGATTGATGGAGCTGGGCCAGTCCGCGCCCTACGACGGCCACGTCTGCACAACCTCGTGTTCCGAGTTCGGCGCGCCTCAGGCGACGCATAGCCAAACCGTCAAATTAAGCGGCAGGCGGTTCCGCTCAAGAGAAGAGGAAAAGATGCATCTGAAATTTCGGGGTGATCTCCAAAGGCTGAAGAGTTGCGTAGGTAGTACAAAGTTACGTGGACGTTGGTTGAAGCTCTTAAATGGAGAGCGGGAATTCCACGCCAACAATGGTGGCGTCCTCAACTGGACGCCGTCCACAGGTAGCTTGTGGTTTCGGGGTGTGAATCGAGGCACCCAAGAATTGGAAGAGCGGTTCAAAACAGCCGCCAAAGGCCGAATCGAGCCGCATCGCCTCCGGTTATCTGTGCATCTGAGCCGATTCGAAGAAAAATTCGACGAGAGACATGAAGACCTGGAAGAGCGATGTAACGACATTACAGAGACAGTGGATTGGCTAGAATATTGGATGAAAGAGTTGCTAGACCATCTTCACGTGCCCGATAGATATTCGGACGAACTCGATGAGCGTGCCCGACAACGTCGCGCAGCACAGCAGCGTGCTCAGAACAATGCACCTCAAGACAAAAAAGTCCCTTCTGGTGACGAAAGCAAGAAAGAAAATAGCGAAGGAATGAGGGGAGGCGCGCGGATAATAAGCATAAATCCCTTTCTCGAAGGTTCGTAATCTATCGTTCGCCCATCACTGCTGGCCCGCCAATTCCAATTGCGGCGCGGTAGCCGATTGAACCTCGATCACGTCTAGCAATCGAATGCGATCCCGCTGCGTGTGAAGGCTCGTGCCTCAGGCGACAGCGGTATTTGCATAGCAATAGCGAGCTACGCGCCCTTTATTCAAATTGGCAGATAGCGAGGTCGTTCGATTCAATCGGGTGGTCAGTTCGTGGTGGACGACTTGAAAGGACGTGAATACGGGTATTTTAGCCACGAGTTTGAGTGTGACTCAGGCGTCAGCGCGACGAAAGACACTAATTTGCAATAGCGAAAACAATTGCGAGTATTAGGCCAATGAAACGAATTCGCATGGACCAAATATTGAGTCTCACGATTGATACCGAATTGGTCGGCATCGACTGCCGAGGTGAAGAACGGAGTCAAGTTATTCGAGACATCCTTTACAGATATGAACGCACCGGGTTGGCACGGAGATATCTGCGTAAAGACGGCAATGTCGGATGGCGCGCAACCGATAGTTTGCGAGAGGATGTGCGCGAGCAGGAGGATGAAGCGATTAACGATTAGATGTTCGGAGAAAAATCATGGCATTTGATTACCCGGGGTATTGGTAGTTTCATGAACGACCTTGTAAACCAGCTAGATTATCGCATTTCCGGCCGAGTGCCTTACTCGAACGCTTCGCTAAGGCAAGATATCAGACGTCTCTGCGCAATTTGGCGGCAAGTGCAGGCTAGTCGTGATCGCGACGCGATCTACGATTATTTGGTCGCAGTGTACGAAATTGTTGCCTGGTGGAGAGTGGAGGGACGAGTTGTTGGCCGGGCGAGGCGCGCCCTAAGGATTGTGAGTTCAAAGCCTACTGAAGATCCTTTTGTGGCCGTCATTGCGGCGAGTGTCGCGCCGGCCAGACTAGATCGTCGCCAGCTCAGCAAATACTCGCGAGTTCTGCGGTTCGCTCTTCGCCTGGAGTGCCATCCAAGTCAGTTCAAGAGGTTCGTTAAGGACAGATGTGGCGGCCTCAACGCCTGCGCCGAACGGTTCAGTCGACGCGCCTCAGGCGACGAAGAGCAAGTCGTCGAAATATCAGCTAATTGCCGCAAATAGATAAACTGGCTAACTTTGTGCCGAAATCTATACAGTTGCGCCAGACCGGCCCAGCCGCGTCGGCGAGGCCAAAATGTAATGTTGACTTTACCTCCGTTGGGGATGTCCGCTTCGCCCTCAACAGCGGCCGCGACAGTCGGTCGTCAGCGTGTCCGTTTGTGGGCCATGTGTGGACGGCTGGGACTTGGCAACAGTCGACATTTGCGAACCATGTTTTCGATGAAAAGCCATCCCATCTGTGCTTCAAATTAGAATTGGTTGTATTGCTCAATCAGGATCCCGAGATCCGGAAAACGAAGCATCAGACAACAGGCAAATAAAATCGTTAGCAAAAGCCCAGCCGTAGAGAAACTGGCGACAGCGATGAAGTCACCATCGCCAATAACGGCGAGAATCCTCTCCAGTATCCCAATAGCGGGCTGAGTAACGGGGATAGTTGTCGGCATGTCTGACTCCTCGCAGCGGCCGCGCGGGCAGGGCGAAACTCTGCACGACACAGCTGCCGCAGACAGCTGTGGTTGGATAAAATTCGATTGTACGATTTAGATCGCGCCTACCGATGACCGGTTAGATAGTTGAACAGCGACCTTTGCACGTCGCCAATTTGTAAGCGGCTCCCCGTGGGAAAGGACTCCCTCGGTGCTTAGCTATGCATCTTTATAGCAAGCGCGAGTTTCCTTACGCCGGAGGCGCGGACGTATATTGTGGAAAATGACGCAGGGCTTCTGCGATGTCCGCTCCGAGTTACAAGCCACCACGGCTGTAACTAGCTAGCGCGGCAGCTTTGCCCCCAATCGCGACCAAGTCAGTGTCGCCAACAAACATCGCTGTATCGCGATCTTTACTTGAATAATTGGTCGAGGTCCTCCTTCGTTTGCGTTCCCGCTTGATAATCGAGCCTCGCTTCCTTGATGACGTGCTTCATATATGCGCGCAGCATTTCACCGGATGCCAAAGAGAAGCTGTAGGCTTCGGCATAAACTCCTTTGTTTCGGCGAAAAGCGCCGTTCGTTTTGCCCTCTTCGTCGATATGAAAAATCAACTCAGTAGACGACTTGCCCTCGAGCCGTTGTCCATCGGGCGGGCAGTCGGCTGCTGGAACACAGGTGACGCGTTTCTCGTAATCCTTTCTAATCCGGTCGTCGTGTGCGAGCCTAGTCGCGCCATTGAAGAGTGAAGATGTCTTTGTCGAGCTTGATGGTCTTTGCTTCCCACCATTGCTCCATCGGTCCGTCTTCTCTGGCCAGCACGATCTGGTTCAAACCGATCGCTGACCAATGGCGTGGATAAACCGTCGGCTCGGCTGTTGCCTGCTTAGGATCGGGTTTCACCGTTTCTTTGATCTCGCCTGGGCAGATCAAGCCAAGCATCGAGCGATGCTTCTGGAACGGACGGCCTCTTCCACTGCCTGGCCAACGCAGCTTGAACAGGTCGCCGTGGGCTTCCGTCACGGTGACTTGCCACCAGCCATCCTTCGGGTCGACCTCTTGAGCTAACACCCGGTCCCCAGCTTTGATGTCGTCCCAGCTCGCTGGCAGCCGGAATTGGGCCGAAGGTGCGGTAGTTGTGGCCGTGCTCGATCCGTTGCCGTTCTTTGGCTGCTGAGCAGAGAAGGCTTTGATCTGCTCATAAATGTCCTTACTGACGAACGGCACAATGCTTTCGCCTGAGCCGCTGATCCGGCCATTTGGAATTTTAGCGGCGAGAGTCCGGCCTGCCGGATCCGTGATCTCGCTGACGGTAAGCCCAAACCTCCCCGCAGCCTTGCGCGCGGCCGCTACGTCGGTCCCTTTGAATGTGCCGGCTCTTGGCTTGCCTACGGCGCTGAGGCCAACCTTAGAGGAAGAAGTGATCTCTGCCTTGGGAAAAGCGGAATGGGAAGCGCTTGCCACCAAGGCTCGAAACGCGATTGATCCAGGGGCAAGTCTCAAAAAGAATCCCATCCTTATTGGTGAGATTTTGAAGTCTCGCATGGCACGACGGCAAGAAACCAAAAGTCTTGACGGATTTAGCTGACCGACTAATTAAATTCGCCGCTGCATAAAAGAGGAAGTCCGATGGACCGCACGCGCGTTTCGTCGACGAACATTCGCTCGATAGGATATGATGAGCGGTCTCAAACGCTTGAGGTCGAATTCACAAGCGGTGGGATCTACGATTACGCTGTCGTCCCCCAAAATATGTATCAACGTTTCATGGCGGCATCGTCGAAGGGCCGCTTCTTTGATTCGGCAATTAAAGATAAGTATCGGACGGTGAAAGTGCGATAGCCTGACCCCTTCAAGTCGCACGGCCGGCGCGGTTCTGCGAACGCGGCGGGTATCAAGAGAGTCACGACTTCTGCAAGGACCTGACGCTCTGCAACCGTGGCAATCCGTCTTCCATGACGCCGAGTGGATTCACATCTACTGCTCCGAAATATTGGAGGACGCTGATAAATTTACGCAGCGGTTTGGCGGCGAGAACTTTGATCTGAAACAACGAGGGAAGGGCAGCAACTGGGCGCGTTGGCCACGGAGGAGCAGCTATTGACGCTCCTCAAACCCTGCTTCGATGATCGCCTGAAAATTTGGCCGGTGGACAAAAAGGTGGGGAACGTCCGTAACAAGGGGTGCCGAACTGGTCTTGCCGATTTAGTGATGCAGTCGTGGTTTCAGATATCGGGGCGGTAGTCGTTCCCCGATGTATCGCCACGGCGTCGGCGCTCGCTACGTTCCGCTTGGGCCCGGACTCCCCCATCAAGGACATGCAACAGCGAAACCGCGCCACCGGCAGGATGCATTCCCTCAAAGAAGGTCTCCGATTGGGTGTAATAGTCCTCCACCGCATGTAATACGTCCGCAATCGCCTTAAGGACTTGGCTCACCTGCTTTCGGCTCCCACCCTCTAAAGGCTTTGCCAATTCATTGGTAGCTAGATCGAGATCGCGGTGCGCGATGTGGCGATTTCGCCAATCCCGGCAGAACGTCGCCTCGATGACCGCTTTCTCCACCAATATTGAGACATATTCTTTTGTCTTCTGATCCGTGATCAGCTGCGGAAGGTTTTGGATGGTCAAGTTTTGCCTCCGACCTAGCGACGTCGATTTTTCCGTCAGCCTCGCGACATTCAGGAGCGTTTCTTCCCAAAGTGCGTCCTGGATCATGCGAAAAAATTGCGGAGCCGCCTGGTTTAATAGCTCTACGCGAGTTTCCTTGGAGCCGAACAACTCCACATACTCAGCCCATTTTCTATGAAGCCAAGCGACATCGTGCCAGAGCGCATCAAACTGCTTTCCAAGCGCTTCTCCCATTTTATCGACGTGATGGCTGGTGACTTCTTCGGGGCTTCGATGGACCATCGTTGTTCTCTGCTGTTCCACAGAAGTTGCCAACCGCTCCGAATCAGATTCCGGAACGTTGTTCAGAATCGTGCGATCGCGTATCTCGACCTAACGTCTGATCCGGGTACAACCGGCCTCAGCTGTCCGTTTGGACTTCCACCTTATACAGTCTGCTCGCAGCTCGGGAATGTGCTTTTATATCTATTCGCTGCGTTCGCCAAAGCCAAGTCATTCGCTTGCTCAGCTACTTTGGTGGAACTGATAAGAAACGCGCCAAGCCTCTCCGCGACTGATAAGCTTTCTCTCATTTTGGAGCAAGTTGAGCGACTTGATAAGAAAGCGCAATTTCTTAGCAAGTTGGCTAAG
>CAWAGV010000001.1:0-1722984 GCA_963781725.1 uncultured Alphaproteobacteria bacterium | reverse complement strand
GCCCATTACGGAACGAGCTAGGGCAGTGACCGCTTTCTCATAATGACAGGTTATGGAACGCAAAGCGCCGAGCTGATTATCTCACGGGCTTTCCGCCGCAAGCTTCTGGGTAGACCGGAACCGGTTGGTACGCCAACCCTTTTTATCGCTTACGTGCTTTATGTGCCGCGTGGGCGGTTGCGCCACAAAAGGCAACAGCAATACTTATTGTGGCCCCCCATACGACCGAGGCAATTGCCGCGTATCCAAAATAGTCGGCCGCTTCAACTAGAAAATCGGGCGGGGGTCCCAGGGCAATTGTTACCAATAAAATCGCCGGAATGACGAGCTGGACGACCAGCGCCGTCAGAGCTTCCTTACCGGGATAAAACGCGTTGCGAAAGTGGTCTACGGTGCGTTCAATGAATTGGCCTCCGGTGAGGGCCCAGCCGACCGCTGTGAGAAGATATGCCCAAATCAAAAATGGAGAAATGGAAATCCAGAAAGATTCGGACGCTGCAGTCGCCAGGGTGCTTTGAAGAATAATGCCATGCGGGGCTAAGAAAAGTGCGAGCAAGGTAACGATAACGACCGAGCCTAGCTGGCAGCCCGAAGCAACGAGTCCTGCACGGAACAGGCGCAACATCGATAGCTCATCAGGAAATATTAGCTTTTTCGCTCACATGCTCCAACAGGGCGATTAACCCCTTTAAGATTTCATTCGGCGAGGGCGGACAGCCGCGGATATGCAGGTCGACCGGAACGACATTCGAAACTCCGCCAGTAACCGCATAACTTCCCGCGAAAATTCCGCCATCCGCTGCGCAGTCTCCGAGAGCGACGACCCATTTGGGGTCCGGTGTCGCGCGATAGGTCCGCTCCAGAGCCTCGCGCATGTTCCTGGTTACGGGCCCGGTCACCAGCAGTACATCGGCGTGGCGCGGCGATGCGACGAAGCGCAAGCCAAACCGCTCAAGATCGTAGAAGGCATTGTTCAGCGCGTTGATTTCCAACTCGCAACCGTTGCATGAACCGGCATCGACCTCGCGGATCGACAGGCTACGGCCAAGCCGCCGCCGCGCGACCCCCTCCAATTGCCTTGCAAGCTCGCCAAGCGCCTCGTCGCCGGCTTGGGGCGGCGTTTCGGTGATGGGGCGGCGTGTCAAACCCTCGAACAACGTTCTGCGCATAGGCTTGTTCTTTCGGCTAATTACAGATCATGGCCCGCATAGGAGCAGTTGAATGATTTGTTACACAGCGGGAAATCGGCAACGATGTTGCCTTCGATCGCAGCTTCAAGGAGAGGCCATTGAAACCAGGACGGATCGCGCATGTGGCAACGTACGATGTGGGCACCATCGAGCCGTACCGAGACCAGGACATCGCCGCGGAAGCTCTCGACAAAGCCCAATCCTTCGCCGGCGCCACCATCGAGCGCGGCTATGATCGGTCCGTTTGGCAGCCGCGCGATGAGCTGTTCGACAAGAGACAGGCTTTGCTCGACTTCGCGGATGCGTACCCAGACACGGGCATCGACATCGCCCGCTGTCAGCACGGGAACGATAAAGTCGAGTTCATGATACGGCGCATAGCCCGGCGTTTTCCGCGCGTCGAAATTGCGGCCGCTGGCACGTCCGATATAGCCGGGGGCGCCGAACTGCCGTGCAAGTTCAGCAGTAACGATCCCGGATGAGACGGTCCGATCCTGCAGGGAGGCGGTGTTGTCGTAGAGCTCGACGAGACGCGGAAATTGCTGTCGGATGGTTTTCAGAAAATCGTCCAATGCCGCTGCCCCGACGGAGCCAAGATCGGTTGCGACGCCGCCGGGGACGACCCGGTCCATCATCAAGCGGTGTCCAAAACAGGTTTCGGCTGCGCGCAGCACCAGCTCACGCAGGATGCCGCAATGTGCGTTCATGAGCGAGAACGATGCATCGTTGCAGATGGCGCCGATGTCGCCGAAATGATTTGCCAGCCGCTCGAGTTCCGCCATCAGCGCACGCAAATATTGCGCGCGCGGCGGCGCTTTTACGTTTAGCGCCGCCTCGACGGCATGAGCGAATGCAATCCCATAGGCGACGGTACTGTCGCCGGACGTGCGCGCCGCGAGCTGCGCCGCCCGCCCAATCGTTGCGCCTGCCATCAGCGACTCGATGCCTTTGTGCACGTAGCCCAGGCGTTGCTCGAGCCGCACCACGGTTTCACCCGAAGCGGTGAAGCGGAAATGTCCTGGTTCAATGATGCCCGCATGCACCGGGCCAACGGGAATCTGATGCAGGCTCTCGCCCTCCACCGGCAAGAATGTGTAGGCCTGGCGCACATCCGGCGCCGACGTGCGTGCGCCAAGCGGATGTTTGACGTCCCAAAAACCGAGATCGATCCAGGGACGCGTGTCGGGTGCGCCGACCGGCTGGAGCCCGTAGAGGCTGTGAATGGCGCGCTCGAGCCGAATGGCCGGCGGGTGCAGCGCGCCGACCGACGGGAACGTTCCGTCTGGACATTCGAGACTGACAACCGCGATGATGTTGCTGTCGGGTTCGATGAACGCCATGTGCACCGAGCAGGAAGCGCCGGCATCGCCCCACAGGCCGAGCAGCGTAGCGTGGCCGGCAGCGATTTCACTCGCAACTGTGCACCAGGTTTCCGGCGTGACGATCAGGCGCGGCCATGGGCGACGATCTTCAACTTGCCTTCCCTGAATATTGGCGAGGATCGCGGACATCGGGCTATCCCAACAATCCAGCGACGTTCTGGAACCAAGCGACCAGCGCCGGCGGCATGTAGATGCCGGCGATCGCCACAAGCGCGAGATGGCTGAACATCGGCACGTAGGAGGCCTGCGCCCTGGCGCTCGAACCGCGCGGCTCACCGAACGCTATGCTGTTGAGACGAAGAAACAGTCCACCGACGCCGACGAGGATACCGAAGACGAGAACGCTCGCGAGCAACGGCTCGCGGGCGAAAGCCGAACTTACCACTAAGAATTCGCTGGTGAAGATGCCGAGCGGCGGCAGCCCGGCGATGGCGACAACGCCGAGGATCAGGCCCCAGCCGAGCACCGGATGCGTCTCGGTAAGGCCGCCCATATCGGCGATGCGCTGCGTGCCCTTGACCTGCGCTACATGGCCGACGGCAAAGAAAATTGCCGATTTGGTCAGCGAGTGCATGGTCATGTGCAGGAGGCCGGCGAAATTGGCGATTGGGCCGCCTATGCCGAACGCGAAGGTAATGATGCCCATGTGCTCGATCGACGAATAGGCAAACATACGCTTGATGTCGCGGCGGCGGTACAGCATGAACGATGCGAACACCAGCGACAGCAGTCCGAGAGTCACCATCAACGGGCCGGGCGCAAGTGCTCCGGCGTTCGCCGCCAGCAGCATTTTGAACCGCAGCAACGCGTAGAGCGCGACATTGAGCAGCAATCCCGACAGCACTGCCGAGATCGGCGTCGGCCCCTCGGCGTGCGCATCGGGCAACCAGGCATGCAACGGCGCGAGTCCGACCTTGGTGCCGTAGCCGAGCAGCAGAAAGACAAAGGCGACATCAAGCAGCGCCGGGTCGAAGGCGCTCGCGCGGGTGACGAGAATGGTCCACACCATGGCGTCGAGACCTTCGCCGACGACCGGTCGCGCCGCCATGTAGACCAGGATGGTGCCGAACAACGCGAGCGCAATGCCGACGCTGCCGAGAATGAAATACTTCCACGCTGCTTCGAGCGCCTCGTGGGTGCGGTAAATGCCCACCATCATGACCGTGGTCAGGGTGGCAAGCTCGATTGCCACCCACATCAGGCCGATATTGTTGGCGACGAGTGCGAGATTCATCGCGAACATCAGTACCTGATACATGGCGTGGTAGAATCGGACGGACGCCGGCGTCAGCCGGCCGATCTCCAGTTCATGGCCAATATAGCTCATGCTGAAGATACTCGTGGTGAAGGCCACGAACGTCGTGAGCAGGATGAACGTGCCGTTGAGATCATCGACGAGCAGATACGGGCCGGGTTGCGGCTTTGCGAACAACAGCGCGACCGCGCAGATCAATGTCAACGTCGTCGCCAGCACGTTGAGCCGCGCGGTTGCGCGATAATTTGGTAGCACCGCGAACAGGGCCGCCGCCGCGGCCGGCATCGCCAGAACGCCGGCAAGGGGACTGAAAGCCGCGCTGTCGAACGTCATCGGCGCTCTCCGCGAAAGAGATCGAGCGCCTGGACATCGACCGTGTCGAAACGTTCACGAATGCGGAACAGGAAAATTCCAATCACGATGAAAGCGATGAGGACGGAAAATGCGACGCTGATTTCGACGACCAGCGGCATGCCCTTGGCGCCGGTCGCCGCGAGAACAAGGCCATTTTCGAGCGACATGAAACCGACGACCTGGCTCACCGCGTTGCGCCGCGTCACCATCATCAGCAGACCGAGTAGCACGACAGCCAGCGCAAATGCGAGATCTTCGCGCGCCAATGGATCGGCCTCTTGCGTGACGCGCAGCATCACGACCATGGAAAGGGCGACGAGGCCGATGCCGGCAAGCATGGTGAACCCGACGCCGACCGCCTTCTCGATCTCGCGATGAATACCGAGCCGCACAATGATCCGGTGCAGCGTTACCGGAATCACGATTGCCTTGAAGATGAGCGCGATCGCCGCAGTTATGTAGAGATGCGGCGCGTCCTGGATGAAAGCCTGCCACGCGACTGAAGCCGCCAGCACCAGCGCATGCATCGCATAAATGTTGAGGAGCGAATACAACCGATCCTGATAAAGTTCGAGGAAACTGATCAGCACGAGCGAGCCGGCAAGCAGATGGGCAATGTCGAAATCTATTCCGCTCATCAGAAGCTCCCGGATACGAAGCGCAGCAGCGTCGCCAGCAGGCCGAGCATCAGCGCAGCGCCCAAGAACTCCGGCACGCGGAACACCCGCATTTTGGCGATCGACGTCTCGAACAGTGCGAGAAGAAAGCCGGCAACAGCGAGTTTCAGGATATAGCCAGCGACCCCGGCGGTGAGGGCTGGCGCTCCCGCGCCGGTCGGTGCAAGCCCCCAGGGCGCGAACAAACAAGCGATAACGGAGACGTAGAGGATGAGCTTGAGCGAGGCTGAAAGCTCGATCAGCGCCAGATGGCGGCCGGAATATTCCAGCACCATGGCCTCGTGCACCATCGTAAGCTCGAGATGCGTCGCCGGGTTGTCGACCGGAATGCGGGCATTTTCAGCGATCGCGACCATGATGAGTGCAATAAGCGCGAGACCGAGCGAAACGCGCAGCCCGACCGCAGGCGATGCCATGAATTCGGCCATGGTGGAGAGCTGCGTCGAGCCGGCGATCAATGCCAACGTGAACACGATCATGATCATCGCCGGTTCGGCGAGCGAGGCGATCATCATTTCCCGGCTGGATCCGATGCCGCCAAAGCTTGTTCCGACATCAAGTCCCGCGAGCGCCAGGAAAAAGCGTCCGCTACCCAGCAGCGCAATGATGGCGATGAGGTCGGCGGACCAGGAGAACAGCAACCCGGTGCGGAACGTCGGCACCAGCGAAGCTGCAACCCAGGTGGCGGCAAAAATCAGATACGGGATGACCCGGAACAGCCATGACGCACTGTCCGCCAGCACGACATCCTTGCGCATGAGCCGCGCGAGATCGCGGTAAGGCTGGATCAGCGGCGGCCCCTGCCGCCGCAGCAGCCTCGCCTTCACCTTGCGCACGAAACCGGTGAATAGCGGCGCCAGCAGCAGCACCAGCAGCATTTGCCCGCCTTGGACGGCCAGATCGAGGGTCAGGGCCATATCGCCAGCACCAGAAGCAAAATGACGAGGGCGCCGAACACGAGGCTGAGGAATTGGCGGATGGTCAGGAATTGGAGACGATTGAGACGATCCGCGGCTAAGCTGACGCCGACAACGAGTGGCGCATAGAGCGTTTCCCAGATGAGATCGTGCATTTCGACCGTCAGTCGTGCCGGCCGCGTATCGCCGGGCGGCGGCATCTCGACCATGCTCGCGGGCGCGGAACACGACGGTACCGAACACGCGGCGGATCGGCTGCGCAAAACTCATCGCCGTGTATTGCGTCGCCGGGCTAGCGTCCGGATAGCCGCAGTCCCAGGCCGGCGCGCGGCGCAGTCGGTTCGATGCGAGACGGTGGATCGCCAGCGCCGCCAGCGTGCCCGACATGGTCATAAACAAGAAGACGAGCAGGCCGTCATAGGAACTGCGGCTTGCGGCAATCGGAACGATCGAGAGCCATTGCGTGCCGGATTGCAGTGGCATGTGCGCACCAAGGAGAGCGGAGCTCACCGGCGCGAGCGCATCGATAAACAGGCCGGGCAGGATTCCGGCGAGAAGGCAAAGCGCGGCGAGAAAATACATCGCGGCAAGCGAGAACGAGTCGGTTTCCTGCGCATCCTCGGCGGCACCGGTGCGAGGGCGGCCGAGAAAAGTCACACCGTAGGCTTTGACGAAGCAGGCCGCGGCCAGTGCGGCGGACAGCGCGAGGAGCGCGCCGACGGCTGGCACCAGAAGCTTAAGGCCCCACGCTGGCAACTGCGGGCTGAGCAGGATCGCCTGGAATGTCAGCCATTCGGAGACAAAGCCATTGAGCGGCGGCAATGCCGAAATCGCTACGCAGCCGATCAGGAAGACGAACGCGGTCTGCGGCATGCGATGGATCAAGCCGCCGAGATGCTCCATGTCGCGTTCGCCGGTCGCGGTGAGCACCGCCCCAGCGCCGAAAAACAGCAAGCTCTTGAACAGTGAATGGTTGAAGACGTGGAACAGTGCGGCGGTCAGCGCCAAAGCTGCAGCGAAGATCATTCCGTGGGTCTTGAAAGCGAGCGCAAGGCCGAGCCCGATGAAGATGATGCCGATATTCTCCACCGTATGATAGGCAAGCAGCCGTTTGAGATCGTGCTGCATGAGTGCGTAAAGAACACCCATGACCGTCGTCACTCCGGCGAACGCGAGTACAACGATGCTCCACCACCAAGCGGGCTCGCCGGCGAGGTCGAACACTATGCGGACGAACCCATAGACGGCGACCTTCGTCATCACGCCGCTCATCAACGCCGAGACGTGACTCGGGGCGGCCGGGTGCGCGAGCGGAAGCCAGACGTGCAGCGGCACAAGGCCGGCCTTCGAGCCCGCGCCGATCAATGTAAGAATCAGCACCAATGCGCCGAGCGCCGCCGAGGGATGCGCGGACCGCATCTGCACGAATGTGTAATGTCCGTCCGGACCGGCGAGCAGACTAAACGCAAGCAGCGAAACAAGCGTACCGAAGCTTGCCATCACCAGATAAACATAACCGGCGCGCACATTGTCCGGGCACGCGATGGTGCGACATCACCATCGCCCAGGATGTAAGCGACATGAATTCCCAGGACAGAAGATACGTGAAGGCATCGTCGGCGATCACGACGAGCGTCATGCCGGCGAGGAACGCCGGATAGAACGGCAGGACGCGCTCCGGCGCCGTCTCATGCCGCCCGTAACCAAGTGCAAACAGGCTTGCGCTCATGGCGCCGAGATCGACGACGAGAAGAAAAAAAGCCGAGAGCGCGTCGATGCGGAAGTGCGCACCGATCCACGGCACGCCGACCGGCAACGTCACGCTTTCAGGCGATGCCGCGCCGACAAGATGCACCACCACGGCTACGAGCGAGACCGCGGATGCGAGCATGCTCGCGGCATAAATGAACTGCGTTGCCACGCCTGATCGACTAAGCGCCACCGAGAGCGGGCCGAGCATCAACAACACCGCGACGCAGACAAGGATGATCGTCAGCGTCACGAGCTTGCGCTCCTCAGCCGCACGCCACGGCCGCCGGTTTGGCTCGCGGCGTTTTCAGAAATCAGTTCGATGCCAAGCCTATCGAGAGCCGCGATGAGCTTCATCAGAGAGTTGACGTTGCCCCGGATGACACCCTCGCTGGCTTCCATGCGCTGAATGGTCGGCAGCGATAGTCCGGCCACCTCAGCGAGCTTGCGCTGATCGATGCCAATAAGCGCACGAGAGGCCCGAGTTGGCCGGCGGTAATCATGTGACACACCATTAGAAATGATGTTTAGAATCTATATTATTATGGATAATATATCATGCTGACCTGCAATCTTTTTTTCGTCGAGGTAACCGCTCTTCACGGCGGCCTATGCCAATCGGCGGAAGTCTGTAGGTCGCTGATGACCATGCACAGCGCCAGATGGACGGTCCTCACTCTTCGGGCCGTGACCGTCCGCTTCGTCGACCGGCAGGTGACTCGATAACGACGGCCTCAGGTCCTCTCGGAACCCTCCGCCTTCATCGCCCACATCAAAGCCGCAATAACTCCTTTGCATCGCGGCAATAAAACCAAGGTCAGTCCTACGATCAGCGGCAAATAGGTCGCTAACGCAAGCCACATTGGGAGTTTGAAATTTCGCTCACATATGAGGATAATCGGCACTGTGATATGGCCGACTATGAGGATTGCCAGCCAAGGTGCGGCATCATCAGTACGAAAATGACCATAAGGCTCGCCGCATACGGTGCAACGATCGGCGATCTTGACCGCATCGTGGTGCATCGCCCAACACGCCTCTGATAACCGCAATTGGCGTTGATGGTATTGCAGAGCGGCCGCTTGGTCATTGGCGATGACGCCTTCTTCAAGGCGAATCCCGGCGCCTGCGAATTGATAGTCTTGGAACGTGGCGTGATATGCGAGACAGGTATTTCTATCTGCAACGCTTTCCCACATTTGTTATTTACTCAGCCGCCATATGAACATCGGAAGCCGCAGCCATAACATCGCTATCGACGCTGTCCTCGAAAGCGCGAAAGTTCTCCTGGAACATGCGCACGAGTTTTCGTGCGGTAGCATCGAACTCCGCTTTGTCCTTCCATGTCTTAATCGGATTCAGTAAATCCGGTTCAACCCCCTGCACCGAAGTTGGAACGTCAAATCCAAAATAAGGATCGGTGCGGAAATTGACGGTCTTGAGCGAGCCGTCGAGGGCCGCCGCGAGCAGCGTTCGCGTCACCTTGATCGGCATACGGCGGCCCACGCCATATTTGCCGCCAGTCCAGCCAGTATTGACGAGCCAGCAATCGACGCTGTGGGTGGCAATCAACTTGCGCAAGAGATTACCGTAGATCGAGGGATGGCGCGGCAGAAACGGCGCCCCAAAGCACGTCGAGAATGTCGCCTCGGGCTCTGTTACGCCCTTTTCGGTACCAGCCACCTTCGCCGTGTAGCCAGAGAGGAAATGATACATCGCCTGCGCAGGGCTGAGTTTGGCGATCGGGGGCATCACACCGAATGCATCCGCGGTCAGCATGATGATGTTCTTTGGTTGCCCCGCGCGTCCTGTCCGAGAGGCGTTCGGGATGAAATCAAGAGGATAGGCGGAGCGTGTGTTCTCCGTCTTCGAGGCGTCGTCGAAATTGCAAATCCGGGTTTCCGGGTCGAACGCTACGTTTTCAATCACCGTGCCGAAACGATGCGTGGCCGCGTAAATCTCGGGCTCGGCCTCAACGGACAACTTGATGCACTTGGCGTAGCAGCCACCCTCGAAGTTGAACACGCCGTCCGGCCCCCAGCCATGCTCATCGTCGCCGATGAGCATGCGGTTTGGGTCGGCCGACAGCGTTGTTTTGCCGGTGCCGGAAAGGCCGAAGAACAGCTGCGACGTCGCCGTCCTTGCCGACATTGGCCGAGCAATGCATCGGCATCACGTGCCGTGCCGGTAGATAAAAATTGAGTGTGGTGAAGACCGACTTCTTGATTTCGCCCGCATAAGAAGAGTTGCCGATCAGAATGATCTTGCGGGTGAAGTCGATGGCGATGATGGTCTCCGAGCGAACGCCGTGACGTTTGGGATCGGCCTTGAACGAAGGGAGATCAACGATTGTGAATTCCGGGATGAAACTCGCAAGTTCGGAGCGATCAGGGCGAATTAATAGTTGGCGGATAAACAACGAATGCCAGGCCAGTTCAGTGAACACCCGTGTCTTGATCCGGTATTTGGGATCGGCAGCGGCGTAGAGGTCCTGGGCGTACAGCTTTTTTCCGCGCGCGTGCGCGATGAAATCCGCATGAAGGAGTTGGAAATTGGCCTGGCTGAGCTTGCGGTTGCCGTCCCACCAGACCGTGTTCTCGGTCAGGTCGTCGACGACGATGTGTTTGTCCTTGGGCGATCGGCCGGTATGCACGCCGGTTTCAGCGCACAGCGCCCCGCCCTGGACGAGTGAAGCCTCTCCGTTGACTGACGGCATTTTCATAAAGCTGAGGCGCGTCCAGATTCCAGTGCAGCGCGGCAAGCTCACTGAACCCAAATTTGTCGGCGCCGTAGCTAATATTCCTGACACCTGTTTCCAACACTGTGGAATTCCTCTCAACGATAGGACGGCCGGATCAATGAAGCGCGGTCAGCACAAGGCTCCTCCTATATCAAGTGTCGAATTTATATTGACCGGCATACATATCAATATGATTATTTCATATCCCATATATGATGTTTAAAACATCATACATGGCCGCGTCATGATCCGAGCGTCGACTGGGCGTAAATCCTCACGAGCGTGCGGACCGCATGGTCCACGGCACGCAACCCGCGCAGCAAAGCAATCGGATCGACGAGGCAAAGGTGCCATCGTCCTGGCTTGTGATCGCAGGTTTTATATTTGGCGATCCGCAGGGTTGAGACCTGTCTCTGTGCTGCGATCCAAACGAACGGCGTTCTGGCCGACACAGATACCCCGGAGCGCGCGGACCCATTCGTTATTATTGTAATTCATCGGTATGAATTACAGCGGCGAAGGGCACCCCGTCACGATCGTACATTTTCTTGAACTCAGCCACCAGCCGGCGAAGTCTCTTTGCAAACTCCTTGCTTATCGTGCGCATTTCGGTCGGTGAGGAAGCCTGCTTTGCGCTAGCAACGATCATCGCTTGGATCTGGAGAAGGGCATCATAAATTTCGTAATTTCGCAGCGCCGACATATTGGTTACCGGATCACGCGAGCCCTCCAGAATTGCGCTCCAGACAATGTCTCGTATTCGATCACAATAGGACCGATCGAAAACGTCAATGTCCTTAGTTTTGGTCCTCATGAATGTCTCACTAACTTCTCAATCTCGTCCAACTCGGGATGATTACGACGGATGTCGCCGTCACGGCTGTTGGATGCCGTCAACGGCTCCGACTTATTCGGCGAACAGCGGACATTCAGACACAGCCATACTCACCCATAGGCAGCGGTAAGGCGTTCAGTAAGTCAAGAATGGTCCGAGCGCAGTCGACTGCAGGATTCATAGGTCATATCGTACTGCGCCCGTGGGCGAGCAGCTTTCATGCGCCGTCTGTTCGATCAAGCCAGCCGATACTGCGCGTTGTGTCGTCGTTGCCACCGTGACGAACGCAACATCAGGTCGATTTCGGAGGCACCATTATCCATTTCATCACGCCAGCGAGTACAGCCAAGATGGCGCCGCCAGCACCGCCAGCGACGATCTGACCGATGAGCGCTCCAATATCGTTATTGCTCGCTATGCTTGCCAATGCGGGCGCCAGCTCTTGAAGAAGCTGGCCGCCAACGGCTCCGCCGATAGCGCCCGCAATTGTATTGCCAACCGCGCCGAGCGTGTAGTTCTTGAGCATTGCGCCAGCGACGTTGCCGCCAATAACGCCAGCGATTATCTGAATGATGAGATTGATAAGAGTTCCCGACATATCATGCTCCTCCTTGGCTCACTTTCTTAATTGCCTGCCCTCGTTTCGTTGCGCGTTGCTTCTTACTTATTGCACACGAAATTCTCTGACTTCCGCATCGAACACCAGCTGTTCGCCTGTGATTAAAGGAATGTGCAAAAGATTTCGGCTGCGCTCTGTTCTTTCCCGCGGAATGCCCTCCACGAGATTGTGATTTTTGAGCAGAGTAGACCAAACTGTCGGGAAAATTCATTTCCTTTGCGCACTAACTCGGTACACTGGCATGCAAGATCACTAGCTTTCTCCCTGGACATTCCTCCGACCTCTTTAGTTGCGCCGCCGATCGATTCCTCGAAGCCTAGACGTGGCACCGATTTGCAACGCATAATTATATGCGCGACGATAAGTGCTAGCGAACTTTTTCGCTGACGCTAGGCGGCTCAAGAAACTTTAATTCTCATATTTAAAACTGGAAAATTTATGTTTGATATTTGGGATCGCGTCTGCGAGGCCGCAGTCGGCTGAGTATCAGCTGCGAAGTTTGAAATGTTCGCCTGACCTGACCGGGTTTTTTGGACCAGGCGATGTGAGGCAAGGAAGCTTGGAAATGCCGAAGACCAGCGTGGGCGGTTTTGGAATCCACAAACGACGAGAGTGACCAGACGCCGACTGAACCCGCGCGAAAGTGCGAGTTTTGCGGCGGCGACATGAAATTTATTGGCAAGCTGCCGAAGATTGGGAAGTGGCCCGAGGCGCGCGCATTCCTCTGCCCTAAATGCAAGCACTCAGTGTTGGACAAACAATAGGCCGCCTCAGTTGGCGGTTTCTTTCATTTCAAATCGCCCCGGCGCAATGTCGCCTATTGGCCCAACGTGTCGCTTGGCGACGACGCAACGGCTTGGTCGCTTTGAGAGGCGAAGCAGACATCGGGTGCTGGGCTAGTCGCTTCTTTTCGGTCGAGACTGACCCATCTCGGACATTCGGGGATTTGGAAGTGATTCCCTTTTGACCAGACTCTTCGGGCTGCCCATTTCAATATTACCCGGTCGCAAATCCTTCAAAGAGGTAATCGTGGCAGCTCCCAAAAGCGAAAAGCACAAAGAATACGCCCGTTACGCTATGCACTGCTTAAACATGGTGCCGAAGACAAAAGATCAGGATGCACGTGCCCTTAACCGCGAAATGGCCGCTGAATGGCTGAGGCTCGCGGATGCGGCTTTGCGTCCATTGACGCGCAAGCAATGATACACGGCGGCCGGATTTAAATATTGATCTATCGGCGATTGCGTACCGTGCGGCGGATGTGTGCCGTGTTCTGCTGGTCTTTAGCCGATGAGACGGCGATATTCTTTTTCGGGAACGCCGTAGCTATTACCCGCTAAACGTTCAATGCCTTTTCGATTAAGCACAAGGATGCTGTTTCGGCCGGTGTCGATCAGCTTTGCGCGCTTGAGACTTTGCAATGCTTCTGTCACTCCGGGGCGTCTCACTCCGAGCATGAGTGACAAGAACTCATGGGTGAGCGGCAACGTCGCGACGCGCGTCCGGTCATGGGCCATCAAAATCCATCGTGCCAACCGTCGTTCGATATTGGCGCGTGCGTTCGCGATGGCGGTATGCGCTGTCTGCACCATGAACGCTTGTCCGTATCTGAGCAGCATTTGATGCAAGGTTCCGCTCGCAGCCATGGCGCGTAATTCCTTCGTTGCGATTTGCAACCCGCCTCCAGCGACCTGCATGTAAGTAGAGTGCGGCGATTGATCGTCACCGAGCACCACCGAAGTTCCAGTCATACCCTCTCGGCCGATCAGTCCGACTTCGACTTTCGTATCATCCGGTTGAACGGCTACAACTGATGCAATTCCGGCTTCCATGAAATAGACCATTTCGATCCGCCGGTTCGGTCGCTCCAAATCTTTTGAGAAGCGGCATATCGATTGTCTGCAGATGCGGCTGCAACAGCGCGAAATCAGTGTTCAACATGCCCGCGAGTAACTGATTACGAGGCGGCGATGGGGAATTACGTTGCGTGGAGACTGGTGCCATAGCTCTTTCCCAGAAATGGGCAAGAGCACATCCATGTCTCCCAAACGCTTGCGCCCAAAGGTGCTGCCAGCGGTCGGCGGAGCATGCGCTGTCGGTGATTTATTAGCCACTAAAATTATTTCGTTGATACTGGTACGGAAGCGTACACAATCATCGACGTTGGTTTCCATCAAGCCTCGTCCTAATGGCGATGCCTTTGCGATCTGAAAAAGCGATCAATCACACATCCGGACTGTGGTTCGGTGGCAAACTTTGGTGCGGCATGTCTGCGGCTAATGGTGCCCGCGCTCTCGTTGTTCTCCTAGTTGAGGATGAAATATTGCTGCGAATACAGGCGGCCGTTTTCTTGCGGGACGCAGGCTTTATGGTCGTTGAGAGTGGTACTGGCGAAGAAGCCATTGCGCTGAGCAACTCCGGCACGTCGATTGACATCGTAGTCACCGATATCAACCTCGGCGGTGCAGTAACCAGCTGGGATGTAGCGGATATTTGTCGAACTCACTGCCCGGACGTACCGGTTGTTTATACATCAGGCGAATCGGTCGACGCGGGACGGTCTGTGCCCGAAAGTCAGTTCCTGGCTAAGCCATATCGACCGGATGACATTCTGACGGCCGTGTCAGAGCTTCTGCGCCACTGATTCCTGACCGAGCGCGGCCAATGCGATGTCGCGCAAACGAATTGGATCGCGTTCACCTTTCTTCGCTGCTTCAATTATTCGTTTGGCGATCACTTCACGCACAATATCCGGTTGACCTTTCATCAAAGGGGCGGCGCAAGCTGAGTTAAAGGCCTCGCCCATGATGGCCGTCGTTCGATCATCAAAATCAGGTACTTTGCGTGGAAAGTTGAGAATGTATGCCATGGCGCGTCCCTCGCAAGCGCGCAATTATTTAATCAAATGTTCAACGGAGCTGACGGTCCGATACCGTACAAACGCAGCGAAAATATCGAATTGTGGGAGCCTCAGCAACTCCCACATCCATGGCACTCATGTGCCGGGTGGAGGAGCCGTCCACAGCATCAAGAGCCGACATTCGGTCCTGGGCCAGCCTTGTTCATACTCGTCGACGCGCGAGAATGGCCCCAAGTGTGATCTGGTCAGCTTCGAGCATGTTCACCATGTTGCGCGACTTCAGGCTCGCTGTCTGTCCCAACAACAGGTGCAAACCTAACGGTGGCGGGCTGTCGGCCGCGGATAGCTTGGCCACCCTATTCCGATGATACTCGAGCGCGACTTCGCGGCGATCTTCCTCGTGGGCGATTTCGAACCCCGCTTCTTCGAGGAGTGTGCGCATCGTGTTTGGGGTCACCAGAAAACTGGTGGCCGCCGTACTCGCCCACGGTAGCGGAAACAGCATACCTTCCTTGGTCCCCTTCATCACATCGTAGATCGCAAACATTCCCCCTGGCCGGATGACGCGCGCCACTTCAGCATAGAGTTGGGGCCGGTCCGCAATGTTCATCGCTGCATGAAAAGTCACCGCGGCATCAAAGGTCGCCTCTGCCCAAGGCAAGTTGAGAGCGCTCCCTATATGAAGGTCAACCTTGTCGGAAAGCCCCGTCCGTTCCGTCAGCATCTTTCCAACACGTACATACCGGCCGTAAGGTCGATGCCTGTTGCACGGCATCCGCATTCAGCTGCGAGATACCGGGCGACACCACCCAACCCACTGCCCACATCGAGAACAGCTGCGCCACGTGGTAACTTCATCATGCCTATGACGTACTGGGTCGCAGCGCGCCCGCCGATATGGAACTCGTCGATTGGGGCAAGGTCGGCCGGTGACAACGTGTCGAGATTGACGCCGGAGGCCTGGAGTGCGTCGAGGATCGTCTTTCCCAGGCCACGGACTGAGTAATGGTCTGTAACGGCAGTTTCATCGTCTCCAAGCACCGTTCACACCCTCCCAGCAAAAACGTTCAGGTAGGAGACGTCGCCCGTGCCACACCGTCTCAGAACGTCGGGGCTTTTGCCATATTGATGCTAGCTTGCGGGTGCGCAGGTTGACAGTGGCGTTAGTGAGAAATGTACGTTCCGGGTCATTCGCTACCGAGGCTTTCGGCTCTAGCAGCTTCCAATGTCCGCTTTGTCTTCCTCAGCGACCAGGATTTTGTGCGCCGCGCTTGGTCGCGATGGGCCTTCCTTGGTGCACCATGCTATTCCACTGCTTGCCGCACATTTGATGGGTAGCGAGATGGGTAGCGCCATTTTCCACACTCGGAATTGTGTTGTCTCCTCAGTATGTTGTGAGCGCAATTGGGGTTCCTCCACGACCGTCATCGTGTACCACCAGTGTTCGCCGTAGCGACCTGCTAAGCCTGCCGGATGCGTTCGGCTTCAGCGCGGGTCATCCTCGTGACCCGCGCTGATGGCTAGGAGCAACAACTTGAAAAGAATTTCTGTGAAACAATAATTATCAAAAATTATCGACGTTAGGTTTGGGCCGCAGAGGGGGCTCATAAAAGGAATTCCTGCCCGACCAATAGATGACCAATAAAACGCCGCAACCAAACGCGAGCTGACGTTACCGAACATGCGCAGAAACGCCAATAAACACTGATGTTTCCGGCTAACTCAGCGCGCTCATAACCGCTTGGTCGGGCGCGCATGCCATCTCTAATTCTTAAGCGGCGCGTCCGAACGCAGCATTCCGCGTTTGGCCTCGACGGTCGCAAATTTCTCGCCCACCGTCGCGTAGATGGACAAAAGAAGTCTGATTGCGGCGTCCTGGTCGAACGGGCCGCCGTCAAGAGGAACCGTCGTCGGATCCCGCCCATCTGGTACATGTAGAACAAGCCAGGCGTTGTAGAGCTTCGATCGTCCTGTCTGGTCGTCGGGCGACAAGACGACCTCGATGCGCGGCGCTCGAACCGTCTCGCGCGGTTGCTTGTTCGCCTTTTCAGCTTTCGTCATGTTCTGCCTCTTGCTAGCAATTTACCAAGGCTTACCACCTGAAGGCTAGGAGCCGCCGATTGACAGATAGAGGCGATAATCAACACCGAGCTTAGTGACCACCCGATTACTCACGCCGCTCAAGCCAGAATCGGTGAGTTTCAACAAGGGCAACTCCGCCGTCGGGCCAAGGGTTCGAAGCACCCTGCTGCTTGCCGCACAGCTGTTCACACTTTCCTTATCAGTTTCACGCGCTGCGTTTTGGAGCGGCATAAGGAAGATCGATCTGCATTGCAGCCGTAATCCTTGCACCGACCGCATCATTTGCAGCCCGCAACGGGGCGGCGGCGAGATGCGCATACCGCGCAGTCGTTGCCGTGTGTTTGTGACCGAGAAGGGCGCCAATCATAGGTAGGCTCAAGCCGCCATCCACAGCAACCGATGCGAAAGAGTGCCGCAGATCGTGGAGCCTCACGTCTCGCAAGCCCGCTGATGCTCGAATTCGATCCCAGATTTTGTCGATGCCGACAAAGGGGGCACCGACGAGCGTTCCAGGTATTACATGCAAATTGTCTTTTAAGCGGGGTAGGGATCGCAAAATACCCAATGCGGCTTCATTGAGAAATATTACCTTTGCCCCGGTTTTGCTGTCCGGCAACCGAAGGCACTTGCGGCCAAGATCTACGTTCTGCCATTGCAAGCCGAGTACTTCGCCACGACGCGCTCCAGTGAGGAGCAGGAGCTTTATCGCCGCCGCCGGGTATTGATTGCCGGTTTTCTTCGTTTCGGATTCCAACGCGACGGCAAGGCGTGCGATCTCCTCATTGGAAAGATATCGCTCCATCTTTTTGACGGGCGTCTTCTTTATACCTTGCGCAGGGTTATCCGTTCGGTAGCCGCGAGCCACCGCGAATCCAAACAAAGTTGAGACGAGGGCCACGCACTGGGCGGCTGCGCCGTGGCCACCAGCGGGCAGGCTCCCAGCCGGTCGCTTATGATCCTTCGATGGCGTAACGGCAGTCTTTCCGGCCTTTACCTCGACCATCATTCGTTCGATATCCGCCCGAACTATTTTTGCGGCCGGGATTTTGCCGAGTAGTGGCTTGATATGGTGAGTTATCCGACCACGATCCGCCCGGATCGTAGATGCCTTCTTGTGGGTCGAGCCTTCAGCGAGATACAGATCGCAGAGCTCAGCCACAGTTATCGCGCTACGCTCTGTCGTCCGGGTCTTAGCCGGATCGCCGCCCGCTGCAACCAGTCCCAACAATCGTTTGGCCTCAACTCGCGCCGTCTGCGGCGTCCACGGCGAACCATGCCTGCCAATCGTCAGCTTCCGCAATGGCGCACGACGCCCGCCTCCGGCCCGGTAATGGAGGATGTAGGTCTTCGCGCCACCATGTCGGGCGCGTAACCCAAATCCTTTGATCTCGCTGTCCCATAAGACGACTTCTGCGTCGGCCTTTGGAGTGACAGCATCAATCGCCTGTTTGGTGATCTTTCCACGCATGGTTTAACGGCCTGTCCCACGTTCGCCCTGGGTATCACAGGGGTATCACCGCAGTTCGAAGTTGTGGCAATCAATGTCGGTTTGGGTCGCCGACAAGTCAACGAAACATCAGTATTTGCGGGCTAATGTCGGTTTGTGACGGATCGTGTCGCATTACGTTTAGGAATTTTGATTCCGCCATTCCCTGGTTCGAATCCAGGCGCCCCAGCCAGCCAGTGCCGCCATTTTTGGGAAATTCCAGTCGCAGTCATGCGCTGATCCGAGCAGCTAACGCGGTCAGACGGGGGCAGCCCACGGGCGCTGTTCACGGTCTTTGGTTTTGAAAGACGCGATACGGTCATGAAAGCTTTCCGTAAGCGCGATATCATCCCAACCGTTGAGCAAGCGCGCGCGGCGGACAGGATCGATTGTGAAATTATATGTTCTGTTGCCGCAGATGATCGTCTGCTGCTCAAGATCGACGGTGATCGGCAATTCGGGAGTTTGCGTTAGTGTCGCCATGATCTCGGCAGTTTGCTCGTCACTGACGATCGCCGTTAGCAGCCCATTCTGCACGGCATTTCCTGAAAAGATGTCGCCGAAGGACGGGGCGATCACGCAGCGCACGCCATAGTCATATAGCGCATAGACCGCAGCTTCTCGCGATGAACCGCAGCCGAAGTTGCGGGCGGACACCACAATTTTGGCTTCACGCCAACCCGGCTTGTTGAGCGGGAAATCGGGCTTCTCATTGCCGTCCGCGTCGAAGCGCAGATCGTTAAACAGCACCGTGCCGATGCCTTGAGCGCGCGTCCATTTCAGGTAACGAGCCGGAAGGATCTGGTCGGTGTTGACGTTGCTCTGGTTGATTGGGCAAGCCGTTCCGGTCAGTCTGGTGAATTTTTCCATGTCACAAAACCTTCCGTCCGGCGAGGAGGGGGCGCACATCGGCGAGATGACCGTGGATCGCCGCCGCAGCCACCATGGCGGGCGACATGAGATGGGTCCGCGCGCCTGGGCCCTGGCGGCCGCGGAAATTGCGGTTGGTGGACGAGGCGCAGCGTTCGCCTGGCGCCACAAGGTCGCCATTGATCCCGACGCACATCGAGCAGCCGGATTCGCCCCATTCCAGGCCGGCGTCGCGGAAGACGCGATCGAGCCCTTCCTGCTCCGCCTGATGTTTGACCAGCGTCGAACCCGCCGAAACCAGACCCGGTACCTTGCTGGAGCGGCCGGACAACACCGCCGCGGCCGCGCGCAGATCTTCGATGCGTGCATTGGTGCATGATCCGATGAACACACGGTCGATCGCGATATCCATCAGCTTTTTGCCGGCCGTGATGCCCATGTAATCGAGCGCCCCGCGAAGGTAGGCGGCGCGCTCGGCGTCTGCTTCGCGACCGGGATCAGGCGCGCTGGCATCGATCGGCAACGCGTCTTCGGGCGAGGTACCCCATGTCACAGTCGGAGCAATGCTCGCTGCGGCGAGGCTGACATCCCGATCGAAAATCGCGTCCTCATCGCTTTGAAGTTCTGACCAGGCTTCAACGGCCTTTTCAAACGCGGGGCCCTTCGGCGCATAGGCTCGGCCACGCAGGTATGCAAATGTCATTTCATCCGGCGCAATCATGCCGCAGCGGGCGCCGGCTTCGATTGACATATTACAAAGGGTCAACCGGCCCTCGATCGACAGCGCCCTGATGGCCGAACCGGCGAATTCCAGGGCACACCCGGTAGCGCCGTCGGCGCCGATCTTCGCGATGATGGCAAGGATGATGTCCTTGCCGTAAATCCCCGGCGCAGCTGTGCCGTCGACTGTGACGCGCATGCGCATTGGTTTCTTTTGCCAGATAGTCTGCGTCATCAGCACGTGAGCGACTTCGGATGCGCCGATGCCGAAGGCGTATGCCCCGAGTGCGCCGTGGGTCGAAGTGTGACTGTCGCCGCAGACGATCAACAGGCCGGGAAGGGTCAAACCCTGTTCTGGCCCGACCACATGGACGATGCCCTGGCGTGGATCGCCGATACCGAACAGTTTTACGCCATGCCTGGCAGTATTTTCCTCGACCTGGCGCACCATCCGGGCCAGTTCGGGATTGGCAATATTGTGGCGCGAGCCGCGTGTCGGCACGTAATGGTCGGCGACCCCGAAAGTCAGCCCCGGTTCGCTGACCATTACGCCGCGCTCCGCGAGCTTGCCGAAGGCATGAAACGAGCCCTCATGAACGTAATGACGGTCCACCCAGAGCAGGGACTCGCCGTCCTCTCGCCTCACGATTTCGTGGGAGGCCCATAGCTTGTCGATAATGGTTTGCCGTTCTTTCATGCCGCGGCAGCTCACAGGACCGAGGTTGGAGACAGTATAGAAGGCCGTTCGAAGCAATGTTAGGCTTCCCCGGCAAGCAGGAGGGCACCATGTCTCGTCGGTCATTTAAAGTTAGCCGCCGCGCGTTCTTACACAGCACAGCGCTGGGAGCGGCCGTCGGGCTTATCGGCGCGCCCGCCGTGCTGCGTGCACAAGGCGCGGGCGTGAAAGTGGGCGTGCTGCAACCGGTTTCGGGCGCGCTTTCCTATTCCGGCCAGCAGGGCAAGCTTGGTGCGACGATGGCGATCGACGAGATCAACGCCGCGGGCGGCATCAAGTCGCTCGGCGGCGCAAAGATCGATCCGATGTTTGGTGATGCACAGTCGACCCCCGACGGCGGCAACGCCGAAGTGGAGAAAATGAATGCCGCGTCCGTCTGTGCAGTCGTCGGCGGCTACGCCAGCGCGATCTGCCTTGCCGCAACCCAGACAGCAGCGCGTTACGATCTGCCGTATGTAGTGGATGTCGGCGTTGTCGACAGCATCGTCACCCGCGGCTTGAAAAATACGTTCCGCTTCGGTCCGGGCTTCGGGGTCATTGCCAGAACTGCCTTGGAAAATCTCGCCGTGATCAATGATCAGGCCGGAAAGCCAGCGAAGACGGTGGTGATCGTGCACGAGGACTCGGCGTTCGGCGCCGGTCTCGCCAAGCTCCTTAACGCGCAACTGCCCGACAAGGGATTCCAGATATTGGACACCATTCCACACCCGACACCAACCCGCGAATTCGATTCCATCGTCCTCAAGATCAAGGCTGCCAATCCGGATCTGGTCATTCCGGCAAACTACTACAATGAGTATGTGCTGCTCGCGCGCACCATGCTTCAACAGCACGTCCGGCCGAAAGGCATCTACTCGATACTCGGCGGGGCCGCATCATCCTACAAATTCGTCAAGGAATTCCCCGACGCGGCGCAGTACATCATGGATTGCAATCACTGGTTCGATCCGAAAAATCCCAAAGCGCTGGCACTGAAAAAGCAGGTCGAAGACAAGGGGCAATTTTTCACCTACGAAGTCTACATGAATTATTCGGCCATGCTGCTGCTGGCCGATGCGCTTGAGCGCGCCGCAAGCACCGATCGGGCCAAGATTGTCGCTGCCCTGGCAAGCTCGACATTCAGTGGACACGTTATGCCGTATGGGCCGACGAAATTCGTTGACGGCCAGAACCAGGGCGCGGCGCCAGTGAATACCCAGGTACAGGGCAACGACATTCACGTGATTCTGCCGGCCAATTTCGCTTCGGCAAAGCCCGTATTCCCTATGCCGGCGTGAGGCGCGGCAACAGCGGGTAATCGCTCGCCATGCTGTCGCCGGTCATCCTTTTCCCCGCGGTGCTCAATGGTTTGATGACCGGCGCTATCTACGCGCTGGTCGCGCTGGGACTCACGCTGGTCTATGGCGTGCTGCACATCATCAATTTCGCACACGGGGCATTGTTGACCTCGGCAATGTTCGCTGCGTTCTTCGCCTACACGCTGCTCGGGCTCGACCCATATATGGCCGTGTTCCTGCTGGCACCGTTATTTTTTCTTTTTGGCTACGTATTGCAGCGTTTCCTGATCGGTCCGGCCACTCACGGCGACGATCGTAACTACTTGCTGGTCACGCTCGGCCTCGCGATCGTTATCGAAAATCTTCTGCTCTATGCTTTTCGAGCTGATACGCGAACGATCAACCTTTCTTATGCTTTCGTCTCAGTTCAGGTCGGCACGCTGTTTCTGGCCGTACCGCGCGTTGTTGCCTTCGCGGCTGTCATTGTCGTCGCCGCCGTACTCTGGGCGATTATGCAATGGACCGATACCGGGAAGGCCATCCGCGCCGTGGCGAAAGAAAAGCTCGGCGCGGAACTCTCCGGCATTGATGTCGGGCATATTTATGCGGTCACGTTTGGACTGGGCAGCGCCTGCGTTGCGGTAGCGGCGTGCCTCCTGATCCCGACTTATTACGTCAACCCGACAGCCGGGGAAGCTTTTGTGCTCGTTGCCTTCACTATCGTCGTGCTTGGCGGTATGGGATCGATCGCCGGCGCGCTGATCGGTGGACTGTTCGTCGGTGTCGTGGAAAGCCTGTCGAGCGTCCTTCTCGGGGCGTCGCTCGGGCAGATCGGCATCTTCCTTTTGTTCATTATCGTGCTGCTACTTCGCCCGAGCGGCCTGTTCGGTGAACGCGCGTGAAGGCCTATCTGACGATTGCCATAACGCTGGCCGGGCTGGCCCTTGTGCCGATGGTGACATCGTCCAATGTAGTCCTGAATTTCCTGGTGATGGCATTTCTGATTGCGCTTGCGGGGCAGGGCTGGAATTTGCTCGGCGGCTATGGCGGGCAATATTCCTTCGGTCATGCGGCTTTCTTCGGTACTGGCGCTTATGTGACCGCCATTCTGCAAGTGCGCTACGGCGTGAACGCCTGGCTTGGCCTCTTCGCCGGCATTGCCGCCGGCGCATTGGTCGGTGCCGTGATCGGCGGACTGACATTCCGCTCCGGGTTGAAAGGCTCCTACTTTTCGCTGGTCACGCTGGCTTTTGCGGAGGTGCTTCGTATTGTTGCCAGTGTGGCGCCGATCACTGGCGCGGGCGTTGGAACGTTGATCAAGCTCGACCTGCAGCCTGAAGCGTTTCAGTTTCAAAGCCGCGTACCGTTCTATCTGATCGCGCTGGCGCTTGTCGGCCTGTCCTTGATCGTGGTGCGCGCAATCGAACAAAGCCGCTTCGGGTCTTATCTTGTCGCCGTGCGCGAAAATGAGGATGCGGCCAAGGCCCTCGGCGTCGACACCTTTGCGGTCAAGCTTGCGGCCATGGTCATATCCGCTGCGATCACGGCGACGGCCGGCTGTTTCTACGTGCAGTATTTTCTTTTCATCGATGCGCCCATCGCCTACGGCCCGTGGATTTCAATCGACGCGCTGTTGGCGCCGATCGTCGGCGGCGCCGGCACATTGTTCGGTCCTCTTGTCGGCGCTCTTGTTGTCAAAACGCTCGGAGAATTGACCAAGTCCGTGGTCGGCGATGCGCCGGGTCTTGATCTGATGATGTATGGTGTCGTCCTGATCGCCGTTGTCGGCCTCGCGCCCCGCGGCATCGCCGGATTGTTTCGTCAGATCCGGCGTCTGGAGCCGAGCCGTGGCTGAGACGCTGCTCATTGTAGACAATGTTTCGAAGCGCTTCGGCGGCCTGCGCGCGGTCGATAAGGCTTCGTTCAGTGTCCGCCCTGGCCGTATTACGGCTTTGATCGGCCCGAACGGCGCCGGCAAGACCACATTGTTTTCCATCATCTCGGGATTCGCCCTCCCGGACGAAGGACGCATTGTCTACGACGGCGACGATATCGTCGGCATGCCGCCACACCAACTTGCCCGCCGCGGCATAGCGCGCACCTTTCAGATTGCGCAGCCGTTTTCCGGATTGACCGTTTGTGAAAACATCGCAGTCGGCTCGCATCTTTCCTGCGCGAGCCGTGCAGCCGCGCTCCAGGCAGCCGCCGTGATCGCTCACTCCGTCGGTCTCGGCGATCAGCTCGAAAAGGCCGCTGCAACACTGACGGTGGCCGGGCGGAAACGGCTTGAGCTCGCTCGCGCGCTCGCCACCCAGCCGAAACTTCTGTTGCTGGATGAAGTTCTGGCCGGGCTGAACCCGTCCGAGATTCGCGACATGCTGCCTGTCATTCGCGAAATCGTCGGCCGCGGTGTGACAATCCTGATGATCGAGCACGTCATGCAGGCGGTAATGAGTTTGGCAGAATACGTCTTTGTGCTGGCAGAAGGCCGGATTATCGCGGAAGGGTCGTCGCTGGAGGTTGCAGCCGATACACGCGTCATTGAGGCTTATCTCGGCCGCGGCGCCGCCGACCGTATCGTCGCCGGAGCAGCCCATGGTTGAGCGCTTGCTTGCAGTGAAAGGGTTGCGCACCGGCTACGACAGAACAGAAATCCTGCGCGGTGTCGATCTCGACGTGGGTTCCGGGGAGATCGTTACTGTGCTCGGCGCTAACGGCGCCGGAAAATCCACTCTGAGCCGGACGCTCTCGGGCGTGACACGATCGTGGCAGGGCTCCATCCGTTTCAGGGGCAATGCGATTGAGAATGATCGTCCGGCGAATATCGTTGCCCGCGGGCTTATTCATGTGCCGGAAGGACGGCGCATTTTTCCCAACATGACAGTACACGAGAACCTGGATCTCGGGTCATATCGACGTGCGCGTGAGCGGCGCGATGTCAATCGCAGCTACGTGTTCTCGATATTTCCGCGGCTCGCCGAACGGCAGTCCCAGCGTGCGGGGACATTGTCCGGTGGCGAGCAGCAGATGCTTGCGATCGGGCGGGGCCTGATGGCCGAGCCGGAGCTTCTCATTCTTGACGAGCCGTCATTGGGCTTGTCGCCGCTTCTGGTCGAGGAATTGTTTATCCTGATCAAGAGCATCAATGCAAAGGGCATTGCTATCCTACTGATCGAGCAAAATGTCGTGCAAAGCCTCGATGTCGCGCAGCGCGCCTATATCCTCGACAACGGCCGTTTCGTGCTAGAGGGACCGGCGTCGGAGATCGGCCAAAATCCCGATCTGAAACGCACTTATCTTGGTATGTAGGCATCCCGGAATATCGCCATGGCTGATGCAGAAACGTTGCGCTCCCGCTTTACTCGAAGACCGATTGTCGTTGCACCCGGCGTCTATGATCCGTTTACGGCGCTAGTTGCTTCGCAAGCTGGTTTCGGCACGCTCTACGTATCCGGCGCCGCCATCGCTTATACGCGTCTCGGCCGCCCCGACATCGGCCTCGTCAGTGAAGCAGAGGTCGCAAACACCGTCGCGTTGATCCGCGATCGCGTGCCGGCGCAGCTTATCGTCGATGCCGACACCGGTTTCGGCAACGCGCTCAATGTCGCACGCACCGTGCAGGATCTTGAAAGGGCTGGCGCCAACGCCATCCAGATCGAAGATCAGGATTTTCCGAAGCGCTGCGGCCACCTCGACGGCAAGACTCTTGTCCCGGCGGCCGAGATGTGCGGCAAGATCCACGCGGCGTTGGATGCGCGGCGCTCGCGCGAGACTCTCATTATCGCCCGCACCGATGCGGTTGCCGTCGAAGGATTTGATCGGGCCATCGAGCGGGCCATCGCGTATTGCGATGCCGGAGCCGATATGCTGTTCGTGGAGGCTCCGAAGAGCCGCGACGATCTCAGCCGCATGACCGCGGCGCTCGCCGGCCGGGTACCGCTGATGGCCAACATGGTCGAGGGCGGCAAGACTCCGCCTCTGTCAGCTGCAGAACTGGAGGCCATCGGCTTCGCGCTTGTTATTTTTCCCGGAGGAATCGTGCGGGCGTTAGGCAAACTCGCCGCAGAGTATTACGGTTCGCTGGCCGCTCACGGCACGACGGAGCCGTTTCGTAACCACATGCTCGATTTTGACGGATTGAACGCCGTGATCGGCACGCCGGAGATGATTGCACTTGGCCACCGCTACGAAACGGGCGCCAGGTGAAATCCCTCGATCCGGTCACGCTCGCGGTCCTCAACGGCCGGCTCGTCCAGATCGCCGACGAGATGGACGCGACGCTCTATCGTTCGGCGTTTAATCCGATTATCGCGGAGGCGCACGACGCCTGCCACGGCCTTTATCACGCGGAAACCGGCGCAACGCTCGTGCAAGGCACGTCCGGTCTGCCGATCTTTGTCGGCGCCATGGCGTTCACCGTGAAAGCAGTGATTGACCGGGTTGCCCGCGACGGCGGGCTCGAGCCGGGCGATACATTTATCTTCAACGATCCCTACGAAGGAGGCACGCACCTCAACGACTTCCGCCTGGTGCGGCCGCTGATGCGAAACGGCCGGCTGTTCGCCTGGATAGCTTCGGTCGGGCACTGGCTCGACGTCGGCGGTGCGGTTCCGGGTGGTTACAACCCGAAAGCCACGGAGTGTTATCAGGAAGGCATGCTGATCCCGCCGGTCAAATTGGTTCGTGCAGGTGTACTGCAGCAGGATATCGTTGACATTCTTTCCGCTAACACCCGCGTGCCGCAGTCGAATTGGGGCGACCTCAACGGCCAACTCAATGCGCTCGACCTTGGTGAGCGTCGGCTCCACGGTCTGCTCGATGAACATGGCGATGATACGATTTCCACCGCGTTTTCGGCGTTGAGCGCGCGCGCCGAGGCGCTGATGCGCGCCAACATCGCGGCGCTTCCTGACGGAACGTACTCCTACGACGATTTTCTCGACAATGACGGCGTCACAGACCGGCCGCTGCGCATCGCTCTCGATCTGACGATTGCTGGCGACGGGATGGTGCTTGATTTCTCCCGCTCGGCGTCGCCGTGCGACGGCCCGCTCAACATTGCACGCTCGACAACGATTGCCAGCTGCTACGTTGCGCTGAAACATATCTTCACCGAAGTGCCTGCGAACGGCGGGTGTCTTGCGCCCATTCAATTCATCATTCCGGAAACGACGCTGCTTAGCGTGTCTGCGCCGCGGCCGGTCGCTGGTTACACGGAAACGATCCTGCGTGTTATCGATGTGATCTTTGGCGCTTTCTCCAAAGTTGCACCCGATCGCGCACAGGGAAGCCCTTTTGCGACGATCAATGCACTGTCGCTGGCAGGCTGGCGCGCCGATCGCCGGCGCTGGATCATGTTTTGCTTCTTCGGCGGTGGCCTCGGCGGCAATCCGCAAGGAGATGGCCTCAATCACAGCAACAACCCGATTTCCACCGCGACCATTCCGCCGGTAGAGATTCTGGAGTCGCTTTATCCGGTGATGTTTACCCAGTGGGCATTGCGGCCCGATTCCGGCGGGCCGGGCAAGCATCGCGGCGGGCTCGGCGCTGTTTATGAAATCGAGACGCTGGCTGAAGGTGGCGCTGACGTATTTCTGATCGGCGAGCGGGGTAAATATCCGCCGTTCGGCGTTAATGGCGGCTCGCCGGCGGCGCTTAATCGTTTCGTCTTTGAAACCGATCAGGGGGAGAAAAGTCCGCCACTTGTATCAAAAATCACCGATATCAAGGTCCGAAGTGGCCAAAAAGTGCGCTTGGAAACACCCGGCGGCGGCGGGTTCGGGGATCCAAAAGAACGCGATCCCGCGCAGGTCGCGCGTGACGTCCGGCTCGGCTATGTGTCGCGGCAAGCGGCGTTGCATGAATATAAGGTTGTCCTGCGCGACGACTTGTCAGTCGACACCGTGGCGACTGTCAGGACGCGCGCCTGATCATGGACAAGCGCGGTGTCATCGTCGGGGTTGATGTTGGCGGTACGTTCACCGACCTGTTCGTGCTGGACGCCGACGCCGGAAGCTTTCGTACGGCCAAGGTGCCTTCTCATCGCGGCGCGGAAGCTAAAGGTTTCCTCAACGGCCTGAACGCATTAGGCGGCGCTGCCGGGGTCGACGCGATCGTTCACGGCACCACCGTCGGCACCAACACGCTCCTTGAGCGGCGCGGTCCGAAGATCGGCGTCATCACCACGCGCGGCTTTCGCGATACGCTGGAGATGCGCCGCCGGGACCGTCGCCAAACCTGGGGTCTGTGGGGCGATTTCACCCCAATCGTCGATCGGGATATGCGCATCGAGGTCGATGAGCGCACGCTCGCCGATGGCACGATCCGATGCGCCGTCGATGCAGATGAAGTTCGTGCGGCAGCGAGGGTACTTCTGGAAAAAGGTGCGCAGGCCGTCGCCATCACGTTCATAAACGCTTATGCCAACGCCGAGAATGAACGGAATGCGCTGACCGCTTTGCGGACGGGTTGGCCTAACGAATTCATTACGGCCTCCCACGAGGTGCTATCGGAAATCCGCGAATTCGAGCGGTCGTCGACAGCCGCCCTGAACGCTTATTTGCAGCCGGTGGTCGCGTCCTATCTCGGTGAGCTTGACCGGGCTTTGTCGGTGCAGAAATTTCCCGGCCAACTCCAGATCGTCCAATCGAACGGCGGCATCATGTCGACCGCTACGGCGCGCAGCTTCCCGGTGCGCACCGCGTTATCTGGTCCTGCCGCCGGTGTCGTCGCCGGCGCGGCGCTTGGCAACGCGGCCGGCTTTGACAACCTGATCACCTGCGATCTTGGCGGCACCTCCTTTGATGTGTCGGTTATCGCAGGCGGCAAGATCGCCGTCGCGGCGCAGACCACAGTGGATTTTGGCTTGGTTATTCGCACGCCGATGATCGAAATTACGACAATCGGCGCAGGCGGCGGTTCGATTGCTTCAGTCGATCGCGGCGGACTGCTGCAAGTCGGCCCGGAAAGCGCGGGATCGGTGCCCGGGCCCGCCTGCTACGGCGCCGGCAATACCCGGCCGACATTGACCGATGCGCAGGTGGTTCTTGGCCGGATTAATGCCGAGCGACCGCTCGGCGGCGAACTGAAGTCGCTCGACGTCGCGGCGGCGCGGCGGGCCATCGACACGCACGTCGGCACGCCACTCGGGCTTTCCACCGATGACGCTGCTGCGGCCGTCGTGCGGGTTGCCGAAGCCCGAATGGCTGGCGCAATCCGGCTCGTCTCCGTGGAGCGCGGCCATGATCCGGCGCATTTCGTCGCCATGCCGTTTGGCGGCGGTGGGGCGTTGCACGCGGGAGCGTTGATCAAGGAAATCGGCTTGAGGTGTGCGCTGGTACCGCGGTTTCCCGGCATCACGTCGGCGCTTGGCTGCGTGCTGGCCGATTTGCGTCACGACATGGTGCAAACACTGAATGTCGTGCTCGATGGCCTGGACATTGCGGCCCTGGAGCAGCGCATGTCTGCCATGGGACAGCAGGCAAGTGCGGTGATCGCAGCGGCCGGTATTCCGGTCGAAGAAACCCGCGTGGTCTATGAGCTCGATATGCATTATCTCGGGCAGACCCACACGCTCTCGGTGCCGCTCGCTGCCCAAGGTGTTGCAGGCTTCGGCTTGAGTAGGGACGCGGTCCTCAAGGCGTTTGAGGTAGCCTATCTGTCGTCCTTCAGCCAACTCCTGTCCGGCATAGCGGTCCGCATTGTTTCCCTCCGTGTAGCGGCCATCGGCCGCCGCCAGAAGTTTGATTTCTCGGCGTTTGCGCCCAAAGCATCGACGCTGCCGCCACACAGCGCGCGCAGGGTCTGGTTTGGCGGAGGGTGGCGCGAGACCCCGGTCTGGCCGCGTCTCGATCTTCCGGCCGGCGCAGTTATCAAAGGGCCAGCGATTCTGGAGCAGCCGGACGCTACAACTGTGATTGAGCCGGGCCTCACCGGCAGGATTGACGCACTGGGTAACGTGATGGTGGAGCAGGCGCGATGAACCTGAAAACCTCTGCGCTCGTTCTCGGCGATCTGCAAAACGATTTTCTGCATTCTGACGGTGCTTATGGCCGCGCGGGGTTGGCGAACCCGGATATCGCGGCAATTCCCGGCAAACTGGTGCCGCTTCTCCATGCGGCGCGGAAACGGAATGTGCCGATTGTGGCGACTCTATTTACGTTAGTGCCCGGGCGCGGCGGAGAGCCGCTTATTTCGCCGCATCTGAAATCGCTGCGGCCGTTTCTAAAAAAGGGTGATTTCGCCCCGGGCTCGTGGGGACAGCGATTGGTCGATGAACTTGGCCCGGCCGACATCCTTGTCGAGAAAGTCGCCTATTCCGCATTCCACGTTTCCCGCCTCGAGTGGGTACTGCGCAAATGCGGCATCGAGCGGGTCTACTTCACCGGCATTGTGACCAATGGTGGTGTTGCCTCGACGGTGCGCGATGCCCACGTGCGCGAGTTCGAATGTACGGTCATTGAAGACGGCTGCGCCGCCTTCTCGGCGCAGCTTCATAGCGCGGCTATCGAAGGGTTGAGGCCGATCGCAAGAGTCGTCTCGATCGCTGACGTTATGAAAGATGTCGCGATGTCATGAGCGCCGCTGTCGTGATTGGCGGCAATTTCGACATGCGCGTGCCTCTTCTGATTATTGGCGCAGGCGCGGCAGGGCTTTGTGCGGCGCTCGCTGCGAGGGAAGCGGGCGTCGACGTTATTGTCGTTGAACGCGATGCGGTGCCTGCTGGATCGACTGCGCTTTCAGCCGGTCTCATTCCCGCCGCCGGCACGCGCTTTCAGCGCGAGCAAGGTATTGCCGACAGTCCGGAAGTGCTTGCAGCGGACATTGCGGGCAAGGCAGGCGTCGTTGCCGATGCCACCGTCCTCGATGCTGTCGCGCGGGGATCGGCTCCGACCATTGAGTGGCTCGCCGAGCTTTACGGTTTTCCGTTCGATGTCGTTGTCAATTTCAACTACCCAGGCCATTCGGCGTTACGGATGCACGGCCTGCCGAGCCGCTCCGGGGCGGAATTGATCGATCGGCTGCGACAAGCCGCAGAGGCGAAGTGATGTGGTTATTCTGACCGGCCGAGCCGCCGAGCGGCTGGCGCACGACAGTAACGGCACAATTACAGGTGTCGAGCTTTTGCGCGGCGATGGCGCGGTTGAGCGGATTGGATGTGACGCCCTCGTGCTTGCCTGTAACGGCTTTGGCGGCAATCCGGAGCTTGTGCGCCGCTTCATTCCCGAAATGGCCGATGCGCTCTACTTCGGCCATTCGGGCAATCGCGGCGACGCCATTGTCTGGGGCGAAGAGATCGGGGCCGAGCTAGTACATCTTGGCGCTTACCAGGGACACGGCTCGGTCGCCACCCCGCACAATATTCTGATTACCTGGGCGGTCGTGATGGAGGGCGGCATTCAGGTCAACGGCGAAGGGCGGCGCTTTTGTGACGAGTTGCGCGGCTATTCCGAGCAGGCTGCGGAGGTGTTGCGTCAGGTTAATAAATTTGCGTGGACGATTTTCGACGATCGCAGCGCGGCCATCGCCCGACAATTCGAGGACTTTCGCAACGCCGAGCGGGCCGGTGCAATTGTGCGGGCGGACAATATCGAGGCGTTGGCCCGCGCCATGAAGATGCCGACCGATGCGTTTGTTGACGAATGGAGCGCTGTTGAAAGTCTCAAAGCGCGCGGCGGCCGGGACCGCTTCGGACGAATGTTTGTCCCGGGTCAGCGCTGCGAACCCCCTTTCTGTGCGGTCAAAGTGACCGGTGCGCTGTTTCATACTCAAGGCGGCCTCGGCATTGCGGCTGACGGACGGGTCAAGCGTAGCGACGGCGCGTTGTTCTCCAATCTATTCGCTGCCGGGGGCGCCGCTGTCGGCCTCTCCGGGCCGCAGGCGTCCGGTTACCTGTCCGGGAACGGACTTTTGACGGCGACTGTTCTTGGACGCCTGGCAGGTCGCGCTGCGGCTCGGCAGGTCGCTGATAACCGCGAATAGTCGGTACCAGTTCGCGCCAATAAGTCTCTTTCGCCGCGTTGCCGCCGGCCGTACGATGTCACCAGCAATGGGTGACGCCATGGGACGACCGGATTTTATCGGCGATCTGCCGATGCTCATCCAATGAACCGGATTGCTCGCCGCGCCGCGCTTGTGCTGCTCGGTGCTGCCGCATGGCAGCCGTGGCCAGCGGCCGCCGAAGCCGATTATCCGAACCGGCCGATCAGGCTGATAGTGCCTTACGCCGCGGGCGGCGTACCCGACACTACCGCCAGGCTGCTCGCGCAGAGGCTCCAGGCCCGCCTAGGCCAGCCGGTCTTCGTCGAGAATCGTCCCGGCGGTAATGGCGGGGTCGCGGCCACCGTGATCAACACCTCGCCGGCCGACGGCTATACGCTGATGGTAGTCGACACGACCCTGCTGTCGGTCGGCCCGATCTTCCTCAACGATCTGTCCTACGATCCGAAGAAGGATTTCGTGCCGATTGCGGCGCTCGCGCGCACGCCGGTATTCCTGGCCATCAACGCACAGATGCCGATCAAGACGCTCGACGAGTTTGTCGCCTACGTGAGGGTGCATCCGGGAGAACTCAATTACGGTTCCGCGGGCGTCGGCAGCACACATCAGCTGACCATGGAGGCGATGAAGGCGGCGCTGCATCTCGACATCGTCCATGTGCCGTATCACGGCACCGGCGAGGCTGTGCCTGCGCTCCTCGGCAATCACGTGCAGGCGCTGTGGGCGGCCTATCCCAGCCTGAAGGGCGCCGTCGAGCGCGGCGACGTCAGGCTCCTTGCTCATAATGGGCTCGGGCATTCGCCGCTCTTGCCTGAGTTGCCGCCGCTGGCCGATCTCGTCCCCGGCTTCGACATGGTCACAAACATTGGGGTCTACGGCCGCGCCGGAATACCGGACGACATTATTCGCAACATCGCCGCGGACTGCGACGTGGTCGTCAAGGAAAGCGACATGGCCGCGCAATTGGCGTTGTTCGGCATGGAGCCGGTGGGCGAGGGACCGGAAGCGTTTGCGAAAATAAACCAGCACGAGGTCGACACCATTACGCAGGTGGTCGAGAAAGCCGGGCTCAAGCCGCGGTAACCGGGTCCCTGTTCTAGGAAGAATCTTCCCTGATATTAGTCGGCGAATTCCCTGTTCTGTTGCAAGAAAGGCCCGAATACTCGTCAGTACTCGCGTTGGTAGGGGATCGCGGACGGGGCCGATTTTGCAAATTTCCCTGAATTCGAACGCCGAGTTGAGCGGCTCGCGTTTTGTGACAGCCGTCACATTCTCCGGGAGGTGGATCGCGCATAGTAACATGCGACGCTGGAGGGGGCACTATGCGGTTTCCGAGACGGCCTAAATTCAAATATCGGCCACGGCCGCGAACGCTTAACAAGAACAAGGTAGCGCTCGTGACTGCTGTCCGCGTTGATGGCCTCGTGAAATGCCCCAATTGCGGCAACCCGATGAAGCTATCAGTCCTATGGACCTTCAAGTGCAAACGTTGCGCACAGGAAATAACTCCAGAGGAAGCGCTTTCGATTTTGGATATGGCTGTCACCTAATTTCATACCGGCACAGGATCTGTTATTTTTTCAGAAGCAATGTAGATGTGAGTTGCCAATTACGCGATTTTTTTGCAATCAGGGAAGCTGGCACGATTCAGCGGATCGGCCCTTAAAACTGTTAAACACAGGTTGTCGAAATCCGAGAAAGTGGTGCGTTGCGGGACGCTAGGGCGCAACGAATTCTCCTGCAGGGCGCATAAATCCTATATGCTTGTCGCCCGGCGAGGAAATTTGAATTTATCAAAAAAAGCACGTGGTAAGATACCTAACCGTTACGTGGGTTCGTGCGACGAGCTCAGGGAATCTTCGGCAGGACTTATCCGAGCCAAATGGAGTTACGTCGACCATTTGGCTTGCATGCAGTGGAATATGGGCATGAGATACGGGGCATCTCGAAGCGCTGCAACAATCCTATTGTTGGTGTCGCTTGTAACTTGCGCAGCAGCGCAGGACTCAGACATCGCTAACGTCGATTTGTGCAACGGCGGTCCTGGCGCATCTCCTGAGCTTCAGATCGCGGGCTGTAGCGCCCTCATCCAGTCGTCGGAAAATCCCAGAGTACTAGCGATCGCCTACAATAATCGGGGTAACGCATATAGCCGCACAGGAGACTACGACCAGGCCATCAAGGACTATGACGAGGCGATCAAGCTCAATGCGAATGACGCCAAAGCGCTCAACAATCGAGGCGTGGCTTATCAAAAAAAGATGAATTATGATCGTGCAATAGATGATTTGGATGCGGCCATTGCCCTCGATCCAAATTATGCGGACGTCTTCGCCAATCGCGCAGAGACTTACGAGAAAAAAGGTGACTACCAGAAAGCCTTGAAAGACTTCGACGCGGCAATACAGCTTAATCCCAAGTTGACCGCGCTCTGGAATGAACGCTGCTGGGCGCGTGCTCTCGTTGGCGACCCACGCGAAGCGACGGCTGATTGCAATGAGGCGATCCGACTAAATCCAAAAGATGCGGCGGCGTATGATTTGCGTGGGCTTAAATCCCTCAAATTGGGTCAATGGGAATTGGCAATCGTTGATTATGATTTGGCGCTGCGGATAAATCCAAAATTGCCCAGCGCACTGTACGGACGAGGATTCGCAAAACTAAAGAGGGGCAATTTAGCCAGTGGCAATGCCGATCTTGATGCAGCAAAAGCCGTCGATCGGAATATCGTCGAGAAATTTGTTGGTTATGGGCTGCACTAAGGTGCCTAATGCTTGGACGCGAGCCGTAATCGGACCAGATAGAGCACGATGGAATCGTTTGGCGAGGTATTCAAACATGTGGCATTGGTTCTCGCCCGCCTGATAAATCAGCAGCGCACCCCATCGTCAATTCCCGCTTTCTCACCAGAGAGGGAATCCCAGATGCTCCAACGAGCAGGCGATTGGGGCTCACCTGGCCCGATCTAAGGATGGCCTTATCTGATCGCTTGCGGCGCTTCGGCCGCCACCCGCCATCGATGCATGGGCGGGCTTCTACCGTTGGGATTCAGCGATGCGATGCTGACTAACGCCGGTCTTATTTTCGTTCGACGTTTGTCGAAAGAATAACCGTGCCGTCATCCAAGATTTCAACGCGCGGAGCGGTCCCGCGAATTCCCATCGTTCCTAACGGCGTGTTCACTTTCATGTCGCCGGTATGCGCGGTGTTGCCGGCGATGAAAGTGAACGTCCCCTTAGTCAAATCAAATAACGCTGAATTCGAATCGCCCTTCGGATCGTAGACAAAATTATCGATCGACATTTTTGCATTCTTGGAAACGTTAAACGACGTTCCGTCGTTAAATGCGATGTTGAGCGAGCCGTCGATGCCGGTCGTAATGACATCATTGCGATAGATCATTTCACCCGCTTTTGTATTTTCGTTGCCGGTAGGCAGGTCGACCAAAACGACACTAGCCGTTGGATGTTCTATGTGGACGGTTCCCGTCACGCTCATGACCTTCCCAATCGGGGCCGCGTCGAGGCTCTCATGCGGTTTGGTCGACTGGTTTTGAGCCCAGGCCAAGCCGGGCAGAAGACCATTCGCCGCCAAAAAAAAGCCAGCCAATATTCGAAGGGAGCGAGCGTTCATGGCGTCCTCAATGCAAGGACAAAAAACGTCCAATGACGGTAAATACTCGTCTTCTCTCGTAAGATCAACGTTTTTAGGCAATTCGCCGGGATGAATCTCAAGGCCCCCTTGCCGGCCCCTCGTTAATGGTAATCCAGTAATCGCCAAAGCCGCGAGGCTCCGCGAACTCGTTGTATTCAGCAAGGCCAAAAGTCCACCGGTGGTAACCTTGACCCCACTGATAGTTCGACAAATCTCTAGAATTTAGTGTTAAAGTGTTATGAATTCGGCCGGACGGGCACCGACCCTACAATAACGAACCATAAACGACGGCAAATTCGGAAGTAGCGCGCCGTTAAGGGCCAACTGGCGCCGGATTTGGGAGACGTAATATGTCCCGCAGTGCTCCAGCTGCAGAGGACGGTCATGTTCATTGCACCGCTCCCATTCGAGAAGCGGTGAGCGCGCCTGCCATTGGCAAATTGCAAACCGTGGATGGTTTGACCACCATCCTGCGAGGCCGCACCGTTATTGCTGAACTCGCTGTTGGCTGTCCGGTTTACGAAGGCGACGTAATCGAGACCGGGAGTGACGGGCTAATCGCCATTGCGTTTGTCGATGGTACGACCTTTCATCTTCAGCCCGACACGTGTGTGGTGCTGGACCAATTCATTTGCGGTGGAAAAAAATCGTCTAATTCGGCGTTGCTCCGTGTCGTAAAGGGAGTGTTCGGTTTTATCGCCGGTAAAGTCGCAAGCCGCGGACGTCTGTTAATCGATACTCCTCTGGGCCAAATTCGAAGCACTGCGGCAGCGGCGGGCATGGGAAGCCTGTCGCTGGGTATCTTTACGGTTTTGCTCGTTCGCGAATTGAAGGCCGCTAGCGCCGACATCGCATTATTGGATGACGAGAAGATCGATTACAAAGATCTCAAGCACGGGGTCTTTGAGATCGTCACCAAGGGGGATCGTCCGGAAGTTCTTACTGTCGATGACCCCGCGCGAAAAACAATTCTGCGGCACGATGGACCTGGCATAAGCGTACAAGAAGTCTCGCTTACTCCAGATGAATTGACGCGATCACAGCACGACTATCGAACAGCATACGAAACTTATTTGCAGGGATTGCAAGACCCGGATCTTCAGAAGTGGCAGCATGCTGATATTCAATCTACTGGCACGTCGGGCAGCTCGGATCCGAACAGCATTCTAGGGCTGAATAATCTGAATACACCGCCTTACCAAGCGGCCTTCAATACCGGCTTCACGCCAACTTCCAATAACGGATCGTCCCAGCTTGTTGACACATCCCTGTTCGTCGAGCCGCCGCTCGTGCCGCCGCCGACGACGACAATCGTTGTATGGATTTCGCCTCTGAGCGGCGAATCCTTCCAAATGGGATCGGACTGGAACATCGGCGCAGTTCCAAATGCGACGGACCTTGTCGAAATTTTCGTGCCAACCGCTACGCCCCCGCTTCCCTTGCCATTTACGGTCATCCTCGACCAATCAGCAAGCGTCGGCGGCCTGGTTCTCGGGCCCGGTGTCATCCTCGATGTCGAGGGTGGCGCTGTACTCACCGTCCAGAAAGGGATCAGCGGCGCCGGGACGCTAGAGTTAGATGATCCAACGCTCGCCATCAATGGCACGGTGACGCTATCCGGTGGCGGCAAGATCGATATGCTCGGCTTGGCTGCTGCTAATGTGATCAGCGGCGTCCCTCTCACCGCTGCGACGCTCATCAATATAAGCGACACCATCGAGGGTACCGGCACGATCGGACATAGCGGTGATGGTGCCCTCACGCTGGTCAATCAAAAGACCGGCACCATCGACGCGACGCCGCTGCAGACCGGCGATCTAGGACTTCTCATCATTGGTACTGGAAACGTCGTCGGCAATTCCGGGCTGATGGAGGCGACCAACGGCGGCATTCTTCAACTCGACGACACGCTGTTCAACATCGGGACGTTGCTGGCCACCAGCCTCGGCGAGCTTGATATCAAGAGTACGACGGTCGCCAATAGCGGCGGCACGATACAGATCGACACCAGCTCGAAGCTGTTGGTCGATAATGCGCATCTGACGCTCAATGGCGACGGGACCGGCACGGTCACGCTGGCCGGTACTGCGCTGATCACCGGGGCGGCGAAGACCGACGAGCTGGAGAACTCTAACAACGTTATCTCCGGCACCGGCACGATCAGCAACCTGACGCTGGTCAATGATAACGGCGCCACCATCGATGCGACCGGGCTATTGGCGCTCAGCACCGGCAATGCCATTGCCAATGCCGGGCTGCTGGAGGCGACCGCTGGCGGCACCCTGGACATTCAGGACAACGTCAACAACTCGGGGCTGCTGGAAGCCAGCGGCGGCAGTACGCTCGACATCACCGGTTCGACCATCGGCTGGGTCGGCGCTGCGGCTGGCATTGCCGGCACGAACGGCATCCTGCTCGCCGGCTCCGGCGACACGCTGCTGGTCAATGTCGGCGGTCCCGGCAAGACGCTGACGCTCAACGGCAGCACCGCCAAAGGCGCGGTGTCGCTTGGCGCCGGCAGTCAGATCGTCGCCACCACCGCCGGCGAGACCCTCGACAACGTCAACAACGTCATCACCGGCGATGGCACCATCGGCAACAACAATGCCGATCTGACGCTCAAGAACGAGACCGCCGGCATCATCGATGCCAATGACAAGACCCTGACCATCGAGACCGGCAATGCCATTGCCAATGCCGGGCTGCTGGAGGCGACCGCTGGCGGCACCCTGGACATTCAGGACAACGTCAACAACTCGGGGCTGCTGGAAGCCAGCGGCGGCAGTACGCTCGACATCACCGGTTCGACCATCGGCTGGGTCGGCGCTGCGGCTGGCATTGCCGGCACGAACGGCATCCTGCTCGCCGGCTCCGGCGACACGCTGCTGGTCAATGTCGGCGGTCCCGGCAAGACGCTGACGCTCAACGGCAGCACCGCCAAAGGCGCGGTGTCGCTTGGCGCCGGCAGTCAGATCGTCGCCACCACCGCCGGCGAGACCCTCGACAACGTCAACAACGTCATCACCGGCGATGGCACCATCGGCAACAACAATGCCGATCTGACGCTCAAGAACGAGACCGCCGGCATCATCGATGCCAATGACAAGACCCTGACCATCGAGACCGGCAATGCCATTGCCAATGCCGGGCTGCTGGAGGCGACCGCTGGCGGCACCCTGGACATTCAGGACAACGTCAACAACTCGGGGCTGCTGGAAGCCAGCGGCGGCAGTACGCTCGACATCACCGGTTCGACCATCGGCTGGGTCGGCGCTGCGGCTGGCATTGCCGGCACGAACGGCATCCTGCTCGCCGGCTCCGGCGACACGCTGCTGGTCAATGTCGGCGGTCCCGGCAAGACGCTGACGCTCAACGGCAGCACCGCCAAAGGCGCGGTGTCGCTTGGCGCCGGCAGTCAGATCGTCGCCACCACCGCCGGCGAGACCCTCGACAACGTCAACAACGTCATCACCGGCGATGGCACCATCGGCAACAACAATGCCGATCTGACGCTCAAGAACGAGACCGCCGGCATCATCGATGCCAATGACAAGACCCTGACCATCGAGACCGGCAATGCCATTGCCAATGCCGGGCTGCTGGAGGCGACCGCTGGCGGCACCCTGGACATTCAGGACAACGTCAACAACTCGGGGCTGCTGGAAGCCAGCGGCGGCAGTACGCTCGACATCACCGGTTCGACCATCGGCTGGGTCGGCGCTGCGGCTGGCATTGCCGGCACGAACGGCATCCTGCTCGCCGGCTCCGGCGACACGCTGCTGGTCAATGTCGGCGGTCCCGGCAAGACGCTGACGCTCAACGGCAGCACCGCCAAAGGCGCGGTGTCGCTTGGCGCCGGCAGTCAGATCGTCGCCACCACCGCCGGCGAGACCCTCGACAACGTCAACAACGTCATCACCGGCGATGGCACCATCGGCAACAACAATGCCGATCTGACGCTCAAGAACGAGACCGCCGGCATCATCGATGCCAATGACAAGACCCTGACCATCGAGACCGGCAATGCCATTGCCAATGCCGGGCTGCTGGAGGCGACCGCTGGCGGCACCCTGGACATTCAGGACAACGTCAACAACTCGGGGCTGCTGGAAGCCAGCGGCGGCAGTACGCTCGACATCACCGGTTCGACCATCGGCTGGGTCGGCGCTGCGGCTGGCATTGCCGGCACGAACGGCATCCTGCTCGCCGGCTCCGGCGACACGCTGCTGGTCAATGTCGGCGGTCCCGGCAAGACGCTGACGCTCAACGGCAGCACCGCCAAAGGCGCGGTGTCGCTTGGCGCCGGCAGTCAGATCGTCGCCACCACCGCCGGCGAGACCCTCGACAACGTCAACAACGTCATCACCGGCGATGGCACCATCGGCAACAACAATGCCGATCTGACGCTCAAGAACGAGACCGCCGGCATCATCGATGCCAATGACAAGACCCTGACCATCGAGACCGGCAATGCCATTGCCAATGCCGGGCTGCTGGAGGCGACCGCTGGCGGCACCCTGGACATTCAGGACAACGTCAACAACTCGGGGCTGCTGGAAGCCAGCGGCGGCAGTACGCTCGACATCACCGGTTCGACCATCGGCTGGGTCGGCGCTGCGGCTGGCATTGCCGGCACGAACGGCATCCTGCTCGCCGGCTCCGGCGACACGCTGCTGGTCAATGTCGGCGGTCCCGGCAAGACGCTGACGCTCAACGGCAGCACCGCCAAAGGCGCGGTGTCGCTTGGCGCCGGCAGTCAGATCGTCGCCACCACCGCCGGCGAGACCCTCGACAACGTCAACAACGTCATCACCGGCGATGGCACCATCGGCAACAACAATGCCGATCTGACGCTCAAGAACGAGACCGCCGGCATCATCGATGCCAATGACAAGACCCTGACCATCGAGACCGGCAATGCCATTGCCAATGCCGGGCTGCTGGAGGCGACCGCTGGCGGCACCCTGGACATTCAGGACAACGTCAACAACTCGGGGCTGCTGGAAGCCAGCGGCGGCAGTACGCTCGACATCACCGGTTCGACCATCGGCTGGGTCGGCGCTGCGGCTGGCATTGCCGGCACGAACGGCATCCTGCTCGCCGGCTCCGGCGACACGCTGCTGGTCAATGTCGGCGGTCCCGGCAAGACGCTGACGCTCAACGGCAGCACCGCCAAAGGCGCGGTGTCGCTTGGCGCCGGCAGTCAGATCGTCGCCACCACCGCCGGCGAGACCCTCGACAACGTCAACAACGTCATCACCGGCGATGGCACCATCGGCAACAACAATGCCGATCTGACGCTCAAGAACGAGACCGCCGGCATCATCGATGCCAATGACAAGACCCTGACCATCGAGACCGGCAATGCCATTGCCAATGCCGGGCTGCTGGAGGCGACCGCTGGCGGCACCCTGGACATTCAGGACAACGTCAACAACTCGGGGCTGCTGGAAGCCAGCGGCGGCAGTACGCTCGACATCACCGGTTCGACCATCGGCTGGGTCGGCGCTGCGGCTGGCATTGCCGGCACGAACGGCATCCTGCTCGCCGGCTCCGGCGACACGCTGCTGGTCAATGTCGGCGGTCCCGGCAAGACGCTGACGCTCAACGGCAGCACCGCCAAAGGCGCGGTGTCGCTTGGCGCCGGCAGTCAGATCGTCGCCACCACCGCCGGCGAGACCCTCGACAACGTCAACAACGTCATCACCGGCGATGGCACCATCGGCAACAACAATGCCGATCTGACGCTCAAGAACGAGACCGCCGGCATCATCGATGCCAATGACAAGACCCTGACCATCGAGACCGGCAATGCCATTGCCAATGCCGGGCTGCTGGAGGCGACCGCTGGCGGCACCCTGGACATTCAGGACAACGTCAACAACTCGGGGCTGCTGGAAGCCAGCGGCGGCAGTACGCTCGACATCACCGGTTCGACCATCGGCTGGGTCGGCGCTGCGGCTGGCATTGCCGGCACGAACGGCATCCTGCTCGCCGGCTCCGGCGACACGCTGCTGGTCAATGTCGGCGGTCCCGGCAAGACGCTGACGCTCAACGGCAGCACCGCCAAAGGCGCGGTGTCGCTTGGCGCCGGCAGTCAGATCGTCGCCACCACCGCCGGCGAGACCCTCGACAACGTCAACAACGTCATCACCGGCGATGGCACCATCGGCAACAACAATGCCGATCTGACGCTCAAGAACGAGACCGCCGGCATCATCGATGCCAATGACAAGACCCTGACCATCGAGACCGGCAATGCCATTGCCAATGCCGGGCTGCTGGAGGCGACCGCTGGCGGCACCCTGGACATTCAGGACAACGTCAACAACTCGGGGCTGCTGGAAGCATTTGGCGCTACCATTCAAATCGACAATGGCCTGATCACTGCCGGCACTGTCACGACGGACAGCGCCGGTACGCTCAACCTTAACGGTACCGGCGGGTTGAGCAGCGGCACGCTGGATAACAGCGGAAATGTCAACGCCAACGGTACGAATACACTGTCCGACGAGACGGTGACTAATGACGGCGCCATTACGGCGGCGGGCGCGCTGACGCTGAGCAATAACACTACGCTTGGCAATGACGCGAGCACTGATACGATCACCGTTGATAAATCGGCTTCGCTGACGTTTGATGACACGAGTTCGATCAGTGGCGGCACCGTCATCATCAACAGCACTGGCACGGTGACGTTTGCCGGGACCAACACAGCGACCGGCACCGCATTTACAGATAACGGCACGATCAACATCAGCGGCACGCTGACGCTGGCCGGAACTGACACGATAACCGGCGGCAGCGGCTCCGCCGTCAGCAATGCCGGCACTATTTATGTCACGGGCAACACCACAATCAGTGTCGCATCCATTACTGGCAGTGGTATGGATGTTATCGACGCTGCTGGTGCCGTCTTAAAGCTCAATGCTGCGACCGACACGCAGGCTGTTACCTTCGCTGGCAACGTCGGCACATTGAGGCTGATGCAGCCAACGAATTTCAAAGGAGCCATCGACGGTCTTGTGGTTGGCGACGTGATTGACCTGCCAACGGTCACGGTCACCAGCGCGGTCATCAACGGCTCGACCCTTGTTGTGAATAACAATCCTGCGCTGACTTACTCCATCGCCGGCACAGGCTCGCTTGCCAATGACTATTTTGCCATTGTCAGCGACGGCGTGCCGGGTGGTGATGAATTGGTTCTCAGTCAAATAAGGGGGCCAATAATCGATCTGAATGGCTCGGGAAGCGGCGATAACAACACATTAAACGACGGCGGCTCCGTCTTGCCGGTTCAGATCGCGCCGTCAGCCATAATCACCGACGCAAACTCATCGACCCTGGCGTCGATGACGATTACCCTGACCAATCCCCAGGACAACAGTGAGGACAGTACGTTTGGCGGCACCAATTTTAAAGAGGCGATTTATCCGCTGGATGCTGCCGCAATCGCCCTCGCCACCGCCGATGGATTGGTGGTGACATTCACCGCCAAGGGCAATTCGGCGGAAACGTTACTGATCACCGGCATTGCAAGTGTGGCGGACTACCAGGCAATCCTCCAGGGTGTCCAATATACCGATCAAAAAATGGGCAGCCGCGGCAGCACTCCGCGAATTGTGGACGTTCAGGCCAATGACGGCACGTTTATTGGTAACACGCCAACCGTCACAATCACCACAACGCACACTCCAGCCGGCGTTGCCGGCGCACCTATTAATTTGGCGCTCACGGATCCATCAGGCGGTCTGGCTACGGGTCCAATCGCGTTAACTGTCACAGGAGTTCCGTCGGATTGGAGCCTCAACCAAGGGACCAATCTGGGCAACGGCACGTGGACGGTAGAGACGAACGACCTCAGCACGCTGACGGTGATGACGGCTGCCGCTTACGCCGGCGCCATCGTGCTCGGCGTATCTGAGAGCTGGACCAACGCGGACGGCAGCACCGCAAGCGTATCAATATCCGACAATGTTGAGGCGTATGCACCGGGTACACCGATTTTTGCTCTCGCCAGCAATGACACGCTGACCGGCGCAGGCGCAAACGATGAATTCGTCTTCACCCAACAGATTGGCAACGACACGATCTACAATTTCAGCGTTGCGACCGATAAGATCGATTTGATGGGTTTTGCCAGCGTTGCGGGCTTTGCCGATATCCAGGCAAGCACGACGACCGACGGCAGCGGTAACGCTGTAATTACCCTCGGCAATGGAGAGACGATCACGCTGCATGGCGTCGATGCGGCATCGCTCACCGCAAGTGACTTCGTGTTTAATCAGATGCCCGTCCTCGACAACGCTGGCACCATGGCGGTGAGCGACGCCGCCATACTGCCACTGAGCGGCATTATCGAAAATTCCGGTACGATCTCGCTGAATTCCAGCGGAAACCAGACCTACCTTCAGGTGATGGGCGACGGAATCACACTTGAGGGCGGCGGCCATCTGATTTTATCGGGCAGCCAAGACATAATTCTTGGTACGTCCTCACAAAGCACTCTGACGAACGTCGACAACACCATCTCCGGCTCCGGTCAGATTGGCATCGGCGACGGCATGTTGACACTGGTCAACCAGGCGCAGGGCACGATCGAAGCCAATGGTCCTGGCGGCGAACTCACTATCGATACGGGTAACGCCATCAGCAATCACGGGCTCCTTGAAGCAACGAATGGCGGCGCACTTTTAATAGACGATCCTGTGAACGGCGGTAGCGCAGTCATCGCAGGCGGCACGCTGGATTTCGCTGCACCGACCAGTGCCAATGTAATCTTCGATAATGGAACCGGCACGCCACTCTATGGTGATCTGGTACTCCATGACGCTTCAGGTTTTTCAGGAACAATTGCCGGATTTACGGGGACTGCAGCGGACGCGGCGCATTCGGATGTGGTCGAATTGGCTGGCTTTGCGGAATCGAGCAGCTCCGTGCAGACTTCCGGTGGCAACGAGATTTTGACGCTGCTCGATTCGAGCGGCCATGCTGTCACGCTGACGTTCGCTGACTTCGGCGCGTCTTTCACAATCGAAAACATTGGTGACAACACCTACATCTATGATCCACCTGTAGCTGGATCTACCCAGAATTCATCGACCGGCACAACGATCGGAGACTCATCGGCTAGCCTGACCACGGCAGGGACCGCGAGTAGTGCAAGTACCCAGAATGATCATGGGATGACCCTGCACAACGATCAGATCCGGTTTTCGGGTAGTACCGAATCCGCATCTAATGTCGCAACAGAATCCTCATCAGCCGCAACGCCCCTTGCCGGGATTGGCGATGACAAATTCATGTTCAACGCGACCGTCGGTGACGCGACAGTACACAATCCCGCAGTGGAGCTAATCGATTCCGGTAACGCCAACGTTCTAGCCCAGCATTTAACACCGCCGTCGCCGCCCATAACTCCCGTCGAAGTTTTTTACGATCTCGCCCACGACGACGGTCAAGCGGCCGCTTCACAGTTCCACCAGATGGTGGCTAGCGTCGCCCATCTGCATTGAGGGAACGCACGTTCCGTCTTTTACCGACGCCAACGATCTCCGATGGAGGTCGCGTTCGGATTCCCGATTGAAATTTTGTTGTAATTTTAGCTAGTTAGCTGCTTATTCCCAGATTCCGGGAGATTGTTTTTTCCCGACGCAAGTTGATTTCGCGACTTTGATGTGGCCAAGAACGGCGACGTTTCATGAACCGCGGATTCCTCCGAACCGTGCAATAGCTTGAGCATCCGGGCACTCTTGCGACCGACAAGGCCGGCTGTACGCTTTCTCCGTTTAGTCAAGCAATGGCCACATACAAGCGGTTGGCGAGCACACCAAACTATCGTATCGGCGCTTTGCATACTGCTCTCCACTCAATAAACTGGTCTAACCGCTTGAACTGGCAACCGATGTGCGACTTTGCAGATACCGAGGTTTGGTCGAGGCGAACATTGCGCCAATGTGCAAAGCTGCTTCGCGCAATGTGGGTGGCGTATCCGATATTTGTGACTTTGACAGGTGCCGCTGTCGCCGAGCCCTTCAATAATGCCTATGCCGCCTATCTACATCGTGACTATGAAAACGCGCTCAGGATATTGCATCCGCTGGTGGACCAAGGCAGTCCCGACGCACAGGACCTTCTAGCCGTTATGAACTACGTCGGCGAAGGCGTCCCCCAAAATCGCGCTGAAGCAATAAGGCTGTATCGCCTCGCCGCGGAACAAGGCAAGATCCACGCGCAGGACGCTCTCGGTTTTGCATACCTCGGTGGTGTGGGAGTGGGGCAAGACTCCGCCGAGGCCGCGAAGTGGTTTCGTAAAGCGGCGGATCAAGGCAACCTCGACGCGCAGTTCCACCTCGGAGGGATGTACGAGCTCGGTAACGGGGTTCCGCAGGATTATGTTCTCGCACACATGTGGTTCGACTTGGTGGCCTCTCAAGGCGCGCGGCAATACGCCATAGAAAGTAGAGATCGGGTCGAAAAGCAAATGAGTCCAGCGCAGATCGCAGAAGCACAGAGGCTGGCGCGTGAGTGGAAGCCGGAAATCGCATCCATGCCCAACGCGCGCTAAGAAAAACATCTCAGGCTTCCCAAGAAAATAAGACCGCCCGCTTCGTAAGGCGCGCTCGATCCACGCGCTATACGATCGGCTCACCCTCATGGGAGAGGCGATGCCAAAGGATTTGATTGGAAGCTGGAAACTTCTCTCCGCGTCCATTGAACATGGCGAAACCAGCGAACGGATGCACCTGTGGGGCGACAGGCCAAATGGTCGGCCTGTCATCACCGGAATCCGCTGGATCGTTTGTTCAAACGGCGGAAGGCCGAAAGGCGCCGTCAACCGACGATGGGCGAGCGTCGACGTTTAAATCGATGATCGCATACTTAGGAATGATGCGAACGCGAGAACGCCAAATCATCATCAACGTCGATGTGGCTTGGGATAAAAGTTGGATTGGGACCGAACAAGTTTCGCGGATTGAGAGCGACAAGCTTCACGTTGTTGCCCCATCGCAGCAATACGCCAATTTCGGCGGTCGGATGTTGCGGGGGCGCTCTCACATGGCAACGCGAAGCCGGAGTATAAAGTGGGGTGTTTCACTTTTCACAGACACTGGTCGCGTATTACCTCGTCCTTTTAGTTTGCATAAGACGCTTTTAAACTCATCAACGCGGCCGCGGCGGTGAGCTCCCGTGTGCAGTGCTCGCATTTGAATGTCGATGAATCAGTTAAGCGCATCTGGTTGTTACAACCTGGGCAAGCCACAAGTGCTTCAATGCACACCCCAGAAACGCGCGCAGCTTTACGCTTGCGAACTCGCTGCAGCGTAGGTCGTCGATATTTCAACCTTATTTTTCCCCGTAGGCTCACGTCATTCACCACCCTTCAAACTCAGGCTTGCAAATCAACGATGGCCTAACTGTGATAGCCGTCACAAAAATGAGCTATCTCGGTTCTCTGCACAGTATGCGGCTTCGAATTTAACGCCTGGCTATACCAAGGCCATGACGACGTCCGTGCAGCTCTCATGGAGGTCATCGCCAGGACCCTTGAGAAGGAGGCACACCGCCGCAAGGCCGCGGTCGACAAGAGCACAGAGTTGCTCAAGCGCTGCCGCCCGCCGACGACTATCGCCACGCTGAAAGCAATCCGGCTGTTCCTGTTTCTGGAGAATACCGCTTTCGTGGTCGTCGCTGACGACACCATGATCTGCGCTCTGCAACGCGATCTTTGCTGCGACCGGAAAGCGTATCGGTTCTCTTCCGATTCAAAAGCACGATCTAATCTGGGCCTAGCCTGGAGCCTACGTCGGTTGGCGCTCTCCGAAAGGGGGTATTATCGGCGGAGGGTCAACCTAACAAAGGACAGAAAGTGCAGGTCGGGCTAGAATAAAGTGAGCAAGGCTCTCTAGTTCGCGACGATAAGCTTTCTCATTTTTGAGCAAGTTGAGTGACAGAAATTACCCTTTCCTTGCAAATCGCCGGGCATGGCGCATCGACAGCCGTATCCACTAGTCCCAAACAGATTACCGCTTACCGCGGCAGCCGGCGCCGGCGACCCTAAAATTGTTCCTTGGCGTCATATTGGAACTCTTTCTGAATTGGATAGATGCCGAGCACGGAATTTTTGCTCTCCCAAGGCGGCACATTCATCACAATACAGTCGTCGCTTTTACGATAGCAGACACGTAGCTTGATCGTTTGCCCGCAGCTGTTGCTAGCTCTAATCCAGTGCTCATAGATGTCTTTGTTGACGGCCTGCGATTTTGCATAGGAGTCGAGCGCGAGACAGGGCTTCCCGTGTGGCCCGATGTGGCGTCCGACGAGTTCATTTGTTTTCGCAGAAATGCCTCCCGCTGGGATCAGGCTCTGCGAGAGCGTATGCCCGCCGAGGAAGGCGAAAAAGATCGATGGAGCGAGCCATGTGCGCAACATCTTATCGGCTTCTTCATGCCAGACTCTCGCCTGTCCGGCGGCAACAACGGTGCACCGAGTGAATGTCCAGTTCACTGCAGCTCGAGTTGGACCGTCACTTGGGGCTCCAATTTTTCTTCGATAGGCGGAGTCTAATTTCCATATTTCATCGCGAGAAAATCCGATCAGGTCAATTGGATAAGAGGAACTTCCGTTAGTAGTAATCCTTCAGTATGAAATCCGGTTGCTTGATCGTATGGATGAAAGGAGCTTTATTGATTCAGCGTTTTGTTCTTGCTTGAGGTTCGTTCTGCCCCATGTCGTTGCGACTAGAAAATTTTTCGTGTCATTTCGCGGTGGTCACGCTTGCGTTCGAAGGGGGCGGTCCCGAGCGAGACACGGTATTTCTTTGCAACGCGCTCGCTGCAAAAGGAACACGCGTTACAATTCTGGTTCTGCGGGACGGCGGCCCGTTGCGGTCTTTTGTTGATCCCGCCATTCGCATAGTCGTTATTTCCGAACGTCGAATCCGTTATGCGATCGCTGCGCTGCGCCAGGCGATACGCTCGCTGGCGCCGGACGTTGTCGTCAGCTCGGGCGTACCGAGCCTGAATCTCATCACGCTGCTCGCTGTGCGAACGCTTCCGCGCAGCCGGCGTCCGAAGCTCGTCATACGGGAGGGCGCCGTCCCGTCCATGGCGCATCACGACCCGTCCCGGTCGAATCGGATCGCTTATCGAGTCCTTCGCTTCCTCTATCGGCAGGCCGATCGCATCGTTACGCTGACAGATGGAGCACGCTGCGACCTCGCGCGGGGTTTTTCGGTTCCCGATTCGATGATTGCCGTCATGCGCACTAACGCCGTGCTGCCGCCGGCGATCGTGAATTGGATCGCGCGGTGGGATGGTGATAGCGGCCGCGATAGCGATCTTATCGTTTGCGTCGGACGGCTGTCGGCGGAGAAGGATCATCACACGCTGTTGCGCGCGCTGGCCCTCTTGCCAGCCGATCGGCGCTGGCGTCTCGTGCTGGTCGGGGAGGGCCCGGACCGCGGCGCACTTGAAGCGTTCGCGCGTAGCAACGGCCTCGCGAGCCGGACGTTTTTCACCGGCTACGTCTCCGATCCGTTCGTCTGGATGAGGCGGGCGCGTGTCGTAGTCTTGTCCTCGATCTACGAAGGTTTTGGTAATGTCATCATCGAGGCGCTGGCCAGCGGGACCCCCGTTGTCTGCACTGATTGCCCTTACGGCCCGCGAGAGATCTTGGAGGGTGGCCGCTACGGAACGCTGACACCTGTCGGCGATCATGCCGCGATGGCCGCGGCGATAGTCGCGGCGCTGGATCACGTGCCCGATCGACGTGCTCTGATGCGGCGCGGCCTCGAATACACAGCCGAACGTGCCGCAGCGCGTTTCCTTCAGATTGTTGCTGATCTCGAACTCAAACCGGCCGGCCCGACGGGTTCGCTCGTCGTCGCCGGCATGTCGTGAGGCCACATGTTGCCATTGCTCCCGCGCATTAGAAGGCGAATCGCCAGGCATCTTCTCACCAAGCCGTTTTTCATGCAGAACGGCGCTCCGCTTGCGAGCTTTACCTTTGATGACGTCCCCGATTCGGCCTATGCGAATGGCGCCGCGGTCCTGGATGACTACGGCATCCGAGGAACGTTCTACATTGCTGCCGGCATCTGTGGTGCAAGGGATACCTATTGGCGCGTAATCGGGCGCGATCAGGTTCGCGACCTCTACAGCCGCGGCCACGAGATCGGTTGCCACACATTCTCGCACCACGCAGTCGACGACCTGGATGCGAATGAGACGGAGGAGGAGTGTCGGAGAAACCTGGCTACCATGCGTGAGTTGTGCCCCGGCACTGAGCTGACGAACTTCTGCTACCCGTTCGGCTGCGTATCGCTGCCGCGTAAGCTTCAATTACAGAAACGTTTCGATACCTGCCGGGGAATCTTCGAAGGTGTAAATTCCGGCCTTATCGATCTCGGTTTGCTCAAGGTGATTGAACTTTACAATCGCACACTGACGCGGGAAAAACTGCTTCGCGTTCTGCGCCAAGCCCACGCAAGCAACGGCTGGGTGATCTTTTACGTCCATGATGTCGCGCAGCGGCCGACTCACATGGGATGTTCGCCGGCGCTGCTGCGCGCCACGATCGAGGCGGTTCGAGCGCAGGGCATCCAGTGCCTCTCGATTCGGCAGGCGCTTCCGGTAATCGGCTATTCGTCGAAGCTCGAAGTTGCAGCTGAGGCCAGAAGCTCTGGCTCGATCGCGTTGCCATGACGAGGTGGCGCTCAGGCGACGCTCCTCGCACGTTCTCCATCGTTGGCGCGCTGGCGTTGTTTCTGAGTTGTGGACACGCCTGGGCGGAGCCTGTATCGGCCTCGAGCGGCGCGATTTTTGCGCGCGGCATCAATCTTTCGAGCGCCGCGCTCAACGACGAACGCAAGCCCGGCGTCTACGGGAAGGATTATATCTATCCGTCATCGGAGGATCTCGATTACTACGCGAGCAAGGGCTTTGCAGTGGCGCGCTTGCCGTACCTCTGGGAGCGGCTCCAGCATTCGCTCTTCGGAGAACTCGACAGTGCCGAACTCGGCCGCATCAACAATTTTCTTGCGGCCGCGCGAGCGCGTGACATTCGGGTCATCCTGTCACCGCACAATTTCGGCCGCTATCGTCTCGGCGGCAACGAGACGCTCATTGGCACACCCGGCGTGCCGATCGATGCATTTGCCGATTTCTCGTATAAGGTGGCGGCCGCATTCGCCGGCAATGATGCGGTATATGCGCTCAGTCTGATGAACGAGCCGCATGATTCCAACGGCATGTGGAAGCAAACCGCGCAAGCTGGACTCGATGCGATCCGAAAGGCAGATCGCACGCGGCTGGTGCTGGCTCCCGGCGATCAGTGGAGCGAAGCCAGCAAATGGCGGCGGTACAACGATGACTTTCTGCTCGACGACCCTGCCGGCCGGATCATGTATGAGGCACATCAATATTTTGATATCGATCACACCGGAACTTACAAGGTCGGCTATGCGCTCAATGGCGCCTCGCCGGATCGCGGCGTCGAATGGGTACGCCCTTTTGTCGAATGGTCAAAGCAGCATCAGCTCAAGGTGATCATCACTGAATTCGGCGTTCCCAATAACGATGCGCGTTGGCTCGAGCTGGCACAACGGCTGCTCGTATATTTGGCACGGGAAAAGATCCCGTGGACCTATTGGGCAGGCGGGCCCTGGTGGGGGAACTATGCGCTTTCGACGGAACCGAAGAATGGGGTCGACGCGCCGATCATGGCTGTGCTGGCGAAGGATTATGGAATGCTGTCGCCGTAGTATCCTTCCTGCAAGTCCCACCACGCCCAAGTCCCACCACGCCCAAGTCCCACCACGCCGCATGTCCGGCGGTTCCCAATCCTGCTGCCCGAAGCGCCGACGTTGCCAAAGATCCGCCGACGTCCGCGCTTGTCACACATAGGGGACGGCGCTGTGCAAATGGTATATGGAAATTCCGAAATTCGTCGAACGCCGACAAACCCACACATCACGCGACCAGGCGCTGCACTCAGCTTGTTCGCAGGTAGATCGACGATGGGAAATATCCTGCCGCCGTTGACTCGCACAGACCGTTTTTTGCGGGCTGAGGCATGTGTTCGGGGAAAACGCTGGCCAACAATTCCGGAGTGTCATAGTGCAGCAGGCTTAGACAAAAAAGCACGCTTAAGCGGTTGTTGTATGTGAGGAGAGCGAGCAGCAGGGCCGTTTCAGACCATTGGAAAAGACTCCGCAGATGCAGCAGATCGCGCTGATAAAGATATGGAAGATAAATGTCGTGGATATGCACGATAACGCCGGCCTTTAGCCGCGGGATAACTTCGAGATACAGGTAAATGACGTCTCCGCCGGGTTTGATGGCGTGCGTAGAATCGATGAAAAGAAGGTCACCTGCGTTCAGGCTGCAAAAAAATTCGGGATCAAGGGCCTGTACCGGTGCTTCGATAAGATCAATCTTTTGACTCCGGATTTCGCGCAGAAAATTACTCGGATTGGGTTCGATACACGTCATCCTCGCGTGATGCCCTTCCTTTTCGTTAAGCGCCAGCGCGCGGAGCGCGCAAAATGTTGAAACGCCAGAGCCGATTTCGCAAATTCTACCGGGTTTGAGTGCACGAATGACTCCATGCAGGCATTGCGCCTCAATGTAACCAAATCCGGGGCCAAAGCCGTTCGAGGCGGCTTCCTTATACGCGGAGTTGCCGCGGTACTCCTGCTCGTACGGCTTGACCATATCCCGCAAGTTATTGCCCTGCGCAACGACATCCATGTCGACGCCAATCATCGACGATCGCTTGGCCCAAAATCTTTGCATTTTTCGAAGTTCGTGAACGTCTGCGACCGGCGTGTAGTAATGGTTTGGCAGGACAACGACCCCGGCGCGAAGCGCCAGTCGGTGCAGAGTGCCGATGGCGCCTTTTGCCAGAGGCTTCAGTCGTAAATTCATGAGCGCCTCATTGAGATCGCGATCCTCGTCGTCCTCGTTGTGGCAATCGACGTCGATTATGTTCGTTTGCGGAGCGGCGGACCCTGGTCAGACGAACAGCGCCTACCACCGCAGAACCGACAGAAAGGATGGAGGATTTTCGATCGACACCTTCAACTGACACTAAATGCACCCGTGCGACAAATTGAGACGCAGATGATCAAAGCATTCCGCGACAAAGAATACTGTTCAACTTTGGCCGAATAAAAAGATTTTAAGCGTGGCCTTTAACTCGAATGGCTATTGGCCATTGGAGGTATTCGGACTCGTAGGGATAAGTGCACGAGCCTTGGAACAACAACCTTGGCGCGCGCCGGTCCGGTCTACGGCCAAAAGCTTAGGCCACGTGCGAGATGTTCCGATTTGGATTGTTCAATGTGCCGTACAGGAACCACAACAGCGCGGCCGTCTTTATTGTAAATGCCGATGCGGCGATGGTCAGCACCAGGATATAATAAAACGCAACCACGATTTTGAAGCGCCAAGCGTCCAGGTCCGGGACCGGAGCGTACACGAACAAACCCCATAAAGCGGCAGCGCCAACTATTCCAAGCTTAACAAGTACATAGGTGTACGCCGAATCGTTGACCGGATCCGATGCGAAGCGCACGCCGGTGCTCATGTCGCTCGCTTGCAATCCAAATATTTGCGACAGATCGATGCCGGAAAGAATTTGCCCTGCGTACAAGAACCGTCCTGACATCTCGTTGCTAAACGCTTCACGTCCCTCGACGCCAGCATAAGTCACAAGCGCAATCATCGCCAAAAATGGCGCGATAAAAAGCATCGTTGGGCGAATGACGCGGCTGATACCAAAAAGCACCAACGTCAAAAGGCCGAAAAACAAGCCGAACCGCGCGTCGGCCAGCACTATAATCGCCACGATAGCGACTGTCTTTGCAATGAAAGCGAAAGAGCGCTTGCGGTCACGCAACAACATCCACGCAAAGACGATCGTGCCGAAGTTGCCGACGGAAGGCGCTTCGAGGAACACCCCCGATACTCTGTGATCTCCGAGAAATGGCAGCAGGGTACGATTTGCAAAGCGGGTGCTATTGAAGAATCCCTGGAAGTATTGATGCTCCCCCTCCGTCGCGGTGCCTCGCGCGATGTAATAGCGGCTTACGTCGAAATATTGGAGGTAGGTTTCAAGTGCCAGCCATTCGAAAATGGCGGCGCCGAACGCGATGACAATCAAGGCCGTCACCAGTCTGTCAGCCGAGCGAAGCGAGCCAAGACTGCGGGCCAAGAAGAAAAATGAGATTGGTATAAGAATGTCGCGTATGATTTTAGCGTCAAATTCGGAGCGAAAGACCATCACGGCATAAAAATAAGCCGCCAACAGCAGGAGTACAGCATATAATGTGCTGTTGCGGTGGCAAACAAGGCAGAGTGCTATCCCGATCAGTGCAATCTCGGCCGAGATGACAATGCTGGGGCTGATGCCGAACAACTTCGTGTTCACGAAGCAAAGCACGAAATTATAGAGAACGGCGGCAAGTGTTACCAGAGGCGCCAGCCATCGGCCGAGCGTTCTTTCCTGCAGGGCCTCGGCCGTTGACGCGGCGGATCTGTTATCCCACGCGGTGCTCGTCATTTCGCAGCGCTCTTTCGGGCCATGGGCATTGCGGTGTTCCAAATCGTTTGCCGATATTGGACGGTCACGATAGGAATGAAGTGCCTCGCTAGGAACGAATGAAGAATCTGTAAGAGATAGGATCTAACATCGCCGTGAGCAGGTTTGCGCCCCACTTTCGGTCGGCCGCCTGCAACAGCGAAAGAAACAGATCGTCACCGCATTGCAAGGACACCTCGTCCTGTCGACACCGCAGACAGTGACCATCGTCGGGATGCAAGATTTTGCGGACAATTTCGAGGAGACCCTGCTGATCATGACAAGAAGCGATCTGGCACCCGAGAAGCCGCGCCTGGCGTCCGCAAGCAACGTTGGCGGGCGCGAAACTGAGACTGGCAACGCGAAACATGGCCAAATCAGCTTCGCCATCGCCGACCGCAATCGTCTCAGCATCTTCTGACAGTACCCAGTCCCGAAGTGCGGTAAGGCCTGTTCCTTTATCGGTTTCCTTGGCTACGATGGCTGTATCGATCGGTGTGTGATGGAAAGTCAACCGATCGAGATTCAGATCGACCAGCAGCTCGTGCACAATCTGAGTTGAGATGGGGCCCAGCGCGCCATCGCCGATGCTGGATGCGCGCGCGACGCTGAGCAGCGACTGGATCAATCCTAGTGGCTTGTCCCGGTAGGTGAACGCTCGAATGGAATATTGGTGACGATCGTCGAGGAACACTCCCGGGATGAGTTGCAAGTACTCTCTCACCTCCTTCAGCTGCCGCGCTGCCTCCGCGCTGATGAGGATTTTTTCGCGCTGACGCACGGCGTCCCAAAGATAACTGCCGTGCTCTGCGATGCCGCCAGCCAAGGAGTAGGCTTTGCAGTAGTCCTTGACCTCCGCAGCGGAGCGCGCAGTATTCAGGGCAACAGACAGCTCATGTGCGCTGAGTAGCGAGAGCGCCTTCATGCCGGCTGCGGTCGTACAAGGAAAGCCGAACAGCCGCCGATCGATGACACCATCAATGTCCAGCGCAATAAGCGGAGCGCGCCAGCGCAACTCCGTCCGTGGTTGGCACAGCGCGCCGCAATGGTAAGCGGTTTGTACGGTCAGGAAGTTCCAGGCATTCATGAAGCGCTGATGATAGGCCCGCTGTGCATCACCGCCGCGCGGCGAAGCGAAGAGTTGCTCCTGGACCTCGTTCATCGCCCAAAGGCCGGCGAGCAGTTTGTACATGAATAGACGCCGCTTCACGGTATCGTCGCCGGATTCTGCGATATATTTTGTTATAAAATCGTACTCTTCCTCCGGTGAGAGTGCCAAATTTAAGATCGTATCTGCCAGGTCATAAGCAGGGTCAGTCAGATTCAGCGCGGCCTTTCCCATGCCGTGGTGTTCATAATCGACCTTTAGCGGCCCGCGTGGTCCTGATATCCATTCATCGCGATGCATATTGCCGTCTATGAGAGTGGGACACGGGCATGGCCGTTCCCGCAATTTTTGACCGACGCGTGATCGCATCAACAGGTTCGTGAGCACCTGACCATGGGCCCTGCTCAGCACCTTTTCCAGCAACCGAATGCCGTTGTCATAGCGCTTTAAATCTATGCTGCTCGCCTTGTCGCATTTTAGCTTCAATTGAACAGCCCTCGCGGCCACATACGAGGCGGAGACCGAAACGAGCTCGGCGCGCTTCGTGTCCGGTCTAAACGCGCGCTGCGGAATCCATTCCATGTACAGGATGCCATCGCGTAGCCCGAGGATCGGAGGTACATATCCGGCGAGCTTCTGCCCAATCAGAAAGGCGTGGTAGCCCAACCACCCCCAACCGACGCTTTTCGCCAGAACGTATTTGGTCTGCTTTTCGCCCTCAGGTGTCTCAAGTTTCACCTCGAATACGCGCTTCAGACGCACGCCTCGTTCATCAGACGCTACGCCTTGCAGGCGGGCATTAAATGCTTTCGCGCCGCCATCTGCACCGTCAACCGAGATGCGGACACGATTTCGGCTGCCGAAATACTCGGTCAATCGGACCTCTACCGCTTTGGGGTCCAATAGCTTGCTCTTATGCCATTGTTCGGGCTGGAGCGTGATTACGCTGTCGTGCGGCAGCCACTTGGACCATCCACGTTTTGCCGGATGAGTCGCCGCTAGAAATTTTAGAGCCGGCGGCGCAAATCCCGCTCGGTCCGCGATGTTCAAGGCGGCGAGCACCGTGCGGCTTGTGTACGGAGGATCGTCTACGATAAGGGCCAAATAACCGGACGCTGCGAATCGCTCAAGCTCCCTCTTTTCCCTGCGGCCAACTCCTTTGTTCGGCTCGATAGTCACGAGTTGCACCCGCTCATAGCCTTCAGTTTCAAGAAAAGCTTTCAGGAGTGGTGCAAAATAGGAACCCGAAGTGCGCAGCCCAACGACCAAGATAGGTTGCGTCCGCTCAGGGAATCTCCGCACGAAGGAGTCGCCCAGTGCCAGGAAATCCTGGTGCGCCAGATCGAGCCGGCTGAACGGAGTGGGGCAGCCGAGGCGCTCGGCCTGCAAATCGGGTGGGAGCGGCGATTGCACGAGCATCGCAAGTCGGCGGGCCGCTTTGGAAAGATGCGCGGCCTCAATAGCCTGTCGGCGAACGATGAGAGAAAGAAATTCGTTTAGTTCGGCAAGCCAGTGCTCCCGCCACCGGACGACGCGGCGCCGGATCCATCGTCTATCCGTGATAGTTTCAACCAGGCAGGCGGCGCCGCGAGCAGGCATGGTCGCCGCCAATCGGCTTGGAAGCCGCAGGGCGGGCCCGCGCAGATACTCGTCGACGCTATTCAGCAACCCACATGAAAGAAGAAATATATTTGTTGCGACCTCGGACTTCTGCCAATCCTCGGGTGCCATGACAAGCTTATCGACCTCTTCGCGAATGTGATCGATCGCCTCGCTCACCGTCAAATAAGGATGCAGACACCAACCGTAGGATCGATAGAATTCCAGTTCGGCCGGCAGCACGCCTGCTTGCGCGGGATGATGCGAAGCAGAGACGACAACGGGGGCGTGGAGCATGTGTTCCTCGTTATCTAGGCTGGATCAAATTCGTGGCTGCAGTGTTTAGCGCAGATGTCGTTATCCGATACGACGCGTTCGAGCATCGAGCGCGCCCTGTTGAGCGCGATCTTCCTCACGACCCCGTGCGAGACGCCCTTGAACGACCATGATGGCTCGAGGCATTCGGCGAGATGTTCCTGCAAGCAGTCCCAAATCTCGCTCAACAGCTGCCGCTTTTCCTTCAACGGGCCGATTTTCGCTATGACCGCGCGCAGAACGCTTTCAACAAAGACTTCCTTTCCCATCCGTGCTGGCGTGCTTCCGATCAGATCCGTGACGTCTCTTACGACTTCGCACAACACATGGGCCAGATCGGATGCTGCCGGCGATGGGAATTTGGCGACCTCGCTGCAGGTACGGCAGCTCTCTCGAGTCCCCGCATCAATAAGCGATATCGTCTTGGCTTCAATGTCGAAGAGAACGTTTCGCAAACCTAGATCGCCGTGCCTCTGTCCGGTCGACCAACACAGCTCCATTGCCTTCGCGAACACGCCTGCCGCCTCGTGCAACATTTCCGACGTCAGAGCGTCATCGTTTGACGCGTACGCGTCGATATAGCGGCCGGGAACTGCGGTCATGATAAATGCGAGCGGTGACTTGCAAATGTACAACGGGCGCGGCACCAAGATCGTCCAGCCATTGATCTTGTGACCATTGAGCGCCGCATGCAGGTTCGATAACGAGGTGAATTGCGCGTGGATTTTATCGAAGGTCAACGCGCACCCCGGCTTGTAAAGTTTGGTCACGAATGTGCGGTATTCACCACAGGTCGGCAGTGAATCTTTCGGATCGATCATGAACACGTCTGCTTGCTCGCCGCCGCCGATCCGCGAGATTGTCCAATGGTCGGCATCCGAGACTTTCGTAAAGCTTTGAAGCACCGGGACGACAAGCGCCGAGCCACACTCACGCGGAACAAGAATGAAGAATGCAGCCCAGCGTCCGACGGCGCCGACCATGTTACCTGCCAGCAATCCATAAGCCGCGCCCAGCAGATCCCATTTCATCATCAAAAGCCCGACGAGAACCGAGGTCAGAATCGCCGCGACCGTTCCGACGACAACTATCGCGCGGGGGCGTTCAATTGTTGCCAGTCCGAACGAGGCCGGCATGCCCAACGCAGCCGCGAATGCTGCCAAGGCCAGTACGGTGAGTGTCCGGCCATACCCGGCGTACTCGCTGCCCTGAAATAGGAGCTGCATGATCTGTTCGCCGCTGAACCAGATGATCAGAGTGAACGACGCCATCGTGGCGCTGATCAGCACAGTGTTTCGGAGTGCTTCGCGCCAAAGGCCCGGCCCGCCACCATCCTTCCAGGCAAGCACGAGCTTGGCTGTCATCACATTGCTGAGGGCGAATATCATGGGGTTTATGATGTTCACGATACTCATGCAGGCGGCGTACACGCCGGTTACTACTGCGCCGGCTACGGTCATCGCGATCCAGTAGGTGATGTAGCCCTGCACCTGGACGGTTATCCGGCCGGCAAGCAGCCATTTGCCCAGCGCCCAAGTTTGTCTGAAGATTGCTGGCACGCTCTGCATGCGAAGCGTAAATTCCGACCGCGTGAAGTATAGCGATCCGGCTGCGGCGACTGCGCTTGCTCCGCCAAGAGCGGCACATGCACTGACGGCTGACATGCGCCCGTTCAAACCTAACCAGGCCAGGGCCGAAAGCTGCGTCACGCTCGCGGCCAGATCCAGAGCAACCGCGCGGCCCAATTCGAGACGCGCGATTGCCACCCGCCGCACGAATTCCCGAGTCAGCACAAAGGGCAACGCTGCGGCGACGGCGAAGGTTATCATGACAATACCGGAGTAGGCCTCCCACCCCAGAAATCCCGTTGCCGCAACGGTCAGCGCCAATATGCTCCCTACCGAGAAAACAAAGCTGAGTATCAGGGAGGCACCTGTGCGGTCGGCAAGCGCCGACTCTGAGGAATGTCGCTGGATCGTGTAGGGCTGCAAGATGAGTAGAATCTTGGAGCGCCAGCAAAGAAACGAGCACGGAAATTCCGACTGCGTATACCCCCAACTGGCCCGCATCGCTGTAGCGGGCAACCATGAGTGTGGTCACAAAGCTCGTGCCGCTGACCACGGCTTGATCGGCGATCGAAAGGATATGCTCTCTCGAAAGCAGACTAGACGCGTGTAGCCAAACCTTACGCAGATTGTCGGCAATTTCGCTCGCGCTCGTGTTTGCCCCCTCACTCCGAATAAGACTTGCGACTGGCTTCCCATAAAGCTTGAATCTTTTTTGTAAGCCCACCAAATCTCCTATGCTTAGGGGTCAATAGCCACGTGATCGCCAGACCTCTCGCGTCAGCGTTCCAAAAATTATTTTGAAGTCCAGCCAAATGCTCCAATGTTTGATGTACCAAAGATCGAGCTCGACCCGTTTCGACATCAGATCAAGAGTGCGCGTCTCGCCGCGATAGCCGTTGAACTGCGCCCAGCCGGTGATTCCGGGCTTAACGTGATAGCGGAAGGCATACACAGCAATCCTGCGCTCGTATTCACTGTCATGGGCGACTGCATGGGGCCGCGGGCCAACCAAAGACATCTCGCCGCGTAGCACATTGAATAGCTGCGGCAGCTCGTCGATGTTGGCGCGACGCAACCAGCGACCGAGTGACGTAAAGCGGGGGTCCTCGCGAGTAGCCTGCCGAACGATCGGCCCATCCTCGAGAACGCTCATGCTGCGGAATTTGAAAATGCGAAATAAGCGACCATTGAAGCCGCTGCGCCATTGGGTGAACAGGACCGGCCCTCTGGAATCGAGTTTGATCAAAAGGGCGGTTGCAAGCATCAAAGGCGACAGCAGCAAAATTCCAGCACCGGCGCCGAAGATATCCAGGGTTCGCTTCAGCGCCTGTTCCAGCTTGTCGAGCGGCGCGCGCTTGAGTTCGGCTGTCCAAATGTCTCCGACGCAGCACGTTCTTCTGAGGTAGCTGACGGTCTTTTCATCTGGAACAAGGTGGACCCGGACCGGCAATACACTGAGGGCATTGAGTATCGCTTCGATGCAGTGGCTGTGCTCCCAACTGATAAACAGCAGGACATTATCGATTGCCTCCTCCCGCGCCGCTCTGATTGCCAAATCGAGCTTGCCGAGCAATCTCTTCGAGATACCAGCCGCCGAGTAGTCGTTTTCGCCGATTTCGAAAACAGCGCGCGGCGTGTACCCATACCTTCGTAATTCAGGCAGCACACGCGATGCTAAAAGCAGTGGCCGCTCGCCAATGATGATCGTCTTTTGCGATGCAAAGGTTCGATTTGCGAGGGCTTTCGCGAGTAGATGAGCCAGTGCGATGCGCCAAACGACAAGAAGGAGCAAACCGATGAAAAGAAAGCCAAATGTGGCGCCTCGCGATAACGTCTCCTCGATCTTCAAGGAAAAAGCGATCCCGAGTAGGAGCAAGAAGACCCCAATCCAGACCAGGGTGACATCACAAGCCTGGCGTTTGAAATTAATGAGGGTGCGAAACCGATATGCTCCGATGGCGGTGAAGGTCATTGCAAAATTCAGAGAGGCGAGTACGCCGATGGCAAAGTAGGGAGAGAAATCCGGGACGCGATCGAGAAAAAGCCAATGATAGCCGATCCCGGAAACCATGCTCGCGGTGACAAGCAGAACAAAGTCGGCAGCGACAACGGCAGGTTCTACGAGATAAAAGGGTAGTGCTAATGTGCGCCGGGCTGGGGGGCGGTCGGCGGCTTTTAAATTGCTCGACGACGCATGGGCAATGGTACGCATACTCGACATGGGCGAACACCGTAGACGCCCCAACACCCAAGAGAAACGCTAACAGTTTTCGTTAGGTGCGGAAACTCGCCTTAAATGAGTAAGCCAAATTGAGTAATCATGATGAGGCGCGCTGGGTCTTCGCCGAACCAAGACTGGAGAAAACCGAGTGCCGGCCTCATGCGCGAGGGGCGGGCTTAACGACTTCGACGATGACGAACGGCAGAGCGGATAAAAGCTTCGAAACGGCCTCAGCGCACAGCTTGACCGGCACTCAAATCGCAAAAGACGTTCGGCGCGACCAAGGGCATGTTTCTTCCTTATGCAGTCAATCAGTGGACTCATAACGAGAGTAGTAAGGATTATTGTAATAAGTCTCCTGATTCGAGTAGCGGCCGAACGCTTTCATATCCACTTTGTTTAGAACGATGCCGAGCAAGTTGTCGTAGACCCCGCGCGCATTACTCAGCGCAAGTTGGACGACGTCGATGTCGGTGCGACCCCATTCCACGACAAATAGGAACGAATCAACCAAGGGAGCCATAACGCGCACGTCGACCACAGGCGCGAGAGGCGATAGGTCGACGATCACATAATCGTACGACTTGCGCAGCAGTCTGAATATGCTCCGGGTATCCCGGGATGCGAGGAGGTCACTCGGATGCGCGAGCCGTGATGTCAGCACGGTCGGCAAAAAGGTGAGTCCGGTGGTGGGTTCGCGCCAGAGGACATCGTCGAGTCCGGCCTTGCCAGCGATGATCTCGAGTAACCCAGCCTGCGCGTCAGGCGTCAACATGCGCGATAGGGCCGGGTTCCGCAGATCGCAATCGACCAGTATGGCGCGTCCGCCGCCATGGGCGATGAGCGCGGCCAGTGATACCGCGACCGTTGACTTGCCTTCGTTGGGGAGCGCCGACGTTATACCGATGGTGTTGCCGTGTTTGACGGCATTGCTGCTGTCGGCTGCGAACTTGAGGGCGCGAATCGATTCGCTAAAGCGCGAGAGCGGCGCGTTGGCTACCGTCCAACACAGGTTCTTATCGTGACTAATGGCATGGCGGCGCTGCGCACCGTGTCGTTGGATCAACGAGGTCAGCGGCTTCGCTCCGCCGAGCGTCGTGGTGCGGGATACCCAATCGGAAATATGCTGCGGCAAGCCGATGATGTTTCGGGTCGCTTCGATCAACGGCGACGGCAGGACATCGGCTACGCCGGAAAGTGACCTCGTTTCCTTCACGCCGCCAGGCGGGAGACGTGGGCTTGCTGCCTTGGCTTTCCGGAATGACGCATCGGGCCCGGCCGAATCTTTAATCAAGGGAACGACTGCAATGCAGTCTGCCTGCAGGTGTTCGCCAACCTGGACTGTCGTACGGAACACGCGATCCGAAATATCGCGCAGCGTTCCCATGGTGGCTCCGAAGATCAAACCGCCGAGTGCAGCTAACGCCATCACGAGCAATGGCTTTGGACTCCTTTCGCTCAGCGGCGGTCTTGCATGGGTGATCAGTCGTGACTCGGAAACCGGAGACGACTGCTGCTGCACCGATTGCATATAGCGCTGAAGGAAGTTGTCATACATATCGCGGTACGTCTGAGCGCTGCTTTCCAGATTATGCAGCGTGATCTTCGCTTTATCGGTGGCGTGCGATTCGGCGACGATACGATCGAGTGATTGCTGAATCGACTGCTCCCGAGATTTCGCAATCGCGTAATCGCTCTTGAAGCTCTCTGCGGTACGCTTCAGCTCTTCGAAAATCGTATGCTGCAGCTCTCGCATGTCGTTATGCAAATCGATCACCGTCAAGTGCAGGGCACCGTATTTTGAGGCTAATTGCGTGGCGCGGCGTTCCTCCTCGAGATATCGCTCGCGCATCTTGATGATCACGTTGTTCTGCAGCGTCTCCGCAACCGTGGCGGTAGCGGTGGCATCAAGGTCGATATGATCGGATGATACGATCTGCTGCACGCGATCAAGTCTCGCTTTCGCCTCGGCAGTCGATGCTCGCGCCCGGATAAGTTCGCTGTTAATTTCGGCGAGCTGCTGTTCGTTCATTAGTCGTCCGCCAGTGTCGACTATATTATTGACGAGCTTATAGTCGACGACGGCGCGCTCTGAATTGGACGTCTGCTCGCGCAATTCCGTCAATCGTTCCTGCAACCATTTGGCGGCCCGATCCGTGATATGATATTTGGCCTCAAACGCATCGATTTCGTAGGCATCGGCAATCGTATTGGCGATCTGCGCGGCGCGGTAAGGACTCCGTGATTCGAAATTGATTTCGATCGCGTAAGTAAGTGCCACACGCTTGACCTTCAGCCGCTTCTGAAACGCCCGTAATGCGCGATCCTCAGCCGGCGGTTCATTGGACAGGTTAGAGTTCTCGGGAACGCCGACTTTCAAAGCGTCGGGGATCACACGATCAGCGAATCTGGAAACCGCGCTGGAGATGCCCGCGCCAGTTGAGACAAACTCGGGATCCGCATCAAGATGCAGCTCCTTGATAACCGACATCGCGATGTTCTCAGAATTGAGAATCTCGATTTGGGTATCGATAGTCGCAGAATCTATCGGTGAGCTTCCGGCCGACGCTTGGGAGAACTGTGCTTTAGGAGCGTCAACAATGAGAATAGCTCGGCCCGTATAGCGCGGCGAGGTCATCAAAATGTAGATGGCGCCGAGCGACAAGCCGAACAACAACGCGAATATGAGGGTAGAGAGCTGCCTGCGCAGAAAGCCGACGCTTGCGGCATAGAATTCGGCCGGGGAGAGGGCTTCCAATACGCTGGACGCTCGCCGTTCGGTCCGTTGTGAATTGTTGTTTTGAAGCATATTGGCTCTTGAGTTAAATCCAGCGCGGTATCCGCCGGCGAGGTTCGAGCCCGCCGGCAATCACTTGACTGGTACTGACAGGGATGAACGCGGCTTGGCCGCCCCCCGCTCCGACCGCATTGAACTGGCCGGCATTCGACCGAAGCAACGAAGCGAAGCGCAGTGTCAAGGTCGCGGAATCTGAACCGACAGCATTCTGAATCATGAAGGCTGTCAGCGCGCCGCTGTCGGCGAAAGCGGTTGTGAGTTGCTTTAGCGTCGGTGTCGAAGAATGCCGTTGGGGGTTGCCGTAACAGCCCACACGCGCCACGTCATCTGCACTCCGCAAAAATGCCGCCACTGCGGAAGTAAAAGATTGCGCCGGGAGACGACGTGGTGCACGGATGGATGACTTTTCACTCGCGTGACTGCGCTTGATCATCGACTTTGTTCAGTTTCTTGGACGACGCCGATGCGTGGTCGTTATTTATGAACTATGGGACAGCGGCCTCTCCTTGTCCCGCGATCTTCTGAGCTAACTCCAATGGTTATTAGCCAGTTGGGTTATGCTGGCCCTAATAGTTTTTGAGCTGGCCGTGGCTTTGCTCGTAAATTTTCGGGCATGTTTATTGTCCATGTCGTCCGTCAGTTCCATCCTGCGGTCGGCGGAATTGAGAGCGTCGTCCAGGAATTGGCGGCCGCGCAAGTCCGCGCCGGTCACAGGGTGCGCATCATAACGTTGAACCGCTTGTTCAAGGCAGTGTGGGACAGCACGTTGCCCGCTCGAGACGTCATCAACGGCGCAGAGATTGTCAGAATACCGTTTTTTGGTTCGCCGCGTTATCCGCTTGCGTTTTCAGCAATCAAGTTTATCCAGGACGCAGACATCGTTCACGTTCACGCGATTGATTTTTTTTTCGATTATCTCGCTTGGACCAAGCCACTGCACCGAAAGAAGCTGGTGGTTTCTACCCATGGCGGCTTTTTTCACACGCGGTACGCCGCAAGGCTCAAACGGCTTTATTTCACCACCGTTACGCGGCTTTCGCTCACTTGGTTTGACGGTGTCGCGGCGGTTTCCGTCTCCGATCACCGGATGTTCACCCGGCTGCGCCGGCGCGGAATCGTCTGCATCGAAAACGGCGTAAACGTTGTGAAATATGCCGATGCCGGCGCGCCAAAGGCCGTCAAGACCATAGCCTGGATCGGCCGCTTTTCCGCTAACAAACGGCTTGATCGCCTCATGGATTTCGTTGCTGTGCTGCGTCGGTACGACGGCGAATGGCGGCTGAAAGTCGCAGGGTGTCCTTGGGACCTGGACATAAGCGAGGTCACCGCGCTCGCACGGGACGCCGGCATCGCGTCGGCCGTGGAAATTTTCGCCTCACCCTCGGAAGCCGAGATACGCCGGTTGCTCGGCGACTGCTCGGTGCTGGTGAACTCATCCGATTTCGAAGGTTTCGGGATTGTTGCGGTGGAAGGCCTCTCCGCGGGGCTATTTCCCGTACTCAGCGATATTCCGCCATTTCGTCGATTGGTCGAGCAGACCGGCACCGGGGTCACAGTCGATTTTTCGCGACCTGACGCGGCTGCGGCTCGGTTTTTGACGCGCTGGCGCGAGGTAACGATGGATTACCAGCGTGCGCGCGCAGACTTGATGGCCGCTGCGGCTGCATTCGATTGGCGGCGTGCATCCCGCGCCTACATGAGCCTCTACGATGGAGTCCTGGGAACGCGTACGCGGCGCATCCTCGATGTGTCGGTGCCGGTCTGGACCCGTTCCGAGGTGGTCGAGCGGCTCGACCGGCACTTCGCGCAAAGGACCGCCACAGTCGTGGCGTTCGCGAACGCCAATTGTCTGAACGTCGCCCACGCCGATGCGCGCGTCCGTATCGCGCTCCGCGATGCGTTAGTACTCAACGATGGGGTCGGCATCGATCTCGCGAGCAAACTCCTGTTTGGAGCCCAGTTTCCGGACAACCTCAACGGCACGGACTTCACGCCCTACTACCTGCAAAGGACCCGTCATCATTTCCGACTCTATCTCCTCGGAGGCAGGCGCGGCGTAGCCAACCGAGCCGCGTATTTCCTGGCCCAGACGTACCCCCGGCACCAGATCGTCGGCTGCCGGGCGGGCTACTTTCCCCGCAGCGAGGACGCGCTCATGGCGCAGGCCATCCGCGCGAGCGGCGCCGACATCGTGCTGGTCGCGATGGGAAATCCAATGCAGGAATTGTGGCTGCGGGACAATCTGGCCGCCACCGGCTGCCGATTGGGTTTTGCCGTCGGCGCGTTGTTCGATTTCATGGCCGGCGAAGCGCAACGCGCGCCACGTTGGATCAGAGCAGCGCGTCTGGAATGGATGTATCGGCTGGTATGCGAGCCGCGACGCCTCTGGCGCCGCTATGTGATGGGAAACCCGGCATTCATGCTGCGCGTTCTCGGGCAATGGTGGTCGGGCGCGCGTGTCTAGGCCAATGAGGGTGCCGACGCCGGCAGGAAAAGATGCTTCACGGAAAAAACGCGGAATTGTTCAAGGCTGCAGATTCCAACAGGCATGTTTATCTTTGTTCATTTCCTGATATTGATAAGCTCCAAAGGCGGACCAACAGCGCTAGTCGACCCCGGGGTTTTCGCTGCAGATTGCCCGTCCAGGCCAACCGCTTGCTTGAGCGGATGACCTGATGATCCGCCGAGGGCATGGTATCCTTTTGTGACCGCCCAAATAGCGGCTTGCGTTCGATTGTGCGCGGCGATCTTGCGCAAAATCGCCTTCAGATGGACTTTGACGGTCGACTCGGTGATGTTGCACAGGCGGGCGATTGCCTTATTCGAATCGCCTTCCGCCAGACGAAACAGTATTTGCCGCTCGCGCTGCGAAAGGAGCGGATCGTTGACGGCCATTGTGGCGGTGGACGAGTTCTGCAAATCGCCGGGGGAGAAACTGGGCACCAAGCTGACCTGCTTATCTGCTTCAGTTTGGTCGTCGAGCTTCGGAGTCGGTGTCGACCGCGATAACACTATGACTCGCTGGTCCAAGAGAGCGAGCTCCAATACCTTAATCAGAATGTCGCGGGAGCCGAGATTGGCGATATAGCCGTTTGGACTGAGCGACAATATTTGCTGCATATCGATCGGGCCGCGCGTTTCAGCGACCAAGACGACCCGGCTTTCGGAGAAAAGCGATCGCAGCAAACTGATGCTTTCGGCTATCTCCGTTTCACTGCCGTTCCCATCGTCAATTCCCATAATCACCAGCGTTCTACGTCCGCCCGGGACATGAACATCCTTCAGTTCAGATGCTCGTGAAGCGCTCGCGATAACTTTGTAGGGAGTATACTGGAGAAGGGCTACGAGACCTTCACGCAATAGCGCACGATGTCCAACGATTACAGTAGAGGTACTCTGACTGTTACGCACAATAAGCCCCTCCGTTTTTCACATTGGGGTGACGCTGTTTCAGTTTTTGTAAGTGATGCGATCTTCCCGCCCGACACCAATCCTTAACAAGTCACCAATCATTAACAAAATGTAAGCTTCCAAATCCTTTTTAGCAACAAGGCGAGGTCTCGTTTCTTTTCGTTCTTATCGGGCGGCGTCGCCAATCCGAAAAAAATTCGGTGACGCGGCAAACGAGCCATCGTCTCGTCAGACTGGCGAGTTGGAAGTACCGATTTATCGACGCATTTGCTGCGGAAGCCGCAACGGCAGCTGAGGCAGCAGCGGTCACGATGCAAGATAAACTCGATCTCATGACGATAATCGATGCGACACGACAACACGCTGCGGCTGTGGGTCGCAGTCAGCGTTAGGCAGGACTGTCAGCGAGCCTGGCCAGTGTTCCGTGGTTCCGTTACTTGCACCGTATATTTCTGGAGTGTGCAAAACAGGCCATGTGCAAAACAGCACATTGGCCAGTTCGCAGAGCTTCTGTGGTTGGATCAGTAAGGAAGCTTGTGACGGCGTGCTCTAAAGAAAAATGCCGATAGAAAAGCCCCGGCGCAATACCGGGGCTTAGTATGAGACCAGTCAGCTGCTCAGGCTTTGGCTGATGGGCTTTCCCGTATTGTGATTCATTCAATCCGTGCTGAATCCATAGCGCTCCGCTCTCCTAAACTTAGTTTCGTTTATGCATCCCGCGCTCGTTGCCCGAAATGCCATTAGCCAATCCCGCACAGCTTCGAACCGCCCGCGAACCTCGTCGGGTGCGCCACGGCAAAAGCTCCCGTCGCTCTTTCGGGAAATGACCGAGCAGCTTACGCACGTCGGCGAGCGTTTTAAGCGTCGTCGCCAGGGAAACGGTGATCGGACGGGGAAGATTATTGTGCCGCACGCCGGACCTAGATCTGAGAGTTCAAATCCCGTTGCCCCAGCCAGCCGGTGCCGCCTCGTTTAAGCATTTCCGGTCTCCCCAAAATCGCTCCGCAAATCCGAAGCTTTGGAGATTGCTTTATTTAGGCGCGGCCCATTCCACCGCGAATGGCACGTAGCGCTGCGTTTATGCTTTACTAGGACCGTGACGTCGACAAGCCATCAGGAAGTGCGTGAAATATGGGCCAGATTATACGACGCGATATGCTGCGTGGGGTTTTTGCGGCTGGCCTGCTCGGCGGGGCTGCTGTCCGGCCTGCAATGGCCGACGATCCGGTCACAATCCGGTTAGGCTACGGCTTGGCCGCGGAGGAGCAAGTCTGGCTGCTCATCGCCAAGCCCGACCTAGGCAAAAATCAGGGCAGGCTCTACAGACTGGACGCGACGCGGTTTCAGGGATCGGACAAACGGGCGCAGGCCTTCGAGGCCGGGGCGATCGACCTTTCCGAGGGGTCGGCCACCGGCGTCATGGCGGCGGCTGCCGAGGGCGTACAGTCGAAGATCATCTGTTCGGTCACGCGCGAAAGCAAACGTGGCTTCAGCACCTCGTTCTATGTGCCGGACGGTTCGCCGATCAAAACCATCCTGGACATGAAAGACAAGATTGTCGGCATCAACGGTTTCGAGACCGCCGGCCATCTTTGGCTCAAGGCCGCACTCGAAAAGAATGGAATGACCGACAGGGACGTTACCATCACGCCGGTACCGTTCCCGGCGATGCAGGAGGCCATGCTTGCGGGCAAGGTCGATGTCGGCGAGTTTCCGCAGCCGTTCGCCGCTTTGCTGGAAAAGCAGGCGAAAGTCCGCAAGATCTTCGATGCCAAATACGGTATCCCTTTCGACGAGGAACTGATCGTCATCGCCGGCAAGGATGAGTTCCTGAAAAAGAACGCGCCGGCCATCCGCGCATTTCTCGAAGACGTACGAGATGCGACCAAGTTTTATCTGGAGAAGCCCCGGGAAGTGCGACAGATCCTGATCGACACCAAGATGGTGCGCGTCACGCCCGAGGTCTATCTCGACATGTACGATTACTACCGCGATCCCACGCTTCGCCCGGATATAGAGGCGCTGAAGAAAATTCAGGAATTCCAGATCAAGGCCGGTTTCCAGAAAAAGACGGCGGACATCGACGCGTTGGTCGATACCAGCTACCTGCCGAATAGCTGATACGACCTGACGACCACGAAAGCTCATTGGCGATGCCGTTTCTGGAGGTGAACAGTCTCGACAAGGCGTTCACCAGCGACGGCCGAACCATGACGGCGATCGACAAGCTCTCGCTGTCTATCGAGGAGCATGAATTCGTTTCGATCGTCGGGCCTTCAGGATGCGGCAAGAGCACCTTCCTGCACATCGTCGGCGGCTTCGAGCCGGTGACCGGTGGCGAACTTCGCCTCAACGGCCGGCCGATAGGCCCGCCCGGTCCCGATCGTGGCATGATGTTTCAGGACCTGTCGCTTTTCCCGTGGCTCACCGCCATAAACAATGTCTCGTGGCCACTCGAGATGAAGGGGCTTGCCAAGGCTGACCGCCTCGCCAAGGCGCGTGAGTATCTCGAACTCGTCCACCTCGGACGCTACGGCGATCTTTATCCGGGCCAGTTGAGCGGAGGCATGAAGCAGAGGGTCGCATTGGCGCGGCTGTTTGCGCTCGATCCAGAAATCCTGCTGATGGACGAACCGTTCGGGGCGCTGGATTCGCAAACCCGCGAGTTGTTGCAGGAAGAATTGCAATCGATCTGGCGGCGGACGCGCAAGACCGCGCTGTTTGTGACCCACGATATCGATGAATCGATTTATCTGGGAACGCGCGTGATTGTATTCAGCGCCCGGCCGGGGCGCATCAAGGCCGATATCCGGATTCCGCAAATCGACCGCACCGGCGAGTTTCGCAAATCGAAGGAATATCTCGATCTGCGCGTGCAGATCTGGGATCTGTTGCGCGAGGAGGTGTTGAAGGTTCGGGCGGAGGAGCAGGGGTGAAGATCAACCGCTCTCTGATCTTGAACTGGACCATTCCGGTCGCGACATTGATCGCCTGGGAAATATCCGGCCGGCTCGGTTTGCTGCCCCACTATCTCTCGGTTCCATCGCTCATCGCGGCCGGGTTGTGGGAACTCGCCGTCTCGGGTGAGTTGTTCTCGGCGCTCGCCGCCAGCCTTTATCGCGTCGCTTTAGGGTTCGCGATCGGAGCGGCCGCCGGTGTCGTCGCCGGACTTGGCGCCGGGCTTGTGCCGGGCGTGCGCAATTTCTTCGATCCGCTGGTGTCATTGCTTTTCTCAATCCCGAAGATTGCGTTCCTGCCGATCTTCCTGCTGCTGTTCGGCCTGGGCCATGCGTCGAAGATCAGCATCATCGCGTTCTCGGTGTTCTTCCCGGTTTTTGTCGCGTCACGCCATGCCGTCCTGTCGATCAATCCAATCCTGATCTGGGCGGCCCGGAACATGGGGACACCGCCTCGTACGATATTCTTCCGCGTCATCATCCCGGCGGCTGCGCCGGAACTCTTTTCCGGCATTCGCATCGGTCTGGCGCATGCTTTTGTCATCTTGTTCGCCGCCGAGCTGATCGGGTCGAAGGTGGGTCTTGCCAACCTGATCAGCTACGGCGAGGAGTGGGTGCGTTTCGATCTGATGTTCGCCGGCATCTTTTGCTTCGCGGTGCTCGGCTTTGTCAGCGACAGGATCCTGATGTGGATCCGGCGGCGCGTGCTCAAGGGTCACCTCATCGGCACCGAAGAGCAGGTGGCCCAATGATGGCGCGCGCCGCAAAGTTGATCGAGCGCTGGTATTCGATCCCGCTGCTGTTGGTGATCTGGCAGGTGGTGGTCGGTACCGGATTGGTGCAATCGCGCCTGTTGCCCAGTCCGCTGGAGGTGTGGTCAGTGCTGGTCGCGGAGATCGGAAACGGCCAGCTTCCCTATCATGCTGCGGTGACGGTCTTCCGAGCGCTTGTCGGTTTCTTCCTTGCTGCGCTGATCGGCGTTCCGTTCGCCGCGGCCATGGCCCGTTCTGCATTGTGGCGAAATCTATTCGAGCCGATTTTCTTCCTGGGTTATCCGGTGCCGAAGATCGCGCTGTTTCCGGTATTTACCTACATCTTCGGCATCGGCGCGCCGTCGAAAATTGCTTTCACTTTTCTCGAATGTCTCTATCCGATCGTCGTGACCGCCTTCTTTGGCTTTCGCGGCGTCCAGACCCGGCTGATCTGGACCGCGGCGAATTTCGGCGCGAGCCGGACCGTCATTCTGCGTCGCGTGGTGTTGCCAGCGGCGTTACCGAGTATTTTCGCGGGATTACGTATCGCCTTGCCGATTGCGCTCATTGTCGTTCTCATTACCGAGATGATCGGAGATTCCAGGGGGCTCGGCTATTACATCACCATCTGGAGCACACGTTTCTCATTCTCGCATGTGTACGCTGCAATCTTGGTTATTGGCATCTGCGGTTTTCTGCTCGATCAAGGCCTGGTTCTCGTACGCCGCCGCGTCATCTATTGGCAACGCGAATTGCCTTAAATACAAATGAACCTTGACTACGCGCAATGATTTGAGAGAACAACATCGTGAGCGATAAAGCGTCGGATGTGGCCATACGAATCGCGGACGAGCTCGCGTCCTGCAATGTTAGGCTGGTGGCGAGCCTGCCCGACAACTGGCTGATGGGTCTCATCAAGGAAGTCGAGCGCGATCCGCGTTTCGTGCATGTGCCGGTCAATCGCGAAGAATTGGCGATCGGCCTTTGCTCGGGTGCCTACATGGGCGCTATGGGCTCGGCGGCGCTCATGGGGGCGTCAGGATTCATGACGGTGATCTATGCCATCACCAAGATCAATTACACCTACGAAATACCGCTATTCCTGATGCTGACGTTGCGCGGCGCCGGCGGCGATCATCACAAGCATCACATCTCGAACGGTCTCTACCTGCGCCCGGTGCTGGACGCCATCAATATGCCCTATCAGATCATCGACGATCGGAAGGATATCGGGCTGATCTCGCGCAGCTATCACCACACGCGAACGTTTTCCCGGCCGATGGTCGTATTGTTCACGCGCGATTTGCTGCGGGGGCAGGGAGGTCACGGATGAAATACCTCGATGCATTCCGCGTGATGGCGAAACACCGGCGCGATGAAATCGCCGTTACGTCGGCCGGTAACTCCGGCCAGGCCTGGTGGGCGGCGACGCGGGACACCGAGGCAACATTTTATCTCGACGCTTCGATGAGCCTGTCCACCATGTTTTCGTCCGGGCTGGCGCTGGCGCGTCCGGAATTGAAAATCTGGGCCTTTATGGGCGACGGCGCGTTTTGCATGAATCCCGGCATGCTGATGGTAGAGCGTCAGATGAATTTGCCGAACCTGACGCACATCCTGGTGTCGAATCGTGTCTATGGCGCAACGTCGAACGCCGGATTGCCGAATTACAAGGATAACAATTATGCCGCGCTCGCGCGCTCGATGGGGCTTGAGCGAGTGTTCGAGTTCGACGATCTTGCTGCGCTCGAGCACGATTTTCCCCGAGCTGTCAGTGGCAACAATGGTGGCCATACCTTCATTGTGCTGGAAGTCGAACCGTTCTCGGATGCCGAGCAGAAGCTCGAGCAGCCGCCGTTCGATGGACCCGAGCTGAAGTTCCGTTTCGGCCGATATATCGAAAAGCGAAGCGACTGCGATATTTTTGGCTATCGGCTCTGACTTTAAAAGCTGAGCTTCTAGTCTGACGTGATCTTGAGCCGGCTGACGATCGCGCCGTAACGATCGTAATCCTGCTTCATGCGTTTGCCGGCGTCTTCCGGAGTTCCGCCCAGCACAAGATCGCCAACGGTCACTAATCGCTCGCGTACGTCCGGCGTTTCGATCGCCGCGTTGACCTCCTTGTTCAGGCGGTTGACGATTTCCTGCGGCGTTCCTTTCGGCGCCAGAAGCGCGTACCACCCGTCAACGGCAACATCGGGAAATCCCTGTTCTATGGCCGTCGGCAGTTGTGGAACCGCTGCGCTACGCTTGTCTTCGACGGTCGCCAGGGCAACGAGCGCACCAGCCTGTATATGCCCCTTTACTGCGCCAATCCCGGAGTAGGTGACATTCACGTAGCCGCCCAACACGTTGTCGATGGCGGGGATGATCCCGCGATACGGAATGTGCCGAATTTCAACATGCGCTGCCTGATTGAACAGTTCGCCGGCAATCTGCAGCACCGAGCCGTTTCCGGAGCTTCCATAGGTGAGCTTGCCCGGCTCTTTCCTGGCGAGATCCGCCAGTTGCTTAGCATCTGTCACGCCGAGCCCGGGATTCGCCACCATCACCATGGTGGTCTGCGACGGCATGGCCACGGGCGCGAAGTCGTTGATGACGTCGATGGGCGGCTTTGTTCCTGCGGGCATAACGTGCGGTGCAATGAATAATGTGTTTGGAGTCATCAGCAGCGTGAGCCCGTCGGGCGCCGCGCGGGCGACGGTTGCTGCGCCCACCAGACCGCTGGCTCCCGGTCGGTTTTCAACCACAACGGATTGGCCGAGCTGCGTTGAAAGCCGCTCGGCAAGAAGCCGCGCGGTGACGTCGACGCCGGCACCTGCCGGGAACGGCACGACGATGGTCACCGTTCTGCTTGGGTAATCGGCCGCAAAAGCGCGTCCGGATAGCAGTGCGGCGGCCACGGCAAAACAGATCGCGAGGTTCATTCTTGGCAACGCTATTCTCCAGACGGAGTGTGGCTGAAAGCAATTCGGACTGCCTAGTCGGCAGGCTTGATGTTCATCGATTTGATAAATTGGGCGAACGTATCGGTTGACTCAAGAATGAGCGGACGAATTTCGCCGGACTGCGTAGGGAAAGGGGTCAGATTGAGATCCTTGATCTTGCCTTGAATTTCGCTGTCATTCAGCGATTTGTTGATCTCGGCGTGCAGCTTTTCCGTTATCCGCTCTGGCATTCCCGGCGGTCCAAAGAAACCAAACCACGACAACGGTGCATGAAACTTCGGCAGCACTTCGCTGACAGCCGGAATGTCGGGGGCGCCCGGATATCGTTTCGGTTCCATCACCGCAAGTACGCGCACATTGCCGTTGGCGACATGGGGAGCGACGGAGGCAAGGGTCGTTAGTCCGACGTCAATCTCGCGGCTCAGGAGTGCCGACACGACCGGCGGTGTCCCCTTGTACGGGACATGAAGCATGTCGACTCCCTGCTGCTTCAATGCCTGCCCGATCAGAAAGTAATACGACTGAACTCCAGCCGTGCCGTAGGTCAATTTGCCGGGATTTTGTTTGGTGAATTCGACCAGATCTTGCAGCGTCTTGATCGGCGATGCGGCGTTCACCGCAATACAGTTCACCGAACTGATGGCCGTCGCGACCGGCGTCAGGTCTTTCAAAGGGTCGATCGTCCGCTGATCGGAAAGAAACTTGGTCCAAGTGTAGTCGCTTCCCACTGCATAGACCAATGTGTAGCCGTCAGGCTCCGCGTGCGACACATATTCGGCCGCCAATTGACCGCTGGCGCCAGGACGGTTTTCGACAAGCACCGGCCGATTGAATGCGGTCTTCAGCCAATCCGCGAACAGACGCGCGGTGAAATCGATGCCGGCACCTGGAGGATAGCCAACGATGATGCGAATCGGTTGCGAGGGATAGTCCTGCGCCTGCGTCGTCACCGGCGATGTCATGAGTGCGATGGCGGCTAATGCTTGGATGGTCACAAGACGAAGCATCTTGGGCGGTCTTTCTGTCGCAGGATCAGGTCTTTGCCGTGCATCCGGCCTGTTGCGTGCGTATCGCATGCCAGATGCGCTCGGCCGTAGCCGGGAGCGGCATGTCATCGATGCCAAAACCAGACAAGGCATCGATGATGGCATTTATGATGGCTGGCGGAGCGCCGACATTGCCGGCCTCGCTACCGCCCTTCACACCGAGCAAATTGGTTTTTGTCGGTACCAGCGCGTAGCCGCTCGCTACGTTCGGGATGTGGTCGGCGCGCGGCATGCTGTAGTCCATGAATGAGCCGGTCACGAGTTGCCCTGAATCTCGGCTATAGATCATCTGCTCGAACAAGGCTTCGCCGATCCCCTGAGCGAGCGACCCGTGCAGCTGGCCCTCGAGGGTCAGCGGATTGACGATGACGCCGACGTCGTCGACGGCGCAAATGTTCAGCAGGTCGACAATGCCGGATTCGGGGTCGATCTCGACTTCGCAGATCATGCAACCGTTCGGAAAATTGTTAGGTCCCGGATGGGCTCCGGAGCCGCTGAGGCCGACGTCCAATTCCTGCGGCAAGCCCACACCCTTGTAGGAAGTCTTTGCCACTTCGCTGAAGCTGACCAGCCGATCGGTACCCTTGACGCGAAAGGCGCCGCATTCAAATTCGATATCGGCTTCTGCCGTTTCGAGCAGCCAGGCGCTGATGCGCTTGCCTTTTTGAACAACCTCGTCGCTCGCAAGTTTCAGCGCTGAGCCGCCGGCGTTCATGCTGCGCTGCGCGAAGGTGCCGCGGCCGAACAATATGCTGTCGGTGTCGCCCTGTTTGACGTGCACCGCGTCGAGCGGCACGCCGAGCCACTCGTTCATCATTTGCGCAAACATGGTTTCGTGGCCTTGCCCGGTCGATAACGTTCCGGGGTAAACCGAGACGCCGCCATCGGGCGTAACGCGAATCTCCATCCGCTCGGATTGGCTGCCGGCGCGCTGACAGTGCATGGCAAGCCCGATGCCGCGCAACCGACCTTGCCGCGTGCTGTCGCTGCGGCGCTCGGCAAAGCTGTCCCAGCAAGAAAGCTGCAGCGCTTGATCCAGAATGCGCTCGAAGTCTCCGGAATTGTAGATGTTGCCACCCGGGGTCTTGTACGGCATCGCAACCGGGCGGATGAGATTTCGCCGCCGCAGCGCAACCGGATCGATATTCATCTCGCGCGCGGCCTTGTCGAGCAGGCGCTCCATAACGAACGTCGCTTCCGGCTTGCCGGAGCCGCGGTAGGGTCCCGTCGAACATGTGTTGGTGAACGCTCCGCGCACGACGGCATGGATAACTGAAATGTCGTACGTGCCCGGATAGCTGACGGCTGCGTTGATTGATGACGTTCCTGCAGAGTTTCCGAGATAAGCGCCGAGGTCGACGTCGACCGCGGTGCGGAAGGCGAGGATCTTGCCGTCGGCATCGAATGCCATCGCCGACCTTGCAATCTGGTGCCGGCCGTGGGTGTCGCAGGTCAGGCACTCGGAGCGCTCGCCGGTCCATTTCACCGGCCGCTTGAGTTTGGCGGCCGCCCAGACGACGAGAATCTCTTCCGGATAGACCTGACTCTTCATGCCGAAGGCGCCGCCGACGTCGACGGCGATCACTCTCAAAGCAAGCTCCGGCATGTGCAGGATGTCGGCGACTGTCTGCCTGACCAGAAACGGAGTTTGTGTGCTGGTGCAAAGCGTCATGCGGCCGCTCGCCGGATCGGCATAGGCGACGGCGCTGCGCGGCTCCATGGCGTTTGCGGTCACGCGCGGATAGGTCACTGTCAGCGAGGTGATATGCGCGGCCTTGTCGAATTGTTTGGCTGCCGCGGCCGCAGTGCCGCGCTCGAGCGTGAAGCTGGCATTGCTGGCGGCATCCTCCCACACTCTCGGCGCGTCCGCATTTAACGCATCGGCAAGCGTCACGGCCGGCAGCGGCTCATAATCCACTTTCACCAATTCGGCGGCGTTTTTTGCCTGGATTTGCGTTTCGGCGACGACAAGGCCGACGCGGTCGCCGACATGCCGGACCTTATCGGTGGCGAGAATTGTATGCGCAGGACGGTAGAACGGACTTCCCGGCGGCAACGGCGGAAACGCGTGGCAGGGCAGGGTGCCGAGTTTTTCCCTGATCACATCGGCGCCGGTCAGAACCGCGAGCACCCCGGGCGCGGCGCGTGCGGCCTCAATATCGATGCCGGTGATGCGCGCGTGTGAATGGGGTGACCGTACGACGCAGGCCCAGACCATGCCGGGCAGGGTCAAGTCATCGGTAAAGCGGCCTTGCCCGGTGATGAATCTTTCATCCTCACGCCGGACAACGCCCGCCCCAATTCCGGTGTCGCGATGATCCGCCATGGCTGAAGTCTTTGGAGAAATTTCAGACCCCGTTCAGGTTTCGAGCATCGATGGCCAGAACAAATCTTCCGGTTCATATCTGCGCGGTGTTACGCCCTGTCGATGGGCATAATGCAACATGACTTCGAGTTCATGGCGGGTCTTGGCGAACCCCCAAGGGTAGATGTCTTCACCGGCCGCCGCGCGCTCGTTTTCCCAAAGTTCGCGATACCAAAGCGACGTCATGTGGATACGATCCCACTGCTGCTGTTCGTAAAGCTTTTGCTTTGACGCCTCCCATGCGTCGAACAGGCTTCGTGCCACCCACGGATTTTGTTCAAGCACCGAATTTCGTATCAGCAACGTGTGCATGATCGGAAAGCATCGCGTGCGGTGAAAATATTCGCGCTCCCGATCACCGTAATCCGGAAACAGGAAATCGATGTCGGGGTGCCGGTTTGGCGCCCACAGCTCGGTCGTGATGCCCGCGGCGATATCGCCTTTCGCCAGAAGATCGAATTGATCGGATCCTTCGGGCGCGATGACGAGCTTGAGCCAATGCGGCGGCTTCCAATCCGGAATTCGTACCGCCTGCCACGCTACCCATTCGATCGAGGAAAGATCGACGCCGTGGTCCTCCTCCAGCATGCCCTTCGCCCACAGCGCGGCGCTGGTGATCCAGGTTTGCACGCCGACCCTCTTGCCATTGAGGTCGCTCGGCTTGCGAATACCGCTATTCTTGTTGATGTAAATGTAGGAGTGGCGAAACATCCGTTTGACGAAAATCGGGATAGCGGTGAAACCGAGTTTTTTGAACGGCAGATCGGCAATGTAAGTGCCGGTGAAAAACTCGCATATATCGAACTCGCCGCGAGCCGCCCGCCGTTGCCGGTCGACGTCGTCGTCATTCACGGCGATGTCGAGTTCGATGCCTTGCGGCTTGATGCGGCCGTCGATGAGCGCGCGCGCACGGTCATATGGGCCGCAAGTCATACTGAGTGTCAGCGTCATCGGTGGCCTTACTCGTTACGTCGTCATCAACCCGCCATCGACCCGCAGCGTTTCGCCGGTGATGAACGACGCTTCGCTGGAGGCGAGCCACAATATTGGAAATGCCACCTCTTCAGGCTCGGCCCATCGTCCCAGAAGACACGGGACCGCACCTTTGGCCTTAAGTTCTTCCAGGCTCATCCCGCGGGCTTCGGCGCGCCCGTAGGTCCATGGCGTCCAGGTGGAACTGGGGCAGACCGCGTTGACGCGAATCCCAAACTTGGCCTCTTCACATGCCAGTACACGTGTCAGAGCCAGGATCGCAGCCTTGCTGGCGTCGTACTGGCCCATATTTTCCCGGCCGGCGATGCCGAAGACGGACGATACGTTGACGATGCTGCCGCCCTTACTCTTGCGGAGATTTGGCAAGGCTGCCCGCGCGCACATTGCCAACCCGGTGACGTTGGTTTGCAGAATTTCAGACCAGCTCTCCGGCGTTGTTTCGGCGACAGGACCGAAGGCGCGCGCCGCGGCATTGTTAACAAGGATGTCGAGCCGTCCAAGTTTGGCAACGAGTACGTCGATTGCCAGTGCAACGCCGTCGGGATCGGCGATGTCGGCTTGATGCCAGTGAATAACGGATCCCGAAAATCGCTCGGTGAGAGACCGTGCGGCCTCGACCAAGGCACCTTTGTCGCGGTCGATCAGCCCAACGCGTGCACCTTCTTGCAGGAACAACTGAGCGGTCGCCAAGCCAATTCCCCGGGCCGCACCGGTGATTATGGCTGCCCTGTTGCCAAGCCTGCCGCCCATTAGTCCGCACTCTCCAGGTCAGGCCATCGTTGTCGGTAGCGGGCGTGCACGACTACAGCGGATACAGCAGCGCACCATCGGGAATGGTGCTTCTTCGATTGTGCTTGATCGGATCGACGAATGCTTTGTGAAGCAGGCGGCGGACTTTCACGACATCGATGTCAGGCGCCTGCAAATGTTCATAAAGACGGGCAGATACAACTTCGCCTTGGGCTTCGCCCGCAAACTGATCTTCAGCCGAGACTTTCTTCAATCGCGGCAATGCAACGTCACGGAACACCCGGGTCGCTTGAGCGCGTTCCTCCTCGGTTCGGGCCCGCCAGCATGCGTAACGCTCGATTTGCGTGCGGTTCTCGTCGATGGCGAATTGCCACAGTCGCGACGTGTACGGAGCCGCTCCCGGCGCCGGCGCGATCGGATTGCTGGTAAGACACGGGAGCGCGAAACGATCGCCTTTCACATCGACAGTGAAATGACCGTGATGCAGGGGCTTGTTGCTGGCATCCAGCGAAACGGCGCGAATCCCGTGAGACGTCTCGATGATCTTCATCCGCCGTTCGCCCAACGGCACGTCGGAATGAGATACGTCGCCTCCTGTCCATTTCTTCTCGGTGACCGCCTGCGACGAGGCGTGCAGCACGACGGCATGAAACGCGTCGCTACCGTCAATTGCCAACAGCCAGTTGCAATTCCACACTTCGGTCGGCAAGCGAAACCAGATGAATTCGTCGGGCTTCGTCAGTTCTTCCGGAACTTCGCTTTCGAGCGGCGGCGGTGGAAATTTTTTGGTGTCGCCGAGATAGGCCCAGATATATCCGCCAAGTTCGCGAGCGGGATAAGCTTTGACGGATGGCCATTGAGCTTTACGGGTGTCGTTTTCCTCCCACGGTACCATTGTGCATTGTCCTTCGCCGTCGAAGCGAAGGCCGTGCAAGATGCACTGCAGATGCCCGTTAAAGACGCGGCCGACCGAGAGTTTGATGCTGCGATGGGGGCAGCGGTCGTGAACCACATGAGGGCTGCCGTTCGGGCCGCGCCAGGCGACCATGTCCTCGCCGAGCATCTTGAATCCAACGGTCTTGCCAACCTCGACGTCTTCCGACTGAAGAATCGGATACCAATAATTTCGCAGTCCTCCGGTGAGACCTGCAGGCAAGTTGGGCGCAACGTCTTCAATTCCGGCCGAAATCTCAGCGGCGCGAGCGTCTTGCGCGATGAAGTCGATGTTTGTGGCCTGTGACATGAGGCGTCCCTGAAATGGCTCGTACCCGGGAAAGCAAAAGCTCGTCCATATTTTGGGTACTGTCAACTTATCGGCATAAAAAGATACATATGATATTGAAAACAAAAGGACTCTTAATATGTATACTTGACATGAATAGTGAAGAATCGCCAGTTTCCCGGTAGACTAAAGGACCGCGCCTTGAATCAAGCGCCTCTTTCCCCGGCCAGCTCCGCATCCGATCGGAAGGGTGGATCGGATGATGTCGCGATAGATTCGCTGGCGGCTTTCCTGTCGATGCCCGGCTACTTGATCCGGCGCAGCAAGCAAACGTCGACGTTTATTTTCACGGACGCCTGCAAGGATTTCGGAATTACCCCAATTCAGTTTGCGGCGCTGGCGATACTGCGCTTCAAGCCGGGCATCGATCAGACCGAGCTCGGGGAGATTGCGGCGCTGGATCCGTCCACTGCCGGAGATGTTATTCAAAGACTGGAGCGGCGAAAATTGTTGCAAAGGCAGGAGCAAAGCCAAAGGCGGATTTGCAATCTGACCGCCGAAGGCCTGGCTCTCCTGGAGAAAGTTTCGCCGCTGGTCGTTGCGGCTCAGAGCCTAATTCTCGATGCGTTGACCAGCCGGGAACGAACGCAACTCCTTCGGCTCATGTCCAAAATGAATGGCGTGAGCAATTTGCATCACACCGCGCATAAAATGCGAAGACGCCGTCGGCGATTACTGCCTAAAGCTTAGAAAGCAGACGAAAGCCGGCAACGTTTGATCTTTTCTGAACGGTTCAGCTGCCTCTTTACCAGCCGGCCGGCGTTCCGACGCTGCCCGGTTCCTGGTTGCGAAGACGCTCCTCGTCCCAGTCCTTCGCAATAATACGGCGGCCGGTCACGCCGTCCGACCGGGACGAGATGAGCCACGCAATCGGCGCGTCCATCACCTGAGGCTGTATGAGAGTCGCACGGTCGATCACCTCGGTATCGGGGATCATCCGGGTGTTTGTTGGTCCGCCGGGAAGAAGCGCATTCACCGTGACACCGGTGTCGGCCAGATCCTTGGCCCATATGACCGTTGCTGACTCCAGTGCGGCTTTGGATGGCCCGTATGGCGAGAAGCCCTGCATCATCATGGTGAAAAAGCTGGTCTCTATGTTGACGATCCGTCCCCATCCTTGCGCCACGAGATGCGGAGTGGCGGCTTTGGACATCAGGAACGCGCCATTGACATTGACGTCGATAGCCTTGCGCCAGGCGTTTGCGTCAACCTCGTAGAATGCCTTGCGCTTGCCGATCAGGACATTGCTTATATTCTGCATCCCGATGCCGGCGTTATTGACGACGCCGTGCAGCGCGCCGAAGTGCTTGATCGTCTTGTTGACGGTATTCTCGCAATCATTCCATTGCGTGACGTCGCACTCCACGGCAAGCAGGCGATCCGGATAACCTTCACGTGCCAGTGTCACCGCGAGCTCCTGCACCGCGGCCGTGCTCGAAGGCAGATGCGCGACGACCACACGAACACCGTGGCGCACCAGCGCCAGGCTCATGGCGTGCCCGAGACCGCGAGCGCCTCCTGTTACGATAGCAACGAGGTCCGACGTGTTGTTCATCTTGTCAACGCGCGCTCACGAGACCGGAAATGGAGCCTTCCCGTTTGGGCAAGGCGTCCAGCAGCACGACCGCCAAACGACACGGCTTGTCGCTCCTGTTTGCCCAGGCGTGGTCCGTCCCGCGCTGGATGAGCACGTCGCCGGCTTTCATGGTGATGAACCGAGTCTCGTCAAGGAACATGTCTATTTCACCCTCAACGCAGATGACGTAATCGACGGTGTCGGTGCGATGTAGATGGGCTTCATTGCCCGGCTGGAATTCCATCATCGTGAAGCGGCTGCCGCCGACGGGAGGGGCAGAACCCAATGTTCTCCCGCCTTCGTCCGTCGTGCCAAAGATGTCGGTCGGGGTGGCCTCGGTAGACCACATCAGCGTCGACGAAATCGTCTTGCTCGGAAATTTATGGTTTGAGGCATCGCCATCAGACCATATCGCCGACTGCCCTTTGTCGTCGTGCTTCGTGACGATCCGCCGGAATTTCGGCAGAGGACGGTCTGTCGATTGAGCCAAGACTTGATCTCCTGTGTGTTGTCGTCCTGAAAACCCGCCATCGCTGCGGGTCTGGCGAGAAGCCCGTACATGAACGGCTCCAGTTCTCCTGATTTCTAGATGTTTGGCGTCGCGGGCTCGGCCATGTCGCGCCGGCGCGCCGCTGCAGGTTTTGGCAAACCCGGCGCGCCGGACCGCGTCGAATGCCGTGGACGAAGGCCCTCCAACGCGGCCTTGATCAGCAGCGCCGTGTAGCGGGAATAGGCGCGTGCTCCGGGAATTCCGCCTCCGGTGACGTAAAATCCCTCTTGCCCGGTCTCCGCATAGATGCCGCAGGCCTCACCGTCTTCGCAAATCCCCCAAATCGGACCGACGCGGTCGGCGACTTCGTCGCCGAACATCGAACGCACAGAGTCCTGAAGCGGGCGATATCCGGTGGCCAATACAATAATGTCAGCGTCCAGCGCGCTGTCGTCGGAGAAGATCACCTGCGTGGCCGCAAGACGCCGAATGTTGACGCCTGATTTGAGCTTGATCTTGCCGGCGACGATCAGATCCGACGCGCCGATGTTCAAATAGTAGCCGGCCTGATACCGCAACAGCTTCAGGAAGTAGCCGGTATCGTCCTCGCCGTTGTCGAGCAGGAAGCCAACTTTGCGCAGTCCGTCCAAAAGCTCCTTGTCGTCCTCGGCCATCCGGTGGCTCATCGGCCTGTGCAGTTCTGCCAAGAGCGAATACGGCACGGAAGCGGCCATGAGATCGGTATCGTAGATCGGCCGAACGCCGTCGTTGCGGCGATACAGCTCATATGGCCGCAACGAGCTTGGTTCGAGGCTGACGACGGTTATGGGCGACCGCTGCAGCATGGTGACGTTGCCGCCGCGAAGATGGAAGCTCTGAGCCAGGTCATGCGCGCTCGTGCCGGCACCGACGACGAGGACCGATTTATTTTTCACATCGAGATCGTCGACCGGGCCGCTCGAATGCAGAATTTGGCCGGAAAATGCATCTCTTCCTTCCAGATGCGGGATGTTGGGGAGGCCGCTGACGCCCATCGCCATGGCGACATTGGCCGGATGCATCGATCTGGTTGTCCCATCGGGCAAGCGGAGGCGCACGGTCCATTTCTTTTTGGAGTTGTCGTATTCGCCTCCGAGGACTGTCGTCTTATTCCAGACGTTCAACTCCATGGCCTCGGCATAGAATTCCATCCAGTTTGCGATCTTGTCCTTGGGAATATAGACGGGCCAGTTATCGGGAAACGGAATGTAGGCGAAATGGTTCATGCAGATTTCGTTGTGCAATCGCAAAGCATGATACCGGTTGCGCCAGATGTCGCCGATCCGAGGAGACTTCTCCACGACCAGCGTGTTGATATCGAGCTGTCCGAGACGCGCGGCGAGCATCAGGCCCGCTTGGCCTCCGCCGACGACCAGGACATCCGGATCGTTGTCCTCGAACTGGCGGGCCAGGTTTCGGCGATCCAGCCAATTTTCCGCGTGGTTTGTCGCAATCCGCAAGTCTTCCCGAAGCCGGGTGCGAGTCGTGACTTCCGGAAACGCTTTTAGTTCTCGCATGCTCGTCAGCAGCGTAAACGCCTTTGGGTCCGTCCAGGACTTTGGGCCCTCGACCAGTCTGACGAAGCCTCGTCCGTTGGCGAGCTTGGTTTCGAACTGGAAGAAGAATTCCAGCGTTTCGCTGTAGTCCGCGATGGCGCCCACGATTGGGTCGCTTTCAATCCGAAAATTGTACACGGGGCTGGAGTTGGCCACGCTCTCCAGCCAGGCTTCGATATTCCCGGCACCCTGAAGATTCTCAAACCGCCAGCGAAAAATCAGCAAGTCGCGCCAATAGCCATCCTCCAGCATCAAACCTGCGACGCCGGAGTAGTCTTTTTCTCGAAAATATCCGTCGAGGCGTGCCAGCCAGTTCTCAGCAATTTGGCGCCGTTGTTCGGAGCTCATAGTCGTCAGGTCGGCCAACTTTTATTCCTTCCCTAGCGGCGGTTTTCGCGAGGCGCGAGCGGTTTGTTTTCAGCATATACCGAGGGCGAGACTCAGTGGGATCGGTGCATAGCGGCTCTGCTTAAACGCCAAGGTAGCGCGATTTCGTCTCCCTGTCGGCGGCCAGCTCGGCCGGGCTGCACTGATGCACAATGCGTCCCTTGTTCATGATGAACACGTGATCGGCGTACTTCAGTGCGAAGGCGAGCTGCTGTTCAATCAGCAGTATCGAAGTGCCGGACTCTTTCAACGACAGGATGGCGCGGCCAAGGTCGCGCACCATGAGCGGGGCCAGGCCCTCGGTCGGTTCGTCCATCAAAAGCAATTCCGGATTTCCGGCCAGTGCCCGTCCGGCAGCCAGCATTTGCTGTTCGCCGCCGCTGAGCTTGCCGGCAAGACTGCGCAACCGGGCCTGCAAATTGGGAAATAACGCGACGATCTTTTCGAAGGTCCACTGGCCTTCACCGCGTGCGGTCACGCCCAGATGCTCCTTCACCGACAGGGAGCGAAAGACGCGCCGTCCCTGGGGGACGTAGCCGATACCCAGCCTGGCAATGCGATGAGCCGGCATATGAGTGATGTCGATATCCTTGAAGAGCACATTGCCGCGCTTCGCCGGCGTCAGCCCCATAATCGACCGCGCCAAAGTCGTTTTGCCAACTCCGTTGCGGCCCAACAGGGCGATAACCTGACCGCGTTTCAGTTCCAGGCTGACGCCCTGCAATACGTAGCTTTCGCTGTAGTAAGTATGCACATCCCGGACGCTCAGCATGGGACTATCCTTACTCGGCGCCAAGGTAGATTTGGGTGACTTGGGGGTCGGCGCGAACAGTGCCGACGTCGCCGTCGGCTATCACGCGCCCTTGATGCAAGACGGTGATCCGGTCTGCCAAACCGAAGGCGACGTCCATGTCGTGCTCGATCATGAGCACCGTTACGTCCTTCGGCAGATCGCGCAGTATTCCGACAACGCGGACGACTTCGGCTGCCGACAGTCCCGCCGTAGGTTCGTCGAGAAGCAGGAGCTTCGGCCGAACCGCCAGTGCCAGCAGGAGATCCAGCTGGCGCTGCTCTCCGTAGGAGATGGTCCGCACGGCACGTTTTGCAAGCACAGTCAGGCCGGATTGAGCCAGCAGCAAGTCCGCTTCGTCAAAAATCCGCCGGTTGGCCGCGAGGGGTTGCAGGATATTCCACGAACCTCCCTCGATCGCCTGTAACGCCAGGATCACGTTTTCCAAAACGGTGAGGCGGGGAAAAAGATTGGTGATCTGGAAGGTGCGGGACAGGCCCATCCGTGCCCGCTCGTAGGACGGCAGATGTGTGATCTCCCGGTCAAACAGCTGAATACGGCCACTGGAGACTGCGGCTGCGCCGGACAACAGATTGAAGAGGGTGGTTTTTCCGGCGCCGTTGGGACCGATGATCAGCCGGCGCTCGTGAGCTTCGACCTGGAACGAGACGTCCGAAAGAGCCCGCACGCCGCCGAAGTTGCACGACAGATTGCTTACGGAGAGCGCGCTCATGGCTGCGGTCTCCTGCGGACAAGATCGCGCACGAGTCCCGTCAGACCATTCGGCGCAAAGAGCGCGACCAGGATGTAGATTACACCGATAATGATAAGCCAGCGTTCGGTGTATGCACTGACGATATTCTCCATAAGTACAATGATCGCCGCGCCGATCGCGGGCCCGATCAGGGTGCCGGCGCCGCCAAGGATCACCATCAAAAACACTTCAGCCGAGCGCAAGACTTCAAGGTAGTCGGGGCTCACGAAGCGGGTGTAGTAGACGTACAGGGAGCCTGCGACGCCGGCGAAGGTCGCTGCCAGAACAAACGCGGCGAGCTTATAAGCTTTGACATTGTAACCGAGGGCCAGCATTCGCGTTTCGCTCTCACGAATGCCGCGCAGCGCGTAGCCGAATGGCGACGACACGATGGCGGCCAGCAGCACCGCCGCCACGCCGACCAGCAATAATACGAAATAGTAGAACGGCCGGTCGGCGACGAGGGAAAAATAAGGACCGATCGCGGGGCGCGGCACGTTAGGCAGGCCGTCGTCACCGCCGGTCAGAGAGCGCCAGCCAAAGGCAAGTCCCCAAACGACCTGCGACAAGGCGAGCGTAATCATCAAAAAGTAACTGCCGCGCGTGCGCAGCGCCAACAGGCCGAACAGCGTGGCCGTCAATGCGGTGGCGGCCAGGCTGGCCGGCAGTACGAGCCAAACGCTCCAGCCAAGCTTCGTTGCAAGCAAACCGGTGGCGTAGGCGGCGACGCCGAAATACGCGGCATGTCCCAGCGAGGCCATGCCGGTATAGCCGATGAGAAGATCCAGGCTCATTGCAAAGAGTGCAAAGACGAGAACCTGTACGACCAGGCCCAGATAATATGTCGAGAGAAGATAGGGGAGCGCGGCAAACAGACAGCCGCAAATCAAGACCAGAGCCCCGACGGACATCGCGATCCACTTTGGCCTTGGCGCGCTCATTCGCGCCCGAACAGGCCGGTAGGACGAACCGCAAGAATAAGCGCCATCGGCGCGAAAATTGTAAAAAGTGCCAGCTCGGGAAAAAGCACCTTGCCGAAATTATCCAGTAACCCCACGACCAGCGCGCCTATCAGCGCACCTTTCAGGCTGCCCAATCCGCCGACGATGATGACGACAAAGCCAAGTAATAGAACCTGAAAATCCGCGCCGGGGTACACGCCGACGATCGGCCCGCCCATGACGCCGCCAAGCGCAGCCAGCGCCGCGCCAAGCGCAAATATCAGGGTGAAAAGCAGCGAAACGTTGATACCCAGGGCGCGCGCTACTTCTTCATCATCGACGCTGGCGCGGAGCATGGCGCCGATACGCGTGCCTTCCTGCAACCACCAAAGCAGGGCGGCAATGACCAGGCCGAACCCGATGATGAAGAGACGGTATTCAGGATAGTAAAACGAGCCCAGGTGAATCGAACCATCGAACATGGCCGGCTTCGGCATCGTTTGAGGATTCGCTCCCCATATGACCGTCGCCAGGTCGGAAAAGATGAAGAGAAAGCCAAACGTCACGAGCGCCTGCGGCAATTCCTGAAGATGGAACCTTCGAAGAAAGAAGCGCTCGATCAGGACTCCCACGATTGCAATCGCAAGTACCGAAGCAATAACCGCGAGAATGAAGCTTCCGGTCTTCTGCAGCACCGTCAGTCCGAAGTAACCGCCCAGCAAATAGAACGATCCGTGAGTCAGATTCAGGATCTTCATCAGCCCGAAAATCAGCGACAGTCCCGCCGCCAACAGGAACAGCAGCATTCCGAATGAAATGCCGTTGAGTGCCTGCACCAGCCAAAAAGTCATCGCTTAAACCAGATCAGGTGTCTTAGTCATGGCGCGCCGCCTTACAGGCTTTTGGAATGCGCGCATTCTTCTGCATACCAAGGGCAGGGCAGACAAGTTTGGCAGCGTCGCGACGGATCGGGGCGGTTCACGGGAAAAGGTCGTACGGATCCTTCACTTGCGCGATCCGTTCGCCGCAAGCGTTCTGCAACTGCCCGTTCGGGCCCTTTTCGACGGTGAGATGATAGAAGTCGGCCACCAGGCCGTGATGCTCGTCAAAGCTCGTCATGCCCATCGGTCCCTTGAGCTGGACCTTGCTGAGAGCGTTGATGAAGGCTTCCCGATCCTCGGCCTTGCCGCCGATTTCGTTGAGCGCGCGAATGACGATCTTCGCCGCCATGTAGCCCATATAAGTATATGAGCCGGGCATCGCGCCATTGTGAGCGGCCCTGAAGCCGTCGACAAATTTCTTGTTCTCCGGCGTGTCAAAGGTTCCGCAATAGGTGTAAGCGCTTTGGACGCCGACTGCTTGAGCGGGCATGGTTGCCAGAAGCTCTTCGCTGGTGAACGAAGCGATGCCGAACAGCGGCATCTTCTTGTTCAATCCATAGTCGGCGTATTGTCCGACGACGCGCGGCGCGTCGGCGCCCCACATCGCCGCCAAAGTCCCGTCGGCCTTGTCCGCATCCATCGCCGTGAGGTAGGGCGCGTAATCGGCGGTGCCGACATTGGGAAACTGAGCGTCAATGACATTCTCGGCGCCGTAGAGTTTCTTCGCTACGTCGGCGGATTCACGGCCGGGCGGTGCGTTCCATCCGATAAAATACACTTTCTTCCAGCCCATTTTCCGGGTGAGCTGCGCGGCCACCAGTGCGTACTGGTATGTCGAGGGCACAAACCGGAATATGTACGGGCTCTTCTGCGATCGCGTGAGACTGTCGAGCGCTACCGTACTGATCCAGGGAATCTTCTGTTCGCTGACGTAAGGGGCGATGGCCGCGCCAATCGAGCTCACAATCTCCGAGAGAAGAAGGTGAACCTTGTCGCGTTCAACGAGTGCCTTGATCTTGGTCAGGCCGGTATCGGGACGGCCCGCGCTGTCCTCATAAAGCAGCTCGACTTTTCGCCCGGCGACGGTGTTGTTCTCTTCGTCAAAAGCCTGCTTGATGGCGTCGCGCTCGGGTGCTCCCTGTGCGGAGATCGGGCCGGTGAGCGGAAACATCACCCCGATCTTGATTGGCTCCTGGCTGTGCGCCGGCTGCATCAGCCGACCCAGAATAACTGCGCCAACAATCGCGGTCGTGCAGAGATGCCGCATGGCGTTCCCCCTCCGTTTTTTTTAGGCTAGGACAAGTAAAGCCTTCCGTGCAACCGGTAAACTCGACGCGCCCCGGACGTGCGCCATGTCGCGGGTCTCGGCAGTGCCCGGGAGGAGATTGTCGTGAGCCGCACTCAGTGAACGATCAGCCTGGAAACCATGTGCGGTGCGAAATGGGCGTCGCGCAGCCGGCGAGACATGCGAAAGTAGCGTGGCTATGACGGATGCGGCGCGGCGAAGCGACAGGCCGGTTGTCATTGTCACCGGCGCAAACGGGGGCATCGGCTATGAGATCGTCAAGCGCTTGCTTGATGAGGATTATGTCGTCAGCGCCTGGGATATGACCGAAGGACGGCTCCGCGACATCAAAAATCAGAATCTTCTTGTGTCGGCTGTCGATGTACGCAAGAAGTCCGAAGTCGTCCATCACGTCGAGAAACTCCACGAAGACAAAGGCCGGATCGACGGCCTTGTCGCGTGCGCCGGAGTTTACAAGGCGACGCCATTTCTGGAGCTTGATGAAGCGCTCTGGGACGTGACGCTCGACGTCAATTTGAAGGGAGCCTTTCTGGTTTCGCAGGCAGTCCTGCCGGCAATGCGGCGGCAGCGGCGCGGCAGCATTGTGCTGTTTTCCTCAACTCTCGCACGAACCGGCTCCGCCCGAGGCGCGCACTATGCGGCAACCAAGGGTGGCATTCTCGGTCTGGCGCGCTCCATGGCGCTGGTGACCGCCGCCGAGAATGTCAGGGTCAACACGATCTCGCCGGGGGTTACCGACACAGCTATGCCGCGCGGACATTCCACCGATGCGGATCTTGAGGCAACCGGCCGCACTATTCCGCTTGGCAGGATCGGTCTGCCGAAGGATATGGCTGACGCTGCACTGTTTCTTCTGCAGGATGATAGTTCATTCGTCACGGGGCAGGATCTGCGGATCAACGGTGGGGCGCTGGTTTTCTGACGAAAGGCAAGTTGTGAATCTCCTCATCGTTGGCGCTTCGCGTGCGGTCGGTCGCGCCATCGCGGATCGTATGGCGCCTCATGCACAGATCATCCTGGCTGACGATGACGGTGCTGCGGTGCGCGCGATTGCTGCCGAACTGAAGTCCGCCGGCCACGCCGCGTATCCTTACAGTGTCGACGTCGCCCGAAAGGACTCGGTGGCCGCGATGTTTTCCGCGATTGGCCGTGAGGTCGGGCCAATCCACTCCCTGTTCTACGGCGCCGGGATTCACGCCGCAAAAGCGATCGATGCAGTCACCGAGGACGACTGGGACGCGATGATCGCTTCCCACGTCAAGGGGGCGTTTCAGTGCGCAAAAATGGCGATTCCGCAGATGCGCGCGCATCGGGCGGGAGCCATCGTGACCATGGCATCCGACTACGCCGTCACCGGTTGCGCGGAAAGTGTAGCCTTCGCGGCGGCGCAGACCGCACTCTACGCCTTCACGAAATCACTGGCCCAGGCTGTCGCGGGCGATGGAATTCGCGTCAATGCGGTGGGGCTTGGGGCGATCGATTCCGAATTTCTGCACAGTGGAAAATCGCAGGTTGAGTGGGAACGGTTCAAGACCGAGCGCGCTCAACAGGTGCCGATGCGGCGTTTAGGCCGGGCGGAAGAGGCGGCGGCAGTCGTCGATTTTCTGCTCGGCGAACGATCTTCTTACCTGACCGGGCAAATCATCCACGTCAACGGTGGCGAGCTCACCTGGTAAGAGCCAATGGGAACGCTTTTCTTGGAAGGAGAAAAATGATGAGCACCAAAAAAATAGACGTCCACTGTCATCTCAATCCGCCCTTTTACATGGAGGCGGTCATTGCTCATCGCGGTCTTCCGCAGCTTGGCCGGTTTCCGGACTCGACCGTGCCGACAGTCCTCAAAATGATGGATGAAAACGAGATCGAATTCTCAATTCCGGCGGTGACTTTTCCTGGCGTGCACTTCATGCCGCCGGACGTCGCGCGAGACATCGCGCGCCGTTGCAACGACTTTTCCGCGGAACAGGCGGCCAAACTGCCGAAGCGCTTCGGCGGGATGGGGTTGGTGCCGATGCACGACATGAAACATGCCGTGGCTGAGGTCAATTACATCCTTGATACGGTCAAGCTTGACGGTGTTTGTCTTTTCGCAAGCTACGGCGAGAAATTCATCGGCGATGCGGCGTTCGATCCGGTGCTTGAAGCCCTCAACGACCACGGCGCCGTCTGTTTTATTCACCCCACGGTCAGTCCATCGAGCCGCGATCTCGATCTGCCCTATCCGGCGTCGCTGATCGAATACACGTTCGACACCACGCGCGCCGCCGTGCATCTGCTGTTCTCCGGCGCGTTGAAGCGATATCCGCGCATCCGCTTCCTGTTGTCGCACGCCGGCGGAACGCTGCCGTTTCTGGCGTATCGCTTGTCGGTATTGCCCTGGCTGATAAAGCGCATCCCGCAGCTTTCGCGGGATGAGATCTACGACGGACTGCGCCAATTCTATTATGACACGGCGCTCGCGGCGGGCCCGCAAACCATGGGCTCGCTCAAGATCGTCGCGGCGCCCGAGCGAATTCTGTTCGGTACCGATTTCCCCTATACCTCGGTCGAAGTCGTCGAAGATGAAGTCAAACACGTAGACGGAATGGAATTCGATTCACCCGAGCAACGTACTGCCGTCGAACGAACCAACGCCTTTGCGTTGTTCCCGCGGTTGCGCAGCGTGCTCGGGTCATGAACTGACCGCCCGCCGGCCGGGCACCACAAAAGAAACAAAAGGGGGGCATCATGGAAGTGGCAACGGCCGGCAACAGGCCGCTCGGCGTTACGAGAGTCCGCTGGACTCAAGTGGCGCCGACGCTGCTGGTGGTCTGCATCATAGCGGCGCTCGATCGCGCGAACCTGTCCATTGTCCAGAATAATGAGTCGTTCCTCGACGAACTTGGATTGCGTGGACAGCAGGCAAGCATCGGCCTGCTGTCGACGGCATTATTCTTTGCCTACGGACTCGGCGCCCCGGTTTGGGGCTGGCTGGTCAATCGCATCGGCGCCCGCAAGGTAGCGGCGATCAGCATCACCATATGGGCAGTGACCTGTTTTTGGTCCGGGACCGCCGAAAGCTACGGCTCGCTGCTGGCGTCCCGCATCGTTTTGGGTTTGGGCGAGGCGGCGATCTACCCGTGCTCGCTGGCGCTGATCGCTCACTGGTTTGCCCTGAAGGAGCGCGGACGCGCGACCGCGTTCTGGTGGATCGGCACCATGGTCGGCCCAATGATCATGGGGCTTATCGTTACATTCCTGATCGTGCACTTCGGATGGCGGGTGCAATTCTATGCCATGGGGACCCTGGCGCTGCTGTTGCCGCTGCCGATGTTGCTGATCCTGGTTCGCGATCATCCTAGCGAGCACCCATCCGTGAGTGCGGCGGAGGCAAGCTTCGTCGAAGCCGGATCGCTCTACAACAACACGGATGCGCCGGGCCGGATCGCCACGCTGGAACGCAAACCGTGGTACGCCAACTTTCGCTTTTGGATGGTCGCCGCGGCGATCTCCGCCAGCAATACGATGTATTGGGGCTGGGCTATCTGGCTGCCGACCTATCTCAGAACGGTCCGCGGATTTTCCTTTTCGCTGTCCGGTTACCTGACATTTGTCATCTATGGCAGCGCAGTGGTGACCATCCTCATTTTCGGTGTGGTATCGGACAGGATATTTCGCCGTGCGCCGTTGGCCGGTCTGGGCTGGCTGCTGGCCGGCATATTCCTGATCGCTTCGGTTTTGGCGCCGAGCCCGGTCTGGAGCGTCGTGTTTTCGATCTGCGCGCTGTGCTCGCACGAGGTCGGCATTTCCTGCGCCGAGATGCTAATGCAGAGCGTGGTCAGCGAAAAGCAGATGGGCATGTCGCAGGGTATGCGCGCGTTACTGCAAAACCTTGTCGGCGGCGCATCGCCTTTGCTGATCGGCGTCATCATCCAGCACACCGGTGGCTTTTTGGGCGCGTTTGTGGCGTTATCCGCCGCTGTCGTCATAGCGGCGGGATGCATGGTGACCCTGGCGAGGGAAGGCTATTGAGCCTGCGCTGAGAGGCTCGAGCGGAGGATCAGTCTCGCCGACGAATCCCGCGGCTTCAATGCCGTCCGTGGCGCGTTACCGGCCGCGTCAATTAAATCGAATTGCCAAGGCCGAAATTTCCGCGCTCGTGGCTTCCAGCCGCTCGCGGATTTTCTTGCAAGCGCGCCGTCCGGTAAGCGGCGCGGAACCGGCTCGGAACTATACTGTACAAACGTTCGGGCTTCGGATTCCGCAAGGTGACCGAGGCTATTTGCCGTCGTTCAGTCTTCCGTCGGCTTCAGCTTATAGAACTGAAAGCCCTGATCGGAGATGCCCTTTTCGATGAGGTCGCGTTTCATTTTGTAGGGCGGCGGGTTGTCCTCGCGGACGACACCCACTGCCGTCCACGGGCCGTGCCGCGACGGCAACTTCTCGCCGCCCGGATCGGGGGCGAACGCCCGCAGGTCCCGATTGCTCTCTGATTTGAACATGAACAGCCGCATGGCTTGCGCTCCTTCAATCGAACAGGCGGGCATCAATTTTCCTGCCAGCCAGGAAGGCGCACGCGGATCGTGGCCCCCACGGATTCGATTTGGAAAGAGGCTTTGCGGCCCGTCTTCAGACGGCGCGAGCAGCTCGGAGTCCGGCCAGATCGACGCACCTCAGATACCGCTTCGCGCCCCGCGCTACAAGGCACGGCCAGCGAGCCTTGAGAAAGGTGCGCTAATGGAATATGTTAAGATGATCGAGTTTCGGCCGAACGACTTGGCCTCGCCGCTTTATAGCGTGCTTGTCTGACGATATTCATCCTGATCTCGACCAGCCGGTTCCGTTTGTGCGGGGCCATAGATTAACGCAGCTATAAGAAAGGGCTCCCATGGCGACGGGAACCGTGAAGTGGTTTAACGGGCAAAAGGGCTACGGTTTCATTCAACCGGACGATGGCGGCAAGGATGTGTTTGTGCACATCAGCGCGGTCGAGCGCGCGGGAATGTCCAGCCTTAATGAAGGCCAAAAGGTCAGCTACGAGATCGTTGCCGATCGCAGATCGGGCAAATCCTCTGCGGACAATCTGCGAAGCGTCTGATCAAGATTTCAGGCTTCGCTGAAGCGGCCTTGACCACGGATGTACTGGCAAGGCTGTCGGGTTAACCCCGCGACTGGTAGCAGCCGCGGGGTTTTTTCTTAACCGGGTCACGCCCGGGAAAGGTTTCATGCAAGTTTTGGTGCGCGACAATAATGTCGATCAGGCCCTGCGCGTTCTGAAGAAGAAGATGCAACGCGAAGGCATTTTCCGGGAGATGAAGCAGCGCAGGTCGTACGAAAAGCCCTCGGAGCGCAAGGTACGGGAAAAGTCCGAGGCGATCCGGCGCTCGCGCAAGCTCGCGCGCAAAAAGGCGCAGCGCGAAGGACTGCTGCCCGATTCGCGCAAGAAAAAAGTTCCGGATGCAAAGTTGCAGGCCCGGCCACGGAGCATCTGACGCCTTTGAGCGATAGGCCAAATCCCAACGACACCATAGCCGACTTGCGGGCCTTGAGACTCGGTCTCGCAGGATACGGCGAACCGAATGACGGACGTAGCGTAATCGAGATTCTGATTACGGCGGTGCCGTTCATCCTGCTTTGGCTGTTGACGTGGTGGTCACTTCGCTTCGGGCACGGAATCTATTTGTTGCTGGCCCTTCCGACCGCCGGATTTCTGGTCCGCTTGTTCATGATCCAGCACGATTGCGGCCATGGATCATTCTTTCATCGTCGCTCGGTGAACGATTGGGCCGGCCGGGTCATTGGCGTAATCACTCTGACTCCCTATGATTTCTGGCGGCGGACGCACGCCATTCATCATGCGGGTTCGGGAAATCTCGATCGCCGTGGCATCGGCGACATCGATATGCTCACGGTGCGCGAATATCTGACGCTTTCGCGCTGGCGCCGGTTCGGCTACCGCCTGTACCGCCATCCTGTCGTTTTGCTCGGCATCGGCCCCGCATATTTGTTCATTTTACGTCAGCGACTGCCGTTCGGTTTGATGCGGGACGGGTGGATGCCCTGGATCAGCACCCAGGCAACCAACGGCGCGATCGCGCTTGTCGTCGTCAGTACGATGTGGTGGATCGGCATTTGGCCGTTCCTGCTCGTCCATCTGCCGATTGCGATGTTCGGTGGCGCAATAGGCATTTGGCTATTCTACGTCCAGCACCAGTTCGAATATACGACCTGGTCGGATGAAGGTCATTGGAGTTTTGCAACCGCCGCGCTCTACGGCAGCTCGCATTATGATTTGCCGCCGGTGCTGCGCTGGTTCACCGCCAATATCGGCATGCACCATGTCCATCACCTCTGTAGCCGAATTCCATTCTACCGGTTGCCCCGTGTTCTCCGCGACAATCCCGCTCTCGCGAATGTCGGCCGCCTCACCCTGGGCCAGAGTTTGGCGTGCGTACGGCTCGCGCTCTGGGACGAAGTGGTTTGCCGACTCATTACATTTCGCGAGCTGCGAGTTCGCCTTCGTGCCGACGCCGCGAATCCGGTAAAGGCCACAAGCGCGTCCGCGGTAAGTCAGAAGCCGGCGTAGCGAATCGTTCAGCCTGCACGGCGCCTGACATGGCGGGCGCAATCTATCCCGCTTTAGCGCCGAACGCCTTCAATATCGGCGCGTTGCTTTGCGCGCTCTCAAATGGGGCTATCGCTCATCAGTGGCAGAAGCACTGATCGCATCACGCCCGCGGAACTGCCGGGTCTGTCTCGTGAAACATTGCTCGCCGAATTTTACCGCCTCAGAACCGTAGTTCGCCAGGGCGTACCGCCTGGCGGATGCATATCCATATTGAGCGATGGCCTGCCGTATTTGCTGGCACTGCTCCGGGCTTGGACGATCGGAGATGTTTTGAGCGAAGGCGTAGTTTGGCATCAGCACAACTGCGCCGATGAGAAGTATGAACTTCGGCATCGCCTCTTCCTCACACGTTACTTCAACGCGACGCTATCGTGCCTCAAGTCGAGCGCTCCCGGTGCATTTTGCTTTCGCGTATCCACAGTCTTAATCACTGTAACGGCGTGTGTTTAGAAACACGCCGGATATACCAAGCTTACGAATGTGGCAGAGCGTCGGGATTGTCTTTGCCCGCGAGTGCCGCGCGCAATCCGAGCGCAGCGGCGATGCCGCACGCCGCGACTGCGGCAAACAGCAACCACGCGCCGCCCCATCCGGAATTTTGCACGAGCAAGCCGAGAGCGGCGGGCCCAAGAAGAGTGCCGATATTGGAGCCCTGGTTGATCAAACCCAGCGACAAGACCAGCATCGCCGGCGCCGGCGCCACGCGTGCCGCCGCGGCGAAGATCGAGCCGGGGATGAGGCCGGTCAGCCCGAGGCTCAGGCAGGCCAGGCCTACGATCACGGCGAGCGGCAGGTTGGGGTTGAAGATCCCGAATGCCGCTACGCCCATCAACGAGAATGCACCGAGGATCACGGTCCACATCGGCGCACCGGCGCGAAGCAACAAGCCGGCCGAGGCGTTGCCGGCAGCGTTGGCGATCCAGGTCAGCGCCGTGATCAAACCGGCCGAGGCGACCGACAGCCCGGCGCGCTGCACCAGCAGCGTGGGAAGCAGGCCCGCCATCGCCATGAACTGGAACGTGTAGAGCGAAAACGCCAGCGCCAGCAGTAGTGTCGGCTTCGAGCGCAGCACGGCGCTGGCATGCTCGAAGTGCCTGGCGCCGGAAGGCGCCGCAACGTCCGGCATCGGCAGAACAAACAGGACCACGGCGGCGGCGAGCGACAGCGCGCCATTGCCGATCCATAGCGCGCGCCAGCCCCATTCGAGCACGGCAGGCCCGACCAGCATCATGATTGCCGCGCCCGACGGCAGATAAGCCGACCAGAGCGACATGACCGTATCTAGGTCGCGCGGAGCCGCGACACGGCGCAACAGCGAGGGGATAACGAGCACGGTTGCGAGAAAGCCGCAGCCTTCCGCGACCCGCGCGGCAACCAGTAACGTCCCGTTCGTGGCGGCCGCGCCCAGGAAGCTTCCGCACGCCGCGACGATGAATCCCGCAAGCACCGCCCGGCGCGCGTTCACCAGCGAGAAGAGAAATCCAAGCGGCATGCCGAGCGTGGCGCCAAGCACGCTGTAGGCGCCAATGGCGGAGGCGGCGACGAACAGCGACAAGCCGAAATCGTGCTGCAACTGCGGAAGCGCAATGGCAACCTTGCTGACCTGGAGCGAAGCGGTCATGCCGGCCAGGATCAGCACCAGGGCAATGCCCCAGCGTGTTTTTGTCACTTTCACTGTTTCCATGAAGTCGTCGGCGAAACCTTCCCTGGAACGCAGGCGCTGCCTATGAGCTAAATTCGCTGTTTTGGGAATAGTTTTCCCGGTTACATGTCCGTCATTCTTGCTCCGCTCATTCCCGCGCAAGCGGGAATCCAGTTTCTTGCGCTGGGTCCGCGCTTTCGCGGGGACGAGCGGAAAATGGCAGCCTTCTCAAATCACCCAAGGGTCTGATTTGTTTGAGCAAAAATTGGTTTGATGACGCTGTCGACGCGAATCAAAAACGTGTTTTGCGCGCGCAAAACAAAAAACCGCATCGCGCAAGTGTGCGATTTATCTGCGCAATTTTTTAGGCTTTGACTTCGTATTGGCGTTCTGAACATTCGCGAGCATCCGCTCATCGTGAGGGACGTCAACCGGTGACGACTTTTGACGGAGCGGGTGCGGGTTCTGCGGGTTGGGTTCGTCAGCCCTTCTCGCAGGCGGCCTGGGCATCATGCCCGTCCGGCGCGTGTTCGGACTGCGAGGTGCTCGCTGCACTGGCGTCGGGGAGGCGCGTTGGCCTTTGATCCGGCGATTCCAGGAAGCGCTGGCCCGGGCCGGGGCAGGACGAAAGTCCGGTCAATCCGCAGTGGAGCGCCGAAAGGCGAGCGGCCCTGTAATAAGGGCCGCGGCTGTGCCTGGTAACGGGTGCAGCTCCCGACTACGCGCCGCTCGGCGCTCCGCTTCCCTTGTTTTCAGGGGAAGCAAATTGAAATGCCTCACGTACGTTCGAGGCGATTTCGTTGCCGCGCGTGACAAATGCTCAGCGCAACGGCGTTGCGAGAACGTAGATTGTCTTGCGCGAGTTCTTCACCGCATCAAGCCCGTGGGGGAGGGTCGAGCGAAGCATCCAGCGTTTGTGCAAGCGGCCCCTGGTTACTTCGTCGCTATCGCTCCTCGCAATGACTACTGTGTCATCGCCCGGGCCCCCTCACCCGACTTTCTCGCTACGCTCAAAAGTCGTTGCCAATCGTCCCCCTACCGGGGCAAGACGGTGATAATAAGAAGTCGCCGTTTGACATTGTGAATACGACCAACCCGCGCGGAGGCGCCCCGCCGCGCTACTCGATCGTGATGTGCTCTTTCTGGATGACGCCGGCCCACAGCGCGGTTTCGCGCTTGATCCGCGCTGCCAGCTCATCCGGTGTTTCGATCGTCACGCTCAAGGCCTGGGCGGACAACTTCTGCTGCATGGCGGGGGCGCTGAGGATATCGCGGGTCACGGCGAACAGCGCGTCGCGGACGTCGGTTGGCGTGCCGTGCGGGGCGAGCATGCCGTACCACGAGGTCACGTCGATGCCGGCGACGCCGGCCTCCGCCAATGTCGGAACGTCCGGCACAAGCGGGCTGCGCTGTGCGGTGGTCATGGCGAGCGGAACGACTAGCTTGCCTTGCACCGCGGACAAGACCGACGGCAGGTTGCTGGCGACAACGTCGATCTGGCCGCCCAACAGGTCTTCCAGCGCCTGCGGCGAACCGCGGTAGGGGATATGCTGGATGTCGGCGCCGGTTTTTTCCTTGAACAGTTCCATCGCCAGGTGAAGCTGACTGCCGACGCCGGGCGAGCCGTAACTCAGCTTTTTTGTCTTTGCCTTGTCGATGAGCTGCTGGATCGAGGTGACGCCGAGCTTGGGCGACACCACGAGAATGTTTGCTGCGCTCGCCAGCAGCGACACCGGCACGAAATCGCGTTCGACGTTGAACGGCAGGTTCGGCATCAGGGTCGGATTGATGGTGAGATTGCCGGCCGGGATCAGCAACAGCCGCGTGCCGTCCGGCGCCGCATCGCGCACCGCCTCGATGCCGATATTGCCGGCGCCGCCGGTCTTGTTTTCGACGATCGCCGCGGTGCCGGACCGGCTCTGATACTGATCGGCCAGGAGGCGGCCGAGCACGTCGACCGGCCCGCCGGCGCTGAACGGCACGATCAGCGTAATCGGCCGTTTCGGAAAGGCTGCGGGCAGTGTCTCCGCAGCGATCGCGGCACCGGAGACGAGCGTTGCGGCCAGACCGGCCAGCACCTGACGCCGGTCGACGGACGAAGGCAGGAGAGGGGTGAACATCGCCGGGCCGCCGGATCAGCCGGACTTGCCGGGAGACGACATGGTGCCGAAGTCGACGTCCTTGGTCTCCGGTCCCCACGCCGCGCCGACAAAGATCAGGAACGCGCCGACGACCACCAGCACCAGCACGGTGTATTTGAACGGCATGAAGTTCGCGAGCCCGGCCTGGTAGAAGACGTAGAACGCCGGAAGGACGATGGCGAGACTGTAACCCAGGCCAAAGCCCGACGCGCGCACGCCGGTCTGGAACCGCTCGTTGATATAGACCGTGCCAAGCGCGCCGGGGGCGACGACGAGGACCGTCGTCACCGTCGCGAGCAAAAGGATCAGCGGCATGTTGCCCGGCTCGGTGTTGAGCAGCAGGTAGTAGAACAGCGTGCCGAACACCGCGCTCACGGCGCTCGCGGCCATGAGATAGGTCCGCCGGCCGATGCGCTGGCTGATGATGCCGCCGAGCACATAGACGCCGCCGAGGACGACATAGGCAACGACCAGCACAAAGGTCAGGTTGGTGCCGACCACGTGCATCTGCGAGGCGAGCAGGCCGGGCAACACCGCAAGCGATGCATTCAGCGACAGCCAGAATCCGGTCATGACGGTAAAGACCTGGAGGAAGCTGCGCAGATTTTCGCCCTGAAACAGCGTCTTGATCGGCGATTGCGTATGCTTGGTCTTGCGCCACATCTCCGACTCTTCGACCGAGTGGTGGTAGTAGATGGCAAGCCCGAACGCCATGATGGCGCCGACCACGAACGGGATTCGCCAGCCCCACTGCACGTAAGGCGCATCGGGACTGCCGGCCGGCAGGAACAGCAGGACGGCGAGCGCCACCAGCGAAATCGCGGCAGTGCCGAGCGAGGCGGCGCTCTGGATCAGCGCGCCGTAGAAGCCGCGCTTCTCCTTCGGGCAATATTCCATCGCCAGCGTGTTGGCCGAGGTGTATTCGCCGCCGAGGAAGATGCCGTCGACGAGGCGCAGCGCGATGAAAACGTAGATCGCGGTGTCGCCCCAGGCGCTGTAGCCGGGCAACAGCGCGATCAGCAACGTGACCACGCCGAAGCCGAACACCGAAATGACCGCAACGCGCTTGCGGCCGATCGTGTCGGCGAAATGGCCGAAGATGAAAGCGCCGAGCGGCCGCCCGATCAGCGTCGTCGCAAAGATCATCGCCGAAGCGATGGACGCGGTCGTCGGCGAGATGGTTTTGGGGATGAAGTAGGCGATGGCGGGGGCCAGCGCGATCACCGGCAGGAAGATGTCGTAGTTGTCAACGAAGAAGCCGATGAAGGCTCCCCAAATCGCCCGCCGCGCCTGCGGCGTCAAATCCGCGCTCTGCGCCAGAGCGCCGCCGGTCTGTTGTGTTGCTATCGAAGACATTACCGCCCCCCAATCCCTGTTGGTTTCCTGGTTATCTCTTGCTGCCGCGCAGCTTTGCTATGGCCTTGCCGGGCTATTGGTTGCCACGTCGCCCTTGCCGGCCATGGTGAGGTCGACGAGCTGGTTGCGCGTCTGTTGTGCCAGGTAACGGCGCATCCGGATCACGCCGGCGTCATGCTGATAGAGCATCTCGAATTTCTCCAGGCCCGGCTTTACGCCGGAGAGAATTTCGCGGTCCTGTTCCAGAACCGCCCAGTGCCGCGGCTCGAGATTGATCCTGTAGAGAAAGCGCCAGACGTCGCGCTGCCAGCCGCTGACCTTGCGGACCCGCCAGAAGAAGCCGGCCATGTTGTTTTCGTCGATCGGCGTGGCAAAGGCGATGATACCGAAATTGCCGCCCGGGCCGCCGGACGGCGGGTAGGGAATTTCCAGCCGGACAAAGAGCGCGCCGTCGTCGACCAGCTCGCTCCAGTCGAAGTTCACGTCGCGCTGGCCTTCCTTCTCGAAGAAAAAGCCGTGCGGCGTGTCGCGGGTGACGAAGTGCGCCTTGATGTCGCCCTGATACATCGTGTGCGAATTGGCATGCAGGAACGTGCCGTGCATGGGATCCATCAGATTGTCGTAGCAATACCGCCACGCCATTTCCCAATCGGCGTAACAGAGAAATTGCGCGTACTCGCCGCCGGCCAGTTGCGGCGGCGGCACGAATTCCGGCGCGTCCTGGTGCAGCGCGTCGCCAAACCAGACGAAGATGGCGCCGGCCACTTCGCAGGAGGGATAAGTCTTGACCGCTTTCTTGCCTTCGAGCGGGCAGCCCGGCTGGCCCGGCACTTTGAGCACCCGGCCGTCGGGTCCGACTTCGACGCCGTGATAGTTGCAGCGCAGCCGGTCGCCTTCGTTGATGCCGCGCGACAGCGGCACCGCGCGATGCGGGCAGCGGTCGACCTGGACATGAATGACACCCTTGGCGTCGCGCCACAGCACGAGGGGCTCGCCGAGCCTGGTCAGCCCGAGCGGCTTGCCGCCGGCCTCGACAAAACGCGACGGCAGGATCGGCCACCAGCGATTGCGCAGGCCGGTGCGAAGATAGGACTGAACCTGCTGGTCGGTCGGAGCGGCCGCAGCGGTGTTGCTGCGGGGCGTGGTGTTCAATGTGACTGTCGACATGGCTCAGGCTCCCAATTCGCGCAACACGGCGCGGAGATTCTCTTCGGTCCAGTCGCCGCCGCTTGGCGGCCGCACTCGCGATCCGTTGAGTCCTTCGACAAGCTCGCTGAGCTCACGCGCGCCTTTGGCGAACACGCCTTCAATGGCGTTGGCGAGTTCCTGCTGCCACGTGGTCGGTTCGTGCAGGCGTGTCTGGTGCGGGTCGAGATAAGGAAACTGGTACGTTGCCATCTGTTCCTCCACGTCACGTTTTCTGTCGAGTCTGTCTGGTTCGCCGGCGGTTGCAAATATCGTCCATGGGCGCCTCAGATATCGAGCACGAGGCGCGGCGAGCGCGCGCGGGACACGCAGGCCATCATCGTCTCGTTGGCGGCGCGCTCGGCCTGCGACAGGATGCTGTCGCGATGATCGGGCTCGCCGGCCAGCACGCGCACTTCGCAGGTGCCGCAGATGCCTTGCTGGCACGAGCAGGGCAGCGCGATGCCGGCGCCGTTGAGCGCTTCAAGCAGCGATTGTTCCGCGGCGACCGTGACCGTGACGCCGGATACCTGGCAAACGGCTTCGAAATTGCCGGAAGCTTCGTCCGCGGGCCGGCTGCGCGGCGCGAACCATTCGAAATGAACGCTGCCTTCCGGCCAGCCGGCGGTTGCCGCTTCGACGGCAAGCATCAGCCGCTCCGGTCCGCAGCAATAGACCGCGGTGTCGGGCTGGACGGTGCCGAAGCGCTGCGTCACATCCAGTCGGGTGCCGGAGGATGAACTGTGCAGCAAAACCTCGCCGCCGAGCGCGCGGAGCTCGGACAGAAACGGCGCGGCGTCATCGGTGCGGTTGCAGTAGAGCAGGGTCCACGGTTTTTTTCGCGCCGACAGCTCCCGCACCATCGGCAACAGCGGGGTGATGCCGATGCCGCCGGCCACAAAAATGTAGTTCTTCGCCTCGACCAAAGGAAAGTTGTTGCGCGGCTGGCTGATGGCGAGCATCTCGCCGGGCCGGAGCTTGCGGTGCACAAATTGCGACGACAACCCGCCGCTGACGGCGCGGATGGCGACGCGGTAACACGACCGGTCGGCGGGATCGCTGCACAGCGAATACTGCCGCATGGTGCCGCTCGGCAGATGCAGGTCGACATGGGAACCGGGTTCGAACGGCGGCAGCGGGTTGCCGTCGGCCACGGCGAGTTCGAGCGAGATAACGCCGTCCGCTTCCCAAGCCATCGCGCGCAGCCGCACCGGAAGCGTTGCCGGCGCTTGCGGCACGCGAGCGACCTCGTCCTCGACGGGCAGTTCCAGCATTGCGGCTTCCGCGGCCATTGCAGGTCCTTATGTCGGCTGGCCGGCGGCGCCGGCAGGCGGACCGGCAAAGCTCTGGCTGAACGGGCCGATGGCGACCATGTCGATTTCGATCATGCACGGTCCGGAGGAGGCGAGTGCGCGGTCGAGCGCGGCTTCGAAGTCGCTAATTCTGGCGATGCGCTGGTGCGGCAGGCCGACGGCTTGGCAGATCAGCGAAAAGTCCGGTGTCAGAATATCGGCATAGACCCGGCGGCCGTTGTATTGCGCGTCCTGGATGTTGCGGATCACGCCATAGCCCTTGTCATTCATCATGATGAAAACGACGTTGGCGGCGGAGTCGACCGCTGTCGCCAGCTCGCCGATCATCAATTGCGAGCCGCCGTCGCCAAGGAGCGTGATGGTCTTCGCGGGCACGCCGGCCATCGACGCGCCGATCCCCATCGCGATGCCCTGTCCGATGCCACCGCCGAGCGCATGGACGCCAAGCCGTGGTTCGGCGAGACGGACGTAGCGGTTGCCGAAAGTGCTGTTGGAGATAGTGACGTCGCGCACCCACGGATGGCCGTTTTTCTGCGTGTGCTGGCTGAGCAATTCCGCGACCGGCGTATAGGGTCCGAGCGCCTTCACCAGCGCGGCCTCGGCGCGAATACGGGCGGCGCCAATCTCCGACAGGAACGCCGCATCAGTGTTGAGTTTTTCCGGCAGCCGCGCCAGCAGGCCTTCCAGCGCAAGCCGCGCGTCGCCAGCGATGAACAATTCGGCCGGATAGTTGCGGCCGGCCTGGAGCGGATCGGCGTCGATCTGCGCCAGCCGCGGCAGTTTCATCCTGTTGTTCTGGGTTTCGTTGCCGCGCAGCCGCGATCCGACGACGATCATCAGGTCGGACCTGGCGTAGATGTCTTCGGCCTCGCGCGTCATGTTGAACGCGCCGAGGCTGTAGGCGTGGCCTTCGGGCACTACGGCGCGGCCGTTGGTGCTGGTGACGACGCCAACGCCGCGCTCGGCGAGCGCCGTTGCCGCCGCGGCGGCGCCGCGTGCGCCGCCGCCCAGCCACAGCAGCGGCCGCTTTGCCTGCCGGATCATGTCGGCGAGAGCGTCGAGCTTCAACGGATCCGGCTGGCGCAACGCGACAACCGGAACAGCCGACACTTTGCGCCGGGCGATCTTGAGACGCTGGACGTCGACGGGAATTTCGAGAGTGACCGGGCCGGTCGGCGGCGTCAGCGCGATGGTCGCCGCTTCGAGCAGCGCGTCGATGGCGCCAACGGGTTCCCATGCCCGTACGTAATGTTTGCTGATCGCCTTGAGCATGTCCGGCTGGCGCGGAACATCATGGATCGCGGCGCGGTCGCGATCCATGAACTCGCGATCGACCTGCGTGGTGATATGCAGGACCGGCGAGCCGGCGGTCAAAGCTTCGACCTGCGAACCGGCGGCATTTCCGGCAGCGGTGCCGGTGCTGGTGATGACGACGCCCAGCGACCGCGACACGCGCGCATAGGCATCCGCCATGTTCATGGCGCCGGCTTCGCCGCGCGCCGGCACAAAGCGGATCCGGCCCTGACGGCCGATCGCATCGAGGATCGGCATATTGTGGATCGAGATCACGCCGAACACCGTCGTCACCCCCATGTCGGCAAGCGCACTGGCAATGGCATCGCCAACCGGCTCGGTCATGGGGGTATCGATCGTGGCTGCGTCGGTGATGGGTACGGATGTGGCGGCTTCGCTCCGCGTGCGGGTGAGAACGCTCTGGTTCATCGTCGTCCGATCCTTCACTCAGATGTAGCGTGACACGCCGCCGGATATTTCCAGGCTGGCGCCGGTGATGTAGCTCGCCGCAGGCGAGCCGAGAAAAACGATGGCCCGCGCCGGTTCGTCCGGGTCGCCGAGACGGCCGAGCGGGATTTTCTTGTCTTCGGCGAGCTGGCTCATCCAGCTGGTCCGCGACTGCGCCGGGTCTTTCCGCGCTTCAAAGCGGCGCTGCCATTGTCCGGAATCGACCAGGCCGAGCAGGACGGAATTGACGCGAATGCGCGGCGCAAACTCCGTCGCCAGTGATTTCAACAGATTTTGCACGCCCGCCCGCGCCGCCGAAGTACACACCATGTGCGGTTCAGGCTGCATCGACAGCAGCGAATTGACCGCGACGATGGCCGGACTGTCGCTCTTTTCCAGAAGCGGAAGGAATGCCCGGATCGGCAAAATCTGGCTGAAGAATTTCAGTTCCAGCTCTTCACGCCATTGCGCGTCGCTGGTGCCTGAAAAAGTCGAAACGCGGCCCTGTCCGGCATTGTTGACGAGCAGATCGACGCGGCCGCCGCCCCATTGCGCAACCTTGTCCGCGAAATCGCCGACCGCATCGGCATCGAGCACGTTGCATGGTTCGGCGAGCAGGGCGTCGCCGGCCGCGCCGAGTTTCCGCTTCGCTGCATGAAGGCGGCTTGCGTCCCGGCCGCAGATCGCGACGCGGGCGCCGTCGGCCAGCAGGTATTTCGCCGTTGCCAGTCCGATGCCGGAACTGCCACCGGTGACGACAGCGACACTGTTTTCAAGGCCTAGGTCCACGACTGTTCTCGCGGGTTGCGTTCGTTCGTTTCCGTCGTTCCGTACGGCCGCTTCTCCTCGTGAGTCCGGCCGTTGCCGTTCTGCGTATCGTGCCAACCCAGCCGCAGCGAAATTTCCCGCGCCGCGTCTTCGACGGCAGCGCCAATCCTGGCCCGGCGCTCGTTGCCTTCGAACTGAGCCGTTTGGCCGGTGACATTAATGGCCGCGACCGGTGCGTTTGTCGCGTCGAACACGGGAGCCGCGACCGAGCTGATGCCGGGTTCGTAATTGCCGTCGCTCCAGGCCAGGCCTTTTTCCCGATCGGTGTCGAGCTGGGTGCGAAGCTGCAACGGTGTGACGGAGGTCTGCGGCGTGACGGCGCGCAGATCGACGCCGGCATAGAGGCGCTCGATCCGCTCGGCCGGCAGATAGGCCAAGATGATGCGTCCCATATTGGCCGCATGGGCCGGAAGCCGGCTGCCAACCCTGATGTTGCTGGCGAAGGCATGGTTGGGCACCCGGCGCAGCAGATAGACGACTTCGCGGCCGTCGAGCACGCCGAGATGGGCGGAGAGGGTGAGACTTTCAGCTAGCCGCGTCAGCACCGGCACCGCGGTCTGCACCAGATCGTCCGAGAAGAACGCCTGCGCGGTCAGCGTGATCAATCCAACGCCGATGCGCCAGCCATTCTGCTCGCCGCGCGATTCGATGAATCGCTCGGCCTCGAGCGCATGCAATAACCGCAGCAGTGTCGTCCGGTTGATCCCGAGTTCGCGGGCCGTCCGCGCCATGTTGGTTACAGCATCGCCTTCGGCAATGCGGCGCAGCAGCCGGGCGACGCGTTGCACCGGCGGCGATGCATAAAGCTCTTCGGATTGTCCGTCCGTGACGCGTTCAGACATGAGCCGGACTCCCGACCATTTGCGCCAGAAGGCGCGCGACGGCGGCGGGTTCTTCCTGCGGCAGCGCATGACCGGCGCCGGGCACTTCGTGCATGCCGGCCGCATTCGCGAGCGCCGCATACAATGAATGTGCGTTGGCCGGCGGCGTGATCAGATCGCATGTGCCAACCGCCACAATGGCCGGCATGCGGATCGATGCCGCGTCGGCCAGGAGCTGCCCGGCGCCAAGGGCGCGCACCGCCTGGATGTATCCCGCAGGATTGACCGATCCCATCGCCTGCTCGACGGCCGCAACGACCTCGGGCCGTGCTTGCGGATCGCCGACCAGGCGTGCGGCGCGCTTCTTGGCAAAAGCCTTCGGCCCAAGTTCGACGATCTCGTCGACGCGCGATTGCACGCCGGGCGGAAGCGGCGCGCCTGGAGTTACGCCGTAGCCCAAGGCCGGCGAGAACAACGCCAGCGCCCTGACGCGGTCCGGATAATGTCTGGCAAAACTTCCGGCAAAAAGCGCGCCGAGCGAATGACCGGCGAGCGCGACAGTGGGAAGCTTGAGCGCATCGAGGAATTTCGCCAGCGCATCCGCATAGTGGCGCGGGGAAGGGGCCTTGATGTCGAGCGGGACGGATTGCCCATAGCCGGGGGCATCCCAGGCAATGGCATCAATCCCCTCCGGCAACGCTTCGAGCATCGCGGCGAAACTTCCGGCATTGCTGCCAATGCCGTGCAACAAAATCAGCGAAGGCGCGGAGTCGCGGCCGGAACGCCGAAGGTATCCAATACCGTCAGCAAAATTGCGATCCAGATTGCTTTCCTCTGGGTTCATCGCATGATCGCCAAAAAGTTCATATTTGAACTTATAGTTCACATTATAAGCACGTAAACCATGCGTTAACTTTTGAGTCAATGTCCCGGATCTGATGCCAGCTCGCTATTTATGCATATCCGGGCAGCCAAGGACGATGAGCAGGGCGCGTTTTTCCGACTTGACTGGTTAATATATGTTTTGTACGCGATACAAAGTTTCGCATATTAAACAAACGTCAGTCGGAACGATGACCAAGGCCGAAAGCCAGGCGCCAGTGTTGAATGCGGAGGCCGGAGCGGACGAACGCTATCTGGTTCCTGCGCTGATCCGGGGTCTCAAGATTCTCAGTACGTTGTCGCGCGACAACACCAGGCTGACGCTTTCCGAGGTTGCCGCGGCGCTCGGCATGACGCGCTCGTCGGCTTACCGGCTGCTCTATACGCTCGAGCATCTGAGCTTCGTCGAATACGACGCGCGCAGCAAGAATTACACGCTTGGGCCGCAGGTGCTCGCGTTGGGTTACGGCTATCTTGCCTCACGCGACATTATCGATGTGGCGATGCCGCATCTCATTCGCTTGCGGGATCGCACCGGATGGTCGGCTCACCTCGGCGAGTTGCATGGCCGCGATGTCGTCTATCTGGCGCGGGTCGCAACGCGGCGCTCGATCGCCAGCATCGTCCATGTCGGAACGCGGCTGCCGGCGCATGCCACGACCATGGGCCGCATTCTGCTGTCGGGCTTTTCCGATCACGAGATCCGCGAGCTGTATCATCAGGAATTGACCAAGCCGCTTAACCTGTCGCCGTATGCGAGCGTCGCCGACCTGGTCGCGCAGGTCGCGCTTGATCGCGTCGCCGGCGTCGTGGTGCAGAACTCGGGCTATGAGCCCGGCGTTGCCAGTGTCGCCGCGCCAATCCGCGACGTCACTGAGCGGATTGTCGGCGCGATCAACGTCTCCGCGGTCGCGCTGCTGACCAATGAAGCCGAACTGAGCGGTCCCCTGAAAGCGGAAGTGATTGCCGCCGCGGCGGCGATTTCGCGCGACCTCGGACAGCAGGTCGATCCGGGGCGGGGCAATGAGCCGACCATGCAGCACGGCCGGCGATCCGCCGGGTAATTCAATCAACATGAAACTGGTAACATCAGGAGAGTGAAATGGATGACGTCACCCGGAAGGAAACAAAACGATCCTGGGATCGGCCCACTGGCGCAAGCTATGACGACTGGATGAACAGCCGAGTCGCGCGCGTCGCCGACCGCAAATACGACTGGAACGCGCTCAAGTTCCAGGCCGACTACGATCCGAAATATCGCCGGGCGCAAAAGCGCTTCATTGGCACCGGCGGAACCGGCGTTGCATCCGACTCTTCGGTGATCCCGGCCGAGAATTTCACCCTGTCGAACATGATCCTGCCGCCCGGGGCGGAAGGGCCGATGCACCTGCACACCGACGCCGAGGAAGTGTTCTTCGTGCTCCGCGGCAAGATCAAGGTGATGACCGAAAAGGACGGCGAGCGCTGGGAAGCGGTTCTCGGCGAGCGCGACTGCGTGTCGGTGCCGCCCGGCGTCTATCGCGGCGAGATGAATATCGGTGAGGAAGAGGCGGTCATGATGGTCATGATCGGCTCGCCAAAGCCGGTCACGCCGACCTATCCGCCGGATCATCCGCTGGCGAAGGTGAAGCGCTGACGGCGCATCGGGCGCGCCGCGTCCCGCGGCGCGTCCATTAGCTTGCACAAGCCGGCTCCTGTTATCTGAACATCCGATTGTCTTGTAATGGAGGCGCATCATGGCGCTCACGGGGATTGATGCAGTCGTTTTCGGCGTCGCCGATATGGCCGAAGGCAAGCGCTTCCTTGACGATTGGGGCGTATCGCCGGTGTCGGGCGCCCCCGACAAGCTCGTCTATCGCACCCGCGACGGGGGAGAAGTTGTTGTCCGGCCGGGCGACGCCGGTGACCTGCCGCCGCCGATAGAAAGCGGCAATACGGTTCGCGAAGTGATCTGGGGCGCGGCCAACGAGCAGGAACTGAAAAAAACCGTCGACGCCGTGCGCGATCTGGCAAGCTTCCGCGTCGGGCCGGACGGTCTGCCGCGCGTCACCGATCCCAACGGCATGAGCGTCGCGTTTCGCGTCAGCAAGCGCACGCCCATCGTCGTCAAACCGACGGCGCCGAATGCGCCAGGTTCGCACCAGCGGGTCAATCAGCGGTCGCCGGTCTATGACCGGGCGCATCCGATAAACATCGGGCACGTTGTGGTGTTCGCATCGGACTTGGCGGCGATGCGGGCGTTTTATACCGAGAAGCTCGGCTTCTCGATCAGCGACGAGTATCCGGGCCACGGCGTTTTCACGCGCTGCCAGAAAGTCGGCGATCACCATAACCTCTTCATGCTCAATCGCCCCGGTAAGGCCGGCATCAATCACGTCGCCTTTACGGTGAGCGACATCCACGAAGTCATCGGCGGCGGCATCGCCATGAGCAAGAAGGGATGGAAAACCGAGATCGGCCCCGGACGGCACCCGATCTCTTCGGCGTATTTCTGGTACTTTGAAAATCCGCTGGCCGCGCCGCTGGAATATTACGCCGACGAGGATTACTGCACCGAGGACTGGAAACCCGGCACTCATGAGCGCAAGCCCGAACTGTTTGCCGAGTGGGCCATCGTCGGCGGCATCGACGGCAAGACCCGGCGGCAGGTTTCATCGGTCGACCAGAGCGGCCGCGGTCATGCAGCCTGAGATCAGGCGTATCATCGCGGTCGAGGCGCACCGGCGGCGCACCGGTCGGTGTCCGGTGCTGGTTCATTCGCTCGGTACTGGCGAGAGTTTCGATATCGAGCCTGCCGATGATGGGTTCGTCGACGTGACGTCCGGCCTTACCGTTCGCATTTCCGAAGGGCAGATCACGGTGCCGTCATTGCGCGTAACGATTGATCTTTCGCTCGATGGCGATGTCGGATTTTTCGGCTACGACCATGCGGACGATGAGCCGTTTTCCGGCCGGGCCGGCGGCGGCGCTTCCGTGACGCTCTATGACCGCGGTCAGCGCGATTTTTTTCAATACGCCGTCGCTGCCGAAGGCGAAGGCATCTGATCGGCGCTATGGTCTCATCATGAGCAAGAGATTTTCCGATAAGCGCATCGTCATCACCGGGGCAGGGCGTGGCCTTGGCTTTGCTTTCGCCGAGCGGCTCGGCCACGAGGGCGCCAGCGTCATTATTGCGGAGATCGACCGCAAGCTCGGCGCCGAGGCTGAGCGCAACCTGATCGCCGCCGGCATCGAGGCGCGTTTCGTCGAAACCGATATTTCGTCCGAAGCCTCGGTGACGGCAATGGCCGCGGCCGCCGCGCAGGGTTGCGACGGCATCCACGGTCTTGTTGCCAATGCCGGCTGGGCCAACAACGTCGGCGGCAAGACCTACGACGAAATCACGCCGGAGGTCTGGGACCGGATGATGGCCATCAATGTGCGCGGCACCTGGCTCACCGTGCGCGCCATCGGTCCGCTGATGCGTGACGGCGGAGCGATCGTCACTGTGTCATCGGACACGATCTATTGGGGCGCGCCGCGGCTGTTGCATTATGTGACCAGCAAATCCGCCATCGTCGGCATGACCCGTTCGCTGGCGCGCGAATTGGGTGCGCGGATGATCAGGGTGAACTGCCTGCTGCCCGGGCTGACCGAGGTCGAAGCCACCAAGGACATTCCGCAGGCGCGCTGGAACGATTATGCGGAGCGCACGATCCTGAAGCGCACGCAGCAGCCGGACGACCTGCATGGCGCCGTCGCTTTCCTTTTGTCCGACGACGCGAAGTTCATCACCGGCCAGACGCTCGCGGTCGACGGCGGATTTTCATTGCATTGAGAGCCGGTACGGCGCGGGGTGAAAATGGCGCGACTGAAAATCGGGATTTGCGGCGGCGGCGTTGGCGGCATGGCGGCCGCGATCGCGCTCCGTCAGGCCGGGCACGATGCCGAAGTCTACGAGCAGACCGCCAACTACCAGCGCGTCGGCGCCGACATCAATCTGACCCCGAATGCGGTTCGCGCACTCGATAGTCTTCGCGTCGTGCCGACGTTGAAGGAGACCGCCGCGCGGCCCACGCATCGTATCAGCCGGATGTGGGATACCGGCGCAGAAACGTCGCGATTGGAAATGTCCGACGCCGCCGAAGAAAAATATGGCGCGCCGCAACTCACCATTCACCGCGCCGACCTGCTCAACGCCTTGCGCCAGCAATTGCCGGAAGCGGCCATCAAGCTTGGACACAGAGCGGAGGCGGTCGACAACATCGAGCAACGGCCACGCGTTCGATTCACCAACGGCGCGGTCCACGCGTTTGACGTGCTGGTCGGGGCGGACGGCATCCACTCGCTGGTCCGCACGACATTATTCGGGCCGGATCAGCCGAAATTCACCGGGCTGGTGTCCTATCGTTCGGTGGTCGACCGCAGCAAGCTGTCGCTACCCAACCTCGATGCCTTCACCAAATGGTGGGGACCGACGCCCGACATGCAGATCGTTACGTTCCCGCTCAACCGCGGACGCGAGACCTTTGTCTTCGCGACGACGCCGCAGTCGGGCTGGCTGCATGAGTCGTGGACGATGCCGGGTGACGTCGAGGAGCTGCGGCGGACTTACGCCGCATTCCACCCCGAGGCGCGCGCGCTGCTCGATGCCTGCGAAACCGTGACCAAGTCCGCGCTGTATATCCGCGATCCGTTGCCGGTGTGGTCGGCGGGCCGGGTGACGCTGCTTGGCGACGCCTGTCATCCGATGGTGCCGTTCATGGCGCAAGGCGCCTGCATGGCGATCGAGGACTCGGTGATCCTCGGCCGCGCGTTCGGCGGCGCCGATGAAGCCGGAATCGGCACCGCGCTCAAGTGCTACGAGAACGCGCGCAAGGCGCGGACCGCGCGCGTCCAGATCGGTTCGCGCGGCAATGAATGGCTGAGAGAGGGTGGCAACGCCGATTGGGTTTACGGCTATGACGCGACATCGGAGCCGCTGGAAGCCGCCTAGCGGCGTAACGCCGTATCCTTCAAGACGTTCAGTTCATTTGCAGATCATTTTCCGGCGCGCGCCGGTGCCGCCGGCGCCAGATAACTCATGATCATGTCGGTGATGCTGTCCTTGCGCCGCATCACGGCTGCCGGAGCCGTCAGATCGCGGCCGAAAATGACGCCAAGCGTATGTTTATTGGAAAAGTACAGGTACCCCAGCGCGCAAATCGAAATGTAGAGATCGACCGGGTCGATATCGCTGCGGAACAATCCGCTGTGTTGGCCGCGCTTGAGTACCCGCGCGAGAATGTCGGTCAGCGGCGCCTTGAAGTCGGCAATCCGTTTTGAACGCCGCAGATGTTTCGCCTGATAGAGGTTCTCCATATTGAGAAATGAAATGAATTCCGGGTGCAGCGCATAATGTTCGATCTTCAGGCGCACGATCTCGGTGATGGCCGCGACAGGGTGCAGCTTGTCGACGTCGATCTTTCGCTCCTCGTCCATCAGCTGCGCGTAGACGCCCTCCAGAGCCGCCAGGTAGAGCGCGTCCTTGCTGCCGAAATAGTAGTAGATCATCCGCCGGTTGGCGCCGGCGCGTTTGGCGATGTCCTCGATCCGCGCATCTTTCAGCCCGCGCGCCGCAAATTGCCGTTTCGCCGCGTCGAGAATGCGGGCGCGGGTGACGGCGGCATTGCGCGGACGGATCTTTGCTATTGTCCTGCTGCGTTTTGATTTCCGCGCGGAACGGGCGCCGCCGTGGCGGCGCCACGCGCTCGGCGACGATGCGGTCATATCCTGGTCGCTTTTCATTGCAGAAGGTGAGCCGTTTCGTTCATTGTCGTCGATTGCGCGTGTTGCCGCCAGTGCTTGACAAGGCGGGGCACCTTATCTCTAATTAACTCAAGAGTTAATAAGAAAGCCGCAGGGAGCGCGCCTGATGAAAGTCCTTATTACCGGCGGCATGGGCGTTATCGGTGCCGAAACCAGCCGGAAATTCGTGAGTGAAGGGCATCGCCCCGTTATTTATGCCCGGCATCGCGACGACCGCCTGATCTTCGACATCACCGACAAGATCGATTTCGAATCCGGCGACGTGCTCGACTGGGCGCGCCTGCTCGACGTGATCAAGCGGCACAAGATCACCCATATCGTGCACGCGGCGGGCTTCGTCGGCGCGGTCTCGGCGGCAAACCCGGCGCTGAGCATCCAGGTCAATGTGATGGGCACGGTCAACGTGCTCGAAGCGGCGCGGTCGTTCGATATCAAGCGGGTCGTCTACACCAGCGCGAAAGGTGTGTATGGCCCGATCCTCGGCGACTACGGCCCGCCGCATTACAAGCCGATGCCGGAGGATATGCCGAAGGATCCGCAGCGCATCTATGACATCGCCAAGCTGGCGGCCGAGCAGACGGTCATCTACTACGCCAACAACATGGGCATCGACACCGCAGTCATTCGCTTTGCCACCACCTACGGGCCCGGCAAGACCGCCCGTCACGGCAAAATGGGTGTGACCAGCCAGATCGTGGAAAATCCGTTTCGCGGCCAGCCGTTTCACCATCCCGCCGGCGGCGATGCAAAAGACGATTTTGTCTACAACAAGGATTCCGCGCTTGGCATCTATCTCGCAACGATCGCCAGCAAGGTCCCGAGCCGGATTTACAATATCGGTAGCGGCGAGGGGCATACGTTGAACGATTTTGCCGCCATCTTGCGGAAGAAACTTCAAGGCGCCGATATTCAGATCGGGCCGGGGTTGAACTTTCTCGGCATGCCGTATCAGCCGCATGGCGTTTACGACATCACGCGCGCTCGCAATGAACTCGGCTTCAAGCCGGAGTACGATCTCGATCGAGCCATCGGTGACTATCTCGATGCGCTCAAACACATCGAAGCGACGGGCGGATAACAACAGTCATCGGAGGAATCATGCGCGATCGTCTGGAACTACCCCGTCTCTCGCTTGCGGAACGCGATCGCCGCTGGGTGGCGGTGCGCAAGGAAATGGACAAGCGCGGCCTCGATTGCCTGGTGCTATGGGGCTGGCCGGCGATGTGGGATTTCTGCATCGCCAACGCGCGCTATCTCTGCCCTGTTGGCGGCAATTCGGAGCACAATGTGCTGGTGTTTCCGAAAAAAGGCGATCCGACCTGTTTCGTTCTGATGCCGACCTTTCTTGAGGGTTGGCGTGCCGCCCAGGATTGGGTCGCTGATATCCGGGCACGCCGTGGCACGTGGGCCGACACCGTCGTCGATCGTCTTTCCGAGCTTGGCCTGACGTCAGGCCGTATCGGCATGGATGGTCTTGCCGGGCCGCTCGATCCCGATGGCTGGCTGCCGCACAGCGTCTATGAACGCATGGTCGCGCTGATGCCGAAGGCCGAACTGATCAATCTCGACGACATGCTTGAATCGCTGCGCACCGTGAAGAGTGCGGAAGAACTCGACATCTTGCAGAAGGCCGCCGGTCTCGGCGACCTGATGCTGGCAACCTGCCGCGACACGGCGCGGAGTGGCGTCAAGGAGTTGGAAGTCTACGGCAGCATGATAAAAACCATGATCGCCAATGGCGGCGAGGAGCCGACGTTATTCTTGTGGGCCTGCGACCGTTATCCGTCGCCGCATCCGTTCCGGGTCCCGACCATCCGGCCGATGGAGCGGGGTGACCTGATTACCTGCGAGATCCATCCGAAAACCGGCGGCTACTTTACGCATGTCGAGCGCACTTTCAGCATTGGCGCGCCGGAACCGGAACAGCGGCGCATCTACGACGCCTGCGTCAATGCTTTCAACGAAGGCATGAAAGGTTTCGGGCCCGGAAAGCCGATCTCGACGGCAATGAATCATGTCCGCGACGTGATCCACGATGGCGGCTTCGGTATGTGCGAAGCCGGCATCCACGGTCATGGCTTGGCGTCGCTCGAATACCCGCGCTACCGGCACCATGCGCTCAAGGCCGATCAGGAGGCGCTGAAGGTTTCCGGCGATGAGTTCAAGAAGGATATGGTGTTCGCCTTCAACATCGACCTGTTCGATCCGAAATACCACGACGGAAAAACGGGCTGTGTGTTTGCCGAGACGGTGCACATCACCGAAAATGATGCGCGGCGGATGCACAGCTATCCGATGACATTCCAGGAACTGTCCGCGTAACCCTCGAACAATCGAAGCAAGCATGAGCACCGACAAACCGAACTATCCGCCGATCCGTCGCGTCGTCACCGGCCACGACAAGGCGAATGTCGCCAAGGTCCTGACCGACGGACCGGCGACGAATGCCAAATACCCGCAGCCCGGCACTGTTTCGACCATGCTCTGGTGCACGGACGGTTCGCCGGCGAGCATGCCGATCGGCGAATTGCCGGAAGACATGGGCGCGCGCATCATCGGCACCGCGCCACCGGCCCACGGCTCCCGCTTTGCCATCATCGATTTTCCGCCCGGCAACACCCCGCACATGCACCGCACCGAGACGATCGACTATGTGATCGTGCTGGAAGGCGAGATCGAGATGGATATGGATCAGTCGTCGGTGAAGCTGAAGGCCGGCGATGTCATGGTCCAGCGCGGCACCAACCATGCATGGGCCAATCGTAGCGATAAACGGGCCCGTGTCGCTTTCGTTTTGCTCGACGCCGAGCCACTCGGTATCGGCAAGCCGGTGCTGGGCGTCGCCCACGCGCGATAACGCGAAGTCCTAACCGCGGCCGGTTTGGCCGGATTTTACTTCGGCCAGTTCAGGCACTCGGCAAGACCGCGTCCCATGATCCATTCCTTGTCGGAATCCGACAGGAAGTCCATGTGCTCGGTGAACAGCTTGACGCAATCGCTATAGCTGCACGTGGTGCGCTCCAGCATCGCCGATGCATCCGTGCCCCAAAAGCAGCGCTTCGGCCCGAACGCTTCCACGAGCCGGCGGATGTAGGGCTGAATGTTTTTGTAAGGGTAGGGCGCAGTTGAGAACACCGGCACCAGCGTCAGCTTGACGTAGACATTCGGATGCTTCGCCAGAGTCGTGGTGCTTTCCGCCGCGGCTTTCAGCAGATCGTCCTTCTGCGTGGTGCGGGCGCCGAGGTGGTCCATGATGATGCGCAGCCGCGGATGCCGCGCGGCCACTTCGCCGATTTCCTTGTGCGTATAGGGCGCATTCAGCATCACCGGAATGCCAAGCCGCTCCGCCGCCGGCCAGAACCAGTCGGCGGTGCCGTCGCGCATCCACTCGCGATCCCATTCGTGATGCAGAGTCAGCCGCACACCGAGCACGCCCTTCTGGTCGCGCCAGGTTTCGAGCTTGCTGCGCTCTTCCGGCTTGTTGATCGGAAACCGGCCCATGACCGCAAAGCGGTTCGGAAACTTCTGCGCGGCTTCGAGGCTGTAGTCGACGCGGTCGCCTTCCCATGACGGCGGCACCAGGATGGCATGCTCGACGCCGGCGTCCTTCATCATCGCACTGAATTTTTCGTAGGTGATCGGGTCCGGCAGATGCGCCTTGCGGCCGGGCATCCACGGTCGGTCCGGCGCTTCCGGTTTCCAGATATGGACGCCGGCATCCATGATCATCATGGCCGCTCTCCTTTGGAAGTCTCAGGCGCGCAGCGCGCGCGTATTGTCGTCGAACAACTCGTCGACAGTGATGCGCCGCGTGATCAGCTTCTGCTGGAAGCAAAAGTCGATGATGATTTCCAGGATCGGCCGGCAGGCTTCGACACCGAAACGATACGGGTTCATCGCACCGCCGTCGGCGAGACCTGCGGCCTTCGTGCTTTCATGAATTGTGCGGAACACTTCCTTGACGATGTCGGGACGCGATCGCGACAGCTCTTCACGCACCACCACCATGTGGTTGATCGGAATGCCGCCGTGGCGCTCGGCCCATTTCTTGGCCGCGCCTTCGGCATCGGGAATGAGCTGCTTCAGCCGAGGATCGGGGAATTTGTCGCCGAGGATGGCGGCGGAAATCTCGCCGTCGAGCAGCATCTTGCCGAGCTCCTTGCCTTCCGGCGCCCGTTTGATGGCGGGTGGGTCGGTGTATTCGGCAACATGCGGGTCCTCGAACGTGACCCATTCGACGCTGTCGAGATTGACCCCATAATCGCTGGCGAGAATACCGCGAACCCAGGTGCCGGTCGTGACCGTGTAGGCGCGAACGCCGGCTCGTTTGCCATTGAGGTCGGAAGGCTTGAGCGCCCCGCGCTCGGGGTTGTAGCCGATGGTGTGATGCTGGCCGCGGCTCACCAGTACTGCCGGAATGAGGATGTACGGCTTGCCGGCGGCTTTGGCCTGTATGTAGGTCACGATCGCAAGCTCGGCGACGTCGTATCTGGCATCGCGCACCACCGCCTTGAACAGATTGTTGGCGACTTTGACCTCGGCAAAATCGTAGTCGATCAAGTCCGACTTCACCGCGCCGCTCTTCAGCGGTGCGGTGTTCGGATAGTTGCCCATCATCGTGTGGAGCTTGAGCTTCGTTGCAGTAGCCATCGGACGTACTTCCCTTCGTCACTTTGCCAGACTGGGATATAGCGTGAGCGCAGTCTTGCCAAAAATCCAGTCCTGATCCGACGGCTTGGCGAAAGAGAACGCCTTGTGCGCGGCGCCAAGGATCTCTTTCAGCGTGCCGATGGAATTCGGGAAGTTCGAGCCCCAAGCTACCCGCGATGCGCCAAACGTGTCGACAACCTTGCCGAAATACGTGTCCGGCGAACCTTTGCCCCAGCTCTTCACCGCCCAGTTCACCGGCGTGATCTTGAGGTAGAGCTGGTTGTACTTGGCCAGTTCGAAGAAGTCTGCGGCCGCGGCGTACGGCGGTCCGTCCTCGTACGGCGCCCGCGACAGGTGATCGAGAATGATCGTTACTTTCGGGAATCGATCCATGACCTGGCGCAGCAGCGGCAGGCCCTCGTGCTTCATCTGCATGCAGACCGGGATGTTTTTCGCCGCCGCGTGTTCCCAGAACGGGTAGGTCTTCGGATCGACGAACCAGGTCGACTGGTTGGGCAAGGTGCTGCCGGTGGTGAACAGCCGCATGCCAGTACAGCCGCGGCTGAGCCAATAGTCGAATGTCTTGACCGCATCGGGGGCCAGAACGTCGATAGAATAGACGCCGGTGAAGCGGGATGGAACCGCCGCGACCGCATCGGCCACATAACTGTTGTCGTAACCGTAAGCGGTGGAGGAATGAACGATCGCCGACTTGTCGACGCCGGCGTCGTCCATCGCTTTGATCATGTCCTGGTAGGTCGTCGGTCGTTCGCTCGACCAGGTGGATTGCGTACCGCCGAGCGGGTCCAGCGGATATTTCTTGGTGTCGGGCGAAACGATATGCGGATGGATATCGATAACAGGCATGAGTTCACTCGCGTTCGGGTTTACAGAAATCGTTCACGGATCGATATCGACGAACACCCGGTCAAGCTCGGGGCGCGACGGTATCAATTTCTGCTGCAGGCTGTAGGTGACCAGGGCCTCGATGCTCGGCCGGTTCGCCGCCATGCCGTAAGGCAGGGGATCGCTCATCAACGATAGGAACTTGCGATAGCGTTTGTCTTCCGGAGTGTCGCCCTGGCCTTTCTTGAGCTGATCGAGATAGGGCTGTTTTGCTTTCACAAACGCATCCATCAATGCGCGCGCGAGTTGCGGATGACGGCTGAGGACTTCATCCTTCACGACAATCAGGCCATGGATCGGATAGATGCCCGTGCTTCGGAACCAGTTGGCCTCGACCTCTTCGACGTCGGCGATGAGTTCCGGATAGGTGTCCGCTGCCGCGGCGGCTGCGCCGGCTTTGTCCCAGCCGCTGATCGGCGGTCCTGACCGGCCGACACCCGCAGGCCCGCTAAAGCCTGCCTGAATCTCGCCCGCCTTCATCATGCTTTGCAGCGATTGGCCTTCGGCGGTGTGTACGACATTTGGCGGCAGCTTAAGCGTCGTGACATGTTCCTCGTCATCGACCACCCAGGTCACTTTCGATGAATCGAGATCGTATTCATTGATAAAGATGCCGCGCGTCCAGACGCCGGTCGTAACGGAGTAGGCGCGAACGCCGACTTTCTTGCCTTCCAGATCCTTCGGCACCTTGATGCCGGAGTTGGGCCGGACGACGAAGCCGCCGTGATGGAAGCGGCGCATCAGGAAAATCGGCAGCGCGATATACGGTGCGCCGAGTGCGCGCGCGATCATGTAAGTCGTCGGCGCCATCTCGCAGATGTCGAACTCAAGATCGCGCACCATCCGGCGAAACGCGCCGATAATCGGGACGACCTTGACGAAATCCAGATCGACGCCCTCGACCGGGATCGCGCCGGACATTACGCCGCGGGTATGTCCGTATTCCGCGATCGCGATCTTGAGGCGGGGTTTGTCAGCCATGTTTTGTACCTTACTGCTTCGGGATTCCGGCTTTGTCGATGACGTCGCGCCATTTGGCGAAATCGGCCGCAAGTCTGTCATGCATTTGCTGCGGCGTGCTGGGCCTCGAGTCGATACCGAGGTTGAGTGCCTTGGCTTTGACGTCGGGTTCCGCCATGGCCTTCACGACGCCGTCGTTCAGTGTCTTGATGATGTCGGGTGAAACCTTCGCCGGTGCTGCAAGACCGTTCCAGCTGCTGACGACGTAGTCGGGGAAGCCGCTTTCCTTGGCGGTCGGCGAGTTTTTCAGCAAGGGATCGCGATCGTCGCCCGACGTGGCGATGATTCGTATCTTTCCCGGGCCGATTTCGCTCTGAAAGCCGGCAAAGTAATCGAACCCGAGGTCGACGTCGCCGCGCAACAGCGCCGTGACCAGATCCGGCGTCGTGCGATAGGTGATGATCGTGTATTTCGCGCCGGTCACCTGCTCGAAAAGATATGCGGACAGATTTTGCGTGCTCCCGGGATTGATTGCGCCGAGGTTGATCTTTCCCGGACTTTTCTTTGCCGCTTCGACGAGTTCCTTGAGCGACTTGTAAGGCGAACCGTCAGGTACACCGAGCAGCATTTCAAAGCTGCCTGTCACCGATATCGAGGCGAAGTCGGTAAGCACGTTGTAGGGCAGATCCTTGAACAGCGACATGCTGATCGTCGAACCGTTACCGATCTCGATCAGCGTGTAGCCGTCCGGTTCAGCACGCATCGCCGATGTTGCATTGGCGATGCCGCCGGCGCCTGGACGGTTCTCGACGATAAATTGCTGCTTCAGGTTCTGGCTCAGCTTGTCCGCCACCAGCCGCATGGTCAGGTCGCCGACCCCGCCGGGGCCGTATGGCACGAATATGCGGACCGGCTTGGTCGGGTAGTCGGCCGCCTGCGCGCCCGTCTGCACGCCCATGATCGAGGCCGCGCCAAATGCAATCGCGACAACAGCGCCGAGCGCTGCAACCGTACGGCGCAGAGGCCGAATTCCCGCACGATCAACGGTGCCGGTTAGCGAGCGCATCTGCTCCTCCCTGGGCGGCTTCTTTGAATGGATTTGCCGGCTTTGCGTCGCGGCATTGTCTTTTTGGCATACGGATATGCCAAAAATCTATCCGGACCTCTGCCATTAATGCCGGTCCAGGGCCAATCGAATTGCGGTACGAGGTCATAAGAATTTGCTATAAACGGCAAGTTCTCGCAAACAGGCGCTCGCACTTTCATGGTTCCGGACATTCCCTCGCTTCGGCAGCTTCGCGCGTTCGAGGCCGCCGCGCGCCTCGAAAGCGTCAGCAAGGCGGCGCGCGAGATAAGTCTATCCCAACCGGCGCTGACGCAGTCGCTGCATGCGCTTGAAGTGAGACTAAGGGCCCGTCTGTTCGAGCGCCGTCGTACCGGTTGTTACGCAACGGAGGCCGGAAAAATCCTGCTGCCGCGGGTGCGCCGTTTTTTCGACCATATCCGTTCGGCTCTGGCCGAACCGGCGGTCGGAGTCCCTTTCACCGGGCGGCAGGGTGTGGACATCGTCGTCAATAAGCTGACGAGGCCGCAACTGCGCTGCCTGATCGCCGTTTCCGGCAGCGAGTTGTTTGAAGCCGCTGCAAGGACATTGGGCATTGCCCAGCCATCGTTGCACCGATCGGCCAAAGAGCTTGAACGCGGGCTGCGGCGCAGTTTGTATCGCCGCGCGGCGAGTGGCATGACCACGACGGCACAGGGTACCGAATTGGCCAGGCGATTCCAGCTTGCGATACGCGAAATCGAATATGGCCTTGAAGAACTCCAGGCGGTGCAGGGCGTAGCAACCTCGCGGCTCGCTATCGGCAACATCCCGCATTCAAACCATCAGATGCTTTCGGCCGCGATCAACGCGCTACTGAGCACCTATCCGAATGCTCATGTGCAAGTCGTCGATGGTCATTACGAGGTGCTGTTGAACGACCTACGCAACGGCAAGCTGGATTTTCTTTTCGGCGTATTGAGGCGGCCGGATTGGGTCGCCGACGTGCGGGAGGAGCCGCTGTTTTTGAATCAGTACGTGGTCGTGGCGCGCAAAGGGCATCCGCTGACGGCTCTGAAGACTCTGCCGCTCCGCGATCTCCTGCGTTATGACTGGATCATGCCCGGCCCAAGCACGCCACGCCAGCAGGCGCTCGAGCGGCTGTTTGTCGGCATGGCCGAGCAGCCTCGTGTCAGTATTGAAACAACGTCCATGCAGATCTATCGCGCCATTCTGGCGAGTACCGACAGGCTCACTCTGATGTCGCAGGCCGAGTTGCAATTGAACGACAATCGCGCGCTCACGGTGCTGCCGTTCCGGTCGCCGCATTTGCGGCGGGTGGATGGCGTTGCAACGCGCGCCGATTGGCAGCCGACCAGCATCCACCGGCAATTTCTCGATCTGTTGCGAAGACAAGCCATTCCGTCGGCGGGCGTCGCAAACAATCGGCAGGGCAGGGTCCCTCAAGTCAGGAGCGCGTCGCCCCGGAGACCTGCGCGCCGGAAACTCCCCCGGCAAACCAAGCCATCAGCCCGGATGCGCGTCCGGTAGCAGCTGCAGCAATTCATCCAATGACACAAAACAAGCCAACGATCGTTGTCGAAGACGATGTCTGGGCGCGCCTGATCGGGGTTGTTCTCGATCCGGCAACGAGCCGTGACAGGTGGACTGCGTTCGCGGATTTCATGTCACCCGATCTGCGCGATTTCGGCGGCTGGTGCGACGGAGTTCAGAAGGCGGCGGGGGCGCTTTATCCGAGCGACGTCAAGCTGGTGAAATCCCAAGCCGAACTGCGTGAGAGCCTTGGACCAGTTGAGGCGATCGTCGTTGAATCCTTGCAGGTCGGCGCCGAAGAATTGGCTGTAGCGCGGAATCTCAAGGCCGTTCACAAATATGGAATGCTGTTTCGCAATATCGACGTGGCCGCCTGCGAGGCGCGGGGGATCAAGGTGCTGGGCATACGGCGCCGCGCCAATGTCGCCTGTGCCGAACATGCTTTTGCACTGATGTTGTCGCTGGCGCGGAAGTTGAACGTGTTGACCGGCGTGATGAGTGTCGACCAGCTTCCGAGTCATCAGCAGCCTTACCGGCCGTTCGACCGGCGCCATACGCCCGGAGCGAATTGGGGCCGTTTCTCGGGGACGCGGACGCTTAACGGCAACACCATCGGCATTATCGGCCTCGGCGAGATCGGCCGTGAGATCGCGACCCGCGCCGGCGCATTCGGCATGGCGACTTTATACTACCAGCGAACGAGGTTGCCGGAGGCTGACGAGAAGATGCTCGGCGTAACCTATCGCCCTTTGGAATTGTTGCTCGGTGACAGCGACTGGGTTGTCCCACAGCTTCCGCTCGATGAGTTCACTGCGCGTTTCATCGGCCGTGAGTGGTTGGCGCAGATGAAACGCGGCGCTTGCATCGTCAATGTGTCCCGCCCGGAAGTTATCGACCGTGCGGCGCTGCTGGATGCGCTGCGGACGGGACATCTTGGCGGATTGGCGATGGATGGTTTGTATGAAGAGCCCGGCCGCGCCGACGACGAGCTGCTGGCGTTTGAAAACGTGGCCCTGACGCCGCATATGGGCGCATCGCCGCGCACCAACGGACTTCAGGACATTGAAGACATGATCCGCGCACTGCGGCGTGCTCTGGCGAAATAGTTTGGGCTGTCGATCTTAAATCGAGCGGTTGACGCCGCCGTCGACAACGATCGTTTGCCCAGTGAGATATCCGGCTTGCTCAGAACAGAGATAGGCGCAGAGATCGCCGATCTCGTTGGGCTGACCCATGCGTTGCACCGGAATGGTTTTGGCAAACCGCTTGAACAATTCGTCGGGCGCGATCCCGAGATTTTTTGCCCGCGCCGACAATATCTCGGTGAGCCGGTCGGTCGCGATCGGCCCCGGCGCGATATTGTTGACGGTAATCCCGAACGGCGCGAGGTCCGACGCAATGGTCTTGGCCATCACGGTGACGCCGGCGCGGATTGAATCCGACACGACCAGGTCGGTCATCGGCTCCTTCACGCCATAGCCGGTGAGATTGACGATGCGGCCGCGTCCGGAAGCCTTCAGCGTCGGCAACGCCGCGCGGATGAGACGGACAGCGCTCATCAGGTTGAGCTGATAGGCGATATCCCAATCGCCGTCGCCGGCCTTCTCGAACGGAGCCGTCGGCGGGCCGCCGGCGTTGGTGATAAGGCAATCAAGGCCTCCCAAGGTCTTTGTTGCTTCCGCGACGACGCGCGCCACCTCGTCCGGTTGCGAAACGTCAGCCGCGGCGTAGCCGGCAGCGCCGATGGCCGAGGCCGTGTGCGCAAGCTCCGCCTTGTTGCGAGAGCAAATAAAAACGCGGGCGCCCTCTTCGGCAAGGGCTTCGGCGCAAGCCTTGCCGAGGCCTTTGCTGGCTCCGGCGACGAGCGCCTTGCAGTCTTTCAAACCGAGATCCATGGGTACCTTTCGACGGAGGTCAAAGATGAAGCGCGGATGTCAGCCGGCTTGTTTGGTTGTTGCGAGATAGGCGTGCTCCAGCCGCAGCGGCAGATCGGCTTCTCCGGTTTTCGCTTCCAGAACGATCGATCCGCGCGCCAGCGCGTAGACCCGGTCGGCGAGCGCCAGCGCCTTCTCGATCAACTGCTCGACCAGCAGCACCGCGGTTCCGCTCTCCCGCAATCGCCGCGCGACGACAAGCACACGGTCCACCAGCACCGGGGACAGTCCGGCCGAAGGCTCATCGAGCATGAGCAGCCGCGGCCGGCGGACCAGTCCTTGTGCGACCGCAAGGATCTGCTGCTGCCCGCCGGACAGCGTCACCGCCCGATCGTGCCGCTTGGCGGCGATTTCCGGAAATAGTGTCAGCGCTTCGTCGACACACGCGTTGCGCTCGCCGTGCGGCAGGTCATAGGCGGCAAGCAAAAGATTATCGAGCACCGTCAACTGCGTGAACACGCGATGGCCTTCGATGACGTGCGACAGTCCCGCTTTCACGGTCTCGCGAGGGCCTGCGCCGGCAAGATCGCGTCCATCGAAACGAATACGGCCCGACCATGGCAGCAGACCCGATATCGCCCGCAACAGCGTTGTTTTGCCGGCGCCGTTCGGGCCGAGCAACGCGACAATCTCGCCGGCGTTTATCGTCACGTTGACGCCGTGCAGGACTCCGATCTTGCCGTAACCGGTGGCAAGGTTGCCGACATTCAACAATGGCTCAGCCGCCGAGATAGGCATTGACCACCTCCCGGTGCGAGCGGATTTCGGCGGGGGTTCCGGCCGCCAATGTCTTGCCGAGATTGAGCACGGTGACGTGGTGGCAAATGTCGAAGATCAGGTCGGCGTGATGCTCTACCAGCAGCACGCCGGTGCCGGCCCGCGCGATGGCGAGAATCAGCGCGCCGAGCCGGCTGATTTCCTCCGGCGAAAGTCCGGCAGCCGGCTCGTCGAGCAGCAGGAACGCGGGTCGCAGCATCAAGGCGCGCGCAATTTCGGTAAAACGCAGCTCGCTGTGCTGGAGACGGTCGGCGCGCACCGGGGCGAGACGCTCCAGTCCCACCGTCGTCAACGCCAGCATGGCCGTCTCGCGCAGATTTGCTTCGTCGCGCCGGTGTCGCGGCAGCGACAACAGTGATTCGACAAAAGTGCAGGTGCCGAAAATGGTGCCGCCGATCATCACGTTCTCCAGCACCGAGGCCGAACCGACGATGCGCGGGGTCTGAAACGTCCGCGCAATCCGCATTTGGGCGCGCCGGTGGCGAGCGAATACCGGCAGCTCAATCGCATTCAGCCTGACGACGCCGCGGTGTTGTGCGTAATAGCCGGAAATAACATTCAGCGTGGTTGTCTTGCCGCTGCCGTTCGGGCCGATCAGTCCGTGCACCTGTCCGGAGCGAACTTCGAGATCAAGATCGTCGATGGCGCGGACGCCGCCGAAACTCAGCGCCACCTGTTCCAGCGTCAAAGCACCGGTCTCGGCCCGTACATCGAACAGCCGTGCCAGCAGGTCCGGCCGGGGAATGATCGCGCGGTTGCTCTCCAGCGGGCGGCGGTTCTTGAAATCGAGGAGCTCGGCAATGCCACCTGGCATCGCCAGCACGATGGCGAGCAGCAGCACCGCATAGAGAAACGTCGACCAGGCCACGAGCGGCGCGGCGAACTCCGGGAGCGCTGTCAGAAGAATGGTGCCGAGGAGGGGGCCGAGAATGGAACCGCGGCCGCCGATCAGGATGGCAATGAAGAACAGAACCGACAGGTCGAGTGTAAAGGCATCCGGCGTGATGTAAGACTGCAAAGAGGCAAACAGTCCGCCGGCAACTCCGGCCACTGCGCCGCTGAACAAAAACACGGCCGTCAGCAAAGCCGGTTTTGAAATGCCATTGGCCTCCGCTGCGACCTCGGCGTCGCGAATAGCGGTCAGCGCACGGCCGAAGCGGCTCGTCGCGATATTGGCCGTCATCCAGGTGCAGACCGCCGCCAGGCCGAAACAGAAATAATAGAAGCCCCATTGCGAGGAAAACGGATCCGGGAATTGCGGACCGGGAACGCCGACTCCGCCGCCGGTCACGCTCTGCCAGGCAAGTGCAACCTGAGTCACGATGGTGGCAAAGCCGAGCGTTGTGATGGCGAAGTAGAATGTGCGCAGCCGCAGAGCGGGAAGGCCGACGACCAGTCCGAAAACGGCGCCGACAGCGCCCGCAATGGCAAGCGCCAGATAAGGCGGAAACTCCGGCATAGCCGTGCCGGCGGCAAGAACGCTTGTGACATAGGCCCCGAGCGTCAGCAGCGCGACCCAGCCGATCGCGATCTGGCCGGCAAAGCCGACGACAAGATTAAGGCCCGATACCAGGACCCAGTAGACGCAAGCGCGCGTCGCGATCGTGCCCCAATAGCCGCCGCCGAACAGCGGAAACAGCAGGCCGACAATCAGCAACGCCAGAAAAGGGAGTGCGGCGCCGATCCTGCCCGCCGGGCTGAAAGTGCCGACGCCGCTTCGGTTCAACTGGGCGGCGGGCATTTCCATCACACGCGCCTCTGCAAGGCCGCGCCGGCCAGGCCTTCAGGTCGCGCGAGCAAGACGAGGATGAACACCGTGAAGACCGCCACCGAGGCAAAGATGCCGCCGACCAGGAAGTTCGCCGCTTGCTGAAACAGGCCGAGCAAGAGGCCGGCAACCACCGCGCCGCGATTGTTGCCCATGCCGCCCAGCGCGACGGGAACGAAACCGTAGAATGTCAGAAGCGGTGCGTTGCCGAAAAATGCCAGCAACATTTCACCACCGGCAAAACCGGCCAGTGCGCCGATAACGCCGGCAAGCACATAGCTGGTCATGCGCAGCCTGCGCTCCGGCAGGCCGAGCGCCCGCGCCGCGTAGGTATCCTCGGCGATTGCCAGAAAGGCGCGGCCGATCAGCGTATGGCGATAGAGCAGTTCCAGCCCGACAATCACCGCGACGCAGGCCAGCATCGGCAGCCAAAACTGCTGATCCAGGCCGCCCCGCTCGATGTCGAGAAGGCGGGGAAACGGCCGGGCCTCCGTGCCCCATTTGATTGCGGTGAACTGCTGGACCATCAAGGCCAGTGCCAGCGTGGACAGCACGTAGAGATGCTGATCGATACTCTTGAGCACCGGCCGCACGGCGACGATTTCGGTGACGACGCCGAAGATCGCGCCGGCGGCAAGCACCAGGAGAAAGCCCGCAGCTACCGGCATGCCCATCCGGGCAATGAACAGCGAGCCGAGCACGCCGCCCAGCATGCCGAGCGTGCCCGCTGTGAAGCTGAACACGCGCGATGCCGAGAACATCACATTGTAGGTGATGCCGATCAGTGCGTAGATGCAACCGATCGCCACTCCCGTAGAGACGATCGATGCGATCATTGCCTCAGGAGCCGTAACCGGGGGCCAGGTTGAAGGCGCCATCCTTGAGCGAATTGGCTTCGACCATCACCACTTCGTCGTCCGGATAGCCGTTATGCTGTTCGGGTGTGAACGAGATGTCGCCGTAAACGCCCGCGAAGCCTTTCAGCTTGTTGAGGTAGCCGACGATCTGTTCCGGTTCGGTGCCGACATTCTTCATCGCCTCGGCGATCATGTGCGGGCTGTCGTAGCCGACGCCGACCCACCACAGCAGTGTGTCGGTCAGATCGATCTTGGCGCTCTTCAAACGGTCGAGGAACGTGACGGTGCGATCCGGCAGCTTGCCGCCGGACCCGTAGCAAACCGGACGGAAGTTGTTCGGATAGACCTTCGCCCAGTAATCGGGCTTTTCCAGCAGGTCCTTGGTCTGTCCCGAGCCGAGCGTGGTCTGGCCGACGATCGGCACGTCCCAGGCCATTTGTCCGCGCGTATTCAGGATGCGTGACAGGAAGCCGGCATTGACGCTCCACGGCATGATGGCTTCGGCGCCGGCCGACTGCATGCGCAGCAACTCCGGCTTGAGATCCGGGTTGGCCGCGTCGACATTGCCTTGATAGACGACTTCAGCACCGATCTGTTTGAGCATCGGTACGTAGGCATTCACCGATGCCGTGCCGTAGCCGGTGGTGTCGCTGATCACCGCGACCTTCTTGCGCTTGAGCACGTCCACGACGTAGTGGTTCGCGGCGCCGCCGATCTGCTGATTGGTCGGCGCGTTGCGGAAGCACATCGGGTATTTCTGGACGTCGGTCAGGCTGTCGACCCAGCAGGGATGGACCTGCGGTGTGTTCGCGCGCGCCAGCAGCGGCACGACCGCAAGCGACTCGCCGGAATTGACGGGGCCGAAGACGACGCTGACTTTTTGCCCGCGCGTCAGTTCGGCGGCGCCGTTCACCGCCTTTGTCGGGTCGCTTTGGGTATCGCGGGTGATCAGTTCGAGCATCCGGCCATCAATACCGCCGGCATCGTTGATCTCTTTGACCGCAAGTTGGATGCCGCGGTTGATTCCGACGCCGGTAGAGGACGATGGGCCGGTCAGCGCCGGGAGATAGCCGATTGGAATTGGGTCTTTCGCGGCGATCGCGGGCTTGGCCAACCCGCTGGCAACGACGGCAGCGCCGGCAGACTTCAACGCTTGACGACGAGTGATCGGCATCTTGTTTTCTCCCTGAACGTGTCCTGGTCTTCTCCCGTAACTTCCCGTGTTTTGTTGTGCTTTTGCGGCCTACTATAGCGTCGGCACGATACGCCGGAAAGCGGGATCGGATGCGGGTTTTGTGTGGGATGTAACCCACCGGATTTTATCGGCTCATTGAACCGCGGCTGTCTTCGCAAGGACAAATGACGATGGAACTGGGACTCGCAGGCAAGACGGCGCTTGTCACCGGCGGAAGCAAAGGCATCGGCCTCGAGACGGCGCGTGCGCTCGCAAGGGAAGGCGTGAAGGTTCTCATTTGCGCCCGCCGGGACACCGCCCTTGCGGAAGCGGCACGCGATGTCATGCAAACGACCCAGGCGAAGATCGAGACGCATTCGCTGGACGTGACCAAACTCGACCAGATAGAGACAATACCGGATATCATTCGCGACAAGCTCGGGCGCCTCGACATCCTCGTCAACAACGCCGGCACCGGCACCTACAAGCCGTTTCTCGAAGTGACCGACGAGGAACTGGTCGAAGGTATGGCGATTAATTTCTTCGCACAGTTTCGAATCTGTCAGCGCATCGTGCCGATGATGATCGCGCAGGGCGGCGGCCGCATCGTCAATGTCAGCGGCCAGACCGGCATCATGACGCTGAACCCGCCGTTCCTGTCGTCATGCACCGGTCCGGCGAAGTCCGCCGAGATCCGGTTCTCCAAGGTGCTCGCCAACGAGCTCGCCCCGCATAACATCCGGGTCAACTGCGTGATACCGGGCTTTATCAATACGCCGGAGCGTTTCGCCAAATGGGAACGCGAAATGGCCAAGCGAAAGCTTAGTCCGGATGACGCCGCGCGCGAGCGTGCGCAGTGGTCGAGCAACCAGGGCATGCGCGACACCCGTTGGGGCACGCCCGAGGAGATCGCCAACCTTATCGTGTTCGCCGCATCTGACGCATCGAGCTACATCAATGGCGCCGAGCTGGTCGCTGACAACGCCATGGACAAGTCCTGAAACGCGGCCCTCCGAACAATGGCAACGTGAGCATAAATCGATGTCCCCACGCATAAGCTGGAAATGTCTGGCGTCGATCGTTTTCTTTCTCGCCTGCGCGATTGGCGTGGCAGCGGGGCAGCCGGCCGGACCGCCCGCCGGCTATAAAATCGACACCGATCACACCGTCACTTCGCCGGACGGCACGACGAAGATTGAGCAATATGCCAAGACCGACTCTGACGATAATTATTTTTGGCAGTTTTGGGCGCGGCATCAGGACAAGCTGACCATGCTTGATCCGGCGCAGCCCGATTATTTCGCGGTCTTCAGATTCACCAACGACTCGCAATGGGTCGTACGCATGCAGAAAACCGGCTCCGGAGAAGCGACCCTTTATCTATACCGGCTCGGTCCGAAAGGCTTCGAGGCGGCGACGACAAAACCGCTCGGCGATCTCGCCTGGGCGTACTTCAAGAGCCAGTCCGATTTCCGCAAGGTGCGGAAGCCGGATTTCCACTTTTCGGCGGATCTGTTGAAAGGCGTCGACGACAATTATCACTCGATGGGCGAGGCCTGGCCCGACAGCCGCTACCTTGTCATTACCTTGTCGGGCGACGTCTTGCCCACCAAACGGCATGGTCAAATCAATTCGGTCCGCGGCTGGCGCTGCCGCTATGATCTGCAAACCGGCAAGTTCGACGTGCCTTCTGATTTTGCCGAGCACAATGCCAAGGCCATTGCTCCGGAAACCGACTAAAGCCGCTTCAGGCAGCCTTGGCGTTGTTCCGGATTTTGGCGTCTTCGAGGATCATGTCGGCGCCCTTTTCGCCGATCATGATCGTCGCCGCATTGGTATTGCCGGAGACCACCGCCGGCATGATCGACGCATCGACCACGCGTAAAGACGTGAAGCCTCGTACGCGCAAGCGCTCATCGACCACGGCTTTCGGATCCTGGCCCATGCGGCAGGTGCCGACCGGGTGGTAAGTCGTCGAGCCGCGCTCGCGGATGAAACCGAGCAGGTCCTCGTCGTTGTCGCATTGCGCACCGGGCTCGATCTCCTCGGCGATGTACCGCGCCATCGCCGGCGCCTGGAAGATGTGCCGCATCGCCGAAACGCCGGCAACGATGGTTTCGCGGTCTCGTTGGGTCGCCAGATAATTCGGATTGATGGCCGGGGCCTCGTGCGGGTCGGCCGATTTGATCCGCACATAGCCGCGGCTTTCCGGCCGCAACAGCACGCAATTGCCGGTGACGCCCGGGAACGGGTGCAGGTCCCTGCCGATCGTCTGCGCCGAGAACAGTGAGATCGAACACTGCGAGTCGGGCGTTGAGGAGGCCGGATGCGCCCGCACGAAACATGCGGAAGAGACCGCCGGGATGGCGAGATAACCGCGACGCGTGAGAAGATAGTGCGCTCCGTGAGCAAGTTTCCCGGCCCAGGTGCGCACCGCGTCATTGAGCGTCAGCGTATTTTTACAGCGCAGGATGATCCGGCCGGAAATATGATCGTTGAGATCGTCGCCGACGCCGGGCATGTCAGCAATGACGTTGATGCCATACGACTGAAGCAGCGACGCCGGACCGACGCCCGAAAGCTGCAGCAGTTGCGGTGAATTGAATGCTCCCGAGGCGACAATCACTTCGGCACTGACGCGGGCGCTACGCTTATCGTTGCCCGCAAGATATTCGACGCCAATCGCTTTTCGGCCATCGAACAGAATCCGCGTGGCGAGCGCTTCGGGAACGACCTTGAGATTGGCGCGCCGCCGCGCTTGCTTGAGGTAGCCCGCCGCGGTCGAGGCGCGCACGCCCTTCCACATCGAGGTCTGGTAATAGCCGGCGCCTTCCTGCGTCGCGCCGTTGAAATCGTCATTGCGTGGATAGCCGCATTGCACCGCGGCTTCGACGTAGGCCTCGGCCAGCGGGTGGCGGTCGCGCAGATCCGAAACCCCAAGCGGGCCGCCGGTGCCGTGAAATTCGTCCGCGCCCCGTTCGTTATTCTCGGCTTTGCGAAAGTAGGGCAGGACGTCGCCGAAACTCCAGCCGGCATTGCCGAGCTGCCGCCAGTGATCGAAATCTTCGGCCTGGCCGCGGATGTAAATCAGTCCGTTGATCGAACTCGAGCCGCCGAGAACCTTGCCGCGCGGCGCGATGACATTGCGATTGTGACATTCGGCCTGCGGCTCGGTTTCGTAGCACCAGTTGTAGCGGCGGTCGGTGAAAAGCCGGCCGAACCCGAGTGGAATGTGCAGCCACGGATGCCAATTGCTTGGTCCGGCTTCCAGGAGCAGCACGCGATACCGCCCCGACGCGGTAAGCCGGTTGGCGAGCACGCAGCCGGCGCTTCCAGCGCCCACGATGATGTAATCGAAGGCCTCTGAATCCAGCCCGGCTTTTTCCGCGTTCATTTGAGCCCCGAAGGTTGCTTCCTCACCAAACGTGACTTTTTTTGTTTGGAGAGAAAGCTAACCGGAGCCGGACCGCTCGCCAAGCCGCAGTTCGGTCTGAATCAAGCGGGATCGGTTGGCCGCAGTGGGCACGGTCCCCACCTGCGGCCTGAGAGAAGCTTGGTCGTGATTGGCAAAACGCCGCGACGTTCAGCCGGTCACGATCAAGGCGTCCAGCGCCGTCGCGCCTTGTCCCTTGCCGTGGACCATCAGCGGATTGACGTCGATTTCCATCACGTCCGGCATGGTGTGCATGATGCGGCCGATGGCCCGCACCACCTGCACCACGGCGCCGACGTCGGCAGGCGGCGCGCCGCGAACGCCTGAGAGGAGCTTGGCCGATCTCAGCTTACTCAGGCTTTCGTGGATCAGCGCTTCACTGGCGCTGCCCGGCAGCAGTTGCACGTCGCCCAGCGCTTCGACCCAGATGCCGCCGAGCCCGAGCAGCAGCACCGTGCCCCAGCCGGGATCGCGCTTGGCGCCGACCATCAATTCGATGCCTTTCGGCGACATTTTTTCAACCAGCGCGCCGTCGAGCGTAACGCCCGGCGCCGCACGCTTGACGCTCGTCATCATCGCATCCCACGCCGTGCGCAGTGCGGTTTCATCGGCGATGTTGAGCATGACGCCGCCGGCTTCGGTTTTGTGGGAGAGGGCGGCGGCTTGGGCCTTGAGAACGACCGGATAGCCGATGCGCTTAGCGATCGCGGCGGCGTCGTCGGCGGTGCGCGCGAGGTCGCCGTCCGGCACGCGGATACCGGCCGCGGACAAAAGCTTCTTGCCGAGCCATTCCGGCTGGGCGCCCTTGCCAAGGCTGGGTGCGTTTCGAAGCGGCTCGGACGCCGCGCCGGCGCGGGAGCGCGCGAGCAACCGGCCGTAACGCGTATAGATCGCGACCGCCCGCATCATCCGGTCCGTCGAGCGGCTGAATATCGCCGGACTTTGTTTCACCGCGTCGATGACATCGGCTGCCAGCGGCCAGGTGTCGCCCAGCGCCACCATCACTTTGGGCTTGTCGGAGTGCTCCATGCCCTTGTTGAAATTCTGCACCACGATGCCGGTATTGATCGGAAACGAGATCAGCAACATGCCAACGTTCGGGTCGTCGATCAGCGCCTTGGTGACGACGGACAGCATCGCCGGCGCAAACCCTGCCGTAGTATCGAGCGGATTGCCGTAATTGCCGTAGGCGGGCAGGGTGTCGGTCAGCACCTTGAGCGTTGCCGGCGTCAGTGGCGGAAACTCCATACCGAGTTCCTCGGCCATGTCGTTGGCGAGACCGACAAAAGCGCCGGACGCGGTCAGAATGCCCGGTCCCTTTGCCGGAGGCTTCGGGAAACGCACCAGGATCTCGGAGAGATCCATCATCTCGTCCATGGTGCCGACGACGATCGCGCCCGCGTCCTCAACCTGCGTCTTCAGGGTGGCGTAATCGCCGACCAGCGCGCCGGTATGGGATTTCGCGGCGGTGCGCGACTTTTCGCTGCGGCCGGGAAACATCAAAACGACCGGCTTTCCGGCATCGCGGCAGCGCCGGATCGCGGTGAGGAATTGGTCCGGCCGCTGCACCTGTTCGGTATACACGACGATGACGTTGGTCGCGGCGTCGTCCGCCAGAAACGCGATGAAGTCGGTGGATTCAAGACCGATTTCGTTGCCGGTCGAGATCACATAGGAGAGCGGTACGCCCCGTCCATCTGCGGCGCGCTGGAAATGCCCCAACATGCCGCCGCTTTGTCCGACGAAGGCGACACCGCCTTTGACGCCGCGCCGCGCCTCGCGCGCGAACAGCATATGCAGCATCATGCCGTCGACATTATTCGTGACGCCGAGACAATTCGGGCCGATGATTGCAACCCCGGCGTCGCGCGCCGTTTTCGCAACCTCGTCCTGCATCTCGCGTTCGCCGACTTCGGCGAAACCCGCGGCAAAGATCATGGCCGATCCGACCTTGCGCTTCGCGCAAGCTGCGACGGCGTCGCGCACTCCGGCGGCCGGAATGGTGAACACCGCGAGGTCGATGCCTTCGGGCAATTGCTCCGGGCTCTTGAGCACCGGATGCCCGTCGATCGGCTCGTCGCTGCGGCCGACCAGATGAATATCGCCCGCGAACTTGTTGAGCTTGAGCGATTGCAAGATCACCGAACCGGCGCTGCCCTGCCGGGCCGACGCGCCCACGATCGCGACCGATCGCGGGCGCAAGAACCTGGCTACGGCATTCGGACCGCGGGCGGATTCCGCTCCGTTCATGCCGCATCCTTGTCGGGCTGGAACATGAGAAGATGCGTGCCGTCATCGAGCGGATGCCAATAGGGCTTCACCGCCATGCCGACCTTCAACTCCTCTACCGTGCAGTTCACCATGTCGGCGATGAAGTTGACGCCTACATCGAGCGTCACGCTCACCACGGCGTAGGGCTCCATTCCGCGGAAGGCGGGCGTGCCGCGCTCGGTGACGGTGTAGGAGTACACCTTCCCTTTGCCGGACACCTCGGCCCATTCGATGTCGCGCCGCCGCCCGGTAAAGATGCTTACCGGACGGGGAAAGTGCTGAAATTTCTTGGTCACCTTGCAGCGCTGGAGCACGAGCTTCTTGTTCCTAGTGCCCTCCCAATAAGGCTCCGAGAAATCGAAGTGCCTGATAGTGCGCTTGACGCTGAGTGTGTCATTCAATGCCTTGGCCATGATCGCCTCGCTCATTCCGGGACCAGCACCAGGGCTGCGCTCGAGCCCCAGTTGCGTCCGTAATTGATCCAGCCGATGCCGGTCACCAGCGCGTTGGCGGTGTCCTTGATCTGCCGCTCGCCTGCCTCGCGGCGCAACTGCCGTATCGCTTCAACCAGGTTTTCCGACGAGCCGGCCGCCTGACCGGCCGAGATCTGTCCGCCGCCGGTGTTGAGCGGCAGGTCGCCGTTGTAGTCGAAGTTCATCTCGCGGATGTAAGCGATTCCCTGGCCGGCCTTGCAGAAGCCGAACGCCTCCATCTGGAGCATGATGGCGATGATGAAGTCGTCGTAGGGATGGAAGGACTTCATGTCCTTGATTCCCAAGCCAGCCTGCTTGAGCGCCTTGTCGCCGCAAACTGCGTGACCGCTCTTGGTCACGTCGACGAGATTCTCTCCGCCGAGATAATTGGTGAGCTCGGCATAGCCGATCGGGATGATGTTCTTGGTGAGGCCCTTCTCCTTGGCCTTTTTGCGGCTCATCATGAGAAGACCGGCCCCGCCGTCGGTCCGCATCACGCAGTCCAGAAGCCGAATCGGGTCCGCGATCACGCGAGAGTTCAGGTAATCGTCGACGGTGATCGGCACGCGCAGCTTTTCGCAGGCGTGCTCGTTCATGATCGCGTGGTTGCGTTGGGTGACAGCGAGCTTGCCGAGCATCCGGTAGTCCAGGCCATATTTCGACTCGTAGGCGCGGCTGAGCAGACCAAACGCGCCCGGCGGTCCCATCAGGCCGTAGGGGTCGGTCCATTCGCGGCGGTAGGTGTGGCTGTGGTCGGTCTTGTCCTCCAGGACGTGGGTGTCGGAGAACGACAGGAACGCGATATCGCACAGCCCGTACTCGATCGCGGCGGCCGCCCGGACCACGCAGCCCGCGGCCGAGCAACCGCCGATGTTCACCTGTTCGCAGAATCCGACCTGGAGACCCAGTTCGTCGGCGATGGTCTGCGGCCAGAAGATGTTGCCAGCCCCTGTGCCGGTCATGCCTGCAACCACGAGGCCGTCGATCTCGTTCTTTTCGACGCCTGTGCTGTCGAGTAGCGACTCCAGCATCTCGCCGATCAAGACGAAGACATCACGGTCGCTTTTCTCCATGACCTTCGTTTCGGCATAGGCCACGATCGCGTGGTCGCGCAAAGCCATTGCTCTCTCCCTGAATTTCGCGCGTTACTTTTGATCCGGCCGCACACGCGGCGCGGTCTTGTCGAGGAATTGGTTCAGCCGTTCGATTGATTCGGGGCTGCGGGTGTATTCGGCCACCATGCGCTCGAAATAAAGCCCGTCGTCGTAATTGAGGTCCTGGATGCGGGGCAGGCTATTGGTGATGGCGAAATTTGACAGCGGCGCGTTCTTGCAGATTTTAAGCGCCAACTCCTTGGCCTTGGCGATGTGCTGACCCTTTGGCACGATGTATTGCACGATGCCGTAGCGCTCAGCTTCGTCGGCCTTGAGGACGCGGCCGGTCAGCATCATGTCCTGCATGCGGGCAGAGCCGATCAGCCGCGCGACGCGGACCGAACCGCCGCCGCCGATGAAAATGCCGCGGGTGCCCTCCGGCAGACCGAAATACGCCGTCTCATCGGCCACACGGATGTGCGCAGCCGCCGCCGTTTCGAGGCCGCCGCCCAGTGTCGCGCCGTGCACCGCCGCAATGAACGGAATGTTGCCGCGCGCCATCGCCTCGAAATAGGTTTTGCGATTAAACGGAAATGGCAGCCGCTCCGAGCGGCCGGCTTTCCAGTTCTCCGCCGCCCAGCGCAGGTCGAGACCGGCGCAGAAATTGTCGCCATGGCCGAAAATGATGCCGCATTTGGCCTCTTCGCCGGCGCGTTCGATGGCCACGCGCAACTGCTCCGACACAATCGGGTTGAAGCAGTTGCGCTTGTCGGGGCGGTTCAACCCGACAAGGGCGATCTCGCCATCGCGTTCGTAGGTGACCATCTGCTCTTCGCTCATCAACTTCTCCTCGGTTCAGCGAAGCCGCGCCGGCCCGCTGCACGATGCATGGCTGTCTTTTTCTTAGGGCTACTCTATCAGGTCGGCAACTTTGACATAGCGGCGGCGCTGCGCGGCTGCATTGCCGAACAGCGACGACAGCAGCATCGCCCTCTTCAGGTAGAGGCCAATATCGTGCTCGTCGGTAAAGCCGATGGCGCCGTGAAGCTGGATGCAAGCCTGGGTGACGAGCAGGGCATCCTCCGACGCCTTGGCCTTGACGGCGACGGCGAGCGCCGGATCGAGCCGGTAGGGATCGTTGTTGGCGGCGACCTGATAGACCAGCGACCGCGTCGCTTCGGTGCGGGTGTACATATTGACCGCTTGATGCTGAAGCGCCTGAAAGCTGCCGATCGTCTTGCCGAACTGTTTGCGGATGCGCAGGTAATCGAGGGTGATCTCAAGCGCCTTGCTCATCACGCCGAGCAATTCAGCCGAAAGCGCAATGAGCGCGAGATCGTGAAGCGCCTCCACGGCGCTGCGCGACGATTGGCGAGACGGGACGAGGTCGGCGGGCGCATCCTTCAACGCGAGGGCGGTCAGCTTGCGGCCATCGACCGTTTGCGTGGCTGTAAGGCTGCAGCCGGGCGTGTCGCGGGCGACGTAATACAACGACAAGCCATCACGGCCATTGGCGCTGACCAGAAATCCGTCGGCGCCGTCCGCGCAAACAAATAATTTGGTCCCAGTCAGACGCAGTGCGCCGTTCGCGCCTGTGGCTTGAGTATGTGCCACCAGAGGATCGCAGTCGTGGGCGTTCTCCTGCAATGCCGGCACGACCAGCGCCTCTCCGGTCATCGCCTTTTCCAGCATCGGATGTGGGGCATGGCCTTGCGCCAATGCCGCCACCGAGATCGCGGCCAATCCGATTGGCTCGCAGACCAGTCCGCGCCCGGCTTGTTCAAGAACCAGAGCGAGCTCGGTCAGGCCCAGGCCCAGGCCGTCCGCCGAAGCCGGCACAAGCATGCCGAGCCAGCCTAATTCGCCGGCTTCGCGCAACCGCTTCGGCGAAAATCCCGGGTCCTGTTCGCGAAAGCCGCGCGCGACTTTCGGTCCCGCCGCGCCAATGAACTTCGCGGCGCTGTCGCGCAACATGCTCTGTTCTGGCGTCAGATGCAGGTCCATTGCAGGTCAACTGTTCGGCAAGTTCAAAACACGCCGCGCCACGACGTTGCGCTGAATTTCCGACGAGCCACCGTAAATGGTCACGCGGCGAGACAAAAAATAGGATGTCGATACGTCGACATCCCCGAGTTCTGTTGCAACCGGGTCAATCGCTACTGCGTGTCCGCCTGATGCTTCAAGCAACAGCTCGTTCAGGGACTGGAGCAGCTCGGAGCCGAAAATCTTGATGATTGACGATTCCGGACCCGGGCTTTGTTTTTGATTGGCGAGCTCGACCGCGTGACTGAACAGCGCCGACAGAGCCGTTACATTGATACTGGCTGCCGCCAGACGATCCTGAAATGCCGGATCGGACATCACGCCGGTCGCGCGCGCCATGGTTTTGACGCGATCGAGCGCCATCAGCGGGTATTGCGGATTCGAGGTGCCAAGGCGTTCGTGTCCGAGCAGCGCATTGGCCAGCCGCCAGCCGTCATTGAGTTTGCCGACCAGGTTCTCAGCCGGGACGATTACGTCGTCGAAAAATACCTCACTGAATTCGTCGTCGCCGGCAATGGTCTTGATCGGCCTGATGCGGATACCGGGGCTGTGCAGGTCGATCAGCAAGAAGCTGATGCCGGCGTGCCGCGGCTGGGCCTGCGGGTCGGTGCGGACCAGTGCGAACATCCAGTCCGAATGATGTCCCCATGTGGTCCAGATTTTCTGGCCGCGCACCACGAAATGATCGCCTTCGAGCGTCGCGCGGGTCGACAGGCTGGCGAGATCCGAGCCGGCGCCCGGTTCGGAATAGCCTTGTGCCCAGATCACCGTACCGGCGATGATCGGCGGCAGGTGCCTGGCCTTCTGCGCTTCGCTGGAAAATTCGATCAGCAGCGGGCCGATGTGATTGAGGCCTTGTGCCGGCAATTGCGGCGTGCCGATGCGCGCCAGCTCTTCGGTCATGATGATCTGTTCGTTGAGCGTGGCGCCCATGCCGCCGTATTGCTTCGGCCAGTGCGGCGCGACCCAGCCTTTGGCGGAAAGCGTGCGATACCACGGCATCAATTCCGCCGGCGGCGGTCGGGTCGTGCGCCCGCGCAGCGCGACCGGAAGATTGGCCTCGAGCCAGGTCCGCACTTCCTTGCGGAATTCAGCTTCTTCGGGCGTGTCGTGACGGAACATGGTGCAAAGGTTTCACACTCAAAACAAGCAACTGGAAAAAGTCATTCCGCCTGGATGTGCGCCGCCTGGACGACGCCGGTCCAGAGCGTGAGCTCCGACGCCAGCATTTTTCGGAAATCCTCCGGCGATCCGATTTTGACGTACGTGTCGAGATCGTGAAGGCTTTTCACTGTCTTCGGATCATTCAACGCGTCATGGAACGCGGCGTTGAGTTTGTTGATGATCGCCGGTGGCGTACCGGCGGGCGCCACCACGCCGAGCCAGAACGGCGCCTGCAGTTTGGGATAACCCGCCTCGACCACGGTCGGCACGTCCGGCAACTCCGGGTCGCGCGTGGCGCCGGCGATCGCGATCGGCCGCAGCTTGCCGGCCTTGATGTTCGGCAGGCTGGTGGTGCTCGGATCGGCGATCATCTGAACTTCGCCGGCGAGTGCGGCGACCAGCATCGGACCGGTGCCGCGGTAGGGGACTTGCACGATATTGACGCCGGTTTCGAGCTTGAACAGCTCGCAGAGCAGGGACGGTGCGGTGCCGATGCCTTGCGAGCCCCAGTTCAGCTTGCCGGGATTGGCCTTTGCGTAGGCGACCACGTCGGCAAGCGTTTTCACCGGGAGGCTCGGACTGACCGAGACGATCAGCGGTGTCTCGCTGAGCTGAGCGACGGGCGCGAACGCCTTTTGTGGATCGTAGCCGATGTCCTTGTGCAAGGCGGGACCGGTGGTCAGCGCGCCGCCCGGCGTCATGAGAACGGTGTAGCCATCGGGATCGGCTTCTGCGACGAATTTGCCGCCGACACCGCCGCCGGCGCCGCCCCGATTTTCCACGACGATCGGCTGGCCGAGCACGGCACTGAGGCGCTCGGAGACAATGCGGGCCATGCCGTCAGTCGGGCCGCCGGGCGGGAAGGGGATGACGACTTTGATCGGTCGGTTTGGATAATCATCGGCGTTCGCCGGCGCGCTGCCGTGCAGTGTCAATCCAATGCACAAAGCTACAGCAAGAAGTGCTCTCACCATGCGGCCGCCTCCCATGCCGGTCAGCCATGACCGAACGCTTGCTTTTGAGGACCCGCCCAAATACCGGCCGGACTCCAAGCTTTTGATCTTTAAGTCATCCTCACCGTTCGGCCATTGAGGGTCAAGCGCGAGCCGGCGCATGGCTCTATTGCCTGGTGAGTCCGCCCTTGCTCTCGATGAAATGCACGATTTCGGCGAGACCTTTGCCTTGCCTCAGGTTTGTCATGACAAAGGGCCGCACACCGCGCATGCGTTTGGCGTCGGTTTCCATTTTTGCCAGGGATGCGCCGACATGCGGCGCCAGATCGATCTTGTTGATGACCAGCAGATCGGAGCGGGTGATGCCGGGGCCGCCCTTCGACGGGATTTTGTCGCCCGCCGCCACGTCGATCACATAGATCGTCAGGTCGGCGAGTTCAGGAGAAAACGTCGCGGCCAGATTGTCACCACCGGATTCGATCAGAACCAGATCGAGGTTCGGAAATTTCTCCCGCATATCGGCAACCGCCGCGAGATTCATCGAGGCATCCTCGCGGATCGCGGTATGCGGGCAGCCGCCGGTCTCGACACCGGCGATGCGTTCAGGCGCCAGCGAGCCGGACCGCACCAGAAACTCGGCATCCCACTTGGTGTAGATGTCGTTGGTGATGGCGGCGATGTCGTAGCTCTCACGCATGGATTTGCAGAGCGAATCCATCAGCGCGGTCTTGCCGGAGCCGACCGGGCCGCCGATGCCGACACGAAGCGGCCCGTTGGGACTGGACATCAATAACACTCCATTGGGTCAGGTCCTGAACAGCCGCGTGTACTGTGTTTCATGCATGGCGCTAGCAATATCCGCGCGGAACGTCGCGCTGCCAAGATCGTCGAGCGTTGCCGCCAATACACGCTGAGCGGTCCGCGACACAGCCGGTTCAAGTGTGCGCAGCAAGTGCTGACTTTCGGTGTGGCCGAGCGGGATCAGCCGCACGCCCGTGGAAATCCAGTTTGTCGCCAGAGCGGTGAGAAAGGCGTGAGTCGCCAAAGCAACAGGTATTCCGTGTCCGGCGCAGGCGACGCCGACTGCGACAGGGTAGATCACAGCGCCATTCCATAGCTTCCGGAATTTGGTGAGAGCGGGACACGGCCATGCGGCGTTGGTCACGTCAATAAAGGCTCGACCCAGACTGGTCGTTTCAAGATGCCGCTCGCGCGTCGGCGCAAAGGCGGCGGCCAGTTCTGCGATCTCCCGCAGCGCCGCATCGTCGGCGCTCGCGATCGCGCGATGGGTTTGAACAAGGAAAATTCCGTCGTTCAGGCCGGGGCCATCGTCGAGCATCGTCTCGATCCAGTCACGCAGCGATTGCGCGTTGGCGATATCGCCGGCTTCGACCGACCATTCGATTCCGCTTGAATACGAGAAGGCGCCGACCGGATAGGCCGGCGACAGCCACGTTACCAGGCGATAGAGCGCGTCCGGCGTGACGGTTTCAGTGGTCATGGTCGTGGCTGTGGTGATGACCGCTGCCATGCCGTTCGGCGGAGGGCGTCGTATAAGCCCCGCCCTCGGGATCGAACGGGGCTTCAATCTCGAGCAGGCGCGCGCCGAGCCCGCGCAGCATGTCTTCCAGGACATGGTCACGGCGAATGCGCAGGGCCTTTGCCAGAATCTGTGTCGGCACGTGGCGGTTGCCGAGATGCCAGGCGATCCGCGCCAGATGCTGCGGATCGCTGCCGCGGACTTCAAGCAGCAATTCCGGCGCGGCAACGACTTCCACCAAACGGCCGTCGTCGAGCAGCAGGGCGTCGCCGTTGCGAAGCGAAGCTGCTTCCGGCAGATCGAGCAGGAAGGTAACGCCGCGCGTGCCCTTCATGGTCACGCGGCGGCGGTGGCGATCGTCATAGTCGAGGACGACGGTATCGGCCGCGTTGCCAGACCAAGTGGTCGCCGTCTTGACTGAAGTCGCACGCATGAGAAACGGCCTGGCCGTCAAAACAGGAAGTAGCGCTGCGCCATCGGCAGAACCTCGGCCGGCGCGCAGGTCAGAAGCTCGCCGTCGGCGCGTACTTCATACGTCTCGGCATCGATCTCGATGTTCGGCGTCGCACTGTTGTGAATCATGTTTTTCTTGCTGATGCCGTCGCGGACGTTCTCGACCGCGACGAAGGTCTTTTCGATCCCGAGCTTGTCGCGCAGCTTGCCCTTAACGGCGGCTTTCGAGGTGAAAATCACCGATGACGCAGTCACGGCCTTGCCGTAAGCGCCGAACATCGGCCGGTAATGCACCGGCTGCGGCGTCGGGATCGATGCATTGGGATCGCCCATCGGCGCCGCGACGATGGTGCCGCCCTTGATGATGCAGTCCGGTTTCACGCCGAAAAAGGCCGGCGACCAAAGCACGAGATCGGCAAGTTTGCCTTTTTCCACCGAGCCGACGTGCTTCGACACGCCGTGCGCAATGGCGGGATTGATGGTGTATTTGGCGATATAGCGTTTGGCGCGGGCATTATCGTTGTCGCCGTTCTCCTCTTTCAGCCGGCCGCGCTGTTTCTTCATTTTGTCGGCGGTCTGCCACGTACGGATGATGACTTCGCCGACGCGGCCCATCGCCTGCGAGTCGGACGACATCATCGACAGCGCGCCGAGGTCATGAAGGATATCTTCCGCGGCGATGGTTTCCTTGCGGATGCGGCTTTCGGCGAAGGCAAGGTCCTCGGCAATCGACGGATCGAGATGGTGGCACACCATCAACATGTCGAGATGCTCGTCGATGGTATTGCGGGTGAACGGCCGCGTCGGATTGGTAGAGGACGGCAGCACGTTCTTCAGGCCCGCGACTTTCATAATGTCGGGCGCATGGCCGCCTCCGGCGCCTTCGGTGTGAAAGGCGTGAATGGTGCGGCCCTTGAACGCCTTGATGGTGTCCTCGACGAAGCCGGATTCGTTGAGCGTGTCGGTATGGATCATCACCTGGATATCGTAGTCATCCGCGACCGAGAGGCAGCAGTCGATCGCTGCAGGCGTCGTGCCCCAGTCTTCGTGCAGCTTCAGGGCGCAGGCGCCCGCTTTGACCATCTCCTCCAGAGCCGCGGGACGCGAAGCGTTGCCCTTGCCGGCGAAGCCGAGGTTCATCGGCAGACCGTCGGCGGCCTGGATCATCCGCCCGAGATGGAACGGTCCCGGCGTGCAAGTGGTCGCGAAAGTGCCATGCGCCGGTCCGGTGCCGCCGCCGAGCATCGAAGTGACGCCGGACATCAGCGCTTCCTCGACCTGTTGCGGGCAGATGAAGTGAATATGGGTGTCGAAGCCGCCAGCCGTGAGGATCTTGCCTTCGCCGGCGATCACCTCGGTGCCCGGGCCGATGATGATGGTCACTCCCGGCTGGATATCCGGATTGCCGGCCTTGCCGATGGCCGAGATGCGGTCGCCCTTGATGCCGACGTCGGCTTTGACAATGCCCCAGTGATCGAGGATCAGCGCGTTGGTAATGACGGTATCGACCGCGCCCTGTTTGTTGGTTACCTGCGATTGCCCCATGCCGTCGCGAATGACCTTGCCGCCGCCGAACTTCACCTCGTCGCCATAGACGGTGAAGTCCTTCTCCACCTCGATGATGATATCGGTATCGGCGAGGCGCACGCGGTCGCCGGTCGTGGGACCGAACATGTCGGCATAGACGCTGCGTTGAATCTTGTTCGCCATCTGCGTCTCCTAAAGCTTTCCCATGACGCCCTGGCGGAAACCGTAGATCTTGCGCGCTCCGGCCACCGCGACGAGTGTCACTTCGCGCGACTGTCCTGGCTCGAAGCGTACTGCTGTGCCGGCCGCGATATCGAGCCGCATGCCGCGCGCCTTCTTGCGTTCGAACTTCAAGGCGGGATTGGTTTCGAAAAAGTGGTAATGCGAGCCGACCTGAATCGGCCGGTCGCCGGTGTTGGAAACCATGAGCGTCACGGTCTTCCGGCCTTTGTTGATTTCGATTTCGCCGGGTTGGATGAAATATTCGCCGGGGATCATGGCAACCTCATCGGATCGGATCGTGCACCGTGACGAGCTTGGTGCCGTCCGGGAATGTCGCTTCGACCTGGATGTCCGGGATCATTTCGGCAATGCCGTCCATCACCTGGGCGCGGGCGATGACATGCGCGCCGGCCTCCATCAGCTCGGCGACGGTGCGGCCGTCGCGTGCGCCTTCCATGATGAAATCGGAAATAAGCGCGACCGCTTCCGGATGATTGAGCTTGACGCCGCGCTCAAGACGGCGCCGCGCCACCATCGCCGCCATGGCGATCAGCAATTTATCCTTCTCACGCGGCGTGAGCTGCATAGCCGATCCTCAATTCATCCATAATCTCGGGAGCGGCCCGGCGCGCAGCGCCGAAAGCGCAGCAACGAGATCGCGCCTCAGCGTTGCCCCGTCCGGGGCGACGAGGCGAGCAACTGCGAGCCCGTTCCATGCCGATATGCCGACTTCTCCGGCGAAATCGCTCTGCCGCTCGCGAACCGCGACGGCGTCGGTCTCATTGCCCGGAAATTTGATGATACACGCCATGGCCACACTGGAATTGGCGACAGCGCGCTGCGCTAGCCGCTGTGCAATCTCGCCATCAAGCCGCGCCGTTTCCGCGAATATCAGCCTGCCTCCGGTGCGAATCCGCCAGCGATCGGTAAAGCTGCCTTGCCGGACTGTCTCACCCATGGCGGAACGGCCGAACACGACGGCTTCAGCCAAAAGCAGATGCGCGTCACCGGCGAGGTCGATGTCAATCGTTCGCCGCAGCCGCACCTGGTCGAATAGAATTGTCTCCTGCGGCAGCCACGTCAGGGCCGCACCAGAGCCGACCTTGAGCTGCACACCGATTTCCGTGTCAGGCCCGAGCGAGCGGTAGATTTTTTCCGCGGACGCCGTCGTGACCGCGAGCCGGGCCTTGGCGCCAACTGCGATGTCGATGCCGAAATCGTCGCCGCCCGTCATGCCACCGGCGGTATTGACGATCACAGCCTCGAGCGTGTCGCGGCTGAGGCCGTTCGGAAAACGCACCCTGAGCGAGCCGGCCTCGTGAACGCGCGTGCGTCTGCTGCCGCCGGGCGAGGCCGCGACGTCGAATGAAACGCGGCCTACGGCGCGATTAGCCGCAAACACTTCGCTGCGTAACGGTGCGCTCCCCGGCATCGAACCCGTCGCTTATGGGCGCTAGATCGCCATTGCCCGCTTCAGTGCGTTCTCGTCGAGATTGTCCCGATTGCAGGAATAGACGATGGCGCCCCGATCCATGACGGCGAAATGGTCGCCGAGTTCGCGGGCAAAGTCGAGATATTGCTCGACCAGCACGATGGCGATTTTGCCGAGCGAGCGCAGATACGTAATGGCGCGGCCGATATCCTTGATGATCGAGGGCTGGATGCCTTCGGTCGGTTCGTCGAGCAGGAGGAGTCGCGGCCGCATCACCAGCGCGCGTCCGATGGCGAGCTGCTGCTGCTGACCGCCGGAAAGGTCGCCGCCACGCCGGCCCAGCATGGATTCGAGAACCGGAAACAGTGAAAACACGTCGTCCGGTACGTCGCGCTCATCGCGCTTCAGCGGGGCGAAGCCGGTGCGCAGATTTTCTTCCACTGTGAGCAGCGGGAAGATTTCGCGGCCTTGCGGCACATAGGCGATCCCGCGCCGTGCCCGCTCCGGCGGGCGCAAGGCGGTAATATCGCTGCCCTCCCAGACAATCGTGCCCTTGCTTATCGCTTGCTGCCCGGCGAGCGCGTCGAGCAGGCTGGTTTTGCCGACGCCGTTGCGGCCGAGCACGCAAGTGACTTTGCCGGGCTCCGCCTTGAGCGAGACGGCGCGCAAAGCCTGGGCGGCGCCGTAGTGCAGGTCGATTGCGTTTACCTCGAGCATTGCTAGCGCCCCAAATACACTTCGACCACGCGTTCGTTTTGCGAAACCTGGTCGATCGAGCCTTCCGCAAGCACCGAACCTTCGTGTAGGCACGTCACCTTGACGCCGAGCTCGCGGACAAAGGTCATGTCGTGCTCGACCACCACGACGGTATGTTCGCGGTTGATCTCCTTGAGCAGCTCGGCGGTCTGGTGCGTCTCGACGTCGGTCATGCCGGCGACCGGTTCGTCGACAAGGAGAAGTTTTGGGTCCTGAGCCAGCAACATGCCGATCTCAAGCCATTGCTTCTGCCCGTGGGACAGGCTGCCGGCGAGCCGGTTCTGTAACGCGGTCAGGCGGATGGTCTTGAGAATTTCGCTGATGCGCTCGCGTTCGCTTACGCTTTCCCGCCACCACAGCGTCTCCGGCACGCGGTGATCGGCCTTCAGCGCCAGTTCAAGATTGTCGTAAACGGTATGGCTGTCGAATACCGTCGGCTTCTGGAATTTGCGGCCGATGCCGAGCTCGGCGATCTGCGTCTCGTCGAGGCGCGTGAGGTTATGCGCGCCGTCGAACATGACTTCACCTGCGTCCGGGCGGGTCTTTCCTGTAACCACGTCCATCATCGTGGTCTTGCCGGCGCCGTTTGGGCCAATGATGGCGCGCATTTCGCCGGGTTCGATGGTGAAGGAGAGATTGTTGAGCGCGCGGAAGCCGTCGAACGATACGGTGACGCCGTCGAGGTAAAGGAGCGCTGTCGTAAGGGTTGCCATCGTGGTCCTCACTCGGCTGGAATCGGTTCGGGCGGGGGTGCCGTCACGCCATCTTCCGCGGCGGCGGCGATGCGGGCGCGGCGAAGCGCTGTCCAGTGATGCAGCGTGCCGATGACGCCACGCGGCAGCAGTAACGTCACCCCAACGAACAAGCCGCCGAGCATGAACAGCCAGTACGGTGCCAGCAGGCCTGATGTGAAATAAGTCTTGGCGTAGTTGACCAGGATCGCGCCGAGCGCCGCGCCAACGAGCGTGCCGCGCCCGCCGACCGCAACCCAGATCACCGCTTCGATCGAATTTCCCGGCGCAAACTCGCTCGGGTTGATGATGCCGACCTGCGGCACGTAGAGCGCGCCTGCAACGCCGGCCATGCAGGCCGACAGCGTGAACACGAACAGCTTGTAGGATTCGACGCGATAACCGAGGAATCGCGTGCGCGCTTCCGCGTCGCGGATCGCGATCAGCACCTTGCCGAGCTTCGACGTGACGATGGCGCGGCAGACCAGAAAGCCGAGCATCAGCGCAACGCATGACAGCGCGAACAGCGCGTTGCGCGTCGACTCCGCCTGCACATTGAAGCCGAGGATGTCCTTGAAATCGGTCAGGCCGTTGTTGCCGCCGAAGCCGAGATTATTGCGGAAGAAGCCGAGCATCAGCGCATAGGTCAGCGCCTGGGTGATAATCGAGAGATAAACGCCGGTGACGCGGCTTCGAAATGCGAACCAGCCGAACACGAAGGCGAGCACGCCCGGCACTACAAGCACCATGAGCGCCGCATAGGGGAAATGCTGGAAGCCGTACCAGAAGACCGGTAGTTCCTTCCAGTTCAGAAAGACCATGAAGTCGGGAAGGATCGGATTGGCGTAGACGCCGCGAGTGCCGATCTGGCGCATCAGATACATGCCCATCGCATAGCCGCCGAGGGCAAAGAATGCGCCGTGACCGAGCGAGAGGATACCGCAATAACCCCAGATCAGATCGATCGAAAGCGCGAGAATGGCGTAACAGACATATTTCCCGAACAGCGCCACCAGATAGGTCGGGACATGCAGCGCCGACGTCTGTGGCATCGCCAGATTGAGAATCGGCACCAGGATCGCGGCGGCGGCGACCACGATCAGGAAGATCGTGGCGCTGCGGTCCAGCGAGCGGATAAGGATATGCGTCGTCATGCCTCGATCGCCCGGCCCTTGAGCGCGAACATGCCGCGGGGGCGTTTCTGAATGAACAGGATGATAAGAACGAGAATGGCGATCTTGCCGAGCACCGCTCCGGCGACCGGTTCGAGGAATTTATTGGCGATGCCGAGCAGGAACGAGCCGACCAGCGTGCCCCACAGATTGCCGACGCCGCCGAAGACCACGACCATGAAGCTGTCGATGATGTAGCCTTGGCCGAGGTTCGGGCTGACGTTATCGATCTGCGACAGCGCGACGCCGGCCATTCCGGCAATGCCGGAACCCAGGCCGAATGTCAGGGCGTCGATGCGGCTGGTGCGAATGCCCATTGACGCTGCCATGGAACGGTTTTGCGTCACCGCCCGCATTTCAAGACCGAGCCTGGTGAAGCGCAAAAGTCCGAGCAGCGCGACAAAGACCGTCAATGCAAAGCACAGGATCCACAGCCGGTTGTAGGTGATGGTGATGCCGCCGAGATCGAAGGCGCCGCTCATGAACGAAGGATTGCCGACCTCGCGGTTGCTCGGCCCGAAGATCGTGCGCACCGCCTGCTGCAAAATGAGCGACAGTCCCCACGTCGCGAGCAGGGTCTCGAGCGGCCGGCCGTAGAGGAAACGAATGATGCAGCGCTCGATCAGGATGCCGATACCGCCGGCGACGATGAACGCGAGCGGGATGGAAATCGCCAGCGAATAATCGAACCACGCCGGATGGCCGGTGCGAATGGCATCCTGCACCACGAAAGTAACGTAGGCGCCGATCATCACCATTTCACCGTGCGCCATGTTGATGACGCCCATCACGCCGAAGGTGATGGCGAGCCCGATGGCGGCGAGCAGAAGCACCGAGCCGAGCGAAATGCCGTACCAGCAATTCTGCACGGTGTTCCAGATTGCGAGCCGGCTCTGGATCGAGGCGATGGCGCCGGCGGCGACTTTCGCGACCGGCGGCGAGGTGCCGGCAGGAAGTCCCTGAAGCAACCCGAGCGCATCCTGATCGCCGCGCTGCTGAATAATGGCAATGGCGGCGGTCTTGTCGTCGTCCTTGGCGTCATCGCTTGACAGGATGATCGCGGCACGCGCCTGCAGCAGGACGCGCAGGATGCGCTGGTCCTTTTCCTTCTGGATCGCGCTTTCGAGCGTGGGCAGCACGCCGGCTTCGCGCGATTTGAAGACCGCTTCCGCCGCTGCAAGCCGCACGGCCGGATCGGTGGACAACAAGGTCAGGCCGCCCAGCGCGGCATCGATCGTCCCACGCAGCCGGTTGTTGATGGATACGGTATCGAGATCGGCCGGCGGGTCGCCCGGCACGTCCTGTCCGGTTACGGCATCGTAAAGCTTGTTGGCGTCGTCCTGGATGTAAAACGCCTTGTTCTCGGCGCTGTACATCAATTGGCCGTTTTGTAGCGCCCGTAAAATGCCTTCCGCGCGTGGGCTGCCGCTCGATGCGACGGCCCCGATGCCGGTGTTGGTTTCGTCGAAGTCGCCGGCGGTGAAATGCGTCAGCGCGTCGCCGAGACTATCGGCACGCGCGCCGGTGCGATCCAGGGCGAAACCGAAAACCAACAGCAGGGCAACGAGACAAGCTCGGCAGACGCGCATTGCTGTTTCCCCGGCATCTGCGCGGGAAGGCGAAGTGCGCCTTCCCGCATTTCTTTCAGGTCAACGGCGTTCTTACGAACCGCCGCAGGCCTTGGTGACGCTGTTGTAGTTGCCGCACTTGAGTTTCACCCAGTCGGCCACGAGATCCTTCGAGCCGGGCAAGTAGGGCGACCACGCGGCGCCGGGAATGAGGTCTTTGGTTTTCCACACCACGTTGAACTGGCCGTCGGGCCTGATCTCGCCGATGTAGACCGGCTTGGTGATGTGGTGATTCGGCAGCAAGGTGGAGACGCCGCCAGTAAGGTTCGGCGCCTGCGTTCCGGGCAGTGCGTCGATCACCTTGTCAGGGTCGGTCGTGCCGGCCTTTTGGACCGCTTTCACCCACATATTGAAGCCGATGTAATGCGCTTCCATCGGATCGTTTGTGGTGCGCTTCGGGTTTTTGATGAACGCGTGCCAATCCTTGATGAATTCGGCATTGGCGGGCGTCTTGATCGACTCGAAGTAGTTCCACGCGGCGAGGTGGCCGATCAGAGGCTTGGTGTCGAGGCCGGCGAGTTCTTCCTCGCCGACCGAGAACGCCACCACCGGAATGTCGGTCGCCTTGATGCCCTGGTTGCCCAGCTCCTTGTAGAACGGCACGTTGGCGTCGCCGTTGATCGTCGAGACGACGGCGGTCTTCTTGCCGGCCGAGCCGAAGGCCTTGATCTTGGACACTTCGGTTTGCCAGTCGGAGAAGCCAAACGGCGTGTAGTTGATCATGATGTCCGCGTCGGCCACGCCCTTCTGCTTGAGGTAGGCCTCGAGGATCTTGTTGGTGGTGCGTGGATAGACGTAGTCGGTGCCTTCCAGCACCCAGCGCTTCACCGAGCCGCCGTCCGCGCTCATCAGATAATCGACCGCGGGGATAGCCTGCTGGTTCGGCGCCGCGCCGGTGTAGAAGACGTTGCGTTCGCTTTCTTCGCCTTCGTACTGCACCGGATAGAACAGGATGCTGTTGAGTTCCTTGAATACCGGCAGCACCGACTTGCGCGACACCGAGGTCCAGCAGCCGAACACGACGGCGACATGATCCTTGCTGATCAATTCGCGGGCTTTTTCCGCGAACAGCGGCCAGTTCGAGGCCGGATCGACCACGACAGGCTCGAGCTTTTTGCCCAGCAAGCCGCCTTTCTTGTTCTGCTCGTCGATGAGCATCAGCATCACGTCCTTCAGCGTCGTTTCGCTGATGGCCATGGTGCCGGAGAGCGAATGGAGAATGCCGATCTTGATGGTGTCCTCGGCCTTGGCCGATACCGTCGCCAGCAGGGAGAGCGCCAGGCCGGCCGCGGTCGCGAGCCAGCGGCGAGCCTTCAACGCAGTAGAATGTGTCCTGTCGCTGTACATGGGTGACCCCTCGCTTTTATGGGCAGAGCGCGCGCACGGCGCTCTTGGGGCAAGTGTCGCAAAGCATGTGCCAATTGTGTCATGGTGATAAGCCGTTGAATCAATGGTATAAAATGCCTTTTTGGCGAAACCCGCGCTAGAACTTGTGCACGCAGCAGCCCGCTTTTTAGGCAAGTACAAAAATTAGGCATTGCCCGACCGAGTTGGTCCGAGCCGAACGTCCAGCGGGCGGATAAGGTGCGGACGACACAGGTGTCGGCGGAGAGGAAGTCATGAAAATCGGAATAGTCGGCCTCGGCCGCATGGGCGGCGCGATGTCCCGACGGCTACGCGAACAGGGTTTTGAGGTCACGGGCTGGGACCAAAACCCAAAAACCAACCAGGCTCTGGCGGCGGATGGATTGCGGATCGCGGCAAGCCCGAGCGACGTTGCCGGCCAATCCGAGATCGTCATTTCGAGCATCACCGAGGACAATGGTGCGCGAAAGATCTTCACCGGCGCTGCAGGTTTTCTCGAAGGCAAAGTGGTGGGCAAGCTGTTCATCGAGATGAGCACGCTGCAGCCGATGACCGGCCGCGAACTCGCGCCGCTGGTTCAAGCGGCTGGCGGACGACTGATCGAAGCGCCGGTGCTCGGCACCGTGCCACAAGTGCGCGCCGGAACGCTGCTGGCGATGGCCGGCGGTCTGCCTGCGGATATCGAGCGCGCGCGGCCGGTGCTGGAGAAGCTCACGCGCCGCATCGTCCATATGGGTCCGAACGGCACCGGCTATGCCATGAAGCTCGCAGCCAATCTCGGGCTCGGCGCCTACATCCAGGCGGTGGCGGAATCGCTTGCGCTCGGCGCGAAGCAGGGGCTTGCCCTCGACCAGATGGTGGATGTGCTGCAGGAGACCGCTACGGCCTGCGGCTGGTTGAAAGCCAAAGCCGACGTGCTCAAGGGCGCCGACGGCGAAATGACCCTCGACATCCGCACCCTGCGCAAGGATATCATGTCGGCGGTGGCAACCGGCGCGCTCACCGGCGTGCCGATGCCGCTTTCGGCCGGAACGCTGGCGTCATTGTCGGCGGCCGTCGACGGTGACTATGGCGATGACGATCTCGCCGAGTTGCCGAAATTCTTTCGCGAGGCGATGCTGCAGAACTTCGATCGCTGAAACACCGGGAGCATTACGTGCATAAAACAAAAAGACAGTTCGCGGCGTTGCCGCGGCTTTTCGCGCTGGCGGCGGCTTCGGCTGCCGCATTCGCATCGAGCGGCTTGCGCGCCGATCCGTTCCCCGCGGGCGGACAGGGCCAGAATATCGAGCAAGTCGGGTTCTCGGCGCTCGACGGCCGTTACGGCGGCTTCAAGATCGCGATCAAGCATACCGCGAACGACAAGTGGTACCTCTACACCGGACATTCCTTCAATCAGGGCTGGAGCATCATCGACGTCACCGATCCAAAAAATCCGCACTTCGTAAAATTCATTCCCTACGTCACCGACGACAAAACCATCCTGACCGCGCAGGTCACCGTGCACGACAACTTGATGATCACGTCGCTCAACAGTTTTGGGCCGCAGAAGGATCCGAAGCCGGCGATTTTGCTGTGGGATATTTCGGATCCTGAAAATCCCAAGCAGGTCGGCTCCTGGATGGGCGGCGATACCGGGGCGCATCGCAATTCCTATCCCGGCGGCAAATACGCCTATCTCTCGACCAGTTATCCCGGCTTCAAGCTGCACATCATGGTGATCCTCGATGTCAGCGACCCGGCGCATCCAAAGGAAGTCGGGAAATGGTGGCAGCCCGGGCAGAAGGACGGCGAGCCGCCGTCGCAATTCCCCGAAGGCTTTCACGGCCCCGTCAATGTCAGTCCGGACGGCAAGATGGCGTCGTTCGGGTACACGCCCGACGTGGTCAACCTGGACATTTCCGATCCGGCCAATCCGAAGCTGATCGGCAAGGTCCACATCACCGAACCGTTCGCTAGCGTCGGCATGCAATCGGTTCATACCGTGCTGCCATTGTGGGATCGCAAACTGCTTTACGTCAGCTCGGAGGCGCAAAAAGAGCGATGCCAGGATAACGGCATGAACTTCGCCGGCATGATCGACAACGCCGATCCGAAGAAGCCCCGGCTGATTTCGCTCTTCCCGACTCCGGTGCCGCCGCCGGATGCGCCCTATAAGGATTTCTGCGACAAGGGCGGACGCTTTGGGCCGCACAATACCAGCCAGGAAATCCACAATCCGGCGATCCAGCAGCCGGGCAACCTGATGTACGTCGCCTGGTTCAATGCAGGTCTGCGCGTATTCGATATCAGCGACCCGCGCTTGCCGAAGGAGGTCGGCTATTTCATGCCGCCGGAACGGCCCGGCATGCCGAGCCAGGCCGGCGCTCACGCCTCCGAAATCAACTGGAGCGAGGAACTCGCCGTCGATTCGCGCGGCTACATCTACATGAATGACGACAAGTGGGGCCTGTTCATATTGCGCTACACCGGCCATGAGCCGAAGTAGCGCGCTGACAGGCGCACACAGCGACGCAATTGCGTCGGCGTAAAAATTGAACCTTGCTCGCGATGCCCGGACCGGCGCCCGCCGTGTCCGGGCAAACATTTTTGGCGTTGGTCACCAAAATTACACAGTTCGTCTTGCAAAATATTTGCGCCGGGACCCTTTCGGAGCGATTTGGGGTTCAACCCAATGACAGATAAGCAGTATTTGACGGGCCAAGTCGGCATTATCTGTGTGCTGCTGTTCCTTGTTGCGGTCGCCGCGGTCAGCCAACACCCGCAGTGGTTCGGCTAGTTCACCCGCTGCTATTCAGCCGCCTGTGTTGCCGTAGCGTGCTGCCGGAATTTTGGCATCACATCCTGTGCCAGAAGCTGCATTGAATCGCGCTGCCAGCCGCGGTTCGGACCGCTCCAGTCCAGTCCCGTCATCAATAACGTGCCGAACGGGCCGACCGCGTCGCGGAAGGCAACCAGCTTGTCGAGGAATGTCTTCGGCGAACCGTAGATCATGCAGGCTTCGAAGATCGCTTCGACCGTGGTCTCCTCGTCCGTCATGTTCGGATCGGATTTCAGCGCCGAGAGGATGCCGACCCGCGACAGCACTTCACGCATGTAAGTGTAGAAATAACGCACCGCGCTCTGTTCGCTGTAAATCCGGTCGCGCGCTTCCGCGTCGCTCGCTGCCACCATGACGCTGCGGGCCACGCGCCAATTCTCTCCGCGCGCCGGCTTGCCGGCCTCGGCGCAGGCGTTGCTGTAGGTCCGCCAATGCGAAGGAATTGCGCTTGCCGGCACGTTGTTGCCGGAGATGATGCCCCAGCCAAGCTTGCCGGCGATGCGCGCGGTCGGTGAGTCACGGCTGGTGATCGAGGTCGAGATCGGCGGTCCCGGCTTCTGGAACGGCTTCGGCATGAAACCAATGCCCAGCTTGGGAATGATCGCATCCTTGATGCTGACGCTGCGAAACTCGCCGGGCAGGTCATAGGGCGGATCCAGTGCCCAGATCTGCTGGATCATTTTTATCGAATTCGACAAATTTGCGCGTGCGCACTTCACGGTCGGCGTTGTCGAACAGTTCGAAGTCGGAGAGCAACCCGCCGGGTCCGACGCCGAACATGAAACGGCCGCGGCTCATATGGTCGAACTGCGCAACTTCGGCGGCAACGACGACCGGATCGTGATTGGGAAGACAGATCACCGCGGTGCCGAAGCTCAGGTTTTTTGTGCGCGGCACCAGCCCGGCCATGAACATCAGCGGGGAGGGGATCGGCTCGGTCGTGGCCGAGAAATGTTCGCCGACCCAAAGCTCATCGAAACCGAGCGCGTCGGCGTAAAGCGACTTCTCTTCGTCTTCGGCGAGCGTGTCGGTGAACGAGCGCGTCGGTGGATGCACCGGCATCATGAACATTCCGAGACGCATCATATTCCTCCGGTTTCCGGTCCTAAAACCATGGACGGTTGGTATCGCGCCCGAGCCCAAGCTGCATGCGGCCATAATGCGTGAAATTCATCTCGGTATTGACGCTGATATGCATCGACATGAAATGAATATCGCGCCAGGCGCGCTGGATCGGATTCGAGGTCGCGTATCCTGCGGTGCCGCTTAGCGCGATGAGCGCGTCGATGGCAGAGACAGTCATTTCAGATACCCGCGCGAAGTCGCGGACCGATCGTGCAAGCAGATCGGGCGAGTAGGCCTCCGGTGTATCGGTGACGTTTACGGCGCGGCGCAGCAGGAGCTCGGCGGCGTCGATGTCGGCCGCGGCGCGCGCCATCTGCATTTGGACCGACGTTTTGGCGGCAATGGCGGACCCATCAGGCGCCTTCCGCGTCTTGGTCCACTCGCGGAAGTGTTCATAGGCGCCCTGGACAGCGCCGAGCATAGGCGCGGCGAATGAGATCGGTGCATAATAGAAGAATGGCGTATGAAAAATGACGTCGGGGTAAAGCGCGCTACCCGGGGTCTTGCCGTCGCGAAGCTGGGCAAGACTCAACACCAGACTGTCCGGAACGAAAACGTCATCGGTAATGACAGTCTTGCTGCCGGTGCCCCGCATGCCCGCCGTGTGCCATGTGTCGACGATCTTGCAGTCTCTGGCCGGAACCAAAAAGAGTTTCCATTCCGGCTGCGGCTTCTGGCTCATGCCGCCGAGCATCAGCCATGGTGAATGATCGACGCCGCTGGCGAACGGCGATCCCTTGCCGGAAATCCGATAGCCGCCGGCGACGGGAGTCACCTGGGTGCTCGGCGCAAACGACGCGGCCACTGGAATGTCGATGGTCTCAGACCACAACGCCTTCTGCCCGGCTTGCGGATACTGCGCGATCAGATGGGCGTGATGGATAATGAGGCCGGCGCACCAGCCGTGCGACGCATCGGCCTTGCTCAGCTCGCGCGTGACATCGAACCAGGTATCGAAGCCAAGGCCATAACCGCCGAGCCGCGTAGGCAGGAGGATTCGCGACAGGCCGGCGTCGAGCATGTCCCTGATCAACTCGGACGGCATTTGCCTGGCTTCTTCCGCCGCCGCGGCGCGGGCTGCGAAATTTGGCGCGAGCGCGCGGGCCCGCTCCAGAATTTTTTCCTTGGTTACGGCCGCAGTATCCAGCATCCCGCCATCATTCCAGAGGTTCCGGGCCGATGCTACTGCCTGATAGGAGGAGTCACTGCGGAGAGTGAGCCTTGAGCGGGTACAAGGCCTGATGGATGAGCCGGCCAAGCGCCGCAATCTGGTACGGCTTGCGCAGCACGGGAAATTCCAGGTCACTGTCGAACACTTTGGTATAGCCGGTGGTCAGCACGATCGGGATATTGCCGTAACTGTGGGTCACGCGGCGGGCGAGGGCGAGGCCGTCCAGCTCTCCGGGTAGCGCCACGTCTGTGAACACCAGATTGATCGTTTGCCCCGCGGCGAGGACGTCGAGCGCCTCGTCCGCAGATTCGACCGCGACCGTCCGATAGCCGAGCTCCTCCAGCAACGAGACAGCGACGTTTTTAACGTCCGGATTGTCTTCCACCACCAGGATGGTGCGATTGTCGGCGGCGGGGTAAGGCGCAGCGTCGTCAGGAGACGGTGTGTCGAGAGCAGCATGGCTGCGCGGCAAATAGATCGTAATCCTGGTGCCGCGGCCGATCTCGCTGTGGATCTGCATGGTGCCGCCCGAGCGGTGCGCGAATCCGTAAACTTGCGACAAGCCGAGGCCAGTGCCTTTCTCAGGGCCTTTGGTCGTGAAGAACGGTTCGACCACGCGGGATAAAAGTTCCGGCGGAATACCACTGCCGGTGTCGGCGACGTCCAGTGCAACGAAGTCTCCGCTTTTGCCGTCGATCGGACCGGACGCGTTGAGAGTCGTGTTTTCCGCGGTGATCGCGATGCGGCCGCCGTCCGGCATGGCGTCCCGGGCGTTGACGACAAGGTTGACCAGCGACAGGTCGAGTTCGGATTTATCGACGCTGACCGGCCAGACCCCAGCGGGGATATCGACGTTGAATTCGGTATTGACGTGCAAGGACCCGGCCAGCACGTCGCGCATCGCGCGCACCGCATCGGCCACATCAATGACGGTCGGGTCGAGCGGCAGGGTGCGCGAAAACGACAGCAACTGGCGTGTCAGGTTTTCGCCACGCTGTGCCGCCATTTGAATGGCTTGTACGGAACGGGCGTCTCTCGTTTCGCTGACCCGATTTTTCAGCCGTTGCGCGTGGCCGCTGACGATCATCAGCAAATTGTTGAAGTCATGCGCGACGCCGCCGGTAAGCTGGCCGATAGCGTCCATCTTCTGCAAATGCGCGGCCTGGCGTTGCGCTCGCTCGAGGGCGGCGGCGGATTCCTTTTCGGCGGTGACGTGGCGCCCGGCGACGTAGATCAAGCCGTCATCTTCGGTCATGGTCCATTGCAGCCAGCGCCAGGTTCCATCCTTGTGGCGGAAGCGATTTTCCATGCGCACCGTCGGCACCCCCTCGTCGAGTTGCCGGCGCGCTGCTTCAGTGTGGGCTGCATCGTCGGGATGACGAAGCTCGCTGACATGCATCGATTTGATTTCGTCTTCGGTCCAGCCAAGGAGGCGCGTCCATGCCGGATTCAAGCTGGTGAAGTAACCGTCGAAGTTGGAAACGGCGAGCAGATCCTCGGAGACGTTCCAGATGCGATCGCGCTCCAGCGTGCGCCTCTCGACCTCGTGCTCGAGCTTCTCACTGAGTTCACGCAGCTCCGCCACGGCGCGGCTCTGCTCGGTGATGTCCAGCAATGAAGCGATCCAGCCATCAATCTTGCCGTCGGCGTCGGTTTCGGGACGGTAGGCGATGTGCAATCGTCGTGCGCCGACGCCGGGAAAAGTGATTTCGCATTCGAAATCCGCCGGCTGGCCGGTCAGCACTGTTTCGATATGGGGGCGCAACGTGGCAAAGCCTTTATCGCCAAGTGCCTCGGCGATGGTCTTGCCGACCATCTCCTCGCGAGGGCGGCCTATCCAGCGCGCGTAAGCCTGGCTGATGAAGCGGTAGCGCATATCGCGGCCGCAGCGGACCAGCATGAAGGGCGTGCGGTTGATGACCGATTGCAGCTCGGCTTCGCTTTCGCGCAGCGCCTGTTCGGCAAGTTTGCGTTCGGTGAGCTCCTGAAAACCGCACACGGCGCCGATGACCTGGCCCGATGCGTCCTTAAGCGGGGCCGCGTTCATCAAAACCGGCACGCGCGAGCCGTCCGGCCGCTCTATCACGAGTTCCGCGCCAAGGACTGACTCGCCGGTACGCATGGCTTTACCGACCGGCGTCGTGGCGAACTGCATCGGAATCCCGTCCACCGAATAGCGGTGAAATGTCTCAGCGGACTGTTCGCCGGGATCGCGGATTTGCGGGGCACGGCCCCAAATCTCTACGGCGCGGCGGTTGTAACGAATAAGGGACGAGTCCGCCGCGCATACGCAGAAAGCCGTCGGTATGGCGTCCAGCGCCGCCTGATCGATAGCGTTGAAGGCGTCGAGGCTGGTCGACGTTGCAACGGCCTCGGTGCCACCCGGAGCACTGTTCATTGTGTTTCCCCCGCAATACCGAACGCCGGTTGGCGGGCTGTCTCACAAGGAATCTTAGCGCATTTTTTGGGTGATTAGCAGGGTCGTTTGGTGTCGCGGCCCTGGCCGGAATTAACCATCACGCGCAAGGGCGATTGGCAGGTCGAAAGTTCAAACGTCCGCGAAAGCCGTGCGAACTGCCGTGGCAGCCGTCAGATTGCGTCTGCGCCGGCTGAGGTCGTTTTCCTAGAGACGGCCCATGAGGACCAGGATCAGCAGGATAACGATAACCACGCCGAGGCCGCCGCCGCCGTAATAGCCAGTGCCATAGAATGGTCCGCCGCCAATGCCGCCGAAGCCGCCGAGCAGGATGAGCACAAGAATAATAAGTATGATCGTTCCAATAGACACAGCGCGTTCCCTTCAAAATATTTTGCCGCGAGTACCGCTATTCTGGAAACCGGCATTGCTCGCTCGCTCACTATCTAAAAAACAACTGTCCGTGATGAAAGTTCCACAACATATATTTCGAAGTTTTCCGCCATCAGGACCCGGCACAAATTGACCTGTGGAACGTTGGCGTTCGGGTTCAACAAACAAATCCAGAGGTCGACTCATGAAAAGTCTGATTATTCTCACGACCGCCGCGCTCATTACCTCGAGTTCGGCATTCGCACAGCCGATGTCGGCTGGCGGCGCCGCGCTGCTCAGCAGCGTCCCAACCACCAGTCACACCGTGACCGACTGGTACAAGCAGGACATTTACGACACCCAGAGCAACAAGATCGGACAGGTGTCGGATGTGCTGCTGGGGCAGGACGGACAGGTCAGCGCGCTGATCGTTGGGGTCGGCGGCTTCCTTGGCGCTGGCGAAAAGGACGTTGCGGTGAATTTCAGCGCGGTCAAGGAAACCATAAAAAACAACAAGAATTACTTGACGATGGATACGTCGAAAGACGCACTGAAGGCGGCGCCGGGATTCAAGTACGACAGCGACAAGACGGCGTGGGTCCCTGACAAGAAGTAAGTAACGGCAGTAGCCAGAAAACCAAAAAGCCCCGGCTCAACACCGGGGCTTTTTTAGTCAGGCAGCCTTTCTCGGGACTTTCTTGCCCTTCTTGCGGGCGATCGACAATCCAATCGCGATAGCCTGCTTGCGGCTTTTCACCTTGCCGGCTTTGCCACCCTTGCCGCTTCTGGCGGTGCCACGATTATAACGTCGCATTTCCTGTTCGACGTCGCGGCTGGCGCCGGGCGAATACTTTCTCTTCCGCTTCTTGGCCACTGTCTTTCCTCCAATTGTCGGGTTTCATGGTCATTGCATGCGATCTCGATAACCCGCGGAGACGGCGGAGGTTGCCTATCTTTTTGGCTTCGCGCCGGGCTTGCCCTTTGCCCCGCCGCGAAAGGGAACGACTTCAGCGCTGACGCCGGCGCTTTTGCGCAGCGCAGCGCGCAGGTCGACCGGGCGGCCGTGTTTCTTCAAAAGATCGGCAAAAGCTTCGTCGGCAAGCTCTTGGAACGTCATCATCCGGTCGAGAGCCATCAGGTGCAGCTGCGACCAGCTTTCATCGTCGATCTGAACGCGTTTGCCAGGCATCGATCAGGCTCCGCAAAAAATGAAACCCGCCCTTGCCGCAGTTTAGCAGCAGGGGCGGGCAAGCCAACGAGCCTTCAGCTCTTCGGCGACCGGTATTGTTAACGCGGCGCGGTCGTTACGGCACGTTCGGTGGCGAATTCATCACGCAGGTCGCCACCCAGCATTCCACCAAGCGCGGCGCAGACGCCGCCAAACAGGAGCGACATGAAGGTCCAGAAGGCAAAGTATTCGGCGCCCTTGCGCGCAGTATCGGCAGCTTTGGCGGTCTCTGCCTTGGCGCGATTGACGACGTCATCGACCTTCTTCTGCGCATCGCCCTGGCTCATGCCGGACTGCGCGGCGACGATTTGCGCGAGATAAGTGCGATCGTCATTGGACAGGCCGTTCGAGCCGATTGCGGTCAGCAGGATCCGGTTGACCTGCTGGCGCTGCATCTGGCCGTTCGCGCCATTCGGGGAAGCGCCCGCATTCGGCGCTGCGCCGGGATTGGCTGCAGACGAAGCCTGATTTTGCGGATTCGTGCGCAGCAATGTGTCTGTGTAGTAGTCGAACGCGGACGGCTGCGTCGCACCCGCCGTTGCTCCAACGGTGGCGGCGGCGCCGACGGCCGTTGCTGCCGTACCGGCCGCGCTGGTAAGTTTGCCGACAGCGCCGGCCAGCAAAAGCATGCTCAGCACGACCCCAATGGCCCAAACCACGAGACCATTCGCGGCGTCGCGGAATTTCACCTCGCCGGTATGCCAGCGACCGGGATTGGCGCGCAGCCGTCCGGCCATATAGCCACCTGTTGCGAAACCGACGGCTTGCGCGAAAACGAGCCAAACCGCCCCCAGGATTGTCAGCGTGCCGCCGCTCGGCGATGAAGAGAAAGGTGAGGCCAGCGACAGTCCGATTCCCGAACCGAGGGCTACAATGACCGCGGTTATCGCGATGGCAGTCAGCGCGCCAGCAATCACGCCGCTCCATGACATGCCGCTCCAGTTCACGTCGTCCCAGGTACTGGCATCCACCACGGTTGCGGTGTCGCGGATGTATGTTGTGTCGGCCATAGCAATGTCTCCTAAAAATTTGTCGCGGAAATTTCCCGGAGGGAAATCCGCATTCACCGGATTTGCCATCCAATTGTCGTGGTTCGTTTCATGAACAGTCGAAGCGGGTTCCGGTTCCTCGCCGGCGCTCCTTGTCTTTTGCTGTTACGTCTTTAGCCCAGCAACGGTTCTTCGCTTCCCGAGCAGAACGGAACTTTTTTGCGTGTCGGCACCTTTTATGGCCGGGAACACAAACGCATTGGTCGCGCGTCGCGCTGCGGCGAGCGCTCAGAGATTGCGAGGAAAATCATGCTCAATCTGGTCGTCACGCTGCTGATCATTGCACTGATCGCTGCCGTTCTGGGATTTGGCGGGATCGCCGTGGCGGCGGTCGGTATCGCCAAGATCGTTTTCTTTGTCGCGCTGATCCTATTCGTGATCGCGGCGCTGGCAGGCACGTTGCGTGGTCCTGCACGATTGTGATTTCGGCCCCGGCTAGCCGAAATAGAAAATGTAAATTGCGGCAAATGCGATGATAACTGCGGCCAACCCGAAGCCGAGCACATAGCGGACGTTGTGTCCGGTCACGCCCTGGCGCGCCTCTGTCTTTTCCAGCACCGGGCGATGTTCCGATGAGCCTTCGCTGTGATAAGCCATGACATTCTCCGATCCATAAAAAAGATCGCGGGGGCGGTATTGCCGTCCCCGCGTCCGCTTTGGCGCTGGTGTCGTTACGGTTGCCCCTTCAACCATTCATCGACGTTCTTGCGCACCATGTCCTTTTGCTGGCCATATCGTTCCTGAATCTTGCCTTCGAGCTGCTCGCGGTTGCCGTCGATCTCAGTCAGGTCGTTGTCGGTAAGCTGGCCCCACTTTTCTTTGATTTTGCCCTTGGCCTGCTTCCAGTTTCCTTCGATTCGATTCCAGTCCATGGTTATCTCCTTGCGAGTTTGCTGCTCGCATCGGCAACGCGCCGACATCGGACCACGTTCCAGGTATAGGCATGGAACATGGAACTGGAACCTCGGTGGCTTTGTTCTACGACCGTCAAAAGACGGAGATCCATTGCACCAAGCTCTTGAGCAAAAGCCGGGCGCTGCGAACCGTGTCCGATACAAATTGACGCGTCTGGGTGTGCTTGCCGCGCACCCGGCAGCCTTCCTTGTTGTCATGGTCTACGCCGGGCTCTGGCTTCTGCTTGATGGCAGGAATTTTGGCTGGGCCGGAGTTGGCGTCGTCGCCACATTGTTCATGACCTTGCTGATCCAGCGTGCCGAGCACCGCGACACACAGGCAATACACGCCAAGCTCGATGAATTATTGCGAGCCAATCGCGATGCCCGCAGCGAGCTGACCCGGCTGGACGAACAGGAGCCGGAGCTGATCGAACGCCATCGGGCGCGCGCCCGCGCTCACGATCCGTCCTGATCTCCGATGATTTTGGCGGCCCGCCACGCCGCGCAGTTGCCGTCTCGCAGTTGCCCGGCAGGCAATCAGGAACTCAATGAATATTGTTGTTGAAGTGGCTCGAACCCCACAGCACGATCACCCAGATCAGCAGCATAAACCCGATCGACATCGCAACCAGCATTTCGTTCTCCTCACCGAGCTTCTTAAGTTTTAATAACCTCCATTTTACCACGCCGGTGAGCCCCTGCCATCCCGATTGAACGGGACGGCAAGGCACACTAACAATGGCGGCCGCCGGGCCCGCTTGCTCTGCCAAACGGAGCCTTACGTGACCGAAACGGTCGCCGAAATCCTCGACGCCTATCGTGCCGGCGCCGCGAAGCCTGCGGACATGGTCGCGCGCTGCTATGCCCGGATTCGCGCTCATGACGATCCGGCGATGTTTATCGCCCTGCGTGATGAATACGACGTGACGCAGGAAGCGCAGGCGCTGGAGCGTGATGGCGGCAAGATGCTGCCGCTCTACGGCATCCCGGTTGCGGTAAAGGACAATATCGATGCGGCGGGCCTGCCGACGACGGCTGCATGTCCGGCTTACGCTTATCGGCCGCATCGCGACGCGACAGTGGTGGCAAAGCTTAAAGCCGCCGGTGCGCTCGTCATCGGCAAGACCAATCTCGATCAGTTCGCCACAGGTCTTGTCGGCATACGTTCGCCGTACGGCGTGCCGCGCAATCTGTTCGACTCAAAGCTCATCCCCGGCGGATCGAGCTCCGGATCCGGCGTCGCCGTCGGCGCGGGTATCGTGCCGCTCGCACTCGGCACCGACACCGCGGGTTCAGGCCGGGTACCTGCGGCCTATAACAACATTGTCGGCCTGAAGCCGACCCGCGGGCTGGTCTCGTGCGCTGGTGTAGTGCCGGCCTGCCGCACCCTCGACTGCGTCTCGGTGTTTGCACTGACGGTCGACGACGCGATGGCCGCACTGGGCGTGATTGCCGGCGCAGACAGTGCCGATCCTTATTCACGCCCGCGGCCGATCCGGACGCCTGAGCTGGTGCCGGGCGGCGGCAAGCTCGGCGTGCCGATGCCGGGCCAGCGGCTATTCTTCGGCGACAAGGCGTTTGAAGCGGCCTACGCCGCGGCGCTCGCGCAACTGGTCAAGCTCGGCGCGAAGATCGTCGAGGTCGATATCGAACCGTTCTACGCCGCGGCGCGGCTGCTCTACGAGGGGCCTTGGGTCGCCGAGCGCTACCTTGTCGCCAAGGCGCTGGTCGGATCCGCGCCCGAAGCGATCCACCCGGTGACACGGCAGATCATTCTTGCCGGCGCGTACGCCACCGCTGCCGGCGCATTCGAGGCTTTCTACCAGCTCGAAGTGCTCAAGCGCGTACGCGATCACATTTTTCACGGTATCGATGCGCTTGTGCTGCCGACTGCGCCGACGATCTACACGGTGGAGCAAGTGTTGGCGAATCCGGTCGATCTCAACAGCCGGCTCGGCACTTACACCAATTTCGTCAATCTGCTCGACCTGTGCGGCCTTGCAGTGCCGGCCTCGATCGGCGGCGATGGCCGGCCGTTTGGCATTACATTCCTGGCACGGGCCGGAGAGGATGCCGTTCTGGCGGCGATTGGCGCGGAATTCCATCGTGCGACGGCGCTGCCCTATGGAGCGCTACGGCACTAGCTATTTTGGTTGGTCGATCACGCTGACATGGGCGGCGACGACACGCCAGCCTTCGGGAAAGCGCGCCCAGGTCTGCATCTGGCGGCCGATTTTTCCCGGCGCCGTCGGCCGATGGTAAAGTGTCGATGCGACACCGTAGTCACGGCCGTATGTGCTGATCGCAGTCTTTGACAATGTCCGCGCCAGGCCGGCGGGCGAACGCGCAGCGCGGAACGCGGCAATCTCGTCATAACCGTAGAGAATTTCAGCGCCGCCATAGCGGATGGTGCGGGAATCCTTGCGAAAAAGCTCGTCGAGTGTGGCGACGTCGTTTGTCACCAGCGCCTTCTCGTAGCGTTCAAAAGCGGCGGTCACTTCGGCGACGACCTCCGGCAGGTCGATCTCCATGGTTTTCTCCCTTGGCGATTGTTCTAGAACACCGGCCTCGGCGCGACGGTAACGCCTTTTGTTTCCAGCGCATGAGCGATGCGCAGCGCTATATCCTCGCGCCATGGCGCGCAAATGATCTGGACTGCGATCGGCAGCGGGGCAAGCGGCACCGGAGCGGCAACGACCGGTAGCCCGATGAATGATATCGGCTGGGTGTAGATACCGAGGTTGGCGCGGACCGGCAATTCAGTGTCGCCGAGCATGAAGGTCTGCTGGCCGAGCAGCGGCGCGGTGCAGGGCGTGGCAGGCGCCAGGATAGCATCCACCTCTTCAAACAATTTCAGAACCTGCTCGCGGTACCAGCGGCGGAATTTTTGTGCCTTCACCACCAGTGCAGCCGGCGTCATCGCGCCCGCGATCAGCCGGTCGCGAACCGCGGGATCAAAATCCTTCGCGCGTTGCCGCAAGCGGTCGAGATGCAGGCTCGCGCCTTCGCTCGCCGTGATGACGAAAGCGGCGGACCGGGCGCGCTCGGCCTGGGGAATTTCGATATCGCGATTGGCTCCGAGCGCCGCGGCCACGCGGTCGACGGCCTGCGACGCCTCCGCAGTCTTGCATTTGAAATAGCCGCCGGCGACTGCAATCCGCAGACCATCGATTTCTTGTTCGAGCTGTGGAAGCACGGGCTCCGCTGCGCGGTCGGCGCAGACAGGATCTTCGGCGTCAAACCCCTGCATCGCATCGTAAGCGAGCGCCAGATCGCGCACCGTTCGCGCAAATGGCCCGAGATGGTCGAGGCTGGTGACGAATGGAAAGGTGCGGGCGCGGGTGAGGCGGCCGTAGGTGGGCTTCAGTCCGAATATGCCGCAAAGCGAGGAGGGGACGCGGATCGAGCCATTGGTATCGGAGCCGAGCGCGATCGGCACTAGGCCGCCGCCGACGGATCCGCCCGACCCGCCGGAGGAGCCGCCAGTCATGCGCTCGACATCGTGCGGATTGTGCGAAGCCCCGTCGTGCAGGTTCTCGCCGGTGAAATCGTAGGCGTATTCGCCCATGTTCAGTGCGCCGACCAGGATTGCGCCCGCGGCTTCGAGCCGCTCGATCAAGGTGGCGTCGCGCGTTGCCGGAGGCAGATCGCGGTTGATCTTCGCCCCGGCGAGCGTCGGCAGGCCTGCCACGTCGAACAGGTTCTTCACCGCGAACGGTACGCCGGCGAGGGGGCCTAGCGCTTCACCACGAACGTAAGCGTCGTTGATCGTTTGCGCGCGCTTGAGTGCGCGGTCTTCGGTCACGGCGGTGAAGGAATTGAGTATCGGGTCGCGCTTGCGGATGCGCGCCAGCGTGGCCTCTATGACGCTTTGTGCGTTGGTGCGGCCCGAAGCAACGGCGGCGGCAATAGCGGCTGCGCTGGCAAAATCGAAATCGGCTGCCGGCATGTCACGCACGGTAGACGGGAGCCGGTTCGGCTTCATCGGACAGCGCGAATTCGTCAACCAGCGCGGCATGCCGCATGATCAGCGCAAGGTTAAAAGCGACGCTTTTTCGCCAGCCGGGATCGATCGAAAGGCCAAGCGCTTTCGCGTTGGCAGCGACCAGCGCATCGATCGGGTTGGATCGCTTTGGTACCGCGCGCACGTTCTTGCGCCGCGGCGCTCGGATATTGTGTTTCGCCGATGCAGGTGCAGGGTGGGGCGTGGACTTGCGCTTCTTCATATCGCGGCTGACGGCTGTCCCAAAAATTCCTCGGCAAAATGGCATGCCACCTGCCGGGCGCCAAAGGACCGCAGCACCGGCATCGTTGTTTTACAGGCATCCGTGCCGCGCGGACAGCGGCCGTAGAAGCGGCAGATGGCGGGGTCGGGATCGATCGGGCTGCGTGGTTCGCCGGTCAGGCGGAGCCGCTCCGCGCCACTGTCGCCAAAGCGCGGCACGGCCGCGACCAATGCCTGCGTGTACGGATGTAGCGGGCGGTCGAACACCTCTTTGGCCGGGCCGGATTCGACGATCTTGCCGAGATACATCACCAGCACGCGATCGCAGAGCAGGCGAACCACAGAGAGATCGTGCGACACGAACAGATAGCTCATGCCGATGTCCTTCTTCAGCTTTTGCAGAAGCTGGAGAATGACGACCTGTACGGAGACGTCGAGCGCCGCCGTCGGCTCATCGAGCACCAGAAGGTCGGGACCGACCGCTATCGCGCGCGCGATGCCGACGCGGGCGCGCTGGCCGCCGGACAGCTGATGCGGGAATCGCGTGAGCAGCGGCAACGGCAAACCGCATTGTGCCGCCACGGTCTCGACCCGCTCGGTCAGCGCCGCGCCGCGCAGCTTACGCAGGCGGCGCAGCGGGTCGGCGACGGCATCGAAGCCTGTGAAGCGTGGATTGACGCTCTCTCCAGCGTCCTGAAAAACCATCTGGATCCTGGCGCGGTCACGGTCGCGGGCGAACACCCGCGCCGGCTTGAGCGACAATTCGCGATCGCCGAGCTTGATGCTGCCGCCGCTGACGTCGAGGAGTCGCGTCAGGGTGCGAACCAGGCTTGACTTGCCGCAGCCCGATTCGCCGACAAGGCCGACGGTCTCACCCTTGTTGATGGTGAAGCTGACGTCGTCGACCGCATACACTTTCGGCAATTTCTCCGGGCCGCCGGAACAACGCCGTTTCAGGCGTTCCAGCAAACCCGGCCCACCGCCGACCGGAAACAGTTTTGAAACGTCGGCAACGTCCAGGAGCACGCTCATGCGGCGCTCGCTTCCGGTGCAATGCTGTGAAGCGGCAGCGGATTGGTGCAAGCAACCATGTGACTGTCGCCTGACATTGTGTGTGGCAACGCTTGCGCACAGGCGTCGATCTTGCGCGGGCAGCGCTCGGAGTAGCGGCAGGTCGGCAGATCAGTACGCCGCAAATCCGGCAACGCGCCCGGGATCGATGCCAGTTCGTCGAGGCTCGCCGCCGAATCCGGCGTCGCCGCGATCAGCTCCGCCGTATAGGGATGGCGCGGATGCGCGAACAATTCTCCGGTCGGCGCATTCTCCACTACATGGCCGGCATGCATCACGACGATACGCGACGAGCGCTGGCCCGCGAGCGCAAGATCGTGGGTTATGAAGATCGTCGCCATGCCCATTTCCCGGGCGAGATCGCCAATCAGGTCCATGATGACGGCCTGCGTCGTCACGTCGAGCCCGGTGGTCGGCTCGTCGGCGATCAACAGCGATGGTTTGGCTGCAAGCGCGATCGCGATCATCACGCGTTGGCACATGCCGCCGGACATTTCGAACGGGTAGGCCTTGGCGCGCCGCGCCGGATCGGTGATGCCGACGGCACGCAGCATGTCGACGGCCTGCGCCGGCGCTTGACCCCGCGGCACGTTGCCGTGGCGGATCAGCACGTCGGCGATCTGGCGGCCGACCGGGCGGATCGGATTGAGTGCGGTACGGGGATTCTGGAAGATCATCGCGATCTCGCGCCCGCGCACCTCGGCAAGCTGGCTGGGCTTGGCATGGAGCAGATCGAGACCGCCGAGCATGGCGCGGCCGGCCGTGACCTTGCCGGCGGGATCGAGGATGCCCATCACGGCGTAGGCCGTAACCGACTTGCCGGAGCCGGATTCGCCGACCAGTGCGATGGTTTCGCCCTTGTCGACGGAGAAGCTGACATTGTCGAGCGCGCGCACGACACCGGAGCGGGTGCGGAATTCGACGCTCAAGCCTTCGACGCTCAGCGCGGGAGCGGCAGTGGTCATTGTGCGTCTCCCATTCTGCGTCTCCTATGTCCGCCGTCTCGGATCGATCATGTCGCGCAGGCCGTCGCCGAGCAGGTTGAAGCAGAACACCGCAACCATCAGCGCGGCGCCGGGAAAAAATGCGTTCCACCATTCGCCCGAGACGATGAACTGCGCGCCTTCGGCGACCATGATGCCCCATTCCGGCGTTGGCGGCCGCACGCCAAGTCCGATGAACGACAGGCCCGCGGCGTTGAGGATCGCGTAGCCCATGGTCAGCGACATCTGCACGACCAGGATCGGAAACACGTTGGGCAGGATCTGGAACGCGAGGATGCGCCAGTCCGAATTGCCGGAAAGTCGCGCGGCTTCCACGAAACCCGCCTCGCGGCGGATATTGGCCTCGGCGCGGGCGATGCGCGCGTAGAGCGGAAAATTCACGATCGCGGTCGCCAGCACGATGTTCTGCACCGTGTTGCCGAGCGCGGCGACGATGCCCATCGCCAGCACGAATAGCGGAAACGCCATGATCGTGTCGGCGATGCGACCGACGATCCGGTCGGTCCAGCCACCGAAGAACCCGGCGGCGACGCCGGCAAGGCCGCCCATCAGGAATACCAGCGCAACGGAGGCGATTGCGATGAAAAAGTCGAGCCGGGTGGCGACAATCACACGGCTGAATACGTCGCGGCCGATCTGGTCGGTGCCGAACCAATGATGCGCGCTCGGCGGCTTGAGCGCCTGCGCGGTATCGCTGGAAAGCGGATTGTACGGCACCAGTTCCGGGCCGAAAGCCGCGGCGATCACGATCAGCACGAACAATGCAAAGGCAAAGCCGGTGACCGGGTTCTCGGCGATGATATAGCGGGAATGCTTGAGCAGCGCGGTCAGGCTGCCCTCGCGTTGCGCGGTTGCGGCAACGGTGCTCATGCTTCAAGCCTCACGCGCGGGTCGATCAGGCCGTACAGCACATCGATCAAGAGATTGAGCGCGACGTACATCACGGCCATGGTGAGGACGAAGCCTTGCACCGGCGCGAAATCGGAGGCGAGCAAGGCCTCGACCGCGTAGGAACCTATGCCCGGCCAGGCGAATACTTTCTCGACCAGCACATTGGCGCCGAGCAGGAACGAGAACACCATGCCGAGTGTGGTGATGACCGGCAGCATGGCGTTGCGGAATGCATAGGTCACGATGACCGTGAACGACGACAGGCCTGAGGCCCGCGCAGTGCGGACAAAGTCCGACGACAGCACCGCAAGCATCGACGCCCGGGTCATGCGCGTGATCGGCGCCAGCGAAAAGATTCCAAGCGTCAGCGCCGGCAGGATGAGCTGCTTCAGCGAAGCCATGAACAGTTCGGGCTGGCGTGCGATCAGGCTGTCGATCAGATAAAAGCCGGTCACCTGCGGCGGCGCGTCGAAAAACACGTCGAGCCGCCCGAGCGGCGCCGGCGCCCAGCCGAGTTGATAATAGAAAACGTAGACCAGGATCAGGCCGGTGAAGAATACCGGCAGCGATACACCCAGTGTCGCGACGATCCGGCAGGCGTGATCGACCAGCGAATTCGGCTTGGTGGCGGCCACTATCCCGAGCGGCACCGCAATGACGATCGAGACAATCAGCCCCAGCAGCGTCAGCTCGGCGGAAGCGGGGAGGCGGGTGCGCAATTCGGTTGCAACCGGTTGTCCGGTGGTCAGAGACGTTCCGAAATTGCCGTGTGCCAGATCGACGACATAGTGGCCAAATTGTTCGATCAGCGGTTTGTCGAGGCCAAGCTTGACGCGGACCTGTTCAATGGCTTGCGGCGTCGCCGCGGGCCCGGCGAAATAGGCTGCGGGATCGCCCGGCAGCGCGCGTGTCAGGAGGAATGTCACCACCACGACGCCGATCAGGCTCGGGATCGCCATCAAAGCGCGCTTGAGGATCATCGTCAGCATGAGCACAACCTGTCGCGATCAGGATGCAGCGACGCCACGGCATTACCCTTTGGCAAAGGCGCGGTAATCGAGCCGGCGGTGAAACCAGTATTCGTAGCCGCTGATGTTCTTCTGCATCGCGACGTTGACGTAGGGCTGGTACAGCGGAATGCGCGGAATATCCGTGTAGGCGAGTTCCACCATGCCTTTCACGTTCTTGTCGTAGGTGTCTTTGTCGCCGGTCGCCGCCGCGCTGCGCGCCGCGTCGATGAACGCGTCCATCGCCGGCGACTGGTAGTCCATGGTGTTGAAGATCGATTTGCCGGAGTGATAGCACCAGTAAAAGAAGTACTCCGGATAATCGAGCCAGCCCGAGAACACGTTCTCGAACAGCGGCATGGTCTTCTTGGTGAGTTCGGTGCGCCAGTTCGCGCCGGGCACCTTGTTGATCGTCGTGGTAACGCCGATCTGCCCCAGGCTTTCCTGAATCAGCACGGCAATCGGCTCGTTGACCCCGGCAAAGCCGAGATCGAACGACAGCGGGACATTGATATTGCTCGCGCCCGATGCAGCGAGCAGTTGCTTGGCCTTGTCGAGATCGGTGTTGAACTTGTGCGGCTGCGGCCAGGCTACTTCGGTTGGGGCGTCGGCCGGTGCGCCAAACATCGGCTTGGCAAGGCCGTACAGCACCACATCCATGATCTTCTGATAGGGAATGGCATAAGCGATCGCCTGCCGTACCTTCACGTCGTTGAACGGCGGGTTCTGTACGTTCATGCCCAGATACTGAATGCCGTTGGAGTACGGCGTCGACACGATGGCGAGTTTGCCGTCGGTCTTGAGTTCGGAAAAATCCTTGTTCGGCAGATCGTAGGACACGTCGGCATCGCCGCGTTCGAGCAGCGCACGCCGGTTGCCGGCGTCAGGCACCATGCGCCAGACGATGCGGCGGAGCTTCGGCAGCGGGCCGCCTTTCCAGTTCTCGTTGCGCTCGAAGACGACCTGCGACCCCGCGGTCCAGTTCGTCACCTTGTAGGCGCCGCTGCCGGCGGTGTTGAGCTTGGTATATTCGAGGCCCCAGGAGTCCTGCTCGGTCGCTTTCGACTTCACCAATTGCGAATTGATGATGCACGGCACGATGACGGCGAGGTCGGGCACCGTCAGCCGGTCTTTCTTCATGAAGTCGACGCGGAAAGTGTGGTCATCGACGACCACGAATTGCTCGGGCTTGGTCAGCGAGCCGGCGCTCATCTGGAAGGTCGGGAAGCCGCCGACGGTTACGGCGCGGTCGAACGACCACTTCACGTCATTGGCGGTGACCGGTGTGCCGTCCTGAAAGACGGCATCCTTTCGCAGTTTGAATGTCACTGACATGTCGCCGATGTTCATGTCCTCGGCGAGTTCCGGCTTGAATTTGTATTTGTCGTAGTAGGGCGTGCCGTTCACGTCCTTCATTTCGTGGCTGATCAGGCGGTCGTAGCAATTCCACGATGCTTCGTAGCCGGGGACGTTGGTGCCGACGCCGTGAATGTCGAGATTGTTCGGGCCGCTCTCGGAGACGATCAGCAGGGTTTCTTGCCGCGACTGCGCTTTGGCCGGGGACCACACGGCGGGTGCGGAAACGGCGCCGGCGGCCGTCAATGCGGTCATGGATTTGAGAAAGTCGCGACGCTTCATGGAAGCCTCCCAGGGGCTGAACTGAGGAGGGTTCCGCAAGCCGCGTGCCACACCGCGTGGCGCGGTTGCCGCAGCAGCAAGCCATTAAATCCGGGGCACTTGTTGCCGTGGCCCAGCGGTGACTGATCGCGCCACAAGCTTCGCAGGCAGCCTCAGCACAATTATTAGGCAGCCGCCACCGCTTTTCCGGACTCGAGGCGCGATCTAAAGGCTGGCCCCGAACTTGCGCGTTTTTCGTCGTTGCGAGGCAGGAGATCGGGAATGCCGCGCGTGACCGTCGACGCAGAACCAGCGCCGCTCATCGTCCAACTCGACGGTGCGTTGGGTGTCGCCGGAACCAGTGCGGCGGTGCTCGGTTTCGACAAGCTCGCCGGTGTTGGGGTGCTCTATCCGGGCCTTGCGACCATGGGGGGCGGCGCCATCCTGACCGGACTGGTCCTGGCCGGCACCACCGCCTGCATCATCGACAGGAATTTTGTCAAAGCGTCGGCGTTTGCATTCTCTGGTGCGGTACTCACGTTCTTCGGCTTCATGCACGGCTCTGCGGTCGGCATCGCGGTTTCGCCGACGCTTGCCTTCACCTATGCTCTGGTAGCCGTATTCCTCTATGCGTTGAGCCGCTATCCGGCGCTCGCGCCTGCGCTAACCGGTCACGATGAAGCCCTGGCCGCGACACCGGCGGAGTGAGTTGGTGACGCAGGCGTTCGGGGTTGCTTGACTTGGGGGCCAAGCCGCCCCCAAGTTTCCCTCATGAGGGAACGGCAAAAAGACCGCCGGGAAACCAATCCCGCGTTCGGCAGCAACAAGCTGAAGCTCGGGACGTTTCAGACCAATCTCGATTCCGGCTGCGTCATGTCCGACCTCGACGGGCGGCTCGACCTGACGTGGCCTAATACCGTCACTTTGGCGCAGTTCGCCGACGAAATGGATTTCGAGGCGCTGGTGCCGGTGGCCCGCTGGCGCGGGTTTGGCGGCAAGACCGATCCGCAGGGACCGGGTTTCGAGACATATACATGGGCCGCCGGCATTGCCGGGGCGACCAGAAACGCCGGCGTGATTTCGACCTCGCATGTTGCGCTCAACCACCCGATCGTTGCCGCCAAGCAATCGACGGTGATCGATCACATTTCCAACGGCCGTTACACACTCAATGTGGTCAACGGCTGGAACTATCCGGAAATGGAAATGTTCGGCGTCAAGCTGCTCGATCACGAGGAGCGCTACGCCTGCGCCGAGGAATGGATCACGCTCATCAAGCGTCTATGGACCGAGGACGAAACTTTCGATCACGAGGGCAAGTTCTACAAGATCAAGGGAGGCTATCTGAAGCCGAAGCCGATCCAGTATCCGTATCCCGCGATCATGAATGCCGGCGCCTCCGATCGCGGCAAGCACTTTGCCTGCAAGCATTGCGATCTGGTCTTCACCAATATCCGCAGCCACGATCATGAGGTCCATGCCGCCCATGTCGCGTCGTACCGTACGCTGGCGCGTGAAGAATACGGCCGCGATGTGAAAGTGTGGAGCAACGCCACGGTGATCCAGGCCGAGACCGAGGCCGAGGCGCGCGCGTTCTACAACTACTATGTCCACGAGAAGGGCGACTGGGACGCGGCGCGCTATGTCATCGACACGATGGGCGCCGAAATCAACCAGCGCGACTATCCGCCGGAGCGGCGGAAGGCGATGTCGGAGATGATGATCTCCGGCTGGGGCGGCTTTCCGCTGATCGGCACCAAGGAGCAGATCGTCGACGGGCTCGCGGCGCTCTCCAGGGTCGGCTTCGACGGCATTCTGCTGTCATGGCCGCGCTACATCGAAGGCATGCGCGAATTCCGCGACGTGACTTATCCGCTGCTGAAACAGGCGGGGTTGCGCGGATAAGGCGAACCCGCTCACTGGAGCGCGGCGCTGTCCCGCCCTATGATAGGCAAAATGAATTGGGAGGAAGCGCAATGACGGCGCTCACGCAAAGCTACGTCAATGGCGGCGGCGAGATTCCGCTGATCGGCGAGACCATCGGGCGATTTTTCGATTCTGTTTGCGACAAGTGGCCGGACCGGCCCGCGCTGGTGGTGCGCCACCAGAATGTGCGCCTGACTTATGGCGAGATGCGCAAACAAGTCGACAAGCTTGCGGCCGGCCTGCTCACGCTGGGCCTCGAGCCTGGCGACCGCATCGGTATCTGGTCGCCGAACAACAGCGAGTGGGTGCTCACGCAATTTGCGACTGCCAAGGCCGGGCTGATCCTGGTCAATATCAATCCGGCGTATCGCGTCGCGGAACTCGAATATGCGCTCAACAAAGTCGGTTGCAAGGCGCTGATCCTCGCCGAGAAGTTCAAGACCTCGGATTACATCGGCATACTGCGGGAGCTTGCGCCGGAACTGGGCCAGGCGGCGCCCGGGAAGCTCGAAGCCGTCCGGCTGCCGGCGCTGCGCTCGGTAGTGCTGCTCGGGGAGAGCTGGCACCCCGGAACGTTCAAATTTTCGGACATCGTGGCGCGCGGTACTGCGCAAGAAATGCAACGCCTCGCCGAGCTTGCTCCGCAACTGCAATTCGACGAGCCGATCAACATCCAGTTCACCTCGGGCACGACAGGTTTTCCCAAAGGCGCGACGCTGTCGCACCACAATATTCTCAACAACGGCTTCTTCATCGGCGAAGCGATGAAGCTGACACCCGAAGACCGGCTCTGTATTCCAGTGCCGCTTTATCATTGCTTCGGCATGGTGCTGGGCAATCTTGCCGCCGTGACCCATGGCTCCTGCATGGTTTTTCCAGGCGAGGGCTTTGATCCCCTGGTCACGCTGGAGACGGTGGCGGAAGAGCGCTGCACGGCGCTGCACGGCGTGCCGACGATGTTCATCGCCGAGCTGGACCATCCGGAGTTCGCGCGCTTCGACCTGAAATCGCTGCGCACCGGCATCATGGCCGGCTCGCCGTGCCCGATCGAAGTGATGAAACGCTGTGTCGCCAGGATGAATTTGTCGGAGATCACCATCGCCTATGGCATGACCGAAACCAGCCCGGTCAGCTTCCAGAGCTCGACCACTGATCCGCTGGAACGCCGCGTCTCGACCGTCGGCCGCATCCAGCCCCATCTCGAAGTCAAGATCGTCGATCTCAACGGTCGCATCGTGCCGCCGGGCACGCCGGGTGAATTGCTGACCCGCGGCTATTCGGCGATGCTCGGCTATTGGGGCGACGAAGAGCGCACCAAAGAAGCCATCGACGCCGCGCGCTGGATGCACACCGGCGACCTCGCCACCATCGATGCCGAGGGGTATTGCAACATCGTCGGCCGCATCAAGGACATGGTGATCCGCGGCGGCGAGAACGTCTATCCGCGCGAGATCGAGGAGTTCCTCTATCGCCACCCGAAAATCCAGGACGTGCAGGTGATCGGCGTGCCGGACGACCGCTACGGCGAGGAGATTTGCGCCTGGGTCAAGCTGCGTCCGGGCGTGAGCGCCACCGAAGACGAGATCAAGGCGTTCTGCCGCGATCAGATCGCGCACTATAAAGTGCCGCGCTACGTCAAGTTCGTCGACGGATTTCCGATGACGGTCACCGGCAAGATCCAGAAATTCATCATGCGCGATCAGACGATTTCGGAACTTGGCCTGAAGACGCAGAAGACGGCGTGAGCGCCATCGCCGCAGCCTACTGGCCGTTCAGCAGCGACGGATTGTCTTTGACCAGCTTGCGGTAGAGCGCGAACTGCCCGCGCGTGTCGGTATCGAGCGTGGCCGGCGTGGAACCGACCGCTTCCGTGCCGATATCGGCGAGCCGCTTGATGACCGCCGGGTCCTGCATGGCTTTGGCCGCAGCGGCGGAAAGCTTGTCGATGATGTCCTTCGGCGTCTTGATCGGCGCGTAGAGGCCGGTCCAGAACGGCGCCTCGTAAGCGACGCCGGCTTCGCGCATGGTTGGCACATCCGGCAGCGACGGCGAGCGCGCCGCGGTCGTTACCGCAAGCGCGCGCACTGTGCCGTTGCGGATATTGCTGGTCTCGGCGGGCACGCCGTCGATCATCATCACGACGCGGCCGGACATCAGGTCGGGCAGTACCGCAACCGTGCCGCGGTACGGCACATGAACGATATCGACCCCGGCTTTTTCCTTGAACAGCTCGGTGATCAGGTGAACGGCGGTGCCGGTACCCGACGAGCCATAACTGTATTTTCCCGGATTGGCTTTCAGCAGCGCGATGAAGTCCTTCATGTCCTTCACCGGAAGCGACGGCGTTACGATCATCACCGGCGCAAAGCGGGTGATCAGCGACACCGGCGCAAGATCGCGCAGCCAATCGTACGGCAGATCGGGCGTCACCGACGCATGAACGATGCCTGTCACCGAATGATAGAGCAGGGTGTAACCGTCAGGCTCGGCGCGCACGACGGCATCGGTGGCAATCGCGCCGCCGCCACCGCCCTGATTGATGATGGCGATCTGCTGACCCAGTATGTCCGAGGCCTTGTCGGCGAAGATTCGCGCCGTGACGTCGATGCCGCCACCCGGCGGAAACGGCACATACATCTTGATCGGCCGCGACGGAAAATTGCTCTGAGCCTGCGCCGGGAACGCACTCGCCGCCGCCACCCATGCACCGCAAAGCAGCAGCGCGCCTTGAAGCAGTTTCCTCATCGTGATCACAGTATAGAGTGGCGCCGCCGATCACGACAACCGTGGCGTGGGGCAGCTTCCCACGATGGAATTGGATCATGAAACTCAGCACTGACCGTACCCTGACAACCCATGTCGGCAGCCTGCCGCGGCCGGAAGATTTGTTCGAGATGATGGCGGCGCGCATGGACGGCGCGCCGGTTGACGAGCGCGTCTATGCCGAACGGGTGCGGGCGGCGGTCAAGGATTGCATCGCTCAGCAGGTCGAGACCGGAATAGACATCGTCAACGACGGCGAGATGGGCAAGCCGAGCTTCATTACCTATGCGGCATCGCGCCTGGACGGCCTGGAGAAGCGCGAAGGCAAACGGCCGAGTCCGTTCGCGACCAGCCGCGAGACGGCGGCATTCCCGGAATACTATCAATCGGAAGGCGCGGCGCAGGTCAGCGCCAAGCGACGCCGCGCACTGACGATCTGTACCGGGCCGATCAAGTACAAAGGCCACGCCGCGCTCAAGGCCGACCTGGATGCGCTCAAGGCGGCGTTCGCCGGCAGCGGCGCTGCCGAAGCCTTCGTGCCGGCGATTGCTCCGTCGAATGTCGAGGCCACGACGCCGAATGAATATTATCCGACGCCCGAGGCTTACGCGTTCGCCATCGCCGAAGCGATGCGCGAGGAATACAGGGCCATCGTCGATGCCGGATTCCTGCTCCAGATCGACGATCCGTTCCTCGTCACCTATTACATTACCCGGCCCGATCTCGATATCGCGCAGTGCCGCAAATGGGCGGACGTGCGCGTCGAGGCGCTCAACTCGGCGCTTGCGGGTATCCCCGCCGACCGCATTCGTTTCCATACCTGTTACAGCATCAATATGGGCCCGCGCATCCACGACATGCAGCTCAGGGACATTATCGACATCATCCTCAAGGTGCGGGCTGGTGCCTATTCATTTGAGGCTGCAAATCCGCGTCATGAGCACGAATGGGAAGACTGGCAACGCGCGAATCTCGCCGACGACAAGGTGCTGATACCCGGCGTCATCACGCAGTCGACGGTTCTGGTCGAGCATCCCGAACTGGTGGCGCAGCGTCTCGTACGTTTCGCCGAGATTGTCGGACGGGAGCGTGTGATTGCGGGCGCGGACTGCGGCTTTGCTTCATTTGCCGGATCGAATGAAGTGCATCCGACGATCGTCTGGGCGAAGCTGAAAGCGCTGGTTGAAGGAGCGCGCATTGCCAGCAGACGTTTATGGCAATAGCGACGTTCGCCAACGCGGCCGGCGCGCAAAGGTTCCACGCCAAATTCAATGTTTTTGATTTTTAGCTCCGCTCGCTGAACAAAAAACAAATCAGCGAATGAACGCACATTTATATTCGACATTTTTATCAAGCATATCGGAACATGCGTGTCTGCGATGAGTTTTCAGAAGAGCGCGTAGTCGCCACGGATTTCGGTGATTTGCGTTTATGCGACACACCAGAGGGACAACAAGGAGAGTGAATATGAAAACGAAGCTGTTGGTCACGGTTGCGATGGCAGCCTTGATTACCGGGTCGGCGGGTGCGCTGGCTCAGGACGATCGCGGCGGCGGTGGCGCGGCAGCGCCCGGCGGAACGCAACATCAAATGGCGCCGGGCGGTGCCGGTGGTGCGGCGCAAGGCCAGGCGCCAGGTGCCACGCAGACCAAGCCGCAGGGCGGCGGAATGAACGAGCAGAAAAAGGTGCAAGGCGGCGAGGAGCGTGGCAACACGCCAATGCAGCGCGGCGCTCAGGACCAACCCGGTAAGGCCGGCACCAATGCGCAGGACCGGGCGCAGACGCAAGGCGGCAAGGGCGACCGTGACGCGGAGACGCAAGAACGGGGCAAGACCCGGGACAATGCGCAATCGCAGGATCGCGACAGGACCCGGGACAATGCGCAATCGCAGGATCGCGACAGGACCCGGGACAATGCGCAATCGCAGGATCGCAGCAGGACCCAGGACAATGCGCAAGGTAACAACCCGGACCGCGGCACCGCTCAGCAGAACACTCAGGGCAGGGCTTCGGGCGGCAAGGCCGCCCAATTGTCCGAAACCCAGCGCACGCAGGTCAAAAATATTGTCGTCAAGGATCGCAACGTTGCGCGCGTCGATAATGTGAACTTCAGCATCAATGTCGGCGTCGCCGTTCCGCGCACGGTTCGCGTCGCGGTCCTGCCTGCCGACATCGTCGAGATCGTTCCGGAGTATCGCGGCTTCCAATACGTCGTGGTCGGCAATCAGCTCCTGATCATCGATCCGAACACGATGCTGATCGTGGATATCCTGCCGGTTTAACCGCCAGCGCTGTCTCAATGCCAGAGCCCGCGCCGGAGTTGGCGCGGGCTTTTCGTTGTCTATTTAGAGCGCATCGTCACAAGCTGATCCGGACGTTGCACGTTGCGCAATGTCGGGAAGCGCCAAGCCCAGATTGCGACAATCGCCAGCACGGCTGCGCCGCCGAGCGCGGCCGAGCCGACCGCGCCGAACCAGTCCGCGGTGACCCCGGACTCGAACATTCCGATCTGGCTCGACGTGTTCACGAACAGCGCGTTGACGGCAAAGACACGGCCGCGCATGTCGTCGGGCGTGGCGAACTGGATCAGCGATTGGCGGATCACGGTCGATAGCATATCGGCGCCGCCTACGATCATCAGCATGATAAGCGAGAGGCTGGCATGGCCGGACAGTCCGAATGCGATCGTCGCGATGCCATAGACGGCGACGGCGCCGAGCATGATGCGGCCGCCGGAGCGGTTGATGGTCATGCGCGTCAGCACGGCGGCGACGATCAGTGCGCCGGTGGCGGGGGCCGCACGCAACAGTCCAAAACCCCATGAATTGATCTGCAAGATGTCGCGGGCGAAGATCGGCAGCAGCGCCACGACGCCGCCGAACAATGTTGCGGCGAGGTCGAGCGACATCGCGCCGAGCACCGCCTGCTCGTGCCAGATGAAGCGGATGCCGGCGACGACTGTGGTCCACGTTACCTTCGGCGGTTCCGCGGGCGCCGGCGGGACCGGGAGCAGGATGCTCGCGACCCCTGCGATCAGGATCAGCACGGCGCAAAGCCCGAAATCGACGCCGGCGCCGAAGGCGTACAGCAGTCCGCCGAGCGCCGGGCCGATCAGTTGCGACATTTTTCCGGCGGAAGCGTGTGCGGATACCGCACGCATCAGGATCTCGCGCGGCACCGTCGAAGGCACCAGCGATTGCAGGGCGGGCCCCTCGAAAGTCCGGGCTATCGCATTGATCAGCAGCAGTCCGAAGATCAGCCGCACCGGACGATCGGCCAACACGGCCAGCGCCAGCAAGGCCGCGGACACCGTGAACTCGACGATGTAGCAACAGATCAGAATGAGCTTGCGGCTGTACCGATCAACGACCTGTCCGGCAACCAGCGAAAGCGCGAGCGGCGGGATGAATTGCACCAGCCCGATCAAGCCGAGCGCCAGCGCGCTGCCGGTGAGGTCGTAGACCAGCCAGCCCACCGCGACCGCTTGCATCTGGTTTGCGGTATTGGCCGCGGTGCGCGTCGTGAAAAGCAGCCGGAACGGGCGATGGTGGAATAGCGGCGCGGGTCGAATTGCTGAAACCGAAAGATCGCTCATCGCGTGGAGTGCCGCCGGTTCTTCTTGCTGGCAGTCCCGTGTTCAAACATGCGCACCGCGTTTACCGAAACCGAGTGCGAATATTTGAATGGGACCACTAGACGACGTGCGCAGGCGACAGCTTGCAAGGGCGATCGCCACGTTCGATCTGAATGGTCGGATGGCCGATGCCGAAGCGCTGCTGCAATCCGACATAGACGACATCGAGAAATTCCGGCTCCGGATAGCTATCCGGTATGACCAGATGGCACGTGAGCGCCGTTTCTGTGGTGCTCATCGGCCAAATGTGCAGGTCGTGAACGTCGGTGACGGCAGGCAGCGATTGCAGAAAGCCGCGCACGGCTGCCGGGTCGATTTGCGGCGGCACGCCGTGCAGCGACATTTTGATTGCGTCGCGCAGCAAGCCCCATGTGCTCCAGACGATGACCGCGGAAATGATCAGGCTCGCCACCGGATCGACCCATAGCCAGCCGGTCAGGAGGATGAGCAGTCCGGCGACGACCACGCCGGCGGAGACCGCCGCATCCGCCATAAGATGCAGGAATGCGCCATAGACATTGAGGTCTTCGGTGTTGCCGCGCGCGAGGATGGCCGCGGCAGCGCCGTTGATGGCGATGGCGAGAGCGGCCACCACCATCACGATGGCGCCGCCAACAGGCTGTGGATCGAAGAACCGTTCGATCGCAGCCCAGGCAATGGCGCCGGTTACGACCAGAAGAATAGTGGCGTTGATCAGCGCCGCCATGATCGACGTCGAGCGGAAGCCGTAAGTGTAGCGCTCGGTCGGATTCCTTTGTGAAATTGCGTGACTGCCCCAGGCCAGGAGCAGCGCCAGGACGTCGCCGGCGTTGTGGCCGGCGTCGGCTAAAAGCGCCATTGAGTGCGCCAACAGGCCGTAAATCACCTGCATGGCAACGAGACCGACATTCAGCGCGGTTGCGATCGCAAAAGCGGTGCCAAACGTGGCAGGCGTATGCGAGTGACCGTGATGATGGCCATGGTTGTGGCCGGCATGGTGATCGTGGCCACCATGGTCATGGTCGTGGCTATGGTGGTGTCCGTGATGCGACGACATGCATCATATGTAAGGTATTTTTCCGCAGGTTGGAAACGTTCACAGCCGGTTTTGAATAGTTATAATTCCCGCATGGCCATCCATCGCCGCCATTTATTGCAGTTCGCGGGCGCGACTGCTGCGGCATTTCCCATGCCGGCGCTGGCGGCCGATTATCCGACACGTCCGGTCCGCCTGCTGGTCGGCTTCGCGCCATCCGGCGCCGCCGACATTCTGGCGCGATTGATCGCGCAGTGGCTTTCGGAACGGCTCGGACAGCCGGTAGTGGTCGAAAACCGCCCCGGCGCTTCGACCAACATCGCCACCGCCATGGTCGCGCATGCGTCGCCCGACGGCTACACGCTGCTCAACGTCACCACGATCAATTCCTGGAACGGCTCGATTTACAAGGACCTCGACTACGATTTCATTCGCGACGTCACGCCCGTCGCCAGCATGAGCCGTGCCGGCGGTGTGCTCGAAGTGCATCCGTCATTGCCGGTGAAAACCGTTGCCGAGTTCATCGCCTATGCCAAGGCCAATCCCGGCAAGCTCAATATGGGCACCGGCGGCCCGGGCAGCGGGCCGCACATGTACGGTTCGCTGTTCGAAATGATGACCGGCGTCGAACTGGTGCCGGTGCATTATCACGGTACCGGACCGGCTGTCCCCGACCTGTTGAGCGGCCGGCTGCAATGCCTGTTCGATCTGGTCACCTCGTCGATCGGCTCTATCAAGGACGGCAAGCTGCGGCCGCTCGGCGTGACGACGGCAACACGCTATGACGCGCTGCCCGATGTGCCGCCGATCGCCGACACCGTTCCAGGCTACGAGGCGAGCGGCTGGCAAGGCATCGGGGCGCCGGCGAATACTCCGGAAGAAATCCTTGATAAGGTTCACGGCGCGATCAATGCGGCGCTGGCCGATCCGGCGTTCACGGCGCGGCTGGCCGATCTTGGCGCGCCGGCATTTTCGAGTTCGCGGGCGCAATTCAAGGCGCTGATCGCGGCCGATACCGAGAAGTGGGCGAAGGTCGTTCAGTTCGCCAATATCAAAGCCGAGTAGACGGCGCACGAACCGTCCAATCGGCAGGGGGAGGAAACCATGAGTGTTGCCCGCCGGGAATTGCTGCGGCTGGCCGCGGCCGCGCCTGCGCTTTCATTGTTGCCGCAAGCCGTCTTGGTGCCGAAAGTATGGGCGGAGGCTTATCCGTCGCGGCCGGTCCGTCTTGTCGTCGGCTATACCGCGGGGAGCGCGCCCGACGTTGCCGCGCGCATCCTCGCGGACGCGCTGTCCGGAAGTCTCGGTCAACAGTTCATCACCGATGACCGGCCCGGCGCCGGCACCAACATTTCGACAGAAACGGTGGTGCGTGCCAATCCAGACGGCTACACGCTGCTGTTGATTGCGACACCGAACATGATCAGCGGCCTGCTGCATCAAAATCTCAATTTCAGCTTTTTGCGCGACATCGTGCCGGTCGGCTCGCTCGGTGCCACACCGTTCGTCGTCGTCTCCAATCCGGATTTCCCGCCGAAGACAATTCCGGAGCTGATAGCGTACGCCAAAGCCAATCCGGGCAAGGTTATTTTCACCTCGAACGGCACCGGCAACCTGTCTCACATCGCCGGAGAGTTGTTCAAGATGATGGCCGGTGTCGACCTGTTCCACGTTCCCGGACATGGCGAAGTGGAAGCGCAGACCGACCTCATTGCCGGTCGCGCCCAGCTTATGTTCGATCCGATTATTTCGGCGATCGGCCATGTCAAAGCAGGCAAGCTTCACGCCATGGCAGTGACGACGGAGGCGCGGGTGGCTTCCATGCCGGATGTTCCGACAGTTGGCGAGTCCGTGCCTGGCTACGAGGTTGACGGCTGGCTCGGCTTCGGTGCGCCGACCGGAACTCCGCCGGATATCCTTGCCAAACTCAATCAGGCTATCGGAACTGCGCTCGACGACGGCAAGGTCAAATCGCGGCTTATCGACCTTGGCAACGTGCCGACGAAAATGTCGGCTGCGGACTACGGCAAGCTGATCGCGTTCGAAAACGAAAAGTGGGCGAAAGTCATCAAGTTCGCCGGAATCAAGTTTGATTGATCAGGAGAGCGAATGACGTTTCCACGCCGACGATTTTTGCAGCTTGCGGCCGGGGGCGCCGTGCTGGCCGCGCCACGGCTCGCTTTGGCGCAATCCTATCCGAGCCGGCCGGTGCGCCTTATCGTCGGCTATCCGTCCGGCGGCGTCACCGACATCGTGGCGCGACTGATCGCACCGTGGCTGTCGGAGCATCTCGGCCAGTCGTTCGTGGTCGAGAACCGGCCCGGCGCCAGCAGCAATATCGCCTTGCAGGAGGTGGTAAACGCCGCGCCGGACGGCCACATATTATTTCTCGTGTCGGCATCCAACGCCTACAACGTCGCACTCTACGACAATCTGAAATTCGATCTGCTGAAAGACCAGGTGTTCCCGGCTAGCATCGGCCGCGACGCTTTCGTCATGGTGGTCAATCCGACGTTCCCGGCGAAAACCGGCGCGGAATTCATTGCCTACGCCAAGGCCAATCCTGGCAAGATCAACATGGCGACGTCGGGCCTCGGCAGCTCGTCCGATCTCTACGGCGCCCTGTTCAAGTCGCTGGCGAAGGTCGATCTGCTCACGGTGCATTATCGCGGCGTCGGTCCTGCCATACCCGACCTGATGAGCGGCCGGGTCGAGGTGATGTTCCTGCCAGTGGTTTCAGCGCTTGGCTACATCAAGGCCGGCACACTGCGCGGGCTCGGCGTCACCACCGCGACGCGGCGCGAGGTGCTGCCGGACGTGCCATCGATCGGCGATTTTGTGCCGGGCTACGAAGCGACCGACTGGACCGGAATCAGCGCGCCGCCGAAAACGCCGCCGGACGTGATCGCCATCCTCAACAAACAGGTGAACGCCGCGCTTGCCGACGCTGGGTTCAAGAAGCAGCTCGCCGATCTCGGCGTCGATCCGTTCCCGAGCACGCCCGGCGACTTCGCCAGATATATTGCCGACTACACCGACAAATGGGGCAAGATCATTCACGCAGCCGGGATCAAGGCGGAGTAAACGTCCACAATGGGTCATGTCACGACGCTTCACCGCCGGACGTTTCTCAGCCTCGCTGCGTCCACCGTTGCCCTGCCTGCCGTCATCCGCTCTGCGCACGCGCAGTCCTATCCGGCGCGGCCGGTGCATGTGCTGGTCGGCTACGCCGCGGGCAGCGCATCCGACATTATCGCGCGGCTGATGGCGCAACGGCTGTCCGAACAGCTCGGCCAGCAGTTCGTCGTTGAAAACCGTCCGGGCGCCGCCACCAACCTTGCCGCCGAAGACGTCGCGCGGGCCAAGCCCGATGGCTATACGCTGCTGCTGGCGAGCTCGGCCAACACGGTCAATGCAACGCTCTACAAGAATCTCAATTTCGATCTCAGCACCGATATTGTTCCGGTCGCCCTCATCGACGTTGTGCCGTACGTGCTGGAGGTCAATCCGTCGCTGCCGGCGAAAACCGTGGCTGAGTTCATTGCCTACGCCAAAGCCAATCCGGGCAAGATCAACATGGCGTCGAACGGCATCGGCTCGGGGCCGCACGTCGCCGGCGAACTGTTCCAGATGATGACCGGGACGCAATTCGTCCATGTGCCTTACACCGGCAATCCTTACGCCGACCTCATCGCGGGCCAGATCCAGATGATCTTCTCGCCGATCCCGGCCTCGATCAGCTACGTCAAATCGGGCCAGCTTCGGCCGCTCGCCGTCGCTTCGCCGGCGCGGCTGCCAATCCTGCCCGATGTGCCGACGGTCGCCGAGACGGTGCCGGGCTTTGACGCCAGCGGCTGGCATGGCCTGACCGCGCCGAAAGGCACGCCGGGCGAGATCATCGAAGCCATCAACAAGGCCGCCAACGTCAACCTCGCCGATGCCGGCTTCAGGGCAAAGCTCGGCGACCTTGGCGGCATACCAACGCCGATGTCGGCCGCCGAATTCGGCAAATTCATCACCGACGATATCCAGAAGTGGGCGAAGGTGATCAGGTTCGCGGATATCAAACCGGGCTGACGCCGGTTTTAACGTGAGTGTCGAATGTCGGTTCGACGCAGAGCTTTTCTCCGGTTGAGCGGCGCCGCGGCCGCAGCGCTCGCTATTCCGCGGTTCGCCGCCGCCGAAGCCTATCCGTCGCGGCCGGTCCACATCATCGTCGGTTTTCCGCCGGGCAGCGGGCCGGACATTATTTCGCGCCTCGTCGGGCAACGACTGTCGGAGCGGCTCGGTCAGCAATTCGTCGTCGAGAACCGGCCGGGCGCCGGCAGCAATATCGCCACCGAAGCCGTGGTGCGGTCGCCGGCGGATGGCACCACGCTGCTGTTCGCTGCGGCGAGCAACGCCATCAATGCGACGCTGTATTCAAACCTGACGTTCGATTTCGTCCACGATATTGCGCCGGTCGCGAGCGTCGTCAGTACGCCGTTCGTGCTTGTAGCGAATCCGGGGCTTCCGGCAAAAACCATTGCGGAATTCATCGCCTACGGCAAAGCCAACCCGGGCAAGATCAACATGGCGTCGCCCGGCAATGGAACCACGCCGCACCTTTGCGGCGAGCTGTTGAAAATGATGACCGGGATCAATCTTGTCCACGTCCCTTATCGCAGCAGTTACATGACCGATCTGATCGGCGGTCAGGTGCAGGTGGTGTTTTCCACCGCCACGCAGATCATTGAGAATGTCGGCGCCGGCAGGCTTCGCGCGCTCGGGGTGACCAGCGCGAAGCGGATCGACGCATTACCTGACGTTCCCGCTATCGCCGAAGCGGTGCCGGGTTACGAGGGTATCGGCTGGTTTGGCGTTGGAGCGCCGAAAAGCACACCGGCCGATATTGTCGGCAAGCTCAATTGCGAGATCAACGCCATCGTTGCCGATCCGGACATGAAGAAGCGTCTGCTCGATCTCGGCGTTCCGCCAATGTCGATGACTCCGGATGGCTTTGCGGCCTTCATCGTGGCCGAGACGGAAAAGTGGGCCACGGTGATAAAGTTTTCTGGCATAAAACCTGATTGATGCTTTGATGTGATTGGGAGGGGCGGATGAAAGTCGAACGCAGGGAATTTTTGCGGCTTTCCGCGGGTGTCGCGGCGCTTCCGGTCACTGCGCGGCTGGCTCGCGCCGACACCTATCCATCGCGCCCGGTTCACATCATGGTCGGCTTCACGCCGGGTGGCCCGACCGACATCGCGGCGCGGCTGATCGGGCAGTGGCTCTCGGATCGGCTCCGCCAGCCGTTCATTGTCGATAACCGGCCCGGCGCTGCGACCAACATCGCCACTGAAGCGGTGGCACATGCGCCGCAGGACGGTTACACGCTGCTGGCCGCGGTTTCCTCGAACGCGATCAATCCGGCGCTCTACAAGGACCTGACGTTCAGCTTTGTCCGCGACATCGCGATGGTTGCCGGCCTGCAAACCACGCCGATGGTGCTCGAGATCAATCCGTCGGTGCCGGTCGCGTCGGTGCCGGAACTGATCGCCTATGCCAAGGCCAATCCGAACAAGTTGAGCCTTGCGTCGTTCGGCACCGGGACGATCGCGCATGTCGGCGGCGAACTGTTCAAGATGAATGCCGGCATCCAGATGGTGCATGTGCCGTATCGCGGCTCGGCGCCGATGGTGACCGACCTTCTGGCCGGACAGGTCAACGCGGCCTTCGACAATCTGCCATCGTCGATCGAGTTCATCCGGCAGGGCAAGCTGCGCGCGCTCGCCGTGACGACGCTCAAGCGTTGGCCCGCCCTGCCGGATGTTCCGGCGCTGAGCGAATTTCAGCCCGGCTTCGAGGCCAATGTCTGGGTCGGCATCGCCGCCCCGCGCGGCACGCCGGCCGAGATCATCCAGAGGCTCAATGCCGAGATCAACGCCGGGCTCGACGATCCGAAAGTCGCCGGGCGTATGGCGGACCTCGGCGCCATCGTGCTGCGGAGTACGCCGGTGGAGCTCGATAAAGCCGTCGCCGCGCAAACCGAGCGCTGGGCCAACGTCATTCATGCGGCGAATATCAAGGCGGAGTGATCGCCGTGGCGTGCTAAAATAACGGAATCAGCCGCCAGGGAATCCTATGCCTGATCAAGCCACGACCACGCCGGAAACGCCGCCGGATATCGATCCGGCGATCCGCACCATTGCGATGCCGGCGGACACCAATCCGCATGGCGATATTTTCGGCGGCTGGCTGCTGTGCCAGATGGACCTCGCCGGCGCGACGGTCGCAGTGCGCCGCGCCGGCGGCCGTGTCGTCACCGTCGCCATTACGGCGATGGCGTTTCACCGTCCGGTTTGCGTCGGCGATGAGGTATCGTGCTACGGCAGCGTCGAGAAGATCGGCAACACCTCGATCACGGTGAAGATCGAGAGCTGGGCGCGGCGCGGCACCGGCCAGACCGCCATCAAGGTGACGGAAGGCCTGTTTACCTATGTGCGCGTCGATGCCGACGGCAAGTCGCAGGCAATTGCGGCGTCGCAATCCTGAAAGCAGGCCATCCCATGAGCCGAAAGTCGCCGCGGATTTTCCTTTTTGGTGTTGCCGCGCTGTTGGCTGCCGGCGCGCTGCCCGCGCCCGCGCAGGACATCCGCGGCCTCGAAGTCTGCACCGCCGAAAAGCAGATGGATCGGCGCACCGGCTGCTTGCAGGCGAATATCGAATTCCTTCAGCAGGCGCTGAACAAGCTGACCCATGACAGCCAGGACAAGATGGCCGCGACCGATCGCGACCTTGCTGCGGCGAAAGCCGAGATCGTGGCGTTGAAAGCCGCGGTGGACAAACTGAGCATTGAGCTCGCCCAGTTGAAGGCGAAACCCGATACCGGCAGCAAAAAGTAGCGAAGCGTGTTGCGTTAGCCTGTGAGATCGTCCGCGTCGATTTCAGGCGCGCTATCAAGCCCAGGCGGCGCCCATTGCACAGTATGATAATCGAAGCCGGCGGCGATCGTCGGCTTGACGATCTGGAAGAACGGCGAAGTGTCGAAGTCGCGCGGCGTATAAAGGCCGTATTTGCGAATGTGGTCGAACTCGCCCTGTACGTACGGCGCGACGCCATAAGTCTTGCCGTTGATCGAAACCCGCTCCGGCAGGATCGGATAGTAAATCGAGGCAAACGCCTCTGCGATCAGTGTTGAACAGATTGCCCGCGTCGGATCGCCGGCCCCGATCGCCAGCATGCGGCGGCGAAACCACACCGGCACCGGCGGATAGGGAAACAGGTAGCGCAGCAGGTCGAGGATGCGTTTTAAATCGTATTGTTTGCCGATGCGCGCCACCGCGTAGTCGACGACTTTCTGGATATCCGCGGCATCGACGCCGACCGGCCGGCAGATCCGGGTATGGAATTTGACGTATTTCGACAGCGGCGCAGTGACGACCCCGGTTTCCGCCTCGGCTTCGAGAAACTCATTCGGCTCACCGTTCGGCGACACATCCCCCGGACGCGCGCCAATATAGAGTGCCGCGTGCGACCAGGTGCTTTGGGTCAGAAATTTGATGATCGACGCAACCCGGCTGTTGCCCTCGACCAGCAGGATGTCGCCGGGCTGGAGCGCGGCACGCACGACGGAAGGATCCGGCGCAAAAAATGGCGCATAACGCGCCGTTGGCGCCGATAAATAATGGAGGATTTTGGCGGCAATAAAGGCTTCGAGCTTGGCGAACATGGCAGAATTCTGGTGGAGCGCCCCCGCTGGCAGAACACCCGGTCCGGTCACTATGTAGGGGAATGCCCAGCCAGCAGGTGAAATAGTATCATTTGCGTGCGCGAAACCTATAGTCTTGCAACGAATCATCCAACCGCGGCGGGCCGGTTACGGTCGCCCAAAAGCCCGGGGAAAGCCGATGTCGTCATCGTTCCGGCGGGACTGGATCACCAAGCCGATCTTCCGTCTGGCGCAACATGCGCTACCCAAGCTCTCCAACACCGAACGCGAGGCCATCGAGGCCGGCGACGTGTGGTGGGATGCCGACCTGTTCACCGGCAATCCGGACTGGAAAAAGCTTCTGGCCTTCGCGCCGGCAAAGCTGTCGCAGGAGGAGCAGGATTTCCTCGCCGGCCCGGTCGAAGAACTCTGCCGGATGACCAACGAGTGGCAGATCAATTGGGAACTGCACGATCTGCCGCCGGAGCTATGGGCGTTCCTGAAAGCGAAGAAATTCTTCGCCATGATCATCCCGAAGCAATATGGCGGCCTCGGTTTCTCCGCCTATGCGCATTCGGAGGTGATCCGCAAATTATCGACCCGCTCGATCGCGGTCGCCTGCACGGCGATGGTGCCGAATTCGCTCGGGCCGGGTGAACTGCTGATGCAGTTCGGCACCGAGGCGCAGCGCAATTACTGGCTGCCGCGGCTCGCCGGCGGTCAGGAGATTCCGTGCTTCGGGCTGACCAGCCCGGAAGCCGGCTCCGACGCTGCGTCGATGATCGATAATGGCGTCGTGTGCCGCGGCCTATGGGAAGGCCGCGAGACGCTCGGCATCCGGCTCAATTGGCACAAGCGTTACATCACGCTGGGTCCGATCGCGACGGTGCTGGGGCTGGCCTTCAAGTTGCGCGATCCCGATCACCTGATCGGCGCCCGCGACGACATCGGCATCACGCTGGCGCTGGTGCCGACGAATCTTCCGGGCGTCAGCATCGGGCGGCGCCATCTGCCGGCCATGCACGTTTTCCAGAACGGCCCGAACTGGGGCCACGACGTCTTCATTCCGATGGATAACGTGATCGGCGGCGTCGATCAGGTCGGCAAGGGCTGGAAAATGCTGATGAGCGCGCTGGCGGCAGGCCGCGGCATTTCGCTGCCGTCGCTGTCGGCGGCGGGGGCGGCGTTCTGCGCCAACATCACCGGCGCCTATTCGCGCATCCGCGAGCAGTTCCACGTCTCGATCTCGAAGTTCGAAGCGATCCAGGAGCGGCTCGGCCGCATCGCTGCTACCGCCTATCTGCTCGACGCGGCGCGGCGCATGACCTGCGCGGCGCTCGACGACGGCCATCATCCCGCGGTGGTGACCGCGATCATGAAATCGCAGGCCACCGACCGCATGCGTGTCGCCGTCTCCGACGCCATGGACGTACACGGCGGCAAGGCGATCATCGAGGGGCCGCTGAATTATCTCGGCAGCCTCTATCGCGGCGTGCCGATCGCGATCACCGTCGAAGGCGCCAACATCGTCACGCGGAGCCTGATCCAGTTCGGCCAGGGCGCGATCCGCTGCCATCCGTATCTGCTGAAGGAAATGCAGGCGCTTGAAGAGCCCGACAAGGAAAAAGGCGTCGACGAATTCGACCAGGTGCTGTGGGCGCATGTCGGGCACAGCATCGCCAACATGTTCCGCGCCTGGGGCCGCGCCTGGACCGGCGGGTTGCTGGCGCCCGCGCCGGACGCCGGCGCCGCGACCCGGTTCTACCGGCAACTGAGCCGCCACGCCGCGGCGTTTGCGCTGGCGGTCGATCTGTCGCTCCTGACGCTCGGCGGCGCGCTCAAGCGCAAGGAAATGATCTCGGCGCGGTTCGGCGACATCCTCTCCGAGCTTTATCTCTCGAGTGCGGCGCTCAAGCGCTGGAACGATGAAGGCCGCCAGCAGGACGACTTCCCGCTGCTCGCCTATTGCATGGAAGCGAGCTTCGCCACCATCGAAGCGCGGTTCGACGAACTTCTGGCCAATTTCCCGATCCGGCCGGTGGCATGGCTGCTTCGCTTCTTGATCCAGCCGCTCGGGCCGCGCCGCCGCGGCCCGTCGGACCGCGTCACCGATCGCTGCGCCGACCTGATTACCAATCCGAGCGTGGCGCGCGACCGGCTGACGGTGGACCTCTATCATCCGGCCGAGAGCGAAACCGACAACGGCATCGCGCTGGTCGAACGCGCCTTCGCCATGGTGGCCGCGGCGCAGCCGATCCGCGACCGCATGGCTGTCGCGCGCGTCCGTGATATCGATCAGGCGGTTGCGCAGCGGACAATTACCGCCGACGAAGCGGCGAAACTGAAAGCGGCGGCGGAAGCGGTTTCCGCTGCCATCGCGGTCAACGATTTCGCGCCGGAAGAATTGACGTCCCGCGGCCAAGCCAACAGGGGAGAGCCATCATCTCAAGCGATATCTCGACCGGCACCGGCGCCGGAATTGGCGCCGCCGGAACCAGTCCCGGTCCGGCCGCCGCCGGAAGCGGCGGAGTAGGGCGCCGCCCGGTTTACATCATCGACGGCAGCCGCACGCCGTTCATCAAGGCGCGCGGCAAGCCGGGGCCGTTCACCCCGGTCGATCTTGCCGTGCAATGCGGCCAGCCGCTGTTGCTGCGCCAGCCCTTTGCCCCGGACGCTTTCGACCAGGTGATCCTCGGCTGCGTCAATGTCATTGCCGACGAGATGAATCCGGCGCGCGTCGCGGCGCTCCGCCTCGGCATGGGCGAGGCCATGACCGCATTTACGGTGCAGATCAATTGCGGTTCCGGCATGCAGTCGATCGACACCGCGTACCGCTACATCCAGAACGGGACTGCTGATCTGATCCTCGCCGGCGGCGCTGAGTCGCTCAGCCACGCGCCGCTGGTGTTCTCCAACCGCGCGGTCGCCTGGTACGGGCAATTGTTTGCCGCGCGCAGCCTCGGAGCGAAGATCGGAGCATTTCTGAGCCTGCGCCCGTCGTTCTTCACGCCGGTCATCGGGCTGGAGCGCGGCCTGACCGATCCGATCACCGAGCTCAATATGGGCCAGACCGCCGAACTGGTCGGGCATCTCTTCAATGTCACGCGGCGCGAAGCCGACGAATACGCCGCCGAGAGTCAGCAGCGCCTGGCCACGGCGCAGAAGAACGGCTGGCTTGCCGGCGAAGTCGAGCCGGCCTTCGCGCGCGACGGCACGCTGTTCGACCACGATGACGGCGTCCGTCCCGATAGCACGGCGGATGCGCTGGCAAAGCTCAAGCCGGCGTTCGAGCGGCCGTGGGGCAAGGTGACGCCGGGCAATTCCTCGCAGATCACCGACGGCGCATCGTGGGTCATCCTCGCGTCGGAAGATGCGGTGAAGGAGCACAATCTGACGCCGAAAGCCGTGATCGTCGACAGCGAGTGGTCGGCGCTCGATCCTTCGGTGATGGGCCTCGGGCCGGTTTACTGCTCGACCGCGATCCTCAAGCGCCACAATCTCGGCTTGGGCGACATCGAACTGTGGGAGCTCAATGAAGCGTTCGCGGCGCAGGTGCTGGGCTGTCTCGCAGCCTGGACCGACGACCAGTTCTGCCGCGATGCGCTCGGGCTTGCCGGCGCGGCGGGTACGATCCCGCGTGACCGGCTCAACGTTGACGGCGGCGCGATCGGCGTCGGCCATCCGGTCGGCGCCAGCGGCAACCGGATCGTGCTGCACCTCGTCAATGCCATGAAACGTCTCGGCTACAAGCGCGGCATCGCCACCGAATGTATCGGCGGCGGGCAGGGCGGCGCCATGCTGATCGAAGCGGCGTGAGGACAGCATGAATACGAAATTTGCGGCAAAGCCGACGCTTTCGATCCTCGGTCCGCGCGACATGGAGCTTGGCCCGTTCGCTGCGGGCGAAGCGCAACAGGACGGCAGCCCTTGGGCGAACTGGCGGCTGCGCACCGACGAAGACGGCGTGGCCTGGCTACTGTTCGACAAGAAGGATTCCAGCGCCAATACGCTGGGCGAGGAAACGCTCACCGAGCTGAATGCCGTGCTCGACAAGGTCGAGCGTGACCGGCCGCGCGGGCTGGTCATTCGCTCGGCAAAACGCGGCGGCTTCATCGCCGGCGCCGACATCGCGCAGTTCAAGGGCGTTACCGACCCGACGCAGATCGAGGCGACGATCACCAAAGGTCACGTGGTACTCGATCGCCTCGACAAGCTGCCACTGCCGACCATTGCAGTGATCCACGGCTATTGCCTTGGCGGCGGGCTCGAAGTGGCGCTGGCCTGCGATTTCCGCATCGCCATCGAGGACGCCAGCTTCGGCTTTCCGGAAGTGCTGCTCGGCCTGCATCCAGGTCTCGGCGGAACCGTCCGGCTGCCGCATCTGATCAGCCCGGTGCAGGCGATGACCATGATGCTGACCGGCAAGACCGAGCGGGCGCGCAAGGCGCGGGCGCTGCATCTGGTTGACGCGGTGACGCAGGAGCGTCACGTCCGCGCGGCGGTGATGTCCGCAGTCACCGGCGAGATGATCGCGGCCAAGCAGGGGCTACTCGGCCGGTCGATGAATTTCGGTCCGGTGCGCGAATTGCTGGCGCAGCGCATGCGCAGCGAAACCGCGAAAAAGGCGCCGAAGGCAAATTACCCCGCGCCCTATGCGCTGATCGATCTTTGGGTCAAACACGGCGGCAATCCGGAGGCGATGCAGAAGGCCGAGATTGCATCGTTTGCCAAATTGCTGGTCGGCGAGACCGCGCAGAACCTGGTTCGCGTGTTCTATCTGCGCGACAACCTGAAAAGCCTCGCCGGCGGCAAGTGGGACGGCCGCCGGGTGCACGTGATCGGCGCCGGCGCGATGGGCGGCGATATTGCGGCGTGGTGCGCATGGCACGGCTTCACCGTCAGTCTCGGCGACACCAAACCGGAGCCGATTGCCGGCGCGATCAAGCGCGCCAGCGATCTCTACGCCATCATCGGCCGCGACAACCACCGTCGCCAGCGCGATGCGCTCGACCGGCTGATCCCCGATCTCAAAGGGCAGGGCGTTGCCACCGCCGATCTCATCATCGAGGCAGTGCCGGAAGTGCTCGACCTCAAGCGCAAGATCTTTGCCGGCATCGAGCCGCACATGAAAGCCGGTGCTATTCTCGCCACCAACACGTCGAGCATTCCGCTCGAGCAGTTGCGCGAAGGCCTGCCGCGGCCGGAGCGGCTGGTCGGCATCCACTTCTTCAATCCGGTGTCGCGCATGCAACTGGTCGAGGTGGTCAGCCACGATCAGGTCGATCAGCAGGTGCTGGCCGATGCGCGGGCGTTCCTCGGCCGCATCGACCGGCTGCCGGCGCCGGTGAAGAGCGCGCCGGGCTTCCTGGTCAACCGCGCGCTGACGCCCTACCTGCTCGAAGCCCTGGTGATGTTCGACGCCGGCACGAAGAAAGAAACCATCGACAAGGCGGCCGAGGATTTCGGCATGCCGATGGGCCCGATCGAGCTCGCCGACGAGGTCGGGCTCGACATCTGCCTGCACGTCGCCGAAATGCTGCGCGCCAATTTGCATCACGACATGCCCGATCCGCCGCAATGGCTGAAGGACATGGTGGCGAAGGGCGACCTCGGCAAGAAGAGCGGCAAGGGGCTTTACGTCTGGCGCGACGGCAAAGCGGTCAAGGCCCGCGAGGAAGCGGAAAAGCCGCCCGCCGACATGATCGACCGTCTGATCCTGCCGATGCTCGACGTCTGCGTCACCTGTCTGCGTGAGGGCATCGTGGCCGATGAACAGATCGTCGACGGCGCGATGATCTTCGCCACCGGCTTCGCGCCGTTCCGCGGCGGCCCGATGCACTACGCGCACAGCCGCGGCGCCGCCGATATCCGCGACACGCTCAAGCGTTTCGCCCAACAATACGGGCCCCGTTTCCAGCCCGATCCGGGCTGGGACACGTTGCAATGATCCATTCGGGCGGTAGCCCGCAAAAGTTCGCCGATCCGGTCGCTCTGGCCGATGCCATCGTCGAGCGGGTCGGCAAGACGATCGTGCTGGCGCTGCCGCTCGGGCTGGGCAAGGCCAACCACATCGCCAATGCGCTGTTTGCCAGGGCGGCGGCCGATCCATCGATCCGGCTCACCATCTTCACCGCGCTGACGCTGGAGCCACCGGGCGCGAAGAGCGAACTGGAGCACCGCTTCTTCGACCCGATCGCGCAGCGCGTGTTCGCCGGCTATCCGCCGCTCGCCTATGTGGCGGCGATCCGGAAAAACCGGATGCCGCCGAACATTACGGTCAATGAGTTCTTCTTCGAAGCCGGACAGTGGCTGAACTCGCCCTACGCCCAGCAGCATTATATTTCGGCAAATTATACGCATGCGCTTCGTTACGTCCTCGACCGCGGCGTCAATGTCGTTGCGCAACTGGTGGCGCACCGCGCGGATGAAGCCAAACCGTTCAGTCTGAGCTGTAATCCCGATCTGACCGTCGAGCTTCTGTCGCTGCGCAGCGAAGGCCGCGTTGACTTTCTTTTTGCCGGGCAGACCAATTCGGAATTGCCATTCATGTATGGCGATGCGGCGGTTGCCGAGAACGAATTCGACCTGCTGCTCGACGATCCGGCGACGGACTTTGTACTGTTCGCGCCGCCGCGCGAGCCGGTCGCGCTTGGTGATCATGCCGCGGGCTTGCATGCCGCCAGCCTGGTGCCGGACGGCGGCACGCTGCAAATCGGCATCGGTTCGCTCGGTGAAGCCGTCGCACATGCGCTGGTGTTGCGCCACAACAGCAGCGAGGAGTTTGGCCGGCTGCTATCGTCGCTCGGCTACGATCCGGCTCGCGGCGCGGCGGTCCATACCGAACGGTTCGATATCGGTCTCTACGGCTGCAGCGAACTGTTCGTCGAGGGCATGCTCGATCTGTTTCGCGCCGGTGTCCTCAAGCGCGAGGTCGACGGCATCGTGCTGCATGCCGGGTTCTTCATCGGATCGCGGGAATTCTACCGCAGCCTCCGCGAAATGCCGCCGGAGACCGCGAAGAAATTCGGCATGACCGGTATCTCCTTCGTCAACGAGCTTTACCGCGACGAGGAGAACAAACGCCGCGCGCGGGTCAAGGCGTGTTTTCTCAACGACGCCATGATGGCGACGCTGCTCGGTGACGTGGTTTCCGACGGACTGGAGGATGGCCGGGTCGTGAGCGGCGTCGGCGGACAGTACAATTTCATCGCGCAAAGCTTCGCGCTTGCGGACGCGCGTTCGGCGATCGTGCTGCGGGCGACGCGCTCGCATAACGGCAGGGATCAATCCAATATCAGGTGGCGTTACGGCCACATCACCATTCCGCGCCATCTGCGCGACATCGTCATCACCGAATACGGCATTGCCAATATTCGCGGCAAAAGCGACGGCGAGGTCGTCGCCGCCATGCTGTCGATTTCCGACTCGCGCTTTCAAGACGAACTGCTGCGCCAGGCCAGGGATGCCGGCAAGATTGCCCGCGACTTCGAACTGCCGAAGGCCGCGCGCAATAACACGCCGGAGATGATCGCGCAGGCGCTGCAGCCCGCCGCCGACGCCGGGCTGTTGCCGGTGTTTCCGTTCGGCACCGATTTCACCGCGCCGGAGCAGCGGTTGATCCCGGCGCTTTCGGCGCTCAAGTCGGCATCACCGATGCAGCTTGCCCGCTTGCTGATCGGCGGCCTGTCGGCGACGGCGGACACCGCCTGTCTCGAGCGGCTCGGCCTTGCCAAACCGAGCAGCCTGAAAGACCGGTTTTATGCCGCGCTGGTGCGCGGCGCGCTCGCTTCCGTGGCGCGCTGACGCTTTAGAAATCCAGCTTGTCGCGGATCGAATCGAGCCCGGCTTTGGCGCAGGCTTCGTCCTTGTCGCCACCGGGCGCACCGGCGACGCCGACCGCGCCAAGCACCGCGCCGCCGGCTTCGATAACGAGACCGCCGGCGAGCGGCAGGATATGCGGCAAGCCTGCCAAGCCGGCGCTGAGCTGGCCGCCCTGAATTGACTTGGCGAATTCTCCGCTGGTCATGTGAAAGCTCAGCGCCGTATAGGCTTTGTCGTTCGCGGTCGCGGATGCCGGCAGACCGGCGAAGCGGTCACGCAGCAGGACAATCTGCTGGCCGAAACGGTCGAGCACCACGACGGAGATCTGATAACCGTTGGTGCGGCAGGTCGCGAGCGCGGCTTTGGCAAGATCGAGCGCGGTGTCCGGAGCGATCGATTTGTAGGTCACGGTGGCGTCCTGCGCGTGGACCGGCAACGCGCCGGCGAATAGCGCCGCCGCGATCAAGCCGAGCATCCGTCTCATGGCTGCCTCCGCTCTGCGCGCCGCTTACGGCCGCACGTAGCTGTAACCCTGCTCCTCGAGTTCCATGATCCGCACCACACCGGCCGGCACCAGATGCGCCTGCGGGATGATGGTGATCGGATGGCCCTCACGCTTCTCCATGCCCTGCTTGGTGTTGTTGCAGGCGGAAAATGTGATGTTCGACGGGAAGGAGACCTCGGTGAGTTCCTTGATCCGGTCTTTCACCGGCGACGTGTCGTCGCGCAGCATGTGCAGGCCCGGGCCGTAAGCGACGACTTCGACATCGACGTCCTGGTTTTTCGCGCGATAGGCTTCGAGCACGTTGCGCGCATTGTTGAGCGCAAGGTTCATCACCTCGGAATCGTTCTGGTCGACCTGGATCACGATACGGTGCTTGGCGCCGTCGGCCTGAGCACCGTTCAAGGCGACAAACGCCGCCGCCATCGCGATCAAAGCTGCACGTAAAAAAGCAATCATGGCCTAACCTCCACCGATGATACCGGGATTGTTGTTAATACCTTTCAGCGTCACGCTGTTGAGGCGCTTGACCTTCACGGTCTTCTGGTCGCGCAGATGGCCGGCCAGCACATCGCTGACCGGCTTGCCGGATTGCTGATTGACCGACGCCCAGCCGGCAACACGATAGCTCTTGCCGTCCTCGATCGCAGTGCCGTCGTCGAGCTTCATGCCGGAAATGCGTTTGCCGGCTGCTTCCTCCGGCGTGCAGGTGTAATCCATGCCGCCGACGCGCACCATGTCGCCGCCCTGCTGGTAGTAAGGGTCGGGATTGAACAGGTTGTCGGCGATGTCCTCGAGAGCCGCCTTGATCTGACCGCCGTTCATGTCCAGTGCATAGGTCTCGGGATAGGTGATGGCGGTTTCGGCAAGCACGTCGCCCATGGTGATCGGTTGTCCGGCCAGCAGCGTCGTGCCCCAGCGGAACCCGGGCGACAGCGCGATCTGGCAATCGAGCGCCTGACGCAGTGCGTCGCAGATCACCTGGTCCATCGGTCCATTGAAGTTACCGCGCCGGTACAGCAACTGGTCGGCGGTCGCGAGCGTTTCCGAGTAGCCTACCGAATTGGGCTCGTAGAGCTTTTCGATCAGCGCCTGCATGTCGGGGTCGGCTTTGATCAGGTTGGCAAAAACCGGCAGCAGGTGATGCCGGAAATCCTTCACCGCGCCTTTGCCGACGTCGAGGTCGATCACGGCAAGGAATTTGCCGTTTGAGCCGGCATTGGTGACGAAGGTCTTGCCGCTGGCATTGTTCACCAGCACCGGCCGCGGCACGGCGTCGTGGGTGTGGCCGCCCAGAATGACGTCGATGCCGGTGACGCGGCTGGCGAGCTTGAGGTCGACATCCATGCCGTTGTGCGACAGCAGCACGACGGCGTCGGCCTTCTGATTGCCGCGCAGGTCGTCGACCAGCTTTTGCAGATCCTGCTCGCGGATGCCGAACGTCCAGTCGGGCGTGAAGCGTTTCGGGTGTGCGACCGGCACATAGGGAAATGCCTGGCCGATCACGGCAACCCGGAAGCCGCCGACCTCCTTGACGGTGGCCGGCTTGAAAACGCGGCCGGAGTTCGAGTCGAAAGCCTCGGCATTGTTGAAGGCGGCGTCGTCGGTGAGGAAAACATTCTGCGCCAGGAACTCACCCTTAAATTCCTTCAGGCGCTGGCGCAGCATGTCCTGGCCGTAGGTGAACTCCCAGTGTCCGGTCAGGGCGTCGACGCCAAGCAGATTGGCGGCCTCGATCATGTCGGCGCCCTGCATGGCGTTGGCCTGGCCGGTGCCCTGCAACAGGTCGCCGCCGTCGAGCAGCATTGCGTTGTCGGGACCGGCCTCTGTGCGCAGCCGATCGATCAGCGTTTTCAGGTGGGCAAAGCCGCCCATGCGGCCGTAGCGATGCGCCGCCTCCTGATAATCGAGAAACGTGAAGGCATGCGCGTCGCGGTTTCCCGGCGCCATGGCAAAATATTCGAGAAACGCGCCGCCGACGATGTGCGGCGGCTTGCCGCGCATCGCGCCGACGCCGAGGTTGACGCTGGGCTCGCGGAAATAGACCGGCGCAAGCTGGGCGTGGGTGTCGGTCATATGCAGGATGCGGACGTTGCCGAAGCGGCCGACGTCATAGGGATCGCCGTCCGCCGCCAGCGCCACGCGCGGCACGACGCCGGCTGTGGCGGCGGTCGCGAGGTAGCGGAGGAATTTCCGGCGATCCAAACTACGCTCCATTATGCTCCGTCATCCTGAGGTGGCCGCAAAGCGGCCCTCGAAGGACGACGGCCCCAGCGTCTCGGCCGCTCATCCTTCGAGGCTCGTTTCACTCGCACCTCAGGATGACGGTCACGACGGTCAACGGATTACGCCATCCTTCCAGGCGGTGTCTTGTTCTTTCGACTGCGCGATGGAGGCCTTGGCCAGCGCCTCGGCCTGTTTGGCCTGGCTGACTGCGGTATCGAAGTCGCCGGCGGCAGCCGCTTTCTTGGCGGCGGCCAAAGCCTGCTCGGTCGGAATCCATTGGTTCTTCAGCGCACCGGCTTCCTTCTCGGCCGCTTGCGCTGCGGCAAACGCGCTATCGAAATCGGCCTGCGTGCTGGCCGCTTGCGCCGCGGCCGCACACAGCAGCGAAGCCGCAATCAGCAGCAGACGTGTTGTTGTTACGCTCATGGCCGCCCTCATGGCCGCCCTCATGGCCGCGCTCCCGGTCCGGCGATCGGCAAACCGTTCGCCATGTAGGAGAGGTAATACTCGACGTCGCGGTAGTCCTCGTCCTGCGGCTGCAGCGGGACGCCGCGCACCTGGCTGTTGCAGGTGACGAAGCGGCGGCTGATCGTGCCCATGCCGCCCCATTCGGAGCGGTAGATCGGCATCGCGGCGAGGATGCCGAGCGCCGGCGCCAGCACTTCGGTGCGGATATGGTTGCCGGGATTCTGCACGTGGCAGCTGGCGCAGGAGAAATTGAGCTGGCCGCGCCGCGTGTAGAAATACCTCTCGCCGTTCTGATAGGCCGCCAGCGCGCGCGGATCGTTCGGGACCCTGATGTCGAACGGCTTGCCGCGCGAGGTGAACGCCATATAGGCGGTGAGCGACGCCATCTCGTCCTTGACGTAAGAGTAGGGCTCCTCGCCATTGACCTGGCGGCAGCGGTTGAGCGCCAGCTCCAGCGTGATGACTTCGCCGCTGTTGGTGTCGAAATACGGATAGTTCTGGCGAATGCCGATGCCCTTGTTCTCGAAGCAGTCGCCGTAGGTCTTGCCGTTCTTGAACGGCGTCGCGAACATCTCCTTGCCGCGATCGACGGCGAAGTCGTAAGGCGGAAAATCGTCGATCGCCTCCCATTGCTTGCGCAGGTCGGCGTCCATCGAATACGGCCCGTTGACGAAGTCGTTCAGCGGAACGTTCGGGAACTTCTTGGCGAAGTAATCGCGGAACGCCTTGAACTCGGCGGCAGGGTCCGGCGTATCCGCGGCGGCGGCGGGCCGCGCGCCAATGGCGAGCAGGATCGCAATCACAACTGGAATGGCGCGCAACATCCGTTTTTCTCCGGCTGGCCGATCCGGCTACAGCACTTTGGCGACGAGTGAATCGCTCTCGCCCTTATTGTCAATCCAGCTTACCGAAAGGTCATCGCCTTTTTGCGCGCCTTTGAAGCTGAATTTCACATAAGGGTCCTTGGCGACGGCCGGACCCCACAGCGCGGTGAACACGGTTTTGCCGGCGTGCTGGAAATCAACCACCTCGATGTGGTGCGGCGGAATGATATTGCCCTGGGCGTCCTTGACGAAGCCGGAGTCCATCGGGTGCTGCACCAGCGCCTGCACCTCGGTGACGTCGCCGTTGGCGACGGCGCGCACGCGAATTGTCGATGCCATGATCGTTCTCCCTAGCCGCCGCAACCGCCGACGGTGACTTTGACTTCCTTGCTGGCGCTGTAGATTTTTCCGCCGGATTCGACGAGCGCCATGACCTTGCTGGTCTTTGCCATCTTCAGCCGGTTGGACACCGTGCCCGCGGTGCCGGGCGGCAATTTGTAGCTCGCCGCGAGCGGGTAGGGGTTCTCGGACACGATGATCGCAATCGAGGTCACATCGGGCAGCGCGCTCGAAATCGAAACCGGCACCACGGCGCCGTTTTCGGCGATTTCGGGAGTGTCGAGCTTGACCTTGTCGGAGACCTCGGCGTCCTTGCCGTAAAGCGCCTTGATCGCGTCGGCCTCGGTCTTCTGCATGAAGGCATCCTTTGGCCAAAGCGCAACGTCGGCGGCAAAGGTGCGTTTGACCAGTGTCGGCAGGCAGAGCGCCGCGGCGAAGCCGGCCAGCGCGGTCTTGATGACACGCCGGCGCGTGCGATCGAAAGTTGTCAGGACTGCCACTTGTTCTCTCCCTCTGGAGCCGCTGGACGGCTCATTATTTGGTGTAGAGAAAATCGACGACGGATTCGATTTCGGCATCGGACAGGATCAGGTTGCGCCCGAACGGCGGCATTACTGTTTGCGGATTGCGCTTGGTCTCATCGAAAATGATTGCGGCCAGTTCCTTGCGGTTCGGATAGCGCGCCTTCATGTCGGACAGCGGCGGTCCGACATTGCCCGGCGCGTCGCCGCCGGCGATGACGTGACAGGTCAGGCAATTGCCCTTGCTGCGGTCGAACGCCAGCGTTTGTCCCGGCATCGGCGATTGCGCCAGCGCCGCGGAACCGGCCAGCAATGCGGCACCGAGCAGCAACCAGCGTGCGGATGATGCTGTCCGGGTTTGCTTGGAGTGCTTCTGCATGGCGTTAACGTGTCCCTTTGCGCCTATTTGCCGTTCATCTTGTCGAGCGGGCCGGTGGTGCGCGGCGTCAGATCCTTGCCTTCCGCGGTCGAGATGATCTTGATCGACTTCGGATCGGCGCAGTCCTTTACGCACGCCACATTGGCGGTGTCCGGCCGCGGATCGGTCCAGGAGAAGTTGTCGCGGTTCGGCATTTTTACCTTGGCGAGGCTGTCACGGTCGGCGACGAAATCGTTCGGCACGATATTGTTGAAACTGAGGATGTAGGCCGTCACGGCATAAATCTCATCCGGGGTCAGCGTATGCGGCGCCGAGAACGGCATCGCCCGGTTGACGTAGTCGAACAGCGTGGGCGCAAACGGCCAGTAGCTGCCGACAGTCGGCTCCGGCCGGTCCGCGGTCAGCGTGCCGACACCGCCTTCGAGTTTCGGATAACGGCCTTCGCCTTCACCGAACGTGCCATGGCAGGGGGCACATTGCTGGATGAAGACTTCCGCGCCGTGATCGGCGTCGCCTTTGCCGGCGGGCAGGCCGGCGCCGCTTGCGCCGTGTACGTCGATATCCCATCCGGCGATCTGTGCCGGCGTCGCCGGCGTGCCGTAGCCGAAGGCGCCCGGACTGCCGGCGAATGCCGGGAGGCAGCAGGCAAGCAACGCAATTCCACACACTGATGCGATCCTAGCCGAGCTGGACATCGAACACGCCCCCGTTCGGCTTGATCTGCCAGGTCTGGATCGAATTGTTATGATAGACCGAATTGCCGCCGCGCACTTTGCGCAACTGCGCGATGGTCGGCTGAACGTAGCCGGTGTCGTCGACGGCGCGCGATTGCAGCAGCGCCGGTTGTCCGTCCCAGCGCCACGGAATGGAAAAGCGGGTTAGCGCTTTCGACAACACCGGATCGTGCAGTTGTGCACTTTGCCAGTTCACGCCGCCGTCAACCGACACGTCGACCTTCTTGATTTTGCCCCGGCCGCTCCAGGCCAGGCCGCGGATTTCATAGAGTCCCGGTGCGGCCGGCGGCTTTTCCGGGCAGGGGAAGGTGATGACCGATTTCGCATCGTTGACCCAGGTGAAGCCGCGGGATTTTCCGTCCGGCATCAGATCGGTGTATTTCGAGGTTTCCTCGCGCGAGAACCATGGCGCATCGCCGACCTTGAGGCGGCGCAGCCATTTGACGCTGACGTTGCCCTCCCAGCCCGGCACCAGAAGGCGCAGCGGATAGCCCTGTTCCGGCCGCAGCGCCTCGCCGTTCTGGCCGTAGACCACAAGGCAATCGTCGAGACATTTGTCGAGCGGCAGGCTGCGGTTCATGCGCGCCGCATCGGCGCCTTCCGCCATCACCCACTTGGCTTCTTTCTTGAGCCCGACTTCGCCGAGCAGCGTCGACAGCGGCACGCCGGTCCATTCGGCGCAGCCGATCATGCCATGGGTGAATTGCAGCGAGTTGAGCTGCGCCTCGCGCCATTCCATGCCGCCATTCGCCGGACATTCGATGAAATGCACGCGCGACACCGCCGGAAACCGCATGATGTCGTCCATCGTCAGAACCAGCGGACGTTCGACAAGACCATGGATGACGAGCCGGTGTTGCTTTGGATCGACGTCGGCGCGGCCGGCGTGATAGCGCTCGAAAAACAATCCGTTCGGCGTGATGATGCCGTGCATCGATTGCAGCGGCGAGAAGCTGACCGACGATTCCGGCGTGGCGGTGAGCCACGGCACGTCGCGGCGGATGATGTCTTTCTCGAAGTCCGACGGGCGGCCGTAAGGGCGATTGTCGACGCCGGGGCCGATCGCCTGCGACCAGTCCGGTTCGGTCAGCGCCGCCGCGGCTTCGTCCGCCCGCGCGGCGCGCGCAGCAAATGCGCCGCTGGCCGCCGCGGCGCCGAAACGCAGGAAGGAACGCCGTGTACCCACGCCTGGGTCTCCCTCACGACCGATAAGTAAGCCCTGCTGTCGCTTTTTATTTGCCGCCCATCGGCGGTTGGCTTATGGTGGCGCTGTATCAACGAGTCCTAAATTAGTCAACTCTAAATAATGAAGCAGCCGCTGCCGCATGGATGCCATCACCAAGTCACGCAAGCCCAAGACTGCAGAAAAGACTGCAGGCAAGGCTGCAAGCAAGACCGCGAGCCGCCGCGACAAGCCGCGCACCGAGCTTGAAGCGCTGACCGAGCAGGCAGCCGCCGCGGCGCGCATGCTCAAGCTGCTCGGCAACGAACACCGGCTGCTGATTCTCTGCTTTCTGGCGGCGCAGGGCGAGATGAAGGTCGGCGAACTGGTCGATGCCGTGGGCTTGAGCCAGTCGGCGCTGTCGCAGCACCTTGCGCTGCTGCGCGAGGACGGCCTGGTCGCGTTCCGCCGCGAGTCGCAGACGCTGCACTATCGCGTGTCCGATCCGCGCGCGGCGCGCATCCTCAAATTGTTGAAAGATATTTACTGCGGAGATCTGGCTTGATGGCGGCGTGGCCGCCGCTCGCCGCCGCTGTGCTGGCGTTTTTGCTCACGCCGGTCATTGCAGAGACGGCGCAGCCGTATCCGCCGTTGATCACGCCGCTTGTCATCTCGCAGGTGCCCGGCGAGCCGGTCTATTACACGCTGGGCAGTCCGGGCGTTCCCGAACAGCGCAATCAAGGCAACACGTCCAACGCTGGTTTCGTGATCACGACCGACGGCGTCGTGGTGTTTGACGCGCTCGGCACGCCGAGCCTCGGCTGGAATTTGTTCGAGGCGATCAAGCAGTCGACCAACCTGCCGGTGCGCTACAACGTCGTCAGCCATTATCACGCCGACCACATCTACGGCCTTCAGGCTTTCAAGGACCACAGCACGAGCGCGATCGTCGCGCAGCAGCGCGCCACCGAATACCGCGAGGACGATCAAACGTCCGGGGAGCGCGCCGACCAGCGGCTCGACCAGCGGCGCGAAGCGCTTGCGCCGTGGATCGACGGCAAGACCCGCGTGGTGCCGCCCGACATCACCTTCGACAAACGGATGACGATCTATCTCGGCGGCAAGCGCTTCGTGCTGCTCTACGCGGGGCCGGCGCATTCGGCGAGCGACGCGATGATGTTCGTCGAGCCGGACGGCGTGTTGTTCGCGGGCGACGTCGTGCAGAACGGCCGTATCCCGTTCATGAACGCCGACGACGTGGACACCGCGAATTGGCTCAAAAGCCTCGCCGAGGTCGAGAGGCTCGCGCCGAAATTCATTATTCCCGGCCACGGCCGGCCGTCGACCGACGCCGCGAGCGCCATCGCATTCACCCGCGACTACATTACTTATGTGCGCGCTGCGATGGGGAAGGCGGCCGAGGAGTGGACCGATTTCGATGTGGCGTATGACCGCACCGACTGGTCGAAGTACAAGGATTTTCCGGCGTTCGATGCCAACAATCGCGGCAACGCTTACCGGATTTATCTCGAAATGGAGCAGGCGCAGTTCAAATCGGACATGCCGGCGCAATAGCGCGGGCCTTTGCGTTTCGGAGGTCTCTTACATTTCCGGGTTGTAATGTTTTCCAAGAATTAATGCGCTCTCCAGAACACCGTAAGTTGGAATGTTCATTTGTATCTCCATGAAGCGGCCGCTGGCCCCTTCCCTCAATGTGGAGATACCAAAGATGAATTCGAAACAGTCAAAGTCCGGTCCGCTCACCGCCCGACGGCTGGTCCTGTTGGCGTCCGTCGCCGGCGTCGGCGCTGCCGTGCTGCTGGCCGGCCCCGGCGGTTACAACGTCACTGTTCCGTCGTGGACGTCGTCCGCGGCCGCGGCCGATTCCAGCTCTCGGCAGCCGACCGGCTTTGCCGATCTGGTGACCAAAGTGAAGCCCGCCGTCATCTCGGTACGGGTCAAGATCCCCGCGTCCGCTGAGCCGGCAATGATGCAGCGGGAGAGCAATGACGGCGACAATAACAGCGGCGGAATGCCGGTGGTGCCGGGCTCGCCGCTCGACAAATTCTTCCAGCAGTTCGGCGATCAGTTTGGCCAGCAATCCGGCCGCCCGGGCATGGGCGGACGTGACGGCGGCCAGTCGCATCAGACCATTGTCGGCGAAGGCTCCGGTTTCTTCATTTCGCCGGACGGCTACGCGGTGACCAACAATCACGTGGTCGATCACGCCAAGTCGGTTCAGGTAACCACCGATGACGGCACCCTCTACACCGCAAAGGTGATCGGCACCGATCCGAAGACCGATCTCGCCGTCATCAAGGTCGACGGCAAGAGCGATTTTCCGTACGTGAAGTTCGCCGATCAGGCGCCGCGGGTTGGTGACTGGGTGGTTGCGGTCGGTAACCCGTTCGGTCTCGGCGGCACCGTGACCGCCGGCATCGTTTCGGCGCGCGGCCGCGACATCGGCGCGGGCCCGTACGACGATTACGTGCAGATCGATGCGCCGATCAACAAAGGCAATTCCGGCGGCCCGGCGTTCGATATCAACGGCAATGTGATCGGCGTCAACACCGCGATCTTCTCGCCGTCGGGCGGCTCGGTCGGCATTGGCTTCGATATTCCGGCCGATACCGCCAAGATGGTCGTGGCGCAGTTGCAGAAGGACGGCCGCGTCACGCGCGGCTGGCTCGGCGTACAAATCCAGCCGGTGACGGCGGCGATTGCCGACAGTCTCGGCCTGAAGAAGGCGGAAGGCGCGCTGGTCGACGAACCGCAAAGCGGCAGCCCGGCGGCGAAGGCCGGCATCAAGTCCGGCGACGTCATCACGGCCGTCAACGGCACGCCGGTGAAGAATGCCCGCGAGCTCGCCCGCACCATCGCGACGCTGCCTCCGGACTCCTCGGTGAAGCTCGACGTGTCGAGCAACGGCCAAAGCAAGTCGGTGTCGCTGACGCTCGGCACAATGCCCGAGCAGCAGGAGGCGAAGGCCGACACCGGCGGCGCACAGCAGCAGCCCAGCGGCGTGCCGCATCTCGGCCTGTCGGTCGCTCCGGCGAGTGAAGTCTCCGGCGCCGGCAGCCCGGGCGTGGTCGTGACCGCGGTCGATCCGGATGGTCCTGCCGCCGAGCAGGGCTTCCGCACCGGCAACATCATCCTCGATGTCGGCGGCAAGCCCGTCACCAGCGCCGGCGATGTGCGCAAGGCGCTGAGCGACGCCAAGGACCAGGGCAAGCATCAGGTTCTGATGCGTGTGAAGGCCGGCGATGCCACCCGCTTTGTGGCGCTGCCGCTCGGTAACGCGTAATCGCGGAAACGGTCTCCTCCGCTGGCGGACAGTGTCTCCAACCGCTGGCGGGCTGACCCGCGGGGACGGGCGTGTCGCCCGTCCTCGCTTTATTTTGTTTAGCCGGAGAGCTTGAAGAAGCCGACGTCGATGGTGCGGAGCCGGAAGCCGACCTCGCAGTAGGCGAGGTAATATTCCCACATGCGGCGGAAACGGTCGTTGAAGCCGAGCGGCTCGATCTTCGGCCAGGCTTGCAGGAAGCGGCTGCGCCATTCGCGCAAGGTGCGGACGTAGCTGTCGGCAAACGATTCCTGGTGCACCAGCTTCAACCCGGCGCGCGCGGCTTCCTGTTCGATGATCGTGCGCGTCGGCAACACGCCGCCCGGGAAAATGTAGCGCTGGATGAAATCCGGCGTCTTGCGATAGGCGGCAAAGCGGCCCTCGTCGATGGTGATCGCCTGCAACAGCGCCACGCCGCCGCTGACCAGACATTCGCGCAGCTTGCCGAAATAGCTCGGCCAGTAGCGCTCGCCGACCGCTTCGATCATCTCGATCGAAACGATGCGGTCGAAGGTGGCGGCGACGTCGCGGTAATCGAGGAAGTGGAAGTCCGCCTTGCCGTTTTCGACCTCGGGCGCGAGCCGGTCTTGCGCGTAGGCAAGCTGTTCCTTCGACAGCGTGATGCCGAACATGGTGGCGCCGTAATGCCGGATGAAGCGCTCTGCCAGCGCACCCCAGCCGCAGCCGATTTCCAGCACGCGCTCGCCGCCGTTGAGATCGAGCAGCGCGGCGGCGCGGTCGAGCTTGGCTTCCTGCGCCCGCTCCAGCGAGTCGCAGTTCGGGTAGAGTGCCGACGAGTAATTCATGCCGCTGTCGAGCCATGGCTTGAAGAACTCGTTGCCGAGATCGTAGTGCGCGGCGATGTTGCGCTTGCTGCCGCGCCGGCTGTTGGCGCGCAGCAAATGGGTGAGTTTGTTGCGCAGCAGTCCGAACCAGCCATTGGCCGCTTTCGCGGTGAGCCCGCTTTCGTTGCAGACACAATATTCCAGCAATGGGGCGAGATCGGGCGTCGACCAGTCGCCGTCGAGGTAGCTATCGGCAAAGCCGTGTTCGCCATCGAGCATCATGCGCCGGAATGCGCGCCAGCGGTGCACGACCATCGCCGCGTCGGGGCCGTCGCGCTCGCCACGGCGCTCGATGACCTCGCCGCTCGGCAGCGTGAGCTGCAAATGGCCCGCAGGCAGCGCCGGGACCGCCCGGTCTACCAGGCGCGTCAGCAAACTGCGTCCGTCATTCTGTCCGTCTTTGGCCGCCCCCGAGCGGCCCGCGAAACTCATAGCGATCAGCCCCCGGTGTCCACCACCGTAACCGGAATGTCCGGCGGGCTTGGCCGCGGTTGCAGCCGGAAGCCCTGGAGGACCAATCGTAACGCATGCCAATGGATCGCGCCAATGACTTTGAGGGTCAGTAGAGGATAAGTCGACAGCGGCCGCGCCAGGGTGAGATCGGTGAGGGGACGACGGTCGCCGCTCAGGGCCGCGACCAACAGCAGGCCCTCCTTGTCGGCGGCCCGGAGCAGCCCGGCGGTGTGGATCACCGGGAAAGCGAAAATGGATTATTCAGTAAGGCGCTGCGCCGAGCAGCCTGTCGCTGTTGGCGTGCACGCACGCCTTCAGCGGCAGGAATGCGTGTTCGGCAGCGGTGTAGAAGCCGAGGCCCTCTTTCAAAGCCTGCTCCGCGGCCTTGCCGGCCTGGGCGAATGCCGAGATCTTCTCGGCGATCATTTCAGCGGCTTCATCGACCGCGCTGGGCGCTCCGGAAGCGAACAGCATCAGCCGCGCCGACATCACACCCTGCGCTTCGCAGGTGAAGCGGACCGCTTCCATCCAGTTATTCCAGAAGTCGCTCATGATTGCCTCGGCCGGAATAAGACCGGGGCAATGTCGGCGGAATTATCTAAAATTGCCGGCTGGAAATGTTTAAAATTGTGCCGATTTTGGCAACAGCTACAGCATTCCCGGCCGAAACTGGCTGCGCCGGCTGATGATCTTGCCTGACACCATGAAGACACCGTCGCCGGTGTAGTGCAGGGTTTGCGGATATTTCGGCCGCGGCGCGACATGCGCCTTGACCACCTCGAAAATGAAGAAGCTGTATTGCGAGACCAGCCGGTCGTCGCTGACCTTGCATTCAAAGCTCGCGTAACACTCGCCGATCAGCGGCGCCTTCACCTGCGAAGCCGGCTCCGGCGTCAGCCTGAAGGTCTTGAATTTGTCGGTCGAGGCGCCGGAGCAATTGCCGATGCCGACGACCTTGCGGGTCAAGGCCGTGGTCGGCACGTTGATCACACATTCGCCGCTGCGGCGGATCATGTCGTGGCTGTGATTTCCCGCCGAGATCATGCAGCCGACCAGCGACGGCACGAATTCCATCACCGTGTGCCAGCCCATGGTCATGATGTTGGTCTGGCCGCGCCAGGCCGACGACACCAGCACGATCGGACCGGGTTCGAGATAACGCCGGACGTCGGAAACCGGAAAATCGGTTTTTTTGGTCATCGGCAGCGCTCCCGGTTACCGCCCGATCCCAAGCAGCACCATCGAGATCGCCGGCACATAGGTAATGACCAGAAGCGCCAGAAAGTTCACCACGACGAACGGCAGCACGCCGCGGTAGATCATGCCCATCGGCACATTAAAGATGGCTTTGGCCGCGAACAGGTTCAGGCCGAATGGCGGCATGTAAAGGCCGATGCTCAGGTTCACCGCCATGATGATGCCGAAGTGCAGCGCGTTAACGCCGGCAGCTTGCACGACCGGCAGCAGCAGCGGGGTCAAGATCAGGATTGCGGCCGGCGGCTCAAGGAAGCTTCCGGCAACAAGCAGCCCGCAGTTGACGAACAGCAGCGTCTGCCAGTGCGGCAGCGCCATGGCGCTGACCTGATCGATGACCCGCTGCGGAATGCCGCTTGTTGTCATCAGGTAGGAGTAGACGCCGGCGCCGGTCACGATGATCAGGATCTGGGCGATCAGATAAACCGAGCTGACCAGCACCTGCCACAGCTCGGCGAAGCCGATCTCGCGATAGATGACCATGGCGACGAACAGCGAGTAGACCACGGCGACGCCGGCGGCTTCGGTCGGCGTGAACACGCCGCCATAGATGCCGCCGAAGATCACCACGATGGTGCCGATCGCCCAGCTCGCCTCTTTGGTCGACTCCCAGATATTCTTCCAGCGCGCCGGAGCCGATAGCGGCACCATTTTGATCCGCGCATAGATCATCACATAGATCGCATCGACGATGCCGATCAGCAGGCTCGGCAGGATGCCGGCGGTAAACAGCTTGATCGCCGAGACCTGCGCGGTCATCGCGTAAAGAATCATCGCGATCGACGGCGGAATGATCACCGCGACCGCGCCGGACGAGGTGATCAAGGCAACCGCAAAGCGTTCACTGTAGCCATGCTTGGTCAGCGACGGAAACAGCAGCCGGCCGATCGCGACCACGGTGCCGACTGTGGTGTGGGCCATGGCGCCAAACAGCTCCGAGGACGCGACGGTCGTTACTGCGAGCGACCCGCGCACGCCGCCGATGATCGACACCACCCAGGTGACGACGCGATTGGCGATGCCGCCGCGGCCCATGATCTCGCCGGCGAGGACGAAAAACGGCACCGCGAGCAGCGGAAAGTTGTCGAGCGCGCCGAACATGTAGGTCTGCACCGCCTGGGTCGGCACATGAGCGACGAATACGATCGCGGCGGTCGAGGTGAGGATCAGGACGACAAAGATCGGCAGGCCGAGCAGCAGCAGGAGCGTCGGCAGGATGAAGTAGACAAAGCCTGCCGCCATTTCAGTGCTCGACTTCGCGGCTTGAAATCACGTCGTCGTGGCGGACGCCAAGCGTCATCAGCCGCACCGCGATCAATAGCGCCATCAGCGCCAGCCCCAGCGGCACGGCGGCCTGCGGAATGACCAGCGGGATATTCGCCATGGCGCTGCGCTGGTCGAGTTCGTCGAGCATGGCGATTACCGGCCACGCAAAGATCGCGGCCATGATGCAGGTCGCGATCGTTATGAGTTCGGAGAACACTTCGAACACCATGCGGGCCCGCGACGGCAGCATCGAGACGATAACGTCCATGCGGATATGGCGGCCGAGCCAGCCGACCGGAGGCGCGGCAAGGAACACTGCCGCGATCATCAGGAACAACATCACCTCTTCCGCCCAGGCGATCGAGACCGAAAAGAAATAGCGGCCAATGATGTTGGCGAAGTTCACCGCGACGCTGGCGACCAGCATCAGCGCCGCCGACACGCGCAGCACGACCATCAGCGCTTTGGCGGAGCGGAGCAGGGCGTCGCGCATTCACGTCCCTTTTTACCGTGCCCCGCTACAGCCTGGCGCCTTTACACCTGACGCTGTCGCGCAGCGAACCGCGGGCAGAAGCGACTACTTCTGCGCCGGCGTTGCGTGTTTGGCGGCCGCGTCGCGTACCAATTGCAGCATGTCATGCACGGCCGGCTGATCCTTGGTAACGTTGTCGGCCACGGGGCCGAGCAGCTGCTTCAGTTGAGCGGCCTGGACGGCATCGATCTTGTGAATATTGCCGCCAAGCTTGATCCAATCCTGATCCAGCTGCGTGTTGAAGTCGGCTTCCCACTTCTGCGACCGCGCCTGGACCACCGGTCCGGCGTCGAGCACGACCTTCTGCAAGTCCGACGGCAGCGTATCGAGCCATGCCTTCGACACCACAGCGATGGCGATCAGATAGGTGTCGTTGGTGACGGTGATGGTCTTGATCAGGTCGTTCATCTTCAGCGCCACGAACACCGACATGCCGGAGATGGTGCCGTCGATGGTGCCCTGATCCAGCGCGGGCATCACTTCAGATAGCGGCATGCCGACGCCGGTGGCGCCGAGCTTGGCCATTTTTTGCCGCTCCAGCTCGGTGCCGTTGATGCGCAGTTTCTTGCCGTTAAAATCGGCAAGCGTCATCAGCGGTTTCTTGGCGCCGTAGTCGGATGCGCCAATTGCAAGATTGGCGATACCGATCATACGTTTCGGGGTGGCAAGGTCGAACGTCGCCTTCTGCACGGCGGGATCGTGGATCGTCGCCTCGGCATTGGCTTCGTCGCTGAACAGCAGCGGCGCGGAGAACACGCCGAAGCGCGGATCGACGCCGACAAAGAAATCGACCGGGCCGATGAAGCCCTGGATGTTACCGAGCTGAACGCCTTCGATTTCGCGCGGGATCGGGCCGAGCTGGCTTGCCGGATAAACCTGTACCTCGATGCGGCCGCCGGAGGCCTTCTCGACCTCTTCCTTGTAGAACTTGAGGAATTGATGCTGCGTCTCGTTGATGGTGGCGGTGCCCATCTTCATCACGAAGTCGGCCGCCGACGCCGGCTTGAGCGGCGCGAGGCCTGCGACGGCCGCCGCGGCCAGTACGGCGCAAATTTTCCCGTTCATTCGTTCCCCCCAATGATGACCCGTTGTTATTGCGGCGATTATACTGTGGCGCAGGGGCTCGCCAAGGGATCGGCCGCCTGGGCGGGCAGAATACCGATGGTGGCCGGGCAGGGGCATTTCGACGCGGCATGAGTGAAGCGGGGCTAAAGAAGAACGCGATCTCGTTTGGGTCCAATCTTGTCATTGGTGTTGCCTCGACGGCGCCGGCCTATTCGCTGGCGGCGGCGCTACCGGCGCTGGTGGCGGCGGCGAAGTTCGGGCTGCCGTCGGTCATCGTCCTGGCCTTCCTGCCGATGCTGTTCATCGCGGTCGCCTACTATCACCTCAATCGCGCCGACCCCGATTGTGGCACGACGTTCTCCTGGGCGACGCGCGCCTTCGGCCCGTATGGCGGCTGGCTCGGCGGCTGGGCCATCATCGTCACCGACATCCTGGTGATGCCCGGCCTGTCGCAGATTGCCGGCGAATATTCATTGCATCTCGCCGGTATCGCCGAGCCGACGACTGCGGCGGTCACCGCGGTCGGCGTGGCCTGGATCGTGCTGATGACGCTGGTCTGCTACATCGGGATCGAGCTTTCGGCGAATTCGCAGAAGGTGCTGCTCGCCGCCGAGATCGTCATCCTGCTGATCTTTGCCGCGGTGGCGCTGACCAAGGTCTATTCCGGCGCGGTGCCGGGAACGCGGATCGCGCTGTCGTGGTTCAACCCTTTCACCATCGACAGCGGCACCGACTTCATGCAGGCGATGCTGATCGCGATCTTCATCTATTGGGGCTGGGATACCGGCGCCGCGGTGAACGAGGAGACCGAAAATCCGAAGGGCGCGCCGGCACTCGCCGCGGTGGTGTCGACGCTGCTGCTGGTCTGCATCTACGCGATCGTGGCCTGCGCCGCGATTGCCTTTGCCGAGCCGGAACTCGAGAAATACGGCGGCGACGATTTCCTTGCGCCGCTCGCCAGCCACGTGCTCGGCTCCGGCATGGACAAACTGCTGCTGATCGCGGTGCTGACCTCGGCTGCGGCCTGCACCCAGACCACGATCCTGCCCGCGGTGCGGACCGCACTGTCGATGGCGCGCGCCGGTTCGCTACCGAAGGAATTCGCCGAAATCCATCCGCGCCATCTGACGCCGGGGGTCGCCACGCTGGCGATGGGCGCAGTGTCGATCGCCTGGTATCTGGCGCTGGTCATATTCTCCAACAACAACGTGCTCACCAACTCGGTGACCGCGACCGCGATCGGCATCGCGTTCTACTACGGGCTGACCGGATTTGCCTGCGTCGCCTATTTCCGCCGCGAGATTTTCAAGAGTGCGAAGAATTTCATCTTCATCGGCCTGATCCCGGCGGTGGGCGGGTTGAGCATGACGGCGCTGTTCGTCGGCTCCTGCATCAATTACGCCAGCCCCGACCAGAGCAAGACGTCGTTTGCCGGCGTCGGCGCGGCGCTGATCTTCGGCGCCGGCGGCATGCTGATCGGCGTCGTGCTGATGCTGTGGATGCGGCTTGTCCTGCCGGCGTTCTTTCGGCGGCGGACCGAAGTCGCCGATCCCGCGGTCGCCGCGCAGAGCTGAAGGGGGTAGGGCTGCGGGCTACTCCAGAGCGGAGATTTCACGGTTGGTGGCGTCGAGCCGGTCGGCAAGCACACGGACAATGAAATCATCGAACGCGCCGGCGAGGTCAGGCCGCTCGCGCCGCATCCGATCCAGATTGGCCCGCGTCATCGAGAACAGGACGGCGGGGCCATCCGACGATACGGTGGCGGAGCGGGTCGAGCGCCGGAAGAAACCCATTTCGCCGACCACGGTGTGGGTTGCGAGGCGCCGCAGCCGCCGCGTTCCGCCGGTCTCGGTTGCGATATCGACATTGAGATTGCCGGCAGCTACGAGATCGACGGTGTCGGCCGCTTCGCCCTCGCGATAGATGACTTGCGCTGCGGCGATATCTTTTTGTTCAAGATAGCCGATCAGTTCCGGCGCGGAGACCGCCGGTCCAAGACGCTGCTGCAGCCATGCTTCAAATCCGGCGTGACTGGGGTCGATCACAATGCCGGACTTGGCCAGCATCTGTCTCTCGCACCAGACCAAAGCGGTCTGGAAGTCGTCGAACACCTGGCAGGGATTTTTGCCGCGGAAGAATCCGCCCCGTTCGAGCACTTTGCGGCTCGATGTTGAAAGCGAGGAGTAAACCAGAGTCGTTCCCTGCCGCGTGCAGAAGTTACGCAATTTACCGAGGCTGAGAATGGCCGAACTGTCGGACCCGGAAACCTGGCCGAAGTCGAGCAGGACGTAACTCACCTGCCGAGGGACTATTTTTTCGATATCGGCCTGAATACGTTCGAACAGGCCCTCCGAGGAGCCGAAGAAAATATAGCCGGACAGCCAATAGATCTGGAGGGCGTCGCCGTTCTGACGCAGATACGCCGTCGCCTCGGGCGAACGCACGACGTGGCTCGGCACCTGCGCCCGGGTCGCGTGCCGGCGTATCACGCCGAGCTGCGCGTAACTCACCGTGAAGATCATGCAGGCGCAGACCAGGCCGGCAAGCACGCCGGTGAGATAGCCGTACTGCAGGCAGACGATGGCGATGAAGACCGCAAGTCCGAGATCGAACCAGGCGCGCTGCTGGTAGGGCCGCCACAGCGCGTCGAAGATGAAACTGTAAGCCAGATAGAACACCAGGCCGGCGACCAGCGGGATCGGGATCAATCCCGGCAGATCGAAATTGGCCATGCCGACGATGCCCATCGTCATGGCGCAGGCGACGCCGCTCATCCGGGCGCCGCCAAGGTGTTCGAGCAGCCGGCTGGTGCCGACCTGAAGGCTGCCGGCGACGCCGCCGAGCGGAGCCGCGACAAGCGCCGCGACGCCGTGGGCGCGCAGCTCGCGGTCGAGATCGGCCGACGCCTGACGCGCGGTCTCGATGCTGGACACTTTTGTCACCAGCGAAATCAGCGCGACAATGGCGGTGACCAGTATTTCGGGCAGCAGCCGGACAAACATCGGTCCGGTGAGCTGCGATGTATGAAGTGCGGTGAACGGCGACCATCGGCTGAGCGTTCCGAGCGAATGGAAGTACCAGCCGTGCTCCACGCCGCTCAGCCCAAAGGCGCGCAACAGAGCGACCGAGCCGATCCACATCGCCAGCAGTGTCGCCGGCAGCGCGAACGCCGATTTGATCCAGCGGCGCATCGACAGCAGGATGATCAGCGTGCAAGCCGCGCTTGCGACTTTAAGCGTCTCGGGCGCGCTCCACGGCGCCACAAGCCCGTCGAGCGTGATCGGCCGCCCGGTGGTAATCCGTATGCCGCCGGCCAGCAGGAAGAATCCGGTCGCGGACAGAAAGCCGCCAACAACGCTCGACGGTACAAACCTGAAATATGAGCCGAGACGACAGACGCCAAGAATGTAGAGCAGGACGCCGCAGGCCAATGTCGCCGCGACAAACACCAGCATGACGGCCTGGACGGCATCCTGCGGGCTGCCGCCGGCCGCAATAATGCGGCCGCCGGTCATCGCGCTCAGCAGGATGAGAACGGTGCCGGTTGGCGAGTCGATGCCGGTCGACAGCGGCGGTAGTGACGTCGCCACTGCGATCCATAGGCCGCCGGCGCAGCTACCAATCAGCATCGCCCAGGTTGCGATCGGGATGCCGATGTTCAATTGGCCCGGAAACATCAGCGCGCCAAACGAAACGATGTTGGCGATCAGGACAACCGACGCGATCACGCCGGCAATGGAATCCGAAATCGCGCTGCGCGTGAACGTGCTGAAGCGCGATGTCGCCTGTGCCGCCGGCGCATCGGCACGCGCCGAAGCCGCAACAGACTGCGGCGCCGGCGCTTCACTGCTCGTGGAAGCCGTCATAGACAGTTGCAGCGCTTCGGCCGCCCTTTCTATTGAGGACTTCGCCCCCCATCCCCCCGCGGGACGGGACGTTATTATCACAACTTCCGATGGTGTATCTATCTTGGCAGAGCCGAAGCCGCGCCCGGCGGTCGCGCTTTGTCCGGTCGTTACGCCGCGCTTAATCCGGATCGCTCAACATCGGCAGATGCAAAGGGCATGACGCGACGGGCGCGGCAATGACAGGTCCTTTGGGAGAACTATGCGCCAGGCCGCGCGAGCCGGTGCTCAGCCGCCCAGCTTGTAGTTCAGCCCGGCGCGGAAGATGTCGTCGTGAACTACGCTGTGGGTGACCAGAATTCCACCGGCGCCATCGGACATCGTATTCGTGGTGCTGCCGAAGCCGATGTGCAGGTATTCGATCTTGCCGCTCAAATTGCCGCCCAGGTGGGCTTCGGCACCAAGACCCGCGGTCCAGCCGTCAAGCGTGTGCGTGAACGTGCCCGAAGCCGGTACGTTCTGGAATATGTCGGTCTCGGTGATCCGGCCGGCAGCGCCGCCGCCGGTGGCGTAGAACAGATAGCCGTCTTCGGCCCAGCCGATGCGGCCGCGACCGGTCGCGAACCATTGCAGCTTCTGTTGGATGTCCGCCACACCGCCGCTCGTGCAGCTGATGCCGCAGGTGTGTCCATCCTGGCCGGTCCACTGTGCGTCGGCTTCGACACCGAATACGACATGGCCGGATTGCCAGTTGTAACCGCCTTGACCGCCGAACAGGCCGCCGGCCGGCGCCACGCTGGCATTTTGATGCGTGAATGCTCCGAACCCGCCATTGGGGATTGCCTGGTTGGTTGGATCGGCGGCGGCGCCGTAACCACCGTTGATGCCGAGGTAAAAGCCGGTCCAGGTCCAGCGCCGCATCGCGGTCCGGGCGGTCGCGTACAGCGCCGGTGCGGTGCCGGGCAATGCGCCGAACTGGTAATTCACGCCGGCACGGATGATGTCGTCATGCAAGCGGCCGGTATTTGCAAAGACCGGAAATAATCCGGGAATGTTCAACACGGAATTTGCGCCGGGGAAATCGAGATAGAGGTACTCGATCTTGCCGGTCCAGTTGCCGAAAAGCCTGGCTTCGATGCCGAAACCCGCGGCCAGCCCCGAGCGAACGGAATCAAAGTCGGCAACCCACGGCGGGGTCGTATCGACCCAATAAATGTTCTTGGTGTGCACGCCGCCCCATGCGGGGCCCGCGGTCACGAACAGCAGGTAGCCGTCATTGGCCCAACCGAGGCGGCCGCGCAATGTGGCGAACCAGTCGAGCTGTTGGGCCACGATGCCGGCATCGAATTCACCATTGGCCTGCATGAAACAGATCACAACGCAGTTGTTGCCCTGCTCGCCGGTCCATTGCACATCGCCCTCGGCGCCGACGACGAGATGGCCGAACTGCTTGTTGAAACCGGCCTGTGCGCCGAACAGTGCGCCGTTGAAAGTGACGGCGGCGGTATCGCCGCCGACGAACGGGATCCCGGGAATGCTTTGATAAGCCTGCGTCCGGCCGGCGCTGTAACCGCCGTCAACGCCGGCGTAGAAGCCGTCCCATGACCATCCGGGCACAGGCGGCGGCGCCTTGAGCGGAAGATCGGCGCTGTGCGCTGCAATGGTCGACGCCGCCAGCGATGCGGCGGCGATACCAAGAAGAAATCGTCTCACGTTCAGTTCCGTACTTCGCGCGGCTCGCCCAGATGCGATTCACCGAACAATGCCAAATTGCGGGCGCGGCGGATGCCGCCAGTCGGCAATTCACAGCATTTCCCAGGCAAGTGTGATATGGACGCCACACTTCGAGCCGGCGCCATATCTGCCGCCGATGCGGGGCCGCCTCCCTATGCGGCGGCCTGGTCCTTCTTGCCCAGGCCGGCCGGGGTCACGAAAATCATCAGGTTGGCGATGACGATGGTGACGGCAAGGAAGTAGAACGCGCCCATCAGGCCATAATGGTCGGCGACGATTCCGGCGCTGATCGGGCCGATCGCCTGACCGGCGGCCTGCGCGCCGAAGAACAGCCCGATGGCGCTGCCGGCCATGCCGGGCGGCGTGGCGTCGAGCAGCCAGGCTTGCAGCACGGCGCGCACCGCGAACAGGAAGAAGCCGAGCAGCGCCACCAGCAGCACGAACCACTGCGTGCCACCGGCGAAGATCATGAATCCGATCACCACCGCGGTCATCGACATGCTGGAGAGGATGATCTGCCGGCGCCCGACCGTGTCCGACAGATAGCCGGCGATCGGCGCGGCGATGAAGCCCGCCGCCTGCAACGCGAACATGCTGGCGCCGACCCAGAACAGCGAATAGCCCATGGTGCGCGCCAGATAGAGCGGCAGGAAGGTCAGCAGCGCGCCCTGGGTCATGGTGCGGAACGCGGAGCCGATCGCCAGCGTCACCATGGCGCGGTTGCGCAGCAGCGCGAGCAGCATGCGAGTGCGCTCCGCACCGCCAAGTGCGGGTTTCGCCTTCGCGATGCCGTCGCGAAGGTCCGCAAGTTGCAAACGATTGACGTAGATCAGGATGAAAGCCGCGACCACCATGCCGGGGATCACGTTCATGAACACGACGGTGCGCCAGCTGAACATTTGCAGCAGCGAGCCGACCACCAGCGGCGCGACGGCGTCGCCGACATTGGCGCCCATGCCGTGACACGACATCGCCAGGCCCTTGCGCTCGGGGAAGCGGTCGGCGAGCCACGGGATCGCAGTCGGATGCCAGATGTTGTTGCCGATGCCGACCAGCGTCGCGCAGGCGAGAATCGTCCAGTAGGTGTGGGACACGCCCATGATCAGGTACGGGATGCCGATCCACGACAGCGACAGCGCCATCAGCAGGCCCTTGCGGCCGACCGAGTCGACGAAAATTCCGCCCGGAATGTTGGCGATCGCGCCGGCGGCGTATTGGCAGGTCAGGATCGAGCCGATCTCGCCGTAGGAGAGGCCGAGCTCTTTGCCGATCAGCGGCAGCAGCAGGTAGAACGTCGCGGGGTACCAGTGCGTCAGGGCATGGCCGAAGCTGATAACCCATACTTCCTGGAAGGAGCGGCGCTGGGCAACCGGCCCGGCCGTAATCGCAGTCATCTTTCCTCCGGTGTCCGCCTGGCGGGCCGTTCGGCCTTGATGCATCTTTGCGAGATTCGCGCCTCCCATAACAGCTACGGTTGCAACGGGAAATAGCAAAACGTCCGGTCAGCCCCGCACGCTCCGGATAGCGTTGCGCGAGCCTGAAAATCGCGGAAATGGCGTGTGGCCAATGCGCCGGCGTACGGGTAAACAGCTTGCAGGTTTCCGCACTATAAAGTGACGCCATGATCCGCATTGCCCTGCTGATTGCTTCCGTCCTCCTGACTCGCGCGGCGAACGCGCAAGAACGCTTCATCACGCTGAGCTCGACCACCTCGACGCAGGACTCCGGCCTGTTCGGCGCCATCCTTCCGGCCTTCAAAGCCGCGACCGGAATCGACGTCCACGTCGTCGCAGTCGGAACCGGGCAGGCGCTCGCCATCGGCGAGCGCGGCGACGCCGATGCGCTGCTGGTTCACGACCGCGCCGGCGAAGACAAGTTCGTCGCCGAAGGCTACGGCATCGATCGCCGCGACGTCATGTACAACGACTTTGTCATCGTCGGGCCGAAGGGCGATCCGGCCGGTGTCCGCGGCCTGAAAGATGCGAAGAAGGCGCTGACGCAAATTGCCGCCGCCAGGGCGCCGTTCACCAGTCGCGGCGACGACAGCGGCACGAACCGCATGGAGCTTCGCCTGTGGAAGTCGGCCGGCGTTGCGCCGGATCCGCACGACGGCTGGTATCGCGACGTCGGCCAGGGCATGGGCCCGACCTTGAATATCGCAGCCGGCATGAATGCCTACACGCTCACCGACCGCGCGACCTGGGCCAATTTCAAGAACCGGCAGGATCTGGAAATCCTGGTCGAGGGCGACGCCGTGCTGCTCAACCCTTACGGCAGCATCCTGGTGAACCCGGAGAAGTGGCCCAAGGTCAAAACCGCCGACGCGCGGATCTGGCACGAATGGTTGACGTCGAAGGCAGGCCTTGGCGCAATCACGTCGTACAAGATCAACGGTGAAGAGCTGTTCTTCCCGCCGCTGACGGCGGCGACGCGCTGAATATCACGGCCGCTTCGCTAATCATCTTTCAGGCCCCGCCCGAAATAAAGACTGATCGCGCTGACCGCCATCGACAACACGATGAGGATGATGCCGAGCGCGAGCGCCTGGCTGAGATCGCCTTTGCTGGTTTCGAGCGCGATCGCCGTTGTCATGGTCCGCGTGTAGCCCCGGATATTGCCGCCGACGATGATGATCGCGCCGACTTCCGCAATGGCGCGGCCGAACGCGGCGAGAAATGCCGTCAGCAATCCATCACGGCCGATGGCCATGAGCGGTCCGATGGTGCGGCGGCGCGACGCGCCATCGACCAGCATGGCGTCGCCGTAAGCGCGCCAGTGCCCGACCGCGCTGCGATGGACCAGCGCGATGACGATCGGCGTCCCTAATGTGCATTGCGCGACAATCATCGCGGCGGGCGTGAACAGGATTCCGTAGGAGCCGAGCGGGCCGGAGCGCGACAGCAGCAAGTACACCGCAAGGCCGACGACGACAGGGGGCAGGCCGAGCAGGGCGTTGGCGACAACAATCAGGGCCGCGCGGCCGTGAAAGCGGTACACGGCAAGCGCCGTTCCAAGCGGTGCGCCGATTGCCAGCGCGCAAATGCTGGCGGTGAGGCTGACCTTCAGCGACAGCAGGACGATGTCGCGGAGTTCAGGATCGCCGTTTGCGATCAGCGCCAATGCGGTGCGGACCGCGTTTGAAAAATCGTTCATACGCTGCAACCCCTCGGCGCAGTATAACGCCAATAGGCCCGGCTCCCGCAAAGGCGGTCTCCTGGGGCGAAAAGTGCGAGCCAAACCCTGACGTTTTGCCGAAGAAACGCCGCGCCGTGTGATTGTGTAACGTCGGACGCACACATTATATGAGTTCAATCGCTACGAACCGGACGGCATGAAATGGACTGTTGCGACCATTGTCACGCGCCGGATAACCATCGCGCAAATCCCGGTTACCGCCGGATTTTGTGGCTGGTCCTTGCCATCAACGCCGCGATGTTTTTGGTCGAGATCGGCGCGGGTGTTGCGGCCGGCTCCGCTTCGCTTCAGGCGGATGCGCTGGATTTCTTCGGCGACGCGGCCAACTACGGCATCAGCCTGCTCGTGGTCGGAATGATGCTTCGCTATCGCGCCATGGCGGCGCTGGCCAAGGGCGCCACCATGGGGCTTTTTGGTCTGTGGATCATCGGCGCCGCGGCGTGGCATGCGCTGCACGGCACGTTGCCGAATGCCTACGCCATGGGCGCGATCGGCTTCACCGCTCTTGCCGCCAACGCCATTTCGTTCGCACTGCTTTGGGCTTATCGCGGCGGCGACTCGAATATGCGCTCGGCGTGGATTTGCACCCGTAACGACGTGCTCGGCAACCTCGCCGTGCTGCTTGCCGCCGCCGGGGTGTTCGGCACCGGCGCAGGCTGGCCCGATATCCTCGTCGCGGGCATCATGGCCAGCCTGGCTTTACAAGGTGCGACCTTGGTGATCCGGCACTCCATAAGCGAGATCAATCACGGATTGCCGCTTGCCGCCGAATGAAGCGGCTACAGATAAAGGCTCTTCATCTGGCCTTCCGGATAGCGCAGGCCGGCGGCGGCGCCGACCGGAATGGAGTTGGCGATCTGCGCCAGGTCGTCCTTGCTCAGTCCGACCGCCAGCGCGCCGATGTTTTCCAAGAGCCGCTGTTTCTTCTTGGTGCCGGGGATCGGAATGATGTCGTTGCCCTGCGCCAGCACCCAGGCCAGCGCGAGCTGGCCGAGCGTGCAGCGACGATCGTGGGCGATTTCCTGCAGGCCCTGCACCAGCGACAGGTTGTGCTTGACGTTGTCGGCGGCAAACCGCGGATGCCGCTTGCGGGTATCGCTGTCGGCGAGGCCGGCCGGGTCGGCGACGACGCCGGTCATCAGCCCGCGCCCGAGCGGCGCGTAGGCAACGAAGCTGATGTTGAGTGGCCTGGTGGTTTTCAGCGTCTCTTCGGCTTCCTTGCGATAGAGCAGCGAGAATTCGTTCTGCACGGCGGCGATCGGATGCACCGCGTGCGCGCGGCGGATGGTCTCCGGCCGCGCTTCGCTTAAGCCCAGCGCGCGCACCTTGCCCTGTTCGACAAGCCGCGCCATGGCGCCGACCGTATCCTCGATCGGCACGTCAGGATCGATGCGGTGCTGGTAGTAGAGGTCGATGACATCGACGCCGAGCCGCTTCAGGCTGGCGTCGCAGGCGGCCGGGACATATTCGGGCCGGCCGTCGGCGGTTTTTCCGCCGCGGCCGCCGAGATTGCCGAACTTGGTCGCGAGCACGACCTCCGAACGCCGGCCCTTGATCGCCTTGCCGACCAGTTCCTCGTTGTGGCCGTTGCCGTAAGCATCCGAGGTGTCGAGCAGCGTGATGCCGCGATCGAGCGCCTCGCGGATCACGGCAATGCCTTCGGCATCGTCGCTTTGGCCATAGGTGCCGGAGAACGACATGCAGCCGAGCCCGATGGCCGATGCCTGTATGCCGGAAGAGCCCAGCGGACGTGTCGGAAGCTTGGTGTCAGTCATGATCCCGGCCTTTCAGAAGGTTCGCGGTGATTGTTAGCGGAAGCTTCGCCTCGCGCATAGCGCCACACATCAGCTATGTCTGAAGCGGATTCATTATTTTAGGCTATATGCGACCGGATATAACGATCGCTTGTCATTCCGGCGCTTATTTTGTCCGCTGCGCCGCTTCGGTCACCATCTGAAAGGCTGCGGCCACCGGTGGCTTCGCCGCCGCAACTTCCTTGCCGGCGCTCATAAGAGTTTTGAGCATCGACGCCTGTTCGTCGGGCGGCAGACTGATCAGTTCGCCGCCGCCAGCCACCCAGTCCTTGCGCGCGCCATTGGCAAGGTCGAGCGCCGCCGGGGCGACCGCTATCGACTCTCTGTCACCGTCCTTGTCGACGACCTGTTGCAGATCGGGCGGCAATGATTCGTACCATTTCCGGTTGACCTGTATCACCGTGAAGATGGCGGGCTGGCCAATCTCGGTCACGAACTTCGAGGTGTCGCCAAAGTGCATGGTGGTGAAATTCTTCAGCGCAGACACCGCGCCGTCGATGGTGCCTTGCTGAAGCGCGGGCAAGACGTCGCCTAAGGTCAGCGCCACGGGATTGGCGCCAAGCTGGCTGAACGGCACAGTCTGGAATTGCGAGGCGAGAACCCGGTACTTCTTGCCTTTCATGTCGGCGAGGTGGCGGACCGGCGTTCGCGAAATCAGCGACGAAGGACTTGCCATCATGAAGCCGACGCCGTGCAAACCCTTGTCGGCGCCGAGCCCGAGGACGAACGTCCTGACTGCGGGGTCGGCGGCAAGGCGCTGGCCGTGCTCCATGGAGTCGACTAGGCCGGGAGCCGCAAACACTTCGAACCGCTCGTCGACGCCGACAAAAAACTCCGGCGGAAGAACCAGGCACTGGATCGCGCCGAACTGCGTGCCCTCGATCATCCGCGGAATTGTGCCGAGCTGGCTCGATGGATAGATCTCCGGCTTGATCCGGCCGCCAGAATCCTTCTCGATCGCGGCCGCATAGTTCTTGGCGAACTGGTGAGTTCGAATTGTTCAGGGTCGGCAGCGCTATCTTCATCACGTAGGTTTTGTCGTCGGCGGCCCGCGCGGCGCCAAGCGTGAACGCAAGCCCGGCGGCACATACGCTCGCTGCGGTGATCATTCCCAATGCGACAGATCGCTTCACGGCACTTCCCCCCTGAAAACGGCGTTAGCCGGTCATTGCTTATCGGCAGATGAAGTCGGCATAGTGTAGCTGTTGCGCGACCTGGGGAGAACACCATGAAAGCCGTTTCGGTCCTGCTCTGTGTTGCCGCGCTCGTCTCTGTGACGCCCGCCGCTGCCGAAGACACGCTCAAGGTCGCCGTCCCGCAGCGCGGGGCCTGGGACACGTCGATCAGCGAGATCGGCCAGAAGGCCGGCATCTTCAAGAAGCACGGCCTTAACCTGGACCTTCTCTTCACCGGCGCCGGCGCCGAGGTCGTGGGCGCCATCATTGGCGGCTCGGTCGACCTTTCGGTGGCGAGCGGCATCTCGACTGTGATCGGCGGTTACGGCAAGGGCGCGCCGCTGCGGATTTTCTCGTCGGAAATGGCCGGTCAGCCGGAAATCTACTGGTTCGTGCCGGCAAGCTCGCCGATCAAGACGCTCGCCGACATGAACGGCAAGACCATCGGTTATTCCGCCACCGGCTCGTCGAGCCACGCGGCGTTGCTGGCGCTGCTGGCGCAGGAGAAGGTCAGTGCGACGCCGACGGCGCTCGGCGGCGTCACCTTGAGCATGACCGCGGGTATGAGCGGCCAGGTCGATGCCGCCTGGGCGGCGATGCCCTACGGGCTGAAAGATCTCGAAGACGGCAAGATCCGCATTATTGCCCGCGCCGCCGATATCAAAGTCCTGCAAGGCCGCACCGTGCGCGTCAACTTCACCAGCGCCGGCACGCTGGCAGCGAAGAAGGATCAGATCGAGCGCTACATGGCGGCCTACAAGGAGACGATCGATTACATGTATGCGTCGCCGGAAGCGCTGGCGATGTATGCCGAGATTGCCGGGGTTCCGCTGTCGATCGCGCAGAAAATACCCACCCTGGTGACGAAGGATGCGACCAACCCCGACCAGATCTTCGGCATGGATTCGATCATGGCGGAAGCGGTCGCGACCAAGTTCCTGCCGGCGCCGCTGACCAAAGAGCAGATCGCCGAGCTGGTGCAGATGAAGAACCCGCCGAAGCCTTAGCAGCCGAAACGGTCGCGCCAACGGGCAAACGCGCGCCTCCTTTAGGAGGCATGGCAGCGGCGCGAGCCAGTGATCGTCGAGGCAAAGGCTGCGCATTCTTGACCTCGACGTCTTCGATGGCTTGCAAGAATGTCGCGCGCGCGGAGATCGTCAATTTGATGGGGTCCTCGTTTCGCGCACCGGACCGCGCTCATCGCCAAGGGCCGTGTCAAAAGACATGCCGGATTGGCAGATGCGGAACGGAGATGATCTGAGCAAGTTGTCATCTGCCGCGTCGGTGTGCTGCTGCGGCAGATTTCTGGTGTGTTGCCCAGGGCGAACGCCTACGGTGCGGGCAGGGACGCCGCCGAATGCCGAATGCTTCCTCTCCGAAAGTTCACAAGCGACAGACATTTCGCTTGCGGAGATTCCTGCGAACGCTTGGGCCAGGCCTGATAACAGGCGCTTCCGACGACGATCCGTCCGGCATCGGCACCTACAGTCAGGCCGGTGCACAGCTTGGGTTCGGCATCGGCTGGACCATGTTGTTGACCTATCCGCTGATGGTCGCGATCCAGGAAATATCGGCCCGGATCGGCCGCGTTACCGGCCACGGCATCGCAGGGAACGTCTGCCGGCATTTCGCAGCGCCGTTTCTCTGGCCGCTGCTGCTTCTGTTGTTCGTCGCCAACACCGTCAACATCGCGGCTGATCTCGCGGCCATGGGAGACTCGCTCAAATTGCTGATCGGCGGGCCGCGTTTGGTGTACGTGGTGGTCTTCGGAGTAGTGTCCGTTGCCGCGCAAATTCTGTTTGATTACGAACGTTACGTTGCGGTGCTGAAATGGCTGACGCTCTCCCTGTTCGCCTATGTGATTACTCTGGCCGTGGTCGAAGTTCCCTGGGCCCAGGCGCTGCGCGGGCTTTTTGTTCCATCGATCGAGTTCTCGGGCGGGTTCCTGACGACCCTTGTTGCCATCCTCGGCACAACCATCTCGCCGTATTTGTTCGTGTGGCAATCGTCTCAGGAAGCCGAGGAACAGCGCATTGATGCCGCAAAGCGTCCGTTGAAACGCGACGGAAAGAAAGCGGCGGCGGAGTTTCGCCGCATCCGGCTTGATACGCTGACCGGCATGGCTTTCTCCAATCTCATAGCGCTTTCGATCATGATTACGGCAGCCTCGACGCTGCATGCACATGGCCACACCGATATCCAGAGTTCGGCGCAAGCGGCCGAGGCACTCAAACCTCTGGCTGGACCTTTGGCGGAATTGATTTTTGCGCTCGGCATTATCGGGACCGGCTTGCTCGCCATTCCCGTACTTGCGGGATCGACCGCATATGCCGTTGCCGAGGGTCGTAAATGGCCGGTCGGTCTCGCGCGCAAGCCGAAGGAAGCCGTCGCGTTTTACATTGTGCTCGCGATATCCGGCCTGCTCGGGATCGCCCTCGACTTCGCGCCGCTCGATCCGATCAAGGCGCTCTACTGGAGTGCAGTCATCAACGGCGTGCTCGCAGCCCCTGTCATGATCGTGCTCATGATCCTGGTCCGGCGCCAGAAGGTCATGGGGAATTTCGTCGTCAGCGGATGGCTCTATTGGCTCGGCTGGACATCGACGGCGGCAATGGCGCTTTGCATTGTGGGAATGGGTGTCGGTTTGTGGAGTGGATAACCGTTTGATGTCGCCAGCCAGACGCCGCACTTTCTGCGTAGGCCACGCGTATTCGCTTTCTTTGCTCTGTCAGCGCAGGGCGACGATCATTCCCCACACGGCCCCTGCTGAAGCCGCGAGCAGGGCCAACGTGGCAAAAAGTCCGAGCAAAAGTAGAAGGCCATCGTCTTCAAGATACGCCACCGACAGGATGACAATAATAATTCCAGGCACGACCTGAATGAACGGCAGCGGAGTCAGCAACAGCAATGCTGTTAACAGAAATACGGCTATCCCCATTAAACGTTTTGTCGTTGCCACGGGCAGTTGCCAGCGCGGGCGTATAATCCTTTCAAGGTACCTCAAGGCCGGCAATGTGCGGCGGACGGCCAGCGCGAGGTGATGCGTGGGGAGAGGGTAGTTGGCAATTCGGCCGGGAAAATTGGGCGTGCTCTTCCCTGCAACCATTTCAATCGCGGGAGCGAAGAGCAGCAAGCCGGCGACGTAGGAAACGCCCGGGATCATCGCAACCAATGCAAGGATCAGGACGATCAGGCCGAACGAGCGTCTTTGCAGGTAGTTCGATAACCAATGCAGTGTGAAGCGATCCGGCGGGAGGCTGTCGAGCATCTGCACCAAGACTTCGGAGGCAGGTACGAGTACGCCGCTGTCCGAAGGCCTGTCGGGTTGCTGTTCCGCGGCCCCACCCATCGCGCCCCCCGCGGATTGCTTCTTTGTCTGCATCAAAGTTTGAATGTGCGCGCTCCTGCGGCTCAGACTCTCACGAGAGTCATGATGCCTTTCGGGAATATCTCTTCCGGCTTGACGTGGCGCTTGGCAATTCCCTGTTCGTAGGTGTAGCGCGCGAATTGCTGCAACGTCGGGCGGTTTTCCTCGATGCCGAACGGGAACGGATCGCTGCCGAACATCTCCTGCATCTTGCGCCCGTAGGTCGGCAGCCACGGCAGCGGATAGCGTGACACCGCAGGGTCGAGCAGACGTTCGAGGCTGCGGCGTTTGGACTCGTTAAAGGCATTAAGGAGATTGCGTGCCACCCATGGGTTCTCGTCCAGCACGTGTTTCTGCACCGTGATGATGTGCATGATCGGCCAGACTTTGGTTCGCTTGTAGTAGTCCTCTTCCATTCCCTGATAATCCGGATATAGCCGCTCGACGTCCGGATGGCCCTGGCGGAAACAATCCGGCGGCCGCGCAATCAGCGCGCAATCGATTTCGCCGCTCGCCAGCATTTCGCTGAGCGACTTGTCGGACACGCGTGTGAGCTTCACATCCTTCGGCAGATCGAGCTCGACTTTCTCGATCCTGCCGGCCTCGTTGGCGCCGGCCTGATACCAGTGCACATCTTTCAGACTCACACCATGCTCGTCGTTGAGCCAGCCGCGCATATAGACCGCAGCGGTGTGCGCCCACTCGGGCGAGCCGATGGTCTTGCCTTTCAGATCCTTGGCCGATCTGATTTTGCTTTTCTTGTTCACGTAGAACGACGAGAAACGGAACAGCCGCGAGCAGACGACCGGAAGACCGACGATGTCGCTGTTGGGCCGCGTGACCTGCGCCATGAACTTGGCAAACGACAGCTCGCTGACGTCCCATTCCCGATTGAAAGTGAAGCGGGCGAACACCTCATGGTGGCCAAGCGTGAGCCAGGTGTGATCGATGCCTTCGGCCTTGACCAAACCGAGCCGGAAGTCGCGAAAGTGATCGTAGTCGGTCGTTGCGATGGTCAGCTTCAATTGATTCATCCCGCGCTTCCCTGTGTTCGCGCTCCAAGACAACGCGATCGTCGCTCGCCCGCGCTGAGTTAGCGCACTGGCGTTAGGGGAGGCAAATCGGTCCCTGGAGAAAGCCGCGTGGCACTGTCCAGATCAGCTAAACCATTGATCGCATGAAACATTCAGGAAATTCGTGCGAATCTTTGTGCAAAAAGCACGCGCGACGGAAAAACTTCCACGACGCAAGTGCGTGTTTTGTTTGAACAAATCGAAAGGCTTTGACTTCGCGTTGTTGTTTTGAAAAGTGGCGATCAATCCCGCTTTTTCGTGAAGGACGTCAGCCGGTGACTCTGGTTGATGGAAGCGGGATGCGGTGCCCGCGCGTAACGGCTCGTCACCGTTACTCTCGGGCGGCTCCGGGCATCATGCTGGCCGGCACTACGACCGGTCCGTGGGGTGCTTCCACTGGACTGGGACAGGGCGGCGCGGGTAACGCCCACGCCAATCACGTCCCAGGAAGCCTGGCCTGGAGCTGAGCCTTGGGGACCAACGTCCCTCTGGCGAGAACCGTGGTGGAACGCCGGTAGGCGAGCGCGCCTCGCAAGGCGCGCGCTGCAGCCGAAAGGTTGCAGAGGATACGGATCGCGTCTGTCGGCGTTCCGCTTCCTTTTCTTCTTTCATTCTTGAGCGTGCTCAATGCTCTGATCGTGACGGCGCCGGCTCCCACCGCTGGCGTCATCTGGCGAAGATCGGTGCGGAGAGCGAGCTTTCGTGGCTTTTCATTGCTTGCAAAACATAGCTCGGATGCAGACCGCATCGCGAGAACGCTCCCCCTTGTCGTCATTGCCGGGCTTGACCCGGCAATCCATGGGGCAACGCGGAGAACAAGCATGGAAATTGTCACGCTCGGCGCGTCAGCATGGACCACCGGGTCAAGCCCGGTGTTGACGAAGAAGGAGAAGCATGGCGAGAACGGGATTACCTTGCTGACGCTCGCAATGATGCACTTTTCCCACTCGCTGGAGGGGAGGACCGCGCCGTGCGACAGGGCAAACATCCTCGCCAGCACCCGCGGATTAAATTGTCTGGTCCAGCCACGCGCGCTAGAGTTGACGCCAATACGACAAGGGGGGCATCAGATGCAAAACGTGGAAAGCGCGACGCTCGCAAAGCCGAGTGTGACCGAAGGCTTCTGGCCCAAAGGCTGGTGGTCGATCGTCGATTTCAAGATCGGCATTATTCCGCTGCCGGTTTTCGTGGCCTTGCTCGGGGTGATTGCCGGATTCGCCGCTACAGGCACCGTGCCGTCCGACATTCTGATGGCGATTGTCCTGCTGTCGATGGGCGGCTTCGCCTGCGCCGAACTGGGCAAGCGCATCCCGATCATCCGCAACATCGGGGCGGCCGCGATTTTTGCCACCTTCATCCCGTCGTTCCTCGCCTTCCATCACCTCTTGCCTGCCTCGATCCTGAGCTCGGTGACGACTTTCACCAAGGACTCCAACTTTTTGTACCTGTTCATTTCCTGCATCATCGTCGGCAGCATCCTGGGAATGGACCGTGGCGTTCTGGTCCAGGGTTTTCTGAAAATATTCATTCCGCTGATTGCCGGATCGGTTGTCGGCGCCGCGGTGGGAACGGCCGTCGGCACGCTGCTGGGTCTCGGCGCCTACCACACGTTTTTCTTCGTCGTCGTCCCGATCATGTCCGGCGGCGTGGGGGAGGGCGCGATCCCGCTTTCCATCGGCTATGCGTCGATCCTTCACCAGCAGCAGGGCGACCTGTTCGCCCAGGTGCTGCCGCCGGTGATGCTCGGCAGCCTGACGGCCATTCTGCTGGCGGGCACGCTCAACTATGTCGGGAAAAGGTATCCCAATCTCACCGGCGAAGGACGCCTGCAACCGGGCGAGCACGACGAGCTTGCGAACGAGGAAGATAATTCAGACAGCTACGTCGATGTGACGACCATCGGCGCCGCCGTCGTGACTGCCGTGACGCTCTATCTCATCGGCGCTCTGGCGCAGCGGATGTTCGGTTTTCCGGCGCCGGTGGCGATGCTTGTGATCGCCGTCCTGCTGAAGCTGGCGCGGGCGGTCTCGCCATCGCTGCAACTTGGCGCTTTTCACGTCTATAAATTCTTCTCGACGGCGGTCACCTATCCGTTGCTGTTTGCGATCGGCGTTTCGCTGACGCCGTGGGACAAGCTGGTTGCGGCCTTCACGCTCCCTTACATCATCACGATCGTCTCGACGGTGGTGGCGATCATCGCGACCGGCTTTGTCGTCGGAGGCTGGATGAAGATGTATCCGATCGATACCGCCATCGTCACGGCTTGCCACAGCGGGCAGGGCGGTACCGGAGATGTCGCCATCCTGACCGCCGGCAATCGGATGCAACTAATGCCGTTCGCTCAGATCGCCACGCGCATCGGCGGCGCGATTACCGTGACGTCGGTGCTGATTCTCCTGACGCAGATCGGGTGATTTCGCCATCGAACCACTACAGCAGCGGCCGCAGCGGAATCTCTTCGTCGAAATACTGGCCGACCCGGGCCAGCACCCGCGGGTTGGTCATCGTCAGCTTGCCGTTGCCGAGCGTGAACATGCCCATGCGCCGCAGCCGCGCCAGCGTTTTGTTGGTGTGGACGAGCGACAGGCCAAGCGCATCAGCGATGTGCTCCTGCGTCAGCGGAAATTCGAATGCGTCGTCGACAACGAGCCCGAGGAGCTTGGCGCGCTTGTAGAGTCCGACGATGAACGCCGCGATCCGTTCCGAGGCGTTGCGGCGGCCGACACTGGTGAGGCTTTCGTCGACGTAGCCTTCCTCGCGCGAGCCGAGCCAGGCAACGTCGAAGGCCAGTTCCGGCATCTGCCCGAACAGCGCCCAGACTTTTTGTCGCGGCAGCAAACACAGTTCGACGTCAGACAATGCTTTAACGTGGTAGCGGGCGGATTTAAACATCGCCGCCTGCAAACCGAGCAGGTCGCCGGGGAGATGAAAATTCAGGATTTGGCGCCGGTCATCCGGCAGCGTTTTGAAGCGGATGGCCCAGCCGGAATACAATGTATAGAGCTCGGGGCAATCGTCCCCGGCGCAGATGATTTCGCTTCCGGCCCGCAGACTAAGATGCTCCCGCTTCATCTCGGCAATGGCGCCGAGCTCATTGTCGGTGATGGGGCGGAAAATACCACAAGTCCGCAATGTGCATTCTTGACACGGAACCAACATCGGAAATCCTTCGTTCAGCAATGGTGCGGATTGGTGCGACCGCTCGTTCAATTGCACGTGCAATGCAAACGCAATCAAAGGTCGTTTGAGCGAGCGGTCCGAAATGTATCGAGTGAATAATTCGCAGCCCGGGACAAAAGTTCCCTATGCGCAATCGCAGCGATACATCCTTAACCCGGGCACTTCATGCGCGTGTTCGATAGTTTCTCGAACTGTGGGCGCGATGGCCCTTAATTCGAACAAGGGTGCGCGGAATCATCCGGGGGATTTTTGTGGGCACCCCGGAGCGCCAGCGATGTTGCTGCTGTGAAGCTATTACCCGCCGACAGTAGGCCGCTGACGTTGCTCAATCGCGGCCTGTTCGTCACACCGCCGTGCTGGCGGCGCTGATGCTCGCGGCGGCGCTCTATCTCGGCGCAATCAACGCGAGCGACGACGAATGGGTCGTCCACTCGGTGTCGGTGCGCGACCAGCTCATCCGCGTGCTCAGCCAGGTGCAGAGTGCGGAAACCAGCCAGCGCGGATATCTGCTGACCGGCCGCGACGGCTATCTCAAGCCGTATGTCATGGCCGCCGAACAGCTACCATCCAGTCTCGACCGGCTCGCCGCGCTCGATTCCGATAATCCGAAACGGGTAGCGGCGGTGAACAAGCTCCGCGAGCGGATCAGCGCCAAGCTCGGCGAGATTCGCTCGACGATCGACGCTCACAAATCCGGCAACACCGCCGGCGCACTTGCCATCATCAACAGCGACAGCGGCTACCGGCTGATGGAAGAAATTCGCGATCAAATTCTTGCGATGCAGAACCTGGAGAACGACTTGCTGGCGAGCCGGCAAGCCAGCGCCGAGCGCTCGGGCCTGCTGCTTCAAGTCGGGGTCGCCGCGGCATTTCTGCTGATCGTTCTGCTGGGCGTTCTGGTCGCGCGCTTTGTCCGGCAATCGTTCGGCGCGCTGGCCTCCGCACACGACCGGTTGTTGGCCTCCAACAAACAATTGCAGGAGCAGATATTCCGGCGCGAACAGGCGGAAGGGCAGCTCCGGCAAGCGCAGAAGATGCAGGCGCTCGGCCAGCTCACCGGCGGCATCGCTCACGATTTCAACAATATGCTCGGCGTCATCCTCGGCGCGCACGATCTTATTAAGCGGCGCATCGGCAAAGGCGACTTCGGCATCGAGCGTTTCGTCGAGGCGGCCAGCGACGCCGCCAGGCGAGCGGCGACGCTCACGCAACGTCTGCTGGCCTTCGCCCGCCAGCAGCCGCTGGCGCCGCAATCGATCGACGCCAACAAGATGATCGGCAGCATGTCGGACCTGCTGAATTCAACGCTGGGCGAGCAAGTCCAGATCGAGACCGTGACCGCAGCCGGACTGTGGACGATCAGTGCCGATGCGCAACAGCTCGAGAACACGATCCTCAACATCGCCATCAATGCCCGCGACGCCATGCCCGATGGCGGCAAGCTGACGATCGAGACCGCAAATGCCTATCTCGACGAAACCTATCGCCAGCGGAACCCGGAAGTCGAGCCGGGCCAATTCGTGATGATTGCGATCACGGATACCGGCGCGGGCATGTCGCCCGAGACTGTCGCACAGGTGTTCGATCCCTTCTTCACGACCAAACCGACCGGCAAGGGCACTGGTCTCGGCATGAGCCAAGTCTATGGCTTCGTCAAACAATCCCAAGGTCACATCAAGGTTTATTCGGAATTGGGTGCAGGCACGACGGTGAAAATCTATCTGCCGCGGTTCGTCGGCGTCGCAACGGAATCCAAACCCGAAGCCGCCGAGCCGATGCGCACCGGCGATCGCAGCGAAATGATCATGGTCGTCGAAGATGAGGCATCGATGCGCCGGCTGAGCAGCGAAGCATTGAACGAGCTCGGCTACACCGTGTTCGACAGCGACAATGCCGCGAACGCACTCGCAATTCTCGACCGCGAGCCGGGCATCAAATTGTTGTTCACCGACGTGGTGATGCCGGACGTCAACGGTAAAAAGCTCGCCGACGAAGCGTGCCGCCGCCGCCCCGATCTGAAAGTCCTGTTTACCACCGGATATACCGCGAACGCGGTCGTGCACGGCGGCGTGCTCGATTACGGCGTGAATCTGCTGGCCAAGCCGTTCACACTCAATCAGCTTGCCGCGAAGATCCGCTCGGTTCTGGACCGGTAAGCCGCATTCTTTTCGGGCGCTTTTGTCGCGTTATTGTCGTTGTCCGCAAGACGGCTATCATTTAACGTTTCGGTGCTTCAGCCGCGTGCGGGCACAAACAGAAAAATACCGCCGGCATTTTTGACGCGTCTGACTGGGAGGGTGAAATGAGGTTCGCTGGACGTGAGACTTTGCCGCGAGTGGCGGTCATTGCTGCTGTAATTGTACTCGGCTCGGTGCCGCCGTTCGGTGCCGCCCGCGCGCAAGCGCAACAGCCGATTGTGATGAAGATATCGCTGGCGGCACTCAACGACCCGCTGCACCAGTTCGCCAAGGATTTTGCCGCGTTGATCGAAAAGGATGCGGGCGGCCGCATCAAGACTGAAATCTATCCGGCAAGCCAGCTCGGAACCATTCCGCGGCAGATTGAAGGCACGCAGTTCGGCGCTATCCAGTGTGAGGTCACGCTTCCCGAGTTCTATGCCGGGGTCGATGAGCGTTACGCCGTTATGTCCGCACCGGGCCTGACTGACGGTCTCGCGCAGGCGCAGCGTCTCACCGGCGACCCGGATGTGCGCAAACTGATCCTCGGCCTCGGCGCGGACAAGGGCCTGCATGGTATTGCGTTGTTCACCTCGCAGCCCTCGCAGATGATCTCAAAGGCTGCTATCCGCCGTCTCGACGATCTCAAGGGCAAGAAGATCCGGATTTTCGGCTCGCAGTTGCAATTGGAGGGCTTTCAGCGGCTTGGGCTCACTCCGGTGGCGATGTCGCTTGGCGACGTGCTGCCGGCGTTGCAGCAGGGCGCAATCGATGGCGCCGTCGCCGGCACCGTCATCTACTCGGCCATGCATTATCAGGACGCCGCAAAATACGTGACTGACATTGGTCAGCCGGTGGCTTTTGGAATCGCGACTGTCAGCAAGAAATGGTACGATTCACTGCCACCGGATTTGCAGAAGATCGTCGATGACGATGCGGCAAAGGCCAATGTTCAGGTCAATCCGGAAACGGTGGATATCATTGCCCGCGCCAACAAGACCTGGACCGACAATGGCGGAGAGTTGATCCGGCTGCCGCCGGACGAGCACGCATCGATGCTCAAGACCTTGGCCAGCGGCGCCGAGGAGGTCGCGAAAACAAAACCTGCGCTCCAGGCCGCCTATCAGGTGATGGTTGCCGGCGCGCAGCGCCTAAAATAGGGGGACTGAGGATGCGTTTCGAAAGAGGGGAAGGCGGCGCGCGGCCGATACTTGCCGCCATTGTCGTCGCCGTTGCGGCACTGACGCTTGGTGTCGCACACGCCGACGACAAGACCTATGTCATCAAGGTCGGCACACCGACGGTGAACGACACGCCTGAGGAGTTCACCCGCGGCTTTGCCCAGATCGTCGAGAAGGAATCCGGCGGCCGTCTCAAGGTCGAGATCTATTCCGCCAGCAAGCTCGGTTCCATTCCGCGCGAAATCGAGGGGCTGCAATTCGGCTCGATCGAGTGCGGGATTTTCCCGCCGGAGTTCTACGTCGGCATCGACGAGCGCTTCGAAGTGCTGGCCACGCCGGGCATGCTGGATTCGCTTGACCACGGCCAGCGGCTTCTCGCGCAGCCCGAGGTGATGAAGATGATGCTGGGCCTTGGCGCCGACAAGGGCCTGCACGGCATCGGCCTCTACATGGCGCTGCCGTCCGTCCTTTCGTCGCGAACCCCGCTCCGGACGCTGGCCGATCTCAAGGGCAAGAAAGTCCGGGTGTTCGCCTCGAAATTCCAGACCGCGGCTTTCGAGCGGCTCGGCGCCACGCCGATCGCCATGAGCACCGGCGACGTCCTGCCGGCGCTGCAACAGGGCGCTATCGACGGCGCGATTTCCGGCATTACCGTTTTCAACGCCATGCATTTCCAGGACGCGGCGAAATACGTCACGGAAATCAACCAGCCGCCGATTTTCCTGATCATCGAAGTCAGCAAGAAGTGGTTCGACGCCTTGCCGAAGGATTTGCAGGACATCATCGACCGCGCCGGCGCCGCGGAATTGGTGGCGATCAATCCCTACGCCGCCGGGCTTTGGCAGAAGGCGCGCAAGGCCTGGGTCGACAGTGGCGGCGAATTGATCAGCCTGCCGAAGGACGACCAGGCGGCGATGATGCAAATGCTCGAAGGCGTCGGCGAGAACATCGCAAAGACCAAGCCGCAACTGTACGAGGCCTACAAAGTGGTGACCGCGGCGGCGGCCCGCACGCGCTGACCTCAGGTCTGGCGGGGCCGCCAGCAGTTGAGTGCTGCCCATAAAGTAGCCAATGCCGTCAGGAACGGCGTCCGTCCGGCGAAGGATTTTGGCGTTGTCCGGTTACCGGCGATCATTTACGCTTGCGGCCGATGGGGGCTCGGCTGCGGTCATAACCGCAATTTCCAATATCAAGACACAGCCGGGAATTTGGGTTTGGCCGCGCGATCCTGCCGGTAGCCGCGCCAAACGGGAGGGGAATTATGCGCTTTGGGGCAGGCCGACGATTGTCGCCCGCGGCGATGAAGCGAGCGCAGGGGCACGCCGGCGGCGACAGCGTATTCACGCCGGGCGGCGGCTGCGGCGAAACGCTCGCGGCAAGCTCCGGGTCAGTGATCTAGAACGCCCTATGACCGCAACTCAGCAGGGCCGGCCATAATGGAAGCGATTACCACAGGCGTGCGTTGGCTCTTGTCGCTTACCCGCGCGGTTGCGGGCATTTGCCTGATGGGCAGCGTGGCGATCAATTTCGCCAACATCATCGGCCGGTATTTTTTCGCCGTGTCGATCCCGTGGGCGGAAGAGATCATGCTGTTCCTGATGGTCGGTTGCGTGTTTACCGGCTGTTGCGCGGTCGCCTGGGAAGGCCGGCAAATCCGCATGGACGTCGTGGTCGGCATGCTGCCGCCCAAGGTTCGCGATTTCCTGGCCCTGTTGTCCGAACTCATCATGATCGCAACGGCCGGCGCGGTGACGGCTTTCGCCTGGCCGGTCATCTCCCAACTGGCTGACTTCGACGAGCGCAGCCAGGCGGCGAACTTTCCGCTGGTCATTCCGCAGGCGATGATCCCGATCGGCTATTCGCTGATGGCGCTTCTGGTCGCGGTGCGGCTGATGCAGCGCCGGCCGCCCGGCAGCGGCGCCGACACACCGCAGCATTAGGCAGGGCAGCCGCGATGGCCTATTTCGTCTTTTTCGGCGTGCCGATCCTCCTGCTCATCATCGGCTTTCCGATTTTTCTCATCCTGCTGGTGACGGCGATCGTCGCGGTGCTGACCGTCGCCGATGTGCCGACCGAGGCAATCCAGACTTACATGTTCGGCAGCCTCGACAATTTCCCGCTGCTGGCGGTGCCGTTTTTCGTGCTCGCCGGCGAGATCATGGCGCAAGGCGGTATCGCCCGGCGCGTCATCGCGTTTGTGATGGCGCTCGTCGGCGGCGTGCGCGGCTCGATGGCCGTGACCACGGTGGCGGCGTCGGAATTGTTCGGCGCGATGTCGCATACCGCCGTCGGTACGGTGGTCGCGATGGGCCGCATGATCTATCCGTCGCTGCTGGAGGGCGGATACAACGAACGCTTCTCGGTCGGGCTGATTGCTTCGTCAGGCGCTATCGCCGTCGTCATTCCGCCGTCGATCGCGATGATCCTTTATGCGATCTCCGCCGAACAATCCGCGGTGATGCTGTTTACCGCCGGCATCCTGCCGAGCCTTTTGATCGGCCTCATCGACGCCATCTATGTGATTGCCTACGCGCGGGTCAAGAACGTGCCGCTCGGCAACCCCGCGCGCTGGGAAACGATCTGGAAAACCACCAAGGATGCGAGCTGGTCGATCGGTTCGCTGGCGGTGATCTTCGGCGGCATATACGGCGGCGTGTTTACCCCGACAGAAGCGGCCGGGGTCGCGGTGGTGTACTCGCTGGTCATCACCTTGTTCATTCACCGCGAGGTCGATCTTGCCGGCTTGTGGCGGATCCTGATGTCGTCGGCGTTCCTGATTTCGCAGATCCTGCTGATCGTGACATCGGCCGGCATTTATTCGTGGCTGCTCACCACCAGCGGCATCCCGCAGCAGATCGTGACCGCGATCCAGGACATGCATCTGGCGCGCTGGGAGCTGCTGCTCATTCTCAATATCGGCTTGCTGCTGGCCGGAAGTTTCCTGGAGCCGCCGGCCGCAATATTGATACTGACGCCGCTGCTGCTGCCGATCGTGCGTGCGGCCGGCGTCAATCCGATTCATTTCGGCATCATCGTGGCGGTCAATCTCAGCCTCGGCATGTATACGCCGCCATTCGGGCTCAATCTGTTCTCGTCGCAGGCGATCTTCAATGCGCCGCTGAGCCGGATTTATCTGGGCGTGCTGCCGTTTTTGATCATCAATTTCATCGGGCTCATGATCATTACATATGTTCCAGCAATTTCGATGATTTTGGTCAGTCATTGATAATCCGTTGGTACCGATCGTCGCGTACTCAACGGAACTTTTGGAACAATGATTTTACGGCGCCGTTTGCCTGATGCGGGATGATCCCGCTCCAGGAGAAGTTCCTAATGGGTAACGAAAACCAGCGCCCCGGCCAGCAGGGCGGTCAGCACCAAGGCGGTCAGCAAGGTGGCCAGCAACAGAAACCTGGTCAGCAACCGGGTCAGCAGAATCAGCAGCCGGGCCGGCAGGGTGGTCAGCAAGGCGGCGGCCAGCAGGGCGGCGGGCAAGGCGGTCAACAGGGACAGCGTTAGCCGCATTAATCGAATGCATCTAAAGGTCCCCCGGTTATTTTGCCGGGGGACTTTTTTATGGAATTTTTCGGCTTATTTTTTGGTGGCCGCTTTTAGCGGATTGATGCTGGCTGGGAAGACAAATCGATGAAGCTCTTCAAGTGCCAGTATTGCGGGCAGTTGCTGTATTTTGAAAATCACAAATGTGAAAAGTGCGGCCGCCGCCTGGGCTATATTTCAAATGCCGAGACGCTGGCTGCACTGGAGCCGGTCGGCGACTACTGGCGTGTCCGCTCGGCGAAGGAGCTGTTCCGCTTTTGCGCCAACGCGCAATTCAATGTCTGCAACTGGCTGGTCGAGGCGGATTTGCCGGACATCTATTGTCTGGCTTGCCGGCATAATCACACCGTTCCCGACACGTCGATCGAAAGTAACGTGACAGCCTGGCGCAAGATCGAAGATTCCAAGCATCGTCTGTTCTATGCCCTGCTGAAACTCAAACTCCCGCTCGACGGGCGCGAAGATCAGGAACCCGATAAACGCGAGCGCCTGATGTTCGACTTTCTGGCCAGTCCTCCGGTTGGCGCGCCGGCAGTCATGACCGGGCACGATCAAGGCCTGATCACCGTGGCGCTCGAAGAGGCTGACGATGCCGAGCGCGAAAAGCGGCGCGCGCAGATGCACGAGCCGTATCGCACGCTGCTCGGTCACTTCCGCCACGAGGTCGGACATTATTTCTGGGACGTCCTGGTGCGCGATGGAGACCAGCTTGAGGCCTGCCGGCAGATTTTTGGCGATGAACGTCAGGACTACGGGCAGGCGTTGCAACGTCACTATGCCGAAGGCGCTCCGGCCAATTGGCAGGATCATTTTGTCAGCGCGTACGCCACCTCACATCCATGGGAGGACTTTGCGGAAACCTGGGCGCACTACCTGCACATCGTCGATACACTGGAGATGGCGCGGGCGTTCGGCCTGTACGTCGATCCGCCGCTGGCCAGGGAGGGGGAATTCGAAGCCGAGGTCGACTTCCAGCCGTATCGCGCACGGGATGTCACGACGTTGGTGGAGACCTGGATTCCGCTCAGCAACGCGCTCAATTCGCTCAACCGGACCATGGGCCAGCCGGACGTCTATCCCTTCGTGCTGTCGTCGGCCATCATCGCCAAGCTCGGCGCGATTCATGACCTCATCCACGGCGGGGCGATTTCGGCGCGTTGATGGAGTCTGCCCGCGTCAGGTGGGCCCGTAATGCCGCTCCCGGCAAGTCATCGTGCGGGTCATTCCTGTCCAGGTCATTTTTATCCCTGGATTTCTGGGTGGCATCCGCAAGGTCAGTCCAGGCTTGCGCCATGTTGAGGAGCGCAAGCCTCCGGCCGGGGTCTACAGTCACCCGGGCTGCCTCGAAACAATAAGCGGCATAGAGGCGATAACTCGCCGCAACTTCTCTTGGAGACATTCCCCACGTCCCGCATGTCATTTGACATAGGGCCAACTCGCGATCCCGGGGCTTGTTCCTGACCTTCCACAGCGCAGCCGGTTTTTAACAATTTTTTTGCCTAAGCCTCGATTTGACTGGAACTATAGTCATTTGGCGGCGTTTGGCGTCATGGTAAAGAAGGTGAGGCTGTGAGGGGGATTTCCACGTCGGCATATCTGCTCCGGTGGGCCGCACTCGCGGCCCGTGGTCCGTATCGAGCCCAGGCACGCTTTAGCGCCTTGGGCTTTTTCCGGCTCCGTACGCTTGATCTTCCTTGCTTGAAGTTCGCGCCATGCCCGCCGCCCGCGGGTCCCGGAGATGTCTATGCCTGCCGAATTGCCTGATCCTGCCTCCGCCAATGGTTCCACCCACGCCGAGTTACCGTCCCAGCCAGCCGAGTTCGGCCTTAACGGCAGCGCCAGCGATGCCAACGGGCTGACAGAACTGCTGCACGCGCTGCAGGCCATGCGGGTCGGCGACTTTTCGGTGCGCATGGCGGGCGACCGTGTCGGCATCATCGGCAAGATCGCCGATACCTTTAATGAAATCGTCGCCAACAACGAGCGCATAGCGAGCCAGCTCGAGCGCGTCGGTCAGGTCGTCGGCAAAGAGGGCAAGACCCGCCAGCGGGTGCGTTTCGGCCAGTCCGACGGCGCCTGGGCCGAGATGGAAACCTCCGTCAATTCGCTGATCGACGATCTGCTGTGGCCGACCACGGAAGTGACCCGCGCCATTGCCGCGGTGGCGCAGGGCGACCTGCTGCGCACCGTCGCGCTCGACGTCGACGGCCGTCCGCTGAAGGGCGAATTCCTGCGGTCAGCCGAGATCGTCAATACGATGATCAAGCAGCTCAATGTGTTCACCTCCGAAGTGACCCGCGTGGCGCGCGAGGTCGGCACCGAGGGCAAGCTCGGCGGCCAGGCGCAGGTGATCGAGGTGACCGGCGTGTGGAAGGACCTCACCGAGAGCGTGAACTCGATGGCGTCGAACCTCACCGCGCAGGTCCGCAACATCGCCGAAGTGACTATCGCCGTGGCCAATGGCGACTTGTCGAAGAAGATCACCGTCGACGTGCGCGGCGAGATCCTGCAGCTCAAGGAAGCCATCAACACGATGGTCGATCAGCTTCGCTCATTCGCGTCGGAAGTGACGCGCGTGGCGCGCGAGGTCGGCACCGACGGCAAGCTCGGCGGCCAGGCCATCGTGCCGGGCGTCGCCGGCACCTGGAAGGATCTGACCGACTCGGTGAACGCCATGTGCGGCAACCTCACCGACCAGGTGCGCAACATCGCGCACGTCACTACCGCCGTGGCGCGCGGCGACCTGTCGCGCAAGATCACGGTCGACGTGCGCGGCGAAATCCTCGAACTGAAAGACACCATCAATACGATGGTGGACCAGCTCAACGGCTTTGCCTCGGAAGTGACGCGCGTGGCGCGCGAGGTCGGCACCGAGGGCAAGCTTGGCGGCCAGGCACAGGTGCCGGGCGTCGCCGGCACCTGGAAGGACCTGACCGACAACGTCAACTTCATGGCCGGCAACCTGACGGCGCAGGTCCGCAATATCGCCGACGTGGCCACCGCCATCGCCGGCGGCGACCTGTCGAAGAAGATCACGGTGAATGTCAGCGGCGAGATTTTGCAGCTGAAAGAAACCATCAACACGATGGTGGACCAGCTCAATGCGTTCGCCGGCGAAGTGACGCGCGTGGCGCGCGAGGTCGGCACCGAAGGCAGGCTCGGCGGCCAGGCCAACGTGCTTGGCGTCGCCGGCACCTGGAAGGATTTGACCGACTCGGTGAACTCGATGGCCTCGAACCTCACCGCGCAGGTTCGTAACATCGCGGAAGTGTCGACCGCGATCGCCAACGGCGACTTGTCGAAGAAGATCACGGTGGACGTGCGCGGCGAAATCGCCGAGCTGAAGGACACCATCAATACCATGGTGGACCAGCTCAACGCGTTCGCCGGCGAAGTGACGCGCGTGGCGCGCGAGGTCGGCACCGAAGGCAAGCTCGGCGGTCAGGCCATGGTGCGCGGCGTCGCCGGCACCTGGAAGGACTTGACCGACTCGGTGAACTCGATGGCCTCGAACCTCACCGGCCAGGTCCGCAATATCGCCGAAGTCGCCACCGCCGTGGCCCGCGGCGACTTGAGCCGCAAGATCACGGTGGACGTGCGCGGCGAAATTCTCGAGCTGAAAGACACGCTCAACACGATGGTGGACCAGCTCAATGCGTTCGCGGCCGAAGTGACCCGCGTGGCGCGCGAGGTCGGCACCGAAGGCAAGCTCGGCGGCCAGGCCAACGTGCCGGGCGTCGGCGGCACCTGGAAGGATTTGACCGACTCGGTGAATTCGATGGCCTCGAACCTCACCGGCCAGGTCCGCAACATCGCCGAAGTCGCCACCGCCATCGCCGGCGGCGACTTAAGCCGCAAGATCACCGTCGACGTGCGCGGCGAAATCCTTCAGTTGAAGGAAACGCTGAACACCATGGTGGATCAGCTCAACCGCTTCGCCGGCGAGGTGACGCGCGTGGCGCGCGAGGTCGGCACCGAAGGCCGCCTCGGCGGCCAGGCCAACGTGCCGGGCGTCGCCGGCACCTGGAAGGATTTGACCGACTCGGTCAATTCGATGGCCGGCAACCTGACCGCGCAGGTCCGCAACATCGCCGAAGTGACGACGGCCGTGGCGCGCGGCGACTTGAGCCGCAAGATCACGGTGGACGTGAAAGGCGAAATCCTCGAGCTGAAGAACACCATCAACACGATGGCCGACCAGCTCAATGCCTTCGCTTCGGAAGTGACGCGTGTCGCCCGCGAAGTCGGCACCGAAGGCAAGCTCGGCGGCCAGGCGCAAGTCCCCGGCGTCGCCGGCACCTGGAAGGACCTGACCGACAACGTCAACTTCATGGCGTCGAACCTGACGGCGCAGGTCCGCAACATCGCCGAGGTCGCCACCGCCATCGCCAGCGGCGACCTTTCGAAAAAGATCACGGTGGACGTGCGCGGCGAAATGCTGCTGCTGAAGGACACGCTCAACACCATGGTCGAGCAGTTGCGCTCGTTCGCCGCCGAAGTGACGCGCGTGGCGCGCGAGGTCGGCGCCGACGGCCGGCTCGGCGGCCAGGCGGTGGTGCCGGGCGTCGCCGGCACCTGGAAGGACCTGACCGACAACGTCAACCTGCTGGCCGCGAACCTGACCACACAGGTGCGTAACATCGCCGAGGTCACCACCGCCGTGGCGCGCGGCGACCTGAGCCGCAAGATCACCGTGGACGTGAAGGGCGAAATTCTCGAGCTGAAGAACACCATCAATACCATGGTCGATCAGCTCAACGGCTTTGCCTCGGAAGTGACGCGCGTCGCGCGTGAAGTCGGTACCGAAGGCCTGCTCGGCGGCCAGGCGGTGGTGCCGGGCGTCGCCGGCACCTGGAAGGATTTGACCGATACCGTGAACGTCATGGCCGCAAACCTGACCGAACAGGTGCGCGGCATCGTGAAGGTGGTGACCGCGGTCGCCAACGGCGACCTTAAGCAGAACCTCACCGTGAAATCGAAAGGCGAGGTCGCCGCGCTCGCCGAAACCATCAACAACATGACCGATACGCTTGCGACCTTCGCCGATCAGGTGACGACGGTGGCGCGCGAGGTCGGCGTCGAAGGCCGGCTCGGCGGCCAGGCCAACGTGCCGGGTGCCGCCGGTACCTGGAAAGACTTGACCGGTAACGTCAACCTGCTGGCCGCCAACCTGACCACGCAGGTCCGCGCCATCGCCGAGGTGGCAACCGCGGTGACCAAGGGCGACCTGACGCGATCAATTCAGGTCGATGCGCGCGGCGAAGTGGCCGAGCTCAAAGACAACATCAATACGATGATCGACAACTTGCGGCTCACCACCGACCGCAATACCGAGCAGGACTGGCTCAAGACCAATCTCGCCAAGTTCACCAATATGTTGCAGGGCCAGCGCGATCTGACGACGGTCGGCCGCCTGCTGTTGTCGGAACTGACGCCGCTGGTTAACGCCCACCAGGGCGTCATTTACCAGATCGACAGTGACGGCAACAGTGACGAGATTCAGGGCCTCAACCTGCTGGCGGCGTATGCCGACGATGGCATCGACGGTCATCCGCGGGTGTTGCGGCCGGGTGAAGGGCTGATCGGCCAGTCCGCGGTCGACAAGCGCCGTATGCTGATCACCGAGATGCCGGAAACCACGGTGCCGATCGCGTCCGCGTTGTTCAAGGCGCCGCCGAAGAACGTCATCGTGCTGCCGGTGCTGTTCGAAAATCAGGTGAAGGCGGTGATGGAGCTCGCCTCCATTCACGAATTTACCGCCCTGCAATCCATGTTCCTCGAGCAACTCACCACCTCGATCGGCATCGTGCTCAACTCGATCGAAGCCACGATGCAGACCGAAGGCCTGCTCAAGCAGTCGCAACAGCTCGCCGGCGAGTTGCAGGCGCAGCAGAAGGAATTGCAGCAGACCAACGAGCAGCTCGAGCAGAAGGCGCAGCAGCTCGCCGAGCGCAACGTCGAAGTCGAGCGCAAGAACCAGGAAATCGAACAGGCCCGCCGCGCGCTGGAAGAGAAGGCGACCGAACTCGCGCTGACGTCGAAATACAAGTCGGAATTCCTTGCCAACATGTCGCACGAGCTGCGGACGCCGCTCAACTCGATCCTCATTCTCGGCCAGCAGCTCACCGAGAACCCGGAGGGCAATCTCACCGGCAAGCAGGTCGAATTCGCGCGCACCATTCACGGCGCCGGCACCGATCTTCTCAACCTGATCAGCGATATTCTCGACCTGTCGAAGATCGAGTCCGGCACCGTCACCGTCGACGCCCAGGAAGTGTTCTTCTCCAATCTCGTCGACATGATTGCACGGCCGTTCCGGCACGAGGCGGAAAACCGGCAGCTCGACTTCGACGTCAATGTCGATCCAAGCCTCGGACGCACCATCACCACCGACACCAAGCGTCTGCAGCAGGTGCTCAAGAACCTGTTGTCCAACGCATTCAAGTTCACGGCACAGGGCGGCGTCCGCCTTACGGTCAGTGCGGCCACCGGCGGATGGAGTGCGGAGCATCCTGTGCTCAGCCAGACGCCGACCGTCGTCGCCTTCGAAGTCACGGATACCGGCATCGGTATCCCGCTGGAGAAGCAGAAGATCATCTTCGAGGCGTTCCAGCAGGCCGACGCGTCGACCAGCCGCAAATACGGCGGCACCGGTCTCGGTCTCGCCATCAGCCGCGAGCTTGCCAGCCTGCTCGGCGGCGAAATCCACCTGCGCAGCGCGACTGGTACCGGTTCGACCTTCACGCTTTATCTGCCGATCAAGTATGTCGGACCCACCGCGTCGGTGCACTCGTCTGCGGCGCCGGCCGTGCAACCGGCGCAGCGCGCCGGCCTGCACATCGCCACGGAGCGCACGGTCGAGCCGATCCCGGACGACCGGATGGATATCCAGCCGGGCGACAACATTCTGCTGATCGTCGAAGACGATCCGCACTATGCCCGTATCCTGATCGACCTTGCCCGCGACAAGGGCTTCAAGGCGATCCTGGCGATGCGTGGCGAGGACGCCCTGAACCTCGCCAAGCAATATCAGCCGACCGCTGTTTCGCTCGATGTGTTTCTGCCCGACATGCTGGGCTGGAACGTGCTGAGCCAGCTCAAGCACAACTCGCTGACCCGGCACATTCCGGTGCAGATGGTCACCCTCGACGAGGATCGCCAGCATGGCCTGGCGCGCGGCGCATTCTCGTTCGTCACCAAGCCGACGACGCGGGAAGGGATTGCCGATGCGTTGTCGAAGATCAAGGAGTTCGCCCAGCCGCGGCGCAAGCGTCTGCTGGTGGTAGAGGACAGCAAGGCCGAGCAGATGAGCATCCGCGAGCTGCTCGGCCACGACGACATCGAAATCGTCAATGCCGGCACCGGCGACGAAGCGCTGGAAACGATGCGCGGCCAGGTCTGCGACTGTGTCGTGCTCGATCTGCGCTTGCCCGACATGTCGGGCTTCGAGGTGCTGGAGCGGATGCGCTCCGAAAGCACGCTGGCCGACGTGCCGGTCGTCGTATTTACCGGCCGGGAACTGTCGGCCGAGGAAGACGCCCAGCTCCACACCATGGCGCGCAGCATCGTGGTCAAAGGCGTCGAGTCGCCGGAGCGGCTGCTCGACGAAACTGCATTGTTCCTGCACCGCGTCATCGCCGACCTTCCGGCCGAGAAGCAGACCATGCTGGAGAAGCTCAACAGTTCCGATGAGGACCTGGTCGGGCGCACCGTGCTTCTGGTCGACGACGACTCGCGCAACATCTTTGCGCTGTCGAGCGTGCTGGAACGCCGCGGCATGAAGGTGCTGACGGCGACCACGGGCAACGAGGCGATCGAACTGATCGAGCAGACGCCGGATCTCGCGATCGTGCTCATGGACATCATGATGCCGGAAATGGATGGTTATCAGACGACCGAAAAGATTCGCGGCAAGCCGGCGTACCGGCGGCTGCCGATCATCGCGCTCACCGCAAAGGCGATGAAGGGAGATCGCGAGAAGTGCCTGGAAGCGGGCGCGTCCGATTATCTGGCCAAACCGGTCAACACTGAGCAGTTGCTGGCGGCGCTGCGCATGTGGCTGCACCGCTAGGGCAATGCACATGAGCGATCAAGTCAACGTCCTGGTTGTTGACGATCAACCCGGAAAGCTGCTCGCCACCGAGGAAATACTCCGCAGCCTCGGCGAAAACGTGATCAAGGCCGCGTCGGCCCGCGAGGCGCTCGAGTTCCTGCTCAAGAATGAAATTGCAGTCGTCCTGATCGACGTCTGCATGCCGGAACTCGACGGCTTTCAGCTCGCGGCGATGATCCGCGATCATCCGCGATTTCAGCGAACGGCGATCATCTTCATTTCGGCGATCCAGGTGACGGACGCCGACAGCCTTCGCGGCTATGAAATGGGCGCGGTTGATTACGTGCCGGTGCCCGTGATCCCCGAGGTGCTGCGCGCCAAGGTCAAGGTTTTTGCCGAGCTTTATCGCAAGACTCGGGATCTTGAGCGGCTGAACGCCGAACTGGAGCGCCGTGTGTCCGACCGGACCGCCGAACTCGAGGCTTCCAATGCGCGCTTGCTGCAAAGCGAGCAGGGCAGGAGCCTCGCGCTGGCCGCAGGACAAATGGGTTCGTGGGATTGGGACCCCGAGACCGACGAATGGCGCTGGGACGAGGGACAGTACCGGATTTTCGGCGTCGATCGGGAAACCTTCAAGGTCTCGGCGGACAATATTCGCGCCCTCATTCATCCCGAGGACGTGCAGCCGCTGCGCGAACTCGTTCAGCGCATGGCAACCGGCGAACGCACCCAGCAGAATGTTTTTCGCGTCCGCAGGCCAAACGGCGAGGTGCGGTGGTGCACCGGAACGGCCGCCGCGACCATGGATCCGGGCGGCCGGGTCGCCCGCATCAGCGGCGTCACGATCGACATTACCGAGCGGAAGGAGACCGAGGAAAGGCAAGGTCTTCTGGCGCGGGAGGTCGATCACCGGGCGCGCAATGCGCTTGCCGTCATCCAGTCAATTATCCGGCTGACGCGCGCCAAAAGCGTCGACGACTACGTGCAGACGGTGGAAGGCCGGATCAAGGCCCTGGCGCGCGCCCATACGCTGCTCTCGGAATCGCGCTGGCGCGGCGCCGACCTTGGCACGCTGGTTGCGGACGAACTGGCGCCTTACCGCGCCGGCGACAAGATCAAGATCAGCGGCACGAATATCTCGCTGCTGCCGGGGACCGCGCAGGGCATCGCGCTGGCGCTGCACGAGCTCGCCACCAATGCCGCCAAACACGGCGCACTTTCGTCGCTGAAGGGCACGCTCAGCCTGACATGGCAGATGCAGTCCGATGCATTGGCACTGAGCTGGATTGAAGACGGCGGTCCGCGCATCAAATCGCCTGCTTCACGCAGTTTCGGCCTCAAGGTCATTCGCGCCAGCATCGAGCAGCAGCTCGGAGGGCAGGCCCATTTCGACTGGAACCCCAAAGGGCTGCATTGCGAAATATTGATTCCGCTGGCCGAGCGGCTGGGGCGCATGGATCGCGAGGCGGCGCGCGTCGACGGCAAGAACGTCGGCCCGATCATCGCGCTGAACGGGCGCGAGCGGCCGCGCGTGCTTCTGGTCGAGGACGAAGCGCTGGTCGGCATCATGATCCAGGAATGCCTGAGTGAACTCGGCTTCCGGGTCACCGGCCCGGTTTGCACGGCGTCCGAGGCGCTGTCGGCCGCCAAGGACGGGCATTTCGACGCCGCTATCCTCGACATCAATCTCGGCGACGGCTCGGTCTACCGGGTGGCTGAGATTCTAACGGCACGCAGCGTGCCCTTTATCTTCGTCACCGGCTACGATTCCGACAGTGTCGACAGCCGTTTTCAGGAAATTCCGGTTTTGCAAAAGCCGATCGAACGGCAAATGCTGCAAAGAATATTTGCAGCGGACGTGCAGCAGGCGGTTGCTTCGTGATCTAGTTTTCCGACCAGATGCCGATCGTCCTGTCGTCGCTGCCCGAGGCGAGGCGGCGGCCGTCAGGTGAGACGGCGAGCGAACGCACCGCTCCGGAATGGCCGGTCAGCGTGTGCAGGAACTGACCGCTTTCGGCGTTCCATACCACGATCGTGTTGTTGCTGCCGCCGGCGACAAGGCGCTTGCTGTCGCTGGAAAACTGCAGAGCATCCAGCATGCCGGATTCCGAGGTCAGCGTGCGGGCCTGCTGGCCGGTGGCAACGTTCCAGATCGAGACTGAATTGCCGTTGCCGCTCGCGGCGATGCGCTTGCCGTCCGGCGCGACCGCCACTGAAAAAACCGCGCCGCCCTGATTGGTGAAGACCTGCTGGATCTGCCAGGTGTCGGCGTCCCAAAGTCTTACCGTTCCGTCCTTGCTGCCCGAGACCGCCAGTTTGCCATTGGGAAAATACGCAATCGAGGTGACGGCGTCGGAATGCGCGCGCAGAACGCGCAGCAGCTCGCCGGTGGCTGCGCTCCAGACCTTGATGTTGGAGTTGGCGCTGCCCGAAACGATCCGGGTGCCGTCGGGCGACACCGCGACGGCCCAGACTGCCGGCGGCACTTCCCACGAATAGGTCTGCTCGGAGCGCAGCGTGCGGATCGCCTCGCCGGTATCGGCATCCCAGATAATGACGCTTCGATCGAAACTGCCGGAGATGATCCGCTTGCCGCTCGGCAAATATGCGACCGACGAAACCGTGTCGGTATCGCCGATCAGGGTCTTGAGAATCTGGCCGGAGTTCGCGTCCCAAATCTTGAGCGATTTGTCGGTGCTGCCGGAGACCAGGGTTCGGCCGCCGGGCGCGAAAGCAAGCGCGGTGACCGCGCCCGAATGTCCGCTCAGGGTCAGTAGCCGCGCGCCCGAACCGCCCGAGCCGCCCGAGAAGGCGAAGACAGCGGCGACCAGCAGCGCGGCCAGTGCGGCCCCGCCGATCGACAGCCGCATGATGCGGGCCTGACGATTGTCCGGCCACAGCTGGCCGCGCCAGTCGGCTGGCAGCGACGACGTGAGCGAGAACGGCTTGCCGCCGCCGGTGGATTCTGCTCCTGCGGCGGCAGGCTGTGCCGCCGCGCGGCTTCCGGTGTCGCTCCGGCGTGGCGCATCGGCCAGAGCAGCGGCGGCCTGGCGTTCCGCCGTCGGCGGCCGCGGCACCCTGGTTTCGCGGCTTGGCGGCGGCTTTGGCGCCAGATTAAGGATCCCGTCCATCGCCTTGATGAGGCGGTCCATGTGGTAGTCGAAGTCCTGGCCGGTATCGATCTTGACCGCGTTACGGAACGCGAAGTCCTTCAAGCTCGGCGGCAACTGGTCTGCGCTCGGCATCCGGGTAGGGCCGATCAGCACGGGAATGACCGGCACGCGGCGCCGCAGCGCCGTCTCGACTTCCACCCGGACCGGATCGGATTCTTCCTGAATACGCTCGTTGCCGCCCGATATCGCGCCGAGCCAGGCCGGTCCCACGATCGCGAGCAGAATATGGGTGGAGCGCAAGACCTCGTTGATGTGAACGCGGAAATCTATGCCCGCGGGAATGTCGTCGATGTCCCGAAAGATCGCTTCCTTGCCGTAATGGACAATGAGACGGTCGAAGATGCGTCCGGTCATCGCTTCGGAATCGGCGCGCCGATAGGAAATGCTGATCTTTGGCATCAGTACCAGTGCTGCCGGAAATCAAACATTCCGGCCCTCGAATCTCCGGCTGGCAGTCGGAGGCCGCCCCCAGCACAGGCTTTAGCGTCCCTCGGACCCTATAGCACTTTCTGATGTCGAGTGCCGATCGGGGATGTACAACGGCCCGTCGTGTTAATTTTTGGACACGACCTGGCTTGGCCGTTGCGGCGCCCTGATCCGCGACTACCTGTAAACTCGACCCTCGCCGTGCGGAGAAGATTCCGGCTGATTGCTTTTTCTGTCAATGCCTTGGCGTGACGCACTCCAACGGCCCGCCGGGTTTGATTGCTAAAAAGCGATTCCTCGGGCAGAATTTGAACAGAGCCGGAACCGCAAGCTGGTTCCGCTTAGGAGATTAACATGCGTGGAATTGGCAAAGCATTGGCGGCAGCTTTGACGCTGACCGGCGGCGCACTAATTCTAGCGCCGACCGAAGCCTCCGCTCAGTTTCCAAACATCGATTCCATTATCCGTGGTGCGCTGCAGCACAACGGCGGCGGTAATCGGGGCGGCGGCAGCAGCCATCACACGCGGAGCCATTCGGACGACAAGGATTTGTCGCGCGACAACTCCCCGGCGAAAGAAAAAGACGCAACCCAGGATGAGTTGCCGGCTGCCAATGGCGGCACCCGTCAGACCTCGAATGGAGGCGGATCGTCGACGGCACGCTCGTCGGACCCGGGTCCGCAGTCGTCGCCGCCGCCGTCGAACCGCGCCGCTAACGACACGCCGTCGTTTTCGCCGTCGCGCTGAACTTCAGAACTGTTATTTGCTGCTGGCCAGACGATCGAGCGCGCGTTGCGCATCGACGTTGCCGTTGCTTGCGGCCTTTTTGTACTGAGCCGCGGCATCGTCATTGCTTTGCTTGGTGCCAAGGCCTTTCTCGTACATGAAGCCAAGCCGGAACTGAGCTTCGGCGAAATTCTGGTCAGCCGCCTTGGTGTACCAGTCAAAGGCCTGCTTGAAATCCCTGTCGACGCCGCGGCCGAAGAAATACATGTCGCCGAGATTCTTTTGCGCCTTGGCAAATCCCTGGTCGGCCGCCTTCTGATACCAGGCGATGGCCTGTTTATCGTCTTCCGTCAGGCCGTCGCCGCCGGTCGCGTAGAGAATTCCGAGCAGATTCTGCGCCTCGGGATAGCCGTGTTCGGCGGCGCTGCGATAAAGCTGGACGGCGTGTTGAACGTCCTTGTCCGTGCCGAGGCCTTTTTCATACATGTAGCCGAGCCGAAACTGCGCGTCGGGCCAGTCCTGCTGCGCACCTTTCAGGTACCATGACAGCGCGTCGCTATAGCTCTGCGGAAGTCCGCCGCGGCCGTAGAGATACATGTCGCCGAGATTGGTCTGTGCCCGGGCGAAGCCCTGGTTGGCGGCTTGCCGGTACAGGTCGACCGCTCTGACGTCGTTTCTCGGAATCGGGTCTTCGCCCATTGCGTATTTCACGCCCAGCTGATTTTGAGCGGCGGGATCGCCGCGGTTCGCGGCGTTCACAAGATCCGCAATTGCAGGCGGAAGCTTTGAGGGATCGAGCGCGGGGCCGGTATCGACCGGCGCTGCGGTGATCGGCGGCTTTGCCAATTGCGGAACCTGCGGCGCGATCGCGGCCGGCTTGGCCGCTGGTACTGAAGGTGTCTGGACCGCAACGGCCGCAGGTTGCGCGGGCGGTTTTGCGACGGCCGCCGGCGGCGGTGTCTTTGACGACGGAAACAGCAGAAAGCCGACGACGAAGAGCGCGACGATCAGTGCGGCACCGCCGCCGTAAATCGCCGCGCGCAGGTCAGACGGCAGATCGTTCAGAAAGCTGAAGTCCAGATTCGGCAGCGTGATACTGAAGCTGCGCGATTTCGCGGCCGGCTGTGACTGCACCGGGACCGCCACCGCCTGGATCAGCCGCGTGTCGTTGTGCAGGATTTTCGGCGCGTCCATCCGCAGCGCAGAGGCGCCGAGTGCATCGCTGAAGGCCCGTGTCGACGGAAATCGCTGGTCCGGTTTCTTCGACAGCGCCTTGAGAAGCGCACTCTCGACCTTCGGGTCGAGGCCGGGAAGCTTCGGGATCAGGCGATCCGGCTTCTGGTTGATTTGCGCCTGCATCAGATCGTATTCGCTGGCCGCATTGAAGGGCGGCGAGCCGGACAACATCTCGTAAAGCACGATGGCAAGGCTGTAGAGATCGGACGCGTCGTCGCCTTCCTCGCCGCGCAATTGTTCGGGGGCCATGTAAGCGAGGGTGCCGACGATGCTGCCGCTGCGGGTGAGTTGTTGCGATCCGCGGACCCGGGCGATGCCGAAATCCATGATCTTGAGCGTGCCGTTTTCCGAAACGATCATGTTCGACGGTTTGATGTCGCGATGGATCACGCCCATGCTGTGCGCGTAGTCCAGGCCATCGGCGGCTTGCGCGACAATGGCAAGACATTCGCGGATATCGAGGGCGATTTTCCGCTTTTCCAGGACGCTGTCGAGCGTCGTGCCGCGCACTAGCTCCATCACCATGTAGAGATTGCGGCCATCGGGGAACAGCGAATAAAGCGTGGTGATGTTTGGGTGATTGAGTTCTTGCCAGGCTGGTTGCTTCGGCCCGGAATTGGTCGACGAAATTGGCGTCGCTCAGCAGCTCCGGACGCAGCGACTTCATCGCCACTTCACGCTGCAGGATGGTGTCGTAGGCGGCATGAACTTGTCCGATGCCGCCTTCGCCGAGCAGGTCGCGAATCTCGTATTGTCCGATCATCCGCTTCATGACCGCGAGCCCGGGATCGGTATCTTGATGCGGCGGGTTTTCGGCTCCAGCGCGTGCTTGGCCGCTTCGGCCGCTTTGACGCTGAAGATGCCGAGCGAGGCATTGTCCTGGCCGCCGGCTTCGAGCGCGGCTTCGATCAAGGTGTCGCAGGCTTCCTGCGGCTGCAGCCGCGACGCCGCTTCCGCGATCTTTTGATCGGGCACCATGTTGTAGACGCCGTCGGAGCAGAGGATCCAGACATCGCCGGGCTGCAGCGGCACGCCGTGGGCGCCGATCATCGGCTTGATTTCCGCGCTCGCTCCGAGGGCCTGCAATATCACATTGTGCATCGGGCTGTGATCGGCTTCGTCCTGGGTCAGGGTGCCTTCGCTGACGAGCTTGGCAACCAGAGTCTGGTCCTCGCTGAGCTGCGTCATCGTTCGGCCGCGCAACAGATAGGCGCGGCTGTCGCCAATGTGGGCGAGCCAGGCCTGGCCATCGCGGAATGCAAGAACCGTGCAGGTCGTGCCCATGCCTTTGCACTGGGGATGCTGCTCGGCGTAATCCAGGATCGCGTGATGCGCTGCCACGAACGCTTGGGAAAGGACCTGTGGGATCGAGCCGTCGAGATCGTAATAGAGCTGGCGGATGGTATCGGCGGCAATCGCGCTGGCGATTTCACCGGCGGCGTGCCCGCCCATGCCGTCGGCCACCAGCGCAATGCTGCCCCGATTTTGGGCAACGCCATCGTCGCGCGGGGTCACCCACGCAATCGAATCTTCGTTGGAGGTGCGAACTTTGCCGGTGTCGGTGCGCATGGCGCCGACAATCTGCATGCCGGCCGACGCTTGAACCATATTCGAACCATTCACTACGAGTAACGCCAGCCGGACTGTGTCGGCAATCAAATCAGGGCGAGGCGTTGCGCTGCGGCTGCAACAACTCGCGTACGTACGACACCGGAACCGCAAAGGAAACATGCTGCGCCGTGGTGCTCACCAGCGACAGCAGCGCGATGACCTTGCCCGAAGCGTCGAGCACCGGCCCGCCGCTGTGTCCGGGGCCGGCGAAGATATCGAGCTGATAGGTGTCGCCGGTCGTGCCGAACGTGGTCACGTCGCCCTGATCCTTGTGCTGCTTGGTCGGCATCTTGGCGACGATGCCTTCAGTGACCGTCGGCTCGGGAATATAGACCGCGCGCTCGCGAATCTGGCCGCCTTCATTGGATTTCTGAACGGCGATGGTCTCCTGCGAGACGCCCGGATAGCCGAGCAAGATGATCTTCTCGCCGATCTGCACGCTGTTGTCGTCCGCCAGCTCGAGCTTGCTCAGCCCCTGGGTCGATTCGATCTTGATCTCGGCGACATCGGCGTCGATCGAAGTGCGCAGCAGCGTCGCGTTGACGTCGATCCGGGTGCCGGGGAACTGGACCGTCAGCAGGTCGTTTCGCCCATAGAACTCGCGTTGTCCGTTGGAAATGGTATTGGGACGCCCGGACTCGAAAATGTATCCGCCGCTTTCCGGAACCCAATCGGTCAGCGAGCGGACGAGATTGACGTTGCGCTCCGTGTCATGCCGTTCGGGCTGGCCAACGCCGTAAACCGAGCCGCGTGTCCAGTTGTAGTACGGGAAATCCTCATAAGCCGACGTCCAACCGGCTGCGACGTGTTTGTTGGTCAGGATGAAACCATTCTCGCCGATCACGAAGCCGGAACCGGTGTGATCCTTGCCGACCGGCTTGTAGCCGCTGTCCCTGTCGTTCTCGAGTGTCAGCCAGCGCACCAGCTTGCCGTCATACATTCTGACATAAGCCGGCAGCCACTCGCCGTTGACGTTCGTCATCTTCTGATAGATCGGTCGGTTGGTCTCGCGGTCGTAAAGCTGCCAGAGGTTATGGATGTAAACCGTGGCATCGCCGTATTTCTTGATGTCGGCCGGCGTCAGGCCGGCCTGCTTGGCGAGCGCCTGCGCCGCCTCGTTTCTGATGGCCTCGGACCGCAGCGCCTGCGCAGTCACCTCCTGCTGCAATTGCGTCGCTACCGACTGGCCGTGCCACCAGAGCGCGCCGCCGCCGAGTATCGCGATAACCAGGACGGCAGCGAGCGCGGCAATCCAGACCTGCCGCGAATTGCGCCGCTCGTCGGACAGCATGCGCAGAATTGTGTTGCGGCCAACAGGTCCTTTGGAGACGGTTACGCCGGTCAGTTCGCCGGCTGGGCGTTGCTGGGCTTCTGCGACGACATTGTGTTCCGCCGTCGCGTCCGGTTCGACGGCGTCGCCGACAGGCACCAGTCTGGTCGCCGCCGGATCCAGCGCCGCCATGGCGCGCGTGCGCGCCGGCAGATAAGACGGCCGGGGCTGCATATCGAAAGTGAATTTCGGGCCACCGGTGCCGAGCTCGACGGTATCCTCGGGTAGCAACTCGCATTCGCCGCCGACCTGCTCGCCATTGAGCATCGTGCCGTTGCTGCTGTTGAGGTCGGCGAGACGGAAATAATACTGGTCTTTCTCGTTGTGGATGCGGATCACCGCGTGCTTGCGGCTGACCTCATCGTCGCGTTGCAAGTCGTAAGCGACAGTCGACTTTGGGTCGCGGCCAAGCGTGATTTCCTGAAGGCCGGCGAGATCGAATTGGTCGATCTGATTGGCCTTCGACCCGCTGAGATGGCGGATCACAATCCGTGCGCCGGATTCCGTCATGAAACTGTTCCCTCACGTCCCGCCAGGCTTAGGACGATCGAGCCCATCGTTCTGTCGCGATGTCACTCGAAAAGGAATTTGCCCCAAGCCGGCAAGATTAAGTGTCCTGCCAGCATCCCGACATTACTGAAAAAACCGCAATTTTCAACCGGCACGCCGGTTCCCACGGATCGGGCGTCGGCCGGATTTCCGAGATATTTCATGTTTTTAATCAAAAGAACGCTGGCGTGCCGCCGCCTCTGTCAGGCAACATCCAGCAACGTTTCCGCCAGCCACTCGGGCATGTCGACCATGACATCGTGGCCGCATGGAACCTCAAAAGTGCGCCACGTCGGATCGCTTTTCTTCGCTTGATAGTACGCGTCGAAGAACGGCTGCGGATACTTCGGCGCGCGAATGTAGGTCTTTTTCCTTACGTTCTCGCGCGCGCTGGTGAGTTTGATCGGCTGCAAGCTGACGCCTATCGGTTGCGGGGTTGTTTTGCCGTCAACCCAGGCCTGGTCCTTGTCGTTGACGTGAAAGGTCGCGGCCGGCGGACTGGCCCGCGATATCTCACCCTTGGCGATTGCGTCGAGGAAAGCCTTGCGCGAGAAGTCTGAAGCGGTGTCGAGCGACTTCTGTCCGTCCTCGGGCACGAAAGCGTCGAGATAAACCACCGACGCGATGCGGTCGAATGTTTGCTCGATCGCGCCCGATACCGGCCAGCCGCCATAGGAATGGGCGACCAGGACGACCTCTTTGAGGTCTTCCCATTTGAGCACGTTCACGACATCGGTGATGTGGGTATCGAGATTGATATCGGCGCTCATCAGATGGGAACGCTCGCCCAACCCGGTGAGCGTCGGCGTGAACACCCGATGGCCGCGGCACTCGAGCAGGTCCGCGACACGACGCCAGCACCAGCCGCCGTGCCACGCGCCGTGAACCAGAACGAACGTTCGTTGGACTTCGCCCATGGCCGATCAGCGATCGCGCAGCCGGTCCATCAGCACCTTGTCCTGGCCGCCGTCGATCTCGATCATCGTGCCGTTGACGAAGAACGCAAGATCGGACGCGAGATAAGTGACGAGATTGGCGACTTCCTCGACCTCGGCGATGCGGCCGAGCGGAATGCTGGAGGGCGCGGCTTTGTCGGCTTCTTCAAAACTCAGGTTCATGTCGCGAGCCATCGCCTTGACGAGACCCGCCCAACGCTCGGTGCGCACGGGGCCGGGATTGACGGCGACGAAGCTGATATTTTCCCTGCCATACTGGCTGGCAAGCGACATCGTCAGATTTTGTCCGGCGGCGTTCGCTGCGCCTGGAGCGATCTCCCAATAGGACACCTTCACGCCGTCGTTGCCGATCAGGTTGACGACGCGGCCCTTCTTTTGTTGCCGCATGATCGGCAGCACGTGTTTCATGCAACGCACGTAGCCCATGAATTTGAGCTGCAACGATTGCGCCCAGTCTTCCTCGCTCAAGTGTTCAAGCACGCCGCCGGGAGACGAGCCGGCATTGTTGACCAGAATGTCGATCCGCCCGAGCGCGGAGTGCGCCTTCTTCACGAAATTTTCCGCGTCTGCGGGCTTGGTCAGATCTGCGGAGACCGGAACGATTTTGCGGCCGGTTTTCTTGGCGATCTCGGCCGCGGTCTGCTCCAGCGGTTCCTTGCGCCGCGCGCAGATGGCGACATCGACGCCTTCCCGCGCAAAGGATAAAGCAATGGCTTTGCCGATTCCCTCGCTTGCGCCCGTGACAAGCGCGGTCTTGCCCTTCATCTTCAGGTCCATCGCAACGTCTCCCTTGCCCCAGGCAACGCGGGCGCTGCCTGTCGGAACCATTATTGTCCAGTATTTTCCCGGTGGCCACGCCGCAGATTGCGCGCTCACAGGACAGCGCGGACAATAGCCAACCCTGCGAAAAGCCCGGCAATGGCGAGCACGACCGAACCCGCGACGTAAAGGCCCGCGGCCAGGATCTGGCCGCGCTCATAGAGCAATGCCGTTTCCAGCGAGAAGGCGGAAAACGTCGTATAGCCGCCAAGAATGCCGGTGGTCAGGAACAGAAGCCAGGTTCGCGGCAATTGCGCTTTCAGCGCGAAATATTCCGCGATCAGGCCCATCACCAGCGAGCCGGATATGTTGATGAACATCGTGCCGTACGGAAAGGACCGGCCGGCAAGCTGCACCGCGGCCAGATTGATGCCGTGGCGCAAGGCGGCGCCAAAACCGCCGCCGAGGAAAACAACCACAAAACCCCAGATGAATCGCACGTTTTATCTCCATTCCCGTTGAACGCGATGGGCGCGACGTACGCTTCGCGTGTGACCTGACGATGCTGGGTTTGGAGCGGCAGGGGCATAAAAAAACTCCCACCGGCGCCAAGCGCCCGGCAGGAGTCATCAGCCTCATCGGCGGTTACACTGGGGGACTCCATCCCCGCGACGGCCGAAATTCTAGCGGCAGATTTGCCGCTGACAAGGCAAAACTGCGCGCTCAGCCGGCGCGGCGTTCCGGTTGTGCATCGAGTTCCGGAAACAGCCGGTCGGAAACGCCGGTGTAGCGCTGCTCGTCCTGATGCAGCCTGGCATTGTTGGCCTCGCGCAACGCGGCGTCGGCCTCGCCATAGAGGAAAGCGAGAAACGCATAACGGCGGCCGCGCGTCATCGGCGTGACCTGATGCAAGGCGCCGCAGGAAAACACCGCGGCGCCACCATGCGGCGCGCGATAAACGCGCCGGCCGAATTCCGGAAAAATCAGGTCGCCACCATCGTAGTCCTTGTTGAGATTGATGGTGACGGCAAAACGCCGGTGCCGAGCGCCGGCATTGACGTTGTCGCGGTGCCGGTAGAAATGGCCTCCGGTCACGCCGTCGTAACAGGACACGATGTAGCGATCCATCCGTGTGGCCTGGAACTGGAAGAACCGCTCGATCGGCGGCAGCAGGCGGCGGACGATCTGGTCGCGGATCATGTCGCGCAGGTCGGGCGCGACGATATGAAGATCGTTGCGGCGCTTGAGCCGGTAATCGACAACGGTCGACGTCTTGCCGTCGGTGTCGAGCAGGAATCCGGAATCCTGGCCGCCGAGCTTGTCGTAGACCTGGGTGAGAAAGTCGCAAAGCTGGAAGTCGAGAACGCGCGGCATGATGAGGACCGGGGCATTGAGGGGAACGCCGGCGGAATCATCGACGTCCGGCAGGCTTTGCAGGACACCGCGGACCGATCGCGCGTGACCTTCCGCATAGTCCCACGGGATGTCAGCGACAGCACGCAGCATGGGATCGAGCACGATGGTGCGCGGCGTTGCCGCCGCGCCGAAGGCCTTGCTGATCGTTCCGTCATAGTCGGCAATGAACGAGACCGCCGATGTAGAGAGGTCGGCGTAGGGTTTCATGTCATCCGGCGGTGCGGTCAGTACGCCGTAGAATGTGATGCGGTCGGGATCGAACAATTGAGTGTCGCGCAGCAGATCGGCGAGCTCGGTCCGGACTCTGGGATTGGCTGGCGAACCGAGGAAGCTCAGCACCGCCCAGCGTCCCGCTGCGACCTGAAGGCTGAAAGAGCCTTCCGCCACCAGCGGCGCATCGAACCATGGCGCAGGATCGCCCAAAACGACCCGGTCGCCTACGATTTTGTCTTTTGCCATGGCCGAGCCTTCGGGTTGGAGTTCGCGCAACGGGATCGTCGTCCGGTATGGTAAATTTTGTTCTAATCGGCTCCGCCGTGCTCGCGCTAATGCCGTGATATTGTTGGCAAACACCGTTGATTCGCGTCTGTGAATCCGCGTCCCTCCCATTGGGGCCGTCACCGCCGTGCCGCGCAGACCAAAGCCAACGCCGCTGAAGCGGCGCATCGAGCAGCTCGATCGTGTTCTGGCGGCCAGTCCCGATGCCCTTGAACCCCGGTTCGAACGTGCCGGTTTGTTGCGCGAGTTGGGTCGCTTTGAGGAGGCAAAAAGCGACTATCTCGAGCTGATCCGGGCGCGGCCGACCGATTTCAGGGCGCTGAACGACTTCGGCACGCTCGTTCTCAAGGCGGGCTACAAGGACGCCGCCCGCTCGCTGTTCAGCGAAACGGTACGCCACCATCCGGACAATCCGATGGGGCGCGTCAATCTTGCGACCCTGTTGTTCCTGCTCGGCGAACTGGAACAGGCGCGCGAGCACTTCGAAGCCGCCTTGCGGGTCGATCCGCGTCACGTCCACGCCCATCGCGGCATGGGCAACTTGCTGGCGGAGATCGGCGACCAAGCAGGTGCACGGTGGCATCGCGATAAGGGCTTTCGGACCCGTTTTCTGACCACATTGCCGTATCGCGGCGATCAGACGCCCATTCGGGTGCTGCTCCTGGTGTCGGCAGCCGGCGGCAATACGCCGATGACCTCATTTCTCGACGACCACGTTTTTGAAACCCATGTCCTGGTCACCGAGTATTACGATGCCAAGCGGCCGTTGCCGCCGCACGATGTCGTGTTCAACGGTGTGGGCGATGCCGATATTTGCCGTGAGGCGCTGGAAGCGGCCAGCACGCTGATCAAGCGCACGCAGCGTCCGGTGATCAATCATCCGCTCGCCGTGCTCAAGACCGGACGGCTGTCCAACGTGACGCGGTTACGCGGTCTGCCGGACGTGATTGCGCCACGGATGGCCTCATGCAAGCGCGAAATGCTGATGGGGCCGGGTGCTGCGGGCTTTGTCGAGGATGGTGGCTTCTCGTTCCCGCTCCTGGTGCGGACGCCGGGCTTTCACACCGGTCAGTATTTCTGCCGCGTCGAGGACTTGTCCGGTCTTGCCGGCGCGGCTGCGCAGATACCGGGTGACGACGTCTGGCTGATCGAGCAACTCGATGCCCGCGACGCCAGCGGCCTCTACCGCAAGCTACGCGTCATGCTGATCGACGGGCAACTGTACCCGCTGCATCTGGCGATCTCGAAAGACTGGAAAGTGCATTACTTCACCGCCGGCATGGCGGATGCGCCGCAGCACCGGCTGGTCGACGGTGAATTCCTTGAGGACATGGCGGGGGCTATCGGAACTCCGGCCGTCGCGGGTTTGAAGCGGGTCTGCGCGACGCTCGAACTGGATTACGCCGGCATCGATTTTGCCGTAAACGCGCGCGGCGAGGTTCTGTTTTTCGAAGCCAACGCAACCATGGTGATGGCGCCGCTTTCGGCGGACCCGAAATGGGATTACCGCCGGCCGGCTTTCGACGCCGTATTCGCGGCCGTGCGCCGGATGATGACCGAACGTGCAGCCGAGAGAAGCGTGGCGTCGGCGTAGACCGCGCACCTCTCGTCCTAGTAGTGATAGGCGGCCTTTAGGTAGTACGTCCGTGGTTGACCGACATAGCCGCCGGCGCTTTCAGCGAAAGAGAAATAGCTCACGTTGGCGATGTTTTTCACCCCGATCTGGGCGTCCCAATGCGCGGCGTAATAGCCCAACATGGCGTCTGCTACTGTTGAGGACGGGATCCAGGAGGTATTTCCCGTGTTGGCAAAGGTGCGACTGTTAAAAGAAACGCCGGCGCCAGCACGGAAACCCTGAATTCCGGCAATCGAGAAATCGTAGGTGCTCCACAGATTGTAAATCTGTGCGGGCACTCCCACCGGCCAGTTGCCGACCTGGCTGGGAGTTCCTGGCACCTGAGTCAATTTCGCGGTTTGCCAGATCGCGTTGGCAAGCACCTTCCATTGCGGTGTGATCAACAGTTGCAGGTCGGCGTCGACGCCTTTGCTGTATTGCGCATTGAAAGTAATAGTGCCCGTCGTGGTGTTCTCGGTGAACACGTTCGCGCGCTGAATATCGAAAGCGGCAGTGGTCAGAATGAACCTGTTATCCGGGGTCGAGATCTTTATGCCCGCCTCGTATTGGAGTCCGGATTCCGGCGCGAAGATGCCGGTCTGCGTAGCCTCCGAATTGAAATTGGTCAGGTAACTCTTCGATACGCCGGCGAAGGGTGCAACGCCGGGCAGGATTTTATAGAGCGTTCCGACGCTCCAGCTTACCGGGGTATCGACGCGCTTCAGAACGACACCCGGTTCAAGCGGCGTTGTGCCATCGGGTTCGACGCGGCCCGGAACAAAGGCGAGCGGAGTGAGCTGCTCGTACCAATGATCCTGACGAACGCTGAGGCGTACCTTCCATTGCTCGGTGACGTCGATCTGGTCGGCCGTATAAGCGCTTAGATACAGTGCGCGTAACTGGTCGACCATGCCACTGTGGAGGGCGTCGCGCAGGAACGTGAGGTTGGCGGTAGAGGTTTCCGGAATGACCGGTGCGAAGATGTTGCCGATATTCGGCAGATCGGCGGTCGCGCGGTTGTCGTCGATGCTCTGCCATTCGATCTGCGCACCGGTCAGCAGCGTGTGAAATACCGGGCCGGTGTGGAATTTCCAGACTGGCTCGAACTGATAGATGAAATCGTTATCGTTATCCGTCTGTTCGCGTAGTTGCCGACAGCCCGAGACAGTGAAGGGTGCCATCCCGCATCCCGCGACCCCTTGCTCAAACACACCGCCGCCCAGCGAGGTGATCGTCCCGCCGCCAGCGTTGCGCAGGATATCCACGTCTCGATGCGTGAACGCCAGTCTGTTGTTTATTGTGAGATAATCCGCCACCCACCACGCATCGGTTAGCGTCGCCCGCTGCATGTCCTGATTGCCGTAGCTGAACGGCGTCGAATACTTGAAGGTGTCTGGCATGTTCAACGGCATGCCAGCCTCTTTGGCGCCGTTGAAATAGAGAATGCCGTAGCTGTCCGGCGTTCGCTCGATGTGACGGAAGTCGAGCGCGAAGGTCGTTACGTGGTTATCCTTGTTCCACTGCAACACCGGGCGCACTTCATAATCGGCGTTTTCGAGATCGCGAAAACCGTCGGAATGCTGCAGCACGCCGTCGACGCGATAGTTCAATCCCGGCACAGTCGTGGGTCCGGTGGCGTAAACGCTGGTGGTCCAGCTCCCGAAAGAACCAACTTGCTCGCTGATGCCGTAGCCTAGCGTGGCCGACGGCGAGAAATGCACGATGTTGACGCTGCCGCCTGGCGTGGTGCTGCCGAACAATGCCGAACCCGGGCCTTTGAGCACCTCGATATACTCAACCCCGTTCATCGAGTGCACGAAGCCGTTCGACTGGTCGCCGTCGGGAAAACCGTCACTGTAGATGCGGGCATCCATGCCGCGAATCGTGAAGCGGTCGAAAAAGCCGTAGGTCGACGAGCCGCCGATGTTCACGCCGCTGACGTCGCGGATCGCCTCGCCAACGGAGGTGCCACCCTGCTCACTGACAACGGCGCGCGGCACCACCACAACGCTTTGGGGCAGATCGCCGAGCGGCGTACCCGTCTTGTCGAGCGCAGCTGCGGTTTGTAACGGCACGATTGTGCCGTTGCCGGGGGCGGCAGGCGCGGCAGCTTCAGCGTTCTGAGGACTTGGCGCAGTCGAGCGCCCCGCTGCATTGTGCCGCGCTCTTGCCGGCTTGGGCTTCGTTTTTGGCGCGCTGACGATGATTTCGGGCGTCACCGTTGAATTCGCCGCCGGCGGCGTAGTGCTGGTTTGGGCGTAAATCTTTGCTGCGCTACCGAGACCGACAAGAACGGCAAGCGTCGATACCGCCACATCGCGGCGAAGCCGACGCCGATTCCTTACCCCGTACACAAAAGCCCCCGATACTTACTTTAGAACGACCTAAAACTGTAACCAGATCAATAGTTTGCTCAGGGACTCGGAAAGCTGGCAACTAGAATCTGCAAATTCGCGAAAGACCGGAATTGTAATAATTACAAACAACGACGTTGTTCGTTTGAAACGATACCAGACCGCGGATTTTTATCTTTCGGCAGTGCGGCGGCGCAGACGATGATATCGCGCGTAGACCGGCTCCCACATTTTCGCCTGCACCGCGCCCGCCAACGCGTCGTCCGGCACGGACTTGGCAAGGCCATCGGCGCAAGCCTGCCTGGCGACTGCGATCGCGACATTGAATGAGAGCGCACGTATCTCGGTTAGCGGTGGCAGCAGGTTGGCCAGCGGATCGCGTTTGGCAGGAGACATGTCGGCGATGACTCGCGCCGCAGCCAGAAACATTCCGTCGGAGATACGCGGCGCGTCGATCGCAATCGCGCCAAGTCCGATGCCGGGATAGACATAGGCATTGTTGGTTTGATCGATGCGGAACAGATGGCCATTGCGCTCGACCGGCGGGAACGGGCTGCCGGTCCCGATTACGGCGCGGCCTTCGGTCCATTCATGGATGTCCTGCGGCGTCGCCTCGGCGCGATCGGTCGGGTTCGACAGCGGAAAGACGACGGGACGGCGCACGCGATCCGCCATCGCCCGCACCACCGCTTCGTGAAAAGCGTGGGCCTGGCCGGACGTGCCGATCAGCACGGTCGGATGCGCATTGATGACGACATCGTTGAGACCGATCCGGTCGGGCGACGCCAGCGACCAGTGCGCCACATCGGCCTGCTTCTGCACGAACGGCGACTGGAACGGCTGCAAGCCGTTCATGCCTTCGACCAGCAGTCCGTCGCGATCGACCAGATAGAAACGGTTGCGTGCTTGCGCTTCGGTCAAGCCAGCCTCGATCATCGCGCGAAGCAAAAGCGCGCAGATGCCGGTGCCAGCCGAGCCGGCGCCGAACACCGCGATGCGCTGCTCGGTCAAGGGCGTCCCGGTGACATTGATTGCGCTCAAGAGCGTGCCGACCGCAATCGCGGCAGTGCCCTGGATGTCGTCGTTGAAGGTGCAGAGGCTGTCGCGATACCGTGTCAGCAGCCGGTTGGCGTTGCCGATGGCGAAATCCTCCCAGTGCAACAGCACGTGCGGCCATCGCTCGCGGACCGCGTTGACGAACATTTCAATGAACGCGTCATAGTCGGCCCCGCGTACGCGCTCGTGTTGCCAGCCGATGTAGAGCGGGTCGTCGAGGTGTTCGCGATTGTCGGTGCCGACGTCGAGAATGATCGGCAGCGTCGTCGACGGATGCAAGCCGGCGCAGGCGGTGTAGAGCGCGAGTTTTCCGATCGGAATGCCCATACCGCCGGCGCCCTGGTCGCCGAGACCGAGGATGCGCTCGCCGTCGCTGACAACGATCGCTTCGACCTTGTCGAAGCGCTGATTGGCAAGGATGCGGGGGATGTCGTCCTTGTGCGGATAGCTCAGGAACAGGCCGCGCGGCTTGCGGAAGATATGGCTGAACCGCTGACAGCCAAGGCCAACTGTCGGCGTGTAGACGACCGGCATCATCTCTTCGATGTTTCGCGTCAGCAGGGCGTAAAACAGCGTTTCGTTGGAATCCTGCAGGCCGCGGAGAAACGTGTAGCGGTCAATGTCGCTTCGCTGCGCACGAAACGCCTCGAGCCGGCGCATGACCTGATAATCGAGCTCGGCGATATGCGGCGGCAGCAGGCCATGCAGGTCGAATTCGTCCCGCTCTTCTTCAGTAAAGGCCGTACCCTTATTGAGCAGCGGATCGTTCAAAAGCTCGTAGCCGCTCAAAGCGGTTTCAACTGTCGGCAATTCCCACCCCTGACCCGAAGATTCCACCAAAGAACGCGACTCCCGGTTCTCCTTATAGCGCCGCTATTACACACCCGTGAAGGCGAGGGCAGGCATCGGCTCCCGATGTTGCAGAGGCGATGAGATTGCCGAGTTGATACGAAGCCCGGGAACGTGCCGCGCGCGTCGTCGCGGGCGTTTACGTCAGCCTTTGACCTCGGTCTCCGGTCTATCGCCGCCTTGCGATAACTCTTCGTGCCAGCGGCCGTCCTTGTCTTCCCAGGAGATGGCCGTCGTATTCCCCGGAATATGCTGTTCTTGAGCCGCACGCTGGGCGGCGCGTCGCGCCGCGTCGTGGCTTGGAAACGGCTCCGAATAAACGCCGTTGACCCGATAGGCCCAGCCGCCATCGTGCTCGACAATTTCATATGTAACTTTGGCCATGTCCCGTGCTCTTCCCTGGAAAATCCACACGGCAATAAGAGTGGATTATGCCGAAATGTTCCCGTCTCAAGTCGTCTACCTCAAGTCGTCTTGGCGGCCGCTTCGCGTTCGCGGCGTGCCTCATAAGCCTTCAGGTGAGTATAGGCGATCCGTAACAGCGGGATATCCCGCTTGAGCGCGTCGCCCCGGCGGACCATGTCGCCGACGATGTGATCAGCCTCGATCGGCGCGCCGCGCTCGACGTCACGCAACATCGAGGCGGCGAATCCCGATCCGGGAGTCGTCAGAATAGTCACGCTGCGCTTCATCACCGCATCGCTTGTCGAAAAGCCCTGTGCGGCAGCGATGCCGACGCATTCGTTGAGGAGCGCGAGCGTCAGCGATTTGCCGTCCGCGGCCATGATGTCGCCGACGGTCGCCCGCATCAGGCAATTGATGGCCGCCGCCGTGGCGATGAAAGCCCATTTTTCCCACATCTCGTGGAGAATGGCGTCGCTCGAACGCGAGTCGAACTTCGCGCCGGCAAATGCGGCAGCGATCTTCTCGACGCGCGGGGATTTCGAACCGTCGCACTCGCCAAACGATAGAAGATGCGTGTCGTTGAGATGAAGGATGCGGCCGTCGGCATCGAGCGTTGTCGATATCACGCATTGCCCGCCGAGCACGGCATTCTTGCCGAATCGTTCGACCAGATAGTCGATGTGACGCATACCGTTGAGGAAAGGCAGTATTGCCGTGCTGCTTCCCACGGCAGGCGCAAAAGAATCCGCAGCGGACTCCAGATCGTAGGCCTTACAGCTGAGCAGAATGAGATCGAAAGGTTCGCGTAGCGCGTCAGCCGTGACCGTCGGCGGTGTTGGCAGCGCGGCATCGCCGAACTTGCTGCGAATGACGAGGCCGGTTTTGGCGAGTTGCGCAGCGCGCCGCGGGCGGACAAGAAATGTCACATCCCGGCCGGCCTCGAGCAGCCTGCCACCGAAATAACCGCCCATCGCGCCGGCGCCGACGACAAGAATACGCATGGTTTTGCTGTCCTAGTGATTGGTCTTTGCCGCGCGCCAGCTGTTTCTCATCGCCGTTTTGTTGGCCGCTCTCGTGGCAGATAGTGCGTGCCGTCTCAGTCAACCAGATGGGTCAAACCGGGCACCGCGACCTTGTCGAGCGTGATGTCGGTCTTGATGTCGCCCAAACTCTTCATGGCATTGATCAGATTCTGCATATGGCTCCGGGAGACGTCGTTGCTCGGAGCGAAATACTTGATCTTGCGCAGGTAGTCGTAGCTTCGCTCGACTGGCTCACGCGGCGAATGCATTTCCTTGGCCATAATGTCGACGGCTTCGTCGCGATGCGACGGTTCGTTGAACCAGGCGACACTCTTGTCGATGACGCCGAGCACCTTCACCATGGCTTCACGGTGTTGCGCAGCAAAGCTGAGCGATACCACGGTCGCGGAGAACGGGAGGTCTCCGGCATAATCCATGATCATTCCGATATTGCGGAAGCCGGCATCCTCGGCGAAGAAATTGACCGGCGGCGCCAGCATGGTGGCGTCGGCCGCGCCGGATTTGAGGGCGGCGAAACGGCCCGCCGTGTTGCCCACAACCGTGATGTCGTAGTCGCCGTCTTTCAACCCGTTCGCCCGCATGATGCGATCGAGATAGACGCGGTTGATGTCGACAAGGCCACCGATGCAGACCGTCTTGCCCTTGAGATCCTTGATCGAGGCAATGGACGGTTTGGCCAGCATCTCGTAGGCGGAAATCTGGCCGATGATGCGGATCAGCCCGACCGGAGCGCCTTTCTCGACGGCGTGGACCGGCTCGACCGCGCCGACATCGCCGACCAGGTCGAGAGAACCGGCGGATAGCTGCTGCACCAGGCCCGAAGCGGTCGGCACATAAACGAGGTCGAGGGTCAGCCCTTGTTCGGCGAAGTAGCCTTTCTGGATTCCGATATACCAGGGCCAGCCGACGGCGTTGGCCGCGCCGATCATTCCCGTGGTGATGGTTTCGGCGGCGCTACCGGACGATGCGCAGAGACAGAGTGTTGCGAGCGAGGCGCAAATAACGCCAAAGCACCGGCGGACGCGCGTTGAAGCCATAGACATTCTCATGGACATTCTCCCGGTTCGCCGGCGCTTCTTCGGTCGCGGCAGCCTCGCAGTCTTAACACATCACGTGACCGGTGAGCGGCGCGGCACCAGGAGATTACCCGTGAATACCTGCACGACTTCATTGTTCTGGTTGAGGGTCGTGTTTTGCACCCGAACCATGCCGCGATCGTTGCGGGATTTTGACGGGCGAACCTCCAGCACTTCGCTTTTGACATGCAATTCGTCGCCGGGGCGGACCGGCCGCGACCAGCTCAGTTGATCGAAGCCGACACCGATAATGCCGCCCGCCGGCTTGAATTCTCCTTCAACCATCAGCCGCATGGTGATCGCGGCGGTGTGCCAGCCACTCGCCGCCAATCCCTTGAAGGGAGATTTTTTCGCGGCCTCTTCGTCGAGGTGGTAGTACTGCGGATCGAACTGCTTGGCGAAAGTGACGATCTGATCCTTGTCGACTAGATGCCGTCCGGTACCGAAGGTCTGCCCAACGGTGAAATCCTCGAAATATTGCTCGGTCATCACTGCACCGGTTTTCCACGAAACCAGACGCCGCCGGCGACAGCCGCGGCGTTGATCAAGCCGAAAGTAGCAAGCGCCACCGACAGTGCAATAAAGACTCCGGTGAGGCTTCCGGTCCAGCGCAGCGCCAGCCAGCCGCCGCCTGCCGCTATGATGAGACGGGCAATGTTGGCCAGCAACGGCCAGAGAACGCGCCCGGCGCCCTGCGAGGCAAAGTAGAGCGCCATGCCGAGGCCGAACAGCCCGTAAGCCGGGCCGACGACATGCATGTAGCGCGAACCGGCATCGATCATGGCCTGATCGGAGCCGAACAGCGAAAGCCATCCGTACGGGAACAGCGCTGCACAGACGCCGATCAGTTCGCAAAGTCCGGCTGCAATCGCCGCCCCGATCCATGCGACGCGCAGCGCCCGTTCGCGGCGGCCTGCGCCGATGCTGGTGCCAACCATGGCGACCAGCGGACCGCCGAGGCCGAAGACCAGCGGAATGAGCAGATATTCGAGGCGCGACGCCGTTCCATAGCCGGCGATGGCGGCCGGCCCGAAAGAGCCGACGAGACCGGTCGCGATCGCGATTGTGAGATTGGTGGCGACGGTGACCAGCGCCGCGACAATGCCGACGCGCAGGATGTCGGCGAACAGGGCCCAGCGAAATGCGACGCTAAAAAAGCGGAGGCGGACGATGCTTCGTTCCGAGCGGAGATAGGCAACAAGCGCAAGACTGCCGACGGCGTAGTAGATGAGCACGGCAACGGCGCCGCCGGCGACACCAAGGCGCGGCAGCGGCCCGAGGCCGAAGATCAGGCAGGGCGATAACGGGATCAGGACCACGACGCCGATGCAAGTGACGTAAGCCGGTACCGCCATGTTGCCGGTGCCGCGGATCACGTTGGCGAGCGAATTGAACAGCCAGACCAGGATGGCGCCCGCGAAAACGACGTTGGAATAGGTGAGGGCCGCATCAAGCGAAGCGCCGCTGCCGCCCATGGCGGAGTAGAGCCGCCAACCGCCAGGCAACAATACGATCGAGAACATTAGACCGAAGCCGATCGCAATCGCGACTGCGTGCAGCGCCAGCGCATTGGCATCGTCGCGCCGCCCGCCGCCGAGCGCACGGGCGATTGCCGACGAGATGCCGCCGCCCATGGCGCCCGCCGACATCATCTGCATCAACATGAGGAGCGGAAATACCAGCGCGACGCCCGCCAGCGGATCAGTCCCGAGTTTGCCGACGAAGTAAGTTTCGACCAGACCGACCGAGCTCTGCGCCAGCATCACCAGCATGTTCGGCGCGGCGAGGCGGACCAGCGTCGGCGCGATCGGCCCTTCGATCAGTTTCCTGGTCCGCGGATCGTAGGCTTTGCTTTGCGCCGATGCCGTTGCGGGTTGCGTTGCGGCGGAAGCAATGTCTGCTGACGTCATGGCGGGCACCGTCTTGAGGCTGAAACGATATAGGAGTATATACACCTATATCAAGCCAAGAAGGCTGCAATGAAGGCCGCTATGCCCGCTATTTCGACAAATCCGGCTGCCTGCAACTGCCTGGCGCTTCGCCAGGCGACGCGCCACGTCACGCAGTTTTACGATCAATTCCTGATGCCTGCCGGTCTACGCGCGACCCAGTATTCGATTCTTGCAAGGCTGAACCGCAAGGGATCGATGACGATCAACGCGCTCGCTGCCGAGCTGGTGATGGACCGGACGACGCTCGGGCGGAATATCCGCCCGTTGCAACGCGACGGTCTGGTGGCGATCGGGCCGGGCAAGTCGGATCGCCGCCGCAAGGAATTACGCCTCACGCCTTCCGGGACCGCACGTTTCCACGCCGCGCAGAAGGCGTGGACAGAAGCGCAGGAAAACTTCGAGCGCGCCTTTGGCCGGCGCCGCGCCAGGGCATTGCGTGTCTTGCTGGAAGACGTGGCGTCGCGCGAACTGACGGCGGCTTAAAGAGCGGCGATCGTCTGCACTTCGAGCAGATAATCCAGATCCGCCAGGCGGCTGATAATGAGCAGCGTATTCGGCGGTGGCCCGCCGGGAAACAGTTTCGGAAATTCTCGGCTGCGATAGGCGCGGAACGCCGCAGCATCCTCCGCACGCACCAGAAAGCTGGTGAACTGCACGACGTTTTGCCAGTCGGCGCCGACCGCACGAAGCGCGGTGTGGATGTTCGCGAAGGTCTGCGCGCATTGCGCTTCAAAATTGCCTTTGCCGACGATGGCGCCGGATGCGTCCGTCGGCACTTGCCCGGCGATAAATACGACTTCTTGCGTCTTGGCGTGGGCGATCTGGCTGTAGGTCCCCGCTGGCTTCGCCAGTCCCGGCGGATTGAAGATCTTGATGTTGGCCACGGCTGTTCTCCCGGATAAGTCGTTTTCCTTCAGGCGTAACGCGAGAAGTCGCGGCCTTCCTTGACCACGAACTCAAGCAGGAAGGGCGAGCCCTTTTCGGTGACGCCGACCGCTTCCTTGATCGCGCCGACTATATCGCCCGGCTTTTCCACCCGCGTCGCCGGCACGTTGAGCCCTTCCGCAACCTTCTTGTAATTGCCGCCGACGGTCATCGCGCCGTACTTGTCGTCGGAAATCTTCAGCACGTCGCGTTCAGCGCCCATCACGCCGTTGTTGAACACCACGGTCAGGATGGCGATCTTGTTGCGCGAGGCCGTTTCGATATCCATGCCGGTCATGCCGAACGAAGCATCGCCCATCACGTTGATGCACAGCTTCTTCGGTTCGGCGAGTTTCGCGCCCAGCGTGATGCCGAGGCCGTAGCCGAGCTGGGTTGATTTACCCCAGCCCATATAGGAACCGGCCCTGGTTGTTTCCCAGAACGGGATCATCTGCTCGCGCGGGCTTCCGGAATCGTGCGTCATGATGACGTTGTCGCGGTCGAGCGTGCGCATCATGTCGCGGATCACGCGATACTGATTGAGCGGCGTCTCATCCGAATTGAGGAATTTTGACCATTCCTCGAGCCAGGCTTTCTTGCCGGCGGCAACTTCCTCTTTGAGAGAATTCAGCGCATTGCCGCCGCCGGGGCCTTTCTGTTTGGCAACCTCGGCAATCATCGCCTCGATCACGAGGGCGGCGTCACCCACGATCGCGTGATCGGCGCGGTATTCCTTGTTGATGTCGCCGGCATCGTTGGTGGAATGAATGATCGTCTTCCCGGCCGGCACGCCGGGCCCGAAATTCGTGACCGTAAGGCTCGACCCGACCGCCATGATGACGTCGGACTTCTTGAGGAAGTCGGCGAATGGTTTGGAGCGCGAACGCGTCGCCCCGCCGAGCGCGAGCGGATGACTGTCCGGAATGGCGCTCTTGCCGGGATTGGTGGCAACGACGGGCGCCGGCAGCAATTCGGCAAGGGCCGCAAGCTGGTCGCCGGCTTCGGCGTAGTGCACCCCCTGGCCGGCCCATAGCAGCGGGTTCTTTGCCGAAAGCAGCATCTCAACCGCCTTTTTGATCGCCGCCGGATCCGGGGCGGCGCGCAGTACAGGCACCGGCTGATAGTTCAGCGGACCTTTGAACTCCGCCTCGGAGATTTCATCCGGCACTTCGATCAGCACGGGACCGGCTTTGCCGGCGCGCATGGCCTGATAGGCGCGCCGCATCAGGTCCGGCAGTTCCTGGACGTTATGGGCGAGCGCCGACCATTTCGTCACCGCCCGATAGACATCGGCGGCGCGGAAAGCCGGCCGGACATATTGCTTCGCCAGCGGCATGCCGCCGGAAACAATCAGGATCGGCACATTCTCGGCGTAAGCCTGGGCGATACCGGGAAATGCATTCTCGATTCCGGGGCCCGCTTGAGCCGCAAACACGCCGTTGCGCTTGCCGCGCTTGATGCGGCTGTAGCCGTCGGCGATGCCGACGCCGACGCGTTCCTGCCGGCAAAGGATCGGGCGGATATCGAGTGCCGCGCACGGCTCGATCACCTGGTTGCGCGGATAGCAGGACAGAAATTCCGTGCCTTCCCGTTTGAGAATTTCGGCAATAACTTCCGCGCCATTCATGAGCGTGCCATCCCTGACTTGTTTTATCGTTCAAACGATGAAAGTCTTCGGCACTATATCACGCCGGCATAGGAGCACGAGCATGGCTAGGGGACGGTTGCTATCGCTCTGCGCATTGCTGGCGGTCAGCGCAATCGCTTCGCCGGTGCGGGCAGGGGACGCCTGGCAGGCTGCCGACAACTGCTATTGGTGCACGCGCGATGCGATTTACCAGCGCAACGAGCTGATCGCGCTGTTCGAAGCCAATCCGGACGTCGACGAAGCCGTCAAAGGTCCTCAGATCACGGCGGCGCGCGCCGAGATCCGTGCGTTGCGTAGAACGTTAGGCCCGCCGCAGTGGGACTGGCCGACGCCGTGCTGCTATACGCGCAAGGCCATCAATATCCGCTGATCAGATTTATTCGGCCGGGGCGGGGCCGTAGAGGCCCGGAAGCAACCGCTGCCGCTGCCGCAACGACCATGAGCCCAGCCGGTCCATGTACAGATAGAGGACCGGCGTGGTGTAGAGCGTGAGCAACTGACTGATCATCAGTCCGCCCATGATCGAGATGCCGAGCGGTCTGCGAATTTCGCTGCCATTACCGAAGCTGACCGCCAGCGGCACCGCGCCGAGGATCGCCGCCGACGTCGTCATCATGATCGGGCGGAAACGCAGCAGGCTCGCCTTGAAGATGGCCTGCGACGGGCTCAGGCCCTCGCGCTGCGCTTCGATTGCGAAGTCGATCATCATGATGGCATTTTTCTTGACGATGCCGATCAGCAGGATCACGCCGATCATTCCGATGATGTCGAATTCGGTGCGAAACAGCATCAAAGCGAGCAAGGCGCCGACGCCGGCCGACGGCAAGGTCGAGAGAATGGTGATCGGGTGGATGTAGCTTTCGTAGAGCACGCCGAGCAGAATGTAGACCGCTGCGATCGCCGCGGCGATCAGCACCGGTTCGTTATTGAGCGATTGTTGAAAGACCTGCGCGGTGCCGGCCAGGCTGCCGTGAATGGTCACCGGCATATGGATCGTGTTGACCGCCTGGTTGATTTCGGCGGCGGCTTCGCCGAGTGACGAGCCCTCGGTCAGGTTGAAGGAAATAGTCGACGCCACGAACAGTCCCTGGTGGTTGACGGCCAGCGGTGTGGTGCCGGGCTGATAATGACTGACCGCGGCGAGCGGGATCATCGTTTCCTTGGTCGTACTGACCGCGGCGCCCGATGACGTGTTGCCTTTTCCGCCGGTTGCGAGCGAATTGATCGCGGCGTTGCGTGCGGAATTATTGTTTGCCGTCGCCGCGGCGGTTGCGCTTGTCGGTTCGGATGTGTTTGCCGCGCTCGGTCCGGTGACGGTTCCCCCGGGAAAATTGGATGTCGCGGACCCGGAGGCGCCGCCGCCGGACGTCGCCACATAGACGTCTTTAAGCGATGCCGGGAACTGGGTGTAGCGCGGGTCGATCTCCATCACGACATGGTACTGATTGATCGCACTGTAGATCACCGATACCTGGCGCTGCCCGAATGCGTCATACAGCGTGTTGTCGATTTGCGCTGGCGTAACGCCGAGGCGTGAAGCCATATCGCGGTCGATGACCAGATCGGTCTCCAGCCCCTTCTGCTGCTGGTCGGAATTCACGTCCGCCAGCACGGAACTGTGTTCAAGCGCCTGAACGAGCTTGGGCGACCAATTGAACAGATCGTCGGCGCTGTCCGATTGCAAGGTGTATTGGTAGGACGAATTGCTCTGGCGGCCGCCGGCACGGATATCCTGCACGGCATTGAGAAACAGCCGGCCGCCCGGAACCTGCGCCAGCTTCGGCCTCAACCGCGCGATCACCGCGTCAATGGACGGCCGCTGCTCGATCGGCACGAGCGACACGAACACCGAGCCGGTATTGATCGTACCAAATCCGCCGCCGCCGGTGCCGGTGTAACCGACCACGGTTTGCACGGCCGGATCGGCCTGCACGATGGCCATCATCTGCCGCAGCTTCTTGGACATCGCCTGGAACGACACGCTCTGGTCGGCTTGCAGCGCGCCGACCAGCCGGCCGGTGTCTTCGGTCGGAAAGAAGCCTTTTGGCACGATGACGAACAGCACGACGTTCAGGGCGATCGCGCCGAGAAAAATCATCATCACCAAGCCGCTGTGGCGCAGCGCCCAGCCGAGTGTGTGCTCGTAGCCGCGCAGCACGCGGTCAAAAATAGTGGTCCGGCGCGTGCCGTCCTGCGTTTCGTCCCGCTCGCGCGGGCGCAGGAAGATCGCGCACATCATCGGGGTCGTGCTGAGCGAGATCGCCAGCGAGATCAGGATCGCGAGCGAAAGCGTGATGGTGAATTCCCGGAACAGCCGTCCCAGAATCCCGCCCATCAGCAGGATCGGAACAAAGACGGCGATCAGCGACAGGCTGATCGACAGTACGGTGAAGCCGACTTCCTGCGCGCCGAGCAGTGCCGCCCGCATGCGGGGCATCCCGGATTCCAGATGCCGCGAAATATTTTCCAGGACGACAATGGCGTCGTCGACCACGAACCCCGTGGCGATGGTCAGCGCCATCAATGAAAGGATGTCGAGGCTGTAACCGAGCAGATACATGCCGCCAAAGGTGCCGAGGATCGAGATCGGCACGGCGACGCCGGGAATAAGCGTCGCCCGGAAGCTGCGCAGGAATAGAAAGACGACGATGATGACCAGGATGATCGCGATTACCAGCGTCATTTCCGTATCGTGAAGCGATTGCCGGATCGTGGTGCTGCGATCGATGGCGATGGACACGTTGACGTCGGCCGGCATTGCCGCCTGCAAATGCGGCAATTCGGCTTTCACCTGATCGATGGTGTCGATGATGTTGGCGCCGGGCTGCCGGAAAATGATGATCAGCACCGACGGGTTGCCGTTAGCGAGGCCGAGGTTGCGCAAATCCTCGACGGAGTTGTTCACGGCGGCGACGTCGGAAAGCTTGATTGCGGCCCCGTTGCGATAGGCGATCACCAGCGGCCGGTAGTCGGCGGCCTGCGTGGACTGGTCGTTGGTATAAACCTGATACCGCTGATTGCCGTCGTCGACGGTACCTTTCGGGCTGTTGGCATTGGCGGAGGCCAGCGCCGCGCGCACGTCCTCAAGGCCGATGCCGTAATTGTAGAGTGCCTGCGGGTTGAGCTCGACGCGCACCGCCGGCAGCGCCGATCCGCCGATGATGACCTGCCCGATGCCGGTGATCTGCGAAAGCTGCTGCTGGAACACGTTGCTGGCTGCGTCATACATCTGGCCTTGCGTCAGCGTCTTCGACGTCATGGCCAGAATGAGGATCGGCGCATCGGCAGGATTGACCTTGCGATAGGTCGGATTGCTTTTCAGGTTGGCCGGAAGATCGGCGCGGGCGGCGACGATGGCGGCCTGCACGTCGCGCGCCGCGCCGTCGATGTCGCGGTTGAGGTCGAATTGCAACGTGATGCGGGCCGAACCGATGCCGCTGTTCGACGTCATTTCCGTCACGTTGGCGATCTGGCCGAGATGGCGCTCGAGCGGCGCGGCCACGCTTGTCGCCACGGTCTCCGGGCTGGCGCCTGGAAGCGAAGCGCTGACCGAAATTGTCGGATAATCGACCTGCGGCAGCGGCGAGACCGGCAACTTCGAGAACGCCAGGATGCCGGCCAATGCGATGCCGAGGGTCAGTAGCGTTGTCGCGACCGGCCGCGCGATGAAGGGTGCGGAGATATTCATTCCGCGGGTTCGCCGGTGGCCACGGCATTGCCGCGCCGTCCGCCGGACAGGCGCAGCGCCAGCCGGTCAAAGTAGAGATAGATCACCGGCGTCGTGAACAGGGTCAGCATCTGGCTGACGATCAGGCCGCCGACGAGGGTAACGCCGAGCGGCTGGCGCAACTCCGATCCGGTCCCGCCGCCGAGCATCAGCGGCAGCGCGCCGAGAATGGCTGCCATCGTGGTCATGAGGATCGGACGGAAGCGCAACAGGCAGGCCTGATAGATCGCTTCGCGCGGCGGCAAACCCTCGACGCGCTCCGCCTCGAGCGCGAAGTCCACCATCATGATGCCGTTCTTCTTGACGATGCCGATCAGCAGGATGACTCCGATGATCGAGATGACGTCGAGATCGTAGTGCAATGCGATCAGCGACAGCAGCGCGCCAACGCCCGCCGACGGCAAGGTCGAAAGAATTGTGACGGGGTGCACGAAGCTTTCGTAAAGGACGCCGAGCACGATATACATCGCGACGATAGCGGCGATGATCAGGAAAATTTCATTGGTCAGCGACGACTGAAACGCCGCGGCAGTGCCCTGGAAGGCCGTGATGAAGCTGTTGGGCAAACCGGCCTGCGCTTCGGCTTTCACGATGGCGTCGACGGCATCTCCGAGCGAAGCGCCCGGCGCGGTGTTGAATGAGATCGTGGTGGCAGGAAACTGGCCAAAATGGGTGACGACCAGAGGCCCGGTCCGTTTTTCGATATGGGTGATTGCCGAGAGTGGGACCTGCCCGTTGGTCGTAGACGATGACGACGGCAGATAAATCGACGAAAGGCCGTCGAGCGATTGCTGGAGCGTCGGGTCGAGTTCGAGAATGACGCGGTACTGGTTCGATTGGGTATAGATCGTCGAGACGATGCGCTGGCCGAACGCGTCGTACAGCGCGTTGTCGACCGTGGCCGGCGTAATGCCGAAGCGGCTCGCTGTGGCGCGATCGATCACCAGGTAAACCGACAGTCCCTGCTGTTGCAAATCGCTGGCGACGCCGGTGAGTTGCGGCAGCTGGTTGAGTTGCTGCACCAGTTTCGGCACCCAGGTATTGAATTCCGTGGCGTTGGCGTCTTCGAGAATGAAATTATAGGGCGCGCGATTGACCGTTGAATCGATGGTCAGGTCCTGCACCGGCTGCATGTACAGCGTTATGCCCGGGATGCCGGATACTTCGCCCTGTATGCGCTTGATGATCTGGCTGGCCGTGAGGCTGCGATTATCGTGCGGCGTCAGCGAAATCAGGAAACGGCCGCTGTTGAGCGTCCTGTTGGTGCCATCGACGCCGACGACCGAGCTCAGGTTCACGACGTCGGCATCTTTGAGGACCGCCTCGGCGAGCTGATTCTGCAGCCGCGCCATTTCGCTATAGGACACGCTCTGCGACGCTTCGGTTATCGCCTGGATCATCCCGGTGTCCTGCACCGGGAAGAAGCCCTTGGGGATCGCGAGATAGAGCAGAACGGTGAGCGCCAATGTCAGCAAGGCCACCAGCAAAGTGAGCGGTTGCCGGTCGAGGATCCAGTTCAGCGCGCGGCCGTATAGCGCAATGGTCGCGCTGAAAACGCCCTCGGCCTTGAGATCGAACCAGCTCCGTTCGTGATCCGGACGGTGCCGAATCAGCTTGGCGCACATCATCGGCACCAAGGTCAGCGAAACCACCGCCGAAATAACGATGGTGACCGCAAGCGTAATGGCGAATTCGTGGAATAGCCGGCCGACCACGTCGCCCATGAACAGCAGCGGTATGAGCACCGCAATCAGCGAGATCGTCAGCGAAATGATGGTGAAGCCGATCTGCTCGGAACCGCGCAAGGCGGCTTCCAGCGGCTCCATCCCGCCTTCCACAAAGCGCGCGATGTTCTCGATCATCACGATGGCGTCGTCGACGACGAAGCCGGTCGCGATGGTCAGCGCCATCAGGGAAAGATTGTCGAGGCTGAACCCGAGCAGATACATCGCGCCGAATGTGCCGACGAGCGATAACGGCACCGAAAGGCTCGGGATGATCGTGCCCGGCAGCGTGCGCAGGAACACGAAGATCACGATCACGACCAGCACAACGGCAAGCCCAAGCTCGAATTCGACGTCGGCGACCGACGCGCGGATGGTCACGGTGCGGTCGCTCAGGATCTGGACGTCGACGGCGGAGGGCAGCGACACCAGCATCTGCGGCAACAGCGTCTGGATGCGGTCGACGACCTGGATGATGTTGGCGCCCGGCTGCCGCTGGACGTTGAGGATGATCGCCGGCGTGGTGTTCGCCCATGCGCCGAGCTTGGTGTTTTCCGGCCCGCTGACGATCTTGGCGACATCGGACAGCCGCACCGGGCTGCCGTCGCGGTAGGCGACGATCAGGTTGCGGTATTGATCGGTGTTGGCGAGCTGGTCGTTGGCATTGATCGTGGAGGCCTGCGCCGGTCCGTCGAAATTGCCCTTCGGCGTGTTGACGTTCAGGTTGGCGATCGTGGTGCGGATGTCGTCGATGGCGATGCCGTAGGCGGCCAGGGCTTGCGGATTGACCTGCAGCCGCACCGAGGGCCGCTGGCCGCCGCTGATGCTGACCAGCCCGACACCGGTCAATTGCGAAATTTTCTGCGCGAGACTGGTCTCGCACAGGTCCTCAAGCGCCGTGAGCGGCATACTCTTCGATGTCACGGCGAGCGACAGGATCGGCGCGTCGGCCGGATTGACCTTGGCGTAGATCGGCGGCGCCGGCAGATCGGCCGGCAGCAGGTTGCCGGCGGCGTTGATCGCGGCCTGGACTTCCTGCTCGGCGATGTCGAGGCTCAGATCGAGGCTGAATTGCAGCGTGATGACAGAGGCGCCGCCCGAGCTCGCCGACGTCATCTGGTTCAAGCCCGGCATTTGGCCGAACTGCCGCTCCAGCGGCGACGTCACGGACGATGTCATCACTTCCGGGCTGGCGCCCGGATACAGCGTCTGCACCTGAATGGTTGGATAGTCGACCTCGGGCAGCGTCGACAGCGGCAGGAACGTGTAGGCGACCATGCCGGAAAGCATGATCGCCACCATCATCAGCGAGGTGCCGACCGGACGAAGGATGAAGGGTTCCGAGACGTTCATCGCACCATTTCATCTTCGCGCGAGAGGTCGCGCGCTGTGCCCGCTGTCGATTCGGGCGCGTTACTGGCCGCCGTTCGTCGTGCCTTGTGTCTGCGAGCGGTTCGGGGCTTGCGATCGCTCGCCGCTTCGTCCGGCGCCGCCGTTTTCGCGATTGCCTCCGCCGCCCTGACCGCTGGCGCCGCTGCGGCGGCCACCTTGACCGGCGGCACCGGCCGCCGGCGCGTTATTGGTCGGTTTGCCGTCCAGGGTGGAAACGCTGACGTGCAATCCGTCCCGAAGCCGGTCGGTGCCGTCAGTCACGACGTGATCGCCGGCGACGAGGCCGGAATTGACGGCGGTCATCGTGCCGTCAGTCGGGCCGATCGTAATCTGGCGCACCGATACCGTGTCATCGGCGTTGAGCACGTACACGTAGTAGCTTGGCGTGCTGCTCGTTGAGGACGGCGTAGCGAGCTTTGTGCTGCCGGGATTGCCGCTATCGGAGTTTACCCCGGTCGTGCCGCCTCCCGGCGCGCCGAGCTGAATCGCCGAGGTCGGAACCGTGACGACATTCTGCAAGGTTTGCAGGAGCAGCCGCGCGTTGACGAACTGGTTGGGGAACAGCGCGTTGTCGGCGTTGTCGAACTGCGAGCGGACTTTCACCGTGCCCGTGGTGGTATCGATCTGATTGTCGAGCGCCGACACCTTGCCGGTCGCAAGCTGATTGATATTGGCCCTGTCGTAGATGGTCACTTGCAACGACGTGCCGGCCGCAAGTTGCGGAAGGATCTGCGGCAGGTCGTCTTCCGGAACCGAGAACACGACGCTGATCGGCTGCAATTCCGTCAGCACGGCAATCCCGGTGCTGCCCGAGGTCTGCACGTAATTCCCGGGATCGACCAGACGAAGGCCGACGCGGCCGGTAATCGGCGAGACGATACGGCAATACGCAATGTTCAGCGTTTGCGTATCGACGTTGGCCTGGTCCTGTTTGACCGAACCTTCGTATTGCTGGACGATAAAGACTTGGTCTTCGGCCTGCTGCCGCGCAATCGAATTCTGCTGCGCCAGCGTCTGGTACCGCGTCAAATCCATCTTGGCCTGCGCCAGCAGACCTTGATCGTGTGCAAGCTGGCCTTCGGCGACCGCTTTTGCGATCTCGTAAGGACGCGCATCGATTTGCGCGAGGAAGTCTCCTTTGTTGACAAGCTGGCCCTCAGTAAATTCGACGCTTGTCAACTGACCGCTGATCTGGGTTTGCACGGTAATGGTGGCAAGAGAAGTTACGGTGCCAAGCGCATTGACGATGACTCTGATATTGCCGGTGCCGACCGTGGCTGCGCCGACCGATTGGGCGCCGGCATTTTGGAACCGGCCGCCCGACGGCGTGGTCGTCTTGGACAGCGGCAGAAACTCGTAGGCGGCGACGACAAGACCGAGGACAACGATCGTGCCGATGATGATTTTGGTTCTTGAAGACGCGCGGCTTTTCACACCCGGTTCAGGCGTGGGTTGCCGGAGATTGGGCGCCAGCTCGTCATCGGTTCTGCGCGTTCGCTCGTCCATAGTTTCGATCAGAATCCCGAGATTTCCATCATCTTAGTGTGCGGCCACACACCCCGCCTAATGAAAATTCGCTAATGAGCAGGCGATTCAAGCAGTTATTGGCCGCGCAGTGGCGCCCAGCCGGGCGAACGCAGGACGTCGCTCTATCCGAAGAAACATTGGTGGAATCAAGGCCTTGGAAGGCGCGGGAGAAGCCTTCCGGCGTTTCCGGCGACATCAGCCGGATTCGTGAACTCCGGGCCACTATCTTTCGCCCTGCGGGGCATCTGAAGGCTGCTGCGGGGGTGGTGCAGTTCCGCCAAGGAAGCCGCGGTACGGCGTCTCCGCTTCGAGTTGCTGCAGCAGCGAGAAATCTTTCTGAAGCTGCGGCTGGGTCGGCATCAGCGTGGTGTCCCATCCGCCGCCGAGGGCCTCGATCAAAGTGACACTCGCGAGGAAAAGATTCTGCCGGATGGTCAACTCGCTTTGCTCGTCGTTGAGCAATGTCAGCTCCGCCTGCACCACGGTGGTGAATGCGACCAGGCCCTGCTGGAATTGATTGAGGAAAACCTCAACAGCCTTGCGCTGATTTACGACCGCGCGCTGTTGCACGCCGAGCGCGGCGCTGTAGTAGTGGATGGCTGCGAGTTCGTCTTCGACCTGTTGGAACGCCCCCAGAACGGTTTGCCGGTAGGTCGCGACACTCTGCCAATACACAGCTATCGCAGCGTCAACCTGCGCTGCGGTCAATCCGCCGTTGAACAATGTTTGCGCCGCGCTGGCGCCGACTTGCTGGATCGAGCGCGTCACGCTGAACGGCAGCGGAATCGGGCCCACGAATTGAATCGAAGCTGACAGTGAAATGTCCGGATAATAACCGGCCTCGGCGACACCGATCAGGGCATTCTGTTGCTGCATCGTCCGCTCGGCAGCAGCAATGTCGGGCCGCCGTTCCAGGAGCGACGATGGAATAGTGACCGGAATTCTCGGAATGCCACCGGCCAGAACATGCGGCGCGATGCTCAGTTCAGCGGGCGGCCTGCCGATCAGCATCGCGATGGCATGTTCGAATTGTGCGCGCTGGACGCCGGTATCGATCAGTTGCGCCTGCACATTGTCGAGTTGAGCCTGAGCGGTTGCCACGTCGCCGGCAGTTACCGAGTAACCGGCCTTGAACTGGTTCTGCACGATATCGAGCGTTCTTTTATCCAGCGCGACGGTTCGCGACAGCAGATCATGCAAGGAGTCCGTTCCACGCAAATTGAAATAGGCAGTGGCGAGTTGCGCCTGCGCGGAAAGCTTCGCATTGTCGAGGTCTATCGCACTTGCCTGTGCAGCAGACGTATCGCTCTCGATTTGCCGGCGGATCTTGCCCCAGACGTCGAGATCCCACGATCCATTGATCGGAACTGAAACTTGGGTCGTGTACCGAGTTCCAAGCGGGGCGCCGACTGCACTGCCGCCGGTTGTGCCTGCCAAGGCCCCCGTACGGGTCCGGGTGACGGAATATGTACCGGTGGCAACGGGAAGCAGCTGAGCCTGCGACTCCCGGATAATCGCCCGCGCTTCTTCATAAGCTGCAGCGGACGCAGCAACAGTCTGGTTTGAGATTTCGACTTCACGAAGCAATTGAGCGAGCTTTGGGTCGCGATAGGCTCGCCACCAATCACCGCGATCGGCGTCGTCACGCGGCGTCGCGGGTTTGTAGCCCTTGAGCTCCTTGAATTCGGTCGGGACCGGCGCCGGAGCAGGGGAATAGTCCGGGCCTACCGCGCATTGCGCGAGGAACGCAGTGAGAATGAAAACCGCGACGCAACCGGGCACGCGCGCGGATGCCGCGCGTCGTCCCCAGTCGCATCGACGCACAACAACTTGGGCCAACGCATGCACTTCCGCGAACCCGTTGCTGCAAAGCCCGGAAAACTGCCAGGAAACTACCCGGGGACAATGTCCAACGCCGCGCCGGCATTTCGCCTGCGGAGCATCGTCACATGGCACCGTATGATCGGCCCCCAGCGATCACGTTAACCATAACCATGCCCGCCACATGGGCGAATATCAACTCTGCGGGCTGTTGCCTGTGGAGGCCTTGGGCGATCTGCCGGACATGTGACATTCGGGCGACAGTGCGCACGCCATGGCGAACGCATTGTCAGAACTGCCGCGCGGTTATCCGGCGCGCCCAAAGATGACAAAAATGTAAGGTGCCGGAAATCTGGCGGCGACCTCTCCACCCCTTACATATTTCAAACGAGCGTTTGAAGAGTAGCCGTGTTTGCATTGCAGCATCACGGTTTCGCGCCACGAGGAACGCAGACCCCAGTTCTACGTTCTTCATCAGCGGAGGAGGAGTTTCAACATGTCCAAGATAGCAATCGGCGCAGCGGCAGTAGGTCTTTCCCTGTTCATGGCCGTTGGTGGAGCTATAGCGGCTCCTCCTAACAAAGTCAGCGGTCATCCAGCCGGCGGCGGACGCCCGGCGGGCGGTGGCGGTTTCCACCCAGGCGGTGGTGGCGGTGTTCATATCGGCGGTGGCGGGGCGTCTCATTTCACGGCTCGTGTGGCGCCGCATGTCTCCGGTGGTGCTCCGCATTTCTCCGGCCGTGCTGGCGGCGGTGGACCGCAGTTTTCCGGGCGCGTGGCCCACGGCAATCCGTCGTTTCGCTCGGCGGTCCATGGACCTGCGGCGCATACAACGATCAGCCACGTGACGCCTTCAATCAGCCACGTGACGCCGTCGTTCAGTCGCGCAACCCCAAGCTTCACCCCTGGCGTGCATTCGTTCGCGACGGCTCATTCATTGGCAGGGACGCATTTCTCCCGGGCCGCCTTTGCTGCGCATCGCAACTTCGCGGCGAACGCCGCCTTCCAGCCGTTCTGGCATCCTGGCTGGCACCCGGGATGGCATCCTTTCCATCACGTCGGCTGGCTCGGCCCGGTCTTCTGGCCCTACGCCTACGGCAATCTCTTCTATGCCTCGCTGTGGCCATATGACTACGGCTATGACGACCCGCTTTGGGTCTATGGCTACGGCGACATCTACCAGGGCATTTTCTCGCCGGATGTGTACGACCAATACGTTCAGGGGCCCGGCGCGCCACAACGCATGGCGACGTTGACCCAGAGCATGGCGCAGAGCTGCGACGACGAAGCCTCCGAAGTTACCGGATGGCCGATCGACCAGATCCAGTCCGCCGTGCAGCCGACCCCGGATCAAGCCGCTCTGCTCGACGATCTCGGCAATGCCGTGGTCAAGGCAAGCGACGCGATCAGGTCGCATTGCCCGACAACGGTGTCGTTCACGCCGACCGGACGCATCGACGACATGCAGCAGCGTCTGCAGGGCATGGTTCAGGCCGTCGATTTCGTCAGCCCGCCGCTCGGCAAGTTCTACGACTCGTTGAACGACGAGCAGAAGGCGCGATTCAACGACATCGGCGCCGGCGCCCAGGGTGCAAAGCCTGAAGCTGCCAACGCCCCGTCGCAGAATTCGGCAGGCACCGCTGCCAGCCCGCAGGCGCAATGTGACGCGCAGGTGATGGCGTGGCCGACCGATCAGATCAATCGTGTGGTGCAGCCGAACGACGTGCAGCGCGGCAAGCTCGACGCTCTGCAAGCGGCGGCGGCCAGCGCACAGGATACGATCAAGGCGGCGTGCCCGACCCAGGTGCCGGCGACACCGCCGGAGCGTCTGGCTGCGGCCGGCAATCACCTGAAAGCCATGTTGCAGGCCGTCGATTCAATCCGTCCGGCGCTGCATGACTTCTACGACTCGCTGAACAACGACCAGAAGGCGCGCTTCAACACGCTGGGCAAACAGTTGTTTGCCCAGACGGCGCAGACCCAGGAGCAATAACGGCTGGGTGAGACCCCGTTTCACGACGAGCGGGAAAAGTGGCGGATGGCAAAGACCATTCGCCACTTTTGTTTTGGGCGATCGGACCCGCGACTAGTGGAACAGGGCCGGGAATTTCGCCCGCAGTTTGGCGCGTAAATTGGCGCTGACGTCCACCGTCGGCGGGAACGTGCCCTTGAGCTTCATGTCGTAGGGAATGCAGGCATCGACCAAAATACGGTTGTTGAAGTTGCCGGGCAGGTAAAGCGGATCGCGCTTTGAGGCCCAGGCTTTTTGCACAAGATCGATGTCGGTGTTCGGATCGAAACGGGTGCACATCGCCCACAGCACCTGGTCGAGATCGCCGGCATCGATGTCTTCGTCGACCACGACGGTCCACTTGCCGGCATAGGCGCCGCCCTGGCACGCGCACGCCACGTGCAAAGCCTGCCGGGCGTGCCCGGGATAGCGCTGCCGGAGCTGGATGGCGGTGAATCGCGTCGCCGGGCCGGCTTCGTGGTTCCACACGCCCAGCACGTCGGGAATGCCGCAGGCATCGAGCGCGTGCCAGATTTGCGCGGCGCCGGCGACGCCCTTGAGCAGGCCGGTCTCGTCGACCGGCTTGTGCTGGGGCGCACAGGTCAGGATCGGATCGTTGCGGTGCAGGATTGTCTTGATGTTGACGTAGGGCCGGTCCTGGGTGTCGTCGGAATAATAGCCCATCCATTCGCCGAACGGACCCTCGGGCCGGGTCTGGCCGGGGATGGTCTCGCCTTCAATGGCGATCTCGCAATCGGCCGGAATCGGAAAGCCGGTAAATGGTCCGCGCACCACGTCGAGTGGTTCGCCACGGATACCGCCGGCGATATCGTATTCGCTGACTTCCGGCAGCGGGCTCGACGACAGCATGAACAGCAGCGGATCCTGTCCGCATAGGATCACGACCTTCATCGGCTCGCCGCGGGCGAAATATTTGTCGCGATGGATCCGGCCGTGCTTACCCTCGGTGATCTGGCAGCCGACGGTCTTGCCGTCATAAACCTGGCTGCGATAGGCGCCGAGGTTGAACCAGCCGTCGTCGGGGTCCTTGGTCACCACGCAGCAGGCGGTCCCGATGAACCGGGCCTTGTCCTGCTCGTGATGCCGCGGCACCGGAAATTTCAGCACGTCGATAGCGTCGCCCTCGATGACGTTCTCGAAAATCGGACCATCGTTGACGAAGCGCGGCTTGAGCGGCTTCAGGTCCTGCATGCGTTCGTGATAGCGCTGCACGATATCGACCTTGCGGTCGTGCTCGAGCGGCAGGCCGAGCGTCAGCGCGATACGCTTGATCGAAGACAACTGGCCGTACAGCGTGCGGTAGCCTTTGGGGTAGCCGGGTACGTCGTCGAACAGGATCGCCGGCGCCTGACCGCGGCTTTTTTCGGTAAGCATGTGGGTGATGGCGCCCATCTCGACGTCCCAGCTGGCGCCGGGAACGCGCTCAAGCTCGCCGAGCTTGTCGACGACATCGAGCCAGCCGCGCAGCCCGCGATAGTTCTGGCTTTTGCCCGCCGCGGCGTCCGTCATGCTTGCCATGTTTTTTCTCCTGATCCGCGAAAGTGGAACCGAGCGCCGGGACGTGTCAAGCTGACACCTCCATTCAATCCGCCCCGGAGCATGCCGTGCCGTTGCCGCGACCGAATTACAATCCGCCCTTCAATATTACGCGGGCCAGCCATTCCGTGCTGCACGTGAAGGATCTCGCCAAAAGTCGCGCTTTTTATGTCGACCTCATCGGCTTGGTCGTCAGCGACGAGGACAAGGACACGATCTATCTGCGCGGCATCGCCGAGGCCTGCCATCACAGTCTGGTGCTCAAACGGTCAGCCGAGCCGCGGTCCGAGCGCGTCGGCATGCGTTGCTTCACCGAGGAGGATCTGGAAAAGGCGAAATCCTATTTCGAGAAGGCGGGCCTTCCGGCGCAGTGGGTCGAACGGCCGTATCAGGGCAAGACGCTGCATGTGAGCGATCCAGGCGGCATACCGCTCGAATTCTGCGCGACCATGACGACCAAGGAACGACTGCTGCTGGACTTCAGCCGCCATCGTGGCGCCGTGCCGCAACGTATCGACCATTTCCAGATTCTGGTTCCGGACGTGCGCAAGCACCTCGAGTTTTATATGGGGCTTGGCTTCCGCCTGTCGGAATATATCGCGCCGGATGGCAGCGAAGATCCCATGTTCGTGTTCCTGCAGCGCAAGGGCAACCCGCACGACATCGTTTTTGCGCCGGGCAGCGGTCCACGGCTGCATCACGCGGCTTTCAGCATCCCGGAGTTGTATCATTTCTTCTATGTCTGCGATCTGGCGTCCGAAATGGGTTTTGCCGATAACATCGAATACGGCCCGGGACGGCACGGGCCGGGTCTGGCGCTGTTCGTCTACATGCGCGATCCGGACGGCCATCGCATCGAGCTGTTCAATACCCACTATCAATGCATGGACATCGAAGACGAGCCAGTGCGGTGGGATGCTTCGGTGGCCGGGAAGCGGCGCTGGCAATTGCCGGCGCGTGCGATGTGGTTCAACGAGGCGAGCCGTTTCGTCGGGGTCGAACCGAAAGAGCCGGCGGGCGGGCGCAGTCCGATGACGCTGGAGAAGTTTGTCGCGGCGAAGTGACCGGAGATCACGTCGTGCGATAAAGCTTGCCTTCGATCCATAGCAGCAGCGCATTCGCGATCGAGGCGAAGGCGAACAGGATAATCGCCACGGTGACCATGTCCTCGCTTTGGGCGAGCGACATGTCGGCCATGATCATCGAACCGAGGCCGAGCTTGGAGGCAAACATTTCGCCGAGCAGCACGCCGAGTAGCGTCACGGTGAACCCGATGCGCAGGCCGGTGAAAACTTCCGGAAGCGCGGCCGGCAGCAGGACCGTCGCGATGGTCTGCCAGGATGACAAGTGCAGCGACTGCGCCGAGCGCAGGTAAACCGGCGGAATCGCCCGGATCGCACCCATGGTCAGCAGCGCGACCGGCAGGATGCCGTGCATGGCGCCGAACACGACCTTGCCGGAGATGCCGAGGCCGAAGATCAGCAGGACCACGGGATAAAGCGTGATCTTGGGCAGCGAGTAGATCACGACGAGGATCGGCTCGCCGACCGCGCCGGAAAGCCGGTGCGCCCCCATCCAGACGCCGATCGCTAGGCCGATGGCATAGGCCAGCAACAATGCCAGCGTGAAGGCCTCCAGCGTCGCCAGCGCGTTTTCGGCAAAGCGCCACGTCGGCACCATGTGCACCAGATAGGTCATGGTCGGCAGCGGGGCAGGGAGCGCCGTCGCGCCGGCGATCTGATGCAGAACCTGCCAGGCCGCCAGCATGAGCGCGAATACGATGAGCGTATCGGCGATGCGCCGGCTCGCGGTCACGCCCGGCCTCCGGTGCGCCGCGCGGCAAAGCGTACGTCCAGCACGTGCAGCACCGAATTGACGATAGTCGCGATCAACAGAAGGAACAGGATCAGCGCATACATGCGGCGATTGTTGAAGTCCGTGTAGGCGTCGGAAATATCCCGCCCAAGTCCGGCCGGGGAGAGGATGAATTCGGCGGCGATGACGGCGATGAAGCCGTAACTGACCGAGAGCTTGACGCCGGTGAACAGATAAGGCGCCGCGGCGGGCAGTTGCAGCGTCACGGCCGTCGCAAAACGTCCCAGCCGGTGGACGCGCGCGACTTTTGTCAGCACCCGCGGCACGCGGTCCAGTCCGTTCAACGTCGCGATGATCATGGCAACGACCGCCGTGGCAATGCCGATCAGCACGATCGGCATCGGCGACAGGCCGAAGATCGCAATCAATACCGGATAGAAGATGAAGATCGGCACGGCATAATAGGTCGCGAAAAACGGATCGAGCGCTTCGCGCACGCGGGGCAGCGCATGAACGACAAGGCCGAGAGCAAATCCGAGAACGATGGAAACGACGATGACGATGACAACGATGCCAAGTGTCCGCTCGATATCGGCGTTGATGGTGCCGGAGGCGAGGAGGCCGTAGAGCGCCGTGGCCATCTCCGACGGCGGAATGACGACCTGATGCCTGATGAAACCGAGGCGGCAGGCGAGTTCAAGCGCGCCGATCGCGGCCGCGATCACCGCGATCCTGATCAGGCCGACGCGTGTCATTCCACCGCCGCTATGGCCTGATGGCCCAGGGCTTTCATCGACTCGCCGCGCAACAGCTCCCAAAGCCGGCCGGTGATTTCGCCGAAAGCGGCCTGGGCGACGATGGTGCTGTCGCGCTGGTTCGGCCATCCGGTTTCGATGATTTCGATGAAACGGCCTGGCCGCGCCGACATCGCGCCGACGCGGTCGGCCAGCATCGCGGCTTCGTCGAGCGCGTGGGTGATGAGCAGGACGGTGGCCCCGGTATTGCGCCATAGCCGTAGGACTTCATCGCCCATCAACAGCCGCGTCTGCGCGTCGAGCGCCCCGAACGGTTCGTCGAGCAGGATCAACCGCGGCTGCAGCACCAGCGTGCGCGCAATGCAGACGCGCTGGCGCATACCGCCGGACAATTGCGAAGGGTAGGCGCGGGCAAAGTCTTTCAAACCCATGAAAGAAAGGGCGTCGTCGACCCGGCGCTTGATCTCGGCCTCACGCACGCCGTTGCGGCGCAGCCCGAATGCCGCGTTGTCCCATACCGTCAGCCAGGGAAAGCTCGCGTCTTCCTGGAAGACGACCCCGATGCCTTCGGCGACCTCGCCGTGAACGGGTTTGCCTTCGAATGTGATGGTGCCCGACGTCGGCGTTTGCAGTCCGGCGAGAACATCCAGGAAGGTGGATTTTCCGCAACCCGACGGGCCGACGACGGCGAAGAATTCGCCCTTTCGGAGTTCCAGATCGACCGGACCGAGTGCTTCGACCGGCGACTGGTGGCCGGCGCCGGGATAAACCCGCGTGACCTGAGTGAGCTGCGCGTGAATATCCCGCGACACGGCGCTGACGTCCGCTATTTCTGCAAATCGGCCGGCAAGAACGACGGATCGATCATCTTGCTGAGATCGACGTCGTGATCGAGCATTCCGACATATTTCATGGCGCGTACGGTCGTTTCGAGAAGCGGCATCTCGATCCTGCCTTCGCCGTAGAATTTTGCCTCGACCAGTTGCTGCATCATGGTGGCGATATCCTTCGGTGGCAGCGGTGCGTAGATCGGTTCCAGAATTTTGCTGGCATCGGCGGTGTGCTCGTAGATGAATTTCACTGCCTCGCGGCGGCCGGCGAGGATCGCACGAAGCTTGTTGGGATTTTTTTTGATCAGGTCGCCAGTGGCGATGCCGACTGCCGGCGGCAATGCCGGCAGATCCGCCGGACCCATGATGACGCGGTATTTGCTCTCACCCCCGCGCATCAGGAACAGGATTCCGGGAATGCTCGTTGCATCGACCACATTGTTTTCCAGTGCAGTCAGCGCTCCGGAAAGATTGCCGAGTGCAACGCGCTGAACGGTGCTCGGATCAAGCCCGACCTTTTCCGCGGCGATCACCGCGGTCATCTCGCCGAGCGACTTCGGATTGCTGATGGCGAATTTCTTGCCCTTGAGATCGGCCATCGTCTTGATCGGGGAGTTCGGCATCACGATGATGACGTTGTCGGCAAGCGAGCGTGAGCCGATATCGACGATCTTGATGTCCTGGCCCTCGAGAATGGCCGAGATAATGCCGGCCGGTGAGGTTTCCCCGTAACCAAGATCGCTGGCGATCGTCGCTCGCACCGAGGAGCCGCCGCCTTCTCCGGAAATCACGCCGGTGATGTCGACGCCGGCCTGCTTAAAAAAGCCCTTGTCGATGCCTACGCCGTAGGGAGCGCCGGAAGGATCGGCCTTGTATTGGGTTACGAGAACGTCTTCGGCCATTGCCGGTACCGGCGCGGCAACGGCAGCGGCAATCACAAAGATCACGGCTCTGGATCGGAACATTCTGACCTCCCTCGCGCGCCGGACTAGGGCAATTCTCAAGGCGCTTCGGGCATTATTGCCCGCCTCGGGCGAGATGGGAATGCGACCCATTTTGCCCGATGCGGGCGACGCCAGTGGGCAGAGCCGTGGTCTCGAATATGTCGAAAGCGTATCACTCGAATCATCGGCTATGATGGGCAACGGCCAAAGGCACGACAGGCAAGGCGGCGATTTGAGCTTGGCCGGGGATTGGCAGCCATGACGTTCATCGCGGACGACGTTCAGCCTGCGGCCGCGCCGGGTTCGGCCGATCCCGCGTGGTTTGCCTCGTATCCGCCGGGCGTGCCGAAAACGATCGACCCGGATCGCTTCACCTCCCTGCATGCCATGCTGATCGAGTCCTGCGATCAACATGCGCTGCGTCCGGCATTCGAGTGCCTGAGCGCGCGGATGAGCTACGCCGAGTGGGAGCGCGACAGCCGGGCGTTTGCTGCATTCTTGATCGAAGAGGTGAAATGCCGCGCCGGCGACCGCGTCGCGATCATGCTGCCGAACATGCTGGCTTACCCGGTTGCATTTCTGGGCGCGCTTCGCGCCGGATTGATCGCCGTCAACGTCAACCCGCTCTACACGCCGCGAGAGCTGAAGGAGCAGCTCGCCGATTCCGGCGCCGAAGTCATCGTGATCATGGAAAATTTCGCCCACAAGCTCGAAACGGTGATTGCCGAAACCAAAATCCGGCATGTCGTAGTGGCGCGGCTCGGCGATTTCGTGCCGATACTGAAACGCTGGGCTTTCAATTTCGCCAATTCCTATATCCAGCACGCGGTGCCGGCGTGGAGCTTCACGACGTTTACGTTGATGCAGGATGCCTGCACCCGCGAGCCCGGCGCACGCTATTCGGACGCCAGAACCGAGGCGAACGCCGTCGCGCTGCTGCAATATACCGGCGGCACGACCGGCGTGCCCAAGGGCGCGATGCTGACGCATCGTAATTTGATTGCCAATACGTTGCAGTGTCTGGCGTGGACGCAGGCCTCGAGCGAGACCGAGAACGAACGCGTGCTCACGCCGCTGCCGCTCTATCACATCTTTTCGCTGACCGCGAACCTGCTGTCGTTCGCCGCAGTCGGCGCACTGAACGTGCTGGTGATCGATCCACGCAATCTCGACCGGCTGATCCGCACCATCCATGGCGCGCAGATCACGGTGATGTCGGGCGTCAACACGCTGTTCAATGCGCTGGTTCACAAGCCGGAATTTGCCGCGCTCGATTTCAGTACGCTGCGGGTCGCGATCGGCGGCGGTGCGGCAATCCAGAGCGAAGTGGCGCATCGCTGGCGCGAAATCACCAACACCAATGTGGTCGAGGGCTACGGCCTGACCGAAGCGTCACCGGTCGTCTGCATCAACCCGATCGACAACCCGAAGGTCGGAACGGTCGGGCTGCCGGTGCCGTCGACCGAAGTCACCATCCGCGACGATGCCGGCGCGGTGCTCGGTATCGGCGGTGAGGGCGAAGTGTGGGTGCGCGGCCCGCAGATCATGCAGGGCTACTGGCGCCGCCCCGACGAGACCAAAGCCGTGCTCACCGCCGACGGCTGGCTGCGCACCGGCGACATCGGCACCTTCGACACCCAGGGCTATCTCAAGCTACTCGACCGCAAGAAGGACATGGTCATCGTCTCCGGCTTCAAGGTCTTCCCCAATGAAGTCGAGGATGTCGCCATGCAGCATCCCGATGTGCTCGAAGCGGCGGTGATCGGCGTGCCGGACGCTCGCACCGGTCAGGCGGTCAAGCTGTTCGTGGTCAGGCGCGATCCGGCGCTGGCGGCCGAGGAGGTCACGGCGTTTCTTCGCGCCCGGCTGGTCAATTACAAGGTGCCGCATATCGTCGAGTTTCGCGACAGCTTGCCGAAGAGCAACATCGGGAAGATTTTGCGTAAAGAGCTGTATTAAAGGCATGCGCGTTTCGGCGTCCGTCTGCCTTCCTGCCCGTTTTGCGGCGTGCTAACCGTAAAGCCGCAATCAGAAAAGGGAGGACGCCGGACCAATGGCCAAGCTGCAACTTTCATTCGCGTGCGGTCTCTACGACCGGATGCAGCCGCTCTATACCGGCGAGGTAAAGCCCGACGGCGTCGACCTCAATTTTATCGCCATCGACCAGCCGCGGCCGATTTTTGACCGGATGTCCGGCGGGCAGGAATTCGACGTCGCCGAGTATTCGCTGTCCGAATTCACCCAGCGATTTACCCGCAACGAGTGTCCGTTCGTGGCGATCCCGGTGTTCCCGTCGATTGCGTTTCGCATGGGCTACATCGCCATCAACAGGAAGTCCGGCATCAAGACGCCCAAGGACCTCGAGGGCAAGCGGATCGGCGTGCCACTTTACACGATGACGGCGGCGATCTTCATCAACGGCATCCTGCACCACGAGTTCGGCGTCGATCTGACGAAAATCCGCTGGGTGCAAAGCGCCATGAACGAGGCCGGCTCGCACGGCGCTCCGACGGTGTTGCCGCTGCTGAAGAAAATGACCATCGAGAATAACAAGACCCACAAGACACTCGGCCAGCTTCTCGCCGATGGCGAGATCGATGCCACGCTTGGCACCAGCTTGCCGGAAGAAATCCGCACCAATCCCGATATCGTGCGGCTGTTCCCGAACTTTGTCGACGTCGACAAGGACCTCTACAAGCGCAAGGGCATTTATCCGATCATGCACACCGTCGCCATCAAGAAGAGCGTCTACGAGCGGTATCCGTTCGTGGCGACGAGTCTGTACGACGCCTTCGTGAAGTCGAAGCAGATCGCGCTGCGCAAATTGTTCAACCTGCGCGCCGTGCGCTACATGACGCCGTTTCTGATGCGGGAGATCGACGACATCTGGGAGGTGTTCGACGGCGACCCTTGGCCTTACGGCGTCGAACCTAACCGGCGCACGATCGAGGCGCTCATCACCTATCAGCAGACCCTCGGCCTGACCGAAAAGGCCGTGAAGGTCGACGATCTGTTCGTTCCTACCTACGGCTAATCAACCCCATCCAGGAATCCCGCCATGAGCCAACTCGACGATATTCTGCGCGACCTCGTCATCGCCAATCGCATCCTATCGAACGAAGATGTGGTCGATGCCTATGGCCACATCAGCGTGCGGCATCCCGACCATCCCAAGCGCTTCTTCATGTCGCGGTCGCTGGCGCCGGAACTAGTCCAGCGCCATGACCTGATCGAGTTCGACCAGATGGGCGAGCCGGTCAGCGACAAGCGGCAGCCTTATCTGGAACGCTTCATCCACGCGGCGATCTTCGAAGCCCGTCCGGAGGTGGTGGCGGTGGTCCATGCCCATGCCGAGGATACGCTGCCGTTCGGTCTGATCTCGAAGCCGCTTGAGCCGGTGATCCATTCCGGCAGCTTTATCGGCGGCAAGGTGCCGGTGTGGGACATCCGCAAGAAGTTCGGCGACACCGATTTGCTGGTGCGCAACATGGCTCAGGGCCGCGACCTGGCCAAAACTTTGGCCAAGGGTAACGTCGCGCTGATGCGGGGCCACGGCTTTGCCTCGGCGGCGCGCTCGATCATCGAAGTGGTGCGGCTTTCGGTCTATCTGCCACGCAACGCACGCGTGCAAATGAATGCCATGCGCATGGGCGGCAAGCCGAAGCCTCTGTCGAAAGGTGAGATCGCATCCCGAGGTGGCGGCCGCGCTTATACGCCTAGCTCACCGGAAACCTGGCGCGCCTGGGAGTATTGGGCGAACCGCGCCGGTTGCGGTGATCAGATCGGCAAGCCGGAAGCCCACCATTCACATTCGCACGACCACACGCATAAGGGGTGACGGTGACACTTTCCTGTGGCTAAATGGCGCTACTGGAATATCCGGCCAATTCAGCTCTGGGCCGTTTGCATTTTGAGGCTTCGAAACAAACCTGAGGAAACCAGCCATGACCATGCGTTATGTTGCTCTTTGTGCGGGCGCCGTTCTCGCGGCGATCGCCTTGCAAGGTACGTCGGCCAACGCGCTCACGATGGCGGAATGCAGCGCGAAATATAAGGCGGCGAAAGACGCCAACACGCTCAACGGCATGAAGTGGAATGACTTCCGCAAGGCCCAGTGCGGCTCCGACGCCACGGCCGCGCCGACCCAGGCCGCTGCGCCTGCGGCGGCTCCAGCCCCCGCGCCAAAGCCCGCGGCCGCTCCGGCGCCGGCTCCTACGTTCACGGGCAACGCGACTTTCCCGAACGCGGTTGATTCCAAGTACTCCAAGGATTCCGCCGGGAAGGCCCGGATGCAGACCTGCCTCGATCAGTACAAGGCCAACAAAGCCAACAACGGCAATGGCGGCCTGAAATGGATCCAGAAGGGCGGCGGCTACTACAGCCAGTGCAACGCCAAGCTGAAGGGCGCATAAGCCAGCTTTGGCGAAACGACGAACGTGGGGGCGGCTTGATGATGAGGAAGTCAAAAATGAAAATTGCAATCAGCGCCGCACTGCTCTCGCTGGCGATCGGAGCCGGAAGCGCATTCGCGCAAGCTCCGGCTCCCGCACCGGCACCAGCAGCGCAGCCTGCTGCACCGGCTGCTGCACCTGCGACAGGTGCCGCAACCGGCAAGAAGGCGATCTCCAAAGAGTGCAGCCAGCAGGCCGATGCCAAAGGCCTGAAGGGCAAGGATCGGAAGAAATTCCGCTCGGCCTGCAAGAAGAATGGCGGCAAAGCCCCATCCTGAATCTGCGGATATCAAGCGACTGACAAGCGACTGAAATGAAAGAGCCGGCACGTGTGCCGGCTCTTTTGATTCCCGATGTGCCGCGAGACGACCGTTCAATGAACGGCTAGCTCGGTCACTTTGCCGTGCTTGTCGCGGCCTTGTGCATAGTACTGGCCGATGTTCTGCATCAGCGCGGCGTCCGACACCGAGTAGATCACGGCATCGGTCTTGCCGGTATTGATGTGCTTGCGCCACATGAAGTTCGGCACCACGAAGAGATCGTTGTGACTCCAATCGAAGCGCTTGCCGCCGACTTCGGTTACGCCCGTGCCTTCGATGCACACGTAATAGGTCCCGGCGGTCTCGCGCTTGAGCTCGGTCTCTTCGCCCGGCCGCAGGAGCTGCGCCGAGTAATTGAGGGTCTTGAATACCGGATCGCCGGTCACCGGATTGACGAAGTCGACCTTGATGCCTTCGTGCGGGTCGCCCTTTTCCTTGCGCAGGCTGTGCAGCATTTCCATCACGTCGGAGCCGCGGAAATGGAATAGCGGCGCCGGATCGCGGCCGACACCGCGCTGGTGATTGACGAAGGCCGGCTTGATGCCGCCGTGGCCGTAGAGGTTTCGCGAATAGCCCTCGGTGACCGACACAGCCTGGACATTGGTGTTGCCCTGCGCGCCCGGCATGTTGTGGTCGACCCAGGCGGCATCGAGGAATTCCATCAGCGGCCAATCGAGGGTGTCGATCCAGACGCACGGCTCGTCGGAGTCATTGCCGTGATCGTGCCAGGTGCCGTTCGGGGTCAGGATCAGGTCGCCGCGGTTGGCAGTGACGCGCTCGCCTTCGACGACGGTGTAGCCGCCCTTGTTGGAGAGGATGGTGCGGCTGGCGTTCGGTGAATGCAGATGGACCGGCGCGACGTCGCCGGGATTGTAGATCGAGATCGCGCAGCGGATGGTGTTGGTGACCTGCAGGCGGCCATTGAGGCCGGGATTGAGCAGCAGGATGCTTTGACGATCGGCAAACTCGATCGGCGATACGTCGGCTTTGGCGGCGATTTCGGAAATCTGCTTGAGGTAGCCCGAGTACTCGTTCCACTTCCACATGAAGGGCGTGGTCTTCATCTGGTTGACGGCAACGCGGCCGGTGGCGAGCTGGCCGGAGCCTTCGCCGCTGGTTTCGCTGAACCATGGCTTCTGCGCCGGGGCGTTGGCCTGAGTGCGGACCCAGACGTTGTGCTTGCCCGCTTCGGTGTTGATGGCTTCCATCAACTCGCGCGCCTTGTTGGAAAGCCCGCCCGGGGCAGGGGCCTTCATTGTCACCGTGGCCATGGCGTTTCTCCTGTGAAATCGGGCCGATCAAGTCCCTTTCCGTCGAGGTATAGTGGCTCAACCGGACGTTTGCAAAGCCGTCTGGATTGCGCCTCAGGCGGCGTACCCCGCCGAAAAGGCATAGCCCGCCGCGGCTTTTTTGCACGGATCGGTGCTGGGCCGGCTCCCCTGGTGGGCCGGCCGGGCCATCGTAATGAAGCAGCCGATATATTGAATTTTTCAACGAACAATCGTACCGGTTGCAAAGCTGGATTGCCAAAGTAAAGAGAACCGTATGACGAGCTTGCGCGCGACCGCATGGGTGGCGCTTGGATCGCTGCTTTGCGTCGTTGCCGCGACCGGCGCCCAAGGCCAGAGCGCGCCGCCGAACTTCAAGGAAGTTAAGGTCGCCGCCGAGGCCTTTTCTTCCGGCGACCCGGTTCCCTCGTGGGTTGAAGCCGTCGAGATTCCCAAAGTCGTCGAGATTAGGCCTGTCGTCGAGCGCCTCGCCGACGCCCAATGGCTAGTCGGCGACACGCCCGTCGTCCACGTTCATCGCGCGATCATGATCAATGATGCAGCGTCGCTCACCAGCGCCGGACAGCTCACAATCGCGTTCGTCCCGCAATATCAGCGCGTGCAGCTTCACTACATTCATGTGCTGCGCGACGACAAGGTCGAAGATCGTACGACGTCATCGACGATACGGTTCCTGGAGCGGGAAACAGGGCTGGAGCACGGCGTCTATAGCGGCATCGTCACGATCTCGGTCCTGGTCAACGATTTGCGGATCGGCGACACGATCGATTTCGCATTTTCGCAGTACGGCCAAAATCCGGTATTCGGCGGCAAGTTCGTCGGCTCGGGGGTGTGGGACCAAGCCTATCCGACATTGCTGCGTCGGGTCGTGCTCAACGCTCCGGTCGAGCGAAACATCAACTGGCGGCTCGTCGACGATACGCGATCGCGGCCGCTCGCGCCGATCGATTCGATCAACGGTGGGATGCGCCGGCTCGAATTCGTGGAAAAGCCGGCTGCGGAAATTACCCTGGACCGATCTGCGCCTTCGGATTTTTCATCGTTCCGCGTGCTGCAATTCTCGGAATTTTCCGGCTGGGATGACGTTGCGCGGTGGGCGCGGGACCTGTTCCAGGTCGAAGTCGCAGCCGACGACGAGTTGCAGAAGGTGGTCGACAAGCTGCGCGGGTTGCCCGGTCGTGAGCAGCAGGTCGCCGGCGCGCTCGAATTCGTGCAATCGGAGATCCGCTATTTCTCGGTGGCGCTCGGCGAAAACTCGCATCGGCCGACTCCTCCGAATGTCGTCCTGCAGCGGCGCTACGGCGACTGCAAGGACAAGTCGCTGCTCCTGATCACTCTGCTCAAGGCGCTGGGCGTCGACAGCGAGCCTGTGCTGCTCGACGCGCTGCGGCGCAAGAATCCTGCCAAGCTGTTGCCCAGCCCGCTCGACTTCGACCATGCAATAGTGCGCGCCGAGGTCGACGGCAAAGTCTTCTATCTCGATCCGACGCGCCTGGGACAGCACGGCCGGCTCGACCGCATGGGCCAATCACATGAAGGCGCCGCGGTGCTGGTGATTGCGCCGGACGCCAAGGCGCTGACGACGATCGCGAGCCCCAATGCCTACGAGCTGGCGCGCAGCGACCGCACCGAGGTCGCGACGTTGCCGAAGCTTGCCCCCGACGGCTCGTTGCAGATGCGGCAGATCTTCAACGGGCTCGGCGCCGAGCTCGTTCGTGTCACCCGTGAACATCTGCCCGCCGGGCAATTCGACAGGCTGTTTAGCGCCGACCTGGAAGCGCGTTATCCCGGCGCAAAACTTTCGGGCGAGCCGCGGATCGACGACGATCGGGTCAACAACGTTTTGACCATCGACGGGACGTTCGATGTACCGGGGTTGGCGATCGAACGCGACGGCAACTGGATCGTCCGTTACGCGGCGACCAACATGCTGGGCGCGTTGCTGCCGCCGCCGCCGGCGAGTTGGACGGCGCCGCTCAGGGTCGGCGCGTTTCCGCTCGATGCGCATTATACGTTCGAGGCCAAGTTCCCCGACGAAGTCAGCGCCGCGTTCGATCCGCATTCCGCGACCGTGCAGGACAAGCTGTTCACCTACACGGTGACCTCGTCTTTTCGCGGCAACCAATACAAGATGGCGATCGATCTGAAGACACTGGCCGACCGCGTCGAGCCCGCCGACCTAAAGAAATACGGCGAAGACATGCGCGCTGTAAACGATCTCGCCCGCGGCATCATCGTCGTGACCAAGGAGCAGATCAAGGCGCCGGCGGCAGCCGATCGCGGCCTGACGCAACACCTTCGCGATGTGGAGCAGGAGCGGATCGACAAATTCACCAAGTCGATCGAGTCCGGGAAATTGACCGGCAACGATCTCGCCAGCGCTTACTGCGAGCGCAGCGTCAGCAACTACGCGCTGGATCGCACCGATGACGCGCTGCGCGACGTCAATGAGGCCCTCAAGCTGGCGCCGAACAGCCCCTTCGTCTTCTCGTGTCGTGCCGAGACCTATTTCCAACGCGGCGAGTTCGACAAAAGTATCGCCGACTATTCCAAAGCCATCGCGTTCGGGGACACCAACGCCGAATATTTTCGTGCCCGCGGCGTCGACGAATATTTCCTGGGCCGGCTGGACGCTGCCGCGGCCGACTTCGCCAAGGCCGATGCGACCGCCGACAAAGAAGCGGTGATATATATCGATCTGTGGTGGACATGGACGCTGCAGCGGCTCGGCAAGCCGTTGCCGGACACGCTCGTCAAGCGCGCCGCAGAATCTCATGGCGATTGGCCGCGGCCGGCGCTCGCTATGCTGGCTGGCAATATCACTCCCGACGAGATGCTGGCGACGACCGGCAGCAAGAGCGGCGACGACCGCCAGATGGCGTTAGCCGAAGGGTATTTTTATGTCGGCGAGCACTACCTGACCGTCAACGACACGGCCAAAGCGCGGGACTTTTTCGAAAAGACCCGTCAATTGGGCGTGATCATCTTCTACGAGAATAAGGCCGCCGAGCTCGAGTTGAAGCGCCTCGCTGAAGCCGACAAGAATTAGAGCCGTTACCCGCCCGCGATGAAGTCGCGGATTGCCTTGGTGAATTCGGCCGGCCGCTCCATGTTGGAGATGTGGCCGGCGCCCACCAGTTCGACGAACCGCGAGCCGCCAAGCTTGTCGTGGAGTTTGCGCATCGGCACCGTGGCGGCATCCTTCTCGCCGGTCATGAACAGCACCGGGTGCTTCACGCTGGCGGCGGCAGACGCGTAGTCGTGGTCGGCGAGCGCCGCGGCGCAGCCGATAAAGCCGTTGACCGGTGTGGTGCGGATCATGGCGCGGATTTTGTCGAGATGGGGCGGGTTCTTCGCCACTGTCTCCGGGGGAAACCATCGGCCGATCGTCGGCTCGACGAGCGCCTCAATGCCTTTGGTCTCGGCGACCGCGATGCGCTCCTCCCAGCCTTGGGCCGATTGCGGCGTCGATTGGCAGGGCGAGTTGCAGACGATGATGTGATCGACGCGGTCGGGATAAAGCTCGGCCAGCCCCATCGCCGTGGCGCCGCCCATCGACAGACCGGCGAAATGGGCTTTTTTGATCGAGAGCGCGTCCATCAATCCGACCGCGTCGGCCAGCAGCGTATCGTAGGTATAGCGGCCCGCCGGCGCATCGGTGCCGCCGTGGCCGCGCTGGTCGTAACGCAGCACGCGGAACGCATCTTTCAGACCGGCGGCTTGCTCGTCCCACATCGCGATTGAGGTCGCGAGCGAGTTGGAAAACACCAGCCACGGCGCGCCGTCGGGACCGTCGACCTGGTAGTTGATGGTGATGCCGTTCGCTTTGATTTTCATGATGTCTCACTCGGTTTATTGCGGCAGGAAATTTTCCAGAAGCCTGACCAGCGGCTCCGGGCCCTGGCTTGGCAGGAAGTGGCCGGCTTCTTCAACCAGTTCGAAGCGCGCGCCGGGAATCTTTTTTGCGAGCTCGGCGGTGCCGGTGTGCGGGCGCACCGTATCGTGCTTTCCGGCAACGACCATGGTCGGGCAGGAGATTTGCGGCAGCATGTGCAGCATGTTGGTGCGCGCCAAGGTGCGAAAGCCGAGACCGAAGCCGACCGGGTCGTTGCCGAGATAGCGTCCGCGATAAGCCTCGTACTCGGCCACGTCCCCCAATGTCTTGGGATAGGAGATATCGAGCGTGGCCGGCAGTCCGGCACGCATGCCCTCGCGCATGGCAAGCGCGGCGCGCTCGTCGAGCGCGGCGGCGCGGCTTGGATCGACACCGGGCGCCGGATTGCACAGCACCAGCGATCCGACGTCGGCGGGCCGCTTTTCCAGAAAGCGCAATGCCTGTGTGGCGGCAGCCGCGACCGTGACGAAATGATAGGGCGGATCGAGGCGGACGGCTTTGGCGAGCGCCTCGAAGTCTTCAACCAGCATGTCGTTGCTGAAGTCCTGCCGGACTTTTTCAGACAGGCCGGCGCCGCGCTGATCGTAACGCAGCACGCGGTAGCGCTGCGCGAGACGCGGCGCGACTTTGTTCCATGAATTCAGCGTGCCGCCGAGTTCGTGCAGCAGGACGACAGATGGCCCCTGCGTACCGGCAAGCTCGTAGTGCAGGCTTACGCCGTTGGCGTCGACAAAGGACAAGCGTTTCTCCTTAAAATTCCCAACCGATCAGGTGGTCGAGCGAATAGCGGCCGCCGCCGTGGATCAGAAAGTAGAACGTGGCGACGAGCCACATCATCGTATATTCGAGGCCGAGCTTGTTCCAGAAATAGCGGCCGACGCGGTACCGCTCGAAATTGGTGACGATCAGAAACAGCACCAGCGGCACGCAGGCGGCGCGGGTGAACAGGCCGAGCGCCAGCATCGGGCCGGCGATCAGTTCCGTCGCCGAGATCAGCGGCGCCCAGAGCCAGCCGGGGCGGTAACCCCATTTGTCGAGATCGACGGCAAGCATCTTCACGCTGCGCTGTGGCAGGCCGGTGGTCGGGAAGAAGCCGAACGACATGCGCAGGCCGTGCGGCACCATCCATAGTCCGACAACAACGCGGAGCACGGCTTCCGTGATCGGCGCCCACGTCTGATAGACCGGCGCCAGCTGCGGAAAGACCAACGGCATTTCACTCATGGTGCAATGGATGGGGCGGTTGGCTCAATGCGCCATCAACACAGGCAGCTTGGCATTGGCAAGGATGTGCCGCGTGGTACCGCCGAAGATCATCTGGCGCAGCCGGCTTTGCGTGTAGGCGCCCTTGATGATGAGGTCGCAGCCAAGTTCATCGGCCTTGGCGAGCAAGATTTCGCCGGCATTGCTCTTGCCCTTTTTCAAGGTGATCGGCACGGCGTTGACGCCATTGAACTTGAGCGAGCGCGCCATCTGCTCGCCGGTCGGCCCCGCGACCGTTGCGCCTTCCACGGTGCAGATCGTGACGCGCTGCGCGAGCCGCAGCAGCGGCATGGCGTCGGCGGTGGTGCGGGCCTGCTCGGTGCTGCAATTCCACGCAATCAACACGTTGCTGGCGAGCGACCGCGGCGAGTTCGGCGGCGCGATCAGCACCGGCCGCCCGCTTTCGAACAGCGCGGACTCGAGCGTCACCATCGACGGGCTCTGCCATTCGTCGCCGGGCCGCGCCAGGACGATGCAGTCGAACACCCGGCCGTAGCTGCCGACAAAGTCGTGGCCGCTCGGCGCCGAATCGAGCCATGAGAACGAAGGCGCATTTTGTGCGGCGCTGCCCTGCGGCGCCACCTGATGCTGCGTCATGAATGAGCGGAACATATCCTCCGCCTGACGCACCATTTCGGCATCGTTCTCCTTCACCGCGACCATGGTGAGGCCGCTGTCCGGGTCCATGGCGACCAAATCGGCGACCGCCGGACGGAGCGAAAAGCCTTCGATGAAAGAGCCGAATTTCTGCGCCAGCAGCAGCGCGGTATCGAGCGCCGACACCATCGAGGTGTTGTGTTCGGTGGGTACGAGAATGGTCTTCATAGGCGTTCCCCACTTGTCTGCGGCAAAACCGGCAGACTGTATCCCCTTGCTGGCCCCTCGGCCGTGCAATCATACTGCCGCGCGGCGGGAGTCCCGACAAGGACCTGATGTCAGGCTTAAGGATCGGAACAACCCGTCCAAGACGCGAAACATCGCGGAAACGACCGGGAGAAGCGTAATGGCGCGTCGTGCACTGCTTGCGGCATTCGGCCTCGTGCTGCTGTGGACGACGGCGGCAGCGCCACAATCGTTCCCGTCCCGACCGGTGAAACTTGTAATGACCTTCGCGGCCGGCGGACCGGCCGATCTTTTCACCCGTGTTCTGGCCAACGAAATGACTCAGGATCTGGGGCAGCAGGTGTTTGTCGAAATCCACGCCGGCGCAGGCGGCATGACCGGGGTCGATTACACGGCGAAGAGTTCGCCCGACGGTTACACGATTTGCTTCGCCGGCGCGGCGTCGCTGACCACCATCCCGTTCATGGTCGACAAGATGCCGTACGATTGGCAGAAGGATCTTTCCCTGCTGACGACCGCAGTGCGCGTGCCGCAAGCCATCGCGGTTTCGCGGTCGCTCGGGGTCGATACGCTCCCGGCCTTCGTCGACTATGCCCGCGCCCATCCGGGGAAGGTCAATTTCGGTTCGGCTGGCGCCGGCACAATCACGCACCTCGGAGTAGAACTGCTCAAGGACGAGGCCAGGATTGACATGGTCCACGTACCCTATCGCGGTGTCGCGCTTGCCATGACGGATCTGCTCGGCGGACAAATCCAGATGATGCTGGCCGACGTGCCGATCCTGCTGCCGCAGGTCAAGTCTGGCGCTATCAAGGCATTGGCGGTGACGTCGGCAGCTCGGATACCGGCGCTGCCCGATGTGCCGACGACGGCGGAGGCGGGTTATCCGCACGTGATTTCGGATAATTGGTATGGCCTGGTCGCTCCGGCCGGCGTACCAGCCGATATACTGGATCGTCTGCGCCATGCGGCGATTAAAGCGCTCAACAGTGACGATCTGAAAAAACAATACGCGACCTTCGACGCAACGCCGTTCCCGGCCACGCCACAGCAGTTCCGCGATTACATTCTCGCCGACCAGGCGAAATGGGAGCCGATCGTGCGCAAGACCGGCGTGAAGTTCGAGCAGCAGCGATAAGGAAATTCGATGCCCGATCTGCTTATCGATAACGACGGTGCGGTGCGCATCCTGACGATGAATTGTCCGGAGAAGCGCAACGCTCTGAACATGGCGCTGAGCGAGGCCGTGCTGGACGGGCTGCGTGATGCCGACGGCGCAAGCGACGTGCGGGCGATCGTGCTGACCGGAGCAGGGCCGGCTTTTTGCGCCGGTGCCGATCTTTCTGAGTTCGCCGTGCTGACTCCCGATAACGAGTCGTTGGTCGAGCGCCGCGCCACATTGACGATGGAATTGCAGGGTGTTTTCGCAAAGCTCTCCAAGCCTGTCATCGCTGCGGTCAATGGTGCCGCTATGGGTGGAGGCGCTGGACTGGCGATCGGGGCCGATATTGCGGTGATGTCGGAGACCGCGAGAATTGGTTACCCGGAGGTCAAGCACGGCATCGTCGCCGCGGTGGTGATGGCCAATCTGGTGCGGCAGGCCGGCCGCAAGGCGGCGTTCGAACTGGTCGGCACCGGCGAACCGGTCGACGCCGCGCGCGCCTTGTCGCTCGGCCTGGTCAACCGCGTCGTTGCTCCTGACAAACTGATGGAAACCGCATTGCAATTCGCCCAGGTCATGGCGGGGTTCGCACCGCAGGCCATGGCGGCAACCAAGAACATGTTCTATCGCGCCGCCGACCTGCCGTTCGACCAGGCCTTGGAGGCCGGCCGCGACATCAACCAGCGCATGCGGTCGTTCGGCAAGGACAAGTGATGGGTTTTTCGACCTTGCGCTACGGCGTCGAAGGCGGTGTCGCCACCCTGACGCTGGATCGCCCTGAAAGCCGCAACGCCTTGGACCGCAACATGTGCGATGACCTTCTGGCCGCGGCGATGGCGGCCCGCGACGATGCCGCGGTGCGTCTTCTTTTCGTCCGGGCCAACGGCCCGGTGTTCTGCGCCGGGGCCGATCTCAAGGAGCGTACGGGCATGAGCGCCGAGGCCGTGAGGGAGCGCCGGCTGGCCGGCTTTGCGGCCTATGAGGCTTTGGAAAGCCTTCCCATGCCGGTGATTGGCGTCGTTCAGGGGCCGGCCATCGGTTCGGGCGTCGAGATCGTGGCGTGCTGCGATTTTGTCGTCGCCACGCCGGACGCCACCTTTGCCACGCCGGAAGCCACGCGCGGCACCGTAGGCGTGACGCAGAGGTTGCCGCGCATCATCGGCAAGCCGCTGGCGAAGGACATGATGTTCACCGGCCGCAAGCTGACCGCTGCGGAGGCGCTCGCGGCCGGTCTGGTGGCCCGGATCGTCGAGGCTGCGGCGCTGGATGGCGTGCTGGCGGATATTGCCAGAACGATCCTTGCCGCGCCGCAGGCGGCGCTGCGGCAGGCCAAGAATTGCATCGATCGAGGCATGGCGCTCGACCTGCGCGGCGGGCTTGAGCTTAAGCGTGCCGCCATGGAGGAAAACGTCGCCGGCGGCGTCTGGCGCGCCGGAATGAGCGCCGGCAGCGGAAACCGTTAGGTCGCTATGCGCTGCTGAAAAAATATTTCCGGGAAGCAACGGCCGTCGCCGTCGGCCGCCGCGCAGTCTGCTAAACTGCCATTGATTCGTAACAAAATAATTTGGCGCCATCGTCGGGGGATCGCCGTGGCGGACATGTCCAACATTCGGCAACTGGTTTCGGCGGCTCGCAGCCGCATTCTTTTGATCTGTCCGGACTGCGGCCAGGAGCACATGGAATTTGCCGACAAGCTTCGCGGGGCGCGGTTCTTCAACTGCACCGGCGATGAGTGCGCCTACCGGTTCGACCTCGTTTCGGGGCCGTACGGCGGTGTGTTCCAGCGCCTTCTCTACGCCTGGCGAAGACTGTTTGCGGTGTTTCTGCCGGCCAGTTAGATCCCCGGAAGGGGTTTAGCGCGCGACAGCGCTTGCCGCGGCCTTCACCAGAGCGATCGGGTCGGTAAAGGCGGAAACGCCGGCCGCTTGCAGTTTCTCGACGGCCTGTTCTGCCGTCATCTTCCGCGTGGCAGCGTGGCCGGCGGCGATCCCGACAAACAGCGGTTTCGGCAACGGCTCGGCGGCGAGCCATGTTGTCAGCGCGTCGATGCGCTCGGCCAGCGAACGCGACGCCAGGGTGGTCTGGAAGATGATCGCCTTGATATTGGGCCGCGCCGCGAGGGCGCGGGCGATTTTCAATCGCTCGGTCATGGTTTCGTCGGGAGCGCCGCGCAAGTTGTCCATGAAGCTTGCGGCACGCATGCCGTGGTCGCCGATCAGGTCCATCATCATCATGCCGAGCCCGGCGCCGGACGTGACCAAGACGACGTCGCCGTCGGTTTCGACAAGCTGGAAACCGAGCGTCTGCGCCTCGCGTTCGAGCTTGCTCAGGGCGCGGGCGGCCAGCATCCGGCTGACGGCAAATTCCTTCGGGTCATGGCGGAAATCGGCGGCGTCGTCGCGGATGATCTTGGCGTCGCAGGCGATCAGCGCGCCGTCCTTCGTCAAGGCCAGCGGGTTGATTTCCAGGAGTTCGAGATCCTCCTGCTGTGCGATGTCGGGCAGCCGGGCGGCGTAACGGGCGACGCGGGCGGCAAGATCGGGCGCGAACAGCTTGCCGATGGCGGAAAAGATTTTCTCCGGCGTCGTCGCTTTGCCGGTTTCGACCGGGATGCGGACGACCTTCGCGGTGGACTCGACATTCTCGCCGCCTTCCGGCGCCAGCAGCATCTCAAGTTGCTGCGTGCTGCCGTTGACGCGGACGGCGATAAAAATCTCCTGCGCAATCGGGACTGCTTCCTCGAGCAACAGCGGGGTGTCGGCGTCTTCAAGTCCGGGCAGGATCAGCCGGCGCGCATCGCGAAAGCCGTCGAGCTTTTCGAAGAAGCGCACCAGGCCACGCTTGCCGCGGCCACCTTCCAGAAGTTGCGCCTTGAGCAGGAATCCCGGCCATTGTGCAGCGTCGTCCGGCGCGCCCTCTCCGGAATGAAGCAGGATGCCGCGGGGCGTGGCGATACCATGCCGTCGCAACACGGCTTTTCCATCGCATTCGGCTAATCGCATATACTGCCCCGTCGCGCCGTCCGGCGTGTCGTTTCTCCGGGAGCTTATCGCATGTCAGGGCCAGCGCGCCTGCCGTTTCTCGATCCGCAGCCGTGGCGGGTCGCGGTCATCGCGCCGACGGGCCGCTATGCGCGCAACCAGGTCGCCGGCATGGCGGAAGCGGATACGCCGCTCGTCGCTGGCGTCGCACTGGGCCGCGGCGGCACGGTCATGGACAAGCTGTCGCTCTACGACCGGATCGCCGAAATCCCCGACAAGCCGAATATCGCGCTGATCTACACGCCGGCCGAAGGCGTACGCGACGCCGTCGCCGAATGCGCAGCCGCGGGCATCCAGACGATCATGGCGGTAGCCGAATATGTTCCGGTGCACGATGCGCTGGCTGCGGCGGCGATGGCGCGCGAGGCCGGCAGCTGGCTGATCGGTCCCAATACGCTTGGAATTTACGTCTCGGGCAGGGGACTACTCGGCTCTATCGCCCCAAGTTTTTGCAAGCCGGGCCGTCTCGCTGTGATCATCCGCAGCGGGACGCTCGCGCTCGCGGTGTCGCGGCAATTGACGCTCGCCGGTATTGGGCAGCGCATCGTCGCCCATGTCGGCGGCGACTCGGTGATCGGCCGCAACCCGCACGAATACCTGCTGGCGCTTGCCGGCGATGACGAGACGGCGGCGGTGCTCTATTGCGGGGAAATCGGCGGCGACAAGGAATACGCATTCGCCGACGCTGCCCGCGGCTTTCCCAAACCGGTTTACGCCATGATCGTCGGCCGGCACGCGCCCGCGCAAAAACAGATGGGCCATGCCGGTGCGCTGATCGGCAGCGCGCGCGAGAGCGCAGATGCAAAGTTGGCCGCGCTCTCGGCCGCCGGATGCCGGGTGGTGAAAGGCCTGGAAGAGCTGATCACGACGCTTTCGGCGGCTCGTGAGCTACAGTGACCCGTCGCATCTCGAAGATGTTGTCGACGACCGTGTAGTCGCCGCGATAGCCGAGGCGGGCGATGGCGCGAATGCGGGACATATCGATCATGCCGTCGACGATGACCGAGTCGTCGACATGCACGTTGACGACCTCGCCGATCACCATCTCGTATTTTTGCTTCTTGCCGCCGCTGCCGGTCAGGTTCACGGTCTGCGAATAAACGCATTCGAGCGCGATGGGCGAGCGGGCGACGCGCGGCGGCTTGACCTTGCGTGACGGGGCCATTTCGAGCTTGGCAAGCTCCGGTTCACTGACGCCATCCGGATAATCGCCGCCGGAAATGTTCATCTCGGTGCGCAGATCGTAGGTCGCCAGATTGAAGACGAACTCGCCGCCGCTCTGCGCGTAGTTTTGCGAATGCTTTCGCGTGTTCGAGGAGAACATGACAAACGGCGGCTGACTGGCGCACAGGTTGAAGTAGCTGTACGGCGCCAGATTGACCACACCCGCCGGGCTGATCGTCGAAATCCAGCCGATCGGCCGGGGCACCACGAGCGACGTCGTCGGATCGTGGGCAAGGTTATGCGGTTCGCTGCGCGGATCGTAATCCATTTTCGGGAATCCATTGGAAAGGCTGGCTTGGGAGGCTTGAGGCTTGAGACTTTGGGCTTGAGACTTTGAGCTTGAGACTTGGCGGGGTGTGTTCTCTGCCACAGAATGCTAGCGTCTGAAATATGAAAGCACCATCGGCATTCGGCCGAGACGAATGCCCGCGCCGGGGATTGAGATGAAATTGCACTGGTCGCCGCGCTCGCCGTTCGTCCGCAAGGTGATGATCGCCGCGCACGAACGGGGCGTGGCCGCACGGCTCGATTGCGTGCGAACCGTCGCGGCGACGTCCAAGCCGCATGCCGAATTGATGAAGGATAATCCGCTTTCGAAAATCCCCACCCTGGTGCTCGACGACGGCACGGTGATCTACGACTCGCCGGTGATTTGCGAGTATTTCGACGCGATCGGCGACGCCGAAACCACCAGGCTGTTTCCGGCCGATTCGAAGATGCGCCTGCTGGCGCTGCGCCGTCAGGCGCTGGGCGATGGATTCCTGGATCTCCTGGTGCTGTTGCGCGACGAACGGATGCGGGCGCAGCCGTCGCAGGCACATCTCGCCAGCGCCGCCGTCCGCAAACGGGCTGTCCTTGAGAGCCTTGAAATTGAAGCGACTGAACTCGCCGTCGCGCAGTTCGGCATTGGTCACATCGCGATCGGATGTGCGCTCAGCTATCTCGATTTCCGTTATGCGGACGAAGGCTGGCGCGAGGGCCATCCGCGTCTGGCGAACTGGCACGCGGGCTTTGCGGTGCGGCCGTCGGTGCTGGCGACAGAACCGATCGACGATGCCTGATCTTCGCCGGCAACTTTGCAACCATGGCTGACTTCGACCTGATCGTCATCGGTGCCGGTGTCGCCGGACTTACGGCGGCAATGGTCGCCGCTCATCGCGGGCTGAACGTCGCCGTGATCGCGTCAAGCAGTCCCGGCGGCCAGATCGTCAACGCCGAGCGGATCGAGAATTTCCCAGGTATCCCGGAACCCGTGGCCGGGCACGAACTCGGCTCGCGCCTGTTCGAACAGGCCGAGGCCGCTGGGGCGCAGTTCATGCTCGATACCGTTGAGGGTTTGCGCGTGCAGGGTGCGAAGCGCATCGTCCACGCCGCCGGACAAGATTTCAGTGCCGAAGCTGTCATCATCGCAGCGGGCTCGACGTTTCGGCCGCTCGGGATTGCCGGCGAAGAAAGATTCCTCGGCAAAGGCGTATCGTATTGTGCGTCCTGCGACGCGCCGCTGTTCAAGGGCCGCAATGTCTGCGTCATTGGCGGCGGCGATACCGCCTTTGACGAAGCGCTGGTGTTGTCCGATCACGCCGCGCAGGTCGCGATTTTCAACCGCGGCGGGACGGTGCGAGCCCAGCGGCATCTGCGCGCACGCGCCGAGTCAACCGCCAAGATCGCGGTCACAAACAACACGGTGGTCGAGGAAATCCTTGGCGATGACGCGGTGAGGGCAGTCCGGCTCCGCGATCCACGGGCCGGATCAATCCGCGAGCAGGCGATCGATGGTGTCTTTGTCGCCGTGGGGCTCGATCCGGCGACAGCGTTCCTCGACGGTGTGCTGACGCGCGACGCGTCCGGTCACATCGAAACCGATATCATGATGCGGACGTCGCTCGACGGTGTTTTCGCCGCCGGCGACATCCGCAAAGATTCCGTCGCGCAGCTTGGCGCCGTCGCCGGCGACGGCGCCACTGCAGCGATCTCGGCTTTTCGCTATCTCAAGGAACGCCGCGCAACCGGCTAATGCATCGTCGGGTCGAGCACGATCTTGCCCTGGCCCTCGTGCTCTTCGACTATCCGGTGTGCCTGCACGGCTTGCGACAGCGGCATCACCCGCTCGATCTGCGGGATGACTTTTCCTTCCGCGGCAGCCTCCAGGCAGTGCGGCAGGTCCGAGGGCGTATAGCCCGGCCGGCCTTTGATCGTGATGCGCTTGTGATAGAGGTGCGAGAAGTTGATCGAGACGTGCGGCCCGGCATGCGCGCCGGCGGTCACCAGGCGGCCATCCATCCCTATCGCCATAAATGCGACCGGCAACACTTTCGGATTGGCAATGTTGTCGTAGAGCACGTCGACGCCCTTGCCGCCGGTGAGTCTCATGATCTCGTCGCAGATGTTGTGCGTATTGTAGTTGATCGCGTGGTCGGCACCGAGCTTCAGCCCGAGCTCGACGCGATCATCCGATCCAGCCGCGGCGATCACTTTGGCGCCGATGACGCTCTTGGCGATCTGGATGCCGACGGTGCCCAGGTTGCCGCCGGCGCCCATGACCAGCACGGTCTCGCCGCGTTTCAGTTCGGCGACGTGGAACAGAAGATTCCACGCAGTCGGGACGTGGCGCAGGACGACCGCGGCGCGATGAAAACCGAGATCTTGCGGAATCGCAACGCCGGCGACGGCAGGCACGCAGACCAGTTCGGCAAACCCGCCCGGGCGTTTGATGCCCATCATGCCTTGCGGACCGGAGTAGTTGTGATCGTCCTCGGCACAGATATTCAGCGGCATGACGCCGGCGGCGGCGGCGCGGTCGCCGGCCTTCCAGCGCGTCACCTGCGGCCCGACCGCGTCGACAATGCCGGCGCAATCGACGCCGGGAATGAGCGGCAGCACCGGTCCGCGGTATTGCTCCTTGCCGGCGCGCAGGCTGACGTCGAGCACGCGGTTGACGGTCGCGGCATGCACCCTGATGCGGATTTCGCCGGGACGCGGCACCGGGTCGGGAACGTCCTCGTATTTGAGGACGTCGGGCGGGCCATATTCATGGATGACGATTGCCTTCATCCTTGCGCCTTCTTGCTGATTGTCTGGGGGAGAGTCAGTGGAGGGGTGGCATTTCATCGACAATATGACACGATCGAACCCCGGCTCAAAAGGCTGTGTTCGGAACTGACGGAGTGAAGCCCATGGATGCGTCCGGGAAAGAAAGCGCGGACAAGATGGCCTGCGCAGAGCTGGTGCAGGCCTGGGGCGTTTATCGCGACCAGGGTCTATGGAAGGAGTTGCGCGGTACGTTCACGCCGGAGGGGCACATTTCGGTGTCGTGGTTCCGCGGTCCGATCGAGCAATTCGTCGAGCATTGCCGGGCCAGCTATGGCATTCGCGGTAACTGGTCGCGGCATCACCTGTTTCCATCGACCGTCAATCTCAATGGCGATCGCGCCACCGTAGAGACCAGCGTCATCATCCGCGTTCGCCAGCCGTTCAACGGCATTGCCGTCGATCTGACGTCATGTTCGCGCTTTCTCGACCGGATGGAACGCCATTCCGGCGGCTGGCTGATTGCGGAGCGGGCCGCGATCTACGAACGCGACCGGCTCGATCCGGTCGAGCCGTCGCAGGCCTTCGACGATTTGTTCAAGGCGGCCAACACCGCGCAGTATCCGGAACAATACCGTTATATGGCGTTTCGCCTCGCTCACGCGCCCGGCCGAACACTGGCGCCGGTGATCTATCGCGACCGCGAGCAGGAAACCGCCGATCTCTATGCACGCTTTTCGGAGTGGCTCGCGGGCAAGTCCCCTTGACCGCGGCACGGACGGCGGGTTAGCCGCCTGTCCGGGAGATCCTTATGGCGGTTTACACCGATGTCGCGGCGGAAGACCTCGCCAGCTTCCTCGCCGGTTACGACATCGGTGAGTTGCTGTCCTATAAGGGTATTGCCGAAGGTGTCGAAAATTCGAATTTTCTGGTTCACGCCGGTGCCGGCAACTTCATCCTGACGCTTTATGAGCGGCGCGTCGCCGAACGCGACTTGCCGTTTTTCCTGTCGTTGATGGAGCATCTGGCGAAGCGCGGCATCACCTGTCCGCAGCCGGTGAAGACCAGGGACGGCAAGATACTCGGCAAGCTTGCCGGGCGGCCTGCGGCAATGGTCACCTTTCTGGAAGGCCTGTGGATACGGCGTCCGACCGCGGCGCATTGCGCGGCGCTCGGCGACGCGCTGGCGAAGCTCCATGTCGCCGGCGCCGATTTCGATATGCGCCGCGACAACGCCTTGTCGGTTGCCGGCTGGCGCAAGCTTTACGAAGGCTGCCGTGAGCGCGCGCACAAGGTGGAGCGGAACCTGGAAGCGCTGGTTGCCGCCGAACTCGATGTGCTCGAGCGTCAATGGCCGGAAGGCCTGCCGCAAGGCGTCATCCACGCCGATCTGTTTCCGGACAATGTGTTCTTCCTGGCCGACAAGCTGTCCGGGCTGATCGATTTCTATTTCGCCTGCACCGATACGCTGGCTTACGATGTGGCCATTTGCCTGAATGCGTGGTGCTTCGAGCCCGATCATGCCTACAACGTCACCAAGGGACGCGCGCTGCTGTCGAGCTACGCGAAGACCCGGCCGCTGTCGCCGCAGGAGTGGGACAAGCTACCGTTGCTGGCACGCGGCGCGGCATTGCGTTTTCTGCTGACCAGGCTGGTCGACTGGCTCGATGTTCCGCCCGGCGCGCTGGTCAAGCCGAAGGACCCTCTTGAATATGCGCGCAAGCTCCGCTTCCACCAGAAAATCAAAAGCGCGCAGGATTACGGAGTGACGCTGCCGTGAGTGCGCAGCTTCCGCACGTCATCATCCATACGGACGGCGCGTGTTCGGGCAATCCCGGCGCCGGCGGCTGGGGCGCGATCCTGAGCTATGGCGCGCATGAGAAAGAGCTCAAGGGCGGTGAGATCCACACCACCAACAATCGCATGGAGCTGATGGGCGCGATCATGGCGATCGAGGCGCTCAAGCGCCCGTCGGTGGTCGAACTGCACACCGACAGCAAATACGTCCATGACGGCATCTCGAAATGGATTCACGGCTGGAAGCGGAACGGCTGGAAGACTGCCGACAAGAAGCCGGTCAAGAACATTGACCTTTGGCAGCGGCTCGATGCCGCGATCCAGCAGCACGAGGTGCACTGGCGCTGGGTCAAGGGCCACGCCGGTCATGAACTCAACGAGCGCGCCGACCAGCTCGCCGTCGCCGCGATCGCCGATATCCGCGCCGCGGGAAAGTGAAGACACGCGGGTGCCCCATGAATCGAAATGGCCGGGACAAGCCCGGCCATGACGACTTCAGAGACTGGCGATCAGTTTAAAGGCTCTTGATCAGGTTGTCGGCGCCGGAGATGTCGGCCTTGCCGGGTGCATCTTCGACGTTAAGCGACTTCACCACGCCATCGTCGACCACCATCGAATAGCGGCCGGAGCGAACGCCGAGGCCGCGCTCGGTGAGGTCCGCAGTAATGCCCACGGCCTTGGCCCATGCGGCGCTGCCATCGGCCAGGAACTCGATGCCGTCGCCGCCGGATGATTTCTTCCAGGCATCCATCACGAATACGTCGTTGACCCCGGTCACCGCGATCGTGTCGATACCTTTACTCTTGATCGCCGACAGGTTTTTCACGAAGCCCGGCAGATGGTTCTTGTGACAGGTCGGCGTGAAAGCGCCCGGCACTGCGAAAAGCACCACCTTCTTGCCCTTGAACAATTCGTCGGTGGTCATCGGCTTGGGCCCATCGGCGGTCATCACCGTGAAGGAGCCGTTGGGTACGCGGTCGCCGACTTTGATAGCCATAATCATGTCCTCTCACATTCTTGATTGAAATCCGGAATTGCCCGCCCGCTGACGCGGCCGGCACCCCCTTAAAGTAGCGCGCCGGACGAATTAGTCGAGATGGACCGGAACCTCGATGGCATCGTCGTTGGTGACGGCCGTGAAGGTCAGGATGGCACCCTCCGCCTTCGTCCCCGGCGGCAAGCCGTCGAGATCGAAGGTGAAATGACGGATATTGCCGGATGTTCCGCTCGGCTCCGGCAACGGCAATGACCAGTCGGGTGTCGGCCCTTCGACGAAAAGATTGACCGTCGCGTCTTTTGGCGCGGCAACGTCGACGATGACGCGATCATGCTCGCCACCGGGCTCGCGATGCACCGATTGAATGGAGAAATCCTGGCCGGCGCCGAACGGAACCTGCCGCGGCACGCGCAAGTCGGCCTTTTCGATCGCCGTTTCCTCCGCGCCGTCGCCATTCAGCACCAATTCGAGATTGGCTTCCGCCGGTACGCAAAGATTGCCGCAAATCGCGTAGGAAAGCTTCAGATGCACCGTCGACGGCCTGGCTGTATCTTTCGGTGCGACACGCAGCGGCAGGACGATCCGGCCCACATAACCGATCGAGTTGCCGCCGGCGCCATCGGGAAACCGCTCCGGCGCGGGCCACAGCACTTTCACCGCATTGACGTTTTCCGAGCCGCCGAAATCAAACGTCGGCGGCACGCCGGAGTCGCCCGGTTGACGCCAATAGGTTTTCCATCCCGGGTCGAGCCGGATCTCGACGCCGGCGCGGACAAAATTCGCACCGGACGTCTTGACCACGGAGCCGGCGATCAATCGCGCTTCCGCGTGGATTTCCTTGTCCCAGGCCGAAGCATCCTGGGCGCGAACGGCCGACGCGCCGAGGCTTGCCGGAGCGCAGAGCAGCGATGCGGTCACAATCGTTAAACGGGGAATCGGCGAAGCGAGCATGCGCGGTTTGTCTAGGAGAATGCCGGCGCACGCGCCACTGACATGATCGTGACCGTCAGCAGTTTGACACGGAGCCGCCGTGCTATCGCCGGAAAGTCGAGGGGATATCGTGAACTTTCGGCCGGGCTGTTCGTTTGCAAATGCGAATTCATGGGCTACCTTTCCATCATGAAATTACCGCGCGGCAAGTCAGGAAAAGGAAGCCGGGGTTATCTCGACGGCCAGATGCTGATTGCCATGCCGGCGATGATGGATGAAAGGTTCGTGCGCTCGCTGATCTACATTTGTGCGCACTCGTCCGAAGGCGCCATGGGCATCATCGTCAACCATCCGGCGCCGAACATCAATTTCTCCGATCTGCTGATGAAGCTTGATGTGGTGCCGAAGGCCGATCGCATCGAGCTGCCCGGGCGCGCCGAAGGCGTGAAAGTCATGCGCGGCGGTCCGGTCGAAACCGAGCGCGGCTTCGTGCTGCACAGCGCGGATTTCTTCATCGATAATTCGACGCTGCCGATCGCCGAAGGCGTCTGCCTTACCGCCACGCTTGACATTTTGAAGGCCATCGCCCGCGGCGAAGGCCCGGCCAGCGCCATTCTTGCGCTCGGCTATGCCGGCTGGGCGCCCGGTCAGCTTGAAAACGAGATGCAGAGCAACGGCTGGCTGCATTGCCAGGCCGATTCGGATCTGATTTTCGGCGCCGATATCGGCGGCAAATACGAAAAGGCGCTGAAGAAGATCGGCATCGACCTCGGCATGCTGTCGCGTGAAGCGGGACACGCCTGACGTTGGCAAGCGTGCCGCTCGAAACGGGCGGCGAATGTTCGGCAGGCCGCGCGATTACCGGGCCAGTTCCACGTGACGATCGGACTGCAGAAGATCGCGCGCTTTCTCGGCGGTCATCGGTGCGCCAAACACGAAGCCTTGCGCATATTCGCAGCCGAGTTGCGACAGCTCCACGGCATCGGAATCCGTCTCGGCGCCTTCGGCGACGACGTCCATGCCGAGATCGTGAGCGAGTGCGACGATCGAGCGGAGAATGACCGGCCGAGTGCCCTTCGATGTCGTGCGCACGAACGATTGATCGATCTTGATGGTGTCGAACGGGAAGCGCTGCAGGTACGACAGCGACGAATAGCCGGTGCCGAAGTCGTCGAGTGCAAGCCCGGCGCCGAGGTCGCGGATGCGTTGCAGCATTTGCGCGGCGTGCTCGGGATTTTCCATCACGACGGATTCGGTCAGTTCGAGCTTGAGCGAGCCGCGCGCCAACACCGAACGGCTCAGTACCGAGCGCAAATCCTGGATCAAGTCGTGGCGCAGCAATTGACGCGACGAGACGTTGACGCTGGCGAACAGTGGATTGCGATGTCGGATTGTCCGCTGCCAGGTGCTGAGCTGCCGCGCGGTCCGTTCCAGGACGAACAGTCCCAACTCCACGATCAGCCCGGTCTCTTCGGCGATGGTGATGAACTCGGCGGGCGACATGCGGCCAAGCTTCGGATGGTTCCAGCGCGCCAGCGCCTCAAATCCGGCGACCGAACGGTCGTCGAGCCGCACGATCGGCTGGTAAAGGATGGAAATCTCTTCGCGCTCGATGGCGCGGCGCAGATCGGACTCGATGGTGAGCCGGTCGCTCTTGCGGGCGCGCATCGCCGGCTTGAAGACTTCGATCCGGTCGCCGCCGCCCCGCTTGGCATGGTACATCGCGAGCTCGGCGTCCTTGAGCAGTTCGTCGCCGCGTTGGAGCTCGGCATCGCTCAGCGTCATGCCGATCGATCCGGTGACGAAAATCTCCCGGTCGTTGAACGTGATCGGCGCGCGCAGCGTCCGCCGGATCGTCTGCGCGAAAGCGGTGACCTTCGCGGCCTCGTTTTCCGACAGGAGAATGAGGCCGAACTGATCGCCGGAAAGGCGCGCCAGCGTATCCTGCGGTTTGATCACGCGGCCGAGCCGGCGCGCCAGCGTCAGCAGGATCGAATCGCCGACGGCCATGCCGACGAAATCGTTGACGGTTTTGAAGCGGTCGAGGTCGATCACCATCACGGTCGGGCGGATCGTCTTGTCGGCTTTGGCAAATCCAAGCACGGCGTTGAGCCGGTCGATGAACAGTTCACGGTTCGGCAACCCGGTCAGGTTGTCGTGGACGGCATCGTGCAGCAGCCGCTCTTCGGCGGTTTTGAATTCGGTGACATCGCTGAGCGTACCGACCAGACGAATGACCTCGCCGTCGGAACCGACCACCGGCCGGGCCCGCATCGCGAACCACAAATAATGGCCGTCCGCGGTCCGCATCCGGAAATCCTGTGCCACTCGCCCGCGGCGCTGTTCGAGCACGTTGTCGAGCGTGGCGCGAAAACGATCGCGATCGAGCGGATGCAGGACGTCGAGCCACTTTGCTGCCGGCCCTTCGAGCGAGCCGACTTTGACGCCCAGCGCGGTTTCGGTTTCGGCGCTGGTGAAAACCTTGTCGGCGGGAACGTCCCAGTCCCAGATCATGTCGCCGGCACCGGTGAGCGCCAATGCGCGGCGTTCGACGTCGGACACGATGCCCTGGGTGATGCCGCCGGCGAAAGCGTGCTGCATCACGGTGAAACCGATCAGCATGACGATCAGGACCAGACCGCCAAGCAAGGCGGGACCGATGATGTCGTTGGTGACCAGCCCCAGCACGGTCAGCGCCGCACCGAACACCCACACAACCAGCAACAGCCAGGTCGGGATCAGCATCACGGCGCGGTCAAAGCCGTGGGTCGAGAGATAGACGACCAGTCCGAGACCGAGCAGCGCCACGAAAAACAGCGAAATGCGCGCGATGCCGGATGCAATTTCCGGCGAGAACACCGCAATCCCGACCAGCGCGCCGAGAAATGCCAGCCAGCCGGCGGTGATGTGCGCATAGCGCACGTGCCAGCGGTTCAAATTGAGATAGGCGAACAGGAACACCAGCAACGTCGCGGCGAGAATGGCTTCGCCCGATGCGCGCCACATGCGCTCGGCGCCTGAGGACATGTCGAACACCTTGCCCCAGAAACCGAAGTCGATGCCGATGTAAACCAGAACGGCCCAGCCGAGCGCGGCGGCTGCGGGAAACATCACGCTGCCCTTCACGACGAACAGGATGGTCAGGAACAGCGCCAGCAAGCCGGCAATGCCGATGACGATGCCTTGGTAAAGCGTGAGCGAATTGACCTTGTCCTTGTAGGCGTCCGGCTCCCACAGATAGAGCTGCTGCAGTCGCGGCGTGCGCAATTCAGCGACAAACGTGATCACCGTGCCGGGGTCGAGCGTGATGCGGAACACGTCGGCGTTGGCATTGTCCTGATGCTCGGGCGGATCGCCCGACGACGGCGTGATCGAGACAATGCGGGAGAGACCGAGATCCGGCCAGAACAGGCCGGAACCGACCATCCGGTAATGCGGCGCGACGATGAGCCGGTCGATTTGCTCGTCGCCGTTGTTGGCAAGTGCGAACACCGCCCAGTTCTTGCCGGCCTCGCGGGCGCGCACCTCGATGCGGCGGACGATGCCGTCGGCGCCGGGTGCGGTTGAAACCTGGACGCGGTCGTTGTCGGTGCGCTGATATTCGACGGCATCGGTGAGATCGATCGCGGCGTCGTCGTTGCGCACGTTGACGGCTTCGACAGCGTGCGCCGCCGAAACGCCGATAAGCACCGTTACGGCAACGGCGAACGCGGCACGCAAAAACGCCAAGAGTCGACCTCCAACGCCGGCAGCCGGCGCCGCTCGCGCCATGACGGTCACACGTCCCCCGGAAGAATAGCTACCCGGCTTTGCGCCGAAATCGCGGCCATTGGCGCACAGCGTAGCAGTTCCGGCCCAAAACCCCCGCGCCATAAGGACTTTAGTACCCGTTGCCGTAGGGCAGGGCAAGAATTTCTCCGTTTACTTTCAAGGGCTCAGGGCGATCGCCGAGGCGAACCAGCAAGGCCGGCCGGCGTGTGACAAAGACCGGGGCCGCCGTTAAGATTTGTGGCGCGAGGAATTCGGCCAAGGAATACAGCCTATGGCTGCCATCGACCCGGACGATCTGCCGAAAAAGAAAATGACCCACGAAATGGGGCAGGAACTGTCGCTGCTTTCGATCGGGGAACTCGGTGAACGCGTCGCGCTGCTCAAGGAAGAAATCGCCCGGCTCGAAGCCGAGATGAATCGCAAGCAGGCGTCGAAATCGGCGGCAGACAGCGTTTTCAAGAAGTAACGAACTCAAAACGTGGTTAACGCGGCGTGTCGACCGCGCGGGTTTTGCCACACAGCTCGCCTAAAGCTGCAGAAACATTTGGCAACCTTATGCGATTCCTTAACCTTTCGTTAAGCTTTCTCGTTCATTACAGACACTGTCCATCTTCTGGACATCGAGTGGCTCCTGTCCACTCTGTTTGACGCCTCCCTGTTATCAACTTCGAGCCGCCGGAAACGGCGGCTCTTTTTTATGTTTGCACGTTTTTGCCGGCCTTTCGGCGGCAACTATGTCGAAAGCTTTGCATTGGCGCACGCTGGACTCTCGGTCGCGAGCGGGCGATGCTGGCGCAGGGTGTAAGGCGTAGGCGTAAAAATGTCCGAGAAGCGTTCGATCGAGACCAGTGCGGTCTCTTTCAGCGAGCGGCTGGCGAATTCCCAGATGTTCGCGTCTCTTTTCCGCGACGGGATGTCGTTGGTCGAAGAGACGGCAACCTATCTGGACGGCGCGGGCCGTCAGGAATCCAAGAAGCTCGAACGGAGTTCGGCTCTGGTCTACGCGACCGAGAGCATGCGGCTGACGACCCGGCTGATGCAGCTGGCGTCGTGGCTTTTGCTGCATCGGGCGGTCAAGGAAGGCGAGATGACGCTCGCCCAGGCCAGCAAGGAAAAGAGCAAGGTCCGGCTCGCATCCTGCGATCCGGGCGACGCCAAATCGCTGGCGCAGTTGCCGGCAAAGCTTCAGGAACTGATTGCGCGCTCGACCAAACTACAAGCCGAAGTGCGCAGGCTCGACTCCACGATGCACGCTCCGGCCCCGATCAAGGTATCGGCCGGCAATCCCGTTGAGCGGCAGATGGGCCTGCTGCGCGCGGCGTTCGAGGAGCAAGACGCCGTCTAGCGCCTATTTCACCGGCGCCGCGTCCGGAATGAAGCGCTGGCCGAAGACCGGTTCCTTGTAAGGCGTCGGCGGCAGTTCCCATGCTCCCGTCGAGGGCGGCCGGACTTCGGCGTCGACGTGCACGTCGAGCAGGAACGGCTTGTTCGACTTCACCGCGTGGTCCAGCGCGCCGCGGAAGTCTTCCGACTTCGCAACCGTAATCGCGTCGACGCCGCTGGCCCTGGCCCAGGCGGCAAAATCCGGATTGAACGGCGTCTTGTTGCCGCCCTGGTGGAACATGGTGCCATATTCGCGGCCACCGAACATGCCGAGCTGGATGTCGCGGATCGAGACCCAGCCGAAATTGTTCCAGATCACCCAGACCACGGGGATGTTGTACTCGACCGCGGTGCACAGCACATGCGGCACCATGGTGAAGCAGCCATCGCCGGTCACCGCGACAACGGGCCGGTCAGGTGCTGCCAGCTTGGCGCCAAGCGCGCCGGCGGCGCCAAAGCCCATGCCGGAGAAGCCCCAGGAATTCAGCATCGATTGCGGTTGCCGCGCGTTCCAGAACTGCATGTACCAGTTATGGCTGACCCCGACGTCGCAGCAGATGATGCCGTCCGGCGGCAGCACCGCCTGACAATCGGCGACCACGCGCTCCGGCCGCATCGGCGACGCGTGCACTTCGAAATTCGGCCGCACGAATTTTTCCCACGTGGCGCGCCACTTTGCGATGCAGGCGAGCCATTCCCGGGTCGCGCTCTTTGCGCCGCGCCGTTCGGCTTCGGCGAGAAGCTGGCGCAGCACCGTGCGCGCATCGGCCAGCATGCCGAGATCCGGCGGATAATTGCGGCCGAGTTCGGCCGGATCGAGATCGACTTGGATCAGTTTGGTGCTCGGGAAATTCCAGGAATAGCCCGGCATCCATGACGATGCCGAGCGGTCGTCAAAGCGCGCGCCGATCGCAATGACCACGTCGGCGTGCCGGCCCGCTTCGTTGGCCGGGTACGCGCCGTTCCGCCCGATGAAGCCGAGCGACAGCGGGTCCGTCATGTCGATGCAGCCCATGCCGTTCGGCGATGAGATCACCGGGATGCCGAGCTTCTTGGCAAATTCGGTCAGTTCGCAGCTCGCCTCGGAGAGCGTCACGCCGTGGCCGATGAACAGGACCGGCCGCTGCGCCGCAAGGATCATGTCGAGCGCCCGGGAGATTTCCTCGGGCGAGGCGCCGCTGCGCTGGGCGTTCAGCGGCGGTGCAGCCGGCGGCATTTCAACGTCGTCTTCTTCCTGAAAGACGTTGAACGGCACGTCGATATTCACCGGCCCCGGCCGGCCCGACAGCATCGTCGTCATCGCCTGCCGCAAGGCCAGCGGCAGCATGTCGACGCGGGTCGGCTGATAGCTGCGTTTGACGACCGGGCGCAGCACATTGACGAAATCCGCCTGGAAGTGCCGGTTGATTTCCTGAAACGGGCTGCGGTTGAACTGCGATGTCGGCACGTTCGCGGTGATGGCGTACACGGCCGAAGAATCGGTCAGCGCGCAGGCCAGCGGCATGACGATATTGGCCGAGCCGGGGCCGCAGGATGTCAGCGTCGCCACCGGTTTATGCTTCACCCGAAAATAGGCGTCGGCCATATGCGCCGCGACTTGCTCGTGGCGGGGCGATACCAGCTTGATGCGGTCGCGCGCCTCATAGAGCGGATCGAGCATGCCGACATTGCCGTGTCCGCAAATGCCGAACACGTAAGGAATATCGTTGGCAATCAGATACTCGGTAATGAGCTCTGCGCCCTTCATTCGCGGCATCGCAAATCCTCTGGTTTCGGCAGTCATTGTACGGAGCGCGGATTGCGCTGGGTAGCCCCGGCATCGTTTCACCTAGGAATACCCAACCGCCCCAAACGGTTTTGTCGGGCCCGAGGATGACAGTCCGGAATTTGAAGAGCGAGCCTGATGCGGCGACGGTTTCGCTAAACAGCGATCGACAAGGCGCGTGCAAGATCGGCATAAAGCTCGTCTACGTCTTCGAGCCCCGCGGAAAGACGAAGCAAGTCGTCAGGGCAGGGTGACTCTTTGCCTTCAATGGAAGCGCGATGTTCGATCAGGCTTTCAACGCCGCCGAAAGAGGTCGCCCGCTTCCATAAGCGCACGGCGGCGGCGACCGCAATCGCGGCGCTTTCGCCGTTCCTGACCCGGACTGAGAACATTCCGCCAAATCCGCCCTTCATCTGCTTCAAGGCCGTGGCGTGGCCCGGATGCTGCGGCAATCCGGGATAGAGCACGTCGGCGATTGCCGGATGTCCGACCAGCCGCGATGCGATGGCGGCTGCGGTCCTTGCCTGATTGCATACTCTGACATCGAGGGTGCGCATGCCGCGAATGAGCAGCCAGGCGTCGAAGGCGCTCAACGCGTTGCCAAGCTGATCGCGCACGGTCCGGATTCGCGACCAGAACGGGTTGTTGCTTGCCACCGCCAGCGCACCGGCGACGACGTCGGAATGACCATTGAGGTATTTCGTTGCCGAATGCATGACGATGTCGGCGCCAAGCATCAGCGGTCTGGTGAAGACCGGGGTGGCGACCGTCGAATTGACGCAGACGATCGCACCTGTGGCATGAGCGATTTCGGCGATCGCCGCGATATCGCTTATCGTCCATAGCGGATTGCTTGGTGTTTCCACCCAGAACAGGCCGGTCGAACCGGGCCTCACGGCCGCGCGCACCGCATCGATATCCGACGTATCGACAAACGATACGCTGTGCCCGTAGCGGCCGATGTCGCGCAACCATGAGCGAAATCCCCAATACATGACCTGCGAGGCAACGATGTGGGTCGGCCGGTCGAGCGCGAGGAATACGCTGCTCGCCGCGGCCATGCCGGAGCCGAACAGCAACGCCTCATCGGCGCCTTCCAGCGCCGCTATCAGCGCTTCGCCCTGCTGCACCGAAACATTGTCGCAACGGCCATAGATATGACCGGCCGGGTATCGATTGTCCGCATCGCGAAAATAAGTGGCCGAGATGTGGATAGGCTGGGTAACAGCCCCCGTGATGTATTCCTGCGCGCCCGGCGGCTGGGCCACCAGGGTCTTCAAACTCAATGCCAGTCTGGTTTGATCGTCCATCAATGCTCTGGAGAAAAAATCACGTTCAACATAGAATAACATCGGGCCGAACGGCAGGTTCCTTCCGCCGGCCTGTATGTTTGCGCAAATTACAAAAGGTCTACGCAGTACAACTTGCGCCGAGCGATCGGTCAAAGCCCAATAAATTTGCCGTGAGGTCTAAGTCATGTCTTTGGCGAACTGGCGTGAAGCATTTTTGAAAGCCGCGCCTGCCACTTGCGCGCCTGCCACTTGAATGTTCCTTGGCTGCGGCTACGGTGCGCCTGGCATACAAAAGCGTCCGGCATAACGCTGGCGCGCGTCAGGTGAAATTTTCAGGACGAACCGATGATCCTGCTTTCAAACGGCGGCACCAATTCGCATCGCGGCGCGGCGCATTCCAGCTCCATGCTGATCGGAACGACGGATGGTGTCGTGCTGCTGGAGCGCGGGCCGCAATTCTGGGCGGTCAAGCACCGCGCGCTTGGCGGCTGTTCGGTCAGCGCCGTGACGGCGTCTGATGACGGCACTTTGTATGCGGCCACCCACGGCTTTGGCGTCGCGCGCAGCGAAGATGGCGGCATGTCGTGGACCTGGGTGCTCGACGGTCTCGACCACATGGATTTGTGGTCGGCGCGCGCCGGAAAATTGATGGGCCGCGACGTCGTCGCCGTCGGCTCGCTGCCGGCGCACCTCTACATCAGCGAGAACCGCGGCAAGTCGTGGCGCGAATTGCCCGCGCTCCGCAATGTCCCGAGCGTCGGCAAATGGTGCTTCCCGCCGCCGCCGCGCATCGGCCATGTCAAAGACATCGTTTTCGATGGCGACCGTCTGCTGGTCGGGATCGAAATCGGCGCGCTGCTGGTTTCCAAGGATTTCGGCGAAAGCTTTACAGATCTTCACGTCGACCCCGATCCGGTCGAGTGCGACATCCATCGTGTCCTGGTTCATCCCGCCCGGCCAAACCGGTTCATCGTCGCCAACGGCATCGTCGGCGTGTGTTCGAGCGACGACGGCGGCCAAACGTGGCGCAAGAACAAGATGCCGCCGCACGCCGACTATCCCGACGCCATCGTTCTGCACCCCGACGAACCTGACACGATATTTCTCACCGCCGGCGTCGGCTGGCCGTCGCAGTGGTATGAGGTCGGCAAGGCGCGCGGCAAAATCGTCCGCAGTCACGACGGCGGAAATACGTGGCAGCATCTGCTTGGCGGCCTGCCGAACGGCCAGCGCGCAATCTATAGCGCGCTGACGATCGAGGCGTGGAAGGGCGGCTACGCGCTTTACGCCGCCGATACCGATGGCCTCGTGTTCGAAAGCCTCGACGAGGGCGAACACTGGACCATCGTCGCCGAAGTGCCGCCGGTGTCGAAGGGCGAGTTTTACCGTGCGCTGGCGCGGGATCGCGGCCGGCTCGCGGTCGACGACATTGTCGTCGGCAAGTCGGCAGCGGATCGGGTCGCGTCGGTCGCCGCGCGCGTCACGGCTTAGAATCGCGGCTTGTAGGACGAGCCGGTCTTTTCGATGCGGCCGGCAAACGGCGCGCCGACGTGTCCCGGAAAAACCAGCGCACCCGACGCTGCCGCTTCGTCGAACATGCGGCGCCTGCTGACCCGCGCTTCCTGCGGGTCCGAGTTCTTCGGGAAATTCCAGTCCGGATACAACACCTGCAAAAGGTGATGGAATACGTCGCCGGTGATCATGGCGCGATTGCCGCCGACATTGAGCCGGAAATAGAAATGTCCCGGTGAGTGGCCGCCGGCCGGCAGGATTTCGATGAACTCATTCAACACATGCGGTCCGGTCACAAGGTCGGCGCGGCCGGCGTCCACCACCGGCACGACGCATTCGCGGAACGACCCGAATTCGGTCGGCGCGGTCGCCGGATCGCTGTCGAGCTTGTGAAAATAGTCGAAGTCGAGTTTCGAGAACACGTAACGCGCGTTGGGAAAGGTCGGCACCCACTTGCCGTCCTTCAACTGCGTGTTCCAGCCGACATGGTCGTGATGCAGGTGGGTGCACATCACCAGGTCGATTTCATCCGGGCGGGCGCCGGCGGCGGCGAGCCGGTCGAGCCACGGTGTATTGAGCATGTGCCACGCCGGCCGTTGCGGCCGCGACTTCTGGTTGCCGCAGCAGCCATCGATCAGGATCTTGCGGCCGTCGAGCTGGAGCAGCCAGCTATGGACGCTCAGCAGGAGTTTGTTGCTGTTCGGGTCGTAGTGGTTCGGCGCCAGCCAATGCACATGCTCGTTGAGCAGCGCTTCGGTCAAGTCGGGAAAAATATCCGCCGGGGGATAGACCGGCAGGTAGGTTTCCTCGATGCGGGTGATGGTTGCTGTGCCGACCTTGAAGACTGACATCGGCCTGCCAACCAGTCCCGACTATTTTTTGAGGAAGCCTTCGAACTTCTTGTTGAAGCGCGACAGCCGGCCGCCGCGGTCGAGCAGCTGCTGCTGGCCGCCGGTCCATGCCGGGTGCGACTTCGGATCAATGTCAAGGTGCAACGTGTCGCCCGGCTGGCCCCAGGTCGAACGGGTGGTGAATTCGGTGCCATCGGTCATGAGGACCTTGATGGTGTGGTAGTCGGGATGCCCTTCGGCTTTCATAGCTTTAACCTTCGGCCTTGATAGCGCCGCTTTGGCGCAAGAACTGGCTATTGAGTTCTTTGGGAAATTTGGCGGTTCTATACCCCGCCGATTGCGGCGAAACAAGCCAAAGCTGCGCTGCCGCCGCACGTTGCCTCAAAAGCCTTACCGGGGCATTGTCCGCCCGGTTCGCGGACGGCAAAAGGTGTTGCGGCGCATGAACTTCAATGCGGGAAAGGGTGCGGCGAAGCAGGGGGAACCGCTGCCGGAGACGCCGGCTGCCGGGCCGCCGGTCGCCGCGCTGCTCGCCACCGTGCCGCCGCCGGAGACGCCTGCCGAAAAGCCCAAGGTGAAGCTGCGGCCGCTGGCGTCGCTGCTGCCCTACCTCAGACGCTACCGCTGGCGGGCTATTGCCGCGCTCGGCGCGCTGATCCTCGCCGCGCTGACCACGCTGGTCGTGCCGGTCGCCGTGCGCCGGATGATCGATTTCGGCTTCACCGGCCGCGGCCTGGCGCTGATCGACAGTTACTTTCTGGTCATGATCGGCGTCGCCGCGCTGCTCGCGTTCGCCAGCGCCATGCGTTACTACCTCGTGATGACGCTCGGCGAGCGCATCGTCGCCGATCTGCGCGGCGATGTGTTCGCGCATCTCACCGCGCTCTCCGCCGCCTTTTTCGACGAAGCCCGCACCGGCGAGGTGATCTCGCGGCTTACCGCCGACACCACGCAGATCAAGGCCGCGGTCGGCTCGTCCGTCTCCGTCGCGTTGCGCAATCTCGTGCTGTTCGTCGGCGCCAGCATCATGATGGTCGTGACCAGCCCGCGGCTGTCGGCCTTCGTGCTCGGCGCGATTCCGCTGATCGTGCTGCCGCTCTATGCATTCGGCCGCGCGGTGCGTCGCCGCTCGCGTTTCGCGCAGGACACGCTGGCCGATGCGTCGGCTTACGCCACCGAACTGATCGGCGCGATTCGCGTGTTGCAGGCCTTCACCAACGAGCGGCTCGGCATTGCCCGCTTCGGCAACGCCGTCGAGCGCGCCTTCACCGCCGCGCGCGGCTCGATCCGCGCCCGCGCTGTTTTGACCGCGATCGCGATCTTTCTGGTGTCGACCAGCGTTGTCGTCGTGCTCTGGGTCGGCGCGCAGGACGTGCTGGCCGGTCACATCACGCCGGGCCGCCTCAGCCAGTTCTTGCTCTATGCGGTGCTCGCCGCCGGCGCGCTCGGCTCGCTGTCGGAAATCGGCGGCGAGATCGCGCAAGCCTCCGGCGCCGCCGAGCGGCTGTTCGAGATCCTTGCGGTCAAGCCGGTGATCACCCGGCCGGCGCATCCGGCGGCGCTGCCGTCGCCGCCGCGCGGCGAAGTCGCGTTCAGCGACGTGAAATTCTCCTACCCGACCCGCGCCAGCGTTTCCGCGCTCAACGGCGTGTCGTTTCAGGTGCGCCAGGGCGAGAAGGTCGCCATCGTCGGTCCGTCGGGCGCGGGCAAGAGCACGATCTTTCATCTGCTGCTGCGCTTCTACGATCCGGCCTCCGGTGCGATCACGCTCGACGGCGTGAAGCTGACCGCTCTCGATCCCGGCGACCTGCGCGGGCGCATCGCGCTGGTGCCGCAAGACAGCGTGATGTTCGCCACCTCGGTGCGCGAGAACATCCGGTTCGGCCGTCCCGATGCGACCGACGCCGAAGTCGCGCGCGCGGCCGATCTTGCCCATGCCGGCGGCTTCATCGCCGCGCTGCCGCAGGGCTTCGATACGCCGGCCGGCGAACGCGGCATCACGCTGTCGGGCGGCCAGCGCCAGCGCATCGCCATCGCCCGCGCCATCCTGCGCGACGCGCCGCTCCTTTTGCTCGACGAAGCCACGTCGTCGCTCGATGCCGAAAGCGAAACCCAGGTCGCCGCCGCGCTCGCCGAACTGATGCAGCAGCGCACCACCATCGTGATCGCGCACCGGCTGGCGACCGTGCTGTCCTGCGACCGCATCCTAGTGATGGATGAAGGGCGCATCGTCGAGGAAGGCACGCATCAGACGCTGGTCGCGGCCGGCGGCCTTTACGCGCGGCTCGCCAAGCTGCAGTTCCAGGGTGCGTAGGATTTCTCCGCTCATTCCCGCGAAAGCGGGAATGCAGGACTTTTTGCGCTGAGTGCCTGCTTTCGCAAGGACGAGCGGAAGAAACTGTTGATCCGCTCGCCCTCCGTGCATCACGGCCGCCAGCTCATGCGGTGAACCGGCTTGCCGGACAGCGGGTTTTTTCCCTCAGCCGTGATCGCAAAGCCCTGCTTGACGTAAAAGCCGATGGCGCGGGCGTTGTCGATGTTGACGTCGAGGTCGATCCCGCGCGGCGAGATGCGCCGCGCTTCGGTCAGCAGCAGGGCGCCGACGCCGGACCGCCAGTGCTCCGGCGCGACGACGAGTTGATCGAGGTACATCGTCCTCGGATCGATGGTCACGAAGCCGGCCAGCGCGCCGGGGCTCGTTGCCGTGCTCAAAATCTCTGCGACCACCACGTCCGCGGCCGGCACCAGCTCGTCGCGCCAGCGCTTGCGCCACCACGCCAGCCGCGCGGCGAAATCGATCTGCGGGTAGGCGGCCTGCCAGGTGCGGTGCCACAGCGCGATCGAGGCGTCCTCGTCGCGGGGCTCGTAGCGGCGCAACGCAACGTCCGCCGTCGCCATTCTGGTCACCGCTCGGTCAGCTTCAGCTCGATACGGCGATTGTGACTGAACGCGTCGTCGGTGGTGCCCGGGTCGATCGGCTGGAATTCGCCGAAGCCGGCGGCGACCAGGCGCTGCGGCGGCACGCCCTTGCTGATCAGGTATTGCACGACGGAAATGGCGCGCGCGGCGCTCAGCTCCCAGTTCGACTTGAACTGCGACGCCGTGCTGAGCGCCCGCGTGTCGGTATGGCCGTCGACGCGCAGCACCCAGTTGATCTCGGACGGGATCTGCTTTTGCAGGTCGAGCACCGCGGAGGCGACTTTGTCGAGCTCGGCGGTGCCTTCCGGCCGCAGTGACGCGGTGCCGCTGTCGAAGAACAGTTCGGACTGGAACACGAAGCGGTCGCCGACCACGCGGATGTCGGGGCGGTTGCCGAGAATTTCACGGAGCTTGCCGAAGAAGTCGGAGCGATAGCGCGTCAGCTCCTGCACCCGTTGCGCCAGCGCGACGTTGAGGCGCTGGCCGAGATCGGCGATCTGGATCTGCGAGTCTTTTTGTTTTTGCTCCGAGGTGCCGAGCGCTTCCTGCAGCGCCGCGATCTGGTTGCGCAGCGCCCGAATCTGCTCGTTGAGATTTTCGATCTGGGCGATAGCGCGCGCGGTCGCTTCCTTCTGCAGGTCGATCTGCGAATTGAGATTGTCGACCTGGCCCTGGTTGCCGCCCTGAGCCGGCGCCGCCGCGGAGCCGCGCGCCCGGTCGCGCTCGTCCTGCGCCGCCGACAGCGAGGCGCGCAATTGCGCCACCTGGCTTTCAAGATCGGTCTTGCCCGCAGTTTCCAGCGACAATAGCTGGCTCAGCCGCGAAATCTGCGCGTTGAGCCGTTGCAGCGCGGTATCCTTGCCGGCGATGTCCTGGGTCAGGAAGAACTGCGCCACCATGAATACGGTGAGCAGGAAGATCACACGACAGGACCAGCGTCGACAGTGCGTCGACGAAGCCCGGCCAGTAATTCATGCCGCTGTCGCGGCGGACGCGGGAAAGCGCCATCACGATTTCTCTTGCAGCATGATCTTATCCGAAAGCCGGTAGCCATCCCCGGATCAAGTCCGAGGACAGGCTTTTCGGGATCATGATTTGCATTCTCATCTGTCCGCCGGCTCGCGCGCCGCGCGTTCAATGAAGCGGCGCAGGTCCTTGTTCAGCTTGGCCTGCTCGTCGGCCCAGTTGCGGATCATCTGCTGCTCTTCGCGCATGTGCTGCACCAGGCCCTGGATCGCCTCGGCGAGATTGGCCATGGCTGCCGAGGTCGCCTTGGTTCCGCCACCGTCGGCCACCGACTGCTGCAATCGCGTGAACGCATCGGCAATGCCGGTGCCGCCGATCGCGCCGGCGCCGAGGTCCTGCACGGTGGTGGCGAGCCAGTCTTCGAGGTTGGTGTAGAAGCGGTTCTGCGCCTGGCTGGTTTGCAGGTCGAGGAAACCGAGGATCAGCGAGCCGGCGAGGCCGAACAGCGACGACGAGAAGGAGATGCCCATGCCGCCGAGCGGCGCGGCCAGCCCTTCCTTCAACGCGTCGAACACCGAGTTGGCGTCGCCGCCGGCTTTCAGGTTGTTGATGATGCTGCCGACCGATCCGACGGTCTCGATCAGGCCCCAGAACGTGCCGAGCAGGCCGAGGAACACCAGGAGGCCGGTGAGGTAGCGGGAAATGTCGCGCGCCTCGTCGAGGCGCGTCGCCAGCGAATCCAGAAATGCCCGCATGGTCTGCGCCGACATCGCCACGCGGTCGACGCGGCCGCTGCCGAGCATTGCCGCCATCGGCGCCAGGAGTTTCGGCGTGTGTGAGGCTTCGAGCTTCGGATCGGCGCGGCGGAAATTGTTGACCCACGCGACCTCCGGAAACAGCCGGATCACCTGATGGAACGACAGGATGATGCCGATCAGCAGCACGCCCAGGATCAGCCCGTTGAGCCACGGGTTGGCGAGGAAGGCGTTGAAGATCTGTTTTTGCAGAACGAAGGCGATCAGCCCGCACAGGATCAGGAACACCAGCATCCGGATCAGGAAGATGCGGGGGGAGGTGAGTTTGGCTGGGTCGATGTCGCTCGCCATCTGTTTCGTTTTATCGCGGGTTCAAGTTTGACGCGGTCTGCCACGCGGACGCGCCGAACGACGCCATCATGCCACAGAGCCGGTGACAGTAAAAAGCCGGTTCAGGCGTCCTTCTGCCGCAGCGCACTCGTGCAAAAAGACGTGCCGCGTCATTGCGGCAAAGCTGTGGGCGCAGCGCGCCAATTCCATCACGAAGCCGCGGGCGGCTCTTGGGCTGCGTTTTTCAGCAGCTTGAGCAGTTCGCGGTGCATGGTGTCGTTGCCGGCGGCGACGCTGCCCTTGGTCAGCATGGCGTCCTTGCCGTCGACGTCGCTGACGAAGCCGCCGGCCTCGCGCACCAGGATGATCCCGGAGGCGATATCCCACGGCGACAGGTCGCGCTCCCAATAGGCGTCGAGCCGTCCGGCCGCGATCCAGGCGAGGTCGAGGGTGGCGGCGCCGTAGCGGCGCAATCCGGCAAACTGCTGCTGCGCGGCGAAAATCTCCCGGTGCGCCACCGCGAGATCGCCGCGGCCGTAATGCGGCAGGCCGCAGGCGACCACCGCTTCGGCGAGCTTGCTGCGCGCCGCGACGCGCAGCCGGCGGTCGTTGAGGAATGCGCCCTTGCCGCGCTCGGCGAGAAACAGCTCTTCGGTGGCCGGGTTGTAGACCAGTCCGGCGACGATCGCGCCGTCGCGCTCGAGCGCGATCGATACCGCGAACTGTGGAATGCCGTGCAGGAAGTTGGTGGTGCCGTCGAGCGGATCGACGATCCAGCGGTGGGATTTGTCGCTGCCTTCGCGGAAGCCGCCTTCCTCGCCCAGGAAGCCATAGCCCGGCCGCGCCTTTTCCAGGTCGTCGCGCAGCATTTCCTCGGCGCGGCGGTCGGCGGCGGTGACGAAATTGCGCGGCCCCTTCAGCGACACCTGAAGGTGCTCGATCTCGCCGAGATCGCGCTTGAGGCTGCGGCCGGCGCGGCGGGCCGCCTTGACCATGACATTGAGTATGGCGGAGTGCTGCATGGGCGTCCCGTACGGTGCTGGTGTAGGGCAGTCAAGTTTTTGGCAAAGGCTCAGTTTTCGTCACCACCGGGCTTGACCCGGTGGTCCATGTTGAGACGCCGCGCGCAACTACATCCATAAGTGCTCTCCGCTCTTCCGCATGGATTGCCGGGTCAAGCCCGGCAATGACGGGTGTAGAGAGGCGTTCTCGCAGCGCGCTCGCGCTGTGCAGTTGCGACGCTTAGCAATGATTTCGCCTCGAACGCACGTGAGGCATTTCAATTTGCTTCCCTGAAAACAAGGGAAGCGGAGCGCCGAGCGGCGCGTAGTCGGGAGCTGCACCCGTTACCAGGCACAGCCGCGGCCCTTTTGACGGGCCGCTCGCCTTTCGGCGCTCCACTGCGGATTGAAGGGAGTCGCCTCCCAACCCGGCCCGGGCCAGCGCTTCCTGGAAACGCCGGATCAAAGGCCAACGCGCCTCCCCGACGCCAGTGCAGCGAGCACCTCGCAGTCCGAACACTTGCCGGACGGGCATGATGCCCAGGCCGCCTGCGAGAGGGCTGACGAACCCAACCCGCAGAACCCGCGCCCGCTCCATCACTCGGAGTCACCGGTTGACGTCCCTCACGACGAGCGGGCGGGCTACATATCGTATTCGGTGACAAGAAAGTCAACACGGTAGGGACAATTATTTTCACCCATTATCGCCGCTTCGGAATCTTCGGAATGAGCTTCATCAAGAGGGCCGGGTAGGGCTTGAGCAGATCGCGCGGATCGGCCTCCGGGCCGAGCCGGCGCGGACGCTGCGGGATCGGAATGATCACCGGCATGCGATCGTGCACCGCGCCGACCATGTCGTTCGCCGGCGCGGTGATGATGCAAGGCGCGTTGGGTGTTATTCGGGATAGAAGCCCGAGGCGATCAGACCCGGCGTCCCATTCAATGTTGCCTTCTTCACGTAGGCCCATTTCTTGGAAGGTTCGGTTTGTCCAGGCTTGGGAAACATGTAGCTGACCCACCCGGATCCCTCGGTCGCAGCGGTTTGCAGGATTTCATCCTGAAACGGTTTGCCGTTGGCGTCCTTCTGACCGGCGATGTTTGTCCCTTCGCGCTGCGGGAAGGCGGCATTCAACAGAACATTGCCTTTGAGATCGTAGGCATACAGGTATGTGTCGGCGTGCAGCCATTCGCTGTCTTTATTTCTGAATTGAGCGAACGCTGCCGTTTGACCTTCTTTTTCAATCAATGCCGCTGCTTTAGTGACCAGCGCCTCGACTGCTTCAGCCTGCTTGGTCGATGGCGCAGCCTCTCCGGCAAGTGCCGGCGCCAGCATCACAGCCAGGACAATTATCGAGAAAATTCCGCGCAAGAATTTCATCCTGCTCCTCCCACAGATTGGACTGCGCGATTTTGCGCGCCTTCTATCAGCCTATCAAGACTCCTCATGAGAATTGTGTCGCGCGTTACGGAGCATGGCCGCGTCGCGTTCGCTTTGGGGCCAACAGCAGACACCGCGCCGCTGGACCTTTCTTATTGCAGCGCTACTTCGATGTCGTTCAACGCCCACGTCTTGTCGAAGAAGGCCTCGGTTGGGCCGTAGAAGCAGAAGATCGGGAAAAGGGCAGCGGCCCGGATCCCGGCCCGCCGACCGAGAATCTCCTGAAGTTCTTCGTGCGCTGGGCCGACGATCCATTCACGCTGGATTGTCTTGTGGGGGATGTGGCGGCGCGACCGGTTAACACCCGCGCGGGTGTCGCCGACGCTGAATGTCCGCTTTAGCTCCAAAAGCGGACTCCACAGCCGACAACTGGCGCGTCCGCCAAGGGCATCAACGGTCATTCGCCTGCGTTCTATTGGAGGGGCGAAATACGCGAGGTTACGCCATGGACCGTGCAGCGGGTGCGGCAGAAAAAGACGGGGTGGGCAGCGGGGCTTGTACCCTTTACGACGTGCGCCCCCACGCCTGTGCGTCGATCTTCCACTCCTCGCCGTGCTTTGAAAACGTATATGCGAGGGTGCCGCCCCGCGCGACGGTTTGACCCTTAATGGTTACCGAGAGCGTCCCCGCTATGACGGCATACGCGTCGGAGCCCTCCACGTTCCAGAACCCCATCTTGTACGACAGGTGCTCGTGCGTGACCCCAAGGTTCTTACGCCACTTTTCTACGTCAGCAAGCCAATTGGCCGGAGCATTCGGGTTCAACCAGCGATAAGGTGCGATGCCATCAATGATGATGGCGGTGTCCCCAAAAACGCCGAGGAAAAGCTCGACATTCTGGGCGTTGAAGCCATTGATGTGCTTATCGATAAGCGTCTGGATTTCTCTCGGGGGGTCCTTTGTTTGAGCCGCTCCAGATTGAGGAAAACCTGAAGCAGCCACCATGCTGGCTGGGAACAACGCGATTGCTTTTCGTCTTGTGAGCGTCATGAAGCGAACTCCTGCGTTCTATCCAGGTTGGCGCTTTTCATGGCCCCGCTCCCTATGGGATCAAGAGGACAGGGTAGGCCGATGAGGTGGCGGGTCAATGACGGCTTCGGGTCAGTCGCTACTGAAGTTTCCTGACTCCAGCGGTGCTCGATGTCTGCTACGCCCCGAATGGCGACTGAAATATTCTAGCACCTTGATTGGTGGCGACGGGCGAGGAGCCGACACCCCTCCTTAAAATAGAGTGGCCGCCAGTGGAGGCGGTTTCTGGCATCGCGCTGGACGAAGAATTAGCACACTACGGGCAAACAGGCGTTCTTTCGGCCCACTAGCAGGTGACGCCTGTCGCGCAGCGCCGTTCGTCACGCCGATTGCGCCGATTGACCCCGGCAACACTGGCCGCACTTCCCGGATTACCAACGCGGGCTTGCGCTTGGTCAATAGACAAAGCAATGCCTGATATTGCCGAACGTTCGAACGATATCGGCATTGCGCAAAGCACCACACCGGCCGCAGCTGCCGCGCAGACAAGCGGAACCTTCTTGTAGAATGTCGACATGATTGCGAGCGATCTAGGCGTCGTCATGTTCCAACTCCTGTTCATCGCCTCACCAGCCAAATACCTTCTGTAGTGCCCAAGCCTGTATTGAACGTTGCGGTCACCGATCCAGTTTTAGCCAATTAGATTTCGTCAAAAAGTTCACGGCGGTTCTACAGGTAGAGGACAAGCGCCCTCACGTAGAGCAGAAGCCACCCGAAAATGTCGAAAGGAGTTGAGTTCGGCGCATAGACGGTTGCCGTTCCCGACATGCCGGGCCGCAAAGCAGAGGCATCGATTTCCTTGGGCCTGTTGATCAGAGCCGGGTATTCCGCTGTCATTGGAAAGGATGTTATTCGCGCTAGAGTGCCGGACGACGCGATTTGTCCCTCACCGACACCACTGACCACGTCGCCTATCGTCGAACTGTAGAGATGGCCCGGATTATTCGAGAGCGCAAATTGAACTTGCGCACCGGGCCGGATGGTCTGAAAGCCGTTTTGTGAGAAAATTCCCACAAGTTGTATTTCATCCAGGACGATGAACGACATAACCGATTTGGACGATGTCGCGCGGTCCCCCTTATTTAGCGTCAGCGTGCTGACATAGCCGTCCCCCGGCGCACGGATAGTCGTTTGATCGAGGTCGTATTTCGCCTTGTCGAGTTGGGCACGAAGCTGATCGGCCTCCGCCTGACGCTGTTCCACGTCGAACGCGCGCCCGGTGCTGCTGGCCTGCAATTCCTTCATTTGTGAAAGACGCAGCTCTTGAAACTTGAGCTGGCTGTCGATCATGCGCACTTGCGCATCGTATGGCGTCGGATCGATCCTGAAGAGAACGGTGTCCGCCTTCACCAACTGGTTCGGTTGCACGGAAATTTCCGTGATCTGGCCTGAGACGTTCGGCGTCACCTCAACAACATGGCCGATCACGGCTACGCGTCCGGTAGGCGCCAGATAACTGAGAAAGCCTGCAAAAATCGCGCAGACCAGCAGACCGACAATGACGGTCACCGTTCCGGTGAACCATCCCCAGCGCAGCCATTTTAGCTTGAAGAAGACCAACCAGATTACAATCGCGTAAAGCACCGCAATGATGACCATGACGTGCCTCCCGGCCTATTGGCGCGGCATCTCGTAGCCGGTCAGTTAACCGTTCGCGTGACGGGCGCGAGCCAATCTGATGACGAATATAGCTGCGATTAAGTTCGTCATTACTGTCTTGCACGAATGTACTTCCAATATTCTTGCTCAGGTCGTCTGGTAAAACCGAACCATACGCTACTGCAGATCGAGGTTGGTCGGCGGCGAGCTGGAGCCATCAGATGGGCAAGAACAGACCTGCTTTAGTCATTCTTTTTTCGTTGCTGGTCTCGTGCTTCGCCTGTGCAAACGCGATTGCACAGCCAATTGTTCAGGAACAGACCCGGCTGTCAAAACTGACACTATCAGCTTTTGATTGCTCTTTATCAGCGGTCGATGGCAAAGAAGCACAAAGATTGCTCGAAGTTGGATTTACAGCAGGACGTTCTTTCCTGAGTGGAATTAACAATCTGAGCAAGGCCGAGAGAGCGAAATTATCCGGACAAATAGATTTACTCTGGCATCGCGTGTGGGACGGCAAAAGTCAGAGCGTCGTTGCAAAGCCACCAACCGATGCTCTTGGTCAAACCTTGTGGGGACCAACAACAGATTTCATACTCGGGCGGGTGTTGTCGGAGCGTGCGGCACGGATCAATGGTTTAATCGGTGTCAAAAACAGCGATGAGTCCGCCAAAAACTTGATTATGACGAGCATGTATCGAGAACAAAAATGTTCACTCACTCAGTATCACAGAAGCGAGCATTCCAATCCCCCAACCTACCATCGGTCGTGGCATAGCGGTTGATAGGCCCGCGGCAACATTTTAGTTATAATCGCAACCAAATTTTCTCGGCCATCCCTTAAAAGTGATTGATGGCGAGCCTGTAGATCGCTGGTTCAACGGACTTTGCTGCGCAATTAAAGTAAATTGCGCGCCATTCAGAAGCGGCGACTTCATACGTCGGTCTCATGATCTGCATACACTCATCGCGTTAGCCGCCGTGGATCTTGATTTGTTGATCGAATCAAAAGGGGATCGCGATGAAGCGTCGAGATTTCAATCGTGTTGTGCTCGGCGCCGGGGTCAGCCCCCTCTTTGCGAAATCGTCGCTTGCGCAAATGTCGGCCGAGGAAGTGCAGGGCACGCCCGCAAAAGCGGCCGCACCGACCATCGTCATCAAGAATTCGCCTCGGACCTATAATCAGATCAACGTTCCGCGCAAATATACGGCCGGTCGGCGGCGCTTCACCATTTATTGGACGTGGAGCTATCCGTGGGAATCCAATCGCGATGTAACCGAACTGGACAACCGCTTCTCGACCATGACCGAGGTGCGCCGGGTCGGCTGGCCCCGCTATGAAGAACCTCAATGGTCGGAGCGGGAATTTCTGCAAGGCATCGCTGGAACTCTGGAATTATTTCATCTGTCGACCGTGCGGTTTCAGAACATTGTCGGCGAAGCCACCGGACAGCCGGTCGTCGTTTACCAGCGGGTTGACCAGGCCGGTCAACACTTGCCGGTCGACGAGGCGATCCTTGGTGACACCGATACGATGATGATTTTCGGCCTGGATCACATGATCACGGAGCAGGAGGCAAGCGCAGAGGAAATTGAAGCGGTTCGAAAATTTCTGACGCGGGAGGGGACTTGCCTGCTGATCGGGCCGCATCACGATGTCGGCGTGTCTCCCGATCCGGCGGAGCGCCAAATGGAATATGCTCATCATGGCGATCCGTTGGTCCCCAGGCAGCAACGTTTCGGCTTGTACACGCGCTCTCTCATGAAGGGACTGGGTGTACCCGTTGAGAACCGATGGGGCCTGCGCCCCGCGCTGGTTCCCGAGACCAATCAGATTGCTCCGCTGAATGCCATGAGGGACCTGGATACGCGCGGATGGCTTACCGGCGTTACGACGTTCAATTTCCACCCCCACCTGCCGCATTACGCGCTGACAACGGACGATGCGAAGTTGATCCGCGTTTTGGCGCGACAGCCCATCGACATGTCGCGACCGCACCCGTTCACGGCAGCCGGCAATCGTGAGTTCAATACATTTCTTTGGATGCCGCCGAGCGGAACGCGAGCCGGCGATATCATACTGGCTGATCTGACGATGTTTACGACGCTGTTCGGCGGCGCCGAGAGTTTGGACCGCTTCTGGAGCAATCTCGCTACACGCACATAACAGATGCCAAGGCAGCTTTGCATCCGCTGACTTCGAATAACACAAAAGCGTCAGCCACACGTTGCTGACGAAGGAGGGCGATCATGTCACAGGATCAATTCGGTGCGACGACCCGACGTGCTTTCCTTGGCACGGCAACCGTGGCGACAGCCGCATCGCTGACCGTGCCGGCTGCAAGCGAGGCTCAAGCCGCCGGTACAGACAATTCCGCCGGCGCGACCAAACTGGCGCAGGCCGATGCGGATGTTCCGGCGCAATTGGCGTCGCGCGCCAAAGCAGGCGACTGGACAAAGCCGGCGGCGATGGCAATCCCCAAAGAGGGATATTTCAAGCTTGAACAGGGGCGATACGGGCCAATCTTCCCAAAGACTCCGGCCAACTATGGCTTCACGCTTATTGCCAAGATCAAACCGGGTCGCGAACAAGCGATCCGCGCGTACGGAAAAACAATAGAGAACGCCATCGCTGAAAATCCGTCCGCTCTCGCCCCGCTCAGACTTCACTACCTGAGATGGGTCCTCTTTAACATCGGTGGCGAAACGTATTTCATGTATCAGGGAATTTTCGACACTGACTTTGACAAATATACCGAAGACGCCGTCACCCTGTTCAGCAGTCTCGGGGTCAACACCACGTTCGAGAATCTGGAAGGTTTCCCGATGGATTGGAAGACGAACGCTCCGGCGTTCGTCAAGTTCGTGCGCGAACATCAATGCCCGAGCTTTCTCGAATACGGTGAGTATCCATTCGTCACCGCCGACGAGATAAAGAAGGCTCTCACAGTGAAGGCGTCTCTGGCCGGAATGCTGGATCAAATGCAGTGACTTTCAGGCTGCGGCAGAGCCCCGGCAGGAGAGGCAGAAAATATATGCAGAGCTGCCGGTCGATCGCGTGCGCCACGGTCATTCCGGTCGACGATCAATAATCCCGAATGCTTGAATTCGACGACATCCAATACATCTTGCTCACGCGCGTACCGGCGCTGACCGGTCGATATGAATTTCTTTCGTTTCAGCAACCCGCTCAAGGACGCGCCTGGCTCAAGGCAATAACGGAGAAGGTACCGTCGGCCAAGACCGTCGCCGGCAGGGTCGAGCTGGATAAACGATGGGTGTCGGTGGCGTTCACCTGGAACGGATTGCGCGCACTCGGAGTGGATGAGGCGTCACTCGCGACATTTCCCGAGGAATTCCGGCAAGGCATGGCGGCCCGGTGGCAGGTCCTCGGCGACACCGGCACGAACCATCCTGATAATTGGATCGGCGGTCTCGCAGGGCCGCGGCTCCATGCGATCGCTATTCTTTTTGCTCGCGATGCGGCCGAAAGGAATCGGAGCGTTCAAGAGCATAACGCGCTCCTGGCACGCGTTCCCGGCGTAGAGGTGTTGTCGTCATTGGATTTGGAAGCGATTCCGCCGTTCCAATCTGTCCGCGAACATTTTGGGTACCGCGACCGGCTCACGACCCCGGAAATTGAAGGAACTGGAATTAAGCCGACACCGGGTTCCGGGCCGCCTATCAAGGCCGGCGAATTCATTCTTGGCTATCCCGATGAAGATGGTCCCGCGCCGACGCTGCCGCAGCCGGAAGTTCTATCGCGTAACGGCAGCTACATGGCGTATCGGCGGCTGCACCAGCATGTCGGCGCCTTTCGTGAATTTTTACGCGAGCAAGGCGGGCCCGCCGCAGAAGACCAGGAGCTGATTGCAGCAAAGCTGATGGGCCGCTGGCGAAGCGGCGCCCCCCTTGTCCTTGCGCCGGACAAGGACGATCCGTCGCTTGCCGACGACCCTCAGCGCAATAACAACTTCAACTATGCGAAGATGGATCCCCAGGGTTACGCCGTGCCGCTGGGTGCGCATATCCGCCGGATGAACCCGCGTGACACGGCCGTGAATCTAAACCGGCGCAAAGTGCTTCGTCGTGGCGCGACCTACGGGCCGCCTTTGCCCGAAGGTGCTGCGGAGGATGGAGCCGATCGTGGTATTGCGGCGTTCGTGGTCTGCGCCAGTCTCGTTCGCCAATTCGAATTCGTGCAGAACGTCTGGGTGAACGACCCAAACTTCCACGAGCTGGGCAACGAACGCGACCCGATGATCGGCGCTCAGGACGGCACCTATGATATGACGATCCCCAAACGGCCAGTCCGACGAAAGATAAAGGGCCTGCCCGCTTTTACGACCGTAAAGGGCGGCGCCTATTTCTTCCTGCCAGGTATCAAGGCGCTACAGTACCTTGGCGCGCTCGGCAGCTAGGTTCAGTGAGTTTCAAGGGAAGGAGACTGTCGAAGCGTCCAGCGTTGCAAAAACTCTACATCAAATGGAGGGCGTCATGTTCTTAGCGGCGTTCGCCGCCGTAGCCGACGATGAATTGGCGGGAACCTACAAGCCTCACGTAATTCTGGCATCACTACAATCTTCATCAGGAGGACACTCATGAAAACGTTTAGCGTGGTTGGAGCAACTCTGGTCGTGGGCGCAATGCTGAGCGCAGCCCCATTGTCGCTTCATTGGTCGCCGGCCCAGACGCTATCTTTGTCTCTCGACAGAGCAGACGCCAGAATAGGACGGCCGCTAACGCCAGGAAGCGTTGCTGGCGTTCACCGGAGAGTACATCGACGTGCATACTATGGCGCGGCGGCGGGAGCAGCTGCTGCCGGAGCCTACTATGGCCATCCGGCCTGCGGTTACTATCCTTATCCGCCTTGCTATTGAGTGCACGTTACTGCAGCACGCCACTTGATTGGAAATCCTGCCGCATATCTGCGACAAAGGGCTGGCCATTCTGTAACTCGGAAGGACTCAAAGCATCGTAAACGACCACGGACCAGAAGTTTCTAGTCGGAATGTTCTAGAGTCGTGCAGCTTGTAGGCCTTCCCGCCGTCGAGAAACTCGCCATTGGCGTCGTGATAGGTCCAAATCGCGTTCGCGTCCGTTATCAAGAGTGTAGCGCCCACGCCGAGGATTCACGTGGCGCAACAGTCAGTGGCGTTATCGGATTGCATTGGCGGACACGGCACAGAGCCGTAAGAGCAGAATACGCAACAGTCGCCGCTCTTGGGCCGCAGCCTGGTGCCGCATCCGGTACACACATAAAAGAATTGGCAAGCGTCGGTCGGCATCGTTTCCAATTTCGCGATGCCGCACTCAGGACAGGTGATGACCGATTGAAGGATCATAACGTATCTACTTGTCTGTCGTTCGCTGATTGGTAGAACCTCCAAAGCACCCCTGACGGGTCGACCAAGGCCGCCACCATTCCCCAACTTTCGCGCTTTGGAGGTTTTGCTTTGACGCCATATCGGGACGCAAAGTCGAGGGCACAAATGTGCTTCCACCAATGGTCTAAATCGGCGACCGATACGTGCATCACAAAATTGTTGGCCCACTCCTCGGCATAGTAGTCTTGCAGGATAAATGAGTGCGGTCCCAGATGCCCGCAGGCCCTTGCCGACCGTTTGGTCGAGATTGGTATTGCGGCGTTCGTGGTCTGCGCCAGTCTCGTTCGCCAATTCGAATTCGTGCAGAACGTCTGGGTGAACGACCCAAACTTCCACGAGCTGGGCAACGAACGCGACCCGATGATCGGCGCTCAAGACGGCACCTATGATATGACGATCCCCAAACGGCCAGTCCGACGAAAGATAAAGGGCCTGCCCGCTTTTACGACCGTAAAGGGCGGCGCCTATTTCTTCCTGCCGGGTATCAAGGCGCTACACTACCTTGCCGCGCGCGGCAGCTAAATCCGATAGGTGAGCGCAAACGTCGTACGGTCTCGGCAAGGAACGGTTGTGTAAGGCGGCCAGGCGGATAACGGCGCGACTGTACTGGTGGCTGGGGGGTGTGGCGGCGCGACCGGTGTCCGCTTTGGGCCAGGCGACATCAAAAGACGCTGCCAACTGAAACGGCCTTTATGCAGCGTCGGATTGGCCAACGCCTATTGCATTCAAAGCGCGGCTCTTGATGGTAGCCGGGTCGCGCTCACCCCTACCTGTGACGTGGACAATGGCGCGGGCGACAATTTCGGTGATCGGGTCATCGCGATCTATCAGGCGGAGATCCACCAGGGCGGCCTCATAGGCGGCCGTCATTACTTCGATCTCTTCCGGCTCGAACGAACTGCGATTAGACGATAGATGGCCATTGAAGTAGCGTCGTCCCCGATAACACTCCAATATTGCAGTAGCTGCCCGGTCAGAGTCGAGTGTCAAAAGATTTAAGGATGGCCGGATTTGGAATTACGAGCGGCCGGTTCGGGCGACGACCCAGCCTGCCACAATAAACATTTAGCAACCGATCAGGAGATAATAATCCCATTTAGGAGCTAATAATCCCATCAATCCTTCGCTGTTTGTTCGATGCCGGTGGGTACGAAATGAGTTGGCGGCGGAGCTCCATTCGCGGAAGGCGAGTCAGCTCGCTCGGCCAGCACGGCGGCCTCAAGCCAAGTCTTCGCCATTTCTATAAACGTGACCCGTTCCTTGTCGCTGCGAGCAGTCTTGGCCCAGCCCATGCATTCTTCTGCGTACTCTCTGTATTCGTTTGCCGACATGGCGCACTCCCCGAATAGCGCAATTTTCAGGCAAATAATGCGGTTCCCGGTTCCAGGTTCCATCCGGAAGGCGCCAGTCCAAAAAGGGACCAATCCCCAGGTTCAGGGATCGAAACGGACCAACGCCCAAGCCGATCATTCAAGCCGATGGTACTGGCCGGAATAGGCCACTCGTGAAATCAAAACCGGCCATTGGGGAATTTAAGCGTGCTTCCGATCTGGTCGAGCAATGATCCAAAAGAGCACTCCGACAATCATCCCGAAGACGCCGCCAGGCCAGACGACATTTTTCACGACGTCCTTTGACTGGATCAAAACGGCCCGGACGCCGAACATCCCCTCATCGAGGGATAGAGCGAATAAAATGCCAAAAATTATCCAAGTAATCATGCCGATGACGAATCCGGTCACTACGGCGACCCAAAGCGCCGTCCAACCACTTCGCAGCAAAATCTTATAAGCCGGAATGCCAAAAACGGCGGTGCCGCCGTAGGTAAAAAGTGCACTCACAAATGCGCTTACGACTACCCATGCCGGCGCTAAATGTCCCCAAGCAAGCCAGAGCGCAAACGACATTGGGACGACAAGGGGAGCCAGCAAAAAAGCGAGCGTCTGGCGCGAACAGTTTGTCGATAATTCATTTTGGCACGGCGTCATGCCACGTTATAGCATTTTCATGGGATTAGTTTCGCCCGCCTTCTATTACCCGGAACTGCCGCCGACGATCCGGCGCGGTAGGCGTCGGCAACGGCGGCACAGCGATTAAGGCCGCATCAATCAGTTCGCCAATCGACCAAACATGATCCGCGATGCCAAGCGCGATTGCTGGCGTTTCGCGCAAAGACTCATGCACGCGGCAAAGATTGTAGTGAGCGACGTACAAACTGACGGCGGCGGCATGGCAATCAAGGCGCTTTGAAAAGCCGTTGCTCAATCGCGCAAAGCGTTTTGACGCCATGCGAAGCGACAGGTTTTGCCGCTCAACGTATGACGTTGAGATATGCTCAGGCTCGCCAGAAATTACCTCACGGCTTACTGCTACTACTGCCGCAGGGCTGTACCTGTGCGCCGCATCCTTGCGTAAATCAGTTACGCTCAAGGTCTTTACGATCGTGCCATGAACGGCGCGTTCGCCGAACACGTTGCGAATTGCCAGTTTATAAGGATGGAAGCCGTCAGTGCTGATTTCAGGCTGACCAATGACCCGTTCGCGCAAGTCTTGGACAAAAGACATCGTGTTGTCGGTGTCACGTTTATCGAACTCGATAAGAAATGATCGCCTTTTGTGTCCCGGCCATGCCGACAGCGTTGTCGAGCGGCTGCCGACCAGCTAGGAGATAAAATATCGGGTTCAAACAGGGCGGCCTGCGGAGCGCCTACGATGCGACGCGGGGCCCTATAGGCCCTGCGTTCGTAGTGTTCGACACATCAGGGTTGATTGGGAGTTGCAAATGATTCGACTGAGACGCTTTGCAGGACTGGCGCTAATTTTTGGAGCGTCGATCACGCAGTCCTCTTTAGCAGAAGCCGCCACAATCGATCTCCTTTGCCATCAGGGCGGTGCTACTGGCGCTTGGGGGCTTAATGTCAGCATCGACACAACTGCCGGCACGGCGGCTGCCTGGACAACCGATTTTTCGCGCAAAGATGTCCCCACAAGCCGAGCGACGATCACAGCGGATAAAGTGACATGGGGGCCATTGGTCGTTAACGCCCCTGCGTACACGCTGGACCGGAATAGTGGCGCGCTAACGCAAAACTCCCCAAATCAGATGGGCGGCCCCTTGGCGGCTTCGACAGAATGGAGTTGCAAGAAGGTTACGCCCGTCTTCTAGATTTTAGATTTCGAACTGTAATAGTGCCTGTGGATTACGACTTTCCACCGGGAATTACCCGGAACTGCCGCCGCCGATCCGGCGCGGTCGGAGTGGGCTTTGGAGGTTCGGCAGCAAGCGCGGCGTCCAGCAAGTCGCCGATAGTCCAAACCCGATCGGCGATGCCTAGCGCCATTGCTAAGGCGTGAGCGTTCTCGCCAATCGCAGTCCGAGATGACCGACACGCACGTCGGTCGCGTATCTGTAACGGCTTGCCGAGCGGGCGAACTGTGGCGCGAACAGCCATGACCCGGCGCGCACGACGTGGCGCTCACAATCCTCGCTGCTCCAGATGGTGTCGTCTGTCGGCGCCCCCTGGTAATTGTCATGATAGCAGTCCGCCAGCCATTCCCACACATTGCCCGCCATATCGTAGAGCCCGAAGGCGTTGGGCTTGAACGATCCGACCGGTGCCGATCCCTTCCGATCCCATTGGCTGCCGCAACCGTCGCAGTTGGCGTTGCCGACGCCGACTTCTCCACCCCAGAAATAGGCGCTCGTCGTCCCGGCGCGCGCCGCATATTCCCACTCCACCTCTGTGAGCATGCGATAAGGCTTGCCGGTCATCTTGGCGAACCATTCCACGTACTGGAGAGCGCCGCGCCAGGTGACGTTGATGACTGGCCTGGTGCCCCGACCATAGCCACCGTCGGGCGCCGCGACACATCCGCCGACGGCGACGCAGGCATCCCACTGATCAAACGTCACGTCGAATTTCGACACGGCAAAGGGCTTGGCGATCCTCACCTCATGCACGGGACCTTCATTGTCGAAGCGTCCCTTTTCAGTCGCCAGCGATCCCATCGCGAACGTGCCGGCCGGGATGACGATCATGTCAGGGCAGTCCTTGGCGCATTCCTTAAAACTGTCGAATGGCCGCAGTGCGTATTCGGCTGCCGCACTGAGTACGTAAGGCCGGACTTGCGCAAGCATGTATGGTCGCATGGTGAGGAACCAGTTTATCCGCTCTTTAAGGTAGTCCTGGTTGATCCAACCAATGAGGCCACCGATGACTGCCAGCAGTAGCGCGTAGATTACCGCTTGCACTTGCCGCACGCGGCGACGCTGAATCCTGCGCTCACGTTCGGCCCGGCGATACACCTCGTCGGGGGCGAGCCCGATAAGCCGGGCGATTACCTTGGCGAGCGCAAGATCGATCCCGTCGCCTTCCTCGCGCAGATCGGAGGCCAGGACGTCGCCGGCGGCCGCGATCGTCGCATCATCGCCAGTCGCTAAACTCAACGCCGGCGGGAAGCACTCCTTCATCGGATCGCCCGAGCCGCCCCTCACGATCAGCGGAATCACCGGCCGGTCGGGATGCCGCGCCTTGAATTGCCGCAGTTCCTCGTTGACGTATTTGCTGCGTGCCGCGTCGGGCGAACCGAGAACGATCAGCGCTGCCGATTGGTCGAGCGCCTCGATAGTTGCGTCCATCAGCGAACGACCGGTCTCAAATTCCAAGCGATCTCGGAATATCGGCCGCAGTGTTTCCGGAATCGGCCCACGCGGGGTCTCGCGCCCGATCAGATCCTTGTCGAACCGAAAGGCCTCCAGGCGTCCGTGAACTCGCTTAGCTACGGGCGTGTCGGCATGGCTGTAGGACAGAAAGGCCCGGTACTTGAACGGTCCCGTCATGTTTGCCTTTTCAAAGAGCACGTTCGTCGGGACGGCCACGGGACGCAACTCGTTTGACGGGCGGCAAAGATTTCACCGAGGCGGCGTCGATCCGCTCATCGTTTTCTGCCCAAAGCGGCAACAACTTGCGGCAGCAGCACGGCAGCAACGTGTGCGTGGGCACCGGCGGTAAGATGAAAGCCGCCTTCCTGATAGTCGCCCTTGGCGGAATGCATGGCGCCGGCAATGCTGATGTAGTGCGCCTGAATGGGGACGGCGCCATGGGCGCGAATGCGGGCTGCGATCGCCGCTCCGTTGGCGGCGGTCTGCGCCTCGGAAATTCCATGCTTCTGATCGTTGTCCTTTCCTAGATCGAAGATCACGATCTTGGTTCCCGGGCTTACTGCGCTGTCGGCACGGCTTAGAATGCCGGCGCTGGTGTCGCCGTTCACGGCCGCGACCGCGATGGTCACGTCATAACCCTTGGCCCGCAACATTCTTTCCAGTTGTGCCGGCCACGCTGCTGCCGCGCCGACGCCCGCGCCATTGGTGTTGCTGGCTCCGAGCGCCACGATACGAACCGGCTCGGCCCATGCCGCATTACACAGCCCAAACAATGCCAACGCCAGTGTGCCGATGAGCAGTCGTCGATGCTTTCGCGCCACACGAACACGCATCGGCAAGCCGACTGTAAAACGACTCCTCATAGCTACCCCCGTATTGATCGAAATCATCGATGAACTGCGCCCCGAAGAACACCAATCCTAATGAGAATTTGGATGGCAACATTGCCCCGTGTCAATGCGGCGACGATTTGGCCCCGGAGGCGACTTCGAAAGAAAGCGTTGCCGGAAATCCGCTACATATGAAACGACGCGATGGGTCAGGAATTGACTTGCCGGTAACCAGCAGGCGCGGCGGCGAAACCTTCAATAACGGACATGAACTCGACCAGCCGGCGCGACCGGTTTGGGCCACTAAGAGACATCAAAGGTCGATTGAAAAACGCCCAACGGTTTCGCTCAAGCGATTGTGGTGTGAAGCAATCATTTAACCGTGGCCGGAATCAGTGGAACGTGCAGCACGAAATTGGTGCCAATGGGGGACATCGTCCGCGTTAGTTCAGCACCCAATTGCTTTGAAAGTGCGTTGACCAGGCGCGTGCCGAGCCCCTTGCCGGCCGACGGATTAAAGCCAAGGGGCAGACCAGCACCTTCGTCGCGGACCGACACCAAAATTGAATTTCTATCCGATTGAAACAAGCCCACCCAAATCAATCCACCGGTGTCGATAGGATAAGCGTACTTTCCCGCGTTTGAAACCAACTCGTTGATGATAAGCCCCACAAGGATGGCACGGTCAGCCGCGATCTGGATTTCCTCGGCTGCGTCGAACTGGATCTGGCACGGAGCGACGGTCGGCTCCAGATCGCTGACAACTTCGCGCAGATACCCGACCAAATCGATATTCTCGTAGTCGGCATTATAAGCGAGACGCTCATAAGCACGGCCAACGGCATTGACGCGACTTGACGCTTCCTTGAGTCGTTCCCTTAAGGCCGGGTCACCAGTCGAGTTGGCTTGGAGGTGAAGCATGGCCGAAACCACCTGTAGGCTGTTCTTGACGCGGTGGTTGACTTCGCTGAGCAAGACTTGATGGCGATCAAGAGCGGCTTGCAGCTTGCGTTGATATTGTTGTTGTTCGATCGCCATTCCCAGGATGTTTGCAGCACCTTGTAAAAAAGCGATGTCATGCTCGCCGAACTCGCCTTCGGATGTGCTGTCCACTTCCAGCACGCCGAACGGCGCTCCGTCGCCTTGGAGAATAACATTCATCGCGCGACGAATACCGTGTTCGACAAGCAATTCCGGCGTTCTGAAGCGTTGCTCATTTTCGAGGTGGTTGGAAATAACGGGCTTGCCAGTGCGCAAGGCATAACCGGCAGGAGAGGCCAGATCGGCCCCGACAGTTGCCGAGCCGACAATCCCTTCTTCCCAGCCTACTCCGGCGCAAACCAGGAGGCGGTTCTCGGCCGGCATGTATTCCATAACTTTGCAATATTCCGCGCCCAGTCCTTCGGCCGTTATACGGGCGGTGTGATTGAGTATGCCGATGAAGCCGGTGCGTTGCAGGGCCAGAACTCCAAGTTCGGCAAGGAGTTCCTGTTGTCGAATCCGTTGGCGCAGCGCACGGCCCGTTAGATCATCGGGCGATTTATTACTCGTTGGAGACTCAACGACTGGCTCTTTATGGTCAGATGGTGGGTTCGTCATCTGGGCCGAACATTTTGGGCAAGCCGGCATCTCAGCGACCGACGCCTACCGAAGGATCAACGTCGGAGACAAAATCGACCATGCGCCAAGTCAGAGCAACTGGCGAGTCCCCAACAGGGTGTTTCCCTACTGCCAACGAGTGTCACGGTTGGGTCAAAAGCAGCTACGAAAGGGTTAGATCGTGATGTCCGTTTTAGCTCTGGAAAGCGGACTTCATAGCCGACCACCGGCGCGACCGTTTCGGGCCACAAACGGACTCGTGCCGGGCTGCTAAGAAAGTCGCTATTGGATCACCCAAGACCGCAGATTTCGAGTGGCAAAAAATTGGCCGCCAGCTACGGCACCCTACGCACTTTTCCCGATCTTGGTTTCGATGTGATTGCACTTCGGGCATGAGAAGGACTGCAATTCGTAACCGGGGCGCTCGGCCTCTATACCAAAAAGCCGCATCTTCGTTGCGCACTTGGGGCAATCCGGTCGTTCAATCGAATCCGAATGCGGCGTGGCCGGTTGGTAAGCGGTCATAGGACGCTCCTCGCTCGCAGGCGGGAGCGCGATCGCTCTCAGCCACCGACGCCTACGCAGAGAGCCACTGTCGATGATGAAAAGGTGTGCGCCCTGCGGCGGAAGGAGTCGAGCGGCAACGGAGGGGTGGGCGGAATGCCTGAAATCTGCAAAAAAATACTGAAAAATGGTGTATTTGGCGCGAAAGACTGGGTATGGGGTCATTGACATAAATGAGTAAGTGCACTACTTGATGACTTAGGCTAAGTCCCCTCATCGGAGCGGATGCGATGAAGAACGGAAAGAATGGAAGTAATGGGTATACAGAAAGCGCTTTGAGAGAAGAGCGCCTTCAAATCATGCTCGATAGCGATGAATTACGCGCGGTAGATACATTTCGCTTTGAGCACAGGATGCCTAGTCGAGCCGCCGCAGTCCGGGAGCTGTTTCGTCTTGGGCTTTCGGTAGCAGAGGCCGGGACAGGGAACCTCGCAATCGAAGGGACCAAGTCCAGCGAATACGGCGTGCTCAGTCAGCGCAAAACACGCGAATAGCAGCAACTACTCATTCCCACGCTACTTAGTTCTTAGCGGATTGTCGGACCTATTCTTCTGACGGACAACTTTACCGTCGGCTCCAAGCTGCCGATGACCGCAGGGAGAAGAGCGGCGTATCATGGCAACCATCCTTCCATTTTTGCGTAAACGAGAAATTGTTTTCGACCCCAAAGACATTGCCGCAATGTCAACGGCGTTGGATGAAGTTTGCAAGGAACTCGGGCTGCAGAAGGACAGTGCAGCAAGAGAAGCAATGGCTGTGCGCATCATCGAGTTGGCAAAAACTGGCGAACGCAGCCCGACGCGCCTCCGCGACAGAGTGCTTCACGAAGCGGGTTTGGCGGCGCGTATTAGCTTGGACGAAGACGCGCCCGCGCGCATCGCCACAGGTAACACCGGACGGGAGTAAATTCCGTTGTCGCTCGCAGAGCACGCAAACGGCCGGCTTTCGACAAGTGTAATGTCTGGCCGCAATTTGAACCGGCCTTCGCTCCGCTCAGCTTCATCGACCGCCGAGTTGAGCAAACGCCCATCACGTACTCCTGATTACGCCGCCGAATGCTGCGCTCTGATTGCTCTAGCTGAGGAATTGACCACATCCCCTGATGGAGTTTTGCGGAAGCTTGCCGAAACCGCCTTGACGCTGTGTGGCGCGCAGTCAGCCGGGGTCAGCTTGTTGGAACCTGACGGGAAGCGGTTCTACTGGCCAGTTGTCGTTGGGCGATGGGCCGAACATGTCGGCGGCGGCACGCCGCGCGAATATGGACCATGCGGTACTGTGCTGGATTGCAATTCGGCGCTTCTGTTCTCGCACCCTGAACTTGATTTCGATTACTTCGCCCCGGTTACACCGTTGGTGGAAGAAGCGTTATTGATGCCCTTCTATGTCAACGGCAAAGCGGTCGGGACGATTTGGGTTATTCTGCACGACCTGGGCCGCCGTTTCGACTCGGAGGACCTGCGATTGATGACGGACCTTGGCGCTTTTGCCGCCTCGGCTTATCAAGCACTCGGTTCTTTGACCAAAGTTCATGCCGCCGCTGCGGTCGTCGAAAACTCGCACGACGCCATCGTCACCAAAGACCTGAATGGCATCATAACCAGTTGGAACGGCGCAGCCGAATACGTGTTCGGCTATAAGCCGGAGGAAGCTATCGGCAAGCCGGTGACCATTTTAATTCCGCCAGGCCAGGAAAATGAAGAACCTGCGATTATAGAACGTATCCGACGCGGCGAGCGCGTCGACCATTACGAGACTGTCCGTGTGCGAAAGGACGGCGTTCTGCTTGACATTTCCCTGACGGTTTCTCCGATCAGGGATGCTGCCGGAAAAGTTGTCGGTGCATCAAAGATCGCTCGCGACATTACCGACCGCAGGCAAGCCGAAAAGAAAATCTCATATCTTGCTCGCGAGACAGAGCACAGAACTAAAAACATACTCGCGACCGTTCATGCGGCGGTCCAGCTGACGCAGGCTGAAAACGTCGCAGAATTCAAGAAGGCAGTCGAAGGCCGCATTCAAGCTCTCGCGAACGTCCATCGTTTGTTCGTCGAGTCGCGTTGGGCCGGGGCGGAACTGCATGAGCTTGTTACCGAAGAACTCGCTCCCTACCGCAGAGGCGACGGTTCGCGCGTCAGTATCGAAGGACCTAAACTGTTACTTGAACCGAATACGGCGCAGATCGTTGCCGTCGTCTGTCACGAGCTGGCGACCAATGCCGCCAAGTATGGCGCGTTGTCGGTCGGCGATGGTCGAATTGCCGTGACCTGGGCTTGCACATCAGACGGACGCCTTGTTCTGCGCTGGAACGAAATCGGCGGGCCGCCCGTGACCGTGCCGACCCGCGAAGGCTTTGGCACGCGCATAGTGGCAAAAATGATCCAGCAATCCAAAGGCGGCGTACGCTTCGACTGGCGCCCCGAAGGATTGGCTTGTGAAGTTGCACTACCTGTCTGAGGTCCCGCGGACGAGGACGCCTTCTGCGATGGCCGCTTTGGGGCTATCAGCCGACATGCGCCAACGGCCGCTTCTTCTTAAGCAATCCGCTGTGGCATCTATTGAACGTTGTTGCCCCACTGAGCAGCTGATTGTTTCACCCGGGCGTCATACCTTTGCTCTTGATCACCGATATGGCGTCCGGCGTTTTCAGGTAGTCGACGAGCGCCTTCGCGGCTGTGGCTTCCTTCGTGCCCGCACCGAGCGCGGCCGTGAATACGACATCCTGCTGCAAGTCAGCGGGGAACGGGCCAACCACGTCCAGGCCGGGCACCGTCAAGACGTTCATCAGGAACAGCGCGAGTTCAGCCTCGCCGTTGGCGACCACAGCGACGACCTGTGCCGGCGTCGGCTGCGCTTTCATCTTGGCTTTCATCGGCCCGGTGATGCCGAGGCGCTCGAATACCTTCGCGATCGAATAGCCGGTCGCGCTTTCCGGAATCGAGGCCACCGATTCCGCCTTGAGCAAAGCAGCCTTAAACGCGTCGGGCGTGGAGATGTTGGGTTTCGGCGCACCGGCGCGAACCGCGACACCGAGGCCGACACGAGCTATGTCCACCGTCGGCCCCGCTGCGAAATGTGATCGCGCGGCGGCGTCCCTCATCACCTCGACCGGCACGACGCCGACATCGAACGCCTCGCCGGAGGTCGCTTCCTTGATCAGGTTCGGCGTGGTCCCGAAGAAGATATCAAGTTTGTGGCCGGAGGTTTGCTCGAACTTCGGCTTGAGACCTGCCCACACCGCTGTCATGGCGCCGCCGGCCAGAACCCTCAACTCAGCTGCGGTCGCAGCCGATGACAACATCATGCCGGCCAAGATGCCCACTGCCGCGAAAGAAAGCGTCCTCATGTGACCCCCCACAATTTAATATGACCTGAGCGCCTGATTGCACCTTGGACGCTACGCTGTTTCAGGTCCAATGCCTAATGTCTGCTTTGGGTCATGTGTGGACGGCTCCGAGTTGGCAAGAAGAATCATCACGTTGCAGGCTTGGTCGGTGCAGCCATGTGTTCGGCCTTTGAGTGCGGTTCACATGACCGCTGGCCATAATGCCCTCCGCGGATCAGGTCCCGGTCATTAGCTCGCATTCAACCGATGCTCTGGCCCATGTGGGTTGTCCTGATCGCCGGATCGACCGGCTCTGCATTACGTGCTGTTCGTCCTTCCAACCTTCACAGTGATCTCGTTATGCCGCGAGTGCGGCAGGTTCCTTGTACCGCTCGCCCTTGGCCATGATCGCCCACGCCATGCGTGCGATCTTGTTGGCGAGCGCGATAGCCGCAACCTTCGTCGGTCGTCGCGCCAATAATGCGGTGAGCCACGGCCGATGCCTGGTGCCATGGATTTTGGCATAGCGAATGACGGCGAGTGCGCCGGTGGTGAATAGGCTGCGCAGATAGCGATCGCCTCGTTTGCTGATGCTGCCAAGCCTGTCCTTGCCGCCGCTTGAGTTCTGCTTCGGCACCAGTCCGATCCAGGCCGAGAAGTCCCTTCCTGATCGGAACGCCTGCGGATCGCCGACACTGGCAATCAGAGCAGTTGCCAACGCAGGACCAACGCCCGGTATGTCGTCGAGCCGCCGGCTCGCTTCACTGGATCGGTGCCAGGCCATGATCATGCGATCGAACTGAAGGATCTGTGTCTTTAACGTCCGCAATTGGGCGCCGAGAGCAGCGACACAGGCGCGGGCGACCTCAGGCAAACGCTTGTCGCTTGCGTCGGCTGCGACCCCGAGCAGTTGTTCGACGCCATTGCGTCCGACCGGCGCGACGATTCCGAACTCCGCAAGGTGAGCGCGAATGGCATTGATCACCGAGGTCTGTTGGCGAATGAACAGGTGACGGGTCCGATGCAGCGTCAGACAGCTCTGTTGCTCTGGCGTCTTGGTCGCGACGAACCGCATGTTCGGCCTGGTGACAGCTTCGCAGATCGCCTCGGCGTCGGTGGCATCGTTCTTATGCCGCTTTACATACGGCTTCACGTACGCCGGAGGCATTAGCCGCACAGTGTGACCAAGCGCCTGAAGTTCACGCGACCAATGATGCGCCGAGGCGCAGGCTTCGATACCAACCAGGCATGGCGGCAGCTTCTGAAACCATGCCACCACATAGCGCCGCTTGAGTTGGCGACGAACGATGATATTGCCATCTCCATCGACGCCATGGACCTGAAAAACCGACTTCGCGATGTCTAGACCAACTGTCGTGACCGGTTGCATGGGTAGCTCCTCCGAATCGTGGGAGCCTCAGCAGCTCCCACATCCATGGCACTCATGTGCCGGGTGGAGGAGCCGTCCACAGCATCATTAGCGACATCTCGCAGCGCAAAAAACAGCCAGAGTTTCGACGTCGGACTATCATAAAAGCGGAAGGCGGCGACCACCTCAGGATCAGGCCACCTTGTTCTTGTAGCCTTTGTTCAGGGGCTCGAATTTTAGTTCGCTTGCCGGCACCGGTTTCGAGAACAAATAGCCTTGGCCGAACTTGACGCCCAGCGATCGAACGCGGTCGAATTGCTCCTGGGTTTCGATGCCTTCGGCCACTGTCGATCGATTGAGCGAGGTCGTGAGCTGGACGATTGACGCAATCACCGCGCTCGTCTCCGGCCGATCGAGCCGGTCTATGAAGGACTTGTCGATCTTGACCTTGTCGAACGGAAACACCGTAAGATAGGACAACGATGAAAATCCAACGCCGAAGTCGTCTAGCGCGATCGAGACGCCGACGTCCTTCAATTGCCGCAAAGTCGCGAGGTTCTGTTCGCTTTCCTCCAGCAGCACGCCTTCGGTAATCTCGAGCTCCAGGCGTTCCTTGGCGAGTCCGGACTCGGCCGTCGCGAACATCGCCGCTTCGACGACGTTGGATTTAGAAAACTGAATCGGCGACAGATTAACGGCGACCTTAATGTGTTTCGGCATCCGCATGACGTCGTGGCAGGCCTTCACCATAATCCAGTTGCCCAGCTCGACAATCAGTCCGGCCTCTTCGGCGACAGGGATGAACTCAGACGGCGGGATCGACCCTTTGGTTTTGTGGTTCCAGCGCGCCAGGGCTTCAACCGACACCACGCGCCCGGTATCGAGTTCGATGACCGGCTGGTAGTGCACATCGAGCTGATCGCCCCAGATCGCCTCGCGCAGATCGATTTCGAGTGCGCTGCGCTGATCTGCCTCCGCCTTCATTTTGTTGGAATAGATGTGGAAGCAATTACGCCCCGCGCTCTTCGACTTGTAGAGAGCGAGGTCAGCATTGCGCAGTACTTCGTCAATGCGTTCGCCGTGCTGCGGGATGAGGGCAATGCCGATGCTACAGCCCACTACGACCGGATGGCCTTCGATCGCGTACGGGGCGCTGACCGCTTCGATCAGGCGCGCCGCCAGCCCTTCCGAGCGCTCGCGCAGTCCGGCGTTGCCCGTCTGCACGAGTACAGCGAACTCGTCGCCACCGAGGCGTGCGGCGAAATCAACCTCGCTGATCGTGGCCTTGATCCGGTTAGCGACGCCCCTGAGCAGCAGGTCGCCACTTTGGTGTCCGAGCGTATCGTTGACTCCCTTGAATTTGTCGAGATCGAGAAGGAAGATCGCAAATCCTCCTCGGTCCTGTCGATAATACTCCAGCGTTTCCTCGACCCGTTCCTTGAACAAGTTGCGGTTCGCTAATCCGGTAAGGGTGTCGAAATGCGCCAATTGCTCGATCCGAGTCTCGGAATTCTTACGATCCGTGATGTCCTCGTGGGTCGAGACCCAGCCGCCGTCCTCCAATGCGTGGTTGAAGACGGCCACCGTGCGGCCGTTCGTTAGTAGATGCTGCGCTGAACAAGATTGATCCTTCGACAGAAGTTCCGTACGCATCGCTATGTAGCGATCGAGATCCTGATCGATATTGCCGGTCTTTATTTGATAAGCGAGAAGCTCGCGAAACGGCCGTCCCACCGTGATCAATTCGGGCGGGAACCCATATATTTTCGCAAACCGATCGTTCCAGACGACCAGCCTGTGGTCGCGGTCGTACATCGTAATACCCTGCGAAATTTGACTCAGCGCGGTGTCGAATTGTCCATTCACCGTCTTTAGCCGGCTGTTGGTGCGCTCGAGCGCCGACTGCCGTTGCAGGATGATAACGACGAATATAACCGTGACCAGCGTCAAGGCGGCTGCGATCAACGCGTAGATCAAGCGATGATGACGGAAGTCGGCGAAAATGTGCTCCTCGCTCTCACCGATCGTGATCACCAGCGGAAAATCCGACAGCGTCCGATAGGTGACGAGGCGCGTCACGCCGTCGGCAGCGCCGCCGCCCCAGAAGTGGCCATTGCTGGCATGCATCAAGGCCTCGGTCATCACGGCGGTCTGCCGTATTGGTGGTTTGACGAAGCCGTACGAAGCCCGAAGCACGCCGTCGAGCCCGCGAATGCTGATATTGCTGCCACGTCCGAGCTTGAGCGTTTGCGAAAATTGTTCGGCAAACAGCGGGTCGACCTGGCCGGTGATGATGCCGGCGAAACTCCCATCAAGCGTGCGCAACCGGCGGGCAACAGGGATCGAGTATTTTCCTGTCGATCGCAGGAAGACCGGATCGCTGATGAATAGCTCGTCTTTTGGGTTGTATAGTTGTGCGATGAAGTGCTTGCGATCGCCGACGTAGATCGGAGCCGCCAACGGGCCCGACGTGGTCTGAACGAGATATCCGTTCGCCGCGATCTGGCCAAACTCTGTGGCGATGTCACCGACCAGTCCGCTCTGGCGAGCAGTATTGACCAGATCGAAATTCTCTGGGTCGTTCTGGTAGGCTTGGCGCAGTAGGAGCAGGGTGGTGTCGATATTCTTGAGCAGTCGTATCGTGTCTTTCTCGAATAATTTGGCCATGCTCTCGCCGCGCTCGACGGCTAGATTGATCGTCTCGGTGTAATCGCTATCGAGCTGATAGGCGACCTCGCTCCAGCAGAGGGCGACGATCGCGGCGCCAAGGAAGACGATAGGATTCAACAAACGACGCAGCATTGACGCGCTCAAACCCGACTTTTCTCTTGGGCCATTCTCCCGGGCCAAACGCGGGCACTACTCCACCCATCATTAGCCGAGACCTATTAAATTTCTGGTTGGCCGCGATTAATCGTGGATTAAGAGTGATTTCGTGCTGTCGCGGCATGAATTCGTGCTGCTGCGTCAGCGGTATTGCCAAAAGCTTAGGGGGCGAGACCGCCGGCATTGGTCTGCCGGAGCTGACGTCTGCTTCGGGTCAAGAACTGCCTCCCGCACCGCAACGGTCTCGTGTATTATTGACCAATAGCTGCCTGCGGGACGTGCCGAACTCCCCGATCATTGCAATGGTAGCAGAGGTGCTGTCGGCTGGCGTCCCAACCTCACGTTCACATTTTTGAAAGTTGAAAGCGTCTGCCTGCGCATTGCGGGATGACACTGGGGGCATCATGAAATCTTCCCGTAGAAAATTTCTATGTCTTGCAGCGGGCGCCGCCGCGGTACCGGCAGTGTCGCGCACCGCTAGGGCAGATACCTACCCGTCGCGGCCGGTGCGCATCATCGCCGGCTTTCCGGTCGGCAGCGCGTCTGACGTAACTGCGCGGCTGATGGGCCAATTGCTATCGGAGCGGCTCGGGCGGTCGTTCATCGTCGAGAACCGTCTTGGCGCTGCCGGCAATCTTGCTGCCGAGGCGGTCGTGCGTGCATCCCCGGACGGCTATACGCTCCTGCTCGTCACTTCAGTGAATGCGGTCAATGCCACGCTCTATGACAATCTCAACTTCGATCTCATTCACGACATCGCGCCGGTGGAGAGCCTTGCCCGCGGGCCGGGTGTGATGGTCGTAAACCCGACGTTCGCGGCCAAATCCGTTCCTGAATTCATTGCCTACGCCAAGGCTAATCCCGGCAAGATCAACATGGGCACAGGTGGCAGTGGAAGCCTGCTAGATGTTTATGGTGAGCTGTTCAAGATGATGGCTAGCGTCGATATGACGGCGGTGTCGTATCGCGGCGCGCCGCCTGCGTTGGCTGACTTGATGGGCGGTCGGGTCGAGGTCGTATTCGATACCTTTTCTGCGTCGGTCGAGTTAATCAGAGCCGGCAAGCTACGCGCACTGGCAGTCACAACGGCAACACGCTCGGCGGCACTGCCAGACATCCCAGCCATTGGCGATTTTTTGCCGGGATACGATGCGAGCAATTTGCTGGGTATTGGCGCGCCAAAGAACACGCCTACCGACATTGTCGACAGGCTCAACAAGGAAATCAACGCAGGTCTTGCCAACACGGTGATGAAGACGGGGATCGCGAATTTTGGCTACTCAACGCTTGCAAGCTCATCCGCCGAATTCGGTAAACTCATCGTTGAGGACATCGAGAAGTGGGCGAAGGTGGTCAAATTCGCCGGCATCAAGCCCGAGTAAACGTGAAAGCCTGACGCCCGTGCAAAGTCTGCTTTGGGTCACTAGCGGACATTGAGATCACTTTGGCGATCACTTTGCCAGCCGCGCCGCCGCGGCATTTGTATGCCGTTACAGATGCCAGTTCAGTCCGACGCGAACGATTTGTATCTGATCGCGGAAGGCGGCGTTGAACGACGAAGGCGTGTCTCCCGGATTGGCGGCGGTATGAGCCGTGACTCTTGCCGACTGTGTGCCAAGGTCCACGACTTGATATTCGGCCTTCAGGCTCACGTGGGGGCTGACGCGAAATTCGGCGCCGCCTCCCGCCGTCCAGCCGATCCGGGTTGTGGTTGAACTCCCCGAGAAACACGGCGTGTTTGCATTGCAAAAAAACGACGTTCCTGCGCCGCGGCCGAACCCGCCGATGACTCCACTGGAAAAAGCATAGTTGGCCAACTCGGTGACCCGGCCATAGGCTAGGCCGCCGGTGCCGAAAATCAGCAGGCTCGGCGTGGCAAGCCATCCCAAACGGCCGCGGACGGTCCCGTACCAATCGGTGGTTTGCTGCACGGTCACCGTCTGTGTTGCCGCTCCAGGTGCGAGAACAGAGGAGCCGGCCGCCTGACCGCTCAAACCGGCGAAGCTGAAGTCTGCTTCCAGGCCCAGGAGCCAATTGGGTCCGCTTTGCCAATTGTAGCCGGCCTCGATTCCACCGACGGCGCCGCTCGGCCGCAATGTGTATGCGCTCACGACCGGCACGCCGCCCAGCGGCAAGTTTCCAGCTAAAAGATCTGCGGCCGCTGGATCGTTGGGCGACAGATTGACTGCGTTGTTATTCCATCCGTAGCCGACCTCGAAACCGAGATAGGGCCCGGTCCAGCTGTCGGCCGACGCCGGCGGCGCGGGGGGAGCCTTGACCGGCATGTCGGCGGCGAACGCCGGCACGGCCAGCGATGCCGTCGCGAGCGCGATGCCGATGATCTTTCGCATTGTCCAACCCCATTGCCTGCATGGATTGTAGAGCGAAGCCGGCATCGGGGCTGTGTCCACGGCGCAACAGTAGACAGCAATCGCGGCCGCGCTCACATCCTCGTTTTTCGCTACCGGCTTACCAATTCTGGACGACAATTAATCCGCCGGCCATCGGCCGTTCAGCCTCGCGGCATACCCTCAATCATACGGCGTTCGAGATTCTCCTCGGTTCAACGCCGACCAAATAAGGAGTGTGCCATGAGATCGCTTATCCAGAAATCGTTCATACCGACTGGTGTTGTGTTGGCATCTCTCGCCTTGGGCGGACACGCGATGGCCGCCACCGCGCACGTCAAGGCGAGAACAACCCCGCCGGCCGCGTCCCGGCTGGGTGTGGACGTTGCGGCAGTTCCGCCCTATCCAAATTACACGCCCGCGGCCGGACCGAACTGGCAAAGCAACGGCAGGTTCAATGCCGCAGCGCGGTCTGCCTATCCGTATCCGGTCGGTGGATATTTTGGTGCCGGACCGCGCATCGACGTCGGACAACTGGTCGGAGCGATGCTCGGTATGGTGCCGCCGCAATACGCCGGCGTCGTGCAGAGTGCGATGAGGCAGTCGGCATCGCACGAGTCTTCCGGCACATATGACCCGACCTTTGACTCTCCGAGCCCCCCGACGCCCATCGACAACAGCGCGAGCGACGCGGCTGCCGCCGCCGCGGCTGCTGCTTCGCAGCAAAGCTTGAACGATGAGATGGCTCTGAACGCCTCCATGGCGGCCGCGGAGCAGCAAAACGAGGCGGCGAACGCCGCAGCGCTACAGACCGAAATCAATGCCGGAATGTGATTTTGCCGGAATGTGATCGCTCTCTGCATGCAATCGATCAGCGGGCGCCGGTTTTGGCCGGCGCCCGCATTCGACACCAGGCACCGTCTGATTGAATTGGACGAATTACTTGATGTACGCGCGAGCCGATGGCGAGAGGTTTGAAATCGTGATCATGGCGCGCAACAGCTAGTGGCAGATTCGGCCTGCATTGGCGGGCATGGCACTGAGCCGTAGGAGCAAAAGACACAACAATGCCCCGGCTTCGGCCGGAGTCTGACGCCGCAGCCGGTGCACACATAGAAGAATTGGCAGGCGTCGGTCGGCATCGTTTCAGTGGCGGCGGTGCCGCAGCTCGGACATGTGATGACAGATTGGAGAGTCATGACAAAATCTCTGCTTGCCCGTCGCCGGTGGATTGAGAAAATCTCCAAAGCACACCTGACGGATCAACCAAGGCAGCGACCATCCCCCAACTCTCCAGTTTCGGCGCTGCTGCCTTGACGCCATATCGGGAGGTAAGGTCGAGAGCGCAGATATGGCTCCACCAACGGTCTAAATCGGCGACCGAAACATGCATCACAAAATTGTTCGCCCATTTTCAGCGTAGTGGTCTTGTAGAATGAACGAGTATGCTCCGAAGTGCATCTCGACCAAATGTTGGGCAAGTGTTCGGGGACGAAAGCCGATTTCCAAATAGAAACTTTTGCTTATTTGAAAATCTCTTGCGGGCACGATGGGACGCATGGCTTCAATGGTCAGTGCTGTATCTGCCATGGTTTTAGATTAATCCGCTGTTCGTCATCGAACACGAAGCGCAGAGCTTCTCGCCTCCGTCAGTGCTGCCACGGCATGATCGGAACGGTGCTGAGGGCGTTGGCCGGCGAGCCGTTGACGATCTTGGTGCTGATCGCGAGATAGATCAGCGTGTTGTGCGGTTTGTCCACCAGTCGATAAATCCGCGTGGTCTTGAAGAAGATGCTGGTCCTCTGGCTGAACACCTCGTCCTTGTCGCCGAGCTTCGAGAGATCGGTGTCGATCGGGCCGATCTGCCGGCACGAGATGGAAAAATTGGACGGGTCTTCGTTCAGCCCCAGGGGCTGGCCCCAGCCGCCTTTTCTGGCCTGCGAAATGTGGCACGCCACGCCGGGCACTTGCGGATCTTCAAAGACGCTGACGCAGACCTTGTCGTTGGGCGACAGCAGGTTGAACGTGGTGCTGACGCAATCGAGGTCGGTGGCATGCGCCGGCTGGATCGATAGCGCGGCCAGCAGTCCCGCGGCAAACAGCCACTTCATCCGTCAATCTCCACAATAGGTGTTTGGGTCTGTTGCGAAAATCCGCTCGTAACGATCCAATAGATCGGCGGCGCGGCACCGAAACACAAGAGGCTCACCAGGGTCACCGGGCAATGGCAAAATCCGACTTTCGCAAATTCGTCCCGGACATGGGCAAGGCCTTCCACTTCGGATTGTCGCACAGGCAATTCTACGAGGCGGTGCTGCCGGCGCGCGGTGAGAACGAAAGACGCGGCGTGGAAAAGCTTCTGGCCACGCCCTTCAAGGGCGTCACCACGGACGGCACCATCGTTCCGGGCCTTTTCACGCTCAGGCCGGAAGCCGCGCCGACGAAAGCTATCCTCGGCGCCGTGCGTGTGCTGCTGGCGCAACTCACCCCGGAACAGAAAAGAAAAATCTGCCTTCCGATCGATTCGCGACAGCGGCAGCTCTGGCAGAACAGCATCGTCCGTTACGAGGACTTCGGATTGCGGCTCGACGAGGCGCCGCGCGGTCTTCAGGACGCGGCGATGGCGGTGGTCAAGGCCAGCCTCAGCGCCGCAGGCTACGAGAAGACGCGCAATCTGATGAAGCTCAACGCCTTTCTCGGCGAGTTTGTCGGCGCGCCGCTGTTGCTCGGCGAGTGGTGTTATCAGCTGCACATTTTCGGCGAGCCTTCGGCGACCGAGCCGTGGGGATGGCAGTTGAGCGGCCATCACCTGATCATTACCTGCTTCATCCTCGGCGAGCAGATGACGCTGACGCCGACCTTCATGGGTGCCGAGCCGCGGCACGTGGACCAGGGGAAATATGCCGGGATCGTCGTCTTCGAGGACGAAGAATGTCTCGGCCTGCAATTCGCCCGCAACCTGTCGGCGGAGCAAAAGCGCAAGGCGGTGTTCTCCGACACGCTTGTCGCCGACCGGCTCCCGCCCGGCCGGCATCAGGGCAACGACGGCCTGTCGTTCGGCGGACGCTACAAGGACAATGCCGTGGTGCCTTATGAAGGAGTAAGCGGCGCCGAGCTTGGTCCGCAGCAGCGGCAGGCGCTGCTCGATCTGACCCGGTGCTATTTGTCGGCCTTGCCCGCCGGTCCGTTTGCGGGCCGCATGGACGATGTCGAACGGCACCTCATGGACACCCGTTTCTGCTGGGCCGGCGGCATGGGCGAAGACAGCGCCTTCTATTATCGCATCCAAAGCCCGGTGGTGATGATCGAGTTCGATCACCACAAGGGCGTGGTGCTCAACAATGCCCAGCCGGAGAAATTCCACGTCCATACCATCGTCCGGACGCCGAACGGCAACGACTACGGCATGGACCTGCTGCGCCTGCATTACGAGACCGCACCGCACCACAAGGCCGCGCACCACCATCATCATTACGGGTCGGACAAGCCATAAATTGCCGCGGCAACCGGCGATGTGATCGGTACCGACACTATCAAGGTGGATCAGGCTGCGGCCGGGAGCGGCGCCGCCTTACATCAGCGGTTTGCCCAAGCCGAAGAACACGATAAACGCGGCGATAGCGACCACGATTCCCAGCAAGAACCACGCTATCAATTCTGACCAACCCATGATCGGTACCGGTTTGCCGGAAAACTGTTCCGCCGCTTGCTCAGGCGAGCTTGGCAATCGGGATACTAGTGCGATCAGCGAACGTGCGCTAACGAGGGCCGGGAACGCGCCGAGACGGGGGTAGGTCTGGAATGAACAGTCGGACGAAGAATGATGCGCCTGTTGTGATCGTCGGCGGCGGGCCGGTCGGCGTCGGTCTCGCCATCGATCTCGGCCTGCGCGGCATTCGTTCGATCCTGGTCGAGCGCCACGAAAATCCGCAGCCGATCCCGAAAGGGCAGAACCTCACCCAGCGCACCATGGAGCACTTCCACTTCTGGGGAGCGGAGAAGGAATTGCGCGCCGCCCGCACTATTCCGCCGGAGTACGGCATGGGCGGGATGACGGCTCACGGCACTTTGCTGAGCGGCTATTTTTACGACTGGCTGCAACGCGAACTGGTGCGTTCTTATTATTTCACCGGCAATGAGCGCCTGCCGCAATACGCCACCGAAGCGGTGCTGCGGCAGCGGGCTTCGCATATTCCCGCCATTACAACGATGTACGGCTGGATCTGCGAGACCGTCCGGCAGGATAACGACGCTGCCTACGTCGACATTACCGACCGCGCCGGCAACAAACGCACCTTGCGGGCCGATTATGCTGTCGGCTGTGACGGCAGCCATTCGCTCGTCCGCCGGCAGGCCGGCATCACGCAAACGCTGTCCGATCATGACCGGCTGATGGTGCTGCTGGTGTTCCGCTCGCTCGAACTGCACAAGCTGCTGGAGCGTTATCCCGGCAAGTCATTTTATTGCGTGCTGCATCCGGAGCTGGAAGGCTACTGGAAGTTCTTCGGCCGCGTCGACCTTGGCACCACCTGGTTCTTCCATGCGCCGGTGCCACCCGACACCAACCGCGACAATTTCGATTTCCGCGGCTTCATGCACGGCGCGGCCGGCGCGGAATTCGACATCGAGTTCGAACACATCGGCTTCTGGGATCTGCGCTTTGCGGTGGCCGACAGCTATCGCGCCGGGCGGCTTTTCATTGCGGGTGACGCCGCGCACAGCCATCCGCCTTATGGCGGCTACGGCGTCAACAGCGGCCTCGAAGACTCGGTGAATCTGTCGTGGAAGCTCGCCGCGGTGCTGCAAGGCTGGGGCGGGGCCGGCCTGCTCGACAGCTACGGTGCCGAGCGGCGGCCGGTGTTCGCCTCGACGGCGCGCGACTTCATCGAAAAGGCGATCTTCAACGACCGCGATTTCCTGCGCGCGCACGATCCGGCGCGCGACCGCGCCGACTTCGAGGCGGCGTGGGGCGAGCGCCAGTCCGGCGCCTCCGACGAAGTCAATTCGTTCAATCCGAACTACGCCGGATCGCCGATCGTGTTCGGAGCGCGCGGCGCGGCGAGCAGCGCCATCGGTTCACACCAATATGCTGCGCTGGCCGGTTTTCATCTGACGCCGCAGCCGCTGTCGTCGGGCAGGAACGTGTACGGAGAACTCGGCGAGGGTTTCACGCTGATCGATCTCGGTGCAAGCGGCGCGGCATCGGCGTTCGAACAGGCCGCCGCGGAACTTCATGTTCCGCTGAAAGTTATCAAAGACACCGCGGCCGGCGGACGGGAAAAATACCAGGCGTCCATCGTCCTGGTGCGGCCCGATCAGTTCGTCGCCTGGACGAGCGACAAACCGGCCGTCGACGGCGTCGAGGCCGCACGCGTGTTGCAGCGCGCCAGGGGTGTTGCCAATTGATATGGATCATGCAGGCATGCGTTCGCGACGGCGAACAGTGAGTCTCGACTGAAGTCGGCGCTTTACGGGATTGAAAAGGCGAGGGGCGAAGGTGAGACCATGAGCGGCAATCGGCGGTCACGTGTTTTGCAGTTCAGCGCGGCGCAGATCGCCGCCGGATGCCTTGCGGTCGCGGTATCGTGTGCCGGCATGCCCACGGTGTCGAAGGCACAGACACCCGCAGATGACGTGGCGTCGCAAATCCGCCGGCAAGGTTACGCATGCGACGGGTCCGCGACCGCCCGCCGGGACGTGAAGCGCTCCCGAAGAGACTCGACCGTCTGGATCCTGAGCTGCCGAAATGCCGTCTACAGAGTGCGGCTCGATCCCGACATGGCGGCTCGCGTCACCAAGCTGAAATGAGCGGTCAACGTGTTCTCCCGGCCATAAGCTCGGGCCGCTGTCTCTAAGAGACTGTAAAGCCTTGGCTTTTCAGGCCAGGTCGGGAAAGCGAAAACTTGTGACCGCTGTCACGCCACCAGCCGGCAGGCCCCGGTAAGGTGGCTGCAACTTAACGGCTGACAGACAAATGGAGGTCCCCATGGCCGCTCTGGTGAAAAAGACCCAATCCCGCTTCTCGCGCTGGTGCCGGGAATTCGTCACGAAGAACCGGCCGCCCGCCCGCTGGTACGAATACAACGGTCCGGGAATGGCCTGATCCGCCGCAAAGATTTACCGAACCTTCAGTTCCCCAACCCGCCCGGGCTTTGCCACTCGGGCGGGTTCCGCTTTTGCGGTTACTGCTTTTGCCGTCACTGCAATACCGGCTTCTTCAACCCATCGATCCATTTCCTCGCCTGCTTCTCGGCGTCCGCGCGCTGGTCTGGCGGAAGCTTGCTGACGAATTCGTCAAGCGCCAGATCGGTTTCACCGCGCGCCTTCGAGATCAGCCACCACTTGGCGGCGACGACCGGATCGGCCGGCACGCCGATGCCGGCGGCGAGAATGTGCGCCAGCCGGTTTTGCGCGATCGGATTGTTCTTCAGCGCCGCCTGGTGAAACAGCCCATAGGCGGCCTGCTGGTTCTTGGCGATGCCGTCGCCGTTAAAAAGCGCGATCGCATATTCGACCTTGGCGTCGGTGTCGTCGCCAAGCGACGCCAGGCCGAACAGCCGCACCGCTTCGCGATTGTCTGCCGGCACGCCGCGCCCGGTCTTGTACAGGGTGCCGAGCGCATATTGCGCTTCGGCATTGCCGGCCTGCGCCGCGATCCGCAGCAATTCGGCGGCGCGGCCGAAATCCTGCGGGAACAATTGTCCTTCCATGTAGAGCAGCGCGAGGTCGTAGGCAGCGAGCGGGTGGCCGAGCTTGGCTGCGGCGGCAAGCCATTTGGCGCCGGCTTCGCGATCGCGCGGGCCGGCGCGTCCGGAGATGCTGAACATGGCAAGCGCGAACATCGCCTCGCGGTCGCCGCGGCCGGCGGCGAGCTTGTACCATTCCGCCGCTTTCTTGTCGTCCTGCGCCACGCCGAGGCCGCTGGCGTAAAGTTCGCCGATCAGCGTCATCGATTTCGGATCGCCGGTGTCGTCGACGCGCTTGGTCGCGAGTCCGAACGCAGTCAGGTAGCGGCCGCGCTGATAGGCGCCGAAGGCGGGATCGAGCGGTTGTCCGTTGCTTGATGCCGGAGCCGGGGCGGGCGCCGCCGGCGCGGCTTTGGCCGCGGCCGGTTTCGGCTTTGCCGCCGGCGGCTTTTGCGCGGCGGCTGCGGCAGGCAGCGCCACGGCCAGCAGCAGCGCGAGCCAGAGCCGCCGGTTCAAGACGCCGGCGCTTCGCGCTCGCCGGTCGCCAGATCGCCGGCTGCTGTCGTTACCGCCGCCGCTGCGCCTTCCGGATGTGTCCATATCCAATCACCAAGGGCGACGAAATCGGCTCCCACGCGCGCCAGGGGCCGCACCTCGCCGGCAGTCGCCGCATAACCGATACAGGGAATTTCGACGAGTTCCGACCACCACTGTAACCGCTCCACGGTCGTCTCGAACGATGGCCGATGGCCGCGGCGGTCGGGATCCCCGAACATGACGTAATCGGCGCCGTTCTCGCCGGCGAGCATGGCATCATGACGGCTGTGCAATCCGCCGGCGCCGGCGATGCGTTGCGGCTTGAGCGTCACAAGCGATGCAGCGAACGCCTCGATGCCGGCGATATGCGCGCCGTCGGCATCGGCGCGGCCGACGATGTCCGCACGATTCTCGAGCAGCAGCGCGATCTCGCGGCGTTGCACCGCGGCGGCCACCGCCTTGGCGCGGTTGATCAGGCCGCGCTCGTCGGCGTCGGCAAGCCGCAGCAGCACCGCCGCGACGTCACCCGCGCCGAGCACGGCGTCGAGGTCGCGCAACAGCGGCGCCGTGTCGTCGATTACCGGCGTGACGAGATAGAGGCGGGGGCGTGTGGGAGGGTGAGCCATATCCGTCACCCTGAGGTGCGAGTGCAACGAGCCTCGAAGGGCGACGGCCCGGGCCGTGCATCCTTCGAGGGCCGCTTCGCGGCCACCTCAGGATGACGGTTCATAAGGTGCCCGTTGAAACTCACGCTGCCTTGCGTTCGAGGTCGGCCTTCCATTCGCCGCGGGCGGCGAGGCCGTTCATCATGGCGCGGTGGCTGAAGGCGCGCTGCGCCGCCGCCACGTTCTCGGATTTTCCCGACCACGCCTTCTGCGGCGCCGCCTGCAACGCACGGCCATAGGAGAACGACACCTTCCACGGCAGCGGCCCCATGCGGTTCATCGCATCGAGATGGGCGGTGGCTTCCTCGTCCGACTGTCCGCCGGACAAAAACGCGATGCCGGGCACCGAGGCCGGCACGCAGGCCTTGAGCACGCGCAGCGTCTTCTCGGCGACCTCCTCGGCGGAGGCCTTCTTGCCGGACTTCTTGCCGGGCACCACCATGTTCGGCTTGAGCACCATGCCTTCCAGCGCAACGCGCTGATAATAGAGCTGTTCGAACACCGTCTTGAGCGTCCATTCCGAGACCGTGGCGCAGCGGTCGGCGTCGTGACCGCCGTCCATCAGCACTTCCGGCTCGACGATCGGCACGATGCCTTCGTCCTGGCACAGCGCGGCATAGCGGGCGAGAGCGTGCGCATTGGTCATGATGCAGTTGTAGCTCGGGATGCCGGCGCCGATGTCGATCACCGCGCGCCATTTGGCGAATTTGGCGCCGAGCCCGCGATACTCCGCGAGCCGCTCGCGCAGGCCGTCGAGGCCTTCGGTGATCAGTTCGCCTTCGCAGAACGGCAGCGGCTTGGTGCCCTTGTCGACCTTGATGCCCGGCAGCGAGCCGGCCTGCGTGATCAGTTCGACCAGCGGCGTGCCGTCCTTGGCCTTCTGGCGGATGGTTTCGTCGTACAGGATGACGCCGGAAATGTATTTCGACATCGCATCCTTGGTGCGGAACAGCATCTCGCGATAATCGCGCCGCGTATCGGCGGTGGATTCCACGCCGAGCGTGTCGAAGCGCTTTTTGATCGTGCCGGTCGATTCATCGGCGGCCAGAATACCGCGGCCCGGAGCGACCATGGCTTCCGCGACCTTGTTCAATTCGTTCAAGTTCATCGCGCTCTCCTGAAAAATCGCCAATGGATTTATCGTCAAAATTTCTGCCGGATCGTGGCAGCTATCTTAATCCCGTTATCCGGCCCTTGCAGTGGCCGGCTGTGCGGTCTTGAGGACCTCGACACCCGGCAACGTCTTGCCTTCGAGCCATTCGAGGAACGCGCCGCCGGCGGTCGAAACGTAAGTGAACCGGTCGGTCACTCCCGCCACGTTCAGCGCCGCCATGGTATCGCCGCCGCCGGCTATGCTGACAAGCTTGCCGGCGCTGGTGAGTTCCGCCGCGGCCCTGGCGACTTCGACGGTGCCGGTGTCGAACGGCTTGATCTCGAAGGCGCCAAACGGGCCGTTCCACACCAGCGTCCGGACGCGCGACAAAACGCCGACGACATGTTTGATGCTGGCCGGGCCGATGTCGAGAATGATGTCGGTCGCGCCGACCTGGTCGACCGGCACTATGCTGGTCGGAACGTGTTCGGCGAATTTCTGCGCCACCACCACGTCGACCGGCAGCACGATCTCGCGGCCGAGCGATTGCGCCTTGGCGAGGATGTCGCGGGCGGTCGGGATCAGGTCGTTTTCGCAAAGCGATTTGCCGACCGGCTTGCCCTGCGCGGCGAGAAACGTGTTGGCCATGCCGCCGCCGATGATCAAGGTCTCGACCTGCGTCATCAGATTGCCGAGCAGATCGAGCTTGGTCGAAACCTTGGCGCCGCCGACAATCGCCGCCACCGGCCGTTCCGGCCGGGTGAGCGCGCGTTCCAGCGCGCTGAGTTCTTCCTGCATCGCGCGGCCGGCATAGGCCGGCAGCAGATGCGCAATCGCCTCGACCGAGGCGTGGGCGCGATGCGCAACCGAGAACGCGTCGTCGACATAAATATCGCCGAGCCTGGCGAGCTGTGCGGCGAGCTCCGGGTCGTTTTTGGTCTCGCCTTTATGGAAGCGGGTGTTTTCCAGGCAGAGAATGTCGCCCGGCTTCAGCGCGGCCACCGCCTTTTCGGCGGCGTCGCCGATGCAGTCGTCGGCGAACGCAATCGGCCGGTTGAGAATGCGCCCGACGGCGGCGGCGACCGGCGCCAGCGATTCCTTAGGGTCACGGCCCTTCGGCCGGCCGTAATGCGAAATCAGGATGACCTTGCCGCCGCGGTCGGCTAGTTCGGTGATGGTCGCGGTGTTGCGCTCGATGCGGGACGCATCGGCAACCTTGCCGTCCTGCATCGGGACGTTGAGGTCGACGCGCAGCAGCACGCGCTTACCTTTAACGTCGGCGTCGTCGAGACTGCGGAAGCCGTTCATGGCAGGCGCTGGCGCAACAGCTGTTAAGAGCTTCGTGACCGGTCAGATGAGCTTGCCCATCGCGACTGCGGTATCGGCCATGCGATTGGAGAAGCCCCACTCATTATCGTACCACGACATCACCCGCACCAGCGTGCCGTCCATCACCTTGGTCTGGTCCATGTGGAAGATCGAGGAGTGCGGATCGTGGTTGAAGTCGCTGGAGACGTTCGGCTCGTCGGTATAGCCGAGAATGCCCTTGAGCTGCTGCTCGGCGGCGCGCTTCATCGCGCCGTTGATCTCGTCCTTGCTGGTCGCGCGCTTGGCGACGAACTTGAAGTCGATCACCGAGACGTTCGGCGTCGGCACCCGGATCGACACGCCGTCGAGCTTGCCGGCGAGTTCCGGCAGCACCAGGCCGACGGCCTTCGCCGCGCCGGTCGATGTCGGGATTATGTTGCTCGCCGCGGCGCGCGCCCGGTACAGGTCCTTGTGCACCTGATCGAGCGACGGCTGATCGTTGGTGTAGGAGTGGATGGTCGTCATGAAGCCTTTGTCGATGCCGACGCTGTCGTTGAGCACCTTGGCGACCGGCGCGAGGCAGTTGGTGGTGCACGATGCGTTCGAGACCACCATGTGGTCCCTGGTCAGCTTGTCGTGGTTGACGCCGTAAACGACGGTGAGATCGACGCCGTCGGCCGGCGCGGATACCAGCACGCGCTTGGCGCCCGCCTTCAGGTGCGCCGAGGCCTTGTCCTTCGAGGTGAAAATGCCGGTGCACTCGAGGGCGATATCGACGCCGAGCTCCCGCCACGGCAGCGTCGCCGGATCCTTGATCGCGGTGACTTTGATCGCGCCGTTGCCGCAGCTGATGGTGTCGCCCTTGACCGTAACTTCGGCGGGGAACCGGCCGTGCACGGTGTCGTAGCGCAAAAGGTGCGCATTGGTCTCGATCGGCGCCAGATCGTTAATGCCGACGACCTCGATGTCCGTGCGGCCGGATTCGACGATGGCGCGCAGGATATTGCGGCCGATACGGCCAAATCCATTGATGGCAACGCGAACTGACATTTCCCGGTCTCCCCTCTGCCGCACCGGTGACGTCGATGGCGCGGTACTCCTTATTTAGTGACTAATCTACGATTTTTCTAATCGCTTCAGCGCCGCTTCGGCTACCTTTTCCGCTGTGATTCCGAAGTGTTGGTAAAGGTCCTTGTAAGGCGCGCTGGCACCGAATGAGGTCATGCCGACAAAGCCGCCGTGGGACCCGATGATGGCGTCCCAGCCCTGGCGGACGCCGGCCTCGACCGCGACATTGACCCGCGCATTGCCGATCACGCCGGCGCGCTTGGCTTCCGGCGCGGCGAACAGCAGTTCGAAGCACGGCACCGAGACGACGCGGGCGGAAACCTTGCGGGCGGCGAGGAGCTTCTTCGCTTCCAGCGCGATGGCGACCTCGGAGCCCGAGGCGAACAGCGACACCACCGCGGAATCGTCCTCGGCGCCGGCCAATTCATAGGCGCCGGGCGCGCAGCGGTTCATCTCGTCGAAGCCTTGCCGCAGTTGCGGCAGGTTCTGCCGGGTCAGCGCCAGCACGCTCGGCCCGTCCGATTGCAGCGCAAGCTGCCAGCACTCGGCTGTCTCGACGGCATCGCACGGCCGGAACACTTTCAGGTTCGGGATCGCGCGCAGCGCCGCGAGGTGCTCGACCGGCTGATGGGTCGGGCCGTCCTCGCCGAGCCCGATGGAGTCGTGCGTCGCGACCAGGATCACGCGCTGGTTCATCAGCGCCGCCAGCCGGATCGCCGGGCGGCAATAATCGGAGAACACCAGGAACGTGCCGGAGTAGGGGATGACGCCGCCGTGCAGCGCCATGCCGTTCATTGCCGCCATCATGCCGTGTTCGCGCACGCCGTAGTGAATGAACGTGCCGTCGTAATTCGCCGCGTCGAGCACCTTCATGCCCTTGGCGCGGGTGTTGTTCGAACCGGTAAGGTCGGCGGAGCCGCCGATCATTTCCGGCAGCGCGACCGTCAATGCGTCGAGCGCGAACTCGGACGCGGCACGCGTCGCGATCTCTTTCGGCGTGGCGGCGAGTTTCTGTTTCAGCTCACGCACCGCGGCGGGGAATTTGTCGTTGAGCTTGCCGCTGATGCGGCGCTCGAACTCGGCGCGCTTTGCGCCGTCGAGCCTGGCGAAGCGATCGCTCCACGCCTGACGCTGCGCCTTGCTGCGGGTGCCGGTCTTGCGCCATTCGGCGAGAATGTCCGCGGGAATTTCAAACGGCGGCGACGTCCAGCCGAGGTTCTTGCGGGTGGCGGCGACTTCCTCGGCGCCGAGCGGCGAGCCGTGCGCCTTCTCGGTGCCGCCCTTGTTCGGCGCGCCGTAGCCGATCGTGGTGCGGCAGGCGATCATCGTCGGCCGGTCGGATTTCTTCGCGACCTCGATCGCGGCGGTAATGGCGGTCGGATCGTGGCCGTCGATCCGCGTCGCCAGCCAGCCGGCGGATTCGAAGCGCTTCACCTGATCGACGGAGTCGGAAAGCGACGTCGGCCCGTCGATCGAGATGTGGTTGTCGTCATAAAAGACGATCAGCTTTTTCAGGTTGAGATGGCCGGCCAGCGCAATGGCTTCCTGGCTGAGGCCTTCCATCAGGTCGCCGTCGGAAGCCAGCACGTAGGTGTGGTGGTCGACGATCGCGTCGCCGTACAGCGCGGCAAGGTGGCGCTCGGCGATCGCCATGCCGACGGCATTGGCGAGACCCTGGCCGAGCGGTCCGGTGGTGGTTTCGACGCCCGGCGTGTGGCCGTGCTCCGGATGGCCCGGCGTCAGCGAGCCAAGCTGACGGAAGCGCTTGATCTCGTCGATGGTCATCAACTCGTAGCCGAGCAGATAGAACAGCGAATAGAGCAGCATCGAGCCGTGACCGGCTGACAGCACGAAGCGGTCGCGGTCCGGCCACGCCGGATCGGCCGGATCGAATTTCAAAAAGCGCGTGAAAAGCACGGTTGCGATATCGGCGGCGCCCATCGGCAGGCCGGGGTGGCCGATCTTCGCTTTCTCGACCGCGTCGAGCGAGAGGAAACGGATCGCATTCGCCATGCGATCGTGTTCCGCGCGCGACGCAGGAACACGTGTGGGTTGCGAGATGGCGGCGGCCGCCGCCGAACGATCCGGCATGGTCATGAAACGCGCCAGACGTGGTGCGGTTGCAAAAACAGCCGTCGGAAACCCACGCCGAGTGGATAGAACGCGGACAGTTAGGCACCGCTGACAGATGTGTCAATTGCGTGGCACAGCGGCGTCCGCGTCATGCACAGGCTCATGCGGCGCGGCGTCGTTAAGCGTTGACGCTCCGGCGCGATGCGACGTAAAGTTCTGTTCGTAAAGTCTTGCCGTCGCACGATTTTTGCGCCAGGTGCGGCACGCGGAAAGGCGCATGAGCGAAATCGATTCGGTGGAAGCGGCGAGCCGGCGTTTGGCTCTCGCGCTCGATGCTTTGGAGGCAGCGGTCGAACGGCGGCACGATGCCGACCGCAGCGAGGACGCGCTTGCCAACCAGATCCACGCGCTCGGCGCCGACCGGGCCCGGCTGGCCGGCGACCTCGACGCCGCCACCGCGCGCTCGCGCAAGCTGGAATCGGCGAACCGCGAGGTGGCCCAGCGCATTGATCAGGCCATCGAGACGATCCGCAGCGTGCTGAATACTCCCGAAGCGGAGAGTGAGTGATGTCGCAGGTCAGCGTCACCATCAACGGCCGGCAGTTCCGGATGGCGTGCGAGGACGGGCAGGAGGGTCATCTGATGAACCTCGCCCGGGATCTCGACGCGCGCATCGAGGGCCTGCGCAAGAAGTTCGGTGAGATCGGCGACACCCGGCTGACGGTGATGGCGGCGCTCACGCTGGCCGACGCGCTCGCCGAAACTGGGCAGCGCATCAGGCGGCTCGAGGATGAAGTCGCCAACCTGCAGGCGGCGCGCAACAATTCCGCCGACCACGCCAGAGGCGCGCAGGCCGCCGTCGCCGCAGCCCTCAATGCCGCTGCCGAGCGCCTTGAGAGCATCACCAAGAAGCTTAACGGCTCCATCACCACCGGAAACGGCGTCGCGATGGGGTGATGGCGCGCGGGCGCCATTGCGACTACATTGTCGGTGCGGGGCTGCCTCGCGCGTCAGGAGCCTTATTCTCGGGGCCTTATCGATCCTTAAGGGAGCTGTCCCTGGCCGGGCTCGTGGGTTCGGTCATATGGCGCCCACCTACTTTCGTAGGGAACCCGGGATCGTTGCTCCAACGGCCAGCGCGGCTCCGCACTTTTATTCACGCGCGCGCCATCGTGTTCCCGTCATCCTGAGGTGCGAGCGAAGCGAGCCTCGAAGGGCGACGGCCCGTGCGCCTCGGCCGTCTCCTTCGAGGCTCGCGCTGCGCGCGAGCACCTCAGGATGACGGATGATGCGTGACGCTTGCCTCACTGACTAAAGAAGAATTCCGCCAAGCCGCTATCGCGCAGCGCGACGCCATGCCCGCGGATATGCGCCAGGCCGCGGCGGAGGCGATTGCGGCGCGGCAATTTCCGCTGGCGATTGCGCCCGATGCGATTGTCTCCGGCTTTATGCCGCTAAAGAGCGAAATCAATCCGCTGCCGCTGTTGCAGAAGCTTGGCGAAGCCGGCGCAAGCCTCGCACTGCCGGCGATCGCGGGCCGGGGCAAGCCGCTGACCATGCGGACATGGCAATTCGGCGCGCCGCTCTATCGCGGCCAGTGGGGCATCCGCGAGCCGAAGCCGGACGCGCCGGAAGTCAATCCCGATATCGTGCTGGTGCCATTGCTGGCATTCGATCGCGCCGGCCATCGGATCGGTTACGGCGCCGGCTACTACGACATGACCATCGCGCGATTGCGCGCGATCAAGCCGGTGATTGCCGTCGGCATCGCTTTCGCTGCACAGGAAATCGCCGCCGTTCCTGCCACGCCCCGCGACGCGCGCCTCGATCTCGTGCTAACCGAGAACGAAGTAATCGACCTGCGAGGCGTGTGAGCATGCGCATCCTTTTCATCGGTGACGTTGTCGGCCGCAGCGGCCGCACCATCATCAGCGAGCGCCTGCCCAAGCTGGTCCGCGACTGGAAGCTCGATCTCGTGGTGATCAACGGCGAGAACGCCGCCGGCGGTTTCGGCATCACCGAGGCGATCTATCGCGAATTCATCGAAGCCGGCGCTGATGCGATCACGCTCGGCAATCACGCCTGGGATCAGAAAGAAGCGCTGGTGTTCATCGAGCGGGCGCCGAAGCTGGTCCGTCCGATCAACTATCCGGCGGGCACGCCGGGCCGCGGCGCGGCGATGATCGAGACCAAGACCGGCGCGCGGGCGCTGGTCATCAACGCCATGGGCCGGATTTTCATGGACCCGCTGGAAGACCCGTTCCAGACGGTGGAGCGCGAGCTCGCCGCCTGCGCGCTCGGCAGCGGCGCCGATGCCGTCATTCTCGACTTTCATGGCGAGGCGACCAGCGAGAAGCAGGCGATGGGCTATTTCTGCGACGGCCGCGCCAGCCTTGTCGTCGGCACCCACACCCACACGCCGACCGCCGACCTTCGCATTCTCGCCGGCGGCACCGCCTATATGAGTGACGTCGGCATGACCGGCGATTATGATTCCGTGATCGGCATGGCGAAGGACGAGCCGCTGCAGCGTTTCACCCGGCGCATTTCGACGTCGCGTTTCGAGCCCGCTTCCGGCGCTGCAACACTCTGCGGGGTCGCTGTGGAGACCGATCCGGCCACGGGCCTGGCGCTCCGCGTTGGCGCGGTGCGGCTCGGCGGTTGCCTGGAGGAGACGCGGCCGCAATTCTGGAACGAGTGAACTAGAAATATTGGGGGGCTGCCAATGACGCGTTCGATATTTGTGCTGGTGTTCCTGTTTCTCGTCACCGTCGCAGCACAGGCCGAGACCATCGACGTGTCCGACAGTCACGGCGGGCTGGTCGCCGATTACGACGCCAGGTGGGCGGCGCTCTCGGCGAAGGGTGTCAGCGTTCGCATCGTCGGTCCCTGCCAGTCGGCATGCACGGTCTTGCTTGGCCGCATCCCGCACGACCGCATCTGCGTCACGCCGCAGGCCGCTTTTGGATTCCATCTGGCGCAGACCGCCAAATCCACCGCCACGTTGTGGGGTGCTTACGCATCCGACATCCAGGCCTGGATCAACCAGCACGGCGGCTTGACCGGCCAGTTCATCTGGATGCGGGCGCCGGACACTTACCGCTTCTTCCACAAGTGCTGACCGGTAATGTTGAGCAGGTGATCGGCGGCCAATTGCCGCCGTCAAATCAAGCATTTGCAGGTTTGCCGGCTGCTGGATTTTGCCGCCGCCGCGCTTTATATGTCGGCGCAACAAATTCCCGCAACCGAGAGCATAGACGCGGACTTCGTCATGGCCGGCCACTCACAATACAAGAACATCATGCACCGCAAGGGGCGGCAGGATGCGCAGAAATCAAAACTGTTCGGCAAGCTGGCGCGCGAAATCACCGTGTCCGCCAAGATGGGTACACCTGACCCCGACATGAATCCGCGCCTGCGTGCGGCGATCATCGCGGCGCGTGCCGAGAACATGCCGAAGGACAATATCGAGCGCGCCATCAAGAAGGCCGCCGGCAATGACGGCGAAAATTACGAGCAGATCCGTTACGAGGGCTACGGGCCGGGCGGAGTCGCGGTGATCGTCGAAGTGCTGACCGACAATCGCAACCGCACCGCCGGCGAAGTGCGCGCCAGCTTCACCAAGAGCGGCGGCAACCTCGCCGAGACCGGCGCGGTCTCGTTCATGTTCGATCATGTCGGCGTCGTCGAATACAACGCCGGTGTTGCGAGCGGCGAGGCGATGTTCGAGGCCGCGCTCGAAGCCGGCGCCGACGACGTGGTGTCGAACGAGAACGCCCACGAGATTTACGCATCGCAAAGCAATTTCGGTACCGTGGCGAAAGCGCTGGAGGCCAAGTTCGGCGAGCCGCGCAAGGCGGCGATGACCTGGCGGCCGCAGAACACGGTGGCCGTGGACGACGAGCAGGGCGAGAAACTCGTCAAGCTGATCGACAATCTCAATGACCATGACGACGTGCAGAACGTCTACGCCAATTTTGAAGTGTCCGACGCGCTGGTCGCCAGGATGAGCGCCTGATCGTTTTGGACATGACGGCGGCCCCGGCACAGTTGAACGTTCTGATCTCCGGGGGTTTCTCCGGCGCTTACGAGGAACTGCTGCCGGAATTCATCGCCGCAACCGGCGTCAAGGTCACGACCGGCTCCGGTGCGTCGCAAGGCTCAGGCCCGCAGACCATCGCCGCGCAGCTTGCCCGCGGCGTGGCGGCCGACGTGGTGATCCTGTCCCGCGAGGGACTTAATGAGCTGATCGCGGCAAAGCGGATCGTCGCCGGAACCGATGTCGATCTTGCGCAAGTCGGTCTCGGGGTCGCGGTCCGTTCGGGAACGTCGAAGCCCGACGTGAGCACCGCCGAAGCCTTCAAACAACTTCTGCTCCAGGCCAAAACCGTTGCGGTCCCGGCCAGCACCAGCGGCATCTGGCTCACAGCCGAGCTTTTTCCGAGGCTCGGCATCGCGGACCGGATCGATGTGCGAAAGACGCCGCGCGGCTCGGACGCTGCCGCGCTGGTGGCGGCAGGGGGCGCCGCCGTCGCGGTCATGCCGGACAGCGAAATCATGGTCGCGCCGGGCGTCGACTTTGCCGGCCGCCTCGCAGCGGACATTCAGTTCATGCAGGTGTTTTCCGCCGCCGTCGTGACCGGCTCCGGGGCGATGGCAATGGCCGGACGGCTGATCGAGCTGTTTGCCTCGGCGCGCGCCGCCGGCGCCATCCGGAAAAGCGGCATGGAGCCGCTGGCCGCTTCCTCGCTATAGTGGCCTGCTGACGCACCGCAGTTTCTTTGCGCTCGAGGAGTTTGTCCGATGACGATCATCGATTCCCAGGTCCACGCCTACGAAGCCAATACGCCGAAGCGGCCGTGGCACACCGTGCCGAACTGGCCGCCGCATGTCACCGGCGACGAGATGGTGGCGGCGATGGACAAGGTCGGCGTCGACGGCGCGATCTTCATCTCCGCATTCTCCATGTACCGCTATGACGCGAGCTACGCGGTCGAAGTGCAGAAGGCGCATCCGAACCGGTTCGCGATCGTCAAACCGGTCGATCCGGACAATCCGGCGGTCGACGACGTCGTCGCCGAGTGGAAGCGGACACCGGGCGCGGTCGGTATCCGCATCATGCTGACCAGGGAGCCGGGGCGCGATCGCGATCCGAAGGACCCGGGCCTCGACCGCATCGCGCGCTCCGCCGTGAAGCACGACCTGCCGGTCAACATCCTGTGCTGGGGCAATGTCGACGCCGGCACGGTGCTGATCGATCGCCATCCCGACACGCGCTTTATCCTCGATCATCTGGCGATCCTGCAGCCGCGCACGCCGCCGGCGCCGCCGCAGCCATGGGCCGACCTGCCGAAGGTGCTCGATCTCGCCAAACGCAAGAACGTGGTGATCAAGGTCAGCGGCGCCTGCACGCTGTCGCGGGAGCCTTATCCGTTTCCGGACATCTGGGATCCGCTCGCGCGCGTGTTCGATGCCTGGGGCTTCGACCGCTGCCTGTGGGGCACCGACTGGACGCGCGCCTTCGCCGTCGTCAATTACGAGCAGGCCGTCGCGCCGTTCTTCAAGACCGACCGGCTGAGCGAGGGCGAGCGCGCCATGCTGATGGGCGGCGCGACCGCCAAAGCCTATCGCTGGTCGCCGAAGAAGAGTTAATCAGCTCACGGCGAACAACACCAGCGCCACGGCGGCAACGCCGAGGCCGGCGGCTTTGCGCCAATCCAGGCGTTCGTGGAAAACCGCGATGCCGACCAGCGCGGTGATCACGAAGCTCATCTGTCCCACCGGGACCAGCACGCTGGCCGGTCCGAGCAGGAGCGCATGCATCAACAGAATAAAGCCGCCGAACAACGCCAGCGCGGCGAGCGCCGCATAGGGCCCGGCGCGCGGCGGAACGCGCAGCCGGCGCTTCGGCCAGTAAGCGGCAAGCGTCGCCAGCGGACAGAACGCCCAGGCCTGCGCACAGATCATGGTTTCCGGCAACGCGCCGTGTTGCAGGCCGATTTTATAGAACAGGTTGGTGAAGGCCATCGCCACGGTGGCGACGACGACGCGCGCGAGCGACGAGACATTCGGCCGGCCTGCCTCAGAACTCCGCTTCGCCGAGTAGCAGCCAGACCGCAGCCAGCGCGCAGACGAGCGCAACAGCTTTGGTGACCGTGAGCGTCTCGCCGAGCAGCACGATCGCCATCACTGCGGTCAGCGTGAAGTTCAGGCGGAAGATCGGCGCATTGGTCGAAACCGCGCCGCCGTGCAGGCTCTGGGTGAAATTATACAGCGCGACGAACAGGAACGATCCCGCGAGTGCACCCCACAGCGCCGAAGCATGGAGGTCGAGCGCCCCGATCAGCCAACTGTAGAGCGTAATGCCCGGGCAGTAGATCCAGGCTTGCAGCATCAGGAATTCACCCGTCTTGATCCCGGCGGCGGCGCCGCGCTTGTAGACGAGATCGCTGGCGCCGAAACAGAGCATGGCGCCGAGCGCAAGACTGAGACCTGGTGTCATTCGGCGGGTGCTATTCTGCGTAAGCCTAAAGAGGCATCTCTTTAGCAGCCGTCTTTAGCAGCCAGCGGGGTTTTCACGAACACGCTCTGCGCATTGCCGCTATTCGGCTGTCAAATCGCTTACCGTATCCAGCGGTCGAACACCGGCAGGCTGACCAGCGCCGCGGTAACGATGATGCCGTAGGCGATTTTCCGGTACAGCGATTCCGATGAGCCGTGGAATCCACGCGCACCGGCTGTCGTGGCGAGGAAAAACGGGATCGCCAGCAACACCGCCATCACCAGCAGTTCCGGCGTGAAAAATCCCTGCCAGAAATAGACCACGATCGACATCGCGTTCAGTAAAATGAAGTAGACCAGAAAGTTGGCGCGCACGGTCGCGACCGCTGTGGTGGTGCCGAGCCAGTAGATCAGCACCGGCGGGCCCGCGATCTGCACCGCGCCGGAGCCGAAACCGGAAAACAGGCCGACGCCGATCGTGATCCACAGCTTCGGACGTCCGTGGTAGCGCCAGCCCGACATCAAGGTGCCGACCAGCGTCAGCACCAAAATCGCGATGAACCATCGCAGCACGATCGGATCGATGATGCGCAGCGCCAGCGCGCCGATCGGCACCGAGAGCGCGGCTGCGATCGACATCGGCGTGACCTCGCGCCACGTGCAATGCCGAAATGCGCGCGCCGCGAACGGCGCGGTGCCGAACGTGTCGATCAGCAGCAGCGTCACCGCGGCAATGCGCGGGCTGTAAACCGACGCGATCAGCGGCACATAAATCTGCGCCGAGCCGAATCCCGAGAAGCCGCGCACCACGCCGGCGAGGATCGCGATGGCGAGCGCGATCCAGAACCGGTTGTCGGCAACGGTGGCGGCAGCCAGCGAATTTTCGGGGAAAATCATGAGACCGGCGATGAAAGTTGCTGCAACCCTATGGCATAGTCTTTGGACTTAAAGCAACTTTTGGTTGTGCGCTAGGCGGGCACGCCCCCGGGCGCTATCACGGACGCTCAGATGACGCGAGCGATTCGCATTCTTGGCATCGATCCGGGTCTCCGCCGCACCGGCTGGGGCATCGTCGAGATTGCCGGCAACCGGCTCGGCTTTCTCGGCTGCGGTTCGGTCGCGACCAACGACAAGGATTCACTGGCGGCGCGGCTGCTCACCATCCACGACGGCCTGATGCGCATCCTCGATGAGTTTCGCCCCGACGAGGCCGCGGTCGAGCAGACTTTCGTCAACAATAACGCCGCGGCGACGTTGAAGCTCGGCCAGGCGCGCGGCATCGCGATGGTGGTGCCGGCGCGCGCCGGCGTGCCGGTCGCCGAATACGCACCGAACCTGGTGAAGAAAAGCATCGTCGGCGCCGGCCACGGCGACAAGGCGCAAGTGCGCATGATGATCGGTGTGTTGCTGCCGAAGGCCGATCCGGCGTCTGACGACGCCGCCGACGCGCTCGCCATCGCCGTGACCCACGCCCACCACCGGCAAAGCGTGGTGCTGAAAGTCTCCGCACGAATTGCCGCGGCAAAGGTTGCTGCAGAATGATCGGCAAACTCAAAGGCGTCATCGACAGCTACGGCGAGGATTTCGTCATCCTCGATGTCAACGGCGTCGGCTACCAGGTGCATTGCTCGACGCGGACCTTGCAGGAGATGCCGGGCGCCGGCGAGGCGGCGACGCTGTCGATCGAGACCCATGTGCGCGAGGACCAGATCAAGCTGTTCGGCTTTGTCAACGACCTCGAGCGCGAATGGTTTCGGCTGTTGCAGACCGTGCAGGGCGTCGGCGCCAAGGTCGCGCTCAACGTGCTCGGAACGCTCAAGCCCGCGGACCTCGCGTCCGCGATCGCGATGCGCGACAAGGCGATGGTGGCGCGCACGCCGGGCGTCGGACCGAAGGTCGCCGAACGCATCGTCACGGAACTGAAAGACAAGGCGCCGGCTTACACCCAGATCGACCCGGCGCTGGTGCAACTGTCCGGCGCGATCGACGAAAAGCGCGCGCCGAGGCCGATCGCCGATGCCGTGTCGGCGCTGGTCAATCTCGGTTACGCGCAGCCGCAAGCCGCCGCGGCCATCGCCGCCGCGTCGCGCAGCGCCGGCGACGATGCGGAGGTCAAAACGCTGATCCGCCTCGGCCTGAAGGAATTATCGAAGTGACGAAGCCGAAAAGTTCGAGCAAGAGTTCGGGCAAACGTTCGGGCAAGAATTCTGGCAGGAATTCGGGCAAGAATTCGAGCAAGGCTTTGAGCCTGACCAAGGCCGACAAGGAATTGATCGAAGCCGCGACGGCGACGATCAAGCGGCGCTATCGCGACGACTGGCAGGAAGTTGGCGCCGCGTTGCGCACCCGCTCCGGTGAGATCTTCACCGGCGTCAATCTGGATGCCTACCTCGGTCGCATGGCGGTCTGCGCCGAAGCCGTCGCGCTCGGCCGCGCATTTGTTGATCTCGGCGACGACGGCATCGAGACTATCGTCGCGGTTCGCCACCCGCCGCCGTACGAGAAGAGCCAGGTGGTCACGGTAGTATCGCCCTGCGGGGCGTGCCGGGAGCTGATTTTCGACTATGATCGCAAGGCCCGCGTGATCGTGCCGAACGGCAGAACGCCGAAGGCGGTGCCGATCGCCGAATTGCTGCCGAACAAATATAGCCGGGGATCTGAACGGTGAGCTCGAGCCCCAAGCGCCAAACGGGTTCAGTGGTTGTACCGGAGCGCCGCGAGGAAGACGCGGCAGAAGGTTCGCTGCGGCCGCAGCGGCTGTCCGAGTTCATCGGGCAGGAACAGGCGCGCAGGAATCTCGGCATCTTTATCGAGGCGGCGCGCGCCCGCCGCGAGGCGCTCGACCACGTGCTGTTTGTCGGGCCGCCCGGGCTCGGCAAGACCACGCTGGCGCAAATCGTGTCGCGCGAGCTCGGCGTGAACTTCCGCGCCACGTCGGGCCCGGTGATCGCCAAGGCCGGCGATCTCGCGGCGCTGCTCACCAATCTCGAAGACCGCGACGTGCTGTTCATCGACGAAATCCACCGCCTCAATCCGGCGATCGAGGAAATTCTCTATCCGGCGATGGAGGATTTCCAGCTCGACCTGATCATCGGCGAGGGCCCGGCGGCGCGCTCGGTGAAGATCGATCTCGCCAAATTCACCCTGGTCGGCGCGACGACGCGCGCCGGCCTGCTGACCAATCCGCTGCGCGACCGCTTCGGCATTCCGGTGCGGCTGAATTTCTACACCGAGGCCGAGCTTGAACTGATCGTCAACCGCGGCGCCCGCGTGCTGGGCATGGTGCTCACGGCGGACGGCGCGAACGAGATCGCGCGCCGCGCGCGCGGCACGCCGCGCATCGCAGGCCGCCTGTTGCGCCGCGTGCGCGATTTCGCCTCGGTCGCCGGCGCGGCCGCGGTCGATCGCGCCGTTGCCGACAAGGCGCTCGCGGCGCTCGAAGTCGACGGCGCCGGGCTCGATGCCATGGACCGGCGCTACCTGACCGCGATCGCGATGAACTATGGCGGCGGCCCGGTCGGCGTCGAGACGATGGCGGCGGCATTGTCGGAGCCGCGCGACGCCATCGAAGACATCATCGAGCCCTATCTGATCCAGTGCGGGCTTCTGCAGCGGACGCCGCGCGGCCGGCTGATGACCGGCAAGGCCTTCAAACATCTCGGCCTGCCGGAGCCGGTGCGCGATGCCTCGCAGTTCGGGTTGTTTGGCGCCGGCGAGGATGACGCATGATCACGCAACATGACCACGCAAACCTATGAAGGCGGATGCCATTGCGGCCGCGTGCGCTTTCGCGTCACCGCGAGCCTGTCGCGCGTCACCTATTGCAATTGCTCGATGTGCGCGAAGAAAGGCTTCCTGCATCTCATCGTGCCGCCGGACTGTTTCGAACTGATCAGCGGCAAGGACGCGCTGACCACCTACCGCTTCAATACCGGCGCTGCGCAGCACACGTTCTGCGCGGTCTGCGGCATTCATCCGTTCTATGTGCCGCGCTCCGATCCCGACAAGATCGACGTCAACGTGCGCTGCCTTGATGGCGTCAATCTTGAAGCGCTCGACATCAAGCAGTTCGACGGCCAGCACTGGGAACAGTCGATGGCCGGCCGAATTCCCTGGAGATAGTGCGGCGTGGAGATAGTGCGATGACCGCTGTGCCGCTCGACGGCGAAATCCGCGACGGCCGCCACGTCCAGGTGGTGCGCGTCTATTACGAGGACACCGATTTCACCGGCATCGTCTACCACGCGAGCTATCTGCGCTTCATGGAGCGTGGCCGGACCAATTATCTGCGCCTGATCGGCGCCGATCATCGCGCGCTGTTCGAGGCGACCGAAAAGGAAGCGCCGGGCTTTGCCTTCGTGGTCCGCTCGATGACCATCGAATTCCTGAAACCGGCGCGCATGGACGACATTCTTCATGTCATCACCATGCCGGAAGAGGTGAAGGGCGCGTCGGCGATGCTGCGCCAAAACGTCATGCGCGGCGATGAGTTGCTGATCGAGGCGCATGTCCGGGTCGCCTTTATCAGCGAGGGCCGGGCGAGGCCGATCCCGAAACCGTTACGCATCGCCATGAAAGCCGATCAGGACACCGCGCAATCCAGGTAGTATCCGGAATCGGGTGTTGCCGGCGGTCCCGCGCATTATATTGATGAGGTCATGAGCGAATTACGGTTTGCATTGTTCGATACGGCGATCGGCCGCTGCGGCATCGTCTGGAGCGAGGCCGGCATTGCCGCGGTGCGCTTCCCGGAGCGCAACGACGGCGCAGTGCGCAACCGCATCGCCCGGCGTTTTCCGGATGCGCGGGAAGCGGCGCCACCGGAAAAAACGCAACGCGCTATCGACGACATCACCGCGCTGCTCGGCGGCGAAGCGCGTGACCTCCGCCATATCGAAATCGATCTGGGCGATGCGCCGGACTTCAACCGCCGCGTCTACGATGTCGCGCGCGGCATTCGCCCCGGTGAAACGCTGACCTACGGCGAGGTTGCCGAGCGGCTCGGCGACCGCGCTCTGGCGCGCGACGTGGCGCAGGCGCTCGGACAAAATCCGGTGCCGATCATCGTGCCCTGTCATCGCGTGACGGCGGCGGGGCGGAAGACCGGCGGCTTCTCCGCGCCGGGCGGCGTGCAGACAAAAATGCGGCTGTTGTCGATCGAAGGCGCCAGGCTTGAGGACGAACCGCTGCTATTCGAGCGGTTACCGCTCGTGGCCCAGCGGCGGCGCAGCAGCTAGCCGGCCTGCGGTAACGAATAAGCCGGGGAGCGGATGACGCCCCGGTCCGGCTCATGTAAAAGCCCTTAACATGAGCTGGTCGAAGGAAGGCAACAAAGACGATCGGGGCCCGCGCGGCTATCATCACGGCAATCTGCGCGAAGAGCTGATCCGCGCCGCGCTCGAATTGATCGCGCAAAAGGGCTCCGCCGGCTTCACCTTCGCCGACGCCGCGCGATGGGCCGGCGTCAGTCCGGCCGCGCCGTACCGCCACTTCCGTGACCGTGACGATCTCCTCGCCAATGTCGCCTTGCGCGGCTTCGAACAGTTTGCCGTGGTGCTCGATCGCGCCTGGGAGGCCGGCCGGCCGGATCCGCTTGCGGCGCTTGACCGCATGGGAAAGGCCTATCTCGCCTTCGCGCGCAGCGAACCGGCCTATTACTCGGCGATGTTTGAATCCGGCGTCGCCGCCGACACGACGCCCGAATTGCGTGCCGCCGGCGACCGCGCCTTCGCGGTCCTGCGTGAAGCGGCCGAGAAAGTGTGCGCGCAAATGCCGCCGAAGGGCCGGCCTCCCGCGCTGATGCTGGCGCTCCATATCTGGTCGTTGTCGCACGGCGTCGCGTCGCTGTTCGGTCGTGGCGATGCGGCGCGGCGGGCGTTGCCGATGTCGCCGGAGGAGCTGCTGGAGGCGGGCGTGCTGGTTTATCTCCGTGGCCTCGGCGTCACCGGCTAAGCCTGCGGTTTCCCACGTGAAACCCGGCGCTCTCCAAATTTTGGTGACCCACTTCTTGACAGGTTTACAAGTCAGATGTAAATGTTATTTACATTCACACGTGGAGGTGCATCCATGCCCCTGGCGATACTCATGATCCTTGGCTTTTGGGTGTGGTGGCCGCTCGGCCTGCTTGCTCTCGCCTTCATGATCGGCGGCTGGCTTTGGTGGCCGCTGGGTCTCGCGTTCATCGCCTTCATCATCTGGAGCCAGAAAATGAGCTGTTGGAATCATCACGGCATGAGCCGTTGGGAAAACAAGATGCAGCGCATGCAGGACAAGATGGATCGCGTGCGCTCGAAAATGGAAGGCATGCGCGGCTTTGCCGGCGGCTTCGGCTTCGGCGGCCCGCCGTCGAGCGGCAACCGCGCGTTCGACGACTATCGTGCCGAGACGCTCAAGCGCCTCGAGGATGAGCAGCGCGAGTTCCGCGACTTCCTAGACCGGCTGCGCTTCGCCAAGGACAAGACCGAGTTCGATCAGTTCATGGCGGAGCGCCGGAACCGTACGCCCGACGCCGGCCCGCAGCCGCAAAACTGAAACAGAACCTGAGGCAATCGATCGGCCACCCGTTCCCCGCGGGTGGCCGAGGCCGTTTCCAGGCACGCCTTCAGTACCGGTCTTAACCCCCCATTAAGCAAGCTCGGGCTTCGTTAGGGCTGAAGGACCGGGGTTGCGCCCTAGTTTGGACACGTTTCGCGATGATTTCGGTCGGGCCGGGTGGCGGGTCCGGCGCGGGTCCTCGCGAAATTTCGGGTTGGTCGGCGCGATTGAGCGGCCGCCTTTTGCCCTGTGTGGTCCCGGCGCCAGTGCGCTGCTCCGGTCATGGTGCTGGTCTGGCTGCGATCTGGCCGCCACCGGCTGGATCGCTGAGAGGACGTCCCATGAATCCTGCCGACGTTGCACAGTCGGTGGCACCGCTGACATCCAGTAACCTGTCGCTGTTCCATCTCTTCCTGCACGCCCACTGGGTCGTCGAAACCGTGATGCTCGGGCTGCTCGTCTGCTCGGTCTGGGTGTGGGCGATCGCGATCGACAAGACCTTTCTGTTTCGGCGCATTCGCAGGGCCGGCGAGCATTTCGAGCAGGCCTTCTGGTCCGGCCAATCGCTGGAAGACCTGTATCGCTCGCTGTCGAGCAAGCCTGAGCATTCGACCGGCGTATTGTTCGTCGCCGCGATGCGCGAATGGAAGCGCAGCCTTGAGGGTCACGCGCGCTCTTTTACCGGATTGCAGATGCGCATCGAGAAAGTGATGGATGTCGCCATCGCCCGCGAGGTCGAGCACATGGAGCGGCGGCTTCTGGTGCTGGCGACGGTCGGCTCGGCGGGGCCGTTTATCGGGCTGTTCGGCACGGTGGTCGGCATCATGACCAGCTTCCAGTCGATCGCTGCGTCGCAAAATACCTCGCTGGCAGTGGTCGCGCCCGGCATCGCGGAATCGCTGTTCGCGACAGCGATTGGCCTCGTTGCCGCCATTCCGGCGACTATTTTCTATAATAAGTTCATTTCCGAGGTGAACCGGCAGGCCCAGCGGCTGGAGGGGTTTGCCGACGAGTTCAGCGCGATTTTGTCGCGTCAGATTGACGAACGGGGCTAGGTTACGGGCATGGGCGCGGGTGTCGCAGGGGCAGCCTCAGGCAGCGGTCGACGCAGCCGCCGCCGCGCTTCCGTCATGAGTGACATCAACGTGACGCCGTTCGTCGACGTCATGCTGGTGTTGCTGATCGTCTTCATGGTGTCGGCGCCGCTGCTGACGGTCGGTGTGCCGATCGAATTGCCGCAAAGCCAGGCCAAGGCGCTCAGCCAGGACAACGAACCGCTCACGGTTTCCGTGACGGTCGACGGCAAGGTCTTCTTGCAGGACAAGGAAATTTCGATCGACGATCTGATCCCAAAGCTCAAGGCGATCAGCGAAGCGCGGAGCGGCAGTCTGAACGATCAGATCTACGTGCGCGGCGACAAGAAGGTCGACTACGGTACAATGATGAAGGTCATGGGCCGATTGTCGTCGGCCGGCTACCATAAGGTTTCCCTGGTAACCACGGTCGAGCAGGGCGGGGGATGAGACCCGGATTGACCATATCCGTTGCCGCCCATGTCGTGGCATTGGGGCTGAGCCTCGTTGCGCTCTCGGCCCAGCCGATGGACGCGCCGAAAGTCGACTCGCTGCCGGTGTCGTTCATCTCCGACAAGGACTTCAGCCAGATGACGCAGGGCGTGAAGAACGCGCCCAAGCTCAAGATCGAAGACCCCAAGCCGCTCGCCGACAAGGTCGACACGCCCAAGCCGGCCGAGCAGACCGCCGACAAGGTCGGCAAGCAGGACATCAAGACCGAGACCGCCGCGGCGAAGCCGCCGCCGCAACCCGACCCGAAGCCGCCGGAGAAGACTCAAACCAAACCGCCGCCGGACTACAAGCCCGACCAGATCGCGCAGCTGCTGAAGAAAGACGCCAACAAGCCGCCGCCGAAACCGGATCCCAAGCCGGCGCCGGACAAGCCCGCGAAGGACGCGCCGAAGTTCAACGCCGACCAGGTCGCGGCACTGCTCGATCATCGCGAGCCGCAGCGGCAGGTGGCGGCTGCCGAGACCGTCAACCAGACGGCTAACATCGGCTCGGCGGCCGGAAAGGCGGCACAGCTGTCGCAAAGCGAGATCGATGCGCTGCGCGCCCGCATTTCGAGTTGCTGGAGTCCGCCGCCGGGCATCAACGCGAGCTCCAAGCTCTACATCGTGCTTGACGTCCAGTTTAAAGCGGACGCCAACATGGCGCGCGAACCCGCGGTCGTGGAGGGCTCGGCCTCGTCGCTCGGTCCGGCTCTGGCGGAAAGCGCCAAGCGGGCGCTGCTGCTGTGCCAGCCTTTCACCATGCTCAAGCCCGAGCATTACGACCAGTGGAAAGACCTTCAGCTCAAATTCGACCCGCAAGAACTGCTCGGCGGCTGATCAAGACGAAAATTCAAAAATCATGACAATTCTGGAAGTACGCAACTCACCCCTGACGCGCAGGCAAACGCTTACGCTCGGCGCGGCGGCCGGCGGCCTGATGATGGCGGCGCCCCACGCCGGCGCCGTCACGCGGCTCGACATCACGCAGGGCAATTTCCAGCCGATGCCGATCGCGATCCCGACTTTCTTCGGCGGCACCGACGGCGACAATGATACCGCGGGCGGCGTCACCCAGATCATCACCGCGAACCTCAAGGGCTGCGGCCTGTTCCTGCCGATCGATCCGGCGGCCTTCATCGAGCATCTGGCCAGCGTCGACAACGTGCCGAACTTTCCGAACTGGCGCACCATCAATGCGCAGTTTCTGGTCGCCGGCCGCGTTTCCCGCCAGCCCGACGGGCGGCTCAAGGCTGAATTCCGGCTTTGGGACGTGCTCGCGGGCCAGCAGCTTGACGGCAAGCAGTACTTCACCACGCCGGACAACTGGCGCCGCATCGCGCACATCATTTCGGACGCGATCTACGAACGGCTCACCGGCGAAAAGGGTTATTTCGATACGCGTATCGTATTTATCGACGAGACCGGTCCGAAGGAGCGGCGAATCAAACGCCTCACCATCATGGATCAGGACGGCGCCAATGTGCGCTACCTGACCCGCGGCGACGAGCTCGTGCTGACGCCGCGGTTCTCGCCGTCGACCCAGGAGGTCACCTACATGGCCTACGGCCAGGGCGATCCCCGCGTCTACCTGCTCAATATCGAGACCGGCCAGCGCGAAATCGTCGGCAATTTTCCGGGCATGAGCTTTGCGCCGCGGTTCTCGCCGGACGGCCAGAACGTCATCATGAGCCTGCAGGAGGGTTCGAACGCCAATATCTTCGTCATGGACCTGCGGTCGAAGGCGACCACGCGGCTGACCAACACGCCGGCGATCGACACCGCGCCGTCCTACTCTCCGGACGGGCAGCAGATCTGCTTCGAATCCGACCGCGGCGGCCATCCGCAGATTTATGTCATGCCGGCAACCGGCGGCGCGGCGCAGCGCATCAGCTTCGGCGACGGCATCTATTCGACGCCGGTCTGGTCGCCGAAGGGCGACTACATCGCGTTCACCAAGCAGGGCGACTCCAAGTTCGCGATCGGTGTCATGAAACCGGACGGGTCCGGCGAGCGCATTCTGACCGAAGGGTTCCACAACGAGGGGCCGACCTTCGCACCGAACGGGCGGGTGATCATGTATTTCAGCGACAATGTCGGCAGCCCCGGGCCGTCGCTGTTCACCATCGACATTGCCGGGCGGAACCAGCAGCGGGTTCCAACCCCGAGCTTTGCGTCCGATCCGGCGTGGTCGCCGCTTTTGTCATAACGGTTCCACTGCGGCGCATGGTTGGGTTGACCACAGGCTTGCCGTATTGAGGCCTCATTAACCATTGCAAAAGCTTTACGCGGAATCCTCGGGGTTGAGGCTTCTTTGCAACGCTGGATCAAGGTTGACAAAACCTTCGCTTAACGAAGGCGCTGCTAGACCCGTGACACCAACAATCCGGCCAAGACGGAAGCAATTGGAGGCACCGGCATGAATATGATGAGCATCGTTCGCGGCGCCAAATACGCGGCCGTTATCGTTGCCGCTCTGACGATCGCGGGCTGCGCCAAGAACCAGGCCGACCAGACCGCGGCAATGGGCGGAGCTGCCACGCCGGGCAGCCAGCAGGATTTCGTCGTTAACGTCGGCGATCGCGTTTTCTTCGAGACCGATTCAACTGAACTCACGGAGCAGGCGCGCGCCACGCTCGACAAGCAGGCGCAGTGGCTCAGCAACTACAACCGCTACAACTTTACCATCGAAGGTCACGCCGACGAGCGCGGCACCCGCGAGTACAACATTGCGCTCGGCGCCCGCCGCGCCCAGACCGTGCGCGAATATCTGGTGTCGCGCGGCGTATCCGGGCAGCGCATGCGCACCATCTCCTACGGCAAGGAGCGGCCGGTTGCGGTTTGCGACGACATTTCGTGCTGGTCGCAGAATCGCCGCGCCGTCACCGTGCTCGACCAGAGCTCATAGTTCTCAATTCGCAATAAGCAATCGGATACCAATCGGCGCCGTTTTGGCGCCGATTGCATTTTTACGAATGTTTGCACGGAAAATCCTGTCAGGCTTTTGCCGGTCAGCGCGCTGACGTCTTGCCAACCCGGCTGCGAAATCGGATCGTAGCCGGACATCGCGGTATTGATTGCGGCCCGATCCAGAATACGAAGATTATTTGACGGGGTTTTGCGCATGACGCCTTCTGCCTGCAGACGCGCATCGCTTGCGATTTGCGCAGCGACATTTCTCGCCGCGTGCGGCCAGGGCAATCAGTACGCAGCGCCGCCGCCGCCCAAGGTCACCGTGATGGCGCCGGTCGCACAGGATGTGACGCGCTATTTCAATTCGACCGGAAACGCGACGGCCGTCAATTCGGTGCAGCTCGTGGCGCGCGTGCAGGGCTTCGTGCAGGCGATCAGCTACACCGACGGGCAATTCGTGAAAAAGGGCGCGTCGTTGTTCACCATCGAGCCGGAGCCCTACAAGCTCAAGGTCGATGCGGCAAAAGCGGCTGTCACCAGTTCGCAAGCGACGCTGACGCAGGCGCAGGCCGAATATCAGCGCCAGGCCGATCTGGTTCAGAAGCAGGTTTCGACGCAGGCGAACTACGACAAGGCGCTGGCGCAGCGTGACTCCGGCCAAGCCGACGTGCAGTCACAGCAGGCGAACGAGAAACAGGCCGAGATCAATCTCGGTTACACCGACGTCACCGCGCCGTTCGACGGCGTGGTGACGGCACGGCAGGTGTCGGTCGGCGAACTGGTCGGAGCAAGTTCGCCGACGGTACTTGCTACCATCGTCCAGCTCGATCCGATCTGGGTCAATTTCAACGCCAGCGAACGCGACGTGCTGCAAGTACGCGCCAATCTCGCAAAGACCGGCCGAACGACCGCCGACCTGCTCGGCTTTCCTGTGCAAGTCGCGTTGCAGACCGAGAGCGATTTCCCGCACGACGGAAAGCTCGACTACATCGCGCCGCAGGTCGATCCGTCGACCGGGACGTTGGCGGTACGCGCCAACCTGGCAAATCCCGATCGCGCCATCTTGCCGGGATATTTCGTGCGGGTGCGCGTACCCGGAAAACCGGCGCCGGCACTGCTGGTGCCGGACATCGCGCTCGGCAGCGATCAGGGCGGTCGCTACGTCCTGGTTGTGAACAAGGACAGCATCGTCGAGCAGCGCAAGGTCGAGGCCGGGCAGTTGGTCGGCGACCTGCGCGTGATCGAGAGCGGCCTGACCAAGGACGACCGTGTTGTCATCGGCGGCATCATGCGCGCCGTTCCCGGCCAGAAAGTCGACGCCGAAACCGGCTCCGGCGAATTAGCGCGATGATCCGGCGATGATTTCAAAATTCTTCATCGAGCGGCCGGTTCTCGCCAACGTTCTTGCCATCCTGATGGTGCTGCTCGGCGCTGTCGCGGTCTACGATTTGCCGATCGCGCAATATCCCGACGTGGTGCCGCCGACCGTGCAGGTCACGACGCGTTACCCCGGCGCCAGCGCCACGACACTGATGGACACCGTTGCTCTGCCGATCGAGCAGCAGGTCAACGGCGTCGAGAACATGATCTACATGCAGTCGACCAACACCAGCGACGGCAGCTACACGCTCAATGTGACCTTCAGCATCGGCACCAATCTCGATAATGCGCAGATTCTCGTGCAGAACCGGGTTTCAAGCGCGCTGTCGCAGTTGCCGCAGGCGGTGCAGGCACAGGGCGTCACGGTCAAGAAAATATCGACGTCGATCCTGCTGTTCGTCACGCTCACGTCGCCGGACGGCCGGTACGACAGCCTTTATCTCGCGAACTACGCCACCATCAATCTGAAGGATGAGCTGGGGCGGCTGCCGGGCGTCGGCAATGTCAACGTATTCGGTGCCGGCCAGTATTCGATGCGGGTCTGGCTCGATCCGGAGAAGATGAAAGCGCGCAGTCTTAACGCGCAGGACGTGGTTTCGGCTCTGCAACAGCAAAGCCAGCAGGTAACGGCAGGGCAGGTGGGCATGCCTCCCGCGCCGTCGAGCGTCGATTTCCAGTACACTATCGACCTGTCGGGGCGTCTGTCCGACGTCGGGCAATTCGAGAAAGTTGTCGTCAAGACCGGAAGCAACGGCGAGATCACGCGGCTGAGCGATGTCGGACGCATCGAGCTTGGCGCGCAGACTTACGGCCAGGTCTTCACGCTGGGTGGCAAGCAAGCCGCCGGCATCGGCATCTATCAATCGCCTGGCGCCAATGCGCTCGACGTGGAGACCAAAGTCAAAGCGCGGATGGCGGAATTGGCGAAGAATTTTCCGCCGGGTCTCAACTACAGCGTTCCGTTCGACACCACGGTGTTCGTCAACGCCTCGATCCACGAGGTCTACAAGACGCTGATCGAGGCTGCGGTGCTCGTGCTCATTGTCATTCTTGTGTTCCTGCAGGACTGGCGCGCGATGCTGGTGCCGGCGACGACGGTGCCGGTCACGATCATCGGCGCGTTCGCCGGCATGTGGGCGCTCGGGTTCACGGTCAATTTCTCGACGCTGTTCGCGATCGTGCTGTCGATCGGCATCGTCGTCGACGACGCTATCGTCGTGGTCGAAGGCGCTGCACACAATATCGAACACGGCATGAGCGGCCATGACGCTGCGATCAAGGCGATGAACGAACTGCTCGGCCCGATCATCGGCATCACGCTGGTGTTGATGTCGGTGTTCCTGCCGGCGGCGTTTCTGCCGGGCCTGACCGGCCGCATGTATGCGCAGTTCGCGCTGGTCATTGCCGCGACCGCTTTGCTCTCGGCGATCAATGCCGCGACATTGAAACCGACGCAGTGCGCCTTGTGGCTGCGGCCGCCGGTGCCGAACGGGAGGAAGAACGCGTTTTTCCGCGGCTTCAACGCGGTCTATGGAAGACTTGAACAGCGCTACGCCCACGTGATCCATCGCATGGCCGACCACGCCGGCCTGATGACGATCATTGCCTTCATCATCATGGGATTGGCGTTCTTCGGGCTATCACGGGTGCCGACCGGCTTCCTGCCAATCGAGGATCAGGGCTACCTGCTGGTTGCCGTACAACTGCCCGACGGCGCCGCGCTATCGCGCACCAAAGAGACACTGGACCAGATCTCCGCCATTGCCGAGAAAGACCCCGCCGTCGATCAGGTCATCGCCATTTCCGGCATTTCGGTGCTGGACAACAATGCCAGTCTGGCCAACGCCGGTGTCGCTTATGTCGTGCTCAAGGACTGGAGCGTCCGCGCCGATCTGCGAACGGTGTTCCCGCGGATTTCGCAGGCGCTGGCCAACGTCGATGCGCGTGTCACGGTGCTGCCGCCGCCGCCGATCCAGGGCATCGGCAATGCCGGCGGCTTCACCTTGCAGGTCGAATTGCGCGACGGCAGCTCGGATTTGGCCAAGCTGCAGAGCGTGACCAACGCGATGGTGGCGAACGCGCAGTCGCAAAGCGCATTGCAGCGGGTGCAGACCTCGTTCCGCGCCACGGCGCCGCAGTTGCGCGTGGAGGTCGATCGGGTGAAGGCGCAGACGCTGGGCGTCACCATCGATCAGGTGTTTTCGACGCTGGCGACCTATTTCGGGTCGACTTACGTCATCCAGTTCAACAAATTCGGCCGCGTCTTCCAGGTCTACGCCCAGGCGGACTCGCAATTCCGGCTGCGCCCGCGTGACATCGAAAATCTGTGGGTGCGCAATAGCCAGGGCAATATGGTGCCGCTGGGTACGGTCGCCTCGATTTCCCCGACTGTCGGCGCGCCGCTGATCAGTCTCTACAACCTCTATCCGTCGTCGAGCATCATCGGTCTGCCGGCCGCCGGCTTCAGCTCGGGCGAGGCGATCAAGCTGATGGAGGAGAACGCCGCAAAGACATTGCCGCCGGGCACCGATACCGATTGGACCGCGATGTCGTATCAGGAAAAGATCGTCGGCAATCAGATGTACTTCGTGTTCGCGATGGCGATGCTGCTGGTCTATCTGGTTCTCGCCGGCCAATACGAGAGCTGGTACACGCCGCTTGCGGTCATCCTCTCGGTGCCGCTGTCGCTGGTCGGACCTGTCGCGGTGCTGGAAGGCCTGCGCATCGACAACAACCTCTATACCCAGATCGGTCTGATCCTGCTGATCGCATTGTCGGCCAAGAACGCCATTCTTATTGTCGAGGTCGCGCGCGAGCATCGGGTGCGCGATGGCAGAAGCATTATCGACGCTGCGGTCGATGCCGCCCGCGCCCGTTTCCGCCCCATCCTGATGACGTCGTTTGCCTTCATTCTTGGCGTCGCGCCGCTGGTGATCGCCAGCGGGGCCGGCGCCAGCGCGCGAAAGTCGATCGGCATCACGGTGTTCAGCGGCATGATCGCATCGACCTGCCTCGCCGTGCTGTTCGTGCCGTCGCTGTTTGTGGTGATCCAGCAGTTCGAGGAATGGCGCGCCTCCCGGAAGCATCCGCGCATTCAGCCCGCGGAATAACAAAGCAGTCACAATTTGGACGCAGGATTCGCTATGTTGGGCCCTGCCTATCCACCTGATATGTTGCAGGCGATGTCCCGCCCCATTTCCCTCGCTGCTGTTGCCTTGGCCTGCGCGCTTTCGATCTGTCCCGCCAGCGCGCAAATGTCGGACTCCGACCTGGTGACGCGGATGGACCGCCTTGAAGGCGCGATCCGCGATCTCACCGGCAATATCGAGCAATTGCAGTATCGCAATCAGCAGCTCGAGCAGCAGGTCCAGCGCTTGCAGGCGCAGATCCAGGGCGGGGCTGGGCCGGCCGCAGCCGCTCCGCCACCGCAGCAGCGGCCAGCCGCGCCTTATCCCGCGCAGTCGGGACAATATTCACCGCCGCCGCCCGCGCCTTACGCGCCGCCGCCGGTCGTGCCAAACCCGCAGGTCGCCGCCGCGCCGCCTGCCATTGAGCCGGCGCCCAATACCGGCGGCCGCCGTGGCGATGCGTTCGATCCGAATGCCAATCCAGGTGCGCCCGGCGCGCCGCGGCCGATGGGCATGAGCACCAGTGCGACCGAGCCGCCGCCTCCGGTTCAGGAGCAGCCCGGCCCGCGCCAGCCCGGCGCGCCGCTCAACCTGTCGAACCTGTCATCACCGGCCGAACCGCCGAACGGCAACCTGCCGCCCCCGCCGCCGGTCAATCAAAGCGGGACGGGTGCAATGCAGGCGAGCTTGCCGCCGCCGGCTACGTCGAAAGAGCAATACGATCTCGCTTACGGCTATGTTCAGCACAAAGACTATCCGCATGCGGTCGAGGGCTTCCGCACCTTCCTCAAGCAGTATCCGGGCGACCGGCTGGCGCCCGAGGCGCACTACTGGCTCGGCGAGAGTCTGTTCCAGACCCAGCAATATCGTGACGCCGCTGAATCATTCCTGACGGTTTCGACCAAGTACGACACGGCGGCGCGCGCTCCGGACGCGCTGCTCAAGCTCGGCATGTCGCTTGCGGCGCTCAACGAGAAGGAAGCCGCGTGTGCTTCGCTCGGCGAAGTCCTGCGCAAATATCCACGGGCCTCGCTCAGTGTGAAACAGGGCGTGGAGCGGGAACAGAAGCGTGCCGGCTGCTGACTCGGTCAGCGACGCTGAAGCGATCGGGCTGTTCCGCGGTCTCGAAAATTTACCGGGCTTGTTGCTTGCGGTGTCCGGCGGTCCGGACTCCACAGCGCTTCTTGTTCTCGCCGCGCGCTGGGCCAAACGGCTCAAGCGCGGACCGAAGCTGACCGCCGTCACCGTCGATCATGGGCTCAGACCCGAAGCCGCGCGCGAAGCTGCGGCCGTCAAGCAGATCGCGCGCCGGCTCGGCGTTGCGCACCGCACGTTGCGCTGGCGCGGCAGCAAGCCCCGCACCGGTTTGCAGGAGGCGGCGCGAAACGCCCGCTACGAACTTTTGGCGCAAATGGCGGCACGCGACGGAATTGCCCACATTCTCACCGCGCACACGCTCGACGATCAGGCTGAGACCATCCTGTTCCGCATGGCGCGCGGTAGCGGGTTACTAGGGCTCACCGGCATGGCACCGGTAGCGCCGCTTCCCGCCCGCGCCAGGCAGGAGATTTTTCTGGTCAGGCCGCTGCTGCATCTGTCCAAGGCGCGGCTGATCGCGACGCTGCAAGCGGCGAAGATTGGTTACGCCGACGATCCGAGCAACCGCGATCCGCGCTTCACGCGTGCGCGCCTGCGCACGCTGATGCCGGCTTTGGCGCGGGAAGGTCTCGATGCGCGCGGGCTTGCAAGGCTGGCGCTGCGGCTGCGCCGGGCCGAAGCCGCCATCGCCGTTGCTGTTGATGCGGCGCGCGCCGCGCTGGCGCCACGGCCATGGCCGGAGCGAGGGCCGGTGGTTTTCGAAACATCGCGGTTTGCCCAGTTGCCCGCCGAGGTGGCGCTGCGGCTTCTCGGCGAAGCCGTCGCGCACACCGGAAATGAGGGGCCGGTCGAGCTTGCCAAGCTCGAAATGCTTTACGCCGCCTTGCGGCAGGCCCCGTCCAGGCTGCGCCGTACCCTTGCGGGCGCGCTGATTACCCTGTCGGAGAGCCGGCTTACGGTCGAACGCGCACCAGCCCGCCGCGGATTAGCCATTCGCAAAGACCGCAACCGCCGCTTTACGAAATAGGCGTATAATCAGCGAATTACCTCTTTTCGGGTTCTTGGCAGGGGGCGGATCGAACCCTACATTTGTCAGGTGAATCGGGGGAACGTGAAGCCGCCACGATTTGCAGGCACCAGGTAGGCTCTCCGGCACCGCGGGTTCGCGGGTCAAGGACACAAGATGAACGCGAATCTGCGGAATTTTGCCCTCTGGGTCATCATTGTCCTTCTGCTGCTCGCGCTTTTCACGCTGTTTCAGAATCCCGGCCAGCGCACCACCTCGCAGGACGTTTCGTTCTCGCAGCTTCTGAACGAGGTCGACCAGGGCCGCGTCCGCGACGTGCTGATCCAGGGGCCGGAAATTCACGGCACCTTTACCGACGGCCGCACCTTCCAGAGCTATGCGCCGAGCGACCCGACGCTGGTGCAGCGCCTTTACAACAAGGGCGTCTCGATCACGGCCCGGCCGCTGACCGAGAACGTGCCGTGGTTCGTTTCATTGCTGATCTCATGGCTGCCGTTCGTGGCGCTGATCGGCGTGTGGATATTCCTGTCGCGGCAGATGCAGGGCGCCGGCGGCAAGGCGCTCGGCTTCGGCAAGTCGCGCGCAAAACTTCTCACCGAGGCGCACGGCCGCGTCACGTTTGACGACGTCGCCGGCGTCGACGAGGCCAAGCAGGACTTGCAGGAGATCGTCGAGTTCCTCCGCGATCCCGGAAAATTCCAGCGGCTCGGCGGACGTATCCCGCGCGGCGTGTTGCTGGTCGGTCCTCCCGGCACCGGCAAGACGCTTATCGCGCGCGCGGTGGCCGGCGAAGCCAACGTGCCGTTCTTCACCATTTCCGGCTCCGACTTCGTCGAAATGTTCGTCGGCGTCGGCGCCAGCCGCGTCCGCGACATGTTCGAGCAGGCGAAGAAGAACGCGCCGTGCATCATCTTCATCGACGAAATCGACGCGGTCGGCCGGCATCGCGGCGCCGGTCTCGGCGGCGGCAACGACGAGCGCGAGCAGACGCTGAACCAGTTGCTCGTCGAGATGGACGGCTTCGAAGCCAATGAGGGCATCATCCTGATCGCCGCGACCAACCGGCCCGACGTGCTCGATCCGGCGCTGCTGCGCCCGGGCCGATTCGACCGCCAGGTGGTCGTGCCGAATCCGGACATCGTCGGCCGCGAGCAGATTCTGAAAGTGCACGTGCGCAAGGTGCCGTTGGCGCCCGACGTGAACCTGAAGACCGTCGCGCGCGGCACGCCCGGCTTCTCCGGCGCCGACCTGATGAACCTCGTCAACGAAGCGGCGCTGATGGCGGCGCGGCGCAACAAGCGCATGGTCACCCAGGTCGAGTTCGAGGACGCCAAGGACAAGGTGATGATGGGCGCCGAGCGCAAGTCGCTCGTCATGACCGATGAGGAGAAGCTCCTCACCGCCTATCACGAGGGCGGCCACGCCATCGTTGCGATCAACGTCAAGGCGACCGATCCGGTGCACAAGGCGACCATTATCCCGCGCGGCCGCGCGCTGGGCATGGTCATGCAGTTGCCGGAGCGCGACAAGCTTTCGATGTCGCTCGAGCAGATGACGTCCCGGCTTGCCATCATGATGGGCGGCCGCGTCGCCGAGGAACTGGTATTCGGCCGCGAGCGCGTCACCTCCGGCGCCGCGTCCGATATCGAGCAGGCGACCAAGCTGGCGCGGATGATGGTCACCCGGTGGGGCCTGTCCAATGCGCTCGGCACCGTCGCCTATGGTGAGAACCAGGAGGAAGTATTCCTCGGCTACTCGGTGGCGCGCCAGCAGACTATTTCCGAAGCCACCGTGCAGAAGATCGACGCCGAAATCCGCCGCCTGGTCGAAGACGGTTATCAGGAAGCGCAGCAGATCCTGACCGACAAGCGCGCCGACCTCGAAACTCTGGCCAAAGGCCTGCTCGAGTTCGAAACCCTGAGCGGCGATGAAATCAAGGATTTGCTGCTGGGCAAGAAGCCGAACCGCGAGTCGGTGATCGAACCGGCCACACCGCGGACGCCGACGGTTCCGACGGCCGGCGCCGGCCGCAACCGTCCGCGCCCGGAGCCGGAGCCGGGGCCGCTGGAGCCGCAGCCACAGTCTTAAAGCCAAATCCGCTTCGCCATGCCGGGAGGGGGAAGCATGCGGACCACCCTGATTGTCGGTGTTGCTATTGCGTTGAGTGCGGGCTCCGCGCTGGCGCAGGGCGTCGCCGGCCAGCCGACCCTGCTGTCGCCGCAGGCTGCGCCACCGCGGCCGCCGGCGGCTGTCGGCAAACCTCCGGCCGGTGCTCCGGCTGTGGCCGCCAAGCCGGCCCAGCCGAAAATCACCGCTACGAATCCCACCACGCCTGAATCGCGCTCGGCCGCGGAATTGGCGCTGTCGGAAGAGCCGGTGTTCGACGAGGACACCTTCAAGCGTATCAAGGACGCGCTGCTATTCTATTCCGACATTCAGGTGCGCGGCGGCTGGCCGATGATTCCGGCCGACGCCAAGCTGGCAGCGGGCGCGAGCGGTCCCAACGTCGCGCTGTTGCGCCAGCGTCTGGTTATTTCCGACGACATGCCGGCGAAGGACGCGGCGGGCGACAGCTACGACGCCGCCGTCACCGAAGGCGTGAAGCGGTTCCAGCTTCGCCACGGCCTCGACGCGACCGGCACCGTCGGTGCGCAAACGCTGAAGGCGCTCAACGTGCCGGTCGGCGAGCGCATCAAGCAGCTCGAGGCCTCGCTCAACCGCCTGCTCGGCATGGATTTCCAGTTCGCCGAACGCTACGTCGTGGTCAATATCCCGGCAGCCTTCGTCGAGGCGGTGAAGAACGGCAAGGTCGAGCGCCGCTACCGCGTCATCGTCGGCAAGATCGACAAGCCGTCGCCGACGCTCACCGCCTTCATCACCTCGGTCAATCTCAATCCGACCTGGACGGTGCCGCTGTCGATCACCAAGACCGAGATCGCCGCGCATATGCGCAAGGACCCGAGTTACCTGTCGCGCATGCATATGCGGCTGCTCGGCGCGCATGACGAAGAGATCAGCCCGGCGTCGGTCGACTGGTCCGGCGACCATTCGTACAATTTCACGGTCCGGCAGGATGCCGGCACCTGGAACGCGCTCGGCTATCTGAAGATCGACATGCCGAATCCGTACTCGGTGTACATGCACGACACCGATACGCGGAAGCTGTTTGCCGACGACTATCGCTTCGATTCCCACGGCTGCACCCGCGTCGACAACGTGCGCGACCTCGCCGTCTGGATCCTGCAGGACGGGCCGCCGGGCTGGGGCCGCGCCCAGATCGACGCCGGCATCGATGCCGGGCAGACGCACATCATCAACCTGCCGCACAAGATCCCGGTGGCCTGGGTCTATCTGACCGGCTGGGTGACGCGCGACGGAACCGTGCAGTTCCGCGAAGACGTCTACAAGCACGACGACACGCTCGATCGCACCGCGCTGGCGCAGGCGGTCAATGACGGCGGCTTCGTGCAGCCCGCGCCGGCCGGGCCACTGAAGCGGGTCTCGATCGACACCCGTTAAACCATCGCTCGGATTACCGTCCCTTGTCGGGGTGGCGGTCTTGTTGCTGTGCGCCACAGTAGCGTGGACTTCGCGGCGTATATCCGCGGTGAATTTGAGCGCTACGGCCAGGGTGATACACGAAGCAAATATCAGCAGGCCTGCCCAGCGAGCCGGCTGTACCGCAAGGAAATTGTTGATACATACTGGCCCGAAAGCGAGGCAGACCGGCCAACGGTGGCCTCTTAATGAGGGCAGGGAATGGCAAGGCTGCTTCTGACCGGTGACGTCAATCTTATGAACGTCACCGACCCCGCGGTGCCGTTGCGGGGCGTCACCGACGAGCTTCATGCGGCGGACGCCGTGTTCTCCAACCTCGAATGTTGCCTGTATCTGCCGGCGCGGCGCTCGCACGCGACCGAAGGCTTCTTCGCCGATCCGAAGATAGGAACCGAGGTGCTGCGGCTCTCGGGCATTGACGGCGTCGGCATCGCCAACAACGTCAATTACGGCTGGGACAATATTTCCAATTCCATCGCCCGGCTCGACTCGATCGGCATGCTGCATACCGGGGCCGGCCCGGGCCTCGCGGCGGCGCGCGCGCCGGTGATCGTTTCACGCAACGGCCTGCGCGTCGGCGCGGTGCAGCGCAGCTCGGTGTACTGGCCGACGGATCATGAGGCGTTCGACGACGCCCCAGGCATCGCCGTGCTCAAGGGCCATACCGCCTATCACGTTCCGGTGGGCCGTCCGGCGCCGCATATTCAGCCGGCCAACCGGCCGGGCGTGCCGCCGCAGATCGTGACCTGGGCCGATGCCGGTTATCTCGGCGAATTCCGCAAGGACATCGAAGCGCTGCGACCGAAGGTCGATATTGTGGTGGCGTCGTGCCATTGGGGGCTCGGGCGCGAGACGCTGCAGTACATGACCGACATTGCGCACGGCGCGATCGATGCCGGCGCCGATATCGTGATGGGCCACGGGCCGCATTATCCGCTGCCGGTCGAAATCTATAAGGGCAAGCCGATCTTCTACGGGCTTGGCAATCTGACCTTTGCCACCGGGCACCTCGGCCGCAAACATGCCGGCTGGATCGGCATGCTGATCGAGTTGATTGTCGACCGCGGCGCCGTCGCCGATTGCAGCTTCCGTTTCGTTCGCAGCAACGACAGAAACGAGTCGTATCTGAGCAAAGCCGCCGGCGAGAGCGAAACGCTGGCCGATCTGACGGCGCGAAGCGCCAAGCTCGGTGCGACGTTAAAGCCGGACGGCGACCGGGTTCGCGTTGTATAAAACAAAAAACCTTCGGGAGAGACGCCATGAAGATTGGGCGCAGAGAATTTCTCAGCTTGACCACGGGCGCGGCCGCGCTGCCTGCCGTCTCACGCATCGCCGCCGCTGATACTTATCCGTCGCGTCCGGTGCGTCTCATTGTCGGATTCACGGCCGGCGCGGCGTCGGACGTCGTCGCGCGCATTTTTGCCAACGGCGCGAGCCCCCTTATCGGTCAGCAGATCGTGGTCGAGAACAAGCCCGGTGCCGGATCGAGCATTGCCGCGCAATATGTGGCGCGTGCGCCGAACGATGGCTATACGCTGTTTCTGCCCGCGCTGTCGGGCCTGACCAACGAGATCGTCAATCCGTCGTCGCCGCCGGTCGACATGAGCAAGGATTTCGCGCCGGTCGCGATGATCGCTGAGGGTCCGTTTTACCTGATGGTCAATCCGGCGCTCGGGATAAAGAGCGTCGCGGAACTCGTCGCGCTCGCCAAGTCGAAGCCCGGTGAGCTGTCCTATGGTTCGGTGGGGCCTGGCAGTCTGCCGCACCTGTGTGGCGTGCTGTTCGAGCAGCGCGCTGGCATCAAATTGCAGCATATCCCGTACAAGGGCAGCCCGGAGACCGTCACCGACCTGGTGGCTAACCGCATCACAATGTCCTTCACGGTCGCGTCCTCGGTGCTCGGCCAGATCGGTGCCGGCCAGCTCCTGGCGCTGGCAACGACGGGCGGCAAACGTTCGAATGTGCTGCCGAACGTGCCGACCATGATGGAATCCGGCATATCGAATTTTGACGTGAACCTCTGGCTGGGCGTGCTGGCGCCTGCCGGGACGCCGCAGCCGGTCATCGACGTGCTTTCCGGTGCCGCACACAAGGCGTCGCAGAATGCCGATGTCATGGATGCCCTGCACAAGCAGGGCTACGAGGCGCTCGACGTCGGACCGGACGGCTTCGGTAAGCGCATTCGAAACGAAATTGCGCAATGGTCCGAGGTGGTCCGCGCCGCCGGACTGAAGGGCTGACCCTGCCGGCAGGGTCGCACGCGGGGCAGTCGACGGACCCCTCGCCACGCGATACTAATGGGCTATCTGCTCTCACCAACAATGTTGCCTTTGGAGGAAACTGATGAAGCTTGCGTTTTTCGATGATTACAAACTCGGCGTTGTGGTCGGCGACAAGATCGTCGACGTGTCGTCGGCGACCAAAGGCATCAAGGCGCTCGGCCCGCAGGATGTGATCCGCGGCGTGATCGAGCAGTGGAGCACCTATAAGGACAAGCTCGCAAAAGCCGCCAAAAAGGGCAAAGCCAAGCCGCTCGCCAAGGCCAAGCTGCGCCCGCCGCTGCCTAAGCCGGAGAACATCATCTGCATGGCGGTGAATTACATGGAGGACGGCACGCTGCCGGAGCCGGCGCCGATCAATGCCTTCATGAAATCGCCGAGCGCGGTGATCGGTCCCAATGGCGTGATGGTGCTGCCGGACATGGCGGCGACCATTTTCGAAGGCGAGGCGGAAATCGCCATCGTGATCGGCAAGAAGGCATCGCATGTCAAAGCCGCTGACGCGATGAGGTACGTATTCGGCTATACCAACTTTATTGACGGCTCGGCGCGCGGCGTGGTGCCGCCGACCAACGTGTTCTATCAGATGAAGTCGCGCGACACCTTTGCGCCGATCGGGCCCTATATCGTCACCAAGGACGAGATCAAGAACCCGCAAAAGCTGCAGATCACGCTGACCAACAACGGCGTCGTCTACCAGAACTTCAACACCGACGACATGGCGCACAAGATCCCGCGCTGCATCGAGTGGGTGACGTCGATCCACACGCTGCTGCCGGGCGACATCCTGGCGACCGGCACCAACCATCGCGGTCTCAACCCGTTCATGGACGGCGACAAGATCGAGCTGACCACAGAAGGCTGCGGCACGCTGCACATCACCGTGCGCGATCCGTTGAAGCGGACCTGGGCGCGCATCACCCGGCTCAAGCACAAGGAAGGCGGCGCCGAGGGCGTGCACACCAAGCAGACCGGCGGCAAATACGCCAAGTAAGGTATTGCTGCTGACTGAGCTTTAAGGCCGGCGGTAACGCCGGCCTTTTTCTTTAGTGATGCGTCGTCATCAGCGCGCGGTTCGCCACCATGGCTGCTACGACGAGAATGGCGGCGAGGCAGACCGGCGCTTCGACGAACGGAAAGCTCAGGATGAGCAGGCAGACCAGGCCGATACCCGCTGTTTCATACGGCAAAAATCCCTGCGCGCGGCCGAGCCGGAACAGGAAGGCCAGCGGCACCGCCAGCACGACCAGATCGTAAGTCAGCAGATGCGGAGTCGCCAGCAATGTCGCGACGCCAAGCGCCGCGGCTTTGATGTCGTAAGGCGCGCGGCTTCGCCACAAGACGGCGATCACGGCCGCTGCCGCAATCGCGACGGCGATCTGCACGCTCCAGGCCCAGGCATCGCCGCCGCCGAGCGCATGGACCAGGCCGAACGCGGTCTGCATCTTGCCCCAGTCGGCGGCGGTATCGGCGACCAGCGCGTGGCCGAGGCCGGGCGCAAAGGCTTCCCAGCTTGCGGTGCCGAATGCCATCCATGAGGCCGCGGCCATCAGCGCTGCCACGGCTCCGGCGGTGAAAAACACAGTCCAGCGGCCGCTGACCGCGAGCGCAATCGGAAACAGCAGGCCGAGATGCGGCTTGTAGGTGAGGAGCCCGAGCAGGACACCGGCCCATACCGGCTGCGTATCCATCAGCGTCAGCGTGCCGCCGATCAGCGCCGCCGAAAGAAACGCCGTCTGCCCGACCAAGAAATTCGCTATTGCGCCGGGAAACGCCGCGGCGAGGACATAGCCAACGCGATCGCCGATGATGGTGCGGATCACCGCGACATAGGCGATGAACGTGCCGAACACCCAGACCAGAAACGCACTGACATACGGCAGCAGCGCCAGCGCCGATGCAACGAACAGGAATGTCGGCGGGTAGGGCCAGCCCAGATAGCCGGTGATCGGACCGACGATGGTTTCATCGACCGGCTTCAACTGCGCCCAGTCGTAGGCCTGGGCGGCGTGGCCGGCGAGCGCCATCTTACCCGCCGCCCAGATCGTGGTGAAGTCGTTGAAGATCGTCTTGCCGTCGGCGTCGATCAGCCACGCGCCCTGCGCCCACGAGGTGCCGAGATAGACGACGTTGAGCACCAGCAGCGCGAAGCAGACGAGCTCCACCGGGCGCGACAGCTTGGCGCCGGCGCCTTGCGCGGGTGAGATTTCGTAAGCGGTCATCGAAGCCTCGTTGGCGGGGAAGCTAGGCCGCGCGGCTTGAGGAAATCTTAACCAGGCCGTCCCGGACGGACGCTCGAAGGGCCTATTCGGGCACGGTGATCGGCCGATCGTGCGGCCGTGACCCAAGCCACCAATAGAGCGCCGCCGTCAGCAGTCCGGCCAGCGGAAACACCGCCGTTAATGGATCGGCCGAGAAGCGCACGAAGAAGGTGAAGAAGGACTCAGTCGGAGGTCCGGAATCGGGGCCGCTGCCTTTCCACATCATCAACATAAGTGGGACGTACACGGCCGTGCCGAGTCCGAGTCCGACCAGACAGACCTTGAGGCCGGTCAGGGGCTGCGACAATGAAAGGACGTACAGGCAGGGCAGGAAGAGGACGAACATGGTGCCGTAAGAGATGATGCAAGCCGGGACCAGTGTGAACAGAAACGCCAACACCGGATGGTTACTCTGCAGGACGCCCAGCACCGCGCAGCAGATCGCCGGCACCGGCAACGGTGCCAGCAGCGCGCTTCTCCAACTGAATCGCATCGCCGGTTGCTCTCTGAACGGGTCAAGGCAGCAATGATTAGGCTGCGAGCAATGAAATCACCAGTTGCTCAAAGTGAAATAAGAGCGAGGGGAAAATTTTTAGTTACAGATGGCGCGACCGGCGCGTTCTGCGCCGGGAGGTAAGCCGATAAGACGGCGACGCGCTTTTAGTTCAGCCGCAGCTCGGTGATTTGCTTCGGATCGGCTTTCAGCTCGCCTTTTTCGACGCGTTTGACGATATCGACCAGCACCGCATTGGCGCGGGCGTTGATGCCGACTTTTTCACCCTCGCGGACGATCAGGCCGTTGAGGAATTCGATCTCGGTGCGGCGGCCTTTCTGCATGTCCTGGCCCATCGAAGGCTTTTGGCCGGCCGCGGTGCGGCCGGAGTCCTTGAAGCGCTGGTCGTCGCAGATCTTTTCGGACGCGGTATCGCCTTCGCCGGCGCGGGCGATGGTCTCGGGCTCGAGGTGCAGGATTTCCTCGAGCTGGTAGCCGTGCGCCTGGCCGACGCGGATCGCTTCGCTGCCGAGCCGCGTCGAGAACCGGCGGATCGGATCGCTCTTGAGCATGTCGCCGCCGCCAAGCCCGGTGCAGGCGCTCAATCCATTGGCCATCGCATTGGCGACGAGCTTCGACCAGCGCTCGCCCCAGAGATTGTTGGTGACCTTGGCGCTGTCGGAATAGGCGACCAGCCGGCAGATTTCCTCGGCGCGCGGCGTGATGCGGCCGTGCACTTCGCCGGCGCGGAACACGGTGTGCGCATCGCGATGCTTGGCGGCGCCGCGGTGGATGTGGCCCGGCTCCGGCAGATTGACGGTGATGCTCGAGGCGATGCAGCCGAGCGTCTTGCCCCAGCCGACCACGTTGGCGATGGTTTCCTCGTTCATGCAGTTCTGCAGCGAGACGAGATAACCGTCGGGCGCCAGGTATTGCTTGATCAGCATTGCCGCCCAGGCGGTGTCGTAGGACTTCATGCAGACGAAGGCGATATCGACCGGCTTCTCCTTGGCAAGCTGCTGCGCGTCGGTCACATGCAGCGCGCGGACCGGCACGGTGAATTCCGGCTCCTTCATGGCGTGGGTGACTTTCAAGCCGTGCTTGCGCATGTGTTCGACATGCTCCGGCCACGGATCGATAAAGGTGACGTCCTCGCCGGCCTGCACCATGTGCGCACCGGTATACCCGCCGACCGCGCCACACCCGACAAATGCAATTTTCTTGCCCACGCGTTCCGTATTCATGCCGTCCTCCCGTTCGGGCCCGGACGTTACGCGGAGCGGGCTTCGCTCACAACAGGCGGGCGGCCGCACAAACGGTTCGGCCGGCACCGAAATCTCCGGTCAGAAATCGGGTATGCGCATCGCGGTCCGCGGCCTAAACAGGTCCGGAGAGGGAGAACGCGATGCTCGCCACGAACAAGACTTATGGAACGGTCGGGACCGAGCGGCGAAAGGAGCTCACGGGCCTCGAATTCGTCCGCGGCCTGGTCGATGGAACGCTGCCGCTCAACACCATCGCCCGGACGCTCGGCTACGACGTGACCGAAGCGGCCGAGGGCCGCGTGGTGGTCACCGCGGAGCCCAACGATACGCTGCTCAATCCGGCAGGCACGGTGCATGGCGGCTTTGCCGCTACGCTGCTGGATAGCTGCATGGGGCTTGCCATCCAATCCACCCTGGACAAGGGCTTGGGCCAGACCACCGTCGAGTTCAAGATCACGCTGATCCGGCCGATCACCTCGGACATCGGGCTGATCACCGCGGAAGGCGTGGTCTTGAGCCGCGGCCGCCGCATCGGGACGGCGGAGGGCCGGATCAACGATCGCAACGGGCGGCTCTTGGCCCATGGCACGACCACATGTCTGATCTTCGACGCCGGCGCGCCGTCCCGGTGAATGGCAACATGCCGCTGCAAAACCGCGTCGATCCTTTCGGCAGTCTGAATGCCGTCGCGGCGCGCGGAACGCTGTTCGGCAATCGCGGCGGGCGTTTCCATACTGATGCGAAGACGCTGACCGCGCGGCGCTGGGCGTCGCGGCAATGGATTTGCTGCGTGCTCGACTTCAAGGGCCGTCAGCGCGACGTCTGGGGCCGCTATTACACCGAACTGTTCTTTCTCGACGAGCCGACCGCGCTGGCATCCGGACACCGGCCTTGCTTCGAGTGCCGGCGCAAGGATGCCGAAGCTTTCGCGGAAGCGTGGCGTGTCGCGCAAAAGCTTGGGGCACGACCTTATGCCGACGAGATGGATGAGGTGTTGCATCGAGAGCGCCTCGATGGACGCGACAAGCGCACGCACCGCCACGGCATCGACACACTGCCTGACGGCGTGTTCGTCGTTCTCGACGGTGCAGCTTTCGCGATCAAAGGCAGCCGGCTGCTGCGCTGGACGCCGGAGGGTTATGCCGGCGCCAAGCCGCGCCCGCGCGGCATTACCGTGGATGTGCTGACGCCGCCGGCAATCCTCGCGGTGCTGTCAGCGGGCTACCAACCGCTCTGGCATCCGAGCGCGAACCGCTAACCCTGCATCGCCGCCTTGATCGCCTCGACGCCTTTGCCGGATTTTGCCGCGGCGATGATCTTCGCCTCGGTTGCGGCGAGCTTTTCGGCGGCGGCCTTCATGCCGTCGATGGTCTCGACCGGCACGACGATGGCGCCGTGCTGGTCAGCGTGGATCAGGTCGCCGCTTTTCACCGCCATGCCGTGAATGGTGACGGGGATGCCGAAGTCCTCGACGTGCACATAGGCGTGTGACGGGCTGAGCGAGCCGGCCAGCATCTGGAAACCCTCGGCGATCTGCGGGATGTCGCGGATCGAGCCGTTGGTGATGGTGCCGAGGCAGCCCAGCGCCTGGTGGATGTTGGTCTGCACCTCGCCCCAGAACGCGCCGTAGCCGGCGGGATCGTCGAGGTCCTCGATCACGGCGATGCCCGGCTGCGGCGCCGCGGCGACGTAATCGAGATAGTCCATGCGTTTGGCCATGTAGCTCGGCCCGCCGACCTTGTCGCGGGCGCGCATGGTCACCGTCTTGGCAAAACCGACCATCGGCGGCAGATGCGGAAACGGGCAGTGCAGGTGCTTCACGGTATAGAATGAGCCGCGGCGCTCCGGAGCGACCACTTCCATCAGATTGCAGACGGTCGGCGTATCGATCGACCGCAGGAACGCGAACTGACTTTCCGACACCATGACGTTTCCCCGTGTGAATCCCGAAGGCTCTATTTCCACGCTATCGCAACGATCGCTGCAATAATCAATTGCATGGCGAAAATCATGGCAACGCAGCCGCCCCAGCCGCCGAGCGTCCAGGCGATGCCGCCGAGAAAAGCGCCCGCGCTGCCGCCGACATAATACATCGTCGCATAAAGACCGACGGCGGACGAGCGGCCTTCCTTGGCGGTCATCGTGACATAGCCGGTCGAAATCGCCTGGCACAGCATGCCGCACACCGCGCACAGCGTCAGCCCGGTGAGGATCACGGCGATCGGTACCGCCAGCAGCATGAACACGCCGACAATCCAGACCGCGACGATGCCGAGCACGAACGGGCGGCGGCCGAACAAGGCGATGCCGCGCCCGACCCACGGCACCAGCGGGCTCGAGGCCAGATAGGTCAGGAACAGGGCGCCCAGCAGCGTCGGCGTAAACAGATAGGGCGGGGCAGCCAGATGGAAGCTGATATAGGTGAAGGTAGCGATGAAATTGAACAGCACGCCGAAGCCGATGGCGTAGGTCGCCAAGAGCCGCGGATCGCGCAGGTGCTTGCGCATGGCGCGCAGCGAGTTGGCGAGACCGCCTGACGGGACGAAGCGTTTCTCGGGCGTCAGCGTCATCGCGACGATGATCGCGGCAATCAGCGTCAACACCGCCATCACGCCGAAAGCCAGGCGCCAGCCGATCAGATCGGCCAGTGCACCCGGAATAAAGCGTCCGCAAAATCCGCCGATACTGGTGCCGGAAATATAGATGCCGGCGACCCGCGGCACATCGGCCGCCGGCCACTCGTCGCCGATATAGGCCACCGCGACGGTGAAGATCGGCGGCAGCAGCAACCCTTGCAGGAAGCGCAAGGCGATCATCTGCGGAACGCTGGCGACGAAGATCGTCAGCAGGGTAGGAATGCAGGTCACGAACATCGCCGTCGTGATCAGGCGCTTGCGGCCGACGATATCGGCCAGCGCGCCGGTGAACGGCGCCGTCAGCGCAATCGCCAGCGTGCCCGCCGTCATCAGCGTCGAGATTTCGCTCGGGCCGACATGAAATTCATGCGCCAGCTCAGGCAGCAAGGCCTGCGGCGAATAGAGGTTGATGAAGGCGCAAAAGCCGGCGGTGGCGATCGCGAAGGACCGCAGATCGAGAGACATGCGTGTCATTATGAGTGAAGGCTGCCGCGAAAGCACCCCTGCGCGCACGGCATGGCCGGGCTGCGGTCAAACTGGACAATGCGGCATCGCCGAGCCGTCTTTCTTCTTCCATATAAGTCCGCGCCGGATCAGCGTGCTGCGCAGCCCTTCGGACTGTTCTCTGTTCAAGAGGCGATTGATTTCGAAGGGCTGTATTTGAGAACTCGGACTTGGGGCAGCAACGAAAAGGAATCGAACATGGCCGATCTTCCGTTGATTGTCTTCGACGTCAACGAAACGCTGCTCGATCTTGGAACGATGGAACCGATCTTCCAGCGCATCTTTGGCGACAACAGCGCCATGCGCTTGTGGTTTGCCAATTTGATCCTGTATTCCGCGGCGCTGACCGTGGCTGGAGTTTATGTCCCGTTTACCGATATCGGTGCGGCGGTCATGAAGATGCTGGCGGATACGCGCGGCATCAAGATCAACGACAATGACAAGAAGGAACTGACGGATAAATTCTCGACCATGCCGCCGCACCCCGAGGTCCCGGCGGCGCTGCGCAAGCTTCGCAATGCGGGGTTCCGGCTGTTTTGCCTGACCGACAATCTGCTCGAAGTGCAAACCCGCCAGCTCGAGCATGGCGGCATCGTCGAGCTGTTCGAACGGCGCTTCAGCGCCGACGGCGCGAAGCACCACAAGCCGTCGCGGCAGGCTTACGCCTATGTCGAGAAAGAGCTTGGCGCCAAGCCCTCGCAGTTCTGTCTCATCGCCTGCCACACCTGGGACACGCTCGGCGCCGTCGCCGCGGGCTGGGAGGCGGCGCTGATCAAGCGGGTCGGCAACGATGTTCTTGACGTCGGTCCGCAGCCGCAGATGGTCGGCACCGACCTCAACGACGTCGCCGATCAGCTCATTGCCCGGCGCAAACGCGCGGCCTAGTCCGCGAGCCGTTGCACGCTAAACGACGTGCTTATGCTGCGCTTGCGGCGCCCGCTTTGGCGCCGCGCGCGAGCGTGATCGCCTGCCATATCCGATACGGCGTGCACGGCGTATCGACGTGCCTGATGCCGTATACCGAGAGCGCATCGACGATGGCATTCACGCCGGCCGACAACGAGCCGACGGTGCCGCCTTCGCCGGCGCCCTTGACGCCCAGCGGATTGGTCGGCGTCGGCACCGGATTGTCCTCGATCACCACCGGGCAAAAATCCTCGGCGCGCGGCATGGCGTAATCCATGAACGAGCCGGAGATCACCTGGCCGGCATCGTCATAGGCTTTGTCCTCCATCAGCACTTGCCCCATGCCCTGGGCGATGCCGCCCATGATCTGGCCCTTGACCAGCATCGGGTTGATGACGGTGCCGACGTCGTCGACCACCCAGTAGCCGACGATGTGCGTGGCGCCGGTCTCGGGATCGATCTCGACCTCGCAGATGTGGCAGCCATTGGGAAAATTGCCGCTGTGGGCGCGATAGGTGCCGGTCTCGTAAAGGCCGGGCTCCATGCCGGCCGGCAACTTATCGAGCGCGAACGCCGCCTTGGCGACATCGTGAATCTTCATGCTGCGATCGGTGCCGGCGATGGTGAAGGTGCCGTCCTTGAATTCGACGTCGCTTTCGGCGGCCTCCATGATGTGCGCGGCGAGCTTCCTGCCTTTGGCGACGATCTTTTCGCTGACCACCGTGATGGCGCCGCCGCTCATCGTCGTCGAGCGCGAGCCGCCGGTGCCCATGCCGAACGCCACCGCATCGGTGTCGCCCTGGATGAACTTCACCCGCTCCGGATCGACGCCGAGCCGGTCCACCAGGATCTGGGTCTGGATCGTGGCGTGGCCCTGACCGTGTGAGATCGAGCCGGTCACCAGCGTCATGCCGCCGAGCGGGTCGAAGCGGATTTCCGCGGTCTCGTATGTCGGATCGGCGGCTTGCTCGATGGTGTTGGAGATGCCGATGCCGCGCAGCATGCCGCGTTTCGCCGCTTCCTTGCGCCGCGCCGCGAAGCCGCTCCAGTCGGCGAGCTTGACGGTGCGCTCGATATTCTCCTCGAAGCGTCCGCTGTCGTAAGTGAAAACCAGCGGCGTCTTGTACGGCATTGCCTGCGGCGGAATGCTGTTGCGGCGGCGCAAATCGGCGGGATCGATCTGCATCTCGTCGGCGGCGATGTCGATCAGCCGCTCGATCATGTACGACGCTTCCGGCCGCCCGGCGCCGCGATAGGGCGAGGTGCAATGCGTGTTGGTCAGCATGCCGGAGACCGCGACGTGCAGCGCCGGCGTGGTGTAGGTGCCGACCACGGTGCCGATATTGACCACCGGCGGCATGGCGCCGCGAAACGAGACGAACGCGCCGAGATTGCCGTAGCTGCGGATGCGGACGCCGAGGAATTTGCCGTCCTTGTCGAGGGCGAGCGAAGCATCGACGCTATTGTCGCGCGCATCGTCGTCGCTGACGTGGGCTTCAGTCCGTGTCTGCGTCCATTTCACCGGCCGGCCGACGCGCTTCGCCGCCCACAGCATCAGGATGATTTCCGGATAGACCGAACCGCGCAGGCCGTAGGAGCCGCCGATGTCGCCGGTGACCAGCCGCAGTTCGGCTTCCGGAATTTTCAGCGTGGTGCGGGCGATGTCGTTGCGAAACAGCCACGGCCGCTGGAAGCCGCAATGCAGCGTGTAGCGGTGCGTGCCGGCGTCATAGATGCCGATGACGCCGCGCGGCTCGATCGGATTGGCGGTGACGCGGTTGATGACGAGGCGCTGCTCGACGACATGGGCGGCGCCGGCAAAGGTGGCGTCGGTCTTCGCCTTGTCGCCGGCCTGATAGAAATAGGCTTCGTTGCCGGGGCAGTCGGCATAAAGCTGCGGCGCATCTTTTTCCGCAGCCGCGCGCGCCGAAACCACGGCGCGAAGCGGCGCATAATCGACGGCAACTTGCTCCGCCGCGTCGCGGGCGCGATCGAGAGTATCGGCGACGACAACGGCGACCGGATGGCCGACATGAAACGCCCGGCCGGTGGCGATGGCCGGCCGCGGCGGCAGATACATCGGGCTGCCGTCGCGTTTCTTGTATGGCGCCATTGAGGGCAGGGAGCCGAGCGCGTCGGCCCGATAATCCGCGCCGGTGAGCACGGCGCGGACGCCCGGCATCTTCAGCGCCGCGCCGGTGTCGATGCCGCGAATGTCGGCGTGGGCATGGGACGAACGGACGACGGCGGCGTAGAGCTGGTCGGCGATGTTGAGATCGTCGAAATAGCGGCCCTGTCCGCGCAACAGGCGCGGGTCCTCGCGCCGCAATACCGATTGTCCGATTGCAAATTCGCCCATCGCCCACACCTCAAAGCCGCGCCTGGCTCCCTCGACTTAACGACGTTCCATATGAACGGCCGGCGAAGGATAGGCGGCATTACCGGGATGTAAAACCCTGCGCGCGGCGATAGAGTTTCGGCCGGAAGCCGGGACGGAGACCATGCGAATTCCATTTTTTGTATACGCGACGGCGGTTTTTGTCCGCGCGACGCTGGTTTTTCTCTGCGCGGCGCTGGCAGCCGGTCTCGCCGGCGCCGCGGCCGACAATTATCCGTCGCATGCGATCCGCCTCGTCGTGCCGTTTGCGCCGGGCGGTGCGGTCGACAGCCTCGCCCGCGTGATCGCCAATCCGCTTGCCGAGCGGCTCGGCCAGCCGGTCGTCGTGTATAACCGGGGCGGGGCAGGCGGCAGCATCGGCATGGATGAGGTCGCAAAGGCCGCGCCGGACGGCTACACGCTGCTGCTCGACCACAGCGGCCTGACTTACATGCCGGGCTTCTACCGCAACTTGCCGTTCGATCCGGCCAAGGATTTTTCCGGCATCATCGTCGCGGTCTCCGGCATCTACGTGCTGGCGGTGAACAACGATCTGCCGGTGAAGTCGGTCGCGGAGCTGATCGCTTTCGCCAAGGCCAATCCGGGCAAGCTGTCTTACGGTTCCGCCGGCGTCAGTTCGTCGCTGCATCTGGCCGGCGAATTCCTCAAGCACGACGCCGGCATCGACATTGTGCACGTGCCGTACAAGGGTCCTGCGGAAGCGGCGACCGACATGATCGGCGGCCGCATCCAGATGATGTTCGGTCCGTCGGTGACGATCCTGCCGCTGGCGCAAGCCGGAAAGATCCGCGCGCTGGCGGTGACATCGGCGAAGCGCTCGTCGTTTGCGCCGAAATTGCCGACGGTCGCGGAAACGCTGCCAGGTTTCGAGGTGATCGGCTGGTACGGGCTGGGGGCTCCCGCGGGAACGCCGCAGGCGGTCGTCGCCAGGGTCAACGCCGAGGCCAATCGTGTGCTGCAATCGCCCGATTTCAATGCACAGGTCCGCAAGCTCGGCTACGAGGAGATCGGCGGCACGCCGGAGGAAGCCAACGCGCGCATCAGGACCGACGTCGTGCGCTGGACCAAAATCATTCGCGACGCCGGCATCGAACAGCAGTAACCGGAATTATGGATCAGAACCTCAAAACCGATGCCGAAACGCTGACCAAGACGCTATGCGGCCATTTGGCCGCTGCGCAGTATGGCGATCTATCCGCTAAGGCGGTCCACGAGGCGCGCCGCGGTGTGCTCGACTGGATCGGTTGTGCGCTCGCCGGCAGCGGCCACAAGACCATCACGACACTCTTGTCGGTACTGCAGGATATTTCCGGCAGGCCGCAGGCGACGGTGTTCGGGTGCGAGCTCCGGCTCGGATTGCTCGAGGCGGCGCTTGCCAACGGGCAGATGGGGCATGTGCTCGATTACGACGACACCCACATGGGCGGGGTCGTATTGCACACCAGCTCCCCGGTGCTGGCCGCGCTGTTCGCATTGTCCGAGCGCGCCCCTGTCACCGGGCAAGACTTCATGCTGGCCTACGCCGTCGGCTTCGAAGCCGGCGTGCGTTCCGGACGCACGGCGCCGGGCCATCACAAGGGCGGCTGGCATCTCACCGGGACGCTCGGCTCGATCGCGGCCGGTGTTGCCTGCGGCAAGCTGCTCAAGCTCGACCGGCAGAAGCTGACTTACGCAATGGGTATTGCAGCTACGCAGGCCGCCGGCATGCAGCAGAACCGCGGCACCATGGGTAAGTCGTTTCACGCCGGGAAGGCGGCGTCGAACGGCGTGCTGGCAGCGCTGCTGGCGGAGCGCGGTTTCGATTCCACCCAGGAGATCATCGAGGGAAAAAAGGGCTTCTCGCGCATTTACAGCGACGTCGCGGAGCCCGGGCAATTGACGGCGGGGCTCGGAAAAAGCTGGCTGATCGAAACCAACGGCCACAAGCCCTATGCGTGCGGTGTGGTGTTGCATCCGCTGATCGACGCGGTGATCGCGCTGCGCAACGGCGAGAAGGTCGATCCCGCGGCGGTCAGCGAGATCGAACTGCGGGTGAATCCGCTGGTTCTGTCGATCACCGGAGTGGTCGAGCCCTCGACCGGCCTGCAATCGAAGTTCAGCACGGTTCATTCCGCAGCCGTCGCCCTGATCGACGGCGCTGCCGGCGTCGCGCAATATTCCGATGCCAGGGCAGCCGATCCGCAGGTCGCGGCGTTGCGCCGCAAGGTGAGGGCGACCGCCGACGAGACTTTGCGCAAGGACGAGGCCTTTGCCGTCGTCACCATCGGCGGCAAACGGCAAGAGATCCACATCGCGCACGCCAGCGGCACCGCCGACAACCCGATGAGCGATGCCGCCATCGAGGCGAAATTCATGGCGAACGCGACACCGGTGATCGGCAATGAGCGCGCCATGCGCGCACGCGACTTCGTGCTGTCCTTGGAAGCGCGCTCAAACGTAGCGGAGCTCGCCGCGCTGCTGGCTTGAAAGTTTTTCGTCCGCGGTCACAATGGTCGGCGGAAGGCACGAGCAACTAAAGGCTAGTGTAGCTTTCGGATTGAATTTCCAATCCGCCACCTTGGGCCAGCCGGGTAGTGCCGATGAAGCTTCCGCGTCGGGAATTGCTGCGCCTTGGCGCGGGCGCCGTTGCGGCGCCGGCTTTGCCGCGGGTCGCATCGGCAGACGATTATCCGTCGCGGCGCATCACCATGATCGTGCCGTTTGCCGCCGGTGCGCTGAGCGACATCATCGGCCGCGTCCTGGCCGACGGCATGCAGGCGACGCTCGGCCAGCCGATCGTGGTCGAAAATGCAACCGGCGCCGACGGCACCATCGGAACCGGCCGCGTCGCGCACGCCGCGCCTGACGGCTATACGCTTCTCCTGGCCAACTGGAACACCCAGGTCACCAACGCCGCGATCTATCCGCTCGACTACGACGTGGTGAAGGATTTCGAGCCGGTCGTGCTGGCGCCGGAAGCGCCGATGGTGTTGCTGGTCAAGAAAGCAACGCCGGCCAGCAATCTCACCGAATTCATCGCCTGGCTGAAGGCCAATCCCGACAAGGCGGCGTTCGGCACCGCCGGTCCGGGAAGTCCGCCCGATCTGCTCGGCCGGTTGCTCCGCTCGCAAACCGGCACCCAGTTCGGCCTGGTGGCCTATCGCGGCGCCGCGCCGGCGATGCAGGACGTGGTTGCCGGCCATATCGACGGGGTGTTCATCACCATTGCCGCCGCGCAGGCGCAGGTCGCCGCCGGCACCGTGAAGGCGCTCGGCATGACGTGGCAAAGCCGCATCGCCATCGCACCGGACATCCCAACGATGGATGAGGCCGGCCTGCATGGATTTTACTTTGCGCTATGGGCGGCGATCTTCGCGCCGCGCGGCACGCCAAAAGCCATTGTCGACAAGCTCAACGCCGCAGCGGTGAAGACGTTGGCCGATCCGGCGGTTCGCCAGAAGCTCGAAGCGCAAGGCTGCATCATTCCGGCGCGGGATCAGCAAACGCCGCAGGCGCTGCGGGACTATCAGAAAGCCGAGATCGAGAAGTGGTGGCCCGTCGTCAAGGCGGCCGGCATGAAACCGGAGTGAAATTCAGCAAGGGGTCGGTCATGCAGGTTCCCCGTCGCGAACTCCTTCGGCTCGGCGCCGGCGCCGCCGCGCTGCCGCTGGTGTCACGCTTTGCCGTGGCCGAAGATTATCCGTCGCGTCCGGTGCGCGTGATCGTCGGCTTCGCCGCCGCCGGACCGTCCGACATCGCCGCCCGGCTGGTCAGCCAGGTGCTGGCGGAGCGTCTCGGACAGTCGTTCATCGTCGAGAACCATCCCGGTGCCAGCAGCAACCTCGCGACCGAAATGGTCGTCAATGCGCCGCCCGACGGGTACACGCTGCTGCTGATCGGGTCGCCGAATGCGGTCAACGCCTCGCTTTATCCCGACCTGAAATACAATTTCATCCGCGACATCGCACCGATCGCCTGCGTGATGCGCCTGACCAATGTGATGCTGGTCAATCCGTCGTTCCCCGCGCAGACGGTTCCCGATTTCATCGCCTACGCCGAGGCCAATCCGCACAAGATCAACATGGCGACCGCCGGCATCGGCAGCCCGCCCCACATGCTGGGCGAGTTGTTCAAGATGATGACCGGCGTCGATCTGGTGACGGTCGCCTATCACGGCGGCGGCCCGGCGCTGGTCGATCTGATCGCCGGCCAGATGCAGGTGATGTTCGAGGGCATCACCTCGTCCATCGAGTACATCCGCGCCGGCAAGCTTCACGCGCTGGCCGTGACCGCGGGGGAACGTTCGGCGGCGCTGCCCGATGTGCCGACGATCGGGGAGTTCGTCCCCGGTTACGATGGTCCGAGCTGGATCGGTATCGGCGCGCCCAAGGGCACGCCCGCCGCCATCGTCGAGCGGCTCAACAAGGAGATCAACGCCGGTCTGTCGGTGCCGAAATTCTCCGCGCGGCTTGCCGCGCTCGGCGGCGTCGCCTCGCCGATGTCGCCCGCGGGGTTGGCGACGTTCATCGCGGCCGAGACCGCGAAATGGGCGAAGGTCGTCAAGGCGGCCGATCTCAAACCGGAGTGAGGCTGTCTCACTGTTTGCCGAACGGACGGATACTTTCGGCGACCGAGTTGGCGACATGTTCCTTGGAGATGACGCCGACGATGTCGTCGGGGCGCCACTTGCCGCCGGTCCTGGTGACGATGGCCATACCGGCATTGTGCCGCGCCATCCGCTGCACGATGTCGAAAGCGATATCGTTCTCGCGCGCGAGTGTGAAATTGCGTTGCGCCACGTCACCCATCTTGACGCCGGCATAGGCGGCTTCGACGCCGCGCCGCAGTGCGGTGTTGATGCGGATAACGCCGGCGATGCGCTGGCCGCGCGTCACCACGACATGCTTGAGACCGCCGGTTGAGCCGTTGGCGCGCAGGAATTCCTCGAAATCGGCGTCTGCCGGAACCAGACTGATGTCGCGTTCCATGACGTCGCCGGCGCGGCGGATCAGGAACATGTTGGCGTGCAGCGCCTTCGGTACAAAATGGCCGCGTCCGACGAGCTTGATGGTGTAGATGTTCTCCTGCGACAGCAGCCGCCGAATGCCGATTGCGAGTGCCACGGCGACGATGCTTGGCATCACCAGATCGTAGTCGCGGGTCATCTCGAAAATCATGGTGACGGCGGTCATTGCCGCGCCGGTACCGCCGCCGACCATCGCCGCCATGCCGATCATTGCGCACGTCGTCGCGGAAATACCCTCGGCCGGATGAATGGCGGTGACGATGGAGCCGAACGCGCCGCCGAGCGTTGCGCCCATGAACAGCGACGGCGAGAAAATTCCGCCGGACGCGCCCGAGCCGAGGCTGGCTGAGGTGGCAAACAGTTTTGCGGCAAACAGCAATGCGAGCAATCCGGGCAGTGCGAGGTTGCCGGTCAGGATGGCCTGGATCGTCGAGTACCCGACGCCTTCGACGTAATAGTGTCCGGCTTTCAGCATCAGCACATAAATCAATGTGCCCAGTACCAGCATGCCGACGGCATGGCGTAGATACGGATTGCGGATGTATTCGAAGGCGTCTTCGGCGAAGCTCAAGCCGCGGATGAAAGCGGTCGCCGCAATCCCGATCAAGGCTCCCAGCAGCGCGAATAGCAGGAGCGAGGCAAGCGTTGCCGGCGTCTGCGAATTCAAAAGCGCCGATGGGATCGTGAACGCCGGATGGATGCCGAAGAAGATACGGCCGATAAAGGTCGCGGTTCCGGTGGCCAGCGCGACCGGCAGGAAGGTGCGCGCGCTGATCTCGGGCAGCATCAGTTCGATCGCGAACATGACGCCGCCGATCGGCGTATTGAACGTGGCGGCAATGCCGGCGCCGGCGCCGGCCGCGACCAGCGTGATACGCTGCCACGGCGCCATCGTGATGATCTGCCCGAGCGTCGAGCCGATCGCGGCGCCGATCTGGATGATCGGGCCCTCACGGCCGACCGCGGCGCCGGTGCCGATCGACAGTGCCGATGCCAGCGACTTCACTGCCGCGACGATCGGACGGATGACGCCATCCTTGTAATAGATCGCGTCCATGACTTCGGGAACGCCGTGGCCGCGCGCTTCCGGGGCGAAGTTGGTGACCAGGAAGGTCACCAGCATGCCGCCGATTACCGGCACGAGAATGACCAGCGGACCCCACGGGCTCGGCGGTGTGAAGATGCTGGAGTTGTAGTCCGCCGAAAATTGGCCGAGGAAGGCGATGTTATGGATCAGGCCGATCAGCGCGCGGAACAGCACCGCGCCAAACCCGGTAATGATGCCGATGAATATGGCGATCAGCGATAGCTGGAACAGGCCCAGCCGTTTTGGCAGCTTCAGCCTCATCCTACGTCAGCGCGCGGAATGGGTTTAGAGCTGCTTGATCGAGTTCGAAATCCCAAGTCGCGTCGGGCGGGTTTTCGCCGACCCGGATCGTCGTGTCGTTGGTGAAGTGATACGACGGCACCGGCAGATTGTACGGCGCCGGCACGCCGGAGAACACGCGGCCCGCGGCATCGTATTTCGAGCCATGGCAGGGGCAGAAATAGCCGCCCGGCCAGTTCGCCACCGGCTGGGTCTGGCTGGCATCCGGATAGAACAACGGGATGCAGCCGAGATGGGTGCAGATGCCGACCAGCACGCTGATTTCCGGCTTCACCGAGCGGTGCCAGTTGGCGGCATAGGGCGGCTGCTGCATGACGCCGGAATTCGGATCCGACAGCAGCGACGTGTCCTGGGAGCTTTGCAGCGCGTCGAGCGTCTTCTTCGAGCGGTGGAACACGAAGATCGGCCGTTGCCGCCAGTAGATGACGATCTGCGAGCCCTCGGCGATCTTGCTGATGTCGACGTCGACCGGGCCGCCGGCGGCGATCGTCGAGGCGTCCGGGTTCATCTGGTCGATCAGCGGAACCAGCGTGGCTGCGACGCCGACCGCGCCGACGGCGCCGGTCGCGATGTAAAGGAAGTCGCGGCGCGACGGCTCTTCCGGGTGTTCGATGCCGGTTGCGGTCGATGCACTGCTCGCCATGGTCACGTCCTTGTATGAAGTCTTTTGCGGCAACCCTGCGTGACAGGGCCTTTTCGGCCGCGCCTCGCCCCGGAACAGGGCGCGGACGCGCCTTTATGGTGGAGACGCCCCGGTTTCGTCAATCAAGCAATTTGTATGCGCACAATTATGACGAAAGCGCGGATTTGGCTCGCTCTAGAGTATCGGCAGGCGTGCCAGAGGCGTCGATTTCGGCCCAATCGAGGCTGCCTAAGTCATATTTTTCCTGCGCCTCGGCAACCGACCGATCGGCGTCCGACGCGTCTCGCGTACGGCCGCCGATCCGGGCGATTCGGACCTTGAGGTCCGCCGTCAGGAACAGGCCACGCAGCGGCCGTTTCGCCGCCCTTGCGGCGCCCGCCACCGCCTCGCGCTCTTCCGGGCGGGCGAACACGGCGTCGGCAATAACGGAATGGCCGGCGGAGGCGACGCGGCTGCCGCGCTCGGCGACAACGTCATAGACCTTCCTGCTTGCCGCAGGCTGGTACGCCGACGCCGGCAATTCTTCCGTCTCGTTCGCCCCGTACAGCGCCTTGCGCTCGACATCGGAGCGCACAATAACGGCGCCGGGCATCGGCGCGATATCAGGCGCCAAGTCCCGCGCCAGGCGCGACTTGCCGGTTCCGGACAGACCGCCGACGGCAATGAATTGCGGAGCGGGAGGAGTAATCGCGCGCCGGGCAAATGCGAAGTAGCCGCGTGCAGACTTCGTAATGCTTTCCCGCTTGGTCCGGTCCGCGCGTTCCATGCGCGCTACTGTGACCTTGGCGCGGATCGCGGCGCGCAACGCGAGGAAGAACGGCAGCGTCGCCAGCGCGTCGAGATCTTCAGCGCGGCGGGTTTCGGCGAGGTAACGGTTGAGCACGATGTTGGCGGGGCGCGCCAGGCCGCGCTCCAGAAGATCCATCAGCAGGAAGGCGAGATCGTAGAACACATCGCCGGACGCGATGATGTCGCTGAATTCGACGGCGTCGAACAGCACCGGCTTGTCGTCGATCACCACAATATTGCCGAGGTGCAAATCGCCGTGAATGCGGCGGATCAGACCAAGGCGCGCGCGCTCACGCAGCAAAGGAACGACGCGATCGTATGCTGCGCGACAGTTCTTCGCGAAAGCGTCATTCTCTGCGCGTGGAAAAATCTCGGGGTACTTGGCAAAGGTTTCGGCATGTTCGCCGATATAGCCGCCGATGGCTTCGATCCATGGCGCGGCTTTGGCTGGCTTGGCTTTTGCGTGCGCAGCGGCAATGCTGCGGCCGAGCTTGTCAGCGAGCCCATCGTCGATCTCATCCGTTATCCGATCGAGGGTGCGCTTCTCGTCGAAGCGTCGCATTTCGACGGCCCATTCGACCGGTTCGCTTTCACCGCCGATGGCAAGCTTGCCGCTGTTATCGCGGGTGATTGGTATGACACGCCGATAGATTTCCGGTGCATAAGGTGCGTTGACGGCCAGTTCTGCCTCGCAGGCTTGCTTGCGTTTCGGCAGCGTCGAGTAATCGAGAAATGGAAACTTCACCGCACGTTTGACCTTCAGCACGCGATTTTCGGTCAGAAAGACTGAGGCTCCATGGGTGTCGACACGTTTAATCTTCCCGACACCTCCATACGTCGCGGGATCGGCAAGAAATGCGAATACTTCCTCCTGCTTTTCGGTGCCGCTGCTCATACGGTCCAGACCCTATTGGCGGTACTCACATTGCGTTAGATATGGGCTCATTGACGCTCTGCCCAACGAGAATGGGCTGGAAACGATAACGCCAAGGGAGGCCTCATGCGCGCCAAGGACAACATGCGAACCGCCGCTGAGGTTCTGGTCGATCAATTGCGCATCCACGGCGTGGAGCATGCGTTCTGCGTGCCCGGTGAAAGCTATCTCGCCGTGCTCGACGCCTTTCACGACAGGGACCTGAAGATCACCGTGTGCCGGCAGGAGGGCGGCGCCTGCATGATGGCCGAGGCGGTCGGCAAGGTGACCGGCCGCCCGGGCGTGTGTTTCGTCACCCGCGGTCCGGGCGCCACCAATGCGTCGGCCGGCATTCACATCGCGCGGCAGGATTCCTCGCCGATGGTGATGTTCGTCGGCCAGGTCGGGCGCGAGATGCGCGAGCGCGAGGCGTTTCAGGAGCTGGATTATCGCGCGGTGTTCGGTTCGATGACCAAATGGGCGACCGAGATCGACGATCCCGCCCGCGTGCCGGAGATCGTGTCGCGCGCGTTCTATACCGCCGCGAACGGCCGCCCCGGTCCGGTCGTCGTCGCGCTGCCGGAAGACATGCTGGTCGAGCGGGTCGCGGTGGCTGACGCGCCGCCGTTCGCGCTGGTCGAAACCTCGCCCGGTCCGAACGAGATGGCGGAATTTGCCAAAATGCTGGCCGGTGCCAGCGCGCCGATCATGCTGCTTGGCGGCAGCCGCTGGTCGCAGGCTGCCGCGGACGCCATCGGCCGCTTTGCGCAGAGATATTCACTGCCGGTCGCGACTACGTTCCGGCGCGGTTCGATATTCGACCAATTGCATCCGTGCTACGCCGGCGACCTCGGCATCGGACCCAATCCGAAACTGCTCGAGCGCATCAAGTCTGCGGACCTCGTCATCATGGTCGGCGGGCGGCTCGGCGAACTGCCGTCGCAGAGCTACACGCTGCTCGATATCCCGCGTCCGCAACTGCCGTTCGTTCACGTGCATCCGGGAGCCGAGGAGCTTGGCCGGGTCTACAGCCCGAGCCTTGCGATCAATGCGACGCCGACCGCGTTTGCCGCCGCGCTCGAAACTCTGGAGCTGAGGGGCGCGAAGGGCGGCCACGCCGAGGTGGCGCATGCCGACTATCTGGAATGGACCGAGAAGCCGACCGATCAGCCGGGCGGCGTCAATTTCGGCGCGGTGATGGTGTGGCTGCGCGAATACCTGCCGGACGACGCCATCCTCTGCAACGGCGCCGGCAACTACGCCTCATGGGTTCACCGGTTCTACCGCTTCCGCCGTTACGCCAGCCACGTTGCTCCGGCGGCGGGCTCGATGGGCTACGGCGTTCCCGCCGCCGTCGGCATGAAGCGGCTATATCCCGACCGCCCAGTCATATGCCTCGCCGGCGACGGCGACTTTCTGATGAACGGCCAGGAGTTCGCGACCGCCGTCCAGTACGATGCGCCCTTCATCACCATCATTGCCGACAACGGCATGTACGGCACGATCCGGATGCATCAGGAGCGCGAATATCCGGGCCGCATTTCCGCGACCGAACTGCGTAATCCGGATTTCCCGGCTTACGCGCGCGCCTTCGGCGGCTTCGGTGTTTCGGTCGAACGCACCGAGGATTTTCCGGAGGCGTTCAAGCAGGCGCAGGCCTCCGGCAAGCCCGCCATCATCCGCCTTGCCATCGACCCGGAGGCGATCACGCCGACGACGACCATCGCCAAGATCAGGGCCAAATCGCTGGCCGACAAGGCCCGTTGAAAATCCGCGGCTGCAACCCATTTGCTGGTTCGCATCGAAGAACGGCGCGGCTGTCGCTGCCTCTGCTGCCCCTCATTGAGCTTGGATACTGGAGCGTTGATATGAAGACGTTGCTCGGCTGCGCTGTCGCCCTCGCCGTTGTCGTCGCCATGGCCGGCATGGCCGCTCCGGCCGACGCCAAAGGCTGCATCAAGGGTGCAGTGGTCGGCGGCATCGCCGGCCACGCGCAGTTCATCACGGCGTGGTCGGTGCGGTGACCGGCTGTATCGTCGGCCACCATCTGGCGAAAAAGCACGAGCAGGAATCGCAGACGCCTGCCGACAACAATCAAAACATGCAGGCGGTCCCGGCCGGCAACAAGCAGCAATAACGGCCGGCTACGCTATTCCGGCTTGATCCCGGCAGCCTTGATGATCGGGTACCACTTCTCGACTTCCGCTTTCTGGAATGCGTGAAGCCCTTCCGGCGTCTGCATCTCCGGCGGATAGATGACTTGGGCAAGGTCGGTCAGCCGTTGCCGTATCTCAGGATCGGCCAGCGTCTTCTGCACGGCCGCGTCGAGCTTGGCGATGATCGGTTTCGGTGTGCCCTTCGGCGCCCACAGCGCGTGCCAGAAATTGAAGGCGTAACCGGGCATACCGGCTTCATCCGCGGTCGGAATGTCCGGCGCGATCGCGAGCCGCTTCTCCGACGTGACCGCGTAGGCTTTGAGATCGCCGGATTTCACATGCGGCAGCGACACTGCCGGCGTATCGAGCAGGATGTCGATGGTCCCGGCGAGAAGGTCTTGATTGGCCAACCCGGCGCTGCGGTAGGACACCATCTGCCATTTCGTGCCGAGCACATTCTGCATCAGGATGCCGGCGACATGGCTCGGCGAGCCGACGCCGGAATTGCCCATCGTGGCCTTGTCGCCATTCAGCTTCAGCCACGCTACCAGCTCTTTCAGATTGTTCGGCGGCAGGGTCTTGCGCCCGTTGAGGAAAAACGGCTGTGTCGCGACCAGCGCGATCGGATCGAGATCGTTCAGCAGATCGAAGTCGAGATTGTAGATGGCGCCATTCGCCATGTTGGTGCCCCACATGCCCCACTGGATCGTGTAGCCGTCGGGCGTCGCGCGCTCTGCTTTGGTCACGCCGATGACACCCGCCGCGCCGGACGTGTTCTCGACAACCACCGTCTGTCCGAGCGCTTCGCTCATGCCTTTCGCCATGATGCGGCCGAGCACATCGGTCGAGCCGCCGACGGCCAGCGGAATGATCATGGTGATCGGGCGGGTCGGATAGTCTTGCGCGAACGCCGGCGCCAGCGCGCCGCTCGCGGCGAGCGCCGCCGCAAAAATGCATTTGCCCAGCATGAATGTTCTCCCTCCCGGCAACATAACGGCTGCGCGTTGCCGCGCAAATTGAATCGTGGTTCAGTTATTTCGCGCTGTTCTAGCGATTCTCACCGGCGAATTGCCAATGCCGTATCGCCGCACCGAAAACGTCGTGCGCCGGCTCGCCGCCCGGCATGACGCCATCATTGCCGCAGCACGCGACACCGCGAGCGAAGGCGGCATGGGCGCGGTGCAGATCGTGCCGGTGGCGCAGCGTGCCGGCATCGCGGCCGGCACGGTCTACCGCTATTTCCCGGCCAAGACCGATCTTGTCGCGGCGCTGCTCGGCGAGATTTCCGAACGCGAGATCGGCGCTTTGATCCGCGCCGCTGATGCCGCGCCGGGGCCGCTGTCGGCGCTCGCCGCAGCGATCATGACGTTTGCCGTGCGCGCGCTGCGCGACCGGCGGCTCGCCTATGCCGCGATTGCGGAACCGATCGACGCCGAGCTTGACGGGATACGCCGCGAGTTTCGCCAGGCGCTTGCCGCCGCGTTTGCGACGCGTATTGCGGCCGCGGTGAGCGCCACCAACCTGCCGGAGCAGGATGCCGCGCTGTCCGCGGCGGCGCTGGTCGGCTTGCTGATCGAGGGGCTGATCGGACCGCTGGCGCCCGATGTCGCCGGCCGCGAGCGCGCCACGGTGCAGTCGATCGCGCTTGTCGCCTTGCGCGCACTCGGCGTCGCCGATGCGCGGGCGCGCGGTCTTGTGGTGCAGACCGCCATCAAGGACGATTGAGTCCGGTTAGAGCATGATCCGGAAAAGTGGATACCGGTTTTCCGAAAAGATCATGCTCCACTAAGACAACTAGACTATGGTCCGATTCAACTTGATCGGATCATAGTCTAGTGCGACAGCAGCGCCGGCACCGTCATCGAACGCAGGATGGTGTGGGTGACGCCGCCCAGCACGAATTCGCGCAGCCGCGAGTGGCCGTAGCCGCCCATCACCAAGCAAATCCGCGCCGCTATCGGCGGCGTGCGAGAGCAAAGCGTCGGCGACGTCGATATTGCCGCTGTCGATGCGTTTGACTTCGACCTTGAGCCCATGACGGGCGAGATGCTGACCTATATCGGCACCCTCGATCTCGTCGTCCTTGCCGCGCTCCTTGCCGACGATCACGACCTGCACGCGGCCGGCTTTCTCCAGGAACGGCATGGCATCGGCGATGGCGCGCGCCGCGGGCCGGCTGCCGTCCCAGCACACCATGACGCGGTCGAGCTTCAACGGCGCTTTCTGGATGTAAGGCACCACGATCATCGGCCGTCCCGACCCGAACAGCGCGCTTTCGGCGATCAGTTCCTCGACCGAGTTCGCTTCGGGATCGGCCTGTCCGACGATGGCGAGATCGAAGCGCCGGGCGATGCGGGTGAACTGGTCGCCGGAGCCGGCAACGCTGGCGTTCAGCGTGATCGGCTCGACGGCAATGCCGGCGCGTGACGCCGCTGCGGTGAACCGCTCGACGGCGGTTTTCGAGGCCGCCTGGTTGTCGGCGACCTGGGTGTCGACGACCTCAGCCGGAACGTAACCGGTGCCCGATACCGGGATGATCGGGTCGTAGACAAAGGCGATGCCGGTGAGATGGGCGTTGAACGCCGCCGCAACCGACACCGCATAATCGCCGGCGGCGCCTTCGCCGATGCTCAAATTGACGACGATGTCCTTGATCATGACGGGGGCTCCTCGGTGTGGCGATCGCGTGTTCGCTGCTACTGTCCCTTGATGCCGCCGTCGCCTTTGTACTGGCTGACATAAGCCCAGAGATCGTTGATTTCCTGCTGGTTCTTGATGCCGGCAAAGATCATCTTGGTGCCGGGGACGACGCCGCGCGGATCCTGGATGTATTCCTTGAACTTTGCCTCGTTCCAGACGATGCCGGAATTCTTGTTGGCGTCGGAATAGTCGAAGCCGTCGACGCTGCCGGAATGGCGGCCGTCGAGGCCGTTGAGTTCGGGGCCGATCTTGTTCTCGGCACCGTCGCCGATGGAGTGGCAGGGCAGGCATTTGTGGAACGAGTTCTCGCCCTTGGCGACGTCCTGCGCCGCGGCGGCGCTCGCCGAAGCGACGATAACGCCGGCAGCAAAAATCAGCGACTTCATTGGCAATTTTCTCCCTTATTCCTCGGCGCGACTTGCCTTTCGACCTCGCGCGCCGCAGCCGTTCAAGCGGGCCGCGCCTGACGTGTCAACGGCCAAAATGGGTGTTCTGCCGCGCGGCGTTCGACCGCGTTACGGTACGCGTCCATAAGCGGTATTTTCCGGCTATAATGACGGCGCGATAACGCGAGGACACCCGGAGGTTCGATGCCGGTCCTGATGCCGCTGTTCGATGATGCCGTGCTGGCGCGCCGCGCCCAAATTGTGGCCGCGCTGCAAGGCATCGTGCCCGGTGAGGGCGTGATCGCTTCCGAGGAGGCGATGCGGCCCTATGAAAGCGATGGGCTGACCGCGTACCGCCAGCTGCCGATGGTCGTGGTGCTGCCGGAGACCACCGAGCAGGTCGCCGCAGTGCTGAAATATTGCCACCGCGAGGGCATCAAGGTGGTGCCGCGCGGATCGGGCACCTCGCTGTCGGGCGGCGCGCTGCCGCTCGGTGACGGCGTGCTGCTCGGCCTGTCCAAGTTCAAGCGCATCCGCGAGATCGATTTCGAGAACCGCGTCGCGGTGGTCGAGCCGGGCGTCACCAATCTTGCGGTGTCGCAGGCCGTCGAGCATGCCGGGTTCTATTACGCGCCCGATCCGTCATCGCAGATCGCCTGCTCGATCGGCGGCAATGTCGCGGAGAACTCCGGCGGCGTGCATTGCCTGAAATACGGCATGACCGCCAACAATCTGCTCGGCTGCGAATTCGTGCTGATGACCGGCGAGATTTTGCGGCTCGGCGGCAAGCACCTCGACTCCGGCGGCTACGATCTGCTCGGTATCATCACCGGCTCCGAAGGTCTGCTCGGCGTCGTGACCGAGATCACGGTGCGCATTCTGAAAAAACCGCAGACCGCGCGCGCGGCGCTGATCGGCTTCACCAAATCCGAAGACGGCGGCGCCTGCGTCGCCCGCATCATCGGCTCCGGCATCATTCCCGGCGGCATGGAGATGATGGACCGGCCGGCGATCCACGCCGTCGAGGAGTTCGTCCATGCCGGTTATCCGCTCGACGTCGAGGCGCTGCTGATCGTCGAGCTCGACGGACCGAAAGCGGAGGTCGACCACCTGCTCGAGCGGGTACAGGCGATCGCCAATGAATGCCATGCGGTGACCTGCAGGGTCTCCAATTCCGAGGACGAACGGCTGCTGTTCTGGGCCGGCCGCAAGGCGGCGTTTCCCGCAGTCGGCCGCATTTCGCCCGACTATCTTTGCATGGACGGCACCATCCCGCGGGCGAAATTGCCGCTGGTGCTGATGCGCATGCAGGAAATGTCGGCGAAGTACGGCTTACGGGTCGCCAATGTGTTTCACGCCGGCGACGGCAACCTGCATCCGCTGATCCTCTACGATGCCAACAATCCCGGCGAGCTCGAGCGCGCCGAACAGTTCGGCGCCGACATTCTCAGGCTCTGCGTCGAGGTCGGCGGCGTGTTGACCGGCGAGCACGGCGTCGGCGTCGAGAAGCGCGACCTGATGCCGGTGATGTTCTCGGAAATCGACCTCGATCAGCAACAGCGCATCAAGTGCGCGTTCGACGAAAAGAGCCTGCTCAATCCGGGCAAGGTGTTTCCGACGCTGCATCGCTGCGCCGAATTCGGCCAGATGCATGTCCATGCCGGACGCGTCGCGCATCCGGACATTCCGCGGTTCTGATTGTCGATCTGGTGGCTCTAACCGGCCGCCGCACTTACCACTTATAGGTCAGCGCGCCGCGCACCGTCGTCGTATCGTGTTCGAACCGGGCGCGATAAGGCTGACCGATAAATACCGTCCCCGCGTGGGTTCCGAAATCGGCATGGAGGGCTTCGAGGCGGGCCGTCCAGTGTGGTGCGAACATTCGCTCGACGCCGCCGCCATAAACTCCGCCGGTACGAGAATAGTTGCTGGTGAAAGTGAAAAGTGGAAAGGCGTTTGCTGTCCAGGAATCCGAAAAGCGGGTAAAGGCCGCGCCGCCGGTAACGTAAACGAGCGTCGCGTCATCGATCAGGTAGCCGACCCGACCCCGGACCGTCGACATCCAATCCATCTTGGTGGTTGCGCTGACACCACCTACAGCGCCACTTGGAATGGCCGAAGTGTGCTTGCCGGTGATTCCGCTCAGATCGCCTTCGAGGCCCAGCACGTAGCGCGAGAACTGCCAGTTGTAGCCGGCAAGAATGCCGCCGGTGAAGTCGGCCCGAGTTGGCGTCCAGAAGGTATGGTTTGGTCCGCCGGGCAGGAGGAAGAAGAATTGGTCGACGTCGGTGAACTTCGCGTGGTCGAAGGCGACGCCGGCATCAAGACCGACATAAGGGCCGGTCCAGTTTGAAACTGCGGCGGGTGGTGGCGGTGGTGCCTTGAGCGCCATATCGGCCGCCGATGCGCTGCCGATCAGCACCGCATAAGAGGTCGTCGCGAACAAATAGGTTCGTAAGGATTTCATCGGCGGAACGCCCCCGTCACCGATTCAAACAACGTCCTACTTTAGCTGCTGAGGGCACCATGCGCCTATGGCAGAAATGCCACATCGGCGATTAATTCCTGTAATTTCGGGTGTAATGCGATGCCGCGGCAACTCTCCCGTCAGCCCGATTGAGCAAGCGCAATCGCTTGATGCCGTTCGATTTTATCGCCTGCATTGCGTGGCATCCGGGCTACACGCAATACGCGCACCGGGACGAGTTCTTTATTGAGCCGCTTTGCGCAATGTCCACGCACCAGTTCACTGTCGATATCCGCTGCTGATTCCACGACGGCCCAGATTTCCTCGATGCCGAGTGCATTGGCGCGGCCGAAGGCCACAGCATGAACCACGCCGGGATAGGACAGCAGCGCGGCCTCGATGATTTCCGGATTTATCTTGTCGCCGCCGAGGTCGATGATGCTCTTGCTGCGCCCGGATATAACAAGCACGCCATTGGCGGTGACCGCACCGGTGTCGCCTGGATAAAACCATCCGTCACGGAAGAACCGGTTTGTGTCCGGCGGGTCGCCGAAATAGCCGGACACGCAGCGGTCGCCGCGAAAGCGGATGTGGCCTTCATCGCCAGGTTTCAGCGGCCGGCCTGCGTCGTCGGCGGCTTCGACGATCATTCCCGGCGTGATGTAGCCTACAGCGCCTTTGATGTGTTCGAGCTGATGGACATAGGCGCCGGCAACCGGATTTCCCTCGGTTGCGCCGTAGCCGTGCACCACGAGCGGACACATCCGTTTGCGCACCCGCTCCGAGAGTGACAGCGCGAGCTTGCTGCCCACCGACAGCAGCACTTCGAACGGACAGAGAAACGCCGGCGAGCGTTCGTAGTAATCGAGGAATTCCGCCATCCCCGCGGGCGAGGCGACCATGGCCTGCACGTTATGCAACGACAGGGCCTGCATGGTTTCCGCGGGATCGCTGCCGCGCACAAAGACCGTGCCGCCGCGCGCCAGCATATAGATCATCCAGAGATAGCCGCTGTTCGCAGCGACGCCGACATCGAGGAACAACCGCGAGCACGTCGCAAAGCGGTTGCCGAAGGCGAAATCGTAGGTCTGGATGCGCCGCAGGATGAGATCATGGCTCATCGCCACGGCTTTCTGGTCGCCGGTGGTGCCGGAGGTCAGAATGATGCGGGCAAGCTCACTGCCGCTCTCTTCGTGTGCGGCGGCGGGTGGCATGCCTTCACCGTTCAGCCAGTCCGGATCGACCTGAATGACCCGTGAAGCATTCCGGAATTGCACAGCGGTGTCGGTCAGAACCGCGTCGATCCGGAATTCGGCGGGGAGGATCGGGTCGATCGTCGACAGCGAAACGATGCCGAGGCGCGTCAAACCGAGGATAAGCGCCCAGTGAAATATCGGATCCCCGACAAAGATCGCGACGACGTCACCGCGCTTGAACCCGTTCGCAAGCGCGCGAGCCGCAATATTGTTTGCGCATGCGGCGAGCCGGCCATAGCTGATGAGATCGATCTTTCGCCCAGGCGCGCAAATCGCCGGTGCGGTTGGCTGATGCTTCGCATGCAATAGGAACGCGTCGATGATATTCACGGCGTGTCGCCCACCGGTCCGGTATCACCCAGTCGCTCTGCGGAGGCAGAGTGTATAATAAGCGGCAGTAAATTCTGCGCGTGGTCAAGGCGTCTATTGATGAAATTCGGCCTGTTCAGTTCGGCGCAAGCCAGCAGTCACGACCTCGGCCCGGAGACCGGGCAGGGGTTCCGCGACTATCTCGACTACAACGTCGAGGCCGAGGCGCTCGGCTATGTCTCGAGCTTTTCCGTCGAGCATCATTTCACCGGCTGGAACCAGGTCTCGGCGACGCTGATGCTGCTGATGGCGCTGGCGATGCGGACCCGGACGCTACGGCTCGGCACCGCGGTCATCGTGTTGCCGTGGCACAATCCGGTGCTGCTTGCCGAACAGGCGGCAACGCTCGACCTGCTGTCCGGCGGGCGTTTCGATTTCGGCATCGGCAAGGGCTACCGGCACAGCGAATTCAACGGCTTCCAGATTCCGCCGGAAGAGGCCGAGGCGCGTTTCGCCGAATGCGTCGAGGTGATGGTGCGGGCCTGGACGACGCGCGAGCGTTTCTCGCATCGCGGCGGCTTCTGGCATTTCGAGGACATCGTCGTCGAGCCGCCGCCAGCGCAAAAGCCGCATCCGCCGCTGTGGGTCGCCGCCGCGAGCGAGACTTCGATCCGCCGGGCCGCGGCGCGCGGTTTTAATCTGATCCTCGACCAGTACGCGGGCGCCGAAAAGATCGGCGAGCGGATCGGCATCTACAGAGCCGAACGCAAAGCGCACGGGCTGGGTTTTGATCCGATGCAGGTTGCCGTGGCGCGTCAGCTTTATGTCGCGAAGGACGAGGCCGACAAGCGGCAAGCGCTGGCGCGCCAGGCGGCTTACACCCGGCGGACAGTCGACGTGTCGCGTGCGCCAGAACGCCGCGGCGGTTCGCATGTGCTGGCCTATGCCGACAAGGCCGGCGGCACCGAAGAGCACGCGCTTTACGGCACGCCCGACGAAATCTGTACGATGCTCGAGGCGCTCCGCAGCGCAGGCGTATCCTATGTGCTGCTGACGATCGCCGGCGGTGCTGCGCAACTGCGGCGCTTCGCCCGCGAGATCATGCCGGCATTTGCGGCCTCACCCGCGGCCAACGCGGCGGAGTGAGCGTCAGTTCGAACTCCAGTCGCATTCGCGCATCGCCATGCCGAAGGCCTGCACGTTGCGGCAGGTGTAGCCGGAATGAGCAATGCAACGATTGTGCGCTGCATGATGGCACCTCGTGACTGCGCTGATGGGTGCCAGAGAAAGTCGCGCCCGTTCATGATATTGCATAAGTTTATTCTTGGAAAAGGCGATGCCGGACGATCACCTCAAACCCCAGGATGCCGCCGAGGTCGCGCAGGCGGTCCGCTCGGCGCTTGCCGGCGGCCGGACGCTCGAGGTCGTCGGCCGCGGCTCGAAGCGCACGATCGGGCGTGCCGCGCAATGGGACGCGACGCTCGATCTGTCCGGCTGCTCCGGCGTCACGCTTTACGAACCTGAAGAGCTGGTCCTGTCGGCGAAAGCCGGCACGCCGGTCGCCGAGATCGAAGCGCTGGTGGCGAACAGCAAACAGGAACTGGCCTTCGAGCCGATGGATTATGCGGTCGTGCTCGGCGGCGCGGCGGGCGCGGGCAGCATCGGCGGCGTGCTGGCGGCCAATCTTTCCGGCCCGCGCCGCATCAAGGCCGGCGCGGCGCGCGACCACTTCCTCGGCGTCAATGCGGTGTCGGGCCACGGCGAGATTTTCAAATCGGGCGGACGCGTCGTCAAAAACGTCACCGGGTACGATATCTGCAAGCTCTTGGCGGGTTCGTGGGGCACGCTTGCGGTGATGACCGACGTGACGGTCAAGACGCTGCCGCGCGCCGAGACCGAGGCTTCGGTGCTGGTGCTCAATCTCGACGATGCGACGGCGCGCAAGGCGATGTCCGCAGCGACTGGGTCCTTCGCCGACGTGTCAGCGGCCGCGCACGCGCCGGCGGCCGCGGCGGCGCGTGTCCCCGACATTGCCGCGGCAAAAACCGCGGTGACGATGTTCCGTCTGGAAGGCGTGGCGCCGTCGGTCGCCGACCGCAAAGCCGTGCTGGAAAAGCTCTTGGCGCCGTTCGGCGCGCTTGGCGCGCTTGGCGAAACGCAATCGCGTTCGCTGTGGCGCGCCATCCGCGATGTGACGCCGTTTGCCGCGAGCGGCCCGTCGGGCGGGCGCGATCTCTGGCGCATCTCGACTTCGCCGACGGCCGCTGCCGCGCTCGGACATGCGCTTGCCGCGCGGGCCGATGCCGAACTGCTCTACGACTGGGCCGGCGGACTGATCTGGGCCGCGCTGCCGGCGGCGAGCGACGCGCACGGACCGCAGGTTCGCGCCGCCGTGGCGGCAGCCGGCGGCCATGCGACGCTGATCCGCGCGCCGGCGGCGGTGCGCGCCGCGGTCGAGGTCTTCACGCCGGAGCCGCCGGCTCTCGCCGCGCTGTCGGCGCGGGTGCGGCACAGCTTCGATCCGCAAGGCGTGCTCAATGCCGGGCGGATGTGGGCGGGCGTCTGATCATGCAAACCAATTTCACACTGGCCCAACTCGCCGATCCGCAGGTCGCCGCATCGGAAAAAATCCTGCGCGCCTGCGTGCATTGCGGATTTTGCACCGCGACCTGTCCGACTTACGTGCTCGACGGCGACGAGCTCGATTCACCGCGCGGGCGCATCTATCTCATCAAGGAGATGCTGGAGCATGGCCGCGCCGCGACCGCGGATGTCACCCTGCACATCGACCGTTGCCTGTCCTGTCTCGCCTGCATGACGACGTGTCCGTCGGGCGTGCACTACATGCATCTGGTCGATCACGCCCGCGCCCATATCGAGGAGACCTACCGGCGACCGTTTGCCGATCGTTTGGTGCGGGCGATGCTGGCTTGGCTGATGCCGTATCCGCGGCGTTTCCGGCCGGCGCTGTTTGCCGCGCTGCTCGGCAAGCCGTTCGCGCCGCTGATCGATGCTTTGGGTCTCAAGCGCCTCGCCGCGATGCTCCGCCTCGCGCCGTGGCGTCCGCCGCATCGGCCGCGAGCCGCGCAGGTCATTCCGGCGGGCGGTACGCGGAAAGGCCGTGTCGCCCTGCTTGCCGGCTGCATCAACGACTTGATCGCGCCGCAGATCAACGCCGCGACGATCGGTGTGCTGACGCGCCAGGGTTATGAGGTGGTGATGCCGGAGGGCGCCGGCTGTTGCGGTTCGCTGGTTCATCACATGGGATGCGACAACGAAGCGCTGGTGCAGGCCCGCGCCAATATCGATGCCTGGAGCGCGCTCGAAAATCTCGACGCCATCATCGTCAATACGTCGGGCTGCGGCACCACGGTGAAAGACTACGGATTCATGCTCCGCACCGATCCCGCCTACGCCGAAAAGGCTGCGCATATATCGAGCCTGGCCAAAGACATAACGGAGTTTCTTGCCACCTTGCCGCTGGCGCCGAAGCCAGGCGTTCCGGAGCTTGCCGTCGCTTACCATTCGGCCTGCTCGCTCCAGCACGGCCAGCGCGTTCGCAGCCAGCCGAAGGAACTCCTCGGCAAGCTTGGCTTTGCCGTGAAGGACGTGCCCGACGGACATTTGTGCTGCGGCTCCGCCGGCACCTACAATATTCTTCAGCCCGCCATTGCAACGCGGCTGTGCGAGCGTAAAGTCGAGAGCATTGAAAGCGTGCGGCCTGATGTGATCGCAGCAGGCAATATCGGCTGCATCACGCAGATCGCGACAGGCACCGACCTTCCAATCGTTCATACGGTCGAGTTGATCGATTGGGCCACGGGCGGTCCATGTCCGGCCGCGCTGCGCAGATTCGGTCGTTGATAGTGAGCCGGGACCCAACGTCAGTTCGGTAGACAGATCGGGAGGCGATCATGGCGAAGAAAGCAAAGTCGAAACGGAAGTCCGCGAAAAAGAAAAAGGCAGCTCCGGCGCGCAAGAAAAAGCTGCTGAGGGCCGCGAAGCGAAAACCGGCCAAGAAATCAGCCAAGAAATCTGCCAAGAAAGCAAAGAAGGCGGCGCCGAAGCGCAAGACTGCGCTGAAACGGGCTGCGCCGAAACGGGCGGCGCCGAAGAAGTCCGCACCGGCGATGGCGGCTCCGGCCCCGGCCCCGGCACCCGCGCCAGCTCCGGCACCCGAGCCTGCTCCGGCCCCGGCGCCGTCATGGACGCCGCCGGCTTCAGGTTTCGGCGGCGGCAGCACCTAGCCAGCTCCGCGCCTCTCGGCGTAACGCGGCGTCCAGCTTTCGCGCTGGGCGTCGCGTTATTCGTGCGCCGGAACCTGTTTGCTCCGGGGCGCGTTGCAGGTGCATTGCATAGGTCCGGGCGGGCCAATAGCATTGGCGGACCATAAGGATGGACGGCGAGGCGTCGCCGATCCGATGCCGGCAGCAGCCGGCCACTCGCTTCCGGGAGGTGCGCAATGCCGACCTACAATATCCTGCTGATGGGTGCGTCTTACGGCTCGCTCCTGGCATCAAAGCTTCTGTTCGGCGGCCATTCCATCCACCTTGTCTGCCTCCCGGCCGAGGCCGACCTCATCAACGCCGACGGCTTCAAGGTCCAGCTTCCGGTGCGCGGCCGCAAGGATCCGGTGCTGCTGGAATTGCGCAAGCTGCCGGGCAAGGTGACCGCCGGTCCGGCAACCGGCGTCGATCCGAAACAATACGATCTGATCGGCCTGTGCATGCAGGAGCCGCAATACCGTTCGCCCGGCGTTCGCGAACTGCTCGACGCGGTCGGCAAATCGCGCGTGCCCTGCATGTCGATCATGAACATGCCGCCGCTGCCTTACGTCAAACGTATCCCCGGTCTCGACTACAAGGCGCTGGAGCCCGCTTACACCGATCCGCGGGTCTGGGACTCGGTCGATCCGAAAAAGATCACCCTCAACAGCCCCGATCCGCAGGCGATCCGCCCGCCGGATGGCAAGGCCAACGAATTGCTGGTCACGCTGCCGACCAATTTCAAATGCGCGAAGTTCGAGGACGACAGCGACACGCAGATCATCCGCAACCTCGAAAAGGACGTCGAAGCCGCGCGTTTCGACACGCCGGAAGGCAAGATCGAGCTGCCGGTCAAGCTCAAGGCCTACGACTCGATCTGGGTGCCGCTCGCCAAGTGGTCGATGCTGCTCGCCGGCAACTATCGCTGCATCACCAAGGACGGCATGCGCACCGCGCAGGAAGCGGTGCATTCCAACATCGAGGAGTTGCGTTCGGTCTACAATTTCGTGTTCGACCTTTGCGTCAAGCTCGGCGCCAAACCGAGCGATCTCGTGCCGTTTGAGAAATATGCCGCCGCCGCGCAGTCGCTGACTCGGCCGGCCTCGGCGGCGCGCGCGCTGCAAAACGGCGCGCCCAATATCGAGCGCGCCGACAAGCTGGTTCAACTCATTGCCAGACAGAAGGGCCTGAGCAATGCGGCGATCGACGCCCAGGTGGCGCTGGTCGACGCCCGGCTCGAGATCAATCGCAAGAAGGCCGCGGCGTAACGGTTTCGCTTCCGGCTAGGCGACTTCGACGTCCTGCCAGAAGCCGAACAGGTCGCGGACCGCCTCCATTTCCGGACGGGGCGATTCGTACGACCATGCGGCGCGCGGGTGCCGTTTGCCGCCGACCACCACGTCGTAAAACTGCACGCCATGCGGACATTTCAGGTCGTCCGCGGTCTTTTCGGTCTTGGCCAGCCAGTCCAGGCGAACCGCCGAGGGCGGAAAATACTGGTAGCCCTTGCAATCGACGATGCTGTTGCTCTGTGCAACGACCTGACCGTCTACGACTGCTTTCATGATCTCGGCCTCCATCGACTCACGAGTACTTAATTGAGATCGCAGCAGAAAAAGACAAGGTGAGGAACGCCTGACCGCTGCCGACTCGCGCGCATCCGCCTCGGCGGCCGAACTATCCACAGCCCAGGGGGGCGACAGGCGAAATGGCGGAGCAAAAACCGGCGCTATAAGCCGAAAAGTGTATCTCTCCTGCAACAGTCGCTAACAAACTGTTTGAAAAAGGCGAAAACGCTCAAAAAGGCAGCACATGCCGTCGTTTTAGACTTGGCTCTGTGACGGTTATTTTCGAAAAATCACACCACGTCATCCGGGGATTTGTTGACGGCAATCGGTGCTGGACCCGCCTCGCCAAAAAGGCACAGCCGGGAACAGGGGACATAAGGGGTTGAACATGAAGAAAGTCGCTTTCACGCTCGCTATGGCCATGGGTTTGGCGTCGACCGCCGCCATGGCCGCTGACATGGCCGTCAAGGCTCCGCCGAAGGTTGTGGAGGCGCCAAATCCGTGGGATCTCGTCGTCACCGCGGCATTGATGAACGACTACAACTTCCGCGGCGTCACGCAGTCGAACCATAAGCCCTCGACGGCGGCTGGTTTCGAGCTCCGCTACAACACCAATCCGAACCTGCAGTGGTACGGTGGCGTCTCCGGCGAGAGCATCAGCTTCCCGAATAACGCGGCGGCCGAAATCGACTTCTACGGCGGCATTCGCCCGACCTTCGACAAGCTCGCGCTCGATCTCGGTGCTTGGTACTACTGGTATCCCGGCGGCCAATGCTTCGGCGGCACGGCTGGCCTGGTCGGCAACTGTCTTGCGAACGGCGGCGGCGCTCCGGCCGGTGGTGCAGTTCCTGATCCGAACGGTGCCTTCAACGTCGTCAAGAAAAACGTGAGCTTCTACGAAATCTACGGCAAGGCGACCTATACGTTTAACGACAACTGGGCTGCCGGCATCCAAGAGTGGTACTCACCGAACGTCCTCAACAGCGGCGCGTTTGGCTGGTTCACCACTGGCAACGTCACTTGGACCGCTCCGGCCACAATGCTCGGCAATGGCGTCGGCATGTATATCTCCGGCGACCTTGGCTATTGGGATCTCGGCACCAGCGACAGCTTCTACGGCACGGGCGTCGCGGCTCCTGGTCTCGGCTTTCAGTTCGCGAATGGCGTCAAGTACACCAGCTACGCCACGTGGGACGTTGGTGTCGGCTTCACCTGGAAGGTGCTGACGCTCGACCTGCGCTACATCGACACCAACCTGACCAAGGCGGAGTGCAACGTCTTCACCAGCGCCCAGAACGCGACCTTCTCTCCGGGCAACGTGACGGCGCAGAATCCGGGCGGCGGCGGCACCAACTGGTGCAGTGCAGCCTTCGTCGCGAAACTCTCGGCGGCTGTCGACTTCGCTTCGAACCTGAAGTAAGCGGCTGAAGTCTTTCAAAGTTCAGGCCGGTGGCGAAAACGCCACCGGCCTTTTCTTTTTGCCGCGCGCCAACGGCGCGCTGAATTACCCGGCCGTCAATCCGCCGCTCACTCGGCCGCTGAATTGAGCGGTACGTCGCGCACCTGATTGACTGCATGGCCGGCGATCACGTCGACCCGGCGGTGGTGGAAAGCCGTCAGCGTCGAGCGGTGGCCGATCGAGACAATGGCGGTGCCCTTGAGCCGCTCTTGCAGCACCCGATAGAGCTGCGCTTCCGCCGCCTCGTCGAGCGAGGCGGTCGCCTCATCGAGCAACAAATAGTCCGGTGCGTGGAGCAGGGCGCGTGCGGCCGCGAGCCGCTGCTGCTCGCCAAGCGAGAGCATACGATTCCAGTGCGCTTCCTCATCGAGCCGCGCCACGAGGTGTGGCAGTCCTACCGCGGCCAGCACGTCGGCAAGCCGGGCGTCGTCAAACGTTCCGGCGCGGGACGGATAGGTGATCGCGGCGGCCAGCGTCGCGACCGGAAAGTACGGCCGCTGCGGCAACAGCATGACCCTGGCATCGGCCGGCACCGTGACGCGGCCCGATCCGAACGGCCAGATGCCGGCGATGGCGCGGAACAGCGTCGACTTGCCGGCGCCCGACGGGCCGGTCACCAGCACGCGATCGCCCGCGGGCAGCACCAGGTCACCGGCATCGATCAGCGGCTCGCCTGTCGGCAGCCGCACCGCCAGCGTTTCCGCGGCGATCGCCTCCGCACCCTCGCCCTGCACGGTTTCGATTGCCGGCTGGGTCAGCGCCACGGCACGGCCGGCCTCGATCGCGGCTTCGAAGCCTGAAAGCCGCGCGACAACCGCCTGGTATTCCGCAATCGACTGATATGCCCTGACGAAGTAGGACAACGCATTCTGCACGCTGCTGAAGGCAGACGCGGTCTGCATCATGCCGCCGAGCTGCATCTTGCCGGCGAAATAGACCGGACTCACCATGATGTACGGAAAGAGCACCGCGGCCTGACCGTAGCACTGGGTAAACCACATCAGTTTCTTCTGCCGCTTCATGATGGCGATCCAGTTTGTGACCACCAGGCCAAAGCGAGTCAGATGACGTTCGCGCTCGGCGGCTTCGCCATGCAGCGACGCGATCTGTTCCGCGTTCTCGCGCGAGCGCACCAGATTGAAACGGAAATCGGCTTCGAATTGCTGCTTCTGGAAATTCAGCGGAATGAGCCGCCAGCCGATCAGATGCGTCAGCGACGTGCCGATCACCGCGTAGACCAGCGCCGACCACACCAGATAGCCGGGAATGCTCATGCCGAATAATTCGAGCGGTGCGTCTTGCGAGAGCCGCCACAGGATGATGACGAACGAACCGAGCGTGACGCAGGCATTGAGCAGCCCGAGCCCGATCGACAGCGTATTCTCGGTGAACAATTGCAGGTCTTCGGCGATACGCTGGTCCGGGTTGTCGGCCGCATCGCCGATCAGCTGCATGCGATAGTGGTTCGCGGTATTGAGCCACTGCCGCAAGTAGGTCTGCGTCATCCAGCGCCGCCAGCGGATTTGCAGCCAGAGATTGAGGTAGGTCTGATAGACCGCGAGCAGCGTGAACACGCCGGCGATCGCGCAGAAATACAGAATGGCGCGGACGAAGCCGTTCCAGTCGTGGTCTTGCAGCGTGTTGTAGAAAAAATTGTACCAAGTGTTGAGGATCACGTTGATCGCGACAATGGCGAGCTCGATCGTTACCACTGCGCCGAGCAGGATTCGTCCAGGCCAGCGATCCTCGGAGCGGAAATAGGGTACCGACAGCCGCCAGATGACGGCGAACGACGAGGCCAAGCGTTTCACGAAATTCCTCCAAATTGATCGGCGCGGGGCAATGCGGGAATGCCGGGGCGCACCGGCAAGAAGGGGCAAAGCGCACGAACCGGGTTTGGCGCACGAGCCGGATTGACGATGGTGCGGTGCAATAACATAAACCGGTCCGAAACGGCAGGTGGGCAGCAACTAACGGTAGGCCGCGACGATTGGTCGTGTGCACACGTTGTGCAGTTCGCCCAATTGATAAGCCGCAAATCTTGCATTCTTCGTGTCGAAACGGGCATTCTGGCCGCCCGCATGTCCGGCCAACCGGCGGCGAAACAACAATAACCGTTCGTAAGTCCTACGCTGGGAAGGATAATCCAAATGTTCACTCAAATTCTCGATCCAACCGGGAACCTTTTCGTGACCTGGCTGGTCGCGCTTATTCCGGTCGTCCTGCTGCTGACATTGCTGGCAGGGCTTCGCATGTCGGCATGGCTCGCGGTGCTGATCGGCTCGATCGTCACGTTCCTGCTGGGCCTGTGGGTCTGGAAGATGCCGTTCGGCGACGGGCTCAATGCCTACCTTTACGGCTCGGCGACCGGCGTGTGGAACGTCGACTGGATCACGTTCTGGGGCGTCATGCTGTTCAATACGCTGGTTGCGACCGGTGCGTTCGAAAAGCTGCGCCGCTGGCTGGTGCAGCAGGGCACCCGCGACGTGCGCGTCCAGACCATCCTGTTCGCCTGGGCGTTCGGCGCGCTGCTCGAAGGCCTGGTCGGCTTCGGTTATCCGTGGGCCTTCGTGGCCCCGATCCTGATCACGCTCGGCATTCCGGCGCTTGATGCCATCCGCGTCGCCGCGATCGCCAACAACGCTCCGGTGTCCTACGGCGCGCTCGGCGCTCCGATCATTGCGCTTGCCGCGGTGACCGGCATGCCGCTGCTCGCGCTGTCTGCCTCGGTCGGCAAGATCGTCGCGATCCTCGCGCTGCTGCCGCCATGGATCCTGCTTTACCTGGTCAGCGGCAAGCAGGGCATGAAGGGCGCCTGGCCGCTCGCCGTGGTCGGCTCGCTCGGTTACATCGCCGGCCAGCTGCCGACCGCGATCTATCTCGGCCCGTATCTGCCCGACGTGATCGGCGCCATCATCTGCTTTAGCTGCCTGTTGCTGCTGCTCAAGGTCTGGCGTCCGGCGCAGACGCTGGGTTACGGCGGCGTGCCGGTGACGGCGGCGCAGGAAGAGCAGGCCGAAGGCCACGGCATGTCAGTCAACGAAGTGTTCCAGGGCTGGCTGCCGATCATCGTTCTGGTGGTCGTCGTCGTGCTGTGGACCGGACCGTGGTCGCCATTGCCTGCGGTCAACTGGCTGCATCTCGCGGTTGCCGCCAAGTCTTCGCTGACCGAGAACGCCACCATCACCGCGGCGTTCGACTTCAAGCCGTTCGTCGGCGGCTCGGCGATCCTGGCATCGTGGATCATCGTGGCGCTGCTGCTGCGTGTCAGCGCGGCACAGGTCGGCGAGATCTTCCGCAAGACCTGGTCGCAGATGTGGGGCGCCTGCCTTGTCGGCGTCTTCATCTTCGGCCTCGCCTATGTGTTCAATTACTCCGGCATGGCCGGCTCGCTCGCCAGTGCGTTCTCCAAGATCGGCCCGGCCTTCATCGTCGTTGCGCCGCTGCTTGGCTTCATCGGCGTGGCGTTGTCCGGCTCGAACACCTCGACCAACGCCATGTTCGGCAAGTTCCAGGCGCTGGTCGGGCAACTGCTCGGCTTCCCGCTGATGCTGCTGCCGACCCTGAACTCGGTCGGCGCCGAGATCGGCAAGCCGATTGCGCCGCAGACCGCGAGCGTTGGCGTGTCGACCAGCGAGTTTGTCCGCAACGAAGGCGAGGTGATCCGGCACAACTTCGGCTGGACCCTCGTGCTGCTGGCCTATCTCGTGCTGATCGGCGTCGCCTGCTACCTGTTCTTCCCGGACATTGCGCAGCTGCCGAAAGCCTGATAGCTGCCTAGACAACGAGTGATGGGGCCGCCTCGGCGGCCCCATTTCGTTGGTTCGGGCAATCAGGCGGTTTCGATGCGTTTCTCTGTCTTGCTCGCTTGTTCCATGGTCTCGGCGTTGCTTGCGGAACCGGCAACCGCGGCCGGCCAGTTCCCGTTCGGCAGCGAGCTCGTGCTCGATGCCGCGCCGATGCAAGGCACCAAGCGGATGCCTATGATCGAGATCGACGACGACGGCGCGACCTCGATCGATCTGTGGTGCACCAGCGTGCAGGCGCAGGCGACGGTCGGCACCGACGGCACCATCACTATCGTTCCCGGCGCGTCGCAGCCGGCGCAATGTACGCCCGAGCGCGAAAGCCTCGATCAGACGCTGGTGGCCGCGCTGGCCGGCGCGACGAGCTGGCGGCGTAACGGCGATCTGATCGAATTGTCCGGCTCCACGACGCTTCGCTTCCGCCTGATGACGAATTGAGCGGCGGCTGCGGTTTACGGCTCCGGCGTCCGGATTATTCCGCGGCTACTTTCGTCACCGGCGGCTGGTTCGCCACGCTCACCTTGTTGCGGCCGAGGAATTTGGCGCGATAGAGCGCCTCGTCGGCTTGCTTCAGCAACGCCTCGGTGCCGGACATGCTCAGCGTCGCGCCGGCGACGCCGATACTGACCGTCATCTTCATTTCGGCGCCGCGTTTGCCCGCCGGCGATTGCGCCACCTTCTGACGCAGCCGTTCGGCGACGGCGCCGGCCCGCTGCACGTCGGTTTCGGGTAGCAGCATGACGAACTCGTCGCCGCCGATGCGGGCGACGATGTCGGTCGGCCGCTTGTCCTGGCGGGCCAGATCGGCCAGATGGACGATGGCGCGGTCGCCGGCCTCGTGGCCGAGCTTGTCGTTGATGAACTTGAAGTGGTCGATGTCGAATATCAGCAGCGACAGCGGCCGCTGATAGCGCTGGAAGCGCTGCCACTCGGCGGCGGCGAGCGTGAGGAAGTGACGGCGATTGTGCAGATCGGTCATGCTGTCGGTGGTGGCGAAATGATGCTGTTCCGCGGCGTCGCGCACCAGATCGGTCACGTCGCTATAGGTCAGCATCCGGCCGCCGTTCGGCAGCACTGCGCTTTGCAAGCGCACCGTCCGCCCGTCGGATAATATGACGTCGACGGGCGTCGTGTCGCCGTTGCGCACGGTGGTGATGCGCTCCGCGATATATTTGTCGAGTTCCTCCGGAGGAACGCCGCTGGCATTGGTCAACCGCGTCGTGTTCACCAGCTCGGCGTAGTTCATCCGGCGTTCGGCGATCTCGTCCGACACCTTCCACATTTTGCGTGCGGCGCGGTTCATGAACTCGACGCGCAGGTGCGGATCGAGCAGCGAAATGCCCTGTTCGACATTGTCCAGCGCATTTCGCAGATTCTGCAGTTCGTCGGCGTTGCGGACGATATCGGTGACGTAGGTGTAACTGAGCATCCGGCCGCCATTCGGCAACGCCGTACAATGAAACCGGATGACTTCGCCGTTGGCCTGACGCAGATCCACCGGCGTCGGGTCGCCGACGCGGACCCGCGCCACGCGTTCCGCGATATAGGCCTTCAATTCGCTTTCAGGAACGTCATAGGCGCGGATGTCGCGGCCGTGGTGCAGCAGCGCGATATAGGCGGGCTTTGCGTCGGCCTTTTCGTCGGGCAGCCGCCACATCTTGCGAAAGGCGCGATTGATGAACTGGGCGCGCAACTCGTTGTCGAGCAGAACGACGCCGAACGGAACCTCATAGAGCGCGGCGCGCAGCGACAGCAACTCGCTGCGCACCAGCTCGGCGGAAGCGGCGCGCGCGGGCGCCGCCGCGGCGGTTTCCTCGTCGGCGCCGGGTTGATCCGCCGCCCGGGCGCGGAATTCGACGCCGATCCGGTTTTCGCCGTGCCAAATCGCAACGCACCGGCGCGTCGACATTTCGTCGCCGATCTGCAACTCGAACACCGGCGGAATGCCGGCGAGGCTCGCTACCCGGAGACAGGCGCCTTTTTCGGACAGATTGCGGACGACGCAATCGAGCACCGAGCGCCGGTCGTTGATAAGGATTTTTCCCTGAAGCAGAGACCGGTTGCGCGCAACCTTGCGGCGCTCCTGCATGGTCCAGTTCTGGGCGGTCCGATCCTGGTTCGTCGGATCCTTGTTCGTCGGATCCTGGGCGCTGCGATCTTGCATGGCCATGCCCTCCCGTTGGAAAGACCATTTCAAGCCGGGCCAGCATGCACGGCGCGCGTTACGGAAGCCTAATGGGAATGTCCGCACTTGCGTTCAGCGTGAACGCGGGCTTGAGGCATCGGCGGCAAACTTCCGGCCGGCGTAAGCCGATTGTTCACCAAGCGATGCAGCGGGACGTGGGGAGGGGGCGAAAAAGCGCAATCCAGACACGCTGGTTCCGTTGCCGATCCTCAACTAGCATGGCCAACCCTTAATGGGGCGATCAATCCGCCATCCGGGCGTTAAGCAAAGCCCCGCGATGGCCCACAGGCAGGTTTTGAACAGCGTGGACTTACAGTTCGGTATTTTCGACCATCTGGACCGCAACGATCTGCCGTTGCGCGACTATTACGAGCAGCGGCTGCAAGTGATCGAAGCGTTCGATCGCTGCGGCTTTTACGCCTATCACCTCGCGGAGCATCACTTCACGCCGCTCGGGATGGCGCCGTCGCCCAGCGTGTTCCTGTCGGCGATCGCGCAGCGCACCAGCCGCTTGCGGTTCGGCACCTTCGTCTACGCGCTTCCGGTGCATCATCCGCTGCGCGTGCTCGAGGAAATCTGCATGCTCGACCACTTGAGCGGCGGCCGGCTGGAAATCGGCTTCGGCCGCGGCTCGGTGCCGTTCGAGATTTCCTACTACGGGCAGAACGCCGAGGAGCGGCAGGAGATCTATGCCGAGCGGCTCGAGCTTATCCTCAAGGCGTTCACGGCGAAAAACCTGACCTGGAACGGACGCTACGACCGGTTCGAGAACGTGCCGATGGAATTCGCGCCGTTGCAGAAGCCGCATCCGCCGCTGTGGTACGGCGCACATTCGCCGGACAGCGCCGAGCGCGCCGCCCGCAAGGGCCTCAATGTCGTGACCAACGACATGCCGGACAATGCGCGCGCCATCATGGCGCGCTATCTCAAGGTCTGGGCCGAGGTCCAGGGCGCCGCGGCGCCGCCCAAAATGGGCGTGGTGCGTTTCATTGTCGTCGCCGACAGCGATTCCGAAGCGCTGAAAATCGCCCGGCGCGCCTATCTGTGCTGGCGCGCGAGCTTCAGCTATCTCTCCGAACTCAATGGCACACTGCCGCAGTCGCCGCTGCGCGCCGACAGCTACGACGCCTTGATCCGCCAGGGGCAGGCGATCGCCGGATCGCCCGACACCGTCAGCGAATTCCTGGCCCGGCAGTTCGACGACAACCCGGCGAATTACCTGGTCGGCCAATTCTGCTTTGGCGATCTCAGCCTTGCCGAGATGTTGCGCTCGACCGAACTGTTTGCCGCGCGCGTCATGCCGGCGCTGCGCAGCGCGCGCAACCGGCCGGGCAAGCAGGCGGCCGAATGAGGCCGAAAGATTTGGACGTTCGCGCGTAAAACAGGCGCGCGTTCAGGGAAACGCCTCGCCGAAAACGAGCCCGAGGCCGGCGCCGATGCAGGCCAGGCCGGCAATCAGCAAGGACCCGGCAACGCGGTCGACAGCATCCCGATTTCTAAAATAGCGATCGCCTTTGTACGCCAGCGTGCCGCCGGCCACAGCGATAAAAAGTCCGGATTGGCTCAAAAGCGCGGCTTGCAACATCGTGCACTCTGATGGCTTTGAACCTGTCGATAGAAAACAAAAGGGCGCGGATGGTTCCGCGCCCTTCAGGATTTTGTTGAAAGCGATGGGGCTTAGAAGCCGCCCATACCGCCCATACCGCCGCCGCCAGGCATTGCCGGCATGGCCGGCGCATCCTTCGGCAGTTCGGCAATCATGGCTTCCGTGGTGACCAGGAGGCCTGCGATCGAGGCTGCATCCTGCAGCGCCGCGCGCACCACCTTGGCCGGATCGACGATGCCCTTGTCGAGCATGTCGACATAGTCCTCGTTCTGCGCATCGAAGCCAAAAGTCTCCGACTTGTTCTCGAGGATCTTGTTGACCACGATCGAGCCTTCGACGCCCGAGTTCTCGGCGATCTGCCGCACCGGGGCTTCGATCGCCTTCAGCACGATGTTGATGCCGGTCTGGACGTCCGGGTTGGAGTTGGTCAGCTTGCCGACCGCCTTCTTGGCGCGCAGCAGCGCAACGCCGCCGCCCGGCACGATGCCTTCCTCGACCGCGGCGCGGGTCGCGTTGAGCGCGTCCTCGACACGGTCCTTCTTCTCCTTCACCTCGATCTCGGTGGCGCCGCCGACCTTGATCACCGCCACGCCGCCGGCGAGCTTCGCCAGCCGCTCCTGCAGCTTCTCGCGGTCGTAGTCCGAGGTGGTCTCCTCGATCTGCGCCTTGATCTGGCCGACCCGGGCCTCGATCTCTTTCTTCTTGCCGGCGCCGTCGACGATCGTGGTCTTTTCCTTCTCGATCACGATCTTCTTGGCGCGGCCGAGCATCGCGGTGGTCACGCTCTCGAGCTTGATGCCGAGGTCTTCGGCAATCAACTGGCCGCCGGTCAGAATGGCGATGTCTTCGAGCATGGCCTTGCGGCGATCGCCGAAGCCCGGCGCCTTCACCGCCGCGACCTTCAGGCCGCCGCGCAGCTTGTTGACGACGAGGGTCGCCAGCGCTTCGCCTTCGATGTCCTCGGCGATGATCAGCAGCGGCTTGCCCGACTGCACCACCGCCTCGAGCACCGGCAGCATCGCCTGCAGCCCGGAGAGCTTCTTCTCGTGCAGCAGCACGTAAGCGTCCTCGAGCTCCGCCACCATCTTCTCGGCATTGGTGATGAAGTACGGCGAGAGATAGCCGCGGTCGAACTGCATGCCCTCGACGATGTCGACGGTGGTCTCGAGCGCCTTGGCCTCTTCGACCGTGATGACGCCTTCATTGCCGACCTTCTGCATCGCTTGCGCGATCATCTTGCCGACATTGCTGTCGCCGTTCGCCGAGATGGTGCCGACCTGGGCAACTTCCGACGACGAGGCGACCTTCTTGGAACGCTTCTTGATGTCCTCGATGACGGCGCTGACCGCGATGTCGATGCCGCGCTTGAGATCCATCGGGTTCATCCCGGCGGCAACCGCCTTGGCGCCTTCACGCACGATGGCGGCGGCCAGAACCGTCGCCGTCGTGGTGCCGTCGCCGGCCACGTCGTTGGTCTTCGAGGCGACCTCGCGCACCATCTGCGCGCCCATGTTCTCGAACTTGTCCTCGAGCTCGATCTCCTTGGCGACGGTGACGCCGTCCTTGGTGATCCGCGGTGCGCCGAAGCTCTTGTCGAGTACGACGTTACGGCCCTTCGGGCCGAGGGTCACTTTCACCGCATTGGCCAGCGTCTCCACGCCGCGCAGCATGCGGTCGCGGGCGTCGCCGGAAAATTTTACGTCTTTGGCAGCCATTTCAGATTTCTCCTGGATGTTTCGTTGCGGCTTAGGCGATCACGCCCATGATGTCGGACTCCTTCATGATCAGGAGCTCCTCGCCGTCGAGCTTCACTTCGGTGCCGGACCACTTGCCGAACAGCACGCGGTCGCCGGACTTCACGCCAATCGGAATGAGCTTTCCCGCCTCGTCGCGGCCGCCGGGGCCAACCGCCACAACCTCGCCCTCGGAGGGCTTTTCCTTGGCGGTATCGGGAATGATGATGCCGCCCTTGGACTTCTCGTCAGCATCGATACGCTTGACGACCACGCGGTCATGCAGTGGCCGGAACTTCGTCTTCGCCATGATTATCCTCTCGGCCGCATCTGGCGGCATTGGCGTTTGATAGAAAAGTGTAGGTATTTCAGTGCTTTGGCACTCTTAATAATTGAGTGCCAAAGCCTGCGCGGAAATAAGGTTTACCGCCGGGACTGTCAAGCCGGGCGGCAGCGCCGGCGCCGCCGCCCCGGCGGAATAGTAAATCGAGGGCAGGGCCGCCCGCCCGCCGTTCGAAATTCTGTCGGCGCCGTGCGATGCTGCTAGACTGACGCTCCAGGTACCCAGGGGGACCCCGAAAGCATGCGTGCGTTAAGCCTCGACCAGGCCAACAAGATCATTGCCGCGACCTTCGCCAAGGCGAAAAAGGAGCGCTGCCGTCCGATGAGCGCCATCGTCCTCGACGCCGGCGGACGGGTGAAAGCATTTCAGAAACAGGACAATGCCTCGATGCTTCGTTTCGAGGTCTGCTACGGCAAGGCTTATGCGTCGCTGGCGCTCGGCCGGCCGTCTAAGCTGGTCCTGCAGAAGGCCAACGAGAAACCGCAGTTCATGCAATCGATCGAGAACCTTGCCGATTATCCGCTGTTTCTCGAAGGCGGCGGCCAGCTCATCCGCGACCGCGACGGCGAGGTGGTTGCGGCGATCGGCGTGACGGGGGACGCCAATGAGATGGACGACATCTGCGCCATCGCCGGCATCCATTCGGTCGGCCTGTGCGCGGATTCGGATTTCTTCGGTGACGCCGACGCGATGCGCGAACTGAGCATCCACAAATCCGCGCCGCTACTGGACCCGCGCCAGCCGCCGGCCAAAGCGCCGGCGGGTGCGGGACGCAGCGGCGCAAAGCGGCGAAACGGCCAACATCCGGCCAAATCCGCGTCATAAGGCTTAATCCTCGGGGGAGACTTTGCAACTAAGTGGAAAGAACCGAGGGGTAAAACCGAGCCATTGGCGGGGCCGCGAGCCGACGGCTTTAGGCAGGGCCCGGACTAACGGTCGAATTTTGAGGGGGAGCAGTTCATGAACGCGTCGCTCCGAGAATTTCGGATTCTTGCCGGCGTGGTCGGCTTGTCGGCGATTGTGCTCGCCGGTTGCAGCACCAATACCCCGACCCTTAGAATCTCCCGCCGTTGCACCGACCGCGGGCCCCTCGATGCCTTCACAGTACCGGCCCGAAGAGCTGGTCGGCCGCTGGGGTTACGGCGCCTATCACAACGACTCCGACCTCGCCCGCACCACGTCGGCCGCCCGCGCGCAATGCGGCCAGCCCGTCATCATCAACCGCGGTCCGAGCGGCGGCGTGATGATGTATCTCGCCGACAGCGCCGAGTTGCAGGAACTGGCGCTCAAGGGCGCGCCCGGCGGCAAGAACTATCTCGGACCGCCCGGCGATGCCGGCGGCCCGCAGGATCGTGAGATCGTGTCGTTCGACGGCCGCACCATGGTGCTGCGTTGGATGGACCCGGAAGTCGCCGGCCGTTACGGCGTCGGGGTCTATGTGCGCTGTGCAGCGGAGGGCGCCGCGCCGCGTCCGGCCCCGCATGCTGCCGGCGGCAAGCCGATCAAGCCGCAATAAGCCGTACCATTCTGCCGGGTTTCGGCGGCGCCTAATTGTCTTAGTGGAGCATGATCTTTTCGGAAAACCGTATCACTTTTCCGGATCATGCTCTAGGTGCCGAACATCTTGTCGATTTCGGCCTGGTCGATATGGCCGGAATCGCTGTCGAGCCGCGGCCCGTGCAGATATTGCGAGCCGTCCCGCCGCGCCGCCGCGGAATCCCGGGCGATATCTTCCAGCACGCGCGCGACATGATCCTCGACGAAATCGAGGATCGACAGCACCTTGCTGATGCGCTGCCCGGCGAGGTCCTGGAAATTGCAGGCCTCGAAGATGCGGATGATGTAGTCCTGGATATCCTGCACCAGGCCCTGCTCGAATTTGCCGCCGAGTGTCGCGGACAGGTTCTTCGCCACCTGGTCGATCTTTTCGGCGGCGGCGAGAACGTTTTGCGTCGCCTGTTCGGTGCTGTTGGCGACTTCCGAGAGCTCGTAGGTGATCCGCGTGATCGGCGGCGCGTCGGCCGGCAGTGCGGCGCCGGTGGCCTTGATGGCGCTGCCGTCGATAGCGCCGACGATAAGGCTGAGCTCGGACGTGAGCCGGTCGTTGTCGGCGGCCGATACCGTTTCGATCTGGCCGGACCGGTGCATCGCCGCCGCCGTCACCATGGCGCGCAGCGCGGCGATCTCGTTCATCAGTTCGGCGTGGCGCAGCGGCGCCTCAACCTCGGCAACGGTGTCGCGCGGCCGCAGCGCGCCCGTTTTTTCGATCCGGAAAACTTTGCGCGGCTCGGCCATTGTTGCGGGACCTGTACAAAAAGGGACAGTACGCAGACACACTTAATACCGCGTTCACGACTTTCCGGTGCCGCGGCGAGGCGGCGTTAACCATGAGCCGCCGCCCTTCATCCAATATAAACCGTAACTTGATGAACGATGTGCAAAGAGCGCCCCCGCGGGGCGTGCGCCGGAAAAATTTACCAAACAGTCGAGTTTTAAGTTTCAATTCATCATGCGGGCTGGCGGTGTGTCTTTGCCGGGCGGCCGCGTGTGGTGTGTCAGCGTACAGAGTAAAGCAATGAGGCGTATCTGCAGCTTCGCGCTCGCGACGAGCGCGCTCTACGGCGGGTGTTCTCTTGCCCCGGCCTTCGCCCAGACCGGACGACCGCGCCCAGATTGGCGCCCAAGCCGGCGCCCCGGCAAACGGCACCGGCGGCTTTATCCAGATGATCTTCGCCGGCGTGGCGCGGGAGCCCGCGGTGCCGCGGCCCTATCAGCCGGAGCCGCACTATCCGGGCTATGCGGGACGATCCGCGCAGCCGCAGTCCGCGCCGCAAGCGCGTGATGACGATTCGACGCCGCAGCAGCTTGCCAGTGCCGCCGCTGCCGAGTCGGCCGGCCCGCAGACCGAGTCGGCCTTCGCCGCGCCTGCCGCGCAACGCGCGCCGCGGCGCCCGCAGGTGCCGCTCCCGGCTTCGACTACACCCGGCTGATCCCGATGCCGGAAGTCGGTTACGAACCGCTGCCGCCGGTGCAACAGCCGGCGGTCGCGCCGGTCGCTTCGGCGCCGGTGTCGTTCGCGCCGTCGAGCAGCGGCGACATGGAGCATCCGGCGGTCGATCCGAAATTCGACCGGCAGGTTGTCGATTACAGCAGCTCCGAAGCGGCGGGCACCGTCGTGATCGATACGCCGCATCACTTCCTGTATCTCGTGGAGCAGAACGGCAAGGCGATGCGATACGGCATCGGCGTCGGCAAGCCCGGCTTCACCTGGAAGGGCATCAAATCGATTACGGCGAAAAAAGAATGGCCGGACTGGGTGCCGCCGCCCGAGATGTTGCAGCGCCGGCCCGACCTGCCGCGCTACATGGCCGGCGGTCCGGAAAATCCGCTTGGCGCGCGCGCGATGTATCTCGGCTCCACGCTTTACCGCATTCACGGCTCTAATGAACCGTGGACCATCGGCGGCGACGTGTCGTCGGGCTGCATCCGCCTGCGCAATGCCGATGTCATCGATCTGTACGGCCGCGTGCAGGTCGGCGCCAAAGTCGTGGTGATGTGAATTCTTCTTCCGCTCGTCCCCGTCCCCGATCTAGTCGGGGATAAACTCCAGCGGGGACCCAGTGCAGAACCGCCCTTGGCCGTTGAACTGGATTCCCGCTTCCGCGGGAATGAGCGGCGGATTTAAACGAGTGTGACGCTTCTTTCCGCCAGCAGGCGCGGGAAGGCATCACCCGAGAAATAATCGTACTCACGCTCGCGCAACGTGGTGAGCGGATCGAGCCGCTCGAGTGCGGCGTCGACCTTGCCCGGATGGCACATAATCAGGCCGCCGTCCGGCATGCCGTCGAGAAATGCCGGGAACAGCGCCGCGAAGTCCGCATCCGGGCGGTACGCATAGGTGCCGGCGAACGCGGGATTGGTCGGCATGCCGCAAGCCTGCGCCAGCTTGCGAAAGCGGCGGCTGTACCAGCCGAGCAGCACGGCTTTCAGATCGGCGGATTCGCTTCGGCTCTCCGGCAAACCGCACTGCCGCAGCCAGGCGTTCGGCGCGGCGTCCTTGGCGACACGCAGGAACGCGTCGCGCACCTGCGGAAAGATGTGAACGTGCTGGTGGCCGTCGACGAAGTCCGGCGGCCGGCTAAAAGCGCGCCGGAATACCTCGAACTGGCGCGCGATTTCCGCCGCCAGCAGATCCGGTTGCAACAGACGCAACTGCGCGCGCAGCAGCATCAGTGGCAGGGCAGGGAACGCGCCGTCGGTCAGCGGTGCGAAGTTTCCCGACAGCGGACGGAACGGTGCGGTCAGCGTCACGTGCAGGCCGATTTGTAGGCCGATCGCACCGCCGCGCTGTGCGGCGGCGAGCAGTGCTTGCGCCTCGTCCTGATTGAAACCCGGCGCCGCCGTCATCACCGATGTGGCGTTGATGCGGCCGCGGGCAATCAGATCGCGGATCGCGCCGCTCACCGCGGGCGAAATGCCGTAATCGTCGGCGCACAGCGTAATGCGTCGTGCGCTCATTCGGCAGCAGTGCGGGCGCCGGATTCGGAAGCGTCGTCGCGCGATTTCACATCATGCTCGGCGATGAAATAGACCGGGCGCGCTTTGATCTCGTAGAGCACCTTGCCGATATATTCGCCGAGCACGCCGAGCATGATGAGCTGCACGGCGCCGAGCACCATGACGCCGACGAATACCGACGGATAGCCCGGCACGCTGGCGCCGTGCACCAGCGTCTCATAAACGATATCGCCGCCATAGATCAGCGCGATCAATGCGAAGATCATCCCGAGCACGGTGGCGATGCGCAGCGGCGCGACCGAGAACGCGGTCAGGCCGTCAAGCGACAGTCCGATTAGCGAGCGCAGGCCCCACGAGCTCTTGCCGTCGGTGCGCGGCGCCGGTTCATAGTCGATGCGCTTCTGGCGAAAGCCGATCCAGGTCGCCAGTCCCTTGAAAAACCGGTTGCGTTCCGGCATCTGCCGCAGCGCCTTTGCCGCGCGCGGCGACAGCAGCCGGAAGTCGCCGGCATTTTCCGGAATGGTCACGCGCCCGTCGGAATTGAGCAGCTTGTAAAACGATTTGATCGCGATGCGTTTTGCCAGGGACTCGCCCGAGCGGCTCGCCTTCGCGGTGTAGACGACGTCGTAGCCTTCATCGAGCCAGTAGCCGACCAGGGTTTCGACCAGCGCCGGCGGGTGCTGGCCGTCGGCATCCATGAACAGCACGGCGCCAAGGCGGGCGAGGTCGAGGCCGGCGAGCAGCGCCGCTTCCTTGCCAAAGTTGCGCGACAGCGCCACCACCTGGATATCGAGCCCGGTCGCCGGCAATGCCCGCGCGATCGACAGTGTGTTGTCGGCACTGCCGTCATCGACATAGACGATTTCGCAGGCGAGCGAACGGCCGGCAGCGAGCTTGCGTGCGATCTCGATCAGGCGCGGATGCAGGGACGGCAGGGATGCCGCCTCGTTGTAAAGCGGCACGATGATCGACAGTCCGGCCTTGGCGGCGGACTGCCCGTCGCGCACCCGTGTCATTGTTTGGTCGCCCGCAGGGCTCATCACATTGGTCTCTTTGCTTTCCGTTCTATAGCGTAATCGGCGTCTCTTGTGTATGCGGAAGCCGCAATGACCAGCCCGTCCCGCTTCGATTCGGCGCGCAATTGGCTCCGTAGTGCCCTTGGCAGCACGGGGCTGGGCAGCCACGGCCTGAGCGCCAAGGCGTTGACTTTCGCCATGATCGGCGTGGTCAATACGCTGGTCGATTACGGCGTATTTCTGCTGGCGCGGGCAGCGCTGAACGGATCGCAGTCGGGGCTCGCCGCGGCGGGGTCGCTGTCGGATTTCTGCCAGTGTGGCAGCGCCACGACGGCGACGCTGGTGATCGCCAACATCATCTCATGGTCGGTTGCGGTCACCGGCTCCTACATCATGAACTCGAAAATCACGTTCGCCGCCGAGTCCGGGCGCAAGCTGCGCTGGCGGCCGTACCTGACATTCGTCGGGTCCGGGATCGCGGGTCTGTTCACCAATACCGCGACGCTCCTGTTCGCGGCGCAAGTCCTCTTGTTGCCGGTATGGCTCGCCAAGGCGGCCGCCATTCTGACAAGCTTCGTCGTCAATTTCTCGCTATCGCATTTTGTGGTGTTTCGCTCCCGGTCCGAATAGATCCAGTCCATATAGACATATGCCGCTGTTCTCACTCGACGAACTGAAAGATGCCGCGGCGGCGATCCGCCCGATCGTGCCGCCGACGCCGGCCTACGCCTGGCCGCTGTTGGCAAAACATGTCGGCGCGACGGTCGTGGTCAAGCACGAGAACCATACGCCAGTGGGCGCCTTCAAGGTGCGCGGCGGGATCGTTTACGTCGACGCGCTGTGCCGCGCCGAGCGCAATCTCAAGGGGCTCGTCACCGCGACGCGCGGCAATCACGGCCAGTCGATCGCGCTCGCCGCGGCGCGCAACAGGATTCCTGTGACGATTGTCGTGCCCGAAGGCAATTCACGCGAGAAGAATGCCGCGATGCAGGCGTTCGGCGCCGAGCTGGTCACGGCGGGAAAGGATTTCGACGAAAGCCGCGTGACCGCCGCGCAAATCCAGAAGGACCGCGGCTATCATTATGTGCCGTCGTTTCACCGCGATCTGGTCAAGGGCGTCGCGACTTACGCTTACGAGCTATTTTCGGGCTTTGCCGATCTCGACGTGGTTTACGTCCCGATCGGCATGGGCTCGGGCATTTGCGGCGTCATCACGGTGCGCGATCTGCTCGGCCTGAAGACCGAAGTGGTCGGCGTGGTGGCGGAGAATGCGCCGGCTTATGCGCTCTCGTTCAACGCCGGACATCTGACGCCGACCAACGCAGCGCGGACCTTTGCGGACGGCATGGCCTGCCGCGATCCGCAAGAGGAAGCGTTCGCGATCATCAAACAGGGCGCGGCCCGCATCGTCACCGTCAGCGAAGACGAAATCGCCGAGGCGATGCGGATTTATTATGCGACCACGCACAATCTATCCGAAGGCGCCGGCGCCGCGCCGCTCGCCGCGCTGGTCAAGGAGAAGGCCCGCTACGCCGGCAAGCGCGCGGGCCTCGTTCTTTCAGGCGGCAATATCGACATGCCGCTGTTCGCACAGGTTTTGCGCGGCGAAACGCCGGCCGCGTGAAACCTAGCCGGTATGCCTTCTCAGGCTGCGTTCAAGGCTATCGGCGCTTTCGCTCATGCGGGCCTTGAACCCATTCCAGTTCGCGCTGACGACGTCCCAGTTCACCAACGGCGCCTGGCCGCTGGCCGCGTCAGGCGCGAGCCCGTTCGGCGCGCGTCCGGTCGATGCGTCGTAGGCGTAAGCCCCGGCAATCGTCAAAAACACGCCGATAATGATGCCAAGCAGCATGCGCACGGCTGTCCTCCGTCCTCGTTGATGGGTAATTTAGCTAAATACAACGCAAGACGGCGCGAACGGTTCCGGCCGTTATTTGATCGACAGCCCCAGCGCCGTCACCATTTTTCCCCATTTCTCGACCTCGGCGTGGAACATCGCCTCGGCCTGTTCCGGGGAGCCGGCGATCGGATCGAAGCCCATATCGTCGAGCTTCTTGCGCACATCGGGCGTCTGCACGATCTCGTTGATCGCGGCGTTGAGCGCAGCAACGACATGCGGGTCCGTTTTCGCCGGAGCGAAAAACCCGACCCACGATGCCGCCGTGAAACCCGGAAACCCCTGCTCGGCGTAAGTCGGCACGTTCGGCGTCACGGCAGCGCGTTTGTCCGCCGCGATGCCAAGACCTTTAAGCTTGCCGTCGGCGATCTGCGCCGCCGCGCCGCCGCCGAGCGTCGAGGCCATCAAATCGACCTGGTTGCCGATGGTGGCGGTGATCGCCGGCGCGCCGCCCTGGAACGGAATGACCTGCGCCGGCGCCTTGGCAATGAATTTCAGGAAATATTCCGCCTCGATGTCCGATCCGGTGCCAACGCCCGGGATCGCCAGATTGATGGTCTTGCCGTTCATGGCTTTCAGGAAATCGGTCAGATTGTTCGCAGGGTTGGTCCCGGCGGTCACCAGCGATTCCGGGCTCGAGGCCGCGATCGCGACAGTGGCGAAATCTTTCGCCGAGAAATCCTTGTTGGCGAACAGCGTTTCGTTGACGGCGACCGCAGTCGTGGTGGCGAGCAGGGTATAGCCGTCGGGCGCGGAGCGCGCGACAAAAGACGCCGCGATGTTGCCGCCGGCACCGCCGCGGTTTTCGGCCACGACGGTTTGATGCAGGCGTTCGCCGAGGCCCTGGCCGATCAGGCGCGCCAGCGTGTCGGCGACGCCGCCGGGCGCAAAGGCGACGATGATGGTGATCTTGCCGGCTGGATAGGTCTGCGCCTGCGCCGCAGTCGTAATCAACAGCAGCGCTGCAAGCGCGCCAAGCAGACGTCGATAGGTCACGATGAATCCCCCCTAGCCTTCGCGCAGCACGTTCTCGATTCTCCGGTCGGGAATGAGCCACATCACCGCGACCAAGACGTACAGCGCTATCGATATCCAGGGAACAAGGAATGCGGCGGCAATGCCCGCGACATAAAGCGCGATTGAAACCTTGCCCTTGAAGTCGCCGCCAACCGCGTTGGCCAGCACGGAATGCGGCCCCTGGCGGTGCACGATCGCCATTTGCAGCAGCGTGTACGAGATCGCCGGCATCAGCAGCGTGAAGCCATAAACCGCGGTCGGCAACGGCGCCGGAAAGTGCTGGCCGAGCCACCAGGTCGAGGCCGGGACCAGCGACAGCCAGAACAGCAGATGCGAGTTGGCCCACAGGATGAGCCCGTCGACGCGTGTGACGGTGTGCAGCAGATGGTGATGGTTGTTCCAGTAGATCGCCAGATAGACGAAGCTCAGCACATAGGCGGCGAACACCGGGCCGACCTGCGCCAGCGCGGCCCAGTCGTCGCCTTCCGGCACTTTCAGCTCCAGCACCATGATGGTGATGATGATGGCGATGACGCCGTCGCTGAATGCGGTGAGCCTGTCCTTGCCCATGCTGCGTCCTCAAGAAGGAAACCAACGGCTACATTGCTTCGCCGGGCCGCGTCCTGCAATGAGGTTTAGCTGCTAACGCGGGCTATCGAGCTCGGCGGCAAGCCGGGCATACAGCGCGTTGTCGCGCGTATAGACATAGTCCAGCGCGCCGACCGACACCGCTTCGGCGCCGCTGTCGCGCAGAAAATTTGCCAGTGCGTGCGCTTGCTCCGGCGGGCAGTGCAGCGTCAGCATCCCTGACGAAGTCGGGCCGCCGAACGGCGACACCACGCCGAATTTTTCCCGCGCGGCGGCGAGCATGGCGTCGTTGAGGCCGGCAAAGCGCGAGCGCACCTCGCAGTAGGACGAGGCGCGTTTTTGCGCGGCGAGACGATCGAGGATCAGCCGGGCGGTTTCGCGCTGCGGTCCGTTCCAGTTGGCGGCGCGCGTCGCCACCAGATTGGCCTGCGAGCGCAGGATCACGCCGTCGTCGATTACTTTCAGGCCGTTGGCGGCGAGCGTCGCGCCGGTCGTGGTGATGTCGACGATCATTTCCGCGGTGCCGGCGGCCGGCGCGCCCTCGGTCGCGCCGCTCGATTCGACGATGCGATAATCGACCACGCCGTGCTCGGCGAAGAAGTTGCGCGTCAGGTTGGCGTATTTGGTCGCGAGCCGCATCTTGCGTTCGTGCTTGAGCCGGAACGCGGTGGCGACGTCGTCGAGATCGGCCATATTGCGCACGTCGATCCAGGCCTGCGGTACGGCGACGACGACGTTGGCGAAGCCGAAGCCGAGCCCGGTGACCATGACGATGCGATGTTCGGAGCGCGGAATCATTTCCCGCACCAAATCCTCGCCGGTGATGCCGAAATGCACCATGCCCTGGCCGAGCTGCTGGGTGATTTCCGAGGCCGACAGGTAGGCGATCTCGACGCCATCGAGACCCTTGATGGCGCCGCGATAGTCGCGGGCGCCGCGCGGCTTGATGAGCTCGAGCCCGGCGCGGGCAAAGAACGCTTCGGCGTTCTGCTGCAAGCGGCCTTTCGACGGCACGGCGAGGAGGAGCGGCGCATTGCTCATGACGCGCCTCCGCAAGCCGCCAGCTCTTCAATCGAAGCGGCAAAACCGACCGCCGGAATGGGCGAGGGCGCGCCGAGCCGTGTCAGCAGCCCGTCGTAACGGCCGCCGGCGACCAGCGCGGCCCTGGCGCGCGGATCGTGCAGCTCGAACACGACGCCGGTGTAATAATCGAAGCCGCGGCCGAAGCCGGTGGAGAATTTGATGGCGCGGACGTCGACGCCGCGCGCGGCGAGAAAGCCGGTGCGGGTTTCGTGGAGCGACAGCGCCGCGTCGAGCCCGATGTTGGCGTCGGCCGCGAGCGCGCGCAGTTCGGCGGCGGCTTCGTCGGGGTCGCCGCCGACCGAGAGGAAGCGTTCGATCAGGGCGCGGGTCTCGCGCGGCAACCGTGTCGGTGCGTTCAGCGCCGCCTGTTCGAGGAAGCGATCGGCGATTTCGGCGACGGAGCGGCCGCCGACTGCGGCGATGCCGGCGATCGACAACAGATCGGTGACCAGGTGATGCGCGCCCTTCGGATCGGAATTGGCGAGCGCGGCCAGCACGCCCTGATATTCCTGCGAGCCGTTCGCGGTGGCGATGGTGAGCTGATCGAGATCGTGCTTGAGCGAGGACTTGCGATTGAAGTCCTTGATCAGGCGCCGCTTCCAGGCCGGCGCGAGATCGAGCGCGGCGATGAACGCCGAAAACAATCCGACATCGCCCATGCGGATTTCCGGGGCGGTCAGTCCGTAGTGCGTCGTCGCTTCAAGTCCGAGCGCTAGCATTTCGGCGTCGGCCGCCGCGGTATCGGTGCGGCCGAACAACTCGATGCCGGCCTGCACGAATTCCGAACTGGCGTTGTCGCGATGGCGGAACACCGGTCCGAGATAGCAAAACCCCGCGGGCTTTCCGGCGTCGGGCGAAGCGAGATAGGCGCGCGACACCGGAATGGTGAGGTCGGGCCGCAGGCACAGTTCACGGCCGTCCGGATCGGTGGTCAGAAACATGCGGCGGCGGATGTCTTCGCCGGACAGGTCGAGAAACGGCTCCGCGGGCTGCAGCACCGGCGGATCGAGCTGCGCATAACCGGCGCGCGCATAGGAGGCGGCAAGCGTTTGCGCCCGCGTATCCGGTCCGTTGCTGGTCGTGCTCGACATAACGCCATCAGGCCACGGCCGGTTCGGGTCCAGCCGGGCGCGCAATCCCTGTTTGTTGGGCCGGGCTTTAGCACGGTAAACCCTACAATTCGACGAAGATTGACGGGGGCCGTTAATGCCGATCGGGCGGGGCGGGTTGGCCGGGAGGCCAGAAAACGCCCCCCAGCGCCGATTTTATCGAAGCGAAATCAAATGTTTACGATGAACCCCAACTTCGGCCCGGCGAGCGGCGACTTCTAGTTGGGTCCGATCTGCGCCGAGAACGAGCGTCGAGAGAGCCGCGTAATTTCGCAGACCGCGACCAGCCCGGTGGTCCAGAGCACACTCAGGAGGCCGAGGTGCGCAACGATCGAAGCGGTGAATGCGCCTTCGCCGCCGAGAAACGGCGTCGCCGCGAACAACACGAGTTCGTATGCCGCATAGGAAACGATCAGAGCGGGACATAGGGCGACGGGTGTTGCGGCTTTGATCAGATGCAGTGTCTCGAATGCCGCGACAGTTGCCGCAATAGCGGCAGCGCCAATGACGAAGCCCCACAAGATTGTGTTCGTGTCCGCCGGATAGTGCAGAAAGCCGAAGCCGATTGCCTGGTTCACCAGCCACGAGGCGGTAACAACCAGCAGTGCAGGGCGGAGCGGCAACATGGCCGCGGCAATCACGGCGTAAGCCGCGAACGGCGTCACGCAGGCGAAGGCAAAGCTGGCCAGTGCCGAGGCGATTGTCAGCAACGCGAAGCAGAACATCGGCGCGTAAGACGTTTCGACCGGCGCAAGCCGGGCGAACGCGGCGACTCGGCCAGGGTTCAGGATCATGATCAATCTCCTTTGCTCGATTGTAGCATCTGGAATGGGGTGGTCTGCTGTTGGGGCTTCAGTGCGCCATCTCTGATAAATCTTCGGTCTTGTGCAAGTCGGTCCGGTCGAAGGCGGCTAGCCACGCCGCAAGCGCGTCGGAACGCGTTCCCAAGGCTTGCAGCTGCCGAAGAGAGATCCGGATCGTGGCCCGCCCGGCGCGATCGTTGGGAATTCCGGTATCGGGCCCTTGGCCCGCGGTCACCGCGTTGAAGACACGATGCTTCAGCGCGAGGTGTTCCGGGATGCCATATTGTGCCAGCAATCCCTGAAAGCGCTGGTAATGCGAGGCTTCGAATTCATGTCTTTTGCCTTCGGCATCGCGCAAGGGATGCGGCGGATAACAATGAGCGCAGGGAACCCAACCTGATGGCACCGGCTCATTGGCCGAATGCGTTCGGCCATGCGCCAACAGCTTTGGCAGGACATGGGTATGAGGTCCGTCTGGACTCTTGCCGTTTGCGGGAGGAATTGGCTGGTATACCTCAATGCGTCCGAGGCGGCTCATGAAAACACGGTGCGGATTTGCCGCCAGAATGATCCTCATCGCTCTGCTATCGGGAGCAAATACGGACTTTCCCGCGCAACCTCGAAGTGCTCCGATCACATCGGCATCGCTGCTGCGGACGCAGGCATCCACCTGCAATGTGCCCAATCCCAGATCGAATAAAACGGCATCGTAGTCCTGGTCGCGTAATGCATCACGGTCGGCGCCGATCTCGGTCAGTTCGCTGCGCATGTTCATGGCACAAAGATTTTGCGACATGCACAGCGCCACGCGGTGGCTCCAGCTTTCGGTTGTCGGTGATTCCGAAGCAATAGGTTTCGCGCCGGGATGAATCTCGATGCGGAAACCGCCGCGATCGGTCACCGCTGATACTTGTGCTTCGGACTGGACAATCCGCACAGGCTCGTCAGCGTCGCGGGCGAACTCCGCGATGGCGCCGAAAGTGCCGAGGCTCCATGCGACCTCGTTGTCGCTTGCCTGTTCGGCAAGAAAGTCCAGGAGCTCTGTCGTCACATCAATTCACACCCTGGCTCCGCGGCGACAGGCTTGGCGACGAAGGACCGGCGCCGTTTGCCGCGGTCGAGGCCCGCTGCACGGCTCCGCCCGACGGTTCGCCACCGAAGGAGACCTTGACGCCGCCATAGATGCCGAAGCCGGGACGCATGAAGCCAAGCGGATCCTCGTACTGCTTGTTGAGCAGATTATCGATCTTGCCGAACAATGTCACATCGTCGCGCAGCAGGTAATTCGCCGCCAGGTTGACGGTCGTGAAGCCCGGCGCCTTGACATACAGAGGGCTGGCGAAGAACGGACTGGCCGGCGTTATGAACCCCTGGCGGGTAACGTCCCACCACGAGCCGACATAAAGCAGCGTGCCCGAGAACGACAGCCGGTCCGATACCTGCCACTCGGCCGTCAACGAGGCCTTGTTCTTCGGCCGCCGCAAAAGCTGCTGTCCCGCGCAAGGGGGGCAGGAAATGGGTTGCGAGTTGGCTTTGGCGACCGTGTAGGTGTAGTCGGCCCGCAGGTTTATGTACTTGTTCACCTGCCAGGCCGCGAAATTCTCAGTGCCGAATGCCGACGTGTTGCCGATATTGATCAGGGTCGTGAAGGCGGCATTATCGACAATCAGGTTTTTGATGTCGTTGCGGAAGTAAGTCGAGCCGAAGCGGAAGGCGCCATTTGCGATCGGCTGTTCGAACCCGACATCGTAGCCCGTACTCTCCTCCGGCTTCAAATTGGGATTGGCAACAAAGAAAGGCGGGAAACTTGCGTAAAGCTGGTACAGCGAAGGTGCTTTGAAGCCCGTCCCGTAGCTGGCCTTGAGCTTGGTATCGGTCTCCGGAACGATATAAACGGGCGCCACGCGGTACGTCCAATGGCCGCCAAAGTTCTGGTTGGCGTCGTAGCGCACATTCGAGGTCAGGTAGAGCTGTTTGGTGATCTGATTTTGCAGTTCGAGCCAACCGGCGTCGTTGCGCCGCTCGGCGCTGGTTTCGAAATAAGTTGCGTTGCCCAACGGGTCGCTCGAACTCGTCGAATTGGTGCGGAACGTTTCATTCATGTCCTGGGCACCGAACAGAACCAGTTGTCCTGGCGCCACTTGCAGCTCGCCGCGATAGTCCTCTTCGAGCCGTGTGCCCAGATTGACGAATGGTGGGTTCACCGGGATGTTTGGCAGGCCGGTATCCATGTTCGGATTGAAGGAATAGCTCCATGAATTCGTATAGTTCACGCCGAAGAAATTCTTGAACGTCGCGGTCGGCGACCAGACGGCTTCGGCGCGCCCATAGAATTGATGATCGAGTGACGTGGTCTGGAACGGCTCGGCAAAGGTCACCGGATTCAGCAGAAAATTGTCGCCGGTGGTGCGGAGATTTGAGTCCGTGTAGCGGCTCACAAGATTGAACGAGAGAGTGTCGGTGATCTTTGCTCCAAGTTTCGTCGAAGCGGTCCAGTTGTTGTAAAAATTCGGATGCGCCTGTTCACCCGGTTGGAGGTCGTACGACGGCGTCACCGGTGTTGATATCGACTGGAAGTGTTGCAGATTGAAGACGTAATTGAAGTCTTCCTGCGAGCCGCTGAGGCTGGCGCGTTCGTTCGTCGTGCCGTACGACCCGCCTTCCGTTGAAAATGTAAGCTTGGGCGGCCCGCTGCCGGCCTTGGTGGTGATCGAGATCACGCCGCCGATCGCGTCGGAGCCGTACAGACCGCTTTGCGGACCGCGCAGGATCTCGATGCGCTCGATATCGCCGGTCAACAACTGGCCGAAGTCGAATACGGCGGTCGCATTGCTCGGGTCCGACGCGTCGATGCCGTCGATCAGTACCTTGACGTGATTGGAATTGGTGCCGCGCATGAACACCGAAGTCAGGCCACCCGGGCCGCCGGCCTGCACCACGTTCAGACCTGGCACTGTGGCGAGCGCATCTGGCAATGTGGAGTAGTGGTGCGCTTCGATGTCGGCGGCGGTGATGACCGTCGTCGAGCTTGGCGATTGGTCGCTCGGCGTCGGTTGCGTCGTCGGGCTTACGACGACCGCATTACCCGACGCCTGGGTTGTCGGCCGTGATCGCGGCGGCGGGGCGGTGACGGAAATCGCCGGCAGTTGCGCTGCCTGGTCGGACGTCGCCGACTGATCGGATGTGGCCTGCTGCGCGTTCTGCGCAGCAGCCTTCATCCATGGCGTGAGTGACAGCGATCCGGCGAAGATTGACGCAGCGACGAGCGAGGCACAGCGGCGGCTGTGCGGTCTGACGTTGAATATGGAAAACACGGGAACACCTCGGGTAACACGCCTTGTGGCACGTCACCGCGAACTGGCGTCCCGCACATCCAATACGGATGATTGGTTCGTTTACCCCCAGCACACCCCGGCCGGCAGCGCTCGCGCATGACCACACTGACGGCAGGTCTCCTGGCTCGCGGGTCAACACCTTCCGTCGTCTTCCCGGGTCCCGAACCCAGTGACATTTGGCGGAAGATTCGCCGCTTACAGTTGCGGGGACAGCCGCAGCATTGGGTTTTCTCGCCCGCACTGCGTTCCCTTTTGATCCCCAAGTGGGGGAACCGTCAGCTTCGAGCATAGGCGTGAGGGCGCTTGCCCGTCAATCAATCTCATTCACAGGTGCGATCCGCCGTTGTGGCAACCGCACGTCGCGTGCCAGCCCGACGGCGGCCAGAAGCCAGATGGTGAGCCACGCCACGTCGATCTCCCACCACAAATGGCCATGGCGAGCGGAGCGCGGATCGGCGTGGTGGTTGTTGTGCCAGCCTTCGCCGTTGCTGATGAAGGCGATGATCGCGCTGTTGCGGCTGTCGTCGTCCGTCTCGTAGTTGCGATAGCCCCACATGTGGGTCACCGAGTTGACCGACCATGTGAAGTGCAGGTGCAGAACGGTGCGCACAAACACGCCCCAGACCGTGATGCTCAAGCCGAACTGTACGGCCTCTCCCAGCGGCCACTGGAGCAATATGCCGGCAACCAATCCGCCAAGGAAGAATAGCGGCGCCGTAGCCAATGGAATCCAGATCCACATCTTGCGATCTTCGATCCAGGTGTAAAACGGATCGCGCAGGACGTCTTTCGCATAGCGATCGTGGCCGCCGCGTTCCATCTCCTCGTTCTTGACGCAGACCCAGCCGATATGCGCCCAGAGAAAACTGCGGATCGGGCTGTGTGGATCGGGTGGGTGGTCCGCATATTCGTGATGACGCCGGTGGACCGCGACCCAGCGCGACGGGCTTCCTTGAAGACAGCACACGCCCAGGAAGGCAAAAGTGCGCTCAAGCCATTTCGGGCAAGTAAAACCCCTGTGCGTCAGCAGGCGGTGGTAACCGATGTTGATGCCGAGCACGCCGAACACGTAGATGCCGAGCATTGCCAGCACGACACCGGTCCAGCTGAAGAACCACGGCAGGAACGCCAGCGCTGCCACCGCATGGTAGAAGGCAAGGCCAACGATCTGCGTACGCTCCAGCCGGACGCCATCAGACCGGCTGGCAATTTGATACTCAGTCACTTTGATACCCGATACTGTATGGAGGCCATGCCGCTTACGCGCTGAGCGAAGCGCGCTGCTGGGATCGGGTGAACGCGGCCCACACGCCGTTATCTCCGTCCCAGCTACCGCGACTCGCCGCCTTGGAATATTCGGTGGCGCGCTGCTCGAAGAAATTGGCGTGCTCGACGCCGTTGAGAATTTCAACCAGCCACGGCAGCGGGTGAGGCTTCAACTGGGTGTAGCTGCCTTCAGCCGCTTCGAAGTAGCCGAACACGGGTGTGAGCTGGAGCTGGGTCAGCCGCCAGTCGGCGACATAGCGAACATAGGAATGAATTTGCTCCGGCTTCATCCCTTCGATATCGCCTAGTCCGAAAGCCAGTTCAACGAAGTTCTCTTCGAGTTTCACCATCGTCTTTGCCACGTCGACGATGTCGTCACGCACCGCGCGCGTCACTGCTCCGGTTTCGCGGTTCCACTCATGGAACAGCTTGATGACGCCTTCGCAGTGCAGGCTCTCGTCGCGCACCGACCAGCTGACGATCTGCCCCATGCCGTTCATCTTGTTGTGGCGAGGGAAGTTGAGCAGCATCGCAAAGCTTGCGAACAGCGCCATGCCTTCGGTGAAAGCGCCGAACATCGCCAGCGTCCGGGCAACGTCGGCAACAGTTTCAACGCCGAACTGGTGCATGTAGTCGGCTTTGGCTCGCATTTCCGCGTAATCGCGGAAGGCTTCGAACTCGGTCTTGGGCATGCCGAGTGTTTTCAGAAGCAGCGCGTAAGCATCGATGTGAACCGTCTCCATGTTGGTGAAGGCGGCCATCATCATCTGCACCGTCAGCGGCTGAAAGATCGGGATGTAACGCTTGAGGTAGTTGTCGCCGACCTCGATGTCCGATTGGGTGAAGAAGCGGAAGATTTGTGTCAGCAACGCGCGTTCGCTGGCGGTGACGCGATCCGACGCCCAGTCCTTCAGGTCGGCGCCGAGCGGGACCTCTTCACCCATCCAGTGGGTTTGCTGCTGGCGCTTCCAGAAGTCATAGGCCCACGCGTAGCGGTCAACGTCGTAGCTGCCGGTCGAATCCAGGAGTCCGACGCGGCCTTTGCCGATCAAGGTGCGCGGGTCGACCGCTGTGAGGTCGGTCACTGACATGCGAGACACTCCTCATAGTCGGTGCGCTGGACGATCGCCTGTTGTTGCGCCGGTGCATCGCTATCGGAAAGCTTGCCGGCGAAGGCGGCGCGCGAGATCGATTTTGAGCGGCAGTAGTAGAGGCTCTTCACGCCGCGCTTCCATGCCGTCCAGTGCAACATGTGCAGGTCCCATTTATCGATGTTGGCCGGGAGATAAAGATTGATCGACTGGCTCTGGCAGATGAATGGTGCGCGGTCCGCGGCAAGCTCGACAATCCACCGCTGGTCGATTTCGAACGCAGTGCGGAACGTCGCCTTTTCCTGTTCCGACAGCATAGCGAGATGGGCGACCGAGCCTTCCTGTTCGACGATTGATTGCCAGACCTCGGGCGTATCCGCGTTTTTCGCCGCCAGCACTTTGGCGAGATGCGGATTGCGTACCGGGATCGCACCGGACAGCGTCTTGTGCGTATAGATATTGGCCGGGATCGGCTCGATGCAGGCGCTGGTGCCGCCGCAGATGATGCTGATCGACGCGGTCGGTGCGATCGACATCTTGTGGCTGAAGCGCGCCATGATCCCGCGCTCCTGTGCATCGGGGCAGGGACCTCGCTCGTGGGCGAGCGCTACCGAGGCGGCGTCCGCATCGCGACGGATTTTGCGGAACATCGAGCGGTTGTAAGCCTTCGCCGCCGCGCTCTCGAGCGGAACGCCTTTGGCCTGAAGGAACGAATGGAAGCCCATGACGCCGAGTCCGACCGAGCGCTCGCGCAAGGCTGCGTATTTGGCGCGCTTCATGCCGTCAGGTGCGACGGTGATGAAATGGGTGAGCACGTTATCGAGGAAGCGCATCACGTCCTCGATGAACCCTGGCTCGTCCTTCCACAGGTCCCAGGTTTCGAGATTGAGCGATGACAGGCAGCAGACCGCGGTACGGTCTTCGCCGCGATGGTCGATGCCGGTCGGCAGCGTAATTTCGCTGCACAGGTTTGATGTCGTGACCTTGAGGCCGAGCTCGCGCTGATGCTTGGGCAGAGCGCGGTTCACGGTGTCAATGAACAGCAGGTATGGCTCGCCAGTCTGCAGACGGTTTTCGAGGATGCGTTGCCAGAGTTGCCGGGCATCGACCTCGCGAACCACCTCGCCATTCTTCGGACTGCGCAATGCGAACATCGTGCCGGCGCCGACGGCCTCCATGAACTCGTCGGTGACGTTGATGCCGTGGTGCAGGTTGAGGCTCTTGCGGTTGAAATCGCCGGAGGCCTTGCGGATTTCCAGAAATTCCTCGATTTCCGGATGGTGGATGTCGAGGTAGACAGCGGCCGAGCCGCGGCGCAGCGAGCCCTGGCTGATCGCCAGCGTCAACCCGTCCATGACATGAATGAACGGAATGATGCCGGAGGTGACGCCGCCTCGGACTTTTTCGCCGATCGAACGCACCTTGCCCCAATAGGTGCCGATGCCGCCGCCGTTGGAAGCGAGCCAGACGTTCTCGTTCCATGTGCCGACGATGCCTTCCAACGAATCCGATACCGAGTTCAGGAAACAGGAGATCGGCAAGCCGCGCGTGGTGCCGCCGTTGGAGAGAACCGGCGTCGCCGGCATGAACCACAGCCGGGACATCGCATCGTAGATGCGCTGAGCGTGCGCGATGTCGTCGGCGAAAGCGCAGGCAACACGCGCGAACATGTCCTGAAAGCTTTCGCCTTCGAGGAGGTAGCGATCGGTCAGGGTTTGCTTGCCGAATGCGGTGAGCAGGGCGTCGCGCGAACGGTCCAGTTTCAGATCGGACGGTTTCGGCTGCGGCGCGAGCGGCCCGCCGAGCGGGGCAGGAGTGGGAGCCGGTGCGCTCCGATTGGGTGCGCTCGCACTTGGCGCAGGCACCACGCGCAGTTTTGGCATCTCCGGCTTCGGCTCGGCCAGTTTGAACAGCGTGCTTCTGGAAACAAGGTGACCGTGACGGTCGAAGTCGTAAGAAAGCGACATCTGCAGCCCCGCGATGTTGGGGCAGGGGCCGTGCGGCTACTTGCTGGAAATCCGGCGGCAGGCGCCTCCGGCTGCAAGCGACCACCGGGGCACCCCGCCCGAGGACGTTCCTTCAGCCACGGCAGGTCTCCTGGCTCGCGGGTCGTTGCGTCCGTCCGGCCTTCCCGATGCATTGACGCATCAGTGGCCACGCTTGACGGATGCTCACCGCTTACAGTTGCGGGGGCAGCCCCGGCTTTGCCGTTTCCAGCGCACCGGATTCCCTCTTAGCTTCCACACCACGAGATGTGGGAATGGAAGACCGTGACAAGGCAATATATAGCAGCGCCCGTTTCGGATTCGTCAAGCAAGGCGTCACAAGAAAATAATAATTATTGTCTCATTATTACTGATATTAGTCCTATCAATAAGTACCCAACAATCCGCTCGTTTGAAAATGGAAGTATGCAGTTTTATTGACGTCGTCATACTGATTGCCACATTGTCCAGCCGGGATGGCGCGGGGCAGTTCAAGGGCGTTGCGGTTATGGGTGTCGGCCGCGCTGGTTACGTTCGGCAGCGGTGCGCTGGCGCAAACCCCGCCGGCGCCGGCCAGGCTTCCCGGCATTGAGGTCACCGCCAAGCGCCACAAGCCGCGCGCCGTGCGGACGAAGCCGTCACCCGCAGCCGCACGCGTGGTGCCGGTCGCGCCATCGCCCTACGCGACCGGCGCACCCAACGTGGCTGGCGGACCGGCGATTGCGCCGTCGGCGGCAAGCCAGATGACGGTAACCGGGCAGGATCTCAATGCGCGTCCGGTGACGCGGCCGGGGGAGGTGCTGGAAGCCGCACCGGGCCTCGCCGTGGTCATGCATGCCGACGCCGGCAAGGCGAACCAGTATTACCTGCGCGGCTACAATCTCGATCACGGCATCGATCTGGCGATCTTCGTCGACGACATGCCGATCAACCTGCCGACGCACGCGCACGGCCAGGGCTATGCCGACATGAACTGGCTGCTGCCGGAGGCTGTCGACAGCCTCGCCATCCGCAAAGGGCCGTACTTTGCCGACGTCGGCGATTTCGCCACCGCCGGTTCGCTGTTCGTCAATCTGCGTGACAGCGTCGACAAGAATGTGGTCGAGGCGACCTACGGCAGCTTCGACTATCTGCGGCTGTTCGGCATGGGCTCGACTCGGCTCAACGGCGGCAATCTGCTCTATGCCGCCGAGGTCAACACCTACGACGGCCCGTGGGTCACGCCCGACGACATGCGCAAGGTCAGCGGCCTGCTGCGCTACAGCCAGGGCACCGCCACCGACGGCGTTTCGCTGACAGCGCTGGCCTATTCCAACAAATGGACGTCGAGCGATCAGATACCGCTGCGCGCCATCACCTCCGGCCTGATCAGTCCGTTCGGCGAACTCGACCCGAGCGATGGCGGCGATACCGACCGCTTCTCGCTGTCGGGCCGCGTGGCGCAAAGCGATGCGGCGGGTTCGTGGAAGGCCAATGCCTATGCCGCCAAATACGACATGAACCTGTTCAACAACTACACCTGGTTCCTCACCAATCCGGTGCAGGGCGATCAATTCCATCAGCATGACGCGCGCTTCTACGGCGGCGGCGGCGCCTCGCGCACGATCGACGGCACGCTGTTCGGCCGACCGACGGAAACCGTGTTCGGCATCCAGTCGCGCTACGACGATATCGATACCGGCCTGACCAACACGTTCCAGCGCCAGTTGCTGTCGAACATCCTTCTCGATCACGTCGATGAGGGCAACGCCGGCATCTACACCGAAAACACGGTGCACTGGACCGACTGGTTCCGGACCACGGCCGGCTGGCGCGGCGATTATTTTTCGGCGTCGGTGAATTCCGAACTGCAATCGGCCAATTCCGGCAGCAGCCAGGCCGCGATCGGCAGTCCGAAATTCCGCATGGTGTTCGGCCCGTTCTACAACACCGAATTCTTCGTCGGCGCCGGCATGGGCTATCACAGCAACGACGCGCGTTCGACGACGATCACCGAAACGCCCGGCGATCCGTCGACGCCGGAGGGCGCGGTGCCGTTTCTGGTGCGCTCGCGCGGCGGCGAGGTCGGCGTGCGCACCAAAATCATTCCGGGGCTCGATAGCTCGGTCAGCGTGTTCTATCTGCACCAGCAGTCGGAATTGTTCTTCGACGGCGATACCGGCGCGACCTCGCCCGGGCGGCCGAGCCAGCGCACCGGCATCGAGTTCACCAACGACTATCGTCCGGTGTCATGGCTGCATGTCGACGCCGACCTGGCGCTGACGCGCGCCCGCTTCCTCGGCTACGACTCCGCGCAGGAAGCGATCTATCAATCGCTCGCCGGGTTTCCGCAGGCGCAGATCGGCAATGCGCCGGGCAATTTCGTCTACAACGCGCCGTGGATGGTGGCGTCGGCCGGCGTCACGCTCGGCGAGGAGACCGGCTGGTTCGGTTCGCTGCGCTGGCGTTACATCAGCACGCGGCCGCTGACCGAGGACGGCGCGTTCCGCTCGCCGCCGCTCAGTGTGTTCAACGGACAAGTCGGCTATCGGTTCGACAACGGCTGGCGCATCCAGCTCGACGGCCTGAACCTTCTGAATACCAAGACCGCGCAGGCCGAATACGCCTACGGCTCGCTGCTCAAGACCGACAGCCTGTTCGATGTGCTTTCCGGTGCGGACCGTGCCGGCCGCGGTCTGCCAGAACGGCGTGATGGATTACGTGCTGCACCCGATGGAGCCGCTCGCGGTGCGGCTGACGGTGGCCAGAAGTTTTTGAGGAGGGTTCTTTGAAGAGGTGCGAAGCGCAATAGGTGTTCGAGGCGCGCGCCACGCCATGCGTCACGATTGCTGGCGCTTCCGCAAAATCCTCGACGTGACCAGCGCCGCTATGCCGCCGATCAGCAGTCCGCCCAGCGGCGCTTCGATGAAGATCACGGCCATCCCCGTGGCGCCTTCGCGATCGAAATAATCCGTAGCGACCGCCCAGGCGATGTAACCACCGCCGATGGCGATAAATCCGAGGATGGTTCCGGCCACAAAGGCCGCAACAGTGATCCAGGCCTGCTTCATGATGCGGACGCCGCCTTTTCCGATCGGTGGAATCGGCAGCTTACGCTAAATTCCGGGTATGAGATGATCCGCGGTCAGAATGACGAAAGGGCAGACCATGCAGGTTTTCATTCACGAGGATCAGCCATTGGAGAAGTGGCGGGACGGCGTCATGACGCGGATGCGGACCTCGGCGCTCACCGGTGGCCGGCAACTCTGCATCTTCGACCAGTATTGCGATCCCGGCCTCGGCGCGCCGACCCATGTCCACGCCGTGGAAGAGGTGCTGGAGGTCATCGACGGCGAGGCCGAGATCTGGATCGGCGACGACAAAGCGATCGTGCGGCCCGAACCAGTCGGTGCTGGTGCCGGCCGGGGCCAAGCACGGCTTCCGCAATGTCCTGACCACGACGCTGCATGTGCGGGCGACGCTCGCCGCCAGCATCTTCGAAGCGTCCTACGACAACAGGAATGAACTGTCGCGGCGCTGGTCGCCCGGCTTTTCCGTGTGACCGCGTTGTTGCAGCAAATAGCCCAGAACGGTCATGACAAGCGATAGCGGTTGACCGCAGCCTCATTCCATTCAATTCCGACGCCGGGCCGATTGGCGATTTCGATATGGCCGTTACGCACCGGGAAAGGCTCTTTCAAAATCGGATTGGCCCAATCCTGCCACTCCAGCCAGTGAGCGGTTTCCGTGACCCGCATCAAATGTGCGGCGGCTTCCGGGTAAAGGTGCGTTGAGACCTGGATGCCGGCCGCGGCGGCGATGGGGGCGGCGCGAATCCAACCGGTCACGCCGCCGATCCGCATCAGGTCGGGCATGACATAGTCGCAAGCCGACGCCCGAATGGCCTCATAAAGCGCACGCGGGCCGTAGAAATTTTCGCCGATCTGCAAGGGAGTTGTCAGCTCGCGCGCAAGCTGTGCGTAGCCGGCGATATTGTTGTAAACGATCGGCTCTTCAAACCAGTACAACCCCTGATCGTCGAGTTGATGGCATCGCTGGAGCGCATCGCCAAGCGAAAGCCCCTGATTGAAGTCCACCATCAGCTTGATGTCGTTGCCTGCGGCGTCGCGGACCGCTTTGATCGCAGCCATGTCATCGGCGAGCCGGTCCCGGCCGAGTCGAAGCTTGAGACCTGTGAAATTTCCTTCTGCGACCAGACTCGGCCGCTTCCGCTGCGATTTCCGCATACGTCGACCAGCCACAGGCCGTTGCTGTTGTAGGCGGGCACTGCGCCAATCGATCCGCCGAGCAGCACCGCCAGCGGCATTCCGGCCGCTTGTCCGAGCGCGTCCCAAATCGCCATGTCGATGCCCGAGATGGCGATCATGGCGATCCCTTCATAGCCGACAAGATTCAGCGACCGGCGCCCGCTGTCGAACACATCCAGCGGCGAAAGCGCCTGCCCGGTGTGCCGGGAGGCAATGTCTTCAATCGCGGCGACAATACTGGGCGCCGCATTTTTCAGATACGGCTCGAGATAGCTGCGGCCGGTAATGCCCTCGTTCGTCAGAAGATCGATCAGGATGAGCGGCCATTCCTTGAACAGTCCGACCTTCGACACGATGGGGCGCCGCAGCGGGACGACGACGGTGCGGACGTTGACCGATTTGAGAGTCAGCTTTTCGAACATGGGGCCTCCGCCAGAATTCTCTTCTTGCGAATGTCCGGTAGCTGATTTCAGGCGGGTCTTCTTGTAAATTCACTCATCGGTATACCGGGACATTGCGAAGGGGCAGGCAATGAGACGGCCCAGGGCACAGACAACGATCAGGATATTGGACGCGGCCTACGGGCTGATGTGGCGTCAGGGCTTTCTGCGCGTTTCGATGGATGAGATTGCAGCGCGCGCGGGGGTGACAAAACGCACGCTCTATCAACACTTTCCCAGCAAGGACGACCTTCTCGGTGCGACGCTGGCGCACTCCAGCGAACTTGCCATGGCGCGGCTTCACGAATTTCCCGTTCCAAAGACGCCAGGCGATTTCATCGACGCATTCTTTTCCCAGCTCGCCAACTGGGCGGCGAAACCGCGATGGTCCGGCGGCGGGTTTACCCGTGTCGTTATCGAACTGGCGGATCTTCGCGGGCATCCGGCCCGCTCCGTCGCACGGAAGCACAAGGCCGCAGTCGAGGATTGGCTCGCCGGTGCGCTCGCTTCGGTTCAGGTGCGGTCACCTGCAACGCGCGCCCGGGAAATCATGTTGCTGATGGAGGGGGCCATGGCGTTGATGCTGATCCATGGCAATCGGGACTACGCGGGAGCGGCGGCCGAGGCCGCCAAGGCACTGGTTCGCTGAGGCAGAAACGCCTTTGGCGGCATTGCGCCGATTGTGCCTCCCGTTCTGCCGGTGTCACCGCGCGCCGCCTGGATGCTCCTGCTTCAGCCGGGCGATGGCGGCGCGGATCGGCGCGAACGGACCATATTTGTGCTGCCGCTCGCTGAAGCCATCGGCGTACGGCCCGTAAGGCGTATCGACCGGCTTTTGCAGCAGGTCCGGAAAGTCCTTGTCGAAGCCTACGCGGGACGGCCGCGGCTGCGACACCACATAGGCGGCGACGTCCCAGGCTTGCTCGGCCGTCAGCGACGGATCGAGGTAGTCGGTGCCATGCGGCATGTTGAAGTGGACGAAGTTGGCGATGGTGATGAGCCGCGCCATGCCCGCACCGTCATTGAAGCTGCCCGCGCCCCACAGCGGCGGGATCGTGTAGCCGAGGTCGGAGGAGGGGATGCTGCGGCGCTGGCCCGAGCCATCGGTGTTGTGGCAGTCGGCGCAGAGGCGCGCATAGACCGGCTGGCCGCGCTTCGGATCGGCGGCGCGCGACAGTTCCGGCATCTTGCCGGCGCCGAGCCCCGGCAACTCCTGGTCCGCCGGCACGCCGGTTGAGAGAAACTTGATGTAGGCGACGATGGCCTGCATCGCCGGCGCATCCGGCGGCATCGGCTTGCCGTTCATGCTGCGCGTCATGCAGGAATTGATGCGGTCTTCGATGGTGATTTCGGCCGCCGAGCGGGCGCTGTATTGCGGAAACGCGCCGTACAGCCCGAACAGCGGCAGCGCGAACTTCCGCACGCCGGCCGACAGATGGCAGTTGGTGCAGGCCAGATTGTTGCCGGCATAACGCTGCGACGGATCCGCAACATTGGGGCCGATATAGGCGTAGGTGGCGGTGATCAGGTCACGGCCCCGTCGCACCAGATCCCCGTTGGCATCGTGCGGCAGCGCGCCGATTTCCGGGACGGTCCAGAGCGGTGCGGCTTGCGCGTTCGCGCCGCCTGACGGGGCACGCACGATCACTAAAGTGACCACGGGAACGATCGCAAGCGCCGCAAACGCCCGGACAAGTGTTGCACCGCGAAGGCTCATGATGGGCTCCCGTCCCCGTTCCGCCGAGACTATCATCGATGCGGCGCTGCGATGCGCCGGGATAGGCTGGTGCACAACCGTCCCGCACCACACCACTCTCGGCTTCGCCGGATGTCTGTTTTGGAGTGAAGAGCGGACATACCCGCAGCCTTCTCGGCGATGTCCGCTAAGTGCGGACATCGCGCGCGATGAAGCGAGCCGTGTCGACGCGGCTTAATCGAAGCGTGCGAGACAATCTGGACGCGGCCACAGCCGCAGAGCGAGTTTGCTTCGGATTGAGCTTACGCCGACCGCACGCCGACGATGAATTTATCGAATTCGCCATGAAGATCGTCGGATTGGCGAGAGAGGTTATACGCCGCTTCCAGAACGCGATTGGCTTCGCTTTGTGTTGCGGCCGACGCGTCCTCGATGCTGGCCATAGCGCGTACGGCTTCTACCGCGCTGAGCAACGCCTGCTGGGCGTTTTGCGCGATCACACGTGCGACGCCGCGCTGTTGATCGACGGCTGCTGCGACCGATGTCGCGATCAGATTCATTTGGCCGATCTGTGCGACGATATCCTGAATCGCAGTGACGACGTTCGTGGTGACGGACTGAATCCGCGAGATTTGCGCCTCAATATCTTCGGTCGCAGCGCCGGTTTGTGCGGCGAGCGCCTTGACCTCGCTCGCCACGACGGCAAAGCCCCGGCCTGCCTGACCGGCACGAGCGGCTTCGATGGTCGCATTGAGTGCCAGCAGGTTTGTTTGCTGGGCAATTTCCTTGATTAGATTGATAACCCTGCCGATTTCTCGAGCATCCTCCACCAAGTCATGAACGGCTTGATCGGAGGAGCGGGCGCCTTCCGCCGTCTTCGCCGAAAGAGATGATGAACGAGTGGCGCTGTCGCTGATCCCGTCGATCGACGTGGACAGTTCCTCGACTGCACCAGCAACGGATTCGATGCTGGCACAGGCCTGTTGCGCCGCTGCCTTGACCAGTTCCGATCGCTGGCCGGCCTCTTCAGTCCTTTCAAACATCACTTCCGCGCTTTGTTTCAAACTGGCGGCGGCTGAAGAAAGCGTCGATGTCAGCGCGGCGGCTGTGGACTCAAAACCCTTGTTGAGCGCGTCCAGGCTCTTGGCGCGCTGTTCCTTGTTCTTTCGCTCCATCTCATTTTCGTTGGAAAGCCGATCGGCCTCGATCTTATTGTCCCGGAAGACCTGAACCGCCGCGGCCATGGCGCCTATTTCATTATGATGGCTGGTGTAAGGGATCACGACATCGACCGTGTCATAGGCGAGCTTTCGCATCACCTCGGTGATTTGCCGGATCGGCCGGGCAATGCTCCTGCCGATCAGGAACGCCAGGATCAACCCGGCGATGATCGCGAATACGGCAGCAAAATAAACAACCCGGCGCGCCGATGTCACGTTGAGCATCATGGCTCCCACCGTGCCGAGCTGTATTTCCGCCGCTCTGAGGCGGATCTGATCGGCGGCCTCTATCAGCGCCGTTGCAGCGCTGTTGCGATCCGTTGCAACGCGCGCAAATTGCTCGGTCGCCGCGATCAGGCCATTCACTGCCTTAACGTAACGGTCGAACGGCTCGGCCATCGCATTCAGGAAACGTTGCACCCTGCGATTGTCGATATTTCGCGCTTGCAAGGCTTGCAACGCGCTCCTCATCGCTTGCACATCGACTTGGGTGGTGTCGGAATCGGCAGGATTCCGGGATGCCAAAAAGCGCGTGGCGCTGGCATTGCTGCCATGGAAGACCTCGACCAGTTTAATCGCGTCGTCCAACGCGCCGGGGTTGCCGGCGTCGTGGGCGAGTGTCTCGGCTATCGCTGCGACCGTTGTGCTCAATTCCGTCGCCGCTTGCACGAGTCCGGCGCCGTTGGCGCGCCGCGCCTTTATGGCATCGATCGTTTTGCTTACGGAATTGCGATACCGATCTGCAAGCCCACGCAGCTCGTCGACGGCGTTACTGTCGGACCCGGCTTGCACATAGGCTGCCGTTACCTCGGTAATCTGTTGCTGGAGCTGATCGAGTGCGCGCTGCGCGGCCCGCAAATCGACGTCGCTTTCGGAAAGCGCGTACTGCGTTACTTTCGTACTTGTTTCTCCGACCCGGGCGGCAAGCTGGCTGAGGGCCGCGGCTTCCGCGACACTAACATCGACATTGTCCGCCTGCTGATAGGCCTCGTTTATGGTCCGCCAGGAATTGACAGACAGGCCCACCAAAAGCAGGAGAATGATGCACATTCCGCCCGTGACGCGTTGCAGGATCGACAGGCGGTCGATATCGAAGAGTGCTTTTAGTCGGCTCATTGCTTTCGCTCGTCTGCCTTAAGGCAAGGCGGCTAGTGATAGTTGCGGATCTTCTCGATGAGGTCTCCACCGAACTTCTGAGCGAAAACTGGATTCGCCGAGGCCATCGCCGCCGCGAAACTCGTTCGATCCACATCGCTAACGACTTTCATGCCTGATCGCTGCAGTTCCGCAACGCCATTTTTCTCTGCGTCGGCGGCAAACTTCCGAGACGCCTCGCCCGCCAGCTTGGCGGCGTCGAGGAATGTTTTTTTGTCATCGGCGGAAAGGTCGTCAAAGGTATCGACGGCGATAAAGAGAATAGCCGGATCGTAGACGTGGCCGGACAAGGTCAGATATTTTTGCACCTGATTGAATTTTGAGGCGACGATTGTCGCGATCGGATTTTCCTGCCCATCGAACTGACCGGACTGTAAAGCCTCGTAGAGCGCCGGAAACGGCAATGGGCTGACGTCGGCCCCCAGCGCCTTAAAGCCGGCAAGCATGACCTCCGATTGCGGTACTCGCAGCTTTAGTCCCTTAAGGTCGTCGGGCGTACGTATCTCGCGCCGCGAGTTCGTGAGGTGCCGCAAGCCGTTTTCACCCCAGGCCAAGGCGACGAGGTCCTTGCCTCGAAATTTCGCCAGGTAGGCCTGTCCTATGTCGCTATTCAGCACCGCGTGGGCATGGTTCGAGTCGCGAAACAAAAATGGAATATTGAACACGCCGATCTCGGGTACGAAGTTTGGCAGCGGCGCGCCGGTGATAAAGGCCATGTCGACGGTGCCCAATTGCACGGCTTTGAGCATCTCTACTTCGCCGCCCAATGCGGAATTGGGATATTGCTCGACCCGATATCGTCCGCCCGTACGCCGCGCCACTTCTTCGGCGAAGGTGGTCGCGCCAGCGCCAAGCTGAGATTGCGCTGAAAGGATGTAGCCAAGCTTCAAGGTTTTGACGTTTTGCGCCTGTGTCGCGACAGGCGCCGCGGCGGATGCAGTTGCGGCGACGGCAATCATCAGAGCCCACAGAGCCCCGCGCCCTTGGCCCGGCCTTCGGCTACAGCTCTGCATAGTCGCCGCCCGATATTGTTGCGTACTCAAAATGTGACAGTGAAAAGTTTACGGTTTGTTAACCGCGCTGGGTTCCCCATCCCGATCCGCCGAGACTGCCGTCACGCGACGCTGCTGCGCGCCGGGGACGGGTTGGTGCACAATCATCCTGGAGGCGACCCGACACCATCACGTGCGGACATTGAAATGACGAGGCGCATCATCGAGATCGCGCGCGGCCTTGGGATTGAAGTGCACGACCACATCGTCGTCAGCAGAGACGGCCACTCGAGTTTGAAGGGGCTGCGGCTGATATAGCCGATTGAGTCCGCTTTCGGGGTGAAAGCCGACATCTTTATTTGGCCACGCAGCGGCAGCCAATGACCCATCTCGGACTCTCGCCACCGTCGATTACCGCGGGCCATCCGCCGTCTACCAACGAAAGCCATTTTCGTGGTTTCATTTCGGCAAATCTGCACTTGGTTTACTTGGGCTTTTTACTTTCGCGTGCCCTGGGGTGCAATTGACCGCAGCTCGGTCACAACCTGCTGCGCATGAATGAAGATATCGCCCGCCGGTAAGTCCGGCTGCTCGATTTGCGCCGACGTGAACATAACGCTGCGGACCCCCGAAGGGAGGACAAAGAAGAACTTGATCTGTTCGGCGGCCGCATAGGAGTAATCGGTCGTCGGCTTTGCGAGCGTTAGATATTTGCTGACATGCTCTATTAGCGCCATCGCAGCTTTTCGCACGTTTTCATGGCCGATGCCGCCGATAATCCCGAACCCGGCAGTTGTGTAGAGGCTGGCATCGCCCCCAGAAGAAGCAAGCACAGTCGCCACTTGGTCGCGAATCGGCCAATCCATGAGCACCGCGGATATTTTGTCCGACTGCGCACTAATTCCCGTCTCGTCGCTGTTCGGTGTTGCCCTGGATCACTCGGTCAGCCAACGAAGTCTCATCTCCCGCATGATCACGACTGGGGGTTTGGTCTCTGAATTCGATTCAGCCATAGCTATTGCCGGAATTTCACAAGCCACCGTAAGGATCGTGCACAGGTATTTCATTCTTTGGTAGTGGGTCAGGTGAATTGTGGCAGGTGTGGTTACTTGGTGAATTTCGGATTGGACGCCGCTCCCGTCAGCGGGTCGATATTCATCCTGTAGCTGCCCCAAGTATGAGCGAAAAGCGTGTCGCCCTCCAACTTAACGCCCGTGAAGAAATTCGCTTGGCCATTCGGGTGAGACGGCGCCTTCTTCCATCTCACGCTTCCATCCGCGTTAAAACAGACGAGGTTTTCCACCAATCCTCGAGCATCCATGGCGGCACTTGGGTACCGAGGCCTGGCGGCGGCACTCCGGGCGGTCTTAAGACGAATTGAGCGATCGCAGGCATAATGTCAGCGGCCTTAAGCCGTTGAGTCGGTTGCTACGACTGTCAGCGACGCGGATCTTGCACCACGCCAAATGGCCCCCAGAAAAGAAACGCCATGTTTCGTCTATGTGCTGGGCAGCCGGCGCGATAACGGGCGTTTAACCTATGTCGGCTGGACAACCGACGTCGAGAGGAGGCTCAAGCAACACAATGCCGGCCGCGGCGCCAAGTCGACGCGCGGGCGGCAATGGACGCTGCTGCATTTCGAACTTTGCGGCAGCCGCGAACAAGCGATGAGCCGCGAGTGGCACGTCAAGCGGGACCGGAAATTCCGTCGCGCGCTGCGCGAGGCCATCGATCGGGATTGAAAGCGTTGCTGGGCCATCGAGAGCCGGCGAACAACGCCAAGCACGTATCCTCCAACTCATCGTAGGATGACTCATGATCATGAAAGAAGACGAGCCGCCTCCAGTTGTAGGCGTCTATTGGATTGATGAAGCGGACTATCCGGCGTTACGAGATATTTTCGACGACGGCAACAAGATGCCAGCCACCTGGAAAGAGTGGGTGAAAATGGCCGAGGAAATGAAGCAAGGTTTGGAATCCTACGGGCATGTCGTTATGCGCGTTCCCGTCAATCCGCGCGCTTTTTCAGATTGGTGCGCCATCCAAGGGATCGGAACGGGCCGGGAAGCACGAAAGAGATTTGTCGCTGCCGCCGTCAAAGAGCGATACGGCGACCAAAAGCGGTAAGGGGTTGAACGGGGCGGCGACTACCGATTTACGGCCCACCGCGATTATCTTGGTCGTTCCTAGGGCAGATGACTGGCCTATTCCGGCTTGATGCCGCGAACCTCACCACGTGTCGGCAAGGGACAATTTGAACCTTGCGATAGTCGCGAGTGGCACCTCAAGCGGGACGGGAAATTCCGCCGCGCGCTGCGCGAGGCCATTGGTCGCGACTGAAAGTGTCTGCCTTTGGAAATAATTGCCTGACTGTGGCGTTAATAACGGAGACTCGGTGCAATCCAGGAGGCGGCCATGAAGCGTGTTTTCTTCGGATTGGGTTTTTTTATTGCAGCGGCCACGATCGGCACGGGCGCGAACGCCCAGACAAACTACCCGTGGTGTGCCCAATACAGCGGCGGCGGGACCGGTGGCGGCACAAATTGCGGGTTCACGACCTATGAGCAGTGCCTCGCCACGGTGAGCGGCATCGGTGGCTTTTGCAACTGGAACACGACGTATGTCCCGCCACCCGGGCCCCACCCGGCGTATGTCCCGCCGTCCGGACCCCACCCGGCGGTGCGGAAGAAGAAATATCCAAACTGAGTGCATCGCTGCCTCAGCGCGAGGTTTCCGGGCCTGTAATTTCGTCTCTCTTGACGAGACAAAAGTCTTGACATTGTCTCAATAATAGTTATTTAGCATCCAATCCCGCTTGTCGTGAGGACGTCAGCCGGTGACCCCGGTTGACGGAGCGGGATGCGGTGCCCGCGGACGGCGGCTCGTCACTGCCGTTCCCGGGCGGCTCCGGGCATCATGCTGGCCGGCACTACGACCGGTCCGTGAGGTGCTTTCACTGGACTGGGACAGGCGACGGCGGGTAACACCCGTCGAAACCGCGTCCCAGGAAGCCTGGCCTGGAGCTGAGCCTTGGGGACCAACGTCCCTCTGGCAAGAGCCGTGGTGGAACGCCGGTAGGCGAGCGCGCCTTGCAAGGCGCGCGCCGCAGCCGAAAGGTTGCGGAGGATACGGATCAGCGTCTTTCGGCGTTCCGCTTCCTTTTCTTTGCTTCTTACAGAGCATGACCCGGAAAAGTGGACTTCGGGTTTTCCGAAAAGGTCATGCTCCAACAAAAATCGTGGCTCAAAGCGCAGATCGTGACGGCGCCGGCTCCCACCGCTGGCGTCATCTGGCGAAGATCGGTGCCGAGAGCAAAGCGTTCGTCGCTTTTTCGTGGCTTGCAAACACAGCTCGGGCGCGGAGCGCGTCGCGAGAACGCTCCCCTATGTCGTCATTGCCGGGCTTGACCCGGCAATCCATGCGGCGGTCGGAGAACACCCATGGATGTCGCACGCGGCACGTCAGCATGGACCACCGGGTCAAGCCCGGTGGTGACGGCGAAGGCGAGCATCGCGAGAACGAGAAGGCTTGCATCAAATGGAGCACGATTAAGGACCGACAAAGCACCTGTCTTTGTCATGCCCCGCGAAGGCGGGGCATCCAGTACTCACCGCGACTTCGGTGATTACTGGATCGTCCGCCTGCGCGGACGATGACAAGAACGAGGAGCGCGCCGCGAGAACGAGATGGCTTGCGCAACTTTCACCTCTTCTCACCGGGGAGAGGTCGATGTAGCTAGTATTGTAAAATGTAGCCAAGGGTGTATTTTCGAGCGAGAGCCGATCGCAAATGAACGCGGAACCGAACACTGTTCAGGAATAATGTTCAGGGGTGACGACTCGGATGTTATCGGGCATGGCTGGCACGATGCTGGCTGGCGTAACGCTGGCTGTCACGATGCTGTCGTGGCCGCGATGGCAGCAAAATCGCGGGCGTGGGGACTGGGCGGCGATGCGGGCTGGGCTGATCATCGGTATCGGGCTTGTCGCGCTGGTGGGGACCGCGCACGCGAGCGATATGCCGGTCAAGGCGCCACCGCCGAGTGTGTCGGCGGCCTACGACTGGAGCGGTTTCTATCTCGGCGGTCATCTTGGTTATGCCGGCGGCTCGTCGCGCTGGTCGGCGACATCGCCGGGAGCGCCGGTCACCGCCGGCTCGATCGATTTCTTCAACAGCTTCGATGCGTTCAACGGCGGCGGCAGCTACTTCGAAGGTTTTCAGGCCGGCTATAACGCCATGCTGCCGTCGCGGCTCTTGCTCGGCGTCGAGGCCGACGTCTCGTTCGCCAATACTGTCGGCGGTTCGGCGGCGGTCGCGTCGCCGGCCGCCGGCTTCGCCACGTATGCGGAACAGGTCGAATTTTCCGGCACGCTGCGCGCACGCATCGGTTACGCGCCGGGGCACTGGCTGTTCTACGCGACCGGCGGCCTGGCGTGGAGCTACGACCAGTTCAGCCGCACGCAGATTGTGGGCGGTGTCGTCCCGGCGGGCACGGTGGAAAATATTTTCGCCGTGCCGCGGGTTGGCGGCGCGGTGGGGGCCGGCATCGAATATGCGCTGCCGGGGAACTGGACGGCGCGGGTCGAATATCTGTTCGTCGACTACGGCAACCGCAGTGTCACCTTTCCGGCCGGCGCGCAGCGCTTCGACTCCAATCTGGCCTTGAGCGAGCTGCGGCTCGGACTGAACTACAAGCTTGGCGGCGATGCCGCGGCGGCCTCCGGCAACAAGGCGGATTCGCCGGCGCTCGAGACCGACAATTTCGCCGTTCACGGCCAAACCACGTTTCTCGAGCAATATGTCGCTCCGTTCCGCAATCCCTACAGCGGTCAAAACAGCCTGCTGCCGAACCAGGGGCGCGAGACCGCCGACGCCACGGCTTATGTCGGCCTGCGGCCGTGGCAGGGCGGCGAAATCTGGATCGATCCCGAGATCGAACAGGGTTTCGGCCTGAGCAACACGCTCGGCGTCGCCGGCTTCACCAGCGGCGAAGCCTACAAGGTCGGCGCCGCGGTGCCGTATGCGCGGCTGCCGCGTTATTTCCTCCGGCAAACCATCGACCTCGGCGGCGACAGCCAGAAGGTCGACGGCGGCGCCAATCAATTCAGCGGCTCGCAAACCGCCAACCGCCTCGTCGTCACCGTCGGCAAGTTCAGCGTCACCGATGTGTTCGACACCAACAAATACGCGCACGATCCGCGCGGCGATTTCATGAACTGGGCGGTGGTCGATACCGGCACCTTCGATTACGCCGCCGACGCCTGGGGCTTCAGCTACGGCGCGGCGGTGGAATGGTATCAAGGCGACTGGACCGTGCGCGGCGGCGTGTTCGATCTCTCCAACGTGCCGAACAGCACCGAGCTCGATCCGAGCCTCAATCAATTCCAGTGGGTCGGCGAAATCGAGCGCCGCTACGAGATCTGGGGGCAGCCCGGGAAAATTGCGGTGACTGGCTTCCTCAGCCGCGGCCGCATGGGGAGTTTTGCCGACGCGCTTGCGTTCGCCGCGGCGACGGGCACGACGCCGAGCACGGCCGCGGTCCGGCAATACACCAGCCGCGCCGGCGTGAGCCTCAATATCGAGCAACAAATCACCGATCAGCTCGGCGCGTTCGTGCGCGCCGGCTGGGCCAACGGCAATCTCGAACCTTACGAGTTCACCGACATCGACCGTACCGTCGCGGCGGGCTTGTCGCTCAACGGCAAGTCATGGGGACGGCCCGACGATACGGTCGGCGTCGCCGGCGTGGTCAACGGGATTTCCGGAATTCACCAGGCCTACTTCAACGCCGGCGGCCTCGGCATCCTGATCGGCGACGGCATGCTGCCGCACCCCGGCCTCGAGCAGATTTTCGAAGCCTATTACAGCTACGCGCTGACTTCGGCAGTGCGACTCACGGCCGACTACCAGTTCATCGCCAACCCGGCCTACAACACCGATCGCGGCCCGGCGAACGTGATTTCCGGCCGGTTCCACTACCAGTTCTAATCTTAGCTGTTGGCGCTAACCGTCTTTAAATTGACATGCGCGGCGCACCCTGTCTTTCTGATAAAGTGGGCGCTGCGGGAACCGGTATCGGTGACCGATAAAGGTTAAGTCTGGCAAAGGCATGCGCTGGTTTCGGGCACATATGAAATCTGGTTCGCGCCTGGCGCTGTTCGCGCTGGCGATCCAGCTTGTGCTGACCTTCGGCCATGTTCACGGCATTTCCGCAGGTGCGGCGGAATCCGCGCTGTCGTCTCTGACGCATCAGACGCAGAATTCCGCCGATCCGTGTAACAACTCCGGCGGCGCGTCCGATAGCAATTGCCCGATTTGCGCGCTGATCCAGCTGGCCAGTACGTCGACGGCATCGGTGCCGCCGGCGCTGCCGGTTCCGGCGACGTTCGTCGTCGTCCGGCTGCAAGCGCCCGACCAGCTGGAATGGTCGGCGTCGCCGCATTTTTCGTTCCAGGCCCGCGGTCCGCCCTCGATCTGAGGGCGATCGCCTGCGGCGGTTCCGCCGCGTCACGCGATCCCAAAAATAAAGCCACGCCGGCCAGCGCAGGATGAATCCGTCTGCGCGCACCGGCTCGTGAAATCTCATTCGGCGCAATCCGCAAGGCTCGCCGATCCGGACACAGAATAAAGGCTGACCTTTGCCGCAACAGGATGAGGGCGATCGAGGCAAACCCGAGCCGCTGCTCGGACAGTCGCCGCACGCCAAGCTGGTGATGTCGGTTCTGCTGGCGCTTGCCGTTGCCGCTGGCGTGTTCTGGCTGGTCGCCGGCCCGAGCCGTCATTACCGGGCGGGTGAAGTCGCGCAGAAAACCGAACCGGTCGTCCGGTCGGGCAATGTCGTCACGGTGCCTGAAGGCTCGCCGGTGCGCGGCAAGCTTGCAATCGAGGCGGTCGCGGCCAGGGACATCAAGCGCGACCTCGTGCTGCCGGCGACAGTCGAAGCCGATCCGGCGCATCTGATCAAAGTCTCGCCGCCGCTCTCCGGCCTCGTGACGCAGCTGAAGGTCGAGCTTGGCGAGCGGGTGAAAGCCGGGCAGGGGCTGGTCATCATTGACTCGCCCGATCTCGGCTCGGCTTATTCCGATTACAACCGCGCCAAGGTGCTGCTGGCGCTGGCGCTGAAAAGCCGCGATCGCGAACGCGGGCTGGAAAAGATCGGCGGCGCCGCGCTCAAGGATCTGCAACAGGCCGAGACCGATTACGTCACCGCCGAGGTCGAATTCCAGCGCGCATCCGCGCATCTCAAGCAGATCGGCGTTGCCGACCCGGATTCGCCCGACAAATCGCAAACCGTGACGGTTGCGTCGCCGATGGACGGCAGCGTGATCGACCTGCAGGTCGCGGCCGGCGAATACTGGAACGATCCGACGGTCGCGCTGATGACCATCGCCGACCTCACCACGATCTGGGTCACGGCAAGCGTTCCGGAAAAGGATACGTCGCTGGTCACCAAGGGCCAGTCGGTCGACGTGGTGTTCCCGGCCTATCCCGGCGAGGTGTTCAAGGGCGACGTGCTGTTCGTCAGCGACGTGCTCGATCCCGACACCCGGCGCACCAAGGTCCGCATCGCATTTTCGAACCCCGACACGCGATTGCGGCCGGGAATGTTCGCCAATGTCAGCTTCTACGCGCCGGTGCAGAGCCAGCCGGTGGTGCCGGCAAGCGCGCTGGTGCTGAAGGACGATGAAAATCAGGTGTTCGTCGAGACCGCGCCCTGGACGTTCGAGGCGCGCGACGTCGATATCGGCTTTCAGCAGGGCGACCAGGTGGTGCTGACCAGCGGCGTCAAACCCGGCGAACGTGTCGTCGTCAGAGGCGGAGTGCTGCTCGGTGATTGACTGGGTCGTCGGCTTCGCGCTGCGCAAGCGCCTCGTGGTGGCGATGATCTGCCTGTTCGCGGCGGTGTATGGCTACTATTCGTGGACCCAACTCGCGGTCGAAGCTTATCCGGATATCGCCGACACCGAATCGCAGGTCGTCACCACGGCGCCCGGTCTCGCCGCCGAGGAAGTCGAGCAGCAGGTCACCATTCCGCTGGAGCGCGAGCTCAACGGCACGCCGGGCCTGGCGATGATGCGGTCGCGCTCGACCTTCGGATTGTCGCTGATCACCCTGCAATTCCGCGACGGCATCGAGGATTACTGGTCGCGCCAGCGTATTCTGGAGCGCATCCAGGGCGCGACGCTGCCGCCGAACCTGACGCCGGGTCTCGATCCGCTCTCGTCGCCGACCGGACAGATCCTTTATTACATCCTGGAGTCCAGCACCAAGAACCTGCGCGAACTCTCCGAAATCGAAACCTGGACGGTGATCCCGGCCCTGAAGCAGGTGCCGGGCGTCGCCGACGTGTCGAATTTCGGCGGATTGACCACGCAATACGAGCTCGAGCTCGATCCGCAGCAACTGATGCGCTTCAACATTGCGCTGTCCGACATCACCAGCGCGATCAGCGCCAACAACGCCAATGCCGGCGGCAGCGTGCTCAATCGCGGCGAGCAGGGTTTCGTCATCCGCGGCATCGGCCTGGTCCAGACCCTCGACGACCTCGGCAACATCGTCGTCACCCAGCACAACGGCACGCCGATCCTGGTCCGCGACCTCGGCAAGCTGAAGCTGAGCAACCAGGAGCGCCACGGCGTCGTCGGCAAGGACGGCATCAACGACGTGGTCGAGGGCACCGTCTTGCTGCTGCGCCACGAAAATCCGTCGCAGGTGCTGGACGGCGTGCACGCCAAGATCGCGGAGCTGAATGCGCAACTGAAGGAGCAGAACGTCCAGATCGTGCCCTATCTCGACCGCACCGATCTGGTCGATTCCACGATCGACAAGGTCGGTCACACGGTGTTCGAGGGCATCGGCCTGGTGCTGATCGTCCTGATCCTGTTCCTCGGCAGCCCGCGCAGCGCATTGATCGTCGGCGTCACCATCCCGTTCGCCATGGTGGTCGCGTTCGTCATGATGTACCACGCCGGCATTTCGGCGAACCTGCTGTCGCTCGGCGCCATCGATTTCGGCATCATCGTCGACGGCGCGATCGTGATGACGGAAGCGATCCTGCGCCGGCGGGAGGCCAAGCCGGGCGAGCCGCTTACCGAAACCGATACCTACGAGGCGGCGCGGCAGGTGGCGCGGCCGATCTTCTTCGCCACCATTATCATCATCACTACATATCTGCCGCTGTTCGCGTTCCAGCGCGTCGAGGCCAAGCTGTTCTATCCGATGGTCTATGCGGTGGGTTTCGCCCAGCTCGGCGCTTTGGCCTTCGCGCTGCTGGTGATCCCCGGGCTCGCCTACGTCGCGTATCGCAGGCCGCGGCGCATCTTTCACAACCCGGTGCTCGGTTGGCTCGACGTCGAGTACCGCAAAGTGCTCACCGCCTCGCTGCAACGGCCGCGCATCGCTTATTCACTGAGCGCGGCCGCGGCGATCCTGATGATCGTCCTCGGCCTCACCGTCTGGCGCGAATTCCTGCCCGATCTCGACGAGGGCTCGATCTGGCTGCACGCGGAAATGCCGCCGGGCATCTCGCTGCAAAAAGCCACCGACATGGTGGCCGAACTGCGGGCGGCGCTCAACGAATTCCCGGAAGTGTCGACGGTGGTGAGCCATATCGGCCGCAACGACGACGGCACCGACCCGTGGACGCCGTCGCACATGGAAGCGGCGGTGATGCTCAAGCCCTATGCCAGCTGGCCGCCGGGGGAGACCAAGGCGGATTTGCAGGAGCGCATCGAAGCGCGGCTCGAAAAATTGCCCGGCTTCGAGATCGCGTTTAGCCAGCCGATCATGGACAGCGTGCTCGACTATGTGTTCGACCCGCACAGCGCGCTCGCCGTCAAGGTGTTCGGCGACGATTTCAACGAATTGCGCCGCATCGGTAACGCCATCGTCGGCGTCGCCGGTTCGGTGCAGGGCGTGAGCGACGCGGCGATCGACCAGTACACGCCGCTGCCGCAGATTTCGATCAAGGTCGATCGCGTTGCGACCGCGCGCTACGGCATCAACGTCGCCGACGTCACCAACCTGATCTCCACCGGGATCGGCGGCGCCGCGGTCAGCCAGCTTTTCATCGGCGACCGCAACTACAACATCACCGTGCGGTTTCCGCCCAAGGACCGCGGCAGCCCCGAAGCGATCAAGAACCTGGTTCTGACGTCGAGCGACAACGCGCTGATCCCGCTGTCGGCGGTCGCGCAGGTCAAGTTGCAGACCGGCGAGAGCATGATCGATCGCGAGATGAACCATCGTTATCTGCTGGTGAAGCTGAACTACCACGACCGCGACCCGCTTTCGGTGGTCGCCGAGGTCAACAGGCTGATCGGCCAGAAGGTCTCGTTCGACCGCTCGAAATACCGCATCGAATGGGGCGGTCAGTTCGAAGGGCAGGAGCGGGCGGAGGCGCGTTTCCGCCTCATCTTCGGCCTGGCGCTGGCGGCGATGATGGTGCTGCTCTATGCCGAGTTCGGCGCGCTGCGTCAGGTGTTCCTGATTATCGGCGTCGTGCCGCTGGCCGCGCTCGGCGGGCTGATCGCGCTTCACGCCACCGGAACGACGCTGAATGTGGCGTCGGGCGTCGGCTTCATCGCGTTGTTCGGCGTTGCCGTCCTCAACGGCGTCATCATGGTCGCCAATCTCAACCGGGTCCGCGAACAGGGCCTGCCGCTGGCGGACGCGGTACTGACCGGGGCCGGCGAGCGGCTGCGGCCGGTGCTGATGACGGCTGCGGTGGCGACCGTCGGTATGTTGCCGGCCGCGCTCGCGACCGGCGTCGGCAGCGATGTGCAGCGTAATCTGGCGACGGTGGTTGCCGGCGGACTTATTCCGGCTACGCTGCTCACGCTGTTCATCGTGCCGACATTCTATTTCGCGCTGGAGCGATGGGCGGAGCGGCGCGTGCGGGAAGGGGCAACGGCGGTAGGGACCGCGCAGGGGGCTGACGGCGCAACGGGTTGAAAGCGCAAGGGGTTGAAGGCGTAGGGGTATGTCTGTGCGGGTGCTGGAGGGGGCCGCGATCGCGACGATGGCCGTTGCGCTGCTGACGCAGTGCGCGGTCGGTCCCGATTTCGCGCCGCCGGCGGCGCCGGACGTCACCCGCTACACGCCCGAGACGCTCGGCAAGACCACCGCGTCGTCGGCGACGTCCGGGGGCGGGGCGCAGCGCTTTGCCGGCGATCTCGATTTGCCGGGCCAGTGGTGGACGCTGTTCCACTCCAAAGACCTCAACAGCCTGGTCGCGAAATCGCTCGCGGCCAATCAGGATCTGAAGGCGGCGCAGGCGGCGCTCACGGTGGCGAAGCAGAATGTCTACGCGCAGCGTGGCATGCTGCTTCCGACCGTCGACGCCAACTACAGCGCAACGCGCGAGCTGATGCCGATCGGCCAGCCGTCGGATTTCGTCCCCGGAGCGCCGACATACAATCTTTTCACCGCGCAATTGAATGTCGCGTATACGCCCGATGTTTTCGGCGGCGTGCGGCGCTCGATCGAATCGCTGGAAGCGCAGGCGGACTCGCAGCGCTTCGCGCTTGAAGCGACCTATCTCACGTTGACGTCCAATCTCGCCGGCGCCGCGGTGCAGGAGGCATCGCTGCGCGGTCAGATCGCGGCGACGCTGACGATCATCAAGATCGAGACCGACGTGCTCGGCATCATGCGGCATCAGCACGAACTGGGCGACCTCGCCGAAGGCGACGTCGTGGCGCAGGAAGCGGCGCTGGCGCAGGTCGAGCAGACGCTGCCGCCGCTGCAGAAGCAACTGGCCCAGCAGCGCGATCTCTTGGCGGCGTTGAGCGGCGGGTTTCCGAGCGACCTGATCAAGGAGCGCTTCGATCTCGCCTCGCTGCGGCTGCCGCGCGACCTGCCGGTGAGCCTGCCGTCGAAGCTGATCGAGCAGCGGCCCGATATCCGCGCCGCTGAAGCCAATCTGCAATCGGCCAGCGCCCAGATCGGTGTCGCCATCGCCAACCGGTTGCCCAACATCACGCTGAGCGGCAATCCCGGCGCTACGGCGCTGGCGATGAACCAGCTGTTCACGCCGGGGACCGAATTCTGGGTTATTACTGGCAGCATCACCCAGCCGATCTTCGACGGCGGCACGCTGTTCTTCCGCGAGCAAGCGGCGAAGGCGGCGTTCAAGCAGGCGGAGGCGCAATATCGCAGCACCGTGATCACGGCGTTCCAGAACGTGGCCAACTCGCTGCGCGCCATTCAGTCCGATGCCGTCGCCTTGCAGAAGGCGGTCGCCTCCGAACATGCCGCCGGCCGAAGCCTCGAGATCACGCGCCAGCGCATGCAGCTCGGCGATATCAATTATCTCGGCCTGCTCAATGCGCAGCAGACCTATCAGACGGCGCTGCTCACTCTGGCGCAGGCCAAGGCCGCCCGTTTTGCCGACACCGTCGCTCTGTTCCAGGCGCTGGGCGGCGGCTGGTGGAACCGGCAGGACGTCGAGCCGGAAAAGCCGGTGACGATCGGCGACTTTTTTCAGTGATGCAGCGTGTGGCTATCTGCGTCGATCGCGATCGGCGCGCGCAGCTTGATCTGCTTTCCGCTAGCAAGGTTGGCGTCGATCTCGACCGTCCAGTTGCCCGCTTCCGGCAACTGTACACCGTCGACGATCCAGGCGGCGTCCGGTTGCGGCACGGCGGTTTGCGTCACCGGCTGGCTTGCGGCCGCTGGCGCAGTCAGCGTGAAGGTCACGGATCGCGCCGGCAGCGTTTCGAGATCGTCGTTCCATAACCGGATCGTCGCACGCGCCGCACCGACGCGGCCGGGCTCGATCATGACATCGGCCATGCCCTGCTCGGTGTGGATGTGCTGAAAAGCGGCATCGGGTGGAACGGCGCCGGACGTCGAATGATGGGCGGCGTGGTTTGCCGGCGGTAGCGTTCCCAGCACGCTGACGATGGCGATGATCGCGGCTCCGGCCAGCGTTTCGACGGTGGCGTTGCGGCACAGCCGCCGCCGCGCCGTTTGTGCGGCCGCAATGCTGCCGGTTTGGACCAGCGCCGGCGTCAGTCGCGACCAGTTGAACGCCGCGATCGCGACCATGCCCAGGAACAGCGCAAGCTTGAGCAGCAGCAATTGACCGTAGTGGGTGTCGCGCAGCGCCTCGACGCTGCCGACGAGGTACCACGAGTTGACGATTCCGGTTGCCAGCAACGTCGCCACCGCGGCCATGCCGAGGATCGAAAAGCGCGACGTTGCGGTGCGCGCCATGTCCAGTTCGTCCGGCTTGTGACCTGTCGCCGCCAGCAGAACGGCCAGCGGCGCGAGCGCCCCGACCCAGGCGGCCGCCGCGATCAGGTGCAGAACATCCGCTGCGGGATGGATGACGGCTTCGGCGCCGAGCCCGCCAGCGGCGTGTCCGGCCCAGGCGAGTGCGCCGGCGAAGCCCGCCGCGGCGATGACCGCGGCTAAGTCGAGCCAGAAGTCGAGCCAGATGGGCCGGCGGCTGCGCGCAGAAAAAAGCGGAACGAAAAGCGCGGTTAGCGCGATCGCCAGACCAAGCCGGATCATTGCAGCGTGCCCGAATGTGGTTTCGGTCAGCACCGTCCGGAGCGTTCCGTTCGGCAACACATCAACGAGCTTGTCGCCGCTCATGGCGGCCGCGGTGAGGAACAGCCAGCCGCCGCCGGAGATCACGGCCAGCAGCAACGCGCTCCACGCCAAGAGCCGGTTCCAGGCTCTGACCTCTGCGGCGGCGTTGGTCGTGGCGCCTGCGCTGCGGACAGCCGGATTGAAAACGGCGACAGTGAAGAACACCGCGCCCGCGGCCAGCATCGTCGCGGCGAAGTGAATGGCGCGGACGTAGATCAGGAGATCATCCACGCCGCGCTCCCTGCATGCCGCGCATCATCGGTCCGATCACGGGCCGACGCGAAAGCTGAAGCTGCCCTGCGTGCTGTGGGTATCGACCGACAGAGCGTGCCAGTTCACCTTGTAGCTGCCGGCGCCGATCGCTTTCAGCCCGATCTGCATGGTGTTGCCGCTGACCGAGGCTTTGCCCTGATCGACGCGCGCGCCGCCGCCGTCGGTCACTTCGACCGTACTGAAGGCGGGCTCGAGGTTTTGGGTAAATGTCAGCACCACTTCACGCGGCGCGGATGGCACGGTCGAGCCGACCAGCGGGCTCGCGTGATCAAGGAAGGCGTGAGCCTGCGCGGTGCCGCCGGCCGCCGCGCCAAACAGTGCAATGAGGACGAGAAAGGTTCGCAGCAGTGCTTGCGTGAGAGTTTGCATGACGTCACCTCAGAAGTTGGGTTTTTGCGCCGCCGCCGTCCTGTTGCCGAGCAAGGGCTGGCCGACGGTCTGCGGGAATATGTCGTCGAGATAAAGATGCAATTGGCCGAGCACGCCGATGCCGTGACCGCTCTGCTTGTTCACCGGAATCGGCGCCTCCAGTCCGACCTGGAAGTAACTGCCGACCCAGATCACGCCGGGATTGATGGTGCCGGTAGTGACGAAGCTGTTGCCGTAATTGTTGGCGACCGGCGTCTGCATATCGACCTCGACGATTGGGATCAGGTGATTGATGAAATCGGGTAGCTGCAAATCCTGAATCTCCGATTTCAGGTACGGCATGCTGTACTGGATCGATCCGCCCCAATCGAGCACCTGCGGGATCGGTGCGCCGGCCACCACGTCATACGAACGGCTCGGGATTTCATAGCCGACCTGTCCGGTCACGGCGAAGGCGCGCAGCCAGCCCGCGCTGTCCGGCAAGTCGCCGAATCCCTTGCCGAAATAATAGGTCGGCGTGAGCACGCTGTAAGGCGTGCCGATCCCGGAATTGCTGGCGCCGGTGCCGCCCCAATCGACAATCAGGCCGAGCAGCATGGCCAACTCGTGCTCGTTGTCCTTGAGCAACTGGTATTGCAGCGTGGTTTCGAGGTTGCCGAAGCCGGCCATGGTGAAGCCGCCGGGCTGATGAAGCTGCGACCAGCTTTCCCCGATCGAGATGCCGAAGTCCTCGGTGATGCGCTTGGAAAGCTCTCCCGACACGTCCCATTCGGTGGCGGGCGGTGTATCGGCGGTCTTCGACCACTGGATGGTGGGCAGCGACAGTTCGTCGGCGACGCAGGGGTCGTCGGTGGCGATTGTCGCCGGGAAGAAGCGAGCGCCCACGAAGCAATGGGCGAATGCGCTGGAGCAGGGCAGCAGCAGCGCGAACAACAGGGCCGCCGCGAATGCGCGTAGGCCCTTCGGATAACCGGGCATGGAAGTCTCCACTGTCGACGTCAGATGCAAACGGCGCGGGGAGGGCCCCGCGCGACATCACGCCGGCTGTGGAGGGGCTCGCGAGCGGTGGGATTTGGCGGTGGAGGTGGTGACCAGGCCGATGACGGCCGGCAGCGGCAGCCGTTCGCCGGCGGCTTGCGGTTCACGTGAGACCTTGAGCGGGGGCGGCGGCAACGCCGCCGTCAGCATCAAGCAGCCGATGCAGCAGTTTTCGGCGCAGGCCTTGCCGTTGTCATGGCCGCCGGCAGGATCGGTCTGGCCGGTGTCGAGGGTGTGGCAGATGACGCCAAGGGTGTTGTTGGTGCCGGTTGCGGCGCGCGCCGCAGTGAATGGCGCCAACAGGCCGGCAAGCGCGATCGCATAAGCGGCGAACAGCGCAATAACGCGCCGCCGCAAAGACCGCTCATAGAAGAAGTTTCGCACAGCCCAACCAGCCGAAGTGTCCGAGACGCGCGAAGCGTCAAAATAAGGAACAGTCTAGGCCGGAAAAAATTCCCTAGCCACTATTGTTTCGTCATGGCCGGGCTTGTCCCGGCCATCCACGGTTTTCTGTTTCGTGATCCCAAAGACGTGGATGCCCGGCACAGGGCCTGCACTCGGGCGCGCGCAAGCGCGGCCCGGGTGGCCGGGCATGACGGTCATTGAGGCTTCGTGAGCCCGTGCCGCGCCAGCACCTTGCGCACGGCGGCGACCAGATCGGTCTCCGGCACTGAGGTTTGCGCTTCGGCCTGTTTTTGCAAATGCTCCTCGCGGCCCTTTTCCAGCTTGGCGAGTTCGGCGCCGACGATCAGGTCCTTGATGGTGATTTCACCCTTGGCCTTCTCGTCGGAGCCCTGGATGACGACGCACGGCGCATTGCGGCGGTCGGCGTATTTCATCTGCGGGCCGAACTTGCCGGAGCCGAGGTAAAGCTCGGCGCGGATGCCGGCATTGCGCAGTTGCGCGACCATGCCCTGATAATCGGCAATGCGGTCGCGGTCGAACACGGTGACGACCACCGGGCCGGCTTCCGCCTTGGTCTCGACCTTGCCGAGATACTGAAGCGCGGCGAGCAGCCGCGACACGCCGATGGAGAAACCCGTCGCCGGGACCGGCTCGCCGCGAAAGCGCGACACCAAGCCGTCGTAGCGACCGCCGCCGCCGACCGAACCGAAGCGCGGCGAGCCCGCCGAACTGTCAGTCGAGAACAGCAATTCAACTTCAAAGACCGGTCCGGTGTAGTACTCGAGGCCGCGAACGACGGTCTGATCAATCAAAATTTGTTTGTGATCGTAACCTGCTTGTTCGAAGAGTCTTTTTATCGCCAAGAGTTCCTGGCCACCTTCGCGGAATTTTTCATTTTTTGCTAAGTCGTCCCAATTACGGGGCATTATAAATAGAACGTCGCCATCCCCTGAGATTTTGCTGTGAATATTCTCTGTCGGTGTTGGCGGCGCGACGAATTCCAATATGAGAGTTGCCTCTTTGTCACTCAGTCCCGCGCCTTTCGTAAAATCTCCACTTTCGTCTTTGCGGCCCTGTCCTAGAAGTTGACGCACACCTTCTTTGCCTAATCGATCAAGCTTATCGATTGCGCGTAATACGGTCAGACGTTTGCCAGCATTTGCTTCGCCGGCGAGACCGGCGGCGTCTAGCAATCCATCGAGCACCTTGCGGTTGTTGACCTTCACCACATAACTGCCGTGCGGGATGCCGAGCGCTTCGATGGTGTCGGCCGCCATCATGCACATCTCGGCGTCGGCGGCGGGAGACGATGAGCCGACGGTGTCGGCGTCGAACTGCATGAATTGCCGGAAGCGGCCGGGGCCCGGCTTCTCGTTGCGATAGACATGGCCGTAGCGATAGGAGCGGTACGGCTTCGGCAGCGTGTCGAAGTTTTCCGCAACGTAGCGCGCCAGCGGCGCGGTCAGGTCGTAGCGCAGCGACAGCCACTGCTCGTCGTCATCGAGAAACGAGAACACGCCCTCGTTGGGCCGGTCCTGATCGGGCAGGAATTTGCCGAGCGCGTCGGTATATTCGATCGCCGGCGTCTCCACCGGCTCGAAGCCGTAAAGCTCGTAGACCGCGCGGATCTTCTCGATCATCTCGCGCGTCGCCGCGATCTCGCCCGGCGCCCGGTCGGCGAGCCCGCGCGGCAGCCGCGCCTTCAGCTTGTTGGATTTGTCGGACTTGTCGGTCATTTTTCGGTGGTAGCAGCCGCGCCCGGAAGCGGCAAGCACGGCAACCGGTTCAGTCGCGTTCCAGAAACCGCGCCAGCGAGCTGTGGACGATGAAATCGCCGTCGGACTTGTTGCTGTATTCGATCATTCCGACCTCGCGAAACTTGTTCATGAAGAAATTCACCCGGGAGCGGGTGGTGCCGATCATTTCAGCCAGCGTCTCCTGGCTGATCCGCCGGACCGCTCCGCATTTCGCAGATCCGCCGTCGACGCGGGGGAGTTGCAGCAGCGCGCGCGCCAAGCGCTGCTCGGTGGAATAGAAATGGTGGTCGCTGAGGTCGGTGAGATAGCGGCGATTGCGCGTCACCAGAAAGTTCATCAGCTTTTTGGCGAACACCTTGTTATCCCGCAGCAGCTGCCAGGCGTGCTCAACTCCGATGCGCTCGATCGTGCACTCGGTGATCGCGGTGACGGTCGCTACGCGCTGGGCCTGGTCAAGCATCGCGCCTTCGCCGAAGAACTCACCCGGACCTATAACCATAATGATGGCTTCCCGGCCGGACGATGAGAGTACGTGGATCTTGGCGGTCCCGTCATGAAGGTAGAAAATCTCGTCGCAGGGCTCGCCCTGCCGGATCATGCTTTGATTGCGCGGGACTTTGACGATCGCACCGCCGCCCAGCCACGGCGTCACGACGGCAGGAGGAGCCGCGTCAGTGCGCGGCGGCTGTGGTGGGTTCGTCCGCCGGACCATCCGGACCATAAGGGAATTCAGGCTATTGCGACAACCGAGGACAATCGGGAGTAGATTACTGCAATAGTGGTGCGTGTTCCAGCAGGTCAGGCGGCCATGAGGACAAAATACCGCACGAAAAATCTGACAGTTAATCTTTCATGCCGAGGCGCCTGAATTTCTTCATGAAGAAATTTACAGGTGAACGCGTTTGGCCGATCATGTTCGACAGGATTTTCCTGATTGCAAATCAGGTTAGCGCGCCACCGATCGATTAACTATTGCCGCTCCTTGGAGCGGAAGTCATGGAGGACGCTCCGCCCATGTCACTAAACAGTACAAGGCACAGCACGGGGGCAACCGCTGCCATCACCAACGATCTGGAATCTTTCTGGGTCCCGTTCACGCCGAACCGCGCCTTCAAGCATGCGCCGCGGCTGATCGCGCGTGCCAAGGACATGCACTATTACACGCCGCAGGATCGCGCCGTGCTCGATGGCGCGGCCGGGCTGTGGTGCACGAACGCCGGGCATAACCGCGATCCGATCGTCGCCGCGATCACCGCCCAGGCGAAGGCCCTCGACTACGCGCCGGCCTTTCAGTTTGCGCATCCCAAATCGTTCGAACTGGCGAGCCGGGTCGCGGCGCTGGCGCCGGCCGATCTCGACCGCGTGTTCTTCTGCAATTCGGGCTCGGAGGCGGTCGATACCGCGCTGAAGATCGCGCTGGCCTATCACAATGTGCGCGGGGCGGCGTCGCGGACCCGCCTGATCGGCCGCGAGCGCGGCTATCACGGCGTCGGTTTTGGCGGCATTTCGGTCGGCGGCATCGTCAACAACCGCAAGCATTTCGGAGCGCTGCTGGCCGGGGTCGATCATCTGCCGGCGACCTACAGCCGCGAGCACCAGGCTTTCAGCAGAGGCGAGCCGGAGTGGGGCGGACATCTTGCCGACGAGCTCGAACGGATCGTCGCGCTACATGACGCGTCAACCGTCGCCGCGGTGATTGTCGAACCGATGGCCGGTTCGACCGGCGTACTGCCGCCGCCAAAAGGCTATTTGCAAAAGTTGCGGGCGATCTGCGATCGCCACGGCATTCTCCTGATCTTCGACGAAGTCATCACCGGCTTTGGCCGGCTCGGTCATGCCTTCGCGGCCGAACGCTACGGCGTCACGCCGGACATGATCGTGTTCGCCAAGGGCATCACCTCGGGCAGCGTGCCGATGGGCGGCGTGATCGTGCGCGAGGGTGTCTACGATGCTTTCATGCACGGGCCCGAGCACGTCATCGAACTGTTCCACGGCTACACCTATTCGGCACATCCGCTGGCCTGCGCGGCGGGGCTGGCGACGCTCGATCTTTATCGTGACGAAAACCTGTTCGCGCGGGCGAAGGCGCTGGAGCCGGTGTTCGCCGACGCGGCGATGACTTTGAAATCGCTGCCCGGCGTGCTGGATATCCGCACCGTCGGGCTCGCCGCCGGCATCGATCTCGCTTCGCGGCCGGACGCCTACGGCAAACGCGCCTACGAAGTGATGGACCGCGCTTTCAACGATATCGGCGTGCTAGTCCGCGTTTCGGGCGAGACGCTGGCGCTGTCGCCGCCCTTGATCGCAAGCGAAGCCCAGATCGGCGAGATTTTCGAGAAAGTCGGCCGCGCCATCAAGGCGGTGGCGTAACCGTCAACTGCGGTTGCGGCTTTAGGATCGCCCAGCCGACGTGGATGTGACCTTCGCCGCGGCGCATCGGCAGGTCGAACGGCGTGCCGGGCTCGGCGCCGGCTGCGAGCGCGGCGAATTCCGCTGGCATGTGCGCGGCGTCTTCTTCCCACACCACGATCGCGCCTTTCTTGCGCAGATCGCTAAGATTGATCCATGGCGCGCGCTGCGGCAGTCCGTCGATCAGGACCCGCGGCTGGTTCGGCGAATAATGCGCGAGATTGCCGCCGTACCACATGCCGCCGATCACGTAGTCGAGTTTCGTTCCGGTGGCGGTGCGGAAACGCTGCGTCAGCTCGGCGCCGAGCTTGTCGCCCGGAAAGAATACCGCGCGATAGCGGTGATCGATCAGCGGCAGCACGGTATAATTGACGGCAAAGACCGCGGCGAAAATCGTGAACACCGCGGCCCAGGCGGCAACGACGCGGGTCAGGCGGTCGCGATCGAGCGCCGTCTGCGCGGTGAGCACGATCCAGAGTCCGACATAGAGCCACAGCGGATATCCCCACATCGCGATGGTGCCGCGGCCGCTGATCGCGGTGAGCAGGATCATCGTGAGCCCCGGTCCGAACGCGAGCAGGGTGACGATCCGGCGATCGAATGCGTCGGCGGTGAAATCCGCTTTCGCCGTGCGCCGCGGCCAGAACAGGCCCGCGGCGATGAGGAACGACGGCAGCACGAAGCCGATCTGGCTGGCGGCGAACACGACGGGATGCAGGACATGATCGTACCAGCCGCGCACCGCTGTCGCGCGATGCTCGACATAGTTCAGCGGCAGGAAGTCGGTCTGAAACAGCCACACAATGTGCGGCGCCGCGACGAGCAGCGCGGCGGCGACTGCGAGCCACGGCCCCGGCGTCGCCAGCGCGCGCCGTGCGTCGCGATCGAACAGCAGGAACAGCGCGTAGGGCGCCGCCAGCACCACGACGAAATATTTCGCCCAAAGCGCGGCGCCGAACGAAAAGCCGAGCAGCAGCCAGTGGCCGATGCGGCCGCGGCGCAGCGCGGCATGAAAGGCGTAACCGGCGAGGCCCCAGAACGGCAGTTGGATGACGTCGTGATTGAATTTCACGGCGGTGTACTGGAAATAATGCATGCCATCGATGATCAGCACGGCAACCAGCGCGCCGGCGCCGCCGACCAGCTTGCGTGCCGTCGCCCACACCGCGGTGAATGCGACGATCACCGCGACTTGCGCCAGCGCGTAGTAGGCCGCGTCGCTGTTGAATGCGCGGTGCAGGACTTCGACCAGCCACCACGGCAGCGGCGGCAGCTTGTCGTAGCCGAGTTGCCATTCCCGGCCGTAGGTCAGCGCTTCGATCAGGTCGAGCGGCAGGTTCAGGTAGAGGATCGACGGCAGCGCGGTCCAAACCGCGAAATGCAGCGCGAGAAAAGCGGCAAAAGCCTGCCCCGGCTGGCTCTCAATCCAGCCGATCAGGCCGGTTTTCGCCCGGACAGGATCAATATCGGTGGCCGCGGTCATGGCCGCCGTTATAAAAGGCCGCTAAAAGCTTAGCCACCGACACTGGGATGACGCCGGATCCTGGCGAAAAACCGGTGTCTGACTGGCCGGACCGGGCTCCTGCACTTGCGGCACCGCCGCGCTTGTGGAGACTGGGACGGTCTGGGCGCGAATCATTGCGGATGGGCCGTAAACCGGTCCTTGGGGCTGCATCGTTCGGCGTGAGGCATCGCGGGGTTAGTACATGGTGCGCATCAGCGCCATTTTCATCGCTGTTTGCATGGCGCTGATCGCCGCGTCGGTCGGCTTCGTCGTCTACCTCCGCTTCGGCTTCACCGGCGCCGAGGCATTTCTGGTCGGTCTTGGCGTGCTGACCGCGCTCGCGGTTTACAACGCCGTTGCGGCGCGCAGCCGCGACCGCGCCGAGGTAACGGACCAGATCGCGACGCTGTCCCGCGGCTCGTCCGACATGGCCCGCCAGATTGGTGAGCTCGGCCTCAAAGTGTCGACCATGGAGAAGAAGGTCGAGGCCGTGCTCGACAAGGCATTGTCGACCGCGCAGCCGCTCGCGGCCGAGATCGAGGAAATGTCGACGCTGGTCAAACGCCTCGCCGACCGCGTCGCCGCCCATGAGGTCGCGCTCAATAACCCCGGAAGCCATGCGCCGCGTGTCGCCGCCGTGGCGGTCCCGCCGTCCGTGGCGGCTCCGATTCAAAATCCGGCTCCGGCGCCTGCGGTCGCCGCGGCTGCTGCCGCGAACGCGCCGGCAGCCGCACCCGACATGATTGCGGCCTTCAGCGGCCTCGACCAGGCCGGCGTCATCGCCCTGATCGCCGGCGCGATCCAGAGCAACACGCTCGATCTTTTCCTGCAGCCGATCGTCACGCTGCCGCAGCGCAAAGTGCGCTACTACGAGGCGCTGTCGCGGCTGAAGTCCGACAGCGGCGAGATGGTCGCGGCCGCCGATTTCCTGAAATTCGCCGAGGCCGGCAAGCTGATGCCGAGGCTCGACAGGCTTTCGGTGCTGCGTTGTGTCCAGGTGGTGCGCCGGCTCCTGCTGAAGAACCGCGAGATCGGTCTGTTCTGCAATCTCTCGGCGGAGACGCTGAGCGACGCGAACTTTCCCCAGCTCATGGAGTTCATCGACGCCAACCGCGCGATTGCGCCGGCGCTGGTGTTCGAGTTCAGCCAGAGTGCGGTGCGCGCCATGGGGCCGATCGAACATGAGGCGCTTGCCGCGATCGCCGAGCGCGGCTTCCGCTTCGCGATGGATAATCTCACCGACCTGCGTGTCGAGCCGCGCGAGCTCACCGAGCGCGGCTTCCGCTTCATCAAAGCGCCGGCGACATTGCTGCTGAACCGCGTCGGCGCCGTTTCGACCGACATCCACCCCGCCGATCTTTCCGATCTGCTCGGTCGCTTCGGTATCGACCTGATCGCGGAGAAGATCGAGGCGGAAGGCGCGGTGGTCGATCTGCTCGATTACGACGTGCGCTTCGGTCAGGGTTTCCTGTTCTCGCCGCCGCGTCCGGTGCGCGCCGAGGCGTTGCAGGGTTCGGACCTGGCGAAAGGCGACGCCGTGAAGCCGGCAGAGGAAATGGTAGCCGAAGCCGCGAAGCCCGCTGCAGGAGGCGCCGGCCGCATCCTCGCCCAGCTCGCCCGCGCCGCCGGCCGCAGCTAGGATTTACTGCGCGCCGACCTTTACCGGCAGGAACTGCGTCGTGAACATGTCCTTGTCTTCAGGGGCGTCTTTCAGGAGGCCCATGTCGATGAACGATTTCTTGAGCACGGCGACGCCTTGCGGATCGAACGTGCCGTCGGTGCTGAACGCGCCCATCTGCTCGTCGTAGACGCGCGAGACCACCGATTCACTGAGGCCAAGTACCTTCGCCGAGATAGCGACCGATTCCGCCTTGTGGGTCTTCATGTAGGCGATGGTCTCGAACCAGCCTTGCAGGAAGGCCCGCACCGCGTCCGGATGCTTTTCGATCGACTCGTTGGTGGCGAAGATGACGTGGGTGATGAAGTGATCGACGAACGGCGTCGCGTCGGTGATCACCCGCCACTCCTTGGCTTCCTCGAGCGAATAGCCGGTCTCCAGCGCGCCGATATAGCCGTCGATCTGGTTGGTCTTGATGGCGGCGCGGGCCGGCGGCATGCCGCCGATCGGCACCATGGTGATGCCGTCGCTGCCCCAGCTTTCTTTCTGGTTGATGCGCGCGCCGATCCAGTCGGTCAGCGAGCCGACCGTGGTGCAGCCGAGCTTCTTGCCCTTGAGATCGGCGACGGTCTTGATCGGCGAATTATAACCGACCATCACAGCCATGTTGCGCGGTGCGCCGTACATCTCGGCGACGGCTTTGGCCGGCACGCCCTTGACGATGAAGGCCATGCCGGGCCCCGAACCGATGCCGATGTCGACGCTGTTGGAGGCGATGAGCTGTTGCAGCTTGGCATCGCCGGATGACGCCGAGGCTTCGATATCGAGACCGTGCTTGGCGAAGATTCCGGCCTCGATGCCGATATCGAGCGGCGTGAAGGTCCAGGCAAACGGCACGACCTTGGCGACCCGGAGCTTTTCATTGGCATGGGCCGGCGCCGCCAGCGCCGCCGCGAGCAGCAGCGCGGCGCACCCAAGGTGATGGATAAAGCCGGATGATCGTCTCATCGTTGTTCCCCCAAAGCCGGCCGCGGTGCGGCCGCCGTTATTGTTTGTGCGTCACGGTGGTCGGGATGTGATTGAGCTCTTCGCATCCCGTTGCGGTGACCACGACGGTGCCGCCGATATTGACCCGGTGCGTGCCGATGCAGGCGTTGGGCTCCAGCGCGAACACCATGCCCGGTTCCAGCACCGCCTTGCGCACGCGCGCGGTATTGGCGCCCGCATAGCGCACGTCGAGTTGGACCTGATCCATATTGACCTGAGTGCGGCCGGCGAGGAAGTGCGGCCCGACCGTATGGAGCAGCGGCGTATAGCCCCAGCAGCCGGCCTTCTTGTGAGGCTCCTCCATCACCGCAAGCATGTCGGCGAAGGTGATGCCGGGCTTGAGCGCCTTGATCGCGGCGGCATAGGACTCCAGCGCGACGCGCTCGCATTTCCTGCTGGTTTCGTCGAGCGGATCGAGCGCGACCGTCATCTGCACCTGGACTTCCTGGTTGCCGCACAGCGGCATCAGTTCCATCTGCAAAAGGTCGCCGCGTTGCAGGACGCGCGGCGCTTCACCGCTCGTGGTCCAGCGCGGTGGCCCCCATGATAATGTCTGCGGTCCGGAGTTCATCACGATGACCGGGTAGCGCACGCCGATGCCCTGGCGCAGCATTTCGGCGGTCGCCTCGGCAAACACGACCTCCTCGCCGATGCCCGGCGCCGCAACCTCGGCGATCACCTTGCAGGCGGCCTCGGCGGCCATCGCCGCGTAGCGCACCTGCGCCAGTTCGTCGTCGCTCTTCACCAGCATCAGGTGGCTGAATTCTTCCGAAATATCGGTCCACCGCGCTTTCGGCATGGCGGCGGTGATCTCGTTCCAGAAGTTTGCCGGGATCGCGCCGTAGATTTCCGTCGGCGCTTGCGAGCTCAAGCCGACGACGCCGAGATTGGCTTCGCCGAGGCCTTTTTCGCGCATCACTTCGGCAACGCCCATGCCGCTCGTCGAAACGCGGTAATCGTCAACCCACAGCTTGTTGCCGCGCTCGGCCGACCAGCGCGCGCGCATCACCCGCAGATAGGCCCAGGTGATGACGACCGGATCTCCCTCCAGCGGGAAGATCACACAGCCCTCGTTGTAATCGTCGCTGATGTAAGTCTCGTACATTTCGCGGGAGCGAAAACCGGCGACGAGAAGCCCTTCTAGGCCGCGTTCGCGCATCAACTTGCGCACATTCGCCCAGCGGCGGTCGCGTTCCCTGAATGTCAGGATAGGGGGCTGCTTGTTCTGATAGGCCATGAAACTGCACTTTCGCCGATGAATAACGCCGCTTTGCGCATGCAATTCGCGATGAAATAAGCGTAACGGCCAGCCGATGAGCCGACAAGGCATGCATGCGCTTGCGTTGACCGGGAACGCTACCCTCAATAAAATCGTTGTATCTTCGAGCCGTCTGGCGGGAGAATTCCGTGCATATCATCGACTCGCACTTCCACTGGTGGCCACGGTCGATTTTCGACAGGCTGTGCAAGCGCAGCGACTTTCCGAAGGCGCGCGTCAACCAGCGCGGCGGTTACGACTATATGCGCGGCGCCGACAGCGGCCAGCATCTCAACAGTTGGGCCGAGTGGTTCGATCTCGACAAGCAGTTCGAATACATGGACAGCCTCGGCCATCAGGTGGACGTGGTCTGCTCGATCGGTCCGTTCTCGGTGTCATTCTCCGACATGCCGCTCTCCGAAGGGCGCGACTACGCGCTGATGTGGAACGAGGAGATGGCCGGGGCGCAGAAAAAATATCCCGGCCGGCTCTGGGCCAGCGCCGCGGTGCCGCTGCAGGATACCCGCACTGCGATCGAGGTGGTCGATGACGCCGTCAACCGGCTCGGCCTGATGGGGGTGAATCTTCCGGGCAGCGTCGGCAATGACGCGCGGATCGACGCCGAGCGGCTTGAGCCGTTCTACGCCCATGTCGAAAAGCTCGGCCTGCCGCTGTTCCTGCACCCGACCGATGTGATCTTCCAGGACATGCTTTCGGACGGTTACGACGGCGCGCTGCATTTGAGCCTCGGCCGGGTCATCGAGGTCAGCGTTGCGGCGATGCGGCTCATTCTTTCCGGAATGATGGAGCGTCATCCGAACCTCAAGATCGTGATGTCGCATACCGGCGGCTCGCTGCCGTATCAGGCCGGCCGCATGGACAAGAACTCCAAGGCGGCAAAACTGCCGCGGCCGGTGCAGGATTACATGCGGCGGATGTACACCGACACGGTGTCGCCGCACGCCGCCGGCATCGCATTCGCGATCGATTATTACGGCATCGATCATGTGATGTACGGCACCGACTATCCGTGCTGGGATCCGGCGCCGTGCCTGAAGCTGATCGACGAGATCAAGCTCTCGGACGCCGACAAGCAGAAGCTGTTCTACGACAACGCCCGGCGGATTCTCGGTCTGAAGGATCCGGTCAAGGCGCCCAGGCGCGAGCCGGCGCTGGTCTGATCATTCGCCGCATCGATACAGCTTGTTTCATTGGGCTGAATGTCCGCGCGACCGCGCGCCCGCATACCGTCGCGCGGCGTGGACTGCTATAGCTTCAACGAGAATTCCGGCCTGCGGGGAGAATGAAACAATGCACAGGCGACAATTGCTGGGCTACGCCGCTGCCGTGGCCGCCGCGGGCGCGCTGCCCGGTCCGGCTGTTGCAGCCGATTATCCGGTGCGCGCGGCGCGCGTCGTCGTACCGTTCCCCCCGGGCGGTGCCGCCGACATCACGGCGCGCCTGATCGCGCAGTCGCTTTCGGATCATCTCGGGCAGGCCTTTGTCATCGAGAACAAGCCAGGCGCCGGAAGCAATCTCGGCACCGAGGCCGTCGTTGCCGCCGCGCCCGACGGCTATACGCTGCTCCTGGTCAATGCCGGAAACGCGATCAACGCCACGCTTTATCATCACCTGAATTTCGATTTCATCCGCGACATCGAGCCGGTGTGCAGTATCGTCCAGGCGCCGCATGTCATGTTCGTCACGCCGTCGTTTCCGGCCAGGACGGTGGCGGAGTTCATTGCCTACGCCAAGGCCAATCCCGGCAAGATAAACTATGCATCCGCCGGCGCTGGCAACGCCAACCACATCTCGGCCGAGATGTTCAAGATGATGACCGGCGTCGACATGGTGCATGTGCCATTCAACGGCGGCGCGCCGGCGGTGCTGGCGGTCGTGTCCGGGCAAGTCCAGGCGATGTTCGCCGATACGCTGACCGCGAGCGAGCAGATCAAGGCCGGCACCGTTCGCGCGATCGGCGTCGCCACGCCGCAACGCTCGCCGGTCTTGCCCGATGTGCCGCCGATCTCGGACACGGTGCCGGGGTTCTATGCGAGTTCGTGGTGGGGCATCGGCGCGCCCCATGGCACGCCCGGCGACATTGTCGAAAAACTGAATGCCGAAACCAATGCCGCTCTCGCCGATTCCAGGATCAAGGAGCGATTTGCGGCGATGGGAGCGCTGCTGCTGGGCGGTACGCCGGACGGCTTACGCAAGCTCATCGCCGGCGAAACCGAAAAGTGGGGCAAGGTGATCAGGTTTGCCGGCATCAGCGCCGATTGACCGTCACTGCTTCGGCGCAAACCGCTCGTCGATCGATTCCCATTTGTCGTAGCCGACGAGTTTTTTGTAGTCCTCGAACTCCATGCCGTCGTTGCGGTGCGCGAACTTGCCCGACTTCATGTCGAGCAGCACCGTCTCGATTGCCTTGGCCGCGTGCATGACGGTGTCGAGGCCGAGCACCGCGCAGTTGAAACCGATCTGGCCCAGTTCCTCCATGCTCAATATCGGTGTGTGGCCGCCCATCAGCGGATTGCAGATTTGCGGCACGTCGAAGGCTTTGCCGATCCGCTCCAGCTCCGCAATGCTGCGCGGCGCCTCGATGAAAATGCCGTCGGCGCCGGCGCGGATATAGCGTTCGGCGCGGCGCATCGCTTCGTCGAGATCGTAGACTGCGCGGGCGTCGGTGCGGCCGAGAATCCAGGTTTCCGGATTGATGCGCTCCGCGCAGGCGGCCTTGATCTTCGCCTCGGCGAGTTCGATCGGCACGACCTTCTTGCCGACCATGTGGCCGCAGCGTTTCGGCCATTGCTGGTCCTCGATCAGGATCGCGCTGACGCCCATGCGCTCGTAGGTCTGCACCGTGTGCACGACATTTTTGACGTCGCCATAGCCGTCGTCGCCGTCGACGAAGGCCGGCAGGCCGCAGGCCGACATGATGTCTTGCACCGCAGCGGAGATTTCGCCGAAGCCCTTGATGCCCACGTCGGGCACGCCGTACCGCGCGCCAACGACGGGGAATCCGCCGATGAAATAGGTTTCGAAGCCGATTTGCTCGATCAGCCGCGCGGAAAGTGCGTCGTGCGCGCCCGGCACGACCAGAAAACGCTTGTCTTTGATGGCTTTGTTGATGATCTGGCGGAAGCTTGACGGCATCGTGCGGACCTTACTTTTTGTTATGGGCCAAAACCCATACCCGCCGCGTCAATTGCGATCAACACGCAGGGTTACATCGCCACCATAGCGGGTTATGATTTTAACAGCAGCCCGGTACGGCCGGGGGAGGAATGATATTAATGAGCGTCGAGCAAGCTAAATCGCCAATTGTGCACTTTGTCGGCAGTATTCCGCTGCCGGATTCTGAAAGTGTGTTTCGGACGCTGTCCGGCGCCTGCGGCAGCCATGTGATGCGGCTGCCCGATGGCGAAACCGGCATCCGCAAATCCTGGATCAAGTTTCTTCAGGACGTTCTTGCGGAAAATCCGGCAATCGAAATCGCCCACGACCTGCCGCCGTTCCAGTTCAGGCAGTGGGACGGCAAGGTGGTCCGCGAGATTCCGCGGCTGCGCATCAAGCCGGGCCAGACGCCGAGCCGCAAGGATTTCAAGACCGGCTACGCAGATATGGCGATCGCGTCGTTCGCCGTATTCGACCGCATGCAGAAGGACGGCACCATTCCGGAAGGCGTGAAATTTCAGATCAGCATCCCGACCCCGATCGCGCCAACCTACAACAACATGGTGCCGGCCGACCGCCCGAAGCTGCTTCCGGCGCTGACCCAGCATTTCGTCGGCGAGGTTCACGCCATCGCCGCGGCGTTGCCGAACGACCGCATCGCCATCCAGTGGGACGTTTGCCAGGAGGTGCTGGCCTGGGAAGGGTATTATGAACCCGGCCCGGTCGATTTTCGCACCGAATGCATCGACGTGCTGGGCCAGATCGGCGACGCCGTGCCGAGCAAGGTCGATCTCGGCTACCACCTCTGCTACGGCAGCCCGGCGGACGAGCACATGGTGCAGCCCAAGGACGCCGCCCTGATGGTCGATATGGTCAATGCCATCATCGCGCGAGTGCGCCGGCAGATTCAGTTCTTCCATCTGCCGGTGCCGAAAGGCCGCACCGACGACGCGTATTTTGCGCCGCTGGAAAAGCTCAAGCTCCGGCCCGGCACCGCGCTTTATCTCGGCCTGATCCACCATAACGATGCCGAGGGCGACAAGACGCGCCTTGAGGCGGCGCGCCGCCACGCCCGCGTTGACGGCATCGGCACCGAATGCGGCATGGCGCGCGGCGATCCGGCCCGGCTGGCGTCGCTACTTACCGCGCATACGCGCGCCGCTGAACTCGCCGGTTGATGGTGGAGCGCAAATAATCTAAGCACCTCGCGCGCGCCGCGCCGAGGTGTTTAGCTCTTGCCCGATTTCATCACGCATTTTGAACCGCTGGCGCGCGATTACGACGTGCTGTTTAGCGACGTCTGGGGCGTCGTGCACAACGGCATCGCGGCGTATCAGGAGGCGTGCGACGCGTTGACGAAATTCCGCCAGCGCGGCGGCACGGTCGTTCTGATCACAAATGCGCCGCGGCCCGGTTTCGCCGTTCAGCGCATTCTCGACCGGTTGAACGTGCCGCACGACGCCTACGATGCCATCGTCAGCTCGGGTGACGTCACGCGCGGCATTGTCGAAAGCCGCCCCCGGGACAATGTGTTTCATCTCGGCCCGGAGCGCGACCACTCGATCTTCACTGGCCTCGACGTGAAATTCTCTCCGCTCGAGTCGTCAGATTACGTGGTCTGCTCCGGGCTGTTCGACGATACGATCGAAACACCGGACACCTACCACGACACGCTGGCGACGATGCGGGGACGCTCGCAATTCATGATCTGCGCCAATCCGGACATCGTGGTCGAGAGGGGAGACACCCTGGTCTACTGCGCCGGCGCGCTGGCCGACGCCTATGCGGCGCTTGGCGGCGAAGTGCTTTATTGCGGCAAGCCGCATGCGCCGATTTACGAGCTGGCGCTGGCGACGGCGCAGAAGGCACGGGGTGCGGCGGTGCCGCACGACCGCGTACTGGCAATCGGTGATTCAGTGCGGACGGACCTGAAAGGCGCCGCCGCCTTCGGCATTGACAGCCTCTTCATCACGTCCGGCATTCACGCCGAAGAGTACGGCGGACGCGACACGCCCAACCTCGACGCACTCAATAAAATCTTCGCCGATGGCGGCGTGACGCCGAAGGCGGTGATGTTCGGTTTGAAGTGGTAGCAGGCCGGGCTCGGCGCAGCCCGCGCCGCGGCCTAGCGGACCGGGAACTGCGGTATGTTGCCCTCGTAAGGCGAGGTGTGCTCGACCTTCTCGGAAAATACCGCCTCGATCTTGGTTTTCAACGTTTGTGCATTGAACGGCTTGACGATGTAGTTGTTCACGCCGGCCTTCTTCGCCGCGATCACGTTCTCGGTCTTTGATTCCGCCGTAACCATGATGAACGGGATTTCGCCCAGGCCGGGATCGGAGCGAACGTGCCGCAGCAGGTCGTAACCCGTCATCGGCTCCATGTTCCAGTCGGAGATCACCAGGCCGTAGCGCTTGCTGCGCATCTTGATGAGCGCGCTTTCGCCATCCTTGGCATCGTCGACGTCGGCAAAGCCGAGTTGTCCGAGGAGATTGCGAATGATGCGAACCATGGTCGAATAGTCGTCGACGACCAGCACTGGCATTGACGGATCGAAAGCCATGGCCCCGCGTGCTCCTGTTGCGCAATCGCGCAAAAATCCGGGCAGGGCCGCCCCAGCAGCCATTCCCGTCCCGGATTGCCGGTAAAGCTACGCTTTGGTGTTTGATATCGAGTTAATTGTCCGCATCGGGCAGGTTTTCGCGCTGCAACGTTACCGCCCGCCGCGCTTGACTTTGCCGGCCCGGCTACGGCACCTAGTTCGATAGGATTTCTTAACCATTGAAGGCAGATGCCGGCGAAAAAATTGCTCGTCGTGCGCGATGGCATGCCGGCCGGTGCATTGCGCGGAGCGGTCGTTGCGATCGGCAATTTTGACGGCGTCCATCGCGGGCACCGCGCGGTGATCGGCGCGGCCATGAGCCGTGCCCAGGCGCTCGGGCGTCCGGCCGCGGTCATGACGTTCGAGCCGCATCCTCGGGCCTTCTTCAATCCCGGCGAGCCGCTGTTCCGGCTGACCGACGAAGCGGCGAAGCTTCGGCTCCTTGCCTCGACCGGACTCGACGGCGCCATCGTCCTGACCTTCGACGCGGCGCTGGCAAGGCTGACCGCCGAAGAATTCGTGTCGCAGATCCTGGTCGATCGTTTTGCGGTAAGCGGCGCCGTGATCGGCTTCAATTTCCATTTCGGCATGAAGCGCGCCGGCTCGCCGGAATTCCTGAAGGCCGAGGGCGAGGCGTGCGGCTTCGCTGTCGAGGTCGTGCCACGCTTCGAAGACAACGGCCGGCCGGTGTCGTCCGGTCCGATCCGCGAGGCGCTCGCCCACGGCAAGGTGCGCGAGGCCGATGAATTCCTCGGCTATCCGTGGTTCATCACCGGCACCGTGATCCACGGCGACAAGCGCGGCCGCGAGCTTGGTTTCCCGACTGCCAATATCCGGCTGGATGCGAGTTGCGCACTGCGCTACGGCATTTATGCGGTACGGGTCGGCGTCAATGGCCGCCGCATCGACGGGGTGGCAAATTTTGGCCGCCGGCCCATGTTCGACACCGGCGCGGTCTTGCTTGAAATCTTTCTGTTCGATTTCTCCGGCGATCTTTACGGCCAAACGCTCGACGTGGCGTTTATCGACTGGATTCGCGAGGAGCGGATGTTCGACGGCGCCGCGGCCCTTATCGCGCAAATGAAAGACGACAGCCGCCTGGCCCGTGAGGCTTTGGCGCGGTCGGGCGGCGCTTTCCCGCCGATTTGATGCCCGGGTTTGTCAGGAAGCCGTTGACGGACTCGCCCCGATTGTCCACACTGCGGGTATTCACCACCGTTAGGGGCTTTCAGATCATGAGCAAAGCAGCAGCAGTTTTCGCCATTGTCTTGGCTCTGGGACTAGGCGTCGCATTTGTCGCGTCGTCCCTGTCCGGGTCAGCATGGGCGCAGCAACAGGAACAGAAGCCATAACGCTTCAGGTCCTGTCGTCTGAGAAAGTAGGGATCGCCCGTCTGCACATCGCAGGCGGGCGTTTTTCTTTGGGCTCAGCGCGGGTGGTCGAGCTGCGCAATCTCGTCACGGCAATATTGCAGTACGTCCGGCGGCCACAGCAGCCGCGGACTCCAGGTAAAATTATTGACGGGAACAGCCACACATAAGCGGTACTGCGCCAGCGCGCCGTCTGCATCGCCCTGGGCGCGGAGCGTCATACCGACGCGCTGATACGCTATCGCCAGCATTTTTTGCCATCCGGCGTTCCACCAGTTCCTGCCGGTGAGCTCCACGGCGATTTTCGCCGACTCCTGATATTCCTTCAGTGCGCTGGCGAGGTCGGCTTGCCCACGCAGGGCGTCGCCGACTTTCTCATGGGCGTTCGCCACGTCATAGCCGGCGCTGCCATTGTCCGGCGCCTTGGCCAGCGTTTCCTTGGTCAAATTCAGATAGGTGCGAAATTCTTGAAGCGCATCCGAATAGTTCTTGTCCAGCAGCAGGAGCTCGCCGACGCGCTGGTGCATGGCCTCAAGCAGTTCGCGCCACAAAAAGTTTGCCGGATCGCTGCCCGATACCTTTCCCGCAAGATCAAGGGCCGTGAGATATTCCGCCTTCGCATCAGAAGGCTTCTTTTGCGCCAGCAGCGCGTCACCGACGCGCTCGCGGCTCTCCGAAAGCAGGGCGGAATATCCGAAGTTCTTTTTGTCACTGTCGGCGAGCTGGGTGGCAATCGTCTCTGCGGCCTGGTAGGGCGCGGCAGCGTCAGCGGGCTTGCCGCTCTGCTCAAGCGTGTCCCCGAGCTCAAGTTCCGCATGGGCCAATGCCGCTGACCATCTGGCGTCGCCGGGTTTCTGTGTTACCAGCGCCTGGACATGCGCTACCCACGCGCGCTGTATATCGGCCGCGGCGTCGAGGGTTCCAAGCGACCGCAGCGCATAACCAATCCTCTTGTAGTCCGCCATCAGGTCGCGCTGCAAAGTCTCATCGCCGGGATTTGCCGCGACGAGTTTGTCGGCAGCATCGAACGCAGCGCGGCCTTGTTGCAGCGATCCGTTCGAGTCGCCTTTCCAGAACAAAGCGTCGGCAAGCTGCCCGCGCGACCTCGCCCACAGCGCCCCGATTTGCGGATTCGACGGCGCCTTGGCTTTCAGGCCGTCGGCGAGCGAGACGGCCTGCTCGGCATATTGCTGTGCGTTGGCTGCATCACCGAGCGCCGTATTAGCCAGGCTGAGAACATCGAGGAGCTTAACCCGCGCGGCCGTGACGTCTTCACTTTCGCCGGTGAGCCCGTTGATCGTCTTCTGCGATTTTTCCGTGAGCTGCCGCATCAGATCGGTCGATACCGCGCCGTCCTCGTAACTATCGGTAAGCAGCTGAACGTTGCCGGCGGCCTGATCCAGGGCGAGCTGGTAATCCCGTTCCGCCTCGACCAGCGCGTCGGTCGCGACAGTGCGTTCACGCCAGGCATAGCCGCCGGCGCCCACCGCCAGCAGCAGCAGGACCGACACGACGGCCGCAACGCGCCGGCTGCGCTGCAGTTCGCGCCGCAGTGCGGCCTCCTTGGCGCGTTGCGCGGCGTCAACCCGGTCGCGCTCGGCGGCGATTGACGCTTCGGCGAAGGCAACGATGTCGGGATCGAGATCGGCGCGCCGCTTCGACAGCGCGTCCTCGGCCTCGGCAAGGCGGCGGCCCGCCGGCAACAGCAGGTCGGCGTCGCGGCCGTTGCTCTGCCAATTGGCGGCGTCGCCCTGAAGGCGGCGGCGAACGATCAAAAAGTCGCGGTGTTCGTCGATCAGATCCGCAAACAGCGGCCAGCGGGTCAGCAACGCTTCGTGGGCGACACGCAGTGTTTCCCCGGTGCCGGGGTCATCGGCGACGGCCAATCGCGCCGCGACCAGCTTGTCGGCGAGTTCATTTTGCTGCGGGCCGGACAACGATGACCGGCGCACGGTGCGGGCGGTCGCCGTTCCTTTGATGTGGTCGATTTCGACAAGCGACAACAGCAGGGAAGGGAGTGCGAGCTTCAGCGTGGGCGGCAGGTCGTCGGCCAGTTGATCGGCATGGTGCGCGATCGCGCCTTCGAGCTCGCCGAGCGCGCGGTAGCTGTCGTAGGTCAGGACGTTGCCGCGGCTGTCCGCGACGTCGCGATGATAAAGCTCGTCGAGCACAAACGAGAGCAAGGGCAGGGACGCTGGATCGCGGGCCGCGGCTTCGCGGATGACCGCGTCCAGCCGGATGCCGGTCTTGTCGTCCAGTTCGAACAGCAATCCGGCGGCCTCGGCCGGACCGCGGATGATTTGCTCGATCTCCACCGCGCCGGGCGCCGCAAGTTGATACTGGCCGGCGCCGGAAGCGAGCGCATTGAGCTCCGGCAGTTCGATCAGGCGATGGTAGAAATCCGACCGCAAGGTCGCAATCAGCCAGACTTGGCCGCTTTGCACCAACCTCGCCAGCAACGTATCGACGTCACGCCGCATCTGATCGGTGAAAGCGGCGGAGGTGAACATTGTCTCCATTTGATCCAGGACCAGGATCAGCTGGCCTTTTTGCGTAGCACTCGACACGGCGTGCGGATCGCTGGCCGCTGCGCGTTGCAGGGCCTGACGCAATGGCACCGCCGCTAATGCAGGATCGCCGCGTAATTGTGCGGCGATTTCGGCTTCCGCAAAGCCGACGGCCGCGAGTTCCGGCAACGCCTTCGACCGGATAAGCAGTGCGGTCAACGCGGCGAAAGGTTCGGGCACGAGATCGCCGGGTTGAAAGACGGCGTGCCGCCACGTCGAAACACCGCTCACGACGCCGGGCGCCATCAGGTCAGGGACGATACCGGCGCGGACCAGGGATGATTTGCCGGAGCCGCTGGCGCCGAGGACCAGCAGAGACGCCGATCCCTCGCTGGCCCGGCGCACCAGAGCTTCGGTGATTTCGCGCTGGGCACGCTCCCGGCCGAAAAACACCGCGGCATGTTCAAGGTCGAACGCCTGCAGGCCGCGATAAGGCGAACCGCCCCACCATTGCAGCCGGTCACCGGGCTTGGCCTCCACCCGCAAAGGCTGCGGCGGCAAGCGCCGGCGCAACAGCTCGCGCAAATGCTGTTCGAGCTGCAACTCGAATTCGTCAAGGCTGGTGAAGCGATTGAACGCCGCCTTGAAGCGTCCGTCCGCCGTTTCGAAATGGCGTTGCCAGAAATTCTGCAGTGCTTCCCACTGCTGGCGCAGCTGGTCGAGCTGTTCGACGCGGCTGAATGACGCCACGCCTTCGGCGAGTTTGCGATAGACCAGAAGATCGGGAACGCCGCCGCGCGTTTGACGGGCTTGAAGGGCCTGCTCGTATTCCCACTCGGTGCCGGTCACCGGCACGCGGCCATCGAGTCCCTTGTATTCCCGCGTATCGGTTTTGGCCGGCAGCGGCGTGCCGAGCCGCGACCAGAGGATCAGCACCACGATATCGGCGGACGAGGGCGGGTCGATGACGTCCTGGAAATGGCCCGAGCTCAGCATCGGCTCGTATTCCCAGAGCACCGCAGAAAGATCGAAGAAGCGGGCGAATTCGCGTTTCAGGCGGCTGATCACCAGCGCCGCGCGGCGCCGTTCGTCGCCGACGTCGCCCGGCGAGGAAATAAAGATTTTCAGCGGTTGCGCCATCGGCCCAGACCCCGGGCGAGGTTTGCCGCCTTTTGTCAGGTGTGGCAAGACTTGCGCGGCCCCGGCGTCCGGCAAAGTTCGGCAAACATGGCGAGCTACGAGAGTCCCACAGCGCGACACGGCGGGCTCGGCCTTCCGCTTCTCGTCGGCTTGGTGGTTTATGCGACCACGCTTTTGGCGGCGCGCCGCGTTCTCCACGATCCGGACCCTTACCTGCATATCGCCGTCGGGCGGTGGATCATCGCGCACGGCGCGGTGCCGCATTACGACCCGTTTTCAAATTCGATGCCGAACGCTCCCTGGGTGGCGCACGAGTGGCTCGCCGAGGTCGCAATGGCGTGGCTTTACGATCACTGGGGCTGGGCGGGCCTGGTTGCCGTTACGGCACTTTGTTTCGCCGCGACGATGGCGATCCTGGTGCATTGTCTGTTGCGTTATCTGACACCCTCACACGCGCTCCTTGCCGCAATCAGCACCTGGGGGCTTTGCTACATTCATCTGCTGGCGCGGCCGCATATTTTCAGCTGGCCGCTTTTGGCGTTGTGGGTCGCCGGCCTCGTCGCTGCACGCAGCCAACAACGCGCGCCGCCATTACTGATGGCGCTGATCATAACGTTGTGGGCCAACCTGCACGGCTCTTTTGTGCTCGGCCTGGGGCTGGCTGCGCTGTTCGCATTGGAAGCCTTGCTGGAAGCGCAGGATAAGCCGGCGCTATGGCGCGCCGCGCGGAACTGGATGTTGTTTCTCGCCGTGTCCGTCGCCGCCGCGCTGGTGACGCCGAACGGTATCGCCGGCCTGATATTTCCATTTCAGTTCGCCCGGATGAATGCAGTGCTGGCGATGGTGCAGGAATGGCGCAGCCCCGATTTCCAGGACGCCCAGCCGCTGGAGTTCTACGTGATGCTCCTGCTGGTTGGCGTTCTCCTGATCGGGTTGAAGCTTCCGATCATGCGCATCGTGCTGCTGGTGGTGTTGCTGCACATGGCGCTCGGCCACCGGCGCAACGTCGAATATCTGGGGCTGATCCTGCCGATGATCGCCGCGCCCGCGCTGTCATCGCAGTTGCGCGGCTTCAGCTTCGCGCGCTTTGATGGACTATTGACCAGGCTCGCGGCTGTCAGCGATCGGTCTGCCGCGCTGTTCGCCGGGATTCTCGTGCTGGCTCTTGGCGCCGGTTTCGTGCGGTTCAGTACCGTGCCCGATTCCGGGGCCTATGCTCCGCAGCAAGCTGTCGCGTTCGCGCAACAGCATCGGCTGAGCGGTCCGGTGTTCAACGACTACATATTCGGCGATTACCTTATCTTTGCGGGCGTTGCGCCGTTCGTCGACGGTCGCGCCGACATGTACGGCAATGATTTCATCGCGCGTTACCGGGCGATCGAAAACCTTCCGGCACTGCTCGCGCAATACAAGATTGCCTGGACGCTTCTCGATCCGAATGGTCCGCGGATCGCGCTGATGAATTTTCTGCCCGGCTGGCGGCGCGCTTATGCAGACGATATCGCGGTTATCTATGTCCGGAGCGAAGATGCTGCTGGGCAGTAGGCCGGCAAGTGGCCGGGATGGTCGCAGCCCTTACTTGCCGCCGTGAGCCTGTTCGCGGTGTTCGCGCGCCCACTGCGCCGCCATAAATCCGGCCAACGCCACCGGCACGATGCGCTGCCAGCCGAGTTCGCGGCCGATCTGAACGGCAGCTGTCAGGAGCCGCGGATCGAGCAGCCATGACGGCGTGTGCGCGCGGGCGGCGCGCGCCAGGATGGCGCGCTCGCGGGCGCGACGGCGTGATACGGCACACACAATCAGGCCGACGGCGGCAATCAACACGAAAACGCCGGCCATGATCAGTCCGGCGTAGATGCCGCCGGCGTGGATCGACAGCCACTGGAAACCGGCAACGCACAGAAACGCAAACGCCGTGATCGCAGCCAGCGCAATGATGCAAAGCCAGACAACGAACGACATTGTGATCCCGGTTCGCGACTGAACCGAAAGCATCATGTCGCGCATCAGGTTTTTAATCATCGTGCTCTCGCGACCGGTCGCCGCGCCGGTCAGCGCCGCCAGGTGGCGCCGAAAAGGAAACCGGCGGCGGCAACTAAAGCCAGCGTCGTGTAGGGGCGCTTCGCGATCGATTCGTCGATCGCGTCGACGAAATTGTCCGAAACGTCGCGGACTGCGCCGGCGGCCTCGCGGCCCTTGTCCTGCGCATCGGAGACGACGTCGCCAACGGTGCCGCGCGCGCGGCGCCAGGCTTTGCCGCCTTGATGGGCGACAATATCGGCGATCTGCTCGGCCAGACGGCCGAAATCGTCACGCAACGCCGCAAGATCGTGCTGGATGTCGTCGGATGCGTCGCCGGCGGCCTTTTTCACATCACGAAGGCCTTCGCGCGCGTCTTTCGTCGTGTCACGCAAGTTGTTGGATGCCGTTGAGGCGGTATTCATGACTCTTCTCCGTGCCACGGATGGATGCTGTTGCCCGGATAAGCGCGCAGCCGGACGAAAGTTCCATTATTCGGGAAGCTTGACGTCGTCGTCCGGAAGCAAGTGATTGACGACAACGAGACCCACAATCGACAGCGGAACGGCGAGGAAGGCGCCGATCGGGCCCCACATCCAGGACCAGAATGCGAGCGCGAGAAACACCAGCAGCGGATTGAGCGTCAGTCTCCGCCCGACGATTGTCGGTGTGATGAAATGTCCTTCGGCCGTGGTGATCGCAATCAGCCCGAGCGGGGCGATCAGCGCGTGACCAATTGACGGGAAAGTGACGAGCCCGACGCCGAACAGCACGACCACCATGATCGCGGGCCCCACATAGGGCAGGTAGTTAAACAAAGCGGCAAGCAAGCCGAAAATTGCCGGGTTCGGCAGCCCGATCAGCCAGGCGCCTATGCCAACGACAACGCCAAGCACGGCGTTGATGCCGGTCACCACAGTCAGGTAGCCGGCAAGATTGCCTTCGATGTCTTTCATGATCTTCAGAAAGCGCAATTTGGAATCGCGATTGCTGAACATCGCGACGACCTGATTGCGCAGATTGATCTGGCCGACCAGGAAAAACATCAAGGTAAAGAAGAACAGTATGATTTCGCCGGCGGCGGGTGTGACGAATGCGACGACCGGCATGACGACATTCGGCGATTGCGACGGAGCGGGCAGCAGGCCACTGTTGCCGAACAGCGTGTCTTCCAGTCGATGCAGCGCCGCCAGCGGCTCGTCGAAGACAGACAGCCTGGTGCGGATGGTCGCCCCGATTTCCGGCGCACGGCCGATCCACTCGCTCACCGGGCCTGCCAGCGCGGTGGCGGCCAGCGCCAGCGCGCCGAAACACGCGGTGACGAGCAGCAGTGCGGTGATCCACGGCGAGACGCCACGCTTCTGCGCCGCCTTGATGATGGGGGCGAGCGTCAGCGCGACCACGGCGGCTGCTATCACCGGTAGCAGGATTGTCTTGCCGACGTACAGAAAGCCGCCGAACAAGAGCAGGAAAATGCCCATCGTCGCGGCCGAACCCGCCGAAAGCCACATCTTCTCGATGTTATCGACGGGCTTCGGGTCGTTGATAATGAGCGCGTGCCTGACTTCGCGGGCGGCGCGGATATATTCCACAAGACCCTCCGTCGCCCTGCCTGCCAAGGCGCCTGCTGCATCAACGCCAAGTCTGAAGGGACGGTTCCCGAAGCCATTTTTTGGCGCTGTCCGCGAGACCCTTTCGGCAGTGCAATCCGCCTGTTAGAAGGCCGGTTTGGTGGGAACACATGACCGAATCGGCTTCCAAAGCGCGCGATTACAGCGAAACGCTGTTTCTGCCGAAAACCGAATTTCCGATGCGCGCCGGCCTGCCGCAAAAGGAGCCGGGGCTGCTGGAGCGCTGGCAAAAGCTTGGGCTGTACCAGCGGCTGCGCGATGACGCCAAGGGGCGGCGGAAGTTCGTTCTTCACGACGGACCGCCTTACGCCAACGGCAACATCCATATCGGGCATGCGCTCAACAAGATCCTCAAGGATGTGGTGACGCGCAGCCAGCAGATGCTTGGCTTCAACTCCAATTACGTGCCGGGCTGGGACTGCCACGGCCTGCCGATCGAATGGAAGATCGAAGAGGACAATTACCGCTCCAAGGGCAAGGCCAAGCCCGACTTTTCCAACGCCGCGGCGCTGGTCGCCTTCCGCAAGGAGTGCCGGCAGTTCGCCGAGCACTGGATCGATGTGCAGTGTCAGGAATTCCAGCGGCTCGGCGTGATCGGCGACTGGGCGCATCCCTACACCACGATGGCGTTTCCCGCCGAGGCGCAGATCGCGCGCGAGATCATGAAATTCGCGGCGAGCGGCACGCTCTATCGCGGCTCCAAGCCGGTGATGTGGTCGGTGGTGGAAAAGACCGCGCTCGCCGAAGCCGAGGTTGAATACGAGGACTACACGTCGGACACGGTGTGGGTGAAGTTCCCCGTCGTTTCAGGCAAGGGTCATGCGCTCACCGGCGCATCGGTCGTTATTTGGACGACCACGCCGTGGACGATTCCCGGCAATCGCGCGGTCAGCTATTCGCCCAAGATCGAATACGGACTTTACAGAGTCGTCGACGCGCCAAGCGACAACTGGGCGAAGCCGAATGATCTTTTCATCCTTGCCGACAAACTGGCGATCGACGTTTTTCGCCAGGCGCGGGTCACCGCCTACAAGAAAATTCAGGACGTTACCGGATCTCTCGACGGACTGGTTTGCTCGCATCCGCTCAAGGGGCTCGCCGGCGGCTACGAATTCGCTGTGCCGCTTCTGGCCGGTGACCACGTCACCGACGATACCGGCACCGGCTTTGTTCACACTGCCCCCGGCCATGGCCGCGAGGACTTCGACGTGTGGACCGGGAACGCCCAAAAACTCGCGGCCAGGGGCATCAACACCGCTATTCCCTATACCGTCGATGCCGACGGCCGTTTTACCGAACAGGTGCCCGGCTTCACCGGCAAGCGCGTGCTCAATGACAAAGGCGAAAAGGGCGACGCCAATGAAGCGGTGATCAAGGCGCTGGTGGACGCCGGCATGCTGATCGCGCGCGGGCGGCTCAAGCATCAATATCCGCATTCGTGGCGTTCGAAAAAGCCGGTCATCTTTCGCAACACGCCGCAATGGTTCATCGCGATGGACAAGGATATCGAGCGCCATGGCGATACGTTGCGCCATCGCGCGCTCGCCGCCATCAAGGCGACGCGCTGGGTGCCGCAAGCCGGCGAGAACCGCATCAACGGCATGATCGAAAGCCGCCCCGACTGGGTGATCTCGCGTCAGCGTGCCTGGGGCGTACCGATCACTGTGTTCATCAAGGAGCAGCCGGACGGTTCGGTCAAAATCCTCGACGCTCCCGAAGTCAATTTGCGCATCGTCGAGGCCTTCGAGAAAGAGGGGGCCGACGCCTGGTACGCGCCGGGTGCGCGCGAGCGTTTCCTCGGCAAGCTCGCCAACGACGCCTGGCAGAAGGTCGATGACATTCTCGACGTCTGGTTCGATTCCGGTTCGACCCATGCCTTTGTGCTCGAAGACCCGAAGTATTTCCCGGGCCTCGCCGGCATCAAGCGCAGCGCCGACGGCGGCAACGACACCGTGATGTATCTCGAAGGTTCCGACCAGCATCGCGGCTGGTTTCAGTCTTCGCTGCTTGAAAGCTGCGGCACCCGCGGCCGCGCGCCGTTCGACGCCGTTCTCACGCACGGTTTCGTGCTCGACGAGAACGGTTACAAAATGTCGAAGTCGCTCGGCAACGTTACCGCGCCGCAGGACGTCATCAAAGGTTCCGGCGCCGACATCCTGCGCATGTGGGTGTGCGCGGCGGACTACGCCGACGATCTGCGCATCGGTCCGGAAATTCTCAAGACCACCGTCGAGACCTATCGGAAACTGCGCAACACGCTGCGCTGGATGCTCGGCAATCTCGCGCATTTCCAGACCGCCGACCGTATCGCGCCGGAAAAGATGCCGGAGCTCGACCGGCTGATGCTGCATCGGCTCGCCGAACTTGATCCGCAAATCCGCGCGGCCTACGCCGATTTCGATTACAAGCGCATTTTCGCGACGCTCAATGCGTTCATGACCGTCGACCTCTCGGCGTTCTATTTCGATATCCGCAAGGACGCGCTGTATTGCGATCCGTACTCGTCGGCGACGCGCAAGGCCTGCCTCACCGTGCTGGATCATCTGTTCCGCGCCACGGTGATCTGGCTTGCGCCGATGCTCTGCTTTACCGCGGAGGAAGCGTGGCTGGCCCGCGATCCGGCGGCGGTCTCCGTCCATCTCGAACAGTTTCCGGACATCCCGCAATCCTGGCGCGACGATGCGCTTGCCGAGAAATGGCGCAAGCTGCGCAATATCCGCCGCGTCGTCACTGGCGCGCTCGAGCTTGAGCGCGCGGCAAAGCGGATCGGTTCGTCGCTCGAAGCCGCGCCGCTCGTTTACGTCGACGATGCCGACCTGTTTGCTGCCGCGGTCGATGCCGATCTTGCGGAATTGTGCATCACCTCCGCGGCGACACTGGTCGAAGGCGAGGGGCCGAATTCGGCGTTCCGTCTCGACGACGTGCGTTCGGTTTCGGTGGTGCCGCAGCGCGCCGAGGGCAAGAAGTGCGCGCGCTCCTGGAAAATCTCCCCGGCCGTCGGCGGCGACCCGCAGTATCCCGACGTTACGCCGCGCGATGCGCAAGCGCTTCGTGAATGGGACACCATGCGCAAGGCGGCGGGGTAAGAGGTTGTGACCGATGCCGCGCCTGATCGTTCGGTCCGGGGTTACGCCTGGGGGCCGCTCAGCGGTTTTGGGCTGGCGGTGGCGGTGCTGGCCTGTGTCGTCGACCAGGCTTCGAAGTTCTGGTTGCTCTACGGCTTCGATCTGCCGGCCCGGTCGCACGTGGCGCTGACGCCGTTTATCGAACTGGTGCTGACCTGGAACACCGGCATCAGCTACGGTCTGTTTCAGCAGCAAGGCGCCGCCGGCCAATGGGCGCTGCTCGCGTTCAAGGTCGCGGCGGTGGTATTCCTGTGGGTCTGGCTGGCGCGTTCGCCGTCGCAACTCACGGCTGCGGCGTTGGGCCTCATTATCGGCGGCGCGGTTGGAAACGCGGTAGACCGGCTGCACTGGCCGGGCGTGCTCGATTTCGTGCTGTTTCACGTGGAAACCGCGGCCTGGAGCTTCCGCTGGTATGTCTTTAACCTCGCTGATGTTGCGATAGTTGCAGGGGTTTTGGGCCTGCTGTATGAATCGCTGCGAGGCGGTAGCGCCGCAAAAGCGCCCTGATCCCGGTTATAAAACAACTGCGTAATGAGGGTCGGGTTTGCCTTTATGGCGGCCGTTTCGGTTAACGCGTCCGGGGTCCTTGGGGTTGGTGAGGGTATGCCGCAGGATCGTCTGTTGAGCCGCAAGCTGGGCTGCGCCGCGCTGTTCGGCGCCGTGGCCATTTCAATGCTTTACACCGTTCCCGAAGCGCGCGCCGATGATGATGGCCCGTCGGTGTTCGGTTCCATCATGCACACGCTCGGGTTCCGCCGCTCCGGCGAAACCTACGAGGGCATCGATTACAACGAACGCTCGCCGCTGGTTGTGCCGCCGACCCGCGATCTGCCGCCTCCGGTGAGCGACAATACCGCTCCGGCGCCGAACTGGCCGAAAGATGCCGATGTCGAGCGGCGAAAGAAGGCCAAAAAGGAAGAGAAACCGAGTTACCAGGTTGGTGACTCCGTGATCAACGCCTCGCGCCCGCTGACGCGGGGTGAACTGGATCCGTCAGGCGCCCGCCCCGGCAATTCTTCGGGTGACGGCAACTCGAGCGCCAATTCGCAAATGGCCGACCCGCGCGACGGGGGCGCCAAGAAGAGCTTGTTCAGCGGCCTGTTCAAGAAAGAGCAGTACGCAACATTCACCGGGGAGCCGTCGCGGCAATCCTTGACCGACCCGCCTCCGGGATATCAGACGCCGTCACCCGATCAGCCTTTTGGCATCGGCCCGGCGGAGACGAAGTACAAGCCTCAGACCGTTGGCGATCGGGCGACGCTCAGCAGCGGTTCCCGGGCTGATCCTGGGCATTAAGCGTTATTGCCTGGCCGCTGGCGGGCGGGCGGCTTACGGGACACCTTTGCCTCGGCCAAGCGGGCCGGGCTTGTGGAGAATCCATACGTGCGAAAACTGCTGATGCTGACCCTGGCGCTCGCAGGGACTTTTTCCTGCGCAACTGGCGCCGGCGCCGCGCCGGATATTGCCGACTTTACGCTGGCGAACGGCCTTGAAGTCGTGGTGATCCCGGATCATCGCGCGCCGGTCGTGACTCACATGGTCTGGTACAAAGTCGGCGGAGCCGACGAGACACCCGGCAAATCCGGCCTCGCGCATTTTCTCGAGCACTTGATGTTCAAGGGCACCGAGAAAAATCCGGCCGGCTCGTTTTCGGCCGACGTGGCGGAGATCGGCGGCCAGGAAAACGCGTTCACCGCCAGCGACTATACCGGCTTCTATCAGCGCGTTCCGCGCGAGCACCTCAAAGAGATGATGGCGCTTGAGGCCGACCGCATGACCGGCCTGGTATTGACCGACGACGTCGTCCGTCCCGAGCTCAATGTCGTGCTCGAGGAAGAGAATATGCGGATCGCCAACAATCCGTCCGCCCGGCTCGGGGTCCAGATCGATGCCGCGCTTTATCTCAACCACCCTTATGGCCGGCCGGTGATCGGCTGGCGGCCGGAGATCGAGCAGCTGACGCGCGACGATGCGCTCGCTTTCTACCGGCGTTTCTACACGCCGAATAACGCGATCGTCGTCGTCGCGGGCGACGTGACGGCCGACGAGGTCAAGGCGGATGCCGAAGCGACCTTTGGCAAGGTCGCGGTGCGGGCCGAGATCGCACCGCGCAATCGGCCGAAGGAGCCGGTGCAGGAAGCGCCGCGCACCGTGACGCTTGCCGATTCCAAGGTCGAGCAGCCCAGTTTGACCCGCGATTATCTGGTTCCATCGGAAACAACCGCCAAGCCCGGTGAAAGCGAAGCGCTCGATGTTCTGGCCCATGTCATCGGCAGCGGGACCAACAGCCGGCTGTACCGGACGCTGGTTGTCGACAAGGGCATCGCGCTCAACGCCGGCGCTTATTATTCCGGCACGGCGCTGGACTACGGCAAATTCGGCGTTTTCGGCTTGCCCAAGCTGGGTGTCACCCTGCGCGAGGTTGAAGACGGCATCAACGCGGTGCTGGCCGACGTGATCGCCAACGGCATCACGGCCGAAGAGCTTGATCGCTCCAAGACCAAGCTGATTGCCGACGCGGTCTATGCGCAGGACAATCAGGCGGCGCTGGCGCGCTGGTATGGCGAGGCCCTCACCACCGGCCAGACCGTGGCGATGGTTCAGGCATGGCCCGATCAGATCCGCGCTGTGACGGCCGATGCTGTGCAGGCTGCCGCGAAACAATGGCTCGATCGCCGGCGCTCGGTGACCGGTTATCTCGTCAAAAGTCTTCAGCCCGAGGAGAAGCGCTCGTGAAAGTGATGTTCCGCGCCGCAGTGGCGCTGGTTGCTCCGTTGCTGACGGTTGTGACGCCGGCCTCGGCAACGACGATCGAGCGCGTGGTGTCGCCGGGCGGCATTGAAGCCTGGCTGGTGCATGAGCCGGCTATTCCGCTGATTGCCATCGATTTCGCTTTCACCGGCGGTGCCGTTCAGGACCCGGCCGGCAAGGCGGGAACCGCGCAGCTCGTGGCTTCGTTGCTTGACGACGGCGTCGGCGATTTCGAGTCCAAGATCTTTCACGACCGGCTCGAGCGCAAGGCGATCGAGTTGCACTTCAGCGCCGATCGCGAAACCCTGCGCGGTTCGATGCGCACGCTCACAGAGAATCGCGGCGAGGCGTTCGAGGATTTGCGTCTGTCGCTCAACGCCCCGCGCTTTGACGCCTCCGACGTTGAACTCAACCGCTCTCAAATCCTCTCCGGCTTGCGGCGAGCGGCCACCAGCCCGAACGACATTGCCAACAAGCGCTGGTGGGAAACGGCATTTCCCGGTCATCCCTACGGCCGGCCGATCAATGGCACGGTGGAATCCGTGCCGACGATCACCATCGACGACCTGAAGTCGTACACCAAGCGGGTTCTCGCCCGCGACAACCTCAAGATCGCGATCGTCGGCGATATCGACGCTGATGCCGCGAAGGCCATGCTTGATCGGGTATTCGGATCGCTGCCGGCCAAGGCGCAACTTGCGCCGGTCGCGGCCGTCTCGCCGCAGGGCCTCGGCCGCCGCATCGTCGTCAGCCTCGATGTGCCGCAGGCGGTGGTTGAATTCGGCGGCACCGGCATCGCCCGCGAGGACCCGGATTTCATGGCCGCCTACATCGTCAATCATATTCTCGGCGGCGGCAGTTTCTCCTCGCGGCTTTATCAGGAAGTCCGCGAGAAGCGCGGGCTGGCCTATTCAGTGTCGGACAGCCTGTTGTGGCTCGACCACGCCGCGCTGTTTCTCGGGGCGACCGCGACCCGCGACGATCGCACCGGCGAGACGCTGGATTTGATCCAGAAGGAAATCCACCGGCTCGCCGAAGACGGTCCGACTGCCGACGAACTTGTCCAGGCGAAGTCCTATCTCAACAGCTCGTTTGCGCTCAATCTCGATACTTCGAGCAAAGTCGCCTCGCTGCTGGTGCAGTTTCAGCTCGACGATCTCGGCATCGATTATATTTCCCGGCGGCAGCAGATGATCGCCGCGGTGACGCTCGACGACGCAAAACGCGTCGCCAAGCGGCTGCTGGACGGCGGCCTGCTGGTGACCGTGGTCGGCAAGCCGGAAGGCGTGGCATCCACCGGGACGACGGCAAACTAGGCTTCACCGCCCGTTCCCGCGTAAGCGGGGACCCGTTTTCCCTGCGGCCGACCCCGGATTCCCGCTTTCGCGGGAATGACCGGAAATATACGGTCGCGCCATGATTCCCGTCACCGGCCGCATCGCCATCGACGAGCGCGAGATCGACGAGAGCTTTGTCCGCGCCTCCGGGCCGGGCGGGCAGAACGTCAACAAGCTCTCGACCGCGGTGCAGCTTCGCTTCGACGTACGGCATTCGCCGTCATTGCCGCCTGACGTGCGCGAGCGGCTGGAGCGGATAGCGGGGTCGCGGCTGACCAATGATGGCGTCCTTGTCATCATCGCGCAGCGTCACCGCACCCAGGCGCGCAACCGGGATGATGCGCTTGACCGGTTGATCGGGATGATCCGGCAGGCGGCGGTTGCGCCGGTGAAGCGCCGGCCGACGCGGCCGACCAAGGCGTCGCGGGAGCGCCGGATCGAAGGCAAGAAGCGCCGCTCCGGCATCAAGAATTTACGCCGTTCCAGGCCGTCGTTCGACTGAGGAGGGCCGATTTCGCCGCCGCGCGATCCGGGCTACGGTCCCCCGCCGGTCCGAGTCGCCTGTCGGCCGTCCGGGTCTTGTCCATCTCGAGTGGCCTATGCCTGTCCGCCAGCTTTCCGAAGCCATCGTCAATCGCATCGCCGCCGGCGAGGTGGTCGAGCGCCCGGCAAGCGTCGTCAAGGAACTGGTCGAGAACGCCCTCGATGCCGGAGCGACCCACATCGACGTGATGACGGACGGTGGCGGGCGCCGCCTGATCCGCGTGACCGATGACGGCGAAGGCATGACGCAGGCCGACCTGGCGCTGGCCGTCGAGCGCCACGCGACCTCGAAGCTTTCCGATGACGATCTGGTTTCGATCCGTACGCTGGGATTTCGCGGCGAGGCTTTGCCGTCGATCGGGTCGGTGGCGCGGCTGTCGATCGCGACCCGCCATGCGAGCGAGCCGCACGCCTGGGCGATCGAGGTCGATGCCGGCGTGAAGTCCGGCATCAAGCCTGCCGCTCTTGGCGGTGGCACGCGCGTCGAGGTGCGCGACCTGTTCTATGCAACGCCGGCGCGGTTGAAATTCCTCAAGCTCGACCGGACCGAGGCCGAAGCGGTGCGCGAGGTGGTGCGCCGGCTCGCCATGAGCCGCCCCGACGTTGCTTTCACGCTGGCGGGCGAGGAACGCGCGCCGGTGAGCTTTGCCGCCGCGTTGCCCGGCGCGACCGGCCGGCTGACGCGGCTGGGCGATATCCTCGGCGCGGACTTTCGCGCCAATGCCGTCGACATTGCGGCCGAGCGCGAAGGTGTGGCGATCGATGGCTTTGCCGCATTGCCGACGCTGACCCGCGCCAACGCGCTTGGCCAATATCTGTTCGTCAACGGCCGGCCGGTCCGCGACAAGTTGCTGCTTGGCGCCGTTCGTGGCGCTTATTCGGATTACTTGCCGCGCGACCGGCATCCGCTGCTTGCGCTGTTCGTAACGCTCGAGGCGAAGGAAGTGGACGTCAACGTGCATCCGGCCAAAGCCGAGGTGCGTTTCCGCAATGCCGGGCTGGTGCGGGCGCTGATCGTGTCGGCCCTGAAAGCCGCACTGGCGCGCGAAGGAACGCGCGCGGCCTCGACCGGCGGCAGCGCCACCATCGCCGCATTCCGGCCGGCGACGCTGCCGCAGCGCGGCTGGGACTGGCGCCGCTCGCCGTCGCGGCCGAACGATCCGCGCGGCCCTTACGTGGTGCCGCGGGGCGGCTTTGCCGAAGTGGCGCAAGCGGCCTTCGAGGTCGGTTCGCCGGCGGCCGACCTGCGCGTGGCAGAGGCCGAGCCCGCCGCCGAGCAGATCGAGCAGCCGCTGGGCGCGGCGCGGGCGCAGGTGCACGAGACCTACATCGTGGCGCAGACCCGCGACGGTCTGGTCATCGTCGATCAGCACGCCGCGCACGAGCGGATCGTCTACGAAAAGCTCAAGGCCGCGATCGATCAAAACGGAGTTGCGCGGCAAATCCTGCTGATCCCGGAAATCGTCGAACTCGACGAAGCCGACGTCGAGCGGCTGGTGGCGCGCGCCGATGAATTGGCGCGCTTTGGCCTCGTGCTGGAAGCTTTCGGTCCCGGTGCCGTGGCGCTGCGCGAGACGCCATCGCTGCTCGGTGAGATCGACGGCGCCGGCATGGTGCGCGATCTTGCAGAGCACATGAGCGAATGGGACGAAAGCCTGCCGCTGGAGCGGCGGCTGATGCAGGTGGCGTCGTCGATGGCCTGTCACGGTTCGGTGCGGGCCGGGCGGCGGCTCAAGCCGGAAGAGATGAATGCGCTGCTTCGCGAGATGGAAGTGACGCCAAATTCCGGCCAGTGCAATCATGGCCGGCCAACCTATGTCGAGTTGAAGCTGACCGACATCGAGCGGTTGTTCGGGCGGCGATAAGGTCTGCGGGAGCACGACATGGCCTTGAAGCGAATATTGTTGGCGGCGGCGTTTTTGATGTGTGGCGCGCAAGCGCACGCGGAGGACTGGCCGTCGCGTCCGATCACCCTTGTCGTTCCGTTCGCGCCCGGTGGCGTCTATGACACGATGGGCCGCGTTTATGCGTCGGCGCTGGGCGACGTCCTCGGCGTGCCGGTCGTCGTCGAAAATGTTCCCGGCGCTGGCAGCATGACCGGCGCGACGCGTGTCGCCCGCGCCGATCCCGACGGTTATCAGCTCTTGCTCGGCGGTGAATCGCCCAACGCGCAGGTGCAGCTTCTGCACAAGGAGGCGGCTTACGACGCGGCGACTGACTTCGCACCGATCGCGCTGGTGGCGCAGCAGCCGCTGATCCTGACCGCGCGGCCCGGCATTCCGGCGGGCAATCTGCCGGAATTCATCGCTTACGCGAAAGCCAACCAGGCGAAGATGCAATACGGCTCGCCGGGCACCGGCACCGGTTCGCACCTGGCCTGCGCGCTGTTCGATACCGACATCGGCGTCAGCATCACCCACGTGCCGTATCGCGGGCTGGCGCCGGCGATGCAGGACCTGATTGCAGGCCGCATCGATTTCATGTGCCCGACGATCACCACCGCTATGCCGCAGCTACAGGCCCATGCGGTGCAGGCGCCCGCGGTGATCGGCAGCGAGCGTTCGCCCATTTTTCCCGATATCGCCACCGCGCAGGAGCAAGGCCTGAAAGGCTTCGCGGCCAATAGCTGGAACGCGATCTTTGCACCGAAAGCAACTCCGGCGTCGATCGTCGCCAGGCTCAATGCGGCAGTACTGAAGGCGATGGCGACCCCGTCGGTCGAGCAACGCGTGCGCGAACTCGGCGCGACGCTGCCGCCTTCCGATCATCGCACGCCGCAATTCCTGCAAAGCCTTGTCGTCAGTGAGATCAAGACCTGGGGCGATGCCGCCAAGGCTGCCGGCATCACGGCGGAGTGACGAACCGCAGCACGACGAATTCGGTATCGTCGTAGCGCCGCCGTTCAAGCTCGGTAAAGTCCTCGGGCGCGGCGAAGGCCGATGTCACGGCTTCCTCGACAACCACAAGCGCGCCGGGCAAAAGCCATGCACCGTCGCGCGCCGAGACCAGCGCCTGTTCCGCAAGCTTTTTCCCGTAAGGCGGATCGAGGAACGCCAGCGCGAACGGTTCGACCGGATAGGCCGGTCCGAGCTTGGTGGCGTCGCGGCGAAACACCTTGGAGGTGCCGCCAAGTCCAAGCGACGCCACATTCTCGCGCAGCAGCGCGCGGGCTTCGGCGCCGTCATCGACAAACAACGTGAATGCGGCGCCGCGCGACAGTGCTTCGATGCCGAGCGCACCAGTGCCGGCGAAGAGATCGAGCACCCGCGTCCCGCTGACCGGATCGCCATAGGCGTGCGCCAGGATATTGAACAGGGCTTCGCGCAGGCGGTCGGCAGTCGGCCGGATGCCTTGCGTTTTCGGCGCGGCGATCGTGCGGCCGCGAAGGCCGCCGCCAACCACGCGCATCAGCGGCTCCGCGGGTTGCGCGGACGCGGTCCGGATGAACGGTCCGACGAACGTCGCCGTGATGGTCCGCCATCCTTCCGTTGGTTGCGTGTAGCAAAGCCGCGGCGCGGTTCTTCGCGCTTCGGCGGTTCGCCGTGGCGCTCGACGGCGACGACGCGGCCCTTGCGATCGGTCAGTGCGCCGGTTCGTGCCTTGCCTGGCGGTCGTGGCCGCTCTTTCTCGGTATCGTCGCGCGCGCCGTGGTATTGGCGTTTGAGCTTCTTGCCCGGGCGCTCTTCTTCTCGCGTGCGCCAGGCATGATGAACCGGCTTCGGCTGCGGCGTTTCGCGCCGCTCCGGCTTTGCCGGGGCAGGGCGCGGCCTAACCGGCGTCGAGAAATCTACGCCCGCGACGGCGACCAGTTTGGTGCCGAGTTGTTCGCGCAGCACGCGCGTTTTCACTTCCTCGACGGCGCCTTCCGCCAGGATCGCAAGCTGGAACGGCCCGAACGAGACGCGGATGAGCCGCGTGACGTCGAGGCCAAGGTGGCCGAGCACCGTGCGCACCTCGCGGTTCTTGCCTTCACGGATGGCGAAGCTGAGCCAGATATTCGAGGCTTGAGTCCGCTCGATCGAGGCTTCGATCGCGCCGTAATGAATGCCGGAAATCGTCACGCCATTGCGCAACTCGTCGAGCTGCGCCTGAGTCACCGCGCCATGAGCGCGCACACGGTAACGGCGCAGCCAGCCGGTCGACGGTAGTTCGAGCACGCGGGCCAGCGCGCCATCATTGGTCAGCAGCAACAGGCCTTCGGTGTTGAAGTCGAGGCGGCCGACGCTGATCAGGCGCGGCAGGTCGGCAGGCAGGCGCTGGAAGATCGTCGGCCGGCCTTGCGGGTCGGCGTGCGTCGTCATCAGCCCGCGCGGCTTATGGTAGAGGAACAGCCGGGTGCGCTCGCGCTGCGGCAGTGGCTCGCCGTCGACGACGATATGGTCGCTTGCGGTGACATTGAGCGCCGGTGACGTCACCAGGCTGCCGTTGACGGCGACTCGGCCGGCGGCGATCCAGGCCTCCGCCTCGCGCCGCGAGGCGAGGCCGGCGCGGGCGATGACTTTGGCGATGCGGTCGCCGGATTGTTGCCGTTCATTCATGGCCGTCATGGCCGGGGGTGACCCAGCCGTCCACGTCTGTGCTGGCGACGTGTATAAGGTCGTGGAGGCCCGGCACAAGCTTGCACTGGGGCTGTACGAGGCCGGAACCGGGTGGCCGGGCATGACGAATGGCTGCGATGGCATCTTTCATGGACATGGCGCTGGATGAGGCGCGCGCCGCCGGGGAGCGCGGCGAGGTGCCGATCGGCTGCGTGATCGTGCACGATGGGACGGTCATTTCCCGTGCCGGCAATGCGCCGATTGCCGGACGCGATCCGACCGCTCACGCCGAAATACTGGCAATCCGGCAGGCCGCGGTTGCGCGCGGTTCCGAGCGGCTGGAAGGCTGCGATCTCTATGTCACGCTGGAGCCATGTGCCATGTGCGCCGGCGCCATATCCTTTGCCCGCATCCGCCGCCTGTATTATGGCGCGGCCGATCCGAAGGGCGGCGCGGTCGATAACGGCGTGAAATTCCTTGCGTCGCCGACCTGTCATCACCGCCCGGATGTCTATGGCGGACTGGCCGAAGCCGAGGCCGGTGCGTTGCTGAAAGAGTTCTTTCGCGAGCGGCGCTAACTCAGCAGCGCCCCAAGCTTTTTTTTCACCTCGGCTTTGACCGGCTCGGCGGTCCGCAAGATCGAACTCGCTTGATGAAAATCGAGAGTGCGGAAGCCCGCGACATTCGGCCGGATCAGAAGATCGGGCGCGGTGTGGTCGAGCTTCGCCGCGATGATGGCGCTGCCCATGATGTTGATAGTGACATAGAGCGCTTCCCATGTGCCGGGGACGTCGGAGCGCTCCAGCGGCGGCGCGGTCAGGACGTCGACGGCAACGACGACGTCGGCGAGTCCACCCAGGAGGTCGAACGGCAACGGGTTGGTGGTGCCGCCGTCGATTAAAATGCGCCCATTGACGGCGACCGGGCGGAAAATGCCCGGGATTGCCAGCGCCGCGGCCAGTGCCGGCCGCAGCGGTCCCGACGACAACGGCGCTTGCTGGCGGCGATGCAGGTCGGTCGTCATCACCGTGGTCGGTATTGCGAGCCCGGAAAAGTCCTCGGGGATCGCTTCAGGCAGAAACTGCGCACAGAATTTTTCGGCGTCCATCTGCGTCGCCTGGCTGAAGGCGCCCGACAGCAGGTCGCTCAGCGTGCCGGCGCGTGCGGCGAGCAGCCGCCGCCGGGTTTCGCCCGGGCTGTGCGCGATCGACAGCATGTGCCGGCGCATCTCTTTCGACGTCATGCCGGCTGCAAAAGCTGTGCCGATCAGGGCGCCGATCGATGTGCCGGCGATAGCCTCCGGCTTCACTTTGAGCTCTTCGATCGCCTCGATCACCGGGATGTGCGCCAGCCCGCGCGCGCCGCCGCCGCCCAGAGCGAGGGCAAAGGTCTTCATGCGCCGACCTTGACCGCGAATTCCCAGGCTCTTGCCGCCAACGGCTGCACCTGTGCGCCTTTCGCTGCGGCATAAGCGCTGGTCGCGGTGCCGTCGCGCACGCGCCCGGCAATGCCTTGCAGGATCGCAGCCAGACGGAAGAAATTATAGGCGAAATAAACCGGCAGATGCGGCCGTGGATCGAGTCCGGTCCGTGCCACATAGGCATCGACATAAGACTCCAGGCTTGGAATGCCGAGCGCGGCGAGATCGAAGCCGAGCAGCGAGCCGGTGCCGGCATCGGACGGCGGCATGTGCCACGTCATCAGATGGTAGGAGAAATCCGCCAGCGGATCGCCGAGCGTGGACAATTCCCAATCCAGCACCGCGGAAATTTTCGGCGCGTCACGGGTCAGGATCATGTTGTCGAGCCGGTAATCGCCGTGCACGATGCGCGGCGGCTGCGGTGGCGGCAGGCGCACCGGAAGCCACGCTATCAGATTCTCCATTTCCTCGATCTTCTGGGTCTCCGAGGCGCGATACTGCTTCGACCACCGATCGACCTGCCGCGCCACGTAATTTTCGCCGCGGCCATAGTCGCCAAGCCCGATTGCAGCGGGTTCGAAGCCATGCAGCCGGGCAATGGCCGCATTCATGGTGTCGTAGACTCTGGCGCGCTCGGCAGGATCGCAGCCCGGCATCTGCGGTTCCCAGAACACCCGGCCGTCCACGTGGGCCATGACAAAGAACGGCGTGCCGACCACGCTTTCATCGGCGCAATAAAGCACCGGCTCCGGCACCGGAAAATTTTGTGCGTAAAGCGCGCTGATGATGCGGTGCTCGCGGTCCACCGCGTGCGCCGATGGCAGCAATTTGCCCGGTGGTTTGCGGCGGAGCACGTATCGCCGCGCCGGCGTCTCGACCAGATAAGTCGGATTGGATTGGCCGCCCTTGAACTGGCTGACCACGACCGGGCCGGCAAATCCGGGCACGTGGGCGCGCATATAGTCTTCCAGCCGCGCGGCATCGAAGCGCAGCCGCTCGGTAACCTCGCGCGTGCCGGAGAATGCGCTCTGCCGATCGATCGTCATGGGATCGAATTTAAGTGCAATGCCGGAAAAAGTGGATAGCGAATGGCCGGAACGCGATATCCGCGTGCCTCAGCCCCTCTTGCAGGCCGGCGTCTGCGCCGGGTCGCGCACGAAAATTGCCTGCTGCGGTTGCAGGAACTTTTCAAAATCCGCAAACGAGAGTGGCTTGGCGTAGAGATAGCCTTGCACCTCGTCGCAGTTTTCGGCCTGAAGGAACGCGGCCTGAACCGGCGTTTCGACGCCCTCCGCGACCACCCCAAGACCGAGGTTGTGCGCCATGATGATAATGGAGCGGATCACGGCGGCGTCTTGCGCGCTGCCGGGGATTTTTCGCACGAAACTCTGATCGATCTTGATGCGCGACAGCGGATAGCGCGTCAGATAGTTCAGCGAAGCGTAGCCGGTACCAAAATCGTCGAAAGCGAGGTGGACGCCCTTTTTGCGCAGCGCCGAAAGTCTGGAGAGCACCTTCGCGTCGTCGCTCAAGCCGATATTTTCGGTGATTTCCAGCTCGAGTGCATCGGCCGGCAAACCGGTTTGCGACAGCACGTCCTCGATGCTGGGCAGCAAGTCGTCGTGGTGGAATTGTGCGGGAAACAAATTGACGCCGATCCGGATTGGCGTGAGCCCCCGCGTGCGCCACGCGGCGGAGCTTTGGCAGGCGGTGCGCAAGATCCAGTTCCCGACGTCACGGACAATCGGGCTCTCCGTGAGGGCCTCGATGAAGGCGCCAGGCGTAAGAAGGCCGCGTTCCGGGTGCCGCCAGCGCAGCAGGGCCTCGGCACCGACCGTAACACCGTCGGCAAGCCGCACCTGCGGTTGAAAAAACAGCTCGAATTCGTTCTCGGCGAAAGCGCGCCGGATTTCGGTATCGAGCCTCCGCCGTGCTTCGGCTCGGGCGCGAAACGCCGGCAGGAAAAGCCGATAGGTGCGGCCGCCCTGCGCTTTTGCCTCGTAAAGCGCGAGGTCCACATTGGCCAGCAAATCCTCGAGGTTTGAACCGTCGGCAGGCGCGATGGCGATTCCGGCGCTGGCGCCGATGAAGAGGCTCTGGTCATTGACTTCGAAACGCTCGGAAATGCGCGCGAGCATCGTCTCGACAATGTCCGTCACCGGCCGCGGATCGCCGCAGCCGGCGAAGACGGCGACAAATTCGTCGCCTCCCAGCCGGTAAACGCGCGCCAGGTCTCCGGCGACCGCTGTCAGGCGTTGTGCGGCCGCTTTGAGCAATTCGTCGCCGGCGGAGTGTCCAAGCGTGTCGTTGATGTCCTTGAAGCCATCGAGATCCAGCATCGCGATCGAATGGTGACTGAGCCCCGGCTCGGCATCGCGATCAATCAATGTCTTCAGATCGCTCTGCAGGCTGAAGCGGTTGGGCAGGTCGGTCAGCTGGTCGTAGTGCGCGAGGTATCTCAGCTTCTCTTCGGCCTTTTTGGCCTCGGTCATGTCGCGGCCGATGAAAAAGTGTTTTTGCTCCGGTTCGGACCAGACGCCGGTCCAAGCCAGCGTGACGACCCGCCCGCTCTTGCCAACGTAACGGGTCTCGAAGTTGCGGGTTTCATGACCGCGGCGCGCCGATCGCATCTCGTTTCGCGTGGCTTCGAGATCGTCGCGATGGATGAATTCGGCGGCGCTATGACCGACCATCTCCTCCGGGGCGTAGCCGAGAATGGCGGCGCAGCTTGGGTTGACCCGGATGAAATTGCCGTAGCGGTCGGTGACCAGGATAAGATCGAGTGACGTCTCGAAGACGCGGCGGCGCTCTTCGGTCTCGTGTCGGTGCTCCTCCTGTTCCGCCTCAAGCGACTTGGCCAGCCGCTTGTACATCTCGCCCATTTCCACGAGCAGCACGGTCAGCACGAACATCGAGGCGAAAAGACCGTACATCCGGCCGAAGTAAAAGCCGAGGTCGAAGCGGCCGCCATTGAATACGGCGCTCAGCCCGACGTCGAAAATCCACGAGCACATGACGACCATGAGCCAGAGATCGAGCGTGGTTGGCCGCCGCCGCCGCCAAAGCAGGGCAAGCGCTACGCCGCTCAACATCCAGACCGACGCGACGATGAAGGTCATCGCAGTCGTATAGTGATTGTCTTGCATGATGCCGGGCAGGAGATCGTGCCCGACGGTCGCTATCAGCGTTACGATATAGGCAAGAGCCAGCACCGCGGTGATGCCGGTGAGTATCGGGAAAAAACTGGACGACTGGGGTTGCGGCCGGGGCTCGACGTTGTGCCGGTCGAGCAGCGCATAGGCGCTCACCGTGAGCGGAAATGCCGCGTGCCAGGCCATATAGAGCCACGCGGTGGTTTGCGGTCCCGCGTCAAGCAGCCCGGTTGCGGAAAACAGGCCGGGGAAAGTGAGCAGGTGAATGGCGGCGATGACCGCGGTGAACAGGTAGCCGCACGCCAGCACCAGAAGCGCGCGCATGCGCAGGATGTTGAATTGGCTGAAAAGGATGACCGCCGTGATCAGGTCATTGATGACCAGCGCGGATTGGTAGACCGGCATGAACGGCCAGACCGGCGGCAGCTGGACGTGCGCAAACGGGATGGCGGCGACAAAGATCAGCAGCGAAAATAGAACAACCGCAGCCGCAAGCCTGCGGTGCTTCTGCTCCGCCGGCTCCATGGACAAGATGATCGATTGATTGCTGACAGCCTTGTGACGCATTGGCCAACCTCGACGAGGCGATCTCGTCGCAGCCCTTGGTTGTCATAATAAGAATGCAACCGTTAGCTTTGCCTTGCCGCGGGCGCATAAACCGGCGATGACGCGCCATGGCTAGCAATTTGTTAACAAATGAAGCTGGCCGTAAACGTCCGGCGGCGGCGGCAAGAGCAGAGGATCGGCCGGTTCGGACGATTATTTGCTCTCGCGTTCGATGGCGCGCCAACCGATATCGTGGCGGCAGAAGCCGTCAGGCCAGCGAATATGCGAAATCGCTTCGTAGGCGCGGGCCTGCGCCTGGCGCACGGTGTTGCCGATGGCCGAGACGTTGAGCACGCGGCCGCCGTTGGCGAGGATTTTGCCGCCCTCGGCCTTGGTGCCGGCATGGAAGATTTGCACGCCTTCGACCTTCGCCGCTTCATCCAGCCCTTCGATCACCGAACCGCGCTTGTAATCTCCGGGATAGCCTTGGGCGGCCATCACCACCGTAAGCGCCGGGTCGGCGTACCAGCGCAGGTCGAATGACTTGAGCTGGCCGTCGCGGCTCGCCAGCAAGGCCGGTACCAGGTCCGACATCAGGCGCAGCATCAGCACCTGGGTTTCCGGATCGCCGAAGCGGGCGTTGTATTCGATCAGCTTCGGGCCGTCGCGGGTGATCATCAGCCCGGCATAGAGCACGCCCTTGTACGGCGCGCCCATCGCCTTCATCGCCCGCAGTGTCGGCTGGATGATCTCTTTCATGACGCGCGCGCTCATCGCATCGTCGATATTCGGCGCCGGCGAATAGGCGCCCATGCCGCCGGTGTTTGGTCCCTTGTCGCCATCGAACACGCGCTTGTGGTCTTGCGCCGTCGTCAGAGGCAGCGCGGTCTCGCCATCGCACAGGGCGAAGAACGATGCCTCTTCGCCATCGAGGAACTCCTCGACCACGACTTCCACGCCGGCAGCGCCGAGGCCGCCGCCGAACATCATGTCGACGGCCGCTTCGGCCTCGGCGATGCTCTGCGCCACCACCACGCCTTTGCCGGCGGCAAGACCGTCGGCTTTCACCACGATCGGCGCGCCTTTGGCGCGGATATAATCCTTGGCTGGCGCGGCGCTGCGAAAGCGTTCATAGGCCGCAGTCGGAATCGCATTGGCCCGGCACAGATCCTTGGTGAAGCCCTTGGAGCCTTCGAGCTGTGCCGCAATCTTGCCCGGCCCGAACGTCTTGATGCCGGCGGCTTCGAGATCGTCGACGATGCCGGCGCAAAGCGGAGCTTCCGGCCCGACCACGACGAGGTCGATACGGTTGGTCCGGCAAAATGCGATCACCGCGGCATGGTCGGCAATATCGAGCACCACGCATTCGGCTTCCTGCGCGATTCCGGCATTGCCCGGGGCGCAATAAAGCCGGTCGGCCAACGGGCTCGCAGCCATTTTCCATGCCAGCGCGTGCTCGCGTCCACCGGAGCCGAGGAGCAAAATATTCATGTGCTGGAATGCCTTACCGAATTTTCCTGAGCCGGGCCCTTGACCGCGGCCCGGTCCACACAACACTAATCATGCGAGCCGGAAAAGCCCATGGAATCAGCTGCGCCATCCACTGTCCGCATTGCCGCCGGGATCGCCGTGCTGCTGTTGGGTGTGTGTGAGACGCAGGCTGCGGATCCGCAAACCATTGCCGTTTTCACCAAGAACCAGACCAGCCCGATCTTTTCCGCGCTGCGGGCGGGCGCCGCCGTTGCCGCCAAAAATCTCGGCGTGCAGGTGGTCAATTATGTGCCGTCGACCGCCGACAGCGTCGCCGAGCAAAACAAGCTTGTGGATGACGCGATCAAGGACAAGCCGGATGCCATCGTGTTCGTGCCCGTCGATTACACCCAGGCGGCCGGCGCGGTCGGCAAGATCAACGCCGCGAACATCCCGCTGATCAACGCCAACGAAAAGCTGTCCGGCGGTACGGTTGCGAGCTATGTCGGCATCGACGACGCGGCGCTGGCAAAAGCGACCGGCCAGTATTTGCTCAAGGCGATCGGCGGCAAAGGCAACGTGGTGATCCTCGACGGGCCGGACGGCAATCTCACCGCGCAAGGCCGCGCCAAGGGCTTTCGCGATGGCATCAAGGACTTTGCCGACGTGAAGCTTGTTTCCGGCAAGTCCGCCAACTATACGCGCCCGCAAGCGAAGCAGGTCACGGGCAGCCTGCTCGGGAGCTTTCCGCAGATCGACGGCATTCTCGCCGCCAACGATCCGATGGCGATCGGCGCGGTCGATGCGTTAAAGGCCGCCGGGGGAAAATCGCTTGTCGCCGGCATCAATGCCAGCCGCGAAGTGATGGATCTCATCAAGTCCGGCGATATCCTGGGGAGCGGCGACTATGACACTTTCGTCCAGGGCTGCATCGCTGTCGAAATGGCGGTACGCACGGTCCGCAAGGAATTGATTGCGAATACCGTGATGCTGAAGCCCCTGGTGGTCGACAAGACGAATTACGCGCCGTTCGATCAACCGAACGACAGGCGCGAATGCCCGACGCTCGCCAGCGTCGGCGGACAATGACGGGACGGTCGCTTTGAACGAACCGCTGGTTAATGTGCCGGAACTGACGGTGTCCGAGCTTTCGGTGGCGCTCAAACGCACCATCGAGGATGCCTACGGTTACGTGCGCGTGCGCGGCGAACTCGGCAAGGTCAGCTACCACTCCAATGGTCACGTTTACTTCGATCTGAAAGACGACCGGGCGTCCATTGCCGGCGTCATTTGGCGCTCGAGCGCGCCGCGCATCAAGATCAAGCTCGAGACCGGGCTTGAGGTGGTGACGACCGGACGGCTGACGACTTATCCCGGCCGCTCGCAATACCAGCTCATCGTCGAGACGGTCGAGCCGGCAGGCGTCGGCGCACTGATGGCGCTGCTCGAAGAGCGGCGCAAGAAGTTCATCGCCGAAGGCTTGTTCGATGAGGGGCGCAAGCAGCTCCTGCCGTATCTGCCGAAAGTGATCGGCGTCATCACGTCGCCGACCGGCGCGGTGATCCGCGATATCCTGCATCGCCTGGCCGACCGCTTTCCGCGTCACGTGCTGTTGTGGCCGGTCAAAGTGCAGGGCGAAGGCTCCGCCGCCGAAGTCGCCGCGGCGATCGAGGGTTTCAATGCGCTCTCGGAGAGTGGGCCGATGCCGCGCCCCGATCTCCTGATCGTGGCGCGCGGTGGCGGCTCGCTCGAAGATTTGTGGTCGTTCAACGAAGAAATCGTCGTGCGCGCGGCGGCGGCCAGCATGATCCCGCTGATCTCCGCAGTTGGCCACGAGACCGACGTCACGCTGATCGATTTCGCCGCCGATCGTCGTGCGCCGACCCCGACGGCCGCCGCCGAGATGGCGGTGCCGGTGCGTGCCGAATTGATGGTCGACGTCGGTGCGCTGGCGCGCCGGGCGTTCTCCTGCTGGCGGCGCAATCAGGATGCACGGCGCAACGAGCTCCGTTCGGCGGCGCGGGCACTGCCCGGCGCCGACGAGGTGCTGGCGCTGCCGCGGCAGCGGCTCGATCATGCGGCTGCCGCACTGGCGCGGGCGCTGCACACCAACGCACAAATCCATCGTGTCGACTTTTCCCGGATCGGCGCGCGGTTGAACCCGCATCTCCTGCGCGGCAATGTCGAGCGCCGGCGCGAGCGTTATGCCGACATTGCGCATCGTCTGCGCACCAGCCTCACGACCAGCATTACGGCTTCGCAGACGCGGATCGCGCGGCAGAGGGAACGCGTTACCGCCTTTGCGCAACGGGCGGACCGCGCCGTGCTGGGTCTGATCGCCCGCCAGCGCGCGCGCTGCGAGCGCGACGGGCAGCTGCTTGCGGCGTTCTCCTATCGCGGCGTGCTGGCGCGCGGTTTTGCGCTGGTGCGCGATGCGGCGGGACAGCCGCTTCGAACTGCGGCCGCGGTCACGGCCGGCATGCCGATCGAGATCGAGTTCTCCGACGGCCGGGTCGGCGCGCAGGCCGAGGGCACGACGTCAGCCTTGCGCCCGAGCGAAAAGCCAACGGCAAAACCGGCCAAGTCGCGGTCTCCGACCGGCGGCTCGGGGCAGGGCGATCTTTTCTGATTCCACAAGGCGATAGCGATGCAGGGCAAGATTGCGGTCGAAGAGCATTTCAAGATCGAGGAAACGTCGGGCAGTGAGAACCGCTATCCTGGCAGTTATTGGTCCAGCATTCCCACGAAGCTCCTCGATATTCACGACGCGCGGCTCGCCGAGATGGACAGGACCGGTATCGAGATCGAAGTCATTTCGCTCAATTCCAATGCCGTGCAGGGGATCTACGACACCGCGAAGGCAATCGAGATCGCGCGCCGTGCCAACGACGCCTTGGCCGAGGCCATCGCCGGGCGGCCGGACCGGTTCGCTGGTCTGGCGGCGTTGCCGATGCAGGATCCGCAGGCCGCCGCCGATGAATTGAAGCGCTGCGTGCGCGATTTGAAATTCAGGGGCGCGCTGGTCAACGGATTTTCGCAAGTCGGTTCAGCCGATACCGCGGTCTACTACGATGCGCCGCAATACCGGCCGTTCTGGGCCGAGGTCGAACGGCTCGGCGTGCCGTTTTATCTGCATCCGCGCGATCAGTTGCCGAGCCGCCGCCAGGCCTATGAAGGCCATCCGTGGCTGGTCGGTTCGCCCTGGGGCTTTGCCGACGAGACGGCAATTCACGCGCTGCGCCTGATGGGCTGCGGCCTGCTCGACGCGCATCCGGGATTGCAAATCGTCATCGGTCATCTCGGCGAACGTATTCCGTACGATCTGTGGCGGCTCGATCATCGCCTTAACAAGGTGCCGAACCGCCCGGCCAAGCGGAGCATGACCGATTACTTCCGCAGCAATTTCTACATCAGCACCAGCGGGCATTTCTGCACGCAGTCGTTGATCCAGGCGATGCTCACCATTGGGGCTGATCGTGTGTTGTTTGCCGTCGACTATCCGTTCGAGGATCACGTGCAGGCCTGCGCCTGGTTCGATGCCGCCGAAATTTCCGAAGCGGATCGCCTCAAGATCGGCCGCACCAACGCCCGCAAGCTATTTACTCTCGACTAAGTGACCGTTCCTGAAAATGCATTCATGTCGTAGTCGCGGAACGGCCATCTTGTTGCAGCGTTATTGCGGGCGGCGAACAGTGTCGTCCAAGGAGAATTGAAAAATGACACGCACGTTATTTGCGATGGCGGTTGCCGGAGCAATCTTTGCGAGCCTTTCCGGGACCTCGCAGGCTGCACCGATCGCGCCACTGTCTGCGGGAGCTGCGGCCGACCACGGTGCGGTGACGCAGGTGTACTGGCACGGTGGTTGGCATGGTGGTTGGCATGGCGGCTGGGGTCGGCACTGCTGGCGTGGCTGGCACGGCTACATTCACTGCCGCTAAATGGTGCTGCCCTGACGCGGGTTAGCCCATAAGTCCGGCAAGAGCCGACACTGGTTGGCCTTGTGGATTTTTCCGACGAAAAGCGTCAATCTGGCGCCGCGCCGACGAAAGTCGGGGCGGCGCTCGGCTTTTGAGCCTGTCCCGCCGGATGTCGCTGCGTCCCTCGGGAGGAAGACATGGAATTGCTTGCGGATCGCGGCCGTCGCGTACCGGTCGAAGAGCTCAATACCAGCCGGTTATTGGCCCACGCCCGCAAGCAGGCGCATGAGCGAAAGCTCGACGACATCCTGGTCGCCGACGTCGATTCGCACCATTACGAGAACGAGTGTTACGACGAGTTCTTGCCGTTCATCGAGAACGACGTTCTGCGCCAGCTGGTCCTGGCCGGCCGAGCCAAAGGCCGGCAAACGCTGATGCCGAGCCAGGTCAGTTTTCAGGACATGGGCGGCCGCATCACCCGCTATCCGCTGCGCTCATCCGAAAAGACCCAGGCCGGCAAGATGCGCGACGTCGAACTGGGCCAGCGCTGGATGGACGCCATGAGCGTCGATTATGCCTGCCTGTTTCCGACCATGCTGCTCGCGGTGGGCCTCCATCCGTCGACCGAAATGGAGATCGAGCTGTGCTTCGCCTACAACCGCTGGCTCACCGAGAAGGCACTGCCGGAAGGCGACGGGCGGCTTTACTCGATGCTGTCGTTGCCGCTCAACGAACCCGACGAAGCATTGCGGCAGGTTGAAAAGTTCGGCGGCTGCAAGGGCGTCACCGGCTTTCTGGTGACCTCGGCGCGCCATCAGCCGATCCATCACAACAGCAATATGAAAGTGTTCCGCGCCGTCGAAGAGCGCGGCCTGGCGCTTGCATTCCACTCGGCGGTGAATATCGGCGAGCCGGTGTTCAAGGGACTGAACCGTTTCGCTTCGGTGCATGCGCTCGGTTTTCCTTTCTACAATATCCTGCATGTGACCAACTGGGTCACCAACGGGCTCGGCGAGCGGTTTCCCAAACTGCCGGTGATCTGGATCGAGGGCGGGCTCGCCTGGGTGCCGTTCCTGATGCAGCGGCTCGATCATGAATTCATGCTACGCGCGTCGGAATATCCGTTGTTGAAGAAGAAACCGTCCGACTACATGCGGGACATGTATTACGCCTCGCAGCCGATGGAACGCGTCGACATGGCGGCGCTCGAATGCACGTTCCGCATGATCAACGCCGAGACGCAGTTGATGTATGCCTCCGACTATCCGCACTGGGATTTCGATCTGCCGTCGACGGTCTGGGATCTGCCGTTCCTGTCGGACAAGGCGCGGCACAATATTCTCGGCGGTAATGCGGCGCGGCTGTTCAAGCTGCCGCCGCGCAACGACAAGCAGAAAGAAAACCTGATCCGCTACGGCAATCTCGCCGTGTAGCAGGGCTGTAGCCGGACGGGTTCTGTCACGTGAACACTCCAGTTCCAGTCCGGCTCGGCGTCGATATCGGCGGCACTTTCACCGACGTTGCGCTTGAGGTCGGCGACCGGCGTTACACCGCGAAGGGTCTGACCACGTCGCGGGCGCCGGAGGAGGGCGTTCTCGCCATTCTGCGGGCGATTATCGGCGAAGCGGCCATCCAGCCTGGCGCCGTGCAACTGATCATCCACGGCACGACGCTCGCCACCAATGCGCTGATCGAACGCAAAGGCGCGAAGACCGCGCTTTTGACCACGGAAGGCTTCCGCGACGTCATCGAAATCCGCCACGAAAACCGCTTCGAGCAATACGACGTCAATATCGACTTGCCGCCGCCGTTGGTGCCGCGGCGGTTGCGGCTGCCGGTCCGCGAACGGATCGATGCCCAGGGCAATGTGCTGGTGCCGCTCGATACCGGCAGCGTAGACCGCGCGGTCGACGCGCTGCTTGAGCAGCAGATCGAAGCGGTCGCGGTCGGGCTTCTGCACAGCTTCACCAACGCGGACCACGAACGCCGCATCGGCGAAGCGCTGGTGCGGCGGATGCCCGGCGTCGCGGTGACGTTGTCGTCGGACGTGTCGCCGGAGATGCGCGAATACGAGCGCTTCAGCACCGCCTGCGCCAACGCCTATCTCCAGCCGCTGATCGGAAGCTACATCACCAGGCTCGAGCAGGAGCTCAACCGCGCCGGCTTCCGCTGTCCGATCCTGCTGATGACATCGGGCGGCGGCATCACCACGACCGACACCGCCGTCCGTTTCCCGGTGCGGCTCGTCGAATCCGGTCCGGCGGGCGGCGCGATCTTCGCCGCCTGCATCGCACGGCAACACGGCCTCGACCAGGTGGTGTCGTTCGACATGGGCGGCACGACGGCGAAGATCTGCTTCATCGACGGCGCGCGGCCGCAGACGGCGCGCTCTTTCGAAGTGGCGCGCATGTACCGCTTCGTCAAAGGTTCCGGCCTGCCGCTGCGCATTCCGGTGATCGAGATGGTCGAAATCGGCGCCGGCGGCGGCTCGATCGCGAGCGTGGATGCACTTGGCCGCATCGCTGTCGGTCCGCGCAGCGCCGGCTCCGAGCCGGGCCCGGTCTGCTACCGCCGCGGCGGCAGCGAACCGACGGTCACCGACGCCGACGTCGCGCTTGGCCGGATTGATCCGGATACCTTTTCCGGCGGCAAGATCGCGCTCGACAAGGCCGGCGCGGAGAAGGCGATCAAATCGCGGGTTGGCGACAAGCTTAACCTCGCCGGCGAGCATGCGGCGCTCGGCATCAGCGAAGTCGTCGATGAAAACATGGCGAGTGCCGCGCGCGTGCACGGCATCGAGAGCGGCAAGGATTTGCGGCCGCGCACGCTGATCGCGTTCGGCGGCGCGGCGCCGCTGCATGCCGCGCGCGTCGCCGAAAAGATCGGCGTCAGCCGCGTGCTGATCCCGGCAAACGCGAGTGTCGGCTCGGCGGTCGGACTGTTGCGTGCGCCGGTGGCTTACGAGATCGTGCGGGGGCGGTTGATGCGGCTGTCGACGTTCGACTCTGCCGCGGCAAACCGCCTGCTCGCGGACATGCGGGCGGAGGCCGAAGCCATCGTGCGGCAGGGCGCGCCGCATGCCGCATTGTCGGAGCAGCGCTCGGCCTTCATGCGCTATCGCGGGCAGGGCCATGAAATTTCGGTGCAGCTTCCGGTACGCGATTTCACCGCGGCCGACAAAGGCGCGATCAAGGATTGGTTCGAGGATGCCTATCGCCGGCTCTACAGCCGGCCTATTCCGGGCGTCGAAATCGAAATCCTGAGCTGGGTGATGTCGGTCGGTGCACCGGCGGAAGGCGCGCTTGCCGTGGCGGTTGAGACCCAATCGTCGATGCCAAAACCGAAATCGCGCCGGCCGGTCTTCGATCCGGCGTGCGGCGAGTTTCTTGACGTGCCGATCTACTGGCGGTCCGATCTGGCGCCCGGCGCCCGCATAGCCGGGCCTGCCGTGATCGCCGAAGACGACACCTCGACCGTGGTCAGCCCTGCATTCGACGCGCAGATCGACCGGTTCGGCTATATTGAACTCGTCCGCCGCGAAGGTTGAATCATGCCAGCAAATCTAAAGGCAAGACTTGCCAACGCCGCGCTTGCCCAGATCCATGGCCAGATCATGTGGAACCGCCTGATCGCGGTGGTGGAGGAACAGGCGCAGACCATGATCCGCACGGCGTTCTCCACGTCGGTGCGCGAGGCCGGCGACCTTTCCGCCGGCGTGTTCGACCGCCAGGGCCGGATGCTGGCGCAGGCCGTGACCGGGACGCCGGGCCACGTCAATTCGATGGCGAACGGCGTGAAGCATTTCCTCGACGTTTTTCCGGTCGAGACCATGAAGCCCGGCGACCATTACATCACCAACGACCCATGGCTGACCGCCGGCCATCTGCATGACATCACCGTGGTGACGCCGAGCTTTTATCGCGGCGAGGTCGTCGGGCTGTTCGCCAACACCGTCCATGTGGTCGATATCGGCGGTCTCGGCATGGGTCCCGACGGGCGGCAGGTGTTCGAGGAAGGCGTCGCCATTCCGATCATGCAGCTCGCCCGCGAAGGCCGCATGAACGAAGACCTGTTGCGCCTGGTGCGGGCCAATGTGCGCGAGCCGTTGCAGGTCGAAGGCGACATTTACGCCTGCGCCGCCTGCAACGACGACGGCAGCCGCCGGCTGACCGAGATGATGACCGAGTTCGAGATCGCCAATCTCGACCGGCTCGGCGACACGATCCTTGAGGCATCGCGTGACGCGACGCTGGCGCGCATCCGGGCGCTGCCGAAAGGCACCTATCGCAACAGCATGACGATCGACGGCTACGAGAAGCCGCTGCTGCTCAACGCCGCGCTCACGGTTTCGGAGGACGGCATCCACGTCGATTTTGACGGCACGTCGTCGGCGTCGTCCTACGGCATCAACGTCGTCTACAATTATTGCCTCGCCTATACCGCGTTCGGCGTGAAGTGCCTGGTCGCGCCGGACGTTCCGAACAATGCCGGTTCGCTTGATCCGATCACCGTCAGTGCGCCGGAAGGCTGCCTGCTCAACGTCAAGCGGCCATGGCCGGTGGCGGCGCGGCACACCGTCGGCCAGATGTTGCCCGACGTCGTGTTCGGCTGCCTGCACGGCGTCATTCCCGGCGGCGTGCCGGCGGAAGGCGCATCGTCGCTGTGGAACCCGCAGATCTTCGGCGGCGGTTCTCTGGTCGATGAAGTGGAGGAGGGCACCGACGCCAGCACGCTGCCGGAATTCTCCTCGGTGATCTTCCATTGCGGCGGCACCGGTGCGCGGCCGGAGAAAGACGGTTTGAGCGCCACGTCGTTTCCCTCGGGCGTGCGCACCATCCCGGTGGAAGCCACCGAGAGCGTGGTGCCGGTCGTGTTCTATCGCCGCGAATTCCGCGAAGGATCGGGCGGCGCCGGCAAACGCCGCGGCGGCCTCGGCCAGATCATCGAGCTCGGCGGGGCGGGGGCCAATCCGGTGGCGCTGTTGTGCAACTTCGAGCGCGTCAAGAATCCGGCGCGTGGCCGTGACGGCGGCAGGAACGGCGCCGCTGGAACCGTCGCCTTGCGATCAGGCCGGCCGATCCGGCCGAAAGGCCGGCAAACCGTGCCGCCGCGCGATGCCATTCAACTGCATCTACCCGGCGGCGGCGGGCTTGGCGACCCGCGCGCGCGCGATCCGCAGAGCGTGCGTGACGACGTGCTCGATGGCCTGATCAGCGCCGAAGAGGCCAGGCGCGACTACGGCGTCGCCCTCGATGCCGGCGGCAACATCGACGCCGCTGAAACGGCGCGGATCAGGGCGTCTTAGGATCACTCACGCCGACAGCGCGACCGGGGCGCTCGCTGCCGCGTCCTGCAACACCATGTCCGAGCCTTTCTCGCCGATCATCACCGCGGCGGCGTTGGTGTTGCCGGACACCAGCGCCGGCATGATCGAGGCGTCGATCACACGCAGCCGCTCGAAACCGCGCACCCGCAGCCGCTCGTCGACGACGGCTTTCGGATCCGGTCCCATCCGGCAGGTCGAGGTCGGGTGATAGACCGTGGTTCCGGTGTTGCGGGCGTATTCCAGGAGATCGGCGTCGCTGACGATCTTTTCGCCCGGCGCACGCTCTTCGGCGATCAGCTCGCGCATCACCGGCTGGTTCATCACCCGGCGCAGTTGCTTCAGGCCGGCGATGATGGTGTCGACGTCGCTGCGCGCGGTCAGATAGCGCGGCTGGATCGCGGGCGGAACCGCGGGATCGGCGGACTTGATCCGGACATAACCGCGGCTGTCGGGCCGCAACTGGCAGACCGACGCCATGAAGCCCGAAAACGGATGCACGGTGGCTCCCGCGGTTTCGGTCGAGAAAATCAAAAAGTGAATCTGCACGTCTGGTGTCGCCAGATCCGGACGGGTCTTGAAGAACGCGCCGCCATAGCCGGCCCCGATACCCAGCAACCCCTTCCGGGTAAGCATATAGCGGAGACCGGCGGCGTAGCGATGACGCCAGCTGTTGATGACATCGTTCGCGGTGATCGGCTGGCTGGCTCGAAATTGCATGCGGACCTGTAAATGATCCTGCAGGTCGGCGCCGACCCCCGGCATGTCCTCGATCACGTCGATGCCGTATGAGCGGAGCAAATCCGAGGGGCCGATGCCGGAGAGCTGCATCAGTTGCGGCGAATTGAACGCTCCGCCCGACAGAATGACTTCGCCGTCGGCGTAAGCGGTTCGCAACGCTCCACCTTGCCGGTATTCGATGCCGACAGCGCGGCGTCCGGAAAACAAAATTCGCGTCGCCAGCGCATTGAGCTCGACTTTGAGATTGTGGCGATGCCGGGCCTGCTTCAGATAACCGGCTGCCGTCGACCAGCGCCGGCCGTTTTTTGCGGTGAGCTGGAAATATCCGGCGCCTTCCTGTTTCGGTCCGTTGAAGTCGTCGGTGCGCGGGATACCGGCCTGCTCGGCGGCTGCAATAAAAGCTTCGCAAAGCGGATGCGGCTCTCCGACATTGGAGACGGAAAGCGGACCGCCGACGCCATGCAGGTCATCGGCGCCGCGCTCCTGGTCCTCGGCGCGCTTGAAAAAGGGCAGGACGTCCTGGAACGACCAGCCGGCGTTTCCAAGTTGCCGCCAATGGTCGTAGTCCTCGTGCTGGCCGCGGATGTAGAGCAACCCGTTGATCGAGCTTGATCCGCCAAGCACCTTGCCGCGCGGCTGGATGATCTGCCGGTTGTTCAATTCCGGTTCGGGCTCTGATTTGTAAAGCCAGTTGACGGTGGCGTTGTTGAACAGCTTGGCAAAACCGAGCGGGACGTGAATCCAGAAATGGCGGTCATGTCCGCCGGCCTCCAGAAGCAGCACGCGGTGCCGTCCCGATGCGGTCAGCCGGTTGGCCAGAACGCAGCCCGCAGAACCTGCGCCGACGATGATGTAGTCGAAATGCTCTGAATTCCGGTCCGTGGCCATAAGCGTTTACTCCCCGCCGCGGAGAATAACGCGATTGTTTGGTGCCGCCATAACGGTGCCACCCAGGCGGCGCTTTTTTATGCACCTCCTGAGCTCCCAACATGGTCTAAAGGATTAGAATTGCGCGACAAATTCGTCCTTGCCGGGCTAACGCGTTGCGCTAAAGTGCCCGGCAAGCCGTCGCCTTGAAGAGCGAGCGGATGAATTTAGGGAGGACTATCAATGGCTAAGCTGGAAAGCCGTGCTCTGTCGACGGCGCTTGGTGCAGGCGCCGTGGCGCTTGCGTTGGTAACACCGGGCTACGCGCAGTCGAGCGACACATTCAAGATCGGGGTCATCGCCGAAGTGCAGGCCGTTTCCGGTTCATCGATCCCGCAGGCCGCGCAACTCGCCGCCGACGAGATCAATGCCGCGGGCGGGGTGAATGGCAAGAAGATCGAGCTCGTCACCTACGACAATCACTCATCCGCCGCCGAGTTGGTTCGCGCTTTCCAGCGCGCGGTGAACGAGGACCACGTCAATGCGGTGATTGCGAGCTACATCAGCGAGGTGGTTCTTGCGCTTGAGCCGTGGAGCGGACGCCTGAAGACCGTGATGGTCACACCGGGCGCGGCATCCGACGTCATTACCCAGAACATCGCCAAGGATTACGGCAATCTCAAATACACCTTCCATGGCTATCTGACCTCGACCAGCCTCGCGGATTTCGACCTGTGCCGCGGCGAAAGAGCTTCTGGTCGGCCAACTCCACATGAAGAGCGCCGTGGTGATGAGCGAGGATGCGGCATGGACCACGCCGCTCGACGCCGAGTATCTGAAATGTCTGCCGGATGCGGGTATCAATGTCGTCGATCACATCCGCTTCTCGCCGGACACCACGGACTTCACGCCGATCTTCAACAAGATCGAGGGTGAGAAGCCCGACGTGATGATCACCGGCATTTCGCATGTCGGCGTGCAGCCGACGGTGCAGTGGAAACAACAGGAAGTGCCGATCCCGATGCTCGGCGTTGCATCACAAGCCACGAATTCGAGCTTCTGGAACGACACCAACGGCGCCACCGAAGGCGTGCTCTATCAGGCGGTGTCCGGTCCGGACGTCGCGGTGACGCCGAAGACGTTGCCCTTCGTCAATGCGTTCAAGGCAAAGTACGGCAACTTCCCGTCCTACTGCGGCTATACCGCCTATGATGAGGTGTACTACCTCGCCGACGCCTTCAAGCGGGCCGGATCCGCTGACTCAGACAAGCTGGTCACCGCGCTTGAGGCCACCGATTATGTCGGCACCATCGGCCGCATCCAGTTCAAGGGCAAGGACACGCCCAATCCGCACGCGCTCAAAGTCGGTCCGGACACCATCACCGGGCTGATGCTGCAATGGCAGGACGGCAAACAGGTCAACCTGTGGCCGACCAAAGTCGCCAACGGCAAACTGAAATTTCCGAAGTTCATCAAGGTCGGCTCCGCCAACTAGGGAAACGATCGCGGCTTCTTGATTCTCCCCGCTCGCACTCGTGAAGCGGATTTGACATTCGCGACTTACCTCGCGGCTAGCTCGACAAGCGAATGTCAAATCCAAAGCTTCACGAGCACTTTTATTGAGAGTGGTCCTTCTGATTCAAACATTCGCACAAGCGTGCGCCGAAATCGGATGCGAATGTTTGAATCGGACCACTCGCGCGCGGGAAGAATTCTTGATTGGGGACCCGTTGCGTGAGCGTCGTCTTCTGGCAAATCCTGGTTGACGGTTTTGCGATCAGCTCGCTCTATGCGCTTGGCGCAATGGGCTTTGCGCTGATCTTTGGTGTCTCAGGCGTGCTTAATCTTTCCCACGGTGCGCTGATGGTCGTCGCCGTCGTCGCCGCGTGGGCCGCCGGCAATGATTTGCATGCAGGTCCTTACGCCGGCGCACTGATCGGCATCGGTGCCGGCTTCACCGCCACGCTGGTAACCTATTTCGTCATCGTCAGCCCACTGCAGCGCACCCGCAAAATTCGCGAGGAGGAAAAAGAGATTTTCATCCTCACGGCAACGCTACTCTGGGGCATCATGATTCAGGAGTTCATCGCCTATCTCTACACCAATAACGCCAAGACCGTTGCGCCGATCGTCGGTGGCGTGATGCAGATCTTCGGTGTGCGCACGCCGAAGAATGAATTGTTCACCGCGATCGTGTGCTGGCTGGTCATCGGTGGGCTCTGGCTGCTGGTGAACCGCACCAGGGCGGGCAAGGCGGTGCTGGCGGCATCGATGAATCCGCGCGGCGTCACGCTGCTCGGTATCGAACTGTCGCAGATCTATATCGCGATCTGGGCGATCTACGGCCTGCTGGTCGGCATCGCCGGCGTATTGCTCGGCATGTTCCTCGGCGTTTCGTCCTACAGCGTCGGACCGTTGACTGCGAGCGCGTTCTCGATCGTCGTGCTTGGCGGCCTCGGCAGCGTATCGGGCGCGCTGATCGCGGCCTATGTCGTGGGCTATCTCGAAACCATCACCGCTTATCTGATCTCTCCAGCCTATCGGACCATCCCGGCGCTGCTGCTCTTGATCGTCGTGATGTATGTGCGGCCACGCGGCCTGTTGGGGCGGCGCTAGATGCGGCTGTCGTCGACCATGCGCGTTCTCCTCGTCGGGCTCGCCGTGGTCGTGCTGGCGTCGTTCCTGCCGCTTGCCGTCTCCGGCTATGTGCTCGGTCTTCTCACCATCGCCTATTACTTTGGCGTCTTCGCGATGGCCTGGGACCTGCTGTTCGGCTTCGCCGGCGAAGTCAATTTCGGGCCGACCTTCCTGATTGGAACCGGCGCCTACACCGCCGGCATTCTCGACAATCTCTATCAGCCGCCGATCTGGGTTTGCGTCGTTGCCGGAACGCTCGCGGCCGTCGCCGGCGGTGTCATCCTTGCGCTTCCGGCATTGCGGGTCAGGGGACCGTATTTCGGCCTCACCACGCTCGTTGCGGTGTTGATGCTGCAAAACTTCGTCGTGGTTGACGCAAGCCTCACCGGCGGTGAGATCGGCCTGACGGTGCCCGACGTCATCACCGTGAGCGACGCCGTGAACTACCAGATCGCACTCTGGTTCATGGCCATCAGCGCGGCGATCCTGTTTTCGCTCTCACGCTCGCCGGTCGGACTGATCTTGCAGGCCAGCGGCCAGGATGCCGTGCAGGCCGCTGCGCTCGGCTTTAACGTCAGCAAGCACAAGCTCACAGCCTTCGTCATCAGCGCGTTCTTCTCCGGCCTCGCCGGCGCGCTGATGGTGTTCTATCTCGGCTCGGCCTCGGTCGGCACCTTCATCGACATTACCGTCGGTGTGCAGATCATCATCTCTGCGGTGCTTGGCGGCCGCCGCACCATCCTCGGTGCGGTGCTGGGCGCCGTGTTCATTATCGCCATGGCGGAAGCGCTGCGCCCGATCGGCGACCTGGCGAATTTCGTCGTCTTCGCCATGGCGCTGGTCGTCGTGCTGCTGTTTCCGAACGGCTTCTTCGGCATGCTCACCCGCACCAAAGAGGGTGGTTGAGCATGGCCGGGACCGTCCATCTCGAAGTGTCCGGCCTCGCCAAGCGCTTCGGCGGCCTTGTCGCCGTCAAGGACATGGCGCTCAGCGTCGACGCCGGGAAAATCCTCGGCCTGATCGGCCCGAACGGTTCCGGAAAATCCACGGTGATGAAGCTCATCATGGGCATCGAGCGGCCGGATGCCGGCTCGGTCCGCATCGGCGGCGTCGAGGTCGCAGGCTGGCCGTCGCATCGCATCGCCCGGCTCGGCGCCGGCATGGTGTTCCAGCATTCCCGTCCGCTGCACCGGCAGACGGTGCTGGAAAATATCAAGCTGGCGCTGCTACCAGACAAGCTCACCCGGCTATTCGCCGATCCGGCCATCGACGATCACGCCGCCGCCATCGCCAGGCGTGTCGGCCTTGGCGACGTTCTCGACCGGCGCCCGACGACTTTGCCGTTCGCCGATCTGCGCAAGATCGAGGTCGCCAAGGCGATCGCGCGCAATCCAAAGGTGCTGCTGATCGACGAGCCGTTCGCCGGACTGACGTCCCGGGAGACCGCGGCGTTTTCCGACCTGATCTGCGAGTTGCGCGACGACGGCCACGCCATCCTTCTGGTCGACCACAACGTCAAAAGCGTCGCGCGCCTGGTCGACCGCGTCATCGCGATGTATGTCGGCGAGCGCATCGCCGAAGGCACCGCCGACGAAGTGATGCGCAACGAAACGGTGCGCCGGGTCTATCTCGGCGGCGATATCGAAACGGCGGCTCGTCCGAAGTCATCGTTCCGCGATACGGCGACGCCGTTCCTTGAGGTCAAGGACATCAATGTCCATTACGGCAAGGCGCAGGCGCTCGAAGGCGTCTCGATCCATGTTCACGCCGGCGAATTCGTTTCGGTCGTAGGACTGAACGGCGCGGGAAAAACCACGCTGTTCAACACCATCTCCGGCCTGCTGCCGTATTCCGGCGAGATCAAGCGCGAAGGCGTGTCGCTGCGCGGCAGCAGCGCCGCGACCATTGCCCGCAACGGCATCGTGCAATCGCCGGAAGGCCGCGAACTGTTCGTCGATATGACGGTGCGCGAAAACCTCGATCTTGGCGGCCAGCACCTGACGACTGCCGAAAGCGATATACAGATCGCGGAGTTGTTTCAACTGTTTCCGATCTTGCGCGAGCGGCAAAGCCAGGCGGCCGGCACGCTGTCGGGCGGCGAGCAGCAAATGCTCACGATTGCGCGCGCGCTGATGATGAAGCCGAAGCTCCTGATCCTCGACGAACCGACGCTCGGACTGGCGCCGGTGATCCTTGAGCAGATTTCGAAGGCGCTGGAACGGTTGCGCCAGACCACCCAGATCACTGTCCTGCTCGGCGAACAGAACGTCACCTTCGCGCTGCCGCATGCCGACCGGGTCTATGTGCTCGAACACGCGCGTATCGTCTGGGAAGGCGAGCCGGCCCGCTTCGCCGCTGAAATGGGGGCGGGTTATCTGTAAGCCGCAGGGCATTTCGGCATGCCGGTTCTAACGGCACTTGCGGCGGCGCTGGCCTGGCTCGGCCGCCAGGGTGCGCGGGCGATAGCGGCGGTAGTGTTTATCGCGATCCTGGCGCCACCGTTCGATGCTTTGCTCAAGCCCTATGTGCCGGAAGCGATCTTCGCGCTGCTATGCGTCGCGTTCATTCGCGTGGAGATGGCGAATTTGCGCAGCCAGCTCCGAAAGCCCGGCTTGCTGATCGCGGCCACGGTGTGGACGTCGCTGATCGTTCCGGCGCTGATCGGCCTCGCCTGTCTTGCGGTAAAGGTCGACACGCGCGCGTCCGACCTGTTCATCGGCTTGATGCTGCAAGCGGTTGCTTCGCCGATGATGGCGTCGCCGGCCTTCGCCGCAGTCATGGGGCTCGATACCACGTTGATTCTGACCACGCTGGTTGCCAGCACGATCCTGCTGCCGCTGACAGCGCCGATGTTCTGCTACATTTTCATCGGGCCGGATCTGGCGATTTCGCCGCTGGCGCTCAGCATGAAGCTGCTCGCGATCCTGGCCGGATCGCTGCTGCTCGCCGTTGTTATCCGTCATTTCGTCAAGCTGTCCACGCTGTTGCGCTACAACGATCATATCAACGGTGTGAACATCATTCTGGTTTTCGTTTTCGTCGCCGCGGTGATGGAAGACGTTGCCGCGCGCTTCATGGCCGAGCCGGGGATGATGATCGAGCTTGCCGTGCTGGCCTTTGCGCTGACCTTCGCCATTCTCGTCCTGACGGCCATTGTGTTCGTCAAAGCCGGCCGCGAATCCGCGCTGGTACTCGGTCTGATGACGTCGCAGCGGAACATGGGCCTGATGCTGGCGGCGACCGGCGGCGCGCTGCCGGCCATGACATGGCTTTACTTCGCGCTGGCGCAGTTTCCGGCTTACCTGTCGCCGCTGCTGTTCATGTCGCTGGCGCGCCGCCTCAAGGCCGGCCGGCGGGCGCTGGATTCTGTCCCTTAGCGCGCCAGCCACTCCGGCACGCGCTTGAGCGCGTCGTTGCGCGCCGACGAATTGGTGCCGTGCGCCGCGCCGGCAGAACCGCTGCGGGGCCGTACTGGCGTATTGGCGCGGTCGAACTCGTGCAACGCGCCGGGATAGACGACGATCTCGGCGCGCGCAGTGCGGCCGCGAGCCCCGGCAACCATTTGCTGACAGAGCGATGCCGGCATCAACTCGTCGGCGCTGCCGGTCAGGATCAGCGTCGGCACCCGCGCGCTCCAGGCCGTCTCGCGCAAGCGGCGGCAGCTGGGATAAAGCGCGACGGCCGAGCGGAAATCCGCACTGTCGTCTTTCGGCTTGGTGGTTGGCCGCACCGTCCATAGCGCGGCCGAACCGCCATTCGACCAGCCGAGCAGCGAAATATGGTCGCCTTTGACGAAGCTCTGGGTTTGCAGCCAGCGTCGCGCCGCATTGGCGTCGGCGACGCGTTCGCGCCGGGCATGCACTTTGCGCTCGCTTTCGCGGCATTGCGAGCCGAGCCCGCGCGAGCCGAACGAGTCCGGAAACAGCACAATGAAGCCCTTGGTGACCAGGAGACTGGCCCATTCGCTGTAGAGCTGTGCTTCGCTGGCCGGATGACGGGCGAGGCCGCTACAATCGTGCAGCGCCACGATCGCCGGGAACGGGCCGTCGCCTTCGGGCTTGTAAAGCGTGCCGTGAAGCGTCACGCCGTCGCCGGGGATATCGACCGCCTCCTGAGCGGCAAAAGCGGTCGCGCACCAGACGGCGCCAGCCAGCACGACGAGAAGTTTGCGAAAGCCCATTGCCGCCAAGGTGAAATTGCAACGTGTCCGGCACGCCCCGACGCGGACCGTAGCACGAAGTCCGAGCCCGGCGCAGGCCCCGGCGATCACAAGTCGGAGGGTTTCGTCCCGGCAACGGAATGATTATGTTTGCGGTTGCGGGGCGGGGCCGCTATTTGGCCTGCTGGAAAGCCCGCCAGGAGGCACTCCTTGCTCAATCGCACCGACCGCTCAAGCCCGATGCCCGGCGAGGCCGACGTCAAATATCTCGACGGCGATTTTCGCGTGGTGCGTCCAGGCGCGTTCGTGCGCTGCGCCGTCACCGGAGTGCAAATCCCGCTCGAGGAGCTGCGCTACTGGAGTGTCGACCTGCAGGAAGCCTATGCGACGCCCGAAGCGGTGATGCAGCGGCAACGCGCCATCTATCCCCGGAAGGCCTAAGCGCGGGGCTTACCTGCGCTTCAAAACTGCAGCCACCATTTGCCGGAACTGGTCCAGCTCCTCGATGACGAGGCGCACCGGCAAGGTGTTGGCGCGTGCAGCGAGCGGCGAAAGTGCCGGATCGCCACCGAGCCGGACGTGATCCTTTTCCGTGGTCATCAGGACGAGACCGGCGGCATCGGCGCGCGCGATCAGCGCATTCGCCTCTACCGGCGTGTAACGGTGGTGATCGGGAAAACTCTTCCGCTCCGCAATAGTGACGCCGGCCTCGGTGAGCGTCGCAAAAAACTTGTCCGGGTTGCCGATGCCGGCAAAGGCAAGAACCTTCCTGCCGCCAAGCGCTGCCAGACTGCCGCGGTCGGGATCGAGCCGGGCATGAAAAATTGCGACGCCGTAGCGGCGCGCTGCTTGCGAGACCCGCGGCGCGCCGTCTTTCGGTCCGACGATGATGGTCGCGCGCGCGTGCTTGAGCTGGACCTCGAGCGGCGCGCGCAACGGCCCCGCCGGAAGGATGCGGCCGTTGCCGATACCGCGGCTGCCATCGACCACGACAATCGAAGCGTCCTTGGTAAGCGAGGGATTCTGAAATCCGTCATCCATGACGATGACGCTGGCGCCACCCTTGCGCGCTGTTTTGGCGCCGGCAACGCGATCTCGGGCGATGATGGTCGGCGCGAGGCGCGCGAGCATCAGCGGCTCGTCGCCGACTTCGGCCGCGTGATGAAAGCCGGGATCGACGCGGACCGGTCCGGGGAGCCGCCCGCCATAGCCGCGGCTCAGAAAAAACGGCCGCTCGTGCATGGCGAGCAGCAGATGGCCGACCGCCAGCGCGGCCGGTGTCTTGCCGGCGCCGCCGACCGTGAGATTGCCGAGGCAGATCACCGGGACGCCGGCTTTCGCTCCGGGCGTCTCCATGTTCCGCTCCGCGAACGCACCGTATAGCGCGCCGAGCGGATCGAGCAGTTTGCCGGCGCCCGGCCGCCACCAGAAGGCGGGCTCTCTCATCACGACGCCCGCTGTTCGAGACGAAGCTGCATGAAGTAGGGATCGAGAGCGGCCAGCGTGCGTTCAAGCGCGCCGCCGAGCGTCAGGACGGTACGCGTCGCGGCATCCGCCACCGCGCCGCGGGCCGCCGGATTGCGCAGCCAGCCGTTCAGCTCGGCGAGCAACGTCTCCTCGTCGGTCACCAGCCTCGCGCCCTGCGCCTCGTCGAGCGCGCTGTAGATTTCGGCAAAATTCCAGACATTCGGCCCGTGGACCACGGCGGTGTCGAATCTGATCGCCTCGATCGGGTTTTGCCCGCCATGGCTGGCCAGCGACCCGCCCATGAACACGATCGGCGCCAGCCGGTAGATCAGGCCGAGCTCGCCGAGCGTGTCGGCGACATAGATATCGGTCTGCCGGTCCGGCAATTCGCCGCGCGAACGCAGGCTCACCTTCAGGCCGGCGACCTTGGCGATTTCGGCGATACTTTCGCCGCGTTCCGGGTGCCGCGGCGCGATCACGGTGAGCAGCGACGGATTTTTCGCCCGCAGCCGCCGATGCGCAGCCACGAGGGTCGTTTCCTCGCCGGGATGCGTCGAAGCCGCCGCGATCAGCGGACGCGCGCCGATGGCCGCTTTCAGCTTGCCGAGATTGTCCTCGTCGACCGGCGGCGGCGGAACGTCGAGTTTCAGATTGCCGGTCGAACTCACGCGCGGCGCGCCAAGCTCGCCGTAGCGCTCGGCATCCGCGGCCGACTGGGTCAGGCAGAGATCGAACCGCGACAGCAGCGCGCCGATCACGCCCGGCACCATCCGCCAGCGGCGGAACGAACGTTCCGAAACGCGGCCGTTGACGATGATCATCGGCACCCGGCGCCGCGCGCAGGCGAGGATCAGGTTCGGCCACAGGTCGGATTCGACGAACAGCGCCAGGTCCGGCCGCCAGTGATCGAGGAAGCGCCCGACATAGCGCGGCGCATCGAGCGGAATGAACTGATGCAGCGTGCCGGGCGGCAGCCGCGACTCCGCGAGCGCCGCCGACGTCACGGTGCCCGAGGTCACCAGCACGGCAAAGCCCAGCGACCGGATGCGCTCGATCAGCGGCACCACGGCCAGCATTTCGCCGACGCTTGCGCCATGCAGCCAGATCAGCGGTCCGTCCGGGCGCGGCTCGCTGGCTTCGCCGCGGCGTTCGCCCAGCCGTTCCGGATGCTCCTTGCCGCGATCGAGCCGCCGCGCCAAAAGCCGCGGCGCCGCGATCGGCGCTGCGGCAAACGATGCGAACTGATAAAGGCGCAGCGCCAGCGGCAACGGATCAGGCACGCGCGCCCTCCTTAACGTCGCTTCGCTTTTGGGCCGTCGACCAGTTCGTAGGCACGTTGCGTTGCGGTGTTGAGGCGTTGTTCGAGAAGCAGGCGCGCATTTTCAAGTGTGGCATCGTTGGCGTCGGGCGCAACCCACACCGGATCGGGACCGACGCCGGCGCCGCGGCCAAACGGCAGATTGATCGTGGTGCGATCCCAGTTGTCGAACACGACCCGCCGGCTGGTGGCGATGGCGACGGGGTAGATCGGGCGGCCGGAAACTTGCGCCAGCTTGACGATGCCGCTGCCGACGACGCGGGCGACTTTGGGCACGTCGGCCGACAGCGCCACCGAGTAGCCTTCGGCCAGCGCATCGACCATGGCCTGAAAAGCGGCGACGCCGTTCTTGTGCACGAAGCTGCTGCCGTGATTGCCGGAGCCGCGAATCGTGCCGACGCCGAGACGCTGCGCGGCGATTGCGTTGATGTCGCCGTCGAAATGGCGCGATACCAGCATTTTGGCGCGGTGGTGGGCTTTGCGCACGTTGGTCGCCAGCATGTGCTGCCCGTGCCAGAACGTGACGATGACCGGAAGATCGCGTTCGACACGGTCATAGCCATCGGCGGGTTCCGTTATCACGCTGTTGGTCTTGCCGACGAAGCGTATGTATTCGGCGGCAAGCACGCCAATCGTCACTCTAGCCCATCGCTGCCGGCTGATGCGCCGCCATAATTGCATCGTCTCAGCTCAGTGCGCTGGTGTCGCTTCGGGGTCGAGCAGGCGGTGCAGGTGCACAATGAAATAGCGCATTTCCGCGTTGTCGACGGTGCCCTGCGCTTTGGCCTTCCACACCGCATATGCGCTGGCATAGTTCGGATAAAGGCCGACGATATCGACCTTGCTCAGGTCCTTGAACTGCACGTCGGCCACGCTCGAAAGCTCGCCGCCGAGAACCAGATGAAGCAGTTGCCTGGGTTGCTGAACGTCCGCCATGACAATTCAATCCGCGCGCTCGGGTCCGCGATTTAGGTTGCTGCGAGGCGTTCATCCCTGATGATTTCGAGGAGCGCCGCATGCCGGTCCCTGCCGGCTGCGACGAGCATCCCGTGCCGCGGCACGGGACAATTATAGGTCACGCTGCCGCCCCCGAAAGGCGAAAGTGCACCGCCCGCTTCGTGCACCAAAAGGTCGGCTGCCGCAAGGTCCCAGTCGTGGCTGTTGCCGCCGGCAAAGGCCGCGTCGAAGGTTCCCTCGGCGACGCGCGCCAAACGTAACGCCAGCGAATGCGTGCGCGGCATGACCGTGAACGGTGGCGACACCGCTTGGAGCCGTTCCAGCAATCGTTTCGGCCCGGCGATTCGCGCGTCGGCCAGGCTGGTTCCATTTGCCGCCGCGATGGCGGTCCCGTTGCGGGTCGCGCCTGTGCCGGAGACCGCCGCAAAAAACTCTTCGCTCGCCGGCGCGAACAGGCAGGCCGCGACCGGCCGTCCGTTCTCGACCAGCGCTGCCGATACCGACCAGTCGGGCAAGCCGCCGATATAGGCGCGGGTGCCGTCGATCGGATCGACCACCCAGACGTAGCGCGCTTCCAGCCGCGCCGGATCGTCGACGCTCTCTTCCGACAGCCAGGCGATGTCATGGTCGTGCAGCCGTTCGCGCAGCAGATTGTCCACGGCAATGTCGGCTTCCGATACCGGCGACTGCGCCTCGCCCTTGGTCCAGTTGTTCATCGGCTTGCCGAACATCGACAGCGCCAATGCTCCCGCTTCGCGAACGCCGGCTTCGAGGCGCGCCGCCTGCCGGTGCAGATCGACCTTACTGGCCGGCAACAGTCATGCCCTCCAGACGGACGGTCGGTGCGTTGGTGCCGTAACGGAACACCAGGTCGTTGGCCGGCGTCAGGCTCATGAACATTTCGGACAGATGCGCGGCGATGGTGACCTCGCTCACCGGATAGGTCAGCTTGCCGTTCTCGATCCAGAAGCCCGATGCGCCGCGGCTGTAATCGCCGGTGACCAGATTGACGCCCATGCCGATCAGGCTCGTCACAAAAAATCCGTCCTCGATTTCGCCGATCAGCTGCTCGGGGCTTTTTGTTCCGGGGGCGAGGTGCAGGTTGGTCGGGCCCGGGGAGGGGGTCGACGACACGCCGCGATTGGCGTGGCCGGTGGTCTGCATATCGAGTTCGCGCGCGGTGGCGCTGTCGAGAAACCAGGTCTTCAGTACGCCGCCGTCGATCAGCTTGCGCACCTGCCCGGCGACGCCCTCGGCGTCGAACGGCCGCGAGCGCTGGCCGCGCACCCGCAACGGATCGTCGACGATCTCGATATCCTTGCCGAAGATCTGCTGGCCGAGCTTTTCGCGGAGGAAGCTGGTCTTGCGCGCAACCGAGGCGCCGTTGGCGGCGCTCGCCACGTGGCCGACCAGCGAGCCGGCAATGCGCTGGTCGAAAATCACCGGCACTTTCCGCGTCGTCACTTTCCGGGGATTGAGCCGCTTCACCGCCCGTTCGCCGGCGCTGCGGCCGATTTCGGCCGCGTTCTCGAGATCGGAAGCGTGCAGCACCGAGGTGTAATCGTAGTCGGTCTCCATGCCGGTGCCTTCGCCGGCGATGGCCGACATCGCAATCGAATGCCGCGAACCGATGCTCGAACCGTGAAAGCCGTGGCTCGTCACCAGCACCATGCCGCCGATCCCGGCCGAGGCCGATGCGCCGCCGGATTTGGTCACGCCTTTCACCGCGAGCCCGGCCGCTTCCGCCTCTTTGGCGCGCCGTTCCAGCACGGCGACGTCGGGCATGTTCGGATCGAGCAGATCGAGCGCCGGAAATTTCTTCGCCAGCAGCGATGGATCGGCGAGGCCGGCGAAGCGGTCCTCCGGCGCGGCGCGCGCCATCGCCACCGCGCGTTGGGCAAGCTCGTCAAAGCCGGTGCCGACAAGATCGTTGGTCGAAACCACCGCCTGCTTCTTGCCGACCAGCACGCGCAGGCCGAGATCGTCGCCCTCGGAGCGCTGCGATTCCTCGACCGCGCCATCGCGCACATCGACCGAGAGCGACACGCCGCGCACGGCGATGGCGTCGGCGGCATCGGCGCCGGCGCGCTTCGCCGCGCCGACGAGGCGCTCGGCGAGATCGGACAGTGCGGTTTGGTCGAGCAATGAATTCATTGGCAAGGCTTCGCTTGGTTTATGAGAGGTGACCGGGAAAGACAAGGCGAAGATGTGGTCGGGAAGTGGCTGATTCAAGCGGTGTTTCCTGCCCCCGTCATTGCGGGCGGAGCGAAGCAATCCAGCACGCAATGCAGGCGGCCCCAGGATTGCTTCGTCGCCACAGCCCGTCGAAGACGGGCGTGAACGCCCTTCCGCCTCGCAATGACGACAATCGACCGCACGATCGAAACCACTCATCAATCATGCGCGGCGCTGGCGCAGCAAACATAAGCTTTTAACCGTTCTCCTTAAGCCGATTGCGACCGCTGTTTGGCAAGGTGACGGCAACCGGGCGGCAACAGCCCGGCGGGAGTTTTCGAGGCGTCAAATGGAATCCGGCAGTCTTGCTGCCGGGCCGCGCCATGCCGGGGTCCCCCATCGCGTCAGCGCGATGGGGGCCTCGTTGCGGCTCGACCCTTTTTCCTTGCCCGTGCGTTTTGAGGCCGCCGACGACACGGCCGACGGGCGCCGCCGCGTGGTCGATCTGCACCGCGAACGCGTCGTGCTGCGGCGCTCTGTGCGCGGCATCCGCATGGCGTTGAACATGCCGGTGAAAGCCTATCGCGGCGTCGCCATCCGCCTCAGGGGCGAAGCGGGCGCGCCGCCAAATGCGATTGCGGTCGTTCTCGAACATTCCGATCCGGCGCTGTCGCTGCCGTTGTTCTCCTCGCCGGAGCACGACGAGATCGTCGCCGAATGGCAATCGTGGGGCCGGGTGCTCGGCCTGCCGCTGCTGGTCGCCGAGATCGATGGTTCGCTGCGCGAACCGTTCGCGACACTCGGCGCGGTGCGGATCGAACAGCCGACCTGGCGCCGCCGCCGCCGTTCGGCGATCGCGCGCCGCCGGCCGTCGCGGCTGATGCGCCGCCGTCCCGGCAAGCTCCCCGCGATCCCGGTCGTGTACCGCGACGAGCGCGAGATCATCGCGCGGAATTAGCTGATCTCCGAACTTTTTTCTGTCATCGTCCGCGCAGGCGGACGATCCAGTAATCACCGCGACATCGGTGAGTACTGGATGCTCCGCCCTCGCGGAGCATGACAAAACAGGAAGCCGTCGCCGCGACGCTCCGCCTTTCCTCACACCACCTCCATCGCCACGTCGCCAAGGCCGTCGACGGTGAACACCGCGCGCTGGCCGCGGGCGATTGACACCGTGGCTATCAGGCTGCCGGTGATCACCACCATGCCGGCTTTCAGGTCGCGCCCACGCTCGGCGAGGAGATTGGCGAGCCAGGCCAGCGTCGCCGCCGGATCCTCCGCCAGGCCTTCGCCGATGGTTTGGCCGTCCATCGCAAGACGGCCGCGGATGCCGACGAGGTTCGCCATCGCTATTGGTTTTGCCGCGCTGGCCACGATGCCGCCGTTCCAGCAATTCTCGACGATCAGCGACGTGGCCACCGTCCTGGCATAGTCGGCGTTGCGGTCTTCGATCAGCTCGAACGCCGGCATCGCGCCGGCGACGGCGGGCGCGACGCGCTCGCGCGTCCATGGCGCGCCGCTGGCCGGCAGATCGGCGCCGAGCTTGAGCGCGATTTCGCTTTCGATGCGCAAATTGACGAAATCCGCCGCGCGCACTTGCGCTGGCGATTCTTGCGCCGGCGACTGATGGATGGTGCGGGCGAAGATCGCGCCGCCGCAGGCATGATTGATGCCCATTAGTTCCTGCATCACCTTGGTCGTGGTGGCGACCTTGACGCCGCCGACCGCGCCGTAAACCGGTTCGGCCAACCGGTAATAGATCTCCTGCGCGGCATAAGCCTCGGCGATCGAGGCCGGCGTCAGGTCCTCGGGCAGGTTGGCATAGGGCAGGCGGCGCTGCCGCGCCTGCCACATCCATTGCGCCATCTGCTGTACGCGATCGGCCATGCTGCCAAGTCTCGCTGATGCGTGGGTACGGTCAAGATCGCTGCTTCGCGCTTCTATCCGGCAATGACGGCGTGAGGGAGCGTTCTCGCGATGCGATTGCATCGGCGTAGTTGTAACGCGTCGCAATGATTTTGCCTCGAACGCACGTGAGGCATTCACTTTGCTTCCCTTGAAAACAAGGGAAGCGGAGCGCCGAGCGGCGCGTAGTCGGGAGCTGCACCCGTTACCAGGCACAGCCGCGGCCCTTTTGACAGGGCCGCTCGCCTTTCGGCGCTCCACTGCGGATTGATGGGAGTTGCCTCCCAACCCGGCCCGGGCCAGCGCTTCCTGGAAACGCCGGATCAAAGGCCAACGCGCCTCCCCGACGCCAGTGCAGCGAGCACCTCGCAGTCCGAACACTTGCCGGACGGTCATGATGCCCAGGCCGCCTGCGAACAGAAGTGACGAACCTCCGCCCGCAGAACCCGCACCCGCTCCATCAAAAGCCGTCCTGCAGTTGACGTCCCTCACGACGAGCGGGCGAGTGGGGGCCTATATCTCTGTCTAACCCACCTCGCCACGCCGCGGTGCGGATTGGTGAGTCCGGTCAATGCCTTGGCGGGGGCGTGAGATGGGTGCGGCACCGCGTTCGCCAGACGGCGCTGTTAAGGCTCATACCGCAAAGGCGCTGAAATCGAGAATACAGGGGCTGTGTCCCTGTATTCTCTGTACTTGGGATCAGGCCCGAAAGAGATTTACTGCCCGCGAGCGGGAAGAGGTGCTGCTTTCAATTTCGAGGCGATCTCATGATGCAGTTGTTCTAGTTGATGCCGCTCCATCCGGAAAACGTGCCACTGGTCGCCAACGGTCAGCGTCAATTCGGCAATCCTCGGTGTTTCGGGTTTTACCGAAACGGTTGCAAAACCGTCGAGGACGAGAGTGGGGCTTATTTTCATGATTTTAGTCACCGCACATCCTTGTGTGTGGCGGCCTCGCAGCGGTCACGGAAGCCCATTCGGTTCTGGCAAAAGAGCGCCGGGCTTCCTTGAACCTGCGAGGGTTTCTGGAAAGGTTCAACCGTCACCCAAGCGGCGCGCTTCGAGCGGATTGGTGAGTCGGGCCAAGGGCTTGGCGGGTGGGCTTATTAGCTGTGTTGGTACACGGCTATGACCGCGCACACCGCCGCGATCATAGCGCTTGTTGCGGCGATCATTGCCGCTATCGCCGCCGCCCATGCTGCATTTTTTGCGCTCCGGGCCGTTTGGCTTTGTTCGAGACTTATGGCTTCCATCCGGGCAAATTCTGCCGTTCTGCGGGTGCCCTCTGAATGAATAAGCCACTCTTTGGCAAGAAAGGTTTTTTCCTCGCTGTAGAGGCGATCAGCGAGATGTTTTCGCACCTGAATCTCGCCGAGCGCCGCAAATTCATCCCACCGCGTGTCGGAGTCGGTCATGGCTGACTTTACCGCGACGTGCCGCGAACCTCAGATTCCGCAAGTCCCGCAGCGTGATCTAAAGCCCTCGCCAGATGCCGCGCTTCCCCGCTGGTCATGCGAAGATGAATTTCGTGAACTTGTCGCTGCGGACCTAGCGAGAATACGGGCAATACCGCCCACACGTTGGTTTTTGCGGGGTCTGCTTTACCGGGCTTCGCGAGCGCTAGCTCAAATGGCGGATCGTCTAGAAAACGGATGGTCCCCATGGGATTTGGTCTCCGGATTGCGGCGCTGTCTGGAGTCTAAAGGGAGAGTTTCTGTGGTGCTAGGACCCGGCGAGTGTCCATTTCATATTCAGTGACCGAAAGTCAATAAGGAAGGGACAATTATTTTTCTCCGCAAACCGGTCCTGGCGGCGCTTGCGCTAGCCGGCGACGCGCGCGCTGGTGCGGCGCAGCCGCAGCGCAAGAATCCGGCCCATGGCAAACAGGAGATCGCGGGCGCGGTCGGCATGGCTTTGCTCGAATGCCGCGTATTGATCGGCCGTCATGGCCGCGACTTCGCAGTCGCTGACCGCCCAGGCCCCGGCGGATCGGGGACCGCCGTCGAAAAACGCCAATTCGCCCAGCACCGATCCGGCGCCGACCCGGGCCACGCGCCCCATGGTCAGCCCGTCACTGGAGCGCACCACGACCTCGAGTTCGCCGCGCAGCACGAAATAGAGCGTCCGGTCGGGCTCACCGTGCCGGATCAATGCATCGCCCGCCTTGACGGTGCGCAGGGTGGTGAAGCGAAACAGTTCGCGCCAGTCCTCATCGGACCAATCGGCCAACAGCAGGCCATCTCCGGATGTCGCGGACGAGCAAGCCTTGCGGAATTCGGCGATCGCCGATCCGAGGTCGTTTCCTGCGATCACATCCGCCGCCACAGCCAAAGCCGCTTCCTCGTTTGAGCCGCCCGTTCGCGGCACTGTCATAATTGTACTGCGCCACGGCCTGTTTCAGCAATTCGCAGTTTTGTCGCTGGCGGCGTCTGGATTTGACGTCCGCTTCGGCAGACGGTGGCAGCGGGATAGCGAATGTCAAATCCGCTCCACTAGGATAGGCTGGCACCGTTGCCGTCACGGCCCCCGATGGCGCGCAGGCTGGTTCGATGAACAATTACCTTCTGCTGGGCGCCTGCTTTATCCTGGGCATCATCCTGCGCCGGCTGAAGCGGCTGCCCGACAACGCCGCCGCTGCGCTCAACGGCTTCATCGTTCACATCTCGCTTCCGGCCCTGACGCTGACCTACGTGCACGGCCTGCATTTGCAAGCAAACCTGATTCTCCCGGCGCTGATGGCATGGGTGATGTTCGCGATCGGATGCGGCGTGTTCTGGCTCGCCGGCAAAGCGCTCGGCTTTTCCGGCGCGACCACCGGCGCGCTGATGCTGACCGGCGGCCTTGCCAACACCTCGTTCGTCGGTCTGCCGATGATCGACACGTTCTACGGCCCGCAATATCTCGGACTCGGCATATTGATCGACCAGGTCGGTTCGTACTTCGTGCTCTCGACGTTGGGCATCGTGGTGGCGTCGTTGTATTCGCCGGGCCGCACCGTCAGCGCCCGCGCGGTGCTGAGAAAGATCGCGCTGTTCGTGCCGTTTCAGGCCTTCGTGCTGGCGCTGTTGCTGATGCCGTTCGACTACCCGGCGTGGCTTGACGAGTTGCTCAAGCGGCTCGGCGCCACATTGGTGCCGCTGGCGCTGGTTTCGGTCGGTTATCAGCTGCAGCTCAGCCAGGTTCGCGGCAAGGCGCTGGCGCTTACGATCGGACTTGTTTTCAAGCTTGTCATTGCGCCGGCTCTGATCCTGCTGCTGTTCGCGGGTCTGTTGCGCAACGACTGGCAAGTCCTGAGCGTCACCGTATTCGAAGCCGCGATGGGGCCGATGATCGGCGCCAGCATCGTCGCGATGGATCATGAACTCGATCCGCCGCTGGTGACGCTGATGGTCGGCATTGGAATTCCGCTGTCGTTCCTGACGCTGCCGGCCTGGTGGCACCTGTTGCAGCTGCTCTAGCTTCGACGCGCGACAGCCGCCGATCGAGGCTCTGTTGTGGGTGTCGCTTCCCGCATGAAACTTCTGACAATATTCGTCCGGGCGTCCAGCCGCGCGACGATCAGACCCGTTGCGCCTTGATGAAATCGACAAACGCCCGCAGCGGCGCGGGCACCAGGCGTCTCCCGGGATAATAAAGAAACGGTCCCGGGAAACGCTGCCACCACGGCTTGAGGACCGGCTCGAGCGCGCCGCTTTCGAAGTATGGGCGCAGCCAGTCTTCGAACAAACTGATAACACCCGTGCCGGCGATTGCGGCGTCGATGGCCAGATCGGCCGCGGTGCCGGCGCTGACCAGCAGCGGTCCTTTCGGTTCGACGCGCACGATTTCGCCGTCGCGCTCGAATTCCCAGAGCAACTGCGCACCGCTTGAAAAACGGCTTTGCAGGCAGGCGTGTTTGAGCAGATCGCGCGGGTGCTTCGGCCGGCCATGCCTGTCGAGATAGCTCGGCGCAGCCCCGGTCGCGAAGCTTTGGCGACGGGGACCGATCGGCACCGCGATCATGTCCTGCTCCAGCCGTTCGCCGTAGCGGATGCCGGCGTCGCAGCCGGCCACGAGCACATCGACAAAACTGTCGTCGGCGATCACTTCCAGCCTGATGTCGGGATAGGCGGCAAGGAAGCGCGGCACGATGGCGGGGAGCACCAGCCGCACCGCACTGATCGGAACGTTCAGCCGCAGCGTGCCGGCCGGCCTGTCGCGAAAGCGGTTCACCACGTCGAGCGCGGCGTCGACTTCCGCCAGCGCCGGCCCAAGCTGGTCGAGCAGCCGGACGCCGGCTTCGGTCGGCGCAACGCTGCGCGTGGTGCGGTTGAGCAGGCGGATGCCAAGCTGTGCCTCCAGCCGCCGCACCGCTTCGCTGAGACCGGAGGCACTGGTGCCGCTGGCGCGCGCAGCGTCGCGAAAGCCCTTGGCGGCTGCCACCGCGACGAAGGCATTCAGGTCGGCCAGATCGGTTTTCACTGGGCGCGCTTCATTGTCCATAAAATCGTACAGTCTGTGCAGATTGTACTGGATTATCGTGCGCCGGGACAACGCCTAGCTTGGCCGTGTCCTTGGAAGGAGACCGACCATGTCCAGCATCGACAAATCCGGCACATTCAAACTCGGCGGCCGCACCGTGAAGCGGCTCGGCTACGGCGCCATGCAACTCGCCGGGCCCGGCGTTTACGGCCCGCCGAAAGACACCGCCGCGGCCATCGCCGTGCTCCGCGAAGCGGTGGCGAGCGGCGTCGATCATATCGACACCAGCGACTTCTATGGCCCGCATGTCGTCAACCAGCTGATCCGCGAGGCGCTGCATCCTTATCCGGACGATCTCGTCATCGTCACCAAGATCGGGGCGCGCCGTGGCACCGACAAATCCTGGAACCCGGCGTTCTCGGCGGAAGAGCTGACGCAGGCCGTGCATGACAATCTGCGCAATCTCAAAGTCGACGCGCTCGACGTCGTCAATCTTCGCATGATGTTCAATTCGCATGGGCCGGCCGAGGGGCCGATCGAGGAACCGCTCACGGCGCTCGCCGAACTCAGGCGCAAGGGACTGGTGCGGCACATCGGGCTCAGCAACGCGACGGCGAAGCAGGTTGCGGACGGCCGCCGCGTCACCGAAATCGTCTGCGTGCAGAACCAGTACAACCTGGCGCATCGCGACGACGACGCGATGATCGACGCCCTGGCGCGCGACGGTATCGCTTACGTCCCGTTCTTTCCGCTCGGCGGGTTCACGCCGCTGCAATCGACGATCCTGTCGAAGGTCGCGGCGCGCCTCGGCAAAACGCCGATGCAGGTGGCGCTGGCCTGGCTGCTGCGCCGCGCGCCGAACATCCTGCTCATTCCGGGAACGTCATCAGTCGCGCATTTGCGGGAAAATCTCGCTGCGGCGGAACTCGCTCTGCCGGCGGATGCATTGACGGAACTGGACGGCGTGGCGACCAGCAAGGCGGCGTGAGGCGATGAAGCGAGCACCCAAATTCCCGCTCATTCCCGCGTAAGCGGGAATCCAGTAACTGGGTCCCCGCTTTCGCGGGGACGAGCGGAAAGGGCCGAAAAACAAAAACTCTCCCTCTCGATCGGAGAGGGAGAGCTTTCGGTCTTCTCGTCGTAAAAGGTTTTGTTGTCCTTCGAGGCCCGGCGCGTTGCGCCGGGCACCTCAGGATGACGGATCGCTTAGTCCAGCGGCTCGACCTTCACGATGCGATGGTCGTGATTGCTGCCGACCCAGAACGTCACCGGTGACGTCGTGTTGTCGATGAACACGGTGCGCATGTTGGTGTCGGACGGCATCAGGTACTGCTCGGTCTGGCCGGTCTTCGGATCCATGCGCACGACGCGGTCGGTCGACATGGTGGACGCCCAGATCTCGCCGTTCTTGTCGAAGTTCGCCCGGTACGGGAAGGTGTATTGCGGCAGGGCGTATTCGGTGAACTGCTCGGTCTTCGGATCGAACAGCGCGACCTTGCTGGTGCGATATTCGGTCACCAGCACGCGGTCCTGGCTATCGATCTCTATGCGGCGGGCGCGGGAATGCGCTGTCGGCGTCGCGTACCACGTCACCTCGCCGGTCTTGGCGTCGATCTTGCCAAGGTGGCCTTCGGTGAATTCCGCCATCCAGAGGTTGTTCTTGGAGTCGGCCATAACCTGATAGATGCCGACATTCTTGAGGCCCGGCAGCTGGTCGGTCGGATGGAATTTCTCCCACGCGCCGGTCTTGATGTCGACGCGGAAGATGTCCTGGGTGCCGACGCTCTTGGTCCACACCTTGTTGTCGACTTCATAGTGCAGGCCGGTGAAGTTGAGCTGGACCCGGTCGTCGTTCCACTTCGGATCGACCGGATAGTAGGCGATCTCGCCGGTCTTCGGATCGAGACAGCCGAGCGAGCCCTGGTACATAGTGTCGAACCAGATCTTGCCCTGGTGATCGAACTCGATGCTCAAGAGGCCGGTCGGCGCGTTCGGCTTGAACGTCTTGATCGGGTAGGAGGTGAACTTGAGCGTCTTCGGATCGAACTTGCCGATCTCCATCTCGCCGAAGTTGGTGTACCAGACCATGCCGTCCTTATCGACCAGGATGTCATGCGGTTCGGACGTTTCGCGGCCCACGTCGTATTCGGTGGTGATGACATGGGTGTCGCGGCCGGTCGGGCGCGGCAGGGTCTTCAGCTCGTAGGTCCAGTTATCGGTGGCGGAGAGATTGATGGTGGCGAGATAGTTCGCCATGTTGCGGTACTGCTCCGGCGTGCCGGCGCGCGAGCGGTCAAGCATCGGCTGCGGCTTCACCGGCTGGCTCACTGCGCCGTAGCCCATCATGCGCGAGATCACCTGCGTCCACTCGTCGGAGTTATGCGTCGAGCGAACGATGCGCTCCATGGTGTGGCAGCTCGTGCAGTTGAGCAGCATCGCTTTCTGCTCTTCGGTGCCCGGGATGCTCAGCGTCCAATCGGCATTGGTCATCTGGTCGGGGAGATATTTGGTCTTGACCAGTTTCAGGTCGACATTCGCGGTCTTCTCGGCCTGCACATCGGTTGCAGCGGGAGCGGAGAGGTCGTAGCCGACGGCGCGGATCGCGATCGAGTAGTGGCCGGGCTCGATCCGGTTTTCCGGGAATGCGTAATGACCCTTGGCGTCAGTGATCACGCTGGTCTGGACGATGGAGCCGTCCTTGTGCGCGGTGACGACGACGCCTTCCATATTGCCTTCGGCTTCGGAGGACACCTGACCGGCCAGCGCGGCGGCCGCATTGTCGGCGTGTACGGTTGCCGAAGGAACCTGCGCAAAAATCAGCGCAAGCGCAGTACTCATGCCCAGCATGATCGTCGATTTCATTGATCGCTCCCTAAAAATCCCACCGCTTTCTGGGGTGCGGTGGTTTGACGCTATCTTGCGCCCGCCGGGTAAAGTCGACAAGGGGCTTCCCGGCGAGCCGCTTCTCGCGATGACCGCGTCTACCGCAGTGCCGCGTCGAGCAAGAGGCCGGCGAACAGGATCAAGCCGGCGTCGCGGTCGGATTTGAATACGCGCAGGCAGTTATCGGGATCGGCGGTGTCGAGGCGGACGATCTGCCAGCCGAGATGGGCGGCGAAGAGGACGAGGCCGAACCAGAACGCCAATCCGCCGCCGGCCAGCGCACCCGCCGCGCCGATCAGGACGACGGCCAGCGTATAAAACAGTGCCAGCATCGGCTTGGTGCGCGGCCCGAACAGCAGCGCGGTCGATTTGATGCCGATCAGGGCGTCGTCCTCGCGATCCTGATGCGCATAGATGGTGTCATAGCCGATCACCCAGGCGATCGAGCCGGCGTAAAGCAACAGCGGCGCCGCACCGAGGCTGCCGAACGCGCCGGCCCAGCCCATCAGCGCGCCCCAGGAAAACGCCAGCCCCAGCACGATTTGCGGCCAGTAGGTGATGCGTTTCATGAACGGATAGACCGCGACGATGATAAGCGACGCGATGCCGAGCGCGACGGTGAAGGCGTTGAAGCTGAGCAGCACCGCAAGCCCGAGCAGCGATTGCAGCACGAGGAAGACCGCCGCTTGCAGCACGCTGACCTGGCCGGATGGGATCGGCCGCGAGCGCGTGCGCTCGACGCTGCCATCGAGATCGCGATCGACAATGTCATTGTAAGTGCAGCCGGCGCCGCGCATCGCAAACGCGCCGATGAAGAACAGCACGATGTGCGTCAGGCTCGGCGTGCGCGCATGCGCCGCGACCGCCGCCAGCGCCGAGGACCACCAGCACGGCAGCAGCAGGAGCCACGAACCGATCGGCCGGTCGAGCCGGGCGAGGCGGAGGTAAGGACGCGACCATGCCGGCGCGAGCGTATCGACCCAATTGCCGGTCGCGTCGGCGACCGAACCGGGTGGGGGGCTCATTGCGCCAGCGGATTGCCGGTCAGCGTGTCCAGCGTTCCTTTGCCGGTCTTGGTGTTCTTGCGTGTATCCAGCGTCGGCGTGCCGATCGCATCGCTCAAGGTCGGCGCTTTCGGCTGCGGCTGCTCGGCGCAAACCTGCTCGCGGAATTGAATGGTCTTCTCGTGGCTGGCTTTGGCGTTGGCGACAGCCTGATCCGGAACGCCGCAGGTCGTCTTGTTATCGACCAGGAATTTGACGACCTTTGTTTCTATCTCGACGAAACGGGTGACGGCGCCGCACATCAGTTTGCGGTCGTGCTTCTTGCTGACGTCCTGGATCGCGTGCCCTTTGACGTCGGCTTCTTCCTTCAGCTTCATGAAGTTGGCGCATATGGCCTGGGGGCCGCCGGGCGGACCGCCAAAGCCGCCACCACCACCGCCTCCGCCTTGCAGAGCGCCGCCGACCATGCCGCCCTGACCGGGCGGTGGCGCGGCCGGGAAAACGCCCTGCGACCCGGGCGGTGGCGGGGCAGGGAATACGCCCTGGGATCCGGTTGGCGGCGGCGGCGGAAATTGCGCCAGCGCTGCCCCCGGCAAAGCCGCGGCGGCTGCGATTGTCAGCGCGGCGGCAAAGCTGCGAATCATTCTATGCCCTCGTGACCCCGGAAGACGACGTCCCATAGCCCCCGCCGGATTAATGGCACGTTGAATTCGGCGACATGGGGGCAAACCTGGGGGCAAAACGCCCAAACCGGCAGGGGTGCGACGCTGGTGCTCATGGTCCAACAAAGGTAAAGCCAGCAGCACCAAGTTCAACAGGCCTGTTCCTTAAGGCGTTGGATTAAATTGAAGCGGTCTGTCCGCCGGGCTCGCTAAACCCAATAGCCAGTTATATGCCCAGTTACGATTTCCGCAGTCCCCGGCTTTATGTCGATGCGCCGCTCGAGGCCGGCGCCGCGGTCCCGCTGGACCCGGCACAGGCGCATTATCTGGCGCATGTGCTTCGGCTCAAATCCGGGGCCGGCGTGCTGGCCTTCAACGGCCGTGACGGCGAGTGGGCTGCGACGCTCGAGCCGCAGCGGCGTTCGGCCGTGCTGCATATCGGCGACCGGGCGCGCGTCCAGACCGAGCCAGCCGATCTGCATTATCTGTTTGCGCCGCTCAAAGCCGCCCGGCTCGATTACATGGTGCAGAAGGCGGTCGAGATGGGGGTGGCAAAGCTGCAGCCGGTATTGACCCGGCACACCCAGGCGGCGCGCGTCAACACCGAACGCATGCGCGCCAATGCGATCGAAGCCGCCGAGCAATGCGGCATCCTGTCGGTGCCCGAGGTCGGCGAACCGCTGCCGTTTGCGAAAATGCTGGCCGCGCACGATGCGGCGCGCTGGATGATCTTCTGCGACGAGGCGGCCGCGGTGGCAAACCCTGTCGCTGCGCTCGCCGCGGTGCCGGCGCGGTCGCCGCTTGCGGTGCTGATCGGCCCGGAAGGCGGATTTGCCGATGACGAGCGCGCGGCCTTACTGAAATTGCCGCACGTCGTCCGGTTATGCCTCGGCCCGCGCATCTTGCGCGCCGATACCGCAGCCGTCGCCGCGCTGACGATCGTTCAGGCTGTTATTGGCGACTGGACCTAAGCAGGTTCCGGGTCGGTCTAGTGGATCATCCACGGCTTGTCGATGCAGACGAAGCCAACGTAATCACCGTAAACGCGATGAACGCTGGTGACATGCGACAGCCGGTTCCAGCGTGCGCACCAGTCCGCCGCCATCTGCTTGTAGGTGGTCTCGATCGCCGGCGAGTAGGGAATGATGCCGCCGGTGTCGTTGCCGGTGATCCAGTAGCCGGGGCCGGTGAAAGTGCCGCCGATGGCAAACACCGCGGTGCCGCTTGCCAACACGATGCCCAATGCAATCAACAGCTTCCGAGTCATCACCACAACCTCCCGCCGACGCGACGCCGAAAGTTTAGAGCGTCGCGGCAGGGATGGGAAGCGGCGCGCCAGTATGGGCCGCCGCTATGACATCGAATAAGCCGTCGCCACCATGCCGACCGGGCGCTTGTCATGGGCGCCGAGCAGCATGACGCGGCCGAAGCTGGTATTGCGGCCGATCCGCACCACGCGGGCGTCGGCGATGACGTCGTTGCTGACCGGGCGGAGGAAATGGGTGGTCTGGTCGATGGTGTTCATCGGCCGGTAGCCGTTCCATGCCGCTGAGCAGGCAATCACCATGGCGGTATCCGCCAGCGCCATCAGCGCCTGGCTGCAAACCGTGTCGCCGTCGTTGCAGATCTTCTTGCTGAACGGCAGCCGCACGATCGCGCCCGGCTGCCAGTCCGCCGATGCGCTGCTCGGCCGCGCCGATTCCACGCTTTCCACCAGGAGTGCCAGATCCTGCACCCATGACGGAAACACCTGCGCCATCAAGCGTCCGGCCGCCAGCAGACCGAAGCTTGGCTCCGGCGTTGAAAGCCGATGCACCTCGCCCATAGAAATTCTCCCCCCGTGTGTCTCGATTCCGAAGTCCGCACCGAACTTCAAATCCGCAACACCATTGCCGCTGTCTGCGATGGTTCATGACGAATCCATCGACTGACCTCGCCGGCTTCCCGCCGGCGAACGCCTTACAGACTGGCCCCGCGGCGGCACGCCGAAACCGGCGGACGGCGAGGATTACTGAAGAGGGTGAAAATGAGAGCCGGGTCGCGGCTCGAATACGCCTCACACCCCGGTTACGTCTCGAATCAAATACGCAACCGATAGTTACCACAGCAGTGGATAATTTGCCGAAACCATTATTTTTACAAAGCCATGATGGCCGGCTGACAGTTCGGCATTGGCTGTGGACGCGCTGATTCCCCAAATCGCGCCGGGCCGGCGTGGCGGCGATGTCACGCCGGGCGCGCAAGTGCGCCGGCGCGCGGTTGCGGCCTTGACCGGCGGGCACCGTCGCGGCACGGTTGCCGGCAGGTTAGCTTTGCTTTTTCAAGCGGGTGGGAGAGGGCCATGTATCGGGCCGGATATGGCCGTTTGGCGTGTGCCGCGGTGGCTTTGGCGCTGAGTTTGATGGCGGTTTCGCAGCCGCGGGCCGCCAACATCCTGGAAAAGAATTTCTGGCTGTCCGGGCCGCGCTATGACCGCGACCTTCCGGCATGCGACTACACCGGTGCGCTCGACCGCATCATCGCCAACTTCCACACCAAGGAATTCCGCTTCTGGAATTCGGAGCTGCGGATCGTCGGCATCGAGAATATTCACGAAACTGGGATGCTGGTATGGGCCGCGCAATCGATCCCGCGCCGGTTTTGCAGCGGCACTGCTGTGATCAACGACGGCAGCAAGCACCTGATCAACTACGCGATCGAGGAAGACACCAACATGATCGGCATGGGGTGGGGCGTCAATTTCTGCGTCGCCGGCCTCGACCGTGACTGGGCCTACCGGCCGGAATGCCGCTCCGCCGCGCCCTGACCGTTCGACCGACTGCGCGTTAGCGCAGCGAGTTCCAAGGATCGTATGACTTGTCGGGCAGGCTGCCGATGGCCTGGACGTAGGCCTTGTCGTCGGCTTTGGGCTTTTGCGTGTCGCTCTTCGCAGTATCGCCGCGGTGTTTATGACCGCCGCCCATCATCTGGGCATTGGCGCCCGACATCATCAGGGCGAGCGCGATGCTGGCTGCGAGTGCGCATTTGCCGACTGTCTTCATGATCCGAACCCCGTGCATTTGGTCCCGTCTGCACGGAGTAAGACCATGAAATTCGGGCAAACTTCCGCGCGAAACTGCGGCGCTTTCGCGTCACGCAGCAACGGCGGGCAACGCGGTTTACAAAGCGTTGACGCCGCTGGAGCGGTTGAGCGCCGCCAGCACCCGGTCGCGTAGCCGGGCCGGATCGCTGACCCCCCGCTGGGCGAATTCGATCACCGTCCTGGCAACCTTGCTGGTATCGGCGTTTTCACATTCGTCCAGGCCGAGCTTGTGGCACACCTCGGCGTAGGCGCTGGTCATGACTGTAATGGCCTCAGGCTCGAAAGCCCGATTCTTGTAGAGTCGATAAACGGTCATGTGCGATGCCCTCATCACCCTGAGTCGCGCACTTACGACACGACGATCTCATCAAACAACGCAGCAACGATCAAACGCTGAAGCAAAAGTAGGTACGCCGAAGGTTACCGGCCATACGACATTTGCCCATATTCTGTTCGCGCTACGTTCGTTGTGCTATTGTTCCACCGGATTGTGACGGCGCCGTGGAGCGGTCCCGAAAAAAGTTCCAAAAACGATCCAAGAGGCTTTCATGATTCGGAGTGTTGCGCGGGCGGCGTTCGCCGTCGTTCTGTCCCTGACCGCGCTGCTGCCCGCTGCGGCGCAGGATGATCGGCAAGGCACGCCCGGACAATTCGACTTTTATGTGCTGTCGCTGTCGTGGTCGCCATCGTTTTGCGCGGCAGCGGCGGAACGTCACAACGGCCAGTCGTCCGGCATGCAATGCGGCGCGCGGCCTTATTCGTTCGTCGTGCATGGCCTCTGGCCGCAATACGAAAAAGGCTTTCCGGAAAACTGCCAGCAGCCGTCGCCGCGGCTCTATCGCGGCATCGTGTCGTCGATGCTCGATCTGATGCCGGCGCCGCATCTGATCTACAACGAATGGGACAAGCACGGCACCTGTTCGGGGCTGTCGCCGAACGGTTATTTCGACACTATCCGCAAGGCGCGGGCGGCGATAACGATCCCGCCGGACTACACCGCGTTGCAACAGCCGCTGACGGTCGCGCCGGCCGCGGTGCAGGACGCTTTCATTAAAGCCAATTCCGGTCTGACGCCCGCCGCTATCGCGGTGGATTGCGACAAGAAGCGGCTGACGGAAATCCGGATCTGTTTGTCCAAGGATCTGAAATTCCACGATTGCCCCGAAGTGACCAAGCGGACCTGCCGGCGCGATCAGGTGGTGATGCCGCCGGTGCGCGGCGGCGCGTGAGCCACTTCCTGAAACCGTGAACTATCAGCACGCCTTCCACGCAGGAAATTTTGCCGACGTGCACAAGCACGCCGTGCTGGCGCGCATCCTGGTCCATCTGCGCAACAAGCCCGCCGCCTTTCGCGTCATCGATACCCATGCCGGAGCCGGGCGTTTCGACCTGGCGAGTGCCGAGGCCACCCGCGGCGGTGAATGGCAAAACGGCATCGGAAGGCTTTGGCAGGCTTCCCCGTCGCCGGAGCTGAAAGATTTCCTGGAGCCCTATCTGAAGGCGGTTTCGGCGCTCAACCCCGGCGGCAAACGGCGCGCCTATCCGGGGTCGCCGGCCATCGTGCAGACCCTGCTGCGGCCGGCGGACCGGCTGATTGCCTGCGAGCTCGAGCCCAAGGCGGCGCGCCGGTTACAGGCGACGCTGCGCGGCGATCGGCGATGCAAAGCCCTGGCAATCGACGGCTGGACCGCGCTCGGCGCTTATGTGCCGCCGAAAGAGCACCGTGGCCTCGTCCTGATCGACCCGCCGTTCGAGCAAACCGACGATTTCAGCCGTCTCGCCAATGAATTAGCCGCGGCGCATCGGAAGTGGCCGACCGGCATTTATTTGCTGTGGTACCCGATCAAACGGCGGGAGGCGCCGGACGCCCTGGCCCGCAGCCTGCGCAAGCTCGCACTGCCGAATATGTTGCGGAGCGAAATGATCATGGCGCCGCCGCAAGCGGATGCCGGGCTCGCCGGCTCCGGGCTGATCCTGGTCAATCCGCCGTTCAAGCTCGACGCCGAACTGCGGGCGCGGTTGCCCGAACTCGGCCGCATCCTGTCGCCGCAAGCCGCCAGTGCGACCGATTGGCTGACCAAACAAAGATAGGCCGAAAGCCGAGAAAACCGCTGTACAAGCACTTTTCCACCAACAAAAAGTGGGTTAGCCTTCGCTGGCTGGCTTAGACGTTCCGCCTCCTGTGGGGGGCCGGCGGAGTGGTTGGGGCCGTCAGCGGCTTAAGCTCTCTTTGCTCGTGTGGATGTCCAGCTAGCTGTCGTGCCGAGGGGGCGCGATGGCGGAGCAACCACGGGGGAAGGAGTTGCCCGATGGCAATGGGTGGTACTGTCAAGTTCTTCAACGGCGAACGCGGCTACGGATTCATCAAGCCTGATGATGGTGGTCGTGATGTGTTCGTGCACATCACCGCTGTTGAGCGTGCGGGACTGAAATCGTTGACCGAGGGGCAACGGATCAGTTTCGACGTCGAGCCTGACAAGAAAGGTAAGGGTCCGAAGGCGGTAAATCTCGTTATTACCGGCTAGGGCTTGCACTGCGGCGCCGTGTGGGAGCACGGCGTCGGACTTCAACTAACCGTGCGGCGCTCGGCCGAGCGGTATTTTTTTGCGTTGCGCCAGCAACGCCTCCTGAAAAATCCAGTGGTGGTGGTTCCATGATGATACTCCGTTCGTCCCCGGCTTCGCCGTTTGGACGCAAGATACGGATTGCGATTGCTTTGCTCGGTCTCGACAAGGATGTGAAAGTCGAGCCTGCGGATACTTCGGATGTCAACGACAGCGTCCGGCTGCAAAATCCGCTCGGCAAGATTCCGGTCCTGCTCGCCGAGGATGGCAACGCCTATTACGATTCCCGCGTCATCCTCGAATATCTTGATCATCGCGCCGGCGGCGGCAAGATCGTGCCGCGCGATCCGGTGGCGCGGCTTGCGGCATTGCGCTTGCAGGCGCTGTGCGACGGCATTCTCGATGCGTCGATCCTGACGGTTTACGAGTTGCGCTGGCGCAAGCCGGAAACCCACGACGCCAAGTGGCTCGAGCATCAGGCCGGAAAGATTTCGCGCGGACTTGCCGCGCTCGAGGCGTCGCCGCCGCCGCTGGGCGCGGTGCCCGATATCGGGCAGATCACGCTGGCCTGTACGCTTGGCTATCGCGACTTCCGCTTCAACGGCAGCTGGCGCGCCGGCCATCCGCGGCTTGTCGCCTGGCTCGACGATTTCGCCGCGCGCGTGCCGGCGTTCAACGCCACCAAGCCGGGCTGATGCCGTCGCCAACCTGACGCCGTCCAAGAAAAAACCCCGGAGCTTTCGCTCCGGGGTTTTCCATGTTGCAAATCGCGATGGCGATCAGAAGTGGTAATTCACGCCGGCACGGACCAGGTTGGTCGTGAACGACACATTGTCGGTAACGGCCGCGCCGCAGGCGATACCGCAGTTGAACTTGCCGAGGTCGACATAGAGGTATTCGGCCTTGAGGCTCCAGTTCTGCGCGACTGCGAATTCGAGGCCCGCACCGAGCGTCCAGCCGGCGCGGTCGCTGTTTGCGCCGGCGAAGCCCGGAACTGATGCCTTGATGTCGCCGAACGCCGCGCCGCCGGTGATGTACGGCATGAAGCGGTCGGCCGCGTAACCGAGGCGGCCGCGCACTGTCGAGAGCCAGCTGTCGCTTGTCTTACAGCCAAGCCCGCAGAAATTGTTCGTGCTGCCGTTGATATTGGCCCAGTCGATGTCGCCTTCGATGCCGACGACCGCCTGGCCGATCTGATAGTTGTAGCCGATGGTGCCGCCGACCACGCCGCCGGAGGTGTTGAACGAGCCGGTCGTGTCCCACGCGGAACGGCCAAAGCCGCCGCCGCCGTTCAGACCGATATAGAAGCCGGTCCAGCTGAACACCGGGGCAACGACCGGAGCCTTGTAATAGGGCTGCGGCACGGGACGGGCCAAGTCGGCCGCCGCTGCCGTTCCGGTCAGTGCCGCCAAGCCGACCAACGCAAATAACGCACGCTTCATTTCCAGACCTCCGTTGAATTCATTGGCCGGGATAGTATTCGCGAACGATTTTTCGTCTAGTGCAGCAAAGACACAGTTGTTTCGTCTATGTGGACGACAATGTGGCGAGAATTGATCAAGTACAGCCACGATTAGAGCAAACATTGTCTTAAGGCCGGCGGCAATGTGGTTAAATAATTATGAACGGAACTGGAACTTTGGCGACTGAGAAAACTACGGCCGCGCGACGTACTTTGTCGCGCGGCCGGAACACTACCTAAAAGTGAAATTCGGGCCGGATAACCCGGCCAGACCGACGTTAGAAATGATAGTTGAGGCCGAGACGGACCAGGTTGGCCGCCAGACCGTTATTGACGCCGGTCGAGGCGTAAGTGCGGTCGGCGAGGTCGAGATAGAGCCACTCGGCCTTGGCCGACCAGCGCGCGGCAAAGCCATATTCGATGCCGACGCCGCCGACAAAGCCGGCGCTGGTCTTGCTCTCGTTCAAAAAGCCGAACGATTGCCCGTTGAGGCTGCCGTAGCCGAGACCGGCGGTTCCGTACAGCAGCAGGTTATTGAACGCGATGCCGGCGCGGCCGCGCAGCGTGCCGTACCATGTATTCGAGAACTGGAACGGCGCGACCGTGTCCCGCGCGCCGGATATGTTCAGATCGGTTTCGCCACCGACAACGAACTGGCCGAACTGCCAGTTGTAACCGGCTTCGACGCCGCCCTGGACGCCACTCGGGCGGGTCGGGTTATTGCTCACCGTGCCCCATTCGTAGCCTATCTGCCCACCGAGATAGGGACCGGCCCAGCTTGAGGGCGAAAGCGTTGCGGGTGCGGTGTAGTAGTTGCGGACCGGCATATCGGCGGCGAAAGCGGTGCCGGCAATTGCCACAGAGAGAGCTGCGCCAAGAAGGATTTTCATACTGACTTCCCCGAAAAGGTCGGACGACACGCCGATGGGCATAAAGCGCCTGGAATGCCCATATGAGATCGCAGTAAGCGTCGATGGCCCGTGTCCCGGCCTGTACAATTTATCGCGATGTTGAAGTTAAGCGGTCCTGAATCGGTAAGTATTTCCGAGATGACATCGTTAAGAGATTCTATATTCGTGACGTCTGGCTGTTCCGGACTCGCCGACCGATGAATGCGCCGAAAAAGGACCTCGAGCCCAAGATCAATCCCGCCGAGGACGAAGACGACGAGCAGTCGCTGCCGCTTACCGACGAAAGCGGCCCGGTGGAGCTTCGTCTGGACGAGGACGAGAACTCGCTCGCCGCCGGGCGCGACGCGATATTACATTATGTAAAGCTCGCCCCGTCGCGGCCCGGCGTCTACCGGATGCTCGATGCACGTGGCGACGTGCTCTATGTCGGCAAGGCGAACAACGTCAAAAAGCGGGTTGGCGCCTATGCGCGGCCGACCGGGCTCGATACCCGTATCGAGCGCATGGTCGCGGCCACCCGCAAGCTGGAATTTGTCGTCACCCGGACCGAAACCGAAGCGCTGCTGCTCGAAGCCAACCTGATCAAGCGGCTGCGGCCGCGCTTCAACGTCACCCTGCGCGACGACAAATCGTTTCCCTACATCCTGATCACGTCGGATCACTGGGCGCCGCAGATCCTCAAGCACCGCGGCGCGCGGTCCCGGCCGGGACATTATTTCGGGCCGTTCGCTTCGGTGTGGGCGGTCAACCGCACCATCAACGCCTTGCAGCGCGCCTTCCTGTTGCGCTCGTGCAGCGATCCATTCTTCGACGGCCGCACCCGGCCGTGCCTGCTCCATCAGATCAAGCGCTGCTCCGCGCCTTGCACCAAGGAGATCGACTTTCGCGATTATGCGGCGCTGGTGCGTGAAGCCAATGCGTTCCTGTCAGGCCGCTCCAGGGCGGTCAAAGAGCAACTCGCCGCCGAGATGGAGAAGGCGTCGGAAGCGACCGACTTCGAGCGCGCTGCGATCTATCGCGACCGTCTGGCGGCGCTCTCCGCAGTGCAATCGCATCAGGGTGTCAATCCGCGCGGCGTCGAAGAGGCCGATGTTTTCGCCATGCACCAGCAGGGCGGCTTCTCCTGCGTCGAGGTGTTCTTCTTCCGCACCGGGCAGAACTGGGGCAATCGTGCGTACTTTCCGCGAGCCGACCGTTCGCTCGGTCCGGGCGAGATCCTTTCGGCGTTCCTCGCGCAATTCTATGACGACAAGCCGCCGCCGCGCCTGGTCCTGATCTCGCATGCGATCGAGGACCGGGCGCTGCTTGCGGATGCGCTTTGCACCAAGAGCGGCCACAAGGTCGAAGTCTCGGTGCCGCAGCGCGGCGAGAAAAAGGACCTGATCGAGCACGCGCTGGCCAATGCCCGCGAGGCGCTCGGCCGCAAACTTGCCGAAACCTCATCGCAGCAGAAACTGTTGCGCGATCTCGCCACGACGTTCGGATTGCCGCGTCCGCCGCGACGCATCGAGGTTTACGACAACAGTCACATCCAGGGCAGCAACGCGGTCGGCGCCATGATCGTTGCCGGTCCGGAGGGTTTCCGCAAAAAGGACTATCGCAAGTTCAATATCCGCTCGACGGAGCTCACCCCCGGCGACGATTTCGGCATGATGCGCGAGGTGCTGGAGCGCCGGTTCAAGCGGCTGATCGCCGAGGCGCCGCGGTCTGCACTTGCCGACGTTGCCCTGGTTGCGGCCGCTGCCGCGCCCGACATGGCGATGCCGCCGGAAGAGACCGCGATCTTGCAGGCGGAAGGCGACGGCAATGAATCACCCTGGCCGGACCTGGTGCTGATCGACGGCGGTTTGGGGCAGCTCAATGCCGCGCGCGAGGTTCTTGCCGGACTTGGCGCCGACGTGCCGCTGGCCGGCATCGCCAAGGGGCCGGACCGGGACGCTGGCCGCGAGACGTTCTTCCTTCCCGGCCGCGACTCATTCAAGCTGCCGCCCCGCGACCCGGTACTCTACTTCGTCCAGCGGTTGCGCGACGAGGCCCATCGCTTCGCCATCGGCTCGCACCGCACCCGGCGTACCAAGGATTTGCGCGAGGCCGGGCTGCAGGAAATCGAAGGCATCGGGCCGACGCGCAAGCGCGCCTTGCTGCTGCATTTCGGTACGCTCAAGGCGATCGAGCGTGCCTCAGTCACCGACCTGGTACAGGTCGACGGCATCAGCGCCGAAACGGCGCGGCGGATATATGAGTTTTTCCATGAGGGGGCGGCGTAAACATCTGGATACGAAACCGGGAAAGGTTCCACTAAGCATGGTGATCGTGCCTTTTGACGCGCTGGCATGCGCGGTTTGGGTCTCGCGGTCGTCGTGCGGTGGCGCTATGGTGAGGCCATGAATTCGACCGTGAATTCGACGGTTACGACGGAGCCGGGCCGTCCGCCCGCTCGGCCGCTGGCGCTGCCCAACATCTTGACCTACGGCCGCATCGTCGCGGTGCCGGTCGTGGTCGGGTGCATGTTCTGGCAAAACATTCTGGATGGCGGGCTGTGGCTGCGCTGGGTGGCCCTGGTGATCTTCATCGCCGCCGGCATTTCGGATTTCCTCGACGGCTATTTCGCGCGCATCTTGCGCCAGCAATCGTCGCTCGGCCGGATGCTGGACCCGATCGCCGACAAGCTTCTGGTGGCGTCATGCCTGCTGATGCTGGCGGCGGAAAGCACCATCCACGGCTGGGCGCTGTTTGCCGCGGTCGTAATCCTGTGCCGCGAAATCCTGGTGTCGGGCATGCGCGAATATCTGGCGGAGCTGCGGGTCAGCGTGCCGGTGACGCGGCTTGCCAAGTGGAAGACGACGCTGCAACTTGTCGCCGTCGGATTTCTGATCTGCGGCGAGGCCGGCGATGCGGTGTTGCCGGTGGTGACGGAGATCGGCATCGCGCTGCTATGGCTGTCGGCGCTGCTCACGCTCTACACCGGCTGGGATTATCTGCAGGCCGGCCTGCATCACCTGACTAAGGAAGACGCGTGAAGATCCGCTATTTTGCCTGGGTGCGCGAGCGCATCGGCAAGGCGGAGGAAGATGTCACGATCCCGGCGGGCATCGCCACGGTCGGTGAATTGCAGGCGTGGCTCTGCGGACGCGGTGAGGAATACGCCCATGCGTTCGAAAATCCGAAGGTGATCCGCGCCGCGATCGACAAGACCCATGTCAAAGCCGATGCCAAACTTGCCGGCGCCCATGAGATTGCGTTTTTTCCGCCGATGACCGGCGGCTGATGTCCGTCATGCCGACAACGATCCGTCTGCAACGCGAAGCCTTCGATGCCGCTGCCGAAGTGGCGAAGCTCAAACATGACCGCAGCGACATCGGTGCGGTGGTCACGTTTACCGGCGTCTGTCGCGGCGACGAAAACGGCGAGGGCATTGCGGCGCTGACGCTCGAGCACTATCCCGACATGGCGGAAACCGAGATTGCGCGCCATGTCGAAGAAGCCCAGTCACGCTGGCCACTGTTCGGCGTGACAGTGATCCATCGCCACGGCCGGATCACGCCGGGCGAGGACATCGTGCTGGTGGTCACGGCGTCGAGCCACCGCGAGGCGGCTTTTGCCGCGGCGTCGTTTTTGATGGATTATCTGAAAACGCGCGCGCCATTCTGGAAGCAGGTGGAGAAAGCCTCGGGCGAGACACCGGTGAAGACCTGGGTCGAAGCCAAGGTTGCGGACGCCGCGGCGGCAGAGCGGTGGAAATGAAAATCTGATTGAACTCTGGGGGAGCAACCATGCGAAATCTTGCAGTCACCTTGTCGGTAGCAATCGTGCTCGGGGCAGTTTTTCCGGCCTATGCCGATACCCAGCTAAGTGTGTCGGGCGTACCGGCGCACCGCCCGAATGCCACCCTGATCGCCAAGAACGTCAAATGCGGCGGCGAGGAACTGCAATGCGGCGGAAACCTTGCCAAGGTTTGCAATCCGAAAAACGGCAAGTGCTGCTGCCTGATTGTCGGCACGTATCACTGATCCGGTGCTGACCCGGTCCCCCGGGCCCGAAGCGGCGGGTATCAGCCGCGCGTGAGCTCGATGATGGCGCGGCTCAGTTCGTGCATTTCATAGGGCTTTTGCAGGACCTTGAAGTCCGACTGCGCGGTCCGGAGCGCCTCGCTGTAACCGGTGGCAAGCAGGATCGGCACTTCGGGGTGCCTCTGTCTGATGATGCGAGCCAATCCCAGGCCGTCCAGCCGTCCGGGCATGACGATGTCGCTGAACACCAGATCGACGCCGTTCAGCTCGATTTCCTTTAGCGCGGCATCCGTATTCAGCGCCCAGCGGACCGAATAGCCGAGTTGCTCCAGCAGCCCGGTACTCGCGCTCGCTACATCGGGGTTGTCTTCCACCAACAGGACGGTGCCGACATATTTTTTCTGATCGCCCGAGGCAGCGTCGTCTCCTCCCGGATCGTTCAATTCACGGGGCAGATAAATCGTCAGCGTCGTGCCTTTGCCGAGTTCGCTGTCGATCTTCACGGTGCCGCCGGCCTGGTGCGCGAAGCCGTAGACCTGCGAAAGTCCGAGCCCCGTTCCCTTGCCGACGTCTTTCGTCGTGAAGAACGGATCGAACACCTTGGCGACGATGTCGGGCGGGATGCCGACGCCGGTATCTTTCACGATGATTGCGACATAATCGCCGGGCGGCACGCTTTCATCCTCACCGAGGCGGACGTTCTCGGTGCGGATCGTCACCGTGCCGCCGTCCGGCATGGCGTCGCGGGCATTGACGGCCAGATTGATGAGGGCGACCTCAAGCTCACCGGTATCGACGTTGACCGGCCAAGCGTCCTGCGGAATGTCGATTTCCAAATCGACAATTCCGCCAATGCCGCTGTCCAGCACTTCGCGGATCGACCCGATTTTTTGCGGCAGGCTGACAGTCTGAGGATTGACCCGCTGGCGCCGCGAGAACGTCAGCAGTTGGCGGGTCAACGCCGCGCCGCGATGCGCCGCATGTTCGATAGCCTGGGCGGCCATGGCGGCCCTTGAATCTTTCGCGGCAAATTTCTTCAGCGTCTGGATGTGACCGGATACGATCATCAGAAGATTGTTGAAGTCGTGCGCCACGCCGCCGGTGAGCTGGCCCAGCGCATCCATCTTCTGTGACTCGGCAAGCTGCTTTTGCACCCTGGCCAGCGAAAGCTGGGCCTGGTGGCGCTCGGTAATGTCCCGGGTGATTTTGGCGTAGCCGATCAATTGTCCGCTGTCGTCGCGAATGGGATCGATGACGACGCTTGCCCAAAAGAACGAGCCGTCCTTGCGAACGCGCAAACCTTCTTCTTCGTACCGGCCGGTGTTCCGTGCAATCGACAGAGCGCGCGCCGGCCGTCCGGCGGCCTGGTCGGCCGGTGTGTAGAACCGCGAAAAATTCTGGCCGATGATCTCCTCCGGCGCGTAACCCTTGATCCGCTGTCCTCCGGCATTCCAGCTCGAAACGTTGCCTTCGAGATCGAGCAGATAGAGCGCATAATCGGTGACGTTACTAATCAGCAGCTTGAACTGCTGCTGGGCGTCATGAAGCGCCTTTTGCGCGGATTGACGCTCGGTTATGTCGCGGGTGATTCTCGCGAAACCGATCAGCGTACCGGCGTCGTAAATCGGATCGACAACGGTCGAAGCGAAAAACCGCGAGCCGTCCTTGCGAATCCGCCAGCCTTCTGTCTCGAATCTTCCCTCGCGGCGGGCCACCTCGAGAGCGCGGGCAGGCAGGCCCAAAACGCGGTCTTCCAATGTGTAGAATTTGCTGAAGTGCTGGCCGATGATTTCGTCGGCGCTATAGCCCTTGATCCGTTCGGCTCCGGTATTCCAGTTGGTGATAATGCCGGACGGATCGAGCATGTAGATGGCGTAGTCGATCACGCTGTCAACCAGCAGCCGAAAGCGGCGCTCGTTGTCGAACATGTCTTTCGACTCTTGCTCAGATTTTTCGGGACTTGCCCGCTTCCTCGCCATTCGCACACAGTCAACTAGTAGCCAACTTATTGAACATTCTACTTGAATAAAAGTTCCGGATCGGCGAATCCGCCAATAGTCCGCGGCTATCGCGGCCGCGCACTACCACTAAGCACCAATGTTAAAATGTCGCGCGCGCTCCGGCGTAGGCCGCCAACGGCATGCCGGGCACGAAGGTGCGCGGATCGCTGAGATTGAGGTACGGAAACAAGTCCGTCTCGAAGAACGTGCCGTAGACGTAATAGTGCCGATTGAACAGGTTGCGCACCAGCCCGAACAGCTCGACGTTTTTGGTCAGCTGATAAGATGTGTGCAGGTTCATGGTCCAATACGCCGGCACTTTCGGGTTCTGATTGGCCTCGTCGCCGACTAGCCACTGGCTGCCGACAACGTTGATGTCGGCGCCGACCTTCCACGGATCGGTGATCCGGTATTCGACGCCGACTCTGATGCGGAAATCCGGAATCCCTGTCAGGTGGTCGCCCGGCACGACGTTGATCGTGCCGGTGACCGGATCGGCGAACGGATTGTTCGGCGACGACAGTGTCAGCGCGTTGCGGAATGTCGCGTCGACATACGTGAAGTTCGCGTAGGCGTTCCAGCGGTCGAGCTTGTACGAGGCGGCCGCCTCGATGCCTTGCCGCAAGGTGTTGCCGCCGTTCTGGAAGAACTCGTGACCGATGATCGGGCTCGCGACATTGATGATGTCGTTGGTGTTGAGCGCGCGAAACGCGCCGACGGTCCAGTTCAGCAGTCCATGCGCAATGTCGAAATGTCCGCGCAGTCCGGCTTCGACCGTGTGCGAGACGACCTGCTTGAGATCGGGGTCGCCGACCAGCGAGTTGTCGATCAGACACGGCCGCATCGGGTCGGAGCAGCCAAGCTCGAGCGGCGTGGGCGCGCGGTTCGCTTCGGCATAGCCGCCATAGAGCGTGATTTGGGGCGTCAGCTTGTAGGTCGCGCCGATCGTCGGATTGATCCGGTTGAAATCATGAACGCCGTTGAGCCCGGCGTCATTGCCGAGTTCGTCGGTCAGCGCGATCTGCGCATCGTTGAAGCGCGCGCCAGCGGTGACGGAGAGGCGCGAGGTCACGTCGAACGTGTCGGTCGCGTAGACCCCGGTATAGAGCGTCCTGGCGCCGAGCCCCACCGGAGCAACGTCGCCGGAGGGCTGATCGATGAACAGGCCGGTGCCTTGCACGACGGGAAACTGATTGGCGTTGATGGTGCCGAGTTCGCTCGTTGTCGTGAACTGCACCAGTCCGCGATCGACGCTGACGCCAGCGACAAAGCTGTTGTTGTGGCCGAACAGTTGCTCGGAGGACGCGACCTGTCCCGAACCGCCGAAACTGTTGGTCGACGTCCAGGTGCGGTCGATTTCGCCGAGCACGCTGGTGCTCAACACGCCAGTGTTCGGCACCGGCTGGCCGTTGGTGGTCATCAGAGTGGAGAACGTGCCGTCGAGGTTGGGAAAGCACAAATGCGTCGGGTCAGCAGTACAGTCCGCCGGATTGTTGGACGCATCGGTGCCGTTGCCGTCGACGTGGGCCTGCGAGAAGCCGCGGTAGTAGACGTTGCCTTGCAGCGTCAGCGTATCGCTCGGCTTCCAGGTTCCGCTTGCGGTGAGGAACGCGAGCTGATTGTGCGTGGTTTGCGGGATCGTATAGATGCTCGACCAGTCCTGGCTGAGCATTTCGATCGGGGTCGCGGCGGCGGCGCCGAAATGATTGTCGGCGCCGGTGAAGGTGATGTGGAATTCGGTCTGGTCGCCGCGCGCGCCGAAATCAGCGTAGATCCGCCGCAACTGCGAGGGTGAAGCGTTGCGCCAGCCGGCGTCGTCGGTGGCGTCTGCGGTGATGTAGGCCGAGAGATTGTCGCGCTCGCCGCCGGCTTCGACCGAGGTGGTGGCGCGGCCAAAGGATCCCGCGCTCACTTCGCCGGATAGGCCGTGGTAGGTGAAGCCGTTTTTCATGTCGAACGTCAGCGCGCCGCCGGTCGCGTTGAGGCCGTAGACCGGGTTGCTCGGCACCAGCGTCATCTGGTTGACGGCGTTTTCGGGAATGAAGTCCCAGTTCACGATATCGCCGAACACCTCGTTGATGCGCACGCCGTTTTGATAGACGGCAATGCCTTGCGGCGTGCCGATCACCGGAGAAGCGGTGAAGCCGCGATAATTCAAATCAAGCTGGAACTGGTTGCCGGTCTGGTCGCTCAAGGAAACGCCGGGCAGCGACCGCGCGATCGCGCTGATCAGATCCGGCGTCGTGCTGTGGCCGAAATCCGCCGCTGAAAGCGTCTGCACGTTGGAAGGAATCTTGTCGCGGTCCACCACGCCGGGCTCTTGGTGTTGCGGGCCGGTTGCTGCCGATGGTGACGGTTGCCTGGTGGCAGGCGCGTTGACAGGCGATGCAGCGGGTCTTTGCCGCGGCGGTGTGATCGGCGTCGGCGCGATCACCTGGATTTCCGGAAGGGCCGGGTTCTGCGCCGTATTGTCTTGCGCTGCAGCAAAGCCGGACGGCAGAAGCATGCAGAGGAAAACAAATATTATTCCAAAAACGCAATGTACAATTTCTGCGAGTTTCGTACTGCGCTGACATAGTCCCGGATGCATGGACGCACGAACCCCCGACTGGGTCATCCTGCCATCCCGCGTGCGCTCCGTCATCGCTAGAGTGTTACAATCCCGTCATGAGCAGCGCGTATCCGCGGACGTTCTTTTTGCTTGCGCGCTGCGCGCACCGTTCGCGTTCATGTATATTTGTTCATCGCGCGGGCTCTCGTGCTTTTATCGACGTTGCAATACTTGCGTCGCCAACTTGATCAATGCATAGTCGCCGAGGGGAACAAAGAAACTAGCGGATTCGCATCTGACTTGAATCCGTCAGAGGATTTCACAGCAACCGTATGTTTTGCCGCGTGCTGTGTGCCGCTGTTGGGAAGAGATCGCCGTAATGCGCGTTCGGATGTTTCTGTTGAGCGTCGTCGCTTCGGCGCTTGTCTTCGCGACTTCCGCAAAAAGTGAAATCAGGCTGGCGCAAGCGTGTGGCATGATGGGTGGGCCGCCGTGTACGTCGAGCTCCGGGCCGGTTCCGGGATCGATCACCTCGCCGAAATTTCTCGCGCCGGGCGCTCGAAAGCCTGCTGCCAAGGCTGCTCCAAAGGCTGCCCCAAAGGCCGCAGCCGAGCCCGAGCCTGCAGCGCCGGCGAAAAAAGCCACGAAAACAAAAAAGAAAAAGACCAAGAAGAAAAAGTCTTCCAAAAAGAAGTCGACGAAGAAGTCCTCGTCGTCGAAATCGTCGGCCAAGGCGCCGCAGCAAAAGAGTAACGGTGGCGCTGCCAGTTCGAGCGGCAGCAGCAGTAGCGGAAGTTCCAGTGGCGGCAGCTCGAGCGGCGGTAGCAGCAGTGGCGGAAGCAGCGGCGGTGGAAGCGGCAGCAGCGATTGATCGGAACCGGGATTGAGGTTGCCATGAGGGAGAATGCGATGGGGCGGATTTCAGTATCGATGGTGGCCGTGGCCGCAGTCGTCATGGCGGCGGCAAGCGCGACGCCGTCTTTGGCCAAAAAAAAGAAGGCGGCGGCGCCAGCCGCCGCGGCGGCGTTAGTCGTCGGGAATCCGGCCACCGACCGCAAGGCTGTGGACTCTTATTCAAACTTCACGGTGATCGACACCAATCATCCGGTGAGCGCGACCGGATTTGCCAGCACATTCCAGTATTATGCCGAAAGCAAAAAGCCGTTTGAATTCGTCCTGGTCGACAGAGACAATACGGTGGAGTGGGTCAGCCCCACCATTACGCCGGCAGCAGCGGGCGTTCAGACCTATACGGCTGCGGCGCCAGTGCCGGTTCAGGCCGGATGGAACATTGGCGCGCATTTCGATTCGAGGGCCATGATCCCGTACGACACGACTGGCGCAGCCATTGTGAGCACGGCGAACAATGCAGGTAAGCCGGCCGTCAGCGCCAAGCTCACTGCGTTTAATATTCCAAGCGGAACGACCAAGCGCACCTATTCCATGAATGCGGTTGCGGTCGCGGCTTGTGTGGCGGCCGATGAGGATTGCACGAAGGACGCCGATTGTTGCCCGGGCCTGACCTGTGTGTCGAAGACCAAGAACAAGACCAATAAGAAGACCGGTCAAAGGACCTCGACGCAGGTCAATGTTTGCGAGGCGGCAAAGGCGGAAAGCGCAAAGGCCGAGAAGGAGAAGAGCGCCAAGGGCGGCAGCGAGAAGGGTGGCGGCAAAGAGAAGTCGGGCGGCAGCAGCAAAGCCAGCGCCAAGGCGTCTGCTTCCGCCAAGGCAAGCGCCGGAACGACGGTCATAGTGACAACACCGGGCAGCAGCTCCAGCAGCAGCTCGAGTTCAAGTAGCCCGAGCAGCAGCAGCAGCAGCCCGAGCAGCAGCAGCAGCAGTCCCAGCAGCAGCAGCTCAAGCAGCAACGGCAGCAGCTCAAGCAGCAATGGCAGCAGCTCCAGCTCGAGTAGTGGTAGTTCGAGCAGCGGTAGCTCTAGTGGAGGCAGCTCGAGCGGCAGTTCGAGTGGCGGTAGCTCCAGTGGAGGTAGCTCCAGTGGAGGTAGCTCCAGTGGAGGCAGTTCGAGCGGCAGTGGCTCGAGCGGGGGCAGCAGCGGTGGAAGCAGCAGCAACTAGTTTAACAACCTGAACTCAATCGTCTTGGAGGATGATATGTGGAAGCCCGTAATTGCCGCGACAGCAGCTCTGGCTCTCGTCGGTTCGACCTTGGTCTACGCGCAACAGCAGCAGGGCGGCGGCCATCGGAAACTCAATCCTGATCGTTACGCGCGGACGATGAATGCGCGCATCGCTGCCATCAAGGCCGGGCTGGAACTGACACCGGACCAAGTCCAGAAGTGGGGGCCCTATCAGCAGTCGCTGCAGGATCTGATCCAGTTCCGCGTGCAGCGCATGCAGGCGCGTCAAGCCGCTCAGCAGCAGGCGGACAACGCGCAGCCGAAAAAAGGCGCCGATCCGTTCGCGCGCCTGTCGCGCCGGGCCGATGCGATGACGCAGTCAGCGCCGCTGGTGAAGAAAATGGCGGATGCCGGCGAGCCGCTGTACCAGAGCCTGAGCGATGCCCAGAAGGGCCGCTTCAAGATGCTCACCCGTCTTCTACTGCCGAAGCTCACCATGATGGGTCAGCAGCAGCACGGTGGACGCGGACAACGCCACGGCTGACGCCGTCGCTGCCAGTGACTATCGTTGAGACGGCGGGACATTGTCCCGCCGTACTCTTGTCTGCCCCGGTGTGCCGATGCGCGGCGGGGACCGCATCGTGACGGATGTGATGGCGGAAGTTCTGTGAGCGTGAGGATTTGATGCGCGGCCTTTCGTTGAAGATCGCGGCGTTCATTCTTGCCGCGACTCCGGTTGCTGCCTTGGCGCAGGCTGATTTGCGCAATCCCGCCGGCAAGGAGTGGCTGACGATCGGCGGCGACTGGCGCAATACGCGTTACTCGACGCTGGCGCAGATCACCACGGAAAACGTCAAGGACCTCAAAGCCGCCTGGATGGTGCATCTCGATTCCGGGCTCGGCCGCAAATATTCCATGGAGGGCACGCCGATCGTCAGGGACGGCGTGATGTATTTCGCCACCGGCAACGATGATGTCTTTGCCCTCAATGCCAAGACCGGCGAGCGGCTCTGGGAGCATTACTCGGGCATCGCGCAGGACATCAACACGGTGTGCTGCGGCTGGGACAATCGCGGCGTCGCGGTCGGCGAAGGCAAGGTGTTTGTCGGCCAGCTCGACGGCACGCTTGTTGCGCTCGACGCCGCAACCGGAAAGCGATTGTGGCAAACGACGATCGGCCGCTGGCAGGAAGGCTACACCATCACCTCGGCGCCGCTTTACTACAAAGGCGCGGTTTATACCGGTATTTCCGGCGGCGACCGCGGCGCGCGCGGCAAGCTGACGGCGCTCGATGCCAGGACCGGCAAGGAGCTGTGGCACTTCTGGACGGTGCCGGAGCCCGGCGACATCGGCTCCGAGACCTGGCCGGCGCCGAACGATCCCAATCCGATCCGCGCCAACGCCTACAAGAAGGGTGGCTCCAATGTCTGGCAGACCCCTGCGGTCGATCCCGATCTCGGCCTGATCTATTTCTCCACCGGCCAGCCCGGGCCCGACGGGCTTGGCATCGGCGCCAACCGGCCCGGCGACAATCTGTTCAGCTCATCGATCGTGGCGCTGCATCTCGACGGCCGTTACGCGTGGCACTTTCAGCAAGTGCATCACGATCTGTGGGATTTCGACTGCACCAGCCCGGTGATTCTGTTCGATCAGATCTATGACGGCAGGGTTCGCAAGGGCATTGCCGAAGCCTGCAAGACCGGCTGGATCTATATGCTCGACCGCACCAGCGGAAAGCCGCTGATCGGCATCAATGAAACGCCGGTCGAGGAGGATCCGCGCCTTTTTAGCGCGAAGACGCAGCCGGTCCCGGTCGGCGATGCGGTGATGCCGCAATGTCCAGAACCGCTCGGGACATGGCCGACCAAATGCATCTTCGGCGCGGTCTGGGACGTGCCGACCCTGATGATGCCGGGTGGCAATGGCGGCGTGAACTGGTCGCCGATGTCGTTCGATCCGCAGACCGGATACTTCTACGTCACCGCGGCGATCCGGCCGGCGGCAAGGATCGGCGCCGGCAGCGGCAAGAATGCGCCACCGCCGATCGGCGGCAAGTATTCTGGCATGCTGACCGCGGTCGACTCGCATACCAACCGCATCGCCTGGCAGCACAAGATGCCGTACTCGATCGGGCAGGGCAGCGGTTCGCTGACGACCGCCGGCGGGCTGCTGTTCCACGGCGAGCCCGACGGCAACTTTCAGGCCTACGACGCCAAGACCGGCGAACTGCTCTGGCACTGGCAGACCGGCGCCGGCGCCGATGCGCCGGCGATCACCTACCAGATCGACGGCGAGCAATATGTGGCGATTGCCGCCGGCGGGCAGGCGATCCAGACCCAGTCCGCGAATGGCGACATGATCTGGGCGTTCAAGCTCAACGGCGATCCGAAGCTTGCGCAACAGCCCGCGCCGCCGCCGCCGCCGACCGAGGTGAGCTTCGAGGCAAACAGCCGGCTTCGCGCCTTGCGCGTGCGCGAGACCGATGCCGTGAAGATCATCGACTATGAATACGAGCCGACACGCATCCAGGTGACGGCGGGCACCAAGGTGACATTCACCAATGCCGGGCAGCAGCCGCACAATGCCGCCAGCGCCGATGCCGGCGGCTGGGATATCGGCCTGTTGACCAACGGCCAGTCCGCGAGCGTGACATTCAACAAGCCGGGCGCCTACGTGTTCAGTTGCACGCCGCATCCGTTCATGATCGGGCAGGTCATCGTCACCGGGCAGGAAATCCCCGGCGCGCCGCCGGTCGTGGTCGAAGGCACCGGCGTGAAGGCCGACGGTCCGATGCAGATGCCGGAACACGGTCCGCATTGAACCGTGCCCACCGCCCACTTCGGGCAAAATAATCTTGGGACAAAATCATCGTCACAACGTTGGGACTGGCCTGCCATGCGCGCGCCGCCTTGCGGCGTGCAGGGCGCGGGCGCATGATTGCCGTCAATCGACTCTTAAAAAAGCACGGGGAGGACTTGCGATGCGGCGACTTTCGCCTGCGGCTCTGTTGATCGCTCCATTTCTTTTGGGCACAGCGCTGACGCCGCTGCGCGCTGCGGACATGACCTTCGACCGCGCGCTCAATGCCGGCAAGGAACCGCAGAACTGGCTGCTTTATTACGGCAACTATCAGGGCTTCCGGTATTCGCAGCTCGACCAGATCAACGGCGATACCGTCAAAAATCTGAAGCTGGCCTTCAGCGTCGGGCTCGGCGGCCTGCAAAGCGGCGGCCGCTACGCCTTCGGCAATCTCGAAGGCACCCCGATCGTCGAAGACGGCATGATGTATATCACCGACGGCTGGGGCAGCGTCTACGCCATCGACGTGGCGAGCGGTACCCGCGGCCTGATCAAGTGGAAGTTCGATCCCGGTATCGACCGGGCCTGGGCCGGCGACGTCGCCTGCTGCGGCGTCAACAATCGCGGCGTCGCGCTGTGGAGGGACAAGATCATTTCCATCGCGCTCGACGGCCGCATGTTTGCGCTGAACAAGGCGACCGGCGAAAAAGTGTGGGAGCGCAAGATCGCCGATCCGGCGCTCGGCGAAACCATCACCATGGCGCCGCTGGTGGTGCGCGATCTCGCCATCGTCGGGCCGGCCGGCGGCGAATTCGGCATCCGCGGCTTTGTCGACGCCACCGATCTCAATACCGGCCAGCAGGCGTGGCGGACCTACACCATTCCGGCGCCCGGCGAGCCCGGCAGCGACACCTGGAAGGACGGCGAGCAGCGCTGGCAGCACGGCGGTGCGCCGGTGTGGGAAACCGCCACCTACGATCCCGAGAGCGACACGATCTATCAGGGCATCGGCAATGCCGGCGCCGACTGGGATCCGCAATATCGCCCCGGCGACAACAAATGGGCGGCGAGCGTGCTGGCGATCAACCCCAATGACGGCAAGATCAAGTGGGGCTTCCAGTACACGCCGAACGATCCCTATGACTTCGATGAAATCTCAGAACATCCGGTGATCGACACCAAGGTGAACGGCCAGGATCGCAAGCTCGTGGTGCACGCCGCGCGCAACGGCTTCTTCTATGCGCTCGACCGCACCAACGGCTCGTTCGTCGCCGGCAAGCAATATGTCGACAAGCTGAACTGGGCGCCCGGTCTCGATCCGAAGACCGGACTGCCGGCGAACTACGATCCGAAAGCCGACGTGCAGCCGTACAATCCCGGCACGCACGGTATGCGCGGCAATCCGATGGCGACGATCTGCCCGTCGCATTTCGGCGCCAAGAACTGGGAGCCGACCGCCTACAATCCGACGCTCAACCTGATCTTCGTCCCGTCGGTCGAAGGCTGCGACGGGATTGAGACCGTGGAGCAGAAGAGCTTCGCCGACCAGGGCGGCACGCTGAAGCCGCGCGACCGTTTCAGCGGCGGCGCGTTCAAGCTGACCGGCCGGCTCTACGGCAGTCTCAAGGCGCTCGATCCGACCACCGGCGAGACCAAGGCCGCGGTGCGGCTCGATTTCCCGAACTATTCCGGCGCGCTGGCGACGGCCGGCAATCTGGTGTTCCTCGGCCAGGCCGACGGCACATTCACGGCCTACGACGCCAAGACCTTGACTTCGGCGTGGTCGTTCAGCGTCGGCACCGGCATCAACGCGCCGGCGGTGAGCTATTCGGTGAACGGCAAGCAGTATATCGCCGTGCTGGCCGGGTCGCGCCAATCGCCGTTCGTCATGCAGAACGACCCGCAACTGAAATACACGTCGACGTCGTCGATGCTGTTCGTGTTCGGCCTGTAATTGATTGCTCGCAGGTATCCGCTCGCGCTGCTGTTGATCGCCGCATTTTCGGCGATCGCAGCAGGGCAGGCCGGCGCGCAAAATGCGCCGTCCGCGGAAGAACAGCGCGTGATTGTGCGCGGCAAGGATATCTTCAAGACCAAGGCGACCTGCCAGTTCTGCCACAAGTGGGACGCGTCCGGCGATCAGGGCTATGGCGGTAATGCGCTGTCGTTGCGCGCGACCAAGCTGACACCGGCGCAGGTCGCCGAGACGGTCAAGTGCGGCCGCCCCGGCACCGGCATGCCGTACCACGATCAGTACGCGTATACCGACAAGCGCTGCTACGGCATGACCAGCACCGACCTTGGCAACGACATGCCGCCGGAGCCGAACGCGTACCTCAATGCCGACGAGATCGACGCGGTGGTGAAATACCTGTTCGCCACCGATGTCGGGCGCGGGGCTTCGACCTACGATGACTGCGTGGCATTCTGGGGCAGCGAAACCCGTCAGTGCGATCCGATGAAGCCGTGAGTGCGCGATGAAAAGGGCAGGGGTCATCTGCAGCGCGGCCGCGCTCGCTTTCGTCGCCACCGCCGCCGTCGCGCAGACCGCTGGCGATCCCGGCGAGGTCCATGGGCTCAAGCTCGGGCTCAATGCGCAATCGATGACGCTCGATGGCTGGGGTGAGCTTGCCTGCGGCAGCAATGGCGGCCCGCCGCGGCAAAAGCTCGGCGCGTGGAGCGAATTCGCAAAATGCGCAGTGGAGTCGGGCGGCTTGCACGAAGTCGCCGCCCGTTTCGACGACGAGGCCGAATATATCGGCAAGGCGATCGACGATCCGCTCTATGCCGCGCAACACACCGGAACCCGCGTGGCCGGGCATGCGGTTATTTTGTCGGCGCTGTTCGACGATGGCGGCGTGCTGCGCGGAATTCGCATGATCAGCGATCCGCGTGCGGCGCCACCCGAACGCCGCATGGCGCATCTCTTGCGTATCGCCATCGTCAATCATTACGGACCCGCCGGCTGGGACTGCGTTGACTTGCCGGCCGCCGACGGCGAGACGCCGGTCGGCGGCGTGTTCATCAAGCAGCGCTGCGAAAAAGTCACGGCAGAACGGGCGATGACGCTCGAGACGCACTTCCTGCGCAAGCCGGGCCAGCACGACGTCGATCCCGACAGCCACGAGTACACGCAAGGCCAGTATGAGAGTTCGGTGCGCTTTGAATTGCGCGATCCCGGCTCCCGCAAGCCCTAGAGCATGATCCGGAAAAGCGCGTCCCGCGATCGGCTATTCGGCGCGGTGGCCGTCCGGCATGATCGCGGCGTCGAACTTGGCGCCGTCACTCTGCACGTCGCTCATGATCGCCTGGTTGAGGTTTGCGCCCTCGAAATTCGCATCGCGCAGGTCGGCGCCGTGCAGATTGGCCTGCAGCAGGTCGACGCCGGCCAGAACGGCGCCGCGCAGGTTGGCGCCGGTGAGATTCACCCCGACCATGTTGGCCATGGTGAAATCCACGCCGTGCAAATCCATCCCGCTGAGGTTCTGACTGTTCAGCGTAACGCCGCGCATATCCGCGCCGGTCAGCGTCGCGCCGGCCAGCCGTGCATCGCGAAGGTCCGCGCCGGTGAGTTTGGCGCCCTGCAAATTCGCCTGGACAAGCCGCGCGCGCCCGAGCCGCGCGCCGCTCAGGTTCGCCTTGGCGAAATTGGCGCGCGACAGGTCGGCTTCGTAGAGCAAGGCATCAGACAGGTCGGCACCGGTAAAATCCGCCCACTTGGCATCGGCCAGATTGAGATTGGCGCGCACCAGCGTCGCCGACGTCAAATCGGCATGTTCGAGCGTACCGCGAAACAGGCTGGCGTCCGTGAGGTCGGCCTTGCCCAGCTTGGCGCCATTGAGCATTGAAAGCTTGAATTCGCGGCCGTGCAGGTCGCGGCCTGACAGATCGCACCCGCTGCAGTCGCGCTCGGTGCCGGCAAGGAAGGCATCGACATCGATCGCAAACGCCGATGAAGCGAGCGCAATCAGCGCCGCGGCGACCGGCGCAATGAGGTTATGGCGAGGAAACCACACGGTTGTACCAGTGTAGCGCATCGACGCTGACGACGCGCTGGGTCCCGTCGAACAAGGTGCCGACCTTGCCGCCCGAGGCCTTGAGATCGAGGCTCTTCACCTTGTCCGGCACCTGCACCGTGGCGTTGCGCATGATGTCGAGGCCCTGGTCGATCTTCCAGATTTGATAGGTGTCGGGATTGGCGGCCGAGTAGAACTTGGTTTCGCTCGAGACCTTGCGCGCGACGCCGCGCTCATAGGTCAGATGCAGCTCCATATGCTCGCCGTTGGCGGCGGTGAAGCTCCAGGTCTCGTCATTCTGGATCGGCCCGCCGGGAACCGCGTGGCTGCTCCGATCGACACGAAAATCGCTCGCGGCCTGGTAGACCCCGAACGGCCCCGCCGCATCTTTCGCATCGGTCGTGATGCCGTCGATCACCATCTGGCCGGCGATCTCGCCGCCGGTCTTCTTGATCGGCGAGGCGAGGTAAACAAACTTGTTGCTGCCGCGCGGTGCGCCATCCTGGGCGTTGATGTCGATCCGGTCGACGAAAATCATCCGCACGTTGCAGTCCTTGGCCGGGCCTGCTTCGGCGACTGCGGGTTCCCAGCCCGCGGGCAGGAGCTTTGCAAGCGCCTGCGCCGGCACCGCGAGATCAAGCTGCATGCGGACTTCCGCGCTCTGCTCGAGAAACGTCTGCGCCGCTGCGGCGTGCGGCAGGGCGGCACAAAGCGCCATGATGGCGCCTGCGCCTGAAAAGAGCTTGATACGCATCGTTTCCCCCTCACTTCTGATAGGCATGGGTGTCATAGGCGTGGGCGCGGATGTAATGCCAAAGCCCATCGATGTCCTGGTCGGAAAGAACACCCTTCCACGGCGGCATCTGGTTTTTGCCATTGCGCACCGAATTCTCGAACCGCGGCCGTTCGTCCGCTTTGAGCTTCCGCAAATCGAACGTCGTCTGGCTGCTATTGACCAGTTCGTCGCCGTGGCACGTGGCGCAACGCATATTGTAAACGGTTTCGCCGGCATCGATTTGGGCCTGATCGCTAGCCTGGCCGTCCGGACCATCGGCCCGGACGCCAGACGCCAGCAACAAGATCGCTCCGGCAAGGAGCCATGCGCTGCGTTTCATTTGTCGAACAGCGCGAAGGTCCACAGCGTGACACCGGTCGGCACATTGGCGAGCGCGGGATCGCCGCTGCGCTGCGCGTAGACGCCGCCGATACCACTCATCACCGTGACGTATTGCTTGCCATTCCTGCTCCAGGTCACCGGCTGGCCGACGATGCCGGACGGTGTCTGGAAGCTCCAGAGGATCTTGCCGGTGTCGGCATCGAGCGCCTGGAATTCGCCGGTCATCACGCCGGTGAATACAAGATTGCTCGCGGTCACCAGCGTCGACGAATAGTTCGGCGCGGCGTAGGGCGTTTGCCACTTCGCCTGCCCGGTCATCGGATCGAGCGCTTTGAGATAACCGCGCACCTTTGGATCGTTGGTGACGGTGGTGCGTTTGACGGTCGGCACGCCGGACGGCGTGCCGGGCGTCAGTTTCGGCGGATCGCCCGCCAGATAGGTCATGCCGACGTCGAGGGTGTTGACGTAGAGCAGACCGGTATTCGGGCTGAACGAGAAGTGCTGCCAGTTGGTGCCGCCGGACGTTGACGGCCACACCGTGACATTCTGGCCGGATACTGCGCCGTTATAGACGTCGGTCAGGACCGGACGGCCGGTCTTCATGTCGATGCCGCTGGCCCAGGTCACCTTCACGTAAGGGTTCGCCGCGAGCAGCTTGCCGCTCTTGGCGTCGAGCACATACAGAAAGCCGTTGCGGTTCGCCTGGATGACAACCTTCTGCGGATTGCCGTTGATCTTGATCGTGGTGTTGATCGGCGTCTGCACCGCGTCGTAGTCGAACGGGTCGGTTTGCGTCGCCTGGTAATACCAGACGCGCTCGCCGGTCTCCGGCTTCATGGCCCAGATCGAGTTGGTGTAGAGGTTGTCGCCGAGGCGGCCGCGCGGATTCCACGGCGACGGATTGCCGACGCCCCAGAACACCAGGTCGAGATCGGGGTCGTAGGTGCCGGTCACCCAGCTTGAGCCGCCGCCGGTGAGGGCGGAGTTGCCCGGCCAGGTTTCCGAGCCAGGCTCGCCTTTGGCCGGCACGGTGTAGGTGCGCCAGAGGTGTTTGCCGGTCTTGGCGTCATAGCCTTCGATGAAGCCGCGGTTGGAGAATTCGGCGCCGGCGATGCCGACAATGACGATGCCGTTGACCAGCAGCGGTGCGCCGGTCATCGCGTAACCGTTCGCCGAGGTTGCCGGATCGGGCGATCGGGCTTCCCAGACTTGCTTGCCGGTCTTGGCATCGAGCGCGACGATGCGATTATCCATCAGCGCCCGGATGATCATGCCTTCGTAGATCGCCGCGCCGCGGTTGACGATGCCGCAGCAGACCACGCGCAGGGTCTCCGGCGGGTATTCGTGCTTGACCTTCCAGATCTGTTTGCCGGTCAGCGCGTCCACGGCGACGGTTGAGTTGTGCGTCGTGGTGTAGATGACGCCATCGCTGACGAGCGGGAAGGCTTCGCCGCCTTGCAGGTCCGCAAGCGAATAGGACCACACCGGGACGAGCTTGCCGACGTTGTCCTTGGTGATCTGCGTCAGCGGGCTGTAGCGGTCGCCGGAATAGCCCATGCCGTAAACCAGGACGTTGTCCGGCGTCTTCTCGTCATTTTTCAAATCGTCGGCGGACTGTGCCAGCGCCGCGATCGGCAGCGCGGTGAGCGCGGTTGTCAAAAAGGCAGCAAGCAGCGTCGCGCGGTTCATGATGTTCCTCCCCGGTATTGGTATTTTCTCTTGCGGGAAATCGCATGTTAGGCAGAATGGAGCGCCGCTCCAATGCCCGAAGCGATGCACTTTTGGCTTAGGTCGCCTGCGCTAACGCGGCGCGGCGGACCATGCCGCGCTGTGGGTTGTAGCCCATCACCGCGAGCATGAAGAACAGCGCGGCCGTGCCGGTGACGACCAGCGCCGACACCGGGTCGAACATTCCGTAAAGCGCAAAACGGATCAGTTCGACGGCATAGGTGAAGGGATTGGCGAGTGAGACGAGATAGATGAATTCGGAGCCGCCTTCGCGCAGTTTCCATAAGGGGTAGAGCGCGGACGAAAAGAAGAACATCGGGAACATCACGAAGTTCATCGCGCCTGCGAAGTTCTCGACCTGCCGGATATAGACCGACAGGAACAGCCACAGGGCGCCGAGCATCAGCCCGCTGATGATCAGCGCCGGCAGGACCTCGAGCCATGCGATCGATGCGAAGGTCACGTCGAATGGGATGCAGACCACAAGGAACACGTAACAGGTGATCACCGACAGTGCCGTGCCGGCGGCGAGCTTGCAGGCGAGCAGTACCCAGCGCGGCAGCGGCGCGGTCAGCAAGAGCCGCATCACGCCCATCTCGCGGTCATAGACCATCGACAGCGACGACTGCATGCCATGGAACAAAAGGATGATGCCGAGCAGGCCCGGCACGATATAGACCTGATAGGTGATGTAGGTCTTGTACGGCGGGATGATCGAAACGCCGAACACGTTGTAGAAGCCGGCGGCGAAAACCGCGAGCCACATCAGCGGACGCACCAGCGCCGACAACAGCCGCCCGCGCTGCTGGACGAATTTCAGGATTTCCCGCGTGGTGACGGCGCGCAGCGCGCGCATGATGTGCATGAACCGCATGTTATTTATCCAGGTGACACGCTGTTTCCGGCCGGTCGTCGCCGAGCGTGTCGAGTTCGTTGGTCTGATGCAAAAAACCCTCGATCGGCGCGCTGGCAACGACTTCGTAAGGCGCCGCCAGCAGGATTGCCTGGCGCACCTGGTGGTCCCAGGGACGTACGCTGACGGCGAGGCCCTTGTCGCCGTCGAAATCGTTGTCGCCGAGAATAAAGGCGCGCTGCCTGGCGAAGTCGGCGGAACGGGTGCGCAGCGCCGATTGCACGATCATCTTGATCGCGATCCATGCCGCCCAGTCCGGCCCCTCCATGCGCCGCCCGACGGACTTCTTTTCGAACCGCGAGTTCACTTGCGGCGCGCCGTTATGCTCCCAGGTCCAGTGCCAGGCGACCGGCTCAAGATCGATACTGCCGATCACCGGGCGCGGACGCACCAGGCGATACGGCACCGAACGGACGAAATCGAAGTCGCTGTCGGCGACGAAGACCACGTCGAAATCGCGGTTGATGGCGGAGAGCAGCGCCGGGTCGTTTTGCTCACGGTCGCGCGGGTCGGTCCCCGGCTTGAAATGCTGATCGGCGACGATGCGCGCGCCGAATTTCTGCGCCGAATGCGTAAACGCCCCGGCCAGTGCGGTGTCCTCCGCGGTCGGGCCTTCGAATAGCAGCAGATTGGCCCACTTCTTGGAGACGGCATATTGCACGAGGCCATCCATAAGCTGCGCGCGGCTCGGATAGACATGCACGATCTCCGGCGCGCAAAGATCGCGCCGCAATGTGTCGTCCGGCGCCGATACGTTGAACAGGAGTGCATCGCGGCCGCGGACCGCGGCGGCGAGCGGCTTGTAGGCTTCGGCGGGCGCGTCGATCAGGAAGAAGTGGGTCCCGGCGTCCGCCGCAGCCATCACCGCGGGCGCAATCTCGGCCGCCGATTTGACGCTGACGCGGTCGAGGGTGAAATCGGTGTTGAGCAGCCTTGTGAGTGATGTCGCTTCGTCGATCCCGATTTCCGCGCCGGCAAAGGGTGATCGGGCGTCTTGAGGATTGTGCGGGTATAGCCGCGCACCGGTTCGTAGCGCGGATCGCCGTCGATCTGCACGAAAGCGATCCTGACGTGTTGCTGCGGCGCCGGTGGCGGGGCGGGCGCGTTCTGGGCCGCGGCAACGGCGGAAAGGCCGGCCACGAGCAGCGCGCCGAGCGTGAGACGGACGCTATTCATCGACAACGATGCCCCACGGATTGCGCCCGACCGGAATCGAGATCGTCGCCTTGCGGCTCGCCGTATCGACCACGGTAATGTCGTCGCCGAGGCCGTCGGTGACATAAAGCGTCTTGTCGTCGCGCGAGAGCGTGACGCCCCATCCCCGCTTGCCGACCAGGATGTAGCCCTGCACGGTGCGGGTCGCGACATCGACCACAGCGACGTTATCGGCGTGGCCAAGCGTGATGTAGGCGGTCTTGCCGTCCTTGGTCATCGTCAAGCCGACCGGCGTTACATCCGATTTGCGCATCCCGGGCGGGATGAATTCCATCTTGCCGGTCACCATCAGTTTCTGGCGATCGATGATGTAGACCTCGCCGGACAATTCGGTGGAGACCCAGAGCTCCTTGCCGTCGGGCGTCGCGGCAAAGCGGCGCGGCCGCGTGCCGACGACGATGTCATTGGTGACGTAACCGCCGGCGGCATCGATGACGTGCACCAGGTTGCCGACTTCCGACGTGACATAAACGGTCTTGCCGTCATCGCTGACCATCACGCCTTCCGGCTCCGGACCGGTCGGAACCTCGGTCAGGATGACGTTCTGGTCCATGTCGATGACGGCGAGCGATGACGCCTCTTCGTCGGAGACGTAGAGGCGGCGGCTCTTCTCGTCGACGGCGAACGTTTCCGGGCTTGAGCCGGTGGCGATTTTGCCGATGACCTGGCCTTTGGCGACGTCAAGAATGTCGATGACGTCCTCGTCGCCGCAGGCGACGTAGAGCCGGGTGTGGTCGGCGCTGAAATGCATGTCGCGCGGCCGCCGCGAGACCGGAATGTCATTGACTATTTTGTAGGTCTTCGGATCGATGACGAGGATATTGTTGCTCTTCTCGTTGCTGACATAGACCAGGCCGGTATCCTTGGCCTTTGCCGACACGGAGGCGAGCAGCAACAGGAGCGCGACGGCACATTTACGCATAAAGTGACCATTCATTGCATCGCTCCCAGCCTACGTTTTAATAAGGGCGGCGGGCAAGGCAACGGTGGGGACGGGATGGCAGTGGACGAGCGCACGGCGGCGCTACTCCTCGAAGACGTGGTCAAAAGCTATGGCGCGATTCGTGCCGTCGATGGCGTCAGTCTCGCGGCGCAGCCCGGCGAATTCATCGCGCTGCTCGGGCCGAACGGCGCCGGCAAGACGACGCTGTTCCAGCTGCTCGCCGGACTGTTCGTGCCCGATGCCGGCCGTATCGAGATCATGGGCCAGGACATGCTGCGCAATCCGGTGCCGGCGCTGGCACGGCTCGGCATCGTCTTTCAGCAGCCGACTCTCGATCTCGAGCTCACCGTGACCGGAAACCTGTTATTCCATGCCGGGCTTCATGGTCTTGCCCGCGATGTTGCGAAGCCACGCATCGAAAAGGAACTGGCTCGCCTCGGCCTTGCCGATCGCGCCCATGACAAGGTTTCACAGCTGAGCGGCGGGAACCGCCGTCGCGTCGAACTGGCGCGCGCCTTGCTGCACGAACCGCGCGTGCTGTTGATGGATGAGGCGACGGTCGGGCTCGATCCGGCAAGCCGCAGCGATCTGATCAAGCTTATTCTGGCGATGCGGCGGGAGCGTTCAGTCGCGGTGCTGTGGGCGACGCATCTGTGCGACGAGGTGCCGGACGCCGATCGCGTCGTCGTGCTGCATCGTGGCAAGGTGCTAGCCGACACGACGCCGGCAGACCTCATCGCCAGGGCCGGCGCGGCGACGATCGAGCAGGCGTTCCTGGCAATGACGGCAGCGCCATAATGGCCCGCACGGAACGGGGTGCGATCTGCTAGGATCGGCATGGGGCGCCAGGAGAATCATGAATATCCGCTTCATCGTGTGCGTCGGCGTCCTGCTATGCGTGTTGTCCGCGACATTCGCCCCGGCGTCGGCGCAGCAACAAGCCGCCTGCCAGTATTATCAGGTGACGGCGCCAAGCCTGAATGTCTTTGCGCAGCCGCGTGCCGACTCAAGCTTTATCGGCGCGCTCGGCAAAAGCGATTTCGTCTGCGTCGTCGGCGAGCAGGCCGTGCAGGGCGACCGCACCTGGGTTCACATCACGGCCAGGCTGGCGCCGCAAAGTCAGCGCACGGCGATGGACGGCTGGGCGATCCAAAGCGCCTTGCAACCAGCGGCGCAGGCTGACCTTGCGGCATTGACGGCTGTGCCACTGGCCGGCGCATCGGGGCAGCAAACCGCACCAGCCGCTCCGGCCGCGGCATCGCCGCCCGCGGCTTCCAGCGCGCCGTCGCCAGCGTCGGCACGGGGCGCGGTGACGTTTACCGGAAAGATCACCGAAGGCCCGACCCCGGTGAACGGCTCATCGCTTGAACAACTGATAGCCGGCGTACCGGAATTCCCGCCGATCGACGGCTTGCCGGACGAGGCGTGGAAGAAAACCTGCAACAATTGCCATCAGTGGAATCAGCAGTCGCTGTGCGTGCAAGCCAAGCTCTACGCCAAGGATCCCAAAATGACGATGCGGATACAGCACCCTTACGGCGGGGCGGAAAAGATCGCGATGATGAAATGGGCGCAAGGCGGATGCAAGTGAGCACCCAATGAGAGTGACCATGTCTCGAGCCACGATCTGCCTGGGCCTGGTTGTTGTGCTTCTTCTTGCGGGATTCGGCCGTGCGCAAGCGCAGCAGCAATGGGTGCTCAACGGCGGTGCGTCGCATTTCTACATGCAGACGTCGAAGGCGAACGCGATCACGGAAATCCAGCAATTCACCGGCCTGACCGGCACCATCGACGGCAGCGGCAATGCCGACGTCAAAATCGATCTGACCTCGATCGCATCGGGCATCGATGTACGCGACGTGCGGATGCGGTTCCTGCTGTTCGAAACCTACAAATTTCCGAACGCGGAAGTGACTGCGAAGATCGATATGTCGAAACTGCAGGATTTGACGTCGAAGATCCGCGATGCTTATCCGCTGCATTTCACCGTGGCGATGCACGGCATGACCAAGGATTTCGATGCCGATGTCTATGTCACGCGGCTGAGCGACAAATCGGTCTCGGTCGCGACGGCGAAGCCGATTGTAGTGAAGACCGATGACTTTGGTCTTACCGCGGGCCTCGCCAAGCTCTCCGAGGCGATCAACGGCACGCCGATCGTCAGCGCGGCGAGCTTCACCTTCGACCTGGTTTTCGAGACCGGCGACCGGATTCCTGTCGTGCAGCAGGCGCAACAGCAGGCCGCGGCGCAGAAGGCGCAGGAGGAATCGAAGCCGATCACATCGCAGGAATGCGAAACCCGGTTCAGCGTGATCTCAACCACCGGCGCGATCTATTTCAAAACCGGTAGCGCCGAACTGGATAGTGCCAGCAACGCGTTGCTCGATAGCGTTGCCGATATCGCCAACCGCTGCCCGTCGGTGAAGATCGAGGTCAGCGGCCACACCGACACGACCGGAAGTGCCTCTGCCAATCAGTCATTGTCGGAAGCGCGCGCCAAGACCGTCGTGACTTATCTTGTCGCCCACGGCGTTGCGCAGACCCGCATCACGGCCACGGGTTATGGCGGCACCAAACCGGTTGCCTCCAACACGACCGAAGACGGCCGCGCCAAGAACCGGCGTATCGAATTCCGCGTGGTGATGTAGGCGTGGCGGCAGCTTACGCCGCCGCGGCTTTGCCCTTCGGCTGAACCGTGTCGGTATAGTCGCGCATCAGCTGCGCCGTGATCCGCCCCGGCGTGAACGCCCAGTTGGCGATCTCGGACACCGCGGTCACCTCGGCGGCGGTGCCGGTAATGAAGCACTCGGAGAAACCCGAGAGTTCTTCCGGCATGATCCGCCGCTCGATCACCTCGATACCGGCCTGCTTGGCGAGATTAAGCGCCGTCGCCCGGGTGATCCCGGCCAGGAAGCAGTCGGCGATCGGTGTGTGGATCTTGCCGTCCTTGACGAAGAAGATGTTGGCGCCGGTGCATTCGGCGACGCGGCCCTGCCAGTCGAGCATCATCGCGTCGGCGTAACCGCGTTTCTCGGCGCGGTGCTTGGAGACGGTGCAGATCATGTAGAGGCCGGCAGCCTTGGCGAGGCATGGCGCGGTCTTCGGATCGGGACGGCGGTACTCGGCGAGATCGAGCCGGATGCCCTTGAGGCGCTGTGCCGGATCGAAATAGCTCGGCCACTCCCACGTGGCGATCGCCAGATGAATTGTGTTGTTCTGCGCCGACACGCCGAGCTGTTCCGAGCCGCGCCAGGCGATCGGCCGCACATAGGCGTCCTTCTGATTGTTCTTTTCCAGAACAAGCGCCTTGGCCGCGTCGATCTCGGCAACCGAGTAGGGGATTTCGAAGTCGAGGATGCGTGCGGAATTTTTCAGGCGCTCCGAGTGCTTGGTGCCCTCGAAAATCACGCCGCCATAGGCGCGCTCGCCTTCGAACACGCAGCTTGCGTAGTGCAGGCCGTGCGTCAGAACGCTGATTTTGGATTCCGACGTGGGGATGAGTTTGCCATCGAACCAGATCAGGTCTGACCGCTCGTCGAAGGGCACTGCCATTGCATTGCCTCCCTTACATTCTTTCTCATCCCGAAACTGAAAAACCCGAGCCGCATAAAGGGCTTGGGCTTTTTGCTTCGAGACCGGACTCCCGGTATGGTCGCACACGCCGGACCGAGAGCGCCATGTCCGGCTCCGCGCAATGTAGAGTCGGCTTGGCACAGTCGCGATGCGACCTTTGCGCTATGGCTTAACAGGCGCAGCAAAATATGTCAATACTACTGACCTAAATGGCCGACGTCAGCATCACCACTTCCAGAAGCCCGCGCAGTGAGGGCGCGCCTGCCGCTCCGGCGGCCGGCCATGACCCTTACTGGGATTTGATCGAGTTGCTGTTTTTCGCTTATCGCGATTTCGTCGGCGATCCCGACGAGGCGTTGGTCAAGCTCGGCTTCGGCCGTGCTCACCACCGGGTGCTGCACTTCGTCAACCGCAATCCCGGCATCAAGGTCGCCGACCTGCTCGACATCCTGAAAATCACCAAGCAGTCGCTTGGCCGCGTGCTCAAACAACTCATCGATGAAGGCTATATCGTGCAGCGCGAGGGCGCGGTCGATCGCCGCCAGCGTTTGCTGCATGCGAGCCCGTCGGGCGAGGCGCTGGCGTTGCAGCTCGCCGGCATGCAGACCGCCCGGATCGAGCGGGTGCTCGGCGAACTCGGCCCCGGCGCCCGCGACGCCGCGCGCCGCTTTCTCGCCAGCATGACCGACGACCGGGATCACGTGCTGCGTCTGATCGCCAACGCCGACCGGGCGCGGCCGCGCGGCCGCGACAATGGATCATGACGGCGGTCCCGGCAGCGCCTTCCGACGACGCGCCGCATCTTCTCGTCGTCGATGACGATCGCCGCATCCGCGCACTGTTGCTCCGCTTCCTGGTCGCCGAAGGCTATCGCGTTTCCACCGCGGAAACCGCACGCGAGGCCAGGGCCAAACTCGACGGCCTGAAGTTCGATCTCCTGATCCTCGACGTCATGATGCCGGGCGAAAACGGTTTCGATCTCGCGCGTGCCATCCGCACCGGCTCGACGGTGCCGATCCTGATGCTCACGGCGCGCGACGAGAAGGAGAACCGGATCATGGGGCTCGAGATCGGCGCCGACGATTATCTGTCGAAGCCGTTCGAGCCGCGCGAACTGTCGCTGCGCATTGCCAATATCCTCAAACGCACGAAGCCGCCGGCGGCGACGCCTGTGGAATCCGTGCGGTTCGGAGCGTTCGTCTTTCACCTCGCCAGCGGCGAATTGCGCCGCGGCGAGGAGGTGATCCGCCTGACGGATCGTGAGCGTGAGATGTTGCGGGTCCTGACCTCCAATGTCGGCGAGACCGTGCCGCGGCAGGCGTTGGCGGGAAACAACGAGGCTGTCGGCGAACGCACTGTGGACGTGCAAGTCAATCGTCTGCGCCGCAAGATCGAGCGCGACCCAACCAACCCGTTGATCGTCCAAACCGTACGCGGCGTCGGCTACCGGCTGGTGCCGGCGCTTTAAGCGCCTGTTGTGAACATCGCATGGTCAATCTCGACGATAGCATCGGACGGTTGCGTGTCGCGGCGGGACGGCTGGTCAGCGCGGCGAATGCGGTGACGAGCGCGTCCGGTTACATCACGCGGCCATGGGACCGGTTCACGCGCTGGCTGCGATCGGTGATGCCGACCGGCCTCTATGCGCGTGCGCTGCTGATCATCATCATGCCGATGGTCATCCTTCAATCGGCCGTCGCCTTCTTGTTCATCGAGCGGCAATCGAGCGTGGTGAACTATTACCTGTCGTCGACAGTGTCGCAGGAGATTGCCGCTCTTATCGACGTCTATAAGACCTCGCCGCAGGCTCCCAACCGGGCGCAGTTGCGGCGCATCGCCCAGGAGCGGCTGGGTCTTGTGATCGATTTCCTGCCGGGAACGGATCTGCCTCCGCCCGGCGCGAAGCCGTTCTTCTCTGCCCTCGACGCGACGCTGTCCGATGAAATCCGCAAGCAGGTCGGCCTGCCGTTCTGGATCGACACCGTCGGCCGCTCCTCGATCGTCGAAATCCGCATCAAGCTCGACGACACCATCATGCGCGTCTTCGCGCCGCGCGGCGACATCTACAATTCCAATTCGTGGATGTTCCTGTCGTGGATGGTGCTGATCTCGATGGTCGTGCTTACCGTTGCGATCCTGTTCTTGCGCAACCAGATCAAGCCGATCGTGCGGCTGGCCGACGCCGCGGAAGATTTCGGCAAGGGCCGCGATGTCGTCAATTTCCGGCCGCGCGGCGCGCGCGAAGTGCGGCGCGCGGCGGCGGCTTTCCTGGAAATGAAGGTGCGTATCGAGCGGGCCATGGAGCAGCGCACCACCATGCTGGCCGGCGTATCGCACGATCTGCGCACGGTGCTGACGCGTTTCAAGCTCGAACTGGCGCTGCTCGGCGACGGCTCCGAAGTGGAAGCGATCAAGAAAGACGTCGATGAAATGGCGGCGATGCTCGAAGCCTATCTGGCCTTCGCGCGCGGCGACACCGGCGAGCAGTCGGCGCCGACCGATATCGCTGAGTTGCTGGAGGAGCTGTGGGCGGACGCCGAGCGGCACGGCCATAATGCCACCGTCGCCTTTCACGGGCCTCCGGAGGTGACGGTACGTCCGGCGGCCTTCAAGCGGTGCATCTACAATCTCGTATCCAATGCCGGCCGGCATGCGAAAACCGTGTCGATCACCGGGCATCGCGATCACCGCTGGCTGACGGTTTCGATCGACGATGACGGGCCGGGCATTCCGCAGGAATTGCGCGAGGACGTGTTCAAGCCGTTCCTGCGGCTCGACGATGCGCGCAATCAGGACGAGGGCGGTACCGGCTTGGGTCTCGCCATTGCGCGTGATATTGCGCGGTCCCACGGCGGCGATATCACGCTCGGCAATAGCCCGATGGGCGGCTTGCGGGCGACAGTGAGGGTGCCGGTCTAGCGACCGGTCTGGATCATGGCAGATGAACAGCTTCCTTCCGGCACCACGGTGCTGCTGAAGGGCGGCCGCGTCTTTACGCCCGATGGCGATTGGCACGAGCCGCCGCAGGCCGATATCGCCGTCGCCGGCGATAGGATCGCCGGCATTTCGTCAAGCTACCGCACCGACGGCGCGTCAAACCTCGAGACCATCGACGCGCGCGATCACCTGGTGCTGCCGGGTTTCGTCAATGCGCACTACCACTCCCACGACGTGCTCGCCAAAGGCACGCTGGAGGAGGTGCCGCTGGAATCCTGGCGGCTTTATGCGCTGCCGCCGCAATACCCGCCGCGGTCCACGGAAGAAGTCTATGCCCGGACCTTGCTTGGCGCGCTCGAATGCCTGCGCTCCGGTATGACCACCGTCCAGGACATGCTGACGCTTTATCCTTACGAGGATCGTCACATGGATGCGGTGATGAAGGCCTACGACGAGGTCGGCGTCCGCGTCATCTTCGCTCTGCAATATGCCGACCGCAAAGGCATTGAAACCATTCCGTTCTGGAAGGACACGTTTCCTGCCGAATTGCATCCGCTGTTGTCTACCGCTGCCGAGCCGGAGCGGAAGCTCGACCTGATCGGCCATTTCGAGACGACGCGGCTGAAACAGCCGGCGCCGCCGCGCGTGTCATGGGCGCTGGGTCCCTCGGCGCCGGAGCGGTGCTCGCCAGCGGTGATGCAACGGACGATCGAACTCGCTCGCCGTTACGATATTCCGGTCTATACCCACATTTATGAATCGCGCGGCATGGCGTTGCAGGCGCGCCTGACCTTGCCGGACTACAGCGGCCTATTGGTCAAACGCCTGGCCGAGGAAGGCGTGCTTGATCCGCGGCTGAATTTCGCCCACAGCGTCTGGCTTTCGGCCGCGGAAATCGACCTGTTGGGCGAACACGGCGCCGGTGTGGTGCTTAACCCGCAGGGCAACCTGAAAATGAAATGCGGCATCGCCCCGATCCGCACCCTGCAGAAAGCGGGAGTGCGCGTCGGGCTCGGCTGCGACAATTGCAGTTGCTCCGATGCACAGAACATGTTCGTGGCGATGAAGTTGTTCACGCTGCTCGCCGCCGTGAGCGATCCGATTCCCGGGCCGCCGCAGGCCGTGACGGCATTGAAGGCGGCAACCGAAGCTGGGGCGGACGGCGCACGGCTTGGCGGCAGCATCGGGCGGATTGCGTCCGGGTTCAAAGCCGACCTGACGCTGATCGACACCCGCGATCCGAGCTTTTCGCCGATGAACAGCGCCGCGCGCCAGCTCGTTCACATCGAGGCGGGCCGCGGCGTGCGCCACGTCATGGTGGATGGCAGAGTCGTGGTGCGCGACCGTCAGCTCACCACGGTCAGCGAGACGACGATCTACGACGCGGTCAAAGCGGTGATGCCGGAGTTCCGGCGCGACTTCGCGACGATTTCGCAGCGTGTCGCCACGTTGCAGCCGTGGCTGGATCAGGCGCACCGCAAGATCATGGCAGCCGAACTCGACATCGAACGGCTGCCGTCTCTCAGTCGCTAGCACCGGTCGCCGACAGCTTGCGGGTTTCATCGCGCCGCCGCAACCACCACGCATAGGACGGCGGCAACAAAGCCAGCGGATCGGCGCCGCCGAGCGCCTGCGCCGCGTGCACCGGCCAGTTCGGATCCCACATCATCTCGCGCGCCAGTGCGATCAGGTCGCAGCGGCCGTCCTGAAGATAGCCTTCCGCCTGCCTGGGGTCGGTGATCAGCCCGACCGCCATGGTCGGAATATCCGCCTCGCGGCGGATGCGCTCGGCGAACGGCACATGATAGCCGGGCACGCGAGGCACCACCGAGAGCGTCAGGGGTCCTTCGATGCCGCCCGACGAACAATCGATCACGTCGACCCCACGCCGCTTCAGTTCCTTCGCCAGCGCGATCGTGTCCTCGAGCTCCCAGGCGCCGCCTTTGCCGTCCACGCAGGATGCGCGAAAGAACAGCGGCCGGTCCTTCGGCCAGCTTTCGCGCACCGCTTCGATCAGCTCCAACGCGAAACGCATGCGGCCCTGCAGATCGCCGCCATAGCCGTCCTGCCGCTTGTTGGTTATCGGCGACAGGAATTGCTGGATGATGTAGCCGTGGGCGCCGTGGATCTCGCAAATGTCGAACCCGGCATCGAGCGAACGTTTGGCCGCTTCGACGTGACTGGCGACGACCTGTTTGATGTCGTCACGATCCATCTCGCGCGGCACCATGGCCCCGGCTTTGAACGGGATCGGGCTTGGCGCAACGCCCTGCCAAGGCGGCTCGCCGCGCCTGGCATCCGCTTCGGAAAGCGGCGCGAAGCCTTCCCATGGCGCCTTGGTCGCCACCTTGCGGCCGGCGTGACCGAGTTGAATGGCGCTCAACGCTCCCTGGCCGCGGAGAAAATCGGTGATGCGCAGCCACGCTTTGACCTGCGCGTCGGTATAGATGCCGGGACAATGGTAGGTCTTGCGGGCGCGCTCTTCGACCGTCGTCTCCTCGACGAAGACGATGCCGGCGCCGCCCATGGCGAACTTGCCGAGATGAACCAGGTGCCAATCGGTCGGCGCGCCATCCACGGCGGCATATTGGGACATCGGCGAAACGACGATGCGGTTTCGCGCGGTGAGGCCGCGCAAAGCGATCGGCGTCAGCAGCAGGGGCGTATTCATCGGCCGACCTTGACCGAACATGCGATGGACCGTCAACAGCTTCGGGCAGCGCTATTCTCGACCTGGCACGGGCCTTGCTGTAGCGTTGTTCGATCGCTGCTGATGGCCAAGGGTTTTCGACAATCAAGGGTAGCGATGCGCCGGCCTGTGCTCGCGTGCCGCTTTGGAGGAGATGCCCGAACTCACGGAGCATCGCCATGATTTTATCGCGCCGACACCTCTTGCTGACAACCGCGGCTCTCGCCGCCGTGCCGATCATTCCGCGATCGGCAAAAGCCGAAACCTATCCGTCGCGGCCGATCCGCTTTGTGGTGCCGTTTCCGGCCGGCGGCGTCAGCGACATCATCGCGCGCCAGATGGGGCAGTGGCTGTCGGAGCGGCTCGGTCAGCCCCTTGTCGTGGAGGATCGCGGCGGCGCCGGCAGCAACCTCGGCACCGAGGTCGTGGTGAATTCCGCGCCCGACGGCTACACCCTGTTGCTGGATGGCTCGGCCAATGCGGTCAACGCCACGCTCTATCCGGATCTCAGCTTCATCTATCTCCGCGATATCACGCCGGTGGCCAGCATGTTCCGCGCGCCGCACATCATGGAGGTCCATCCGTCATTCCCGGCCCAGACCATTCCCGATTTCATCGCTTACGCCAAAGCGCATCCGCGCCAGGTCAACATGGCGTCGGCCGGCATCGGCACGATCTCGCACATGGCGGGTGAATTGTTCGCCATGATGAGCGGCATCGAGCTGACGCATGTACCGTATCGCGGCGCGGGGCCCGCACTGACCGATATGCTTGGCGGCCAGGTCCAGGTGATGTTCGACAATGCCGCATCGTCCACCGAACATGTCCGCTCCGGCCGGCTGCACGCGCTCGGCGTGACGACGGCGAAACGGGTGGACGTGCTGCCCGATGTGCCGTCGATCGGCGAATTCGTCGCCGGATACGAGGCCAGCAATGTCAACGGCGTCGGCGTGCCGTCAAAGGCGCCGGACGACATTGTCGTGAAGCTCAATGGCGAGATCGACGCCATCCTGAGCAACTCGGCGACCAAAGCGCGATTTGCCGAATTGGGCGGTGCGCCGATGATCGGGTCTGCGGCGGACTACAAGATGTTCCTCACGGCAGAAACCGACAAATGGGCCAAAGTAGTGAAAGCCGCCGGCGTCAAGCCGGGCTAAACCAGACGCTCTTCCCCTACGCGGCCTGCAAAAGCTCCTGCACCTTCGGCCACGGATCGGGCTGCAGATTTTTGAACGGCGCCCAGTCGGCCTCCTGCATGCGGTCGAAGATGGTGGTTTTGACCGACGGACGCTCGCGCACCCGCGTCCACCAGTCCACGATCTTGGGCTCCTTCTGCCACATGCCGCCGAGCTTCAATAGTTCGAGCCGCAGGATATAGGGGATCACGGCGCAGTCGGCATTGCTGAAGGCATCGCCGGCAAGATAGGGGCCTTGTTTCAGGTCGTCGGCCATCCACGCGATCATTTTCTGGTGCTGGTGGAGTGCGTCGATGACGAATTCCGATTCAAGGCCATGCTCGATGACGCTGCGCTTGTATTCGGCGCGGCGCTTGAGCGGCGCCTTGTTGATCTCCGACAGCCACGCTTCGCGGCTCATCTTGAGAAAGCGCGGCCGGAAAGCCGTCGCGAATGTCATGATCGTACATGCGTTGTGCATGTATTCGTCGATCAGCTTGTTATAGAGCCTGACCCGGTGGCGGGCGGCCGGCGTCGCCGGCATCAGCGGCGGAGCCGGAAATGCTTCGTCGATGTAGTAGAGGATCAGCGAAGACTCGACGATCGCCTTGCCGTCGTGCACCAGCGTCGGCACGACCCCATTGGGATTGAGTTTCATATAGGCCGGATCGTTCTGGTCGCCCTGCAGCGTCAGCAGGTGCTCGGTAACCTTTTGACCCTTTTCGGCAAGCGCGATCCGGACTTTTTGGGCGCATACCGAATTGACGTTGTGATAAAGCTCGAGCATCCGTGTTCTCCGAAACTGCTTGACTGTAATCCGGATTGAACAGGGAGCGCCGCCCTCCGGCAAGCAGTTTTGGCCTTAAATCTTCATCGCATTCCCTTATCTCCGGGCCAATAGACGCCGCTGGGGAGAGACGATGACTGCTGCCGATAACAGCACGAAGGAAAACCGGCCATTCGAAGCTGACGTCGCCAAGCTTCTGCACATGATGGTGCACTCGGTCTATGCCGATAAGTCGGTATTCCTGCGCGAGCTGATCGCCAATGCCGCCGATGCCTGTGAGCGGCTGCGCTACGAAGGGATGACCCAACCGGGCCTGCTGGACGGTGAATTCAAGCCGCGTATCACCTTGACCGTGGACGGCGAGGCGCACCGTCTGACGGTCGAAGACAACGGCATCGGCATGAGCCGCGAGGAGCTCGCGGAATCGCTCGGTACCATTGCGCGATCCGGCACCAAGGCATTTCTCGACCGGATCGAGGCCGGGCCGGGCGACAAGGCCGGCGAGGAAACCGCGCTGATTGGCCGGTTCGGCGTCGGATTCTATTCAGCTTTCATGGTCGCCGGCAGGGTCGATGTCATGACCCGCCGCGCTGGAGCCGATAGTGCGTGGCTGTGGTCCTCCGACGGCCAAGGGACATATTCAATATCCTCTGCCGCGCTTGCCGACGCGCCGGGGCGCGGAACCCGTGTCGTGCTGCACCTCCTCGAAGACGCCAGGACTTACGCCGAACGCGGTACGATCGAACGGCTGGTGCGGGCGCAATCGGGCCACGTGCCGGTGCCGATCTCGATCGCCGAGACGGCAGGCGCGGAGCCTGCCGAGATTACCGATGGCGCGGCGCTATGGACCAAGCCGAAGTCCGAGATCGCCGCCGGCGACTACACTGACTTCTATCGCAGCATTGCCGGCCAGTTCGACGATCCGGCCGCCACCGTCCATTATCGCGCCGAAGGGCGGCAGGATTACACGACGCTGCTTTTCGTTCCGGGCTCGCGGCCGTTCGACCTGTTCGACCCGGATCGCAAGGGCCGCATCAAGCTTTACGTCAAACGCGTTTTCATCACCGACGAGGCCGAAATCCTGCCGCGCTATCTCCGCTTCGTCCGCGGGCTGGTGGACAGCGCCGACCTGCCGCTCAACGTCTCGCGCGAAAAGATTCAGCAGAGTCCGCTCCTTGCCGCGATCCGCAAAGGCGTCACCGGGCGGGTGCTGTCGGAGCTCGAACGGCTCGCCGACAAGGAGCCGGAGACCTTCGCCAAAATCTGGGACACGTTTGGCGCGGTGCTCAAGGAAGGCCTCTACGAGGATTTCGAACGGCGCAACGCGCTGCTGGCGCTGGCGCGGTTCAGGACCACCGCGTCGGGCGACAAGTGGCGCACACTCAAGGATTATGCCGCCGACATGAAAACCAACCAGATCGCGGTTTATTATCTGGCCGGCGACGATATTGCGCGGCTTCAATCCTCGCCGCACCTCGAAGGCTTTCGCGCCCGGGGCATCGAGGTTCTGCTGTTGCCGGATCCGGTCGACAGCTTCTGGGTCATGTCCGGCCTCGACTTTGACGGCAAGCCGTTCAAGTCGGTGACGCAGGGCGCAGCCGATCTGGCACTGATCCCGCTGACCGACACCAAGGCCACGGCAGCGCCCGTTGTCGCGGCGGTGCAAGGTTTCCTCGCCTTTGCCAAAGCGACGCTCGGCGACGCGGTCGCCGACGTGCGCGCGTCGGATCGTCTGACCGACAGTGCCGTTTGTCTCGTTGCCCCGGAATCCGGTCCCGACCGCGCGCTCGAGCGCATCCTGGCCGGCGCAGGGAGGCTGGGCTCGGCGTCAAAGCCGATTTTCGAGATTAATCCGCGCCACGAGACAATCGTTGCGCTGGCGGCGCTCGGCGACAGCGAGCAGGCTTTCAAGGAAGACGCCGTGCACCTGCTGTTCGACGAGGCGAGAGTGCTCGACGGCGAGCGTCCGTCCGATGCGAAGCTGTTCTCCGGCAGGCTTGGACGCGTGCTGGAGCGGGGACTAAAGAAAACGGGCGCCTGACGGCGCCCGTTTTTGCCTGATTGTCTTGAAGGTTTACTCGGCGGGAGTTGCCGGAACCTGCTGCGCAGTGCCCGGCGTCGCCGTGTGATCCAGCGCCGGCTCGATCGGCGGCTTGGCGCCCTTGAGCCGGAAGTAGATCTGCGAGCCGATCAGAAGGACGCACAATCCGACGAACACCGCGCTGATCGGGCGCTGCACGAACACCGTGATGTCACCGCGCGAAATCAGCATGGCACGGCGGAAGTTCTCCTCGAACCGCGGACCCAGCACGAAGCCGAGCAGGATCGGGGCAGGGTGGAAGCCGAGCCGCAGCAGCACGTAGCCGAGTGCGCCGATCACTACGACTTCGCCAACCTGGAAGAAGTCGTTGTTGGCGGCATAGACGCCGATGCAAACGAAGAACATCGCGCTCGGGTACAGAAACTTGTACGGGATCGCGAGCATCTTCACCCAGATGCCGATCAGCGGCACGTTGAGCAGCACCAGCATGATGTTGCCGATCCAGAAGCTGGCAACGAGGCCCCAGAAGATGTCGGGATGCTGGGAGATCAGCTGCGGACCGGGCACGATGCCCTGGATCATCAGGGCGCCGAGCAGCAGCGCCATCACCGCGTCGCCGGGGATGCCGAGGCTCATGGTCGGGATGAAGTCGCCCTGCACCGAGGAGTGGGTGGAGGCTTCCGGGCAGACCACGCCTTCGATCAGGCCGGTGCCGAACTTCTCCGGATGTTTGGAGATTTTCTTTTCCGTGGCGTAAGCGACGAACGACGCGATGGTCGGCCCGGTGCCCGGGATCAGCGAACACAGGCTGCCGATGATCGTGCCGCGCCACATCGGGAAGAACGCCTGCTTGAGGTCCTTCTTGGTCGGCCGCATGTCCTTGAAGCCGACATGGGTGTATTTGGTGTTGATCGGCGCGACCTGATTGACGCTCGACATGAATTCGGCGAGGCCGAACAGCCCGAGCGCGAGCGCGATCAGTTCGATGCCGTCGTCGAGCTCGGTCAGGCCGAAGGTGTAGCGTTCCGAACCGGTTTCAAGGTCGGTGCCGACCGAGCCGAGGAACAGCCCCACGACTGTCATCGCCACGCCTTTGAGCGGCGAACCGCGCGCCAGCGTCGAACCGGCCAACAGGCCGAGCAGCATCAGCGAGCACACTTCGGCGGGACCGAACTGCAGCGCCGCTCTCACCAGCAGCGGCGACAGGAAGATCATTTCGGTGATGCCCCACGATGCGCCGACGAATGACGCGATAACCGTGAGGCCGAGCGCGACACCGCCGCGCCCTTGCTTGGTCATCGGGAAGCCGTCGAGGCAGGTCACCGCGTGCGGCGGATGACATGGCAAGTTCAAAAGGATCGAGCAGATCGCGCCGCCGTACTGGGCGCCGTACATGACGCCGCCCAGCATCAGGATGGCGCCGACCGGCTTCATGCCGAAGGTCAGCGGCAGCAGGATCGAGATGGTGGCGAGCGGGCCCATGCCCGGCAGCACGCCGACCATGTTGCCGACCAGAACGCCGACAAAGCACCACATCAGATTGTGCGGTTCGAGCGCGACGCCGAAGCCGTACCAAAGATCGTGAAGTGCGGTCCAAATCACAGGCCACCTCTCCAGGTGAGTATCGGCATTGGCACTTGCAGGAAGTATGAGAACAGCCCGACGCCAAAGATGGTCACTACGGCCGAGAGGATAATCGTACTGCGCAGCGTCGCGCCCTTGTCACCAAGTGCGGCGATAAAGACGCACATGAAAGTGCCCGGGATCATCCCGAAATAGCGTCCGAAGAAGATAAAAAAGACCGGGCTTAGAAGGATGCAAAGCCACGCCCACCACTGCGGATGTTCCGGCAGGATGCTTTGGTCCTCGTCATTGTCCGCCGGCGAAAGCGCAACAGCCGCGATGGCGATGCCGATCAAAACCAGGATGATGCCGAGCGCAGTCGGCAGAAATCCGGGTCCCATGTGCATGAGCGTGCCGGCGCGGTACGTCGTGCCCTTGAGCGCGACACCCAAGCCGAGCAACACCATCAAGCCGCCCGCATAGAAATCGCGCTTGCGCACGAGGTTGCGGAGAACGCTGTGGGAAGGCTCCACCCTAATTCCTCCCGGCCATGTCTGGGGCCATTGCTTCTGCTTCTCGTTCCCTTTATCCGGGGACGAGGAACTATAATAAAAGCCGAAAATTCCCGCAGCGACGCGGTGTCGCGGCCTCTCGTCGCTCCCATTATCAGCGCGCGGTCCTCGCGCTGGGACTGTCTCTGCTTTTGACAGGACCTAAACGATATATGGGGGCGAGCTTACGCGCAACTGGCATGTCTAATGGCATAGCTCCCGCGTATTCTTCTTACGGTTGTAAGACGCGGTGTTGAAGGTGGAAGCCGTGCCTTCCTCGGCATAGTACTTAAAAGTCAGAAGGTTCCCGGCTCATTGGACTGGCCATGCCCATGATTTGCGCGGCCGGGCCGCCAATAGCGGCGTTTGAGTACCCACTCGAAGATCAATGAAAATCCCGGCTCTTGAGCGGCAAGCTATCGCTGCCTGGAAGCGGTCCGCCGGAGAATTTGGGCGAAAACAGATCGCCGCCCTCGCGCAGCCAGGGCAGATGCGCGGACAGATCGACGAAACTGTCGGCAACGATATGAATAACAAGGCCCACGCGTTGCAGGCGGCCGCGCACGGCGAGGAAACGCGCCGTCATTACGGTTCGGCGATTGCCTGCAAAGACTTTCGGCCAGACGATGATGTTGGCGGGACCGGTTTCATCTTCGATCGTCAGGAATACGACCCCTTTTGCCGTGCCTGGCCGCTGCCGGATCAGCACCAGTCCGGCGACAGTGACCGTCGAGTCCTGCGGTAAAGCGTCGCTGCCCAGCTCAATATTGTGTATGGCGCCAAGCGCAGCGAGGCGGTTGCGGAAAAACCTGACGGGATGCGCCTTCAGCGACAGGCCGGTTGCGACATAATCCTCGACGACATGCTCGGCGAGCGGCATGTCCGGCAGCATGACGGGTTCTTCGGTGAACAATTCGTCGCTCAAATGCGGCGCAAGCAGCGGCAGTGGATTTTCGATTTTGGTATTGGCGGTGCGCCGCGCGGTGCTGATCCCGATCACGTCAAGCCGCTGCGCCGCCCACAAGGCGGCGCGCCGGTCGAGCCCCAATGACCGGAACGCATCGGCTTCGGCGAGCCGTCCGATGGTGAAGCGTGACACGCCGGCAATCGTGGCGAGCCGTTCGATGGAAGAGAATCCGTTACCGCGCGCCGCAACGAATGTTTCGAATTCTTTTTCCGAAAGCCCGTTGATGAGGCGAAAGCCGAGCCGCACGGCGTGCCGTCCTGCGGCAGTGGGCTCCAGCGTGCAATCCCAATCGCTGAAATTGACGTCGGCCGGGCGGACTTCGACACCGTGCGCCCGCGCATCGCGCACAAGCTGCGCCGGCTGATAAAAACCCATCGGCTGGCTGTTGAGGATGGCGGCGCAGAACACCTCCGGATAGTGGCATTTGATCCACGCCGAGGCGTAGACCAGCAGCGCGAAACTCGCGGCGTGACTTTCCGGAAAGCCGTATTCGCCGAAGCCTTCGATCTGTTTGAAGCAGCGTTCGGCAAAAGCGCGGTCATAACCGCGACGCACCATGCCGTTGATGAACTTGTCCTCGAAGCGATGCACCGTGCCGTTATGACGGAAGGTCGCCATGGCGCGGCGCAGGCCGTCGGCTTCATCCGGCGTGAATTTTGCCGCGTCGATGGCGATCTGCATCGCCTGCTCCTGAAACAGCGGAACGCCGAGAGTTCTCTTCAGGACATTTTCCAGTTCGTCGGCGGGACCTTCCGCGGGATCGGGCGACGGATAATGTTCGGGATCGATCCTGTCCCGCCGCCGCAGATAAGGATGCACCATGTCGCCCTGGATCGGCCCCGGCCGCACGATCGCGACTTCGATGACGAGATCGTAGAAGCATTCCGGCTTGAGCCGCGGCAGCATCGACATCTGCGCCCGGCTCTCGACCTGGAATACGCCGATGGAATTGGCGCGCGACAGCATCTCGTAGACTTTGCCGGCATCTTCCGTTCCGTCCTGCGGAATGGTCGCCAGCGTTAAATCCCTGCCGTAGTTCGTTTTCAGAAGATCGAGCCCGCGACGCAGGCAGCTCAGCATGCCGAGCGCAAGCACATCGACCTTCATCAAGCCGAGCGTGTCGATATCGTCCTTGTCCCATTCGATGAAGGTGCGCTCGTCCATGGCGGCGTTGCCGATCGGTACGGTTTCATCGAGCCGGCCGCGGGTGAGGACGAAGCCGCCGACATGCTGGGACAGATGGCGCGGAAAGCCGGTGATCGCGTTCGCCAGTGCGACGGCCTGCCGGATCTCCGGGTTGGCCGGATCGAGTCCGGCCTGACGAATGTAATCGTCCGGCAGTTCGTCACCGTGACCCCAGATGGTCTTTGCCAGCGCCGCGGTGACGTCCTCCGTCAATCCCATGGCCTTGCCGACATCCCGGATCGCGCGGCGGGAGCGGTAATGAATGACGGTTGCGCAAATCGCCGCGCGATGCCGGCCGTAGCGATCATAGATGTACTGGATGACGTCTTCGCGCCGCTCATGCTCAAAATCGACGTCGATATCCGGCGGCTCGTTGCGGTTCGCGGAAATAAAACGGGCGAACAGCAGCTTGCTCTCGTTCGGATTGACCTCGGTAATGCCGAGGCAATAGCAAACCGCGCTGTTGGCGGCAGAGCCGCGGCCCTGGCAGAGGATTTTCAGTTCCTTGCGGGCATGGGCGACGACGTCGTGAACGGTGAGGAAGTAACGGGCGTAGTCGAGCGTGGCGATAAGCGCCAACTCGTCCGTCAGCCGTTTTTTGACGTCGGCCGGAATGCCGTACGGGAACCGGTCTTTCGGATAACGCTCCGCGGCGCCGGCCCAGGTCAGGTCTTCGAGGTGCTGCTGCGGGGTTTTGTCCGGCGGCACCGGTTCGTCGGGATATTCGTATTTCAACTCGCCGAGCGAGAACGTGCAGGCGCCGGCGATTTGGATCGTGCGGGCGATGGCATCCGGAAATTTCCGGAACAGCCGCGCCATTTCTTCCGGCGGCTTGAGATGACGTTCGGCATTGATGGTGAGCCGGAAGCCGGCCGCGGCGATGGTGCATTTCTCGCGGATGCAGGTAACGACGTCGGCGAGCGGGCGGCGTTCCGGCGCGTGATAGGAAACGTCGTTGATGGCGACGAGCGGCGCGCCGGCGCGTTCGCCCAACTCGTCCAGCACGGCAAGCCGCCGCGGTTCGTCGCCGCGATGATAGTGAACGCCGCCGAGAAAGGTGCGGCCGGGTGCGGTGCGGGCCAGGGTGGCGAGACGTTCGCCAAAACGACGGTCGACCAGCTTTGGCGGCGGCAGGACGATAAAAATCTGGCCTTCGTTTGCGGAAAGAATATCGTCGAAGGTCAGACGACATTCGCCTTTGCCAACCTTTTTGGCTCTTTGATTGCTGGAAGTGAGCAGCCGGCAGAGCCGCCCATAAGCTTCACGATCCGTCGGATAGGTCAGAACCTCGAATCCATCGACGGTGACAAGCCGCGTTCCGACCAAAAGTTTGATGTTCCGCTTTTTGGCCTCGGCATAGGCCCGCACGACGCCGGCGAAGGAATTGCGGTCGGCAATGCCGATGGCGGCAAGCCCAAGCGCTTGCGCCTGCGCCACCATTTCCTGCGGATGCGAGACGCCGCGCAGGAAGGAGAAGTTGGTGGTGACGGCCAGTTCGGCATACCCAGTCATCGGCGCCACTCACGCAAACAGCCCGTGCACGAACCAGCGCGCATCCGCCGTTTCGCGGCCAAGGATGCCTTCGCGATAAAGCCAGAAGCGCTGGCCGTCGGAATCCTCGACGAGGTAGTAATCGCGCGTCGGCTGCTGCACGCGCTGCCGCCACCATTCGCCGGCGATGCGCTCCGGTCCTTCCGCGCCTTTGATCTCGTGCGTGATGCCGCGCCAGCGAAAGCGCCGCGGCGGCCCTTCGGGAATGAGCGCCAGCACGTCTTCGGCCGGCTCGGCATGAGGCAGCAGCAGCAGCGGGCGGGCCTGCTCCGGGGCCGGCCATGCGGCGGTTGCGCCGGTCAGCGGCGGCAGGATTTCCGCGCGTTCGGGTAAATGACTGGCGACCGGTTTGAAACAGCGCACGCTTTGCGGTCCGAGCCGCTGGCGCAAGGCATCGATCAAAGCCGCGCAGCGCTCCGTATTGGCGTCATCCGCGGCCGTGGCGGCAAATTCCGTCTGCCGCTCCGGCATCGGCTCGGCACAAGTCACGGCCAGGCCAACAGCCTCGAAACCGAAACCGGCGTCATGGGTCCCGGCAAACGCCTCGAGCTTCAGGTTGATGAGCCGCGTCACATGGGCAGCGTCGCGTGTCGGCTGCGTCAGTCCGATGTCGACGATCTCGACCGCACCGTCGACATTATAAAGTGACAGCCGCAAGCTGCGGGCACCGGCGCCGTCACGGGCAAGCACCTGACCGAGCGTCTGCATGAGACGGTCGGCGTGGGCGACGATCGCCTGTTGGGTGAAGATTGGCTCCAGCAGATAACGCAATGAATGATAGACCGGCGGCGCGATGACGGGCACGAGCGGCTCGTCGATGCGGCCGAGCGCCTGATCGACACGGCGCAGCAGTTCGGCAGGAAATCGCGCGGCGAACGGCGCGCGCGGCTTGTCGAGCAGCGCGCCGATGGTCTTGAAGCCAAGCCGGCGCAGCGTGGCGCGGGTATGCGGCGTGAGCCGCAAACCTGCGATCGGCAACGGCGCGAGCGCCGTGGCTCCCTGGCACGGCGGCAAAACGGACAACGATGCCTGGTGGTAATGCGACAGCGCCCATGCCGTACCGGGCGTATCGGCAACGGCAATGCGCGTCGGCAGGCGGAAATTCTTTTCAAGCCGTGCGGCAAGGTCGGCGATCAGTTTTTCCTCGCCGCCGAACAAATGCGCCGAACCTTCGATGTCGAGGAAAAATCCGTCGGCGCCGTTGTCCTCACCCCATGGCGACGCGGTCGGCGTGTAGCGCGTCGCCCACAAGGCCAGTTTTTGCAGGGCGAGGTCGTCGGCCGTGGGCTCGGCGGCGCGCACTTGCAGAAACCCGGCTTTCGCGCGCGCATCGGCCAGCGGTTCGCCGATGGCAAGGCCCAGGTCCTCTGCCGCTTCGTTCATGGCGGAGATGCGCGGGCCGCCGCTTGCCGCAACGATAAGGACGAACGGTTCGTCAGGCGCAACGGGCTGTTCGCAGCGGCTCTTCGCCTGTGCTGCGAGCATGCGAAGGATCGGCCATCGCGGCAGATAAACTGAAACAATGCGCGACATGATCGTACTCCACCACCCATTGACCAGGCCGTCCGTTACGACAGCGTTCGAGATGCAGATGCCAGCGCGGGCGCACGATGAGCCCGAAGCGGTCGCGTGCGGCTTCCGCGGTGCCGATCCGCCAGCGTGTCGCCGCGGCGCTGGATTCCAGCGTCGGCGCCGGCCGCAGCAAAAAGAGCGGCAATCCGGTATCGGTGGCGGCGAGCTGCAAACGCTGGCTGGTTCGGAGATCGAGCTTGTCGATGGCGCCGATGACGGCAGCCGGGGCTGTCGAGTGCAGCGCTTCCTCGATCGCCCACAAGGTCTCTTTGCGTTGCGCGGTTTCGACCAGGATCAGCCGGCCTGGATCGAGTCCAAGCGCGTTGAAGCCGTGACCGTGAAGCCGGCCAAAAACGTGGCGCCCCTGTGGGCGGTAGCCATAAGCCGGTGTGACCCAAACCAAAGGGCGGGCTTTTGGCAGACGACCGAGCACTGCCGCGACGAACCCGAAAGCCGATGCGGCCGCACCCTCTGTTTCGGGCACGATTTCATGCAGGCCACCGCAGGTCAGACCACCCTCCGGCAGATGGGAATCGAGGGCGGCAAGACCGAATGGCAGACCGCACGGCAGCGGCCTTTCGAACCCCTCCAGGCACGGCAACAGGCGGCGTAATTCACCGAGAATGGCAGCGCGATGGCCAGTGACAGAAAATTTAGATAAAACAGTCACTTGTGTATCTCTCGGCGTTGTATAAGGGTATGTATGTTCGCTGTATGTTCTTATCGTGTATACTAGAACATAACAGGAACATTGCCAAGAGACTATTGGGATGGCTGAGGCAACGCTCGGGGGACTAGTCGGAGTTCAGGCTGGCCACCCGCGTGAGGCGGGGGAAAGATTCGCAAAGCACCGGGGTTTGTCTCTCTACGCCCAGAGTAACGACGCAAAACGGAGAAGCACCGTGCTTGAATCCCGGGTTTCAAAATTGCTGTTTGTGACGGCGGCCCTGGCGGTAACCATGAGCGCCGCTGCGGCCCCCAGCCGCGCCTCCGGCGGCAATGCGCCATGGTGCGCAATCATCGACTATGGCGACGGCGGGGTCTCCTGGGAGTGCGTCTATCGCAGCTTCGAGGAGTGCTATCCGAACGTGATCGCAGGCAATAAGGGCTCCTGTAACGTCAATCCTTACGGCAGCGGCCCCTCTGCGCCCGCGGCGGCAGCAAGCCGCAAGCACCGCAAACACCAGGCCCAGCGTTAACCGCGCACTTCAACGGCTGCAGACAGCTCGCACGGAATTAAACGCCGTTCCACGGTTAGGCTACGCTTGGTTTTTCGGTGACCGCCCTTGCTTTGCGTGAGGGCGATGACGCATACGTCTGCCAATCCATTTCACTAGGACGACGCCCATGCCGGAAGCCGACAAGGAAGGCGAACGCTACTCGGTCGACCAGCCGCAACAGACGCCGGGCTTTTTTCTCAAAGGCACGCACCAGCTCGACTGGGGCATGAAGAACCGCATGGCGCGGGTATTCGATCCGGTTTCCGGCCGCACCGTGATGCTCGCCGTTGATCACGGCTACTTCCAGGGCCCGACCACCGGCCTCGAGCGCATCGATCTTTCCATCGTGCCGCTGTTGCCGAACTGCGACGCGCTGTTCTGCACGCGCGGCATTCTGCGCAGTGTCATCCCCGCGGAGAGCCAGAAGCCGATGGTGCTGCGCGCCAGCGGCGGCCCGAGCATCCTGCGCGAAGAGCTGTCCGACGAGCAGATCGCCATGGATATGGACGACGCGATGCGGCTCAATGCGGCCGGCGTCGGCATTCAGGTGTTCATCGGCGGCGAGCATGAGACGCGCTCGGTGCACAACATGACCAAGCTGGTCGATGCCGGTTTGCGCGTCGGCATTCCGGTGATGGGCATCACCGCGGTCGGCAAGGCCATGGTGCGCGACGCCAAATATTTCCGGCTCGCCTGCCGCATCATCGCCGAGCTTGGCGCGCAATACGTCAAGACCTATTACGTCGACGAAGGCTTCGAGACTGTCACCGCGTCGTGTCCGGTGCCGATCGTGATGGCCGGCGGCAAGAAGCTGCCGGAACTCGACGCGCTGACCATGGCCTACAACGCCGTGCAGCAGGGCGCGGCGGGAGTTGATATGGGCCGCAACATTTTCCAGTCCGACGCGCCGCAGGCGATGATCGCCGCCGTCGGCGCTGTCGTGCACAAGAACATGAAGCCCAAGGACGCCTTCGACCTGTTCAAGACGCTGAAGGCGAAAGGCGAGGGCGACGCTCAACGCGTCATGCGTTCGGTTTCGTAAGTCAGCATCGGCTCGCGGCTGTCACGGCGCGGCGGCGCCGAGCCGATCAGAAGCCAGGCGACCGATGCGGCGACGAACGCGCCGCTCAGCGTCGCCAGAAGCTTCTCGTACCAAAGATCGCGGCTGTTGCTGTTATTGCTGCCATCGTCCTGTTGCACGACCGATTCCGTTGCAACAACGGCCGGAGCGGTCTCCGGTGTTTGATCGAGCGCTGCCGGCTGATCTTGTGCCGGAGCGGGGACCGCAACCGCATCGGATGGCTGCGCAGCCGTTATGTCCTGTGCCGGTGCGGCCAAGGCCGGTTGCGGATCTGCCGCTGGTGTCTCGCCGGCAGCCATATCCATCATGTTGACCTGGTCGGGCGAGGCGACCTGCACCGTGTGGCCGTCAACGACCAGGGCGCTCATGTTCGATTGATCGGGTGCGGCTTGTGTGTTCGCCGTAGCATCGGACGCCGGTGCAACGGTTGGGGCCGCGGTGTCCGATGCCGGCGGCGCGGCGGCGGTGTCTTCGTCGTGAGCTTTCCGATGCACGTATTTCCGCGCCGATCTGTGCCGGTGTGCGACTTTCCTGTAGCCGTTGTGCTCTGCCGGCTGCGCCTGCGCCGGCTCACTCTCAGCTTGTACGGCTGGGTCGTCCTGCGCCGGCTGACTGCTCGCAGGCTTCAAGAGAATCTGCAGCAAGGAAACCGGCTTCCCCGGTGCCGCAGTGCCGGACACATCATCGGACTGTGCCGCGGCGGACTGTGCCGCGGCGGCGCCTGCCATCATCAGCACCATCGCGCCAGCAGTGATTACGCGGATACGCAACATCACTTTTCTCCATCGACTGGATGAAGCTCCCCGACGTCATTACGGCACAGGCCGCGTGGCCTTAGGGTGACGCGATTGCGGATTTTTTCGCGCAAAGCAGGGACGAAAAGCGGCGGGATTGGCCGCCGCTCGCCGGATGGAACCGGAAAGCCAGCCGGTAGGCCGGTTGGGGGAGGCGTTATTCCACGGTGACGCCGCTGGCCTTGATCGGCACCGCCCATTTGGCGATTTCGCTTTTGACGAGATCGCCGAGATATTTCGGCGTTGCCTGCTCGTCGGTGACGATTTCCGCTCCCAATCCACTGAGCCTGTCGCGCACTGCGGGCGTATGCATGGCCGCGAGCGTGGCGTCGTGCAGCTTCTTGACGATATCCGGCGGCGCATTCTTCGGCAGGAAGATCGCATTCCAGGTATAGGCGATCAGGTCGGGCGTGCCTTGTTCCACGGCAGTGGGAATATTGGGCAGGGCCGGGGACCGTCGCGCGTCGAACACCGCGAGACCCTTGACCGCGCCGCTGTCGATTGGCGGCTTCGCGGTCGTCATCACATCGCACAGGTAGTCGATGCGGCCGCCCTGGAGGTCCTGCATCGCCGGGCCCGAGCCACGATAGGGCACGTGGGTGACATTGACCTTGAGCAGATAGTCCATCAGCAGGCAGCCGAGGTGCGTCGCCGAGCCGGTGCCGGCCGATCCGAACTGCATCTTCGCCTGGTTCTCTTTGACGTAGGAGACGAACTCCTTGAAGTTGCTGACCGGCAGATCCTTGCGTGCCACCAGCACCAGCGGCACGTTGGCGATCAGGATGACCGGCGTGAAGTCGGTGACGGCGTTGTACAGCGGGTGCTGATAAAGCGTCTGGCCCTGTGCGTGCGTGCCGACGGTGGCGAGCACGAATTCATAGCCGTCCGGCGTTGCATTGGCGACGCGCAGCGATCCGGTCTGGCCGCCGGCGCCGTTGACGTTCTCGACGATCACGGTCTGGCCGAGGATTTCGCTCATGCGTCCGGCCACGAGGCGGCCCAGTACGTCTGTCGGTCCGCCGGCAGCGAACGGGATGACCATGGTCAGGGAGTGGCTGGGGAAATCGTCGGCTTGCGCAGTCGCGGTGAATGCAAGCACGGCCGCGGCCAGCGCCGCGGCAAGTCTCGTCTTCATAGGCATTTCCTCCGTTGCCGCAGTGCTGCATTGGTCGCGTAACGGCGTCAACCGGACCGTTCGACGCAATGCCGCTTATGCGGAAAAGGCTAACCGAGTTCGGTCAACTGTTCCGGGAAATGGTGCAGACGCTCGCCGGGGCCGCTCGGACCGATCAGGTAGTTGTCGCAGTACCACGACAGCATGCCGTCTTTGAAATAAGTCGGATGCACGACGATGTTCATGTCGACTTCGATATTCATCGGCTCGTCGTTGCGAATGAGCGGGCGTTCGACCAGATCGTAGCCTTGGCCGTGGCAATGCAAACGCTTTTCCTCCGGCCGGCCGTTCTTGCGCATGAAGTCGTTATAGGCCGCGAAGACGTCCTTGCACGCCGCGCCCGGCTTGAGCAGGCTCAAGTTGTATTTGCGGGCCTCAAGCGCGAAGGCGTATTCGTCTTTCATCTCCTGCGATGCTTTTCCCACAACACAGGTGCGGCCGAGCTCGGTGTACATGCCGCCGGGGCCGGCATCCTCGACCAGGAGGGCAACGGCGTCGCCTTTCTGGATGACGCGGTTCTGATAGTGGCGCGCGGCAAATTGCGCCGGCTTGCCCATCGGCATCGAAGCACAGAGGTAGATGCCGTGCTCGCTGCCGTTGCGCTGACTGTAGCATTGCGCGATGGCGGCGACGTCGCGGTCGCGCATGCCGGGCTCCACCGCGTCAAAGGCGGCGCGCATTGCACCGTCCTGCATTGCGGCGGCGAGCTTCACCAGTTCTTTTTCCTCCGGGCTTTTGATGACCTTGATACGGTCAACGAGGTCGGAGGCATCGACGAACTTGGTGTTCGAGAAGCGCCCCTTCTGCAGATAATCCACGACCGCAAACGACATCTGATAGGTGCCGACGAGGCCGATGGTGCCGCCTGCGTAAGGCGCCAGCGCCTTGGCCGCGAGTTCGGGATCGTAGGGCGCAGTGTAGTAGCAGGACGAATAGCTCGGCGTTGTGTACCAGGTCTTGACCCCGCGGCGCGTGCCGTCGCTTTTGCCGTTGAGTTCGTTGACCCCGCCGAACGGACCCTGGGTCACCATCGTCATCAAATCGTCGCGCGGAAACACCAGCGTCATCGGGTAACCGTTGGTGGCGGGCAGGTCGGTGAAATATTTCACGTAGCCGCCCATCTGATCGCTGTTGTTCTGCATCAACAGCACGTCGATCTTGTCGCGCTCCATGGCGGCGCGCACAGCTTTCCAGCGGCGTTCCAGTTCCGCCGTCGAAATCGGCGTTTGCAGGCGTTCAGAAAGCTCCATAGCGCAAAGTCCTTTTTTAGCTAGTGCGGCACGACATTGATCATGCCGCCGATATTGCCGGAAAGAAAGCATCGCATGTTGGTTTCGACGGTCGGCAATGCGTGATCGATATAGACGTCGCAAAAGCCGCCCTGATGGGTGGTGATGATGACGTTCTTCATCTCCCAGAACGGATGATCACGCGGCAGCGGCTCTTCGTTGAAGACGTCGAGGGCGGCGCCGGCCAGCCGTTTTGTGCGCAGCGCATCGACCAGCGCGGTCTCATCGACCACGCCGCCGCGGGCGAGGTTGATCAGGAAGCTCTTCGGCTTCATCGCGGCGAACACTTTGGCATCGACGCTGTTGCGGGTCTTGTCGGTCAGCGGGGTCAGCAGCACCAGGAAATCGAGCTCGGCGGCGGCTGCGGCGAGATCGGCGCTCGCATACATCCGGTCGAAGCCGGCGACATCGCGCGGCGACGAACTCACGCCGACCACGCGCATGCCGAAAGCCTTGCACTTCGGCGCGAGCTCTTCGGCGATGGCGCCGATGCCGAAAATGCCAACGGTCTTGTTGTGCAGGAGCTGCGCCGGGAAGCGCGCCCACTCGCGCTCGCCCTGCGCGCGCAGCGCGCGCGGGATGTCGCGGGCCAGCGCCAGCATCGAGGCGATCGCCGCCTCCGACACGGGCGGTCCGTGGATGCCGTGAACGTTGGTGACGATAATGTCTTTGCGCAGCACCGGGCGGTCGATCAGGTTGTCGACTCCGGTGCCGAGCGCCTGGACCCATTTCAGGCTGGTGCCGGCGCGCAGGACGTCGTCCGACAGCCGCGGCGCGAAGGTCAGCAAAATGTCGGCGGCGGCGATATACGGTCCGACCTTGGAATGATGATCCACCAGATTGACGTTCAGCTCGGGAAATTTTGCCTTGAGGCGGTCGCGGTACTGGTTGTTCAGCTCCGGCGTCAGCGTCAGGAGGATCAGCAGATTTGTCATGTTGTTGAGGTACCGGAACTCGGAGGGCGTGGCGACGGCGTTATATCGCCCGCTCGGGCCGGCCGCCAAGTATGGTTAGCCGTCATGTACGTTGGTGATTGCATCTGCGCGGTGGTCGCGCGCAGGATGAAGCTCGGCTACAATGGCCGCGCTGGGGCTGAAGGGGGCGGTGAGGAGTGCGCAATGCCTATTGATCTTTCTGCGGTATATTGGCCTTACGTCGGGGTACTGGCGCTGTTTGCTTTCGTCGCCGCGCTGCTCGGCAATCTGATCTCCTTTCGCAACAAATTCGCCGCCGCGATCATCACGGCGATCTTGTTTGCCGGCGCCTTTGTGTTCTGGACTTACTATCCGCACGACAATCTGCCGTCGCCGCTCAGCAGCTGGCCGACCAGTGCGAAGTCGCAATGATTTCCTTCCGGGTTGACCTTTTTACCCGTCCCGTTATGCGTAAGTTCACCCAGCCGGGAGAAATGGAGCGAAGTGCATGAACAAGGTCTATGCGGATGCAAAATCCGCGTTGGCCGGGTTGCTGAAGGATGGCATGACCATCATGGCAGGAGGCTTCGGCCTCTCCGGCATCCCCGAAACCTTGATCTTCGCGATCCGTGAATCCGGGGTCAAAAACCTGACCATCGTCTCCAATAATTGCGGGACTGACGGTAAGGGGCTTGGACTGCTGCTCGATACCAAGCAAATCAAGAAGATGATCTCGTCCTACGTTGGCGAGAACAAGACTTTCATGAACCAGTACCTCGCGGGCGAACTCGAGATCGAGTTCAATCCGCAGGGCACGCTTGCGGAGCGCATCCGCGCCGGCGGCGCCGGCATTCCGGCGTTTTTCACCAAGACCGGCGTCGGTACCATGATCGCCGAAGGCAAGCCGGAGCAGGAATTCGACGGCCAGCGCTACGTGATGGAGCGCGGGCTGGTGGCCGACCTGTCGATCGTCCACGCCTGGCTCGCCGATACCGAGGGCAATCTGGTCTACCGCAAGACGGCGCGGAATTTTAATCCGCCGATGGCGACGGCGGGCAAAGTGACGGTGGCCGAAGTCGAGAAGCTGGTGGAGCCGGGCAACATCGATCCGGATCACATCATCACGCCGGGAATTTTCGTTCAGCGTATCATTCATGTGCCGGATGCGACGAAGCACATCGAGCAGCGCACCGTGCGCAAGCGAGCTTGAAAGGAACGGTCATGCCCTGGACCCGCGAGCAGATGGCGGAGCGCGCCGCGCAGGAATTGCAGGACGGTTTCTACGTCAATCTCGGCATCGGCATTCCGACGCTGGTGTCGAATTACATCCCGAAGGGGATGAGCGTTCAGTTGCAATCCGAGAACGGCATGCTCGGCACCGGGCCTTTCCCGTTCGAGGGCGATGAAGATCCCGACCTGATTAACGCCGGCAAGCAGACGGTAACCGAGCTGCCGACGACCAGCTATTTCAACTCCGCGGATTCCTTCGCCATGATCCGCGGCGGCCATATCAACATCGCCATCCTCGGCGCCATGCAGGTGGCTGAGAACGGCGACATCGCCAACTGGATGATCCCCGGCAAGCTGGTGAAGGGCATGGGCGGCGCCATGGACCTTGTCGGCGGCGTCAAGAAAGTCGTCGTGGTGATGGAGCACTCGGCCAAAGGCGAGTCGAAGCTGCTGCATCGGTGCAATCTGCCGCTGACCGGCGCCGGCGTCATCGATATGGTGATCACCGATCTCGGCGTGTTTGCCGTCGACCGCGCCGGAGGCGGCGGGCTGACACTGATCGAGCTTGCACCCGACGTGTCGCTCGACGACATCAAGAAGAACACGCAGGCGAGCTACAAAGTCGCCAACACGCTGAAGAAGCACTAGATTCATTACCGTCGGCGCGATCAATCTCCGCTGATGGTGAGATTGATTGTACCGCTTTTGACGCTGCTCAGTTCGAGCGTGAACGGTGCCTGCGCCAAATCGAACTTCACGCTTTTGCGGATGCCCTCACAGCCAAGAGCGCCACTGAACGCGCCCGATTTGACCTCGGCTCCGTTTTGCACAACGTCGATCCATCCTTCGGCGGACAGTGTGATCTTGTAGGTTCCTGCCTTGGCAGGCGCCACCACAGCGATGTAGCCGGCAAACGAGTTCGAATCTTTCGGTGTGCGTTCCGGGGCAACGGGGAGTTTCACGCCGTTGAACGACGCGAGTGCAAGCGTTGCACCGAACGGAATCGGGAACGTCGCCGCGTCGCCCGACTTGAGCCTGGGCAAATCTGTGCCGGTGAGCGTGGCACGCTCCTTGTCGAGCGGCCATTTGAACTTGTCGCACCCGACGGGCTCCTGCGCGAGACAGGGTGTTGCGATCGCGCAGGCCGCGAGAATGGTGGCCGTGGCTTTCATGGCTGACGCCTCAGTCGATTGCGATCATCACATCCGACGCCTTGATCACGACCGTCGCGGCGCCACCGGCCTTCAGCCCGAGTTCGTCTACCGCTTCGTTGGTGATTGAAGATGTGATGACTTGTCCGGGCCCGATTTCGACGCGGACGTGCGACGTGGTGGCGCCTTTTTTAACTTCAAGAATTTTGCCTTTGATCTGATTGCGTGCGCTGAGTCTCATGGCTGTCCTTCAACAGATGCACGCCGCGGCGAAGCCGCGCGGGCGGTTGGGTGAATTGCTGCAGAAACCGGCTGCTCCGGAAGCGCATTCCAGACATCTGGTGCGCGCTCAGCGCACCGGGGCCGATACCGGCAACCGTAGTCTACCTGCTTGATGGATGGCAATAACGATGCAACAACCCTGCCGCCCACCTTTTGATGCGGCACGATCTGTTGCGAGACCGATGCCGGATCGTGCCCGAATGGAGAGAAACGCCACATGCGTACCGTCGCTATTGAAGAGCATTTTTCAGTTCCCGCGGTGTCGGGCCGCGTCGACAAGGAGACCCAGGCGCGGCGCGGCTACAAGCCACGTGCCCCGCGGCCGGATGTACCCAATCCGCTGGCGTTGCTGCCCGATCTGGGCGAGAAGCGCCTGAAGTCGATGGATGAGGCCGGCATCGACGTCGAAGTGCTTTCGACCAGCGGTCCAGGCCCCGATCTGGTGCCGGGGCAGGGTGGCATCGACATGGCGCGCGAGATCAACGATCACCTCGCCGCGGCCTGCGCGAAATATCCGGACCGCTTTGCCGGCTTTGCCTCGCTGCCGATGCTGAGCCCCGACGCCGCCGCGAAGGAACTGACGCGGGCGGTCAAGGACCTCGGCTTTGTCGGCGCCATGGTCAACGGCACGATCGACGGCCGGTTTCTCGATCACGCGAGCTATGACGGCATTCTCGCGACCGCCGCGCAGCTCGACGTCCCGATCTACATCCATCCGCACATTCCGCCGGCTGCGGTGCGCGAGGCCTATTTCTCCGGGCTGCCGGAAGGTGCCGGGCGCGTGCTGGAGACCGCCGGTTGGGGCTGGCACTCGGAAGTGGCCGTGCACGTCCTGCGCATGGTGGTTGCCGGAACGCTCGACAAGCATCCGAAGCTCAAGCTCATCATCGGCCACATGGGCGAGATGCTGCCGATGATGCTGGATCGCGCGAGCCAGGTGTTCTCGGGCGATATCGGACACTTGAAGCGCACGGTACCGCAGACCGTTCTCGATCAGGTCTGGATCACGACCAGCGGCATCTTCAATGAACCGCCGCTCTATGCCGCGCTCACCACATTCGGCATCGATCACATCATGTTCTCGGTCGACTATCCCTATTCGACCCACAAAAACGGCCGTGACTTCCTCAACAGGATCTGGCTGTCGCCGACCGACATGGAAAAATTCTGCCACGGCAACGCCGACGCGCTGCTTAAGCTGAAGGTCGGCAAGCGCTGAGTGCGCCGCACAACATGGTTTGACATGACGAGGCTTGGCGCGGGCAAGTCTGCCGTGCGCCAAGTCTTCCGTGCGCCAAGTCTGCCATGTACAAGCCTGCCATGCGTCAGGCTGCCCCTGCCATGCGCCCACCCGCAAATGACACCGGGCCGGTTTGCCGGTATTGACGATCAAGCTTCTCCGGGGATGCTTGATGGACGCCAAGGTCAGCGAAGGCGTGCCGCCGCCGCCAACAAGTGCGTCCGCAGCGCCGGCGATTGAGCGCGCCCCTCTCACCCATAGCGAAAAGCGCATCATCGCCATGAGCATGATGGTGCCGGTGTTTCTCGGTTCCGTCGATCAATCGATCATGGCGACATCGCTGCCGACCATCGGCCGCGCGCTCAACGACATGCATAACCTGCCGTGGCTGGTCACCGCCTATCTGATCGCCGCGACGGCGCTGACCCCGCTCTACGGCAAGTTCGCCGACATCCACGGCCGCCGCGCGGCGCTGCTGATCGCACTCGGCGTCTACATGTGCGGCTGTGTCGTTTCCGCGACGTCGGGATCCATGCTGATGCTGATTTTCGGCCGGCTGGTGCAGGGCTGCGGCGGCGGCGGACTGACGGCCATCGCGCAAATGATCCTTGGCGACATCGCCTCGCCGAAGGAACGCGCAAAATACTACGCGTTTTTTTCCATAGCCTTCACCACGGCCGGCGGTTGCGGTCCGCTGCTCGGCGGCTGGATCTGCGATCACCTGGTCTGGTGGATGATCTTTTTGTGGAGCTTTCCGCTCAGCATTCTCGCGGTGACGCTGGCGCTGACCATGTTGCGGCGCTTGCCGCGCTATGATCGGCCGCATCAGCTCGATTTCCTTGGTGCGCTGCTGATCATCGCCTCGAGTTCATCCTTCATGCTGGCGCTCAACCTTGGTGGTGTCCGTTATCCCTGGTTCTCGTCCCCGATTATCGCCTTGCTGGCGTGCGCGCTTTTCATCGGCGGCGGTTTCGTGGCGCGATTGCTGACCGCGCAGGAGCCGCTTATTCCAGTCGCCGTGCTTGCCGATCCAAGCGCACGGCTGGCGATGATCGGGCATTCGTTCGGCTGGGGCTCGATCATGGGCCTGAACATCTTTCTGCCGATGTATTTGCAAAGTGCGCTCGGCTGGTCGGCGACCGCCTCGGGCGCCAGCGTGATGATCCTGATGGTCACGCTCAACGCCACCGCCGGTCTCTCCAGTCCGCTCATCGGATATGTGAATCGCTACAAGCTGCTCCCGAATATCTTCCAGGTTCTCTCCATCGTTTCGATTCTGGCGCTGGCTTATTCGGCAAGCGACATAACTCCCTTGCGCCTGCAGATCATCCTGTTTCTGATCGGGGTTGGGTGGGGACCGACGGCGCCGCTGACCCAGGTCATGCTGCAAAATACGGTGGCGCTGCATCACCTGGGCTCGGCGATTGGCACCATGAATTTCGTGCGCACGCTGATGAGCACCATTCTGGTTGCGGTGTTTGGCGCGGTCGTGCTGGCGAATGTGCCGCTCGGCGCCGCCGGTACGGCGTCGTCGCAAATATTCGGCGGCGCTTCGGTCGAGACCTTTACCCACGTCTTCATCGGCATTGCCGTCGTCATGGCGGTTGCGTTCATCGCAATGCTGGTGATCGAAGAAAAGCCGCTCGAAGCGACGCTGCCGGCGACGCGGCGATAGCGCATCCGATGGTGCTTGCCTCGGGGCCGCCTTCCGCGCAATTTGGGCAATGGTACGGCATGCCGCCACCGCACGGCTGCCGAGGGGCATTTACAAGATCCTGAGAATAAACGATTTTCCGGGAAATCCACGGCAACCCTTCGGGACGCCCCGGTAAAGCATCACGGCTATTTGAACCCTACAACCCGAACGCGCGACCAAGTGGATGAGCTGACCTAGAGCGATGCAGGCACCGTCAGACGAAATGCTGATTGGCCGTATCGCGCGCGGCGACAGACTCGCGATGCAGGTGCTGTTTGCCCGGCATCATGTGCGGGTTTATCGCTTCGTTCTCCGCCTCATGCGTGACGAGATGGCGGCGGAGGACGTGATCAGCGAGGTGTTTTTGGATGTCTGGCGTCAGGCCGGCCGTTTCGAAGGCAGGAGCGCGGTTTCGACATGGTTGATCGCAATCGCACGCTTCAAGGCCCTCTCGATGCTCCGCAAGCGGCGCGAAGAGGGTCTCGACGACGAAATGGCGGAGACGATCGAGGAACCGTCGGACGATCCAGCGCTTGCAACCGAGAAGCGGGATAAAGGGGAAAAACTGCGACAGTGCCTGGCTGCATTGTCGCCCGAGCATCGGGAGGTCATCGACCTGGTCTACTACCACGAGAAATCGGTGGAGGAGGTAGCCAGGATCGTCGGCATTCCGGAAAACACGGTCAAGACTCGTATGTTCTATGCACGCAAGAAACTCGGGGAATTGTGCAAGACGGCGGGAATTGATCGAGGGTGGCCGTAATGACACATGAACAGAATACCGAACCTGCCGAGATCGAAGCCTTGTTGCCGTGGTATGCCGCGGGCACGTTGCGGCGCCGCGACCGGCGACGGGTCGAGGAAGCGCTGCGCAGCGATCCCGGTCTGGCGCGGCAGGCCGAACTGGTGCGTGAGGAACTTGCCGAAACCATTTCCCTGAATGAATTGCTTGGCGTGCCGACGGCGCGCGCCATGGACCGGTTGATGGCGGCAATCGATGACGAGGCGCTCGCGGCGCGCAAACGCGCTTCGGCGCGTGTGGTCGCCGGACGATTCGCGACTTTCATCGCCAGCTTTTCGCCGCGCACACTGGCGATCGGAGCGGCGGTTGCCTGCCTGGCGATTGCGGTTCAGGCCTCCGTGCTGGTGAGCGTGTTGACCAAGTCGCCGGTCGCACAAAATCTTGCGGCCGATGCAGCTCGCGGTCACGGAACCTACGCGATGGTGCGCTTTGCGCACGAAGCGAATGCCGCCGAGATCACCCAGTTCCTCGAGAATTACCAGGCCACATTGGTCGACGGTCCGCGGCCCGGCGGGTTCTACCGGGTACGATTGGCGATGACGATGCTCGCCAAGGAAGAGTTTGTCCGAGTTGTTTCGCGGATGCGGCACGAACGGGTCGTCGCGTCGGCGGAGCCGGTCGAGCTTCCCGACCAGACACAATAGCTGGTAGCATTTCAATTATAATACAACTATCGGCTGCCGCAACTTCGCAAGTCCGGGCTTTGAACCATTTCGGTACAAGCGCTGACTAACAGCAGACGGACCTTTTCGATGCCGTCATCGGCCCGCATCCCCCCGACGCTGGCGCCGATTTCTTAGACCCGCCCGGACTCGTCCCCACCGGGCGGGTCTTCATTTGTGCACCCCATAACCGCCTGGCGAGGGCCGAAGCCCGCCGTGATGTCGCGTGACGCCGTTTCCCCTTTACGCCTCCATGGAAACATGCGGAAAATGGCGCGCGTTTGGGGGAACGTTGTGTGAGTGCTGAACATGTCCTTGAGACAGAGGACCTGACCAAGGAGTTCGCCGGCTTTGTTGCGGTGCGCTCGGTCAATCTGCGAGTTGTGCGCGGCGGCATTCATGCGCTGATCGGTCCGAACGGTGCCGGCAAGACCACGGTCTTCAATCTTCTCAGCAAATTCTTAAGTCCGACCCGCGGCCGCATCGTATTCGACGGCCGCGATGTCACGACGCTGCAACCGGCCGACGTGGCGCGGCTCGGGCTGGTGCGCTCGTTTCAGATTTCCGCGGTGTTCCCGCATCTCACCGTGCTCGAGAACGTTCGCATCGCCCTGCAGCGCAAACGCGGCGGATCGTTCGATTTCTGGCGCTCCAAGCGCGTGCTGCATCAGCTCGACGATCGTGCCATGGCGCTGATCAATGACGTCGGGCTTGGATCATTTGGCAATGTCCTGGCGGTCGAATTGCCGTACGGCCGCAAGCGCGTTCTGGAAATCGCAACCACGCTGGCGCTCGATCCCGAAATGCTGCTGCTCGACGAGCCGATGGCGGGGATGGGTCACGACGACATCGCCCGCATCAGTGCGCTGATCAAATCACTTGCGGAGAAGCGCACCGTGCTCATGGTCGAGCACAATCTCAGCGTCGTCGCCAATCTGTGCGATCGCATCACCGTGCTGACGCGCGGCCAGGTGCTCGCCGAGGGCGATTACAAGACGGTGTCGGAAAATCCGGCGGTGCGCGAAGCCTATCTCGGGACCGGCCATGCCTAAGAACCTGCCTGAGAACCATCCGATGCTCGCGATCAACAATCTCGAAGCCTGGTACGGCGAGTCGCACATTCTTCACGGTGTCAGTTTCGACGTGCAGCCGGGCGAAGTCGTAACGCTGCTCGGCCGCAACGGTGTCGGCAAGACCACGACGCTCAAGGCGATCATGGGCATTGTCGACAAGCGCGCCGGATCGGTGCGGCTCGAGGGCCGCGAGCTGATCAAGTCGCCGTCCGACATCATCGCGCGCGCCGGCATCGCGTTCTGCCCCGAGGAGCGGGCGATATTCTCCAGCCTCGACGTGAAGGAGAACCTGCTGCTGCCGCCGCAAGTGCGGCCCGGCGGGCTCGATCTCGACCGGATCTTCACGCTGTTTCCGAACCTGCGCGAGCGGCTCAAAAGCCAGGGCACCAAGCTCTCCGGCGGCGAGCAGCAGATGCTGGCCATCGCCCGTATCCTGCGCACCGGCGCGCGGCTGTTATTGCTCGATGAGCCGACCGAGGGTCTCGCCCCCGTCATCATCCAGCAGATCGGCCGGACCATCGGCACGCTGAAGTCACAGGGCTTCACCATTCTGCTGGTCGAGCAGAATTTCAATTTCGCCGCGACCGTCGCCGACCGTTACTACGTCATGGAACACGGCCGCATCGTCGATCAATTCTCGACCCCTGAACTAAAGGCCAATATGGGGAAACTGCACGAGTATCTTGGAGTTTGATAGGCTAACGGGTGAAAAGCCCCGTAAACAGGGAGTTTGATCATGAAATTCGCAGGGAGTTTGGCATTGACGATCGGCGCGCTGCTTGCGACCGCGGCGCACGCCCAAACCGTCAACGTCAAGATCGGCATCCTCACCGATATGTCGAGCGTCTATTCCGGCATCGGCGGACCCGGCTCGGTTGCCGCCGCCAAGCTCGCAGTCGAAGACTTCAATCCGGCTGCGCACAATATGAAAGTGGATATCATCGTCGGCGACCACCAGAACAAGCCGGACGTCGGCTCCGGTATCGCGCGGCAGTGGTACGACACCGAACATGTCGACGCGGTTGTCGACGTGCCCAATTCCGGCGTGGCGCTCGCCGTCAATGAAGTCACGCGGGAAAAGAACAAGGTCTTTCTGGTTTCCAACGCGGCGAGCTCCGACCTGACCGGTCCGAAGTGCTCGCCGAATACGGTGCACTGGACTTACGACACCTGGATGCTCGCCCACGGCACCGGTGGCGCGCTGGTCAAGACCGGTGGCGATACCTGGTTCTTCCTCACCGCCGACTATGCCTTCGGCCACGCGCTTGAACGCGACACCACGGCGGTGGTTCAGGCCGCCGGCGGCAAGGTGCTGGGCAGCGTCAACGTCCCGCTGAACAACCAGGATTTCTCCTCGTTCCTGCTGCAAGCGCAGGCCTCCAAGGCGAAGATCATCGGTCTTGCCAATGCCGGCGGCGACACGGTGAACTCGATCAAGCAGGGCGCCGAATTCGGTATTGTCGCGGGCGGGCAGCACTTTGCCGGGCTCCTGGTGTTCATCACCGACGTCGAGGCGCTTGGGCTAAAGGTCGCGCAGGGGCTGGTGCTGACCGAGACCTGGTACTGGGACATGAACGACACCAACCGCGCCTGGACCAAGCGCTGGCAGGCCGAGATGCCGGGCAAATTCCCGAACATGAGCCAGGCCGGCGTCTATGCGGAAATCCTGCATTACCTCAAGGCGGTCGATGCGCTGAAAAGCGCCGCCGACGGCAAGGCTGTCGTCGCCAAGATGAAGGAAATGCCGACGGACGATCCGCTGTTCGGCAAGGGCACGATCCGCGCCGACGGCCGCAAGATTCATCCGGCCTATGTGTTCGACGTGAAGTCGCCGACCGAATTGAAATACGCCGGCGACGACTACAAGCTGCGCGCCACCATTCCGGCGCAAGAAGCGTTCCGCCCGATGAAGGACGGCAACTGTCCGCTAGTTACCAACTGATGATACCAAGAGAGACAAAAACGCCTTCCAGGGAGGTCGACGATGAAAGTTGAAAGCACACTACTGTTCGCAGGCGCCGCACTGGCGCTGGCCAGTACCGCCGCCTTGGCCGAGGATGTTTCGGTCAAGATCGGCGTGCTCACCGACATGTCTAGCCTTTATGCCGATTCCACGGGTCCGGGGTCCATCGCGGCTGCAAAGCTCGCGGTGCAGGATTTCAACCCCGCCGCCCACGGCCTCAGGGTCGAGATCGTCAATGCTGATCATCAGAATAAGCCGGATATTGGCTCCAACATTGCACGACAGTGGTACGACACCGATCATGTTGATGTCGTCGTCGATGTGCCCAATTCCGGCGTCGCGCTCGCAGTGAGCGAGGTGACGCGGGAAAAGAACAAGGTGTTTCTGGTGTCCGGCGCGGCAATTTCGGATCTTACCGGGCCAAAGTGCTCGCCCAATACCATTCATTGGACCTATGACACCTGGATGCTTGCAAACTCGACTGGCAAGTCGGTGGTGAAAACGGGCGGCGATACTTGGTTCTTCCTCACTTCTGATTACGCCTTCGGTCACGCGCTCGAGCGCGACACCGCCGCTGTCGTAACCGCAAACGGCGGCAAGGTGATCGGCGAGGTTGCGCATCCACTGAACAATCAGGATTTCTCATCTTTCCTGCTCCAGGCCCAGCAGTCCAAAGCCAAGATCATCGGGCTCGCCAATGCCGGCGGCGACACTGTCAACGCCATCAAGCAAGGCGCCGAATTCGGCATCACGGCCGGCGGCCAGCACTTTGCCGGTTTGCTGGTCTTTATCGCCGACGTCGAAGCGCTCGGCCTGAAGACCGCTCAGGGATTGGTGCTGACCGAAACGTTCTACTGGGACATGAACGATGCCACGCGCGCCTGGACCAAGCGCTGGCAGGTCGAGCGGCCGGGCAAATTCCCAAATATGAATCAGGCGGGTGTTTACTCGGCGGTCTTGCACTACCTGAAGGCGGTCGCCGCGCTCAAGAGTGCGGCCAACGGCAAGGCGGTGGTCGCCAAGATGAAAGAAATGCCGACCGACGATCCGCTGTTCGGCAAGGGCTATATTCGCGCCGACGGCCGCAAAATCCACCCGGCCTATCTGTTCCAGGTGAAGTCGCCCGCCGAGTCCAAATATCCCGGCGACGATTACATTCTCAAGGCTACCGTGCCGGCCGAGGAAGCCTTCCGTCCGCTCAAAGAGGGCAACTGCCCGCTGGTTACCAACTGATGTGCACCCTTTCCCCGCAATCGCGGGGAGAGGCCTTTTCACAGTAGCGTATGATGTTCCAGATCTTCGGTGTTCCGTCCCAGGCGCTGTTCGGGCAATTGCTGCTCGGACTGATCAACGGCTCGTTCTATGCGCTGTTGAGTCTGGGGCTCGCCGTGATCTTCGGCATGCTCAACATCATCAACTTCGCTCACGGTGCGCTCTACATGATGGGCGCGTTCACCGCCTACCTGCTGCTGCAATATCTCGGCATCGGCTATTGGGAGGCGCTGATCATCGCGCCGATCGTGATCGGCGCGCTCGGCGTGGTGATCGAACGGCTGTTCCTGCAGCATCTGCGCAATCTCGATCACCTCTACGGCCTGATCCTGACGTTCGGTCTGGCGCTGATCATCGAGGGGCTGTTCCGCAACACCTACGGGTCGTCGGGCCAGCCCTATGCGGTGCCGGAATCCTTGCAAGGCGGTCGCAATCTCGGCTTCATGTTCCTGCCGAACTACCGCGCCTGGGTCGTTGCATTCTCGGTCGTGGTTTGCTTCGCCACCTGGTACGGCATCGAGCGCACGCGGCTCGGTTCGTATCTGCGCGCCGCGACCGAGAATCCGACCATCGTGCGCGCCTTCGGCATCAATGTGCCGCGCATGATCACGCTGACCTACGGTTTCGGCGTCGGGCTTGCGGCGCTGGCCGGCGTGATGGCGGCGCCGATCTACAATGTCTCGCCGCAGATGGGGTCCGACCTCATCATCGTGGTGTTCGCGGTCGTGGTGATCGGCGGCATGGGTTCGATCATGGGCGCGATCATCACCGGCTTCGTGCTCGGTATCGTCGAAGGCCTGACCAAGGTGTTTTTCCCGGAAGCGTCCAACACCGTGATCTTCGCCATCATGATCGTCGTGCTGCTGGTGCGGCCGGCCGGCCTGTTCGGACGCCGCGCATGACCGCGAACCTCGCCGATCCCCAGGCTCTGCTGCCGCGCCGCGAGACGGCGTGGACCTTTGCCGCCGCGTTTGCGGTGATGCTGGCGTTCTTCACACTGGCGCCGTTCATCATCTATCCGGTGTTTCTCATGCAGGTGCTGTGCTTCGCGCTGTTCGCCTGCGCATTCAACCTCTTGATCGGATATGTCGGCCTGGTGTCGTTCGGCCACGCGCTCTATTTCGGCTGGGCGAGCTACTTTGCGGCCTATGCGGCGAAGTCGTGGGGCTGGCATCCTGAATTTGCGGTGCTGCTCGGCACCGGCGTTGCCGCCGTCCTCGGTGCGATCGCCGGCAGCGTCGCGATCCGCCGCCAGGGCATTTATTTCGCCATGATCACGCTGGCGCTGGCGCAGATGATGTATCTGGTCGCCCTGCGTGTGAAAATGACCGGCGGCGAGGACGGCATCCAGGCGGTGCCGCGCGGTCGCCTGTTCGGCGTGTTCAATCTGGCCAACGACACGACGATGTATGTCTTTATCGTCGTGATCGTGCTGGCCGCGTTCCTGCTGATCTATCGCATCATCAATTCGCCGTTCGGCGAAGTCCTCAAGGCGATCCGCGAAAACGAGCAGCGCACCATCTCGCTGGGCTACAAGACCGAGCGCTACAAGCTCGTCGCCTTCATATTGTCCGCGGCCCTTGCGGGGCTCGCCGGATCGCTCAAGGCGCTGGTATTCCAGCTTGCATCGCTGACCGACGTGCACTGGAACATGTCGGGCGAGGTGGTGCTGATGACACTGGTCGGCGGGCTCGGCACCGTGTTCGGGCCGGTGACCGGGGCTTTCCTGATCGTGGCGATGGAAAACTATTTCTCCGCTTTCGGCCAATGGGTGCTGGTGATCCAGGGCGTGACCTTCGTCGCCTGCGTTCTTCTGTTCCGCCGCGGCATCGTTGGCGAACTGGCGCACGTCCTGCGCATCAAGCTCTGAGCATCGACGATCCTTGAAAGGAAAACCCACATGAGTGCGGAAGCGCGATTGAAGGAATTGGGCATTGTGCTGCCGTCTCTGCCGAAGCCGGTCGCCAACTATTTGCCGTACCGGCTGGTCGGGAACGTGCTCTATCTATCCGGCCAGGGCCCGCGCGACGACAGCGGCAAGCAGCTCACCGGAAAGGTCGGCGGAGGAATCAGCATCGAGGAAGGCTATCGGCGCGCGCGGATCGTCGGCCTGGGCCTTCTGGCGGCGACGCGCGACGCGCTCGGCTCACTCGATCGCGTCGACTATGTCGTCAAGCTTCTCGGCATGGTGAACGCCACGCCGGACTTCAACGACTCGCCAAAGGTGATCAACGGCTGCTCCGATCTTTTTGTTGAAGTGTTCGGCGAGGCTGGCCGCCACGCCCGTTCGGCCGTCGGCAATGTGATGCTGCCGAACCAGATTTCGGTCGAGATCGAGGGCGTCATTGCGGTGAAAGGTTAACGCCGAATCAAGTTTGCACGGAGTTATCCACAAACTGAAAGTCAACAAAAACGTCAAAATAAAAGCCAAATCTATTTGTTTGCTCGAATCAAACAACAAAATAGACAGGCCAAAGCGTCAATTTTACGGGCGCTTCTGGCTGTCTCATGTCGGAACGGCAAAATCTTCCGTATGACAATGTCGCGCGCAAATGGCTCGCTCTGGCGGAGCGTCGGTACGCGCACTTCATAGAATTGTCGGAGACCGGCCGCTGGAAGCACTACTACTCCTATCCGCAATTTGAGCTGGAAATCCGCAAAGCGTCTGCGTTGTGCGAGCAGTGGGCGATCAATGCCGGCATCTCGCCCGAGCAATATCAGCAGCAGGCGGCCGAGTAGCAGGGTGGTGGGACCCAGGCTTTTCGCTGCCGCCGCAGGCTTTCTTTCCCAGACTTGACTTACCGCGCCGCACTGGGGCATCGATTTTGGCGCGCCGTTCGGCGCTTATCCACAGGCTTGCCTCCGCCCGCGGCCCTCAAACCCCAAAGTGTGATCAGCCATGACCAGTGCCCTGTTTTCGCCGATCCGGCTTGCCGGTCTCGAGCTGCCCAACCGCGTCGTCGTTGCGCCGATGTGCCAGTACAGCGCCGACGACGGCGTGGGCAACGACTGGCACATGACCCATCTCGGCATGCTGTCGAATTCCGGCGCCGGGATGCTGGTGATCGAAGCCACCCATGTCGAACGCCGCGGCCGCATCACCCACGGCTGCCTCGGGCTCTATTCCGATGCCTGCGAGGCCGCGCTCGAGCGCATCGTCTATCACTGCCACCACATCGGTTCGGCAAAGATCGCGATCCAGCTCGCCCATGCCGGCCGCAAGGCGTCGTCGCAACGGCCATGGGAAGGCGCCAAGGCGCTCACCCCGGCCGAGGATGCGTGGCAGACGGTCGGCCCGTCCGCGGTGCCGTTCGGTCCGGGATGGCATACGCCGCAGGCCATGAACGAAGACGACATGGCCAAGGTGACCGCAGCCTTCACCGACGCCGCCAAGCGCGCGCTGCGTGCCGGCTTCGACGCCATCGAGCTGCATTTTGCCCACGGCTACCTGCTGCACAGTTTCGTTTCGCCGCTGTCGAACAAGCGCAACGACGCCTATGGCGGCTCGTTCGAGGGCCGGATGAAATTCCCGCTGGAGGTCGTGCGTTCCGTCCGCGCCGTCGTGCCGCGGGAGGTGCCGCTCGGCGCCCGCATCACCGGTACCGACTGGGTCGAAGGCGGGCTGAACGCCGACGACGGCGTCGCCACGGCCAAGGCCCTCAAGGCCGCCGGTCTCGATTACGTCGATGTGTCGTCGGCAAACATCACGCCGGACAGCCGGTGGCCGGGACAGGCGGCCTTCAATGTGCCGATCGCCGCGCGCGTTCGCAAAGAGGTCGGCATCGCGACCCGTGCCGTCGGCATGATCGCTGGCGCGAAGCAGGCCGAGGAGATCGTCGCCAGTGGCAAGGCCGATATGGTGGCGATGGCGCGAGCCTTCCTCGACGATCCGCATTGGGCGTGGCACGCGGCGCAGACTTTGGACGCCGAAGTGGCGCGGCCGCCGCAATATGTCCGCACCGCGCCGAAGTTATGGCCCGGCGCTGCCTTGCGCGGGTGAGGTGACGCAGCCGTAACGCTGCGCCAGCAATGCCGGCTCGACGCCAAGGTAGTATGCGAGCCGCAGCCGCCACATCAGCAGGATGGTGCGGACCACGCCGTTGCGTTCCCAGCGCCGGCCGGACGTGATCGCGGGCGTCGTGATGCAGAATGGCCGGCACAGGCGTTTGAGCCGCCGACTGATCGCGATGTCCTCCATCAATGGCAGATTGGGGAAGCCGCCGACCGCGACAAATGCCTCGCGGGTGACGAAAATCGCCTGATCGCCGGTGGCGATGCCGGTGAGGCGCGACCGCCAATTGATCATGCGGGCGATCACGGCCAGGAACGGATGCCGCCCGGCAATGCGCAGGTCGAACCGGCCCCAGGAGCGGCGGGTCAGGGCGGCGGCGACCCGCCGGTCGGCATCGTCCGGCAGTCTCGTGTCGGCGTGGAGGAAGAGCAGGGCGTCTCCAGCGCCGAGTGCCGCGCCGGCATTCAGCGGCGCGCCACGGCCCCGCGGTGCCGTAACAACGCGGTCGGCGAACGGCTGCGCCAATTGTGGCGTGCCGTCGTCGCTGCCGCCATCGACGACGATGATTTCCGCTCCACGGCTGCGCAACGGCGCAAGCGCCCGCAATGCGTCGGCGATGATCGCGGCCTCATTGAGCGCCGGAAGCACGATGGTCAGTCGACGCATGGCGTCAGCGATCCGATGCAAACACGCTGCATCGGCATGCTACAGGGTTGTTGCGTTCGGGCAATGTCGCTGCAAGGCCGGGGAGACCGATCATGAACAGGATATTTTATGCGGCACTGATCGTTGCCGCGTTCGCTACCGCGCCGGTGCGCGCGCAGTCCATGCCACCGGCCGATGCCGTCAAGGATCTTGCACCCGGCGGCCGTCTTCGCGCCGCGATCAACGCAGGCAATGTCGTCCTTGTGCAAAAAGATTCTACCGGCGCGGTCTCGGGCATCACCGTCGATCTGGCGCGGGAGCTCGCCCGGCGGCTGAACGTGCCGGCCGACCTCGTCGTGTTCGAGGCCGCCGGGAAAGTAACCGATGCGGCGAAGTCAGGCGCATGGGACGTTGCTTTCGTTGCCATCGAGCCACGGCGTGCCGAGGTGATCGGCTTCACCGCGCCCTATGTTGTCATCGAAGGCACGTATATCGCGGCGATGGACTCGCCGCTGAAGACCATCGCCGATGTCGATCATGACGGCATCCGCATCGCGGTGGCTAGGGGCTCGGCTTACGATCTGTTCCTGACGCGCACGCTGCAGCATGCAACGCTGGTGCGCTACCCGAACCCGCCGCTGGCATTGCAAGGTTACATTGACGACAAGATCGATGTTGCCGCGGGCGTGAAGCAACAGCTCGTTGCTTTTGCCGCGGGTCATCAGGGCTATCGGGTGATGGACGGCCACTTCCAGGAGATCAGGGAAGCGATGGGCGTGCCGCTCGGGAAGAATGCCGGGTTGCAATATCTCCGCGGCTTCGTCGAGGAGATGAAGGCGTCGGGCTTTGTCCGCAAGGCGCTCGACCGCGCCGGGCAGACGGCGGCCGTCGTCGCGGCGCCGGCCGACTGAGTTTAGCGCACGCGATTGCCGTCGATCGACAGCTGTGCGTAATGCTCGGCGCCTGCCTTGCTGAGGTCGCCGGTGACCGGCTTCAGCCATTCCATGCCGACGATGGCGGCGAGTTGCGCATCGGAGATCATGTTGCCGGAGATCACCGCGGCTCCCGCGCCCGGTACAACCGATACCGCGATGCCGTAATTGGAACCCCGCACCACATTGGCGTTGATCGTCACGTCGCGGAGGTACGGACCATAGCCGGCGGCGATACCGATGACTGCCGTATTTTCGATGACATTGCCGCTTGCGACGCTATCGGCCTCGATATAAATGCCGGTTCCCGAGCGATCGTCCGGATCGGCAGGCAGGCGTCTTGCGATATTGCGGATCAGGTTTCCCTGGACGACCGCAAGGCGGCCACCGCGGTCAAAGTTTGCTACGGCAATGCCGAAGGTCGCATGGTCGATGATATTGTTGGCGATCACGGCACCTTCGAAACTGAACTCGGAAAAAAGCGCCGCCTCTCCGGCATTGGTGCAGGTGTTACCGACGATTTGCAGATTGGATGCCGCGTTGCCGCGTATCGCGGAGAACGCGACATTGCTGATGCGATTGCCGCGCACCATGACGTTGCCGGCGCGGAAAACATTGACGCCGTTGCCGTACTGACCCGATCCGCCGGATTTATTGGCGACGTTGTTGATGCGATTATCGAGCACCATCGTGCCGTCGTCGCCAGGCGCGGAGCGCCAGACCATGATGCCGCCATTGCCGGCACCGCGCACGGTATTGCCGGCGATCCGCAAGCCGCGCGCGTCGATCGAGATAATCGCATTGTCGGCGGCGCTCACGGTATTGCCGGTGACTTCGCCGTCCATAGCCTCGAGCGAAATACCGTTCCGCCCCGCGCCGGTGATCTCGCAATCGGCGATGCGCATGGCGCGGCCTTGCGCCAGATGAACAAGCCCGCGCTGCTCGGGAAGCGGAATGTTCGCGCCGTCCAGGATGAGGTCGCTCAGCGAAACATGATCGCTGCCGATCGCCGACATTATCGACGGGCCGCCTGCCATCAGGATGCGCGTCGCGCCGGGTACGCCCGCAATCGACGCGTTGGACGGCAATTGCAGCCCGCCAGCGAGGTAGGTGCCGGCCGGCAGATGCAAGACCGCGCCTGCCGCCGCCGATCGGTCGATCAACCGCTGTAACGTTTTCGACTGGTCTTCCGCCGCATTGGGATGAAGCGCGCCGTCGGGCTCGACGCGCGCCCGCGCCGGTGTCGCTGCGGCCGTCGCGGCGCCGGCAACAGCAGCAAAAAAGCGGCGGCGATCGAACGTCATCGCGGAAACCCTGTTGGTGCCGGACGGTGCAGCGAATGCGGATCGCGCAAGACCGGCAATTTTCGGCAGCAGGATTCTATACGCTTTGCTTCGGGACGAGCCGCGTTTTCGCGTTAACTGTTAACGCCGGCTTGCGGCCAGCAGTGCGATCAGCAGCGCTTCGGCGCCGTTAAGAAGTTCCGCGAATGAAGGCGGCCGCCGTCTTCCAGGCTTTTGCGGACGCGGTTTGCTGCTGACCGGCAGAATGTGGACGAACTGGACCAGAGGCTTGCTCCCCCGCACTTGTTCCAGCGCCCGCCAGAAGACGTAGTTGCACAAATAGCGTCCGGCATCACGCGACGGACGCGATGCCGCGAGTTCGGGTTCTTGCCGCGCCCACCAGCCACGTGAAAGGCGCATTGCCTTTCAACACCGGCGGCGCGCCGCGCTCAATGACAGCGTGCTGCGGGCGGTGGCGGCTGGCGTCCGGAAACAGGACCGAAATCGCGTTGCGCGCTTGGGTCTCGACACACAGCGCACGGCGGCGGCCGGCAACGCCGAACAGCAACACGACGTCGGGCTTTTGCGCGAGGAGTTTCGGCAATTCGCGATCGACGGAGCCATAGCTGGTGGCAAACACATGCACGGTGCGGTGGAGCGCCGCAAAAGCCGGCCGCCGCCGTCGCGCCAGTGCCCTGGCCAGCATCGCGCTGGGATTGACCGGCGCGCCCGGGAAGGGGCCGAAACCGGTGATCAGGACGAACATGGTTTGCCGCAGAATATCTTGCAGGACATCTTAAAGTCCGAGCATGCCGGCGATCTTCTCGACCGCGGAGGCCGGCGCCAGCCGCCCGGCGGCAACGTCGGCTTCGATCTTCGGCAACGCCGCTTTGACGCTGCGGTCGGACCGCAGCGGCGCAAAAAGCCGGTCTTCCAGCATCGACCACATCCATTTCACCTGCTGCGCGCCGCGCCGCGCCGCAAGCTCGCCGGAATCGGTGAGCCGTTTGCGGTGATCGAGCGCGTGATTCCACAGCGCTTCGACGCCATCGCCCTTGAGCGCCGAGTAGGTGACGACCGGCGGTGTCCAGTTCGGCGAGGCCGGAGCCAGTATATGCATCGCGGCGCCGTATTCCGCAGCCGTCAGCTTTGCCGACGCGAGGTTGTCGCCATCAGCCTTGTTGACCGCGATCATGTCGGCGAGTTCGATGACGCCTTTTTTCAAGCCTTGCAGCTCGTCGCCGCCGCCGGGCAGCACCAGCACCAGGAAAAAATCGGTCATGTCGGCGACGGCGATTTCCGACTGGCCGACGCCGACGGTCTCGACCAGGATCGCGTCGTAGCCCGCCGCCTCGCAGAGCAGCATGGTCTCGCGGGTTTTCGCCGCGACCCCGCCCAGCGTGCCCGACGACGGCGACGGGCGGATGAAGGCGTTGGCGTCGATGGCAAGCCGCGCCATCCGTGTCTTGTCGGCAAGGATCGAGCCGCCGGTCCGGCGCGACGACGGATCGACTGCCAGCACGGCGACCTTGCGGCCCTGCTGCGTCAGCATCGAGCCAAGCGCATCGATGGTGGTCGATTTGCCGACGCCGGGCGAACCGGTGATGCCGATGCGGACGGCGTTGCCCGTCGCCGCGATCAGCTCCTGCATCAAGGCCGCGGCGCTGGCGCGGTGGTCGGCACGCTTGCTTTCGACGAGCGTGATCGCCCGGGACAAAACGCTGCGGTCGCCGGCGCGGACGCCTCTCGCGAGGTGCTCGATGTCAGGTGACGTCGGGGAGGAGGAGGCCATTGTAAATCATCGGTGGGACATGAGGCATCCTACATCGCGGCCGATGTTTTGCAGTCGCAATTTAGCGATCTGAAACCACGCTGGCGCGAAGAAAAACAGGCCGTGCTGGAAAGGCGTCTTTCTGAATTGACAAGCCGGGTTCGCCGCTGCGCCGCCAATATTTGTCTTGGAATGACCCCGTTACCGCCGAACTCAGGCCGCATCCCGCCACTGTATAACGATTGACGCGCGGGGTGCGTCTTTTGGCACGTCGGGTGCTACTAGCACGGGAGACAGCAATGACTTGGGATCAGATCGAGACCAACTGGCTGCACTTCAAGAATGAGCTTCGGCACAACTGGGTGAAGCTGACGGACGAGGACATCACCCGGATCAGCGGGCGGCGTGATGAACTGGTTGCCCGCCTGCAAGACCGCTACGGTTTTGCCCGTACGGAAGCGGAACGCGAGGTCGGCGCGTGGATGCGCTCGCAACGCCTTGCCGCCTGAGCAGTTGCGGCCTGGCGCTTAAGGCAGGATGGCAAAGGCGCGGGCCGGGAAGCCGAGGCCTTTCTCAACCTTCGGCCAGGTCACGACAATGATGGCGCCGGTTTCCGGGACCTTGTCGAGGTTGGCCATCACCTCGATCTGATAATGGCCGTGTTGCAGGATGTAGGTCTCTGAATCCATCTTGTCGGTGGTGTCGGTGTCCATGGCTTCGTGGCCGGTCGCCGTCACGCCGCGCCGCTCGTAGAGATATTTGATCGTCTCGAAGGCCCAGGCCGGAAACGGCTGGCGCTTGAAGCGCTCGGGATTGGTGTCCCAATCCTTGTACATATCGGTGCGTAACGCGGCGAAGCTGCCTTTTGGCACGCGGCCGTGCCGCTGTTCCCATGCCTTCAGATCGGCCACGGAAAACGCGTGGTTCGGGTCTTTGCCGAGATAGGGCGTGTCGTCGAGCACCACCAGCGGCAGGATCATCTGCTTGAGCGGTATCTGATCCATGGTGATGCCGCTCTCGTCGAAATGCGCCGGCGGATCGACATGGGTGCCGTATTGCCCGACCATCTCATAATAGGTGGTGCGGAAGCCGTCCTTCGGAATGGTGTAGGGCTCGTGCGTTTTCGGATCGGCAGCCGGCGAGAACTTGGCCTGGCCGAAGCCGGCCCAGACCGGCGTTTGCGGCCCGAAGCTGTGCGTGAGATCGACGAATGCCTTCGAGGCAATGACTTGATAGGCGCGGGCAAGATCGGACTGGTCGCGGGCAAAGGCGGGATACGCCACGAGCGCCCACAGTGCTGCCGTCAGAACGGCGAGGCGGGAATAGGCTGGCATTGGCTCCTTCCGTTTCAATCCGGCAGCGGAATGAATTCGGTCGTGTCGCCCGGCACGATATCGAAGCGGCCCGCCTTCCAGTCGGCCTTGGCGGCTTCGATGCAGTCCTTGCGCGAGGAGACGAAATTCCACCAGATGTGGCGCGGGCCGTCCATCGGCGCGCCGCCGACGATGACGAAATGCGCGTCGCCGGACGGTGCCTTGATCGCGACGCGGTCACCGGGTTTGAGCACCAGAAGCCGCTCCGGCCCGTGGCGGTCGCCGTTGATCTCGATTTCACCGGCGATCACATAAATCGCGCGCTCCTCATAATCGGCATCGAGTGGCAACGTCGCGCCGGCCTTGAGCGTCACTTCGGCGAAAATCGTTTGCCATGAGGTTGCGACCGGCGATCGCAGGCCGTGCAGCGATCCGGCAACCACGCGCAAGGTCATGTCGCCGGTCTTGAGCTCGGGGATGTCGGCTGCTGCGGTATGGGCGAAGGCCGGGGTCCGTTCCTCGTCATTCATCGGCAGCGCCACCCAAAGCTGCAAGCCATGCAGCGGCTCGCCGCCGTCGCGGTGGTCTGCGGCGGTGCGCTCCGAATGGACGATGCCGCGGCCGGCCGTCATCCAGTTCACCGCGCCGGGCCGGATCGGCATTGCGGTACCAAGGCTGTCGCGATGCACGATTTCGCCGTCGAACAGATAGGTGACGGTGGCAAGCCCGATATGCGGATGCGGCCGCACGTCAACGCCGTCGCCGGCCTTGAACACCGCCGGACCGAAATGGTCGAAGAAGATGAACGGCCCGACCATGCGCGAGCGGGCCGACGGCAGCGCGCGATGCACCTGAAAGCCGCCGAGGTCGACCGATCGCGGCACCACAATCTGCTGGATGATGTCGCTTGCGTGCGCGTCGCCCAGTTCAGGATCCTTGGCAGGGAAAAAGCTCATGCTCTCCTCCTCGCGGCGGCGTGAGTGCAATGGCGCATAAGGAGATTACCGGGAAATCCGGCCGCTGTCAGAGGGCCAAAAACGGCGCTTAGCGCGCCGCCCTGGCCTTCGCCACCACGTCGGCGATGAAGCGGGGCTGCGCAAACGCAGCGACATGGACTTCGGGGGTCCAATATCGTGTCTTGAAGCCGCCGGCTTTTCGATAGCGTTGGGCGATCGTTGTCACCGGATGCTGCCGCAATCGCCGGTCATTGGAGGCGAAGCCCATCGCCATGTGGCCGCCGACATAGACCGGAACTGCCGCGACGTAGCAGGTTGCGTCGGCGAACAGCCGCTGGAATTTCGCCATCGTCGCGGCCAGCTCTTTTTTCTGGAAAAACGGCACGCCGTTTTGCGTCACGATCACGCCGCCGCTTTTCAAGCGGCGCTTGCAATCTGCGTAGAATTTCGCGCTGAACAGGACTTTGCCGGGTCCCTGCGGGTCGGTGGAATCGACGATGATCGCGTCGAAACGGCGCTTCGTTTTGGCGACGTATTTGGCGCCGTCGCCGATCACGCTTTCAAAGCGGCGGTCGGCGAAAACCGGCCGGGTGAATTCCGGAAAATGCTGTTTGGCGAATTCGATCACCTGCGGATCGATTTCGACCTGGACGAGGCGCTTCACGCCCTTGTGCTTGAGCACTTCCTCGGCGATGCCGCAATCGCCGCCGCCGACGATGAGGACGTCCGCCGCATCGCCATGCGCGAACAGCGGAACATGCGCCATCATTTCCTGATAGACGAATTCATCGCGCTTCGAAATCTGGACGGCGCCGTCAAGCACCAGCATCTTGCCGAAATACGGCTGCTCGAACAGCACGAGATGCTGGTGCCCGGTCTGCAATTCGTAGAGCACTTTGTCGGCGCGATAGCTCATGCGAAAGCCGAGATCGTCGAACAATGTCTCGGCGATCCAGCGCGTCTTCTTTGCCATGACGATCGGCCGCGGCGCCTAGGCGTCTTGGACGTCTTGGCCGCGCAGCAACTCGTTGACGCCGACGCGTTTCGCCGAAAATGCCTCTTTCAGCACCGGCACGCAGGCATCGGGATCAGCGGAGCCGCACATGAAAACGTCGAGCGCGGCATAGCCGGCTTCCGGCCACGTATGGATCGAGATGTGGCTCTCAGCGAGCACCGCCACGCCGGAAACGCCGCTCGGCTGGAAATGGTGCAGATGGATATGCAACAGCGTCGCGCGCGCCGCGACGACGCAGCGCCGCAGCGTCGTCTCGATATGGTCGATATCGTTGAGTCGCTCCGCGCCGTGCAGATCAATGATCAGATGCGTGCCTGCGCAACGCACGCCGTTGCGAAGCGCGAAATGATCGGGGCGCTGTTCCGCCTCTGACGGGGCTGCGACCTTGAGCTTGGCCTTTTTTGCTTCCGTTCGGGCGGTACCTGGGACATCCAAGCCCTTCACCGATCGCAAGAGGGCATTGTGTGCCATGCTGCCTCTCCAACCAGGACAAGAACCCGAGATGCCGGCGAACCGGCGCCGCGGAATGAGAAAGCCGCCCGATCAGTTCACGCAAACTGACCAACAGCGGCTGGGTCCCGACATAAATGCAATAGCCTGCAAGTCAAGGGGATTCTGCAAGAAAACCTTTAAGACGTCGTCCCATTCCACGCATTTGCCGGACGGCGGCGCAATGGCGCGCGCAAAAGCGGCGTCTGAGAACGCTTGCCGCAGGCAGGAACGCGGATAAGCTTCGCTTGCGCCACAGAAAACAAAAGCGAGAGCAGGGATGAACGCCGCGTTGCCGCCGACACTCACGACGTTGCAGAAACCAGCATGGAATGGGCATTTTCGCTGTTGTTCGTGCTGCGCGACGGCAGCGCCGCCGAACAAGGCGCGGCGAAATTTTCTCGCCGGCGGCATCGCGGCATTGGGGCTGGGCGCGTCAGGGGCGAAGTTTGCCGCCGCGCAGCCTGCGTCTGCAAAACCGCGCATCGACGTTCATCACCATTATCTGCCGCCGGTTCAGGTCAAGGCATTTTCCGACAGTCACGTCGGCAATACGCCAAGATGGTCGCCGCAATTGTCGCTCGACGACATGGACAAGGCGGGCGTTCAGACCGCGGTGCTATCGCTGGTGCAGCCGGGCGTATGGTTCGCCGACGGCACCGTCGAGGCGTCGCGCAAGCTCGCGCGCGAATGCAACGATTACGGCGCGCAATTGCGCAGGGACTATCCGGGGCGCTTCGGGTTGTTTGCTGCGATCCCGTTGCCCGATACCGAAGGCAGCCTGCGCGAGATCGAATACGCCCTCGATGTGCTCAAGGCCGACGGCATCGGCCTCTACACCAGCTACGGCGGAAAATATCTGGGCGATGCCGCATTTGTCCCGGTGTTCGAGGAACTGAACCGGCGCAAGGCGGTGGTCTACACCCACCCGGTTTCTCCGGCCTGCTGCAGCACGATGATCGCCGGCGTGCAGGACGGAACGATCGAATATGCCACCGATACTACGCGCACGATCGCGAGCCTGATCTTCGGCGACGGCGGCACCGCGTTCCGCTGTCCGGATATCCGTTTCATCTGGTCGCACAGCGGCGGCACGCTGCCGTTCCTGATCGGCCGCTTCATCCGCCAGACAACGGTCAAGAAGGATCCGCGCATGCCGGACGGGCCGGTGCCGGTCGTGAAAAAATTCTACTATGAGATCGCCCAGGGCAACCTGCCGGGCCAGTTCGCGGCACTGCTCAAGCTTGTCCCGGTGTCGCAGTTGATGTTCGGCTCGGATTATCCGTACCGGGAAGGCATCGAAGCGGTGGTGGGTTTGAACGATTACCCGTTTAGCGATGCCGATCGCGTTGCGATCAACCGGGAAACGGCATTGCGGCTGATGCCGACGCTTGCCGGATAGGCCTTTTTGCGGCTGCGAAATGATCCGCCCGGGGTTGCACGGTCACATTTTAGTCGGTGGCTGGTCTATGATAGCGATGATTGGGCCGAACCCCGCGTTTCGGCAGCGCGACTAATCAGGGGCCGCAATGGCGGCGCAGAGCAAGGGAGAACTGACATGATGCGCAGTTTGGGGGCAGGGGCGTTTCTGGCGCTCGCCGCGCTGATGCCGGCGCAACAGGCGGCGGCGCAGGATCCGATCGGCGGAGCCATTGTCGGCGGTGCGCTCGGTGGCATCATCGGCGGTGCGGTCGGCCGCGGCGCGGGCGGTGTCGTGGCTGGAGCTGCGATCGGCGCGGCGACCGGCGCCATCATTGCCAGCGAGGCGCAGCGGCGCAACGGCGGCTATTTCTGGTGGCACAACGGCTGCTATTACCAGTATCCGAACGGCGCCTGGGTCCAGGTCGGGCTGAATTATTGCGGCTACTGAGCCGCGGGCTAACCGTTGACGGCGACAGCCGGCGCAACGCTTCGCTCCGCCGGCTTTTTCGTCCGCGTCCGGAAGAAGCCGAGGACGCGCTTTGCCGTCTCGAACTGCAACTTGTTGAAGCTGGTCAGCGACTGTTCAAGGTCCTCGGCCGACATGCCGCGGTCGGCGGCGCGCAATAGCAGGATCGCTTTCGTCGTATTCGGCGACAGCCGCGCCACCTTGCACAGGATCAGGATGATTTCGGCGCCGGGATCGAGCAGGGCGCGTTCGACGACGTCGATCGGCGTGTCGCACAGGATCGACAGCGCAATCGCGGTTTCTTCGAACTTGCGTGCCTTGGCGTATTGGTAGATCTCGGCTTCGCCGACGCGGCGGATCCGGTTCTGCCGTTCGATTTCGGCTTCCGCGGCGGCAAAAGCCGGCGAGGCGTTGCGGACCTCGCTGCGGATGCCGCTGACGACTTCGGCAAGCACGCCCTCGATATCGGTGGAGGCTTGCGGATTTTCGGCGACCAGGCGCGCGCGCACCGCGCTCGACGCCGTGTCGAGCAGCATCAGGAAGTGCTGCCGCGGAATATCGGTGCGCATGCCGACTTCGCTCGCCAATGCGTCGTCGCCGTTCGCGCGATTGACGAGAATGCGAAAGCCGGCATCGGAGAAGCGGGCGCCGCGGTTTTTCACCACCGAATGGACGACGTCGCGGTCGCCGCGCTCGACCAGCACGTCAGTGAGGGCTTCGCTCAGCGAGCCGCGCTGCGAGATGGCGAAGAGATGTTGCTGGCTTTTCGAAGCCGCGGTGGCAAGCAAGGTATATTCGTTGAGACGCGCGGACCGGATCAGGACGGGGCGGGCGACGTCAATATCGTTGTCGGACGCGAGCAGCGTGACGACATTCAAGGGTGCGTTGGCGATCGGCGCCAGGCGGTCCGCAAGCTTGGCGCGCGCCTTGGCCTCAATGGTGCTGATCAGGCGTGCGATCACGTCGTCGAATACGCTGACCTGATCTTCGGAAAAATGCGGCGCGCCGTTGATGAACAGATCGGTGATGCTGGTCAGAATCTGGGTTCGGCGGCCGAAGCTGCCGGAGGAAAGCGCGGTTTCAAGCTCTTCAAGGAGAGGAACGGAATACATGGTACCGCGCAACGTCACGCCATTGAATTTGCGTTGAGAATGCCTTCAGAACGGTGAACAAACCGTTGTGTGGCGGCCATTAACCGCGCACCAAACGGTTAATGAAACGCAAATAGTGGCGCTGGAGGCCGTTATTTTTCCCTTTGGGCATAGGACGCGCCGAATATCCGGCGCGCGCGAAGCCTCAGCGGCTGCGAAACACACCCATCCGGTTATGCACCTCGGCGGGCACGCGATAGTCGCGGAGCACTGGCCGCGGGTCGCGCAGTCCGATCGCCTCGCGCTGGACGATGAAGTACCAGAGCGCGTCGCTCGCTTCGGCGATCAGGCGGGCGCGGGTCGCATTCCGCTCGCCGTTATCGCGCTCGTAGTCGGCGAGTGCCGCCAGCGCGGCTTCCAGCGCCCGGCCGAGCCGGCCAAAGGCCGAGACCTGCTCCTGCGCGATCTCGTAATCGAGGGCCGCGGTCCGCGACATCCGCGAACTTGAACTGGGCGGGGGCGGGGGTAAAGTCATGGCAATACAATATTCGCCCACAAGATCATCGGCAATTTTCAGCCGATATCGCCCCCGGAGGAAATAATGCGAAGACTTGCCACTGCGGTTCTTTCAATCGTTGCGCTGACCGGCGCGATCACCGGCACCCCAATCAGCGCGGCCCGGGCTGACGACACGCTCAAGGTGGCCGTGCCGCAAAAAGGCGCCTGGGACGCGGGCATCGCCGAACTCGGCAAACGGGGCGGCATCTTCAAGAAGCACGGCCTCGATCTCGACATCCTCTATACCGCGGCCGGCCCGGAATCGATCCAGGCCATGATCGCCGGCTCGATCGATATTTCGGTGGCTGCCGGTGTGTCTGCCGCGATCGGCACCTTCGGCAAGGGCGCGCCAATTCGGATCATTTCGAGCGAAATGACCGGCGCGCCGGACCTTTACTGGTTCGTGCCGGCGGACTCGCCGATCAAGACGATCCAGGACATGAACGACAAAACCGTGGCGTTTTCCGCGGTCGGTTCGTCGAGCCACGGCTCGCTGTTGGCGCTGATCGCTCAGTATCACCTGACTGCAAAGCCGACGGCGACCGGCAATATCGCCTCGACCATCACCCAAACCATGACCAAGCAGGTAGACGTCGGCTTCGGCGCCGCGCCGTTCGGTCTCGATCTGGTGGAGAGCGGCAAGGCGCGCATTATCGCTACCGGCAACGATGTCGCGGCGCTGCGGACGCGCGCGGTTCGCGTCAACCTCACCGGCGCCAATACCTTGCAGACCCGTCACGACGCGATCGTGCGCTTCATGCAGGCCTACAAGGAAACCGTCGACTGGATGTACTCCAATCCGGAAGCGCTCAAGGTCTACGCGGAATACTCCGGGCTGCCGGATGCCATCGTGCAGCGCGTCATCAAGCTCATTCCGCAGCAAGCCCTGCAAACCGATCAGGTCATGGGCATCAACGACATCATGACCGACGCAGTGACGCAGAAGTTTCTTTCAGCGCCGCTGACACCGGATCAGCTCAAGGAACTGATCCAGATCCAGAAATAATCGCTTCCGGGATTACTGACGTTTCCACGTTATGACACTGACGCCGGCGGCGGGATCGAGGTCCCGCCGCGCGCCGGGCTGCAGCCCCTGCTGCATCAGGACGTCCTCCGGCGAAGCGTTGGGACCGACCGCGCTGAACACCGGCCGGCCGCCCGGTATTTTCGCTCTTGCGGCATGCGACAGGTGGAACAGGTCGTAGAGCGGCAGAAACATACTGAACACTTCGGTGCCGCCGATGATGGCAATCGTGCCATCGCTGACGCCGATCTCTTTGAGCGCCTGCTCCAGCGGTAGGCCGGTCGGATTCCAGAGCATGGAATTCGGATGCGCCGGATCGGGAGCGGTGGTCGCGATCTGCCGGCTGACCACCAGGCGTTTGCGGCGGTCGGCGCGCGGTCCGCCTTCGTGCGAATGGCGGCCGTGAACGAGCGCCGCGGCCTGATCCAGGCCGTTCTGGAAAAATTTCTGATCGGCGTCGTTGCGGATGGAGTCCGGCATGACGCCGTTGGCATCGGCAATCATGCCGTCGGCCGATACGATCACGTAACCTTCAATGCGCAGCAAGCAGTTATGCGCTCCTAATCTTGGGCTCCTAAAAGACGGCGAGGTAACGCAGCAGCGACAGGATGCCGAGAATGATCACGATCACGCGCACGATCTGCTTGGCGCGGCCGTCGATAGGCAGCATGTTGACCAGATAAAGCACGAGGATAACGACCAGGAAAGTAATCAGTGCGCTGATAAGAAGATCCATGTGAACCTCGCCCTGGAAATGGAATACGGAAATACCCTCACGCGCTCAGACGACAGTCGTCTTGATCGCAGTCTAGGCTTCAAATCCCTTTCGACAAAGCCGTGAGGACTGCAACATGAGGACCGCAAAGAGAGCATGGGGCTGCAAACAACTCCTGCTGGCCGTTTTTCGTTCCACTAGGCCGCGGTCTTGCCGGTCCGGGCGGGAAGGATCAAAGACGTCACCAATGTCAGCACCGCGAGCACGCCGGCGATGATATAGACCTCATGCAAGGCGCCGGCGATCGCATCGCCCAGATGAGCGATGGTGTCGGCGTTGAGGCTCGGCCGCCGTTCCGGATCGAGCAGGCGCTCCAGCGTCTCCGCGGCGTCCGGCCCCTGGTGGGCGACGCCGAAATTGAGGATCGCGCCGCCGATGGCGGCGCCGACCGACTGGCCGATGGTGCGCGAGAACAGAAAGGAAGCGGTAGCGACGCCACGCTCGCTCCAGCCGACGCTGCCCTGCATCGACAACAGGAAGACCTGGTTGCAAAAGCCCATGCCTAGTCCGACCAGCATGGTGGCCGAACCGAGCCACGCAAAAGAGCTGTTGCGATCCAGCGTGATGAGCAGCGCCGTGCCGCCGATCAGCATCAGCGCTCCGACGATGCCGGTCGCTTTGTACGATACCGTGTTCATGAAGCGCGCCGCCAGGATCGCGCCGACGCTCCATGACAGCGATTGAATACCGATGGCAGCGCCAGCGAAGGTCACGCTGCGCCCCATGGCGGCTTCAACATAGGTCGGCAGAAACGCAATCACGCACATCAGCAGCGCGCCGATGGCGAGGCCGCCGAGATTGCACTCAGCCATGATGCGCCGGCGCCAAAGCCGAAACGGCACGATTGGCTCCGCCGCGCGGCGCTCCTGCACCACGAGCAGTATCAAAGCGATAATGCCAACACAGAGCAGTGTTGTGATGACGGGCGGGGCGAGGTTCTGCAGTTGCACCACGGTCATCAGGATTGCGCCGACTCCGACAATCAGCAGCAGCGAACCGAATATGTCGAGCTGATGTGGCCGCGTTTCGACCGTTTCTGAAAGCGAGCGCAACAATATGACGATCGCTATGATGCCGATCGGCAGATTGATCCAGAACACGAAGGCCCAGTGAATGTGCTCCACGATGAAGGCGCCAAGCACCGGGCCGGCGATGGCAGCGACCCCCCAGACGCTGGAGAGCCAGCCCTGGATCCGTGGCCGGTCGGCCGGCGGATACAGGTCGCCGACGATCGTTGTCGCCATCGATTGCAGCGAGCCGGCGCCTAGCCCCTGCAAGGTTCGAAATACGACGAGAGCCGCCATGCCCCAGCCTGCAAACGCCCAGGTGAATCCGCACGCAGTCGAGGCGAGGAGAAACAGCACTGAGCCGCCGACAAACATCCGCTTCCGGCCGTAGAGGTCGGCAAGGCGGCCGTAAACCGGCGTTGAAATCGCCGTCGCTAGCAGGTAGGCGGCGAACACCCAACTGAACAGGTGGAAGCCGCCCAATTGGCCGACGATGGTCGGCATCGCGGTCGCGACGATCGTCGCTTCGACCGCGGCCATAAATATCGACATCATGCAGGCAAACGTCACAAGACGCCGCCGCGTGATCTGGGCCGTATCTTGGGCTGTACCTTGGGGTGAAATAACCGACATGATTCCCGGAACGCGCCGTCTTATACTGCGGCACCGGGGGAAGCGACAATGAACGAACCCGCAAGCCTGATCATGCTGCAATTCTTGGCTTGGGTTGCCGACCGGCCGCGTCACTATCGCGATACGATGGAGGCTTGGCATAGCACCTGTCCACGCCTGTCGGTATGGGAAGATGCCGTTATCGAAGGCCTGGTCCGGCTCGAGAACGACGCCGGCCGTGCGGTGCGGCTGACGGCTCGCGGCAAGGACGTGTTGGAAAAATCAAAAGCGGAAGCGCTGTGAAGGGGACCCCGATGCCGAAATCCGGAAGCTTGCGGCTGGTCGCCGGCGCGCTTTTTGCGGCCTGTGCATTGCTCCTTACCGCACCGGCCCGCGCCGAGGTCGGCGAGGTGCGTCTCGGCATCCAGTACGGCCTGATCTATCTGCCCGTCGTCGTCGCCGACGCGCAAGGTTACTTCGCCGAGGAAGCAAAGAAGGCGGGATTGCCCGGGCTGAAGGTGACGGTGCAGCGTTTCTCCGGTTCGCCCGCAATCACCGACGCCGTGCTGTCCGGCAATATCGATGCCGGGGCCTTCGGCACGCCGGGCCTGCTGATCGCATGGGAAAAGACCAAGGGCCGTCTGGGTGTCGAAGGTCTTGCGGCGCTCGGCGCCAATGCCTTCGTGCTGATGACCAACAAGCCGGAGATCAAGACCATCGCCGATTTCGGCGACAACGATCAGATCGCCGTGCCAGCGACGACGTCACCGCAGGCGGTGGTGATGCGCATGGCCGCGGAGAAGACTTTCGGCGATTACCGCCGCCTCGACAAACTGCTGGTCAGCATGCCGCATCCCGACGCGACCGCGGCGTTGCTGTCCGGGCGCGTCATCGCCGGCTATGTCGCAACCGCGCCGTTCATCGCGGTGCTGCGCAAGAGCGACAAGATCCACACCGTAACGACGTCGAAGCAGATTCTCGGCGACGAAATGACCGGCGTGGCGATGGGCGCGCCGAAGGCTTTCGTCGACGCCAATCCGACGGTGGCGAAAGTCCTGGTTGCCGCGATCCAGGACGGCATGGACTTCATGGCCAAGGATCCCGGCAAATCGGCCGAGATGTACATCGCATCGGAAAACTCCAAGACGCCGAAGGACGATATCGTCGGCATGCTCACCGACGGTTCGATCCTCTATTCGGTGGCGCCGGCCGGGTTGATGAAGCTCGCCGCGTTCATGGCCAAGACCGGCGAACTCAAAGCCGCCCCGGCATCCTGGCAGGACGTGTTCTTTCCGTTGCTCGGCAATCGCAACGGCAGCTAGCCACGTTCAGCTCGTGTGTCCGAACTCCTTGGCGACCGCGTAGACCACGCGCGCCTCCATCGGCTCGGTCTGGGTCGGAAACACCGCCGCGATGTGACCGTCATGGCCGATCAGATATTTGTGGAAGTTCCACTTCGGCAATTCCAGCGGCCGTTCGCTCGCGGCCCATTTGTAAAATGGATGCGCGTTCGGGCCGACCACCTCGGCCTTGGCGGCCAGCGGAAAGGTCACGCCGTATTCCTTGTTCGCAGTCGCGGTGATTTCCACGACGCCGCCCGGCTCCTGTCCGCCGAAATCGTTCGACGGTACGCCGATCATCGCCAAGCCGCGCTCGTGGAAGCGCAGGTAAAGCTGTTCCAGCCCGGCATATTGCGGCGTGTAGCCGCAAAGCGACGCGGTGTTGACGACCATGATCGGCTTGCCGGCAAAATCCGACAGCCGGATCGGATCGCCCTCGAGGCCGGCGAAAGAAAACGCGTAGGCGGTAATCCTGCTCATGGCACCATCCGGCGATTGCCCGAAGGCAGGCGAGACAACGCCGGCTGCGAGCAACGCCACAACATGCCTGCGGTCGATTGTCATGGTCAAACTCCCGTCGGCGAGATTACCATAACCGGCGAGTCCCGGGAGCGGCAGTATGAACGATGATCCGAGCGATGCGCAGACCAAGGCGCTGGAATTCGTCAGTAGCGCCAGCACCTATGTGCTGATGGCGACGATTGCGCTGACCGCGTGGGTCGCTTCCGGCGTCGAGTTTTCCAGCGAGGGGCTGCGGGTGACGTCGATGGCCTGCCTGACGCTCTCAGTGGTGTTTGGCGTTGCCACGCTGGCGCTCATTCCCTTGGTGCAGGAAGTACGCCAGCCCGGCCAATCCAACTTCGATGTCGATGCGCGTTTCAAGCTTTTCGGCTGGCGCAGCGCGCATCTCAAAGCGGTGCTGTTTCCGCAATACGTCCTGCTGCTGGCCGGGCTCATTCTCTACGTCGTCGGCATGGTCAACTGACCGATCACGCCAGCGGCTTCACGCCCGGTTGCGGCGGAATATCGAATGTATTGAGGACCAGGCCGATCATCACGTAGTTGCCGACCAGCGTCACCAGCTCGATGACGCCTTCGAGGCCGAAAGCGGCCTTGGCGCGATCGAACATCGCGGTGCTGACGGTCTTGTTGGCGAGCAGCTCCATCACAAAGTCGTAGACCAGCTTTTCGTCGTCGTGCTTGAGGTCCGGCCGCTTCCCATCGCGGATCGCGTCGATCGCGTCCTGGCTGAAGCCTTCCTTGAGCGCGGCCGGTTCGTGCACCGACCACGCGTATTGCACGGATGCACTGCGCACCACGAGCAGGATCACAAGCTCGACCAGCCGGCGTCCGATCCTGGCTTTTTGCCGGTAGTAGTTGACCAGCTTGTCGGCCGGCTCGGCGATGTCGGGCGTATGGATCAGCACGGAGAATGGCCCGGTCAGCGTAGCGCGCGGCCGCGATTTCAGGAACTCGTCGTGCAATTCCTGCTGCCGCGGCGAAAGATTTTCCCGCTTTACCTCGTCAACGCGCGCCATTGGCAATCCTTTCATGCACGATCGTCGCGATCGTGCGTCACTTCAATTCGGCCGAGCCGTCGCCGCGAACGGCGGCGACGTAGCGGATGATCGATCGTTGCACGACATCCCTGGCGCCGCGCGGAATGGTTCGCTCGAACCACGCCCCGTGGATGACGTCGTAGACGAACGGATCGAGAAGCTTGCCGATCCGCTCGACCGCAGGCGCCGAGAGCGGGATCATGTTCGGATAGCTGCGCATGAACGTCACGAATTTACGGTCGGGTATCACCTGCACGATGTCGCCGGTGAGCAGCGAGCCGCGGCCGTTGCCGCCTCGGGCCCAATGCAGCACCGTGCCGCCGGCAAAGTGGCCGCCGCAGCGGATCAGCGTGACGCCGTCCGCGAGCGGCAGCGTATCGCCGTCCCAGAATTTCACCGCCGGGTCGGGGCGCATGACCCACTGCCGGTCGGCGGCATGCAGGTGGATCGGCGCACTGAAGGCGTTCGCCCATTCGACCATCGACCCGTAATAGTGCGGATGCGAAATCGCGATGCCGGCGAGGCCGCCAAGGGATTTGACGATGGCGACGGTCGCGCGATCCAGCAGCGAAATGCAGTCCCACAGAAAGTTTCCGTGGTCGGTTTTCAGCAGAAGCGCGCGCTGGCCGATGGCGAAGGCCGGGACCGTGCCGATGCCGATCAGGCCGGGTTCTTCTTCGCGAAAGGTGTTGGTGTGCCGGCGCAGCAGTGCGTCGTGCGTGGTCCAGGTCTGGCCCGGCGGCGGCACAAACTGGCGTTCCTCATCGCAGATCGGACAGCGCGACGGCGGCGTTTCCGAAGGCGTGAATTGCGAGCCGCAGGTGTTGCAGATGAAAGCCGGCATCGGGGTATCAGACATGAAAAGCGCGGCGCTATCCAGTGAAGCGCCGCGCCAAAGGTGTCAGCAAGCCGGCGCTAGCTCAGCACGCCGTATTTCTTGAACCATCCCGTCATCTTCGCCCAGGCGTCCTCGGCGGAGTCCTTGCGATAGCTCGGACGGTAGTCGGCGACGAAGCCGTGCGGCGCGCCGGGATATTCATGGAATTCCGCGGTCTTGCCGGCGGCCTTGAGCGCGGCCTCCATTTGCTTGACCTGATCGGGCGTGATGCCGGTATCGGCTTCGCCATAGAGGCCGAGCACGGGTTCTTTCACGTCCGCGGCAAGGTCGATGGAGCTTTTCGGCGCGGTATCGCTCTTGTCGATCAGGGTGCCGTAGAACGCGACGCCGGCCTTCAGATTCGGGTTATGCGTCGAATAGTGCCAGACATTGCGACCGCCGCGGCAGAAACCCATGATGCCGAGCTTGCCGGTATCGCCGCCTTGCGACTTCGCCCACGCCACGGTGGCGTCGAGATCGGCGAACATTTCGGTGTCGCTCAGCCCGTTCACGATCGGGAACAATTGTTTCATGTCGTCGATCTTGGTCAGATCGACGCCGTTGGTCTCGGCGCGGAAATAATAATTCGGCGCAATCGCGAACGCGCCGAGATGGCCCATGCGGCGGGTGACGTCCTTGACCCATTCGTGCAGGCCGAAGATTTCCATGCAGACTAGGATCACCGGCGGATTCTTCGCTCCAGACGGCTTGGCGAAATAGACCGGCATGTCGCCGCCGCCGACCGCGACCTTGGCCATGCCGGCGTCGAGCCCCTTGGTGTCGGTCTGGATGGCGTCGGCGCGCACCGGACCTGCGGCGAGCGTATAGCCGGCAGCGGCCGCCGCCGAACTCGTCATGAAACCGCGCCGCGACAGCGGCGGCATGACTTTCGACAGGCCGATAACGTCGGACGGCAACCTTTGAATATTCACGGAAATCCTCCCTTATGGTGTTCGGAACGGCTGTTATGGTTCGGACAATAGTGTGACCACGGCGCGACGCCTAGTAGGCGTGTCGCCCACGCCGCCGCGTTGCCGCAGGCCGTAATAACAAATTGTAATCCGCGATTATTCCGCCTATGGAGATTTCAAACGAAGGTTTGAAAAAGGCGGATCCCATGACGCGGCCTTCCGATATCACGCGCGAGCGCATCCTCAAGGCGGCCGAGCGGCTGTTCGCCGAGCGCGGTTATGACGGCACCAGCATCCGCACCATCGTCGCCAAGGCGAAGGTCAATCAGGCCGCTATCAACTACCATTTCGAGGGCAAGGACGGGCTCTATCGCGAAGTCCTGCGCACCGCGTTCCGCGCCCTGACCGAGGACCAGCTCGCGCATGGCGAGGAGATCAAGACCATGTCGCGGGAGGCGGCGCTGGCCGAATTCGTCCGCCGCCAGCTCCGGCCGCTGACGGCGCGCGACGAGCTCAGCCGAAGCCTGCGGATCTTCAACTGGGAAACGGTGCGGCCGACCGCGGTGTTCCGCAAGCTGATGAGCGAGGAAGCAACGCCGTTTATGGGACTGGCGGTGGATTTGATCCGCCGGTTCCTTCCCGAGGCCGACCAGCGCACGCTCACGGTCGCGGCGATCTGGCTGCTCGGCCAATGCAGCGTTTTCGTGCGGAATCGCGAGCAATTGGCCGGTCCGCCGATGAATCTCACGCTCGACGCCGATGCGGTGGAGTGGCTGACCCGGATGATCAGCCGGTGGACTGCCGGGGGACTTGGCGCCTAGGCCTTGGCGACCAGGTTTTGGCGTCTAAGCCATTGAGGCCGAGCGACTTCGCGCCTGGAACCCGGTGCCGCGGCAGTCCAAAAAATCGGGATTGCCGCAAAAATTCCTTTTTCTCGGCTTCTGGCTGCCCAGAACGGGTGTTTGAAATTCAACCGGCCGTTTGAAAAATAGGCGAGCAAGGGAGCCCGGGATCATGCAGCAGGTTGCGATCGTGAAGACAGGGGTCACGCAGCACAAAACGCCGCTGCTCCGCCGCTTCCTGGCCAAGCTGGTGATCGACGTGCTGCCGGCGACGCTGACCAGCATCGCCGGCGGTCTCTTGGTAGCGCACTACCAGTTCGGCTACGCGGCGCTGCGGCCGGCGACCGTGCAGGCAGCGCCCGCTTCAGTGGAAATGGTGCAGTTGGTCCGCGACGAACACTCCGCCATCATGGATTATCTCAAAGCGCAGGTCGCCGCCGAGAAGAGCCGCAATGCCGCGGCCGATGCCGCCGATGCCCGTGCCGTGGCGGAGGCCAAAGAAGAGGCCAAGGCAGAGGTGAAGAGCGAGCTTAAGCCTAGCGTCGAAGCTTCGGCTGCGCCGGTGACCGTTCGCCCCGTTCCGGCAGCGGTGATCACGCCGAAGCCGGTTGTGGCCCGCAAGACCGTTGTCGCCACGGCCGGCACGACCCCCTTGCCGCCGCATGCGCCTCTGGTTGTGGCGCAGGCCGCACCGGAGCCGGTCGCGCTGCCCGAGCCCCAGCCCGAGCCCCAGCCGAAGTCGCTGCTGTCGCGCACGCTCGACCTGAAGGATCACGTCGTCGGCGCCACGTTGCACGCCGTATCCGCGATTGGCGGCATCCCGTCGTGGATCGCATCAATGGGCGACCACAACGACAACGCGGATACGACGACGCCGAGCGCGCCGCCGGCCGCCGGACGGTCGTTCACCTCGTAGTGCAACGGAAGCGAATCAGTACCGAGCTAAAGCGCGACCGGCGTTCCCATAAAGTCGCGCTTGCCCAGTTCGACACCGCAGTGGCGCACGATGTCGTAAGCGGTGGTGCAGTGGAAATAGAAATTCGGCAGCGAATTTCCCAACAGCAGCGACTGTCCGGTGAAGTCGCGGGTCGCCCCGCTTGGAAACGTGATCTTGATCGGTTTGTCTTCGCTGCCGTCGATCTGCGCGGCCTTGAAGCTTTTCACGAAGTCAACGGCCTTGGTGATTCGCTCCCGCAGTTCGGCGAAACTCGTTTCGGTGTTGGCAAACGACAGTGGCTCGGCGCCGGCCAGCCGTGCGCTCGCGTTCACGGCGTGATCGGTCGCGGCGCGGACCTGGCGCACCAGCGGAAACATGTCGGGAAACAGCCGCGCGTTAAGCAGGGCGGCAGGTTCGATTTTCTTGGCTTCACAATGGGCGGCCGCCTTGTCGAGCACGGCGGACAGCGCTGTGAGGAATTGTACGAAAATCGGTACGGAAATTTTGAACATCGAGACGGTCATGGCTCACCTAAATCCTGAAGAGGAAGCCGCGAATCTAGCGGCTTTGCGGCTGCGGATGAATGGCTGTGGGGACTACGATTTGAAACAGAGGCGGCGCAACGCCGGGTGGCATTTTACCGGTCTTTCCGCCGATTTGTTCACTCCGGGCCAACATATTGATGTAAAACGGCAACAGGGCACGATTTTCCGGCCGATTGCGGCTCAGGTTCAGCTTGCGGGGCGCAAAAATCGTGGCTAATCCCATGCAGTTTCGTGGTGGGCGATACGGTGCTTCGGCACCGATGTTTTGTGGTTTGCCGGCGGCAGCGGCCGGGCGTGTTTTCACAGTCACATCGCTTCGGAGGTTGTGAATGCCGTTCGGCGGGAATTTCCATCCCGAATGGGGCGCTCTGGCGCCGGCGCCGAGCTTCATGCGCACGGCGCGGATCGTGGCCGTCGCGACTGCGATCGGCGCAACGGCTGGTGCCGGCGTGGTGCTGTCGCTGGCCGGACCAGGCGGCGCTCTCGGCCCGCAGGCAAGCGCGGAGGCCGCTTCGGACAAGCCGCTCGTGATCGTGCATTCGCTGGTGCAGCCCGCTGAAGCGGCACCGGTAGCCGCGCAGCCGGCTCCGTCGCCGGTCGTTGCCGCCGCACCGGTGAACGTGCCGGTCGCGCCGGCGCCGGTCATTACGGCAGCTGCGCCAGCCGCGCCGCCGACACCGGCCGTTGTGCAGCCGCCAGCCGAGACGCCGGTGTTGCCCGCGCCGGCAGCTCAAGCTTCGACACCGGCACCGAGTGACTTACACACCGTCTCGACACCGGCCGTTCCGGCGAGCGTCGCTGCGCTTGCCGAGATTCCACCTGCAACGGAAGCAACGCCGGCGGCACCCGACCAGGCGGCGTTCACGCCGGACCAGACCGGGGCGCAGAAGGTCGGCAGCAAGAAGCCGCGCAGCCCGGATCAGGCGCAGCCGCTGCATCCGCAATCCGCGGCCGCCAATCCGCAAAATCCACCGAAGCGGAAACCCGAAGAGCACGGGCTCGGTCCGTTGCTGCGGCACCTGTTCAGCGCGCGCGCCGGATCGACCTCTCCGAACTAAACAAAACCGCCCGCCGGTGAGGGCGGGCGGCGATCAGGTCGACAGATAAGCGAAGCTTACTTGTCCCAGCCTTTGCACCAGTGATGCTTGATGGCGTAGTCGCCCTTGGTCTGGGCGGTTTCCCAGGTGTTGACCTTCACCCAGAGCACCTGCGAGGTGCCCCAGGGCTTCGCGGTGTGATCGTAGTAGGCGCGGCAATAGCCGTTGTCCTTGAACTTGACCACGGCGAAGTCGGCGCGTGCCGGACCGGTGGCGGCGAAACCGAGCGCAAGAACGCTCGCGGCAAATACGAAACGCTTCATTTTGACAGCTCCCTCTTATGCCCCCTTAAAAGGCATAGTTTTCGATAATATGCGGCCCATCCGGAAACAAGCGGATTTGCCGCTACATCGTGACTTTGTTTCACGCTGTGGCCGAAAGGTTCATCGCAAAGGTAGTGTACAACCGGCTGGCTACCGGCAGGTCCCCGCCCGGACCGCGGCATCGAACGCGGCGGACGCGGTGGCAAAATCAGGCGTCACCGCAACCTTGGCCCAGCCGACACCCCAGGGGGTCGCGGCGGCTTCCCATCAGATCCGGCAGCTGCCGTCGGCCCATCGCACCAAGGCGTAATCGGCACGTGCCGGCGTCGCGGCGGCAAAGCCGAGGGCCAGAACGCCGGTCAAATACACGAAACGCTTCATTGCCTGCGCCCTGTTGTGCATGCCCTGGAACTTTCCGATAGTACGGCCTCCTGAACGCCAGACAAGGCGGCCTCGTTATCCGCCTTGCAGGTTCATTCTGACAACGGCCTTGCCGCCTTAACAGGCGGCCGCGTTTGAATAAAAAACCGAGGAGACAAGTATGCCGGAAGTCGTCGTTTATATTCTCGAAGGCCGCACGCTCGAGCAAAAGCGGGGCTTGGTGAAGGACATCACCGCCGCGGTCGTCAAGAACGCCAATACGACCCCAGAGCAGGTCACGGTGTCCCTGGTGGAGACCGCCAAGAACTCCAAGGCCAAGGGCGGCGTGCTGTTCAGCGAGATGCCGGCGCGCCAGTAAGGCCCGCCAAAAAGCCCGACCAGTCAATCTCTTGAAGCTAGGCCAAACCCGGCATGCGGCGATCGCATGCCGGGCGCGACGCTGTGCCTAAGTCACAGAGATATCCCCATAAATTGATGTTTATGCAGCGCACAATTTTCTTGCTGCACTGCGATAAATCGCCGATAATTGTCGCCATGAGTGAACGCAACAACAAAGCCAAAGACGCAACAATGAACGACGTTTGGGAAACGAAGGACGGCCGCCGCCGGGTCAGGCGCGACCTGCCGACGGTCGAGGAGGCGGTGCTCGCCGCCCAGGGCCTGACCGAAGAGATTGCGGAGCAGGTCGATATTGTGGCTTCGCTGATGGATGTCCCGCCGGACGAGGCGAGGGGCGCGGTCCTGCGGTTTGCCCAGCGCAAAGACGTCAACCGCACCACCATCACCAGCAGTGCGGGTACGCTGCGCACCGTCGTTGTCGAGCGCCGCACCATACGGCGCCCGTTGCGGCGGTCTGCCGAAACCTAGGGCTGGCCAGAGCCGGGAGCGGCGTGCCGCCGCGCGACGGTGGCTGTCAGCTTCGCTTGCCGGGATCGGGGATAATTCCCGCCGCCACCAGCCGGTGCCAGATGAACAGCACCACCACGGCGCCGATCACCGAGGTGATGAGTCCGGCACCTTGATCCGGGCCGTAGTGGCCGATCGCCTGTCCGATGAAGGTAGCGAGAAACGCGCCGGCGATGCCAAGCAGCGTTGTCAGAATGAAGCCGCCCGGATTATTCGGGCCGGGTGCCAAATAACGCGCGATCAATCCAGCGACAAATCCGATGATGATGGTCCAGAGGATGCCCATGGCTAACCCCGTCTTTGAGTTGACATGAAAGTCCGTCTCGAGAAGCGCAGCCAACTGCAAATATGTGACGGCATTATCGCGCACAATCGGGAGGCTGGGATAGGGGGTGGCCTTGTCTTATGATCGGCCAACAGGAATTGCCGGGCTAAAGCGCCTGCGATGACGACCAAGACAGTCGAGAAACCGCGCACCAAGACCAAGCCGCAAACCAAGCGGCCGCCGCTCTATAAAGTCATTCTGCTCAACGACGATTACACGCCGCGCGAATTCGTCGTGCAGGTGCTCAAGGCGGTTTTCCGCATGAACGAAAGTCAGGCCTATCGCGTGATGATGACGGCGCATCAGCGCGGCGCCTGTGTCATCGCGGTCTATACCCGCGACGTCGCCGAGACCAAGGCGAAGGAAGCGACCGAACTCGGCAAGAGCAAAGGCTATCCGCTGTTCTTCACCACCGAGCCGGAAGAATAAGACGCCAGCGGCTGTTGCGGCCCTTCATGCGCGGCGACACGCAGCGCGATGCCGAGCACCATCACGCCGATGGCCGCGGCGGCGATCGGCAGAGATGCTTTGTCGGTCATCAGCCATGCAGTTCAGATTTTTGTGATGTGCGCGCGATGACCGTTTTCGCTAGACGGCGGGCAGGGGCGCCGATGGGAATTGCATTTCATGGACCAGGCAACCACGACCCTGCCGTCACGCGCTTCCGTTTCCGCCTCTGCCTCTGCCTCTTGGCTCTATCGCCTGCAGCCTTACGTGCTGAGCATCCTGCGCATCATGGTTGGGCTGTTGTTTCTCGAGCACGGCATGTCGCGGCTGTTCGGCTTCCCGTCGCCGCTGCCGACGCCGCCAGTGATGACAATGTACTGGTTCGCCGGCTGCATCGAGTTCGCTGGCAGCATTCTGGTTTTGCTTGGGCTGTTCACGCGTCCCGCCGCCTTCATCATGTCGGGCGAGATGGCGTTTGCCTATTTCATCCGCCACGCGCCGCGCGGGTTCTTTCCGATCCTCAATGGCGGCGACGCTGCGGTCCTGTACTGCTTCATCTTCCTCTATCTGGCGGTTGCTGGCGCCGGGCCGCTCAGTCTCGACGCGCTGCTGTGGCGCAAACGCACCTGAGAACGGCGCGCCGCTTTCCTTGACGCCTACTTGCCCTGGATCGACAGCCCGTTTGGGCCGACCTTGATGTTGAGGCCTTCGGGCTGATGGCGGTCCTGATAGAGCTGATAGCCCATCACGGCGACGGCGATCGCCAGCGCACCGACGATCAGGAAAAGCAGGTTGTTGCGGGTCACGGTTGCGAATCCCTGTTCGCCGCATGTTAGACCGCGAAGCCGCCAGGCGCTAATCGGCATGGAAGCCGCTCATGGAACCGTGTCCGTATTCTTCTTAAAGCAGGCCGGAACGTCGGCCGGGCGCAAGGCGTTGGACCAGGAATTGTGCGGGGCAGGGATTCCGGCCGAAGGAAGGTCGTCATGCCGTCTGCGCGAGGTGCTCCATTGCATGGAGATTTGCCGGCTGTCTTCGGACAGCGCGATTCTGGCACGCGCAATCTTTTCGTAGTCGCGGGTTCGGCTCTCGCGGGCACCATCATCGGCGGCGTCAGCGTACTCGGCGTTATTGCTGCCATTGGTTCGCCGCCACGCCACGATGCGCCGGCCGGATCGATGGTGTTTGACGGTCCGCATGTGGTGCGGGCGATGCCGCCTGTTGCAAGTACGCCGGCAAGTACGCCTGCAAGCACGCCTGCAAGTACGCCGGCCCCAGCTCCGGCCGCGGCAAATGCGCCGGCCGCTGTTCCCGCGCTTGCGCCGGCTCCCAGTCAGCCGGCTGCGACGTTGCAGTCGCAGCCCGCGGCGCCGGACGAGGCCAAGGCGATGCCGCCGGTACCGCCGTCACAAACGACCGCGATGGAGACGTTGCCATCCGCCCAGCCGCAAAGACCGCAGCAGCCATCGGCTCAGGCGCAAAGATCGCAGCGGGAATCGAAGAAAACTTTCAAGCAGGCGCCGCCGGACGCCGTCTCAGAGCGAACCCGGCGCCGTCCGCAAGCCGATAGGGATGTTGCCTACGGCAGGCAGCAAAACGTGCGTCCGCTGTACGGCTCGACCGTTACGCCCGATAACGATGGCGGCCCGCAATACGATAACCGGCCCTACCGCAGCCGGCAGTACGATAGCTGGAATAATAATTTTTTCGGCTTCAGGCACGACAATGACCGCGGCGACAGCGATTGAAGGTCGCTCTGCTGGTTGATGACGTCCGTTGTTTAGATAAAACTTCGGATCATGACGGATCCGAACAGTTGGTCCGAAACTGGGCTGGCGATTCTGATTGGCCTCGGCCTGGTCGCTGTGGTTGCGGTGCCGGTGCTCATTTTGCGGTGGGCCGGCGGGTGGATTCTGCGCCGGAACGAGTCGCTGTTCCTCACCGTCGCACCGCAGCGGTTTGGCGCGATCGCGGTCGGTATCGTCCGGTTTTACAAAACGGCGGCCTTGCTGTGCGGCCTGACGGCGTTCGCGATCAGTCTGCTCATTTTCGGCGACCGATGGCCGGCCGGGTTGAGCGATCCGGCGCTGCGCAATCCTTTGCTGTGGCTGACCTGGCTTGCCGTCATGACCGGGATCATGGCGGTCGGCATTGTCGGCGGCGTGCTGGCACGCTACGCCTTGGAAACCACCGCCGCGCGGTTGCGCAGACCGCCGACGCAAGGGCGATAGCCGGCAAACGGGGCAAACGGGGGGAGACATCGTGCGGATTATCAGCATCGGACTCGCCCTCAGGCTTGCTTTGGCATTGTTCGCCGGTGCCGGACTTGTTGAAGCGGCCGGCGCGGCGGGGCTTGGCCAGCCCTGCGGCGGCACCGCCGGGATCGGCTGCGATGGCGGACTTTTCTGCGAACTCAATGCCGGCGGCTGCGGCAACGCGATTGCCGAGGGCAAATGCGCGGTGGCGCCGCAGGTCTGCAACATGATCTACATGCCGGTCTGCGCCTGCGACGGCAAAACCTACGGCAACGACTGTGAGCGCCGCCGTGCGCGCGTGCAGAAGGCGCACAACGGCCGGTGCGGCTTCGGCGGCTTTCGCCCGCCGCGCGCCGAGCCGGATGCCAGCAAAAACCAGTAGCGCTATTTGACGTTAAGCAACTCGACGTCGAACAGCAGCGTCGCATTCGGCGGAATGACGCCGCCGGCGCCGCGCGCGCCGTAGCCGAGCGCGGGCGGAATGATCAGCGTGCGTTTGCCGCCGACCTTCATGGTGGCGACGCCTTCGTCCCAGCCGCGGATCACATTGCCGTTGCCGATCGCGAATTCGAACGGCTCGTTGCGATCGACCGAGGAGTCGAATTTCTTGCCCTTCACGCCGTTCTCGTAGAGCCAACCGGTGTAATGCATGACGCAGGTCTGCCCGGTTTTCGGCGAAGCGCCGGTGCCGACTTTGACGTCGATGATCTTCAGTCCATCAGGCATGGTGACGATGTTTCCTTGAGCGTGAGCGGTTGAAATGGCAGCCGTCGCGACCGCGGTGGCGGCCAGCGCGAGCAAAGTGTCACGACGCGTGAAACCGTGCATGCAATCTCCTTCGGATTTCGCGCGGGACATTAGCGCAAGCGATGGCGGCAAGCCATCGCTCCTGCTGCGATTATTGCGGCGTGAACTATTTTTGCCATGAACTTTGCCATGAATTTTGCCATGAGCTTTGCCATGAGCTTTGCCATGAACCCGGATGAGCTTTGCCATGAACCCGGCGGCGGCCGGGCACGACGAAGCACGGGATCGGGTACGCACGGGTAGACGGCCATGGTCGAGCGGTTTTTCTCGTTTGACGCCCGCCTGGCGCGCCTGCCGTTTTTCCTGCGCGGTATCCAGGTCGGAATTGGCGTTGTGGTGATTTTCTTCGCCAGCCTGCCGCTGTTCATGAACGGCGGCCGGCTGTTGTGGTGGGCCGGCATCGTTGGCGTTGCGCTCGCCGGCGCGGTGCTGGTGGCCGCGACCGTCTCGCTCACCGTACGCCGCCTGCACGATCTCGGCCTGTCCGGTTATCACGCGATCTGGGTGGTGGCCGCCGACGCCGCGTCTGAAGTGCTGTCCTACGGCTCGGCCAAGGTGGTGCTGTTCAGCCTGCCGCTCGCCGCCATCGGGCTTTGGCTCCTGCTCTGGCCCGGCACCAAGGATGCCAATCGCTTCGGTACGGTTCCGGATTGAGATTGGCGTGCTGTCATCGGCAGCGGTGCTGCGGCCTAGTTCCGCATGATCGGCGCGCCGGTATCGAGGAACGCGACAGCCGGGCCGTTCGCGGCGATGTGCGAATCGGCGGCGCCGATCAGCACGCCGCCGGCGATCATGTCGGTGAGAAAGATCGCGATGATCGCCAGCGCAACAAGGCCGGGTTGGCGCGGCGGCCGATAAACCGTGCGCAATTGCTTGTCCAAAAGTTCCCGGTCGTGCTGATCCATCGTTAATCGCCTCGAATACGAGGAAATACCGAGATAAAACGTACGGGAACCTGCGACGTTCCGCCAACAAAATTGTGAACGCGCCAAGACGGCGCGGAACAAGTTGGCGATTTTCCGATTAGTCAGCGTAAGCAGCAGCCTTTTCTATCTGGCAACCGGCATGTCAGTCCCAGTCGCCGTTCCCATCGCAGCCCCCGCCGCCGATCGCGAGCGCAACGATCCGGTCACGTTCTATCAAACCATGCAAAGCATGATCGGCGACGGACTGAAGGCGCACTATGAGCCGCCGAAAAAACTGTCGCACGAACTGTTCGTGCTGATGTTGCAGCTCAAGGAACATGAAGAGCGCGACAGCAAAGCCAAGACACTGAGGGCGCGCCTGCGGCGGGCGAAGGCATCGCGAGCGGCGGCGGTATCACTCTGACTAAGCTTGCGCGTCAGCCGGTCGAACGCATCCTCAGCGCAGCCTTCGGTTGTTGTTGTTTGGCACGCGCAGCGCCGCTCAGGCGCTGCGGCGGTCCGACGCGCGGTAGGCCATGCGGGCATGGCCGACGCAGTAGGCGAAGCCGGTGATCGCGTCGTTGCCGCAATAGGCAAAGTCCGCCGCCATCGGATCGCCGAGCGGCCAGCGGCATTTGCACTCGGCCAGTTCGGTCAGCGAGCACGGATGTGCGCTCTCGACTGTGGCGCCGAGCACGATCGGCGCGCCGCCGCCGGGCAGGCAGGCGAGCTGGAGCAGGCGGCGTTGCGACGGAGCCCGCGGGCGGCGGGCGCGAGGAGGGCAGCTTTGCGCCGGCGCACCCGCGGGCCGCCCCGTCGACAGCCCCAGGCGATGGATTTTGCCGATCACCGCGTTGCGGGTGACGCCGATCTCGGCGGCGATCTCGCTGCAAGTCAGTCCGGTGACGATACACTGGCGAAGCTGCGCGATGCGCTCCGCGGTCCAGGTAACGGCAGACATGGATAAGCCCCGTGTTGTGACGGCCGTTCCGGGCCGCCGGCGGGGCGAAGGCTGCGCGCAAGCGGTTTCCGCGTGGCCGCCAAGGCATGAGGCGTCGTTGCGGCGAATAATGGCGGCCAAGCGCCATCGTTCACCGAGCCGGAGTCACGCCTAAGGCATTGACAGCTCGTTGCTTTTCCGGCGGACCCGGTTGCCGAAAACTGCCCGGGCCGCTTTAAGCATGTTGCAGCGAAAACCTTCGCCGAGGGGCAAACTTGCATGATTCGATTCGCCTGCCAAGGGTTTTAACGATATTATAACCTTGTTATAATCTGGGCATTCAAACCCCAAGGTACTTTGCCGAATGGCGCGACCGGAAAACCGCTCGGAGGCGCGGGCTTTGAGCCTGACGCTGCCGATCGAGACCTTCAATTATCTCGCTCTGCTGGCGACGCTGGGAAAGCTCGGCCGTACCGAGAACGAAGTCGCGACCCACATCCTGGTGCGCGAGGCCTACGCGATGATCGAGCGGCGCTTTCACGAAACGCGCATTCCGTCGCCGACCGACGAAGAGTGAGCAGGGCGGGCGGCGCGGCGATTGCAGCCGCGCTTTCGCCGGTGATAAGTCAGCGTCGCGCAGCAGTCCTGTCCGTATGGCGCGCGGCATGTTTTGGGGGAACAGCGATGGCGGTTGTCGATGCGGCGCTTTGGCAGCAGCGCGTGGCGGCGCTGCCGGTGGAGCGCTTTGACGTAGGCGACGTCGTGTTCGCCGAAGGCACCAAGACCGGACGGCTGCTGGTGCTCAAGAGCGGCGCGGTCGGCATCAGCAAGGACGGCACCGCGATCGCGCGCGTGGCCGAAGCCGGCGCGGTGTTCGGCGAGCTCTCGGCGCTGCTCGACCTGCCGCACACCGCCGATGTGCACGCGCTGGAGCGTTGCGAATTCCATGTCGCCGACGCCGCGCAATTGCTTGCCGATCCGGCGGCGCTTCTCTTCGTCACCACGGTGCTGGCGCAGCGCGTGGTCGGCGCCAACGCGGCGCTGATCGAGCTGAAACAGCAGATCGAAGCCGGCGCACCGCCGGGGTTGCTTGAAGCGACCGCGGACAAGATCGTCGGAATGCTGAGCGCGATCGGCTCAGGCTACATCCGCGCCGGGGCGGGGATCACGGGGTATCCGTTTCAGTAAGCCATCGTCCGTCATCCTGAGGTGCTCGGCGTGAAACGCCGAGCCTCGAAGGACGACGGCCACGGCGTTTTTGGCCCATGCATCCTTCGAGGCGTGCCTTCGGCACGCACCTCAGGATGACGGAAAAGGAATGCGTGACTATCCGCGCTCCGACGGCAGCAGCAGATCTTCTTCGTTGAGCAGTTCGCGCAGATCGCCAATCGCCTCGATCGCGTCTTCCTCAGTGGCGACGGCTTTCAGCCGGTGCCACACTTCGCGCCACGGCTCCGGACGGCCGATGCGCATCGCCTCGTCGACATAGTCGCGGGCATCTTTCAGCGTCTTCAGGTGACGCGGTTTCGGCTCGTCCTTGATGACGAGCGGCGGAGCGATCGGGAAATTGTCCATGGGCGAGAGTGTAACGCGGATCGCCCGTGATCGTCACCCTTCAGGCGCGGTGACCGGCGGCCTCATCCGGGTATTCACTCAGCATCGCGCGCAGCGCTGCGGCACCGGCACGCTGGGCTTCGCTCATGGTCGCGAAAAGCGTTTCGGAGCGGTCGATCGGGCTGGTCCGGCCGGCGCGATAGATCTCCCACCGCCAGGAGTTCGGCGGCGGCGCCCTGTGTTTTACGACAACGGAAAAATCGGAATGATCGCGCATCGCCGAGCCCTATCACACAATGCTGCGGAATTGCGGCTAAAACCGGCTGTTCGAGAATAAAACGCCCGAGAATAAAACGCCGCTGGCATGTTTAGCCATATCCAGGCGGGCAAAAGGGGTGTCTACTGAATTTTCCGGATCCTCGGAAAAAGCGGGGCGCGAGACATGGCACCGAGCAGCGGTACGACCGCCTTCGCGATCAAGGCAAGCTATTACGTGATAGGGGCCGTGATTGTCGTCTTCATCGGCATGCTGGCCCTGACGGTTATGCATCCGTAAGGCCCGGGCTCTTAAGCAAGTAGCATCAACAGCACGAACGCGGTCAAAGGAGCGGCTGCCGCCTTCACTGCGGCGCTTCAGTATGATTTTACGGCTACGGATTTGAATTGATATTTGAGAAACGTTTTGCCGCCCGATTTGGATGGCGTTGTTGAGGTGTGCTGCGTCGGCGCGGGCGTGCTGTGGTTGCCGCCGTTACCGCCCTTTTGACCGGCAAACGCCGCGCCGGCAAAAGCCATCGATGCGGCGATGGCCGAAGCTGACAAGGCCCACAAGGCTGCTTTCGACATGCAAGGCTCCCATCGTGTTGGCTGCAGGACGGCTGGAAATCCGTCTTCTGTGGAAGTGTAACCCGGATCGAGCGCCGGCGGATATCCGGTTCTTTCCCTTACAGGTGGCCGAGCAGGCAGGCGATATTGACCACGAACGCGCTCAAAAGAGCGGCTGCCAGCATCTTGTTCATCGCGGGCTCCAGAAGCATCAAAAAGAATCTCCCGCAAAGCATGGACGAGACTCAGATCAAGAGTCCCAAACTTTGTTTTTGTCTTCGGTTTCTTGGGATTCATCTCTCGTTTACGGAATCCGGCGCGATTCTCTTAGCGCGATTCTCCTGGCGCCCAAGCGCGCCGCGCCGAGCCTGGATTGCGCGAGCGCAATCCAGGCCGCGGCATCGTCGGATCGCAGGGTTACTTCGGCGGACTGAGCAGGTTCGCGCAGGCCTGCGCCACCTGGCGATCGGGCGTCGAGCCGGGGAAAGTCGTCCACCCGGCCTTGGTGATGATGTCGTCGCGATTCCACGAGTTCGGCCTTTTGCAGCTGGACCAGATTGGCGCTGGCATCGGCGGCATGCTGGAACCGGTCGACGCAGATCGGCGCAAGGACGCGCACGATGGCTGCCTGCTCGGCCTCCTTCGCCTGATTTGCGGCGGTGCCGCCGGTGAGCCAGCCGCCCCATTGGAAGCCGACAATCATGGTGACGATGGCGCCGCCGGCGGCGCCCTGGAGGAGACGCGTAAGCGAGTCGCCTTGCAGCATTGGAGGCAATTGCATGAGATATCCTTCCGCCCGCCGTGTCGCGGTGCGAGGGTACGGAGGCCCGGATGGGCTCCGGTCGGCGATTGCGAGTTGGAGTGACGGCCCGGCCGCTTTGCGCTGGCGTTTCGGTCCCGCGCAGCATGCGCGCTTTATCGGGCGAAGTCGATGATTGGGTGATCGCCGTTCCGTCCCCTAGGTTCGACCGTCGTGGCACCTTCGAATCGTCATGGCCGGGTGGGGTGCAGCGTCATTGCGAGGAGCGAAAGTGACGAAGCAATCCAGGGGCCGCTGGCATTGAGCGCTGGATTGCTTCGCTATCGCTCGCAATGACAAGATGGAGTCCCGTCGAGGGGAGCTAAACAATGCCGCAACGGGTTCTGATTACCGCCGGCGCGGCCGGCATCGGCCGCGAGTTTGCACGCGCGTTCGCGGCGACCGGCGCGAAAGTGTTCATCTGCGATATCGATACCGGCTCGCTCGATGCACTTGCCAAGGAAATTCCGGGCCTGATCGCGCAACCCTGCGACATGGCGCGCCGCGCCGAGATCGAGCGCACGGTGCCGGACGCGGTGGCGCGGCTCGGCGGGCTCGACGTGCTGATCAACAATGCCGGCATCTCCGGGATGACGCTGCCGGTCGCCGATTATCCGCCGGACGACTGGGACAAGGTGGTCGCGGTCAATCTCACCGCGATGTTCGACGTCACCCGGCTGGCGATCCCGCATCTGAAAGAGTCAAAAGCCGGCGTCATCATCAATATGTCGTCGGTCGCCGGCCGCTTCGGCTTTGCGAACCGCAGCCCGTACGCCGCCACCAAATGGGGCGTGATCGGCTTCACCAAGACGCTGGCGCTGGAGCTCGGCGATTGGGGCATCCGCGTCAACGCCATCGCGCCCGGCGCGGTCTTAGGCGACCGCATCGAGCGCGTGTTCGCCGGCCGCGCCCAGATCAGCGGCAGGTCGCTTACGGAGGTGCGCGCCGACGCGATGGCCGAGCAGTCGATCAAGGAGATGATCGATCCGAAGGACATCGCTGCGCTTGCGGTGTTCCTGGCGTCCGACGCAGGGAAGTCGATCAGCGGGCAGGTGCTGCCGATCGATAATGACCGGCAGCGGGCGTGAGTCCTCCATTATCGCAAGGGCCTTGGCGACGAAGGTCGCGTGCCGCCGGGATTGCCTGGAACAGTTGTGCTCCACATCTCTTATGAGTGTGCGGCTGAACTGAAGGAGGCAACGATGACGGCAACAGGATTGAAGCGCCCGGCGCCGGCGTTTTTCGCGGGCGTTGTGCTGGCAGGAATGACTGCGGCTTTCGCGATCGGCCAGGCCCGCGCGCAGTTCGTCAATCCGGTGCCGCCAACGTCACCGACGTTCAATCCGTCAACGCCAAACCCGGTGACGCCGCTACCGCCGGTGACGCCGGTTTCACCGACAACGCCTGGCGGGGTGTCAGGCTCCGGCACGGTGCCGGGTACGCAGGGTGCTGTGCCCCCAATCTCCACCGCTCCGCGAACGACGAGCGCGCCCGCGGTGACAACGCCTGCGCCCTCGCGAAACCATGCGCGTAATTCCGGGAGGGCGCGCGAGCACAGGTCCGGACGCCACGCCCGATCCGCGCGCGTGCTTGGCCCGTCTTACTATCCGGGCCTGGGCCTGGTTTATCCGCCGCACGCCAACCCCTGCCATTTCAGGCCGACCTGGTATGCCTATTACGGGGAATATTTGAGTTACGGCTGCTCGTGGTGAGTTCAGGATTCTTTTTAGACGATCGCGCCCCGGCGCGGTCGCGGGCGACCGCATCGAGCGCGTGTCCGCCGGCCGCGCCCAGATCGGCGGATGTAGGGTGGGCAAAGCGAAGCGTGCCCACGGATTACGCGTTCTTCAACATGAAGACGTGGGCTCGGCGCGTTGCGCCTTAGCCCACCGTACGCTTGCTTCCGAACCAACGAAGAATTCCAATGCGACGCGCATCGTCATTTATTCGGACAAGGCCAAAGCCGCATGAACGCCTCCAATTGGAGATTGTTCTTGTCGCCGTCGCCAAGGCTGGGAGATTCAGCGACTCGACGGCGCATATAGTCCAGCCAGGGAGTGATCGGGGTATTGACGTCAATTCGCTCGGGACAGGCCAGTTTGCCCGCGTCAACGGCCTGCAGCCCGGCCACGAATTCGCTGCGACAGGCGGGGTCGAGGCGATCACATTCAGCCAGGAACTGCTTCCCGGTCATTTGTTCTTCGGCGAAGACCGCTGTTTGTGGCGCGAGCACCATGAGCGGAGCGATCGACAAGAGTAGAATCTTGTTCCAGGACCCGACCGACATGTGGCTTTCCTGAAGGCGTCTCGATACGTCCCGGACCCTACTGCGCATTCGTCTCAGGTCACAATGCCAATTTCGCCGTTGGAAGCGACCGCATCGAGCGCGTGTTCGCCGGCCGCGCCCAGATCGGAGGCAAGTCGATGACGGAAGTGCGTGCCGACGCGATGGCCGAGCAGTCGATCAAGGACATGATCGATCCGAAGGATATCGCGGCGCTTGCGGTGTGTGTTTCTGGCTTCGGATGCGGGGAAGTCGATCAGCGGTCAGGTGTTGCCGATTGATAATGATGGGCAGCGCGCGTGAGACTTTCTGGTTTCGATGAAGCGATTGACAATTACGGCGGGCTAGATCATGGTTTGTTCGCTGGCATCTCCGTGTGCACAGCGTAACTGAGCCGCATCGTCGGCATCAAAGGAGAACGACTATGGGTAAAAAGACCCATCGCTTTGTCGTGCATGAAGCACGGCGCATTGCACATCCTGCACATTCAGAGATCGAAAAGCACTGGTTTACAGTGCCAGCGCGATCATTCCCGTCGGGAATTTCTACGGGTGCGAACGCTCGCGATCCGATCGGCCTCAATCGCCGAGTTTATCGCGATGTAATGGAGAGCCTCAAAGGGAACGAGGCTCCTGTAGGAATATTTGATCTGATGAACAAAGGAATCACTGTGATCGCAGATCAAGTACGCTTGGTTGATAAGGAGAAAAAGATATACGAGCTTGTTGTCGATGACGAGCTGGGCATCGTTGACGGAGCTCACACCGCAAAACTCATCGAAGAGGCGCAAGCCGAAGACGCAATTCCCGAAGAACAGCACGTCGAATTGTACGTTCGTACCGGGCTCCCTTCAAAATTTGTCGCCGAAATAGCGAAAGGGCTCAATACCGGTATTCAAGTCAAGCCGCAGTCGATCTACGCGATCGATGGAGTATTCGAGTGGCTTCAGAGGGAAATTAGCGGAAAGCCGTACGCTAAGCTCATTTCTTGGAGCGAGAGTGATGATGGCGATTACGATGTTCGTGATCTTATAGGCGTCTTAGAGTTGATGAATGTGATCGACTTCCCAAACAATGATAGTCGACATCCTGTTGCCGCTTATGAGAAGTGGTCGGTCCCGCTGGAGAAGTTTGCTCAAGATTACAAAGATAACGTCGGGGCGAAGAAGTCGTCTAAGTACTATCGACTGAGACCGCTCTTGGTTGAGGCTTTGCATCTGCACGATGTCATTCGCCGCGACTTTAGAGAGATTCATAATCGTAACGGCGGACAAGCGGGTAAGCTGAAGATTTTGGAGGAAGCTAGCGCACGCAGGGGTGAGTTCGAATTCCCATTCGCGCGGCTTCAGCCTTCCAAGTATCGGCTTACAAAAGGAGCCCTCTATCCAATATTAGCTGCCTTCCGAAATTGCGTGAAACTCGACAAAAGCGGTGAGGCACACTGGATTGGTGGCTTTGAGTCGGTTTTGAGTATGTGGAGAGAGGCCGGGGCCGAACTTGTTGCCGAGATGTTTCAGGCTACCAAGGACCACTCTCACAATCCGAATGTCCTAGGGAAGTCACGAGCAGTTTGGAGTGGTCTTCATAAGACGCTTGAACTTCGCATGTTGCGGCGGGAACTGCGCAAGCGAGCCTAAACACAAAATCGCGATAAAGGGTGGCCTCTTTGGCCGCCCTTTTTAATTCGTGGGTGTCGAGCCCGGCTATAACGAGTAAGTCTGAATTACGCTGCCTCACTGCAGATGATTTCTGCGAGTACGATCTGCCCATCCTCCGATACTTCAATGTATCGGTTAGAAAATCCCATGCCAGTGTTTGAAGTCGCCATCCATTTTAGCGCCGCTTGTATCCAATCAAATTGAGAATCTGGACGGCCGCCATTCGGGAGGATGACCAGTCCAGAATGCTCCTTGCTCGCCTTCGCGAGTTTCAAAAAGTCCACCTTGTTGATCGTTAGCACGGTACGACCGTTTTCTTGGGCGTATCGCCAAATAGTATGGTCACCAACTCCAGACATGCCGCGTTCGCGGACATGAATGGCATCGATCCCCAACTCTCTTAACCGAGGGAGAATTCTCGGAGAGATACACTCATCTACCAGCAGTATACTCATTGTCGGCCTCCGCATTATTGCGCGGCCGACCAACCATCGGATGCGCTTCACTATACAGACGGGAAAATTTTACGTCGTCGCCCGTCAGGTAAGGATAATCTTCCAGGATTTCATTCAACGGCTCGCCCGAGGCAAACATCTTACCTACGTGTCGAACGGACAGTCGCGTTCCATTAAATACGGCTTCTCCGCCGAGGGTTCCTGCTTTTTCTTCGATCCTGCTTAGGCCTTTTGCGTACAGATCAACTCGGGGAGCTGAATCGTCGAGCACTCGATCAAAATCGATAAAGAGGTAGTCATCGATTTTCATACGATCGCAACGGGAGACCAAATAGTTCGATAGGTGTTCGGAGTAATTATGGAACGCACACGCATGAAATGCGCTCTCCTGGCGGTAGCTTGGAGCAACTAGAGATTCCAATTTATGGAAGACAAGCTTTCTCAATTCGCGGGTCAGCATATGATTGCGATAAACTGCTGCGAATAAAAAGATGTCCGGCCACCGAAAATAAGGCTTGCCTTCTGCGGAAGCGATACGAATGGGCGCAAGCACCCGCGCTTCGATATCCTTGCGAACAGCCTTCTCGGGCACGTCCGCGAGAACCACCGCTTCACGAAGTGATACGAACGCTCGAATGCTGCGTGCAGAGTTGGCTTCGTAATTCCAATCCATGGCAGGAAAACTCTCTTTGATGGAAACTATTCCCTCTGTGGGGAATAATTTATCACTGGGAATCTTATTGTCAAGTAGGAGCTATCTAATACATTGATTCAATTTACTTATTTTTAACGGAAAGAAAAAGGGCGGCCTCGCGGCCGCCCTTTGAAGTCGTGGATGGACGTGTCTGAGGCTTACGAACACCCCGTCGTCGAACCGCACGTATCGCACTTCAAACAAGTGCCATTCCGTACCAGCGTGAAGTTCATGCACTCCGAACACATCTCGCCTTCGTAGCCTTTGGCTTTGGCTTCGGCGCGGCGTTCGGCGGCGACGGCTTTGGCTTCGTTGCGTGCGGCTGCCGGCTTCGTCCATTGCATTTGCTCGAGCGCTTGCGTCGGCGAGAGTTTCTGCTCGGGCTCGACTTTCAGCGCCGTCGCGCCGGCGGCTTGCGGCGCCGAGGCCAGCGCGGTGACGTTGGATGCGCCGTCATCGCTATCGCTGACGCCGCCCTGCATCACCTTCAGCTTGTCGGTGCGGGAACGGGTCAGCCCCTTCGACACGTAGCGGGTGTCGCCGGACGGACGGCCTTCATCGACGCCCTTGCCGAGCGCGTCGAAGCCGCCTTCGGTCGGATCGACATGGGCGAGGTCGAAGCGTTCCATGTAGGACACGGCCAATTCGCGGAACACGTAGTCGAGGATCGAGGTGGCGAACTTGATCGAGTCGTTGCCCTGCACCGGGCCGGACGGCTCGAAGCGGGTGAAGGTGAAGGCGTCGACATATTCGTCGAGCGGCACGCCGTATTGCAGGCCGAGCGACACCGCGATGGCGAAGTTGTTGAGCAGCGAACGGAGCGCCGCGCCTTCCTTGTGCATGTCGATGAAGATCTCGCCGAGTTGGCCGTCGTCGTATTCGCCAGTGCGCAAATACACTTTATGTCCGCCGACCACCGCCTTCTGGGTATAGCCTTTGCGGCGGTCGGGCATGCGTTCGCGCTTGCGCACCTCGACAATACGTTCGACGATTTTCTCCACCACCCTCTCCGAGAGCGCCGCAGCGCGCGCCGTTGCCGGCTTCTCGATGAAGGCCTCGATAACGTCCTCGTCCTCATCCTCTTCGGCGATGAGCTGCGATTGCAGCGGCTGCGAGAGCTTCGAGCCGTCGCGATAGAGCGCGTTGGCCTTCAGGCCGAGTTTCCAGGACAGGATATAGGCCGACTTGCAGTCCTCGACGGTGGCCTCATTCGGCATGTTGATGGTCTTGGAGATGGCGCCGGAGATGAACGGCTGCGCCGCCGCCAGCATGCGGATGTGGCTGTCGACCGAGAGGAAGCGCTTGCCGGTGCGGCCGCACGGATTGGCGCAGTCGAACACGGCATAGTGCTCGGGCTTCAGGTGCGGCGCGCCTTCGACCGTCATGGCGCCGCAGACGTGGATGTTGGCGGCTTCGATCTCGCGGCGGGTGAAGCCCATATGCGCGAGCAGGTCGAACGATGTCGAAGCCATGTCTTCGGCACTGACACCGAGCGTGTCGCGCATGAAGTCCACGCCCAGCGTCCATTTGTTGAAGGCGAACTTGATGTCGAATGCGACGGGGAGCGCTTTTTCGACTTTGGCGATGGCTTCATCGCTGAAGCCCTTGGCCTTCAGCGTGGTGTGGTTGACCGCGGGCGCCTGGCCGAGCGAGCCGTGACCGACGGCGTAGGCCTCGATCTCGGCGATCTGCGCTTCGCTGTAGCCGAGCACGCGGAGCGCTTCCGGCACCGCGCGGTTGATGATCTTGAAGTAACCGCCACCGGCCAGCTTCTTGAACTTCACCAGCGCGAAGTCGGGCTCGATGCCGGTGGTGTCGCAATCCATCACCAGGCCGATGGTGCCGGTCGGCGCCACCACGGAAGCTTGCGCATTGCGATAGCCGTGGGCTTCGCCGAGCGCCAGCGCGCGGTCCCAGGCCTGCCGGGCATGCGCCGCGAGGTTCTGGTCCGGGTTGGCCTTGTGGTCGAGCGGCACCGGCGGCGTGGTCATCTGCTCGTAGCCGGAGCGTTCGCCGTAAGCGGCGCGGCGGTGATTGCGCATCACGCGCAGCATGTGCTCGCGGTTTTCCTCGTAGCGCGGGAACGGGCCGAGCTCGGCGGCCATTTCGGCCGACGTCGCATACGACACGCCGGTCATGATGGCGGAGAGCGAGCCGCAGATCGCGCGCCCGGCTTCGGAGTCATAGGGAATGCCGGACGACATCAGCAGGCCGCCGACATTGGCATAGCCGAGGCCGAGCGTGCGGAAGTCGTAGGAGCGCTGCGCGATTTCCTTCGACGGGAATTGCGCCATCAGCACCGAGATTTCGAGCACGACGGTCCACAGCCGCACCGCGTGTTCGTAGCCTTCGACGTCATAAAGCTCGCTCTTGAGCTTTTCGCCGGTCGCGGCACTGGGCAGCGCCTGGGTGTGGAACGCCAAGAGGTTGAGCGACGCGAGATTGCAGGCGGTGTCGTCGAGGAACATGTATTCCGAGCATGGGTTCGACGCGACGATCGGCCCCGAGGCGGCGCAGGTGTGCCAGTCATTGATGCTGGTGTGGAATTGCAGGCCGGGATCGGCCGAGGCCCAGGCGGCGTGGCCGATCTTCTCCCACAGGTCGCGGGCTTTGAGGGTCTTGGCGACCTTGCCGCCCTTGGTGCGCCAGTAAAGATTCCAGTCGCTGTCGTCTTCGACGGCTTTGAGGAAATCGTCGCTGACCCGCACGGTGTTGTTGGAGTTCTGGCCGGAGACGGTCAGGTAGGCTTCCGAATCCCAGTCGGTGTCGTAGGTCGGAAAGTTGATGTCGGTGTAGCCCTGCTTGGCGAACTGGATGACGCGGCGGATATAGTTATCCTGCACGTGGTTCCTGCGCGCCGCCTTGATCTCGCGGCGGAGCACCGGGTTCTTCTCCGGCGTGAAGCAATCGTCGCCCGAGCCTTCGCAGTTGACGCAAGCCTTGAGGATCGCGCGCAGGTGCTTCTGGTTGATCTTGGAGCCGGTGACGAGGCTCGCCACTTTCTGCTCTTCGAGCACCTTCCAGTCGATGAACTGCTCGATATCCGGATGGTCGGCGTTGAGGATCACCATCTTGGCGGCGCGGCGCGTGGTGCCGCCCGACTTGATGGCACCCGCGGCGCGGTCGCCGATTTTCAAAAAGCTCATCAGGCCCGACGACTTGCCGCCGCCGCTTAGCCGTTCGCCTTCACCGCGCAGCCGCGAGAAGTTCGAGCCGGTGCCGGAGCCGTATTTGAACAGGCGCGCTTCGCGCACCCACAGATCCATGATGCCGCCCTCGTTGACGAGGTCGTCGGCGATCGACTGGATGAAGCAGGCGTGCGGCTGCGGATGTTCGTAGGCGGTCGCCGACTGCGTCAGCTCGCCGGTCCGGTAGTCGACATAGAAGTGGCCCTGGCTCGGGCCGTCGATGCCATAGGCCCAGTGCAGGCCGGTGTTGAACCATTGCGGCGAGTTCGGCGCCACCATCTGCATGGCGAGCATGTAGCGGTGCTCGTCGAAGAACGCTTGCGCGTCGGCTTCGGTCGAGAAATAGCCGCCCTTCCAGCCCCAATAGGTCCAGGTGCCGGCCAGGCGATCGAAAACCTGCTTGCAGCTCTGCTCGCCGGTGCTGCGCTCTTTCTCGGGCAGGAGAGCGAGCGCGCTTTCGTCGGCCGTGCCGCGCCACAGCCAGGACGGGACGGTTTCTTCCTCGACCTTTTTGATGCGGGCAGGGACGCCGGCCTTGCGGAAATATTTCTGCGCCAGCACGTCGGAGGCGACTTGCGACCACTGTTCCGGAACTTCGACGTTCTCGGCGTGGAAAACGATCGAGCCATCCGGATTGCGGATTTCACTCAAGGTCAAACGGAACTTGATGTCCGCGTACGGTGACTGTCCCTCTTTGGTGTAGCGCCGCTCGATCCGCATTTTCTGCCCCTTTCAATTCTCAAGTTTCTCACATCGGCGGGCTCGCGGGAGTCCTTTGCGGAAGTCCCGCTTGATATAAGCCGCCGACAGGTTCCCCGCGACGCTCCGGATCGAAATCCGCTGGCGTCTTGTTTGGCCCCTGATCTCTGTTTTGCCACCCACGCCCGAACCGGCTTTTTGCCGGGTACTTCTTGTTACTTCCGGGCCCCCGCAGAACAGACGGTTGCGCGTTCGCGCCATTGGCGGCGCGGTGCGTCCCGTAACCCCTTTTGGGAGAGCCCGGCGGACTCAATTACCCGCGCGCCGAACTTTCAAAAGTTAGGCCAGCCCGGCGCCGCACGTCAAGCTCTAGTATGAAAACGTAAATATACCCCCAACATATGGGGATAGTGGGGACGAATTGGGAGGGCGAATCGAGGGGATGCCCAAGTATCGGAGATTCCCCGGGAATCCGAAAGAATGATCTGCTCTGGCCCGGCCACAGGGTGTGAAAATCGGGAATTCCGGGCTTTAATTTTTGCCGGTCCCGAGTGTCCCGAGCCGCTCATTCGCAGGTCGTGGTGAGCGCTTCACCAACGCCGCTGTCACGGAACTGTTACGCGAAACCGCGCACTGACGGGCACTTCCAACCGATTCTGCGTGAGAGGTGCCGGAGAAATCGGCACTTCCTTTGTTTGCTCGCGCAAGAACTCCGCTAACGCATTGAATCGCCTTTGAGACTCACGTGCGGGATTTGTGTTCGGTCGCAAAGCACGGCCGACTCGCCGTTCGCGGGCCGCCGCCGGATACCGGCGCCAAATGCCGCCACGAAAAGACCTCACTGGAACCGGGTTCCAAGGTTAACCCTAACGAAGTGTTACCACTAAGCGGGGGCGGCGTTTGCTTGACCGGTGAACGAGGGTGCGCCGATAACCTTTGGATGTTCGGGTGTGGGTTCCAGCGTTTCGTCCGCGCGGGGCGTGGTCTTGCATGTGCCGCCCTCGTGGCCGGCTGCACCTCGATCGGCGGCAGCAATAATCCGATCAATCACCCGATTGCCGAGGTAAACGGCGCCGATGTCGCGCCGGGCCGCGACGTTCAAACTTACTTCGACGACATGGTGGTGGCGCTGGCGTTTTCCGGTGGCGGCACGCGTGCGGCGGCGTTCTCCTTTGGCGTGCTGCAGGGTTTCGATGAGACCCGGGTGCAGACCGCGGCGAGCACGATCTCGCTGCTCGATCACATCGACTTCGTGTCGGGCGTCTCCGGCGGCTCGGTGCTGGCGGCCTATTACGGCCTGAAGAAGCGCGAGGCGATGGTCGACTTCAAGCAGCGCTTCCTGCTGCAAAACGCGCAGGCCGGTCTGCAAACCGATCTCAACTTCTTCAACATCTCGAAAGGGCTTTCGGGCGGCATCAACGATCCGACCGCGTTTCCGAAGTGGCTCGACGCCAATCTCTACGGCGGCGCCACATTCAAGTCGCTGTTGTTCGAGCGGCGGCCGACGGTGTGGATCAACGCCTCCGATATCTATAACCGCACGCCGTTCGTGTTCGACCGCACGACGTTCGGCGCGATGTGCAGCGATCTGTCGGCCTATCCGATCTCGCAAGCGGTTGCCGCATCGGCCGCGGTGCCGATCATTTTCGCGCCGGTGGTGATCCAGAACTTCACCGGCGGCTGCCCGTCGCCGCTGCCGGACTGGGTCGAGCGCACCCGCAACGATACCGACGCCGCGCCGCTGTTGAAATCCTATGCCGACGCGCTCGAGCGCTATCACACCGGCGAGGTCAAATTCGCCAAGCTGCTCGACGGCGGCATTGTCGATAATTACGGACTGGCGGCGTTCACCGTGCGCCGGCTGGGCTCGAATACGCCGTACGGCCCGCTCGAGCCGGAAGAGGCGGTGAAGATCCGCCGGCTGCTGTTCCTGGTCGTCGATTCCGGCCGCGGGCCGTCAGGCGCATGGGCGCAGACGGTGAGCGGTCCCTCCGGCACCGAACTTATTCAGGCGGCGTCCGATACCGCGACGCAGTCCGGCGCCGTCGGCACCTATTCGGCGTTCCAGGACACGATGGATGACTGGCAGGACGATCTGGTGAAATGGCGCTGCAAGCTGTCCGCGGCGCAGCGCCAGCAATATGGTGCGACGCCGGGCTGGAATTGCAAGGACGTGCAGTTCTTCGTCGGCCGCATCGCGTTCGATCAACTCGGCCCGGAGCGCGCCGCAGCCCTCAACAACGTGCAGACCGCGCTCAAGCTGCCGCCGGATCAGGTCGACGAACTGATCGCCGCCGGCCACGATGCGCTGAAAGTCAATCCGGTGTTCCGCGACTTCCTCAAGTCGCTCTCGAAAGCGCCGACACGCGGCAAGCCGGTCGCGACGGTCGTGCCCGCAGCGCGTCAGGCTGATGCCGCCGAAGCGGCGCAATAGCGCGCCATTTCGCTGGCAACGCAGTCGCGCGTTTGCCCGCTTGATTACATCGTCGTTTCAGCGTTGAATTTCGAACGGTTCTAACCGGTGCGATGACGCCGGGAGAACTTTCGGGAGGAGGCCCCATGAACGAGATGCAACGGCGCGCCTTTATGCAAGGCGCGGCAGTCGGCGCGCTTGCGTTCACCGTCGGCGGCGTCGAGGTGATGCTGACGCCGCAGGAGGCGCACGCCCAGAATATTCCGCTGAAAACGCTCACGCCCGATCAGGGCGCGACGCTCGATGCGGTCGGCGAAGCGCTGGTGCCGGGCGCCAAGGCTGCCGGCATCAGCAATTATGTCGACCAGCAGATTTCCGGCCCCGCAGAGCAGGCGCTGCTCGGCGCGCGCATCCTCAATGTGCGTCCGCCGTTCGCCAATCTCTATCGCGCCGCGCTCGGCGCCATCGACGGCGCCAGCAGCAAGACCAAGGGAAAGAAGTTCGCCGAACTCTCTGCCGACGAGCAGCACGATTTCATCGACGCCATGCGGCAGAACAAGATCGACGGCTGGCAGGGACCGCCCGGGCCGTTTGTCTACAACGTGCTGCGCGGCGATGCGGTCGACGTCGTCTACGCCACCATGGACGGCTACGCCATGCTCGGCGTGCCGTACATGCCCCACATCGCACCGACCCAGAAGTGGTGAGCGCAATGGCAAACGAAAAAATCGATGTCGTTATCGTCGGTGCCGGTGCGTCCGGCTCGGTCTACGCCAATGTGCTGACCAAGGCCGGCAAGAAAGTCGTGCTGTTCGACAACGGCCCGGACTGGCAGCTCACCGACCTGATCAGCTCCGATATCTGGGGCCGCCGCGTCAAGCCGGCCGGGCCGCCGATCCTGCTCGATGGCAAGAATCCGTTTGGTTATGTGAGCCAGGCCGGGTGGGGCGTGGGTGGCGCGGCGCTGCACTACTTCGCGAATTTCCCGCGCTACCTGCCGACCGATTACAGGATGAAGAGCGAGCACAATCGCGGGCACGATTGGCCGATCTCCTACGACGACGTCGCACCGTTTTACGACAAGGTTGCCGCCGATGTCGGCGTTTCGGGCGATGCCAAGGCGGAAGAGAAATGGCGGCCGGCAGGCAAGCCTTATCCGATGCCGCCGATGAAAACCTTCCCCGCCGGCGAAGTGTGGCTCAAGGCCGCCGAAGCCAACGGCATTCATTTCGTGCCGGGCGCGGTCGGCATGTCATCGCAGGAATTCAAAGGCCGTAATGCCTGCGTCTATGATGGGTGGTGTCACGTCGGCTGTCCGATCGGCGCGCTGGCTAATCCGGTGGTCACCTATCTCGGTGAAGCGCGGAAAGCCGGTGCCGAGGTGCGCCCGTTCTCGACCGTCACGCGCGTTCTCACCAATGCGGACGGCACGCGGGTGACCGGTGTCGAATATTTCGACGCGCAAAAGCAGAGGCAGACACAAGAGGCGAGCGTCGTCATTCTCGCTGCCTGGTCGGGACAAAATCCGCGCATCCTGCTGAACTCCGCGACCGACAAGCACCCCAACGGGCTAGCCAACAAGAACCAGCTGGTCGGCAAATTCATGATGACGCATAGCGTCGCCGGCACCTGGGCGCTGTTCGACGAGGACATCACGCCGCACATGGGCACGATCGGCGCGCAGTACATGTCGTACGACCGCTATGCCAAGACCAGCTATCCGAATGCATTCGGCAGCGCCTTCATCGTTGCCGGCGCGGCGATGAAAACCAACGACTTCGCGGCGTCGCGCGGCGATCTGTTCGGCAAGGATCTGGCGGCGTTCATGAAGCGGGCGGCGAAGGGCATCACCCGCATCACCTTCTTCGGCGAAGGCTTGCCGCAGATGGAAAACCGCATCGAACTGGTCAGCGACAAGGACGAATTCGGCCTGCCGCTCGGCAAGCTCACGCACAGCTTCAGCGACGATGGCATGGCGCTGTGGAACGCGAACTTCGATCAGGGCGTGAAAGTCGCCAAGGCGACGAACGCGAAAGAAGTGTGGCCGGGCAAGGGGCCGGTGGTGCCGACCAGCCACCTGCACGGCGGCGCCATCATGGGCACCGACGCCTCGAACTCGGTGACCAACAGCTACGGCCAGACCCACGAGATCGCGAACTTGTGGATGGCCGGGCCGTGCATCTTCCCGACCGAGGGTGCGTCGAACCCGACCTACACCATCTTCGCGGTATCGCTGCGCGGCGCCGAGCAACTGGCGAAGACGTGGGGCAGCGTGGCGGGATGAGTTGGTGAGAGTGATCTGATTATGGCATGTCGTGGCCAGATGTTTATCAACGGTCTCTGGCTACGACGTCGACATGACAAGATCGGCTAGGAGTATATCCAAATCAGCGAGGACAATGTCGTCTTTTAGGATGGTGCAGACGTCGCTTGAGTAAGCTTGGACATCGGATATGAATTTGTCCAATTCTTTTACAGAACCTGGAATTTCACTGAACTGATTTTTTGCGAGCTTGAGTATTTGTCGGCTTACGCAAACCATTGTCATAAAGAGTAAATGGGTCGCGTAGGCTCTCAAAATTGAGCTTCTCTGAATTGTAAAAATCTCCGTCGATGATCTCGCGAAGAAATGCGTGTGATGGTCATACTCAAAGTGGATGTACTTCGAAAGGAAGCCGTATAGTCGTCCGGACGCTGGAACAAGACACTTAAGATAGTTGAGACACTGAACTGGCTTAACGGCTTGGAGGCTTGTAGAGCCGGGCAAGGCCCACAAACGACCGGCAAAGGCGAACTGTTCAAGCGCCATTCTTAGTATAGCTGCTACCTCACAAAGATAACCCAATTCCGACAGACGTTTGGCGGCGTCAAAAGCAACTACGTTGCGAAAGAAGAATTGCATCGACAGGTCTTGGAGGCCGTTTTCTTCTTTCGGTTGATCAAGACCAAAGGAGACATACGACTTCAGACGATCCTGTCCGAGTTTGAATAGAGCATCTATTCTTCTCGTCAGCCCTAGCCATCGGGACTCAGTAAATGGAGTTACGTAGTTTTTTTTAGCGTATGCGAGACTAAGTCCCATCTGATTTGCAATCAACGCGGCGAGAATATCCTCTGCCAAGTGCGGTGATCGACTATCAGGTAGGCCAATGGTCTGAGAAAGTTTTCCGCCGACCGTTTGATGAGCGACAAAGTCCGGGAGAGTAGGGAACAGCGACTCGTACTGCGCTACTCGTGTGCGAGAATTCCACGGAGCTGCATCGTCACCAAAAGCCATGCTACTCCGCCGCGGCCTTGTCGTGGCCGAGGCGCTTGTTGAGCGCCTGCAATAGCCCTTCGGCGGCTTCGGCGATCACGGTGCCGGGCGGGAAGATCGCTTCGGCGCCGGCTTTTTTCAGCGCGGCGTAATCCTGCGGCGGCACCACGCCGCCGACCACGATCATGATGTCGCCGCGTCCCTCTTTCTCAAGCTCGGCCTTGAGCTGCGGCACCAGCGTCAGGTGCGCAGCCGCAAGCGACGACACGCCGAGAATGTGCACGTCGTTTTCGACCGCCTGCCGCGCGGCTTCGCCTGGCGTCGCAAACAGCGCCCCGATATCGACGTCGAAGCCGAGATCAGCAAACGCGGTGGCGATCACCTTCTGGCCGCGGTCGTGGCCGTCCTGGCCGATCTTCGCGACCAGGATGCGCGGCCGCCGGCCTTCGTCGTCCTCGAATTGCGTGACGAGCTTTTGCACCCGATCGACAGCACCGGTCATGCCGACCTCCCGCTTGTAGACGCCGGAGATGGCTTTGATCTCCGCCTGATGACGGCCGAACACTTCCTCGAGCGCCGAAGAAATCTCGCCGACGGTCGCCTTGGCGCGCCCGGCGTCGATGGCGAGCGCCAGCAGGTTGGCATTGCCGCCGGCGGCGCCGCGCGTCAGCGAGGCCAGCGCCTCGGCCACCGCCTTCGGATCGCGCTCGCGCTTGAGCCGCGCCAGCTTGTCGAGCTGCATTTGCCGCACCGCGGCGTTGTCGACCTTGAGCACGTCGAGCGGCGGCTCGCTCTCCGGCCGGTATTTGTTGACGCCGATCACCGCCTGCGCGCCCGAATCGATCCGCGCTTGCGTCCGCGCCGCGGCTTCCTCGATGCGCAGTTTCGGCAGTCCGGCCTCGATGGCGCGGGTCATGCCGCCGAGCCCTTCGACTTCCTTGATATGGCCGGACGCCTTTTCGGCAAGATCGTGGGTCAGGCGCTCGACATAGAACGAACCGCCCCACGGATCGATGGCGCGCGTGGTGCCGCTCTCGCGCTGCAGGACGATCTGGGTGTTGCGGGCGATGCGCGCGGAAAAATCCGTCGGCAACGCCAGCGCCTCGTCGAGCGCGTTGGTGTGCAGCGACTGGGTCTGGCCCTGCACCGCCGCCATCGCCTCGATGCAGGTGCGCGTGACGTTGTTGAACACGTCCTGCGCCGTCAGCGACCAGCCGGAGGTCTGGCAATGGGTGCGCAGCGACAGCGAGCGGCTGTCCTGCGGGTTGAATTCTTGCATCAGCTTCGCCCACAGCACGCGCGCGGCGCGCAGCTTGGCGATCTCCATGAAGTAGTTCATGCCGATGCCGAAGAAGAATGACAGGCGCGGCGCGAAGCGGTCGACGGTGAGGCCGGCGCCGAGCCCGGCTCGCACGTATTCGACGCCGTCGGCCAGCGTATAGGCGAGTTCGAGGTCGGCGGTCGCTCCGGCTTCCTGCATGTGGTAGCCGGAGATCGAGATCGAATTGAACTTCGGCATGTGCGCCGAAGTGTAGGAGAAAATGTCGGAGATGATGCGCAACGACGGCTTCGGCGGATAGATGTAGGTGTTGCGCACCATGAATTCCTTGAGGATGTCGTTCTGGATCGTGCCGGCAAGTTTTTCCGGCGGCACGCCCTGTTCCTCGGCGGCGACGATGTAGAGCGCCAGCACCGGCAGCACCGCGCCGTTCATGGTCATCGACACCGACATCTGGTCGAGCGGGATGCCGGCGAACAGCGTGCGCATGTCGTAGATGGAGTCGATCGCGACGCCGGCCATGCCGACATCGCCGGAGACGCGCGGATGATCGCTGTCATAGCCGCGGTGGGTGGCGAGGTCGAAAGCGATGGAGAGGCCTTTCTGGCCGGCGGCGAGATTGCGCCGGTAGAAGGCATTGGAGTCTTCCGCGGTGGAGAAGCCGGCGTACTGCCGGATGGTCCACGGCTGGGTGACATACATGGTCGGGTAGGGGCCGCGCAGATACGGCGCGATGCCGGGATAGCCATCAACATAAGGCAGGCCGGCGATATCGCCGCTGGCGTAGGCGCCCTTGACCGCAATGCCTTCCGGCGTTTGCCACGGCGCAACCGGCGCCGGGTTTTCAGGCGCTGTGTCGGCAAAGTCGAGCGTGGCGAAATCGGGGATTTGGCTCATCGAGTCACCCGTTGGTGCCCAGAATATCGTAGGCGGCCTGCAGTGTCGCCAGTACGTCGCAGCCTGCGTGGATGAAGCTTTGCACGCCTGCCGCCCGCAATGGCGCCTCAAGCGCGCCGGGCCGGCCCGCCAGATAGATGTGCCTGGCGCCGGCGGTTTTCAGGGCGGCGGCAGCGCTCGCAGCCTGGCTTTCGTAGCTCTGGTCGGCGCCGCAGAGACAGGCGAGCAGCGCGCCCGAGGTCTTGAACGAGGCGGCGAGCGTTTCCGGCACGCCTTCGACGGTCTCAATGCCGCCGGCTTCGAAGAAGTTCCTGGCGAAATTGGTGCGCGCATTGAAGTCGGCAGGCTTGCCGAGTACGGCCAGAAAAATCTTCGGCCGCGCGCCAGTGCGGGCCAGGATCTTGTCCGATGCCTCGCGCGGCTTCTCGAACGGCTCGGCCAGCCGGATGCGCGGCAGCGCCGCGGCGCTCGGCGGTTCGCCCTTCACCGCCGACGCGACATCGAGTACGGCGGGTGTAGCTTCGCGGATATCGGGATAGGCGTTGGTGCCGGTCAAAATGTCCTTGCCGCGCGCGACCGCCTTTTCGCGCTCGGTGCGGACCGCGGCGACATTGTTCCGGATCAGGCCGGTGTCGAGCGCCGCCCACGCGCCGCCGGCTTTTTCGATCTCCCGGAACTGGCTCCACGCGGCGGTACAGAGCTCTGCGGTGATCGCTTCGAGCGCGCCGGAGCCGGCGGCCGGATCGGCGACGCGGGCCAGGTTCGACTCTTCGAGCAGCACGAGCTGCGTGTTGCGCGCGACGCGGCGTGCGAACGCGTCCGGCAGGCCAAGCGGCGCGGTATGCGGCAACATGGTAATGGCGTCGGCGCCGCCGAGACCGGCCGCCGCGACCGCGATCGCATTGCGCAGCAAATTTACATAAGGATCGCGTTTCGTGAGCATGCGCCAGGCTGTTTCGGCGGTGACCAGCGCGGGTTTTGGAGCAAGCCCGCAAGCGGCCTCGACGCGCGCCCATAGTTTCCGCAACGCCCGGAACTTCGCCATGGTCAGAAACTGCTCGGCGTCCGCCGATAGCCGGAAATAGATCGCATCGCGTGCTTTCTCGAGCGCGACGCCGTTCGCTTCCAGTACGCGCAGATAGGTGACGGCGCTCCCCAGCGCGAAGGCAAGCTCCTGCGCTTCCGATCCGCCGGCATTGTGGATCACCCGACCGTCGGCGACGGCGAACGGGCCGCGAAAACCGGCAGCGGTCAGTTCGCCGATCATGCCGGCGAAAGCCTTCGCCAGCTCGGCCCAGTTCTGTGCGCTGTTGCCCGCCGCGGCAAACCCGCCGATCGGATTGATCGACAGGCGAAGATCGATCGCTTCGGGCGCCACGCCGCGCGCTTTCACATAGGCGGGAAATTCGCGAACGATGTGGCGTGAGGTCGGGCCCAGATTGAGATCGATGGCGATGGCGGTGAGATCGACGCCGTCGAGCACGCGGGCCAGCGTTGCCGCAGCGGGGTCGAGGCCAAAGCCGTTGGCACTGATCGAGCCGGCGAAGATCAGGATCAGCCCGGTCGCGCCGTTTTGCAGATCGTCGAGGGCTTGTGTGTTCGCCGCCGCCGGATCGGGATGGTCGGCGCGCTGCATGACGGTCCAGGCGGCGCCCGGCGCGCGGCCGGGGATGGCGTGTGCATCGCCGGCACGCGGATAGAGCGGCTCGATCGGCAGGCCGTCATAGGTGCGGCTTTCCAGCCGGCTGAATGGCGCGCCCTTGAGCACGCCATCGACCAGCTTGCGCCAGGCATCCGCCGTGGCCGGAGCAAATTCGGCAGTTTTTTCCGGGCCGGTCATCGTCACAAAATGCCACGCAGTGGAGCGGATTTGACATTCGCCACCCCGTTGCCGCTCGCTCGTGAGGCGAATGTCAAATCCAAAGCTCCACTGCCACTTATACTTGCTAGTGGTTCTCTAATCCAAACATTCGCAAAAGGGCCTCCCAAAACGGGATGCGAATGTTTGAATTGAACCACTAGGCCATCCCGGCCAACCGCTTGCATCGTGCAAGCGCCATGCCGCGCATCATGCCGCGGGTTGGAGCCTAGAGTGGAGCGAGCTTTTCGATCCCGGCCGCATCCACGCCCGCCAGCGCATCGCCGACCGTCTTGCCGCCGATCACGCGGCCGGGTGCGATCTCCGCGAGCGGCACGAGCACAAAGGCGCGCTCGAACAGGTGAGGGTGGGGCAGGGTCAGCGCCGCGTCGTTGATGACGCGATCGTCGTAAGCCAGCAGGTCGAGGTCGAGCGTGCGCGGACCCCAATGCCGCTCCCGCGAGCGGTCGCGGCCGAACGCGCGCTCGCACGCCTGGGTACGGGCGAGGAGCGCGTGCGGTTCGAGTGCCGTCGCCACCGCGATGACCGCATTGATGAAGGGCGGCTGGTCAGCGACGCCCCACGGCGGCGTGCGGTAGTCCGACGAGCGCGCGGTGAGCCGCACGGTGTCGCCGTCACAAAGCATCGCGACGGCCTTGTCGAAGGTGGAGCGGACGTCGCCGACATTGCCGCCGAGCGCGATGAGCGCCTCAGCCATTTTTGCGATCGTCTTTATGGCCGCGGCGGCGGCTGCGCTCGATGACCACGCCGACGTCCTCGAAGGTTGCGGCGATCGGGGCGTGCGGCTTGTGCACGGTGACGCGGATGCTTTGCACCGGCGGGAAGCCGTCGAGAACGGCGCTGGCGACGGCGCCGGCGGCGGCTTCGACGAGCTTGTAGCGGCGGCCGCAGAACGCTTCGGTCGCCGTCCTCACAACGGTATCGTAGGAGACGGTGTGCTTGAGCTTGTCGGTGCGCGAGGCTTCGGCGAGGTCGATATCGAGCACCAGGTCGAGCCTGAAGGTCTGGCCGACCTTGGCCTCGTGCTGCATCACGCCATGATAAGCGTGCAGCGACAGCCCGGTGATGAAGACCTGATCGCTCATTTGGCCTTCCTGATCGCAGCCGCAACCGCCAGCGCCTGCACCGTCGGCGCGACGTCGTGGGTGCGGATAATGGCGGCGCCGTTTTCGACCGCCACAAGGTGCGCGGCCAGCGAGCCGGGCAGTCGCTCCAGCGGCTCGGTCGGCACCACCGCGCTGATGAAGCGCTTGCGGGAAGCGCCGACCAGGATCGGCATATCAAAGCCGCGCCAGGCGTGAAGGTGGGCGATGCAGGCCATGCTTTGTTCGGCGGTCTTGCCGAATCCGATGCCGGGGTCGAGCACAATCTGGCGCCGCGAGATGCCGGCCTCCCAGGCGATTTCCAGCGAACGCGAGAAGAAATCCGAGACGTCGGCGATGATGTCGATCGCGGGATCGGCGGTGTCGCGATTGTGCATGATGATGATGGGTGCGCCGTGCGCGGCGACGACCCGGGCCATGTCGCGGTCGCGCTGCAAACCCCAGACGTCGTTGACGATGCTCGCGCCGGCGCCCAAGGCCCAGTCCGCGACGCCCGCTTTCATCGTGTCGATCGAGACCGGGATGCCGAGGGTGGCGGCGGCCGGCAGGACCGGCGCGAGCCGCTCGCGCTCCTCGTCGAGCGTGATCGGCCGCATACCGCCATAGGGCCGCGTCGACTCCCCGCCGATATCGATGATGTCGGCGCCTTCGGCGGCGAGCCGGCGGGCGTGCGCAATGGCCTGCGCCGGGTCGCTGAATTGGCCGCCGTCGGAAAAGGAGTTCGGCGTCACATTGAGGACGCCCATGATCAGCGGACGCTTGTTCTGAAGAAGGCCGGTCAAGACGTTGGCGGGTTTTGTGGAATTGGTGACGCCCGGCGGGTGCAAATCGCGGCTTGCGGCGGTTTCCTGAGCCATCGTCTCAACTGCCAACTGCTACCGACCTGGGGTACCGAAAGCGCCTTCGCGGCCGTGGCTTTGCGCGCACGGCATAGCCTAGTCAAGGCAGCCTGGTCAGGGCCGCCTATCAGGCATCCGGCCGGCGCAGGCGGCGTTCAATATTTAATGAGGAGCGGTAGCTTCTTGGCGCTTTCGATCCAGCGCTCGACGGTCTGTTCCTTGGGCAGCAGCCGCACCAGCTTCCGCTTGTTGGCTTCCCGCATCCGTTCGACCAGGTTCTGCGGATTGCGGAACTTGAGTTCGTTCACGGTTTTGACCCCGGCGATGCGGAGAAGTTCGGCGTATTCCCAGCCGACGCCCTTCACCCGCATCCGGTCGGCTGCGGTCACCCAGTCGAGGACGTTTTCCTTGTCGGCGCCAATCCGCTCGGCGAGCCGGAGCCGCTGCTTCGGGGTCTTGGCAGAACGCAAGAGACCAATGGTGGTCCGAATGCCTTCCGTCTTGAGCACCGCAGCCGTGTCCGGCGCGATACCCCGGATGTCGGTTATCGGATACGCCATCGAAGTCTCCCCTCAACGCGACGCCATGACGAACGGCGGCGCGCTAGCCCCAAACAAAGTACAACGGACACATCCTTGCGGATGGTCCGTTTTTGAACAGCACTCCGGAACGGTCATCACCGCGCTCAGCAGCCGCACGATCAATCCCCATTGCAGCCGAGGAGACTTTCATCACTTTGTCCGCCTCTTCCGCCTTTTGCCGCTCCCGCACTGACGGCGGGTTGTGCCGATAATGGACAGACGATCCGGGCATGACAAGCATGGGACCGTGGTTGCGGCGGTTTTGACGCGCCGTGCAGGTTAAAGTGTCGGCGAGCGTTGCAAAGCTGCAACAATAGTCGGGCCGCGGGTGCGGCGGTGGAAATAACGGGCGGCGGATAATAAGGTTCCTGCCGTGTCCCGATTGCCAGCTTCGCATGAAGATGTGGGGCGAGATGGACGGAAGGTGTTGCTCATGACGGCATCCGAAGCTCTGCCAAAAGTTCTCGATCGCGTTGACCGCGACCTCGATGCCAGCCTCGACCGGTTGTTTGCGCTGTTGCGCATCCAGTCGGTTTCGACCGACCCGGCTTATGCGACCCAATGCAAGACCGCAGCCGAGTATGTCGCCGCCGACCTGCGGACGCTTGGTTTTGAGACCAGCGTACGGCCGACCGGCGGCCATCCCGTGGTGATCGGCAAATCCGGCAACGGCAGCAGCGGTGGCGGCAAGGCGCCACGGGTATTGTTTTACGGTCACTATGACGTGCAGCCGGTGGATCCGCTCGATCTGTGGCAGACGCCGCCATTCGAGCCCCGCATTGAAACGCTCGACGGCGGGCGCAAAATCATCGTCGCCCGCGGCGCCTGCGACGACAAAGGCCAGGCCATGACCTTCATCGAGGCCTGCCGAGCGTTCAAGGCGGTCACCGGCAAGTTGCCGCTCGACATTACAATGATGATCGAAGGCGAAGAGGAGTGCGGCTCAAAACACCTGTTCGGCTTCGTTCGCGACAACGCTCCGGAATTGCGCCGCGACCTGGCGCTGGTTTGCGATACCGGGATGTGGGACCCGCAGACACCCTCGATTACCACCTCGCTGCGCGGCCTGGTCTACGAGGAGGTCCAGCTCACCTGTGCCGACCGCGACCTGCATTCCGGGCTGTTTGGCGGCGCCGCGCGCAATCCGATCCACGTGCTCACCGGCATTCTGGCTGCGCTGCATAACGCCGATGGTGCGGTCACCATTCCAGGCTTCTATGACGGCGTTCGCGACCTGCCGCCCGACATCAAGTCCGATCTCGAAGGTCTTGGCCTGACGGCAGAAAAATTCCTCGGCCCGATCGGGCTGAAAATCCCCGCCGGCGAAAAGGGACGCCTGCTGCTGGAGCAAATCTCGACGCGGCCGACCGCGGAGGTGAACGGTATTATTGGCGGCTATACCGGGGAGGGCGCCAAGACCGTGATCCCCGGCAAGGCCAGCGCCAAGGTGTCGTTCCGGTTGGTCGGCACCCAGGATCCGGAGAAAATCCGCAACGCGTTTCGCGAATTCGTGCGCGCCCGCGTGCCGGCCGACTGCTCGGTCGAATTCGGCAATTTCGGCTGCAACCCGGCGTTCGAGGTGGCGTTCGACAATCCGGCGCTGGGCAAGGCGCGCACGGCATTGGCCGAGGAGTGGGGCAAGAAGGCGGTCACGGTCGGCGCCGGCGGCTCCATTCCGATCGTCGGCGATTTCAAAACCGTGCTCGGCATGGATACGCTGATGGTCGGCTTCGCGCTCGACGACGACCGGGTGCACTCACCCAACGAGAAATTCGATCTGAAGTGTTTCCACAAAGGCATCCGTTCCTGGGCGCGGATCCTGGCGGCACTCGCCGACTGATACGTTGCCCCGGTCGAGGGAGGAAAGCATGACGCGTGCGGTTGTCGCCGCCGCAGCAGCCCTGATTTTATCGGCGCTGTCCGGGGCACAGGCTGAAGACTATCCGAACCGGCCGATCACGCTGGTGGTGCCGCTGTCGGCCGGCGGCACCGCGGACCTGCAATGCCGGCTCGCGGCGGACCGCGCGTCGCGACTGCTCGGCCAGCAGATCGTCGTCGACAACCGCGCCGGCGGCGCCGGTGGCCGCGTCGGCACCGAGTCCGTGCTGCGCTCAGCCCCTGACGGCTATACGGTGCTCTGCGCCCCGTCACTGACCTACAGCACGACGCATCTCTTGTTTGCCCGCTCGGCCTTCGATACGCGGAAAATGGAGCCGGTCAGCGTTCTTTCCACCTATCCGCTGGTCATGCTGGCGCGCGCCGGATTTCCGGCGAACAACCTGAAAGAGCTGATCGCCTATGGCCGCGCCAATCCCGGCAAGATCAATTACGGCAACCAGGGCAAGGGCCAGACCGGCGAGCTTCTCGGCATACTCCTTGCGATGAAGGGCAATTTCCAGATCGCGGAAATTCCCTATCGCGGCTCGGCGCCGGCCATCAACGACATGCTCGCCGGCAATATCGACGTGATGGCGGACTACCTGCTTGCCAACAAGCAGAACATCGACGCCGGCAAGCTGAAATTCCTCGCCGTCGGCAGCGCCGAGCGGCTCAAGGACTATCCGAACGTCGAGACCATTGCCGAGACCTTCCCGGGCCTGATCGCCGACACCTGGATGGGCATCGCCGCGCCCCCCGCTACGCCCAAGGATATTGTTGCCAAGCTGTCGGACGCGATCGGCAAGGGCTTCCACGAACCCGATGTGCAGGCGCGCATTCGCGGCCTGCAAGCCACGCCGTTCGGCTCGACACCCGAGCAAATGCGCGACCTGATCCGGCAGAGCCTCGAGCAGTGGGGACCGGTGATCGAAGCGGCGCATATCACGCTCGATGACTGAACCTGCGGCTCTGTTGCAACGCCGCAAGCCTGGATCCGGGCAAAACTGACGCATCGCCGCGGTGTGGACTTCTGCTATCCTCGGTTGCGGGGGCAGGGAGGATCAAACAATGAAAGCGCTTACCCTCGTGGTAGCCGCGTTGGCGGCTGCATTGGCCAGTCCACTTCATGCGCAAGACTTTCCGACGCGGCCGATCACATTCAACAATCCGTTCGGGCCTGGCAGCGCCAGCGACACGCTGTGCCGCATCATCGGCGACGCGCTCGGTGCGGTGCTCAAGCAACCGATTGTTGTTGAAGATCGTCCGGGCGCCGACGGCGCAGTGGCTGCACAGTATGTCGCCCGCGCAACGCCTGACGGCTACAATCTCATGATGGCGACCAATTCGCCGCTGTCCGCCGATCCGTTCCTGCTCAAAGGCATCGCTTACGACCCGATCAAGGACTTTGACCCGGTAACGCGGGTCGGCAGCTTCACGCTGATGCTGGTGGTCTATCCGGGTCTGCCGGTGCATTCGGTCAAGGAGTTGCTCGACTACGCCAAGGCCAACCCCGGCAAGCTGTCCATGGCCAGCGGCAATACCGCGGGCGTGGTCGGCGCCAAGACGCTCGCGCATTTCGCCGGCATCGACATCCTGCATGTGCCGTACAAGAGTTCTCCGCAAGCCATCGAGGACGTGATCGCCGGACGGGTATCGATGATGATCGTCGATTTCACCGTCGGCATGCCGCACGTCACTTCCGGCCAGGTGCGGGCCCTGGCGATGACGCGGCTCAAGCGCAGCAAGCTCTATCCCGATCTGCCGACGATGGACGAGGCGGGGGTTAAGGGCTTCGAGCTCGATGCCTGGGCTGGGCTGGTCGCCCCGGCGAAGACACCGCCGGATGTGATCGCAAAGCTCAACGCCGCGCTGCGCAAGGTCATCGACAATCCGGACACCCAGACCAAGTTCAAGAATGTCGGATTCGAAGCGCTCTCGAGCACGCCCGAGGAGTTTGGCGGTTTCATCAAGACCCAGCTCGGCATCTGGTCGAAGATGGTGAAGGACGCCAACATCCAGGCCGAATAGACGCCGGGTTTTGCCGTCGCCGGCCTGAACCCGCTGGGCTTCGGCGGGCGAAAAATTGCCATGGTCAAGCTGTTCGGCACCGTCGCATTGCTGTTTGTGTTCGCGGTCGTTGCGATCGCGTACTTCAATATCCACCCGATCCTGACCTTTCTGCTGGCGAGCGCCATGCTTTATCTGTTCGCCCGCGGCGGCGACGCTATGCTATGGCCGCGAAGCATCGTGCAATGGGGCGCGGGGAGGGGCATCTACCTGCGCGGTGACGATCGCTGGGTCGACGGCGCCGATCCGAACGATACGGCCGACCGCGAAGGTCCGGACCCCGAGCATCGCTAGTTCGAAAAGAGCAACCGCGCTGTCAGAGCGTCTCTTCCAGCAAACGCGGCGTCATGTAATGGACCAGCCGCCCGCATTGCGGACGCAGTTGCGGCCAGTTGTCGAATGGCAGGTCGATAACGACAAGCCCGCATGTCGGCAATTTCTCCAGCAGGCGGGTGCGCATGCTTGCATCGCCCGATGCGATCAGTTGCAGCCCAAGCTCATGAAGGCCCGGATTGTGGCCGATCACGAGCAGCGACGGCGTGCCGCGCGTCTCGGCGATCAGCTTCATCAAATCGTCGGTGCTGGCGTTGTAGATGCCGTCGTCGTTGCTGCGCCGTGGCGTCCTGGCCAATACGGCTGCGACGAGGTCCCAGGTTTGCTGGGTGCGGCGTGCCGGCGACACCAGCGCCAGGTCGGGGACAAGATCGGTGTGCGCCATGTAGGTCGCGATGGCCGGCGCATCGGCGCGGCCGCGCTTGGTGAGCTCACGATCGCGGTCTCGCTCGCCGGGACCGGCGCGCTCGGTTTTGGCATGACGCAAAAGCATCAAACGGCGCATGGGCGACCTTAGATGGGCGGCGGCCTTAGATGAGCGGCCTTGGCATGTCCAGAGGCTGCCAGAGATTAGCGTGGCGGGTTTGAAGTTCCTACCGCGCTGCGGCAATGTTGGTTAAAACCCGCTCGCGCCGGCCACACAGGCTTTGCCCGCCCGGTTTGAAAGACTGCTGGAATGAACGAAGCGGATATCAAAGCCTACGGCCAAAGCTGGTATGCGGCCACCAAGGTGGACGATCCGCTGCGTCCGCGCCTTTCGGTCGATCTCGACATCGATGCCTGCGTGATTGGCGGCGGTCTTGCCGGCCTGACGGCGGCGCGCGAACTCGCCAAAGCCGGCTGGTCCGTCGTGCTGCTGGAGGCCAACCGCATCGCATCGGGCGCCTCGGGACGCAATACCGGCTTCGTGCTGCCGGGGTTTGCCGCCGATACCGACAAGCTGATCGAGCGCGTTGGCTTCGAGCGGACCAGGTCGCTCTGGGCGCTGGCGCAGGCCGGGGTCGATTACGTCCGCGACACCGTCGCGGCCGAAGGCGGTGCCGGCATCGATCCGCAGGACGGCTGGCTTTACGTCTCCAAGGTCGACAATGGCGACGACATCGTCCGCATCGTCCGGTTGCTCGGCGATCTGGGCTGCGACATCGAAGGCTGGCCGACCGATCGCGTGCGCGGGGTGCTGCGCAGCGAACGCTATTTCCACGCCATCCACTATCTCAAGGCGCTGGCGATCAATCCGCTCAATTATGCATTGGCGCTCGCTGCGGCGGCCGAACGCGACGGCGTGCGGATTTTCGAGAACACGCCGGCGCTGTCGATCGATCCGCAGGGCGTCCGCAAGCGCATCGTCACGCCGGCGGCGAGGCTGCGCGCCAATCACGTCGTGATCGCCGGCAATGTCGGGATCGGCGGCCTGATCCCGCGGATCGCGGCGACGCTGGTCCCGATCACGCGGTATGCGATCACCACGGCGCCGCTCGGCGCACAGCTTGCCAAAACCATCCATTTCCACGGCGCGATCAGCGACACCGACCGCTCCGACAACCATTACCGCGTCGTCGGCGGCGACCGGCTGATGCTGTCGGGCCGCGCGACCACCTGGGCGCGCAACCCGCGCCGCTACATCCGGGCGCTGACCCGCGATATCCGCAAAACCTATCCGCAGCTCAAGGATGTCGACGTCGACTATGCGTGGTGCGGCACGCTGGGCGATACCGTGCACCGCATGCCGCAGATCGGCGAGCTTGGCGCCGGTGTCTGGCTGGCGTCGGGATTCGGCGGCCACGGTCTCAACACCACCGCGATGGCCGGCAACCTGATCGCGCGCGCGATTGTCGCAAGCGATCAGACGTGGCGGGAGTTTTCGCCGTTCGAACTGGTCTGGGCCGGCGGGGTCGCCGGACGCGTTGGCGTGCAGATCCATAACTGGATCAGGCGGTACCGTGACGCGATGCGGGCGCGGCGCGCCAAAGCGCGCGAGCTTGCCGATATTGCGGCGCACGAGGCCGAGCGGAAGCGTCAGGCGGAGGAGGTGGCGCGGCAGAAAGCCGAAGCGGCGGCGGCGGAGCGTCGGGCGTGGGAAGCCGAGGAGGCGAGACGGCTGGCGGCGATCGAGGCCGAGCGGGAGGCCGCCGAGGCTGAGGCGGCGAAACAACACGCCGCGGAAGAGGAAGCGCGGCTTGCCGCAGAAGAAGAGGCGAGGCGGCTCGCCGCGGAAGAGGAAGCGCGGCTTGCCGCAGAAGAAGAAGCGAGGCAACGCTCTGCCGAAGAGGAGGCACGGCTCGCCGCGGAAGAACAGGCAACGCAGCTTGCGGCGGAAGACGAAGCGAGACGCGCTGCGGACGAAGCAGCCGCCCGGCTTGCCGCGACTTCCGAAACCGAAGTTTCGTTGCAAGGCCAGCCGCCGTTGGGTGATTTCGAGCAGCCGCCCGCCGTCATCGAAACGCCGGGCGATAAAACCGAGCCGATCGCGCCGGCCGCAGTGACGCCGGAGCCCGGGCAGCCGGTTCGCAATCCACCGACGAAACGCCGCACCAAAAATCGCCGGCGTCGCGAACGCCTGCAGGTCGATCGCCGCAAGAGTGAAATCACCCGGGACTGAATCGGTTTTGTTCCGAAGCTATGGTTTCTTCCCGATCACCATGGATTGGTCGGTTGCCAGCGGTGCGATCTGAATTTCGTTAAACCCGGCCTCTCTCATCCACCCGGCACATTCAGAACCGCTGAAATCGTAACCGCCGGCAGTCCACAGCAGCATGTTCAGGCTCGCCAGCAAACCGGCGGTGTTCGATCTGCGGTCCTCGGGGATGAGCGTCTCATGGACAATGAGCGCGCCACCTTTGGGCAGCGCGTTGTAGGCCTTCGCAAGCAGCATTCGCTTGATGTCGAGGTTCCAGTTGTGCAGGATTCTGCCGAGCACGATGACGTCTGCCGACGGCAGCGGCATTGTGAAGAAATCGCCGGCGTGGAATTGCAGCCGGTCGGCCAAGCCGCGCTCGCGGACATTTGCCTCGAACATGTCTCGAAGCTCGGGCAGGTCGAATCCGCCACCGCTGATGTGCGGATGCGCAAACGCCACCTCAACGGGCAGGCAACCTTCGGCGGTGCCGATGTCGATGAAGGTCCGATAATTCTGCCAGGGAAACCGCGCTGCAATGGCCTGGGCGGTGAGCAAGGTGCCGCCCGTCATTGATCTGACAAAGCGGCGGAACCGCACGGGATCGGCGTAGAGGCTGGCAAAGTGCTGCGCTGCGGTGATGCCGGTCTGTGGCGAGCCCGTCCGCAAGGCTTGCGTGAGCGAGCCCCACAACCCGTATTCGCTCGCGTTATATTGCTCGAACATTGAACCGATGTAGGTCGGCTTTCGCCGGTCGAGGTAGAATGCGGTTTCCGGCGATGCGGCGTACCGCTCCTCGCCGTCGCGTGTCAGAAAGCCAAGGGCCACAAGAGCATCGAAGAAATTGCTCGCACCGCGATCATGTATTCCGAGGCGCTGGGCCAGCGCGGAGGCGTTCATTGGCCGATCCGACAAGACGGTGAAGACATCGAGCTCAATGGCGCTGAGCAACACCTTACTGGCGCGGTAGCCGCAGCCGATATCGAGGATGCTCTGGGGGGAGGGGTTTGCGGCGTTCATGGAACTTCTCGGGACTGGCCGAGCGATGAACGCCAGCCGCGGGGCTTCGGGGAACTATTCTATGACCGGCGCGCCCCCGGGACGACCCACATTTGTCGCCAGATGTGGCAGAAATGACATAGTCCGCCGATGGCGGGCGATGTAAAACGCGTTGATTCACCTCGGAAGTCATGACTGTAGGGAACTGGATATGAAGAGGGCATTCCTCGCCAGCGCTTCGATAGCGGCTCTGATGTTGGCATCGGGCGCGCAGGCGGCTGATCTCCGCACCCCGCCTGTCTACAAGGCCCCACCCGCGGCGCTCCCGGCCTGGACTTGGACCGGCTTCTATATCGGCGGCACCGTCGGCGGTGTGTTCAGCCACAATTCAGTGTCGAACGATCCTGCGGCTATCCAGATCCTCCCCAGCCTTATCAACATGAATGGGTCTGGAGTGATCGGTGGCTTGGAAGCCGGGTACAACTGGCAGATATCGCAGGTCGTGCTCGGCATCGAAGGTGACATATCGTGGTCCTCGCTCCGGGGCAGCGCCGGAGTGCCTGGTGCGACCTTGACATCCAGTTTGAATTCGTTGGGCACCATCCGTGGCCGGCTTGGATGGGCGTTCGATCGCGTGCTGGTCTATGGCACCGGCGGCGTTGCCTTCGCCAACCTCAAAGACCAGCTCGTCGATATATTTCCGTTTACTGCCGCGCCGTCGTCGGGCCTCACTGGCTGGACTGCCGGAGCCGGCGTCGAATATGCATTGACCGATCATTGGACGGCCAAGGCCGAGTATCTGCACGTCGGCTTCGCCCAGCGGAGTGCGTCGGTCACCCCGCTTGCCACCTATACCTTTGATTATAAGGACAAGCTGGACATCGGGCGGGTCGGTATCAACTACAAGTTCTGACAACGTCATCTGAGACCGCCGCCATGGTAAGTGCGGCTCCAGTCGTTTCGTTCGCCGATCTCATCTTCCATCACGCGCTATCGCGGCCGGAGAAGCCGGCGATCGTTCTACACGACCGCGTCGCGACCTATGGGATGATGGCGCAGGGAATCCTGCGTGTGCAGGCGCGGCTGCGCGCGCTCGGACTGCCTTCCGGCGCCCTGGTGTGCCTGTCGCTCGACAGTCCAATCCGGCAAATGATCGTGGGCGCGGCTCTGTTTCGGCTCGGTCATCCAGTGCTGCTCGCGCCGCATCCGGACCACGTCGTATCGCTGCAGCTTGCCGTCAGCGCTTTTCTGCACGGACCCGGTATCTCGCTCATTCCCGGGCAGCGCCATGTCGTGGTCGAGGACGCGTGGTTTGCCGGGGACGTGCAACGTGCGACGGCGAGCCCACCGCAGGGCTTTGCCAGCGAGACCGACATCTGCTGCGTTGCGCTGTCGTCCGGAACCACCGGACAGCCGAAGGCGATTTCACTCACCATCAAGGCATTCCAGCAGTGGGTGATGAACTATTACTCGACGCTCGGGGGCGGCTCTTGGGAGCGCCTGTTGATGCTGGTCGGACTGAGCAGCAGTTGGGGCTTCACGCTCGCCGCACATGCATTGTTTGCCGGTCGCACGCTGGTGTTTGCGGCCAATCCTCGCGAGAGCCTGCACATGATTGGGCTTTACGGCGCCGATGCGATGGTGGCGTCCAGCGTGCAGTTGCGAGAACTGGTGACCGAGCAGACGCGGGCGCCGGTTCCGTGCCCGTCGCTGCGCACGATTCTCAGCGGCGGCGGGCTGTTGTCGCTGGCGCTGATCGCCGAGGCGCGCGCCAAGTTGTGCAGCGGCATCGTGATCCTTTACGGCTCGACCGAAGCGGGCGGCACCGCCTTTGCGACCAGCGACCAACTCTCCGCTGCCGAAGGCGCTATCGGCTTCGTCGCGTCGTGGGCCGAAGTGGAAATCGTCGGCGATGATGGAAAGACGCTGCCGCTCGGTTCTGACGGTATCGTCCGCATCCGCGCCACCTGCCAGGGCGCACCTTATCCGCCCGGCACCGACAACCCGAGCTTCCACGACGGCTGGTTCTATCCCGGCGATATCGGCCGCATCGGCGCCGATGGCCTGATGGTGTTGACCGGCAGAACCTCGGGCATCATCAACGTCGGCGGACTGAAGCTCGCGCCGGAGACGATCGAAGACATCTTGTGCAAGCATCCTGCGGTCAACGAAGCCGCCGCGGTCGGCACTTTCGGCGAATCCGGCATCGAGGAGATCACGGTCGCTGTGATCGTCAACCGGCCGGTTGCCGACACCACGCTGATCGGCTGGTGCGCCGAGCGCGGTATTCCGGTTCGGCGCATCGTTCTCGTTGAGACGCTGCCGAAGACCGCGTCGGGCAAGATTCATCGCGACCTGCTCAAGCGGCAGCTTGATCAAGCATGATCTTATGGAAAGCCGCCTTCCGGATCGTGCGCTAGATCTTTTCGAAGTGAATCTGCTCGGCGACATCGGTCCACAGTGCGATGTCGTCGATGAGATGCTTGCGAAATTCTTCCGGCGTTGTCGGCGCAGGCTCGTTGCCGAAGCCGTGCATCCGTTCCCTGGTCTCCGGCATTTTGAGGATGCGGACGGTTTCCTCGTTGAGCCGCTTCAGGATCGGGGCCGGCAGTCCGGCTGGCGCAATCAGGCCCTGCCACGCACTGACGTTTATGCGGGCCACGCCGCTTTCCGCCAACGTCGGTACTTCCGGCAAGGCGAAGTAATGTTTGTCGCCTGAAACGGCCAGGGCGTTGAGCCGGCCACTGCGGACGAAGCCGATCAGGCTCGATGGCGGGTCCATCATGAAATCAAGGCGGCCGGCGACCAGTTCGGTCGCCGCGGGTTCGCTGCCTTTGAACGGGATGTGCTGGAATTTCAAGCCAGTCCTGAGGCCAAACAGCTCGATCGCGAGCTGCGGTCCCGAACCTACGCCCGGCGTACCGTAAAGCAGCGGGATCGACCGGGTCTTCGCGGCATTGATCAGTTCGGCCACCGTCTTGATGCCGCTGTCGGCGTTGGTCGCCATCAGGTACGGATATTCCGAGCAGATCGTGATCGTCGTGAAGTCGTCCACCCCTCTGAACGGCAAGTGAGCGAAGGTCGCGACGGCGCTGGCGTGGCCCGACGGGATGACGCCGAGCGTGTAGCCGTCAGGCGCCGCGCGCGCGATCTGCGCCGCCGCGCTCGTCCCCGAAGCGCCGGGGCGCGGCTCGACGATGACCGATACGCCGAGCGCACGCGATAATCCGTCGGCGACGAGGCGGGCGACGACGTCGGACGGTCCGCCGGCGGCGAAGCCATGAATGATGGTGATGGTGTGCGCCGGCCAGTTCGCTTCGGCGCGGGCCGTTGTGGCAGCAAGGCCGGCCATGCCGGCAACGACGGCGCGGCGGGTGAGTTCGGTCATGGCGTCTACTCCCTGCGTCTATCTTATCGGCTTGCGTGTCTTAGCGGCCGTCGCGCCTTGCCATGAACGCCAGGCGCTCGAACAGGTGCACGTCCTGCTCGTTCTTGATCAGCGCGCCGTGCAGCGGCGGAATGAGCTTCTTCGGATCGCGTTCGCGCAAGGTCTCCGGACCGATGTCCTCGACCATCAACAGCTTGAGCCAGTCCAGCAGTTCCGAGGTTGACGGCTTTTTCTTCATCCCCGGCACGTCGCGGATTTCGTAGAACAATTTCAGCGCCTCGGCGACCAGCCGCTGCTTCACGCCCGGAAAATGCACCTCGACGATGGCGCGCATGGTGTCGGGATCGGGGAAGCGGATGTAGTGGAAGAAGCAGCGGCGCAGGAATGCGTCCGGCAGCTCCTTCTCGTTGTTGGAGGTGATCACCACGATCGGCCGGCGGCGCGCCTGGACGGTCTCGCCGGTCTCGTAGACGAAGAACTCCATGCGATCGAGCTCTTGCAGGAGGTCGTTGGGAAACTCGATGTCGGCCTTGTCGATCTCGTCGATCAGCAGCACCGGCCGCTCGTCGGCGACGAAGGCGTCCCACAATTTGCCGCGCTTGATGTAGTTGCGGATGTCCTTGACGCGGGCGTCGCCCAGCTGGCTGTCGCGCAGCCGCGTCACCGCGTCATATTCATAAAGGCCCTGCTGCGCCTTGGTGGTCGATTTGATGTGCCATTCGATCAGCGGCGCCGCCAGCGCCTTGGCGATCTCGATCGCCAGCACGGTCTTGCCGGTGCCCGGCTCGCCCTTGACCAGCAGCGGGCGTTCCAGCGCGATCGCGGCATTTACCGCGATCTTGAGGTCGTCGGTCGCGACATAGGCGCTGGTGCCTTCAAAGCGCATGACTGGCTCGTGCCTCGTGTTGATGCTGCGCGAACCTAAGCACGCCGGACTCGGCGCTCACAAGGCGCGGCGCCGCCGGGTGGCGTTGCGTTTGCGCGGCAAGAAGCCTCGCAGGACCCGGCAATATCTGCCGAGAGGTCGGCACATCCGGACCCGGGCCGGGAGCGGTCTTTTCGGGTAAGACGTTGAAACATATTGATTAATCCCGTGGCATGGCGATTGCTGAATGGTGCGCAGCGCTGGGCTGCGTGAGACCGCGGCTCGTGGAGTTGAGGATCGAGTTGGAGAGAAAATGTCATGGGTATCTTCGATGCATTGACGACCGCAGTGGCCGGCTTGCAGGCGCAGTCGTTCGCGCTGCAAAACATTTCCGGCAACATCGCGAATTCGCAGACCACCGGCTACAAGGAAACCGACACCAGCTTCCAGGATCTGGTCTCCCAGGCCTCGCAAAATCAGCAGACCGCCAACGGCGTCATCGCCAACTCGGTGGCGACCAATACGGTGCAGGGCACGATCCAGAGCACGTCGGTCTCCACCGACATGGCGATCAACGGCGACGGCTTCTTCGTCGTCTCCAAGCCCACCGGCTTCACCGATAACCAGCCGACCTTCTCCGGCGTGACCGATTACACCCGGGCCGGCGACTTTCAGCTCAACGACAACGGCAACCTGGTGAACAGCGCCGGCTATTACCTGATGGGTATTCCGGTCAACCCGACCACGGGTAATCCGGTCGGCAGCGTGCCGCAGGTGCTCCAGTTCCAGAACAATTTCATCCCGGCGCAGGAGACCACTTCGGTCACCTACGAGGCCAACCTGCCGAGCACGCCGACGTCCGGCAAGATTGCGCCCAGCGATTTCGCCAACAATCCGGTCTCGGCTACCGAGATCGTCGGTAGCGGCGCGACGCTGCTGCCGGATGCGGTCGCAACCGGAACCGGTACGATCAACGGCCTGACCAACGCGACGTCGCTGACATCGCTCGGGCTCACCTCCGGCGACACGGTTTCGGTCAGCGACGGCACCAACACCACGACCTACGCCGTCACCGGCACCAGCACTGTCGGCTCGCTGATCAATGCCATCAATTCGGGAGGCGCGAGCAACGCCAACGTCTCGGCATCGCTCAGCGGCGGCAGCATCGTTCTCACCGGCGGCGATGACACTTCGACGGTCACCGTAACCGGCAGCGGTGCCAACGATGCGTCCGATCTCGGCTTCGGTGCCAGCAATCATACCTTCGCGCCGACAAATTTGCTGACCCAGGGCCTCAGCGGCAAGACGCTGACGGTTTCGGTCGGCGGCGGCGCCGCGCAAACCATCACCTTCGGTTCGGCCGCTGGCGATGTTGCGACGATGGCCCAATTGCAAACCGCGGTCCAGGGGTTGAGCGGCGTCATCGGGTCGGTGGACGTCTCGAACGGCGACATCAGCCTGGTCGCGACAGATCCGACGGCCGCGCTTGCGGTCGCAGGCACCGCCTCGCCGTCGACGTTCGGTATCCAGACGCCTTCGGTTTCGCCGGGCAACGGTACGGTGATCGGTAGCGACGTGTCGACCTTCACCAGCCAGTCGATCGATGGCGGTTCGCTGACCGCTTACGACAGCGAGGGCAACCCGCTCAACATCCAGTTCCGCTGGGCGCAGGTGGCCAGCGCGAGCGGCCAGACCGTCTGGAATCTGTTCTATCAGAACAGTGCCAGCGCCACCGGTAGCCAAGCCGCATGGACCAATGTCGGCCAGAACTTCATCTTCAACTCGAGCGGCCAGCTGGTTCAGCCGACGACGAGCGCATTCAGCATTCCGGCGCTGAACATCAACGGCGATACCCTCAACAACGTCGAGCTCAATTTCGGCACCAACGGCCTGACGCAATTCGCCAACACCAGCGGCACCACGCAGGTCACCCAGCTGCAGCAGAACGGTTTCGCCGCCGGCCAGTTGCAATCGGTCTCGGTCGATAGCCAAAACCGCGTGGTCGGCTCGTTCTCCAACGGGCAGACAATTCCGCTGGCGGAGATCACGCTGGCGACCTTCAACGGCGAGGACTCGCTGCAGGCGCTCAACGGCGGTGCCTATGCCGCCACCTCGGACTCCGGCCCGCCGATCTACGGCGCGACCGGCAAGATCGCGGGTAGCTCGCTCGAGGCCTCGAACGTCGATATCGCGACCCAGTTCAGCCAGTTGATCGTTGCGCAACAGGCCTACTCGGCCAATGCCCGCGTGATGACAACGGCAAACCAGATGATCCAGAGCTTGCTGACGGCGATCCAGTAAGGGCTGAAGCGGGCGTGTTGACGAGACTTCGGTTGCAAAGGCTGCCGCCGCCATGAGTACGCATGAGTCCGCGATGAGTGCGCCATGAGTGTCAGTCAGGCATTGTCTGCTGCATTGGCCGGCGTCGAGGTCACGCAAAAGGGCCTCGCGGTCATTGCCGGCAATGTCGCGAACGCCAACACCCCCGGCTATGTCGACGAAAGCCTCAGCCAGACCGAGCTGATCTCGTCCGGCACGCCGGGCATCAGCGTCAACAGCGACGGCATCAATCGCAATCTCAATGCGCTGGTGCAGAGCCAGCTCTGGACCGAGACGTCGGGCGGCTCGTATGCCGACACCGCCTCCAGCCTGTACCAGCAGCTGCAAACGATCTACGGGACGCCCGGGTCCACGACGTCGATGGACGCCATATTCAATAATTTCACCAGCTCATTGCAGACGCTGGCGGCAAGCCCGAGCTCGTATTCCAACCAGGCGGCGGTGATCAGCGCGGCGCAGTCGCTGGCGCAAAATCTCAATTCGATGACGGCGCAAATCCAGCAGCTGCGGAGCCAGTCGGAGCAGGGTATCGCCACCGACGTGCAAACCGCCAACACTGCGCTGCAACAGATTGCCAATATCAATCAGCAGCTTCAGGGCGCGCCGGCGGACGGCGCAACGGCGGCGCTGGAAGACCAGCGCGACCAGGCGGTCGCGCAGCTCACCCAGATGATGAACGTCAACGTCATCACCAATTCCAACAATCAGATTTCGGTGTTCACCGGCAACGGCCAGCAACTGGTGGCCGGGGTGCAGGCCTCGACGCTGAGTTTCAGCGGCGGCGGCACCTTGTCGGCCAACGATCTGTGGAGCGCAAACCCGAGCCAGGACGAAGTCGGAACGATCACGCTCGCCTCGCCGAGCGGCACGCAAACCGATCTGATCGCCGACGGCGCCATCCAGTCGGGCGAAATCGGCGCCTATGTGAAGATGCGCGATACGATCCTGCCGCAGGCGCAGGACCAGCTCGACGAGATGGCGAACCAGATGTCGCAGGCGTTGTCGAACCAGACAACCGCCGGCGCCGCCGTCACCTCGGGGTTGCAGTCCGGGTTCACCGTCGACACCGGCGCGATGCTGCCCGGCAATTCGTTGCAGCTCACCTATACCGACCCGAGCAACGTCCAGCATACCGTAACGGTTGTCGCGCTCGGCCAGGGCGGGACGCTGCCGCTGCAAACGTCGCCATCCAATCCGAACAATTCGGTTATCGGTGTGAATTTCGCCGGCGGAATGTCGTCGGTCGTCGCGCAGCTCAATACCGCGTTCGGCGGCAACGTCCAGTTCTCCAATCCGTCCGGCACGGTGCTGCAGGCGGTGAATGCCAGCGCGACCACCAACGTGGTCAATGGCCTGTCGGCGACCACGACGGCAACGTCGCTCACCGGCGGCAGCGCGCAACTGCCGCTGTTCCTCGACGGCAGCGTTCCGATCACCGGCGCGCTGACAACCAACGGCTCCCAGACTACGGGTCTTGCTGGCCGCATCACCGTCAATTCGGCGCTCGCGGCCTCGCCCGGCAGCCTGGTCGCCTATGCGGCGAATACCGCCGCGGGCGACGGGACGCGGCCGAACTTCATCCTCAACCAGATGACGTCGGCCTCGCTGAGCTTTTCGCCGGACACCGGCATTGGCAGCACGCAGCAGCCGTATAGCGGTACGCTGTCCAACTACATGACCGCGGTCATCGATCAGCAGACGCAAGCGTCCGCCGCGGCAAGCAATCTGCAACAGGGCCAGGACACGGTGGTGAGCGCCTTGCAGCAGCGCTTCAACCAGCAGTCCGGCGTCAGCATCGACACCGAGCTGTCGAACCTGATCGCACTGCAAAACGCTTACGGGGCGAATGCGCGGGTCATGTCGACCATCCAGTCGATGATGAACACGCTACTTCAGGCGATGCAATAATGTCTATTACCGGACCCGGCTCGATCACGGCGCTGAACATTACCGCCGTGAATGCCATGGACAAACAGCTCGATACGCTGGGCGAGGAACTGTCGTCCAACGAGGCATCGCAGACCTATTCCGGCCTCGGCTCCCAGGCCGGCGTCGCGGTCGCGCTCGGCGCGCAGCTTTCGGCGGTCAACGGCTACAGCAACACCGCGAACACCGCCAACACCACGCTCAGCATCGCGCAATCCATGCTGTCGGAGCTTGGCTCGACCGGCACGGCGGTCCAACAATCGGCGACCCAGCAAAGTTCGTTCACGCTCAACAATAACGGCCAGACCTCGGCGCAGGCGTCGGCCCTGACCCAGTTGCAGCAGGTCCTGTCGGTGCTCAACACCCAGGTCGGCGGCAACTATATTTTCTCCGGCAATGCGGTGAACCAGCCGGCGACCGCGAGCATGAATACCATTCTTTACGGCAACGGCGCGCAGGCCGGCTTGACGCAACTCGTCACCGAGCGCGAACAGGCCGATCTCGGCGCCGGCAATATGGGCCGACTCACGATCGGCGGCAGCGGCGCGAACGTCACGCTGAGCCAGGACGGCTCGCCGTTCGGCTTTCAACTGGCAGGCGCGAGCACGACCATAGCCGGCGCCACCGTCAGCGGTCCGACTGGATCGCCGCCGACCGAGACGGTCGGCCTGACCAGCAATGCCAATGCCGGCGACGTCGTGCAATTCAGCCTGACCCTGCCCGATGGTTCGAGCCAGGCCATCAACCTGCAAGCCACCACGGCCTCGCCGCCCGGCGTCAACCAGTTCACGGTCGGCGCCAATGCCAATGCGACGGCCGCCAATATCCAGACCGCGCTGACCAGTGCGGTGACCAATCTGGTGCAAACGGCGCTGCCGGCCGCGTCCGCCATGGCGGCGGCCACCAGTTTTTTCAGCGGCAATCCGCCGATGCGGGTCAGCGGCACGCCGGCGACGTCGATGTCGCTGGTGGCCGGCACGTCGGCCAATACGGTGTCCTGGTACACCGGCGGAAACAGCGCATCGCCGCGGCAGACCGCGACGGCGCAGGTCGGTCCATCGACGACCGTCGCCTATGGCATGCAGGCCAACGAGCCGGCGATCAGTTCACTGCTCGCCAACATCGCGGTGTTTGCGACCTCGACCTATTCGGCGACCAATCCGAACGCGCAGGCGAGCTACACGGCGCTGAGCCAGAAGGTCTCGACCAATCTCGGTTCACCGTCTGGCACTCAGTCGATCGACGATATGGAGGCTGATTTGGCCGACGCGCAGACCACGATCAAGAACGCCACCAGCCTGAACACGCAAACCCAGACGACGTTGCAGGGCATGCTGCAAAACATCGAGGGCGTGAACCAGACCCAGGTCGGCGAGCAGATCCTGACGCTGCAAAACGCCCTGTCGGCGTCGCTGTCGGTCACCGCGCGGCTGTCGCAGATCAGCCTGGTGAACTACCTGGCGAACAGCGGCTAACGGTTGCGGCGAATGCCGCGGCGCGGCCTTTAGGCCGGCTGTGCCGGCATCCGGACAAAAATCGAGTCCGCGGCGCAGGTGGCGTTGCGGCCGAAATAGTCGGTGAAGCGGGTGTCGACCAGATATTCGCCGGCATGATGGCCGGTGAATGCCCGGATGGTGTCGCGTTTCACGTCGCTGTCTTCGACCACCAGATAATCGCCGGGCTGCATGAACGCCGATATGTGCTCCAGCACCGGCCCGACATTATGGTGGGCGTCCTCGACCACGAGCCATGGATGCGGCTCTTCGCGCAGCAGGCCGGCGGCGAACAGGCTTTCCGGCGCCGCGCAGTCCCCCTGATAGAAGCTGACGCCGGGATGATCCTTTTCCACCCGGACCTTGTCGGTGGAATGGACCCGGCCGGCGATGCCGCAGGTGGCAAGGGTGTCGGCGAACCAGATCGCGCTGGCGCCAAGCCCGGAACCGATCTCGAATATGGTCTGCGGCCGGACTTCCGCGATCAGCGCCGGATACATCGCGAAGTCGAACACGTTCTTCATCAATGGCGTGCCGCGCCAGCGCATCAGCGACGGCGCGCCCTGGCAGGTCAGGAGCACGTCGGGGCCGAACTCCGTGCCAAACCGCGGGTGATAATGGACCCCCGCCTGCTCGCGCCGGGACAATTCGACGAAGCGGCCTTGCCGCCTGCGATCGAGGAACTGGCGTAGCCGGAACAGATCCCACGGCAGGCTTCCGTCCGGTCCGCCAGCGTGCGCCGCAATCGCGCTGACGCTGTCTTCCCACGACCGCGTTGGATCGAACCGGATCAGGCGCGTCAGCACGCGGATGAACCAGCTATCGAAGATGCTGTTGAGCCCGCTTTGCTCGCGCGCAACCCGCTCGCGCATTTCGCCGAGATATTCCAGCGCGGCGGCCTTCAGCGCGTCTCCCGCGATCAGATCGGCCGGAACGGCCGTCCCATCGGGAGCGCGCGGCTCAGGAGCGGCTGCGCAATCCGGCGGCAAGACTGCGATTGACCTTGATGATGGACTGAAGGTGTTTCGGCGTCGGCTTGGTCATCAGCGAGAAGGTCTCGGCCATGACGTAGACGCCGAGCCGGGTCAGGTTGTCGCGGACCGGCACCGGCAGCTTGTTGTCGTCCTGGGTCACGGAATCCAGCAGCACGCTCCACAGGCGCTTGTTGAATTGCACGGCTTCGTCCAGCGTGGCGGGCTTCTTCTTGTCATCCCAGGCGTCATGGATGCTCTGGAGCTTGGCGGCGGCCTTGAGCAACAGATCCGCCTCCAGAGCGCGCGGACTTGCCGTCTCGGTGGCGACTTTCGCGTAGGCCCTGGCAGCGTACTGCATGTCCGGACATTCCTCTACGAACGCATACGAGCGCGACTTCACGCGCCTATTCCGCTATTTTGTAGCGTTTCCCTGTTAACATTCGATTATTGATAACGCCGATCCGCAATGCGGTTGGCCGCAGTTTGGGCCAGAGCGCGGGCCACCAGCGCGGCATGCGGCGCTGCGGCCTTTCCAGCGCAATCTCAAAAAGAAAAACGGCGGGGCATTTCTGCCCCGCCGCCTTGTGTAGGCCTGTACCAGAGAAGTCTTTAGCCGAACAGCTTGAGCACCGACTGGTTCGCCTGGTTGGCGATGGACAGTGCGGAGATTTCAAGCTGCTGCTGAGTCTGTTCGGTCAGCAGGTTGGCGCTTTCTTGGTTCTGGTCGGCAACGACGAGGTTGCTGGCGCCAGTCTGCAGGGTGTTGATCATGTTCGTCGTAAAGGTCTGACGCGTTCCGATCACGCCCGAGTTGGTGCCGAAGGTTTCCGTCTGCGTCTGCACCGTGGAGATCGCGTTGTTGATCGAGGTCACGGCGCTCGTCAGAGCGGTGTTGTCTTCGAACGAACCGGCGCCCGAACCAGCGATCGTCGACAGCGACAGGCCCGAAGCGTTGAAGTTAACGCCCTGGATCGTCAGCGAGCTTGAGCCAGTCGAGTTGAAGTCGATCGTCAGGTTGTTGCCGGCGAGCAGGTTGACGCCGTTGTAACCAGAGTCGGAAGCGATCTGGTTGATCTGCGCGAGCAGGCCGTTGTAGTTGGTCTGCAGCGTCGAACGGGTCGAGCTGGTGCCGTACGTCGTGGCGTTGCCGGTGGCGGAGGCGGTGAGGCCAAGCGCCTCCGAGGTGGCGTTGTCGGTGACGGTGAACGACGTGCCGTTGTTCGCCGTCAGCACGAGGTCGCCGCCGGCGTTGGAGCTCGCGGTGATCGCGCCGCTGCTGCCGAGACCGGTCGTGCCGTTGATGCCCACGATCACGTCCGACAGCGACTCGTTCGCCGAGATCGCGACGGTGTAGGTCGAGGAGCCGACCGTGATCGAGAGGTTGCCGGCGCCGGCGCTGGCGACGCCGCTGCTGAGCGAGGTCGTGCCGGTGGATGCACCGCCGGTTTGTGACTGCTGCTGAGCCTGCTGCACGGTCGACAGAGCCTGCTGGAGCAGGCTGGTGATGCCGGTCAAGCCGTTGGTCGCGGCATTGATGGTCTGCTGGCCCTGGCCGATCTGATCGAGCAGCGCCGACAGCGAGTTGGCGGAGTTCGTCAGGTTCTGCGAGGTGAAGTAGGCGCTCGGGTTGTCAGCGGCAGAGTTGACTTTCTTGCCGGTGGCGAGAGCTTCCTGCGTGGTGGTCAGATCGGCGGAGGTCTGCTGCAACGACAGCAGGTTCTGCCGAACGCCCGCGGTTAAGGTGATATCAGACATGGTCTCGTTTACCCTTCTGGTTACAGGCCGTACTGGCGTTCACTTGCGGTACACGCGGTATCGGCAAGTGTATTTCCCCGATCCCCTATGATCGGCTGGTCAAAGGTTTGCCTTAATCCGCTTAAAGACGTGTAAATCTGCGTAGGCGCGGGGTTTTTACCGATTGTCCATACTCTGGGGCGAAGCCGGCGCTGCGCCATGCGCCACGCCGCTACCACAAGCATTTACGGCGCTCGCTGCAGCGAGCGCCGCGCCTTAAGCCGCCATTAACCGTTTCTGTTTCCTATTGGTTAACCATGATCGCAAAGTTGCGATCAAACCACGTGACAAGCAGGGAACCTCGTGCCGTCGAGGCGGCGCGGGAGGCGAGGTGGCGATCGATGACAGGGACCGTTGACATGGTGTCGCCGCCCACTGCACCGGCCGCTCCGGCCATTAATCTGGTTATTGGCACGCCGTGCTTCGGCGGCCAGGTGTCGGTCAACTACACCGCGTCGCTGTTAAGGCTGGAACGGGCGCTGCGGGCCTGGAGCGGCGTATCGCTCAAGGTCATGTTCAAGGACGGCGATGCCCTGATCACACGGGCGCGGGCCAGCCTGGTCGCGCAGTTTCTCGACGATCCGGCCGCAACGCACCTGCTGTTCATCGACGCCGACATCGGCTTCGAGCCGGATCAGGTGATGCGGTTGATCCAGTGCGGCGCCGGGATGAGCGCCGCGGTCTACCCGATCAAACGGATCGACTGGGACCGGATCAAGTCGACGATCGCGGCAGAGCGGCCGAATCCGGCCGCCGCATCCCTGAAATATGTCATTGAAGTCGAGAATCCGGACGCCGTGATCTGCCAGGACGGTTTCGTCAAGGTGCGCTATGCCGGCACCGGTTTTTTGATGATCCGGCGGGAAGTCCTGGAACGGATGTGCGCACGCTATCCGCAGCTCAAGTACCGCCGCGATCACTCGGTCGACGCCGCGACCGGCAGCGAAAACCGGTTTGCCTTGTTTGACTGCATGATCGCGGACGACGGTACCTACCTCAGCGAGGACTTCGCGTTCTGCAAGCGCTGGTCGGATACGGGCGGGGAAATCTGGGCCGATCTCAACAGCACGCTCAGCCACGTCGGGCCGGTGACGTTTCGCGGCGACCTGTCGTCACAGTTTGCCGCTGCCTAGAGCGGCAGCGTCAGGACAGCATATCGACCAGGTTGCCGGTGATCCCGCTCGCGCTCAGGATCGAGGCCGCGCTGCTGGCATTGAGCTGCGTTGTCGTAGGGATATAGCCGGTTTTGCTGCTCGACGACGACGTGCTGGCGCTTGTGGGCGTGCTCGCGGCGCTTGCGGTGCTCGACGCCGCCGACGATGCGCTGGCGGTAGGCTGGACCGGCTGAAAAGTATTGTTGTTGTTGCCGAAGCCGACCGCGGTCGCATCGGTGCCGCTGCCGGTAATAACCACCGATTTCTTGGTATCCCGCGCGGTGACGGTGAGGTGGCCGCTGCTGTTTATCGAAGCGGTGAGGAACGCCGGGCCGTTATTGATGGCATTGATCACATCGCCGATCGAGTCGCTGCCGGTCGAAGTGTAGACGGTCGTATTTCTGCTGCCGTCACCAAAGCTGATCGTGCCGCCGGGCAATATGCCGAGGCTCGACAGCGTTGTCGTCGACGTGACCGGAATAGTGCCGGTGCCGCTGGCTGGCTGCACCTTGGTCGAGGCGCTGGACGCGCCCGACGGCGATGACGCTGAAGATGTTTTGCTCGACGATGCCGAGGTCGAACCGCCATTGAGCACGCTCTGGATCAGGGCGCCCAATTGCGTATTGGTCCGGTTAAGCGCGGTCTGGTTGGCGATGCTGGCAAGGCCCTTGGCTTTGTTGACCTGGGCCTGGGCCATCACGTTGATCAGCGCATTGTTCGCGGATTGAACGGAATCCCAAGCTTTCGCCCTCGACCAGAAGTCCTGGTCTTGCTGATAGAACGAGGTGGTACCGATACTGCTCATGGCCGCCGCGACTTCGCGATTTCAACGTCACCCGCTTCGGTTATGCCAATGACGGGTTAATGGGGGGTATCCAGCGAAGCAAAATTTACCCGCAGTTAACCAAGTTGCCCGACCTTGCCGCATTGCCCCGATCGTGCGCTCGCAGTGATTCAAAAATGACGATGCAGGCAAACACGCAGCCGTCGCGGACCGCGGCGGTTCAGTCGGCGCTGGCCATGCACCGCCAAGGGAAGCTGTCCGAGGCGGAGCGGATTTACGAAGCCATCCTTGCCGAGGATCCGGAGGATTTCGACGCGCTGCATCTTTCCGGCGTGCTTCGGCATCAGCAGGGCAGGTCGGCGGAAGCGCTGCACCGCATTGCCGCGGCGCTCCGGGCGCAGCCGCAATCGGCGGATGCACTTACCAATCACGGTATCATTCTCGATGCGCTTAAGCGCCACGAAGAAGCGCTGGCGGATTTCGATGAAGTCCTGCGCCTTCGCGGCAGCGACGCCGGCACCCACTTCGTCCGCGGCAATGCGCTTGCGGCGCTCGGCCGCCACGAGGATGCGCTTGCTGCGTACGAAACGTCTTTGGTGTTGCGGCCGGGCCACGTCGGAGCATTGCGTGGGCGCGGCAATGCGCTTGCGGCGCTCAAGCGCCCGGAAGCGGCGCTTGAGGCGTATGACGCCGCGCTTGCTATCGAGCCGCGGCACGCCGAGATCCTCAATAACCGCAGCTCGGTGTTTGCGGATCTTGGACGCCCGAAAGAGGCGCTGGAGAGCGCGGCTCGGGCGTTGGCCGTGCGGCCGGATTATGGCGATGCGCTATACAACCACGGCAATGCATTGCTCACGCTCGGCCGCTTTTCCGAAGCGCGCGCGAGTTTTACAGCGGCGCTGGAACGCGACCCTGATCGCGCGGAAGCGCTCAACAATCTCGGTCTGACGCTGGTCGGGCTTGGTGAGGCAAGCGAGGCGCTTGCCGTTTACGACCGGCTGCTGGCGAAGCAACCGGAGCACATAGAAGGTATCAATAATCGCGCCAACGCGCTTCTCGAGCTCGATCGTTTCGACGAGGCGCTATCGATGTGCGACAAGATTCTCGCGCTGAATGCGGCGCATGCCAATGCGCTGAATACCCGGGGCGTCGTTCTCAGCAAGCTTCGCCGCTACGAGGAAGCGCTGGCGAGCTACGACGCTGCGCTGGCAGCGGAGCCGGAACGCGCTGACGTCATGGTCAATCGCGGCGCGGCGCTGATTGAACTCGAGCGTATCGACGAGGCTCTGGCGAGTTTTGACTCGGCGATCGCGCGAGAGCCGGAAAACCTCTCCGCGCTGGTCAACCGCGGCAACGCCTGCGTCAAGAAATATGATTTCAGTGGAGCGCTGGAGAATTTCGACAAGGCCCATCGGATAAGGCCGGATCGGCCCGGCGCGCTGGTGGGGCGTGGCATTGCGCTGACGGAATTGGGCCGCTTCGAAGAAGCAATTGCCAGTCACGACCAGGCGCTTCGTATCGAGCCCCACGTTGTCGGCGCTCACGTCAATCGCGGCAACGCCATGCTCAAGTTCAACCGGGTCGAAGATGCGATTGCCAACTACAATAATGCGCTGGCGATTGAGCCGGAGCACGTGGAGGCAAACTTTAACGCCTCCATTTCCCGCCTTTGTCTCGGCGACTACAGCGCCGGATGGAAGCAATACGAGTCCCGCTGGGAAAGAGAAAAGACCAAAAAGGAGCGCCGCGAGTATCCCCAGCCGGTGTGGCGCGGGCCCGAGGATCTTAAAGGCAAGACGGTTTTCCTGCATTCGGAACAAGGGCTCGGCGACAGTCTTCAATTCGTGCGTTATGCGCCGATGGTGGCGGCGCTCGGGGCGCGGGTATTGCTTGTCGTTCAGCCGGCGCTTCTCGAACTGGCGTGCTCGGTCGCAGGCGTCGCGCAGGTGCTGACCGAAGGCGATTCCACGCCCGACTTCGATTTTCATTGCCCGCTGTTGAGCCTGCCGCTGGCATTTGGAACCGAACTTGAGACGGTGCCGGCCGAAGTTCCTTATCTGTGGCCGAGCCGCCAAAAGCTTGAAATGTGGGCGCCGCGCCTGCCGGCCGAGGCGGGACGGCTAAGGGTCGGATTATGCTGGGCCGGCAATCCCGACCACGTCAACGACCGCAATCGTTCGATGCCGCTTCATCATTTGACCGGGGTGCTGTCACTGCCGAACGTCGACTTCGTCAGTCTTCAGCGGGTTGTGAAAGATCAGGACGCTGCGATCCTGCGCGATCACGGCGTGCTTCAGCTCGGCGGGCAATTCGGTAATTTCTCCGACACTGCTGCCGCCGTTGCGCTGCTTGATCTCGTCGTCGCCGTCGATACCTCGGTTGCGCACCTCGCCGGTGCGATGGGGAAGGCAACTGCGCTGATGATACCGTTTACGCCAGACTGGCGCTGGCTGCTCGATCGGACCGACAGCCCGTGGTACCCGAGCATGCGGATATTCCGCCAGTCCGCGCCCGGCGACTGGCCTGGCGTAGCGGCGCGCTTGCACGATGAGCTGAGCAGCGCCGCCGAACGGCGCATTGCGCACTTGAGCCGAGAGCAAGCTGGCGCTTAAATCGGACGTTCCGATTTTCTTCAGCTATGCCGGAAATGCATTGGCCTGCTCACGCAACGCCATGGCGATGCGCGCGATCACCAGAACTCCATTGCCTGGTCGTATCCTGGCGGAATTGACGCAAGCCCGGATACCAGGGGCTGCCATCACGATCGAGCAGCCAGCGCCAGCATGTGTTGTAGCGGTTGATCAGCCACGTCGGCTTTCCCAGAGCGCCGGAGAGGTGCAGCACCGATGTATCGACGGCGATCACCAGATCGAGATTCTCGATCAGCGCCGCCGTGTCGGAGAAATCATGGAAGTCTTCGCTCCAGTCGATGACGCGAGAGCGAAGCGGACTATTGTTCAGTTGCGCGACGGCGTCGTTGCCTTTTTGCAAGCTGTAGAATTGGCAGTTCTGCACATCAAAGATCGGCGCCAATTGATCGAACGTCAGGCTGCGTTGCCGATCGATGCGGTGCGCTCCGGGCGCCTGTTTGCGCGGATCGCCAGCCCACACCAGTCCAACCCGTAAAATGTCGTGCGTGCCGAGACGCGCGCGCCAGGCTTCAATCTTTTCCGCGGGCGGCGAGAGATAAGGCGTTTGCGACGGGACGGTGTCGAGCCGCGTCCCGAAAGCCAGCGGCAGGCTGAGCAGCGGGCAATGCATGTCGAAGTCGGGTCGCGGGTCGCCCTTGGCGATAATCTGCAACGGGCCGGGCAAGGACTGCATCAGGGTCTGCAGCGGCTTCGGCACTTCAAGGATGACGCGGCCTGCGCGTTCCGCGACCTTCGGCACATAGCGGCAAAACTGCAGCGTATCGCCGTATCCCTGCTCATGGTGGATCAGAATGGTTTTACCGGCGAGTTCGTCGGCGCCGCGCCATTGCGGTTGCGTGAAATTCAGTTTTAAGCCCCGAAGCTGAAGAGTATCCCACCGCCATTCGTGCTGCTGCCAACCGCGCTCGAAATCACCGAGCATGAGGCGGCATATCGCGGCACAGAAATGGGCATCGGCAAGATCGGGCTGTAGTGTCACGGCGCGATCGTAGCTCGCCAACGCTTCGTCAAAGCGGCCGAGCTCCTTGAGCGCATTGCCGCGGTTCGAATGCGTTTCCGCGTAGCCCGGACCCAGCACCAGCGCGCGGTCGTAACTCGCGAGCGCTTCATCGAAACGCCGCAGCTGCTGCAGCGCGTTGCCGCGGTTCGACCAAGCTTCGGCGAACTGAGGCTGCAATGCAATCGCGCGCTCATAAGCCGCGAGCGATTCCTCGAGCCGGTGAAGTTCGTAAAGCGCGTTGCCCCGATTGGAATGGGCTTCGGCATAGTCAGGCCGCAATGCCAGTGCGAGGTCGCTGCTTGCCAACGCCTCTTCATAACGTTCAAGCGCGTAAAGACTGTTGGCGCGGTTGGAATGAAGTTCGGCAGTGACGGCACGCAGCGCCAATGCACGATCGCAGCTTGCGAGGGCTTCCGCAAAGCGGCCGAGTTGGTGCAGGGTTGCAGCGCGATTGCTGAGCGCATCGGGATAATCGGGCTGTAATTCGAGCGCGCGATCGTAACTCGCGAGCGCTTCCTCGCATCGTTTGAGCGCATGAAGGACGACGCCGCGATTGGAATGCCCTTCGGCAAAGTCGGGCGCAGTCTTGAGCAGGCGGTCATAGCTCGCGATCGCTTCGTCAAATCGCCCAAGCTCCTTGAGAGCGGCGCCGCGATTGCTCAGCGCGTGGATGTCATGCCGGTTTCTTTTCAGCGCCAGGTCGATTTGTTTGACGGCCTCGGCGTAGTTTCCGGCTTGCAGAAAGATCACACCAAGCAAATGCCGGCTATCGAAGTGATCCGGCCGGGTGGCAAGAATCTGATTGTAGATTCTCGCGGCGTCCTGCAATCGGCCGCTTCGCTGCAGCGCCAGGCCCTGGGCAAACAGCGATGCCAGCGATGGCGACAGCGGCGTCTGCAAAGCTTGCGCCGGCTGTCCGCTTTGAATTTTGAGTTTTGTCTTCATTGCCGCCCGATCACGGATGGACACGACTCATGGTCCGATGTGCCTCACGGCGAGCCTCATGATGCGAATCATGACCAAGGATCGCACGCCTACAGCTTTCGGCTAACCGCGATCGGCTGTCCGTATTTCGCGGACGGCGCGGTGGCGCGGCCCGAAGCGCCGTAGAGCTGCGGCGCGGCCTTTTTGGCGAGGTCGCCGGACAACCGGCGCATGATGCCTTCGGACACCGCGTGCGTCGTCGCCAGCACGATCAGATTGCGTTGCAGGACGCCGCGGAACGCTTCCTGCACGCGCGACAGCACCGCGCATCGCGTCGGCGCTGCTTTCGTCAAAAATTTGGCGTTGGCTTTCAGCCGTTCGCCGCACGCATAGAGCTCACCGGCGAGCTGCGATTTCTGCACGCCGAGCTCGGTCACCGAGCGGATCTGTCCGGCGTGGACCAGTTTGGTCTCCTGCTCGATCAGGCCGGAAAGCTTCTCGATCAGGCCGGCAACGGTGTCGATCGCCTGTTCCGCTTCGGCGGTGGTCGTGATCGGACTCATGACGCGGTCAGGCCCTGTTGTTTCAGCAACTCGTTGTAGACATGGCCGGCGATGCCGATGCCGCCGTTCTTGGCGAAGCTCTTGGCGTATTGATCGGTCATGAACGAGCGCCAGATCTTCAGCGCGCCGCTGCCGCCGAACGGGCCGTCGCCGTCCACTTTGGTGAACATCTGCTGGAACATCGTGTTGAGGAACACCGCCTCGAACTGCTCGGAGGCGGCCTTGGCTTTGCCTTTGATTTTCAGCGCAGCGTCGGCTTGCGCGCCCTGCGCGTTGCCGATCGAGGCGAGCGATGTGCCGAAGTCCACCGGACTGGTCATCACATCACCTCGATGTCGGCCTGGATCGCGCCGGCGGCCTTGATCGCCTGCAAGATCACGATCAGGTCGCGCGGCCCGATGCCGAGCGCGTTGAGTCCGTCGACAATCTGCTGGAGCGAGACACCCTCGTGCACCAGCGCAAGCTTCTTGCCTTCTTCCTGCACGCCGACCGAGGTGCGTGGCACGACGACGGTGCGGCCGCGCGACAGCGGCGCGGGCTGGCTGACCTGCGGCGCTTCCGAGATCGTCACGGTGAGGTTGCCCTGCGCCACCGCGACGGTGGACACCCGCACGTCGCGGCCGATGACGATGACGCCGGAGCGTTCGTCGATCACGATCTTGGCGGCTTCGTCGGGCTCGACCTGCAATTGCTCGATCTCGGTCAGCATCGAGACGACGTTCTGCGGAAATTTCTTCGGCAGCGTGAGCTCCACCGTCGACGGGTCGAGCGGTTCGGCGACCGGCGAGCCGATATAGTCGTTGATGGCGACGGCGATGCGCTTCGCGGTGGTGAAGTCGGCGTTGCGCAGCGCCAGCCGCAAGTGGCCGAGCGAGGCCAGCGTGAAATCGATCTCGCGCTCGACGATGGCGCCGTTCGGCAGCCGCCCGACGGTCGGAACGCCGCGCGTGATCTTGGCGGCTTGTCCTTCCGCTTCGAACCCGCCGATGGTGAGCGAGCCCTGCGCCACCGCGTAGACGTTGCCGTCGGCGCCGAGCAGGGGAGTGACCAGGAGCGTGCCGCCCTGGAGACTCTTGGAATCGCCCATCGCCGACACGGTGACGTCGATGCGGGTGCCCTGGGTGGAGAACGGCGGCAGGTCGGCGGTGACCATCACCGCGGCGACGTTGCCGGTACGGATCTGCTGGCCGCGGATGTTGACGCCGAGGCGTTCCAGCATCGCCTGCAGGGATTGCTTGGTGAAAGGCGTATTGTTCAGCGTGTCGCCGGTGCCGTTGAGGCCGACGACCAGGCCGTAGCCCAGCAACTGGTTCTGGCGCACGCCCTCGATGCTGGCGAGGTCTTTAATGCGCGACGTCGCCGTCGCCGTCGAAACGGCGCAGCCAGCAATGATCACCGCGGCGAGCGCGGTCTTAAGTGTCCCTCGCATCTTGCTCCCCAAGAGGTCGGACGGGGACAGCGATGCCAGTTGCGTGCCACCCGGGCGATTAACGTAAGTAATTGAATTTATGATGGAAATTTATTTCCGGCGGCCCTGGCGGGCCGGCACCGGCGAGCAGCACTTGCCGGGTCAGGCAAGTATTGCCGGTTCCTTTTTACTGGCCATTAACCATAAAGGCCCACCCTGACGGCATGCGGATCTACGGACCCAATGGTGCGACGGTCGCCACGGCGGCGCCGGCAGCGCGCCGCCAGGCGGGCGGCACCTTTGCGCTGTCGGATTCCGAGCCGGCGCAGGCGCAGAATCCCACAGTCGCGTTGCGTACATTGGGCGGAATCGACGCGCTGATCGCGCTTCAGGGCATTGAGGAGCCGGCCGAACGGCGCCGCCGCGCGGTGAAACACGGCCGGCGGGCGCTCGACGCGCTCGACGAGCTGAAGCTCGGTTTGCTGGCCGGGACGTTCGATCAGGGCACGCTGCTGCGGCTCAAATCCGTGGCTGGGGATCTACGCGACAGCTCCGGCGACGACAGGCTCGACGCGGTGCTGGCCGAGATCGATCTGCGTGTCGCGGTCGAGCTCGCCAAGGCCGGCGTATCCTGATAAATATCTGATTATATTATTGAATTTTAAGTTGACGAGGGTGGACGCTGCCGCCCCGCGTCACTGTGCGCGGCGCCATCATTGTTATTGTCTCTGTCATCGACCGCCGATATATAGGCCAGCCTTCAGGGAGGACCCCGGCACCTGTCTTGTGTACGGAGTTGAGGACAATGCAGTTAATCAAAATCAGGAACGGCAAAAGCGACGAAAAGCCCGTGAAAAACGGGAACGGCAAAGCCGTGCTGCCGGCCGACCGGCTGTACCGGCCGACCGACAAAGAGCCCTTCATGAGCGAGCGGCAGCGGGACTATTTCCGCGTCAAGCTGCTCAATTGGCGGGATGACATCCTCAAGGAGGCGAAGGAAACCCTCCAGCATCTCCAGGACGAGAGCCAGAATCATCCCGACCTGGCCGACCGGGCGTCGTCGGAGACCGACCGCGCGATCGAGCTTCGCGCCCGCGACCGCCAGCGCAAGCTGATCTCGAAGATCGACGCGGCGCTGCAACGGATCGAAGACGGCACCTACGGCTTCTGCGAAGAGACCGGCGATCCGATCTCGATCAAGCGGCTTGAAGCCCGGCCGATCGCGACGCTGTCGATCGAAGCCCAGGAACGCCACGAGCGGCGCGAGCGGGTCTATCGCGACGAATAGGCCGCCGCGCGGCGGTTAAGGCTTTCTTCACCATGTTTGGTTACCGCTCGTTAACCAATGAGCGGCCCTTCGCAGCTTTTGCCGGCGAACGCACCGCGGCTGTTGCGCCGCGCCGTGCTTGCGCATGAGCAGGGCAATCTCGACAAGGCGCAGCGGCTTTACACCGCGGTGCTGGAGCGGCAGCCGGCATGCTTCGACGCGCTGCACGGCCTCGGGCTTATCCATTATCAGTACGGCCGGCTCGACACGGCGCTGGTGCTGTTTCAGGACGCGCTGAAGACCGATCTCGGCCGCGCCGATGGATTTTCCAGTCTCGGCCTGGTCTTCCACGGCTTGCGGCAGTTCGAGCGGGCGCTGACCAGCTACGATGCCGGCCTGCATATCGCGCCGGACAATCTCGAACTGCGCAACCGGCGCGGCGTCGCGCTGCTCGAGCTTGGCCGCGCGCAGGAAGCGCTGGCTGATTTTGACCGCGTGCTGGCGGCCGCAGCCGGTCACTTCGAGGCGTCGGCCAACCGCGGCAATGCATTGCTCAAACTCAATCGCATCGCCGATGCGCTCGCGGCCTACGACGTGGCGCTCGAGACCGCGCCGGACAACGTCCAGCTTCTGACCAATCGCGCCGTCGCGCTGCGCCGTCTCGACCGGCCGCATGAAGCATTATCGAGCGCCCGGCAGGCGCTGTCGCACGATCCGGATTTTGCCCAGGCGCAATTCACCGAAGCCATCGCGCGGCTCAGTCTCGGCGATTTCGCTGCATGGCAGGGCTATGAAACGCGCTGGAAAGTCGGGCTACTGGCAACACAGCGGCGCAATTTCCCGGCGCCGCTGTGGCTTGGCAGGGAGCCGCTCGACGGCCGCACCATCCTGCTGCACGCCGAGCAGGGATCCGGCGATACGCTGCAACTCGTACGCTACGCATCGCTCGTTGCCAGGCGCGGCGCTAAAGTCATTCTCGAAGTTCAACGCGAACTGGTGCGGTTGCTGTCCGATCTCTCCGGCGCCGATGAGGTGATCGCGCGCGGCGAAAATTTACCGCCGTTCGATTTGCACTGTCCGCTGTTCAGCTTGCCGCTGGCCTTTGCAACGGATGAATCGACCATTCCGGCGGATATTCCATACATCAGCGCGCCTGCCAACGATACGTGGCAGTGGTCGGCGTCGCAAAAACCGCTGATCGGTCTGGCGTGGTCGGGTGGCCGGGTCCACGACAACGATGCCAACCGCTCGCTGCGCTTCGAGGCGTTGCTGCCGCTGCTCGATGTGCCGGATGTGAGCTTTGTCAGCCTTCAGCACGATGTGCGCGAGCGCGACGTTGCGCTGTTGAACGCGCATCCCGGCGTATTTCAGTTCGATCAAAAATTCCGGGACTTTACCGATACTGCTGCCGCGATTGCGCCGCTGGATGCGGTGATCGCGGTCGATACTGCGGTTGCGCATCTGGCCGGGGCGATGGGCAAGCCGCTGTTCCTTTTGCTGCCGTTTGCCGCTGATTTCCGCTGGCTGCGCGAGCGGCAGGATACGCCGTGGTATCCGACCGCGCAGCTTTACCGGCAGCCGTCATTCGGCGACTGGCAGAGCGTTATTGAAAAGCTGCGGCACGATCTCACGGAAGCTCGCTTCATGCGTCAGTTACGCAAGCTCTCGGCGTAACAGAAACGTCATACGCGACGAAAAACTGTCGCGATTGCTTCATCCTCCGTGGCGATGCTCGTGCTCCCGACAAACATGACGCAGGGAGCGCCAGATGAGCGATCACGACATCCACGAACATCATGAAATGGCCGCCGAGCATCACGAACACGCGGCCAAGCACCGCCGCGAGGCGGCAAAGCACGCCGAGTCCGGCGATCACGGCAAGTCTGCGCATCATTCGCACGTTGCGCACGGTCACGCGCTGCATGCCCATGAACACCATGGCCATGCGTCGAAACTGCACGCCGAACATCACGGTTGAGCGGGATGTAAAAAGTTTGCGGCCTCCGGCGGGGAGCTGCCGGAGGCCGCGTCGTTACGGGATCGATGTCGCGCGCCAGCGATCCCGGGGAGCTCTTGCGCCGTTGCCCTAGAAAGGCAGCAGCACATCCAGCGCCTGTTGTCCCCATGGCGGCTGCTGGATGTTGGAAATGGTGCCCCTGCCGCCATAGGCGACGCGGGCCTCGGCGATTTTCGGCAAGTCGATGGTGTTGTCGCTGTCGATGTCCTCGGGCCGCACGACGCCGGCGACCAAAAGTTCGCGCATTTCGGAGTTAAGCCGGACTTCCTGCTTGCCCTCGATCACCATGTTGCCGTTCGGCAGCATCTGCGTCACCACCGCGGCAACGTTGGTGACGATCTGATCCTGCCGGTTGATCGAGCCGTTGGCATTGCTCTGGGTGTTGGTGTCGGCGGCGATGATCGAGCCGGGCAGGATGGCCTTCGCCGGGTTCTTGATGGTGTTGGCGCCGAGGAAGTTGGAGATGTTGGAATCCTCGGTCGAGGTGCGCTGCACCTGGGTCTGATCCTGGAATTGCGCGGTGTCGTTGATGTTGACCTTGACGGTCAGGATGTCGCCGACCTGATGGGCGCGCTGATCCTTGAAGAAGGCGCGCGAGCCGTTGCGCCACAGTGAATTCGGATTGTAGGTCACCTGTTGCGGCGTCGGCATCGGCATCTGCACCGGCTTGTAGCCGGGCTTTGCCGTCGGATTGTCCACCGGGGACAGCGGCGGCTGCTCACCGATCATCTTCAGCCGATCGAGCGACGCACAGCCGGTGCTGACCGCGGCGACGGTAGAAAGCAGGGCGCAACGCAACAGCCAAACACGATGCGACATAGAACTAGCCTTTCAAACTAAACTTCAAACCACACTTGCACGCCAATCACTCTGACCGCCTCGCCGGCGAAACCTCGGTCGATGACAGGGTATTTTCGACAACATGGGTCACAGCTCCACTCACTGTGACGCGGCCGGGCGCCGTAATGACGCCTTGCACGACCCGCTTCGACTCGGCATTGAGCACGCCGATTGAATCGCCGAGTGCGCCTGAGGCCTGAGCTTGGCCGCGCAGCGTCAGCACGAAGCCGGGGGCCTGATAGACAATGGTCACGATGTCGTTGCGCTGGACGACGTCGGGTTTTGCCAGATCGGCGGTGTGCAGCGGCTGGTCCGGCCGCAACTCGTGGCGCGCCGCAAGGCCGACCGTTTCGGCGATGGTGGCAATCGCGCCGCCTTCGGACTTCGGCCGGCGCAGCACGGTGAGATCGGATTCCTTGAGCACTTCGCCGCGCGCCACCGGATGCTCGACCGCCACCGCGGGAACGGTTTCGATCGCGGTGCCGGTCAGCCGCAGCGGCTGGTGGTGCAGCGTTACGCTCGACGCCAGATCGAGCGTTGCGTCAAATCGCGTGCTGTGCGGATCGTAATTCAGGCTGAGCACCTGCAATGAGCCGGTCGCGCTCGGTTCGACCTGCACGCCGCGCAAGTCGCGGTCGTAGTAGACCGTGATGTTGCGGGCTTCGCCCAGGCCGAATTGCCCGGACAGCGCCTGCGCGATGCTCGCCGACATTTCCTGCACGCTGACAAAACGGCTGGCGCGCGTCACCACGACTTCGGCAAGGCCGCGGGTGTCGATGTCGATGAGCTGATGCGGGCGGATCGCTTCGACGATGCTCGCCGTCGACACCGTGCCGCGGGTGCCGAGATCGGGCGAGCGGAAGATCGCGACGTCGGCTGCGGCGCCGGCATTTTCGATCAGGTCGCCGATCTTCACGACGTCGCCGGTGACGGTTACGCTGGCGCGCAACGCCGGCGCCAGGTTGAGCGAGGCGTCCTGCGCCGCCGCCGGAGTCGGCAGCAGCGCAGCGAGCGCCAGCAGCAGAACGGAAATCCGAAGGGCAGGGCGGATCATGATCAGGACCTTTCTCACCGCATCAGCTGCGACGTGGTTTGCAGCATCTCGTCGGCTGCGGTGATGACCTTGGAGTTCATTTCGTAGGCGCGCTGCGCGGCGATCAGGTTGGAGATTTCGCTGACCGCCTCGACGTTCGATTGTTCGAGGCTGCCTTGCAGCAGCGTGCCGGCGCTGTTGGTGCCGGCGAGACCGTCCTGCGGCGTGCCCGAGGCGGGCGTGGCGCTGAACAGGTTGTCGCCGTTGGCCTGCAAGCCGGCGTCATTGGCGAAGGTTGTCACCGTGAACTGGCCGAGCACGCTCGAGGTCGTCGAGCCGGGCAGCGTCACCGAAACCTGGCCCTGCTGATTGATGGTCAGTCCGGTGGAGTTCGGCGGGATGGTGATGGTCGGCTGGACGATGTTGCCTTCTGCGGTGACGACGCGGCCCTGGGCGTCCATCTGGAATGAGCCGTCGCGCGTGTAGTTGTAGGAGCCGTCCGGCATCAGGATCTTGAACCAGCCGGAGCCCTGGATGGCGAGGTCGAGCGTGTTGCCGGTCTGGGTCAGCGTGCCCTGCGTCATCAATCGCGGCGTGCCGACGGTTTTCACGCCGGAGCCGATTTCGATGCCGACCGGCAGGATGTTGCCCTGATCGGACGCCTGCGCGCCGATGCGCTGGACGTGTTCGTAGATCAGGTCCTGAAACTCGGCACGCTGGCTCTTGAAGCCGGTCGTGCCCATGTTGGCGATGTTGCCGGCGATGACCTGGACCTTGAGGTCCTGGGCCGCCATTCCGGTCGCTGCTGTATCAAGCGCGCGCATGTTGCGGTCTCCTGAACCTTAAGAGCTCTGCGGCATTTGCGAGAGCTGTTGCAGCGCGTTGCGGCGCTGGTCGCCCTGCTGCTGCAGGATCGCGGCGATGTCGGAGTAACTGCGCGTGATCTGGATCATGCGCGCCATTTCGGCGACGCCGTTGACGTTGGATTTCTCGATCGCGCCCTGCACCAGGTGGGTGTTGGCCGATGCCGGGCCGGGATTGACGCCGTTCGGCGCCATGAAGGTCGAGCCGCCGTCCTTTTGCAGAAGCCGCGGCTGATCGAAGCTGACGAGCTGCAATTGTCCGCGCGGCGAGTCCGCGGTGCTGGTGCCCTCGCGCACCGTGACGATGCCGCTCGGGCTGATGGCGATGTCGTGATCGCCCTGCTGAAAGGTGATCGGGCCGCTGCCGCCCTGAACCGGGTCGCCGTCGCTGGTGACGAGCTGGCCGGTGCCGTTGATCGACAGCGAGCCGTTGCGGGTGTAGCGCGTGCCGCGCGCGGTCTGCACGGTAAGATAGCCGGGGCCGTCGATCGCGACATTGAGCGGATCGCCGGTGCGCTGGACCGAGCCCGGGCTCAAGTCGATCCAGGTGGCGCGGTCCTGCACGAAGCTGACGCGCTTGTCGGCGCCGCTGAACTGGCCGTCGCTGGCGCGCGGCATCAGAATTTCGCTGAACGACGCGTTGTCGGCCTTGAAGCCGGTGGTGTCGATGTTGGCGATGTTGTTGGCGATGATGTCGAGTTCATGACTCAATGCCATCTGCCGCGACAGGCCGACGAGAAGCGCATTCTCCATCGGTACTCTCCCCTTTAAGCGGTGAAGCCGCCTTCTCCAGAGACGCCTTCACCGGACCGCCGCACGCTCTCCCAAGCCACGGCATCGGCAGAACTGCAGAAGCTGTGCCAATGATTGAAAATCAGCTATTTCAATGTGTTAGCCGGGTTTGACCACGGCCGGGCAGGGCAGAAAAGGCCGTTTTCCGGCGCCAACTGGGCAAAAAATTCCGAGCCGCAGCGCGCCGGCAAGTATCCGTTAACCATTCGTGCCCTAGCCTCGTTTTGGCAGTGCCACGGTGGTGGTGCGAGTCGCGCTTCCGGCCAGTTTTCTTGCGTTTTGTCAGCCGACTGCGTGCGCCCTCACGCAAGCGGGAATGATAATGGCATCAAAGAACGAAACGCAGCCTGACACCGAGAACAAGGAGCCGGAAGCCGCCGAGGGCGCGCCGGCGAAGCGCGGCTGGCTCTCGAAAAAACTCATTATTATGGTGGCCGGCGGCCTGCTCGTGCTCGGCGGGGCCGGCGGCGGCTATTTCTTCTTCTTTGGCGGCAAGACCGAGACCGCGGCGGCCGAACCGGTGATCAAGCCGCCGATCTTCGTCGACATGCCCGACGTGCTGGTGAACCTGTCGTCGAGCGGCGGCAGCGAGCGCACGCAATACCTGAAGGTGAAGATCGCGCTCGAACTGCCCGACGAGAAAGTCCAGGCGCAGATCCAGCCGGTGATGCCGCGACTGCTCGACACCTTCCAGACTTACCTGCGCGAATTGCGGCCGACCGATCTCGACGGCTCGGCCGGGCTATACCGGCTCAAGGAAGAGCTGACGCGCCGTGTCGATGCGGCCATCGCGCCGAACAAGATCAACGCGGTGCTGTTCAAGGAAATCGTCGTTCAGTGAGTGTTGCAACGGCTTAACGCGGTCACCGTGAAACGATGGCACTGAAGGATCAGGTCGACCAGGACGCGCTCGCCGCCGAGTGGGGTGTCGCCGTCGACGCCGAGCAGCAGGCCGCGCAAGCCCCGCTCATGGGCGCCCCGCCGTCTGGCGACGGCGACGCCACGGCGCAGAACTGGGCCAACATGGTCGACGACGGCCAGTTCATCCAGGCTGCCAAGGGCGGCGCCGAACGCATTCTCACGCAAGACGAAATCGACTCGCTGCTCGGCTTCTCGCTGGCCGACATCAACCTCAACGACAATTCCGGCATCCGCGCGATCATCGACTCGGCGATGGTCTCCTACGAGCGGTTGCCGATGCTGGAAATCGTCTTCGACCGGCTGGTCCGGCTGATGACGACGAGCTTGCGCAATTTCACCTCCGACAACGTCGAAGTTTCGCTCGACCGCATCACCTCGGTGCGGTTCGGCGATTACCTCAACTCGATTCCGCTGCCGGCCATCCTCGGCGTGTTCAAGGCGGAGGAGTGGGATAATTTCGGCCTGTGCACGGTCAATTCGAACCTGATCTATTCGATCATCGACGTGCTGCTCGGCGGCCGGCGCGGCCAGAGCCCGATCCGCATCGAAGGCCGGCCTTACACCACGATCGAGACCAACCTCGTCAAGCGGATGGTCGAGGTGGTGCTGGCGGACGCCGAGCTCGCGTTCCGGCCGCTGTCGCCGGTGAAGTTCAACATCGACCGGCTGGAGACCAATCCGCGCTTTGCCGCGATCTCGCGGCCGGCCAATGCGGCGATCCTGGTGCGGCTGCGCATCGACATGGAAGACCGCGGCGGCACTATCGAGCTGCTGCTGCCTTACGCGACCATCGAACCGATCCGCGACGTATTGTTGCAGATGTTCATGGGCGAGAAGTTCGGCCGTGACGCGACCTGGGAAGGCCATCTCGCCACCGAGATCGGGCAGGCGGAAATCGCCGTCGATGCCGTGCTTTACGAGGCGCAATTGCCGTTAAAGCAGATCATGAAGCTCGACGTCGGCGACACGCTGATGCTGGAGCTGAAATCCGATGCGCCGGTCATCGTGCGCTGCGGCTCCGTCACGCTGACGGAGGGGCGGATGGGCCGCGTCGGCGACCGGGTCGCGGTCCGCGTCACCAAGACCCTGCGCAAGCCGAGCACGACCTTCGCCATGTTCGAAATGGCGGGTGGAACCAACAATCCGATGGAGGCGCAATAATGAGCAACAATTTCGGCATGATGATCGAAGGACTGGTTGCAATTCTTCTCATGCTGACGGTCGGTTACTGCATGTTGCTCAATCGGCGCCTCAAGCTGCTCAAGGCCGACGAAATGGCGTTGCGCGCCACCATCTCTGAACTGATCACGGCGACCGAGATCGCCGAGCGCGCCATCGCCGGGCTGAAGATCACGGTGCACGAATGCGATATCGGCCTCGGCCAGCGCCTGAGCCGCGCCGAAACAGTGAGCGCCGACCTCGATCGCAAGCTTGCGGTCGGCCAGGACTTGCTGAACCGGCTGTCGCGGATCGCGGCCGCCGCGCGTCCCGCCGGTGAGCCGGCGCCGCCGCCGCCGAACGAGGCGAAATCGGTCGCGGTCGCGGCCAAGGATTTCGCCGACCGGCTGCGCTCGAAGGTGCACGGTCTGGCGGCATGACCCGTTTTCTTCGCGAGTTGCGATTGCTTCCGATCGCGGTGGCGGCCTGTGCGTGCCTGCTGGCGCTGATCGTCGCCGATATGGTGCTGGATGACGACGGCCGCGCCGGAAACGTGCTGGCGAACAACGTGCCGTCGGCGAGCCGCGCCACGCCCGACCGGCCGCAATCGTCGGGCGGATCGTGGGCGACGCAGATGTTCAACTTCCCGGGCGGCCAGAACGCGGGCCGGAGCGCGCAGCCGCAACCGGACTTGCCGCGGATCGCCAGCGTAGCGCGCACCGACCGGCTCAATCCCGACATCACCGGCTCGGTTCCCGAGGAGCCGCCGAAGGAACAGAAGGAAGCCAAGGCGGACAATAAGGCGGAGACCAAGTCCGATACGGCAAAGCCGCCGCAACCGAAGGCGCCGGAAACAAAACCGGCCGGCACGGTCGTTCCGCTCGATGGCTCGCCGTCCGGCGCCGAGCGCGCGATCCTCGAGCGGTTGCAGGAGCGCCGCGAGGAACTCGACAAGCGCGCGCGCGAACTCGATATCCGCGAAAGCCTTATTCAGGCGGCCGAGAAGCGGATGGACGGCAAGCTCGCCGCACTGAAGGAAACCGAGCAGCGGATCACCGCCGCGACGGCACAAAAGGACAGCGCCCAGGCTGCGCAGTTCAAGGGCCTCGTCACCATGTACGAGAACATGAAGCCGCGCGATGCCGCCAAGATCTTCGACCGCATGGACGCCAACGTGCTGCTCGACATCGCCTCGAAGATCGATCCCCGGCACATGGCCGACATCATGGCGCAGATGACGCCGGATACCGCGCAGCGCCTGACCGTCGAGCTCGCCAGCCAGTCGCAAGGTGACGCCGCGGGCGGCAGCACCAACAGCCTGCCGAAAATCCAGGGCCAGCCGGCGACCCAATAAAGTCCGGCCGGCCACGCAATAAAGGCCAGCCAGCGATGCAATAAAGACCAGCCGGCCACGCCATAAGAGCCGTCAATGGTAGTGTCCTGATATGATTCTTTCCCGGTATATCGGAGTGGGAGCGGCCGGCCGCAGTTCTGCAAATTTTCAAACTTCTCGCGATAAATCGGGGTAGCCAATGATAATGAGCAGCAGCAGGGACGAAAAAATCTATTACGACTGCATTCTATGTTCTCTGCCATTCCAATTCGGACCTCACGTCTATAACGGCCGGCATATCAAGCAATGGGACGTTCAAATTTGCGACCGTTGCTGCAGCGCGAATTGGGATGGGATCGTGCTCGAAACCCATCCCGGCCTGATGGAACACCTGAAGGCGGAGGGCATTCCGATCACGCTCAACTCGAGGGGAGGGCTGGATATCCCTCCGCATAAATCAAATCAGGACACTGCTCCGGCACGCCCCGCGTAGCGGAGCGACGCCGGGGCGGCTAAGATGGGCGCAGGGAGACACGCCATGTTCCTGCGCAATTACTGGTACGTCGCCGCGACCGATAGCGAAGTGGGACGCAAGCCGCTCGGCCGCATGATCCTCGGCGAGCCGGTGGTGTTCTTCCGCACCGAGAACGGCGCGCCGGTGGCGATGGAAGACCGCTGCGCGCACCGCCACCTGCCGCTGTCGATGGGCAAGCTCGTCGGCGACGAGGTGCAGTGTCATTATCATGGTCTGCGCTTTGCCACCGACGGCCGCTGCGTGCGCATTCCGGGGCAGGACCACATCCCGCACGGCGCCAGGGTGAAGACCTATCCGGTGGTCGAGCGCTATCACTGGCTCTGGATCTGGATGGGCGATCCGGCGCTGGCCGATGCCGCCGCGATCACCGACTTCCACTGGCTCGACGATCCGGACTGGGGCGCCAAGACCTCCTACCTTCATGTCGAGGCGAACTGGCAGCTCGTGGTCGACAACCTGCTCGACCTGACACATCTCGCCTTCGTGCACGACACCACCATCGGCAACCTGGCGCTCGCCGAGCATGCCAAGGTCAGGGTCGACCGCGCCCCGAACAATGTCGTGGTGACGCGCTGGATCATCGATCAGGACCCGCCGCCGACGTTCCAGAAGGTCGGCAAATTCAAAGGCCATGTCGACCGCTGGCAGATCATCGATTTCACGCCGCCGGCGTTCCTGCGGCTCGACGTCGGGGCGACGTCGACCGGCACCGGCGCGCCGGAAGGCAAGCGGGCCGGCGGCATCGGCATGCGCAATCTCAACGCCATCACGCCGGAGACCGAAACCACCTCGCATTATTTCTGGGGCCAGGCCCACGATTTCGACGTCAAGAATCCGGAGACCACCAACCGGATTTTCGAGCAGATCAAGATGGCGTTCCTCGAGGACGTCGCGGTGTTCTCGGCGCAGCAGCGCACCATGGACATCATGCCGGGCGCGCCGCAGGTCGACATCGCCGCCGACGCCGGCACCATCGCCGCGCGCCGGATCCTGTCGCGGCTTTACGACGAGGAGCAGGCGCCCGGCCGCGCCGGCATTGCGGCGGCGGAGTAGCGTTGCATCTCGCTTTCGTCCGCGCGCTCGCGCAATGCCGCACGCCGCGGGCACGGAAAACGATTATCATTGCAATGCGATTGAATTGGGGATTGCGCCATGACCGCGCTCGTCGAGCTTAACGTCGAAGACCAGGTTGCCATCGTCACGCTGAACCGGCCGGAGGTGCGCAACGCCATCAATGACGCGATGCGCGGCGAGTTCGTGGCGGCGCTGGAGCGCGTCGCCGCCGATGCCGCGGTGCGCGCCGTGGTGCTGACCGGCAACGGCAAGGGTTTTTGCGCCGGCGGCGACATTTCCGGCATGAAGGAGCGGTTGAACGCGCCGGCCGGGCAGGTGGCCTTCAACGGCTGGCGGCGGCAGGGCCAGACCCACAAATCGGTCGCGCTGCTGCATGGGCTGCCCAAGGTGACGATAGCCGCGGTCAACGGCGCCGCCGCCGGGCTCGGCTGCGACATGGCGCTGGCCTGCGATTTCATCGTCGCGTCGGAGCACGCGGCCTTCACCATGAGCTTCGTCAAGCGCGGCCTGGTGTCTGACGGCGGCGGCATGTATTTCCTGCCGCGCCGGATCGGCCTGCCGAAGGCCAAGGAAATGATTTTCACCGGCCGCACCGTCGGCGCGACGGAAGCGCTCGCCATCGGCCTTGCCGACCGCGTGGCGTCCGCCGACCGGCTGATCGCCGACGCCGCGGCGTGGGCGCGCGAGTTGAGCCAAGGCTCCGGCGCCGCGATTGCGTTCTCCAAAGCGATCCTCGACCGCACGTTCGAATCCGCCGAGGAGCAGGTGTTCGCGCTCGGCCGCGAGGCGCAGGCGGTCTGCTACACCACGGCGGAGCATCGCGACTCGGTGCTGGCTTTCCTCGACAAGAGCGGACGCTAGCGCCGCGCCAATGAGATGTGCATGAGAAAAGTCCTGGTCATCGGCATCGGCGCCGGCAATCCCGACTACATCACGGTGCAGGCGATCAATGCGCTCAACACGGTCGATGTGTTCTTCGTCATGGACAAGGGCGAGGAGAAGGACGACCTGGTGCGGCTGCGCAAGGAGATTGCGAGCGCTACATCAAGGACAAGTCCTACCGGTTCGTCGAAACCGCCGATCCGCCGCGCGACCGCGCGCCGTCATCTTACGAGACGGCGGTGCGGGCGTGGCACGAGCAGCGCGCGGACATCTACGAACGTTTGATCGAAGGTCTCGGCGACGGCGAGTGCGGCGCGTTCCTGGTCTGGGGCGATCCGTCGCTTTACGACAGCACGTTACGGATCATCGACCGCATCGCCGGCCGCGGCCGCGTGACGTTCGACTATGAGGTGATCCCCGGCATCAGCGCGATCCAGGCTTTGGCGGCGCGGCATCGCATCGCGCTCAACCGCATCGGCGGAGCCGTGCACATCACCACCGGCCGCAACATCGCCACAGGACTGCCGGCCGCGATCGACGATGCCGTGGTGATGCTCGACGGCGATGGCGCGTTTGCGGCGATCGACGATCCCGGCATCGACATTTATTGGGGCGCCTATCTTGGAACGGGCGATGAGATCCTGGCCTCGGGGAGGCTTCGCGAGCAGGCGGGCGGCATCGAACGCGCGCGGGCCGAAGCCAAGGCGCGCAAGGGCTGGATCATGGACACCTATCTGCTGCGGCGGCGCGGCGATTGATGTGCGGCGGTGCGGACGGCTATAGTCGACGATGACCGCAATTCAGGAATGCCGCCCAAAACAGGAATGCCGATGAGCAAAAAGACCGACAAGCAACCGGCTCCGCCGGCCGGCGCAACCGATAGCGCCGCCGCCACCGCCGCGCTGTTCGCGCCGGAGAAAGTCGCGGCGACGATTGGCAAGGTGCAATGGAGCGGCCGGGACAATCCGGGCTGGGCGCTGCCGCGGCGGGATCGCAAAGGCGACTGAAAAAGCGCGGCTCAAAAGCGCGCTTCAAAGACCATTGAACTCCAGACAATCAAGCGCCCGGACTGCCAGCGCTATCCGGGCGCTTTGATGGGTTAGCCGCTCGAACTACTGCTGGCCGCCGGAATAGCCGTTCTGGTTCTTCTGGACCTTCTGGCTGTTCGACGCGGAACCGGACTTCATGGCGCCCGCGTGCGTTCCTGAGCCGCCGCTCGCCGCCGCGTTGCGGTCAGTGGATTGCGCCATCGCCAGTGATGAGGCGCCGATCAACAGCGCGGTGGCCATCGCAAGTGTTTTCGCTTTCGACATACAGGCATCTCCTTTTTCGGTGCCGCAACGACAACGTGTCGGGAGAAGCCCGGTTCCTGTTCTTCTTGTCCAAAAAATCTGTGCTGTTCCAGAAAAATCGAAAATGGGAACGCGGACCGCGCGGTCGTGATCCGTCAATAATTCGTCGCCGATGATTCGTCGCTGAAGCGTCTCAGTGCCTACGCCGTTCAAAACTGCAGTTGAAGCGCGTCAGGCCGCTTCGGTCTGCTGCGTGCGCTGCGACAGGAATTTTAGCGCGGCGGCGCGGGCCTCGTCGCATTCGAAGACCGCGGCGTCGTTGGCGAGCGCGCCGTTCTGGCCGACGATGAAGCGATAGCTTTCGCCGGTCTGACGCCGGGTGACGAAAAGCAGCGGGGGCTCGTAGCGCGTGACCTCAAGCATGGCATGGCCTGTATGTTGCGAGGCGGCACCGCCATTCCGGGCGCTTTTTATTAAAACTGTCTTAATCGGGTTTTTCATGGGCACGGCGGCGGCGCAATGGTGTCGGCCGGCGGCCCAATTGTCCCGGGATTTCAAAGAGATCGGCGCGTCGCGGCGCGACAGCCCGTTGGCGCCGGACAAACCCGGCGGGAAGCGCCGTCCAGGCGTTACGGCTCGTCGTCGGCCGCGGGTTGATCGGCCGGCGTGACGATGTCCGGCACGGCGCCGAACCAGTCCGGATGCCTGATGATCGCGGTGCTGCCGATCAGCGCCAGCAGCAGGCAAATGATGTTGGCTTGCAGCGAAAGAAAATCGTTCTCGCGCATCACCGTCTCCGGATCGTTCGGTCCGGCACGCCGCCAACCGGCCGGCAAGCGTCACCGCGTTACGACGGGCATAATACCTCTTTCCACGCCCGGTTCCGCATGAAACCGGAACTCCAGCTTTGCGGCACCGTTAATCTGGCATGCGGCTACGACACTGATATAGCCGGCTTGCGCGTTTTTCTCGCGGCTGCATTCGGATTGCTCATGGCCAAACCGCTTCCCCTGCCTGTCTGGGACCGGAAGGCCGGACGATTGTCTCAAGAATTCATGGACGATCATCCGTCCACGTATGAGAGCAAGCCGCGGCAGTCGCTCACGCAATGGCTGGAGTCCGAACCGCTCTATGACTGGCTGCTTGCGCTCTATCAGAACACCCGGCGCAGCGCGCGGCAGATCGAACCATTCATCGAGAAACATCGCATCGACATGAGCGAGTTCAAGCCGGTGGCCTACCGCTCATTTGCGGAGTTCTTCGATCGCGAATTTCTGCCTGGCGCGCGTCCGTTCGTCACCGCACCGCACGCGATGGCGGCTTTCGCGGAGGCGCGCTATCTCGGCTGGGAACAGGTGCGGCTGGAGCAACAGTTGCCCATCAAAGGCCGTTCGCTGAATGCGGAGCAGATATTAGGCAGCGCCAAGCGGGCGGCCCCTTTCATCGGCGGCGCGGTGATTTTGGGCCGGCTGTCGCCGATGGATTATCACCACGTGCACTATCCCGACGACGGCAGGACCTTGGAACAAGCCAGGCTGGGCCGAAGCCTATGGACGGTGCAGTGGCACGCGTTGCAGCATCAGCCGGATATTCTGTTGCGCAACGAACGCCAGATAAACATTCTTGAGACCGGACATCTCGGCCGGCTGGCTTTTGTCGAGCTCGGCGCCATGTCGGTCGGACGCATCGTACAAGTCCATGCGCTCGATCGGCCTTTTCTGCGCGGCGCCGAAAAGTCGGTTTTCAAATTCGGTGGCTCGGCCGTGATCGTGTTCGGCGAAGCCGGCACGTGGCGGCCATCGGAAGACATTTTGCAGCACACGCAACAGAACATTGAAACCCTGGTGCGGCTTGGCGACGTCATCGCCCAGAGCCGGACATGATCGAGGATAGGCGATGACGCGGCCAGAAGAACATTTCGCCGTCTGCCGCGTTGACTAAAGCTGGCCGGGTGGCAACCGGCCGCAACAGGGAAGGCGGACGCAGTTCATTTTGCCGGTTTCCGACTGCGACACCAACGCATCGGTACGCGCTGACGCCTAACCTGTTCCCGGCCAGCACGAAAGAACGCACTTCACGCCAGTGTCGGTCGCTGCCGGGCTCTTGTCCTTCGGCGCGCCTTTACAACCAGCCGGCCAGCGGCGTCACCTCGTCACGGCGGGCATAATATTCGCCAACGTCGCGGAGTTCGGTGCTGATCCAGCGCACGATCACGTAGTCGCCTTCGAGCCGCGTGACCACGCCGATGCGCTCGCGGTTGCTGCGCCGGACCGCAACTTTCATGCCGAGTTCGATTTTGACCTTGTCTTTGCTGCTCGCCATGCTGCTCGCCATGACACTGACCATGACACGGACCGCCGGTACCAGGGCGTGGACTCACTAACGCGAAGCCACGACCGTATTGTATCAGATGGTGTGTGGACCGAAACCCTCCGGCAGATCCCGCCAAGGCGCATGAGTCCACGGCCTAACCGAACAACAATTTGGCCACGGCGGCGGATGATGGCTGGCGCAAAAAACCGCCATCCGGAGATGGCGGGTTTTCAGGAGCGGTTCGGCAAGACATGCTCAATATGATTTAAACCCCATCCGGCGCATAATCGTCAGTGTATCGGCAGATGTCATCACTTTGACCAATGCGCCGGCTGCTGCCTGCTCCTTGCCGGAGGCGACGAGTGCGATGGCAAAGCGCGTGTAGTCCTGGATCGGTGCCGGCAGCGGTCCGACGTAATCGACTCTCGTATCGGCTAGGATTTCGTTGATCATGATGAAGCCGAGCTCGGCTTCACCGTTGATAACGGTCGTGCTCACTGCGGCGCCTGGTCCTGATAATTTGGTCTTGAGCTTCATCTCGGGTCCGATGCCGAGCTGATCGAGAAGCTTGGCCATATAAATGCCTGCCGGACCACCGAGTGCCGGGTCGGTATAGGAAATCCCCTTCGCGGCCAGAAGAACGGCCTTGAATTTCTCGACGGTGCTGATGTCCGGCTTGGCCGCGCCTTTTGGAACGAGCATGCCGACACCAACCTTGGCAAGGCCGGAGTTGCTGCCCGCCACGAGTTTGTTGTCCTTGGACAGCGCGTCAATCTGCGCGGCCGTCGAAATGAGCACGTCGGCGACTTCGCCGTTGCGAACTTTCGTGGCCACCGCACCGGCCGTACCGTATTGGATCGTTACCTTGTGACCAGATGTTTTTTCAAACGGCGGCACGACCTCTCGCGCGGTGTGCTCCATCGACACAGGAAAAAATGCAGTGATCTCGGCTGCCGCCGCCGTGTCAATCACTGGCGTGGCAAGCGTCGCAGTAAGTGCCCAAGCAAGCGCCCATGATGCTCTGATCATGAGATCGTCCCCCCTGATTTATGTGCCCCTACAGGTGATCATGCCATTCGCAGGTTGTGGATGGCCGCTTTGGGGTCACGAACAACCAAATTTCAAGGTGAGCATAATAAGTTCACTTCCGGATGCACAGCGTCCAAAGGGGGCCTGACCGTGGATAACCCGGCCTAACCGAACAACAATTTCGAGGCGAAATAGCACAGCGCGGCGACGGCCGCCGATGCCGGAAGCGTAATGATCCAGGCGATCACGATGTTGCCGGCAATATTCCAGCGCACCGCCGAGACTTTACGCGCCGCGCCGACGCCGATGATCGAACCGGTGACGGTATGCGTGGTCGATACCGGAATGCCCATAAACGTTGCGGCGAACAGCATGATGGCGCCGCCGGCGGATGCGCAGCAGCCCTGAACCGGCGTCATCCGCGTGATCTTCGAGCCGACCGTCTGCACGATGCGCCAGCCGCCGACCAGGGTGCCCAGCCCCATCGCGGCCTGGCAGGTGATGACCACCCAGAACGGCACGTAGAAATCGCCGTCGAGTTGGCCTTGCGAGAACAGCAGCACGGCGATGATGCCCATGGTCTTCTGCGCGTCGTTGCCGCCGTGGCCGAGCGAGATCAGCGATGCTGCGCCGAATTGCAGCCACTGAAAGGTCGGCTCGACGGTGCGCGGATTGGCGCGCACGAACAGCCACGACACCACCAGGATCAGCAGCAGGGCGAAAAAAAATCCGAGCAGCGGCGACAACACGATGAAAGCGCCGGTGGTCAGCAGGCCGGGCCAGACGATCGAGCTGAGGCCCGCCTTCATCACGCCGGCGCCGACCAAGCCGCCGATCAGCGCGTGCGAACTGCTCGAGGGAATTCCGCCCCACCAAGTGATGAGGTTCCAGGTGATCGCGCCGACCAGCGCGCCGAAGATGACGTGCGCATCCATCACCTGCGGCGCGATGATGCCGACGCCGACGGTGCGGGCGACGTGCACGCCGAAAATCAGGAAGGCGATGAAATTGAAAAACGCCGCCCAGATGACGGCGTAGCGCGGCCGCAGCATCCGCGTCGAAACCAGCGTCGCGATCGAGTTGGCGGTGTCGTGCACCCCGTTGAGGAAGTCGAACGCCAGCGCCACGGCGATCAGGCCGACGAGGGCGGGCAGGGTGAGCACATCGGTCATGGGTTGAACCGGACGGTCCTGGTCGCGTCAGCCGGCGCGTTCAGAGCTGGTCGACGACAATGGAATTGATCTCGTTGGCGACGTCCTCGAAGCGGTCGACGACCTTTTCGAGGTGATCGTACAGCTCCGAGCCGATGACGAATTTCATCGCGTTGCCCTGGTTGCCTTCGGCGCGGCTGTCGAGAAACAGCTGCTTGATGCCGCGGTCGCAGATGCTGTCGGCCTCGTCCTCGATCTGGATGATTTTCGTGGTCAGCGCGTTGAGGCGGGCGGCATTGCTGCCGATCGAGCTGAGCAGCGGCACCGCTTCCAGCACCAATTTGGCCGATTGCAGGATGGCCTCGCTCATCTCCCGCATCGGCGGTTCGAACGCGCTGACCTCGAACAGCACGATGGTCTTGGCGGTCTTGTTCATCTGGTCGATGGCGTCATCCATCGACGAGATCAGGTCCTGAATGTCGGTGCGGTCGAATGGGGTGATGAAGGTGCGCCGCACCGCGAGCAGCACTTCCTTGGTGATGTCGTCGGCTTCCGCTTCGCGCTGGAAGACCTGCTTGCAATAGCTTTCGACGCCGTCGCCGCCCTGCAACAGCCCCTTCAGCGCCTCGGCGCCGGCCACCACCACAGCGGCGTGCTTTTCGAAGAGCGTGAAAAACCGCTCCTCCTTCGGCATCAATGCCTGAAACCAGCCCAGCATGTCCCCGTTTCCGTACCGATTCAGCTTCCGCCGCAAGCTAACACGGCGGACACCGGGAGCGACCGAAATCGTTTGGGACTGGGGATATCGCTATCCGGCCAAATACATGCCGCTCTGCGCTGACGAGTTCGTTGAGGTACGCGGGTGCATTACTGACGCGCGGTGATTTTGGCATGCTCGGCACGGCAATCGGCATATTGCGGGCCGTCATAGATGGCCGCAAGGCACTCATAGTTCGTCGAGAGCACTCGGGACATCGCCAAACGATTTCAGCACCGACGGCTCTCCGAAATCGCCGCTATTCGGATTTCCGGTTCGCCTGAAGGCGAGAGCGCCGGCATTAGCGGGATCGCGCGACATCAGTTCCGCCCGCCGGATCGCTGCTGACGCGCTTGGCATTTCTTGCGCCTGTCCGGCAGCGACCCCGTCCTCGGTCCTGAGAAACGGCAATGCGACATAATAAGTCACGGACATGCCGACATCTCCGCAAGCGCACGCGCTTGGCTTCGTGTGCAGATGCCGCGGCTCATTTGGCCGGTTTGACCGGAGACGAAAGTTCTCCAATTTTGCGGACGCATTCCGCCTCGGTCTGGTGTGGACCCGTAACGAACGTTCCGCTGATCTTCGTTCCGTACCAGCCCGAATTCAACGCCAAGACGGGCCGCTTCCTCGGTTTTGACATGTCGGTGTAAAAGGTCGTGCATCGTCTATCCTTTGCTTTCGTTGAACTGCCGCATGGCTCGTCGCGGTAGAAACTGATGATCCAAAACTTCCCCGCCGGCCGTGAATAGCGACATCGCTACTTGGGGAGGTCCTGGCTGGCGGACGCACACAAAAGCTTAAAGACGGGTACATTTCGGGAGGCCCAGCTATACATCGTCCGGCTGCAAACCTGGCATCTGGCGTAACTGCGCTGCTGGAACGCCAGATGCGCTGTCGTCACCTCATATTCGGTCCGGCAATAGGGGCACTTGAAGGTTGTCATACCGTCCAACATAAATCTGCGCCGACGATACGCACGGGCCTGCTCACGCGGTGAGACGGCGAAGGTAGCAAAAGCACGCGGATGATTATCACTAAGATGAGTCGTATTAGTGCAAATGCAGCCCCAATAGTGGCCGAACCAAGTGCAAACCGGCCCACGCTTCGAATTAAGTGTCGCGGTACCCTTGTGTTTCGCTCCGGGTACCACAATTAGATAATAGCCGCGGGCGACCGCTGGATTGCCTGTAAAAGTCGACGTGTTAAATCGCCGTTGCCATAGGGGCGGCGTCGGTGTCGTCGGCTGACAATTCCAATCCGAAAGCTTCCGCTTGCGTTGCGGGTGTAGCCGGCAATGAGAACGAGCGCATGGCACAAAAGCACGCGACACCTCGGTTGACCGCACGTGAGTACAAGGACGGTCGCGGTTGGTATGTCGAAGCGGCCGGCGAGGCTGGCATGACGGAAAACGTCGGCGATTTTGCCTCAGCTCCCGAGGCCCAGGATTGGATTGCCAGAAAAGCGGCGGCCTATTTCAAAGCACGCGAAAGATAACGCCAGGACTGCGATTGTTCGTGTCGGCAGCCGGATACGTGGACGAAAGGAAACCTGATGGCGCATAAATTCAGTATCGGTCAAATAGTCGAGCTGGAGCCCAATTCACTGAGATCGATCGTCCGTGGTCCTTATGAGATCCGCCATCTCATTCCGGCCTCGGACCGGGACCCCGACGATCCGTGCTATCGTGTCAAAAGCGTCGACGAAAAACACGAACGAATCGTACCTGAAAGCGAGATCACGCCATCAAAGGGTGTTTTCAGATAGGCAGTGAACCTGGCGATGCTCAACTTTCCAAACCAAAGCAGGGCTTTCGACTCAACCCGGCGTGCCGTTCGGTTCTGGGGTTATGAAGGCGCAATGGAGTGGTCGTTCTTTGTAACCGAAGAAGCGCTCAAGCATTTGCGGCCGAAAACCGAGCGTGATGAAGCCAGCTTGCTCCTTGCCTTTGATGCCAATCGTGCAGCGATCCATGCGGCGGCGACAAAGGCATTCAAGCAGGGCCGCAAAGGATCGTATGAACTCGGGGCGGCGTATTTCTGATCGTGCATGGCGATCGGATTCGACGTGCATTGTCCGGAGAACTTCAAGACCAGGAGATGCGCGGTGCCGCGGTATTTTTTTACAATTCGATGGTCGGATCACCAGGATAACGATCTGCTCGGTACGGCGCTTACCGACGATGCTGCCGCGTTCGATCACGCTATCCGCGTCATCAGAGAACTGAAACAGGGCGGCAAGCATGCCGACCCTGGCTTAACGATGATCGTTCGAAACGAGCTGTTCAAAACGGTGTTGTCTTTGCCGTTTCTTGCGGGGCGGGCTTGATGCGGAGGGACGTCGCCCGCCGAGTTTCGGTATAACAATCGCTTCAATCCCGACATGTCTGGAACGGCGTTCAGTGGATGCCGGTGTCATGTCCATGCCACCCTCACGGCTTGGCGATCAGATCGAAGGGCGCTTAAACTGCCCGACACTGGCGTTGATTCAGTTGTTTCAGTGCTGCGATTGCGCGATGACCGCAAAGTCGGCGGCGTCGCCGCCCGCACTCTGTTGCGTTGATTTCACGAGGACGCTCGGCGCACCGGGCGAAGGACGTTTTGATGATGAGAATTGCTCTGGCAGCCGTATTGGCTCTCGTATTGGCTCTGGCCCTTGGAGGGAGCGTGACATCATTTGCTCAACATTCGCCGGATCCCCGCGTAGCAGATCTCGTGCAATCCGGCGCGCTGCGCGTTGGAGTCGGTCTTGGGAGTTTAACGACGGCAATGAGAGACCCCGCGACTGGCGAGGTCAAAGGACCGGCATTGGAGCTGGGTCGTGCGCTTGCTGCCCGAATTGGCATCCAATTTGTGTCCGTCGAATATCCGAGACCCGGCGCGGTGATTGACGGCCTGCGCGATAACGCCTGGGACGCCTCTACCCTCATTATCGACCCGGTGCGTGCAGAGCAGGTGGATTTTTCGAATCCATTTCTGCAAAGCGATCTCACGTACCTGGTGGCCGCCGGGTCCACAATGCAGAGCGTCACGGACGCGGATCAATCGGGGATTCGTATCGGCGCCGCTCGCAACGATACGTCGGATTTGCAATTGACCCGCGCGCTCAAGCGAGCCGAATTGGTCCGGACCGACAGTATTGCCGCCGCGCTTGAACTGCTGCGCACCGGTGGCGTCAACGCAATAGCATTGAACCGGCCCAGCCTGATTGCGCTATCCGCTACGCTCCCGGGGTCGCGGGTTTTGCGCGATGGTTTTGCTGACTTCTACTCCGGGGTGGCGGTGCCCAAAGGGCACGATGGGCGGCTCGCCTACATCAACGCGTTCGTCGAGGAGGCGAAAGTCTCCGGCCTCGTCAATCGCATGATTGAAAAATTGGCGATGCAAGGGGTTCGGGTCGCGCCAGCCGGAAACTTGTCCAAATGACGGAGCGGTAGACCGGCCATAACCGGTAGCGGCAGGTTACTGCCACAGCCAACGGGCGAGGGGAACCGCCGCGATCGCGCCGACGAGTTGCGCGGCGATAAAAGCCGGCACGCCGGCAGGCGCGATACCGGCATAAGTATCCGAAAGCGCGCGGGCGACGGTCACCGCCGGATTGGCGAACGATGTCGACGCCGTGAACCAATACGCCGCTGTAATGTAGAGGCCGACCGCGTAGGGGACGGCCGCGGGCGTTCGCGCGGCGCAGCCGAAGATCGTCAGCAACAGCCCGAACGTGGCGACGAACTCGGCGAACCATTGGCCGGGGCCTGTGCGCACCGTCGCCGATATCTGCCACAGCGGAAGTTCGAACATGGCGTGCGCCGCCAGCACGCCAAGAATGGCGCCGGTGAGTTGCGCGCCGACATACATGGCTGCGACGCCAGCGGGCAGTTCGCGGCGCAGCAACAGCGCCAGGCTGACCGCCGGATTGAAATGCGCGCCGGACACCGGACCGAATGTCAGGATGAGCACGGCGAGGATCGCGCCAGTCGGAAGCGTGTTGCAGAGCAGCGCCAGCGCGCCGTTACCGCCCGCGAGCTTGGCGGCCATGATGCCGGAGCCGACGACGGCCGCCAGCAGAAACGCGGTACCCAGACATTCGGCGACCGCGCGTTGCGAAAGCGACGGTGTCACGCGCGCGCCACCGCATGGCCGGTGCGGCCGATGTCCCTGAGCTTGTTTTTCAACGTCAGTTGATCGAGCGAACGCAACGGCAATGCCGTGAAAATCCCGATCCGCTGGTTCAACATCCGGTACGCGTCTTTGAAGGCGAGGGCGATCTCGGCATCCGAGCCCTTGGTCTCCGCCGGATCGGGGACGCCCCAATGGGCGGTCATGGGCTGGCCGGGCCATACCGGGCAGGCTTCCGCCGCCGCGTTGTCGCAAACCGTGAAGACAAAATCGAAGTGCGGCGCGCCGGGCTTGGTGAATTCATTCCACGACTTCGAGCGAAAATTCGCCGTGTCGTAGTCGAGGCTTTGCAGCAGCCGGATGGTTTCGGGATGCACCTGACCCTTGGGCGAGCTTCCGGCGCTGTAGGCGCAAAAGCGTCCGGCACCAGTCTTGTTCAAGATGGCTTCCGCGATGATCGAACGTGCGGAATTGCCGGTGCAAAGAAACAGCACGTTGAACGGCTGGTCGGTCATGCCTATCGCCCGGCAACGGTTTGCGTGAGGGACGGGGACGGTTCGCCGAACCAGTCCGGATGTTTCACGATCGCCGCCGATCCGATCAGCGCCAGGAGTAGGCAAATGATATTGATCTGCAGCAAAAGATAACCGAGTTCACCACCGCAACACTGATCGACCATGACGCGCCTCTAGGCTGCGGGGCAGCCGCACGCTGCGGCGGGTTGAGCGGCTTTTGCCGCGGGAGCGCAACACGATTTTTCGTTGGCGACGCGCGCCACGCGCTCGCCCGAACCGTCGCCATAGTCGGTGTTTTCGCCGGTGGTATGGAACGTTTCCCACGCGATACCGGCCGGATCGTCGATCCACGATTTTTCCGACTTGGCGTAGCAGCAGGCGGTCTGGCCCTGTTCGACGATGTCACCGCCCGCCTTGTGCAGCCGGGCGTAAATCTCTTTCAGTTCGTCGCTGCTTTCGGCCTGAATGCCGAGATGGTCGAGGCCGGCCTGCCGGCCGCGTGTCGAGATGGCGAAGTTGACGCGCGGATCGTCGAGCATCCATTTGGCGTAATCCGGTTTGACGACATTCGGATCGGCTGCGAATAGCGCCGAATAAAAGCCGATGGACTGCTTCAGATCATCCATGGCGACGTGTACGTGAAACCGCTTCATCGGCAACTCCTTTCGGTTTGCAGACTGCAACGGGGGCGCACGCTTCCTGAGCGCCCTGGCAGCAGTTCTCGGTGAGGAAGGCGATCAGGTCGTTCATCCGGTCAAAGCACGCCGCGTAGATCATCGAACGCCCTTCGCGGCGAACCGTGACCAGTCCGGCCTCGCGCAGCCGATCGAAGTGAAATGTCAGCGTGTTTGGCGCGACATCGAGCGCATCGGCCACTTGTCCGGCGGGCAATCCTGCCGGGCCGGCCTGAACCAGCAGCCGGAACACGTCCAGGCGATTGTCCTGCGCCAGAGCGGCCAGAGCGGAAACGGCGAGACCCTTTTTCATATTTCAATAGATATTGAAATGATGCTCCGGCTGTCAAGAGTTATTTCAATGGATATTGAAATAACGCGATTCTGTCCTCGGAGACGGTAGTCTCTTTGTCGTTGACATAAGTCCTGTATTAAGTCTATATGATTCGCTAGCTCGGTCAGGAGGGGAACGCGTTCGCGAGGCGATCCTGAACTGCGGAGCGAGTGCGGTGGCCTGCGGGCAGTCTCGCAAACTGCTCCCGGGTGGTCCGGGCATCATCTCGGCCGGCACTATGACCGGTCCGCGGGGTGCTTCCGCTGGACTGGGACGGCGCGCGGCATCCGCCGTGCGCGCGTCCCCGGAAACGTGGCCCGGACTTAGCCGTGGCATTGATTTGCGCGGCGAATATCGCGGTGGAGCGCCGAGAGGCGAGCGCGCCCGGTGCGCGGATGGATGGCAACATTCATTGGCGTGGCGCGCGTCCGCAACCGTCTTCCGAAACTCTCCGCGAGGAGAAGCAAGGAAGGAAAGGTGCGGGCAAGTGGACGGCACGCGCTTTCCGGCGCTCCGCCTTCCCCTCACTTTTTGCTTGCATGATCGCGTGCGGCGAACGCACCCCGATCATGTCGTGACGTGAAAATTCATTGCTGCGCTTGTGACGCCGCGCTGCCCATGGCTGCGCGGGGTGGATTGTCGTTGCGAGCGCAGCGAAGCAATCCAGCGCGCAGTGCCAACCGCCCCTGGATTGTTTCGTCGCTTCGCTCCTCGCAATGACGCGTACAACCGGGGACCACCAAATGCAGCAAACCAACCGCGTGCGCCGGCGGCGGAAGCGCAAGTCCTCCGGCTGGCTGCACGAAGACAAGCGCCGGCCCCCGAGCGCGTGGCAGGCGCGGCAGAATGCAGCCTATGCCGACGCCGCGCGGCGTTATTGCGATGCGCTCGGCTTCTGGCGGTACTGCCTGTTGCGAACCTGCCGGCGGCGCCAGGCCTGCAGCGGCGACGCGCCGCCGTGCCTTGAGCGCTTCGTCGCGGGAGCCTCCGAAGCAGAATTCGCCGCAGCGCGCCGGAAAGCCGATGCCGGTGGCAAAAGGCGAGTTCCGGCAACAAGCGGTCCGGAGCGGGAGTTTCGCCGCAGCGATTTTTTCGAACGGCTTTGGCGCACGGCGGTTAAGCAAGTGCCGCCGCTGAAAACCTGGTTCCCGGAACGCGGCGCGGACCCCGCTTGCGCCGGGGACAGGGAGAATAGTAAAGTTACTTAACTAATTGGGAGCGCGCAGCATGGACGCTTCACGGCCGGCGGCACCGCCGCGAACCAACCGGGGTCTCGACGCCTCGCTGCGCGGCTATCTGGAAACCAACGCCGACATCGTCACCCGCATCACCAAGCCGGTGAGCATCGACAATATCGGCGCGCTGTCGGCGCAGAGCGACCAGCCGATCCTGTTCGAGAACATCATCGAGAAGCCGGGCTTCCGGCTCTGCGATATCCTGGTGAAGAACCGGCGCTCGCAGGCCCGCGCGCTCGGCGTCGCGCCGGCGGAGTATCTGAAAACCCTGGCGTTCCGGCTGCGCCAGCCGCCGCGCGGCCTGAAAAACGTCAAAACCGGTCCGGTGAAGGACGTGAAGAAGCTCGGCAACGACATCGACTGGACCGCGTTGCCGATCCCCATGCACAAGGACAAGGACACTACGCCGTACGTGACGGCGATGAACATCATCAAGGACCCGCAGACCGGCTTCTACAATTCATGCCACGCCGGCACCCACGCGGTCGGGCCGCGGCGCGGCCTGATCAGCTTCGTCACGCCGCACTCGCACGCCATCATGAACAAATACCGGGCAATGGGCGCCACCGAAATGCCGATCGCCTTCGTGTTCGGCGTGCCGCCGGCTTACGAGATCATGGCGAACTTTTCCGGCCTGCACATGGACGCGTGGGGCGAGATGGAAATGGTCGGCACCGTCATGGACCGCGATATCGAGATGGTGCCGTGCGAGACGCTCGATCTCACGGTGCCGGCGGAAGCCGAGATCGTGGTCGAGGGCAAGGTGAAGCTCAACGGCAAGGTGCGGGTCGGCGAGGTGACGTCGCCGTCGATGTATCACCTGCCGCATTTCGAGGAGCTGCCGGAGGTCGAGATCACCGCGATCACGATGCGCGGCGACCGGCCGATCTATCGCAATCACCAGGCCTGCCCGGACACCGATCATCAGCCGCTGCCGCGGCTCTGCCACGAGGCGGTGCTGTACAACCGCCTGACTGAAATCGGCCTCGACGTGAAGGACGTGCGGTTCCCGACCTGGGGCGCGGCGCTGTCCTGCATCCTGCAGTTCAATTATCCCCGCGACGGCTTCGTCAACGACGCATTGATGACGGCAATGGGCGCGCCGTGGCTGAACACCAAGATGGTGGTCGCGGTGAGCCACGACACCGACATCGACGACGCGCGCGAGGTCTATCACGCCATCGCCACGCGCTGCGATCCGGCGCGCGACATTATCATCGTGCCGCATACCCGCGGTTCGCCCTACGACCCGTCGGCGGCGCCGCTCGAAGGGCAGGCGCCGTGGCGCATCGTCGGCAAGGTCGGCATCGACGCCACCGCCAAGGCGCGCCACAACGCGGCCGACTTCGAACGCGCCTGGCCGAAGAACTGGGGCAAGGTGAAGCTCGAGGATTATTTGTGATGCAGCAACTTTGGTTTCCGTCATCTGCGAGCGAAGCGAAGCAATCCAGTGCTCAATGCAAGGTGCCCCTGGATTGCTTCGTCGCTTCGCCCGCTCCCAATGACGGGAATAGAGAGAGGAGAGCAAACCAAACCATGGACGCAATCACCCCGCCTAAACCGAAAGTGCTGGTCGAAGCGCAGCCCTTCATTCCGTACGTCAAGGACGAGGATTTCGATGCCCGGCTGCGCCCGGTGGTCGAGCCGTACAAGAAACGCATGGGCTTCCTGCCGAATGCGCTGAAGCTCTACGCGCACCGGCCGGAAATCGCCGAGACGCTGTGGAAGCTCAACAGCAACATCATGCGCGATCCGACATCGAAGCTCGACCAGCTGCTCAAGCGCAAGCTTGCCGCGGTGGCGTGCGCGACCAACGGCTGCGCTTACTGCACCGCGCATAGCTGCTCGATGCTGAAGAAGGCGAAGGGCGAGGATTTCGAAGGCTGGGGCATAAGCGAAGCCGAGTTGCAGGATATCATAACCGGCACCTACCAGCCGAAGAGCGAACTGGAGCGCGCCTGTTTCGCCTATGTGCGCGCGGCGTCGGAAGATCCGACCGCGGTGCCGGACGACATCCTCGACGACCTCAAGAAGCACCTGACGCCGCCGCAGATCGTCGAACTCGCCTGCGTCGTCGGCTTCTGGAAGTTCTACAACGCCGTGCACGACAGCCTGCATATTCCGGTGGAATCCGAGCTTCTCGCCGACACCGGCTATGTCAGTCTCTGAGATGCCAACCGCTCGTCCCCGCGAAAGCGGGGACCCAGCGCAAGATTCGCTGTGGGCGCAACTGGATTGCCGCTGGCGCGGGAATGAGCGGAAATGAGCGCCAAACGTCCGGTGCGCAGACAGCGCCGCAACGCGGCGGCCTCGGCGTTGCCGCCGACGACATCACGGCGGGCGCTGCTCAAGGGCGGCTCCGACCACGCGTTCCGCGCCCTGGTGCACGACCTGCTCACGGTGTCGTCGCGGATGGAGACGGTGCGCGGTCATCTCGGCGCGCGGATGGGGGTCAGCGGCCCGCAATACAGCGTGCTGATCGCGATCGCGCATTTGCAGGGCGACCACGGCGTCAGCGTCAGTGCGCTGGCGAAGGCGCTGCACGTTTCGAATGCGTTCATCGCGTCGGAGACCGGCAAACTGGCGCAGCGCGGCTTGCTGCACAAGCGCACCAACCCGCACGACCGGCGCGGCATTTTGTTGAGCATCGCGCCGGCGGGGCGGATCGGGATCGGCAAAATCGGCGACGAAATCCGCGCCATCAACGACCTATTTTTCGGTGCGCTCGACGCCAGCGCGTTCGCGGCCTTGAGCGCCGCGGTCGGTGCGCTGGTGCATAGTTCGCGCAAGGCGATTTATTATGTCAGCGCGGAAGAGCCAAAGACGCTGGAGGCGGCGGAATAGGTGAGGGAAGAGAGCGGCTTAGATCCAGTCTTTCCACTTGAACCACAGCAGCGGGATCAGCGCGGTGACGACGATCAGCCCGAGCGCGTAAGGATAGCCGTAGGCCCAGTCATATTCCGGCATGCCCTTGAAATTCATGCCGTAGATGCCGGCAATCAGCACCGGCGGGATACCGACCACCGAGGCGATGGTGAGCACCTTCATCACGTCGTTCTGGTCGATGTTGATGATGCCGGTGGCGGCGTCCTGCAACAGCTGAACGCGGTTGACCAGGCCTTCGGAGAACTGCACCAGCGAGGCGACGTCGGAACTGACCGCTTGCAGACGCGTTGCGATGTCCGGCTGGAGCCATTCGCGGCCGCGCTCGCCGGCGAATTTCGCCATGCGGTCGAGGCAAACCAGGGTGTAGTGGATGCGCGACATCCGCTCGCTGGTGCGCCCGGTGCGGATCATCAGTTGCCGCAGCATCGTCGTCTCGTGCGACAGGTGCTTGGCCTGGTCGTTGCTGAATATGACGTGCGAGGTTTCGTCGAGATCGCGGCCGGCACCTTCGAGAAGGTCAGCGAGATGATCGACCAATTCCTCAAGAACGGTCGTGAACGCACTGCTCGGCTCGAATTTTTCGTTCCAAAGCTCCTTTGCAGCGCAGTCGAAGGCTGCCGACTTGCCGGAACGAAGCGTCATAAACACCTGCTTCGACAGCATGAAGCCGGTCGGAATCGGAATCCACGGCTCGCTGCCGGAGGCAAAGATCAGCGGCGCGGTCATGTAGAGCGCGCCGTTTTCGAATTGCAGCCGGCTGGTCGCTTCGATCTCGCCGAGTTCGTCCTGCGCCGGGACGCGAAGGCCAAACGCGTCTTCGAAGGCCTTTCGCTCAAGCGCAGTCGGATCGACCAGATCGACCCAGGCGCTGCCGCCGAGCTTGGTGTTGCCGGACGGATCGGGAGGATAGGCGGCTAACATCGCTTGTTTCGGTTCTTCATGACGGAGCGCCGCCATAACCTTCTGGAATCATTGATGTTAAGTCGACGTTAAACGGTTAGCCCTAAATTAACCAGAGGCCGCCGTCGGGGTACTCCAGCGCGGCTGCGGATAGTAACGGTGGCGTAGTCGAGTTTTAGTCATGGCGCACGGTCGCACCGTTCCGCAAGCGTGGTCTTTTGTGTCGTGTGCCGTGCGCCGGCGCGTTGCGCTGTTCGGCGGTTTGGCGCTGGTCGCGCTTGCGTCTGCTGCGCCGTGTGCGGCGCAGACCGCCGAGCAGCCGCCGATCAAAGGCACCGTCGAAGCCAAGGTCACCGACGGCGACTTTGGCTTTGCCCGCATCGTCATCAAGCTCAGCGAATACGATGACGTTACGGCGCGCATTTCCAACAACGTGCTGATCGTGACGTTCGCCAAGCCGGTCGATCTCGTGGTCGACCGTCTGCCGCAGCTGCTTTCCGATTATGTCGGCGCGGCGCGGCGCGATCCCGACGGCCGCGGCGTTCGTGCGGCGCTCGCCAAGAACGTCAAGGTCAACGCCGTTTCCGCCGGCGAGAAGGTGTTCATCGATCTGTTGCCGGAACCGTGGAGTGGTCCGCCGCCCGGCTTGCCGCAGGAGGTCATCGAGGATCTGGCGCGCCGCGCCCGCCTCGCCGACAAGCTCGAGCGCAAGGAGCAGCAAGCCGTCGCCCAGCAGGCGGCGGCCGATCCGGTGAAGGTGCACGTCGCGATCCAGCCGACCTTCACGCGCTACATCTTCACTGTGCCGCAGGACACGGCGGTGTCCGCCGACCGCGACAAGGACAAGCTGACGCTCACCTTCGACGCGCCGGTCAAATTCGACCTTGGCGATGCGCAGGCGGCACTGCCGAAATCGGTCACCACGTTGGATACCGAAACCAAGGACACCAAGGCGCAGGTCAGCTTCACCTTCGCGCCGCGGATCGACGTGCGGACATTCCGCGACGACAACGGCTACGTCGTCGACGTCGTCAACGACGAGGCGAGGGCGGATCAGCCGAGCGGGATCATGCCGGCGTTGAAGCAGGGCGCGGCGCCAAGCGGCAGCCCGGCGCCGGCAACAGCACCGCCGCAAAAGCAGGGTGCGGCGGATGGGGCTGCGGATCAGGTTAGTCCGGCTGTAGCTGCAGCCGCGAAGCCCGAGATCGCGGCGCCCGCGGCAATTCCGGCGTCGGAAGCCAAAACCGCCGCGAAGGAAACGCCGCCTGCGCCTGCTGCCGCACCGGCGGCGGAGGCTGCATCGCCTGCGGCGGTGACGCCGTCGCCCAAAGCGGAGGCGCTGGCTGCCGCGCCGGCGGCCGAGCCTCAAGCTAAAGCGCCGCCCAAGACTGAAATAAAAACTGAAATGCAAGCCGCAGCGCCGGCTGTCGTTCTGCCGCCTCCGGTACAACAGGCGCAGCAAGCTGCGGCGCCGCCGGCAGCGCCCGCACCTGCACCGGCGAGCGTTGCGCCGGCGCCAGCGACGGAGGCGGCGCCGCGTCCCGCTGCGCAGAATTCAGCCAAGGTCGCGGTCGAACTGGTGCGCCAGGGCACCAATCTGAAACTGACGTTTCCGTTTCTCAAAGCGACCGCCGCCGCGGTGTTCCGCCGTGCCGATACGCTGTGGCTGGTGTTCGATTCCGCGATCGACCTGGACCTCGGCGCGCTGAATGACGAGCCGAGCCGGACCATTCGCGGCGCAACGCTGACCCGTACGGCGGATGCCGACATCGTCCGGATCAAGCTCGATCACCCGCACCTGTCGACCGTCGACAGCGACGGCTCGGTATGGACGGTGCAGGTCGGCGACAGTGCGATCAATTCGACGCGTTCGCTCGAAATGTCGCGAAATCTCGTCGGCCCGCATCGCGCGAGCGTCGCCGTACCGTTCGACGAACCGCACCTCGTTCATCACATCGCCGATCCCGACGCCGGAGACAATCTCGTCGTCGTCACCGGCTACGCGCCGGCGCGCGGTTTCGTGAACGGCAAGGACTTCGTCGAATTCCGCGCGCTGACGTCGGCGCAGGGCGTCGTCATCGATCCGCTCGCCGACGACGTGAAGGTCGATCTCAAGCCGGACATGATCGTCATCGGCCGCCCGTCCGGGCTTGCGCTGTCGACGTCGTTGCAGACGCTGCTGCGGGGCAGCGGACTGAAACCGATGATGTTCGATTCCCAGCTTTGGGGTTCCAATCGCGAGGGGTCGTTCACCGAGCGGCAATCGGCGCTTTCGGCGGCTGCGGCCGATGCGCCGGAAGGCAAGCGGTTGGGACCGCGGCTTGATCTGGCGCGCTTTTACATCGCGCGCGGCATGTATCCGGAAGCCAAGGGTGTGCTCGACGTTGCGCTCGGCGAGGAGCGCCCGGCCGCCGAGACCGTTTCGGCGAAGGTCTTGCGAGCGCTGACCGAAATCATGATGCGCCGCGACGACGACGCGCTGAAGGATTTGTCCGATCCCGTGGTCGGCGATCAGAACGATGCGCCGCTGTGGCGCGCGCTGGCTTACGCGCACCAGGGCGAGTGGGCTCAGGCGCGCGACGGCTTCAAGACCTCGGAGACTTCGGTGTCGACGCTGCCGATCGAGTTGCAGCGGGTGGCGCTCCGGGAAGAACTGCGCTCGGCGATCGAAGTCGGCGATTTCAACACCGCCGCCAATCAGCTCGACGTCCTTCAGACCATCGGCGTGCCGCACGAGCTCGAGCCGGCGATGGCGGTGCTGGTCGGGCGCCTGGCGGAGGGTGTCGGCCGCACCGAGGATGCGCTGGCGGCGTATCGCACCGCGGCGGACTCCTGGGACCGGCGTGCGGCGGCGCAAGGCCAGCTCCGCGAAACGGTGCTGCGTTACACGCTCGGCGACCTCAAGCGCGACGAAGCGGTGTCGCAGCTCGAAACGCTGACCACGGTCTGGCGCGGCGACGATACCGAGATCGAAGCCTTGCAGATGCTGGCGCGGCTCTACACCCAGCAAAACCGTTACCGCGATTCGTTCTACGTGATGCGCGCCGCTCTCGCGGCGCACCCCAACTCCGACATGACGCGCCGCATCCAGCAGGAGGCGGCGAAAACGTTCGATGCGCTTGTTCCTCTCAGGAAAGGGCGACAAGCTGCCGGCGATCGATGCGCTGGCGCTGTTCTACGATTTCCGCGAACTGACGCCGATCGGCCGCCGCGGCGACGAGATGATCCGCCGCCTTACCGACCGGCTGGTGTCGGTCGATCTGCTCGATCAGGCTGCCGACCTGTTGCAGTATCAGGTCGACAACCGGTTGCAGGGCGCAGGGCGGGCGCAAGTCGCGACGCGGCTCGCGGTGATCTATCTGATGAATCGCAAGGCCGACCGGGCGCTTGCAGTCTTGCGCGCCACACGGTCGGCGGAGCTGTCCGAGGAACTGCGCAATCAGCGGCTGCTGCTCGAGGCGCGCGCCCTGTCGGATATGGGACGGCACGATCTGGCGCTTGAAGTGATCGGCAATATCGACGGCCGCGAGGCGATCCGGCTTCGTTCCGATATCTATTGGGCGGCGCGCCGGTGGCGGGAATCCGCCGAGCAGATCGAACTCTTGTACGGCGAGCGCTGGAAGGATTTTCAGCCGCTCAACGAAATCGAGCGTGCCGACATTTTGCGCGCCGAGGTCGGCTACGCGCTGGGCGAAGACAGCCTTGGACTCGATCGCTTTCGCGAAAAGTATGCGGCGAAGATGGCGGAAACGCCGGACGCTCATGCCTTCCAGGTCGCCTCGGCTCCGTTCGGCGCCAGCGGAGCGGAATTCACCACGATCGCCCACGCCGCGGCGGCGGTCGATACGCTGGGAGGGTTCCTGCGCGAGATGCAGGCGCGCTATCCGGATGCAAGCTCATTGCCGCCGGCCGGCTCGCCGGCGGTTCCGGAGGCCATGCCTTCGGCGTCGAACGGCTTGCCGTCGGCGAAGGACTTGATGCCCGCAGCGCCGGTTCCGCCGGCGCGCGCTACCGGACGCACGGCGCAACGCTAGTCATTACGCATTGGCCGGGCCGTTTGCGCCGCTTCGCGCGCAACCTCATTCATCTTTGCAAGTCGGCCCTGCGCGAGCGGCCGTCCGGCTGCGCGGGACAAACGGCGTCGCGACGCGCCATAATAATGTGGAAAGCTTCCGTCTTTCGCCGCGCCGCGGCCTTCAATCAGACAGGTGCAAGTTCATGAGTGACGTTCAAGGGGACCTCGTCAATATCCGGACCGACGTGGTGGGCAGCCTGCTGCGGCCGATGGCGGTGCGGGAAGCGCGTATTGCGCTGGACGAGGGCAAGATCGCAGCCGACGCGCTGCACGCAATCGAAGATGAAGCGGTGCGCGCCGCGGTCCGGCTGCAAGAGGATATCGGGCTCGACGTCATCACCGATGGCGAGATCCGCCGGCTGAATTTTCAGGACAGTTTCGGCGCCGCCGTCGAAGGCTATGATGCGGCGGCTTCGACCCTGAAAGTCTATGAGCAGCGGGTCGAGGGCTCGGCGCCCGGACAGCGCTGGGACATTCCGACCATGCACCACGCCGGCACCGCGGTGTCGCACCGGCGCCCGGCCAAGGCGAGGCTGTCGCTCGCCCGCAACGTTCCGCTCGAGGAATATCGCTTCGTCAGCAAACTCGCGAAAAAGCCGGCGAAAGTCTCGCTGATCGGTCCCGACCGTATCTCGCAGCGCTTCGAATATGAAAACTCAACTGCGGTCTATCGCGACATGGACGATTTTCTCGCCGACGTCGTGGCGATCGAGCGGCAGATCATCACCAGCCTGGTCGCGGCAGGCTGCCGCTACGTCCATATCGATGCGCCCGGATTCACCGCCTATGTCGACGAGCCGACCATGGCGCAGATGCGAAAGCGCGGCGAAGATCCGATGCGGAATTTTGCCCGCTCCTTGAAGGCGGAAGCGGCGGTGATCGCCGATTACCCCGGCATCACCTTCGGGATCCATTTATGCCGCGGCAACCAGCGCAGCATGTGGCACCGCGAAGGGACGTACGACGCGATTGCCGAGCGGCTGTTCAATGAGTTGCCGCATCAGCGCTTTCTGCTCGAATACGACACGCCGCGGGCCGGCTCGTTCGAGCCGCTGCGGTTTGTGCCCAAGGGCAAGATTGTCGTGCTCGGGCTGGTCAGCACCAAAGTCGCCGAGCTCGAAACGGTCGAGGGGCTCAAACGCCGGATCGGCGAAGCGAGCAAATTCATTCCGCTCGATCAGCTGGCGATTTCGCCACAATGCGGATTCGCCTCGGACGTGGTCGGCAACATGCTCGGGCCGGACGACCAGAAGCGCAAACTCGAAGTCGTCGTCGAGACGGCGAGGCAGGTCTGGAACTGAGCGCCTGGAATCAGTTGTCCGGAATTAATTGCCGTAGCTCTGGATCAGTGACCCGGCGACCAGCGTCCAGCCGTCGACGAGGACGAAGAAGATCAGCTTGAACGGCAGCGACACCACGACCGGTGGCAGCATCATCATGCCCATCGACATCAAGACCGAAGCCACCACGAGATCGATGATCAAGAACGGCAGGAACAACAGAAAGCCGATCTCGAAGGCGCGCTTGAGCTCGGAAATCATGAAAGCGGGGACCAGGACGCGCATGGACACGTCGTCCGGCCCTTTCGGGCGGGGCTCGCCGGACATGTCCATGAACAGTTGCAGGTCTTTGTCGCGGACGTTCTTCTCCATGAAGCCGCGCAACGGCACGCTGGCGCGATCGAATGCCTCGTTGACGGTGATCTGATTGGCGACCAGCGGCTTGATGCCGGCGTCATAAACATTGGTCAGCACCGGCCCCATGACGAAGGCGGTGAGGAATAACGCCAGCGAGATGACGACCGAATTTGGCGGCGCGGTCGCGGTGCCCAGCGCGGTGCGCAATAGCGACAGCACCACGACGATCCGGGTGAACGAGGTCATCATCACCAGGATCGACGGCGCCAATGACAGCACCGTCAGCAGCGCGATCAGTTGAATGATGCGCTCGTTGAGGCCGCCGCCGGAGGCGCCCTGGCCGAAATTGATGCTGACGTCCTGCGCGGCGAGCGGCGTCGCCGATACTAGAAGTGCCGCTACTGAGGCCGCCACCGTATTGAACCGGACGCGGCGGCCACAAATTTTGATCATTCAGTTCTTGTTTGGTGGGCGGCCCAACAAACTGGCCATCTCCTGCTCGAGGTTGTCGTAGAGCGTGGTGGACTTGTTCGGTTTCGCCTCGTTGTTTCGCGGCGCGGGCTTCGGCTCGGCCGGACGCGCGGCGCGCTGTGGCGGAGCAGGCGGTGCCGGCTCCGCCGCGGCTTGTGGCGCAGCTTGTGGCGCGGCAGGAGCAGCCGCCGGTGCGCCGGGCTTGCGCAACGCCGCTTCAAGGCGGTGCGCCATCTCGGCAAGGCTTTGATCGGTGGAAGCGTCCACGGGCGCCGCGGCGGGACCGGGGGGCGAATCGGGCAGCCGCGGCTCGGGGCGCGGTTCGCTGCGTGCCTCGGTTTGCGGCCGGCGCGGCGGCGACGTGTTCCGATTGCGTGCGGGCAGCGCCGACGGAACGGGCCGCGCCGAAAGTTCGTCAGCCAAGGCGGCCAGCGTGTCGCGTTGCGGCTTCGCCGGCGCTTCTGCAACGGGTTGCAGCGGCACGCTGGCGGGCGCCGGCTCTTCGGGCAGCGGCTCATACCTGGACGCGCGCGGGGCGGCGGGCGGCGGAGCGATCGGCTCGGGCTGCAACGGCCAGGAGCCGCCGTTGCTGGTCTCGGGAAGCGGGATCGCCCGCGGCATTTCCATTGTCGGCGCGCGCGGCATTGCGGCGTCGCGCGGGCTCGCGGCGACGGCGCGCACGATATTGGCTTCGACCACGACGTCGGTCGGGCCGCCGATCATGAGCAGGTGTTCGACATTGTCGCGGCGCACCAGGATCAGCCGCCGGCGGGCGTCGACGCTGGCGTAGTCGATGACACCGAGGCGCGGCTGGCGTCCGCGCGTATTGGCGCCGCCGAGCCGGCCGCTACCGAATCGGCGAACCGCCCAGGCGGTCGCGCCGATGAGTTCGAGCACAATCAGGAATGCCAGAAAGAATCGCACAGGCAAGGGTAGCTCCGACCCGAACAAAGTCTCGAACATCCGACGAACTCCTCGCGACGTTCCAGCGAACCAGGGGCTTTCCGATGAGGGGAATCCCAATGGTTAATGGCGCCGGAAACATTTGCCGCCGTGATTCCTAACAAAGTCTTAAAAACTATAGCCGATTTCGTCCCCGAAGCCGACTCCGCAAGCATTCGCATGGTAAACGGCAAATTAATGGCGGAAGGCCGAAAAACCGAGCTTTAACCGGCTGTTAACCATGGTGTCGGCAAAGTCTGCCTAGTGGAACCTGCTAGCGGAATCTGGGCCAGAATCCATGCCGATCTCCGATATTCCGATACTTTCGATGCTGCGCCAGCGCATGGAATGGCATCAGCAACGCCAGCAGGTGCTCGCCCAGAACGTCGCCAACGCGGATACGTCGAATTATCAGGCCAAGGACCTGGCACCGCTCGATTTCGAGCAGCAGCTGTCGGCAACCTCGGTTGCGCTTGCAACCACGGAACCCGGTCACATTTCCGGAGGCGGCAGCAGCGGTTCGCAGTTCGACGCTGATACCAGCGGCCGCTACCAGGTGCGCCCGCGCGGCAACTCGGTCACGCACGAAGACGAAATGATGAAGGTCGCTTCGAACCAGATGGATTTCGAGGCGGTGGCGAGCCTCTACACGCGCAGCCTGGCGCTGATCAAGCTCGCGGTCGGCAAATCCTGAGGGCGGTGAACCATGGATTTCATGAAAGCTCTGACCATCGCCGCTTCCGGACTGCACGCGCAGATCGGCCGCATGGAGATCATCTCCGAGAACATGGCGAACGCCGATTCGGTCGCGCAGGCGCCGGGTGGCGATCCGTATCGGCGCAAGATCGTCACCTTCACATCGGAACTGGACCGCTCGATCGGCGCCAACGTCGTCAAGCTCGGCCGCGTCGAATCGGATCCGTCCGATTTTCAGATCAAGCACGAGCCGGACAATCCCGCCGCCGACAAGAGCGGCAACGTCAAATATCCGAATGTGAATTCGCTGGTGGAGTTGACCGACATGCGGGACGCCCAGCGCTCCTATGAAGCCAACCTCAACATCATCACCGCGACGCGCCGCATGCTTCAGCGCACCATCGACATCATCAAAGGCTAGGATGAACCATGGCGATTCCGGCAAATGCAGCCGCCAATGCTTACGCCGCGCTCCAGAAGCTCGGCGAGCAGACGGCCAAGATCGGCAGCGTTGCTCCGCCCGACAATTCCGGGCCGAGCTTCAGCGGCATCCTCAAGGATGTCATCAATTCGGTTGCCGACTCAGCCAAGAAGTCGGATGTGCAGACGCAGGCCGTCGCGGCCGGCAAGTCCAACATGGTCGACGTCGTTACCGCGGTCGCCGAGACCGAAACCGCGGTGCAGACGCTGGTGTCGGTGCGCGACAAGGTGATCGCAGCCTACGAAGACATTCTGAAAATGCCGATTTGAAATATCACGCCGTAGCGTGAGAGCAGGGGGACGTATGACTGGGCCGGAAGTTCTGGATGTAGCGCGTGATTCGATCGAGACGCTTTTATTGGTTTCGGCGCCGTTGATGCTGGTCGGGCTGGTCGTCGGCGTTGCGATCTCGCTGTTGCAGGCGCTGACGCAAATCCAGGAATCCACGCTGGTCTTTGTGCCGAAAATCCTCGCGATATTCGTCGCCATGCTGCTGGTGCTGCCGTTCATGGCCGATGCGCTGTACGCCAATTTCCTTCGGATCGCCGCCCATATCACCAGCGGCTGAGCGGGCGGCCGCGGTGAATATCGACGTTTCATTCCTTCCGGCGGTGGGCGCGGCCTTCCTTCTGGTCTTTGCCCGCACCGGCACCATGCTGATGCTGCTGCCGGGGCTCGGCGAGCAGAACATTTCGACGCGGATCCGGCTCACGATCGCGATAGTTCTCGCCGCCGTGCTGCTGCCGCTGCACCGCTCGGCCTATCAGATCGACACCAGCGCGCTCGGGCCGGTGGTCGTCATGCTGGTGGAGGAAATCATCATCGGCGCGGTGCTCGGCATGACCGCGCGGCTCACCATCTCCGCGCTCGAAGTGGCCGGCTCGGTGATCGCCCAGCAGCTTGGCCTCGGCTTCGTCACCGCCGTTGACCCGACGCAAAACGAGCAGGGGGCGCTGCTCGGCAACTTCCTGACCATGCTCGCCATCACGCTGTTCTTCGCCACCGATATGCACCACCTGGTCATTGCCGCGCTTAATGACAGCTACACGTTGTTCGAGCCGGGGGAAGTGCCTCCGGTCGGCGACGTTGCGGCGCTGGTGACGAAGACGGTCTCCGGCGCGTTCCGCATCGGCATTCAACTGTCCGCGCCGTTCCTCGTGTTCGGACTGTTGTTCAACATCGGGCTTGGCGTTCTGTCGCGGCTGATGCCGCAGATGCAGGTGTTCTTTGTTGCGATGCCGGCGACGATCCTGATCGGGTTGCTGTTCCTGTTGCTGGCGCTCGGCTCGATGATGGGCCTGTTCCTCGATTACGCCGGCGGCGTCCTGCACCAACTGGCGCCGCACGCCTAAGGAGCCGCGATGGCCGAGGAGCAAGACGGCGCAGACCATACAGAAGACCCGACACAGAAGCGGATCGATGAGGCCATCAAGCGCGGCGACGTCGCGCACAGTTCGGAAGTCAACACCTGGTTCATGATCGCCGGCGGCACGCTGACGGTGATGGTGTTTGCCGGGCCGATGGCGCAAACGCTGGAAACCGCATTCCGCGGCATCCTGGCCAATTCCTATCAGATCCCGGCGGATGGGCCGGGCCTTGGGCATTTTGCGCAAAGCGTGGCGCTGCGGGTTCTCGCCGCGCTCGGCGTTCCGTTTCTGCTGCTGGCGCTCGCGGCATTGCTCGGCAGCGCGATCCAGCACCGCATATTGTTCACCGTCGAGCCGATCATTCCGAAGCTGTCGAAGATCTCGCCGGCCGCCGGCTTGGGCCGGCTGTTCTCGAAGCAGGCGCTGGCCAATTTTGCCAAGGGCCTGATCAAGCTTGCGGTGTTCGGCACCGTGATCGCTGCGCTACTGTGGCCGCAACGGGACAAAATGCGCGCGCTGATCGGGGTGGACCCGGTCGCGATCCTGCCGTTCACGCAGACGCTGACCATGCGGATGCTCGGCGTCGTGGTCGCCATCCTCGCGGTGGTGGCGGCGGCCGATTACCTGTTCCAGTACCGGCAATGGTACGACCGGCAGCGAATGTCGCTACGCGAGATGAAGGAGGAATTCCGCCAGACCGAAGGCGACCCGATGGTGAAGGGCAAGATCCGGCAATTGCGCCAGGCCCGTGCGCGCAAGCGCATGATGGCAGCGGTGCCGAAAGCCTCGATCATCATCACCAACCCGACTCACTATGCCATCGCGCTGCGCTACGAGCGCGGCATGAATGCGCCGGTCTGCGTCGCCAAGGGCGTCGACCTGATCGCCCGCCGGATTCGTGAATTGGCCGAGTCGCACGGCATTCCGGTGGTCGAGAATCCGCCGTTGGCGCGCGCTCTGCACGCCACCGTGGAAATCGACCAGGAGATCCCGCAGGAGCACTACCGCGCCGTGGCCGAAATCATCGGCTACCTGATGCGGATGCGGCGCCTGGTGGCGCGGTAATCAGGTGGCGGCGGGTGCGCAGCCGACGCCAACAGATACGCAAAGATACCTGCAAAGAAGCTTGCGCGATTCAGCCGATTCAAGGCACTTAATGAGGGCCGGCCAGGGGACGCTAAGAGGCGAATGACGACTCAGGATACCGTCACGCGAGGCGACGAAGCGATTGACGCTGCGCTGGTGCGAAGCGGTATCGACCGCAGCACCGGTACGGAACGCGGCGGCAGTGTCCTGCTCATTTTGGCGGTCGCGGCCCTGCTGGTCGCGGCCGCCACAGGGATCGTCGTGTTCGGCCGCACCGATTCGGGACCTTACATCCTGGCATTTCTTGCCGTGCTGGCGACGGTCGGCGTGTTTTCGCTGTTTGCGCTGGCGTGCGGCATCTTGCGGCTGTCATCGACGGCGGCTGTCAGTCCGCTGGTCAAAGCCGTGGTCGACGGGGCGTTCGACGGCGTCGTCGTCACGGACGGGGAAGGGCGGGTGGTCTACGCCAATCCCGCTTATCTCGATCTCGTCAACGCTTCCGACATCAACGATCTGCGCCCGGTGGAACGCGTCTTCATCGGCGATGCCGATGCCTCCGAGGCGATCTACCGGTTGATCAAGGCCGCGCGCGAGGGCAGGCGGCTGCAGGAAGAAGTGCGGGTCGCCGCCATGAACGGCCGGCCGGCGCGGTGGCTTCGCTTCCGCATCCGGCCGCTCGGCAAGGGCAAGCGCGACAGCCGGTTCACCGTCTGGTCGTTGAGCGACATCACCCAGGAGCGCGCCGGCCAGGAGGATCATTTCGTGACCGTGCAGCACGTGATCGATTATCTCGATCACGCGCCGGCGGGCTTCTTCTCGGTCGACGGCAAGGGCGACGTTGTTTATCTCAATGCGACGCTGGCCGGCTGGCTCGATCAGGACCTAGCCCAGGTCGGCTCCGGCGGTTTGAAAATTTCCGATCTTGTCGCCGGCGACGGCGCGGCGTTGCTGACGACGCTCCATGGCGCGCCCGGCGAGGTCAAGACCGAGGTGCTCGATCTCGACCTGCGCACCCGAAGCGGGCGCACACTACCGGTCCGGCTGCACCATCGGCTGGCCTTCGGCGCCGACGGCGAACCGGGAACGTCGCGGACACTTGTCATCAATCGCGCCCGCAGCGACGGCAGCGATCCGCAGCGCGCGGCGGAAATCCGCTTCATGCGGTTCTTCCATCATACGCCGATGGCGATTGCGACCGTCGACAAGCAGGGCGGCGTCATCCGCACCAACCCGCTTTTTGCCCGCCTGTTTCAGCATGCGCGCGGCGGCGACGGAGAAAGCGTCGATCGCTCGATCCGCAGCATCGTTGCCGAGCAGGACCGGCCGGCCCTTGAAGCCGCGATCCGGCAGGCGGCGGACGGCAAGGGCGATATTACGCCGGTCGATGCAACGCTCGCCGGCGCCGCCGAGCGGTTCGGCCGCTTCTATGTCACCGCAGTGGAAGAGGCCGAGCGCGACCAGGAAGCCGCGATCGTCTACGCGCTGGAAACCACGGCGCAGCGCGAGCTTGAGAACAAGGTCACGCAGCAACAGAAGATGGACCTTGTCGGCCAGCTTGCCGGCGGCATCGCCCATGACTTCAACAACGTGTTGTCCGCCATCATGATGGCGACCGATTTCCTGCTCAACGCGCATCGGCCGACCGATCCGTCGTTTCAGGACATCATGCAGATCAAGCAGAACGCCAACCGGGCGGCGAGCCTGGTGCGGCACCTGCTGGCGTTCTCGCGCAAGCAGACGCTACGCCCGCAGGTGCTCGACCTCGGCGAGGTGCTGTCCGATCTCAACATGCTGCTGAAGCGGCTGATCGGCGAGAAAGTCGGCCTGGAAGTCGTGCACGGCCGCGACTTGTGGCCGGTCAAGGCCGACATCTCGCAATTTGAGCAGGTGATCGTCAATCTCGTGGTCAACGCCCGCGACGCCATGCCGGGCGGCGGCCGGCTCACGGTGCGCACGTCCAATCTCCAGGCCAGCGAGTGCCAGCGCTTCCAGGCCAAGGGCATGCCGGCGGCGGACTATGTGCTGATCGAAGTGACCGACAGCGGCACCGGCATTCCGCCGGCCATTCTCGGCAAGATTTTCGAACCGTTCTTCTCGACCAAGGAAGTCGGCAAAGGCACCGGGCTCGGCCTTTCGACGGTCTACGGCATCATCAAGCAGACCGGCGGCTTCGTTTATGTCAACTCGACCGAAGGCAAGGGCACGACGTTCCGCATCTTCCTGCCGCGGCACGTGGTCGACGCCAACGCCGCGGTGCCCGAACTTCTTGGCGAGCTGGAAGCGATTTCGCGCCCGGCGGATGCGGCTGCGCCGGAACCAGCCAAGCCCGCGGCAAAAATCGATCTGACCGGAGCCGGCACGATTCTTCTGGTCGAGGACGAGGAAGGCTTGCGCCAGCTCAATGCGCGCGGGCTCGCCTCGCGCGGCTATACCGTGCTCGAGGCCGGCAACGGCGTCGAGGCCATCGAGGTTCTGGAACGCTCGGACGGGCAGATCGATCTCGTGGTGTCCGACGTCGTCATGCCCGAGATGGACGGCCCGACGCTGCTGCGCGAGCTGCGCACCCGCAATCCGGAACTGAAGATCATCTTCGTCTCGGGCTACGCCGAAGACGCGTTCCAGAAGCACCTGCCGGCGGACGGCCAGTTTGCCTTCCTGCCGAAGCCGTTCACGCTCAAGCAGCTCGTCAACGCCGTAAAAGAAACCCTGGCGGCGTAACGGTCCGCGGCCTCCGCTTTTGGAAGCGCGCGGCGCTGTTTTCAGACCGGAAGTTTTTCGTGCTAGCTGTCGTCCGCGCGCAGGCGATGGAGAGTGCGATGGAAGAACTGAACGGCAGAATGATCGCGTGTCAGATTTTGATAACCGGGCTCATTGCCCGTGTTGCGAACGAGTCCAAGGACCCACAGCGATACCTTTCGAACTTCCGCGATGAAATCCATGCGGTGGTGCGGCAGATCAGGATCGCCGGCTCGCTCGACAACGCGCGCGTGCGTCAGGTCGCGATCAACACGGTCGATGAGCTGTTCTCGCTGATGAAGCCGCCGAACCTGGACTGAGCGGTCATGACGGCGGTGTTTGTTGGAGCGCGAAGTCATGTCGTGGCCGATGAGCCGTCACGCCCTACTGCGGAAATTGCGACGTTGCACCGCGCCGATCCAGTGCCGCCGTCACTGGTCGCCGATCAGGGGCTGACATTCACGCTGCCGGTGATATTTCAGGTCCAGCCGCAACAATAATTTGCAATCGATTGGCCGGTCGGCGCTGCCGCTTAGATTTATTCTAATTCTTACGCAGCCATTGCGCGCAAAAGTTTTGTCGCTGGCATGACCGCGCACTACACTCATGCGCGAATGTGGGCGCGACGATGGCTCGCGATGCGCTAAGCTTCGCTCAAAGAAGCGTGCGGGGAGGAGGCTGATATGAGTGGCTGGATATCCACCAATACGTTCTGGACGATCTGGCTGCTCGTCCATCTCATTCTTTCAGTCGGGCTTATCGGCGCGCTGACGCATCAAGCGATGGCGGTTGCATGGCCGGTGCATCGGCCGGCGACAGGTATCGTCACGCGCTTTCGCGCCGTGCCTGCTGCCGGCTACGCGACGGCCGTCTGCGTGCTCTGGATCCTCACTTGTATAGTCGGCTCATTCATCTACACCAAATATCGCATCTACATCCGCATTCCGCTCGAGGCCGGGCATTATTACAAGACCGGCGGCTTCTTCGATTTCAAGGAACACGTCGCAACGCTCGGCCTCGTCCTGCTGCCGGCCTACTGGTATTTCTGGAAGAACGCGCAGAACCCGGCCTATGACAACGCGCGCAAAGGCGTGACGATCGTGCTCGCAGCGATGTGCTGGTTTTTGTTCATCGTCGGTCACGTTCTCAACAACACGCGGGGTTTCGGATCATGAGCACGCCAGAGCCGTCTTTGGCTGCGTCGGGCAAATTCAAGACGTTCGCCACCGTGTTTTCGATCTCGGGCCCTGTCGTCTATTGCATCATCCAGTTCCTGAACTGGCCGCTGGTGACGTTCTGGCCGGCGACCGACCGTCTGGTTTGGGGGTACGAGGGCGGCCGGAGCGGCGAGGGGCCGAACATGCTCTGGTACGGTTGGACGCTGAGCACGATTCTGATCGCGGCGGCGCTAGGCATCATCGCGATGCTGCTGCCGGAACGGATCACCAGCAAGATTCCGTTGTCGCTGGTGTGGATCTTTCCCGTCCTGTCAATTCCTTACGTGATCTATTCGCTGATGCCGTGGTGGACGCTGGCCGCCGGCAGTCATTGAGAAGCGGGCGTCGTTTCCCGGCTTGGCCCGGCTTCTCAGTCCTGACCCGACGCGATAGATTATGCGCGCGTTGCCACAATTCGGCGCGACGCTGGGGCAGGGCACGTCCGGGAAGACCGCATGGCGCGTGATCGTGTATGGCTGCGTGTCGCCCTGATCCTTGCATGTGTCCTTGCGATTCCGGCCTTGTCTCATGCCGGCGGCGTCGGTTTTGGCGAGGATGACACCGACGAGGACAGCGGCCCGTCCTATTTCGGCTTTGTCCGCGAGGTCGACGGTCCCGGCATCTCCGACGCGAAAGTGACCGCGGCGTTGAAGGACCGCGGCGCCCTGGTGACCCGCACCGATATCATGGGCGTTTACAAAATTCCGGGCTTTGGCAAGGACATCGATCCAAAAGACGTCACGATCTCCTGCTCCAAGGAAGGCTACAAGCCGGCGAGCGTCGAGCGCCGCCCGGGAAGTGATCCGAAAGATCCGGTCGAAATCGAGTGTTACCTTCAGAAGCAGTGACGAACGGCGCGCTTCAATCCTGCGCTGGCACGTACGCCGGGCTGCGGCGCGGTGTGCTCGGCGCAATCCTCTTACTCTGCCTGTGTGCGCGACCCGCAATGTCGCAGACATTGTCCGGCGCGGTTTCATCCGCCGAAGAAGGCGCCATGGAAGGCGTGCTGGTCAGCGCGCAACAGGACGGCTCGCCGATCATCGTGACGGTGGTTAGCGACGAGCAGGGTCACTTCCATTTTCCCGAAGGCCGGCTATCGCCGGGGCATTACGCGCTGCGTATCCGCGCTGTCGGTTACGACCTCGACGGCCCGCAAGCGGTCGACGTCGGGTCGGCTTCGTCCGACGTCGCGCTCAGGCTACGCCGCACCGCCGATCTCGCCGCGCAGCTGACCAATACCGAATGGTTCATGAGCATGCCCGGCACGCTTGAACAGAAGCGGCCGCTGATCGAATGCATGAGTTGCCATACCTTCGAACGCATCGTGCGCTCCACCTACGATGCCGAGACGTTCGTTCCGGTGCTCAAACGCATGGCGCAGTATGCCAACAACACGACGCAGGCGCATATTCAGTATCGGCTCGCCGAGCGCGACGTGCGCGACGATCTGGTGCACAAGCTGGCGGCCTATCTGGCGACCGTGAATTTGAGCAGCGGTCCGTCGTGGCCATACCAATTGCGGACGTTGCCGCGCCCGAAGGGCCGGGCCACACATGTCCTCGTCACCGAATATCAACTGCCGCGGAAAACCATTGCGCCTCATGATGTGCGCACCGATGACAAGGGCAACGTCTGGTATTCCAATTTCGTCGAGAATTTTCTCGGCGAGCTTGACCCGAAAACCGGCAGGAACACGGACTACCCGATCCCCGTGCTCAAGCCGGACTCACCGACCGGAACGCTCGATCTCGAGGCCGATGCCGACGGCAATCTGTGGCTGGCGATGATGTTTCAGGCCGGCGTTGCCAAGTTCGATATGGCAACGAGGACTTTTCAGATTTTCCCGGTCCAGGCGGCGCTCAATAACAGCGCCACGCAACAATCGATGGTGATGCCGCGCTCGTCGAAGGTGGACGGCAAGGTCTGGAGCAACGTGGTCGCCAAGCAGTCGATCATGCGGCTCGATCTCAAGACCGGCCAGTACGAGCTTATCGACCCGTTCAAGTTCATGTCCGGGCACCAGCACGCGCCGTACGGGATGGCGGCGGATGCGCAAAACAACCTCTACTTCATGGATTTCGGCGACGAGAATGTCGGCCGCATCGACGCCGGGACCGGCGCGGCGACGATTTATCCGACCCCGACGCCGAAATCGCGGCCGCGACGGACCATGCTCGACGACCAGGGACGGCTCTGGTTCACGGAGTTTGCCGCCGACAAGCTCGGCATGTTCGACACAAAAACCGAATCGTTTCGCGAATGGGATGTACCGACGCCGCACACTTATCCGTACGACATTTTTATGGACAAAAATGGTGAGTTATGGAGCGGCGGCATGGCGAGCGATCGCGTGCTGCGCTTCGATCCGCAGAGCGGCAGTTCGGTTGAATATGTGTTACCGCGGCCGACAAATATTCGGCGTGTCTTTGTAGATAATTCGACTACGCCCGTTACGTTTTGGGCAGGAAACAACCACGGCGCCGAGATTCTGCGCATTGAGCCGCTCGACTAGGTCTGCGTTGCGATGTCATCGCTTTGCAATCCTGATGTGTGCACGCGACAGATGAATCGCGAAATGCCGAAGAAATTGCAAAAAAATGCACAAGTTATGTGCTGCGACACTGGCGCGTGCGACGCTTTGCGACAGGTCCGAATCGGCTGCTATCGCGTACCACTAAGCGCGCGTTCAAGCCCAAATAACATGCGTTGCGGAGCGGCGCCGTGAACGGGACTGCAGAAATCATATCGCCTGTCTGGTGGTTGCGGCAGCTCGCCGCATTCACGGTGATGGTGGCCGCATTGCTGATCTGGTGCGGCGACGTCGACGCGCGGTTGAAAGGCGACAGCAGCTTCATCAGAAGCGCTTTGCCGAGCTATGTTGCTTCTTCCAGCTATGTCGCCTCGCCTCCGGTCGCCAAAAAATATGTGGTCGCCGCGGCGCTCGACCACCCGTCGCCTGGAACGCAGAGCGGTTCGCTCGGCGGATTGTTCAACCGGCCGGGTCTGCTCGGCGGTTTTGCATCGGGCTTTCTCGGCGCGGGATTCCTTGGCGTGTTTTTTGGCCATGGCGTTTTTGGCGGACTGAACGGCGTTGCCTCGTGTCTCGGCCTGGCGTTGCAGCTCGCCCTGGTGGCGATGTTGTGCCGGCTGATCTGGACGTGGTGGACCGGCCGCAACGAGCCGCCGTTTATCGGACTCTCGCCGCGGCAGCTTGCCGACCCTTACCTGCGTACCCGTCAAGAATTGCTGCCGGGCGGCGCATCATCGTCGTCGAACGGTGATGAGGAGAGTACGGCGGAGACGGACCAGCCGGAGCAGCAGCACAGGCGTTCGGCCGCCGCGGGCGAACGTTAGGCCGCATTATTGCGGCTGCGGGCCGTCGTGGCAGGAACCCGGCGTGGTCTTGTGTTCCCACGGCGTGGGCACGTCGCATTTCGAACAGGCCCCGAGCGCGAGGCCCAATCCGAGCAGGATGAGCAGCCGCAACGCTACGCTACGCAGTTGCCTGGCCATGGTCCCTCACGCGATACCCCACACATTTCACTGACTGCCCGCGGCAGGCGATCCTGCTATGGCTGTGCGAATGCGGCGATACCAAGAGTATCGCGGCAAAATTTCTACTATCTTACCGGCCGGCGGCGCTCATCGGCCCAAAATCCGGGCAAAAGCCGCATCGTGGAGGAAGGCGATCATGGATATTCATCTCTCTGGCTCCAGGCCGTCGCGCCGGGGGCCGGCAGACTCGTTCACCGGCACGGTCTGGCAGGATCCGATCATTGAGGCTCCGTCGCCGGCGCGCATACGCTCCGGCATGGTGCGTTTTGAGCCGGGTGCGCGCACCCATTGGCACACCCATCCGCTCGGCCAGACGCTTGCAGTCATGTCCGGCTTCGGCCGCGTGCAGGTCTGGGGCCAGAAGGCGTGCGAGATTCGTCCGGGCGACGTGGTCTGGATTCCGCCGGGCGAAAAACACTGGCATGGCGCCGGGGCGAACACGGTCATGGTTCATGTGGCGATGCAGGAAGCGCTCGACGGCAAGCATGTCGAGTGGATGGAGCCGGTCACCGACGAGCAATATAAAGCCGCGGGATGAGGTGAGGGTGGGCAGTGCGTTACGAACTGTACTATTGGCCGACCATCCAGGGCCGCGGCGAATTCGTCAGGCTGGCGCTCGAGGAGGCCGGCGCCGATTACGTCGATATCGGGCGGCGGCCGGGCCAGCGTGGCGTGCCGGCGATGATGAGAGTACTCGAGGACAAGCGCAGCGCGCGGCCGCCTTACGCCCCGCCGTTTCTCAAAGCCGGCAAGCAGGTGATTGCACAGACCGCGCTGATCCTGTTTTACCTCGGCCCGCGGCTCAAGCTCGCGCCGGGTGACGAGGCAGGCCGGCTGTGGGCGCATCAGTTGCAGCTTACCATCGCCGACATGGTCGAGCACATCCACGATACGCATCATCCGGTCTCGGGCTGGCTCTACTATGAGGAGCAGAAGCCGGCGGCAAAGCGGCGCACCCAGGATTTCTGGCGTTACCGGGTGCCAAAATTCCTCGGCTACTTCGAGCGCGTGCTCGATCACAACGGCGGCACTTACATGGTTGGCCGGCGGCTGAGCTATGTCGATCTTTCGATCTTCGAAATCGTCGAGGGGCTGCGCTACGCCTTCCCGAAGCGGATGAAGCGGTTCGAGAAGAAGGTGCCGGGGTTGATTGCGCTGCGCGACCGCGTCGCCAGGCGCCCGCGCATCAAGGCTTACCTCGCCTCGAAACGGCGCATTCCGTTCAGCCAGTGGGGCATTTATCGTTATTTCAAGGAATTGGATGCGTGACGATTTGATCGGAATGCCGGGGAGGCGCGCGATGAAGTGGTTAAAGGCGGTGGCGAGCTTGGCGCTTGCCGCTGCGGTCTATGCGGCATGCGTCGATGGCGTTGCCGCGCAGCAGGCCTATCCGACGCGTGCCGTCAAATTCATCCTGCCGTTCAACCCCGCCAGCGCGACCGACATCACCGCGCGCTTGTTCGCGGACCGGTTGTCGGCGCGCTGGGGCAAGCCGGTGGTGGTGGAAAATCGTCCGGGCGGCGACGGCATCGTGTCGTTGCAGGCCTTCAAGGCGGCGGACGACGATCACACCCTGTGGTTCGGCCCGGCCGGGATTTTCACCGTGCTGCCCTATGACCACGACAGCCTGCCGCTCGACATCCAGCGCGACCTGGTGCCGGTCGTCAGCATATCCGATGTCGTGCTGGCAGTTTCGGTGCCGGCGTCGATGAACATCAATTCGGTCGATCAACTCATTGCGCTGGCGAAAGCGCAGCCGGGCAAGCTCAACGCCGCGGCCTCGCAGGGCATTTCCGACTTCCTGCTGTTCGGCTGGATCAAGGAGCGCGGCCTGGACATCGTCAAAGTGCCTTATCGCGACATCATGCAGGCGCCGAACGATCTGGCGCAGGAACGCATTCAGGTGCTCTCGGGTTCTTTTGCGATCATGCAACCGTTGATGAAAGCCGGCAAGATCAAGGTGCTCGCGGTGACCAGCAAGCAGCGTGCGCCGACTGCACCTGAAATCCCGACGGCGGTTGAAGTTGGATACCCGGACCTGACATTTGAAAGTATTGGCGGGATATTCGGCCCGCGCAGCATTTCTAACAGTGCGCGCGAAAGCATTGCGGCGGATATCCGCGCGGTTTCGGACGATCCGGTTATCAAACAGCGCATCGGCGATATCGGGACCATCATGGACGTCAAGGGGCCGCAGGCATTTTCGGCGAGCGTCAAGGAGCAGCAGGACCATCTTGCGGTCATCGCCAAAATTCTCGGGCTGAAGGCGCTGCAATAAGAATCGCCATGGACATTCTGAAGGAAACCAATTTCGACTTTCTCGGACCGAAGATCACCGGGAAGGTGCGTGACATCTATGACCGCGGCGACAGGCTGGTGCTGGTTTCCACCGACCGGCATTCGTCGTTCGACCGGATCATCGCGCACATTCCGTGGAAGGGGCAGGTTCTCAATCAGGTCAGCGCGCACTGGTTTGAAGCGACGAGGGACATCGTGCCGAACCACGTCATTGCGACGCCCGACCCCAACGTCACGGTGGCCCGGAAATGCAAGCTGGTGCCGGTGGAAGCCGTGGTGCGCGGTTTTCTCACCGGCGTCACCGACACGGCAATCTGGACCCGTTACGGCAAAGGCCAGCGCGATTTCGGCGGCTTGACCCTTCCGGACGGCATGAAGAAGAACCAGAAGCTGCCGCAGTCGCTGTTCGACCCGACGACCAAGGAAGCCGTGCACGACCGGGTGCTCACGCCCGCGCAGATGATCGCCGAAGGGTTTGTCACCAGGGAATTGTTCGAGCGCATCAAGGCGACGGCGCTGGCCCTGTTTGCCCGCGGCCAGGATATCGCCGCGCGGCACGGGCTGGTCCTGGTCGACACCAAATATGAGTTCGGCACCGACGCCGACGGCAATCTGGTGCTGATCGACGAGATCCACACGCCGGATTCATCGCGTTACTGGAAGCTCGATTCGTATCAGGGGCGGTTTGCGGCGGGCGAGGAGCCGCAATATTTCGACAAGGAATTCCTGCGCCTGTGGTTCATCAAGAATTCCGATCCGTATGGCGATGCCAAATTGCCCGATGCGCCCGCCGATCTCGTGCAGGAACTGTCGCGCCGCTATGTCGAGATGTACGAGATGATCACCGGGCAAACGTTCCGGCACGGCGATACGCCGGTCGAGGCGCGCATCGCACGTAACCTGAAATCTTACGGTTTCTGATAGCTACAGAGGCCAATTTCTACTGCGGCCAGACCGGCGGATTGCTGCCGAGCGGCACGGTTGGCCGGTTCCAGCGCGGCGGCGTCTCGCTCATTGTCGCCGCATGACGAACCGCGGTAAGGCGCCCAAATCCGGACGGCGAGTCTTCCAGGTAACCGGCGACATCGCGAAACTCCGGATCGGGGCAGGTCATGCCGTCGACCCGGCCAAGCTGCCGGAACCAGAGCCCGGTCTGCGCCAGCGAGCATCGGACATGCCATGAGCCGCCACGCTCGGCGCGGCGGGCCAGCGCCGCCATGGTTGCGAACGCCAGCAGGTAACCGGTGGCGTGATCGAGCTCCTGACATGGCAGCGCCCGCGGCCTGCTTTCGCCGAACGCCTCGGTTTCGGCAATATTGAAGCCGCTCGCGGTTTGCACCAGCGAGTCGAAGCCGTGGCGCGTGGCCCACGGGCCGGCGTGGCTGAAGGCGCAAAGCGAGACATAGACGATGCCAGGCCGCAGCCGTGCGGCTTCGTCCGGCCCGAAGCCGTACCGGGAAATGCCGCCCGGACGGTAACCCTGCACGAAGACATCGGCATCGCGCAGCAAGGCCGCCAGCGTCTCGCGTGCGCTGGGTTCGCGCAAATCGAGCGACGCCGACAATTTTCCGCGGCCGGTATCGACGACGAGGGGAAACAATGATGCCAGATGCGGAGCGGTTATCAACAAGACGTCGGCGCCGTGCGCGGCCAATGTCCGCCCGCAGACCGGGCCGGCGATGATGCGGGTCAGGTCGAGCGCCTTGATACCGCCCAAGGGCCGGTCGGCGGCAGGAAGCGGGCTGGGTGGCGCGTCGCCGATCTGCTCGATGGTGAAGACCGGCAGTCCGGCAACCGCCCGGCCTTGCGGATGATTGTCCCACTCGGCGAAAGACCGGCAGGCGGTGACCGCAAGCCCGGCTTCGGCCGCCGCTGTCTCGAGAGCTTCGGCCTCCCAGCCTTCGACCGCGCGCTGCACGGCCTTCTTGTCATGCGGGCAATTCAGCAGCGCGAGCAGGCCGCTGCAATGATGGGGCAGGTTGGTGTGCAGGCGGGCCCAGCGCCCGTCGCCGCAGCGGTAAAGGCCCGCGAGATCGTCGTGGTATTCTTTGTAGGGTTTGCCATCGAGTTGCAGATAGCGTTCGCTGCGGAATTCGATCGCCGCATGGCGCATATCGACGCCGATCTGCTGCCAGCGTCCGCTGCGCAGCCGCCACAGTTCGTTGGCGGCAATCGCGGCCGCGGCAATCGTCGCCTGCGCGCCGCTACCGATTGCGAAAGAGGACGGCAGCGCCGGCTCACTGCCGGCGAGGCTGACATGGCGCAGGGCGGCAGGATCGAAGCCCGCGGTTTGCACCAGTCCGGCGAGCGCGGAATTGACATCGGGAACCGGCATGCCGCCGTTCAATCCATTTTCAGGTTGGCATCGTGGATGATGCGTTTGTAGTCCTCGTAGTCCTTGCGCAGAACCGCGGCATAGTCGGCACCGCATTCACCGCCGGCAAAAAAGCCGAGGCTGGCATATTTCGCTTTGAATGCAGGCTGCCGCATGGCGGCGGTGAACATGTCGATCAGGCTTGAAACCGTTTTTGCCGGCGTCTTCGCCGGCGCCATGACGCCGCCGAAGAATTCTTCCTCGACATCATATCCCGCTTCAACCGCGGTCGGCACGTCGGGCAGCGCCGTGACGCGCCTGTGCGCCGTTGTTACCAGCGCCCGCAGCTTGCCTGACTGCAAATGGGCTTGCAGTGACGCATAGTCGGCGTAGACGGCCGTGATCTGACTGCCAAGCGCCGCCTGGATCGCCGGGGTGTATCCGGCAAAAGGCACGAACGTCATGTTGGCCTTGGCGGCATATTTGATCATCTCGATTGCCATCTGGGACGAGGTGGCGGGCCCGATGCTGCCGATCGTCAGCGTGCCGGGCTGGGCGCGCGCGGCATTGAGCAGGTCGGCAAGCGTGCGATACGGCGAGTCGCTACTGACGGCGATCAGCGGCGGAAAGTCGGCGAGCTTGCAAACCGGCGTAAAGTCCGTGAACGGATCGTAGTTGAGCTTGCGGATCAGCGGCAGCACGACGAATGAATTCGAGATAATCGCGATCGTATTGCCGTCAGGGACGGCGCGCGACACGTATTCGGTTCCGATCTCGGTGCCGGCTCCGGGATGGCTCTCCACCACCATGGAAGGTCCGCCGGCGGCGCTGATCTGTTCGGCGGCAACGCGCGCCATCGCATCGGCGGGTCCGCCGGGCGCGAACGGCAGGATCAGCCGGATTGGCCCGCTGCTTTGCGGCCACGCGGCCGTTGCGGTGACGGCAAGAAAAAACAAAACGGAAATGACCGCCACACTTCCAAAGTGGGAATACGCTCGCATTTGGCACCTCCCCGCGGGCGCAATGCACGCTCAGTCACTCGCAAACCTTATCTCCTTCTTTCCGGCCGAGGAATGGGTGGGCCATTGTCCTGCGGCACCTTTCAGTCCCCGGTCAATCATCCACCGATCTTGCGCCAATCTTGACGCGGCTGGCGGTCGCCTCGCACAGTGCGGCACATCGCGATCCTTTGTCCGGTCAGGGAGTATTTTCATCAATGCGGGACGTTCTCGGCTCGCGGCGCAAGTTTGGGGTTATCGGGCCGTCGACCAACACGGTCGTACAACCCGATTTCGAAATGATGCGGCCGCCCGGCGTCACCAATCACTACAGCCGGATTTTCACGCCGAACGCGAAAGCGGTCAGCAACGAGTCTTTCATGGCGGGAATCAATGTGATCGGCGGCAACGTGCTGGATGCCGTGCGCAGCGTGATGACCTGCGAGCCGGACTACCTGGTCATGGGAATGTCGTCGGTAACGTTCAACGGCGGTGCGGCCGGCGCCGATAAATTCGTCGAAACAGTCGAGAAGGAAGCCGGGGTGAAGATCAGCGTCGGATCGCATTCCTCGACCGCGGCGCTGAAAGCCTATGGCGGCGTCAAGCGCATCGCTTTCATCTCGCCTTACTATCCGGTCGCCAATGCCGAGGTGCGCCGTTACTTCACCGAGTCGGGCTTCGACGTCGTGCGCGATATGTGCCTCGAGTGCAAAAGCTGGACGGGAATTGCCGAAGTGCCGCCGGAGGTTTTGCGCGAAAAGCTGATTGCGTTGAACGGCAATGGCAGGGACACCGATGCCTTGATTCAGGTCGGCACCAATCTCAGCATGGTCAAGCTGGCGGCGGCGGCAGAGCTGTGGCTCGGCAAGCCGGTGATCGCGATCAACACCGCGACATATTGGCATGCGCTACGCGCCAACGGGATCAAGGACAAGATCACCGGGTTGGGACGCCTTCTCGAAGAGTTTTAGCGATCTTGGAATCTTCGGCTCACGCGCTCTTGTCTATCCTGACATATTTCGGCCATCGCGCTGCAATGTCGTGTCTGTCACAATCTGATCGTCATTCTCGATGGAGGCGAACATGGGTTTGATGGATGTTCTCAACGGCATGCAAAACGGTCCGCGCGGCGACGCAAACAGCAGCGGGATGTCGCCGGTTACGATGGCCGTCATCGGCTTGCTCGCGTACAAGGCCCTGAAAAGTTTTACCGCCCAGCCGGACAGCGTTCCGGCAGGATCGGCGCAGGGTAAAATTGCGCCATCTCAAACTACCGGTTCAGGCGGCGGCCTGGGTGACATCCTTAAAGGCGGTCTAGGCAGCCTCCTTGCCGGCGGTGCGGCCGGAAGCGTACTGAGCGGCGGTCTTAACGACCTGCTCAAGCAGTTGCAGCAGGGCGGGCAGGGCGGCACTGCCAATACCTGGGTCGGCTCCGGGCCCAACAAAGCCATTTCGGCCGACGATCTGGCAAAGGTGCTCGACTCCGATCAGCTTTCGACGCTGATCGCACACACCGGTTTGTCGCGCGACCAGGTGCTGGCGGCACTGAGCCAGCATTTGCCGGCGGTGGTCAATGAGATGACGCCGGACAACCGGCTGCCGACCGACCAGGAAGTCGCAAACATGTTTCGCTGAGCGCCCGCGCGCGATCAGCGCTTGACGCGGACGCCTTTGCGTTCGAGCCGCGGCAGTACCTCGTCGCAGAAGTACGGGACTTCGTCGAGGAAATTGACGAACGACAGCCCGATGCCATGCATACCGGCTTCGCTGATGACGGCGAGTTCGTCGGCGACCTTGTCGGGCGTGCCGACATACGGATAGCCGCCGACCGCGGTGGCGGCGAAGTAGCGGCGCTTCTCTTCGTATTCCTTCGCGCCCAGCGTTTCCGGTGTCATGCTCTTGTTCGCCAGCATGCCGTCGAGGGCGCCCCAGTCGGCGTTGTCGATGTTGACATGATGGAAATAGTCGTTGGCCTCCTTCTGCGTCGGCCGGCAGACCACCTGACCGACGGTAAAGAGTTCGATGTCGCGGCCGATCGCCTGGGCGGCGGACTTGACCTCCTTCACCTTCGCCGCATTGCCGGCGAGCGACTGCCGGGTTCCGGCGCTGGCGACGAAGAACGCATCGCAATTGCGGAGCGCAAAAGCCTGCCCGGCACCCGACGAGCCCGCATTCATCATCAGCGGCCTTGTTCCGCCGAACGGCTTGGGAAACGCGCGCGCCGCCTTCAGATTGAGGTACTTGCCGTCGAAGTCGAACGTGTCGTCGCGTTCCCAGGCCTGCCTGATCACATCGACCCATTCCTGCGCATAGTCGTAGCGCAGGTCGTGTTCGCGCTGCTTCACGCCGAACATGTCGAACTCACCTTCGTTCCAGCCGACGACGATGTTGACGCCGATGCGGCCCTGGCCGATGTGGTCGGCGGTGACGAATTCCTTGGCGGCGATCAGCGGGTGGAACAGCGGGGCGTGAACGGTGCCGAACACCGTCATCTGCTTGGTGGCGCACAGCAGTCCGACGGCCCAGGTGATGGTTTCAAGCGTGGCGCCGTGGAAATCGGTGGTGCCGCCGTAGCCTTTCCAGCGTGCGATCGGCAGCATGAAATCGAGGCCGGCTTCGTCGGCGAGTTTTGCCAGCGCCAGACAATCTTCCCAGCTTGCCGACCAGCGTTCCGGCACCGTTGTCGCGGATCGCCCTGAGGAGCAATTGGCGCCAAAAAGGCCGATCTTGAGCGCATTGTCATTATACATGGCAATGCGCGACTGCATGGATGCGCTACGCGCCAGCACGGCGTTCCACTCCCTCATGGCTTCTGTTGGAGATATTACAGCATGTTTGCGCCGCGGCGAGTGGTGCTGGGCGCATGGCCGGGCAGCGCGCCTTATCTCACGCCCGCGCGGGCCAGCAGCTCGTGCAGACGGTCAACGACCGGTTGCGGCGTATCGGCGACGTCGCGGACGCGATCGGTCAACGCCTTGGCGCCAAGCCAGTTTGTATCCAGTCCGATACGGCGGGCGTCGTCGATGTAGGCGCTGTCCGTCATTGTGGCTTCAAATGCAGCCTGTAACGCGGCGGTTCGCTCGGCGGGAACCCCGGGCGGTATCAGTAACGGGCGCGCCATCGTGAATTTCAGACCGTAGAATCGCAGCACCGCGCGGTCCGCGTCCGAAGACGCCAGTTCGATCGCCGTTGGGACGTCCGGCAACTGCGGCAACCGCTCATTGCCGTATTGAATGAGGATGCGCACTTTGCCGTCGCGCAGCCAGTCCGCTTTGTTGACGGTGAGATTCGACAGCCCGGTATTGTTACCCTGCACCTCGCCGCGCTCGGCCGCGAGATTGATCTCGTTCTGGCCCTGGTAGCCGGTGAGAACCTTCATCCGGGTGCCAACCAGTTCATTCACCAGCATCGGCAGGATGGCGTTGTCCGCGGATGCGGTCGTGGCGCCCATCAAGATGGCATTCGATTTGAGATCTTCGACATTTGCCGCTCGCGCCGTGTGCCACACCCATGTCACCTGCGGTTCCTGGAGCGGCGTTCCGATCCAGGCAAAGTCGCGCAGATCGAATTTGACATTGCTGCCGTCCGGCGAAAGCAGTTTGAGCCTCGGCTCGAGCGGTACATTGCTCGTGGGCATGCCGATAACGGTGCCGTCGCGCTTGGCGACGTTGTAGAGATAGTTGGTCACGATCAGACCGGCGGCGCCCGGCATGTTCTTGATGATGACCGTGGGATTGCCGGCGATGTGGCGGCTGATATGGGCGGCGAGAGCGCGGGCGGCGACGTCGTAACCGCCGGCTGCCGCACCGGCGATTGCGATCTCGATGGTCTTGCCGCGGTAGAAGTCCTCGACCGGATCGGCGCGCGCGGCGCTCGCGGAGAGGGCGCAAATCAAAGCCACGCCGGGCAACGACGCGGCAAAGAACTTCGTGACGAGTCATGGTGCTGCCTCTGCCAGTGACGCCAGCAGGCGGCCGTGGCCTGCGATCCGATCCTTGATGCCGAGACTTCTGAAGGCAGCGAAAAAGCTCGCGTGAGAATAAGTGACTGCAGGAATGCCGAGATCGCGTTCCAGTGCATCGACGGTTTGCGCCGCCTGCCATTGCGGGCAGGGCAGGTAGACGGCGTCGCAGGAAGGCGAGCGTTTGACGGCCGCTTCGACAAAAGTCCTGATATCCGCCGGCGTCACGGCCTGCAGGCGCTTGAACGGAACGTCGAGGCCTTCGGCGTGGACGATCTCGAAGCCGTGGGCGCCAAGATAGCCGGCCATGGCGTGGTTATGGCGTTCCGGATAGGGCGAAGCCATCGCGATGCGCCGGGCGCCGATATGGCGAAGCGCTTCCATGGCCGCGCGGATGCCTGTCGTGGCAGGCAAACCGGCGGCTTTCTCGATATCGGATACGATGATTTCCTCGAAGCCTTTGCCGCGCGCCACAATCAAGGGCCCGCCGCCATGGATGACGAAATCGACGCCGCGCGACCCGAGATATGCGGCAGCGGTGATGACCTGCGCCAGCGCTTCGTTGAAGTACTTTTCGCTCCAATCGTCGATGTTGCATGTGACGCCGACAAGTCCGACGCCGTCCGGCGCGAACCTGTAAAACTCGTACGGCACGACCTCCATGACAGTCGGGCCGATATAGCCGATGCGTTTCCGCCAGCCGAACATTTGTTATCCTCTGCAGTGATGCGTTATTTCTTGTAGGGGCCAAGATCCTTGACCGCGGCCGCGACGAAGGATTGATCGACAATCTGGTCGAGCTTGACGTCACCCTGAATGAGGCCTTGCTCGCGGTAAAACTGCAGGTCGTCGGCGAGACTCTGCACGTTGACCTGTCCATCCGGATTCATGCCGGTTGGCGTGATGTCGCGATAGATTGCCGGATCCTTGATGCTGGTGGCCTCGGCGAGGATCGAGATCACCTGGTCCGCGTTCGGCCCCGCCATGTGGCCGTCCCGCAAAGCTCCGTTATAGAAGCGAACCGCGCGGAGATACGCGCGCATGAAGCGCCGGGCGAGGTCGGGCTGCGCGGCGAATTTTTCCGAAAACAGCAGGACCGCGATCTGGTGATAGGGGATGATCTGATCGTCGGATTTGAGCAGCGTGGCGAAGCCGTTCTTGATCGCGATAGCCGGTCCTGGTTCGACCGAAGCCGAGGCATCGACGCTTTTGTTCTTCAATGCCGCGACATGATCGGGAAATGGCAGATTGACGGTATCGACGTCGGAATAGTGCAGGCCCGCCGACTTGAGCAGCGCATTCAGCGTCGCCGTATTGCTCACCCCCGGCGCATTCATGGCGAACTTCATGCCTTTGAGGTCGCCGGGCTGCTTGTAGCGCCCGCTGTCGATCAGGTCCTTGCGCACCAGGATTTTGGTGGCGCCGTAGCCCGGCGGCGACGATGCCTTGTCGGCGACGATTTTGATGCGAACGCCGCGCGAGACCGCATTGTACAGTCCTGCCGACGGTGAACCGGCGCCGGCATCCAGTTCGCCGGTGCCGAGCGGCGCGACCATGTCCGAAGCGGAACGGAAGTTGCTGACGGTGACGTTGAGGCCCTCATTGCCGAAATAACCCAGCTTGTCGGCGATGTAGATCGGGGCGTCGCTCGTTGTGCTGGTGGCGCCGACCTTGATCGCCACGGGTTCGGCGGAGTGCGCCGCAGCAAGCAGTGTGAGGGCAGTTCCGATAGCGGCAAGAAGCGAGACTGAAGTCCTGACCATTGCTGTCCTTGTTTGATTTCCCGTTCGGTGGTGCAGCGCAACTTACTTTAATGGGGCCGGCTGAAATGCGTGGTTGATCGTCGCGTCGGGTCCCCTCTATGCTGGTGGCAAAACAAGAAAAGCAAGCGACATTCAGGGAGGATACGATGGCCGGTACCGTCGAACAATCGACGACGCGCAAGGTCTATTGGCGGCTGTTGCCGCTGAGCATCATCACCTATCTGCTTTGCTATCTTGACCGCATCAATGTCGGCTTTGCCGCGCTGACGATGAACAAGGACCTCGGGCTCGATGCCGCGGTCTACGGGCTGGCGGCCGGTGCGTTCTACTGGGGCTATTTCCTGTTCGAAGTGCCAAGCAACATGATCCTGGAGAAAGTCGGCGCTCGAATCTGGATTGCCCGCATCATGATCACATGGGGGCTGCTGTCGGGCGCCACGGCGTTCTGCGTCGGCCCCTGGAGCTTTACGGTCATGCGTTTCCTGCTCGGTCTCGCCGAAGCCGGGCTGTATCCGGGAATGCTGCTGTTCTTCACCTATTGGTTCCCGGATTGGCATCGCGCCCGCATCGTCGCCGGCTTTACCGTGGCGTTGCCGCTTGCCGTTGCCATGGGATCGCCGACCTCGACGGCGCTGCTCGAACTCAACGGCGTGTGGGGCCTGGCCGGCTGGAAGTGGATGTTCATTGCCGAAGCGATCCCGACGGTGCTGGTCGGCATCTTCTTCCTGTTCTTCGTCACCGATCGCCCAGTCCAGGCATTTTGGCTGAATGACGAGGAACGGACCTGGCTCATCAATACCCTTGAGGACGAACGCCGCCTGATCGAGGCGAAACGCAAGGTGAGCTTCTGGGAGTCGTTCTGGAATCCAAAAGTCCTGGTGATGACGCTGAATTATTTCGGCATCGTCACGGCAAGCCTCGGCTTACTGCTGTTCCTGCCGCAGATCGTGAAACAGCTCGGTCTGACCAATATGCAGGTCGGTTGGGTTGCGCTGATCCCATACGTCTGCGGCGCTATCAGCATGTTGATCTGGGGCTGGTTCTCCGACCGCATCAATGAACGCCGCTGGAACTTGTTCTTCGCCTGCACGGTCGCCGCAATCGGACTGATCGTCGCCGGGCAAACCGTCGGCACGCCATGGGCGCTGGTCGGCATCTCGATAGCCGCCATCGGTCTCTACGGATCGAAGGGACCGTTCTGGACGTTCCCGTCGATGATCCTGACCGGCAGCGCCGCCGCGTCCGGTATCGCCTGGATCAACTGCGTCGGCAATCTTGGCGGCTTCTTCGGACCTTCGGCCGTCGGCTGGGCCAAGACCTACACCGGAAGCTTCGCCAGCGGGCTCTATGTGCTCGCTGGCTTTGCCGGAATGGCGGCGCTGTCGACGTTCTGGCTCACGATCAAGAGTCCGGTGGTGCAGCCCGAACTCGCCGGCGTACCGGCGGAGTAGACGCCGGGGACACTCTGCTCAGGCGAGCGCGCTCGCGCCCGCCTGGGCGATCTGCTCGTCCTCGTGCGACTGCACGCCGGAGACGCCGATTGCGCCGACGCATTCGTTCTGGTGCATCACCGGTACGGCACCCTGGATCAGGATGCCGGCGGGAAACCCGGCGAACGCCGGGCGCTCCTTGAGGCGATCCTCGAAGAATTTGCTCGGCCGCTTGGTCATCGCCGAAGTCTTGGCTTTGCCGAGCGATACCTCCGAGGTTATGGCGGAAGCGCCGTCCATGCGCAGTGCGCCCAACAGGAAGCCGCCGTCATCGACGATCGAGATCGCGACCGCCCATTTGTTTTTGGCGGCTTCGGCTTCGCAGGTGGCGAGCATGGTCTTGACGTCGGCTGCGGTCAGGCAATGTTTGGTACGCATGGTTCCTCCGGTAATGGAAACGGCATCATAATGTGCCGAAGCGAATAAGGGCAGGGGATGTCAACGCAATGAAAACCGGATCGGGACGGTCAGGTTGAGCTGGTCTTCGTTCATGCTGGCCGGGAAAGCGGGCAACGGCTGGGCGCGCTCGACCAGCGCCAGGACTTCGGCATCGAGATCGGGATGGCCGGAACTGCTGACGATCCGCCGCGACAGCACCTTGCCGTCGCGATCCATGGTGAAGGCCAGCATCACCACGCCTTGCTCGCCGTGCTCGCGGGCGCCGGCGGGATAGTTCTTGAATTGCTGCAGGTGTTTGAGCAGCAGGCTTTGCCATGACGGGTCGATGCGCGGCGCGCTGGCTTCCGTACGCACAGTCGTACGCGGGGCGGGGCTGGTCTGTTCGACCTTCTCGGGCGGTTTCTCTTCCGGAAGGATGGCGTCCTGTGACGTCTCCTTCGGCGGTGTCGGAGCGTCGACCTTCGCCTGTTCCTGTTGATCGATTTCAGGCGCGGTCAGCTCGACCGAGACGATCGGCGCGTCATCGCCGATGTCCGCGTCCGGCTGGTGCCAGAACATGTAGCCGGCAATGGCTGCGGCATGGACCGCAACGACGACCACGGCCGCAAACGACCAGCGCCTGAGATCGCGCGAATAGTCGTCCTCGAACCACGGCAAGGCGCTGTCGGTCATTGTGTCGTTCGCGCTTCCAGGCCGACCAGTGCAACTTTCAGATATCCGGACGAGCGGAGCAGGTTCATCACCTGCATCACGTCGCCGTACGGCACCGCGCGGTCGGCGCGGAGGAAAATGCGCTCGTCCTTGTTGGAGCCGGTCGCGGCATCAAGCGCCGAAGGCAGATCGCCGGGGCTCACCGTGTCATCGCCGATGGCGAGGCTCAGGTCGGTCTTGATCGTGAGGAAGACCGGCTTGTCCGGCCGCGGCTGCCGCTCGGTATTCGACGACGGCAGGTCGACGGGGACGTCCACCGTTGCCAGCGGCGCCGCCACCATGAAGATGATCAGCAACACCAGCATCACGTCGATGAACGGCGTGACGTTGATGTCGTGAACTTCGGTCAGCTCGTCGGAGCCGTGATCGAGGCGAATGGCCACGGTTTACTCCGCGGCCTGCGCCAGCGGCAGCTTGGCGCGATCGAGGTCGCGGCTGACCAGCCGCATCACTTGCGCCGATGCATCGCCGAGCAAGGCCCGGTAATGCGCCGTCGAGCGCGCCAGCACGTTGTAGATCATGACGGCGGGGATGGCGGCCACGAGGCCGAAGGCGGTTGCAAGCAGCGCCTGCGCGATGCCCGGCGCGACCACCGCAAGATTCGTGGTGTGCGCGTTGGAAATGCCGATGAAGCTGTTCATGATGCCCCAGACGGTGCCGAACAGGCCGACGAACGGCGCCGTCGAGCCAATCGTGGCGAGCAGGCCGGTGCCGCGCGAGATTTTGCGGCTCGCCGCCATCTCCATCCGCTCAAGCTGCCAGGCGATGCGCTCTTTAAGTCCATCGCCGCGGGCATTCGCCGACATGCGGATTTCCTGGGCCGCCGCTTGCATCAATTGCGCCGGGACGCTGTCGCCGTCACGCAACTGGTCATGCGCTTGCGCAAGCGTGATTGAACCGGTCAGGACACGAAGCCCCTTGAGTACCGCGCGGCGCGCGGCGGCCAGTTCCAGTGTCTTGGCGACAAAGACCGTCCAGGTCACAAGCGAAGCAAAGGCCAGCCCGATCATCACCGCTTTCACGACAATGTCGGCATTGAGGAACATTCCCCAGGGCGACAGGTCTTGCGGCAACAGCGCGCGACCGATCACCATCTGGCCGGCCTGCGCGTCGGCGGGCGGTGCCGCGTTCGACGATTGCGGAGCCGGCGCGGACGGAGCTGACGGAGTTGCAGCCGGAGTTACGGCAGGCGGCGCGATTGCAGCAGGTGAGGCCGGTGAGGCGGCAGAAGGCGGGACCGCCGAGCCGGCAGGCGCCGTCTGCGCATGAACGGGCGGTAAGCCCGTAACCGCCGCAAGGGCAAGTACGGAGAGAAACAGCAAGGCGAACGATCGCCGGTGCTGCGTCTGGATGTTGTTTTTTTTGATTTTACTCGTCATTTCTGCGTCCCGGTGCAGCCACGACGGTTGCACTTTTACTTTGGAATAATGAAAAACTGTAGGCTTTTCAGTATCTTCTGCTGATTGCGCACGTGCGGTCAAGCAGACGGTCCCGAGTAGCCGATTTAACCCTTCAATTGAACGTGCATTCACGTTGTGGCTCCTGAATTTTGTTTTCCGGTTGTTGCGAGCCCCCTTCCGTGCATTCTCAAAGCTTCTTGGAAATGCCGACGTAGTAGCCGCGCCGCGGGCCATATTGCGGAGCGAACACGCCAATGCCGCTGCCGTCTCGGATCAGGTAGACGGAGTCGAGCAGGTTCACGATGTCGAAGCGGATCGTGAGCGGTTTCCCGTCCGGCATGGCGAATTCGTGCGCAACGCTGGTGTTGAACTGCGCATAGGGCGCTACGGTGCCGATATTGGCGTCGCCGTTGCGTAGACCTGAACCATAGATCATGTCCGCACTGAGCGTAGTTCCGCACCACGTGTCCCACCACCTCTCGTTGGGGGCCGACGGCCTGCCGCAAAATTTATAGGAAGCGCCCGCCGAACCGGTCACGAGCTGGCTATGGTCGGTATAGATCCAGTGTGACTGAATGTACTGAAACTCGGTCAGGCCACCGAGATCGGCTTGTGGCGTCGTGTTGTCGAACAGGTACTGGTTCGACACCACGTTGGTGGCCTTCTCCTGGCCGACGGCGAGGTTGGCGTAGGCCTGCCAATAGCGATCGTGATATTTGGCGCTGAACTCGATGCCTTCAACAACGCCTTGGGCATAATTGAATGCGCTGAGCACCAGCGCCTGGCCGAATTGACCGTTGTCGATCAGGTCCGTCGCGATCTTGTAATAAGCATCGATCCCGAGATCGAGCGAGGGGCAGTCCAAGCTTGCGGCGTCATAGCATTTGAAAAGTATTTTTTGATCGACACCGGCGTCGAAATAATGCGAGCGCTCGGGCAGCACCGGGCTGTTGCCAAGACCGGGTGAGGCTGCGGCTGAGGTGCCATTGAACAGTGCAATATTGGCCGGCGCTGCTTCGACCAGCACCGGTGGCGTGAAGTAGCGCGCATAGCCGGCATGGAAAGTCGTGTCTTTGAATGGCTTGTAGGTGAAGCTCAGCCGCGGGCTTAATTGATTGGCATCGGTGAACTGCCACATCTGGTCGAAGCGCAAGCCGGCGTTCATGGTCAGCTGGTTGGTGATTTTCCACTCATCCTGGGCATAGACCCCAGCGAGCCAGCCGAGTTTGGAGACGTCGTCGGTGACCGACACCGGCGCGCCGCTGTCGGTGCCATCGCACGTCACGCACGGGATGACGGTCGACGTGTTGTCGACCCACGCCTGTTCGGCGCTAACGGTGAAGCCAGCGCGCAGCGTGTGCGCGGGGTTGATAACAAAGGAGCCGTCAGCCTGGATGCCGTTGGTGTAAGATTGCCGGCTAACGTCCGAAGCAATGCCGTTGAGCAGCAGATCGCCTGTCGGGTCGGGTACGAAGTGCAGGTTGTTGTGGCGCGTGAAGTACGAAATCTGCCCGTCAAAACCCGGCGTCGATCGTTGCAGCGCCAGTACGCTGTACTGGGTGAACTCCGTCTGGTTCTCGTTGAGCATCGTCGAATCGAACGGCAAGCCGAAAGCCGTCGCGGCGGCATTGAGCGGGGCCCCAGGCACGTTGGGAATCTGGAATTTGCTGTAAGAGGTGCCGGTGATCAGGCTTAAGCGCGTCCACGGGTCGACAAAAGTCGACATGTAGCCGAAGCCTTTTTCCTGCTCGGAGAAATCGTGGATCGCATTCAGTGTGAGTAGCGGATTCTCGATGCCTTCGGTGGTCTGCAGATAGCGACCGCTGAAGAAGTATTGCACTGGCGGCGAACAATCCGACCACCACCAAGCCTCCGACGCGGGTGCTTTGGTGACGGTCGAGCCCTTGCTGGGGCAGGTACTGCCGATGGTGCCGCCATAGTCGAAGTACGGTTCGATCGTGCCGCGGCTGCCGCCATAGTAACCGACGTCGCCTGAATTGTTGAATGCGTCGGCGCGGGTGGTCATGTCGACGATTCCGACTGTGCGCAGGCCAAACTCGGCCGGCAACGCTCCGGTGACGAGCGACATGCTGCCTATGAAACTGGTGTCAAAAACGCTGCCGAAGCCGGTGACGCCATCGGGCAGCATCACGCCGTTAATGCGAAATTGCACGTTGGCGTGGTCGTTGCGTACGTGGAAGAGGCCGCTGGCAGCCGAGTCCTGCGATACGCCGGGCGCTTGCAGCAGTACTTTCTCGACTGTGCTGTTGGAGCCTTGCGGCAACGCTTCGATCGTATCGTGGGTGATCGTCGACGAGGTCGTGCCGATGGTGGTGTACAGGTTGCCGCGCGCCTGGTCGAAAGCATTGCTCTTGGCTTCGGCCTGTTGCGCGGGAGTCTGCGCCGGTGCGATCGCTGGCGCTGTCGCAGTGCGCGTTGCCGGACGCGGCTTCGGCTTTGGCTTTTGTTTCTCACCGACGACGTTGACTTGGGGGAGAGCGACAGACGGCGCCGCATCCTGCGCGAATGCAAAATCGTAACAGCCGACGAGTGCGATCAGGGCGAGGGCGCAGACCAGAACAGCGCGGCAAAGCCGATAGATGCGAGGAGACATGACACCACAATCCTGAATGCTGGAAACACGAAGCGAACGGCCAGCAGGCGGTCGTGCTGTCGCGGATATCGACAAAGACGTTGTCGCTAGAAAGATCGAAACCCGCGTTCATGCTTGGGAACATCGCCGACGCTCCGCGGAGCGTGACGAACCAAGCTCAGCAACGACCGATGTTCAGGCGGCGGGTGGTGCGCGGGACTGGAATGGCGCCCGCAGCGGCGCTATTGCGAACGCCGTGGCGCGGGCGGCATGTTCGACGCTTTGCGGCCCAGGCAGGGCGAGCTTGGGTGGTTCAGCCGCAACGGAATTGCCCAGGAGCGAGACGCTGGCGCAGATCGCGCACAGATCCTCGGTGACCTTGGCCGACCGGTCGTTGCTGGCCGCCGATCCTTGATCTGTCGGCGAAACCGAGAAGGCGTGCGCCGGGAACGGTCCCTTCAGCGAGCCATAAATGTCGTCGGGATGGATGTGTCCGAGCGATAAAAAGAGCTGGACTGCCAGCGCAAACAGCGCGAGCCGGCTCCCCCATCTGCTATTCGCCCGAAACCAGCCCATGAAACCAGCCCATGAATCCAGCTCACGTAGCTCACACGCTAAGCCGTGGTGACGATGCCGTTAAATGTAACATTGTAACATTTCGAGGGCAACAATACTTTGCGTGGCGCGGATCAGCGCATTGGATAAAGTGAGTGCATGCACGACACACCCGATGAAGTTCACTGGCACGAACCAAAGGCCGGCGAGAATGCCGGCTATAGCAAGTTCCAACGCCAGCCGCTGCCTTATGACCGTTTCATGGAAGCCGAAGGCGTGCCCTGCTATCGGGGCATTGGCGTGCGCCGGGTGCAGGATCTGCCGCTCGTGACGTGGCCGCGGCTCGGCGGCCGCGGCTCGTTCATTCAACTGTTCGGCACGGAAGGCTTGTGGGGCCTTTACGTCGTCGAGGTTCCGGGGGCCGGCGCGCTCAACGTCGAACGGCATCTCTACGAGAAAGTCGTGCTGGTGGTCGAAGGCCGCGGCACCACCGAAGTGTGGCAGGAAGGGCAGAGCAAGCGCCACGTTTTTGAATGGCAGAAGGGGTCGCTGTTCACGATTCCGCTCAATGCGTTTCATCGCATCATCAATGCCGCGAGTTCGCCGGCGCTGCTGTTGTGCGGCACCACGGCGCCGAACGTGATGAACGTGCTCGACAACATGGATTTCGTGTTCAACTGCCCGTACTCGTTCAGCGAGCGCTTTTCCGGCGCCGAGGATTTCTTCAAGCCGAAAGACGATCTCGAGCCGGATCCGATCCGCGGCCTGGCCATGCGGCGGACCAATCTCATTCCCGACATCGTCAATTGCGATCTGCCGCTCGATAACCGGCGCTCGCCCGGCTATCGGCGCGTCGAACCGGCGATGGCGAAGAACCGCTTCTATCTCTGGATCGGCCAGCACGAGACCGGACGCTATTCGAAGGCGCACAAGCACGCGTCTGCCGCAGTGCTCGTCTGCGTCAAAGGCAAGGGCTACACCTACACGTGGCCGGAAGCGCTCGGCACAACGCCGTGGCTGAACGGTAAAGCCGATAAAATACTGCGTCAGGACTACGAGCCGGTCGGGCTGGTCTCGGCGGCGCCGATGAGCGGCGACTGGTATCACCAGCACTTCGGCATCGGCAAGGAAGGCTTGCGTATCACGGCGTGGCATGGTCCGAACAACCAGCGGGCGCGGAAACCGGGCGTGCCCGGCGAGCAGCTCATGGATTATGGCGCCATCGAATTGTCCAAGGGCGGCAGCGCCATCGGGTATCACCAGGAAGACCCGGCGATCCGCAAGGAGTTTGAAGAGACACTGAAGGGCCAGGGTCTGGCCAGCCGGATGAATGCGGAATTCTATGACCGCCCGCCGAACGAAGGCGAAGTGGTCATGGGTGACGTGATGTAACGAACGACGTGATGGGAATGAGGACGTAGCAGATGCCGTTTCAGGACTTTCGTCAGTTTCTCGACGTTCTGCGTCAGCATGGCGAGCTGATCGATATCAACCGCCCGATCGCCTTGAACGACGTCGGCAAGGCGATGAAGCAAAGCTATGTCCGCAACGGCCCGGCGATAATGTTCAACAACAACGGCACCGATTATCCGATGGTGGCCGGCGTCTATTCGAACCGCGAGAAAGCGCTGCTGGCGTTCGAGGCTGACGAGGACACCATCCAGGAAAAAGTCCTGCACGGTCTCGATCATCCGATCCCGCCGGTGATGGCGAAGGGCGCCGCACCGTGCCACGAGGAAATCATCGAAGGCGACGCCATCGACATCCGCAACTTTCCGGTGCCGCAATACAGCCCGAAGGACGGCGGCCCCTACATCACGCCGGGCATCGTCGTCTCCGAGGATCCGGAGACCGGCGTGCCGGATGTCGGCCACTATCGTTTCCTTATTCTCGGCAAGGACACGATGTCGTACTCGGCACAGCCGTTCCATCGCTTCGGCAAGCACCTCGCCAAGTGCAAGAAGCTCGGCATCGTGCCGAAAGCGGCGCTGGTGATCGGCGTCGACCCGATCATCGCCTATACCTGTCAGGTGCAGGTGCCCGATACGACCGACGACTGGGCGCTGGCGGGCGGCTTGCGTGGCGCGCCGATCGAACTGGTGAAATGCAGGACCTGCGATGTGAAGGTGCCGGCGACGTCCGAGGTCGTGATCGAGTTCGAGGTCGATCTCAACACCACGGTGCTGGAAGGGCCGCTCGGCGAATATACCGGCTATTACACGCGGCCGTCGCAAAAGCCGGTGGCGCGCATCACCGCGATCACCCACCGCAAGAAGCCGATCTTCCAGGGCCTGCTAACCGGGAAGCCGGTGACCGAGAACCATATCCTGAAGCAAATCCCGTTCGAGGCCTCGTTCCTGCGGCAGCTCAAGCGGCAATTTCCGACCATCAAGCAGATATCGGTGCGCGCGTCGGCCGGCGTGTCATTCTACGTGGTGATCTCGATGGAGCCGCGCTTTGCCGGCGAGGCGCGGCAGGTGATCCTCAACGCGATGTCGAGCAATATCCGGCCGAAATGGACGATCATCGTCGATCCCGATATCGACGTGCATTCGTCGATGGAAGTGGAGTGGGCGCTGGCTTTCCGCGTGCAGCCGGCGCGGGACGTGATTACCATCGACAACGTGCCCGCCGGGCCGTCCGATCCCTCCGTGGATCTAAGCCGCGACCGCACCATGCGCATCGCCTCCCAGATCGGCATCGATGCGACGCGTCCGTTCGGCGAAAAATTCTACGACGTTGCCGACGTTCCGGGCTGGGAGGATTTCGCGGTGCCCGAACTCGACGGGCGGCGCTAGACCGGTTCGGCGTCGATCAGCACAAAGGCGACGACTGCCGGCTCGCTGGTGCGGTTGCTCCAGGCGTGATTGGTGCCGCGCTGCACCAGCACATCGCCCGCGATCAGCAGCACTTCGCCGTCATCCATCATGGCGTAGATCTCGCCTGACAGCACGATGGCGTAATCGATGCTGTTGGTCTTGTGGAAACCGGCATGGCGCGGGTTGTTGCGATCGGATGCCGCGGAGCGGCCGGAGCCGTCGTCCGGCAGCTTTTCCTCGTGCGCAATGGCGGCGAGGCGCTCGCTGTCCGGCGGGTATTCGATGACACGGAACACCGAGCCGTTCTTCGGCGGTAACAGACGGTGGGAGCGGGCAATGGCGTCCTTGCCGCCGTGATTGTCGGCGGGCGTGCTCGTGGTCTCCCAAAGCTCATGAACGATGGCGCTGCCCTTGGTTCGGCTGAACACATGCGGCGTCGTGGCATCGATAATGAAGGTCGAGCGGCCGTCGAGGTCGTGGCCGGTAACGACGCGGCGAACTGATTTCGGCATTTGTCTTCCTGTTATCGGCAGCCCTTGAGCGGGCTTGCCTTGTTGGTCAATTCGAACGGCCCAAGCTCCCTGGCCACGTCGGCGGCGAAACTCGGATCGACAAGCTTTCCCGCGGGCGATGTCTTGTCGATCGTGCCTTCGCGTTTGAAGAACGCCTGCATGTCGACAATGCTGGCGACATTGAATTCGCCGTTCGGCGTGCGCGACTGCCATGACATCCGGTCGAGCAGATCGCGATCGGTGCCGATGCGGTTCTTCATGAAGATGTCGATGATCTCGCCGCGGTTCGGGCCGTGATGATAGGCTTGGCAATAATCGCGACCGGCGCGCGCCAGCGCGACAAAAAGCTTTTTCGCCGTGTCGTGGTTCTTTTGCGCCCAATCGGTGTTGACGATATAGCCGACGCTGCTCATCGGCAGTGGATGGATGTAGTCGTCCGGATCGATCCACGGCACGCCGACCTTCTGTTCGATCATGCGCTCGGTGAACGGCGCGACTTCCATTGCCACGTCGAGCGCGCCGTTGGCCATCGCCGCCGCCATTTGCGAGAAGGCGAGGTTCTTGGTCTCGATATCCTTCAGCTCGAGCCTGGCCGACGCCAGCACCGAGGCGACTTCGTACATTGATGTCGATCCCGGCGAACTCAAGCCGACGACGCGGCCCTTGAGATCGGCGGGGGTGCGGATTTGATCCTTCAGATCGGTGCGGACGATGATCTGGTGGTAGGTCGGCGACGAGCCGCTTTCGAGTGCGAGCACCACCGGCAGGCCTTGCGCCACGGAATTGTAAAAGCCGGCATTGATGCCGCCCTGCGCCACCTGCACCTGATTGGTGGCGAGGAACGCCACCGCTTTGCCGAGCGAATCGATGCGTTCGATATCGACGTCGAGACCGGCGTCGCGGAAGTAGCCTTTGTCGAGCGCCACGTAGGTCGTGCCGCCGGGCACGCTTGGCACAACGGCGATGGTGATTTTCTGGGCCGAGGCTGGCGCGGCGGTCGTGATGAGAATGACAGCAGCCAGGGTTGCAAATAGCCGCATCATCATGCCGATCGCTGCGCTTTCAGATACCACCGCAAAATCTCCTCGCCGGTCCAGAATTCGACGCCGTCGAACCGGCGCACGTGATCGTAAATCGCTTCGAGATACTTGATGCGATGCGGCTGGCCGCTCAAGTAAGGATGAATGGCGAGTGCGAGGATTTTCGCGCGGTGCTCGCCTTCGGCGTACAGCCGATCGAACTGGTCGATGGTGCGCTTGTACAGATACTCCGCCTCGTGGTGCTGCACCGCCATCATCGGGATGTCGTTGAGCTCCATCGTGTAGGGCAGGGTCACCAGCGGGCCATGCGCGGTGTTTATCGTCGTCGGCTCGTCGTCATAAACCCAGTCGCCGATATATTTGATGCCCGCTTGCGCCAGCAGATCGGGTGTTTCCAAGGTCTGCGTCAGGCCCGGCCCGAGCCAGCCGACCGGTCGTTTGCCGGTGAATTTTTCGATCACGTCCAGCGAGTGCGCAATCATCTTTTTCTGATTGGGGTCGTGATGAATCGGGCCTTGCTGATAGGAGTGACCCATGAATTCCCAGCCGTCGTTCTTTGCTTCCTGCGCGACGCGGGCATAGTCCTCGCAGACACGCGCATTGATTGCCAGCGTCGGCTTGATGTTGTGGCGCTTGAACAGGTCGAAGAACCGCCAGACGCCGACCCGCATGCCGTATTCGTGCCAGCTCCAGTTCGGCACGTCAGGAAGCAGGGTTTGCCCGGTTGGAGGCGCCAAGACCTGCCGCGCCATTGGCTTGCCGATGTCCCAGACTTCGAGATTGACGATGCTCCAAAAGATGAGACGCTTGTTGTTCGGCAGCTTGAGCGGAGGGCGATCGACGATCGCCGAAAATGCGGTGCGCTCGCGCGGGAGCATCGGGCTACGCGGCTTTTGAGCGATACGTCTTTTCATGGGAGCTCCCCCGGCAGCGAATGAGGTACAAAACCACAAGTCGGTACGGCGGGTTAGGGCAATTTTGGCGCCGTCCGGAGCAGGGCTGTTCCGCGATCACATCCTTGTTAGGCTGATCCGAATCGCTTGTAGTCTGCGAAGAGAAACGCATCTATGGAACTAACGCTTTTTGGGCCGATTATCGTCCCAGCCATTGCGTTTCCACGGTAATTTCCTGTCGGACCTCAAAAAATGCCGCCCGTCGCCGTTTCCAAGCGTATCGATATTGCCGTACCGGCCAAGGCCCCGGAGATGGCCCCCGAAACCGCCGGATCTTTCGCGAGCGATCCCCGCTCGGCCTGGCTTGCCGCCTATCGCGCGGTGCGGGCCGAGACCGAACGCCGGGCCGCGTTGCTGTCGCCGGAAGACCAGGTCGTGCAGTCGATGCCGGAAGCGAGCCCGACCAAGTGGCATCGCGCCCATGTCACCTGGTTCTTCGAGCAGTTTATGCTGCGCCCGCATGCGGCCGATTACAGGGTCTTCGACGAGCGATTCGCTTACCTGTTCAACTCCTATTACGTCGCGGCCGGGCCGCGAAAGGCGCGGCCGCAACGCGGCCTGATCACGCGGCCGACCGCCGCCGAAGTCGGTGACTATCGCGCGCATGTCGATGCCGCGGTGTGCACGCTGATCGAAACCACCGAGAATTTTGCGCCACTCATTCCTGTTATCGAAATCGGGCTGCACCACGAACAGCAGCATCAGGAACTGCTCCTCACCGACATCCTGCACGCGTTCTCGCTTAATGAAACACATCCGGCTTACGATTCGCAGTGGCAATGGCCGCAATCGGCCGGCGAAGGCGCTGCCGCGGGCGCGCAAATCGCCGGCATTCACATGATTGGACACAGCAGTGACAGCTTCTGCTTCGATAACGAGCAGCCGGCGCATCAGGTGGTGCTGCGGCCGGTGCGGCTGGCGCCCTCGCTGGTGACGAACGGCGAGTGGCTCGAGTTCATGGCCGATGGCGGCTACACGACGCCGACGATCTGGTTGTCGGACGGCTGGGCCGCGGTCGAAGCGCCGCGCTGGGAAGCGCCCGGCTATTGGCAGAAAGTTGACGGCGTCTGGCATGCGATGACGCTCGGCGGATTGCGTCCGGTCGATCCGTCAACGCCGGTCTGCCACATTAGCTATTATGAGGCGGACGCATTCGCACGCTGGTCCAACAAGCACCTCCCGACTGAAGCCGAGTGGGAGGTCGCGGCAAAAAGCGGCGCACTTTCCGATGCTTACGGAATTGTCTGGCAATGGACGCGCAGCGCGTATACCTCATACCCCGGATACAGGGCCGCGCCCGGCGCACTTGGCGAATACAACGGCAAGTTCATGGTAAATCAGCTGGTATTGCGCGGCTCGTCGCTGGCGACTTCCGCCGGTCACACCCGTCCGAGTTATCGTAATTTCTTCTATCCAACGGCCCGCTGGCAGTTCACCGGTGTGCGCCTCGCTGAATACGAACACTGAGAAAACCATGACGCGAGTTGTCCGGACTGCGCGGCGCGCGGGGTCGACTGTATCGTCGGATGCATTTGCCGCCGACGTGATCGAAGGTCTGACGGCGAAGCCGAAACGATTGCCGCCGAAATATTTCTATGATCTGGCCGGCTCCGCGCTGTTCGAGCGCATAACCCATTTGCCGGAATATTATCCGACACGCAGCGAACTCGGCCTTCTCAAAGGCAATGCGCCGGCGATTGCGTCGCTGTTTCCGCCCGGTTGTGCGCTCGTTGAATTCGGCGCCGGCTCAAGCCGAAAGGCGCGCATTTTGCTGGGCGCGGCGACGACGATGGAAGCCTACGTCCCGGTCGACATATCCGGCGATTTCCTGGAGCAGGATGCCGCGCAGCTACGCCGCGACTTTCCGCGCCTGACGGTGCAGCCGCTGGTCGGCGATTTCTCGCAGCAGCTGGAATTCCCGCCGGCGATTGCTGAGCTGCCGCGCGTCGGCTTCTTCCCCGGTTCGACGATCGGCAATTTCGAGCCGCACGAGGCCTGCAAGTTCCTTCGCCATGCCGGCGCGCTTCTCGGCGACGGCGCGGTGTTCGTGATCGGCGTCGATCTGGTCAAGGACAAGGAAGTCCTGTACCGCGCCTATAACGATTCCGAAGGCGTCACCGCCAAATTCAATTTCAACCTGCTGGTCCGCGTCAATCGCGAGCTCGGCGCCAATTTCAACTTGAGCGCCTTCGAGCATCACGCCTTCTATAATGTCGAGCAGAACCGGATCGAAATGCACCTCGCCAGCATGCGCCGGCAGAAGGTGAAGGTGGACGGCACGACGATCGATTTCCGCGCCGGCGAAACGATCCACACCGAGAATAGCTACAAATACACGGTCGAGTCATTCCAGGCGCTGGCCCGCGGCAGCGGCTGGTCGCCGTTGAAGGTGTGGACCGACGGCATGTTCAGCGTGCATGCGCTGTCCTGGACGGGAACGCCAAAGAACGGCTGAGCGCGGGCAGGTGACGGATGCCGATCTGCGAAGCCGATCCGTGGCGGTTGCAGTATTTCGAGCACATCAAAACCGCCGCCAACATTCCGACCGAGGATAGCGACGCCTGGCAATGGTATCCGGCGCATCGCTGGGTTTATGACAAACTCGCCGTCGCGCTGAGTCAGAAACTCGACGCAGGGCCGCACGGCACCGTGCCGCCGCGGTTTCCGGTTTTCTCCAAGCCGATCGTCAATCTTCGTGGCATGGGCATCGGCAGCCGCATCATTCACTCGCGCGCCGACTATGATCGTCAGTACACGGCGGGGCATTTCTGGATGCCCTTGCTCGAAGGCCGTCATGTCTCGTCGGATGTCGTCGTTGTCGGCGGAGTGCCGCGCTGGTGGCGCCATGTCACCGGCAGGCCGGCGGGAGAGGGGACGTTCGACTACTGGATCGTGCACGCCGAAGCCGACGCCGCGATCGAGGCGCATTGTGGTGCGTGGGTGAAGTATCATCTTGCCGGATACACCGGCATGCTCAATCTCGAGACGATCGGCGGCACGATTATCGAGGCGCATTTGCGTTTCGCCGATCAGTGGCCCGATCTCTACGGTCCTGGATGGGTCGATGCGCTGGTCGGACTCTACGAAACCGGCGAATGGGACTTCGACGACGATCGCAGCGAGGGCTACAGCGTCGTGCTGTTTGGTCCGAATGGCCGGCGCTATCGCCATCCGCCACCGGCGCTGGTCGAGAGCGTCAGAGACATTCCCGGGGTCACCAGCGTACAGGTCACGTTTCATGAAGACCGTGCGCCGGAACAGCACGCGATGCCTCCCGGCGGATTTCGCCTTGCCATCATCAACGGCTATGATTTGCCGGCGGCGCTGGCCGGACGCGAGAAGCTGAAAGCTTGTTTTCTCGACACGCCTTGACCCTTGCCCGGCAAAACTCTTACCCGGCCCGCCCGGACGATTTATAGTGGCGAACGGGGGCAAGGCAGCAGCGGAGCGATCTTGTGCGCAGTATCGCGGCGTTCCTTGCGCTGTTGCTTATGTCGCCCCCCGCGCTAGCACAGGAACAGGTCAAAATCGGCATCGGGTTCGGCCTGGCGTTTCTGCCGTTCTATATCTGTGAAGATCTGAAGCTCGTCGAGAAATACGCCAAGGCGGCGCATCTCGAGGTCAAGGCCAGCTACCAGCGCCTGCTCGGTTCCGGGCCGATGCTGGATGCGATCAAATCCGGCTCCATAGACGTTGCGCCATTCGGCACCGCACCTCTGCTGTCGGCCTGGGAACAGGACAAAGGCACACCGCAACAGATCGTCATTGTGTCCGGCATGACCACGATGCCGCTGACGCTGCTCAGCGATCGTCCAAATGTCGCGTCGCTTTCCGATCTGGGCCCCACCGACCGGATCGCCATGCCGTCATTGACGGCGCCGCAGATGTTCGTGCTGCAAATGCAGGCGGCAAAATTATTCAGCAAGGCTGATCGCTTCGACGGGGAGGTGGTTGCCTTGCCGCCGGCGGATGCCCTGAGCGCGATGATCGGCGGGACGGGCATGGTGACGGCTTATTTCGCATCGCCGCCTTATACGCAGCTCGCGCTGCGCGGCGGCAAGGTGCACCCGGTTCTCGCCTCTGCGGACGTGTTCGGCGGCAAGGGTTCGTTTCTGGTGATGGGCGCAACGCAGGCCTATGTCGAGGCCCACTCGCAAATATCGGACGTGATCGACAAGGCGATGGACGAGGCGGCGCGCATCATTCACGACGACCCGCGCCGGGCGACGCAGATCTATCTGACCCATGAGCCATCGGAGGCGTTGAGCGGCCCGGTCATCGAATTGGTGCTGCGCGAGATCAAGGACGAGTTCGGCGCCGGCATCTATGGCGTTAAGGCCTATGCCGATTTCATGACCAAGCAAGGCGAATTGAAAGAGGCGCCGCGAAGCTGGCGTTACATCGTTGCCCCCTCAATGATGAATTGGCCGCGAAGTTAAGGCGCGCGGATTTGGAACGATGGACCGGCATGGCTGACCCTTGCCGAACCGTGCTTGACGCAACTTCGACGCCAGAAGAGTATCCGGACCAATAATTCTGCCAAATTCGCCAGTTTTAACGGCCTTTTCCGGGAGGATCCGATGTCGAAACGCCGTCAGCCTGCTGACGCCAATCGCCGCAATTTCCTTAAAGGTGCCGGGCTTGTGGGCGCCGCTGCCGCGGTCACGCCGCCGGTCGCAGCGTCGGCGATGCCTGCCGCGCCGCTGGAGAAGGCCAAGATCGGGCTGCCGGGGCCGCGCCAGGTTGCCGCCGAGTCACTGCCGCCGTCGGGCGATCCGGTCAATCAATCGTCGAGCGGCGGCGACTTCATGACCGACGTGATCAATTCGCTCGGCGTCGAGTACATGTTCATCAACTGCGCGTCGAGCTATCGCGGCTTGCACGAGGCGATCATCAACCACGGCAATAACAAGCCGGAGATCATTACCTGCGTGCACGAGGACATTGCCGTGCACATGGCGCAGGGTTACGCCAAGATTGCCGGCAAACCCGCTGCGATGGCCTGTCATGGTGTGGTCGGCCTGCAGCACGCCACCATGGCCATGTACAACGCCTGGTGCGACCGGGTGCCCGTCCTGGTGTACGGCGGCAATATCATGGAGGCCGATAAGCGCGCCCCGGGCGCGGAATGGCTCCATTCCGGTGTCGACATCGGCCAGATCGTCCGCGAATTCACCAAATGGGACGATCAGCCGGCCTCGCTGCAACATTTTGCCGAGTCGACCGCGCGCGCCTACAAGATCGCAACCACGCCGCCGATGGGACCGGTGTTCATCGCGCTCGATGCCGAATTGCAGGAAAACCCGATACCGGAAGGCGCCAACCTGCGCATCCCAAAGTTTGCGCCGGTAATCCCGCCGCAGGGCGATCCCGCCGCAATCGCCGAAGCGGCGAAGATGCTGGTCAACGCGCAAAATCCTGTAATCGTCTGCGATCGCGTGGCGCGCACGCCAGCCGGCATGGCGAACCTCGTGGCGCTCGCCGAAGCACTGCAATGCGGCGTCATTGACAATGCCGGCCGCATGAACTTCCCGTCGCGGCATCCTCTGAATCAGAGCTTCCGCCGCGGCCTGATCGGTCAGGCCGATGTCATCATCGCGATGGAGATGAATGACCTCTGGGGCACTCTCACCCACTTCAGTGATCGCATCGAGCGCCGTTCGAAGCCGGCTTACAAGAAGGACGCCAAGATCATCACGCTCGGCACCCGCGATCTGTTTCAGAAATCCAACTATCAGGATTTCGGCCGTTGGCAGGATGTCGATCTCGATATCGCAGGTGACGCCGAATCATCGCTCCCGGCATTGACCGAGGCGGTAAAGCGGCTGACCGACGACGGCCGCAAAGCTGCGTTCGCCGAGCGCGGCCAGAGACTCGCCAAGACGCATCTTGCGATGGTCGAGCAATCAAAGACCGACGCAACGATCGGCTGGGACGCCAGTCCGATTACGACCGCTCGTATGTGTGCCGAGGTTTACGACGCCATAAAGAATGAGGATTGGTCGGTTGTCGGCACTGCGATCCGCCTGTCATGGATGCATCGGCTGTGGGATTTCAACAAACCCTACCAGTGGAACGGGGGCTCGGGCGGTGCGGGCATTGGTTACAATCTGCCGGCCTCGCTCGGCGCGGCGTTGGCCAACAAGAAGCAGGGCCGTTTTACTGTCGCGTTCGGCGGCGATGGCGACTTTATGTTCAACCCCGGCACGTTATGGACGGCGGCGCATCACAAGATTCCGATGCTCTACATCGTCCACAACAACCGCGCCTACCATCAGGAATACATGTACCTCGTAGCGATGGCGGCGCGCCATGGCCGCGGCGTCGACAAGATGGATATCGGCACCACAATCAAGGATCCGAATATCGACTACGCCACGATCGCGCGCGGCATGGGCGTTCACGGCGAAGGGCCGATCACCGATCCGAAGGATCTGGCGCCGGCGCTGCAGCGTGCCGTTCAGGTCGTCAAGTCCGGCGAGACCGCCGTCGTCGACGTCGTCACCGATCCGCGTTGAGGAGTTCAAGCATGATCAAGTCGAAGCGTTTCGCGGTGGCGGCACTTGCGGTCACCGCCCTGTGTGCGGGTGCGTTCGGCGTCGCGCTGGCGCAGGACGCGGCTCCGGCAGGCGACGCCGCCAAAGGCAAGCGCATCTTCCTTGCCGACGGCTGCTTCACCTGTCACGGCCGATCGGGGCAGGGCGGCGCCTATAACGGTCCGGCGCCGATCCTCGCCCATACCCAACTGCCGTTTGACGGTTTTAAAGGACAAATCCGTAATCCCGCCGACGACATGCCGGCGTTTTCCGATGCAGTGCTCTCGGATCAGGATATTGCCGACATCTACGCATTCGTGCAGACACTGCCGGGAGCGGGCTCGTCGAAGGATCACCCGATCCTGAGCAATTAAGACGACTGCCCAACTGGAAGAGTGATCGAGCGCGCCGGCCGTACCGGCGCGCTTGTGACGTCAAATTCCGCCACCTAAACTTCATTGCATTGCAACGAACAGGACGATCATGGCCGAAACAGTCAATGTCATCACCATCTGCGGCAGCCTGCGCAAGGGCTCGTATAACGCCGCATTGGCACGGCAATTGCCGGCTCTGGCGCCGGCCGGGATGTCGATCAAAGCGGCGCCGGCGTGGGACAAGATGCCGATCTACAATTTCGATATTCAGAACAGCGGCGGCTTTCCGGCCGACGTGGAGGCATGGGCCAACGCCATCCAGACGGCCGATGGCGTGATCGTCGTGTCGCCGGAATATAACTGGAGTATTCCCGGCGGCTTGAAGAACGCGATCGACTGGGTGTCGCGGATGAAGGACGTGCCGTTCAAGGACAAGCCGGTGGCGATCCAGTCCTGCGCCGGCGGCGTGCTGGGCGGCGGGCGCATGCAATACCACCTGCGGCAGTGCCTGACCTCGATCGACGCGCACCTGTTCGGCAAACCGGAAATCCTGGTGACCTTTGCGCCGAAGAAATTCGACGAGAAGACACTGGAACTGAACGACCCGCCGACCATCGACATCGTCAAGCAGCAGCTTGCCGGCTTCGAGAAGTACGTTCGCCGGCTCAGCGGAAAGCACTGATCATGGCGCGCCTTGACGGCCGGGTTGCGATCCTCACCGGCGGCGCCAAAGGGATCGGGCGGCACTACGCGGAGCGCCTGGCTGCCGAGGGCGCCCGCCTGATGATCGCCGACATCGCCGACGGCAGCGATCTCGCCCAAGAACTGGCGGGCAAGCACGGCGCCAATTCGGTGGCGAGCGTTGTGACCGACGTCAGCGATGAAAGCTCGGTCAGGGCGCTGGTTGCCAAGACCATGGAGCGGTTCGGCAAGATCGACATCCTGATCAACAATGCCGCACTGTTCGCGCCACTGGCCGAGCAGAAGGTCACCGAGATCGATGTCGGGCTTTGGGACAAGGTGATGTCGGTCAATATCCGCGGCGTATTCCTGATGACCAAGCACGTCGCGCCGTACATGATCGCGCAGAAGTACGGCAAGATCATCAATATCAGCTCCGGCACCGTCGCCCGCGGCATCCCGAATTTCGCGCACTACGTGACCTCGAAGGGCGCGGTGACGGCGTTCACGCGTTCGGTGTCGCGCGAACTCGGCGAGTACAATATCTGCGTCAATAATCTCGCGCCGGGGTTCACGCTGAGCGACAGTGTGATCAAGGAGAACCCGCAACACCTTGAACATTCGCAGGCGCCGTCGATTATGCGGCGCGCGCTCAAGCGCGACGAATATCCGGAAGACCTGCTGGGCGCCATGGTCTTTTTGTCGTCGGCCGACAGCGATTTTGTCACCGGCCAGACCATCGCCGTGGACGGCGGCGCCACCAATAACTGACGGCCGGGTTAATTCGGTCATGCCGGCCGCCGGTTCGCATGGCAGGCCCGCTTTTTGCCGGTTTACGCGCTATTTCCGTTAGCCTTGGCTTTGACTATATTGCGGCCAAATCACCGGCTTTCGATTTATGGAGGATGCCATGGCGGTTGCTATCGCGACAAAGGCCGAGACCCACGATCCGAAACACAATATCGAGGCCATGCGGCAGGCCTTCTACGACCGCATCGGCAAGAAGGACATGGCGCCGCTCTGGAAAGTGATGAAGAACGTCGTCACCAAGGAGCCGGTGACCCGGTGCGTTCCGCATGTCTGGCACTTTGACGACGTCAAATCGCTGGTCATGGAATCCGGCGGCCTGATTACCGCCGAGGAAGCCGAGCGCCGCGTTCTGATCCTGGAAAATCCCGCCCTGCACGGCGAGTCGAAGGCGACCAACACCATGTTCGCCGGCGTGCAGATGATCCTGCCGGGTGAAGTCGCTCCGGCCCACCGCCACGTCTCTTCGGCCATCCGTTTCGTTCTGGACGGCGAGGGGGCCTACACCGCGGTCGAAGGCGAGAAGGCCTACATGTCGCCCGGCGACTTCGTCATCACCGCCAACTGGGCGCCGCACGATCACGGCAATACGTCGGACAAGGCGATGCTGTGGCTCGACGTGCTCGATTTCCCGGCAGTCAACTTCTACGAAGCGTCGTTTGCCGAGCACTTCGACGATGCGACGCAGGAGACCAAGCGCGGGGACGGCGACTCGCTGAATTTCTATGGCTCGGGCGTGCTGCCCGATGGCACCAAGACGATGGGCCGGACGCCGGTCATCAACTACACCTACAAGCGCACCCGTCCGATCGTCGAACGCATGATGCAGACCGGCGAGATCGACAAGCGCCACGGTGCGCGCGTGCGCTACGCCAACCCGGTGACCGGCGGCTCGGTGCTGCCGACCATGGGCGCCTACCTCGCGATGTTGCCAAAGGGCTTCAAGGGCGAGCCTTATCGCTCGACCGACGGCATGATCTTCGTCTGCGCCGAAGGTAAGGGAACCACCACGGTTGACGGCGAGGTCCTCGAATGGGGACCGCAGGACGTGTTCGTCGTGCCGTCCTGGAAACGCTACCAGCACAATGCCGAGAAGGAGTCGGTGCTGTTCTCGATCTCGGATCGGCCGGCACAGGAAGCGCTCGGCATCTGGCGCGAAGGTCAGTGAAGGCGGAAGCCGCCTTCACCCACGACGTTCCGCCGCAACGCGTCGTCTTCGCCTCCGGCGCGCTGTCGCAAGCCGGAAATGAAGCCGAGCGGCTGAAAATCAGCCGCGCCCTGGTGGTCGCGACACCGGGCAGCGGCGAACGGCTGGGCAGGACAGTCAGCGAGATCCTCAGCCCCCGCGCGGCGGGCCTGCATGCGCAGGCCGTCATCCACGTTCCAAAAGCGGTTGCGGAGTCCGGCCTGAAGGCGGCGCGTGAGACGAAAGCCGATGGCATCGTCGCTGTCGGCGGCGGCTCAGCCATCGGGCTCGCCAAGGCGATTGCGCTGGAAACCGGACTGCCGATCATCGCGATGCCGACGACCTATTCCGGATCGGAGGCGACGCCCATCTACGGCATGACCGACGGCGAGCGGAAGATGACCGGACGCGACAGCAAGGTCGTGCCGCGCACCATTATCTACGATCCCGACTTGACGCTCGGCTTGCCGGCGGCCGTGAGCGCCGCCAGCGGCATGAATGCCATCGCGCATTGCGTCGAGGCGCTGTGGGTCGATAGCCGCACGCCGGTCACCGTCGGTCTGGCGTGCGAAGCGATGCGCCGCTTCGGGCAAAGCCTGCCTGTCGCCGTTGCCGACGGTTCAAGCCAGCCGGCGCGGGCCGATTGCCTGATCGCGGCCTGGCTTGCCGGCACCGTTCTCAGTTCCGGCACTGCGCTCCAGCACAAGCTCGCCCATGTTCTCGGTGGCCTCGGGCTGCCGCACGCCGAGGCCCATGCGATCATTCTGCCGCACGTCATGCGTTTCAATCTTGAGGCGGCACCGGAAGCGAAAGCGCGGCTGGAAGACGCGATGGTCAGCGGCGATCCCGCCGACGCTATCGCAACGATGCTGCGCAAATTCCCGATCCCGGAGCGGCTCCGCGAGATCGGGTTCGACAAGGCAAAGACAGACTTTGTTGCAAGCGAGGTCGCCGCCGGAAAGATCACGGCGCCACGGCTGGCTACAGCTGAGGCGGTGCGCGAGATTCTCGCCGCAGCCTACTGAAACTGCCGGCTATTATTCGGCGATAAAGCTGCTTTCGTGGAGCACCTTGCCCCAGCGTTCGGTTTCACTGCGGACGTAGGCGGCGAGTTCGCCCGGCGTGCTCGAGACCGGAATAATTCCGGCGTCGTCGAGGTGCTTTGCCACGATCGGGTCGGCATAAATCGTGGCGATGAAGTGCTGCAATTTGCCGACGATCTCGCTCGACGTTCCGGCGGGGGCAAAGAAACCAATCCAAGTCGAAATATCGCCGAGCTCAGGCACGCCGGCGGCTTCGGCCAGCGGCGGCAGGTCGGGCAATTGGCTGAGCGGCCGCTCGCTCAGTTTGGCAAGCGCCCGGAACTTGCCGGTCCTGACCAGCGGATAGCTCGAAGCCATGCCGTCGATGGCGAAATCGATGCTGCCGGTGAGCAGTCCCTGGGCGGTATCGGTGCTGCCTTTATAGGGAATGATGGCGAATGCGGTGTTGGTGAGCTTTGCGAACAACAGCGCGGCGAGCCTGCCGTTGGTGGTGCCTGCGCCGAAGTTGAGCTTCCCGGGCCTAGCTTTGAGCTGTTCAATCAGATCCGGCACGCTATTGGCGCTGGAATCGGCGCGCACCTCGAGCAACGAGATGTTCTTGGCGCCAAGCGAGATCGGCTGAAAGTCATGCGCCGGGTCGTAGGGCAGCTCTTTCTTCACCAGCGGATTGAGGACCATCGTCGAGTCCATCGCCGCAAGCAGCGTGTACCCGTCAGGATCGGCCTTGGCGACGAGCTCGGCTCCGATCGCGGTATCGGCGCCGGGCCGATTTTCAATCACCACGGCCTGGCCCCACGACGCCGTCATTTCCTGGCCGATGATGCGGCAGAGGACGTCGGTCGGTCCACCAGGCGGAAACGGCACGATGATGTGAATCGGGCGGCTGGGGTAGCTGCTGGTGTCGCTGTCCTGTGCGCGCGCCGGCGCGGCTGAATAGAGCGCGAGCGCGGTCAGAACCGCGGCACACGAGATCGCGCGCAGGACATGAGCCGTCACCTCATGCATCAAGGTCCCTCATCAGCCGGCCGAGCTCCGGAATTTCGGCCTTGTCGCCGAGCTTGTCCTTGAGCCGCTTGAGGCAGCCCCAGAGCACGGCCTGATTGCTATTGACCACCGGCTTGCCGAGTGCCTGTTCGATCGCGGTCACCGCCTCGATCTGCGTGGTGTTGGTGCAGCTCAGGAAGATGCCGTCGGCTTCGGGCGTGTCGTTCTGGCGGGCAAGCTCGAGCCATTGTTGCGGCGTGACGGCTTCGAAATCGGCCGCGGTCTTGCACTTGAGCGCGACGTCACTCACCACCGCAATCCCCGCCGCGTTGAGATAGTCGACGATGTTGTCGTTCGACATATAAGGCGTGAGCAGAACCAGCTTTTTCAAGCCAAGCACCCGCAGCGCGTCGTTGACCAGGCTCGACGTGGAGAGCGCCTTGATGCCGGTGGTCTTCTCGATCAGGCGGATGATGCGTGTCTCGCCATCGGTGCCTTCTTTCATCGAGGTGTGGGTGCAGTGGAACACGATGAGGTCGGGCCCGGCGTCGGCGAGGGTATTGGCGGCGTGCGCAATCTCGTCGGTAAGATCGGCGACCGACTTGCTGAATTCTCCGGCAACCCGGCCTCGCGCCACATAAACGCCGAGGCCCTCGGGCGCGTAGTGGTTGAACTGTGGCTCGGTCATGCGGTTGACCGAGGGTATGATCAGGCCGATGCGCGCGCGCGGCTCCACGAGTTCCGTCGCCAGGCTGTCCTTGTCGGTGATGGCGTCCATGATCGCACTCCCTGTCGTTGCTATTGTACCGTCAGTCCGTTGGCCTTGGCCAAGGCGCCCCAGTAGGCCACTTCTCCGGCCAGGAACTTGTTGACGCCGGCGACATCCACATCCATGGCGAGCGAAGCGTGGTCCAGGAAATACGCCCGGACATTTGGCTTCTTCAAGGCCAATCTGACCTGCTGGTTCAGCTTCCCGACGATGTCCGGCGGCAGGCCCTTTGGGCCGGTCAGCCAGAACCACGTATCGCCATGTACGTCTGGATAGCCTTGTTCGATGAAAGTCGGAATGTCGGTGTAGACCGGATTGCGCCCGGTGGAGGTAACGCCGAGCGCGAAGACCTTGCCGGCCTTGATCTGTTCGCCCGATGTCAGCAGGCCGCTCATCGCCATATCGATATGGCTGCCGAGGACGTCCATGAGCCCGGAATTCGGCGCCGGCACATGGGTGAGTTCGATGCCGGCCTTGCGGCCGAATTGCAGCATCAAGAGTTCGCCGAGCGAGCCGGGTCCGGGTGACGAGAAGGTCAGCGGTCCCTGCTTCTGCTTTGCAATTCTGACGACGTCGACAAGATTCCTGGCGCCAAGCGCCGGACTGCCGATCATCACAAAGCCATCGGCGCCGATCATCGCGATATGGGTAAAATCCTTGAGCGGGTCGTAGCCGATGTTGGGATTGATGGCGGGGCTGGTGATGTGCGGTCCGGAGCCGCCGATCATGAGCGTGTAGCCGTCAGGCGTCGCGCGCGCGGTAAGGCCCGCGGCAATGGTGCCGCTGCTGCCTTGATGGTACTCGATGAAGAATTGCTGGCTGAACGCCTCCGAGAGCTCCTGAGCGATCAGGCGGCCGAATTGATCGGCGCTGCCGCCGGGCGAGAAGCCGACGATGATCTTGACCGGATGCGACGGCCACTCTTGCGCCCGCAATGGACCGGCGGCGGCCGCGATCAGCGTCAATGCCTGTAGGACGAGGGCCGCTAGCCTTTTCATTGGCGGTTCTCCGGTCTGCAGCCGTTCTTGTTAACGGCTCGCCTTCTGCATTTGGTCCGGATGCAGGATCAGCTTCTGCACGCGCCAATTGAGGATTTCGGCAACGTAGAGTGTATTCTCGTTCGGACAGGCGATCTCGTGAATCCAGCCGAACTGCTTGAGCTGCTTGCCGGAGCGGCCGAGCATCCCGAGCACCTTGCCATCGAGCGACAGCTTGTAAATCCGGCCGGGGAAGGCGTCGGAGACGTAGAGCACCTGGTTCGGCGGCGGCGTAATACAGAGCGCCCACGGCGCGCCCGGTGTCTGGGTCCCGCCGTTTTGCAGATAGTTGGTCAGTTCGAGCTTATTGCCGATCGCCGTCTGCGCATCGGGGTCGGGAGGAATGTCGATGCTGATGACGCGCTGGAAGTTGCCGTCGCTGTCGAACACCTGGATGCGGCGATTGCCGCGATCGGCGACATAGAGGGTGCCTTTGGCGTCGGCGGCGATGCTGTGAACGGTATTGAACTGGCCCTGGCCCTGGCCCTTGCCCGGCTCGCCAAACGACTTGATCCAGTCGCCGTCCTTGCTCAGCTTGGCGACGCGCGCGTTGATGTAGCCGTCGCTGATGAAGATATCGCCGGCCGGGTCCCAGGTGACGTCGGTCGGCTGCCGGAAGCGGCCGTTCTGCGGAGGTAGCGGCGGCTTGAGGTGCTCCCAGGCCTTGGTTTCGGCGTCGGATGCTTCCTGCTTGCGGCCGATCACCATCGTCACCCGGCCTTCCGGGTTGAAGCGGATGATCATGTCCGAGCCTTTGTCGACGGCCCAGATATTGTCGTCCTTGTCGATGCGGACGTAATGGGCGAACGACCAAGCATAGAGGTTCTTGCCGATCTCGCGCAGGAACCGGCCGTCGGAGTCGAATTCCCACAACTGCGCCGCGGTGTTGGCGAAGGCCGGGCCTTGGCTCGAACCGCCGCGGTGAAAGACGAAGACATGTCCCTTGGGGTTGACCGCGACTCCCGAGGCCTCACCCATGTTCAGGTCGGTCGGCAGCTTGAGGAAATTCGGCACCGAGTTGTAAGGGATTTGCGGCGCCGTCTGCTGGGCGGAGGCCGAAGCGCTCAACAGCACGAAAACCACGGCGAGCAGGCGTTTCATATTGGTCCTCCCTTGATGGTTTTTTCGCAATATATATGGCAAAGCGACCGCGCGGAAAGCGCGCGCGAGCCGTTTCGCGAACCGGGCCCGAACCAAGCCAATGAATGCATCTGCCAACAAATCGAAGCTGATCCGAGGCGCGACCGGTGACTGGGAAGTCGTCATCGGCCTGGAAGTCCATGCCCAGGTCACGTCGCAGGCCAAGCTGTTTTCCGGCGCCTCGACCGAATTCGGCGGTGAGGCGAACTCCCATGTGTCGCTGGTCGATGCGGCGATGCCGGGAATGTTGCCGGTGATCAACGAGGAGTGCGTACGCCAAGCCGTGCGCACCGGGCTGGGACTGAAAGCGAAGATCAATCTGAAGTCGGTGTTCGACCGGAAGAATTATTTTTATCCGGACCTGCCGCCCGGCTACCAGATCAGCCAGTACAAGTCGCCGATCGTGGGCGAGGGCGAAGTCGTCGTCGATATGCCGGACGGTGAGACTGTCCGTGTCGGCATCGAGCGGCTGCATCTCGAACAGGACGCCGGCAAATCGATCCACGATCAGAACCCGGCGATGTCGCTGGTCGATCTCAACCGCTCCGGCGTGGCATTGATGGAGATCGTGTCGAAGCCGGATCTGCGCTCGGCCGACGAGGCCAAGGCTTATGTCGCGAAGCTGCGCGCCATTTTGCGGTACCTCGGCACCTGCGACGGCGACATGGAGAAAGGCAGTCTGCGCGCCGACGTGAACGTCTCGGTGCGCAAGCCGGGTGAGCCGTTCAACACCCGTTGCGAGATCAAGAACGTCAATTCGATCCGCTTCATCGGGCAGGCTATCGAGCACGAGGCCCGTCGCCAGATCGAGGTCATCGAGGACGGCGGCACCATTGAACAGGAGACGCGGCTGTTCGATCCCGACAAGGGCGAAACCCGCTCGATGCGCACCAAGGAAGAGGCGCATGACTATCGCTACTTCCCCGATCCCGACCTGCTCCCGCTCGAATTGTCGCCGTCGCTGGTCGAGGACCTGCGCAAGGACCTGCCGGAACTGCCTGACGACAAGAAGGCGCGGTTCGTCCGGGAGTACGGACTGTCCGGTTATGACGCCGACGTGCTGACCGCCGAGCGTGAGACTGCCGAATACTTCGAGGCTGTCGCGAGCCGCCGTGACAGGCGCGACGCCAAGCTTGCCGCCAATTGGGTGATCAACGAGCTTGGCGGACGGCTTAACAAGGAAGGCGAGAGCATTACGGCTTCGCCTGTGAGCGAGGCGCAGCTTGGCACGATCCTCGACCTGATCGGCGACGGTACCATCTCCGGCAAGATCGCCAAGGATGTGTTCGAGATTGTCTGGGCCGAAGGCGGCGATCCGCGAACCATTGTCGAACAACGCGGCCTGAAGCAGGTGACCGATCTTTCGGCAATCGAAAAGATCGTCGACGACATCGTCACCAAGAACCCGGACAAGGTTGCGGACGCCAGGAGCAATCCGAAAGCGATCGGCTGGTTTGTCGGTCAGGTGATGAAGGCGTCGGGCGGCAAGGCCAACCCGCAAGCCGTCAACGATCTGTTAAGGAAGCGGATCGGACTCTAAAGAGACGTTTACGCCGCGATCGATTCCGCGCTTCGCCGGCGATGCTCGCGCAACATTTGGAACCTCGAATCCCGCTTCGCGTGTCGCGTTTGAGTGTCGGGCGCACGCGCCGGTGAGGCTGCAAAAGCGAATTGGTCGCACCGATTCGCTCGTTTTTTCGCCTCGGCGGGCCCGCGAAGGCGCTTGAATTGGCTTTCAGTGCAAAAAAATTTTGACGCAGCGAAATTGCGCCGTCGCGACTGTTTTTCATGCGTCAACGGGGCTCGCTGCAAACACCGTGACATTTGCGCCGGCAACCAAGATAAAAATTACGACAGCGAGGAAGTGCTTATTTTATCGGTACTTTTGTGATGCCGCGAAAATCGCGCGCGAATTTGTGCAGAACGCAAAAACTTTCGCGGCGCCGATTCGCTTCCGATGCACGCGCGTGCGCATTCAAGATGAGAGAGGCGCGAGTTACACACAAAATTAGGTCGAGTCACTGTTATTTTTTTTCGTCTGTAGTAATCGGAATGTAGTGCAAGTCGATTTGCGACTGCACTGCAGCGTTAATCGCCATCCACTCAAGCTTAGGAGGGCAGCAATGGCGAAGAAGAGAAAAGCGAAAGCTAAGGCGAAGAAACCGGCGAAGCGTCGGAAGAAGAAGTAGTCTACGCCGCGATCGACCTTCGGCTTGATCTCCAAGTCGAAGGTCGCGTCACACGAGCCGGCTGACGTCGAGGGTGGGTCGATGATCTCCCGAGACGCGCCGGCTCAGGTGACCGACGAGGGCGTCGGCGGGACGGCGGGTCAAGCTTCACTGTCGTGTGACAAGCGCGGCGGTAGTTGCGGAGATCGGGTCAACCGCTCTTCACCCTGGCGGACCGCTGGTGGATTTGATCCTCCGGCATCTCGCCGTCGCCCTCGGTTTGTAGCGGTGTCCTCCCAAAACTTGAATCGGCGTCGTGGAGCACTTCCATGGCGCCGTTTTTTATTGCGCCGTTTTTTATTGCCGCGGGACACGCCGAACACGCCATGAGACGTTCCAGGCCGAAGCGGCGCGCTGTCGCCGCGCAGCGTCTGCGGGGCCGGAGAAAACCTTCGCCTCGGCGCAAGCCGATCGAGCTTTACTACTGGCCGACGCCGAACGGCTGGAAAATCTCCATCATGCTCGAAGAGTGCGGCCTGCCGTACGTCGTGCGCCCGCTCGACATTTCCAGTGGCGAGCAGTTTGCGCCGGAGTTCCTGGCGATCTCGCCAAACAACCGGATGCCGGCGATCGTCGATCCGCACGGGCCCGGCGAACGGCCGATTTCGGTATTCGAGTCCGGCGCCATCCTGCAATACCTCGGCCGCAAGACCGGCAAGTTCTATCCGCGCGACGAGCGTTCGCGCGTTGCAGTCGACGAATGGCTGTTCTGGCAAATGGCCGGACTTGGCCCGATGGGCGGGCAGGCGGTGCACTTCCGCCGTTATGCGCCCGAGCCGATTCCTTACGCCATCGCGCGTTATACCGACGAAGTGAACCGGCTCTACGGCGTCATGAACGCGCGCCTCGCAACGCGCGAATTCCTGGCGGGGCGGTACTCGATTGCCGACATGGCTTGTGTCGGGTGGGTTCGCCTCGCCGAGCGGCAGGGCCAGGATCTTGCGATGTTTCCCAATCTCAATCGCTGGCTGGATGCCATACGCGCGCGGCCAACGGTCCAGCGCGCCTTCGCGATCCGGATCGACGCGGCGTCGCGTGTCGATGTCAACGATCCGAAGGTGCGCGCCGGGCTATTCGGCCAGCGGGCGCGTTGACGCCTCGCCGCTCAGGTGCGGCAATAACTGATCCACATCTCTCGATACGCCTGCTCGACGGCTCTGGTGTATTTCATGTTATTGCCGGCCTCGGAGTTGGCGACCCTCGCCGGCAGTTCTCGTCGTAACGCCTCCAGGTACCTGGGCATCGATGCGAATTTGGTCGCGATAGTGAAGTAGCCGTCGTCGTCTTCGGCTACCCACTCGCCGAGCCCAACTGCGCTGACGATGGAGCCACCGCTCCGGCTGGCGATGCTGTTGCCGAGCTTCGCAACCACTGGCACGCCCATTTGCAGCGACTCCCAGGTGCTGACGCCGCCGTTCGTCGGGAATGGGTCGAGCGAGATGTCGATGTCCCGGAATTCGCTGAGATGCTTGTCTCGGGAACTGCCACCGCGGAATTGCAGGCACCCCGATGCTATACCGTGCACGGCGAATTTGGCGAGCAGCGCGCTGCGGGCCTCCGCGACATCGAAACCGCCGTGTTTGAAGACGATCCTGGCATTCGGCAGCGCACGCAGGATGCGGGCCCAAAGCGCAATCGCTTCGTCGGTTACCTTGCTGGCGCGGTTGAATACGCCGAAGGTAATAAACCCCCTCGACAACATCGGCGGTACTGTCGGAACCGGAGTCGGCACCAGCGGCTCTATCGTGCTGTTGCACGGCAGATCGAAGATCTTTTCTGCAAACAAAGGGCGTGCTACCTGTGGGCACGCAATCGGATCGGCAAACAGGTAGTCGATTGTCGGCAGGCCGGTGCCGGTGGCGTGCCCCCACGCAGTGACCTGGATGGGCGCGGGCTTTCTCGCAAAGATCGAAAGCCTGTTGCCTTTCGAATGGCCGGACAAGTCGACGAGGATGTCGATTTGGTCGTGTTCGATCAGGCGGGCGAGTTCGTCGTCAGGCATTTGCAAGACGTCGCGCCACCTGTCGGCGGTGGAGCGGAGTTCTTCAGTCATTGCGTCTGCCCGGGGGGTCGATGAGTAACAGGTGATCTGGAATTGCGTCTTGTCATGTTTGACCAGCACAGGTTTAAATACCAGCGCCGCCGAGTGGTCGCAGAAATCAGCAGAAACATAGCCAATCCTAAGCGGCCGGCCGGACTCTCTGGAATTTGGATGCTGCGCTAGCGACGACTTTGTAGCGACAGGCGCGCCGATATTCTTCCACCAAACTTTGCGCGCCGCCTGTTGTTCCTCGAAACCCGCTTGATCAAGAAAGTCGGTCGCAAAGATGCGAGCCGAAATTGCTTCCGACAGGTCGGGCTTGATTGCGATCGCCTTGTCAAAAGCGGCAACGGCCTCACGAAGCCGGACCGTCTCGAAGAAATTGAGACCACGGCAACACCACGCCTCAGCGGAATTTGGGTCGAGTTCAAGTGCCTTTTCGCAGGCACCGAGAGACTCGTCGTAACGCTTTTGCTCTTGGAGCACATTGGCGCGGCCAAGCCATGCGTCGGCGAAATCTGGCTTCAATCGGATCGCTTCATCTAACGCAGCAGTCGCGTCGTCCAACCGATAGAGGCAGAGACTGGCGTTGCCGCGGCCGAGCCAGGCTTCGACAAGACTGGATTTGACCGTGAGTGCGCGGTCATAAGCGGAAATCGCGTCCCGGTAGCGTCTCTGCTCATAGTATACATTGCCTCGTCCGAGCCAGACGGCGGCGGCATTCGGATCAAGCGCCTGCGCCTTGTCGTAAGCCGCTACGGCCCTCTCGAAATGTTTCAAGGCGCGATGGACATTGCCTAGGCCAAGCCAGGCGTCGATCAGACTCGGGCGCGCGTCGACTGCCTTCCCATAAACACCTACGGCGTCATCGTAGCGTTTGAGCTTGGCGTAAAGATTGCCGAGATTGAGCAGCACTTCAGGCTGCTTTGGCGCTAGCGTCAGCGCCTTCTCGACGCTACGCAGTGCCTCTTCGTGTCGATCGAGTGCGGCCAACACCGAACCGCGTTCGTTATGCGCCGCAGCATTGCCCGGCTGGACCGACAACACCTTTTCGAATTGCACGAGCGCTTCATCGAACCGATTAAGCTTGAGCAGCGAAATCGCACTGAGATAAGCAAGCCCAACGTTCCGGCCGTCCAGCGCAATACCTTCTTGCGAAACCTCCAGCGCGGTCTTGTAGTCCGCCATCTGAAACAGTACGGAAGCGTAATTCTCGATGAACTGCACATTCGGCGGTACGGCTGACAGCGAGCGCGCCATCAAATTGCTGGCAAGACTGAGATTGCCAAGTCCAGCTTCGACGAGGCCGAGCAAGTGCAGTGCCTGAAAATTGTTGGGGTTCCGCCGAAGCAGGTCGCGGTATAGGGACGCGGCTTCATCTAACTTGCCGCGCTGGTGCAGGGCATAGGCCTTTTGCAGGTCTTGATTGTCGCTGGCTGCTGACATTGGTTTGGGTAGTGTATCAGGCGAACGGCGGCGTTTCGGCAGTAATCGGTCCACATTTTTCGATAGGCCGCCTCGACCGCCAGAGTATAGCGGTCGCTGTTGCCCGCATCCGAAGCCAAAAGCGTTGCCGGCAATTGGGCGTGTAGCGTCGCCAGACCATTCGGGCATCGACGCGAATTTGACGACCGGTAAGCTCCGCTGTCTCGGCCCCCATGGGGCCATGCCAACGGCATTCAGGATGGTTTTGGTTGGTTACTTGGCCGGTGGACTATTCGCCCGGCCGATCAGTTGGCCCGCGTCCAGGTCTGCGACTTGCAGATCACGCCCATCACGCAGCCTTTGAGTTCCGCGGTGCTGGGCCCGGTCATGGTGAAGGAGCCGGAGTAAGTCTTGCCATCGGACGCGTTATAGACTTGTCCTGACCACTGATCGGGCGTGCCGCTCGGTTTCATGCCGAGGACGATCTGCACGCCGAGCAATGGACGGTTCTGCTTGCTGGCGTCGGCATTGTTCTTGTCGGTCTTCGGACGGCCGGTGGCGGGATCGTTCGGTTCCTTGAGCCATATCAGGGCACCACACAGCGCTCCGCCGCAATTGGTGATGCGGACCTGGCTGTCCTTGTCGGCGGTGTACCAGGTGCCTAACGCGTCGGCCGCAAATACCGGAGCGGTGACCATCGAAAAGCAAAGCGCAGCGGCTGCTAAACGAAACGTTTTCATCGCGATCTCGTCTCCCTGCGTTCGTAAAGCTGAAAGCATAGTCGGTATGCGCGGAAATGCCCGGTTCTACGGGGTTTCTTGGGTTTCCGCCGAAGCACCCCGCAGGCGTGCTTAACACAGCGTTTCGGCCAGCGCACCAGCCGGCACGGCAATTCAGAATCGATTCATCGCATTGCTTAAACCACCGTTCAAATCTTCCGATGATTATCCGCTCATCGGCTGGGGAAAATAAGCCGTACGGGACGCGTAAGCAGACAGAACGTGGGACAGGGGGTTCACGATGGCTCGGTTTGAAATTCTCGACAGCAATGTGGCGCCGCTCGGTGAAGGGCCGGTGTCGGGGGACATACTGTTCGAGCTCGGGATGATGTATTCGGTCGGCCGCGATGCGCCGATCGATCTCGTCTCCGCGCACAAGTGGTTCAATCTCGCCGCGGTAAAAGGCAACACCGAGGCCATCCGTCTGCGGCGCGAAGTCGCCGGCCAGATGTCGGATGCCGAGATTGCCACTGCACAGCGTGCGGCACGCGATTGGCTGCGTGGCAGCCACGAGCAACCGGCAACGGCGATCTTTGCCGCGCCGGCGCTGGCGGCCTGAAGCAAGCCAGCGTCGACGCGTCTGCGGCCGCTGGCTCTTAAGGCTTGCGGATCCGGAAGTTGTACATGCCGCTGAAGGTGCCGGGCGCTTCGGTTTCGAAGCGGTGCCAGCATTCGAGGTCGAGCAGGCTGGCGCGATCGGGAAATCGCTGTGCGAAACGCTGCAAGGTGGCGGCATCGAGCATGAACCCGGAAAATTGCGCGCCGTTTTCCGCAAGGAAGGTGCGAATTTCGGGCAGCCCGATCCGATGCTCCTGAACGTGGAACAGGAGATCGCGGCACTCGTCCATTGAAAAAAAGTCAGCCCACTGCGCAACGGATTTCAGCAACGGATCGTCGCTGACGACGATGTCTTGCCGGCACTGCCGGATGCCCTCCGGTGTGGCCGGGTAGCCACGCGCCGCGATCAGTGCGCGCGCCGCGACGACGTTCTGGCGCGCCAGCGCGCTGTAAAGGCCCACTTGCATGATCCCGCCGGGACGAAGCATCCGCAGCAGCAGGCGCCAGCCGTGCCAAGGGTCGGCGAGGTGATGCAACACGCCGGAAGCGTCGATAAAGTCGAATGTTCGGCTTATCGCGCCAAGCTCCGTGATGTCGGCGAGCGCAAATTCGACATTGGCGACGCCAAGCTTCTGCGCCATTCGCTTGGCGTAGCTGAGGCTCGCGAGACTCAGATCGATCGCCAGAACGCGTGCGTCGTGGGCCTGTCGTGCCAGCTCGATAGTGGAAAGGCCGGTGCCGCAGCCGGCAATCAGAATCTCCGGAGCCGATGTGGCACCGGCTTCGACCGGAACAGCCGGCTGCACTGGCGGACCTGCCTTGACCCAGCGAGGGTAGGGGTTTTTCTCGTACTGCTCACGAACCGCCCGCGATACTTCACCGCCAATTGCGGTGAGCGCCGGCATGGTCGCCGCGACGCGTTGTTCTTCCAGCGGTTCTTCAACTTGCTGGACTATGAGCTTGTGGACGGCTTCGGGCCACGATCGCGCAAGCAACGCTTTGCTGTTCGGTATCTCGTGAAGCGGAAAATAAGCGCCGACAATAACAGGCCAAAGAACCGGGCAGGGCTCGCCGGCAGCCAAAGCGTGTTGCAAGGATGCGCGCAGTCGGTGCGCCTGTTCGGCTTCGTCTGGCGTTTCCGCAAAGATGTACTGATTGATGAAGCACTGCTGCGCCACGTTGCAATAAAAATCCAGCAACTCTTCAGCTGGCTTGCTATCGCGATTTGCCAGCATGGCATTGCGGACGTTGGTCAGAACGCGCTCAAGATGGAGATCGGACGCCAGATCGGACTCCAGCAATGCGCACAGCAATTGGTCGCGCGCTAACGATGCGCTGTCCGACGATGCAAGCATTTCCTCTGCCGGCAGGCGCTTTGGCCAAGTGAGATTTGTGCGTGCCATCAGGCTGCTTACGGCGGTGTTGAGCTTGATGGCGCTAATGCTGACCGCAACCAGGTCGCGCGGGCGCGCCCAGCCTTCTTTCAAGGCGCGCAAGACAAGTTTGCATAGCGCCTCGTTCTCGGACGTAAAACGGACCAGCCGGACGCATTGCGCAAACGATTGCCGGGTCTCGTCGGTTTCGTGCAGTTCCAGCGCTCGCTGAGCGGCTTCGACGGCGAGAACCAATTCGCCGGCCGCTGCGTAAACTTTGCCCAGCGCGTCATGCACTCCTGGATAATCAGGTCGCAGAGCGAGAGCTTGCTTGTAGTGGATAATGGCATCACGGGCATTGGACCGTGCGGCGAAGGCGGCGCCTAGTGCGGCATGAGCTTCTGCGTTCCTTGGCTCTGCAGCTATGGCCTGTTTTAAATGCTGGGCCGCTTCGTCAAATCGGCGTTGCTCCAGCAATAGATTGGCCAAGTTTGAGTGCGCGGTTGCAAAATGAGGCGCGAGCGCAATCGCGCGCTCATAGCTTGCAATAGCCTCGTCGGGACGACCTTGCTCGCACCGGACATTGCCGAGATTGACGTGCGCAAGAACATGATCGCCACGCAGCTTGATCGCTTGTTCGAGGTGAGTGGCGACCTGCTCCGTACGGCCGAGCGCGCGGCAAGCCAGCGCCATGTTGTAGTGATACTCAGCGACGCGGTCGTTGATCTGGATTGCTTTCGCAATGAGATCGGTCGCCGCGGATGCGTTACCGCGTTGCAGGGCGATCAGGCCCAGATTTTGCAGGCTGTCGGCGTGGTCGGGAAACGCTGCCAGAAGATGATGATAGCGTCGCTCGGCGTCTGTAAGCGCGCCCGCCTGATGGTCTCGCACCGCTGCGTTGAATAATTCGGCAGGCGTTGCGGACGTCATGGTTTTGACACCTGGGCCGACTGCGGTCGTGCTGGATTCGCGCGACGTTTGTTTTTCTTCCCGTCTCATAACGCCCCAGCCGGTTACAACGAGCTATTGCCTTGATTATGATAGTTTTCGATGCGGTAACATGCCGGAAAAACGCTTGAATTGCGTCCTGTATTTGATGCAGAAGCGTTCAGCTTCAGCAATTTTGCGATCGGAGAGGTGGCCGAGTGGCTGAAGGCGGCGGTTTGCTAAACCGTTATACGGTCTAAAGCCGTATCATGGGTTCGAATCCCATCCTCTCCGCCACTATCGTTTCTGCTCCTTGCGCTGGCAGACAAGTTTTCCCAAGCGCAGCTTGCGGATCGGTCTTTCCTCCGAAAAGCGTCGAAGAGTCATACGATGAGTGGCCACGGCGTAGGCACGTTATTGTGCAGGTTTGGCGGGCATTTTCGCAAATATCGGCAACCGATATCGACAGCAACTCGACCGTGACCAGCGGTGATTCTCCGGGGTGCGTTTTCGGGGCTTTTTTCCCAGAATTGACGCTCTTCGCGGCCCAATGATTATGCGGCGGAAATGCCCCGAAATTGCCTGCGGGTTCCGGCTGCACTTCTGTGAAAGTAATATAACGCGTTGTTTTTACGATGTTATTTCTCTTTCTGCGGAGGCCCTTTGATTGTGGAGGCGCTCGCCGAATGCGTGTTTTTTGCGCAACACCTTGCCGAAAACGGCAGGGAGCGCCTGTGAAACGTGCTGTTCTTCATTGCGTGTCGGAACTCGATAGCTAAGGTGACGGTACGACAGAGGGGGGAACCCCAAGTCGAACTGGTTCGGTGTTTTGGGGAAGCTGGAAGACCGAAGCAGAAGTTGGGGACTGAAGGGAACCTTCTTTTTAGGGTGCAAGCCCGGCCGAGACGGAACCCTCCCATGGCAAACAATCGGAGGTTCGATATGAAGATGGTAAAAAGCCTCCTCCTCGGCTCCGCGGCCGGTTTGGTTGCGGTAACTGCGGGGCAAGCAGCTGATCTTCCCGTCAAGGCCAAGCCGGTCGAATACGTGAAGATCTGCAGCCTCTACGGGGCAGGATTCTACTATATGCCTGGTACCGACCTGTGCATTAAGGTCGGCGGCTGGGTCCGCGCTGAGGCGTTCTACGGTGGCAACGGTAACGTCACCTGGGGGCCGATGAACAACAACCTTAATAACCGTACTACGAGCAACGTTGGCTTCCGCGCCCGCGGTTACATCACCGCAGACGTTCGGAACCAGACGGAGTACGGCACGGTCCGCGGCTATATCGCCGTCGGTCTCGCCACCAACGACGCCGGCCTTCAGGTCGCCAACCTCGTGGACAGCGCCAACCGCGCCTTCGTCCAGTGGGCGGGCATGACGGCTGGTTTATCGCAGTCGTTCTATGACTTCTACTCGGTGCCGGCCATGCAGTACCGCGGCGGATATCTGCCCGCTTCGGATACTGGTGACGGCGGCTGGTTCACGTGGGCCTACACCGCGCAATTCGGTGGTGGCTTCTCGGGAACGATCGCGATGGAAGCCCGCCGCACCACGCAGATCATCAACGCGAACTGCGCTGCCTTCGGCGGTACGACGTCCCCGACTTGCGGCTCGATTACACCGGGCGCTTATCCGGGTACCTTCACGGCCAACGGTAACGCCGTTCCGGCATCTGGCTCGGTTGCTCCGGGTACCGGTGCTTATGGCGGTCAGCAGGCGCCTGACATCGTCGCTAACCTGCGCGTCGACCAGACGTGGGGCGGTGCCCAGATCATGGGTGCTCTCCATGAGGTCAACGCCTCGTATTATGGCACCGGGGCGACTAGTGCGCCGTCTGTCTCCAGCTTGGCGCATCCGTCCGATGCGTGGGGCTGGGCAGTTGGTGCAGGCCTGAAGCTCAACCTGCCGATGATCACCCAGGGTGACTGGTTCCAAGCCCAGGTGAACGTGACGCAGGGCGCGCTTCGCTACCTGTTCAACACCCCGAACACCAATTGGGGTGTGGCGAATGGCGGCGGCACCACTGGATCAGAGTCCTATGGCGTGCTGAGCGACTGCGTCTACGGTGGTACTGTTGCAGCCGCCAATACCACTGGTTGTCAGTTGACCTCGGCCTTTGGCTTCAACGCCGGCTATGAGCACTTCTGGACGCCGGCATTGCACTCCGACGTGTACGGCGCCTACGCTCAGGTGAAGTACGGCGCGTCGGCCAACGCGATGTTGTGCACCACGGCTGGCTTCGGTACTGGCGGTGTTGGTGCAGCGGCTTCCACGGCGGGCTGCAATAACAACTGGTCGACGTGGGGCATCGGCTCGCGCACGCAGTGGGACGTCACCAAGACGTTCTACCTGGGCGTGGAAGTGCTCTATCAGAAGCTGCAAAGCGGCACGACGTCGACCGGTGCGATCGGTGGTTATGCACCTGCCGGTTCTGGCGTTAGCACGGTTGCTGGAAACAGCAGCAACTGGATGGTCGCCATTCGCGCCCACCGCGACTTCCTGCCCTGATCGTCTGATCAAGGTTTGAAATCAGAAATCCCCGGCGGTCCTCCGCCGGGGATTTTTCTTTTTGGCAAAGCTAGATGGCGGGTTTGGCCTGGCGGGCGGGCTCGCAGGCGGCGACGAATTGCGCGATCCTTGTATTCAAGGCCCCCGCAAGAACCGGAACATGGCCCTGGTCCGGCACATCGACGATCTCGAGGTTCGGGTGCCGCGCTGCCATCGCCGTGACTGTTTCGGCTGACAGGATATCGGAGTTGCGGCCGCGAATGACCAGGATCGGCTTGCCGGCCAGCGCATCGAACTGTTCCCACAATGCCGGCAGCGGCTTGCTGACGTCGACATCGGCCAGCGTTTCGGCAATGCGAACGTCATAGGTCGGCTGCAACACGCCATTGGCCTCGTGCCAGGCCCGTCGCGCCGCCACGAGCCACTCCTGCATCGGCAGCTTCGGAAATTGTTCGCCGAACAGCCGCCGCAAAATTTCGGCGCCATCGGCGAAGCTGCGCGGCTGCGGCAGCTTGCCGACGTAACTCTTGATACGGGCAAGCCCTGCTGGCTCGATCACCGGACCGATATCGTGCAGCACGACGCCGGCAATGGCAGCGGGATTGGCCGCACCCATCAGCATGGTGAGAATTCCGCCACGCGAACTGCCGAAAAAAACTGCGGGGCCCATGGCGAGCGCCGTCAGAACGGTGACGACGTCGGCGAGCTCGACCGCGACGTTGTAGTTTTCCGGATTTTTGTCGTAACCGGACAGTCCGCGTCCGCGCGAGTTGATCGCGATGACGCGGCGCTGCCGCCCGCCGTCATTCGCCAGCACAGGCGCGAGTGTTTCGAAGTCGGCGGCCGTGCGTGTCAGTCCCGGCAGGCACACCACCGGCAAGGCGGAATCCATGTGGGCGTCATAATCGCGCACGTGAAGCCGAAGGTCGTCCTGGGCGGTAACGAAGATGCTCTTGCCAGCATCGGATAAATCGAATCCGGACATTGCTGCCGCCCCTCCTTGAGGAACTATATGAGAGAAGACGAACTCGCCTCTATCTGATCAAGGAGCCTCGCGGAGGCCGAAACTCTCCAAACGAGATTTGGCCGAAGCAGGGCTGGCGCGCGGTGCCGTTTTGTTGAAGTTTTTTCGGTGGCAAGATGCTTTTGCTCAATTGACGTCGCGCTTACATCGGACCCGGATATATCCAAGAGGCGGCATCGGGGCGGCTTTGCGCCATCTAGAGTCTTGTTGGCTTTTGGCCTGAACGGGATCGTTTTGATTATGATCGCGCATTTTCTGCTCCATAGGGGATGAATTCGCAATTGATTTGTCGCGCTTGCTACCCGCCGCGGCGCAGGTCGGCTTCGATCAGCAGGCGAGGGTTGTTGTCGAAACGTGCGCGGTAGACCTGGATGTTCTCCAGGATGCGCTGCACGTAATTGCGGGTCTCCGACAACGGGATGCGTTCGATCCAGTCCACCGGATCGACCTTGCTGTCGCGCGGATCGCCGTATTGCTCGATCCATTCCTTGGCCCGCCGCGGACCGGCGTTATAGGCGACGAACGCCAGGATATAGGAGCCGCGCCAGCTGGCGATGTCGTTGCCGAGTTCGGCGCTGCCAAGCTGGGCGTTGTAGGCGACGTCGGACAACAGGCGCCGCTGGTCGAATGTGACGTTGAACCGCTTTGCGGTGTCACGCCCCGCCGCAGGCGTCACCTGCATCAGACCGAGCGCGTTGGCGCTGGAGACGACCTTGGGATTGAACGCGCTTTCCTGGCGGATGATCGAAAAGATCACGCAGCGTTCGACCTGCGGGCCGATCTGCTGGAACTGCGGCACGCCGAAATCGGGGAAAGCGTAGTGCTCGAGCGGCAGGCCGCGGCCGAGTGATATCTTGCCGATCAGCAGCGTAGTGCGCGCATCGTCATGGCGGGTTGCGATTTCAGCGAGCGTCGCCAGCGCGGCCTCGTCGCTGGCCTTGTCGGCGAGGTCCGCGGCCATCGAGGCAACAACGTCGCGTGCGTCGATGGCGTAGAGGATGTCGAACACGCGGGCGAGCTCGAGGTTGTGGAGGTCGGCTGGAGGCGAGGGCGGTGGGCGGAGCGCCACTTCATCGAGGCCGAGGCGAGCGCGCGCCAGTTGGCCGTAATACGCGGTGGGGTATTGCGCCGCGGTCTGGTAATAGCCGCGCGCGTCCTGCTCGCGGCCGGCGGCCTCCACGGCGCGGCCTTGCCAATAGAACGAGCGCCCCAGCGTTATCGGATTCGACACGCCTTCGGCGATACGAGCGAAGTGCGCAAAAGCGGCCGTCGGGTCGCGCAGGAAGCGCAGCGCAATCCAGCCGGCGGTGAACTCCTGCTCGGCGTGGTAGTTCTCGCTGTTCGGCGTGGCGGCGTCGTTCGCCACCGCGTAAGCCAGCTTGACGTCGCCGAGATCGAGCAGCTTGCGCGCGATCAGCCGCCGCTCGATCCACCATTGATCGACATCGCGGATCAAGGCCGGATCGCGCGGCGCCGCGGCCATCAACCGGCCGGCCTCGTCGATCTTGTCCTGGCGGCGCAGCCACTGGATGCGGCTGAAGATGTAGCCGGCATCCTGTCGCGCCGCCTCCGGCACGGCTTCGAGCAGCGCCTTGGCGTTGTTGTCCTTGTTGAAGACCGCGGCGCGGGCCCGGGCGATGGCGACTTGAACCGGATCGAGATGCTGGGCGGCGCGCAGTCCGGCGTCGTCGTCTTCGGCATAAAGCCGGGCATCCATCCGCACCTTGTCGTCGTCGGGCGTGATCAGGCCGGCAAACGCGTCACGGGCCTGCGCCTCGATGTCCGGCGAGAAAGCGTCATCGCGCCAGGACTCGCTGACGATCTGTTGCGCGTTTCCGGTGTTGCCCTGCGTCAGCATGGCGCGGGCAAGGGCGAACTTGCCCTTGGCGGTGCGCGGCGGGTCATTGCGGAAAAATGCAATCACGGTGGCAGCGTCGGTGCGGTCCTGCCACAGCACCGACTCCGCCTTCCGGCGCAGCGCCACGATGCTGGGCCAGCTCGGATTGGCGGCGATGAACGACGAATAGCGCGAGAAGTCGGCGTCGGTGTCATCGGCGCGCAGGATCAGCCATTCGGCGAGCTTCCGCGCCACCGGGTCTGAAATCGAGTTCTCGGTGCTGGTGGCGTCGTCGGTGCGGCCGCGATGCGCCAGGTCGAAGGCCTGCTTCACCGCGGCGATATCCAGCGGCGACGTCGCCGAGCTTGCGGCCATGGCAAAGGCCGGCGCGGGTTTCCACGACGGCTTGGGCACAGGCCGTCCAGGCAACTGGCCGGGTGAGGCGTTGACGCGAATGGCATTGCTTCGATTGGCGCCGGTGGTCGCGGGGCCGTGCGCGGCGGGATTGAGCGCAAGCGGGGCGGCGCCTTTTTTGGCGACGGTTTTCGGCTCGGGCTTGTGCTCCGCGGCCGTCTTGCCGGCTGTTTTTTTCTCGGCGGGCTTTTTCTCGGCGGCCTTCTTGTCGGGGCCCTTCTTTTCGGACGCCTTATGGTCTTGCAGCTTCTCTTGCGGTTTCTCTTGCGGCTTCTGCTGGGCTGGTTTGCCGGTTGTCAGGGTATCCGGCTTGGCAGCGGGCACCGGCACGGCATCGCCGGACGCCGCATGGATGCTGCCCGCCGAGAGAGTCAGGGCGGACAGTGCGAATAACAGGCGAAAGGCCTTCACCAGCTCGACCCTCCCCACCGCGGCACCCGCCGTCAGTGGCTCAAGAGAACCTCTTCGGCTGGCAAGATTGACGAATCCCTAAATTCCGTGCGGCCAGCTTATACTCGTCGTTTTTCGCGGCAAAACCGGGGCATTGGCGCGTGTTCCGTCCACTGGGCCCTTTTAAGAGAGCCCGCAACCCGATATTTATGCGCATGGCCGTACCCGATGGCTGCACGCCCGGATAACTGCGCCGAGGATCGATCATGACTGGCAAGACCAAGTTCCGAGGCTCGTTTACCGCTCTTGTCACCCCGTTCAAGAACGGGTCGGTTGACGAGAAAGCGTTCCGCGACCTCGTCGATTGGCAGATTGCCGAAGGCACCAACGGGCTCGTGCCCGTCGGCACCACCGGCGAAAGCCCGACATTGTCGCACGAAGAGCATGAGCGGGTCGTCGAGTGGTGCGTCGATCAGACGCGCGGACGGGTGCCGGTCGTCGCCGGCGCCGGATCGAACTCGACCAGGGAAGCGGTCAGCCTCGCCCAGCATGCCGAGAAGGCCGGTGCCGACGCGGTGCTGGTGGTCACGCCTTACTACAACAAGCCGACGCAGGAAGGGCTCTATCAGCACTACAAGGCGATCAACGATGCGATCGGCATTCCGATCCTGATCTACAATATCCCGGCGCGTTCGGTGATCGACATGTCGGTCGACACCATGAAGCGGCTCTATGAGCTGAAGAACATTGCCGGTGTGAAGGATGCGACCGCGAACATGACGCGGGTGACGCAGCAGCGCGCGGGGTTGGGCGAGGATTTCAACCAGCTGTCCGGCGAGGACATTACCGCGCTCGGCTTCATGGCCCACGGCGGCCACGGCTGTATTTCGGTGACCTCGAACGTGGCGCCGCGGCTGTGTGCCGAGTTCCAGGCGGCGTGCCTGCGCGGCGATTATTCCGCCGCGGTCAAACTGCAGGACAAGCTCGCGCCGCTGCATCTCAACCTGTTCGTCGAAACCAGCCCGGCGCCGGTCAAATATGCGCTGTCGCTGCTCGGCAAGTGCTCCAACACCGTCCGGTTGCCGATGGTGCCGGCGTCCGAGAAGGCGCAGGCCGTCGTCCGTGAGGCGATGGTGCACGCGGGTTTGATAAACTAACGAGCGCCATTTCCGGCGGATAGCTGAGTACTGCGGCCGCCGACGCGGCGCGACGGGTCGTCGGACAAGCCCAGGAGGGGTCGATGCTCGAGGAATTCAAGAAATTCGCGATGCGCGGCAACGTGGTCGATCTTGCGGTCGCCGTGGTGATCGGCGCAGCGTTCGGGGCGATCGTCAATTCGCTGGTCGCCGACCTCATCATGCCGATCATCGGTTCCGTTACCGGAGGCGTGGACTTCTCCAATTACTTCCTCCCGCTGTCGTCGAAAGTGACGGCGGGAGTGCTGGTCGACGCCAAAAAGCAGGGCGCGGTACTGGCCTGGGGCAATTTCGTTACGCTCGTGATCAACTTCATCATCATCGCGTTCGCCCTTTTCCTGGCGGTGAAGGGCATCAACAGCATGAAGAAATCCGAGCCGCCGGCGGCTCCCCCCGGACCGTCCAAGGAAGAGCAACTCCTCACGGAAATCCGGGATCTGCTCAAAGCGCGCTAGGGTCGGGACGGCGGCATGGCGTCCAAGCCTGAGCGCAAGTCCCGCGTTGTCGCCGACAACCGAAAAGCGCGTTTCAACTACTTCATCGACGAGACCATGGAGGCCGGCCTCGCGCTCACCGGCACCGAGGTGAAATCGCTGCGCCAGGGCAAGGCGACGATCGGCGAGTCCTACGCCGATGCGCGCGGCGGGGAGATTTGGCTGATCAACTCCAATATCCCCGAATATCTGCAGGCCAACCGCTTCAATCACACGCCGAAGCGGCCGCGAAAGCTCTTGCTGCACAAGCGTCAGATCAGCAAGCTGATCGGCGCGGTCGAGCGGGACGGCATGACGCTGGTGCCGCTGAAGCTCTATTTCAACGAGCGCGGCCGGGCCAAAGTCGAACTGGCTTTGGCGCGCGGCAAAAAACTTTACGACAAGCGCGACACCGAGAAGAAGCGCTCGTGGCAGCGCGAGCGCGGCCGGCTGTTGCGGCAAAAAGGGTAGGACGATGCCGCCGACGAAACTCGATCACTGCGTCATCCACGTCACCGACTGGCAGCGTTCGAACGCGTTCTACACCACGGTGCTCGGTGCCGAGCTTGTGACAAGGCCGGCGGGTTACGCATATCGGTTCGGCGACAAGCAGCTCAACGTGCATGGTCCCGGCGTGACGCCGGCGGAAGTCGCACGGTTGCCGGTGGCGCCGGGCAACAGCGACCTGTGTTTCGAGTGGATGGGGCCGATCGCAGACGCTGTCGCCCACCTCGATCGTTGCGGTATTCGTATTGAGGCCGGTCCGATGCAGCGGTTCGGCGCCAAAGGGCCGGGGACCAGTGTCTATTTCCGCGATCCCGACGGTTCGCTGATGGAGTTCATGTCCTACACTGGAGTCCCAACATGAGCGCGCGAGAGGCCTCCGGCGCCCACGACCCAACCCACCTGCCGCCGGATATTCCGGCGCCGAAGGATGACGGCCGCGCCAAACATCTGCCTGGCGTGCGGCTTCCCGATGTGACGCTGCCGGCGACCGACGGCAGCCGCATCAACCTGTCGAAGCTGAAAGGCCGTACGGTGCTCTACATCTACCCGCGTACCGGCGTTCCCGGTGTCGATGCGCCACCGGGCTGGGACGACATTCCGGGCGCGCGCGGCTGCACGCCGCAATCGTGCGGTTTTCGCGATCATTTCGCCGACCTGAAGTCGCTTGGCGTGTCGCAGGTTTTTGGCCTGTCGACCCAGGATACCGACTATCAGCGCGAGGCGGCCGACCGTTTGCATCTGCCGTTCGCGATCCTGTCCGATGCGGAGCTTGATTTCGCCAGCAGTCTGCATCTGCCGCTGTTTGTGACCTCGGGAATGACGCTGCTGTCGCGGATGGCGCTGGTCATCGAGGACGGCATTATCGTGAAAGTGTTCTATCCGGTGTTCCCGCCGGACAAGAATGCCGAAGAGATCATCGCCTGGCTGCGGACACGCGGAGCGTGATCGCAAGTTCTTTCAGCGGAATACCGCGCTCGCCGCGAAGTGGCGCGCCATGAAATCGTTGAAGACTTTGACTTTGGCCGATAGCTGCTGGGCCGCCGGATAAACCGCATAGATCGTCGCATCGGGAAGCTGATAGTGCGGCAGCACGCGGCGCAGCATTCCTGAATCAAGGTCGTCGCGGAAAAAGTCGAGCGGGCCATAGGCAATGCCGAAGCCGCGCATCGCCGCGGTCCGCAGCACATGGCGGTGGCTGGTGACGATCGGTCCGCTGACCTTCACGACGCGCTCACCGTCCGCGCCGCTAAGGTGCCACTCGTCGGGGACGTCGACGTAGCTGTAGCTCAGGCAATCATGCGCAGTGAGGTCTTCGGGCGTCTGCGGTGTGCCGCGACGCTCCAGATAGTCCGGCGCGGCACAGAGCACGCGACGCGCGGTGTTGAGCTTGCGCACGACCAGGCTTGACGAGGTGCCGCGCGGCATGCCGACGCTGATGGCAATGTCATAGCCGGCCTCGATCGGATCGGTGACGTGATCGTTCATGCTCAGATTGACGCGCAACCGCGGATATTCGGCGATCAGGTCGGTGATCGCGGTGCCGATGTCGGTCAGTCCAAAATTTGTCGGCGCGATCACCCGCAATTCGCCGCGCGGCTCGTTATGCAATTCGCCGGCCGAGCGTTCGGCTTCGTCGAGCTCGGCGAGGATGCGCCGGCATTGCTCGTAGAACCTGCGGCCGGCGTCGGTGACGCTGACCCGCCGCGTGGTGCGGTCGAGGAGCCGGGCGCCAAGCCGTTCCTCGAGCTGTTGCACATGCTTGCTGGTTGCCGCGCGCGACAGCCCGAGCCGTTCGGCCGCTGCGGTAAAGCCGCCGGCCTCGATCACGGTCGTGAAAACACGAGCATTTTCAAAGCGATCCATAGGGTAGGTGCGCTATTGTCAACTATTCATGGACAATCTATTTCGGTCCGGCCCGATTATCAATTCAGGCCGCCGCGCTATCGGTGGGGGCAATTCAAACCAAGAGGAGGAAGCCCATGTCAGAACCGATGTCGAAATTTGTCGTCGCGCCGCACTTTCGGCTGCACGAGTGGGTCGCCGAGGAAAAGGGTTACTTCGGTGCCGAAGGTCTCGACTACGAATTCCGCGAGACCATGGATTCCAGCAGCGGCAGCGGCCATCACATCGGCAACAAGGTCGGCGCCTATCAGACGCTGGAGGCTGGCCGCACCTGCAATGTCAGCGGCGCCTGCCACTGGACGATGAACGTCGCGGCGTCCAACGGCCACGGCAAGCTCTATGCCGATGCCTACTCGGTTTCGCCCTGCGGCGTGTTTGTCGCGGCGGATTCGCCGATCAAGACCCCCGCCGATCTTGCGGGCGTGCCGATTTCGGTCGGATACCAGTCCGGCAGCCACTATGCGACCATTCAGGGCCTCGACCAGTACCTCAAGTCCGATCAGATCAATCTGTCGTTCAACGACGGCTTGCTGTTCAGCCGCATGGAACGTCTGATCGACGGCAAGGTGCCGGCGGCGTCGCTGTTCAGCGGCCCGTACTACTTCCTCGAGCAACTCGGCTTCCGCAAGGTCATCGATACCACCTTCATGATGGCGTCGATGGTCTCCGGCACGCCGGATCCGGAAGATGTCCGCAAATATTTCCGGGCGCTGCGCCGCGCCCAGCGCGACATCGACCTGCGGCCGGAACTGTTCACGCACTACTACAAGCAGGAATTCCCGAAGCGCTTCCACGACCAGATGGATACGCGGCGCTGGGGTCCGGGCGAGCGGCTGGTGTTCGAGCCGTACTCGAAGCAGACCTTCGACGAGTTGTTCGAGTGGATCGAGCAGCACGGTATTTTCCCGCGCAGCGAAATGGGCTCGGGCAACTACGAAACGTCGATCTTCCACTAGGCCGATCTTCCACTAGGCTGGTGGCGGCTACGCCTTGGCATCGAGGTGTTTGCGCACTTGCGCGAACACCTCGTGGAACATCTGCGGCGTCAGCACGCCGGTATTGGTGTTGTAGCGCGAGCAGTGATAGCTATCGAACAGCGTCCACGTCTCCATGGCGTGGGCGCGGCCGTGGCCGAAGGGATATTCGGCGCGGCGCTTGCCGCAGGCTGAGACGAATGACTCGTGGGCAATCCGCCCGAGCGCGATCACGGCGCGCACCTTCGGCATCTCCTTGACGGTCGCGGCGAGGAATTCGCGGCAGGTGATGATTTCCTGCGGTGTCGGCTTGTTTTCCGGCGGCACGCAGCGCACCGCGTTGGTGATGCGGCAATCGACCAGTTCAAGGCCGTCATCGGGGCGCGCCTGATACTCGCCGCGGGCGAATCCGAATTTCAGCAACGTTGCGTAGAGCAGGTCGCCGGCGTAATCGCCGGTGAACGGCCGTCCCGTGCGGTTGGCGCCGCGCAACCCGGGCGCAAGACCGACGATCAGCAATCGCGCATCGGCCGTGCCGAACGAGTTGACCGGCGCGTTGAACCATTGCGGTTCCTGCTTCCGCCAGGTTTCGCGAAAATCGACGAGGCGAGGGCACCGTTGACAATTGCGGCCGGGCATTCCGCTCGGGCGCGCCATGACGGAAATCCTTTAGCGCAATCAGTCGTCTTCGAATTCGTCTTCAGCTTCGGCGTCAAGCCGCGGGGCGGTCGCCGCCCGCTGCAAAAATTGCGGCGTGTGCTGCCGCGGCTCGCGTCCTTCGCGCGGCTCCCGGGGCTCGCGCATCGGCCGCTCGGAGGGATCGCGGCCGACCTTGGACTGCAATTCGACGATGTCCACGAATTGATCGCACTGGCGGCGCAGTTCGTCGGCAACCATCGGCGGTTGGGTCGAAACCGTGGAAACGACGGTGACCCGCACGCCGCGCCGCTGCACGGCCTCCACCAGCGAACGGAAGTCGCCGTCGCCCGAGAACAGCACCATCTGGTCGATGTGCGGGGCAAGCTCCATGGCGTCGACGGCGAGCTCGATGTCCATGTTGCCTTTGACCTTGCGCCGGCCGGTCTGGTCGACAAATTCCTTGGTCGCCTTGGTAACGACGGTGTAGCCGTTGTAGTCGAGCCAATCGATCAACGGCCGGATCGACGAATACTCCTGATCCTCGATCACGGCGGTGTAATAGAACGCCCGCACCAGATAGCCGCGCGACTGAAATTCACGCAGCAGGCGCTTGTAATCGATATCAAAGCCGAGCGATTTGGCGGTGGCATAGAGGTTGGCGCCGTCGATAAAGAGCGCGATTTTCTCGTTTTGTACCGACATGAGGTCTCTCGTGACTGCTTCGCGTTATGAAACCGGATAAGTCAATGCGCTCGACGTGTCCGGCGGATTTAAATCGGTTTGCCGCCAGTGGGAGCGTTCAGCGTGTGAAGTACGATCGCACGGGCAAATCGCTAACGAACACTTGCGCGAAGACCGTGGCAAAAATACTGCGGCACGCCGTCGCGGCGAAACCGGAAAATGAAATTCGGAACTCAGCAAAAATACGCTCCTTGAATTTGGGGTAACAGAGCGAGGCGGGCCCGCCAAGGGAAAATTGCGGGGTACAATTTGCCCTTGAATTGTGCCATCCGGGCCTGTACGTAAGTGCCAGATTTTTAATGGACATTTTCCCGCCCCCGGCGCTGGGAACCCGTCCAGAACCCGCTTTTAGGAGCTCTATCCATGGCCCGTGTCACCGTCGAAGACTGCATCGACAAGGTCGAAAACAGGTTTGACCTGGTTCTCCTCGCGAGCCATCGCGCCCGCACCATTTCGTCCGGCAGCCAGATCACCGTCGAGCGCGATAACGACAAGAACCCGGTCGTCGCGCTGCGCGAAATCGCCGAAAAGGGCGTATCGCCGGAAGACCTCAAGGAAGAACTGGTCCACTCGCTGCAGAAGTATGTCGAGGTCGATGAGCCGGAGCCGGATGCGGTGCCGCTGATCGGCGCGCCCGGAACGGGCGCCGATGTCGACGATACCGACGTCACCACCGACCGCATGAGCGAGGAAGAGCTGCTCAAGGGCCTGGAGGGTCTGACGCCGCCGGAAGCTCAGCCCGAGCCCGACGTGGGCGACGACGAAGAGTAAGCCCGCGGCGGCTTCAACCGCAGCCGTTAACCAGAAATTTGGCATCGGGCCGCTGTAAAGACCCTGTTTGCAGGGACTTTGCCGCTTCGCTCGCCTTGTGGCGCTGGCGAAGCGTCATGATATCCTTGTGAAGACGCGTTCGCCGACTCTCGTTGGCGGTGCGAGGACCGAGGATGGCCAAGAGACCATGGCGCGTTCGCCGATCGACCTGCCGCGGATGCAGAACCAGCCCCGACCCCGGGTGCCAGTCTCGCGCGGCCCCAATCTGGTCCCGAAAGTCGCCGAAGAGGTTGCGCCGAAGCCGCGTAAACCGCGGATGATGCGGCAGTACGAGCTGGTCGACCGCGTCAAGCAATACAACCCGGCGGCGAACGAGGACCTGCTCAACCGCGCCTACGTCTACGCCATGAAGGCGCACGGCGAACAGCAGCGCGACTCCGGCGATCCGTATTTCTCGCACCCGCTCGAAGTGGCGGCGATCCTCACCGACCTGAAGCTCGACGACGCCACCATCGCGGCGGCGCTGCTCCACGACACGATCGAGGATACCGACGCCACCCGCGCCGAGATCGACCGCGTTTTCGGCCACGACATCGGGCGGCTGGTCGATGGCCTGACCAAATTGAAGCGGCTCGAGCTCGTCTCGAAGGAAGCCAAGCAGGCCGAGAACCTGCGCAAGCTTCTGCTGGCGATTGCCGACGACGTGCGGGTGCTGCTGATCAAGCTCGCCGACCGGTTGCACAATATGCGCACGCTGGCATTCCGGCCGCCGGAGGCGCGCCGCCGCACCGCCGAGGAGACGCTCGACATCTACGCACCGCTTGCCGCGCGGATGGGCATGCACGCGATGCGCGAGGAGCTCGAGGACCTGGCGTTCCGTGAGCTTAATCCGGAAGCGCACAAGGTGATCACCGAGCGGCTCGAGGCGCTGGCGGAGCGGTCGAGTGGCTGGATCAGCGAGATCGAGGAGCAACTGACGCGAAAGCTCGGCGACCGCGGCATCAACGTCAAGGTTCTGGGCCGCCGCAAACGCCCGTACTCGATCTGGCGCAAGATGGAGCGCAAGGCGGTCGGCTTCGAGCAGCTTTCGGACATTTTCGGCTTCCGCGTCGTCGTCCGCACCATCGCCGAGTGCTATCAGGCGCTCGGCATCGTTCACACCTCGTGGCCGGTCGTGCCGGGCCGTTTCAAGGACTACATTTCGACGCCGAAGCAGAACGATTACCGCTCGATCCACACCACGGTGATCGGGCCCGGCAAGCAGCGCGTCGAACTGCAACTGCGCACCCGCGATATGCAGCAGATCGCCGAATACGGCATCGCCGCGCATGCGCTCTACAAGGACAGCGTCGGCTCGCCGACCGAGATGCTGTCGCGCGAGTCGAACGCTTATGCGTGGTTGCGCCGCACCATCGAACTGCTAGCGGAAGGCTCCAATCCGGAAGAATTCCTCGAGCACACCAAGCTTGAGCTGTTTCAGGATCAGGTGTTCGCCTTCACGCCGAAGGGCAAGCTGATCGCACTGCCGCGCGGCGCGACGCCGATCGATTTTGCCTACGCCGTGCATACCGACGTCGGCAATATGGCGATCGGCGCCAAGATCAACGGCAAGATCGGGCCGCTCAGTTCGGCGCTGCAAAACGGCGACGAGGTGCAGATCCTCACGTCCAAGGCGCAGACCGCGCCGCCGGCGGCCTGGGAATCGATCGTGGTGACCGGCAAAGCGCGCGCCGCGATCCGCCGCGCCACGCGGGAGGCGGTGCGCAACCAGTATTCGGAGTTCGGCCGGCGCATCGTGGAGCGGCTCTGCCAGCGCGCGAAGTTCGAATATTCCGATGAGAAGCTCGAAGGCGCGCTGCATCGGCTTGCCCGCGCCTCGATCGACGACGTGTTTTCGGCGGTCGGCCGCAGCGAGATGCGGGCCTCCGACGTCGTGCGGGCGATGTATCCCGACTACAAGGACGAGCGCGTCGCGCCGGTTGCTCCGAAGGAGGAGAGCGGCTGGTTTGGCCTCACCTGGGGCAAGGCGATGAAGTTCAAGCTGCCCGGCGGCGGCGAGAACGGCGCCGCCATTCCGATCCGCGGCATCAATACCGACCTGCCGGTGCGTTTTGCGCCGGACGGCGGCGCGGTGCCCGGCGACCGTATCGTCGGCATCATGACGCCGGGCGAGGGGATCACGATCTATCCGATCCAGTCCGAGGCGCTAAAGCAGTTCGAGGACGAGCCCGAGCGATGGCTCGACGTGCGCTGGGACATCGACGACACCGTGCCGCAGCGTTTCCCGGCGCAGCTTGAGGTCAAATCGGTCAACGTGCCCGGTACGCTGGCGCAGATTACCCAGGTGATCGCCGAGCACGACGGCAATATCGACAATATCCGCATGGTCCGGCAGTCGCCCGACTTCACCGACCTGACCATCGATCTTGCGGTCTATAATCTCAAACATCTCACGTCGATCATTTCGCAATTGCGCGCAAAGAAAGTGGTCGCCAGCGCCGAGCGCGTGAGCGGTTAGGCCGCGGGAGCGGCAAAATCAAATGGCTGCGAATTCACTCATACGCCTCGGCGTCAATATCGATCACGTCGCGACCGTGCGGAACGCGCGCGGCGGCCGCCATCCCGATCCGGTCAAGGCGGCGGAGATCGCGATCGCCGCCGGCGCCGACGGCATCACGGCGCATTTGCGCGAAGACCGCCGTCATATCGTCGACGACGATATTACGCGGCTGAAGGAGCGCCTCACCAAGCCGCTCAATATGGAAATGGCGGCGACCGCGGAAATGGTGGCGATCGCGCGCAAGGTGTGCCCGCACGCCGTCTGCATCGTTCCGGAGCGGCGGCAGGAGCGCACCACCGAAGGCGGGCTCGACGCCGCCGGGCAACGCGAGAGCCTGCGGCCGGCGGTGGCGGCGCTCGCCGAGGCCGGTATTCGGGTGTCGCTGTTCATCGCCGCCGAGCCGGCGCAGATCGAGGCCGCCGCGGCGCTGCACGCTCCGGTGATCGAGATTCACACCGGCGCATGGTGCGACGCGCTTGCCGCCGGCAACGCGACCGCGGCCGCTGCCGAGTTTGACCGCATCGTACGCGGCGCGGCCTTTGCGAGGGATGCCGGCCTCGAAGTCCACGCCGGCCACGGCCTCGATTACGTTACCGCGCAGAAGATCGCCGCATTGCCGGAAATCGCCGAATTGAACATCGGGCATTTCATGATCGGCGAGGCGATCTTCGACGGGCTCGAATCCGTGGTGCGCACGATGCGCGCGGCAATGGATCGCGGCCGCCGCGCCGGCAGCGCGTCATGATCCTCGGTATCGGCTCGGATATCTGCGACGCGCGGCGCATCGCCAAGGTGATCGAGCGCCACGACGACCGGTTCACGCACCGGGTTTTCACGCCGGTCGAGCGGACGCTGGCGGATCGCCGCCGCAACCGCTTCGAGACCTACGCCAAGCGCTTTGCCGCCAAGGAGGCCTGCGCGAAAGCGCTCGGCACCGGGCTGCGTGCCGGCGTATGGTGGCGCGACATGGGTGTCGTCAATCTGCCATCCGGCCGTCCGACGATCGAACTCACCGGCGGCGCCAGGCGCAGGCTGCAAAAGATCACGCCGGCCGGTTACGAGGCGCGCATCGATCTGACCATCACCGATGAGGGACCGATGGCGCATGCTTTTGTGGTCATTTCGGCGGTCGCGGTAGCCGGTGCCTGATGGTGCTGGATGGCTGCGATGAAAAATTCGTCATGTTCAGAAGGGCGCCTGCAAGCTACTGTAATTGCTGATTAATTACGAACGGTAGAGCCCGCGGCGAATTTCCCCGCACAATTGCGCATGGGGAACTCAGCGGCTACAAGGTCGCAGTGCGGGGGCGCGGACCGCGGGACGAGGCCGATGAGCGTGCAGACCGGAACCAAAAAGAAGGAAAGCGGCTGGGCGGAAACAGTCCGCGTCGTATTCCACGCCCTCATTATCGCACTGGTTATCCGTACCTTCCTGTTTCAACCTTTCAACATTCCGTCCGGCTCGATGATCCCGACGCTTCTGGTCGGCGATTATCTGTTCGTGTCGAAATATTCCTACGGCTACACGCATTACTCATTCCCGTTTTCGCCGTCGATCTTCTCCGGCCGCATCATGAATTCCGATGTGCACCGCGGCGACGTCGTGGTGTTCCGGCTGCCGAAGGACGACTCGATCGACTACATCAAGCGCGTCACCGGGCTGCCCGGCGATAAAATCCAGATGATCGACGGCGTCCTCAACATCAACGGCGAGCCGGTCAAGCGCGAGCGCATCGAAGATTTCATCACCGACGACGACGGCGTCGTCCAGCGCGTCAAGCAGTATCGCGAGACGATGCCCAACGGCGTCAGCTACAACACGCTCGATCTCACCGACAACGGCTTTTACGACAATACCCCGGTCTACACGGTGCCGCCCGGCCATTACTTCATGATGGGCGATAACCGCGATAACTCCACCGACAGCCGTGTGCTCAGCCAGGTCGGCTACGTTCCCTCCGAAAACCTCATCGGCCGCGCCCAGATCATTTTCTTTTCGATCAAGGACGGCACGCACGCCTGGGAAATCTGGCGCTGGCCGTGGGATGTGCGCTGGAACCGGTTGTTCACTCTGGTCAGATGACTCGACGGGCCAAAGTAAAGCCGGCCGCGCCGGGCCGGGAACCTGCTACCGGAGAGCCCGCCGCCACTACGCCATCGCAAACCGCAGAAGCCGCCGACGGCAAGGAGCCGCGCCGCCGGCGCCGCGGCACCGCGCTCGAAGAGCGCATAGGCTATCGTTTCAAGGATCTGACGCTGCGTGACGCCGCGCTCACCCACATTTCCGCGTTGAAGGGTTCGCGCAACCGCACGGCGTCCTACCAGCGCCTGGAGTTTCTCGGCGATCATGTGCTCGGGCTGGTGATTTCCGACTTGCTGTACCGTTCGTTCCCGAAGGCTGACGAGGGCGAGCTGTCGCGGCGGCTTGCCGATCTGGTCCGCAAGGAAACCTGCGCCGAGATTGCGGTCTCCATCGAACTTGGCTCGGCCATCCATCTTGGCTCATCGGAAGCCAATTCCGGCGCCCGCAAGCGTCCGGCCATTCTGGCCGATGTCTGCGAGTCGCTGATCGGCGCCGTCTATCTCGACGGCGGCTATCCGGCGGCGGAGGCGCTGGTCGAAAGGCTCTGGCAAGTGCGTATGCAGGCGACCGCGCAGCCGCTACGCGATCCCAAGACCATATTGCAGGAGTGGGCCCAGGGACGAGGCTTGCCGACGCCGGTCTATCAAGAAACCGGCCGCAGCGGCCCGGACCATAGCCTGGTATTCCGTGTCGAGGTGCGGCTGCCGAACCTCGCGCCGGCGGAAGGGTCGGGCCGCTCCAAGCGCGCCGCAGAACAATTGGCAGCAGCGGCGATGCTGACGCGCGAACGCGTGAAAGTGAAGAAGTGACAGCTGACGGGATCGCCGAACCGGCGGAACAACGCTGCGGTTTTGTGGCGCTGATCGGCGCGCCTAACGCCGGAAAGTCGACGCTGACCAATGCGCTGGTCGGCTCCAAAGTCTCGATCGTCACGCCGAAGGTGCAGACGACGCGCGCGCTGATGCGCGGCATCGTCATGGCCGGCGCCGCGCAGATCATCCTTGTCGACACGCCGGGGATTTTCGCGCCGCGGCGGCGGCTCGACCGCGCCATGGTCGGGACGGCATGGGGCAGCGCGCAGGATGCTGACGTCGTCGCGTTTCTGGTCGATGCCAAGAAAGGGCTCGCCGAGGACGACGAGGCGATCCTGAAGACGTTGGGCGAAATCCGGCCACTGAAAGTGCTGGTGCTCAACAAGGTCGATCTCGTTGGCAAGCCGGCGCTGCTGACGCTCGCGGAACGGCTCAACGCGCAGGTCAAATTCGCGGCGACCTTCATGGTCTCGGCCTTGTCGGGCGACGGCGTTGCCGACATCAGGGATTTTCTTGCCGCCCATGTGCCGGCCGGGCCGTGGCTGTATCCCGAAGACCAGATCTCGGACGCGCCGATGCGCCAGCTGGCCGCCGAAATCACCCGCGAAAAGCTGTTCCTGCGGCTGCACCAGGAACTGCCGTATCAGTCGACGGTCGAAACCGAAAGCTGGAAAGAGCTGCGCGACGGCGCCGTTCGCATTGAGCAGACGATCTATGTGGAGCGCGAAAGCCAGCGCAAGATCGTGCTCGGCAAAGGCGGCCAGACCATCAAAGCCATCGGGGCTGCGGCGCGCAAGGATATCGCCGAAGCGATCGAGCAGGCGGTGCACCTGTTCCTGTTCGTGAAAGTCCGTGAAGGTTGGGGCGATGACCCGGAGCGCTATCGGGAAATGGGTCTGGAATTCCCGAAGGAATAGCGTGTCATGCTCCGCCAACGGGACCGCACCAGTCGCGCGTCCCGATGATAGGCTCAGGCGGGGCATCCAGTACTCACGACGGATAGCTGTGTTTACCGGATCATCCGCCTTCGCGGATGATGACGGCCGTACTAGATATGACCCATGCAGTGGACCGACGAAGGCATCGTGCTCGGCGTCAAGCGGCATGGCGAGACCAGCGTCATCCTTGAATTGATGACGGCCGAGCGCGGTCGGCATCTCGGGTTGGTGCGCGGCGGCGCCGGGACACGGCTGCGCGGCGTGCTCCAGCCGGGCAATTCGCTGCGGGCGACATGGCGGGCCAGGCTCGATGAGCATCTCGGGCTTTACACTGTCGAGGGCGTTAATCTGCGCGCCGCGACGTTCCTCTCGGACGCTTACGCGGTGTACGGAGTGACGCATCTTGCCGGGCTATGCCGGCTACTGGCCGAGCGCGAACCGCACGCCGGCATTTACGGCGAATTGAACGTGATCCTCGACAGCATCGGCGACCCGCGGTCGTTCGCGCCGCTGATCGCGCGCTTCGAGCTCGATTTCCTCGCCGAGCTTGGTTTTGGCCTGGACCTGTCGTCCTGCGCCGCGACGGGGGTGACCGACGATCTCATCTACGTTTCGCCGCGCTCCGGCCGCGCCGTATCGCGCGCGGCGGGGGAGGCCTATCGCGAGAAACTCCTGCGGCTGCCGGCATTCCTGCACGACGATGCGGAGCCCGTCGCCAATGAGGCGCTGATGGAAGCCTTTACGCTGACCGGTTTCTTTCTCGACCGTCACGCATTTGCGCCGCGCGGTCTCGCGGTGCCGGAAGCGCGCGGGCATTTCGTCACCGCGATCAGCCGGACGCTCAACGGAACAGTTCCCACCGGTTAGGGACGCAGCCGCAGTGGCGGTAGCCGTAAGGGTCGTGCCAGCAGTCGTAATGATAGTAGGTCGGGCAGGCGGGGATGTAGTTGTATCCGGTGCCGAAGCCGAAACCGTAGCCGTAGTTGCCATACATATTGTCCACCACGAACCGCGTCAGCGGTGTGGCGTTCCGCGGTGTATCGCCGCCGGGTGCCGCGGCTGATGGAACCGCGGTGGCGGCGAGTACCGCCGCGATGATCGGGATTTTGCGCATGAACGGCTCCAAATCTTTCGCCGGGCGAACCGGCAACTCATTCAGTTTCGCAAAATTTTACCGCAAGGCATTGCAATCGAAGGCAGAAAAATGGCCCTACGGGGCACGCACTGGTCCCTTGTTCGACGGCTGTAACCGCGCTAGCGCTACGCGGATATGAACAAGAAAGTGATTCCCCCGAGCCCGGAAGGGGTGCAGCAAATTGCGTTGCGCGAGGCGCTTGAGGAGCGCTATCTCGCTTACGCGCTCTCGACCATCATGCACCGCGCGCTGCCCGATGCGCGCGACGGGCTAAAGCCGGTGCACCGCCGCATCCTTTACGGCATGCGGCTGTTACGGCTCGATCCGGGCGGCACCTTCAAGAAATCGGCAAAGATCGTCGGCGATGTGATGGGCAATTTCCATCCGCACGGCGACCAGGCGATCTATGACGCGCTGGTGCGGCTCGCGCAGGATTTCGCCTCGCGCTATCCGCTGGTCGACGGCCAGGGCAATTTCGGCAACGTCGACGGCGATAACGCTGCGGCCTACCGCTACACCGAAGCGCGATTGACCGAGGCCGCGCGGCTTCTGATCGACGGCATCGACGAAGACGCCGTCGATTTCCGTCCGAGCTACGACGGCACGACGCAGGAACCGGTGGTACTGCCGGCCGCGTTTCCGAACTTGCTCGCCAACGGCTCGCAAGGCATTGCGGTCGGCATGGCGACGGCGATTCCGCCGCACAATATTGCCGAGCTTTGCGACGCCGCGCTTTACCTGATCGACCAGCCGAACGCGCGCAGCCGCACCTTGCTGAAATACGTGCAGGGGCCGGATTTCCCGACCGGCGGCATCGTTGTCGACTCGGCCGAGACGATTGCCGAGGCTTACACGACCGGGCGCGGCTCGTTCCGGGTGCGGGCGCGCTGGACCACCGAAGAAACCGGCCGCGGCACCTATCAGATCGTCGTCACCGAGATTCCGTATCAGGTGCAGAAAATGCGGCTCGTCGAGCGTATCGCCGAGCTGATGAACGAGAAGAAGCTGCCGCTGCTGGCCGACATGCGCGACGAGTTGGCCGAGGACGTGCGTCTGGTGCTCGAGCCGCGCTCGCGTTCGGTCGATCCGGCGCTGCTGATGGAGAGCCTGTTCAAGCTCACCGAACTCGAGAACCGCGTGCCGCTGAACATGAACGTGCTGATCCGCGGCCGCATCCCCAAGGTCGTTGGGTTGGCCGAGGTGCTGACCGAGTGGCTCGCCCATCGCCGCGATGTGTTGCTGCGGCGTTCGCGATACCGCCTGGCGCAGATCGAGCACCGGCTCGAAGTGCTGGGCGGCTATCTGATCGCCTATCTCAACCTCGACAAGGTGATCAAAATCATCCGCAACGAGGATGAGCCGAAGCCGGTCCTGATCAAGACTTTCAAGCTCACGGACGTGCAGGCCGAAGCCATCCTCAACATGCGGCTGCGCAATTTGCGCAAACTTGAAGAGATGGAAATCCGCAAGGAGGACAAAGAACTCCGGGCGGAAAAGAAATCGCTTGAAGAGCTGCTGCGTTCCGAAAAGCAACAATGGAAGAAGATCGCAGATCAGGTTCGCGAGGTGCGCGATACGTTCGGGCCGAAGACGCCGCTCGGTAAACGTCGCACCACATTTGCCGAAGCTCCCGAGCACGACGAGGCCGCGATCGAAGAGGCGCTGGTCGAGCGCGAGCCGATCACGGTCGTGGTTTCGGAGAAAGGCTGGATCCGCGCGCTGCGCGGTCAGTCATCCGACCTTTCCAGCCTCGCGTTCAAAACCGACGACGGTTTCAAGCTGGCGTTCTTTGCGGAAACGACGTCGAAGCTCCTGGTGTTTGCCACCAACGGCCGGTTCTACACCATCGACGCGGCAAAGCTGCCGGGCGGCCGCGGTCATGGCGAGCCGATCCGGATGTACGCCGACCTCGATCAGGCCGACATCGTAACCGTGTTCCGCTACCAGGGCGGCCGGAAAATACTGGTCGCGAGCAAGTCGGGCAGGGGTTTCGTGGTGCCGGAGGACGAGTGCCTCGGCAATACGCGCAGGGGCAAGCAGGTGCTCAACGTCAAGCCGCCGGACGAGGCGCGGGCGCTGGCGCCGGTGGAGGGCGAGTTCGTCGCCGCGATCGGCGACAACCGCAAGATGGTGATCTTCGGAATCGACCAGGTGCCGGAGATGAATCGCGGGCGCGGCGTGCGCTTGCAGCGCCACAAGGACGGCGGCTTGTCCGACATCAAGACCTTCGAGGTCGAGAAGGGCCTGAGCTGGATCAACTCCGCGGGCCGCGTGTTCTCCATGACGGTGAAAGAGCTCGCACCTTGGCGCGGTAATCGCGGTGACGCCGGACGCGTCAAGCCGGACCTTTTTCCGAAGAACAACAAGTTCGACGATGCGCCGATGAAGGGCAAGGCAAGCGATAAGACCAACGGCGGCGAGTAGCGCGCCTCAAGGCTCTTGTTCGACCCGCGCCCAGCCGTCCGGCATCAACCGCTCCTGCGGCAGGAAGCGGCATTTGTAATCCATCTTGCGCGAGCCCTCGACCCAATAGCCGAGATAGACGTAGGCGAGCCCCATGCGTTGCGCGCGCGCGATGTGATCGAGCACCATCAGCGTGCCGAGCGAACGGCTGGCTTCGTCGGGTTCGAAGAACGAATAGACCATCGACAGTCCGTCGCCGAGCACGTCGGTGAGCGCCACGGCGACAAGATCGCCGGCATTGCGCTTGACGCCGTTGCCGCCGGCTTCGCGCCGCCGGTATTCGATGATGCGGGTTTCGATGTGGCTATCCTCGACCATCATGGCGTAGTCGAGCACAGTCATGTCGGCCATGCCGCCGTCGCGGTGCCGTGAATCGAGATAGGCGCGGAAGATCGAATACTGCTCCGAGGTCGGGACTGCGACCCGCATTTCGGCGGCGATATCGGCGTTGCGCTTGGCGATCCGGCGCATGCCGCGGTTCGGGCGGAAATCGTCGACCACGACGCGAACCGAAACGCAGGCGCGGCAGCCCTCGCAGGCCGGCCGGTAGGCGATCGACTGGCTGCGGCGGAAGCCGCCGTGGGTCAGGATGTTGTTCAGCTCGCCCGCGCGCTCGCCGACCAGATGGGTAAAGACTTTCCGCTCCTCCTTGCCGCCGAGATACGGGCAGGGCGACGGTGCGGTCAGGTAGAATTGCGGCGTATCGCGAGAGTGCTGGGTCACTGGTCTTTCGCATTGCATCGCGGCTGGCGTGCGACTCCAGCCGGTACACAGGATCGCCCGAGACCGGCCGTCCGTCAAAGCCCAAAATCGACCCGCGTCCGGAGGAATCTCAAGTCCGCCACACCGGTGCCGCGCGGGTTATTCCGCCTTGAGGCCCGTGGCGGCGATCAACCGGCCCCACTTCTCGTAGTCGGCCGCGATGATATGGCGCATCTCGGCGGGAGTGTTCGAGCTGGGTTCCAAACCTCCGGCCCGCAGGACCTTTCCAGCGTCCGGGTTCGCCATGATCTTCGCGATTTCAATATTGAGCTTCGCGATCCGGTCGTCGGGCGTACCGCGCGGAGCAAATATCGCAAGCCATGAACTGGCGCTGAAATTGGGCACGCCTGCTTCGCGGAGCGTTGGTATGTCGGGCATGGTGCGCACGCGCTCGGGCTCGGTGATGCCGATGGGGATCGCCTGCTTGTTGGCGATCATCGGCATGATGGCGGCGGTGTCGAGCATGCCAACCGGCACTTCTCCGGCCGCGATCGCGGTCGCTACCGTCGCGCCGCCTTTATAGGGCACGGCCTGCATCGATATGCCGAGGTCGTGCTTGAGCAGTTCGGCGGTGAAATAGGCAAACGAGCCGATATAGGAGACCGCGTAGTTCAGCGGCTTCGCCTTTGCCGCAGCGACCAGGTCGGGGATCGACGCGATACCCGCCTTTGGATTGGCGGCCAGGATGATCGGACTGTCGACCACCTTGCCGATCGGCGCGAGATCGGTGAGCGGATCGTAATTGACCTTGGTCAGGTGCGGATTTACCGTGACCGGGCTGTCCGAAAGGATGATCAGCGTGTGTCCGTCGGGGTCGCTGCGCATCAGGTCTTCGATGCCGATGACGCCGTTGGCGCCCGGTTTGTTTTCGACGATGACGGGCTGGCCGACACTCTCCTGCAGGTTCTTGGCGATGACGCGCGCGGTGAGATCGATGCTGCCGCCAGGCGCATACGGCACGATGATCCGGATCGTCCTGCTCGGGAATGTGTCTGCATGCACCGGTAGCGCGACAGCCGCAGCCGTCAGCAGCGCAATCAGCACCTTTTTGAGAGATCGAAACACACCCATGTCACACGATCGCCGGATCCGGGGTTTATACGAACAGTGCGTGCCAAGCGTAGCCATCGCTGATCCCCGTTTTCTCCGATCTGTGATATCCTCTATTGGCCAATGCGGACATCTCATTTCGGTGACTTCGGTATTGAATGACCATTGCGGTTGTCGTGGCAGTACCGCCAATCCTTGACGGTATTGGATGTGATGATGGGCCGCATACAGGATTCTGGGTCCGGGGTTCCAACCGTTCAAGTGAACTTCTAGCATTTACGTCGAGAGGCCAAAGAGGAGGAATTGACGATGCCCCTTCTGTTCGCCATCTCCTGGCGCGGGCTAGCGAGCGCTATCGCAGCCGGCGTGTTTGCCGGGGCGGTTGCTGCGCAAGGCGTCTCAACCGACGTCGGCACGCTCGACAAGGACGCGGCCGAGAAGGCGTTTCCCGCCAAGCTACCTTACTCGCCCTATGCCGGACGCAATTTCCCGACCCGGCCGTTCTTCGGCGACACTCACCTGCACACTTCGTACTCGATGGACGCGGGCGCGTTTGGCGCGCGGCTCGGCCCGAAAGATGCGTATCGTTTTGCCAAGGGCGAGGAAGTCATCGCGTCCAGCGGACAGCGCGCCAAGCTTTCGCGACCGCTCGATTTCCTTGTGGTGTCCGATCACTCCGACGGCATGGGTTTTTTTCCGCAACTGATGGGCGGCGATCCCGGCCTGCTGGCGACGCCGCAGGGCCGCAAATGGTACGACGAGATCAATTCCGGCAAAGGCGCGCAGGCCGCCGTCGACATCATCACCAGCTTCGGCCGAGGCCAGCTGCCGAAGGGCTTCCCGACTCCGGGCACGCCCGCCTATCGCAGCGCCTGGCGCGAGACGATCAAGGCGGCAGAAGAAGCGAACGAGCCCGGCCGTTTCACCGCCTTCATCGGCTATGAGTGGACGTCAAACGACGGCGGCAACAACCTTCATCGCAACGTTATCTGGCGCGACGGCGGTGCCAAGGCGAGCCTGGTCGAGCCGTACACGACGCTGCCGCCGCTCGGAAGCCCCAATCCGCGCGATCTGTGGAAGTGGATGGCGATGGTCGAAGAAAAGACCGGCGCCGAAATCCTCGCGCTCGCTCACAACGGCAATCTGAGCAACGGCCGCATGTTCCCGATCATCGAGTTGTTCACCGGCAAACGTATCGATCGTGAATATGCCGAGAACCGCGTGCGTTGGGAGCCGCTCTACGAGGTCACCCAGATCAAGGGCGACGGCGAGACCCATCCGTTTCTGTCGCCGAACGATGAGTTCGCCAACTTCGAGCGCTGGGACAAGGGCAATCTCGACCTCACCGAAGTGAAAAAACCGGAGATGCTGGAGTTCGAGTACGCGCGTTCGGCGCTCAAGAACGGAATCAAGATGGAAGCCGAACTCGGTGTGAATCCCTACAAGTTCGGCTTGGTCGGCAGCACCGATGCGCATACCGGCCTCGCCGCCGTCGAGGAGGATAATTTCTTCGGCAAAACGTCGTCCTCCGAACCGAGCCCGGACCGCGCAACGCACCCCTTCGTCAAGACCGACAAGGCCGTCATCATGGGCTGGGAGACGACGGCGTCCGGTTATGCCGCCGTGTGGGCGACCGAGAACACCCGTGAGGCGATCTTCGACGCCATGAAACGGCGCGAGACCTACGCGACCACCGGCCCGCGCATGGTCGTGCGCTTCTTCGGCGGATGGGATTTTGTACCGGGCGACGCCAACGACCGCCTGCCGGCGCGCGTCGGCTACACCAAGGGCGTCCCGATGGGCGGCGACATGAGCGCCGCGCCGCAGGGCAAATCGCCGAGCTTTCTGGTTGCCGCTCTGAAAGACCCGATCGGTGCGAATCTCGACCGCATCCAGGTCATCAAGGGCTGGCTCGGCAAGGACGGCAACACACAGGAGCGCACCTACGATGTCGCGGTCTCCGGCGGCCGCACGATCGACGCCGACGGCCGTGCCCGTGCTTCCGTCGGTAACACGGCCGATGTCGCGAATGCGACCTGGACCAATACGATCGGCGCCGGCGAGATGATCACGGTCTGGAAAGATCCGGACTTCGATCCGGCCTTGCGGGCATTCTATTACGTCCGCGTGATCGAAATCCCGACGCCGCGCTGGACCGCGTACGACGCGAAATATTTCGGCATCAAGATGCCGGCCGAGGTGCCGATGACGACGACCGAGCGCGCCTATACGTCGCCGATCTGGTACACGCCTTGAAGCTTCCTCTTCTGAGGGAGCCGTTGCTGCATTTTCTTGTGCTGGGGGCGGCCCTCTTCGGTCTCTTCGGCATAGTCGGGAAAAACGGCGCCGAGACACCGGCGAAGATCGTTATCTCGGCGTCACGCGTCGCCACCCTGGCGGACCGTTTTGCCCGCACGTGGCGTCGCCCGCCGACGGAAGAGGAGTTGCAGAACCTCGTCGAGGATTATATCCGCGACGAGGTTTTTTATCGCGAGGGACGGGCGGCGGGCCTGGACCGCGACGACTTCGTCATTCGCCGCCGCGTGCGGCAGAAGATGGAGTTCCTCGCCGAGGACGTGGCGGCCGCCGAGCCCAGTGACGAACAGCTCGCGGCTTACCTCGCAGCCAATCCGGAACGCTTTCGCACCGAGGACCGGCTGACCTTTCACCAGATCTTTCTTAGCGCGACACGGCGCGGCAGTGCGTTGGACGGCGACGTGAGACGGCTTGCGGAGTCGCTCGTGCGTACAAACGCCCCGACGGACACGGCGGCGGTCGGTGACGCCTTTCTGCTCGGCGACGCATTTCGGGAGATGTCGAGCGGCGACATCGTGCGCACGTTCGGCGCGGACTTTGCTGAACGGCTATCCGTCATGCCCCCGGGCAGCTGGCAGGGGCCGATCGCGTCGAGCTTCGGCACGCATTTCGTCTTCATCGATGAACGCCTGAAGGGAGGCCTGCCACAGCTCGCGGCCGTCCGCGACGCCGTGGCGCGCGCGTGGAAGAGCGCGCGCCAGATCGAAGCCGAGCAAAAGCTCTATCAGTCGCTGCGGAACCGCTATGAGATCGTGGTGGAGACGCCGCCCAGCGCCGCGGCCGCGAGCGCGCGATGAAATGGCTCCCGGTGTTCGTTGGTCTTTTGAGCGCGCTGCCTGGATATTCAGCGCAGGCGGACGAAATCCGGCCGGGCTATCTGGAGCTGCGTCAGGCGGCGTCCGACACCTATAGTCTGCTGTTCAAGATCCCGGCTCTGGGCGATGACCTTCGCTTGGGGATCTACGTCAAATTGCCGGAAGGCACGAACGATGTGATGCCTCCGCGAGCCGGGTTCAACAGCGGCGCCTATACCGAACGCCGCACGATCAGCCGCAACGGCGGCCTCGCCGGACAGACCATTTCGATCGAAGGCCTGTCGGCCACCACGACCGACGTGCTGGTGCGGATCGAGAATCTGAGTGGCGCGACGCAGACGGAACGGTTATCGCCGACAAGGACAACATTCGTCGTCCAGGCCGCACCCGGTGCGGGCGAGGTTGCCGCGACGTATCTGCGGCTCGGAATAGAACATATCCTGTTCGGATTCGATCACTTGCTGTTCGTGCTGGCGCTGGTGATCCTGGTCCGCGACTGGCGGCGCGTGGCGCTCACCGTGACGGCGTTCACCATTGCGCACAGCATCACGCTCGCGGCGGCGACACTGGGCTTGGTCAATGTTCCTGGGCCGCCGGTCGAGGCTTCGATTGCGCTCAGTATCGTGCTGGTCGCCGTCGAGATCGTTAATGCGCGGCGGGGGGCGACGTCACTGGCGGCGCGCTGGCCATGGCTCATTGCATTCTGCTTCGGCCTTTTGCACGGCTTCGGCTTTGCAGGCGCGCTTGCCGAGGTGGGATTGCCGCATCATGCGATTCCCGTCGCACTTCTATTCTTTAATCTGGGGGTTGAGCTCGGACAACTGGCCTTCGTGGCGGCCATTTTGACGGCGGGCGAACTGTTTCGCCGCGCCATGGCGTTGCGCTTCCAGCCTGCATCGGTCCGGCGCCTGGTCAATCGGCTCGACCTGACCGCGGCCTATGCCATCGGCGGCGTTGCAGCGTACTGGTTGATCGAGAGAACCTCTGCTTTTTTTGTTTGAGGCCGTCGGGAAGTCGTTGGCTTCGCAAAACGCCCGCAAATCAGCGCACGCCGCGCGGCCGCAATGCGGCAGCACGGGCCGGATTATTGATCAGGACGGCGCCGACCAGCATATCGTGCAGCAGCCGTTTGCGGCTATTGAACAGGCCGATCACCAGAATGAACGGCGTCAACACGCTGACGCTGATCCAGAACACGACGGCGTGCACGGCGCCGAGCAGGAAATACATCGGCCCGCCGTACCAGGTGCGCATTTCCAGATCCATGGCGCGCATCCCGAGCGTAGCGGAGGCGCTGCTGCCGAGCGTGTAGCCGTAATAGAACAGCGCCCAGATCACCGAGGCCGGCGACAGCAGCAGGAACAGCCCCCAGCCGAGCCCGAGCGTGATCAGGCCGAACACGAAAATGCCGATCGACGCCACGATCAGCGGAACGGCCAGCACGATGAGGTCGATGATAAAGGCGATGAGCCGCCGCCATAGCACGCCCTCGAACAGTTCCGGATTGGCAACCGGATCGTAGGCGTACGGCTTGGTATCGAACGAAACACCGATCTGGGCAGGGCCGGAATTGGTCATGATCGGGCCTCAAATGACGACGCAACACGCCGGATACGGCTGTTTAAATCGGCTCCTAGATGGGGGAACATGGCAGCCGATGCAAGAGGCTCGGAACATGGTGACGCTTGCCGACATCGAGGCGGCCCGGCGCGTGATCGCGGGTCATGTGCTGCGCACGCCGCTATTGGCGGCGCCGCAACTGTCGGCGCTGACCGGCGCCGACGTGTTCGTCAAATACGAAAATCTCCAGGTCACCAACTCGTTCAAGGAGCGGGGTGCCTGCGTGAAGCTTGCGGCGCTCACCGCCGACGAGCGCCGCCGCGGCGTCATTGCCATGTCGGCCGGCAACCACGCCCAGGCGGTGGCCTATCACGCCCGCCGCCTCGGCATTCCGGCGACCATCGTGATGCCGGTGACGACGCCGTTCGTGAAGGTTCAAGCCACCGAGGCGTTGGGCGCGACCGTGGTGCTCGACGGCGAGACCCTGACGGAAGCGCAGCGGCGCGCTGAGGCCATCGCCGCCGCGCGCAATCTGGTCTGGGTGCATCCTTACGACGATCCGCACATCATCGCCGGCCAGGGCACCATCGCACTCGAAATGCTCGAAGACGTGCCGGACCTCGATACCCTCGTCATTCCCATCGGCGGCGGCGGGCTGATCGCCGGCAACGCCATCGCCGCGCGCGCAAAGAAACCCTCCATCGAGATCGTCGGCGTCGAGTGTGCGCTCTATCCGTCGATGTGGAACGCCATTCACAACGGCAATCTGCCGTGCGAAGGCGCGACGCTCGCCGAAGGTATCGCGGTGAAGAATGTCGGCGTGCTGACCCTGCCACTGGTGCGTAAACTGGTCAGCGACATCATTTTGGTCGAGGAGCCGCTGCTGGAGCGTGCGGTGAACGCGTTTGCCACGTTGCAGAAAGCCATGGCCGAGGGCGCCGGCGCCGCGGGGCTCGCGGCCATGCTGGCGAAGCCGGAGGCCTTCGCCGGCCGCAAGGTCGGGCTGATCCTGTGCGGCGGCAATATCGATCCGCGCATCCTGGCTTCCATCATGGTGCGCGAGCTGGAACGCGCCGACCGCATCGTGTCGTTCCGTCTCACCATTCCCGATCGCCCGGGCATTCTCGGCCAGATCGCGGGCCGGCTCGGCGAGCTCGGCGCCAACATCCTCGGCGTCGATCACCACCGGCTGTTTCTCGACGTGCCGGCCAAGGGCGCCAAGCTTGACGTGACGATCGAGACGCGCGACGGCGCCCATGCCGAGCAGATATTTCGCGTGCTCGAGGACGAAGGCTACCGGCCAGTGCGGATCGAGAGCGGTGCTGCTTTGCAGTGAACATGCCATAACGCTAAAAAAACGTCGGTACACTCGGGGGGATTCGACAATGCAAAAAGCGGTCGCCATTTGTGCAATGTTTGTTGCCGTCGCGATCGGACCGGCTGCGCCGGGTCATGCGCAGAGCGGCTCACCGGCCGAGCAGGACGAGGCGCGGATTGCGGACATCATCACGGCGAGCCATATCCTGACCAACGAAGGCATTCTGGACAGTTTCGGGCACATCAGCGCCCGCTCGGTCAAAAATCCCGATCACTTCTTCATGCCCCGCGCCATGCCGCCGGCGCTGGTTTCGCGCGCCGACATTGTCGAGGTCGGGCTCGACTGCAAGCCGGTTGCGCCGGACGCGCCGCGGCTGAACGGCGAGCGCTATATCCATTGCGAAGTGTACAAGGCGCGCAGCGACGTGCAGTCGGTGATCCACACCCACGATCTCGCCGTGATCCCATTTGGGCTCACTGGAATTTCGCTCAAGCCGGTGGTGGCCCAGGCCGGCTTCCTGCCGCCGGAGACGCCGCTGTTCGAAGTGCGCGACGCCAACAAGGACCAGGAGAAGCGCGGCATGCTGGTGATCAATGCCGGCCTCGGCGATGCGCTGGCGGCGAAGCTCGGCGCCAATCCCGTCGTGCTGATGCGCGGCCACGGCGAGACGGTGGTCGGGCGTTCGGTGCGGGAAGCGACGGTGCGCACGCTCTACACCCACATCGATGCGCAGGCGCAAAGCGCGGCACTGGCGCTCAGCCCGAACATCACCGCGATGGATGCGGCCGAACTTGCATTCAATGCAACTGAGAATTTCGACGCCGATCGGCCGTGGCAGAATTACCTGCAAAGACTTCCGGCGGGGCACTGAGCTTCCGGACGTTAAAAACCAGCCGGCAAAAAATTGGGGGGAGGATCATGCGGACTTTTACCATTGCGCTATCGGGCGCTCTCGTCTGTGGCGCGGCGCCTGCGCTCGCCGAATATCCCGATCATCCGATCGAGATCGTCGTTCCGTACACGCCCGGCGGTACGGTCGATCTGCTCGCGCGCGCGCTCGCTCCGCGGCTGACCGCGGCCTGGGGGCAGCCGGTGGTGATCCTCAATCGCCCCGGCGCCGGCGGCAGTGTCGGCGCCGAGTTTGTCGCCAAGGCCGCGCCCGATGGCTACACGCTGTTCCTGTCGACCAATTCGCCGCTGACGACCAACCTCGCGCTCTACCCGTCGCTCGGCTATGACCCGCTGCGCGATTTCGAGCCGATCATTCTGGCCGGCGAGAATGCGCTTGTTCTTGCAGCGAACCCGAAACTGCCGGTGAAGAACCTCAAGGAGCTGATAGCGCTCGCCAGGAGCGAACCGGGCAAGCTGAACGTCGGGACGTCCGGCAACGGTTCGACCGCGCATCTTTCGCTCGCGACGCTGAACAAGATGGCCGGCATTTCGATCACCCACGTGCCGTATCGCGGCGGCGTGCCGAGCCTGATGGCGGCCATCGCCGGCGAGGTGCAACTGGTGTTCAGCGACATCGTGCCGATCATGCCGCAAGTGCGCGACAACCGCCTCAATCCGATCGGCCAGACCGGCCTGCACCGGGCGCACATCGCGCCCGATATCCCGACCTTGGACGAATCCGGATTGCCGGGTTTCAACATCACCGCCTGGATCGGCGCGGTCGCCCCGAAGGGCACGCCGGCCGACATCGTGAAAAAGCTCAATGGCGAAATCGGACGCGCGCTCAAGGACCCGGACTTCGCCGGGCAGCTCTCGGCCATCGGCATCGATCCGATCGGCAGCACGCCGGAAGAATTCGGCGTCTTCCTGCGCAAGGAAATCCCGCGCTGGAAGCAGATCGTGCAGGACGGTGAGGTGAAAGTTGAGGGGGAGCGGTGAGTGGGGGAGTGGGCAATTCTGACGCCGGCACCAAGATTGCAGGCGAACCCAGGAAGGGCGAGCCGCGACCAAGGGGGACCAGGAGGGTTTGATGGCGACCTACGATCCGCCCCAACCGATGTGGAAACGTAGCGTAGCCTGCGTCCTCGACTTCGCCGTGGCGCTTCTCGGTTTTGGATACGTTGTGTCCAAGATCTTCGGTGATAAATCCGAAGTGCCTGATATTAGCGGTGAGCCAGTAACATCCTACGACCTGGGGGGCTGGCCGGGCCTGTTGATAATAGTGTTGGTGCTCGGTTACTTCATTGTGCTGGGTCAGACCGGAGGTACGGTCTTCCAGCGACTGTTCTCAATGCGGCGGATTAAGTCGAAATGGTTTCGCAGTGCGTGAACACCGCCTGTGTCACTCCTTAGGCCGCGACACATAAGAACGTGCATTCGGCAGGCATGCCATCAGGTCAGCTTAAACCCTTTCCCGCGCCTCCTGCGTAAGGAAATCCCACGCTGGAAACAGATCATGCAGGACGGCGAGGTGAAGGTTGAGGGGGAGCGGTGATCGGAGAAGGATTGCGCCCTTCGCGGTTGAGCGCATGACTGGATCAGCTTTTGACCCGAAGCCAACGTCCGGCACAACGAAAAATCATCTCGGCTGGCATGGCCATCACGCATTCGGCTGAGAAAATCTCAAGGAGAAATCGCCTTCGCAACCTGATGCGCGCAAGCGATAAAACGTTCGATCACTGGGCTCAGAGTTCGATTCTTTAGCGTCATGACCGTAAGCGGCCATGGTCGAGTCGGTATACCGACCGACAGCATTTTCAGCCCAAATCGTACCCGGTCCCGCAGGTAGATCGATCTTGGAAGGACCGAGATAAAGCGGCCGCTGGCGAGCAAACTCACCCGCAAGTCGATCGTGCTGCTCAGCAACGTGACCGCGGGAGGATCGAGACCCTGTTTCCTATAGGCCTCTGCAACGAACCTATGGGTCAATCCGTCAGGCGGAGGCAGAATCCAAGGTGTGTCGATGAGGTCCGCGAGGTCGACCTTTCGCCGCCGCGCCCACGGGCCATGGGTACCGGCTACAACAATCATCGGGTCTTCGACCAGGAAATCCGTCTGAATGTCTTCCATCGTTTGGTCCTCATCGCGCGACGGCCTTGCGAGGATGAGGTCAAAGGTTCGATCGCGAAGTCCCGGCAGGGACTCCACAATGGGCGAGCGCACAAGCTCCGCACGTACGACGACGCGCGGAAATTGTTCGGTGAAACGCTCGACTATCGTCGGAACGATCGCCCCCAGCATGTCGGTGTAGCCGACCGCCACTGCGCCTGATGTCGGATCGGCCAGGAATTGGATGTCCCTGACGCCTTGTTTCAGCTCGTCGAACACTGTCGCGCTTCGTTTCAGGATCGCATCCGCGTACACCGTCGGTACAACGCCCTGTGTGCTGCGGTCGACGAGACGGACGCCAAGCAGGTGTTCGAGATTGGCGATCGCCTCCGACACCGAGGGCTGAGACATGGCAAGCTCTCGCGCGGCCTTGGCCATGCTTCCTGTCTTGACGACAATCGAAAGGATGTAGAGGTCGCGCACCCGAAGTCGGCGGCCGAGCCGCTTTTCCCATTCCATCGGGATGGCTGTCGTCGCCATAGGGGCCACCTATATGGTTAGCGCGAAATCCAGGGTACGCTCGATAGCCGACCCGGGCTAGCGTCGCAATCGAATTCGATCGCATGCTCTGGCCCCACAGACGGAGGGACGGAATGGCAGTCACCAGGACAGCGCCGCCGACAGTCGAACAGTTCGACGATGAGCTGGCGAAGCTTTCGATCGAAGGCTATTGGACCACCATTGGTGTCAGCCCGCCGCAACCGAAGCCGCGTGCGGACGCATATCTCTGGCACTGGAGGGACATCTACGACAACCTGTTCAAGGCGAGCGAAGTCGTCAATCTTGAGGATGGCGCTGAGCGTCGATCATTGAGACTTTGTACGCCGGGGCTGCCGTGGCGATCGACGACCGAAACGATTCAAGCCTCGGTCCAGATGGTGCTACCCGGCGAAGTCGCGCGCGCTCACCGGCATTCGGCTGCGGCGCTACGGTTCGTCATCGAAGGTAGCACTGGATATACGACGGTCGACGGCGAACGTTATGTCTTGCAACCGGGCGATCTCGTGCTGACGCCCCAGGGAACCTGGCACGACCACGGAAATCTTTCGAGCAATCCGATCGTCTGGCTCGACGTGCTCGATTTTCCCTTCGTGCGCATGCTCAATGGTCTCTTCTTCGAAGCTTTCAATGATCGCAGTCAGGCGATCATTCGACCCCAGGGTCATGGACGTCGGATTACTGGGCCGGCACGCCCTGCAGGTACGCATTCACCGCGAGTTGGCGTTCCGGTTCATTACAGCGCGGTGGAGTTGCTCGCCATCTTGAGAGAGATACCGCTCGCAGAGGCGGATTCATGCGATGGCGCGACGCTTGAATTCGTCAACCCGATCAACGGCGGCACGACACTGCCGACCATGCAATGCCGCATGCATCGTCTCGTCGCTGGGTCGCAGTTTGGCCGTCACCGCCACACCTGGAACACCGTGGTGCACGTCGTCTCAGGGCGCGGACGGACCGTGGCCGGGGAAAAGACGATGGCCTGGGGACCGCACGATACGTTTTCCCTTCCATCGTGGACTTGGCATCAGCATCACGTGCTCGACGGCGAGGCGATCCTTTTCACGATCACCGACGAGCCAATCTTCAGGGCCTTTGCACTCGACCGCGTCGAAGAGCGGACTTCCTAGTCCGCCGATCGAGCGAAGATTCCCGTTCCCGAACCCGGAGAAAAACATGAATCTTCCACGTCGGCGATTTCTTCAAGTCGCAATCAGTGCGGTGGCGCTTCCCGCGGTTTCCCGCATCGCAGTCGCCGAGGCGTACCCCGCTCGGCCAGTCCGAATTGTCGTCGGTTCCGCGGCGGGCGATTTGACCGATATCGTCGGTCGCGTCATGGCCCAGTGGCTGTCGGAGCACCTGCCGCAGCCCTTCGTGATCGAGGATCGACCCGGAGCCGGAAGTAATCTCGGCACTGAAATGGTCGTGCGCTCTCCAGCGGACGGCTACACCCTTGTCATGGTTGCCGCCTCGGCTGCGATCAACGCGACCCTTTACGAGGATCTCAAATTCAATTTCATGCGCGATATCGCGCCGATCGCGAGCATGGTTCGCCAACCCCAAATCGTCGTCGTCCATCCATCGATTCCGGCCACAACCGTCCCGGAAATGATTGCTTACGCCAAAGCCAACCCGAACAAGCTCAGCTTCGCCTCTCCTGGAGTCGGCACGGCACCCCATCTGGCAGGCGAACTGTTCAAGATGATGTCCGGCATCAACATGACTCACGTACCCTATCACGGCGCGGCGGCGGCGCTGAACGATCTGCTGTCCGGACAGGTGCAGGTCATGATCACGGCCGCGGCTCGCGAACTCGTCAGAGACGGCAAGCTGCGGGCTTTGGCGGTAACCTCGGCGCAGCGGTCAGAGCACGTGCCGGGCATTCCTGCGGTCGCCGAATTCCTGCCGGGCTTCGAATCAAGCGCGTGGTTCGGCATCGGCGCACCCAAAGACACTCCGGTCGAGGCAGTGAATTTGCTCAACAAGGAAATCAACCGCGGTCTCGTCGATCAGAACATCAGGACGCGGTTTTCCGAAATGGGTGGCGACATCATTCAGGGGACTCCCGCCGACTTCGGCAAGCTCATTGCCGACGAAACCGAGAAGTGGGCGAAGGTCGTCAAATTCTGCGGCGCCAAGGTCTAGCGGCAGCGGTTCGACCGCGCATCTTTCGCTCGCGACGCTGAACAAGATGGCCGGCATCTCGATCACCCACGTGCCGTACCGCGGCGGCGTGCCGAGCCTGATGGCCGCCATCGCCGGCGAAGTGCAACTGTTGTTCAGCGACATCGTGCCGATCATGCCGCAGGTGGGCGACAACCGCCTCAATCCGATAGGCCAGACCGGCCTGCACTGCGCGCACATCGCGCCCGATATCCCGACCTTGGACGAAGCCGGATTGCCGGGTTTCAACATCACCGCCTGGATCGGCGCGGTCGCCCCTAAGGCACTGAATCCGCTTGTCGGCTCGCTTGCCGGACGCAACGTTCGTTAATCAGGTCACCGATTTTTCGGGCCAATTAGCGGGAACAAGGGCAATGCCATCGCGCCATCGTTGCGCAATTAAATCGCGAAACCACGAATCCAGCAGCTCAACGTGGTCGGAAACGATAATTTGCATCGCGGAATTCATCCGTTGAGAGTAACGGTAGATAACCTCGAAAAGCTTGTGGACCGCGGCCTGATCTTCATCTGGTAAGCCAGCCATGCGTCCATCTTTGTCTTGTTCCGGCGGATAATGAGCCTGAGAGGGCTGGTCGAACATGAGAAAGGCAGGAACGGGTCTGTTCCGACGTCGGAACAGGTCGTGCAAAGCTAAATGAGCGGCAACGTGGTAGCCGACCCAGTTTTCACCACTACCGATCTGAGCGAGTGTCAGAGGTCCATTGAGAGTATCGGCGACGACTGTCAGGTGCTTTCGATCCAGGCGAAGTGGATTATTCCCATGCTCCAAGGAGAGTTGTGACGCGTAGCTCGTGAGCTCTTGGCCCACGAGATTGAGGGCGGTATCTAAGCGACTTTCCATGGCGTCGTCATCCAAGACCTTTTCGAGTTCCGCAAGCTCCGCACGCAAGCGATTGATGATCTGGCTGAGGTCGCTTTGCGGAGCGGCGGTCGAAGCACTTTCCAAATAGTAGGCGATGCGGCCCGCGACACGTGCTTGCTCTACAAACTGGTTTTGCTGAACCCGTAACCGTTCGTTGTCGGCTATGCGCTGTGCCATTTGCCTTTGGACGACACGTAACTGTTCCTCTAATTCGGCGCGTCGCGCTTCTAGTCCGGCAACACGCTCCTGTAGTCGCGGAGAGTCCCTGCGCACAGAAGCTAATTGCGTGCCAACTCCTGCGAGGGATGCTCTGATCTCCTCCACGGAAGGTACAGGTATTTGGAGCTGGCTTTCGCAAACAGGACACACATGAGACGGCAAATCATCGTCCGACGATATCAATGCAATTGAGACCAACCGTGCTTCTTGCTCGCGCGTTTCCTTTTCAAATTCCGTCGCTTCCCTGCTTGCACGCTCGACTTCAAAGATCTCATCGCGAGCATCTACCAACTCATTGCGAATACGCCTTCGTCTTTCTTCAAGCTGCTCAAGATCTGCCGTAGGGTCGTCAATAATATCGAGCACCATAGGTCGTGGTTCTGCAGCGGTCTTCAATTGAGCAAGCGTCGCCGCAGCGTCTGTTGCCGCTATATCAGCGACCAAAAGCCCGCTTCGACGTGCCTCCCCCAGAAGCGTCTGCGCCGTGGTTGTTGCCTCTTCTGTGACGGAACGAACCTCTTCATACTCTCGTTCATACCTTTTTAGACGACCGCGTACGTCCTGGTATCGCTTCAGCGCTAAAAAATGGGCTTCATCCACCGCGCCTAGGAAATAGGGAAGCGAATCTCGTATGGCTGGTGGAAAAAACTGTTCACCTTGTCGATGGAATAGAAACCGACGATTGGCTATCTCATCTTGGTTTTGCAAACAAAAGATGATCGCATGTCGCGAAGACGCCTCTAAAGGCGGGCGGGATGCGGTATTCGGCGGGACATGAATGTTTTCGGCAATGCCCAACACTGCGGATAGCTGCGCGCGTAGACCATCCCCTGTAATATTTTTCTCAAACGTCGTCGAATCCTCTGGAACGCTCTCGACGCCCCGTGCGAAATATATTTCATCGCTGGCGCGACCGGCGGGACCCGGATTTCGCCTAGAGATAAAGATGCCCTCTCCAGCGTTGTCCAAATGAATGGCGAACCAAGAGACCTTTTTTCTTATTTCACCCTCGGCAATTGTACATTCCGCGCGCCCCCAGCAATAATCGACGATATCCAACAATGCCGACTTTCCGGTTTTCGAAGCGCCAGTGACGATGTTTAGAGTGCCGAGCTTAAAACCGACAACGCGTTTCTGATTGTCGTGGGAGTAGATAACGACCGCTCTCAGTTGAATGCTCATATCGTAATCCCAAAACCCTGCATGATCGACGACGTAGAACCCTGTGCAGCAAACCATCGACCCAGCATCGACGCTGTCCGACGGGCTTCTTCAGAATCGTCTGTTGTGTGATCGAGCTTCGCCCGAACCGGTATTCGCTTGACGCCAGAGGCTAGGCCGCCCCTTTCAAAATGAAGAATGTGGTGCTGGAGAGCAAATAGCAGTGCTTCTCGCGTAACCGGCATCAACCGAATTACGCGTTCTGGTATTTCAACTAGAGATGGCCTGTTTTCGGCGATCCATCCCACGAATGCCGTAGACGATCGCCCCGGTAGAAGGTCTCGCGTCCGTTTGTGCAAGGCAATCGGCAGGATAAGAAATGCCAGAGGATAGGGGAACGGAATTTCTCTTAACCGATGATATTCGGAGACGGCGCGCGCCAAGAGTTCACCGCAGAACGCCGGGTTAAGATTAGCAGCTTCTTCTCTTGCGCGACCGGCCCAAGGGACGTCCCAATTTCGTTTGGCAAGCAGCGCCATGCTAACTTTGCTCCCGCTTGCTAAGTTTCTTAAGAAAATCGCGATGCCAGCCAACGCGAAGGTCGTTGGCAAGTATGTTGAAGGATCCAACGCTCAGAAATCTCTGCAGAACATTTCGAAAAGGAAAGCGCGCTTCGGCCTCAACCCAATAATAAAGTTCTTGTCCTGCCTGCTGAACGTCCTTCGACTCCCGTTTCGAGCCGAGCTTGTCACGCATACTGTGAAAACGGGGCTCCCATTCCTCGATGAGTGTCTTCTCGAAACGGCCTACCTCGCCGTCAAATAGGAGATTTTCACGAGTCCACCGCGACCGTTGAGTGGAGGCACGATAAAAGTCACGCTTCGCCAAATCAATTCGCGCGGAACCAAGCCTTATTACCCGAAGTTGTTGAACAAATTTCATTTCGTCCAGCGCCTCCAGCTGATCGTCATCAAGCTCAGCTTCGTCGATCTGAATTGGAAGCGCGTCACGCTTCAAGACTTCGCGGATGTCATCAATACGAGCTTCAAGTTCCAGAACCGATATGAGCGCCGTGGATGTATCGGTAAGGGACCTTGCGACGCGTGACCACCACCAACCTTCAAGTTGCTCTCGCGCAACATTCGCCTTTCCACGGGGTGCGATCATCCTAAGTCGATCTTCGATAACTTTTTCAAGGTCTTGAAGAGTTGGACTTTGATCCAGCACGTCAATGGTCCCTAGAAGCGAGCTTTGCATCTCGGGAGCTAGTTCAGAAAACGCTCCAAAAGCCGGAGCCAACGCTTTATTCTGGGACGTCGCACAAACGCCATTCAAGATCGACAGCGCACCTTCGATATCGCGCCGTTGGCCGTTCAGGGTTGGCCTCAACAATGAGGCCGTGCTTCCTTCCGGAGCAAAGCCCGTAGTGAGGAGTACGAACCTAACTCTACTAGGCAGCGATGGATCAGCCTTCACCCTTTCTGCCCAGACCCGAAGCGTTTTCCAAAGGTCTGCGCTGGCGTTCGTCAAATCTCCAATTTTTTTTTTGAACGTGATGCTTGGCCTGCAACAATTCGAAGGGGGATCCTTCTCGGTCGAATGCCACGTCGTCGAATTTCTCAATCGAGATTTCGACTCCGGAATCCGCGTATGCGAAACGAAGCGCTTCGGCGAGACCTAGCCGAACTTGATAGATGTATCCGGCCGCAGAACCGGCCGCGTTGAACTGGTCTTTCTTGGCCCCCACGGCCCCCTCGATTGCAGCTGTTTGTGTTTATGCCCGCACGCTTGCACGCAGCAGTCAATATGAGCCTTGGGATAGACCAAAGGGTTCCCCAATTGTTTCGTCTCTTCACTATTGACAATTGTCGCCGATATTGCCATATACCGTCCATCCCGCTCATCGTGAGGGACGTCAACTGCAGGACGGCTTTTGGCGGAGCGGGTGCGGTTTCTGCGGATAGAGGCTAGTCACTTCTGTTCGCAGACGGTCTGGGCATCATGCCCGTCCGGCACGTGTTCAGACTGCGAGGTGCTCGCTGCACTGGCGTCGGGGAGGCGCGTTGGCCTTTGATCCGGCGTTTCCAGGAAGCGCTGGCCCGAGCCGGGGTGGGAGGCAACTCCCGTCAAACCGTAGAGGAGCGCCGAAAGGCGAGCGGCCCCGTAAAAAGGGCCGCGGCTGTACCTGGTAACGGGTGCAGTTTCCCCAACCGTGCCTGGCAACGGGCACGGTGCGCCATTCGGCGCTCCGCTTCCCTTTTTTGGGAAGCAAATGGAAATGCCTCACGTGCGTTCGGGGCAAAAATCTTTTCGATCGCGTTGACAATTCGGATGCAGGTGCATCGCGGAAACGATGTCACTCATCCGCTCCCGCGATAGCGGGGGAGGGGGACCACACGAAGTGTGGTGGAGGGGGCGCGGGCGGTGGAGAAAATTCTGTGGCGTCAGGAGAAGCGTTGGGGCAAGCGCCCCTCCCACCGCGCTACGCGCGGTCCCCCCATCCCCGCTATCGCGGGGCGGGATGAAGAAAGCGCGCCGGTGGTGGTGACGAAGCCGGCTCCGCTTGATCGCTTACGCTGCGTAGGTGGCGGGAACGGAAGGGTCTTTGTCCCACTCGGCAACCGGGTCGTAGCCCCAGACCCAGTGCGAACTGCCGTGCACGCTGGCGGTGCCGGCGGTGATCGATTCCTTCTGCGCGGTAGCGTCGTGCATGTGCTTGAAGCGGGCGTTGGACAGCGACAGCCGCTGCACGCCGTGGACGCGCGGGATGCGGACGCGGCGGAAATTGGCGAAGGCTTCGGCCGGATCGCTGCATTCGGCGAGCCAGCGTCCGAGGATGTAGGAGTCTTCGAACGCCTGGCAGGCGCCTTGCCCGGCATTCGGCAACATGGCGTGCGCGGCGTCGCCGATCAGCTGGATGCGGCCGCGGCCCCAGTTGTGGGTCAGCGGCCGGGTGAACAGTCCCCATTTGGAGCACTGGGTGACGAGGCTCAGCAATTTTTCGAGGCGCGGCTCGGAATTCGGAAAGCTCGCGCGCATTTCGTCCGGATCGCCGCGGGTCGACCAGCCTTCCTCGACCCATTTGTCGGTGTCCTGCTGGGTGACGATGTTCAGGTTCTTTTTGGCGCGGATGTAATAGGCGATGAGATGGCGGCCGGGCCCGACCCACTGGACGTGGCCGGTCGGTTCAACCAGCTCTGCCGGGACATCCTTGCTGTCGAGCAAGGCACGCCAGACCATCTGACCGGTATAGGTCGGATTGTCCGCGCCGTAGAGCGCCTGGCGGATCACCGAGCGCACGCCGTCGGCGGCGATCAGATATTCCGTCTCGACGCGGGCGCCGTTGTCGAACGAGAGGATGGTCGAGTCATGTTTTTCTTCGATGCCGGTGAGCCGGTGTCCGAGATGAATGTCGCCTTGATCGAGACCGCTTGCCAGCGCGTCGAGGAGATCGGCGCGATGAAAGGTGTAGTAGGGCGCGCCGTACTGCGCTCCGGTCTTGAAGCGATCGTTGAACTCGAGGAATTCCCCGGTCAGCATGTTGCGGGTGTAGATACCGGGCGAGGAATAGCCGACCGCGGCGACCTGTTCGCCGCGGCCGATGGCGCGCAGCGCCTTGACGGCTTGCGGGCTGACGTTGACGGCGGCGCCGATCTCGCCGAGCGCAGGCGCGGCTTCGTAAAGTTGCGCCTTGATGCCGAAGGTCTTCAGTGCATTGGCGGTCGCAACTCCGGCGAGGCCGCCGCCGACGATCGCAATCCTGCAACCCGTTGCCATTTTCTTCTCTCCCGAAGCGCCGCCGGCCAATCAGCGGCGCAAGCCACGCTGGATAGCACGGTGACGGCCGCTGTGCAGCGAAGTCGATGAGGTGGTGGACCGCCCGGTTAGTGCGTTTGCCCGAACAGATGAGTGAGGAAATTGCCGCTGCCGTCGGGTGCGCTTTCGGCAGGCGTGCCGGCATCAGCCGGCCGGGCCCTCGGCAACGGCACCGCCCCGGTCACGGCCATAGCGACGACCGCCGGCCGGTGCGGCGGCAGCGGGATCGGACCGGTCAGTGGCGGCGTAGCGGGCAGGGCGTCATCGGTCGTGTCGGTGGCCGCCGGCGAAGGAAGTTGCTGTCCACCGATGGCCTGGTTCGGATCGGGCCAAGGACTGTTAGCTGACTGCTAGCGGACTGTTGCTGGACTGTTGGCGGCTGCCACGGCTGGCTGTGCAGGGCCATTGTTGGCCGAGGGTTGCGGCGCCGCGCCAGGCGTCATGGACGGCGACATGTCCGAGGTGGCCAGTGTCGCGACTTTGGCGGCAGGCGGCGGGTTGCTGTCGGTCGCTGTGGCTCTCGCTTCAACAACCGGAGCCTGTGGCTGCGAGAACGCGCCGCTGTCCGTAGCCGCGGCAGTGCTGGCGTTCGCCGTGTTGATCGAAGCGGTGGTTGCCGGCGCCAACAGCGGCTTGGACGACGCGATCACCGGCTGTGCAACATAGGTGTGCATGAAGCTGGTGATGGTCCACAGCATGACCGGGACCATGACAATGACGGCCGCCAGGATTGCTATCCGGCGCAACACCGGCCCATACGAATGAGGATTGTCGTCGAAGTCGCGCATGACACCCCGCCTCATACCCATTACCCCCGGCGGAACGGTCCGTTACGAGCCGTCCTTGTTCAATTTCTCCGCTACCCGTGCCGCGAAATAAGTCAGCACACCGTCGGCGCCGGCCCGCTTGAACGCGATGAGGCTTTCCATCATCGCTTTTTCCCCATCAAGCCAGCCGTTGGCTGCCGCGGCCATGATCATCGCATACTCGCCCGACACTTGGTAGGCGAATGTCGGCATTCCGAATGCGGCTTTGACGCGGTGCAAGATGTCGAGATAGGGCAGGCCCGGCTTGACCATGACCATGTCGGCGCCTTCGGCGATATCGAGTTCCACTTCGCGCAACGCTTCATCGGCATTCGCCGGATCCATCTGATAGGTGCGCTTGTCGCCGGACAGCGTGGCGCTGGAACCGACCGCATCGCGGAACGGGCCGTAAAACGCCGAAGCATATTTGGCGGCGTAGGCCATGATCTGGACGTCGCCGAAACCCGCGGCGTCAAGACCGGAGCGGATCGCGCCGACGCGGCCGTCCATCATGTCGGACGGTGCGATGATATCGCAGCCGGCTTCCGCCTGAATCAGGGCCTGCCTGACCAGAACGCCGACGGTTTCGTCGTTGAGGATCACGCCGTCGCGCAGCAGGCCGTCGTGGCCATGGCTGGTGTAAGGATCGAGCGCGACGTCGCACAGCACGCCGATCTCCGGCAGTTCCTTCTTGATGGCGCGAACGGCGCGGCAGATCAGGTTGTCCGGATTGAGCGCTTCGGTGCCGTCGTCGTCGCGCCGCTCCGGCTGGGTGTAGGGGAACAGCGCGATGCAGGGGATCGAAAGTTTCGCCGCACGTTCCGCCGCGCGCACCGCCTCATCGACGGAGAGGCGGTCGACACCGGGCATGGAATCAACCGGCGCCTTGACCTTGATCCCGTCGACGATGAACAGCGGCCAGATCAGATCGTCGGTGGTGAGCACGTGCTCGCGCACCATGCGCCGCGTCCATTCGGCGCGGCGGTTGCGGCGCGGGCGGATCGCCAGATCGAGCTTCTCCGCCGGCCTTTCGGCCTCCACCGGCGCGAGCCGGTTGCGTTCCAGCGGGCGGCCGAATTTGATCGCCATTCACGATGCTCCTGACGAAAGTCCTTTTACCCGGTTCGCGGCCAACTCGCCACTGGTCTTGCCGGCGCCATTTTTACAGCGTTTACGGCCTGTTACAGGCCAACATTGACGGAAAAACGGGGCGGCTCTATTCGGTTCGGAGGGCATGAGTGACCAATCCCATAAACCACCGAAGCGGCCGAGCGATATGCTCGAGCCGGTGCGCTTGAGCAAAGCGCTGAGCAGCGCAGGCACGTGGACCGAGTATCTCGTGCTGTTTCTGCGGCTGATGGCGACGGTGTCGCTGCTCAAGGGGCTTTACCACTGGTCGCAGGTTTGCGGCATCGGCGCGCGGCCGGATCAGGGTTTTGAGTCCCACCCGCTGTCATGGCAGGCGGCGACGGTGTTCTTCGCGGTGCTGGACCTGGTCGCCGCGGTCGGCCTTTGGCTGGCGGCGGCCTGGGGTGCGGTGGTGTGGCTCGGCTCGGTGGTGTCGATGGCGGTGGTGGTGCTGTTTTTCCCGAACGTGTTCGGCGCCAGCCTGATGATCGTGATCCTCGAGGTTGTGCTGCTCGCCATTTATCTGGGGCTCGCCATCATGTCGGCGCGCGAGCGGCCAGCGTAAGTCACGCCTGCCGTGCGGCGCGCAAGGCGGCGCGGATGCGCTGCGGCGTGGCCGGCATTTCATCGATCGAAATCCCGAATGGCGACAGCGCGTCGTTGACGGCGTTGATGACTGCCGCCGGGCGCGCCGATGGCGCCGCCTTCGCCGAGGCCTTTGGCGCCGGTGATCGATGACGCCGCCGGCGTTTCGATATGGTGCAACTCGATCGGCGGAATGTCGCGTGCGGTCGGTGGCATGAAATCGGCGAGCGTCGCGGTCTGCACGTTGCCGAGCGTGTCGTAGACGATTTCCTCAAGCAGCGCGTTGCCGATGCCTTGCGCAATGCCGCCATGCACCTGGCCGTCGGCGATCATCGGATTGATGATGCGGCCGGCGTCTTCGACGGCGAGAAATTTCTCCAGCGTGACGCGGCCGGTTTCGACATCGACTTCGACAATGGCGACGTGACAGGCATTGGAGAAAGTGCCGGGCGGGTCGTAGTCGGCGCTTTCACTCAAGCCCGCGGTCAGGTCGCCCTTGAACTGATGGGTCTGAAAATAGGCGGCGCGCGCCAGCGCCGCGATGGCAACGGTGCGGTCGGTGCCGGAGACTTTGGCATTGCCGTCTTCCAGGACGATGTCGTCGGCCGAGGCTTCGAGCACGTGGCTGGCGGCGGCAAGGAGCTTGTTGCGGATCTTTTGCGCGGCGAGGAACGTGGCGCCGCCGGAGATGACCAGCGAGCGGCTGGCGAAAGTGCCCCAGCCATAGGGCGTGCGATCGGTGTCGCCGTGCACGACACGCACCTGCTGCGGCGAGATGCCGACCTGATCGGCAATGATCTGGGCGAGCGTGGTGCGGAGCCCCTGGCCGTGGGGGCTGGCGCCGATCCGCGCTTCGACCAGGCCCGAGGGGTCCATGGTGACGGACACGGTTTCCCAGCCCGGCGTGATGTCCATGCCGCGCGCCGCGAAAGCCGGGCTGCCGTAGCCGGTGCGCTCGGAAAAAGTCGCGAAACCGATGCCGAGATAGCGGCCGCGGGCGCGCCCGTCCTGCTGGCGTTTGCGAAACGACGCCAATCCGATGTGCGCGACGGCCTGGTCGAGCGTCTCGACGTAGCTGCCTTCATCGAACACAAGACCGGTCGCGGACTTCGCCGGAAACTTGCGGATCAGGTTGCGCCGGCGGATTTCGTCGGCGCTGAGCGCAAACTCCGCCGCCGCCTTGTCCATCAGCCGTTCGATCGCCAGCGTGATGACCGGGCGCGACACGCCGCGATAGGGCGCCATGGTGCAGGTGTGGGTGGCGACGCCGCGCGCCACGCACGAATAGGCGAGAAAATCGTAAGGTCCGGGCAATTCCGCCATCGCCATCAACGGCTCGACGCCGCAAGTGGTCGGAAAGCACGAATAGGCCCCGACATTGGCGGCGATGTCGGCCGACAGCGCGATCAGCTTGCCATCGCGGTCGAACGCGCCTTCGATCTCGACGTGCTGATCGCGGCTGTGAAAGCTGGCAATCAGGTTCTCCCTGCGATCCTCGCTCCAGGCGACCGAGCTGCGCGTCCGCCGCGCCAGCCAGACCAGCACGACATATTCGGACGGCAGCGACATTTTCTGGCCGAAGCCGCCGCCGACATCGGGTGCGATGACGCGCAGGTCGGCTTCCGGAAATTGCAGCACGTCGGCAATCGCGGTGCGGACCAGATGCGGCATCTGCGTCGTGCAGGTCAGCGTCACGCGGCCGGAGGAAAGGTCATAGGCAGCGTGCGCCGCGCGCGCTTCGAGCGGCGTTGCGTTCTGGCGGTTCGAGCGGAGCGTGGCGCGGACGACCTTGTGCGCCTTGGCAAAAGTGGCGTCGAAGTTTTCGCTCTTGAAGCGGCCCTCGACCACGGTGTTGCCGGGAATCTTGCCGTGAACCAGCGGCGCACCGGTTTTCAGGCCTTCGCGCGCATCGACCACCGCCGGCAGTTCTTCGATCTCGACCTCGACCGCGTCGGCGAGATCCTCGGCGGCGGCATTGGTCGCGGCGAACACCGCGGCGATCGGCTCGCCGACAAAGCGGACGAATTGGTCGGCCAGGATCGGCTGTTCGACCGGCTGGTAATTGAACTTGTGCAGCATCGGCCGGATCGGCCGTACGGCGCCGAGATCGGTCGGCGCGAATGACGTTCGCGCCATCAGGGGCATTGATCCGCAGGATACGGCCGGAGGCGACGGCGCTACGGACGATGCGCAGATAGTGCTGTGCAGGCAGGTCGGCGGTGAAATGCCCGTGCCCGCGTACTAGAGCCGGATCTTCCAGCCGCCGGATGGCGCGGCCGACCCATTTCATTCCTGATCCGGCGGTCGCGGCGGTCATTGGAAGGTCATGGGAGGGAAGTCATGGGAGGAAGGTCATGGCACGGCGCTTCTTAAAATCGCGGGGGCTCGCCGTAATAGGCCTGGCGGATCACTTCGGCGAGATCGGCTTTTGACACCGGCCGCGGGTGGTCGATCTTGACCTTGCTGACGACGTCGATCGCCTTGTCGATGTCGTCCTCGCGCATGCCGAGGCCTTTCAGTCCGGTCGGCAATCCGAGCGTTGCGTTGAGCTCGTAAAGCCCGCGCGCGGCATCGTTCACGCCCAGCGCGCGTTTGATCCGATCCATCGCTTCCGGCGCGGCCACGGCGTTGAAACCGATCGCGTAGGGTGTGGCGATAGCGTGGGTATGCGCGTGATCGAGATTGAACCATTGCCGTACGCGTTGCGCGACCGCGTGTTCAAGCCCGACCTCGGCGCGAAAATTTGCCGCGAGCCAGGCGCCATACATCACGTTGCTGCGCGCGGTGATGTCGCGCGGATTCCGCATCATGCGCGGCAGATTGGCGCCGAGCAGGCGGATCGCTTCCTCGGCCATGGTCTGCACGACGGGATTGGTGTCGATGCCGTAGAGGCTTTCGACGGCGTGCGCGACCGCGTTCATGCCGCTCGCCGCCGAAGTGCGCGCCGGCAGATCCAGCGTCAGTTCCGGATCGTAAACGGCGGTCGCGGGGAGGGCATCGGCGCCTTCGCCGGAGATCGCGTCGGCGGCAATGCCGACCCGCCAGCGCGCCGCCATCTCCGAGCCCGAGTAGGTCGTGACCACCGCCATGTAGGGAATCTTCGTCGCAACCGCCGCCGCCTTGGCGAGCCCGATCGGCGAGCCGCCGCCGACCACGACAAAGCCGTCGACCTTGGTGCGCCGGATATCGTCGAGCACGCGCTCGAAAGCATCCCGCGGCATGTTCGGCGCCGATGCGTCGCAGTATTCGACGACACGGCCGGCAATCGAGGCGGTGGCGCGCTGCGCGAAAGCGAGCCGCGACTTCGAGCACAGCACCAGGAGCCGCGACATTTTGTGAAAGTCAGCTTCTTCGCCGAGCGCGGCGGCGGAGCCCACGCCGAAGCGGATACGGATCGGATCGGAGTGATAGGTGAAGGGGTGCGTCATTCCGCCTTCATCCCGGCCTGTTTGACGACCGGACCCCATTTGTTGATTTCTGCTGCGATGAATGTGCCGAATTCGGCAGCGCTCATGTGCACCGGCGCGGCGCCTTCGTTGTCGAGGAATTTTTTGGTGTCCGCCGAATCCAGCAATCCGGCGATGGTGTCGTGCAGTTTGTCGACGATCGGCTGCGGCGTGCCGGCCGGCGCGACAATGCCCCACCAGTTGGTCGCCACGTAGCCGGGCACGCCGGATTCGGCGATGGTCGGCAGGTCCGGCAGGATCGGGCTGCGCTTTTCGCCGCCGGTCGCCAGCGCCCGCAACTGTCCGGACTGGATGCTCGGCACCGTCTGCACGATGGAGGAGAACATCACCTGGTCTTCGCCGGCAATGACGGCAAGCATCGCCGGGCCGCCGCCCTTGTAGGGTACGTGCTGAATGTTCACGCCGGCCATCAGCTTGAACAATTCACCGCTCAAATGCTGGAAGCTGCCGATACCGGCGGAGGCATAGTTGAGCACGCCGGGTTTTTCCTTGGCGAGGTCGAGCAGTTCCTTCACCGAGTGTACCGGCACGCTCGGATGCACCGAGATCACGTTGGTTCCGGTGGCGATGATGCTGACCGGCACAAAGCTTTTCACCGCATCGAACGGCTCCTTGTAGAGCCATGGGTCGACCGCATGCGCGATCGAGATGATGAGCAGCGTGTAGCCGTCGGGATCGGCCTTGGCCGCGAGATCGGAGCCGACCACGCCGCCGGCGCCGGGCCGGTTGTCGACGAAGACCTGCTTGCCGAGCGCCTGGCCGAGCTGATTGGCGATGATGCGGCCGACCACGTCATTGCTGCCGCCGGGCGCGAACGGGATGATCAGCCGGATGGTGCGGCTCGGATAATCATCGGCGCTTGCCGGTGTGGCGAACGCGGCCAGCGCCAGCAGGATGCCGCCGATTGCCGTTGCGCAGAACTTCGCCATTGGCGTTTCCCCAATCTTTTGTCGCGCGTTCTTATAACGTCACTTCGCCGGCATGTCGTGGACTTCCTTGGCCTTCGCCGTGCACGCCGAGAGCAGGAAGCCGAGATCGGTACCGGTCGAAACATAACGCGCCCCCATGCGCACATATTTCGCGGCAAGGTCGGCGCGGCTGGCGAAGCCGCCGACCGCGAGATGCTTGCCGTGCTTGCGGCAGGCAGCGAGCGTCCTGGTATAGGCCTCGTGGACTTTCGGATGGTCGTACTGGCCCGGCAGCCCGTAGTCGGCGAGCAGATCGTTGGTGCCGATCAGGACCATGTCGACGCCTTCGATCGCCATGATCGCGTCGGCGTTCTCGATCGCTTGTCCGCTCTCGAACTGCACGATGACCATGGTCGCGGCATCGACGGCGGCATAGGCCTCGGCGGCGGGGTAGGAGCGGTATTGCAGGTGCGGCAGGTTGCCGGCGTTGGAGCGGTCGCCGAGCGGCGGATATTTCGCGGCCCTGACATACTCGCGCGCCTCCGCCGCCGATTGCACATGGGGCGCGATGATGCCGAGCGCGCCGGCATCGAGGATGCGCTGCACGTCGGCGACGCCGGGCACGCGCACGAACGGCGTGATGCCGACTTCGAGCGCGGCAATGCAGACCTGGCTCATGCTTTCGAGCGAGAAGCTCGAATGCTCCATGTCCACATAGAGGCTGTCGAAGCCCGCGGTCTTGGCAATCCGCGCGATCTCGACGCCGCGAACGAGCCGCACCGTCATCGAGGCCACGACCTCGTCGCGGGCAAGCTTTTCCTTCACATGGTTGCGCAGAACGTCGCTGATCTTTGCCGAATGTGTTGCAGAATCCTTGGCTGACATGACCGCCCCTAAAAGCTATCTTTGCGGGATAGGGAGAAACGCCGTGAATTACTCGACCGATTTCAAGTCAATCCGTAACGACGTGTCGGCGCAAGAGTGGCAGGCGAGGGTCGATCTGGCCGCCTGCTACCGGCTGGTCGACCAGTATGCGATGTCGGACCTGGTCTACAACCACATCACCGCGCGTATTCCCGGCACCGATCAACTGCTGATCAATCTCTACGGGCTGCTCTACAAGGAAATCACGGCGTCGAGCCTGGTGAAGATCGATGTCGAGGGCAACATCATCTCGAAGCCGGATACCGACTACGGCATCAACGTTTCCGGCTACGTGATCCACGGCGCGATCCATAAGGCGCGCACCGACGTCGCCTGCGTGCTGCACACCCATACCCGCGCCGGCATGGCGGTCTCGGCGATGCAATGCGGGCTGCTGCCGCTGTCGCAGACCTCGATCCGCTTCGTCGGCCATATCGGCTATCACGACTATGAAGGCCCGGCGATCGACACCGAGGAGCGCGAGCGGATCGTCGACGATCTCGGTCCGCATGATGCGCTGGTGATGCGCAATCACGGCCTGCTCACCTGCGGCGCCACCATCCAGCAAGCCTTCAATACGATGTATCAGCTCGAACTGTCGTGCCGCTCGCAGGTCGACGCCATGGCGGCGCGGACCGAGCTGACCATGCCGGGCGAGAACGTGCTGGCGCACACCGCGCATCTTTATCAGCCCGGCACGCGGCGGCCTTACGGCGTGCTGGAATGGCCGGCGATGCTGCGGCTCCTCGCCGCCACCGAAAAGACCTCCGGCTATCCGCCGCATTGGCACTGATCGGCGCGGCGAAATACATAGCCGAGGGGCGCATGCGTCTTCAGGACAAAGTGGCCATCGTTATCGGCGCCGGCCAGTCGCCGGGCGAGGGCATGGGCAATGGCCGCGCCACGGTGCTGCGCTTTGCGCAGGAAGGCGCCAGGGTGTTGGCGGTCGACAACAAGCTGGCCTCGGCTGAAGAGACCGTTGCCGCGGCGCGGCAATCACCCGGCGACTGCGCCGCGTTCGAAGCCGATGTGACCAACGAAGCCGCGCTGGCGGCGATGGTTGCGGATGCCAAGCGGCGCTGGGGCCGGATCGATATCCTTCACTATAATGTCGGGGTCAGCCTCGCCGGCGGCGACGCGGTGCTGGCGGATTTCACCGAAGCCGCATTCGATCGCATTGCCGCGATCAATCTTCGCGGTGCCATCATGGCCTGCAAGCACGCGCTGCCGGTGATGCGCGCGCAGCGCTCCGGCGTCATCCTCACCATCGCGTCGATCTCGGCGATCGAGAATTATCCCTACGTGGCCTACAAGGCGACCAAGGCGGGGTTGATCGCGTTCACCCAGCAGATCGCGATCCAGAACGCCGAATTCGGCGTGCGCGCCAACGTCATCCTGCCCGGACTGATGGATACGCCGATGGCGGTGGATACGCGGGCCCGGGTCAGCGGCAAGAGCCGGGCCGAGATCGCGGCCGCGCGCGATGCGCGGGTGCCATTGCGCCACAAGATGGGCACCGCCTGGGATGTCGCAAACGCGGCGCTGTTTCTCGCTTCCGACGAGGCGGGCTTCATCACCGGCGTTGCATTGCCGGTCGATGGCGGCGCGCTGGTCAATATCAACTGAGCGAGCGGTGTGCTGATGACGTCTTTGTCGCAGATACGCCTGCATCGCAGCGGCCACGGTCCCGCGGTCGTGCTGCTGCATTGTCTCGGCGTCGATCATCGCATCTGGGACGAAACCGTTCGGGCGCTCTCGGATGCGCACGAGGTGATCCGTTTCGATTTTCCCGGACACGGCGAAAGCCCGGTGCTGGCTGGCGGTTATACGATCGAGGACCTTTCCGCGCAGTTGCGCGATGCGCTTACTGTCGCTGGTATCGGCAAGGTGTCGCTGGCCGGAATTTCGCTCGGCGGGCTGGTGGCGCAGCATTTCGCCGCTGCGAATCCGGACCGCACGGAACGGCTGATCCTGATCGATACCACGCCACGGTACTCCGACGTGCTGCGCGGGATGTGGGCGGAGCGCGCCGCTACCGCGCGCACCAAAGGCGTATCGGTCATGACCGGTCCGCTGCTCGATATCTGGTTCACGCCTGCCTTCGTCGCCAAGGACCCGCCGGGCGTGGGCTATGTGCGCGATTGCTTCGCGCGCGCCTCAGGTGAGGGTTACGCGCTGGCCTGCGAGGCGCTGGCCGCGGCCGACCTGCGGCCGATTGCGCCGCGCATCGCCGCGCCGGCGATGGTGGTCTGTGGCAGCGAAGACATTCCGGAATTCATCGAAGCCGCGAACTGGCTGCATGACCGGATTGGCGGCTCGACACTGCAATGGCTGTCGCCGGCGCGGCACTGCTCGATCCTCGAACAGCCGGAGGCTTTCATCCGGCTGTGTCGCGATTTCCTCGCGATACAAAAGTCGTCTTGACGATCTCCAAGCTTTCGCATGTCGCAGCGGCAAGCCGGCAGGCCGCCGCAACTCGTGGCTGTTTATGTGCCGACATCCTCGGCTTCAATCGTCACGTCCTTGATCGAGGTCCGTAGCGCGAAGGCAACGTTCACGCAGAATTTGCAGATGTTATGGAACGGTTTTTCCCCTTTTCAGGCTGCCTTTCTTGCCCGTCTCAAACTGGCTGTTGTGATACAGCTCGATGGTTCTGAGCGTTTGATATTGCGAAAATTCGTAACCTCGGGCGACTTCAATAAAGCGGGCGTAGTAGTCGTTGCGCGCTCGTTTGACGAATTCGTAGATTTGAAGACTCCATTGCCTCCAGAATATCATGCGACGGGGAGTCAACGCTGCGGGGAGGGGATAAATGACGGACAACGCCGAGGACGAGCAAGTTTTCGTATTCTATAAGACTGAAGATTATCGGGCTGCGCTAAACGCGAGCTTTCTCGTTGCAGCGTCACGGGTTTTCCGCCTTCGACGTGACATTGCGGGTTCTGATGCGTGAGCGTTTGAGGCTTATTGAGGTAGCAAAGGCCGTGCGGCACCGAAGGAGTATGACTTTTCCACAGGGTCAACGGCCGAGCGAAATATGACAACTTTTGTTTGTTCCGCGAGCGATCAAGAAATACGTTTTTGACGGCCATTCCGCGGTATTTCGAAGAAGTGAATTGGAAGTAGTGCGGCGGTTTTTATTTGCTCCGCCAAGGCCCGAAAATCGGGAAGATTTTATCCCGTATCCTTCACTATTGACATCCGGTGGAGATTCGACACGTATCAAGGAGTTGGTGTTCGGCGCTCCTGAAAGACTTTTTTGAAGTCGAGGTGCGTCGTGAACAAACTTCCGAAATATGCAGTGCTTATCAGGTGGGGCTCATTCCGCCTCGATTTGGTTGGTAGGCCGCAAATCATCGCTTTCGGAGCGTTGGTGGCAGCCATTATTGGGCTGCGCCTGTTTTATTTCCGCTTCTGAAGTGGAGCGAGGCAAAGGTTGCCGTTTAGATAATCTAGCTCATGCTGAAGTACGCGTGTCAGAAACCCGTTTAGTTTGTCCGACCTGGGTTGAGGGTGTCGCCATCAACCCACGTAGCCCAACGATGTTTCGGGCGCCAAATTGTAGCACGGCTGGATATGGTCGCGGGAGTTGTAGGGATCGCTGAGATGGATAAGGATTATTTCGTCAAGCAAGCGCCGATTTATTATGCGCTGGCCATAGTGATTTACCTCTCAGAAGGGGGTTACGTATCAACAACGCGGAACGCGCTTGTAAACAACTTTGTTTCACATATTGATCCCGATGATCCTGACGCTGTTTATTATTTGCTTGGCAAGGAGGAGCTCTTTGATGCGGCCATCAGATGGCTCGTGGCGCAAGATATGATTCTGAGCCTCGCCGATCCGTTTGGTCCGCCCATTTACCGAAGAAGCGAGCAGTTCAACGAAAAGTTAGAAGAACTAAGGGCGTCTCCTGGCCCATTTAAAAATGCAGAGACGAGCGGCGCTCAACGACAATGGACAGAACAAGCACTTATTTCAGTAGATGATACGTACAGAAAGCTTGGCATTGACCCTTCTGATTTCGAATTGCCTGATAGGGAATGGGCGCCTCTACCGCTTGAACGCGAAAGCAAGTCGTTGCAGGAAGCCATCGCGTCGCTTGAGAAGACGATTAGTGAAGTAGAGCAAAACAATGGCTATGCGGTGGAGTATCCTGAAGAGCGCGGATATGTGCTCGATAATCTCAAGCTTCTAACTTCGAAGATGAAAACCGCGGCCACTATCTCAGCGAACTACGTCAAAACACATGGGCTGAGCGTATTGAGAAGGGTTGAGGATCGTTTTGTAAATGCGGCCATTGGAGAAGTTGCTAAACATGCCGCAAAGGCCTTATTGCATTGGCTACACGAGGCTCTCGCGAGCTTCATTTCATTTTGAACCGCGACGGAATTGGACCGCCGACCGCTCCGGGCAAGTCACCAGACTTATGTTGTGTGGATTTTCACCGCTTCCTAGGGAATTAACTCCTGTTGCGCGTTTGCCTGTTAGTGAAAAGAGACGAGCGGCGAACCTTCCGGCTCGGTGACCAGCGAACACCTAAAGTGTACCACCGGAGCCTCAGAAGAGGTCGAAGGATGTGTGCAAAGGTGACTGGCTTCACCTAATAAATTCAACTAGTTACCGCTAACGACTTCAAAGTTTCTGTGCGCGGCACAGCCATTGCGGGCATACGTGCGTTGCGCTCCCCCAAAATTTGATTTATAAATTCTTTGCCTGATTCTGCGGGCTCCAGAACTACTAAATGGAGAACTGCGACTATGAATCAGGCACCAGAAATAAAACTCGGACCACTGGTATATTTGAGGGGCAAGGAAGCCATCCTTGCCGCGGGATGGGCCGTGAAGCTGTGGTTGATCTGTCGATCGATCGCGCTGCTGATCGTGGCGTTTGGCTTTGCGTATATCGCGTTCAGTACGCCAGCCGCCTCTGCAATCCGGCTACTTTCGTTTAATAGCTGGCGATCTTTTCTTTGAAGTCTTCCGCCTTCCATTTGCTCGGCTTCCAGTAATTGGTTTCGAGGTCGCGGAGCGTCGCAGGCCCACACGTCCATAATATAAAAGCTCTTGCAGGCGATTTCCCTCAAATCCGAGATTACACCGCGTACATTGCGCGTGGACATTTCGCCCGAAAAAATAATACTCGTTCCCGCAAGCTGCTTTAACGGTGTAAAGTCTAGCACCCGTGCCGGTGCCGCGCTGTTGTCGGCCGCATCTATGCGCCGCGTCCTTGTCTTCAGTCTTGCGCGCGCGCAAACATCATTTGCCTTGAGTCCGGATTGATCGCGGACGTAAAAGGAATTGGATTTCTGCGTACTTGTTGCGCAAGGTTGGTCACGCGTGCAGGAGCGGTGCCAACTGACACCCAAAACAAACGCCTGCGAAAAAAAGGGAGACTGCTAAATGATTACCAAGAATTTTGCCCGGATAACGCGCCGACGAATGCTTGCGGGTGCGTCTTCCCTGGCGGCCGGCGGATTGACTAGCGCTGTCTCGCTTCCGGCTTTGGCAAAGGCGCCGGTCCTGCAGACGCGCGCGCCGGCATTCTATCGCTTTGACATCGGCAATCTGCAAGCCACCGTGATCTCCGATGGTCCGCTGAATTTCACCAGCAAGATTTTTCGTGGCGTGCCGGACGATCAGATCAAGCAGCTATTGGCCGACGACTTCATCCAGCCGGACGCGGTGCGCATGGAGCAGAACATTCTGGTGATCAACACCGGCGAGAAGCTCGTCATGTTCGATACCGGCATCCTTTCCATGAAAGCGGCGAATGCGCCCTCCGGGCGTATCCTCGAAAGCCTCGGACAGGCCGGTTACGATCCAAAGGACGTCGACGCCATTGTGCTGTCGCATCCGCACATCGACCACGCCGGCGGCATCATGAGCGCGGACGGGCAGACGCGCCTGTTCCCGAACGCGCAGATCTACACGACGGAAGCCGACTTCAATTTCTGGACAAACGAGAAGTTGCTCGGCACACCGGCGGAAGGTTCCGCGCGCACGGCGATGAAGAACCTGCTGCCGAACAAGGACCGGCTGGTCATGTACAGGGACGGCCAGGAGATTTTCCCCGGCATTCAGGCGATGTCGACGCCCGGCCATACCGTCGGCCATTCATCATTCATGATCACGTCGGCCGGCAAGTCGCTGTGCTACACGGGCGACGTTGCGCTGCATGACATCATGTTGCGCAACCCGAAGGTCGAGGTCACCTTCGATACCGATTCCAAGCAGGCCGTCGCGACCCGGATCAAAACCCTCGACATGCTGTCGACGGATAAAACTCCGGCACTGGTCTATCACATGCCGTGGCCGGGCATCGGCCACATCGTCAAGGACGGCGACGGCTACCGCTTCGTTCAGGCGCCGATCTTGCCGATCCTGTAAGTCCGCTCATGTCGGCTGGATGCCGGCGAGCTTGGCGGCATCGCGCATCTGCTCGTAGTCGGTGCGGATGAAATCGGCAAAGCCCTTTGCCGTCATCTGCTGCGGGGTGGCGACATCGGAACCGAGCGCGACCAGCTTGTCGGCGGCGGGCGATCCGCTGCCGAGACCCTTTTGCACGGCGCCCTGGATCTGCGCGACGATGGCGTCGGGGGTTTTGGCCGGCGCAAGGATGCCGATGAAGCTTTGCGCGGTGAAGCCTTTGACGCCGCTTTCATCGAAGGTCGGAATGTCCGGTGCGAGCTTCGAGCGATGTGTTGCCGCGATGGCGACGATATGCGCCTTCTTGTCGTTGTGCAGCGGCAGCGCGGTGGAGAATTCGGTCATCGCGCCGTTGATGCTGCCGCCGAGCAAGTCCGGCGTCAGCGCGCCGCCGCCGCGGTACGGCACGTGGGTGATGTTCGCTCCCGTCGCCGCCTTGAAGCGCTCCAGCGTCATGTGCGACGCGCTGCCGACGCCGCTGGTGGCGATCGTCATCGGCGTCTTTTTGCTCGCGGCGATGAAGTCGGAAAGGGTCTTGGCCTCGACGTCGTTGCTCAGGATCAGCGTGTGCGGCACGTAGCTGGTCAGGGCGATCGCAGCGAAATCCGTCAGCGGATCGTAACCGAGCTTGGCATGGATGAACGGGTTGACGGTGAGGGGGCCGTTGGAGCCGACCAGCAGCGTGTAGCCGTCGGGCGTGGCTTTGGCGACAAACTCCGCGCCAATACCGCCGCCGGCGCCGCCGCGGTTTTCGACCACCACGGTGCCGGTGAGACCCCTGCCGATCTGGTCGCCGACCAGGCGGCCGACGATGTCGGCGTTGCCGCCGGCGGCGAACGGCACCACGAGCTGAATCGGCCGCGTCGGATAATCGGCGGCCAGCAGACGTCGCGGCAGCAACGAACCGGTGGAGGCAGCGGCGAGGCTGCCGAGCAGGGTACGGCGCGTGAACGGCATGGGTTTTCCCTCAATGTCTAGTCGGACTTGATGTTGTTCTCTTTGACCACCGGGCCCCACAGCGCCATCTGTTCGGCGAGGAATTTGGCTTCCTCCTCCGCGCCGCCGAGGCGGAGCGAAATCTGCAGGCTGTCGGTCAGGGTTTTACTCACAACCGGATCGCGCAGGCTATCGCCGAGCGCTGCGGCAAAACGCTCGATGATCGGCTTCGGCGTGCCGGCCGGCGCGAACACGCCCCACCACGCGTAGGATTCGAAACCGGCGAAGCCGGCGTCGATCGCGGTCTGGGTGTCCAGCAGGTTGGTCATGCGGGTCTTGCCGGTCTGCAACAGCGGCACGATGGTCTTGGCGCTGATCTGGGGCATGACCAGCGCGGCGCTGCCGATGATGAGATCGACATGGCCGGCGATGGCGTCGTTCATCGCCGGACCGCCGCCGCGATAAGGCACATGCACAAGCTTGCAGCCGGTCTTCTCGCTCAGGAGCGTCATGGTCAGATGTCCGACGCTGCCGCTGCCGATCGAGGCGTAGGTGATGGTGTCGGGCTTCGCCTTGGCCGCGGCGACCACGTCGGCAAAGGATTTGTAGGGTTTGGACGGATGGGTCGCGAGCACGTTCGGCGCGGTGCCGATCAGCATCACCGGCGCCAGATCCTTCACCGTGTCGAAGTTGAGATCGAACAGGAACGGATTTACCGCGTGGGAATCGAACACGAACACCCAAGTGTTGCCGTCCGGCGCCGATTTCGCGACGATTTCCGTGCCAAGCGCGCCCGATGAGCCCGGACGGTTTTCGATCACCAGCGTTGCGTTGAGGCTCTTCTGCATGCCGGGTTGCGCCATGCGGGCGATCGGATCGACGCTGCCGCCGGGCGGAAACGGCACGATGATCTTGATGATCCCGGACGGCCAAGACTGTGAAGTCTGCGAAGACTGCGCCTGTGCGAGGTCTGCCATTGCGGTCGCGAACGGTGCCGCCAGCGCGCCGGTCACGAGCGATCGCCGCGTGAAATTCATTTGGTCTCTCCCGGTGCCGTTGTTGTGAGTCAGTTCGCCGGCGGTGCCACCGGCGCGGTCTGACCGGAGCGCTTCAAGGCGTCGGCGACAAAACCGCTGGCCTTCATCTCTTCGACGAAACGGCGCAGATAGGCGAGGCCGGCCGGCCGGCCCTTCGGCGTGCCGATAGCCTGCCGGATTTCCTCGAACGCGTCCGGCAGGACGCGGGTGTCGGCATGATCCCTGGCGTAGGCGTCGAGCGGCTCGCGCACGCCGGCAGCGGCGTCGAGGTGCTGCTCAAGGAACGGCTCGATGCCACCCGCCGCGCCGCCTTTTGGATTACGGATCAGAACCGCGTTTTTCAAAGTGCGCGTCAGATAAAGGTCGTAGACCGAACCAAGGCCGACGCCGATCTTCAGGCCCGGTGCATCGACGTCGGCGGTGGTCTTGAACGGCGCGTCCTTGCGGACGAGGTAAGTGCCTTGAATAAGCAGGTACGGCGCGGTGAAATCCACGTCGGTGGCGCGCGCCGGTTCGATGGCGATGAAGCCGACGTCCCAGGCATTTTGCACGGCGCCGTCGAAGGTCCTGCCCGCCGAGGTGTAGAACACGAACTCGACCGGTACGCCGAGGCGCTTGGCGAGCGCGGCGGCGAGTTCCGGCGTGACGCCGAGCGGTTCGCCGTTCGGACCTTTTTGCACGAGGACCGGATTGCCGAAATTCATTGCGGCGCGCAGTTTGCCGGTCGGCGCCAGATCCTTGAGGACTTCGGGCGAAGGGGCCGATTGCGCAGCCGCCGCGCCGCAGACCGCCACAATCATGAAAACAGCGGTCACGAATTTGTGCATGGCGGTCCTTCCCCAAGACGATTTATCGCGGTGTTTTTTGTGAGTATGAGTGAAGCCTTATTAGCGAAGCCTTATGAGTGAAGCCTTGCCTTCGTCAAGGATACAAGAGGAGCCATGCGATGAGGATCGACGGGTCATGCGCCTGCGGCGCCATCAAGATCGAGGGCGAGGCCGATCCCGAAAAGACGCAGATGTGCCATTGCACCGATTGCCAATCCGGCACTGGAACCGCTTTCCGCGTGTCGATCCCGGTGCCGGGCGCGACATTCAGGATGACCGGCGTGCCGACGGTCTTTCTCAAGACCACCGCCGACAGCGGCAAGCCGCGGGCGCAGGCATTTTGTCCGACATGCGGCTCGCCGATCTATTCGACGACGCCGGGTGACGGCGTGCAGCCGTCATACACCGTTCGCGTCGGGCTGTTACGCCAGCGCGATCAGCTCGTGCCGCGGCGGCAGAACTGGTACCGCTCGGCGCGGCCGTGGCTTGCCGATATCGACTCGATCCCGAAAAATCAGAAGCAGGGTTGATGCTGCTTTGAAGCCGGATCAATGAACAGCGCCGCCGAAACCCCGAAGACCAAACGGGTCCGTGCGTTCCTGTTGAGCGATCGCATCGATACGTCGAATTTCGAGCATGACGGCGTCGTCTCGACGGCGCCTCTGACCTACAAATTTGACGGCGACGGCTTTGTGACGCTGTTCCGCTATGGCGTGGCGGTGATATCCGGCCTGTCGCCGGAGGCCGAAGACCGGGTGGTTCGCTCGCTGCAACCCCGGCTGGTGCGTCCGATCAGCCCGGTCGAGGAAGAAACGCTGCTGATCGAACTCAATCCCGACAAGGATGAGCAGGTTTCTCCCGGCGGACCTTTGACGCTCCGGGCCGTCAAGCCCGAGCATTTGATCGTCATCGCCGACGCGCTTTCAAAGAGCGTGGTGTTGGCGCGCGACGAGCGCGAGGTTGCAACGGTGTTCGATATCGTCGAACCATTCGCCCGGCAGCTTGCCGAAAGCGGATGGATCGGCGTGGGACGCCGGAATATCTTGAAACACATCGGCAATGCGCTGCTGGTGCAGCATCGGCTGTCGGGCCGCGTCGCGGTGACCGAGAAGCCCGAGGTAGTCTGGGATCGGCTTGATCTGGACCGGCTCTATGCGCGGCTCGAGGATGAATATGAATTGAAGGAACGCGCCGAGGCGCTTTCCCGCAAGCTTACGGTGATCGCGGACACGGCGGAGATACTGACCGACCTCATCGATACCAAGCGATCGTTCCGGCTTGAGATTATCATTGTGGTCCTGATCGCGGTGGAGTTGGTGGTCGCCGCCTATCAGGTTCTGCATTAGCGGGGGTGGGGATCATGTTGTTTCTGGTTGTTTCAACACCGCGGCCCGAGCGGCCGTCCGACCTTGCGGCGACACGGCAATCGTTCTGGCCCTGGATGGCGGCGTACCAGGCCAAGGGGATGTGCCGGCACGTCTACGCGCGCGCCGGACGCGGCGCCGTTGCGGTCCTCGACGTTGAAGACAACGACGTCCTGCATCGCATCCTCAACGAATGGGCGGACATCATCCCGGCGCACTTCGACACATATCCGCTGATCGACGTTGAAGCGGCACAGCGCATGCTGGCGACGCAGGTCACGGCAAAAGAAGTCACAGCCGGAAAACAAGCACCATAAGTCTCGGAAAGCGGCTGAAAGTTCAATGCGCCGAGCCTACGGCTTCGGCAATTCCCGTGGCGTGCTTTCGATGCGCGCGATCACGGTGGCGGCGGTCACCTCCTGCATGCAGCGATGGCCGAAAGGACAGCGGCGCAACTCGCGCAGATAGCACGGCGAGCAGGGTACGCCGGCACGCACGACCGAATCCGGATGGCGATAGGGACCGGCCCAGACCGGATCGGTCGGGCCAAACACGCTGACCACCGGGCGGCCGAGCGCGGCGGCGAGGTGCATCGGGCCGGAGTCGTTGGTGACGCAGATCGCGGCGCGCGACACCAGCGCGGCAAGTTCGCTGAGCGAGGTTTCGCCGGCGAGGTTGACGATGCCTGGCGCAAGTCCGGCAATCGCCTCGCACAGGCCGCGCTCGCCTTCGGATCCGACCAGCGCCACCGCGTACTTTTGTTGCAGCAGGCGCCGGGCGACCTCGGCAAAGGCATCCGCGCGCCATTGTTTGGTTTCCCAGACCGTGCCGGGCGCGATGACGGCGATGTTCGCCTTGCCGACCTCGTAATAGTCGAGCAGGCCGTCGATCCGCACCGTTGCGTCCTGCGGGATCGGAAACGAGAAGTCGGCGGGGCCGCTGTCGAGACCAAGCATCGGGCCGACGCCGAGATAGCGTTCGACCGGATGGATATCGAGCGTCGGCAGCGGGATGGTGTCGGTGTAGGCGAGCCAACTTGCCTCGCGCGCGCCCTTCCACGCATGCTTGCGCGCTTCTTCCGGGATGATGCGCGGCAAGCTGGTGAACGCGTCGGTGCGCGGCTTGTCGAAACCGATCCGCACCGGCGCGCCGCTGGTGAACGCGAACACCGCGCTGCGCAATTGCCCTTGCAGGTCGATGACCAGATCGTATTCGGCGGCGCGAAGCTGCGCGATCAGCCGCGCGGTGCTGACATACGCCGCCGGCCGCCACGGCTCCGACCACTCGTCGCGCAGGAATGCGATGACATTGTCGATCGCCGGATTATGACGCAGCAGCTCGGCGATGCCCGGCGTCACCAGCCAGTCGATCCGCGCGTTCGGATAACGCCGCCGCAGCTTGTTGAGCACCGGGATCGCGTGCACCACGTCGCCAAGCGCCGACAGCTTGATCAGCAGGATCTTCTTGAAGTCCTGGCTCTTGAGATCAGCAGGGGACACTCTTGGTGGGGCTCCTGTCATGCAGACGAATAGCATTCGGGGCAGCAAGATCAAACCGATTTCCCGATCGGCGGCGCTACACGCCCCGTTCATTGCCCCATATCAGAACGTGGAGCTGCGGAAGGACATGCACTCCAAACCAGTGATCGTTTGCTACTTTTTCCGACAACCAGCGAAATCTTGCAGCGAGATCGGAAAGGTCAGGAGCTTTCGATGCTGCCGATGCGTTGATCGGATTTCCAACCTGGAGATACATCAGAACATCGGGAAATCGGGCAGCGGCGTCGCGCGCAAATGCGTAGTCGGCGTCATCGAAGATCACGATCTTCAAAGCGTATCGCGCGCGCTGTCCAGCAGCAGTGATGCACTCCTTCACCGCGGCCCAGTCGGCCGTCATGTGCGATGAAGGCGGCTTCGGGCTGATAACGATCCAGTCGAGCTCGGAAAACCACGGTTGAGGGATGCTGCCTTGGGTCTCCAGGGCAAACGAATGCCCCTGCTGGCGGGCGAGCTGGATGAACGGTCCAAGCGGTTGCAAGGCGGGATTGCCACCCGACAGTGAAATAAGGATCGGCCGGTTTCCCGCCAGCACGTCGACGCGCGTCAGGATTTCCGTCGGCGACATGAATTGCCATTCGCCGCGATATTCCGGCAACACGGCATATAAAGTATCGCACCACGAGCATCGGTAATCGCATCCCGCTGTCCTGACAAAGACAGTCGGCTGGCCGATGAGCGGGCCTTCGCCCTGGATGGTGGGGCCAAAGATTTCGCTGATCCGAATAGCTTCGGTCATCGTCGATATTCGGCCCAGGTTCGCGGTGTCTCGGAAACGCGCACCGCGATCGTTTCCGGCCAGCGTTCGGCACACCAGTCGAACAGCCATTTGCAGATCGCTTCGGCGGTCGTGCTCTTCAGCCCCGGAACGTCGTTCAGGTGCTTGTGATCGACTTCCTGCGCAAGGAACTCTTTAAGATCGGACAGATCGCGGTAGTCGCGCACGAAGCCAACGGCGTCGAGAGCATCGGATTGCAGCACGACTTCCACGTCGTAGTTGTGGCCATGCAGCCGGCTGCACGGATGTTCGGCCGGAAGGCCGGCAATGACGTGAGAAGCGGAAAACTCGAAGCGTTTTGAGATCGTGTACATGGCGCGCTTTCAGGATGCCGCCACGCAAGCGTCGTCGAAGCCAATGCAGGACATTGACGGGTTCCTTGTTTTTACCGGGTAGGCCGCGACCGGGCCGGGACGATCCCGGCGGCTTCATTTAACTGAATGACGGCTTCAGCAAAAGCCTCATCGTGAGCCTTAATGCGAGGCCCGGCGCGCGTCCTGGATGGCGCGCCAGACCCGCTCCGGCGTCGCCGGCATTTCGACATGGCGGACGCCAAACTCCGACAGCGCGTCGACGATGGCGTTGATGGTGACGCCGAGCGCCGGCACCGTGCCGCCTTCGCCTGCCGGGCGGATGCCGAGCGGATGGGAGGAGGCGGGCACCTCGCTCAGCTCGGTGATGTAGTTCACCATGTCGGAAGCCCGCGGCATGGCGTAATCCATCAGCGACCCGGCCAGCATCTGGCCGCTCTCCGGATCGTAGTGCGCGTGTTCGAGGAGCGCCTGGCCGACGCCTTGGGCGATGCCGCCGTGGACCTGGCCGTGGATGATCAGCGGGTTCACCGCGACACCAACGTCGTCGACCGCGACATAAGTAATGAGCGTGGTTTTGCCGGTATCCGGATCGACCTCGACCTCGCAGACATGAGCGCCGTAGGGATAGCTCGCTTCCTTCACGGTCTCGTCGCAGGCGCCGTAGAGCGGGCCTTGCAGATCTTCGGGCAAATCCTTGCGTTCCGCCGCGGCGCGGGCGACCTCGAAAATACCGACCGCGTGATTGGTGCCTTTGACGGCGAATTTGCCGTTCTTGAACTCGATGTCGGCGGCCGCGGTCTCGAGCAGATGCTCGGCGATGCGCAGGCCTTTCTCGATAATCACGTCGGTCGATTTCTTGATCACGATCGAGCCGAGCCGCATGCCGCGGCCGGAATGGGCGCCGCCGCCGACGGTGACGCGGTCGGTGTCGCCGGTGACGAAGCGGATGCAATCGATCGGCACGCCAAGCCATTCGGTGACGAGCTGAGCGAAGCTGGTCTCATGGCCCTGGCCCTGCGAGGTGACGCCGATGATCAGTTCGACGAAGCCGTCGGGCGCGACCGTGATCTCCGCCTTTTCGCGCGGCACGCCAGTGGAAATATCGACATAGGTGCCGACGCCGATGCCGCGCCGCTTGCCGCGCTTTTTCGCTTCCTTGGCGCGGGCCTTGAAGCCGTCCCAGTCGCCGAGCTTGAGCGCCAGGTCCATGCCGCCGATATAGTCGCCGTTGTCGTAGGTGACGCCGAACGGATTCTTGTACGGCAGCTCTTTCTCGGTCACGAGGTTCTTGCGGCGCAGCGTCACGCGGTCATAGCCGCATTCGCGCGCGGCGAGATCGATCAGCCGCTCCATCACATAGATGACTTCGGGGCGGCCGGCGCTGCGATAAGGCCGCGTCGGCGAGGTGTGGCTGAGCGTGGCGCGGGCGCGGAAATACGCGGACGGCACCCGGTAGATGCTCGACATCATCTGCACGCCCTTCTGCACCATCGCGAAATTGGTGGTGTGGGCGCCGAGATTGCCGAGATTAGAGCCGCGCATCGCCAGGAAGCGGCCTTTGTCGTCGAGCGCGAGTTCGGCTTCGACCGCGAGGTCGCGCGCCTGATAGTCGCTCAGGAACGACTCGTGGCGCTCGATGATCCATTTCACCGGCCGGCCGATCTGCCTGGCTGCCCAGGCGATCAGGCCAAACTCGGCGTAGATCATGCCGCGGGTGCCGAAATTGCCGCCGACGTCCTGCATCAGCACGCGCACCTGCTCGGGCGGAACGTCGAGCATTTTGGCGAGATCGTTCTTCAGCCGCACCGCGCCGCCGTTGCCGGCATGGACGGTATAGCGGCCGGTCGCCTTGTCGAATTCGGCAAGCGCCGCGCGTGGCTCCATCGGCACGCCGGTGACGCGCTGCACCCAGGTCTCGAATCGTGTCACGTGAGCGGCACGGGCGAACGCAGCTTCGGTCGCGTCGAAATTGCCGAGATCGCTGTCGAAACAGACATTGGAGCGGGCGCTGTCGTGCACCCGCGGCGCATCCTGCCGCGCCGCCGGCACGGTATCGACCACGGCCGGCAACACGTCATAGTCGATCTCGACCGCTTCGCCGCCGTTCTTCGCCGCGAACACGGTGTCGGCGACGACCATCGCGACGGCTTCGCCGACAAAACGCGCCTTGTCGGTCGGCAACGCGTGGTGCGGCGCCTCGAATGGTGTTTCGCCGTTCTTGATGCGCAGCACGGCTTCCGCCTGGTGCGGCGACCACGGGATGTGTGGAATCGGTTTCAGGCCGGCGGCGAGACAATCGGCACCGGTGAACACCGCGATCACGCCGGGAACGGCTTTGGCCTTGTCGGTCGCAATCGAACGGATGCGCGCATGGGCATGCGGCGAGCGCACCATCACCGCATAGACCTGGCCCGGCAGATTCTCGTCGGCGGTGTAGCGGCCGTTACCGCGCACGAGGCGCAGGTCCTCGCGCCGCCTTACGGGCTGGCCGATGCCGGAACCGGTTGCGGGCTGATCCATCGAGTCCTCTTCAGTCAGTAACGCAAAGAGCGGGTGAGCCGCGATGTTAGCTTCGAGTTTAGGGCGTGCAATGGTAAACGCCAGTGCTTCGCCCCCTTACTCTTGGGCATTCACTTCCTGATCGGCGTTCGGATCGGCCGGCGGCGGTGCGTTGCACGCCGGAATATAAGATCGCAGGGTGGCCTCAAGATTCGAGCGATCGATGTAGTTGTTGACGAGGATCTTTCCCGAGCCGTCGGCGATGGATAATTGCATCCCCGCCAAGTCAACGGGAAATCCGTAATTCGGAACCTCGGTGTGGGTGACGGCGATCTTCACATCGTAGTCGCTGTGGCTCCACATGGTGAAAAGCCAGTCGTCGATGACTCTGTAGCCTTGCGCATCCAGAACCTGTTTCACAAACGTGCTGGTACCGACGTCGGCTTTCTCCTCCGAGCTGAACTGCAACTTCACGACGCAGGTAGAGGCCGCTGCCGACGCGATGCCTGGGTTTGCGATCAGGAGGGACACGAATAACGGCGCTAGCGAACAGATGGAGCCTGTCAGCTTTGACGGCCGGGGCAGGAACATTTGAATGGAGCGAGCCACACGATTCTCAATTTCGCCCATGAACTCAATGGCGCCGCGCGAAGCGGTCCCTGTCGTGGGGCGCACGATAGTCGACGGTCGGGCCGGCCGGGATGATGCCGTTGGCGTGAACCGGACCGGCCTTGCCGAACACGCCGCGCTTCATGCCGGCGATGTCGCAGACCTCGGCAATGCCCGGCGTCTGATAGAGCTCGCGGAGATAATTGGACAGGTTATGGTATTCGCTGAGACGGCGCAGGTTGCATTTGTAGGCGACATAATAGCAAGGATCGAAGCGCACCAGGCTTGGAAACAGCCGCCAGTCGGCTTCGGTCTCGGCTTCGCCGCACAGATAGCGCTGGCCTGACAACCGCTGCTCGATGCCAGCCAGTGTTTCGAACAACAGCTTCACGGAGCCGTCGTAAGCTTCCTGCGAAATTGAATAACCGCAGCCGTTGACGGCGTTGTTCACGCCCTTGAGCACCAGCGCGTTGGTCGCGTCGATTTCGCCATGCAGCGGTTGCGGATAGTAATCCGGCGTCGGCTCGGAGATACCCGAGAACCCGGTGTTGAACATGCGGATGATCTCGGCGGACTCGTTGTTGACAACGCGCCGGCTCTTGGCGTCCCACAGCGTCGGCACGGTGACACGCGTGGTGCAGCCGGGATCGGCGAGCGTATAGAGCTGGTGCAGCCAGCGCACGCGGCGGTCGGTCCCGGGCACGATGTGACCCTGTTCGCCGAACGACCAGCCCTGGCCGTCGACCTCCTGAAAGGTATTGGTCAGGGTCACGAACGGCTCGAGCTTCTTGAGCGTGCGCATCAGCGTGGCGCGGTGCGCCCACGGGCAGGCGACCGCGCAATAAAGGTGATAGCGGCCGGGCTCGGCGGGGAATTCGGCTCCGGGCTCGCTGCTGATGCGCTCGCGGAAGAGCGACGGGCGCTTGTAGTAGAGACCCTTGGCGTCGTGGTTGGTGAGGATGTTCTCGGTCCGCCACACGCCGTCAACGAGTTGTCCCATGCTGCTGTCCCAAGTCCCGTGCCGTGTCCCGTGCCGCCACCGGCGTCCTATTCTTATTTTAGCGGAATGTGTAGACAATAGAGAGCCATAGGGAGAAGCGCCGCTGCCCATATGGGGCCGTGCGCGGACGAAGGCATGAGTAGTAACGGGCAAAAGGCCCTGCGCAAGGAAGACCCGGCGCTGCTGTCGGGCCGCGGCCGCTATGCCGACGACCTGCCGACGCCGGCCGGTACCTTGCACGCCCACGTGATCCGTTCGCCCCATGCCCATGCCGAAATCAAGCGCATCGATGCTGCGGCTGCGCTCAAGCACGACGGCGTCTGGGCAGTGATCACCGGCGACGAGGTGCGCAAGCTTTCCGATCCGTTTCTCGCCGCGGTGAAGACGCCGGTGCAGCAATGGTCGCTCGCGGTCGATCGCGTGCGCTATGTCGGCGAGCCGGTGGCGCTGGTGGTTGCCGACAGCCGTTACCTCGCCGAGGACGCCGCCGAGCTGGTGACGATCGACTACGAGCCGCTGGAGGCGGCGCTCGATCCGATCGCGGCATGCGGCAGCGACGCGCCGCTCCTGCATGCCGAAGCCAAGACCAACGAAGTCTCGGTGCGCGACTTCTCCTATGGCAACACCGAAGAGGCCTTCGCACGCGCCGATCACCGCATCAAAATGACGACGACGTTTCCGCGGCTGTCGTTTACGCCGATCGAATGTTACGTCGTGGTGGCGCAGCACAATCCTGCCAAGGGCAGCTACGACGTGCTGGCGAATTTCCAGGGGCCGTTTTCGATCCATCCGGTGATGGCGCGGGCGCTGCGGGTGCCGGGCCCGAAGTTGCGGCTGCGCATTCCGCCGGATTCCGGCGGCAGCTTCGGCATCAAGCTTTCGGTATTTCCCTATGTCGTGCTGATGGCGCTGGCGGCGAAGATCACCGGCCGCCCGGTGAAATGGACCGAGGATCGCATCGAGCATCTGGTCTCGGCCAGCTCCGGTCCGAACCGCGTCACCGTTACCGAAGCCGCCGTCACCAAGGAAGGCCGCATCCTCGGACTGAAACTCGACCAGCTCGAGGACTATGGCGCGTTCCTGCGCGCGCCGATGCCGGGACCGCTCTATCGCATGCATGGCGCGGTGACCGGCGCCTACGACATCGCCAATGTCGACGTGAAGAACCGCGTCGTGCTCACCAACAAGATGCCGGCGAGCTTGATCCGCGGCTTCGGCGGCCCGCAGCTTTACCTGGCGCTGGAGCGGCTGATGCAGCGCATCGCGATCGAGCTGAAGCTCGATCCGCTCGACGTGATCCGCCGCAACCTGATCGCCGCCGACAAATTCCCGTACCGCACCGCTGCCGGAGCGCTGTACGATTCCGGCGATTATCCGCGCGCGGTCGAGGTCGCACTCGGGCAGGGGCGGCTCGACGCGCTGCGCCATCGCCGCGACAACGCGCGCGCCGCCGGCAAGAAATACGGCATCGGGTTTGCCGCGGTGGTCGAGCCGGCGATGTCGAACATGGGCTATCTCTCGACGCTGCTCACCGCGCAGGCCCGCGACAAGGCCGGACCGAAGAACGGCGCGGTGTCGATGGCGACGGTGAATATCGATCCGCTCGGCGCGGTGACGGTCACCGCCGACGTCACGGTGCAGGGCCAGAGCCACGAGACGGTTCTTTCGCAAATTGTCGCCGAGGAGCTCGGGCTGAAACCCGACGACGTCGAAGTGGTGCTGGAGCTCGACACTGCCAAGGATCGGTGGTCGATCGCGGCCGGTACTTATTCCAGCCGCTTTGCCTCGGGCACCGCGGTCGCGGCGCAGATGGCGGCGGTGCAGATGCGCGAGAAGCTCAAGGGCATCGGCGCCAAGCAGCTCAATGTGCTGCCGGAGGATGTCGAGCTTGCCGGCGGCAAGGTGCGCAGCCGCTCCAATCCGGACAACGCGCTGCCGTTCGGCCGCGTCGCCGGCACCTCGCACTGGTCGCCGGTGATGCTGCCGGAGGATATGGCGCCGGCGCTCACCGAAACCGGCATATGGTCGCCGGAGGAGCTCGAGCCGCCGTCGCACGACGACAAGATCAACACCTCGCTGACCTATGGTTTTGTGTTCGACATGTGCGGCGTCGAGATCGATCCGGTCACCTACCAGGTGCGTGTCGACCGCTACGTCACCATGCACGACGCCGGGCGGCTGCTGCACCCGATGATCGCCACCGGCCAGATCCGCGGCGCGTTCGCGCAAGGCGTCGCCGCCGCGCTGTACGAGGAGTTCATCTATGATGAGGAGGGCGCGTTCCTCAACGGCACCTTCGCCGACTATCTGGTGCCGACGGTGAGCGAAATCCCCGAGGTCGAGATCCTGCACATCGAGTCGCCGTCGCCGCTGACGCCGCTCGGCGCCAAGGGGCTCGCCGAGGGCAATTGCATGTCGACGCCGGTGTGCATCGCCAACGCCATCGCCGATGCGCTCGGCGTCGATGAGGTCGAGCTGCCGGCCACGCCGCGGCGCATCCACGCCATGATGGAAGGCGGGAAGCGATGAATTTGTTTTGTCATTGCGAGGAGCAACGCGACGAAGCAATCCAGGGGCCGCTTGCATTGAGCGCTGGATTGCTTCGCTCCGCTCGCAATGACGGGTTGGTGAGGCCGCATCCATGAAACCGCGTCCTTTCGATTACGTGCGGCCGGATACGGTCGAGGAGGTGGTGGAGCTCCTCGCCGAATACGGCGACGACGCGCGTATCCTCGCCGGCGGCCAGTCGCTCATTCCGATGCTCAATCTGCGGCTGATCGAGCCTGCGGTGCTGATCGATATTTCGCGCATCAGCGCACTCGATGCGATCAAGGATGGCGGCGCCAAGATCGAAGTCGGCGCCGCGGTGACGCAGAACAAGCTTATGGACTGGGCGAAGCTTGCGGAGCGGCTGCCGCTGCTGGCCGCGGCGCTGCCCTATGTCGGCCACTTCCAGACCCGCAACCGCGGCACGGTGTGCGGCTCGATTGCGCATGCCGACCCGAGCTCGGAATTGCCGCTGGCGCTCGCCATCACCGGCGGCGAAGTGGTGCTGCGCTCGAAGCGCGGCGAGCGGGTGCTGCCGGCCGACCAGTTCCAGCAGGACATGCTGACTACGGCGCGCGAGCCGGACGAACTGATCGCGGGGGTGCGGTTTCCGGCCGGGCCGGGGCAGGGCGTCGGCTTCCGCGAAGTGGCGCGCCGCCACGGCGACTTCGCCATGATCGCGGTCGCCGCGGTGATCAAGGACAAGAATGCGGTGTGGCTCGGCGTCGGCGGCATGGCGGGCCGGCCGATGGTGCGCCGGATCGTGCCGGAGAACGCGGCGTCGATTGTCAGCGAATGGGCGGAAGAACTGGAAGGCTACGAGGACCTGCACGCCTCGGCGGCGTTGCGGCGCGACCTGTTCAGGAACCTCGCGCCGGAAGTGATCGCGCAAGCGCAGCGGGAGAGCCGGTGATGCGCCGCGTCAACAAGAGCGAAAAGCTGCGCATCGCGCTGACGCTCAACGGCCGCAAGCTCGCCGCCGACGCCGAGCCGCGCATGCTGCTGACCGATTTCATCCGTCATGTGCTCGGCCTGACCGGCACTCATGTCGGTTGCGAGCACGGCATCTGCGGCTCCTGCACGGTGCTGATCGACGGCGTCGCGCAGCGCTCGTGCCTGACGCTTGCAGTGCAGGCGGAAGGGCGCGAAGTGCGCACCGTGGAGTTGCTCGCCGCGCCCGACGGCGCGCTCAATCCGCTGCAACAGGCGTTCCGCAACAATCACGGCCTGCAATGCGGCTTCTGCACGCCGGGCATCCTGATGTCGTTCACCGATTTCCTCAGCCGTAATCCGCACCCGACCGAGGCCGAGATCCGCGAAGTGTTGTCCGGGCATCTGTGCCGGTGCACCGGCTATGCCGGCATCGTCGCCGCGGTGAAGGAAGTGGCGGGCAACAGCTAGACCGTCGCTATCCGCGTTTCCCGCCATCCTGAGGTGCTCGCCGCCAAAAAGGCGCGTTACGTGCGTCTTCGACACGCTATGGCGGCGAGCCTCGAAGGACGACGGCCCCGGCGCCTCGGCTCTGCATCCTTCGAGGCTCGCTGCGCTCGCACCTCAGGATGACGGTTGTGAGTTTGGCGCCTAACCAGCCGTCACGTCGAATTGGTGTTCGGGCTGCTGCCGATGATGTTGATCTCGCTAGTGCTGCCGTCGAGCCTGAGGTAAAGCCGAGTCAATGACCACACGCCGTTCTTCTTGACCGCCTCGACAAACGCCGTGCCGGAGGCTTTCGGCCCGCTCACAGGAAATTCCAGTGACGCCTTGCCGTTGTCGTTCTCGATGGAGATCGAGGCGTGCCGCGATCCGCCGGTGGTGACCGGCGTGCCGAGCGCGGTGGCGGCGATTGGGCTCGCCTGAACTGCGGCCACGCCAAGCTTGTAGGCTTCCGAATTATTGATGAGCGCGAATGTGCCGGTGAAGACCGCGACGAGGAATGCGATGCCGCCCAGCCACACGATGAGGCCCGCAATCGTCCAGCGCCGCTGCACGCGTTTGAAATGCTCGATGCTGTCCCATCGCTTGTTGCGCCAGGCCCAGACGTTCCCCTTAACGCCGAGCACGAACGGCATCACGAGGCCGACGAATGGAACAAGTGTCAGCAGCGCGATCGGCGTGCCGTTGCCGATGCCCCAGATCCAGTTAAGAAGAAACCCGCCCCAATTCCAGCCGCGGATTTCCGGCGGCATCGGATTGGGCGCCGTGCTGTCCGGCGCGGCGATATGCGGCGTGGTGCTCATGGTGGTGCTCTTTAATGCAATCCAAAGGCAATCAATGCGTACAGGCGTAGCTTGAGTTGGGAGCAGCCAGGGAGCGGTTCAATGCGACAGCTGCAAACAAAAGCCCCGGCGTTTCCACCGGGGCTTCTTGCTGCGCTGGCCTTGCGGCCGGCTTATTGAAACAGGTTGAACTTGTAGGTCAGGCGTCCGACGACCTGGTCGATCTTGAAATCGCTGGTGTTGGTCACCGCCCAGACGCCGCCGATGTTGTAACCGGCATAACCGAAGTCCATGTGGTCGTACTCGATGCCGAGGACGACGTTCTGCCAGACCGCATAGTCGATGCCGGCGCCGACGGTCCATCCGGACGGACTTTGCGAGTCGCCCGCGATCAGGCCGGGTCCGCTCAAATCGTTGCGGATCGAAGCGCCGGCCCAGCCGCCTTTGGCGTAGAGCAGCGCCTGGTTGAACGCCACGCCGGCCTGGCCGGTCGCCGTGTAGATCGAGCGCGCTTTCAGCGTATCGCTGAACACGCCGTTGCTCACGTTGTCGTTGATGTCGGCCCACGCCCCGGTGCCCTCGACGCCGAGGACCAGCTGGCCGATCTGGTAGCGATAGCCCAGCACGCCGCCAAAGATGCCGCCCTGCGGACTGTGGCTGACCGGGCCGAAAAAGTTGTCGGTGTAATCTTCGCTGGCCCAGCCGTAGCCGCCTTCGACGCCGAGATAGAGCCCGGTCCATGAGAAAACCGGCTGAACCATCGCCGGCGCCTTGTAGACCGGTGGCGGAACCGGGCGGGCGAGGTCGGCTGCGTTGGCTGCGGACAGCGTAAGGAGGAGGGCGGCTGCGGCGCAGCCGGCGAGGGTCTTCTTCATTGGTTTAATCCCCGTGTGTGTCAGTTCGGGCCGACAACGCGCGGCGCGCCAAAACGGCTATGTCATTTCTGCAACACCTGCCGAAAAATGACTCGGCGTCGTGCGAACCGCAGCGATGACCCTCCCTCTTGTGGGGAGGGGCAGGGGTGGGGTCGCCAGGTGAAGCGTCAGCGTTCGTGAGCCGCCGCACCACCCCCTCCCTAACCCTCCCCTACAAGGGGGAGGGATTAAAACTGTGACGTTACTGACCCCCGGCCTCGTTCTTGCTATGCCTTTCGGACAAGGGATTCCGGCGGCACAAAGTCTTGGATGGCCGGCAAAACCGCGAGCCTGAGCAGGACCATGAAAGACATTCTCGACAAGCTGGAAGAGCGGCGCGACAGCGCCCGCATGGGCGGCGGCAAGGCGCGCATCGAGGCGCAGCACAAGCGCGGCAAGCTCACCGCACGCGAGCGCGTGGAACTTTTGATGGACCGCGACTTGTTCCAGGAGCTCGACATGTTCGTCGAGCACCGCTCCACCGATTTCGGCATGGAGAAGTCGCACATCGCCGGCGACGGCGTGGTCACCGGCTGGGGCACGGTGAACGGCCGCACCGTGTTCACTTTCGCCAAGGACTTCACCGTGTTCGGCGGCTCGCTGTCGGAGACGCACGCGCAGAAGATCATCAAGATCCAGGACATGGCGATGAAGGCGCGAGCGCCGATCGTCGGCCTGTTCGATGCCGGCGGCGCCCGCATCCAGGAAGGCGTCGCGGCGCTCGGCGGCTACGGCGAGGTGTTCAAGCGCAACGTCATCGCCTCGGGCGTGATCCCGCAGATCTCGGTGATCATGGGCCCGTGCGCCGGCGGCGACGTCTACTCGCCGGCGATGACCGATTTCATCTTCATGGTGCGCGACACCAGCTACATGTTCGTCACCGGGCCGGACGTGGTGAAGACCGTGACCAACGAGATCGTCACCGCGGAAGAGCTCGGCGGCGCCTCGGTGCACGCCACCAAAAGCGCGATCGCCGACGGCGCCTACGACAATGACGTCGAGTGCCTCCTGCAGATGCGCCGGCTGCTCGACTTCCTGCCGGCCAACAACGCATCCGGCGCGCCGGAATGGCCGAGCTTCGACGACGCCGAGCGCACCGAGATGTCGCTCGACACGCTGGTGCCCGACAACCCGAACAAGCCGTACGACATCAAGGAGCTGATCCTCAAAACCGTCGACGAGGGCGATTTCTTCGAACTGTCGGAAGCGTTCGCCCGCAACATCGTGATTGGGCTCGGCCGCATCGCCGGCCGCACCGTGGGCGTCGTCGCCAACCAGCCGATGGTGCTGGCCGGCGTGCTCGACAGTGACGCCAGCCGCAAGGCGGCGCGCTTCGTGCGCTTCTGCGACGCCTTCAACATCCCGATCGTCACCTTCGTCGACGTGCCGGGATTTTTGCCGGGCACCGCGCAGGAATACGGCGGCCTGATCAAGCACGGCGCCAAGCTCTTGTTCGCCTATTCGCAGGCCACGGTGCCGCTGGTCACCGTGATCACGCGCAAGGCGTTCGGCGGCGCCTATGACGTGATGGCGTCAAAGCACATCGGCGGCGACGTCAACTACGCCTGGCCGACGGCGCAGATCGCGGTGATGGGGGCGAAGGGCGCGGTCGAGATCATCTTCCGCTCCGACATCGGCGATCCCGACAAGATCGCCGCGCGCACCAAGGAATACGAGGAGCGCTTCCTGTCACCCTTCATCGCCGCCGAGCGCGGCTATATCGACGACGTGATCATGCCGCACGCCACACGGGCGCGCATCGCGCGTGCGCTGGCGATGCTGCGCACCAAGACGGTGGAAATGCCGCCGCGGAAGCATGACAATTTGCCGGTGTAACGAAAAGGTCCGGAAGCGCCAGCTCCAACTGAAAGGGCTCCGATGAGCCAATCTACATTGACACTGCAAATGCCGCCGTCGCCCGAACCTGTTCCAGTCACGCTCAATCCGGGCACGACGGCGTTGTTGATCTTCGACATCGTCGATCCGATCTGCACGCGGCAGCCGAACTGCACGGGAAAAATGGTGCCGGCCATCGCTTCGCTGCTGGCGCGCGCTCGCAAAGCCGGTGTGACAGTTGCCTATGGGACGCGGGCGCCGACTATGTCGAAGTGGCTGCCGGACGTTGCGCCGGCAGCGAACGATATCAGGATTGAAAGCCAGGCGCAGGACAGGTTCTACAAGACCGATCTCGACAACCTGCTCAAGTCCAAGGGGATCACGACGCTCATTCTCGCCGGCTGGAAGGTGAGCGGGTCAGTGACGTACACGTCGGTCGGCGCGACGCTTCGGGGCTATACGGTCGTGGTGCCGGTCGACGCGAGTTTGGACGCGACCGATTACGAAATTGCGATTGGGCGCCATCAAATCCTGCATCAGCATAGTGCGAACGCCACGAATGAGCCTTTGAAGGCTCAAGCCTCGACGCTCAGCCGCACGGATCTGATCGCATTCAAATAGCGGTGCGCAGGATAATGCGGATTGTCCTCGGTTTCCTCTCAGGCGTTATCGGCATGCTCGCCGGATGGTTTGGCCTGGCCTTCCTGGTGGTTGCGTTGGCCGGGCCGGACCGCGATGGGGGCACCGCGATGGGCGCGTTTTTCAACATCGGACCCATTGGTGCGGTTATCGGGTTTGGCATCGGCGTCTGGCTGTTCGTGAAGTTTGGGTTGGTCGCCCGGCACGCGGTAGCTGCGCCGGTGCCTGTGCCGTCTGTCGAACCGGCAAGCGCGCCGTCAGTTGGCAGCACCGCGGACGTGCCCGCGAAAATCCGAATTTCCCGGCCCTTCGCGATCGCCGTTGTGGCAATCGTCGGCGGCCTGGCGTGGTGGGGCTGGTACGAACTCATCCGCTCGCCCTATCTGACGCACGGCGACATGACTCTCGCGCTGCAATTTCGGCTTCCCGCAGGCATGGCGCCGCCGGCCGACCCCAAGGACGTGGAGATCATTCTCGACGAGGGAGGGCAGACGTGGCCGGGGGATTTGAACGCGAAAGGGTGGCTTGGACACCAGGAGGGCCGTGCCGTCATTCTCGCCACCGTTTCGATGTCGTACAAGACGTGGCATCGGACTATTACTCTGTCGATGCCTGGCGCGCCCTCACAGTCCTGGACTCTCAATCTTTCGTACGATCCCAATCCCACGTCGGACTATACGGCGTGGCTTCCGTCGTCGCGTGCGGCCGATGCGATCGAGTTGAACTACCGGTTGACTGCCGACCGGTGATTTCCTTCGCCGGCACGGCATACGGAAACAATCGGGGCAGCTTTGAATGTTCAGTTGAACGCGAGCCGCCGCACGGATTGCCGGATCAAGTCCGGCAGTGACGGTTGAGAAGGACGGAGCGGGTGCTTTCCAGGGTCGCGGAGCCGTTTCGACGCTGCCTTATCACACCGCCTGCAAGCAGACGATGTCGCCATCCTTGACGCCCAGCCATTCGACATAGTCCGGGTTTTCTTCTCCGACGACGGTGAGTTGCGACAGGTCTACATCCGGCCGTTTGTAACGCAGCGTCCTCAAGGCGTTTTTTTGATCGCTGATGGCGACAAGAAAGTACTGTTTAAGGGGTGGTCCGCCGCCGCCCAGGCGCGCGGTGGAAGAGGTGATTTTCCAGATTTTGTCCATGCGGGCCACTATGACCCGCGGAGACCAGGCGGCAAGCGCTATTCCCGGTTGTTCGGCTATCCGCGGCCCATCGCGTCCGCTTCAACGCGTTGAATGAAAGGGCAATTGTGTAATCGACACTATATTATCGGCACAGCACTCGTATTCGCAGGATGTGAGCATACATAGAGAACGTAGTTTGAGTGATGAACATTCAAATCATAATTCAACAATTTTGGTGATTTACATGAATCAAGAGAACCAGGATAACAAGGGCCAGCCGCAACAGGGCGGCCAGTCCGGTCAGTCGAACCAGCAAGGAGTCAGCAAGGCCAAAAGCCGGGCCAGCAGGGTCAGCAGCCGGGCCAGACGCCAGGCCAGCAACAGAGCCAGCAGCCCGATCAGCAGAAGCCCGGCCAGAACGCCGACAAGAAATAAAGCTGAAGAGAACCCCGCCACATGGCGGGGTTCTCTTTTCAGGCTGTCGTTGTGAAGTCCTCGACTCCGGAAAAGGAATTCGGCGTGGCATTCCGAATAGCACTCGTGGAGGACGGCCCCGGTTCATACCGGTTTACGTTCGCGTCAAGCCGCGGCGAGCTTTCCGGCCGCGTGACCGTAGGCGTCGAAGGTCCGCCCGACCGGCGATCGAATGCGGACCGGGAACAGGCGGCGAGGAATCAGATTTTGGCGATGTCGAGAGAATTTGCAGAGGCATGCGAACAATGAGCTCAATCGATAGCGAAACCACACCGGCGTTCGATTACGACGCCAGCGCCGATCTGTTTTCGATGACGAACCGGCACGGCAGGCGCCGGCCGATGGGCTACAAGCATTTTGCCTCCGCTGCCGAGGCCATTCGTTATGCCGTCGAGGAAATTCCGGCTCAGAATCTCGTCGGCACGCTCCTGGAAACCGATGAGTCACGGTACGACAGCAAGGCAATCCACCGGCTGTACGCGAGCCCGAGCTTTCCGCTGGAACGAAGAACTGCCGATCCGGCCTGACGCGCGCGATCGCGCCGGGCCGCACCAGACAAGACAAGCGAAGGAACCGCGACCATGGAGAAAGACCACCACACGCGCCGAAAAATCATTCGCGAATGGATGGCGCTTTCGACCGACAAGCGACAAACAGAAGAACAAGCTGTCGCATTCGCCAAAAAAGCCGCGCAGCAAAACGAGTTCCCTCACAGCCGGCGCGATCCGAACCATCAGTTTCAGCGCAATTCGTACCAGAAGGTTTTGGGCTGGCTCGTGCCCCGCGCCGGCAAGGCGTGATCGCGGCCTGGAGATGACGCACCATGAACGACAAACCTGTCGATCTCGATCAACATCGGGGAATGGCGGCGCAGAAGGCGACTGAACTTCGCCGTCTTGTGGCGGAAGTCGCCGCCAACGAGAAAACCCTGCGCATTACCCAGGAGGAGCTGGAAATGCAGTTGATCGCTGCGCCGGCTACAACCTGGGAAGAGGCCGCGGACAAGGTGCGCTACTTGCTGTCGGTGTTCGCGACGACGCAGAGCGGCCAGGATCCGCGCCGCAAGATCCTGATCAAGTCCGTCTTGAAGGATTTCGACCGCCTGTCCGAGGCTGTGGTTGAACGATGAGTTTTTGAGCCGGCGTTTGATGCGGAGCGCATTCCAGCCTCGACCATGATCCTGGTCGGCGGGCCGACCAATGACGGCGTGAACTATGAGGCCGATGCGGTCGCGGTGCTGCCGCAGGGGTGACAGTGCTTCGGCTGTATCCTTCGAGATGCGCCCCATAAGCGCGGTTACGCGCGCTTTCGCGCGCTATGCGGGCGCTTCCTCGGGTCAAGCCCGAGGACAGGCTCTCAGGATGAGGTTTTACAAAGCCTCATGGGAGGAGCGGCGCACATGCGCCACGTCTCGAACCATAACTCCTCGTAATGACTCCAGTTCGTCACGGCATGACATGACGGCGGTAGCTGCTTCCGCTAGTCTTGCGCGCCATCGAACGAACGGCGGGTGACGGCCATGCTGGAAACGGACAAGGTGTTTGCCGGCTCTATTCCGGAAATCTACGACCGCTATATGGTGCCGTTGATTTTCGAGCCGTACGCCGCGGATCTTGCACAGCGGGCAGCGTCGCTGTCGCCGCGCGCCGTTTTGGAAATCGCCGCGGGCACCGGGGTTGTCACCCGCGCCTTGGCGCCAAAGCTGCCTCCCGGCGCGCGCTATGTCGTCACCGATCTCAACCAGCCGATGCTCGACTACGCCGCTTCGCGGCAAGCTCCCGACAGCCGCATCACATGGCGCCAGGGGGATGCTTTGGCGCTGCCGTTTGAAAATGCGGCCTTCGATCTGGTTTGTTGCCAGTTCGGCGCGATGTTCTTTCCCGACCGCGCCGCCGCCTACCGCGAGGCAAAGCGGGTCCTCAAGCCCGGAGGACATTATTTATTCAACGTATGGGATCGTCTCGAGGAGAATGTATTTGCGGACGATGTGACGAATGCTCTGGCAAGGATCTTTCCCAACGATCCGCCGCGCTTTATGGCACGCACGCCGCACGGCTACCACGATACGGCGCTGATCCGCAGCGAGCTTGAAGGGGCGGGTTTCTCCCGTGTGGTGATCGAGACCAAAGCCGAACAAAGCCGTGCATCCTCGCCGCGCATTGCGGCCGTTGCTTATTGTCAGGGAACACCTCTTCGCAACGAAATCGAGGCCAGGGACGCGGCAAAACTGCAAGCTGCGACCGACTACGCCACAGCCGCGATTGCTGACAAACATGGCAGCGGCGCGGTTGCCGCCAAAATTCAGGCGCACGTCATCCTGGCTGCGGTCTAGGGGCTGCTGCGGGGGTGACAGTGCTTCGGATGCATCCTTCGAGACGCGTCCCATAAGCGCGGTTACGCGCGCTTTCGCGCGCTTCCTCGGGTCAAGCCCGAGGGCAGGCTCCTCAGGATGAGGTTTTGCAAAGCCTCATGGTGAGGAGCGGCGCGCATGCGCCGCGTCTCGAACCATGGCTCCCGCAATGACTTATATGCGTCGTTGACTGTTATCCGTCATCCTGAGGTGCGAGCGGAGCGAGCCTCGAAGGATGCACGGCCGAGGCGTACGGGCCGTCGCCCTTCGAGGGCCGCTTCGCGGCCACCTCAGGATGACGGAATATGGTCAGAATTTACACATGCCCCCAGACCGCTTCCGCCGTCTTGATCAGGGTCTCGAACTTCCGCCACTCGACCTCTTCGGGCAGTTGCGGAACGCCGATGCCGCTGCTGAAGCCGCATTGCGGGCTCACAGCGAGTTGCTCGACCGGCAGATATTTCGCCGCCATCTCGACGCGCCGCTTCATGGCGTCGACCGGTTCGACCGCTTCGGATTTGGTCGTCACTACGCCGAGCACCGCGACGGCGCCCTTGCGGACGAAGCGCAGCACATCGAAGCTTCCGGCCCGTTCGCTGTCGTATTCCAGCAGCAGCCGCTGGTGCTTCAACTGGCCGAACAGCTTCTCCGCGATGCTGTCGTAGTGGCCCTCGCGGTGCCATTGCGCCTGCACCTTGCCGCTTCCATCGACGCCGCGCGGATTGCCGCGGCAGATATGCAGGCCGAACGTCACGCCGGGAAAGCCTTCGATCACCGCATTTTCGGCCTTGATGGCGCGATCAAGATTTTGCTCCGGATCCTCGCCGCGGGCCTTCATGCGTTCGAGCGAGACCTTGTCGACATAGGCGGTGAAACCCGGCGCATCCATGTGCACATAGCGGCAGCCCGCATCCACCAGTTCCTTGATCATCCTGCGCTGGATCGCGACCACGTCGGCGATGAATTCGTCGATGCCGCCATAGACCGCCTTTGATTTCTCCCAGGCAAAACGCTGCGCGATCCGGTCCGGCCCGATCAGCGACACCTTGACCGGACGCTGCGTCATCGCGGCGGCGGCCTTGTATTCATCCAGCACGACGTTCTTTTTCAGCTTCAACCGCTCGACGGTGGCGCGCCGCGTGGCAATGGCCGGGCCGGCGCCTTCGTAATTCGGTTCGGTACGGTTCCCCGGATTGTTCGGGTCGCGCCAGGTTTGCGGATCGCGAAAATCCGCGCCGGTAAGCGAGGGCGTGTCGTATCCCGAAACGGCATTGCCAAAACTGTCCTGAAAATTGCGCCGGCGGAATTCGCCGTCGGTCAGGATCGGCAGTCCAACCTGTTCCTGCTTGCGCATGACCGCGCGGATGGCCTTGTCCTCGGTGTCGCGCAATTCGCCTTCGGACATCTCGCCGCGCAGACGGCGGTCCGACGCCGCCGCCAGGTCTGCCGGAACCACGAGACTTCCGACCTGATCGACGCGAAGAAGGTTCAAGTCTTCGACAGTGTTTGCCGCGGGCATCGGATCGTTGTCCTTTTTTTGTCGAGCATGATCCGGAAAAGCGGACTTCCGGTTTTCCGAAAAGATCATGCTCCAATAAACAGCTCAGTTGACGTGCAGGTTAAGCCTGCGAACGATGTTGGCGTAGCGTTCGGCGTCCTGCTTTCGGTATTCGATGTAATTCGCGGTTCCATTCTCCCGCATGATCATGCCGAGCTGGTCCATGCGCGCGGTCATCTCCGGCTCGCGCATCACCTTTGCGGCCTCGGCCGCAAGACGCGTCACCACCTGCTGCGGGGCCCCGGCCGGCGCATAAAGTCCGATCACGGTCGCTACGTCGAAACCTTTGATGCCGAGCTCGTCGCAGGTCGGAACCGCAGGCGCCGACCCCGATCGCTGTAGGACGCTGATGCAATAGCTGCGCAGTTGGCCGCTGGCGATGCCGGACAGGACGTTTGGAATGCCCGACCATGCGACCTGGATTTCACCGGTGAGTAGGCCGTTCACCATGGCGGTGCCGGCGCGATACGGCACATGAAGAACATCGATCCCGGTCTGATCGGCAAACAGCGCCATGGTCAGATGATGGATCGATCCGACGCCGCCCGAACCGTACGTGATTTTGCCGGGCTCTTGTTTGGCGAGCGCGATGAAATCGGACAGCGTCGGCGCCTTGACCTGCGGGTTGGCGACAAGGATGGTCGGCACCGCGGCAAGGGCGGTGATCGGCGTGAAATCCCTGACCGGATCGTAGCCGATGTTCGGATTGAGTGCCGGAATGATCGCCATGTTGCCGCTGTCGCCGAACATCAAGGTGTAGCCATCGGGTGCGGCTTTGGCCGTCGTCAGCGCGACCATGGCGGTTCCCGCACCCTGAACGTTTTCGACCACGACGGCCTTGCCGAAATCCTTGGTCATCCGTTCGGCGAGAAGCCGCCCAAGGATGTCGGGATTGCCGCCTGGGGCCGAGGAAACCAGCAGCCGGATTGGCCGGCTCGGATACGGCTCAACTTGCGCGAGTGAAGGCGAAAGCAAGCCGAGCGCAATTGCCGACGCAACTGCGACGACGCGGAGCTCTTCCCTGCAGCCAGACCGGAAACATCGCCGCCTCCCTGGTGCCGGGCACCGGACAGTCACGGAACATAACGCGCCGCCGCGACGTTTCCACTAGACCGGTTCCAGCAACTCCGGAGACGATCATGGTTCATCCGGCGGCAAAGAAAAGAGGTGCGGATCCCGACGTTCCGCGCAAGCCCGAACATGAAGTTTCGAAGGAAGCCAAGGAACGCGAACTCGAGCAGGGCCTTGAGGATAGCATGGTGGGCTCGGACCCTGTGAGCATCACGCAGCCCGCGGCGCACCGGCCGCCGAAGGAAGAGAAGTAACCAGGCACGACAACAACGTTACCCGTCGTCCAGGTGCGAGCGTAGCGAGCCTCAGGAGGCGGGGCGCTGGGGCCGTCCTCCTTCGAGGCTCGCCGCTATGCGGCGAGCACCTCAGGATGACGGAATACGGTGATCCGTAAGGATCAATTGCGAACCGGACAGCCGCTCCCTGTCACTAAGGGGAGAGGGCTCGGGCGCGATGTGTTGTGCCGAAAGCAGGCGAAGAAGGACATGCGCTGCACTCTGCGCCGCACTGTTAGCGCTTTTCCTTGTTGCGCCTGGACACTTTGCCTTCGCCGCCGAGCCGCACATGTCCGCCACGTTCGAACGCTTCAGGTACAGCTTCTTCGAAAGCCCGACATCGGCGCAGGACGTGCTCGATACTGCATCGCTCGCCGCGCTTGAAGGCGAGGAGCGCGCGCAGGCTGAAATCATGCTGATCAAATTCCTGCCGGACGCCCGCGCTGTGATCGGGCTCGGTGTGTTGCGCTCGAAGAGGGCTGAGCCGCTGCTCGAGGTGATGTTCGACCGCGACCTGAACGAACATGCCGAGGCGATGCGCGATGCGCAAAGGCTGGAGGGTTATAATCCGCTCGGGCTGTTGTTTCTCGCTCGATCGCTGTGGCTGATCGATCCCGATCCGCGATGGCAGGATGCGGCGATCGATGTGCTGTCCTCGGGCTATTACTGGATGCACCGGCAGGAAGCCGCCGAGGTGCTCGGTGTGATGCACACGCCGGAGGCCGTGGCGGAGCTGACCAAAGCGCTCGACGATGACGAGCCGCTGGTTCGTTTCTCCGCCGCGCGCGGGTTGCTGGCGATCTACGGTCTGCCTTATGACCCGAACGACATACAGAGCATGGTGTACCGGGTGATGGCCGACGACGCCGCGCGCCGCGCCGGCGGCAAGCGCGACGTGCTCGCCGCGATCGCCGGACGGAGCATGGCAGCGCCGTGAGCGCCAAGCCGTTTTCTCCGCTCATTCCCGCGAAGGCGGGAATCCAGTTTCTTGCGCTGGGTCCCCGCTTGCGCGGGGACGAGCGGGAAATGGCAGCCTTCTCAAATCACCCAAGGGTCTGATTTTTTTGAACAAAAGTTGGTTTGATGACGCTGTCGATGCGAATCAAACGTGTTTTGCACGCGCAGAACAAAAAACTGCACCACGCAAGTGCGCGATTTGTCTGCACAATTTTTTAGGCTTTGACTTCGCATTGGCGTTCTGAACATTGGCCACCATCCGCTCATCGTGAGGGACGTCATTCGCGAGACGGCTTTTGACGGAGCGGGCGCGGGTTCTGCGGGCGGAGGCTCGTCACTTCTGTTCGCAGGCGGCCTGGGCATCATGCCCGTCCGGCGAGTGTTCGGACTGCGAGGTGCTCGCTGCACTGGCGTCGGGGAGGCGCGTTGGCCTTTGATCCGGCGTTTCCAGGAAGCGCTGGCCCGGGCCGGGGCAGGACGAAAGTCCGGTCAATCCGCAGTGGAGCGCCGAAAGGCGAGCGGCCCTGTCAAAAGGGCCGCGGCTGTACCTGGTAACGGGTGCAGCTCCCGGACTACGCGCCGCTCGGCGCTCCGCTTCCCTTGTTTTCAGGGAAGCAAACGCAGGCCTCACGTGCGTCTGAGGCGAGCTTTCGTACCGCTTGAACAACAAACTCGGAAGCAAGCGCTTCGCGAGAACGATGAAACTCGTCATTTCGGGACGCGCGTTTGCGCGGGCCCGGAATCCATAGTCCCGGTGATTGCTATTCATGCTCGGAGCGAGACGCCATCGCACAGGGCGTATGGATTCCGGACTTGCCGCAAGCGCGGCAATCCGGAATGACGGAAAATTGCTAAGCGCCCGCGGCACCGTTGACGGTGTTCATGCCGGACCAATACCATCGATGAAAACAGGGCAAGAACCAGGGAGTGGACTATCCAATGGCGCAAGTCGTTGCTGCGTTCGGCACCTCGCATTCAACGATGCTGGTGTCTTCGGTCGAGCATTGGCAGGAGATGTTCGACCGCGTCGACCGCCGCGCGCCCATCAACGACTTCGACGGCGTGCCGCGGACCTTCGATGAATTGCTGAAGACGCTGCCCGCCGACGCCGCGGCAAAAGTCACCAGGGATGCACAAGCCGAGCGACATCGGGCGACGATGGACGCCATGGAGCGGCTGGAGCGCGATATTGCCGCGTCGAATATCGACGTGCTGGTGATCATCGGCGACGATCAGCGCGAGGTCTTCAAGGACGATATCCGCCCGGCGATCGCCGTTTATTACGGCGACACCATCCGCAACGCGGCGGCGCCGCGGGAGCCGGCGGCGGACTGGTACTTGCAGGACCAGCGCAAGCGGATGGAGGAGAAGGAAGACCGGCACTATCCCTGCCATCCGGCGCTGGCGACCGCGATCATCAAGGGTCTGGTGGCGCGCGACTTCGACATCACCGCGATGAAGGCGCTGACCGGCGAACAGTTCGAAGGCCACGCCTATTCGTTCATCCACCGGCGCTTCATGCCGAAGAAGCCGATCCCGATCGTGCCGGTGATCCTCAACACCTATTACCCGCCCAACCAGCCGAGCCCGCGGCGATGCTTCGACCTCGGCGTTGCGATCCGCGAATTGGTCGAGGCTTATCCTGAGAACATCCGCGTCGGCATTCTGGCGTCGGGCGGGCTCAGCCACTTCCTGGTCAATGAGGCGCTCGACCGCGAGGTGGTCGGCGCCTTGCAGCGCAAGGATTACCCGACGCTCAAAGGGTTGCCGCTCAACAAGCTGGTTAGCGGCTCGTCCGAGATCAGGAACTGGATCGCGACGGCGGGCGCGGTGCAGCACCTCAACCTCGACTGGATCACTTATGTGCCGGGCTACCGGTCCCATGCGCTGACCGGCGTGGGCCTCTGCTTTGCGCATTGGCACTAAGACCTGGGCACTAAACCTGGGCACTAAAACTTGGGCACTGGGGGACGATCACATGCGAAGCTTCGCCATCGGGTTGTTCGCTCTTGCCGGGCTGTGGGCCCAGAACGCCGCTGCGGAAGGGTATCCGGCGCGGCCGGTGAAGCTGATCATTCCGTTCGCGGCCGGGGCCGGCACCGATCTGTCCGGCCGCATCGTTGCCGATGAACTCGGCAAGCGTCTCGGCCAGCAATTCGTCGTCGAAAACAAACCGGGCGCGGCGGCGCAGCTCGGCACCGATTTTGTCGCCAAGGCCGAGCCCGACGGATACACCCTGTTGTGGACCGTAGCGGACGGGTTGTCGGTGCTGCCGGCGGTCAAGTCGTCGTTGCCGTACAAGGTGCCGGAAGACTTTGCGTTCATCGGCAGCATCGCGCAGCAGCCCTATACGCTCTCGGTCTCGTCGCGACGGGATTTCAAGACCTTTGCCGATCTGGTCGCCTACGCGAAAAGCCATCCGGGACAGTTGAATTACGGCAGCGCGGGGCCGGGCAGTGCGCCGCATTTGACGATCGCCATGATTGCCGCCGAAGCCGGCATCCAGATGGTCCACGTTCCTTTCGCCGGGCTCGGTCCCGCCACCAACGCGCTGGTGGCCGGGCAGGTCGATGCCGGCCTGGTGACGCCGGTTCAGGGCAAGCAGCTCATCGACGCCGGCAGCATCCGCGCGCTGGCGCTCACCGGCGAGACGCGCTCGCGCGTCCTGCCCGATGTGCCGACGCTGAAGGAAGTCGGCGTCAACGGCAGCGCGATCATCAGCTACGGCCTGTTGGCCCCGGCGAAGACCGAAGCGCAGATTGTCGCGCGCTTACGACGCGCGGTGAGCGACATGATGAGCGATGCGGCCTTCACCGATCACCTGTTCTCGATGGGTTATGAAGTCCGGCCGCTGATCGGCGACGACTATCGGGATTTCATCGTCAAGGACCTGGAAAAATGGCGCGCGGTCGCCAGGGCGGGGAACATCAAGATCGAGAATTGATGCGCTGCATTTGGTGTGCGGTGCGCGTATGATCGGCGGATAAACAAGAGGGGAGGGCGACAATGCTCAGAAAGATTGTTCTCGCAACTGCGTTGCTTGCGACGGGTGCGATCGGCGGCGCGGTGCTGCATGCACAAACGGCAGCCGCGCCGGCTTATCTGATCGCGAATGTCCAAGTGACCGATCAGGACGGCTGGAAGCAGTACGTTACGGCGCTGCCGGGCACGCTGGCGCCGTATCACGTCAAGACGCTGGCGCGAGCGCCTGCGGTTGCGGTGGATGCATCGACGCCACCCGCCGGCAGCACGGTGATCCTTGCCTTCAACAGCATGGATGATCTGAAAGCCTGGTGGAATTCACCGGCCTATCAGGCCATCATTCCGCTGCGCGAGAAATCGGCGAAGACCGTCGCTTACGCGTTGCCCGGCATGCCGGCCAATTAAGCGATGCGCAAAGTCATCCTCGCGCTGGCGCTTGCCGCGGCTTTCGCAAGCGTCGCGCCTCACGCGCGCGCCGACACGTTCCCGTCGCGCACCATCACGCTGATCGTGCCGTTTCCGCCGGGCGGTTCGACCGACGTCGCCGCCCGCATCATGGCCGACAAGATGAGCGGCTCGCTCGGCCAGCCGGTGATCGTCGAGAATATCGGCGGCGCCGGCGGCACGATCGGCGTCGGACGGCTGGCGCGTTCGTCGCCCGATGGCTACACCATCGACATCGGCCAGTGGGACACCCACGTCGGCGCCATCATCTACAACATCACCTTCGACCTCGAGAAAGACTTCGCGCCGATCGGGCTGATGACGGTCAATCCGCAGCTCCTGATCGCGCGCAAGAGCTTTCCCGCCGATACGCTCAAGGGCCTGGTCGAATGGATGAAGGCGAATCCGGAAGGGGCCAAGTTCGTCAACCAGAATGCCTCGGGCCAGCTCGGCGCGCTCTTGCTGCAAAAGCTCACCGACACCAAGGTGCTGATTATTCCATATCGCGGCGCCGGGCCGGCGATGACCGACATGATGTCGGGCACGGTCGACCTCGCGGTGCTGCAAGCCGCGGTATCGATGCCGCAGATGCAGGCCGGCACGGTGAAGGCGCTGGCCAACCTGTCGCCGACCCGCTCGGTGGCGCTGCCGGACATTCCGACATCCGATGAGGCCGGCGTGCCGGGCTATTACATGTCCGGCTGGTTCGGGCTTTACGCGCCGAAGGGCACGCCGCCGGAGATCGTCACCCGGCTCAATACCGCGATGGTGGACGCGCTGGCGGATGCCAAAGTGCGCACCCGCTTTGCCGAGCTCGGCCTCGACATCGCCGCGCGCGAGCAGCAGACGCCGGACGGTCTCGCCAAATTCCAGAAAGCGGAAATGGACAAGTGGTGGCCGATCATCCGCGCCTCGGGGATCAGGGGAGAGTGACTACGATCGGATGGTAGCAAAAAGTTATCCGTCATCCTGAGGTGCGAGCGAAGCGAGCCTCGAAGGATGCACGGCCGATGCGCCGGGGTCGCACCTCAGGGTGACGGTGAACTTAAGGAGACGTGACATGGTCAAAATAACTTCAGTCGCTACCACGCTGCTAATGTTCACGGTCGTGCCGCCGCTGCACGCGCAGCAGGCCGTTCCGGTCGAGCAGCAGCAAGTGTCGCGGCTGCCGCCGCTGCCGCAGCCGCTCGATCCGATGCTGCAGGAGATGTTCGACAAGCGCCGCGCCCAGGGCGGCGCCGTCATCAACCTGCAGATCGCCACCGGCCACGCGCCGAAATTCGTCAAGGCGTCGTCGGGGATGGCCTTCACCATCCGCTTCGACGCCACGGTGCCGCGCAAGCTGATCGAACTCACCATTATGCGCACCGCGCAGATCGTCGGCTCAACCTACGAGATCAACCAGCACATCCCGCTGATCAAGATGTGTGGCTACAGCGACGCGCAGATTGCGGCGCTGCCGGAGTGGAAGGCGTCGACGCTGTTCGACGACAAGGAGCGCTCGGTGCTCGGCTATGTCGAGCAAATGGCGCATGGCGGCGACGTCGACGATCCGACCTTCGCGGCGCTGCAGAAGAATTTCACCACGCAGCAGATCGTCGAGCTGACCTATACGGTCGGCAGCTACTACGCCAATGGCCTGCTGACCAAGGCGCTGCGCATCCAGGTCGAGACCGACGGCCGCGAGACCGTCGCCGGGAAGTGCTGAGAGGAGAGGGCGTACTGAGAGGGAAGACTATGGCCAAAGCCTATTTCATGGTGCGCTCGGTGGTGGATGAGCCGCTGCGGCAAAAGTTCGACCACTGGTATTCGACCCATCATCTGCCGATGGCGCTCAACGACTTCAAGGCGGAGAAGTGCTGGCGGTTCTGGAGCAAGCCGGATCCCGCCGTGCACTATGCGGTCTATCAGTTCGCCGAGATGGCGAAGCTCGACGCCGCGCTGCAGTCGGACGCGTTCAAGGCGCTGGTCGCCGACTACGACAGGGCCTGGCCGTCCGGCGTCACGCGCACCCGCGACATGGTGACGATGGTGGAGGAGAGGGAAGCTTGATGGCTCTCCGCTCATTCCCGCGAAAGCGGCAATCCAGACTGGGTCCCGGCATTCGCGGGGACGAGCGGAAAATGGTTACCGCCAGCCGCCGCCGCCGTTCACGTACACCGTATCCGCGGTCATGAAGGAGCAGGCGTCGGAACACATGAACAGCACCAGTTCGCCGATCTCTTCCGGCTCGCCGAACCGCTTCATCGGCACGTCGTCGAGGAAGCGGGCCACCAGTTCCGGCGACGACTGCGCGGCGTCCTGGAACGGCGTCTGGATCGGGCCGGGCGAAATCGACAGCGCGCGGATGCCCTGCGTCGCGTATTCGCGGGCGACGCCGAGTGTCATCGACACCACCGCGCCCTTGGCGGCGGCGTAATGCACCGAGGAGCCCGGACCGCCGCGGCGGTGAGCCATGCTGGCCATGTTGACGATGACGCCGAGCTTGTTCTTGAGCATGTGCGGCAGCACGGCCTGCATCGCGTAGAGCGTGCCGTTGACGTTGAGATCGAAGGTCTTCTTGAGCAAGTCGTCGTCGATATCGAGGAATTTGGAGCGCCGGATCGCTGCGCCCGCGGAATTGAACAGGAACTGGACGTGACCGAACGCGGCGATGGCGCGCGTCACCATGGTGTCGACCTGCATGCGCGAGGTGACATCGACCTTCAGCGCCAGCGCCTGGCTGCCTTTGCCGTTGACCAGATCCGCGGTTTCGCGCGCGCCGGCTTCGTTGACATCGGCGCAGACCACGTTGGCGCGCTCGCGGGCGAAGATCAGCGCCGTGGCGCGGCCGATGCCGCTGGCGGCGCCGGTAATGATGATGGTTTTGCCGGCGAAATAGTCCGGTGTTTTCGGCATGGCCTGACCCGTCCCGTTGCTAACAGGACCGAGTCTGCCTCGCCGCGCCGCGGTTCACAATGCGCTAGGCGGCGGCCAGCAGCTTTGCCGAACGCAGCTGGAGCAGCGCGGTTTTCTCCGCAACCGGCTCGACGCTGGTCGGCGCGATGGTGCATTTCGCCGCCGGCCGCACGATGGCGTTGCGCAAATAGGGCGGTCTCTCGCACCACAGATATTCGAAGATGTGGCCGGTCATCCGATGCGCGAGGCGGATCGTGCTGCCCTGGATGGCGATGTCGAAATTCGGCGCGCTTGAGCTCACTTTCAGGTTTGGCGAACGCAGGCCGAAGGCGCTGTGCAAGACATGATCGACGTCTTGCGTGTTGAACGGCTTGTGCAGGAACGCGCAGGCGCCGCTGCCGCGGGCCTCTTCCTCGGTCGCCGCGTTGTGCTCGCTGGATATCATCACAACCTTGAGGGAGGGCTGGATCACAGAAAGCCGCTTCATGGTCGCAATCCCGCTCAGGCCCGGCATGTTGCAGTCGAGAAACACCACGTCGAAATGGCCGTTGCGGCTGACCGCCAGCGCCGTTTCGCCGTCGCCCGCTTCGGTGATTTCGCAATTGAATACGCTGCCGTGCAGGATCTTCTGCACAATCTGGCGGACGGCCGTCGAGTTGTCGACGATCAGGACCTTGGCCGGCGAGGAGATGCGGGCGTAGGTCTTGATGATCGACAGCACGTCTTCGACCTGAAACGGCTTGAACAGGAATTCGTAGGCGCGAAGCTTGATCGCCATGTCGACCGCTTCCTGGGCCGGCGGCGAGGACATCAGGGTCACGAAGGTCTGGATACCGAGCCTGCGCGCCGACCAGACCGCTTCCGTGCCCAGGAGTTCCGGCATCTGCACGTCGACAAAAGCGAGGTCGACATTGGAGCTGTTGAGGAGCGTCAGGCAATCGCGGCCGTTGTCGGTGATGCTCAGCCGCAGCGGCAATTTGGAGGCGCGCGCCGCTTCCATGAGAAGCTGCTGGGCGGTGTGCGAGTTGTCGGCAATCAACATGGTGATGGGACGTTGCATGCGCCTCTCCAATCGCTTCGGCGGGTATGTGAACCGCGCGGCCGTGCCTTCCGCGCAATCGTGCCGTGGTTCAATCGTCGATTGGTGAATTGGTTCAGCGCTCTTGCAATCCTGCTTGCCGGATGGTGATTGGGTCGCGGAAAATTCGAATTAAATCGCCGCCGGGCCGAATAATGCCGCGTTTTCTGGAAGATTTTGCCGTCTTTGCCGCGCCGGGCGTCTTCGTGGTGCTGTGGGCGTCGGGTTTCATCGGCGCGAAACTCGGCCTGCCTTATGCGGAACCGATGACGTTTCTGTCGCTGCGCATGGCGGCGGCCGTAGCCTTGCTCGCGATCGTCATCGCCCTGACGCGGCCGAAATGGCCGGATCGCAGGGGATTTCTGCACAGCGCCGTTGCCGGCTCGCTGGTTCACGGCTGTTATCTCGGCGGCGTATTCGCGGCGATCGAGAACGGCATCTCGGCGGGCCTGATCGCGCTGATCGTGAGCCTGCAGCCGGTGCTGACCTCGACGCTCGCCAATCGCTGGCTCGGCGAGCGGGTGCTGCCGCGGCAATGGCTTGGTCTCCTGCTCGGCATCGCCGGCGTTTACCTGATCGTGCGCGAAAACGTCGCCGGGGGCGATATCAAGCCGATCGCCTGGGCTTTTGCCGCGCTGGCGCTGACCGGCATCACTATCGGTACGCTGTACCAGAAGCGCTTCGGCGGCGGCATCGACTGGCGTCCGGCGCTGTTCCTGCAATACCTGACTGCGGACGTGCTGTTCATCGCCGCAGCGTTTCTGTTCGAGACCCGGGTCGTGCACTGGACGCCGCAATTCGTGTTCGCGCTGGCCTGGCTGGTGCTGCTGCTGTCGTTCGGCGCGGTGTGGCTATTGTACTTCCTGATCCGCCGCTCGGCGGCGACCCGCGTCGTCAGCTTGATGTACCTGACGCCGCCGGTGACCGCGCTGATGGCATGGTTGCTGTTCGGCGAGCGGCTGGCGCTGTTGGGCCTGCTCGGCATGGCGATCTGCGTCACCGGCGTGTTTCTGGTCAATTGGCGCACCGGTGGCGCCGCCACCTGAGCCGCGCTAGCGTTGTCACCGATCCAGAGGAGGACCTCATGCCTGCTGCCCCGATCGACTATCGTGACGCCGCGCCTGAGGTTCGCGCCGTGTTCGATGACCTCAAGCGGACGCGGCAGGTCGATGACGTCAACAACTTCTGGAAATACCTGGCGCACGATCCGGTGACGCTCAAGCGCACCTGGGAAAGCGTCAAGGAAGTCATGGCGCCGGGCAAGCTCGATGTGCTCACCAAGGAGATGGTTTATCTCGCGGTCAGCGTCAGCAACGGTTGCGGCTATTGCATCGCGAGCCACGGCGCGGCCGCGCGCAAGGCCGGCATGACCGAAGCGATGTTCGGCGAACTGATGGCGGTGGTCGGCATGGCGAACGAAACCAACCGGCTCGCCAATGGCTACCGGGTGCCGATCGATCCGATGTTCGAGCGATAGGCGCGCTTTAACCGTGCGGTGAAGCTGAATTCGCCGGCGGCGGCATCGGGATGGCTGCGGTCTTTTCGGTGTCCCGGCCGTTGAGGCCGTAGAACACGATGGCGAGCACGGCGATGATGGCTAGGGCAACCAATGAAAGACCGCCGCTGCCCGTGCGCCGCGTGCTCAATTGCAGCATGGGATCGGGCTGGTTTTCTTCCAGATTGAAGGAATTGCCGCGATAAGGGGCTTTTTCTTGCTCGGGCATGATGCGCCTTTCCGGTGAGGGCGCCCGGATAATTCCTGATGCCGCCGCTGGTTCCTGCTGCTTCAGAATCGGTCGCCAAAATCGCGAAAATACGAAGCAAATGCGAGCGTGGCTGTTAGGCGGCGCGCAAGCCGTGGCCTTTAGGGAACTGCCCCGAGGGATTTACCGGGCTGGCTGCTGTGAATTGACGGCGCGGCCGCAACACGCGAGGCCGTGCCGATGCTCATGCAAAGTGTCCGATTCAAGCCTGCGCCCAAACCTGCGCTTGAGGCCGCGCCTAAACCTGCGTCCAAGACTGAGCCGAAGCCTGCGCCGAAGCCTGCACCCATGCCGTCGCCGGAAAACCGCCGCAGGTCGCAGCGCCGTGTGCTCAACCGCCCGGCAAAGATCCAGTTCGGCGCCGGTAATCTGCAATGCGACTGCATCGTCACCGACATTTCCGACGGCGGTGTGCGCTTGCGGATCCAGAGCGCCGACGTGCCCGACGAATTCGTCCTGCTGTTCGCCGAAGATGGTTACTCGTCCAAAGAGCGCGCCTACAAAGTGGTCTGGCGGCTTGGTCATGAGCTGGGGGCGAAATTCCTCGGCCAGGCCCGACGCAGCGGAAGCCAGGCGAGAGGCCAAAGCGCATAAGGCCAAAGCACCTAAAGCAAAGCCGCTGTTGGCATTTCGGCCGCGCGTGCAGTAAAGCTTGGCCCTCGATTGAGCCGAGCTTTGCTGCCGATGCTGAAATCTTCTTCCGCCCGCGACGTCGTTGTCGTTCATAGCTCCGATCTGCATGTCGATCACGATTACACCGCGCGCCTGCATGGCGGCGACGGCACAACCGGCCTTGCCTGCGTGCTGGCGGCATCGCGCGACAATGCCGCCGACGTGGTGATCCTCGCCGGCGATACGTTCGATCATCATCGCGTGCCGGAGCCGGTGATCGAGCGGGCGGCCGAAGTGATCGCGGCGTCGCCACTGCCGGTCGTTCTCTTGCCCGGCAATCATGATCCGGCCGTCGCTACTGCGGTCTACCGGCTCGGCGCGCTGGCCGCGGTCAAAAACCTGCACGTGCTCGGCATCACCCATGATGAGGCCATCGACTTCCCGGAATTGTCGCTCGAGATCTGGGGCCGTGCGCATCACGACTATGCCGACATGGTCCCGTTCGAATCCGTGCGCGTGCGCCGCACCCGCTGGCTGATCGCGATGGCGCATGGTCACTATGAGCCTAAACCCGACTACGGCGACGGACCGCGGCCGTCGTGGTTGATCAGCGACGAAGAAATCGCCGCGACCGGGGCCGACTATGTCGCTCTCGGCCACTGGAATCGTCCGTTGCGCGTCGGCAACGGCAAGGTGCCGGCTTACTATTCCGGCTCACCGGAATTCGCCGGCACCATCAATGTGGTGCGCTTGAGTGAAGCGAATGGCGTGACAGTCACACGCGCGCCGCTCGATATCGCGCGTGAAGTTGTCGAAGAGGCTGCCGGATAAGGCAGCGGCCCCGGCGATGAAGCCGGGGCCGCTTTGGTTCGACGCTCTCCAGATGTGACTTACACAACGCTACGCGTTACTGGCCTTTATTACTGGCCGTTGCCACTCGGCGGCGGGGCGCTTGGCGCCGGTGTGATCGGCTGCGGCGCCGCGGGAGTTGTCGTGGCCGGGCCGGGCGCCGGCGGCGTCATGTGCTGGACCGCCGGGGGCGTCGAATTGTTCGACGCCGTACTGATCGCGCCTGGCTGGCGACCGATGCCGAAGGCCACTGCAAGGACAACGACAAGAAAGACTGCCGCAGCAATCCAGCCCCAGGCGGCATTCATCGCCTTGGCATCCGGATCGTATGGCGGCTCTCGCCGCAACGGATCGTTCGGGTCGTTATAAGACATGTGGCTGCCTCCAATCCATTAACGTCCACTCGTGCGTTAACGGGAAGGTGGGGTGCCCGGTTCCGCGCACCACTGGCTTGGACATATCTCCCAAGCCAAATGGTCATGCCGGAAACCGGCCGCGGTTCCTTTGTGTTCCACGCCGTTTTCGGCGAAATTACCTTAGCTTTCAGAAATCGCTTGGGGAGGGAACGCGCCGTGGACAGAAAATCACCCGCCGCATCGCATGCCGTCTTGATGACCGTCGCAGGTTTCGCGGCCGCCGCCTGGATCACGATATCGGTCGTTCCGGTCAGCGGGCAATCGCCGCCGCCCGGAACCTGGACCCTGAAAGCGCCGCTTCCAGCCGTGCGCGGCGAGGTCGCTGCCGTCGCGTTCGGCGGCAAGCTGCACGCGATCGGCGGTTCCGTGAACGGAACAGCCGGGCCGTATCACGACGAATACGATCCGGCGACCGATTCGTGGCGCCCGCGCGCGCCGCTGCCGGAAGGCCGCGATCATCTCGCCGTCGCCGCCGCGGGCGACAAGATCTATGCATTCGGCGGATTTGTCGGATCGGTGCACAAAGGCGCGGGCACCGGCGCGTTCGAATACGACCCGGCCAGCGATAGCTGGAAGACGCTGCCTCCGATGAAAGGGCCGCGCGGCTCGGCCGGCGCAGCCGCCATCGACGGCAAAATTCATGTCATCGGCGGGCGCGGGCTGGACGGCGTCGTGGTCGGCACCCACGAGGTGTACGATCCGCAAACCGGCAAGTGGAGGGACGCGGCGCCGCTGCCGTCACCGCGCGACCATCTGGTCGTCGTCGCCGCCGAGGGAAAAATCCACGCCATCGGCGGCCGCTTCAAGTCGCCGGTCGAGCGCACCGGCCTCCACGAGATCTACGATCCGGCGACCGACAAGTGGTTTTCCGGCGCGCCGCTGCCGACGCCGCGCAGCGGACTAGCCGGCGCCTACTATCACGGCCTGATCATGGTGCTCGGCGGCGAACTGCCGCCGGACCATACGTTCCCCGAAAACGAAGGCTACGATCCGAAGACCGATAAGTGGACCACGCTGGCGCCGATGCCGCATGGCCGGCATGGCTTCGGCGGCGCGGCGATCGGCGACAATGCCTATTTCGTCGGCGGCAATCTCGATCCGGGCGGCGGCAATACCACCGACCAGCTCATCATGTTTCATCTGCAGTAAGCAGCTGCCATTGGGAGCGGATTGGACCACGGCTCCGCTGCGCCGCCAGGGTGTTTGAATCAAACCACGTGCGCGGTGACTTTTGCGGCGAATTGGCTTATGTGGCTTCGACGCGCTCGTAGCTCAGCTGGATAGAGCATCAGACTTCGAATCTGAGGGTCGGGAGTTCGAATCTCTCCGAGCGCGCCACTTCGGTACAAAACTGGGCACTCCAAAACCTGCCGTTTTTGCGCTTGAGGCAGCGACCAGCGTGCGAAGCAGTACGCCTTTCGACCCCATGATGCGAACTTCTTTCGTGTCCACTTCGACGCGCTGCGCCAGCGCCCGAAGGTGGTCGCGACGGTAGCCGCCCGATTCGGTCCGCATGCGCCTGCGTGCCTGGCTGGCGAAGGTTTTCAGCGCCTGCGGCGTGATACTCGGTCCGATCCGATCAAGCGCGCCCTCGGCCCGCTCTGCGTCGGCGCGTGCCTGATCGCGGATAGCCTTCAGCTCGGTTACTCGCTCCCTGAGCATCGGATCGGAGACGTCAGCGATTCCGTTTTCGATGGCGTCGTACAGCCGCTTGAGTTTGGCTTCTGCCTCAGTTGCGCGCTTGCGCAGTTCAGCGATGTGCGCCGTTCGGCTCTTCGCGCGCTCCTCGCGGCGGTCGAGCACGCGCAACAGGGTTTGCTCGAGAAGCTTGGGCTGCAAGAGGCGCTGCTCGATGTGCTCGGCTACGACGCAGTCGAGCTTTTCCATTGGAACGGTGCGGCCCTTGCACCCGGTCTCGCCCTGCCGGGCCTTGGTCGAGCAGGTGTAATACCTGTACCTGCCGCTCTTTCCGGTTCTCAGTGTCATTGCCCCGCCGCAGGCGGCGCAAAAGCAGATGCCGGTAAGGAGTGTCGGTCCGCTGACGACGCGCGGCGCTGTCATTGCGGGGCTGCGCGTCTTGAGCAGCGTCTGCACGACCTCGTACTCGGCCGCCTCTATGATCGGCGGCACCGCCATTTCGACCACTTCAGCCTCCGCTTTGCGCTCGCGGGTCTTCCAATGTTTCGTGTTGAAGCGGTGGCGGCCGATGTACGTTGTTCGCGTCAGTACCTTGTGCACGGCATCAACGCCCCAGCGTCCACCATCGCGCGTTCGGATGCCGGATTCGTTCAGATGCTTGGCAATCGATTTGACGCCCATCGACCCGGATGAGCCGTTTCCCTCGCGCGCCAGACGGAAGATCAGCCGCACGGTCTCGGCTTGGATGGGATCAATCTCCAGCGTCTTCTTGGTGCGGTGGCCGCGTTGCTCGGTCGCTTCCACGATGCGGTAGCCGATGGGCGGCAGCGCGCCATTCCAGAAGCCTTGGCGCGCGTTCTCCTTCATCGCCCGTAGTGTATGCTTGGCATTCTCCTTGGACTGGTATTCGTCGAACAGCGCCATGATCTGGCGGATCATGTTGCTCATCGGATCGTCGCCGAGCTCTTGGGTGATCGACACCAGCCGCACGCCGTGCTTGGCAAGCTGGCGGACGTAAAACTCAAGCTGGAACTGGTCGCGGAAGAAGCGGCTGAAGCTGTGGACCACGATCACGTTGAACGCCGGCGGCTTGGTGGTCGCAGCGTCGATCATGCGCTGGAACTCCGGCCGCCGATCATCGGTCGCCGACGCGCCGGGCTCGACGTAATCGGCGACGATCTCCCAGCCGCGGGACGCACAGTAGGCTTTCGCCTGTCGGCGCTGATCGGGGATGGAGAGATCGTTGTCGGCTTGTCGCCCCGTTGAGACTCGGAGGTAGAAAGCCGCTCGAACTGCCGCTGCCATGATGATGTCCCCTTCAGCCGTCTCCAAATAGCTCGTCGAACAACTCGCCAAACCACGCCTCGAACACGGCGATCTCGGTGTCGGTCACCGGCACGTCTTCCGGCCAGTCATCCGTCACCGTCAATGTCGTCCGATCGCGCTTCGCCCGCCGACGGCCAGGACGAGCGGGCGCGGCCACATAGTCATAGAGATCGTCGAATAGCACGTCGCCCGGCGCATGCCGCAGCTGCGATTTTTGCGAGGAAGCCATGGCGCCACTATGGCAATCTCGGCCGATCCACTGAACGGCCGAAGTCCACGCCAAATCACGCCGCCTTGCTCCGACCTCGCGCTTCCTTTACAGATTGAGCGCAAATCGCTCTCAGCAAGCCATGATCGCATGGCAGCAAAGAGCCGGTCCAGCGGAGCGCAGTCAAGGCCGCAAGCCGGCGGAGCCGGTCGCGCGAAGCGCGAGCCTTGACGGCGCACCGTTGGTCCGGCAGCGGCCTTCCATGCGATCATGGCGGGACATCATCACGAGCACGCGCGACAACACGCTACGCTGCGATAGATGGCGCTCGGAACGTTGATTTTGAATGCTTTCTCGGTTCGAGCGGCACCAGGCCGCTTCATACGGTGCCGCTACAGTGCCATCCAAAACAATGTGCAGACAAACACTTACGACCCCCGACGGCCCGGAGCGACACCGTCGCTTTTATCTTGCCGTCCGAAACCAGCCCGAGCCGACAGCCCCCTGCGGCCTTTCGTTTGCCGAACCTCGGGGGCGCCGATAGTCAATTTGGACCAGCGATGGCATTCTGATCGTCGCCCGGGCTCAGTGACAGAGGAGGACTAGGTTGAAGGAGCATGACGAAACTGATGCCGAGGCAAATACGTCGAAGCGGTTCGACGTTGAGTTGTTCATCGTCCATCCGACCATGGATCCCGCAGAAATTAGCGCCGCACTTGGATTGGACGCAAAATTTGCACATCGTGTCGGAGAACAAAGAAAGACGCCAAAAGGCACGCCACTGTCAGGTACGTATCAAGACACGCGATGGAGACATAGCCGCCGCCACGAAACCTCAGACCAATGGTTTGTCGGCAAGATTGCGGAGTTGATCGACTGCATTGAGCCACACAAGGCATTTCTCAAAGAACTGAGATCGACCGGTGGAAGGGCCTGTTTAATCCTCCAATTCCTCGGGGACGGGCATTTCGGCGACGAAATTCCGCAGGCCATTCTGGCAAGGCTGGTCGACATCGAACTGGACTTCGGCATTGAGTGCTTCGCGGACGCGCAGTCGCGAGGCGGAATGAAAAACATTCAGGTTATTGATGGAGCTTTGAACTGTACGTTCGGCATCTTCCAGGCGACGGAGGAAGAGTTTGCGTTGCTGTTTCCTGAAACTCGACAGGATATCCAATATGCTGAGGACTTGGCGCTTTTGCCACGGCAAGAGGAGGTCGAAGCCGCCCTTGGCCGCATATGGGAGCGACCGATCCGGAAGCAGGATGCGCTCGGGATTCATGGAACGCTCTTCTACGAGCTTGAGCGGTACAAGACCTATTATCGCGCGAAACGGGAGGACGCCATTGATCGTTCTGCGGTGAACCCGGCGCAACGCCGATTATTCGGGATTGACTGACCAAATCGCGCCGCCCGGGAAAAACAGGTATTGTTTTGGCCCTGCTTTCATCGTTTCTTGGACCCACCAATGCCTGTGACCGCAAGCGTTTTGAAAACTCTGATCGAAAGTGAGCTAGCGGGCGTCTCGGATGCACGAGTGGTTCAGCATATTCGAGGAATGCTCGTTGAGCCTCACGTTGGGCTCCGCAATTGGGACTACGGTGAACCAGGTCAGCAATACCCATGCTGGACAGTGCTCCGAGACGCGCAATCGGGCGGCGAGATTGCATATTGCGAATACGGCTTCGGGCCGCGTTGCCCATGGGGCTTGATGTGGGGTTCTGGGCATGCGGAAAGAAACCAGAGCATGGGTATGGACTCAGCGTGGTACCCGACAATTCTTGATGCGTTTTTTAAATCGGTTGCCTGCGTAGACCTGCCGATCTGGAAAGTGATCAGGGTTGAAGCTGACGGTACTCGTATTCTGTTGACAGACGAGGGCGCATGGGACGCGACATGGCACCGTATCTCCGAGCTACGGACCCGCGACCCGGCTGGTCGCTTTGAGTGCGGTCACAGCATCAATTTCGGAAGCAAATCAGAAAGCGCCCGCGAGGCGTAGTGCAAAGTCGTAGCATGTCGTAGCTTTGCCGGTTGGAGCGCGTGCCGGACTGCGGCATCATAGCGCCACGGCGAAGCTATAGTGCCCATCTTCATCGGCCGTGGCGCGCCACTCTACGTCAGAGCACGATATCGCGACCTGCGGGCGCCCCTTCGCAGCTAATCGTTCCCGCAAAGTCGTGATGGCAGACTTTCAGTCGCCGTGCCGAGTCTCGCTCGATAGCTCCCAGCCTTCAATCCGGCCTTATACCCGCGAGCATTACGACTTTCGCCCACTTATCGGTTTCGCTGGCGATGAATGTTGCGAAATCCGCGGGCGAACCGATGAAGGCGCTTGCTCCGAGATCCGCGAGGCGCGCGTCCATCGCCGGCTCGGCAACAACAGTATTGATCGCGCTGTTAAGCTTATCGATGATGTAAGGCGGTATCTCCCTCGGCACGCCAACTCCAAACCAAGTGCTTGCCTCATAACCGGGCACGAACTCGGCGAGCGCCGGCGTGTCGGGCAAGGGCCCGGAGCGCTGCGCCGTCGTTACCGCCAGAGCCCGCAGTTTACCGGTTCTGACGTATCCGATCGACGACGGTATGGGATCAAACAGGACATGCACCTGGCCGCTGAGCAGATCCGTGATAGCGGGCGCCACGCCACGATACGGCACATGCAGCAAGTCGATGCCGGTCATCGCCTTGAACAGTTCGCCTGCGACGTGCGGGGGCGTGCCATTGCCAGCGGACGCCATGTTGATCTTGCCGGGGTTAGCCTTCGCATATGAGATAAAGCCTGCAACTGTCTCGGCTGGAAACGATGGCGCCACCAGCATGATCAGCGCACCGCGCGCGATGCTCGCAACGGGCGCAATGTCACGCATGAAATTGAAGCCAAGATTGGGATAGAGCGTTGTGTTGATCGCATTCGGCGCCGCGACCAGGAGCAAAGTCTGACCGTCGGGCGGCGCGCCGACCACGGCTTCTGTTCCGATGTTGCCGCTGGCGCCTGGACGGTTCTCGATCACGAAGGGCTGGCCCAACCGCTCCGACAATGCTTGGCCGATCAAGCGCGCCAAGAGGTCGCTCGGCCCACCTGCCGGAAACGGCACGATCCAGCGGACCGGTCGGAGCGGATAAACCTGAGCCCGTGCGACGCGCGCCCCGGCGCAAATGCCGACGCCCGCCGCGAAGCGTAACAGGTTTCTTCGCGACGTCGTCATGGCTTGCCTCCGTCCAATCAGTGCAGACGCCTTAGCCGGGCAACGCCGGAGGCGCCGGTCGACACGGTCGGATTTCTCCACGACAATTCGTCGCCGCTGAGCGCGAAGGTTCGCTTCTGCTCTGCGCCCTCCTCATTGGGATAGGTGCTGGCTTCGATCTTCAGGACGAGGGTATCGCCGCCAATCGCATATGTGCCGCAGTAGGCAAGGCTGCCCTGGACAGTCGCCTTGTTCTCGTCCGGGGTGCCCTGATCGCGTCTGCCGCTTGCAAAATTGGCGCGGCCAGGGCGCGTGATGAGCCAGAAGAAGCGGCCTTTGCTATCGAAACTCAGATAGCCGCCGGGTTTCGGGCCGAATGGCTGTGTCCTGATGCCGTCAGGGGTGGTGTTGTCGACCGACACCCACTCCCACGTTCCCACGATGTCTCGATTTTCCGCGCCCGCGTTGACAGACATTCCGATGCCCAGCATCGATGCGACAAAGGTCGTAAACACGGCAATCCGCCTCATCGCGCCCTCCCTGATCGTGCGCGTATCTTGCCCATTTACCGCGCGCAGATAATCAGCAATAAACGAGCTTCACTCGTGAAATTAATTCTCGAATGACCAATTCGGCAAATGAGATGAGCATCTTCGCGCGGGTTGTTGACCGCGGAAGCTTCGCTGCGGCGGCCAGCGATCTTGGTCTGTCGCCCTCCGCCGTGTCGAAGCTGATGACGCGGATTAGTCCCGGCTTGGCGTGCGCCTGCTCAATCGCACCACGCGGCGGCTCGCGCTGACGGCCGAAGGCGAGATTTTCCTTGATCGATCGCGCAAGATTCTCGACGCCATCGAGGCGGCAGAAAGCGAGGTCGCATCGACCCGTCGGGCGGCGCAAGGGCACCTGCGAGTTCATGCGTTCCCGACCTTCGCGGTCGATCATCTCTCCGCCGTGCTGCCGGAATTTCTGTCGCGATATCCGCGCATCACATTTGAATTCCTCGTCACGAACCGTGTCGTCGATCTCGTCGACGACAATATCGACGTTGCGCTTCGCGTGGGCCCACTTAGCAACTCTGCGTTCGTCGCGCGCAATGTCACTGACCTGACACAAGTCGTTTGTGCAAGTCCGGCCTATTTGAAGAAGCATGGCACACCCATTCCCGCGCATGATCTCGTACAGCATGCGTGTCTGACGCTCAGCCATGTTCCCAACTCGCGGACGTGGTCGTTCAATGTCGGGGGAGAGACCGTGCAGGTGAAGGTCAACGGCCCGGTTGTTGCCGACAGCGCACACATGCTTCTCAGACTTGCAATCAATGGTGCGGGGATCATTCGCTTTGGCGACATCATCGTTGCCCAAGCGATCCAAGACGGACGGCTGATCCCGGTGTTGGAGAATTTGCAACAACCAGAGAGCTTCCCGCTCTGGGTGATTTTTCTACCCGTCCGATAGCGACGCCGCGGGTCAGGCATTTCTCGATTTCCTGATGGAGCGCTTCGGGACGGCGCCGTGGCGAGCAAGTCGGGACAGATAAGTGTTTAATTTCAGCACTGGAATTGATCCGGGATTGATCGAGAAGGCGGCTATCGAAGGGTAACAGCACTATCCTGTGATATCGGTCAGCCCACGACGCGTGGGGCGAAATCGCGGGGCGTCGCAGATTTGCCAATTGGAGCGCGTAGCGGGCTCCGGCATCATAGAGCGACGGCGAATGAGTAGTGCCCATTTTCATCGACCGTGGCGCGCCACTGGCATTCCAATAACTACAGGCCCGTCTTCACTACGGTCGGCGCTTTCGACCGCTTGTATTTGCGTCTGCAATCAGTGCAGTCCGGGTTGCCGAAAGTGATATGCCGGCTGATATAACAAAACGGAGCCTTGTTCTGCTGATGCTCGCGGATGATTATGACCTTCGCTTTAGAGAAAATCGAGTTGGCGGGGTTTGATGAACGGTAAATCCAATAGACCACCTCTTTATGACCGCGGCCATCAAGCGTGGGGCCGGATATTTTGGGGCTTTGTTGCGCTCGTCCTATTGAGTGTGGTCGTAACTCTGCTCAAACAACATTTCGGATAGGCGGTCGTGCTTGTATTTTGACTTACCGATGATTAGAGACGAACTGCCGTACTACTGTTTTCATTTCAATTGGAACGCACCAGAATTGCCAAGACCAATGCGCATCTTTGCCGCGGCTCTATTAGCATCTGGTACGTTTTGCGCTCCAGCGCTTTGCGACGACATCAAGGGTGCCTTGAGGGGATTCGGCCTCATGGGAACCTGGTCGGCCGATTGCAGCAAGGCGATCTCTGAGCCGAGGGCAAACAGGATCACCTTCGCGGCAGCATCCGACGTAGCCGCGACCGCCACGGCGGAGGACAACGACGGCGAAGCGGTGATTACGACGGTCTATGAAATTATTGAGTCGGTTGCCGCCGATAGTGACAAAATCAGAATAGCCTTCCACCCGGTGACAGTTACAAGATCGGACGGCAAAGCGGCTTCCCAGCACGCGTACGATAATTTGCGCATTGTCTTTCAAAAGGTGCAGGAAAAAATCGAAGTCATTCGTGTCCAGTTTGAAGGTTTGCCGGAAATTCAGCGGGCAAGCTTTTTTGAGAAATGCCAAAATTGAGATGCCGGCTTGTTTCGGCTTAGATGATGACGCACTGGACCGTGCGAATGCTTCTCTTTCTGAGTGGCGATGTCTTCGGTCCCGGCGCGTATCTTGTCTGATTTCGTCAGAAAGATTACCGTGCAAATACTGTGAAATGAGATTTCTGAGAATCATTGTTGCAGGAGGAAAGCATGGCAAAGTCCAGACGGGGCCTCGACGGTCGCCATCGCGACAAGAGCGGGCGCATTGACAAGAAGCACGGCAACACCCGCGTCGCCGCGCTGCGCAAGGAATACGGACCGGGCTTCGCCAAGGGTCGGCGCAAGGACATGATGCTCAAGAACCTGCTGCATGAAACCGGCAGCGCATCGCTGCACGAGTATCTGCGCAAGCATCACCGCTAGTCCGTATTTGCCACGGCAGAATTGAATCTGCGGCGGATCTCTTTGGCTCTGCCGTGGATTTGCCGTTGCCTGAAACGACGCGGTCCATCTGATGATAGGGGTGTGGACCCGGCAAGCTACTGGGCAGGGCGAGTTCAAGAAGATCGTCAACCGGCACGCGACTTCTCAGTCCACCGAAAAGCGTTATCGTCGGAACCTGAAAGCGGAATTGCGACCATGGCCACCGTGAGAATGACTGTCGCCAGCTTCGGCGGGGCGCTGATCGGGCTCATGCTGGCGTTTCCGGCGTGGCCGCAGGCCTATCCGAGCCGGCCGATCCATCTCATCGTCAACTTTGTTCCCGGCGGCACCGGCGACATCATCGCGCGTCTGATCGGTGCGCGGCTTGGCGAAAAGCTTGGCCAGTCGGTGGTGGTCGAGAACCGCCCCGGCGCCGGCGGCACATTGGGCGCCCGCGATGTCGTCAATGCGGTTCCTGACGGCTACACGCTTTCCGTGGCGCAAACCCCTGAGATCGCCATCAATCCCTATTTCATGAAGGATGTCGGCTACGATCCGCTCAAGGATTTGCAGTCCATCGCACTCGGCGGCGTCGTGCCTCTGGCATTGGCGGTCCCGGCCGATGCGCCGTATTCGACCATGGCAGAGTTTGTGCAGTTTCTGCGCACGACCGATCGGGTCGTGACCTTCGCCTCTGGTGGCGTCGGAACCTCCGGTCATTTCGCCGGTGAACTTCTCAAGCTGAAGCTCAATAACAAACTGACGCATGTGCCCTACAAAGGGGCGGGGCAGGCGCTGACCGATCTCATCGGCGGGCAGGTCGATTTCTATTTTCCAGGTCTGATCGCGGCGATGCCGATGATGCAGGCGGGCAAGCTGAAGGTTCTCGCGGTGGCGACACGCCAGCGCTCGGCGGCGCTGCCCGACATACCGACCGTCGTCGAGGTCACCGGAATCCCGAATTTCGACTTCACCCTGTGGGCCGGTTTCTTCGGGCCCCGCGGCACGCCTCCTGATATTGCCGCGCAGCTCAATTCCGCCGTCAACGAGATCATCCTCGAACCTGGGATCAAGGCCCGGCTGCAGGATAACGGCGCGGAGGTTTCGGCTTTGTCGATCACGCAATTCGATGGCTTTGTCCGGGGAGAGATCGACAAATACCGGCAGATCATCGCCGACGCCCATCTCGCGGCGGAATGAGCAATGGCCACGCGAAACCGGCAGCGCGGTCAGGAATGAATGCCTCCTCGGGCGACGAAAAGGCTGATGCTTCCGGCGTGACGGCCGCCGGGGAGGGCGATCTCAAGAAGGTTGTCGGCCGCACCGAGGACGTGCCGCGCGGCATCATCATGATGATCGTCGCGACCGCGCTATTCGCTGCCGCTTCTGCCGCGAGCAAGTGGCTGGTCGGCGACTATCCGATCGGCGAGGTGCTGTTCATGCGCTCGCTGTCGTCGCTGATCACCGGGGCGGCGATCGTGTTGCCGGTGTCCGGATTGTCCGTCTATGCGACCAAGCGGCCGCGCGATCATTTGCTGCGCGGCATGTCGCAGTCGATCTCGCAACTGTGCCTGCTGATCGCGTTCAGCCTGATGCCGCTCGCCGGCGCGGTCGCGATCAACTTCTCGTCGCCGCTGTTTGCCGCGCTGGTCTCGATTTTCTGGCTGAAGGAGCGCGCCGGCTGGGTGAGGGGGACCGCGCTGATCGTCGGCTTCCTCGGCGTGCTGATTGTGACCGATCCGAATCCAAGCTCGTTGAATGTCGGCGCATTGTTCGCGCTGATCAACGCGATCATGTATGGCAGCGTCACCGTCGCAGTGCGCGGCATGACGCGGACGGAATCCGCCAACACGCTTCTGATCTGGCAATTGTCGGTGCTGACGTTCTTTCACAGTTTCCTGCTGCTACTGGGCTGGAAGACGCCGACATTGCTCGATGCCGCGCTGTTGTTCGGTACCGGTTTCACCAACGCCATCGGGCAGTGGTTCTGGACCAAATCGCTGCATCTGGCGCCGGCCGCGGCGGTGACGCCGTTTTATTACCTGATGCTGGTCTGGTCGCTGGCGATCGGATTTCTGGTCTGGGGCGACGTGCCGACGCCAAGCCTGCTGATCGGTTCGGCCATTGTCGTCGCGACCGGACTGTTCCTGTTTCTCCGTGAAGCGCGGATGATCCGGCGGCCGGCGGTGAAGCGGGTCTGACGCCGCCGGCTCTCAGTGGATCAGCTTGGCAATCCGGTCGATGATCGGCCGGGGCGTTGCGTAAGTCTTCTCGATCAGCGTCTGGAGTTGCTCGCCGCCGGCGGGATCGAGCGTGAGCTTGCGCAGATTGGCCTCGGCGATGAATTCCGGATCAGTCATCGTCGCATCGAAGGCGTCGCGCAGCATTTTCAGCCGCTCCGGCGGCAGGCCGGGCGGCGCGATGAACGGCCGGCCGATGCCTTGCCCGGCATAAAGAAACTCGATGGCCTGTTTGTCCTCCGCGCTCTGCGCCAGATCGACGACGAACGGCACATTCTTGAGTGCCGGATTGGGTTGGGTGCCACCCTGAAACAGCACCGAGACCGTACCGCTCGAAATCCAGTCCGGGCGGCGCACGTTGACGCTGTCGAGGCTTTCGCAAATGCCCTGCACCTCGCCGCGCTCCATGGCGAGGAAGACGTCGGCGGAGGATTGATAGCCGCCGACCCGTTTGAATTTCGTGCCGAGGATGGCGTTGAGCGCCACCGGGTAAGAGTAGGTGCCGGTGCCGGGCCCGGTGTCGCCGATGATCAATTCCTTCTCGGTCAGGTCGCGCGCGGTCTTCACCGCCGCGGTGTTATAGGCGATGCAGATATTGGTTTCGGTTGCCGGCGTGCCGAGATAGGAGAGCTTGGTCGCGTCGAATTGCGCGCCAGGTTCTCCGGTCAACGGGCCGAGCGCGGCGTCGCGCGCGATCATGGCGATCGCGGTACCGTCCTTGGGCGCGACATTGTACATGTAGCCCGCCGCGCGATAGCTGCCGCCGCCCGGCATGTTTTGGGGTGTCACCGTCGGACTGCCGGGCAAGTGCTTGCCGATATGGGCGGCCACGACCCGCGCCCACATGTCATATCCGCCGCCGGGCCCAAAGCCGATATACATGGTCACGTTCTTGCCGGCGAATGCGCCCGTCGATTGTGCGTGCGCGCCGGCTGCAATCAGCGCGGCCAGCAGGCCAACGGTTACGAAGAGACTGCTTGCGCGCATGACACGCCTGCCCATGGCGATCCTCCCAGGATTGCCTGCCTGTGCTAGCAAATGTCCGGACGTGACGCTATCGAGGGGAATGCTCTGTGTCTTTGCTCAATGAAATGAAGTTTCGGCTTGCGTTCGTACTGCTGGCGATTGACCGCCACGGTCCCGATCGCTGCGGCCGACGATTACCCGTCACGTCCGATCCGCGTCATCGTGCCGTTCGAGCCCGGCGGCGCGCCGGATGTGGTGACGCGCATCGTGGCCGCAGCGGTGCAGAAGCCGCTTGGCCAATCGGTGGTCGTGGAAAATCGCGCCGGCGCCAACGGCATTGTCGGCATGCAGGCCACGGCCACCGCCGAGCCGGATGGTTACACGCTGCTCGATACGCCGCCGGCTTTCGTGATCAATCCGAGCATCAAGAAGAAGCTGCCGTTCGATGTCTTTCGCGACTTCGCGCCGGTGGCGAATTGCGGGATCAGCGCCGGCTACATCCTGATGGTGCGGCCGGGTTTGCCGGCGAATTCGGTCCAGGAGCTGATCGAGTACGGCAAGACCCACCGTTTGCTTTACGGTTCTGCCGGCATCGGCAACACGCTGCACCTGGCTGCGGCGCTGTTCGCCGAAAAGGCCGGCATTGAAATGGAGCACGTGCCGTTCAAGGGCGCAGCCCCGATCATAACCGGGCTGATGTCGGGGACGATCGACATGGGTTTCGTCTCGCCATCGTCGTGGAGCTATGCGGCCAGCGGTCAATTGCGAGCGCTCGGCTTCAGCGGCAAGGAGCCGCTGGAGCAACTGCCGAACGTCCCGCCAATCCGCGCGACATTGCCGGCCTTCGATATCGAAGGTTCGTGGGAAGGCTGGTTTGCACCGGCAAAGACTCCGCCCGAGATCGTCGCGCGCCTCAACAAGGCGATCCGCGAAGCGCTAAAGGAGCCGTCTTTTCACGATGCCATCGTCAAGGCCGGTTATCAGCCGACCGACATGTCGCCGGAGGAGTTTTCCAGCTTCCTGCACGCCGAATTCGGGCGCTACGCCGAGGCGGTCAAGGCGGCTAAAATCGAGCCGGAATAAGCCGCTGCGACAACGGAGGGTTGCCGCAACCCCTTCCGCGCGGTCAATAAATTCAGCTAGCCTCATGGTGCCGGATCGGCGCCAAGGGGTTTTTGCGTTTTATGGGGTTTTGCATCTTTGGGGCATCGCCGCGTCGCCGCGCCGGTTTTGCGTTCACCGAGGGGAACTGAGAATGGAATTGCCACGCCGCCGATTTTTGCAACTGTCCGGCGCTGCCGCACTCGCGTCTTTTGCGCAAGCAGCTCTCGCGCAAGACTATCCGAACCATGTTGTGCGTATTCTGGTCGGCTTCCCGCCGGGCGGCGGCGCAGATTTGGCGACCCGTATCGTCTCGGAAGGACTGTCGGGCCGCTGGCCGCAACAGCCCATCGTCGAAAACAAACCCGGCGCCGGCGCGCGGCTTGCGATGGATGCGGCGACCAAGGCGCCGCCGGATGGCTACACGCTCCTGGTCGCGCCCGGTTCGCCCGAAGTGAACCGTTTCCTGTTTTCGACGCTGACGTTCGATCCGGTGAAGGATCTCACGCCAATTTCGCTGATCGGCACGTATCCGAACATCATCGCGGTGGCGAACAATTCGCAGTTCAACAAACTTCAGGATTTCATCGCTTACGCCAAGGCCAATCCCGGCAAGGTGAGCTGGGCGTCGCCGGGCGTCGGCACGGTGCCGCATCTGTCCGGCGAACTCTTCAAGCACATGACCGGTCTTGAGATGACGCACGTGCCGTATCGCGGCATGACCGACGGATTGATGACCGACCTGATGACCGGCCGCGTCGATCTGATGTTCAATACCACCGGATCGCTGCTGCAGCCGGTGAAATCGCAGCAGCTGCGCGGGCTTGCGGTCACCACCGCGACGCGATTCCCGGGCGCGCCCGAACTGCCGACCGTCGCGGAATCCGGTGTGCCCGGTTATGACGTGTCATCCTGGTACGGGCTTTACGCCCCGTCCGCGACGCCGCCGGACGTCATCAAGAAAATAAACGCCGATATGGCCGCGATCCTGGCCGATCCCGCGGTGAAAAAGAAATTCGAACCGCTCGGCGTTCTGGCGCAGGCTTCGACGCCGGAAGCGCTCAATGCCAAGAACGCCGCCGACGTCAAATTGTGGGCACCGATCATCGAGGAAGCGCATATCAAGGTCGAATAGGACGATCTGTCCGGAGGGGGACCATGAAACGCCAGAAGTGGGCAAAGGTCGTCAAGGACGCCAATATCCACGCGGAGTAGGATCGGGCGTCCAGGCTGCTCGAGGATCGCGCTTGCCTAGATGCCGCGATTCCAGAAGTCGTAGTAGCGTTCGATGTTCATCGGCAGGAACGCCTTGTAGCTCGGCCACGCCGCGTATTTCGGCAGCGAAATATCCTTCTGGGCGTCGTCGTAGGACTTGCCGGCGTCGACTTCCTTTTTCACCGCTGCCGACAGGTCCTGCAAATAGGCGAGCTGATTGGTGGCGTCGTCCTTGGTGCCGGTCTGCTTGCCGCCCGGACCGGGATGCCCCGGGATCAGCGTTTGCCAGTCCATCGCGATGACTTTCTTCAAGCCGTCTTCGATGTCGGGGACATAGGTGTCCGCCATGCCGCGGAATTGCACGCCCTGGATCGGAATCCAGTCGACGGTGAAGATGATCTTCTCCTTCGGCAGCCGCATCACCAGCATGCTGTCGGAGTGGTTCTTGCCGACATAAAGCAGTTCGAGGGTCTCGCCGCCAAGCGTGATCACGCTCTTGCCGTCCACGACCTGATCCGGGACGACGACATTGTCTGGCTTCAATGCCTGAATGCGCTCCTTGGCGTTGCGCTGGGCGACGAATTTCGCGCCGAGTTCCTTGAACGGCTGGCCGCCGGCGATGTGGTCGAAGTGGCTGTGGCTGTAGACGACGTATTTGATCGGCGCCTTGGTCACCGCCTGGATGGCGTCGATATAGGGTTTTGCCGGGCGGCGTTCGCTGATCGGATCGGTCGCGATCACGCCGGCCGGCGTCACGATGAACATCGACTGGTGACCGACATAGCGGAAGATATAGACGTTGTCGGTGACCTTGGTGGTCGCGGTTGGCGGCGGAGGCGATGCAGCCGGAGCGGGCGCGGGCGTGCTCGGTGTGGTCGACGGCGGAGGCCCTGAAGGCAGTTGTTGCGCCTGCACTGTCGCAACGACGGCGCCTGCAATGATCGCAACCGTGGCACCTACGTAATGGATTTTCTTCATGGTCCTGTCCTCGCCTCAAAAGCTGTTGCGCAGATAAACACCGGCGACCCGTTCAATCTTCCGTCCGCTTGATGCGGCCGGTCACATTTTTGGCTCGGTATCGAGCCGCACCACCCAGTTTTCAAGGCCCGGCTTGGCCGCCGGATAGCGCTTGAGCACCTGCGGATCGTGGCCGGGCACAACGTGGCGCGGTGCACTCGCCAGCTTTTTCAGTGTTGCGTAACCTTCGAGGACGTCCTCGACATTGTGGACCAGCGGAAAGACGCGGCCGCCTTCGACGTGGCTGTAGAGGTGTGAGGCGTCCGCGGCCAGCACAACGTAGCCGATCCGCGTCTTCACCCGAACCGATTGCAGCCCCTTTGAGTGCCCGCCGATGCGATGCACGGTGACGCCCGGCACGATCTCGTCGGTGCCATCGTGGAATGCGCAGCGGCCGGCAAAGACCTTGCGGACCATGGCGACGACATCGTCGGCTTCGAAGGGGACCCGCAGCGCCTGATGGCACATGCAACGCCCGGTCGCATAGGCCATCTCACGGTCCTGCAGGTGATAGCGGGCCTGCGGAAACAGATCGTAGTTGCCGCAGTGGTCGTAGTGCAGGTGACTGATGATGATGTCTTTGACGCCGTCCGCCGCTATTCCGAGCGCGTTCAATCCCTCGCGCACCGGCTTGAGCATCTCGCGCTGCCGTTTCTTCCCCATTGCCTCGTCGAACCCGGTGTCGAGGATGATGGTCCCGGACGGGCCTGTGATCGCCCAAACGAAGAAATCGAGCGGCTCAAGCGCGTTGTGCGGATCGCCGTCGATGTAATTCGCCGAAGCCGGGCGTGAATGATGCCCATAGCGGATCGCGTAAACTTCGTGGATGTCGCCGCTCACGTGGTTTCCCTCCGCTCTGCTTCGGCGTTTGCATCAGTTAATCGGCCGCTTCGGGCGAGATCAATCCTGATAATCCATTGCCCGGTCGCCGCAATCCACGGGCAGCGGCGCAGCTGATCGGCCGGGGGACTGCCTGGCAGCGACCGTTGCTACATCTGAATACGTAGAAACAACAATTGCTTGTTTCGGAACAATTAACGTAACGCTTTAATCCGGTGGTTGTATCCCGGAGCGATAATCGACACGGGCGTTGTAAGGCTGGAACCGACTGGCCATACCAGATGCTTGACCGAATCCGTACTGCATTCCGTTTGAACAGCGCAGCATCGTCGCGGCGCGCCCGAACGGCGCTTTCGGCCACGCTCTCGATTTCGCTCCGCCGATTGTGGTGGGCCGCGCTGGTCTTGCTCGGCCTGTCAGCCACGGCGGTGATATGGACGATCTATCAGCTTCGCGTCGATGCCATTACCGCCGCGATATCGGAGTCCGGAAGCATTGCCACCGTGCTGGCCGGCCAGTTGTCCCGCTCTCTTCAGTCGATCGACAGCGTTCTGCTCGATGTCAAAAGGCGGGTCGAGCATGACAATCTCGCCACGAGTTCAGGCTCCCCTGCGGGTTTTGACGGCAACGCGCTTCTGCAGATTTTGAATCTCGATATTGCCGAAATGCGGCAGGTGTTCAGCATTGCGGTCGCGGACAAAAACGGGCAGCTGGTTGCTTCGACGCTGAGCGGCGTGGGCGCGCACTACAACGTCGGTGACCGGGATTATTTCAAGAGCGCTCGCGACCGCCATGACGGCCAATTGAGCATTTCGATCCCGGCCGCCAACCGGGTCAACGCCGAACGTACGATCGTGTTCGCCCGCCGGATCGAGGATCCGAAAGGCGATTTCGCCGGCGTCGTCTTCGCCAGCGTCAACGCCAAGTATTTCGAGGACATCTATGGAGCGATCCAGTCGGTTCACACCCTGTTGTTCACGCTGCTGAACCCGGACGGCATAATCCTGTTTCGTCACCCCGACGATGGCAATTCGACAGGGCACGAACTGTCCAACAAGGCGCAGTGGAAGGAGGCGCTGGCGAAGTCCGAGCCGGTCCTGCGCCTGCGCGGCAAGGCGGACGACAACGTCCGCTACGTCTCGATCCGGCGCGTGCCCGATTATCCGCTGATCGTCGATATTTCGTTGACCGAAAGCACGGTGCTCGACAATTGGGCACGACGCTCCGCGACGATCATCGTCGGCAGCGCGGTATTTCTGATTTTCTCGCTGTATCTGCTCGGCGCCATCACCAGGCAGGTGCGCCGTCTGAGCGATTCCGAAGCGTCGCTGGCGCAAAAATCGCAACAGCTCGACGCGGCTGTCGGCAACATGTCGCAGGGATTGACCATGTTCGACGGCCATCAGCGGCTACTCGTGTTCAACGAGCAATTCGGCCAGATCTACGGATTGGCGCCGGAGCAGATCAGGCTCGGCATGACGTTCGGCGATATCCTTGAAACCAGGGCAGCAATCGGCAGCGTGCCGCCGGATATCGACACTTTCGTCAAGAAAAGCCTCGAGCAGGTCGCAACGCACGAAGCGTCGGATTCGGTTTATACATTCCGGGACGGCCGCAGCGTGTCGATTTCGCTTCAGCCCATGCCGGACGGCGGATGGGTCTCCATCCACCAGGACATCACCACGCAGAAGCGTATCGAAGAAGAACTCGAGCATCGCGCCTGGTACGACGCGCTGACCGGCCTCGCCAATCGTTCGATGCTGGCGGAGAAAGTCAGTGACGCGCTGGCGCGATTGCGCCGGCACGGCGAGCAATTCTCGATTCTGATGCTCGATCTCGACCGGTTCAAGGCCGTCAACGACTCGCTTGGCCACCCCGCCGGCGACGCGCTCCTCAAAGAGGTCGGCCGCCGGCTGCAAAAGACCACCCGCGAAGTCGATTGCGTGGCCCGGTTGGGCGGCGACGAATTCGCCGTGTTGCAGGCGCCGGAGAAAAATCAGGTCGATGGCGCAATAGCGCTGGCCGGCCGCATTCTCAAGGCCTTTGCCGAGCCGTTCGATTTCGAAGGCCACATGATCGTGGTGGAGACCAGCATCGGCATTGCGCTGGCGCCCCAGGATGGTGCCGACGCCGATATATTGATCAAAAATGCGGACCTGGCGCTTTACCGGGCCAAGGCGGAAGGCCGCAACCGGTTCAGTTTCTTCGAGCCGTCGCTGGAAACACAGGCGCGCAAGAGCCGCGAGCTTGAGGATGATCTGCGGCGGGCCATCGCGCGGCAGGAATTCGAGCTGCATTATCAAACGATATTCGACATCGAGAATAATAGCTGTGGCGGCGTCGGGGCGCTGGTGCGCTGGCGTCATCCGGAGCGGGGCCTTATCGCCCCTGATCAATTCATCCCGTTCGCCGAGGAAAGTGGATTGATCGTGCCGCTGGGGCGCTGGATCCTGCACCAGGCCTGCGCTGACGGGGCAAAGTGGCCGTCGCCAATGCGCGTCGGGGTCAATCTGTCTTCGGTCCAGTTCAGGCAGGGTGACTTGCTGGACGTCGTGAAAGCCACGCTGGCTGAGACCGGCCTGCCGCCGGATCGGCTCGTGCTTGAGATCACCGAAACCGTGCTGCTGCAAAACAACGCGGAAAACCTGCGGCTGCTGCACGAATTCAAGAAGCTCGGCATTTCGATCGTGCTCGACGATTTCGGCATCGGATATTCGTCGATGACGTATCTGCAGACCTTTCCGTTCGATGGCCTCAAGATCGACCAATCGTTCATCAGAACGATGTCCGATCATGCCGGCGCGGCGATCGTGTGCGCGATCGCAGGCCTTGGGCGGAGCCTGAACATCGCGACGACCGCGGAAGGCGTCGAAACAATGGAACAGTTCACGTTCCTGCGGGCCACCGGCTGCCAGTTTGCGCAAGGCTATCTGCTGGGCCGGCCGGTGCCGGCCGCGGACCTCGTGCTTGACCTGCCGGACGCGCTCCGCGGCAAGCTCAAGGCAGCCTGACGGTTACGTCTTTACGCGACGCGATAGCGGGCGAGCACGCTTTCATCGACCTCGATGCCCAGTCCCGGCCCTTGCGGCACTTTCATATGGCCGTCGCGGGCATCGATGGCGTCGCCAAGCGGCGTGGCTTCGAGCGTGCAGTAGAACCGCTCGCACATCGAGTCGGGCAGGCAGGCCGCGATAAGGTGAATCGTGGCGATGTAGCCCGGACCGAAATAGGGCGAGTGCGGCATGACGCGCACGCCGTGCTTTTTGGCGATATCGATGGCCCTGAGCATGGCGACGATGCCGCCGATCTTGGCGACGCTGGGCTGGAAAATATCCAGCGCACCCATCTCCATCGCCTGCCGCGCTTCAGTGGCGTGCCCGATGTTCTCGCCGGCGGCAATCGTCACGCCGGTCTCGCGGCGGATCCGCGCCATGGTGTCGTAATCGTCGACGGGATCGACCGGTTCCTCGAGCCAGGCGAGATCGTAGGCCTTGAGCTTGCGCGCCATCTCCAGCGCCTCGTCCGGCGGCCAGGCGCAATTGGTGTCGACCATGATCGCGATATTCGGGCCGGCGGCCTTGCGGCCGGGTGCAACGGTCTCGACGGTGTGTTCGTGCAGCTTGATCGCGGTGTAGCCGCGCGATGCCGCTTCCTCGGTGTATTTGGCAACGAGATCCGGTTTGCCGTACCGCATCAGGCTGGCGTAGGTCGGAATCCGGTCGCGCGTTGCGCCGCCGAGCAGCTTGTGGAGCGGCGCGCCCTGCGCCTTGCCGACGATGTCCCACAGCGCGATGTCGATGCCGGCAAGCGCGTAGCTGACCGGTCCATGCCGGCCCATGGCGTGCAGCTTCCGCTGCAGATCCGCCATGAAGGAGGGCACGTCGGTGAATTCGCGCCCGGTGCACAATGGCCCGACCACGCGATTGATCGCGTCACGGGTCAGCGCCGAGACCGCAAAGCCGAATGCCTCGCCCCAGCCGGTAATACCCGCGTCGGTATCCACGCGGACGAATAGCGTTTCCATCAAGGTCCAGGGCCCGAGTGGACGCATCTGCTTGGGGCCGCCGTGCTCATACGGCACCGCGATGAAGATCGGCTCGACTCGGGTGATTTTCATGGCGTTCCCTGAAGTTCAGTTGGCGGACACAATGACCGCCGCAATGCGTTCAATCAATGCTGTTTTTGGCGTCTTTTGCCTCTGAAAAATCTAGTTGGTTCATCGGCTTGCATGGAAAGCGTGGAACTGTGTTCCGGGTCACATCATCCATCGGCCGAGCGGTGTCTGATGTAAAAAAACGGGAGCCGTCCATGAATCATTCCATTTACGGCGCCGACCTTCTTACGCATCTGAAGATCGTCGTCGTCGGCCTGCTGTTTGCGACTGTGGTTGCAGTCGTCGGCACATTCGCTCACATCCGTGATCTCGATCTCGGCACTGCGCAGCTTGTCAAAGCCGGCCAGCCGACGATGGTGAGCGGCGCGCCGCGCGTCATCCACTAAGAACAAACACAATCATTGTACAGGAGAGGGGGCACGAGTCATGCTTCCGCAAACCAGGCGTTCGATCATAGCGGGTTTCGACGGCGTCGAAATCCTGATGCTCGCAGCCGGTGTTCTGATCGTGGTGGCGATCGCGATGGCGTTATGAACGCCGCCACCACTACTCAGGCCACTAACAACACCGGCTAATAAACAACGACACTGCGGATGCTTTTGCCCTCATGCATGAGGTCGAAGGCTTTGTTGATGTCGCCAAGCGGCATCGTGTGCGTGATCATCGGATCGATCTCGATCTTGCCGTCCATGTACCAGTCGACGATCCGCGGCACGTCGGTGCGCCCGCGTGCACCGCCGAACGCGGTGCCTTTCCAGACCCGGCCGGTGACGAGCTGGAACGGCCGTGTCGCGATCTCCTGACCGGAGCCGGCGACGCCGATGATGATGCTCTGGCCCCAGCCGCGGTGGCAGCTTTCCAGCGCCATGCGCATGAGGTTCACGTTGCCGACGCATTCGAAGGTGTAGTCGGCGCCGCCGATCTGGTCCGCGCCGCTCTTCGTCATGTTGACGAGGTGCGCGACGAGATCGTCGCCGACCTCCTTCGGATTGACGAAGTGGGTCATGCCGAAGCGCTCGCCCCAAGCTTTCTTGTCCGGATTGAGATCGACACCGATGATCATGTCGGCGCCGGCCAGCCGCAGGCCCTGAATGACGTTAAGCCCGATGCCGCCGAGGCCGAACACGATCGCCTTAGCGCCGGGTTCGACCCTGGCGGTGTTGATGACCGCGCCGATGCCGGTCGTCACGCCGCAGCCGATGTAACAGACCTTGTCGAAAGGGGCGTCGTCGCGGATTTTCGCCACCGCGATTTCCGGCAATACCGTGAAATTGGCGAAGGTCGAGCAGCCCATATAGTGGTGGATCTTCTTGCCATCGAGCGAAAATCGCGATGTGCCGTCGGGCATCACGCCCTGTCCCTGGGTGCCGCGGATCGCGGTGCAGAGATTGGTTTTGCGCGACAGGCACGACGGACACTGCCGGCATTCCGGGGTGTAGAGCGGGATGACGTGATCGCCTTTTTTCACCGACGTCACGCCTGCGCCGACATCGACGACGATGCCGGCGCCTTCATGGCCGAGGATCGCCGGGAACAATCCTTCCGGATCGGCGCCCGAGCGGGTGAATTCGTCGGTATGGCAAATGCCGGTCGCCTTGATCTCGACCAGCACCTCGCCGGCGCGCGGACCTTCGAGCTGAACTTCCGCCACTTCAAGCGGTTTGCCGGGGCCGAATGCGACGGCGGCGCGAACATTCATGGGCATTGCTATTATCCGTAAAGGCTGGCTCGCTGGTATGGCGGTTCGGAAATCCGCGCCTGGCGAACGATGGCACCGGGAGGTTTGAATGGCAAACACGGATGCGGGCGCCCCGGAACTCGAATTTATCTTCGGCGCGCAAGTGACGGTGGACCCACCGCAGGACCTCGGCGCTTTCAACAAGGGCCAGCGCCGCGTGGTGCCGATCACCGGCGGCACGTTCGCCGGACCCGGCATGCGCGGCACGGTGTTGCCGGGCGGGGCAGACTGGCAGCTCATCCGTCACGATGGCGTGGCCGAGCTCGATGCGCGCTACACGCTGCAAACCGACGATGGCGCCGCGATCCATGTGCATAATCGCGCGCTGCGTCATGGTCCGCCGGAGGTGATGCAGGCGTTGCTGGCAGGCCGTCCGGTCGAGCCGGGTAGTTACTACTTCCGCGGCGTCACCTCGTTCACGACCGATGCGGACCCCTACGCCTGGCTCGGCAAACACATTATTGTCTGCACCGCCGTACGCCAGCCGGCCGATGTGAAGCTGAGTTTTTACAAGGTCCTGTGAATTGATCGAGCGCGTCAGCCGGCTGCTGCCGGGAATCCTGTTCTGCATTGCGATCACGGTTGCCGCGATCCTGTTGCAGGCGGTCGAGGTGCATTTTGTAGGCCACGCCTATCTCGAGGCGCTGGTATTGGCGATCCTGCTCGGTGTTGCGGTCCGCACGGTATGGACACCGCCATCACGCCTGGTCCCCGGCATCGGGTTCAGCGGAAAATTCCTGCTCGAATTTGCGGTCGTTCTGCTCGGCGCCTCGGTGAGCGCGGCGACGGTGTGGGCGCTCGGGCCGATCCTGCTGTTCGGCATTGCGTCCGTGGTGGCGATTGCACTCTGCGTCAGCTTTGTCATCTGCCGCGGCCTGCGGCTGCCGTTGCGCATGTCGATCCTGATCGCCTGCGGCAATTCGATTTGCGGCAACTCGGCGATCGCCGCGGTGGCGCCGGTGATCGGCGCGGATGGCGACGATATTGCCGCGTCGATCTCATTCACCGCCGTGCTCGGCGTCATCGTGGTGCTGACACTGCCGCTGCTGGTGCCGGTGCTACAATTATCGCTGACCCAATATGGCGTGCTTGCGGGACTCACGGTCTACGCCGTGCCGCAGGTGCTTGCCGCGACCCTGCCGATCGGCGCCCTGAGCAATCAGGTCGGCACCATCATCAAGCTGGTGCGGGTGCTGATGCTGGGACCGGTCGTGCTCGGCCTGTCGCTGCTCGCCACCGATTTGCGCAGTGACCGCGACCGGGCGAACAGGAAGCGGCCCGACTGGCACGAACTGGTGCCGTGGTTCATCACCGGTTTTCTGATCCTGCTGGTCATTCGTTCTTTCGGTCTCATTCCGCAGAACATTCTTCCGGCGATCACGTTCGTTGCCGGGTTGTTGACGACGATCTCGATGGCGGCGCTCGGGCTCGGCGTCGATGTCCGCGTCGTGGCGCGCAGCGGCGTGCGCGTGACGGCCGCGGTCACCGGCTCGCTGATCGTGCTTGGTGTAATCAGTTACGCCCTGATCCGCCTCGCCGGGATCGCCTGAGATTTCAGCGTTTCCGCTCCAGCCAGCGTTTGAGCAGGGCGGCATGATTATGCACCTCGTCGCGCGCGGCATAGACGAGGGTGATGGGCTCCTTTTTCGCCTGAACGCGTAACGCTGCGAAAGCGCTTTTGGCCGGCTCCTCCTTAAGCTCGCGCGCGTAGGCTTTCGCGAATTCATCCCACTTCGACGGATCGCCGTGCACCATGCGGCGCAGTTTGTCGCTCGGCGCCATATCCCTCGGCCAAAGGTCGATCTTCGCTTTCGCCTTGGTGACGCCGCGCGGCCACAGCCGGTCGACCAGGACGCGGACGCCATCGTCGGCGGAAGCAGGCTCGTAGGCGCGCTTCACGCCGATGCGGGAGCTGGCGACGGGTCGTTTCGCCGGCATCAGCCTTTGTTCTTTTCGTCGGGGATGACGATCTGGGTCTGGGTCACCAGCGCGCAGAGCCGGCCGTCGTTACGGGTGATTTTGGTCTGCCAGACCATCGTGGTGCGGCCGCGATGCAGCGGCGTGCATTCGGCGCGGGCCACGTCGCCGACCGGGACCGGGGCAAAGAAATTGGTCTTGCTCTCGATGGTCGCGGTGCGTTCGCCTTCGCGCAGGTTGGCAAATGTCGCGGTGCCGCCGAGATTGTCGGCAAGCGCCATGATCGCGCCGCCGTGCATCATGCCGAAGCGGTTATTGAGCTCTTCGCGCATCGGCATTTCGGCTTCGACCTTGTCCTTGGAAAGGTGGGTGATCTTCATTCCCATCAATTGGGCAAAGGGCGGCTGCAAATTCGGGTCTCGAATGTCCATTCTGTTTCCTTGAAGTTCAATCGCGGCCGGCTGCGTAAAGCGGCCGCAGCGGCAGGAAGTCCGATACGCGCGATCCGGGGAAGTAGGTGGCCTGGAACGCCGGCCGCGCTTGCAGGCGCTTATACCATTCGCTGACGCCGGGATACTTGTCTTCCCAGACGGTCGAGAGTCCGAGATCGGCCATGCGGTCGATGCTCGGCATCACCAGCACGTCGGCCAGCGTGAACTGCTCGCCCATCAGCCACGGGCCTTTCGTGCGCACGGCCGCGTCCATGCGGCGGCAGGTCTCGGTGAGTTGTTCGAGCGAACGGTCTATCTCTTCCTTGGAGAAGCCTTTCGGCGAGCCCATGCGTTGAAACAGTTCGCGCCGCACCGGGCGCGGGCCAATTTCGTTTTGCTCGAATTGCTGCCGGTCTTGACCTTCGAAGCGATAGAGGAACGCCCGGTTGAATGACGGCACCCGAATGGCGCCGACAGCGACCTCTTCGATGTAATGCGTCCAGGCCCGCATCCGTGCCCGCTCGATGAGACCGGCGGGCACCAGTGGATTTTGCGGGTACTTCTCGTCGAGATATTCACAGATCACGCTCGAACTCGATGACCGGTGCGCCGTCGTCGACCAGGGTCGGCACGACGCCGTTCGGATTGATGGCAAGGTATTCCGGCTTGAGCTGTTCCTTCTTGCCGAGATCGATCCGCACTTCGTCGAAGGGAACGCCTTTCTCATGCAGCACCATGCGAACCTTCTGGCTGCAGGTGGAGTGAGGGGCATGATACAGCACCAGCATTGGGGCCTCCGGCGGCAAATACAAAGAGCGCGGCCGAAGCCGCGCTCTTGTCATCAAACCAGAGAGTGGAGGGGGTTGCTACCGCGGTTGCGGCACCAGCCGGATATACGGCTTCGGCGTCTTCCAGCCGCCCGGATAGAGCTTCTTTGCCTCGTCGTCGGTCACGGCGCCGGTGAGGATCACTTCCTCGCCTTGTTTCCAGTTGGCCGGCGTCGCGACGCGATGCTTGGCGGTCAGTTGCAGCGAGTCGACGACGCGCAACACCTCGTCGAAGTTACGGCCGGTGGTCATCGGATAGACCAGGACCAGTTTGACCTTCTTGTCCGGACCGATAATGAAGACATTGCGCACGGTCTGGTTATCGGCAGGTGTGCGGCCCTCCGAGGTGCCGCTCGTGCTGGCCGGCAGCATGCCGTAAAGCTTGGAGATCTTCAGATCGGTATCGCCGATCATCGGATAGTTCGGCGCAAAACCGACCACGTCCTTGATGTCATCGGCCCATTTCTTGTGGTTGTCGACGGGGTCGACCGACAAGCCGATGATCTTGACGCCGCGCTTGTCGAATTCCGGCTTCAGCCGCGCCATGGTGCCGAGTTCGGTGGTGCAGACCGGGGTGAAATCCTTCGGGTGCGAGAACAGCACGACCCAGTTGTTGCCGATCCAGTCGTGGAAACGGATTTTGCCTTCGGTCGTTTCGGCTTCGAAGTCCGGGGCAGTATCGCCAATTGCCAGAGCCATGAAATCCTCCGTGTCGATGTTCGCTATTTTGAGCGGATAGGTTTTTCTGAAATGTCTGAACTCACGTTATGTACGGCTCAAAGTACTGCAATACCAGTCCTGCCGGGTGGGTATTATTGGCTGTAATTCGTCTGGCCCTGGCCAAAAATCGGTCGCCGTTACAATGATTTAGAAAAAATTCTTGTGATTGCGGCGGAGCAGGAAAGCCTCCGCGAGGTATTGCCGCGGGCCAAGGCTTTTTCGGCCGCAAACACGTCCATCGCCAATCACGCAGCGGTGAGGGGAACGGCCCACAGTGCCGCGAGTTTGCCCAAGTGCCGCCCTTGGTCGGCCACCCTGCCGTTGGACCTTTGAACGGTAGAGCCGAGTCGAACGACAAACGACCAACAGGCGAATAGCGACAAATGAAGTTTGAGCCTTCAAACCGTCCGGACCTTGAGACGCTTGCCGCGGTGATCGCGCGCTCGCCGATCGTCGTGATGGACGACCGCGCATTGGCGCGCCTTCCTGCCGGTTTCGACAAGGTGGACGTCGCCATCCTGCGCTGGATCGCCGCCGACAGCCGTCGCACCGGCCACAGCCGTCGCCCAAACTAGCAAGCCGGTCCGTTACTGGGTCGTGGTGCCGGGAAGCGGCGTGGTCGAAAGGCCGACGGTGCGCCCGGGAAAGCCGGCGGCGTCGAAATAGCGGGTGTTTCCGACCATCTGCATGTTGAGCACGGTGGCAAGCCCATTGGGCGCTGCCTCGGACGTCACCACGCGGGTGGTCACATCGGGCAACGTCCCGTTCGGCAGGGTTTCGGACAGCACGCGGCCCACGAGCTTGCCCTTGTCCGGCACATCGAGTTGCATCAGTTGAGCAACGGTGCGGCCGAGGTCGGCATTGCTGGCCGGAGCCGTATCGATAAAGCCGGCTTTGAAATCCGGTCCCTGCATGGCCATGAAGTTCCAGGTGTCGGCGCGGCTGAACGAGCCGTGCATGCCCTGACCCTCCTGAAGCACGGTGTCGGCAATCTCCGCCGTACAGCGCACCGGCTCGCCGCATACCGTATCGAACGAGCGGAAGTTCACGGCGATCGCCGGATGGGGCGTGATCGCGCTGCCTTCGAGCGCGATATCGTCGAGCGACAACGCACCGGGGAACTTGCCGAGCTTGGTGTCGACAAATAGGCCGCTGACGTAATCCTGCGTCAGCAGAAAGTCGACGATACGCTTCGCCACGGCCTTGTCGCCGTCCGGAATGTAAATCAGATCCGAACCGCCATTGGCGGCGACCACGACCTTGGGATTGTTGGCGTCGCCGCCGATCAACCCGTTGCCGAACTTCGTGTGCGCGGCATCGCCAATCGTCTTGTAGCCGTCGTCCGGATCGATCAGCGGCAGGTTGAGCGCGTGCGACAGATCGAGCGCCACGAAGCCCATCGGCAAGTGGCCGGGGACCGTATCGGAGAACTTTGTCTTCACGGTCGGGCTGGTCTGGCTCTCCTTGGCGATTGTCGAGAAGCCGTGATCGGCGGTGGTGATGATGTCAGTGGAGTCGAGCAGGCCAAGCTCGCTCAACGTCGAGCGGATGCGCGCCAAGTCGTCGTCGGCGTTGCGGATTGCGGCGAGCGAGGTCGGGCCATTGATGCCCGGGACGACGGAATTCAGGCTGTCGCCCTGATTGTGCTGCGAGCCGTCCGGATCGCGCGACCAGAACACCAGCAGGAACGGCTTGTTGCGATCCTTGAACATCGGCAGCACCACGCGGGTCGTCACAGCGGCGAAGTAGTCCTGCTGCACCACGTTGGCGCTGGTTGTGCCCGGCGTGGACATATTGCCGGCCTTGCCGTTCTCGCCGCGTGACGGCGTTGCGAGCGGCAGGCTTGCCGCCTGCATCCGCTGCGTCACCTCCTGCGACAGCGGGATGCCTTTGGGCGTGCCAGTAGCATCATCGACCAGTACGGTCTGGCTGCCGCTGCGTTCGGTCGGATCGAAGATCAGCGCCGGCCCGATCTTGCCGATCGAGGCCGTGCTGTAACCCTTGTCGCGCGCGAGTTTCAGGATCGTCGCTTCGTCGAGGTAGTTGCCTGCGAAATGTTCGTCGACGTCGCCGAGCACGGCGTCGCTTTCCAGGAATGGAACTGTGGTGTTGCCGGCGCCCGGCACCTGAAAGCCGGCATAGATCGTGTTGGAGAAATCGCCGGTGTCGCCGAGCTGGTGGCCGGTCGCCATGCCGGATGCATTTGCGGTGGTGAATGTCGGAAACAGCGAGTGGCTGTTGCGGAGGCTAACACCGTCGCGGGCGATGGCCGCCATGGTCGGGGCGGTGCGGTCATCGACCATGCGGAAGCGCAGACCGTCGGCCACAAACAGAACGACGTTGTGTGGCTTTGCGGCAGGTGTTTGCGCAAACGACGTCGATGCCAAAGTCGAGAGGATCGCCGTACCGAGGATGAGCAGCGGGCGCATAGGGTCGCTCCAGAGGTGAGGCAGGGGAATTATAGCGGTTCTCGCGGGATCAGATGACGGTGGTGTGACGCCGGCAACCCCTGGCCGCCACGGTCCATAATATTGGATTTTCAGCGAAAAATCGGGGTATGCGCCGTATGCAAATCGACGTCTGATGGTCGTGCACAAAAAAAGGCGGCCGCCCAGCAGGGAAGCCGCCAAGAGTCCGCACGATAGAGATGAGTTGCGGACCTGAACTTGCGAGCGGCCATCATGCCCGCAAGGAAGCGTCAGGGAAGAATTGGCCGGCGGGCTTTGGGGCCCACCGGCCTTGGCAGATTACTCGCCTTCCGTACCGATCGCGTAGGCGGTTTCGCCGTGTACTGCGTCGTCGCCGACCTTCAGGGTCGCTTCGTCCATGCGCAGCGGCACGATGAAGCCGATCACCTTGAGGATGATGTAGGTTGCGATGATGTTGTACACGATGATGAAGGCAGCGCCTTCGATCTGGGTGAGAACTTGCCCGGCGTTGCCGTAAAGCAAGCCGGTCACGTTCACGCCCGGAGCTTCTTTGTCGGTGCCGATGTATTGCAGCATGTCCGGATTGGCGAACACGCCAACCAGAATGCCGCCCATCAGCCCAGCCACGCCGTGGGTCGAGAACACGCTGAGCGTGTCATCGATCTTCATCATGAACGCGGTCTTCTGGAACTTGTTCATGCTGAGCCACGGAATGATGCCCGCACAGACGCCGATCGCAATCGCGCCCCAGCCGTCGACATAACCGGCGCCGGGAGTGATAGCGACGAGGCCGGCGATCATGCCGTTGACGGCGCCGATCACCGACGGCTTGCCGTAAGCCATCTTGTCCAGAATGGTCCAGACGAGCAGGGCAACAGCCGTTGCGGTATTGGTGTTGAGCACGGCCGCGCCGGCGTCAGCGTTGGCGAAGTAGGGATCGCCGCCGTTGAAGCCGTTCCAGCCGATCCACAGGATGCCGGCGCCGACAAGCGTCACCAGCAGGCTGTTTGGCGGGAAGTTGTCGCGGTCAGCTTGCAGCCGCGGGCCGATGACCCAAGCGGCAACAAAGCCGGAAGTACCCGCGGCGAGATGGATGACGTATCCGCCCGAGAAGTCCGCCACACCCAAACCAGCGAGCCAGCCGCCGCCCCAGAGGCTGAACGCGCCGACGGTGTAAACCAGAGTCATCCACACCGGGCAGAAGATCATCCACGCCGTGAAGTTCATGCGGCCAAGCACGGAACCGGCGAGAATGATGACGGTGATCGCTGCGAACACGAACTGGAAGTAGACCAGTGTCGCCATCGGAAATGCCAGCGGCGGCATGCCTGATGCAGCCTCCGGAACGACCGCCTGACCGAGTGTAAACGCAGCTGAAGTAGCGAGTTGAGGCGCGCCCAGGAACGTTTGCCCAGCGATTGAGAGCCAAGCGTGTCCAAACGCCATGTTGTAGTCAAACAAGACCCAAACGACGAGGACAGAAGCAAAAGCGTACATCGCCATAAAGGCGGAGTTGATCGCCCATTTCTTCTTGACCACGCCGCCGTAGAGAACGACCAGGCCCGGGATGCTTTGCAGACCAACGAAAGTCGCCGCTGCCAACTGCCAAGCATTGTCGCCGGTATCTAGCCATTGTGGTGACGGAACGAGTGCCATGTGCCTTCCCCCAGTAATGCCCCTTGTGCGCGGAACGGCACACGGGCGAGCGATTGAACGAATACAATTTCTGTGCCAGTTAATCGGGTAGGTTTTTCAGATGCTTGGGGTTGCAGAAGCCCCTTTCTGGTCAGAAAAACCGCAGCGTGACTAGAAAATAGGCAGCAGATGTTGCGTCTTTTGAAGTCCACTCGGCCAATGGCTGTGGCAACCCTTGCATTGGCCTACAGTGCTGCCGCTCCTGCGCTCAGTATTGAAGCACTGCATGGTCAGCGCGCGATCACTTGTGTGAACAAATCGAGCGGCGCGACGTGGCAGATCAATGTCGACTACGATCACGGCACGGTCGACGCCAACCCGGCGAATATCAGCGACTCCAAGATCGCGTGGCGCGACGCGAACGACGGTTGGCGCTACTCGCTTGATCTGAAAACCGGCGACCTTACGGTAGTGTTCGCGTCTTCCATGGGCGGCAACACATATTTCCATCGCTGCCAGCTCGATCACTGAAGATCATGAGCGCGGCGTTGCAGTCACCGCGTTTATTTCCGTGCTCGATCGGCACCCCAGGGATTTAAGGGGCGGGGTGGGGGCGATGGCCGAGCGAGTTTCCGGCGTCAAGGCGACAGTAGGATTTGCGTCGGAGACCGGACCGCGCAAAGCCAACGAAGATTTTGGCGGTGCGGTTTTTGGCTGGGAGCTGCCGCGGCCGCGCCGGGATGTGATTGCGGCCTTGGCAGACGGCATTGGCGGCGCGAAAGGCGGCCGCATCGCCTCGGAAACTGCGGTGCGTGGTTTCCTCGACGGTTTTTGCGATCTGCTGGAAACCATGGAAGTGCGCCGTGCCGCGGCGACCGTCATCAGTTCGCTCAATGGCTGGATCTACGGTCAGGGTAAGCGCGATCCCGAATTGGCGGGAATGGGGTGCACCTTCACCTCGCTGGTGCTGCGCGGGCGCATCGCGCACATCCTGCACGTCGGTGACTCGCGCGCCTACCGGCTCGGCGGCAATCGCCTGACATTGCTGACCACCGATCACGTTCGCGAAGGCAGCAACGGCGGGCGCTCGAACGTTCTCTACCGCGCGCTCGGCGTCGAAACGGAAGTACGGCTCGACTACGCGACACAGCCGGTGGCGCTGCACGATCGTTTTCTGTTGTGCAGCGACGGCGTGCACGCATTCCTGAGCCAGGAAGTGATCGCCGACATCCTGCGGGCCCGCTCGGCATCCGACGACACCGCGCGCGAACTGGTGCGCGCGGCGCTCGACGCCGGTTCGACCGACAATTGCACCGCGCTGGTCGTCGATGTGGTCGAGCTGCCGACGGCGGAGTTGACCGCCGAGGTCGGCGGCAACATCATGCAGCTGCCGCTGATCCCGGTGCCGGTGATGGGCGAGGCGGTCGACGGCTTCCTGCTCAAGGTGCTGGTGTCCGACGGCCGCTACAGCCGCCTGTTCGGCGCGGTGGACGAAATCGAAGGCGGCGAGGCGGTGCTGAAATTTCCGAAGCCACAGGTCGCTGCGGTCGCGACCTATCATGCCGCCTTCGTCCGCGAGGCCTGGGTCGGCGCGCGGGTGAACAGTCCGTGGATCGGCCGCATCATCGAACTGCCGCCGGGACGGCAGACCTGTCTTTACACGGTCATGCCGCTCTATCAGGGCGAGCTGCTGTCAAACCGGCTGGCGCGCCGCCCGGCGGTGGGGCTCGAGGAAGGCCGCAACATCGCGATCAAGCTCGCGCGCGGCGTTGCCGCGTTGCACCGCGCCGGCATCATTCACCGCGACATCAAGCCGGACAACATCATTCTGGAAGCCGAAGGTTCGCTCAAGCTGATCGATCTCGGCGTCGTGCGCGTGCCGGGGATGGAAGACTTTCCCCCGGAAGATATCCCGGGCACCATGGGGTACATGGCGCCGGAGATGCTCGCCGGTGAACCCGGCAACGAAGCGACGGATATGTACGCGCTCGGCGTTACGATGTTCCGCGCCTTCGCCGAGGAATTTCCGTACGGCAATCTCGATGCGGTCAGTCCGCCGCGCAAAAGCCGCCCGACGCTGCTCGGCGATTTGCGGCCGGATCTTCCGGCGTGGCTGCAGGCGGCGCTTGGCCGCGCCATCGCCACCGATCCGGCCGAGCGATTCCGTGACATGAATGAGTTCGCGGTGGAGATGGAGCGGGGACCGGAACGTCAGCCGATGTCCGCGCGGCGGCCGCAGACGCTTTATGAGCGGTCGCCGGTCAGATTCTGGCAGGGCGTGTCTGCGGTGCTCGCCATCGCGCTGGCGCTGTCACTGTGGCTGCGTCACTAACGGTGAGGAAATGACGATGCGCCGGACTCTCGGTCTCTTGCTTGGCGTTGTTGTGTTGTGGGCTATGCCTGCACTGGCGCAGGATTATCCGGCACGGCCGATCCGGGTGCTGGTGCCTTACGCTCCCGGCGGCATCGCCGATATCGCAGCGCGCATCGTCGGCGCCAAGCTGACCGAGCTTTGGGGCCAGCAGGTTGCCGTCGAGAACCGGCCGGGCGGCAGCGGCTTCATCGCCATGGAGACGACCGCGCACGCGGCGCCGGACGGCTACACGCTGGTGATGTGCACCGTGGGCGATATCGCCATCAATCCTTTCCTGTTCAAGGACATGCCTTTCAACGTCGATCGCGATTTCGCGCCGATCGCTTCGATAAGCGATGCGCCGATGGTGCTTGGAACGAACGGCAATTCGCCTTTCAAGAAGGTCGGCGATGTTATTGCCTCGGCCAAAGAGAAGCCGGGCACTCTCGATGTCGGTACTCCGGGTTACGGCAGCATCAACCAACTCGTCATGGAGTTGATGGCGCTCGCGACCGGCACCAAATTTGTCCACGTGCCTTACAAGGGCGGCGCGCCTGCTGCCCAGGCGCTCGCGGCTGGCGATATCCCTCTCGCGATTCTTGCCAGTTCCTCGGTCGCGCCGATGGTGGCGAGCGGCAATATCCGCGTTCTTGCCATCACCACGGCCAAGCGTTCGCCGCTCAATCCGGATTGGCCGACGATGCAGGAGGCCGGCGTGCCCGGGATCGCCTCGTCGAACTGGACGGCGCTGCTCGCGCCTGCCGGTACGCCGCAGCCGGTCATCGACAAGCTCAACGCCGCGATCGTCAAAATCCTCAATACGCAGGATGTAAAGGACCGTTTCGCCGCCGGCGGCGTGAACACCATTCCGTCGACGCCGGCGGAACTGACCGCCCGCGTCAAGCAGGAAGGCGCCGCGTATAAGGACGTCATCCTGAAGGCCAACGTTCACGTCGATTGACATTTGTCCGCCGCCGCAGCAAAGCCAAAGAGCCGGCACGCGGGACAGCGATGTTTAAGCGAATCCTGATCGCAAATCGCGGCGAGATCGCCTGCCGCATCATCAAGACCGCCCGGCGGATGGGGATCGCGGCCGTTGCGGTCTACTCGGAAGCCGATCGCGACGCGCTCCACGTCGAGATGGCGGATGAAGCGGTCCTGATCGGGCCGCCGCCGGCCGCGCAAAGCTATCTCGTCATCGACCGGATCGTCGAAGCCTGCAAATCGACCGGCGCCGAGGCCGTGCATCCCGGCTACGGCTTTCTTTCCGAGCGCGAAGCCTTCGCCGAAGCCCTCGCCAGTGCTGGCATCGTTTTCATCGGGCCGAACCCGAAGGCGATCGGCGCCATGGGCGACAAGATCGAAAGCAAGAAGGCCGCGGCCGCGGCAAAAGTATCGACCGTGCCCGGCCATCTCGGTGTGATCGAGGACGAGAAGCAGGCCGCGAAGATCGCCGACGAGATCGGCTATCCGGTGATGATCAAGGCCTCGGCCGGCGGCGGCGGCAAGGGCATGCGCGTCGCCCATAGCCGCGACGAGGTTGCGGAGGGTTTCGTGCGCGCCCGCTCCGAAGCCAAGTCGAGCTTTGGCGACGACCGGGTCTTTATCGAGAAGTTCATCGTCAATCCGCGCCACGTCGAAATCCAGGTGCTGGGCGACAAGCACGGCAACGTCATTTATCTCGGCGAGCGCGAATGTTCGATCCAGCGCCGCAACCAGAAGGTCATCGAAGAAGCGCCGAGCCCGCTACTCGACGAAGCGACGCGCAGGAAGATGGGCGAGCAAGCTGTCGCGCTGGCCAAAGCCGTCGGTTACGACAGCGCCGGGACCGTCGAGTTTGTCGCCGGCCAGGACCGCAGCTTCTTTTTCCTCGAGATGAACACGCGGCTTCAGGTCGAGCATCCGGTGACCGAACTCGTCACCGGCATCGATCTGGTCGAGCAGATGATCCGCGTCGCCGCCGGCGAGCCGCTCAAACTCAAGCAAAGCGATATCAAGCTCAACGGCTGGGCGGTGGAAAGCCGCATCTATGCCGAAGATCCTTACCGCAATTTCGCGCCGTCGATCGGCCGGCTGGTGCGCTACCGGCCGCCGGTGGAAGGCGCCCATAACGGGGCCACGGTGCGCAACGATACCGGCGTCACCGAGGGTGGCGAAATTTCGCTCTACTACGATCCGATGATCGCCAAGCTGGTCACGCATGCCGGCACGCGCGAGCGGGCAATCGATGCGCAGGCCGATGCCCTCGATGCCTTCACCATCGAGGGCATCCGGCACAACATCCCGTTCCTGTCGGCTATCATGCAGAAGCCGCGATGGCGGTCCGGTCAATTGTCGACCGGCTTTATCGTAGAGGAATTCCCGAACGGGTTCGAACGCGCGCCGCCGACCGGTGCGGTGGCGCGCACCATCGCGGGCGTGGCGGCGGCGATCGACCATGTGCTCGGCGAGCGCAAGCGGCAGATTTCCGGGCAGCTCAATACCGCGCTGACCCGCGAGCGGCATCGCGCCGTATCGCTCGGTGGCGAAGAAATGGAAGTGGATGTCGAACGCGAGGTCGACGCCATCGCCATCCGCTTTGCCGACGGCAAGACCAGCAAGTTTTCTTCGAAATGGCTGCCGGGCGCGCCGCTTTGGTCGGGAACCGTCGACGGTGCGCCGGTCGCCGTTCATGTGCGCACGATCCCGAACGGTTTTGAGCTGGCCTATCGCGGTGTCGAGACCAAGGTCTTTGTCTATACCGAGCGTGAAGCGCGCTACGCGCGGCTGATGCCGGCCAAGGTGCTGTCCGACAGCGGCAAGGCGGTGCGTTGCCCGATGCCGGGCCTCGTCGTCTCGATCGCCGTTGCGGAAGGCCAGGAGGTCAAAGTCGGTGAAACGCTTGCCGTGGTGGAGGCGATGAAGATGGAAAACATCCTTCGCGCCGAGCGGGACGGCATTATCAAGAAGATCAATGTGAAGCCCGGCGACAGCGTTGCGGTCGATGCGGTGATCATGGAATTCGCGTAAAGTCATTTCCTGCGCGCTGCGGTGCGGGGCGCCGAGGTGGCGGACTATGCAGGCTTTACGCTCGTTTCTCTCACCCTCCGGGCGATTGGCGCCGCAACCGTTCATCGCCGCCGTGCTCGCCGTCTATGCCGCCGGTATCGGAGCCCAGTGGCTGACGATGCAGGGCGTGCTGGCCCGCGCCGGGATCTGGCCGTTTGCCATCGTCCAGGCGGTCCTGATCTGGGTCTGGTACGTGCTGCACGCCAGACGGTTGCACGATGCGGACCGTCCGGTCGATATCGCAGCCGGCGCCGCGGCGCTCTACGCGCTTTCGATTGTGCTGCTGCTGATCGTGGCGATGAATTTCTTTACCCCTTTCGCGGGATCGACGGAACCGGATGCGACCGCGGCGCTCAATATCGTCTTGCTGGTCGCCGTCGTTGCCGCGCTGAGCCAGATGTCGGGCCACGACGCTGGCGCGCTGATCCTCGCGGTGTGCGTCATGCTGGCTTTCCTGCCGGTCATCGTGGCGATTGCCGTGACGCTATGGGCGGCAACGCGGCCAGCAATGCAATCTGGCACATCCGAACTCCGGCCGTGATCCTGCATTTCGCCTACGGCTCCAACATGCATCGCGCGGTGATGCGCCGCCATGCACCGTCGGCGCAACCGCTCGGTGTCGCCGCGCTTGCCGATCATCGCTTCGTTATCACCGGAGACGGCTACGCGTCGGTGGACCGCGCGTTGGCGTACACCGTCCACGGCGTGCTATGGCGCCTGACGCCGCGCGACCGCGTCACGCTCGACGGTTGGGAAAATGTGGCGGGTGGGCTGTATCGCGCCGCAACGATCCCGGTGCGCCATGACGGCCGTGTGCGCAATGCGCTGGTCTATCTTGCGCGGCCGCGCGGCGAGGGCTGGCCGAAGGCCGGCTATATGGAAATCGTCGTCGCCGCGGCGCGGCAATGGAAGTTTCCGCCTGGATACGTTGCCGGCCTAGAGCGATGGTTGCCGGCCCGTCCGGCAGCGTCGGGAACCCGCAAGCTTGGAGACATTGCATGGAACTGAGCATGGAACTGACGGCATGGACGTGACGCGTCACGTCGTCATTCGCGGCCGGGTGCAGGGCGTCGGCTATCGCGCCTGGACTGAATACACCGCGCTGGAGCGTGGCCTGCAAGGCTGGGCGCGCAATCGCCGCGATGGATCCGTGGAAGCGCTATTCATCGGGCCGCCAGATGCCGTCGCCGGCATGATCGAGCTGTGCAGGGAAGGCCCGCGCGGTTCGCGCGTGGTTTCGATAGATCAGCGCGACGGCACCGCGGATGATGTTGCATTGCGCCGGCGCGGCGAATTGTTTTCGGTGCTGCCGACGGCCTGAGCATCGCGTGTCGCGCCGAACAGCGGCTCGAATGCGGCGCGCAGCGCCATGTCGACCTCCGGCATCGTCACGGTGTGACCGAGATCGGCAAGCGACGTCACGCCATATCGCGCTTCGGCAACGCCGCACGGCACGATGCCGGAAAAATGCGACAAATCCGGTTCGACGTTGAGCGCGAAGCCATGCAGCGTCACCCAGCGCGACACCCGGATGCCGATGGCGGCAATCTTGTCTTCGAAGCCGTCGCCCTTGTCCGGCCGCCGCACCCAGACGCCGATCCGGTCGTCGCGGCGTTCGCCACGCACATTGAAAGCGCCGAGCGTGCGGATGATCAGTTCCTCGATGGTGGCAACGAACCGGCGCACGTCCGGAGCGCGGCGCTTGAGATCAAGCATGAGATAGCCGACGCGCTGACCGGGGCCGTGATAGGTGAATTGTCCGCCGCGCCCGGTGCTGTGGACCGGGAAGCGCGCGTCCAGCAGTTCGCTCTGCTGTGCCGACGTCCCGGCGGTGTAGAGCGGCGGATGCTCCAGCAGCCAGACCAGTTCGCCGGCTTCACCGCGCCCAATCAATTCGGCGCGCGCGGTCATCTCCGCGAGCGTCTGCTGGTAATCGAGGAGGCCGTCGCTCACGCGCCATTCGACCGGCGGTGCAGAAGCCGCCGGCAGCAGGCCAAATGTCAATGCGTCGCGATTATTAACCATCCGATAACCATAACGGGGCGATAGACTATGGCAGCGAAAAGCTTAAGCGACAAAATGGGCACGGGGGCTCTGTTTGCCGACACTCGATAATGTCTCGATCGACATCGCGGTCGTGCTGGGCACGACGTCCATGCCGATCCACCAGGTTCTCCGCCTTGGCCGCGGCGCCATCATCGAACTCAACTCGTCGGAGGAGGATGAGGTCCGCATCCTTGCCAATAATCTGTCGGTCGCCAAAGGCACCGTGATCGTCAGCGGCAACAAGATCGCCGTCGAGGTCAAGGAACTGCTGCCCCGCTCGCCCGAGGCGAAGTAGTCCGTCTTCGCCAAGGCTTCGGCGCGACAGCCTCCGCTTAACTCGTTTTCGTCTCGGCTCGCCGGGGCGAAGCTCGCCGAGCGTAGGCTGGTGCGGCCGAGAGGACTCGAACCTCCACGGGTTGCCCCGCTAGCACCTCAAGCTAGTGCGTCTACCAATTCCGCCACGGCCGCGTTTGTAGGCTGGACCCGCGCCCGGAAGGCGCGATGGATGCCGATGTAACAGCTAGGCTTTGGGGGGACAAGGCCTTGGTGTGAACGGCCTTGTTGGGGAAAGGTCCTGACAGGACAGGGCCTTGGCGCGGCCGGTTCGTTCGGCAATGGAAGCCGCGCGGCGGCCTATCAGGCGTGCTTGCGTGAACTGGCAGGGACGTGCGCGTGACGATGGGCGTTGCCGCGCCCGGCATTGGGCGAAGCCGCCTTACCGGGTGTCCAGGCATCGTCGCGCCGGCCGAAATCTCTGGTGGCTTTACCGTCTTCGGATTTGGCGACGTGCGCCAGCCGGTGCCTGCCGCCGTGCGAAGCCCGTGCTTCGACGTCGGTATGAATAAAGGCTGGTTTTTCGACGGTGCGAAGTTTTTCAGTCACCGGCCAGCCGATATCGGCGATGGCCGGCGCCGGCGATTGCGCATCGGTTTCGGCGGGGACAGGCGCGGCGTGATCAGGCCACAGCACCGCGCCGAGCGATGGCGCCACTTCGCTTTCGGACGCCGCCGCGGTCTGGATCTTTCCGGTCGCGACCACGGGTATGAGCGAATAATCCGTCTTGAAAGCAGCGGCGTCGGGAACGAGGAGGGCGATCCGTTCCGGTACCGGAGTGCTGGCGATGGCCGGCCAGGCCAGCGCGGCGCTGCCGCCGTCGACGGCATCCTGCTGCGCCATCGTCCAGGACACCGTCAGTTCGCTGGCTGCGGCGACCGCGGCTTCAACCGATCCCGGTGTAGGCACCACTTGAACGATGTGGAAGCCCTTCTCTTTTAATTGCTTCAATATTTCCGGCAGCGCATCGGCTGTCCACGGATGAATGTCGTGAAGCAGAATGATACCTTTGCCGAGCTTTTCGAGCCGGGTAACTGCCGCCGTAATGATTTGCTTGACGGTGATGTGGTGGTGCCAGTCGTCTTCTTCCGTGTCGGTGCTGAAAATGACGAGATGGCGTGCAGCGAGCTCGTTCTCTACGGCACTGGAGCGGTCGAAGCCAGGGATACGGAAGAACGGCGCCATCTTGTGGGGATCGCCAAGCGCTGCGGCGACATCCGCGATCCCCTTGTCGATTTCCCACCGGATCTTTTCGACCGGCATTTCGCCAAAACGTCGCGGGTGGTCCTCGCTGTGCGTGCCGATGACGTGTCCTTCGTTGTAAATGCGTCGCACCGCCCACGGATAATTCCGCGCCATCTCGCCGACCAGGAAGAAGTTCGCCTTGACGCATTGTGATGCCAGAACATCAAGCACCCGTGTCGAGTGCGGCGGGATCGGGCCGTCATCAAAGGTGAGAACGACTTCGTGGTCCTGAAGTGGCAAGGGTCCGTACTGGAATATGCCGACGCGTGAATAATCCGCAGGATCGATCATCAGCGTGCGGCTGGTTCCGATCGCATCCGGGTTCCCCGGACATTCTTCGGCATACGACGGCGTTGCGGCGGAAATGACGCCGATCAACCCGCCAACTGCGGTGAGCGCCGCAGTCCGTGAAACCATCGCAGCGAAACGCATTTCCTCACTCGGAACCGGAACCCGGACATCCCGGCCGGGGGCACAGTCCGCACCATACGCAGGCTGATCATTAACCGTAGATTAACGGGTCGGACCCTGTTGATAAATCAAGGCAAATGCGCTGCGTTTTTCCTTGCTGTTAATGATGCGCCGCTAAGCTCCCGGCCGGTTTCCAGGTTGTTTTAAGACCAGACGGGGCGTGTGAAATGAAGGCCGCTGCGGCAGCCCGAAAGTGGTGGGCGGCACTCCGGCAGCACTCCCATGCGCCGGCGGGCAGGGCGCTGAGCGCAGCGGCCTCTCAGGTGTCATCTTATGTGCTGATGGGCATGGCGGCCGCGATGGTGGTCTGCTCCGCGATCGGCTTTACGATCACGCTGCATGCCGACCGCCATATTTCCGCCGAGCAGCACGCCGCGCTTCAGCTCGTGCTCGACGACATGCGGTATGTCGCCGGAGAAAACAGCCGGTTGGACGACAGCCAGCTTGCGGCGATCGCCCGCCGCGCCGGGCTCAAGGATCTGCGCTTCGACGCCGACGATTCCGCGATCGGCGGCCGGGAGGCGCAATCGATCCATGACGGGCGAGGCCGTATCGTCGGCTGGTTCAGCTGGGCCCCAGACCGCGCGCTGATCGGCGCCGTGATCTGGCTGTGGGGGATCATCGGCGCGTTGGGGGTGGTGCTCGGTGTCTCTGCCTCGCTGGCTGGCGCGTTGATCATTCGGCTGGCGCGCGGGCTGTCGGCAAGTCTTCGCACCATTCGCAAGCTCACCAGCGAAGACGCGCTGACCGGATTGCCCAATCACCGCGTGATGCTGGAGAAGCTCAACGAGGCGCTGGCGCACCGTTCATCCGGCAGCGTGGTGCTTGCATTGATCGACCTTGATGGCTTCCGCGAGGTCAACGACACGCATGGCCGCGGCGGCGGCGACACGCTGATGAAACATATCGCCGGACGCCTTGCCGCCGGTGTTCCGGACGGCGCGCAATTCGGCCGGTTCGAAGACGATGAGTTCGCCGTCATCCTCGCCAGCGATGACGCGCGCGCCTCGGCCGCACTTGCGGAAACATTGCGCGCATCGCTGGCGCAGCCGATCTTCATGGAACAGAACTGGCACATCACCGGCGGCATCGGCATCGTGCAGGCGCCAGCCGACGGCAACACGGCCGAGGAATTGAGCCGCCGCGCCCATCTGGCATTGCGTGCCGCCAAGCGTGACGGCCGTGGCGTGGTGCGGTCTTTCGAACCGCAAATCGAAACCGAGTACACCGACCGGAATTTCATCCGGCGCGAGCTCGAAACCGCGGTCGCGACGGGCGCGCTCGACGTTCACTATCAGCCGGTCGTCGCCGCGGCCGGTGGCAGCGTCATCGGTGTCGAGGCGCTGTGCCGCTGGAACCATCCGGCGCGCGGCGCAATCGCGCCGTCGGTATTCATTCCGCTCGCCGAGCAAAGCGGTTTGATGCCGCAGCTCGGCGAATTCGTGCTGCGCCGCGCGCTGAACGAAGCGGCGCGCTGGCCTGTCCTGACGGTGGCAGTGAATCTTTCGCCGTTGCAGATCCGCGACCCCAAAATCGTCGATCTGGTCGCCGCGGTCGTCCGCGAGAATGGGATCGTGCCGTCGCGGGTGATACTGGAAGTGACGGAAAGCGTACTGATCGACGATCCGCAGGCGACCTTGCAACGGCTCGAAGCGTTGCGGGCGCTCGGCGTGAATGTCGCGCTCGACGATTTCGGCACCGGCTATTCGAGCCTGAGCTATCTGCAAAAATTTCCGTTCAACCAGCTCAAGATCGATCGCGCGTTCGTCGCGTCGCTCGGCACCACCGGTAATGCCGGCGCCATCATCCAGTCGATCGTCACGCTCGGTCATGCGCTTGGCATGAAGGTGCTGGCGGAAGGCGTCGAGACCGACGAACAGCGTGTGCTGCTGCGGCTCGCCGGCTGCGACGAGATGCAGGGCTTCCTGTTCGCCAAGCCCCGGCCCGCCGAAGCCATCGACAAGCTGGTCGCGAGGGCCGCTGCCGGCCGCGCGGTGCCGCGGCAAGCCGCTTCCGCAAGCTGACATACCCGATCCCAGGGATTATCTTTAAAGGCAGTCCGTGGCCGCGCGGCCGCGGATCCGGAGCGCGCCATGGTGCAGAACAGCTTTCCCGGTCTCGATTTCGGCCTCGGCAGCGACCTCGACATGCTGCGCGACACGGTTCGCGCCTTTGCGCAGAACAAGATCGCGCCGCGCGCCGACGAGATCGATCGCGCCAATGAATTTCCCCGCGAGCTGTGGCCGCAGCTTGGCGAACTCGGCCTGCTTGGCATCACGGTCGAAGAAGAGTTCGGCGGGGCAGGCCTCGGCTACCTCGCCCATTGCGTGGCGATGGAGGAAGTGTCGCGGGCCTCGGCCGCAATCGGCCTTTCCTATGGCGCGCATTCCAATCTCTGCGTCAACCAGATCCGCCGCAATGGCGACGATGCGCAGCGCAAGCGCTATCTGCCGAAGCTGATTTCCGGCGAGCACGTCGGCGCGCTGGCGATGTCGGAACCGGGCGCCGGCTCCGACGTCGTGTCGATGCGCACCCGCGCCGACCGCAAGGGCGACCGCTACGTGCTCAACGGCTCGAAAATGTGGATCACCAACGGGCCGGTGGCCGACACGCTCGTAGTCTACGCCAAGACCGATCGCACCGCCGGCGCGCGCGGCATCACCGCCTTCATCATCGAGAAAGGTTTCAAGGGTTTCTCGGCGGCGCAGAAGCTCGACAAGCTCGGCATGCGCGGCTCCGACACCAGCGAGATCGTGTTCGAGGATTGCGAGGTGCCGGCCGAGAACGTGCTCGGCGTCGTCGGCAACGGCGTCAACGTGCTGATGTCGGGCCTCGATTACGAGCGGACGGTGCTGGCGGCGGGGCCGCTCGGCATCATGCAGGCCTGCCTCGATCTGGCCGTGCCCTATGTGCATCAGCGCACCCAATTCGGCCAGGCGATCGGCAAGTTCCAGCTGATCCAGGCCAAGCTCGCCGACATGTATGTGACGCTCAACGCGTCGAAGGCTTACGTCTATGCCGTGGCGCGGGCCTGCGACCGCGGCGAGACGACGCGCGAAGATGCCGCCGGCGCCATTCTCTACGCCTCGGAGCGCGCCACCTGGATGGCGCTTGAGACCATCCAGTGTCTCGGCGGCAACGGCTACATCAACGACTTTCCTGCCGGGCGGCTGCTGCGCGACGCCAAGCTCTATGAGATCGGCGCCGGGACCAGCGAAATCCGCCGCATGCTGATCGGCCGCGAGATTTTCGAGAAGACGCGCTAGCTCAGCCCAGGCGCCGGTCGAATTCCAGCACCGCATTGAGCAGCACCTGCGCGCCCGCAGCGCATTCATCGAAACTGGTCGACTCCGCTTCGTTGTGCGAGATGCCGCCGGCGCACGGCACAAAGATCATCGTCGTCGGCGCGACGCGAGAGACATAGACCGCGTCATGGCCGGCACCCGACACCATGTCGCAGGTCGGCAAACCCGCCTTCTGCGCGCCGGTGCGGACGCACTCGATCAGGTCCGGCGCGAACTTGACCGGCGCCGACTGCCAGATGCGCGCTTCGCTGTAGGCGAGTTGCATCGGCGGCAGGGTTTCGGCGAGCGCCGTGCGCAATTCCGCTTCCATCGCGTCGAGCACAACGTCCTCCGGATGACGGAAGTCGACGCTGAAGAAGACTTCGCCGGGGATGACGTTGCGGCTGTTCGGCCGGTTCTCGATCAGTCCCACCGTGCCGACCGCGTGCGGCGCATGGGCACGGGCAATGGCGTCGATGCGTTCGATCATGCGCGCCGCGCCGATCAGCGCATTCCGGCGCAGCGTCATAGGCGTGGTGCCGCTGTGGGAATCCTGTCCGGTGACCGTGATTTCATACCAGCGGATGCCCTGCACGCCCTGCACGACGCCGATCTTGCGGCCTTCGGCCTCGAGGATCGGGCCTTGCTCGATGTGCAATTCGAACATCGCCGCGAGTTTGTGGCCGCCGGCCTTCTCGTTGCCCTTGTAACCGATGCGCGCGAGTTCCTCGCCGAAGCTCTTGCCGTCGCGGTCGGTGCGCGAATACGCGTAATCGGACGTGAACACGCCGCCGAACACGCCGGACGCCAGCATCGCCGGCGCAAAACGCGCGCCTTCCTCGTTGGTCCAGTTCACGATCTCGATCGGCGCGTTGGTTTCATAGCCGGTCTCGCGCAGCGTCCGCATCGCCTCGAGCGCGCCGAGCACGCCGAGCGTACCGTCGAACTTGCCGCCGGTCGGCTGGGTATCGAGATGCGAGCCCATGGCGATGGGCGCCAGCGCCGGGTTTTTGCCCGGCCGCCGTGCGAACATGTTGCCGACTTCGTCGACCGTGACGCTGCAGCCGAGCAATTCGCATTGCGTCCGAAACCAGTCGCGCACCTGCCGATCGAGATCGGTCAAGGTCAGCCGGCAGATGCCGCCCTTGGGCGTCGCGCCGATCCTGGCGGTCTCCATCAAGGTGTCCCACAGCCGCTGCGGCTTGATTTGCAAATTCTGCAACAGGTTCTGCAAGGCGAGAGGGGCTCCGTATCCGCCGCCATAATCTCCGGAAATGGCGGTTGAACCAACCGTCGATTTGCCGCGACTCCGTTCCATGAGGGTTCACCGGATTGTCCTTGCCGCAATCGCGGTCATGCTCGTGACAGCCGTGATGACGGATGCGCAGGCGCAAAGCCGCAAGCCGACGGCGCCGGAAGCCGCGGCTATCCGCGCCTGCGCTGAAAAGAACAAGGACGATCTCGACAAGGGCGAGCGGGATTGCCTGTTCAAACTGATTGCCGAACGGTGCATCGGCTCCCCCGGCAGTGCCTCCGATGCGGCCATGGCCGACTGCTATCAGATTGAAGGCGCGGCCTGGGATGGCCTGCTTAACGAGAACTACAAGACGCTGCTTGCCGGTCTCGACGACGCGCAGACGGCAAAAGCACGGGCGATGCAGCGCGCGTGGGTCACCTATCGCGATACCACCTGCGGGTTTTATTACGACAAAAACCAGGGCACGATGGCGGGCTTCATGGGCGCCGCTTGCGAAGCCCGCGAGACCGCGCGGCGGGCAATGCTGCTGGCGTTTTTCAGCCGCCTGTGATGGTGCGGCTCTAGTCGGTCGCTGAACGACTGTCGGTTCGGCCAATGGCCTGCTCAATCGGCGTACTAACTCATTGAATCAACGACGAATCAGCTATGATGCGGTGCCGGTCACGTGGGGGACATCGCCATGCTGCGGGTGCGTCTGAAAGCCGATGGACGTCTCGTCGAAGTCCTACCCGACGGCAGCGAACGTGACATGGCCACCGATCCACGATCGATCGCGATGGCTGCGCACAATGCGGCGCGGGCGGCGAATGGACGCGGCGACGACGCAATTTACGCCCGCAATGTGCGAAGCCGAACCGGGCTGACGCAGGCGGCGTTTGCCGCCCGCATCGGCGTGCCGGTCGAGACGGTGCGGAACTGGGAGCAGGGCAAACGCTCGCCGCGCGGACCAGCGCGTGCGCTACTCAAGGTCATTGAGGAAGCGCCGGACGCGGCTTTTGCGGTGCTCGCCAAAGCGCGCTGAAGTTGCCGCCGCATGAGCCCGATCGAATCCTCACCGGTCGTCGAAGCCAAAGGCGCTCGTATTCCGTTGCTCGGTCTCGGCACCTGGGAACTGCGCGGCCGGACCTGCGCCCGCGTCGTCGAGCAGGCATTGCGGCTCGGCTACCGGCACCTCGACACCGCGCAGCTTTACGAAAACGAGCGTGAAGTCGGAGAGGGGCTGCACGCATCCGGCGTCAGGCGCAACGAGGTGTTCGTTACTACGAAAATCTGGCCCAGTCATTTCGCACCGCGCGATCTTGAGCGGTCGGCCCGCGACCGGCTGGCGCAACTTCGCCTCAGCGAAGTCGATCTGTTGCTGCTGCATTGGCCAAACCCGAAGATACCGCTTGCCGAGACGCTCGGCGCGTTGGCGAAGGTCAAGACCGACGGGCTCGCCCGCCATATCGGCGTTTCAAATTTCACCGTGGCCTTGATCGAAGAAGCGTTGAAAGCCACCGACGAGCCGCTGGTCTGCGATCAGGTCGAATGCCATCCATTCCTCGATCAATCGAAACTAATCGCGGCATGCCGCAATCATGGCATGGCAGTCGTCGCCTATAGCCCGATCGCGCGGGGCACCGCGCGCGATAACGAGGTGCTCAAGCGCATCGGCGCCAGGCACAAGAAGACGGCGGCGCAGGTTTGCCTGCGGTTCCTGGTGCAGCAGGACATCGTCGTCATCCCGCGCACCAGCAAGGTCGAGCGGCTTTCGGAAAACGCCGCGATCTTCGACTTCACGCTGAGTAACGAGGAGATGGGCGAGGTCGCGCGTCTCGGCAGCCGTGACGGCCGCCTCGTCGACTGGGCCTATTCGGGCCGAATGAAGTGGGACTAGGGCTGTGACCATCCTGCCTGCTGCAAGAACGGCTTTGATCGGGGCGTTGACGATCTCAACTATGTTCGCTGGGACCGCGTCGTGCGTGGCGGCCCCACAAGCCAAGCTGGACCATGATTGCACTTATTCAGCGAGAGCCAAAAGCGATGTCATTCATGTCGAGCATTGCGCATGGTCGGACGCCGCCGGACATATCCACCTGAAGCGCAAGTATAACCTCGCGCTAGACTTTGACCGATACGGTCTCGCAAGCATCAACATTGCCGGCGGATGGTACTATCTGCGACGGGACGCGCGGTTGGTCCCTGTCATGTCAATGGACAATGGGGCCGAACCATTCGCCGATGGCCTGGCGAGATCTTCGGTCGGCGGCAGGATCGGCTTCATCGACCGTCATTTGGCGTTGGTTATCCCGGCACGATACGACGGCGCGCTTCCGTTTCAGAACGGCTGGGCCGAGGTGTGTATCGATTGCAAGTTGGTCTCGGACGGCGAACATTCCTGGTATGCCGGTGGCCGCTGGGCTTGTATTGATCGCCACGGCCATGAGCGGGAAGCATTCAGGCCCGGCCAGGCTGGCCACATCTGTTCTTCATGACGAATTCTAACAAGCGTGAGCGCCGTCAGAATTCGACGTCGAGTTCTTCAAGCTCTTCCGGTTCGGTCTTGGCGGCGACAATCCACTCCTGCATGTGCGGCATCGCCATGATGGTTTTGCAATACTGCGCCGACGCCGAATCGAGAGCGACGTCGTAGGTGAGGAGGCGCGTGCAGACCGGCGCGTACATGGCATCGGCCGAGCAGGGATTGGCTCCGAACAAATAAGGGCCTTTGTACCGGTTGAAGCAGTCGCGCCAGATCTCGGTCACGCGGTCGATATCGGCGCGGGCGCCGGCCCACGATTTGAAGCCGGGGAAGTGCGCTTTCAGGTTCATCGGCAGCGCCGAACGCAGGTTGCTGAAGCCGGAATGCATCTCGCCGCAGATCGAGCGGCAATGGGCGCGCTGGGCGGGATCGGCCGGCAGCAGGCCGGCTTCGGGCTTGAGTTCGTGCAGATATTCCGCGATGGCCAGAGTGTCCCAGATTTTCAGTCCATCGTGGGTCAGGCACGGCACCAGGAACGACGGCGAGAGCAGCAGCAATTCGGCGCGGGTCGACGGGTCGTCGCTGCCGACGGGGCGTTCTTCGAACTCCAGATCGGCCATTTTGCATAGCAACCAACCGCGCAATGACCACGAGCCGTAATTTTTACTGGCGATGCTGAGAGTGGCTTTCGACATACCGCGCTCTTGTTCCGAAGTTCGAGAAAATCCAAGACTTTGAAATGGGTTACGCCCCAGTGGGTAAACGCTGCGCGTGCCTCCGGCCGCCGACTCCAGCGCCCCGTTCCCCACAGCGCAGATTGTTCACATTCTTGTCGCAGTGCAACAAAAAATGCACTAGCTTTCCCGGGTTGGGGGGTCGAGGTGAGCCGCCGTCAGGGCGGTTGCAGCGGCCCGTGGGCAACGGGAATGCTGTATCTCGCCTATCAGCTGCAGTCCGACATTATGACGCCGGTCCGGGCCTGGGCGGGGATGGCCGCCAATGCCGGCGGCGCTCCGCTGTTGTCCGACCAGCCTGCGATGCGCAATTTCACCGCGGTCTATGAACTGATCGCGCGCGCGGGGCTGACTCATACGCGGCCGCCGTTCGGTATCGACAGCGTCACGGTCGGCAATCGCGAAGTCGAGGTGCGCGAGGAAGCGGCGGTTGTGACGCCGTTCGGCACGCTGCTGCATTTCAAGAAAGACATCACGGCGGCGCAGCCGCGGGTGCTGATGGTGGCGCCGCTGTCCGGGCATTTCTCGACGCTGTTGCGCGCGACCGTGCAGACGATGCTGCCGGACCACGATGTCTACATCACCGACTGGCATAACGCGCGCGACGTGCCGCTGATGGCGGGGCGCTTTGGCTTCGACGAGTATATCGATCATCTGATCAAATTCCTCGAAACCATGGGGCCGGGGACCCACGTGCTCGCAGTGTGCCAGCCCTGCGTCGCTACGCTCGCGGCGACGGCGCTGATGGCGCAGGACGGCAATCCGGCGCAGCCGCGCAGCATGACCCTGATGGCCGGTCCGATCGACGTGCGCGTCAATCCGACGACGGTCGACGATCTCGCCAGAAAGCGTAGCATCGAGTGGTTCGAGCGTACGCTGACGGCGTCCGTGCCGCTGCGTTATCCCGGCGCGTTCCGCCGCGTCTATCCCGGCTTCGTCCAACTCGCCGCCTTCATGAGCATGAACGTCGACCGCCACGTCAAGGCGCATCGCGAGCTTTACGAAAATCTCGCCAACGGCGAACTGGAAAAGGCCGCCAGCACCAAGGCGTTTTACGACGAGTATTTTGCCGTGCTCGATCTCACCGCCGAGTTTTATCTCGAGACGGTGCGCATCATCTTCCAGGAATACGCGCTGCCGCTCGGCCGGCTCGAATGGCATGGCCAGCGGATTGATCCGGCGGCGATCCGGCGCACCATGCTGCTGACCGTGGAAGGCGAGCGCGATGACATTTGCGCCGTCGGTCAGACTGTCGCCGCGCATGACCTGTGCACCAAGCTGCGGCCCTATCTGCGGCGGCACCATATGCAGCCCGGCGTCGGCCATTACGGCGTGTTTTCCGGCAAGCGCTGGGAAAACCAGATCTATCCGATTTTGAAAAACGTCATCCTGGCGAGCGATTGAGCGCGGCGCTGCGTCGGCGGCGTCCTATCGTTCCGCCAAGGGCAATGTTCAACCTGGGCGGCTTCAAGGACTGGCGTCCGGTCGAGAAGTAGCGCCGAGAACTAACACCGAGAACTAACACCGAGAACTAACGCAGGAATTTCTTCTCGATCTCGCGCATCTGCGCGTCGCCTTGCAGCGCGAATACGTCCGCGACCGAGGCGATATCCTTTTCAACGCCGGCAATGCCGCCTTCGGTCAGAATGCGGCGGAAGACGTTCTGCATCGCCGCAACCGCGGCGCGGATCGCGTGATTGCCGCAGATGATCAGCCCGACCTTTCCGAGCGCGGCAATGTCGGCGAACGAAAGCTGCGGATAGCTGGTCGGCACCAGGATGAGCGGGACCCGCCCGGGCCATGCCTTGCAGAAGGCCATGATCTCGTCGGGCGTCTTCTGCTTGCTGTGGATCAGCACGGCGTCGGCGCCGGCTTCGGCATAGGCCTCACCCCGGAGCAGCGCTTCGTTCTGGCCCGCACCGGCGATCAGCGCTTCGGTTCGCGCAATGACGACGACGTTTCCGGTTGCCCTCGCGGCCGCAATCTTGCCCTGGAATTCCCCGACCGGCACAAGTTCCTGACGGCCGCCTGGCCGAAGGCTGGTGTCTTTGGGAAATGTCTTGTCCTCGATGACGACGGCCGCGACGCCGGCGGAGGCGTATTGCGGCACGACGTAGGCCACATTCACGGCATTGCCGAAGCCGGTATCGAGATCGGCGATCACCGGCGCGTCCTGCACCGTGCCGATCGCGCGCATCATGCCTAGGTGCGTGTCCATCGAGAGGATGCTGGCGTCCGGCACCGCGAACGAGGCCGACAGTTCGAAACCGCTGCCCCAGATGGCGTCGAATCCGGCATTGGCCGCGAGCTTTGCGGCGAGCGGATTGTGCGCGGCCATGGCAAGCGCGGGGCGCTGGACGTCGAGTTTGGCGCGTAGCGCCGCGATCTTGCTGTCGTCGGCCATGGTCACCGCATCGCCGCGGCGATGTTGCCGCCGTCCACCGTGGTAACGTCAGCGGTGGTTTTCAGCGCCAGGGCGTGATGCAAAAACGCCTGCGCGACATCGTCGGCGGTCACCTCGCGGCCGAGCAGGTTGCCGCTCATGTAATCCTTCTCGGTCACGCCGCGGGCCTTGGAGCGTGAGGCGATCATGTCCTTGGTGAGCAGGCCGGAGCGGATGCGGTCGGCATTGACGGCATTGGCCCGGATGCCGTCGGCGCCGTAGTCGAGCGCGTATTGCCGCATCAGCGCGAGTTCCGCGGCCTTCGGAATGCCGTAGGGGCCGAAATTCGGTCCCGGATTCACCGCCTGCTTGGAGACGTTGAACAACAGGCAGCCGCCGGTCGCTTGCGTCAGCATGATCTTGACGGCGGCCTGCGCCACGCGCTGGTGGCCGTAGAAATTGAGCTCGAAACTTTTGCGCATGGTGTCTTCGTCGACGTCGCCGATGCGTCCTTGCCAGGCCGCGCCGGCATTCGACACCACGATATCGACGCCGCCGAATGCCGCGGCGACCGCGTCGAATGCGGCACGCACCGCAGCCGCGTTGGTCACGTCGCAAACCAGCGGCAGGGCGGTCGGGCCGATCGCTTTGGCTTGCTCGCTCGCGGCGGCAAAATTGACGTCGAGCAGCGCGACCTCGGCGCCGGCGAGAGCAAAGGCTCTGGCGGTGGCCGCGCCGATCGCGCCGGCAGCGCCGGTGACGACGGCGACCTGGCCCGCCAGCAGCAGCTCCTTGCGCGCGCCCAGCTTGGCCTGTTCGAGCGGCCAGTATTCGCAGTCGAACATGTCGGCTTCGGAGATCGATTCGAAGCGCCCGGTCGCTTCGGCAGCGCTCACGCCTTCGACCCAAGCCTCGGCAATGTCGGCCGCAATCTCCGCATGACGCTTGGTGCGTCCGAGCCCGAACAGGCCGAGGCCAGGAACCAGGACGACGCGGGGCTGGGGATCGAGCTCATGCTTGATGCCGCCGGCCCGCGCATTGTGCTGCTGGAAATAGGCATGATAGCGCTCGGCGAAACGGTTCGCCGCCTCGCGCGCCGCCCGGGCAAAATCGGCAAGCTTGCCGGGCTCTGCCGGCGGCAACACCAGCGGCCAGTTCTTGGTGCGGATGGTGTGATCCGGCGTCACCACGCCGAGCTGGCTCACTCGCGCCAGATCGCGGCTGTTGACGAAATTGAGCACGGCGTCGGTGGCGCGAAATTCAAGAATGAAGCGGTGCCAGGCGCCCTCGCGTTTTTTGTCTTTCTCGCTGCAGATGCCACGCACGATCGGCGCGATCTCGGCAAGTTCGGCGTGCTTGCGCGCCGCGGGCGCTGCAACCGGTACCGTTTTGCGGCGGCTTGCGATGAAATTCTCGGCAAGCGTCACCATCTCGATCATGCGTTCGTAAGCCTCACGCGCGGTCGTGCCGAACGTGACGATGCCGTGCTTGGAGAGAATGAGTTCGTCGCTCGGCCTGGCCCGCTCGAAGACTTCGATGGCTTTTTTTGCCAGCCCGAAGCCCGGCATGACGTACGGCACGAAGGCGAGGCGGCCGGCAAACACTTCGGCGCACTTGCTCTCGCCGTCGGGCTGATCAATGACGCCGAGCACGGCGGTGGCGTGGGTGTGATCGATGAATTTATGCGGCAGGAAGGCGTGCAGCATGATCTCGACCGACGGATTTGGCGCCATCGGTTCGATCAGGCTGGCGCGCTCGACGCCGACGAGCTCGTCGTCGTCAACCTCGGCGAGCTGGTGCAGCTTGCGGAGCGGCGCGAGCCGCACCGCGGGCAATCCGGCAACGTCGATGACGCCCATGTCGGCGCCGGTTGCCTTGATGCGCAGGATCTCGGTGTTCTCGCCGAAATGATCGCGCATGGTCTCTTTCAGAGACGTATTGCCGCCGCCGTGCAGAACGAGCTTCGGATCGCGGCCGAGAAGTCGCGTGGTATAGATGCGGAGCGAAAAGTCGCGGTTGATGCCGGCCTTTGCGCCCTGGGCGACGATTGTTTCGGCATCGCGGTCGACCCACCCGCTCTTCATGGCGTTCTCTCGGGTGGGTTGACCGTCTTGTCAGCCGTTGCCGAAACGGCGCGACCACCAGCCGGTTTTGCGCGGACGATCCGGATCTTCGGCCTCGGTCTCGGCTGCCGGTTCGGCAGGTGCCGTAGACTGCGGCGCGGGCGGAGGCGAGGGGGGCGTAAAGCTCTCGCCGCTCGAGACCGGCGCTGCCTCACGCACGGTGGAACGGCGGCGGCGCGGTTCCGGCTCGGGCGCCGGCGCCGGTGGTTCGACGGCTACCGGCGCAGGTGACGGCGTCGTGTCGAACTCGGCTGCTGCAGGGTGCTGCTCCTCCGGCTCGTCCGCGCGCGGGGCCGAATAGTCATCGGCCGCCGCGAATTCGCCTTGCGGCACCTGAGCGTCGCGGTTGTAACGGCCTTCACCGTTTCTGTCGTTGCCGTTGCGGTCATTGCGGCTACGGCCGCGGCCGCCACGGCGTCCACGCCGCCGCCGCCGCCGTTCGCCGTCTTGCTGCTGTTCGTGCTGCTCGCCATGAAGGTTCGGCGAGCCTTCACCCTGTGAATCGCTCGGCTCGCCGGTGTCGTCGCCGGCCATTCCGCCGGGCGCAAAATCGTCGCCGGACGCTGCGGACGGTACGTCCGCGGGTTCGCTGCCGTCGCCGTTGATCGGAATTTGCTCGAACCGGCGGTGCCCGTCGCCACGTTCGTCGCCTTGACCGCGCCCGCGTCCGCCGCGGCCGCGGCGCCGGCGGCGCCGCCGTCCGGTGCCGCTTTCGCTTTCGGATTCCGGCTGGGACTCTTCCGCACTTTCGAGGCTGGCCTCTTCGATCTCGTCGACAATGCTGTCGTCTTCGAGTTCGTCGTCCTCGTCCATCGGTGCCGCCGCGGCGGCCGCCAGGTTCTGCTCGGCGATCGCACGCGCCTGCTCGACCGAATGGACCTGCTCGCCGCGATCGATCACGAAGGCTTGCGGCGGAACGACCGTCTCGTCGGCCACGATCATGATGGTGATGGCAAAGCGCTCCTCAAGAGCGCGAAGGTGTGCCCGCTTCTGATTGAGCACATAGCCCGCCACGTCGCTCCGGGTGCGCGCGATCAGATTGTGAGTGGAGCCCTTCATCAATTGCTCTTCGAGGGCGCGGAGCACCTGCAGGGCGAGCGAAGACACCGAGCGGACGTGACCGGAACCGCCGCAATACGGGCATTTCTCGGTCGAGCTTTCCAGCACGCTGGTGCGGATGCGCTGCCGCGACATTTCGAGCAGGCCGAAGTGCGAGATGCGGCCGACCTGGATGCGCGCGCGGTCGTGTTTGAGGCATTCCTTCAGCTTGCGCTCGACCGAACGGTTGTTGCGGTTCTCGTCCATGTCGATGAAATCGATGACGATGAGACCGGCAAGGTCGCGCAGCCGAAGCTGGCGGGCAATTTCGTCCGACGCTTCGAGATTGGTCTTGAGCGCGGTGTCCTCGATGTGGTGCTCGCGGGTGGCGCGGCCCGAGTTCACGTCGATGGCAACCAGCGCTTCGGTCTGGTTGATGACGATATAGCCGCCGGAGCGGAGCTGCACGACAGGCGAGAACATTGCATCAAGCTGGCTCTCGACGCCGTAACGCGACAATAGCGGCTGGGTGTCGCCGTAGAATTTGACGCTCTTGGCATGGCTCGGCATGAGCATGCGCATGAAGTCTTTGGCTTCGTGATAGCCGGCATCGCCGGCGACCATGACTTCGTCGATTTCCTTGCCGTAGAGGTCGCGGATCGATCGCTTGACCAGCGAGCCTTCCTCGTAGACGAGCTTCGGCGCGGTGGATTTCAGGGTGAGGTCGCGCACCGTCTCCCACATCCGCAGCAGGTATTCGAAGTCGCGCTTGATCTCCATCTTGGTGCGGCTGGCGCCCGCGGTGCGAAGGATGACGCCCATGCCCTCGGGCACTTCGAGATCGGCGGCGGCTTCCTTCAGGCGTGCGCGGTCTTCCGAGCTGGTGATCTTGCGGCTGATACCGCCGCCACGCGCGGTATTCGGCATCAGCACCGAATAGCGGCCGGCGAGCGATAGGTAGGTCGTGAGCGCCGCGCCCTTGGTGCCGCGCTCTTCCTTCACCACCTGCACCAGCATCACCTGCCGACGCTTGATGACTTCCTGGATCTTGTACTGGCGGCGGTAGCGGGGCGCGCGGTCCGGCACTTCCTCCATCGCGTCGGCGCCGCCGACCGACTCGACGTGCTCGGCCTCTTCGTCATGACCGTTATCGTGACCGTTCTCTTGGCCGTTCTCTTGACCGTTTTCTTGGCCATCGCCGGCGGGACCGACGTCCTCGACATTGCTTTCGTCGGCAGTGTCGTAGCTGCCCGCTTCGGAGACCGGCTCCGATTCAAGAGTGCCTTCGGCGGGAGCTGCGGTTAGCTCGATCGCCGGCAGTTCGATTTCCTCGTGCCCGGCGTCGGGCTCGGCAGCATCATCTTGCCCCGCTTCGGGCGATGTTTCGCGAGCGATATCGTCGTGGGCGAAGGGCGTCTCGACGGGTTCGCTCGAAGCCTCTTCGGCGCCTTCGACGAAGTCGGCAACCTGATCGGGACTGGCAAAATCCCCTGCGGGCGCTTCAGCGGTATCGCCCTGGACGTCGTCACCATGGACCTCGTCACCGTGGACCGCGTTGCCGCGGACGGCTTCGTCGTCACGGCGAGCGGACCGTCCGCGATGCCGCCGGGAGCGGCGATCGACCTCGTCATCGGCGGCGCGTTGCGCGCGGCCTTCCTCGTCGATCAGGGCCTGCCGGTCGGCGACCGGGATTTGGTAGTAATCGGGATGGATTTCGCTGAAGGCGAGGAAGCCGTGGCGATTGCCGCCGTAATCGACAAACGCAGCCTGCAGTGACGGCTCAACGCGCGTCACCTTCGCCAGATAGATGTTGCCACGAAGTTGTTTACGGTGTGCGGCCTCGAAGTCGAATTCCTCGACACGATTGCCGCGCAGCACGACCACCCGGGTCTCCTCGGGATGGGTCGCGTCGATGAGCATTTTGTTGGCCATAAAACAGTCTCACGAAGGGCGGCCTGCCGTCCGCTCCGCGCCGTATCGGCGATGGGGAACGGGTGCCAGCCCAATTGTCGGTGAAGGGAACGGATTGGATTCCCCGGACGCAGCAGGCATCGCTCGCAAGGCCGGCAAGTGTGCCGCGCGCATGCAACCTAACCTCGACTTCCCTTTGGAAGGTTTGCGGGAAGACCTGCGTTTCGAACATGAACTCCAAACCGCGATGAAGGCGACGGCGGAGCCGTCGCAATTTCTTTCGATCGCTCACGGTATCGGCGCGACACGCGTTCCTGCAGCTTAGGCTGCTGGGATACCCGTCACGCACGAAGTTCCGGCTGTCCTTTTCCTAGAGGGAATCGGCTTTGCCCGCTGGTCCGCCTTCGTCTGCGCGTTTCGGCGCCGAAGGGGGTCGGAAGCCTGATCCTCCCTGGGTCCCGTCCTTTTCCTGGGGAGCCACTGGGGGGCTGGCTTTCGACTAGCGTTCGCCGGATGCCCTAACGCGACACAACCGGAACCTGTCACCGTCAGCACGTTCTTCTTAAAGCCCCGAACCGTGAATTGGCAAGCAGCATCTGAATTCCGGCTGATTTCAACCACTTTCTGCGGTTTCCAATGGGGGGTCTTCGGGGGTTAAGATTCGCTTAACCGTCCCTCCTTAAGGGGTAGGATGGCCGCGATGGGGTTCGAGCCGATGCATGTCCGGGCTGCGATCTGGGCTTTCCTCGGTGTCATGTCAGCCGCAATTGCCCATGCCGCGGAGCGGCCGGCGGCCGTACCGGCGACCGGCTCATATCCCGTGGCGACCGAGGTTCGGCTTGGCGGCGACGATTCGCAGACGCGCTTCGTCATGGACTTGAGCCGCAAGATCGAGTTGCGCGCCTTCACGCTGGCCGACCCGTACCGCATCGTCATCGATATCCCCGAGGTGACGTTCCAGTTGGCGCCGAAAACGGGTGAGACCGGCCGCGGCCTGATCAAGTCGTTCCGCTACGGGCTGATGATGCCGGGCGGTTCACGCATGGTGTTCGACCTCACCAAACCGGTGCGCATCGACAAGGCTTTCGTCGTCGATCCGGCCGAAGGTGCTCCTGCGCGCATGGTGCTCGAACTGGTGCCGACCGATCGGGACAGCTTCCTCAAGAAAATAGCGCTGGAGAATAAAACCGCTCCGGCGGAAACGGCATCTTCGGGCGCATCCGAGGCCAACAAGAGCGACACGCGCCCGCTGGTGGCGCTGGATCCGGGCCACGGCGGCATCGACACCGGAACCAAGGGGCCGGCCGGGGAACTGGAGAAAGATATCGTTCTCGATTTCGCACAGCGGCTGCGGGATCGAATCGAGAAGACCGGCAAATATCGCGTCCTGATGACCCGCTCGGACGACACATTCATACCGCTGCCGGACCGCGTGCGCATCGCGCGCAATGCCGGCGCGTCGCTGTTTGTCTCCATTCACGCGGATTCGCTGCCGAAGAAGGAGGGCGATGCCCAAGGCGCGACCATCTACACCTTGTCCGACACCGCGACTGATCCCGAAGCCGAACGGCTCGCCGAGCAGGAGAACAAGGCCGACGTGATTGCCGGTGTCGATCTCAAGGATGAGCCCGATGACGTTGCCGGCATATTACTCGATCTGGCGCAGCGCGAAACCAAAGCCTTCTCCCTGCAATTCGCCCATAAGCTTGTGGACGATCTGAAGGGCGCGACGCGTCTCTACAAGAAGCCGCTGAAGTCGGCGGGATTTCGAGTTCTGCGCGCGCCGGACGTTCCGTCGGTGCTGGTGGAACTCGGTTACGTTTCGAACAAGCAGGATTTGGCGTCGCTACTGTCGGAGAGCTGGCGCAACCGCACCGCCGAGTCCGTCGCTCATGCGATCGATGGTTATTTTACCACCCACGTCGCCGGCGCCCGCGCGAACTAGCCCGCAAACTAGCCGATGTAACGGCCTCAGTTTGAACAAAAACCCAAGCGACCACAGCGCAGCCAAAGGGTTCTGTGGCGGTCGGGCGCTAAAACTGCCAAACTGCACGCGGCTAAGGGTGAATTGGCATGGCGTGGGAGCCGGCCGAGCCACGGCGGAATGTTGCCAATGAGATTTGTGCTGAGACTACTCGGCTTCCTGTTTGCGGCAGGTTCCGTCGTGTTCATCGTCGGCGTTGCCGCTATTGCCGGATTGTTGTGGCATTATTCCAAGGACTTGCCGGACTATTCTCAGCTTCAGGATTACGAGCCGCCGGTGATGACGCGGGTCCATGCCGCGGACGGCTCGCTGCTCGCCGAATATGCCAACCAGCGCCGTCTTTACCTGCCGATCCAGGCGATCCCGAAGCTGGTGACCAATGCCTTCGTCGCCGCCGAGGACAAGAACTTCTACCAGCATCCGGGCATCGACTTTTCCGGTATCGCGCGCGCCGGACTTCTCTACGTCGAAAATTACGGCACCGGCCGCCGCCCGCAGGGCGCCTCGACGATCACCCAGCAGGTCGCCAAGAACTTCCTGCTGACCAACGAGGTTTCGTTCGAGCGCAAGATCAAGGAAGCGCTGCTGGCGCTGCGCATCGAGCGGACCTACTCGAAGGAGAAAATCCTCGAGCTCTATCTCAATGAAATCTATCTCGGCTTCGGCGCCTATGGCGTCGCTGCGGCGTCGCTGCTGTATTTCGACAAGTCGGTCCACGAACTGACAATCGCGCAGGCGGCCTATCTCGCGGCGCTGCCCAAGGGCCCGAACAACTACAATCCGTTCCGCCGCAAGGAAGAGGCGATCGCGCGCCGGAATTACGTGATCGACCGCATGGCCGAGGACGGTTACATCTCCGCGACCGATGCCGAGCAGGCCAAGAAGCAGCCGCTTGAGATCACGGTGCGGCCGACCGGCGCCCACATCTTCGCCGCCGAATATTTCACCGAGGAAGTCCGCCGCTACATCTTCGACAACTACGGTGAGAAGAAGCTCTACGAAGGCGGGCTTTCGGTCCGCACCACGCTCGATCCGAAGATCCAGAGCATGGCGCGCCAGGCGATGATCAATGGCCTGGTGAATTTCGACGAGAGCACCGGCTTTCGCGGCCCGGTCACCAAAATCGATATTTCGGGCGACTGGGGCCTGAAACTCGCCGAGGTCAAATCGCTGTCGGACATCGATCCGTGGCACATGGCGGTCGTGCTTGAAGTGGCCGACCAGTCGGCCCGCATTGGCTTGCAGCCGATGCGCGATCCGGGCGGCAATGTCATCAAGGACCGGCAGACCGGGCTCATTCAGCTCGACGGCGTGAAGTGGGCGAAGCCCCCGAACGGCACCAAGCCGATCCAGACCGTCGCGCAGGTGCTGTCGGCCGGCGATGTGATCTATGTCGAGCCGATGGCGGAACAGGGCAAATATCGCCTGCGCCAGATTCCGGAAATCTCCGGCGGCATGGTGGCGATGGACCCGCGCACCGGGCGCGTGCTCGCCATGGTCGGCGGCTTCTCGTTCGATCAGAGCCAGTTCAACCGTGCGACCCAGGCGCTGCGGCAGCCGGGCTCGTCGTTCAAACCGATCGTTTATGCGGCGGCACTGGACAACGGCTACACGCCGTCGACCATCGTCATGGATGCGCCGATTGAAATCGATACCGGCGCCGGCGGCAGCGGCATCTGGAAGCCGGAAAATTACGGCGGCAAGTTCTTCGGCCCGTCGACCCTGCGGTTCGGCCTGGAGCAGTCGCGAAACGTGATGACGGTGCGGCTGGCGCAAGACATCGGCATGCCGCTGATTGCCGAATATGCCAAGCGTTTCGGCGTCTATGACGAATTGCCGCCTTATCTGTCGTACGCGCTCGGCGCCGGCGAGACGACGGTGATGCGCATGGTCACCGCGTATTCGATGTTCGATAACGGCGGCCGGCGGGTGATCCCGACGCTGATCGACCGCATCCAGGATCGCTACGGCCACACCATCTTCAAGCACGACAAACGCGATTGTCAGGGCTGCGATGCCAGCAAGTGGGACAACAATCCGGAGCCGACGCTGGTCGATCATCGCGAGCAGGTGATCGATCCGATGACCGCCTATCAGATCACCTCGCTGATGGAAGGCGTGGTACAGCGCGGCACTGCGACCGTGGTCAGGGAAGTCGGCAAGCCGATCGCCGGCAAGACCGGCACCACCAATGACGAGAAAGATGTCTGGTTCATCGGCTTTTCGCCGGACATCGTCTGCGGCGTGTACATGGGTTACGACAAGCCGCGACATATCGGTCGGCTCGCCACGGGCGGCCATCTCGCGGCGCCGATCGTCAAGGACTTCCTCAAGCTCGCGCTCGCCGACAAGCCGCCGATTCCGTTCCGCGTGCCGCCCGGCATCAAGCTGATCCGCGTCAATGCCAAGACCGGCATGCGCGCCGGACCCGGCGACGGCAACGTCATTCTCGAAGCCTTCAAGCCCGGCACCGCGCCGCCCGACAACTACTCGGTCGTCGGCACGGATACGGCCAATGGCAAGCCGATCGATACCTCGGTACCGCCGGACGCTGCGGCTGGCGCGGTGCGCTCCAGCACCGGCGGGCTCTACTGAGCTACTGAGCGACGCGTTGCGCTAAACCCCGCAAGCGATTAAATCGCTCCGCTGGAGCACCATGATGCGCGCGGAAATTTCAACCATTGTCGACGAGATCAAGCAGTCCGCGGGACTGCTGAGGAGGCATCTTTGACGTCGACAAGGCGCGTGTGCGGCTTGCCGAGCTGAACCGGCAGGCCGAGGATCCCGGCCTCTGGAACGACCCGCAGCGCGCCAGCCGCGTGATGCAGGAGCGCACGGCGCTCGACGACAGCCTGAACGCGTTAAGCCATATCGACCGGGAGCTCGACGATCAGGTCGCGCTGATCGATCTCGGCGAGGCCGAAAAGGACCAGAGCGTCGTTGCCGAGGCAGAAGCGGTGCTACGCAAGCTCAAGGTCGAAGTCGCCCGCCGCGAGCTTGAGGCGCTGCTGTCGGGCGAAGCCGACAACAACAATACCTATCTCGAGGTCCATGCCGGCGCCGGCGGCACCGAAAGCCAGGACTGGGCTTCGATGCTGCTTCGCATGTACAGCCGCTGGGCCGAGCACCGCGGTTTCAAGGTCGATTTTATCGAAGAGACCCGCGGCGAAGAGGCCGGCATCAAATCGGCAACGATCGAAATCAAGGGCCGCAACGCCTATGGCTGGCTCAAAACGGAAAACGGCGTGCACCGGCTGGTGCGCATTTCACCGTTCGATTCCAATGCGCGCCGCCACACCTCGTTCGCCAGCGTGAATGTCTATCCGGTCGTCGATGACACCATCAAAGTGGACATCAAGGAAGCCGACGTGCGCACCGATACGATGCGTTCTGGCGGCGCCGGAGGCCAGCACGTCAACAAGACGGAATCGGCGATCCGGCTGACGCACATCCCGACCAATATCGCCGTGGTCTGCCAGGATGACCGTTCCCAGCACCGCAACCGCGCCCGCGCGTGGCAGATGCTGCGCGCAAAACTCTACGAACTCGAGTTGAAGAAGCGCGAGGAAAAGGCCGCTGCCGATCAGGCCGCCAAAACCGATATCGGCTGGGGTCACCAGATACGGTCCTACGTTTTGCAGCCGTACCAGATGGTCAAGGATCTGCGCACCGGAGTTTCGACATCGAACACCGCCGGCGTTCTCGACGGCGATATCGATCAATTCACGGAAGCCGCCTTGGCGCAGAAGGCCTTCGGAACCGGCCCCGACAAGGTCGAAGACGTCGAGTAGGGCGGTCCGCTTCAAGCACTCGGGGCGGGGCAGCAGCGAATGGCAAGATCCGCTTCACGGTCTACTAGTTGTTTTTAGTGGAGCATGATCTTTTCGGAAAACCGGTATCCACTTTTCCGGATCATGCTCTAGCCGCCGAACAACTGCTCTCCGGCGTTGAGGAATTTTGCCGGATTGACCGCCTCGCCGTTCACACGGGTTTCGTAGTGCACATGCGGCCCGGTCGAACGGCCGGTCGAGCCGAGGCGTCCGATCACCTGGCCGATGCGAACAACCTGGCCGACTTTCACGTCGATTGCCGAAAGATGGCCGTAACGGGTCGCAAGCCCGTTGCCATGACCGACCTCGACCATATTGCCGTAGCCGCCGCTCCAGCCGGCCGAAGTCACCGTGCCTCCGGCCGTGACGTGAATGGGTTCGCCCATGGCGCCGCGGAAATCGATTCCGGTATGCATCGCCGCGACGCGCATGAACGGATCGACGCGCACGCCGAACGGCGAGGTTTCGTCAATGTCGCCGGTGACCGGCGCACGCAACGGCACCGAGGCAAGGGTGGCGCTCAGCTTGTTGGCATAAGCCCGCGCGATACTCACCTGCGTGACCGCGCGCTCGAAACTTTGTCCCGCCACCGGCAGCTTGACCGGAACGAACGGACCGCCGACAGCGCCACCGGGCGGCGCATCGACTTTCAGCCCGAGGTCGGCAAATACGCCGCGCAACTTGCGCGCCTTGCTTTCGTAGCGATCCTGCAATTGCGCGAGCGCCGAGACCTGGCGGTGGTCGACGCGATCGATCGATGCTTCGAGGCGGCTGAACCTGGTGGCGATGTCGTCCTTGCCGTTGCCGCGATTGCCCGGAGCGTTCGACGGTTCGAGGTAAGTGCCGCGGTCGAGCCGCTGCGGCCGCAGCATCGAGTCGCCGGTCGGCGATGCTTTCGCCGCGTCCAGCGATCCGCCTTGTTTGATCGAGCCGGTCGTCGCCGGATCGGTAATGCCGCCGAGCGCGGTCGCGCGCGATTCAAGCGCCGACTGCCGGCGCACGAGGTCGTTGAGCTTCTGCTCGAACTGCTCCTGATCGAGCAGTTGCCGGCTCATGGTGCGGTCGATCTGCGCCCGCAATTCGGCGATGCGATCCTCATAGGCGTATTGCTGCTCGGCCTGCCGGGCGAGGACGCCTTTGATAACGTCGTCACTGAAGGCGAAATAAGTGGCGGTGGTCGCCGACCAGCCGGCAAGGATCACAACCGTGCCGACGACGATCCAGAACGCGACCGGGCCGAACCGGATTTGCCGGCCGCGGTGCGCGATCGTGTAGCCAGCACCGGCGCTCCGGACCGGCTGTTGCTTTGGATTTGCGGCGGGAGCGGGCGGACGCGGACGGGCGCTACGCGCGTCATCCCAAGCGTAGTGCTGGGCACGCGCTACCCGTTGCGAAGACGCCGACCACTGCGACATTGACGCTCCCACCCGCTCCGGTCATCGCAATGACCGGTAGCCCGGGCGCGGAACGTGCACCGTTTATGGTTAACATTCGGCAAATTGCGGCAGCGATTTTGCTGCCTTCGGTAAATACTTCCGCAACAATCACAAGGCTTTGGCGGCGGCCAGGACCTCGTCGGCATGACCATCGACGAAGACTTTCGGCCAAATTCGCGCGATGCGCCGGTCGGTGCCGATCAACACGGTCGAGCGTACAATTCCCATGAATTTCCGGCCATATAGCGACTTTTCTTGCCAAACTCCGTAAGCCTCCAGCATGCGATGCTTTTCGTCGGAAGCGAGCGCGATACCGAGCTTATATTTGGCCTTGAACTTGTCCTGCGCCGGCACCGGATCGGCGGACACGCCGAGCACCTGCGTATTGGCTTTGGCGAAGGCGCTTTGCAGCCGCGAGAAGTCGATTGCTTCCCTGGTGCAGCCGGGGGTATCGGCGCGGGGATAGAAATAAAGCGCAAGCTTTTGCCCGGCGAAATCGGCCAGCGAGATGGTGCCGCCGCCATCGCGGGGCAGGCTGAAGTCGGGCGCACTGGCTCCGGGGGCGAGCTTGCCTGCCGGCGCCTTGGCCTTGGTTCCGGTCTGGGCTGTTGCGGTTGTTGTCGCGATCTTGGCGGTCGCTGACTTGGCCGCCTTGACCTTCGCTGTCTTGGCCTTGGTTTTAGCCTTGGTTTTTGCGGGTTTCTTCGCGGCAACCTTCCGTGCGGATCGGGACTTACGGGCCATACGCCTTCCTTTCGACGCTTTCCGAGAGGCACTCTGTATCGCCAGAATACGCAGGTCGGCGGGGGTGGTCGATTCTATCGACCCCGTGGGATGTGCCGGTTAGCATGACGACAAGCTGCGATACGTTCTGACAGCGCCACGGTCGAGGGGACGCCCGAGGGGGCATGACTAATCAGGAAAGGCAGAACGCTGCGCTTCCGCGTTGGGAGTCGGGCGCGCATACGCGCCGGCCGGGCCCCAGGCCGATGGATACGCGCGTTCAGCGTGTCAGCAGCAATCCGTATGCCGCGGCCTATCGCCGGTTGCTGTCGCGGCACCGGCTGTTGATCCGCAGGGTCGGGATCGGCAGCGCCATCGTCGCGAGCGTCCTGCTGGCCGGAGTGCTTGGCCTGTGGTGGCGCTTGTCGAGCGGCCCAATCCAGTTTGACGTCGCCACGCCATGGCTCGCCGCGGCGATCGAAGAGAACTTCGGCAAAGACCATAGAGTTCACGTCGGCGGCACGCAGATCGAGCGAACCTCGAACGGCGCCGCCGTGCGCATCCGCGATATCGTGGTGCGGGATCCCGACGGCACGGTGGTCGCCAGCGCTCCGAAGGCGGAAGTCCACGTCTCCAGCATGAGCCTGCTGAGTGGCCGCATGCGCGCCGAAAGCCTCAATCTGGTCGGCGCCGAGATGGCGATCCGCATTGAACATAACGGCGACGTCACGGTATTCGCCGGCGCTGACAAGCATCCCATCGCCACGGCGATTGCGCCGCTTGCCGCCGGTTCCGCGATTGGCGCGGCTCCTCCCGCCGCGGCGCCGTCTCCTGCCGGGTCGCCGGCAGTGGCTGCGCTGTCGCGCTCGTCCGGCGATATCTTCGCCGCGCTGCTGAACTGGATTGACGGCATCGGCGAGAGCGGTCTCGACGGCCATGATCTGCGCGAACTCGGACTGAAGGACGGCAATCTCACGGTCGATGACGAACGTACCGGCAAGCAATGGAGCTTTCGCGACATTACGCTCAGCGTGGAGCGGCCGCGCGGCGGCGGCGTCACCCTGACGGTTGGCTCCGACAACGCAGCGCGACCGTGGGGGCTGACGGCCGCGATCAAGCCGACCCGCAATGGCGCCCACAGCATCGCGATCGAAGGCCGCCGGGTTGCCGCGAACGATCTGCTTCTGGCGGGCCGCGTCGGTGACGGCAGCGTGGAAACGAATTTGCCGCTGTCAGCCAGCCTGCGCGGCGAAATCGGCGCCGATGGTGTGCCGCAGAGCTTGACCGGGCGGATCGTTGCGGATGCCGGGTTCCTCAGCAGCGGCGACGACGGCCGTGTCGATATCGATCGCGCCGAAGTCAAGCTCGACTGGGACGCCGCCAACCGCGTGCTGACGATGCCCCTTCAGATCGTTTCCGGGCAGAACCGCATGACGCTGATGGGACAGCTGCACGCACCCGATCAGGTCGGCGGCATCTGGGCGTTTCGGGTCGGCGGCGGCTCGATCGTGCTCAATCCACCGGCTAGTACGGGCGATGCGCTTGTTCTCAATCGCATTGCGGTGAGCGGCCGCTACGACGCGGGCAAGAAAGTTCTGGTGATCGACAACGGCGACGTCGGCAATGGCGATATCGGCCTTGCGATATCGGGCAGGGCGGAGCCGGCCAATGGCGATGTCCGCCTGGTTGCCGGAGTTGCCGCGACGAAAATGCCGGCAGAATCGCTCAAGCGGCTATGGCCGGTGTTCGTGACGCCCAAGGTGCGCGACTGGTTTCTTGCCCACATCAAGAGCGGCACCGTCGAACGCGTCGTGATCGCCGTGAATGCGCCGTTTGAGACGCTGAAAGCCGACGGGCCGCCGGTGCCGGACGACGGCCTTTCGATCGACGCCCAGGTCAGCAATTGCATCATCCAGCCGGTTGAAGGCTTGCCGGAGCTTCGTGACGCCGATCTCAACGTGCATATCGTCGGGCGCGATGCCGTCATATCGGTGGGCAAGGCCACCGCCGACCTGCCAAGCGGACGCAAGCTCCTGATTTCCGGCGGTCAGTTCGAGGTGCCCGACACCGCGCCGCACGCGCCGCCGGCGCGGGTGAAATTCAAGCTCGATGGCCCGGTGCAGGCGGCTGTCGAATTGCTGGCCATGGACCGGCTGCGCGATGCTTCCGGCGTACCGTTCGATCCGGCAACGACGCGCGGCACGATGACTGCGCAAGTGCAGCTTGGCATGCCGCTGCGGTCCGACCTGCCGCCCGGTTCGACGCAATATCAAGTCGCGGTCGATGCGACGAATTTTTCCGCCGACAAACTGATCATGGGACAGCGCGTCGACGCGGCGGCGCTCAAAGTCGCGGCCACCAACCAGGGCTTCACGCTGAAGGGCGACGTCAAGATCGGCGGCACGCCGGCCAGCCTCGAATACCGCAAGGCGCGCGGCGATAGCGAAGCCGATGTCAGCTTGACCGGCATGCTCGACGAAAACGCGCGCAACAACTTCGGCATCGATCCGTCGAATTCGATTGGCGGCTCGATTCCGATCCGGCTCGCCGGCCGCGTCGGCAGCGGTCCGGAGCGCGACGGCCGGTTCTCCATCGAAGCCGATCTGACGCCGGCCCAGATCAACGGCTACATGCCCGGATGGGTCAAGCCGGCCGGCAAGCCGGCCCGCGCGACGTTCACACTCACCACCAAGCCGCAATCGACCCGTATCGACGATCTCGCGATCGAAGGCGTCGGCACCGGCGTCAAAGGTTCAATCGAACTCGACGGTTCCGGCGAGCTTGTGTCGGCGAATTTCCCGTCCTTTGGTTTCTCCGACGGCGACCGTTCCAACCTCAAGGTCGATCGCGCCGCGGACGGCGCGTGGAAGATCATGATGCGCGGCGACGTCTATGACGGCCGCGGTTTCCTCAAAACCGTGAGCGGCGGACCGGCCAATCCGCAACAGGGCAAGCAGAAGACCGTCGACCTCGATCTCGACATGAAGCTCGGCGCCGTTGTCGGCTTCAACGGCGAGGCAGTGCGCAACTTCGATCTGAAAATATCGCGCCGGGCCGGCGAAATCCGCAGCTTCGGGCTGTCCGCCAAGATCGGACGCGATGCCGGCCTGACCGGCGATCTGCGCGGCGGCCGGCCGGGCGGCCGGCAGGCCGTGGTCCTGACGACCAACGACGGCGGAGCGCTGTTCCGCTTCACCGATGTCTATGCGCGCATGTCGGGCGGCCAGATGGTGATGGCCATGGAAGCGCCATCGGCGGAGAATCCGCTGCAGCGCGGCACGCTGACGGTGCGCGATTTCTCGATCCACGACGAAGCGCAGTTGCAGCAGGCGGTGTCGTCGAATGCCGATTATGCCCAACGCAACAACATGCAGTTCTCCAGCATGAAGGTCGATTTCGACAAATCGCCGGGACGGGTGATATTGCGCGACGGCGTGGTACGCGGGCCGCTGCTCGGCGCCACGATCGACGGGCTCGTCGATTACACGCACGATGAATTGCACATGCGCGGCACGCTAGTGCCGCTTTATGGCCCGAACAATCTGCTTGGCCAGTTGCCGATCGTCGGCCTGTTCCTCGGCGGCGAGAAGGAAGGGCTGATCGGCATCACCTATGAAGTGGTGGGGCGGCCGGGCAATCCGGTCCTGCACATCAATCCGGTATCGGCGCTGGCGCCGGGATTGCTGCGCAAAGTGTTCGAATACCCGATGAGCAATCAGACTTATCCGTCCGCCGACAGCAACGGCAATCAGTAAATCACACCGGCTTCAGCAGGACGTGACGCTTGCGGCCGAGTGAGAGCTTCACCACGCCCTCGGCGGTGACATCCGCCTCGCCGATCGTGGCCTTGTCGCTGGTGACGCGAACGTCGTTGACGAGGATGGCGTTGTTGGCGATCGCGCGGCGGACTTCGCCGTTCGACGCCGCAAGGCCGGCTTTGACGAATGCGGCTAGCACGCCGAGGCCGGCGTTGAGTTCGGCGCGCGACACGTCGACGCTTGGCAGGCTTGCACCGAGGCCGCCTTCCTCGAAAGTCGTGCGTGCCGTGCCTGCGGCTTCCTCCGCCGCGGCCTTGCCGTGCACCAGCGCGGTCGCCTCGGTGGCGAGAATCTTCTTCGCTTCGTTGATCTCGGCGCCCTTGAGCGTCGCCAGCCGCTCGATTTCGTCGAGCGGCAGCACCGTGAACAGCTTCAGGAAGCGCGCCACGTCGGCATCCTCGGTATTGCGCCAGTATTGCCAGTAGTCGTACGGGCTCACCTGGGATGCATCGAGCCATACCGCGCCGGCCGCGGTCTTGCCCATCTTGGCGCCGGATGAGGTGGTGATCAGCGGCGAGGTCAGCGCGAACAGCTGCGCGTTGTTGGTGCGGCGGCCGAGATCGATGCCGTTGACGATGTTGCCCCACTGATCCGAGCCGCCCATCTGCAGCACGCAGCCATAGCGCCGGTTCAGTTCGACGAAATCGTAGGCTTGCAGGATCATGTAGTTGAATTCGAGGAACGACAGTTCCTGCTGGCGCTCGAGCCGGAGCTTGACGGAATCGAAGGTCAGCATCCGGTTGATCGAGAAGTGGCGGCCGATATCGCGCAGGAAGTCGATGTAGTTGAGCGTGTTGAGCCAGTCGGCGTTGTTGGCCATCACCGCATCGTTTTTGCCGTCACCGAAGCGCAGGAAACGCGAGAAGATCCGGCGGATGCTGGTCAGGTTGTCGTTGATGATCTGATCGGTGAGGAGCCTGCGGCTTTCGTCCTTGCCGGATGGATCGCCGACACGCGTGGTGCCGCCGCCCATCAAGGCAATCGGACGATGGCCGGTCTGCTGCATCCAGTGCAGCATCATGATCGGCAGCAGCGAGCCGACATGCAGGGAAGGGGCGGTGCAATCGAAGCCGATATAGGCGGTGACGACCGACTTGCAGGCGAGCGCATCCAGCGCCTCGGGTTCCGAGACCTGGTGGATAAATCCCCGCGTGGCGAGGACATTGAGAAAGTCGGATTTGTAGGCGCTCATGTCAGTTCGGCAGTCGAAACCACGGTTTCCGGAGGCGGCGGCGCTGGTGTAACAGGTCCGGCGCGCGTTTCAACCGCGGCAGCGTCTGCTGCCGCACCGGCAATGAAAAGCCGCCATCGTACGGCGATGGCGGCTCCCGATTTGCCTTGTGAGTATCCGGAAGCGGACTATTTCGCCGCCGCCTGCTTCAGCGGGTCCTTCACCGCTTCGAAGGTCGAGAATTCGACCGCCCACGGCTGGCCGTCTTCTTTCTTCTCCACCTTGCGGATGTAGACGTTCTGGATGATGTCGCGGGTCTCCGGATCGATCGAGATCGGCCCACGCGGGCTTTCCCAGCTCATGCCCTTCATGGCGGCGAGAACGGCGTCGGGGTCGGTCTTGCCACCGGTCTTCTTGAGCGCCTCGTAGATCAGGTGCATGCCGTCATAGCCGCCAACCGAGATGAAGTTGGCGCGATGGCCGGTCGCCTTCTTGTAAGCGGCGACATATTCCTTGTTGAGCGCCGATGGATGCGCGGCGGAATAGATGCCGGCGGTCACGACGCCGAGCAGGGTGTCGCCCGTGGTCGGCAGATCGTCGTCGTCGGTAATGTCGCCCGGTCCGATCAGCTTGATGCCGGATTTGTCGAGGCCGCGCTCGGCAAACTGGCGCGCGAACGTGCCGGCCTGTCCGGCGGGCACGAACACGAACAGCGTATCGGGATGCAGGTCGGCGGCGCGCTGCAGGAACGGCGCGAAGTCCGGATTGGCGAGCGGCACCTTGAGCGTCTCGAGCACCTGGCCGCCGCCCTTGGTGAAGCTGGCCTCGAAGACCTTGCCGGCCTCGGCTCCCGGCGCCCAGTCTGACAGCACCGCGACCGCTTTCTTGCTGCCGTTCTTGATCGCCCAGTCGGCGATGATGCCGGACTGCTGGCCGAGCGTGAAACTCGTGCGCACGTAGTAGGGCGAACGCTCGGTCACCACCGAGGTGCCCGACACCATGACCACGGTCGGCACTTTGCCCTCGGCGGAAATCGGCGCCATCGACATGGCGCTCGGCGTCAGGCTGGCGCCGAGAAAGGCCACATGGTCGTTGACGACCATTTCCTGCGCAATACGCTTGGCGTTGTCGGGCACGCTGCCGTCGTCACGAATGATCACTTCGATCTTCTTACCGGCAACGATATTGCCGTGCTGCGCCATGTACAGGTTCACGGCGGCCGAAATTTCGCGGCCGACTGCACCGGAAGTTCCGGTCATCGGCGTCACGATGCCGATCTTGACGGCATCCTGCGCCAGTGCGCCGCCCGCGCCGAATGCAACAACGGCAATTGCGGCGCCGCTGGCAATGAGAAACCTGGAATTCATTGACTTTCCCCTTTGGCTTAGTTCGATGCTGGATGAAGCGGGTCCTTCACCGCTTCGAAGGTGGCAAACTCGGTCGACCACGGCTGGCCGTCGTCCTTCTTCTCGACCTTGCGGATGTAGACGTTCTGCACGATTTCGCGGGTCTGCGGATCGATCGAGATCGGCCCGCGCGGACTTTCCCAGCTCATGCCTTTCATGGCGGCAAGAACGGTGTCGGGATCGGTGTTGCCGTTGGTTTTTTTCAAGGTCTCGTAGATCAGATGCATGCCGTCCCAGCCGCCAACCGAGATGAAGTTGGCGCGCTTGCCGCCGGTGGCCGCGGCATAGTCGGCGACATATTTCTTGTTCATGTCCGACTGATGGGCGGCCGAATAGAAGCCCGCAGTCACGACGCCGAGCAGCGCGTCGCCGCTGGCTGGCAAGTCGTTGTCGTCGACGATATCGCCGGGCCCGACCAGCTTGATGCCGGACTTGTCGAGCCCGCGTTCGGCAAATTGCCGGGCGAATACGCCGGCCTGACTGGCCGGCACGAAGACGAACAATGTGTCGGGTTGCAGGTCGCGGGCGCGTTGCAGGAACGGCGCGAAGTCCGGATTGGCCAGCGGCACTTTCAGGGTATCGAGGACCTGGCCGCCGCCTTTGGTGAAACTCTGTTCGAACACTTTTGCGGCTTCCGCGCCGGGCGCCCAGTCGCTCATCACCATCACGGCTTTCTTGCTGCCGTTCTTGGTCGCCCAATCGGCGATGATGCCGGCCTGCTGGCCGAGCGTGAAGGATGTGCGCACGTAGTAGGGCGAGCGTTCGATCGCGGCCGAGGTGCCGGAGATCATGATCACCGACGGCACTTTGCCTTCGGTCACGATCGGCGCCATCGACAGCGCGGTCGGGGTCGATCCGGCGCCGAGAAATTGCACCTTGTCGTTGACGACCAGTTCCTGCGCCAGGCGTTTGCCGACGTCGGGCACGGTGCCGTCGTCACGCACGATCAGTTCGATCTTCTTGCCGGCTACGGTGTCGCCGTGCTGGGCCATGTAGAGTTTCGCGCCGGCGACGGCTTCCTGGCCGGCCGGCCCGAGGGTCCCGGTCATCGGCATGACGAGGCCGACCTTCACGCTGTCCTGCGCGAGGGCGCTGCCGATGCCCGCCGCCGATATCGCAGCCGCAGCAAGGACGCCGGCTAAGCGGTTGTGGTGCATGGCTTTCCTCGGGAACGTTATTGGCCGGCATTGAACGACCGGGGCAGGGGTAATGCAAGAGCGCAACGGTCGCATGCCCCGCCGCAATCCCGAATTGGTGTACGGCGCAAACGAAAGGCGGCGCGCGAGGGGCGGCCGCCTTTTGCCGAACTATCTGGGCGGTTGATTTCAGGCCGCGGTCGCCGGCCGTCCGTTCTTGCCGAGGCGCTTGTCGAGATACTGGCCGATCGAGGTCATCAGCGGCTCGATCCTGGCGTCGAAGAAGTGATTGGCGCCGGGCACGACTTTTTGCTCGATGACGATACCCTTTTGCGTCTTCAGCTTCTCGACCAGCGTGGTGACGTCGCGCGGCGGCACCACGGCGTCCTTGTCGCCATGGATGATCAGGCCGGACGACGGGCAGGGCGCAAGGAACGAGAAGTCGTAGAGGTTCGCCGGCGGCGCAATCGAGATAAAGCCTTCGATTTCCGGCCGCCGCATCAAAAGCTGCATGCCGATCCAGGCGCCGAATGAGAAGCCGGCGATCCAGCAGGCGCGCGCTTCGGGATTGATGGTCTGCGCCCAATCGAGCGCCGATGCAGCATCCGACAATTCGCCGATGCCGTGATCGAAGCCGCCCTGGCTGCGGCCGACGCCGCGGAAGTTGAAGCGCAGCGCCGAGAAGCCGCGATGCACGAAGGCGTAGTAGATCTGATACACGATCGGATGGTTCATCGTGCCGCCGAACTGCGGATGCGGATGCAGCACGATGCCGATCGGCGCATTCTTTTGCTGTGCCGGATGGTAGCGGCCTTCGATGCGGCCGGCGGGACCCGTGAAGATGACCTCGGGCATTTTTGTGAAACCTCGATCGCTATGGCGCGGGCTGGCCGGCAGAATTGGGCGCGCTTGACGCAGCCGGCATACGCTCTTAAGCCTCTATAAGTATTTCAGATTTTGGAACCGGCAAGGTGCCTTTGCGCCCCAACATGGGGTGGCGACTTTTAGCACAGGCCGGGGGACCAAAAGCAAGCATTACGAAGCGCCGAAACATGCCGGATCGCAGCTATTTCGACTGGAATGCGACGACGCCGCTGCGGCCGGAGGCCGCTTCGGCCATGCAGGCGGCGTTTTTGCTCGGCGGCAATCCGTCTTCGGTGCATGCCGAAGGCCGCGCGGCCCGCCACGCCGTGGAACATGCGCGCGAGCAGGTGGCGGCTTTGGTGGCGGCGCGGCCTGCGGACGTGTTTTTCACCTCGAGCGGCACCGAAGCCAACATGCTGGTGTTGACGCCGGCAATCGAAACGCGAAGCGAGCGGCAGCCGCGCGGCAAGCTGTTGATGTCTGCTGTCGAGCACTCATCGGTGCGCGCGGGCGGGCGGTTTGCGCGCGACGCGATTGCGGACCTGCCGGTCGATGCCGAAGGCCGCGTCGATCTCGCGGCCCTGAAAGCCGCCGTTGGCGGCGCAACACGGCCGCTGGTTTCGATCATGCTCGCCAACAACGAGACCGGTGTGTTGCAGCCGGTCACGGCAGCGGCCGCAATCGTCCACGACGCCGGCGGTCTGTTGCATGTCGATGCGGTGCAGGCCGCGGGGCGGATTCCGGTCGATATCAGTGCGCTCGGCGCCGACTTCATCACGCTTTCGGCGCACAAGATCGGCGGCGCCAAGGGCGCCGGCGCGCTGGTTCGCCGCAACGAGGATATCCATATCGCCGATCCGCTGATCCGCGGCGGCGGCCAGGAGCGCGGGATGCGCGCCGGTACCGAAAATGTCGCCGGGGTCGCCGCTTTCGGGGCGGCCGCGGCCGCCGCCCGCGACAGCCTCGCCGCCGAGGCTGACCGGATGCGATCGCTCCGAGACAAGCTGGAAGCGGGGCTTAAGGCGATTGCGCCCCAGGCGGTGGTTTTTGCCGCCGGGGCCGATCGGCTGCCGAATACGACGCTTTTTGCCGCCGACGGGTTAAAGGCAGAGACCGCCGTAATCGCCTTCGACCTCGAGGGGATCGCGGTGTCGTCAGGCGCCGCCTGTTCGTCGGGCAAGGTACAACCGTCCCATGTCCTTGCAGCCATGGGGGTTTCTCCGGCGCTGCTGCGCGGAGCGGTGCGGATCAGCCTCGGCTGGACCACCACAGAAAACGACGTCGAAAGCCTCCTCAACGCTTGGAGAAAGCTCGCAACTGCATTATCTAAGGGTCGAGGCGGAATGGCGGCCTAACTGGCTGTTTAACCGATAAATTCCGGGGTGTTTTGAATGGTTCAAGCACCCTCAGATAGGTGATCAGAGACGTTAGCCACCTGACCATACCGACTTAATCCAACCCGCGGCCCTTGAAGCCGTGAGCGGAGGGACAAATGCCGGCAGTGCAAGAGACCGTCGATCAGGTCCGGCGCATTGACGTTGACCAATACAAGTACGGCTTCGAGACGGTGATCGAATCCGATAAGGCCCCGAAGGGTCTTTCGGAAGATACGATCCGTTTCATCTCGGCCAAGAAGAACGAGCCGGAATGGATGCTGGCGTGGCGGCTTGATGCCTACAAGCGCTGGCTGACCATGCGCGAGCCGAAATGGGCCAAGGTCGAGTACGGTCCGATCGATTATCAGGACCTGTATTATTATTCGGCGCCGAAGAAGAAGGACGGGCCGAAGTCGCTCGACGAGATCGATCCCGAGATTTTGCGCACGTATGAGAAGCTCGGCATTCCGTTGCGCGAGCGCGAAGCGCTGCTCGGCATCCAGAAGCCGGCCGATGACGCCGAAGCAAACGGCGAGGGGAGCGGCTCAAGGCGTGTCGCCGTCGACGCCGTGTTCGATTCGGTTTCGGTCGCCACCACATTCCAGGCCGAGCTGGCCAAGGCCGGCGTGCTGTTCATGCCGATCTCGGAAGCGGTCCACAAGCATCCCGAACTGGTGAAGAAGTATCTCGGCTCGGTGGTGCCGGTCAGCGACAACTTCTTCGCCACGCTCAACTCGGCGGTGTTTTCCGACGGCTCGTTCGTCTATGTGCCGCCCGGCGTGCGCTGCCCGATGGAGCTGTCGACCTACTTCCGCATCAACGAGCGCAATACCGGACAGTTCGAGCGCACGTTGATCATCGCCGACAGGGGCTCCTATGTGAGCTACCTCGAAGGCTGCACCGCACCGATGCGTGACGAAAACCAGCTTCACGCCGCGGTGGTCGAGCTTGTTGCGCTCGACGACGCCGAGATCAAGTACTCGACCATCCAGAACTGGTATCCGGGCGATTCGAAGGGCAAGGGCGGTGTCTACAATTTCGTCACCAAGCGCGGCGATTGCCGCGGCAAGAACGCCAAGATCTCCTGGACCCAGGTGGAAACCGGCTCGGCGATCACCTGGAAATATCCGAGTTGCATCCTGCGCGGCGACAACTCGCGCGGCGAATTCTATTCGATCGCCATCTCCAACGGCTATCAGCAGGTCGATTCCGGCACCAAGATGCTGCATCTCGGCCGCAACACCACGAGCCGCATCATTTCCAAGGGCATCGCCGCCGGCCACTCCAACAATACCTATCGCGGCCTGGTCACAGCGCACCGCAGGGCCGCGCATGCGCGCAACTTCACCAATTGCGACTCGCTCCTGATCGGCGACAAATGCGGCGCGCATACCGTGCCCTATATCGAGGCCAAGAATTCCTCGACGGTGCTGGAGCACGAAGCCACCACCTCGAAAATCTCGGAGGATATTCTGTTCTACTGCCGGCAGCGCGGCCTGTCGGCGGAAGAGGCGACCGCGCTCGTCGTCAACGGCTTCGTCAAGGATGTGTTGCAGCAGCTGCCGATGGAATTCGCGGTCGAGGCGCAGAAGCTGATTGCAGTCTCACTGGAGGGCAGCGTTGGCTGACAGCGGCCCGCTCGGTTCAGATGGCTCATTGGCTGGAAGTGCCGGAACTGGAAGCGCAATTGCAGGCGACCGACGACATGCCGCCGTCACTCATGCTGTTGCGCGAGTGCGTGTCGGCGATCGTTGCCGAGCTCGAGCGTGAGGTTTTGCAGGAAGGCCATCCGCCGATCGTCACGTTCCGCAATCATCACGGCGCTTTCTACAATGTCAGCGTTCACGAGGAAGCATACCGGGTCGTCTACATGCATAACGCCCAGATCGAATTTTCGCTCAGCCGCACCGCCGAACTGGCCTGGAAGATTTGCGGCTATCGCTGCACGCCCGCCGAGATGCGGGCTGCCAAGGCGCGTGCGGCGCAGGATGGTTTCACCGGTGAAATTCTTCCCAATGAATATTTCGTCCGCGAGCACCGCAGCCGCGGCCAGTGAGTTTCGAGAGGTTGGAAAGGCGAATTGATGGCGTTGCTTGAAATAACAAACCTGCACGTCGAAATCGACGGCAAGCCCATTCTCAAGGGCGTCGACCTCACGGTGAATGCCGGTGAGGTGCATGCCATCATGGGCCCGAACGGCTCCGGCAAATCGACTCTGTCGTACGTGCTCGCCGGCAAGGCCGACTACACGGTAACGGATGGCGAAGTCCGGTTCGACGGCAAGGATATCCTGGCGATGGCGCCGGACGAGCGCGCCGCGGCCGGCCTGTTCCTCGCCTTCCAGTATCCGCTGGAGATTCCGGGTGTGGCCACCGTCCAGTTTCTGCGTACCGCGCTCAACGCGCAGCGCAAGAAGCGCGGCGAGAGCGAACTCTCGGTGCCGGAGTTCCAGAAGCGCCTGTACGCCGCCGCCAAGGATCTTGGCATCGAGCGCGAGATGCTGCGCCGCGCCGTCAATGTCGGATTTTCGGGCGGCGAGAAGAAGAGAAACGAGGTTTTGCAGATGGCGCTGCTCGAGCCGCGCCTTGCGGTGCTCGACGAGACCGATTCCGGGTTAGACATCGACGCGCTCAGGATCGTGTCCGACGGCGTCAACGGGCTCAGGTCGCCGAACAAGGCTTTCGTCGTCATCACCCACTATCAGCGGCTGCTCAACTACATCGTGCCCGACGTGGTGCACGTGCTGTCGAAGGGCCGCATCGTCAAAACCGGCGGCAAGGAGCTGGCGCACGAGCTCGAGGCGCATGGCTACGCCGAGTTTCAGGAAGAGGTTCCGGCGTGAACGCCGAAGTCACCCCGATCAAGACCGCAGCCGAAACGGCGCTGGCGCAGGAGTTTGCGCAGGCGCGCGGCCGGCTGCCGGGCGGCAACGCTGTTGCCGCGCAGCGCGCTGCCGCTTTTGACGTGTTTGCCAAGCAGGGCCTGCCGCATCGCCGCGTCGAGGAGTGGAAATACACCGACCTGCGCGCGCTGATGCGCGACGCCAAGCCGCTCGCCGCGCCGCCCGATGCAATGGCCAGGGCCAACGCGAAAACCGCGGGCGCGCTGGTCGGCGATGTAGAAACGCGGCGTCTGGTCTTTGTCGACGGTGCGTTCGTTCCAGAACTGTCGGACACCGCCAACCTCGAAGAAGGGGTGCTGATCGGTTCGCTGGCCGATGCGCTGGCCGGCGGCGATCCGCTTTTGCCAGACCATCTCGGCAAGCTCGCGCCGGCGAAGGATCCTGCGGTCGCGCTCAACACCGCGCTGATGGGCGATGGCGCCATTATCCGCGTCACCGCGGGCTCGACCACGCGGCGTCCGATCCACCTGCTGTTCGTCGCATCGGCCACGCCGGCGGCGACCTTCACCCGCTCGCTGGTCGTCGTCGAGGACGGCGCGCGCGCCATGCTGATCGAGAGCCATGAAGGTCCCGCGGGCAGCGACTATCAGGTCAATGCGGCGGTCGAGATTTTTGTCGGCGATCGGGCCCATGTCGATCACGTCAAGCTGATCGGCGAGGGCGCGGACGCGCTGCATGTCTCGACACTCGCGGCCGCAGTCGGCGCCCACGCGCGCTTCAATACGTTCTCGTTCGTGACCGGCGGCGCCGTCGTGCGCAACCAGCTATTCCTGAAGTTTGACGGCGAGGAAACCGTCGCCGGCATCCGCGGCGCTTCCTTGCTCAAGGGCAAGCAGCACGCCGACTCGACGCTGGTCGTCAATCACAATGCGCCCGGCTGCCAGAGCCGCGAAATGTTCAAGGCCGTGCTCGACGACGAGGCGCACGGCGTGTTTCAGGGCCAGATCATCGTCCGGCAAGGCGCGCAGAAGACTGACGCCAGGATGATGACGCAGGGGCTGCTGCTCTCCGAGCGGGCCGAGATGGACCACAAGCCGGAGCTCGAGATTTATGCCGACGACGTGCAATGCGGCCACGGCGCGACCGCCGGCGCGCTCGACGACGAGCTCAAGTTCTATCTGATGGCCCGCGGCATTCCGGCGGCGGAAGCCGAGGCGCTGCTGATCCAGGCGTTCCTCGGCGAGGCGATCGAGGGCATCGAGCATGCCGGGCTGCGCGAAGCGCTGCTGGACAGCGTTGCGGCCTGGCTGAAGACGCGAGGCTCACATGGCTGAGGCTCATTTGGCTGATATCAGATTGGCCGAGGCGAAGACCAACGGCGCCTACGACGTCGCCCGCATCCGCAAGGATTTCCCGATCCTGGCGACGGAGGTTTACGGCAAGCCGCTGGTCTATCTCGACAACGCCGCCTCGGCGCAAAAGCCGCAAGCGGTGCTCGACCGCCTGCACCAGGCCTACACGACGCAATATGCCAACGTGCACCGCGGCCTGCATTATCTCGCTAACGAGGCGACGGAAGCCTATGAGGGCGCCCGCGAAAAGGCGGCGGCGTTCGTCAATGCCGAGCGGAAGGAAGAGATCATCTTCACCCGCAACGCCACCGAAGCGATCAACCTCGTCGCCTATACGTTCGGCCGCGAGCGGATCAAGCCGGGCGACGAGATCGTGCTCTCGATCATGGAGCACCATTCCAACATCGTGCCGTGGCATTTCCTGCGCGAGCGTCAGGGCGCGGTGATCAAGTGGGCGCCGGTCGACGACGAGGGCAATTTCCTGATCGACGAATTCGAGAAGTTGCTGTCGCCGCGCACCAAAATGGTTGCGATCACCCAGATGTCGAACATGCTCGGCACCCAGGTGCCGGTGAAAGAGGTGGTGCGGATCGCGCATGCCCGCGGCATTCCGGTGCTGGTCGACGGCGCACAGGGCGCGGTGCATCTCGACGTCGATGTGCAGGACATCGATTGCGATTTCTACGCCTTCACCGGCCACAAGGTTTATGGCCCGACCGGGATCGGCGTGCTGTACGGCAAATACCAGCATCTCGACGCCATGCCGCCATTCAACGGCGGCGGCGAGATGATCCGCGAGGTGTTCGAGGATCGCGTGCTGTATGGCGAGCCGCCGCACAAATTCGAGGCGGGCACGCCGCCGATCGTGCAGGCGATCGGGCTCGGGGCCGCGATTGATTACGTGAACGCGGTTGGCAAGCCGGCGATCCGCGCGCACGAGACCGATCTGATGCGCTATGCGCATGACCGGCTTCGCCAGATCAACTCGCTGCGCATTATCGGCGCGGCGCGGAACAAGGGCCCGATCGTTTCGTTTGAGATGAAAGGTGCGCATCCGCACGATGTCGCGACCATCATCGACCGCTCCGGTGTGGCGGTGCGGGCCGGCACTCACTGCGTCATGCCGCTGTTGGCGCGCTTCGGCGTGACGGCCACCTGCCGCGCTTCGTTTGCGATGTACAACACGCGCGAGGAGATCGACTGCCTTGCGCAGGCGCTGGTCAAGGCGCAGGATTTTTTCTCATGAGTGACGAAATCAAAGCTGCTGACGCCATCAAGCCCGAAACCGCATCGGCCGTTCCCGCGCCCGCGGCGACCGGCGAGAAGCCGTCCAACATTCCGGCCGAGGAAATGTCGCGGCTGACCGACGATATCGTCGGCGCGCTGAAGACCGTCTTTGACCCGGAAATCCCGGCGGACATCTACGAACTCGGGCTGATCTACAAGGTCGATGTCGACGACGATCGCATGGTCCATATCGACATGACGCTGACGACGCCGAATTGCCCGGCGGCGGGCGAATTGCCGGGGCAAGTCGAAAATGCCGTCGCCGGCGTGTCCGGCGTGCGCGAAGCCAAGGTCAATATCGTGTGGGATCCGCCGTGGGATCCGAGCCGGATGTCGGACGAGGCACGCACTGTGCTGAATATGTGGTGACCCTCCTGCGCTCGCTCTGCGAGCTTCGGAGGATGCGGGCGTTGCGCGCACCGCTGCGCGGCATTACATGATGTGACTGAGGCCGTTGATAAATTCGACTTGTTAAAAGTCGCAAGTGACGGCGGGAGATTGAAGCATGGCCACTGCGCGGCCGAGACCCCAGGTGATGCGGCTCACTGAAGCCGCTGCCGACCGCATCAAGGCGGTGATGGCGAATTCCGACCACCCGATCGCGGCGATCCGCGTCGGCGTCAAGAACGGCGGCTGCGCCGGCATGAGTTACTTCATGGAATACGCCGAGAAGACCAATCCGCTTGACGAAGTGATCGAGGACAAGGGCGTCCGCATCCTGGTCGATCCGAAGGCGGTGCTGTTCCTGCTCGGCACCGAGATGGACTACAAGATCGAAAAGCTCTCCGCCCAGTTCACCTTCAACAATCCGAACCAGACCGCGGCCTGCGGCTGCGGCGAGTTGGTGCAGATCGAGCCGGCGAGCGCCTAGCGCCGGGGGTGCCGGGCGGGCAGCCGATCGGCTGTGCTGTTCAACGCCTTCGCGAAAGTTCGCAGTTGCTCGATGAAAAGCGCGACCACCGGACTGAGCGTCCGGTTGCGCAAGGTGACGACCGCCACTGGCCATGGCCGCACCGGCAACGCGACCGGCAACGCTTTCAGGGAAAAGCGGTCGCCGTAGAGCTGCAACGATGACTTCGGCAATGTCGCGATGAAGTTGCCGCTTTCCACCAGGTTGATGCGCAAGTGAATGGAAAAGGTCTGCATTCTGACCTTCGGCATGCCGATGCCGCACGCCGCGAACGCTTCGGCGACCACCTGGTGATTCCAGCTTTCCGGCCCGCTCAGGATCCACGGCTCGCCGGCAAGATCGGCGAGGTCGATCTTGCGGCGGCGCGCCCATCGGCTTGACGCTCCGGCAACCACCACCAGTTCGTCGTTGAACAAGACCTCGACGTTGAATTGGTCGCCGATCCTGCCGAAGTCGATGCCGCGGTCGCCGGGAGTGGTATCGCGGAGATCGCGCGCCATCACCAGGTCGAGACTGCGGTCGACCAGCCGCTGCAACATCGTGTGCGAAAACCCGGCATCGATTTCGAGAACGATATTCGGATAGCGCTCGGAGAATTGCCGAAAGAACTGGGGAATCCCGCCGAAATTGACTCCGGCGAGCCGATCCAGATCCGGCCCACGGTCGGATCCGACAGGAATTCGATATCGCGGATGCCTTGCCGCAGTTCGTCGAAGGCCGAGAGACCGCGTTTGAGGAAAGCGTGGCCGTACACGGTGGGCTCGACGCCGCGCGAGCTTCGGTCGAGGAGCTTGGCGCCAAGCCCGTGCTCGAGATCGGCAATGACCTCGGAAACAGTGGGGGCGGAAACGCCGAGTTCCGAGGCCGCCTTGGCCATGCTGCCCAGCCTGGCGACGGTGAAAAAAACATGGAGGTCGCGAAATCGCAGCCGCCGCCCGATCTGGCTTTCCCAGTCGATTTTCGCAGGCATTAGGAGAACTCCTATCTTATGTGAGTTAGAATGGGAATTCTCCCAAAGGCAAGCCGGGCCTAGAATTTGCGCGTGGGCCAGACTTCGCTGGAACGTTATCCGGGACGGCGCAACGCAAAGGACACCGGATCATGTGCACCCGCAGGGCCTTGCTGAGTTCGCTGGCGGCATTGGCGGCGACGTCGTGCTTGAGCCGCGCCGATGCCGCGGCTTATCCCTCCCGGCCGATAACCATGATCGTTCCATTCCCGGCGGGCGGACCGACCGACACGATCGGCCGCATCGTTGCCGAAGGCATGCGGTCGTCGCTCGGGCAGCCGGTCGTCATCGAAAACGTCCCGGGCGTTGCCGGCAATCTCGGCACCGAGCGCGTCGCCCGCGCGGCGGCTGACGGCTACACGATCGGTCTCGGAAATTCCGTAACGCATGTCGTCAACGGCGCGATCTATCCGCTGAAATACGATGTGGCGAACGACTTCGCGCCGATCTCGCCGCTGGTCAGCGAGTTGGCGGTCATCGTGGCGAGGAAGGATTTTCCGGCGAATAGCCTGGGCGAATTGATCGGCTGGCTGAAAGCCAACCCGGACAAGGCGCTGCTCGGTACCGCGGGCGTCGGCAGCAACGCCGACGTCATCGCGATATTCTTCAAACAGGCGACCGGCACGCGCTTTCAACTCATTCCCTATCGCGGCCTCGGTCCGGTCATTCAGGATATCGTCGCGGGCCATATCGACTTTGCGATGAGCCTGCCTGCCAATGCGCTGCCGCAGATCCGTGCCGGAACGATCAAGGCCTTTGCCGTCACGGCAAAGAGCCGGCTGGCCGGCGCTCCGGACATCCCTACGGTGGACGAAGCGGGTTTGCCGGGGTTTTATCAATCGAACTGGCACGCGCTGTTCGCGCCGAAGGGCACGGCCGCCGAAATCGTCGCCACGCTCGATACCGCGGTGAAAGCGGCCCTTGCCGATCCCGCGACACGCGCGCGGCTGGTCGATCTGGGTCAGGACGTGTTCCCGGCCGCACAACAAACACCGCAGGCGCTGGCGGCTTTTCAGAAAGCCGAAATCGAGGCGCGTTGGCCGATCATCAAAGCCGCCGGCATCAAGCCGGAGTGAGGTGGGCCTTGCGCACGCTGTCGAGCAGCGACGCCCGCAACAGATAAGCGCGGTGCGCGGCCGGATCGGCGGCAGTCGCCTGCAGCGCGGCATTGTTGCGCGCGCGCACGGCCTCATCCTTCTCTTCGAGACGCTTCTTGTTGGCGATGGTCTGCTGCTGAACGTATTCGACGTTGAGCGGCCGGCGCCGCCGGTCATAGCCGTCGAGTGCGCTTTCCGGCGCTTCGCCGCGCATGACCTTGCCGAGCAGGTCGGCGAGTTCCACGGCATCGTGGATGCCGAAGTTCAATCCCAGGCCGCCGAGCGGGTTGTTGACGTGCGCGGAGTTGCCGGCGAGGAACACGCGGCCGTTGCTAAACGCAGCCGCAACCCGCTGATGGACGTTGTAGATGTTGCGGTGAAACACCGGATAGGCGCCGGTCTTCGGGAAGAAGTTCTGCAATCTTTGCTGCACCGATGTTTCGTCGAGCGCCTGCGCGTCGGTTTCGCCGAGCCGGGTCGGAAACAGCACGCGCCACAGGCCTTCGCCGTCATCGCCGGTCACCTTGAACAGCGCGCACCATTCGTTGGCGTCGGCGAAATAGTTGCGCGAACATTCCGCATAGGTCGTGTCGAATGAAAACGGCGTGGTCAGAACCAGGAACCGCTCCGGATGAGTATAGCCCTCGAAGGCGATGTCGAGCGCCTTGCGCACGGTGGAGCGGCCGCCGTCGCAGCCGATCAGATAGGCCGCGGTCACCGTGCGCGTGCCGGCCGCAGTCTCGACGGCGACATCGACGCGATCCGCGGTTTGCGTGAAGCCGGCGACCCGCGCGTTGAATTCGACCGCGGCGTGGGGGAATTGCCGCAGCCGCTCGATCGTCATATTGGCCAGCTTGTGCTGTTCGCACTGCACGACATACGGATATGGCGTGTCGTTTTTCAGCACGCTAAAATCGAACTCGACGATCAATTGCCGCGGTTCGCGGTTCCAGATGCGAAACTTCGGCTCGACCAGGCCGCGCCGGGTCACCTCCTCGACCAGCCCGAGCCGGTCGAGGATTTCGAGCGTCGCCGCGTGCGTCGTCGCGGCGCGCGGATTGTCGTTGACGTGCGGCTCGGCTTCGAACACCTGCACCGCAAGGCCTTGCCGCGCCAGCGCGAGGGCGGCGATGACGCCGACCGGGCCGCCGCCGGCAATGACAACGGGATGCTGGGAAATCATGACCCCGGCGTTCTAGGCCATGGTCTGTGCAACGGCAATCGCGGAGGTTTTACGCGACGCGCGCCGCCTTGAGCGCGCCGTCGGCCTCGGGATCGGTCTCGCAGATCACGCGGTTGCGGCCGCTGCGTTTTGCGGCATAGAGGCACTGGTCGGCCCGTTCGATCAGCGTCAGCGCCGTGTCGTTCGGATGCAGCGCGGCGGCGCCGATCGAAATGGTGACGCGGCCGAGCTTCTCGCCGGTCGAGCGTTTCACCAGCTCTTTGGTCATGACCGCGCGGCGGATGTGCTCGGCGACCGTGATGGCCGATTGCAGCGTTGTGTTCGGCAGAGCGACGACGAATTCCTCGCCGCCGTAACGCGCCGCGACGTCCTTGCCTTTGACGTTGTTCTTGACCGACTGCGCCACCAGACGCAGCACCTGGTCTCCGGTCAGATGGCCGTAGGTGTCGTTGAAATTCTTGAAGTGATCGACATCGCACATCAACAGCGACAGCGACTCGTTGCCGTGCGTGGCGTCGGTCAGGGCCCTGGCGAGCGAATGATCGAAGAACTTGCGGTTCGCCAGCGTGGTCAGCGGATCGGTCATGCTTTCGGTCTGCACCGCCTGCAGGCTGTGCTGCAACTGCTCGATTTCCCGCTTCGATGCGGAAAGGCCGGTCTCGAGTTTCCTGTTGTTGGCTTCCATCTCCCTGGTGCCGGCGACCAGGCGTTCGACGATGCTGCGCAAGCCTTCGCCATCCGGCACGCCGGACAAGCGCTGTTTGGCGTCGGCAAGATTTTGCGAATACGTCGTCGCGGTCCCGGCGGCTGAGGTGATGGTCTCGATGACCTGCGCGACCTCGTCGAGCATGCGGCCGTTGACGGCGTCGATGCGGTCGCTGACCCTGCCCGGTGCGATAAAGGAGCTGAAGATCTGCTCGATATCCGCGTCCGCAAGCGAGCCCTTCTCTTCGAGAGTCTGATTGATGATCCGGTTGAGCTCGGGGTTGTAGCCCGTCGCGTAGTTGTACCAGATTTCGTAATTGCGGGGCGACGCGGACTGACCGAGGGCGCGAATTTGGCCGAGCGCAATTTCAGCGAACGCAATGGTTCTTTCGTGCTCGTCGCGGGGCACGTCCAGTGTCCTCTCAGATTGCACTGCCAGAATTTCCGAAGTTTTGAAGGGCAGTCGCCGACGCAATTCCCACCGGAACGCTAGTGGTTGGCGATGAAGGAGAGGTTAAATATGGTTATTTGCAGGGAAAAACCTGACATGGAAAAGTGCTTAAAAACATCGCAAGGTCCAGGCAGGCCTTGCAGCGACAGATGTTGAAGCGCGCGAGTTCTTGAAGCGCGTCAGCGCTTGCAGCATCAGGCCTTGAGGGTGGACGGGCGTAACAGAAACGCCGGCAAATGCGACGCATCGCCGTCGTCGTTGTGCGGCGGTTGCGGAGCGCGGCGTGCGCGCGCTTCATCGATGCGGGCAACGGGAGCAGCGCGCTGCTGCTGCCGCGGTTGTTCGTGCGGTTGCTGCGCCGGGCGGCGTGCTTGCGGCCGTTTTTCCTGATGTTGTTCTTGTCGTTTTTCTTGATGGTGTTCTTGGTGATTTTCTTGGCGGTTTTCTTGCCGGCTTTTTTGGCGGCGGCGATTCGGTTCGCGCCGTGATTGCTGCGATCGCGCGGACTCAACGGGGAGTTCGTCATTCGCGGCGCGGCCGTCCGGGGCCTTATCCATGTACGGAATGGTCTGGCTGGTCAGCTTCTCGATCGCGGCAACGGCCTTGGCGTCGTTCGATCCGGCGACGAGGGTGATGGCTTGGCCGGAGCGTCCGGCGCGGCCGGTGCGGCCGATGCGGTGGACGTAGTCGTCGGGGTGGACCGGGACGTCGAAATTATAGACGTGGCTGACATCGGGAATATCGAGGCCGCGGGCGGCGACGTCTGACGCCACCAGCAGCGTGACTTCGCCCTTGCGGAACTGTTCGAGCGCCGCCATGCGCGCGGGCTGGTCCATGTCGCCATGCAGTGCCTGGACCGAGAAACCATGACGCAACAGCGAGCGGTGCAGCGTCGCGACATCGCGCTTGCGATTGCAGAAAACGATGGCGTTCTTCATGCCTTCGGCGGAGCGGATCAGCTGGCGCAGCGTATCGCGCTTCTCGAAGGATTCACGGCCGGCGCGGACCAGGAGCTGGGTGGTGGTCGCAAGCGTCGTGGCGGGCTTGGAGACCTCGACGCGCACCGGATTGTGCAGGAACTGCTCGGTGATGCGCCGGATCTCCGCCGGCATGGTCGCCGTGAAGAACAGCGTCTGCCGGGTGAACGGCACCAGCTTGCAGATGCGCTCGATGTCGGGGATGAAGCCCATGTCGAGCATGCGGTCGGCTTCGTCGATGACGAGAAGCTCGACGCCGGTCAGCAGCAGGCGGCCGCGCTCGAAATGGTCGAGCAGGCGGCCGGGGGTGGCGATCAGCACGTCGACGCCGCGCATCAATTTCGCGTCCTGATCGTCGAACGAGACGCCGCCGATGATCAGCGCGACATTGAGCTTATGGTTGGCGCCGTATTTGACGAAGCTTTCCTCGACTTGCGCCGCCAGTTCGCGGGTCGGTTCGAGAATGAGCGTGCGCGGCATCCGCGCTCGCGCCCGGCCTTGCTCCAGCATGGTCAGCATCGGCAGCGTGAAGGCTGCGGTCTTGCCGGTGCCGGTTTGCGCGATGCCAAGCACATCACGCCGTGCGAGCACGTGAGGAATCGCCTGTTCTTGAATGGGAGTGGGAGTTTTGTAACCAGCCGATGCAACGGCGGAGATAACTTTTTCGGACAAGCCGAGATTGGAAAACGACATGAACCCTCAAGGCCACCCGCGATGATGAAAAAGGAACACTGAAGGGGAGGGCGCAGGGCGGCCGAATCTGCCTCAGTTGCCCCGGAACATAGGTTCGAACGGCTGAAAGTCAACCGGTAAACGCCTGGTGCGCCGCACTAAGTTAATCAGATTATTCACGTTTTCTCGATGCCGCGTCAGCAGAACGTCATATGCGGGTAGTGCTAAGTGTCGGAGCAGGCTGAGGTCATGAGCCGCGGCGCGGGGCGTAGTGGAACCGCGGGGCCATGCGTACAATCCGCGGCGCTGTCGGTCATCGTGCTGCGCCGGCGGGGGCGAATATCGGGACGAGGAAACGGTAATGGGAACGTTCACGATCCAGCCGCACGGCCGGCTTCAGGAGTGGATTGCGCACGAGAAGAGCTACTTCCGCGACGAAGGTCTCAATTACGAGTTCCGCTACGGTCCATCATCACTGAGCCAAAAGCAGCTTGACGCGTCCGGCAAGATTCCCGATCTGCTGGCCGGCGCTTTCGAGTCCTACAAGCAGGGCGGCGGCAACAAGGGCGTGAAGTCGGATATTTCCTGCGCCTGTCACTGGACGGTGAACCAGGCCGCGACCCAGCACATCGGCACGATGTGGGGCAAGTCCTACGTCGCCACGCCCGGCGGAGTCATGGTGCCGCCGGACTCGCCGATCAAAAAGCCGGAAGACCTTGCCGGTGTCGAGATCGCGGTCGGCTATCATTCCGGCAGTCACTTCACCACGATCCAGACGCTCGAATTGTTTTTGCCGCGCGAGCGGATCGCGCTCAAATTTGTCGGCTCCATCTGGGCCAGAGTGGACGCCGCTGTCGATCGCAATGTGGCTGCGACCAGCGCATGGGGCCTGACCTATCAGGTTCTCGATCAGCTCGGCTTCCGCAAGATTGCCGATACCTCGTTCATGATCGGCTTCATGTTTCCCGCGGGTGTCGATCCGGCCGACGTCGAAAAATACATGAATGGGCTGAAGCGCGCGCAGATGGATCTCGATTTCGAGCCGGAGAAATACCGGCACTATTATCGCAATGAGATTCCGGACCGGTACAAGGACAGCGTCGACATCCGCCGCTTCTCGACCGGGGAGCGGATCGTGTTCCTGCCTTACAGCGAGGCGGTCTACGCCAGGACGCAGAACTGGCTGCACGAGCGCGGCTTGTTTGCCGAGCGGGCCGAGGCCGACTACGCGGCTTCGGTCGCGGCGTGACGGGACCGGCGGCGCGGCGTTGTCATTGCCGCAGGGGGAGGGCACGGCGAGCCCGACTGTGCTAACGATGGCGCGCGCCGCTTTGCACGGACGCAAAATGAAATGAGGGACGGAGACACAACAATGAGCATCGGAAATCTGGGACGCTTCGCGGCAATGGCGGCATTGCTGTCGCTGCCGGCCATAACTCCGGCGCAAGCGCAAAGCGATTATCCGAGCCGGCCCATCCATCTCTATGTCGGCTTCGCCGCCGGCGGCGGCAACGACATTTTCGCGCGCATCGTCGCCGACAAGGCGTCGCAGATCCTCGGTCAGACGGTCGTGGTCGAGAACAAGCCCGGCGCCGCAGGGCGCCTCGCTCCTGAATACACCCTGCAACAGGCGGCGGATGGCTACAGTCTCGTCGTCGGACCCAGCGGGGCGATGGCGATCGCCGAGGCGGTCTATCCGGACGTCAGGTATTCCGCGAACAGGGACTTCGTGCCGATCGCCATGATCGCGCACTTTCCGCTGATCATGGTCATCGGCGCGGACAATCCATCGAAGAATCTGAAGGAGTTCGTCGCGTGGATGAAGCAGCATCCGGACAAGGCCAATTACGCCAGCACGTCGCCGGCCTTCACCATCACTTCGGAGCTGTTGAAGCTGAAGACCGGGATGCCCGGCACCATGATCCCGTACAAGAGCAGCAACGAGATGAATCTCGCGGTGATTCAGGACCAGGCGGCGATGGCGATTGCTGACGGGCCGCCGACGATCCCGCAGGTCAAGGCGGGAAAGGTGAAGGCCATCGCGGTGACGGGAAAGACCAGGTCGGATCAATTGCCCGATGTGCCGACCATGGCGGAAGCCGGCTATCCGGAGGTGAATGTGGAGCTTTGGAGCGGAATCTTCGCTTCCAACAAAACGCCGCCGGCCATTGTGGCGAAGCTGCAAAAGGCGTTCGGCGAGGCGATCGCCGATCCCGGCGTGGCGCAAAAGCTCAAGGCGCTGGCGGTGGACCCGGGCGGCGCGACGCCCGATCAATTCGTCAAAATCATCGACGCCGACATCGCGAAATTTCGCGACGTGGCCAAGGCGGCCAATCTGAAATTCGAGGACTAATTCCGCGGCTATTGCGGACAGCGGCGCCGCCGGGCCAGCGGGCCCGGCGTTCGGCTTAACTCATTCATAACTTTGCGGTTATGAATTGATCGATAACCAGAGAGTTATTGATCAAGATGCCGAACGCCCACAACGCGCTGTTCAAGACGCTCGCCGATCCGACGCGGCGTGCCATCTTCGAGCGGCTGTGCCGCGACGGAGAACAGACTGTCGGCGCCCTGACGGCGCGGGGCAAGGTCTCGCAGCCGGCGGTCTCGAAGCACCTCGGGGTCCTCAAACAGGCCGGACTGGTGCGCGACCGCCACGAAGGCCGCCAGACGCACTACAGCGCGCAGCTTCGCGCGCTGGCCCCGTTGATCGACTGGACCAGCCAGATGGCCGGCTTCTGGCAAGGCCGCTTCGACCGCCTCGAAGATCTCCTCAAAAGGATGGACCAATGAACAATCCAGCAACCGAAACGCTCTCCGTCGTTGTCGAACGGGAGTTTTCGTTTCCGCCGGAAAAGCTCTGGCGCGCGCTCACGCAACCGCATTTGATCGCAGAGTGGCTGATGAAAAACGACTTCAAGCCTGTTGTGGGCCACAATTTCAGTCTTCGCATGGACCCTCAGCCAGGCTGGAACGGCGTCATTGATTGTCAGGTCACGGTCGTCGAGCCGAACAAGGCGCTTTCGTTCACGTGGGGCACGCTCGGCCTCGAGACCGCCGTGACCTTCACTCTAACTGCGACGGCGACAGGAACCCATTTGCGCGTGGAACAGACCGGCTTCCCTTCGGATCGGCCGCAGAACTACCAGGGCGCCAAATACGGCTGGCAGCAGTTCTTCACCAAGCTGGAGACGGTCGTGCAACGGGCGGATTGAGCGGCCGCCGCCAGCTCATTCAGGGGAGGTTCCATTGACCATCTGGATTCGGCAATTTCATCGCTGGGTGTCGATCATCTTCACGGTGACTGTCATCGCCAACTTCGTCACCATGGCGTTCGGGAAACCTCCGGACTGGGTGGTCTACTCACCTTTGCCGCCGCTCTTCCTGCTACTGTTCACGGGTCTGTACATGTTCTTTCTGCCGTATGTCGCAAGGCGGCGCAGCGTTTGACGATGACACGAGAGCGACACCAGTCATGAAGAAGATCAAGAGCAAAGCGACGAAGGCAAAAGAGACAAGCTCACCCGCGAAGCTGATCGACGGCAGGATCAAGGAGCTGGGCGATTGGCGCGGCGAGACGCTGGCGCGGGTCCGCAGTCTCATCAAGCAAGCCGATCCCGACGTGGTGGAGGAGTGGAAGTGGCGCGGGGTTCCGGTATGGGAGCGCGATGGAATTATTTGCACCGGCGAGACTTACAAGGCCGTCGTGAAGCTGACCTTTGCCCACGGCGCTTCGCTCGCGGACCCTTCGGGCTTGTTCAACTCCAGCCTCGAAGGCAACATGAGACGCGCGATCGACATCCATGAAAGCGAGAAGATCGATCAGCGCGCGCTGAAAGCGCTGGTCCGGGCCGCTATCGATTACAACCAGAGCAAATCAAAGAAGAAGGCCGCTAAGACTTCGCGGTAAGCTGCGCCTTTACAGCCTGCACGAACGCCGCACGGTCGGCCGGCATGGTGACGTTGGCCGCGAGCCGGTCGCAGAATTCCTCGGGCGTGCCGGTTTCTTTCGCCGCTTTTTCGACCAGCACCTTGGCGATCGGACCGATGTGGCGGGCGAGCAGCGTCCGGATCGCTTCGAACTGCTTGCTGCCGCTGGCGACCAGCGGTTCGCGCGGGGGCTGGGCGATGCGGGGCGCGGCGGGCATCGCCGGAGCCGCGCTGTCTTCGGCGCCCGGGTTCTCGATCACGTGCTTGATGGTGGCGGCAAGCTTGGTCAGCGAGGCGTCCCGGTCGGGGAAAATATCGATGTATTGCCGGGTTGCGAGCTCATAGCGCAGCGCGCCGGTCGGCGCGATCGGCGAGAGCCGAAGCGGAAAAACCGGCACGTTGATGCTGCCGCCGATCGACAGCTCTTTTCTGATCTCGCCGGACAGGTTCGACGATTCCGAGAACAGGAAGACGATGGCCTGGGCGGCTTCGATCGCCCGGACGATGGATTCCTGATAGTTATCGCCGGGCTGGACGTCGCGCAGCGATATCCAGCACTTCAGGCCTGCGCTTTCCAGAAACGCCACGACACCGCGCGCGATAGCCTCGTCCTTCGAGGAAAAGCAGATGAAAACGTGGGAAGCGGCCAAGGTGCTCTCTTGCGGCGTGCGGCGACCGGCGGACGTTAGCTGCGTGGCGCGGGCGCTGGCAAGCCGCCCGGTTTATGGGACCCTTCGCAGCTATCGGCGGTCGCCGCATCGCCGCAAACGCCGTGATATAAGGACCGAGAGGTGGGATCGGCATTTGGGACCCGGCTGGGCCAATTTGCCAGCCGGGAAATCGGGGAATGGAACTTCAGGTGATGAGTTTTCAGTCTTTGGGGCTTCGGGCGAAATTCAATATCGCCATTCTGGTGGCGTTCGCGATCGGCTTTGCCATCGCCGCGGTCGTGCTGCAGCGCATGTTCATCGCCGACGCGCGCGACGTGGTGATGCAGAACGCCCGCATCATGATGACGGCCGCCAATGCCATTCGCAAATACACCGCCGACGATCTGGTGCCGCTGTTGCCGATGCAGGCCAACGGCAAATTCGTCGCCGAGACGGTGCCGGCGTTCGCGGCGCAGACCAATTTCAAGGACGTGCAGGCCGAATTCGCCGGCTACACCTACCGCGAGCCGGCGCTCAATCCGACCAACCTCAACGACCGCCCGCAGGATTGGGAGGCCGACATCATCCGGGGGTTCCGCGAGGACGCCAGCAACAAGGAAATGGTGGTCGAGCGCAACACGCCGCTTGGGCCGACGCTCAATCTGGCGCGGCCGGTGACGATCACTGACCAGGCCTGCCTGATCTGCCATGACACGCCGGGCGTGGCGCCGGCGTCGCTGATCCAGACCTATGGCAGCAACAACGGCTTTGGCTGGAAGCTCAACGAGACGGTCGGGGCGCAGTTCGTGTCGGTGCCGATGGCGGTGCCGCTCAAGGCCGCGCACGAGGCCTATGTGGCGTTCCTCGGTACGCTGGTCGGCATCTTCGCGGTGATTTTCGCGATCCTCAATCTGCTGCTGCACTACGTCGTGATCGTTCCGGTCAGGAAGGTGTCGGCGGCCGCCGACGCGGTCAGCCTCGGCGAGGAAAACGTCGAGGTCTACGTCAAGCCGGGCAAGGACGAAATCTCGTCGCTGTCGGTGGCGTTCAACCGCATGCGCGAGAGCCTCAAGCGCGCGATGGATATGCTGAAGTAATAATTCTGGGAAAGCGGGGGAGGCCTATGGTGTGGAATCGGGGGCCGCTGGCCGTGCGGTTGGCGGTCATCGCGATTGGCGCGCTTACTGCCTTCGCATGCGGAGCTCATGCTGAAAGCTATCCGCAGCGGCGTGTAACCCTCATCGTGCCTCATCCTGCCGGCGCGCAAGCAGACGCTGTCGCACGCCTGCTCGCCGACAGAATGAGCAAAATATGGAATCAGCCGGTCGTCGTTGAAAACAAGGTCGGAGCCAACGGCAATCTCGGCGCCGAAGCGGTGGCGCGGGCGGCGCCCGACGGCTACACCGTGATGCTGACCACCACCGGACCACTGGCGATCAACACAACGTTGTTTCGCTCGCTCGATTTCGATCCGCAGAAGGATTTTGACCCTGTCGCCCTGGTGTGCATGGGCGCAACGCTGATTGCATCAAGCAACGAATTTCCTGCGAAACGTCTGTCGGACGTTATTGCGCTCGCCAAAAGCGAGCCGGGCAAATTGTCTTTTGGCACCGGCGGCGTCGGTACCGGCGGTCACTTTATCCTTGCCGAATTGAACAAGATGGCCGGTGTCGAAATGACCCAAATCCCTTATCGCGGCTCGATGCAGGCTGTGGCCGATCTGGCCGGCGGGGCTGTGCCGCTCGCAGCCACCGACGCCACCGCCATGCTGCCACTCATAACTGGAGGCAAAATACGTCCGCTTGCCGCTGCCGGGGCAAAACGGCTGCCGCAACTTCCCGACGTTCCGACCGTGGCGGAAGCTGCGCTTCCCGGCTTCGATGTGACACCCTGGATCGCGGTCGCCACGCCGCACGGAACGCCGGGGGAGGCGATCAGCACGCTCAATTCCACGATCTACACAGTGATGGCCGACGCAAAAGTCAAAGACGCCATGACCGACCTGGCCTGCAACCCGGTGCCCGCGATGTCCACCGGCGAAGTCGCGGCGTTCATCCGCAAGGAAATCCCGATTTGGGGACAGCGGGTTCGCGACGCGCATCTCGACGTCCAGTGACGGCGCCGTTTCCGCCGGACGTCAATTGTCCTTGCGCTGATATTTGCCGAGATCGGCGCTGGCTTTGCGCGCGATCGAAGTGTCGATCACATTGTTCAGATCGATCGGCTGCTTGACCCAGCCGCGCGCGCGGAAAAAATCCAGATCCTTCTGAATGCTCTTGGCCTGGACCATCCCGTCGGGATCGATCGCCGGAGCATACATTTCGGTGACCAAAGCGGGAGGCATTTTGAAGTTCTTGCTGATGGTTTCAACGATCTCGGTTGCGTCCGGCCGCACCTTGCCGTCCTTAAGTCCGTCGTTATAGGTCCTGATGCCGCGCAGATAGGCGCGCATGAACCGGAGCGCGAGCTCCGGTTTGTCGTGAAGAAACTTTTCGCCGTAGAACACCATGGTCACCTGGCCGAACGGATAAAATTCGTCGGTGTTCATGAAACGCACGCCGATGCCGGCGTCGGTGATCAGCGTACTGGGAGGCTCCGGCAGGATGCCGGCATCAAGGACGCCGTTCTTCATGGCCGCGAGCTGGTCGGGCATCGGCAGATACGCGAGCTGCACGTCATCGAACGTGATGCCGCCGGCTTTCGCCGCCTCGTTGACATAGGAAAGCGTCGTGACGCCTTCCGCGGCGATGCCCACACGCTTGCCCTTGAGATCGGCTAGCGATTTGAATTCGCCGCTGTCGATGAGCGTTTTGCGCACCACCAGGCTCTGGTAGCCGTTGCCCGGTTCGGTATGACCCTTATCGGCGACGATCCGTAGTCCGACGCCGCGGGCGATCGCGTTGTAGAGTCCGACCGAGGCCGCGCCGCTACCGACTTCCAGCTCGCCGGTTCCCAGCGGCGCAATCTCCTGCGACCCGGCCGTGAACACGATGAAATTGACGTCGATATTCTCGTCCCTGAAGTAACCTTTGTCCCGCGCCAGGTAGAATGCGGTATCGACGCTCGATCCTCCGAGCCCGACATTGACCTTGTCGGCCGCCGCCGCGGCGTGGACGGTGCCGCACAGCAATGAGAAAGCCGCAATGCGGCCAAGCCGGCACGCTGTCGCGCTCATCAGGCAAATCCCCCGGTTCGACATCTTTGAACGTCACTCATCATAACCGCTTTGATGAGGCACAGGTTACGGCAAGTCCAATCCATCCGGCCGATGACATAATACGAGATGGCTGGATCCGCCCACCATTTGAACCATGCGCGAACGAGGTGACAGAGGCTCAAAGTTGCAGCGTAGGCGACATTGCGAAGCGGTACGGGGCTTTGTAAGGATCGGGATCAACAGGAAACGCCCGACATGAAGATCACAAAGCTGCGATGCGAGGCGGTCCATATCCCCTTTCCGCAACCGATCGGCCACGGCATTAGCGGCTCGGATGGCGTGCTCGCCTGTCTCGAGACCGATGAGGGCGTTGTCGGCGAGGGTTTCATCTGCACGCTCAAACGCGAGTTCACCAAAGTTCTCTACGAGATGGTGAAAAGCCTGGAGCCGCTCGTTATCGGGCTCGATCCGCGGATGAGCGGCAGTTTCAACGCCAAGGCCTGGAGCAACGTCGGCTTTATTGGTGTCGCCGGCGTATCGGTCATGGGCATTGCAGCCGTCGATTGCGCGCTCTGGGATTTGCGCGGCAAGCAGGCAGGCATGAACGTTGCCGGTCTGATCGGCGCTGCGGCGACCAGCGTGCCGGTTTACGCCAGCGGCGGCCTTTGGCGCAGCCTGTCCGTTGATGCCGTGCAAAAGCAGGCCGCGTTGCATCTAAAAAAAGGCTATCGCGCGATGAAGGTCCGGATCGGCAAGGACCTGGACGACGCCGTTGCGCGCGTCAAAGCGGTCCGTGAGGTCATCGGTCCGGACGTCGCGTTAATGGCCGATCCGCATCAGGCCTACAGTGTGGCCGAGGCGATCCGGCTGGGGCGCATGCTGGAGGAGTTCAATCTCACCTGGTTCGAGGAGCCGACGTCGCCCGAGAACCATACCGGCGAGGCGGCGATCGCTGCGGCGCTCGATACGCCGATCGCTTCCGGGGAAAGCGTCTACACCTCGCGCGGTATCCACGCCATGTTGCAGCAGCGCGCCGCCGATATCCTGATGCCCGACTTGCAGCGCATGGGCGGCCCGACCGAATTTCTCAAGGCCGCGCATCTCGCCGAAGCTTATGACACGCCGGTTTCGCCGCATCATCTTCACCAGATGAGCATCGCGCTAGTCGCCGCGCTGCCGAATGCGATCTACCTTGAATTGATGCCGTGGTTCGATCCGATTTATCGCGATGAGCTCGAACTGAACGCCGAGGGCCGGGCCGTGGTGCCGGATCGTCCGGGCTGGGGCTTCGCCTTCGATAACGAAGCGATCAAGCGGCTCAAAATCTGATTCATGTCGCGGTGACCTTTGTGGTGATTTGGCAATGACGCTGTTCCATCAAATGCAGGACTTCTCCATCGGCCGCCACAGCGGCCGGTTCGTTTACAATCCGGCCTGCAGCGCCTGTCTCAACGGCATGCCGCATCGGCGGCACAAGAAGATTGCAGCGCCCGAAACCGGCGGTGGCGCCGCTGCTGCGCCCATCGCGGCGTCCGGCGCGCGCGGCACGTCGCCTGCCGACGTATCGGCGCGCAAGATCGTTGACGTTCATCATCACCTGATGCCGCCGCGATATTACGAAGAGGTGGGCGCGCAGCGGATCTTCGGCCGGTCCTCGCGCAAGGCGAGCGGTCCGTTTACATGGACGCCGCAGATTTCCATCGACGCCATGGATCGCAACGGTATCGCGACCGCGATCACGTCGATCTCGGCTCCGGGCACCTGGTTCGCGTCCGAACTCGATAGCCGCACCGTTACGCGCTACTGCAACGATTACGCGGCGCAGCTGATGGTGGACTATCCCGGCCGCTTTGGCATGTTCGCAGCGCTGCCGCTGCCGGACATCGACGGCAGCCTCCGCGAAATCGAATACGCGCTCGATACGCTGAAGGCCGACGGCTTCTGCCTGATGTCGAGTTACGACAATAAGTGGCCGGGAGACGATGCATTCAAGCCGGTGTTCGACGAACTCAACCGGCGCAAGGCGGTCGTCTTCTTTCATCCGACCGTGTCCGAGGCGTGTACCAACCTCATCTCGTTCGTGCCGGAAGCGGTCATCGAGTTTCCATTCGATGCGGTCCGCGCCGTGGTGAGCCTGCTTTATAGCGGCACGCTTTCGCGTTGTAGCGACGTTCGTTTCATCTTTCCCCACGCCGGCAACGCGGTGCCGACGCTGAAGGCCCGCATCTGCCGCGTGGTCGGCAATGACAAGGTGCTGGCAAGCCGCCTGCCAAACGGACCGCTGGCCGAACTGCAAAAGCTCTATTTCGATATCGCGCTGTCGGCACGGCCGGAAACGCTGGCGCCACTGATGGAGCTGGTATCGATCAAAAACGTCCTGTTCGGCAGCGACTTTCCGTTCGCCAACAGAGGCGCTTCGCTGGAGGAGAATCTCGAGGGCTTTTACAAGTACGGCTTCACCGACGAGCAGCTTCGCGCCGTCGAACGCGGCAATGTGGAGCTTTTGCTGCCAAAATACCGGCAGCGCGGCGGATAGCAGTTCGATACGCTGCTACCGCGGCTGCGTTGCTTTCCGCTACGCGGCGCGCCGTGAATTGGACGTGACGGTGGCGCTTTACTAACGGCTTCCGGCGGCGCAGGTTTTCGGCGGATTCGGAACGGTCGACATGCACATTCTTTCCGGCGTTGTTGTCGTCGCCACGCTCGCCTGCTGCACCCCGGCCTTTGCCGAGGACATCGACCTCGCGGCGTGGAGCTGCAACAAGTTCATGAATGCGAGCAAGGAGGACGTTGGCGTCATCCTCGCCTGGCTCGACGGCTACTACAAGGAAGAGGACGAGCCGCCGCTGATCGACACCGACGAGCTGGTGGCGAAAGCTAAGAAGCTCGGCGAATTCTGCGCCGCGCACCCGGAAACCAATTTGATCGAAGCCACCGACAAGCTGTTCCAGAAGCAGTAGATGCCGGGCGGACGACTGACGAATGAGTGCCAGCAACAATTGGATTGGCTTTTTCGCAAGCGCCGCCGTTGCGCTGGCGCTCACATTGCCGGCGGTCGCCGATAAACTCGACGATATCAAAGCCCGCGGGTCGCTTCTCGTCGGCGTTACCGAAAGCTCGCCGCCGTTCAGCTTCCGCGGGGACGACAAAAATATCGTCGGATATGACGTCGATCTCGCAGATCGCGTCGCCAAAAGTCTTGGCGTTCCAGCCCAAAAGATCCCGATCATCAACGCCGAACGCATTCCGGCGCTTGCGCAGGACCGCGTCGATCTCGTTGCCGTAGGCATGTCCCGGTCCACGGGACGCGCCAAGGACGTCGACTTCAGCTTTGCCTATCTCGACTCGCCTCACAAAGTGCTGGTGCGGACGTCGAGCGGTATTGTGCACGTGGCGCAACTGGCCGGCCGCAAACTGGCACTGGTCCGCTCGGCGAGCGTCGATAACGAACTCAAAGCCGCCGTTCCGACGATGGAGATTGTCTATTTCGACGATTACAATGCAGCGTTCGCCGCGCTCGCGGACGGAGCCGTCGACGGCTTTCTTGCGGACAAGGTGTTGCTGGTGTGGTTCGCGCAGAAAAGCGGGAGCCCGGCGAATTTTGCCCTGATCGGCGACTACGAATTGCCGCGCACCGCCGGCTTCGCTTTAAAGAAGAACGAGCCGCGTTTCCTCGATTTCGTCAATCAGACTCTGCTCAAGCTCGAAGCCTCAGGCGAGGCTGCGAAGATTTTTGACAAGTGGTTTTCACCGTTGCCGCGGACATTTCAAATTCGGCCCGATTGATTGGCGCAGGCTGAAACGATGCCCGCTCTCGATCCGGTCTGGGCCGTGTACCCATAAATGGTTGGTTGTGTTCTGTAGCACGATGTCCGCTTGTCCGCCGACAGCGGCTCAATAGCTGACATTGCTGGGGGTCGCCGAAGGGCCAACAGGAGCCTTCCGTTCCAAGATGGTGTATTCTTTGGTTGGCCCCTCAAACATTGTCCGCGTTGATATGGCCGGCCGTACGCCCGTCGTCTGTATCCTGCATGTCACATCAGAGTCCGTCGGAGCGAGAGGAGGAGTCAGTCAATGGGAGCGACCCCGATGAGGCCATTTAAGGTCGCACGTGACGGCGATCGACACGCAGCGCATCGCGATGTTGGTATCGGCACGCTTTCTTTCAAGGTCACGACTGCGGACAGCAACGGGGCATTTCTGGTGGCCGAGATTGCACACCACGCCAAAGGCGGTCCTCCTCGACATCTACATCGCGATCAGGACGAGTGGTTTCACGTCATTGAGGGTGAATACATTGTCGAAATTGGCGATGAGCAATACCTGCTGGGACCGGGCGACTCGGCCTTCGGGCCGCGTGGAATACCACACTGCTGGGTCAACGTAAGCGAAGGACCGGGACGGATCGTTTTCGTGTTCACACCCGCCGGTCAAGCGGAGGCGTTCTTCTTGGAAATCACCAAGACAAACACGATGGCGCCGACGGACCCAGCGTTTTGGCTACCGTTCGGAATGGCATTGGTGGGGCCACCCCTGAAAGTGGCACGACCATAGCGCGATACTTTGGCGGGTCGCGACGCGCTACGACGAGCTCGCGGCGAATTACCTCGCCTTCATCCAGCTTGCGTCAATCAGGCTATGGTAGCGCGTTAATGAGTCCACGCCCTAATCCACCGTGATGTTGTCGGCGCGGATCAGTTTGCCCCACTTCTCGGTTTCCGCCGTGAGGAACGTCCGGAAGTCGGCGGGCGCCAGCGGCATCGGCACGGCGCCGACGTCGGCAAGATGGGCCTTCATGGCCGGATCGGTGAGTGCGGTGCCGATCTCGCGATGAAGCGTGTCGATGATGTCGCCGGAAGTGCCGGTGGGCGCGCCGATGCCATACCAGCCGCTGGCTTCGTAACCCGGCACGAATTCGCCGACCGCCGGAATATCCGGCAGCGCCTCTTGCCGCGTTTCAGTGGTGACCGCGAGTGCGCGCAGCTTGCCGTCGCGGAGATACGCGATCACCTGGGACACCGGGGCGAACACGGCCTGCACCTGTCCGGCGAGCAGATCGGGCAGGAAACTCGCACGATAGGGAACGTGCACCATGGCGATGCCGGCCATCGCCATGAAAAGCGCGCCGCACATGTGGCTCAGGCTGCCGTTACCGGACGATGCCATATTGATCTTGCCGGGATTGGCCTTGGCATAGGCGATGAACTCGGGAACCGTTTTGGCCGGCATTGCCGGATTGAGCACCATGACGTAGGGCGCACGCGCGATGCCGGCCGCCGGTGCAATATCGCGCAGGAAGTTGAAGGTCAGGTTCTTGTAGAGCGTGGCGTTCGTGGTCGTCGACGGACTGGCGAGGAGAACCGTGTAGCCGTCCGCAGGCGCCCGCACGACGACTTCGGTGCCGATATTGCCGCCGGCGCCCGGGCGGTTGTCGACGATGAATTGCTGTCCGAGCCGCTCGGACAGCGCCTGGGCGGCAAGGCGCGCGACAATGTCGGATGCATTGCCGGCCGGAAAGCCAACGACGATACGCACCGGCCGCGCCGGATAAGCCTGCGCGCAAGCGATGCGCGGCATGGCCGGCAGTGCCGCAGCGCCTGCGGCCAGACGCAGAAACTCTCGGCGGGGAAATCTCGGGTTGGACAACTGCCGTTCCTTGTTCGAATGCCGGGTTTGAATACCCAGGCCGGGAGCCAATATCACTAATGGTTTCATGAAACCATCAGTCGCTACGCCGCAACGCTGCCGCGTTGTGCGGGCCCGCGAAGCGAGTATCTTTGCGTGAAATATTTTCATCGGGGAGAGCACCGCCTCGGCCCGCGTTGCCCATCGGGGCAGGAGGCCTAAACGGTCATGCGACAGAAGCTTGCAGTGGTGTTGATGCTGTGCGTTGCGCAGCTTGCGATCGTTCACAGCGCCAGCGCCGCTTTCCCGGATCGCCCGGTCAGATTGATCGTCACGTCGCCGCCCGGCGGGCCGCCGGATATCATGGCGCGGCTGCTTTCGGAGGAAATATCCAAGGCGCTCGGACAGCCGCTTGTCGTCGAGAACCGTGCCGGCGGCGCCGGCGGCATCATCGGTTCCAAGTTCGTGCTGGGCGCGGATCCCGACGGCTATACGCTGTTGATGGGCAGCACCAGCACGCTTCTCACCGCGCCGGCGATCTACAAGGATGCCGGTTACACCGCCGCCTCGTTCGCTGCCGTCGCCGGTCTTTCGGAAGCCCCGGAGGTGCTGACAGTCAATCCGTCCGTCGGGGCTCACACCGTTGCCGATCTTGTCCGGGTGGCGAAGGCGAAGCCGGGAACGCTGCGGTTCGGCTCGGCCGGCATCGGCTCGTTGCCGCACCTCGAGGGCGAATTGCTCAAAGCGCGTGCCGGTATCGACATGGTCCACGTGCCGTATCGCGGCGGCGGGCCGGCGCTGGTCGGACAATTGGGCGGCGAGGTGCAGGTGTTCTTCTCGGCGCTGACGCAGATGCTGCCTTACATCCGCGACGGCCGCCTCAACGGACTGGCCGTCACCAGTGCGGCGCGCAGCCCGCTGGCGCCGGACATTCCGACGATGCAGGAAAGCGGCTTCGACCAGTTCGTCACCGCCTCAGTCAATTTCATCGTGGCGCCGCCGGAGACGCCGCTGCCGATCAGGCGACGGATCAGCGATGCGGTGGCGAACGCGCTGGCGAGCGATCAGGTCAGGGAGGCGTTTGCGAAAATGGGCGCAACGGCCGAGCCGGCGACGCCGGAGCAGCTTGTGCCTTACCTGGAGCAGCAGTCGAAGCGTTGGGCCGGGATCGTCGCGACCACGCACGTCACGGCGGAACAATAGTGAACTTCAAGCGCGGCCGATCAAGTCGTGTCGCGTGTCGTCAGCCGGGTGCGGTCACGATGCCGCAAAAGCGGTGTGCAGCAGTTCGCGGCATTCGATCAGACGCTCAAGCGCCAGCGCGGTGCCCCAATTGTCCTGGATTTCCCGTAAATCCCGAATTGCCACATCGACGGCGGTGAACAGGTCGATTTCGGAGTGGGACTCGTCAGGCATTCGCCTGTCGCACAGTCGAATGATCTCAGCACTCACAGCAGCATTCCCCCGAATCAGCAGGGAAGATGCCTGCGTCGCGCCTAACCAATCGTTACCGGGGCGCTTGCCCGACCGTTTCCAGTCGCGGGTTTTAGCCAAGCAGATGGGCGAAAATGGTAGTCTCTTTTTTGTTTACACAAGTCCCAATAATGAATAAGTGCGATTCGCTCGCTCGTCGTGAGGGACGTCAACCGGTGACTCCGAGTGATGGAGCGGGCGCGGGTTCTGCGGGTTAGGGTTCGTCAGTCCTTCTCGCAGGCGGCCTGGGCATCATGCCCGTCCGGCAAGTGTTCGGACTGCGAGGTGCTCGCTGCACTGGCGTCGGGGAGGCGCGTTGGCCTTTGATCCGGCGATTCCAGGAAGCGCTGGCCCGGGCCGGGTTGGGAGGCAACTCCCATCAATCCGCAGTGGAGCGCCGAAAGGCGAGCGGCCCCGTAACAAGGGCCGCGGCTGTGCCTGGTAACGGGCCCAGCTCCCGACTACGCGCCGCTCGGCGCTCCGCTTCCCTTGCTTAAGGGAAGCAAACAACGTGGCCCCACGTGCATTCGGGGCAGATCATCGCCACGCGTGACAACTGCGCGGATGCAATCGCATCGCGAGAACGAGATGGCTTGCGTCCCTAACGCGTCATTGCCGGGCTTGACCCTTGCGGAAGCGCAGCGGTCACTTGCAGATGTTGTTGGGTCGGCGCGTCAGCATGGACCACCGGGTCATAGGCGAGCGAAGCGACGCCGTTCTTCCGAACGGCTATGCCCGGTGGTGACGAAGAGGTGAGGTGGCGGGATCAAGAGGAGAAAAAGAATGCCCCTACACATCCAGCGCAGCGTCGTCGGCGAATTCGGCGCGTTCCTGGATGAATTCGAAGCGCGCTTCGGGCTTGGTGCCCATCAGCCGCTCGACGGATTTTTCCGTGGCCTTCTGCTCGTCGGCCGCCAGCTTGACCTGAAGCAGCGTGCGCTTCTTCGGGTCCATGGTGGTCTCTTTGAGCTGGGCCGCCATCATCTCGCCGAGCCCCTTGAAGCGGCTGATCTCGACCTTGGCGTTGGCGTGAAATTCCTTCTTGAGGATTTCGTCGCGGTGCTTGTCGTTGCGGGCGTAGAAATTCTTGCCGCCGTGGGACAGCCGGTAAAGCGGCGGCACGGCAAGATAGAGGTGGCCGTTGTCGATCAATTCGCGCATCTGCCGGTAGAAGAACGTGATCAGCAGCGAGGCGATATGAGCGCCGTCAACGTCGGCGTCGGTCATGATGATGATGCGGCCGTAGCGCAGGTCGGTGTCGCGATAATGCGCGCCGGTGCCGCAGCCGAGCGCCTGCACCAGGTCGGCGAGCTGCTGGTTCTGCGCCAGCTTGTCCTTGCCGGCCGAGGCGACGTTGAGGATCTTGCCGCGCAGCGGCAGCACCGCCTGGTTGGAGCGATCGCGCGCCTGCTTCGCCGAGCCGCCGGCGCTGTCGCCTTCGACCACGAACAGTTCGGCGCCGTCGGCGGCGGTGCTGGTGCAGTCGGCGAGCTTGCCGGGGAGGCGGAGCTTGCGCACCGCGCTCTTGCGCGCGATGTCCTTTTCCTGGCGGCGGCGGACGCGCTCTTCGGCGCGCTCGGCGACGAAATCGAGCAGCTTGTTGGCTTGCAGCGGATTGCCGGCGAGCCAGTGATCGAACGGATCCTTGATCGCCTGCTCGACGATCTTCTGCGCTTCGGCGGTGGCGAGCCGATCCTTGGTCTGGCCCTGGAATTCCGGCTCGCGGATGAACACCGAGAGCATGGCGCCGGCGCCGACCATCACGTCCTCGGAGGTGATCGCGGCGGCGCGCTTGCCCTGGTTGAGGCGCTCGGCGTGATCTTTCAGGCCGCGCAACAGTGCGGTGCGCAGTCCGGATTCGTGGGTGCCGCCGTCGGGCGTCGGAATGGTGTTGCAGTAGGAATTGAGGAAGCCGTCGGCATCGGCGGTCCAGGCGACCGCCCATTGCGCGCCGCGGTGCGCGCCGGTTTTGCCGGCGCTGCCGGAGAAGATGTCCGGATGCACCAGCGTCGCGCCGGAGAGCGTCGCCGAGAGATAATCCTTGAGCCCGTCCTCGAAGTGGAAGGTGGCTTTCTCGGGAACGTCTTCAACGCCTTTCAGCAGTTCCTTGGCGCAGGACCAGCGGATTTCGACGCCGCCGAACAGGTAGGCCTTGGAGCGCGTCATCTTGAACACGCGTTCGGCCTTGAAGTGCGCCTTGTCGCCGAAGATCTGCGGATCGGGCCGGAAGCGCACCTTGGTGCCGCGGCGGTTCGGCGCCTTGCCGGCGTCCTGCAATTTGCCCTTCGGCTTGCCGCGCTCGAAGACCATCCGATAGAGCTTCTGGCCGCGCGCGACCTCGACTTCCATGCGTTCCGACAGCGCATTGGTCACCGACACGCCGACGCCGTGCAGACCGCCGGAGGTTTCGTAGACCTTGGAGTTGAATTTGCCGCCGGCATGCAGCGTGCACATGATGACTTCGAGCGCCGACTTGTTCTTGAATTTCGGGTGCAGGTCGACTGGCATGCCGCGGCCGTTGTCGGTCACGCTGATAAAGCCGTCGGCTTCCATTTCGACGTCGATCCAGTCGGCGTGGCCGGCCAGCGCTTCGTCCATGGCGTTGTCGATGACTTCGGCGAACAGGTGATGCAGCGCCTTCTCGTCAGTGCCGCCGATATACATGCCGGGGCGGCGGCGCACCGGCTCGAGGCCTTCGAGCACCTCGATATGCTTGGCGGTGTAGCCGCTCTCACCGCTGCTGCCGCGCGGCGCGGGGGCGCTGCGGCGTGTGCCGCGCTTGCTTTCTGCGGCGCCGGCAAAAAGGTCCGGTGTTTTCGAGGATTTTGCTGCTTTTCCCACGCTTTGCCCCAAGTTCTTCACGGAAGTGGTGATCGCGGCGGTTGCGCGCAACACAGCCGGCGAATCAACTTCAATTTAGCGACGACTATGCCATTTAGGCGGCAAAGCCATCAGCGCATTGACGCCCTTTGGCACGGGCCTTATATCGCCGCCCATGAACGCTCGGTTTATGACCATTGCCGCTGCAAAGCGCCGCCGCCGTCGCACCTGCGATACGGCACGGGCGCGCGTTCGCGTTTAAGAACCCCGCTGTGCCGCCGGTTTCGCGGCACCCTTCACTTGATATCGTGCCTGCGGAGTCGGCCTGAGTTTTCCTCAAGCCAAGAAGGTTAGTCATGTCTGCGAAAGCGAAAATCGGCATCCTCGGCGCCTCCGGCTACACCGGAGCGGAACTCTTGCGGCTTCTGATCCGCCACCCACGGGTCGAGATCGCGCTGCTGACCGCCGACCGGCGCGCCGGCAAGCCGATGTCGGATGTGTTCCCGCAATTCGCGCCGTACGACCTGCCGATCCTGACCTCGATCGAAGGCATCGACTGGACGAAGACCGGGCTCGATCTGGCGTTCTGCGCGCTGCCGCATGGCACGACGCAAACGGTGATCGCCGACCTTTTGGCGAAAGCGCCGAACACCAAGGTGGTCGATCTGTCCGCGGATTTCCGGCTGTCCGATCCGGAGGCTTATGCGTACTGGTACGGCCACGCCCATCACGCGACCGCCTTGCAGAAGGAAGCGGTGTACGGGCTCACCGAAATCTACCGGGACGACATCAAGAAGGCGCGGCTGGTCGCCAATCCGGGCTGTTACACCACGTGCTCCGAGCTGCCGCTCATTCCGCTGCTCAAGGCCAAGGCGATCGATCCCGACGAGATCGTCGTCGACGCCAAATCCGGCATGACCGGTGCGGGCAGGGCGGCCAAGGAAGAGATGCTGTTCTCGGAAGTGTCGGAGGGTTTCCACGCCTACGGTGTCGGCCACCACCGGCACATGTCGGAGCTCGACCAAGAGTTCTCCAAGGCCGCCGGCCGCGAGGTCATCGTCACCTTCCAGCCGCACCTGGTGCCGATGAATAGGGGCATTCTTTCAACGATTTACGTGCGGGGTGTGAAAGCAACGCCTGAGGACCTGCACGCCATCGTGGCGAAGGCTTACGCCAAGGAGCCGTTCGTCCACGTGCTGCCGTTCGGCGCGCTGCCGCAAACCCGGCACGTGCGCGGCTCCAACATGACGTTCATCGGTGTCGCCAACGACCGCATCAAGGGTCGTGCCATCATCGGTTCGGCGCTCGACAACCTGACCAAGGGCGCCTCCGGCCAGGCCGTGCAGAACATGAACGTGATGCTCGGCTTCCCGGAGGAAATGGGTGTCGATCAGGTCGCGATGTTTCCGTGAGCGGTCAGGCGAGCTTGAACAGCGCGAGCACCAGCATCGCCTGCGCGACGAAGCCGCCGGCAAACGCCAGCGTACGCAGCACCGGGATGCCGAGCGTGTAGCAGATCACGTGCACCAGCCGCGACCAGAAATAGAGCTGGCAGGCGAATGTCGTCCCCGCTGTCGCGACGTTGAGATGCTGCGTCGCCAGCACCAGCGGTGCAAAGATCACGAGGTTTTCGACGGCGTTGACGTGCGCCGCCATCAGCCGCTGCGCCCACGGCGATTGCGATTGGTCATTCGGGCTCGGGTTGGCCATCGCGCCCATCAGGCCGCGGATCATGATGCGGTCGAGGATGTAAGGCACCCACATCAATCCGGTCATGGCAGTGGTTATGACCAGCCAGAACAGTTCGTGCGACATGTCGATTCCTCCCCAGGATCAATCGCCGAATCCGGGAGAGGATTGCAGCTATAGCGCGTGCTTGGAAGGGGCTTCGGGCAGTCTCAATCGCGCATCCGCACATAGGAGCCGGGCGCGTCCTCAAGCGCCTTCAGCGGACCCTCGCCGGGCATGCGTGCGGGCACTTCGGTCGGGCTTTGCCGGGTCAGCCAGACCAGCCAGTCCGGCCACCAGGAGCCCGGATATTCCTTGGCCTTTTCCATCCAACCGTCGAGGTCGGCGTTACGCGGTTTTGGGCCGGTCCAGTACTGATACTTGTTCTTGGCGGGAGGGTTGACGACGCCGGCGATATGGCCAGAGCCGGCCAGGACGAATTTCACCGGCCCGCCGAAGAATTTGCAGCCGAGCAGCACCGATTTCGGCGGCGCGATGTGGTCCTCCCGCGTCGCCAGATTATAGATCGGGATGGTCACGTTTTTCAGATTGACCGGCTGGCCGTCGATCTCCATCTGGCCCTTCGACAGCTTGTTATCGAGGTAGCAGTTGCGCAGATAGAACGAATGATTGGCCGCCGGCATCCGCGTGGCGTCGGAATTCCAGTACAACAGGTCGAACGGGAACGGCGCCTTGCCCTTCAGGTAATTGTTGATGACGTAGGGCCAGATCAGGTCATTCGAGCGCAGCATGTTGAACACGGTGGCCATCGAGCCGGCTTCGAGAAACCCCTTCTCGGCCATTTTGTGCTCGATCGTCGCGATCTGTTCCTCGTCGACGAAGACCTTCAGGTCGCCGGCGTGAGTGAAATCGACCTGGGAGGCGAACAAGGTCGCGGAAGCGATACGATCGTCTTTTCTGGCGGCGGTGTAAGCGAGCGTAATCGAAAGCAGCGTGCCGCCGACGCAATAACCGGCAGTGTGGACCTTGTCTTCGCCGGTCGCGTCCTTGATCGCATCAAGCGCGGCGAGTGGGCCTTCGTGCATGTACTCGTTGAAGCTCTTTTTGGCGAGATGCGCGTTGGGATTGACCCAGGAGATCACGAACACCGTGATGCCCTGATCGACGCACCATCCGATGAAGGATTTTTCCGGCGTCAGATCGAGCACGTAGAACTTGTTGATCCACGGCGGCACGATCAGCAACGGCCGCTTGAGCACGGTCGCCGTCGTCGGCGTGTACTGGATGAGCTGCATCAGCTCGTTCTGGAAGACGACCTTGCCCGGCGTGGTCGCGAGGTTGCGGCCGACTTCGAACATCGAGGAGTCCGACTGGCGGATCTTGAGGTCGCCGCCGCCGCTCTCGATGTCTTCGGCGAGCATGCGCATGCCGCGTACCAGGTTGTCGGCGTTGCTCAGCAGCGTCTCGCGCATCAGCTCCGGGTTGGTCAGCACGAAGTTCGACGGCGACACGGCATTGGAAATCTGCCGCATGTAGAACTCGGCCTTCTGCCTGACATGCGGGTCGAGGCCGGTGGCGTCGGTGATGAGCTGGTTGGACCATTTCGACGACAGCAGATAGGCCTGCTTGAGGAAGTCGTAGAACTGGTTCGACGACCATTCCGGATCGTTGAAGCGCTTGTCGGTCTTCTCCGGCGCGATCAGGGGCGTGGACTCTTCGCCGGAAAGCCGCCTGGCGGCCGACGCCCAGAGATCGAGATAGGCCTTACCGAGCCGGCTCTGCACCTCGAGCGCGCGCTGCGGGTCTTCCATCCAGTATTCCGCGACCTGACCGAGAGTCTTGGCGACCTCGGCGATCTCTTCGGCCATCTCGCTGGAATTGCGGCCCTGTTCGCGCGGCTTGAGGTAAGCCGCGAGCGCGCGTCCGCTCTCCTCGATGAGCCGCGCCAGATTGCGCGAAAACTCCTCGACGTCGACGCCGCCGATCTTCATCGGTTCCTGCGACGGGGCTCTCAACGGACGTTCCTCAATGGCGGCCATGATTTTGGACGAACTGGCTTTCGTCGAAACCGGCTCTTAATCCAGAAATGGACTGCTCCGGCGGTGCACGCAAGGCATCTTTATAAGCATTCCTGACAGCAGTTTGCGCAGCCTGAATTACAACCCAGGCGCTGTTCCGGCCGTCAGTTTAAGCCATACAGCCGAAGACATGCCGCGCCGCAGCAAGGTCCTTGTTTCGACATATTGGATCGGTAAGTCAGGGGCTTAGGCGGGCTGACAGCTGATCCTGTGAAAGTATTGATCCCGTAAGGATTGCTGACATGAGATCGGTCGGTCCCGTATAAGCGGGGTCTGATTCCGGCGCCGCTGGAATGGCTGGGGGATAAGGTGCGGAACCGCGCCGGCACGACCAATTGGCTTGTTGTGGCTGTGGCGTTTGCCACTGCAGCCGCGACGGTCGGCGGTTGCTCGCAGGTTACCGAATACCAATCGACCTTTCCGTCCATCCTGGCCCCGCCGGCGCCCCGCGCGGAACAGCCGATGACCGCTGACGAACTCAAGCAGGCAACGGACGCCCTGATTTCCGACCGGACCAAGCTGAGTGCCGGCACACAGGGCACCCAGCAGGCCAGCGCACCGGCTACCACCGGCACCACGCGAAGCGCTGGTGCCGCGTCAGGGCAGTGATAAAAGTCCGTTTCCGGGTTATTCTTTGAGAACAAACGTCGAGCCGCAGGCTCCGGGGCTACCAATGGAAGAATTTTACCGCATCCGCCGGCTACCGCCTTACGTCTTCGAAACCGTCAACCGCGCCAAAGCAGTGGCCCGCAACGGCGGCACCGATATCATCGACCTCGGCATGGGCAATCCCGACCTGCCGACGCCCGCCCATGTCATCGAGAAACTGAAAGAGACCATCGGCAGGCCGCGCACCGACCGCTACTCGGCGTCGAAAGGCATTCCGGGATTGCGCCGCGCGCAGGCTGCCTATTACGGGCGCCGGTTCGGCGTGAAGCTCAATCCCGAGACGCAAATCGTCACCACGCTCGGCTCGAAGGAAGGCTTCGCCAACGTCGCACAAGCCATCACGGCGCCGGGCGACATCATCATCGTGCCGAACCCGACGTATCCGATTCACGTGTTCGGCTTTCTGATGGCCGGCGGCGCCATTCGCTCGGTGCCGGTCGATATCGGCCCGCAATTCTTCCAGGCGCTTGAACGTGCGGTGCTGCATTCGATCCCGAAGCCGATCGCCGTCGTGGTCTGCTATCCGTCCAATCCGACGGCGTGCATCGCCGACCTCGATTTCTATCGCGACCTCGTGGCGTTCGCGAAGAAGCACAGCCTGCTGGTGCTGTCCGACCTGGCCTACGCGGAAGTCTATTTCGACGACAATCCGCCGCCGTCGATCCTGCAAGTGCCGGGCGCAATGGACGTCGCCGTCGAATTCACCTCGATGTCGAAGACCTACTCGATGCCGGGATGGCGCATGGGCTTTGCCGTCGGCAACGAGCGCCTGATCGCCGCGCTGGCGCGGGTGAAATCCTATCTCGATTACGGCGCCTTTACCCCGATCCAGGTTGCGGCGACGGCGGCGTTGAACGGTCCCGACGACTGCATCGTCGAGATGCGCTCGATCTACCGGAAGCGGCGCGACGCGCTGGTCGATTCGTTCGGCCGCGCCGGCTGGCAGGTACCGCCGCCGGCGGCTTCGATGTTTGCCTGGGCGCCGATCCCCGAACCGTTCCAGCCGCTGGGCAGTGTCGAGTTTTCGACGCTCCTGGTCGAGAAGGCCGGCGTCGCGGTATCGCCCGGCGCCGGCTTCGGCGAGTACGGCGAGGGCCACGTGCGCATCGCGCTTGTGGAGAACGAGCAGCGCATCCGCCAGGCCGCGCGCAATATCCGGCGGTTTCTTGAAACCGGCCCGGAAATGCTGCACAACGTCGTGCCGTTGGCGACGCGCCGTTAGCCGCGCGCCGCTCCTCCCACCAACCTGGCGACCTTTATGGCTAAGCCGCTGAAAGTCGGTCTTGCCGGTCTGGGCACCGCTGGCTCGGCCGTGGTCGAACTTTTGCACCAAGGCGGCGACAAGCTTGCCGCGCGCTGCGGCCGGCCGATCGAGGTTGTCGCCGTCAGCGCCCGCTCGCGCGGCAAGAAGCGCGGCTTCAACCTGAAAGATTTTCACTGGCATACCGATCCGGTCGCTCTGGCGCGCGATCCGGCCATCGATGTCTTTGTCGAACTGATGGGCGGCGCCGGCGATCCGGCAAAACGCGCGGTGGAAACTGCGTTGGCGGCCGGCAAGCCGGTGGTCACGGCCAACAAGGCGATGCTGGCCGCGCACGGACAGAAGCTCGCCGGCATCGCCGAGCGGCATCAGGTCGCGCTCAACTTCGAGGCGTCGGTTTGCGCCGGTATTCCGATCGTCAAGACTTTGCGCGAAGGACTTGGCGGCAACTCCTTCACGCGCATCTACGGCATCCTCAACGGCACCTGTAACTACATCCTGTCGCGGATGGAGCAGGAGCGGCTGGCGTTCGACGATTGCCTGCGCGATGCGCAGCGGCTCGGTTACGCCGAGGCCGATCCGTCGTTCGATATCGAAGGCCACGACACGGCGCAGAAGCTTTCGATCCTGGCGAGCCTGACGTTCGGCATCAAACTCGATCCGAAGGCGATCTACGTCGAGGGCATTTCCTCAATCACGCTGGCCGATCTCGATGCCGCCAATCAGCTCGGCTATCGCGTCAAACTGCTCGGCGTTGCCGTGAAAACCGACGCCGGCATCGAGCAGCGCGTGCACCCGACCATGGTGCCAAGGGACTCGGCGATCGCGCAGGTCATGGGCGTGACCAACGCGGTGACCATCGATGCCGACGGCCTGGCGCCGGTCACGCTGGTCGGGCCGGGCGCGGGCGGCATGGCGACGGCTTCCGCGGTGGTGTCGGACCTTGCCGATATTGCCTGCGGCGTGCGCACGCCGCCGTTCGGCCGCCCGGCGGCGCGGATGACCGCGGTGCGCAAGGCGCCGATGCAGCACCATGAAGGCGGCTACTACATACGTCTGTTGGCGCGCGACCGGCCCGGCTCGGCCGCCACCATTGCGCGCCGGCTCGCGCAGCAGAAGATTTCGCTGGAGTTGATTGTGCAGCGCCATGACGGACAGAGCGTGCAGCCCGGCAAGTCCGGTGCGCCCGTGCCCGTCATCATGATTACCTATGCGACCAATGAGGATGCCGTGCGCAAGGCTCTCGTCGCCGTGCGGCGGGACGGTGTAATCTCCGGCCGGCCGCAAGTGATCCGGATCGAGAAGAATTGAGGGACGGAAAAATGGTATCGAATCCGATGCTGGAACGCGCGCTGGCGATCGAGATCGCACGCGTCACCGAACGCGCCGCGGTTGCGGCCGCCCGCTTGCGCGGACGCGGCGCCGAGAAGAAATCCGACCAGGCGGCGGTCGATGCGATGCGCCGCGAGCTCGGCGGCTTGCATATCGACGGCACGGTGGTGATCGGCGAAGGCGAGATGGACGAAGCGCCGATGCTGTTTATCGGCGAGAAGGTCGGCACCGGTTCCGGCCCCAAGGTCGACATCGCCGTCGATCCGCTCGAAGGCACGACGCTGTGCGCCAAGAACATGCCGGGCGCCATTGCGACACTGGCGATGGCCGATCGTGGCGCGATGCTGCACGCGCCCGACATCTACATGGACAAGATCGCGATCGGTCCGGGCTTTCCGAAAGACACCGTCGACCTGGACGCGCCGGCTGACCAGAACATTCTCTCGCTGGCCAGGGCGAAGGGCGTGAAGCCAGAAGAGATCACCGCGATGATCCTCGATCGGCCGCGTCATGCCGACATCATCGCCGCGGTGCGCAAGGTCGGCGCCGCGGTCAGCCTGATCAGCGACGGCGACGTCGCGGGCGTCATCCACACCGCGGAACCCGACAAGACCGGCATCGATATCTATCTTGGTATCGGTGGCGCGCCCGAAGGCGTGCTGGCGGCGGCGGCGCTGCGCTGCATCGGCGGCCAGATGCAGACCCGCCTGATCGTCGATACCGACGAAAAGCGCGAGCGCGTCAGCAAGATGGGGATCAAGGATCCGCGCAAGAAATACCTGATTGAAGACATGGTGCGCGGCGACTGCCTGTTTGCGGCGACCGGCGTGACCGACGGCCCGATGCTGCGCGGCGTCCGGTTTGCCTCCGGCGTCATCGAGACCGAAACGGTGGTGATGCGCTCCGCCAACGGCACGGTGCGCCGCATCATTGCCGAGCACCGCAAACTCGATAAGTTCGTCTAAGCGTAGAGTAGCGTTCGGTCGAGTGGTTACCGTCATTCCGGATTGCCGCTCGGCGGCAAGTCCGGAATCCATAACCACTGTCCGCGCAAATCCTGCACTGAATGTGATTATGGATTCCGGGCTCGCGCCAAACGGCGCGCCCCGGAATGACAAGTGATGGCAGAGAATCGCCTGTTTCTTGGCGTCGAGAATTCGGCGACCGGCCGCGCGTGGCGCGACCGGCTCGACGAGCGCGGCGCCGCGCGCGCGCTGGCGATCGCGCAGCGGCACGATCTGCCCGAGCTGCTGGCCCGCATCATCGCCGGGCGCAATGTCGAAGCCGACGCCGTCGAGGCGTTTCTTGATCCGACCATCAAGCGCTCGATGCCCGACCCGAACGTGCTCACGGCGATGCCGGAGGCGGCCGAGCGCATCGTTGCCGCGGTCACGCGCGGCGAAAGCGTTGCGATTTTCGGCGACTATGACGTCGACGGCGCGGCCTCGTCGGCGCTGTTGGCGCGTTTCCTGCGCTATTGCGGGCTCGATCCGATCGTCCACATTCCGGACCGGCTGTTTGAAGGCTATGGCCCGAACGTCGAAGCGGTCAGCGCGCTGGCAGCGCGCGGCGCGACGCTGCTGGTGACGGTCGATTGCGGGACCACCAGCATCGAGCCGCTTGAGGTCGCGAAGTCGTGCGGCATGGATGTGGTGGTGATCGACCATCATCAGGCCGACGAGGCGTTGCCGCCCGCGGTCGCCATCGTCAATCCGAACCGGCGCGACGATCTTTCCGGGCTCGGCCATCTTGCCGCGGTCGGGCTGGTGTTCATGACCGTGGTTGCCGTGAACCGGCTGCTGCGGTCGCGCGGCTTCTGGACCGTGGAGCGGCCCGAGCTCGATCTGTTGTCGCTGCTCGACGACGTCGCCCTCGGCACAGTCGCCGACGTCGTGCCGCTGATCGGGCTCAACCGCGCCTTTGTCGCCAAGGGGCTGATTGCGCTGCGGCGCCGCGACAGGCCGGGCCACGTCAGCCTGATGGACGTTGCGCGCCTGTCCGGGCCGCCGGAAGCCTGGCACCTCGGCTTTCTGCTCGGACCGCGCATCAATGCCGGCGGCCGTATCGGACGTGCGGATCTCGGCGTGCGCCTGCTGATGGAGGAGGACCCGATCGAAGCGGCAAAGATCGCGGCGGAACTCGACCGGCTCAATCGCGAGCGGCAGGCCATCGAGCTGCAGACGGTGGCGCAGGCGGAAGCCGAGGCGATGGCGGCGCTCGGCATCGAGGATAAAGGCTCGGTGGTGGTGACGGCGGCGGAAGGCTGGCATCCCGGCGTGGTCGGTCTGGTCGCCGCGCGGCTGAAGGAAAAGTTCAGCCGGCCGGCGTTTGCCATTGCGCTTGAGCCCGGCGGCGTCGGCACCGGCTCCGGCCGCTCGATTACGGGCGTCGATATCGGCCGCGCGGTGCGGCGCGCTGTCACCGAGGGCCTGCTGATCAAGGGTGGCGGCCATGCCATGGCTGCCGGCGTCACGCTTCGGAAGGGGGCGCTCGCCGAGCTTCGCGGCTTCCTCGAAAGCGCGCTGGCGCCCGACGTGCAGGCTGCGCGGCGCGCGCAGGGACTGATGATCGACGGGGCGGTGAGTGCGGCCGGCGCCAATGCCGAATTGGTCACGATGATCGAACGCGCCGGTCCGTTCGGCTCCGGCAATCCGGAGCCGACCATCGCGCTGCCGTCGCACACCGTGATTTACGCCGACGAGGTGGCGCAGGCGCACATGCGGGTGCGGCTCAAATCCGCCGACGGCGCGACGGTGAATGCCATCGCATTCCGCGCGGTCGGGCAGAAACTCGGGATGGAACTGAAGAACAATCGCGGCCGGCAAATTCACGCCGCCGGCACATTTTCCCTCGACCGCTGGCAGGGCGAGGAGCGCGTGCAGTTCAAGCTCGCCGATATCGCGCCTGCAGAGCCGTTTGCCGGACGGTGACGGTGCGGCCCCCAAGCGGCGGGTGTTTTATAGAATAATCTTCCATCATTAAGCTTGGTAGCAGTAAGACGCTTACGAAACGGCGCTAATAGCCTTGTATTTTCAGCAACCTATGCTATTTCGCAAGTCTACGGAGTTTCCCCAAATGTCACCGATAACCCGCCGTAACGCGCTCTTGCTTGGCGCCGGCCTGACACTCACCCTGGTTGCGGTCGATCCGCTGATGGCGACGCCCGACGAGGCGGCCGCCGAGATCAACAAGTTCACCGGCGGCAAGGCGACCGAGGGCGGCAAGATTTCCATCGATCTCCCGGAGATCGCCGAGAACGGCAACACCGTTCCGCTGTCGATCAAGGTGGACAGCGCGATGAAGGCGGATGATTACGTCAGCGAAATCCGCGTCATCGCCGACGGCAATCCGTTTCCCGGCATCGTCAAATTCAATCTGACGCCGGTGGCGGGCCGCGCCGAAGTGGCCACCCGCATCCGGCTCAATTCGACCGAGAACGTCATCGTTCTCGCCAAAACTTCGACCGGCAAGCTTTATATGGACCGCCGCATGGTCAAGGTGACCGTCGGCGGTTGCGGCGGCTGATAACGAGAAACGGAAAAGGCCATGGCCGACAAACCGAGACTGCGCATCCCCGATACCGCGAAAAAGGGCGACATCATCCAGATCAAGACGCTGGTAGCGCACCCGATGGAAACCGGCTTGCGCAAGGACGACAGCGGCAAGCCGATCCCGCGCAAGATCATCAATGCGTTCGTCTGCACGTTCGGCGGACACGAGGTGTTCCGCGCCGATCTTGATCCGGCGATTGCCGCCAATCCGTATTTCGAATTCACCGTTCAGGTGCAGGAGAGCGGCACGTTCGCGTTCTCCTGGACCGATGACGACGGCACGGTGACGACGGCTGAGCAGGCGATCACCGTCACCTAGGGACGCATCGTCGGCCCGCGCGTACCGCATGCGCGGGCCTCTCCAGAATACCTTGGCAAAACACCATCCGGGCGGCTAATTGATTGGCCACTCAAAGGATGTGCAATGCCCAATCTCAATCTTTCCGTCGCCGTCGGCCCCTATGACCGCACCCGTGCCTTGATCGATGGTGCCGTCCAGATCGACGGCGTCGATCCGGTGTTCATGCAGCTCGTGCCGGAGGAGATTTTCTTCCGCGCTTTTCGCGCCGCCGAGTTCGACATCTGCGAACTGTCGATGTCGAGCTACACGGTGAAGACCGCGCAGGGCAATTGCCCCTATATCGCGGTGCCGGCGTTCGTTTCGCGCGCATTCCGCCACACCGCGGTCTATGTGCGCACCGACCGGATCAAGAAGCCGCAGGACCTCAAGGGCCGCAAGGTCGGCGTGCCGGAATATCAGCTCACGGCGAACGTCTGGGCGCGCTCGTTCCTCGAAGACGATTACGGCGTGAAGCGCTCCGACATCCACTGGATCCGCGGCGGCATCGAGCATGCCGGGCGGCCGGAAAAGATCACCATCTCGCTGCCGCCGGGCGTGAAGCTCGACAACGCGCCGGAAGGCAAGACCATTTCGGCGCTGCTGGCGGAGGGCGAGATCGACGGCTTCATTGCGCCGCGGCCGCCGACGTTGGTCGAGAGGGGCCATCCGAATATCGGCTGGCTGTTTCCCGATCCGGTCGCGGTGGCGAAGGATTACTACAAGCGCACCGGATTCTTCCCGATCATGCATGTGCTCGGCATCCGCCGCGAACTGGCCGAGAAACACCCGTGGCTGCCGAGCGCGGTGTACAAGGCTTTCGAGGAGTCAAAGCGCGTGGGGCTGGAGAAGCTGTCGGATACATCGGCGACCAAGGCGACCCTGCCGTTCGTCGAGGAACGCCTGAAGGAAGCGCGCGACCTGATGGGTGACGACTTCTGGTCCTACGGCGTCGCGCCGAACCGCAAGGTGCTCGACTATTTCCTCGAGCAGCACCACCGCGAGGGCCTGTCGTCACGCCGGGTGTCGGTCGACGAGATGTTCCACCCGGCGACTTACGAGACCTTCAGCGTGTAAGGCGCCCTCGGCCTGAATATGCGCTGACCACTTACAGCACCGTCTGCATCCCGATCGCGACGTAGCGATAGTTATTGCCGTTCTTGGCGACATGGCCGATGCCGGGCCATGGGAAGTGATAGGCGATGATCGGAATTTTTTCGCTCGCCGCCATCTCGAATACGCGCAGCCGGGACGCGACGCCCTGTTTCGGATCGGTGTCGCGGGTAAATTCAGCGCGTGGATTCTCCATTTGTAGTTTGGGCTGGTGACCGAGGTCGCCGGTATAGATGATCGAGTTGCCATGCGAGCCGATGACAAAGCTTGTGTGGCCGACCGTATGGCCGGGCGTCGCGAGCGCTTGCATGCCAGGCACAATGTCCTGGCCGTCCTTCAGGAAGACCATGCGGTCGCGGAACGGCAGCAGCGCGTCGCGGATCGGCCCGATGTAGTGACCGAGCGCCGGATCCGACAGCTTGGCCTCGTCCGTCCAGTAATCAAGATCGGCCTGGGTGATGTGAATTTGAGCGTTCGGGAAGCGCGGCTTGCCGTCTTCACCGACGAGTTCCCAGACATGGTCCGGATGGGCGTGACTCAACGCCACTACATCGATTGACTCAGGCTCAATGCCCGCGGCCCGGAGATTGGCAAGCAAGTGTCCGGTACGCGGGCCGTATATCTTGCGAAATCCCATGCCGGTATCGATCAGCACGAGCTTGCCGCCGGTGTCGACGACGAGTGCATTCTGGTCGATCACGAAATTGTCCTTGTCGAGGAAATTGGCGGCGACAAACGCGTCGATCCGGCCCTGGGTCAAGCCCTTGAACAGCTCCGCATTGAACGTGCCGAGCCGAAGCGGGCCGTCAGAAACCACCGTGCATTCGAATTCGCCGACCTTGAAGCGATAGGCGGCGGGCATCTGCTCGAAGAGACGCGATCTCATATTCACGGCCGTTTCCTCCGAGTTCGGTCCTTATAACCTGAGCCAATTCGGAATGCTGTGCCCTCGGCTAGAGACTTGTTCTCGCCCGCCAGCACCGAAGCCTGCTGCAACGGCCGCAAAGCTGGGCATCGGAACTGTCCAGCCGGCCGTCAAATCGTGGAGCCAGCCGAACGCGGCCGGTCCGATTGCCGGGATGCCAAAACCTCGCGCCCGAAAGATGCAAAAAGCAGGCTGACCCTGGTGACCTCTTAGGCGTATGTCATCGCCGCGTGCCGGCTGGCGACGCGCGTCTAGATCGCGTTTGGTAGGCCTTAAATCCTGTCCGGGAATTTGATGATGAAGTTGTCGTGGTTCGGCATCTTCACCTTGGGCAGGGTCTGCGCGTTCATCACCTGGTCGGGCGGAATAAGCTCGTTGGCCGCGAACAGATAGGCGCAGATCGCGTAGACCTCGTCGTCGGTGAGCGTGTGCGGCGTCGGCCACGGCATGGCGCGGCGGACATAATCGAACAGCGTGGTCGGATAGGCCCAGAAATTAGCGATGGTCTTATTCGAGGCGATGCCGTCCTTGGTCAGCGGCGGATTGCCGACCAGGATATTGCTCGATCCGCCTTTGCCGCCGTCGCCGTGACATTGATTGCAGCCATGATCGACGAACACCTTGGCACCTTGCGCGGCGTTGCCGCTGCCGGGCGGCAGGTTGGTGCCGTCGGGCAGGACGCTGATGTCCCACGCCTTGATATCGGCTTCCGAGATCGGCTTGCCGAGGTGGGGCGAGTCCGCGGCCATGACAATCGACCCGCAGGCAATCGATCCGCAGGCGAGGGCGCTGAATAACGCGAGCGCAAACCGCTTAAGCATAGACATGCTTGATCTCCCCGCTGCTCTCGATGCCCCAGGCGGTGAGGCTGTTGTAGTGCTGGTTCGGAAAACCAAGCACGTTCGGTACCTTGTTGGCCTGGCCGCGCACCGCGACGAAGTCGGCGCGCAACGGCTGCACGGCGCCTGAATCGTCCCAGGCGCGGCTGGTCAGCACCGCCGGCTGGCCGTCCCATTTCCAGGGCATGGTGAAGCGGGTGAAAGCCTGCGGGCTGACCGGACCTTCGACGGCCGCTTCGCCCCAGCTCTTGCCGCCGTCGGCGGAGACCGCGACCTTGGTGATGCGGCCGGTGCCGGAATAGGCGATGCCGGAGATTTCGTAGAAGCCCGGCCCCTTCAGGCTGGTTCCAAATGATGGCTGGGTGATGAACGATTTCACCTCGCAGACGAAATAGAACTTGTAGGCTTTGCCGTCGGGCAACAGCGGGGAGTAATTGCGCGACTTGTAGTAGGTCATCGCCGGCTGGTCGACCACTTTGATCCGGCGCAGGAACTTGGTGTTCATGTTGCCTTCGTAGCCGGGCAACAACAGCCGCATCGGATAGCCGTTACCGGGCATGATGCGCTCGCCGTTCTGGTAGAGCGCGACGATGGCGTCGTCATACGCCTTCTTCATCGGCACGCTGCGGCTGACGGCGAGCGAATCCGCGCCTTCGGCAAGCAGCCATGTCGCCTTCGGATCGGCGCCCGCCTCGTCGAGCAGGATCGACAGCGGGACCCCGGTCCATTCGGCACAGGACACTAGGCCGTGCAATGTCTGCAACGGCGCCTGGATCGGTTCCGGCGAGAACATCGGCGCGCTGTTGCCGCCGCATTCGACGAAATGCTTCCGCGTCACCATCGGATAGCGCATCAGCGCATCGACGGTGAATTCCAGCGGCTGCTTGACCATGCCGTGGATCACCAGCCGGTGCTGCGCCGGATCGATGTCGGGAATGCCGGAATGCAGAATGGTGAAATGCAGGGAGTTCGGCGTGACCGTGCCGTTGAGCATCTGCAACGGCGCCCGCGCGTGCTGGGTGCGCGGCTCGCCTTTCGGGTTGCTCAGTGTGCGCACGACCGCGGCCTCGAAGCGCGACGGCTTTTGCAGCACCGGCGTCACTTCGCCCGGATATGAACTCCATTCCGGCTCGGTGAGCGGTTCGGCTGCCGCGCCGTTCAGCGAAGCACCGGTGCCGAGTGCGCCGGCCACCATCGCGCCCCCGCGCAGCAAGGCGCGGCGGTGTAAGAGGCCGTTGCCGGCGACGGGTTCAAGCGGCGGCGCGAAGCCGCCCTTGCGTTTCCTCATGGATCACTCCCTGGCGGATCGGCGTCCATCGACGCGGTCCGGTTCGTTATTGGAGCGGACGGGACATCTCCCGCTAGCAGTCCGATTTGAACATTCGTATCTGGTTTCGGCAACCCTTGCGCGCTAGCCGACGGCCGAAGTGAACCGGGATGTTCCGGCCTATCGCTGCCGGATGGTGTCGAGCCCGCCGAGCCGGGCGACCAGCGTGTTGGCGCCGATTGCCAGCACGAACAGCACGATCAGGATGGCGTACATGCCGGGCATATCGAAATTGGCGTAGGCTTGGATCACCATGAAGCCGATGCCGCGGTTGGAAATCTTGGTTTCCGCGAGCAGCGTCCCGACCAGCGCGACGCCGAACCCGAGCCGAAGCCCGTTGATGATCGGATGGCGCATCGCCGGCAGATAGATCTTTGTCGCCATCTGCCACGGATTGGCGCGGAAGCTCTCACCGACCTTGATCAAGATCCGATCGATCTGGCGCATGCCGGCGGCGACGTTGAGCGCGATCGGGAAGAAGCAGGATACCGCGCCCATGGCGATCTTCGAGCCGGCGCCGGCGCCGAACCACATGATCATCACCGGAAAGAAAATGATCTTCGGCGTCGGGCCGAGATAGTAGAGATAGGGCTCGAAGGCTTTGGCGATGAATTGGTTGGCGCCGACGATGAGGCCGGCGACCACGCCGGTGACGCCGCCGATCAGCAACCCGATGGCGATTTCATTGAAGGTGAACCACAGGTTCCAGTAGAAATCCTGGTGCGATAGAAGCTTGACCAGTGCGGCGATGATCTTCTGCAACGTCGGGACGACCTCGTTATAGAACAGTCCCGAAATCGCCATGAGTTGCCAGGTCACCAGCACCGACAGCACGATGACGACGCGCACCATCGTGACGGCGGAGAACCACGGCGTGCGGCGCGTGCGTGCTACTTGGCTGGCGTCAGCCATCGCTCGGCCCTTTCCGTGGTCATGAAGAAAACCACGCTCACCAGGATCACAAAGCAGATTGAGGCGTAAACGCCGGGCAGATCGTAGCGTTCGGCAAGATCGTTGATGAGCTGGCCAAGCCCGCCGAAATTGATCAGGAACTCGACACCGACGACGTTGATCAGCGCGAAGATCAGGCCGAGGCGAATGCCGACAAAAATGGTCGGCAAGGCCGACGGAAAATAGATCTTCCAGAATTGCTGGGCCGGCGTCAGCTTGAAGCTCAGACCGACATTGATCAGCACCCGCCGCGTCGCTGACAGGCCTTCGATGGTCTTGAGGATGACCGGGGCGAGCCCGGAAATGAAGGCGAGCATGATGATCGTCAGCGAGCTGCGGCCGAACAGAACCAGGAACAACGGGTAGGCGAGGACCAGCGGCGCGGATGCGAAGGCCGCGACCCAGGTTTCGCAGGCGAGACGAAACAGCTTGACCCGGTGCAGCAACACGCCGATGGCGACGCCGAACACGGTGAGGAGCACACCCGAAGCGAGGCATTCCCATGCCGTCACCACGAAGCGATGCGGGATATTCTCCTCGGTAATGACCCGGCCGAAGCTCCGGATGACTTCGGAGGGCAGGGGGACGATGAAGCGGTTGATCACGCCGATACGAATGAGCAGTTCGATGACCGCCAGGATCAATACAATAGAACCGAGCCCGACCGCGGTCGGAAGCCAGCGCCGCGTGCCGGAGGTTTCCATTACGATGCTCGAAGCCGCGGCAACAGCGCAATCGCATTGCCGCGATCGATCGCCTCGCGCTCGCTGTCGGAAAACCGGGTTTCCTCCAGTTCCTTGAGCTCGGCGGCCGCTTTGACGAACGGATAGTCGGTGCCGAACAGGATGCGGCCCGGATCGGCCATGACGCGAAGGGCCGCCATCGCGCCCGGCGCGGTGGCGCTGGCGGTGTCGTAGTAGAGCTTGCGCAATTCCGCACCGACGCCGTTCGGGGTGACTTCCGCGGAATTCGGCCGGTGACCCAGCGTTTCCGCCATGCGTCCCGCCAGCATCGGCGTGACGCCGCCACCGTGGGAGAAGATAAAGCGGATATCCGGGTACTTCATCAGCGCGCCGTTGATGATCAGGCTGGCGATGGTGCGCGTGGTGTCAAACGGAAATTCGATCGCCTGCGGAATCACGCCCGGCAGCACGCTGCCGCAGCACGCCGCGATGGTCGGATGCACGTAGACGATCGCCTTGCGGCGGTTGAGTTCGGCAAATACCGGCGCGAAAGAGGCGTCGCCGAGATACTTGCCGTCATAGGTGCTGACGAGGCCGATGCCGTCGGCCTTGAGCGTATCGAGCGCGTATTCGACCTCCTTCAGGCTGCCTTCGGTATCCGGCAGCGGAATCGGGGCAAACAAGCCATATCGGCCGGGATATTTCTTGATCTGCTCGGCAGCGTAGTCGTTCCAGATCCGCGCAGCGTGGCGGCTGCCGGCAACATCGCCGAACCAGACGCCGGGCGTAGTCTGCGAGACGATCGCAACGGCGATGTTGTTGGCGTCCATGACTTCGATCGACTTGCTGGCGTCCCAGCTCAGCATCTGATCGGTTGAAACGCCGCCGTGGGTGTAACCGCTCAGCCGCTCGTGCTCCGCCTTCATGTATTCCGGCGGCAGGAAGTGGTGATGCATGTCGATGCGTTTGACCGCAGGCGGGGCGGCTTGCGCGTGAACGCGCGGCGCGGCCAGCGCCGTCGCCGCGGCCAGTCCACCGGCGAGAAATCCGCGCCGGCTGGTGCAGCAGCCGCAGGAAAACAGCGCCATCGTCATTCCTCCCGGTCAGTGTTTTTCTGTACGGAGCGCGCGAGACTCGGCGTCGTTCATGCCCCGGCTCGCCTCTTCGCGCAGGTCCGCCCAGATCTGCGCCACGTAACGGCCGAACGCCTCGCTGGAGACGATTTCCGACGTGCGCGGCCGCGGCAGTTCGATATTGACCATGCGCTTCACCCGGCCCGGCCGATAGGTCATCACAAGGATGCGGTCGGCAAGCTGCACGGCTTCGGTGATGTTGTGGGTGATCAGCAGCGTGGTCTGCTGCAACTGCTGCTGGATTTGCAGCACCTTGTCGCCGAGCAGGAGCCGGGTCTGTTCGTCGAGCGCGGCGAATGGCTCGTCCATCAGCAGGATCTTCGGCTCGGATGCCAGCGTGCGCGCCATCGACACCCGCTGGCGCATGCCGCCGGACAATTCGGAAGGGTAGCGTCTCTCGAAGCCGTCGAGACCGACCATCGAGACGAAATGGCGGGCGCGCTCGCTGCGCTCGCGTTTGCCGACGCCGGCGATCTCAAGCGGGAAGGCGACGTTGTCGACGACATTGCGCCATGGGAAGGTCGATTCCTCCTGGAACACCATGCCGATCGCGGGATGCGGCCCGGAGACCTTTTCGCCGGCGACCGTGACCTTGCCGTCGTAGCCGCCGAGTAGGCCGCCGATGACATTGAACAGTGTGGACTTGCCGCACCCCGACGGCCCGATCACGGCAAGGAATTCCCCCGGATTGACGGTGAACGACACATTGTCGAGCGCGGCCACATCGCCTTCGGCGGAGTGAAACCGCATCGCGACATTGTCGACGACGAGAAGCGCGTCGCCGCCTGCGGCCTGCGGCGGCGGCGTCACGCGATTGCTCGTCGAGGCGACCGCCATGGCGGGCTCTCAGTTTCCGGCGCGGGTCATGGCCTGGGTCATGACGGCGGTGTAGCCGGGCTCGACCCGCGCATCGACGACAGCAACGCCGCCGGCATCGACGGCAGCAATCGCTTTCTCCAGTGCCGCCGGCAAGTCGGCCGGCTTGGTGATCGGGCCGAAGCCGGCGGCGCCTTGGGCGCGGGCCATTGCGGCCAGATCGACCTCGGGGTCCGACATGCGCTGGCCGATCCACTTGTTCTCGACCGGGCGGCTGCGCATGCGCGCCATCCGCTCCTGATGCAGTTCGTCGTTATAGAACGAGCGGTTATTGCAAATCACGAATAGCAGCGGGATCTTGTAGTGCACCGCGGTCCAGACCGCCGTGACGCCCATGAGGAAATCACCGTCGCCGCCAATTGAGATCGGCAGACGGCCGGAGCCTTTGAGCGCCAGCGCCGCGCCAACCGAAATTCCCGGGCCGCCGCCAACGCCGCCGCCGCCGTCGGAGCCGACGTAATCGAGCGGATGCTTGAACGTTGCCCAGGTGTCGTCCCACGACAATGGCAGGTGCAAGAGCGACACAGACCGGTCCTTGAGGACCTTGCGCAGTGCGCGCGCGACAGTCTCGTTGGTGAAGCCTTCAGGCTCCTTGTCCGAGGTCTTGCGCGGGCTCGGCATCGCATGGGGCTTCGAGCTCTTGCCGATTTCCTTGACCAGTTCCGGCACCACGAGATCGGGATCGGCCGAGAGCAGAAGATCGACCGGCGGCAGCGCCTGGTGATCCATGCTCCAGCCGTTGTGGATGCGGTGGTCGAGCGAAATCTGGATGACTTTCGCCGTCGGGTTAGGTCCGGCGTAACGCATCGCTCCGGCAAGATCGACCCAGTCGAGGCTGAGCACGACATCGACGTTCTTGAGGCCTTCGATGCTCTCAGGCGCAACGGCGCGCGGCGCCCCGAGATAAAGCGGATGATCGGTCGGGAAGCTGGCGCCGATCTTGAGGTCAGTGACGACGCGGGCGTTGAGCGCTTCGGCGAGCGCGACACGGGCATTCCACGCATCGACGCTGCGCGAGGCGCGGCCGGCGAGGATCAGCACCTGCTTGGCGTCTTTGAGCATCGCCGCCGCCTTGCGGATCAGTTCGGCGGGCGCAGCCGTATCGACCGGCGGCATGTAGCGGTCGACGTTGATCTCCGGCAATGGGTCGGAGACTTTCATCTCCTGCAGTTCGGCGTCGAAGTTGATGTAGACCGGACCCTGCGGTGCGGTATTGGCAATCCAGGTGCCGCGGAGGATCGCTTCGCGCGCCGCTCCCGGCGACGCCGGCTGATCGTCCCACTTGATGAAGTCGCGAACCAGCGCGCCCTGGTCGCGCGCGGTGTGAATCCAGTCGATCCAGGGACGCCGCTTCACGGCGTCGACCGGACCGGTGGCGCCAAGCACGACCATCGGCATGCGGTCGCACCAGGCATTGAACATCGCCATTGAGGCGTGCAGCAAACCGACGTTGGAGTGGACCGCGGCGGCCATCGCCTTGCCGGTCACCTTGGCATAGCCGTGGGCGATCGCGACGGCAGCTTCCTCGTGCAGGCAGAGCAGCATCTGCGGCGCCGAATTGCCGAGATAGTTGACGATGCTGTCGTGCAGGCCGCGATAGCTCGCTCCCGGGGTCAGCGCGATATAGGGGATATCCAGCGAGCGCAGCGCATCGGCAATGACGTCCGACCCGAAACCCGGCGCGTTGGGGCTGCTCAGCGATTTCGGGCGCTCGACGCCCGCGACGGCGGGATCGGCGGCATTGGCGCGTGCGGTCGCGGATGAGGGCGGAGTCATAGGCGGCATTTCCTCGTTTTGCTGGGTTAGGGGAGACGAATTGGGCCGCATCCAACCGGATCACGAGCCAATTCACAAGCCACCGCGCAACCGGGCGAGAAGTCCCACGCCGGGATAGCCGTCGGCCGGCGTAATTCCGGATTTGCGCTGGAAATTTTGCACCGCCGCCGTGGTCGCGCCGCCGATCCGGCCGTCGGCGCCGCCGGTGTCGAAGCCAAGCGCGGTGAGCCGGCGCTGGAGCTCCTGGATTTCGGCAAGCGTCGCCGCTGGCTCGCTGTCCGGGAAGGCTTGCACGAAGGGGCGCCGCCGGTGACACGGTCGCCGAGATGGACCAGCCCCAGCGCATAGGCCATCGACGGGTTGTAGCTCCTCGCGGCGAAGAAGTTTTGCCCGAGCAGGAAGGCTGGACCGCCCGGAAGGGGTATCCACGGTTTGGCCGTGGCATCGGGCTGCGGAAACGGCTGCCCGTCGGCCCGCCTGACGCCAAGCGCTTGCCACGCCGCGTAGCTCTTCGCGCCGTTGCCGTGCGCGCCATTACTGTGTGCGTCTGGCGTCCGCACTTCATAGCCCCAGTGCTCGCCGCGGCGGTAGCCGCCGCGCTCGACGAAAAAACGCGCCGTGGTGCCCAGCGCATCGTCAGGCGGCCCATAAGGCAGGATCTTGCCGTCACCGTCATAGTCGATGCCGACATGCAGCCAGACTTCCGGCATCCATTGGGTGTGACCCATGGCCCCGGCCCAGGAGCCGACCATTTGCGACGGCGTTGCCCAGCCGCGCTGAACGATGGTCAGCGCATTGATCAGTTCGCCTTCCCAGTACGCGCGCCGGCGCGGCTCGCCCCACGACAGTGTCGCCAGCGACGGAATGATCGGGCGCATGTGGTTCTTTTCGACGACCGGATCGCCGTAGGCGGACTCGACGCCCCACACGCCGAGCATGAAAGCCGGCTCGATGCCGAAGTCTTTCTCGATGCGGGACAGCAGGGGCGCATATTGCTGCGCCTTCTCCTGGCCGGCCGCGATCTTCCAGTCCGTGGTGACGCGATTGAGATATTGCCAGAGCTTCTGATTGAACTCCGGCTGATTGTGGATCGCCTCAAGGCCCGTGGTGTCAGGACGGATCCCCACCATGACGCGCGTGTACGTATCGTCCGGGATGCCGCGCGCGACGGCCTTGCTCCGGAACGCTACTATCCACTGATCGAACGTTTCGGCTTTCGCGTCCGCGCGCCTCGGCATCATCGCTGCTGCAAACGCGCCGGCGATGCCCGCGATGCACGACCGTCGTGCAATGCTCGGCACTGTTCTGTTCGCTCGCAATCTTGGCCTGTTTGCTTGCGGCTGATTCCGGTTCGGCCGCCACGATAGCATTGGGCGCCGCCGATTTGGGCGCCTCGGCGGCTTTTGGTGTTTCTGTCGCAGGAGCGGCGGCGATACCGTCGGTTGGCGCAGCTGCGGCGACGATCGTGACGGCCGGCGGGGGAGGCGGCGCGAACATCGCGTCGTTGACGACCTGGCCGCGCCCGCCGATCAGTCGTTCGTAGGCTCCGACCAGGGTCATGTAGGGATTGATGAAAACCCAGCCGGCGCGGGTCGGGACCTGCGCGTCAAAGTGCAGATGGTAGCTGGTGCCCCGTTCCGACTCGCCGTAACTGCCGACCGAGCCGAGCACTTCGCCTTCGACGACGCGGCGCCCGGTGATCATGCCGGCTGCATCCAGCATCTGCGGGCTCATGTGCAGGTAGCGGAGACGAATGTGCTCGCCGGGTTTGTCGACGAGCAGGTAAAGCGCGAGGTCGCCGCGATTGCGGATCAGCACGCCGTCGCTCGCAGCGACCACGTCCTCCTGATAAGGCTCGCAGCGGCCGGCGGCCGGGTCGCGTTCGAAGCAAAAGCTCGGACGAATATCCTGGCCCTGATGGCCCATGCCGCCGGGACACTGGCTGACGTCGTAGGTGCGGTGCTCGCAGAAATTATCGCGCCACGGATAGATAAAGTTTTTTGCTTCGTCGTTGACGAGCGGCTTGTCGTTGACCTTGCAGCGATAGGCTTGCCTGTTGGCGCCGCCGCCGCCGCCACCGAGTCCGACGCGGCCGGTGAGATCGCAATTGCCCCAGTTCATGAACGATTGCGAGACCGCAAAGTCGGGCGCTTGCGCGATCGGAAAACGGATCTTGGCGTAAACGGTATCATCGGCGCGGCCCGGCTGGCCATGGATGCCGGTGCCGGGGATGAGGTCGCCTGCCGCGAAATAAGTGAAGTCCGGCGAAGCCTGCTCGGGCCGGTCGATGGTTCGCGGCGTGGCATGGGCCGCCCAGGGTTCGGGTGCGCCGCCGGTGAGATTGAGGGCTTGCAGAAAGCGCAGGGCGACCTTGTCGGCTTCACGGCATGACAGACGGCGCGAAGCCGCAGGCCCGTCGAAACATGGGATGGCGACGACATACGGCACGCCGAAACGGACAAACGTATAGCGAAGGCGGCTTTCGATCAGGGCGCGGCGGATGCCGGGGAATTGGGCGTCGAGCTGCGGTACGGCTTCGCCGGCGGCGGGTGACGGGCCGTCGAGGTCGTACACAAATGCGGCGCCGGTGATCTCCACATCTATCGGCTTGGCGTAGGTGAGGCCGAGTCCCGGTGTGTCGTGGCGTAGCGACAGCACAGCTTCGTAACCGGACGGACCGGGGAAGAACAGCGCCGGACTAAACCCGGAAAGATATTTGCTTTTGTCGCCAATGCTCGCTTGAGCGGTGTCGCGCAGGTATGCGGCGGTATCGAATGGCAGCAGCACCGGAACGGGGCTGGTTTCTATCTGCGGGAATATCCTGCCGGTTTCGCCGTTGAGCATCGCCAGCGGATTGATTTTGTCGTCGTCGGACGCGGATGAAACGAAATCCACTGCGATATTGCGCGCTGCGTCCCAATCGACGTCGCTGGCCGTTATTTGCGGCGCCTTCATCATCGGCGCCGTGCTGTCGTCTGCTCTCGCGGAAGACGCGATAACCGAGACCGCCAGTCCGGCGAAGATTATCTGAAGGAACGGCCGCATTGGTGCGGTCGCGTCACTGGCGCGCGGCCTGGGCCGCTTCGGGCCCGCGCAGCTTTTCAATCAGCAGTGTCAGGCTGCTGCCGAAACTCTCCGCATCGAAGCCCATGGGATCGTCGTGGCCGTCGCGAATGCCGGCATCGATCGCGGCATGGTAGGCCGGAATGAGCCACCGGTCGGCGCGGACGCTGGCGACGGTGTAAAGCAATGCGAGCCGCTCGTATTGCGCGGTGGTGAACGCTGGGTTCGGCGGTTGCGCATCGTTGTTCCTGCTGTGTCCGGGCGCGCTGCGCCGGGGCTGGATCATCTCGACGTGAAGGAAGAGCCCCTTCAACGTTCCGACGAAATCGACGGCGCGCTCGAACTTGGTCTCGCGCCAGGGTGTCGCGAAGTCGTGATTGAGCAACAGATCGCCGGCGCGGTTGATAACGACATGCGCGATGCCCCAGCCGTCGGAGCAGGCGAAATTATTCAGGTTGTTGATTTTGCCGGTGGTGTCGATGTCGCCGGGGAAGTCGCGGTGGCCGAAGTTTGGTCCGCTGGTATCGTGAATGACGAAGTAGGTTGCTTCCGGCGCTTCCGGGTTGTTGTCCTCGGCGTGCGACACCGGCTGCCAAAGATTGGCGGCAAAGCTCCACTCGAGATCCTGCTTGGACAGGAACGCGCTCAGTTGCTCGCGCGAGGGCAGGCCGCCGTCCCGGCCAACACGGCTGGCCAGCGCCTCCGGCAGTTGCACCATCGGCGGCCCGAGATTGCGCGATTGGTCCTCGGCGCGCATCAGGCATCTGGCCTGTTCTTCGGGGGTGCCGCGGTAGGCGAGCGAATTGAAGTTGAAATCGCACGCGCCCATGTTCTTCAGGCTGATGGTCGGCAGCGGATGGCGCGGTTTGCAGGACTCGCTCAATGCCCCGTGCACCGATGCACCAAATAGGGTGCAGGCCATTGCCGCGGTGACGAAGCGGGCACGGGCAGGGCGGAGCGAGGTAGGCGCGAGCGGCACAGGCAGAGTCCAAGCTTGAACGATGCACTATCGCTATCAACGCGCATCCTGCCAAGCGGTGCCAGCGCCAAGGTGTCGCTCCGTGCAAGAGAATTTGCTGTTTGCAGCGGCGGAAATGAATGGACGTTCAGACTGCGGCGTAAAATTCGCCGTCTCAGTCTTTCGAGCGTTCGACATAGCTGCCGTCGGCAGTCATCACCACGATCTTGGTTCCGGTGCCGACGAACGCCGGCACCATGGTGCGCACGCCGTTCGAAAGCACCGCGGGCTTGTAAGACGAAGCGGCGGTCTGGCCTTTCACCGTCGGTTCGGTTTCGGTCACCTCGAGGATAACTTTTTGCGGCAACTCGATAGCGACAGGATTGCCCTCGTGGAGACTGATGGTCACTTCCATCTCGGGCTGGAGATAAGCCGACTGATCGCCGACGATATCCTCGTTGAGGGCGACCTGCTCGTAGTTCTCCATATTCATGAAGTGGAAGCCTTCGCCATCGTGGTACATGAACTGGAATTTGTTGTCCTCGACGAAGGCCCGTTCGACCTGATCGGTGGTCTTGTAGCGTAGCGCCACTTTCACGCCGTCGGCGATGCGGCGGACGTCCATCTGGGTCACCGGCGTGCCCTTGCCCGGATGGATGCTTTCGACCGAAACGATGACCCCGAGTTTGCCGTCGATATCGACGATATTGCCTTTTCGGAGCGAGCTAGCGATGACTTTCACGGGGTAAAATCCTTAAGTTCCAAGTTTCTTGGTGCCATTCTTACTTATTGGCATGGGCGGGATTCGGGGCGCAACATAGCGATCTTCCGCCTGCGCGCCAGATATTTTCTCAAACGTCCGCGAACAAGGTTATGGCCGCTGATCAGCCCGGTTCCTCGCCCTTTTGGGCCCCCCACGTCCACGCCGACCGGCGGCCGGCGCTGCTGGCCCGTGGACGCATCATGGCGGCGCTGCGGTCCTGGTTCGCCGGGCAGGGGTTCGTCGAAGTCGAGACCGGGGCGCTGCAAGTGTCGCCGGGCAACGAGACCCACCTGCATGCTTTTGCGACCGCACTGGTGCCGCCCGACGGCACCCGCCGGCCGCTCTATCTGCGGACCTCGCCCGAATTTGCCTGCAAGAAACTGCTCGCCGCCGGCGAGCCGCGCATTGTCGAGTTCGCCAAGGTGTTCCGCAACCGCGAGCGGGGCGTGCTGCATCACCCCGAGTTCACAATGGTGGAATGGTATCGCGCCGGCGAGCCGTATCAGGCGCTGATGGACGATTGCGCCGCGCTGCTGGCGCAAGCGGCGCAAGCAGCCGGCGCGACGCAGTTTCATTTTCGCGGCCGCACTGCCGACCCGTTTGCGCCTCCGGAGCGGCTCACGGTCGCCGATGCATTCACAAAATTCGCCGGCATCGATCTGTTGGCATCGCTGCCGGACGGCAAGCCGGATCGCGCGCTTCTTGCGCACGCCGCCGAAGCATCCGGCATCCGCATCGCCGATGACGACACCTGGGGCGATATTTTCAGCCGGGTGCTTGTGGAGCGCGTCGAGCACCAACTCGGCATTGGCCGGGCCACGATCCTCGACGAATATCCGTCGGTCCAGGCGGCACTCGCCAAGCCGTCGTCCGATCCGCGCATCGCCGAGCGGTTCGAGCTTTATGTCTGCGGCGTCGAACTCGCCAATGGCTTCGGCGAACTGACCGATGCCGTGGAGCAACGCCGCCGGCTCGAACAGGAGATGTCCGAGAAAGAGCGCATCTACGGCGAGCGTTATCCGGTCGACGAGGATTTTCTTGCGGCGCTGGCGCAGATGCCGCAAGCCAGCGGAATAGCGCTCGGCTTCGATCGCCTGGTGATGCTCGCGACCGGCGCCGCGCGTATCGACCAGGTGATCTGGGCGCCGGTTACTTGCTGACCATCACATTGAGGATGGCGGTGGTGCCTTCCTGAACCTTCTTCAGGCCGTTCTCGATCGCGGCCTTGAGCTTGGCGGGATCGTCGACGCGTTCGCCGTGCAGGCCGAAATGGGCAGCGAGTTCGTTGTAGTCGAAGCCCTTGAGCTGCGAGCCGAGATGCATCTTGGCGTTCTCAGCGGCGCCGTCCGGGTAATGATGGACGTGGCCCTTCTGCATCGCCATGTAGCCCTTGTTGTTGAAAATGACGATCAGGATCGGGAGATCGTGCTGCTTGGTTGCGCCGAGCGCCTGGATCACCGGGTTGTAGAGGAAACCGCCGTCGCCGACGAGCAGCGCGACCGGCCGCTGTTTCGCCGCAAGCTTTACGCCGAGCGCGGTGCCGAGACCCTGGCCGAGCCCGCCGAAACCGCGGAAGAAGCTTTGCGGCGTCGTGAACGGCAAGTGCTGGCGCAGCATCGGCCCGTGCAGGATCGTCTCATCGACAATGACTGTATCTTTTGGCAGCACGTCGGCCAGCGTTGAAATCAGCGCCAGCGGATCGATGCCCTTGCCGTTACTGACCGCCTTGGCTTTCTCGGCCTTGAGACCGGCGGCAAACTTGTCGTGCTCGGCCTGCCATTTTGCACGCCGCGCCTTGACGGCTTCCGCATCGACCTTCCCCGAGCGGGCGGCGGCGGTGAGCGCCTGCAAGGCGGAAGCAATATCGCCTTCGAGATACGCGTCGGCGTGCAGGTTCTGATAGATCATGTGACTTTTGAATTGATTGTCGCTGATCGCGACGATCTTGCCCTTGGTCGGTTTGGTGTGTGGCGGATACCAGGGTGCACGGCCGCCAACGAGCAGGACCAGATCGGAGTCATTCAGATGCTCGTAGCTGGCGACGCCAAGATAGAGCGGATGGTCGGTCGGGAAATTGGCGAAGTTCGCGACGCGGCCCCAGGTCACCGGGATGGCCAAAGTGTCGGCCAACTCGACCAGCGCCTTGAACGCGGCCGGATCGCGGCCCGATTGTTCGGCGACGACGATGGGATTCTTCGCCTTCAGAAGCAGATCGGCAACCTTGGCCACTTCGGCCGGGTGCGGCTCGACTTTCGGCGCGAACGGCACGTCACGGTCGTTCTCCGGCGGCGTCCAGTCGTGCAGCATGTGCTCGAGCGCGACATTGAGATAGATTGGACCGCGCTGGCCGCGCTGTGACATCTCGCCGGCCCGGATGATTTGCTCGTACAGCGTGAACGGACTCGTGACCGGCCGCGCCTGCTTGGTGATGTTCTCGACGAAGCGCTCGATACCGCCGACGCTCAGGCCGCCGTACCATTGCTGCTCGATCGGAAGGTCCGGGTCTTCGCCAAGCGTAGTGGATTCACCCGACATCACGATCATCGGCACTTCGGACTGCAATGCGCCGTGGACGCCCATGCTGCCTTGCAGGAGGCCGACGCCGGCGTGGATGAGCACGGCTTGCGGCCGGCCGGTCATCAGCGTGTAACCGGTCGCCATGTTGACGGCGAGCGTCTCGTGCCAGCAGTCGATGTAGGTGGGGCCGGCGTTGTTGCCGGTCTTCTGCCGCACCAAGGCTTCCCAAACCGGCGACCATTCCGAACCGGGAGACGCCAGGATGTAGTCGATCTTGAGTTTGCGGAACGCCTCCAGGATCGCTTCCCCGCCGTCCATGTAGTTTTTCATTTTGTGTTTTCCTCACCACTTCGACATTGGCCCCATAGGGGCCGTTCTTGCTACAAAACAGGTACTTCAAGCATAAGGGGCTTAAACCCCTGAATCGAGGCCGTCCATGTCAGTAACAGCCATGCCTGTAACAGCGAGGTCTGCAACAGCTATGTCTGCAACACCCCGGAAAACGCTACGGACAACTGACGATCTGGTCCGCGCGAAGCTTGCGGGCGGCGACAGTTTGCCGGCGCTGGAGCGGGTTGTGGCGCGCTATGCGGTGGCGATCACGCCGGACGTCGCCGGCCTGATCGATGCAGCCGATCCGGACGACCCGATTGCGCGGCAATTCGTTCCCGACGCGCGGGAGCTTGCGGTTGCGCCGGAAGAAGATCGCGATCCAATCGGCGACGATGCGCATAGCCCGGTCGAGGGGATCGTGCACCGCTATCCCGATCGCGTCTTGCTCAAGCTCGTCAATGCCTGCGCGGTCTATTGCCGGTTCTGTTTCCGGCGCGAGATGGTCGGTCCGGGGCAGGGCGCGCTCTCGCCCAAGGCGCTCAAGACAGCGCTCGATTACATCCGTCATCATCCGGAAATCTGGGAGGTCATTCTGACCGGCGGCGATCCGCTGGTGCTCTCGGCGCGCCGCCTGAAGGATGTCGTCGCGCAGCTCGAGACGATCCGCCACGTCAAGGTGATCCGGGTGCATACGCGCGTGCCGGTCGCGGCGCCGGATCGGATAACGCCGTCAGTGGTGCGGGCGTTGCGGACGCGGAACAAGGCGACGTTTGTCGTTCTGCACGCCAATCATCCGCGCGAACTCACCGCCAAAGTGCGGGCCGCTTGTGCGCGCTTCATCGATGCCGGCATTCCGATGTTGTCGCAGTCGGTGCTGCTGCGCGGCGTCAACGACGATGTGGAGACGCTGGGCGCGCTGATGCGGCGATTGGTCGAGTGCCGGATCAAGCCGTACTACCTGCATCAGGGCGATCTGGCGCCGGGCACCGCGCACCTGCGCACGCGCATCGCCGAAGGCCAGGCGCTGATGCGGCAATTACACGGCCGCTATTCGGGGCTGTGCCAGCCGAACTATGTGCTCGACATTCCTGGAGGATACGGCAAGTCGCCGATCGGTCCGCGTTATCTCAGTGATGATTGTGCCGTGATCGAGGACTTCAACGGCCGGCGGCACGCTTATGCCGCGGCCTTGTCAAAGGCGGGGAAGAATACGGCGGTCTCGAACTCGTAGCCGCAGGCGTCGCATGACCAAGTGTGCCGGACGCAGCGTTCGCTGAGATGCTCCGACCAACTTGGCGCAAGCAGCGAGCCGCTGCACTGCGGACAATTGTTCTTGCTGTGTGTGGCGAGCCGGGTTCCGGCGTCGGCCTCTGCATGCAGAGTCATGATTCTTCCTCCCTGAACCATCCCCTCTGCTCCCCAAGCCTCTGGGGTAGACGCGATCTGTGTCATCGGCGTGACGGTTTTCACCCGCGCGCGGAGATTTTGCGAAGTCGGCGCGCCGCTGCGTTGCAGCAAGGATTTTGCCGCGCGTGGATAATTTGTCGCAATTTTTCGCGGTAACCGACCACCAAAGTGGACGCGAATTCATTTGCCGGCCACCGGGTTCCAATCTGGAGCACTTTAAATTCGCGATGGCGTTTGGGGACTCTCCCCGGCCCGATTGCTGGCAACAGGCCGCTCATTGGAGGTGACCATGACCGTGTTCAACGCCAGCTCTCCGATCGTCAAATTGCTGGTCGCGTCTGTTCTTGTCGCCGGTTCCCTCGTGTCCGTTGCCGATAGCGCCATTGCGGACAGCCCGCACGCCGTCCGTGTCGTGCACGGGCATGCGCCGGTCCACGCCGCGCGTCAAAGGGCCGCGCCGTATTACGGCTACGCCCAACCCGGGTTCGATATCGGCCAGTTCATCGGGGCGATGCTCGGCGGTCCGCTGCCGCCGCAATACGCGCAGATCGTCGGCGACGCGATGCCGGAACGGGGCCGCTACGCGACCGCGAAAGGGATCTACGTGCCCGGCACTGAATTGCCGACCTATAGCGATCCGGTTCCGGTCGATAACAGCGCAAGCGATGCGAACGCCGGCATTGCGGCGGCGCAGCAAACCGAAATCAACGCCGGGATGCAATCGTCGCTATTGCAAACGGGCGCCGCGACGGCGCCCGTTTCGTCGATTAACGGCACTCGCTGATCGGCAGGGCTGGCCTGAAACAGAAAACGGAACCGCCCCGGTACATCCGCGGTAGCGATTCCGCTTATGGCCCCATAAGGGCAAGTCAAGAATTTTGGTCCGAATTATTTAATGAAGTCTTAAGCGACTCTTTGGTTCCACGGCATGCTGGGATCGACGCGCGAGGGCATCAGTGGCGTGCGCCGACACCTGCGTCGATGAAGCCGCCAATTTTGACGCAGGCATCCGTGCCGTCGACCCGATAGAAGCCGGCGCCGAATTCCGGGCAGGCCTTCATGTGCAGGCTTTGATTCTTGGCCGCTGTCGGTTTGCCGGCGGCGGGATGTGGATTCGGGCGCGGGTAGGGATCGGACAGGGTTTGCGCGCCCGCGCCCGTTGCGAGCAACGCGAACAGCATCGCGGCCGTCGCGCACCGCGCCCTCCGAAAGCCGATCGGATCGCGTTTCATGCCGGCACTTTAGCAGAAGGAGTGAGGTGGCGCGCCCTACGGGAATCGAACCCGCGTTACCGCCGTGAAAGGGCTTTTCAGTCGTTTATAGCCGTTCGCCACTCTCCGCAGCATGGAGGCGATTCGATGCCTCGCAAGGTTCGAGACCGTGGCCTGGAGTTGCGAGAGGCCCGCAGCCAGCAGTCATCACCTATCTGGAACAGCGACGCTCTTAAGCACCTGGCACAGGCCTGAGTGACGGGGGGCGCCGGGCGGTTCGCTGCCACCCCTCTGAATATGATCTGTACGTGGAGGGCCCCGGAGACATTGGGGAATGCCTCCGGGGCTAATGCCGACTTGGGGACGTGTGGGGACCGTCGGCGTCGCACAGGGAAGTGCGTTGATTGATCGAAAACACTCGCAGGCTGCGCGCGTCAACGCCAATGCGATATTCAGATTAATGGAATTGGTGAATGCGCGAAGGAGGGCGGTTCGCTGCGCGGCGCTGCTCGGCTCATTTAAGCTTCGGCTTGGACTTCGCCTTGGCATCCATGATCTTGTTGAAGGCCCTATCGAACGTCTTAGGATCGTCGGACGCTCCAAGCTCACGGGCCATTTCAACGAACCGCTTATGTCGCAAGGGATCGGTCAGTTTAGGCTTATTAGCTGATCTTCTTGCCATCAGCGAAGCATATCACTAACTGCTACTCGGAAGCGACGCACCTGAGTTGCGCTGCAAAAGGGGGCCGCCGGCAGGTCACCTTGGCCGGCAGGAAAATGAATATCGCTCGCCGGGCGCCAGATTGGCGTAGCTCTTAGCCTGGTCCCCGGCGACGCTGCATTCTTGCTGTGAGGAAAACGTTCGCCCCGTATTTACGGTGTGAACGTGAGCATTCAGAACGAAGTGCAAAATGAGTACGAAGCTCATCAGCGCTTGTCCTTCAAACTTGTACTCGGCCATCGCCCCACGGTTCGCCGCCGGGCGTATAACACATAAACGGGCCGGACTGCGCTGGCTCGGCGCTTTTTCGTGACAACCTCGCGTAGCCAGGTTTGCCCGCGAGAAAAGGCGTGCACCGGCCGGAACCAGAAAGACAAAACATGTGACTGGCGTCACGCCCCAGACGGCCGTGCGCCTATAGGGTCAACGAACGTTCCAAGCCAATGGGAGTTTGCAATGGCCGCTCTGGGGAACTGCGTGATCTCGCTGGATTTCGGCGCCGGTGTGCCTGACTACCCAAAGGTGTTGGCCTACGCGGAAAGAAAGATCCGCGAGCTTAGACTATCGGAAAAGTTCGACGGTCGACGCGGCATGGTGATCATCAACGATGAAGCGGGAAATAGGATCGCGTCTTTGCCGTTCAGTCCTGCCGTCTGTTGACGGTCGGCCTTTGCTTGGGTTCGCTGCCCGGCGTTCCTTCCTCCAACGCCATGTCTTTCACGTGGCGATCGGCGGGCGCGGCTTTCCTGCCCATGATCGCCGATGCAATCGAAGCTAGTTCCGGGTCGGCCGGTTAGATTGAGTACGGCACGCCCTCGGCCTGCAGCACGATCTGCAAAGCGATGCTGATATTCGCGGGATCCTCGCCGGCCGCGCAGGCCTGCAGCGTCTTTTCAACGTGTTGCCGAGACCGCAGCGCGCGCCGCTCCTTCGGGATGTGACGGAGCAGCTTCCTCACGTCGGCAAGCGTCCCAAGCCTTGTGACGTCGGGAATGGTGATCGACCGGGGCAACTGGGTCGACCGGTGCTCTCGCCACTAACCTCGAAGCTCATCTCACGGGAGAAAGGGCGAAGCTTTGGAAAACACTTTGCTCAGGCGTCAATAGTGCAAATCGAAGCCGGCGCGCACGATGTTATCGGTCAGCCTGCTGCTGATTGTGACGGCGAAGTTCGGATCGGTGAATGAATAATTTGCTGTGGCGAGATCGCCGTTCGTGCCAGCAGCTTTTGGTAATTCTCAATCTTCAGGCGAATGGCTGTGAGCGGCATCCGCGAAAGCTCCTCACATAGCGAAACCCAACATCCCGATACTACCGCTCTGTTCAAAAGTTATATCGATTTTATAGCCTTGCGACGTGGACCGAGGTACAATCTAGCTCGATACCATCTTCTTTATCGATGGCCCTGGTGAGCCCCCTCTCGCCGGGGCCATTTGCTTTTCAGCGGTGTTTGGGGGCGGCGCCTGTCGTCGTTCAGTCGCGTTGACCCAAATCCCTGCTGATTTTCACTGTGCTTTCGGGACGGCTAAAATCCCGTGGTGTTTCGACCACGAGCCCTCCGGGCCACGAGGAAAGCCGTCTCAATTCGCCGACCGTCTTCGCCGATATTCCTGTCTCCTCAGGTGCCTCAACCGGCACCTCGTCCGGCAGGTGACGAGTTAGAATCGTGTGAAGATCGTCAATAGTCCGTGGGAGAAATCGCATGTGTGCAAAGCCCTTGTCTTTGAGCTTCGCATTACCGGCCCCGCATACACAATACACACCGGTTCGACCGCTACCGCGTGAGCGCGGGTACATTTGCCGCGGCCATCGTCGTGGTGACGTGTGCAAAACTAGGGTCGCTCCTGCATTGCTTTTGCCTGGTGCAGGGTCGCCCGGTGCCGGGGCTGCGGCAGACTTTGCTTACCCCTTTGTCCCCTCAGCCCTGGCTCGGGTTGCTCAATCTCTCGCAGAGCAGCGTGGCCGACGAGTCTCAACGAAAATCCCCACCCGAACAATAATTGGAGTGAAGGCAATTATAGATGCGGGTTTCGTGACGTGACCTAAGCGAACTCTAGCTCTTTGCTTCCTACTCGCCGAGCCAACCATTCTACAGCCACTCGTCGCGCTGCGCCTTGACCGGAATGGGCCTCCGGATGGGTCAACGCACCGTCGCTCCCGATCGAAAACTTGTACGTCTCGCCGGTACGGTGCCGCGTCACGAAAATATGCGGATGGTCCTATCTCGTAATTTCGAACATATGACTCACCTCATTGGTGATTCTGCCCGACGTTACGACTTTCGAGCCGGAAAATTTAACGGCGCCTTACCGATCCCGAACGCGGGGTCTTGGACTCGTCACGCCAAATCATTTGATCGTGGGCTTTCCGTCGCTCCGGCGCACGGCGCTGGGCGTGACTGCGGTGCCCTCTGTTGGACACACCGGCCACAATTCACGCTAAGCCATTGAAAAGATTGGCGCGCCCTACGGGAATCGAACCCGTGTTACCGCCGTGAAAGGGCGGTGTCCTAGGCCGCTAGACGAAGGGCGCTGAAAGCAACGGATACGCGCGACCGTGAATGGGCGCGACATATAAAGAGGTTGTCAGCGGCAGGCAACCGCCGGGTGGCTACGGACCGTCGGCTACCAATTCCCGGTATTGGGCATGGAAAGCCATGGTTCCTTCGGCGGCAGGGGACTGCCTTTTTGCAGCAGTTCAATGGAGTGTTTGTCCGGCGAACGTACGAAGGCCATGTTGCCGTCGCGTGGCGGCCGGTTGATGGTAATGCCGGCTTTCTGCAGCCGCTCGCACAGCGCATAAATGTCGTCGACCTCGTAGGCGAGGTGGCCAAAATAGCGGGCCTCGCCGTAGTCCTCGGTGTTCCAGTTGTAGGTCAGCTCGACCAGCGGGGCCTGGCGTGTGGCCGGGCCGTTGGCGACCAGGGCGTCGTCGGCCGGCGCGGCCAGGAAAACCAGCGTGTACTTGTTCTTGTCGTCGACCCGCCGGCGCACCTCGGTCAGGCCCAGTCCCTTGCAATAGAAGTCGAGCGCCGCGTCGAGATTGCGCACGCGCAGCATAGTGTGCAGATACCGCATGATGGGGCCTCACTGTTTCGCCGGACCAGGTTCCTCTTACTGTAGGACAACGCGCTCGGGATTAGGAAGATGATCGCACCCGATCTCAATACGGCCATGGCGAGCCTGAACAACCTGATCGGCGGCGCCAAAGTCGTGGCGCCGTTTACCGGCGCCGGCATCTCGACCGAGTGCGGCATTCCCGACTTTCGCTCGCCGGGTGGATTGTGGACCAAGAACAAGCCGATACCGTTCGACGAGTTCATGGCAAGCCAGGAGGCGCGCAACGAGTCCTGGCGACGCCGGTTTGCCATGGCCGACGAGTTTGGCGGCGCCCAGCCGGGGCGGGGGCATCGCGCGCTGTCGAGCCTCTATCGCACCGGCAAGGTACCGGCGGTTATCACCCAGAATATCGACAACCTGCATCAAGCCTCGGGTTTTTCCCCGCAGGACGTCATCGAGTTGCACGGCAACACGACTTACGCCTCCTGCCTCGACTGCGGCGAGCGTTACGAGCTGTCCTGGGTGCGGCAGCGGATGGACGGAGCCAATGGTTGCGCGCCGGACTGTTCGTGCGGCGGCTTTATCAAGACTGCGACAATTTCGTTCGGTCAGGCAATGCCCGATGCCGCAATGCAACGCGCCCAGGACCTTGCACTTGCTTGCGATTTATTTCTGGCGATCGGTTCGTCGCTCTTGGTTTGGCCAGCTGCCGGCTTCCCGCTGATGGCGAAGCGCAACGGTTCGCGACTTGTCATCATCAATCGCGAGCCGACCGAATTCGACGACATTGCCGATCTCGTCGTGCGCCAGGACATCGGGACGGTGCTGGAGCCTTTCATCGTGCATTGATGCGACTTTGTACACAGGTTGTGCGGCTTTTCATCAACTGTTGCATTTTTGTCCTTCCCCACTCGATGCCGAGTGTTATCCTCAATTCAACAGATTCGTGAGCGCCCATGCGGGCGTCAGCACCAGAAGCGGCAGCCTCGGCGTCATGGCGTCGGACGGGATCGAACCAAAATCAATCAACCCGGGACTGGGACCCGATGTCGATCTCAGTGATGAGACGACAGGGACGGTCATCGAGGTGTCCGGCGCCATCAAGTGGTTTGATGTCGCCAAGGGCTATGGCTTCATCATTCCAGATAACGGCATGGCCGACGTGCTGCTGCATGTGACCTGCCTGCGCCGCGATGGCTATCAGACAGCCTACGAAGGCGCGCGCATCATCTGCGAAGTGCTGGCGCGGCCGAAAGGCTTGCAGGCTTTCCGTGTCATCTCCATGGATGAATCGACGGCGATCCATCCGGCCCAGATGCCGCCGCCGCGGACCCATGTTACTGTGACCCCGACAAGCGGTCTCGAACGGGCACAGGTCAAATGGTTCAATCGGCTTCGTGGTTTCGGGTTTGTGACAAGGGGCGAAGGCACTGCGGACATCTTCGTCCACATGGAGACGCTGCGCCGGTTCGGCATGACCGAACTGCGGCCCGGCCAGTTCGTGCTGGTACGCTTCGGGCCCGGCCCGAAGGGCTTGATGGCCGCCGAGGTTCGTCCCGAGAGCGGCGCGGTCGGTCTCACCTCTCACTGAGCTTCATTTCACCTCCGACCGGACGCGTGCGTGCCGCCTTGGCGCGGTGCGCCGCGGCGCTGCTGATTGTCGCCGGCATTCTGCTGACCGCTTACGGTCCGGCGCGAGCCGCCGGACAAAGCACGCTCGAGATCGTCAGCGCTTCCGGCGTGCATGCATTCAATGTCGAACTGGCGACGACGGAGCCGGAACGCGAACGCGGCCTGATGTTCCGCAAGGAGCTGCCGCAAGGCCAGGGCATGCTGTTCGATTTCCTCAACGATCAGCCGGTCTCGTTCTGGATGCACAACACCTACATCTCGCTGGACCTGATATTCATCCGCAGCGACGGTCGCATCATGCGTATCGCGGAAAACGCCAAGACCTTGTCAGACGATCTGATTCCGTCCGGCGTCCCGGTGCGGGCGGTGCTGGAGGTGATCGCCGGCACATCACATGAACTCGGCATCAAGGCGGGCGACAAGGTGATCAATCCGATCTTCGGCAATAGCCGTTGAGTTTCGGCGGCCGATGCTGCTCGGCTTGCTGGTAACCGGCGAACGATGTATCCAGAGCCGCGACCGGCGGGGTATGGCGCAGCCTGGTAGCGCGGTAGTTTTGGGTACTACAGGTCGCAGGTTCGAATCCTGCTGCCCCGACCAGCTAACCCCTTGAATGCTCAAGGCGATCTGAAGATACCGAAAGCAACCTACGGAAACACAATGGCCGCCCGGATCTACAAACCAGCGCGCACCGCCATGCAGTCCGGCACGGCAAAGACGACGGAATGGACGCTCGACTTCGAGCCGGAGCAGCCGCGCACGGTCGAGCCGCTGATGGGCTGGACCAGTTCCGGCGACATGAAGCAGCAGCTGCGGTTGTCGTTCGACACCAAGGAAGAGGCGATCGCCTATTGCGAGCGCAACGGCATCGCCTACCAGGTTTTCGAGACCAAGCCGCCGCAGCGGGCGCGGATCTCCTACTCCGACAATTTCTCGTTCACGCGACGCGGTCCCTGGACGCATTAACGTCCGCCAAGTGACGCCGTGACTTAAGCGGCGGGCTTCTTGGATGCGGCGGTGCGCTGGCGCAGCAGCGACACAAAGCGATCTTCCGGCATCGGCTGTCCGAGCAGGAAGCCCTGGCCGTAGTCACACCCCATCGCGACCAAAGCGAGCGCCGCTGAAGCCTTCTCGATTCCCACCGCGACGGCGAGGCTGCCGAGCCCGTGTGCAAAATCGATCACGGTCTTGCACAGCGGCGCGTTGGCCCGGTCCGAGCCGGCATCGGTCACCAAAGCACGGTCGAGCTTGAATTCGGCAAACGGCAGCTCTTTCAGCCGCGCCAGCGATGCGTAGCCGCGGCCGAAATCGTCGACCGCAAGCCGGACATCGATCGGCTCCAGTTCCTTCGCAATTTCCGCCGCTCGCTCCGGTGCGGCAATGATCTGGTCTTCCGGAATGTCGATCGTCAGGCCGGGCCATTTGTCGAATTTTGGCCGGTAGCTTTTCACGATGTCGGCAATCGGCATCTTCGCCAGCACGTTGAGCGGAATGTTCACCGAGAGGCGGAGGCTCACGCCAAGCTTGTTGAAATTGACGTTGGCGGCCAGCGCCTGAGCCAAAGCCAATTCGGACAACGTGGCAATGCTGGGTTCCTGGGCGCCCGGCATGAATGCGCCCGGCATCAGGATGCCACTGGTCGGGTGACGCACCCGTGCGAAGGCTTCGACGCCGACGAGCTGCTTTTTACGCAAATCGATTTTCGGCTGATACCAGAACTCGAACCACTTCTTCTCCAGAGCCTCATCGATATCGACGCGGCCGGCGACTGCCGGCGGCTCGCCGAGCTTGAGGTCCTGAAGGATTTTCAGGATTGCGCTGGTCTCGAAGGGCTTCTTCAAGATCGGCAGCATCTGCAGACGGTTCTGGTCGCCGATACTCTTGACATGAGCGAGCACCGCCGAACCGCGGTTGCTCATGAGCTGGACGTGGCCGCCATAACCGGCCCGGCCGAGCGCGAGGACGCATTCGATCGGTTCCGCCGAATCGAGCGGAATGTTCAGAAAGACGAGTTTCGGCGCGCGCTGGCCGGCCGCCGCGCTGACGGTACGACCGTCCGGAAACTCCTGGGTGTCCAGACCGGCGCCGTGAAGAATGAGCGACAAAAAGTGCCGCGTGCTGCGGTCGGCGTCGACCACGTAGCAAAGCGGCGGTCCAACAGAAGCGTCGGCTTGAGGCGGTGTCGCTGCAGGCGTGCCCGATTGTTGCGCTGGAGTTGCGCTCATTGCCAATTCCAAGCGCCAAAAAGGCGAATACGGAAAACCTTGGTGGAAATTTGTTAACTGCCGGTTTCAGCCCGGATCGCCCGACGCCGAAATGGCTGCGATCAGGCCGGGACTTCACGGCGTTTGCGCATGTCACCCCCAAATCCGGCGCGGTTCTCCCCGCTGTGACAGGCCAATCGTTATGCTAGTTTGCCGGCCAACCGCTTTGCCACCGTCTCTGCGTGGCCAACAGCCGGTCTCAACGGGAGAGGACGATGTCCAGGAAGAATTCCAGCCCCAAGCTCGATCGCCGCAAGTTCCTCACAGCCGCCGCTGTTGCCGGTGCGGCCGGGGCCGTTGCGCCCGCTAAAGCTGCGACCCAGACCGGTCCGGACGCGCAGCCGCGTACGCCGTCGGCCCTGCCGCCGAACGCCTATGTCGCCGCCAACGAAGCCGGCAACCCGCCGCTGCCGCAGGGCGAAGGCGGCCGACCCGGCTCGGATTTCATGGTCGACGTCATCAAGTCGCTCGACATCAAGTACATGCCGGCCAACCCGGCTTCGAGCTACCGCGGCATCCACGAGTTGCTGATCAATTACGGCAAGAACACCATGCCGGAGTTCCTCACCTGCATGCATGAGGAATCCGCGGTTGGCATGTGCCACGGCTACTTCAAGGCGACCGGTAAGCCGCTGATGACCCTGGTTCACGGCGTGGTCGGCCTGCAGCACGCGACCATGGCGGTCTACAACGCCTGGTGCGATCGCGTGCCGGTGCTGATTCTTGGCGGCAACGATCTCGATGCGGCGCATCGCGCGCCCGGCGTGCCGACTTTCCATTCCGGTCAGGATATCAACGTCATCGTCCGCGATTATACGAAGTGGGACGATAATCCGGTTTCGGCGCAGGCTTTCGCACAGTCGTTCGTGCGCATGTACAAGATCGCGACGACGCCTCCCTATGGTCCGGTGATGATGTCGCTCGACGGCGGCTTGCAGACCGAGCCGGTCCGCGACTACGGCCAGCCGCTGTACATCCCGAAGTTCTTTGCTGCTTCACCGCCGGCGGGTGATATGGCGGCGGTAAGGGAAGCTGCGCGCCTCCTCGCTAACGCCGAGCGTCCGGTGATCGTGGTCGATCGCGCGGCGCGCACCCAGCAGGGCGTCGACCTGCTCGTGCAGCTTGCCGAACTGCTGCAGGCGCCGGTGGTTGATCAAGGCAACCGGATGAACTTTCCGAACACGCATCCGTTGAGCCGGCCGGCAACCGTCATCAACCAGGCCGATGTCATTATCGGCATGGAGCTCTCCGACTTCTGGGCGACGGTGAATGGCTTCGTCGACAACGACTCCGAAGGTTGGGGCAAGAATGTCAGCAAGATCAAGCCGGGCACCAAGCTGATCAGCATCAGTTCGGTCGATACGCTGACCAAATCGAACTACCAGGACTTCCAGCGCTTCCAGAGCATCGACATTTCGATGCCGGCTGACGCCGAAGCAACGCTGCCTGCGCTGATCGAGGCGTTAAAATCGGCGATCCCCAACGATCGCAAAGACGCGATGACCAAGCGCGGAAATGACATCAAGCAGGCGCACGCCAAGGGCCTCGAGAACACCAAGCAGGCCGCGGCCATCGCCTGGGACGCGCAGCCGATCAGCACGGCACGGCTGCTGATGGAGACCTATGCGCAGGTCAAAAACTTCGACTGGTCGCTGGTTTCGACCTCGGGCAATACCAGCAACTGGGCCAACCGGCTGTGGCCGATGGAGAAGCACTATCAGTGGCTCGGCGCATCCGGCGGTTACGGCGTCGGCTACGGCGCGCCGGGCTCGATCGGCGCGGCGCTCGGCAACCGCGATCTCGGCCGCTTCTCGGTCTCGATCCAGTCCGACGGCGATTTGATGTACGCGCCCGGCGTGCTGTGGACGGCGGCACGGCACAAGATCCCGTTGCTGGCGGTGATGCACAACAACCGCGGTTATCATCAGGAGGTCATGCACATCCAGCGCATGTCCAACTTCCGCAATCGCGTCGCCAATATCGGCAACGATATCGCGCCGATCGGCACCAGCATCATGAATCCAGACATCGCCTATCACGACCTGGCGAAGTCGATGGGGTGGTGGGCGAAGGGTCCGGTGACCGACCCCGCCGATCTCGGCCCCGCGATCAAGGAAGCCGTCGCTGCCGTCAAAGACGGCCAGCCGGCGCTCGTCAACGTCGTCACGCAGCCCCGCTAGGAGAATTTACATGCACTTTGTACGTCTGTTCGTAGCGTCGCTGCTTGTCGCCGGTGCCGCAAGCGTTGCCGGTCAGGGCGTCGCGCTTGCCGATGGCGACGCTGCGAAGGGCAAGGCTGCCTTTCTCAAAAACGGCTGCTGGCAGTGTCACGACTATAACGGCCAGGGTTCGGTTGCGACTTCAAACGGCAAGGTCATCGCGCGGACGGAATTGCCGCTCGATGCCTTTATCTCGTTCGTGCATACCACAAACGGCGCGATGCCGCCGTTCCGCACGCAGGTCCTCTCCGATGCCGACCTGACGGATATCTACGCCTATCTGCAATCGCTGCCGGCACCGAAAGCCGTGAGCGACATTCCGCTTCTCAATAGCGGTACGCGCTCGCAATAGCGCGCCGGCGTCGGGCAGGGGAAGGCGATGAGCAGCAAAGGTCAGATGCGGCTCGGCGCCTTCTTCAATCCGACCGGGCATCACGTGGCGTCCTGGCGGCATCCGCGCGCGCAGGCGGATGCCGGCATCAACTTCCAGCACTATCTCGAAATCACCCGCACCGCCGAGCGCGGCAAGTTCGACATGGTGTTCCTCGCCGACAACCTCGGGGTGCGGCAGGCCCACATGGAAGCGTTGAGCCGCTCGGCCCAATACATCGCCAATTTCGAGCCGATCACGCTGCTGTCGGCACTCGCCACCCACACCAGCCATATCGGTCTCGTTGCCACCGCTTCGACGAGTTACAACGAGCCGTTTCATGTCGCGCGAAAGTTCGCTTCGCTCGACCATCTGAGCGACGGCCGTGCCGGCTGGAATCTGGTGACGTCCGGGCAGGAAAACGAAGCCCGCAACTTCAGCCGCGAAAAGCACTACGAACATAGCGAGCGTTACGAGCGCGCCCGTGAGTTTGCCCGGGTGGTGTTGGGGCTATGGGATACATGGGATGACGATGCCTTCGTGCGCGACAAGGACACCGGCCGGTTCTTCCATCCCGACAAGCTGCACGATCTCAATCACCGGGGGGAGCACTTTTCGGTGCTGGGCGCGCTGAACATTCCGCGCAGCCCGCAGGGACATCCGGTGATCGTGCAGGCCGGCGGCTCCGACGACATGATTGGCGTCGCCGCGGAGTTCGCCGAAGTGATTTTTTGCGCGCCGCTGACCCTTGAGGCGGCGCAGAAATTCTACACGACGCTGAAAGGCCGGCTTGCCGGCTACGGCCGCTCGCCGGATGAAATGAAAATCATGCCCGGTCTGAGCTGCGTCATCGGACGCACCGACGCGGAGGCGGAAGAGAATTACGAGCGGCTCAATTCGCTCATTCATCCGATCGTCGCCCGGGAAATCCTGTCGATGGTGCTCGGCAATGTCGATCTGTCGCCATATCCCTTCGACGGACCGTTGCCGGAAAATCTGCCGCGCTCGAACGCCAGTTTGCAGATTTTCGAGCAGGTCACGACGATGGCGCGCCGTGAGAATCTGTCGATCCGGCAGGTCGCAACGCGGGTCGCCGGCGCGCGCGCCAAGGCGGTGGTGCGCGGCTCGCCGCAAACCATCGCCGATTACATGGAAGAATGGTTCCGCAACGACGGCTGCGACGGCTTCAACATCATGCCGCCGTTCCTGCCCGGCGGGCTCGATGATTTTGTCGCGCTGGTCATTCCGGAATTGCAGCGGCGCGGGCTGTTCCGCACTGAATACGAGGGTAAAACGCTTCGGGAAAACCTCGGTCTCAGGCGGCCCGTAAGCCGTTACGTCAAACCGGCAGGAAATGCGCCCGCGCCGCGGGCTGCGTCAGGAGGATGACGGTGATCAGCGTCAAACGTCTCGGCCATGCCACGCTGAGTTCGCCCGACATCGCGCAGCAGATCGCCTATTACACCGACGTGATCGGACTGACGCTGGTGGAACGTAGCAAGGATCGCGCCTATCTCGCCTCGAGGCTCGGGCTGGAAGCCGTCGCGCTGGAGCCGGGCGGCATCAACGCGCTTTCGGCGCTGTCCTTCCAGGTCGCGCCGGGCACGGGTCTCAAGGACGTCGAGCGCGGGCTCACGCAGGACGGTGTCAAATGCCAGCGCGCCAGCGGGATTTCTCCGGGTATCGCCGAGGCGGTTGTGTTCACCGACCCGAAGGGCACCCGGATCGAGATTTTTTCCGACTATGCCTTTGCCAAGGACGATGGGGGCACGGCGGGCATTGCGCCGCTGAAGCTCGGGCATGTGGCCTATCGGGTCGACAACGTGCAGAGCATCGTGAAGTTTTATTGCGACGTGCTGGGCTTCCGCGTTTCGGACTGGCGGGCCGACGATTTCGCGTTCCTGCGCTGTAACAGCGACCACCATACGGTGAATTTCGTCTACGACGCCGAGCCGCAACTTCACCACATCGCCTTCGAGGTCAAGGACTGGGCGGAGATCCAGCGGGCCGCCGAGACGCTTGCCAAACACGACATCCATCTGGTGTGGGGTCCGGGACGCCACATCATCGGTCACAACATTGCGATCTATCACCGCAATGCCGACAAGGTCCGCGTCGAGTTCTTCTGCGAGATGGATCTGATGAAGGACGAATCGCTCGGCTATTTCGATCCGCGGCCCTGGCACCAGGACCGGCCGCAATTTCCAAAAGTATGGGGGCCGGATACGCTGCGGAATTACTGGGGCTACGGCTCGGAGCGGGTCATTCGCGGTTATCAGACGGTCGAGTAGACACGATCCCGTGAGCTTGGAGCGAGCCTGCGCCGTGCCAATTGTGATTGGCGCGTGTGACGCTAGCTATCTTAAAAGTCCGGCAGACAAGCGGGAGACGAGCGATGGCTTTCAGCAAATGGACGGGTATAGGCGCGGCGCTGGCGATTCCGCTGGTTGGACTTGGAATCGGATTGGCGCGGGCTGCGGAACCCGCCGTGGTGATTTCCCCGCCGGCCGTAGACGCGCCGGCACGCTCCGGCGACGGCCTTGAGACGGTCGTGCTGGCGGGCGGCTGCTTCTGGGGCGTTCAGGGCGTGTTTGAGCACACCAAGGGCGTTACCCAGGCAGTCTCCGGTTATTCGGGGGGCAAGAAAGAGACGGCGCATTACCAGATGGTCGGTACGGAAACGACAGGTCACGCCGAGTCGGTACAGGTGACCTACGATCCGAGGCAGATTTCATACGGCAAGATTTTGCAGATCTATTTTTCTGTCGCCCACAATCCGACCGAGCTGAACTATCAGGGACCTGACAGCGGCCCGTCATACCGGTCCGCCATCTTCTTCGCCGATGACGAGCAGAAGCGGGTTGCCGAGGCCTATATCGCACAGCTCGATCAGGCCCACGTCTTCAAGGCACCGATCGTCACCAAGCTGGAGCCGCTGAACGGCTTCTATGCGGCCGAGGACTATCACCAGGACTTCCTGGTGCTGCACCCGAACTATCCGTACATCGTGATCAACGATCTGCCGAAAGTCGACAACCTGAAGCGCCTGTTCGCGGCCGAATATCGCGACACGCCGGTGACGGTGATGGCGGCGAACAAGCCCACGCAATAGTGCGGTGCCCGGAGCCGGTGCGCCGGTTCCGAAATCCCCATTCGCCCCCACGACTTAAGGTCTATAGCCACTGACGGTCCCTTGCAGTATCGTCCGTGTCAGAGACGTGACGCCAAGACGTCAGCTCTGAAAACGTGAGGAAACGCAAAGGGGAGGTAGCCAAATGGCTATGGCAACGACGGCGGGGACACTGTCCGACAGCGAACACAGCGCGCAGCTTCGCAAAGCTGTCATCGCGTCGACAGTCGGCACGGCGATCGAATGGTACGACTTTTTTCTCTATGGCACCGCGGCCGGCCTGGTGTTCGGCAAGCTCTATTTTCCGAACCAGGACCCGCTTTCTGCGACGCTCCTCGCTTTCGGAACCTATTTCATCGGGTTTGCGGCGCGGCCGGTAGGCGCGGCCATTTTCGGTCACTATGGCGACCGTATTGGCCGTAAGGCGACTCTTATCGCCACTCTGTTGTTCATGGGTCTTTCGACCTTCTTCATTGCCTTTGTACCGACATACGCGGATATCGGCATATGGGGCGCAGTTATCCTGACGGTCCTGCGGGCGCTGCAAGGCATCGGTGTCGGTGGCGAGTGGGGCGGTTCCGTCCTGCTGGCGATGGAATGGTCGCGCACGCATAACCAGCGAGGCCTTGTGGCAGCCTGGCCGCAATTCGGCGTGCCCTGCGGGCTTCTTCTGTCGACTCTTGCAGTCATTGCCTTCAGTGCTTGGTCGGGCGACCAATTCCTGGTTTGGGGGTGGCGAGTACCGTTCGCGCTCTCGATCATCCTGGTGGGCGTCGGTCTGTGGATCCGGCTTGGCATTCTCGAGACGCCGGTCTTCCAGAAACTGCTCGACGAAGACAAGGTCGAGAAGGCGCCGATCCTCGAAGTCATCAGGAAGCAGCCGAAGGAGATCATCCTCTCTGCACTCCTGCGCATGTCCGAGCAGGCGCCGTTCTACATCTTCACCGCATTCGTGTTCGCCTATACGGTCGGCACGCTGAAGATGGATCGCAACCTCATCCTGAGTGCGGTGATGGTGGCGGCCTGCGTGTCGTTCTTCACCATCCCGCTCTCCGGGCACATCTCGGATAAGATCGGGCGCAAGAAGATGTACCTGATCGGCGTCGTCGCCATGGGCATATTCGGGTTCCTGTACTTCGGCATGGTGGATACGGCGGTGCCGGCGCTCGTGTTCGTCGCCATCGTGCTGTCGCTGATCCCGCACGACATGCAGTATGGACCGCAGGCGGCGCTAATCGCCGAGTTGTTTACGCCACGCCTGCGCTACAGTGGCGCTTCGCTTGGCTATCAGCTCGCGTCTCTGGTCGCCGGCGGACCTTCACCGCTCATCGCTACCTGGCTGTTTGCCACCTATAAGTCGGGATATGCGATCGCGATCTACATCGCGGCGTGTGCCGTTATCAGCCTGATTTCGGCGGCGATGATGCCGGACTACACCGGCAAGGACATTTCGGCCGAGTACGACACGAAGTAAGGCGAAAGCCACAACAAGACGCCGGGGCGTAACTGCCCCGGCGTCTTTATTTTGCCGTGTCCAGCAAGATCTAGAGCACTGCACCGCTCTGCGGATCGATCAGGTGCATGTGATCCATGTTGGCGTACAGCTTCATGGGCTGGCCCGGCCCGGTGGCGCTGCCCGGATCGACGCGGCCGCAGACCTCCTGGCCGTCGATGGTGAAATAGACCATCGTTTCCATGCCCATCGGCTCGACGACGTCGAGGTTTGCGGCGAATTGGCCCTGCTGGTCGTCGCGCCGCAGTTCGGTGATGTGTTCCGGCCGCAGTCCGAACAGCAATTCCTTGCCAATCGCGGACTTGCAGGGCCCCGATTTCGATTCCGGAACCGGCAAGCTCACGTTATCGGACAGCCGCACGCGCATGCCGACGCCGTTCTGCTCGACCCGGCAGCGCAGGAAGTTCATGGCCGGCGAGCCGATAAAGCCGGCCACGAATTTCGTTTTCGGATGGTGATAGAGGTCCTGCGGCGAGGCGATCTGCTCGATCACGCCGCTATTCATGACCACGACGCGGTCGGCCAGCGTCATGGCCTCGACCTGGTCGTGGGTGACGTAGATCGTCGTGGTCTTGACCATCTGGTGCACGCGCTTGATCTCGGTGCGCATCTGCACGCGCAGCTTGGCGTCGAGGTTCGACAGCGGCTCGTCGAACAGGAACACCTTCGGATTGCGCACGATGGCGCGGCCCATGGCGACGCGCTGGCGCTGGCCGCCGGAAAGGGCTTTAGGCTTCCGCTCAAGCAGCTCGGTGATGTCGAGGATGCGCGCGGCGTGATCGACGCGCTTTTTTATTTCCTCCCTGGGAAATTTACGCAGCCGGAGTCCGAACGACATGTTCTCGAACACCGACATGTGGGGGTAGAGCGCATAGTTCTGGAACACCATCGCGATGTCGCGGTCTTTCGGCGGCAGGTCGTTGACGACATGGCCGCCGATATAGATGTCGCCGCCGCTGATCTCCTCGAGGCCGGCAATCATCCGCAGCGTCGTCGATTTGCCGCAGCCGGACGGCCCGACCAGCACCACGAATTCATTGTCGGGGATATCGAGGCTGATATTACGCACGACTTCGACGTCGTCGAACCGCTTGACTACGTTACGCAACGACACGTCCGCCATGCTTGAACCCTCTGTCAGCCTTTCGTAGCGCCCGCGGTCAGTCCCGCAATGTAGTAGTCCATCAGGAAGGCGTAGATCACCAGCGGTGGGGCGGCGGCTATCAGCGCGCCGGCCATCAGCATTCCCCATTTGTAAACGTCGCCGCGGATCAGGCTGGTGACGGTGCCGACGGTGAGCACCTGCTGGTCGGCGGAATACAAGAACGCCATCGGATAGACGAACGCCGCCCACGACACCGTGAAGGCGAAGATCATCGCCGCGATGATGCCGGGCAGCGCCACCGGGATGAAAATCTTGGTCAGCATCTGCATATGGCCGGCGCCGTCGATCAGTGCCGCTTCGTCGAGCTCCTTCGGGATCGACTGGAAGTAACCGATCATGATCCAGGTGCAGAACGGGACCGTCAGCGTCGGATAGACCAGGATCATGCCCCAGTAGGAGTTGAGCAGGCCGACCGCCTTGACGATCTGAAACAGCGGGATGAACAGCAGCGTATCGGGGACCAGATAGGTCAGGAAAATGCCGGTCGCGAGGATGCTCGAGCCCCAGAATTTCATGCGGCCGAGCGAGAATGCCGCGAGCACGCTCACGACCATGGTGATCGCGACGACACTCACGGTCACGATGACGGTGTTCTTGAAGAAGATCAGGAAGTCGGTCTGCGTCAGCAGGATCTTGAACTGATCGAGCGTGACGCCGTCGGCGATGATCCACGGATTGGTCGCCATGTGCGCCACCTCTGCGTCGCTCTTGAGCGCGGTGACGACCATGTAATACGGCGGAATCAGGAAGAAGATCGCGAACACGACGAGGAACACGTAGGACGTGATCAAGGCCCAGCGGCGATTGCGGCTGAGGCTGCCGCGCAGGCGGATGCTGCGTCCGGCCGGCGTGGTGGCTGCAGCCGTGCTCATCCGATCTCCCTGCCGCGCTTGCGCACGCCGCGCAGGATCAGCACCGCAGCGATACCGAGGATCGGGAACATGAACAGCGACGTGGCGGCGCCGAGCGGTAGATCGCCGGAGCGGATGCCGAGCATGAAGGCATAGGTCGCGAACACGTGCGTCATGTTGCGCGGGCCGCCTGACGTCATGATCTGCACGATATCGAAATTGGCGAAGGTGACGATCAGTGAGAACAGCACGGTGATGGCGATGATGTTGCGCATCATCGGCAAGGTGATGTGCACGAACTTCTGCCAGGCATTGGCGCCGTCGATAGAGGCGGCTTCGTAGAGTTGCTCCGGCACCGATTTGAGCGCGGCCAGATACATGATCAGGAAAAACGGCGCGCCGTACCAGACATTGACCAGGATCACGGAGAAACGCGCCCAATAGGGATCGCTCAGCCAGGGGATTTCCTTGAAGCCGAGGCTTTCAAGAACATAGTTGAAGGCGGAGTGGGTGGGATCGAACAGCCACCACCAGCCGAGCGACGACAGCGCCAGCGGAATGACCCACGGCACCAGCAGCATGCCGCGCCATTTGCGCTGCCCCTTGGCGGGCAGATTGTTGATGAGGTGCGCGGTGATCAGCCCGATCAGCGCCTTGAAGAACACGGCGCTGAGCGCGAAGATCGCGGTCTGTTCGACCACCATCCGGAACACATCGCGCGACAGCAGAAACTGGAAATTGCCGAGCCCGATAAAACGCGTCTGCGCCTTGTTCAGCATCGACAGATAGATCGAATAGAACGCCGGATAGATGACCAGGCAGGAGATGATCAGGATCAGCGGCAGGCACATCAGGAAGGCGATGGTCGACCGCCGGCGCATGAACTGCCGCAGGTTCTGGCTTGCGGACGATTGCGCGCCGGCGCCGTGCAGCCCGGACGACCATGTCTGGACGGTATCTGCCATTTCACGCCGCTGATCCTTTTGGATCAGCCTCCCATCGCGTCAGACCCATGCCGGCCCCCCAAGGCCGGCACCGGCAATATCGGGCAAATCGTGGTTATTTAAGCGCGGAGCGTTCCTTCAAGTTCGTTCTCCGCCCACTTGATAACGTCTTCGAGCTTCTCGTTGCCCTGCGTGAATTTGGCGACCATCACGGTATTGATCGCCTGGTTGTAGATCTGGGCGCCGACCTCGGACCGGGCGGGCGAGCCTGCGATCGAGGTCTGCTCGTCGCCACGCGGCGGGTAGCCGTAAACGGTGCCCACCGGCGGCTCGACGGTCTGCCACGTCGGCAGATCGTACATCGTCTTGAACGACGGCAGGTCGTAGCCGAACGACGCCTGGACCAGCTGCGCGATGGCTTCCTTCTGCGAAATGTAAAGCAGCAGGTCTTTCGCCGCCGATTTGTTCTTGGAGAAGCTCCACAGTCCGTAGAACTGCGGCAGCTGGCCGACGAAGCGGCCCTTCGGGCCCTTCGGCATCGGGTGGGTCCAGCAATCCGCCGCGACAGTGGGATTATCACGCTTGGCGACCGCCCAGGCGCTCGGCGGGTTCATGATGCCCGAGCCCTTGCCGGAAATCAGCCAGCGGTTATTGCCGGCATCATCCCACGCATAAACTTCCGGAGGATTCACCGCCATCAGCTTCTTCAGGTATTCCAGCACGGTGCGGGTTTCGTCGGAATTCACCTTGATGTTGTCCTTGGCGTCGACCAGCACAACACCGAACGAATTGAACAGCGCGCCGACCCAGTCGACCGCGTCGCTCGATTGCCCCATCGGCAGCCCGACCGGGACGCCGGCCTTGAACAGCTTCTGCGCCGAGTCGAGGTAGGCATCCCAGGTCCAGGTGTCGGTCTTCGCCTTGTCCCACTTGGATTCGTCCGCCGGGAACAATTCGGTTACGTCGATGCCGGCATGCTGCTTGTAGAAGCTGATGCGCGAGCAGCACGGCTTCACCTGGCTGCCGACCGCGGTCGGAATGCCGCGCCACGTGCCCTTGATCTTGGCGAGATATTCGGCGACCGGGCTGATCGGCCCATATTTCGTCGTCAACTGGTTGATGATGTCATCCATCGGCTCAAGCACGTTCTGATGAATGCGGATATTCCAGTCGCGATGGGACATGATGTCGTGGCCGGTGCCAGCTTGCGCTTCGGCGGCCGCGGTCAGTTTGTCCTTTTCACCCTGCGAGGTGATGTAGTCGATCTTCACTTCGCAATTGTTCTTCGCGCCCCACTCGTTGCAGAGCTTGGTCAGCGTGTTGTTGGCGCCGGGAACCCAGTGGTCCCATACGCCGAGCGACAGCGAGCCGGCGGCGTAGCTGTCCTTGACGTACGGCGCGGCGATGGCTGCAACCGAACCAAGCGCGGCGGATTTCAAAAGATTGCGGCGGGACGGGCGAGTTTTCAGAACGGCTTCCATCGTTTCCTCCGTTTGGGACCGCCAATGGTTGTTCTGTTTTTGCTGGCGCGTAGGAAAACATACTCTCATAGCGGCAGGGCGGCTAGTACGCCTTTCGGGCAATGCAGCGGCTTTTTGCCCACTTTGCGGAATAAATGGACGGCCTACAGGCCGAGCGCGTGCGGCAGCCAAAGCGAAATCACCGGGAAGTAAGTCACCAGCAGCAGCACCAACAGCATGACGCCGTAGAACGGCCAGATCTTGCGCATGACCTCTTCGATCGTCGTCTTGCCCACGGCACAACCGACAAACAGGATGGCGCCGACCGGCGGATGACACAGGCCGATGCCGAGATTGAGCATCATGATGATGCCGAAGTGCACCGGATTGACGCCGAAATTCATCATTACCGGCAGCAGGATCGGTGTGCAGATCAGGATCGACGGCGCCATGTCGAGCAGGCAGCCGAGCACCAGCAGCATGACGTTGACCAGCAGCAGGATGACGTATTTGTCGTTGGAGATCGTCAGGAAAAACGCCGTGATCTTCGCCGGCATCTGTGTCAGCGCCATCACGTAGCCTACGCTCGACGCGCAGGCGATCAGCGTCAGCACCATCGCCACGGTCCGCAGCGTGCGGTGAACCAGTGCCGGCAGGTCGCGCCAGCGATAATCGCGATAGATGAACATCGTCACGAAGAATGCCCAGACGCAGGCCACCGCGCCGGCTTCGATCGCGGTGAAAACGCCGCCGAGGATGCCGCCGAGAATAATGCCCAGCGTGATCAGGCCCCACAGCGCGTCGAGCGTGATCTTGCCGGCTTCGCGAAGCGGTACGCTCTGGCCGCGCGGATGACCGTCGCGATAGGCGATCACCAGGCACAGCACGACCAGCGAGAAGCCGAGCAGCAGACCTGGAACGACGCCGGCCATGAACAGGCTGATGATCGAAATCGTGCCGCCGGTAGCCAGCGAGTAGATCACCGCATTGTGGCTCGGCGGCACCAGCAGCGCCTGCACCGAGGCGGTGATGGTGACGTTGGTGGCGAACACGCGGGGATAGCCGCTCCGTTCCATCTGCGGGATCATCACCGAGCCGATGGCGGAGGTGTCGGCGACGGCGGAGCCGGAAATGCCGCTGAGAAACGTCGTGGCCAGCACGTTGACGACCGACAAGCCGCCGCGGACGCGCGTAAAACCCACTAGCACGTCGGCGAAGGCAACGAGCCGCCGCGCCATCCCGCCTTCCGCCATGATGGCGCCGGCGAGCACGAAGAACGGGATGGTCAGCATCGCCACCTTGCTGACGCCGTCGGAGATTTTCAGCATCACCGCTTCAAGCGGAATCCCGATCCACAGCGCGCCGGCAATCGCCGCGAGCGCCAGCGAATAGGCGATCGGCACGCCGATAAAGAAGCAGAAGAACATCGTGATCAGGAGAACGGCGACGTCCATGGGGCGTGCTGCGCTTAATGAGAGTGCTGGCTTGCGGCGTCGGGATCGGGCGGCATGCCGAGCGCCAGGCGCTCGATGACAAAAAGCAGAAGGATTGCGCCGCCGACCGGGATCGGCAGATAGGTCACGCCGACCGACAGAAACGGGAAATCGGCGATCGAGTTGTACCAGGTCGCAGCCACCAGCCTCTCGCCATAGACCACCATGAACAACGCCATGGTGGCGACCAGAAGTTCGGCCAGAAGCTCCGCCATCACGCGGAGCCGGGCAGGGAAGGACTGGACAAAAAACGAGACGTTCATGTGCAGCCGGCGCCGGTAGCAAGCCGCCGCGCCGATGAAGGTGACGACGATCGTCAGCAGCACAGCGGCCGGTTCCGGCCAGGACGCGGCGCTATTGAGCACATAACGGGTGAACACCGCCCAGGGGATCACCGCCGATATCAGGACCAACGCCGAGCCGGCCAAGACGACGCAGCCCAGATAGAGCGCGTCCATCAGCGTGCGATAGAGATGCGCCATCGTTTCTTCCGGGCGGAGGTGGGGGAGTCTGGTTACGGCGTCACGAAACGTCCTGGATACGCTTGATCATCGCGGCGTATTTCGGTCCGTACTTGTCCCACACCGGCTTGACCGCATCCTGGAAAGGCTTTTTGTCGGCAACCTCGATGATCTCGTTGCCGGCAGCCTTGGCTTTTTCCATCGCCGACGCTTCGTATTTGTTCCAGAGCTCGCGCTCTTCGAGCTGCGCTTCGCGGCCCAGCTTTTTCAACAGCGCCTGATCGTCCTTGCTCAAGCCGTCCCAGGTCTTGCGCGAGAACACCAGGATTTCCGGCACGATCAGATGCTGGGTCAGGGTAAAATATTTGGCGACAGTGTAATGATTGTCGAACACGTAGCTTGGCGGGTTGTTTTCGGCGCCGTCGACGACGCCGGTTTGCAAGGCGCTGAACACCTGGTCGTAGCCCATGGCAACGCCGTTGCCGCCGAGCGCATTCATCATGTCGACGAACATCGGATTGCCGATGACGCGGATCTTCAGGCCTTTGAGATCGGCGATGGTGTGAACCGGCTTCTTGATGGTGTAGACGCTGCGGGCGCCGGCATCCATCCAGCTCAGCGCGACCAGGCCGGCCTTGTCATTATTGGTGACCTTGTCGAGCAGTTCGGTGCCGATGTCGCCATCGACGATCTTCTGCATGTGGCCGGTGTTGCGGAACAGGAACGGCAGATTGAAGACGTTGAGATCGTCGATCACCGGGCCGAGTGTTCCGACCGAAACGCGGGCAAACTGAATGGCGCCAACCTGCGCCTGCTCGATGGCTTCCTTTTCGCCGCCGAGCTGCATCGCGGCAAACATCTGCACGCTGAGCCGCCCATTGGTGGCGGCTTCAAGCTTCTTGCCGAGGCTCTCGACCGCGGCCACGGTCGGGTAGCCCTCCGGATGGACGTCGGACGCCTTGAGTGCGAGCTTCTGTTGCGCCAGCGCCGGTGTCGGAACGGCCGGTAGTGCAGAGCCGAGTGCGCCGGCCGCGCCAAGCCCAAGCGCGGTTCTGCGGCTGATGGCAGTCCTGCGATTCATGGCACTTTCCTCCCGTAATTTTGATTTTTGCCGCAGTATAGTCACCGCGCGGCGTGCCGTCGCTAATAACTTCGTCGGGAGGGCCTATGAAATCGGTTCTGGTCACAGGCGCAGCAGGCGGCATCGGAACGCGACTGCGGAGCCTGCTCGACGGCGTCTATCCGGAGATTCGCTGGAGCGACATTCGCAGGCCGACCGATCTGGCAAGCCATCAGACCTTTGTGCAGGCCGACCTCGCCGACCTCGCGCAGGTCGAGAAGCTGGTGGATGGCGTCGACGGCATCGTCCATCTCGGCGGAGAGTTGGTCGAGCAATCCTGGGAGCGCATCCTGCGCGCCAATATCGTCGGCTGCTACAATCTGTTCGAGGCGGCGCGGCGAAAGAAAGTGCAGCGGGTGGTGTTTGCCTCATCGAACCACGCCGTCGGCTTTTACCCGCGGCAGCGCAAGATCGGCACCGACGAGCCGGTACGGCCGGACTCCCGCTACGGCCTGAGCAAAGCCTTCGGCGAAGCTATCGGCTCGCTCTACGCCTACAAGCACGGGCTGCGCGTCACCTGCATCCGCATCGGCAATTTCGCCGACGCGCCGGTCGACGTCCGCCGGTTGGCGATCTGGATCAGCCCCGACGATCTGGTGCAGCTGATCCGGATCGGTCTCGAGCACCCCGATCTGCGCTACGAGATTTTCTTCGGCGCTTCGCACAATGCGCGAAGCTGGTGGGATAACGAGGCCGCCTTCCGCTACGGCTATCGTCCGAGCGGCAAGGGCGAAGATTTCGCCGCGCAGGCGCTTGCCGCGCAAAAAGATATCGCGCCGGACCCGATCGCCGACTGGTATCAGGGCGGACCGTTTTGCAGCGACGAGTACGACGCCGGCTTTGATCTGGCGGACACCTGAACCTCGTCAGGAGCGGCGCACAGCGCCGCGTCTCAAACCATGCTCGTGCTCCCGGCGTATCCTTCGAGACGCGCCCTTTGGGCGCTCCTCAGGATGAGGCCGAGCAGGGACGCGCGCCGTCACCGGACCTGAAAGACCAGCTTGCCGCGGAAGTGACGCGACTGGCTGAGCTGATGGGCCTCGGCGGCTTGCGACAGCTTGTAGAGCTTGACCTCGGGCGGCTTGATCGCGCCGGCGACGAACAGTTCGGCGACGCGCGCCATGGCCTTGCGCGAACGCGGCACCGGCGGGCGCAGCGCGGTGACGTCGCTGCGATCGGGTTTCGGCGCTTCCATGCCCGAAGCGATGAAAGCAGCGCGGCCGCCGGGCTTCAACACGGCAAACGATTGCTTTGCCACGTCGCCGCCGACGGTATCGAAGACCGCGTCGCAACCGCTGACGACCCGGGTGAAATTCTGCGCGTTGTAGTCGATGACCTGATCGGGGCCGAGACTTTCCACATAGTCGATATTGGCAGCGCTCGTCGTCGTGATCACGTTGGCGCCGAGATGCTTGGCGAACTGGATACCGAAACCGGCAACGCCGCCGGCGCCGCCCTGGATCAGGATCGTTTCACCGCGCTTAAGCTTCAGCGTGTCTTCGATGGAATTGACCGCCGTCAGCCCGGCCAGCGCCAGCGCCGCCGCATTGATGTGCGACAGCGCATCCGGCTTTTTGGCGATCAGGTCCGCCTTGATCACGATCTTTTCGCAATAGGTGCCTTCCTTGCCGGCGGCGATGACGCCGAATACGGCGTCGCCGACCTTCAGATCGGCGCCTTCGCCGACCGCGCTGACCACGCCGGAAAAATCGCGCCCCGGAATCTGAGGGAATTTGACGTTGGCATGGCGGGCATACTCGCCGGCGCGAAACTTCCAGTCGGCGGCGTTGACGGTCGCGGCATGGACGTCGACGACGACTTCGCCCGGTCCGGCGACGGGGTCGGGCAGGTCGCCGTATTGCAGCACCTCGGGTCCGCCGAATTTTTCGATATAGGCTGCCTTCATTGGATGACGCTTTCCCTCTAAGCCATTGAAAATACTGGCGACCCCAGCAGGATTCGAACCTGCGACCTGCGGATTAGAAATCCGCTGCTCTATCCAACTGAGCTATGGGGTCGCGTGCCCGACAGCATATACCGAATTCCGCGCCGCAACGCGTGGTCTATTGCGCCGCGCCGGTTACTCCGCTGTGAACATTTTATCGGGCCACGACAACTAAACCGGGCCACGACAACTAAACCGGGCACCCGAGAACGCCGCCGCGCTCCCGGGCGGTTCGTGCTTGCCGCGCCGTTCTGGGGCGCGGCCTGAAAGTTGCAAAATGTTTAGTTTTCAAACGCGCGTTCGGCCACGGCTTCGACACGATCTTTGCTTCCACTCGGCGAAACGGGTCAAATCATGATGACCCTTGGGAGGACTTCATCGATGTCTGCGCTTTTTCGCGCCAGCTTCGCGGCAATGGTCGCGGCTGCGCTGCTGACTCTTGCGTCTTTTTCGGCGCGTGCAGCCGACAAGGCCTTTACCAACGACGACCTCGCCGATAGCGCGATCCAGCTCGAAGCCCAGATCAAGTCCGACGCCGGCGCGCCGACCAAACCGGTGGTGCAAATCCGCAAGGATGCCGACGCGGCTTTCGCCAAGAACGATTTCCGCAACGGCATGGCGCTGCTCGGCCAGATCGTTGCCGCCCAGCCGAACGACGCGACGACATGGCTGCGGCTGGCCCGGACCATCATGCAAATCCGTCCGGCCAATAACGATGAGAAGGCGGCGCTGCTGCAGAAGGCGTCGACCGCCGCATACGTCGCCTATCAGCGGACCACCAATCGCAACGAAGAAGCCGACAGCCTGGCGCTGCTCGGCACTGTCATGAGCCAGCGCCAGATTTGGCGGCCGGCGCTGGACGCGCTCCGGCTTTCGCTGGAATTGCGCGAGACGGCTGATATCCGCGCCCAATACGAGCGGCTGCGGGAGCAATACGGTTTCCGGGTGCTCGACTACACCGTCGATGCCGATGCTGCTTCGCCGCGCGCCTGTTTCCAGTTCTCGGAAGATCTGCCGGCGCGCACCGATTTCTCGCCATTCGTCGTTTTGGCCGGCACCGACAAGCTGGCATTGTCGACCGCCGAAAAGCAACTTTGCGTCGAAGGACTGCAGCACGGCAACGATTACACGGTGACGCTGCGTGCCGGCCTGCCGTCGGTCGTGCACGAAACGCTGTCGCAGACCAAAGACTTCACCATTTACGTGCGCGACCGCCGTCCGGCGGTGCATTTTTCCACGACCAATTACGTGCTGCCGCGGACCGGCCAGCGCGGCATTCCGGTTATCAGCGTCAATTCGAAAACGCTCGCCGTCGAAATCTATCGCATCAGCGATCGCAATCTGATCGATACGATCGAAGGCACGCGCTTTGGCCAAACCGACTTCCAGCGCAGCCTTGCGCCCTATGACATCGACACCCTGAAGAGTTCGGGCGGCGTATCGGTCTGGCAGGGCGAGCTTGCGGTCGACAATTCGCCGCTCAACCAGGATGTGACCACGGCATTTCCGGTCGATCAGGCGGTCGGCGATCTCAAACCCGGCGTCTACGTCATGGTGGCGCAGCCGAAGGAACTGAAGAACGCCGACAATTACGATTCGCTGGCGACGCAGTGGTTCATCGTTTCCGATCTCGGCCTGTCGTCGTTTTCCGGCAATGACGGCATCCATGTCTTCGTCAATTCGCTGGCGACGACGGACGCCAAGAACGGCATCGACGTGCAGCTTGTTTCGCGCGGCAACGAAGTGCTGGCGACGCGCAAGACCGATTCCAGCGGCCACGTGCTGTTCGAAGCCGGTCTCGCCAAAGGCGAGGGGGCGGCAGCGCCGGCCTTGCTCGCGGCCACCGATGCCAAGGGTGGCGACTATGCGTTCCTCAGTCTGACATCGACGGCTTTCGATCTGACCGACCGCGGCGTGTCCGGCCGCCCGGCGCCGAACGGGCTCGATGCGTTTGTTTATGCCGAGCGCGGCGTCTACCGCTCCGGCGAGACCGCTTACGTCAACGGCCTGTTGCGCGATGCGCAGGGCGCGGCTTCGCCCAACGTGCCCCTGACATTCATCGTCGCGCGTCCGGACGGCGTCGAATACCAGCGCGCGCTGGTGCAGGATCAGGGTCTCGGCGGCCACGCGCTGACGCTGCCGCTGGCGGCCTCCGCTCCGACCGGGACCTGGCATGTGCGCGCCTTTACCGACCCGAAGCGTCCGCCGGTCGGCGAGACGACATTTCTGGTCGAGGACTATGTGCCGGACCGGATCGAGTTCGATCTGAACGCCACCAGCAGCACCATTTCGCAAAAATCGCCGGCCTCGTTCAACGTCGCCGGCCGTTTCCTCTACGGCGCGCCCGCTTCAGGCCTCGACCTTGAAGGTGACATGACGATCGGCGTGGCCAAGGAGCGCAGCGGCTTTCCCGGTTATCGGTTCGGTCTCGCCGACGAAGATGTCCAGGCAGTGCAGCAACCGCTCGAAGACCTGCCGACGACCGACGATGGAGGCAAAGCCAGCTTCAACGTGGCGATCGACAAGCTGCCGTCGAGCACGCGACCGCTCGAAGCCAAAATCGCCGTGCGCATGGCGGAGCCGGGCGGACGTGCCGTGGAGCACACTGTTACGTTGCCGGTTACGGCGAGCGGCAACATGATTGGCATCAAGCCGCTGTTCAGCGGCCGCTCGCTTGGCGACGGCGCCAATGCGACGTTCGACGTGGCGATGGTCGCGCCGAACGGCACGGCGGTCGCGCAAAGCGGACTGCACTACGAACTGCTGAAGATCAGCACGCACTACCAGTTCTACAAGCGCGACAACGACTGGCATTTCGAGCCGGTGAAGACCACGACACGCATCGCCGACGGCAATATCGACGCGACGCCGGACAAGCCGGGCCGCATCTCGCTGCCGGTGACTTTCGGCCGCTACCAGCTCAACGTCTCGAGCCCCGGCGCGAACGGCACGACCAGCTCGGCCGTGTTCGACTCCGGCTGGTACGTCGACGCCAGCGCCGATACGCCCGACATGCTGGAAACCGCGCTCGACAAGAGCGAGTACCGGCCGGGCGATACCATGACGGTCGCGGTCACCGCACGCACCGCCGGCAAGCTCACCCTCAATGTGATCGGCAACAAGCTGCTGGCGACGCAGACGGCGGACGTCAAGCAGGCCGGCGTCGCGCAAATAAAAGTCCCGGTCGGCGCCGATTGGGGCTCCGGCGCCTATATCGTCGCGACGCTGCGCCGTCCGCTCGACGAGCCGGCGCAGCGGATGCCGGGCCGCGCCATCGGCGTGCAATGGTTTTCGATCGATCGTGCGGCGAAGACGCTGACGGTCGATCTAAAAGCGCCGGCGCTGCTGCGGCCGAATACGGCGCTGCAAATCCCGGTCAAGATCGACGGGCTGAAAGCCGGCGAGGAGGCAAGGATCACCGTTGCAGCGGTCGATGTCGGCATCCTCAACCTGACCAACTACAAGCCGCCTTCGGCCAGCGACTACTACCTTGGGCAGCGCGCGCTGTCGGCGGAAATCCGCGATCTCTACGGCAATCTGATCGACGGTATGCAAGGCACCCGCGGCCAGATCCGCACCGGCGGCGACGAAGGCGCGGAGTTGCAAGGCAACCCGCCGAGCGGACCGCCGATGGTGCTGTTCTCCGGCATCGTCAATGTCGGAGCGGATGGCACCGCTCAAGTTTCATTCGACATTCCGGACTTTGCCGGCACCGTGCGCGTCATGGCGGTGGCGTGGAGCAAGGACCGGATCGGTCAGGCATCGGCCGATGTGACGGTGCGCGATCCGGTGGTGCTGACGGCGACGCTGCCGCGCTTCCTGCTGCCGGGCGACCGTTCATCGCTGCATCTCGATCTCGACAACGTGGAAGGGCAGGCGGGCAATTACACCGTTGCCGTTTCGACCGCGGATGCCGTCGTGGCCGGCGCCGGCGCGACGCAAACCCTGGCATTGAAGGCCAAGGAGCGCGGCGCGCTGACGGTGCCGATCACGGCGAGCGCAGCCGGAAACGGGACCGTCAAAATCAGCGTCAACGGACCGGCAGGCTTTGCGCTCGAGCGGAGCTACACGCTCCCGGTGCGGTCGCCGGCGCAAATTCTAGCCCGCCGCACCGTCAAGTCGCTCGCCAAGGGCGACAGTCTGGTGGTGTCGAACGACATGTTCGCCGACCTAGTGCCGGGCACCGGTGCGGTCTCGATCTCGGTCGGTTCTTCAGTGGCGCTCGATGCCGCCAGCCTGCTGGCCGCACTCGACCGTTATCCGTACCGCTGCTCGGAGCAGATCACCAGCCGCGCACTGCCGTTGCTTTATGTCAGCGAGCTCGCCAGCGAAGCGAACCTTGCGCTCAACAGCAATGCCGATCAGCGGGTCCGTGAATCGATCGAGGCGCTGCTGACGCGGCAGGACTCGACCGGCTCGTTCGGTCTGTGGGGCGTCGGCGGCGACGATCTGTGGCTCGACTCCTACATCACCGAGTTCCTTACCCGCGCACGGGAGAAGAAATTCGCGGTGCCGGAGACCGGCTTCAAGCTCGCGCTTGACCGGTTGCGCAACGTCGTGTCGTCGACGACCGAACCGACCAAGGATGGCGGTACGGGTCTGGCCTATGCGCTCTATGTGCTGGCGCGCAACGGCGCCGCGCCGATCGGCGATCTGCGTTACCTCTCCGACGCGCGGCTCGACACTTCTGACGACGCCGATTGCGAAAGCGCAGGTGGCCGCGGCATTGGCGCTGATGGGCGACCGGGCGCGGGCCGAGAAGGTCTATGCCGCGGCGCTGTCGGCGCTTGGCACCAAGCCGGACGATTTCGCGTATGGGGCGGACTACGGCTCGACGCTGCGCGATGCCGCGGCAATCGTGACGCTGGCGTCCGAAAGCGGCGCCGCACCGGCCACCGTGCAGGCCGCCGTCCAGCGTGTTGAGGCCGCGCGCGCTCAATTGCGCCCGACCTCGACCCAGGAAGACGCCTGGCTGCTGCTTGCGGCAAGCGCAATGGCGAAAGACGCCGCCAACCTGTCGCTCGACGTCAACGGCAGCGCCACGCAGAAGCCGGTCTACCGGACGATCCGGGCCGGCGATCTGCGGGACCCGGTTCGTGTCACCAACCAGGGCAGCAATGACGTGCGCGCGGTCGTCACCGTCAGCGGAGCGCCGGTAACGCCGGAGCCTGCGGCGTCGAACGGCTTCAAGATCGAGCGGCAGACCTTCACGCTCGATGGCGATGCGGTCGATCCGGCCCACGTCAAGCAGAACACCAAGCTGGTGGTGGTGCTGAAAATCACCGAAGCGCAGCCGCAATTCGGCCGGGTTATCGTCGCCGATTATCTGCCGGCCGGGTTCGAGATCGACAATCCGCACCTGGTCTCGTCGGGCGATACCGGCACGTTGCCGTGGATCACCGACGCGGTTGAACCGGTCAACACCGAGTTCCGCGACGACCGGTTCACCGCGGCCTTCGATCGCAAGCGTGGCGATCCGGCCGTGTTCACCGTGGCCTATGTCGTTCGCGCGGTGTCGCTGGGTCAGTACATCCGCCCGCAGGCCAGCGTCGAGGATATGTACCGGCCGGACCGTTACGGCCGCAGTGACACCGGCAACGTCGAAGTGACGGCCGGCAAATGATGCGCATGCGCCACGCCGTGGCCGCGGCATCCCTCGTCGTTTTGACGGCGGTGGGTGGTGCGGCGTGGTGGGTGAAGTCGCTCGGTCCGCCGCCGCTCGGCAGGAATCTTGAATTCTCGTCGACCGTGCTTGATCGTAATGGGCGGCTGTTGCGGGCTTACGCCACCAGCGAAGGCCGCTGGCGGCTGCCCGAGACGGTCGGCGGCGTCGATCCGCGTTTCTTTGACGTGCTGTTTGCCTATGAAGACAAGCGATTCCGCAGCCATCATGGCGTCGATCCGCTGGCGATGCTGCGTGCAGCCTTCCAGCTGGTCAGCACTGGGCATATCGAGTCCGGCGGCTCGACGCTGACCATGCAGGTGGCGCGGCTGCTCGAGCCGCGCAGCAGCCGGACGTTCTCGGCAAAGCTTCGCCAGGTCGTGCGCGCCATCGAGCTCGAGCGGGCGCTGACCAAGGATCAGGTGCTCGCGCTCTACCTCGAACTCGCGCCGTATGGCGGCAACATCGAAGGTATCCGCGCCGCGGCGCTGGCCTATTTCGGTAAGGAGCCGAAGAAACTGACGCTGGGTGAAGACGCGCTCCTGGTGGCGCTGCCGCAATCGCCCGAGCTACGCCGGCCCGATCGCGCGCCGGACGTCGCGCGCGCTGCGCGCGACCGGGTTCTCGATCGTTTTGCCGCGGCCGGCCTGGTGCCCCCCGACGAGATCGCGCTGGCCAAGGCTGAGGCTTCGCCGAGCGCGCGCTATGCGATGCCGCTGCTCGCGCCACACGCCGCCGATCATGCCGTGGCGCGATCGCCGGATGTACGCGAGCATCGTCTGACCATCGATGCCGCGATCCAGAAGAATCTTGAAGCCCTGGCGCGCGACCGCGAGCGGGCTTTGGTGACCGCGCTCGGGCCGGGCGTGTCATTGGCCATCCTGGCGGTGGACAACGCGACCGGGGAGATTTTGGCGCGTGTCGGCTCGCCGGATTATTTCGATCCCCGCCGCGCCGGGCAGGTCGATATGACTCAGGCGCTGCGCTCGCCGGGTTCGACGCTGAAGCCTTTTATCTACGGCCTTGGTTTCGAGGATGGCTTCATCCATCCGGAGACGCTGATCGATGACCGGCCGGTGAGCTACAACGGCTACGCGCCGAAAGACTTCGACTCGACGTTCCAGGGCACGGTGACCGTTCGCAAGGCGTTGCAACAGTCGCTCAACGTTCCGGCGATTGCGGTGCTCGACATGGTCGGTCCCAATCGGCTCACCGCGCAAATCGCGCAGGCCGGAGCTTCGCTGGTGCTGCCGGCGGGAGAGGCGCCGGGGCTGGCGATCGGGCTCGGTGGCGCGGGCATAAAGCTTTCCGATCTCGTCATGCTCTACGCCGGGCTGGCGCGGCTCGGCACGACTTTGCCGCTCGTCGAACGAACCGCCAGCGACGTGCCGCAGGCAAAACGCCTGATGGATCCGGTCGCCGCCTGGTATGTCGACAACGTGCTGCTCGGCTCGCCGCCGCCGGAAAATGGCGTCGCCGGACGCATCGCCTACAAGACCGGCACGAGCTACGGCTACCGCGACGCCTGGTCGATCGGCTTCGACGGCAAGCACACGATCGGCGTCTGGGTTGGCCGTCCCGATGGTGCTCCGGTGCCGGGTCTTGTCGGACGTCAGGCGGCGGCGCCCATTCTGTTCGATGCGTTTGCGCGCCTGGGCACTCCGGCTGCGTTGCCGCGTGCGCCCAAGGGCGTGCTGGTGACGACGAGTGCGAAACTGCCGGCGCCGCTTAAACACTTCCAGTCAGGCCGCTTCGGCGGCGAAGCGGCAGAGGCGTCGCTGCATATTCTCTATCCGCCGGACGGCGCGCGGCTCGATATGGTGCATGGCGGCGCGGATACGGTGCCGTTGAAAGTCACCGGTGCGGTCGCGCCGCTGACCGTTCTGGTGAACGGTGCTCCCGTCGACCAGCGCGCCGGCACATTGTCGTTCAAACCCGATGGGCCGGGATTTTCCCGGGTCACGGTGATCAACTCCGCAGGCAGCATGGACAGCGTCACGGTGCGGGTGGATGACGCATCGGCACTGCGCGGAATTGTCCGCACCGTCAGCGCGAACTGTACGAATTCTCCTTGTCAAAACAGACCTGTAGCAGGCTCCGCTCAATAGGCCTTTGAGGCCGCTTGGCGCTTTCCCGGCACCGGGGATTTCTCTATGGTCGCCCGCGTTTGAGGGCTTAACGACACGGCATGAGTATGAGCAGCGCGGCATTTCCCTGGCCGGCCAACGGCCTCGGCTCGCTCCTTGATTTTGTCGCGGCGTCGCACCGCCGCGCGCTGGGCGTATTGCTGCTGATCTCGCTGTGCCTTTTCCTGCCCGGATTTTTCCAGATCCCGCCGGTCGATCGCGATGAAGCTTATTTCGCGCAAGCGACCAAGCAGATGATCGAGACCGGCGACTACGTCGACATCCGCTATCAGGATGATGTCCGTTACCGCAAGCCGGTCGGTATCTACTGGCTGCAGGCCGCCGCCGTGAAGACCGGCGAGGCCTTAGGCATTCACGACGCGCAAACGACGATCTGGCTCTATCGGATTCCGTCCTTGATCGGCGCCATCGGCGCGGTGCTGGCGACGTACTGGTGTGGCTTGGTGTTTGTCAGCCGCCGCGGCGCCTTCCTGGCGTCGCTCATGATGGCGACCTCGATGCTTCTCGCGGGCGAGGCGCGGCTCGCCAAAACCGATGCCATGCTGCTGTTCACGATCGTCACCGCGATGAGCGTTCTGGCGCGTGCGTATATGGCGCCGCGCGATGCCGGGCGGGCCCAGGTCGGCTGGCTGTTGCCGCTGGTGTTCTGGACTGCGCTTGCCGCCGGCATTCTCATCAAAGGTCCGGTCAACCTGATGATCGTCGGGTTTCCGGCTGTGATCCTGTCGATCATGGAGCGGTCGGGCCGCTGGCTGCTGGCGCTCCGTCCGCTGACCGGCTTTTGCTGGCTGCTGCTGATCGTCTTGCCATGGTTCGTGCTGATCTATGCGCGGGTCGGAAATGCATTTCTGGTCGGCTCGGTCGGCAATGACATGCTGTCGAAACTTGCCAGCGGACAGGATGCGCATGGTGGGCCGCCCAGCCTGTATTTTTTTCTGTTTTTTGTGACGTTTTATCCCGGCTCGATCCTCGCGCCGATGGCCGCGCCCGCGGTGTGGGCGGTGCGCCGGGAGCCCGCCGCCAAATTCTTGCTGGCATGGCTGGTGCCGTCCTGGATCGTGTTTGAACTGGTCGTGACCAAGCTGCCGCACTATGTGCTGCCGCTCTATCCGGCAATCGCCATTCTCATCGCCGGCGCCGTTGAATCGAAGGTGCTGTCGCGCCGGCCCTGGCTGGTGCGCGGCGCAGTGTGGTGGTTTATCGGGCCGATCCTGCTCAGCGTGGCGGCCGTCACGCTTGCGATCGTTCTGGCCCGCGACCCCGCAATCCCGGCCTGGCCGTTTTTTGCTGTCGCCATCGTTTGCGGCTTGTTCGCGTGGGTGCTTTACGAGCCGGACGGCGCCGAACTGTCGATGCTGCGGGCGACGGGAAGCGGCATCCTTCTGGCGATCGGCGTGTTTTCGATAACGCTGCCGTGGCTCAAGCCGGTATTTCCGAGCGTGACGCTCGCCAAAATTCTGCATAACGCGAATTGCAAGGATCCCATTGCCGCCAGCGCCGGTTATGAAGAGCCGAGTCTGGTTTTCCTCGCCGGCACCGACACCCGTATGATCGATGCGTCGAGCGCGGCAGATTTCCTGCTGCGCGGCTCCTGCCGCTTTGCTTTCATCGAAGTACATCAGGAACGCACATTCGCGTTGCGCGCCGAGGCGATCGGGCTGCGTTACGAACGCGGGCCCAATGTCGAGGGCTACAACATCAGCCGCGGGCAGCGGATCAACATCGCGGTGTTTCAATCCGCAAGCGCGCCATGACGGCGCCAACGGCCGCGTAACGTGCTGGGCAATCTTGCGCAATGGTGGCGCGTCTTGTGCCGCCCGCCAACGGCGAAACTCGTTCCGCCGAAAACCGGACTGTTCGTGGCAACCGCCGTGGCGCTCGTTGCGATTGTCACGTCGATGGTCGTCCTTGATGCGGCAGCCAGCAACTGGGCGCGTGGATTGCCGCACTGGTTCAATGATCTTTTCGAGCGGATTACCGATTACGGACTCTCCGGCTGGTTTCTGTTTCCGTTCGGCTTCGTGCTGCTGTTCCTCGCCGCGGTGACATCGCGAACGCTGTCGCTGGGGACGCGGGCGGTGTTGGCCATGCTCACCGTGCGGTTTGGATTCCTGTTTCTGGCCATCGCGATTCCGGGGCTGTTCGTCACCGTGGTCAAAGGCCTGATCGGCCGCGCGCGGCCCTATGTTGGCGGGCACGATGATCCGTTTGCTTACATGCCGTTGGTCTGGAAGCCGGAATACGCCAGTATGCCGTCCGGCCACTCCGCCACCGCGGCATCAGTGGCGATTGCCATCGGGGCGATCTGGCCGCGGGCGCGCGGTGTTTTGTGGATCTACGCCGTCATCATCATGTTCAGCCGGGTCGTGGTCATCGCGCATCATCCGAGCGACGTGATCGCCGGCGCGCTGGTCGGGGTGGTGGGCGCCGAACTGACGCGGCGCTGGTTTGCCGCCCGGCGGCTGTTGTTCTCGCCGGTCGACCTTCACGCCTTTGCCGGGCCATCGTTCAGTCGGATCGTCGCGGCGCTTCGCGACAGCCTCACCCGGCGAAAACCCGTTGAAAAGCCTCGGATTCCGCCCAGTTGAACCGATGCCGGATGGGCTTTAGAAGCTTCCGGCATGTCGCTGAGCAACGGGCCCGATCCCGCCATCTCCGTGGTCGTGCCGGTGCGCAACGAAGCCGGCAACGTCGCGCCATTGATCGCCGAGATCGCCGCCGCGCTTGCGGGCCACGCCTTCGAGATCGTTTACGTCAATGACGGCTCCCGGGATGCGACGGAAGACGAGTTGCGCGCGCTAATGGCGCAACACTCCTGGCTGCGGCAGATCCGGCACGGACAATCCTGCGGCCAGTCGGCTGCGGTGCGCAGCGGTGTCGCTGCAGCCCGCGCGCCGGTTGTCGTGACGCTCGACGGAGACGGCCAGAACGATCCGGCGTTCATCCCGGCGCTCATTGCTGCGCTTGAGGCGGGCGGAGCGCGATGCGGCCTGGTGGCCGGGCAGCGCCTTGGCCGTAAGGACACCGGGTTCAAAAAGCTGCAGTCGCGCATCGCCAATGCGGTGCGCAGCGCCGTTCTCAAAGATGGCACGCGCGATACCGGCTGTGGCCTGAAGGCTTTCCGCCGCGACGTTTTTCTGGCGTTGCCGTACTTCGACGGGCTGCACCGGTTCTTGCCGGCCCTGATCCGGCGCGACGGGCTCGCGATCGGCTATGTCGACGTCGTCGATCGTCCGCGGCGGAGCGGCACGTCGAACTACGGATTTTTTGACCGGCTCTGGATCGGCATCCTCGACCTCGCCGGCGTGTGGTGGCTTATTCGCCGCAAGAAACGCGTCCCGGACGCGCAGGAGGTAACCCTTGCTCATTGATCTGGCGCATGCGGTCGGCGGTTATCTGCACGACGTCTTTGTCACCAATCTCGACTGGTGGGTCGTGCTTGGATTTGCGGCGCAGGGCCTGTTCACCATGCGCTTTCTGGTGCAGTGGCTCGCCTCGGAGCGGGCAGGGCGCAGCGTCATTCCGCTGGCATTCTGGTGGTTCTCCATTGCCGGCGGCTTGCTGCTTTTGGTCTACGCGCTGTACCGCAAGGACCCGGTGTTTATCGCCGGCCAGGCGTTCGGCGTGTTCGTGTATCTGCGCAATCTTTATTTCGTGCTGCGCGAGCGCAAGCAGACCACCGCCGCCGCCTGACGGTCAGCGGGCGGCTGCGGCGAACGCGGCAAAGCCGCGTTCGAGGTCGGCGATCAAATCCTCGACGGCTTCGAGACCGATGTGAAAGCGCACCGTCGGGCCGCCCGGCTGCCATTGCGTCGCGGTGCGTACCGGCGCGCAGTCGAACGGAGTGGCCAGGCTCTCATAGCCGCCCCAGGATGCGCCGATACCGAACAGTTCCAATGTGTCGAGGAACGCGTAGACCGCTTTCTGCGGCACCGGTTTGAGCACCATGCTGAACAATCCCGATGCGCCGGTGAAGTCGCGCTTCCACAGCGTGTGGCCCGGATCGCTCTCCAGCGCCGGATGCAGCACCCGCAAGACTTCCGGACGCTGCTCGAGCCAGCGGCCGATGGCGAGGCCGGATTTGAAGTGCCGCTCCAGCCGGACCGAAAGCGTGCGCAGTCCGCGCAACCCGAGATAAACGTCGTCCGGTCCCTCGCATAGGCCGCTCAGGAACACGGTATTTTTCAGGCTCTCGACTGTTGCGCTGTTGGCCGACACCGTGCCGAGCATGACGTCGGAATGGCCGCCGATATATTTGGTGCCGGCCTGGATCGCGAGATCGACGCCGTGATCGAGCGGGCGGTAGTACAGCGGCGTGGCCCAGGTGTTGTCCATCAGCACGATCGCGCCTTTCTCATGGGCGACTTTCGCGAGCGTCGCGATGTCCTGTATCTCGAAGCTCAGTGAGCCGGGAGATTCCAGATAAATGGCGGCCGTGTTCGGCTGGAACTGCGCGGCAATCTCCGGCCCTGCGAGCGGATCGAAATAGCGCGTGGTCACGCCGAGCCGTTTGAGAATGCCTTCGCAATAATTGCGGGTCGGGCCATAGGCGTTGTCGGTGACCAGGATGTGATCGCCGGCCTTCACGACCGACAGCAGCGCGGTCGAGATGGCGGCGAGTCCGGACGGCAGCAGCGCAACGCCGGCGCAGTTCGGACCTTCGAGGTCTTGCAGCGCGCTTTCGAGCGCTTCCGTGGTCGGAGTGCCGCGGCGGCCATACTGGTAGCGGGAACGATGGGCGACGAAATCCTCGGCCGACGGGTAGAGGACGGTCGAGGCGTGATAGACCGGCGGATTAACGAAGCCGTGGTTGGCCTTGGGGTCGCGTCCCGCGGTGACCAGGCGCGTGTCCGGGTGGCGCGGTGGCGCCGGCGGCGAATTGCGGCCGCTTGTATTGTCGTTCATACCGGTGTCTCTTGGGTGCTGTATTCGCCAATCATTACGCCATTACCTCGGCAGGCTGCGCGGTCGTCAACCCCTTGACCTTGCAGCGTGATCGTTCTCAGATGTGGTTCCTTTACGCGTGCCGCGGCACTGGGGTTCTGGCGCGCCATTCATGCTGAAAGGCCTGATCATGAAACGCTTAGCTACGGCATTTGCTATTGCAACGATGTTCGTGTTCGCGGCCCATGCGGCCAGCGCGCAGACCCTGAAGGCGGTCAAGGACCGCGGCCAGCTTGTCTGCGGCGCCAACGGCACCCTCGCCGGGTTCGGCATGCCCGACGCACAGGGCAACTGGACTGGTTTTGACATCGATTACTGCCGCGCCATCGCTGCGGCCATTTTCAACGATCCGACCAAGGTCAAGTTCGTGCCGCTGACGGCGGCAAACCGTTTCACCGCGCTTCAGTCGGGCGATATCGACGTGCTGTCGCGTAACACGACCTGGACGATGTCCCGCGACACGACGCTGGGCGTCGATTTCGCGGCGGTCCATTATTACGACGGCCAGGGCTTCATGGTGCACAAGGCGCTGAAGGTCAGCTCCGCGCTCGAGCTCAACGATGCATCGGTCTGCGTGCAGCAGGGCACCACGACCGAGCTCAATCTCGCCGACTTCTTCCGCTCCAATCACATGTCGCTCAAATCGGTGACGTTCGCGACGGCCGACGAAGCGATAAAGGCCTACGACAGCGGCCGCTGTGACTCTTACACGACGGACTCTTCCGGCCTTTACGGCGAGCGCGTGCTGCTGAGCAATCCGAACGACAACATCATATTGCCCGAGATCATCTCCAAGGAGCCGCTCAGCCCGGCGGTGCGTCAGGGCGACGATGCGTGGGAAGATCTGGCGCGGTGGGTGCACTACGCCATGGTCGACGCCGAGGAGCTTGGCGTCAGCAAGGCCAATCTCGACGAGCAGATGAAATCCGCCAATCCGGAAATCCGGCGGCTGCTCGGCGTCGAGGGCCAGTTTGGCGAATTGCTGGGCCTCACCAATGACTGGGCGGTGCGGATCATCAAGTCGGTCGGTAATTACGGTGAGAGCTTCGAGAACACCGTCGGCCAGGGCTCGGCCTTGAAGATCGCGCGCGGGCTCAATGCGCTGTGGACCAAGGGCGGTCTGCAATACGGAATTCCAGTTCGCTAGGTTCCGGAATTCAACCGCCCGCCAGCGTTGCGGGCCGGCCCGGTGAGTGCCGATGACTGATGTCGCTCGGCCGCCGCAACGGCATGACGGCCTGATCCGCAGCATTGCACTGCAGGCGTTGCTCGTCCTCATCGTCGTCGCGCTGGCCGGCGACGCCGCTTACAACGCGGCGGTAAACTTGGCGCGCGCCAATATCGCCCATGGTTTCGGCTTCTGGGACAACACCGCCGGTTTCGATATCAGCCAGACGCTGATCAGTTACTCATCGAGCACATCGACTTTCGGCCGTGCCTTCTGGGTCGGTCTGCTCAACACCTTGCTGGTGTCCGCGCTCGGCATCGTGCTGGCGACAATCCTTGGTTTTGTCGTCGGGCTGGCGCGGCTGTCGCGAAACTGGCTGGTGGCGCGGCTTGCCGGCGGCTACGTCGAACTGATCCGTAACATCCCGTTACTGCTGCAAATCCTGTTCTGGTATAACGCCGTTCTGAAATCGCTGCCGGAGTTGCGCGGCAGCGTCACGCTGCCGTTCGGCGGCTATTTGAACAATCGCGGGCTGTTCCTGCCGCGGCCGGAATTCGGCGAGCGGTTCGACGCCGTGCTCATCGCATTTCTGATTGGCGTCATCGCCGCAATCGTCCTGCACTTTCGTGCGCGGCGGCTGCGGGAGCGGACCGGCGCGCCGGTCCGCACGCTTTGGCCGTCGCTCGGTGCAATTGTCGGTCTGCCGCTCGCTGCCTTTGTGCTGTTTCGGTTCCCGCTGTCGTTTCACAATCCCGATTTGGGCCGTTTCAATGTCCGCGGCGGCCTCGAAATTCTTCCCGAGTTCGCCGCGTTGCTGATCGCGTTATCGGTCTATACCGCCGCCTTCATCGCCGAAGTGGTGCGCGCCGGCGTGATGTCGGTCTCGGCGGGTCAGGTCGAGGCTGCGCAGGCGCTGGGCCTGCGCTCATCGACGACATTGCGCCTGATCGTGGTGCCGCAGGCGATGCGCGTGATCGTGCCGCCGCTGACCAACCAATACCTCAACCTGACCAAGAATTCCTCGCTGGCCGTCGCCATCGGCTATCCCGATCTGGTGCAGGTTTTTGCCGGCAGCGTCTTGAACATAACGGGGCAGGCGGTCGAGGTCATTGCGATCACGATGGCCGTATATCTTTCGATCAGCCTGGCCACATCGTTTTTGATGAATCTCTACGGGCGTTCGGTCGCCCTGGTCGAACGGTGACGGCGATGAGCATGGCCGCCGACACCTCGCCATCCTTTTTGCGCACAACGCCGGCGGAACGCTCGCCGCCGCCGCTGACCCGATCCGGCGCCGTCGGCTGGCTCCGTGCAAATCTGTTCTCGTCGCCGCTCAATTGCATCCTGACGCTCTTTTGCGTGCTTCTGATCGCCTGGGTCGTGCCGCCGCTGATAAGATTTTTGATCGTCGACGCGACATGGTCGGGCGCCGACCGCACCGCCTGCCTGGCGTCGCCGGGCAATCCGGAACCGGGTGCGTGCTGGGCCTTCATCCGGGTCTGGTTCTCCTATTTCGTCTATGGATTTTATCCGCTCGGCGAACGCTGGCGGGTCGACCTGTTCTTCATTGCGCTGGCTTTCGGCATTGGCTGGATGCTGTGGCTGTCGGCGCCGCGGCGGGGGTGGGGCGCGATCTATTTCTTCATCGGGCTGCCGATCCTGTCTTTCATCCTGCTTCGCGGTGTCGCCTCGATCGGCGTGTTGCGGGTTTCAACCGACCTGTGGGGCGGGGTCCTGGTGACGGTGGTGCTGGCGACCATCGGCATTGTCGTTTCGCTGCCGATTGGCATCCTGCTCGCATTGGGGCGCCGCTCGAAAATTCCCGTCGTCAAGGTTCTATCGGTGTCGTTCATCGAATTCGTACGCGGTGTGCCGCTGATTACCGTGCTGTTCATGGCCAGCGTCATGCTGCCGCTGTTCGTTCCCGAATATCTGGCGCCGGACAAGTTCGTGCGCGCCTGGATCGGCGTTGCGATGTTCGCGTCGGCCTATATGGCCGAGGTGGTGCGGGCCGGTCTCGCCTCGATCCCGCGCGGGCAATATGAAGCGGCGAGTGCGCTGGGATTGCCGTTCTGGCGGATGATGGCGCTGGTGATCCTGCCGCAGGCGTTGCGGGTGACGCTGCCAAACATCGTCAATACATTCATCGCGCTTTTCAAGGATACGTCGCTGGTTTTCGTCGTCGGGATCTTCGATTTTCTGCGCACCATCGAAGCGGCGCGCGGCGATCCCAATTGGGCCAGCCCGATTGTCTCCGTCACCGGCTATGTTTTCGCTGCAATATTCTATTTTATCTGCTGCTACAGCATGTCGCGCTACGCGCAGCGCGTCGAGCGCCGCCTGGCACGCCGCTCGGGACGCAAGGGATGACGATGGCCAACGATCCCGGCGAAGCCGGTCAGCGCCCCGAAGTGGCGGTCGAGATCACCGGGCTCAATAAATGGTACGGCGATTTCCACGTGCTTCGCGACATCAATCTGAAGGTGATGCGCGGCGAGCGTATTGTCATTTGCGGTCCGTCCGGCGGCGGCAAGTCGACGATGCTTCGCTGCGTCAACCGGCTGGAGGACTGGCAGACCGGCCGCGTCATCGTTGACGGCATAGAGCTCACCGACAATCCCAAGCAGATCGTCGCCGTCCGGCGCGACGTCGGCATGGTGTTTCAGCAATTCAATCTGTTCCCGCATCTGACCGTCATGGAGAACTGCACGCTGGCGCCGATCTGGGTGCGCCGCATGCCGAAACAGGATGCCGAAGCGCTGGCCATGAAATTTCTGGAGCGGGTCAAGATTCCGGACCAGGCGCAGAAATATCCGGCGACTTTATCCGGCGGACAGCAGCAGCGGGTCGCGATCGCGCGCGCTCTCTGCATGAATCCGAACATCATGTTGTTCGACGAGCCGACGTCCGCGCTCGATCCGGAGATGGTCAAGGAAGTTCTCGACACCATGGTGGCGCTGGCCTCCGACGGCATCACCATGCTCGTGGTCTCGCACGAGATGGGTTTTGCCCGGCAGGTCGCCGACCGGATCATCTTCATGGCCGACGGACAGATCGTCGAGATCAACAAGCCGGAAGGCTTTTTCACCGCGCCACAACATGAACGCACCAAGCTTTTTCTACAGCAGATTTTGCGCTGAAACGTCATTTCTCAAGTCGTTGCAACGCAAGCTGGAGTTATACGAACAAGTACTTTAACATTACTTTGTTGCGCCAAGATTGTGCCCAAGATTACAACGCCGTAATGCTTCAAGTTGCTCTGTCTTTCCAAAGCTTAACTTGAATCGCCACAGACCGGGTCCATTATCTACACACCCGACATCTGTGGAGGATGACATGCTCAAGCCAGTGATTGCCGCGACGGCAGCTCTCGCCATCGCCGGTTCGACCTATGTGTATGCGCAGCAGCGTTTCGACGGCCATGGTCATGGCGGATTCGGCAACGGCGGTCCCCGCGCCGAGCACCAGCACCGCCATCTCAGTGCCGACGATGTTTCCGCATTCGCCGATGCGCGGATTGCGGCGCTGAAAGCCGGCCTCGAACTCACGCCCGACCAGGCCAAGAACTGGCCGTCGTTCGAGCAGGCGTTGCGCAATATGGTTCAGTTGCGGGTGCAGCGTATCCAGGCCCGGCAGGCTGCGACGGCGCAGGGGACACAAGCCCCGAACGCCAATGCGGCGAGCCCGTTCGACCGGATGTCACACCGGGCGGACGCCATGACCAAGCGTGGCGCCGCGCTCAAGCAGATCGCCGACGCCGGAGCACCGCTCTACCAAAGCCTCAACGATGCGCAGAAGGCCCGCTTCACCATGCTGGCGCGCATCCTGCGGCCGCATGAACACCGCCACGCCATGAATGACGGCGGGCAAAAGGGTCAAGGCTGGGGCCATCAGCGCTTCGGCCAGGGCGGACAAGACGGCCAAGGCGGCCCTGGCTTCCAGGGCGGCCAGGACGGTCCGGGTTGGGGCCGCCGCCACTTCGGTCAGGACGGCCAAGGGAACGATCAGGGCTGGGGTCACCGGCACCTTGGCCAGAACGGCCGCGGCGGCATGCACAACATGAGCAACGACGATCAGGACTCGCAGCTCTAGTCGATCGCATTACCCGGGCGCGTTCTGTTTTTCACGCCTCCCCGCAGTACGCGCCAAAGACGAAAGCCGCAGGCCACACCCGCCTGCGGCTTTCGCATTTTCAGATTGCGTTTAGTGCGCGATCGGGCCGTTGGCTTTTTTCCAGGCAGCGATGCCACCCTGGATATGGCAGGCGGTGCTCAGGCCGGCGTCCTGCGCCGCCTGCACCGCCATCGCCGAACGCTCGCCGAACGCACAATAGAACACGATCCGCTTGCCGGTCGCGGCGGCGAGCTCGTGCAACATGCCGCCGGGACCGACGTTCTGCGGCAAGTCGGGGTAGGGCGCGTGCAGCGAACCGGGAATGACGCCGTGCCTTTCGCGTTCGCTTCTTTCGCGAAGATCGACCAGGGCGACGTCGGAGCGGCCGGGTAGCGCGAGGGCTTCGGCGGCGGTGAGCGCCCAGCCTTTGCTGGCGACCATCTCCTGATGCAGGCCGACGTGCATGTTGGCCGGCACGGCGACATCCATCATCTTCGGGTTGGGCAGATTGAGGCTGTTCATCAGGTCGACGTATTCGTCGATTGATTTGACCTTGAGCCGCGGGTTGAAACGCTTTTCCTCGCCGATGGTCGATACCGTTTCGCCTTTGTAATCGTGGGCGGGGTAGACCAGCGTCTCGTCCGGCAGCTTCAAGAGCTTGTTGAAAATCGAATTGTATTGCGCCCGCGGATCGCCGTTCTGGAAGTCGGTGCGTCCGGTGCCGCGGATCAGGAGCGTGTCTCCGGTGAAGATGCGGTCGCCGTGCAGGAAGGAATAGGAGTCGTCGGTATGGCCCGGCGTAAACAGCACGTCGAGCCGCAAACCCTCGATCTCGATCTGATCGCCCTCGGCGACGCGCATCGACACGACGTCGGCTTTGGTATTTTCGCCCATCACCGTGATGCAATGGGTCCGGTCCCGGAGCGCGCCCAAGCCGGTGATGTGATCGGCGTGCAGATGGGTATCGACCGCCTTGACCAGTTTGAGGTCGAGTTCGCGGACAAGCTGCAGGTAACGGTCAACCTTCTCGATAACGGGGTCGACGATCAGCGCCTCGCCGCGGCGCCGGCTGGCGAGCAGGTAGGTGTAGGTGCCAGACGTACTGTCAAAGAGCTGACGGAAGATCATGGCGTCGGAATTATAGCAGGAATTGCTCGTGGATTGCTGCCCGAAAGTGCGGTCTATCGTCGCCGCATCACCGCTGATTCCAGACCGGAAATGGCGAGGTACATCACTGAGGAAACAACCGCGAGCACGGTGACTGCGGTCATGACGATGTTCATTTTGAAGATCTGGCTGCCGTATTGAATGAGATATCCCAGCCCGAAATTGGCCGATTTAAATTCGCCGACGACGACGCCGACCAGGGACAGGCCGGCATTGACCTTCAGCGTGGCGATCAGCGTCGGGATGCTGCCGGGAAGAACGACCTTGGTCAGGATCTGTGCCTTGGTCGCGCCGAAGGTCTGGGCCAGCTTGATCTTGTTTGGATCGATGCCCTGGAAGCCGCTGTAGATCATCAGGACGGTGATGAACAGCGAGATGGCCAGCGACATGCCATAGATCGACAGTGTTGCGCCAAGCCACACATAGAAAATCGGAACAAAGGCGGTCTTCGGCATCGCATTGGCAACGACCAGATAGGGATCGAGCACTTTATAGAGTGCGTCCCACCACCACAGCGCCGCGGCGATCGCAGTGCCGAGCGCCATCGCTGCGGTAAAGCCGACAACGGTGGCGGAGACCGTGGCCCAGGTGTGCGTGAGAATGCCGGCCTGCTGCGGCGTTGCGCTCAGCATGCTCAGAAATGTCGGCCAGATCGCCGACGGGTAGCTGGTGAACAGCGGATTGACGAGATGACTGCGCGGCAGAACCTCCCACAACACCATGCACGTCACGAAGATCGCGAGTTGCATAATGTGGATGGTCCAGCGGTTGCGCCGTTCGCGCAGCAGCCAATCGCGATATTGCGGACTTCTTTCGGCCGGGCTTACGGCTTCAGCGTTCGACATTGACCTCGAGCTCCTGCCAAAGGGTGTTGAAGTAGGCGTTGAATTCCGGGCGGGTGCGGGCTTCCAGCGGCGCCAGCCTGGCCGCATCCGCAGTCGCAAAACGAATGACATGGTCCGACTTGATGCGGCCGGGCCGCCGCGACATCACCACGACGCGCTCCGCCATGCTGACCGCTTCACCGATGTCATGGGTGACGAGAATAACCGTCTTGGCTTCGCGCCGCAGGATGCCGGTGATCTCGTCTGCCAGCGCCAGCCGGGTCTGTGAATCCAGCGCGGAGAACGGCTCGTCGAGGAGGACGACATCCGGTTCGGTGCACAGTGTCCGGGCGAGTGCCACGCGTTGACGCATGCCGCCGGAGAGCTGGCGCGGCAGATGGTGCAGGAACTGGCCGAGCCCGTAACGCGTCAGGAGCCGGACGGCGCGCTCGCGGGCCTGCTGCCTTGGCGCGCCTTGAATCTCCGCCCCCAGGACGGTGTTTTCGAGGATCGTCCGCCATTCGAACAAGTAGTCCTGCTGGAGCATGTAGCCGATCTTGCGATTCGGTCCGGTCACGCGCGCGCCGTCGACGAATACGGAGCCTTCCGTCGGCGTGACGATGCCGGATATCAGGGAGAGCAGGGTGCTCTTGCCGCATCCGCTTGGCCCGATGATCGCGACGAACTCGCCAGGAACGATCGACAACGCGATGTCTTTCAGCGCCTCGGTTTCGCCCTCGAGTCCGAAGTAACGCAACCCGACATTGCGCAATTCAACCTTGGGCGAGTTTTGTGGCGCCGCCGTCGCCGGCACAGGCTATTTCGCCTTGGCCGCGAACTCGGTCACCACGAGGTCCGCGAATTTCACGCGCTTGGCGTTGTCGAGGACGTGACCATGCACGAGAATGTCCTCGAACCGGTCGATCGCCTTCGGTTCGATCACCGGCGAGGACTTCCAGATGTTGAGTTTCTGATAGCGCTCGGCAGCCGCGGTCATCGCCTGCGGATTGATGCCGGGAAAGTAGCCGGAAATCGCCTTGACGATGTCAGCGGCGGAGGCGCCGGCCGTCCATTTCTGGGCGCGATAGATCGCGTCGGTCCAGGACTGGATGATCGCGGGATTGTCCTTGAGATATTTGTCCGTCGCCATGAACGACGTGTAGTCGGCAAACCCCACCGTTCCGCCGACCGACGTCAGGAAGAAGGCTTTGCCGTCGAGTTCGAGTTGCGAGGCGTCGGGCTCGATGAAGATGGCGAATTCACCCTGGCCGGACAGCCAGGCGCCGACGCGCGCCGGCACGGCGATATTGTTGAGAAGCTTGACGTCGGTGTCCGGATTGACACCGTTCATGCGCATCGCCTCTTCCAGGAACAAGAGCGGCGTGCTGCCAGGCCGGAATCCGAGCACCTCCTTGCCCTTCAGCATGCCCCAGTCGAACTTGTCGATCCTGGTCCGGCTGACCAGCATGAAGCCGTCGGTCGCGGTCAGTCCGCAGAAAATGCGCACTTTTGTCGTCGAGTCGCTGTTGGCGACGTAAATGGCCGTCTCAGGGCCGATCAGCGCGATATCGGCGCTGCCGGAAATCAGCGCCGCGACCGACTTGTCGCCGCCGTTTGCGGTCGTCAGCTCGACGTCAAAACCGGCGTTCTTGAAATACCCGTTCGTGATCGCAACGTAAGCCGGCGTATAAAGCATCGAACGCACGACTTCGTTGTAGCGAATTTTGGCAAGCGGCTTGTCTTGTGCGAAAGCCGCGACGGACGGCCGTAGCGCAGCCGCGCCGAGCGCGGCGATGCCGGATTGGATGACGCGGCGGCGGTGCGGGGATTTGATTGTCATCATCGGTCAATCCTCGGATGAATTGGAATGGATGTCTAGCGCATCACGCCGCAGGTGAGCGCTCCATTGCGGATGCCCGACACAATCGTCGGCCGCAAACTTTCACCCTCGTTCGATGGGAAGATCGGGCCGGCCGCCCCATTCGGTCCATGAGCCGTCGTACAGACCTTTGGCGGTCCTGCCGATTAAATCCAGGGCAAAGGTCAGGATCGCCGCGGTCATGCCGGAGCCGCACGACGTGATGATCGGCTTGTCGAGATCGACGCCGGCGTCTTCAAACGCGGCTTCGATGCGGCCGCGCGATGCCAGCGTGCCGCCATCGAGCACGCGATCGAACGGCACATTGAACGAGCCGGGCATGCGGCCGGACCGCAGACCGGGCCGCGGTTCGGCGGCCTTGCCGCTGAACCGTTCGGCGGAACGGGCGTCGACGATCTGCACGCTTTTGTCGGTGACCGCCATGCGCACGTCGGCCAAGGTGGCGACCGCGCCGACATTCATCTCGGCATCGAATTTCTGCGGGGCGCGTTTGCCGTCGCCGGCTTCGAGCGGCCGGCTTTCGGCTTTCCATTTCGGCAGGCCGCCTTCGAGGATGTAGACGTTCTTCGCGCCGAAGATGCGAAACGTCCACCACACCCGCGGTGCCGAATAGAGACCGACGCTGTCGTAGATCACGACCGTCGTATCGTTGCCGATGCCGAGCGCGCCGGCGACTTCGCCGAATTGCTTCGGCCCCGGCAACATGTGCGGTAGTTCGGTCGAATGATCCGCGACGACATCGACGTCGAAGAAAACCGCGCCCGGAATATGCTCCTTGAGATACTCGGCGCGCGCATCGCGCTTTTGCAGCACCAAATACGAGCCGTCGACCACGACGAGATTGCGGTCTTTCAAATGCTCGGCCAGCCAGTCGGTCGAGACGAACCAGCGGCTCTTCGGCGGTGAAGCGGAAGCGTTATCGGGTCTCAGCATGGTTGCACTCAATCAATAACGCCCGCGGGCTCGCGAGGTTCATTCGTAAGGGACTTTGATTGTCGATTTGCGCTCAAGCCAATCCGGCACCGGCAAGTTCTTCTCCCGCAGGAATTGCGGGTTGAACAGCTTCGACTGATAGCGGGTGCCGTAGTCGGCAAGGATGGTCACGATGGTGTGGCCGGGTCCGAGCTCTTTGGCCAGGCGGACCGCACCTGCGATATTGATGCCCGACGAGCCGCCGACACACAGGCCTTCGTGCTCGAGAAGATCGAACACGATCGGCAGCGCCTCGGCATCCGGGATCTGAAATGCGCTGTCGATCGGCGCGTTCTCGAGATTCTTGGTGATGCGGCCTTGGCCGATGCCTTCGGTGATCGAAGAGCCTTCCGATTTCAACTTGCCGGTCGTGTAATAGCTGTAAAGCGCGGCCCCCATCGGATCGGCGAGCGCGATGCGCACGGCGCTGTTGCGCGCCTTGAGCGCCATGCCGACGCCGGCAAGCGTGCCGCCGCTGCCGACGGCGCTGACGAAGCCGTCGACCTTGCCGTCGGTCTGGTTCCAGATTTCCGGTCCCGTGGTTTCGATATGGCCTTGCCGGTTGGCGACGTTGTCGAACTGGTTGGCCCAGACCGCGCCGTTCTTTTCGGTCTTCGCCAGTTGCGCGGCGACACGGCCGGAAAGTTTCACGTAATTATTCGGGTTGGAGTAGGGCACCGCCGGCACTTCGATCAGTTCGGCGCCGCATAACCGCAGCGTGTCCTTTTTCTCCTGGCTTTGGGTTTCGGGGATGACGATCACCGAGCGAAAGCCCATGGCATTGCCGACAAGCGCCAGCCCGATGCCGGTATTGCCGGCGGTGCCTTCGACGATGACGCCGCCCGGCCGCAATTCGCCCCGCTTCACGGCATCCTGGATAATGAACAGCGCCGCCCGGTCCTTCACCGACTGGCCCGGATTCATGAACTCGGCCTTGCCGAGAATGGTGCAGCCGGTCTCGGCCGAAACGCGCTCAAGCTTGATCAACGGCGTATGGCCGATCGCCTCAATAACCCCGTCTCGTGCCTGCATTGTCGTCACTTTCCTGGGCGCGCGACCCTAGATGACCAAGTATCCCGAAACAAGACGCGAACAAACGCGGCATTATTGGAAAGTATGCGCAAACCATAGCTTGTTAAGGCCCGCGAAACGGGCAGGGGTATTCATCCATTGTTTCCGGCCGCCCCGTTATGAATTTCGTAAACGGGGCACCAGCTTTCGCCTGCCGCATTCGACCGGACCGCTTGAACGCTATGAATCTCGACGTCAACACCCTCTTCCTGGTGACGATCTATGTTGAGGCGATCCTTGGATTGCTTCTGCTGTTCGCCTGGGTCCAGAACACGGCAGTTTACGCCGTGGCCTGGTGGGGCTTTGCCGATTTGCTGCGTGCCGCATCCATCGGGATGTTCGGTTGGTACGGCTCCATTCCCGATCTTGTTTCCATCGATCTTGCCAACGCGCTGCTGCTGACATCGTTCGCCTTTACCTGGAACGGCGCGCGCCAGTTCGATCACCGCAAGTCGAATTGGATTCTCGTGTTCGGCGGCCCGGTGCTCTGGCTGGTGCTGAGCCATACGCCGGGTATCGCAACGTCGTGGGATCTGCGAGCGCTCTGCAGTTCGGGCATCATCACCGCCTATACCTGGGCGGCAGCTTATGAGTTCTGGCGCGGCCGCAGCGAAGCCCTGGTGTCGCGCTGGCCGGCGATTTTCATGCTGTTCGCCCACGGCTCGCTTTACGTGCTGCGCACGCCGTTGGGCGACATGCTGCCCTGGCGTCCGACCGGCGACGACATGTACGCCAGCGTGTGGATGACCGTTCTCAGCTTCCAGGCGCTGCTGTTCACGATCTCGATCGCATTCATCCTCTTGGCAATGGCGAAGGAACGGACCGAGCATCGCTACAAGACCGCTTCGCTGATCGATCCGTTGACCGGCATCGCCAACCGCCGCGCCTTCCTGGAGGACGGTGCAGAGCAACTGAAATGGCAACTGAACGATCCGCGCCCGACCGCCGTGCTGTTGCTCGATCTCGACAACTTCAAGACCATCAACGATCGTTTCGGACACGCCATGGGCGATCGCGTGCTGCAGATCTTTGCCGAGATCGGCAGCAGCTGCATGCGCCGTCTCGATGTGTTCGGCCGCCTCGGCGGCGAAGAGTTTGCCGTCGTGCTGGTCAATGCGTCGCGGGAACGGGCGCTCGCCGTGGCCGAGGAGATCCGTTCGTCGTTCGCCGAAGCGACGCGCGAGGTCGACGGCAAGCCGGTCGTCGCCACGGTCAGCATCGGCATGGTGATCAGCTACGACGCCGTGCTCGACCTCTCCGCATTGCTGGCGCAGGCCGATCACGCGCTCTATCGCGCCAAGGACAATGGCCGCAATCGCGTCGAAATCGCCTCGATCGAGTTGATCCTCGATCGCGTCAGGCGCGCCGCGGCGCAACGGACCTCCGCGGCCCGGTCGGCGGCGTAAGGCGCCGGTCCGGCCGCTATTTCACTTCCGCCGGTGTCGATGTCCCTGGTCCCATGCCGACGATCAGAATGACTGCGTCTTCGGTCTTGGCGCCGTCGAAGTGCACCTGCTGGCCGTAATGCGTCATGAACGTGCCGGCCGGCATCGGCACGGTGCCGTCCGGATCGTACTTGGTGCCGCTGCCGACCCACCATGTCCCCTTCAACACGGTTATGAAGCGATCGTGCGGATGAAAATGCGGGTGGCTGAAGTGATTTCCCGCCAGCCACTTGTTCATGACAACGTAGAGGCCCTCTTTCGCCGGATCGCCGACCAGCACTGCATTCTGGTTGCCTGACGGCATTTGGCGCCGACCATGGAATCTGGTCGGGCAATTTGAAGCCGACCGCGGCCGGATTGAGATCACATCGCGCGGGCGAGGCCGCTCGACAGAAGCGGCGCCATCGCCGGAAGCAAGGCCAGCGAACGCCGTGTGAGGGTGATCATGAAAAGCCTCCCTGTGATGCACTGTCGCGCGTGCTTTAAGCGATCACACTACTGTGCGGAACGGGCCTGGGCGAGATGGGATGCAGCCCATTATTGTTTTGGCAGATCAGGCCATTGCGCGGCATTGCGGAGTCCGTGCGGTGCTGTAATAGCTTGCGGCAGAACTGCTGCGAGGGGACCAAATGAAGCGTAGTACCGACCGTATCCTGACCACCCATGTCGGCAGCCTGATCCGGCCGACGGCGCTGCAGGACTTTCTGCGCGCCAAACAGGCCGGCAAGCCGTACGACGTGGCGGCTTATGACAAATGCCTGGCGGGGTCGGTCGCCGACGTGGTGCGCAAGCAGGCCGAGGTCGGCGTCGACGTCATCAGCGATGGCGAATTCGGCAAATCGATTTCCTGGTCGCAATATGTGCTCGAACGTCTGAGCGGTTTTGAACGACGGCCGATCAAGGCGGGAGCCAATCCGTTCACGCGCGGTCTCGATCGCGAGACCTTCGCCGAGTTTTATGCCGAGCTGGACGCGCGCGAAAACGTGGCGACCACCACGGAGGCGGTCTGTGTCGGTCCGATTGCCTATACCGGGCAGGACGAGCTCAAGCGCGACATCGACAATTTCAAAGTCGCGCTCAAGGACGTCAAGGTCGCCGAAGCCTTCCTGCCGGTCGTCGCGCCGGCGAGCGTGATCCCGGATCGCAAGAACGAATATTACAAAAGCGATGAAGAGCTGATCCGCGCGATCGGTGCGGCGATGCACACCGAATACAAGATGATCATCGACGCCGGATTCGTGCTGCAACTGGACGACGCGCGGTTCGCCGTCACCTACGATCGCATGGTGCCGCCGGCGAGCTTTGCCGATTATCGCAAATGGCTGGCGTTGCAGGTCGAGGTGCTCAACAACGCGATTGCCGGCCTGCCGCCGGACCGCATCCGCTATCATGTCTGCTGGGGCAGCTGGCCGGGCCCGCACACGACGGACGTGCCGCTCAAGGACGTGGTCGATCTGATCCTGAGCATGAAGGTCGGCGCCTTCGTTCTGGAAGGCGCCAATCCGCGGCATGAACACGAATGGCGGGTTTGGGAGAGCGCGAAGCTTCCGGAAGGCAAGGTGCTGATCCCCGGCGTCATCAGCCACGCCACCAATGTGGTGGAGCATCCGGAACTCGTCGCCGAGCGTATCGTCCGGCTCGCCAGGCTGGTCGGCCGGGAAAACGTGATCGCCGGGACCGATTGCGGCTTTGCCCAGGGGCCGTTCTATCGGCGCGTGCACCCAAGCATCATGTGGGCCAAGCTCGATGCGATGGTCGAAGGCGCCAGGATCGCCAGCACCGAGCTGTGGCGCTAGGGCCGCCGCTTATTCCGCGGCGACCGCGTGCACCGGCTCTTCGGGTTCTTCGATCGGCCCGCGCTTGTCGCCGAACAACCAGGTCTGCAAACGGTCCAGATAGAGATAAACCACCGGCGTGGTGTACAGCGTCAACACCTGGCTGACGGCGAGACCGCCGACCATGGCGTAGCCCAGCGGCTGCCGCATTTCCGAGCCGGCGCCGCTGCCGATGGCGAGCGGGATGCCGGCGAGCATGGCGGCAGCCGTCGTCATCAGGATCGGCCGGAACCGCAACAGGCAGGCTTCGCGGATGGCGTCGAGCGGCTTGGCGTGACGTTCGCGCTCGGCGGCGATGGCGAAGTCGACCAGCATGATGCCGTTCTTCTTGACGATGCCGATGAGCAGAATGATGCCGATGATGCCGATCACCGACAGGTCCATGCGGCCGATACTCAAGGCGAGCAGGGCGCCGACGCCGGCGGACGGCAGCGTCGACAGGATCGTCAGCGGGTGGATGAAGCTTTCGTACAGCACGCCGAGAATGATGTAGACGACGATCAGAGCGGCCCCGATCAGCGCCGGTTCGCTGCGCAGCGAGGTCTGGAACGCCTGGGCATTGCCCTGGAACGTCGGAATGATGGCGGCCGGCATGCCGATTTCGCGCGAAGCCTGATTGACCGCCTCGACCGCCTGTCCAAGCGCAACGCCGGGCACCAGGTTGAAGGTGATGGTCACCGCCGGGAACTGGCCCTGATGCGAAATCAGCAACGGGCCGACGCCGTTACTGTCGACGTTGACAAGCGCCGATAGCGGCACCGCGCCGCCAGTCAGCGGGGATTTCACATAGAGCCGGTCGAGCGTCGACAGGTCCTTTTGCAGCTCGGGCAGGATTTCCAGGACCACAAAGTAGGTCTTCAGCTGCGTGAAATATTGAGTGATCTGGCGTTGGCCGAAGGCATCGTTGAGCGTGTCGTCGATGGTCTGCGCCGAAATTCCGAACCGGGACGCCTGATCGCGATTGATGGTGATCTGAAGCCGCGGCGCATTGGCCAACAGGTCGCTGGTCACGTCGGCGAGTTGCGGCAGCGTCTTGAGCTTTTCAAGGAGCTTTTGCGACCATTCGTTCAACTCATCGATATTCGTATCCTGCAACGTGTACTGGAAGCTGCCGCGGGCGATACGTGCACCGACGTTGATATCCTGCGCGGGCTGCAGGAACAGATTGGCGCCCTGGACCTTGGCAAGCTGCGGCCGCAACCGGTCGATGATTTGCGAGGCATTGAGCTTGCGCTCGTCGTGCGGCTTCAGCGTAATGAAAAAGCGCCCGGTATTCGCCGACTGTGCGCTGCCGGTGCTGCCGGTCTGATCGCCGAACGACTCGATGTCGGGATCCTTGAGCAGGACGTCGCCCAGGGTTTGCATCAGGCGCATCATCTCGTGCGGCGAGGTCGGCTGTGCTGCCTCGCCAAAGCCCTGGATCAGGCCGGTGTCCTGAATCGGGAAAAAGCCCTTCGGGATCGTGATCGCCATGACGAGCGTCAGCGCCATGGTTCCGAAAAAGACGCAAAGCGTGATGAATTGGTGGCGCAGCACGATATCGAGGGTGCGCTCGTAGAAATTGATCATAGCCGTGAAGCCGCGCTCGATAAACTGATAGACGCGGCCGTGAGTGTCGCTTTCACGCTTCATGAAGCGTGAGCACATCATCGGCGCCAAGGTCAGCGAGACCACCGCCGAAACCACGATCGAAGCGGTGACGGTAAGCGCAAATTCACGGAACAGACGGCCGATGATGCCGCTCATCAGCAATAGCGGAATGAACACCGCGATCAGCGAGCAGGAGATCGACACGACGGTGAAGCCGATTTCGCGCGAGCCCTTCAAGGCCGCGGTAAACGGCGGCTCGCCATGCTCGACGTGACGATAGATATTCTCGACCACGACGATAGCGTCGTCGACCACGAAACCGACGGCGATGGTGAGCGCCATCAGCGACAGATTGTCGATGCTGAAATGCATCAGATACATCGCGGCGAATGCGCCGGAGATGGCGAGCGGCACCGTGACGCTGGGAATGAGCGTCGCCCAGAAATTGCGCAGGAACAGCAGGATCACCATCACGACCAGGCAGATGGTGAGCGCCAGCGTGAATTCGACGTCGGAGACCGATGCGCGGATGGTGATGGTGCGGTCGAGAATGGTCTCGACCTTGACCGCCGGAGGGATGCGCGCAGTCAATGACGGAAGCTGATTTCTGATCTGATCGACGGTGTCGATCACGTTGGCGCCGGGCTGCTTGAAGACGGCAAGAATGACGCCTTCCTTGTTGTTCTGGTAGGCGATGACGGTGCGGTCCACGGGCGCCGAAACCGCCTGTCCGACGTCGCGAACCCTGATCGGCGCGCCGTTGCGGTAAGCGATGATAACGTCGTTGAACTTCGCGGCGTCGGTTATCTGATCGTTGGCGGCAATCGTGAAACTGATGACGTCGCCGTTGACGACGCCTTTGGCGGCGTTGGTCGTCGAGCTGACGAGGAGGCCGCGGATTTCTTCGAGCGTCAGGCCGTTGGCGGCGAGCTTCGCCGGGTCGACCTGAATGCGGATCGATGGCGTCTGGTCGCCGAACACCGAGACCTGCGCCACGCCGCTGACCTGCGAGATTTGCTGCGCCAGATAGATGTTGGCGTAGTCGTCGACGTCGGTGATCGGCACGGTGTCGGAATGCACTGACAGCAGAAGGACAGGCGTATCGGCGGGATTGACCTTCTTGTACGCGGGTGGTGTCGTCAGCGCCTGCGGCAATTGTTTCGTTGCCACGGTAATCGCCGCTTGCACGTCCTGCGCGGCGGAGTTGATGTTCCGCTCAAGGTCGAACTGGATGACGATGGTCGACGCGCCGAGCGAACTCTGCGACGTCATCTGGGTGATGCCGGCGATCTGGCCGAATTGAAGCTCGAGCGGCGCGGCAACCGAGGTCGCCATGGTTTCGGCGCTGGCGCCGCTCCAGGTGGTGGTGATCTGGATGGTCGGGAAGTCGACCTGCGGCAGCGGCGCAATCGGAAGGAACGGGAACGAGACGATGCCGACAAACGCCAGCGCCGCCATCAACAGCGTGGTCGCGATCGGCCGGCGGATAAAAGGTTCAGAAATGCTCACGATGCGCCGTCCTGCGTCGACGCGGTCGGTTTGGTCGTGATGGTGACCGGCACGTTGGCCTGAAGTTTATATTGGCCGTCGGTGACGACGCGGTCGCCGTCGGTAACGCCGGAGGTGACGATGGTGCGGTCGCCGGATGTGGTGCCGGTCTGAATCGGCCGCGGTTCGACGGTGTTGTCGGGCTTCAGCACCCAGGTGAACAGTCCGTGCGGACCGCGCTGCACCGCGACCGGCGGTATCACGACCACCTCCTTTTGGGTGCCGACCAGGAGCCGCGCGTTGACGAACTCGCCCGGCCATAGTTTCTCGTCTTCGTTGGAAAACATCGCCTTCAGGCGATAGGTCGCGGTCGCCTGGTCGATCAGATTGTCGATGGTCGCGAGCTTGCCGGTGCTCAGCAGCTTGACGTTGTCCCGGTCATAGGCCGTCGCTTGAACGTCGCCGTTCGCCATCGCCGCACGGACATCTTCCAGTGTCTGCGCCGGCAGGGTGAACAGCACCGCGGTCGGTTCCGTTTGCGTCAGGATGGCGATCGCCGCCTGATCGCTGGCGTGCACGATATTGCCGGGATCGACCATGCGAACGCCCATGCGGCCATCGGTCGTCGCCTTGATGTCGGTGTAGTCGAGATTGGTTTGCGCCGTCTCGATTGCGGCGACGTCGGCGTCGATCGCGGCTTTGTCCTGATCGACCTTGGCTTGCTGCAAGTCGAGGTTCTGCTGGGTCTCGGCGTTTTTCAGAACCAGCGTCTGATAGCGGGCCAAATCCTTTTGCGCGGCGACCAGAGCGGCGTCATCCTGCGCCTTTCGCGCCTTGGCCTGATCGAGGGCGGCTTGATAGAGACGCGGATCGATCTTGGCGAGCACGTCGCCTTTTTTGACGCGCTGGCCTTCCTTGAAAAACACGTCCTGCAGCTTGCCGTCGACCTGGGCGTGGATTGCGACGGTGTACAGCGCCTGAACCGTGCCGAGTCCGGTCAGATAAATCGGCACGTTCTGGCGGGAAGCGGTTGCGATACTGACGGGCACCGCTGCGCGCGGCCGGGCGGCGCGCGCAGGGTCGGGCCCCTGCGACCAATACCAGTAGACCAGACCCCCAATGGCAAAGACGACCGCGCCTGCCGCGAGCAACAACCCGCGACGGCCTAAACCGCCCGTACGGCTCAAGTTCATTCCCACGGGCTTCCCTCTGTAGTGCGCTGTGCGGTCTCGATACCGCTTGTCGCGCGCGCCCTTTTTTCGTGTTTACTCTATAGCGGCGCGAGTATCTTTCCGGAAGATGAAAAGAAATTCATCCTTCACAACCGCCCGGTAAACGGGCTTCGCGTCCGCGTAAATTTTGCATAAACACCACTGTTTCCAATCGAAAATTGCCCCGCAAAACCCGGCGTTCAGCCCGGGAATCCAGGCGGGTTCATCGCCGCCGCCGGATTTGGTAGGCTCTGCCCAACCGGCCGTATTTTGCCCATCAGGAGACCGATCATGCTCGACGTAACCAAGCGACCACAAACTGCCCCGTTCGATACCGCGCGGCTTGACCGCCTGATGGATGAAACCGGAATTGACCTCTTGGTCGCGACGTCGAAGCACAACGTCCAATACCTGCTCGGCGGCCATCGCGCGTTCTTTTTTGAATCCATGGATGCCATGGGCTTGAGCCGCTACCTGCCGGTCTTCGTCTACGCCAAAGGCGAGGCGCAAAAGGCCGGTTTTTTCGGTCATCGCATGGAAGGGTTCCAGAACGAGGTGAAGCCGTTCTGGGTCGCCGAACTCAACACCAAGAGTTCCGGCGCCGTCGACGTGATGGAAAAGGCGGTCGAGTATCTGCGCAAGCTGGCGCCCGGCGCCAAGCGCATCGGCATCGAGACCGCCTTTATCCCGCTCGACTCCGCGGCCGTGCTGCGCAAGGCGTTTCCGAACGCCGAGTTCAAGGACGCGCTGTTCCTGCTGGAGCGGTTGCGCGCGATCAAAACTCCGGAAGAACTTGAACTGCTGCGCATCGCTTCCGATGCGGTGATCGACTCCATGGACGCGGTGTTCAAGAACCACGGTCCCGGTGCCACCAAGAACGAATTGACCGAAGCGCTGCGCCGCGAGGAAACCTCGCGCGGACTGACTTTCGATTATTGCCTGATCACCGCAGGGCCGAGTCTCAATCGCGCACCCTCGGATCAGCGCTGGCAGAACAAGGGTGACGTGCTGTCACTTGATTCCGGCGGTAACTATCACGGCTATATCGGCGACGTGTGCCGCATGGGGGTGCTCGGCGAGCCGGATGCGGAACTGGTCGATCTGCTGGCCGAAGTCGAAACCATCGAGCAAGCGTCGATGAAGCCGATCCGGGCGGGCGCGCTGGGCAAAGAGATTTATGCCGCCGCGAATGTGCCGCTGCACAAATCAAAACTGCACAACCACATCGAATTTCTGGCGCACGGCATGGGCCTGGTCAGCCATGAAGCGCCGCGCCTGACCAGTACCGGGCCGGTTCCGTACGACGCCTACGATGCCGAGCGTCCGCTCGAAGCCGGCATGGTAGTCTCGGTGGAAACCACGCTGAAGCATCCGCAGCGCGGCTTCATCAAGCTCGAGGACACCGTCATCGTCACCAAGACCGGATTTGAGGTCTACGGCGATCGCATCCGCGGCTGGAACAGGGCCGGGCGCGCCTGACGCCAGACGGCGTATTACTCGGCTGAGGTCTGGATTCTCACCAGCACCGGCGCGGACTGTGTGTCCGCGTCATCGCGCAGGCTGTGCATGTAGCCAAAGCACGCCAGGCCGACCAGCGACCAGACGCCGCCCGCCACATAGAAAATCTGCGGGGCAATGGTCGTGATCATGTTCATGATCAGGCAGGTCGTGCCCCAGGCGATGAGCACGATAACGGCGCGCGGCAAAATGTAGGCCATGACTCAAGACTCGCGGTGGCGACGCCGCGATGGTGCCCGAGTGTGGTTAGCGCGCGGTAAATTGATGCTGGAGCCTTATCCCAAAGGCGAGTGGAGGCCCGCCACGACGCCGAAAATATTGTCCTTTATCTATTGACTTAAAGTCCCTGAATACGATATAAGATGGCAATCCCGCTTGTCGTGAGGACGTCAGCCGGTGACCCCGGTTGACGGAGCGGGATGCGGTGCCCGCGGACGGCGGCTCGTCACTGCCGTTCCCGGGCGGCTCCGGGCATCATGCTGGCCGGCACTACGACCGGTCCGTGAGGTGCTTTCACTGGACTGGGACAGGGGCGACGGCGGGTAACACCCGTCGAAACCACGTCCCAGGAAGCCTGGCCTGGAGCAGAGCCTTGGGGACCAACGTCCCTCTGGCAAGAGCCGTGGTGGAACGCCGACGGGCGAGCGCGCCTTGCAAGGCGCGCGCCGCACCGGAAAAGGTGCGGAGGATACGGATCAGCGTCTTTCGGCGTTCCGCTTCCTTTTCTTTGCTTCTTACAGAGCATGACCCGGAAAAGTGGACTTCCGGTTTTCCGAAAAGGTCATGCTCCAACAAAAATCGTCGCTCAAAGCTCTGATCGTGACGGCGCCGGCCCCAACCGCTGGCGTCATCTGGCGAAGATCGGTGTGGAGAGCAAAGCGTTCGTGGCTTTCATTGCTGCGTGGCGACAACTCGGATGCAGGGGCATCGCGAGAACGCGATCACTCGTCAGCGCTGTTTGATATCGTGGATCGGTTGTGAACTCGGGCGGGCGGCCACGGAGGTGGCCGTTCCCGCTCTATCTCGACCTATTACGATCCCGTCGATCTAGAACCAGAGTTTTTGGCGACGCAGTCTTCGGCGATTTGCAGACACTGTTTTTCGAAACACGCCGAAAGATGAAGAAGATGCTGAATTGATGTCGCCTGTCAGAGCATGCTTCATGAAATTGAAGCCGGCTTTTGCCGTAGCGGTCCGTTTTTCCGCAATCATGCGGTGCGCTTCTGACGGACTAAGCGTACCCGTCATCCCACGTGCCGTGCGCGCGGCAATGACCTCGCACGCGTCGCTTCCAAGCTTGGCAAAATCTTTGAGCTGCAGACGATTACGGCGGGACCTGAAAAGTTTCAGAACTCGCATGCGCGAAATCCCATCAGGGAGTTATTGTCCTCCGCGCGCTCCTTGTTTAACGACTACGATTGAAAATTTCCACATTCGTCGTAGCCAATCTTTGACCGAGCGAGGCGAGTTCCTGACTATTCTGGCTCAGCATTTCCATTTGGTGCCGCGTATGTTTTGTCCAAATTTCCGCAATACTGCTGGGATCTCTCGCAGCAGCCATCTCCTCGGCGAAGGTGAAAAACGCTTCAGCGTTATGGCGGGTGATCTCAATCAGTTTAAGGTTGATCTGCCTGGCGCTGTCCCCGGCTACCTGAAATCCCTCCTGGGCGGCCTGTAATGTCTGCTCAGCTTTTGCTTCGCCTTTTCGCAGCGATTCCCGCGCAAAGCCTGCTCCCTGATCCGCCGCCTTTTTCATTTGTTCGTTGGCGCTCATTGAAATTCTCCATGCGCTGGGCAAGCCTCAGCCGCCTCAGATTGTGGCAATGACAGGTCAATGTCTGGGTTCAGAACCCCAACGCCGTTTTCCAGGTATTGTTCCTGAATGGAGTTCTTGATGTGCATACCCGCATTTCATTTGCCGCGGGGGTAGGCTTGTGGGGAGAGCGCTTACTGCAGTGAAAAAATCATTTAATTTCAATGGTGGTGGCTCCCCGGGCCGGAGGCGAAGTAGGTGGCTATGCTTTTGATTCTACGACGCTTTCCCGCGGACGTTACAGGAAATACCAACAAATCTACCAACACGAATTTGGCATTAAGGGACGCACCGAGCGAGCCTAGTTTTTGGCTTCGAGGTCGATAAGGTCGTCATTGAGGCGATGATCAAGCGCGGGTCCTGTCGTACCAAGCGGGCCGCGATCCCGACGCCATCGTTGAAGCGATCTTCCGGTTACTGCAGCTCGCGTTGTTCCGATTGGTGACGCGTCACTGTTTGTACGCGATGAATTTTCTGACGCCTTAAAAAAGGGAGTGGACTATTTTGCATGATTATCTCTAGGTCGACGGCAACGTCGGCTAGACGGAACTTTTGCGATAGCCGTACAAGCTCGGCAAACGGCGTTATCATCGACCATGCCTGAACCGCGCCGCTTGCCGCCGCCTTGGTCGATCGACGAGCAGGCATATTGTCTCATCGTGAAGGACGTGACCGGCCCTGAGACGCGGTTGTGATTCCCTGGACCTTGCTCGATACGGCTGAAGTGCCCGGAGACGGAGGAGAGCTGCGTCTGCTGCAACGCGGTGCCGAGTTTTCGATCAGATTGGGCCACAACGAGCTGATGAATAGCCGCGTCTACGGATCCGAAGAGGCGTTGGCCAAGATCGCCATCGCGAAGATCGGAGAACATACGCGGCCACGAATCCTGATTGGTGGACTCGGCATGGGCTTCACGCTCCGTGCAGCGCTCCGCGTGATTGGCCCAGAGGCCCGGGTCGTCGTCGCCGAACTGGTGCCGGCAGTGGTGGCATGGAATCGCGGTTGGCTGGCGGGTGTCACCGACCACAACCTGGCAGATGCGCGCGTCAGTATCCGCGAGGAAGACGTCGCCAGTCTGATAAGATCCGGCCGATCAGCCTACGACGCGATCCTGCTGGATGTCGACAACGGCCCCGAGGCACTAACTCGCAAAGCCAATGACAGACTATACGACCTGAACGGGTTGGGTGCGGCTTACGCGGCACTGCGCCCGAGCGGCGTATTGGCCACATGGTCAGCTGGACCGGACGGGAATTTCACCAGGCGGCTGCGCAAGGCCGGCTTCGACGTGAATGAGGTCCGCGTCCGCGCCCGCGGAGCTCGTGGCGGAGCTCGCCAAATCATCTGGATCGCCGCCCGATCTTAACGCCCTGCCGGAGAGAATCTCATCGTTGTGAAAATGTTTTTGGACGTGTTGTCTCTGTGAGTCGCGCGCCTATTTCGTAACCATCGAACGCCGTGGCGCAGTCGGCGCGGGCGCGGCCGGTGAGATTGCGAACGTGAGCCAAGCATTCCAGCCGGTTGGTCGATCTACCCCGGAAAACTCCCCGTAAGCCTTGAGGTTGAGATAGCCCTGCATTCCGCCGACCGGGAAAACATAACCGACTTGCGCTTCAAAGCGGCCGGGGAGGGAGTTTCGCTGTCCTGCATGGTCATTCTCCTGGTTGGTGAGAACGACCAGCATGGCGTAATGTAACAAAGAGAACGGGGGGTTCGTCTCAGTTCGTTCATTTAATCCCGACCGCCTGGCGTGATTGTCCGAAAATTGGTGCCGTTACGTGAAGGTTCGACCCTGCGTTCGTTCGTGAAGGCCGGCGGACAGTTTTGTTGCCATTCTTGGTAGTCTTGCGCAGCTCGCTTTGCATACACGCTATTACTGATGTTGTCGGGCTCCCAACTGTTTGCGCGCGAATGAAAAGTGTATCCTTGGACGTGCAAAAGCACGGGAAGGTAGCTGGCTTCGCATTGCTCTAATGTCGCTGCCGATGATTGCGCAGCTCCAACAATTGTAGCCGTCAGCGCGGAGAAGATGGCGGTCCTGAGCATAAAATTCCCCCTTCAATGGCGGCCCTTTTTATGTAGGGCACGCACTCAAGCTGCAGCGCTAATTGTAGCGCCACATCGGCGTTATCGACATCGCCGGCTCTCAGGTATTTTTCAACGTTCCGCCATGCCAAAAGCTGCCGCCGCTCATTCGGGATGTGACTGAGTAGTTTGCGCACGTCAGCGAGCGTCTTGAGCGTCATGATCTCGGGGATAGCGATCGGCCGGGGCAGGAGCTTGGACCAATTGGCGCGCTTCATAATTTTGTGCGGTGTGCCCGAAAGGCGACAGTCCTCGGTGTTTTAATTTGGTACTGTTCAGACTGTCAGGCCGCCTTTTGGGGATGCGACATGAAAATGAAGTTAGCCGCTGCCGTGGCATTACTGGGCTCGGTTTTCGCGACTTCGTCTTTTGCCGCGGACATGCCGCTCAAAGCACCACCAATGCCGGTGCCGGTAGCGCCGGCCTGTGTATGGTGCGGCGGCTATATCGGGATTAACGGGGGTTATGCTTGGGGAAATAATGTTGGTCCCGTCACCTTTACCAACAGTGTCGGGGAAGTGTTTACGACGACTGGGACCACGTTCAATCCGAGAGGGGGCTTCGGTGGCGGCCAGATCGGCTACAACTGGCAGAATGGTGCTTTCGTCTGGGGCCTCGAAGCGGATTTGCAGGGCGCTGCGCTCAAAAGCAATACTTCAGGCGGCGTGACTTTCTTTGGCGATCACTACGCTGGTGAGCGCACTATTGATTTTTTTGGCACGTTCCGTGGCAGACTTGGCGTTACCGCCGGGAACGCGCTGTTCTATGCGACGGGCGGATTTGCCTATGGTCGCGTCAATGATTCCGTGATGGAAACCAATTTTCTGCCCGGATGGGTCATTGGCAATAACACTGACCGTGCGGGCTACGTTGTTGGCGGCGGCGTCGAATATAAAATCGTCACAGCCTGGTCGGCTAAAATCGAATATCAGTATATCAACTTGGGCCACGACACGCTCACCGGAATTTACACTGGCGGCGGCACCGTCGCCATTCAATCCAACGCTTTGAACGACCACTTTAGTACCGTTCGGGTTGGATTGAATTATCAATTCCATTGAACCAAAAAATCTAAGGCCATCTTTCGCAAGATAGTCGGCTTGGATGACTGAAGCTGCCCGCAGTTGGCGGGTGCTGCTTACGCATCGGGTTCGATCGCGGGAACAGGAAACGGCTGGAAGCCCACCTGCTCACCCATCCACCCGGGATGCTGCAACGTCGCGCCCTTGGTGCCGCACCACAGCGAGCGCATTCGTGTAGCTTGTCGCTCGATGTGTCAGCACCCCACCGGATGACCAGCGGTGCAAAGGCCATCGGCGCGTGGTGCTGACACTTCTCGCACCAGAGCCAGCACCAGGGTACAGAGCCACGCTGCAATTCGCCGAGCGTCGGTCGCGGACCCGGCGGCTGTCGTCTAGCCTGCGGCCGGCCGCGGCTCGCTAGCCATCGGGCCATCGCACGCGGAGTTAGGTTTGGTGGCTCGCCGCTCATGAATAGAGCGTATGCACGCGGCGCCGAAACGCCAGCCGCTAGGGGTAGGGCCAAATGAAAGAGGCCACCAACTGAGGCGGCCTCATTCCAGAGAATAGCGCCGACATGCGATTTCGTAACACGGGCCGTCAAAGCAGATCATTAGGTGCTTCAGATCTGTCAATTTGGCCCGCTTAGCCAGCTCGTGGACCCACTCAGTTGGACCGAGATCGACTGGCCGTCCATACGCAGCATTGATCATCTCGGCGACAAGGGACGTGAGATACGTACAACGATACGCCTCGACGCCTTCAAACCTTACTTTGTGATGGCAGATGGTGTCTTGATCACCTTCTAGCTGCACCGTTGCGATTGATAACCGACAAACGCGCCCGCCTAGGGCTTCGAATTTGGAATCGTGCACCTCGGTAGCGGCCCCAGGTAGCTTCCACAGAATTTGCGACATACGGGGATCTTAAAAGGGACCATCCCTCATTTCAAAAGGGGCCAGCCCTCACAACCGGGTATCAAAATACACCAACGCCCACAGGCTCGGCCTGCAGGAAAGCTAAAGCCCGCGATAAGTGGGTTCAATCGCCCTATGCGGCGATTTGCCTGTCGTGATTGGCCAGAGCGTGCCGCTCTACTAATGCCGCGTCGGTCCAGGTCCGCGCAAGGTCAAGGAAGCTGTCCCTATCCTCGTCGGTTTTGGCTTCGAGGGCCGCAAGCGACGCTTCTCTCGCGTATTGCCAGTACGGTTCGGTAATCGGCATGGGGCACGCTCCGTGCTCCCGACAACTCCCGGAGTTCAGGCTGCACTCCCTCACAGAGGCCGTCTAGTCAAAATCGCTTTACTTCTGTTTTTCTCTGCACAAAGGCCCGAACGTCGTCATCGAGCGGAGGGGAGCGTGTTCGGGGCCTGGTGCTGCGCTTAAATGATACGGGCTAGGTGGACAGCAGCACCTCGCGTCCGGGCCAGAGCGCCGCGAGTTCATTGTAAAGCGCGATGCCGGCTTCGAAGGCCTCGGCGCTTCCAAGGTTGCTTTCAATTCCGCGTTCGTAGCCGCCGACTGCCGTAAGTGAGACTGTGAGCTCTCTCATGCCTTGGAGCGTATGCGCGCGGCGCCGAAACGCCAGCCGCTATCGATGGGGGTGCCAGCCAAGTTCCGTACTAGCTCGCGCCAGCTTCGAGCGAACACGCAAAGACCGCCTTAACTTTCGAGCACGTATGAGCGAAAGCTATCGCTCACAACAAAGCACGGTCCTGAATGCGGCTCGCAAAATTCGCCTTTTGGAGAGGCCCGGAACGCCGGCAAAAGCGTTACGAGCTTCTACCGTTTCCGGACCGCCGCGGTCTAACCGAACCTAACGGCGGTCATCCTGTTCCAGTACCCGTCGATGAAGCCGAGGGCATCATAATCGAACAGTCCTCACGCGCATTTCGATTGCCACGCTTTATGAAGCCGAGGAAAGTCTGCTAGCGACCAGCTTTTCGATCAAGGCGATCAGTAGCAGCCGCGTTAACCTGAAGCCGCCTACCGACTTCGCTGATATTCCTGTTTCCGCTGACGTCTCAACTGGCATCTCGTCGGGGAGATGACGATGCAGAATCGTTTGAAGATCGCCAAGGTTGTTTGGCGCCTATCGCATAGGCAACAATCCTTTCGTCTTTCGGGTGCTGATTTTGCATAATCGCAACTGCAAAAGCGAGCGGTACCCCCACGGTACCCGAGAGGCGAAAAGGGTTTCTGGGTGCTCAACTAAGCCTTTGAAATGATTGGCTCCCCGGGCCGGATTCGAACCAGCGACCAACCGGTTAACAGCCGGTTGCTCTACCACTGAGCTACCGGGGAACAGCAGCAGCTTTAAGTGCGTGCGACGCGTATAACAAAGCCGCTCGGGCTTTGAAAGCATTGGTTGCTGTCAAAATCGCGCAGATTTGGGCCTGATACGGGAACGGTCCGTCCAGTGCGGTACGGCCGTCAATCGCGAGCAAGCTGAAGTGGAGGCCACGCCCGGAATTGAACCGGGGTACACGGTTTTGCAGACCGTTGCGTAACCACTCCGCCACGTGGCCATTAAAATCGGCAGCGCGGGCTAAAACCGGCCGCCAAATCGTCCTGCTCTATAGAGGAACGCCCCCTTGGCGGCAACGCTAGCCCCGGAGGTCTTAACTTTTCATCGCGGGTGCGCTGCGGCCGGCCCGTTCCCCGCTGAAATAGCCGCGTCACACTTGCGTTTTACCGAACCCTGCCGCACAACGCGGTTCGGCTAAAGAACCGGAAACTTGGCGCATGTTCGACACGGTTGCAGCACGCCGCATGATGGTGGACGGGCAAATCCGCACCGCCGATGTCACCGATCCCGACATTCTTGAGGCGATGCTGGCGGTGCCGCGCGAACGTTTTGTGCCGGCCGCGATCGCGGCGCAGGCCTATGTCGACACCGACTTGCCTCTCGGCGAAGGCCGCGCGCTTCTCAAGCCGATGGTGCTGGCCAAGCTCGTTCAGGCGCTGCGGCTCCGCAATACCGACCATGTGCTCGATGTCGGTTGCGCGACTGGTTATTCCTCGGCTGTGCTGGCGCAGCTTGCGGGCTCGGTCGTGGCGCTCGAGCAAAATGAGACGCTGGCCGGGCAGGCCAGGCGGGCCTTCGAACCCGCCGACGGCAACATTGTTGCGGCTGTGGGGCCGCTGTCAGCCGGCTGGCCCGGCGCGGCGCCGTACGATGTCATCCTGCTCAACGGCGCGACGGAAGTCGTTCCGGAAGCTCTCGGCCGGCAATTGAAGCCGGATGGACGATTGGCCTGCGTATTCGGCCACGGATCCATGGGAAAGGCGATGATCTATCGCCTCATTGAGGGACAGCTGGCCGGCCGCCCGGTATTTGACGCTGCGGCGGCGCTACTGCCCGGCTTCGTGGCGACTCCGGCCTTTGTTTTCTGACCTGGCGTACGCTACTTCACCGCGTATCCGGCCGTTTATTGGGCCCTTTCAATTGCAAGCCGCAACGGCACCTGTGGCCATTTTGTGCCAATGACCAGAAATCTGACCGTTGTCCCCGGCCCAGGGGTTTCGCGACCGGACCGGGCTACCTAATGTAGCGTGCTGTTCTCCGCCCGCGGATTCGCGGCGAGCGGGGCATAGGCTTTTGATATCTGTGGGGCGTCTCGCACGGGTAGAAAAGCGGGGCAGGGGAAGCGGTGAGCAGGTTGTTGGGCGGTCGACGGCTGCGGGCGCATTTTGCGCCCTTTGCGGGCCTCGCTGTGGCGAGCGCCACCCTCGCTCTATGGGGCGGGTGTGCGGCTGCGGACACGCTCGAATGGGCCTTGGTCCAGTCCTATCAAAACAATCCGTCACTGAATGCGCAGCGCTCCCAATTACGGTCGATCGACGAAAACGTTCCGCAGGCGCTTTCGGGCTATCGGCCGAAACTGACCGTCATCGGCAACAGCGGTTACGCCTACGCCAGCACGCTGTCGCATACGGTCAATCAGTCGGTGTTCCCCAACACGGTCACCTATTCCAATATCTCGGATGCCTTCACCCAGCGCGGTGTTGGCTTCAGCGCGACGCAGACCCTCTACAACGGGCTGCAAACCGCCAACAAAGTCCGCCAGTCCGAGAGCCAGGTCATGGGCGCGCGCGAAACCTTGCGCGTGACCGAACAGCAAATCCTGCTTAATGCCGCGACCGCCTACATGAATTTGTTGCGCGACCAGGCGATCCTGGCGCTCAATCGCAGCAACGTCGAAGTTCTGACCGAACAGCTCAAGCAAACGCGTGACCGCTTCAACGTCGGTGAGGTGACCCGCACCGACGTTGCCCAGGCCGAGTCGCGGCTTGCCGCTGGACGCTCGCAGTTATTGAACGCGCAGGCGAACGAGGTGACGTCGGTTGCGGTTTACCGCCAAGTTATCGGCGTCGATCCCGGAAAGCTTGCTCCCGGCACGCCGGTCGACCGGTTTTCGCCAGGCGTGCTGAAGGTCGCGATAGACCAGGGCGAACAGCAGAGCCCGTCGGTGCTGGCCGTGATGTATGGGGTCGACGTCGCCGCTCTTGCCGTGAAAGTTAGCGAAGGCGCGCTTTATCCGAACCTCTCGGTGACCGCGAGCGCGTCCAAGAACTGGGATCCAGTCTACAACGTCAACAAGCAAACGCTTGCGTCGATCGTCGGAACGCTCACGGTTCCGCTCTATCAGGGCGGTGCGGAGTATTCGTTGATCCGGCAAAACAAGGAATTGCTGGGTCAGCAGCGCCTCACGCTCGACGTCACCCGCGATCAGGCGCGCGAAACCGTGGTGCAGAACTGGGGCCAGCTCGACGCCGCCAAGGCGGAAATCGAGTCGACGACGGCGCAGGTGAATGCCGCGGAAATCGCCTTGAACGGCGTGCGCGAGGAGGCCCGCGTCGGCCAGCGCACCACGCTCGACGTGCTCAACGCGCAACAGGAACTGGTCAATGCCCGTGTCGCGCTGGTGACGGCCCAGCACGATCGCGTCGTCGCGTCATACAGCTTGCTGGCGGCCGTGGGCGGGCTGTCGATGCAGCGGCTCGGGCTGAACGTGACGATCTACGATCCGCAGGTGCATTATCAGCAAGTGCGGGATGCGTGGATCGGCGTTCGTATTCCGGACGGCAGATAACGTGGTGCACTAACCGTGTCCACAGATCGCTGTTTGCGGTCGATTATCGGCATGACATAATTGGGCGGGGCGTTCCATACTTGGCTCTCTGATTCGTTTGCCGCGTTGCAGCCCAGAGCATTGGACCCGCGGCGACAGGCGCTTGAGAGCGTGAGCGAGTGGACGAGGAAGCGCGGATGACGCAGCCGGCGAAAGCGCAAGAACCGTCAATGGAGGAGATTCTCGCCTCCATCCGTCGGATCATCGCCGATGACGATGCCGGTAAAACGCCGCAGAAGCCGGATGAAGTGCGGCCGCCGCCGGCTCCAGCGCGTCCGGCTCCGCCTCCGGGTCCAGCGCCGCGCGTTCCAGATCCAAGCCTCTCGGCCGCGCTGGAGGCAGACCACGCCAGTGCATCGGTTGCCGACCAGTCTGCCGATATTCTCGATTTAACCGAGTCGATGGCGTCGGCGGCGCAGCCTGCGCCAAGTCCGGAACCCAACCCGGAGCCCAGCCCAATGCCCGGTCCCGCTTTTCGCACAATCGACGGCAGTTTCGACGTCAGTTACGAGGAAGCCGCCGAACGGCCGGCCGCGCCGCCAAGACCCGCAAGCGAATCGCCGGCTCAGCTCTTGTCGAGCACGACCAGTGCCGCGGTCGATTCTGCTTTCAATACGCTGGCGCAAACCGTGCTGGTACAGAATGCGCGCACGCTCGAAGATCTGGTTCGGGAGATGCTGCGGCCGATGCTGAAATCGTGGCTCGACGACAATCTTCCAGGCGTCGTCGAACGGCTGGTCCGCGCCGAAATCGAGCGCGTATCGCGCGGCCGGATGGGCTAAGCGCCCTTGAGTGCGGCCGCGAGCCTCAACGCCTGATCCGACAGCACGCTTGGCTCTTCCTTGAAGCTCGCGGGTGGCTTTAGCGCTACTCCGGTCTTGCGCGGAATGACGTGAATGTGCAGGTGGAACACCACCTGGCCCCCGGCGGGCTCGTTGAACTGCTGGATCGTCAAGCCGTCCGCGTCAAAGACCTTTACGGCGGCCCGCGCGATTGTCTGGGTGGCCTTGATGAGGTGCGCCAGGTCGTCCGGTGCGATGTCCAGAAAGGTCCGGGCCGGCGCTTTGGGGATCACCAGCGTATGACCTGTCGCCCGCGGCATGATGTCGAGAAACGAAAACACCTTGTCGTCCTCGAAGACTTTGTGCGCCGGCAACTCGCCGCGCAAAATCTTGGCAAAAATGTTGTTGTTGTCGTAATTCGGCATCGCGCTCTCCCGCTGCGATCGTGAAAATCAGTCTTCGTCGAGGATCAAATCCTTCCGGTATGGCGCGAGCGTCGCAAGCTCGGTTCCCGCGGCTTCCACATAAGCACGTTCGCGCACCAGATAGTCGGCAATGGCGCGGCGCAGGCCGGGATCGGCGATATAATGGGCGGAGTGGGTGGTCTTCGGCAGGTAACCACGGGCGATCTTGTGCTCGCCCTGCGCGCCGGCTTCGACGAAATCGAGCTTATGGGCGATCGCATAGTCGATGGCCTGGTAATAGCAAAGCTCGAAATGCAGGAACGGGTGGTGCTCGATGGCGCCCCAATGCCGGCCAAACAGGGTGTTCGAGCCAATGAAGTTGATGGCGCCGGCAATCCAGCGTCCGGCGCGCTTCGCCATCACCAGCAGAATCCGATCGCGCATCCGTTCGCTGACCAGCGAATAGAACGAACGCGTCAGGTAGGGACGGCCCCATTTGCGCGACCCGGTTTCCATGTAGAACTCGAAAAACGCGTCCCAGACACTTTCCGTCAACGCATCGCCGCTGAGCCAGTGGACGGTAATATCGTTGGTCAACGCGTCGCGCCGTTCACGCTTGATGGTCTTGCGCTTGCGCGCCGATAGCGCGCCGAGAAAGTCGTCGAACGTCGCGTAGTTCGAATTCTGCCAGTGAAACTGCTGATCGGTTCGCTGCAAAAAGCCGCGCTGGCCGAGCAGATCGCATTCGGCTTCGGTGGCGAAAGTAACGTGAACGCTCGACGCATCGCCGATCCGGCAAAGCTCGATCAAACCCGCCGCCAAGCCCTGTCGCGCGATGTCGGCATGCCGCCCCGGGCGCACCAGCAGGCGAGGGCCGGTGGCCGGGGTGAAGGGCACCGCGACCTGGAGCTTTGGATAGTAGTTGCCGCCGGCGCGCTCGTAGGCTTCGGCCCAGCCACGGTCAAAAACATATTCGCCTCGGGAGTGGCTTTTGACGTAACAGGGCGCGACGCCAAGCAGCTGGCTGTCGGATGTTTTCACCAGAAGATGCTGCGCCTGCCACCCGGTGCGCGGGCCGACCGAGCCGGAGTCCTCCAGCGCCGATAAAAAGGCGTAAGAGATGAAGGGATTAAAGGCCTGCTCCTCAACGGATCTTTGAGGCTGGCCGGCACCGTTGCTGGCTTCACCGAGTGCATCAGGAATTTTCCTTTCAAGTTTGATTTTATTGGAAAAATGCCACTCCGGATTGGCGCAGTCGTCCCACACGTCGGCGCCGACCTCATTGATGTGGCGCAGCGCCTGAATACGAAGCTCGGTGGCGACTTCCGGATCGGCGTTTTTATGGGCGCCTGACGGCCTGTTTCGCGCCTCGCTCATGGCCGGAAGCCCTCAAAAATCATTTGGTCGGCCCAGCGGGCGGCGCGTTGCCGTTCCGCCGGTGTCCGCACCGCCCAGGTCAATAGCGGCATGCTCAAAACATGCCGCGCGAACAAAGGCGCGGCGGCCGGCAGGTCGGCGATCGAATAAGCCACAAATTGCGGTCGTGCGCTCAATGCTGTCACCAGATACCCCATACCGAGCCGCATCCAGGGCGGCATCAGGTCCCAATATGGGTGCGGCCGGTATTTGGCGGCAATGATCCCGCGCAGAAGCGCAGGGTTGATCTGCTGTAGATGCGCAAGCTGAGTTGGATCGAAAGACATCGGCGCAACCGGTCCGCGGTAATTGGCAAGAACCGCGGCCACGCGGGCGGGCAGGCGCGTCTCGCCGTCGAACCGGCTCTTGAGCTCGACCAGCATGGTGACGCGGCCGCCGACGAGGTCGCAGAGCTCGCCGAGCGTCATCATCCGGTCGCTCGTGCTGCGGAACGGAACTGTCTTGAGCTCGGCTGCGGTGAGCCGGTCGAGCCGGCCTTCGCCTTCGGTCAGGCGGCCGAGCACATCGTCGTGATGCACCATGGCTTCACCGTCGGCGGTGACCTGCACGTCGACTTCGATGCCGTAGTTGGCGGCGATCGCCGCGCGCACCGCCGACGGCGTGTTCTCGATCACGCCGTTATCGGCGTCGTGCAGCCCGCGATGGGCGATCGGACGCGTAATCAGCCAATCGAGGTGTTGCCACACCGCCCTAAGATACCTCGAACGTGCCCTCGACCTCGACGGCGGCGTTGGCCGGAAGTGCCGCGACGCCGACAGTAGAGCGTGCGTGTTTGCCCTTGTCGCCGAACACGGCAACCATGATGTCGGAAGCACCGTTCATCACTTTCGGTCCCTCGGTAAAGCCGGGTGTGGAATTGATGAAGCCGCCGAGCCGCACCACCTGCTTGACCTTGTCGAGATCGCCGATCGCCGCCTTGACCTGATTGAGCAGGCTGATCGCGCAGGCACGCGCCGCCTTTTGCCCGTCCTCGATCGAGACACCGGCGCCGAGCTGACCCGCGGCGACAAGCTTGCCATCGCCGTCGAGGCAAATCTGCCCCGAGACCGTCAGCACGTTGCCGGTACGCACGTACGGCACATAGTTGGCGATCGGCTTGGCGGGCTCCTTGAGCGCGATACCGAGCTCCCTCAGTCTGGCTTCCACGGCACCGGCCATCGCTGTCCTCCGAACCTGTTGCCCGCATTTTTGGCAGCTATTTCTTCGCCGATTGGCACAGACCATGCAAGCCGGCCCACAGGGGCCGCATCAGTTGCGGGCGTTTGGCAGGGTCCCTATCTTCGCCGCAATTGAGACGGCTAAAGAACGAGCCAAAGTGACGGGAAACCACAGGGGGCGTGGCGATCCTGAAAGCGCAGAGCGAAAAGGATTGGTAGCCGTGCATCACGCGGTCAAATCGCGGGACGTCATTTTGGCCCTGGCGTTGTTGTTCCTGGCGCCGGCCTGGGGGGCGGCGGCGGCCGAAGATGCACCGCCCGTGCTCGTCCCGCACCGGGCGATCTACGATCTGTCGCTCGCCGAGACCCGTGGCAATTCGCAGATCGCCGGCGTCAGCGGCCGCATCGTCTACGATTTCAGCGGCAATGCATGCGAAGGCTATTCACTGGAGTTTCGGCAGGCTTCGGCGCTCGATTCCGGCGAAGGCAAAGGCTCCACCAGCGATCTGCGTTCGACGACATGGGAATCCGCAGACGCCCGGACCTTCAAGATTTCCTCGCAGAATTACGTCAACGAGAATTTGACGGACACCGTCGAGGGTCACGCCGAGCATAACGCAGCCGAAACGGCGGTCAGTTTGACCAAGCCCGCAGAGAGGAGCCTCAAGCTCGATCCGCAGGTGGTGTTCCCGACCGAACATATGGTGCGGGCCATCAAGGCGGCGCGCGCCGGCGATAACATCCTGCACTTTCCGGTCTACGACGGATCGGAGTCCGGGGACAAAGTGTTCGACACCTTGACCGTGATCGGACGCAAGATCGCGCCGAACGAGCGGCTTCATGACGATGCGGCGGCAAACGAGCCAAAGCTTGCCGGCGTGCCGCGCTGGCCGGTGACGATCAGTTATTTCGACAAGAGCAAGAACCAGGAAAGCTCGGAGCAGACTCCGGCTTATGCAATCAGCTTTGAGCTCTACAACAACGGAATTTCGCGGGCGCTGACGCTCGACTACAACGATTTTATCGCCACCGGAAAACTCGTTTCGTTGGAATTCAAGCAGCCGAAACCCTGCCACTGAGCACGTTCGGCGCTTTTTCAAGCTTAAGGTTCTTCCGGCCGGTCGAACGCCAGGCCTCTGACGACTGCCTCGTCGCCGAACTTGGCGCGCACGCGATCGACCGCATGCTCGGCCTGAGCGGCACGGCCGTCGACCAGGTCGGCGGGGTCGGCCTCGTGGGCGTCGACGATGGCGCTCACGCCAACGCCAAGCAGCCGGTATCGCGTGCCATCGCTCTCGCGTTCCAGAAGCCCGCGCGCAGCGGCGAAGATGCGTTGTGCCAGTTGCGTCGGCGACTCCAAAGACCGCGCGCGGGTGCGGATCTTGAAATCGGTGGTCTTGAGCTTCAGCGTGACGGTTGAGCCGGCCAGCTCCTTGGCCTTCAGGCGCGTGGAAACCTCCTCGGTCAGGCTCCACAGGATGCGCTCGAGCGAACGGAAGCCGGAAATGTCGGTCGCAAAGGTGGTCTCCGACGATACGCTTTTGGTCTCGCGATCGGCGCTCACCGTGCGCGCGTCGATGCCGCGTGCCAGCCGCGCCAGCCGGCGGCCCTCTTCGCCATAACGGCGGCTGAGATCGATTTCGCTGACCCGTTGCAGATCGGCGATGCGATGAAATCCGTCGGCGGCGTAGCGCGCGGCGCTGGCCTTGCCGACCCCGTAAATGAAGCTGACCGGTTTGGGGGCCAGAAAAGCCGCCGCTTCATCGGCCCCGAGGACGGCGAAGCCGCGCGGCTTGTCGAGATCGGAAGCGATCTTGGCGAGGAATTTGTTGCAGGAAAGCCCGATCGATACGGTGATGCGCAATTGCTTTTCCACCTCGGCGGCGAACCGGGCCAGGGCTTTGGCCGGCGACATGCCGTGCAGACGTGCGGTTCCGCCGAGGTCGAGGAACGCCTCGTCGATCGACAGCGGCTCGACCAGCGGCGTCAGAGCGAACATCAGCTGGCGCACCTCGCGTCCGGTCTTTGCGTATTTCTCCATATTCGGCCGGACCACCCTGGCATGGGGGCAGAGCCGCAAAGCCTCGAACATCGGCATGGCGGATCGCACCCCGAAGGTGCGGGCGACGTAACAGGCGGTGGCGACGACGCCGCGCTTGCCGCCACCGACGATGACCGGCTCGGCGGCGAGCGATGGGTTGTCGCGTTTCTCGATCGTGGCGTAAAACGCGTCACAATCGACATGCGCGATAGACAGCGCATCCAGCTTGGCGTGCCGGGCGAGGCGAGGTGAGCCGCAGGCCTGGCAGCGCGCCGCCTGCGCAGGCGCATCGACGAGGCAGTCGCGGCAAAAGCTCACACTCACGAGGCGAACCTTTTCAGAGCCGGTCTTCAGGGCAAATCGCGTTCCCAGTAACCGCCGAGCGCGCTGCGTGCCCGCGCAACATCGGCCGGATCAATGCCGGCGTTGTCGGCGAAAGCGACCACGAGAGACTCGTCGGAGAGCATATGCTCCAGAACCCCGGCGAGAAAGTCAGGCTGCGTGGCCGACTTGCGGATCAGGTCCGGCGTCAATCCGGTTGCGCCAAGGAAGCCCGCGAGCCGGTCCGGTTCCTCGGCGAGGAAGGCAAGCGCCTGAATTGCCAAGGTTTCCGCCGCTTCCCGCGAGCGCGATGAGCGCGACTTCATGGGCCCCTGTTTGCCTTTCCGTAATGAATTGGAACTAGCTTGAAGCGTAACGGTTGTTGCGCGGCGATTAAACGATCCTGCGTGCGCCGCTATTGGGCTTGGGGCAGCCGAAGGAACGGGGATGGCCAAGACTGTCCTGATTGTGGAGGATAACGAGCTCAATATGAAGCTCTTCCACGATCTGTTGGAGGCCCACGGCTATTCCACGGTCGGCACGCGCAACGGCATCGAAGCGATCGACCTGGCGCGCAAGCACCGTCCTGACCTCATCCTGATGGATATCCAGCTTCCCGAGGTGTCCGGCCTCGAGGTCACGAAGTGGCTGAAGGACGATCAGGAGTTGCGACGCATTCCGGTCGTCGCTGTCACGGCTTTCGCCATGAAGGGCGACGAAGAGCGTATTCGCGAAGGCGGTTGCGAGGCCTATCTGTCGAAGCCGATTTCGGTCGGCAAGTTCATCGAGACCATCCGCCATTTTCTCGGAAGCCCACAATGACCGCCCGGGTCCTCGTCGTTGATGATGTCCCTGCCAATGTGAAGCTCTTGGACGCGCGGCTGACGGCGGAATATTTCGACGTCGTTACCGCAATGAACGGTGCCGAGGCGCTCGCCGTCTGCGAGCGTTCCGAATGCGATCTCGTTCTGCTCGACGTCATGATGCCCGACATGGACGGCTTCGAAGTCTGCCGGCGGCTCAAGACCAGCTCGAAAACCCATCACATTCCGATTGTCATGGTGACGGCGCTCGATCAGCCGTCCGACAAGGTGCGCGGTCTTGAGGCCGGCGCCGACGATTTCCTGACCAAGCCGATCCCGGAGCTCGCGCTGATCGCGCGGGTCCGCTCGCTGGCGCGGCTCAAGATGGTCACCGACGAACTGCGGATGCGCGCGTTGACGTCGCGCGACATCGGCATCGAATCTCCGGAACGGGAAGCCTTGGCGGATACCGGTCGCGGCGGCCGGGTGTTGATCGTCGACGACCGCAAGTCGTCCTACGAACGCATTGTCGAGACGCTCGCCAAGGAGCATCACGTCGAGATCGATTCCGATCCAAACCACGCGCTGTTTCATGCCGCCGACGGCAATTTCGACCTGGTGATCGTGTCGCTCGGCTTGGAGAATTTCGACGCGCTTCGGCTGTGCAGCCAGATTCGTTCGCTCGAGCGTACACGCAACGTGCCTATCCTCGCGCTGACCGAGCCCGACAACAACGCCCGCATGGTGCGGGGCCTCGAAATCGGCGTGAACGACTTCCTGATGCGTCCGATCGACAAGAATGAACTTTTGGCGCGGACGCGCAGCCAGGTGCGCAAACGCCGCTACACCGAGCGGCTGCGCGACAACGTCCAGATGTCGATCGAGATGGCGATCACGGACGGCCTTACCGGCCTGTTCAATCGCCGATATATGGAGAGCCATCTCACGACGCTGATCGAACAGGCGGCTTCGCGCAACAAGCCGCTGGCGACGCTGGTCATCGACATCGATTACTTCAAGGCGATCAACGATACGCACGGTCACGATGCCGGCGACGATGTGCTCCGCGATTTTGCGTTGCGCATCAAGCGTTCGATCCGCGGTATCGATCTCGCTTGCCGTTATGGCGGCGAGGAGTTCGTTCTGGTCATGCCGGAAACCGACATGGCGGTCGCGGCGATGGTGGCGGAGCGCCTGCGGCGGCGGATTGCATCAGAGCCATTCCCGATCCAGCAGGGCAAGCAAGCCATTCCGGTCACGATTTCGATCGGTATCGCCGCGCTGCGCGGCAAGGAAGACAATGCCGCCGGCTTGCTCAAGCGGGCCGACCAGGCGCTTTACCGCGCCAAACGCGACGGCCGTAATCGCGTTGTGCCCGACGCCGCCTGAGCGGCGGCCGGTTTACCGTTCTCGTTAATCGCAATTATTGAGGTTGATGCGAGATCCGTCGCCTTGGCGGTGCATTGTTTGTTGATTCCGCGCCGCATTCCACTAGCTTTTTTCACACGACAAATCTGCCGATTGCCAGGTGCTGGCCGCGTGCCGAGAGGCCGCGGAAGTCTGCAATCTGCGCGATAACCCTACGGGGTGCTCAGGTCCGCCGCATCTCCTGGGTCCGTGGGGTCGGCCGGCCCGGGAGCGGTGACGAGTGGCCTCCTCATACACCGTTTCCGGCCGGCCACCATTTCCTAGAGATTGTCCGGTCCTAAATAAAAAGGGCGCCCGCAGGCGCCCCGTCTGACCGCAACAGGCGCGATCTTACTTGATCTTGTATTCGGTAAATTCGACGTGCTTCTTCGCGATCGGATCGTATTTCTTCTTCTTCAGCTTGTCCGTCATGGTGCGCGAGTTCTTGCGCGTGACGTAATAGAAACCGGTGTCGGCGCTGGAAACCAGCTTGACCTTGATGGTGACGCTTTTGGCCATATGCGGTCCTCGGAATACCCTTCTGTGTTGGGCGACAACCTAGTCGGCAAAGCGGCAAAGTCAAGAAAACTGCGCAAAACGAAAAACAACAGCGGTTAAAGGACTTGCCGCACGAACTTCCTGTGCAGCATCCGGTAAAGCGGCGCCGGATGGTCGTAACTCATGTCGGAGGCCATCCGGTCCTGGAGCTCTTCGAGGGCAATTGCGGTGATTCCCGGCATATCGAGCCGGCGCGCCTCGGTGATCGGAAGCCACACCAGTTCGACCAGTTCCTTGTCCGGGCCGACAAATCCGTCCGCCCGGTGCGCAATCGCCGACACTTCGGTGGCGAAGAAGCGGCTGTCGAAGCGCCGGTTGCGGTTCGGCGGGGTAATGGCCCGGGCGATGAAGTGAACCTTGCTGAGATCGGGGACAATGCCGGCTTTGGCAAAGGCTTCCCAGGCGCCCGACGGCGTCGGAATCGAGTCCTTACTCGGAGCGCCGAGCATCAACCCGGTCTCTTCGTAGGTTTCGCGGATCGCGGCGAGCGCGAAGCTTGCGGCCTTGGCGGCGCTCGGGCGTTTGACGCGCGACATCAGGCGGTCGACATGACGATCGTTCAATGGAGCCAATGCCGCCATCTTGCGATCGGTGGGTTCGATGCGGCCGCCGGGGAATACGAACTTTCCTGGCATGAAGCGGTGGCGCTCATGGCGGCGGCCGAGCAACACCTTTGGAATGCTTTCGGCGCGATCGATCAGGATCAGCGTCGCGGAATCCCGCGGCTTCACATTCGGAAACGACTGGTCGCGGATGGTTTTGGTCAGCCGATCGGTTCTGTCGGCCGCGGTGCCGCTTCCGACCGCCGGATCTCCGCTTCTTTCGTCACTCATCATTCGCGTCCTAATTCCGGCGATGTTTCCGGCCGCGCGGGAATTTCTGCCGTCCCCGAGGCGGCTGTCCAGTCCTTTGGCGCTCCGCGCCGGCATGGCGCACAAGCTTGAAACGCAAGGCGCCCGCGACGGGTGCAGCTTCGACCAGTTCGACCGTTACGGGATCGCCGAGGCGGTGCGTCTCGGTGTGACCGACAAAAGCCCGGCTTGCCTCGTTGAAGCGGTAATATTCGTCGCCGATCAGGCGGGCCGGGATGAAGCCGTCGGCGCCGGTCTCGTCAAGCTCGACGAACAATCCGGCCCGGGTGACCCCGGAAATGTGCCCGCTGAACGTCGCCCCGATGCGGTCGGCCAGGAAGTGCGCAATCAGGCGGTCGGCCGTTTCACGCTCGGCCTTCATGGCGCGGCGCTCTGTCACCGAAATCGTCGCAGCCACTTCGGCCAGCGCCGGCAAGTCGGTCGTTTCCGAAAGCCCGTCGGATCCGAGTTTGAGCGCCCGGATCAGGGCGCGATGCACGATCAGGTCCGCATAGCGCCGGATCGGCGAGGTGTAATGCGCATAGCGGCGCAAATTCAGGCCAAAATGGCCGAAGTTTTCGGCCGAGTACTCGGCTTGGGCCTGGCTGCGCAGCACGACTTCGTTGACCAACCGCTCGACGTCGTGGCCTTTGGCGCGGGCAAGGATGGTGTTGAAGCCTTCCGGGCGCAACGCGCCGCCCTTCGGCAGCGAAATGTCGAGGGTCGCCAGGAATTCGCGCAACGCGTTGAGTTTTTCCGGCGTCGGTTCGTCGTGCACGCGATAGATCAGCGGCACCCGCGCCCGTTCGCAGGTTTCCGCCGCCGCGACGTTGGCGAGGATCATGAATTCTTCAATCAGGCGATGCGAATCCAGCCGCTGCGGGACGGTCACGCGATCGACCGTGCCGTCGGGTTTAAGCAGGATTTTGCGTTCCGGGATGTTGAGGTCGAGCGGCGCGCGCTCGTCGCGCGCTCGGCTGACGGCTCGGTAGGCGGCGTAAAGCGGCTCGAGGATCTTGTCCCGGATCGGCGCGGTGATCTCGTCGGTACGGCCGGAGATGGCCATTTGTGTCTGCTCGTAGTGCAGCTTCGCGGCAGAGCGGATCATGACGCGATGGAACGTGTGAGAGCGCTTGCGGCCGTCGGCGCCGATAATCATGCGCACCGCGAGGGCAGGGCGGTCCTCAAGCGGCCGCAACGAGCACAAGTCGTTGGAGATGCGTTCCGGCAGCATCGGCACCACCCGGTCTGGGAAGTAGACCGAGTTGCCGCGGCGAAGCGCCTCGCGGTCGAGCGCCGATCCCGGCCGCACGTAATGCGCCACGTCGGCAATCGCGACGTTGACAACGTAGCCGCCGGGATTGCGCGGATCGGTGTCCGGTGTGGCGTAAACGGCGTCGTCGTGATCCTTGGCGTCGGGCGGATCGATGGTGACGAAGGGCACGTCGCGCCAGTCTTCTCGACCCGCCAGCGTTGCCGGTTGCGCGGCCGCTGCTTCGTCCAGCACCGAGTGCGCAAATACATGCGGGATGTCGTGGGCGTGGATGGCGATCAGGCTGACTGCATGCTCGGTCTTGAGCGAGCCCAGTCGTTCAACGACCGAGCCCATTGGCAGACCGAGTCGGCCGCTGCGCGAGACTTCAACTGCGACGAGATCACCGTCGGCCGCGCCGGACGTGCGGCCCTCGGGTATCCCAAGCTCGCGCCCAAGCTGTTTCTTGTCGATCGGCACCAGCCGTCCGCCGCCGCTTGGCAATGCGCGGAAAATGCCAAGCACACGGTGTTTGGCCCGATCAATGAGTTTGATGACGCGTCCGGCAGTTTCGCCGTGCGATTTCTCAATGCGGATCAGCGCACGGTCGCCAACGCCGGCAACCTCGCCGGGGCGGGCCCGGCGGGGCGTGTGGACGTGAATGACCGGCGGCTCGCCGTGCGCGTTTTCATCCCATTCGGTAGGTCGGGCGATAAGGTCACCGTCGCTATCGCGCCCGGTGACGTCGGCGAGTACGACAGGGGGCAAAGTGCCTGCATGGTGAAGGCGCTTGCGCTGCCGATCGATTTCACCGCTGTCGGCGAGTTCTCGCAGCATCCGGTTGATTGCAGCGCGATCGATGTTCTTGGCGCCGAAGGCGCGCGCGATTTCGCGCGCCCCGACCTTGCCGCTGCGCTCGCGAATGAACGCAACAAGCTCCTCTTTCGAGGGCTGGCGGCTTGGTTTCATTGGCCACTCATTGGCCGCACCCCTGGCCAGTGGCCTGCGGACCTACTCGGCAGCCTGTGTCGCCTTCGGCGGCCGCTTGCCGCCGCGAGCACCGGGCCGCTTGCTCGGCGCCTTGACGACCCGCGCGGTGCCGGGCGACGGCCGCGTGGCCTTGCGTGGCCTTGCGTGCGGTGCCGGCCCGCTGCCGGCCCGTGCATCGATCAGCGCGACAGCTTCTTCGAGTGTAACGGTCTCGGGTGTCTTGTCGGCAGGCAATGTCGCGTTGACGCCGTTATGGCTGACATACGGTCCGTAGCGTCCCTTCTTCGCCACCACCGGACCGCCTTTGGCCGGATGGTCGCCAAGCGGACGTCCCGGATCGGCGCCGAAGCGGCGGCCCTTCGAGGGCTTCGCGCGCTTCTCGGCGATCAGCGTCACCGCCCGATTGAGGCCGATGTGGAACACATCGTCGCCGTCTTCGAGGTTGGCGTAGGTCTTGCCGTGCTGCACGTACGGCCCATAACGGCCGATGCCGGCTTTGATCGGCTCGCCGTCTTCAGGATGAATGCCGACGTCGCGCGGCAGTGAGAGCAGCTTGATTGCGCGCTCAAGATCCATCTCGTCCGGTGCGACGCCCTTCGGCAGGCTGGCGCGCTTCGGCTTTTCGCCCTCCTTGGCTTCGCCAAGTTGCAGGTACGGGCCAAATCGGCCGCTGCGGACGCTGATTTCAAGGCCGGTTGCCGGGTCTTCGCCGAGCTTGCGGTTGGAAACCTCGCCGGCGCTGCCGTTCAGCGACGCGGTATGTTTGCACTCCGGATAGTTCGAGCAGCCGATGAAGGCGCCGAACCGTGACAGCTTGAGCGAAAGCTGTCCGGTGCCGCAGGTCGGGCACACACGCGGATCGCTGCCATCTTCGCGTGGCGGGAACAGGTGCTGCGACAGCAGCTCGTTCAGCGCATCGATCACGTTCGAGATTTTCAGGTCCTTGGTCTCGTCGATCGCGCCGATGAAGTCCTTCCAGAAATCGCGCAGCAGGTCGCGCCACGCCACTTCGCTGTTGGACACGAGATCGAGCTGTTCCTCGAGCCCGGCGGTGAAGTCGTATTCAACGTATTTGGCAAAGAAGCTTTCGAGAAACGCCACGACGACACGGCCGCGGTCCTCGGGGAGCAGGCGGCGCTTGTCGAGGCGGACATATTTGCGATCCTTGAGCACCTGAAGGATCGAGGCGTAGGTCGAAGGCCGGCCGATGCCGAGCTCCTCCATCCGCTTCACCAGCGACGCTTCGGAGTAGCGCGGCGGCGGCTCGGTAAAATGCTGATCTGCGGCGATCGAACGCTTGGCGAGCTTCTCGCCCCGGCTCATCTCCGGCAGCCGGCGGGAATCTTCGTCACTCGGGTCGTCGTCGTTGCTCTCCTGGTACAGCGTCAGGAAGCCGTCGAATTTCACCACCGTGCCGGTGGCGCGCAGCTCAAGCACGCGGCTCGCGACATTGGCGGTGATATCGACCGTGGTGCGCTCGAGTTCCGCAGACTCCATCTGGCTTGCGATCGTGCGCAACCAGATCAGCTCATACAGCTTGGCCTGATCGGCATCGAGAAAGCTCTTGGTATCGCGCGGACGGCGCGACATCTCCGTGGGACGAATTGCTTCGTGGGCTTCCTGCGCGTTTTTCGCCTTGGTCTCGTAACGGCGCGGCGAACCCGGCACATAGTTACGGCCGTAGTCTGTTTCGATCTGGCTGCGTGCGGCGACGATTGCTTCGTCGGCGATCTGCACGCCATCGGTTCGCATATAGGTGATAAGACCGATGGTCTCGCCGCCGATATCGACACCTTCATAGAGCCGCTGCGCGACACGCATCGTATGCGAGGGGGCAAAGCCGAGCTTGCGGCTCGCTTCCTGCTGCAACGTCGACGTGGTGAAGGGCGGATAGGGGTTGCGCTTGACCGGCTTGGCTTCGACTGAAGCGACGGTGAATGCCGCCGTCTCCAGCGCCTGCTTGAAGTTCTCCGCTTCCGCGCCGGAACCGATGTCGAGACGCTGCAGCTTCTTGCCGTCGGCGCCGACCAGGCGGGCCTCAAAAGTTTCCTGACGCGGCGTCGCCAGCGTCGCGACCAGCGACCAGTATTCCTGGCGGACGAATTTCTCGATTTCGAGTTCGCGGTCGCAGACCAGCCGCAGCGCCACCGACTGGACGCGGCCGGCGGAGCGCGCGCCCGGCAGCTTGCGCCACAGCACCGGCGAAAGCGTAAAACCAACGAGGTAGTCCAGCGCCCGGCGGGCGAGATAGGCGTCGACCAGCGCCTGATCGATGGCGCGCGGATGCTTCATCGCCTCGGTCACCGCCTGCTTGGTGATGGCGTTGAACACGACACGCTCGACCGGCTGGCCGCTTAGCGCTTTCTTGTCCTTGAGGATCTGGAGCACGTGCCAGGAGATGGCTTCGCCTTCGCGATCCGGGTCGGTGGCGAGGATCAGCTTGTCGGCGCCTTTGACCGCACGCGCGATGTCGTTGAGCCGCTTCTGCGCCTTGGGATCGATTTCCCAAAGCATGCGGAAATTAGCGTCGGGATCGACGGAACCGGACTTCGGCGGCAGATCTCGCACATGGCCAAAGGACGCCATGACCTCGTAGTCGCGGCCCAAATATTTATTGATCGTTTTTGCCTTGGCGGGCGATTCTACGAGAACAAGCTGCATGGAAGCCTTTGAATACGCTAGTTTTTTAGGGATCGACTGCCCCGTCTACGGCGACCGGGGCGCCGGGAACATGGGTAATGTGACCCCGCCTGTCAAATCGTTGCACTGGAACCCGCCCGTATAGCTAAAGCGCAAATGTCTCTCGGAACTGCTAAGGACCCCAGCCGGCCAATACTCCTATAGGTTGTAATATTGTATTTACTATCGTTAATGTATACGGTCGATGCGTGCCTCAATCGAACGACAGCAGCCAAACAAACACGGTCGAATTTCCGGCTGCGGTTGCTCTTTATATAGGGGCGCTTACCCGAGAACTTCGCCAGCTCGCTCGCGCCAACGGGTTCGACGCACTCGGCTACATCCTCGACATGGCTTGCGTTGAAGCGAACGAAGTGTCCAAGGGATCTGCCGACCGCGAACAAGCAGGCAATCCAGTCAAGTCACGGCAATCGAGCTGACGGGTCACCGGGCGCTAATGCCGAGACGATCAAGCAAGGTCCGGCTTGTGTAGCCGTCGGGAATCATCCCGAACTTCCGCTGCATGGCGCGGATGTCGTCGCGCAGATCGAAATCGATGTGGCCGTCGAAGTCGGTGACCTTGTAGCCGAGCGATGCCAGTTTCCGCTGCAACGCGATCCGCTCGGTGCGTGAGGGCTGGAAGTCGTTTGCCGGCCACGCGGCGCGGATCGGCCCAAGGCCGTAGAGGCGGTCGGCAAGATGCGCGACCGAGAGCGCATAGGCGTCGGAGTTGTTATAGGTCTTGAGCACGACGAAATTCTGCGTGACCAGGAAAGCCGGTCCGCCCGCGCCGCTTGGAAGGAACAGGATCGCGTCGCCGTTAATCGGTATCTCGCTGCCGTCAGCGCGTTTGAAGCCGCGCTTCGCCCAATCGGGGAACGAACCGCGGCTGGTCTGGTAGTCGAAGCCCGGCGGTACGATGACCTCGAAGCCCCACGGCAAGCCGGATTGCCAGCCGGATTTCTGCAAGTAATTCGCAATCGAGGCGAGGACGTCAGGCACATCGGTCCAGATGTCGGCGCGGCCGTCGCCGTCGAAGTCGACCGCGTATTTCAGAAAGCTCGACGGCATGAACTGCGCCTGACCCATCGCGCCGGCGTATGAGCCGAGAAACTGGCGGCGGGGAATATTGCTGGACTGAAGCATCTTGAACGCGCTGAGCAACTCGTCGTGAAAGAACGGCTCCTGAAAATGCGCTTGCGCCAGCGTTGCCAGCGATCGGAACACGTCCCAGTGGTCCTGCGCTTCGCCGAAAGACGATTCGACGCCCCAGATGCTGACCAGAATTGGCGCCGGCACGCCGAATTTCTTCTCGACGGCGCGCAGCGTGTCGGCCCACTGCGCCGACTTGCGTATGGCGTCGCCAAGCCGCGACGGCGACGCCAGGGCGTTCACATAGACGCCGAATGGTTTGCCGTATTCCGGTGCGCGCAACATCGCGCCGGTCACGCGCCCGTCCGGCATCACGCCGGCGAGACCGGCATCGAAAGTGGCGCGGGTAATGCCTTGCGCCTGGGCATCGCGCCACAGTGCGGCGACGAATGCGTCGAAGGTCTCGCTCCGGCCATTGCTTCCCAGGGCAACGACGAGGACGAATGCAGGCAATGCCCGTTGCAGGGTCGCTTTGATAAGATTCGGCATGCGTACTAGATCAGCGAAACCAGCCCACCGCCGTGGCGTTCAAGCCGCCCGGCTATTTCGAGCTCCAGAAGAATCATACGCACCACCCGTGGCGAAGTTTGGGACAGCCGCACCAGATCGTCGATCGACACCGGCGTTGGGCTTAACAGGCTCACAACCCGGCTTCGTTCACTGGCGGCCGGCTCCAGATCGCGGGCCGGTCTGCCGTCGTCCTGTTCCGGCTCGCGCGCTGGCATCTCGATACCCATGATCGGTTGAAGGACGGAAACGATATCCGCGGTCTCGGTCACCGGAGTTGCGCCCTGCTTGAGCAGGCTGTTGGTCCCCTCGGCCCGTGGATCGAGCGGCGAGCCCGGAACGACGAATACTTCGCGGCCTTGTTCAAGCGCGAGCCGTGCCGTGATCAGCGAGCCGGAGCGTCTCGCAGCCTCGACGATGACGACGCCAAGCGCCAGTCCCGAAATCAGCCGGTTGCGGCGGGGAAAATCCCGCGCCCGCGGCTCCCAGCCGAAGGGCATTTCCGTCAGCGCAACGCCGTTTGGCAAAATCGCTGCAAGCAACCCCTCGTGCTCCGGTGGATAGATGTGATCATGGCCGCCGGCGAGGACGGCGATCGTTCCGGTCGCAAGGCTCGCGCGGTGCGCAGCAGCATCGATGCCGCGCGCCAGTCCTGACGCCGTGGCGAACCCCGCTTCACTCAAGCCCTGGGCAATGATTTGCGCCATCTTCAAGCCGGCGGCGGACGCGTTGCGCGATCCGACGATCGCAACGGTCGGCATATCCAGCGCCGCGTGATTGCCGCGTATCGCGATCAGCGGCGGCGCGTCGTCAATCATTTGCAGCCGTAGCGGATATTCCGGCTCGCCCGTGCCGACGAACGTTGCGCCAAGTTTGTTGGCGGCGGCGATTTCGCGCTCCGCCTGTTCGCGGGAATAGATCCTCGGCGCCGCTGCGCTGCCGCCGCGGCGCGCCAGCGACGGCAGCGCATCGAGGGCTGCGCGCGCGCCGCCAAAGTGATTGATGAGGGTACGAAATGTGCGCGGTCCGACGTTCTGGCTGCGAATGAGACGCAGCCAGTCGATCCGTTGTTCGTCGCTGAGACGAACGCCTTTCGTTGTACTGTTCACTACGCCCCCGGGGCAGAATTGCCGCTCCGGTAAACACCCTACAACCCTCAAGCGAAGGCGGGGAGGGGCGACGCGCCTAAGCTTCGGTTTTGCGGACGATCCTGCTCTCGGTGCCGTTGAGCAGGCGGGCGATATTGGCGCGGTGCATGATCCATAGCAGGACGGTCAAGGCCAGAAACAACGCGGCCCGTTGCCCTTCACCGGTCCACCACAGAACCGCAGGAGTTACAGCGCTCGCCAGCAACGCCGCGAGCGATGAATAGCGGCTCGCGGCGGCGATCGCGAGCCAGAGGACGCAAAAAGCCAGCAACGCGAGCCACGCACCGAAGCCAAGCAAAAGACCGATATAGGTGGCGACGCCTTTGCCGCCTTTGAATTTGAGCCAGAACGGGAAAAGGTGACCGAGAAAGGCGCCGAACGCGGCGGCGATGGCGAGGCTCTCGCCGTAGTAAAGCCCCACGACAACGGCGACGGTGCCCTTGAGCATATCGCCCAGCAGCGTCGCCGCGGCGAGGCCTTTTCTGCCGGTTCGCAGCACGTTGGTCGCGCCAATATTACCGGAGCCGACAGTGCGAAGGTCAGGCGCACCAGCAAGGCGCGTCAACAAAACGCCGAACGGAATCGAACCGCACAGGTAACCAAAGACGAGAGCCACTGCATATTCGAGAAGCTGAGGCATCTGTTCAGCCACCCGCGATCAGCTGGCGCGGGCTCTGGTTCGCGGCGTTCGCGACACGAATCCCGCTTTTTCGGCGTCTTTGGCGCTGCGGTGAATGACAAGATGGCGAAGCCTGTCTTCCGAACCGCGAAGCAGCGTGCCCAACCCGTCGCTGAAAGTGTGTTTGGTCGTATCGCCGACGACGAAACCGGAGGCAGCCTCCTCATCGACGTCTTTTTCGCAGTAGACGCAGCGCAGCCTGCACTGTTGCGGCGAGTCTTCCCCGACCACATAGAATTTGTTGGCCGCGTATTGCCGCTCGGCGGGATCGGCAGTGATGCAATTGGGATTATCGCAATGTAGCCCGACGCCGATCGGTTGAACGTAAATTGGATGCTTTGACTTGGCGAAGCCACGGTCAAACTCGCGAATTGTCTTGTTCTTGTGCAGGTGCAGAAGCAGTGAAATCAGCGCCATGCGGATCGGCACGCCATAGGCCGCTTGCTGGAAGTAGACCGCGCGCCGGTCACTGTCGAACGAGGGATCGAGTTCGTTGACGCGCGGCAAGGGATGCATGACGCTCGCGTCGGAAAACTTCGCCTCGCCCAGGGCTTTTGCGTCGATCTTCGGATAGGGCCGGTCCTTTTCCGCCCAGCGTTCCTTCTGGAAGCGCGTCACATAAACCGCGTCGATCTTCTTTTGCAGCAGCGGTCCGTAATCGACCACGGGGTCGGGAATGAGCGACAACTGGTGCGGCTGGTCGGCAGTGACATAGAGCGCGTCAAGCGAGCCGCTCTTTGCCTGTCCGGACTCCTTGGACACCATGTGGCAGTTGAACTCTTCGCGCAGCCGGCGATCGACGTGCTCGGGCAGCTCCATGCCAGGTGCGGGCAGGGGATCGATGGTCGCGCCGAAACGGGCCAGCGCATAGACGAACGAATGAATGGTGCGGCTGCCTTTGAGATCGCCTGAAATTGCGACCTTCATGTTCTTCAGCGACTTTTTCTTCGAAAGCAGCGTGAAGAGGTCGCACAGTGTCTGGGTTGGGTGTTCATGGCTGCCGTCGCCGCCATTGATGACCGGTATCTGCGCATACTCGGCCGCGAGCCGTGCTGCGCCATCGCGCGGATGGCGGATCACCACGATGTCGGCGTAGTTGGAGATGACGCGGATGGTATCGGCGAGGCTTTCGCCCTTGGCAGCGGAACTCACCGCCGGATCGGCACTGGTGATGTTGGCGCCGCCGAGCCGCAACATGGCGCTTTCGAACGACAGGCGCGTGCGCGTTGAGGGCTCGTAGAACAGGGTCGCCAGGATGGATTTTGACGCCAGACTGGTGCTGCGTCCGATCCGGTAATGGATCTTCGGGTCGGCGAGTTCCTTCAAAAATCCCTGGGCGACCTCGAAGACCGTTTCGATCTCCGCATTGGTCAGGTCGTTGATCGAAATGATGTGGCGGGTCAGTGGCCGGGTTTTGGTCATTAAAGCGGTGCTATAGGCCCAATCCGCGCGGTCCGGCAAGCCCGGTGAGCGTTATTGATCAAGCGATGCACCGGAAAACGCGGAGGAGGCCATGATAGGCTCCCGTGCAAGGGAGTTGCCGAGGAAATCGCAATGGTTACGCGGTCGCGCTTCGATACCCACGAAGTCTTCAACCAGTCCCCGCCCTACGAAAACGTCAATCTGTTCGCGAGCGATACACCGCTCAAAGAGGCGGTCGCGGCCAACGGTGCGGGCTCGGATGCGGCGGCGCTGTCGGCGTTCGGCAGCCAGTGGGGAACCGCGGAAATGTTTGCGCTCGGCCGCCGCGCCAATGAAAATCCGCCCAAGCTCGCGATCTTCGACGCCAAAGGCTTCCGCCGCGACACGGTCGAGTTTCACCCGGCCTACCATCAGTTCATGATGCAGAGCGTCGCGGCGGGCCTGCACGCGTCGACCTGGACCAGTGTCGGCACGCGCGCGCCTGCGCCCGCGGAAGTTTTGCGGTCGGCGCGGTTCTACATGGCCGGCCAGATCGAAACCGGGCACTTGTGTCCGATCACGATGACGCGGGCTTCAGTGGCCGCGCTTGCCGTCGAGCCTGCCCTCGCCGCAAAGGTTGTGCCCAAAATCACCACGCGAAGCTATGACGCGACATTTCGGCCATGGAGCGAAAAGCCGGGCATGACGCTCGGCATGGGCATGACCGAAAAACAGGGCGGTACCGACGTGCGCGCCAACACGACGACGGCCACGCCCGCCGGCGATGCCTACACGATCGTCGGCCACAAATGGTTCTTCTCGGCGCCGATGAGCGACGCTTTTCTCGTGCTCGCGCAGGCGCCTGGCGGCCTGACCTGCTTTCTGCTGCCGCGCTTTCGCCCCGATGGCTCGGTCAATGCGCTGCGGTTCCAGCGGTTGAAGGACAAGCTCGGCAATCGTTCGAACGCATCGAGCGAGGTCGAGTTCACCGACGCGTTGGGTTGGCGCGTCGGCGACGAGGGCGCCGGCATCCGTACGATCTTGCAGATGGTGCAATTGACCCGGCTCGACTGTGCCGTCGCCTCCGCCGGATTGATGCGGATGGCGTTGGTCCAGGCGCTGCATCACTGCCGTCATCGTCAGGTGTTCGGCAAGCGTCTTGCCGACCAGCCGATGATGCGTGCGGTGCTTGCCGACATGGCGCTGGAGGTTGAAGGCGCAGTCGCCTTGGTAATGCGGCTGTCGCGCGCGCTTGATCTTGCCGCCAACGATCCTCACCAGGCGGCGTATGCACGGCAACTGACGCCGGCGGCAAAATATTGGATCTGCAAGCTCGCCCCCGGCTTTGCCTTCGAAGCCATGGAATGCCTCGGCGGCAATGGTTACGTCGAGGACAGCGTGTTGCCGCGGCTTTACCGCGAGTCCCCGGTCAATGCGATCTGGGAAGGTTCGGGGAACGTCATGTGTCTTGATGTGCTTCGTGCGCTCAGGGGCGAGGGCGGAGCCGATCTCGTCGCCTCGCTGGTGCGCGATGCCGGCGCAGCGCCGCTCGCTCTGGAAGCAAGTGAAAACAATGCCCGCGCGCTGGTCGGGCATCTTGCCGTCTTGGCCGGTGCGGCTGCGCTTCGGGCCAGCGCGCCCACAGTGATTGTCGATGCATTCATCAAGACACGCATGGTTGATCGTCACAGTGTCATTTACGGCGCGGCAGGTTTGGACGATTCAGCCATCGAATTGCTGCTGCAACGTGCTCTGCCGGAAATGTGAAGCAGCGCAGAACACCACAATTTGCAACGGTTTCTGTCCTCGGTCCTTAGCGCCGGCGTGACATATCGTCAGGACGCGCGGAACTAGCGCCACCTGCGGTTCGTTTGGATACTTTGCAACGGTTTCTGTCCTCGGTCCTTAGCGCCGGCGTGGCATATCGTCAGGACGCGCGGAACTAGCGCCACCTGCGGTTCGTTTGGATATTTAATGAACGGTGCGCATTTTTCCTGCACCAGGAGGCGAAGTATGACATTCAAAACACTCAAATATGGCGCAGCGATCGCAGGACTGGCGGGAGCGTTATCACTTGCGGGGGTGACGGCCAGCTCGGCAGGACCGCGTTGGGGTGGTCACGGTCATTGGGGCACTGGCGCCGCCATTGGCGCGGGCGTGGCCGGCTTCGCGATCGGAGCCGCTACGGTAGCAGCCGCTAACGGGCAATACGGCTACGGGCCGTACGGCGGTTACAGCGGCTACTACGACTATGCTCCTGGTTCCGTGGTCGTGGGTCCGGGCTATGGGTATGGCTACGGCTATGATTATGGACGCCGAACCTGCAGCGGCGGCGACATCAGTGGTTGCTAGGCTGCGGCAGCAGATCTTTTTCGGGCGCGCTTCAGACCGCTGCATGACGCAGACGGTCGAGCGCGCCCTGAAGGATAAACGTCGCGGCATGCTGGTCGATGACGGCTTTGCGCTTGGCGCGGCTGACATCGGCGGCGATGAGTTCGCGTTCGACGGCAGCGGTCGATAACCGCTCGTCCCAAAGTGCAATCGGCAATTCGGTAAGATTGGCAAAATTGCGAGCGAAAGCGCGTGTCGACTGGGCGCGCGGGCCTTCGGTGCCGTCCATGTTGATCGGCAACCCGAGGACAAAACAGACGACGCGGCGCTCGGTTGCCAGTTCGATCAAATGCCGGGCATCGAGCGTGAAGCGTTTGCGCGCGACGGTCTCGACAGGGGCGGCCAACCGCCGGTCCGGATCGCTGACAGCCACGCCTATTGTCTTGGTACCGAGATCGAGGCCAAGCAATGCGCCGCGAACCGGCAGGAGCGGGACAATATCGATGAGTGCGAAAACGGCCATGGCGTCGGTTAGCATGGCACGATTGGCATCGCCAACGGTGGCTTTCGTGCGTCGTGACGTCTCTCTATGGTGCGGGAAGCAAGCCATGATGCGGCTTCGATCGATCATCCTAATAGCCATTTTGACAGTCGCAATGTCTTCCACGCCGCAGTCCGCCAAAGCCGCTGAAATCAGAGTGATCAGCGGCGGCGCTTTCAAACAGGTATTGAATGCGCTGGTTGCGCGATATCAGACGGAGAGCGGCAATGCTGTTGCGGTGACCTATCGGACCGTGGGTCAGCATCTGGATCTGATCAAAAACGGACAGGAAGATTTTGATGTTGCGGTGCTGACGCCCGAGGCGATCGACGGTCTCAGCAAAGCCGGCAAGATCGTCGCGGGAAGCGGCGTCAATCTCGCGAGGGTCGGCATTGGCGTCGTTGTCAGGGAAGGAACGCCGTTGCCGGACATCCACACGGTGGAGGCGTTGAAGAAGGCGCTGCTGGCAGCGAAGTCGGTTGCCTATATCGATCCCAAGGCAGGCGGATCGAGCGGCATTTACGTCGGCAAGCTGCTCGAGCGGTTTGGTATCGCGGAGGCGATCAACGCCAATGCGGTGCTGGTCCATGGCGGCGCCGTCGCTACGCATGTCGTCGATGGCGAAGCCGAGATCGGTATCCACCAGATCAGCGAAATCCTGCCGGTGAATGGCGCGGTGCTGGTCGGCCCGTTGCCGGCGGAGATTCAGAATTTCACCGTCTATTCGGCGGGGGTCGGCGCGGCGGCCAAGGATGCGGCGACGTCGAAAGCGTTCGTGAAATTTCTCGCAGGCCCCCACGCGCTACCGGTCATCAAGGCAAAGGGCATGGAGCCGGCGTCGTGACGGCCCCTAAAAAGCCAGCGCCCGCACGAGGCGGGCGCTGACTTGAAGATTGCAGGGCTGGCTTATCAGACTTGGGCGTGTTCCCAGGCCAGCCGCGGAATGTCCGAGCGGGTGATTCCGATATCGGACAATTCCCGGTCGTTCAGATTCGAGAGTTCCCGCACCGCAGCGCCATAGCGCTTCCAGGCTTGCAGGTAGTGGATCATGGTCAACAACATTGGTTCGGTTCCTTCCCCGGCATGCGCCGGAATCATGGAACCGATATAGGCGCTGATACCGCGCTGCAAAATCAGTTTTGTTGCAGTGCAGCTAGAACGCCCTCGCATGTGTAAGACAATAATTTTGCAAGGAATTCCGGCCGCTGGCGAATTTTATGCCGATTTTGGCCGACCGCAATCAAGGTTACTCTCAGGCCGCCGGAATTGCCTATTTTCGGCCATTCCGCCATCGAGCTACCGCCGTACTTGATCGCTCCAATTTGAAGCGAACTTTCAATTTGTTGCGTCGGTAAGGTGGTGTGTCATGGGAACAATTCAGGATCACCGCAGACACGCAGAAGAATGCGTGGCGATGGCGCGTCAGTCAGAAGCCCAGAGCGACAAGGCGCTGTGGCTTACCTTGGCGCAGTCGTGGGTGCGGCTCGCCGAGCATGTAGCGCAGGTCGCTGAGATCGACAGCGTTGAGCCTGCCGAAGCCGGCGAGAACTCACTAAAGTACTGGATAGACTATCCGCCGGCTCAGCCGCGGTTCACTGACCGTGGCTGGCCAAGACCTGCTGACACCCGTTGCTGATCTTCGGCCTGTTGGATTGCAGGCAGCCAAGGATACCAAACACGTCGTCCTGGCCGTTGTCGTGCAGGAATTGCTTGCAGTATCTTATCACGTCGGGATGGCACGCTGCGCGCTCCTGATCGGTGCCAGCTCCAAGACTAGGCGTGCCCTTCGGTGGCGCAGGCTGCGGCGGCAATTGCGCCAGAGCTGCCGGCCCCGCGGCGGCCAGCACCAGAGCGATCGTCAAGACGCGTGCACTGAACATACCCGGCTCTCCCCCAAGGGCATCCCGCCCGCCATTTTTCGGTGAGAAAACTATCTCATACTTTTCCCCGCAGCGTCAGACCGCGGACATTTGCGCACGCGTCTTTTTTCCCGGCTGAGACCTAATTGCTACATCAGGGAACCTGATCGGCGCTGTTGATTGGTGGGCGGTGACGGACTCGAACCGCCGACATTCTGCGTGTAAAGCAGACGCTCTACCAACTGAGCTAACCGCCCGTAATACCGATTTATCGCCTTGAAACCTTGGCGCGCAAGTGCGGCTTACGCGGAAGGTTACATCTCAAAATGATACCGCCCGCCTGCTGCAAGCTCACATAGCGCAGCAAACGGGCGGCGATCGCTGTTGGACCCGCTTCTCGGGCCCGGGTCTGCGGCCCGGAAGGGGCCCGCGATCCGTCAGATCGCTTCCTTGAGTTCCTTCGACGCGCGGAACGCGACTTTCTTGCTGGCCTTGATCTGAATCTGCTCGCCGGTGGCGGGATTACGGCCCATGCGCGCGGCGCGTTTGCGCACGACAAGAATGCCGAGCCCGCCGATCCGGATGCGCTCGCCCTTCTTGAGGTGTTTGACGATATTGCCAACCAATCCGCCCAGAATTGCTTCGGCCTGCTTCTTGGAGAGTTCGTTGTCCTCCGCAATGCTTGCCGCAAGATGTTTCAATGTGACTGTCGTTGCTTTAGCTGCTGCCATTAGACCCTCCTCGATGAAGCGGTTTTGCGCGAAATGCACCGCTTACTGAGTTGCAGTTAGACGATTCGGCAGAGGCTGACCATGCTTGTTTTGCCGATTCCACCGATGTTTTCGCGCACATTGGTGGTTCTGCGGACACTCTGTGGCGCGCCTAAGGCGGCCCGAAATGCTTGATTTTGGCTGAAATCCTTGACTTGGCCGCGCTTGGGCCTTAAGTGCCGGTCCGCGCCCGCGGGGGCGTAGCTCAGTTGGTTAGAGCGTCGGCCTGTCACGCCGAAGGTCGCGGGTTCGAGTCCCGTCGCTCCCGCCATTTCAATAAAATTATCAAATACTTATGGGTTTAAGCGGTGCGTAGTTTTCACGCCCGTTCAAGGATTTTGTCGGTTGCGGGCCGGAAGCGGTAGCGCGGTATCGCGTCGAGGTCGGTGCCGGTGATCCGGATCACCCACGCCTTTTGCGGATGTGCCGTGGAGTGGATAACGCCCGACGGATAGGCCTGTGTCTGGCCCGGGCCGAGCGCGTACGCATTGCCCTTCTCGAGCACCGCACCTTCCTCGCCAGCGGCATTGACCCGCCGCCACTCGGTCATTTCGGTAACGCCGCGGGCCGTTCCATAGATGGCCCAGGAGGCGCCGTGACTGTGCGGCTTGCCGACCTTGGCGCCTTCCTGCACGTGCGCCAGCACGTACACGTCCGTCTCCGGATCGTGCCACAGTTCGCGGCGGCCGATTGGCGTGTCTTCTGAAAATGTCTCGCTGACGAAGTCCGGATTGGACAGCAGCTGCGAAAGTTTTTGTGCGATGTCGGGCAGGGCGCTTTCGCGTTTGCTTTTGAGTGTCGCGGAAAGATCGGTGCAAAATTCCTTGAGTGTGTACGGCATGTTCTGGCTCCGGTGTTTCGGTTCTCGTTCGGGCAAGTCAATGATTGCCGGGTGATGCGATCATCGTGCTGCGCGATGCTGTGATCCGTGGGCCTTGGTGAATGCGATCATGGCATTGAGCGCTTTCACCGAAACGCGTAGCCCCCGTTGTCCTCCGCCCGTGCGGCGGCCGGAAGCATCGCGCCGCCGAGCATTGCGCCGCCCGCCTGCAACAGCGCGCCGCCGCCATTCGATCGTCATGCTGCCTCCCTAATCGGCTATTCTTAGAGGCCAGTCTAACTCAGATCGAACGTGTGCTCACCCCCGATAGATCGGGGCCGGCTGCGAAAAGAAGCTCGCCAGGATGTGGTAGACCAGCGCGTAGTTCTTCTGCTGGAAGCTGGCGTGCGAGATGCCGGGCATCACCGCGAAGTGCTTGTCCGGATTCGGCAGCTTGGCGAAGAACGCAACCAAGTCTTCGAAGCTGGCGATGCCGTCCCATTGGCCGCGCATGATCAGCGTCGGCACCGTGATCTTTTCCGGATCGACCACCGGCAGGCGCGAGCACATATCGACGTAAGTGCCGGTCGGCACCGAGTTCGTCGAGTGCGGTCACGGCGTCGGCGAAGGCGTCGATCACATTCTCCTCGGCCGTTCCCGGATGGTCGCGGTCGAAAATCGAATGAATGAAAGCCTTGTCGATCGGCCGGCGGTTCTTGGTGGTGAATTCCGGCAGTTTCTTCTTGCGCTCGGCGAGCGTTGGCGAGCCTTCGCCGGTCCAGACCATGGCATCAAGCGCCAGCCGCGCCACCATCTCGGGGTGCCGCTGCGCGAACATGGCCGCGCGCAAAGCGCCCGAGGAAATGCCGTAGACCAGGAAAGGGCGCTTGCCGCGCAACTTCTGGATGTAACTCGCCGCGGCAAAACAGTCGTCGGCGCCCTGTGCGATCGGCGCGTTGTTGTCGCGATCCTTGGCCGAGCGGCCGTAGCCTTCCATATCGACGCACCAGCAGTCGTAGTTCTGCCTGGCGAAGAAATCCATCACCGAAGAGTCAGGCCGGCCCGGCACCTGCAAGTCGAACGTCGGCTGTCCGGCCATCGACGATCCATGCACGAACAATATCGCTCCGGCGGTTTTGGCCGGATCGCCGGCACACTTTTCGAACATGAAAAGCTTCACGCCGCCGTCCTTGGTGGTCCAGTGGTCCTCGCCTTTGATGGCGGCTTGCGGTTTCGACATCTCGTTCATCGTGACTGCCTAATTGATGAGGGCGATATGGTTGGCCTGAATGACTTTAGCCCATTTTGCAATCTCGGCATCCATGAAGGCGCCGAACTGCTGCTGACTCATCACCATCGGCGTGGCGCCCTGTTGTTCCCAGGCGTTCCTGATAGCCGGCCGCTGCAGGATCTCGTTGATGGTGCGGCTGAGCAGATCGACGATCGGCTGCGGCGTCGCCTTCGGCGCCATGAAGCCGACCCACAGCGTCGCTTCAAAGCCCGGCACGCCGGCTTCGGCGAAGGTCGGCACGTCGGGCAGGATCGGCGAGCGCTTTTGACCGCTGGTGGCGAGGGCGCGGACCATGCCCGACTTGATGGTGGGCGTCATCGTCGGGATCGAGTCAAACAGCATCTGGATTTGTCCGCTCAGAATATCGCTGCGCATGCCGGTCGAGCCCTTGTACGGCACGTGTACGATATCGATCCCGGTCAGGCTTTTTAGAAGCTCGGCGGCCATGTGGTAATTCGAGCCGGGGCCGGACGATCCAAAATTGAGCGTTCCCGGCTTCGCCCGCGCCAGCGCAAGGAATTCGGCAAGCGTGTTCGCCGGCACCGATGGGTGCACCACCAGCACCAGATTGGTCTCCATCAGCGGTGCGACGGGCGCGAGATCCCGCATCAACTGGTACGGCTTGTGGCCGTAGAGCGTTTCGTTGACCGTTTGTGTGCCTGAAACCATGAGGAGCGTGTAGCCGTCCGCAGCAGCACGAGCGACGAGATCGGTGCCGAGCGTGGTCCCGGCGCCGGGATGATCCTCGATGAAGAACGTCTGGTGCAGCGATTGTTGCAATTCGTTGGCGATTGAGCGCGTGTAAACATCGGTGGGGCCACCTGCGCCAAAGGGCGCAATGATTTTCACCGGTCGCGACGGATAGTCGTCGGCGCGAGCAGGGGAAACACGCGCGGCGACGGCAGCGATTGCAAGCAATGCGACGTGCCGCCGCGAGATGGCTATGGCTTCAGGCATTTTCCGTCCCGGATTATTGATCGAGTTTCACGCCGGTGATGCGAATGACGTCGCCCCAGCGCTTGTATTGAGCTTGAATGAAGTCGGCAAATTCCTTCACCGATTTCGGCTCCGGCGTGCCGCCGAGTTCGGTGATCTTGTCGCGCAGTTGCGGCGTCGCCAAGCCGTCGTTCACCGCCTTGTTGAGCCGGGCAATGACGTCCGGCGGGGTGCCGGCGGGCGCCACGATCGCCTGCCAGGAATCCGGCGGCATGCCCAGATAACCGAGTTCATCCATCGTCGGCACGTCGGGTATTTCCGGGATGCGCTGCGGGCTCGTCACCGCGAGCGCGCGCACTTCGCCGGATTTGACGTGGGGCACGATCGCGGTGGTGCCCTCGAAAGTCATGTTCATCTGACCGGCAAGCACGTCGATGGCGGCCTGCGCGGCCGATTTGTACGGCACGAACACAATATCGGCGCCGGTGATATGCTTGAACGTCTCGCCGACCATGTGCGGCGGCGTTCCGATCACCGCGCCGTAATTCAGCTTGCCCGGATTGGCCTTGGTATAGGCGACCAGTTCCTTGACGCTGTTTGCCGGAATCCTGGGATTGATCGCGATAACGAGCGGCGCTGAGGAAACCTCCGCGACCGCGGCGAAATCCTTGACCGGGTCGAATCCCGGATTCTTGTAGAGCTGCGGGCTGATCGCGAGCGAGCCGGCGGTTGCCGCGAGCAGCGTGTAGCCGTCCGGCGGCGAGCTGGCGACGGCGCGCGCGGCAAGGCCTCCGCCGGCGCCGACGTGATTTTCAACCACCACCGGGCCCAGATGGTCCGACAGCCACGCCCCGATCAGCCGTGCCGAGACGTCCGGAGGTCCGCCTGGGCCAAAAGGCACGATCAGCTTGATCGGATGGTCGGGAAAATCTCCGGCTGGCGCGATTGACGGCAGGACGGTCGCGAACAGGGTGGCGATCACGACAGGCGCAACCCCGATTCTCGACGCCGCAAACCGGTTCATCACGCTCCTCCCGGCAAACACTGCCATGTGATCGTAGCATTGCCGCAGCATGCGCCGCTAACGCACAGGTGCGCCTTGCACCTTGTTGTGCACTGCGCTAAGGGTCGCGAAGTCCCGTCGTTAGTGCGAATCCGCTGAATTTTGGGGCAAATCAGCGCGGTATCGTGCTTCACGGAACCTCGCCGCAGCGGACACATTCCGGTTTCGGAATCCCGGTTTCGGAATCGTGTTCGATACTGGTCAACAGAAGGGCTCCGATGACCCAGTCGATAAGTCAATTTTTGCTTGGCTATTTGCCGCTCGTCGTCTTCATCGGCGTGGCGCTTGTGATCGGGCTTGTGCTGCTCAGCGTCGCATTCCTGGTCGCCTACAAGCAGCCCGATCCGGAAAAACTGTCGGCCTATGAATGCGGGTTCAATGCGTTTGACGACGCGCGGATGAAATTCGACGTGCGCTTCTATCTCGTCGCCATCCTGTTCATCATCTTCGATCTCGAGGTCAGTTTTCTGTTTCCGTGGGCGGCGGCCTTCGGAAAGCTCGGGGTCTATGGCTTCTGGTCGATGATGATCTTCCTCGGGGTGCTGACCATCGGATTTATCTACGAATGGAAGAAGGGAGCGCTCGAATGGGATTGAGCGAACCCGCAGTGGTCACGCCGAACCGGACCATCATCGATCCGAATGCCGCGACGCGTGCGGGCGCGAACGATCCGTATTTCGCCGGCATCAATCATGAGCTTTCCGACAAAGGCTTCCTGGTCGCGGCGGCCGACGATCTGATCGCCTGGGCGCGCACCGGCTCGCTGATGTGGATGACCTTCGGGCTGGCCTGCTGCGCCGTGGAAATGATGCAGATGTCGATGCCGCGCTACGACGCCGAGCGTTTCGGCTTCGCACCGCGCGCTTCTCCGCGGCAATCGGACGTCATGATCGTTGCCGGCACGCTGACCAACAAAATGGCGCCGGCGCTGCGCAAGGTCTACGACCAGATGCCCGAGCCGCGCTACGTAATCTCGATGGGGTCGTGCGCCAACGGCGGCGGCTATTATCACTACTCCTACTCGGTGGTGCGCGGCTGCGACCGTATCGTGCCGGTCGATATCTATGTGCCGGGCTGCCCGCCGACCGCGGAGGCGTTGCTCTACGGCGTGCTGCTTTTGCAAAAGAAAATCCGCCGGACCGCGACAATCGAGCGCTGATCATGGATGAGACGCTCGATACACTCGGCAAGACGATCGCGGGTGCCCTCGGCGCTTCGGTGACGGGGTACACGGTCGCCTATCACGAACTGAACGTGACCGTTGCGGCGCGCGACATCGTCGCGGTCATGCGGTTCCTGCGCGACGACACGCACTGCCAGTTCATCAATCTGATCGACATCACCGCAGTCGACTGGCCGAGCCGCGAGCGGCGCTTCGACGTGGTCTATCACCTGCTGTCGCCGAAGCAGAACGTGCGCATCCGCGTCAAAGCCGAGACCGACGAAGCGACGCCGGTGCCGTCGATCATCGAGGTCTTCCCGGGCGCCGACTGGTTCGAGCGCGAGACTTACGATCTCTACGGCATCGTGTTCACCGGCCATCCCGACATGCGGCGGCTTCTCACCGATTACGGATTTGAAGGTCATCCGCTGCGCAAGGATTTTCCACTCACCGGCTTTGTCGAAGTCCGTTACGACGATGAGCTCAAGCGCGTCGTTTATGGGCCAGTACGGCTCGCGCAGGAATTCCGCGATTTCGATTTTCTCTCGCCATGGGAAGGCACCGACTACGTGTTGCCCGGCGACGAGAAGGCGAAAAGCGGCGGGCAGGGGTCTTGAGATGAAGCCGTCGCTCAGGCCCGGAATAACGCACCGCTTCTCGTACAAGGTCCCGGAAAACAAGACGGTGCCGTACACCTATCCGGAGGCGCCGGAGATCGTGTCGATGCCGAAGGTGTTTGCGACCGGCAACATGATCATCCTGATGGAATGGGTGTGCGCGCAGCTTCTGGCGCCGCATCTCGACCCGGGTGAAGGCAGCCTCGGCGTCCACGTCGATGTCAGCCATCTGGCCGCAACGCTTCCGGGCATGACCGTGACGGTGGATGTCGAATGCGCCGAAATCACCGGCCAGCGGATTACGTTTAAGGTGAAAGCCCACGACGGCGTCGACCTGATCGGTGAAGGCCGGCATGAGCGCTTCGTGATGATGTGGGACAAGTTCAATGCGCGCCTCGCTACCAAGGCCGCGAAGCTTGCGCAGGTGGCGTGATGGCTGACGCCGCATCCGCGCAACGCAATTTCACGATCAACTTCGGGCCGCAGCACCCGGCCGCTCACGGCGTTCTGCGCCTGGTGCTGGAGCTCGACGGCGAAGTCGTCGAACGCGTCGATCCACATATCGGGCTGCTGCATCGCGGCACCGAGAAGCTGATCGAGCAGAAGACCTATCTGCAGGCGATCCCGTATTTCGACCGGCTCGACTACGTCGCGCCGATGAACCAGGAACATGCGTTCTGTCTCGCGGTAGAAAAGCTGCTCGGCACCGCCGTGCCACGGCGCGGACAGATCATCCGCGTGCTCTATTCCGAGATCGGCCGGCTGCTGTCGCATCTGCTCAACGTCACCACTCAGGCGATGGACGTCGGCGCACTTACCCCGCCGCTGTGGGGCTTTGAGGAGCGCGAGAAGCTGATGGGCTTCTACGAGCGTGCCTCCGGTTCGCGCATGCACGCGGCTTATTTCCGTGTCGGCGGTGTGCACCAGGATTTGCCGCCGAAGCTGATCGACGACATCGCGGCGTTCTGCGACCCGTGCCTGAAGACCTGCGACGATCTTGAGGAACTGCTGACCGAGAACCGCATCTTCAAGCAGCGTAACGTCAATATCGGTATCGTGTCGCTCGAAGAAGCGTGGGCGCGCGGCTTTTCCGGCGTCATGGTGCGCGGCTCGGGCGCTGCCTGGGATTTGCGCAAGGCGCAGCCCTACGAGATCTATTCCGAGCTCGATTTCGACATTCCGATCGGCAAGAACTGCGACAACTACGATCGCTACTGCATCCGCATGGAAGAGATGCGGCAATCGATCCGGATCATGAAGCAGTGCATCGAGAAATTGCACGCGCCGGACGGGCAGGGCCTCGTCGTGGTCGCCGATTACAAGATTTCGCCGCCGCGCCGCGCCGACATGAAGAAGTCAATGGAAGGTCTGATTCATCACTTCAAGCTTTACACCGAAGGCTTCAAGGTGCCGGCGGGCGAGGTCTATGCCGCCGTGGAAGCACCCAAGGGCGAGTTCGGCGTCTATCTGGTCGCGGATGGCAGCAACAAACCCTACAAGTGCAAAATTCGCGCGCCGGGATTTGCCCATTTGCAAGCGATGGATTTCATGTGCCGCGGTCACATGCTGGCCGACATTTCGGCGGTGCTCGGCTCGCTCGATATCGTGTTCGGGGAGGTCGACCGATGAGCGTTCGCCGCCTCGCTGAAAAGCAGCCGCCGAGCTTTGCTTTCACTCCGGAAAATCTCGAATGGGCGAAAGCGCGGATGGCGAAATACCCGCCGGGCCGTCAGCAGTCCGCCGTCATTCCGATCTTGTGGAAGGCGCAGGAGCAATGCGGCGGCTGGCTGCCGCAAAAAGCCCTCGAGGCGACGGCGGCGCTCCTCGGCATGCCGAAAATCCGCGTGCTCGAGGTCGCGACTTTCTACACGATGTTCAACCTTTCGCCGGTCGGTAAATTTCACGTTCAGCTCTGCGGCACGACGCCATGCATGCTGCGCGGTTCGGAAGAGCTGAAGAAAGTCTGCCGCAGGATGATCGGCGATCAGGATCACGTCTCGGCCGACGGCGTGTTCTCCTGGACCGAAGTTGAGTGTCTCGGCGCCTGCGTGAACGCGCCGATGGTGCAGATCAATTACGACTACTACGAAGACCTCGACCCGATATCCTTCATGCGCATCCTCAACGATATGGCAGCCGGCAAGCCGCCGAAGCCGGGTCCGCAGGTCGACCGGTTGAACTCGGCCCCGATCGGCGGCCAGACGACATTGTTGGACAAGGCTTGATCGATGCTCGCCGATAAGGACCGCATCTTCAGAAATCTCTATGGCCAGGGCGACTGGGGCCTTGAGGGCGCCCGTGCGCGCGGCGCTTGGGACGGCACCAAGGCCATTCTCGAGAAAGGCCGCGACGGCATCATCAACGAGATGAAAGCGTCGGGGCAGCGCGGCCGCGGCGGCGCGGGATTCCCGACAGGCTTGAAATGGTCGTTCATGCCGAAGCAGGTCGGCGAGCGTCCGCATTATCTCGTGATCAATGCCGACGAGTCCGAGCCGGGCACGTGCAAGGACCGTGAGGTCATGCGCAACGATCCGCACCTTCTGGTCGAGGGTTGCCTGATCGCAAGCTTCGCGATGGCTGCGAACCATTGCTACATCTATGTCCGCGGCGAGTTCATTCGCGAGCGCGAGCGGCTGGAAGCGGCCGTGCAGCAAGCTTACGACGCCAAGCTGATCGGCAAGAACAACATCCATGGCTGGGATTTCGATATCGTCGTGCACCACGGCGCCGGCGCCTACATCTGCGGTGAGGAAACAGCGCTCCTGGAAAGCCTCGAAGGCAAGAAGGGCCAGCCGCGGCTGAAGCCGCCGTTCCCGGCCAATGTCGGGCTCTACGGCTGTCCGACGACCGTCAACAATGTCGAGACCATCGCCCAGGTGCCGGACATCATGCGGCGCGGCGCGGCATGGTTTGCCGGCATCGGCCGGCAGAACAATTCCGGCACCAAGCTGTTCTGTATTTCCGGTCACGTCATGCGGCCCTGCAACGTCGAAGAGACGATGGGCATTCCGCTCCGCGAACTGATCGACCGGCATGCCGGCGGGGTGCGGGGCGGCTGGGACAATCTGCTGGCGGTGATCCCGGGCGGCTCTTCGATGCCGCTTGTTCCTGCCGGTGCCGATCAAGCCGACACGCTGCTGATGGATTTCGACGGCTGCCGCGATAAGAAATCCGCACTCGGCACTGCCGCCGTCATCGTCATGGACAAGACCGCGGACATCGTCAAAGCGATGGCGCGAATCTCGTATTTCTACAAGCACGAAAGCTGCGGCCAATGCACGCCGTGCCGCGAGGGCATGGGCTGGATGTGGCGTGTGCTTGAGCGCATGGCCGAAGGCCGGGCGCAAAAGCGCGAAATCGACATGTTGATGGAAGTCACGACCCAGATCGAAGGTCACACCATCTGCGCATTCGGCGACGGCGCGGCGTGGCCGGTGCAGGGCCTGTTGCGCCACTTCCGGCCGGAGATCGAGCGGCGTATCGACCAGTACACCGCGAACCCGCATTCCGAACCGGTCACCGTGGCGGCGGAGTGAGCGCGATGACCGCACCCCGACACCTCGCGCAGCTCAATATCGGGCGCTTCCGCTATCCCACCGACGATCCGCGCATGGCGGATTTCATGAACAATCTTGACCTGGTGAACGGTCTCGCCGAGCGCAGCACCGGATTTATCTGGCGGCTCAAGGATGAGAGTGGCAACGCCACGAACTTCCGGCCTTTCCCGGATCCGCAGATGGCGGTCAATTTATCGGTTTGGGAAAGCGTCGAAGCGCTGGAGCGCTACGTCTATCAGACCGTGCACAAGCGGTTCTATGGCCGTCGTGAAGAATGGTTCGACAAGATGGAAGGGCCGCATTTTGTCATGTGGTGGATTCCCGCGGGCCATTTGCCGGACCTTAACGAGGCGAAGGAGCGGCTCGAGCATCTCGCGACGCACGGCCCATCCGATTTCGCTTTCGCCTGGCAAAGCGCGCCAACGGCGCAATTGTGGAAAACGGCGCGCTGCACGCCGGACTGGCGGGCGGCATGACAAAAATCATCGTTGACGGTCACGAGGTCGATGTTCCGCCGGAGTACACGCTCCTCCAGGCCTGCGAGGCGGCCGGCGCGGAAATCCCGCGGTTCTGCTTTCACGAACGGCTGTCGATCGCCGGCAATTGCCGGATGTGCCTGATCGAGGTGGCCGGTGTGCCGAAGCCGCAGGCCTCATGCGCCATGGCGGTGAAGGACCTGATGCCGAACAAGGACGGCTCGCCGAAGGTGCTATCGACGCGCTCGCCGATGGTGCGCAAGGCGCGCGAAGGCGTGATGGAGTTCCTGCTGATCAATCATCCGCTCGATTGCCCGATCTGCGACCAGGGCGGCGAGTGCGATTTGCAGGATCAGTCGATGGCCTACGGCATCGGCTCGAGCCGCTTCCACGAGAACAAGCGCGCGGTCGAGGACAAATACCTCGGCGCGCTGGTCAAGACCTCGATGAACCGCTGCATCCAGTGCACCCGTTGCGTGCGCTTTGCGACGGAAGTGGCGGGCGTGCCGGAGCTCGGCGCCATCGGCCGCGGCGAAGACATGGAAATTACCACCTATCTCGAGTTGGCGATGACGTCGGAATTGCAGGCCAACGTCGTCGACATCTGTCCGGTCGGGGCGCTGACGGCGAAGCCTTATGCGTTCGCGGCGCGGCCGTGGGAGCTCAACAAGACCGAATCAGTCGACGTGATGGATGCGCTCGGCTGCGCCATCCGCATCGATACGCGTGGCCGCGAAGTGATGCGGATCCTGCCGCGCAGCAACGACGACATCAACGAAGAGTGGATTTCAGACAAGACGCGGCATGTGGTGGACGGTCTGCGCACGCAGCGTCTCGACCAACCTTACCTCCGCGAGAACGGCAAGCTGCGGCCGGCGAGCTGGAGCGAAGCGTTCAAGGCCATTGCCGACAAGGTTGCCCGCGCCAACCCGAAGCGCATCGGCGCGCTGGTTGGCGACCTCGCCAGCGTTGAGGAAGTCTTTGCGCTGAAAGACTTGATGACGCGGCTTGGCGTCGCCAACCTGGATTGCCGGCAGGACGGCTCCGCGATCAACCCGAACTGGGGCAGGGCGAGCTACCTGTTCAATGCCACGATCGCCGGCATTGAAACTGCCGATGCATTGCTGATCGTCGGCTCAAATCCGCGCAAGGAGGCCGCTATCCTCAACGCACGCATTCGCAAGCGTTGGCGTGCCGGCAATTTCCCGATCGCCATGATCGGACCGAAGGCCGACCTGACTTACAGCTACGACTACCTCGGCGCCGGTGCCGAGACGCTGGCCGATATTGCCCGCCACTCTTTTGCCGATGCGATGCGCAAGGCGCAGCGGCCGATGGTGCTGGTCGGTTCGGGCGTGTTTGCCCGCGCCGACGGCGCGGCAATGGCGGCGCTTGCGGCCAAGGCCGCCGTCGACCTTGGCGCGGTGAAGGACGGCTGGAACGGTTTCAGCGTATTGCACGGCGCGGCATCGCGCGTCGGCGCGCTCGATCTCGGCTTCGCGCCCGGCGAGGGCGGCCTGAACGCCCGGCAGATGGCGGCGTCGGGCTCGCTCGATGCCGCGTTCCTGCTCGGGGTTGACGAAATCGACATCGCGCCCGGAGCATTCGTGGTCTACATCGGCACCCAGGGCGATCGCGGCGCGACCCGCGCGGACGTTGTGCTGCCCGGGGCGGCGTACCCGGAAAAGTCGGCGATCTACGTCAATACCGAAGGCCGCGTGCAGATGGCGACGCGTGCCTCTTTCCCGCCGGGCGATGCGCGAGAGGATTGGGCTATCCTGCGCGCGCTGTCGGACGTGCTCGGCAAGAAACTTCCCTACGATTCACTCGGCCAGTTGCGCCAAACTATCTTCAAAGCGCATCCGCACCTGCTGAAGCTTGGCGAAATTGCCGCAGGCGATGCGGGCGACATCAGGAAGCTTGCCGCGATGGGCGGCACGCCGGACCGGGCGCCGCTACAATCGAGTGTCGACAATTTCTATTTCACCAACGCCATCGCGCGGTGTTCCGCGATCATGGCGGAATGTTCCGCGATCGCTTCCGGGCGTCCGGCAATGACGGCTGCGGAATAGAGGACAGGAGAATGGCCGAACTCTGGTCCGATTACATCTGGCCGTTGGCGATCATGGTGGCGGAGAGCCTGTTGCTCCTCGTCGTCCTCCTGATCGCCGTCGCCTACGTGCTGCTGGCCGACCGCAAGATCTGGGCGGCGGTGCAGATCCGGCGGGGCCCGAACGTGGTCGGTCCCTGGGGCCTGCTGCAATCGTTCGCCGACCTGATCAAATTCGTGCTCAAGGAGCCGGTCATCCCGGCCGGCGCCAACAAGGGCGTGTTCCTGCTCGCGCCGCTGGTGACTTGCGTGCTGGCGCTGGCAGCCTGGGCCGTGATCCCGGTCGATGCCGGTTGGGTCATCGCCAACATCAATGTCGGCATCCTCTACATCTTCGCGATCTCGTCTCTGGGCGTGTACGGCGTCATCATGGCCGGCTGGGCGTCGAATTCGAAATATCCGTTCCTGGCCGCGCTGCGTTCCGCCGCGCAGATGGTGTCCTACGAAGTCTCCATCGGTTTCGTCATCATCACCGTGCTGCTCTGCGTCGGCTCGCTCAATCTCACCGCGATCGTCGAGGCGCAGCAGAATCGCGGCCTGGCCACGACGCTCGGCGTGCCATGGCTCAGCATCCTGAACTGGTACTGGCTGCCGCTCTTGCCGATGCTGGTGGTCTTCTTCGTGTCGGCGCTTGCCGAAACCAATCGGCCGCCGTTCGACCTCGTCGAGGCGGAATTGGAACTGGTCGCGGGCTTCATGGTCGAGTACGGCTCGACGCCATACATGATGTTCATGCTCGGCGAATACGTCGCCGTCTGCACCATGTGTGCGATGGCCACGATCCTGTTCCTCGGCGGCTGGCTGCCGCCGCTCTTGGTGCCGCCTTTCACCTGGGTGCCCGGCATCATCTGGTTCGTGCTGAAGGCCTTCTTCGTGTTCTTCATGTTCGCGATGGTGAAGGCCTTCGTGCCGCGCTATCGCTACGATCAATTGATGCGGCTCGGCTGGAAAGTATTCCTGCCGATCTCGCTGGCGATGGTCGCGATCGTCGCGGGTGTGTTGCAGATTACCGGGTGGGCGCCGCAGTGACGGGAGCTGGCTATGGAACTTTCGCTGCCGGCCTGGCTTGGCGGTCTGATTGGGACGGCGATCGCCGTCGCGATCTATGTCCCCGCCATTCGCGCCTTCGAGGCGCGGCTGCGCGCCCAGAGCGGGCCGCAGACATTGGAACAACGCACGGCGTTCGAGGAAAAGCTTTCGCTCGCACGGCGCGTCATTCTCGGCATCGATATCGCGGTGCTTGCCACGGCCGGTTACCTGATCGGCAACGCGATGTATCCAAGGTTTTAGGCGGCAGGAGCTAGTGACATGAGACTCGATCAAGCCGCCCGTTCGCTGTTCCTGAAAGAGTTCGCGCAGGCCTTCGTGCTGTCGATGCGCTACTTCTTTCGGCCAAAGGCGACGATCAACTATCCGTTCGAGAAAAATCCGATTTCCCCACGCTTTCGCGGTGAGCATGCGTTGCGCCGTTATCCGAACGGCGAGGAGCGTTGCATCGCCTGCAAACTGTGCGAGGCGATCTGCCCGGCGCAGGCCATCACTATCGAGGCGGGGCCGCGCCGTAACGATGGCACCCGGCGCACCACCCGTTATGACATCGACATGGTGAAGTGCATCTATTGCGGACTGTGCCAGGAAGCCTGCCCGGTCGACGCTATCGTCGAAGGGCCGAATTTCGAATTCGCCACCGAAACCCGCGAGGAGCTCTACTACGACAAGGAGCGGTTGCTCGCGAACGGCGATCGGTGGGAACGCGAGATCGCAAAAAGCATCGAACTCGATGCGCCGTACCGGTGAGCTGCGCTAGCCCATGATCCTCACCGCCATATTCTTTTATCTCTTTGCCGCGATGTGCGTGGCGTCGGCCGTCATGGTCATCGCCTCGAAGAATCCGGTGCACTCGGTGCTGTTCCTCATCCTCGCCTTCGTCAATGCGGCGGGCCTGTTCATGCTGATGGGCGCCGAGTTCCTGGCGATGATCCTGATCGTTGTCTATGTCGGCGCCGTCGCCGTGCTGTTCCTGTTCGTGGTGATGATGCTCGACGTCGATTTCACCGAGCTGCGTCAGGGCTTCCTCACTTACCTGCCGGTTGGCGCGTTGGTCGGCGCAGTGCTGCTGGCGGAGTTACTGGTCGTGGTCGGCGTCTGGGTGATTGGCCCGAGCGTGGCCACCACGGCGCCGATTCCGCCGCCGGGCGATATCAGCAATACCCAGGCGCTCGGCCTCGTGCTGTACACCCGCTACGTCTTCTTCTTCCAGGCTGCGGGCGTGATCCTGCTGGTCGCCATGATCGGCGCCATCGTGCTGACGCTGCAACACAAGCCGAATGTGCGGCGGCAGGTCATTGCCGACCAGGTTGCGCGAAATCGCGCAAGCGCCATCGACGTCGTCAAGGTCAAGTCGGGGCAGGGGCTGTCATGATCATAGGGCTCGGCCATTATCTTTCGGTTGCCGCGATCCTGTTCACGCTCGGCGTGCTCGGCATCTTCCTCAACCGCAAGAACGTCATCGTCATCCTGATGTCGATCGAGCTGATCCTGCTCGCGGTCAACCTCAATCTCGTCGCGTTCTCGACCTTCCTCGGCGACATCGTCGGTCAGGTCTATGCGCTGCTGGTGCTCACGGTCGCGGCGGCGGAAGCCGCGATCGGCCTTGCCATTCTTGTCGCCTATTTCCGCAACCGCGGTTCGATCGCGGTCGAAGACATCAATCTGATGAAGGGCTAGCGCGCTTATGTACCAGGCTATTGTCCTTCTGCCGCTGATCGGGGCGATTGTCGCCGGCGCGATTGCGCTGGTCGGCGCGCGCAACCGCTTTCCCGGCCAGAATCCGCCGGCGCCGCACGACGATCACGCGGCGCCGCTGGTCGATGAATCCCACGCGCATGCGGCGCCGTCGCCAAGCGAGCCGCACGCCGTTGCTCACGAGACGCATCATGAGGACGCGCCGACCGAGCCTTCGGCCGCAGGTTCGGGTTTCGCCGAGCTGGTGACCTGTACGCTGCTGGTGATCTCGTGCGTGTTGTCGTGGTTTGCCTTCTACCAGGTGGGTCTCGAAGGGCACGACGCCCGCATCCCATTGTTCAGCTATATCACCTTCGGCGACCTGCATTCCGAATGGGCGCTGCGTATCGACTCGCTGACCGCCGTCATGCTGGTCGTGGTGACCACGATCTCGTCGCTCGTCCACATCTACTCGGTTGGCTACATGGAGGAAGATCCGTACAAGCCGCGGTTCTTCGCCTATCTGTCGTTTTTCACCTTCGCCATGCTGATGCTGGTGACGGCCGACAACCTGGTTCAGATGTTCTTCGGCTGGGAAGGCGTCGGGCTTGCGAGCTACCTGCTGATCGGTTTCTGGTTCTACAAGCCGGAGGCCAATGCTGCCGCGATCAAGGCGTTCATCGTCAACCGGGTCGGCGACTTCGGCTTCTCGCTCGGCATTTTCTCGGTGTTCTATCTCACCGGCGCTGTCGATTTCGACACGATCTTTGCGCAGGCGCCAGGCCTCGTCGGCAAGAGCTTCCATTTTCTCAGCTGGGACGTCGACGCGCTGACCGTAGTCTGCTTGCTGCTGTTCATGGGCGCGATGGGCAAGTCGGCGCAATTCCTGCTGCACACCTGGTTGCCGGACGCGATGGAGGGCCCGACGCCGGTCTCCGCCCTGATCCATGCGGCGACCATGGTGACCGCTGGCGTGTTCATGGTGGCGCGGCTGTCGCCGTTGTTCGAGCTTGCCCCGACCGCATCCGCGTTTGTCACTTTCATCGGCGCGACGACAGCGATGTTCGCGGCGACCATCGGCCTCGTGCAGAACGACATCAAACGCATCGTTGCCTATTCGACCTGCTCGCAGCTCGGCTACATGTTTGTCGCCATGGGCGTCGGCGCCTATTCGGTCGGCATGTTTCATCTGTTCACGCACGCCTTCTTCAAGGCTCTGCTGTTCCTCGGCTCCGGGTCCGTGATTCTGGCGATGCATCACGAGCAGGACATCCGCAACATGGGCGGCCTTTGGCGGAAGATTCCGTTCACCTATTCGGTCATGGTGATCGGCACGCTGGCGCTGACCGGTTTTCCGCTGACCGCCGGCTATTTCTCCAAGGATAAAATTATCGAGGCTGCCGCCGTCGGCACCAATCCGATGGCGAGTTACGCTTTCATCATGACGGTCGCTGCCGCGGCGCTCACCTCGTTCTATTCATGGCGCCTGATCTTCAAGACTTTCCATGGCGCGCCGCACGACCAGCATCATTACGAAGCGGCCCATGAAAGCCCGAAGGTGATGCTGATCCCGCTGGCGATCCTGGCCTTCGGCTCGATCGCGGCGGGTTGGCCGTTCCTCTCGCTGTTCACCGGAGAGGGCGTGGAAGGCTTCTTCCGCGAGGCTCTGAAATTCGGATCGGGCAACCACGTGCTCGAAAACATGGAAAGCCTGTCGCCGGTGGTGTCGATGACGCCGACCGTCATGATGATCGTCGGCTTCCTGGTGGCTTATCTGTTCTATATCCGCCGGCCCGATCTGCCGGTGGCGCTCGCGCGCGATCAGAAGGTGCTCTACGAGTTTCTGCTCAACAAATGGTACTTCGACGAGATCTACGACTTCTTGTTCGTTCGTCCGACGCTGTGGCTCGGCCGACTGCTCTGGAAGGGCGGCGACGGTTTCGTCATTGACGGCTTTGGGCCTGACGGCGTTTCGGCGCGCGTGCTCGACGTGACGCGCAACGTTGTCCGCCTGCAGACCGGTTATCTCTATCACTACGCTTTCGCGATGCTGATCGGCGTTGCGGCCTTCATCACCTGGTTCATGTTCGGAGGGCCGCACGGATGACGAGCTGGCCGATCCTTTCCGTTGTCACCTTCCTGCCGCTGCTTGGGGCGCTGTTCATCGCGTTTCTCAACGAGGATGAAGACGGCGTCCACAATGCGCGGTGGGTTGCGCTGTGGACGACCCTGCTCACCTTTGCGGTTTCCCTGATCATATTGTGGCGCTTCGATGCGGGCTCCGCGGATTTCCAGTTCGTGGAGAAACGGCCCTGGCTCGGCGGCGCCATCACCTATTCGATGGGTATTGACGGCATTTCGCTGCCGTTCGTGATCCTGACCACGGCGCTGCTGCCGATCTGCATCGTCGCCAGCTGGACCGCGATCCAGCGCAGGGTCCGCGAATACATGATCGCGTTCCTCGTCCTCGAGACGCTGATGGTCGGAACGTTCTGCGCGCTCGACCTGGTGCTGTTCTACCTGTTCTTCGAGGGCGGCCTGATCCCGATGTTCCTGATCATCGGCGTTTGGGGCGGTCCGCGCCGGGTCTATGCCAGCTTCAAGTTCTTCCTGTACACGCTGCTCGGCTCGGTGCTGATGCTGCTCGCCATCATGGCGATGTATTGGAGTGCCGGCACCACCGATATCCCGACGCTGCTGCATCACGCGTTCCCGCGAAGCTTGCAGACCTGGGCCTGGTTCGCGTTCCTCGCCTCGTTCGCAGTTAAAATGCCGATGTGGCCGGTCCACACCTGGCTGCCTGACGCGCATGTGGAAGCGCCCACGGCGGGTTCGGTGATCCTTGCCGCGATCCTCCTGAAGATGGGTGGCTACGGCTTCCTGCGCTTCTCGGTGCCGATGTTCCCGGAAGCCTCGCACGACCTTGCGCCGCTGATCTACGCGCTTTCGGTCGTCGCCATCGTCTACACCTCGCTGGTCGCGCTGGTGCAGGAGGACATGAAGAAGCTGATTGCTTATTCGTCGGTGGCGCATATGGGCTTTGTCACCATGGGCATCTTCGCGATGACGGCGCAGGGCGTGGCCGGCGGCATCTTCCAGATGATCTCCCACGGCATCGTGTCGGCCGCGCTGTTCCTGTGCGTCGGCGTCGTTTACGACCGCATGCACACGCGCGAGATTGCGGCCTATGGCGGATTGGCCAACCGAATGCCGGTTTATGCCTTCGCCTTCATGGTGTTCACCATGGCAAACGTCGGCCTGCCGGGCACGTCCGGTTTCGTCGGCGAGTTCCTGTCGCTGATCGGCACATTCCGCGTCAATAACTGGGTGGCGACGCTGGCGACTCTCGGCACCATCCTGTCGGCGGCCTATGCGTTGTGGCTCTATCGCAAGATCGTCTTCGGCAAGCTTGAGAAGCCGTCGCTGTTCAATATCCGCGATGTCGGCTGGCGCGAGATGGTGGTGCTGGCACCGCTTGTGATCCTGACCATTGTGTTCGGCATCTATCCCAAGCCGGTGCTTGATCTGTCGGCGGCCTCGGTGACGCAGCTGATGGACAGCTATCAGCACGCGCTCGAGCCGGTCAAAGCGGCGATGGCGAGGTAGCGATGAACGCCGGTCCGAATATCGCGACACTGCTGCCGCTGCTGCCGGAGATCGTGCTGGGTATCGGCGCCATGCTGCTGTTGATGCTTGGCGCCTATCGCGACCAGCGCGTCGTGCCGGTGATCGATGCCGGCGCGATCGTGCTGCTGATCGCCGCCGGCGTGATCATCTGTCTGTTGCCGCATGGCAAGCTCGTCAGTTTCAACGGCAGCTTTGTTGTCGACGGTTTTGCGCGTTTTCTGAAGATTCTGGCGCTGGTGGGCTCTGCGGCGGCAATCGTGCTGTCGATCGACTACGCCAAGCGCGAGAACCAGCAACGTTTTGAATATTCGGTGCTGATCGTGCTCTCGACGCTCGGCATGATGCTGCTGATCTCGGCCGCCGATCTCATCGCGCTTTATCTCGGCTTGGAGCTGATGAGCCTGCCGCTCTACGTCGTCGCGGCGAGCCATCGCGACAATCTGCGCTCGACCGAAGCCGGGCTGAAGTATTTCGTTCTCGGCGCGCTGTCGTCGGGGATGCTGCTGTACGGTGCATCGCTGGTCTACGGTTTCACCGGCACGGTTTCGTTCAGCGGCATCGCGGCCGCCGCAGGGCAGGGTGGTATCGGCCTGATCTTCGGCATCGTTTTCCTGTTCGCCGGTTTCTGCTTCAAGGTTTCGGCGGTTCCGTTCCATATGTGGACGCCAGACGTCTATGAAGGCGCGCCAACGCCGGTCACGGCGTTTTTCGCCGCCGCGCCGAAGGTTGCCGGCATGGCGATGTTCGTCCGCGCGGCGGTCGTCGCGTTCCCCGGCATCACCTCGCAATGGCAGCAGATCGTGGTGTTCGTCGCCATCGCCTCGATGGCGCTCGGCTCCTTTGCCGCGATCGGCCAGCGCAATATCAAACGCCTGATGGCGTACTCGTCGATCGGCCATATGGGTTTTGCGCTGGTCGGGCTTGCTGCCGGTACGCCCGAAGGCGTTCAGGGCGTGCTGGTCTACGTCGCCATCTATGTCAGCATGACACTCGGCGTCTTCGCCGTGATCCTGTCGATGCGGCGCTCTTCCGGCATGGTCGAGTTGATCGATCAGCTCGCCGGCCTGTCGCGCACCAATCCGACGGCGGCATTTTTCCTGGCGATGCTGCTATTTTCGATGGCGGGCATACCGCCGCTGGCGGGCTTCTTCGCCAAGTTCTATGTCTTCGTCGCTGCGATCAAAGCCGGGCTCTACATCCTCGCGGTGATCGGTGTGCTGGCCAGCGTGGTCGGCGCGTATTACTATCTGATGATCATCAAGACCATGTATTTCGACGACGCGGTCGAAGGCTTTCAGGCGATGCCGATCGAGCTGAAAGTCGTGCTTGCGGTGTGCGGCCTGTTCAACATCCTGTTTTTCCTCTATCCGGGTCCGCTGGTTGGCGCAGCCAGCGCAGCCGCGCAGTCCCTGTTTTGATGAAACTTGATCCCGCGGCGGCCGGTTTCCGCCTCTCGGCCCACGAAACGCTGTCGTCGACGAATACCGAGGCGCTGGCGCGAGCACGCTCGGGCGAAACCGGACCGCTGTGGATCACCGCGCGCCAGCAGACTGCGGGTCGCGGCCGGCATGGCAAGGAATGGGTTTCGACGCCCGGCAACCTTTATGCGACGCTGCTTGTTTGCGATCCGGCCGCGCCTGAGCGCGCTCCGGAACTCTCGTTCGTGGCGGCGCTGGCCGTTCATGATGCGATCGCCAGCCGTGCCACTGCCTTGCGGGACAAGCTTGCGTTCAAATGGCCGAATGACATTCTGTGCGGAATGCAGAAGCTCGCCGGCATCCTGATTGAAAGCGAGGCCGCAGGCTCACGGCTCGCGGTCGCTATCGGGATCGGCGTGAACTGCATGCACCATCCAACGGACGTGGCTTATCCCGCGACCGATCTCGCGAGCGCCGGCGCAACTGTCGTCGCCGACGATCTGTTTTGCACACTGTCGGGCGCCATGGCGCGGCGGCTCGCTCAATGGCAGCGTGGCACAGGCTTTGCCGGTATCCGCGCTGACTGGCTCGCGCGGGCGCAGGGGATCGGCAAGGACATTCGTGTGAAGCTGCCCGACCGCGAACTGACCGGCCGCTTCGAAGCGCTCGACGACTACGGCCACCTTCTGCTGCGGCTTGCGGACGGCATGGTGCAGACCATTACTGCGGGCGACGTGTTTCCAGTCGCTGCAAGCGGGCGGGGCGTGCACTGATGGCACAGGGCGATCTGGTATTTGCGCCGCTCGGCGGCATCGGTGAGATCGGGATGAATCTCTCGGTCTACGGCTTTGGCGACCAGCGCCGAAGGCAGTGGCTGATTGTCGATTGCGGCGTGTCGTTTGCATCCGAGGAGCAACTCCCCGGGGTCGATCTGATCCTGCCGGATATCCGCTTTCTCATCGAGGAACGGAAGAACATCGTCGGCCTCGTCATCACCCATGGCCACGAGGATCACATCGGCGCGCTGATCGATCTGTGGCCGAAGCTCACAGTACCGCTTTACATGACGCCGTTCACGGCGGCGCTATTCGAGGCCAAGCGGCTGTCGGAGCCCCGCGCGCCGCAAATTCCGGTGAAAGTCGTCCCGGTCGGCGGCAGCCTGACGCTCGGACCGTTTGGCATCGAATTCATCAACGTCGCGCACTCGATTCCGGAATCGAATGCATTGGCGATCCGCACCCCGGCCGGCATTGTGGTGCACACCGGCGACTGGAAGATCGATCCCAGGCCGATCATCGGCGCGCCGACCGACCAGGCGAGGCTGGCCGCGCTTGGCGACGAGGGCGTGCTGGCGCTGATCGGCGATTCCACCAATGCCGTGCGCGAAGGCCGCTCGCCGTCGGAGTCCGATGTTGCGCGCACGCTTGCCGAACTGATCCGTACTGCGCCTCGCCGCGTTGCGGTGACGACCTTCGCCTCTCACGTCGGGCGCGTCCGCGCTGTCGCCGAAGCCGCGCGCGCCGCGGACCGCGAAGTGGTGCTTGTCGGCCGCGCGATGGAACGCGTGGCGCAGGTTGCCCGTGAAACCGGTTATCTCGACGGCGTGCAGGATTTCCGCAGCGTCGAGAGCTACGGCTATTTGCCGCCCGATAAGGTCCTGGCGCTCTGCACCGGCAGCCAGGGCGAGCCGCGAGCTGCGCTCTCCCGTATCGCCGAGGACGAGCATCCCGAAGTCACACTGTCGAAGGGCGACCGCGTGATCTTTTCGTCGCGCGCCATTCCCGGCAACGAGAAGGCGGTCGGCCGCGTCATCAACGGGCTGGTGTCCCAGGGGGTCGAGGTCATTACCGACCGTACGCATCTGGTTCACGTCTCCGGCCACCCGCGGCGTGCTGAGTTGCTCGACATGATCAGCTGGGTGCGTCCCAAAATCCTGGTCCCGGCGCATGGCGAAGCGCTTCATCTGGCTGAACACGCCGCGCTGGCCCGCGGCGCGGGCGTGCCGCATGTCCTGATCTGCCATAACGGCGATCTGGTGCGGCTCGGCGGCGATGGTGCGGAAATCATCGACGAAGTACCGTCCGGACGGCTCTACAAGGATGGCTCGCTGCTGGTCAGTGCCGAGTCCCGTTCGATTGCCGCGCGGCGGCGGTTGAGCTTCGCCGGCGTGGTTTCAGTGGCGCTGGCGCTGAGCGAGAAGGGTGCGCTGGTGGCCGATCCGGAAATCGAACTGATCGGTATCCCGGAAACCGATGCTTCCGGTGCCTCGATGGCGGAGATCGCCCGCGATGCCGTCGAGGAAGCGTTCGAAGTCCATGCCAAAGGCACGGCGGCGCGATCCGGACAGCGTTGCGGAAGCGGTCCGCCGGGCGGTCCGCGGCGCCATTGGCGAGCGCTGGAACAAGCGGCCGATCTGCCACGTCCATGTCCTGCCGGTTTAATGTCCTGCCGGTTTAATGTCCTGCCGGTTTAATGTCCTGCCGGTTTAAGGGCACGGCGGCCTGGCGGCCTCGTTGCGTTCGCGGCCGGCGATCCATATTTTCCTGAAATCAGGGATTTAGACCCACATGTTTAAGTGGTTTGCGCCGCTTTTGGTGTTTGCCGGCAAGCCCGAAATACTGTTCCGCATCGCTATCGCGGCGATTGCCGGGGCGGTGCTGTTCTTCGGCGTCTGGCTGATTTCCAACATCGCGGTGACCTTCGATACGCTGAAGAATCCCTACATCATCGCGATCTACGGCATCGTTCTGCTGTGCTTCTTCATCCTCGTCGGATCGGTGTCATGGGTCCGGTTGCACCGGCTGTCTTCGCCGCCGGCCAAGGCCAGCCTGCCGGGCAAGGCGCCGGACATTCCGCTGCCGATGGACATCGTGACGAAGCGGGCGGATACGATTTCGCGGACATGGGAACGCGGCAAACAACAGACGTCTGCGTCCAGGAAACCGGCGATCGCGCCGCCGCCTGCTGCGGTGCCCGCAGAACCCCCTCGTGTGGTGCTTCCGGCGCGCGCGACGCTGACGGTCACCGGCCCGGCGTATTCAGGCAAATCCACCTTGATTGATAGCCTTGTGCAGGCAGGCGCCGGTGCATCGGATGCCGCCGACATCATCAGGTTCGATGATGCCGGCCCCATCGATGCCGACGAGCGGCATCTCGCAGCCGTTGTGGCGAACGCCGCCGCGAACGACGGCGTGCTGTTCGTCGTCGATCAGGATTTGCGCGCCCCGGAAGTTGCGGCGATCAAACGGCTGATGGCGTCCGGCAAGCCGCTCTACGTCGTCCTCAACAAGGCCGATCAGTTCAGTGCGTCCGATCGCGACACGATCCTGGTCTCGATCCGCGCCAAGATGCCGGCCGGATTTTCCCCCGCCAATGCCGTCTCGGTTGCCGCCGCTCCGAGTGCCGTCGAGCGGGAAATCCAGGATGCCCGGGGCGCAATGCGGCTCGAACTTCGCAAGCCGTCGCCGGATCTGCGCGGGCTCACGAGCTTGCTGGCGCGGCTGTTTCCGCCGCGTGCCGGACAGCAATTGCACTTTGAAGCCGCGGCTGCACCGGGGGCTTAGGCGCACATGAACGACCAATCCATCCTGCCCGATACGGTCGAGGCGCTGCGGCGGTTGTCCGAGGACAAGCGGCTACGCCCGCAGGAGCGCGGCGCCGTCGAGAAGGAAATGCACGAGATCGAGGAGTTCACCGCGAAGCTCGAGAACGGCCGTCTGGAAATTGCGGCTTTCGGCGAGGTCGGGTCCGGCAAGAGCGCGCTGCTCAATGCGCTGGCGGGCGAGACGATCTTTGCGGTGTCCGCCGAGCACGGCTCGACCGACAAGATTTCCAAGACCGGTTTCAAGAACACCAAGCTGGTGCTGGTCGATACGCCCGGCATCAACGAGGCGGCCGGCGAACTGCGCGGCAAGCTTGCCGAGGAAACGGTGCGCTACACCGATCTGGTGCTGTTCGTCGCCGATGGCGATCTTAACCGGGTTGAGATCGAGGCCTTCCGGCAGCTCAGTGACTTGCACAAGCCGATGCTGCTGGTGATCAACAAGGCCGACCTCTATGGGCCGGGCCAGATCCGCGAAATCTCGGAATCGATCCTGCGCAAGGTCGGCAACAGGCTGGGCGCCGCCGATATCGTTTTTGCCGCAGCCGCCCCAAAGGAAGCCGAGCGGGAAATTCACAAACCGGACGGCTCGATCGAGATCGTGACCTTCCAGCCCAAGCCCAAGATCGAGGCGCTGGAAGCGCGCATGCTGGAAATCCTCGATCGCGAGGACAAGGCCATTATCGCGCTCAACGCCAGCCTGTTCGCGTCCGACGTCAGCGACCGCATCAAGGCGCTCAAGCAGCAGGTCCGCGGCAAGGAAGTGGCGCGCCTGATCAATTATTTCATGCTCGGCAAGGCGCTAGTGGTCGGCGTCACGCCGGTGCCGGTATTCGATATCCTCGGCGGCATGGCGACCGATGCCGTTCTGGTGCAGCGGATCGGCGCGATCTATGGCACCGATTTCTCGTTGAGCAATGCGCAAAGCATGGTGCTGGAAATCCTGCGCGCCTGGGGACTGACCGCCGCCGCCGAATACGGCCTGCACGTCGCCTCCGACCTGCTGCGGACCGTGACCTTCGGCACCAGCACCGTGATCACAGCGGTGCCGCAGGGGCTGGCCGCAGCGTGGAGCACCTATGTCGTCGGCAACGCCGCCAACATCTATTTCCGGGACGCCGGCTGGAGCGGACGCTCGCCCAAAGACATCGTGCAGGACATACTGGCCGGGGCCGAAAAGCAGAAGACCAGTATCCTGGGGCCGATCCGGGATCAGCTCAAGGCCAAATTCGGCCGGTAATAGTTGTAACCCTGCCGGGACGCAGGAGAGGTGGAAGCATGATCGGCAGGCTCAATCATGTTGCGATCGCCGTGCCCGACCTCGGCAAGGCCGCGGCGGTCTATCGCGGCGTCCTTGGCGCGGACGTATCGGCCGCGGTACCGCAGCCGGCTCACGGAGTGACCACGGTTTTCATCACGTTGCCGAACACCAAGATCGAATTGCTCGAGCCGCTCGGCGAAGGATCGCCAATTGCCAAATTCCTCGAGCGCAATCCGGACGGCGGCATGCATCATATCTGCTACGAAGTGGACGATATCCGCGCCGCCCGCGATACCCTCAAGGCCGCCGGGGCCCGCGTGCTCGGCGACGGCGAGCCGAAGACCGGGGCGCACGGCAAGCCGGTGCTGTTCCTTCACCCGAAGGATTTCTCCGGTACCCTCGTGGAACTGGAACAGAGCTGAGCCGTCGGAGCCAACCCACCGGAGCCAACCCATGCCCGTCACCACCGGCCTCGCGATCTTCTTTCTGATCTGGTGGGTCGTGCTGTTCGCCGTGCTGCCTTGGGGTGTGCACCGGCAGGACGAGCAGGGCGAGGTCACCCCTGGCACCGATCCGGGCGCGCCGGCCGTGCCGCACCTGAAAAGGAAGCTGGTGTGGACGACTCTCGTTTCGCTGGCCGTGTTCGCCGGCTGCTATGTCGTCTACGCCGACCGTCTGGTGACGCTGGAGGGCCTGCTGGCCCCGTTTGGCCTGCACATGACCGGACCCGGCGCGGATGGCAACGCTGGGCGATAGATTGGCCAGCGAATCAATGGGATGGCGAGGTCCTTTGAGGGGGTTCGCAAGCCAGGCCTTTGGGCCGCCGCCCCCGCCCATTGGCCAAAAAGAAAAGCAGGGCGAGGGCCCTGCTTGAAATTCCTAATCTAAACCCTGATCTGCGCGATTTTCTTGGTCGAATCTCCGCTTCCATCCGTAGTCGCGGTGGGCGCTGCGCGTCGGGGGATCCTCCCAAGACTTGGACCGCTTCCCCGATGTTCCCGCGATTGCTCGCGTGGCCTCGGGATCGCGCTGACAGTCGTAGTTGATCTGCCTAGTCTTGTCACGAGGCGAAGCCCGCCCGGGAGCAAATAAATACCGCTGCCGGTTCCGTCCGTCCGGGCCAAGACGGCGGCGAAACTGGCTGGCGGGAGACCCGGGCCTTGTAATTCGGCGGCCGTTGCGGCTTCACTGCCGCCGCCGCAATGCGAAGCCGCCCAACACGAATACTCAAGAGATTTCATGCGCCTGTCCCAATACTTCCTGCCCATCCTGCGCGAGACCCCAAAAGAGGCGGAGATCGCGTCCCACCGGCTGATGCTGCGGGCCGGAATGATCCGTCAGGAGGCGGCCGGAATTTACGCCTTCCTGCCGCTGGGGCTGCGGGTGCTACAGAAAGTCTGTCAGATCGTGCGCGAAGAGCAGGATCGCTCCGGCGCGGTCGAGCTTTTGATGCCGACCATCCAGTCCGCCGACCTGTGGCGCGAGAGCGGCCGGTACGAGGCCTACGGCAAGGAAATGCTGCGGATCAAAGACCGCCACGAGCGCGACATGCTCTACGGTCCGACCAACGAGGAGATGATCACGGCGATCTTTCGCTCGTACGTCCGTTCGTACAAAGACCTGCCGCTCAATCTCTATCATATTCAGTGGAAGTTCCGGGATGAGGTCCGGCCGCGGTTTGGCGTGATGCGCGGCCGCGAGTTCCTGATGAAGGACGCCTATTCGTTCGACCTGGATTTCGAAGGGGCCAAACATGCCTATAATCGCATGTTCGTCGCTTACCTTCGCACCTTCGCGCGGATGGGACTGCGCTCAGTTCCGATGGTGGCGGAGAGTGGCCCGATCGGCGGCAATCTGTCTCACGAGTTCATCATCCTGGCCGAGACCGGCGAAAGCGAGGTGTTCTGCCACAAGGACTATCTCGACTTTGAGGTTCCCGGACCGGATGTCGACTTCACCCATATCGGCCGCTTGCAGGCGATCGTCGACAAGTGGACTTCGCTCTATGCCGCAACCTCCGAAAAACATGATCCCGCGGCCTTCGCCGCGATTCCCGAGGACAAGAAGGTCTCGGCGCGCGGCATCGAGGTCGGGCATATTTTCTATTTCGGCACGAAGTACTCGGAACCGATGAAGGCGGTGGTCGCCGGGCCTGACGGAGCGGATCATCCAATCCACGGCGGTTCCTACGGCATCGGGCCAAGCCGGCTGGTGGCCGCCATTATCGAGGCGTTCCACGACGACGCCGGCATCAAGTGGCCGGAGCCGGTGGCGCCGTTCCGGGCCATGATCCTCAACCTGAAGCAGGGCGGTGGCGATACCGATGCGGCCTGTGAAAAGCTCTATGCGGAACTTCGGGCCAAGGGCGTCGACACGCTCTATCACGATCTCGATGAGCGGCCCGGCGTGAAATTCGCCACCGCTGACCTGATCGGCGTGCCGTGGCAGATTTTGGTCGGCCCGCGCGGGCTGGCCGAAGGCAAAGTCGAGGTCAAAAAGCGCTCCGACGGCGCGCGGGAACTGATGTCGCCGGCCGATGCGGTGGTCCGGGTCGCATCCTAGCCTGTGCGCGGCGCGGCCTTCGGCAACGTTTCCAGGCTTGAAACTGCCAGAATCGTGTGAAACTCCGTCCACTCGCGGGGACCCAGACCGAATGGCCGATTCGACCGGCACCCATCCTTTTGCTCCATTCGAATGGATGCTTTCGCTGCGCTATCTGCGCGCGCGGCGCAAGGAAGGCTTTATCTCGATCATCGCCGGCTTTTCGTTCCTCGGCATCATGCTCGGCGTTGCGACGCTGATCATCGTGATGGCGGTGATGAACGGATTCCGCCAGGAATTGCTGACCAAGATTTTGGGCCTTAACGGCCACCTGCTGATTCAACCGCTGGAGTCCCCGCTGACCGACTGGGAAGCGGTTTCCGATCGGGTATCAAAAATCCCGGGCGTGCGGCTGGCCGCGCCGATCGTCGAAGGCCAGGCGCTGGCGTCGTCGCCATTCAACGCATCGGGTGTTTTGGTGCGCGGGATCCGCGCCGCCGATCTGACCAAGCTCACGTCGGTCGCCAAAAACATCAAGCAAGGCACGCTTGACGGCTTCGATCAGGGGCAGGGCCTCGCGATCGGATCGCGGCTCGCCGAGCAGCTTTCACTGCGGGCAGGGGACAACTTGACGCTGGTCGCGCCGCGCGGCGCCGTGACGCCGATGGGGACAACGCCGCGCATCAAGTCCTACAAGATTGCCGCCGTGTTCGAGATCGGCATGTCGGAGTACGACGCGGCGTTCGTGTTCATGCCGCTGCCGGAAGCGCAGGCCTATTTCAACCGTTCGGGCGACGTCACCGCGATCGAGGTCTACACCGACAACCCCGACCGCATCGACAGTTTTCGCAAGCTCGTCACCGATGCGGCGGCCCGGCCGATCTACATGATCGACTGGCGCCAGCGTAACGCGACGTTCTTTAACGCGCTCGAAGTCGAGCGCAACGTGATGTTCCTGATCCTGACGCTGATCGTGCTGGTGGCGGCGCTCAACATCGTCTCCGGCCTGATCATGCTGGTGAAGGACAAGGGCAGCGATATCGCGATCATGCGCACGATGGGCGCGTCGCAAGGCGCGATCATGCGCATCTTCCTGATCACGGGTGCTTCGATCGGCGTGGTCGGTACGCTGGTCGGCTTTCTGCTTGGTACGCTGATTTGCCTCAACATCGAGTCGATCCGGCATTTCATCTCGTGGCTGACCAATACCGAACTGTTCTCGCCCGAACTGTATTTCCTTTCCAAATTGCCCGCCGACATGGACGTTCGCGAGACCACCGCGGTCGTGGTAATGGCGCTCGGCTTGTCGCTTTTGGCGACACTCTATCCGTCTTGGCGGGCGGCGCGGCTCGATCCGGTTGAAGCGCTGCGCTACGAATGACGGGCTCAATGGATGACACCACGACCATAACCGAGGCGACGCCGGCTGCCGCCGAAGACGACGAGAAGCCGCTGATCTTCCTGCAGGGTGTCAGCCGTCACTTCCGCCAGGGCGAGGCGACCCTCGACATCCTCAAGGGCGCGGAGCTCGCGGTATGGTCCGGAGAATCCGTCGCGCTGATCGCGCCGTCAGGGTCCGGCAAATCGACGCTGCTGCATATTGCCGGGCTGCTCGAACATCCGGATTCCGGCGAAGTTTATATCGGCGGCGAGCCGACCTCGAACCTGAGCGATGCGGCGCGCACCAGGATCCGTCGCACCCAGATCGGCTTTGTCTATCAATTCCATCATCTGCTCTCGGAGTTCTCGGCGCTTGAAAACGTCATGCTGCCGCAGATGGTGCGCGGCCTGTCGCGCAAGGAAGCAAGCACCCGCGGCGCCGAACTGCTGTCCTATCTCGGCCTCAAGGAGCGGCTGACACACCGGCCGGCGGAATTGTCCGGCGGCGAACAGCAGCGGGTTGCGATCGCGCGCGCCGTTGCCAATGCGCCGCGCATTCTTCTGGCCGACGAGCCGACCGGCAATCTCGACGTGCACACCGCCGAGCACGTCTTTTCGACGTTGCGCCAGCTGGTGCGCGCCTCCGGCCTCGCCGCGGTCATCGCGACGCACAACCTCGATATCGCCGCGCAAATGGACCGCCGGGTGACGATCCGCGACGGGCTTGTGGTCGAGCTCGACTAAGACGACCGGCGAAGCCGCGCGATCAGGAATTCTTGGTTTCAAGAATTCTTGGCTTTGCGTGCCTTGCGCGTCGTATGGCTTACGCCGGCCGGCGGCGGCGGCGGCGTGTACATCGTATTGATCCGGCAATCGCTGCCGTTACCGCGGGCGCTTTCCATGCACTGCTCGAAGCTGACGAAGCCGCAATTTCTTCCGCCGCCGCCCATTCCACCGCCGATGTATTCACACCACGGATAGTTTTGCGCACGGGCAGGCGTGCCCGCGCCTAAAGCGGCTGCGGCAATTCCTAGCGCGATCAAGAGCTGTCTCATGGCCTGTCTCCCGGACTGGTCTGGATATAAACGCCCAAGTCCTCGGTCGTATTCGACCGTCCGAAAAAGAAATGCCGGCCCAAAAGGATGAGGCCGCCCGCAGGCGGCCCCGAACAAACTCAACTGGGAGTATCAATTCGCTGCCTAGCAGGGGACGCAGCGGCAGCCCCGGTAGCCGCACCGGCGGACCCAGCCTGGCGGACAATAGGGACCGAACCCGCGGCACGCCGCCTGGGTGATGACTGGGCTGGCGTTCTTGAGCGCGTGCATACTGCCTGCACCCGCGCTCTGGTTTTGCGCGCTGGCCGAAAGTGCCATCGAACCGAGAACAAACGCTGCTGCCGATAAAGTAATAGCGAGTTTTCGCATAAGCCCTCCTCCTCGTTAAATGCCGAGCGCCGTGGATAGCCAGTACGGCGCAACGGCAAAGCGCCATCATAGCCCAATTCCATGGCCTGCCGAGGCTGCTCAACCCCAGCCTTACTTTGTACGGCGGCAGGGTTAAGTCGGTTCACAAGGCAAAAGGTGTGTTGAGCTTCAGCGACCGGAGTCGATGGCCGTTACTCTGAAGGACGATAAAGGCCGCGTCTGATCGTATGTCAGGATGCTGTCAGCCGCGCAGCAGGCCGGGCACATCCAGGCAAGGAAACCGGGACTGCCGCGAGAGGGCATGACGGCGGTAACGACCTCAATGGGGTGCCCGCAGCGGTTGCAACGGCTTTCCGGATTCCTGTCCATTCATAACCCCTTGCGTCAGGGCTTCCTGCCATGTGAACGCACAAACCGAGATGCGGTTTCCCCTTCTTCGAGTAAGGCAGGCGGAAATAGGGGGTTGCGGCATGCGCTATGCCGGTCATATTCCGCCTCATGGCCAAATCCCCCCGCATCCGAGTCGTTTTCAAGCCAAAGCGAATAGCCGAGGGCGAGTGGCAAATCGAAGCCCACTGTCCCGGAGAGGAAATCCGATACATCAAAGGGCTGACCAGCAAAGCCGACTTTGACGAATGGATGCAGGGGTCGCGCCGGATCGATTGGCTCCGGTCGCAGGGCTACGCGAAATAACCAGGTATCCCAGGCGCCCCCGCGCGTTAACCCTCCAGGCGAAGCGGGGGCGTTGGATCAGAAATGCGCCTTGGCTTCAGCAACGCCGCGCGGCCATGAAATAAGAGCCGTCCCGAACACTCTGTCGCTCGTCAAAGCGGCTGTGGCCCAAGTGCAGGCAAGGTCTTCTAGAGCCTGTTTTTCAGCCGTAGACGCGGCTTTGGATGATGCACGCAAAGCTTCTACGGCATAGAGCCGAAACACACTGGCCTCTGACATGACACGCCTTCCTGATGAGGCGATTGCCTTTTGGTGGCATCTGCCTACCGTAGAAGCCTGCGCTTATTGGAACTTTGCTGCAGAGCAAAAGTGCTCACTTCTCTTGTTTCTTTCAGCGTCGGTCGCTCAGGCGTTAACCTTGGCCGCCACAATTGAAAGGGACCCACTACCTCCCTCTTGATAAAGAACAGACCATGAACTATGTTCCCTATCCGTTCATGTTGTTGGGGAGAGGGTTATGGTTCGGTCGGTGTTTGAAGAAGCGATGGCTTTGGCATCATTGGCGCTGTTTCTTGCCACGGTAGCGGTCTGGGCCCAGGTGCTCGGGGTCATCAGCATCTGACGCCATCGCGGCGGGTGCTACTGCAAGGTTTCGGGGAGGAACCGTGCGGCAAAAGTTTCTGTGCGTGGGGCGGGAGCCGCGCACCGCGACAGTGGACAGCGCCGCCGGGCATCGCTCATCCTCGCCGCCCCTGGATTCGCCACTAACAGGCGCGGAGCACTCTATGGCTGCCAAGCTGGGCCGTTCGGAACTTGGCTTTGTGCACTTGCACGTGCACTCATCCTATTCATTGCTTGAGGGCGCGCTGCCGATCGCGCGGCTCGCCGAGCTTGCCAAGAAAGACCGCCAGCCGGCGCTGGCCCTGACCGACACCGACAACATGTTCGGTGCGCTGGAATTCTCCGAAAAACTGGCCGGTTACGGCATCCAGCCGATCGTCGGCTGTGCACTGGCGGTCGATTTCGGCGATCAGGAAGTCCGGCCGGGGGCAATCGCGGATGCCTGGCCACGCCTCGTCCTGCTGGCCGCGCGCGAGGACGGTTACCGCAGCCTGATGCGGTTGTGCTCGCGCGCCTATCTCGAAACCGCCTCGCAGGAGCGACCGCGCATCCGGCTCGATTGGCTCAAAGGTGAAAGCGAAGGGCTGATCGCGCTGAGCGGCGGACTGAATGGACCGCTCGACATCAGCATTGCCGGAGGACAGAACGCACTCGCGCAATCGCGCTGCGAGCAGTTGCAAAACCTGTTCGGCGACCGGCTCTATATCGAATTGCAGCGTCATGGCATGCCGATGGAGCGCAGCGTCGAACCGGCGCTGATCGAGCTTGCCTATGCCCGCGGCATTCCGCTGGTCGCGACCAACGAGCCGTTCTTCGCGGCGCGCGACGATTACGAAGCGCATGACGCGCTGCTCTGCATCGCCGAAGGCAGGCTGATCGCCGACGGCGAACGGCGGCAACTGACCACGGAGCATCGCTTCAAAAGCCGCGCCGAGATGGCGGAGTTGTTTGCCGACCTGCCCGAGGCGCTCGCGGCCACCATCGAGATAGCCGAACGCTGCACGTTCCGTCCGAAGACGAAGGCGCCGATCCTGCCGCGTTTCACCGTCGGCGACACCACCGAGCCGGTCGACGAGGCGGCCGAGTTGCGGCGGCAGGCCCGCGCCGGGCTGGAGCGGCGCATTGCCGTGCACGGCCTCTCGGCCGGACAGTCCGCCGCGGACTATCAGCAGCGGCTCGATTATGAGCTCGGCGTTATCGAACGGATGAAATATCCGGGCTACTTTCTGATCGTCGCCGACTTCATCCAGTGGGCGAAATCGCAGGGCATTCCGGTCGGGCCGGGCCGCGGCTCCGGCGCCGGCTCGCTGGTCGCCTATGCGCTGACCATCACCGATCTCGATCCGATCCGTTTCGGGCTGATCTTCGAGCGCTTCCTCAATCCCGAGCGCATCTCGATGCCGGACTTCGACGTCGACTTCTGTCAGGACCGGCGCGACGAGGTCATCCGTTACGTGCAGCAGCGCTACGGCCAGGATCGGGTCGCGCAAATCATCACTTTTGGCACCCTGCAGGCGCGGGGCGTGCTGCGCGACGTCGGCCGCGTGCTGCAGATGCCGTACGGTCAAGTCGACAAGCTGTGCAAGCTGGTGCCGCAAAACCCGGCGGCGCCGATTTCGCTCAAAAGCGCCATCGATAGCGAGCCCCGCTTGCAAGCCGAACGCGAACGCGACGTCGTGGTCGATCGTGCCTTCGATATCGCGCAGCGGCTCGAGGGCCTGCACCGTCACGCCTCGACCCATGCCGCCGGTATCGTGATCGGCGACCGGGCGTTGTCGGAGCTGGTGCCGCTCTATCGCGATCCGAAATCGGACATGCCGGTCACCCAGTTCAACATGAAATGGGTCGAGCCGGCGGGCCTGGTGAAATTCGACTTCCTCGGCCTCAAGACGCTGACGGTGCTCGACACCGCATTGCGGCTTCTGCGCCGGCGCAAAATCGACATCGATCTGCTCCGCATTCCGCTCGATGACGCCAAGACCTACGAGATGCTGGCCAGAGGTGAAACCGTCGGGGTGTTCCAGGTGGAAAGTCAGGGCATGCGCCGCGCGCTGCTCGACATGCGGCCCGACCGTTTCGAAGACCTGATCGTGCTGGTCGCGCTCTACCGGCCGGGACCGATGGCAAACATCCCGACCTATTGCGCCCGCAAGCTCGGCCGCGAGAAAACCGATTATCTGCATCCCAAGCTGGAGCCGATCCTCGAGCCGACCTACGGCATCATCACCTACCAGGAGCAGGTGCAGCAGATCGCCCGCGATCTGGCCGGCTACAGCCTTGGCAAGGCCGATATCCTGCGGCGCGCCATGGGAAAGAAAGACAAGAAGGAGATGGCGTCGCAGCGCGGCGATTTCATCTCCGGCGCGGTCGAGCGCGGTATCGGGCAGGGCGATGCCGAAGTGATCTTCGAGGCCTGCGCGAAATTCGCCGAGTACGGCTTCAACAAATCGCACTCGGCGCCTTACGCGCTGCTGACCTATCAGACCGCGTACCTGAAGGCGAATTACCCGGTCGAGTTCCTTGCGGCGTCGATGACGCTGGACATGGGCAACACCGACAAGCTGGCCGAATTCCGTGCCGAAGCGGAGCGGCTGTCGATCAAGGTCGAACCGCCGTCGATCAACCGCTCCGGCGTCGAGTTCGACGCCGACGGCGACACGATCCATTATGCGCTCGCGGCATTACGCGGCGTCGGCCGGCAAGCGGTCGACAGCATCATCACGGCACGCGGCGACGGGCCGTTCACCGATCTGGCCGATTTTGCCCGCCGTATCAATCCGCGCGCGATCAACAAACGGGTGCTGGAAAGCTTCGCGGCGTCCGGCGCCTTCGACATCCTCGAACCGAACCGGGCCAGGGCTTTTGCCGCGGTCGATATCATTCTGGCGGCGGCGCAGCGCGCTCATGAGAACGCCACGCTCGGCCAGAATGAGTTGTTCGCAGGGCCCGCCACCAGGGAGCCGCTGATGCTGCCGGTGGTCGAGCCGTGGTTGCCGGCCGACAGGTTGCAGAAGGAATACGACGCGATCGGCTTCTTCCTCACCGGCCATCCGCTCGACGATTACGCCGCGGCCCTCAAGCGGCTCCGCGTGCAGTCCTGGGTGGAGTTCTCGCGCGCCGTGAAAGCCGGCGCCGGCGGCGGCCGCGTCGCTGGCACCGTGATTTCGCGCACCGAACGGCGCACCAAGACCGGCAGCAAGATGGGCATCATCGGGCTGTCCGATCCGAGCGGCCACTACGAAGCGGTGCTGTTCGCCGAGGGCCTCGCGCAATATCGCGATCTGCTGGAGCCCGGTACGGCGGTGTTGATGTTCCTCACCGGCGAGGTGCAGGCCGAAGAAGTACGCGCTCGCATCCAGTCGGTTGAGCCGCTCGACGACGCTGCCGCCAAAACGCAGAAGGGGCTCCGCGTCTTCTTGCGCGATGAAGCGCCGATCGACGGTCTGGTGCGCCGGCTCGAACGCGGCGGATCGGCCCGCAACGGGGCCGACACGGGCGACGGCGAAGTCAGCATGGTCCTGCTGCTCGGCAACGGCAGCGAAGTCGAGGTCAAGCTGCCCGGCCGGTTCAAGGTCTCGCCGCAGATCGCGGGAGCGATCAAGGCGGTCTCGGGCGTGGTGACGGTGGAAGCGCTTTAGTCCACAATCGGTAACGTGGTCCCGCATCCAGCCAAGCGTCCGCTTCGCATCATCATCATCGGCGCCGGTATTGGCGGCCTCGCCGCAGCCGTGGCGCTGCGCCAGCGCGGATTCGAGGTCGAAATCTTCGAACGATCGAACAGGCTGGAAGAAGCCGGCGCCGGTCTGCAAATCGGGCCGAACGGCGTGAAGGTGCTCCGTGCGCTCGGGCTTGAAGACGAGTTGATGCGCAACGCCTTCGAGCCGTTCAGCATCATGTCGATCACCTGGGACGAAGGCCGGTTGCGTTTCCGTCAACCGCTCAAGGCGGTGGCGCGGGAAAAATACGGCGCGCCTTACATGTCCGCCCACCGTGTCGACCTGCACAACATGCTGCGCCGCGCGACCGGCGGCACGCCGCTGCATCTCGGTGCCAACTGCATCGGCGCCGAGACCGTCGGCGACACCGCCGTCGCAAACTTTGCCGACGGCGCGACAGCGGAAGCCGACATCGTCGTCGGCGCTGACGGCATCCGCTCCGCCATTCGGGCCCAGCATTTCGGTGCGGACCGGCCGCGTTTTACCGAAATGATGGCGTGGCGCTGCATCGTGCCGATGGAGTGTGTGCCGACCAGGGTCGGCCCCGGCGGCGAAGTTGCGATCCCGCACGGCGAATATTTCGGCTGGATCGGGCCGAACGGCCACGTCATCTGCTATCCGATCGGCGCCAAGGGGGACAAGCTCAACATCTTCGGCGGCCATGTCACCGAGCAGTGGGTCGAGGAGTCGTGGTCGGTGCCGTCGAGCCGCGAGGAACTGATCGCTGCCAAGGCCGGCTGGAATGAGGCGCTGCTCGACATGTTCCGCCACGTCGAGCACGTCTACAAATGGGGCATCTATGACCGCGACCCGATCCCGCAATGGTCGGACGGACGTGTAACGCTGCTCGGCGATGCCGCGCATCCGACCATGCCGACGCTGGCGCAGGGCGCCAACATGGCCATTGAGGACGGCTACGTACTGGCGCGCAGTTTGTCCCGGGGCGCTGAGGATATCGAAGGCGCGTTGAAGGCCTATGTCGCCGAACGCAAGCCGCGCACCGACTGGGTGACGCTGAAATCGCGCGAGCAATTCAACAACAACCGGCAGGCTTCGCCGCCGCCGTTCGTCGATCGCACCTGGCTGTTCGTCAATGACGTAGTGCGCGAGCAGGGTGCGCTCGCGCCGGCGTGATCTCCTAGTCCACCTTGATGTCGGCGAACCTGATCACCTTGGCCCATTTCGCGGTTTCGTCGGCGATGAATTTGCCGAAGTCCGGCGTGTTCATCGGTTTTACATCGATGCCGATGGCAAGGAGTTTCGCTGTCACCCCGGCCTCGTTGGTGCCGGCGACGACGGCTTCGGCCAGCTTGGCAACGACGTCGCCAGACGTGCCGGTCGGCGCACAGATGCCGTACCAGCCGGCCGCTTCGTAGCCTGGAACAAATTCGTTGATGGCGGGAACATCGGGCAGTGCATCGGTACGGGTAGCGGTCGTCACGGCGATGCAGCGCAGCCTGCCGTCTTTGACGAATTCCATTTCGCTGGCGATCGACGCGAAGCTCAGCGGTATCTGGCCGCCGAGCAGGTCCGCATTGAAATTGCCCTTGTAGGGCACGTGCACGAGATCAGCGCCGGTCATCATCTTGAACAGTTCGGCGGCGGCATGAGGTCCGGTGCCGACGCCCTGGGTGGCGAAATTGACCTGACCTGGATGGGCTTTGGAATAGGCGATCAGTTCCGGAATCGTCTTCGCCGGAAATGCCGGATTGGCGACGATGACGAACGGTGTAACTCCGACGCGGGCAACGGGCGTGAAGTCTTTGACGAAGTCGAAGTTCAGCTTGGAGTAGAGCGTGGCGTTGATCGCGTTGGTCGACACCGTCATGAGCAGCGTGTAGCCGTCCGGTGCGGCATGGGCGACCACCTCGGTGCCGATATTGCTGCCGGCGCCGGGCCGGTCGTCGACGATGAATTGCTGGCCGATACGGCGCGACAGGGCGTCGGCAATAATCCGCGCAATGATGTCGGGCGAGGCTCCGGCTGGATAGCCGGTCACGATATGGACCGGCCGGGAAGGGTAGGATTCGGCCCGTAATGGCCCCGACATAGCGGTCCAGGTGGCGGCTGCCGCCCCGAGACCAAGCAACTCACGGCGCACGATCGTCATCGCACTCCTCCCAAAAGGCCCATTTTTATTGCTTTAAGGCTACACAGAACCACGGGACGGCGGAAGTGGCGGCATTTCAAGTTCAGGTTGCCTGGACCAGGCCGATGCCTATATAAGGCCGCATCTCTCACGCGGACCTTGGCCTTAAACAGCCGTCCGGTGTCCGGCCATAAGGGCCGGGCTCTCGGTCCGCGGCGGATCAACCGGAGAATACATCATGGCGCTGCCAGACTTCAGCATGCGCCAGCTATTGGAAGCTGGCGTGCACTTCGGCCATCAGGCCCATCGTTGGAATCCGAAGATGTCCGAGTACATCTTCGGCACCCGCAACAACATCCACATTGTCGATCTGACGCAATCGGTGCCGATGATGCACCGTGCGCTGCAGGCCGTGAGCGATACGGTCGCCCAGGGCGGACGCATCCTGTTCGTTGGCACCAAGCGGCAGGCGCAGGACGCGATTGCCGACGCCGCGAAGAAATCGGCGCAGTACTACGTCAATTCGCGCTGGCTCGGCGGCACGCTGACCAACTGGAAGACGGTCTCCAACTCGATCAAGCGGCTGCGCAAGCTCGAGGAGATGCTGTCGTCCAACGAGGCGCAGGGCTACACCAAGAAAGAGCGGCTGACGTTGCAGCGCGAGCGCGACAAGCTCGACCGCGCGCTCGGCGGCATCAAGGACATGGGCGGGCTACCCGACCTGCTGTTCGTGATCGACACCAACAAGGAAGACATCGCGATCAAGGAAGCGCAACGGCTCGGCGTGCCGGTCGCCGCCGTGGTCGATACCAATTGCGATCCGAAGGGAATTACCTACGTCGTTCCCGGCAACGACGACGCCAGCCGCGCCATTTCGCTCTATTGCGATCTGGTCGCCAAGGCCGCGATCGACGGCATCTCGCGGGCGCAGGGCTCCCAGGGCGTCGACGTCGGCGCGCAAGCCGAGCCGATCGTTGTCGAGGAACTGCCGCCGGAGAACAAGCTCGGCTTCGAGCCGTTGTCCGGGCCGCGCGGCGTCGCCGACGACCTCAAGAAGCTGCCGGGCATTTCGCCCGCGATCGAAAAGCGGCTCAACGACCTCGGTGTCTTCCACTACTCGCAGATCGCAGAACTGTCGCCGACGGCTGCGCACAATGTCGGCGAGGAAGTCGGGTTGCCCGGTCGCGTCGATGGCTGGATTGCCAAGGCGAAGGAACTGACCGCCGAAGCCGAATAGGGCTTAGCCGTCGTTGTGAATGCAGCGAAGCAATCCTTGATCTGCAAGGATTGCTTCGTCCCTTCGCTTTACGGAAAAACGACAGACAAGGACTGACTGCAATGGCGAACATCACCGCAAGCATGGTGAAGGAGCTCCGGGATTCCACCGGGGCCGGCATGATGGACTGCAAGGCAGCGTTGAGCGAAACCGACGGCAATATCGATGCCGCGGTCGACTGGCTGCGCAAGAAGGGCTTGTCCAAGGCCGCCAAGAAGGCCGGCCGCGTCGCCGCCGACGGTCTGGTCGGCGTTGCGATCCGCGGCGCCAAAGGCGTCGTCGTCGAGGTCAACTCCGAGACCGATTTCGTCGCCCGCAACGACCTGTTTCAGGGCCTGGTGAAGATGATCGCCGACGTTGCGATCGACGCCGGCACCGACGTTGAGAAAATCCTCGCCGCCAAGGCCGGCAGCATCACCGTTGCCGACTCGATTGCCGACACCATCGCCAAGATCGGCGAGAACATGACGCTCCGCCGTGCCGCCGCTATCGCGGTCAGCAAGGGCGTGGTCGGAAGCTACGTGCACAACTCCGTGGTCGACGGGCTTGGCAAGATCGGCGTGATCGTCGGTCTGGAGTTGGCCGGCAATGCCGACGAGTTGAAGGCCTTCGGCCGCATGGTGGCGATGCATGTGGCGTCGGCCAATCCGCAGGCCGTCGATCCGTCCGGCCTCGATCCGGCGCTGGTCGAGCGCGAGAAGGGCGTGCTTGCCGACAAATTCAAGGCGCAGGGCAAGCCGGCCAATGTCATCGAGAAGATCGTCGAGTCCGGCCTGAAGACTTTCTACAAGGAGGTCTGCCTGCTCGAGCAGGGCTTCATCTTCGACGACAAGAAGTCGGTGGCTCAGGCGGTCAAGGAGGCCGAAGGCAAGGTCGGCGGGCCGATCAAGGTCACCGGTTTCGTCCGCTTTGCGCTCGGCGAAGGCATCGACAAGCCGGCCGGCGACTTCGGCGGCGAGGTCGCGGCCCTTGCCGGTCCTCACTAAACGCTTGATGCCTGTTGGGTTTCAATCGCAAATGCGATAGCCCTATCGCGCCTGCAGCGGGAATCGGCGGCAGGCAGCGCTAATCCGGGCGGGTCATCCTCATGGACAAGGCCAATTATCGGCGGGTGATCGTCAAGCTCTCCGGCGAAGCCCTGAGCGGCCCGGAAAAGTTCGGGATTCATCAGCCGACCATCGACCGTTTCGCCGCGGATCTGATCGCTGCGCACAAGCTCGGCATCGCGCTTGGCGTCGTAGTCGGTGGCGGCAACGTGTTGCGCGGCGCGCAAATTTCCGAACGCGGCCTGTCGCGCCCGACCGCCGACGCCATGGGTATGTTGGCGACGGTGATGAACGCGCTGGTGCTGGAAGCGGCCATCGAACGGGCCGGTGTCGGCGCCCGCACCATGTCGGCGCTGGCGATGCCGCAGGTCTGCGAGACCTATGAGCGGCAGCGTGCGCTGCGGCACCTCGACGACAAGCGCATCATCGTGTTCGCGGGGGGCACCGGAAATCCGTATTTCACCACCGATACCACGGCGATCCTGCGCGCGGCCGAGATGGGCTGCGACGCGGTTCTCAAGGCGACGGACGTCGACGGCGTCTACAGCGCCGATCCGAAAAAGGACCCGAAAGCCACCCGGTATGACCGGATCAGCCATCAGGAAGCGCTGGAAAAGAACCTGAAGATCATGGATGCGACGGCGTTCGCGCTTGCCCGCGAAAACCGTATGCCTATCATCGTGTTCTCGATCCGGGAGCAGGGCGCCATCGAGACCGTCCTGCGCGGAAAAGGGCATTTCACCACCGTCGGCTGAGCCTCGCCCGGGCGAACAAGCGGCCGATTGAGGCCGGCCCGATGGGCCGATTGAGGAGGGCGCCATGGCAGCAACGGTATTCGACATGAACGACCTCAAGCGCCGCATGCAGGGCGCGATTGCTTCGCTCAAAACGGAATTGTCCGGCCTACGCACCGGACGCGCGTCGACGGCACTGCTCGATCACGTGCAGGTCGAGGCCTACGGCAACAACATGCCGCTCAATCAGCTCGGTACGATCAGCGTGCCGGAGCCACGGCTGCTGTACGTTCAGGTTTGGGACAAATCCATGGTGCATGCGGTCGAGAAGGCGATCTCGGCGGCAAACCTCGGCTTGACGCCATCGACCGAAGGCCAGGTGCTCAAGCTACGTATCCCGGAACTCAACGAGGAGCGGCGCAAGGAGCTCGTCAAAGTCGCTCATAAATATGCCGAAGCCGCCCGCGTCGCGGTGCGGCACGTTCGCCGTGACGGTCTCGAACTGCTCAAGAAGATGGAGAAGGATCACAAGATCGGCGAAGACGATCACACCCGCCAGTCCGGAGAAGTGCAAAAGGCGACAGACTCGACCATCGGCGAGGTCGAGAAGATGCTGGCCGCGAAGGAAAAGGAGATCATGACCGTTTGAGCGCGAAAAGCGAGGTCACACAGACGCTGCAAGGCGAAACGGACGGTTTTGAGGTCCCGCGGCACGTCGCCATCATCATGGATGGTAACGGGCGCTGGGCGGCCGCGCGCGGCTTGCCGCGTGTCGAGGGACACCGCCGCGGTGTTGAAGCATTGCGCAAGACCGTTCGCGCCGCGGGTGAGCTCGGCATTTCCATCCTGACGATCTTTTCTTTCAGCTCCGAGAACTGGTCGCGGCCGGCGGCTGAAATCCAGGACCTGTTGGGCCTGTTGCGCCGCTTCATCCGCAACGACCTCGCCGAGCTGCATAACAGCAACGTCCGGGTTCGCATCATCGGCGAACGCGAGGATCTGTCGCGCGATATCCGATCTCTGCTGGAGGAAGCGGAAGACCTCACCCGCAACAACGACGGTCTTCTGCTGGTAGTCGCATTCAACTATGGCGCGCGTCAGGAGATCGCCCGCGCCGCGCGCCGCGCCGCCGAGGATGTGGCGAATGGCAAGCTCGCGGCGAAGGACATCACGCCGGAGCTGCTCACGCAACGCCTGGACGCTCCGGACGTGCCGGACCCGGATGTGATCATTCGCACCAGCGGCGAGCAGCGGCTGTCCAATTTCCTGTTGTGGCAGTCGGCCTATAGCGAGCTGATTTTCGTGCCGACCTACTGGCCGGATTTCGATCGCGCGGCGCTTGAGGCAGCCATTGCCGAGTATCGCCGTCGCGAACGCCGTTTCGGCGGACTGATTACTCGGACCGGATCGTGATCCCGCCTGACCGGTATGACGCGGGCCATCGGTAGTGCCCCCTTTGATTCCGAAGTTCGCAGCGAGCCAAGCTGAATGAGCAATTTCAGGCTGCGGATTGTCTCGGCGGTCATCCTGGCGCCACTCGTGCTCTGCTGCATGTATCTCGGCGGCTGGCTGTTTTTCATCCTCTGCGCGGCCGCTGCGGCCGGCGTTCTGTGGGAATGGACGCGGCTTGTCGTTGGCAGCGCCGACGCGCGGGTGCTGTTGCCGGGATTGGCCGCTCTCGCCGCAGCGTTTCTGCTCGCCGGTTTCGACGAGCCGGAAGCGGCGGCCGGGACGATCGTCATTGGAGCGGTTCTGGCGGGCGGCGCCACAGCAGCGTGGCCGTCACGCTTTCCGGCGCGCAATCCGCCACTGTGGGCCGCGGCCGGCGTGGTCTATGCCGGCGCCGCTTTCGCCGGACCGGCGTTGCTCCGGCGCGATCCCGACCTGGGTTTCACGGCAGTTTTATTCGTGGCTCTAAGCGTCTGGGCCACCGACATTTTCGCTTATGGCACGGGGCGCGCGATCGGCGGTCCGCTATTGTGGCCGCAGGTCAGTCCAAACAAGACCTGGGCCGGCGCAGTCGGCGGCCTGATAGGGGGGGTTGTCGCCGGAACCCTGGTCGCCTATGCGAGCGGCATCGGAAGGCTTGTAACGATAGGGGTCATTGCTTTGATGCTTTCGATCCTGACCCAAGCCGGCGACCTGTTCGAGTCTGCGGTGAAACGCCGCTTCGGCGCCAAGGATGCGGGCGGACTCATTCCCGGTCATGGAGGGTTGATGGATCGTCTCGACGGCTTCCTCGTCGCCGCTCTTGCCGCGCTGCTGATCGGGGTGCTGCGCCAGGGAGCGGATGCGCCGGCTCAGGGACTGTTGATATGGTAGTGCCGATGAATACGGCGTCGCAGAAAACATCGCGGAGCAAGGCCGGACTTGCGGCCGTGCCGCGAAGCGTGACGCTGCTTGGCGCCACCGGCTCGATCGGGTCGAGCACCATCGATCTGTTACAGCGGGAGCCCGGTCTCTATCGCGTCGAAGCGGTTACCGCGAACCGCAATGTGAAGTCGCTGGCTAAGCTTGCCCGCGAGCTTGGCGCGCGCTTTGCCGCAATCGGCGATCCGCAATTATTTGCCGCGCTGAAAACCGAGCTTTCCGGCTCCGGCATCGAGGCCGCAGCCGGCGCCGACGCTCTGGTCGAGGCAGCGCAGCGGCCCGCCGATTGGGTGATGGCGGCAATTACCGGAGCCGCCAGCCTGAAGCCGACACTTGCCGCGGCCGAGCGCGGCGCGACGGTGGCGATTGCCAACAAGGAGTGTCTGGTCTGCGCCGGCGCGCTTTTCATGCGCCTTGCCGCGGCCGCCGGTGCCACCGTTCTGCCGGTCGACTCCGAACATAACGCGGTGTTTCAGGCGCTGGCCTCCGGCCGCCGCGAGGAAGTCCGCAAGGTCATTCTCACGGCGTCAGGCGGTCCTTTCCGCACCTGGTCGCGGGATGCCATCAGCAAAGTCACGGTGGAGCAGGCGCTCAAGCATCCGACCTGGATCATGGGGCCCAAGGTTACGATCGACTCCGCGACCTTGATGAACAAGGGTCTCGAACTGATCGAGGCGCATCACCTGTTTGCGCTGCGGCCCGACGAGCTCGATGTCGTTGTGCATCCGCAGTCGGTCGTGCATGGCCTCGTTGAATTCCGCGACGGCTCGGTCATCGCCCAGCTCGGCTCGCCCGACATGCGCATACCGATCTCGCATTGCCTCGGCTGGCCCGAGCGCATGGGCACGCCGGCGCCACGGCTCGACCTCGCCAAGGTCGCCACTTTGAGCTTCGAGGAGCCGGATCCGGTGCGGTTCCCGGCGCTTGCCCTGGCCCGCAAGGCCCTGGCGGCCGGCGGCGGGGCGCCGACAGTGCTGAACGCCGCCAACGAGATTGCGGTGCGGGAATTCGTCGAGCGCCGGCTGCCGTTTACCGGAATTCCCGCCCTGGTCGAGGCCACACTTGAGGCCGCCCAGCGGCGTAACGTGATGAAAGAGCCCCAGTCCGCCGAAGAAGCGGTCGAAATTGACCATAATTCAAGAAGGTTAGCCTCCGACCTGCTGCCCGAAATTGCCGCAATGACTTCCTAGCGTTAATAAGTGGTATCGCGGCAAAGTAACCGGGGACGGTCAGCGTCATGGGGATAGTTTTTCTGTCGCATTTACAGACGCTTGGGCACGGATTCCTCGGCTATATCGTACCGTTCCTGTTCGTCCTCAGCCTTGTCGTGTTCTTCCATGAATTGGGGCATTTTCTGATCGCCCGCTGGTGCGGCGTCCGGGTTCTGGTGTTTTCGATCGGTTTTGGCCCCGAAATCGTCGGCTTTAATGACCGGCATGGCACGCGCTGGAAGATCGCGGCCATTCCGCTCGGCGGCTATGTGAAGTTCTTCGGCGACGACAGTGCGGCGAGCACGCCCGACACCGATCGCCTTGCTGCGATGGACGAAAGCGAGAAGTCGCGGAGCTTCGTGGGGCAATCCGTAGCCCGGCGGGCGGCCATCGTCGTGGCAGGTCCGATGGCGAATTTCCTTCTGGCCATCGCGATTTTTGCCAGCGTCTTCATGCTTTACGGCAAGCAGACAATGAGCGCGCGGGTCGATTCCGTGCAGGCCGATAGCGCGGCAGCCGCGGCCGGTTTCAAGCCCGGAGACCTGGTCACCGCCATCGACGGCAAGACCATTGCCGACTTTGCCGACATGCAGCGCGTTGTCAGCGAGAGTGCGGGCCAGGCATTGCAAATTACCGTCACGCGCGATGGCGCCGAGCGCGTTCTGACCGCCACGCCGACGCTCAGCGAGGACAAGGACATATTTGGCAATGTCCGCCGCATCGGCTTGCTCGGCATCCGGCGCTCGACGGCGCCGGAAGACCTTAAATTCCAGCCGGTTTCGCCGCCTGAAGCGGTGTGGATGGGCGCGCAGGAAACCTGGTTCGTCATCGACCGGACGTTGAGCTATCTCGGCGGCGTCGTAGTCGGACGCGAGGCGGCCAATCAGCTCGGCGGACCGATCCGGATCGCGGAAATGTCGGGGCAGGTGGCGACTTTGGGCTTCGTCGCCCTAATCCATCTTGCCGCCGTGCTGTCGGTCTCGATCGGGCTTTTGAATCTGTTTCCGATCCCGCTGCTCGATGGCGGCCACCTTTTGTTCTACGTATTTGAGGCGGTGCGGGGCCGTCCCTTGTCGGAACGGGCCCAGGAGGTCGGATTTCGGATCGGTCTCGCTATTGTCTTGATGTTGATGATATTCGCAACATTCAATGACATAGTTCACTTGGCCACCTCCTAGATCGGGCTAGGTCCAAGATTGGCCATTTTGCCGTTGCACTTGCTTGCGTCGGGGAAGTTAAGGGGTAAGCGCGTGGGTGCAGGGGTTCTGGCAAATTTCCAGCGTTTTCAATATCATAATCTGATCGAGACGGAGGACAGACTCAGTGTGCCGCCTGAGGGGCCGGCGGTTCGGGGAATGAGAGCGCGTAGCGCATGAAAATTTGTGGGTGGTTGAGCCGGGGGCTGGTTGTCGCCAGTCTGCTCTTGGGGGTTGTATGCGTTGGCTTTGCAGCCGGCGCGGCGTATGCCGCGCCGTCGGCCGGAGCAAGCACCAGCTCCGAAGCCATTGTCGTTGAAGGCAACCGCCGCATCGAGGCGGATACGATCCGTTCCTATTTCAAGGTTGGTCCCGGCGAGCATATCGACGACGCCAAGATCAATGCCGCGCTCAAGGCGCTTTACGGGTCCGGGTTGTTCCAGGACGTGCACATTTCCCGCGCCGGTGGCCATATCGTCGTCACCGTGGTGGAGTTGGCGGTCATCGATCGCGTCGCCTTTGAAGGCAATCATCGCCTGAAGGACGAGCAGCTCAAACAGGAAATCCAGTCCAAGGAACGTGACTCGCTGTCGAAGGCGAAGGTGCAAGCCGATACGCAGCGCATCATCGACGTCTATCAGCGCAGCGGCCGTTTCGACGTGACGGTGGTCCCGCAGATCGTCGAGCGCCCGAACAACCGGGTGGATCTGGTTTTCATCGTCAACGAGGGCGAAAAGACCGGCGTCAAATCCGTCGTTTTCGTCGGCAACAAGTCCTACAGCGCCTTTCGCCTGAAAGAGGTCATCAAGACCTCTGAATCGAATTTCCTCAGCTTCATGCAGACCACGGACGTTTACGATCCGGATCGCATCGAGGCGGACCGCGACCTCATTCGGCGATTTTATCTCAAGCACGGCTTTGCCGACGTGCAGGTGGTTTCGGCCACCGCGGAATACGACCCCGCCAAGAAGGGCTTCATTATCACCTTCACGATCGAAGAGGGGCCGATCTACCACTTCGGCAAGATTGACGTTCAGTCCAACGTGCGCGCCATCGACTCGCAGTCGTTGCGGCCTATCCTGCAAACGCACCCGGGCGACACCTATAACGGCGAAGCCGTCGAGAAGACGGTCGAGGACATCACGATCGACGTTGCGCGGCACGGCTATCCGTTCGCCACGGTCCGCCCGCGCGGCGACCGCGATCCGCAGACCAGAACGATTTCGCTGGCCTATGTCGTCGACGAAGGGACGCGGGCCTACATCGAACGCATCAACGTTCGCGGCAATGTCCGCACCCGCGACTACGTGATCCGGCGCGAACTCGATATCGCCGAAGGCGACCCATACAATCGCGCGCTGATCGACCGCGCCGAGCGCCGGATCAAGAACCTTGGCTTCTTCAAGAACGTCAAGATCACCAATGAACCCGGATCGGCGCCCGACCGCGTCGTGATCAATATCGAAGTCGAAGAGCAATCGACGGGCGATTTCTCGATCATGGGCGGTTACTCGACGGCTGAGGGATGGCTGGCGACGGTATCCGTCTCCGAGCGAAACCTGCTCGGTACCGGACGCTACGCAAAAGCGGCCGTGACCTATGGCGAATATACCCGCGGCGTCGAGCTCAACTTCATCGAGCCTTATTTCCTCGACTCGCGCATCGGAGCGGGCGTCGATCTCTTTGCCAAGGAGACGCTACCCAACAGCTATCTGTCGTACGGAACGGAATCGCTCGGCGGCACGCTGAAGTTCGGTATCCCGCTGCGCGAGGATCTGAGCCTTCAGCTGCGCTATTCGCTCTACACGCAGAAAATTACGCTGCCGGCCTATCTGGATAATTGTAACAACATCAACCCGGATTTTGTTAATACATTCGCTACGCCCGCGGCAATCGCTGCTGCCGGTGCTGCTCCCGGCGGCGTCTCGACTTACTATCCGAATTACAACGCGACCACTAATCAGAATTGCTGGACGTATGGTCAGGCTTCGCTTCCGGTCCGCGTCGAATTGGCTGCTGGATCGACGTTGACCTCGGCGGTGGGCTACGGGTTTAGCTACAATACCCTCGACAACAACAAGAGCCCGACCAACGGCTTGTTGGCGACTTTTGGCCAAGATTTCGCAGGGCTTGGTGGTGATGTCGATTACATGCGCACGGCGGCGGATTTCCATTCGTACTATGAAGTCGTTCCCGACCTGATCGGTATTGTTCATCTTCAGGCTGGCAACATGATCGGACTGGGTGGGCAGGAAGTCCGCATGCTGGATGACTTCAAGATGGGCCCCAATCTGGTTCGCGGTTTTGCGCCGGCGGGTATCGGCCCGCGCGATATCACCAACGGCACGTCAAACGACGCCATCGGTGGTACGAATTATTGGGGCGCAAGCCTCGAATTCCAGTATCCGTTCTATTTCTTGCCTAAGGATACCGGCTTCAAAGGTGCCGTCTTCGTCGATGCCGGCTCGGTTTGGGGATACAAGGGTGAAACACAGTATCCTGCGACCGGCGAAGTCAACGGTACGATCAACACGTTAAATCCATCCACAGGAGTACCCACCGGCAGCTTTGTCTGCCAGTGCGGTATGCAGTACGTAGACGATATGAGCGTGCGTATGTCGGCGGGTGCCAGCATCATCTGGGATTTGCCGTTCGGTCCGCTCCGCTTCGACTTCGCTTATCCGATTTTGAGCAAATGGTACGACCGCAAGCAGTTCTTCGCTTTCGGCGGCGGCACGCATTTCTGATCGCAGCCGGTGGTCCAATCAAACATTCGCATTCCAACTCGGGTGCGAATGTTTGAATCAAGGGACCGCCGGCAATTATAAGTAACCGGAGCTTTTGGATTTGACCTTCGCTACGCGGGTTCGCGGCAGGGTAGGCAGCGAATGTCAAATCCGCTCCACCGGGCTGGCGTCATGGATCGGCGCATGCTGAATATGCCTCGCGCCGAGCGCGATCTTACGATCGAGCAGGTTGCCGCTCTGACCGGCGCCAAGCCGCGGCAGGGCGATCGTCTTGATAAACGGGTCTCGGATATTGCGCCGCTCGATACGGCGACGGCGTCCGACATCAGCTTTTTCGACAATCCGAAATATGCCGAGGCGATGAAGAAGACCCACGCCGGCGCGTGCCTTGTCGCGCCGCGGTTTGAAGCCTCTGCGCCGAAAGATCTGGTCGTGCTGGTGACGCCGCAGCCCTACCGGGCGTTTGTCGCGGTTGCCTACGCCTTGTTTCCCGCGACGCTTCGGCCGTCGTCGCTGTTTGGTGAAAGCGGACGCAACGCGCAGGCTCACATTCACCCGTCAGCGCATCTTGAGGATGGCGTGATTGTCGACCCATTGGCCGTGATCGGTCCTCATGCCGAGATCGGCAAGGGCACCGTTATCGCCGCCGGCGCTGCCATCGGACCCGGAGTGTGCATCGGCCGCCAATGCGCGATCGGCGCCGGCGTAACGATCCAGCATTCCCTGATCGGAGACCGCGTCATCATCCATCCCGGCGCCCGTATCGGTCAGGACGGCTTCGGCTATTTGCCCGGACCGCAAGGCCACCAGAAAATCCCGCAGACGCGGCGCGTCATTATCCAGGACGACGTGGAAATCGGCGCCAACTCTACCGTCGACCGCGGCTCAACCCGCGACACCGTGATCGGCGAGGGCAGTAAAATCGACAATCTCGTTCAAATAGCGCACAACGTCATCGTCGGGCGCCATTGCCTGATCGCTTCGCAGACCGGGATATCCGGCAGCGTAAAAGTTGGCGATTTCGTCATCATGGGCGGTCAGGCTGGAATTGCCGACCACGTGACGATCGGCTCGCAGGTCATGCTTGCCGGTCAGGCCGGGGTCGGAACCGATATTCCCGACGGCGAGCGTTGGGGCGGCAGCCCGGCAGTTCCGGCACGCGAGTGGATGCAAGGTTTTGCCGCACTGCGCCGTCTGGCGCGACGCGGCAGCAAGACCGAAGGGAACAAGGAATGACTTCGGACAGCCTTGGCATCGCCGATATTCATGAGATCCTGAAATTTCTGCCGCATCGTTTTCCGTTTTTGATGATCGATCGCATCATCGAAATCCGTGGCGACGAGTTCGGCGATCGGCATCAAAAACATTTCAGCGAACGAACCGCAGTTCCTCGGCCATTTTCCCAACAATCCGGTGATGCCTGGCGTCTTGATGATCGAAGGTATGGCGCAAACCGCCGGCGTTCTGTGCTTGCGCCAGATGGATGAGGCGACGCGGAAAAAATCGTTGTTTTATTTCTTGACCATCGACAAGGCCAAGTTCCGCAAACCGGCAGGTCCCGGCGACGTGGTGAAATATCACGTCAACAAGATTGCCCACCGGCGCATGATGTGGTGGTACCGGGCAGAAGCCAAAGTTGACGACGTGCTGATCGCAGAGGCCGAGGTTGGCGCGGCTATAGCTGGAGCCTGAATGGCTATCGATCCGACAGCGCGCGTTGCCGACGGTGCGCGTCTGGGCGAGAACGTCGATGTCGGACCGTTTTGCGTGGTGGGACCGAAGGTCGAACTCCGGTCCGGCGTACGCCTGATATCGCATGTCAACGTCGCCGGGGTGACGACCGTTGGCGAGGAAACAGTCGTCTATCCTTTCGCCTCGCTCGGCACGCCGCCGCAATCCGTGCACTATCGCGGCGGACCAACCCGGCTGATTGTCGGCGCGCGTTGCGAGCTGCGCGAGGGCGTCACCATAAACACCGGGACCGAGGATGGCGGCGGTCTGACCACGGTCGGAGATCGCTGTTTCTTCATGGTCGGCTCGCATGTCGGGCACGATTGCCATATCGGCACCAGCGTGACTTTTGCCAACAATGCCGTATTGGGCGGTCACGTCAGCGTCGGCGATTACACTTTTATTGGCGGCAATGCCGCGGTCCATCAATACGTCCGTATCGGCGAGGGCGCCATGATCGGCGGCCTGTCGGGTATCTCCGGCGATATCATTCCATTTGGATTTGCATCCGGACAAATAGCCGATCTCGTCGGATTGAATGTGGTCGGCTTGCAGCGGCGCGGTTCGACGCGCGCGCAGCTGCATACCTTGCGCCGCGCCTACCGCGCTCTGTTCTTCGCTAATGGCCGCTTCGCCGAACGCGTCGAGTCCGCAGCCCGCGAGTTTGCCGACGATCCAGCGGTCGGGAAGATCATCGCGTTCATTCGCGCCGGCGGAAAGCGCCCGCTGACGCAGACACGTGCCAAGCACATTAGCAGCAGCAGACAGAGCGACGATGTCGTCTGACGAGCCAGTCCATGGCTGATCCGGCCCCGGCTGGCGAGCCGCTCGCGATCATTTGCGGTGGCGGAACCTTCCCCGGTGCGGTCGCCGCTGCTGCGAAACAGCGGGGCAGGCAGCCGGTCATGTTTGGACTGCGTGGATGGGCCGAACCCGCGGCGGTCGAATGCTACCGGCACCATTGGTTTGCGGTCGGTCAGCTTGGGCGGTTTATCAATCTTGCGCGCCGCGAAGGGTGCCGTGAGGTCATCCTTATCGGGTCGTTGCTTCGCCCGCCGTTGACTCAGGTACGATTGGACTGGCTCACGATCCGCTCAATGCCTCGCATTGTGCGTTCCTTTCGTGGCGGCGACGACGGATTATTGTCGGGAATAGCCAGGCTGATGGAAGACAACGGCGTCCGTGTCGTCGGCATCGATGATGTGGCGCCCGAACTCCTTGTTCCCAAAGGTGTGCTCGGACATCGTCAACCGGCGGCAGGCGATCATGCCGATATCGCCCGTGGATTGCAGATGATGGCGGCGCTTGGGCCTTTCGATGTCGGGCAGGCCGTGGTGATCGCCGGGCAACATGTACTCGCCGTCGAAGCCGCCGAAGGCACCGACCAAATGCTGCAGCGGATCGCCGATTTGCGCCGGCAGGGACGCGTTACCGCGCCCGCCGGCAGCGGTGTTCTGGTGAAGGCGCTGAAACCGGGCCAGGATCGCCGCGTCGATCTGCCTTCGATCGGGCCCAGGACGATCGAGAACGTGGCGCGCGCAGGTCTGGCCGGGATCGCAGTCACCGCCGGCAGCACTATCATTGCCGATGCCGCCGAAGTCATCGCGGCCGCCGACAGCGCGGAAATCTTCGTCGTCGGTGTGCCCGAGAAGAGTACGGCATGATGGACGCGCTGCGTCCGCTTTCGATTTATCTCGTCGCCGCCGAACAATCCGGCGACGCGCTCGGCGCGGCCCTGATTGACGCTCTAATGACGGGCTACGGCGGGCCGCTTGCGCTCGCCGGAATTGGCGGCGAGGCCATGGCCGTAGCCGGCGTGACCAGCCCGTTTCCCATCGAAGACCTTTCGATTGTCGGCATCAACGCGATCCCGAAGCGGTTGCCGACCATCCTGCGCAGGATTCGCGAAACCGCAGACGCGATCATCGCCACGCGCCCGGATGTTCTGGTCATCATCGACAGTCCCGACTTCACGCATCGGGTCGCGCGCCGGGTGCGCCGCCATGCGCCTGCGATCCCGATCGTCGATTACGTGTCGCCCTCGGTCTGGGCCTGGCGCCCGGGCCGGGCGCGCGCCATGCGCGCCTACGTCGATCATGTCCTGGCTATTCTGCCGTTCGAGCCGGCCGCCCACGTCAAGCTCGGCGGTCCGCCGTGCAGCTATGTCGGTCATCCGCTGATCGAACGCCTCGGCGATCTCCGTCCCAACGCAGAAGAAGCGCAGCGCCGCAGCGCCAGCCCGCCATGCGTACTGTTGTTGCCCGGCAGCCGGCGAAACGAGATTCGGCGATTGATCGGTATCTTCGGCGAAACGATCGCGCGTGTCGCCGATAGCGCCGGTCCAATGGACGTGGTGCTGCCGACGTTGCCGCATCTCGCGCCGACCATCCGCGAGGCGAGCGCCGATTGGGCGGTGCCGCCCCGCCTTGTCGTCGACGCCCCCGGCAAGTGGGCGGCGTTTCGCAATGCCCGCGCGGCGCTGGCCGCCTCCGGCACGGTCACGCTCGAGCTTGCGCTTGCCAGCATACCGACCGTTGCGGCCTATCGCGTGTCGCGCATAGAGGAGATGATTTTCCAGCTGAACCGCTCGAATTCGACCTTGTCCAGCGTCATCCTGGCCAACCTCGTGCTTGGGGAAAATGTCGTTCCGGAATTTCTGCAGCAGGACTGCACGCCCGAGCGGCTTGCCGGGGCGCTGGCGCCGCTGTTGGCGGAAACCACACAACGCCAGCGCCAGATCGCGGCGTTCGCTCGGCTTGATGCGATCATGGGCGTCGGCGGTGAGCCGCCGAGCGCCAAGGCGGCCCAGATCGTACTCGATCTGGCCCAGCGCGGCCGGGATTAATTGGAACTCATTGGGCCAAGTCTACTTTACTGTGCCAAACAGTTCAGCGGAACTCTGATACGGTATCAGCATCTCTTATGGTAACGATGGCGTCATTCGCACGAGCGACTTCGTCTATAGCCCAAATACTCTTTGAAACGCTGACCTTACGGCGTTTGTTGGCTATCCATCGCTGGCTACTGTGGCGCTTTTTCGTTCGCAACGGGCGCGTAGTACAGCTCGAGAAACACCCGCGCCTTGAACGGTCGCCAGCATGACCCGTGCAGGTCAATATAGGTGTGCGGTGTGGTGCTACCCTTCCCTGGAAAGCGGAAGGCGAAGTCGGGATAAAAGTTGACCGCATGAGATTGCCCGTTGCCAACTAGCAACATGAAGTCAGCCCATGTATTGTTGCCGACCGCAAGCCAATCAATAAAAACCGACCATGGCTTCACAACGACCAGCTCTAATCCCTTGATGAGAATGTCGTCATCGAGCCACGGATAAATGAAAGATTTTCCGTACTCGGTCGGGGGCGGAATGCGGTTTTCTCCGCCGTTCCACGTGTAGACCATATCCTTGCCGCTACCGCGGCACGACGCCTCAAACTCAAAGTGCTGAGAGTTTATCAGGTCAGCCGCGTTGCACGGTATCGAGAATAAAGCGAGTACGAGAATGATGGCGGTGCGAGAGAGTGGCACTAAATAGGACTCCTATTTATAGGGTTTTTTATACTTTAAAGTCTGCCACGCCCTCAACGATTGACCGCGGCTGATGCACTATCGTCTACCGCTGCCCCGCGCATCCTGCTACTCCCACCGGGGGCAACGGCCGACGGAAGTGACATTGCAAAGCGTCCCGCGTGACTAAAGCCAGGAAAACCGCTCGCAAGCCCAAGGTCCGCGCCGCGATCGCCGGCGTGTTTGGCTACGTGCCGCCCGACGTCCTGACCAATGCCGAACTGGCGCAAATGGTCGATACCAGCGACGAATGGATCGTCGAGCGGACCGGCATCAAGGAGCGGCGCATTCTCAAAGGCCGCGGCCTCGGCACCTCGCATATGGGCGCCGAGGCGGTTCGCGGTCTCCTGAAGAAGACCGGCACCGCAGCGGGAGACGTCGACCTTCTGATCTGCGCCACCACGACGCCGGATTTCGTCTTTCCGTCCAGCGCCAACCTGATCTGCGACATGGTCGGCATCCGCGGCATTGGCAGTTTCGACGTGCAGGCGGCCTGCTCGGGCTTCGTCTATGCGCTCAGCATCGCCTCGCAATTCATCGAAACCGGAAAATTCAGGAAGATCGTGGTGGTCGGCGCCGACAAGATGTCGTCGATCATCGATTACACCGATCGGGCGACCTGCGTGCTGTTCGGCGACGGCGCCGGCGCGGTGCTGCTCGAGCCCAGCGAAACCCACGGCATCATCGATACCGTGGTGCATTCCGACGGCGCCGGCATGCCGCATCTGCACCAGAAAGCCGGCGGCAGCCGGATGCCGCCGACGGCCGATACGGTGGCGAAGCGGTTGCACTACGTCCACCAGGAAGGCGCCGCGGTTTACAAGTTCGCGGTAGCGCGGATGGTGGAAGTCGCCACCGAACTGATGAAGCGCAACGAACTGACCGGCGACAAGATCGACTGGCTGGTGCCGCACCAGGCCAACAAGCGCATCATCGAGGCGATGGCGGAACGCATGAAGCTGCCGGCGGCGCGGGTGATGGTGACGATCCACAAATACGGCAACACCACCGCGGCCACGATCCCGCTGTCGCTGTGGGACTACGAAAGCATGTTGCGCGCCGGCGACCGGCTGATCCTTGCGGCGTTCGGCGGCGGCTTCACCTGGGCCGGCGCCTACCTGACCTGGGCCTATGACGGCAACCACGAATAGCGCCGGCAGACATTCGTCATTGCGAGGCAAAAGCGCGTTTACGCGCGTCTTTGACGCGCAGTGGCGACGAAGCAATCCAGAGCAGCTTGCATTAATCGCTGGATTACTTCGCTACCGCTCGCAATGACGTCAAATTACTTCCGCCTCGACATCGGCTGATAGTCGCGCCGCGGCGAGCCGGTATAGAGCTGGCGCGGACGGCACAGCTTCTGCTGCGGATCCTCGATCATCTCTTTCCACTGCGCGATCCAGCCGACGGTGCGGGCCAGCGCGAACAGCACGGTGAACATCGTGGTCGGGAAGCCCATCGCGCGCAGCGTGATGCCCGAATAGAAGTCGACGTTCGGATAGAGCTTCTTGGAGACGAAGTAGTCGTCGTGCAGCGCGATCTTCTCAAGCTCCATGGCGACGTCGAGCAGCGGATCCTTGACGCCGAGTTCGTTCAGGACCTCGTAGCAGGTCTTCTGCATGATCTTGGCGCGCGGATCGTAGTTCTTGTAGACGCGATGGCCGAAGCCCATCAGGCGGAACGAGTCCTTCGGATCCTTCGAGCGCTTGATGTATTCCGGGATGCGGTCGACGCTGCCGATCTCGCCGAGCATCTTCAGCGCGGCTTCGTTGGCGCCGCCGTGCGCCGGGCCCCACAGGCAGGCAATGCCGGCGGCGATGCAGGCGAACGGATTGGCGCCGGTCGAGCCGGCCTGGCGCACCGTCGAGGTCGAGGCATTCTGCTCGTGGTCGGCGTGCAAGGTGAAGATGCGGTCCATGGCGCGGGCCAAGACCGGATTGGCCTTGTAGGGCTCGCACGGCACCGCGAAACACATGCGCAGGAAGTTCGACGCGTAATCGAGCGAATTGTCCGGATAGATGAACGGCTGGCCGATCGAATATTTGTAGGCCATCGCCGCCAGCGTCGGCATTTTCGCGATCATGCGGATCGAAGCGATCATCCGCTGCGTCGGATCGGTGATGTCGGTGGAGTCATGATAGAACGCCGACAGCGCGCCGACCGAGCCGACCATCACCGCCATCGGGTGAGCGTCGCGGCGGAAGCCCTGGAAGAACCGGCTCATCTGTTCGTGCACCATCGTGTGATGGATCACGCGGTCGACGAAGTCGGCTTTTTGCTGGGTGGTCGGCAGTTCGCCGTAGAGCAGCAGGTAGCAGGTCTCGAGGAAGTCGCCATGCTCGGCGAGGTCCTCGATCGGGTAGCCGCGGTAAAGCAGGACGCCCTCGTCACCGTCGATATAGGTGATCTTGGACTCGCAGCTTCCGGTCGAGGTGAAGCCCGGATCGTAGGTGAAGATGCCGGCTTCGTTGTAGAGCTTGCTGATGTCGATCACTTCGGGACCGATGGTCCCGTCGTAGATCGGGAAGTTGTAGCTCTTGTCACCGATTTTCAGGCTGCCGGTCTTGATGTTGGCGCCAGATTTAGCGTCCATGGTCGTACCTCGATGTCTTATGCCCGGTTTTGCGGCATTTATTGCCGTAGCGTAACAGGGTGTGCACTGCAAGATAATAGGGGTGTGACAGCCACGCACGACCCCGCCGCGCATAGCGGTAATCCATTGGCCGCAGCCCCCTGGTAGCGGTTTCTCAACCGGTGGCCTGATCAGCGACCCGCGCCAGGCTCTCGGCTTTGCCGAGCACGGTCAGCACTTCGAATATGCCGGGCGACGTGGTGCGCCCGGTCAGGGCCGCGCGCAGTGGCTGCGCCACCGCGCCGAGCTTGGCCCCTTTCTTTTCGGCAAAGTTACGCACTGCCTGTTCGGTGGCCTCCGGCGTCCACGGCTCGACGGCGGTCAGTTCCGTCCCGATCTCGGTCAGCAGGCCCTTGGCGTCCGGCGTCAGCAGCGCGGTGGCTTTGTCGTCGAGCGGGATCGGCCGGTCGGCCAGCAGAAAATGAGCCCCGGCAATGAGATCGAGCAGGCTTTTGGCGCGCTCCTTGAGGCTTGGCATCGCCGCCAGCCACTGGTCCCGGAGCTTGGGCGTCAGCTTGGCCGCGACGGCGCCGCCATCCGGCAGATAGGGCAGGAGTTTCTCGATGGCGTCGAGCAGTTCGGCGTCCGCGCTTTGCCGGATGTAATGGCCGTCGAGGTTCTCCAGCTTGGCGATGTCGAAGCGCGCCGGCGATCGGCCGATCTGCGGCAGGTCGAACGCCGCGATCATTTCCTCGGTCGAGAAAATCTCCTGGTCGCCGTGGCTCCAGCCGAGCCGCACCAGATAGTTGCGCAACGCCGCCGGCAAGTAGCCCAGGGCGCGGTAGGCATCGACGCCGAGTGCGCCGTGCCGCTTCGACAGTTTCGAACCGTCCGACCCGTGGATCAGCGGGATGTGCGCCATCACCGGCACGGCCCAGCCGAGCGCCTGGTAGATCTGGGTCTGCCGCGCGGCGTTGGTCAGGTGATCGTCGCCGCGGATGACGTGGGTCACGTCCATATCGTGGTCGTCGACCACGACGGCGAGCATATAAGTCGGCGTGCCGTCGGACCGCAGCAGCACGAGATCATCGAGATTCTCGTTCTGCCAGACCACGCGGCCCTGCACCTGGTCCTCGACCACGGTCTCGCCGGTCAGCGGCGCCTTGAGCCGGATGGTCGGTTTGACGCCGGACGGCGCCTCGCTCGCATCGCGGTCGCGCCACAGGCCGTTGTAAAGCTTGGCGCGGCCTTCCGCGCGGGCCGCTTCGCGCATCTGCGTCAGCTCCTCCGGAGTGGCGTAGCAATGATAAGCGCGGCCGGACGCCAGCAATTGCTCGGCGACCTCGCGGTGCCTCGCGGCGCGGGCGAACTGATAGATGGCGTCGCCGTCCCAGGTAATGCCGAGCCAACCGAGGCCGTCGAGGATGGCGTCGATCGCCGCTTGCGTCGAACGCTCGCGGTCGGTGTCCTCGATCCGCAGCAGCATCTTGCCGCCGCGGGCTCGGGCGTAAAGCCAGTTGAACAGCGCGGTGCGCGCGCCGCCGATATGAAGGAAGCCGGTCGGCGAGGGGGCGAAACGGGTGACGACAGTCATTGTCGGTCGAGGTTCTCGCGTGAACGCGCTCGTGTAGCACAGCTATGTCTTAAAGAAACCAACCAGCGCGTAGGGCGGTTCATAAGCCCGCATCGTCGGTGGCCTTTCGGGCCGCGTGTCGGCGCTTCGCCTCGGCCTTGGCCCGGTCGCTCGGAACGAACCCGCAAAGGTTATGGAGGTCATAGTGGTAAGCGGCCCGGAGCAGCCAGTCGGCGTTCGGCGGCGCTTCGGTCGGCATCCGCATTTCCGCGTCACGCTGGACCTCGTAGGGCAGGCCGGACCAGCGCTTCTCCAGACAGTAGCTCTGATCGCCAATACACCGCCGCGCGCTGCGGCACGGCTTGTAGCGGCACGCGCGCCAGAACGCGAACATGTCGCAATATTTCCGCGCTACGATCACGCAGGCAGCGCGGAAGTGGGGCAGGTTTTTGCTCGACACGATGTTGCGGTCATCGGCTTTGCGTTTGCGCCTGGTGCTTTTGCTCATGCGATTTTTGCTCACGGCAGCGAGCGCCTTTCTCTCTTTGTCATGACCGGGCTTGTCCCGGTCATCCCGAAACAAGTGGCAATGCGGTGCCACCGTCATCGAGATCGCCGGGTCAAGCCCGGCGATGACGCGTTTCTCCGTTCCCGCGATGCGCCTGCATCCGAGTTTCTGTTCACGCCACGAAGCTGTTTGCACTCCCTCTCAAAAAGCGGAGGGAGGCGAAGCGCCGAAAGGCGCCAACCACTGCCGCGTTGCCGCGGCGCGCGTCCTTGCGGGACGCGCTCGCCTTCCGGCGCTTCACCGCGGCTCTCGCCAGCAGCCCGTAGGCTGAACTGGCTCAACTCCAGGCCATGCTTCCTGGGACGCGGATCCAGCGGGCGTTACCCGCCTTCGCCTGTCCCAGTCCAGGGACTGCACCTCCCGCACCGGTCATAGTGCCGGCGTGTTTGATGCCCGGAGCCGCCCGGGCGCGGTTCGTAACGCCGCACGCGGGGACCGCCCTCGTTCCACTTTCGAAAGTACCCTCGCGAAAGGTCCCTCCGTGAACGAGGTGAAATGCATGTAAATAGTACAAGGACTACTGTCAAGAGTATTGTATCTATAATAAGGACATAAAAAGAGAGGTTTTGGCCCAAAAGCGACCTTCAGGAAATAAGACGGATGATCTAAAGCGGACTTCGCGGGGAGCGTTTCAGCGTTCGGCAGAGCATTATCGATCCGCTTGCCGAAAGTTTTTGAAAAGGCTATGCGCTAATCCATCGGGCTCGAACGCGGCCGCCCGGTCCTTAAGGACGCTCTGTCTCAAGTGCTGCTCTACCCGCAAGGGAAGGAGCGCCTATGAGACGTCAAGTTCTTCAAAATCTTTTCCCGGTTATCTCACGACGATCAAGCCAGGCAGGACTCGTAGCCGCAGCTTTGGCGGCGGCCTGCATCACGTCGGCCTCAAGCGGTGAATCGTGCCAGCCCGCGCTCGCGATAAGCGATATTTCCTTTACGGAAATGCAGCCACCAACCCTGTCGCGGACCTGGAGTGCGGTGGTCAAGGTCGATGCGCCGCGCTGTGCAGCAAAGGCGACCGGAACTTTCGATATCGTGTTCGTCCGCGAGAAGGAAACCGCGCCCGATCTTGAGTTCCGCGAGCGATTTGTCTGGCAAGCGCCTTCGGTTAACGTGAAAGTCGATTTTGCAGCCGATGAGGCAGTGCAAAGCTACCGCATCGACAACGTGACGTCGTGCGACTGTGGCGAATGACGCGGCCAAAATGACAGGTCCAGCTTGCACAGGCCGTAGCGGCTTCCTATAGTTTCGTTCCGGGGATACGCAGGCTCCCCTTCAGACGGTTTCCGTCCAAGCTCTGCGCAACACTCGACGTGTCGAGGAGATTGCGCGTGGACGGGACACAAAGCTCCATCACTTCAGCCGAACTCTATGCCCGGCTTGGCACGGGAACAGCTCCGCTCGTCATAGACGTGCGCCGTGATGCGGTTTTCGCTGATGCTGACCGGCTGATCGCATCGGCCTTCCACCGATCGCCCGATCGCGTGGAATCATGGGCCCACGACTTGGTCCATGACGTGGCGGCGGACCGGCCTGTCACGGTTTATTGCGTGCACGGCCACGAGGTCAGCCAGTCTGTCGTGACTGTGCTTCGCGCACTTGGCTTCAATACAACTTATCTCGAAGGCGGAATTGAAGGCTGGGTCGAGAAAGGGCTTCCGACCCGGCGTAATATCGGGTCACAACCCGGAAAATGGATCACGCGCGAGCGGCCGAAGATCGATCGCATTGCTTGTCCGTGGCTGATCCGGCGTTTCATCGACGCGCGCTCCCAATTTCTCTATGTGCCGACAGCGAAGGTTGTTGCCGCGGCGGCTGCATTGAACGCGACGCCTTATGACATCGATGGCGTCGAGTTCACGCACGAAGGCGACAAGTGTTCTTTCGATACCATCATTCGCATCTACGACATCCGCGATCCCGCGCTTGACCGTCTGGCGGTCATCGTCCGCGGCGCCGATACGTCACGCCACGATCTGGCGCCGCAGTGCGGTGGCCTGTTTGCGATCTCGCTCGGCCTTTCTGCCAATTTTTCCAACGATCACGAAATGCTTGCGCACGGCATGGTGATCTATGACGCCCTGTTTGCGTGGTGCCGTTCACTGCAAGCCGAAACGCACAACTGGCCGGCGACGGCGGCGACCGCCGCGCGAATGCAGGAAAGGGCGTGACTTGCGCATGAACGCTGATCCGAATCTCAATCCACGGCGCTGGCTGTCGCTTTGTGCGCTTGCCACAGTTGTCTTTTTACCTGCGGCTGCTGCTCCTGCGCGGGCAGGGAACGGGTTACTGCAGATTGCATCGAAAGTTCCATTAGGACCAGTTCGGGGCCGCATCGATCACATGGCGATCGATATCACTCACGGCAGGCTGTTCGTCGCCGAACTCGGCAACGACAGCGTCGGGGTCGTCGACATTGCCGCGCACAAAACTGTCCGCACCATTGGCGGGTTCTCCGAGCCGCAGGGTGTCGCCTACGTGCCCGCCAACGACACGCTCTATGTTGCCAACGCACGCGACGGTTCGCTGCGGCTGTTCCATGGGCCGGAATACACTGCGGCCGGGCGTATCGAACTCGGTAGCGACGCCGACAATGTCCGCTTCGATGCCGATGGCAATCGCGTCCTCGTCGGCTTTGGCGGCGGCGCGATCGCGGCAATCGATGTCGAACAGCAAAGGAAGATCGGTGACATTGCTTTGCCTGCCCATCCGGAGAGTTTTCAAATCGGCGGCGAGCCTCGACAGGTTTTCGTCAATATACCCGGCGCTCATGCGGTGGCCGTGCTGGACGCCGCCACCGGCCGACAGAATGCCCAATGGCCGCTGCGCGAAGGCGGCAACTTTCCCTTAGCGCTCGACCGAACCGGTCATCGCATCATTGTGGTTTCACGCAATCCGGCGCGGGTGATCGGAATCGCCGCGGACGGGTCCATCTCGGGCAGGGCCGAAACATGCGGCGACTCGGACGACCTGTTTGTCGATGAAAAGCGCAACCGGCTGTACGTCAGTTGCGGCGAAGGCTTCATCGACGTGTTCGAAATTCAACCCGCGGGCTTTCAGCGACTTGAGCGTATTCCGACCGTTAGCGGAGCGCGCACCTCGCTGTTTGTTCCCGAACTTGACGTTTTACTGCTCGCGGTCCGCGCCACGGCGACGGAGGCCGCCGCAATCTGGATGTTCAAACCGGCGCCATGAAGCAGTTTGTCCGAAAGACAACGAATTTCGAGGGTGGGTTTACACAGGAGAACGATCAATGATGCGTTGGTGTTTAGCTGCCGGACTTCTCGGGCTGACGTTGAGTACGTCGGCATCAGCCCAAGCCGTCGATTGGCAATCGGTGGACCAGGTCTTCAGCCGCAAGGCTGCGGTCGCGGCGGGTGATGTGCACCGTTACGGCTTTCCGCGAACCGACCTCAACGTGACGCTCGACGGCGTGACAATAAAGCCTGCTTTGGCGCTCGGTGGTTGGGTTGTGTTCAAACCGATGGGACAGGACGTCATGGTGATGGGCGATCTCGTATTGCTCGAAACTGAAATCAATCCGGTCATGGCCAAGATGATCGCCAACGGCATCGAAATCACCGCCGTCCATAACCATTTGCTGCGCGCAAATCCCGCGACATTTTATATGCATGTCAGCGCGCATGGTGACGCCATCAACATAGCCACTGCAATCCATAATGCTCTTGCTGTGAGCAAGACACCGCTCGATGCACCGGCGGCTGCACTGAATCCGCCGCCCGCAATAGACCTCGATACCGCGCAACTCGATCAGATTATGGGCGCTAAAGGCCAGGCCAACGGCGGCGTCTATCAGTTCGGCGTTCCGCGCCGCGATCCGGTGACGATGGGCGGCATGGCGATCGCGCCTGCCGGCCCGCTGGGTGTTGCGACCGGCATAGGCTTTCAGCCGACAGGCAACGGCAAAGCCGCGATCACAGGCGACTTTGTGATGGTGTCGAGCGAAGTCAATCCTGTCATCAAGGCGCTTCGCGATGGTGGGGTCGAGGTCACGGCGCTGCACAGCCACATGCTCGACGAACAGCCGCGCCTGTTCTTCATGCATTTCTGGGCCAACGACGACGCCATCAAGCTGGCGACGACCTTGCGCGCGGCGCTCGACAAAATGGCCAACGCCAAGAGCTAGTCAAATTCCGGCGGCGGGAGGACACGATGATGCGGACCTTTGCTGTAGCCCTGTTGGTGCTGAGTCCACTCAGCACCAACAGTACCGTGCGCGCTGCGCAAGCGAACGGTTGCAAACAGTGTGGCGACGAACAGCGGACCTGCCGGTCGAATTATTCGGCAACAACCTGCAAGTCCCAATACGACTTATGTATCAAGTCTTGCCAGAAAAAATGACGAGCGGCGCTCTCAGGCGGCCCGACACTCAACGGAGGATTATCGTGACGGACGGGGCGACGAAGGCACCACAGGGGCGGCTGCGTGAACTGCTGCTCTACTTCCTGCGTCTGGGATCGATCGGCTTTGGCGGCCCGGTTGCTCTTGTCGGACAGATGGAACGCGAGCTGGTCGCCGAACGCGGATGGCTCACCAAAGAGCAGATGCGCGAAGCTATTGCGATCTGCCAATCGCTGCCGGGGCCGCTTGCGATTTAAGTCGGCATTTACGTCGGCTATTTGCGCGGGGGTTTCTGGGGCGCCTGGATTGGCGGCTGGGCCTTCATCTTCCCGAATTTCGTGATGGTGGCCGCGCTCGGAGCGCTCTACGTCTACCTCGGCGACCTCAAGCCCATCACCGCAATCTTTTACGGTGTGAGTCCGGCCGTGATCGCGCTGATCCTTCACTCCTGTTACCGCCTTGCGAAACTCGGCATGGAGGACTGGCTGCAATGGGCCATTGCGCTGGTCTGCCTCGCGGTCACGGTCATTCTTCAGGCCGAGGTGGCGTTTCTGTTTATCGGCGCAGGGATCATCGGCATCCTCTATTACGGCAATCTCATTCGCAAAGCGCCGGATGTTAAATTGCAGATCGCCGCGGTACCGCTGCTCGTCGCGCCCGCCGCCGCAACCAGCACGACTCTAAGCAAGCTGCTGCTGTTCTTTCTCAAGGCCGGGTCGCTCACGTTCGGCAGCGGGCTCGTGATCGTGCCGTTTCTTCAGCAAGGGCTTGTCGAGCAATACGGATGGCTCGACGAAAGGCAATTTCTGATCGCGGTCGCGGTGGGGATGATGAGTCCCGGCCCCGTCGTCATCACCGCGACCTTCGTCGGCTATCTCGTCGCCGGTTTCTGGGGCTCGCTGGTCTCGACCATCGGCATCTTCTTTCCTTCGTTTATTTTCATTCTGGTTGCGGCGCCTCTGCTCGCGCGCCACGGTAAAAACCCAAATGTGCAAGGCTTTGTGCGCGGCGCTTATGGCGCGGCCATTGGCACGATCCTCGGCGCTTGCATCCTGCTTGGCCGGATTGCCATTGGCGACTGGCTGACCGCGCTGATTGGTGCGGCCTCGCTCGCCGTACTTTTCCGCTGGAAGGTCAGCAATCCGTTGTTGATTGCTGCAACCGCGGCGGTCGGGCTGATTGCGTATCCGATTCTGCAGCCCGCCTGGGTTATGGTGCGATAAAGATATGGGCGGTTATAAAGTCGCAATCCTCTGGCGCGGTGACCGTACGACGCGGGAAGCGGCAACGCCCCAGAACAACCGGTATCGCCGTATCTTCGAGGAACTCGAAGCGAGCGGCATTCGTGCCGAGCCCGCTGTCTATGCCGACGACATGCGCGATGAAGTCCGGCAGCAGCTCATGGCGGTCGACGGCGTACTGGTTTGGGTCAATCCGCTCGATGACGGCCTGACCCGCGCGAAACTCGATCCGATGCTGCGCGAGGTAGCCTCACATGGACCGTGGATCAGCGCTCATCCTAACGTGATCCTCAAGATGGGCGTCAAGGAAGTCCTGCATCGCACCAAGCACCTCGGCTGGGGTACCGATACCCATCTTTACCGCACACCGGCCGAGTTCCGCTCTCACTTTCCGGCCGCGCTCGCCTCGGGCGGTCCGCGCGTGCTGAAGCAAAATCGCGGCAACGCCGGTCAAGGCGTCTGGAAAGTGGAGCAGACAGGCTCAGCGCGCGTCATCGTCCTTGAAGCACGGCGGGGCAGCGTGCCGGAAGAATTGACGCTCGAGAACGTCATGGCGCGCTGTGAAGCCTACTTCACCGAAGATGGCCGCATCGTGGATCAGCCGTTTCAGCCGCGTCTGCCGGACGGCATGATCCGCTGTTACATGGGCGGCGATAAGGTCGTGGGCTTTGGCCACCAGCTTATCAAGGCATTGATACCGCCGCCGCCCGAAGGACCGGATTCGCCGGCCGCCCAATCCGGTCCGCGCATCATGCACGGGCCGGACGCTCCGGCGTTTCAGGCGCTGCGCGCAAAAATGGAAAACGAGTGGACGCCGCAGATGATGCAGACGCTTGGCATAGACGCCGCCGCGCTGCCGATCATCTGGGATGCCGATTTCCTCTACGGGCCGCGCACGGGCATGGGGGAGGACACCTACGTTTTGTGCGAAATCAATGTGAGTTGCGTGTTCGCTATCCCCGAGCAGGCTCCCGCTGCCATCGCGCGACTGGCGTTAGAGCGATGTTCCAGGGGCAAACCCGCATCTGTCACGCAAAAAAATTGATTCGATCAATTGTGCGACGACGCCTTGGTCGTCATCGAGGACTTCGACTCGTCCTTTGGCGGGTTCGGCGAGAACGCCAGCGTCAGCCAGGCGCTCGCGCCCGAAGCGCGGTTTACGGTGTCGACGTCCCAGTACGCCTTCACATTCACATACGTCTGAAACGACGAATTGGGAATGATCACGCCGATTTGCGGACCGAATCCGACGGTGCGCGACTTGAACGGGCACAGCGCTGGCCGGCAACCGCTATCGGCAGTGAGTTGCTCGTAGACATAACCGACGACGCCGATCTGGAGCTGTTTGGTGAAAAATTGCGACGCGCCCCAGTCGAGATGCCAGTCGATGCCGTTCTGATAGTCGGTGCTCTGATTGACCAGATTGTAGGTCAGACCGGTAACAACGGAGAACTCGTGGCCGGTTTTGGAATCGAGGTAGGTGTAGCCGAAGCCGGCATCGGCGGCGCCGTGGCCGATGCCGAGATTGGCGAGCCGGTTGGAATTGTAGGTACCGACCGGGATATCGCCGCTGCCGTAGACCATGAAATTGTTGACGCCGCTGTTCCAGCGCAGCGTCGCGAACGGATAGAGATCGGTGAAACCATCGCGGGCGTCGGCGATGCCGCCTTGCCGGGTGGCGAACAGACCACCGCCGGTGGCAACCGTAAGCGTGCCGTCGATCGAGGTGATGCTGCGGCCCGGCGCGCCGGCCATGCTCAAGGCAAACTGGCCGCCGAGCACCGGCGTTGCAAAAACATAAGTCGGATTGACCAGGACGAAATCGGGACTGGCATGAAGCGTCGCGTTGAGACTGACGTTGACGTTTGCGGGGACGTTTCCGATCGTGACCTGGCGCGCCGCGGCGACATTTCCTGTTGCGCCGACCGGTGTGTAGAGGTTGACGATACCGAGCGCCCAGCCGGGAACTTGCGGCGCGGCGGCGAGACTGCCGTAGAGTCCCGGTATCCAGAAACTCACACCGCCTTCATCGGCGTGCGCGTTGTCCGGCGCTGACGCGATGGCGATCGCGGCCGCGGCCGCGGCCAGTGCGGCTGCACCGTACGATGAACGTTTCGGAACAGCCCAATCCGTTTGAGCGAAGAAGCCTGAAACGCAGCGACTCGGTGTCATGTCACCCCCCGAGCAATCGCATCTGGAATTTATGGCATCGTCTTCTCAGCGGGTCACAGTCTAGCGCGAAGCGACGGCGTCCGCATTCGCGTCTGGCGTGCCGCTGATGAAATTTGGGCAGCGTGACTTCGCGGCCACAAGATCGGCTAATGCCCTGTAAGCGCAGAGACAAACCAAACAACTTCCGTCCACAAGGCGGACGAACAGTAGAGCAGCCGAAAATTTTCGCCTCAACAATAGTGGAGTGCGCGCATCTGCCGCTGTCCAAAAAGAGACATCGCGCGAAGACATCACGCGGTTGTCATCGGTCGGGGTTCATAGTTGCTGTTAGTTTTAATGATCGCCGCGCCGGGTTTCTTAAAGAGGAAACCAATTCGACAATAAGCCGGCTACACATTTGAACGACACTCGGCGGGACGAATAAGGCTGCACTCGTTTGATGCGAGGAGCCCGTGGGCGACGCCGCTGTTCTATGTCATGGACGGCCAAAGCAATTGACGCCGTCTAACATGATCCGGATTCCCAGCGGCACGTTTCGCATGGGCTCGGACAGACATTATCCCGAAGAAGCGCCGGTCCATCGCGTCAGCGTCGATGACTTCTGGATCGATCGCACGCCGGTCACCAACCGGCAATTCAGGGAATTCGTCCGCGCTACCGGCCGCAAGACTTTCGCCGAAATTCCACCCGATCCGAACAATTATCCCGGCGCGCTGCCGCACATGTTGTATGCGGGCTCGCTGGTGTTCTCGCCGCCGCAGCGTCCGGTCGATCTGCGCAATTGGGGCGAGTGGTGGACATTCCTCAAGGGCGCCGATTGGCGTCACCCTTACGGGCCGAAGAGCAACATCCACGCTCTCGACAATCATCCGGTGGTTCACATCGCCTATTCGGATGCGCTCGCCTATGCGCAATGGGCCGGCAAGGATCTGCCGACCGAGGCGGAATGGGAATTCGCGGCGCGTGGTGGGCTCGACGGTGCCGAGTTCGCCTGGGGCGACGAGTTCGTGCCCGGCGGCCAGCATCGCGCCAATACCTGGCAAGGCCATTTCCCGCACGAGAATCTTTGCGACGACGGCTTCGAACGCACGTCGCCAGTGACGTCGTTCCCGCCGAACGGGTACGGCGTCTACGACATGATCGGCAATGTCTGGGAGTGGACGTCGGACTGGTGGTCGGCGAAGCACGAAGCCGATGCGCCGAAGGCGTGCTGCGTTCCGGAAAACCCGCGCGGCGGCCGTGAGGAAGCGAGCTACGACCCTTGCCAGCCGCGGATCAAGATTCCCCGCAAGGTTCTCAAAGGCGGCTCGCACCTGTGCGCGCCGAATTATTGCCGCCGCTACCGTCCGGCGGCGCGCCATGCGGAGGCGGTGGATACGTCCACAAGCCACGTCGGGTTTCGATGTGTGATGAGAAGAAGCTGAGGGGGCATAGGTTCAATCCAGCAGGGAGTGCGACATGAGCGACGTCGTCGATAACGACAAGACCGCAAAGCGACCCTCGAGCGAACGGAAGAACCAGCAGCTGAACCGCCGTAATGTCTTGCTTGCCAGCACGACGCTTGCTGCCGCGTCGGCGCTGGGCACGGCTGCGGGTGCTCAGAAAGTCATCGCGCAAGCGCAACAAGCGGCGCCATCGGGGAGGCAGCCAAACATCCTTGTCATCATGGGCGATGATGTCGGCTGGTTCAATATCGGCGCCTATCACCAGGGCATCATGTCCGGCAAAACGCCGAACCTCGACAAACTCGCCGCCGACGGCATGCGCTTCACCGACTACTACGCGGAGGCGAGTTGCACCGCCGGCCGCGCGAATTTCATCACCGGGCAAATCCCGCTGCGCACCGGTCTGACGACCGTCGGCCAGGCCGGCGCCGACGTCGGCATGCCCGAACAGTCGGTGACGACCGCACTGCTGCTGAAGTCGATGGGCTATGCGACCGGGCAGTTCGGCAAGAACCATCTCGGCGACCTGAACAAGTACCTGCCGACGCTGCACGGCTTCGACGAATTCTTCGGTTATCTGTATCACCTCGATGCGATGTCCGACCCGTATTGGTTCGACTATCCGCAGGACTGGATCGACAAATACGGGCCGCGCAACCTTGTGCATAGCTACGCGACCGATGTCGACGATCCGACGGTGCAGCCGCGCTGGGGCAAGATCGGCAAGCAGCGCATCGTCGACGAAGGCCCGCTGGCGCCGTTTCACGATATGAGCGGGGATCATCAGATGTGGCAGCAGGGCCGCGCCGCCAAATACAACATGGAGACCTTTGACGAGGTTCTGATCGAGCAGAGCAAGGGCTTCATGGACCGGGCCAAACAAGCCGGCAAACCGTTCTTCATCTGGCACAACACCACACGCATGCACGTCTTCACGTATCTGGCGAAGAAGTACCAGGCGAAGATGAACTACGAGAGCAATTTCGGCCTCGAAGAAGCCGGCATGGCGCAAATGGACGACGACATCGGCGATATGCTCAAGCATCTCGACGATATCGGCGTCGCCGACAACACCATCGTCGTCTTCACCACGGACAACGGCGCCGAGGTGTTCACCTGGCCGGATGGCGGCATGACGCCGTTCCGCGCCACCAAGGGCACCGTGTTCGAAGGTGGCTTCCGCGTGCCGTGCATCGCGCGCTGGCCGGGCAGGATCAAGCCGGGCACGGTGGAGAACGGCATCTTCTCCGGGCTCGACTGGCTGCCGACGCTGGTCGCAGCGGCGGGTAATCCAAACGTTGTCGCGGAGCTTCTCCAAGGCAAGCAGCTCGGCGGCCAGACCTACAAGAACCACCTCGACGGCTATAACCAGATGGACCTCCTGACCGGCAAGGGCCCGTCGGCCCGGCACGAGATCTTCTACTTTGGCGAGTCGCAGCTCGGCGCCATCCGGATCGACGACTTCAAGTTCCAGTTCTACCAGCAGCCGTTCGGCTGGCCGGGCGAAAAAGTGACGACCGACATGCCGACGATCGTCAACCTGCGCCAGGATCCGTTCGAGCGGACGCCGTCGCTCCGCGGCCAGTCGCTCAACGACTTGGGCGGTGGTTACATGAACGAGTTTTACGCCCGCGAGTTCTGGCGTTTCGTGCAGGTGCAGCAGACCGTGGCGGCGGCGGCTCAAACGTTCATCGAATTCCCGCCGATGCAGCAGGCCGCGTCCTTCAACCTCGCCGCCGTCAAGGAGAAGGTTGACGCAATGATGAAGTCGCATGAAGGGCAATAAGCGAGCGGCGAGCGGGCGCGCCGCAGAAGCGCACCCGCTCGCTTGCAATGTTGGTATCGAGGAAGCGTCGCATTAAGACGCCGGCCGCCGCGGCGTGGGCTCGATCGCCGTGAGCGGTCGTCGCTCAAGCTGCGGCCAGCTCCGTGGAGGCGATCCAATAAACGCACCGAACGCGCCCGGTTTCGGTGGCTTGTCAGAACAGGAGCAAGCGATGTCGAACGACGATCGTGATAACAAGTTCAGCCCGGCGAACCCTGCTCTCAACCGCCGCAACATGCTGCTCGGCGGCACCACGCTTGCCGCTGCATCGGCGATCGCTGCCAATAACCCGATCGAGGTGGCGCAAGCGCAGCCGGCGGCGCCGGCCGGGCGCAAGCCGAACATCCTCTTTATCATGGGCGACGACATCGGCTGGTACAACGTCAGCGCTTACAACATGGGCGTGATGGGCTATCGCACGCCGAACATCGACCGCATCGGCAGGGAAGGGGCGGTCTTCACGGACTGGTACGGCCAGCAAAGTTGCACCGCCGGCCGCGCCGCCTTCATCACCGGTCAGTCGCCGATCCGCACCGGCCTGACCAAGGTCGGCCTGCCCGGCGCGGAGCTTGGCCTCGGGCCGCTCGATCCGTCAGTCGCGGATGTTATGAAATCGCTCGGCTATGCCACCGGCCAGTTCGGTAAGAACCACCTGGGAGATCGCAACGAGCATCTCCCGACCGTGCATGGTTTCGACGAATTCTTCGGCAACCTCTATCACCTCAACGCTGAGGAAGAGCCGGAAAATCCCGACTACCCGAAGGACCCCCGCTTTCGCGCGAGATTTGGTCCGCGCGGCGTTCTCAAGACCAAGGCCGCTGATAAGGATGATCCGACAATCGATCCCGCCTTCGGGCGTGTCGGCAAGCAAACGATCGAAAATACAGGCCCGCTTGACACCAAGCGGATGGAAACAATCGACGAGGAATTTCTCGCTGGCGCAAAGGATTTCATCAATCGTCAACAGACGGCCGGAACACCGTGGTTCTGCTACTTCAACACGACGCGCATGCACGTCTTCACACATTTGAAGAAATCGTCGCAAGGCAAGACAGGGCTCGGCCTCTATCCGGACGGCATGGTGGAGACCGACGGACACGTTGGCGAGCTGTTGAAGCTGCTCGATGACCTCGGCGTGGCCAACAACACGATCGTCGTCTACACGAGCGACAATGGGGCCGAAGCCTTTACCTGGCCCGACGGCGGCTCCACGCCCTTTAGGAGCGAGAAGGCGACGAACTTTGAAGGCGCATTCCGTGTTCCCTGCCTGATCCGCTGGCCTGGGCTAATTGCGCCGGGCACAATCGTTAACGACATCTGCGCACACGAGGACTTCATCCCGACATTCGCTGCGGCTGCCGGCGAGCCCGACCTCGTCGACAAACTGGTGAAGGGCACCACGCTCAATGGGAAGAGCTTCAAGGTCCACCTCGATGGCTACAACCTGATGCCTTACTTCAAGGGTGGAGCGAAGGACTTGCCCCGCGATGAGATTATGTACTGGAGCGACGACGGCGATCTGATGGCTTTGCGTTACCGCAATTGGAAGGTCGCGTTCATGGAGCAGCACACCGAGATGAATCCCGAAACGCCGATGGGTGTGTGGCAGGGTCAATTCACCAAGCTGCGTGTGCCAATGCTCTATAACCTACGCGCTGATCCATTCGAGAAAGCCACCATCAGCATATATTACGGCGACTGGTCGGCGCATCGGATGTTCATGTTAGTGCCGGCACAAGCATTCGTCGCGAAATGGCTGGAGAGCTTCAAAGACTTCCCGCCGCGCGCCAAAGCGGCGAGCTTTTCCGTCAACGATGCGATGGAGCAGATTCAGGCGAACGCGGCCAAGGACTGACGGGGAAGTGCTCGGTTACCGGCTTGTCGAAACGCCACATCGAGAAAATGCTGAGCGTCCAACACCGATGATGCGCCGGCAGCACGCCGTACGCCGCTACAACAAATGGAAGATTACATGAGACAAAAACTCGTCGCTTCGGTCAGCATCACAGTTTTGCTGCTGTCGCTAACCTTGGAGCCCGCCGGGGCGTACGTCGCACACCGCGGTGGCGCCGCTGTCGGTCCGCGGGGCGGCGCTGTCGTGCACCACGGTGGCGCCTATGTCGGCCCGCACGGCGCAGTCACCCATCGCGGAACGGCAGTCGTTGGCCCGCGCGGCAACGTCGCGGTTCACGGCCGCACCGCCGTACGGGGCGGCGGTTGGGCGCGCCCGGGCAATTACTGGTGGCGTCCGGGCGGAGCGGTTGCCGCGGGTGCGGCGATCGGCTTCGTCGCAGCGGGCACCGCCGTCGCCTGGGCAGGCGCCGCACCGGGACCGAACATGTGCTGGTACTACACCGACCCGTCGCGCACGGCCGGTTTCTGGGATGCATGCCCATAGATCTGTCTCGAACGCACGAGGAGGCGGCCATGCGTGTGATGTTGAGCCGGCGCGGCGCCATTGCGCTTGCGCTGGCGGCCGCGAGTTCAAGAAATGCCTGGGCACAGGCGTCAGATCCGCTGCCGTCGTGGAATGACGGCGCAGCAAAAAAATCGATTACCGATTTCGTCACGCGCACCACCGCGACCGGCACAGCCGACTTTGTGCCTGTGGAAGCACGCGTTGCCACCTTCGATAACGACGGCACGCTGTGGACCGAGCAGCCGATGTACTTCCAGGGCCTGTTTGCATTCGATCGCATCAAGGTGATGGCGCCGCAGCATCCGGAATGGCGTACCAGACAGCCGTTCAAGGCGGTGCTCGACAACGACATGCAGGCGCTGGCCGCTTTCGGCGAAAAAGGTATCGCCGAGATTGTCGCCGTGACGCACAGCGGCATGACGACGGATGAATTCAGCAGGATCGTGCTGGACTGGCTCGCCACCGCGCGGCATCCGCGCTTCGACCGGCCCTACACCGATCTGGTCTATCAGCCGATGCTGGAGCTGTTGGCCTATTTGCGCGCCAACGGCTTCAAGACCTTCATTGTCTCCGGCGGCGGCATCGACTTCATGCGACCCTGGACCGAGAAGGTTTACGGGATTCCGCCTGAGCAGGTGGTCGGCTCCTCCGGCGTCACCAAGTTTCAGACCGGCGCCGATGGCAAGCCGGTGCTGATGAAGGAACCCAAGATCGAGTTCGTCGACGACGGTCCCGGCAAGCCAGTCGGCATCAACCGCTTCATCGGCCGCCGACCGATCTTCGCGTTCGGCAACTCTGACGGCGATCAGCAGATGCTGGAGTGGACAGTGGGAGGCGAGGGCGCGCGCTTCGCGGGTCTTGTGCACCACACCGATGCGGTGCGCGAATACGCCTACGACCGTCAATCGAAGATCGGCAAGCTCGATAAGGCCTGGGACGAGGCGATGCAGCGCGGCTGGACCGTCGTCGACATGAAGCAGGACTGGAAGGTGATCTATCCGTTCGAGAAGTGATCGAGCGAGGAAACCCATGAAAGTAGCAGCGCTCGCGTCTTTCGCCGTGACTGTTGCGCTGGCAACTGCCGCTCAGGCGCAAAACTATTCCGCCGACGACCTTGCCCGCCGCACCATCGAACGGCGCGCCGTTGAGGCGGTGATCTGGGGCATGCCGGCGGTCAATTACGACCTGATGCTTCAGGCTGCAATTAGCGCCAAAGCCAAATCCAACCAGGTTGTCTACTGGTCGCGCTTGCCGGACTGGAAGAACCAGACGCTCACGCCGAATCCCGACGTGATCTATTTGATGCCGTTGTTCGACACGAAGGACGTCGGACCGATGGTATTGGAGATTCCACCGGTCAGCCCCGAAGGCTCGATCACCGGCAGCATCGACGATGGTTGGCAGACCGCGCTGGAAGATGTCGGACCCGCCGGCGTCGACAAAGGCAAGGGCGGGAAATACTTGATCCTCCCGCCCGACTACAAAGCCGCGCCACCGGACGGCTACATCGTCCTGCGATCCATGACCTATCAGGGCTACGCTCTGCTGCGGTCCAATCTCGCAAGCGGCAGCGATGCCGATGTCGCCAAGGCGGTCACTTACGGAAAGCGGATCAAGTTTTATCCGCTATCGGAGGCGAAAAGCCTCCCGGCGACGACATTCGTCGATGCGATTGATGTCGTCTACGACAGCACTATTCCCTACGATCTGCGGTTCTTTCAGGCACTCGACCGCTTCGTGCAGCATGAGCCGTGGATCGATCGCGATCGCGTCATGATCGACATGCTGAAATCAATCGGCATCGAGCAAGGCAAGACGTTCGCGCCCGATCAAGACACTCAAGCGGTCTTGAAAGACGCGATCGGCGAAGCGCACGCATGGCTCGACAATCGCTACGAAGGCGTCTTCACGACCTCCTTTAACGAAGGACAGCAATGGGTGCTTCCGGCGCTGCCGGGAGTCAGCGAAGGAATGATGACCAATTTCGCCAGTCCGAATGCTTACCCGTTGGACGGACGCGGCGTCGCTTATTCGATGGCTTTTTTTAGCGCCAAGCATCTCGGTGCCGGGCAGTACTACCTGATGACAATCCGGGATAAGGACCGCAAGCCGCTCGACGGTAATGGCACCTACCGGCTCAACGTACCGGCGAATGCGCCGGTGAAGCTTTATTGGTCGGCAACCGTGTATGACCGCGCCACGCACGCCTTGATCCGAAGCCAGCCGTGGTCGAGCCGTTCCACCAACACGCCGAAGCTGCAGAAGAACGCCGACGGTTCGGTGGATGTGTTTTTCGCTCCGAAAGCTCCGGCCGGGAAAGAAACGAACTGGGTGCCGACCGATGCGAACGGCCGCTTTGAAGTCCTGTTCCGTCTCTATGGTCCGGAGAAGCCATTCTTCGACAAGACGTGGGTACTGCCGGACATCGAGAAGATCAATTAGGGAGTTTAGTCATGAAAGCAAAAGCGCAGATTGCGTTTGTTGCAGCCGGCGCGCTGATTGCGACGGCGGCAATTGCGTTGGCACAGAAGGCAACAAACGACGCCGTTCCCGTCACCGTCGACAATTTCCCGCGCGCGGAATCCGATCTCTATATGGGCAATGCCGTGAAGGAGGGCGGCCTGGGAAAGCTCTTTCACCGACGCGAACCGGCGTCGATCGAGAACCAGATTGTCATCCGGCTCAACCGCGACACGCTCTATTCGTCGGGGGTATTCGACCTCGACGCCGGGCCGGTGACGATCACGATGCCGAACGCCGGCAAGCGCTTCATGTCGCTTCAGGTCATCAGTGAGGATCACTACGTCCCCGGAGTTTACTACGGAGCGGGTTCACATACCCTGACGCACCAGAACGTCGGCACCCGGTATGTCGTGGTCGCCATTCGCACGCTGGTCGATCCAAACGACCCAAAGGATCTCGAGCAGGTTCACGCTCTTCAGGATGAGATCAAGGTCAGCCAGAACAATTCGGGCAAGTTCGAGGTGCCGAATTGGGATCAAGCCAGCCAGAAAGACATCCGCAGCGCGCTGCTTATCCTCAACAATCATACCGGCGGCTTTGCGCATGCGTTCGGCCCGAAGGGCGAAGTCGATCCGGTGCGGCATCTGATCGGCACGGCGGCCGGCTGGGGCGGCAATCCCGACAAGGATGCCACCTATCTCAGCGTGACGCCGGCAAAGAACGATGGCGCGACGATCTACAAGCTTCACGTCAGGGACGTGCCGGTCGAAGCGTTCTGGTCGATCAGCGTCTACAACGCCGAGGGCTACTTCCAGAAGAATGACTCCAATGCGTATTCGCTCAACGACATCACGGCGAAGAAGAATGCCGACGGTTCGATCGACATGCAGTTCGGCGGCTGCGACGGCAAGAGTCCAAATTGCCTACCGATCATGGCGGGCTGGAACTACACCGTGCGGCTTTACCGGCCACGCGCCGAGATCCTGAACGGCAAATGGAAATTCCCCGAAGCGCAGCCTGCCAGTTAAGGAGCGAGCGCCATGTCCGTGCTCGATTTCTTTGCCTGGATCGTGATGCTCATCCTGGTGGCGAGCGCCATCGCGATGGTCTTCATCGCCGGTTCGCTGCCGGGATACATCGCAAAAAGCCGCAATCATCCGTGGGCTGAAGCCGTGCAAGTTGCCGGCTGGGTGACACTGATCTGCGGCTTCGCGCTATGGCCGATCGCGCTGATCTGGGCCTTCGTCGACGTGCCGGCACGGCGTGCAGGCCGGACGACGGAGACGGCGCGATGATCGTCGCCATTTTCAACGTCTATCTGGTCATCCTGTTTCTTCTGGTGAAGCTGAAGATCGTTCGCTTCAACCTGTTCTGGAAAGTATCGCCGGCCATCGTACTGCTCCTGCTGATGTTCGGCCTGTTCGTCCCGATGGGGTGGGGCGCGCCGACGGGCACCGCGCTGGTGATCCGCAACTCGGTGCCGATCGTGCCGAATGTTGCCGGCGAGGTGATCGACGTGCCGGTGACGGCAAACACGCCGCTCAAGGCCGGCGACGTGCTGTTCCGGATCGATCCGACGCCGTTCCAGGCGCAGGTCGATGCGCTCGCGGCGCAGCTCAAGTTCGAGCAACTGCGGCTGTCGCAGATGACGCAGTTACAGACCAGCGGCACCGGGAGGAATTTCGACGTCGAACAAAGGCAGGCTTCGGTCGATCAGCTCACGGCGCAGCTTGCCGGCGCGCAGTACAATCTCGATCAAACCACTGTGCGGGCGCCGTCGGACGGCTACGTCACCAATCTCGCCCTGCGCAAAGGCGCGCGCGTCGTATCGTTGCCGCTGTCGCCAGTCATGGCCTTTGTCGATACGTCGGAGACGATTTTTGGTGCAGAGGTTGCCCAGATCGACGCACGCTATATCCGGACCGGACAGCCGGTCGAAGTGACGTTCAAGTTCATCCCCGGGCACGTCTATCCAGGCAAGGTCGTTGCAGTGCTCCAGGCGATCTCGACCGGACAGGTGCAAGCCTCGGGTCTCGCCGCCACTCCAAAGGCGGTCGAATCCGCGCCGTTTGCTGTGCGCTTTTCGCTCGACGATGCGAGCCTCGCACGGCGGCTGCCGGCTGGGGCCACCGGCGAGGCAGCGATCTTTACCGAGCACGTCAAAGTCGCTCACGTTATCCGCAAGGTGCTGCTGCGGCAGGTCGCGATCCTGAATTACGTCAATCCGCTGTAGGCTAGGCGCTGGCAACGTCCCGCCTCCGCAATCGGGACTTGACCCCGCAACCCAACTTGTCCAATCCGTGAGCGATCGCCACCTAACCCTTGAGAATCAGGGCAAAGATCGCGTCATGACGGTTGCCGAGACCCCGGTTAAAGAAGCGGGACAGGACTTCATTCGCGACATCGTGCGCGCGGACCTTGAATCCGGGCGCAGCAGAACGGTGGTCACGCGCTTTCCGCCGGAGCCGAACGGCTATCTGCACATCGGCCACGCCAAGTCGATCTGCCTGAATTTCGGCGTCGCCGGAGAGTTCGGCGGCCATTGCAACCTGCGTTACGACGACACCAATCCGACCAAGGAGTCGCAGGAATATATCGACGCCATCGAGCGCGATGTGCACTGGCTCGGCTACGACTGGGGCAACAACCTCTATCACGCGTCGGACTATTTCGCGCAGCTCTACGGCTGGGCCGAGGATCTGATCCGCGCCGGCAAAGCCTATGTCGACGACCAGACCCAGGAAGAGATGCGCGCCACGCGCGGCACGCTGACCGAGCCGGGCCGGAACAGCCCGTTCCGCGACCGGCCGGTCGAGGAAAACCTTGATCTGTTCCGCCGCATGCGCGCCGGCGAATTCCCCAATGGGGCGCGGGTGCTGCGCGCCAAAATCGACATGGCGTCCGGCAACATCAACCTGCGCGACCCGGTGCTCTATCGCATCCTGCATGCCGAGCATCCCCGCACCGGCAAGACCTGGAGCATCTATCCGAGCTACGACTTCGCCCACGGCCAGTCCGACGCCATCGAAGGCATCACCCATTCGATCTGCACGCTGGAATTCGAGGATCACCGGCCGCTCTACGACTGGTTCCTCGCCAACCTGCCGGTGCCGTCGCATCCGCACCAGTACGAGTTCGCGCGGCTCAATCTGACCTACACCGTGCTGTCGAAGCGCGTACTCACCGAACTGGTGCGCGGCGGGCATGTCGGCGGCTGGGACGATCCGCGGATGCCGACGCTGGCGGGCCTGCGCCGCCGCGGCGTGCCGCCGGAGGCGATCCGCGATTTCGTCAAGCGCATCGGCGTCGCCAAGGCCAACAGCGTGGTCGATATGGCGATGCTGGAATTCTCGATCCGCGAGCATCTTAACAAGACCGCGCTGCGCCGCATGGCGGTGTTGCGGCCGCTCAAGGTGGTGATCGAGAATTATCCGGAAGGGCAGAGCGAGGAGCTCGAGGCGGTCAATCATCCGGAAGACGCGGCGGCCGGCACGCGACGCATCCGGTTCGGCCGCGAGCTTTACATCGAGCGCGACGACTTCATGGAGAACCCGCCGAAGAAATTCTTCCGGCTGTCGCCCGGCGCCGAAGTGCGGTTGCGCTACGCCTATTTCATCACCTGCAAGGAGGTGAAGAAGAATGCCGCCGGCGAGGTGATCGAGCTGCGCTGCACCTACGATCCGGCGACCAAGGGCGGCAACGCGCCGGACGGCCGCAAGGTCAAGGCGACCATGCACTGGGTCTCGGCGCCGGATTCCATTCCGGCCGAGGTGCGGCTCTACAATTCGCTGTTCAGCAAACCCGATCCGGACGTCGCCAATTTTGCCGCCGAGCTCAACCCGAACTCGCTGGAAGTGATTACCGACGCGCGCGTCGAGCCGTCGCTGGCCGGCGGCAATTCCAATGCCGCCGTGCAATTCGAGCGGCTCGGCTATTTCAGCCCTGACAAGGATTCCACGCCGCAGCGGCCGGTGTTCAACCGCACCGTCGGGCTCCGCGACAGCTACGCCAAGGTTTCGGGAAGTACCGCCTAGGCAGCCTTTGGACGATCAAAACCGGCGATCGGTCATCATCCGGCGGCGGCCATTCTTTCCGCGATTCACCGCAAAGTTGTGGTAGTGATTGGTGCCCGTCATGGTCCAGTCGGCTATGTCACACCGAGTCTTTCTCTTTATCTCCATTCTGGTTGCTTGTGCCGCCGTTGCAGTCGCCACGGCGATTGCACAAACGTCCCCGGACCCGAAGCAAGCCGCCGCGGCGCAAATGTCGCCGATCGAATTCCATCTGGCGCACGGTGAAGCCGGGGCTTGCGGGCCAGGCTGCGACGAATGGATCGCAGCAGAGGGCAAGATTGATGCCCACGCCGCGGATCGGCTGCGGCAATTGCTCAAGAAGCTACAGGATCGCAGGCCGCCCATCTTCTTTCACTCGCCCGGCGGATCGGTGAATGGCTCCCTCGAACTCGGCCGCCTCATCCACGAAAAGAAGTTCGAGACCAGTGTCGGACATACTGTTCCGCTTGGCTGCGATAGCGATAAACCCGGCAGCTCTTGCAGCGCGCAAATCTCCGGGACGCCGGTTCAATCTGAAATCTCTCAGTTCGTCAGCGAGTGCAACTCCGGCTGTGTCTATGCCTTGATTGGCGGGTCGACCCATTTGGTCCCGCCGTGGGTGAAGCTCGGTATTCACGATGCCGGATTCGACCCGGACGTAAAGCTTCCCCGCGGCGCCGTGCCGGCGCTCGGGATCGTGGAAGCCCATCGACGTACGCGAGCCTATTTGCGCGACATGGGAACGGATCCCGCGTTATTTTCAACCATTCTGGCCACCCCCTTCGAAATGCCAAAGCTTCTGCAGCGCGACGATATTGTCCGCTTTGGTCTCGACCGCAGGGAATTTGGCGAAACCGCTTGGCAATTCGCCGATACAGGCACGCAAATCAGAAAGCGGTTTTTTGTGCGCACCGATGGCGAGGAGCCGCATTATGTCAACGGGTTGCTCGAGGTTGTGTGCTCAAGCTTCTCGGGCATGACCTTCGCATTTGCGCGGGAGCCATTGGCATCGGATGCGGACCTCGCACGTACCGCCTCGCCCATCATCAGTATCGCGCTCGGAGGCAAACAGATCTCTCTCAGGCGAGGTACGTCGCCCAAATTCTATGTCCGCGCGGGCACTGTCTCCTCACTCGCTGGCGCGATGGAGACGACGGTCGAGCTACCGGGCACGGAGTTCGGACGCACGAAATTGGGCGATGTGACATTGAACATGGAGGACTTTTCGGCAGCATACGCAAAGCTGCGCCAGCGCTGCTCTCCTCCAGCTTCTCCGCAGAAGGGCTTGCAGGCTCTGGTGCAGCAGTTTCAGGCGAAGCCGGGACAGTACGGTATCTCTCAAGCAAGGCCGGGGGCGTTCGATATCACCCGCATTCCGGCGTGGCCGGCTGCGGTAGCGTCAGTGACCAACAAGCAGCCGCCGACTATCGAATTCAGCCGGTTTGCGACAGCCGAGCAAAAGCTTCGTATCGACTTTTTATTTTTGCTCAAACCGGATTGTTCATCGGCCGGCAAGAAGGCCGTCGGCGTTATCGAACAGCCGCAGCACGGTACGCTTTCGATCGAAACCGGGCAGGGCTTGAGCGACTTTCCGGAGAAGGATCCTCGTGCTGCCTGTAATGCACGCAACTCGGACGCCATCGCTGTCTTCTATCAGCCGAATAAAGACTACCAGGGGCCGGATTCGGCGTCCGTCGCGATTACCGCTCCGCTCAGCGGCGCTGTGACCCACCACTATACAATTCGGGTGAAATAGGGCCGCAGACCGGCCGCCCGTATCGCCACGGCGAAACCATTTCACTAAGGTGGCGGCTGGTTTTAAGCGCGCTGGGGGCGCGCCGTGACTCATGATGGCAAATTAGAGAACCGCGCCCGCGCCAAAGCGTGGAGCTGGCCGGTCGGCGTAACGCGCCCGGTCTGGGGCGCCGCATGGCCGCGCCGCGACTTCGTCTTTGTCGCGCAGCTTCAGCAATGGGCGGCGCAGGAACTCGCCGCCGGCCGACTGCTGCCATGGCTTGCCGTCGCCTATGGCTTCGGCATCGTCATCTACTTCACGGCGGATCGTGAGCCGCTCTGGCAAGCTGCTGCCGGCATGGCCGGCGTGTGCACGGTTTGCACCGTGCTGCTGCGCCGGCATCTCACCGCGTTCGTGGTGGCGCTTTTTGTGACCGCGATCGCGGCGGGATTTGCCGCCGCCAGCATCAAGACCGCGTCGATCGCGCACCCGATCCTGCGCTTCAACGCATCCGGCGTGACCGTTGCCGGATTTGTTGAGCTGCGCGAGGAAAGCCAGCACACCGACCGGATGGTGATCCGGGTCGAGCGGATCGAAGGCAACCGCATCGACGACAAGCCGGAGCGGGTGCGGCTGTCGGTCAAGCGCGGCATGGCGCCGCCGGCGGGCAGCTTCGTCGAAGTCAAGGCGATGCTTGATCCGCCGCTGCAACCGTTGCTGCCCGGCTCTTACGATTTTGCCCGCGACCTCTACTTCCAGCAGATCGGCGCCTCCGGTTTCGTGCGCGGCGCCATCAAGGTCGTCACGCCGCCTTCGACCGATGGCGTGGTGCACCGTATCAACGCCGTCGTGCAGCAGATGCGCGATACGATCGACGCTCATGTGCGCGCCGTGCTGCCCGGCGACAAGGGCGCCATCGCCGCCATGCTGCTCAATGGGCGGCGCGACGTGATCTCGGAAAATCTCTACAACGCGCTGTTCATTTCCGGCATCGGCCACGTGCTATCGATCTCCGGCTATCACATGGCGGTGGTCGCTGGCGTCGTGTTCTTCCTGTTCCGGGCGCTGCTGGCGCTGATCCCGGGCCTTGCCGACCGCGCCCCGGTCAAGAAATGGGCGGCGTTCGGCGCGCTCGTCGCGACGACGTTCTATCTGGTGCTGTCGGGCGCCGAAGTTGCCACCCAGCGCTCCTACCTCATGATCGCCATCGTGCTTGTCGGCGTGATGCTCGACCGGCCGGCGCTGACGCTGCGCACGCTGACCGCGGCGGCGCTGCTGGTGCTGCTGTTCGTGCCGCAGGCGGTCGTGCATCCGAGCTTCCAGATGTCGTTTGCCGCGACGCTGGCGCTGGTCGCGTCCTACGATCGCGGCGTGCCGCGGCTGCGCGCCGGCGCCGACAGCTCGCTCGGCACCCGCGCCGCGCTGTGGGGCACCAACGAGATCGTCAGCCTGACGATTGCGTCCCTTGTTGCCGGCCTCGCCACGACGCCTTATGCGGCGTTTCATTTCCATCGCCTGGCACCCTACGGCGTGCTGGCGAACCTCCTGGCGATGCCGGTGGTCTCCGCCTGGGTGATGCCGTGGGGTTTGCTCGGCTTGCTCGCCATCCCGTTCGGCTTCGACGCTGAGTGCTGGCGGCAGATGGGCTACGGCCTTGAATGGATGGATCGCGTATCGCTCTGGGTGGCGAGCCTGCCGGGCGCGGTCGGCCACGTCCCCAGCTTCGGCACCGGGCCGCTGTTGTTGGCCACCGCCGGCCTTCTGGTCATTGGCCTCTTAAAGACGCCGCTGCGCTGGAGCGGGCTGGTGCTCGGCGCACTCGCCGCCGTGTGGTGGATTGGCCTGCCGCGTCCCGATGTGCTGGTGTCCGGCGACGGCCGGGTTTTCGCTGTCCGCGGCGCCGGCGGCGTGCTGGCATTCCATCACACCGGCGGCGACACGTTTGCGATCAAGGAATGGCTCGCGGCCGACGCCGACGCGCGCGACTATCACGACCGGGCGCTGGGCGAGGGGATCAGTTGCGATCCGTCCGGCTGTATCGGCAGGCTCGGCGACGGCCGCCTGGTGGCTTACGATCTCGCGCCCGATGCCTTCGCGGAGGACTGCCGCCGTGCCGCGCTGATCGTCACGACGCGCGATGCGCCGGCGGATTGTGCGGCGGCGGTGATCGGACGGGCGTTGCTGCGCCAACGCGGCGCGCTGGCGCTGCGGCGTGACGGTCCGGGCTTCACCATCGCGGCGGTGCGGCCACCGAACTACGACCGGCCGTGGTCACCGCAGCGGCTGCAGAAAGCTGAGGCGGATCCGGCCGCGGCATCAATAAAGCGGCCGCAACCCGCGCCGCGCGATGCGACGCCGCAGCCGGAGGATATCGAAGCGGATCAGTGAGCCTTAACCGCTCATTCCCGCGAAAGCGGGAATCCAGAACTCTTGCGCTGGGTCCCCGCTTTCGCGGGGACGAGCGGATGAAACTCAATACCTTCGGAACAGCCCGATCAGCTTGCCCTGCACGCGCACGCGATTGGGCGGCAGGATGCGAACTTCGTATTGCGGATTGGCCGGCTCGAGCGCGATCGAGGCGCCGCGGCGGCGAAACCGCTTGAGCGTCGCTTCCTCGTCGTCGATCAGCGCCACCACGATGTCGCCGGTATCGGCGGCGTCCATGCGCTTGAGCAGCGCAATATCGCCATCGAGAATGCCGGCCTCGATCATCGAGTCGCCGCGCACTTCGAGCGCGAAGTGCTCGCCGGTGGTGAGCATTTCCGGCGGCATGTTGATGGTGTGGCTGCGGGTCTGGATCGCTTCGATCGGCGTGCCGGCGGCGATGCGGCCCATCACCGGCACTGCGACCGGGCGGCCGCTGTCCTCATCCGAGGCGCTGCGGACGCGACCGAGATTGCCTTCGATGACGCTCGGCGTGAAGCCGCGCGAGCGGCCGGCGACGAAGCCATGCGCTACCGACTCCGGCAGCTTGATCACCTCGATGGCGCGGGCGCGGTTCGGCAGACGGCGGATGAAGCCGCGCTCTTCAAGAGCCGTAATCAGCCGATGGATGCCGGACTTGGAGCGCAGGTCGAGCGCGTCCTTCATCTCGTCGAAGGACGGGGGAACGCCGGCTTCCTTGAGGCGCTCATGGATAAAGCGCAGGAGCTCGGCTTGCTTGCGAGTCAACATCGGCGTTCCTCTCCGGCATTCTCTAAGACGGCCCAATGGCCGAAACAAATCATGAACGGACACTATCCGTTCCATATGTGTTCCGCAACCATTTAATTTGAAGTGAAGAAATCCACCGTTGCGGCAAACGGGCGCTTAACGCTGGAATTTAACCTCGCGCGCGGTGCCGGCCGGCTTCGGGGGCGGCGAGAAACGCTTTGATTCCTGCAGACAATCGGATTCCCCGCCGGCAGCGCGAAGGCCGTTTTCCAAGCTTTGGAGGCGGCTTTTTTTGCCCTTCTGCGAACGGTATCGTTGTACGGCGCCACTGTGCGTAAGCGAACACCACGCCGCCAACTATCGATTCGGCAAGGAAGAAACGTGCGGCCGCGCCTCGCGGCGCGAGACTGGTTGTACGGCGTGCCCTCCACACGGTATCGAATTTAGTCGGGTGATGCTGCCGTGCAACAGTAATTCGGGCGCTTCCGGGTTAAAGTAAACGCTGGAATCGACGAGTTCCTGCGGATTTATTGGGGGTCAGGCTATGAAGAACATTCTGCTTGCGACGATTGCGGCAGTCGCGATGGCGTCAGGCGCCGCGTCGGCTGCGGATATGTCGATGCCGATGAAGGCGCGGCCCGCGCCAGCGCCGGTTTATTCTTGGACGGGCTGCTATCTCGATGCCGGTGGCGGCTACGGCATGTGGAACCAGTCGCATTACGGAGAAGTTTTTGCGACTGGGGCTCCGTTTACAAACGAAGCGACCGCCGGTGGGCGCGGCTATTATGGAACGGTCGGCGGGGGTTGCGACTATCAGTTCCAGCTCGGCACGCTTGGCAATTTCGTGGTCGGTGTGCTCGGCGGCTATGACTTCATGAGCCTCAAAGGCGCTTTCGGTACCACGGCCTTCTTTGCCCCGCTCGCCAGCGCTTATGAAAAAGAAAATGGCTCTGCCTGGGTCGGGGGCCGTCTCGGCTATCTCATTACGCCGAACTTTCTGAGCTACGTGTCGGGCGGCTGGGCCAATGGTCGTTTTAGCTCCCTGACTTTTGGTACCACGGGGCTGGCGCTGCCTTCGCACACCTATTCCGGCTGGTTCCTTGGCGGCGGTGCGGAAACCTCGCTGTCGCCTTGGCTGCCGACGGGTTTCTTCCTCCGCACCGATTACAAGGTTTCGACCTATCGGGCGGCTGACTTGCAGTACAGCATTAGTGGTGTTGCGCAGGCAGAAGGCGAACACATGAACAAATACGTGCAACAGATCGGCACCGAACTGATCTATCGCTTCAACTGGCACTGACGGCTTCGTTAACACTCGGGGGAGTGTTGGGGACGTGAAGCCCGGGGCGCAAGCCCCGGGCTTTTTCTTTATCATGTGAACAGTCATTTCGTTGGCCGGCAGTCAGCCGCTGTTATCGTTTTCGTCCGCGGGCCAGACATTCGTTCCCCCGTGAACGGAGCGATTTCCCCAACTGCATGGATTCTGCTGAAGTGGTGCTTTCGCGCCACACCGTTTTGCAGACTCCAGAGCTATTATTCCGGGTAGATTTTTTGAACGTCGCCGCCCGCGGGGGACACGATGAAGAATCTTCTCATAGCTTCAATGGCTGCATTCGGATTGATGAGCGGAGCGGCACAGGCAGCCGACATGCGCTTGCCGGTGAAGGCTCCGATACCCGCGCCGCCAGCTTACACGTGGACCGGTTGTTATCTCGACGCTGGCGGCGGCTACGGCATGTGGAACCAGTCGCATTACGGGTTCAATACGGTGACGGGCGCTGTGACGGCGGAGCAGACGGCCGGCGGCCGCGGCTATTACGGAACATTCGGCGGCGGCTGTGACTACCAGTTCCCGGTCGGCGGTCTGGGAAACTTTGTCATCGGTATTCTCGGCGGCTACGACGTCATGGCGCTGAAGGGCGCTTTCACCACATTTTTTTCCGCCCCTGGTGTTAGTGCCTATGAGAAAGAGACCGGATCTTGGAACATCGGGGGCCGCATCGGCTATCTCGTGACGCCGAGCCTCCTGACATACGTATCAGGCGGTTACACCCAGGCTCACTTCAACTCGGTGGTGTTTCCCAATGCCGCGCTGCCGGCCAATACCTACCGCGGCTATTTTGTCGGCGGCGGTGCCGAAACTTCGCTTTCGCCCTGGCTGCCGTCGGGCTTCTTCGTGCGCAGCGACTACAAGGTTTCGACCTACGCCGCAACCGATCTGACCTACACCGTGCTTGGCGTTCCGTCTCCTCTTGGCGAACACATGAACAAATATGTTCAGCAGATCGGAACTGAACTGATCTACCGCTTCAACTATCACTGACGCTCGTCGGGTGTCGGGGACGTGAGCTCGGGGCGTGAGCCCCGAGCTCTTTCTTTTACGTCTCGTCATTGCGAGCGATAGCGAAGAAATCCAGCGTTCTATGCAAACCGCCCCCTGGACTGCTTCGTCGCGAGCGCTCCTCGCAATGACGGAGCGGCCTAACGATCCAGCCGCATCATGCCGCAGCGGTCGCCGGCCTTGGCCGGCGGCGCGAACGGTTCGCGGATGACGAGGCAGCCGGCCTGGGATAGCGGCGCCATCATCGAACTGTCCTGGGTGCGAAACGGCGTTGCAACATATCCGTTCGCGCCGTTGGTCAACGTGGAGCGCAGGTAGTCGGCGCGCTCGTCGTTCTCCGGCAGGTCGCAGCCGAGCGTCGCGTTCTCGACCGGCGCAACAAGATCGTCGCGGCCGGTGAGCTTGCGGATCAGCGGCGCCAGGAACAGGAACGCGCAGACATAGGACGACACCGGATTGCCCGGCACGCCGAGCACGGCCATATCGCCGAGCCGGCCGTGCATCAGCGGACGGCCGGGCCGCATCGCGATTTTCCAGAACGACAGGTCGACGCCTTCGGCGGCGAGCGCCCGATTGACGAAGTCGTAATCGCCGACCGACGCACCGCCGGTCGTCACCAGGATATCGGCGCTGCAATCGCGGGCACGCCGCACCGCGGCGATGGTGTCGTCGAGACGGTCGGCAACGACGCCGAGGTCGACAAATTCAGCGCCTTCGTTGCGGATCAGCGCCGCCAGCGCGAAGCCGTTGGAATAGACGATCTGCCCCGGACCGGGCTCGTTGCCCGGCGGCACCAGTTCGTCCCCGGTGGCGAACAGCGCCACGCGCGGCTTCCGGTAGACCGGCACGCGCGGATAATTCATGCCGGCGACCAGCGCGAGATCGCGCGCCAGCAGCCGGTGGCCTTTGCTGAAAAGCTTGTCGCCGGTTTTGAAATCGAGGCCCTGGCGGCGGACGTGCCGCCCGGCAACGGTTGCTTTCTCCACTTCGACACGGTCGCCGTCGCGTTTGGTCTGCTCCTGCACCACGACGACGTCGGCGCCGGCCGGCACGAAGCCGCCAGTGAAAATGCGTGCGGCCTCGCCGGGCCCGACCGTGGCGTTGAACGGCTTGCCGGCGGGAACCTCGCCAATGACTTTCAGTTTGACCGGTGCGGACGCCACGTCGGCTGCGCGCACCGCATAACCGTCCATCGCCGAGACATCGGCGGGCGGCTGGGTGCGGCGCGATTGCAGGTCGGCCGCCAGCACCCGGCCGTCGGCTTCGGTCAGCGGCACCTCTTCGGCGTCGAGCGGTTTCGCGTGCGCCAACACATGATCGAGCGCCTCTGCGACGGAGATCAACGCCACTTCATTGACCTCGCGCGATAGGAACCGCTGCGGCCGCCGCTTTTCTCGACCAGCCGGATGCCTTCGATGCGCATGCCGCGCTCGACCGCCTTGACCATGTCGTAGACGGTCAGGCAGGCGACCGACACGGCGGTGAGCGCTTCCATCTCGACGCCGGTCTTGCCGGAGACTTTGACGCGCGCCTTGACCCGCACGCCGGGCAGCTTGGCGTCCGGCACGACGTCGACCTCGACCTGCGAGACGGACAGAGGATGGCACAGCGGGATCAGCTCGTGAGTGCGCTTCGCCGCCATGATGCCGGCGAGGCGAGCGGCGCCCAGCACGTCGCCTTTCTTGGCGTCGCCGTTGCGTACGATGGCGAGGGTCTTGGCCGCCATCACGACGCGGCCTTCGGCGACGGCGACACGCTCGGTCTCCGGTTTCGCCGAGACGTCAACCATGTGGGCTTCGCCGCTTTTGCGCAGATGCGTGAGCTTTTTGTTACGCGCCACGGGCAATCACTTCGCGGCGGCAAGCGCGGGCTTGTGAGCGAGCAGCGCGCGGGTCGCGGCGGCCACATCGCGCTCGCGCATCAGGCTTTCGCCGACCAAAAATGCCGCGATCCCGGCCTTGCCGAGCCGCGCCAGATCGTCCGGCGTGAAGATGCCACTTTCGCCGACGATCACGCAGCCGGACGGCACCAGCCGCGCCAGCCGTTCGGACGTCGCAAGCGTGGTCTCGAAGGTCTTGAGGTTGCGGTTGTTGATGCCGATCATCCGCGACTTCAGCCGCAGCGCCCGCGCCAGTTCGGCCTCGTCGTGGACTTCGACAAGGACGTCCATGCCATACGCGATGGCGGCGGCTTCGAGATCCGCGGCGCAGGCATCGTCGACCGATGCCATGATGACCAGGATGCAGTCGGCGCCATAAGCGCGCGCTTCCGCCACCTGATAGGTGTCATACATGAAATCCTTGCGCAGCACCGGCAGCGAAACCGCGGCGCGCGCGGCGCGCAGGAAATCGAGGCTGCCCTGAAACGACGGCGCGTCGGTCAAGACCGACAGGCAGGCCGCGCCGCCTTGCTCATACGCCCTTGCCAATGCCGGCGGATCGAAATCCTCGCGGATCAGCCCGCGGGACGGGCTGGCCTTCTTGATCTCGGCGATCAGCGCGTAGCCGCCGGCGTCAAGCCGCCGCTCGATCGCGCGCAGGAAGCCCCGCGGCGCGGGCGCGGCGGCGGCCTCGCGTTCGACCGCGGCGAGGGGACGGCGCTGCTTGGCGTCGGCGATTTCCTTGCGCTTGTAGTCGGCGATCTTTTGCAGAATGTCAGCCATCGTTCGACACCACGATCAGGCGGTCGAGCCGTCCTTCGGCTTCGCCGAAGTCGACGGACTGCACGGCGATGCCGATACCGGCCTTGATGTCGGGAGCCTTGCCGGCGACCACAAGGGCCGCCGCGGCATTGAACAGCGCGATGTCGCGCAGCGGCGTCTTCTTGCCTTCGAGCACGTCCTGCACCGCTCTCGCGTTGGTGTCCGCATCGGCGCCGCGCAACGCTTCCGGCTTCACCCTCGGCAGTCCGACGTCTTCGGGCGAAATCTCGAAGCTGCGGATCGCGCCTTTCTCCAGCGCCGTCACGCTGGTCGGACCGGTCGTGGTGATCTCGTCGAGACCGTCGGAGCCGTGTACGACCCACGCGCTTTCCGAGCCGAGGTTCTTCAGCACCTGGGCCAGCGGTTCGGTCCAATGCTTGGAGAATACGCCGACCATCTGCCGCTTCACCCCGGCCGGATTGGAGAGCGGCCCGAGCAGGTTGAAAATGGTGCGGGTGCCGAGCTCGACGCGGGTCGGGGCGACATTCTTGGTGGCCGGATGGTGCGCCGGCGCGAACATGAAGCCGATGCCGGCCTCGCGGATGCAGCGTCCGATTTTCTCCGGTGTCAGGTCGATATTGACGCCGAGCGCGGCCAGCACGTCGGCGGCGCCGGATTTCGACGACAGCGCCCGATTGCCATGTTTGGCGACCGGTACGCCGGCGCCAGCCACGATCAGCGACGCGCAGGTCGAAATGTTGAACGAGCCGGAGGCGTCGCCGCCGGTGCCGACCACGTCGATCGCATCGGGCGGCGCGCTGACGCGGAGCATCTTGGAGCGCATCGCGGAAACCGCGCCGGTGATCTCGTCGACGGTCTCGCCGCGGATGCGCAGCGCCATCAACAGCGCGCCCATCTGCGACGGCGTCGCCTCGCCGGACATCATCTGCTCGAAGGCGGTGGCGGCTTCCTCACGGCCGAGCGTCGCGCCGGTCGCGACCTTGCCGACAATCCCCTTGAAATCTGCTGTCACGCTTCGCCCCTAATTCACTCGTTCCCGCGCCATTTGCGGCGGCGTTTTTGCCTGCGGCCGACGCCGGCCAGTGAACTCGTTCCACGCCGCGGCGAGATCGAGAAAGTTTTTCAGCATCAGATGCCCGTGCTCGGAGGCAATGCTTTCGGGATGAAATTGCACGCCGTGAACCGGCAGCGTGGCATGCGCCAGCCCCATCACCACGCCGTCGGCCGTGTCGGCGGTGACGGTGAGCGCGGCCGGCATCGAAGAGCGTTCGACGACCAGCGAATGATACCGCGTCGCCTTGAATGGCGCATTGATGCCGCGGAACACGCTTGCGCCATTATGGCGGATCTCGGAGAGCTTTCCGTGCACCTGCGCCGGCGCGCGCACCACCTTGCCGCCGAACGCGTCACCAATCGCCTGATGGCCGAGGCAGACGCCGAAGATCGGAATTGTCGCCGCCGCCTTGCCGATCAGATCGAGGCAGATGCCGGCTTCCCTGGGCGTGCAGGGACCGGGCGACAGCACGATGGCGTCCGGGTCGGCGTCGAGCACGTCGTCGCTCGTCACCTTGTCGTTGCGGCGCACCTCGACCTCCGCCCCGAGCTCACCGAAATAGTGAACCAGGTTGAAGGTGAAACTGTCATAGTTGTCGATGAGGTAAATCACCGAAAATGCTCATGTTTTCCGGGGCGCCGGTCCCGCAACTGAGATTTGATTTACCGCGATTGACGCAAAGCCGCTAGGGCCAAGGCAGGCCGCACCGGACAAGGCATCCAGAATTGCGCTACACCTGCCGCCCGCGCTTGACGAGTGAGAGATCAGGATGATCCGAACGATTGTGTTAGCCGCCGCCGTGGCCGGCCTTGCGGCAATGGCCGCGCAGGCTGAAGACTATCCCGACCGCCCGGTGAAGGTGATCGTGCCGACGCCGCCCGGCGGTCCGGTGGACGTCATCGCCCGGATTGCGGCGAACTCGCTGCAGACTTCGCTCGGCAAAGCCTTCGTCGTCGAGAACCGCGCCGGGGCCGGCAATACCATCGGTTCGAAGGACGCGGCTGAAGCCGCGCCGGACGGCTATACGCTGCTCTATTCCAGCGCCAGCGGGCTCGTGATCGCGCCGCTCTTGCATCCCGACGCCGGCTACGATCCGATCAAAAGCTTCGATCCGATCGCGCTGATTGGCGAGAGCTCCAATATCCTGGTGGTCAATCCGTCGGTGCCGGCCAAGACCGTGCAGGAGCTGGTCGCCTACGCCAAGGCCAATCCCGGCAAGGTGAATTTTTCCTCGGGCGGCATCGGCGTGCTGCCGCACCTGATCGGCGAAATGTTCAAGGCGAGGGCGGGGATCGACATCGTCCACGTGCCATACAAGGGCGGCGGTCCCTCGATCAACGACGTCGTTGCCGGCAACGTGCAGATGACGTTCGAGGGCACCAGCGTGCTACTGCCGCTGATCGAGGCTGGCCGGTTGCGTGCACTCGCGGTGACGACGGCGAAGCGCATTCCGCAATTGCCGGATGTGCCGACCATGGTGGAGAGCGGGTTTCCGAATTTCGTTTCGACAAGCTGGACCGGCTTTCTCGCGCCGGCGCACACGCCGGCGCCGATCGTCGCCAAGCTTAATGCAGCCATCAATGCCGGCCTGAAAACCGAGGAACTGAAAACCGCACTGGCGCGGTTGAGCAATGAACCGCTTGGCGGGACGCCGGCGGATTTCACCGCGGTTATCAAGGGCGATCTCGACAAATGGTCGCCGATCGTCAATGCGCTCGGATTGAACAAGCAATGATTGGACTAGCCATGACGCGCTGGCCGGTACGCACTTTCGCAGCGGTATTGAGCGTCCTCTGCGGCGTCCTGCCGGCGCGGGCGCAGCAGGCCTATCCCGATCGTCCGGTGAAGATCATCGTGCCGACGGTCGCCGGCGGCACGGTCGATCTCGTCACCCGCGTCATGGCGGCGGACCTGAGCGAGCGTCTGCACGGCAAATTCTTCGTCGAGAACCGCAGCGGCGCTGGCAACACCATCGGCTCGAAGGACGCAGCCGAAGCGGCGCCGGACGGCTACACGCTGTTGATGAGCAGCGCCAGCGGCCAGGTCATTTCGCCGATGATCTACAAGGACCCTGGCTATGACTCGCTCAACAGCTTCGTGCCGATCGCACCCTATGCCGAAGGCTCGGTCATCCTCGTGGTCAACCCGGCGCTGCCGTTTCACTCGGTTGCCGATCTCGTCGCCTTTGCCAGGGCCAATCCGGGCAAACTGAGTTACGGCTCGGCGGGCACCGGCACGGTGCCGCACCTCACCGCCGAACTGTTTGAAGCGGACGCCGGGATCAACCTGGTCCACGTGCCGTATCGCGGCGGCGCGCTGTCGATCCAGGACGTCATCGGCGGTCACGTGCAACTGACATTCGAAGCGTCGAGCCCGTTGCTGCCGCATATCCAGGCCGGCCAGTTGCGCGCGCTCGCGGTGTTGAGCGACAAGCGGATCCCCGAGCTGCCCGACGTGCCGACAATCGGGGAGGCCGGTTACCCGGCTGTGCTGTCGACGAGCTGGACCGGGCTGTTCGCGCCCGCCGGCACCGATTCCGACATCGTGGAAAAGCTCAACACCGCGATCAATGACGGCCTGCGCTCCGACGAGTCCAGAACCGCGCTGACCCGGCTCGGCAACGTGCCGAAAGGCGGCACGCCGGAAGACCTGACCAAGCTGATGATCGCCGAAATCCGCAAATGGGCGCCGATCGTCCAGGCGCTCGACCTGACCAACAAATGAAACAACGGACGGTGCAGATCACCGTCCGTTGCAAGAGCCTCGATTTCGGCGCGGTAGTTGACGGTCCACATCGGACATTTGGCTGCGAGGCCAATCTCTGCCGATGACTCAGGCATCCTTTGATCTCGCTCTTGGCGGATGGAGTTTTTGATGCCGTTGGTGTTCAGGCCCGCACGGGCCGAGGAATTGCAGCACGCGCAAGAACTCGTTGTGAGAAGCATCAACGATTTGACGGAACGCCATGGATTTGGCTCGATGGCGTCGGTTCGTCCTGCAACCTTTCAGATATTCTCTCTCAACGACGACCCCAGAGGCCTATGGATTGCCGAGAATGACGGCGAGATTGTTGGGTCCGCCTTTAGCTGGGTCTGCGGCGATTTGTGGTTCCTTGCTGAGCTGTTCATCGCGCCTCATATGCAAGGAAGCGGCATCGGCAGCGAGCTATTGAAACGAACGTTGCAACATGCCGATCAAACTGCGGCCAAGACCAAGGCCCTGATTACATTCACCTTCAACACCGTGTCGCAGGGGCTCTATGTTCGTCACGGAATGTTTCCGCGACTTCCGGTTTACATGTTCAGCACCGATCGTGACCGGATTGTCAGTCGGCGCCCACCGACTGCCCTGAAATGCAGACAGGCTGAAACGTCCTCCTCAGACCTCAGCACTCTGGCCGCAATCGATTTGAGTGTCTTGGGCGTGTCCCGGGAGAAGCACCACAAGTACCTGCTCGATGACTCCGCGATGAAAGGGGTTTTGCTTTATAAGGGCGATGATTGCATCGGATATACGTATATCGCTTCGACCGGGCATATTGGGCCCCTGGGGCTGCGAAGCCGCGATGACATGGAGGATGCATTTTGCACCTCGCTCAATATCGCGGCCGAAGCCCAGTCAAATCAGATATCCGCGTTCCTTCCCGGAAGCAGCGAAGCTGCCCTCAGGGTAGCTGCGGACTATCGGATGCGTATCGTTTTTCCAATGGTGCTCGTATCCAATCGGGACTTTGGCGACTGGAGCCGCTACCTTCCACGCAATCCAGGCTTCATGTGACAGCGGTCCGTACGCGCCAAGATGCGCACCGGCCGTCGCATCAATCGAGCCGAATACCGTAGGTGAGCGCGTCCCACTCGGCCTGGGTGCGTAACTGCAAGCCGAGCTTCCGGTAGTCGACGCGGAGATAGCCATCGTCTCCCATCACAACGGCGTTCGGGGCTTTCTCCGCCACCTCCTGCGCCATCACGCCGACATAGACCGCGTCGCTCCACAGGTAGCGATAGCGGTACAGCGCAAGGCCATCGTCGAGGTGCCCGATCAGCACGATGTCGCGCTTGAGCCGGATATCAGAAACGATGATCGGCTGCGCGAAATAACTGGCGCTTGTCTGGTCGCCCCAATCGCCGCCAACCTGGCCGCCGATGTAATTGCCTTCCCACGGGGCATGCGGCCCCTTGCCATCCGGCGAGAACAGCCAGCTGACGCCGAGGGTCACCGCTTGCAGTTGCGCGTGGACATTCCCGCTCGGGATCGAAGAGCCCAAACCGAAGGGTGCCACCGTCGAGAAGTTGACGTGTCCGAGATCGACATACAGGTAGTTCAGGCTGAAGATCACGTTCGGCGAATACTTGTATTCGATACCGCCGCCGCCGGACCAGCCGATGCGCACATCGTTCGTCGTTGCGCCGAATGCGCCTGTGCTTATGGTGCTGTTGGTATCGACACTGCCGTAAGCGAGACCGCCGGTGGCATAGAACAGGACCGGGCCTGCCGCCCAGCCGAGGCGGCCGCGCAACGTACCAAAATATGCGATGTCGGCGCTGGTGTTGGCGACCGGCGCAGGAACGATCGTCCCCTGGAGGACTGTATTGAAATTGGTCCGGAGCGCCGTACCGGAGAGATCCGTCTCGATTCCGTAGACGACCGAACCGTTCTGCCAGTTATGACCGGCGTGAATCCCGGCAACCCAACTGCTTGAACTTGCTGAATTTGCGCCGGTGGATGTCGCTAGCCCTTGCGCGAAGGCCATCGAGCCTGACGACAGTAGCAACGCGGCGGCGGCGCCGATGATTCTTATGTTCATGGTTGCCCCAATACCCCGACGCGACCAGATTACGCCCATGCAAGTTCGCGGCCTATAGGACCAGGGCGAACATCCACAAATTGCCGCTGCCGTGCCGTTTCGGCCACAGCTTGCTAAGACCCGGTTTTTCAAGCTGAAAATCAGCGGCCAGCGGGGACAGGCCATGAGCACCGCCGTTTGGAGCCCCCGCGGTACTCTTCTCGCCGATGAATTATCCGGAATCGGCGAACTCTGGCTCTCAGCGCGCGGCCATCGCGGCCGTGACAGCCGGACGCTGCTTCTTGTCCATCGGGATGAAGCGCACGTCATGCGGCTGGGCGAGGCGGTTCGCGGTGTCGCGCAGGCACGATGATTCGTAGTACGGCCACGCGCGCTGCGAGCAGTCTATGCCGAGCGGGCGGGTATCGGCCCGGTCGGACTTGCCGTTGATCGCCGGCGCACCGGCTTCGACGCTCGGAGACAATGTGGGAGAGAGCACGAGACAGGCTGCGACGATCGCAGCCGCAGCGATGGCGTAAAGGGTCTTCAGCATGGCATCAGCCCCTGTTTGGCAAACCTCAGCCGTCTTCTTTTGCGGCAACGCTTTGTTAGCGATTAGGTTGCTTGTCCTGTTGTCCCTGTGTCGCGCGAAATGCGGTTTAGTTCTTTGATGCCCATCACACTTCCGCAGATTCTTATAGCGTATTGAAAAACCGCGCGAATAACCGTTCTTGGGGAAACTTTGCGAATGGTTTTCAACTGCCGGCGGTCCAAACCTCGACCGGCCGAAAGCCGGCTTGCGGTTCGTTTGGGCGCGGGCTAGACCGCCGCAATGGCGCGCACTGCGATCTTTGCCGGCTCGTTTGATCCCATCACCAATGGCCATCTGGACGTCGTCCGGGGCGCCGTGCATCTCGCCGACCGGCTGGTGCTGGCGGTCGGCGTTCATCCCGGCAAGACGCCGCTGTTCACGGCCGAGGAGCGACTGGCGATGCTGGAGGAAATCTGCGGCCCGTTGGGGCGCGCGGCCGGCTGCACCATTGCCTGCACCACGTTCTCCGACCTGGTCGTCACCGCGGCGCAACGCGAGGGCGCTACGATCCTGGTCCGCGGCGTCCGCGACGCCACCGACTTCGACTACGAAATGCAGATGGCCGGCATGAACGCGGCGATGGCGCCGAAGGTGCAGACCATATTCATGCCGGCGTCCCCCGCCGTCCGCCCGATCACCGCCACGCTGGTGCGCCAGATCGCTGCCATGGGCGGCGACGTTTCGGCTTTTGTGCCGGCGCAGGTTGCGGCACGGCTGAAAAAGAAGTTCGCCAAAGCCTGAAAAACCCCTCCGGGAGATGACATGGTTCGTCTGATTGCAGTTCTGTTTGCGCTTGTGATCGCGGCTCCGGCGATGAGCCAGCAGCTCGCCAATCCCGCCGCGCTCACCGAGCAGGCGCCGCCGGTCTACAAGGCCAAGTTCGACACCAGCAAGGGCGCGTTCGTGATCGAGGTGCATCGCGACTGGGCGCCGCTCGCCGCCGATCGTTTCTATAACCTGGTCAAGAACGGCTTCTTCGACAACGTGCGCTTCTTCCGCGTTGTCTCCGGCTTCATGGTGCAATTCGGCATCCACGGCGATCCGGCTATTTCCGCGCACTGGCGCGAGGCGCGCATCCGTGACGATGCGGTGAAGCAGAGCAACACCCGCGGCATGGTGACGTTCGCGACTGCCGGTCCGAACACCCGCACCACGCAGGTCTTCATCAACTTCGGCGACAATGCCCGCCTCGACGGCATGGGCTTTGCGCCGTTCGGGCAGGTCGTCTCGGGCATGAACGTCGTCGACGCGCTTTACAGCGGCTACGGCGAGGGCGCGCCGCGCGGTTCGGGTCCTGACCAAGGCCGCCTGCAGCAGGAAGGCAACGCCTACCTGATGAAGGAATTCGGCAAGATGGATTTCGTCAAGAAAGCGACGATCGAACCATAAGGCGCGTCTGGCGTTGCGCCCGAAACGATTTCAGCAAAGGAACAGATTATGGCCGAGCACAAAGATCCAGAAAACACGCTCATCCTCGAGACCGCGCCGGGAACCATCGTCATTGCGTTGCGCACCGACGTAGCGCCCGGACACGCCGAACGGTTGAAGATGCTGGCGCGAGACAAGTTTTACGACAATGTGCCGTTTCACCGCGTCATCGACGGCTTCATGGCGCAGACCGGCGACGGCCAGCACGGTAACGGCACCGGCGGCTCGAAACATCCAGACCTGAAGGCCGAGTTCTCCAAGGTTCCGTTCGACCGCGGCATCGTCGGCATGGCGCGCAAGGGCCACAGCAACGATTCAGCCAACAGCCAGTTCTTCATCATGTTCGACGAAGGCCATTTCCTCAACGGCCAGTACACCGTGGTCGGCGAGGTGGTCGAAGGCATGGACGTGGTCGACAAGCTCAAGCGTGGCGAGCCGCCGCGCGATCCCGACAAGATCATCCGCATGCAGGTCGCAGCCGACGTCAAATAGGTAACGCCGCAAGGCCGAGGGACGCGCGGAAACCGGATCATGCCCTGGCAGGAGTTGTGGCAGGCCAAGCTTCGCCGCCGGTTGCGCAAACCCTTCAACAAGCTCTTCCATAGCCGGCATTATTTCATCGCCCGCTATTTCGGCGCCGACTTCCTGCTGCAGCCGACCGGCGTCGGCACGCTGGAAATATCGGCCAACATCGCCGAGCAGAACGAACTGACCGATTTCATCGCCCGTTGCGCGCGGCTGCGGCCCGACGTGTTCCTCGATATCGGCGCCAATATCGGACTCTACTCCTGCACGCTCTTGAAGAACGGCAGCGTACCGCGCGCGATCCTGTTCGAACCGGACCGCACCAACCTCGTTCACCTGCGCGCCAATCTGCTGATCAACGGGCTGCTCGGCCTTGCCGACATCCACGAAGTCGCGGTCGGCGACGTGGCCGGCCGGAGCCGGCTGGTGCCGGGTTCGATCGACGGCGGCTTTTCGCGGATCGTCGGCGATGGCAACGCCGGCGCCGGCTACGACGTCGAGGTGGTGCGGCTCGACGACGTGTTGGCGCTGTCCGGGCAAAAACTCGCGATCAAGATCGACGTCGAGCACTACGAGTGCAACGTGCTCGCCGGCATGGCGCGGACGCTTCGCTCCAACCGCTGCCTCGTCCAGATCGAGGCGTTCGAGACCCGGGACCGGGTCATCGCCATGATGGCGGAGGCCGGCTACGACCTGGTCGCGGATTTCCTGCCGAACTTCGTCTTTGAAAACCACATTTGAAGCACGCTAGGCGGCGGAAGGTTTCTCGCCAGCCACAAGATAAGGCTCGATCTGTCTGAGCACGTCGGCAGGCGTAATGCGCGCCATGCCGTCCGGGGACGGGCCGCCTTCCGGCACGACGGCGTGGATGTATCCGGAATAGGTCAGCACCGGCGTATTGCCAAACAGTCCGAACGCATCGGTGCCGGATGCCGCGGCAAGGTTCAGCGGCCCGGAATTGGCGCCGATGAAAAGGTCGGCGTGGCGCAGCAGCGCCACCGACTGCATCAGTTTCAGACCGCAGGCATTGATCAACGCGGCGCTCGGCGTTCGCGCGATCAGGGCCTGCGCGCGTACCGCATCCTGCGGCCCGCCGATCAGGAAGATCGAACCTTTGGTGCGCTGGCGCAGCGTCGCGGCGAATTCCGCCCAATGGCCTTCGGGCCAATCTTTGTCGGGATGCGACGCGGCGATACCGAGCGCGATCCACGGCTGCGGCTCGGCGGCGAATTTGGCGTCGATGTCGAGCAGGGTTTCGGCGGCAACCGGCAGATCGATGTCGCGCGCCGGCAAGGGCACCTGCATCGCCGCCATCAGCGCGGTCAGCCAGCCGATCGGTTCGTCGTGGAAATGCTTTTGGTCGACGCCACGGTTGGTGATGAATAGCCGCTGCGGCCCGAGGCCGAGACCGATGCGCTCCGGTACGCCGGCGACCCATGCCGCAAGCGCCGGACGGATGGTGCGATCGAGCACCCACAGCGTGCGGAAATTGCTGCGCCTCAGAAGCCGCGACAGCTTCAGCAGATTGAGGCCGCGCCGCACCTCGGAACCGCCGTGCTCGAAATAAAGCACCTCGGCAACGCTCGGCTCCTCGTCGAGCAGGTCGCGGGCATTGCTGGTCGGCGGCGCCAAAAACGTCACCTGGCCGCCCGGCGATGCCGCGGCTATGGCCCGGATGAACGGCAGGTGCCAGACGACATCGCCGATACCAGGCTTGACCTGAATGACCGCGCTGCCCGTCACGTTGATTGCCGTCCCAAAGGTTGCGATATGGCTTCCTTTAGCATGATCGCGCGGCCCGCAATCTAGCTCCATAACGACCCGAAACCATGCGCACCGAATTGTTCGATTTCGCGCTTCCCGAAGACCGCATCGCGCTGCGGCCGGCCTCGCCGCGCGACTCCGCCCGGCTGCTGGTGGTGCATCCGGGCGCTGCGCTCGATGATCGTACGGTTGCCGACCTGCCGGACCTGCTGAAAGCCGGCGATGCGCTTGTGGTCAACGACACCAAAGTACTTCCGGCCAGTCTGCACGGGCGCCGCATCGGCCGCGGCGACGCCGAGCCCGCGATCGAGGCCACGCTCGTGCAGCGGCTCGACGGCTCACGCTGGCGCGCGCTGGTGCGCCCGGCGAAGCGGCTTCAGGCAGGCGACGTGGTGCGCTTCGGCACCGAGGGCCGGGTCTGCTTCCTCGGCCAGCTCGACGCCACGGTCGAAGCCAGAGGCGAGGGCGGCGCGGTGACCTTTGCCTTCGCGTTTCACGGCCCGGTGCTCGACCAGGCCCTGGAAGAACGTGGCGACATGCCGTTGCCGCCCTATATCGCCGGACGCCGCGCGCCTGACGAACAAGACCGAAGCGACTATCAAACCATGTTTGCGCGCGAAGACGGTTCCGTCGCCGCACCAACCGCCGGGCTCCATTTTACCGGCCGGCTGGTGCAGGCGCTGGCGGAGAGCGGCATCGCCCTGCATCGCGTCACGCTGCACGTCGGCCCGGGCACGTTTCTGCCGGTGAAGTCCGACGACACCGCGGATCACCGCATGCACGCCGAGTGGGGCATCGTCACCGCCGAGACCGCGGCGGCGCTCAACGGAGTGCGCCAAAGTGGCGGCCGCATCGTCGCTGTCGGCTCAACGTCGCTGCGGCTGCTGGAAAGCGCCGCATCGGACGACGGAACGCTGTCGGCCTTCTCGGGCGAGACGGCGCTGTTCATCACGCCGGGTTACCGGTTTCGCGCGATCGACGGCATGCTCACCAACTTCCATCTGCCGCGCTCGACCCTGTTCATGCTGGTGTCAGCGCTGTGCGGCCTCGACACCATGAAACAGGCGTACGCGCACGCCATCGCCAGCGGCTACAGATTCTATTCGTACGGCGACGCCTGCCTGCTGTTTCGAAAAGATAGCAAGTCCTGACAGGCGCGGCGTCTCAGTGGTGCGCGCCGCCGACCGCGCCCGGCTTGCCGTGACCGCGCGTCATGTGGCAGCCGATCGGGATCATCGCCATAATGGCGATGAAAATAAGCAACAGTGCAACGTTGACGAGGTCCATGTCTCAGCTCCATCGCGTCCGCGCGCTGTCGATCCGCGGACAGGGTTATGGCGCCGGCTGTAAATCGCGGCGCTGATCGGAAGCTTTGAGTGGGTGGCCCGCCGGGGGCAGAAACGCTGCCTTTGATTTGCGGAACGTCGGCACGATCCGTTGGCAGCTCTTTGCTCAGGCTATTGCAATTCGCTACCAGAGTACAAGACAGCGCAGGCGGCTGCCGGAGGTATCGGGCGCAGATGACGGAGGGTTTCGGCTTTCGCCTGATGGCGACGGACGGTGCGGCGCGGACCGGCGCGATCACGACGCCGCACGGCGTGGTGCGCACACCGGCTTTCACGCCGGTCGGCACCCAGGCGGCGATCAAGGGCGTGCATCACGACGACGTCAAGGCGTCCGGCGCCGATATCATGCTTGGCAACACCTATCACCTGATGTTGCGGCCTTCCGCGGAGCGCGTCGCCGCGCTTGGCGGCCTGCACGCTTTCATGCACTGGCCTTATCCGATCCTGACGGATTCCGGCGGCTTCCAGGTGATGTCGCTGTCGAGCCTGCGCAAAGTCACGGAGCAGGGCGTCACCTTCCGTTCGCATCTCGACGGCGCGATGGTCGAACTCACGCCCGAGCGTGCCATGGAAGTGCAAATCCTGCTGGGCTCGGATATCGCCATGCAGCTCGATGAATGCGTGAAACTGCCGGCGGAGCGCGCCGACATCGAGCGCGCGATGCAGCTCTCGTTGCGCTGGGCGGAACGCTCCAGGCGGGCTTTTGAGAAAGCGTCGGCCGGACAGGCGCTGTTCGGCATCGTGCAAGGCGGCGACGATCCAGCCTTGCGCGTCCAGAGCGCCCGTGCGCTGGTGAATATCGGCTTTGACGGCTATGCGATCGGCGGTCTCGCCGTCGGCGAACCGCAGGAGGTAATGCTCAAGGTGGTCGCCGAGACAACACCGGCGCTGCCGCAGGACAAGCCGCATTATCTGATGGGGGTCGGTACGCCTGCCGATCTGCTCGAAGCGGTCGCCCGCGGCATCGATATGTTCGATTGCGTGATGCCGACCCGCAACGGGCGGCATGGATTGGCATTTACCCGTTTCGGACCGATCAACATCAAGAACGCGCATCACGCCGAGGATCCGCGTCCGCTCGATGCCGAAAGCCGTTGCCCGGCCGCGCGGGATTTTTCACGCGCCTATCTGCATCACCTGTTTCGCGCCGGCGAGGCGCTCGGCGGCACGCTGCTGTCGATCATCAACCTGTACTACTACCAGGACCTGATGGCGGGCGCGCGCGGCGCCATTGCAGCGGGCCGGTTCGATGATTTTCGCGCGCAGACGCTGGCGCAATGGGCGGCCAAAGCCGACCGTTCCGCCGGCTAGCAGCACACCCCGCTGCCGCGCTCATGCGGCGGCTCCATGAAGGCAGCCCCCGGATGACGTAATGTCGCAACATCACGGCAACAAATGCCGCTAAACCATTGCCGGACAACAAGGACATTGCCAAGGACATTGCCGATGACATTATCATCGTCCTCCCGTTCGGGCATGACTCGCCGCAGCGCGGTTTTTTCGCTCGCGGTGGCGTCGGCCGGTCTCGCAGCGCCTGCCGTTTATGCGCAGGCCAAATACCCCGATCATCCGGTGCGGGTGATCCTGCCGTTTGGCGCCGGCGGCGTCGCCGACGTCACGTCGCGGCTGGTCGCGGAAGCCCTGAGCAACAAGCTCGGGCAGAATTTCGTCATCGAAAACATGCCCGGCGCCGGCGGCATCGCCGCGGCCCGCGCCGCGTTGCAGGGCGGCATCGACGGCTACACCTTGATGCTGCTGACCAACGGCAACTCCATCAGCGCGGCGCTGTTCGAACACCTGCCGTATGACCCGGTGAAGCAATTCAGCGCGATTTCGACGATCGGCACTTTCACCTGCGACTTCATCGTCAATGTTTCGTCGCCGTACCAGACGATGGGTGATTTCCTCAAAGCCGCGAAAGCAAAGCCCGGCACGCTCAATCTTGGCACCATCAACGTCGGCAGCACGCAAAACCTGACCGCGGAACTGTTCAAATCGATGGCGGGGGTCGACGTTCAGCTGGTGCCGTTCAAGGGTTCGCCGGACGTCGTCGTCGGCCTGCTACGCAACGATATCCAGATGGCGGTCGACTTTTATGCAGCGCTGAAACCGTCCCTGGACAACGGTCAGGCCCGGGTGCTGGCGACCAGCGCCCCGACGCGCGCGCCGGAACTGCCGAACGTTCCGACGGTGCAGGAAGCCGGCGTTGCCGGTTTCGACGTGACCGCGTGGAACGGGCTTTACGCCCCGGCAGGGACGCCGGACGCCATCACCCAGACCTTGAACCAGGCGCTGCGCGACGTGCTGGCCGATCCCGGCCTGAAAAAGCGGGCACTCGATCTCGGCATCGACACCAAAGCGTCGACGCCGGCGGAGCTTGATGCGCACATGCGCGGCGATATCGACAAGTGGGGCAAAGTGATCGCCAGCGCCCACATTCCCAAGCAGTGATTGCCCAACAGTGAACGCCGCAGCGCTCTCAGAGACAGTGGACGGTTGCATCAAAAATTAGCCCGCCGGTCCCGGAATACGCGGGACCGGCGGGTCACTACGCTCGCCGCTGGTAAAGACGCAACGAACCAGCGTGGATTAACGAACCAGCGTGGATTTAAGCCTTCGCCATCTGGCCGCGCAGTTCGCCACCCGGATTAGCCGCGGTGTGAACGTTGGCGTACCAGAGCCCGCTTTGCAGGTCGGAAACCTGGCCGTCGGTCAGCGTCGCCGAGCCCTTGAACGGGCTGGACAGCGGTGTGCCTTTTTCCGAAATCCAGACCGCGACCCCGGCGTTCTTGCCGGCTTCGGCAGGGCCGTGGAAATGCGCGGCCGTGGCCGGACCGCTGAGGCCGGAGAAGCTGCCTTCCCAGGTCAGGGTCTTGGTCGCCGGATCGAACGTCGCCGTCACGGTGCCGGAGCCGGTCGTAGTGTTCGGCGGTACTTCGGTGGCACCGTTCATGGTCGCCTTGTAAGTCACTGTGGCCGCCTGGCCGGGCGTGGTGCGGCCGAGCAAGAACGCGCTGACGGCGCCGCCCAAGCCGAACCCCAGTACCGAACGGCGAACAAATGTCTGACGCATAGCAATTTCTCCTTGGTGGCAGTTCCGCGATGATCGGATAAACACCGCGGTTGCCTGTATTATTGCCGTTTGCTGGCAGTCTGACTACGCGGATAAAGCCTGACGGGAAGGACAAGCACGCAATGGCGGCACGCACCCCAACCGCGACACAACGAAAGAATGCAATAGAACCATCAACGCCACAGACAAATCGAGGTCACAAACTCATTGCCGCAATCGTCGCACGACCAGGCGTGATCGATGCGGCCGTTGACGTCGAACAAGGACTCTTCGGCAACGAGCAAGGTGTTGCCGCACTGCGGGCAATCGGGCCGGCCAAGTTCGGAGGTCCCAAGCACACGGGACGCTGGAAACTGGCGTGCGGATTGAACCATCATCGTCGATCTCCTCGACGCCCTTCACTGCACCCAATCGAGCGCAGCGTGCGCGGTCTCTGTGGCGTTGCCACGACGCGAGCGTGAAACTCCCATGGCTTTGAACTTCCATGGCTTTGGAAGGCCGGCTGTGGAAATCTCCCGCGTGCAGGCCCGTGCAAGCCTTTTCAACAACACAAGCATGGCCAACGCCCGCCGCCGCGATTCGTTCCGCGCGGCCTAGCGGCTTTGCGAATTGAGCGGCACGCAGTTGGTCCGGCCTGACATCAGGCAGTCTTCCATCTTGCTGTCGGAATAGAGTTCGCGGGCCAGGAGCCAGCCGACGACGAACAACAACACGACGATGCCGAGGGCAATCATCGAGCGGCGCTGATTCCCGGCTTGGTTATCTGGATCGGGCATTTTTGTCCTTGCCGATGCACCCTAAGGGGCCTCAGCTGCGAAGGCAATTTCTCGCAAGATCAATGGGTTGTGACAAACGGCGGTATTGTGATGCGGGTCACAGTGCGCCGGCGGTAAACCACGATGATGGTGGCGAGCTTGGCCTACGCCAAGGGAGGGGACCGATGCCAACTTCCATGCAACGCCGCAACGTAACCAGCCGCCGGCTAATCGCCGCCGCCATGGCGACTGCAGCTTCGGCAGTACTCGCATTGGCGCCAACCAAGGCCTCGGCCTTCGACATCGGTGGCCTCATCGGAACCGCGATGGCTTTACAGATGGGCCACTATCACGGCGGATATTCCTCCGGCGGACACCGCGTTACCTCGCATCACGACAGCGACTCGAGTGACAGCGGCAGCAAGGTGGAGCGCGATGCACGCGATCCCGATCCGATGACACCGCCGCCTCCCGGCAAGTCCGACAGCCGCGTCACGGTGCGTGCGCAAAAGACCCAAGGGCCCTCCAGCCTGTCCGGCGGCATCGCTCAGGCCTCGGAACGCGATGGCGCGGCCGACCAGGTGGCGTCAGCCGGCAAGGCGTTCAGCGACGCACCGGCTTTCAATCCGTCCCGCTGACCAGGCAGGCGCATAATGCGGGCAGGGTTCCCCGGCTTAGGGACTTTTGGAACTTTTGAAGCGCTGGCGTGTTGAAATTGCCATTACAGGAGGCAATTCATGCGCTGCCCGTTCTGTCACCAAGCCATAAAACCGGAAGCCGCATGGAAGAGCGCGGGCGGACGCTTCTATTGCAGCGAGTTCTGCGCGGATTCCGAAATTGCCGTACCGCTCCGCCGTCACGCCGTGCCGAAGCACGAGATCGACCGGCAATATCTTGAACGGCTGGGGCGGCTGTTGCCGTTGCGCCGCGCGATGCAGGAAGCCATTGAACCGGCTGCCCAAACCGCCACCAACCAAGCTGCCGCCAACCAGGCTGCCGCCGGCTAAAGCGTCTTCATCAGCCAGTCCAGGAACGCATCGAAGGCGTCCGGCAATTTTCGGCGGCCTGGGCATCCGGGGGTCTAGTTGCCGTCATCGAAGCGTTTTGGATCCGGCGGCGCGGAGCTGAAAAACTTCCGGATCAGCGGCCCTACTGAAATTATCGTGGCTGGCAAGCGTGTTACGGGGATTTCCTTGTGGCTGACTTGATCTTTTTAGTCAGGAACAAAACTTCCCCATTGGCGTTGGTTGCCCAAGCCATCTGGAGGGATACCCCTATGTTGTTAAGCCTTTTGAGCATCGCTCTGATGATCGCAATTGGCGTTACAGCGTATGCGGACGTTGTCGCGGGACGCGCCCGCTTCCCAAGGCGGGAACGCGTTGATGGCGGTGTTGAATTTAATTAGCGCTGGCGTGGCGCTGGACGCATCTGCCGCGCCAATCTCCCCGTAAGTGCTCCGAAGTTAGTTAATCCCCAATCAGGTGCGCGGGAGCATCGTCTTTTCCGGCTCAACTCTGCCATCCGCACCCTGGCCGCGCGGCGATAACATCTGCAGCCAACCGCGGAACGGCAGCAGATAAGCCTGCGCCACACTCCGCACCGATGTGCCGACCACCCCGGTCGATGGGCATTCGCGCCAGCGCGGGCGAACCGCGGTGCCGAAAAGAATATCCCAGACCGGAAACCAGTTGGCGAAATTCCTGTCGATATGGTCAGCGCGCAAAGAGTGATGCACGCGATGATAATTGGGGCTAACCAGAGCCCACCACAGCGGGCCGAAGCCGAGAGTGATGTTGGCGTGAGTCAGGTAGTTCCAGGCGTAAGGAACGAGCGACAGGATTGCGATGTTCACCGGCGGCAGTTTGAAGATGATCGCGGTCGGTATACTGATAAAGACCGGCGCGAGGATGGCCTCCAGAAGGTGGTGACGCGCTTCGGTGGTTACGTTCATGTGCTCGTCGGAATGATGCAACAGATGCATCTGCCAGAGCGCCCGATTGCCGTGGAGCAATCGATGTTCCCAGTATTGAAAAAAATCCCAAACCAGCGCGCCGATGCACACCGCGAACAGATCGCCGCCGACACCGCCAAAACCCAAAGCGCGCAGATCGACGAAGCCAAAGCCAAGCTTTTGGATCGCGTAGGCCGTGGCGGCGGACAGAAACGGCGACACGATGCCAACAGCGGCAACATTGACGAAGGCGTAGCGGAGGTTGAGCGCATAGTGGCGGCGCGGAACCGGCTGCGCCGGGAAGAAATATTCAAGCAACCCGACGACCAGAAACATGCCGCACATCAGGATGAAGACGTCGCCGAGCAGAATGGTCAGGAACCAGAGAAGTGCGGGGGACATCCGGCCGCTCCTTCCGTGACAGGCTACCTTAACTTAAGCCCGTCGCCGAAACGACCGTGCGGCCTGGCCCGTGACGCTCACGGTTTCGGCGGCGCGGCACAGACCGGACCCTGCTGGTGAGGATGCGCGGGCCGCCACCAGAAGCAACTGAACGGAATGGTCGCCGCCATGACGGCCTCTTCGGATGTCATTTCGTGATGCGAGGTCGTGCATTCCCATGCTGAACAGACCATCAGGCTTAGAGCCGATACGATCGTGCCGCCCAAGATCCAGGGGCCGGGTCCTAGCCCGGGCTGCACCTGCGGCGGTGGTGGTGGCGGTAGCGGTAGTCCGCACCAGGCGGGCGATGTTGCCGTAATAGACAGTGCGAGCGCCACAAGCGAAGCTGTAACGAAGCCCCTCCGCATCTTGCCTCTCCCCAGAATCAACGTGCTTAGTAAAAACCGTTCGGACGAAAGTGAGAAGTACTGCTGTGGTTGCAATGTACTTCTGGTCGCCCCCGCATCCCCGTAACCGCATGTGAATATAAAAGGTACAACCTCCAAAAAGCTGTGACTTAATTATCACTCCCCAGCTGTATTAGGGCTTTCGTCTGCGGAAGTTTAAACGCCGCCGATCGATGCAGGTCACTGTCAGCGCAATCAGATGCCCTACGGCACGCGCTCGATCTGCAACACGAACCAAAGCGCGGCGTCTTGCGGAGCGCCTTCGCGCAACGTCGCCTGTCGGTGTCGATGGTGAGCGCGCTGGGACTCGAACCCAGGACCCCGTGATTAAAAGTCACAAGACGCAGGGAAGACACCCGCTGATTCCGTTGATGATGGGACGGCAGATCAAGCGAATTGCCCTCGATGCGCTAGCCGCATCGCCTGAAACAGGTGCCCGGACGTCTGAGAATGAACTCGGACGCCTCGGCCTATCCTCCTTCCGAACACCTCCGGCGCCCGCCTGGGCAGGCATACGGGAAAAATGCGCGAGACATTTGCGCGATGGCGGCCTTGCAGCTCCGCGGCTCGCACTCTCACTTCTCGGAGGTATTGTCGCACACTGTCGAAGGAATGGGCGCGGCCCCACTCCCGGCGAGTCGCAGCGCAGCTCGCAACCTTCCCCCGGTCTGCTCAAGAAGCTCATTAGCTTTAGCAACGCTGCAGCCCTCCAGCAGCAGCATCGCGACCTTGATGTTACCGCCGGCGCGCGTGCGCGCGTCCCGGACTTCCCCACTGCTGCGGCCGCTTAGTCGGCGCAAAATATTCTCGCTGCGCTCGACCAGTTTGGCGTTGATCGCCTGCACGTCAACCATCAGACCCTTGTGCACGCGGCCGAGACGGATCATGACGAGTGTGGAGAGCAGATTGAGCGTCACCCGTTGCGCGGTACCGGCCTTCATTCGCGTGGAACCCGCGATCGGTTCGGCGCCGGTATCAAGCCAGATCGGATAATCCGCTTCCTCGAGGATCGGTGTGGATTGATTGTTGGCAACGCCGACGGTCAGCGCGCCGCGTCGTTTAGAGTCGCGCATGCAGGCAAGCGTGAATGGTGTCGTACCGCTGGCGGCCACGGCGATGACCGCGTCCGGCGGACCGATGCCGTGCTGTTGCACCAGCCGGCTGGCCTGACTGATTTCATCTTCGGCCCCTTCCGAGGATCGCAACAGCGCGTCTTTACCGCCGGCCATGAGGAGTAATAAGCGGTCGGCCGGCCAGTTGAACGTCGGAATGAGCTCAGCGCCGTCCTGCACGGCAAGCCGGCCCGACGTCCCGGCTCCGACATAGATCAGTCTGCCGCTGCCACGAAGGCGCATTTCGATGGCGGCGGCTGCCAGCTCGATAAGGTTCAACGCCGAGCGAACCGCGGCGACGGCTGCCAATTGGCTCTCAATCAGTGCATGGAGAATGTCGGCCGGTTCCCACAGGTCGATATCGCCATAGCGTGGACTGGCGCGTTCGGTTTCCATGGCATCACAAATCGGTCAGGCGGCGATACTGCCCGTCGAGTCAAACTATATTGGCCTTAATTGGTTCTTACATGTGCTGAAAAGCCATTCTGCGCTTCCAATTTTGAGAGATCCGGCAGTGGACAAAGACCTGCTGCTTTTGGGTATAGACGGCGGCGGAACCCGTTGTCGGGCGCGTCTAAGTACGTTAGCGGGGCAAATCCTGGGTGAGGCTGTCAGCGGACCCGCAAACCTGCGCCTCGGTCTTGGCGCGAGCTTTTCGTCGGTGTTCGAAGCGGTCGGGCAGTGCCTCAATCGGAGCAGCTTACCGCAAACGACTCTGCAGCGAACGGTAGCCTGTCTCGCTTTGGCCGGCGCCAGCGAGCCAAGGCACCTCGCCGCGGCGCAGGAGCAACAGCACCCCTTCTACAAGACCATCGTCACGACCGATGCGCACGCTGCCTGCATTGGCGCACATGGCGAACGTGACGGCGGTGTTATCATCGCCGGAACCGGGACCGTGGGCTGGGCCATCGTCAATCGACAAACCTACCGGGTCGGCGGCTGGGGCCTGCCGCTTTCGGATGAAGGCAGCGGCGCTTGGGTTGGCGGCGAGGCGCTGCGGCGCGTGTTGTGGGCGTGGGATGGTCGCATACCATGGAGTCCCTTGCTGCGCGCCTTGTTTGCGAACTTCGACAATGACCCGCATGCGATCGTCGACTGGAGCGCGGCGGCGTCGCCGCGCGAGTTCGGATCGCTGACGCAGACGGTGGTCGACCACGCCGCTCATGGCGACGCCGTAGCGACCGAACTGATGCAGCTTGCCGCGGTGCACATCGACGCACTTGCGGCTCGGCTCATCGACGCTGGCGCGCCACGTCTGGCGCTGGTCGGCGGCTTTGGCCCAACGCTCAAGGCATGGCTCGCGGCAGACACACTGTCGCACTTGGTCGAGCCGGAAGGTGACGCATTGGATGGCGCGCTGCAGGTCGCCCATTCCGCTGCGGCAGCGCTGGCGCGGGTTGTTTGATGACGCCGACCGCCGGTGGCATGGCAGACGAATTCCGTGAAGCTGCCGCGGCGGTGCGGCGGCAGACTCCGACACTCGCTGCACCGCTAGCGGCTTTGGCCAGGCGCCTCACGCGTCAGCGACCAAGGGTCATTGTGACTTGTGCGCGCGGCAGCTCCGCGCATGCGGCAACGTTCGCCAAGCATCTAATCGAGCGGCATCTTGGCGTTCCGGTGGCGGCTGCCGCTCCCAATATCGCAAGTGTCTACCATCGCTCGCTAGATTTACGGGATCAAATGCTGCTGGTTATCTCACAATCCGGACGTAGCGATGACCTGATCGAAACCGCGGCCATGGCTCGTGCCGCCGGCGCTGTTACGGCCGCCATCGTCAATGACCTGACGAGCCCGTTGGCGCAAACCGCTGAGATCGTGCTGCCGCTCGCGGCAGGTCCGGAATTGAGCGTGGCCGCCACAAAAAGCTTCGTGGCGTCGCTAGCAGCGCTGCTTCAGTTGGTCGCGACCTGGACCGACGACGCTGCAATGACCGCAGCGTGCGCGCGATTGCCGAACCGGCTTGACGAAGCGAGCGAACTCGATTGGAGCCAAGCGATTGAGCCGCTGGCGCGCGCCACGAGCATGGTGGCGATCGGCCGCGGCCCGACGCTTGCAATCGCGCGCGAGGCAGCTTTGAAGCTGAAAGAGACCTGCGACCTCCATGCCGAGGCGTTCAGCGCCGCCGAATTTCATCACGGCCCGATCGCGCTCGTGTCGAGCGCCTACCCCATTATCGCGCTCGCTCCGACCGATGAATTTGCGGCGGGTCTGGCGAAGCTTGCAGCCGACCTACGGCACAAAGGTGCCCGCGTGCTCATTGCCGAGCCGGGCAGCCCGCAGCGCGGCCGGCGGCTGCCGGTGCTCGCATCCGATCATCCCGACGCCGATGCAATCTGCCTCATCCAGAGTTTTTATGGATTTCTGGTGCGGCTTGCGGCGCGCCGCGGCACCGACGTCGATCGGCCGCGGCATTTGCAGAAAGTGACGCGTACACGATGAGCGCGGGCCAACATGCCATTGCCGCCGCCCATGTCTTTGATGGCGAATATCTTCGCGACGATGCTGCTGTGATCGTGGAGGACGACCGCATCGTCGCGGTTGTCCGACACCGCGAGATTCCTACAGCGATGCCCGTCCGCGAGCTACCCGAACATGTTTGGCTCGCGCCAGGCTTTGTCGACATTCAGGTCAATGGCGGTGGCGACGTGCTGTTCAACGACGCGCCGACGCCGGATAGTATCCGAACCATGGTCGCCGCGCATCGCCGCTTCGGCACCACGGCATTGATGCCGACCTTGATCAGCGACACTCCGACGAAGATGAGGGCCGCGCTCGCCGCGGTCGATGCGCTCGTGGGCGTCGAGCCGGCCGTCGTCGGCATTCATCTCGAAGGACCGTTTTTGTCGCCCGAAAAAGCCGGCGTGCACGATGTGCGCGTCCTTCGCCGGCCGACACCAGACGATCTCGCCTTGCTGACCGCCGGGCGGCCTGGTGTGACGCTCGTGACTTTGGCGCCAGAGCGCGTGCCAGACGGATTTATCGGCAAACTCAGCGCAGCGGGTGTGCGCGTCGCGTTGGGTCACTCTATGGCGACCCATGCGCAGACGCGCGCCGCTATGGCCATGGGATTGACGGGCTTCACTCATCTCTTCAACGCCATGCGCCCGCTCGAAGCGCGCGAGCCTGGACCTATCGGGGCGGCGCTCGATTCGAAAAACGCGTGGTACAGTATCATTGTGGATGACATCCACGTCGCTCCCGCGATGCTGCGCCTTGCGCTGCGCGGCGCCGGCCGGCCAATTCTAGTCACCGACGCTATGCCGCCGGTCGGCGGCGCGCAGTCGTCATTTGTCCTTAACGGCGAGGAGATTTTCGTCCGTAACGGACGCTGCGCGCGGCAAGACGGCACGTTGGCCGGAGCCTGCCTCGACATGGCGACGGCAGTGCGCAATTGCGTCCGGTCGTTGCGCATTCCGCTGGCCGATGCCCTGCGGTTTGCGAGCGCGAACCCGGCGCAATTCCTCGGCCTTGGCGATAAACTCGGCCGTCTTGCGCCGGGATACCGTGCGGACATGCTCGAACTCGACAGCATGACAATCGAGGTTCGCCATACCTGGGTCGCCGGTGTGGCGCAGTAGCCTGCGGTAGGAAATTGCGGTGATGACGACCAACTTCGAACTCTCGATTTCCGTTCAGGGTCAATCGCGTCGTTTCGAAGGTTACCCGGTATGAAAACGCGTGTTTCGGCCAAGCAGCATTCAATCCGGACCAAAATCCGCACAAGCGCCATGACCGGCGATCTATTGATCTACATCAATCACGTGCGGCCACAATTGCGGTATTCGAGGCAAGCGGCCTGCCAGTTTCCGACCTGATCGCATTGGCGACCCGATGGTAGCCGGAAAAGGCAATAACGGTCTCTGCCGTCATGTCGGGCGACATCAACCTCGCGCATGTCACCCCTGAAAACGGCCGGTGTGCTGCAGGGGAACCGATCCCGTATTTTAGCCACGGAGACCGAGAGGGATCTCGGCGTCAATGAGCGAGAAGAAGCTGCCGGCCATAGACAGGGCGGGAACTGCGTATTTCGCTTCTTTGAAGCGCAAGGCCGTGGGCGCACATGAACGCCAAGCGCTGCTCCGCACCAGGAGTTTGCGACGTTGCCCGCCAACTATGGGAGGTGCTTTGGGAAGGGAGAGTAACCAATGCCGCGGCTCAAGACAAAACATGCGATAACCCGCGATCGGTACGACGCCGTCCTGCTCGATCTCGACGGCGTGATCACAGACACCGCCAAGCTGCACGCAGCGTGCTGGAAACAGGTGTTCGACGAATATCTTCAGAAACGTGCGACGCAGACGGGCGAAGTATTCCGCCCCTTCGACCTGACCTCGGACTACCGGCTCCACGTTGATGGCAAGCCCCGTTACGACGGCGCTCGCGACTTTCTCAGCTCACGCGGCATCGAGCTTACTGAAGGGAGCCCGGACGACCCGCCGCAGGTCGAAACGGTGGGCGGGATCGCAAACCGCAAGGACGACCTGGTCGACAAAATGATCAACGAAGGGGGAGTGAAGCCTTACTCGGGAAGCGTCACACTTATCGAACAGCTCCGGCGTGAGGGCTTCAAAGTCGCCGTAGTCACCTCGAGTTGGAATTGCGCCGCCGTTTTGGAGGCCGCCAAGTTGGACGACTTCTTCGATATCCGCATCGATGGCAACACGATCGTCGAACAACACCTGGCCGGGAAGCCGGCCCCGGATACATTTTTGACGGCCGCAAAGCTGCTGGAGATTGAGCCGGCACGAGCAGTCGTCATTGAGGATGCGATCTCCGGGGTCAAGGCCGGGTCTAACGGACACTTCGGGCTTGTGATTGGCGTTGCGCGCAAGGGGAATGCCGAGGAGCTTCAGCGTCACGGCGCGCATCTCGTAGTAAATGATCTGGGCGAACTGGTCGATTGACGACCGGCCCTGGTCTCCTGGCAGAAACGTCGGGGACGCGGACCACCAAGTCTAAGCGTCGCGTGCCTCTTTCGTTTCCGGCAGAAAGACCGAAAGGGTAATGATCAATGCGTCGACCTCAAACAGATGTCGCGCTGACGCGCTCGGTCAGGAACGCCGCTGCAGCTCGGTCCTCGGCCAGTCGTGTGTTGGTCATCGATGTCGGCGGCACGACCGTGAAGTTTCTCGCCACCGGGCAATCGGAGATTCGAGCGTTTCGATCCGGACGGACGCTCACCCCCCGGCGAATGGTTTCGGCGGTGAAAAAGCTGACGGCGGACTGGCGGTATGACGTGGTGTCGATCGGCTATCCCGGTCTGGTCATCGGCGGCCAGCCCGGTGCGGAGCCGGTCAACCTGGGACACGGGTGGATCGGATATGATTTCGAGCGAGCCTTCGGTCGCCCAGTGAAGCTCGTGAACGATGCCGCCATGCAGGCTTTGGGCAGCTACAAGGGTGGCAAGATGCTCTTTCTGGGACTTGGAACAGGACTTGGTACCACCATGATCCTTGAAGGCAGGGTCGAGCCGATGGAACTCGGCCATCTGCCTTTCAGGAAACGCACCTACGAAAGCTACGTGGGTCGCGCTGGCTTGGAACGTGATGGTGCAGCGCGGTGGCGCCGTCGAGTAGCCGACGTCGTGGAGCGTCTCATCGCTGCATTGCAAGCAGACGATACGGTAATTGGAGGAGGCAACGTCAACAAGCTCGGTCCGCTGCCACCACATTGCCGCGCGGGCGACAACGCCAACGCTTTCCGTGGTGGTTTTCGATTGTGGGCAAAAGCCGACGTTATCTAGCCGGATCTGCCGCTCGGCCGAACTTGCGCCGAGCGACTAGGCTGATGGCCGCGAAGGAAGGCTCCAATCGCTCATTCGCGACGTCGCTGACGAGGATCGACGGACAACGTCTCGGCACACGCCGCCCGATCGCCTTCATAACTCCGGTGGACGAGATCGCCGCAGCCTACGATGCGTGTGCAGGGCCTTCGCCGACACCGTTCGCGACCGCATCATCGCGTCTTGAGCGCCACGGCCCTCTGCGGCTGCCTCCAAGAGGTACCCCTCTGGTCCAATTGTCGATGCGTTAGAGCGCCGCTACAACCACCACACTTGTTGAACAAAGAAGCCGCTCAGGCTGGCGATGCTGAACACAGCTTCCATCTGGTGTGGTCCACGTGAGCGATCGCACCTTTGCGCGCGAACTCGCCCTCCCGACGAGGAGACGAAGAACACCCCGATTGGCGGTTTCTGCTGCATGTCCAATCCGAGGACTCCTTTGCGGGCTGACGCGCTAGAGGGGAGCTTGGCGACTCCGGATTCACTTCCTCCGACGTTTGGCCGCCCGCGGCCTCCGGTGACCGTATGCCCTCTTGGACATCGCCTTCCGCACATCGTCCTGCGCGGGTCCTTGTCTGTACCCGAGGGTCGATTCAATGCGTCGCAGGTCTTGGCCCAACCGCGTCAAAACAAGTTTGCGGCCTTTGCCGCGAGGCATCTGGGAGCCAAACAGTTTGAAGATAAGCGGATAGGCCGCCTCGCGAACTCTCTTGATAGCTGCCGATGCAGCCTCAGCTTCGAGGCGAGACAACCCTCCGCGGTCGACAAAATCCTTTGGGTTCTCGCCGACCGGGGCACAACCAAGCTCGGCAATGCGCTCGGTGGCAGAACTCAAAACAATCGAAAAAGCAGATGAGAAAGAGGCCCAGCGAGGTGCGTCGTCGTTCATGTCTAGCGCTCTGAGCTGGTCACGAACGTCAAGTAAACAATGAAAGGGACGGCAGCAAGTACGGTCAATTCACGGTGTGGGGACCGCCGGTGAGCAAGACGGAGGCCGACCCAGATGCTGGAAGTTCTGGAACCGACGAAAGACCGTCGCTGGGTTCTTAGCCACGAAGGTTACATCGTGCTGACCAAGAGCGCGATTGAATCTCGCCTCGCACTCGGCAATGGATTTCTAGGGATGTGCGTTGCGCGGGCCGACTTGGGTGGTTTGGCTGGGATATAGCAGATGGGTATCTTGGCCGCGCTGTTATGTCGCTGGATTGTTCGACATAACCAACACTGAGCCGCCGGTTCCCGCGGGACTTCGTGGCACTGATCGCACCGCTTCCTGAGGAATTTCCCGGTGCCATCGCGGAAGCGAATTTCCGCCATTACGAACCGCGGTGCGCTCACGGGAGTTCATTCAGTGCCGGGATGGCGGAACGGCCTGACTGACCAACGCCGCATGTGCGCTCGGAGGACCGGTGCGATGATCCATCACAAGCCCCTCAGACCGCCATTTCGCGATTACCCCGCTGACGAGTGGCATGTGGTGGAAAAACGGTTTCACCCCGAATTCATGGCCCAACTGGAAACGATGCTGGCGCTTGGTAATGGTTATCTCGGTATGCGCGGCTGCCCCGAGGAAGGCGGCCCTCATGTGGAAAATGCTACGTTGATCAACGGCTTTTATGAAATATGGCCGATCATCTACGGAGAAGAAGCTTACGGATTTGCGAAAACCGGCCAAACCATCTGCAACGTCACCGACGCCAAGATCATCAAGCTCTTTGTAGACGACGAGCCGTTCTGGCTGCCAAACGCTGACCTATTGAACTACGACCGGCGCCTCAACATGAAAGCCGGCACGCTCGATCGCGAAGTACTCTGGGAAACTCCTGGAGGCAAACATGTGCTGATCAAATCTCGACGCCTGGTCTCCTTTGTCGACAAGCACGTGGCCGCCATTTCCTATTCCGTGACGCTCCTCAATGCGGACTCCTTTATCGTGATCTCTTCGGAAATGGCTGCCAATGTAGTGAACGCCCGGATCGACGGAGATGATCCGCGCCAGACCAGAGTTCTCTCTGATCGCATTCTCCGACCGCGCATCAGCTACTCCCGAGATCACCGCATCGTGCTCTGCCACGCGACCGAAAGGAGTCGCCTGATCATGGCATGTGCCACGGACAGCAGGCTCGACACTTCGTGCCCGCACGCTTACCAGACTACACACACTGACGACTTCGGCCAGGTTGCCTTCACCGTCGAGGCGCGGTGCGGCTGTCCGATTCACCTTACCAAATACATGGTCTATCACACCTCGCAGACCGCATCCGGCGATGAACTCTGCGCCCGCGCTGAGTGGACGATGGATCGCGTTACGTCCCAGGGATTCCAACGGTTGCTCACAGAACAAGAACGATACGTGGAGGGCTTCTGGCGCCGCAGCGATGTCCGGATCTGGGATGTCAGGGAAGACCGTACGCAGCGCACCACCTTGGCGGTCCAGCAGGCGATCCGCTTCAACCTCTTTCATATCCTGCAGGCCTCGGCTCGGGCCGAGGGCACTGGAGTTCCGGCAAAAGGCCTCACTGGCCAAGCGTATGAGGGGCATTACTTCTGGGATACGGAAATCTATCTGCTGCCGTTTCTGACATACACTTCTCCCCAGATAGCCCGGAATCTTCTCATCTTCCGCTATAAGATGCTGCCGCAGGCACGCGCGCGCGCAAAGCAATTGGGCCACCGCGGAGCGATGTTTCCGTGGCGCACGATCAACGGTGAAGAAGCGTCGGCATACTATGCTGCCGGAACGGCGCAATACCATATCAATGCCGACATCATGTACGCGCTGCGGAAGTACGTGCAGGCGACGGGCGACGAGTTGTTCCTGCGGAACTACGGCGCGGAAATGCTCGTCGAAACGGCGCGTTTATGGGTTGACCTTGGTTTCTACTCAGACGCCAAAGGAGGAAAATTCTGCATCAACTCCGTCACCGGACCGGATGAATACAACACCGTGGTAAATAACAACGCATATACCAACTTAATGGCACGAGAAAACCTGCGCTACGCGGCCGAAACTGTCGAATTGCTACGAGCAACGTCGCCGGACGTTTACGACACGCTCGTGCAAAAAACGGGACTCGAGCCATTTGAAGCGGCGGCATGGGCTCGTGCGGCCGAGAATATGTACGTGCCGTATGACGAGAAGCGCAAAATTATTCCGCAGGACGACAATTTTCTGGACAGGGAGCCTTGGGACTTCCAGAACACGTCACCAGATCAATACCCGCTTTTGCTGTTCTACCATCCCCTCAATATCTATCGCAAACAGGTGATCAAGCAGGCGGATGTTATCTTGGCGATGTTTCTTTTGGGCAACGCGTTCCCGACACAGGCCAAGAAAAGCAACTTTGATTTCTATGATCCCTTAACGACAGGCGACTCGTCGTTGTCATCGAGCGTCGAGGCGATCATTGCCGCACGGGTCGGTGATATGGAGAAAGCAATTCGGTACGGGATGGCGGCCCTGCTGATGGACTTGGCCGATGTGGGCGGCAACGTGAAGGACGGTTGCCATATCGCCTCGATGGGGGGCACCTGGATGATGCTCGCCTACGGCTTCGGCGGCATGCGGGATGATGACGGAACATTGTCGTTCTCGCCGCATCGTGCGCCTCAGGACAACGCCACACTTCGGTTTCCCGTGACCTACCGTGATCAGGTGCTGGAAGTCGAAATCGGTCTGGAAAACGTCGAGTACGCGCTACGCGACGGCGAGGAACTCCGGATCCGGCACGAAACGGAAGAACTCCAGTTGAGCCGGGAACATCCGGTGGCCATTCGGCCGGTGAGCAGGAGGTGACGCTCGGTAGCAATGATCATTGAAGGCTCAATTCAAGAGTGATCTTGAATTTCTCGCCGCATCGTATTAGATTTTTTTCTGCGCACGGAGGGATCCACAGACGCGGATTCGCGCGTCGTGGCGGTTTATTCAGCAACCGCTGAGTGGCGTGTGCGATGTGTGACCAAGTACTCGATGCTCGATTGGACGAGCTAACGCTCGGAAGCGTTGGGTCCTCACTTTCCGCCAAAACCAACTCCGCCAAAACCAACTCCGCCAAAACCAACTCCACCAAAACCAACTCCGTCAAAACCAAGCAAGTCGCAAGCGGCCCGCCGCCGGTCGGGAGGGGCGTTCGACACCCCATCAGACCTTTGCTGCAGAAGGCCATGTTGCTCCGCCGGAGTTGCTTCCCGGCCGCGCTTCGAAAAAGACCTGAGGGCGCGTGCTACTTGCCACGGCAAGTGCGTCGTCATGCCGCGAGTGCGTTTTCTGACGCGCGTTCCCGAGAACGAGCACGTTACGCGCGGAGCGTTTGTAGGGAAACGACCACCTGCATCCACATTTAGGAGAACATGCACGAGGTCATCAAAGGCCTAGGGCCATGGTCATGAGAAAAAGGAGCAACGGCGTAGGTCCATGCAGCGGGTTTTTCTCATACGGCACGGTGAAACCGAGTGGAGTGTGAGTGGACAGCACACCGGGATCACGGACATTCCGCTTACGGCAAACGGCCGAACAATGCCCAAACAGCTGGCGCCGATTCTGGCGAAGGTTGACTTCGCACGAGTTTATACGAGCCCGCTTCGGCGTGCGCGAGAGACGTGCGAGTTGGCCGGTCTCGGCGACCGTGCTGAAATTGATAACAACCTAGTCGAATGGAACTATGGCGACTATGAAGGCTTGACACCGAAAGAGATCCTTGAAAAGGCGCCCGGGTGGATGCTTTTCAGCGAAGGCTGTCCCGGTGGAGAGCGCCCGGAAGACGTTGGCAGCAGGGTCAACTCGGTGATAGCGCGGGTGCGCGCCGTTGAACGGAATGTCGCGCTTTTTGCCCACGGCCACATCTTCAGAGTTTTCGTGGCTCGCTGGATCGGGCTTCCGCCCGCGGCAGGGTGCCACTTCCTCCTCGATACCGCGACGCTGAGCGTGCTCAGCTATTACCGAGGCATTCCCGCTATCAAGCGGTGGAATGCGCCGATTGCAGTGGAAGGACTCGACGTAGCATCGCCGAGGTCGAGAATGTTGAGCAGCGCAGCGCAGGAACGCTGACCTTCGGCGCAACGGCGCAAGAAAGAAGGACGGGTATGGGCGCCCCTGATGAATTGTGCAGGACCGCGCAGGCTCTCGTCGCCCACGGAAAGGGCATATTAGCGGCTGACGAGACTGCCCCGACTCTGACCAGGCGGCTTGCGGCGCTGACGATCGAGTCGACGCCGCAGGTCCGCCGCACCTATCGCGAGATGTTCTTCACGACGCCGGGTGTGTCGGAGTTCATCAGCGGCGTCATTATGCAGGACGAGACGATCCGTCAGGACGACGGCAGGACACCGCTCCCGGATCTGCTGATCCGGCAGGGGATAATTCCGGGCATCAAAGTCGACAATGGCGCGAAGCCGCTTGCCGGTTCGTCGGGCGAGCACATCACCGAAGGACTCGACGGGCTTCGCGAACGCCTCCGGGAATACCGCGAACGCGGCGCGCGCTTTGCCAAATGGCGCGCCGTTTTCGAGGTGAGCGACGATCAGCCGAGCGCGGCCTGCGTGCGCTCGAACGCGCATGCGCTCGCCCGCTACGCCGCTATTTGTCAGGAGCAGTGCGTCGTGCCGATCGTTGAACCCGAAGTGCTGATGAACGGATTGCACACGATCGAACGCTGCGAAGCAGTAACGGGGAATGTTCTGCATGCAGTCTTCGTATCGCTGTTTGAGCAGGGCGTGATCCTCGAAGGCATGCTGCTCAAACCCAACATGGTCGTCTCGGGCGGCGCGTGCCCGAAGCAGGCTTCTGTCAATGAGGTTGCGGTCGCCACAGTGCGCTGTCTCCGCCGTCATGTGCCGGCTGCGGTCACCGGCATCGTCTTTTTATCAGGCGGGCAGGATACGCGCGTAGCGACCGCACATCTGAGCGAGATCAACAAGCTCGAGGGGTCGAAACCCTGGATGCTCAGCTTCTCGTACGGCCGCGCGTTGCAGGACGAGGCGCTCAATGCCTGGCATGGGAAGGACGAAAACCTCAGAGCCGGCCAGCGGGCGTTCTACCACCGCGCCAAGTGCGACAGCGCGGCGGCTCTGGGCAGATATTCGCCCTCGATGGAAAGCGAATCGGCCCTCAAGGCGTACGCGCGGTGAGCCGCGGACACACAACGAACGGGAGGCCTGCCATGGACGAGCTTTTATCGACTCGAGAGACGAACGCGGATGACAGGAGGGGCCCGTTATCGAACAGCGAACTCGAGGCAATGAACGCCTATTGGCGGGCGTGCAACTACCTCTCCGTGGGCATGATCTACCTAAAGGACAATCCGCTGCTCGGGGAGACCTTGCGGCCCGAACATGTCAAACACCGACTGCTTGGCCACTGGGGCGCAAGTCCGGCGCTGTCCTTCATCTGGGTGCACCTGAATCGGATGATCGTCCGCGACGACCTCGACGTAATTTTCGTAGCGGGGCCCGGCCACGGTGCCCCTGGAGTGCTGGGGCCTGCATATCTCGAAGGCACCTACTCGGAGATCTATCCAGATAAGAGCGAAGACGTGGAAGGGATGCGGAAGTTCTTCAAGCAGTTCTCCTTTCCCGGCCACATCGGGAGCCACGTCACGCCGGAAACGCCGGGCTCGATCCACGAGGGGGGCGAGCTCGGCTACAGCCTCTCGCACGCCTACGGCATGGCGCTCGACAACCCTAATCTCATCGTGGCCTGCGTCGTTGGGGATGGTGAGGCCGAGACCGGGCCACTTGCGACGGCGTGGCATTCCAACAAATTCATCAATCCCGTGCGTGATGGAGCTGTGCTGCCGATCCTAAACCTGAATGGCTACAAGATTGCCAATCCAACGATCCTGTCGCGGGTGAGCCACGATGAACTGGAATCCCTGTTTGTCGGCTACGGGTACACACCGTATTTCGTCGAGGGCGACGAACCGGCTCTGATGCACCAGAAAATGGCCGCCACGCTGGAAAAGGCCATCGGCGAGATTCGCGCCCACCAGACAGCCTCGCGAGACTCAAATAGGCCTTCCCGCCCGAGGTGGCCGATGATCGTGCTGCGATCGCCCAAGGGTTGGACCGGGCCGAAGGAGATCAAGGGACACAAGGTGGAAGGCTCCTGGCGTTCGCACCAGGTTCCTTTTTCCGACGTTCGAGGCAATCCTGCCAACCTGAGACTTCTGGAAGAGTGGATGCGCAGCTACAAGCCCCAGGAGCTGTTCGACGAGACCGGCCGGCTGGCGCCAGAGCTCAAGGAGTTGGCGCCCAGAGGAAGCCGCCGCATGAGCGCCAACCCGCGTGCAAACGGCGGCGTGCTTCGCAAAGACCTTAAGCTTCCTGACTTTCGCGACTACGCGGTGGAAGTGAGTACACGCGGCACGTCGATGTACGAAAACACGAAACCGCTCGGCGAGTACCTTCGCGACGTGATGAAAAACAACCCGACGAGCTTTCGGGTCTTCGGCCCCGACGAGACCGCCTCTAATCGCCTGCAAGCGGTCTACCAAGCGAGCAAGAAGACCTGGATGGCGGACATGCTCCCCGAGGACGCCGATGGCGGCGAACTCTCGCCTGATGGCCGCGTGATGGAGATGCTATCGGAGCACACGCTTGTCGGCTGGCTCGAGGGCTATCTGCTTACAGGCCGGCATGGATTCTTCCACACCTACGAGGCCTTCGCCCACGTCGTCAACTCCATGATCAATCAGCACGCCAAGTGGCTGGACATCTCCAAGAATCACGTGCCATGGCGCGCTCCGGTCGCATCGGAGACCATCCTTCTCTCGTCCACCGTCTGGCGTCAGGATCACAACGGTTTCTCTCATCAGGACCCCGGATTCATCGATTTGGTGACCAACAAGGGTCCGTCTGTCACGCGCGTCTATCTGCCGCCCGACGCCAATACCTTGCTGTCGGTTGCCGACGAGTGCCTGCGCAGCACCGATCACATCAACGTCATTGTCGCCGACAAGCAGAAGCACCTGCAGTTCACGACCATGGATGAGGCGATCGTCCACTGCGCTAAGGGCCTAGGTATCTGGAAACGCGCGAGCACCGACGAAGGCGAGGAGCCCGATGTCGTGCTGGCGTCCTGCGGCGACGTAGCGACCATGGAAGCCTTGGCCGCAGCCGCCATCCTCCGTGAGAACCTGCCCGATCTGAAGCTGCGCTTCGTCAACGTCGTCGATCTGTTCAGGCTGCAACCGGCGTCCGAACATCCGCACGGCTCAACTGAGCGCGAGTTCGACAGTCTGTTCACCGCGGACAAGCCGATCATTTTCAATTTCCACGGCTATCCCTGGCTCATCCACAAGCTCTCATATCGCTTCAAAGGGCACGAGAACCTGCATGTGCGTGGCTACAAGGAAAAGGGCAACATCAACACGCCGCTCGAACTGGCGATGCTCAACGAAGCGTCTCGCTTCCATCTCGTGATCGACATGATCGATCGGGTGCCCAAGCTGCGTACGAAAGCCGCGCACCTCAAGGAGGAAATGAAGAACGCCATCATCGACAATCTCCACTATGCGCACGAGCACGGCACTGACCGGCCGGAGATTATCGACTGGACTTGGCCGTACTGAAGTCTGCGCGACCAACTGATGCCGGGCCTGTTACGTCGGCGGTGGGAAGCCCTTGCGCCTCGCTTCGTGCCACTCCCTGTCGAGGTCGCCCGTCTTGGCCTTGCGCGGATTCAAATCGAGGCATCGTTCATCGCGTCGTCGCTTTGCGGCTATGGGCCTCGCCCATGCGTTTCGTGAGGGGAAGGCCACCCAAGCGGACCGGGCACAAAACGCACCAGCGGCGTCGTTACCCCGTTTGTTACCCAGACCCTCTATTTCGAAGCCAACTTGGTGAGCGCGCTGGGACTCGAACCCAGGACCCCGTGATTAAAAGTCACGTGCTCTACCGACTGAGCTACGCGCTCGCTGGAGCGTCAGATACTTAAATCCGCCGCGTATTACTAGTGTGCCGGGGTAAACTGCCGGGACATTGCCTCGCGCGCTTTTTCTTGTGGCTTTTGCTAGGGTTGGGCCCGACCGAGCCGGGTAGCCCGCTGCGTAAGGATCAACCCCATGCCCATCGTCAACCGTATTGCCGATCTGCACGCCGAGATCACCGGCTGGCGGCACGAAATGCATAGGCATCCGGAACTGCTCTACGACGTGCACCGGACGGCGGCCTCGGTCGCCGAAAAGCTCAAGGCCTTCGGTTGCGACGAGGTCGTTCCGGGCATCGGCCGCACCGGCGTGGTCGGCGTCATCAAGGGCCGCAAAGCCGGCAACAAGGTGGTCGGCATGCGCGCCGATATGGACGCGCTGCCGCTCGAGGAAGAAACCGGACTGCCGTATAAGTCCACGGTGCCCGGCAAGATGCACGCCTGCGGCCATGATGGCCACACCGCGATGCTGCTCGGCGCTGCCAAATATCTTGCCGAGACCCGGAATTTCGCCGGCACCGCTGTGGTGATTTTCCAGCCGGCCGAGGAGGGCGGCGCCGGCGGCGAGGCCATGGTCAAGGACGGCCTGATGACCCGGTTCGGCATCAACGAAGTCTACGGCATGCACAATTATCCGGGTCTGCCGGTCGGGCAATTCGCCACCCGGCCCGGCGCGGTCATGGCATCCGCCGATCACATCACCATCGAACTTGAAGGCAAGGGCGGTCACGCCGCTAGGCCGCACCTTGCGATCGATACCATTCTGGTCGGCTGTCAGATCATCAACCAGTTGCAGTCGATCGTGGCGCGCAACGTCGATCCGCTGGACAGCGCCGTGGTCTCGGTCTGCATGTTCCAGGCCGGGCACACTGACAACGTCATCCCGCAGCACGCCATTCTGCGCGGCACCGCGCGGGCGCTCAACGATGAAACCCGGCAGCTGCTGCGCAAGCGCATCAACACGATCGTCGAGGGCACGGCAGCGCTCTACGGCGCGAAGGCCAAGCTCACCTACGCCAACGGTTATCCGGTGGTGGTGAACCACGAGCGCGAGACCGAATTTGCCGCGAGCGTGGCGCGCGAAATCGCGGGCAAGGACAAGGTCGACACCAACACGCCGCCGCGGATGGCGGCTGAAGACTTCTCGTTCATGCTCAACGAACGGCCGGGCGCTTTCATCTTCGTCGGCAACGGCGACAGCGCCGGACTGCATCACCCGGCCTATGACTTCAACGATGAAGTCATTCCGCTCGGCACGTCGTACTGGGTGCGGCTCGCCGAGACAGCGCTGGCGGGCTAGTCCCTCCACTCATTCCCGCGAAAGCGGGAATCCAGTTTTTACATTGAAGACTGGTTCCCCGCTTGCGCGGGGAGGAGCGTGCCAAATGGCACGCGAGAACTACTGCGCCGCTTCGATCCGGTTGTCGGCCGGAACCTTGGGCGGCTCGGCGGCAATCACCTGGTTGGCAATCGCCTGGGTGATGACGCGGCGCTGCGGCTGCAGCTCGCCGACCTTGGCGACGATCCTGGCCTCGATGCCCTGCCAGAAGGCGAAGGAGTTGAACCGGGTGCCCTCGATCAGCGCCAGTGCGACGGCGGACAGGAACGGCAGGCTCTGCACCACCAGCACGAAGGCGAAGATATTGATCTCGCGCACCTGCTTGTAATTGGTCATCACCAGCGTGATCGCGCCGACGATCAACAAGCCGCCGATCACCGCTTCCCAGAATGCCGCGAAGTCCGGGCCCTTGCGGGCCACGCCGCCCTTGGCGGTGCGCAGGAACGGCACGTGCTCCTGGAGGATGCCCATGCCGACCGCGCGGGCGACCGTCCATTGCACCGACATCGCGGCGCAGACCGCGCCGACCATCTGGCCGGGCGTCACGCGCACCCGCAGCCGGTAAAGCGCCACGAAGTGCGCCACCGCGACCGCGGTCGAGGCGATGATCGGAATGGTGAGGATGCGGTCCGGCACGGCGATGTTGGCGAACGCCACCACCGGCACCCAGAGGATGTTGAGCAGCGCAACGATCACGCCGATGGTCTCGGCGCCGAGCCAGTTCAGCCAACCGATGGCGTATTCGCGCTTCTGGTCGCGCGACAGGCCGGTCGCGCCGGGCAGCAAATGTCGCCAATGCTTCTGGACGAGCTGGAAACCGCCGAACGCCCAGCGCTGGCGCTGCTTCTTGTAGGCTTCATAGGTGTCGGGCAGCAGGCCGTGGCCGTAGCGGCGGTTGGTGTAGTGGGCGGTCCAGCCGCGCTCGAGAATATGCAGGCCGAGATCGGTGTCTTCGACGATGGTGTCGGTCGGCCAGTTGCCGGCGTCTTCCAGCGCGGCGCGGCGGATCAGCGACATCGTGCCGTGCATGACGATGGCGTTGACCTCGTTCCGCTGCACCATGCCGATATCGAAGAAGCCGGCATATTCCGCGTTCATGGCGGTGTGCATCAGTGACTGGCTGCCGTCTCGGTGATCCTGCGGCGACTGCACGAAGCCGACGCGCAGATCGGAGAACAGCGGCACCAGATCCTTCAGCCAGCTGGGCTGGATCACATAGTCGGCGTCGATGCTGCCGATGATCTCCGCATCCGCTGCGGTGTGCTGGAGCGCAAGGCGGAGCGCGCCGGCCTTGTAGCCCGACAGCTTGTCGACACGGACGAACTTGAAGCGCTCGCCGAGCAGCTGGCAATGCGCCTCGACCGGCTGCCAAAGCGCAGGGTCCGGCGTGTTGTTGATCACCACCACGCATTCGAAGTTCGGGTATTCGATCGCCGCGACGGAATCCAGCGTCGCGATCAGCATCTCCGGCGATTCGCAGCACGCCGGAACGTGGATCGATACCTTCGGCGCGTAAGTGTCCGGTACCAGCGGCGGCGAGAGCGCGAGCCGGCGCGGCCCGCGGCCGAACGCGATCGCGGCAATCTCTTCCAGCCGCGCCATGGCGATGGCGACCAGCGGGATGAGCAGCACGATACCGAGCCCGAGCGCGAAGGCAGCTCCCGGCACGAAGTAGTGGCCCTTCCAGAACGCCACGATCGCGGTGAACCATGCGCCGACCAGGTTCGCGGAGACCGCAAGCATCAGCGCCTGCGCCATCGTGACGCCGCTCAGAGCCAGGATCGGCAGCGACAGCAGCACGCCCAGCAGCACGGCGAGGCCGGCCTGCTTGATGTAGTCGGGATCGGTGATCGGGCCGGTCCAGGCGAACTTGGCCTGGCGGGACGCGTCGAACAGTCCCCAATAGGGACCGACGCCGCCTTCCATGGTCTTCCACGGCTGGTCGATGGCTTCGACGATATTGTAGTCGATGCCGTAGGCTTGGGCGCGATTGACGAAATCGCGGATCACCCTGGCCTGCTCGAACCGGCCGGGCTCGGCCTGGTGGAAATTGTAGCCGGCGCTCGGCCAGCCGAATTCGGCGATCACGATGCGCTTGCCCGGATGCATCTGCCGCAACTTGTCGTAGAACTCGATGGTGTGATCCACCGCATGGGATGAATCGAAGCCTTCCCAGTAGGGCAGGATGTGCGCGGCGATGAAATCGACGGCGGACGCCAGCTCCGGATGATCGATCCAGACCGTCCAGATTTCACCGGTGGTGACCGGCACCGGGCTTTGCCGCTTCACCTTCTGGATGAGATCGATCAGCTCCGGCACGGTCATTTCGGCGCGCAACGTTGTTTCGTTGCCGACGACGATGGCGTTGACGTTGCTGTTATGACGCGCCAGCTCGAGCGCGGAATGAATTTCACGCTCGTTGCGCGCCTGGTCCTTGTCGATCCAGGCACCGACCGTGACCTTCAGGCCGAACTCGGCCGCGATCGGGGGGACCAGCTCGGCGCCGCCGGTGGCGGAATAGGTGCGGATGGCGTGGGTGTAGGGCGCGATCGCCTTCAGGTCGGCGCGAATTTGCTCGGGCGTTGGACGTTGGCCACTATCGGGATGTGAGGAATCCGCGAACGGAGAATAAGAAACGCTGGCGAGCTGCCCGGTGAAATCCGGCGGCGTTTCTTTTGTTCGCGAGAGTGCCCACAGGCCAGCATGCACGCACGCTACAAGCGCGAGCACGGCAGCGACGGTGCGCATCGACATCAACCACACGGGGCGAAGGATACACAGGCCCGAACCCGTCCCCAAGGTTCGACGATGGCCGTAAGGCGATGAGGATACCTTGCGAGCGGCACTGAAACAAATAGCGCCAGCCCATGGCAAAAACAAGACAAAGCCCTGAAGCGGCAGCGTTACTTTTTAGCAATCCGCGAGGCTGAACGGCCGTTAAGACTGGGCCGGAAAACTGGGCCGGAAAACTGGGCCGGAAAACTGGGCCGGAAAACCTAAGCTGGAAACTGGGGCCGGATCAGCGCGTCGTCGTCGGGCTGGGAGCCGCTGCGGCGGGGGCGGCAGGGGCCGGGGCGGGCGTACTGGACGCCTGCAAACTAGGATTAAGCCAGCAAGCCTGAACCTTGCCGTTCAGGCTGTCCGCGGCCTTCGGATCAATCGAATTTGAATGCAGCAGCAGGCAGCGGAAGCTCGCCTGGATATGGCCGCTCGGGCAGCCGAACCGGTCGTAAAGGTCGAGGTGGCGGAAGGCGGTATCGAGGTCGTCGCGCCACAGCAGGCTGACCACCCGGCGGCCCAGCCAAACGCATTCCGGATTGCCGGCCGGCCCGCCCAGCACCTTCTGGGCTTCGGTGAATTCGTCGATTTTCTGGGTATCTTTGGCTGGCTCCTGACCGGCCGGCGTTTGCGCCGGCTCCGCAGGTTTGGCGTCGTTGCTCTGGGCGGAAGCCTGGGAAGCCAGCGGCAGCGCTGCGATGGGCAGGAGCCAAATCGCCGCACACACGAAAGCCGTTACGCGAAGCACTCGATGGACCATGGTTTGTCTTGGGCTGTTGGGCAGCTATTGGGCGTTTTTGCCGATGAGACAAGCGTTTCCTGGGCGTTCCGGGGATGGTCCGTTGCGTCGCCGATTCCCCGTAGCGCTGCCATGACAACAGCCTAACTCCGTCCGTTTGTCCAGCGCGCGCGGCATCGGCAGCGGTTCCGCTTGGCACAATCTTCGCGCACGGCTAATGCGACGGGTGTGTCACGGTTTCCCGGCGGATATGCGGCAGGCAGGCCGCTCCTGTTTTTCGCGCTGACGGCGGTCGCGATCGCCGCCGCGTGGTGGTGGCTTGGCGCGCCGTTAACGTTGCCGCCTTCACCGCTCGCGCCGGGCGAGAAACTCTACTGCGTGTCTTATGCGCCGTTCCGCGACGGCCAGGATCCGCTGGTCGAAACCACGATGATACCGCCGGCGCAGATCGACGAAGACCTGGCGCTGTTGTCGCGCTTTACCGATTGCGTCCGGACCTACTCGACGGAAAACGGCCTCGACAAGGTTGCCGAGATCGCACAGCGCTACGGCATGAAGGTTTTTCAGGGCTTGTGGCTGTCCAACAAGACAAGCCGCAACCGCGCGCAGATCGCGACGACCGTCGAGCTTGCCAAAAAATTCCCCGACGTGATCCGCGCCGTCATCGTCGGCAACGAAGTGCTGTTGCGCGGTGAAATGTCGGCCAGCGATCTCGGCGCGACCATTCGCGAAGTGAAATCGAAAATCACCCAGCCGGTGACGTACGCGGACGTCTGGGAGTTCTGGCTGCGCTATGCCGATCTGCAAAACTCGGTCGACTTCGTCACCATCCATATCCTGCCTTACTGGGAGGATCTTCCGATCCGGGCTTCGCAGGCGGCGGCGCATGTCGACGCCATCCGCAAGCGCGTCGCCGCCGCCATCCCGAACAAGGAAATCATGATCGGCGAAACCGGCTGGCCGAGCGAAGGCCGGATGCGCGAAGGCGCGCTGCCGTCGCCGGCCAACCAGGCGCGCGTGATCGAAGAGACGCTGGCGCTCGGCAAGCGCGAGAATTTCCGGGTCAATGTCATCGAGGCGTTCGACCAGCCATGGAAGCGCTGGCTCGAAGGCTCGACCGGGCGTTACTGGGGTATCTACGACCGCGCGATCAAAGGGCCGAAATTCACTTTCGGCGGCGCCGTGTCCAATCATCCGCGGTGGGGGTGGCTGGCCTGCGCCGGCATCGCGCTCGCAGTTTTGACGTTCGGTGCGGCCTGGACGCGGCGGAACGAAAAAATCGAGACACCATGGCTCTGGCCGTGTGTCGCGGCATCCGGCTTCGTCGCGGCTGTCCTGTTCGGCTGGGCCATTGAACGCGTACCGATCGAAAGCTACAGCGTCGGCGGCTGGCTGCGGTCGCTCGCGCTTGTTGCTGCCGCTGCACTGGCGCCGATTGTTTGTGCCGCTGCGTGCGCCGCCGCACGCCCGTTGCCGCCGTTCGCCTTCCTGCTCGGGCGCAGGCCCCAGCAGCGCGATGGCCTCGGCGTGGCGCTGGCTGCCGTATTCATCCTGCTCACGCTGCTGGCGTTGCAGGAGGCGCTCGGTCTGGTGTTCGATCCGCGTTACCGTGATTTTACGTTTGCGCCGCTCAGCGCCGCCGCTTTTCCATTCCTGATGCTGACATTTGCGGTGTCGCGCGGCGCCGGCCGGCGCGCGACAGCTGAAATCGCCGCCGCCGCTGTGCTGGCGGCGTGCGCGCTCTACATCATGCCGAACGAGACGTTCGCCAATTGGCAGGCGATCTGGTTTTGCGCATCGCTCCTGAGCGTCGCCGTCACTCTGGTGCGGGTGCGGGACGCGCCAGGCTCAGGATAAGAACCGCCGCCGCGAGAGCGGACAAATCGGTGTTGTGCAGGACGATGCCGAAGCACGCCGCCGACAGCGCAATCGAGCACAGGACGATCGACGGCCGCGCCAGATTGAGCAGCGCCGCCGCGATGGCGACGCCACCGAACACGCTGTAGTTAAACAACACGATGGTCAGGCGAAACGTATCGCATAGCCAGGTATCGAGGCCGGCCTGACAGCCGAGCGCGACGACATTGTTCTCGATCGCCATGTAGCGCAGGTAAAGCGCCTCGCCGATCGACAGAAAGCCGACGATCAGCAGCCAATTGGTCTGGCGGACGGTGGGCAGGAAGAGCGAAGGGCGCATCGCGTGTTGTTCCGGGCCGCGGCACCTGGGCGGTTCGATGCGGACATTCGTATCATGGTCGCCGCAAGTGCGCGCAGGATTCATAAACACAGAATGCGGATAGGGAACAGCGCCTATTCCAGCGCCAGATGCTGGCCGCCGAAAATGGTCGGCTCGCAGTACAGCCGATAAGCCGAAAGCGACGCGCAAAGATGCGTTGCGGCATCGGCGCTCTGGAACGGCCCGATCACCAGCCGGAGTTCCGGATTGCTGGTCCGTTGCGTTTCGCGCAGCGTCACCGTCGGCACCAGCCCTTGCAGCAAGTCGCGATGCGCCGAGCGAATACTGGCCCAGCGCGCCCGTAGCGCCTGGATCGACTGCGCACTGCCGATGTCGACGCCGTATTCCATCGGCAGCGGCAATGCCGGCGCGACGACTTCGGCGATCGCCGCCGGCGTCGATGGAACCGGCGGCCCTTCAGGCCATGGTGCGAGCGATGTCGCGCTCTTGGCTTGTTCGATCTGCTTGGCGATCGAGCCGGTCACGTCGGTCATGGTCTGCTCGACGGTGTCGAGGCGCTGCTTGATCTGTTTGTCCGACGCGGCCAGATCGGCCACAGTGTCGGCAAGGCGTCCAATGCTGCTGCTCTGCACATCGGCCGCCGGGCGCGCGGTGGCCACGGTCTGCACCGGCTTGATGCCGTTGTTGATCGTGGTGACCGCCACGCTGGCGCGCTGCGACCCTGCGACGCCGCGGCTGGCGAGCAGCGCGATCAGCATTGCCGTGACCGCGAAGGTGCCCCAGATCACCAGCCGGGACAGGCCCTGCATAGTGACCGGAACCGTCACTGCGGCCTTCTTAATGTCCGCCTGCGTGAGGCGTATCTCGTTGGTCATCGCGCCGTTCCGCCACGCCCTGAGGCGAATCAATGCTAAAAATCTATCAGATTCGGGCTGCGGCAGCCTCAATCGAGTGGGTTGGACGGCCGCCGCCTTATTCGCGTGGCATTTTTGGCGGCTCAGGTCGGATCGGCTTTCGATCACTGGGGTCCTCGGATATGAGAGCGCCGCGGACTTAATGGACGCGGACCTGACGAACATGGCGATGGAGGCTCGAACGCCCGCCCGGACCTGCCTTGCGATCGTGCTCGCCGCCGGCGAAGGCACCCGGATGCGCTCGTCACGGCCGAAGGTGCTGCACGAAGTCGCCGGGCGCTCGCTGCTCGCGCATGTGCTGACCGCCGTTTCCGGTTCCGGCGCTACCGCAACCGCCGTGGTCGTCGGGCCGCAGCATGACGCTGTTGCCGCCGAGGCCGGGCGGATTTTGCCCGAGGCAAGGATTTTTATTCAGCGCGAGCGCCGCGGCACCGCGCACGCCGTGCTCGCGGCCAAGCCCGCTCTCGAAAAACGCACCGACGACGTCATTGTCGTTTACGGCGATACGCCGCTGCTCCGCCAGTCGACGCTCGAGCGGTTGCGCGCCCCGCTCGCGCAAGGCGCCGCGGTCGCGGTGCTGGCCTTCCGCCCGTCCGACCCCAAAGGCTACGGCCGCCTGCTCACGTCGGGCGACGAGCTTCTCGCCATTCGCGAGGAAGCCGACGCGACGCCGCGCGAGCGCGCGATCGGACTTTGCAACGGCGGCATCATGGCGCTGGCCGGCAAAAGTGCGCTGGAAATTCTCAAGCGTATCGGCAACGACAATCGCAAGGGCGAATTCTATTTGACGGATGCGGTCGAGATCGCGCGCAGCATGAAGCTTCGCGCGGTCGCGGTCGAAGTCGAGGAGGACGACGTGCGCGGCATCAATACCAAGGCGCAACTCGCCGAAGCGGAAACGGTCGCACAGCAGCGCCTGCGCAAGGCGGCGCTCGAGCTGGGCGTCACGCTGATTGCCCCGGAGACGGTGTTTCTCCGCGCCGACACCAAGTTCGGCAAGGACGTCACGGTCGAGCCTTACGTCGTGTTCGGCGAAAAGGTGAGGGTGGACGACGGCGCGACGATCCGATCGTTTTCCCACGTCGCCGGCGCGCATATCGGCAAGGACGCCATTGTCGGACCGTTCGCACGGCTGCGGCCCGGCGCGCGGCTCGGCGAGAACGTTCACATCGGCAATTTCGTCGAGGTGAAGGAAGCATCGGTCGAGGCCGGCGCCAAAGCCAATCACCTGAGCTATATCGGCGACGCCACGGTCGGCGCGGGATCGAATATCGGCGCCGGGACCATCACCTGCAATTACGACGGCGCCGCCAAGCACCGCACTGAAATCGGCGAAGCGGTCTTTATCGGTTCGAACTCGGCGCTGGTCGCGCCGGTCAAGATCGGCTCCGGCGCCTATATCGGTTCCGGCTCGGTGATCACCGAGAACGTGCCGGCCGACGCTTTGGCGCTCGGCCGCGGCCGCCAGGTGGTTAAGGAAGGCTGGGCGGCGCGGCTGCGGGCGCTCAAATCGCTGACCAAAAAGAAGACCAAAACTCGCGCCTGATGCGGATTTTGGCCACTGGCGCCAGGGTGAAGAACTATTAAGTCTTTGCCGAAGAATTTGTCACGAAGCGAAAGCTTATTTGATTTTTGTCCCTAGGATGGCTGCGCTTTAAGGGTTAACGGCCCCCCGTTGCGGCGGGCTGAGGAGAGCGTCCACTCGATGTGCGGCATTATCGGAGTGATCGGCCGTGAACCGGCCGCCCCGCAATTGATCGACGCGCTCAAGCGCCTCGAATATCGCGGCTACGATTCAGCCGGCGTCGCCACGCTCGAAAGTGGCGCGCTGACGCGGCGGCGGGCGCAGGGCAAGCTGCGCAATCTGGAACAGCGCCTCGCCAGCGAGCCGTTGTCGGGCACCATCGGCATCGGCCACACCCGCTGGGCGACCCACGGCAAGCCGACCGAGAACAACGCGCATCCGCACGCCACAGAGCGGCTCGCGGTCGTGCACAACGGCATCATCGAAAACTTCGTCGCGCTGCGCCGCGAGCTCGAGGGCGAGGGAGCGAAATTCACCACCGAGACCGACACCGAAGTGATCGCACACCTGGTCTCCGCCGAGATGGCGCGGGGCAAATCGCCGGCCGAAGCGGTGAAGGCGTCGCTGCCGCGGTTGCGCGGCGCGTTTGCGCTGGCGTTCCTGTTCGCCGGCGAAGACGATCTTCTGATCGGCGCTCGCATGGGTTCGCCGCTCGCGATCGGTTACGGCGACGGCGAAATGTTCGTCGGCTCGGATGCGATTGCGCTTGCGCCGTTCACCGACACCGTGAGCTATCTCGAAGACGGCGACTGGGTCGTCGTCACCCGCGCCGGCGCGGAAATCCATGACGCGCAGGGCGACGTCGTGCAACGTGCGATGCTCAAGTCGCAAGCATCGGTGATGCTGATCGACAAGGGCAACCATCGTCACTTCATGGCGAAAGAAATCCACGAGCAGCCGGAAGTCGTCGGCCATACGCTCGCCAGCTACATCGACATGGCGAGCGAACGCATCGTGCTGCCAAAGACGCTGCCGTTCGACTTCCGCGACCTCGACCGCATCTCGATCGCGGCGTGCGGCACCGCCTATTACGCCGGCATGGTGGCGAAATACTGGTTCGAGCGGTTCGCCAATCTTCCGGTCGAAGTCGATATCGCTTCCGAATTCCGCTATCGCTCGGCGCCGCTTGGCGCCGGCGGGCTTTCGATCTTCGTCTCGCAGTCCGGCGAAACCGCCGACACGCTGGCCTCGTTGCGCTATGCGCGCGAGCACGGGCAGCACACATTGTCTGTCGTCAACGTGCCGACCTCGACCATCGCGCGCGAAAGCGCGGCGGTGATGCCGACGCTGGCGGGACCGGAAATCGGCGTCGCCTCGACCAAGGCCTTCACCTGCCAGCTCGCGGCACTGGCGGCGCTGGCGGTTGGCGCCGGCAAGGCGCGCGGCGTGCTGTCCGATTCCGACGAAAAGAAGCTTGTCCACGCCCTGATCGAAGTGCCGCGGCATATGGCGACGGCGCTGGCGCTCGAGCCGCAGATCGAGCAATTGACCCGCGATCTCGCGAAATGCCGCGACGTGCTTTATCTCGGCCGCGGCACCAGTTACCCGCTGGCGCTCGAAGGCGCGCTGAAGCTGAAAGAAATCTCCTATATCCACGCCGAGGGCTATGCCGCCGGCGAGCTCAAGCACGGCCCGATCGCGCTGATCGACGAGACCATGCCGGTGATCGTGATTGCTCCCCACGACCAGATTTTCGAGAAAACCGTTTCCAACATGCAGGAAGTCGCCGCGCGCGGCGGCCGGCTGATCCTGCTGACCGATGCGGAAGGCGCGCGCGCGGCGAACGTGCAGACGATGGCGACGCTGGTACTGCCAACGGTGCCGGCGACGGTCGCGCCACTGCTTTACGCGGTTCCGGTGCAACTCATCGCCTATCACACCGCGGTGCAAATGGGCACCGACGTCGATCAGCCCCGCAATCTGGCGAAATCGGTAACGGTGGAATAATCACACCGCGACAACCGCGCCGCCGCTGTGCGCGCGGCGAACCGTTCCTATATACTTTGGCGCCGGTTATTCGCGTGGGGTGCGAGCGAACACTATGTCGGACTACAACCCAACAGGCGGAATTGGGCCGTCGAGCGCGGCAAAAGCCACGCCGGGCCTGATCAGCAGGATCCGGACCTATTTTCTGACCGGTTTGATCGTAGCCGGGCCGGTCGCGATCACCGCGTGGCTGATCTGGTGGTTCGTCACCTGGGTGGACAACCTGGTGCGGCCGCTGATCCCGTCGACCTACCACCCGGACGCCTATCTGCCGTTCAACATTCCGGGTCTCGGGCTGATCTTCGCATTCACCGCGCTGACACTGCTCGGCTTCCTGACCGCCAATTTTGTCGGGCGCCGGCTTGTCGGTTTCGGCGACGGCCTGCTCAACCGCATGCCGATCGTGCGCCCGATCTATCGCACGGTGAAACAGATTTTCCAGACGCTTTTCTCGAGCTCTGAAACGAGCTTCCGCCACGTCGGCCTGGTCGAGTTTCCGTCGCCGGGGATGTGGTCGCTGGTGTTCCTGACCCAGGCGCCCGGAAAACCGATCGCGGCGCGGCTGCCGGACGGCGAGCATGTCTCGGCGTTCCTGCCGTGCACGCCGAACCCGACCACCGGATTTTTCTTCTACGTGCCGCGGCGCGACGTGATCGACCTCGACATCACCGTCGAGCAGGCCATGCAGCTCATTATCTCGGCGGGCGTAATTCAGCCGGGCGGCGACGATCCGCAAAAGCACCTGGCGAAGCTTGCGGCAACGGCGCGTGCCGCGCAAGCGGCCCGCGATACGGCGCGCGTCTCGGCAAAATAGGCCCGGCGTCCGCCGCGGCGATCTGGTAGTCTGCACCCGTCGATAGATTGCCGGGGGGGCTGCCATGGGTTTCATGGACGCGATCAAGTCGGGCTTTGCCAAATACGTGACCTTTTCCGGACGGGCTTTCCGTTCGGAATATTGGCTGTGGATTTTGTTCTGCGTGATCGGCGGCGGCGTCACCGCCATCCTCGATTCCGCACTGTTCGGTTACAGTATCAGCAGCGGCGCGTCGCCGCTGAACGGCATTTTCGACCTCGTGAGCTTTCTGCCGAGCCTCGCGCTCGCCGCGCGGCGCATGCACGACATGGACCGCACCGCGTGGTGGCTATTGATCGCCTTGACCGGGATCGGCGCCTTCGTTCTCATCGTCTGGTTCTGCTTCCGCGGCACCCAGGGCCCGAACCGCTACGGTCCCGACCTGACGCCGGCAGGCTGATCAGGCCGTAATGAACCGGCGAGCCCGCCGCGCCGACCCAAGCGCGGTGGGACAGTAGATGTTGAGGCGACCATGACCTTTCAGCAAGCGGTCCGAAGCTGTTTCACCAAGTATGCGACGTTTTCCGGACGATCCGGGCGCCCGGAATATTGGTACTGGGTGCTGTTCGGGACGCTTGGCAGCCTGGTGGCCTTGATCCTCGATACCTCCGTTCTCGGCTTCAGTGCGAGTGGCCCGTCGCCGATCAGCAGCATTTTCGGTCTGGCGATCGCGCTTCCCGGCATTGCCGTGGGGGCGCGGCGGCTGCACGACATGGATCGCACCGGCTGGTGGCTGTTGCTGACATTGACCGGCATTGGCGCCATCGCTCTGCTGGTCTGGTTCTGCTTCCCGGGTACCGAAGGACGCAATCGCTTCGGACCGGTCCCGACGGCGTAGCTGCTTCGCACGGGCACTGCAACGCCGTTGAACCCCGGGCACCGTTCCTCCGACTAAGCCCGTAGGGAAATCCGGGGCTTTCGAGGACATCATGAACTTTCAGCAGGCGGTGCAGTCCTGTCTGGCCAAGTACGCCACTTTTGCCGGCCGGGCGGCACGGTCGGAGTTCTGGTACTGGCAGCTTTTTCTAGTAGTCGCGGGCCTGATCGCTGAAATATTCGATTTCGGCATCGGCTGGCGCGGCGGCCCGCTGACGTCGATCTTCTGGCTGGTGACGCTGGTGCCAAGCATCGCGGTTGGCGCGCGGCGGCTCCACGACGTCGGCCGCAGTGGCTGGTGGCTGTTCCTTTATTTTGTGCCGATCGTTGGCTGGATCGCGCTGCTGGTGTGGTTCACCACCCAAGGCAGCCACGGCTACAACAGCTTCGGCGCCGATCCGCTCCCGCATGAGAGCAGAGACACCCGCCACCGCGTCAAGGCGCACGAAGCGGTCTAGCCGGCGCCGAGCAGCCTGATCGCCTCGTCGCGCGCGAACAGATAGAGCAGATCGCGCAAGGCTTCGCCGCGTCCGGTCTTGAGCTGCGGATCGCGCGACAGCACCAGCGCCGCGTCGTCGCGCGCCGCCGGCAATAGCTTGCCGTGGAATTCCAGCCGCGCGAGGTGGAAACCGGGCATGCCGCTCTGCCGGGTGCCGAGCACATCGCCTTCGCCGCGCAGCCGCAAATCTTCCTCGGCGATGCGAAAGCCGTCGTCGGTTTCGCGCAGAATGGCGAGCCGTGCTTTCGCGGTCGGGCCGAGCGGGCCCTTGTAGAGCAGGAGACAGGTCGATTGCTCGCTGCCGCGACCGATGCGGCCGCGCAACTGATGCAATTGCGCGAGCCCGAACCGCTCGGCGTGCTCGATCACCATGACAGTCGCTTCCGGCACATCGACGCCGACTTCGATGACGGTGGTGGCGACCAGAAGCCGCGTTTCGCCGGCGGCGAAGCGCTCCATGGCGCGATCCTTGTCGGCGCCGCGCATCTGGCCGTGGATCAGGTCGACCGCATCGCCGAACCGCTTCTGCAACGCCTTGTAGCGCTGCTCGGCGGCGGCGAGATCGGTGAGCTCAGAACTCCTCGACCAGCGGGCAGACCCAGTAGACGCGGCGGCCTTCGTCGATGGCGCGCGCCACGGCGTCGATGACTTCGGACAGCCGCTCCAGCGGGACGGTGCGAGTATCGATCTTCTGCCGGCCAGCGGGTTTTTCCCGCAGCTCGGAAATATCCATGTCGCCGAAATAGGTCAGCACCAGCGTGCGCGGGATCGGCGTCGCGGTGAGCACCAGGAGATCGACGGACTCGCCCTTGCGCGCCAGCGCCAGCCGCTGATGCACGCCGAAGCGGTGCTGCTCGTCGACGATGGCGAGCGCCAGGTCGCGGAACGCCACGTCGTCCTGGAACAGCGCGTGGGTGCCGACGACCAGATCGATGTCGCCGGCGGCAAGGCCGGCGAGGATATCCGGCCGCTCCTTGCCGCGCTCGCGGCCGGTCAGGATGGCGACGTGGATGCCGGCGGCCTTGGCGAATTTCTCGATGGTGGCGAAATGCTGCCGCGCCAAAATTTCGGTCGGCGCCATCAGCGCGGCCTGCCGCCCGGCCTCGATCACGGTCGCGGCGGCAAGGAGCGCCACCACGGTTTTGCCTGAGCCGACGTCGCCGTGGAGCAGCCGCAACATCCGGTTCGGCTGCGCCAGATCGGCGATGATGTCGGTGACGGCGCGCTCCTGTGATGGCGTCAGCGCGTAGGGCAGCGCCTTGACTATACGCTGGCGCAACAGGCCTTCGGACGACGTGCCATGGCCGGGCCGCTGCCGCATCTTGGAGCGCAGCAGCGCCAGCGCCAGTTGCCCCGCCAGCAGTTCGTCGTAGGCGAGCCGCGACCACGCCGGGCCTGACGGATCGAGATCATCCGGCGATTGCGGGCGATGAACGGTGGTCAGCGCGTCGGCGAAGGCGGGGAAATTGTTGCGCTTGAGCCAGGCCGGCTCCTGCCATTCCGGCAGCGTCGGCAGCCGCTCCAGCGCGTTGTTGATCGCCTTGCTGACGGTCAGCGCGTGCAGGCCTTCGGTGAGCGGATAGACCGGATCGAGCAGCGGCAGCTTCGACAGTTCGTCGGCGGTGACGACGCGGTCGGGATGCACCATCTGGAGATGGCCGTCGTAGAGCGTGGCGACGCCTGAGACGTAACGCAGCTCGCCTTTCGGGAACAGCTTCTCCAGATAGTCCTTCCGCCCGTTGAAATAGGTGATGGTGAGCGTGTTGGTGTCGTCGCTGGTTTCGATGTTGTAGGGGATGCGGCGGCGGCCCGGCGGCGGCGGACGGTGCCGCTCGACCGTGACGGCGACAGTGACCACGGTGTCCGGCGTCACGTCCGAGAGTTTCGGCTGGTTGCGCCGGTCGACGAAGCCGGCCGGCATGTGGAACAGCAGGTCGATGATGCGCGGCGCCTCATCGTCGCGCCCGAGCAGGCGCGCGAACAGCTTCTCCATTTTCGGCCCGATGCCGGACAGCACCGACACGGAGGCAAACAGCGGGTTGAGAATCTGCGGGCGCATGACGTTATTTACCGTCATCCTGAGGTGGCCGCGAAGCGGCCCTCGAAGGATGCACGGCCCGGGCCGTCGCCCTTCGAGGCTCGCTTGCGCTCGCACCTCAGGGTGACGGTAAAGGCCGGCTGACAATCCGTCTGTCGCCCTCTATATACCCCACGCCCGGCGACGTCCGGGCTTTTGGCGTTGTGCATCAATCTGGAACGATAATGACCGAGAGATCGAGCGAGGGACTGGACGCACGGCGCAAACGGCTGCTGTTCCGGGCGTGGCGGCGCGGCGTGCGCGAAACCGATCTGATCGTCGGCCGTTTTGCCGACGCCTATATCGACAAGTTCGACACCGGCGCGCTCGACGACTTCGAGCGACTGATCGAGGTGCCGAATTCCGAGCTCTATGCCTGGGTCAGCGGCGAGGCCACCGCTCCGGTCGACCACGACACCGCGGTGCTGCGCGACCTCAAGACATTTCATCACCAGGGCCGCAAGGAACGGTGACGGCGCCAATGCCTGCACAATCGTCGCCGCAATCCCCGGCAAAATTGCTCAAACCGGGCAAGTCGCTGACGCTCGCCGGCATTGCCGACGGCGCGGAAGGGCTGGTCATCGCCGATCTCGCCCGCGCCATCGCCGCCGGCGCATCACCGCCGGCGATATCGATCGTGGTGATCTGTCGCGACGGGCCGCGCATGGCGATGCTGGCGCGGGCGCTCGGCTTTTTCGCGCCCGAGATCGAGGTGCTGGAATTCCCGGCCTGGGATTGCCTGCCGTACGACCGGGTGTCGCCGCACGCCGGCATCGTGGCGCAACGCATGACGGCGCTGGCGAAGCTGGCCCGCGTGCAAGGCAGGGACAAGCCTGCCGTGCTGCTCACCACCGTCAACGCCGTGCTGCAGCGCGTGCCGGCGCGTGAGCTGATCGCCAAACAATCGCTCGCCGCCGCGCCCGGCAACGTGCTGCCGATGGCTGGCATCACCCAATGGCTCGAGCTCAACGGCTTCAACCGCGCCTCGACGGTGCGCGAGCCCGGCGATTACGCGATCCGCGGCGGCATCATCGACCTGTTCGCGCCGGGCATGGGCGAGCCGGTGCGGCTCGATTTCTTCGGCGACGCACTGGAATCGATCCGCACCTTCGATCCGGACAGCCAGCGCACCTCGGGCGACCTGCGCGCGCTCAACCTGGTACCGATGGCGGAGTTCCAGCTCACCTCCGACACCATCCGACTGTTCCGCACCGGTTATGTCGCGGCGTTCGGCGCGGCGACGCCGGATGACGTGCTCTACGAAGCGGTCAGCGAAGGCCGCCGCCATGCCGGCATGGAGCACTGGCTGCCGCTGTTCCACAAGCAGATGGAGACGCTGTTCGATTATCTGCGCGACACGCCAGTTGCGCTGGAACCGCTCGCCGAAGAAGCCGCCCATGAGCGGCTCGAGCAGATCGCCGACTATTATCAGGCGCGCAAGGACACCCAGGATCAATCGGGCGGCGGTGCGCCCTATAAGCCGCTGCCGCCGGACCGGCTGTATCTCGCCGAGGGCGAATGGAAGCAGCGGCTCGAGGATTCAGCGCTGGCGAAGCTGACACCGTTCGCCGAACCGGAAGCCGCCAACGTCATCGACATCGGCGCGCATGCCGGCCACAACTTCTCCGCCGAACGGGCGGCGAATGCCAACGTATTCGAGGCCGTCACCCGCCACGTCAACGCGCTGCAGGCCGCCGGCAAGCGCACCGTGATCGCGCTGTGGAGCGAAGGCTCGCGCGAGCGGATGTCGCACGTCTTGGCCGAGCACAAGCTGGTCAACCTGAAGACCGTCGACTCCTGGCCGCAGACATTGTCGCTCGGGCGGCACGAAACCGCGCTCGCCGTGCTCGGCATCAATTCCGGCTTCGAGACTGCCGACGTTGCGCTGATCACCGAGGAGGACATCCTCGGCGAACGGCTGGTGCGCGGCCGCCGCCAGTCGAAACGCGCCGAGAATTTCATCACCGAGGCGACCAGCCTCGCCGCCGGCGATCTGGTCGTTCACGTCGACCACGGCATCGGCCGCTTCGTAGGGCTGCGCGCCATCGAGGCCGCCGGCGCGCCGCACGACTGCCTGGAAATCCATTATGCCGGCGGCGACAAGCTGTTCCTGCCGGTCGAGAACATCGAACTGCTGTCGCGCTACGGCGCCGAAGGCTCCCACGTCGATCTCGACCGCCTCGGCTCTGGCGCCTGGCAGTCGCGCAAGGCGCGGATGAAGAACCGCATCCGCGAGATCGCCGGCGAACTGATCAAGGTCGCCGCCGAGCGGCTGTTGCGCGAAGCGCCGAAGCTTGCCGTACAGCCCGGCGCCTACGACGAATTCTGCGCCGGCTTCCCGTACGAGGAGACCGACGACCAGCTCGCCTCGATCGCCGCAACGCTCAACGACCTCAATTCCGGCCGGCCGATGGACCGGCTGATCTGCGGCGACGTCGGCTTCGGCAAAACCGAAGTCGCGTTGCGCGCCGCCTTCATCGCGGCGATGAACGGCAAACAGGTCGCGGTCGTGGTACCGACCACGCTGCTCGCGCGCCAGCACACCAAGACCTTCACCGAACGATTCCGTGGCTATCCGGTCAACATCGCGCAAGCCTCGCGGCTGGTGACGGCGAAGGAGCTGGCGCAGACCAAAAAAGACCTCGCCGACGGCAAGATCGACATCGTCGTCGGCACCCATGCGCTGCTCGGAAAGAGCATCAAGTTCAAGGATCTCGGCCTGATCGTGGTCGACGAGGAGCAGCACTTCGGCGTCGCCCACAAGGAGAAGCTCAAAGCTCTCCGCGCCGAGGTGCATGTGCTGACGCTGACCGCGACGCCGATCCCGCGCACGCTGCAACTGGCGCTGTCCGGCGTGCGCGAAATGTCGATCATCGCCACGCCGCCGGTGGACCGGCTCGCCGTGCGCACCTTCGTGTCACCGTTCGATGCCGTGGTGGTGCGCGAGGCGCTGCTGCGCGAACGCTATCGCGGCGGCCAGTCGTTCTATGTCTGCCCGCGCATCGAGGACCTCGCCGAGTCCAAGACCTTCCTCGACAAGACTGTGCCGGAAGTGAAGGTCGCCGTCGCCCACGGCCAGATGGCGCCGACCGTGCTCGAAGACATCATGACCGCGTTCTACGACGGCAAGTTCGACGTGTTGCTCTCGACCACCATCATCGAATCCGGCCTCGACATTCCGACCGCCAACACGCTGATCGTGCACCGCGCCGACATGTTCGGGCTGGCCCAAATCTATCAATTACGGGGCAGGGTCGGGCGCGCCAAGCTGCGCGCCTATGCGCTGCTGACGCTGCCGGCGGTGCGCAAGATCACGCCGCAGGCGGAGCGCCGCCTCAAGGTGCTGCAATCGCTCGACACGCTCGGCGCCGGCTTCCAGCTCGCCTCGCACGATCTCGACATCCGCGGCGCCGGCAACCTGCTCGGCGACGAGCAGCACGGCCACATCAAGGAAGTCGGCTATGAGCTGTACCAGCAGATGCTGGAAGAGGCGGTGGTCAGCCTGAAGGCCGGCATCAGCGAGCCGGTCGCCGACCGCTGGTCGCCGCAGATCACCGTCGGCACGCCGGTGCTGATTCCGGAAGACTACGTTCAGGACCTGCCGGTGCGGCTCGCGCTCTATCGCCGCCTTGCCGAGATCGAGCAGGACCGCGACATCGAGGCGTTCGGCGCCGAGCTGGTCGACCGCTTCGGCCCGCTGCCGCAGGAGGTCGAGCACCTGTTGCAGGTCATCGCCATCAAGGCCCTGTGCCGCCACGCCAATGTCGAGAAGATCGACGTCGGCCCGAAAGGCGCGGTGCTGTCGTTCCGCGACAACATCTTCGCCAACCCCGAAGGGTTGATCGCCTTCATCCGCGACCAGGCCCCGCTCGCCCGCGTGCGGCCGGATCAGAAAGTCGTGCTGATGGATGACTGGGAAACCGCGGAGCAGCGGCTCAAGGGCGCGGCAGAGGTGCTGCGCTCACTGGTGGCGATTGCCGAGAAGGGGAAGAAGGCGGCGTAGCCTTCAGACGCCAACGGCAAGTCGGTTTGGCGGCCTAGTGAAAACGTTGTGTTTGAGCTTGGCGCTGGAAGTATGATTTGGGGAAAGAAGATAATCATTTTAAAAGAAGAGGGCGTGAATTTCGCGTCTGATTATCAGGATCTTGGATATATCACTTTTCAAGAAGGCCAGCTGGCTTCTATCGGTATGCAGTTGTTTATGGAGCTTATAGCTTTTGATTTTATCAAGGTCGAAGCAGCCTAAGCTCATGTACGCGTCATGGCCGGGCTTGTCCCGGCCATCCACGTTTTCGAACTGCAAAGCAAGACGTCAGTCAATGCCCGGCATAAAGCATCACGAAACGAGGGCCCATCAGCTCTCAGACCACATGATGACGTCTTTGTCCCGCAACATCCGAAACGTCACCGAGTAGCGAAGTTCTTCCAGCGCTGGGATGCGGTGTTCCCATTCGTCGCGCGAGGGGCCGTGCATCAGATAGATGGAACGGCGGTCGAGCCTTAGTGCCTCCCAGTTCTCCTCAACTCAGGCGGAACAACTCGTGCAGATCCTAAAAGCGAACAATCAAGTGGGTTTAATCATAGGCGATGCTGATGTGTATGCGTTCTTTTTTGCTCATCTTGATAAAAACAAAGAATTGATCGCACCCCAAGCCGCCACCGGTGTAGTCGCATTAGCAGCTTCGAACAGCGAAGACCAGGACACCGCAATTCCTTCTTGAAATATCGGAACGAAGGCGACAGAGCAGCGCCTCTTCATTCGCTTCGATGCCAACCGACCGTATGATTTCCGTGCCACGCCGCCATGCCAGCAGGTTCCAAGGATCGGCCGGCGAGCCGCCGTTAAAAATCAGGGCTGCGGCCACAACGAATCATCCCGCGCAAGCCATTAACTCGCCTTTTCGGCAGCGGCATCTTGCAGCAAGCCGTCACCACGCTCTCGAAACGATCCAGAAGGTCGCTTGCGATCACTCTTGCCGCTCTTCACTACCGGCTTGGCCGTTCAAAGAACGGTGGTTCCTCAGAGATTCGAGCACACCGACACGATGCCTGTCCGTGTGCAGTTGAGGCCGTGCCGGTTCTGGTAATGCACGGTCCCGGTTGGCGGCACGCAAACCGACCAGCCACCTTCGTCGTGACAGTTCATACCCGTATCGGGATCGATGGTCTCGCGCGCCGTGCTTTGATACCGCCAATGCTGTTGCAACATGCAGTTCTTGTAACGTGAGGATGTCACCTCGCCATTCTGGACCGCGCCATATTTCCGGTCACAGACCTGAGCGGTGGCCTGGAGGGTTTCGTTCGTCCACTGACCCTTGCCCAGCCAGACATAGGTGGACGTATCGGCCTGCGCGGAGATGACCGAAGCAAGCATGGCAACGCCGATCAGGAGAGTTTTCATCCTGGTTCTCCTTTTCTATCTGTCGTCTGGCTTCGCCTAAGGTTCGAACATTGCAATGGTTTCATGGTCAGGGCTGGCGTGAGGCCGGGGCTCGATCAGCGCCACACCCCCCGAAAATCACGAGATTTCCCTATTTCGGGCGCGAGCCCGTCTCAAACGGGCGTTTGAATTCCAATCGGGCGTTTAAGAACGCGCTGGATTTAGAACGTGCGTGAGCGTCATGAGGTATCCCGATGTTGACCATGCAGAACCTGTCCCGTCCGGCCGGTGTCCCGGTCGCAGCCCGTCCGCTTTGCCCGAACTGCGGGCGATCGATGCACATCGTGCCCGTTGAGCCGCAGCCGGACAGCCTGACGGACGTACGCATCTACCGCTGCGGCGAATGCGGCGTGTCACTGGCCGAAGCCGGCAACGACAGGTCGGCGCTGTCGCGGATGAGAGCGTAGGGCGAACAAACCTGTTCTAAGCAAGCCAGGCGCTGCGGCTCAGCTTTGTCCTGTCACCGGGCATAGCCGTTCAAAGAACGGCGGCGCGGAGCCTGTCATCGGGACGCGCGACTTCGCGCGGTCCCGCTGGCTCGTCTATGACCCGGTGGTCCATGCTGGGATGCCGCGAGCTTCGTTAATCGTCATGGCCGGGCTCGTCCCGGCCATCCACGTCTTTAAGTTAAAAAAAGAAGACGTGGATGCCCGGCATAAAGCAGGGCATGACGTCCATGGCCGTCGACGGCTACGGCCCGCCCAAACCCGGATCGAGCTTCGCCGCGGCGGCCAGGTCGGCGTCGCCGCCCGCCGCATCGCCCTGATTTTTCTTCAGCGTGCCGCGCCAGTACAGCGCGAGCGCGAAATTCGGATCGGTCTTTCGGCCGCAGCGTGATGGCCCGATCGTAGTCGGTGATGGACCGGCTGTAGTCTTCCTTCAGGCCGTAGGCGGTGCCGCGGTTCTTGAACGCTTCCGCATCCAGCGGATCGAGTTTAGAACCTGGTCGTAGTCGGCGATGGCGTGGTCATAATCGCCCTTAGCGCGATACGCCGCGCCGCGGTCGTTGAAAGCATGGGCGAACGCCGGATCGAGCTTGATCGCGTCGGTGTAATCGGCAATCGCGCGGTCGTAGTCCTTGGTGAAGTAATAGGCCTTGCCGCGGTTCTTGTAGGCCGGTGCCAGTTCGCGGCCGGCGAAGGCGCGCGACGTAATCGCCTCGGAGCATCCGGCGATCTGCTGCGCCCAGGCGATGTCCGGTTCGCCGGTGCAATGGAAGGTTTGCAGCGATTGGGCGATGGCGGGGACTGTGGCCGCAAGCCAAGTGCATATGAGGGCGGCCAGATACTTCATGCGCCCACACTATCATCAAACAACAAGTCCCGCGCACCGGCAAAGCGGTGGCGGGACTCCAAACCAGAAGCTCTGCCAGTACATCCGTGGTCAGAGCGCTATGGCTTTTTGCGCGGACGCCTTAGACGGCGCGCAGATTGTCGGCTGACGACTTGCCGCTGCGGCGGTCTTCGACGATGTCGAAGGAAACCTTCTGGCCCTCATTGAGGGTGCTCATGCCGGCGCGTTCGACCGCGCTGATATGAACGAAGACGTCCTTATCGCCGCCCTCCGGCTGAATGAAGCCAAAGCCTTTTTGGTTGTTAAACCACTTCACGGTGCCCTTATTCATGGAATTGTCCTTTCGTTGACGGTGCACACAAGGGAAAGCGGCGCGCAATGTTGTTGCGGCCGTCGTCCCGGTTTGTCGATTTTGGAGAAGGTTCTGAAACGTGCGCGCCCGTCATGGTCGAGGCGAAGCGGCCCAGTCGTTCGGCCAATGATCGATTCCGTCCGTATACTCGTTCAATGCGACTTCTTCAAGGCACGGCTGCGGTGAGGCAAAACCATCGCCAATCGTGGTAACCGCACAGCGAAAGCGCACTGTGAGAACGGGACGGCCCGTCATTGCGAGGAGCCACCGGATCAAGTCCGGTGGCAGGCTTCGCGACCAAGCAATCACAGGGGGCTTAAGCGCGTCCGTTCGTCTCGCCGATGAGTTCGAGCCTAGTCACGTCGACCTTGCCGTCGGCAGCCACGGCCCGTACGCGCTCGTTATAGCGCTTGAAGAAGTCGCGCGATTGCAGCGTCTTGACCGCCTCGTCGTCGGCCGGCGAGGCGACGTGCAGATAGTCGTCGCCGTCGCCGAGCCGCATGACCCGGTAGCCGATCCGGCCACGCAACTCCGGGTCGGCGTCGACCGCGGCGATGAATTGCGCGATCTCGCGGTGCCAGACTTCGGCGTCGGCGTTCTGGCGGCGATAGCGGATCATGAACTGTTTCATGGGGGCTCCTGTGTGCTGCCGAAAACTTGAGCGTGCAGGAGCGGACTCACAAGTATGGACAAAAATGATAGTATAGACATTCTTGGACCAAGCGACCGTAAGGACGGAGGCGGCGATGCCGGATAGGACAGGCAAGCGCGGGCACGGCTGCCCGGTGGCGGCATTCCAGAAAATGATCAGCGGCAAATACAAGCTGCGGATCATGTGGGATCTGAAGGACGGGCCGCGGCGCTACGGCGAGATCAGGAGCGGACTGTTGCAGGGCCTCGACGGCAGCGCCGAAATCGCGCCGCGGGTGCTCAGCCGCGAGCTCAAGGCATTGACCGCTTTCGGCCTGATCAAACGCAAGGACTACGGCGTGGTGCCGCCGAAGGTCGAATACAAGCTCACGCGCAAGGGCCAGAGCTTCATTCCGGTGATCGACAGCATCCGCAACTGGGGCAGCCGGCACCTGAGCGGGCAGACCGATCCCGCCGCCTGGCTCGCGGCATAGTCCGGCTACGCGCCGACGCGCGCGTGGCGTCCGGCGACGCGCTGGATGGCGTTAGCCAGATAGTCCGGCGACTGCGCGCCGGTGACGATCGCGTTGCCGCCGAAGATGAAGCAGGGCACGCCGTCGATGCCGGCTTCCTTGGCGCTGTTGGCTTCACCCTCGATGCGATCGACGTCGGCGTCGCTGGCGAGCAGGCGGCGGACCAGATCGCCATCCATGCCGCAATCGGCCGCGGCCTGGATCAACACTTTCGGATCGCTGAGATCGCCGCCTTCGGCGAAATAGAGATCCATCAGCTTTTGTTTCATGCGCGCCGGATCGGTGACGCCGCGCGACCACAGGATCAGGCGGTGGCAGTCGAGCGTATTGGGCTGCCGGTTCATCTTTTGCGGATTGTAGACCAGGCCTTCCATCGCCGCAGCGGCGGCAACGCGCTCGGCGATCGCGCTGTAGCGCTCGGCGGAGCCGAACTTGGTCTCGAGATAGGTCAGCCGGTCGATGCCTTCGCGCGGAATCCACGGATTGAGGAAATACGGCCGGTAATTGACTTCGACGTCGATGCCCGGCGTCAGCGCCATGGCGCCTTCGAGCCGGCGCTTGCCGATATAGCACCACGGGCAGACGACGTCGGAGACGACGTCGACGTGGACTGTCGGCACTTCATTGTCGGCAAGATCATCCTCGGCCATGACCAGTCCCTCGGTAACGGGTCAATCGTTCCGGCGGGAGTTTAGCAGAACCCGCAACTAAAGAAATTCCACAATTCCAAATAAAACTCACCGTCCGACGGCTTCGCCGACCACGCGTGCAATCAGGGAGTTGACGCTGTCCTTTGGTTTGAGCGTGGCCAGCGTCACGTCGGTGGCAATGCCGTCGCGCTTGTCGCCGGCCGTCACCATGGTGTTTTTCAGGACACTGGCGATCCGCCGCGCAATGACGTGGGCGGAGCGCAGATCGGTCTCGGTGAACACCGCGAAGATCGAATTGTCGGCCTCGCGGCAGGCGAAATCGACCTGGCGCACCAGCCGCGCCACCAGCCGCGCCGCATCGAGGCTGGTGCGGCGATCGCTTTGCCCGAACGAGAACCGCGCGATGGACAAGCCGACACCGCGCTTTTCTGCTTCGTCGACGGCGCGATTGAGGTCGCGCCAGAACGCGTCCTGCGCCAGCAGCCCGGTATCGGGATCGATCATGCCCTTGGCGTCGAGCGACACCAGCATGCGGCGCAGCCGCTGGCCGAGCGCGTGCATCCGCACATAGGGCAGGAAGCGTTCGACCAGGCGCGCACTGCCGCCGGTGACGCGTTCAAGATTGGCGAGGTCGAGGCAATACGGCTCGACGACATTGGCATTGCTGCCGAACTGGCCGCCGAGCACGGCGATCGGCAGGTCGCGGAACCGCACGTCGTCGGCCAGCGCCGCCAGCAGCGCCTCGACCACTTTCGGGCTGAAGCCGTCGCCGATCACCATGCCGTCGACGTCGCGGGCGCTGAGCGCGCGCGCCGCGCGTTCGGCGCTTAGCGCGCCGATGACGCCGACATGTTCGCCGAGCGCCACGGATAATTCGGGATAGGAGCGGCCGCGGCCGACCAGCAGCACGATCGCATCGTTCAGCGGATCGGCGCCTTTCAGTTCGGGCGGCAGCAGGCCGCGCGAGGCGAGCGTGTTGGTGCGGCGAAGCACGGTGCCGTGCAGCGCGCGGATCCGCAGCACGGAGGACAACCGGCGCCCGATCCGCTCGACCGGGGCGCTCGCGGCAATGCCCAGCGCATCGGGCGGCAGGAGCGGCATATCGTCGGCGCAACGGGCGATGACCGGCGTGATGGCGCCGCCGCTCTTCTTGCGCAATTCGGTCAGCGCCCGCGACAGTCCGAAAGCGGATCGGTCGTCCGGACACGGCTCGGCGAGCACGATGGCTTCCGGCTCGACCGACGGCAGCGCTTTTGGCGCGTCCGCCCAGTTGGTCTCGATGACGGGAAAAGCCCCCGCGGCGCGCAGGCCGGCGACAACATCAGCACCATCGCCGACAACAACAAACGTACCTTGCAGGGCCATGGCTCTACAGAAACCGACTCAACGCAAACGCGGGACAAAGACGCCCGACCATAGCCGTTGCGCTGTTAACGCCCCGTCAATACGGCTGCCGGACTTTCGCGGCATTAGTGCCGGTGGATCGCGCTCCAGATGCGGTCCGGCGTGTACGGCATCTCGATGTTGCGGACATTGACGGCCTTGAGCGCGTCGAGCACGGCGTTGGCAAGCGCCGGTACCGAGCCGGTAGCGCCGGCCTCACCCGCGCCCTTGACGCCAAGGGCGTTGGCCGGCGAGGGCACGCCGCAATCGATCAATGTGGTCGGCACCACGTTCATCGCCCGCGGCATGAAGTAGTCCATGAAGCTGCCGGAGACGAGCTGGCCGCTGCTGTCGTAGACAACGTGTTCGCCGATCACCTGGCCGATGCCCTGCATCATGCCGCCGTGCAACTGGCCTTCGACCAGTTTGTGACTGACGATGTTGCCGCAATCGTCGGCGGCAATGTAGTTGAGAAGCTCAAGCTCGCCGGTGTCGGGATCGATCTCGACTTCGGCGACGTGGGCGCCGCTTGGGAACGCGCTGGCGAGATCGATGGTGGTATTGGTGTCGAGCGGATGCGCCGGCTCCGGCCACTTCTTCTCGATCAACGACTGCAAGGTGATTTTCAGGTCGGTGCCGACCACGGTGTAAGCGCCGTTATCGAACGTGACATCGCTTGCGCTGACTTCAAACTCTTCCGCGGCAAGCTTGCGGCCTTTCTCGACGATTTCCTTGGCTGCCGCAGTGAACGCGCCGCCGTGACTGATCAGCGAACGCGAGCCGAAGCTGCCGGTGCCGGCGAATTTCGGGTTGTTTGCGTCGTTGACCTTCAGATCGATCTTGTCGGCGTCATAGCCGAGCACCTGGGCAACAAGCTCGGGGAATACCGTCTCGTGGCCTTGGCCGGACGGCCCGGCATTCGAATAAAGCGCCAGGTGACCGTCCTGCTGGACACGGATTTCGACCTGCTCCTTGCCAAGGCCGCCGGAGGGCTCAAGAAACAAGGCCAGTCCGATGCCGCGCAATTTGCCAGCCTTTTTGGACTGCCGCAGACGCTTAGAAAACCCTTTCCAGTCAGCGGCTTCCAGCGCCACTTTAAGAAGACGGTCCGGGTCGGCGCTGTCGTACATCGAGCCGGTCGGAGTCTTCATCGGGAAGGCTTTTTTCTTCAGGAAGTTCAGCCGCCGCAGCTTCACGGCATCGATCCCGGTCGCGATGGCGGCTTCCTCAACCAGCCGCTCCCAAAGATACGCGACGTTCGGCCGGCCGGCGCCGCGATAGGCGGTGGTCGGCGTGGTGTTGGTGAAAACCAGCCGGTGCCGGCCGTAAATGGCGCTGACGTTGTAGAGACTGATCGCGGAGCTGGTTGGCGCGGCAACCGTGTTAATGAGCGGACCGGCGCTTGCGCAGAATGCACCGAGGTTCACCAGCCATTTCACCCGAACGCCGATAAAGCGGCCGTCCTTGTCGAGGGCGAGTTCGCCCGACAGATCGGCGGCGCGCGCGTGATGATCGCCGGACAGGGTTTCACCGCGAGTGCCGCGCCATTTCACGGCGCGGCCGGTCTTCTTGGCCGCCATCATGACCGCAAGAAATTCCGGATAGACCTCGTTGCGGATGCCGAAGCCGCCGCCAACGTCGTCGGAATGGATGTGGATGCGCTCGAATGGCATGTCGATCATCTGCGCCAACGCGGCGCGCAAGTCGGACGTGCCCTGGGTCGGCGCCCAAAGCTCGAAACTGTCGCTGGCCGCATCGTATTTCGCGGCGCACGATTTCGGCTCCATCGGATTGCCGGCGATGCGCTGCGCCCGCACCTCGGCGCGAACCACATGGGCGGCGCGGCTGAACGCTTCGTCGGCTGCCTGCTGACTGCCGTACTCGTATTCGAAGGCGAGGTTATGCGGTACGCCGTCGTGCAGCGTTTGCGCGCCGTCGGTGAGTGCTTCGCTCGCTTCGACATAGCCGGGCAGGTCTTCGTACTCGACCTCGATCAGCTCGGCCGCATCCATCGCGATGTTTGCGGTCTCCGCGACGACCAGCGCCACCGGCTCGCCGACAAAACGCACGCGCTCATGGGCCAGACCGGTGCGAAACGGCACATTGAGCGAGCTGCCGCCGACGCCCTTGAAGAACGCCATGGCCGGCAGGCCTTTCCAGGCGGCAGCAACCAAGTCGGCGCCAGTCAGGATTTCAACAACGCCCTTGATCTCGCGCGCCTTGGCCGCGTCGATCTTGATGATCTTCGCGTGCGGCCGGTCGCTGCGCAGGAACTGGCCCGCGGCTTCGCCGGTAAGCTCGGCGTCGTCGGTGTAGCGGCCACGGCCGGTGACAAGGCGGGCATCTTCGCGGCGGCCTTTGAATTGATGTTCAGGCAAGTCATTTCTCCAGCAGGTTCTGCGGGTATGCCGCGTGGCTTACGGCTGACGCCACCACGTTTCGGGAAGATAACCGTACAGCGAGGTGCGCGCCGGGTGCTCGACAGAGGACCAGCGCGCCACCCATTGGGCGGGCAGGTAGAACAACGGCACAACGTAACAGCCGGAGATCAGCACGCGGTCAAGAGCGCGCACCGCATCGACGAAGTCGCCGCGTGCCCGCGCGCTGAGCATCGCCGCGATCATCGTGTCAACAGCCGGGCTGCGCACGCCCATGTAATTGCGCGTTCCGTCCTGGTCCGCGGCGGCCGAGCCCCAATAGAACGACTGTTCGTTGCCCGGCGACAGCGACTGCTCCCAGCGGTACTCGATCATGTCGAAATCGTAGGTCGAGCGGCGCTGATCGTATTGCACGGCGTCGACCATGCGGACGTCGGCCTTGATGCCGGCGCGGGCGAGGTTGCTGGAAAACGTCAGCGCCAGCCGCTCCTCATCGCGGCTGGTCACGAGGATTTCGAACGCCAGCCGGCGGTGGGTGGTGTGGTCGCGCAGCGCCGTGCCTTCCAACTCGTAGCCGGCGGCACGCAGCAGCGCGAGCGCCTCGCGCAAGGTGTTGCGGTCGCGGCCGGTACCGTCGCTGACCGGCGGCGACCAGGTGCCGTCGAGCACATCGGGGCGCACGGCGTCAGGGAACGGCGCCAGCAGAGCGCGTTCGTGTTCGTCGGCCGGCCGATGGGAGGCGGACAATTCAGAGTCATCGAAATAGCTGGCGCTGCGCTGATAGAGATTGAAGAAGAAATTGCGGTTGACCCACTGGAAATCGAACAACAGCGCAATGGCCTGGCGAACCCGGATATCGGCAAACACCGGCCGCCGCGTGTTGAAAATAAAATCGGAGGCGAATTTCGGCAGGCCGCTGGCAAAGGCTTCCTTGACGACGCGGCCGTCGCGGGCTGCGGGAAAGTCGTAGCCGGTCTGCCAGCGACCCGGATCGGTTTCGGCGCGCACGTCGTAAAGGCCGGCCTTGAAGGCTTCGAAATAGGCGTTGGCGTCGCGATAAAAGTCGAAACGCAATTCGTCGAAATTCCACAGGCCGCGATTGATTGGCAGCGCCCGGCCCCAATAGTTCGGATCGCGCTTAAAAGTGACGCTTTTGCCGGCATCGACGGCGCTCACGACATAGGGGCCGCTGCCGACCGGTTTCGCCAGGCTGGAGCTCTCGAAGGTCGAGACGTTGATGGCGTGCTTCGCCAGGATCGGCATCAGTCCGAGGATCAGCGGCAGTTCGCGATCGCTGCCGTCGGCGAAATCGAAACGCACGGTGCGGGCGTCGAGCGCTTCCGCCTTCGCCACCTTGGCGTAATAGGTCCGGTAGTTCGGCCGGCCGTGATCGCGCAGCAGCTGCCAGGAGAAAACCACGTCTTCGGCGGTGACCGGCGTGCCGTCGGAAAAATGCGCCGCCGGATCGAGCGCAAACGTGACGAAGGTGCGGGCATCGTCGGTTTCGACGGTTTGCGCCAGAAGGCCGTACAACGAGAACGGCTCGTCGTAGGAGCGGGCCAGCAGGCTTTCGATCACGTAGCCGCGGATCGGCTGCAGCGGCAGGCCCTGGACGATCAGCGGATTGAGGCTGTCGAACGTGCCAAGCACGCCTTCGACCAGCCGGCCGCCCTTCGGCGCCTCGGGATTGACATAGGGCAGGGCGGTAAAGCCGTCCGGCAAGGCCGGTACGCCATGCATGGCAATGGCGCGCGCCGGTTCGGCGGCTACGGGCGCGGCCAGCGCCAGAACGGTCAGCGCGCCGCAAAATGCGGCCCGAACATCACCGGTAAATACCCTCAGTCGAACTGGCATTGGTGCGCGGCGGCGATCCCGATTCCCATAAGGCAGCAGGCTTAAGCTACCACGCCGGCAGCCTAACCCCGTTTTGCGGCATCGGCCGATAAGCCCTTGATTGAGAAAGACCGCGGATCGGGCTTTATCTGGCAGGCCAATTGGGCTATCCCGCCCGCCTGTGGTCCGATTTGACATTCGCTTCACGGGTTCGCCGCCGGGTGGGATGAATGTCAAATCCGCGTCACCACGCTGTTGCCGTATTCTGCGTCGATGCACCGTCGCATCGGGGGCACTCTCGAAAACGGCGCGGCGACAGCGGTTCCAGCCAGTATCGAGTACCGAATTGGGCAAGTCTGAAGTTCGGCAAGCAAGTCTGAAATTCGGCAAGTCTGACCAGCCAGATCGATCAGGCTCGATTTGCAGGCGGCAGGACGAAAAAGGAAACATCCTATGACTTATTCGAACGCGTCGGCGCCGGTTCGCCGGACGCTCGCCGCCTTTACCCGGATCGCAGCGCTCGCCGCCACGTTTGCGCTCGGCTCGGCAACGCTGGCCCTGGCGCAGCAACCGGCACCGGCCGCCAAGCCGAAGCCGCCCGCCGCGGCCGCGGCGAAGAAACCGGCAGCCCCGGCGCCCGCGGCTCCGGCCGCACAGCAGCCCGCCCCCGGCCAGCAGGCGCAGCAACCCGCGCAGGGCAACGACCAGGTGCAGTTGATCTATTCGCCCTGGACCAAGTTCTGCCTCAAGGGCCAGGAAGCCGATGCCAAGCAGGTCTGCTTCACCGGCAAGGATGCCCGCATCGAATCCGGCATGCCGGTCGTTGCCGCGGTGCTGATCGAGCCGGAAGGCGAGCCCAAGAAAATCCTGCGCGTGACGCTGCCGCTCGGCATGCAGCTGATTTACGGCACCCGCGTCATCGTTGACCAGAACCAGCCGATGACCGCGCCGTACGTGATCTGCTTCACCAACGGCTGCATGGCGGACTACGACGCCTCCGGCGACATGATCACCAAGATGAAGTCCGGTCAGGGCCTGGTCGTGCAGGCGATCAATTCAACCGGCCAGCCGATCAGCCTGGTGCTGCCGCTTAACGATTTCGCCAAGGCCTATGACGGGCCGCCGACCGACCCGAAGGTCTTCGAGGAGCAGCAGAAGAAGTTGCAGGACGAATTGCAGCATCGCGCCGACGAAGCCCGCAAGAAGCTTGAACAGCAGCAGGGCACGCCGGGGGCGACGGCGCCCGCTCCGCAAGCCGGCAAATAGGCTTAAGATTAAGGCTTCGAGTTCTTCCCGGCCGGTGGCGCACGCAATTGCGTCCTCCGGCCGGGAATTCTATTTTCAGGGCATGCCGACGTGGGGGATGGCTTGCCGTTTGATTGGCGCGTGCGCGGTTATCGCCGCCGCGCTGTTGCCTGTTCAGGCCGCTGCATTTGAATTGATCACGCCGGTCGAAGCCGCGCTGCCGGCGGCGCCGGCGATCGGCCACGAGAGCGGTATTTCGCGGGGCCCCACCGTGCTGGTGGACTTGCCGCAGCCCGGCGCGGGAACGATCAAATCGCCGCTCGACCTGAAAATCAGGTTCGCGGGACACGGCGGCGCGACGATCAATCTCATTCGGTGTTGCTGACCTATATGCGCACGCCGCTGGTGGATTTGACCCAGCGCGCCAAGGCCTTCATCACGCCGGACGGCATCGAGATCAAAAACGCCGAAGTGCCGCCGGGCACCCACACCATCCGGGTCAGCGTCGCCGACACCGACGGCCGGATCGGCTCGGCCGATATCACCTTCAGCATTGGCCAGTAGCGGGGGATGGATGCCGCGGATCTGCCTGTCCTACCGCAGGGCCGATTCAGTCGACATCACCGGCCGCATCTACGATCAGCTCGTGACGCGCTACGGCGCCGGCGACGTCTTCATGGACGTCAGCGGCATTCCTTACGGCGCGGATTATCGTGATCACATCCAGGACGTGTTTCGCGGCAGCAAAATCCTGCTTGCCGTGATCGGCCGCAATTGGCTCGGCGACGCAACGGGCGGCGCGGCCAAGCGCATCCAGGAAAGCGCCGACCCGGTCCACGTCGAGATTCTGAGGGCGCTCGGACTGAAAATTCACCTGGTGCCGGTTTTGCTGAGCTTCAACAACATTCAAGTTGGCGCATCAGTGCAGCGAGGCGGCGCGCTGGCGGTAATGGCCGCGACGGTCCTTGACGAAAACCTCGGCGACCTGCGGATGGCGCAACGGCTCGCCGCTGGTGTCCGGCAATAGGTTCTGTTCGGACACGTAGGCGATGTATTCGGTCTGATCGTTCTCGGCGAACAGATGGTAGAACGGCTGATCTTTGTGCGGCCGCACTTCCGCGGGGATCGCCTGGTACCATTCCTCGGTGTTGTCGAAGATCGGATCGATATCGAAAACGACGCCGCGGAACGGATACAAGCGGTGCTTGACCACCTGGCCGATCTGGTACTTCGCGCTGCGAATCTTGTTCATGGCGACCGGCAGGTTACACCGCGCCCATACAGGTCAGGCAAGGGGCGCAATTATGGCAAGCGCCAGCCTGCGGCAAGCCGGCTTCATAGGGCATAGTGCGACGCCATATCGGGGTCCTTCGCCGCGACCAGCCGCGCCAGATCGACCAGGACCTTGGCCTGTTTCCAGGTCGCATCATCCTGCATCTTGCCGTCGATCATGACCGCGCCGCTGCCGTCCGGCATGGCGTCGATGATCTTCTTGGCAAAAGCGACTTCCGCCGGATCGGGCGAGAATACCCGCTTGGCGATCGGCACCTGGTTCGGGTGCAGAGTCCAGGCGCCGGCGCAGCCCATCAGGAAGGCGTTGCGGAATTGCGCTTCGCATGCCGCGCTGTCGGCGAAGTCGCCGAACGGACCGTAGAACGCCTTGATGCCGGCGGCGGCGCAGGCATCGACCATCTTCGCAGTCGTGTAGTGCCAGAGGTCCTGCTGATACGCGGCGCGCGGCGCATCGGCTGCGGCACCCGGCGCGGCATCGGCGAGCACCTTGTAGTCGGGATGGCCGCCTCCGACGCGCGTCGTCTTCATCGCGCGCGACGCCGCAAGGTCCGCCGGGCCGAGACTGATGCCGTGCATGCGCGGCGAAGCGGCCGCGATGTCAGCAACGTTGTTGACGCCCTCGGCGGTTTCGAGAATGGCGTGGATCAGGATCGGCTTCGTGACCGCGTGTTTCGCCTCGAGCTGCGCTAGAAGCTGATCGAGATAGTGGATGTCCCAGGGGCCTTCGACCTTTGGCAGCATGACAACATCGAGCGCGTTGCCGACGGCGGCGACGATCTCGGTGATGTCGTCGAGCATCCACGGCGAGTTCAGTGCATTGATGCGCGTCCACAAGCCGGTGTCGCCGTAGTCGCAAGCCCTGGCCATGGCGATGAAGCCTCGGCGCGCCGCTTCCTTGGCGTCGGCGGGAATGGCGTCTTCGAGATTGCCGAGCACGACGTCGACCTGGCGCACCAGGTCCGGCACGCGCGCGCGCACCTTCTCGTTGTGCGGCGGTACGAAATGGATCATCCGCTCGAGCCGCGGCGGCAGTTCGCGCAACGGAGCAGGCGCGCCGATCGCCAGCGGCTTGAAGAAATTACGCGGCAGTTTCATGCGGAAACCTCAGCCGATACCGGCACGGTAGGACGACCGGCAATGGGCCGCCAAGCCGCTTTTAACGGCAAGACGTGCCTGCGGAAACGGCGGCATTCACACCATCTCGCCGCGCATCATGCGGGGCTGGGAGGCGGCGGGCATCACGCCCTCGCGCATCAGCGCGCGGCGCAGCGGGCCGATGCGATCAACAAGGAAGGCGGATAGACCGCGTATCCCCTGGGCGGGCAGGAAATCCGTCAGCAGGCTGCGGTTCAAAAGATCGACTGCCACGGCGCGGCTGGTCACATCGGCCCGGCGCTGGGCGTCGTAGCCGGTGAGGACCGAGGCGCTGCCGACATCGAGTCCATTGCGCCGGGCATCGGCAACAAGTTCGGCGATGGTCGCAGCGTCGCGCAGGCCAAGGTTCAGACCTTGCGCACCGATCGGCGGCACCACGTGCGCGGCTTCGCCGACCAGCGCGATGCGGTCGCCGGCGAAGGCTGCCGCCGTTTCGACCGCGAGCGGAAAAATCCCGCAGCCCGGCTCGACGGCCATCTTGCCGTACAGCGAGTGCGCGCGGTGTTCGATTTCGGCGGAGAGATCACTGTCCTTCATCGCGGCGAGTTCGCCGGCGGTGGCCGGATCAAGCACGCAGACCAGACTCGAACGCCGGCCGGGCAGGGGCACGAGCGTAAACGGACCGCTCCCGGTGTGGAACTCAGTCGAGGCATTTTGGTGCGGCCGGGCGTGACTCACATTGAGTGTGAGCGCGGTCTGCGGATAGGCGCGGCGTGTCGTGGTAATACCGGCCGCCGTACGGCATAGCGAACGATGTCCGTCAGCGCCGATGACGAGCCGGCCCCGGATTTCGCCTGCGCCGTGAACGATGGTGACGCCCGTTGCATCGGCGCGGACCGCCAGCGCCGGGCTTTCGACACGCGGCAATTTCAGCGACGTAGCGCGCGCGTCGAGCACCGCAAGAAGATGCCGGTTCTCGATATTGAAGCCGAAGGCATCCAGCCCGATTTCGCCGGCATCGAATGAAATCTCCGGCGCGCGGATCAGCCGCGCGGTGTCGTCGATCAGCCGGATCGTGCGTAACGCCGCGGCATGCGGCAGGCACGTTTGCCACACGCCCAACGTCTCGAGCGCCGTGACCGAGCCGGCAAGCAGCGCCGTGGTGCGGTGATCGGGCTTCGCCGGCGGGGCAACGAGCACCGTATCGACGCCCGCCGCAGCAAGCGCCAGCGCACTGACGAGACCAGCCGGTCCGCCGCCGATCACCGCCACTTCGGCGGTGTATTTATCCGTCGCGTTGCTCACCGATGAACGAACCAAACCTGCAATGACCGGGCTTCCGCAGTCATGTATGATCGAAGTGTAGCAGTCACAGCCGGCTCGCGCACGATCTGCGGTTAAATTCCTGCGAATGAACTCAACCGGACCCTTCGGCAAAACCTCGGCCCCGCAGGCGGCGGCGTTTGCCGTGCATATTTTCACCGCGCTTGGAGCAGCCTGCGCGTTGCTGGCGCAAATTGCCGCGGTCAGGGCTGACTGGCCCGGCATGTTCGTCTGGCTCGGCGTCGCGCTGATCATAGACGGCATCGACGGCATCTTCGCGCGGCGGCTGCGGGTTGCCGAATTGCTGCCGCGCTGGTCGGGCGACGTACTCGACCTCGTGGTCGATATCCTCACCTATGTGTTCATCCCGGCTTACGCGCTGGTGGCCAGCGGGCTGTTGCCGCCGGCGCTGGCCATCCCGCTCGGCGCCGTCATCGTCGTTACCGGCTCGCTGTATTTCGCCGACCGGGAAATGAAAACCTCGGACTATTACTTCCGCGGTTTTCCGGCGGTATGGAACGTCGCGGCTTTTTATCTGTTCCTGCTCAAGCTCTTGCCTTGGCTTAATGCATTCATCATCGTCGCGCTTGCGGTCCTGACCTTCGTCCCGTTTCATGTCGTTCACCCGATGCGGATCGCCCACATGCGCGCGCTGACGCTGGCGGCTCTCGTCATCTGGGCGCTACTCGCCGCGTTTGCGGTGGACCGTAATCTCGACCCCGGATTCTGGGTGACGGCGATGCTCTGCCTGCTCGGGCTCTATTTCCTCGGCGTCGGCTTCCTGCGCCGCCGTCATCCGTGATGGCCGCGATGCTGGCGCTTTTGACCGATCCGAACGCATGGGCCGCACTTGTGACGTTGACCGCGCTTGAAATCGTGCTCGGAATCGACAACGTCATCTTCATTTCCGTCCTCGCCGCGAGGCTCGATCCGGCATCAAGCCGGCGCGCCCGGCAAGCCGGGCTTCTGCTCGCCTTCGTCCTGCGTATCGCGTTGTTGTTCGGGCTGACCACGCTGGTCCGGTTGCGCTATCCGGTCGTGACCATCGCCGGCAACGAGATTTCCTGGCACGACATCATCCTGATCGGCGGCGGCCTCTTCCTGATCGCCAAGGCGACGTTCGAGATTCATGGCGAGATCGAAAGCGCCGCCCCCGGTCAGCAACCCTCACGTGGCGACAGCGTGCTTTTTCTCATCGTTCAGATCGGCGTGATCGATCTTGTCTTCTCGATTGACTCGGTCATCACCGCGATCGGCATGGCGCAGCATATCGAGGTCATGGTTGTTGCGGTGCTGATCTCGATTTTCGTGATGTATTTCGCTTCGGAGGCGGTCTCCGGCTTCATCACCCGCCATCCGACCACCAAAATGCTGGCGGTCGCATTTCTGATCCTGATCGGCGTCGCCCTGGTAGCCGACGGTTTCGACGTGCACGTTCCACGCGGTTATATCTACTTCGCCATGGCGTTTTCCGCCGCGGTCGAAGCCATCAACATCATGGTGCGGCAGCGCCGCGCTGGCCGCGGTCCGCGGCCTGACTGAAGGAATACGCCATGGCCAGACCCGTTCTCCTCATTGCCGGCGGCAGCCGCGGCATCGGCGCATCGACCGCGCGGATGGCCGCCGCGCGCGGTTACGACGTCGCGATCAACTATGTCAGCAACGCCAAGGCGGCGGCTGACGTTGCCGAAGCGGTCGGAAAATCCGGCGGCAAGAGCGTCACCATCCAGGGCGACATGGCGAAGGAAGCCGATATCATTCGCGTCTTCGACGAAACCACGAAGGCGCTTGGGCCGATCACGCATTTCGTGCATTCGGCCGGCATCGGCGGCAAGAACTCACGGCTCGACGCCGCAACCTCCGCCACCATTCGCGAGGTGCTGGACGTCAATCTGTTCGGCGCGCTGATCTGCTCGCGCGAAGCGGTGCGCCGCATGTCGACGGCCCACGGCGGCAAAGGCGGCTCGATCGTACTGTTGTCGTCGATCGCAGCCGTGACCGGCGGCGCCACCGAATATGTGTTCTACGCCGCGGCAAAGGGCGGCGTCGATGCGCTCACCAACGGGCTGGCGCGTGAGGTCGCCCTCGAAGGCGTGCGCGTCAATGCGATCCGGCCCGGCGTGACCGATACCGAAATCCACGAGCCGGGAAGGGTTGCGCGCATTACGCCGCTACTGCCGATGAAGCGGCCGGCGCAGCCGGACGAAATCGCCGAAGCGATCCTGTTCCTGCTGTCGGACGCAGCATCCTACGTCACCGGCGCGGTCCTCAACGTTTCCGGGGGCCGCTAAAGTTATTTTTGATCCGGCAGTCCTTCGATGGCGATGATTCGGAACTTCGCTCCGCTTTGACGAACTTTGGCAGCCGACTGGTTTTCCGGTGAATTGTACCAGCGGTGGACTGCCTCCATGCTCGGGAATTGCAAAATGGCCATGCAGCACGGCACCGAGCCTTCGCCCTCCAACAGAGCGTTGCTCTGGCTCCGGGTGAGGTATCGGCCGCCGTATTTGGGCAAAATTTCCCGGGCCAGCTTCGCATACTCCGCCTGGATGGATTCAGCGCCGGTGGTCGCGGTTCGCTCGACAATGACGAAGGCCGGATTGCTCGGCTGCTGTGCCAACGACGCGTCGACGCCTAACGGCGAAACGTTCAAAGCCGCCGCCAGCAAGACACCATACAAGGCACTCACGTATATCCTCACGACATCAGCCTCCGTGGTTCAAATCTCCCGTCCCGATAGATAATTCTGCAAACGCGTATTGAAGCGGGACTCCCATAGAACCCTATCGCCGTGTCAGGTGGTTGACGCGTCGAGGCGGTTCCCTTGCACCGTCGCAACAGCTACTAATGATCGCGCCCGGCGCACGGCGGCGGTTTAGCCGCCTCGATATGGCGCATGAATGGCCCATGATAGGAGAGGAAAATGGTTGCTGCAGTACGCGTTCATAAAGTCGGCGGCCCCGAAGTTTTGACGTACGAGCAAGTTGAGGTTCCGGCGCCGGGACAAGGCCAGATCCGGGTCAAGCAGTACGCCTGCGGCGTCAATTTCATCGACACCTATTTCCGCATGGGCATGTATCCGTCGCCGGTCGGTCTGCCGTTCGTCTCCGGCAACGAAGGCGCCGGCGAAGTGGTCGCGGTCGGCCCTGGCGTCACCGAGATCAAGGTCGGCGATCGCGTCGGCTATGTCACGGCGCTCGGCTGTTACGCCGAAGAGCGCGTAATGTCTGCCGACCGCGCGGTGAAAATTCCCGCCAATGTCAGCTACGAGCAGGCCGCCGCGATGATGCTCAAGGGCATGACGGTGGAATATCTCGTGCGCCGCACGTTCAAGGTCCAGAAGGGTCAGAATGTGTTCGTGCATGCCGCGGCCGGCGGCGTCGGCCTGATCCTGTGCCAGTGGGCGAACCATCTCGGCGCCAACGTGATCGGCACGGTCGGATCGAAGGAGAAGGCGGAGCTCGCCAGGGCCAACGGCTGCCATCACACCATCCTTTACCGCGATGAGGATTTCGTCGCTCGCACCAAGGACATCACCAAGGGCGCGATGTGCTCGGTGATCTATGACGGCATCGGGAAGACGACGTTCCCGGCGTCGCTCGACTGTCTCGCGCCGCTCGGCATGTTCGTCAGCTTCGGCAGCGCGTCCGGTCAGGTCGAGGCGTTCAACATCAACATCCTGCAGACCAAGGGCTCGCTGTTCGCGACCCGGCCGACGCTCAACACCTACGCGGCGAAGCGCGCCGATCTGCTCGACATCGCCAACCACCTGTTCGAGGTGGTCGAGAGTGGCGCGGTGAAGATCCCGGTCAACCAGAAATACCCGCTGAAGGACGCCGCCAAAGCGCACCGCGATCTCGAAAGCCGGGGCACCACTGGCTCCTCGATCCTCATTCCATAAGGTCCCCGCGAACGTGAATGAAGACATGCAGGCGGCCGCTGGCAAAGTGGATTCGGCATCCGCCCGATGGGGTTACTGGGCGACGGCTGCATGGGCAGTCGTCGCCTTTCTCGTTGGGCAATTCGCGGCGCTGGCCGTCGTCGTCGAATGGCGAACCGGCGACATCGGCGCCATCATGGACACGCCGTTCGACGGCAAGCTGGTTACGCTGTTCATCCTGGTTTCCAATCCGATCACGATCGCGGTGCTTTGGCTGGCGGCGCGTTTGGCGCGTGCCAATCCGCCGGACTATCTCGGCCTGATCTGGCCGAAAAAACGCGATGTCGTGACCGGACTGATCTTGCTGGTGGGCCTGATCGCGCTGAGCGACGGGCTGCTTTATCTCTCGGGGCGCGAACTGGTCACCCCGTTCCAGTTGCAGTCCTACACCACCGCCGCCGCGGAAGGATGGCTGCCGGCGCTGTGGATCGCCGCCGTGATCGTTGCGCCGGCCGGCGAAGAAATCCTGTTTCGCGGTTTTCTGTTTCGCGGCTTCGTCAAATCGGAACGCTCGGTCTGGCCGGCGATCGTCGTGATCTCGCTGCTGTGGGCCGCACTGCACATCCAGTACGACTGGGCCGGGATGCTGCAGATTTTCATCATCGGGCTGTTTCTCGGCTGGGTGCGCTCGACGTCCGGTTCGGTGCTGCTGACGTTTTTCCTGCACGCGCTGTTCAATCTCGAAGGCACTATCGAGACCGTGCTGGCGATCAAGTTCTTTTCGTAACGGCCTTTCAGCCGCCGAACAGCCGGCCAAGATCGGGAGCCGCTCCGGGACGCGCGCGTGGCAAGGCAATGACCGGTTCGGCGAACCGGCTGATCGCCGCGACGGTTTCCTCGAGCGGCACCGTCGAGCCCGGCGTCTCGCTGACAATGACCGCAAGCACGTTCATCTCGCGCACGAACAGCGAGTTCGAGCGCGGTGAGCGTATGACTGATCGAACCAAGATAGCTGCCGGTGACCAGGACCAGCGGCAACCGCAGCGCCATCATCACGTCGAGGACGGTGCGCTGGCCATCGAGCGGCACCATGATGCCGCCGGCGCCTTCGATCAGCAGGACGTCCCGGCGCTGCGCCGCGGCTTCCTGGCAATACGCGATCACCTGGCCGACATCGATCCGGCGGCGTTCCATGCTGGCGGCCAGATCGGGCGACAGCGGCGCGCGGTACCGCCATGGCGAAATGCGTTCGATTTCTTCTGGCGTGACCGGCCGGCCGAGCGCTTCGAGCAGGATGCCCGGGTCGCTGGTTTCGGCGGTTTGCGGATCGAAGCCGCTGACCACCGGCTTGATGGCTTCGACTTCGCGGCCCATCCGGCGGAACAGCCGGATCAGCGACGACGCGACGAAGGTCTTGCCGACATCGGTTCCGGTTCCGGTGATGAAGATCGCGCTCATTGCCGGCGGTCCAGCACCCGGTCTCGTACGATGCCGGCGAGCCGCTCGATCTCGGCGTCGGGATGCTGCGCGGTGAAGGCAAAGCGCAGCCGTGCGGTGCCGGCCGGCACAGTCGGCGGACGGATCGGCACGACCAGGAAGCCGTCGTTTTCGAGCATTTGCGCCGCCGCCAGCGTGGCGTCGGGATCGCCGATTATCACCGGCACGATGGCGCTTTGCGCTTCCGGCAGGTTCAGCGCGCGGGTAAACAGCCGGGCTTTTTGCAGCGGCTTGGCGACGTAGTCCGGTTGGTCCGCGATCAGATCGAGCGCGGCGATAGCGGCGGCAACGATCGGCGGCGGCAATCCGGTCGAGTAGATGAACGAGCGTGCCCGCGTGCGCATCAGACCGATGACGGAAGCCGACGCGCAAAGATAACCGCCATAAGCGCCGACGGCCTTCGACAGCGTGCCCATCTGCAACGGCACTTCGGCGGGACCGTTGGCGAACACCGAGCCGCGGCCGCCGCCGACGACGCCGAGGCCGTGGGCATCGTCGGCCAGCAGCCAAGCGTCGTAGCGCTGCGCCAGTTCCGACAGTTCCGAAAGCGGCGCGAGGTCGCCGTCCATCGAGAACACGCCGTCGGTGGCGATCAGCGCGTGGGTATGAGCGGCGCGGTGCGCCGCGAGCAGCGCCTTGGCGTCCTCAACGTCGCTATGGCGATAGCGCCGCACGGTCGCGCCGCTGAGCCTGGCGCCGCCGTTGATGCAGGCGTGCGACAGCTCGTCGACCAGCAGCAGGTCGCCGCGCCCGACCAGCGCCGGGATGATGCCGGTATTGGCGAGGTAACCGGAGCCGAACACGCAAGCCGCGTCGGTGCCCTTGAGCTTCGCCAGCCGGCTTTCCAGGGCCTCATAAAGCGGATGATTGCCGGTGACGAGGCGCGACGCGCCGGCGCCCACGCCGTAGCGTTCGGCCGCCTCGACCGCCGCCTTGATGATCGCAGGATGGCCGCTAAGATTGAGATAATCGTTGCACGAGAACGACAGCAAACGGCGGCCGCCGCGCTCGGCATAAATGCCGTCGCGGGCCGTAACCGAAAGTGTCCGGCGCAGCTTGGCGCGCTCCAGCGCCGCAAGCTTGCCGTCCGCAAATTCATCGAGCGACCGCATTGCGGTGGCATGAAAGCGCCGAATGTCCGGCAATACCAGTGAAAATAAGGGGAGGGGCACGGTACACCCCTATTGGCATACGGCCGGCCTCGGCCATGTCTGGCTGCCCTATGCGCAGATGAAGACGATGAGCCCGCCGCTCGCGGTGGTCGCGACGGAAGGCTGCCGCATCAAACTCGCCGACGGCCGCGAATTGATCGACGGCATCGCGTCGTGGTGGACGGCGTGCCACGGCTACAATCACCCGCACATTCGCGCCGCGGTCGAACGGCAAGCCGGGCAGATGCCGCACGTGATGTTCGGCGGCCTGGTGCACGAGCCGGCGCTGGAACTGGCGCGGCGGCTGTGCGCACTGATGGCGCCGGCCGATCTCGACCGCGTGTTTTTTAGCGATTCCGGTTCGGTCGCCGTCGAAGTCGCGCTGAAAATGGCGGTGCAGTACTGGCGCAACTGCGGCGTCCGCGGCCGCACCCGGGTCCTCGGCTTCACCGGCGGCTATCACGGCGACACGGCTGGCGCGATGGCCGTCTCCGATCCGGACGGAAGCTTCCACGCTGCCTTTCGCGGCCTGCTGCCGGAACAGATCGTCGTCCCGCTGCCGGCGGATCAAGAGAGCGCGGCCGTCTTCGAGGCGACTGTGGCGAAACATGCCAGCGAACTTGCAGCGATCATCGTCGAACCGCTGGTGCAGGGCGCCGGCGGGATGCTGTTTCACGACGCCGACGTACTGCGCAAACTGCGCTCTGTCGCCGACCGCCACGACATCTTGCTGATCTTCGATGAGATCTTCACCGGCTTCGGCCGCACCGGATCGTTGTTTGCATTTCAGGAAGCCGGCGTTATCCCCGACATACTCACTCTGTCGAAGGCCTTGACCGGCGGTACCTTGCCGCTTGCCGCGACCATCGCCCGGACAAAGGTTTTTGAGGCGTTCTGGTCGGACGACCCGGCCAAAGCGCTGATGCACGGCCCGACCTTCATGGCGAACCCGCTGGCTTGCGCCGCCGCCAATGCCTCGCTCGACCTGTTCGAGCGGGAGCCAAGGCTCGGTCAGGTGGCCCGGATTGCGGGCTTGCTGGCCGAGGGGCTTGAGCCTTGCCGTCGTCTGCCCGGGGTCAGGGATGTGCGGGTCAAGGGCGCTATCGGCGTGGTCGAGCGCGACCGCATCGGAGATCTCAACGCCTTGCGCCAGGGCTTTGTCGATAAAGGCGTTTTTATCCGTCCGTTCGGCAATATCGTGTACCTGACACCGGCTTTTACGGTCAGCGAGGCCGAATTGGCCACGCTGACGGGCGCGATCCGTCAGGTGCTGGGCTAGCGCGGCTCGCCGGCAAAGCCTTGCCGGACCGCTGTCAGCCGTTCGAGCGCGGCAGCAGGAAGCGGGCCTTTGAGGACGGCAGCCAGCGCATCTTCGAACTGCTGCGGCGCCGCCATGCCGACCAGGATCGTGCCGACGGCCGGTTGCGTGATCGCAAAACGGGTCGCAGCCTCGGTGAGGCTTGCGGCAAACCCTTCCGTGACCAGCGGCATCAGGCGGCGGGCGCGCGCGATATCGGCGTCGTATTGCAGCGCCGAGCCGATCGGATCCGGCGGCGGACTCGCGATCGGATGGCGCTCCGCCGAGCCTGACAAAGCGCCGCCGGCCAGCACGCGGATGGCGATGACGCCGGTGCCGGCCGCGCGGGTGTGATCGAACAGCCGGCCGTAGTCCTGCGCCGGATAGTGCGGCGGCAGGGCTACCGCGGCCGACGGATTGAGCATGTTGTAGACGACCTGGGCGCTGTCGAAGGCGTCGCTGTCGATCACCTGCTGAAGGGCGGAGGTTTCGCCGACGCAGGTCAGGCCGGCGAAGCGGATCTTGCCTTGTTCGCGCAGCCGGGCAAAAGCCGGCACCACGTCATTGAGCACTTGCCGAACACTGAGCGCTTCGCCGCCGCCGTTGGCGGTGACCGCATTGTGCAGATGGAAGATATCGACCCGGTCGCGCCGCAGCCGGGCCAGGCTTGCCTCCAGTGACGCCGTAATGGTCTCGGCGATGCGGCCGAATGTGGCACTCGGCAGCCGCACCTTGGTGCCGACGATCGCGTTCGCCGGTTTCAGCTCGTGCAGGATGCGGCCGAGATTCTTTTCGGACTCGCCATTGCCGTAGGCCACCGCGGTGTCGAAGTAGTTGACCCCGGCGTCGAGTGCGCGGGCGATGGCGCGTTGCTGATCGGCCGGATCGCCGCGCACCATGAGCCCGCCGACTGCGCCGCAGCCGAAGCCGAGCAGGGAAACCTGCATGCCGGTGCGGCCGTAGGTACGCAACTCCATGGTGAGCAACTCCGTGGCGGCACTCAGATGATTTGCTTGCCGCGAATATCCACGGCCCGCTCGATTTTCATCAACACGCCAATTCCGCTATCCGCGCCGTCGTGGGTCTGCTCTCGCGGCAGGAGCTTGGCGAAAATCGCATCGTGAATCGGTCCGCTCGGATGCAATTCGGCACTGCCGTAGAACCGCAGGAATCCACTTTCCAGCATCTTGTCGCGCTGTGCCTTGAAGTTCGCGTACATCACACAGACGCGCTTGTCGTGCGACATGTTCTCCAGTGCCGTGCGCTTGGATCGCTCCCACCAGGCGAGATGCGTATCGTCGAACACCAGCATGCTGCCTTTCACCGAAATGTTCGGGCCGGCAGGTCCGTCGGTGGCGAGCAGGCACGGATAGCCATCATCCCAGGCGTTGCGGATGAGCGTCTTGATAGTGTCGGAAAGGGGCATGCGAGGCCTCATAGTTGTGAGGCCGGGACCATCCTATCAAGACGGCCTCGATGCAAGACGATGAAAGAAGCCCGCTTAATAGCCGACAGCCGTGCCGTGAAGGTCGTAGTCGTCGGCACGCTCAATCTTTACGGTTGCGATCTCGCCGACGCGCAGCGGCCGGCGGCTCGCGACGTAAACGGCGCCGTCGATTTGCGGGGCGTCCGCCTTTGAGCGGCCCTTGGCGACCGTCGGCCCGACCTCGTCGATGATGACGCGTTCACGGCTGCCGACTTTGCGTTTCAGCCGTTTTCGCGAAATCTCTTGCTGGCGCGCCATGAAGCGGTTCCAGCGCTGGTCCTTGACTTCATCGGGCACCGGAGCCGCCAGATCGTTGGCCGTGGCGCCGGCAACCGGCTCGTATTTGAAACAGCCGACCCGGTCGAGTTCGGCTTCGCCCAGCCAGTCGAGCAACAGCTCAAAATCGGCATCAGTTTCGCCCGGAAAACCGACGATGAAGGTCGAGCGGATCGTCAGGCTCGGGCAGATGTCCCGCCAGGCGCGAATGCGCTCCAGCGTCTTCTCCTGCGCCGCCGGACGCTTCATCCGCTTCAAGACATCCGGGCTTGCATGCTGGAACGGCACGTCGAGATACGGCAGCACCTTGCCCTCGGCCATCAGCGGGATGACCTCGTCGACGTGCGGGTAGGGATAGACGTAGTGCAGCCGGACCCAGACGCCGAACTCGCCGAGCTCCCGGGCGAGGTCGAGAAACCTGGCCCGCACCTCGCGGCCTTTCCAGGCGCTGGCGGCGTATTTCACGTCGACGCCGTAGGCCGAGGTGTCCTGCGAAATGACCAGCAATTCCTTGACCCCGGCGGCGACCAGGCGCTCGGCTTCGCGCAGCACGTCGGCGGCCGGGCGCGAGACCAGGTCGCCACGCAATTTCGGGATGATGCAGAACGTGCAACGATTGTTGCAGCCTTCTGAAATCTTTAGGTAAGCGTAGTGCCGCGGTGTGAGCTTCACGCCCTCCGGCGGGATCAGGTCGGTATAAGGGTCGTGCTGCGGCGGGACGGCGCGATGCACCGCCTCCAGCACGCTCTCGTATTGCTGCGGCCCGGTGACGGCGAGAACGCCTGGATGCGCTGCCATTATCTTTTCCGGTTCGGCGCCCATGCAGCCGGTGACGATGACCTTGCCGTTCTCGGCCAGGGCCTCGCCGATATTCGACAGCGACTCCTGTTGCGCGCTCTCGAGAAAGCCGCAGGTATTGACGATGACGAGGTCGGCGCCGGCGTGATCACGCGCCAGTTCATAACCTTCCGCGCGCAGCCGCGTGATGATGCGCTCTGAGTCCACCAGCGCCTTCGGGCAGCCAAGCGAAACAAAGAAAATGCGCGGGGGTGATTTGATCGGCTTGTTCATTGGCGCGGGTTCTAGCATGGCCGCGCTGCATGGCGACACCGGCCCAGCCTCGCTAAAATCCTGGGGACGGAGCACGGCGGAACCATCCGCCGGCGGAAAATCGTCCGGGGAGGACCACCATGAACCGTGTAGCATCCGCTGTCATTGCAGCTCTTATCGCGGGCCTGTTCGCGGGCACGGCCCGGGCCGAGATCAAGACCCAGTGGGTCGATTACAAGGACGGCGACACCGCGCTGCAAGGTTATCTGGCCTACGACGATAGCCTCACCGGCAAGCGGCCTGGCGTGCTGCTGCTGCACCGGCGCGATGGCATGTCGGACCTGACGCTCGAAAACGCCAGGATGTACGCCGGGCAAGGCTACGTGGTGTTCGCGCCGGACATTTTCGGCAAGGACGTCCGGCCCAAGACGGTCCCCGAGATGCAGGCGCAGACGGCCATGTTCACTAAAAACCGCCCGCTGATGCGGGCGCGGGCCCAGGCCGGATTCGACGTGCTGCGCAACAATCCCATGGTCGACCCCGCGAAGATCGCGACCGTCGGCTATTGCTTCGGCGGCGAGGTCGGGGTCGAGTTTGCCGAGACCGGCGCACCGATCGTCGGCTCGGTGGCGATCCATGGCTCGTTCCGTGGCTACCCCGCGGAAGCGGCGAAGAGCATTCATGGCCCGGTGCTCCTCCTGCACGGTGCCGAGGACCCGGTCGCTCCCTTGAGCGAAGTGATTGCGTTGATCGATCAGTTGCGCACCGCCAAGGTCGCCTTCGAACTGAACCTCTACAGCGGCACCGAGCACGGCTTCTCCACACCGAAGGACGCCGACGAGGAACATGCGGATAACGAGTCCAAGGTCGCCGCGGCACAGTTCTTCAAGCAGGTCTTCGGGCTGTGAGGTGAAGCTTCCCGTTCCGCCGCTGCTTCTGGTGACCGACCGCCATCAGGCGCGCCGCACGCTTGCCGAAATCGCCGGTCAGGCGCTCGCTGCAGGCTGCCGGTGGATCAGCCTTCGCGAAAAGGATCTGCCGGACGACGAGCAAGTCCCGCTGGCGCGCGCGCTGCTGCCGATGACGCGCCGTCATGGGGCTTGTTTGACGATCCACGGCGAGGCCGCACTGGCAAAGCTCGCCGGCGTGGACGGCGTGCATTTGCCGGCCGGCAGCGACGCCGCCTCCGCGCGCGCATTGCTGGGCGCCAGCAAGCTGATCGGTGTTTCGATCCACTCCGCAGCCGAGGCCGAAGCGCTCGATCCGGCTGTCGTCGACTATGCTCTCGCCGGCCCGGCTTTCGAGACCGTCAGCAAGCCCGGCTACGGTCCGGAAATCGGGCGCAGGGGGCTCGCCGAGATGGCGCGCATCGCGCGGGTGCCGCTCCTTGCCATCGGCGGCATCAATACGGTGCGGGTCGCCGAAGTCATCGCAGCCGGCTGCGCCGGCGTCGCGGTGATGGGCGGAGTCATGCGGGCCGCCGATCCGGCGCGCGAAGTCGGCGCGCTGCTGGCAACGCTGAAAGGTGTTTACCCGCGGGCGGTGTAAGTCTTGATGCCCTGGTCCGGCGCCCAGACGCCGGAAGGCAGTTTGCCGGCCTGCCAGAACACATCGATCGGCATGCCGCCGCGCGGATGGAAGTAGCCGCCGATCCGCAGCCATTTCGGCTTGAGCAGCGCGACCAGTTTCTTGGCGATCGTGACGGTGCATTCCTCGTGGAAGGCGCCGTGATTGCGGAAGCTGTTGAGATAGAGCTTCAGCGACTTCGACTCGACCAGCCAATCCTTCGCGACGTAGTCGATGACCAGGATGGCGAAGTCCGGCTGGCCGGTGACCGGGCACATTACGGTGAATTCCGGGAATGTGAAGCGCGCGACATAGTTGGTGTCGGGATGCGGATTGCGCACACGGTCGAGCACCGCCTGATCGGGTGAGGTGGGCAGGGGCGCTGGACGGCCGAGTTGCAGCGTTTTCTTCGCCATTATGCGATGCATGTGCCCCGGATTGCCCAGACATGACAAGGGCCTCCCCGATCCTGTAGAAGCGCCGCAGATCGTGCGCCACGACAATCTGCCGGAGCCAGTATGACCGCCATTACCGACATCATTGGCCGCGAAATCCTCGACAGCCGCGGCAATCCTACCGTCGAAGTCGACGTGGTGCTCGAGGATGGCTCCCGGGGCCGCGCCGCGGTTCCGTCCGGCGCCTCGACCGGCGCACATGAAGCCGTCGAACTGCGTGACGGCGACAAGAAGCGTTACCTCGGCAAAGGCGTGAAGAACGCGGTCGATGCGGTCAATGGCGAGATCTTCGATGCGGTGTCCGGGATGGATGCGGAGGCGCAGGTCAAGATCGACGAGATCATGATCGGTCTCGACGGCACGCCGAACAAAGGCCGGCTCGGGGCGAACGCGATCCTTGGCGTTTCGCTTGCGGTTGCGAAGGCGGCAGCGGCCGCCAACAAGCTGCCGCTCTACCGCTACATCGGCGGCACCTCGGCACGGCTCCTTCCGGTGCCGATGATGAACATCATCAACGGCGGGGCGCACGCCGACAATCCGATCGATTTTCAGGAATTCATGATCGTACCGCTTGGCCTGCCGACTTTCGCCGAGGCACTGCGCGCCGGCTCGGAAATTTTCCACACGCTGCGCGGCGCGCTCAAGGACGCCGGCCACAACACCAATGTCGGCGACGAGGGCGGCTTCGCCCCCAATCTCGCGACCGCGGACGACGCGCTGCAATTCGTCGTGAAGGCGATCGAGAAGGCGGGCTACAAGCCGGGCCAGGACGTGGCGCTCGCGCTCGATCCGGCCTCGACCGAGTTCTTCAAGGACGGCGCTTATGTCTACGAAGGCGAAGGCAACAAGAAGCGCTCGCGCGAACAGCAGTCCAAATATCTCGCCGAACTGGTCGGCCGCTATCCGATCGTTTCGATCGAGGACGGCATGGCCGAAGACGATATCGAGGGCTGGACCATGCTGACCAAGGAAATCGGCGACAAATGCCAGCTCGTCGGCGACGATCTGTTCGTCACCAATGTCAAACGCCTCGCCGACGGCATCGCCAAGGGCTACGCCAACTCGGTGCTGGTCAAGGTGAACCAGATCGGCTCGCTCACCGAAACGCTGGCGACCGTCGAAATGGCGCACAAGGCGGGCTACACCGCGGTGATGTCGCATCGCTCCGGCGAGACGGAGGATTCCACGATTGCCGATCTCGCGGTCGCGACCAACTGCGGCCAGATCAAGACCGGTTCGCTGGCCCGCTCCGACCGCACGGCAAAATATAATCAGCTCCTTCGTATCGAGGAGGAGCTTGGCGCCCAGGCGGCCTATGGCGGCCGCAGCGTCTTCAAGGCGCTGCGCTAGCCAGCCGCTTATTAATCCCGTTTTAAGCCCAATTCTCGCATGGTAGCCGCATGGTCACCCGCAAGCGCCTGCGTTCGATCCTGACCACGCTCGGCCTCTATGTGATGGCCGCGCTGCTGATCGGGTATTTCGGCGTCAACGCGTTCAGCGGCAACCGCGGGCTGAAGGCCAAGGAAGACCTCGACTACCAGATTGCTTCGCTGACCACCGAGCTCGACCGGCTCCAGCACGAGCGCACACAATGGGAGCGGCGGGTGGCGTTGCTCAAGTCCGACAAACTGGACCCGGACATGGTGGACGAGCAGGCTCGCGCCCTGCTCGATTATGCCGATCCCAAAGAACTGACTTTGATGACCGGCACGAAGGCCCCCGTGCTCGTTTCAGGCAAGCCCTGATCGAGCCTTGACCCTGGGCCAGCCGTCCCCAAAATAATTTTTGCCGGCAATATGTTGTGCGGAAAAGCCCACATCGGCCTGCAGGCCGCCCGCTTCCTCATTTTGGCGATTTCGGCTAAGGACTATCACCCATCTATGGTGCGTCGAGGACAATAAATGGCCGTCGCCCAAGCCAAGCCTGCCGAACAAGGCAAACGAGAACTCCGCCCCGACATCGACTGGGGCATGCACGGCACCCAGGTTCCGGAATTCACCAAGGAACAGGAGCTGCAGGCGCTCCGGCAGATGCTGCTGATCCGGCGTTTCGAGGAGAAGGCCGGGCAGATGTACGGCATGGGCCTGATCGGCGGCTTTTGCCACCTCTACATCGGGCAGGAAGCCGTCGTGATCGGCATGGAGATGGCCAAAAAAGACGGCGATCAGATGATCACCGGCTATCGCGATCACGGCCACATGCTGGCCTGCGGCATGGACCCCAAAGGGGTCATGGCGGAACTCACCGGGCGCCGCGGCGGCTACTCCAAGGGCAAGGGCGGCTCGATGCATATGTTCTCCCGCGAGAAGAATTTCTACGGCGGGCACGGCATCGTCGGCGCGCAGGTTCCGCTCGGCACCGGCCTCGCTTTTGCCAATAAATATCGCGGCAACGATAGCGTCAGCATGACCTATTTCGGCGACGGCGCCGCCAACCAGGGCCAGGTCTACGAAAGTTTCAACATGGCGGAGCTGTGGAAGCTCCCTGTGGTCTTCGTCATCGAGAACAACCGTTACGCCATGGGCACCGCAGTGCTGCGTTCCTCGGCGCAGACCGATTTCTCCAAGCGCGGCCTGTCGTTCAACATTCCCGGCACGCAAGTTGACGGCATGGACGTACGCGCGGTGAAAGCGGCGGCCGAGGCCGCGCTCGCCTGGTGCCGCGCCGGCAAAGGCCCGATGATTTTGGAAATGATGACCTACCGTTACCGCGGCCACTCGATGTCGGACCCGGCAAAATACCGGACCAAGGAAGAAGTGGACAAAGTACGCAGCGAGCACGATCCGATCGAGCAGGTGCGAAAACGGCTTCTCGACAAGAAATGGGCGACCGAAGACGACCTGAAAAAAATCGACGTGTCTGTACGCGCGACCGTCAACGAGGCGGCCGAATTCGCCACCCAGGATGCCGAGCCCGATCCGTCCGAACTCTATACCGACGTTTACCGCTAAGAATTTTCCGGCGTTGCGCCGCCGAGTGAGCCATTGAGTAGATCATGCCGACCCAAGTTTTGATGCCCGCACTGTCGCCGACGATGGAGAAGGGCAACCTTTCCAAGTGGCTCAAGAAGGAAGGCGACACCGTCAAGTCCGGCGACGTGATCGCCGAGATTGAGACCGACAAGGCCACGATGGAAGTGGAAGCGGTCGATGAAGGCACGCTCGGTAAGATTTTGGTTCCGGAAGGCACCGCCGACGTCGCGGTGAACACGCCGATCGCAATGATCCTCGGCGACGGCGAGGATGCCTCGTCTCTAAAAGGCAATGGCGCGAAGCCGGTTGCGCCGGCTCCCGCCTCCAAGGTGGCCGAACCGCCGAAGCAAGCCGAAGCGCCGCAACCCGCGACCAACGGCGCGGCGAAATCGCAGGCTCCGGCTGCAGCGCCGGCCGCGCCCGATCCCGACGTACCGGAAGACACCGAGATGGTCACCATGACCATGCGCGAAGCATTGCGCGACGCCATGGCGGAGGAGATGCGCCGCGATCCAGACGTTTTCGTCATGGGCGAGGAGGTCGCGGAGTATCAGGGCGCCTACAAGGTCACCCAGGGCCTGCTCGAAGAATTCGGCGCGCGGCGCGTCATCGACACACCGATCACCGAGCACGGCTTCGCCGGCCTTGGCGTCGGTACTGCTCTGGCTGGGCTAAAGCCCATCGTCGAGTTCATGACTTTCAACTTCGCCATGCAGGCCATCGACCAGATCATCAATTCTGCGGCCAAGACGACCTACATGTCCGGCGGTCAGGTGACGGTATCGATGGTCTTCCGCGGACCGAACGGTCCGGCCTCGCGTGTCGCCGCGCAGCACAGCCAGGATTATTCGTCGTGGTATTCGAACGTTCCCGGCTTGAAAGTCATCGCACCGTCCACTGCGGCTGACGCCAAGGGCCTGCTCAAGGCGGCGATCCGCGATCCGAATCCGGTGATCTTCCTCGAGAATGAATTGCTGTACGGCCATTCGTCGCCGGTGCCGAAGCTCGACGATTACGTGCTGCCGATCGGCCGCGCCCGTATCGTGCGCCCCGGCAGCGACGTGACGATCGTCGCATGGTCGATGGGCATGACCTACGCGCTCAAGGCCGCCGAGGAATTGGCCAAGGACAATATCAACGCCGAGGTGATCGATCTGCGCACCATCAAGCCGATGGACACCGACACCATTATCGAGTCGGTGAAAAAAACCGGCCGCCTCGTCACCGTGGAGGAAGGCTGGAAACAGTCCGGCGTTGGCGCCGAGATTGCCGCGCGCGTCATGGAGCAGGCGTTCGATTACCTCGATGCCCCGGTGGAACGGGTCTGCGGTAAGGATGTGCCGATGCCTTACGCCGCCAATCTTGAAAAGCTCGCGCTGCCTTCGGTGGCCGAAGTCGTCGAGGCGGCCAAAGCCGTCTGCTACCGCTAACCGGTCCGCCCCATGCCCATCAACATCCTGATGCCGGCGCTGTCGCCCACGATGGAAAAGGGCAACCTCGCCAAATGGCTCAAGAAGGAAGGCGACACCGTCAAGACCGGCGACGTCATCGCCGAGATCGAGACCGACAAGGCGACCATGGAATACGAGGCCGTCGATGACGGCGTGATCGCCAAGATCGTGGTGCCGGAAGGCACCGCCGACGTGCCGGTCAATCAGCTCATCGCGGTGATGGCGCAGGAGGGCGAAGACGTCAAAGCCGCTGCAGCCGGTGCGGGGCAGGGTGCGCCGCCGCCGAAAGCGCCTGCGGCTCCGGCGCCAAAACTCGCGGCGGCAGCCGCGTCTGCACCGTCGCCCGCTCCGGCCAAACCTGCGGCTCCGCCGCCGCAGGCGGCACCGAGTGCTGCGCCTGCGCCAATCAACGGTGCCGGCGGCAACCGCGTTTTCTCGTCACCGCTGGCGCGGCGTCTCGCCAAGGATGCGGGGATCGACATTGGCCGCGTCCAGGGCACCGGCCCGCACGGTCGCGTCATTGCCCGCGACGTCGAAGCGGCAAAAGCCGGCGGCGGTTTGCGTGCGCCCGGCGCGGCGCCTGCCGGCATGGGTGCGCCAGCGAATGCGCCGTCGATGTCGGATCAGCAGATCCGCGCGCTCTACGAGGACGGCTCCTACGATTTCGTTCCGCACGACGGCATGCGCCGCACGATAGCGCAGCGCCTGACAGCCTCGACGCAGACCATTCCGCATTTCTACCTCACGATAGACTGCGATATCGGCAAGCTGCTCGACGCCCGCGAGGAGATCAACGCCTCGGCGCCGAAGGACAAGGACGGCAAGCCGGCTTACAAGCTCTCGGTCAATGATTTCGTCATCAAGGCGCTGGCGCTGGCGCTGCAAAAGGTGCCGGACGCCAATGTGAGCTGGACCGACGCCGGCATGCTGCGCCACAAGCACTCCGATATCGGCGTCGCGGTCGCCATGCCGAACGGACTGATCACGCCGATCATCCGGGCCGCCGAGACCAAATCGCTGTCGGCGATCTCCAACGAGATGAAGGATTTCGCGGTGCGGGCGCGCGCCCGCAAGCTCAAGCCGAACGAATACCAAGGTGGCACGACCTCGGTGTCGAACCTCGGCATGTACGGCATCAAGGATTTCACCGCGGTGATCAATCCGCCGCAGTCGACCATTCTCGCGGTCGGCACCGGCGAAGAGCGGGCCGTGGTGCGCGACGGCAAGATCGTCGCCGCTCACATCATGAGCGTCACCATGTCGTGTGACCACCGCGCTGTGGACGGCGCGCTCGGCGCTGTTCTGATCGGTGCCTTCAAGTCGCTGATCGAAAATCCGGTCATGATGCTGGTCTAAAGATGCCGCTGGTCCGGATCGATCTCCGCCGCGGCAAATCGGCAGCCTACAAGAAAGCGATCTGCGACGGCGTGTATCGGGCGCTGCGGGAAATCTTCACGGTGCCGGAGAACGACCGGTTCATGGTCATCACCGACCGTGACGAAACAGATTTCGTTCACAGCCGCAACTATCTCGGCATCGACTACACCGACGACTTCGTCATTCTTCAGCTGACCGTGAGCAACACCCGCACGGTCGAGCAGAAGAAGGCGCTCTATGCGCGCATCGTAGCGCTGCTCGGCGAAAATCCCGGCATCAAGCCGCAGGACGTTTTCATCAACCTTGTCGAAGTCGACGTCTCGGACTGGTCGTTCGGCAACGGCATCGCGCAGTACGTCGAAACCGCGCGCTAGCGCGGATCGAGTTTGCGCTACGGCGTCTCGAGTCCCTTGGCCCGGAACACCGCAACAGCCGCCGGCGCCCGCAACTTCTCGATCAGGGCTTTTGCCGGCGCGGCGTGCGGGCTTCCCGCCATCACCGCACCAACAAACACGGTGACGACATTCAGCTCGCCGGGAAACAGTCCGATGACCTCGGCGCCGGCGACATGCATCAGCTCCGGCTTCTGTTGAATTGCAATATCGGCATCGCCGGTCAGCAGCAGTTCGCCGGAAAAGCCCCCGGCCGGCGGATGCTTGGCCTTGGCGTTGACCTTGTCGGCGATGCCAAGGCGCTCGATCAATTGCGCGAAATAGACGCCGCTGGCGCCGCCCGCGGAAGGATGGGTGTAAGCAACGCCCTTGGCGTTAAGCAGAGCCCGCACAAAGGCAGCCGGCGTCGAGACATCGGGTTTCGGCGCGCCTGCTTTGATAGCGATCGCCGTTGCCGAGCTGGCCAGCGTCACTTCGGAGTCCGGCACGATCTTGCCGGCTTTCCTGAGCGACTCGATTCCGGCCTGGCTGAGAACGAGGACATCGGCGGTGTCGCCATCCTCGACGCGCTTGACCAGCATCGGCGCCGTGCCCCAGGTGACATCCAGCTGATGCCCGAGTGCAGTTTCGAGGTTCGGCAGGAGTTCGCTGACTGCACCGCGCACGGCAATCGTGCACAAGACCTTCAATGTCGCCACGATGCCGCTCCTCGCTGTTTGAGCCCGCATTACGCCTGCGGATTAGGTTCTGTTCAATCGGTGTGACGCCAGCCCGGCAAGAACGCGGTCCGGCCGGCATTGGCATCCGAGATCAGCTCGAGCGATACTCATTGCAATTCCCGTCTCACATTTGCCTTGCGAAGCAGGCACCTTTCTTGCTTATCACCATGGCACACTTTGACGTAATCGGCGCGGGCCAGGCGAGTCCTGTTGCATGCATGATCTGATTGAAGGCTACCGCCGGTTTCGTGCCGGCACATGGCAGGAGGAGCGCCAGCGATTCGAGGCGCTGAGCCGCATTGGCCAGCGGCCACGCGCATTGGTGATCGCCTGCTCGGACAGCCGCACCGATCCGCAGATGGTGTTCAATGCCCGCCCCGGCGAGCTGTTCGTGGTGCGCAACGTCGCCAACATCGTGCCGCCTTACGGACCGGACGACCAGCCGCATGGCGTCAGTTCGGCGATCGAATTCGCCGTGCGCTCGTTGCAGGTTCGCGACATCGTGGTGCTCGGCCACGCGATGTGCGGCGGCGTCAAGGCGCTGCTCGAAGGCGCGCCCGAGGAAACGTCGGATTTCGTCGGCCGCTGGGTTCGCATCGCTGAGCCGGCGCGCCAGCAAGCGATGCAGGCTCCGCCGGAGCAGCGGCAGAGTATCTGCGAGCATGAAACGGTGCGGCTGTCGCTCGATAACCTGATGACGTTCCCCTGGATCAGGGATGCGGTCGAAGCCGGCCACACGACCTTGCACGGCTGTTTCTTCGGCATCAGTTCCGGTGTTCTCGAACGTATCGGCGAGGATGGCGTTTTCCGCCCGATCCCGGACTAGGTTGCGTCTCTCCCCCCGCGACAAACAAGTATCCGCCCGTTACATATAAGGCGCGGAGCGCACGAGGCTGGAATGGCAGACACCAATTTCGACATCATCATTATCGGCTCGGGACCGGGCGGCTATGTGACCGCGATCCGCGCGGCGCAGCTTGGCTTCAAGACGGCAATCGTCGAGCGCGAATATCTCGGCGGCATCTGCCTCAACTGGGGGTGCATTCCGACCAAGGCGCTGCTGCGCTCGGCGGAGATTTTCCATTACATGCAGCACGCCAAGGACTACGGCCTTTCGGCCGGCGAGGTGACCTACGATCCGGCCGCCGTGGTGAAGCGCTCGCGCGGGGTGTCGAAGCGCCTCAACGACGGCGTCGGCTTTCTGATGAAGAAAAACAAGGTCACCGTAATCTGGGGCGAAGCGACGATCGACGCGCCTGGCAAGATCACCGTCAAAGCCGGCCGCAGCGAGGCGCCCAAGGGCGCGCTGGGCGCAGGCAGCTACCAGGCCAAGCACATCATCATCGCGACCGGCGCGCGGCCCCGCGTGCTGCCGGGTCTCGAACCGGACAAGAAATTGGTCTGGACCTATTTCGAGGCGATGGTCCCGGAAAAGATGCCGAAGTCGCTGCTGGTTGTCGGCTCCGGCGCCATCGGCATCGAGTTCGCGTCGTTCTATCGCACGTTCGGCGCCGAAGTGACCGTCGTCGAAGTGCTGCCGCAAATTCTGCCGGTCGAAGACGCCGAGATCGCCGCGTTCGCGCGCAAGAGCTTCGAGAAGCAGGGCATCAAGATCTTCAACGGCGCCAAGGTGACCAAGCTCGACAAGAAGGCCGACAGCGTCACCGCGACCATCGACGACGGCAAAGGCGGCACACAATCGCTCACCGTGGACCGGGTCATCGCCGCGGTCGGCGTGGTCGGCAATATCGAAAACCTCGGGCTGGAAAAGCTCGGCGTGAAGACCGACCGCGGCTCAATCGTGGTCGACGGCCTGTGCAAGACCAACGTGCCGGGCATCTACGCCATCGGCGACGTCGCCGGACCGCCGCTGCTGGCGCACAAGGCCGAGCACGAAGGCGTCATCTGCGTCGAAGCCATCAAAGGACTGCACCCGCATCCAATGAACAAGCGGATGATTCCGGGCTGCACCTATTGCACGCCGCAAGTCGCCTCGGTCGGATTGACCGAGCAGGCGGCGAAAGACCAGAAACTCGACATCCGCGTCGGCCGCTTTCCGTTCGTCGGCAACGGCAAGGCGATCGCGCTAGGCGAGGATCAAGGCCTCGTCAAAGTCATCTTCGACAAAAAGACCGGCCAGCTTCTCGGTGCGCACATGGTCGGCGCGGAAGTGACCGAGTTGATCCAGGGCTACGTGGTGGCGATGAATTTCGAGACCACCGAAGAAGAGCTCATGCACACGATTTTCCCGCACCCGACCTTGTCGGAGATGATGAAGGAAGCGGTCCTGGACGCCTACGGGCGGGTGCTGAATATCTGACGCCGCTTTAGGCCAGCAATCCGGTCATCGGCTTCACGGCGTCGCTGCCGGGAAACACGTTCTGCGTTAGAATGCGATCGTCGGCGCGCAGATGATCTTTCAGCACGCCCTTGATCACGGCGCGCAGGTCGGTCGTCGGCTTGAGGTCGCGCTTCTCGTAAAGGTCGGCTTCTTTCAAACCCGGCCAGTCGGCGATGACGCGGCCGCCTTTCAGCGCGCCGCCAACGAGCAGGGCCACGGTTGCCGTGCCGTGATCGGTGCCGTCCGTGCCATTGATGCGCGCGGTGCGGCCGAACTCGGTCACCAGCGCCACCACTGTGTCGCGCCAAGCCGGACCCAGATTGGTCTGCACGGCAGCGAGCGCAGTATCGAGCGCGCTGAGCAAATCGGACAGCCGGCCTTTGCCGATGCCCTCGTTGACGTGGGTGTCCCAGCCGTCGAGCGCCAGCGCGCCAACCCGCGGCCCGTCGGGCCGCGCCAGGAATTTGGCGGCATTGCCGGCGACCTCGGCGAAATAGGCGCGCACCTGTCCCGGACCGGGGCCGCCGGGTTTCTGATTCATGTCGCCTTCGTGCTCGATGGCAATAAGCCGCGCATTGTCCTCGAGCACCGCGGCCAATGGCTCGTCGGTGTGCCTGTAGAGATCGAGCAGCCGCTGCGCGGTATCGGCGCTGGCCGGTTGCACGCTCTGGGGCGCCCACGACAGCACCGGCGCCGGGCCGCGGACGACGAGCGGCGTCACCGGACCGACCGCGAACACCTTGCCGCCTTTCGGATCGACCCGGCCGCCAGGCGCAAGCCCCGCCAGCGCGCGGTTGAGCCAGCCGCTATCGCTCGGCGCCGGCTTCGGCAAACCGCTCTCCAGCAGATCCTGGCCGTCGAAATGCGAACGCTCGCGGTACGGCGTCGCGCAGGCATGCACGACGATCGCTTCGTTCGCGGTGAACATGCGATGCAGGTTCGGCATCGCCGGATTGAGCGCAAAATAATCGTTGAGCTTAAGCGCAGGCGTTTTTCCATCGAGCGTCAAAGCGTTGTCGCCGCGCAACGCAATCCAATCCGGATCGCCGACCGGCATGACAGTGGCAAGCCCATCGAGCGCGCCGCGCAGCACGATGGTCAGAAATCGCGGATCGCGGCCTTCGGCGCGCGCATATTTCGGCATATAGGCCCACGCGAACAACGTGCCCGAGGCGAGCAGCAATTCACGGCGGGAAGGGACGTGCAGCGTCGCGGCTTGAAGCTTTCTCATGGCTAGCTCCGCAGGAACTCGGGGGTCATGACCAGAAGCGCCAGGGCCTGGGCGCGGCTTTCGGCGCGGCCGATGGTTTGGCGGGTGTCAGCCGAGGCAAGAGGGCCGAGGCCGGTATCGAGCAACACCAGCGGATCGGTGTTGGCCGCGACCCGGTTGGCGAATTCATTGGCGATGTCGAGCCGGTGCGGAACGCCGTCGATCCAGGCTGCCACCGTATCCGGGTAACCGTTTGGCGCCAGCGGCCGCCATAGCGATTCGCCCAAGGTTGCCTGGGCGCCGACGATACGGCCGATCGCATTGTCCGGCACTTGCGGCGTGCCAACCAGCCGCAGCATGGCGACGATCCATTGCGATGGCGGCTTGAGCTTCTGGCGCTGAGGCATCCATGCCTCATCGGCACTGACCAGAACCTTGGCGACCTCCCTGAGATTGCCGTCGGTGTCGGTGAATCGCTGCGCCAGCTTCGCCACCAGCGCAGGCGGCGGTTCGTCGGCAACGAAGTGGCGCGCAAGCTTTTCAGCGATGTGTTGCGCGGTCGCCGGATGCCTCGCGAAATCGGCGAGTACAGCGCGGCCTTGTCCGACGCCGGTATCGGCATAGCGCTTTCCGAGCACGGTCTGCTCGCCAGGCTGATGCAGCCGCTTGATGAAAGCAAACTCGCCGCCGTGATCGGGCTGTTCCGGGCGAACCCAGCTCCAGCCGGTGATGACATTGGCAAAGCTTGTGACGTCCTGCTGGGTGTAACCGCTGCGAACACCGAGCGTGTGCAGCTCCATGGTTTCGCGGGCAAGGTTTTCATTCAACCCTTTGTCGCGATTGATCCCGGCGACGGACTCCGCGCCCATCGATTCCACGTTGTCGAGATAGAGCAGCATCGCCGGGTGGCTTTCGACCGCTTGCAGCATCTCGGCAAAGCGACCCAGGACATGTGGGCGGATCGCTTCGCGCTCATAAGCGCCCGCCATGCCGACGACCTTGTCCGCCGATACGCAGAAATGATTGGACCAGAACCACACCAGCCGTTCGACAAAGCCGGTATTCGGCGCGATGGCGGCATCGACGCGGGCCTTGGCTTCTTTCAGGAAAAGCTGTTGCGGCAGCGGCGGCGGCGCCGGTTGCGAAGGCTTTGACGGCGGAGGCGAGTTCTGAATCTCGTTTGCCACCGCCGGCGCGGCGCAAGGCGCGCCAGTATCAGGTTTCTTGCAATCGAAATTGCTCGCCAGCGCGACGGTTTCGGCTTCCTTTTTGGCGCGGGCGGCGAGCTTTGCCTTCGCTTGCTGCTCGGCGCCGAAATCGGAAACCTCGCGGGCGCTCTCGGCGCTGCCCGGCATCGGCGCCGTGATCATTCCGGCTTGCGGCCGCTCCAGATCGGCCAACAGCGCGCCGCGCGGATCGCCGGCAATGGCAGCGATCGCAGCTGTCGAATCGCCGGCGGGTCCAAAACCAAATCGATGCAGGGCGAGGGCTGCCGCAGCCTTGCCTTGAGGGGTCACGTCATCCTCCCGAACCGGAGCCGTCCGCCGCTCGCCATAAAACGATTTTATTGTGGCAAAAGTTACTTCCGGAAACGGCGAAATGTGATTGGAATGCTTACATTTTGTTCATGCAGCCGGGCGCGCACCGCGTTGTCGCTGCGCCTTGCGGTGCAGCGGACAGGCTCGTAAGTATTTGATGCCGAAGGCACGGAGCCGTTATGGCCGTTTTGATCGACACACTGCTGGACGAATCCGTTTCGCCGCGCCATCCGGAAAAGGCGCATCGGCCGGACCAGCCATCGCCGCGCAAGCCGGACTGGATTCGCGTCAAGGCGCCGGTATCGCCCGGCTATCGCGATACCCAGCGAATCGTTCGTGCCCATGGCTTGCACACGGTGTGCGAGGAAGCCGGCTGTCCGAATATCGGCGAGTGCTGGGACAAGAAGCACGCCACGTTCATGATCATGGGCGACACCTGCACGCGGGCGTGCGCCTTCTGCAACGTCAAGACCGGGCTGCCCGGTGCGCTTGACGCCGCCGAACCGGAGCATGTCGCCGACGCAACCGCTAAACTCGGGCTCGCCCACATCGTCATCACCTCGGTCGATCGCGACGATCTCGCCGACGGCGGTGCGGCGCATTTCGCCGCCGTAATCGCCGCAATCCGCGATCGCTGTCCGGCAACGACGATCGAAGTGCTGACACCTGACTTCCTGCGCAAGGACGGCGCGGTGGAGACCGTCGTTGCGGCGCGGCCCGATGTGTTCAACCACAACCTTGAAACCGTGCCCTCGAAATATCTCACGGTACGGCCCGGCGCGCGCTATTTCGCGTCAATCCGCCTGCTGCAGCAGGTCAAGGAGATCGACCCGCTGATGTTCACCAAGTCCGGCATCATGGTCGGCCTCGGCGAGGAGCGGAACGAAGTGCTGCAAGTGATGGATGACCTGCGCGCAGCCGAGGTCGACTTCCTGACCATCGGCCAGTATTTGCAACCGACGCGCAAGCATCATCCGGTGATGCGCTTCATCCCGCCGGAAGAATTCAAGACGCTGGAGACGATCGCCTACGCCAAGGGCTTCCTGATGGTATCGGCAAGCCCGCTGACGCGCTCATCGCATCACGCCGGCGAAGACTTTGCCCGGCTGAAGGCTGCTCGGGCAGCAGGACGCCGCGCGGACTGATGCCTGAATTCTCGACCAAACGGCGAGTGGCACACTCAGCAACCGACATGTTCGACCTCGTCGCCGACGTCGAGCATTATTCCGAATTTGTGCCGCTTTGCCGCTCGCTTTCGGTGCGAAAGCGAAGCAAGGACGCCGCGGGCAGGGACGTCATCATCGCCGACATGACGGTAGCGTACAAACTCATCCGCGAGACGTTCACCAGCCGCGTCACGCTTGACCGCGACAAGTTCGAAATCCTGGTCGAATATCTCGAAGGCCCGTTCCAGCGCATGAACAACCGCTGGAGCTTCAAGCCGGAGGGCGAGCAGGCCTGCGACGTGGAGTTTTCCATCGCTTACGAATTTCGCAGCCGCACGCTGGGCCTGCTGATGGGCTCGGTGTTCGATGCCGCATTCCGCCGCTTCGCGGTGGCCTTCGAGAAAAGGGCCGATGCCGTATACGGCCGGCAAACCGGGAAAATCCGAGCCTGACGCACGGCCTTTCGAGGACTCGCGAACCGATATATGCCTGCGGATAAGCGGCCGGCAGTTTTAACGCCGTGCGGGCAACACGTTGCGGGGTGGGGGGTCCATGGAGTGGACGAAACATGCGCGGCAGGATTTTGCCGGCGGCCTGATTTCCGCGGCCATCGCCGTCCCCCTGGCGATGGGCTACGGCATGTTCGCTTTCACCTCGTTTGGCGAGAGCTATTTCGCCGACGGCGCGCTGGCCGGACTGACGACCGCCTTCGTGGTCGGCATCGTCTGTGTCGTGCTCGGCGACAAGACCACCACGGTCTACGCGCCGCGCGTCAACAGCACGTTCTTTCTCGGCCTGCTGATCTACGGACTGGTCCATTCAGACGCACCCGAGATAGCCGCCGGCGGCACGCCGCTCATTCTGGCGATCGCATTCTCCGTCATCTTGCTCGGCGGCGTTCTTGAGGCGCTGTTCGGCCTGGTCAGGCTCGGCACGCTGATCAAGTTCGCGCCGCAGCCGGTGATGGCCGGCTTTCAGAACGCCGCCGCACTGCTGCTGTTTCTTGTGCAGCTCGGCAACGTCTGCGGTTTCGATCGCAACATTCCATTCACCCAAGTGCCAGCGCATCTGGCCGAGATCAAACCGCTGAGTGTGGCGATCGCCGTCGTTACCTTTGCGGCCATGTGGAACGCGCGCAAGCTCGTGCCGAAAGTACCGCCGATGCTGGTCGGCATCTTGCTCGGTTGTGCGCTGTACTACGCCTGTCAGCTTGTCGGGTTGGGCGGCCAACTCGGCCCGGTCATCGCCAGCCAGCAGCGCGCCAGTATGGGGCTGACGGCGTTTCCCTATTTCGTCGATCTCAAGCGCAGCGGCGATCTTTTGTCATTTCTGCCGACGATTTTTGGCGGCGCGGTCGCGCTCGCCATCATCGCCTCGATCGACGCCCTGTTGTGCACCAAGCTGGTGACAGTCCCGGGCGAGCAGCGCCGCGACGGCGACGGCATATTGTTTCGGCTCGGCGTCGCCAATCTCGCCGCGGCGTGTCTCGGCGGCATCACCAGCGGCATCAATATCGGCGCCAGCGTCGCCAACCGCTCATTTGGCGCCCGTACGCCGCTGTCCGTGCTGGTCAATGCGGCCGCACTGCTGGTCGTCACAGTGTTCCTGTTCCGCTGGCTCGGCGATATTCCGCGGGTCGTGCTCTCGGCAGTCATTATGGTGATCGCCGTTCAGCATTTCGATCTTTGGAGCTTTCGCTTGATCGGCCGGCTGCGCGGCGCACCGCTTGCACTTCGCATCAGCACCGCGTTCGATCTGATCGTGGTGATAGTCGTCGCCGTTCTTTCGATCGTGCTCAACATCGTGCTGGCAGTGTTCATCGGCATCGCCATTGCGGTGGTGTTGTTCGTGTTCCACATGAGCCGGTCGATGGTGCGCCGCCGCTACAGTTGCGACGCCGTCCATTCGCGCAAATCACGTACCGTGCAAGAGCGCGACTTCCTCCAACACGCTGGCAACGCGATCCTGGTGATGGAGCTGCAAGGAGCACTGTTCTTCGGCACGGGCGAAACGCTGGTGAAGGAAATCGAGGCGGCGCTGGGGCAGGGCACATCCTGCATCATTCTCGATTTACGGCGCCTGACCGAAATCGACAGCACCGGCGCCAATGTCCTTTTCGAACTCAAGGCAGGTCTGGCGCGACGTCGCGCCGACCTTCTTCTTGCGGCCGGCGATCATACCGTAGCGATCGAACGGCTTGAGGAGTTCGACGGAGTTGCCACAATAGGACGAGACGACATTTATCCCGATGTCGATCGCGCGATCGAAAGAGCGGAAGACGATCTGCTCAAAGCCCGATCGCCGCTGCGTGCCGCCGAAATCCCGTTACCGGAGGTTCCGCTCTTTGCCGGCTTCGGGACGGCAGACATCAAGGCAATCACCGTCCACATGCAACGCAAGCAGTTCGACAAGGGCGCCGTGGTGTTTCGTGAAGGCGACGCCGGCGATGACGTGCTGATCGTCACCAAGGGTTCTGCCAGCGCCTACTTGCAGTTGCCGAACGGCGCTAACGTGCGGCTGGCGACCTTCGCACCCGGTACCGTCTTTGGCGAACTCGCCGTGCTGGACCGCGGACCGCGTTCCGCAACGGTGATCGCGGACGGAGAATTTGTCTGCTACAGCCTGAGCCGAGCGAATTATACGGCCCTGGCCAGTCAAGCGCCGCAAACCGCGATTCAATTCTTAACGGCCATCGGCCGCGAATTGAGCGGCCGATTGCGCTCCGCCAACCGCACGATCCATCAACTTGAAGCGTGACGCAGCGGCACCGTCCACTCGCCGTCAGCCGTTGAAGATCGCCTGCAAAGCGCGCCGCAAAAGGCGATGTGATTATCGCCGGCTTCTTGCCAGCAATTCCAGCATCTCAAGCGCCTGCATGACCGAGAGCTGCCGCACGCGGCTGCGGCCAACCGCGCCGAACAATTTCTTGCGCGCGATGCGGCGGCCGCCTCGTTTTGCCGCCGCGAAGTAGACGAGGCCCACAGGCTTCTGCCGGGTGCCGCCGCCGGGTCCGGCTATGCCTGTGATCGATACCGCGATATCGGCACGCGAATTCTTCACCGCGCCGACCGCCATCGCCTTTGCGGTTTGCGCACTGACCGCACCATGGCGTTTGAGCGTTGCTGCCGGCACGCCAAGCATCGCCTGCTTGGCCTCGTTCGAATAAGTGACGAAGCCGCGATCGACGACATCCGACGAGCCGGCAATTTCGGTGAGCGCGGCAGCGACCAGGCCGCCGGTGCAGGATTCGGCGGTCGCGACAAGAAAACCGCGTGCACGGCATAAGGCGAGCACACGCTTTGCCGCCGCGCGCAACGGCGCGCTGCTCACGCGGCACTCCAGGGCAGGCGCACGGTCGCCGTCGCCATGGCGACGATGCCCTCGCTGCGGCCGGTGAATCCCATCTTTTCGCTGGTCGTCGCCTTCATCGCGACGCGCGCCGGCGAAATCCCGGCAATTTCGGCGATGCGAGCCCGCATGGCATCGCGATGAGGGGAGACGCGCGGCTCCTCGCAGACCACCGTCACGTCGAGATTGGCGATCACGCCGCCACGCGCCCGAACCCGCTCGCAGGCAAAGGCGAGGAAACGGTCGGACGAAGCGCCTTTCCATTGCGGGTCGCTTGGCGGGAAATGCTGGCCGATATCGCCATCGGCCAAGGCGCCGAGAATGGCATCGACCAGCGCATGTAGCGCGACGTCGGCATCGGAGTGCCCGGTCACGCCGCGCGAGTGCGGGATCCGCACACCGCCCAGCATGACGTGGTCGCCGTCGGCGAAGGCGTGAACATCGAAGCCATTTCCGGTGCGCACATCGGCAAGCGCCGCGTACCGGGTGATTTCCGCCCGGGCAAAATCGTCGTTCGTTGTCAGCTTCACGTTGCCGGCCTCACCTTCGAATACACTGACCGGATGCCCGGCCCACTCGGCAAGCGCGGCATCGTCGGTAAAATCGTCGCGCCCTGCCGCAGCCGCGCGACGATGCGCGGCCATGATCAGATCGAAACCGAAGGCTTGCGGGGTCTGCACCATGCGCAGCTGATCACGATCGAGCGTCTCGGTCACCACCGAGGCGTTATCGATCCTCTTCACGGTGTCGGCGATCGCCACGGCGGGGATCGCCGCGCCTTTCTGTTTCGCTGCAGCGATCGCGCGGCCAATCACGGCGGCGGAAACAAAGGGGCGGGCGGCGTCGTGGATAAGGACGAATTCCGGTGCGGTTTTGCCCAAACTTTCGAGTCCGGCGCGCACCGAGGCCTGCCGGGTGGCGCCGCCCCAAACCGGCGGCAACAGTTTTTGCAGGCCGGATGTCGCGGCGCGAAAAACATCCTTGTCGTCGGGGTGTATGACCGGCTGGACGACGCCAATCTCGCTGTGATCGAGGAACGCGGCCAGCGCGGGGCGTATCACCGGTTCGCCGGCCAGTTCGCGATATTGCTTGGGCATACCCCCGCCCGCGCGCAGGCCCCGTCCGCCCGCAACGACAACCGCAGCGATAGTCCCGGCCATTTCGCGCTCCATTTCGCAATCCGCGCATGGCTTTAGCGCATGTTCCGATCCAGTGCGAACAGGCCTCCGGAACCGGGCCACAGCGGTTTCCGGCGTTATCCGGAAGCTGGTGTGACGAAGCTGTGCACACCGGTTAGGGATATTGCAGTGCAGCACTTGCGTGACCCGAGCAAATGGCTAAACTATATGCACATGTTCAGTCTCGCCTATTTCGTGTGCACATGCGGCGACCAGCTCATATCCACCGCGAGAATTTAGCCAAGCCATTGGCTTTATTCAATAATTCTCGCCATACAGCGCTCGGCAGGGACATTTCGCGATGAGCGTGGCCGAGGCGCTGACACGGCGGGCTGGCGCAGACGTCGTGCTGAACGCGCTGCCGCATCCTGTCATCGTGGTGTCATCTGACGGCAAAGTCAGCGAAGCCAACGCCGCAGCGGAGGCTTTTTTCGAGGTATCGGTCTCTCACTTGCGCCGCCATCTGCTGCGCGACCTCGTGCCGTTCGGCAGTCCGTTGCTCACGCTGGTCGAGCAGGTGCGAGGCCGCGGCGCGGCGGTCAACGAGTACAAGGTCGATCTCGGCACGCCGCGCAATCCGGGTGACCGGCTGGTCGATCTTTATGTCGCGCCGTTGCCGGAGCAGCCGGATTCCGTGGTGGTGATGCTGCAAGAGCGCACCATTGCCGACAAAATGGATCGCCAGCTGACCCATCGCGGCGCGGCCCGTTCGGTCATCGCCCTGGCCGCCATGCTGGCCCATGAAATCAAGAACCCGCTGTCCGGCATTCGCGGCGCGGCGCAGCTGCTCGAACAATCGGTCAACGACGACGACCGCACGCTCACGCGGCTGATCTGCGATGAGGCCGACCGCATCGTGAAGCTCGTCGACCGCATGGAAGTGTTCGGCGACGAACGGCCGGTCGAACGCGAGCCGATCAATATTCACGTGGTGCTGGATCACGTTAAGCGGCTGGCCCAATCGGGCGTCGCCCGGCAGATCAAATTCGTCGAGGAATACGATCCGTCTTTGCCGCCGATTCTGGCCAACCGCGATCAACTCGTTCAGGTGTTTCTGAACCTGATCAAAAACGCCGCCGAGGCGATCGGCGACATGCCAAATGGCGGCGAGATCGTTCTGTCCACTGCGTTCCGTCCCGGCGTGCGGCTATCGCTGCCGGGCGCCAAGGCGCGCATCTCGCTGCCGCTCGAGATCTGCGTCAAGGACAACGGGACGGGAGTTCCCGACGAGCTGCTGCCGCATCTTTTCGATCCGTTCGTCACCACCAAACCGACGGGATCGGGGCTCGGACTTGCGCTCGTCGCCAAGATCGTCGGCGACCACGGCGGCATCATCGAATGCGAGTCGCAGCCGCGACGAACCATCTTTCGAGTTCTCATGCCAGTCTACACGGGCGAGAGCGTTGTGCCGGACGGCGCTCTCCAGTCACGGGGGGATAGTTGATGCCCGCGGGTAGTATTCTCGTCGCAGACGACGATTCCGCGATCCGGACAGTGCTCAATCAGGCACTGTCACGCGCCGGGTACGAGGTTCGCTCGACCGGCAATGCCGCAACGCTGTGGCGGTGGGTTAGCCAAGGCGACGGCGACCTGATCATCACCGACGTCGTGTTGCCGGACGAAAGCGCGTTCGACCTGCTGCCACGGATAAAGAAAGCACGGCCGGATCTGCCGGTGCTGATCATGAGTGCGCAGAACACTTTCATGACGGCGATCCGCGCTTCCGAGCGCGGCGCCTATGAATATCTGCCGAAGCCGTTCGATTTGAAGGAGCTGATCGCAATCGTCGGCCGCGCCTTGTCCGAGCCGAAAGAGAAAACGAAACAACCGCCCAAGGTCGAGGATTTCGACTCCATTCCGCTGGTCGGGCGGTCGCCGGCGATGCAGGAAATCTACCGCGTGCTGGCGCGGCTGATGCAGACCGATCTGACGGTGATGATTGCGGGCGAGTCAGGCACCGGCAAAGAGCTGGTCGCGCGCGCCTTGCACGACTACGGCAAGCGGCGCACCGGTCCCTTCGTCGCCATCAACATGGCCGCGATCCCGCGCGACCTTATCGAGTCGGAATTGTTCGGGCACGAGAAGGGCGCTTTCACCGGGGCCAACTCGCGAAGCGCCGGGCGCTTCGAGCAGGCCGAAGGCGGCACGCTGTTCCTCGACGAAATCGGCGACATGCCGATGGAAGCGCAGACGCGGCTGCTTCGCGTACTGCAGCAGGGGGAATACACGACGGTGGGCGGCCGCACCCCGATTAAGGCCGACGTCCGCATCATCGCGGCGACCAACAAGGATTTGCGTCAACTCATTCAGCAAGGACTGTTCCGGGAGGATTTGTTTTTCCGGCTCAACGTGGTGCCGTTGCGATTGCCGCCGCTGCGCGAGCGCACCGAAGACATTCCCGATCTGATCCGGCACTTCTTCACGCTGGTGGAACGCGAAGGCTTGCCGCCGAAGCAGATCGATCAGGCGGCGCTCGACCGGCTGAAACGGCATCGCTGGCCGGGCAACGTGCGCGAGCTGGAAAATCTCGCCCGGCGGCTGGCCGCGCTCTATCCGCAGGAAACCATCACCGCGGCGGTAATGGACGCCGAACTGTCGCAACCGACCTTGATGGCGCCCGGCGAACCGGGCCGGCCTGACGACAATCTTTCGAGCGCGGTCGAACGGTATCTGGCGCAGTACTTCGCGGGTTTCGACGATACTTTGCCGCCGCCCGGGCTTTACCATCGCATCTTGCGCGAAGTGGAGGGCCCGCTTTTGTCGGCGGCCCTGACGGCGACCCGGGGCAACCAGATCCGCGCCGCGGATCTTCTTGGCGTGAACCGGAATACGCTGCGCAAGAAAATCCGGGACCTGGAAATCCAGGTTTACCGGACCACCGGCGGGTAAATCGCCCCTTTTTTTCCAGCCCGATTTGTGAACAACGGCGACCACAACCGCCCAGATATTGTCGCAATCGGGCAACATTGTTGTATAAAAGCATCACTCGGGGCGGGCGTTCGGGCCGCTGACGGCGTCAGGCTGTGTCTTTTGGGTCCGATAGCTAGCTGATCTTGCAGTTCCAGGGCGGCAAAAGGCGCGTTCAATGACGACGGTCGAACAGGTCGCGCCGATCAACACCGCGGCGGCCAATACTGCGGCCGCGGCGCCGGTGCCGTTTCGGTCACGGCTGGTCGGCGGATTGGCCGTCGGCATTGCACTGGCGTCCGCGACCGCCACCTTCCTGGTTCTTGCCGGTCTCACGCCGATCTCGCCGGTTCACGAAGTCGTCGTCACGCTGCTTTGCGTGAACGCGGCGACCGGTCTTCTCCTCGTCGCAATTATTGGCCGCGAAGTGTGGGCGGTGGTGCAGGCGCGCCGCCGTGGCCGAGCCGGCTCACGCTTGCATATTCAGATTGTCGGCCTGTTCGCCGTCATTGCCGCGGTGCCGACAATTCTCGTTTCGGTCGTCGCCTCGACCACGCTCGACCGCGCGCTCGACCGCTTCTTCGCGACCCGCATGCGCGCGATGATCGAACAATCGGTCATCGTGGCCGATGCCTATGTCAATGAACATGCGCAAGTCATCCGTGGCGACGATCTTGCCATGGCGATAGACCTTAGCCGCGCCAAACCGATGTTCGAACAGGACCACGACCGGTTTCGCCAACTCCTGACGCAGGAGGCTACCGGACGCGGCCTCTCTGCTGCTCTTATTATCAAGAGCGACGGCACGACCGTCGAACGTGCCGACGTGAAAATGGAGCAACAGATCGTTTTGCCGTCCAGGCAGTTGCTCGATCAGGTGACGGACACCGATCCGCAGGTGGCGCTCATTCCCGAAGGCGATCACGTCGCGGCGGTGGTCAAGCTGCATGACTATGACGGCATGTATCTCTATGTCGCGCGGCTGCTCGATCCGCATGTCGTGCAGCAACTCCGCAACACCCAGGAAAGCGTGACCGAATACGCCAACCTGGAAGCGCGGCGGCTCGGCATCCAGGTCGCGTTCGCGCTGATGTTCGCCGTCATCGCGCTGATCGTGCTGCTGTCGTCGGCATGGATCGGTCTCGACTTTGCCAACCGGCTGGTTGCGCCGATCCGGCGGCTGATCGGCGCTGCAAGCGACGTGTCGACCGGCAATTTGCAAGTCCAGGTGCCGGTGTATCGCTCCGAAGGCGATCTGGCGCGGCTCGGGGAGACCTTCAACAAGATGACGCAGGAGCTGCGCACGCAGCATGAAGATATCGTCCGGGCGCGCGACCTGATCGACAGCCGGCGGCGCTTCACCGAGGCGGTGCTGTCGGGTGCGAGCGCCGGCGTCATCGGCGTCAACGCCGATGGCCACCTGACCATCCTCAACCGCTCGGCAGAACGCTTGCTCGGGCGCACCGAGAGCGAAGCGCTCGACCGGCCATTAAGCGAAGTCGGTCCCGAACTCGCCGAAATATTCCAGGCCGCGCGCAGCGGCAACCAGCGGCTCGTGCAACGGCAGGTTACGCTCAGCCGCGACGGCCAGGAGCGCAATTTCTCGGTGCGGGTGACCAGCGAGCAGACGACGGACGCCGACCACGGCTACGTCATCACCATCGACGACATTACCGAGCTGGTCGTGGCGCAACGGACTTCGGCTTGGGCGGATATCGCCCGGCGGATCGCTCACGAGATCAAGAATCCGTTGACGCCGATCCAGCTTTCGGCGGAGCGGCTGCGCCGCAAATACGGCAACGTCGTCGCCGCAGGCGACAATGTTTTCCAGCAATGCACCGACACCATCGTGCGGCAGGTTGACGACATCAAACGCATGGTCGACGAGTTCTCGCGCTTCGCCCGGATGCCGAAGGCGGTCATGGCCGACGAGGATCTGGCCGATACCATCCGTCAAGCCGTGTTCCTGCTGCGCGTCGCTCATCCCGATATCGATTTCGACGTCGCGCTCCCGGCGGACGTGATGCCCGCGCGTTTCGACCGCCGGCTGATCTCACAGGCGCTGACCAACATCGTGAAGAACGCGACCGAAGCGATCGGCGCAGTGCCTGAAAACGAACTCGGCGGCCGCGGCCATATCGTTGTCAGCGCCCGCCGCGACGGCAAGGACGTCGTGATCGACGTGGTCGACAACGGTATCGGTCTACCAAAGGAAAATCGCGCCAAGCTGTTAGAGCCCTACGTGACGACGCGCGAGAAGGGCACCGGTCTCGGCCTCGCAATTGTCGGCCGCATTCTTGAAGAACATGGCGGCCGCATCGATCTGCGCGACGCTTCTGAAAAAAATCCGGGCGCGCGTGGCGCCTGGATGCAACTGCGTTTTGCGGCGGAGGATCTCGACCCCGCGAACCAACAAGTCGAACCGCATCAAGCGGCTGAATAACCCAAGGGAACGGGGCGGCAGTCATGGCATCCGATATCCTGATCGTCGACGACGAAACCGATATTCGCGAACTGGTCGCAGGTATCCTCCAGGACGAAGGTCACGGCGCGCGCACGGCGCGTGACAGCGATGACGCGCTTGCTGCCATTGTGGCGCGGCGGCCGAACCTGGTTTTCCTCGATATCTGGCTTCAGGGCAGCCGGCTCGACGGCTTGCAATTGCTTGACGCGCTCAAGCAGGAGCATCCCGAACTGCCGATCGTGATGATTTCCGGCCACGGCAATATCGAAACCGCTGTCTCTGCGATCAAACGCGGCGCGTATGACTTCATCGAGAAGCCGTTCAAGGCCGACCGGTTGCTTCTGGTCGCCGAGCGCGCGCTGGAAAATTCGCGGCTCAGGCGCGAGGTGAGGGAACTCAAGCAGCACGCGCCGCTGGCGACCATGCTGGTCGGCCATTCGCCCGCCGCCAATCAATTGCGCCAGACGATCGAAAAGGTTTCGCCGACCAACAGCCGCGTTCTAATCATCGGACCGTCCGGCGCCGGCAAAGAGCTGGCGGCGCGCTCCATTCACAGCAATTCGGCACGCGCCGACGGGCCGTTCGTGGTCATCAATGCGGCTGCGATCACGCCCGAGCACATGGAAGTCGAACTGTTCGGCGTCGAAGGCGGCAACAACGGCAGCAGCAATCGCAAGGTGGGAGCGCTCGAGGAAGCCCACGGCGGCACGCTGTTCATCGACGAAATTGCCGACATGCCGCGCGAAACGCAGAACAAGATCCTGCGCGTGCTGGTCGATCAGACCTTCCAGCGCGTCGGCGGCAACACCAAGGTCACCGTCGACGTTCGCATCGTGTCTTCGACCAGCCGTAACGTCGAAGCCGATATTGCCGCGGGAAAATTCCGCGAGGATCTTTATCACCGGCTGTCCGTCGTTCCGATCCGCGTACCGGGCCTTGCCGAAAGGCGCGAGGATATTCCGGAGCTGGTCGACTATTTCATGAGCCAGATTTCGCACAATACCGGCCTGCCGAAACGTACCGTCGGCGCCGATGCGCTCGCCGTGCTGCAATCGCACGACTGGCCCGGCAATGTCCGGCAGCTGCGCAACAATGTCGAGCGGCTGATGATCCTCGCCGGAGGCGACCCGTCAGCCGTGATCACCGCCGCGATGCTGCCGCAGGACGTCAGCGCGATGATTCCGACCATGCCGAACGCCAATGGCGGCGAGCATTTGATGACATTGGCGTTGCGTGAAGCGCGTGAGGTGTTTGAGCGCGAATATCTGCTCGCCCAGATCAGCCGTTTCGACGGCAACATTTCGCGCACCGCCGAATTCGTCGGCATGGAGCGCTCGGCGCTGCACCGCAAACTCAAGGCACTCGGTATCGACTAACCCCATGTCCCGGATTGCCTACGTCAACGGCCGCTATCTGCCGTTTCGCGATGCCAAGGTCCATGTCGAGGATCGCGGTTATCAATTCGCCGATGCGGTTTACGAAGTCTGCGAGGTGAGGGGCGGCCGCCTGGTCGATCAGCGGCGGCATTTCGAGCGGCTCAAGCGCTCGCTCGGCGAGTTGCGAATCAAAATGCCGATGTCGGAAGCGGCGCTCGGTATCGTCCTGCGCGAACTGGTGGCCCGAAACCGGATCGGCTACGGCCTCGTCTATCTGCAAATCAGCCGCGGCGTCGCGCGCCGCGACCTTGCATTTCCGCAGCCCGAAATCGCGCCGGCCGTCGTGGCGACAGCACGGCCGCTCAATTTCGCCCGCAATGAAGCGCAAGCCAAAGCCGGCATTGCGGTGTTCAGCGCTCCGGACAACCGCTGGGGCCGCGTCGATATCAAGACGGTCGGTCTGTTGCCGAACGCGCTGGCGCGCCAGTCGGCGATCGACAAGGGCGCCCGCGAAGCCTGGCTGGTCGACAGTGACGGCATGGTGACGGAGGCGGCTTCCGCCAACGCGTGGATTGTCACCGGCGATAGCAAGCTGGTGACCCGCCATGCCGACCACGCCATCCTGCGCGGCATCACCCGTGCGGTCACCATGGAAGCCCTTGCGGCTCTTGGTCTTTCACTGGAGGAACGCGCCTTCAGCCTCGACGAGGCCTATGCGGCACGCGAGGCCTTCGTGACCTCGGCCACGCAGACGGTCATGCCGGTCGTCCGCATCGACGGCCGGCCTATCGGCGATGGGAAACCGGGGCCGGTCGCCGCCGCCTTGCGGCGGGAATTTCACCGATTTGCCGAGGTCGGATAAGGCGGTTAGCCCAAATCGGGCTTAAAGCCGGGCTTGAAGTTGGGCTTGCATCGCCATGCGCAGGGCCTTCTAATAGCGTCCGCTTCGGGTCCATCCGGTCCCGATTGACTGGATGGGGCTACAAGCGCGTCAATAAACCCACGAGACAAGAAAAGACCCGCGGGTGTGGGGCCCGCGCGACAAGAACGGAACAACGGCCATGGCAGCCGACCGCGCACAAAACCTGCAAGACACCTTCCTTAATCACGTCCGCAAGGCAAAAATTCCGCTCACGATCTTCCTGGTGAACGGCGTCAAGCTGCAAGGCGTGGTGACATGGTTCGACAATTTCTGCGTGCTGCTGCGTCGGGACGGGCATTCGCAGCTCGTCTACAAGCACGCGATTTCGACGATCATGCCGGGGCATCCGGTGCAGCTCTTCGAGGGTGCTGAAGAGCCGCTTGCCGGGGACAAGACCTGATTGGAGCCGCGCCCTCGCGACCACGGTTCTAACCGGCTGAGCCCTTCGGGCTCGACCGGGCGCGCACTCGTCATCGAGCCGGCGCTGCGCCGGACGGCGGCGAGCGCCTATCGCACGCCCGAGGCAAAGCTCGACGAAGCGGTCGGGCTGGCACGCGCCATCGATCTCAACGTTGAGCAGTCCGGCATCGTGATGCTCAGCGCGCTGCGCCCGGCGACCTATCTCGGCAAGGGCAAGGTCGAGGAGATTGCCGGCGTCGTGAAGACCCACGAGGCCGGCATCGTCGTCATGGACTGCGCGCTTTCGCCGGTGCAACAGCGCAATCTCGAGCAAGCCTGGGGCGCCAAGGTCATCGACCGCACCGGCCTGATCCTGGAAATCTTCGGACGGCGGGCGCGCACCCGGGAAGGCGCGCTGCAAGTCGAGCACGCCCATCTGACCTACCAGAGAGGGCGGTTGGTGCGGTCGTGGACGCATCTCGAGCGCCAGCGCGGCGGCTTCGGCTTCCTCGGCGGACCCGGCGAGACGCAGCTTGAAGCCGACCGGCGCATGATCGACGAGCGGCTCGCCAAGATCGAAAACGAGCTCACCAAGGTCAAAAGAACCCGCGAACTGCATCGCGAAAGCCGCCGCCGCGTGCCGTACCCGATCGCGGCATTGGTCGGCTACACCAACGCCGGCAAATCGACGCTGTTCAACCGCATGACGCGCGCGAAGGTCTTGTCGGCTGACATGCTGTTCGCCACGCTCGATCCGACTCTGCGAGCGGTCGATCTGCCGCATGGCGCGCGCATTATCCTCTCCGACACCGTGGGTTTCATTTCCGATCTGCCGACCATGCTGATCGCCGCATTCCGCGCGACACTCGAGGAGGTCATCGAAGCCGACGTCATCCTGCACGTCCGGGACGTTTCGCACGACGACGCCGAAGCGCAGCGGCATGACGTCGAGAAAGTGCTGGCGCAGCTCGGTATCGATCTCCAGAACGACCCCGAACACAAGCACACGCTGATTGAGGTCTGGAACAAGATCGACAAGCTCGATCCGGAGGAGCGTACGCGGCTTCGCAACGTCGCGGAACGCCAGCCGGCCGAGCAGCGGCCGGCGCCGGTGTCGGCGGTTACCGGGGACGGCATCGACGCGCTCGCCGCAACCATCGAAGCGCGGCTGGCCGCCGGGCGTGTCCTCATCGACCTTGAGCTCGACATGGCCGACGGCGCCGGCGTGAGCTGGCTGCACCGCCACACCGAAGTGATTCACAAAGGCGTCGACGACGCGACCGGCCGTATTGCCATGACCGTGCGCACGGCACCCGACAAGGCCGATGCAGTACGGGCGCGATTTGCCCACCCGCGGCATTAACGCCTACAAAAAGCGTGGCGGAAGAGGGGGCGGCGGATGTGGGCACTGGCAACGGTCAAGATCGAAGGTTATCCGGCTCCCTGTCTGCGCGTTGACGGCAAACTGTTCCCGTTCGCGACCCTTGACCCTGCATTGCCGAAATCCCTGATGGAGCTGTTCGCGAACTGGCCGAGCTCCGCTGCACGGCTGGAACGCCTCGCCGCCACCTGCGCAAACAGAGCCGCACCATCCATCGGCGGCAGTGACGCCGAGCTGCTCGCTCCGTTGCAGTACCCGGGCAAGGTTCTGTGCGCCGGTGCGAACTACTACGACCACATGGCCGAGATGGGTTTTCCCGGCGTGAAAAAGGAAACGCAGCGGCTGTTCTTTTTCTTCAAGCCGCCGCGCAACGCCGTGGTCGGACCCGGCGCAACCGTGGTGATGCCCCGCGGCACGCAAAAATACGATTGGGAAATCGAGCTGGCCGCGGTGATCGGCAAAACCGCACGCTATGTCACGCCCGGCGAGGCGCTGGATCACGTCGCCGGCTACACCATCAGCATCGATATGTCGGCGCGCGACTTCAACATGGCGCCCGATCAGTTCTACAAATTCGATTGGGTCGCCGGGAAGGCAACCGATACCAGCTGCCCGCTGGGACCGTGGGTCGTGCCCGCGGCCGCGCTCCCCGACCCGCAAAACGTCGCGCTCAAGCTCGCGGTGAACGGCGCGATCAAACAGAACAGCAATACCAACCAGATGATCTATTCGGTCGCGGAACAGATCGCGCGCGCTTCCGAACTGATGACTCTCGATCCTGGCGATGTGCTGTTGACCGGCACCCCGGCCGGCGTCGGCGTGCCGAAGGGCACTTTTTTGCAAGCCGGTGATCGCATCGACGCGGAGATCGCCGGCATCGGTACATTGTCCGTCACGATCCAGCAGCCGGCCTGACGGTCTCGGCGAAGAGGAGACAACAATGACAACCCGCAGAACATTTGTCGCTGGCGCACTGTCCGGCGCATTTCTCGGAACCGCCGGCAGGGCCATCGCCCAGGGCACGACGCAGATCCGCATCTCAACGGCGGCGCCGCCGCCTGACTTTCTCAGCAAGGCGCTTGAACAGCTCAAGGCGGACGCCACTGCGGCGAATGCCGGTCTTGATGTCAGCGTGCACCCGGCCTCGACCCTGTTCAAACAGGGCACCGAGGTGCCGGCGCTCCAGCGCGGCAATCTCGAAATGAGCACGATGACGACTTTCGAGGTCGCGCAGCAGGTTCCGGAGCTCGGCTATTTCAATCGCGGCTATCTGTTGAGCGACTACGATCAGTTGCGCCGGGTGTTCGACGGACCGATCGGAGACGATTTCAAAAAGACCGTGTCCGCGAAAATGGGAATCACCATCCTGGCAACCCATTATCTCGGCACCCGGCAGGTCAGCTTGCGGCAAAAACGCGACGTCAAAGGCCCGGCCGACATGGCCGGCGTCAAAATGCGCATGCCGGCGGGGCCGGAATGGCTGCTGCTCGGCCACACACTCGGCGTCACGCCGGTACCGATGGGAATGCCGGAGGTCTACCTCGCGATGAAGACCGGCACTGTTGATGGCCAGGAGAATCCGCTCTCCATCCTCAACGCCGCGAAGTTCTACGAGGTCAGCGAACAGGTCGTGCTGACCACGCACATGATTCAGCCGGTGTTCTTCGCAATCGCCGGGCCGGTATGGGACAAGCTCAACGCCGACCAAAAGAAAGCGCTCGGCAACGCCTCGCTCAAAACCGCCAAGTCCGGCAGCGAAGCCCGCCTTGCCGACGAAAAGGCGATCGTGCAGGCGCTGAAGGATCGCGGCCTTGCGGTCGATGCTGTCGACCTCGCGCCGTTCCGCGCTTCCGCCGACAAGGTCTATGCCGATTCCGACATGGCGAAGGCGTGGGACGCGGCGGGCCTGCAACGCGTGATGAAGGCCTGACGCACTATGGCCGGCGACGCGCCACAGTCACGCGCCGCCGCGATTGGAGCGCAACTGTGGAAGCTTGCCGACTGGACGGCCTGCGCGATGTTCGCCGCCGTGTTCGTGATCTTCAACTACAAGATCGTGACGCGCTACTTCGAGCACGACGAAGCGGTCTGGGCCGATGAAGTGCTGGTGATCCTGTTCGTCTGGATCATCTTCTGGGCCAATGCATTTCTGCTGCGCGACAAGCAGCAGATCACCTTCGACCTGGTCTACCGGCTGCTGCCGGACACCACGAAGCGCACCGTCGCAATCGTGCGCGCCGCGTTGATCGGCGGCATCTTCGCCTGGACGCTGCCTGGCTCGCTCGATTACATCCGTTTCCTGTGGCGAGAACATACCCCGGTGCTCAACCTGCCGCTCGATTGGGTCTATGCGTGTTTCGGGATTTTCCTGGTCGCGGTGGTGGTGCGCGCTTTCATCAGCGGCGCAAAGCTTCTCGGGCCGCACTGGCGCAGCGAAATTTAGGGGCGCGGGGGCAGGGGTGTCGCAGGGTCTTTGGGTTCTGCTCGGCGTCTTTACGCTTGCCGCGGTGCTCGGCGCGCCGCTCGGCCTCTCGATGCTGGCGGCAGGCTTCGTCTATCTGATTTCGACCCATCAGGACGTCGGCCTTGTCGTCGATCAGACGATGAACGGCCTCTACAACAGCTACCTCCTCATCGCGGTGCCGATGTTCATCTTCGTCGCCAACGTGATGAATGCCAGCGGCGTGATCGAACGGCTGCTCAAGTTCGGCGCGGCCATGGTCGGCCATCTGCCCGGCGGACTCGCGCAGGTGAATGTCGTCACCAATCTGATCTTCTCCGGCATGAGCGGCAGCGCGATTGCGGACGCATCCGGCCCCGGCCTGATCGTGGCGCGGATGATGACCCGCAACGGCCGCTATCCGGCGGGCTTTGCCGCGGCGACATCGGTCGTGTCGGCGACGCTCGGGCCGCTGATGCCGACCTCGATCCCGATGATCTTTTATGCGCTGATCGCCAACGCCTCGGTCGGCGCCATGTTTCTCGGCGGGCTGGTGCCGGCCGGCATCATGGCGCTGTCGATGATGATCGTGATCGGCATCGTGTCGCGGCGCCGCGATTTCCCGCGCGAGCCGCGGACGGCATGGCGGCAGATGCCGGCGATCTTCGGACGGGCGCTGTTGCCGATCGCGCTGCCGGCCATCCTGCTCGGACTGATCTATTCCGGCGTCACCACGCCGACCGAGGCGGCGGCGATCGCCGCCAGCTACGCGCTCCTGCTGGCGCTGGTCGTCTACCGAACGCTGCGCCTGCCGCAACTCGTCACCGTGATCTCGGAAACCGTGCGCACGACGGCGATGATCGCGTTGATCATGTCCGGCGCCTTCGTGTTCAACTATGCGGTGGCGAACGAGGGCGTGCCGCAGTTGATCCAGTCCACCTTCCTGGCCTGGAAATTGTCGCCAACCGAATTCCTGCTATGCGTCGACGTGCTGATGCTGTTCCTCGCCATCGTGCTCGACGAGGTCACCATCCTTTTGGTGATCGTGCCGCTCCTGGTGCCGATCGCGCAAGGACTGAACATCGACCTCGTGCATTTCGGCATCGTCGTCGTCCTCAATATGATGGTCGGATTGACGCTGCCGCCGCACGGCCTGCTGCTGTTCGTGATGAGCGGGCTCACCGGAACGCCGCTGGCGGATATCTTTCGCGAGACGCCGCCGTTCATCTTCGCCATGCTGGCGATCGTGGTGCTGGTGACGTTCTTCCCGGATACCGCACTTTGGCTGCCGCGTAGCGCGGGGCTGATCAAACCGTAAAGGCACGTCCGATGATGGTCCGCGTTGTGGCACTGTCTGTCGCGCTTCTGGCCGGCCTGCCGCAAGCCAACGCGCAGATGGCAACGCTGCGCTACGGCCAAATCCCTTCGACCGTGCACGGCGTGAGTTCGCTGCCGCGTTTCGTCGCCGAACGGCAAGGTTTCTTCGCGCGCGAGAACATTGCGCTCGACGTCGTGCAAATCCCGGGCGGCACCGGAAATATGGTGGCGGCGCTCGACCGCGGCGACGTTGACGTGACGCAAACCGCCACGCCTTATCTGATCCAGGCTGCACTCAATGGCTCGCAAGCGGCCGCCATTGCCGGCGAGATCGGCAATCCGGTTTACAGCCTGATCGCAAAGTCTGAGATCAAAAGCTTCGCGGCGCTCAAAGGCAGGCTGATCGGCCTGTCGCTGCCGGTCGACACCATCTCGATCTCGACGCGAAAGCTCTTGGCGCTCAATGCGCTGGGCGGAGATGACTATCGCGTCAAGGAACTGGTCGGCACGCCGGCACGGGCGGCATGCCTCAAGAGCGGCGAGTGCGATGCCGTTCCGCTCGGTCAGCCCGACGATCTGATCGCGGTCAAGGACGGCTACCGGTTGCTCGGCGTCTCGACCGACGCGGTCGCGTCATTTCAGTTTGAAGTCATCGCCGCGCGCCGCGACTACGCCGCGGCCCATGCGCCGGCGATCATCGGCTTTGTCAGCGCGCTCGCCGAAGCATTCCGCTTCATCCGCGATCCGGCGCATCGCGGCGACGCGATCAAGGCCTTGGCCGAACTGACCGGCGCACCGGATGACATTGCCCAGGCCACGCTGGCGCTTTATCTCGACCCCGACCGCGGCGTGCTGCCGAAGCAGGCCGAGATCGATCTCGCCGGCGTCGCACAGGTGATTGCATTCATGGGGCAGGGTGGCATCATCAAGGAGCCGCTGCCGGCGCCGGAGCAATTCGTCGATTTGCAGTATCTCAAGGCAGCGGGCGTGAAGTAGTCACTCGCGCGCCTTGGCGGCGTCCCACAGCGCATCCATCTCGGCGAGCGTGGCGTCGGTCGGCGTCTTGCCTTTGGCCGCCAATGCAGCTTCGATCGAAGAAAACCGGCGCTCGAATTTCTGATTGGTTAGCCGCAATACGGCTTCGGGATCGGCGTGAAGGTGACGCGCGAGGTTCACGGCGGCAAACAGAAGATCGCCGACTTCCGCGGCCGCCGCTGATGTGTCGCCGTCGAGCGCAGCCTCGATCTCGTCAGCTTCCTCGCGGATTTTGCGCAGCACCGCGCGGGGATCATTCCAGTCGAAGCCGACCTTGCTGGCCTTGACCTGTAATTTCAGCGCGCGGGTCAGGGCAGGGAGCGTGACGGGAACACCGGCAAGTGCACCGGTCTTTTCAGGTTTTCCGCGTGCGGCTTTCTCTTCCGCCTTGATCCGCTCCCACAGAGCCTTAACGGCTTCCGGCGTTCGGGATTGCTCGTCGCCGAACACATGCGGATGGCGGCGAATGAGTTTCTCGCAAAGCGTCTCGACCACGTCGCCGAAGTCGAACGCGCCCTGTTCCTGCGCCATGCGGGCGTGGAAAACCACTTGCAACAGCAGATCGCCCAGCTCTTCCTCGAGGTCCGTCAGGTCGCCGCGTTCGATGGCGTCGGCGACCTCGTAGGCTTCTTCGATGGTGTAAGGCGCGATGGTCGCGAAATTCTGCTCGAGGTCCCAGGGGCAGCCGGTCTTCGGCGTCCGTAGCGCCGCCATGATCGCGAGCAGGCGGTCGATATCGCGGGAAGGAGTCATCATGCTCTCGTACTGTTTTGCCGGAACCGTATCAGACCGCCGGCAATCCTGTCGCGGGCGGAAACGAGATTATCGTTCTTGCGGCAGATGGTTCGCAGCGTCGTGCCAGGCGGACTTGCTTTTCGACGCCCGCCTTACAATCTTGGTTCCATGAGCGAACAAACCCGCCAGCCGGCATCGGTTTATTTTCAGAGCTTCGGCTTTTTCGTCATCATGGCTGTGGCGCTGTTCGCCGCAGCCGGAACGCTGAGCTTGGTCTCGTTCTGGATTTACCTTGCTCTCATGGCGGCGGTCTTTATCGCATCTTTCGTATTCGTGGATCCCGACCTGGCGCGCGAACGCATGCGCCCAGGCGGCAAGAAGCCGCCGCTCGGACTGTGGCTGTTTACGATCGTCATGATCGTCCAATGGGTCGTCGCCGGCCTCGATCGCGGCCGGTACCACTGGAGCGACAATGTTCCGGACTGGCTTCAGGCCCTGGGACTTGTCGCTCTGGCGGCCGGTTACGCGCTGGCGCTCTGGGCGATGGTCGTCAACCGGTTCTTCTCGTCGGTCGTGCGCATCCAGTCGGACCGCGGCCAGCACGTCATCGACACCGGACCTTATGCCGTGATCCGGCACCCGGGCTATCTGGCCGGTCTCATCGTCATCCTCGCCAGCGGCATCGCGCTTGGCTCGTGGCTCGCAGCCTTGATCATTGTCGTGTCCAGCCTGCCGTTCCTGATGTACCGCGCGGTCACCGAGGACCGCGTGCTGCAAGCCGAGTTGCCGGGCTACCGTGCCTACGCCGCGCGGGTGCAATGGCGGCTGCTGCCGGGCGTCTGGTGAGGAGGCCGGAGCAGGGTTTGGCCGCGAAGCCTATCCAGACTTTGATGCCTCATTCGCATAAGACATATTATGGAATATTATCAAGTTGATGCCCATTATCATTGGGCTTCCTGAACCTCGAAAGCCAGACCGTCGTAGGCCGGCTCGATATTCGGCGGCAGCTTGGCCTTGAGCACGTCGTAGTCGAGATCGGCGTGCAGGTTGGTCAGGATGGCGCGGCGCGGCTTGAGCCGCGCGATCCAGTGCAGCGCATCGTCGAGCGAAAAATGACTCGGGTGCGACCGGTAGCGCAGCGCGTCGACGATCCAGACGTCGAGCCCGGACAGCGCCGCAGCCGTTTCCGGCGGCATGCCGCTGAGGTCGCAGGAATAGCCCAGATTGCCGAAGCGGAATCCGATCGAGGGAATATCGCCATGCTGTTGCAGGAGCGGCAGCGCGGTAATGGTGCCGCCCTTCCCCAAGACGGCTACAGGCCGGCCAGGCGCCAGGCGGTGGTCGGCGGCGATCGGCGGATACTCGCTGCCGGGCGGCGACTTGAAGCAGTAGCCGAACCGGTCGTGCATGGACCGGGCAGTGCGCTCGTCGAGATAAAGGTCGATCGGCCGGCGCTGCCTGATATAGAGCGCGCGCAGGTCATCGACACCGTGCGTATGGTCGGCGTGCTCGTGGGTGAAGAGCACCGCGTCGAGCCAATCGACCTCGGCGTCCAGAAGCTGCTCGCGCAGATCGGGCGACGTATCGACCAGCACCCGCGTCACGCCATCGGCGTTACGGCGCTCAACCAGCAGTGAAGTCCGCCGCCGGCGGTTCTTCGGATTATTCGGATCACAATCGCCCCAGCCCAGTGCAGGGCGCGGAACGCCGCCGGACGAGCCGCAGCCGAGAATGGTAAATTTCAGCGTCATGCTGCGGCGGCGGCTGGTCTCGGCACTTTTGCAAACAATTTGAAGAAATTTTCGGTGGTCTGCCGCGCAATGGCGTTGAATGCTACGCCGCGGGTTTCCGCCAGCACGTTGGCGGTTTCGATCACGAACGACGGCTCATTACGCTTGCCGCGGAACTTGCCCGGCGCCAGATAAGGCGCATCGGTCTCGACCAGAATGCGGTCTTGCGGCAGCCCGGCTGCGATCTCGCGCAGCGCGGCGGAATTCTTGAATGTCAGGATGCCGGTGAACGAGATGTAGAGGCCGAGCGCGATCGCGCGCCGCGCCAGATCGGGTCCGCCGGTGAAACAGTGCAGCACGGCAGGGAAGGCCCCCTTCCCCGTTTCCTCTTCCAGGATGCGCGCCATGTCGTCGTCGGCGTCACGCGAATGGATCACCAGCGGCAAGCCGGTTTCGCGCGCCGCGGCGATGTGGTTGCGGAAACCGCGCTCCTGCGCGTCGCGCGGCGCGTTATCGTAGTGATAGTCGAGGCCGGCCTCGCCGATGGCCACGACTTTCGGCTTTCGAGTGCGCGCCACAAGGTCGGCGGTGGTGATATCCAGCTCTTCGTCGGCGTGATGCGGATGAGTCCCGACCGAGCAATAGACTTCGGGAAACCGCTCGGTGATCGCCAGCAACGCGTCCTGCTGGCGCACGCGCGTCGAGATCGTGACCATGCGGGCAATGTTCGCCGCGCGCGCCCGTGCGACCACGCCATCGAGCTCGGTCGCGAAATCCGGAAAATCCAGATGGCAGTGGCTGTCGATCAGCGTCGTCATTCCGCCGCCTTGCCTTCCGGCTCGACGTAGCGGGGAAATACCGGTGACGGCGCGGGAAGTTTCGCGCCCGGCGCAATGCGGTGTTTGCCGCCGAGCATTGCAAAATTCCGCTCCGCTTCCGGCACGGCGAGGATATCCAGCAGCTTGCCTGCCGACGCCGGCATGAACGGCTGCGCCAGGATCGCGACCTGCCGGATCACTTCGGCGGTGATGTAAAGCACTGTGCCCTGCCGCGCCGGATCGGTTTTGGCCAGCGCCCACGGCGCCTCGCCGGCAAAGTAGCGGTTGGCCTCGGCGACCACCGCCCACACTGCGTTGAGCACCTGATGCAGTTGCTCCGTCGCCATCGCGTCGCGGGCCTTGCCGACCAACGCGTCGGCGGCGTTAAGAATTGCCTGGTCGTTGTCGCTGAACATGCCCGGTTGCGGCACCACGCCGCCTAGCTGACGCGCCACCATGGTCAGCGAGCGCTGCGCCAGGTTGCCGAGATCGTTGGCAAGATCGGCATTGATACGATTGACGATGCCCTGGTGGCTGTAATTACCATCCTGTCCGAACGGCACCTCGCGCAGCAGAAAATACCGCAACTGATCGACGCCATAGGCATCGGCGAGCGCAAAGGGATCGATCACATTGCCGACCGACTTCGACATCTTCTCGCCGCGGTTGAACAGGAAGCCGTGGGAGAAAATGCGCTTCGGCACCGCGACGCCGGCAGACATCAGGAACGCCGGCCAATACACCGCATGAAAGCGCACGATGTCCTTGCCGATCACGTGCAGCGCGGCGGGCCAGTATTTCTTGAACATGTCGCTGTCGGTATTGGGATAGCCGACCGCCGTGATGTAGTTGGTCAGCGCGTCGACCCAGACATACATCACGTGCTTCGGGTTACCCGGCACCGGCACGCCCCAATCGAATGTGGTACGTGAAATCGACAGATCCTTAAGGCCGCCTCTTACGAAGCTCGCGACTTCGTTCAGGCGTTCCTTCGGCAGCACGAAGTCCGGCACGTCGCTGTAGAGCTTGAGCAGCTTGTCGGCATAGGCGGAGAGCTTGAAGAAATAACTTTCCTCCTCGACCCATTCGACCGGCGTGCCTTGAGGCCCAAGCCGTTGGCCGTTGTCGTCGAGGCGGGTTTCGCTCTCGTCGTAATACGCCTCGTCGCGCACCGAGTACCAGCCGGAATATTTGTCGAGATAGATGTCGTCGTTCGCCGCCATCCGCTCCCAAATGGCTTCCGACGAGCGGTAGTGGCGCGGTTCGGTGGTCCGGATGTAGTCGTTATTGGAGCAATTGAACTTCTTCACCATCGCCTGAAAGCGCGGCACGTTGCGCTCGACGAGTTCCCGCGGCGTGATTTTTTCGCGCGATGCCGTTTGCAGCATCTTGACGCCGTGCTCGTCGGTGCCGGTCAGGAAATACACGTCGTAGCCATCGAGGCGCTGAAAGCGCGCGATGGCGTCGGTCGCGATCAACTCGTAGGCGTGGCCGATATGCGGCGCGCCGTTCGGATACGCGATTGCGGTGGTGATGTAATAGGGCTTGCCGGGCATGGGGGTTGGTATCAACCGCGCGTAGCCTCGGCAAGCATGCCGAAAACACTGAATACCAGCGGTTTGCGCTCGAGATTGTAGGTTTCGGCATCGCGCGCGGCTTCGTTGATGCGCGCGGACGCAGCGGCGAGCCGGTTGAGCCGCCCGATCTCGGCCTTGTCCCGATCGAGTCGCGCCGACAGCCAGTCATTCACCGTATCGAGGAACGCGGCAAGCGGCGCCGCGTCGGTGCCGGCGATAGCCTCGCCGAGGGCGTGCAGCGCTTTCGTATCGGTCGACGGCAACCGGTTGAGCAGGGCCAGCGCCGTCTGCCGCAATTCCAGGGCATCGCCATCGAGCATGGCAAGCGCCCGCGCGACGCTGCCGTCGGAAGCAGCGGCAGCCGCGACGACGTCCGGATCGCTCGCCGCTGCGCCGGTGGCTGCCGCGACCGTAGCCGCGACGTCGCTTTGGCCCAGCGGCCGCAGCGTCACGATACGGCAGCGCGACCGGATGGTCGGAATTACCCGCGATGCGGAGTGGCTGACCAGAAGCAGCAAAGCACGTTCCGGCGGCTCCTCCAGAACCTTGAGCAGCGCATTGGCGCCGGAGGCGTTGAGCTCGTCGACCGCATCGACAATGGCGATGCGCCAGCCCCCTTCCCGCGCCGTCGAGCCGAAGAACGGCACAGTCTCGCGAACGTCCTCCACCCGGATCAGCTTGTGCAGCACGCCTTTGTCGTTGAGCACGCGCTCGATGACGAGGAAATCGGGCTGACCCTGCGCGGCAACGCGGCGCGCCACCGGATCGTCTTCATCGAGCGCAAGCGACACCGCCTTGCGTACTTCCGGCGCGGCCGGATCGGGATGCGCCATGACAAAACGCGCCATGCGATAGGCCAGCGTCGCCTTGCCGATACCCTTCGGACCGGCGATCAGAAAGGAATGCGGAATACGGCCGCTGCGATAGGCCGAGAGCAATGAAGCTTCGGCGTCGGCGTGGCCGAACAGCGTCTGCGTCTGACGCGGATGCGGTACTTCGCCGGCGTCGTTGGCCTGCGGGCTCATCGCGTCAGGAAACCAGATTTTCCGCGGCGCGCTCGAAATCGAATGGCGCCGAAGCCGGATCGAGCTTCGCCTGCACGGTGTCCCAGATCATCTTGGCGACCTGCTGCCGCGGCCAGTGGGTATCGATGACCACGCAGCGGTCCGGCTCTGCATGCGCCAGCGCCAGGAAGGCGTCGCGAAGCCTGGTGTGGAATTCGAGCCCCTCGCCTTCGAAGCGGTCGGCCTTGGCATTGCCGCGGCGAAGCGCGCTGCGTTCCATCGCGATCTCGACCGGCGTATCGAGGATGATGGTCAGATCAGGCAACAGGTTGCCGATCGAGAGGCGCTCCAGACCCTTGATCACCCGCGGATCGACCGCGCCTAGCACGCCTTGATAGACCCGCGTTGAATTGACGAACCGGTCGCACACCACCCATTTCCCCGAGGCCAATGCGGGCTCGATGGCGTGATGCACATGATCCTCGCGCGCCGCCGCAAACAGCATCGCCTCGGCATCCGACCCGAGCGGCTTCGCCGCCCCGGACAACAGCACATGACGGATGATCTCGGCGCCAGGCGAGCCGCCCGGCTCCCGGGTGGTCAACACACCGAGCCCGATCGCCTCGAGCTTGTGCGCCAGCATGGCGGCTTGCGTCGACTTACCGGTGCCTTCGCCGCCTTCAAAGGTGATGAACTTGCCTCGCATGCAGTGGTCCAATTCGGACGATAACATTATCAATGGCTTGCGCAGACTTTCCTCCGCGCAACATCAACAGGATTCACGCACTGTAGCAGCAATATAGGCCGCTCCGGAGCGGGTTGCACCCTGCCCGGTGGCGGCGCCCGGAGCGACGCTTACAGTTTGCCGACGCCGGCCTTGAACAGCCCGATCATCAGCTCGGTGGCCGCATCGACGGCGCGCTGGCGCATATCGCCCGGGCCGACGTCGTCGGCTGCGGCCAGCGGCACTTCCAGTGCAAGGTTGTCGTTACGCCACACCTTCAGCTTGCCGATCGGCTGACCCCTCGTCACCGGAGCCGGCACCGGCCCGGTATAGACGATGCGGGCCAGCAGCCGATCATTGCCGTTACGCGGCACCATCAGCGTGATCGTGCCCGGACCAACCAGCGGCACATAGCTCTGATCGCCGCCAAAGACCTTGGCCGAGCCGATGGTCTGGCCTTCGGCGAACAGCACCTTGGCTTCGAAGCCATGGAAGCCGAAGTCGAGCAGTTTCTTGGCTTCGTCGCCGCGCTCCTTGTCGGACTTCGCGCCGGTGATCACCACGATCAGGTGCAGATTGTCCTGGGTCGCGCTGCCGACCAGATTGAAGCCCGCCTCGGCGGTCTCGCCGGTTTTCATGCCGTCGGCGCCGATGTTCATGCCGAGCAGCGGATTGCGGTTCTGCTGGTGGATGTTGTTCCAGGTGAAGTCGCGCTGTGAAAAATACGGAAAGAAATCCGGATAGGTCTGCATGATGTGACGGGCGAGCTGGGCAAGGTCGCGCACTGTCACCCGAAGGTTGGGGTCGGGATAGCCTTCGGCATTGGTGAACGTCGAATTCTCGAGCCCGATCTCGCGGGCCCGCTGGGTCAGCATCTGGCCGAACGTCGTTTCGTTGCCGGCTACGCCTTCGGCGATGGCAATGCAGGCATCGTTAGCGGAATCGACGATGATGCCCTGGATCAGATCCTGCACCCTGACGCGGCTGTGCAGGGCCGCGAACATCGTTGAGCCGTGCGAGGGCGCACCGCCCTTGCGCCAGGCGTTCTCGGAAATCACGAATGTATCGTCGAGTGTGAGGGTGCCGGTTTTCAAGGCGTTGAAAACGAATTCGAGCGTCATCAGCTTGGCGAGGCTTGCCGGCGCCACCGGCAGATCGCCGTTTTTCTCGAACAGTACGCTGTTGCTGTCGGGATCAAGCAGGAGCGCTGCCGGAACGCTGGTCTGGAAACCGTCTTCTTTTTTCGCGGCCGGTGCCGGTGCCGCCTGGGCGCCGGCAACCGCAGCAGCCAGCAGCAAAATGCCGATGGCGTGGAACCCCCTGCTCGCCCACGCAACGCTATTGGACCTTATACGCACACCGACCCTCGGCTTAGTGCTGTGAATTTGCCGTTCCTACCATCATTTTGGCCGGTCGTGAGGACAGCTTCAAACCCGAAGCCGCCACGCGCGGCTCACAGCGGGAGAGGCTCAATAAAGCCCGCGGCCGTTGAGCAAAGCGGCGCCGTCGGTCCCATTCGGGGTATTGGCAAACGACATGGCGCGGGTCGTCGACACCACATCGTTCATCGCCGCACGGCTATAGCTCGCGCTGCGGACCGGCGGCGGCTGGGCCGGCAAGGACGGCAGGATGCGCTCGGCCGCAGCGAGCCTGACAGTGGACGGCGCGGGCGCCGGCCCGTTCTCGCGCAGCGTCGCCGCAAGGATACGGTCATCAGACCCTTCCAGAGGCGCACGGCCGACATATTCGACGCGCACATGCGCGGTGCCGCGCTCGTAGAAGCCGAGCAGGTGCGCGGCGCGGGTCGAGACATCGATGATGCGGTCGTGAACGTACGGGCCGCGGTCGTTGACCCGGACAATGATGGAATGGCCGTTGGCGAGATTGGTCACCCGGACATAGCTCGGCATCGGCAGGGTCGGATGCGCAGCCGAAATACCGTTGATGTCGAACACTTCGCCGTTGGCGGTGTAGCGGCCGTGGAAATCGTCGCCGTACCACGAGGCCAGTCCTTCGGCGCGATAATGCGTGTCTTCCTGGGGATAATAGGTCTGGCCGCCGACGACATAGGGCCCGCCGGTTTTGTAGACGCCGCCGCCCTTCGGCGCGGCCTCGCCCTCCGCGACCACCCGCTCGCTGGCGGAAACGCCCCAGCGCGAATCGACCCGGCTTGAATTGGCGCAATTTGCAAGGAAAAGGCATGCGACGGCGCATAGGCCGATCGACGCCATCCGCCGCCCTGAACTACCGCAACCCCGCATCGTCCCCGATCCCCGTGCAACGGGTATCGAATTTTAGCGTGGTCACATTGTGGCGGAAATAGGCGGCGCGGCACCCCATAGTGAATGGGACGTTACGATTCGGGCGCGGCCGCTATTCGTAGACCGGCTTTGCCTCCGCCACGATCGCCGCCGGCACGGACAGCAGGTCGCTTACGATTTTCTCCGCCTGCTCGCCCGCGATCGGGTGCATCGGAAGCTGCTGCTTCTCCATGTCGGCGATGAATGCCGGGTCCTTCATGGTGTCGTCGAACGCCTTGCGCACGATAGCAAGATGATCGGGCGGCACCGCCTTCGACATGATGAAAGGCCGGCCGACTTCGTCGCCACCGCTGAGCAGCCGCAACAACTGCTTCTGCTCGTCAGTGGTCGCAAAGGTGCCGATGTAGACTGCGCTTTCCGGCACCTCGACGGGACGGTCACGGGTGAACCGCACGAAACTGTGGGCAAGACCCTTGTCGAGCCATTCCTGCGGAATGCTGCTGAACGAGCCGCAATCGCCGTCGAGCTCACCCCGCTCTATTGCCAGCCGTTGTTCGGCGCTGCCCGGGAAACCCATGATCTGCTTGACCGGTGCATGGAACACTTCGCGCAGCGTCGCGCCATTGAGGTAGTTGCCTGATGCCTTGCCCGTCGAACCCAGGATGAATTGCTTGCGCTGCATCATCTCGTCCCAGGTTTTCGGAGCGCTCGGGCCGTAGCCGTAGCAAACCCTGTTGTCCGGCGTGATGATGCCTACCCATGCATATTGCCGGAAGTCGACGCCGATCCTTTCCGGTTGCACTATCGACTGCGTGACCATGCCCGGATTGAAAATGACCATCACCGTGCCGTCCTTGGGCGCGGTCAGGTTGAGATAACGCACCGCGGTCAGGCTGCCGGCACTCGGCATGTTCTGCACGATGACGGTCGGATTGCCCGGAATGTGATTGCCGATGTAGCGGGCAAGATTGCGCGCATACGTGTCGTAGCCGCCGGCCGGCGTAAAGCCGACGACGATGGTGAACACCTTGCCCTTGTAAAAGTCGTCGGCGCGCGCCTGCTGCCCGCAGGACAGCGCCGCCAATACGATCGATAAGGCAACCAGCCGACCCTTGAACATTCCCATCCCGCAAATTATCGAGGTTCGCGATAATATTGCGCATTTCCGCGGACACTGCTGCGGCAAAAATGCTGCAATCCTGGGAAAATCGCCGAAGCCAAATCTCAAGGATTTGCCGATAAATCCCTATAGGATCGCCGCGACGGAAGGGTGGCCGAGTGGTTTAAGGCACCAGTCTTGAAAACTGGCATAGGCGCAAGTCTATCGTGGGTTCGAATCCCACCCCTTCCACCAGTAAGGCACTTCTCCATACAGGCGCGAAAGTTGATACCGACTGCTGTCGTGGTCCGAATAGTACTGACCTAAACGATGACGATATCGGCGCGCGCCCAAGGCCGGGAACGCCAGCGCAGCACGGCCCGATTCGGGCACCCAACCTTCTGTGGAAGAGGATTGCGTTTACCGGTACCAGTACGGTCTGTTCATCCATTCATCGGGCGGAATCGGAGGAGGCGGCGGCACACCATCGAAGTGGCCGGTCCCGCTGCTATACTCCGGGTTCCACTGGGAAAGCCGCCAAACCCAATACTCATGCCGTGGATATTCAAGCACGCAGGGGCACTGGCGAGCTTCAGCAGGCGCCTTGACGTATTGACGCGGTTCCGGGACCGACAGGTCCGTCGCACCGGCAACTGACACGCTGTACAAGGTGGCGGTCACTAGACCGCCCAGTACCGTTGTAAATCGTCGCATTAGGAAAGCCCCGCGAATTGCTGCAGACAAGCCCCCATGCCATCTGCAGGCTTACGTGCGTATTGTAGTGGAGCGGATTTGGTATTCGCAACCCCGCCACGGGGGATGCTCAGATCTTTCCGGGAGTGTGTCTCTACTGTGCATCACTTGGTCCCAGGTGGCATTAACCCAATATACCATCTGCAGAAACTACATTAAGCCTCAGGAAAATAAGCATTAATACCTCCCGACCTGATTTCGATAGGCACCGCTCACCTAGGTGCCGAAACGGGAATATGCCAAGATGCCGGTTTGGGGCCTAAGTCGAGGAGCCGCCCCGGGGTAAAGCCTTTTTCCGAGGCAAGGGGGAAATACCCAGTGCCAGACCGGACGGCAAACTTGGAGCCGGAAGCCGAGAAAACCGGACTCAGCGGCGAGCGCACGGACGTAGATCGCGTTCAAATGGACGAAATAGTCGCACGCACTGGCCCTAATAGTCTGAGTAAGCAGGATCACTATCATTCTGTGCTTGCCAGAATGGTTTCGGCCGCGAGCCAGGATCACGGTCAACTTCGCAGCCTGATCTATGAGTTTGCACGCAGAAAACTCAGGAAGGATTTGGTTCGACAATTCGAGGATGGCGATTGGCCTGAAATCGAGCAGCAAGTTTCCACACTTGAAGCAGCGATAGAGCAGCTCGAAACAGGTTTCTCCCACGGCGACGTTCCACGCCTGTCCTTCGGTGGCGAGTACGGAACGACCAGGAGCACACCTGGTGTTTCATCGTCTGCTGCTGAACCGTTACCGCCACTTTCACAGAAGAAGTTTATGGTCGGCTCATTCGGCGGGCCGGCCACATACGAATACGATCGCCAGCCGCCAGTAGTAAATGTCACTGATTACACGGCAAAGACTCGCGTCGAAAGGCATCTGCGTTCCAGTTTTTGGCGGACCGCGGAACTCATCGTCGCTGTCACGTTAGGCGTTGCAATCTACTCAGCGTTCGACAGGCAAACCGCGCTTAATATCTACAACTCCGTACGCTACGGCCGTTCCGCAAGCACCACCACGGCAAGCTTGCCCCAGAGCGCGCTTCGCAATTCGCAGGAGAAGGATGAATTGCGAATTGAAACGACAGCACCCTCACGGCCGGGCGTTTCAGGGATTCCTCTGCCAGCAGCCTACGGTGTTTATGCTCTTAGCGACGGAAAACTGACCTCACTCGACCTCCTTCCTATTAAACCTCCGGATCCTCGCATCGCGATTTCTGCGGCGATCAACACTCCTAGTCAGGCGCATCTGCAAGCGGGACCGCTTCAGTTTGTTGTGTTTCGCCGCGATTTTGCAAATGACGCGCCTGATCGCGTGTCGATACGCGTCGTCGCGCAGGTCATGCGGGCATTGACGTTCGATCCCAGCGGCAAGGCCTCATACGTCAAAGTGGAACCGACGTGGGTTGTTCGCAGCCAATCCTACCAAATGAGCGTCGCGCCTGCGGCGAACAATTCCGAAATGGTCGTGATTAGGCCAGACACCGCAGACTTTACATTTGCGCCAGGTCGGTACGCTTTGGTTCTGAAGAAGGACGCCTACGATTTCACCGTTGACGGACCAATAAGCAATTCGGCCCATTGCCTAGAACGCACCGACGCACTTGGGGGCGCTGTTTATTCAGAATGCCCGAAACCTCAGACAAACAGCCCCGCCCCTACTGTTCGGTCCTCTCCGAAAGCATCGGAAAAATAGAGATAAGTGGCGTCTCGCGCATCACGTCGCGGCTACTGAGCCCTTGTAACACGGGCGTGACGCAATTGCGGCCGCCGTGGGGCGACCCACGTTTGCACCAAACAGAGGCAACTTTTTAGCGAAAGCCGCGTTGTCTTTCGCCGGAACCGCTGTGCCGAAGTCCGAAGAGTTGGCGCACTTGATCCGGCATTATGGGCCTACTTGCTGCAGAACGCAGGAGGCAGATTATGGTCGCCCACCAGAAAACGTCAGCCATATTTGGCGCACTGATCTGTATCATTCTCGCATCAACGACGAACGCATCCGCCGTGACCGCCGAGGTTGCAAAGCGTTGTTCGGCTCTCACAGCAAAGGCCTTTCCTCAACTCGACACTGGCAATCCAGCGTCGAGGGATGGTGAAGTCAACGGGCTATCACAGCGCAGCTATTTTCAAAAATGCACCGAGAATAGAGGTGACGAAGATAGCGCAAAGCCCGAGGGTGAGAAATAAGTTCCGAAGGACAGTCGTCTATTGAACAGACACGTGGATGAGAAGAGTGGAATTTCCGCGGACACCGCGGTTGGTACCGACAATGGTGACTGAAAATAAATCATCACCTTTGAAATCGCGGGGCGCTCCATAAGAGAAGGCGTATCCTTGAACCGTCGCCGCGCCAAACTTTGCTGGCGCGCTGATAGTGATACTTTCAATCATCATAGCACCTGACCGAAGTCCGCGGAGACAGGTTTGCCCACTGGGGACGACAATCGTCCATTCCACGGTTTCAGAATTGAGCTTTGGAGGAGATCCTGCGGGGACACAATCACCGGCCATGGCCGACTGTGTCCCAATGATGAGCCAAGCTACCAACAACCCTAGAACGGGGCGCATCGAGAACTCCTAGAGTACAATGGCGGCTAGCATCGCAATAAAAGACTTGATCGGCCAGAGGTCGAACCACTCGCTAATAGATGCCCGGCACTAAACGGGCCGTTCTTGCCATGTAGTCTCCGTACTCAGGAAAGGCTTGAGTCAGCACCCGCTCCTCGTATGTCATCCGCTGAAATTGGAAGACGTACAACAGTCCCAGCAGCAGGAGAGCCCATGCCGACAGATATTGTAGCGCGACTCCAGCCATGGAGACAATCTCACCAAGATAGAGAGGATGGCGGATAAACGCGTAAGGTCCGGAAATTGTAAGGCGCCTCGCCTCCGGTAAGACGCTCATTGAACGCCCGAGCGCCAGCACCGCATATGCCGCGAAAGCGGTCCCGCTGGTGATCAGGAGAAGCGAGGCTAAGTAGACTACGGAAGAAAGCTCTTGCGCCGGCAGCCACATGAACCCAATCCCGATAAACGTGCCGGCTATGGCAGCAAAGCGTGGATAGAGTCCTATCGCTGTGCGTTGGGGGAGTTGACGCACCATGAACATGACAACCAAAACCGCCAGGAAGGCCAGTGAGGTGACGTGTGAAATGGTGCTTAGCGCCAGACTCACCGGCAGCACGGATGGGTCCGTCTGAATGATCAGCTTCACCAGCGCGATCTGTTGAACGAGCGGCGGAAGCATATGCATCGCGGAAAACACAAACCACGCGATGAGAGGCACGGCGGCCAACAGATCGTAAAGTTTGGTCTGGCGAAATGACTTGAGCCGCGCCCTCATCCCGGTTTTCAGCTCTGGTGCTAATGCGCTCACGTTCATGGACTATTTCCCGGCCGTGATAAGGCGGCCGGATCCCAAAATACTGACAATTCCCGTCGTTCGTGGTCGAAAGCCATTTTAATTCCGCCTGATGCAGGCTTCTCCTCCAGCAGGGCAAGACTCAAGAAGTCTGCGATCGAGCAATTAACTCTATCCCCCTCGTCGGCACAGATTTGACCGCGTATAAGGATGAGGGGCAAGCTCACGATTTAAGACTGTGTAGACGGCGGGGATTTCGGCAAAGTGACCCTCAAACTCATCGCAAAAATCTGCAGCGGAATCGCTATTGTCGCGGTTGTGATAATGGCGCTCGGGCCCGAAAATTGGCAACCGCGCAGCGGGCTTGGTTGGGGTTTCGACCACTTCATCGGGTACTTCGTCATCACCGCGGTGCTCTGCTTCGCCTGGCCCCGGCCTTTCGTGGTCGGAATAGCCATCATGGTGTTCTCGGCGCTTCTGGAGGGTCTGCAAGCTTTCACACCGGATCGCTCGGCCAATGCCTTAGCGGCGTTAGCGGGTGCAAGCGGGGCGTTGGCGGCGGCTCTGCTTGCCGAGCTCCTTATGCGAGCGCAGAGGCCGCAATCTGGTTAGTCGTTACGGTGCAGACTGGCCGAAGATTCAGCTAGCAATCGCGGAATCGGTAAAATCACCGTAGACCTTGTACCCGCGTAACATGCCAAGATTCCGCGACGACATGCCAGACGAGTGTTTGCACTTCGGACGAGACAAACTTCGAGGGCCCGACCGCCCTCCCCGCTGTCAATACCGGACTCAGCAAGCGTGATCGGCGGACGGGCCCTGGAGACCCAAAATACAAATCGAAACGAATTATTGCGACTGGCGCTCCATGACGTCCTTCAGACAGATCGAAACCAACCGCCGCAACGCGAGCAAAAGCACCGGTCCAAATACCGAAGAAGGCAAACAGCGCTCCCGCTGCAATGCCGTCCGCCATGGCCTCACCGCTGAGACGGTAATCGGCACCCTGGAGGATGCGGAAGATTACGAAGCATTCCAGGCGGCAATTATTGCTGATTACGACGCGCAATCGGCCGTAGAGCGGGAATTGGTGTTGCGGTTGGCCAGTGTGTTTTGGCGACTGCGCCGAGCCGCGACAATGGAAGCCGGTTTATTCGAATTACAAGCTGGCCAATTCCGTGCGTACAGACAAGGCCAGCGAACTCAACCACTGTCGCGGAAAATTATCTATGCAGGGTTTGGACGGACTGTTTCTGCCGATGCCGATCTCGATCAAGCATCGCTCGACACTGCAAATGGAATGGAAGACTTGGCCAAGCAGTCCTTTGGCGCCAAGCCGGTCAAATTCTGTATGCGCTCGATGCCTTGGATCGTCGCAAACCACAAGAGAGAGGGCGCCGTTTCCGTATCGATAGCCGACAAGAGCTGTCAGTCCCCGGCCGCGGTGACTATTGAGCTCCCCGACGCCGATCTACATGATTGATGCAGAGTTTGGTCCAGGGCGATGACGCAACGAATCTCGAGATTAGCGCGCCAGCAACAAACACAATCCAATAGACGTCCAAATAAGATCGGTAGGAAGTGTGACCGAAAAAAATTGCCGTGACCACGGCAAATGAAAGAAAGAGCAGATAAATAATCATGTGATCACGCCAATCGCGGCGCGCCAGCCACATTCCCCACATACCCAATATCATTACCGGACCATAGGATACCGCATAAACCAAATCTGGCCAGAAACCTCTCCGGGGACTGGGCCACCACCCGAAGGCTGCCTCAAGTTTTCGGAATCCATTACTCAATGTCTGCAGCGGGTGCTCGCCAATATAGATTAATCCTTTTCGCCAAAACCATTGATCTACAGCGGCATCGTTGGAGCCGAGGGCCTTGATTTCAGCTCTCTCCTCGGCAGTAAGCGCGGTGAGGGCTTCAGCCTGACTGCGATCGATGCTCTCAACCGGGTAGTGGGTGAAAGTGTAGGGGTTATTTCCAACCCACAAAAAAAAGCCACTCTGTGTGGTCAAGACGGGTGATCCCGTCAGCAAATATGATCGAACCAACCAAGGCGAGACTACAAGCAGGGTTGTCGCCGCACAAAAAAGCGCAAGGCGCAATCGCCTTTTCAAGCTTGTCGCTCCAGGTCCGGGAAATGCGAGCCACCACGGCGCCATCATTGCAAAAGCCGCGAGGTTTGCCCTTGCGAGCACCGCCATCCCCAGCACGATCCCCGCGCGGATCGCTTGCCTGCCTGATCCTGACCGGCGCGCACGCATGAGCAGCAGCGTGGCCGCGATGGTGAGAAGCGTAAATAAACTCGTTTCCTGAAGCGCAGTGTCGTGCAGAACATAATACGGGTAGATTGCCGTGATGGCAGCTGCAGGTACGGCTGCCGTATCGCCAAACATCTCGCGCGCGAGCACCGCAGCGCACCACACCGTTCCCGCGCCGATCATTGCCTGAACTAGGACAACCGGAAGGAATGCTTCGTGACCAAATGTTATCGCCGCCAGCAGTAGCGGATACAATGGGACATGAAACGCTGTGGGCCAGCCATCGAGCGTCAATCCGTGCCCAGCAGCGATGCTTTTTGCCCAATCAAAGAAAAACGTATAGCCGTTTACCCAAAAATCCGCGCTTCCTTGATACAGACGAACCACGACTCTCAGGCAAAGTGCGAGAAGAACGATCCACCACACTGCGCGAAGGTTGGGCGACTTGTTCATTAATGGACCGCACTTCCAGAGCTTTTATCCGCCCAATCAAGTGCCTGCCTACATGGATGACCGCAAGCAAAAGAATTGCGCGAGCCCCGTCAGAAAAGCGGCGGGAAGTAATGATACCAGCATGAACAGCTGACGAACCAACTCGGCCTTTCGTGAACCATTCCAGGTCGACACATGTTGTTTCGATCCTACTGCCGCGGCTCAAACGCCAGTTGAGTTCTCAGAAAGACACCGCCTCCGTTTTAAACTCATAATGCCCGCGGTGGAACCCGGGGCGCGGTACGGGCAGTCACGACCAACTCACTCCCCGTCGCTGGCATGAGCCATTGCACTGCGTCCACAAGCTTGCCACGTCGACTAGGCGTCGCTCGCATGGCAATTTCGACAGTGGTGAATTTTGCTACCTCCAAGAACCTCCGAACCTCCGACGCGGTATACTCTCGGACGTGTCCCATATGGCCGACCGAGCGGAGCTTGCCATACTCGCGAATTGGGTCGAAGGCCAGCCCGCGCCCCAGTGTGAAGCTGGCAATATTGCCGAGACGGTACAGGTTAGGAGTCGTGAGATACAGCAAACCACCCGGCTGCAGCACCCTTCGCATCTCTTCCAGTGCGAAGAGTGGATCCACCCTTAAGTGCTCGAATGTTGCACATAGTATAATCGTTGCGACCGAGTGGTCTCCGACGGGTAAAGCCTCGCGTTCTACATCGCAAGTGACGACCTGCAACGAATACTCGCGAATCAAGTCCTCGGCGCGTTGCGGAGCGAGATCGACGGTTGTGAGGTCGAACCCCAATTTTCTTAAACACATCGAGAAATAGAAGGGATACCCCCCGATCTCCAATATCGCGCCACCGTGGTGTAACCCTTCGATACGCGTGAGGTCATCCACGTAGTTCGGGCGCAACGAGGTGAAGTATGGGGACAGGCGATCACTGCGGCGGAGTTCCGCCTCCACCTCATTCACAATCGCCGAGAAATCTGATCGCATTCCGTTCCTTCGATTTTTACTGCAGTTGGCGGCCTGGCTTCTTGACCCTTAGCGGCCTCGGCACTTGAGATGGTAGGGAAATCCACTTGCTTTAAGAAGCACGGAAAAGGCCGTCGGTACGGGCGGTTGCGAACTCCCGGATACTCAAATCACCGTAAGAAAGCCAAGCCGCAATAATTCGCGGAGAGCGACCTCGATTGAACTCTTGTCCGTGGCGCGGTGCCAACCCGTCGTGAAGCGCGCGCAAGGATGCCGGGTCATGGTCGAAAAGCCAACGGAGCACATCGATCGATGTCGGGGAGAGTCGTCGCGCCTCGCCGCCGATCGTGACAGACCGAGGCACATCCCCCGACGTAGGATCCGGGAGCGGAACGCGTCGCCGCAAAGTCAGCCGCACGACTTGATCTATCTGTGGCAGCGCACCAGACACCCAGGATTGCACCGCTGGCGAGCGGGAAAGATCTCCCTCGAGCAAAAACTGCGACATGCTCGCAGCATCGATCAGTTGATGTAGCCGACGTTTAATTGCTGCTTCGTGCGCATCCGACTGCTCGGCCAATACCTGCCGCGGCAAATTCATGCGCAAAAGCGGATCTTGCGTCGCAAGCTCGTGCACATAATTGAAAAAATCGAGGCCAGTCTTGCTCCGCAAACCGATGGTAAGGTGCACGGAGCAAGCAGAGGATACGGCGGCAGCGTGGGGCTCGCCGCGCGGAATGAAAAGCACGTCCCCGGGCGCCAGCTCTATTTCCTGGTCTGGTAGTTCAGTCGCTTCTATTGGCACGTTGTCGGCCAATTTGACAGGATGCGGCACCCCTGTTTTCCAAAAGCGCCAGCGTTTCTTGCCGTGAACCTGCACAGCAAGGACGTCATGGACGTCCCAATGAGGCTTAAACGCGCCACCCTTAGAGAAGCTCAGATAGGCATTCACCTGGGTAGACACTCCCATCTCTCGCTCGACGGCCGTAGCAAGTCGCCCAATTTGCGGAATTAAGAGGTGGACCCCGTCTACAACGATGCTGACACCCTGAGCCAGGAGACCGTGGAACGCACCGACATTGAGCCGTTTGCCTTCGTTCGACGTGTAAAACTGGCGTGGCACGAGTACGCTGTCGCGCCAGACGCCGACGTTTTCGCTGAGCCCATGCGCGGACAGAAAGGCGTCGATATCCTGCCACGACAACAGCGTTTCCGCGCGAGCGGGATCGGATGCCGATATGTGTAGGCGCTTTCTTTCGCGAAAATCCGCGAGGAAATCGAACAATGAAACCGGCGCGAGCAGGTCAGCCAGGGTTGCGAGCATAGGTCACGTTCAGTTTCTGGATAGGGATATATCGTTCACTATCATCATCTCATTTCGCGAAGGAAGAAATCGGAACCGACCGGACTGTTCGGCGAGTATGCTAGCACAGCGCCAGTATAAGACGTCGATGAGTTGTTCAGTTTGTATTGATGGTCTATTCTGATTTTGGATGACCAAGTCACGCTGAAACGCAGCTCCGGCGGGGCCGATGAGTCTCATGCCCCAGGCTGCCTAACATTTCGGATATCCAGAGAATCATGACCGACCAAGCCGGAAATACTGAAAAACACTCGTTGCCAGTGCACTACATATTTGATGACGTGATTGGAACAGATGAATTGCTGTGGATCTATCACGAACTTCTCTCCACCAACTCGTGGACGCTAACCAGGTCCTCAATCGACACCAAAGCCGTTGCATTACCTTTCATCAGCTTCCCCGGGCTTGATATTGAGACCCGTGGCGATATTCATGTTAATTTTTTGAGTGGCTATTTCAGGAGTTTAGTCTTCAGGATTAGAACTCTCGCCAAGAAACACGATGGCGTTATCCTCCCGTCAAATATTCAGCGAATTCACGTTGGCGCAAAGTCTAGCTTTTCCAAAACCGAACTTCATGTCGACTCGGAAGAACAAAACGTTTGGACAATCCTTGGCTTCTTAAATCCTGTGTGGAACGCAAAAGACGGAGGCGAGTTTTTTCTTGAAAACCATAAAATAGAATACAAAGCGGGCAGGTTTGTTGTCTTTCCGTCGAATACATTACACGACGGCGGCTACGTGAAGAATGAGAAATTGAATTATTGGCGCGTTGCAGTAAATATAATCTTAGACAATGAAATTCATGCTTCTTGACAGAGTTAACTTGGATCTACAATCCCGCACCTTCAAGGTTGGCGCAGATGAGAGAGCCAAAGCTAGGAGGACGCAGGTGTCGACCGGATAACGCGTCATAGGCTGGCGTCGTGCAGCGGCCCGCGGTTGCGCTGCGGCAGAACCTTCGACTCGAGCGGGACCAACATCAGAAGCGGACCGAAAGATATGCGAGAGGTGAAGAAGGGCCGCAAACTTCCACTCATATTCAACTTGGCTAATGAGTGCGTCGCGTCAAAGATAGAGTCTGAGATGATTGTAGGTAAGTCAACACAACAAGCGAAGCGCCCTTGGCGAAGAGGACGCTGCCTGGAGCAGAAATGTTAAGCAATGAACAGCTCAAGGACGCGGCGGAAAAGCTTCTCGCGCAGTCAGTAATTCCAGAAAATGAGGTCAAAAATCTGTTTCAGAGGGCGGTCGATTGCGACTATTGGCGAACTCTTTGCCCTGAGCTGGGGGTGATGCTTCAGCAAGATCTTAAGCATCTGCAAGGTGCGCCGTTGTCATCAGAACAAGCGGCATGGGCGTGTGGGCATCTTGAAAGACACGGCTATTTTCAATTACCGGAAGTTATTGCACCAGCTGCTGTTGCGCGGATGTACAAGTGCGTCGAGACATTGCGCAACTCAGGTTGGCCTCCGGTCTTTTCATTCATGTATGATGAATTCTGGGCAATCTCGCGCACGCCTTCGTTGGTGAATTTCTTGAGCCGCAAGCTCGGCATCGGATACGTGCAAGCGGCCGGCGTCTGGACATACCGAGTGGATCCCCAGGTGCGAGCAAGCGGATGGTCGCCTCACGTTGATAGCCCGAACGACGGCGAACGCATAACGCTTTGGATTCCGCTGACCGACGCCACCATTGGTAACGGGTGCATGTACGTGATCCCGCAGGATCGGGTACCACCGGCCCTTCCGGCGTCCTACTTGGACTGGACCACAATTTCGCGTGATGAATTGGGAATACTGCTTCGGAACGTGACCCCTCTGCCTGCGACTGCTGGTTCCGTTCTAGGCTGGCATAATAGTCTGATCCACTGGGGTGGACGAGCGTCGGAATCAGCAACCATTCCTCGAATTAGCATTGGTGTGGAGTTTATGTCCCAGCAGGCAAAACCCAGAAAGTGGGAAACGCCTGTCTTTGATTTGCAATTGCCTGACTTCGCGACCCGGGTTCGTGCGATTGGTCAGTCGATCCTCCACTATGAAATGCATGAGACCGCGGTGCGGAAATATTGCAGCCTTGCAACCAATCTCGTCGGGTGGAAGAAGTGAGACCCGGTGGTCAGAACTGACTTATTCGAAAGCTGAGCGCAGACAGCAACTACGACCCCTGAATACCGGAAGGCTTGCCCGTTGACAGAAAGCCGCGCCCATAAGCGTCAACAGTAAGTCACAGCGTATTGCCCCTGCCCCACAATTGAGCGAAGCCGGGAACAATTGCTGATGAACCGACTGCGGATTACCGGAACTGTAAAGACGCTACTGGGACGCGCGTCGTATTTTTTTCACAAACGCTGCCTTGTCGGATTTCCATGGTTCTGGCCGAGCAAGCCGCTCGGTAACCAGGCCATGATTCATGCCCGTCGTATCGTCCGCCGGAACTACGCACGCGACCACCATCCGATTCATCGAGCATTAGCTCGAATTGTGGTGGCAGCAGTGTGGCCGCTCGCGGTGCTGATACACTTATGGGAAATCCGCCGATCTCGCGCACCTGAGATTGTGCCGTTCAAAGAAGTCCCTCGGGCATTGTGGGCCGCCATCCGGCACAACGTAGTGCCGGGCGAGTACTATGCGTACGCGCTCTGGCATCCGGATCGCAGGGCAAACATCGACGACTATCTCTACTCGAAAGAGGGAATACGCCTCTTCGGGCTGCTAAACAAATCAACGCAGCCTGACCCGATTATTGACAAGCTGGAATTCCACGACCTGTGCAAAGCACGCGCCCTCCCGACCCCTCCAGTCTTCGCAGCATTCGCTCCAGGCGGTACATCGCTTGAATTTGAGTCTGGCCGCCTGCCGGACAAGGACTTATTCATCAAGCAGCGTTTTGGCTCGGGCGGTAATGGTGCTGAGCGGCTTCGCTGGCACGGCACCGTTTTCGAAAGCAACCGCGGCGGTTGCGTACGGCCGGAAAATTTACGTGATTATCTCAAAGCTCGCGCGAGAACCGAGAACTGCGCTCTGCTGGTCCAACCAGCTCTTTTGAATCATGCTACACTAGGCGTCGAGCCGGACGGGGCGTTAGCGACAGCAAGGATCGTTTCCGGAATTACGCTTAGCGGCGATGTAGCCCCGCTCTTTGGTTATATCTACTTTGGGGAGCCTAACGAGATAGTGGCGCACGGGCGCGTCGCGGTTATCGATATGCCGAGCGGCCAACTAATGTCCGCGCCTCAAGATTTTCCGCGCAGGAAGCAGGCGAGCCTTCATGCGGATCTCGGATCGGGACGTGCCTGTACGTTGCCGGACTGGGACAATCTGCTGCGATGCATCAAAGTCGCGCACCAAGCATGCTCAGGCTTTGTCTTTATTGGGTGGGACGTGGCATTCACCGAGCACGGCCCGATGCTTCTTGAGGGTAACGCGAACTGGTGTGCCGACGTGTATCAGTCTCTGTGCGGTAAACCTTTAGGTCATACGAAATTCGCTAGCATATTAGCAGAGCGACTTCGCGATTTAGGCATTTCCTGAGGGGAAACAGCTGACAGCTGCGTTCCGCAAAAATCGTTTGCTTACGCAAGCCTTCTCAATCCTGCCAATTCAAGAATTTATGATGGAATTGGCGCGTTGTCGCCCTTGCCGCCACCTACGCCCTCGTTGCCCTTCTGTTTCGAGGCAGTCTCTGCGATCGGCAGCTTGCGCAATACCGGCCGACGCCATTCCTTGTTATGCGCACCCGTCTTCATGGTATCCATTTCTGGCTGTGCCACATGCATCTCCTTCGGTAAACAGTAGGTTTGTTACCACGATCGACCTCCCTATCGCAACAGGGCGGAACAAGCCGCCCTCGGGTTGGAAGTCAGGGTAACCGTCATTTTTCGTATTAACGGGGTCGTTTTCCTTAGGCGGAGCGCATTCAGGGCCCCATCCCATTTTGGCGAGAGAGCCATGGGCCGCGATTAAGGCGCTTGGCCGTTCAGGTTGGCCGGCCAATGGAATGAGCCAGAAAGCTCACGTTCGCAGCTATGATGATTCGCTCGGTCGTTCCCCCATACGGCAAGACCCTGTGGCGCACGTGGGCCGGCCAGACGGTCAGCAGGCCAACCTCCGGCCGCGCGAGGACCTCCTCATCGCCCACAACGCTCAGATACGAGACGGCTCCGCTGTCAGGCGCCGTGGCGTTCGGCGACTCGAGCTGGAGGTAAAGGACCGTTGCCGCGGCCTGGACGTCATCAGGCTGGCCTCCATGGTTGTGGTAGGCCATGCCGCCACCCGTTGGTGTGATGTGCGACCAGGCGGAGTTGATTGCCGGCGTGGGCGTAGCAACCCCGTATGCCTCGGCGAGAATGGCCGCACAACGGCACGACCAGGCGAAAAATGCATCGACAGCTGACACCCGCCAGTCTTGAACGACATGGCCAGAATCCAGTAGCCGCGCGGGGATGCCGGTCGAGTCACGCCCGCGGCGCCTATCGAAGGCGCCATCTAGCCGCCGTCGGTTGATCTCCTCGATCAGCGGACCGCAAAGGTCGCCCAGATCGGGGTGGCGCGCTTCGACAAACCACTCGCCGAAGGCACGTTTCAGGACAATTCCGCCCAACTCGCGGACAGTCGAAGGCTCGATGCGGAGCGGCGCAGGACGGACGCTGGTCACGGTTGACCTTCTCCGGGTCTCTAGGCTGCAAGGTTAACAATTCCAGAGCGCGTACCGCTCAAGACCGTCAGGCCTCGCGCGTCGGAGAATGGCACAAAGCACGCCCCCTAGCCTTGTCCGGATACCGGCTGTCTACGCCTCCATATACCATGTCGAAGCATCCCGAAACCATACTTATTGACCAGCAGGTTTGCGCTCGCTATCAGGTCCACCAGTCACTTGGGCACTCCGCGTTTCTGCAGATGAAGCCATGACGTTCCCGCAAATGCTGAATTTGAATTGCATCGTTCAACGTGATCCTGACGTCATTGCTGCGGAAGCAGATCGAGATCTCGTCATGGTGAGCATCGCCAATGGTCTTTACTATGGTGTGTCAGACGTCGCACGAGAGATATGGGAAACGATAGAGCAGCCAAAAAAGATTGCCGACCTTATCGATGATCTCGCGGGAGCTTACAGCATTGACCGAGCGACCTGTGAGGCAGAGACCTTGTCATTCCTTGAGGACCTGCGGGCTGAGGGGTTGTTGAAGGTGAGCGATGGGGAAGTTTCGTAAGTTCTGGTATTTGACTCGACGTGAGAAGCTCTTTTTTTTTGAAGCTTTCATTTTGCTGCAGCTTTCGAATCTGAGCATAAAGACATTTGCATTCAGGCACATTGAAAGTTGTTTGCGAACTCGTTGGCTTGACCGTAGTCGGGACGTTGATCGCCCGGATAACATTAAAACCGATATCAATCTTATTAATTCCTCGCTGTCGCGCGCTGCGAGTGTATTCCACTTGAAGAGTCTGTGCCTTAGTCAATCCATCGCAAAACTAATAATGCTTCGCCGCCGAGGGGTACCGGCGGTTCTATTTGCCGGCGTTAAAATACTGGAGGACTCCTCACTCGCCGCCCATGCTTGGGTTCACGCGGGTGACTGTCTGATGGATCGAGACGCGTGCAGCGCCAACACCGAGTTCACTGTAGTAATGAAAATCGGGCGAGTGCCGTCACGTCATGCCGTCGACTAGAGACCATCTGCTTTGCGAAAGCCGTTCCGAATGAGGGCAAGGCTATGAGTGGCATATCCGCGATTTTGCATTTCGATGGGTCTCCCGTATCCCCGGGCGACGTCAAGCGGATGGCAAACGTATTAAGTCCATATGGACCTGACAGGCAGAGGACGCTTGTACGTGGGAATGCAGCATTCGTGTTTTGCCTGCACCAACTAACCCCGGAGGATATTTTTGAGCAGCAGCCTCTTATCTTGGCCAATCGATATATCTTATTGTTTGATGGGCGCATCGATAATAGGCACGAGCTGGCCGAAGCTGTGAACATAGCTTCGGCTGATTTGCATGTGACCTCGGACAGCACAATTGCAATGCGCCTCTTTGACCGTTGGGGCGATAGGGCGTTCGAGCGGATCCTCGGCGATTTCGCCATTATTGTTATGGATATGCAAGAAAGACAGCTGATCTGTGCGCGGGACCACATGGGTTCGCGGGTGCTGCATTATCACCTTTCAGCCACACGATTTGCGGTAGCGACAACTCCGGACGCGCTTTTTTCCCTAAGCTGGGTACCGCGCATTTGGAACAAAGATAAGGTCGCCGACACGTTGATAAATCGTGGTTTGAACGAAGAGACGACGTACTATGAGAATATCTTTCGCATAGCGCCCGCGTCTATGATTCGACTGAGTGGCTCACGCTTGGCGAAATCTCAGTTTTGGTTCCCGGAAAATTCTGCTGACGTGAGATTCAAAAACGATCATGAATATGTCGAAGCATTTCAAGAACACCTCCATGCTGCAGTGAAGGTGAGGCTACGCAGCCGCCGCGCGCCTTGCGCAACTATGACGGGCGGCCTTGATTTGTCCAGCATAGCTGTCGTCGCGGCTGACATGCTCGTCGCAAGCGGTAATAGACTGGACACGTTCACTGCCGTGCCGGAATCCGGATTCAGAAAGGAAGAAACCCAAGGATTATATTACGATGAAACACCATATGTACGGCAAATTGCTGAATTGAACGGCAACATTACTCCGCACTTCGTTCAGCCAAGAAAGACTCCCATTCTCGAACAGATCGCCGAACAGATCCGGGTAGGAGGCGTCCCCAGTGGCGGCATGTTGAATGGCTTATGGGTAATGGACATTTACGCTGCCGCGCGTTCGTTAGGACATAACGTCATGCTCTGTGGGGAAATGGGTAATCTTACTATGAGCAACGACGGCCGGGGGATATTTGTAGAGCTGCTGCGGACGGGTAGGTTGTTAAAGCTATTTGGCGAGATCGCGTCCTCGGGTCAACGGTGGAGGAAGATGCTACGCCACTACACCGTTGGGCCGTTCATCCCGGCTACCATTTTTCGTAAGTACAAACAGTGGACCCGAGGCCCTTATCCACCTTGGTATGAGTACAGCGCGATTCGCACCGATTTTGCTGTTCAGAGCGGAAGCGTTGACCGTGCAGCCCGCGAATATTTGTCCTTCGACGATCCGCCTCCTCGCGATAGCAAGCTGATTCGCGCCAACGAATTCCACAATTGGTGTGAGATGGCGGACTGGTTTGCAGCGGTGCGAGCCCGCTTTGGAATTGATACGCGCACGCCAGCCGCTGATCGACGGTTAGTCGAGTTTTGCCTTGGGATACCGAACGATCAATATCGACGCAAAGGTCAGGAACGTTGGTTGATCAGACGGGCGATGCAAGGACGCCTTCCGCAGAAAGTGCTCTCAAACCCGAAACGGGGTGGTCAAGCGTCGGACTGGTTCCTGAGATTGACGCGAGAACGACACCACCTCGCAGCGGCGGTGAAGCGCCTTACCGGCAATCCCGCGGTGAGCTCGGTGATCGATATGCCGAGACTAACTGAGGTCGTAGATAGTTGGCCGGAGCGGGAGCCTGTACCCTTCTCTATGGAGCAACGGCTCTTGATGTGGATTCCACAGGCTCTCGGAGCTGCAAATTTCATCGAAGGCGTGACCGGTGTGAATTATGCTGGGGTCGTACCCAACGAGGCTGGAAGCGGCCAGGACGGGGACGCCAAAGACTCTGCCAAGCGCCAATCCGCCCAGCCGATGGCTGCTCGCAGGACCACCGTTAGACCGCCAAACAAATAAGCCGGAGAAGCTTTCTGACATGAATGCACGGAGCAGCTTATGCTGGGTACAGCGTCTTACCAGCTTCTTTGGCATGAATGCGTTGCCTTTTGTCGACGCTACGTTTGCGCGGATCTGACGGGACCGACGCGGTGGAAACAGGATACGGACAATCTATATGCAGGAATCCATCTCGCGGAGATACTCCATCGGAGATAAGCAGATTGTCGTGTTCGACGATCTCTTTCTGGCGGATGAAGTTAAGAAACTGCATCAGTTCCTCGCCCGATTACCCTACCGTCTGAGCGAGGTAGACTCGCCCGAGACGCCGCACAACCGGAATTGGTCTTCGAATCTTCCCTTGCTGATGGCGACCGGAACGCCGATTTTAAAAAAGTGCGTGGATCTGGCCCGGGATTTCTACCCTGATCGCCAGCTTGAGCTGTGCCGCGTCTACGTAAATTTCAATCGCTATGGTGATATGCAGTATGCGCATCAAGATGCCGAGGAAGGCGTAACGGCCCTCTACTACGCCAACGCGGAATGGCACGAGCACTGGGGCGGGGAGACGGTATTTTACGACGAAGATCGGGAACCAGTGTATGTCGTCGCGCCAAAGCCGGGCCGGCTGGCTTTGTTTCACCCGTCGATCCTGCATCGAGGAGGGATCCCCTCACGGGATTGCTGGGAGGCGAGGATGACGGTTGCATTCAAGCTGGAGCCTGGCTCCTGACCGCATCCGAGAAGAGATTTCGATTTTCAGCGCGTTTGATAACACTTAGCGATAAGCACGTCTCGTGGGACACTGCGATCGATCAAATTGGTCGTTGGGACGGAGGAGTTGGGCGACAGAGATAGTAAATGAAAACGTCTGGGGCTGGTTGTGTTGAAGAGAGTTTGCTGCCATCCGGTGCAAAGCAGCATTCAATATCAAAGCCGTGATCACTCAGTTCTCGTATCTGATAGCCACGAGTGGCAAAAAAGAGGATGAGGCGAAAGTTGTGCACCCCGCTTTGGAGATAGGCCCATCCACGCTTCTTTAGATCATCGGCGTTTTGTCGCCTATTGGCCCAGTAGCGACGGCCGTTCCAGAGCACGCTCTTGGCAAATGCGACTGTTGAGCGCAGCGGGCGAGAAAAACGGAAGCGTGGCCACTGGAGCGGCCAAGGAAACGCGTCGAGCGCCCCCCCGGAAAAGAAAAACACTCCATCGGGCTTCAACACCCGACGCACCTCCCTCAGAATCTCGTGCCGCTTCTCCAACTCAACACTATCGATCCCGTTTAAACTGAAAAGCACAAGATCAAATTTTCTATCATCAAAATTTGATAGATCCGCCGCGTCAAGACACATAAATTTCTGACGGTCACTTTCCCCGAAGCGAGATCGACATATTTCAACCATTGCCGGCGCATAATCTATTCCGATATACGTACGAACCAGCGCGGCAAATGTATACGATGTGCGCCCCCCACCGACGCCAAGATCGAGCATATCAAGCTGGCTCAAGCGTTCACGCAGGATAGAAAGCAATTCTCTTTCTGGCCAAAAGAGATCGCATCTCATGTATTCCTGTGTGACGGAATTGAACGCAAGCTGGTTGCGGTTGAAATCTGCGTTTGACATCACGGAACCAACCTGAACGGAGGAGTCTCGCGGCGCGATTTTATCCCAATAAAAAACCAAGCAGGCGCTTCACTGAGAACAGTGTCCTCTGAATAACAAATATACAAAACGAATAAGGTGAATATAAACGACAAATATCCACCCGATCGCATTCAAAATGGCAATTTGAGAAACGCGCCTTGTAGCTGGTGTCGTCACCGCCACTACCGAAATCAAAAGTTTTGCACGCCGTATTCTCTATCAGATCGCGAATAACCCACATCAGCAAAATCGTCCCAGGTGATAATTTTTCAAAGGACGGATCAAAGCCTGGCGTCTCGTAGTGATAAAGCGCGCCAGAGATCTCCCCTCGCGCAAATGCGCAAGGCATGGCGTCGATATAAAGAATATAGCATCTCAGTCGATGCTCTGCTGCTAATTTCAGGTAACGCTCTTGGGTTTGATCATCGTTTTGCAGCCTTTGACCAATTGTCCACTGATATGTACGTCGACTGATTCCTTCTCCATCCTTCAGAAATTTCTCTATATGAGATGCGTCTTTGACAACTTGAAATTGATATCTACCGTGACGTTCAAAAGCACGAATTGTTTGAAGAAGTTTTTTTCGAGTAGTTGACCGTAACGACTTTAAATATTCATCAAACGAACTCGGCAAATTGATAAGCCAGTGAGCCGAGTGTTTCCAAACCGGCCGCGTTGGAACTAAACCATCTCCGAGCGTTGTCGCTGCGTGAAACAGAGGAGAATTGAACTCTATCTCGGCGAGGACCATCAAATCAAAAGGCCACTCCTGTGCAGCCAGGTGCAGGACTGCTTTAAGGATTGGCTCGCTAACTCTGCCCAAAACCGATGAAAAGCAAAGGCGAGTTTCGCGGACCGGGAGGCCAAATGACAAGCGCCCACCGATTGAGAACTTCATGGTTGGGCGCCAATTGAAGAAACAAGCTATCCCATTTATCGAACAATCATTCTCTATTGTAATGAAGCAGAATTTTAAGCCACTCTCCTGAAGAGCTTTTTTAGTGGTTGCAAAAGACGGAATGAATCTCTGCTCTTGAGTTCTAAGTGAGTCCCAGACATGCGCGATAGTGTCAATTTCGCCGACGGACCGGTGGGCTCGGAGTTTTGCACCCCCTGGAGCGGTCATCGGCATGCTAAAGTTTATACTGTCGTAATCTCGAGGTGTGCGCGAAGAAGAGATCCAAACTCTTCGGCACTTAATAGCGGCGACCGGCGCAGCCGGTATATGGCGATTTTGGAGGCCAGCTCGGTGCAAAAAGCCAAATGGTGGTTAAACCGCCCACTAAGGTCTATAAAATCACGATGATACGTTTGATCTACTAAGACGTGAACAGCTTCAGCACCGACGATCCGTTCAATCGAGTTGCTGGAATTCGCAGGATAACTTTCAAGCAGGTAAAGTCGATCGAGACGGCCCCACTTATCGTCAGCCGCCCATTTGGGTTGAACGAAATATTTCTCCTTGTCGAGCCTCTCGCTCACCGGCGCCGCCGGGCTTAAGGCCAACTGAAGGATAGAGTCTCGTCGTAGCTTTAGGCGGCGAAGATATGGCCAAGCGCCTGGCTCAGAGTTTTCGTTCAACGAAATTGGCAATATGTCGTCAGCAAACAATTGACAATCCAACGAGTGCATTAACGCAGCAGTGGTTGATTTTCCTGCGCCGGAATGTCCGGCAAATGCTATAATGCCCCTATCTCTCACAATCGCACTAGCGTGCAATGGCAGCAGGCCGCGCTGATGACACAGGGTAGCCCACACCGGGCCTAACAGAAAGATTTCAATGTCCTTCTGCGCAGCGCCGGCAGCCGGCCAAATGGTAATCACCCTTCCTGCACGAACCTCATAATCTGCGACCGCGTCGATCCTGATGCGCGAAAGGTCTGCCGAGTGCTCAAAGACGAACCGTTTAGAGGAGTGTCCGATTGGAGAAAGTCCGGTCTCGACCTGGATGAGGACATCCCTACGCTCTGCGTCGAACGTCGATCTAGGCACGCCGGTGAGCACGATTTCAGAATGCGTGTGCAATCCAGAAAGTAGATAAAGCTGCGCGGCTCTGGTGCGGAATTCGGCCCTCTGCGGCCAACGAAAATCCATGCCAATCTTTAGTGATTGATCCATTTATACTTTTCACAACAAATTGGCGCGCGAATCAAGGAGCACAGTTAAGATATCAAGATTGGATTTAAGGGGCTTGGGGCGGCTATAATCCTTACCTGGTATGCCGCCATACGCTGCAATCACGGAAAATCATGAAGTTCTAAGCAGCCGCTGAACATTGCGTACTACCCAGGAAAGAGGCCGCAAAGGAAGGTAAAGAAAGAACAGGGGCTCGGGCAGCCGTATACGCACCAAATCTTCGGGGCTGAACATTTGGTTCTGCAGCTCCTTCCAGCGAAACCGCAGTCCTCGCCGAAGACCGAATGCGTGCCAATTTACCCAGGCGCTGAACCACTGAGTCTTGATCGGCTCTTCTGGCGACCCTTGCCAATTGAGCGCACGGCATGCTGCAATTGCCAACCGCCTTGCGGTCCGATCGGCAAGTGCGTCCGCTAGAATTTTGGGCGGTACCGGTGCCGTCATAAGCTTGTGTGCAAGAATCATCGCTTGGTGGAATGACCGATCCAGTCCAACCGCACGGGCCCGCGTTGCTAGGTGGTTGATCGTCTCGGGACTCAGCTGTCGCAGGAGCGCAGCGATGTCAGCAAGCCATTTAAGACGGAACCACATGTGCACGCTGCCGTGCACGCAAAGATAAAGAAATAAATCTTCGTCAGGTAGAGTGGCGAAACTCGCCCCTGCGGCACAAACGGATTTCGCCTTCCTCCATAACGACTTCGCATCAACAGGCATCAAGAGTGAATTGGCGGTCAAGCGCCAGTGCAGTTCTAAAGCCAAATCGCGTGTCTCTAGATAATAGCCGAACTGGGAGCGTCGACGACGGTATGTCTCGTACAGAGCAGGAGTAATCTCAGTGTCCGGCACGACACGACGATAACCGCTATTAACCATCAATCGATCGGCCGCGGGCACTCGATCAGGATCGACGACAACGTCGATATCCCCGCTCTCGCGGAGCAACGGATTGCCGAAGACGATTTGCGCCAGAACTGGTCCCTTGATGACCATCGAGCGGATGCCGGACGCCGCCAGTAAGCGTGAGACGCGTGTCGCTTCCGCAAGCTGCGCCAAGACTCGAAGATTATTGCACGATGATTCAACCCCCAATTGGGAGATAACGGTATCCGGAACCACCGGGCAAGCCGCCTGCCGAAGATTGTGATGGACGAGTGGCCCGACACGGTTGCGCCTAACCCAAGCCATGAACCGATTCCAATCCAGTGTCGCAGCGGCACAACCTTGGATTTCACGCGCTTCGCTCTCCCCCGACGGCCAGCGCGAACACGCAACAACTAACGCCAATTCAGGAGGGAATTTGGGTAATTCGATATCTGGAATTGATTCGTGTGTCGACAGCCGAGCCATCGTGCGCCCGTTATTGCAGCGATAGCGATTTCCAGGAATAGGAATCCTGGTTGATCTGCGAGCCACTGTACGTTGTCGTCTTTGCGCCGGTCAGAAGATATGGTTCGCCATCTTGTTGAGCATTAAGAACGGTGAAAAAACACGGATGGCTACCGGCATCTAAGGAAATATTTGGCTCGACACCCGTTACCTCGTACAGCAAATAACCAGAACCATTGTTCAAATACGCCTGTACGCCGGGATAGAGCCAACTGCATGTTGTTGTATCCGCGCGAACTATGAAACTTTGACCTTGCCAAGACAGTGACAGTCCAGAGACATTGCTTGTCGTTAGGTTTTGTCCATAGCTCTGAAAGCTGTGAGCCGATTGCACGAATTTTCCGGCCAGCGCACCGAGAGGGTCAAGCACCGAGTAAATTGTGCCGCCATCGATAATTGGGTAGGAACCCAGCAAATCACCGTTAATCGATCCGAGCGTCTTATAGGCCGTGGAGAGAATGCGCGGGTGCGTCCAAGGCGCGGGACGATAGCCCGCATATGGCACCATGCCCAGGCCGAATAAAAAGGACGATGTCTGGAACGTGGCTTTAACGTTCGTTGATTGAAACGGCGTCTGGTCCCACTCTCCGCAACCGAACGCCGCTGTGCAACTCTCCACACCGCCACCACTTATATATCCGACTTCGGCTGCCTGATAACCACCAGCCCAACCGGTCACGCGCAGAATAGGGTTAACCAGTCCAGTATTGCTGCGTCCGATCAGGCGGATGGCGGTGTTTTCATAGTCAATGATCACAGGATTGCTTGCGCTCGTTTGACTAAAAAACACGTTCTCCAAAGTCAAATTTCCACCACCGCTCCGCATTTCGATAAATGGAAATGCCGCTTGGCAATACGCCAACGCCAATTGCGAGGGCGTTCCACCATTTAGCGCTGTGTTGCCTGGATCATAATTGAACCGCGCCCGTGTGATCGAAATGCCGTGGTCACCGCTGAACCCTGATCCGTTCTGGACGAACGTCGTGCACGCGGATGGATTTTCGATATGGACTCCGACGACCGAGAATGCCGCCCCCACCAATGTCCGCAATCGCTCTGCGGCATAGACAGTGGTTGCTGCTTGGATGTCAGCCTGCAACGCGGAGATGCCCAAAGCGTTGCTGAACTGGAAATAATAGGCACCCCAATTAGGCCATGTCTTGAATGTCGCAGTATTGGTCGCGGTATTCCACGCCGTCATCGTCAACGGCACAATACCGAAGTTCGGTGTTAGAATTGACCAACTGTCGTAAATGCAGCTTCCGACATTCGTCCCGCACGCCTCCATATTGCTGTCAGGCGACAATACGGCGGTGAAGGTGTAATTGTACGAATTTCCCATTGCCACTGCATTCAAAGTAGAAATACTCGATATGGCGAATGCATTCGATGCGCTGCTCGGTGTAGATAGATTGCCGCCCCAGATTTCTATTCCGGGGCCAGAGCCAGCAAAGAAATTGATCGTACAGGAGAAATTCGTCTCGACGGCATCATTGATGTCGTTTTGAGTTTCCGAGACGTAGAATCCCTTGTAGCAGTTATTGCAAGCCGTCTTTCTGACAGAGTTGCTATCGGCAAGCTCGTCCTGGTTGGCGCCTGTTTGGATGCAGGTATAAACGTTGTCGATCTCAACGTTGTCAATCAGCGTACGACTGGCCCCTCCAGGCCCGCCCGCGATAGCAATGCCGATGCTTCGGCTGTCCTGCGCGCCACGATAAGCTCGCGATGGAAATTGAATCTGGATGTTGGTTGTTGTCATACCCTGCCCCGGGCCGCTCCAGTACGCAGGGCCAGACATGTACTGCGGCTTGATCACACAGCCGCCCGCTGTCTCGCCGTTACCCAAACCAGGATTACCGTAAAAGGACAGTGAAAAGGCGAAATTTGTGGGGGCTGCCGTCGTCAGTTGCCAATAGACAGAACTGGTTCCGGGCGTATTGCCGAGATTGCCGTTCTGCAAAGAGAGCCACGGCACACCGTCGTAGCTAACGATAGCATCCTTGGCATACGTTGTACCGGCATTGTAGACGAATACTCTCCACGCGCTCGGCGACAAACCTGGGGTGTTCCCGCGGTTGTTGTCGACAAGCGAGACGTACGCCGTCCCCGAGTAGTTGACCGTTTGATTGATCGAGTATGTCGTTCCACTCAAATACAATAGGCCATGCGTTCCATCAGCGCCGCGCAGATTCCCCGGGGGATCAAGAAAAATCGGCAACGAGGTCTTATAAGCCCCATCGGGACAGAACGTCGCCCGGCAGGATGGGCCCAAGCTAGCGCAGTAGTCTATCGCGGCCTGAATATTCGCTATGCTGTCGTTTGTCCCGCTTCGGTCGGCGTCCAAATCGAGAATATTCATTCCATAATCTAATGCGCGATCTAATGCGCGGGCAACTGAGGTGCGGGCCGCAGTTCCGCTGGTAGAGCGGTGTGGGATTGCACTATCATATTGGGTGCAAGAGTTTCCGGCCAGACAGTCAGCGTTTGTCGGCGAAACCACAGCTGCGATCACTATTATGACAGCAAGCCGAAACAATTTGTGTGTAAAATTCCATTTAAGTCGGCTTGCGGTATACCATACCGGTTCGCTTGATCCGAAGACCTGAGCTATTGCTTTTGCAACATGATTTGCCATTGTTTAGATCAAGAAATGCCTGAACGATTTCGGAAGCTCACGTCGGATCTATACGCTTATTAAGGCCCATCAGAAATCCTTCTGCCGGATAAGCTGCGAAGCCAGTCCAATATACGTTCAGATAATCGTCAGCTTTACGTGTCGAGCGCTGGATTCGAGCTAGGTCCAAGTGCAATTGGACCCTAGCTGCATTGGAATGGCAAACTCAAGCGAGTTCAATGCTTCTGGCCGGATTCTTTACCAAATTCCAGATTATGAACTTATTCACTGACGGGTAGACGACAACGAAGCAAACGCAAAAGCTCGCGCCTGATGGCAAAGGGTTCGGAGTTCACGCCATCCGAGTGCTTGCCAAGCGCGCCGCAAAATGGCGTCTGCCGTAAAGCCACAGTTGGCATAATTTGACAAGAGCGTCGTAAGAAGCCGATCAAGAAAGACATCTGGAGCGAAATGCTCGTCGTAAACCTGACGTGCTCGTTCTCCCATCGAAGCGGCGTTGCCTTCCAGGCGATCGAGTATCGCTGGAATACCGGCGACATCCTCTTCTCGTATCAAAACACAAAATTCCTCCCATGGGATTCCGGGCGGCGGCTGCCAGTTGTCACTGATGACAACCGGCGCACGGCCGAGGGACATCACTTCAAAGGTGCGAATACTAGCAACGCCAATGCCCCGGGGACAGAGAACAAATTTCGATCTCTTGATAAGATCGGTATATGTCTTCGAATAATCAAACGATGAAAAGCGCCTGCGGGCATCTTCGATATCCAAGCAGGGTGTATTTGGTTTATCCAACATCTGTACTTTCTTCCGGACAGGATGCGTAACAACGCGACCGAGAAAGGAGAACAGAAATTCGGTCTCCGCAGAATCGTTAAATCGTACTTCGCCGTTTCTCTTGGCACTCGAGCAAAGTAAAAAAGACCAGCCGAGCGCCCAAGGATGTGGTCTTGACAATGAAGGATAGGCACCCGGTAAGACCGGGAAAGGCCAGTCGGATTCTGAAAATACAAAGTGCATTGCTTTCGGCACAGCGCGCACCCGCTTTAACAATCCCGGAATGTCAGAGAGACCAAAATAACCGCTCTCAAGGTACAAAACTATGTCCGCTTCTCCAGGCATACCCGCAATTCGAAAATGAGATAGACCGTATTCGTTGAGAAGATCCAGCCCGGCAGCCAGAACCGGATTGCCCCGCGAGTGCGTGTCGGTGACGAACACCTTTTGTTTGACGCTATGGCCATTCATTCTATTTCATCCGTGCCGAGAAGCTGGGGGCTCAAGAGTCACCAGTACTACTTTGGCATATTGCTTCACGCTGGGGACGTCGCACAAATTCTGCGACGTCGGTCCCGCGACAAGGTCTACGATGGCTTGAGAAACTGCTTACAAGCATGGTCGAGACGTCGGTCCGTCGAGCTCAAATTCCGGGGCGCTGTGTGCTGTTCGATAATCGCTGGGTATGCGCGCCCGTTTCAACCGCACCGGCCCGCCACGCTCTATGACCCATATTGAACCAATGTGGGCGTTCGTTTTACCGATTTGAGGAGCTGGTCCATGGTCGGCTTTCCAAAAAACTCGACTGCCCATGAGTTGCGGAGAAACTGGTCTTGAATTCCTATCATCTGGGGGGAGAACAGTCCGGCATCTATGCGATATGAAAACTGTTGAGGCTTTCCATCAGTTGGGCTTCAGTTCGCGCAATGTCGAAGAGCCAAGCCCGCTTTGCTGCAGATTTACCCATCTCTCGGAGAGCGTTTCGGTCTTTAGTCATCTCGCCTAATATTCCCGGTAGAGAGGACGGGTCGGTCCAGGAGAATACCCGACCGCAAGACCCATCGACGACATCCGCTGCACAACCGACACGATCGCTCACTAGGACTGGACGTCCGCACGCCAAAGCCTCGTTTACTGCTAGGCCCCACGTCTCACCAAATGCAGATGGCAAAACACACAAATCTCCGACGCGATAAATTACCGGCATACGGCTTTGATTTTGGAATGGCAACACACGAAAGCGACCCGTATCTTTTGCAGCGATAGCATTTACGTCGCCACCGAGTTCACCGCTGCCAACCAATACAAGCACCAAGTTGCGATTGGAGATGCGCTGTACGGCGTGCATTAATTCTACGGGTTGCTTTTTTTTCTCGAACTTTCCTGCAAATAGAACCACACACGTATCATCCGAAATGTTGAGTTGCCGTCGCAGCATCTTTGCTTCGCGCTCATATTGATCGGCAGGTTCTGCAAATCGAGTGACGTCCACGGAATGAGTGCATGGCGCAAGCCGATTGGGATTGACACTAAAAGCTTCGTAGTAGGCTTGGTTTGCAGAGCCCACCACCAGAAACCCTGCCGGCCAGGAAAACACTCGTCTTAGGATAGCACGCTTCAACTTCCAGCGAGCGCCGCTGCGCGTCGAGTTGAGAAGATGAGAATCGCCCCGGAAAAGGATCGGCTTACCCATCTTGTGAAAGCTGTACATCGCCAACAGATGCGAATGCCAAGCCCAACCGGTGATTTGTACAGCGTCAGGTTCCCATGCGCTCACTTGCTTGACGAGCGCTGGATTTCTCAGCCCAAAGAAATGATGTGTCCCGGGGTCTGACGATAAATTGGGGATTTTTTCAAAATCATAACCCTCTGTTAACGGCAGGTCCCAAACCACGGGAATTCCAAATCCGCGATCGTCAACCGCCTTTTGGCCGTCGGTCCAAGTGAAGAAGACCTTAATCAGCAAATCGTTTCGACGTGCCAATCGTTGATAAAGTGGCGCGTAGTATTGGATTGGATGGGAAACGATGATTGCTAATCGCGTTTTGGTCAAAGAGTGCGGTACCGTCAGCAGCGCTGCTTGAACATTTCAAGCGCCTCATCAACCGCGGCCGCCAGCACTCTGGAACTGTTGCGCGCCGAGTAGCCTTCGAAGGCATCCCACCGCACAGCATCCGACGAATACTGCGGATCGCGAATAAATGCTGAAAGTCTCAGGGCCAACTCCTGTACATCCGGTAACTGGCCCTCTGCAAATGTTACGACTTGTCCGGCCCGACTTTCCCGCACAATATTCACGGCAGTACTTTGTTCGTGAAGCACGGCAAAAATTGGCCGCTTCGCCTGCACTGATTGGAACACCTTTGAGGGTGTATAATGCGCCTCTGTCGAGCCGAAGATCAGAACTGCGGACGAGTTCGCGAGGTGATTGAGCACATCAGCGTAACCGATGCGGATCGGACGTTCGTCAACCCAGCGCTCTAGCCCTAATCGTATTACATAGGGCTCTATCTGTCCTACTGGATTGTTGGGTGATTCTCCCGTTCCGGCAAAGTGAACGCGGACCCGGTCCATAACCTCCGGATTGTTATCTCGCATGACACTTAACGCCTGTAGAAATCGCTCAAGTACGGCAGATGCCATTGGCCACATCGTGCCTATGTAGACAATATGAAACAGACCGTCTTCAGGATCAAATAAGAAGAGTTCACGCGCTGTCGTTTTTAGAAGGTCATAGTCCTCTTCCGAATTTCCGATCGGCATCGCGGCAGTGATGCATTGAGTGCGTAAGTGCGGATTCCTCTCCAACACTGCCTCAAAATGGCGTCGAGCAACACCGGTAATAAGGGCGGCATGTCTAACTGCCCAAGGCTCAAGAAAATGGGCCAATTTGCAGGACATCCAGGCTTTGCTGAATATCCTCTCTACGCCGGGCCAATCAGACACCCAAGGGTCCTGGTAATCGATTCCAAATGGAAAACGGTGGCGACGGTACAACAGTTCCCCAAGCAGCGCCGCATAGTTTGACGGAATCGTGATATGGATAAACTCAATTTCTTTGCGAATAATAAGTTCGTCGAGCACCTTAAATTGCCAATATAATGCACGGACGCCGATGTCGCCTATAAGTCGCACCGGCTTTACCGGAATGGCTTTTGTTCGAATAACACGCAGCTCTCCATCGATAAGATCTAACAATGTTGGATCGAGTTCCTCTTCATAGAAGGTAGAGTCAGCGGTGACGACTATTGGCTCCCATCCGAATTCTGACAAGTGTTGCGCCCAGAGGCGAGCGCGGTGGACCCCAGCCAAATTGCTTGGCGGAAAATGACCCGTAACTATCGCTATTCGCCTTGTTCGAGGCAGCCCGGACTGCAAGAGCGAGGTGCGTTCTAATTTCAGCCTTGCTTCTTCCGAGCGTGCAAACCGATCGTTTTCGGAGATCTGTGCATTTGTCTTAGGTCTGAGTTTCAACTCAGTGTCTCCATCACCACTTTCAGAAATTTTCTTTTTTCAATATCCCAGTTAAAGCGCGTTTGACCCAACTTCCAAGCAGCTAATTTTGCGGCCGTTAATGCCTGATCATTCATAGACCACAGATCAAGACATGCAGCGATCGAGTCCAGATCGTCCAGATCGGCCACGCGCGCAGCTTCGCCGAGATCAGTCGCCAATTCCTGCTGTGCCGGCGTGTCGCTCATAAGTACCGGAATTCCTGCGAGTAGGTATGTGAATAATTTATTTGTGAGACTTATAGCCCGATTCCGCGGCACGTTGAGCTCAGATGCTAGGCCGACATCATGTTGTGCAGCCAGATTGGCCATTTGATCGGGAGGAGCCGACGGAAGGAAGGAAATCGCTTCTGTAACCCCGATTTCCGCTGCCAGCCTCCTTAGGTGCGCTGAATAACCGAGGAAATCGCTGCCTCGGATAGTCAGAGTGGCGCTGCCTGTCATCTTTCCCATGGCTCTGATGATCTGCTCCAGGCCTCGACCTGGTCCGATTGTTTGGGAAAACCAGTAGACCGATAACGCACGAGCATTTCGACTTATAGGCGGCATCGGCGGCGCTTGCGACAATGGGAACACATTGAGAATCGACGTCACCGTAACGCCGTAGCGTTCACGATAAGCCCGGGCGATACCAGGAGAGGATCCAGTCCGGTGATGCGAGCACGGGAGTAATCGCGCTTCGATCTCCTGTCGGATAGCTATATCTATTTTGTTTTCTGGCGTGTCATCCATCTCACCCACGTGATCGTCTTCGGCGTCGAATCCGAATTTGGAGTTGTGACGACGTGCCGCCCATGCGGCGGCCGGAAGCGCATCAAGACAGTGACCGATGTAAAGATCAGCCGGCTCGGCGGCGGCGGCTTTCGCTAACACGTGGCTGATCGGGCTATACGCATCGGATGCCACGCGAACGCTTCGTATTCCAGAGCTAAATGCTTTGCGTGCAAGAGTCTGACGGATACGCCTAGCAAGATAAAGCGGGCGCGTGCCAAGCCCGACTTTGACTACCAGCCACGGCACCTGCGCTAATATAGTATCGTCGAGAGGTCGAACACCTGGCGTCACATTCCCCGCGATGACCCTTACGGAAAACCCCGCTTCGTGCAACGCGTCCGCCTCTTTGACCAATCTCGGGTTCGACGCCACGTGTTGCGGGCTTACGAGACAAATCCGCTTGCCTCTCATGCGGCGTACCCCACTTCTCGAAGGCCGTCGACCACATGACTTGCCAGCGCCTGGCGGAAATCACTCCATTGCGCAGCCTTTGCGGTATTTAACGCCGCACCTCGCATCGCCTTCAATTCCATCCGATGTGAGAGGCACCACTCCAGAGCCTCTGCAATCGCAGAGGTGTCCCCCGCCCGTATGATCAGCCCATTGTGACCATGATTGACTAGATCAGCGGCACCCGCCCGCCTGGTGGTGATCACCGGCAAACCATGAGCAAAAGCTTCAGTGACCACCATGCCAAACCCGTCACATAACGTCGGGAATATCAGAACGTCAGCAGAGTGATAATGTTCGACGAGCGTAGCGTGAGGAATGGAAGGTGATAGATGAATCGAATCAGGCAGATTACTAGTTAGACGGCGTGGCAATTCGTTAGCGCCAAAAATCTTTAGGACAGCACAGTTCGGCGCAGTGAGCCGTCGCCACGCGTCCAATAAATAATGCGCTCCCTTGCGAATGCTAAAGGTTCCCACCCACAACACTCGGAGCGGTTCGGAATTACTATCATTACGCTCAATACTTGCTTCACTAATGGGTGGCGCACCGAGTGGAATGATCCGCACCTTACCTGTGTCAAGGCCAGCTCTCGCATACGAATCCCGTGTAAACTTGGAGTTGGCGATTACGACGTCGGCTAACGCCCATTCCTGCCGTTGCCGATCGCTTCTTTGAGCTTGCCGAGCGATAAAATACTTGCGTTTTCCGTCATCGAGTTCGGGAAACTGCTCTATTTCGTGCTGAATTAAGCTCTGAACGTATCCGTGCGCCGGCGACGGAACCTCGTAGATACGTGCCAAACCTCGCCGTTTCGCTTCGTTGAAACTCGCTAGTGCGCTAAACTCATATCCGTAAATCCCTTCGACACCGTTCAAACCACGCTCGGCAACCCTTCGATCAAAGCTTAGGGTCTCGCGCTCCCACACGGTATCGACAATGCGTGGATCAACTCCCATTCGCGTCAACAGTGTTCTTGCGACCTCCCAATAAGGTGTCGTCTGAACGATGCTTAGCGGTACTTCTTTGACTGCACGTCTATCAAGTTCGCGGTCCAGATCGATGCTAACAGCCGACGCGAATCTTACGAGCGTGCGTCGCCACCTCGCCTCCGGTTGGTCGGCAAACGTCGTCCAAAAGCTGTGCAATAATCCCGCCTCCAGAAGACTTCGAGCGGTCTGCTGCACAAATGGGCCAATGCCTGGGTGGGCCAGCACAATCTTCATGTGAGAAAATGCCTATGAATGGAGCGCCGCAGTTTGCTGAAAGCAGCAAGGAGCACCCCTGCAGCTTTGAAGCCGAAGACGGCTGAACCTAATTTCGCAGCCTTAGGCCAGCTCGGCCGGAATCCGGGCTCAACCTCGTAAAGTCGTGCAACACAGTTATTGAATGCGACCTTATCCTGAAAAAACAAGGACCGAGCGGCATAGTCGTAGATCTGCGCCAAAGCCCAGCGCTCTTCTGCGCTTATGCCACCTCTGCCCTCGAATATTTCCTGCAAGTTGCAGCCATTGCGAAAGACGTCAGACACGAAGGCAGCGTGGCTGCGTCGCGAAACGCTTACACCGAAGTGTTCTCGGTATCGGGCGCCGACGCACGGGACGTATATGAACTGTCCCCCAACGAGGCAAGCATCTTGAAGAAAACGCGCGTCCTGAATAATCGGCAGCCATTCTTTCCAACCTCCAATCTTTTCGACGATGGTGCGACGGTAGGTTATGGCTGCGGGTGGTGCCCAGAATGACGTTATCAACGCGACTTGGACATTGGGGTGGACATCTTCAATCTTGCGCACAATCTTCGTACCAGTATCAAACATGCCCGGCTCAATCTCGACCAATCTCTCCCAATCGGAATACGCGACATCAGCTCCCGATTGTTGCAGAGCGGCCACGCGGCGGGCAATGGCACTCGGCGTCAGCAAGTCATCGGCGTCAAGATACTGAAGGAATTCGCCACGAGCCAAGGCCGTGCCCCGATTGCGCGCGGCACTGACACCGCGATTGGGCCCGAACTCAGCTTTCAGGCGATTGGCGTAGGAACGGATCAACTCCGCCGTCCCGTCCGTAGAGCCGTCGTCGATAACAATAACTTCGGTGTGCGGATAGGATTGCAAGAATGCGCTTTTCAGCGTCTCAGGCAAAAAGCGCTCAGCGTTGAAACAGGGCACGATGATAGAGACGAGGCCAGGCTGCAATACTGAATTGGGTTCAAGCTGCATGTGTTTTGGTCGAACAGAGCTCGCGGTAAAGCGTCGCCATATCGTGCGCAACTTCGGACATAGTCCGCACCGGGCCAATCCCCTGACGCAGTTGTTCAAGCAGCCTGCGGTCGCTCACCAATCGAGCCATTGCCGCAGCCCAGGCAGCGGCGTCAGCGTGCGAAATCAGCAGGCCATCGCGCTCATGGCTGACGAGCTCCCTTATGCCGCCCAAGTCGGAGCCAATGACTGGCACGCCGGCAGCGAATGCTTCAAGCACGACCAGAGGACCCGTTTCAAGCCACTGCGACGGGACTAGGAGTGCGTCAATCGAAGCGAGGAATTGGTTACCTCGTATGTTGTGCGCGTCGGGGAGAAAGTGGATCCTTGCATCACCACTCGCGGAGCGTCGCACGGCTTCACCATATTCCTTGCTGACAGCACTGGAAGACACCGCAAGAATGTGAAGCTCCACCGAAAGAGCTTTTGGTAGGAGTTTGAACGCCTCAACAAGAAGATGAACGCCTTTTAAGGGATCCCACCGACCGATAAACCCTAAACGGAGTGCATCCAAGGATGTCTCCGGTCGTCTCAATGTTGCGAACTTTGTGCCGTCGTCGACGCCTTGGCGATTGTGAACGATCTTTCGGGGCGGCACTCCATTGGCGAGCAATGCGTCTCGAAGCCAACTGCAGACCGCAACAACTCGGTCCGCCGCAGCGAACATGTCCTGCAAATTTTTTAGATGGTTCGCTGCGAGTGCCCTGGCGGCCAATACAGGACCGAGCCTCGGGAGGCGGGCCAATGAGCCCAAGCTTTCCGGTAGTGCTGCCAAAGACCTTGCCACAGCTGGCGGCAAACCCTTCGATTGCAGCCAACATGAGCCACATCGTTCAGGTTCAATTTTGCCGTCACAAGCCGCACGTCCCTCAAATAACATGGTACCGCGCATGCAGATATTTGCCGGCACGTGCACCGTAACGACCGTCTTGAGCCCAAGTCGCTTGGCAGCATCAAGGTGCCAGAGGCCGCAGCCTGTCGTCCATGAGTGCTGGTGATAGACGTCTGCCCGCTGTTCCCGAAGCCATGTCTCGAACACAGTGAAATGGCGAGGCGGCACCCTGCCCTGCACCTCGCCACGCCGGGTACGTTCGGGAAACGGGTAGCGAAAGACCTGTACCCCCTCGTCAACATACCGAGACGCCTCGGATGATCGAGAAGGCGCCGTCACAATACACTCGATTCCACTGGCTTGGAGTTCCTTCGCTAAGGAACGTACGTAGACTTCCGATCCACCACGTGAATCGGGAAAATAAAAGCCAACGCTCTCAACAACGCGCATCAATAAGGCGCCAAAGGACAGTGATTTCTATTTTGGTTCACAAATAAGTGGGCTGTGCCAGCCGACTGTGGGGTTCTTAATCTCTGCGCCGGACGGCGTCCGCGCCTTGTATCCGAAGGTCACCAGCAAATCGTGCACCGCTTGTTGCTCTTCCGGTCCATGCAACTCAATAAAAATCTTCGGCCTGTGATCGGCTAATAGGTCTTTTGCTCCCCGCAAAACTGCTCCCGCCCCTCCCTCGACATCTATTTTCAAGAATTGTGGTGCCGGCCAATGCTCGGATGCGAAATTGTCTAGGCGGAATGCACGCACTGATATTGTTCGTGCTCGAGGTAAGACATGCGTAGGCTCCACCTCTGCTAGACGTCCCTGAGTGGCGAAGTTGCTATCAAAAAGGAAATCAATTTGACCGCCTTTCTCTGACGCCGCAGCAAGTACGGGGGTCACGTGCGATAGCGAGTTAAGCTCTAGATTGAAGACCAGGTTGGCGAACAGGTCTTCAATGGGCTCAAAGGCAACGATCCGGCCCGACGCGCCAACGAGTGTAGCTAGATGGAGCGTCGATTGACCGCAATTGGCGCCAATGTCGTATACGCACATTCCGGGTTGGACAAGGCCCGAAAAATCCCACTGCTCAACCCCAATTCCCCAAGCATATGTAAACCCCATACCCGACGTCACTCGGAACCGAAGCCCCTTTAGCGGGCCTCGGCGGACCAGGCAAATCTTGCCAATTGGATAAATCTCTCGTACCGCGGCCTGAACGAAACGAGTTCGACCGAGATTTTGAATTCGAAATAATTCCAAACTCATTTTTGGGATTCCAAATTACGGGGCCGCGTCTGCGCACCTTGCTTGGCCCCTCCTCTGACCAACACGGTCTCACCCAACACCAAAAGATCCATCTGAGTCCGCAGAAAGCAGTCGAGCGCTTCGATCGGAGCACAAACGACGGGCTCGTTCTCGTTGAACGAGGTATTGAGTACCATCGGAACTCCGGTGAGGTCGCGAAAGTTACTGATTAGTCGATGATAGAGTGGGTTGGTGTGTCTATAGACAGTTTGAAGCCGCCCGGAACCATCAACGTGAGTAACGGCTGGAATGAGAGCCCGCTTATTAGCGCGGATTTGAAATACCTGCATCATGAACGGGACGGCATCGTCCTCTTCGAACCAGTCTGCCACCGCCTCTTCGAGCACCGAGGGCGCAAAGGGTCGAAAAGATTCCCTCCGCTTGATCTTGGCATTTAGAATGGCCTTCATATCGGCGCGGCGCGGATCGCAGACGATCGAACGGTTACCGAGCGCGCGCGGGCCCCATTCCATGCGCCCTTGAAACCAGCCGACCACGTTCCCGCTGGCGACCGCCAAAGCCGTCCGGCGGCAGAGCTCGCCCTCGTCCGCAATGCTCTCGACCGAGCAGCCTGCCGCATCGAGCTCCGATTGACGCGCGGCAATCAGCGATTGGATCTCGCCCGCCGCGAATTGTGGACCCCAATAGGCGTGGTCCATGACGAACGACCGGTCCCCTCCCAATTTGTGCCATAAAGCAAAGGCCGCACCGATCGCCCCGCCAGCATCGCCTGCTGCCGATTGCACATAGACCCGTCGAAACGGCGTCATCCGCCGTACTTTCCCATTGGCGACGGAATTCATAGCGCAGCCGCCGGCGAGCGCGAGATCGTCGAGCCGATAGCGTTCGTGCAGGTGGCCAATCAAATGAAAGAATGCCTCCTCGTACATCGCCTGGACCGAACGCGCGATGTCATGGTGGCGGTCTTCGAGTTGCTCTTCGGGCCTGCGGGCCGGGCCCAGCAATCCCTCCAGCGAGGGAGCAAACAAATTGCCAAATTCAGGCGAGCCACCGTTCCACTGATACGCGATCTGCTCGTTGTGGTGACGAAAGTAGGACAGATCAAGCCGATAGCTACCATCGGACTGAAGCCGCACGATTTTATGCATCGCGTCCATGAACGTAGATTTGCCATAGGGAGCAAGCCCCATGATTTTGTACTCGTCGCCATAATGCGGAAAACCCAAATATTGCGTCAGCGCCTGATAGAATACTCCCAGCGAATGCGGGAAATAAACTCTGCCGTCGACGGAAATGTCCTTGCCGCTCCCAACTCCCCAGGCAGCGCTAGAAAAATCGCCGAATCCGTCGACCGACGCGACGACCGCATCTTGAAATGGCGAAACGTGGAAGGCCGATGAAAGATGTGCCGTATGATGCTCGATCTTGTGCACCTTGCCCTGGAAGTGCGCCCTAGGGAAATTCGCCGACAACAATTGGGGAATATTCTCGCGTGCCCGCCTATTCTTCAGTCGGCCGACGACGATCCTGGGGTCGGGCCTGCTCGCCGCCAGATAGTGAAGCTTTCTTAGGAGATGAGCGCGGCTATCTTGGTTGACGGCTACATGCTGGACATCGGACAGCGCAAGACCACTTTCTCTCAGGCAATAAGCGATAGCCTGGGAAGGAAAACCCGCCCAGTGTTTGATACGGCGAAACCTTTCCTCCTCCGCCGCGGCGACAAGTATGCCGTTACGAACGATCGCGGCCGCAGAATCGCCGTGGAAGGCATTCAGTCCGAGAATGATCATGAGTTCGAGCCTAACATTACTGCAGCGTGGAGCCAGCGTCCGGACTCTATATTCAGCCGGAATTCACAGCGCCGGCACATTTTTGTCGGCTGCTAACCGAAACGTCTCCCGTTCCAGAACCAGACATCGGTGGTGACCGTTGCACGATTTGAGCGCTCGGTGGACCAGCAAAGGAACTCCTCCGCACGCGAGACATCGGTAACGAGTATTGGAGGATCTCCGGGGCGACGCGGTGCATTATTGGCGCCGATTCTTAGCCCAGAAGTCGAACGGTCATTCAATCGCTTCCCCGGACCGAAACATCCTGCCTGCTTGCTAGATTTACGGCGACGTGTCTCTGTCGACGAGCAAGCGCTTGAACGCGGGCACATACGCTCGGGTAAGATCCGAAACATGGAACATAGTCGCGGCTATCCGGCATTTGATAATCTGTACTGAAATCTAAATCGCTCGGTTTTCAACGTGGCAGCGTCATGGCCCGCCCCCAGTTCGCCGTAAACTCCTGACGCGAGGGGCCGCGTTTATTCGATCGTGTTTTCGTCGAGCTATGCTACGCCGCGTGTGATCAAGATATGTGCCATACGAGCGAATGCCAGGCCGCCGCTTTGACCATCTCACGTTTGGCTGTTGCCGCGCAGCCTCCGGTCGGCGATCTCAAGCGCGATCAGCGTCTCGGCGAGAAGCCGCTGAAGAACATAATACCAGCCAGGCCAGCCTTCGAGCACGCAACCTTTGAAGAAAAGCGTATAGACCAGAATTGCGATAGGCGCGAGCCAACCCACGAGCCGGACCCGGTCGACCCTGCTGAGAGACTTGCGATCGGTACTTAGAAGATAGTCAGCCTCCTCGCATGCGTAGCGGCATTGCGAGGCGAACCAGCGCGCGAGCGGCTTGCGGTCATCATGAAAGACCACACCGGAAAAAGAACAGATGTCGCCGGTAATCGCCAACTGCTGAGTATGACCCTCATTCCGGTAGTAAGCATTGTTCTTGCGATAGAGTACAATTCGTGGCGGATATAATGATCCTCGTAGAGGCCGCCCAAAAATACGATAGACGAAATTTGCACGGTATCCGCTGATCGCGCCGCTCGGATTTAGACGACGCAGTTCTGATACCAGCGCGTCGCTCAACTCGTAATCAGCATCAAGCGATAGAATCCAACCTGCCGGCACCTGCTCATTTGCAAAATTCCACTGATTGGCGCAGTTGTCGAAAGATCTATGAAACACCTCGGCCTGTCGGTAGGACCGCACGATGTCCAAGGTCGAATCGATGCTTCCGCTATCGATGACAACGATGCGTCTGGCCCAGACGAGTTTATCGAGCGTGCGCCCGATATTCGGCGCCTCGTTGTAGGTGATGATGACGGGCGTAATGTCTTCAATCATAATTGGGCCCGGACGAAGCGGGCGCGGGAAGAGCAGTCACCGCCTTGGCCAATCAGTTCGACGTACAGATTTTCAAACTGGCGCGCTATTCCACTCCAGCTTAAACATCTTCTGGCATACGTCTCGCCTGCTGTACCCATCGCGGCACGACGAGCATCTGAGTCCAACAGACTAGCCAACGCGGAGGCGAATTCTGTCGGGTTGCCGCCCACTACCAGTCCGCCTCCGCTCGCCTCGACGACCTCAGCTGCCCCCACATGCTCGGTCACCACAACTGGCAAGCGGCGGATTAGCGCCTCGGCGACAACATTGCCGAAGTTCTCCGACAGAGATGGAAGGGCGAAGACGCGGGCGGCCGCGAACAGCGCCTCCCTGTCCACCACGCCGATTTGTCTGGGCAGAAACCGGACGCGCTCACCGACCCCAGATTCCTCGGCTGCAATGCGCAGGCTCGGCATGAGGCCATCCTCATCGTTCCCGGCGATAAGCACTCTGGCAGCTGGCAGCATGGCCGTTGCACGGATCAAACGATCAAGGCCCTTCTTCCAGCTGATCCTACCGAAGCTGAGGATATCGAACCCTTCCGCCACAAGCGCGCGCACATCTGGCGAGACGGTGCTAGGTGAGAATGATACGGGAATATCCACACCGTTCGGGATCACTGATGTCGGCGCTAGCGCCAATCCCAGATCGACGAGCGCACGTAGCTCTTCCTGCGATGTCAGATGAATTCGCGCCGCTCGGGCAAGATTATTGCGCTCCACAAGTTGAATCCAAGCCCGCTTGGTCGCCCTGCTCCGCCCTTCGATCAAATCACGAATTAGCATTCCCCGAGGGGATAGCACATAGGGCACTCCTGCTCGCACGGATGCCCGTGCTCCGGCGAGGGTCGGGAACAGGAACACTGAATGGAGATGTACAAGATCAAACTCGCCGACCACCGAACTTAACTGGGCCGCGAGATCTGCCGAGTAGTAAAGCCGCCTAAGCCAACGTGACCGATAATAATGGATTTGAACAGAATCAAGCTCGACAGGTAGGTCGTGTGCCACATCGCTGTCTTTCGGTCCGTTCACGCTCGTGGTGAAGACATGCACTCGATGACCGACCGCCGCCAAGCTTCGGCATAGGGCATGAACGGAATAGATGGGACCACCATAGCGAACGGCAGGAAAATAGGTGGGAACAATGTGCAGGATCTTCATAGCCAGGTTAATTTATACTGCCGAATCATTGGGCCTCACCCCGCTGCATGAGCCAAAACTCTGCGAGGATCTGGTAACCTGAAAAAGGTCAGCAAAGACGGTAAAATAAATCTTCTGAGGACCAAGATGGCCACAAAAACCGTGGTGAATGATCCGACAATTTTTATCAACAATTCATCGAACTGCGTGATGGTCATCGCCAACATGACGGCAAGACCCTGGTTTATGCTAACGGGCATCAAACCCGACGACATTACAGATCTAAAAGCGCGACCGGCGAGAAGACCCATGATGAACGTACCAACCACTGCTCCAAGTACTCCGAAATCAACATAAAGTTCAGCGACGTATCCCAAGCTGACCGAAGTACCGGCACTTGAACTTTTGCCAAAGTGGATTCCTGTATATTTCTCCAAGACTTTGCTATCACTCTCCAGCGGCGGCTTGTCGGGGAAAAGCAATCGGGGCTCGAGTACATTCATGACGGTTGCGCCGATTTGAGCCCCTTCCTGAAATGGCATGTTAGCCGGTATGTGCCGCATCGTCGCGGCCAGGTAGTCGACGTAGCCGATCCGCTGTTCAAGCTTCTCGAACCCCCAACTCATCGTCTCCACATCGACCTCAGACAATTTGTTAAGCAGAAATGCGATGCGGTCTTCGATTGGAACGAGAACCACCTGTTGGCGTGAGCCTTGATCGAGATAGTGGCGATACGGATCTTTTATCGCGGACCACCAAGCGCCTAAAATCAAAAGTACGACTATTATGCCCGAGCCAAAGAAGACTCTCCGCGGAGAGAGTCTGGGACCTCCAGCGAACGTGGCAACAATTAAAACGAAGAACACCAGTCTAAAATCACTGAAATAACCTGTGAAGCCATTGACGACTTCCAGAACCGTGACAGCCAACAGATAACCGAATCCACGCCGCTGAGCCATGCAGACACTTGCGAGCAGAAATATGCCGAGCCATTAAATCCCTGCGGCAGCAAGCAGCGGTTGCCGCAGGCCCTCGAAATATCCGCTGAGCACATTAAAGACGCTTGCAAGCACTATCGTCGCAATACAGAACTTAAATACCGCCCGAGGAGGCCAAACCAGAAATTCCTGTTGAGTTACCGAAGCACCGGAAACCCGTGTGTTCAGCTGGCCACACCACATGCCCACCGCGAGGCTGACCATCGCGGCAAGTCCAAGCCAAGTCGCCTCGGCCACATCGCCTAAACTCACGGAGCTGACGTCTTGGACAGGCAAGCCAAGCAAATTTGCATAAAACAACGGCGTCACAACCTGGGCAAATTGTACTCCCAAAGGCAAAAGCAATACTGGCGGCTCATCCAGTCGCCAAAGCAATCCGATGGCCAGCGCGAGCCCGATTCCGCAAGACACGGTCAACAAAGCGTCTTCGCTTCCCGTGGCGCTGAACGAGGCTACAAACAGAACAACTATACAAACGACGACAGGTCGCTTCGCGAAACTATTGCTGTTCATCAACTGGGAAGCCAATGCCATTTGGGGTCGGACCTAGATCATCCGATTTGACCTGCGCAATGACGAACGGTGGGCTACTAGTATCCTCTAAGGTCGAAGGTAGAGGGAGCGACCGCGTTCGGCAATCGGACTTTCGTGCTACGGTGAATGTCGCGGCGAGAATAATCGCCCCATCATGTCACCCAGAATTAGCGGATAAAGCCAACTTCTAGTCGCAAGAAAACCGCTACTCATAATGAACGGTTATCTGACTACAGTTTGTCTGTCCCGGAAAACCGCAAACAAATGATCGTAATCGAAAAACGAGCGGCCTCAATACAGTGAGTTTTGCCAGGGGCAAACAAGATCGAAAGACTTGTCCCGCCCGCTGGCTGGACGATAATCCCACTCATTGAGACCTGACAGCCGCGTCACCTTAAGTCCGATCCATACGTTTAGGTATTTGGCGAGTTTTCGGCCAGCCAGGTGACGGTTCGGCGCAATGCGTCCGCCCAATTAACTACCGGTCTCCAACGCAACACGTCGTTCGCCTTCTTTGCGCTGAACGAAGTCCTCGCCGGGCCATAAAGGTCTGCCAGCCATTCCGGCGGATAGCGATATTCGAAGCCGCCTGCTTCGCCCTGCAAGCTGCCGCCGCTGGAAACGGTATTTGCAGATCGCATCGATCGCGTGAGCGAACTTAGGTAGCGAATGGTCTTACTGCGTTTGGCCGCGTCACGCACTCTGGGCGCAGAGATAGCCGCCGATACAAGATCGAGCATGCTGAAGGGCGAGCCGTAGCGAGGCAGACCTCTCAGTTGCTCTGGCGTGAAGCTCGGAATTCCGTTGTGGGCAAACGGCTGGATCATTGGCTCAAGAAATTCTCGCCATGAAACGGTACCATCGTTGATAATAAATCTGTTGCCATGCGCCTGCGGAACCTGCGCGGCCTTGATGATCGCGTCGATCAAATTCTCGACATAGCTATAATTGCACAAGCCCGTCCCGTCATTGATCCAACAGAATCGGCCTTGTCGAGCAAGATCGACCGGAAGACTAGTATAGGCGCCGCCGCCCGGCCCAAAAACGCAGGTCGGATTAAGGATCACAATTCGGGTTGGCAATGATGACTGCGCCCGAGCCAGGCACCACCGCTCCATAATTGCCTTGCTGCGCCCATACTCGCCGCCAAAGGGCTGGTACGGAAACAACTCGTCGACGGCACTCGCGCTGCGTGGAAAGCCAAACACATACATCGTACTCAGAACCACCACGCTATCCGCGCCGGCCTCAATCGCGGCCTCGACAACGTTTTTCGTACCGGCGATCGTGATACTGGCGGGATTCCGTCCATCTTGACCGTAAGCCAAGTGATAGACGTACCGCGCGCCATTAACCGCTGCGCGGACGGAATTCATGTCGAGCAGGTCGGTCGACGTGATCGCTACGGGAAATCGTGAGACGTTGGCGCATTTCCCCGGCGTGCGGGCCGCTACACGAATGTCATTCGCACCAGCACTAAGCCGTTCCACGAGGTGCCCACCAATGAAGCCAGTGCCGCCGGTAACGAGCACTTTTGTGCGGTCGAACGACTGAGCAGACGGCATCGGCACAATTGGTGTGCCGCGACTTGGCTGCCCGTAGGCCCACTCCACTAGCGCCGCAACTCTCTCTGCGTCGCTGACATCGGCGATGCGCGTAACATGACCATCGATCGCCCTCCTGAAATCTGCCAGCATTTGGCAGAAACTACCCTGGAAGTTCTTGGGCCAAGTGGGATCATCGAACGGGTCTTTGCCGCTGACACGGCGGCTCTGCGACGCAAGTGGCGTCACAATCACCTCATTCTCATTTGCCTTGTCGACTAAAATCTCGCCCCGCTCACACCTGATCTTGATGTACGCTCCAGACTGACGGATCCGCGATAGTTGCATGTCGACGCGCACGTCATCCGTGGCAAGACTATAGGTCAGGCTCAACTCGGTACCGCCCTTTGCATCGTCGGAATAGGCCAGCGGGTTCAGTTCGCCAACGACGGTCTGGAGATAGTCGAGGTAGTGCACCCCCATGTCCGCCAAGACGCCGCCAGCGTCTGGCGAGAAAAAAGCGAAGGATCTTGGCCGCCACAGAAACGGCGTGCAGTCGTGAACCTCGATGGCACGGACCTTGCCCAATTCCTCGGCCGCCACGATGTCACGTGCGAGCATTAACGATGGCAAATATCGCCGCGACATCGCGACTTTTAGCGCACATCGTTTTTCGGCGGCGAGAATACGCAGCCGCGAGCAATCCAACGTTGTAAGAGCCAGTGGCTTCTCGCATAGCACATGCAACTGCTTCTCAAGCGCCAATCTTACAGCATCAACATGAAACTGATTTGGTACCGCGACTATGATGCAACTGAGTTCGTCTTTTTTCGGCGGTGCCAGCGTGTTCAGGAAGCTGACGTAATCTTGGGCGCAAAACTCGACTACGCCTTGAAGCGATTTGATCGAACGAGCATCGGGATCGACAACGGTCGCGTTGCCAAGTTGTCCCATGGAACGTAACGCTGGAAGATAATATTCCGTGGTTACGCTTCCGCCACCGAGGATAAATACACGCATGCAATCGCTGCTTGGTCGCTTTACTGAAGAAACGAGGATTTTTCGGGTTTCAACAAACCGGCTTTTTCGCGGACCGCTGGACTGAAGCATCTACTTTCATTGGATCGCGTAGCCTCCACGGTTCTTTTAACTCTCGCGCGTAACCTGACAAGTTTGTTCGAAGCATATCAGGTTCTTCCAAGAAACTTGTTAATATAATAGAAACCTCTCGTCCCAAGCTTTTGTCCGCCGTACCCCGCCACCCAAGCCATTGATCCGATCCGGCACCAGTCATATTTCAAAAGCTGATGCCAGCTGATCTTTTCAAAGAGGAGATCCGCTTCCTCGGTTCGGCCATCTCTTAGCAATTGGGAGGCGTTTGGAAATATACGAAAGTCAAGCGCCGACGCTCGCTCGAAGTTTAAACGACCACAATCTATCAGTTTTTGTTTCTGTTCCGCGAAGAACCACCCGCTCGCTGCCGGTTCGTAATGATCAAAGCGATTAGTAATACGCGTCGCACTATGATGATGCCGTATTTTTACGACCCTTGTATCTGTGTAAGAAACCGACCTGCCAGTAGCCAGGAATTCAAAAAGATACTCCATCACCTCCCAGACAACGCGCGTTTCATTCCATCGGAGGTCCGTATTTCTAAAAAGTGCGGCGCTCACAGGCCACAGAAACCGTGCTATATTTGCGTAGCTGTCCTGATACACTAGATTTCGCTGAACTGATGTTTCTTGTCCAAACTCTTGGTCAAGAAACCAATGCGCGGCAAAAACTGCGTCCGCGCCCGCGTCAAATGCAATCATGCCAAGGACCTCAAGAGCGCCCTCAGTCAGCATGTCGTCGGCGTCCAAGAAAAGAACGTATTCGCCTTTTGCAACAGCGAGTCCAATATTGCGTGCGGCAGAAGCTCCTTTATTTGTCGTACGGATAACCTGCATTGCCTTTGCGTTAGTCTCCAGATAGCGGGAAATCACGGAGTACGTATTATCCGTGGACCCATCGTCTATTACAATAATTTCGAACGAATCGTATTGTTGCCGGAAACACGAGGCCATTGCGTCGGCAATCCATTGTTCCGCATTGTACGCCGGAATAATTATTGAAATTTTCAACAAGTTCGGGTCACCGTGCTGGCAGCGATTGACGACCGAAGGCGAATGTCATCGTACGCGGCGCAAATTCGTCTCCTGCCAACCGACGCGCTTTGATTTCCTGGCTTTCCGCGACTGTGACGACCAGCCGCCAGCCAAGCCCCGCGTCCGCCCGCGCCGAGCTAAAGCTCGCCGTCGTAACACCAATCCACTCTGGCAACCACATGGGATGCAATGGAGGTTCGATCTCTGGCACACAACCGCCACGAGCGGTCTATCGGTCGCCGGGTGGGAGCGACCGAAGACCTCTATGCGAATGAGCCGCAGAAACTTTATCGCCGGTGAGGCTTTTGATCTGTGGCCACGTTTTCGCGCCAATCAGAAAGATTCATATTCGCCTCGAAGTAATTATTGACTTTGCACTCTTGATTGCCCGTCTGATGCGCGCAGCGGTGATCGCAAAGGTTTCCTCCCTGGAAACCGGACAGCCTGCCGCATATTGCTCGATTAGGGAGATGTGATCTTCGCGACGGCTGCAAACATAACATGTAGTAATGCCAGTTTTCTTTTGTGCCACCAAATAAGGGAAGTCCTTTGCTTGGAGACTACATCGATGAGTTTCCGCTTCATTTCCGGCCCACGAACCTTGAGGAAAGTCGATATTTGGGGTCGTGGCTATCACTGTTTGATTAGTTTCGACCAATCTCGATAAGAACTTTCGCGCATCATCCAAATCAAAATGCTCTAAGACATCGTTGCACAACACGACATCATATCTGTCTAATTGATCTATAAGAACTCGTGCGTCACCTATAAGAACTTTATTATACACATAGTCCCACACTGGATTTCGATATGCTTCGAAAATCTCGATTCCGTCGATCACTGTTTGCCATGTATTCTTGTCCAATCTTTCTTCTCTGACGTCTATGAATTGTCGAAGAATGAAGCCATATGTGCCCATGCCGATTCCAACATCCAATATCCGTCGAGGGCGCAAAGCCATCGCGAAATAAGCTATCGCCGGAAGATGAAGCATATTACTCAATGGCATCAGCGACACTCCACTGGTGGTCCAGAAACATAATGCCTTGATCTGGATTTGTGAGGACGCCAGAGTCGAAAAAATCTCCATCATGGGAATTAAAGATCAACGCCTCCTCGATCCAATCCTGAGCGGCGTGACCAATATGTGAATAGACATCTAGTCGAATTGTTTGATTCCTAAACGGCCATTTCGCGATATGACAATCGACGTAACCCTTCTTCGGCAAGGACGTAAAAGTGCGGACAAAGTCTTCGTGGCAGTTTGTCCAAAGGTTGCTAAGTTTCTGACCTTCCGAAAACAACATGATAGAAAACGACATCGGCTTAACTGGGCGATCGGACAGCATACAGTAGTGAACTCTGAAGACGCAGGATTGGCCCGCGCGAACATTTGTAGACGGGATATTGTCAACCAGCAGCTGTACGCTCTCAATCCGTACGTCGTCGCCAATATTTCGCCGTCTTAGTCTCGTCGATGGCGTCGATATAGTTGCTGTCGCCAGGTAATCTCCAATTAGTTTTCCCGCTGCGCCTCTCGCCACGACCATTCCGTTCTCGAGCCACAGGCCTGGACCGCATAGTTCGCCAAGGGCAGCCAAATTATGGCTCACAAACAATACTGTTCGTCCATCTTTACCAGCGATATCGCCTATTTTTCCTAGGCATTTCTTTTGGAATTGAACATCACCGACAGCAAGCACTTCATCTACAATTAGTATCTCAGGTTCCAGATGTGCCGCCACCGCAAATGCCAAGCGCATGTACATACCGGATGAATAGCGTTTGACCGGGGTATCGAGGAACCTTTCGATGTCGGCAAAAGCCACGATCTCATCGAACTTACTTTTGATCTCACCGCTGGTCATTCCCAGGATCGCCCCATTCAGGAAGATGTTCTCGCGCCCTGTCAATTCTGGGTGGAAACCGGAGCCGACCTCGAGAAGACTTCCGACGCGGCCACGTAACCGCACGCAGCCTTCGCTCGGCTCGGTGATGCGGCTTAATACTTTCAACAACGTGCTCTTGCCAGCGCCATTGCGGCCAATGATACCGAGGACTTCGCCGCGTTTGACCTCGAAGCTGACGTTACGAAGCGCCCAGATTTCCTCGGTCTCGTCGCCCTGTAGAATTTGCCGGCCATGATACAGGTCGGCGGCCTTGCGCACAAAGTTGCGCGTCTCGCGGACGATGACATCGCGCAGCGCCGTGTAGCGCTCGCGCTGGGCGGACTCGTGCCCAATCAGATAACGCTTCGACAGATTTTCGACGGAGATGACGGTATCGGACATCGCGGGCGGGTTACTCAGATCAGATCGGCGAAGCTGTTTTCGGTTTTGCGGAACTGACGGATTCCGAGCCACAGTAGGAGGGCGGTCGTGCCGATGCTCATGAAGAGGCCCGGCTTATAAAGCTCGCTCTGACCGCCGAGGATGCACCAGCGGAACCCGTCGATCACTCCCACCATCGGGTTGAGAGAATAGAGCAGACGCCAATTTTCGGGGATCACGTTCGAGCTAAACCCGACCGGCGACACGTACAGGCCAAATTGCACGACGAAGGGGATCACGTAACGGAAATCGCGATACTTGATATTGAGCGCGGCGAGCCACAGGCCCGGTCCGAGGCTCGCCATGAAAGCGATCGCCACGAACACCGGCAGCAGCAGGATCGGCCAACCGGGCGCAAACTGATACCAGACCATCAGCCCCACCAAGATTACAAAGCTGATGAGGAAATCCACGAACGCCACGATCACCGCCGCCGCTGGCGCGATCAGTCGCGGAAAGTAGACCTTGCTGATCAGGTTGGCATTGCCGAGCATGCTGTTCGATGAGTTGGTTAGCGCGGTGGCAAAGAACGTCCAAGGCAGCATGCCAGTGAACACCAGTAGCGCATAGGGCGCGGTGCCGTCAGACGGCAGCTTGGCGAGCTTGCCGAACGCGACAGTGAATACGACCATAGTCAGGAATGGGCGGATCACCGCCCACGCGACGCCGATCAGCGTCTGCTTGTAACGTACCGACACGTCGCGCCACGCCAGCACCTTGAACAGCTCACGATAGCGCCACAGGTCTCGCCAATAATGGCTTTGAGCGCGCCCGGCTTCGAGCACGAGTTCCGGCATTGCCTGTTCGGCGGCTCGATCAAGCAAGCGGTGATGTCCCAATGACGACTTTAGAGATAACCGTGGTCAGAATTGGACGGATAATGGCCCACACAGCCCCGATTGTCGTCTGCTTATGACGGATCGCTATGTAGCGCCAGACGAGCACACGAAGCAATTCACAATAGCTATAGAGATCACGCCAGTAATGACGCTCGGCCTGACCGGCTTCGAAAATGAATGCTTGCGTCACAGCAAATCCAAAAAATTGAGCGGACAGATCAATATTTCAATCGATAATAGATATATTTGAGAATCTCGTTTTGAAACGCGATAATGCCGTATTCATTGTGCCACCAGTTTGTGCGCGCATAATTTGGCGGATCAAATGCGGGCACCTCGATTCGGATTGGCTGCCCGGAGAATTCGCGATCAAACATCCAGCGCACGCGACGGGCTGTGAAAATCTCCAGCGGGACGATCAGGGCCGACGGATGATGATGTTCGACCCATATGCGAAGCGCGCCCGCCTCGTCCTTCGTGTTCTTGTTCGCCGTCCCGAAAGTTTCAATCGCGGTCTCTGGAACGCCTAACCTCAAGAGCACTTGACGATTAGCATCGGTGTGGCCGGGTCCGACGCCGATCGAAACTGCGCGATCGTCATCTACCTGGGACACTAGGACCTTCTTGACCAGACCCTGCCGATAGAACTCGGCCGCTGCAAAGGGTCGACCATCGAGACCGCCTCCAAGTACAACGGCAGCATCTGCCGAAGATACCGCATCGGATACGATCCAAAGCGCTGCCGCACCCCGAAGCAATGGTGCACGCTCCACCCACGCCCAAGCGCCAAACACGGCAAAAATGAGGATCACAATTGCCGTGTGCCGGACTAGACACGCCCAACTGACCCGCCGAGTGGAGCGAGACAATGGAAGCGATTGATGATCTTTAAGCCACATCTGACCAATAAGAACTTCCGCGGCTTTGTGCCACCTTCGATAACCGAAGACGCTACCCGCGGAGATTGATTTGCCCGTCATCCCTGGACAGCGCAAGCCTGAGTCCGGCACCAATCCGCTACTCGATCACGGAAATTCCGAGTGCTGAACATGTCGACACCCTCGGCTCGTGCGCGGGTAGTCTGATTCTTGAGGACGGCGGTCACCGCTTGGAACAGTTCCTCCGGCTTTCGCGGATCGACAAGGCGACCGAGAAGGCCATCACGGAGGGCCTCGCGTGAGCCGTCGGCCGAGCTGCCGATCACTGGAACTCCGCAAGCGGCAGCTTCGATTAGCACGATTCCGAACCCCTCCGACGTGCTCGGCATAACGTATGCGTCGGCCAGATTGTAGTGCGCGACTTTTTCAGATTCAGGGATCCAACCGGTAAAAACGACCTGGTTCGCTAAACGATAATCGTCCGCCTTCGCCTTGAGCCTGGGGCGATCGTCGCCCTCGCCAACGATCAGGTATTTGAGGTCAGGATATTGTTTGAGTAGGCGCGGCATCAACTCGATCACTTCATCGAAGCCCTTGTACCGCTCCTGTGACGCGAGACGTCCGACCGTCAGGATCGCTTTGTGCGCCCTGAGACCATACCGCTCCACCAGCACTGGGTCTCGCGGTTGTGCCTGGAACATGTCGAGATCCACGCAGTTCGGCAAGATGAAGGCTCGCTCAATCGGTACCTTGGACCAGCGGGCGAATTGTTCAGCCGAATAGCGGCTCACCGCGACAACGGTGTCCACCTTACGCGCCAACCATGTCATCAAGAATTTTTGCGATGGTCCCCAAGCTTCGATGCCGTGGACGATCAACGCAAGCCGAGCTCCGCGAAGCCGCGCAGCCAGCCATGCCGCTGGGAGCAGGTGCAGATGACCACAAACTACCAAATCTATCCGCTCATCACGCCACGCATGCAGTGCCAGGCGCCACAGAAAAGCCAACGGGCCATAAGCCGCTTTGCGATCATATACGACCGCTTCTGGGATAGCCTCCTCGATCGGTTGGGGAACGAGGCGCGGCAGGGCATGGACCCGCTGCACCAACGCACAGGCGTCCAGTGCACGCAAGAAATCACGATTGAACTTGGCGATTCCCCCCAGCCCGCCAAAACCGTCCGTCAGCAACATCAGCACGCCAAGGCTATTGGTCATTCTAAACTGCATCGGCGTTCAGCTTAGAAGATGATCGAAGGGTGGACCGAAACGAGCGATGCACCTGTGCCGCCCATCCGCGCAGCCCGCGCGACGAGTTTCCAGCGCGCTCGGCAATCCATCTGCGCACCGGCGTGGTGAAGCCTGTCTTGGGTCGCGCTAGCATCGCTGACGGCAATCGTTGCGCGCACCGAGCGAGACTTTGCTTGTCTGGCGGAGAAGAAGACGCAATCGCCGGTCCGAGGCGATCAAGTACACTTACGTCAACGAAGGGCACCCGTACTTCCAGGCCGTGAGCCATGCTCGACCAATCCGTATCGCGGAGCAGTTGGTTGCGCATGTACCAGCAAGATTCGAGGGCGGCCACTTGCCCATAGACAGAAACGTCGGCAGCGGAGAGGTCGCCAATAGTGCTGTTGATCGCCTTGCTGGTAGACAGTTGTTCTAGACCTTCCCGCAACCAGCTTTCATCCAATAATGCATCAAGCTCATTCTCGAGATGCAATGCGCGTCGCAACAGATACGCGCTTGCGACGTCACCCGAATGCGACAGCAGGCCGGCTGCCTTGGGTGGGAGAACCGAAAAAGGCATCTCCCCAATCAGGGCTTCAATTGCGCTGCCAAACGACCGGAACCGCGATAAGGGCTGTCCCCACTTCAACAGCATGGGTATCTGGCGAAACGATGGATACCCACCAAACAATTCGTCGCCACCCAGGCCAGAAAGCGCGACCTTGAGCCCTTGCTGCGCTGCCGCGCGGCTTATTAGATAAGTATTAAGTCCGTCAATGGTCGGTTGGTCCATACACTCCAGAAAGTCGTCGAGAAGCTCGTCAAATTCCCGACGGCCAATCCGAACAGTAACGTGCTCGCTTCTCAATAGTGTAGCAGCCGTCTCCGCAAGGGGAGCTTCATCGTCCGGCGATCCAGCGTATTCCCCGAATGCCAGGGTCACGGTACGGAGTTTCGTACCAAGTTCCGCGGCCAGCGCCGCGATCACATTGGAGTTGATACCAGCAGAAAGAAATATCCCGACCGGGACGTCTGACACCATGTGGTGCCGCACCGAATTGAGGATCAATGCGCGCAATTCTCCGGGAGCTAACGGCTGAGCTGCCCGGCACACATAGCTCTCTTGCACGCGGGCAAAGGCTACCGGGTCGGTCACGGAATGGCGCGCCCGGATGCGCTGCACATGACCAGCAGGAAACATGCGGACGCCGGCCCACCAGGAAAACGGCTCCGGCACATGCCCCCACAGGTAGAAGCCGGTGAGTGCCGCCGGATCTCGCCGGCTGTTCACCGGCGCAGAGAGCGCAAGTGGCCTCGCTTGCGATGCAAACCAGATCGTTCCCTGATTAATCGCCAAATAGAGCGGTTTGATACCGTAAGGGTCGCGAGCGAGCCACAGTTCCTGTTCGACCGAGTCCCACAAGGCGAACGCGTACATGCCCCGTAGCTTGCGCAGCGCCGCGTCGCCCCACTGAGCAATGGCGTTGATCACTACCTCAGTGTCGCTGTTGCTGTGAAAGGCGCAACCCAGCTGATCCAGCTCCTGGCGTAGCGCGCGATAGTTATAGATCTCGCCATTAAAGCTGATGACCCAACGACCGGTCGTATCCGCCATGGGTTGAGCACCGGAAGAACCTGTATCGATGATGGCGAGCCGCCGATGTCCCAGCACAATCCGATTGTCATTCGATGACCAAAGGCCTGCACCGTCCGGCCCACGGCGCCGCTGCAGGTCATTCAAACGCGAGATGATATCCCGGTCGATCGGCGCGGCCCCGGGACCGAACGCAAATCCGCCAGCCACTCCACACATGATTAGACGATCCTAAGAAGGGTATGGACACTGGCGCTTGTTGGACGAGTGTCTGTGTTGTCGGTACGAGCGGTGCCGAATTGAACCGTCAGGCAAATTATGGGCGTCGCAACAATCAACGCGGCAGTCGCCCGCAGGTTATCGCACAACGCTGAGACGCTGCGATGCTTGAGAGGCCACGGTTCGGAGTTGGCCAAGCCAAAGTGGACGATGTCCAGCGCTCGGTACTCCGCCAGCGCAACGCTGCTGACAACGACCAAGGCAAGTCAAAACGCGAGACCAAAACCCAAGACCACCGCCCGTATCTTAATCATCCGTTGTAGTAGTTTTTGTACTCGCGCGTTCCGTAATAAAATGAATAGCCGTCCTTTCCATATTTTTGTGCCTCGAATTCATTAACTTGATTAAATGCAATCCCGGCGACTTTTCGGTTTCCGGGTAGGCGCTGAATTGAATTGAGAACTAGCTCCCGCGCCGTTGACGCCCATCGCACCACGTAGACGATCTTGTCTACAAGCTGCGCAATGACGATCGGATCAATAACGGGACCCATTGGTGGCGCGTCGATCACAACGTAGTCGAATGTTTGCCTACAGCCCTCGATAAGAAGTTTCATGTGGTTGGAGGCGAGGAGATCCGCCGGATTTCTGGTCTTGCTGCCAGCAGGAAGAACCCAGAGATGCGCGGCCTCGTTGAACTCAAGCATATCAAACACCGACTTTGTTTCTTCCACAAGTATATCAACCAGGCCCCTCTTCTTCTGCAGCCTAAAATGGTGGGTAACCGACGAATGCCGCAGATCGGCGTCAACGATCAGCACTTTGAGTCCGGCCGCAGCAGCCGATACAGCCAGCGACAAGGCGAGCGTCGTCTTGCCTTCGTTTGGCACGGTCGACGTCAGTTGGATCACTTTCGCCGGCCTGTCGACGTCAGCCATCTGAATCCCGCTTCTGAGCGTCCGCACGGACTCGCTGAGACGCGACAAGGGCATGGCCAACATGTATTGGGGGATCGAGACGAGTTTGCCATTGACCATCAGGTCGCTACTCTTCATTGCGCTGACCGACGTCAAGAGGGGAAGCTCCAGCATCTCTTCGACTTGTCGCCCCGTCGTAAATCCGGCATTGAGGCTCTCCTTCATCCAAGCACCACCAATGCCAAGAACCAAGCCGACGGCCAGTGCAAAGGCCATTATTCGGAACTTTCGAGGGGAACTCGGGGCGCCTGGCGGCAGCGCGGGCGTAATCACCCGAGCTTCCCTAGCATCGTAGGTCGCGTCTGTTTCAGTGATCTTAGCCTTCTGCAGAAAATCTTCGAACAGGCTCTTGTCAACAGCAGCGGTGCGCTCGAGCTCGCGCAACGTAATGGCCGTCCTGTCGTCGGCCCCGCTCTGACCCGTTACTTGTCGCACCGATTGCTCGATGGCATCCACCCGGACTCTAGCCAGTTCGTATTCGTTTTTGACGGCGCCGACCAATCGCTGCAATTCGGAGGCAACGGCACGTTGAATGTCGCGCTGCTCGGCTTGCGCATTGAGAACGAGTGGATGGTGGTCATTGTAACGGGTCGTAAGATCGGACAATTTTTGCGAGATGGCCGATTCCTGCTGGCGGAGAGCCGCGAGCGTGGGCGAATTCGGCAAGTCCGGCATACTCTGAATATTGCCACCTTTGTTCTGAATTGATTGCAGGAGATCAACTCGAGCTTTTTTCTCGGCCAAGTCTGCTCTCGCAGCGACCAGTTTTGCATTGAGGTCCGACAACTGCTGCTCATTCAAGGTGACGCTGGCGCTGCTCTGAACCAGACCATGATCGGCGCGGAATTGGGCCACTGCCTCTTCCGAATCATGCAACTGCTTACGCAATTCGACGAGACGATCACTCAACCAAGCCGAAGCATTCTTGGCGGCTTCGAAGCGCGCGTCGAGCTTCTCGACGACATAGCCGTTTGCAATTGCATTCGCGACGGCGGCGGCCCGTGCCGGGTCGACCGATGTAATCGAGAGCGAGAGCACGTATCCTTGGCCAGCCCTCACGACCGACATTGCGCCAAGCAAGGCACCGACCGAAGCCATCTCATCTGCAGGCGTGGCTTGCGTTTTCGGCGCCGGGGTTTCCAGCCTGCTTTCTGCGGTGCCTAAGAAGAAGGAGTGGATTGCCAAGAACACAGACAAACCTTGCGATGATCCGCCTTGGGGGGATTCAGCTGGCGCGGATCCGGAGCCGAATTCGGGATCGGAAACAAGTCCTGCTTTTTCAACCACGCGCCGCAGGAATACAGACGATCGAATGATCGCCATCTGACTTTCGATGACGGCATCATCAAGATCTAAGTTTTGATTACTGGTAACCGTCTGAGGCGTTTTGGCATATTGCGGTTCAAGAAGAATCAGCGCGCTCGCCGCATAACGCGGGGTTTGCGCTAGAACGCCAACCGCCCCGACCAATAGCGTCGCACAAACAACAGAGACGATAAATTTCCAATGTCGCCATGCAAAATGCAAGATCTCCTTCGGATCAAACTTCGGTTCGTCCCCGGTACTCTGCAGGACTGTGGGAGAAAGCCGGTTCAACATCGGAATGATAATTTCGAACCGTGAGGCCGGGACAAATCACTGGAGTGCCCGACTGCTAGAAAGACACTGCTCGCAGCCACACAGGGCGCCTCGCGCCAAAATCGAGATATCAAAAATCGCCGCGATGCTTGGAAACACCCACGCATTAAAGCCCCAAGCGACAAGATATTTGCTGCAGTACCAATAGCGAACCCACGCCAACACCGCCAGAGCCAGAATGACACACGCACGCGCGCCAGTTTGAACCTTATCGCCGTGGCCGCTGTCTCGCGGCGATCGCCCGTGGTGCGCCACAAATCCTGAATTTGACGACGCTGCTGCGGCACAAGCTGAACTGCTACGGCACAAGATGAACTGAGGTAATCATCATCTCGTTTCACCTCGAAATCACTACAGAACTAAGGTATTAATACCAATAATCAAGTATAGATTTTGCGACGCTACCGCACTTCGGGTGAAAGGTCCTCCCTTCCACACGTGGCTCGGCCCTCGGCAGACCAAATCGATTTGCGCGCGGCCCGAATTCACCCTAAATCAGACCGTAACTTTGCGTCGATAGCGGCATCATTTTTATGATTTTGTGATTGCGCTGGCAATTGTCGCTTGCGCATAATTGCCTAATAATGCAGCGCTTTTCCCTATTAAGCTAAATATCCCCCGCGTTGGCCCAGCAATACCCTGCCCGACCAGTCCCTGCGGTTTCCGCAATATAGGCATAGCCCGGGACCTGCATGCGTAAGGATAAAGTCGTTATAGACCCAGCGCCGCCAGGCGTTCCGGCGTCAGCCCTTGAGCTTGAAAAACAGCGCGGATCTGTTGCCGGACCGCGTCCGACTTTCGTGCTAGAGCCGCCCGAACCGGAACTATCTCAGCTGGCGAGAGATCGGGCGGCGATAATTCCATGGCTGCACGCTGTCGAGCATCTTGTGGCAGAAGTTCCCAATAGACTGCGTCAAAACTCGCCCGCTGCGACATCATAGACGCTTCGTTAGCGCCAGTGAGTACGGACATCGCCAACGCATCTGCAACGCTGGTGGAGTTTTGTTCGGTGGCGAACCGAATCTGCGCTAACGCCAGCCAATAACCGGTGGCAATCGGTTTCTCGGCAAGGAGCCCGCTTAGTGCGTTGCGTCGTAGAATGCGGAATTTATTTTCATTCGCATAAGGTATAGCCGTGAGCACAGCTTGGCGGGCGACGAAGCTAAGCCCGGAGGCGTCAATCCAGGGACGAAGCGCTTCGCTGAGATCGTCGTCGGCACCGACCTCCGCATTCGCCACATAAAAGCGAATGATGTTCAGTCCAAGTGACACTGTTAGCGCACAGGAGCCAACAAGAGCGGCCGTAGTCAGGAGGCGAAGGGTGCGCATCATGACCTTCTGACACTTGAACGCGGCGCGCTATAACCTGTGTGGTTATGCCTCCTGAGCATTGGCGACACGCCACCGTTTGCCACCAAATCCGGCAACGCCTCTGCGACACCGGCTCCGAGTATGGCCATAAACGTCAAGATCACCGCTTGGATCTGCAAGCTGAAATCGACCAAGGAATGGATACCGAGGAGCAAACCAATGCTCGTCGCCACCGCCGGCATGATCGCCTCTTGACGCGCAATCGCCGCCTTGCAGCATTTAGCCAGGAGAACGGCGACGCTCAACACAAGCATCGATCCAAAAACAATACCAAGGCCCTGGAATACCTCGAGGTAGGTGTCATGGGCCTGCTCCCAAGAGCCAAGCACGCTAACCGATCGATCACGAATCATTGGAAAAACGTCGGCAAAAGTGCCGTACCCGTATCCAAATAGAGGAGCATCCCAAATTGAGCGTAGCGTAATCATGTAGACCGCCATTCGACTGCGATCCGACAAACCCTTCTCCGCGAGCGCAAAGGCTAAATTGTCACCAAAAAACATTAAAATCACTGCAACGGTTGCAACAGTGATGACACCTATGACCAAGGCCAAACGACGTTCCCTAGACTGGACATCGCGCTGACCGAACATCAATACGGCGAGACTGGTGACGCCGAGACCCGTTGCCATGATTCCACCCCGGGAGCCGGTGAGGAGGACGGCGACAGCGATCACGAAGGCTACCACCAGAAATGGCCCTGCGTTATGCACGGCAGTCTCAATAAAGGCCGCAATTTTGAACCGCAGGGATCCACCACGGGTCCCCAACGTGCCGCGAAAAATTTTCAAGATCTGGCCGCATCCGACGATAAGACCAATCCCGCCATAGGCCGCAAAGTGATTGTGATTGATGAATGTTGAAGTCAGAAAACTCGGTCCAGCGGTATTTTCCAACTTTACCGTTGCGAGATCTACGAGGCCATAAACGCAATAGGCTGCAATGATCGTCACAATCGTGATGACGAAGGAACTCGCCCGCTTCGAGTTGCGACAAAGCTGAACGGCAAGCCAGAATACACTTGCCGAGGTAATCAGCCGGACCAGCGCTAATGTCGTTACATTGCGATTGACGCTGATGCTGCCGTCAACAGGCGCGTTTAGCGCGTCCGCGCTCATCGCCCAAATCGGATGATGCCACGACAGCGGGGTCCAAGTTGCATCTTGCACGAGAACCCAGAGTGCAACGGTGACAAAAAGCGCGATTGGAAGCCGGAGCTGACGGACCGCCACTGGGCGCTCTTGGCCCCGTACCAGGAGCGCAACCTCGTAGATCAGCATCAGACCGGGGAATAGAACCGCGTTAATGCCCCACGTAATCAGATCATTGCTGCCATACCAATAGGGCGTCCAAGCAAGCGCGGCCATAAACGCGCCGAATAAAACCCATTCAGTCGTAATGCCCCGTTTTCGGGTATATCCAAACTTCACTGCCGAAACCCACCGCGCTCCCGGTCAAATACGGGAGGTGCGGGCGGTTTCCAACGCCGACTAACGATGCGGCTCTTTGGATGCACCGCCGTTGCCAGAATTTCCGGGAGGTGTGTCAGCACCGTTGCAGATTGTCGAGCAAACGTTCCCATTACAAGAAAGGCTGCACGAAGGTTCGCTTCCGTTCCCAAAGCCATTATTGCCGTTACACGGCCCACCGGGGCTTATCAGATCACCGGAGCTGTCCGTTGTACCAGGAAGGATGCAGGCTGCCTTGGCGACAACGATGCCAGAAGCATGCAAGCCTGCGCGATGTTTATGATTTTGAACCGGCCCGGTCACCGCAAAAGCGGAATCTCCAAAGAGGCAAATCACAGCGCCCACCAACAATAAAACCTTAGACATGTGCCTGACCCTTATCCCGAATGCCGCACGACCAAAGTAGATCGAATTAATGAGTAAGTCCATCCGGCTTGAGCTTAGTCTTTGCCATCGTTCTAAGCGCTTTGCAGCTTCAAAACCTGTAAGTCGCCGCAGTGTACAGGTAATTGCGCCTGGAACTACTCAAGGGCACGTTCGAGATAATTGCGGTATACTGATACTCCCAACTAAAGGTCCAACGTCGTGACATCTCGTACCGCAGCACCGCATCAGCGAGCCAGGCATTTTCAAGCTCAGAACTCCCGATGAACTCGATATGCGACAGTCCGAAAGTGCCAAAAGTCGACCATTGGTCGGTGACGTGATAGACGACTTGCAATGTTGGCGAGGTAATCTTTGTTGAACTGCTCGGGGAAACAACTGCGGCCGACGGCGTCGGCAAACTCAGGGCAAGATTGGAGAACGCTCCCGGCGTCGCTTTGTTGATCGTTTCGTCGATCGCCGCCGTGAAGCTCAGCTGTGCGGTTGGATTGTACGACAGATGGCCACCATAAATCTCGCCACCTGCCCGCCCTCCGAATTTGTCATTCGACCCCTGATAACCGTAATAGGCTGCCGCCGAAAATAACGCCTCCTGGCGTGTGGCAATGCCGCCGCGCGCTCGATAAGCAATTGAATTATCACCAGGCGAGGCATTGATCTGCGCAGCATTGTGCGCGGAATAGGTGCCGTCAGAAAACAAATAGAGCAGCGGCCCGAGCCAAGTCGCCCCATCTCCTGCGAACGTCTCCTGAGTGTAATTTGGGGTCCCTGCCAAAAATTGCGTTGATTGGTTTGTGTAGGTGGTCTGCGCCACCGTTCCCATGAGGTTGACGACGCCGTGATTAAAAAGTTTTTGGACTGACGCCAGGGCGCTCCACGTGTCGGTCGGATTGACGAACACATTTTGGCCCTGCACCGTTAATGTTGGATTGGGTTGAACACCGGGCGGCGGCCCCGGCGAAACGAGAGCGCCGGGAATTGCACTGACCACACCCGTATAGGTAAGGTGAGTATAATCTCCCTGAAGCTTGAAATTGAGATCTGGCAGTGGCGAATATTGTTGAGTGAACCCGCCATTGCGATCGAACGTATTCAAATCGCTGTGTGTTGGATAAAATCGCTGATCCAAATTGCCATACAGCATCGTTGTGTGAATACCGTCGGTCCACGCCGCTACAAGCTTTGGTTTGTAACCAACACCTCCGACCCCGATCGGATCGGTCGACGTTTGAAACAGATTGTCAGTTCCTATGGCATACGCGGTGATTTCTGGATAAAGCAGCCAGCCGTTATACGACAGTACGTCAGACGGTGTGGTCAACACATCGGATTCTGAAAGTTCTGGCGGTTGCTGCTGCGCCACCGCAACGGTGATGCATGCCAACAGACAAAACGTACCCAACGCTGCGGGAAGCAAGGGCAATATTCGATCTGAAATACCCCCACGCATCCGATATCCCGAACTACCTTGCACCGTAAAAAAACGGGGTGAAGCAGAGCAATAAATGATCACGATCCTAGAAGTATCGTTCGGGAACGCGAATCTGATCTCCCGGTGCAACGGGGATAGACGGTATCAACGGATAGTCGTTCCACACCTCCTCTCCGGCATGCTGGATCAGAACGTGCCCACGGTTCCCGCGAAAGGTGAGGCCACCAGCCGCCGAGACGGCGTTGATCACATTGAGACCGTTCTGGTAGGCGTATTCGCCCGGACTTTTGACCTCTCCCATCACAAAGAAAGGCCGAAGGCCCGCAATATCGACGGTGACCTGTGGACTCTGCAGATACTCGCTTTTGTAGAGCCGCGTGATCTCACCTTGCAGCTCAGTGGTTGTCCGTCCCGCCGCCCTGACCGATCCAGCTAACGGCAGCGCCACATAGCCAGCCGGATTGACGTCGTAGACGCCGTTGAGATTTTCCTCGCCGTAGACAGTGACTTTGATGCGATCGCCGACATGCAAAACCGTCGAAGTGTATGCGATCGGGACTGGTTCGGTTGGAACCACAACGGGCCCGAAATCGGCAAAGCAGCCAGCTACTTGAAGCCCGATCAGCAGAACCGCCGCCCGGGACCAATATCTGAACATGAAAATACCCCCACAACCCAAACGCGCCATTCAATCGCATGAAATCGAGAATTTCATCAGGACTTATCATTAAATCGACCGGCTAGACTGTTGACGGCATGAGATTCACCAAGTGTGTGTTGGAATTGCCACTTTTTTGCCTATTTTTGAGATCTGGCATCGGCTTTGCGGGCTCAGGCTGGCCTGCTGAGTGCCCAGCCGAACCGCCGTGGGATGGCGCACGGCCAGCATCAACGCGATCGCCGTAACCGCCACCAACAACCTGCCGTCCCTGCTGCTGCGTAAATCGGCGCGGGCCGCCTTGATGCCGGCGGAAGCGGCCCGCGCCTCATAACCGCCAATCGGTCGCGCGTTCTCATCGCGCCTACGCCTCAACGTCAAAACGGTACGTCGCGGCCGTGGCTCAGACCTACTTTCAGATACCCAGCCACATCCGACCGGTCCAGTAATAACCCTTACGATTATTCTTAATGATTCTTTTCCTAGCCTGCAAATTGCCGTCACGACCGCGGTGCAGTATACCAACTATTAATCACGGATTAGGGCGCTCCAAATTCCACCACACAGGCGCCCGCCCCTTCTTTGCACCCGGCGGCGAGCTGTGCCGGAGGAATTTTAGTCAATAGCCACTTCTTGAGTTTGCGAGAGAGTCGGTCCGATGGCATTATTATTCCCTTCGTCCCGTAGCACGTTTCCCTTCCGGCTTTCTTTATTAGATGTTTTTTTGGCAGCTTCAGCTCCCTTGCTCGCCTTATATTTCCGCGACGCCTACATTTTGTCCGCTACCGGGGCTGAAATCACGGTCTTATATTGTGTCCTCTCCTTCGCCCTTACAATCCTTGCCCTTTTGACATTTCGAGTCGCAGACGGCATCTCGCGCTATTTCTCCGCGCATGACGCTATCAACATCGTCAAAGCAGTCGTCACGGCTGAACTGACGACGAGCCTGGTCCTTTTCACTTTTACGCGTTTGGAAGGTATTCCGCGTACCACTCCCATCCTCCATGCGCTCATTCTGACGGCTGGGCTACTCATCACGCGCACCGTCATGATGGTGTTTGATAAACCGAGTCAAAATACGAACCAGACCGATCCCTCGGCGATAGAGCATATTCTCATGATCGGCTCGTCGTCTTTGACTTCGCTGTATATTAAATTGCTGCGGGCCCACTCACCTGATCAACGTCATGTCGTTGCCGTCCTCGACGATGATCAAAAATTGCTCGGCCGAGCAATGTGCGGGGTGCCGGTCGTCGGGGTCTCAAATCAACTTGAGCCAGTCATCGAAGAGTTTGCCGTCCATGGCGTTCACATCGATCGGGTTATCGTTGGCGGTGATGAGCACTTGCTGTCGCCCGGATCAATGGATCAAGTGCGCCGGATATGCCAGCAACGCGACATAGGCTTGGATTTTGTGCCAAAATTGATCGGCTTAGAGCATTTGCGATCGGTTCGGCAAACTGTCCCACTTCAAGCAATTGAGCCTTCCAGCCTGCTCACCGCTCCATTGTCGAGCTATTTTGGTGCCAAGCGTATCGTCGATTTCGTCGTTGCGCTCATAGCCATCATCGTTTTTTCGCCGCTATTTTTGATTGCCTCAGTAGTGATATTGTTTGCCATAGGTTCACCGGTTGTGTTCTGGCAAAAGCGCCTTGGACGTAACGGCAAATACTTCCTGCTGTACAAATTTCGTACCTTACGCTCACCGTTTGATCGACAAGGTAACCGGGCATGCGATGGCGATCGTATCTCAATTGTCGGACGATTGTTGCGCGAGACGCGCATCGATGAACTTCCGCAATTGCTCAATGTGCTTGTTGGCGAGATGTCGTTGATCGGACCGCGGCCGCTTCTGCCCTGCGATCAGCCAAAGAACTCAAACTTACGCCTCCTGGTTCGACCCGGCATCACCGGTTGGGCCCAAATCAATGGCGGCAATCTCATCACCGCAGAGGAAAAGGGCGCTCTTGACGATTGGTACATTCACAATGCCTCGCCTTGGCTCGACCTACGCATTGCTTTAATGACAATGCGATTCATGTTTACCGGCGAACGTCGTTCCGAAAAAGCAGTCATTGAGGCCAGTTATTGGCGACGGGAAAACGGGCATTCCAATATGCCAGCCGAAAGACCGACCGACGGATACATGGATAGAAATTCCCTGCGCGAGGTCATCCCCACGTCCAATCAAGCGGCCGCCATGATCCCCGTCAATGGCACGGCGAATGCGAGTCGAGCCCAGCGTTTGCGCTAGGCCGACTACGCCGCTTCGACGGCTTCATTATCCAAAACAACGCGCACTTTACGGCCAAGCAGCTCGAGCAGAATAGCGACGCGCTCGCGACTGCTCATTCCTTCATAGAGACCGTAATGGTCACAGAGCGCCCCGCCCACCACGCGAAATCTTGTCGCCTGGAGAAAACCGTGGCCGACGATCAAGCTGAACAAGTCCGTTGGCGTCTTCGCGACGCCTTAATGCATCTATGACATACTGAGGGACCGGTGCCGGACGGTCGCAGTCGCGGACAAGTTTGGTGACGCCGATGGTCGAGTCAATCGAACGCCAACGCTGCGTGGCAATATCAATCGAAACAAACAGGTAACTGGGGAAAAGTGGCGCCCGGACCATTTCAATGCGCCGTGCGTGCCGACGTTGCTTGAGATAGCATGGCAGATAGATGCTGAAGCCTTGGCGGCGCAAGTGCGCGCACGCCTTGGACTCGGCGTGCGAACGAGTTTGCACGACATACCAGCGCGAAGCAAAATCGCCACTCATGTTAGATCAATTACTCCTTCGAGGTCGTCGTCTTTGCAGCACGCCGACAACGTCACACGGCCCATTCTCGAAGCGAACATGCTAACTCAGACGTGGTAGGTCAAGCCGGCCATATTTGCTCGCATCCACCTAAGATATTGAGATAAAGAGATTATTTATGCAGCGGATTAACGCTGCCGACACAAAACTGCCGTATCCGAAAGACTCGGTACTCGGCGGAACTTATCCGACATATAGGAAAACTGCGACTAAGCCGTCTGTCCGCTGAATAGGAAACGGCGACGATCCCCTTCAACGACCAGACAGGTCAGACGGCCAGTTGCGAAGGCTCCAGTATCGATGTTGACGCGATTAGGCATAATCTGGGGCCATTCATTAGGGGAATGACCATGGATAACCATCTTTCCGAAATGGCGCTCACTATTCAAAAACTCATCGCGGATCCACAACAGATCTTTGATGTTTTGCCGTTCAAACGGCGTACCCGGTCGAATCCCAGCGTGACACAGAAAATAATCTTCATTGCTTGCACACGGCTTTAGAGACGCCAAAAAAGCACGATGCTCGTCAGGTATCGCAGCTCTCAAAGCGCGGGCTGCTTCGTCAAAGCCTTTCCCCAGCATCAAGTCAGCTGTAGGAATTCGGTAGGAGTACAGCGTTTCCAGGCCACCCATGCGTCGCCAAGAGCCTGCAACACCGGGGTCATGCAAAAAATCGCTCAACAGCGCCTCATGGTTGCCCTTGAGCGCGATATAGCGTGTCGGAAATGGGTTACGGGAGAGACGCTCGAGTACGCCTCGTGAATCCGGTCCTCGATCAACATAGTCACCTAACGTAATCGTTAGGCATTTCCCACTGTCGTATTTTTCAATGTCTCGATTGATTTGATCGACGATTCGATCGAGTAGATCGGAACGACCGTGAATATCTCCAATGATATATAGTCGCGTGGCTTCGTTGGAAATTTTGAATTCATCCGCCATTCCCTGATCATTCGCGGGTGGCATCGGCTGCGCCTCTGACCGTTGGTGGATTCCTCACGCGAATTCAATTCGCAACCGCGGCAAGTAGCCGCCTACCAACAACGTCCCGTTCGATCCCAGGTTTCTAGAATATTGGACAAGTGATGACAATCCTAGAAATTACAATACGATATGGACCGATGCTCGGCTTCTTTTTCTCGACTCCCGTTAGTCTAAGAAGAAAATCCGAAAACTGAATCGGCCGGCCCCTAATCGAAGGAACGGATCCATGCTCAAAGCAAGTATACGCGGCTTCGGTGGCGCACTGGCAGTTCTGATCTGCATACATTCGACCAACGCACAGCAACCGCCGAACACACCGAAGACGGCGGTGGCTACTATCGCACCCAAGGGAGAGCTTCGCGTTGCTGTCATAACTTCCAATCCGGTACTGGTAACGCGCAATCTGGAAGGGCAACTCGCTGGCGTGTCGTTAGATCTCGCCAATGCACTTGGCGCTAAGCTCGGCATTCCGGTTCGTTTGATACCTTATGAAAACATCGTGCGTTATAATCTGAGTATAGGTAAGGACGAGTGGGACGTGGGTTTCGCGCCGCGGGACCTGTCTCGAACCGCGCAGCTCGCTTTTGGTGATCCCTTCATGGCGGTCAATAATAGTTACGTGGCACGGCCCGGAAGTATGTTGACCACACCAAATGAAGTTGACCGCCATGGTGTTAGAGTAGGCGTTGCTCAAGGTGCTGCAACAGACGGTTATCTAAATCGCACGCTTAAGAACGCTACGATCGTGCACCTTACCGGCGGTTTTGCGGCCGCGCAGGAGGCACTCTCATTTGGTCGCATCGATGTGTACGCAGACTACACGCATATCGCTTATATTGTCGCGGCAGAAGTTCCGGGGGCTAGTGTTCTAGTGGAACCACTCAATACGGTCCAAATGTCGGTCGCCATTCCCAAGAGCAACGCAGCCGCACTACCCGTCGTGAATGACTTCATACACGATGCAAAACAAAACGGCGTGATCGCTAGTGCAATAAAAAATGCTGGCTTGCGTGGCGTTCGTCCGGGGGCTTAGGCCGTGTATTCATAAAATCTGGCCCCAATGTCCGCTTCAGCCCGACAGCACCCAAGTTACAGCGCAGCGGCGAAATGACGGATATGCCAAAAGCTGTCGAACTCAATGGATGCCGAATCGCCCAGTCAATTCGGGGGGCAAGCAAAATATATTATCGCCTTCGGTGAACTGACGAAGCTGCACCAGTTTCTTTCTTAGCGAAATTGCTCGGTTCTCAAATAAAAAAAACTGATAGTCGGGAGGAAAGTAAAGATTAGGCGGTTTGCAGCATTCACACAGAACAGCAGGTCGGTCTATCTCAATGGTCCGCGCAAGTCCGCGCAGGACTTCGGAATCGTGCCCCTCAACGTCGATCTTGATGAAATCAATGTCGGTGAGACCGAGATCGTCGCCGCGCTTGACCGTCAATAATAGATTGCCCGAACTGGAAAAATTGCCCTGACCATCATGTTCTGCGCGAACGCTTTGGAAGGGCAACGTTGAATTTGTCTCGGAAAGTCCGAAGGGATAGCAACGGATATTGTGTTTGTTTGCCGTTACGTTCCGAATAAGCCTTTCATGAACATCGGGGTTTGGTTCAAAGGCATGTACCGTCTGACAGAACTCAGCCATAGCGACAGAAAAGTGGCCGACGTTGGCCCCCACATCGAGGACCGTACGCGCCTTAATTGTTGCCAGAATAAGTCGGGCGAACTCCAATTCGTCTGGTTCGATGCTACCGTGCAGAAGAGCATAGCGGTCCAAATGACTGGCCGCATTGGCGTAGAGGATCCCTCCCGGCACCTCAAGTTCAAAGCAAAAGGACTTCTGTTTGCCGGGCGGAAAGATCACCCGAAAAGCTCTATCCCATCCGCGGATCGGGATGAGTTGCCGTGTGCGTCTCAAGAAAAAAATCAGTGGCAATGTGCGGGTCGATATCTGCATGCCCCATCTTATGCCTACCAAAGACAGGGGCAACGCGGTTCGGGATCACGTGTGGACGGCGCCATGGCGAGAGCGCTGGCCTTAATGCTCTGCGCGAATCGGATCCCAATCGCGTTTCTGCATTACGTAGTCATGTTCCTTCCAATTCGTGGGAATCTTCTCTTCCTTTGTTCGCCTGGCCGCACCGGCGACATAGTCGACTCTTTAAATCGCGCCCCGCGCACCATCATCCCCCAGGCCATCTGGGTAATTTTGTTGGCTAGAGCGACCGCAGCGATCTGGATTGGCCGTCGCTCCATGCTACGTGCGAACCGGTGTCGCTTGGTGCCGTGTTCACGCGCATATCGGGGGCGCCGACGACGAGCAACCACCGAAAATATCGATTCCCCTTTTTGAGATCCCAGCTAGTCGCTTCTTACCGCCGGTTCAGCAGGCGAGGCGCATGACAATCGGCTTGGAGGCAAACCTCTATCTCACCTGAAATTAGATCAATGTTGCTCGCGGAACAGGCCTAGGACGCCAAATTGGATCACAGCACTCGTAAGCGGCGCGCTCGGACCAACATCGCGCCGAGAAGAAATCGCAACGAACTGATCTGCTTTAGCTCGCACTAACGTGAGTAGAAGTCAGGCGGCAAGACCGGCAGAGGAATCTGATTGGTCGGCGGGGCGATTCCGGGGACCGGCACGTCATCGAGATCTCGGCTGTATACAGCGCTCGCAAAGACACGACGCTCCTCGTAGCTCAGCTCCTTGAGCCGGGCGAACAGAATACGGCGAAGCGGCGGTGCTGTTCCGGCTGCGATATCGGCGGCGTCTGGGGTAAGTCCCCATCGTACCAAGCCGACAAATTCTGATACGGCCCGCTCGGCAATGTCACTTGTCAAAACTGGGTACGCTGCCAATGCGACACGATCGCGTTTGACGGCGATCCAGCCCTCGTACGGGCCGAGATCATATGACATCCGCAAGAAGGGTACGTCATCAGGTCGCATACCATTGACCCAGAACCATACGAGCCAGAGCAAGGAGTTGTCTGGGGCATTCTGCAATGCCCCCCGAACGCTTCGTTTCAACAGTTCGACCTTTTGTTTGATAATCTCAGGATCGCCAGACCGATATGCATTCTCTGCCTGTCGCAGACGGATCATGGCAGCCTTGTCCAGCACCGACGACCGAAGTCTCAAATCGCTGTTGGTTTCATTTGGTGCCTGAACAGCCGCCAAGACCTCTGGTTTGAACGCCTCGCCTGCAGTAATGGCTTTGGCGATGTTGACTATCGAACCTTCCGACCAAAAAAACGGAATTACGGCAAGAGCCCAAACGATTGCCAGCGCGCCCGAGACTACAAGAAACAACCGCACAATGGTGACGCTAGTTGCAGTCACACCATCGTCGTCGCTCATGTCGTGTAGCCATAAGCCGCATAATAACCTTTCTTATAGTAATACCCACCGTAATAGTCTTCGTAGCGGCTCAGCGTCTTCGGGTCCGCCTTGTTTAGGACAACACCAAGCAAGCGATCAAAAATCTCGGGGGCCGAGTCCAATTGTCGCTCAACCATCTTAATGCGTGTTCGTCCCCATTCGACGACATATACATACGAATCTACGATATTGGTGGTTGCGCGAACATCAACCACTGGTGCAAGGGGTGGAAAGTCAATGACGATGTAGTCGAAAATCTCGCGCAGTCGATCCATCAACTGAGCAAATGCGTCTGATGCCAGGATTTCACTCGAATGTGCCAACCGCGAGTTGATTACCGCAGGAAGGAAAGATAAACCGGTCACACTGTCAGTGTAGATGGCCTTACTCAATTCACACTTGCCGCCGAGAACCTGGAGCAATCCAATATCCGGCTCCGACACAAGGTTGCGCGTGAGTGTCGGGTTGCGCAAATCTCCGTCAACAAGAATTACTTTGTTTCCTCCATGCGCCATGAGCTGGGCAAAGTTGGTCGCCACCACCGATTTGCCCTCATTCGGAAGCGATGAGGTTATACCAATAATCTTGTTTTGCTTGATCGATCTGCTGATGTCGGTCGCCACTTTAATGGCGCGAAGTCCTTCGGCAAATTGTGACAGCGGCTCCTCAACGACGCGCCGGTACGGCCCGACCAAATCCCGATTTATTTTCTTTGCCAAGCCACCATACTTTGGTGCTGGTTTCTGAACGTTGTGGGTTGCTGCATCGGACGCAACCATTTTCGTCAGGATAGGCAAAACAGCTAGGCAATTTGTCCGTAAAACTTGCTTAACCTGTTTCGCGGTACGGAATACATTATCAATCGTATCGCGCAGATAAGCGGCGGCGAAGCCCAACATCGCGCCGAACACTGCGGCCAAAAATAAAATCCTATAAGTCCGGGGGCTACTGGCTCCGCCCGGCGGCGTCGCCGCCGATATGACGCGAGCCTCGGTTATCGGCAAGGATTGTTGCTGCGTGATCTCCATATACTGCTGCAGGAAATTATCATGCGCAGCATGATAGACCTTTGCCTTGCTTTCGAGTTCATCAAGACCCAGCCGCTCCCGGTTGGTAAGCTGCGCACCCGCAACCTGTTGAGCGAAGCTCGCCTGAAGGCTTTCTTCAGCCGCCTTGGCAATCTCATAGTTGCTTTTGTAACTCTCGGCGATCCGGTTTAACTCATCAGCCATTGATCGGCGTAATTCGCCCATCAGGTTCTGCAGGTTTACAACCGCGAGGTGGGTTGCACCGTAGCGGGATAAAAAAAGCTGATATCTGCGATCATATTCGAGATATTGAGTGCGCAGCTGACTGATGACGCTATTACTCAGCGAATCCGCAACGGCAGCATCAGGAATGTCCTGTTTCGCTACGACCTGGATACGATCAAGACGGGCCTTCGCTTCGGCCGTGGCGGCGCGCGCATGGGCGAGCTGAGAATTAAGGTCGCTCACGCGCTGGTCGGCTAACAATTGACCCGCATTGGCGCCCGTACCACCGGAATCAATGATACCCTTTTGCTCTTTAAACTCGAGTACAGCACGATCCGCCGCCATCGCTTGCTGACGCATTTCAGCAACGCGATCCTCCAACCATTGACGTGCTCTGCGAGACGACTCAAATTTGGCATCGAGCTTGTCGGTAAGGTAGGCGTCGGCAATCCCATTGGCGACCTCTGCGGCGCGACCAGGACTAAGTGACGTGTAGGTGATATCAAGCACATAAGTATCACCAACGCGCACAACGTTCCGATACGACAAAAAGCGACCTAGTGCGCTCGCCGTCAGAGCATCTTCCGACATCGCCTCCTGGCCAGATCCAAACGAAGAAAACGGTGACAGTATCAGCCCGAAGACAGCTCCTATAAAACTTGTTTGCGAACCCACGAATTCAGGGTCTTCCGTTAGCTTCAATGCCTTAACAACCGACAGCCCTACCCGTTCGGATTTTAGAACCTCCATCTCAGTTTGGACCTGAGAGTCATCGAGTGGCATCGCACCAACAACTTGTTGTTGCTGACGCAGGATCTGCATTTTGGTCGTGTCAATCAAAAATCTCGCGTCCGCTGTGTACAGCTTGGGCGTGGTGAAGAGATACACAAGGCTAAACGCGATGATGCAGCTCGCAATCAACGCGATGAGTGGGTACTGCCGACGGACAATCCCGAACAGCTGCTCAACTAATTCCTTAACTGGCAGCGAATCGACTTTGAACTGCGGTTCGGAATAATTAAGCCCAGAGTTATGCGGTAACTTGTCCATATTAACCCTCGTTACCCACACTTTTAGGCGAAGCTACGAACCTGCAATCTTCGCGCCAAACAAAGCGCGAGAGATCAGGAGTCGGCTTCTTGCCCTGGCACGTGTGGTGCCCTTTCTAAAAACGCTGCCTTACCGTGGGTCCGTGCCCATCGAATATAACGCCTCATCGCGGGCGTCCTGACCGTTCCAAACTAGCGCCTTTTAGAGATAGCAAAATTCCGCAAGTAGCACCAAGAACTGCCGTCCTACAGCGTTAAAGACCGGCCCGTCTCTGTAGTCTGTGACCGAAATCACGTCGATTTTGCCGATATACTCGCAGGTTTACCAAAACGGCAAGGAAATAAGGCAATTCCCCCGGGCTTACGCGTCCGCCGAACATTAGGCCTTGGCGGCCGGAAAATTAGACGATAATCTCTCCAAAGATGCAAAGAAGGCCAGCAACTCCGTCAGGAGACGAACTATGTATCGTCCGTCATTGATTTCGTACTCCCGTTCTGTCGCGAGCCTAGCCGTCGTGGGCTACCTTGTGATGTACCCCGGGTATTCGCCGGCGGTTGCGGCACAGCTAACGTCGCAGCAAGTTAATCAATTCGTCGCCGACCCCTCGGCCATGCTCAAGGCTAACTCTAATGGCGGCGGCCGCCTCGTTTCACAGATTCGCGATCTGATGCTGTCGGACTCGTGCCTGCCGGCTCCAGCTGCGCCTCGTTTGCCGGAATGTCAGCAGGCACTGTCAGCCATCACAACCCTCTTGGCGAATGCCAATGACGCACAGAAGGCTGCAATCGGCACGGGTTTAGGTGAAGCGGCCCAGGCGCTGATCGCAACGAACCCCACACTTGCGAATGACATTCAGACGGCGCTCGCCCAAGTCGGAGACAAGCTTGCACTTGAGGCATACCAGACTACCGTCGGCAACCAAGCAATTGCGGCGGCTGGTGGCGGCGGCGGTGGCGCGAATGCCGCTGCGTATCAGACTTTGACCAATACCGGCGGCGGCGGCGGCGGCGGTCTTCAGAATTCGCAAGGCGTCGGGTCTGCTTCATTTGGGATCAGTGGGGGTTCGGTTAGCGGCGGCGGCGGTTCGGTCGCACAAGTCGTGAGCCCACAGTAACGCGTGCAAGCCTAGCTTGCACGAGCCGTTCGGGCCTCCATGTACTCAGACGGCGCCGCCGACGCGGCGCCGTTTTTCTTTTCGGCGTTGTCTGCCCGGCAGATGGTATCCACCTACTCTCCGAAGTTATCCAAGAAGCGTGAAATTTGTCACGCGGGGATTGGTGCATGCAGACTGAAGCGCGCTGCATAGCAGGCGTCAACGCGCCAGGAAAATCCATGAGTAGATGTGCGAAAGGACCTTACTAGGTCTGGCCTCGGAAGAGGTCACTTCACGAAATTTGTAGTCAAGATCATCGCTTCCACGGTCGTCGTTCGAGTTTCCGGGTTGGCGATTCTGGGGCTGAGAACGCCGTCGGTGCTGACGAGGTGCCTCGCTGTTGTCGAGTGACTGGGCGAGACCGACGCCGACGAGGCCGAAAACGACGATTGCGTAGCCCGAAACCTGCAGCGAGAAATCAATCGACGTATGTAGAAGCGCAATTAGCGCCACCGCTAGTGCAATGAGCGGGACAACGGTATCGCGTCGGGATCGCCCAGTACCCCTTATCAGGACAAGAATTGCCGCCGTCCAACCTACAGCAATGATCAGGACGAGTGGAATACCAAGTTCGATTGTCAGTTCGAGCGGCGTGCTATGCGCGAAATTCCATGTGCCGACGATGGATATATCCCCGCTGCGATAGGCCGGAAAAACAGCTGTAAACGAGCCCAAACCAGTGCCAAACCATGGATAATCGGCGATTATTCGCAGCGACGATTTATAGGCCGCAAGCCGCCCTGCCTCCACAAGTCCGCCGGCGTCGATACGTCTGACAACGTTGCTACCAAGGATTTGCAGCAAGACAACCGAGAAAACACCGGAACCAGCTAATACCGCGACGAGGCTTATAGCCCGCGGCAAGTCCCGGCGAAGGAACACTACGAACGCTACGACCATCGAAAAAAGCGATACGAGAACGCCACCTCGTGAGCCAGTCATGAACATAGCTCCGAGGCAAACGAAAAACATGAAGAAATGCGTGATGATTTTTTTCTGATCACCAGCGACGATGTTTTGCGCGAGTTTCGTCCAAACAATAGGCCCTGATGGCAGCCGTCCGCGAACGCTTGCCATAAACATGATCAGCCAAGCGACAGCGATTGAGCCGAAATAAGCAGCAGCGGTATTTCGGTTGATAAAAGTCGCGGTGAGACTTTCGAGGTTTGCGGCCTTTGTGCGCCAAAGGATCGCAGTAGGATCGAACACTAGGTTCAATATTCCATAGATCGCATAGCCGGCACCCGCCCAAACCATGACCTGAAGCGCCCGACGGGCACCTTCTCGATCGGCACCCACGATTACACCGAGAGCCAACGCGAGCACATTCGCAAGTGGCGCGCCCAGAGCATAAAATGGCTCGCCGCGAATGACTGAAACGGATGGCGCCAACTGTTCTCCCAAAAGTCCAGATGCTCTCGCCCAGATCGGATTCGGCGCCGCGATCCAAGGGTGATCAGCGAGCTGCTCATGTAGAACAAAGCCATACGCAGCAACGCTGCCGACAATGCCTCCAAGCAAAAGGAAATGCCCCCGCAACAGCCGCCGCGGCGAGGCGATCAGCAATCCGAATCCCAGGAGAACGCACCAAATTGCTACAGTTATCGGATCCCGCGATCCGAAAGGAAAAGGTGCGGCACCAACGGCTACGCAAAGAATGAAACTGGACAGCCGATTAGGTTGATTTACCCTTACGTAATCAGCCATCTGACAGCGTACCGAGCCGCGGGAATCCCTCTAACAAGAATTGTCGCTCGAACGGACGTCGCGCTAAACCAATGGATCTAGCCAACCATTACGGATTGACGACCACCGATTGAGGGGTTGCTGGCGATATTGCCGTAGTAGTCCCCTTGATCACGCCGTAGATGCCGTATTCGTTGGCCGTTGTCGCCATGACTGTGTTCATGAGCGCCGCCACTTTGGAGATCTCCACACCCTGCGCATTAGCAACGAAGACGATGTCGCTATTACGCATCTGGGTCCTAGTGGCCAAGAAGTACCCACTCGGATCATGGAAATCGACGCCGAAGATTACAGGGACCACGTCGCCATCAAACCGCGAACAGTCGGCGCCAAGCAGTTCAGCAACGTGACGCGGCTCCATTCGATAGAGGAATACGGATCCAGGATCGGCAGCGCTGTCATTAAGTCCACCTGCCTTCGCAACCGCTTGCGCCAAATTGATCCGCCATGCGCCAAACGGAAATTCGCCTTGCTGGCCAGATGCGCCAAATGCGATGAATTTCTGATCTTCCTGATAGACGTAGATACGATCGCCAGGCTGCACAAAGATATTGTTTTGAGGCTCGTTAACGAGATTCGCGAGTGGAACGGTTCCTCGCTTTCCGTCACGTTCGAGCATCACCCAGGTCTGATATCCTTGGTCCTTAATACCGCCAGCACGCGTGATCGCGTCCGTAACGCGATCTCTTGCTCCTAAGCTCGCCGCTGGATAGCGGACGGGATTGCCTACTTCGCCAAAGACTGTGATCAAAGAGGTGTTCTGTTTGGCAAGAGCGACTATGACTTGCGGCTCGATTGCGCGGTTTTTTATCCGGGCGACGATATCGTTTTGAATTTCGACGTTCGTTCGGCCAGCAGCCCTTACTGCACCCGCGTAAGGCACCGTGATGTAACCGCCATTATCCACGGTCTCATCTGGCAATTGTACGAAGTTGCCCGGTCGAACACCGGCTTCGGTCGGGATGAATAGACCGCCAGCCGCCGCTTCGAAGATGGTAACCGATACAATGTCGCCAATGCCGAACCTAATGTCCGGGGGTCCTTTGTTGCTCCGGAAAGTACCAGCCAGTGAGGCCGGCTCGTACTGTGCGAGGATATCGACCGCCTTAGGCGACAGATGGACGAACGCATAAGGCACCTCCGCCCCAACCCCCGAATACACTCCAGCGGAGTTCGGCCCGGCCGCGGGTATGAAGCCCAGGCAACCGCCCGTTGCCAGCGCTATGCCGATCACGCCGATCCGAGCCAAAGCCGGTGCACTGATTGACATTTGCCCCACGGTACCCCCGCCGCCCCAATAAAACCTCATCGGCCGTCACCCTATTACAGCTCAGAGGACATGCTAAGCGCGCATGCGCCCTTAAAGCACAGAATTTCGGTCAAGCGGAGCCCACAATCTCCGAAACTCTGCTCCTGTTGCCAAAAAGGCACATATTTAAGCCAACAAACACATACCCGAGCGCGGAAATTGAAAAAATTAACTGTAAATTTACGCCAAACACCGTGTCCGCGCAGAGCCAATAACGAATCTCCTATTTGGCGGCTAGGCAGGGCGGGCTGCGGAATGTGCGCACTCTCGCGCATGGACCGCGTCAGCTACTACTAAGACGGCACTTGGCCGACTTGAGGTTCAACTTCACGCTAAGCAGGCTTTCCGTGGTCTTGGCGACCGTGACCAAATTTTGGTTGGGATCTGTGAGTCCCACTACGTTGCGGTCTCTTTGCGTGACAATTTCGTCCTCGGGTACCGACACACCAACTTGGCGTGGCCGCGCCGCGATATCAAAAGCCTTCTCACCCCGCGTAATCTTTCCATTGATGGCCAAAACCCAAATCTTGGGTAATCCGCGATCCTGATGACATTTCTGTTCGGCCCAGATTTCCTGCGCAGCCGCCCCGCTGTCGGGATCAAAGTCTGAAAATTTGCTGTCGACCACGCCGTAAAATCGGTAATCGGACGCGTAGCTCAGTACGCGTATCTTTATGTCTATCGTCGCGTTGCGCGACACGACATCTTGTTTAACGGCAGCGGAATCCTGATCCTTAGTCGGCTCAACACTCGCAATAATTGCGTGTCGAACGCCGGTTTGATTAATGTTGGTGTTAAGGCCTTGGCCCCTCACGCTGTGCAATTGGCCAATACACAACGCCAAACCCGCAAGCACCGACCAAGATAACATGGGCCGACGTTTCGGCGGCGCGTCATGGCATCCCGGGATGATCACTCGGAGAGCCCGTGCGAATTTGGCTCGTTTGCCTGATCACAAAGCCACATGAGCGGTCGGCGTCGCTCTCACGGCGCGATTAGAACCGCCCGCCGTAGCCGTGACCATAACCTCGTCCGTTCGTCTCCGTACAGATGAACACCCGCTTCCAAACGTATCCTGTAGGAGTTTCAACCGGGACGTATGAGTAACATTGTCCACGGTAGTAGGCGTATCCATACGGGAACGGCTGCCCCCAAAACGAAACCGATTTAACCGGCGGCCCATCGAGCGCGGTCATCGCGGCGGGCGCAATTGGCATGGCATTGGCCGCCCCAAAACAGCCGACCGTCATCAGTGCGCCAATGGTAACGGCACGAAGATTCTTATGAATCATCTCGGTTCTCCAAGAGCAGAAAAGGAAAAGGCTGCAACCCCGATTTAATCATTACAAATTGGCTGGAGCAAAACAAGACCCAGATATCGCCTCAATTTTCGCGAGATCAAACTCAATTGCAACAGTCTGATTGGAGCGATTTACGGGTATGCGTGCTAATCTGCCGTCCAGATCGTAAGCAGCCGGTGGAGAAATGTCGTTCGCACAATCAGTATATCGGGGGATTGGGCATATTTTCATTGCGGCGGCAGCCCTGAGTATGGCTGCAGTGGCAAACGCTGCTGGAATCAACGAGGACAGCTATAACCGATGCCGAGCGATCTCCGATGAGAAAGCCCGACTTCTCTGCTTTGAGAATTTGACTTCTCCACAACAGGGCCCCTCTCCCGCCCCCGCCGCGCCCAGCGGCGCCGGCGGCACACCTGATGCTACACCGGGTCCGGCCTCCGATTCTAAAACCGGTCCATCCAGCACTCCCATCGCAGGTAAGTGGCGATTGGTTAGCACTCCCGATCCCCGGGCAGGACGTGAACGGAAGGACATCGTCTCTATCATGGCGACGGCTGAACTCTCCGATTCAGACGTCGATCTCGCCGGGCTGGACCTTCGTTGTGGTGAGTTGGATTTGGAAGTCTTGGTTTTTCTGCTGAGTCCACTCCGGCCGCAGGCACGGCTCGAAATCACGATCAATGGCAAGAAATTGTCCGGCAACGTTATTTCTCCGGGCACCGCCATTCTGTTGCCGAAAGAGGCCTCAGACCTTGCTCGAGAGCAGTGGCCGTCATTGCCCAATCTTTCCGTTGAAGTGCAGAATGAAACAGCGAAGATCCACGGAGTGATCTCCCTCGAAGGCTTCAATATCGCACTGCAAAGACTGGTGGAAACCTGCTCGACGCGATGATATTGTGGCGAAACACGCAAGAATCGCGCTCGCCTAATTCTGACGATCACAGCGGCGTCGCCGGCGCACTCAACTCCACATGCTTTTCGCCTCTCTAGCCAATTTCGGTCTTTTGCTCATCGCAGCGGTGACGCCCGTTTTGTTGTTCTTTGACAACCTCGTTTTCGTGGGCGCGATCCAGTTTTTTGTTGCAATCAACCTGATCATCATCGCGGCTGGAATGCGCCCAGGCGAAGCGCGCCACGTTTTCAAATTGGTTCGCATCCCCGCTGTGATTGCGACCATACCGCTGCTCTGGATGCTCATCCAACTGCTGCCCTTGGCAGTCGGTCTCTCTCGATCGATTTGGGAGAGTGCAGCCAGCGCGCTTGAAACGCCGCGGTTGTTGGCAAACATGACCATCGATCCGGGCTTAACGCTTATCGCCGTGTCCTATTTTGGCGCGATGGCAGGCATCGCGTTGCTCGCGACTGCTGTTTCGATCGATCGCCAACGTGCTGAGAAATTGCTGTTATCGCTGGGCGCCGTTGCGGCCGTCATTTCGCTCACCCTTTTAGTCAATCAGATCGGCGGCTTTAATGCCGGCAACGAGCCGGGCGGCAATTATACGTACGCGGCAATGATGACGACGAGCATCGTTGGCAGCATCCTGTTTGCCGCCAGCATGATTATGACCGTCGAGAAATACGAAAGACGTCACGGACCTCGCATCTCACTATCTCGACCGCTGCTTCCGATCGGTGTCACGACCGCCGGTTTGCTCATTTGCTGTTTCCCGTTGATTGCCGGAGACGCAAGTCATGCCATTTTTGTCGCAGCCTGCGGCTTGGCGACAATCGTCGTGATTTATGCTGTGCGACGCTTGGGATTTGGCCCCAGAACCGGTTTGGCAATGGCCTGCGTGGCCGTCATCGCAGCAGCAATGGTCATTTGGACCCGAGGCGACCATACTGTAACGGAACTATCGCTGCGTTACGTGACTGCTGCCAACAGTCAAGAGTTGATGCTCGATAAACGTATTTTGGACGCGGTTGGGCCTACCGGAAGCGGCGCGGGTACGTTTCCTGGCGTAAGCACGATTTACGGCGCACAGGGCCCTGCAAGTTTACGTCCTGCGACATTCGCCGCAAAAATTGCCATCGAATTAGGGCGTCCGGCACTTTGGATCATCGTTGGACTGGCTTGTGTGCAAATCGCACTGTTTGCACGCTGCGCCTTCAATCGCGGACGGGATTGTTTCTATGCGCTGGCCGCGGCGGGTGTGACAGTGGCGATTGTCCTGGATTGCTTCACCAGCGAGGGCCTTGCCAATCCGGCAGTCTCCCTGCTCGTCGCTCTTACGCTCGGACTTGGCATTGGTCAGAGCATCGGGCGAGACGCTCGAGCGACTCCATGAGCCCACTGCCCCTCGCACCCTTCCCTCGGCCAATTGTCAGCGTCGCATCCGTAACTTTGAACTTGACGATGTGCGTACGGACAGCCATCGGACTAATGACCTGATGACATATTTTCGCGTCAACAACGAAAGCAAAGCTCCCGGCATTCGGGAGGCGGCAACCGACGCCCGCACGATCATCAGCGCGTTCGCAGCCTTGCTTGGGATTTTTGCTCTGTGGATCCTGATTCCTGAATTGACGGGTCCGCAACTGAGCTATTTTCCCTCCAACCCTGATGAAGCTAACGCCATGTATGCCGCTCGAGACTCTGCGACGGCGGCGGCTGAGATGGGAATGGTCCGGGGCGACCTCTGGACCATTGCTGCTGTTACAGCGATCGCGCCGTCGTTGTTCGGAACAACGGACAGCTCGCCTAAGCAACCGGTCGAGGTCGAAGCCATGCGGGCAATCGCCGATCGCGCGGCAAGACTGTCGCCATACGATTCTCGTATTTGGCTCGTGTTGGCAGCACTCGATTTCCAGGTCGATAGAGACGATCCCAAGGGAACTGAAGCGTTAAAATTGTCGTATTACACGGGCCCGAACGAAATCTCGTTGATGCCGGTGCGTTTGCTGCTTGCAGTTCGATCCAGCGCGATTTCCGATGATGAAGTGCAGAGCTTGGTGCCGATGGACGTACAGCACATTGCGCAGCGGCCGGATCTGAAGCCCTCCATTGCACTGGCGTATACCAAGGCGCTCCCCAAGGGACGCGAAATCATCGAAGCCGCATTGAAAGACACCGATCCAAGCTTCTTGAAAACAATAACGGCTCCCCGGTCGGGCACCCAAATACCCAATTGATGTCGTTCCGGTGCATTAGCAAGACAAACGATAGTCCGGTGCGCTGAAAGACGGCACACTCGGGGCGCCGGCTTCGGTTAAAAATCGTCAATAATGGAGTTGGTAGTCGGTCTGCCGATCACGTCGGCAGAAGATCCTCAGATACCCAAGCCAAAGGCTAACCAGAGTTTCAAAATGCACCGCCAGGTGTCGCTGTTGCCTTGCCCGCCCGCGGATGGTGGCGGCCCGCAAGCACGGCCCACTTGAGCACGAGTGCTCCAACAAAACCAAGTTGCAGGGCGACGGCAACCAGCACCATTTGGAACATAATCGAAGTGCCGGAGCTGGCGGTCATCACCCCGTTCACAAGCGCGACTGCCCACCCAAACAGGATGGCAGGCAGCAGAATGATCACGTTAAAGCGAAGCGCCAGAATTATCGCTCCCAGCAATCCCAGTATGGCTAGCATCCAGTTGGCTCATAACAGTGAGGGCCAAATCCAGCATCCTCTCCAGTTGCTAACAACTTCTGAATCGTTTTTTGCCGCAGGATGCCAGAAAATCGACAGGTCAAACGAATTAGCGCTTAGTTTTAGCAAACACTGCGGTTTAGGGCTTAGTAAGTCTCCACGACCGGCAACAAGCTGATCGGTCGTACACACACACGTCAGGCGCCGGCGAATGAACGTGCGCCTATGCGTCGAGACGACCCTCAGGACGGATCGGTTTGCCGCGAAGCTCTGGTTCGGGTCCGCGCTGCGACCGTGGCGTTCGCCAATGTCGACCAAATCAGCGGATTGCCGGGCGATTGGATGCGGATCCACTGGTACGGGGTCTGCGTCCAGATCCGAATATTGGGGCTGAGGTTATCTGCCACGAAGTCTCCGTCGCCGGTCCGAAGCACAAGCACGAGGTGGTGCTCGCCCCAAGTTGTCACAACTTCGGACAGCAACAGATCCTGCTCCGGCCAGCCGAGGGCGAGCAACTCGTGGCGCTTGGTGACCGCGTAATCATGGCACTCACCGGCTCGCGGAGAGATCAACCAGACTTCTCCGGCAAGGCCCTTTGTATTGGGTTGCGGAATAATGGCGCGATTGACCGCGGCGTTGACGCGCTCAAGTTCGGCCCACCTTTCGGACGTGAGCGTCACTCTGCTTTCGACCGATACGGTCTTGTCGACCTTACAGTCGTCTCGATATTTGAGGCAAAAAATCGTATGCGAAACTGGCGCAAGGGCAGGCGTATCAAACTGGATGCGCGAAACCGGTAATCCGCGTGGACGCGGTTGCGATCGATTTGTGTCGCGCGATGGCTCCCCCGATTCGTCGTACCTCGGCGCCAAGCCTAGATCTCGCGAATAGGTCGACGGTTCCAACGGCTGCGATTGGTCAAGCGACGCTAGATGAGGCAATTCAGCCAACGAATTAGCGGCCTTTGTGCTGTCGAAAGACCTGGCAATGGATGAATCCAACTTTGCAGGCAAAGAACTGAATGCTGTTTGATCCTGCATATCCGCGAACGCAATCAGATCATCCGACTGCAACAGATCGGCGGACCTGGACTGCAACGTATCTGTCGGGGCTGCCAAATCTTCGGGCTTTATCCGCAGCGGCGCTGTGAAAGGAGCGGAACTGAAAGATTGCGGTTGCTGCAGCTCTTTGTCGATGGTCTGCGGCAGAAAATTCGCCTTCGCAACCTGAATGACGGTTGCTGTTGCTGAAATTGCGGCTGCAACAGCGACGATATTTTTTATTGTTTGACGCACAGTATTTTTCCCCGAAGGACTTAGCCTTAAGGGGAGAAATACCGGAGATAATTTGAGACTCTGCTTGGTTTAACGGTCCAAGTTTCGTAGAATACTGCAGCAGTTCAGTGCCGATTGTTAACCATCGGGCAAACGCCGAAGATTAAATATCGAACAACAAAAATCCTAGATTAATTAGCAACTCTGCCTCCGCCGAACTCTGGAGCACAACACGCGAGTGGGATTATCAATTTTGCGACGCAAGCAGCGGCCCGCATTTGGCTTACCAAAGGGAACCCGCATCTACGCGATTGGCGATGTACATGGCCGCGCTGATCTGCTCGAACAGGTGTTTGCACGGATCGACACACATATCGCCAAGTATCCTGTCGATCGCCCAATTCAAGTGCTTGTGGGCGATTACATCGATCGCGGACCGAATTCCCGCGACGTTCTCGACCGCTTGATTGAGCGAACGAGGTCGAATGAAATGGTCTTACTCAAAGGTAATCACGAAACTTGCCTTCTTGAATTTCTGCGCAATCCTTCCATGCTTCAATCATGGGGCCAGATGGGCGGTTTCGAAACTTTGATGTCTTATGGAATAACCCCTTCTCTGAATGCAGACGCCCAGACGCAGAAAGAGCTTGCAAGTGATTTCCAAGCTGTCTTGCCGAAAGCCCACCTCATCCTGCTTGATAGCCTGCGATCTTCATTCAGTTGCGGCGAGTTTTTCTTTGTTCACGCGGGGGTGAGACCGGGCATCCCGCTGGCCGAACAGCGCGAAGCGGATCTGTTGTGGATTCGCGACGAATTTCTGCTTCACGAAGGAAAATTCGACAAAATCATCGTGCACGGTCATACACCCGTGCGCGCAGTCGATATGCGACCCGGCCGGATCAACATTGATACCGGTGCCTATGCGACAGGCCAACTCAGCTGCATTATCGTCGAGCGCAACGAGGTCGATGTTCTCTAACATCCGCCCTGAACGGATCGTACGGACGATTTTCAACGGGCGGAAGGAACTGCGCGGCGATCCAATCACTGACGCGACGAGCCCACGGTGGGCTCAAGGACCACTAATCAATGAGTAGCCGTCTTCGATAGTGATCCCTACTCGCTTACGCTCAGACGTTCGGTACGCAGCAGCTCTTCAAAATAAGCGATTGTTTTCGTAAGCCCCTCCTTGAGGGGCGTTCGCGGTTTCCAATTCAGCGTTTGCTGCGCTTTGGTAATATTTGGCTGTCGCTGTCGCGGATCGTCTTGGGGCAAAGGCCGATGCACCACCTTCGATTTAGAGCCTATAAGTTCGAGGACCGCCGCAGCGAGCTCGAGCATCGTGAACTCTTTCGGATTTCCCAAATTAATCGGTCCGATCAAGTCGTCGTCGCTTTTCATCAGACTGACCAGGCCGCTAATCAGATCATCAACATAGCAAAACGATCGAGTCTGCGTGCCGTCGCCATAGATTGTTATGTCATGGCCAAGCAGCGCCTGGACGATGAAGTTTGAAACCACCCGGCCATCATTGGGATGCATGCGCGGACCATAGGTGTTGAAGATGCGCGCCACTTTGATCCGCAGTTTGTGTTGACGCCAATAATCGAAGAACAGTGTCTCAGCACACCGTTTTCCCTCGTCGTAACAGGACCGCGGCCCGATTGGATTGACGTTGCCCCAATAGTCCTCCGTTTGCGGGTGGATCGTAGGGTCACCATAAACTTCCGACGTCGACGCTTGAAGAATCTTCGCCCGCAAACGTTTGGCGAGCCCCAACATGTTGATTGCGCCATGCACGCTGGTTTTGGTCGTTTGAACTGGATCGTGCTGGTAATGAACGGGAGAGGCCGGACACGCCAAATTATAAATCTGATCGACCTCAACATAGAGCGGAAATGTTACGTCATGGCGGATCAGTTCAAAATTTTTGTGATCGAGAAGACCTTCGATATTGCGCTTGGCGCCGGTAAAAAAATTATCGAGGCAAATGACATCCGCGCCGGTCGCCAGCAAGCGCTCGCACAGATACGAACCAAGAAAACCCGATCCTCCGGTCACCAAGATGCGCTGCTGGAGATGCATTATGACCCTCTCTATTCCGATACACCGTGTCCGAGCGACTCCGCGCTCAGCAAGTCCATACGTGGATGCCTAGGTCTGCCGGCGGCTAGTCCATTGTCGAGGGGCTTTTGAGCCTGGCCCTCAAGGACGATTTGATCGAGCATTTCGCGCCATCGATCGAGCCCCTTCCGCTTTGTAAAATGCACGTTGAGCATTTTCCGCGCCCGCTTGCCCATTTCAACGACCGTTTCAGGTTCTGTTGACAGATGGAGCAAGGTACGGACGAGCGCATCCGCGTCAGCTGGGTCGACGACAACACCGCAGGCGAATTGCTGCACAAGTCGCGCGAGCTCTCCGTCTTTATCGGCAATAGCTATGATAGGTTTTCCGGCGGAGGCAATCCCGTAGAACTTACTTGGAACAATCAGGCCCTCAAGCTTGGCGTTAAGCGATAGCCAATGCGCATCCGGAACGCCCAGAGAATAGGCGAGCATCTTCCGCTCTTGGTAAGGGACGAACCTGAATGAGCTATCGAGACCACGCTGCTTGACGATCCTGGCCAGCTCATCGAAGCGTTTGCCGCCGCCGATCATTAAGAAGACAAACCGGGTGTCGCTTCGCAGGCGCTCAGCCGCGGCTAGCACAGTGTCGAACTCGTGGGCCCTCCCGAGATTACCCGAGTAACCGAGGACGAATTTGCCTTCTAAACCCCATGTCTGACGCAATGGATTGTCAGCCGGGGCAATGGGCTGGATATCCTCATCATCGGCCCAGTTCGGAATAACGTGGATCCGTTCTGGAGGAACGCCCGCAGCCGTGATCTTTCGCGCCATTAAGTCGCCAATTACGGCAGTCGCCTCGGCATCCCGCAAGGAGCGGTTGCGCAACACCGCGAGGCCCGCAGCAACGGGTCCGCGGATGAATGGCACACCAAGCTCTACGGCGGTTTCAGGGAAGATATCTTGCAGCCAATTAATCAACCGCCCACCTCTGCGGCGTGCGGCAGCCATGGCAACGACGGAAATCAGCGGCGGATCTGTTTTGGCAATAACGATATCACCCTGCTGAATAGTCTGAATGAGGCAACGCCATACCGACCGGTAGAACGAAAAGTAATCGATCGAGCGGCCGAGCAAGGCGGACCGTCCAAATTCCGTCGAAGGAACGCGGTGCACATGCACGTCATTGATAATCTCGGAGGCTGGCAACGAAGCCTTGGGATTGTCGTAGATTTGGGTGCTCGTGACGACGTGCACTTCCCTTCCCCTGCTTGCCAAGTGGAAAGCGAGATCGGAGAGCATTTGGCTCGTTGCCGAATGGTCGGGAAAGAAAAATCTATTGACGAAAATCAATCGTGGCATTTGGGCCCCGCTTCCCGGCGGAGTGAGCAAATTGATCGAACAGGTCGAGGCTATGAATAGCACCCGAGGGAGCTCTCAGCGAGTTGATTGTGTCGCACGACGCAGGCGCGGTTAATGCACGGGGCTTAACGGTCGGAGGTCTTGTGTTTTCTCGTCTGCAGACGTGGGACGAGAATTACGCTATATCAATGCGGCGTATCGGGATGGCGGTTAACTGGTTTACCAAAAGATCGCCTTGCGATAGTCGAATCTGGGTTTGTCCCATAGATCACATCGAGCAATGACCTCAGTTAACGAAGCTCCCGCGTCTTTGCGCAACAAACGCGCGCTGATCACTGGCGTTACGGGTCAGGACGGCTCATATCTCGCACGGTTTTTGCTGGACAAGGGATATCAGGTCCACGGCATCATAAGGCGCGCCAGCCTGTTCAACACTGATCGCATCGATCAACTCTACCGCGATCCGCACGTAGGCGGCGTGGACCTGACCCTGCATTACGGCGATCTCGCCGATACATCTGCGCTCCGGCATGTCATGGAGAAGGTCGACCCCGACGAAATCTACAATCTTGGGGCGCAAAGCCACGTCAGGGTGTCGTTCGACATCCCCGAATATACCGCCGACGTCGACGCCCTCGGCACGCTGCGGCTACTTGAAGCGCTGCGCGACCACGTCCGTCAGCGCGGCCGACCGGTGCGCTACTACCAGGCCGGCTCTTCGGAAATGTTCGGAGCCTCGCTCCCTCCTCAGAACGAAGCGACACCGTTTTATCCGCGGAGCCCGTACGCGGTCAGCAAGCTCGCGGCGCACTGGTACGCCGTTAATTATCGCGAGGCCTATGATCTGTTTATTTGCAATGGAATTCTTTTCAATCACGAGAGCCCCCAGCGCGGTGAAACCTTCGTGACGCGAAAAACCACTCGCGCTATCGGCCGCATCAAGGAAGGACTGCAGCAAAAGCTGTACCTTGGGAATCTCGACGCCAAGCGTGACTGGGGTTTTGCCGGCGACTTTGTCGAGGCGATGTGGCTAATGCTGCAGCAGGACAAACCCGATGATTATGTCGTCGCCACCGGCGAATCCTATTCCGTGCGCGAATTCGTCGAACTTGCCTTCGCGGAGGCCGGTCTCGACTGGCAACGCCATGTCGAGATCGACCCCCGCTACTTTCGACCGACCGAGGTGGATGCACTTTGCGGTGATGCGACCAAAGCGCGTCGCAAGCTCGGCTGGGCGCCCCGCGTCTCCTTCAAGGAATTGGTCAAGATGATGGTTGCCCACGATCTTGATCTTGCGAGACGTGAAAAGGTCCTCAAGGCAGCCGGTTACGACAGCCCCCAGCGTGGCGAAGCCACGACCGGCAGCTAAGTGAATATCGATGACGTTTTCACTGGCCGGGCAGCGCGTTTTCGTGGCGGGCCACAGTGGCATGGTCGGCAGCGCACTGCTGCGACGTCTCGCGCGGGAAAGTTGCGAGGTTTTGACCGTCAACCATCGCCAAATCGATCTGAGACGGCAGGCAGAGACCGAGCAATGGCTTGCCACTGCGCGACCGGATGCGGTGTTTGTTGCCGCGGCCACAGTCGGTGGCATTCTTGCCAACAGCTCACGGCCGGCAGAATTTCTCTACGACAATGTCGCGATCGCATCGAATGTGATCGAAGGCGCCCGCCGGGTCGGCGTGAAGAAGCTACTGTTTCTCGGCTCGTCGTGCATCTATCCGCGACTTGCACAGCAGCCGATCCCGGAGGAAGCGCTTCTTACCGGCCCGCTCGAGCCAACCAATGAATGGTACGGCATCGCCAAGATTGCCGGCTTGAAAATGTGCACCGCCTATCGGCGTCAGTATGGCTGCGATTTCATTTCGGCCCAGCCCACCAATCTTTTCGGCCCCGGCGACAACTACGACCCATTGAGCAGCCACGTGGTGGCCGCCCTATTGGTCAAAGCTCACCACGCCAAGATGACCGGGGCGCCGAACATCGAGATCTGGGGCACCGGCACGCCACGGCGGGAATTCCTGCATGTCGACGATCTGGCCGACGCCCTGGTATTCTTGATGAAGAATTATTCGGACGAACATTCGATCAATATTGGTTGGGGAAAGGACCTGACGATCGCCGAACTTGCGACTCTCGTGGCTGAGATTGTCGGATTTGAAGGTCGTTTTCACTACGACCATAGCAAGCCAGACGGCATGCCGCGGAAGCTCCTTGATGTTTCCAGGCTCACCGCAATGGGCTGGCATCCCGGCATCCCACTTCGCGAAGGCCTCGCGGACGCGTACCGGTGGTACTCTCAATCTAACGGTTGACTTCAGATCAATACGCAAAACTTTTGCCGCGGCCATACGAAACAATGATCCTATTTACTGAAAGGTTTTAGCCGGTAGCCAAGGGGTACCATCCAAATTACCGGGCTTTTCCAGCGGTCGATATTCTTGCCATGCCTGCGACAATCGCCAGCCGTTCAAAGGTAATAGGACTAGATGCAAGAGCCAAAATGACAAGCCTGGACGTAGCTGGAAATCCAACCAAACGCGGCATATTGGCCCCCTCGACGCCTGGACGCGCCTACTGTGCGTGCTGTTTTTCTTTTCCGGCTTTCCGGCGCTGATCTATCAGCTAACTTGGCAGCGAGCGCTGTTCCGCATCTTCGGCGTTAATATCGAGTTGGTGACGATTGTCGTCACGGCATTCATGCTTGGCCTCGGTCTCGGCAGCCTCGCTGGCGGTTGGCTTTCGAAGCGGCGCGGCATCCCATTACTGCCGCTCCTCGCCACGATCGAACTGATGACCGGCGCGTTCGGCGCAGCATCGCTTAAAATCTTTGAGCGGGTCGGCGACATGATCATTGGTCTGCCCTTACCAGTAACGGCGGCGGTCAGCCTGGCACTGGTCATTGTGCCGACCTTGCTGATGGGCGCTACGCTTCCAATCCTGGTGGGACATCTCGTTCGCCGCTCCGGCAATGTCGGGAGCGCAGTCGGGCTCCTCTACTACGTCAATACGATCGGTGCAGGCGCGGCGTGTCTCGTCTCCGCGGTGCTGGTTTTCCCGTTTGTGGGCATGCAGGGCGCGGTCTTTGTCGCGGCCGCGATCAACGGCGCAGTAGCGGTGGGTGCGCTGATCGCTTGGCGCCGTGACATCGGTGAGGCAGTTGTTGAGGCAACCGATGCACCACGAGCCCACGCAGCAAATAAAATTTTGCTGGGGCCTGGTGCCGCACTGATCGTGTCGGCAGTGTCCGGATTCGTATCGCTGTCTTACGAAATCTTTTTCTTCCGTACGGTGTCCTATGCCGCGGGGTCGGGTCCCACGGCGTTCGCACTGACACTCGGCGCGTTTTTAATCGGGTTGGCTTCGGGCGCGCGCCGCGCAGGCGATAATTGTGCGACCGCGTCGCATGAGCAGGCCATGCGACGTGTGGTGATCGCATTGCTGTTGGCAAGCGCGGTTGGACTTCTATTCCTACCGCTCCTGGATCACCTAGCCTGGATCGGCCGGTACGTGCTCGCCGTGGCATTTGTTTTAGTCTACCTGTTCGCGCGCTTTTGGGGCTCGGTGCTGCCCTACCTCGCCGCATTCAGCATCCCTGCCGACGACCGTGCCGGCATGCGCACCGCGCTGCTCTATCTCGCCAACATCCTTGGTTCCGCTTCAGGCTCGATCGTGACCGGCTTCCTGCTGATGGATCGCTTCGGCCTACTTGCTCTAAGTGCGGCGCTAGTCGTGGCCAGTCTCGCTTGCACCGCATTGTTGACGACGCTGTTGCCGCTGCCGCGCGGGGAACGGTTCCGGTGCGTCGGATTTGCTGCCGGACTCGCGGTGCTGGCGATGATTGCGACGCCGCGTCTCTCCACGACCATATTCGATGCTTTGCAATCAAAAGGAGCGTCAGATGTGCCCCCGCTCGTTCGCGTGATCGAGAATCGCAGCGGTATCATCACTGTAGCCGCCGACGGCACCGTATTCGGCAACGGCATGTATGACGGGCATTTCAACGTCGATTTGCTCCACGACAACAACGGTATCGTGCGACCGTATGCGCTGAGTTTATTTCACCCAGCCCCGCGCGACGTATTGATGATCGGTCTCTCCTCCGGCTCGTGGGCACAGGTGATCGCGAGCAATCCGGACGTTGCTTCACTCACCGTGGTCGAGATCAATCCGGGCTACCTGTCGCTAATCGTGCAAGAGCCGGAAGTTGCTTCGATCCTGAGCAATCCCAAGGTCCACATCGTCACCGACGACGGCCGCCGCTGGTTGCGGGCCAATCCCGGCCAGCATTTTGATGCCATCATTTCCAATACGACCTGGCACTTCCGGGCCAACACCACGAATCTTCTCTCTGTCGAATTTCACGACCTCATCAAGAGCCATCTGAATCCGGGCGGCATATTTTTCTACAACACAACCAGTTCGCTGCGCGCTCAGCGCTCCGGATGCATGGACTTCGCCGACGGCGCACGCTTCATCAATCACATGGTAGTGTCGCAGACGACGATCCAATGGGACTTCGCGCGCTGGAGCCGAACGCTCGCGGCCTACAAGATCGATGGCCGCCCGGTACTCGATCTGGCGCGCGAAGAGGATCGCGCCAAGCTCGACGGGCTGACGACGTGGCAGGCGGATGTGGCCGCCGGCACTGAGCAAACTCCGATCGAGCCCTGCTCCAGTATTCTCGCACGCAGCGCCCGCACGCAGCTGGTGACCGACGACAACATGGGCACCGAATGGCGCTTTCCACTGGGGCTTGAGTAGCGTCGCCCTAATGACGCGTCGAGCAGCGCGCTCCGACTGAAGCGTTCCCCGGCCGACGAACGTTCCTCGAAGGCTCATGTCTCGAAGAAATGTTCCGGAAATTCAGCTGACTCTAATAATATTTTTGCTGCCGTAACCAGACGGTCTCGGTGCCGGAGCGTACGCGCTTAGAACCCCGGGCTGATCACCAGAGCTTCTTCAATCCAACGAATTTAAACCCTGCTCGGCAGTTCGCCGAGTCACGAACATGTCTTCACGGAGAAAGACGGTGAGTTGGCGGCAGATCGCCAAAACTGTAGCTTGCCTGGACAAATGCTCCCCATCTCTCGGTTCGATAGGTTATTGCTTGAGCTTGCGAGCCAGCAAAATCGGCTTCGGCGGACGTTGTACCGATTTGCCAGTACCGTCCCCCAACTCCCATCGAGAAATTAGGCGACACCTGATATCGCAGGATTGCTTCCAGTTGGACCTGTGCGAAAGCGGCGCCCTTTTCGGGGGTCGGGTTAATCAGATCCGGGCGCAGCCAATGGAAATCAGATGCAGTCAACAGCCCAACCGGTAGCCAAGCTGCTTCTGTTATGAGTGACCACCCAAAACCGAGACGCCAGTCCGTAACAATGCCAAGTCGCATGGCGTTCCAGGTCACATCGTCAGTGATCGCAAGAACCGAGTTTGGAATTGATGGCACGCAGACGCCCAGGTTGCCGGCGGTCTGTGTACAGCCGTAGGCGTTTAAGTGGTCGGCGTAATAAAGGTAGCCGGCAAACACGCCGAGCCGAACATTCTCCGAACGCCAGTCCCAGCCGAAATCGACCGTGGCATATTTCAGATTTCCGCCACGCTGATCACTGGTCGTGCTCGAATATGGCGTCACGGCCGGAGGAAAATCTTCGTCCTTCAGTTGCCCGGCATTCAGCTTCGCACCTCCGAAGTAGCCCTTCAGAAAAAATCCGGAGATATGTTCGACACGGCCAAATATTTCTCCGGCATTGGCGGTCAGCCCGGAGTAGGTCAGCTCGGAGTTCGAGCACACCAGGAGCGCCATAAAGCTTCAGCCGGCTTTGTCCGCTGCTGAAAAAGTACCGTCCACCCACCTCACCTTCCCACTGGGGGATCGGCGGAGGTGCGACGAGTGGGTAGTTGATCGCTGGATTGACTGGATAAGCTGGCGGCGCCTGATCCGCTGCGGTCGCCGCAGTGACCGCGCATGAACACGCGCCAATTGCCGCTAAAACGCGACTTAACACCTTCACGACGACCTACCCCCACTCCCTCGATTATGACTTTAACAACGCATTGTTGCTAGTCAATCTTGGCTAAGCGGGCAGCCGGCCAGCAGTGCAGTACGGACTGATAACTTTTTTTGACAGCTTTGGATCCGACAACGTATCTCAAACCCCACCGAAAGGCATGGTATTGGTGCTATTCAGATGGCTAAGGTTTTGAACCTCGATTTTATCGGGCGCTGCATTTTAACCTTGTTCCTTGCGGCGATTGTGATGCTTGGCCTGCAAAACCTGGACTTCACGCTCAGGCCTTTGGTTTCACTGGCTGCCCTTCCCGTCATTATTTTTTATTTGACCGCTACCGCACTGACTGTCGTGCGGCTGCCGCCAAAGCATGACTCGCTAGGATGGGTATCAAGAGCCACGGCTGTCGTCGGCACCTTGGTATTATGGTCGTTGCCGGCCGTACCCGCGCCGATCGTGGATACGCCAAAATTCATGCAGGTCGCAGCCATTATCATAAGCGTTACGTTCAGCGCACTTTCAATCGCGTGTCTGATCGGCCTCGGCCGATCATATTCTGTTGACGCACAGGCCAGAGTTTTACGGACGTCCGGGCCATACCGTTTTGTGCGCCATCCGCTCTACTTCTGCGAGCTGGTCGCAGCCGCGTCGATACCGATGAGTAATCCCACGTTGATCAAGATTGGTCTTTGGGTCGTGGCTGTCCTGATCCACATTTGGCGGATCAGGAATGAAGAGGCGGTTCTGACCATCGCATATCCGGAATATCGCGAGTACGCACAGCGCGTACCAATGCTCCTGCCTTGGTGGCCGCGTCGTAAATGGCAAAACCAAAGACCACTCGCAGGTTGAAGCCGCTATTGCATTCATAATCCAAACCTCCGAGCGCGACGCGACAAACCACCGCGAGACGAGCATAATCAAAGAGCTTTGATTGACGGGCTACACGACAGTGCTGAAGGAGCCAAGGCGTCCCCGCGACAACTCGTGCCGACTCCTTATTGCAATGCCGCCTGCCCTTCGAACTCGATGTCGGTAATCCGGATCTCAGCCGAACCTTCCTTCCAGCCGGAAGGCACCGACTGCACGGCAAGAAACATACTTTGTTGAGGCTGCCAGACCTGGTTCGGCTTCAGCGGTTTACCGTTATCTGTCGACGCGGTCACGGGCTGATAATTTTGTTCTGACAGCGTATTGCCCTGCGCATCCTTAAAATAAACAGTCACCTGCACCATCGACAAAGTCTCGGTGCCATTGTTTTTCAATGCAAACTCTACCCCCGCTATTTTACCTTTTAGCGAATTGTAATAACGCGCCTTGAAATCATAGATTTGCAGGTTCTTCAGGTAGTCCTGTTTCTTTTTCAGGAGGGCACGTGCGCGTAGAGCAAAGGCTCCGTCCTCGACCGCAGATGCGCTCGAACTTGCGGCAGCCCGCAATCCGTCACTGGGAAGAATGATGCGCGTGAGCCGCCATCCCCATGACCAACTGAAAATCAGTGTGGAAGGGCTTTTCAGATTGGTGTCGTACGGAATCTGGACTGCGGCTTGAAAGGTAAAGGGTCCAGCAAAAGAAGTGCTGCGAATCTGGTGCCACTGTGCGCCGCCAACAGTGCGGATGAATCTGGAAACCCGGGCTAATGCGCCATCTCGTCCACCCTGGACGGAATTGTTTTGGTTGGAGGCCGCGGCGGCAAGGGTTTGCGGACCTACATATCGTTCCAGAGCCTGTTCCAGAGCGCCGGGCGCCAGAGCAGCGGCTTCAGGAACAGTGCTGAAGTCCGTGTATAGCCCCTGTCGAACTGAATCCCATGCAACGCCTTTTTCCAGCGCCACAACATCACCGGAGCGGAAGGCCTCAGTAAGGCTATGAAGGCTGTAGTACGGCCATATCAACCAGGCTGAGACGCAAAGAATGAAAACTCCAGCGGCGATCGCTGCGCGCCTGGCCCAGACCGGGATCGAATATTTCGGAATTCGTATCTTAAAGGATTGCAGGAAGAAGGTCTGGGGGATCGGATTATCGCCAGGCGGCCCCCAACCGTAATCGCGGGTTGAGGTAGCGTGACTATCATCGTCACTCTGATCTCTTTCCGTCATGAGATAACCAGCGATCCAGGCGTCTTCGCCGCATCGCGATCATACGTCCACGGAATTAATTGTCGCGCTCAGACGAGGGAGCCGGCTCATCCGTCGTAAATGGTGCTAGCAGCGCATCGATGCGGCGGAGCATCCGTTGCGTTGACTGCTCGTATTTTCTCTCAGCCGGGATTTCGACCGCAAATCCGGGATTTACCGACCTGGATGTCTCCGTCGCATTATTGGCATCGGGCGCCACAAACGTCCCGGCGTTGGGGGACGGCGCCGTCTGCGCCTCGTAATCAGACCAGGCCTGGGTGATCAGCTCGGCAAGTTCATTGAGAACCAGACACAAGGAACGAACCTTGTATTCCGCTGAGGCATTGCCGGCTGGTTCGTGACGACCCATTCGATTTGCCTCTACCGCCTCCGGCGCCAGTACTTCAACGTGCTAAAACCGTGCCAACACAGTGTGTCTGGGGATAATTTTCGTACCCATTACACGTCTTCAGTTATTCGTTGCGTCTGGGGGTGCAACTAGATCAATAGGCTGGTCGGAGTCCATACGGCCCCTACGCCAGACCTATATTCATTATTAAGCGGGATTGCGGCGGAAGAAGCGTATTTGGCAGGCGTATTGACGCGGCCTGGGCAGCCTTCAGTCGCTGGGTGACGGCCTTCCAGGAAGGTGTAGCGTCGTCGGCCTGCCGTTCAACGAGAGGCAGGCAGGCTCGATAAACGGCCGCCGTGCTGGTCCCAAGCGATCTTCGCACGCCAGACAAGGGCGGCTGCCACAAAGACCTGCCCCATGAACGGTATCGGGCAACCGACAAGGCCGAACGCCAGCAAAGCTTGCCAGGATTTGCATCGTTGAGCGATTTGAAGCATCGGGCAAAGACCCCAGTCGGTGCCTTTGCAGCGTATGCAGGAGAACTTATTGAACCGTTACGCCCAGAACAAAGCCGGTACAGAGGGTGGAGCGCTTAGAGAAGCCCTCCATCGCTGGCCCTTCCGCAGGCGTGCCGCCGCCCGCTTCTGGCTTCAACGGCGGTGACGACGATAATCGAAACGCCGGCAACCAGAATTCCCGCGATGACGTCCACGAGATAGTGGCCGCCCTCGGGGAGCGTTGACACAATGACCAGTAAATTCAGAGGCAGGATTATCCAAAACAGTATGCGCAAATCTCGAAGCGCATAGGTCGTGATGATTGCCAAGACGGTATGAAACGATGGGAAAGTTACCAGCCCTTCGGACTTCGAAAAATCAATAATCGGGGTCAAGTCGTCGCGCAGCGACCGGAACGTTTGAAAATGCCACATCCCAGCGTGGGTGCCGAGGTGACTAAACAAAGCCTGGGCTGGAGCGTGTTGAACGTATGCGCCGGCGGCCGGCACAAGCACCATTAGAACGCCGGTGCACAGTGAACACAAAGCAAGGACTGCCAGAAACTCGCTCAGCCGATAAACGTCGCCTCTAAAACACAGGATTAGCAGTGTTCCCAATAAAACGGGTCCTGTCGACCAATAAGCAAATACCAAAACGGCGCTTACCGACGGATAAGCATTCGCCGTGGCGAGAAAAGAAGACCAGTCAAAACCTATCGCCCGGTCGACTGCATCAAGCGATCGGTCAAGCAACGGAAAGTCCGCGCTGGTAGCAATATATTCAAACAAGACTCCGGTAAAAACCAGCGGCAGGATCAACGATCCCGCGAGCGTCAATAAAGTAAGGCCGCGAGCGCCTTTGCGGATAAAATTCGCAATGCCTGAAAAGTCACCTTCCAATCTAAATCGCACGAAGGGTGGTACCAGCGCCATTGCCGCCAGCGTGACGCAAGCCTTGATAAGCTCCAATGCTGTATTCGGCGCAAAATTCAATCTTGAAAATGGGAACCAGACCATATCCGCTACAGCGGATATCCCGACAATGACCCACGCCATACCCATGCTGGCGGTCGGAACGAAAAAACGGAAAACCTTGCGCGCCGCCGAAATCGCAGAGCGCATCGAAAAATAGCCACTCCAGATTTTGCTCGCCCCTTCTCCAAGGCATTCAGCCGAAACCGGCAAAGCGTCGGATCCTTCGTAAGGCTGATTGGGTGCAGGCCGCATCTTCTTTAAGCGTCAGTCCGCTGCTGCGGCATCGCAAAAGAGACGAGCTCCGAAATCGTGCCACTTTTGGATTCCACTGCCGCTATGAAAAGGATTGAAGCGCCGGCAACGATAATTCCTCCGATCACGTCGACGAGATAGTGGCCGCCTTCGGTTAAGGTCGAAACAATGACCAGCGCGTTCAGAATCATGAGGCATAGCAAAGATACCACGCGCAGATTTCGCAGCGCGTAGGTCGTAATAATTGCCATGACAGCGTGAAACGACGGAAACGTCACGAGCCCTTGGGGATCCGAAAAATCAAGAATTGGGGTTGAGTCACTGCGCAGTGCCTGAAATGTTCTGAAGAAAGGCCAGTGGCTGAAAACATCTCCAACTGAAGCGTGTTGAGTGAACGCGCCGGCCGCCGGCACAAATGCCCCTATAGCGAGGGTACACAATAAACTCACAGCGAAGACCGCCAGGAACTCGCCCAGACGATAAATGTCGCGTTTGCAGCACAGGATAATGAGCACTCCCAGCACGACAGGCGTCGTCGACCAATAGGCAAATATCAATACTGAATTTACCGCCGGGTGGGCATTCACCGTGGCGAAAAAGGATAACCAATCAAATCCCGTTGCCCGGTCGATCGCGTCCAGCGACTGATCAAGCAAGGGCAAGTTTGCGCTGGTGGCGAGATATTCAAATAAGGTTCCCGCAGAAATCAGCGACCTCACAAACAATATAGCCAGCACAAATAAAGTAAGGCCGCGGACACATTTACCAATAAAATTGACAATGCCGGAGGAGTCCGCCGCAAGTCCTGATCGCGCCAAAAGGCGTACTGCTAATCGCAGCAAGACGGGCAGAACTGACATTGCTGCGAGAAGAAAGCAGAGATGCATTATTTGCTGCGGCGTGTCCGATGCAATTTTTAATTTCGAGAACTGCAACCAGATCAGATCTGTTCCGGCAAATATACCGACGACCGCCCACGCAATACCCATGCTGATTGTTGGAACGAAAAAGCCCGAGGCCTTGCGCGCGAGTAGAATCAGCTTCGCATGGCTGTTTGAAGCTTGGCCAATCGAGACGTTACCCAACGCTTCTTGCAGACCTTCAGCCGAAACCGGCAAAGCGTCGGATCCTTCGTAAGACTGATTGGGTGCGATCTGCATTATTCAATCACCCATTCACAGCGGCATTACTGGAGGCGAACATCCGGTCAAATAATTTAGACCGCACCCAATATGATAGCGCCGATCAGGGCGCCGGAGAGTGCCGGCCCGAAGGATATGGCCGTGTGACCACCCATCGATTTGGTCGGCGCCCAGCCCAATTTGGCCGCCGCCACATGAAGGCAGACCAACACAAGAAGCAGGATGGAGAACGGCAAAAGGTGCTGTCCGTTGATCCATAGCGCAACAACGGCCATGAGTTTGACGTCGCCGCCGCCAACGAGGCCACGGGTATAGAAAAAAAGCAGAATGCCGAACATCGCGACTGCAAGTATGACGTTCGATGCCACTTCGGCTCCGGTTCGATCAACAAACGCCAGCAATCCATAGAGAACGAGCAGCAGCAGCAGCCAGTCGTTGCGGATCTTGAACGTGCGATAGTCCATGAAGCCGATATAAAAAAGGACGGCCACGGTCGCGGCCTCGATATAAAATTTGTATTGAGGTCCGTGAAGAAGCAGATGGAGCTGAATTTGCTCCCAAATATGAGCGGCGTTCATACGAACACCTATGCATGAGACAAAAATTTTGCGCCAGCGCGATGGCGCGTTGCCATCAGCCGATTGAGCGGTACCGTTAAGAACGCTGGCAGAGCGCTCCTCCCGCCAAACCTGTCGGCGCAAGGGCCCCCTTCATTTCACGACCGCGGCAAGATTGATCACCGCAGCCTCCGGTGAATCCAATCTGTTTGTAGCCAAGAGTGGATTTCTCATTACCGCCGCTCAGAGGGAACAAAATCGCGGCCGGAGGGAACAAAATACCGTCCAGCGCCAACCCATTGGTACACCGAGAGATTAGCAACAAATCGTCAGGCATTTCATGACGAATACGGCAATTTACCGTTTAACAATTGTTAAAAAAGCGTTTATTGACGGTCAGTACTTGTCTAAAATAATGTGGAAATAGGTCTCGTCGAGGTTTTGCTGTGGCAAACCGCGAGCACTCCCTGGGGGTGAGGGATTATTTCCCCGGGTTTTCAGTCCAGAGATTGGAGTTGTAAAATGGTGAAGTTTGTCAAGTTGATCAACCAAGTCCGCAAGGATGAGGATGGAACGGCGTTGCTTGAATACGCGATCCTGATTGGGATCATCGCAGTCGCTGCAATCGGTTGGCTGACCGGTCTCGGCACCTGGGTCACAGGCCAGTTTTCGACCCTGTGCACCGCTCTCACATCTGGGACGGGCTGCGCCAAAGGCTGATAAGGCCGATCAGAAGAGCATCTGCTCATAATCACGGCTTAATAGGCGGCTCGGCTCCGAGATCAAGATCGGAGCCGAGTCGGTATAATTATGCGCGGCAACAATTTTATTATTCTCGTGGTAGCGCTCGTCTTTGGCGGGCTGGCCGCCGTTTTGGCACGCAATTGGCTGGTCAGCCATACCCAGTCGGCGACGGCCGAAGGCACGATTGTCGTTGCGACAGCGCCGCTGGCGTTCGGCGCCGAAATCACTGCCGAGAAGGTGCGCGAAATTCCATGGAACACTGGCGCCCCTCTGGAAGGCGCATTCACAAACACACAGGAACTTCTCAAGGACGGCCGGCGGATGGCGCTCGCGACCATAGCGCGCAACGAGCCGATCCTGCGCAGCAAGGTCACCGCTCCCGGACAGCGGGCTACGCTGTCATCGATGCTCGATGCCGGTAAGCGCGCCGTCACGGTTCGTGTCGACGACGTCCGCGGGGTAGCTGGATTCATTCAGCCGGGCGACCGGGTGGATGTCGTCCTGATCCGGACCGAAGCGGAATCGCGCAGCAATGAAAGTTCCTCGGACGTCATTCTGCAATCCGCCAAGGTTCTGGCGATCGATCAGGTGACCGGGGAACGCACTGAACAGCCGACCATCGCCAAGGCTGTCACACTCGAAGTTAATCCCGAAGACGCGCAAAAAATCCTGCTGGCGACCAATATCGGCCGGCTGTCGCTGATCTTGCGCCAATCGGCGGAAGCCGGCGCCGATCAGGTGCACCGCGTCACCGAACGAGATTTGAGCGAGACGCCGGCGCCACGGTCTAGCGCGCCTGCGGTTCTTCCGGTTGCCCAGACGCCGCCGCCCGTCGCGCCAGCGCCGTCGCGGATGAGGCGGATCACGATCTGGCATGGCATGACATCGAAGGATTACGAGACACCTGTGGACTTGGCCAGACAGCAATAAAATATGTGATACCCTTGCGATATTGAGGTGACGCTGAGGTTGGGTGGCGAGCTGGCCGGGCGGTGTTCCTCGCCCAAATGAGGTGAGGAACGGCGGGCACAACAGAGGGCTTGTGGTTATGTCGAGGGGCTTTCGGTCGCCGGCGGGGAATGGGCGCGAACGTGGTGCAGCGGTTCGCAGCGGATTATTTGCCTGCAGCCTGGCCGCGCTGACGATTTTTGCCGGTATCTGGCTGCCGATACTGCCGGCATTTTCTCAGGCCCCGCAGCAGGTCCAGCACATCACCATCACGCTGAACAAGTCGGTCACGCTGCCGATTGGACTGGCCTTCGCCTCCGCGGCGGTGGGATCGCCCGACATCGCCGATGCCAGGCCGATGACCGATCACCTGCTCTACATCCAGGGCAAGAAAATCGGCACCACCAATGTATCGATCTATGACGAGGGCAACCGGCTGATCAAGGTCGTCGATATCGAAGTCGGTCTCGACACCGGCAACCTGCAAGCCAAGATTCGCGCCGTCACCGGCAACAGCGGCATTCGCGTTATTAACGACAATGGGCAAGTCGTGTTGAGCGGCACGGCAAGCGATGCCGTCGCCGCCGAGCGGGCCGTCAGTTTGGCGCACGCCTGGACCGAGGGCGCCGGCCTTTCGCAAGGCGGCCAGAGCGCTGTTGGCGTCGTCAACGCCATGAGTGTGGCCTCGCCGCAGCAAGTCATGCTCAAGGTGCGCTTCCTCGAAGTCACCCGCGACGCCGGCCGGCAGCTCGGCGTCAATTGGACTGCCGTCAATGCGTCGGGAACCCGAGGCGTGACGACCGGAGCTGGAGGTCTCACGACCTCCCCACCGCAAATTGGTGGGACCGCGGGGGGCACCGTGACCTGCGCACCATCAGGCATCTGTCCGCCAGCCGGCAGCGGAATTTTCCAGACCGTGGGAACGCTCGTCGGCACCGGGACCGGTGCGCCATTTGGAACCATTTTGGCCGAGATCGTCAACAAAGGGACGCAGATCGACGGCCTGATCACGGCGCTCGAGACCAAGGGACTGCTGCAGCGGTTGGCGGAACCGAACCTGGTCGCTCTTTCCGGCGATACGGCAAGCTTCCTTGCCGGCGGCCAATTTCCCGTGCCGACGCCGTCCAGCGCCTTGAACGGCCCGTCGTTTCAGTATCAGCCGTTCGGGGTACAGCTCAAATTCCGGCCCACTGTGCTCAATTCGGGCATCATCAACCTGTCGATCAATCCGACGGTCAGCGAACTTGACTTCACCAACGCCGTGAGCGTTTCAGGCACGACGGTGCCATCGCTGGTCGAGCGCTCGGCAACGACGACAGTTGAACTCCGCGACGGCCAGAGCTTCGCCATCGCCGGCCTCCTTCAGGCGCATAACGCACGCAACATCTCGCAATTGCCGTGGATCGGGTCGGTCCCGGTGCTTGGGGCGCTGTTCCGCAGTTCGTCCTATCAGAAGGACGAAACCGACCTCGTCATCATCGTCACGCCGTCCTTCGTTCAGCCGGCGGCGCCGGGCGCACGCCTCGCAACGCCGTTCGACACCACCGTGCCAACCAACGATGTCGACTTCTTCCTGATGGGCCAGACGGAGCAGCACAAGAAATACAACGATTACGTGGCGTCGGGCGGCGATATCAAAGGGCCGTACGGATACATGCTCGGCGTCATGCAAGGGCCTGGCCCGGCGACGCCATTGAACAAGTGAGGCCCCTTCCCAATGAACCGCACCATGAAAGCCTCTACATGAAAAGCCGCACCATGAACGCCGCATCGCTCGCCATCGGATTGCTTGCTGCCGCGACGCTGTCGAGCGCATGCCACGCTCAAATCTTCGACGATCCGTTCTCGCAATATTTCGAGCGCGGCATCACCATCACGCCGGGCGCCGGCAATGCCAGGGACACCAATTCGGCTATCCACACCATCGATCCATGGCCGCCCTATGCGGGCTATATCCGCATTCCCGGCAATGGCCGCGAGTTGGTCGGTTCAGTCGTCAAGATGTACCGCAACCCCAGCCCGTTCGTTCGGTCCGGGAATGGCGGCGCGGCAGGTGGCGCCAGCATCGGCGGTGGAGCAAGCACCGGATTGGGCGGCGATTCTGGGGCAGCAGGAGGCGGTGGCGCGCAGTCGAGTACGGGCGGCGGCTATTGATCGCGGTTGACGCGCGACTGTCCCCGCGAGGCGCCCTCGGCCGCGGCGGATATGGATAAGAACAGGGCTGTTACAATGTGGAGCGCACTATATCGACTAGTGAGCGCCTCGCGGGCGAAGACCCCTGCGAGCAGCGCACGTATGAACCTGCTGAGCCGACTGTTCTGCGATGACGCCGGCAGTCAAATTATACTGGTGACGCTGCTTATACCCGCGATCCTAGGATTAGCAGCGCTGGCCACAGACGGCGCGAACTTGGCCTACATCCACTTGAACCTACAGGCTGCAGCGGATACCGCAGCACTGAGCGCCAAGAAGCTAGCCATCAACAACCGTTCTCCGGATACATCACTGGAGGCCGAGTTTGTCGCCGCTCAATATGGCGTCGTTAACGGTGTCAGTGGCGCCACAGTGGTGGCATTTGCTCCGCAGGTCACACCATCAGGCACCACGTACAGCGGTTGCACCCTATCCGCTACGGCTGTCAGCGCCATAAATACAAATTACCCTCAAGCTATCGAAGTCATAGTCAGCCAGCCCCCCGTTCAGACCATCTCGCAATATTTTGGACTTGTGACGAACAATATTTGTGCGCTTGCCGTTGCCGCGCCAAACCCAAACGGGGGGAGTTGCATGCTGGCGCTCGGTACCACTGGAGTGGACTTTAACATTGTGGGAAACAATACGACCATAAATACAAGTAGCTGCGGTCTCTACAGCAATTCCAAAAGCAACAATTCCATAACAATCGGTGGGCAGAACGCCGCTTTTACCGGTACCGGCCCCGTCGCCACTGCTGGAGGTATAAGCGGACCGCTTTCAGACTTCAGCCCCGCGCCGTTGCAGGGTGTGCAGCCGGCCATCGACCCTTATGCAACACCGGCACCTCCCTGGCCATCGACATGTTCTGGCGGCGCGTGCAGTGCTCAAACAGTGCCGTCCAAAGCTCCTTTCAATCTTAGCCCAGGTGTTTACTCCGGCGGGATCTCCCTGGGCACAAACTCCGCAACCTATACTATGAGTCCTGGCGTTTACTACGTGGGGCCGGCAGGATTGTCGGTTGGCGGACAAAACATCACCTTAAACGCCACTGGCGGCGTGACTCTCGTCTTCTACAGTACGGCCGCTGCCGGAAGCAGCGGAATAAGTGTTGCTACAAATGGCTTCGCGCTAAATCTCGTCGCACCATCGAGTGGGTGGAATGATGGTGTTGCTATATGGCAGCCACTGCCTACTCAATTTACTCCTAACGGTGCGGCATTTACTAACGGCATCTCTTTTAGCAAAAACAATCCCGACCTGAATGTCACCGGCTTGATTTACATGCCGAACGGCAGTGTGGCCTACAGCATGAACAATGGGCAATCCAGCTGCACGCAAGTTGTTGCGAAAAGCTTCGACTTCAGCAAAAATAATGCAGTTATAGGTTTTGCCAGCGGCGTCGCATGTAATGGAGTACCCGGGGCGCCCACCGGGGCACCTAACCAATCTGCAATCTTGGTTGAATGAGTTAGATTCCAATGTTCGGCGTGAAAATTTTTGCGATGTTGCGAGCAATAAGAAATTTCGTCGTTGGACCGGAAGGAACAGCCGGCGCTTCTCTTGTTGAATTTGCTCTCGTCGCGCCGATTTTAATCGTCATCTTCACTGCCACAGCCGAATTTGGCCTCTATTTGTATCGTAAGATGGAAGTGCAAAATGCGGCACAAGCCGGCGCCATCTACGCTTCCGTTTGCGCTGCGAGCGCTCCCGCTTCCGTTGGCTCGTCTTGCTCTTATTCTTCGTCATCGGTTTCATCGGCAATGACAAATGCCACAACTTTGGGCGTAACCCCCGCCTACACCGCCCCAACATGCTATTGCCCCGACAGCAGTGGTGGGCTACCGCCGTGCACTGGCACTCCGCCTGCGTGCACCGGCTCGGTAACTCCAGGATACTATGTCCAAGTTACGGCGACAGCCACGTATAGTCCCCTGATAACATCCCTGTTTTTAACTCAAGCCTCTTACACCTTGAGCGCGTCAGCCTTGGTGCGCATCCAATGAAAGTAGGACTTATTCTTAAAGACAAGCGCGGCGCAGTGTTGGTCGAGTTTTCGATCACGCTAGCGCTACTGATGTTATTGATATTTAGTCTTATCGAGAGTGGACTAGCGATGTATACCCAAGCCGCGTTGCAGCATGGCGTTGCGATGGCGGCGCGATGCGCTAGCAGTTCATATTGTCTTACCACAAACGCAGACATTCCAGCTTATGCTTCGGCGAACTCACTCGGGCTTAATCCAAACAAATCGACATTCACCGGTCCTAGTGCCTGCGACAGCGGCAGTGGAAATCAAGTAAACGCGACATACACGTTTAATTTGATCGGCATCTTCCAACTCAACGACGGTGTCCCCTCTCCCCGGGCTGCAACCTCGCTGACCCTCACCGCGCAGTCCTGTTTCCCGACTTAGGATATGCCTGCTTCCCCTCGAATGGCATGTTCACTTCAGAGGGCTTGTTCACTTCAGAGGGTTTGGGCGGCTATAATCGGCTCTGGAGAGTCCGATGACGGGACGGCCAAAATCGTTATGGACCAGTGATCGGGGCACAGCCCTGATCGAGGCGAGCATCGTGCTGCCGCTGCTGCTTGCTCTGATCGGCGGCGTGCTCGAATTCGGCTTTTTCTTCTACCAGGAGCAATTGATCACGGTCGGCGTGCGCGACGCGGCGCGCTACCTCGCCCTCACCCGCGATCCGATGAACACCGCCAACCAAAGCGACGCGAGAAATCTTGCGGTGACCGGCTCGGTCGACGGCGGCGCATCGCGCGTGCCAGGATGGACGGGCGATGCCGTGAGCGTCACCGTCACGCCCTGGGATAATTCCGACGGCACGCTCAGCGGCGGAACGATCATTCCGATCGTCACGGTGTCGACACGCTTTGTCGATTCTTCCCTGGGCTTCTTCGACCTCCTCGGCCTCAATGCGCCGACGATCAGCGTGTCCCATCAGGAGCGCTGGGTTGGCGGCGCGGCGCCGTCAGGGGTCACCCAATGAGGACAGCCGCTCTGGATCGGTCCGGCTTTGGGCGCGACGAAAACGGCAGTGTGCTCGTCGAAGTCAGCATCATCTTGCCGCTCATCATCACAGTTATCTTCGGCTCAGTCGACCTCCTCTATGCGCTCTATCAGTGGAATTCCGCCGCAAAGGCGGTGGAGATCGGCGCCCGGATCGCAGCGGTGTCCGATCCAATCGCCGCCGGTCTCAATGGGTTGACGAACTCGGTCGCGGTGTCGCTCAATGCCGCCGGACAGCCTTTGGCCATGCCGGCGTTCACGATCAGCTGTAACGGGGAGACGGCGACCTGCACCTGCGCTGGAACCTGCACCGGCCTGGCGGCCAACCCCTACGATGCCGTGGCCATGAACCGGCTTGTCTTCGGGCGCGGCAGCGCTGACTGCGGCGATGCGACATCCTACTACGCAACCGGCATGTGCGACGTATTACCTTCGATCAGGGCGGCCAACGTGATAGTGGTGTACCAGCAAAGCGGGCTGGGCTATGCCGGACGCCCCGGTGGACCACAACCGACAATCATTGTTTCGCTGCAAAATATGAGGTTCCAATTCTTTTTTCTAAGTTATCTGCTCGGCGCCAGCGTGCCGATGCCGGCCATGACGACAACCATCACAGCCGAGGACCTCTGCTCCGGCGGGGGCAGCGGATCCTGCGGGTCATAACCGATATGGATACCATGTGATGGCTACCTTTTTGCTGCGCGGCAACGGCGCTTCCCAGACGCGAAGCGCGATCGAGATCGGACTTCTCGCCACCATTCCAGGCCTGGTCGAGGTATCAAGCTTTGACGGGGTCTTTGAAGGCCAGTCGGCCGCACAACGGGGCGAGCCTGCAACTATCCTGGTCATCGCCCCGCCAGGGGACCACGGCTATTTCGACCGCCTGGTCGAAGTCGCCGAACGCTATAGCGAAGACATCTTCATCATCCTGATCAGCGATGAAATCTCAGCCAGTGACTACAAGCGCTTGATGCGCACGGGCGGCGCCGATTGGGCCTCGTCCCGGGGCGGACCGCGGGAAGTGACTGACATCATCGCGCGCCGGCGCCAGCGGACCGAGGCTCCGCCGGGTCCGCCGCAGCACGCGACAGGCATATTACATCCCGTCACGGTCTCGTTCATTCCCAGCGCCGGAGGCGTCGGCAACACGACGCTGGCGCTGGAAACGGCCATTCATCTCAAGACCGGCAAGGTGGCCCGGCAGCGCAATATCTGCATCGTCGATCTTGACTTCCAGACCAGCCATCTTTGCGATTACCTCGACAGCGAACCGCGATTGCAAATCGCCGAATTGTCGAACACTCCCGAACGCCTCGACGAACATTTGTTCGAGTCCTTCAAGACGCGTCACAAAAGCGGCGTCGACGTCTTCGCGGCGCCGCGCTCGAAATTCGCGGCGCAAGATCTGAACATTAACGCGCTCGACGCCCTCTTCAGCATGATTGCAAGGCGCTACAATCTGGTGTTCATCGATTTTCCGCTGACCTGGTTTCCGTGGACCAACCAGGTCATCGCCGCCTCCGACGGTGCCCTTGTGACCGGGCACAACACGATTCCCAATCTGCGGCAGATCTCCGAAACGCTGTCGCTTATCCGCTCAAGCACGAACGCGATTAAAACCGCGGTCGTCCTTAATCGATGCGAGCAAAGTCTGTTTGGAACCATCTCGCGACGCAAGCACGTCGACCGGGTGCTCCAGAACGAAACCCAGTTTTTCATCGGCAATCACCCAGAGGCCGTCGAGGCCGTGAATATGGGGGTTCCCATGACAATGGGACCCACAGCCGGAAAGCTGCAAAAGGAGCTCTCCGGCCTTGGCAGCTTCTGCGCCGAGCTGAAGTCGACCCGCCTGGCGGCGGGCTAGCCGTTTGATGAAGCACCATCTTTTCAGAAAACCGGCATCCACCCTTGGAACACGTTCGAGGGCAGGCTTTTCCGGCTCTTGCTCATAGTGAATTTCACCATGTTTGCTGCTTTCACGACCAAGAGCATGGACCCATTGTGGCAGCGCCAAGCGGCATGGTTTATGCTCCCCTAACGTGCCAGTGCTTCCGGCTGGGCGCCAGTACGGAGACGGCTTGAAGCATCCGCAGAACAGGTGAAGGGCGTTCCATGAGTTTTTTGTTCGGTAACCCCGCCGCGGCCGAGCGGCGCATACCGTCCCAACCCGATAATCGACCGCCTCAGCCCGAAGAGCCGCGGCCGGACGCCGATCGATTTTACAGCGATCTGATGGCGCGGCGGCCGGCTCTTCTCGATGAGAAGCTCAAGCTGCACGGTCGGATCATCGATGAGTTCAACCTGGCGCTCCTGGACAAGCTGGCGCCGGACGAGCTCTACCGGCAGGTTCACGTCTACGTCAGCAATTATGTGCGCTCCGAGCGAATTTCGCTCAATCAAAAGGAGCTCGAAGTCTTCACCAACGAGGTCCTCGCCGAAATGATCGGGTTCGGCCCGATCGAGCCCCTGCTCAAGGACCCGACGGTCAGCGACATCCTGATCAATACGCACAAGCTTTGCTTCGTCGAGCGCTTTGGCAGGCTCGAGCGTACCAATGTGCGCTTCAAGGACGAGGCGCATCTGCTTCGCATTGTCAACAAGATCGTCTCCGCTGTGGGCCGGCGGGTCGATGAATCCTCGCCCATGGTCGATGCCAGATTGCCCGACGGCTCACGCGTTAACATCGCGATCCGTCCGGTCTCGATTGACGGTCCCATGGTTTCGATCCGAAAATTTGCCGAGCGTGCGTTCAATATCGAACGTCTGATTCAAGTGGATACCTTATGTCCGGCCATGGGCGAACTGTTGCAGGCGGCGGTTCGGGGGCGGATTTCTCTGCTCATCTCGGGCGGTACCGGCACCGGCAAGACCACACTCCTCAACGCGCTGTCCAACTCCATCCCCGATGACGAGCGCTTGATCACGATCGAGGATGCGGCGGAGTTGCAGTTGCAACAACTGCATGTCGGGCGGCTTGAAACGCGCCCGCCCAACGCCGAGGGCAAGGGTGAAATTCGCCAGCGCGATCTCGTCAAGAATGCGCTGCGGATGCGGCCCGACCGCATCATCATCGGCGAGTGTCGCGGCGAAGAAGCTTTCGATATGTTGCAAGCGATGAATACCGGTCATGAAGGCTCGATGACCACGGTCCACGCCAATTCGCCGCGCGATGCGCTCAAGCGTCTCGAGCAAATGGTGGCCATGGCCGCCATGGGACTGCCGGTGACGAGCATTCGCAGCCAGATTGCCTCCGCAATCACCGTCATTGTCCAGCTACAGCGACTGCCTGACGGCCGTCGGCGCCTCATCAGCATCGATGAAGTCCGCGGCATGGAAGGCGATGTCATTCAGATGCACGAAATCTTTCGCTATGTGAAAGAGCGCACCGACACGGCCGGCAATATCGTCGGTCACTTTGCGGCCACTGGAATTCGGCCGCAATTTCTACAAGATTTGTTGCCCTACGGGATCGACGTGCCGGCGAGCCTTTTTGAACCCGGGCGGCGGATGTAGCGGGAAAGCCCAGGATGTCCGATCTCTCTATCGTCAGCATTCTGACCTTCGTGGCGGCGACGCTGACCATGTACGGCGCCTATTGGTTTTTGGTCTTCAATCGCCGCGAACAGAAGGTTATTAATCGCCGGCTGGAGCTCAGCAAGGACCTCGCCAGTCCTGCCGCTGTTTTGGACGCGCTGCGTCAGGAACGCGGCTTCAGCAATGTCAGCAATCCGGCTTTGCGGCGGCTGAGCGATTGGCTGACCCAGACCGGCATTCGAGTCGAACGCAAGACGCTCGGTCTTGTGTTCGTCGCCATCTTTCTGACTTTGGTTGTCATTCTGAGTGTGCTGATGGGCTTTGGAGTTGCGCCGCTGATCCTCGCGTTCATCGCGACCGCCGGCGTCATGTTGCTGGCGCTCAATCGCCGGCGAAGCAAGCGGATCGCGAGCTTCGGCGAGCAAATGCCTGACGCCATCGACGTCATCACTCGCGGCGTGCGTGTCGGCTTGCCGTTTCCAAGCGCCGTGGCGCTCGTAGCACGCGAGATGGCTGATCCTATCGGCAGCGAATTCGGCATGCTTGGCGACGAAGTCGCTTTTGGCCTGGATGTGCGCAGCGCCTTGGAGAACCTGACGCGGCGCGTTGGCCAGGAAGACCTGCTGTTTCTCACCATAGCCGTAAGTGTTCAGCTCCAGACCGGCGGCAATCTTGGAGAAATTCTGACCCGGCTCTCCAAACTAATGCGAAGCCGCACGAACATGCGGCTGAAGATCAAAGCTCTCAGTGCCGAAGGTCGCCTTTCTGCCGTCGTATTGACCGCGCTTCCGTTTGGGCTTTTTCTGGCCATCAACTTCATTACGCCCGGCTATTACGGATCGGTGCACGGTAATCCAATCGTGTGGCCCGCCATTTATATCGGCTTGTCGTTGCTGCTTGCCGGCAACCTCGTAATGCACCGCATGGTGAATTTTAAATACTGACATGAGCGACTGGACCCCCTTCATCGTCGGACTGCTGGCGTTCTGCGCCATGGGGGGCGTCGCCTTTGTCGTCGGGCAATATTATGACAGATCCGCTCGTCTCAACCGCCGTTTGCCGGCGACGCCAGGCAGCGCCTCGGTCGAAGCACTCGGCGATCAAGGCAGCATCGCCGCGCTCGTGGCCCGGCACTTCGACGAGAAACGGTTCGGGATCGATGAAGCCACCCGAGGGCGACTTAGGCTGACCTTGGTCCAGGCCGGCTACTTTCGCCGTGACGCCATCAACTTTTACGTTTTTTGGCGTTTGGCGGCCGTCATTCTCGTTCCCCTTGTCGCCTATCTGCTTCTTCAGTTCACAGCGCAAAACACGGCGCCACCTCTCAAATTTGTCGCCATTGCCATTGCCGGAGCCCTTGGCATCTTCGCTCCCGACGCGTTCCTGTCGCGCAAGCGGGGGCGGTTGGAAGCTGAATACCGCACTGTCTTCCCCGACATATTGGACCTACTGGTCGTTTGTGTTGATGCTGGCCTGAGCATTGAAGGGGCGCTCGATCGCATCACGGCTGAGATCGCCAAACGCAGCCGCAATTTCGGGATCAATCTGGCCATCATGGGTGCCGAAATGCGCGCAGGACGAAGCTTTGTCGATGCGCTGAGCTCCATGGCTGACCGCCTCATTATTCCCGAGGCCCGTTCGCTCGTGGCGCTGCTGCGGCAATCCCGCGAGATTGGCAGCGACGTGGGCGAGGCGCTTCGCATCTTCAGCGACGAAATGCGCGCCAAGCGCATGCTCCGAGCGGAAGAACAGGCCAATAAATTAGCTGTGAAAATGACCTTGCCTCTGGCATTATTCATTTTTCCGGTAGTGCTGTTGGTCGTAATGCTACCGGTGATCATCAGGATCTCGGCGATGATTCATTCGAAGATTTAGGCGCAAACGCCTGCGGGATTGGTGTAGTGCCTGTGGGCTACGTGTTAGGGGTTGGGTAGTGGGCGTCGGCATCAAGTCTGTGGGGGCTGCAAGGGGGGCTGCAAGGGGCCTCGCCTTGGCGTGGGCGTTTGCGCTCTGTGGCTGCGTGACCGACGGCCCGGCTGTCGATACGCAGGAGGGCATACCCCCGATTACCACCGAGACGGTCCAGGAGAACGCCAACGTCCAGTATTACCCGTCGGACGAGCCGTTGCGGCTGGGTATTGAGAATTTCAATCGTGGCAGTTTCGGTGTAGCCGAGCGCTACTTCCAGGATGCAACCGAGAAGGCCCCCAAGGACGCTTCAGCCTGGATCGGCCTTGCCGCCAGTTACGATCGGCTCGGGCGCTTCGACCTGGCCGACCGGGCCTATGATTCAGCGATCCGTCTGGTCGGCCCGACGACGGCTATCCTCAACAATCGCGGCTATTCCTACATGCTGCGGGGCGACCTAGCCTCCGCCCGCCGTATGTTCCTCAAGGCCTACGAGCGCGAACCTGGTAACCCGACTATAGCCAACAATCTTAAGCTCCTTGACGAGAGCCAGCGCCATATCAGCCGCTCGCCGGACGCCCTCTAGGTACGCCAAGGTCCTCGCTGGAGCGGGACTGCAGTCCTCCGTAACGTCGGTTGGGGGCGTCAGCGATATAGCTGGACAGAGTCACTGCTCAGCGGATCGGAACGCTTTACGAGACCCAGAAACTCGGCGTAGGGGTTTCCGTTCGTCCCTGGCTCGGCAGGCCAGACCAAAAAAAATCTACCGAACGCCGCCAGCGGCACCCGCTCGCCATTATTGAGCACCGGTACCGGGCTACTACCGCAATTGACGATCGCGGCGGTGATCACGCGGCGATCAGCAACACCCGGTGGTGCGCATTGCGGCCCGCCATATTCGGCGCCCTTCGAGCGGTCGTTGAGATAGTTCAGCTCGTAGCGAAAAACGGAATACCGCGTGACCGTGGCCGTCGCGGTGCATCCGGCAGGCGGAACACCTTGGCCGGGGCCGGCGAAATGCGCCGTACTCCAATAGGTGGCACAATCCCAAATCCCATTCCCGATCGAGACATTGGGCGCAAAGGACCGGTTTGCCAGAAGCATATTCTGATCCGGAGGCAAAGCTGTGGCCTCGGCGCCGGGCATTGGCCAATTTGCGTCAGCCGGGGTGGCGAGACACCAATTGACGTTTCCGGGAGCGGCAAAACCTTTGCGCACATTCAGATCAGGCGGGTAGATGCGGCAGGCATTGAAGCTACCCGCATAAATGTCGAAACGGGTGTTCAATCCGTCCATTGCCGGTTGATCATTGCTCGAAACCAGATTGACGCCGCTGAGCCGGAAACAGGCACGCACTCGTGTAGTGGCAAGCGCTTGCGGGATTCCTCGGCCAGCGCCCGGACCGCATGCGTTATAAGGCATTGAGCCCGTGGCCGGTGCGATATAGCCGAAGTCGCCGGCGCGAAGGGCGCCATTTTTTTGTTGGCTTCTGGCAAGCCGCAGTAACCTTCGGTGCGCAGCCGGATTCTGGTCCGCTTCAATAAGCGCCTCGGTCGCCTGAGAGTAGCTCATGCCCGAGTTTTCGAACGGATTGCACACCAGAACGGGAGGCATGTCGCAGATGACTTGATCGTAACCTGCAACCGATTGCGCCCCGACGGCGACGGTACTCCTGCCGGAAGATAACGACACCGGAAGAATAGTTCGCATCGTGATCGGCTGGACCGTGATCTGCACATAGGCCGCTTGTGTCGGATCGTCCGTCAGGTTCCGGTCAGTAATCGGAAGATCGTCATTTGCGGGCAAAGACCGCAGGAATTCAATACTGCTGACCTGCGCATTCTGACTGTTGCCGGCGCCTGCTACTGAATTGGTTATGAGATCGCGGATAGCAGCTTGCGCGCGAACGATCGAATCCGGTCGGCGATCAAGTTCCGCAGCGCCGGCGAGAGCCAGAGCATCGGCCGCGCTCTGCATCTGCGACTGCACCGTCATCAAACGGCTTCCGTCAAGCGCTAGCGCCGCGAGGCCTATGATGACAGCCAGCATGATCGCCACATAGGGAAGAACAACTCCCTGACAATCAGCCCATAGCTTTCGCAAAAGCATTGCCGGGGTACTCAACGCAAAACGATCAACGCCGCGGCCATGATGGCCGCGGCGTCAGCTTGCATTACCGACTAGAGTCAGTCGCGGTCATCCTGGCCGCGACGAACGATGAAGTCATGCTTATCGTCATGCTTCGCCGTGAACACCGCGATACACCCGCTGTTGTCGGATAAACCGACTTGGCTGCACGTGGAGAGGCCATTGGGAATTGGCACAAAGACACGCCCGGTTTCGCTATCGGCTGCAACCGAATGCGCGCTTCCCTTGCCCTTTGGGCCGAGATTGACCGATTGATCACCGTTGCCCGGGTTTATTGCATCGACTACCCCAAGCAGCTCGTTTGACCCGCTGGCGCTCGACCGCGCTAGGAAGTACTGGCCATCGCCTTCATTGTAGTAGACTTCGTCAGGGCCAGACTCATTGGGAATCGTGGCGATAATACTGCCGTCTCTTTCATCGATGATGATGCCGGAGGTCGGTGTATTACCACTCGCGTCGTTACATCCGACCATGATCTGGTGGTCTGGGCCAACCGCCGTACCCTGAGGTGTGTTGCACTTGGTCGGGTCGATCGGCCAGCGATTCAAGACCGCACCGGTGGTCGGCTCGATTTGATCCACCTCGCCCGTGCCATCATCAGGCGTATTGACGCCCGGGACGGTAATATAGAACTTGCCGGTCCGTGGGCTCCACGAGCACTGCTCGGCGCCATTTGTCGACCAGGTAAACGTAGTCTTGCTCTTAACCGTATAGTCTTTCGCGGAAATGATGGAGCCAAACGGCGGGTTGTCCGCGTTGTTTGCTACCATCACCAGATTATCGGCTTCGTCGAAGCACTCTTCGTCGGCCCGATTGACGCCGCCCGTCGAGATGACATGCGTAGTAGCGCCGCTACTGAGATTAAGCACCTTGACCGTGCTGTTGCCGTCGCCAACCCACACTTCAGAGTGATGAATGATGATCACCCCATCAGGACCGGACGTATTGTTGTTTCCAGTGAAACCCTGGAATGGCGGGTTAGCAGTGAGTTGCCTCAAGCTAAGCGTATGCGTGTCGATCACGTCGACCGCTTTACTGGTCCGATCGCCGAGAACGTAGGTGTGGATGTGTGGATCGACAAAGCTAATATCGAAGGAAACATTGCCTACCGCAGCAGGCCAAGTAGGTATGGCCACACCGTCAGTGGCTTTGAACACTTCGTCTGCTGCTGCCAAACATGGCACGCTTAGCAGGGTCGCAGCTGCTAAATAGGCAGCCCGCCTTGCTACTCGTCCACTTCTCCACTTTTCAACAAATGACATAGCGCAACCTCCCTGTTGCAAGACTTGTGTTCGGATTATCCCAAACCCAAGCGACGCCCCCTTACTCCCAAGCTGACGTGAGACATGCAGATAGGAAAATCCTACATGGCTTGCGTCAGACATGGCCCAACCGCCAAAAATCATCATCCGCGGCACGAAGCCTCGCTTGACAGACCTCTAGCGTTCTCCGGCCATCGCTGGCCGTAGCTGCAAAAACGCGAAACGAGAAAACGAGCGAACCTCCGTCTATCCCGGTGGTTGCAACGTCCTAAGTCCTGCGACGTTCCACCGCATCGAAAAATTTTATTATTTTTTTACGCTTCGAAAACCTGCCCGAGAATGTTGGGCAATACAAGGGGTTGCAGTCCTTTAGGTCAGGTTATCTGACCTATCGCGGCCTTTCAGCGCGCGCGATCAGGAAAAACTGCAAGTTGATGGTGCTCTAGGCGCATCGCATTGATTTATTCTCGGCGCGAGAGCTGCTTCCATCTATGCGAAGGAGCAATTGACCCAGTTAGGCTCTTTAGATCGAGTTTGTTTTCAGATGTTCAGAACGAGTGCAGCAGAATACTGGTCGCGGCGAAGCTCATTTGCTGTTGTGCCATCTACACCAAATCGATGTAACATCCGACTCATGTCGCTTCGTCCAACTTTTGAAGAGAAAATATCAATGCGTGGCACTGCCCTTGCAGTCTTCCTTTTGATAGCTCTTTTGCCAACGGCAATACCGCGGGCCGAAGCAGCAGTCATTGCGCCAGCACAACTTCGCACCGTTGGAGCTGAACTCAGCCAAAAGATGACCGTTGGCTGTAGCTACCGCTGGTGCGGACGTCCCCGGTACCCCTATCCATATTACCATCGCGGGTATTATGGACCGTATGACGTGCCCTATTACGGATATTACCGGCCGTGGGGTTGGTCTGACCTAAACCGTCGCTGGTAAGACGCACTCTGAGCAGAAAATTCCGGCACCCAACACTGCGGCGGAGCGAACGCCCTCTCCTGCTCCGGTTTTCAACCGGCATTAACGAAAAACTTTAAGTAGTTGATCAAGGCCGCAAAAAGAAACCTGTGCTACTCACTCAGCCTGAGGCATGGGCTTCGAACGGTGCGCGGCGCGTGTATCTCCAGTTGCGCCGTCGATAAAATCAGGTCTATCTCATGGTCGCGAACAAAGCGCGCATATGGCTGCGCGAGTTCTGCAGCGATGAACGCGGCGTATCGATCGTCGCAATCGGTTTGTGTCTGCCCGTACTGATCGGCGGGATGGGTCTCGCTGCTGAATCATCCTATTGGCGCCTGCATCAGCGAGCCATGCAGAATGCCGCAGATTCGGCGGCCATAGCGGCTGCGACCAACAATGGCTTGACTTATTCGTCGGAAGCCCAAAGCGTCACCAGCCAGTATGGCTTTTTAAACGGCAACGGTCAGGTCAACGTAGCCGCAACGAACCCCGCTACAGCAATGGGTTGTTCGGCCAACTGCTATCAAGTGACGGTGTCCGACAAGGTACCGCTGTTCTTCTCGCAGATCGTCGGATACGGCGGCGATACGATCATCAACAGCCAGCATCTGACAACCCTGACCGCAACTGCGGTGGCGACCGTTACCAAAGCCTACACATACTGTGTGTTGGCGCTGGCGGGCAGCGGCAAACAGGGAATCACCTCTCACGGCGCGCCGAATGCCAACCTCAACGGTTGCAACGTCATGTCCAATACCGGCGCATCGTGCACCGGGCATAATCTGAACGCCACAGTCGGGGACGCCCACGGCACGGATGACGGGTGCGGCATCGCGCAAAATTCGAATGTTCCGGCGATCAGCGATCCATTTTCCGGGTCAGCGTCGAACATCCCCACCAACACCTGCGGCGGTTCTTATCCGCAGGAGCCGACGACGAAAAATGCTCCTCCTTTGCCTGCATCGAACCAGCTATCTGGAACGGTTACTTCCGGTGGCACCAAAGTGCTTTGCGGCGATCAGCAACTGGTCGGGAATACCACGGTAAACGATACGACGATCGTGATTGAAAACGGTCAGCTGGACACCAACGGGTATACATTCCAGGGCACGAATCTCACGGTAATCTTTTCAGGCTCCAACACCGGCAACTATGAGCACGCACCTACCGGAGGCGGCACGCTTGACATTACCGCGCCAACATCCGGCGACTGGAGTGGTATCGCAATCTATCAAGATCCAAGCTTGACCAAAAACATCGACATTTCGGCGGCTGGGAACAGCCCCACCTGGAACATCAGTGGGCTGGTTTATTTGCCGAACTCCAGCGTGACCCTGAGTGGTGCGGTCAATAAATCAAGCCAGGGTGCGAACTGCTTTGAGCTTGTTGTCGACAACCTCACGGTGAACGGCACCGGCGACATCTTTGCGAATGATAGCCAATGTAAAGAGGCAGGCCTCGACCAGACCAAAGGCGGAAGCCGCGGCATGCTGGTCAATTGACGATGACGCGAATTTGCGAACTTTTGCGAAGCTGCCGCGACGACATCCACGGTATCGTCGCCATAGAATTCTCGATTGCGGCCGCGATACTCGTTATTGGCCTTCTCAATGCAGTCGACGTCGGACTCTACGAATATCGGCGCATGGAAGTGGAGAATGCCGCGCAGGTCGGCGCGCAAGCCGCCTGGAAAACTTGTTACGACACCAGCACTATGTTGCCGGCGACTCTGAATTGCCCGGGGTTAAACGTAGCAATCACCGGAGCCGTCCAAAGTACATCGCTTGGAAGCGCGGTGAATTTGGCGTCCGGTTACCCGACAGAGGGATATTTCTGTGTCAACTCCTCTGGCGTTTTACAATCTGTGGGCGATGTTGGTTCGGCCAGACCCGCAAATTGCTCAGCCGCCGGCAACTCCAGCACGGCGCCTGGTGATTATCTTCAAGTCGGCGTGAGCTATTCCTACGCACCCCTTTTTCCAGCGTCGGTAATTGCGGTTTGGGGTATATCGTCGATTCAGATGACGACCTGGATGCGTCTGGGATAACGATGCCCGGAATTCCATTAAACGATCTGTTGCGCTGTAAGCGAGCCACCACTGCCGTGGAGTTCGCTCTCGTCCTGCCCGCGCTTGGCGCTCTCCTCGTTGGCGGTCTTTATGGTGGCATCGCGGTTTACTCCGCAGCTGGATTGCATACGGTCGTCGAGCAAGCCGCTCGTTGCTTCTCGGTCAACTCAAATCAATGTGGCGATGCATCTGCTATCCAGGCCTATGCGCAGAGCAAATATAGCGGCGCGGGTGCCCCGGTTTTCACCGCATCGCTGCAGTCTTGCGGCCATCAAGTTTCCGCCTCCGTGACCATTCCTCTGCACGCAGTTGTGGTGGACCTTAGCGTTCCGTTGAGCGCGGTGGCCTGTTTTCCTTAAAGCCAAAGCTGGCACGGATGGTTTTCATGGTTTGCATGCCCCGGCCAGTTTTAGGCCGGAGCACGAATCAAATTGATTGATCAACGACCGCGCTTGTCATTCATCTTGTCGCCTGGCGACAAATCAGATGCGCCGCCCGGGGTCTTCTGCTCGTGGCCCGGACTATATCGCGATGCGCCGCGGTCGTTTGACCCGCTGAAGGAGTGATCCTTCATGCTATCACCGGGAGTATATTCCGAAGCACCGGGGGATTTCTGCGCGTAGGCCGCAACGGCCGTACCCAGTAGAATGATGGCAGCTAGAGTGGGGATCTTTTTCACTAGGCTCCTCCTGTTCTCCCCCACAGACTGAACGCGGAAACTACGCGATGGTTGCTTCCCGCTCCCCCGGGGCTCCATGCCTTGCGACGTGATCGTATCAGGCCTTAAACTGCGGCCGCAGATAGTGATCGCCGGGCGGCTGTGTGGCGCGACAGCGTGGAAGTCGACATGATCAGAAAAAGCGTTGTTCTTGCTGTTTTCCTCGCCACATTACCGATGGCGACATCGAATGCCGCGGATCTTCGCATAATCCGCGAATATCGCGCGCATGGTGACGGATACGCGGCGCGCATCTGGCCGCAGAGCTGCTTCCTGATGCCGGACGTCGTTGTCGCCGTTAATGCACTGGGCCCCTATTGCTCATCGCCCCGGGGCTACCGGCGCTATCCCCGGTTTTAGTGTGCGGCGCATCCGTCAATCTCGGGCTCTGCAAGCGGTAAACCGAATTGCCGACTTCGGGTTACGAGAAATATTTTACCGCTAACACGGTTTCCAGCGTGCCCTCGAAATTGAACAGGGCATGCAGCAGGAACGTCAGCAGCACCGAACCTGAGACCAGGCGCATCCAGCCGAGGAACAGGCCAACTACAAAAATCTGCAGTATTCCGGCCCAATCGTATTGAACGTGCAGTGCGGCCCATAAAATGGAGATGACGATGATCGCGGGCCACGCCGAACGGTCCGAGGTCACGAAGCCGCGAAACAAAAATCCACGGAACACGATTTCTTCGCCGGCCGGAGCGAAGATGACCGCTGCGATCAGCATCGGCAATCGCCAGCCCTCGGCAGTAGCCGTGTTATAAGATTGCAGCTGGAATTGCGTCACTAGCGCGCGCCCTGACAGATAGAGAACGCCGTCGGTAAGCGCAATCAGAGCGACCAGCAAGACGAGCCCGATCGCAACGTAGCGGCTTTGCGTCCATTGCACACCGAGATAATCGGCGGCATTCGACTTCGAAAGCCGCGCCGCAAGCCACAACAGCGCAATGGTGATCGGGTTGGATAACAGGACGAACAGCGTCACCAGCTTGCCGTCAAACGGGGTTTGCAGGATCGCCTCGAGCGTGCCCGCGCGCCAATAAACGACACCGGCCAACGCAACAAATTGCCCGGCAAGAATGGCGAGGACCGCCCACGCAGCCGTCGCCCAATAGCCCCACCGATTAACGGTGCTTGTTTCTTCATTCACTTGCACGCAGCACCTTACCTTATGGCCATCAGATCGCCGCGCGACGCAGCAGAATTATCCACAGATGGCGATACATGAGAGAGTCGAAACGCTCGGATACACCGGGTAGACCAGGCCGCGCTTCAATTTCGACCAACGCGCCTACGGTGCGACGAGGAGGCGCTGTAGTTGACGCAAATCGAGCGAATCGAATGATTATTGCTGAAGCCGGTTTGCGGGATGCTGACTACCAAACCACACCAGGACAAGTTGGTGTAAGACAGCGTCCACCAGCCGCGATAAAGCCGAGAATTTTTCGGTTCTCCCATGAGCTGCGTCACCGCAGCTTCCGACAGACTCGGTCGCAGGCCCTGCGCTGTCGCGTACTCCGGGCTAAGGGGACGCGCATCGGACCGCAAAGTTGCTTTTGCTGTTGCGGTTAACGCTCCGGGCTGCCGCGAGTTAAGCCAACTGACCAACTTGCAGCGTCCAGATTCGCATGTGAAAACTGGGCCAATGCCACAAGTCGGAAAATAGGAATTTGGCGCAAGCTCTGGTTAAAGGCGACCCTCATTCGGCCCCGACAGGCTGCAGTACGTCCAGCTACTTGGCCCACGCGTGGGCGCACCGGGCTGATCTGGCTTCGACCTTGTTTTTGTTTATATGCGTAAGCCTGCTGGCCGGCCGGGTGTGGCGATTTCCGTTCGATGACGAGACTTACACGCTCTTGCTCATTGGACAGCGGTCTGCGTTCTCGCTTCTGACCGTCTTTCCTGCGACCGAAGACTCGCATCCGCCGCTCTCCTACCTGGTGTTTTACGGTCTCCGTCACCTGGGGCTGAGCGATGCGGGGATGCGGCTGTGCAGCCTGGCGATGACCGCTGCTGCCCTCATGTTATTTCAACTGCTCGGCTTGATGTGGACTGCGCAGCGCAATCGGACGTCAAACTCGCTCCCGATCAGAACGATTGCAGTGCTCCTGTTTGGGCTCAGTCCACTTGCGGTGAGTCAAGGCGACGCGTTGCGCTGGTATCCTTTGTTCGCTCTATTCATTGCTTTATTCGTCACGCTTTATCTGTCCCACAGCGGCAAATCGCAACTGTGCTCGGGCGCGGTACTCGGACTTTCCGCTTCGACAAACCTGCTTGCGACGCTCATTGTTCCGGCAGTGATGGTGTACCGATACTGCCTCCAGCGCGAGTTTCGCTGGTCGTTTGATCTCACCTTTTGGTTTCTAGCCGCTTGCGGCGCGAGTCTCGGCATCTACTCAGCCTATTCACTTCTTGTACAACGGTTTGGGGCTGTGCAGGCGCAGTTTGGCTCTGCCATCATCGCCATACCAACCGACATATTGGGCTTTTTCGGCGGAGAAACACTTGGCGTAAGCCAGGCCTGGATCGTCGTTCCCGTCGTTGTCATTGCCGCAATCGCCTCATGCTCGGCAATCAATCGAACACACCCCAGCCATCCAGCGCATTTATTGTTGCTGATGTTGATCGCAATCGTGCCCATGGTTTTGGCCGGCTTTGGCAAGCCGCGCTCGTTTCTCTATCTCGCGCCGGTAGTCGCTGCATTGCTCACCTTGTTTTTCGATGATCAATTACGGCAAGGCCATGCCGGACGCGTCCTCGTGCTGCTTTCTCTCGGGCTGGCGGCGTCTATTTCAAGCATCGCTAACACCAACTTTGGCACCCACCCGTTCAAGCGCAACTTGGTCATTCCCTATCAAACCATCCTGAATTTTATCAATCAGAATAAGCAAGGCAGCGTACTCGTGGTCTCTATCGAGCCTGTCACGCCCTGGATACTTAAAGATCCGCCGGCAGATTGGTGCGCGCAGTATTTCTTCGACGTACAGCAATGTACTAAATCAGGCCGCCACTATGACACAGTGTTTGTCATCTCCGGGCACAATGACAGATCCGAAGATGCAGCCGCTATGCAGGACTTTCGAAATTTCCTGACCCCGATCATCGCGGGGCGAAGCAAGATCGCCACGATAGGCGTGGGACGTGACGAGGATGCCGCGTTGAAAAGTCGATTGACCGGCATACCCCTGGACGAAGCAATTCTGACGGTCGACTTTTATCGCTGAGCGGGGCCGTTACTGGACGACGGGTCCGGACAGGCAAAGGAATTCAAAAGGCGGAACGTTGGCGACCGCTCCCTACATCAAGCGCTTGCTCCAATTTTCGGCATTGCTCGCTCGATCGGAGCCATAACTCGTGATGCTTCAGCCAGCCGCCAGCAATTCAACGGCAACAGGATGACGTGCAGCATCAGACGGGTGTCAGGCCCAGGGCCAAACCGTAAGCTATGAATGCAAAATTGCTGCAGATCGCGACTGTCCGCAAATGGACGATGTCCTTCATGCCAAAGGCTGCAAGTACCAAACCGGAAGCCAGAAATCCCATTGCACTACTATCGTTGATCAGCGCATGCATGGTTGTTCTCCATCCCTCTGAATAGAGGAATACGCCGGATCGCCATCTAGGGCTGTGATTGGCGTCACGAAATGCCGATTAAAGCCCCTAACGGGTCCCCGAGAGCAACGCCCCTAGCAGGCAGCCCCTATTGAGCCGCTGACGTCAATCTCCACAGCTGGCTTGGCGCCTCGCGCAAATGCCCAAGTTTTCCGTCGGCTAGTTCGGAAAAGCGATTCAGCCAACCCCGGGGGCGCAGCCGTTTAGTGATATCGGAAAATCAAAGAGGCTTGGGCGTTGCAGGAGAAATGCCTAGCAGGCTCTGGTCGATTTTCTCACGGGACATCACGTCCGTGTAAGATAAAATGCGCTCACGTGTCATCGTCCAGCGCTCCGGCAAGATCGAAATGACACGCGCATTGAAAGCGTCTGCCAATTCAGCGGCGCGTTTTTCGTCTTCCAGTGCGTCTTTCAGCAAAGCCATGGCGAGGCGCTTTCCCGATGGACTGGCGGATCCCCAGGAAAAACCACTGTGACCTTCGAGATCCGGTCTCGCCGGATTGAGGGCTCTGATCATCTCGCCTTCCCGCACGATAACTCCCTCCCTGCGGCCTGAATAAAGGCGCGCCGCGACAGGAGCGGTGTCCCATAAACCCTTTTGACTCTTTTCGTTCACAACCATCATTAGCCGGCCACTTGCAATCTGCAAAAAAGTCTACGGATTCCCCCACTCTCCTCCATCCGCGACGTCAGGATTTAAATATTCACATTGCCTGCGATCTTACATTTTACATTCGATTTGCATTGCCAGCATGTGCAAAACAGCACAAACCCAGCATTCAAAAAATGCTCACGGCTGGATTGGTAAAAACCTTTACTCTCTTTTGCTGTTTTATAATGCTATCGGCGTGGATCATGTCCGGTCCCCCAAACGTTATCTGCCCTGGTTCCAAGGACCGAGGCTTTTTTGGCAAAATCACGCGCGTCAGCGCGCCCTTTACCGGAGGACCTCTCCAGTATCGAAGCAGGTATCGAATATTACGAGGTGATCGACCCTGCAAAAGTCTTCGCGCAAGGCAACGCCCGATTGCACGGGTGCAATCGGGCGCGATAGCGACGTCGACCAGTCAGTGCGACTGACGCGAGGGAAGCTAATAGATCAAGGCCGCTGAGACAATGCACCAACCACCATTTCAACTGGTGGATTCGGCTTTACCACAATCTCCAAGGTAGATTTTCCTGCCGCAGCAAATCGATTCCTTCCCTCGACCACTAACGTGAAGCTATCAGTTCCGTATTCTTTGGAATCTGCAAAATATCGAAACCCGGGGCCGACCATGACGATCTTGCCTTTTGTCGGGGCCTTCGAAACCGAAACGTCGGATATCTGCATGTAGGACCAACGAAGTCCCTGGATGCATTCCGATCCAGGAGCAGCATAGATCGTCCAAACCATGGTGTCGTTTGCGAGCGCGAAAGGCTTTTGGCCCTTTACGCAATTCGGGCTGGCATGGGCCGAGCCGGTTAGTACGGCCATGACGCTGATTGCCGTAAGAACACTCTTGAGTTGTCGGAACATTCGTCTCTACCCCTGTTTCAGGTTGGACGAATGTATTTTCTCGATCTGAACACATTGTAAGACCCAGGGCTGGTCATCCAAATTTGGTAAACCATTCCTCAATTTCGCGTTGCCTCTTCAATCGCCCTCGCACTGCCATGTCGTCCTTACCGGTCTAAAGCCATCCGAAGCACTCCCGCACAAACCTAGCATTCGCTGCCGCCAATAGCGTAAACATAGACGTCAAGTTTTCGGCTCTCCTCACTTTTCTGCAGCCTCGACACTGATGCCCCAGACAATTGAATTCGGCCTCGACACCTTTGGCGACGTGACCGCCGGACCGGACGGCAAACCGCCGGCGCACGCCCCGGTCATCCGCGAGGTGATCGAGCAGGCGGTGCTGGCCGACCAGCTCGGCATCGAGGCTTTCGGCGTCGGCGAGCATCATCGCCCGGACTTTGCGATATCGGCGCCGGAAGTCGTGCTGGCCGCCATTGCCGGCCGGACCAAGCGCATCCTGCTCGGCTCCGCCGTGACGGTGCTGTCGTCCGACGATCCGGTGCGGGTGTTCGAACGGTTCTCGACGCTCAATGCCGCATCCAGCGGCCGCGCCGAGATCACCGTCGGGCGCGGTTCGTTCACCGAGTCATTCCCGCTTTTCGGTTTTGACATGCGGCAGTACGAGCAGCTGTTCGAGGAGAAACTCGACCTGTTCGTCGCGCTGATCCGCAATGAAGCGGTGACATGGACCGGGACCACCCGCTCGCCGCTGACCAATCAGCGCGTGTTCCCTCCCCTCGAAGGCGGCGAGCTGAAAACCTGGATCGGCGTCGGCGGCAGCCCGGAATCGGTCGTCCGCGCCGCGCGTTACGATCTGCCGCTGATGCTCGCGATCATCGGCGGCGATCCGAAGCGCTTCACGCCTTATGTCGACCTCTACCGCCGCGCTTTCGTGCAGCTCGGCAAGCCGGTGAAGCCGATCGGCCTGCACTCGCACGGTTATGTCGCGGATACCGACCATCAGGCGCGCGAAGAGCTTTGGCCGCATCACAAGGCGATGCGCGACCGCATCGGCGCCGAGCGCGGCTGGCCGCCGGCAACGCGGGCGCATTTCGATTCCGAAGCCGACGGCGGTTCACTCTATTGCGGCGCGCCGGAAACTGTCGCGCGGCGCATTGCCACGACCGCAAAAGCGCTCGGCATCGCCCGCTTCGACATGAAATACAGTTCAGGCACGCTGCCGCACGACAAGCTGATGCGCAGCATCGAGCTTTACGGCACTCGCGTCATTCCCATGGTGCGGGAGATGCTCGCCTAAATCGAATTCAGGCTCTGCCGGCCTCAGGCCGCGTCGCGCTTGTCCTCGATCGTGCCGCCGGCCGGCGGCGCCCAGCCAAGTCCCAAGGCGCCGAGCAACGCCTCGATCTCCAGCCGCGCGGTGACATGCGACAACGACGGCCGCACGCCGAGCGTCCTGGCGTCGAGATTGTCGAGCACCGTCAAGCCGCGGGCGTAGAACTCGCGAAAGATCACACGCTCGGCAAGGCCTTCGACACACCGGAAATGCAACATTTCCGATAAATCCTGCAGCGCCTGGCCGACCACGCGGGTATTGCGGGAGGCCAGCGTCGACAGCCGGTTGCGCAAAACGATCCAGTCGCAAGTGGCATTGTCGCGCAGATTCCGCAGCCCGCGCGCCTCCTGGACCATCTGCGCATAGTGGCTCGGGCCGGTGACCTTCATGGTGTCGCGGTCGATCGTGCCCAGCACATCGAGGTCGACCAGGCTGTCGTTCATCGGCGTGATCAGCGTATCCGCAATGGAATGCGCCAACCGGCCGAGATAGCTCTCGCGCCCGGGCGTATCGATCACGATGAAGTCGTGGAATTCGGCAAGCGCATTGATCTGGTCGACCAAAGCGTTGCCATCGGCGGCCTCGTCCTCGGCAGTCGGATGGTCGGTGTTCTCGATGAAATAGCGATGGTCCGGAATCTCGAGATTGAGCCCGGTTTGCTGGGCCCAAGCGTGCCGGTTCTCGATATAGTGGGTGAAAGTCTTCTGGCGGGAGTCGAGATCGAGGCTGGCGACTTTGCGGTTCGCTTTGCGCAGCGCAATGGCAAGATGCATTGCTACCGTAGACTTGCCCGAACCGCCCTTCTCATTACCGATGACAATCACACGAGCACGCGGTGCCTGAACTTGCGTTTCCGCCGACATGACTTGCCCTCATTGTCTGAGCTGCGAAATTATTTTATCACGCGACATAAATCTGATCTGATTCTGACGTAATCGCAACAAAACAAACGCGCACGCGCGTCGAAATGACTCACATCGTGTTCGCGATGTCACGTTTCCTTTAGAACGCCCGCGCGGCGGCTCACGTTCCAACCAAACCGAATTGCGGCGACGACGGCTCGGCGTGCATGCGTTTGGCAATGCGGCCGGCAAGCCGCGACAGCCGGCCGGCCTCGACCGCGGCGCGCATCGAACGCGCCATAAGCGTGGGATCGCGTGCTTTCGATACCGCGGTATTGATCAGCACCGCGGAGCAGCCGAGTTCCATGGCGAGCGTCGCATCGGAGGCGGTGCCGATCCCGGCATCGAGCACCACCGGCACCGGAGAACGGCTGCATATCAGCTCGATCAGATGCGGATTGCAGATACCGAGCCCGGAACCAATCGGCGAGCCGAGCGGCATCACGGCCGCGGCGCCGGCATCGGCCAATTTGCGGCAAGTCACCGGGTCCTCGGTGCAATACGGCAGCACGATGAAGCCTTTCGCGACCAGGATCTGCGTGGCCCGCACCAGTTCCTCGACGTCCGGGTAAAGCAATTCGCGGTCGCCGATGACCTCGAGCTTGACCCAATTGGTGTCGAGCGCCTCGCGCGCGAGTTCGGCGGTCAGCACCGCGTCTTTCGCGGTCTGGCAACCGGCGGTGTTGGGGAGGAATTTCACCCGCCCGGCCAAGAGGTCGACCAGGCTCTCGTCGTCGCCGGCGAGACTGATGCGGCGGATCGAGGCCGTGACCATCTGCGTGCCGCTTGCGGCAATCGCATCGAGCATGAGCTTGCGGTTTGGATAGCCGGCGCTACCCAGAAACAGCCGCGACTGGAATTGGTGACCCGCGATGACCAGTGTGTCGGACATGTCTTTCTCCTAACCGCCTTTTTTCTAGCCACCTTGCCGCGCGCGCACGATCTCGACGCTGTCGCCGGGATGCAGCGCGGTGGCGGCCCAGGCAGTGCGCGGTACAACGGCGCCGTTGAGCGCAACCGCGATGCCGCGCTGGCCTGTATCGACCGCCTTCTCGGCCAGCAGGGCTTCAAGCGTCGCGGCCGCCAGCGGTTCGGTCTCGCCGTTCACACGGATTTCGGCTGCCATCACAAGCTCCTACTCAGCCGCACGCGCCGGCAGAAAACGTTCCAGCCCGAACGGCTTGATCGCCGGATCGGCGATGCCGTCGAGCACCAGCCGCGCCATCGCATCTGCGGTGATCGGCGTGAGCAAAATGCCGTTGCGGTGATGCCCGGTGGCATAGAACAGGCCTTCGAGCGGACCGGGCCCCAGGATCGGTGCGTCGTCGCGGCTGCCCGGCCGGTGGCCGACCCAGATTTCGTCGATCGGCAGTTCCTCGATTGCGGGCACTGCCCGCCAGGCCGCGTCGAGCAGCGCCATGACACCGCCCGCGGTAATGGTTTCGTCGAAGCCTTTTTCTTCGACAGTGCCGCCGATAATCAGCCGCCCGTCGCGGCGCGGCACCAGATAGGCGCTGGGCGCCCACAGCACGTGGTTGAGCAACGGCGCGCCGGGATCCATGCGCAGCGCCAGCATCTGGCCTTTCACCGGGCGCACCGGCGGACGGCGATCCGGCGGCAATCCGGCAATGCCCCGCGACCACGCGCCGGCAGCGAGCACGACAATATCGGCTGTCTCTCTCGCGCCATCCTCGAACATGACGCCGGTGGTACGGCCGCCCTGCACCGTGATTTCCGTCACCGGCCGATGCTCGTGGATGGCAACGCCCGCGGCCTCGGCGGCAATGCGCAGCGCCTGCACCAATTTCCGGTTATCGACCTGATGATCCTGCGGGCTGAACACAGCCCCGGCGAGCTTGCCGGCGAGGTGCGGCTCCTTCGCCCGCGTGGCCGCTGCGGAGAGCCATTCCAGAGGCAGATCAAGCTTTTGCCGCTGAAATTCCAGGCGATGCGCGAGCTCGCCTTGGTCATCTGCGGTCAACGCCAGGACAAGGGTGCCTTCGGTGCGCAATGCGACGTCGATGCCGCTTGCCCGCTCCAGTTCTTCGGCAAAGCCGGGCCAGCGCGCCTGGCTTTCGCGCCCAAGCGCAACCAGCGCCTCCTCACCCGGTTCAGCTTCGCAACAGGCTGCGAGCATTCCGGCTGCGGCGTGGCTCGCCCCCGCGCCGGCCTTGCCGCGGTCGAACACGGACACCGCAGCGCGGCCGGCGAGCCGCCAGGCAATGCCGAGGCCCACCACGCCGGCGCCAATGATCGCGACGCGCGGTTTGTTGCCGAGTTTCTTGCCGATATGAGAACGATGGTCCGTCAGTGGCGGCTCCCTTCGCTGGAATGACCCAGACAGGTTCGATGGGTTTGATCTCAGCCGCGCATTTTTTCCGCGCGGCACCCCAAGCCATATTCGGAGCAATAGTGAGGGATTTATCGGCCCCCGACAAGGGTCCGCTTGGGCAAGCTTGTCGCGGCCAATCGGGGAACCGCAGCTACTCGATCCGCACCGGCATCGGCCGCCGGTACCGCAGGAACCGCGCACAGACCAGACCGACAACCACGATGACGACGGCGCCGAACAACGGCGGGATGTGCAAGCCAAGATGGCCGAAGGTAAAGCCGTAATAGATCGGGCCGATCGCTTGCCCGGTGAAGAATGCGCTTGAGTGCAGCGAGAGGGCCGCACCGCGGGCGGTCTGCGACAGGTCGGTGACGTGGACCTGGATGTTGTTGTGCAGCATGTAGAACGACAAACCGAACAGCACGAACACCGCGGCCTGGATGTACCAGGACAGGCCGACTGCGATCAGGATGAAACATAGCGCAGCGCCGGCAGCACCGGTCAGAATGAGCTGCCGCTCGGTCATGCGCAGGACCAAAAACGGCAACGATAGCGAGAAGATAATCCCGCCCAAGCCGAAACCGCCGATGACGAGGCCGGCATAGGACGATTTCGTCAGGCCAGCCGCGAGCAGAAGCACCGCGACATAGGGAAACATACCGTGGATGACGATGCCTTCGAAGAACACCGAGCCGAAGCAGATCTTGGCGCGTGGATCGGCAAACACACCGCGGAAGCCTGCGATCGCCGCTGCAACGTTGAACGGCTTCGGCTTGCCAACATTCATGCCGCGGAACGCAAAGAACGCGAGCCCAGCGGTGATCAGGCCGAAACCGCCGATTGAAAAGAACACGCCGCGCCAACCGAGCAGGTCGCCGATGCCGCCCGAGATTACCGCGCCGAGCAGATTTCCGGTCAGCCCCACGGCGAGCAGCCGGCCGATCGCCACCTGACGCGATTCAATCGGAACAAGATCGCCGACCAGCGCCATGCCGATTGGGAAAATGCCGCCTGCGAAAACGCCGGCGATGATGCGCATGGTGACCAGCAGCGTGAAATTGCTGGCAAAGGCGCAAATCAGCGTCGTCGTCACCACCGCGGCGAGGCAGATATTCATCAGCCGGGTCTTGCCGAAGAAATCGCCGATGGTGCCGAGCGCCGGCTGCATGATGGCGTAGGGAAAAGTGAACGCCGTCGAGAGCAGCGCTGCGGTCTTCACATCAATCGCGAGGTCGGCGGCAATCTTCGGAATGACCGGATCGACGGCGCGCGAAAACAGCGTCGAGGCGAAAATCACCAGGCTGACAATTCTAAGGACGGGCGGAATGGCTTTACCCAGCCTTTTTGGCCAGCGCGTCGAATTTCATCAACCGCTCGAGAAGCGGCGTCAGGTTCTTGAGCGGGATCATGTTTGGCCCGTCGGACGGAGCCTTGTCCGGATTCTGGTGGGTTTCGATGAAAACTCCGGCCACGCCGACGGCCACCGCCGCCCGCGCCAGCACCGGAACGAACTCGCGCTCACCGCCCGACGAGGTGCCCTTCCCGCCCGGCTGTTGCACCGAATGCGTTGCGTCGAAGATCACCGGCGCGCCGGACTTCGCCAGCTCCGGCAGTGCGCGCATATCGGACACCAGCGTGTTGTAGCCGAACGATGCGCCGCGCTCGGTCACCAGCACGTTGCGATTGCCGGCGCCAGTCAGCTTGTCGACCACGTTGGCCATGTCCCACGGCGCGAGAAACTGGCCTTTCTTGACGTTGACCGCACGGCCGGTCCTGGCGGCGGCGATCAGAAGATCGGTTTGCCGGCAGAGGAACGCGGGAATTTGCAGGACGTCGGCAACTTCAGCCACGGCCACGCATTGATCCGGCTCATGCACGTCGGTCAGCAGCGCCACGCCGAGTTGTTTGCGCAGCTCGGCGAAGATCGAGAGCGCCTTGTCGAGGCCCAGGCCGCGCGCGCTTTTTGCCGAAGTCCGGTTCGCCTTGTCGAACGAAGTCTTGTAGACGAAGCCGATCCCGAGCTTCGCGGTCATTTCCTTGAGCGCGCCGGCCATGTCGAAGGCGTGCGTGCGGCTTTCCAGCACGCACGGGCCTGCAATCAGCGCGAGCGGCAGCTTATTGCCGAAACGCGCCTTGCCGATCGTGACAACGGAATTGGGCTTCGCGGCCATCAGCGTCCTCGCCGCGGACCATGAAGGGCGCGGCAATCCGGGTCAACCGCGGTTCATTTCACCGCGGAGAACGCGGTCGGCCGCATGAACGAGCTGGTGATATTGGCGATGATCGGCCCGTCTTTCTCGCTGTCGTCGCGGGCCTTGTGCCAGGCCGGATCGGCCTGAAAGGTATTCCACTTCTTTTCGCGATCAGCGAGCGATTCCCAGGCCAGCATGTAGTGCAGGTCCTGGCTGCCGTCGCCGACCAGCACGGTCCAGAATCCGGCCTGCTTGATGCCATGCTTTTCCCAGATCTTCAGGGTCTGCTCCTCGAACCGCTTGAGCAATGCCGGCAGGCGGCCCGGAATGCAGCGGTAAATGCGGTACTCGTACAACATCGGATTCCCTCTCCTAATTTGTCAGTCGGCAGTGCGTGAGGTCAGCGATCTTTCCGGCTTCTGGAAGTGCCGCAAGCGGAAATGCCGGCAAGAATATTACACCAACCGGCTCTGCTCCACTGCGGCGCCGATGAAAGACGAGAACAGCGGGTGCGGCGCGAACGGGCGCGATTTCAGCTCGGGATGGAATTGCACGCCGATAAACCACGGATGGTCCTCGAACTCGATGATTTCCGGCAGCAATCCGTCGGGTGACATGCCCGAAAACCGCATACCGTGCTGCGCGAGGCGGTCTTTGTAGGCAGTATTGACCTCGTAGCGGTGGCGGTGGCGCTCGGAGATTTCCGTCGACTGATAAATATCGGAAACCTTGCTGCCGCGCTGCAGCACCGCCGGAAAAGCGCCAAGCCGCATGGTGCCGCCGAGATCGCCGGCGACGCCACGCTTCTGCAACTCGTTGCCTTTCATCCACTCGGTCATCAGGCCGACCACCGGCTCGCTGGTCGGCAAGAATTCGGTCGAGTTGGCCTGCTCGATGCCGCAGAGATTCCGCGCCGCCTCGATCACCGCCATCTGCATGCCGAAGCAAATGCCGAAATACGGCACCTTGCGCTCGCGAGCGAACTGGGCGGCGAGGATCTTTCCTTCGGCGCCGCGCTGGCCGAAGCCGCCCGGCACCAGAATGCCGTCGACATGCTCGAGGAAGGGTGCGGGATCCTCGTTTTCGAAAACCTCGCTCTCGATCCAGTCGAGCTTGACCTTCACCTTGTTGGAAATGCCGCCGTGGGAGAGCGCCTCGATCAGCGATTTGTAGGCGTCCTTCATGCCGGTGTACTTGCCGACAATGGCGATAGTGACATTACCTTCCGGATTGCGGATGCGCTCGTTGATCAGGTGCCAGGTGGCGAGGTCGGGCGCCGGCGGATTCTGGATGCCGAATGCGGCCAGCACCTCGTCGTCGAGGCCGCCGGCGTGATAGGCCTCCGGCACGGCATAGATATTGTCGACGTCGCGCGCCTCGATCACCGCGCTTTCGCGCACATTGCAGAACAGCGCCAGCTTCTTGCGCTCGCTGACCGGGATTTCGCGATCGGTACGGCACAAAAGAATATCGGGCTGGATACCGATGGCGCGCAGCTCGCGCACCGAGTGCTGGGTCGGCTTGGTCTTGAGTTCGCCGGCGCTCGGGATGAACGGCATCAGCGTCAGATGGATATAGATCGCATGCCCGCGCGGCAGGTCGTTGCCCATCTGCCGGATCGCTTCGAAATACGGCAGGCCTTCGATGTCGCCGACCGTGCCGCCAATCTCGCACAGCACGAAGTCGAAACCCTCGTTACCGTCGCGAATGAAATCCTTGATCGCATTGGTGACGTGGGGAATGACCTGAATGGTGGCGCCGAGATAATCGCCGCGCCGCTCCTTGGTCAGGATGTCCTGGTAGATGCGGCCGGTGGTGATGTTGTCGAACCGCGTCGCCGGCCGGCCGGTGAACCGCTCATAATGGCCGAGGTCGAGATCGGTCTCGGCGCCGTCGTCGGTCACGAACACCTCGCCGTGCTGATACGGCGACATCGTGCCCGGATCGACATTGAGATAGGGATCAAGCTTGCGGAGGCGGACCTTGTAGCCGCGGGCTTGCAACAGCGCGCCGAGCGCTGCTGATGCGAGACCCTTGCCAAGTGAGGACACCACGCCGCCGGTGATGAATATGTACCGCGCCATGGGACCTAACGCTTACCGCTCCTTTTACGATTCGACGAGCGAATTTATGGAATATCTGCTGCGCATCGTAAACGATCCACAGCCAGCTCAGTAAAACGCAACGCAACAAGGACTTCGACCCGGTTCCTCAAGCAGCGCCGAAACCGGATCGCAGAGGCCGAAAATCACTTCGATTCCGGAACCTGCGGACCGCTTGGCGCCGGCGCAGCCCCCGGCGCCGCCGGACCGCCGCCCTTGAGCTGATTGAGAACGCCGCCGCCTGAACTCAGTGGTGCGGTCGGCAGGCTGACCGGCGCCTCCTGGGTGCTGCCGCCGGGATTGATGATCGAAGCGGGCTTGCGGTCGAAACCGGCAAGCCAGGACAGCGCCAGGCTGGTCAGGAAGAAGCCGGCGGCAAGCAGCGCCGTGGTCCGGGTCAGGACGTTGGCCGTGCCACGGCCGGTCATGAAGCCGCTGGTCGAGCTGACCAGACCGCCACCCTCGGACTTTTGCAGCATCACCACGCCGATCAGGGAAACGACCAGCATGAGATGAATAACAATAATAACGCTTGTCATCGTGATTTCCGCCTGCCGCCCGCCTGTATATAGGCAGCCGGGGCGGTCTCTACATGATCCAAAGGGGATTTTCTATGGCCGTCGCGGTCCGGCCGTAGCTATTTGTAATCCTTCAGATAAGCGGTCACGTCGTCGATATCCTGGTCGCTGGTAAGCCCGCCAAACGGCATGCGATTGCCCGCTATCTTGGCCTGCGGGTCCCTGATGTAGGCGTGCAGGCTGGCGTCGTCCCAGGTCAGGTTGGCCCGCATCATGGCGTTGGAATACCGGAAATCGGCCAGCGAGCCAGACTTCCGGCCATAGACGCCCTTAAGGCTCGGCCCGATCGCATCCGGCTTGTCGCTGTGACAGGCGGCGCATTGCGCAAAAACCTGTTTGCCGTGGTTGGCGTCGGCCGCGAGCGCCTGCGTTACGACAACAACACTTGTCACTGCGGCGCCGATCGCCGCGCACAGAGTCACTTTTCGCATTTTTCCTCCCCCTGCCGCCGGTTCAGGCGTGAACCAGCGGGCCCGGATTCTTGAGATAGTTCTGTGTGATTGCCTTGGCCGACATATACGCCAGCGCGCCCAGCGTGCCGGTCGGATTGTAGCCATGCTGCTGCGGGAACACCGAAGCGCCCTGGATGAAAAGATTATGGGCGTCCCATGACTGCAGGTAGCGATTGACCGCACTCGACTTCGGATCGCTTCCCATCATCGTGCCGCCGGTATTGTGAGTCGATTGGTACGGCACGACGGTGAAGGTCTTCGGCCGCGGATGCATGTCGTAACTCGTCGGGTTCATCGCCTTGATCACCCCTTCGAGTTTGTTGAGCAGGAAGGCCGACATCTTGAACTCGTTGTCCGGCGGATTGTAGGTGAGCCGGATCAGCGGCCGGCCGAAGGCATCCTTGTAGGTGGGATCGAGGTCCATATAGTTGGCGCGATTGGCATAGACCGAGCCCTGCGTATTGAAGCGGGCGGCGTGGTAGTACCACTTCACCGTCGCGCGCTTCCATTCGGAGCCCCATTCCGGCGTCCCGTGCGGCACGGTGCGGCCGGCGATCGGCGGCGCGCTTGCGGTGCTGCCCATAATGTAGCCGCCGCCGAAGAAGCCGAGATTGCCGTGGTCGAAGCTTTCGCCGTTGAAATCGTCAATGGCGACGCCCATGCCGGCTGAGCCCCAGTACGGATTCATTTCCCGGTTTTCGAAGAATGCGCTGGCGCCGGCCTCAAACTGATAGCCGTAATTCTTGCCGATGACGCCCTTGCCGGTGGCCGGATCGTATGGCTCGCCGATGCCGGCCAGCAGCATGTGCTGGACATTGGAGAACACGTAAGAGGTCAGCAGCACGATATTGGCGGGCTGCTCGTATTCCTCACCGTTGCGAAGATCGGTGTAGGTGACGCTCACCACCCGCTTCGCCGCCTTGTCGTAGTTCAGCTTGGTGACGAAGGTGCGGGTGCGGATTTCGAATTTCGGGTCAAGCCGCAGCGCCGGCAGGATGGTGGAGTTCGCCGACGCCTTGGCATTGGTCTCGCAGGCGATGCGGTTGCAGAAGCCGCAATATTCGCAAGCGCCTAACGCCACGCCTTCCGGATTGGTATAGGCATTGCTGGCGATCGCGATCGGCGCCGGGAACGGGTGATAGCCGAGACTTTTGGCGGCATCGCCGAACAGCAGGCCAGCGCTGCTCGATTTGATCGGCTGGTTCGGATAGTGGTCGTGGCGCGGGCCTTCGAAGATATTGCCGCCGTCGATTTTCTGGCCGCGCAGATTGCCGGCCTTGCCCGATACGCCGCAAATCTTGTCGAACTGGTCGTAGAACGGCTCGAGCTCATCATAGCTGACCGGCCAATCCTGGATCGTCATGTCGTCCGGGATCTTGCTGGCGCCGTAGCGCTCGCTGATCGCGCTGCGGATACGGAAATCCGACGGCAGGAAGCGCCAATGCAGGCCGCCCCAGTGGATGCCGGAACCGCCGACGCCCTCGCCCGGCAGGAAAGCGCCGATCCGGCGGATCGGCAGCGCCTGTTCATTGCCGAAATTGCGGAAAGTCAGCGTGTCGATCGAATTGTCCCACATCAGCTCGAGACGCTGCGCATAGCGCACTTCGTCACGCACCGCGGGGATGGTGAAATCCTGGCCCGGTATGCGGTCCGGCCCCTTCTCCAGGGAAACGACGTTCAGGCCCGCTTTGGTCAGTTCGCGGGCGAGGATTGCGGCGGTCCAACCGAGGCCGACCGTAACCGCATCGACTTCTTTTAATCGCGTCACCATGTCCGCCTCCCCTACGAAAAGTCCGCCATGGACTTCGGCTGTGCGGAATAGCGCTTGTCGCGATACTCCTCGACGACGTTGGCGTAGGTCGCCGGCAGCCCGGGAAAGCCGAGCATCTTCCACGACGCCTTGTTGCGATTGCCGCCGTAGGCCGGATCGCCGAAGAAGCCTTCCATGGTCAGCGTCAGCAGGCGGGCAAAGAAGGCACGGGAACTCAAATTGCCTAAATCTGCCTTGCCCTCTTCCATGGCCTTGAGGGCTTCGATCCGTTTGTCGGGTGAGAGCCGGTCGAAATCCATGGCGTAGGTCTTGCGCGCCCAGGCATTTGCCGCGGCAATCCCGGTGGAGATGAATTCCGCCGGCGTAAGCGGAAGCTGGTAACCCTGTTCCGGCTTGCCTTTGAGGTAAGGCCCGGCGCGATACATCTTGGCGCCGCCGCCCCACGCGCTCGCCAGTTGCCGATCAATGTAGGTGTCGCAGCCGCATTGGCTGCCCGACGGCGACAATTCGTCGGCGGGGATGATGGTATCGACCACCGCCACGACGAACGCATGTTCGGTCTCATTGAGATAGAGCAACGGCTCGGCTTGCGGCGCCGGGGTGGCCGCCACTTGTCCTGCCGCCTGCGCATGGGCTTCTTCGGCGGCTGCCGGTTGCGCCAGGCCGGTGGTTGCGGCAGCGCCGGCGAGGCCCGCTCCAACCAGAAATTTGCGGCGCGGAATCGTTTCGTCGGACATCTCACCCTCCCCCGAGGGCGCCCAGGCGGCGCCGCAAATTTTTCATTGGAACAAGAATAGACCCAACCGGGTTACATGGGTATGGGGCCCTTGGGACGATTCTACTATTCCCAAGTGACTCTTGTGACTTTTGCATATCTGCCCCAGCGTTACGACAAGAGAGTTCCGCGTTGTTCCTTTGCCTTCGCCAATGGAGGACCAAATGGAAAAGCAGGACAACCAACATCAGGGCTTCGACTACCGCCCCTACGGCCTTGAGAACGGGACTGAATTCAAATCTCACGCGGATTCGGTGGGATACTGGTTTGCGGCAGCCGTGCTGTTCGCCTTTTTCGCAGCGGGCATCATCGTCTATCGCTCAGGGGGCGATGAATTTCGCACCGCGACCAACGACGTGCCGGCAACGGCACAAACCAGCCCGGTCGATCCGCCGCCTTCGCTCAAGGCGCAGTAAGGTTGCGGACCCCGGCGCCTGACTGACCAGGTGCCGGACTTGCGGTCACCCGGCGAAACCGCCGTTTTTGAGGAATTCCTCTTCGGCGGGAGTGGTGACGCGGCCGAGCAGCTGATTGCGGTGCGGGAACCTGCCGAATTTCACAATGATATCGCGGTGGATGTTGGCGAACTTCAACGTGTCGGCATCGCCGTATTTTTCATAAAGCTGCAGACAACGATCCTGATCCACCAAGACCTCCGAATGCATCAACGGCAGATAGAAGAACTGCCGTAAGGCGTGCCCCGTCGCCTGGTCGAAGCCCCGCGCCAGGGCGTGAGCCGCCACCGCGCGCGCTAGCGGATCGGTGGCAAAGGCGTGCGCGCTGCTGCGGAACATATTGCGTGGAAACTGATCGAGCAGGATCAGCAGCGCGAGCGCACCGTCCGCCGTGTCCTGCCAGCCGGCGAGTTCGCAACGCGAGGCCGCTTCGTGCGACGACCGAAACCGCGTGACGATCTCGCGATCGAAAGCCTCGTCTTTCTTGAACCACTTGTCCGGCCCGGCATCGCGCCAAAAAGAAATGATCTCGGCAGGCGTGGCAACCGTCGTCATTCGGCGCGCCGCATCAATCGACCGTCGCGCCGGAGAACTTCACCACCGTGGCCCACTTGTCGGTTTCCTTGACGATAAGTTCGCCAAACTCTGCCGGCGAACCCGGAAACGGCGTGCCGCCGAAATCGGCGAGCCGCGCTTTCATGGCCGGATCGGCGAGCGCGGCGATAACCTCCCGATTGAGCTTGGCGACAACGTCTGCCGGCGTATTCTTCGCCGCAGCCAGGCCGTACCACTGGCTTGCCTCATAGCCGGGAACAAAATCGGCGATCGGCGGCAAATCCGGCAGCACATCAATCCGCGACTTCGTCGTCACCGCGAGCGCGCGCAGTTGACCGGACCGGATATGATTGATCGAGCCCGGCGTGGTGTCGAACATGACCTGCATCTGACCGGCGAGCAGATCGACCAGCGCGGTTCCGGCGCCCTTGTACGGGACATGAACCATATCCACGCCGGTCATCATCTTGAACAGTTCGCCCGCGACATGCTGCACGCTGCCGTTGCCGGCGGATGCCATATTGAGCTTGTGCGGATTGGCCTTTGCATAGGCGATGAATTCCGGAACCGTTTTTGCCGGCACGGACGGATGGACTTCCATCACTTGCGGCGCGCGCGCGACCGTTGCGATCGGCGCGGCGTCGCGGATGAAATTGAAATTCAGGCTCGAATAGAGTGTCGCATTGATGGCGTTGGCCGCCGACACCAGCAACAATGTGTAGCCGTCCGGCGCCGAGCGGAGGACAAATTCGGTGGCAAGATTGGTCCCCGCTCCGGGCCGGTCCTCGACGAAGAACTGCTGGCCAAGCCGCTCCGTCAGGGCGGCGGCGATGATGCGGCCGGCGATATCCATGCCGCCGCCGGCCGGCGTACCGACCAGAACGCGGACCGGGCGCGACGGATAGGCCTCCGCGCGCGCCATCCGCGGAATCGCCGGCATTGCCACGGCACTGGCCGCGAGTTTGAGAAAATTTCGCCGCTTCATGTGGCCCGCTCCGCTCAAGCAAAAAATCGCTGCGAATATGGCGCGTCGTCGAAGCCGCGTTCGATCACCCAGTCGGCGATCTGCGAACCGGTGGCGAACCACACGTCGGAATGACCCGCTATGTGGGTCAGGATCTTTTGCAGCATCGCCGTCATCACCGGCCGGCCGCCCCAGTGTGAATGCACCGCAAGCGGCAGCATCGCCATCGGCTCATGTTGGTAAAGATAATCGAACGTCTCGCGATAAACGTCGAAGTAATCCAGCGGGCTCGAGCGTAGCACGCGGTTGTCGGCGAAATCGCTGACCGGCAGCGCGATCAGGCTGCCGCTTTTGGTCGCAATCTTGCGCGGCAGGCTGATGTCCTTGGCTTCGCCGTGCCAGACCAGCTTTTCCTCGGCGAGGAAATCGTAAGTGTGTTCGCTCCAGGCGAGGACCGGGCAGCACCAGCCCCTGGTTTTCCGGCCGGTCACGTCTTCGAGCATGCGCAACGAGCGGCGGATCAATTCGCGTTCCTGCTCCGGCTCCATGTAGGCCATGAGCTCGTCCTGGAAATGGCCGTGGCCGGCGATCTCATGGCCGCTCTTGATGGCCTGACGGATGGCTTCGGGATAGAGCGCCGCGCTTGCGGCATTGGGGCAGATCGTTCCGGGCGCATTGAAGCGATCGAGGGTCCGGATGATGCGCCAAAGCCCTTCATTGCCGCCGTATTGGCCCCAGGCGATGCCGGAGTGATCGACGAAGCCGGGCTTGAGCGAGGTGGTCTGGATCGAATACGGCGCCGCCTTGCCCTCGGACCAGGTTTCCAGCAGCACCGTGATCATCACGGCAATGCGCTTGCCCGAAGGCCATTCAAAATTGCTTTTGGGCATGCAGTCCCCTTACCCGCCGGCGCAAACGCGTCGCGCGCAGACATCGCGCAAAATTTTCAGTCGAAAATCCAAAGCCCGCAAGCACGTCACGCGTGCACAAGCGGGCCCGGGCTCTTGAGATAGTGCGTCGTAATCGCGTTCGCCGACCAGTAAGCCAGCGCGCCGATCAGGCCGGTCGGATTGTACGACGCGTTCTGCGGAAACACCGACGCGCCCATGACGAACAGGTTGTCGGCATCCCACGATTGCAGATAGCGATTGACCACGCTGGTTTTCGGATCGGTGCCGGTGATGGTGCCGCCGGTGTTATGCGTCGATTGATACGGCACGACACTGTAGTCGCCTTTGATTCCGGCCGGTGTGCTCATCGCTGTCGGATTCATCGCCTTCGCAAGCCTGCCGAGAACCCCGCTGGTATAGTTCGCCAGCTTGTAGTCGTTGTCGTGGAAGTTGAACGACATGCGGATCAACGGCCGGCCGAGCGCATCCTTATAGTTAGGATCGAGATCGAGGAAATTCTCGCGGTGCGCGTAGTTGCAGCCCGAGGCGCCGATCGAGAAGGCGTGGTTGTACCATTTCGCCGTCGCCTTCTTCCAATCGCTGCCCCAGCGCGGCGTGCCGGGCGGCACCGGACGTGTCAGGATCGGCCGGCCGTTCGACGGCCCTGCCTGGATCCACGCACCGCCGAAGAAACCGAGACCGGCGTGATCGAAATTGTCGCCGTTGAAGTCGTCGATCAGCACGCCGTGCGCGCCGGACGCCATGAACGGATTGATCTCCTTGTCCTCCAGGAAAACCGTGACGTTGCCGGCGCCAACCTGGTAGCAATAGTTCTTGCCGACAGCGCCTTGCCCGGTCTTGTAATCGTAAGGCTGGCCAATCCCGGCCGTGAGCATCAACTGCACATTGTTGAACACATAAGCGCCGAGAACCACGATGCCGGCAGGCTGCTCGTATTCCTCGCCGCTACGCGTATCGATATAACGCACCGCAGTAACTTTGCGCGCGGCCTTGTCGTAGACCAGCTCTTTCACCTGCGCATTGGTGCGCAGCTCGAATTTTGAATCCGCCAGCAGCGCCGGCAGGACGCAGACGTTCGGCGACGCTTTGGCATTGGCTTCGCAGCCGAAGCGCTCGCAATGGCCACAATATTCGCAGGCGCCGAGCGTCATGCCCTCGGGATTGGTGTAGGTCTCGCTGGCGTTGCTCGACGGCGCCTGGAACGGGTGATAGCCGAGGCTGCGCGACGCATCGTCCATGATCGTCCCGGCAAGGCTCTTTGCCAGCGGCGGATTGGGATAATCGTTCTGCCGGGGCCCTTCGAATACGTTACCGCCGTCGATGATCTTGCCGCGCAGGTTGCCGGCTTTGCCGGAAACGCCGCAGAGCTTTTCGAACTTGTCGTAGTACGGCTCGAGCTCGTCGTACGACACCGGCAAGTCCTGGATCGTCATCTCTTCCGGGATGGCGTTCTTGCCGTAACGCTCGGTGATATGGCTGCGCACGTTGTGGTCCGAGGGCAGCCACCGCCACGTCATGCCGTTCCAGTGCGTCCCTGCGCCGCCGAGATCGGTGCCGAGCAGGAAAGAGCCCAGCCGCCTGATCGGCAGCGCGCTCTCATTCGGGGAATGCCGCAGCGAAACGGTTTCGAGCTGCGTGTCCTGGAACAGTTCCTGGCGCACCGCGTATTTGAGATCGTCGCGCACCGAAGGAATTGTAAAATCCTCGCGCGGCATCCGCTTGTTGCCGCGTTCGAGACCAACGACATTCAGTCCCGCTTTGGTCAATTCGCGAGCCAGGATCGAGCCGGTCCAGCCGACGCCGATGACGACCGCATCCGTTTCCTTGAGCATGATGGTCATGGTTCATCTCCCTCAGGAAAAATCCGCGATCGAATGCGGCGGCTTGTCGTACTTCTTGTTGAAGTACTTCTTGATGTCCTCGCGATAGGTCGCGGGCAGGCCCGGATAGCCGACCATCCGCCACGACGCCATGTTGCGGTTTCCGCCGTAGATCGGGTCGGAGAAAAAACCTTCCATCGTGATCTGCAACAACGCCTCGAAAAATCCGCGGCTCGAGATGCCGGAGAACTCGGCCTTGCCCTCCTCCATCGTCTTGAGCGCCGTCATGCGATCGGCGGCGGCCAGCCGGTCGAAGTCCTTGCCGTAAGTCTTGCGCGACCAGTCGTTTGCCGCGGCAATGCCGGCACGAAAGAATTCGCGCGGATTGAGCGGAAGCTGATAGCCAAACTCCGGCTTCGCCTTGACGAAGGGACCGTCGCGATAAAGCCTCGCGCCCGCGCCATAAGCCCCGGCAAGCTGGCGGTCGATGAAAACCGCAATGCCGCAGTCGCTTCCCGACGGCGACAGTTCGTCGGCCGGGATCATGGTGTCGGCGGCGGCGGCGAAGAACGCCTGCTCGGTCGCCGTCAATGTCAGCATCGGCTGCGGCTGGTCGCTTGGCGCCGGCGTGGCAGCCGGCGGCGGCGTCTGCGCTTCCGCGACGGGCGGTGTGAGCGAGGCCGCGACCGCGGTGCCTGCCCCCATCAGGAAATTACGGCGTCGGATCGGATTGGTATCGTCGGCCATTGTGTTCCTCCCCTCGATTTTTAGAATTTTGTGCTCAGCCCGGCTCCATGCCCTTGGCCTTGATGACTGCGGCCGCGGGCGGCGCGGTGAGAAATTTGATCAGCGCCGCGGCGCCATCGGCATTTTTCGCCGCGGTGCCGATGCCGGCCGCAAACACGGTGTTGACCTGAATGTCCGCCGGCAGCGGCCCGACAAGCTCGGCGCCCGGGTACGGCAGGATCTCGCTGATCTGCGTCATGGCGATCTCGACGTCACCGTTTGTCACCGCGACCGCAGCCTGAATATGGAGTGGCGTGAGCTTGGGGTTGACCTGGTCGGCAATGCCGAGCTTGGCGAAAATCGCTTTCAACGCCGCGCCGGTCGGCGTGTTGTCGACGAAACCGATCGATTTGGCGTTCAGCACCGCCTGCTTGAACGCATCGACGGTGCTGATATCCGGTTTCGGCGCGCCCTTGCGGATGGCAACGCCGATGCCGGCATGGGCAATCGGCACACGCGGCGAGTCCGCGACCTTGCCTTGGGTCGCGAGCTGATCGAGCAGGGCTTTGGTCAGGATAATGGCGTCGAACGGCTCGTTGCCGTCGACCCGGGCCTTGAGTTGCGCGCTGGTGCCGATGGTCGCATCAATCTTGTTGCCGGTCGCCTTCTCGAATTGCGGACCGAGCTCCTCCATCACCGTATTGAGCGCGTTGCCTTCGAAGAGCTTGATGTCGGCTGCCTGGGCGTGAACTGCCAGAAGCGGCACAGCAAAGCTGATAATTGCCGCGAAAGCACAGTTGCGCTTCATGTCGTCCTCCCGCGCCGTTCTTGAATTCCGGCTTTGGAAACGACTCTAGCGGCAAACCGCGGCTATCGCCAGAAACTCTTCGGCATTGAGGCTTGCGCCTCCGACAAGGGCGCCATCGACATTATCGATAACAAGCAGCTCTGCGGCGTTGGATGGTTTCACCGAACCGCCATAGAGAATTCGGATCGCTTCGCTGCCCTTGCCGAACTTTGCGGCGAGCCGTTCGCGAATGAAGCCGTGCATGTCTTTGACATCTTGGGGCGTCGGCGTCAGGCCGGTGCCGATGGCCCAGACTGGCTCATAGGCAACGACGAAATCTGTATCGCCGCCGTCAGGGAGCGACCCGGCAAGCTGTCCGCCGACGACGGCATGGGCTTTCCCGGCGTCGCGTTCGGCGCGGGTTTCGCCGACGCAAACGATGGGAAGGAGCCTGGCGCGCCTTGCGGCCAGCGCTTTGGCGCGAACTTCGGCGTCGGTTTCATGGTGGTCGCAGCGCCGCTCGGAGTGGCCGACGATCACCGCGCTGGCGCCGGCATCGGCCAGCATCTCAGCCGAAATGTCTCCGGTATGCGCGCCGGATGCTTTGACGTGGCAATCCTGTCCGCCGATGGCGACCCGCGAGCCGCGCGCGCGCGCCGCAAAGGCCGCGATCAGGGTAAATGGCGGGCAGACCAGGACATCGACACCCGCCGGCAGTTTCGCCGCGCCGGCAATAATACCGTCCAATTGGGCCGCCGAGGCACCGAGCCCGTTCATTTTCCAGTTGCCGGCAACCAGTGGAGCGCGGGGCGCCATTATTAGTGCCTTATGTTGTGCGACAAACAGCCGTTAGCAGACCGGTTGCGCCCGGAAAAGAGGCGTTTTATCAACAAATCCCGTCGGTTGCGGCTCATCGCGACGCTCCTTATGATGCGCCGCCTTCAGGCAGCCCCTGACCGGCACCCACACTGAGTATTGGACCCCATGCTTCGAGGTATCCGCAACGCCTCCAACACTTGGCTCGGCCGCCTCCTGATGGGCGCGGTGATGACGCTGCTGGCCGGCATTTTCGCGCTGTGGGGCATCAACGACATATTTCGCGGCTTCAATCACACGGCGCTTGCCACGATCGGCAGCGCGGAGATCAGCAGCGATCAGTTCCGCCAAACCTATAACGACCGGTTGCAAGCTCTTTCCCAGCAGATCGGCAAGATCATTACGCCGGATCAGGCTGCCGCGATCGGATTGCCGCGGCAGGTCTTGAGCGAAATGGTCGGGCAATCGGCGCTCGATCAGCGCGCCAAACAGATGAAGCTGGCGATTCCGGATGCCGAGGTTTCGCGCCGCATCACCAGCAACCCGCAATTTCAGACCGCGGATGGAAAATTCGACCGCGCCCAGTTCCAGGCGGCGCTGCTGAACGCCAACCTCACCGAGCAGCGCTTTATTGCCGATCAGCGCGCCAACACCCTGCGGCGGCAGATCATCGACACGGTTTCCGCCAACATCCCCGTCCCGCAGACCTGGCTCAACGCGATCAATCAGTTCCAGAACGAAGAGCGCAACGTTGGCTATCTGGCGCTCGGTCCGGCGCAAGCGGGCGATATCGCTGCGCCGACCGATGAGCAGCTCACCAAATATTTCGACGAGCGCAAGATCATGTTTCGCGCGCCGGAATACCGCAAGATCGCCGTCGTCACCGTGACGCCCGCCGAACTCGGCAAGACCCTCGAAATCTCCGACGAAGAACTGAAGAAGATTTTCGACACCAACCGCAGCCGCTACATCGCGCCGGAAAAACGGCACATCGAGCAGATGGTGTTTCCGGACATGGCCGAGGCGCAGACCGCGAGCGCCAAGATCAAGAGCGGAACGACATTTTCGGCGCTGGCCGCCGAACGCGGTCTGAAGGAGCAGGATCTCGACCTCGGCACGGTGACGAAGTCGACGATCATCGACCCGGCGGTGGCCGACGCCGCCTTCTCCCTCAAGAACGGCGACGTCAGCGACCCGGTACAGGGCCGCTTCGGCGTCGTTCTCGTCACCGTCACCCAGATCATCCCCGAAGAAAACAAGACCTTCTTCGATGTCGAGTCGCAGATCCGCAGCGAGGTCGCTACGGTACGCGCGCGCGGCCTGGTGCAGGATGTCCACGACAAGATCGAAGACGAGCGCGCCGGCGGCGCCTCGCTTGAGGACGCGGCGCAGAAACTGAAGCTGCCGATCGTCACTTACGACGCCGTTGACCGCTCCGGCCACGATCCGAGCGGCAAGGTCGCGATCGCCACGCCGAATGCCACGCAAATCGTCAATGCGGCATTTGCGACGGACGTCGGCGTCGACAACGACCCGATTGACGCCGCCGCCGCCGGCGGCTTTGTCTGGTATGACGTCGTCGGCGTCACGCCCGCTCACGACCGCAATCTCGACGAAGTGAAGGACCAGGTCGCTCAGCACTGGCGCGACGACGAAATCGCGTCCCGGCTGAAAGCCAAGGCCGCCGACATTCTCGACAAGCTCAAGAGCGGAACGCCGCTCGATGCGCTCGCGCAAGCGAACGGCGTCAAGGTGCAGACCGCGGCCGGCATCAAGCGTGGCCAGCCGGTGCCCGGAATTTCGGGACGGATGATCGATGCCATTTTCCAAACCGCGAAGGATGGCTCGAATACTGCCGAGGGCGACGCCCCGACGGACTGGATCGTGTTCCATGTCACCGACGACAAGACGCCGCCCGCCGATCCGAATTCCGAGACCGCCAAGCAGAGCCAGCAGAAGCTTGAGCACGACATCAGCGACGACGTATTCGGCCAATACCTGGGCTCGGTCGAGGACGAACTCGGCAACCACGTTGACCAGGCACAACTGATGCAGGCGCTGGGCACCGGAGCGCCGGACACAAATTAAATGCAGATCGAGCCCCCGGCGGAAGAATTCGCCGCGCGCTACGACGCCGGCGAACCGCAAGTCGTATGGACGACGCTGGTCGCCGACCTGGAAACGCCGGTCTCCGCCTTCCTCAAGATCGCCAACGGCAAGCCGATGAGCTTCCTGCTCGAATCCGTCGAAGGCGGCGCGGTACGCGGCCGCTATTCGATCATCGGGCTTGAGCCGGACCAGATTTTTCGCGCCGACGGCAGGCGTGCCGCGATCAATCGCAAGCCGCATGGCGATCCGAACGCTTATGCGCCGCTCGACGAACCGCCACTTGAAGCTTTGCGCAGCTTTATCGGCGACAGCCGCATCGCCCTGCCCGACGCGCTGCCGCCGATGGCGGCCGGGGTGTTCGGGTATCTCGGCTACGACATGGTCCGGCTGATGGAGGACACGCTGCCGGCCCCGAGCGCCGATCCGATCGGCATTCCGGATGCGGTGCTGGTGCGCCCGACGCTGGTGGTTGCCTTCGATGCCGTCAAAGACACCATAACGGTGGTATCGCCGGTGCGGCCGCAGCCCGGCGTTTCGGCCAAAGCGGCATTGGCGCGCGCAACCGAGCGGCTGTCCGCCGTAGTCGACGCGCTCGACAAGCCGCTCGACAAGGCCGCAGCCGGCGCCGATCTGGGGCCGCTCGATGTCGCCCCGCGGTCCAATACGACGCCGGAACAGTTCAGCCGCATGGTGCTCGCGGCCAAGGAGTACATCGCCGCCGGCGACATATTTCAGGTGGTGCTGTCGCAGCGTTTTGAGGCGCCGTTCGCGCTGCCGCCGTTCGCGCTCTACCGCGCGCTGCGCCGGGTCAATCCATCGCCGTATTTGTTCTTCCTCGATTTCGGCGGCTTTGCCATTGCCGGCTCAAGCCCGGAAATCCTGGTAAAGGCGTCCGACGGCACCGTCACCATCCGTCCGATCGCCGGCACGCGGCCGCGCGGCGCCACGCCGCACGACGATCAGGCGCTGGAGCGCGAACTGCTCGCCGATCCGAAGGAGCGCGCCGAACACCTGATGCTGCTCGATCTCGGCCGTAACGACGTCGGCCGCGTCGCCGAGATCGGCACCGTCAAAGTCACCGACCAGTTCTTCATCGAGCGCTACAGCCAGGTCATGCACATCGTCTCCAACGTCGAAGGCAAGCTGCGCAACGACTGCGACCGGCTCGACGCGCTTGCCGCGGGTTTTCCCGCCGGCACCGTCTCCGGCGCGCCGAAGGTGCGCGCCATGCAGATCATCGACGAACTGGAAAAAGAGAAGCGCTCGCTCTACGCCGGCTGCGTCGGCTATTTTTCCGCGGGCGAGGAGATGGACACCTGCATTGCGCTCCGCACCGCGCTGATCAAGGACGGCAACATGTACGTGCAGGCCGGCGCCGGCATTGTCGCCGACAGCGATCCCGCCTTCGAGCAGCAGGAATGCATCAACAAGGCAAAAGCCCTGTTCCGCGCCGCCGAAGAAGCCAAACGTTTTGCCTCGGCCGTGCGCCGCGGGCAGTGACCGCGTTCACGCCACCGCCGGCAATTTGCCGATCAGCTTGTCGAGTGTGATCGGATAGTCGCGGACGCGAATGCCGGTGGCGTTATAGATCGCGTTGGCGACCGCCGCCCCGACGCCGCAGATACCGAGTTCGCCGACGCCTTTGGCTTTCATCGGCGACGAGATCGGATCGGCTTCGTCGAGGAAGATCACGTCCTGGTGCGGTATGTCGGCATGAACCGGCACTTCGTAGCTCGCCAGATCATGATTGACGAAGAAGCCGCGCCGCTTGTCGACGACGAGCTCTTCCATCAGCGCGGCGCCGGCGCCCATGGTCATGGCGCCGATCACCTGGCTGCGCGCCGACTTTGGATTGAGAATGCGGCCCGCGGCGCAGACCGCAAGCATCCGCCGCACCCGGATTTCCCCGGTCGCCGCATCGACGCCGACTTCGACGAAATGCGCACCGAAGGTCGATTGCTGATATTTCTTGTCGAGGTCGCCGTATTCGATCTTGTCCTCGGCCGAGAGACCGCCCTCGCCCGCCGCCTCGGCCAATGGCACGCTGCGGTTGCCCGAACGGACCATGCCGTCGACGAATGCAACGTCGGGCGAATTGAAACCAAGTTTCCGCGCCACGGCTTCCCGCAATTTCACGCACGCTGCGTAGACGCCGGCGGTCGAATTATTGGCGCCGAATTGTCCACCGGAACCGGCAGAGACAGGAAACGCCGAATCGCCGAGCCGAACCACGATCTTATCGAGCGCCAGGCCCATCATCTCCGCCGCGGTCTGGGCAATGATCGTGTAAGTACCGGTGCCGATGTCGGTCATATCGGTCTCGACAGTGACGGTGCCCGCTTTGTCGAGCCGCACGCGCGCACCCGAGGCCATCAAAAGATTGTTGCGAAACGCCGCGGCGACACCGATGCCGATCAGCCATTGTCCGTCGCGAGTCTTGCCTGGCGCCGCGTTGCGCTTGCTCCAGCCGAACTTGTCGGCGCCGATCCGCAAACATTCGATGAAATTACGCTCGGAGAACGGACGCTTCGGGCTTTCCGGATCGACCTGTGTGTCATTGATGATGCGAAATTCGACCGGGTCGAGACCGAGTTTTTCGGCCGTTTCGTCGACGGCTATTTCCAGCGCCATCATGCCCGGTGCTTCGCCCGGCGCACGCATGGCGTTGCCTTCGGGCAGATCGAGCACCGCAAGGCGCGACGTGGTCATGCGGTTGGCGCCGGCGTAGAGCAACCGGGTCTGGCTCACAGCAGGCTCCCACTGACCGCCGGGAAGATCGCCAGACCAGCTCTCATGGCCGACCGCCGTGATCTTGCCGTCTCTCTCCGCACCGATGCGGATGCGCTGGATCGTCGCCGGCCGGTGCGTGGTGTTGTTGAAAATGAATGGCCGCGGCAGCGTGACTTTCACCGGACGGCCCGCCGCGCGGGCGCCGAGCGCCGCGAGCAACGCGTCGGAACGCAGAAACAATTTGCTGCCGAAACCGCCGCCGATGAACGGCGACACCAGCCGCACCTTGTCCTTGGCGATACGGAGCGTCTTGGCCATGTCGCCGGTGCCCCAGTCGATCATCTGGTTCGAGGTCCAGAGCGTGAGCTTGCCGCCGTCCCATGACGCGATCGAAGCGTGCGGCTCGATCATCGCGTGGGCCTGATCGGGAGTGGTGTAGGTCTCGTCCACCGTCACCGGCGCCGCAGCGAATGCCTGGGCGAAATTGCCGACCGCGGTGTCAGGCTCGCCGGCGAAACCGGGTCCCGGCTTCGGCGCAGAGTCTTTGGCCGCGGCGAGATCGAATACGCCCTTGGTTTCCGTGTATTTGATGTTCACCAGTTGCGCCGCCGCGCAGGCTTGCTCAAAGGTCTCGGCAACGACAAGCGCCACCGCCTGGTGATAGTGCTCGATGTCCGGGCCGCCGAGCAGCTTTGCGGTGTTGAAGTCGCCTTTGTCGAGCTTGCCGGCATTCTCCGCCGTGACAATCGCCAGCACGCCGGGCGCAGCCTTGGCTTTCGCCAGATCCATCGCAGCGATCCGCCCCTTGGCGATCGAAGCGCCGACGACGTAACCGTAGGCAGCGTTCGGCACGGTGTCGTGATGCTCGTAGGCGTAAGTTGCCGTGCCGGTGGTCTTGAGCGGACCGTCGATCCGGTCGGTCGGCTTGCCGACGACCCTGAGCTGGTCGATCGGATTGGTCTTGGCCGGTGTGTCGAACAGCATGACGTCAGCCCCGCGCTTCGTTGAGGACCGCCGCGAGGGTGCGCTCGACCAGCGGCAGCTTGAATGCGTTCTCGCGAGTTGGCTTGGCGCCCGCCAGCAGCCGTTCGGCCGCGGCCTTGGCGCCACGCGCCAGCTCCGGCTCGGCGGCGGCGACGCGCCACGGTTTGGGGGCGATACCGCCAAGCGCAACGCGTCCGCTGCCGTCGCGCTGCACGATGGCGCCAACCGACACCAGCGCGAAGGCATAGGAAGCCCGGTCGCGCACTTTTCGGTAGACGTGCACGCCGCCAACCGGCTTGGGCAGCGTCACCGCGGTGATCAGCTCGCCCTGCTCCAGCACGGTCTCGAGATGCGGTGTGCTGCCCGGCAACCGATAGAAATCGGCAATCGGAATGCTGCGCGGCTTGCCGTCGGCTCGTATAGTTTCCACGACAGCATCCAGCGCCATCATCGCCACCGCCATGTCGCTCGGATGTGTGGCGATGCAGGCGTCGCTGACGCCGACCACCGCGTGCTGGCGGCTGAAGCCCTCGATAGCCGCGCAGCCGCTACCGGGCCGGCGCTTGTTGCACGGCTGATTGGTGTCGTAGAAATACGGACATCGGGTGCGCTGAAGCAGATTGCCCGCGGTCGTTGCCTTGTTGCGCAACTGTCCGGACGCGCCGGCGAGCAGCGCCCGGGACAGCAATCCGTAGTCGCGCCGAATTCTGTCGTCGGCCGCCAGATCGGTATTGCGCACCAGCGCCCCGATGCGCAGCCCGCCGTCCGGCGTCGCTTCGATCTTGTCGAGGGCGAGACCGTTAACATCGATCAGATGCGCAGGCGTTTCGATCTCGAGCTTCATCAGATCGAGAAGATTGGTGCCGCCGGCAATGAATCTCGCGCCCTCGGTGCGCGCGGCAGCGGCCGCCGCTGCGGCCGCAGACGCTGCGCGCTCGTAAGTGAAGGACTTCATGCCTTGCCTCCGGCGACTTCGACAATCGCATCGACGATGTTGGAATAGGCGCCGCAGCGGCAGATGTTGCCGCTCATCCGTTCGCGCAATTCGGCGACGGTCAGTTGCGGGCGCGTGGTGATGTCGGCGCTGACATGGCTCGGGATACCGGCCTTGATCTCGTCGAGCACCGCGACCGCCGAGCAGATTTGCCCGGGCGTGCAATACCCGCATTGATAGCCGTCATGCTTGACGAAAGCCGCCTGCATTGGATGCAGTTGCTCCGGGGTACCGAGCCCTTCGATAGTGGTGATGCCGTCGCCCTCGTGCATCACCGCAAGCGTCAGGCATGAATTGATCCGGCGCCCGTCGACAATCACAGTGCACGCGCCGCACTGGCCGTGATCGCAACCTTTTTTGGTTCCGGTGAGATGCAGATGCTCGCGCAACGCGTCGAGCAAAGTGGTCCGGGTATCGAGTTCAAGCGAACGGGCCTTCCCGTTCACTTCAAAAGAAACCTTTTGCATAGAAGGTTCTCCAGTCTCGGCAATTTTGGCAGCCGCCATCTGCGGCACATTAGTGATAGCTATGGATGCGGTCGTCGCAATCAACAGGCCGCGGCGTGTCAATTCGAACTCAACGGGTATCGGCATTTTCAGTTCCGCTTGTGCTGCAGGGCAATCAATGGCGGTATTGCTCGTCGCTGACCTGCTCCATCCAGTCGACAACTTTGCCGTCTTTCGCCTCGGCAATGGCGATATGTGTCATCGCCGTGGTCGGGGATGCGCCGTGCCAGTGCTTTTCGCCAGGAGCGAACCAGACCACGTCGCCCGGACGGATTTCCTCGATCGGACCGCTCTCGCGTTGCACCCGGCCGCAGCCGGACGCGACAACCAGAGTCTGGCCAAGGGGATGGGCCAGGCAGTCCGCGCGCCCGGCTCGAATGTGACACTCGCGCCGGTCACGCGAGCTGGTGCCGGTGCCTGAAACAGCGGATCGACCCGCACAATCCCGGTGAAATAATCGGCAGGCCCCTTACCCGAGGGCTGCGCCCCGTTCCGTTTGATGTCCATGGCTTGGCTCCTGTGTGGGCCGATTGCGTAGCCACGATTTAGGCCTGCGCGCGCTATGCGATAAGGCGCTATAGTCCGCATAGACTTATGAGCTGGAGCCATAAATGCAGCGCGGAACCCTCGACGCTCTTGCCGCTTTTGCTGCCCGCGAAGCGTTGCGCCGACCGAAGCCGGCGAGCGCCTGCTTCACACCGTCGGCCCGCGTTTCGAGGAAATCGACGCCGAGCTCGCAGCCTTAAGCATGCTTCGAGAGAAACCCGCCGGCACGATCCGGATCACGGCCACGGAATATGCCGTCGACACATTGCTCTGGCCGAAGCTTGGGAAGCTGCTGCGGCAATACCCCGACATCAAGGTCGAGTTCTTCATGGACAGCGGCCTGACCGATATCGTCCGGGGTACGCTTCGGGGAGCAAGTGGCAAAAGACATGATCGCGGTGCGAATCGGTCCTGACATGCGCATCGCGGTCGTCGCCGCGCCTTCCTATTTCAAAAAACGGCCGGAGCCGAACAAGCCGCAGGATCTGGTCGGTCATAACTGCATCAGTCTGCGTCTACTCACGCACGGCGGCTTGTACGCGTGGGAATTCGAAAAAGGCGCCCGCGAACTGAAGGTACGCGTCGAAGGCCAGCTCGTGTTCAATGGCACCGGACAAATGCTCAACGCGGCCCTTGCCGGATTTGGCATCGCCTATGTGCCGAAGGACCTGGCGCAGCCCCACATCGTCAAAGGCCGGCTCAAACGTATTCTGGAAGACTGGTGTCCGCCTTACGCCGGCCATCACCTGTATTATCCAAGCCGCCGCCAGCCCTCGGCAGCGTTCTCATTGCTAGTGGATGCGCTACGTCATCGAAATTAGGCCGGCAATTAAGTTGCCGAATTGACACACGGTCGCGCCGAGATTCGCGCGCCAGATAACGGACGTAAAAAAGCCACATCTGGTTTCGCTTTATGACCCGGGAAAGGCGAAAGGCGCCGTCTGAAGACACGTTCCGTCTCAGAAGGAAAACCTCGCGTGACCAGTCAAGAGTCGGAACAACCCGAAAAGCAGGAGTGGACTGATGCGTAAATTCGGCCGGGCGACAAAATTCCTTATGGCAGCGATGGCTGCGTTAATGATCTTCGCGGCGGCTTCGCCGTCGCAAGCCGCTACCGGCACGGTGCGCCTTCACATCGTCAGCGCCGGACTCGTCATCGGCGGCAGCGGCGGCGACGGCGTACTGTACTTCCACCACCGGCGTTACCCGCTCAAGGTGAGCGGCGCCGGCATCGGCACGCTCGGCATTTCCGCGGTCGACCTGGTCGGCACGGTGTCGAACTTGCGCCGCGCCACCGACATCATCGGCGCTTACAGCAACGCCGGCGCCGGAATTTCGTTCGTCGGCGGCGAGCAGGCGGCGACGCTGACCAACGACAAAGGCGTTGTGCTGCAATTGCGGGGGCCGCAAACCGGTTTCCAGGTCCAGCTCAGCCTCGGCGGCATGAACATCAACATGCAGTAAACGAGATGGCACCGGCCAATTTATGGACCGGCGCCATTATCCTTTCCGGACGGCGCGGCAAAGACCGACCGCACCGCAGCATCATGGATTGAGTTCTGCCCACCCAAGCGGGACTTGCCACGCAAGTCAGCAGTAGCCCTCCATCCGACCTCGCGATAATCTTTGCGCGCTGAGGCTCGACAACAATGTACCGGCCGGCATTGTCCGGCCCGGACGGGGGGAGACAATGGACAACATCGAAGCACGCACGATCGGCAAAATATCGTCGCGGCTCGTTCCGTATCTGGTTCTCTGTTATTTCATTGCGTATCTGGACCGGGTGAATGTCGGCTTCGCCGCGCTCACCATGAACAAGGCGCTCGGCTTGACCGCAACCATGTTCGGTTTCGGCGCCGGCATCTTCTTCCTGACCTATTTCATCTTCGAACTGCCATCGAACCTGTTTCTCGACAAGTTCGGCGCGCGCAAGTGGATCGCGCGCATTATGATCACCTGGGGCATCCTGTCCGGCCTGATGGCGTTCATTCCGAACATCGCCGGCTCGACCGGGCTCGGCAACGAATACACCTTCTATACCGTGCGCGCCCTGCTCGGCTTCGTCGAAGCCGGATTCTTTCCCGGCATCATCTTCTATCTGACGCTGTGGTTCCCGTCGGTCTATCGCGGCCGCATCATCGGCGCCTTCATGGCGGCAATCCCGCTGTCTTCGGCGATCGGCTCGCCGGTCTCCGGCTTGCTGCTCGGGCTCGATGGCGCCGGCGGCCTCGCCGGCTGGCAATGGCTGTTCATTCTCGAAGCGGCGCCGGCCGTGCTGCTGGCCTTCGTCACCTACTTCTATCTGACCGACAGGCCGGCGGACGCGCAATGGCTGGAAGCCGATGAGCAGGCCTGGCTGACAAGCCGGCTCGATGCCGAACGTCGGCAGCGGGAGGCTGTGCAGCAATTGTCGGTCGGCCAGGCGGTGTTCAATCCGCGCGTCCTTGCGCTGGCACTGGTGTATTTCGGCCTCGTCGCCTGCAACTACGGGGTCGGCTTCTGGCTGCCGCAGATTGTCAAAGGCTTCGGCCTGACCAATGCGATGACCGGCTGGGTGACGGCGATCCCCTATGTGGTCGGCGCAGCTTTCATGGTCTGGTACGGCAGGCGGTCCGACGCCCATGTCGAACGGAAAGGGCACGCCGCCGTGGCGCTCGCGATCGCCGCGGCGGGCATTGCCGCCTCGACACTGACCGACGATCCGGCGCTGAAGATGCTGGCGTTCAGCGTCGGCGCCTGCGGCGTGTTCGGCGCATTGCCAGTGTTCTGGACGCTGCCGACCGCCGTGCTCTCCGGCACCGCGGCTGCAGCCGGCATTGCCGTCATCAACTCGATCGGCAACCTGTCGGGCTTCTTCGGCCCCTATGCGATGGGCTGGATCAAGGACGCGACAGGAAGCTTCACTGGCGGACTTCTGCTGATCGCCGGGCTGGCCGTTGTCGCTATGGGAATCGTGCTGGCGCTGGGCCATAACCAGGCTCTTGAAAAAGTGCCCGCGGCGCTCAAACAAAGCTGATCGCACCGCGGTCGCGGCACAGCGACCAAACGGAAAGGACGCGCCCGCCGCCTATGCGGCGGGCCAATACTCATGAGCGACCCAACGACAGAATCCCAGGCAACTTCGCAGGCCGCGTCACAAGACATCCTGTTCGAGATGCGCGACGGCATCGGCAAGGTGACCTTCAATCGCCCGCAGGCACGCAACGCCTTCACCTTTGCGATGTACGAGCGGCTGGCGGAAATCTGCCAGCAGGCCAACACCGACCGCGCGATCAAGGTGCTGGTGTTCCAGGGCGCCGGCGACAAGGCGTTCGCCTCCGGCACCGACATCAACCAGTTCCGCGCCTTCAAGACGCCGAAGGATGCGCTCGACTACGAAGCCCGGATCGACCGCGTGCTCGGTCAGCTCGAACAATGCCGGGTGCCGACCATCGCAGCCATCAGCGGCGCCTGCACCGGCGGCGGCGCCGGCATCGCGGCCTGCTGCGATTTGCGCGTCGGCACCAAGACCACGCGCATGGGTTTCCCGATCGCCCGCACGCTGGGCAATTGCCTTTCGATGTCGAATTTCAGCCGCCTGACCGCGCTGATCGGACCGGCGCGGGTCAAGGACATCATCTTCACCGCGCGCCTTGTCGGCGCCGAAGAAGCGGCCAGCATCGGCCTGCTCACTGAAATCGTCGAGGATCTTCCGGCGCTGGAAAAACGGGCCGCGGAACTAGCGACGCTGATCGCCGGTCATGCGCCGCTCACGCTCAATGCCACCAAGCAGGCATTGTCGCGGCTGACGCGGCGGCTCACCCGCGAAGAAGGCGAAGACCTGATCCTGCAATGCTACATGAGCGCGGATTTCCGCGAGGGCATGGACGCGTTTCTCAACAAGCGCCAGCCGCAGTGGAAGGGCGAGTAATTCGCCGGAGTAACGGTGCGCGGTTCGAGCCGCAGCGCAGTCGCTACGCAAAATTTTCATCGGGAATCGCGGTTCGCGAAAACCGCCACAGCGGCTGCAACGTTGCTTATGACCTATTGTCGCCACCAACACTCGCACATCTGAAACGCACAGAATCAATTTCACATAAACATATCGCGCGCCTATACGCTCGCGGCATCGCTGTATAATTTTCGTATCTTCTACTGCTCTTTTATGTATTCGACTGTCGTATTTACGCAGCCTCTATATCTTTTTTATTTGACGCTCAGAATATTCGAAACCGCGTGCAGGACGCGCTCCCTGCATCCGGTGGCGCATCCCGCAACGCCTATCAAAAACGGCACAAGGAGTGCGCAGAAATGAACAGTAAGATCATCCTGGGTATCGCCGCTCTGGCGCTCGGCACTGCCGTTGCGTCAGCGCCGGCGCTTGCGAAGTCGAAGGCAAAAGCCGCGGCGGCGCCGAGCTATTCCAACACTGGTCCGTGGGGCGCACCGCTGTCGCCGAACGGCTCTGGCGCGGGCGCCAGTGCGTTCGGCGGTCCGGGCTTTAATGGACCGGCGTGGGATGGCAAGCCGGTCAAGGTCGCACCGGTGAAATATTCGACCGGCGGTCCGACAGGTGCACCGCTGTCGCCGAACGGCTCCGGCGCAGGCGCCAGTGCATTTGGCGGCCCCGGCTACAGCGGTCCGAGCAAGCCGGCAACTCCGATGGCGTTCTCCACCAGCGGTCCCAAGGGCGCGCCGCTGTCACCGAACGGTGCCGGCGCTGGCGCCAGCGCGTTCGGTGGTCCGGGCTACAACTCGTACTAAGAACTTCGAAAAGTCTGCTTCCTCTTGAACTGCGAACCCGGTCCGGCATCGCCGAACCGGGTTTTTTGTATGCGGACGTCCGCGCTGTTTAGTTGCCCTGATAGCCCGGGCCGCCATACGAACTTGCCGCCGCGGAGATTCCATTCGGCGACAGCGGCGCACCTGACGCCCTGGTGTTCGAATACGACGGCGACGGCGTCAGGCGGCCAGGCCCGGGGCCGATGTAACCCGGTCCGGGTCCGCCAAACGAACTCGCCGCGGCGCTGATTCCGCCGGGCGACAGCGGCGCACCGCTGTACGGACCGGTGTTGGAATATTTTGCAGCGGTCGCGCCGCCGCCGGACGGTCCGATGTAACCCGGCCCCGGTCCACCGAACGAACTCGCGGCGGCACTGATGCCGCCGGGCGACAGCGGCGCACCGCTGTACGGACCGGTGTTCGAATAGGACGGTGCAGGCTGCCGGACTTGCGCGAGCGCAGGCGCGGCGGTGAGCGCAGTGCCAAGCGCCAAGGCGGTGGCGATCGTGATCCTGGAACGCATGTTGATTCGCTCCCTTGTTTTTTCGGCGCGTCCCGGCAGTGCCGGAAAGCGCACCGTGCACGGCGAGGAGCGCCGTAGCTTCGGGAGAGAAGTATCTGTGGCGCACTTGGGATGTATAGAAATGCAAACGTAAATACGGACGGCTAATCAATAAACGTCAGATATAACTTATGGGAAAGCTACGCGCATGCGATCGAAATATAGTTGCAGTATAGATTGATGACAAAATTATATTGTCGATCGGAATTTTTTACGCGCTTCACGTAAACGACTTCGCGTCGCGCAAAGCGCGTCAACACGCAGCCGTTGTTTATTCGCTACAGTCCGACGAACTTGTAACCGTCGCCCCAGCGCCGCACGCGGCTGGTCGAGGGCGCCGGAAAATGGCTGGCGCACATGATGGTGTGCTCTTCGCAGAACTGATCGAAAATTTTTCGCCGCGTTTTTCCAGCCTGCGCGGAATCGTAATCCGCGAGCATGCCGAGTTCGGGATATCTTCCCTGTAGCGGCGAATGGATCATGTCGCCGGTGATCAGCGCGTCGTTGCCGGTGCGTCCGACCAGCACCGCGAAATGATCGATGGTGTGTCCCGGCGTCGGAACGAGACGCACCTGCTCATTGAAGACGAAATCGCTTTTGACGATCTGCTCGCGCTTGGCCGCCACGATCGGCAGCACGGAATTGGTGATCCACGGCACGCTTGCCGGATTCTCCTTCTCGCGCGCCGTCCAGTGCGCCAGCTCGCGGTCCGCCATGATGTACTTCGCCTTCGGGAAGGTCGGCACCCAGCGGCCGTTTTCGAGACGGGTGTTCCAGCCGACGTGGTCGCCATGCAGATGCGTGCACATCACGTAGTCGATGTCGTTGACGGTGAGCCCGGCGGCGCCCAGCGCCTTCTCGAAGCGGTCGCTATTGAGCATGTTCCAGAACGGGCGCGTCGGCCGATGCTTGTGGTTGCCGACGCAGGCATCGATCAGGATGTTGTGGCGGGGCGTCTTGATCACGAAGCTCTGGATGCAGAGCATCACGCCGCCGTCGGCGTCGATGAATTCCGGCACCAGCCACGAGCGGTTCTTCTCGAACAGTTCGCTGCTGAGCGTCGGGAAGAAGTCCTTCGCCTTGAAGAACGCTCCCTGCTGCTCGACGACCGGATGAATGGTGATGTCGTTCAGCGTGATCGGTGCCGACATGGATCGCCTCCCCTGGGATCGCCTGGCTCTGGTCTGACGGCGGACTACAGCACGACCGGGTGCGTGCGAAAAAGGGCCAAATAAAAAGGGGGCGACTTTTCATCGCCCCCTTCGACCGTCCGCCCCCGCTGTAGAAGGCAGAATCAGTTACCAGTGCTTCGCCGGACCCCAGCAGCCGTAGTGTTCCGACCAAGAGACATTGTTCGCCTGACCCATGCTGCACATCGGATCCTTCTTCGACGGCTTGGCGGCCACCGGCTTCGCCACCTGACCCTTCCAGCAGCCGTAATGGTCCATCCAGCCCTGGTTGTTCATCTGAGGGCCCATTTTGCACATCGGGTCTACTGGCGCCGGCGCTGCCTGGCCCTGCCCCACGAAAGTTACGCCTGCCGTGGCGGCGATCGCCGCAGCAATCAACAGCTTCTTCATCGTTGACTTCCCTTCCGTTTCCTCCCCGCAGCGACCTCGCTTTTGGACGCGATGGCACGCCAGTTGATCATCGGCGCCAGTTTCGGGAACCTGGTCCGCAAGCGGGCGGTTATGTCCGCTTTACGCGATTTATACGCGAATTTTGCGCTGAGTGGATAAAAAGTTATACAAAAGATACGCGGCTACTCGCCGCAAATGAGACGCCAGAACTGCGCCGTTACCAGCGCCTGACCCAACCGCGGCCCGAGACCAGCCGCAGGATCGGCGGCAGTACAACGGCCCGATAAAGGCATTGATGATCAGCGCTACGATCCCGACCCCGAGATGGATGCCGAGCCGCGGCAGCGCCGTTACCAGCGCCTGACCCAACCGCGGCCCGAGACCAGCCGCAGGATCAGCAGCAGCACAACGGCGCCGATAAAGGCATTGATGATCAGCACCACGATCCCGGTGCCAAGATGAATGCCGAGCCGCGGCAGCAGCCAGTCGCCGATCAGCGCGCCGAGAAGTCCGACAATAAGGTCGCCGATCAGGCCAAATCCGCCGCCACGCATTACCTTGCCGGCCAGCCAGCCGGCAAGGATGCCGACAACCAGGATGACCAAAAGACTTTGATTGGAAAGATACACAGCAGCCTCCCTACCCGCGATAACCGCCATTCAATCCGGTGCAGACACAAAAGTTCCACGCCTGGCCGCCGACCGCATTCCGCCCCTCTTATTTCTTCACCGCGCCGTCGCGATGGATCGGATCGACCCACAGCACGGTCTCCGGCTTCTCTACCGGCTCGATGTCGAGATTGATGGCGATGGCTTCGCCGTCGCTGCGCACCAGCACGCATTCGAGGATCTGATCGGGGCTGGCGTTGATTTCCTGATGCGGCACGTAAGGCGGAATGAAAATGAAGTCGCCGGGATCGGCCTCCGCGGTGAACTGCAAATGCTCGCCCCATCGCATCCGCGCCTTGCCGCGCACCACGTAGATGATGCTTTCCAGATGGCCGTGATGGTGAGCGCCGGTCTTGGCGTCCGGCTTGATGGTCACCGTACCGGCCCACAGTTTCTGGGCGCCGGCGCGGGCGAAGTTGATCGCGGCCTTGCGGTCCATGCCCGGTGTCGAGGGCACGTTCGGATCGAGCTGGTTGCCGGGAATGACGCGCACGCCATCGTGCTTCCAGCGCTCATGGTCATGGTCGGTCATTTCCGCACCTTACTCCCAAAGCGGACTGACAATCAAAGCAGGCTGACGACCAAACCAGATGGACGCACGCGTCGCTGATCGCGCATCATCACCCCGTCACCGCCAGCATCTCTTCGCGCGCGGCCTCGCTGAACTCCTTCAGCGGGTCGATCTCGCCGCCGCCTTTCAGCAGTTCGTAGCGCTCCATGATCGTCTTGTTGGGTGCGAGAAAAGTGGCGATCGTCAGCATCATCACTTTTTCCGCGCAGGCGACCGTTTTCGGAGTTGATTGAACCCGCATCCGGCTGACCATGGCGTAGAGCGAGATCAGGTCCTGAACTTCCGGTTCGCTGCTGACCGTGGCGTCACCGTAGGCTTTCGATGCCGCGACGATGAAATCCTTGTAGAGTTCGTCGCGCCGCGACATTTCGCGGGCCAGATAAGTCGCGCGCGCCTGCGAGCGCTGCGTGATCCAGGTCGTCAGACCCGAGGTCAGCCCGCCGACGATCGATCCCGCCAACGCCGACAGCGCCGAAAGATATGCAACGTCCATGGCACCCCCCAGAGAGCGAGGCCGCATCGCTCTGTGCGATCCATAATAAACAGGCCTCGAGCCTGCCGGAAGAATTGCCGATGGTGTTGGACAAAAGGTCGCTTCGAAGATTGCGATGGCGGCGCGCTTTATGACGCCCCGCCGTTTTCTTCGCCGTCTTGGCCGTCCTGGCTGTCTTCCGTCAGCCGCTCAACCGATGCGACTTTTTCGCCATCGGAGGTTGAGAATACGATCACGCCCTGCGTCGAGCGGCCGGCGATACGGATGCCGTCTACCGGGCAGCGGATCAATTGCCCGCCGTCGGTAACCAGCATGATCTGGTCGGGCTCCTCGATCGGGAACGACGCGACCAGCCGGCCGTTCTTCTCCGTGATCGCCATGGCGACGATGCCTTTGCCGCCGCGGCCGGTGGTGCGGTACTCGAACGACGAGGTGCGCTTGCCGAAGCCTTTTTCGGAAATCGTCAGCACGAACTGCTCGGCGGCGGAAAGCTCCGCGTAGCGCTGCTGGCCGAGCTCGATGGCGCCGTTCGCCTCCTCGACGTCGGTTGCGAGCTCCTCGCCATCCCCGTTGCCGCCGCGCCGCACCGCGTTGGCGCGCTTGAGATAGGCCACGCGCTCGTCGGCACTGACGTCGAGGTGACGCAGGATCGACAGCGAAATAACCTTGTCGCCTTCCGCCAGATTGATGCCGCGAACGCCCATCGAGGTGCGGCCCTGGAAGACGCGCACATCGTTGACGGCGAAGCGGATGCACTGCCCGCCCGCCGAGGTCAGCAGCACATCGTCGTTTTCAGTGCAGATCTGGACGTCGACGATGGAATCGCCCTCGTCGAGCTTCATGGCAATGATGCCGGAGCGGCGGACATCGGCGAAATCGGACAGTTTGTTGCGCCGCACGGTGCCGGCGGTGGTCGCGAACATCACATCGACCTTGTCCCAGGTCGACTCGTCCGGCAGCGGCATGATGGTGGTGATGTTTTCGCCCTGCTCCAACGGCAGGATATTGATCAGGGCCTTGCCGCGCGCCTGTGGCGCAGCCGCCGGCAACCGCCAGACCTTTTCCTTGTAAACCTGGCCGCGCGAAGAGAAATACAGCACGGAGGTATGCGTCGAGGCGACGAACAGCCGGGTGACGAAATCCTCGTCGCGCGTCTGCATGCCGGCGCGGCCCTTGCCGCCGCGCCGCTGGGCGCGATAGGTCGACAGCGGCACGCGCTTGACGTAGCCGGCGTGCGAAACGGTGACGACCATGTCCTCGCGCTGGATCAGGTCCTCGTCTTCCATCTCGCCTTCCTGATCGACGATCACGGTGCGGCGGGGCGTGGCGAACTCGCTCTTGATGGCGGCAAGCTCGTCCTTGACGATCGACTGGATGCGCGCGCGCGAGCGCAAAATGTCGAGATAATCGGCGATCTCGGCGGCAAGCTTGTCGAGTTCGGCCTTGATCTCGTCGCGGCCAAGCGCCGTCAGCCGTTGCAGGCGCAAATCGAGGATCGCCTTGGCTTGTTCGGCGGACAATTTCGTTGTGCCCGCCGGCGACACCGCATGACGCGGATCGTCGATCAGCGTGATCATGGTGGCGACATCTTTCGCCGGCCAGTCGCGCGCCATCAACTCGTCCCGTGCCGCGTTGGCGTCTTTGGCGCCGCGGATCAGCTTGATCATTTCGTCGATATTGGCGACCGCGATGGCGAGACCGACCAGCACATGAGCGCGGTCGCGCGCCTTGCCGAGCAGATGCTTGGTGCGCCGGTAGACCACCTCCTCGCGAAACGCCAGGAACAGCGTGAGGAGGTCCTTCAGGTTCATCACCAGCGGCCGGCCGTTGTCCAGCGCGACCATGTTGGCGCCGAATGACGATTGCAGCGCCGTGAAGCGGTAGAGCTGGTTGAGCACGACGTCCGGCACCGCATCGCGCCGCATTTCGATGACGACGCGGAAGCCGTCGCGGTCGGATTCATCGCGCAGCGCGCCGATACCCTCGATCTTCTTGTCGCGCACCAGTTCACCGATGCGCTCGACCAGCTGTGCCTTGTTGATCTGGAAGGGAATTTCGGAAATGACGATCGCCTGGCGCTCGCCGCGCAGCTCCTCGAACTCGACCTTGCCGCGCATCACGATGGAGCCGCGGCCGAGATGATAGGCGGAGCGGATGCCCTGCCGTCCCAGGATAATGCCCCCGGTCGGAAAATCCGGCCCCGGCACGATACCGATCAGGTCCTCGATCGACAGCGCCGGGTTTTCGATCAGCGCCACGCAGGCATCGATCACCTCGCCGAGATTGTGCGGCGGGATATTGGTCGCCATGCCGACGGCAATGCCGCCGGCGCCATTGACCAAAAGGTTGGGAAAGCGCGCCGGCAGCACGACCGGCTCGCGCTCGGTATTGTCGTAGTTCTCCTGGAAATCGACGGTGTCCTTGTCGAGATCCTCGACCAGCGACTGCGCCACCTTCTCCAGCCGCACTTCGGTGTAGCGCATGGCCGCCGGCGCATCGCCGTCGACCGAACCGAAATTGCCCTGGCCATCGATCAGCGGCAGGCGCATGGAAAAATCCTGCGCCATGCGCACCAGCGCATCGTAGATCGACTGGTCGCCGTGCGGATGATATTTACCGATAACGTCGCCGACGACGCGGGCGGATTTGCGGTACGGCTTGTTCCACTCGTAGCCGTTCTCGTGCATCGAATAGAGGATGCGCCGGTGCACCGGCTTGAGCCCGTCGCGCGCATCCGGCAGAGCACGCGCCACGATCACGCTCATGGCGTAATCGAGGTAGCTCTTCTTCATTTCCTCCGTGATCGAAACTGGGCGAATATCGGAGGGGCCGCCGTCCGCGGGCGGGAGAATTTCGTCTTCGGCCACTTAGGATTCCTGAAGCAAATTTCGCGACGAATCGGCAGTGATTTTCATAGCCGATTGGGGGGCCTTTTGCCACCTTTATCGACATCATTTAGGTAGGATTTTCTGTATTTATTTCAAGGCCTTATTGCGACAATCGGCTCCCGTTTCGGAACCCGCTCAAAAACCGCGGCAAGACCCGGACACGGGATGCTGGCACAATCGAAAAACAGGCCTCAAAACCGGGCCGGACTGGAACTGCACGGATGTTCGAATTCGCAATTTCGGCGCTGCTGACGCTGTTCGTCGTGGTCGATCCGGTGGCGTTGTCGCCGACGTTTCTGGCCGTGACCGAACACATGCCGCCCGCGTCACGGCGCAGCGTGGCGATCCGCGCCAGCATCATCGCCGGCGCGATCCTGATCGGCGCCGCGCTGATCGGCGACTGGCTGCTGCGGACGCTGGAAATCTCGCTGCCGGCCTTCCGCATCGCCGGCGGCCTTCTCTTGTTTTCAATCGCGACGGAAATGGTGTTCGGCGTGCGCAGCCGCCACGAAGGCGAAGCCGCCGAGCAGGCGCTGGAGGAGCGGGTGCGCAATGTCGCCGCCTTCCCGCTGGCGATCCCGCTGCTCGCCGGTCCCGGCGCCATCACCGCGACGGTACTGATCGCGGGGCGCGCCGCGGGCGACCCGCTTCACCTCGCGATCCTGATCGCGGTGGTGATCGCGGTCGCCGTCGCGGCGATGGTGAGCTTTCTCTGCGCGCAGTGGATCGGCTGGCTGATCGGCTTGACCGGCAACATCGTGCTGTCGCGGCTGCTCGGCGTGCTGCTGGCGGCGATGGCTGTGCAATATGTGATCGACGGTATCCGCGCGGTGTTTGCCGGCTAGGTCTTCAGGCGGCCCGCCAGATCGACACGAAGTTGCGGTTGACCTGGTGGTTGACTTCACTGCGGTGAAAGCGGTCGGGCTGGCCCTGCACCGCTTGCACGGTAGGCGGCACCACGGCGTTGGCCGCGGTCAGCTCGGCTGCGAAGAACCCGTCCGACGATCCGATGAAGCGGTGGCGTTCCTGCTGCACCAAAAACGCCGGCCACCAATGATCCCAGGCCCCGCCCGGCCCCGGCTGGGGGCGCGCCAGAAATTCGAAATCGGCTTCGGTGAAACGCGCCAGATAACAGGTCGGCATGCGATGGGCGACCGCATAGTGCTTCGGCGCCGGCAGCGCCTGGATCGACGCGCCGGAATAGAAACAGTTGGTGGCGTCGCGCGCCACGTCGGCCTCGATCCAGGTGCGATGCAGATGCGCCAGCGAAAGCTTCACCAGTTCCGGATTGCTGATCGGACCGTTGGGCAGCGCGGCCAAAAATTCATCGCGATTGACCCGCGGATGCGGTGCGACAACGCAATTGTTGTTCTGCTCGCCGGCAACGGCAACCAGATTGTTGAGCGACCCGTCGCCCCAGAATGTATCCGGCGGCGCCATGATCATGGTTGCCTGCTGCGCCAGGCAGGTGCGGATCTCGTGCAGCAGGCAGCCTTGCGAAATCGCGGTGCCGTGGTTTGCCGACACCCCGCTTTCGCCGGTGTCCCGATCTTGCGCGGTGAAGGTGACGACGTCGGCGTTGGGCACGCGGGCCTTGAGCCGGTCGACATAATCGGGCTGGGTGTAGATCGACCAGCGCGCCGCATTGGCGATCATGCCGTTGAGCGGCTGCGTCAGCGACCGCAGCGCGACGCGCGCGAACAGGTCGCAGAAATCTTCGCCGTAGACGACCGAAAAAATCCGGATCATGCGAGCCACAAAACCCTGCCCGCGCTCCGGACAGCCGCAATGACGTGAGGGACTTCAAATCCGCCGTGTAGCGGTAGCACACGCTTCGCTAATCTTTGGTTAACCATACGAGCCCAGTTTGGACCGGGGCGCACGAATTGGCATCACTGCGGAGCGCATCATGGCGATCAGCGGAATTGCAAACTTCCACGCCGCAAGCAGCCAAAGCACCTCATCCCTGAGCGCGCACAAGCAGGGCGCCCGGCATCCCGCCTCGTTGACCGATATCGACTCCGCCGGATCGAGCATGGCTTCGCCGCCGAGCCCAACCGGCAAGATTGGCGGCAAAGTCGACATTCGCGCGTAGCGGCGGGTGGATCGCATGCTGCAGCCAACGGAAAACTTTGTCGTCCGCGCGGCGCTGCCGGCGGATATCCCCGCTCTGATGCGGCTCAAGCGGTTGCTGGCGGCAGGCGAAAGTTCGCTGCACACGGTCCGCGCCACCGAGGCGCACTGGCTGCGCGACGGCTTCGGACCGCATGCCGGCTTCTGCGCTTTCGTGGCTGACGCCGGCGGCGCCGTTGTCGGTATGGCGACCTGCAGCAAGCGCGCCATCACCGGCTGGAACGGGCCGATCGTGTTTTTACAGGATCTGTTCGTCGAGGCCGAGCACCGCAAACACGGCATCGCCCGCGCGCTGATTGCGCGGGTCGCGGCCTACGCCTGCGAGATCGGCAGCCCGATCGTCGAGCTGACGGTGCACGCCGACAATGCGTCCGCACAAAATTTCTATCGCGAGGCCGGCTGCCTGTCGCTGCCGCAATGCCAGACCTACGTGCTGGCCGGTGCGTCGCTGACGGCGCTCGCCGGGCAAGACCTTGCTCAGCAAGACCTCGTCGAGCATGACTTCATTGAGCAAGACCTCGCCGGGCATGTCCTCGTTGAGCAAGACCTCGTCGGGCAAGACCTCAGGCAAGACAAGGACAAGCCGTCGCTCGCCCTCGCCGGCTGAACGCGCCTTCTCAGCTCAGACGCGGCTGCCAGATCATCAGCAGGTACAGCAAGACCAGGCCTGCGAAAATAAGCGCGGCGAGCCCGCTCCAGATCCGAAACGTCCGCACATAATCTTTTCCGAGTTTGATGCCGCCGAGCGAGGCCTGCCGTGCGATGCGGCGAATGACAAACTCCGCGCGCAGCGCGCCGAGCCAGGCCAGCACGACGATGGCGTAGATCACGATCGAGCTGTCGATCCAGAAATCGTCGATGTTCGACAGGCCGATCACCGAACTCGAGCGGAACCCCCGTGACCGGCTGCAACAGCATCGCCGGGGCGACGACGAACAGCTCGATGCGCACCACGAACAGTGCGACCAGCGCAACGACCGACGCGTTGCCGGAGCGGCGGGCGAACACCATGAAGCAGGCGGCAGCCAGCCAGGCGCCGAACATCACGGCGGCGAACAGCACGTGGACGAATTTGAGGGCGAGGATAACGTCGATCATCGCTCTTGAAGACCCGCTGCAAGGACCGTCCTCAAGCCCTTGGCTCCAAAGTCTTAGCTGAAAACTCCGCTGCGGCTCCAGACACCGCGGCGCAACAGGTGAATTTGGCCGGCGAGGCCCGCCTCAAGCAACGCGGCGAAGCGCCTCGGGCGAGCGCGCGTTCTCACGAAGCTCAGAACGGAATCTCGTCGTCCATATCGCCGCCGCCGCTGCGCGCGCCGGCCGCCGCCGCGACTTTCCGGGTCGGTCCCGGCGAGCCGAAATCGCCGGTGTCATCGTTGCTGTAATCGCCGCCGCCGCCCGCACCAGCGCCACCGCCGCTGCCGCGGGAATCGAGCAGCGTCATCTCGCCGCGAAACCCTTGCAGCACCACTTCGGTCGAGTAGCGGTCCTGGCCGGATTGATCCTGCCACTTGCGCGTCTGCAACGCGCCCTCGATGAAAACCTTCGAGCCCTTTTTCAGATACTGCTCGGCGATGCGGCACAGGTTCTCGTTGAAGATGACGACGCGATGCCACTCGGTCTTTTCCTTGCGCTCGCCGGTGGTCTTGTCCTTCCACGATTTCGATGTCGCCAGCCGCAAGTTGGCGATCGGCCGCCCATCCTGCGTGCGACGGATTTCAGGATCGGCGCCGAGATTGCCGACCAGGATCACTTTGTTGACGCTTCCCGCCATGACTGTCTCCGATTTAAAAAGGCCGTTCCCGTATGATGCGGGCCGCTGGTGCCGAAACTAGTGTGGGCATCCTGCCGCTGCCAGTACGCCGGCCTCGCCATCGCCGCTTTCCACACAGGCAATTTCGCCTGGATGGGGCTTGATCGGTCCTTCTCGGGCCCTTCGCGGCTCAGCGAGACCACGCCTCCCAATATGTTCTCAGTTTGTTCCTTCTACAAGTGGCGGGATACCGAAATCACGGGACAAATTTCGAGAATCGGTTTTTGCTGCCCCAAACCTGCCGTTAACGCGGGAGTAGGATCGCTGGCTTCCGAGCGAACTAAAAGTGCCGAGCTGTGGCTTCCATGCCACACCTTTTTAGAGGCAAATTAGTTAGTTATGGGATAGGCATCGGGGGCGGTTACAGGGACGTATTCGGTTAGACTGGGACCGAACGGGAGAATCACATGAAACGGATTTTGATGGCTGGCGCGATCGCGCTCGCGGCGGGGACTCAGGCGCTCGCAGCGGATCTTCCTCCTCCGATAGCACCGCCGCCGCGGGCTCCGGCGGCCTACGTTCCGGTCGCTCCGATCTGGAGCTGGACCGGCTTCTACATCGGTCTGAACGGCGGCTATGCCTTCGGCAACAGCACGTGGACGGCGCCCGGCTTTACGACCGGCAGCTTCAACGTCAGCGGCGGCCAGGCCGGCGCTACGCTCGGCGGCAATTACCAGATCGGTCAGCTCGTGCTCGGTGTCGAGGGCGACTACGACTGGCAGAACGTTCGCGGCTTCGCCAACAATGCCGCGGTTTGCATTTCCTGCGATACCTCCAGCAACTGGATCGGCACCTTCCGCGGCCGCATCGGCTACGCCTTCGACCGCATCATGGTCTATGGCACCGCCGGTGGCGCGGTCACCGACATCAAGTCATCGGTCGCCGCCCTGCCGTGGGCCAGCAGCACCGAGTTGGGCTGGACCGCCGGCGCCGGCATCGAAGGCGCGATCACCGACAACCTGACCGCCAAGGTCGAGTATCTGTTCGCCGACTTCCAAAAGGGGACCTGCACGGTGGCGGCCTGTGGTCTCGGCGGAAACACCATCAGCACCAGCCTCAACGAGAGCATGGTCCGGGTCGGCCTGAACTATAAGTTCGGCTACTGAGCGGCCTGTGAATATCCTCTCCGGCAGCGGAGAGGGCCAAAATCAGGGCTAACTGCAACGCGCCGGTCGATTCCGGCGCGTTGTTGTTTTTTTGCACTATTCAAGGGCTTACGGACCGATTGTAGTAGTGCCCCAATACCAAGAATAACGCTGCGTCGGGGTACGGGGCATGAGGCGTCGGTCGTTCGGTCTGTTGCCGGTTGTGCTTGCCATCGCGGCCTCCGCCGCGTCGGCGGCCTATGCCGCGGACCTGCCGGTTGCGCCCACCCAGGCGCACGCCTACTACCCGCCGCCGCCGGCGCACTACAACTGGTCCGGCTTTTATTTCGGCGGCCATGTCGGTGTCGGCATGGAGCGCGATGTCGTCACCGACACCACCACGACCGCCGGGTTTCTCAACGCCGGCACCACCACCAATGTCAGCCCCTATGCGATCATCGGCGGCCCGCAGGCCGGCCTCAATCTGCAATTCGGGCCGGCGGTGGTCGGCGTCGAAGCCACCTGGACCGCGTCCGATCTCAGCGACAACCAGACCGTGGGGACACTGGCCCCGGGGACGCTGGAAAGTTCGCGCTCGGCGCCGCACTGGTATTCGACCGTCACCGGCCGGGTCGGCTTCGCCGCCAACGATGTGCTGTTCTACGCCAAGGGCGGCGGCGCCTGGATGCATATCGATTACACGCAACTCACGCTGGTCAACGGCGGCGTCGCCGCGCAGCAACTGATCACCGACAACCGCAGCGGCTGGACCGCCGGCGCCGGCATCGAATACGCGCTCAATGAAAACCTGTCGGTGAAGCTGGAATACGATTTCCTCGACTTCGGCAGCAAGAATTATTCGTTCAACAACCTCCCCGCGCCCGGACCCGGCGTGCTGCCGGTATCGATCCAGTCGCAGACCCACATGATCACGCTGGGCATGAATTACCGCTTCTACTTTGGGGGTTTCGGCCAGTACTGAGTACCGTCGTGGAAGCGGCGCTGCGCAAGGGTCGGCTCGATGCCGACCCTTGTGATTCGAGCGCGCCCCTCGCGCGCTCGTCCCCGCGGCGGCCGGGACCCAGCTTCGCAGAATGTCGCTAAGATCCGTCATCCTGAGGAGGCGCGAAGCGCCGTCTCGAAGGGCGACGGCCCGGGCCATGCGTCCTTCGAGGCGCCCCTTTGGGGCGCACCTCAGGATGACGGTTAGAGGCTGTGAAATAGCGGGACTAGTCGACAGCCCACACTGGCAAAGCCGGCGCGTTCTTACTACGTTCATGCTGCTCGCGACCGCTTGGCCGCGAGTTCCATTTTATTGGCAGCGTGCATGAACGACCTGTTCGACCAGTCTGCGAAGGCCAAAGCCGCTGCCAAGGACCGCCGCGACGACATTCGCCGCGCCGCGGACCGGCGCGTGATCGCGATCCGCGGCGCGCGCGAGCATAACCTCAAGGACATCGATCTCGACATTCCGCGCGACCAGCTGGTGGTGTTCACCGGCCTGTCCGGCTCCGGCAAATCCTCGCTCGCCTTCGACACCATCTATGCCGAAGGCCAGCGCCGCTACGTCGAATTGCTGTCCGCCTATGCGCGGCAATTCCTCGAGATGATGCAGAAGCCGGACGTCGACCAGATCGACGGCCTGTCGCCGGCCATTTCCATCGAGCAGAAAACCACCTCGCGCAATCCGCGTTCCACCGTCGGCACCGTCACCGAGATCTACGACTACATGCGGCTGCTGTGGGCGCGCGTCGGCGTGCCCTACTCGCCGGCCACCGGCCTGCCGATCGAGAGCCAGACCGTGTCGCAGATGGTCGACCGCATCATGGCGCTGCCCGAAGGCACGCGGCTTTATCTGCTGGCGCCGGTGGTGCGCGGCAGGAAGGGCGAGTACCGCAAGGAACTCGCCGAGTTCATGAAGAAGGGCTACCAGCGCGTCAAAGTCGACGGCGCGTTCTACGAGATCGGCGAGGTCCCCGCGCTCGACAAGAAATTCACCCACGACATCGACGTCGTGGTCGACCGCGTGGTGGTGCGCCCCGACATCGGCACGCGGCTGGCGGATTTGCTCGAGCAGGCGCTGAAGCTCGCGGATGGGCTGGCGATTGCGGAGTTTGCCGATGCGCCGGGGCCTGCATCCTTCGAGACGCGGCCTTCGGCCGCTCCTCAGGATGAGGGAAAAAAAGGACGCGGCGCTAATTCCCCTCATCCTGAGGAGGCCCGAAAGGCCGTCTCGAAGGACGAGGGGCCACAGCGCGCCAAGGCCAACCGGCAGCGCAACGAGACCGCCGAGCGCCTCGTGTTCTCCGAAAAATTCGCCTGCCCGGTCTCCGGCTTCACCATTCCCGAGATCGAGCCGCGGCTGTTCTCGTTCAACAATCCGTTCGGCGCCTGCCCGAAATGCGGCGGGCTTGGCGTCGAGCAGCATATCGACGCCGGCCTCGTCATTCCGGACGGCGAACGCACCCTGCGCAAGGGCGCGATCTCGCCGTGGGCGAAATCGTCGTCGCCGTATTACGTGCAGACGCTGACCGCGCTCGGCAAGCACTACAAGTTCACGCTCGACACCAAGTGGAAGGACCTGCCGAAGAAGACCCAGGACGCCATCCTGTACGGCTCCGGCGACACCGAGATCCGCTTCTCCTACGACGACGGCATGCGCGCCTACGACACCAAGCGGCCGTTCGAAGGCGTCATTACCAACCTTGAACGCCGATATAAGGAAACTGACAGCGACTGGGCCCGCGAGGAGATCGCGCGCTATTTCACCGACGTGCCGTGCGACGCCTGCAAGGGTTTTCGGCTGAAACCCGAAGCGCTGTGCGTGAAGATCGCCAATAAGCACATCGGCGAAATCTCCGACCTGTCGATCAAGGGCGCGGCGCAGTGGTTCACCGCGCTGCCGGACCATCTCACCACCAAGCAGAACGAGATCGCCGGCCGCGTGCTCAAGGAAATCCGCGAGCGGCTGAAATTCCTGGTCGATGTCGGCCTGGAATATCTCACGCTCGCCCGCGCCTCGGGCACGCTGTCCGGCGGCGAGAGCCAGCGCATCCGCCTGGCCTCGCAGATCGGCTCCGGGCTGACCGGCGTGCTCTATGTGCTCGACGAGCCGTCGATCGGCCTGCACCAGCGCGACAACGCGCGGCTTCTCGAAACGCTCAAGCGCCTGCGCGACCTCGGCAACACCGTGATCGTCGTCGAGCACGACGAGGACGCGATCCGCACCGCCGACCATGTGCTCGACATCGGCCCCGGCGCCGGCATCCATGGCGGCAACCTGGTCGCCCAAGGCAGCGTCGAGGATCTGATCGCCGCGCCGCAAAGCTGGACCGGCAAATATCTTTCCGGCGAGCTTGAAGTGGAAATACCCGAACGCCGCGCCAAAAATTCGTCACGCACGCTCAAGATCATCAACGCCCGCGGCAACAACCTGAAAAACGTCACCGCGGAAATTCCGCTCGGCTTGTTCACCGCCATCACCGGCGTGTCCGGCGGCGGCAAGTCGACGCTCTTGGTCGACACGCTGTACAAGGCGCTGGCGCGGCGGCTGAACGGCGCCAGCGAAGCCCCCGCCCCGCACGACCGCATCGACGGCGTCGAGCACCTCGACAAGATCATCGACATCGACCAGTCGCCGATCGGCCGTACGCCGCGCTCGAACCCGGCGACCTATACCGGCGCGTTCACCCCGATCCGCGAATGGTTCGCCGGCCTGCCCGAGGCCAAGGCGCGCGGCTACGAGCCCGGCCGCTTCTCGTTCAACGTCAAGGGCGGCCGCTGCGAGGCCTGCCAGGGCGATGGCGTGATCAAGATCGAGATGCACTTCCTGCCCGACGTCTACGTCACCTGCGATGTCTGCAAGGGCAAGCGCTACAACCGCGAGACGCTGGAGGTGCTGTTCAAGGGCAAGTCGATCGCCGACGTGCTCGACATGACGGTCGAGGAGGCGCTGGAGTTCTTCAAGGCGGTGCCGCGGGTGCGCGACATCCTCCAGCTCCTGCACCGCGTCGGCCTCGACTACATCCATGTCGGCCAGCAGGCGACGACGCTGTCAGGTGGCGAGGCGCAGCGCGTCAAGCTCGCCAAGGAGCTGTCCAAGCGCGCCACCGGCCGCACGCTCTATATCCTCGACGAGCCGACCACCGGCCTGCACTTCCACGACGTCGCCAAGCTGCTCGAAGTGCTGCACGAGCTGGTGGAGACCGGCAACACCGTGGTGGTGATCGAGCACAATCTGGAGGTCATCAAGACCGCCGACTGGATCATCGACCTCGGCCCCGAAGGCGGCGACGGCGGCGGCGAGATCGTCGCGGCGGGGACGCCGGAAGATATTGTGAAGGCGGCGGCCTCGTCGGGCCGAAGCCCGAAGGGCGAAGGCCGAAGTTATACCGGGGCGTTCTTGAAGCCGGTGCTGGCGCGCAGTTCGCCGGCGCGGGGGAAGAAGAAGCGCGTTGAGGCGGCGGAGTAGCCAACCGTCGCTTCCGAAGCGCCTACCCGCCTAAGGTTGCCTAGCGTAGTATTTGCAACTGGGTGCGCGTAGCCACTCCAGCTACGGCTGCGGGGACGAAAGCCATGGCGGATTACTACGATTCCAACGCATTGCTCGACAGGCTAACTGCTGGCGTCAAGCGCTCACAACAACGAGCAGTATTCCTCGTCGGATCGGCACTAACTGCACCAACGGAAGCGTCCTTGCCGGGAGTCCCAGGGGTTGAAGGCGTCATTGACATCATTCGTAGGGATTTTGAGGGCACCGATCAAACGTCGGACTTGGATCGAGCACTCACAGAACATGAAAATCGATATCAGGCAGCTTTCACTTATTTGCTGGGACATCGAGGTCAACAGGCAGCAAATGAAGTGATTAAGCGAGCTGTTTGGAAGGCGCGTAAGCCCGTGGTCGCTTCCGAGAACCCAACGGCGTTCTCACCCACCGCTGCCACCTCTGATGAGAGCTGTCGAAGCTTAGACAGCGACTACGAAGGTTGGGTCCTTCCTCCGGGCATCACAGCGCTTGGTGGTCTTTTAGCGGGCTACCCAGATCGTTTCGGCCGATCTGTGCTAACGACAAACTTTGATCCGCTTCTTGAAGTATCAATAAGTAAGTCGGGCGGACATTTCTTCAGAACTGTGTTGCATCGGGACGGCAACCTTGCTCAAACAGAAGGTTCCGGATGCCATGTAATCCATTTGCATGGTTATTGGTACGGCGCGGATACACTACATACTCCTCGTCAGCTGAACCAACCACGACCCCGTTTGAAAGCTTCTCTGGGATCGCTAATCAAAAACTCAGTTCTTATTGTAACCGGCTATGGGGGATGGGATGACGCGTTCACCGACGCGCTAATGGAAGTGGTGTTGGACGACTCAGCCTATCCAGAAATCGTTTGGACATTTAATGCGCCAAGCCCTAATCCACCAACTTCGTTGCTTGATAGGCTAAGTCCGGGAATTGATAGAGGTAGAGTGAACCTCTATGCAGGCGTAGATTGCAATAGATTTTTTCCAGAACTCCTCGAGAAATGGCGCTTATTGGAAAATCCTGCGCCGCATTTTACACCGCCGCCGCGCTCAACACTTTTCCATACTCTCATCGATACGCCTGAGCTTGCTAAGCTCATTTCTGTCGGCACGAAAAAAGATGCAGACGCGCGCGTAATTGAAGGAGATCAGGAAGATCGGCCACCGGTGGCGGACGTATACGTTGGTCGTGGCGATGAGCTGAAGAAAATCACCACGTCCAATCGTAAAGTTATATTTATCACCGGCATTGGAGGACAAGGAAAATCCACGTTAGCAGCCCAGTTGTTCGCGCTGATGCAGCGAGAGCGTCGATTTGATTATTACGTATGGCGCGATTGCAAAGAGGAAGGCGAACGCTTCGAAAACCAAATAATTTCGCTGGTCGGGAAACTTTCTAATGGGTCGCTACAAGCGGCAGACATCTCTCAACAGCCTATCGAAGTCTTGACGGACCTGCTGTTTAAGAACATTGGCGATAAAAAGATCGTTATCGTTTTTGACAACGTCGACCACTATGTCGATCTCGAACTGAACAAAATGGCCGGTAGCGTTGATCGATTTATCAGCGCATTTCTTAAAAAGAATGCAGATTTGCAAATCATTTTCACCTGTCGTCCGTCAATCCACTACGAAAATGAAGCCCTCTTGAGTCAAAAACTCGACGGCTTGGATTTGGTTTCAACAATTGAGCTTTTTACTAAGCGTCAGGCTAATTCCGACCAAAAGGAAATAGAGGAGGCACACCGCATAACCGCGGGACATGCATTTTGGTTAGACCTTTGGGCCGCTCAAGTTGCAAAAAATACCACACCACAAATAACGTTGCGGTCCTTACTTGATCAAATGGGCGAACGAGCGTTGCCTACATCCACACTCGATTCAATTTGGAAAACACTTCATGAGCGCGAAAAGCTTGTCCTCAGGGCACTCGCCGAAACGGTGCGCCCCGAGACTGAGACGAGAATAGGAGACTATCTCCGCCATCAAATCAATTTCAATAGAGTCATGAGAGCGCTACGGTCTCTCAGAAGTCTAAATTTAATCGTCGTTAAATCTCGCATCGGCTCTGAAGATGTGCTGGAGCTTCATCCTCTAGTCAGGGAATACATCCGAAGGACTTTTCCAAAGCAAGATCGCATGTCGTTCATCGACATCCTGATTTCTTTCTACAATGGTTTAATGGGCATATATAAAGTAGAAATTGATCACCGCCCGTCTCTCTCGATATTGCGTCACTGGACGGAAAGCGCCGAACTAAGCATAGAGGCCGGAAAACTTGGAAACGCCTTCGACATTTTGTCGGAAGTTGGTGCAGCATTTTCTGTCGGAGACTACCCAAGAGAATATGCGCGAGTGGCCAAGCTTCTTTTCCAGAATATGCAATGGGAAGAATACGGCAATTACACTCACTTTGACAGAGTCTTCAATTTTTACTTTGAAATTTTAGTAAAGCTTGGTCGGTCTACTGAATATATGGATCTTCTGAGCAAATATGAGAAGACTGTTGAAGCGAAAAATGCTCGGTACGTGAACTACTGCGACCTAAATACATACCTAAATTGGGTCAACGGATCCTACGATAAAGCCATTGAATGGGGTCTGAAAGGAAAAGAACTTAAAGACAGAACAAACGTAGACACACAATTCAGCACAGACCACCATCTTGCGCTTGCCCAGCGCGACGCTGGCTTGATTGACCCTGCGCTAGCGTATTTCCTAGAGGGAAAAAAACTGGACGATGTAATCGACGTAGACGAACTTGACGAAGAAAGCAGCGGTTCATTCTACGGCAACATTGGTCGCTGTTTACATCTTATGGGTCAGATTGACCCAGCATTGATATGTTACAGGAAGTCGGCAATTCTGCTGGAAAAGGATCAAGAATTAAATCACGCAGAGAATAAAGCATTCGCAAGGAAGTGGATCGGCGAATTGCTCATTGCCAAAGACGAATTCTGTTTGGCAAAAACATTTTTGGATGCATCTCGTTCGAAATGGGAAATTGTCTCACCGCCGCGACTAGTGGAAATCGACCGCATTCTTGATTCTATTCGCGATAAGATAGCGAACTGCAAGGTGCTAATGGGCGAAGATGTCGAGAGATTTTGTATTGCGTGGATATTCGGACGTGAGGCTGAATTTGAAACCCTGAATGTAGCTTGAGAAGGCTGCGCAGACGCAATAAGCAAGCGTAGGGTGGGCAAAGGCGCAAAGCGCCGTGCCCACGTCTTTTCTTTGTCAAGACGCGTGGGCTTCGCTACGCTCAGCCCACCCTACATTCGGTCTACGCTTAGCCCACCCTACTCTGCCGCTCCACTACAGCCGCATCAACGGCCGCTTGCCCTTTTCCTCGCGCGGCACTTTCACCAGCGCTTCGCCGTCGAGCACCACCTGCCGGCCGACCTTGCACACGCAAATCAGGCGGGCGCGGGATTTTTCCGGCACCAGCTCGGCCACAGTGACGATCACCGTGACGGTGTCGCCGATCTTCACCGGCGCGCGGAAATTAAGGGTCTGCGAAATGTAGATCGCACCGGGGCCGGGCAGCCTCGTGCCGAGCACCGCCGAGATCAGGCTCGCGGTGTACAGCCCGTGCGCGATGCGCCGGCCGAACGGCGTGCGGGCGGCGAAATGCTCGGACAGATGAATCGGATTGCGGTCGCCGGTGAGCTGCGCGAAGCCGACCACGTCGGACGCGGCGATGGTCTTTTTCAGCCGCTCGGTCATGCCGACCTTGAGGTCGTCGAAGAACAGCGTGCGCAGCGGCGGCAGGTTGGTTGGGGACGTGGTCATGCGGGCATCTTATCACCGTCGTCATTGCGAGCGGAGCGAAGCAATCCAGCGCTCAATGCAAGCGGCCCCTGGATTGCTTCGTCGCTGTCGCTCCTCGCAATGACGTTACCCGGCCCGTCACCACCGGGCATAGCCGTTCAAAGAACGGCGTCGCTTCGCTCGCCTATGACCCGGTGGTCCATGCTGAGAAGGCGTATGGATTGCCGGATCAAGTCCGGCGATGACGGCAAAACAACCGTCACCCTGAGGCGCTCGGTGCGCAGCACCGAGCCTCGAAGGGCGAGAGCCGAGGCGCCGTGGCCGTCGTCCTTCGAGGCTCGCTAGCGCTCGCACCTCAGGATGACGGATAAGACATTGATGGCGGATCAAGTCCGGCAATGACGACAAAACACCGTCCCCCTGAGGTGCTCGGTGCGCAGCGCCGAGCCTCGAAGGGCGAGAGCCGAGGCGCCGTGGCCGTCGTCCTTCGAGGCTCGCTGGCGCTCGCACCTCAGGATGACGGATATTGAATCGTGCGTGCGGAGCGCAGGATTTTTCGGAAATCGAGAGGACAACCTGCTAAAAAATGCGGGCCGCGCGTTGAGGGCAAGCCCAATCTTACGTGGAGCATCTGGATGAAGCGAAAACTCCTGCTCGGGATCGCGATGGCGGCTTCTGTAGCGCTGTCTGCCGGGTCCGTTCATGGCAAGCCGTTCGTCATCCATCGCTGGCATGGCTATGGTTTCCTGCCCGGCTATCATCAGCCGCCCAACAATAGCCTTCCCGTCTACGCTTCGAAGGGTTCGCGTTACGGCACTCCGGATTATACGCCACGCTACTGGTCCGGCGGCGGCTGGTACTATTTCGGCGCGCCGGGCTTCGTCCACGGACGCTGGAATGGCGGCGGCTTCGGCCCGTGCTGGACCTACACGCCGATCGGCTTCATGTGGAATTGCGGGTGATGACCGCGGGGCATGCTAGCCTGCGCGGATGAGAGTGGAAGACATCGAAGAAGCCATCCTGAAGCTTTCGCCCGAAGACCTCGCCAGACTGCGGCTGTGGTTTAAGGAATTCGAGACCGGAATGGGCGCACCGAAGGTTCCGGAAAAAACCGCCGTGAAGCTTGGCCGCATCGCCGGGAGAACCATCGCCGAGTGGCGCAAGCTCTCGCGCGAGCCGTAACCGCAGCGCGCGCAGGGTGGGCAAAGGCGCGAAGCGCCGTGCCCACGCTTTTCCGTTGAGCTGCGTGGGCTCGCTGCGCCTGGCCCACCCTGCTCTGCTGAACGCCTTCCCGCATGAGGCCACCGTGATAAGGCTGGCGGCCGCGGCGTTTGCCAGCTAGATCATCGCAAACTTCGATAATCCGCACAGGGCTGCAAGGTTGGAGGCTATGGGTAAAGCACGATCAAAAGAGCTGGAATTCGTCGAACGGCAGACCGCCGCGGCAAATGCCAAGAAGGCGTTGATGGAGCGGTTTCGCGCCAAAGCCGCGGACCCCGCGACCGCCGAGGCGGCGCAAAAACGGGCGGTCGAAGCCGCCGAACGCGCCGTCGCCAGACAAGCGCGCGAAGCGGAGAAGGCCGAACGCGCGGCCCGCGAGGCGCAACGCCGCGCCCGCGAGGCCGAAGAGGCCGCCGCCCAGGCCAAACGCAAAGCCGCGGAAAAAGCCGAACGCGAACTGGCGGCGCAGGCCGAAGCCAAAGCCGCCCGCGATGCGGCTTATAAGGCCCGCAAGGACAGACAGAACAAAAAAAAGAAGCACAAGCATTAGCGGTGGCGCCCTCTCCGGCTTCCGCGGCGCGCGCAATATCCAGCGCATCATTGTCATGCCCCGCCTGCGCGAACGATGACGAAGAAGTGGCTTTCGCTAGTCGCGATTATCCCACTCGTCACTACCGGGCATAGCCGTTCGAAGAACGGCGTCGCTTTGCTCGCCATAGCCGTTCGAAGAACGGCGTCGCTTTGCTCGCCATAGCCGTTCGAAGAACGGCGTCGCTTTGCTCGCCATAGCCGTTCGAAGAACGGCGTCGCTTTGCTCGCCTATGACCCGGTGGTCCATCCTGAACCGCCGCATGGATTGCCGGATCAAGTCCGGCAATGACGGCAAGGAACGAATAGCCTTACGTCTCGATCTTGCTCAGCACGTCCTGCATCTTCTGCAACACCTCGCGGGTCTTCTCGGCGTAGAACGCATTCACCACCTCGCTGATCGCCTGCACTTTCGGATCGAGCGGATTGATGCCGGCGTCGACCAGGCGGGCGTGCAGCTCCTTGAGCACTTCGTCTTTCTCGAACATCTCGCCTCCGGTTCCGGTCCGATACTACGACATATCGGCACGGGCTGAATTCCCTTCATTGTCACCACCGGACTTGATGTATGGCCCGGAGACATCCCCGACGGGTGTTCGGGGACATGGCCGACACATCATCATTGCGTGGAATCGGCTTTCAAGGAGGCCATCCATGCCGTGGCGCGAGGTGTCGAAGATGGAACAGCGGCGAGAGTTTGTGAGGCTTGCGATGCAGGAGGCGGTCAACCGGCGGGAGTTGTGCCGTCGGTTCGAGATACATCCTGACACTGGCTACAAGTGGCTTGGCCGCTTTGTGGCCGATGAAGAACTGGTGGATCGCTCACGGCGTCCGCATTCGAGTCCGGGACGAACGGCGGCAGCGATCGAGGATCGCATTCTATCGGTGCGTGATGCCCATCCGGCCTGGGGGGCACGCAAGATCGTGCGCTGCCTCGAACGCGAGGGATTGGTATGCCCCGCCCATTCGACGGTGCATGAGATTCTGCGCCGCCATGATCGTATCGTAGCGCCGCCCGGCGGCCCTGCCGCTCAGCAACGCTTCGAGAAGCCTGCGCCCAATCTGCTCTGGCAAATGGACTTCAAAGGTTGGCTGCCGCTGGCCAATGGCAGCCGATGCCATCCGTTGACGGTGCTGGATGATCACTCGCGCTATTCGCTTTGCCTTGAAGCCTGCGCCAATGAGCAAGCCAACACCGTACAGAGCCGATTGGAGCTGACCTTCCGCCACTATGGGCTGCCAGATGCTGTCTTCGTCGACAATGGCGCACCATGGGGAGATTCTTCCGGTCATCGTTGGACCCGCTTTGCGGTGTGGCTGTTAAAGCTCGGCGTCGATGTTCTGCACAGCCGGCCTTACCATCCGCAGAGCCGCGGCAAGAACGAGCGCTTCCATCGCACGCTGCAGGCCGAAGTGTTCGCATTCAAACGCTTCCGCGATCTCGTCGAGGTACAGCGAGCCTTCGATCGCTGGCGCACGATCTACAATCTCGATCGGCCACATCAGGCGCTCGGCCAGGATGTGCCCGCCAATCGCTATCGGCCGAGTGCCCGCACCATGCCCGAACGGCTACCAACAGTCGAATACGACAGCCATGAGATCGTACGCATCGCCGGTAGCACCAAAGACTTTATCAGCTTCAGGGGACGCCTATGGAAAATCCCGCAAGCCTTCCGTGGCGAACGGCTCGCCATTCGGCCGCTCGCAACCGAGGGTCAATACGGCGTGTTCTTTGCCAGTCATCAGGTCGCAAGCATCGACTTGACCCAACCCAAAAGTGTCGGTGATGTCCCCGAACAGGCATCGGTCATGTCCCCGGGCTAAACACTTGATCCGGTGGTCCATGCTGAGAGGCCGCATGGATTGCCGGATCATAGGCGAGCGAAGCGACGCCGTTCTTCGAACGCCTGTGCCCGGCAATGACGCAGAGGAAGTTCAGCGCCCGTCATGGCCGATCTTGCGCTGGGCATCCAAGCCTAAGAGCCCCTCCACGCTTGCCAAGACGGAACAAGCCCGGCCATGACGACGTTTGGCACAATGCCGGCGCGGCCGCGCGATGCGTCCAGGAGCCGTCAAGCGGCGCAGCCAAAGGGTGGTGACAATGGGGAGACCAGCCGTCGTTTTCCTTTATGTGGCGGCGATGGTTGCCGTCATCGTCGGCGTCGATGTCCTGTTCTTCAAAAACCAGTTCTGGCCGCGGCTGATCGCGAATGTCGGCATTGTCCTGGTATTCGCGGCTTTCTATTTGCGATTCTACGGGCTGCCGTGATCGCTGTTGAAGCGCCGCACGCGCCTGCGGTGTTGGTTGGGACCAACACCCCTCTCCGCTCATTCCCGCGCAAGCGGGAATCCAGTTTCTTGCGCTGGTTCCCCGCTTTCGCGGGGACGAGCGGGAAATAGCAGCCTTCTCAAATCACCCAAGGGTCTGATGTGTTTGAGCAAAAATCGGTTAGATGATGCTGCCGATGCGAATCAAAACGTGTTTTGCGTACGCAGAGCAAAAAACGGCACCGCGCAAGTGCGCGATTTGTCTGCACAATTTTTTTGGCTTTGACTTCGCATTGGCGTTCTGAACATTGGCCACCATCCGCTCGTCGTGAGGGACGTCAACCGGTGACTACTTTTGACGGAGCGGGCGCGGGTTCTGCGGTTGGGTTCGTCAGCCCTTCTCGCAGGCGGCCTGGGCATCATGCCCGTCCGGCAAGTGTTCGGACTGCGAGGTGCTCGCTGCACTGGCGTCGGGGAGGCGCGTTGGCCTTTGATCCGGCGTTTCCAGGAAGCGCTGGCCCGGGCCGGGTTGGGAGGCAACTCCCATCAATCCGCAGTGGAGCGCCGAAAGGCGAGCGGCCCTGTCAAAAGGGCCGCGGCTGTGCCTGGTAACGGGTGCAGCTCCCGACTACGCGCCGCTCGGCGCTCCGCTTCCCTTGTTTTCAGGGAAGCAAATTGAAATGCCTCGCGTGCGTTCGAGGCGAAATCATCGCCACGCGTGACAACTGCTCAGCGCAATCGCGCTGCGAGAACGAGATGGCTTGCGTAAATTCTTCACCTCTCCCCGTGGGGGAGAGGTCGAGCGAAGCGAGGGTGAGGGGGTTACGGCGGTGCAGAACTGTGACGCCCGAGCCCCCTCACCCGCGTCGCGCCTATCGGCGCGCCACGGCCTCTCCCCCACGGGGAGAGGCGAATTTTAGTAAGCGTCGCTGTTTGACATCGTGGATCGGAGCGAGACGCGATCAGACAGGGCCTATGGATTCCGGACTTGCCGCAAACGCAGCAATCCGGAATGACGGGGAGACGGTAACATCGGTGTGCGTAGCAAGGCATTTCCGGATGATTATTTAAGCCCCGCATACATTGTCGCCTTTCATTCCTGCACACCCAAGAAACATCCGTGAAACACCCATGAAAAAGATCGGCTTTCTCTCGTTCGGCCATTGGACACCGTCGCCGCAGTCGCAGGTGCGCACCGCCTCCGACGCGCTGCTGCAATCGATCGACCTCGCCGTGGCGGCGGAACAGCTCGGCGCCGACGGCGCCTATTTCCGGGTCCATCACTATGCCCGCCAGCTCGGCTCGCCCTTCCCGCTTCTTGCCGCCGTCGGCGCACGGACCAAGCGCATCGAGATCGGCACCGCGGTGATCGACATGCGCTACGAGAACCCGCTGTACATGGCGGAGGACGCCGGTGCTGCCGACATCATCAGCGGCGGGCGTTTGCAGCTCGGCATCAGCCGCGGCTCGCCGGAGCAGGTGATCGACGGCTGGCGCTACTTCGGCTACGCGCCGGAGGACGGCAAGACCGACGCCGACATGGCGCGGCGCCACACCGAAGTGTTCCTCGACGTGCTGCGCGGCCAGGGTTTCGCCAAGCCCAATCCGCAGCCGATGTTTCCCAACCCGCCGGGCCTGCTGCGGCTCGAGCCGTATGCGGAAGGCTTGCGCGAGCGCATCTGGTGGGGCGCCGGCTCCAGCACCACCGCCGAATGGGGCGCCAAGCTCGGCATGAACCTGCAAAGCTCGACGCTGGTCTACGACGAGACCGGCGAGCCGCTGCACGTCCAGCAGGCGGCGCAGATCCGCAAATACCGCGAGGCCTGGAAGGCGGCCGGCCACACCCGCACGCCGCGGGTGTCGGTGAGCCGCAGCATCTTCGCGCTGGTCGACGATCGCGACCGCGCCTATTTCGGCGGCAGCGGCGAGAGCCAGGATTTGGTCGGCTTCCTCGGTGACAACCGCCGCGCCGTGTTCGGCCGCAGCTACGCCGCGGCGCCGGACGTGCTGGTCGAACAGCTGAAGAAGGACGAAGCCATCGCCGAGGCCGACACGCTGCTGCTCACGGTGCCGAACCAGCTCGGCGTCGACTACAACGCCCACGTCATCGAGGCGGTCCTCAAGCACGTCGCGCCGGCGATGGGGTGGCGGTGAGGTACGCGTCAGCGTCATCACTCCGCTCATTCCCGCGTAAGCGGGAATCCAGTCTGGGTCCCCGCTTTCGCGGGGACGAGCGGAAATGGCAAACTGCTCACGCCAAAGACAGAACGTGGGAAGGAAATGCAGATGCCCAACGCCGACGAAGCCGCGATCCGCGCGCTTGAAAACAGCTTCAACGCGGCGTGGGACCGGCACGATCCGGAAGCCATGGCGGAATCGCTCACCGACGACGCGCAATTCATCACCGTCAACGGCGCCTGGACCACGACGCGGAACGGCTTTCGCGACCTGATGGCGCGCCTGCACGGCCCGACCGGCGCGTTCCGCACCTCGACGCGGCGGACGCCGGAGATGTCGGTGACGTTCCTCGCCCCGGACATCGCCATCCTGCATTCACGGTTCTGGATCGACGGCGAAGTGCTGCACGACGATTTGAGCCAGGCATCGCGCGAAAGCGTCGGCACCCGCGTGCTGCGCAAGATCGAGGGCCGCTGGCGCGTGGTCGCGACGCAAAACACCGACGTGCGGCATGGCCGGCGGCATTAGGCGCCTCGTCCGCAGCAATTCACCTCCGCCGGTCGCGGTCGTCCTGCCACCGCTTCTTCCGCTCGGCGATGTAATCGGCGAACAGGATGGCCGGCTTGATGTCGAGCATGCGAAGCCGCCACAGCGACAGCGCGTAGGCCAGCGCGGAGAGGGCCGGCGCGGCGAGCGCATAGCCCCACCACGGCGCCTCGAAATAATGCGCGATAACGAGTCCGCCGACAAAGCCGAACAGTGCTTGCACGTGTGTGTAGCGGATTTCCATGGCCGCATCGCCCTCTTGAAGATGACATTCTCCGCTCATTCCCGCGCAAGCGGGAATCGAATTCCTGCCCAGATTCTTGCTGAATTCTTGCCCAGATTCTTGCGCTGGGTCCCCGCATGCGCGGGGACGAACGGCCGGATTACTTCGGCTCGATGCCGGCTTTCACCATCACATCGGTCCAGCGCGCGAGGTCGCCGGCGAGCATCGCCGTCACCTCGCCGGGCTGGCTGCCGACCGGCTTCATGCCCTGCTTGTCGAACAGCTCGATCACGTCTGGCGCGGTGACTGCTTTCGCCACTTCGTCGCGCAGCCTCTGCACGATCGCGGGCGGCGTGCCGGGCGTCGCCAGCAGCACGTAGTAGTTCGACACGTCGGAGAACACCGGGAAGCCGCCTTCGGTGAAGGTGCCGACATCGGGCAGCGCGGCAAGCCGGTCGCGGCCGGTGACGGCGACGCCGGCGACCGCACCCTGCTTCACCTGCGGGATCTCGATCGGCGTGGCGTCGAACATTGCGTCGATGCGGCCGCCAAGCAGGTCGGTCAGCGCCTCGGCCGAGCCCTTGTACGGCACGTTGACGACGTTGATGCCGCCGGCAAGCCGCAGCAGCTCGACGCTCAGCGAGAACGAGCCGGTGGCGCCGCCGCCGGAAGCGAAGGTGAGCTTGCCGGGATTCTTTTTGGCGTAATTGACCAAATCGGTGATGCTGCGGAAGCCGAGCTCCTTGCGCGCGGTCAGGATGAACGGTCCGCGCCCGACCTCGGTCACCGCCGCCATCTTGCGCACGTCGAACGGAAAGTCCTTGGTCGACGGCTGCGCGACCACCGTGGCGGTGGAGATGAAGAGCATGGTGTGGCCGTCAGGCTCGGCGCCGGTCAATTCACGATAGGCCGGCACGAACGCGCCGCCGGGCTTGTTCTCGACAAAGACGCCGGTGTTGAGGCTGACGGCGAGCCGCTGCGCGATCAGTCGCGCAGTGACGTCGGTGCCGCCGCCCGGCGCCAGGCCGACGACGATGCGCACCGGCTTGCCGGCAAAATCCTGCGCCGCGGCGTTGCCGGCGCAGCCGCCGGCCAGCGCCAAAGCCAAAGGTATGGCCAAAGGTATGGCAGTGAGCGCGGCTGCCGCCGCGCGATGCAACTTCATCGTGTGCTCCCCCATCTGTCGGGGGCGAGGTTAGCGCAGATTCCGCGCCGCGACACCGCTGCAAGGTGCGTCATGGCGTGACATAGTGAAACTTTGGGTGAAACTTTGGCGATGTGAGATTTGTTGACGTGAAACTTTGGCGACACGATATCGGAGCGCGCGCATGAACCCGATCCGCGGCCGCTGCCTGTGCGGCGGCATCACCTTCGAAATCACCGGCCCGGTGTTCGGCGCGATGAATTGCCACTGCTCGCAATGCCGCAGGCAGCACGGCGCGGCGTTTCGCAGCCGCCTGCGCATCGACGCCGCCGATTTCCGATGGATCAGCGGCCATGACCTGCTCAAATTCTACGAAAGCCCGCGTGGCTATCAGCGCGGCTTCTGCCGCGAATGCGGCTCGCCGATCCTCAACAAGGCAGGACCGAACTGGAAGGCGCCGGCCGCGTTTCCGGTGACTGCGCCGCAATACGGCATCCCGCTCGCCATCCTCGACAATCCGCCGGTGCGGCCGGAACTGCACTGTTTCGTCGCCAGCAAGGCGGAATGGTTCGAGATTACCGACGATCTGCCGCAATATCCGGGCTATCCGCCGCCCTGATTGCGGCATTGCGGCATCATGACCCTCCTCCCGCCGCCGCAATCGCTTCCCACATGTTCGGCGCTTGCGAACCGCAACCCCGCCCAGAGGGAGGCTCTCATGACGCCGCAAGAATCCGCACTTGTCGAAGATCTGTTCGACCGCCTCGCTACACTCGAAGCCGAACCGCGCGACGCCGACGCCGAACGCCTGATCGCCAATGCCGGGCGGCGCGCGCCGCACGCGCTCTACGCCCTGGTGCAAACGGTTCTGGTGCAGGACGAAGCGCTCAAGCGCGCCGATGCCCGTATCACGGAACTCCAGGCGCTAACCGAAGGCGTGCAGCCGCCCGAGCCGGAGCAAAGAGGCTTCCTCGACAGCATGCGCGAAGCGTTCGGCGGCAATGCCCGGCAACCGGCGCAACAGTACGGTTCGGTCCCGGGTGTGCGCGCCGCACCGCAAAGTCCCTCTCAGCAGCAGGCGCAGCCGCCCTACGCGCCGCAGCCCGGCTCTCCGGCTTCGCCGGTCGGCGGCGGCTCCTCCTTCCTCGGCACCGCCGCATCCGCTGCAGCCGGCGTGATCGGCGGCGCGATGCTGGCCGACGGCATCCGCTCGATGTTCGGGCACTCTTCCAGCGCCCAGGCCCGCAGCCCGTTCGGCGAGCTGCCGGACCGCGCGGACTCGCCATGGAAAGCCGACCGCAGCACCAGCGGCAGCGCGGCCGACAGCGATCTCGCCCGCCAGGCCGGCATCGACCACGTCGACGACGCCGCGCGCCGTGACGCCGATGCCGGGTCCGGCAACCCAAACGATCCCGACTACGACGACGCCGACTACGACGACAGCGACGGCTTCGACAACGACGACGATTTTGTCGACGTTGACGCAGGTGCGGACTCCGACGACAGCGAAGACGTGTGAACGCATAGTCCGTGCACCGAAGCGGCCAAAGTGCTTCTATCCGGTCGTGGCAATAGCCGGCTGGATCGTTTTTGACGCTGGAACGTTGCCTTCGTAACTTTGGCAACGGTGACCATGAGCACGATCGAATTCTTTCCCAGCAAATCCTATTCGATACGGCGATACACCCTGAGGCGCGACGGTGCGGAGATCGGACAGATCGACTGCGGCGGCGCCAGTGGAACGGCCACCATCGCCATCGGCGGCGAAACCTGCACGCCGGTGACCGATAGCCTGTTGCGCAGAAAGTTTCACCTCGAGAAAAACGGCACGCCGATCGCCAGCGCCCAGTCCGCCGGGTTCTGGTTCCGTTATTTCAACATTCAGGCGGGCACGAAGCCGTACGTCCTGAAAATGGCGTCATGGTTCGGACGGCGCTTTGCGCTGATGGAAGACGGCACCGAACGCGGGCGGATCGGCGTGACCAATGCTTTCAGCGGCCGCTGCAGGGCGGAGCTTCCCGACGATTTGCCGCTTGAAGTGCAGGCCTTCCTGATCTGGCTGGTGATTTCGACCTGGCGGCGGGCCGTTATCGCCGGCGCCGTGGCCGGAACTGCCGGCAGGTAGACCCCGGCGGGCCCGTCCAAATCACGCACATCTCCGCTGCAAACCGGCCCCTCCCCGCCCGTAGCAAGAGATGCTAGCTCTTGAGCCGCTGGGAGAATGGGATTCGAGGCGCAGACGTGGCAGCGAAACGGCCCGTTGTCGGCGTGATCGGCAGCGCGCATCTGGTCGAAGGCAAGTTCACCGCGCAGCGGGTCGGCGAGCGGCCGCTACGCGCCGTGGCCGAGACCGCCGGCGCGCTTCCGCTGATCTTCGCCGGCACGCCCGAGATCACCGATATCGGCGCGCTGCTCGATACCGTCGACGGCATTCTGCTCACCGGCGCGCGCGCCAACGTGCATCCAAGCCATTTCGGCGTCGAGGAACATCCCGCGCATGAGCCTTACGACCGCGGCCGCGATGCGGTGGCGCTGGAAGTGATCACGGCCTGTGTCGCCAGCGGCATGCCGGTGTTCGGCATCTGCCGCGGCTTGCAGGAAATGAACGTCGCGTTCGGCGGCACGCTGCATCCGGAAATCCGCGAATTGCCCGGCCGCATGAACCACCGCATGCCGCGATTGGCGAACGGCGAGCCGCATCCCGATCTCGAGGTGATCTTCGCCGACCGCCACGACGTGCGGCTGACGCCCGGCGGCGTGTTCGCCAAGCTGCTTGGCGCCGAAACCATCCGGGTCAATTCGCTGCACGGCCAGGGCATCCTGAAACCCGGCGAGCGCGTGATCGTCGAAGGCGTCGCCGAGGACGAAACCATCGAGGCGATCCGCATCGACGGCGCCCCCGGCTTTGCGCTCGGCGTGCAATGGCATGCCGAGCACGTCGGCAACGGCAATCCGGTGAACCGCATCCTGTTCGAAGCCTTCGGCACGGCGCTGCTGAAGCAGCGGAAGGGGCGCGGATAGAGCCGCGTCAAGCCCTTGCGCCCGCGCCGCCGGCTTGGCACGCTTCGGACAACGCGCCGCAGTTTCTTCACGGCACCAGAAGGGCGCGCGAGGGAGACGGGAATGTCCAAGGGTTTTCTGCCGGCCATCGCCGGCGCTTTTTTTGCGCTGCTTGTTGCCCCTGCCTTTGCCGCCGACGACGTCGCCGCCAAAACGCAGGTTTGCGCGGCCTGCCATGGCGAAAACGGCATGCCGACCGACCCGAAGACCATGCCGATCATCTGGGGCCAGCAGTCGAATTACATCTACAAGGAGTTGCAGAACTACCACAGCGGCGAGCGCAAGAGCCCGATCATGCAGCCGGTGGTGCAGACCTTCACCCTGCCCGACCTGCGGGCGGCGGCCGACTATTTCGCCGGCAAATCCTGGCCGGCCGGACACCCCGCCAATCCGCCCGGCGCGATCCCGGAGAAGGCCGTGATGTGCCGGGCCTGCCACGGCCAGAATTTCGAAGGCGGCGCGCCGGCGCCGCGGCTGGCCGGCCAGAGCGCCGAGTACCTGAATGCGGCGATGGCGAGCTTCGCGCACGACCAGCGCACCAACAACCTCGACATGCCGCACTTCATGAGGGAATTGTCTGACGGCGAGCGCGATGCGATCGCGCACTATATCGCCGGACTGTAAAGCCTAGTGCGTCGCCTCGCTGGCGACGCCTTCCACATCCTCGATCACGGTGTTGCCGAGGTGGCGGACGGCTTCCGCCATCAGCACCGCCCATTGGTCTTTTGGTCCGAGCATGATCAGCTCGGCGAGGCTTTCGGCCACGCGTGCGACCATGTCGGCGAGGTCCACACTCTCCTGGCCCTCGATCCGCTCGCGCACCAACTCGTTGATGTCACAATGCAGGCAATCACTCATCAGCTTTACTCCATACCTAAAAAATGTGGCCCCGGCGGCCTAAACGCAAGGCTTGAAATACAAGGCACATGGCTTGTCCCGGCCATGGCGCGCTGGATTGCTTCGTTGCCGCTCGCAATGACGACTTTGGCGTAGCAGTTCACGCGTTTTCCGACCCGCGATGTCAAGCAGCGACGCTTCGTCGCGAAGCCTCTTGCGAGCGGAAGGCGGGTCGTCGCTGACGCTCCTTGCAATGACGATGGAGCAGGACGTCACACCTTTACATGCGTGTTGACGAACCTGACCATCTTCTCGAACGCGTCGCCGGTTTGCGACAGATCCGGCGAATGGCCGGCGTGGCGTTCCATGTCGATGTAGTTGAGGTCGATCTGGCCGCCGGCTTTCTTGTAGTTGGCGACGAAGCGTTGCGGCTCGTTGCCGGCGAAACTGGAATCCTCGTCCTTGTAATCATGGACGATGTCGCCACGGCCCTGAAACCACACCGCCGGCGGCAATTGCACCTTCTCGCCGCGCTCCAGCGCCAGCATGGGATTGCCCTCCTCCATGTTGGCTTCGCTCTTCCAGTACGAATCGTGGCGCGGAATGATCGGCTTCGCCCAATCCTTGCCGGCGGCGAGCTGGCGCTTGGCGTGGCGATACCTCGACAGCGGATTGATCACCGGCCACGACATCACGACACAGCGCACGGTGGCGTCCTGCGGCGGCGTGCCGGCCGACAGCGGGATCGCGGTATAGCGCGGATCGTTCGGCCGCATCGCCACCAGCATGGCGAGATGACCGCCGCTCGACTGGCCGGAAATGCCGATCAGGTCGGGACGCGTTTTCAGCTCTTTGGCGTGCGCCTTGGCCCAGCGCACCGCGTAATTGATGTCCTGCGCCGAGGCCGGATACGGATCGGTATTGCCGGAGCGAAAATCGAGCGCGATCGAGACGATGCCGCGGGACGCCATGTATTTGTGGCGCAGCGCTTCGGTGAGCCGGTCGCTCTGGCACCAGGCGCCGCCGTGGCATTCGACCAGAGCTGGAAACGGCCCGGCGCCATGCGGCTTGTAAATCCGCGCCAGCAGCGGTTTGTCGCCGTGGCGGAGATATTCGACGTCCTCGACGTCGTAATTCTGGGCGGCGGCTTCGAGAACGGCAGCGGTGCTCATGTCAGGTCTCCTGGCGCGGTTCCTACCCTCGTGTGCCCGAGCGTAGCCCGGATCGGGGGCAGCGGCTACATTGGCCGGATGGTAGCAAATACCGTGCGCGACAACTCCGCCCTCTCCCGCTTCGAACTCGATGCCGGCGGCGTAACCGCCTTCGTGACCTACCGCCTGGGCGACGGCGTGATCACGCTGCAGCACACCGAGACGCCACCGCAGGCACGCGGGCAAGGCATCGCGTCACAGTTGATCGAAGGCACGCTTAACCTGCTGCGGGCGCGCGGACTCAAGGTGATCCCGCGCTGCGATTTCGTCCGGGCCTATATCGCGAAACACCCGGACTACCGCGACCTCGTCGCCTGACCGCAAACGTCCCTTTCAGGCTGCCGGCAGGATCACCTTGCGCGTCATGATGCCGAGCGCGGTCGCGCCCGTCACCAGCAGAATTCCGGCCACCCACAGCGCCCAGTCGTAACCGCCGAGACCGGCAATGATATAGCCGGTGACGATCGGCGCCAGCAGACCGCAGATGTTGCCGGCCAGGATGCAGAGGCTGATCGCCTTGCCGACGTCACGCGCGCGGTGCACGAGGTCGGTCACCAATGTCACGTTGAGCGAGATCGCCGCGTTGATCCCCGACAGCGACAAGGCGAACAGCACGATGATCAGCGTGGTGTCGTCGGTGAACGGCACCAGCGCGCAGGCCGCCGCCAAGAGGAACGTGAAAATCACCATGCCGCGGCGGCCGCCGGCGAGCAACGAATTGCCTTTGAGCAGCCGATCGCTGGCGAGACCGATCAGGATCGAGACTGGCACTGCGATCGCCCACGGGATCGCAGTGTAGAGGCCGGTCTTCATGATCGTCAGGTGCTTGGTGTCCTGCAAATAGCTCGGCATCCAGAACAGCAGCAGATAAAGCGTGTAGATGCCGGAGGCTTGGGCGATCATGGTGCCCCACATCGACGGCGACTTGAGTAATTCCAGCAGCACGCCCGGGCTGCCGTGCTGGCCGACCTCGTCGGCTGCGCCGGCGGAGCGTTCGGCGAGGATTTTGTTGCGCTCGTCGGCGCTGAGCCAGCTCACCTTCTCCGGCCGGTCGAACCAGATCAGGTTGCAGGCGAGCCAGACGAAGCCGAGACCGCCGAGAATGACGAAAGCCGCGCGCCAGCCCCAGCCGCTGGTCAGCGACGCAACGACAATGGCGCCGATCGCCGGCCCGAGAAAACTCCCGGCGCTCCACACCGCGTTGGCAACGCCGCGTTCCTGCGCCGGCATCCATTCGCGCACGATACGGCCGCAGGACGGGATCGACGTCGCTTCGCCGGCGCCCATGACAAGGCGGGCGCCGATCAGGCTGGCGAAGCTCCACACGCCCGCTGTTGCGGCCATCGCCAGCGACCAGAGCGTAATGCCGACGGCGTTGATGTTTCGCGTGCTGAAGCGATCGAGCATGATGCCGATCGGCAACAGGCAGATCACATAGCTCCAGAAGAACGACGAGAACAGGTAGCCCATCTCGACCGGCGACAGCTTGAACTCGCCGCGGATCGCCTGTGCCACGACGCCGAGCGCCGAACGGTCCATGTAATTGATGGTGACCAGAGCCAGCGTCAGGACGTAGATCCAGCCGCGGCGGAAATGCACGGCCGGCACGGTCGCAGTTTGCGTCGTCATCGTTTCTCTCCCCTTTTTGACCGCGCCGCTTGTGTCGCGGCGTCAGACAGGCATTGCGTCAGTTGTTGGCAGGCACGGTGGACGGCCCCGACCCGCCGCTGCCCCGCGGATCGTCACGGTTCGCCATGCAGTCCTTCATGAACTTCGCACGGGCCGCCCCGGTGAGCTTCTGGTTATCGGCGCCGAATTTGCAGGTGGCCATCTTCTGCTGCGCCGAGGCTGCGAAAGACGGCGATCCGAGCAGTGCTGTCAGCACGACAGCGGCGGCGAGACGAATCATGGCGGCGGCTCCTCACTGAGAGGACAACCTTAGCATTGATCGCGGTGCCGTTGAAAAGTTATGACTGCGCTGCGCAACGGAGCATCCCGCAAATGCCAGATTCCGGCCCTGCCAAAGTCTCAAGTGTGCTCAAGCAAGTGACGCCAGGCCTCATCGGCACGCACCAGATCAGGGTCGGACCGGAGCACACCGCGCCCTTCGTCGGCTCGGGCCGCATCGCGGTGCTGGCGACCCCAGTGATGATCAACATCATCGAGGCCGCGGCGCTGGCGGCGGTCGAGCATCTGCTGCCGCTCGGCCACCAGAGCCTCGGTATCAGGCTCGACGTCAGCCACACCGCGGCTACGCCGATCGGGTTCCGGGTGACCGCGACTGCGGAAGTGCTGCGGGTCGAAGGCCGCACCATCACCTTTCAGGTCGAAGCCCGCGACGAGGTCGAGGTCATCGGCGGCGGCACACACGAACGCGTCGTCGTCAGCGTCGAGCGCTTTGACGAACGCGTTCAGCGCAAAATGCGGGTCGAGAAGGAGCAACGTTAGCGGCGGCCGAGAATCCAGCCGATCACGAACAGCACAACGGCGCCGACGGCTGAGGCAATCGCATGCGTCGTGTGAATATGATCGGAGCCGGCAGCGTAGCCCGGCATGAAGGTCGGCAGCGAACCGGCCGGCATCGTGTAATACATGACGGCCGCAATTGCCGCGATGATGGCAAGCAGATAGGCGAGCATTTTCATGTGAATTTCCTTTGAACCTTCCTCGAACCTTCGTTGGAGCTTTTCCGGAAGATGTCCTTGGGACTTCCCTGGATCAAAAGCGGTGGACGCAAAGCGGAGTGTCGTTAACACAGGACCTTGTTGCTGGCGAGAGTGCGCTGGCGCAAACCACTGCTTGTCTTCCATGCCGGAGACGGTGATGATCCGGGACAACAAGGCCTACAGGTCTGGGGAGGACGGCATGATTTGGAAATTCGCGGCGGCGGTATTGGGCTGCACGATGATCGGCGGCTTTGCGGCGGTGCCCGCTGCGCACGCGCAATCGCTCGACGAAGTTTACGCCAAGGCCAAGAGCGAAGGCGAAATTGCGTTCTACGTTGGCGGCCCGACCGCGCCGTGGGAGGAGCGGACCAAGGCGTTCACGGAGAAATATCCGGGAATCAAAGTGACGATCGGCGGCGGCTTCTCCAACGTGCTCGATCAGAAGATCGACGCTCAAATTGCCGCGAAAAAACTCGAAGTCGACGCCGCACTGTTGCAGACCGCAGCCGATTTCGTGCGCTGGAAACAGGAAGGCCGGCTGATCACGTTCAAGCCGCCCGGGTTCGAGAAGATGGACCCGGCGTTCAGGGACAAGGAAGGCGAGTACTGGGCGACGATGATCAACGTCGTGCCCTACATGTACAATACCGAGAAGGTCGCCGCAGCCGACATCCCGAATTCGGCGATGGATTTCCTCAAACCGCAATTCGCCGGAAAGATCGTTACCGCCTACCCCGCCGACGACGACGTCACGCTGTGGGTGTTCTATCACATCGTGCAGAAGTACGGCTGGAGCTACATGGACAAGTACATGGCGGCCAAGCCGAACTTCATCCAGGGCCATCTCGGCGAACAGCGCAGCATTGGCTCCGGGCAAAACCTGGTGACGTTCGACTCGATCCTCGACATCACCAGCGCGCTCAAGCGCCAGGGCCAGCCGGTGGACACGCACATTCCGACCGTAGACCCGCTGCCGATCTGGCCGTTCTACGGCGCGATCTTCAAGGGCGTACCGCATCCGAATGCGGCGAAGCTCTTCATCTCGTGGCTGCTGTCGCCGGAGGTGCAGTCGAAGCTGCCGACCTGGTCGGCGCGCAGCGACGTACCGCCGCCGGCGGGCTACAAGCCGATCCTGTCCTACAAGGTCGTCAACGACTACCGCGACTTCCTGACCGACCAGAAGAAGGTCGCAGAGCTGCGCAAGAAATTCGAAACCTATAGCGGCCCGATCGTCAATTCCGGCGGTGTGCGCTGAGGCTGGGCGATTCGTCCGATGCCTTATTGGCGACGCACTTGGTGCGATAAATTCGTCTGAACGCGATTTGCCGGATCGCAAATTGAGGCACGAACTCCTCCCCACCCATCGGGGTGGAGTAACCGGCGTGTAAACGCCCAGGCAACATCGCAGCATGCGGAATTCGGCAGCGGCCGCAGTATTCGTATTCTTGTGCGGGTCCTTACTGGCTATTCTGATGCCCACTTCAAACGCCGCCGTGCGGCCTGATTTAGGATCCGGGGTCGAGCGCGTTATCGGTCGCGGGATCTCTCCTTTGATACCGCCCGACGCCGCTGGCGGCCTCGCCGTCGCGGTTCGCGCCGCCGGCCATACGCGCTTTTTCAATTACGGTTTCGCCGACCAGGCGGAGAAACGGCCCATCACGTCAGACTTGTTGTTCAACGTCGCGTCGGTGCGCAAGGTGTTCGAAGCCACGCTGCTGGCGGAGGCAGTGTTGCGCGGCGTGATCAAGCTTGATGACCCGGTCAACGCCTATGTCACTGAACTGCACGGCGACTATATCCGCCACGTCACTGTCGGCGAACTGGCCGATCATACGTCGGGGCTGCTGCTGCCCACGGACCATCCGCCATGGCCGACCGAGCACTATTCGCTCGCTGGATTTCTCGATGCACTCAACACCTGGACGCCGCAGAACGGCGAGCGGCCCGGCGCGCAGCGCATCTATACGCATGCCGGTTACGTGTTGCTGCAACTGGTTTTGGAGCGGCGCTTTCACACCCCTATCGCCGAACTGCTCGAACGGCGGGTGATCCAGCCGCTTGGCCTGACGTCGACATTCGTTCCCGAACGCGGCGCGGACGATCGCGCCATGCTCGATACGCAATTGTTGCAGCGCGCCGTGCAAGGCTATTCCAGAGACGGCGCACCGATCGGCTTCCCGGGCAACCAGCAAAGCTATTTTGACTTTCCGGGCACCGGGCAGATGTTCTCGTCGGCCCGCGACCTCGCTGTTGTGCTTGCGGTCTGCCTTGACGAGGCACCCGTCGATCCGCAATTGCGCAAAGCGATCCTGTCGGCGCAGCGCGAAGCGTTTCGCGTCAGTCCGCAGTACGGACAGGCCATGGCATGGGAGACCAATCACACCGACGGCATAACAATCGTCGACAAACCAGGCGGCATGAACAACGCCTCGGCCTATGTCGGGCTGGTCCCGGAGCGAAAGCTCGGGGTCGTCCTTCTCGTCAATCGCGGCGATGCCTACCCGTTTGAAACAGCGCGTGCGACGATCTTGCCGGAGCTGGCGAAACTACTCGCACCCGAAACGCGCCTGCATAGCAGTGCGAGCTGAAGCTCTTCAGTACGGCCGAACGTTGCCGTCGACCGTGGTGCGGAACATCAGCCGGCGCTCGGTGCTCGGAAAATCCGTGCGGGCGTGGGACGAGCAGCGGTTGTCCCACAACAGGAGATCGCCAACCCGCCAGACATGCTCGTAAACGAATTCCGGCTTCTCGGCGTGTTCATAGAGCGCGTTGAGCAGCCGGTCGCTTTCGTCCTCCGGCATGTCGAGCACTTTCACCGTCATCAGCCGGTTGACGTAAACCGCCTTCCTGCCGGTGTCTTCCTGGGTGCGGAACACCGGATGCACTTGCTCGGCGAAAGCTTCCACACCGCGATTGTCGCCGCGGATGGTCGAGCCGTAATTGTAGTGATGCAGCGCCTTCTTGCCTTCGAGCCGGCTGCGGATCGCAGGGTCCAGCGTGTCGTAGGCGGCATAGCCGCTGGCGAATAGGGTATTGCCGCCGGCCGACGGAATCTCGAGCGAATAAAGCAGCGTCGCCTTGCTCGGCACCTCGGCATGGATCATGTCGTGGTGGAACATCATCTCGCCGTCCGGCAGCGCTCCGATCGGCTCGCCGTTCTCGCGGATATTCGAGATCATCATGATGCCCGGGAGCACCTTGGAGTAGCCCTTCGGAAAGTATTTCGGCGGCCGCGATATCTTGCCGAGCTGGCCGAAAAACCCAGTGGCGCGGATCAGATCCTCCTGCGAGAGCTTCTGGTCCGGGAAGATCAGCACCAGATGGTCGAGCCAGGCCTGGTAGATCGCCTTGACCGTCGCATCGTCGGGCTTTTGCCGCAGATCAAGGCCGCGGATTTCGGCGCCGATATATTTGGTGAGAGGAACGATCTCGAACGGTGCATCGCGCGTGGATTGCACGGGATGCGGCCCGGATTCGTGTGTCGACAGCGACATGACGGCCTCCTTATTTCATTCCGCAGCGACCGGGATTTGCGGCGCCGAAGCCGCATGGGCGACCTCGCCGCTCGCAAGCGCGGCGAGGATGCGGTCGACCAGGGCACGCGCCGACTCGGCGCTGAGCTCGACCGCGACGCGGTCGCGCCCGCCCTCGCCTTCATTGGTGAAGTCGATGGCCAGCACGTGATCGAGGGTCGAGTAGTACGGATGATCGAAATAGACGTTGGCGGTGTCGATCTTCATCCAGCCCTTGCGGCCCTTGGCGCTGCCGATAAGCGCGGTCTTTTCGACGATATAGGAACACATTGTCTGTCCCCTCAGATTTTGAGTTCGCGCACTATTCCGCAGCAACGCTGCTGGCGGACATGGCCAGATTGCGATTGAAGAAGTCGAACACCTTGCGCCAGCCGTCCATCGCCTGGTCGGGCCGATAGGCATCGCGCTGGATGTTGAAGAAGGCGTGGCCGGCGCCATCGTAGCGGTGGAATTCGTAGTTCTTGCCGAGCTTCTTGAGCACGGCTTCGGTGCGATTAACCTGGTCGGCGGTCGGATTGTGATCGTCGTTGCCGAAAATGCCGAGCAGCGGGCAGCTCATCTTTTCGGTGAGATCGATCGGCGCCACCGGCCGCTTGTCGTTGAGGTCCTTCGGGTTATCGACGATGACGTTGCCGCCCCAGCAATCGACCGCGGCGTCGATGCCTTTGAGCGTGCAGGCGGCGAGATAGGTGTGGCGGCCGCCGGAGCAGAACCCGATGACGCCGATCTTGCCGCTGGCGTTCGGTTGCGCGCGCAGATAGGCCATCGAAGCCGCGACGTCGCCCATCACCTGGGCATCGGCAACACCGCCGGCGGCGCGGATGCGCGCCCCGAGATCGTCCGGCGCTTCGCCCGGATTGCCTTCGCGGAAATAAAGATGCGGCGAGATCGCCGCATAGCCGTGATGCGCCAATTTACGCACCACTTCTGTCGTCCATTCGCACCAGCCCGGAATGTGATGGATGACGACGATGCCGGGAAATTTTCCGGCGCGCGTGGGACGCGCGTAATAGGCCTCGCCCTGGTCGCCGTTGTGGCCGCGGAACGGCACGATTTCCGCCTGCAGACCCTGGTAATAACTCACGATGCGCTCTCCCTATTCAGGCGTTTGACCGGTTGCGCCATTCATAGCACGGCAGACGGACCAGCATAGTGGCCCGAAGGCAGCGGCTGCGAAACGGAACAAGACATACCGTTCAGTTCGGGCAGCGATGCAGAACCGCCTTGTAGTTGCCGTCACGGTCGACGAAATCGAGATCTTTGTCGGGACGCGGCGTGAAGCTGATATCCCCCATCAGCGGGCCGGCGGGGAACTTGCATTCGACATGCGCGGTGACCGTGTCGCCGTCCTTCTTGGTGTCGAGGATGGTGCAGGCGCCGACATTGGACACGATTTCCTTGGCGGAAATCTTCACCTGCGCCGCAACCGGATCGCTGCCGTCGCCCTTGCACGGCACATTCTGCGTATAGTTGCCGACGAACGGGAAATCGTCCGCCGCCACGGCGCAGCCGGCGCCGGCAACGGCGCCGAGGACGACGGTAACGGCCATCAGACTATGCGGAATGATTTTGGACACGAAGACCTGACTGGCGCCGTCCGCAAACCCTGCCCCGGCGCGCTGCGGTCGCGTCCGGTCAGCGCCGCGACTTTAGCGAAAGTCTTTTGGCCGGCCAATGTCTAAGTGAGCGCCGAAACAGGATGCGGTCGTTTGAAAGCTGATGACTGACGGCTAGTGATCGCGAAAACCCATGCTGATCACTTTGGCGCGCGCCGCCGACCATTGCTTGGGTGAATTGATACCGCTCTGGGCCGAAGCCTGTTCGCAATCCACAGTGCCCTTGTCGGTAAAACGGCCGTTGCGGTTATCGAACATCAGTTGCCGGCAATTGGTGCCCTCATAGGGGAGGTAGAGGATCGAGCCGGTATAGACTTCGTCGCCGTTCGTCGCCGAAGCGACCCTGGTGCCGCCGCCGCGCCCATTCCATGTGAAGGCCTTGACCACATCCGGCACGTACCGTTCCGGCATGATCGCAGTGCCGGCGAACAGGACGGCAGTCAATGCGATACCAACCCCGATCACGATGGCGACCTGGCGGAAGCCATCCCGGGAACGATTGCGGCGTTTTGGGCGGTACGCTGCCATGTGGCAAACCCAAGCCTGGTATGGGACCCGCAGCATAATGCCGGCCAAAGGGCCCAGGCTCACGATCAAGCAAATCGGTTAAAGGACTGCTGACGCAAAGCCCGCAAATAGAAAAAGCGGCGCCCGGTTTTCACGCGGGCGCCGCCTGATCTGTCGTAATTGCCGCCTAGTGGGCGGTAAGCCCGGAGGAATCGTCCTCCACCACCGGATCGGGGACGTCGACCGGCTTCGCCGTCGCCTCCTCCCAGGTGATCGGCTCGGGCTTGCGCACCAGCGCCCGGGCCAGCACCGCGTCCATACGCGACACCGGGATGATATCGAGCCCGCTCTTGATGCTGTCGTTAATCTCGACAAGATCCTTGGCGTTCTCTTCCGGGATCAGCACGGTCTTGATGCCGCCGCGATGCGCGGCAAGCAGCTTCTCCTTCAATCCGCCGATCGGCAGCACACGTCCACGCAGCGTGATCTCACCGGTCATGGCGACGTCACGATGCACCGGAATGCCGGTCATCACCGAAACGATGGCGGTGACCATGCCGACGCCCGCCGACGGCCCATCCTTCGGCGTCGCGCCTTCCGGCACGTGCACGTGGATGTCGCGCCTGTCGAACAACGGCGGCTCGATGCCGAAGGCGGCCGAGCGCATGCGGACATAGGAGGCCGCAGCGGAGATCGACTCCTTCATCACATCGCGCAAGTTGCCGGTGACGGTCATCTTGCCCTTGCCGGGCATCATGGCCGCCTCGATGGTCAGCAACTCGCCGCCGACATCGGTCCAGGCCAGACCGGTAACGACACCGACCTGATCCTCGTCCTCGACCTCGCCGAAGCGGAATTTCGGCACCCCGAGATAATCGGGCAGATTCTTCTCGGTGACCGCGACCGACAGCGTCTTCTTGATCGTGAGTTCCTTCACCGCCTTGCGGATCAGTGTCGAAAGCTCGCGCTCGAGATTACGCACGCCGGCTTCACGGGTGTACCGGCGGATGATCATCAACAACGCGCCGTCGTCGACCGACCATTCCTTGGGCTCGAGGCCGTGCTTCGTGATCGCGTGCGGGATGAGATGCTTGCGCGCGATCTCGACCTTCTCGTCCTCGGTGTAGCCGGCGATACGGATGATCTCCATGCGGTCCATCAGGGGCGGCGGAATATTCAGCGTATTCGCCGTGGTGATGAACATCACGTTGGAGAGATCGTAGTCGACCTCGAGATAGTGGTCGTTGAACGTGTGGTTTTGCTCGGGGTCCAAAACCTCGAGCAGCGCCGACGACGGGTCGCCGCGGAAATCGGCGCCCATCTTGTCGATCTCATCGAGCAGGAACAGCGGGTTCGAGCTCTTGGCCTTCCTCATCGACTGGATGATCTTGCCGGGCATCGAGCCGATATAGGTCCGCCGATGACCGCGGATCTCCGCTTCGTCGCGCACGCCGCCGAGCGAAACGCGCACGAAGTCGCGTCCCGTCGCCTTCGCGATCGACTTGCCGAGCGAGGTCTTGCCCACGCCGGGAGGACCGACCAGGCACAGGATCGGCCCGGTCAGCTTGTTGGCGCGTTGCTGTACCGCGAGGTACTCGACGATGCGCTCCTTGACCTTGTCCAGGCCGTAGTGATCGGCGTCGAGAATTTGCTCGGCCAGCACAAGATCCTTCTTGATCTTCGACTTCTTGTTCCACGGGATCGAGAGCAGCCAGTCGAGATAGTTGCGCACGACGGTGGCTTCCGCCGACATCGGCGACATCTGACGCAGTTTCTTGATCTCGTGCTGCGCCTTCTCGCGCGCTTCCTTGGAGAGCTTGGTGCGCTTGATCTTCTCTTCGAGCTCGGCAACTTCATCCTTGCCGTCTTCGTCGCCCAGTTCCTTCTGGATCGCCTTCATCTGCTCGTTGAGGTAGTACTCGCGCTGGGTCTTCTCCATCTGGCGCTTGACGCGCGTGCGGATACGCTTCTCGACCTGCAGCACGGAGATTTCACTCTCCATCAGGCCCAGCACCTTCTCGAGGCGCTCGGTAACGGAGGGAGTCTCCAAGATCAGCTGCTTGTCGGAAATCTTGACCGCAAGATTCGACACGACGGTGTCGGCGAGCTTGGCATAGTCCTCGATCTGCTGGACCACGCCGACGGTTTCCGGCGACACCTTCTTGTTGAGCTTCACATAGCCTTCGAATTCGTTGACGACGGAACGCGCCAACGCCTCGGCTTCGACCTGGTCGCCGGCCGTGTCCGCAAGCACGACCGCTTCGGCTTCGTAATATTCCTCGCGGTCGGTGTATTTGTTGACGCGCGCGCGCGCGGCGCCCTCGACCAGCACCTTCACGGTGCCGTCGGGCAGCTTGAGAAGCTGCAGCACGCTCGCCAGCGTGCCCACTTCATAAATTGAGTTGGTGGCCGGATCGTCGTCGGAGGCGTTCTTCTGCGTCGCGAGCAGGATGAACGTATCCGAACGCATCACCTCTTCGAGCGCCTTGATCGACTTCTCGCGGCCGACGAACAGCGGCACGATCATATGCGGGAAGACGACGATGTCCCGTAACGGCAACACCGGATAGGCACGGCTCTCGCCGGCGGTCAGAGTTGGCTTAGGCTTGGTGGCACCTGTCATGGCCCCATTTCCTTATTGTTGTGCACCTTCGCCGCGACCCGCAGGATGCGCTGACGCAACGAACTGCCAGTGAGCCGGGCAGAATCCGCACCACAAGCGATACGGGCCCCTACCCGGAGTAGTCCAAGCGATAGATCGTACGATTGTGTCGTACGATCACTATAGGTGGCGACGACACGCCGATGTGTCAAGAAAGCCTGATTTTGCAGGCAAAACGCCGCATCCGAAGGCCGTCGTAAACGACCGCGTTGCGAATCGGGCGCGCTGGGCGAGCCCGATACCACTCAGGCGCTCGCGCCGCCGGTCTCGCCGACGGCCCGATCCGACCGGTCGGCGTAAATATAGAGCGGCCGGGCGCTGCCTTCGACGACCTCGCCCGAGATCACGACCTCCTCGACGCCCTCAAGGCTCGGCAGGTCGAACATGGTGTCGAGCAGGATGCTCTCCATGATCGAGCGCAGGCCGCGCGCACCGGTCTTGCGGTCGATCGCTTTGCGGGCGATGGCGGACAGCGCCTCGTCGGCAAGCGTGAGATCCACCGTCTCCATTTCGAACATTCGCTGGTACTGCTTCACCAGCGCGTTCTTCGGCTCGGTCAGGATGCGCTTGAGCGAGGCCTCATCGAGGTCCTCAAGCGTCGCCACGACCGGGAGGCGGCCGACGAATTCCGGGATCAGGCCGTACTTCAGGAGATCTTCGGGCTCGACCTCGCGGAAAATTTCGCCTTGCTTGCGGTCCTCAGGCGCCGAAACCCTGGCGCCGAAACCGATCGACGTGGAGCGGCCGCGCGCCGAGATGATCTTCTCGAGGCCGGCGAAAGCGCCGCCGCAGACGAACAGGATATTGGTGGTATCGACCTGGAGGAATTCCTGCTGCGGATGCTTGCGTCCGCCCTGCGGCGGCACGCTCGCGATCGTGCCTTCCATGATCTTGAGCAGCGCCTGCTGCACACCCTCGCCCGACACGTCGCGGGTGATCGACGGGTTGTCGGACTTGCGTGAAATCTTGTCGATCTCGTCGATGTAGACGATGCCGCGCTGCGCGCGCTCGACATTGTAGTCGGCGGATTGCAGCAGCTTGAGGATGATGTTCTCGACGTCCTCGCCGACGTAACCGGCTTCGGTGAGCGTCGTGGCGTCGGCCATCGTGAACGGCACGTCGAGAATGCGCGCCAGCGTCTGCGCCAGCAGCGTCTTGCCCGAACCGGTCGGACCGATCAGCAGGATGTTCGACTTCGCCAGCTCGACGTCGCTGTGCTTGGACTGATGATTGAGCCGCTTGTAGTGATTGTGGACGGCGACCGAGAGTACACGCTTCGCGTGTTGCTGACCTATTACATAGTCGTCGAGCACTTTGCAGATCTCGCGGGGTGTCGGGATGCCGTCGCGCGACTTCACCAGCGAGGACTTGTTCTCCTCGCGGATGATGTCCATGCAGAGCTCGACGCACTCGTCGCAAATGAAGACGGTCGGCCCGGCGATAAGCTTACGCACTTCATGCTGGCTCTTTCCGCAGAAAGAGCAGTAGAGCGTATTCTTGGAGTTGCCGCCGCTAACCTTGCTCATTCCAGTCTCCGTCCAGCTCCGTGTTCGCCCAAGTCTTCGTCTTCGCCGATGCGGGGCAGCACCTCATACAGTACCTGCGGCCGCGCTAACATTCCGTACCTGCGGCCGCGCTAACATTCCGTAGCGGGAACCATCCGATTTGCCATCAACACCGCAACAAAGGCATCATCGGCAAATCAGCACAAGTGGACATGCTAACGGCGTGCCAATCAAGAATCCATTAACGATAACGCGAGTCCAGACCAGTGTGTTTTCCCGATCACACCGGGCATATTGCCGCTTGACCTGCGGAGGGAACCGGTTAGGCCGGCCGAATCGGCCCATTTCATGGCCACGGACACCGCCGCGGAACACCGGGTTCAGGTCACGCTCTTGATGACGGGTTCCGACTTCAGGCTCGGTTCCTCGGGCCGCTTCTCGATCACCTTGTCGATCAGGCCGAAGTCCTTCGCCATCTCCGCCGTCAGGAACATGTCGCGCTCGAGCGCATCCTCGATCTTCTTGAGCGGCTGACCGGTGTGCTTGACGTAAATTTCGTTGAGCCGCTTCTTGAGATTGAGGATCTCCTGCGCATGCAGCATGATGTCGGTCGCTTGGCCCTGAAACCCGCCCGACGGCTGGTGAACCATGATACGCGCGTTCGGCAACGCGAAGCGCAGGTCCTTGGCGCCGGCGGCGAGCAGCAGCGAGCCCATCGACGCGGCCTGCCCGGTGCACAGGGTCGAAACCTGCGGGCGAATGAACTGCATCGTATCGTAAATCGCCATGCCGGAGGTCACCACGCCGCCCGGCGAATTGATGTACATCGAGATTTCTTTTTTCGGATTTTCCGCCTCAAGGAACAACAGCTGGGCAACCACGAGCGTCGCCATGCCGTCCTCGACCGGACCGGTGATGAAGATGATCCGTTCCTTGAGCAGGCGTGAAAAGATGTCATAGGCCCGCTCCCCGCGGTTGGTCTGCTCGACCACCATGGGGACGAGGTTCATGTATGTCTCTCTTGGGTCGCGCATCGCTCACCTGCCAAAGGGCTTTAACGAAAGAACCTAACTTCAAGCCGGGACTGCGGGACGCAGCCTGTACCGTGCTGGCCCGACATACCGGCAATACTGTGTCTGAGTCGGGCTCGACTTGTCGAAGCCGGAATGCCGCTACGGCACCACGGCGACTGCAGAAATATGTGCGAAACGCCGGGCTACAAGACTTGGTAGAAGAAGGACTACGGAGGCCTTACTCCTCGTCCTCCTTGAACAACTCGTCCCGCGAGACCTGCTTGTCGGTGATCGTCGCAAGCTCCAGCAGGAAATCGACCACTTTTTCCTCGAAAATCGGTGCCCGCAGCGAAGCTAGGGCGGCCGGGTTGTTGCGGTAGTATTCCCAGACCTGCTGTTCCTGACCGGAAAATTGCCGCGCCTTCTCGACCACCGCCGCAGTGAGTTGATCGTCGGTGACCTTGATATTGTTCTTCTCGCCGATCTCGGCGATGACCAGACCGAGCCGCACCCGCCGCGCGGCAATCTCGCGATAGTCGGCACGCGCCTTTTCCTCGGTCGTGCCCTCGTCGGCGAAGGTCCGGTTCTGCGCTTTAAGATCGGCCTCGATCGAGTTCCAGACACTACCGAATTCCTGTTCAACCAGGCTCGGCGGCGGATCGAATTTGTGCCGCTCATCCAGCTGATCGAGCAGCCCCCGCTTGAGCTTTTGCCGCGATGCCGCCGTATGCTCGCGCTGCAGGCGGTCTTTCACGCCCTCGCGCAGCTTTTCCAGTGATTCCAGGCCGAGGGTCTTGGCGAAATCGTCGTCCAGCTTGACCGCGCCGGGGGCCTCGACCGAACTTGCCGTGACGGCGAAAGTCACGTCCTTGCCGGCCAGATTCGCCGCCTGGTAGCCTTCCGGGAATTTCAGATCGAAGGTGCGGCTCTCGCCGGCTTTGACGCCGATCAGGTTGTCCTCGAAGCCCGGGATGAACTGGCCCGAGCCGAGCAGGATCGGAATGCCTTCGCCTGAGCCGCCTTCAAACGGCTCCCCGCCCATGGTGCCTTGGAATGAAACGGTGACGCGATCGCCCTTTTCGGCGCCTTCGACCTTCGCATTGAACGGCCGGTTTTGCTCGCCGATCTTCTGGATGGCTTCATCGACCTCGGCGTCGGTCACGTCGGCGTTGAGACGCTCCAGGTTGATTGCCTTGAAATCCGCCAAGGCGATCGGCGGAACGATCTCGATCTCGACCTTGTAGGCGAGATCGGCCTTGCCATCGATGACGCCCTCGACGCCTTCGTCCGGGACGACTTTAGGCTCGGTGGCGAGCTTGTAGCCGTTGTCGGTGACGATCTTGCTGTTGGCCTCGCGCACCGTGGCTTCGATCACTTCGGCCATGGCGGCCTTGCCGTAGATGCGCTTGAGGTGCGCTACCGGAACCTTGCCCGGCCGGAAGCCGCGAAGCTGCACGCGCCCCTTCAAGTCGTCGAGCTTCTCGTCGACTTTCGCCGCGAGATCGCTTGCAGGAATGACCACGCGATATTCGCGCTTGAGGCCGTCGGTAGCAGTTTCAGTCACTTGCATTGGCATTACTCTTCACGACCCAAACCATGAGGCTCAGCTGGGCCTCAGCCGGGCCTCGTCTGGGCCGAGTTTTGAAAAAACCGCCCAGCTGGTGCGGGCGGAGGGGCTCGAACCCCCACGACTTTCGTCACGGGAACCTAAATCCCGCGCGTCTACCAATTCCGCCACGCCCGCGACGCGCAGGGCGGCCCGGTGGCGCGGCTTATATCACGCGCAACGGAACGGGCACTAACAAAATAGCTTCCGGTAAAGCCCCGGCAACTGCTCGGGTAAATCCTCGGCGATCAAGCCCGGACCGAACCCGGACGCGGCCTCGGCATGGAGCCAGACCGCCGCCGCTGCCGCCTCGAAATCCGGCATTCCCTGCGCCAGGAGGCCCGTTGCCATGCCGGTCAGCACGTCGCCGGCCCCGGCCGTAGCGAGATAGGCCGGCGCATTGGCGGTAATGGCCGCCCGGCCATCGGGGGCGGCAACGACCGTGTCAGCCCCCTTGAGCACGATAACTGTGCCGGTCAGCTCCGCCGCACGGCGCGCCCGGTCAAGCTTCGATCCTGCTTGAGTTTTCTTGTCCAAGACACCGAAATAGCGTGAGAATTCCCCCTCATGCGGGGTCAGAATGGTGTTTTGGCCCGCGCGCGCCTTCAGCGCCTTTGACAGGCGATCCGGATTATCCGCGAAGCTGGTCAGCGCGTCGGCATCGAGCACCACTGCCCGCGCTCCGGACAGCACGGCCAAAACCTTGTCGCAGGTGGCGTCGGCCACGCCGACGCCCGGCCCTATGGCCACGGCATTCAAACGCCGGTCTGCCAGCAACGCCGTGAGCTCGGCCGCGCCGTCGGCCGGCCTGACCATGATGGCGAGATTGGCGGCGGCATTGACGGCGAGCGCATCGCGCGGACTGGCGATGGTGACCAGGCCTGCGCCGGCCCGTAACGCACCGCGGGCGGCAAGCCGTGCTGCGCCCGTCGACCACATCGGCCCCGATACGACGACGGCGTGGCCCCGGTCGTATTTGTGCCCGTCGAGCTTCGGCACCGGAAAACGGTCACGCCAAATCGACGGTGTGTTCTCGAACGCGTTGGGCGCGATGCGCGCAAGCGTCGACGCGGGAATGCCGATGTCGGCAACCAAAATCGCGCCACAATGCAGCCGGCCTGGCAGCAGCAGATGTCCCGGCTTCTTGCGGAAGAACGTGACCGTCTCGGTGGCCTGAACTGCGGCGCCCATAATCGCGCCGGACGCGCCGTTGATACCGCTCGGCAGGTCGACGGCGACGATCGGCTTGCCGAGCGCATTCATCGTCTCGATGACAGCGCGCGCCGCGCCTTCGATCGGCCGGTCGAGGCCGGCGCCGAACAGCGCGTCGATCAACACATCGGCAGTGGCGAGATGCCCGCGATCGTCGGTGGTGGTGCCCTGCCATTGCCTGGCCGCGCGTTCGGCATCGCCTTTGAGGAGTGCGGGCTCGCCGACCAACATCACCGTGACGCGATAACCCCGATCGGTCAGAAGCCGCGCGGCGGCAAATCCGTCACCGCCATTGTTGCCGGGGCCGGCGACAACGGTCACCCGCGCGCCTTGCGGATGATGGGCGCAAACGGCATCCGCGACCGCTCGCCCGGCCCGCTCCATCAGCGTAATTCCGAGTGTTCCGCCGGCGATGGTGAGCCGGTCGGCTTCGGCCATTTCCGACGGCGTCAGAAGCTCATTCATGGTGCGCGAAGGATAACGAAAGCGGCAGAGGGCGGACATGCCGGTGAATATGCCGCGGCTTTACCCACATTCTCGTGCCGCGCGCCATTGACGACGTTATGGGCAATCTGCTCATTTTATCGGCAAAGGCCTGTTCGGGGCCTTTGCCGCCCAGCCCGTATCGTGCCATAGCTCCCTGATCTGACAGTACTTTTCGGGTCGCCGAAGCCTTGGCACGGGACCTGCTAACCAAAACTCGGTTCCAAAGCGTATTTGCACGCCTTGGAGCGGGGGAGATGAAACGCGATGAAAAAAATCGAAGCGATCATCAAGCCGTTCAAATTGGACGAGGTGAAGGAGGCGCTGCAGGAAGTCGGGCTGCAAGGAATAACCGTGACCGAAGCCAAAGGTTTCGGCCGGCAGAAGGGGCACACCGAGCTCTATCGCGGCGCCGAATACGTCGTCGATTTTCTCCCCAAGGTGAAGATCGAGATCGTGCTCGGCGACGACATGGTCGAAAAGGCGATTGAAGCCATCCGCCGTGCCGCCCAGACCGGGCGCATCGGCGACGGAAAGATTTTCGTCTCGACGATTGAGGAAGCAATCCGGATCAGGACTGGGGAATCCGGAGTAGACGCAATCTGAATTGCAGGCCAGTCTGCCGCCGGCAAATTCGCCGCGCGTAGAGTTCGGCCAACTTATCAAGGCAATCACTAGCACCACGAAAGGGTACGCATTCCATGACGACGCCAAAGAATGTCATGAAAATGATCAAGGATAACGACGTTAAATACGCCGATTTCCGTTTCACCGATCCGCGCGGCAAGTGGCAGCACGTCACTTTCGACATCGGCATGATCGAGGAAGACACGTTTGCGGAAGGCCAGATGTTCGACGGTTCTTCGATCGCCGGCTGGAAGGCGATCAATGAGTCCGACATGTGCTTGATGCCGGACCCGGCGTCCGCCTGCATCGACCCGTTTTTTGCCGAGACCACGCTGGTGCTGGTCTGCGACGTGCTCGAGCCGACCACCGGCGAGCCCTACAACCGCGACCCGCGCGGCATCGCCAAGAAAGCCGAAGGCATGGTCAAATCCATGGGCGTCGGCGACACCATCTTTTTTGGCCCGGAGGCCGAGTTCTTCGTGTTCGACGACGTGCGCTACAGCGCGACGCCGTACAACACCGGCTTCAAGGTCGACTCGATTGAGCTGCCGTCGAACGCCGACACCGAATACGAAGGCGGCAACCTTGGCCACCGGGTGTGGACCAAGAAGGGCTACTTCCCGGTGCCGCCGCAGGACTCGGTGCAGGACATGCGCTCGGAAATGCTCGCCGCCATGGCGCGGATGGGCGTGAAGGTCGAGAAGCATCACCACGAAGTGGCATCCGCCCAGCACGAGCTCGGCATGAAGTTCTCGCCGCTGACGATGATGGCCGACCAGCTGATGATCTACAAATACTGCATCCAGCAGGTGGCGCAGGTTTACGGTAAGACTGCCACTTTCATGCCGAAGCCGGTCTATGGCGATAACGGTTCGGGCATGCACTGCCACCAGTCGATCTGGAAAGGCGGCAAGCCGGTTTTCGCCGGCAACAAGTACGCCGACCTGTCGGACACCTGCCTGTCCTACATCGCCGGCATCATCAAGCATGCCAAGGCGATCAACGCCTTCACCAATCCGACGACCAACTCGTACAAGCGTCTGGTCCCGGGCTTCGAGGCGCCGGTGCTGCTTGCCTACTCGGCGCGTAACCGTTCGGCGTCCTGCCGCATCCCGTACACCACCAACCCGAAGGCCAAGCGCGTCGAAGTGCGCTTCCCCGATCCGCTGGCCAATCCGTATCTCGGTTTCGCGGCAATGCTGATGGCCGGTCTCGACGGCATCAAGAACAAGCTGCATCCCGGCGACGCCATCGACAAGGATCTCTACGATCTGCCGCCGAAGGAACTGAAGAAGATTCCGACGGTGTGCGGCTCACTGCGCCAGGCGCTCGACGAGCTGAACAAGGATCGCGACTTCCTCAAAGCCGGCGGCGTGTTCGACGACGATTTCATCGACTCCTACATCGACCTGAAGATGGGCGAAGTGATCCGCTTCGAGCACACCCCGCATCCGGTCGAATACGAGATGTACTACTCGGCGTAACATCCTCCCTTGCATTGACCGAGCAATGCCAACTTCAAGGGCGCCGTTACGACGGCGCCCTTTTTCATGAGGAGCGTACGTAACCCGTTTCGGATGCCGGCCGAAGCGGTCCGAGCAACGGTACGGCGAGCGTTTCCGGAGTCTTCAACGGCCTATGCCGCGGTTGACCGCCGTTCGTCACAGCCGCTCCGGCGACGGCTTCCTCCGCAGCTTCGACGCGGTTGCGGCCGTTGGCCTTCGCTTTGTAGAGCGCGGTGTCGGCGCGCGCGATCAGATCGTCGATCTTGGCGGACGGCGAGCCGCAAGCGATACCGATGCTGACCGTCGCAGTCGCGTGGGCGCCGGGCAACGCGCTCGCCTTCTCGAAGGCATGCCGTACACGTTCCGCGGCAATGCTCGCTTCGGCCAGGTTGCTTGGCAACAGCGCCACAAATTCCTCACCGCCGAGCCGGCCTACGGCGTCACTGGCGCGCAAGGTCTTTTTCGCCACCACGGCAAAGAGGTGCAACGTCGCATCGCCGGTGTGATGCCCGTGAGTGTCGTTGATCTTCTTGAAGTGATCGAGATCGAACGCCAGTACGCTGACCGGCTGCTTGCTCAGTCGGCGATTGCCCATGATCTCCGCGCAAGCCTCGAAGAAGCCGCGGCGGTTGAGCAATTCGGTCAGCGGATCGGTCGCAGCCGCCAGCTTGTAATGGCGGACGGTGCGGTCCTTCGCCAGCACCAACAGGACGAAGGCGGCTCCGACAACGTAGAGCACCACTTCGATCGCATAGACGGCGACCCAGCCGGTGCCGATATTGAACATGCCGCTGCCGTCCTGCGACAGGCCCGCCAGCGCCACGGGAAACAGAAAGACCACGCCGTGCAGAATCGGCACGAAGATCGCCGGCCACTGCTGCCGCACGGCCTTGCGCCGTTCGCGCCAAAGCTCGGCCGCGGTCAGGAAGGTGTAGCTGGCAACGATGAGAGAGCTGACCACCAGCCGCGATGCGGCCGATTCGTTGAATTCAGGCGATACGCAGAACGCAAGCCATACGACGGCGCCCAGGCACATCGAGCCCCACAAGATCGGCCGGCCGTGAAATATCCGGGCCGCGGTCCAGATCATCCCGACCGCGACAAACAGCAGAATGTTCGGGATGCACGACGGCAGAAACCAAACGGCGTCACCGAGCCGCCAGATCACCCCGGACAGGCCACCGATCAGATAGGCCAAACCCCACCACGCGAGCGCCTGGATGCGATCTTGCAGCCAGGCGAACAACAGGAAGAGTCCGAGCAGCGATGTGACACAAATAGCGATGACGAACAGCGTCCCGATGTCCAGCGACATCGATGCCTCTGCCAGGCGCGAAAGCATGTGCGAAGCCTCCAACCTCAACCTCTGTAGAACCACGTAGCAGCTTTTTGCCGGCGCGGACGCGCGTTCGCGATTCAGGCTTTGCCGAGCGTGTGATGAAACGCGACGGTTTACCGGAAATAAGAATTGAAAATTGCGCGGGTTTAATTTCCACCGATGAAAACCCTTGAACTATGTCTTTACGCGCCGGCGCACATCGCCAGCGAATTCCGCGAACGAATTAAGACAAAAGCAATCGAGAAAGTCCGGTCATAGAAAAAGCCGCTGCTAACGTGGGGGCTGCTGGGAGGAATGTTGCGCGACGGAGCGTTTCGGGAGAGTTATTTTGCCGATCCTGGACCCGGCCCCTGCTCTCTTCACCCACTCCCGTCCGTGCTTAAATAGTTATAATGATTAGAGCCTAGGGAGAGCCCCATGAGCCAGACCGCCGAACTCGACGTCGCCCCCGATACCATCGAAGCCACGCTGAACTACATCGTCGATGACGGTAGCAAGGTGTTTACCATCGTTGCCGCAGCGGGCGGCAGCGATACCCGCTCCGGTGGCACTCCCGATCCGCACCGCGTAAAGATTCACAACGGTCGTCCGCACGTCAAAGAGTTTGATTTGGAGACGAACGGCTTTCGCTTCGTAGATCATGACACCAAAGTCAAAGACTTCTACGACGAGGACGAGATCAAACGCGTCTACTATCCGGAGATGGTGGAGCTGATCAAAGCCGAAAGCGGCGCCAAACGCGTCGTCGTTTTCGATCATACGCTCCGCACCGCCGACAAAGAGATGCGTGAAGCCAAGAAAATCCGCGAGACCGTTAGCCGCGTGCACAACGACTATACGGAATGGTCGGCGCCGCAGCGCGTACGCGACATCCTGCCGGACGAGGCGGAAGATTTGCTCAAGCGGCGCTACGCTATAGTTCAGGCGTGGCGGCCGATCCGCTATCCCGTCGAGACCAATCCGCTAGCCATGGCGGACGCCCGGACGCTAGCGCCGAGCGACATGATCATTTCGGAGCGGCGCGCCCCCGGCCGTATCGGCCAGACCTACGCCATCAAGTATAATCCGAACCACAAATGGTTCTGGTTCCCGCACATGCGGCGCGAGGAGGCTTACGTTTTCAAGGTGTTCGACTCTCTGAAAGACGGCCGGGCGCGCTGGACCGCGCACACCGCATTCGAGGATCCGACCTCACCGCCGCACGCACGGCCGCGCGAAAGCATCGAAATCCGCACGATGGCTTTCTTCTGATCGGGCCCCGAGCACGGCTTCAAAAAGCAAAACGGGAGCCCGCAATGGGCTCCCGTTTCCGTTTGTAACCGACGGACGTCCTAGCGCTTCGAGAACTGGAAGCTGCGGCGAGCCTTGGCCCGGCCGTACTTCTTGCGCTCGACCACGCGCGGGTCGCGGGTGACGAAGCCGCCGCGTTTGAGAACCGAGCGCAGTTCGGGTTCGTGCCTGATCAGCGCCTTGGAAATGCCGTGACGCACGGCGCCAGCCTGGCCGGAGAGCCCGCCGCCTGACACAGTGCAGGTGACGTCGAATTGGCCCTGGCGGTTGGAAGCGACCAGCGGCTGCTGGATCAGCATGCGCAGCACCGGCCGCGCAAAGTAAGTCTCGACCGTGCGGCCGTTAACGACGATTTTGCCGCTGCCCATCTTCACCCACACGCGCGCGACGGCGTCCTTGCGCTTGCCGGTGGCATAAGCGCGGCCCTGCTTATCGAGCTTCTGCACATAGGTCGGGGTCTGCGGAGCGGCCGCCGGCTTGAGCGTCGACAGTTCGTCGAGCGACTGAATGGTCTCGGCCATTACGCAATCCTCTTGTTCTTGCGGTTCATCGCCGCGACGTCGATTTTTTCCGGCTGCTGCGCCTCATGCGGATGTTCGCCGGCGGGATAGACGCGCAGGTTGGCGAGCTGACGGCGCCCCAGCGGACCCCGCGGCAGCATGCGCTCGATGGCCTTCTCGACGATGCGCTCCGGAAAACGTCCGGCCAGAATCGATTTGGCCGTGCGCTCCTTGATGCCGCCGATATAGCCGGTGTGCTTGTAGTAGACCTTCTGCTCGACCTTACGGCCGGTCAGCACCGCCTTTGCGGCATTGATGACGATGACATTGTCACCGTCATCAACGTGAGGGGTAAAGCTCGGCTTATGCTTGCCGCGCAGCCGTAACGCCACGATCGAGGCGAGGCGGCCGACGACGAGGCCATCGGCATCGATCATCACCCATTTCTTCTCGACCTCGGCGGGCTTTGCCGAAAACGTTTTCATATCCACTTCCATCCGGGAAAAGGCCGCGTGGCCGCGGCGCGTGCGGGCTTCTAACGAGGCGCGCTGGCAGGGTCAATCCCCTCCGCTAATTTATTGCCATTTCAATAGGTTAAGGTAGAGGTATTTTATTACCTTCAACCCTTATCGCGGCGGGATCGAATAGGTCGAGGTGACGTGAGCGACAAGGTCATCGTCGCCGTCCGAGCGCAACGCCACTTCGCCGACCGCGAGCCGCTTGCCGAGCTTGATCAGCCGCGCTTCGGCGAGAAGGTCATGCGCGCCGGGTTTTTTGAGAAAGTTGATATTGAGATTGGTCGTTACCGCGAGCGGCACCCAACCCACAGCCGATAAAACCGCGACGTACATGGTGAAATCGGCAACCGCCATCATGACCGGGCCCGAGATGGTGCCGCCGGGACGCAGCGCGCCTTCGTGGAACGGCCGGCGCACCCGGCAGCCGCCGTGCCAGACTTCCTCGATCTGGTAAGCGCCCACGGCATGCGCGGCCTCGGGAAATTCAGCCGTGAGCCGATCGACAAGCTCCTTGCGCGTCAGTTTCGGCGCTGCCATCTCTGCCGTGACCATGTCTGCCATGTCTGCCGTGACCATGTCTGCCATGCCCCTGCTCCCGTTTTCCGATCCCGACATGGTAGATCGGCTACAATGGCAATCCGGCCAAGCGCGGATCGTGAGCGGATCGTGAGCGGATCGTGAGCGGATCGTAACCCGGTGTGGATCGTAGAATGAACGCCCAGTCTTCCACAGCAGCTTCTGCCACAGCAGGTTCTGCCACAGCAGCCACTGCCGCTTCGTCTTCGGCGCCGATCCTTCTACGCGAGGACGTCGGCGGTGTCGCTATTCTCACGCTCAACCGGCCGCAAGCGCGCAACAGCCTGTCGGAGGCTTTGCTGGAAGCATTGCGAGATGCGCTCGACGCGATCGCGCGGGAACGCTCAGTCCGTGTCGTGGTGCTGACTGCAAACGGTCCTGCTTTTTCCGCCGGCCACGATCTGAAAGAGCTCAACGCGCGCCGCAGCGACGGCGATCGCGGCCGCGCCTATTTCAAGCGCATCATGGATTTGTGCAGCAACGTCATGCAGCAGATCGTGACGCTGCCGCAGCCGGTGATCGCAGCGGTGCAGGCCACTGCGACGGCAGCCGGCTGCCAGCTCGTCGCAAGCTGCGACCTCGCCGTCGCCGCGCAGACCGCAAAATTCGCCACCCCCGGCGTCAACATCGGCCTGTTCTGTTCGACGCCCATGGTGGCGCTGTCGCGCAACGTCACGCGCAAGGCGGCGATGGAAATGCTGCTGACCGGCGAAATGATCTCGGCCGAAGACGCCGCCCGCATCGGCCTCGTCAATCACGTCGTGCCGGAAGGCACCGAACGCGAAGCGGCATTGCAGCTTGCGCAAAAGATCACGGCGAAATCGCCGCTGACCGTGAAGATCGGCAAGGAAGCGTTTTACCGGCAACTCGAAATGCCGCTCGCGGAGGCTTATCGCTACACGTCTGACGTCATGGTCGAGAACATGCTGGCTCGCGACGCCGAAGAAGGCATCGCCGCCTTCATCGAGAAGCGCGATCCGAAATGGGAAGGCCGCTGAACGTCACCATGAATCATGACAGCTACAACGACAATTACATTCGCGGCATTCTCAACACCGTAAAGACCATCGCGATGGTCGGGGCCTCCGAGAAGGAAAACCGCCCGAGTTACTTCGCGTTCAAATATCTGCTCGAACGCGGCTACACGATGATTCCGGTCAACCCCGGTCATGCCGGTCACGCGATGCTAGGCCAGCAGATTTACGCGAAACTCTCCGACATTCCCCTTGCGGTAGACATGGTCGATATATTTCGCGGCTCGCAATATGCCCTTGGCATCGTGCAAGAGGCGCTCACGCTTCAGCCACGGCCGGCTGTCATCTGGATGCAACTCGGCGTTCGCAACGACGACGCGGCCGCGCTTGCTGAAGCGAACGGTATGAAAGTAGTGATGAACCGTTGTCCGAAGATCGAATACGGACGATTGTCTTCGGAGATCGCGTGGATGGGCGTCAACACGCGGACGATTTCTTCAAGAAAGGCCACGATCGGCGGTATTCAGCGCATGACGCTCAATCGAACCAGTGCGCAAGGTGGCTCGACACAAGCTGCAGATCGTGTTCAACGAGAAGAAGCAAGCACGAAGAACACCTGACGAAAGCACAAAGGGACTTATGATGAACATTGGTACTTTTCTGGCGCTCGGATTGCTTTGCCTGACTTTTGCACCCGTCGCCGCCAGGGCCGACCAGCAGCAGGATCAGGATGCCTGCATGCAGGACGCCCAGACGGTATGCGGTCAATTCATTCCCGACCGTGAACGCGTTGCGCATTGCCTGATGACCAATCGCAGCAAGATTTCTCCGGCGTGCCGTATCGCCTTGAAGCACTTCAAATAACCGTAGCGCTCGAAGCCCGATCGGAAGCAAAAGCTTCGCCGCGCCCCGCAGCGCGGCGGTTTGCATTTTAACGGTGCCGATCCCTTCGCCTTGACGGTTCTGGCCGGTCCTATAAACCGGACGGGTATTTCCCAATTTTGAGGATCGGACGATGACCGAACGCATCCCGGGATTTGCCACGCTTGCCGTCCACGCGGGAGCACAACCCGATCCGACGACGGGCGCCCGCGCAACGCCGATCTATCAAACAACCTCGTACGTGTTCGACAGCGTCGACCACGCTGCTTCGCTGTTCGGGCTGCAAACCTTCGGCAACATTTATACGCGCATCGGCAATCCGACGACGGCGGTGCTCGAGGAACGCGTCGCCGCGCTCGAAGGCGGCACGGCGGGTCTTGCGGTGGCCTCCGGTCACGCGGCGCAAGTGCTGGCGTTTCATTGCCTGATGCAGCCTGGCGACGAATTCGTCGCGTCGAAAAAGCTCTACGGCGGCTCGATCAACCAGTTCAATCACGCTTTCAAGAATTTCGGCTGGAACGTGGTGTGGGCGGATCCCGACGACATCTCGTCATTCGAGCGCGCCGTCAGCCCGAAGACCAAGGCGATCTTCACGGAGTTGATTGCCAATCCCGGCGGCGTCATGACCGACATGGCCGCGGTGGCGCAGATCGCCAAGCGCGCCGGCGTGCCCTACATCGTCGACAACACGCTGGCCACGCCATATCTGTGCAAGCCATTCGAACATGGCGCCGACATCGTGGTGCATTCGCTGACCAAATTCCTCGGCGGCCACGGCAACTCGATTGGCGGCATGATCGTCGACGGCGGAACCTTCAACTGGTCGCGCGAGCGGCGTTATCCGATGCTGTGCGAGCCCCGGCCGGAATATCACGGCATCGTGCTGCACGAGACCTTCGGCAACTTCGCCTTCGCCATTGCCGCGCGCGTGCTGGCGCTGCGCGATATCGGTTCGGCGCTGTCGCCGTTCAACGCGTTTCTGATCCTGACCGGCATAGAAACGCTGCCGCTCCGCATGCAGAAGCATTGCGACAACGCCAAAGCGGTTGCGGCATGGATCGCCGATCATCCGAAAGTGGCCTGGGTCAGCTATCCGGGCCTGCCGGGCGACCGCTATTACAATCTGGCCAACAAATATTGCCCGAACGGCGCAGGCGCCGTGTTCACGTTCGGCCTCAAGGGCGGCTACGACGCCGGCGTCAAACTGGTTTCCAATGTGACGCTGTTCTCGCACCTCGCCAATATCGGCGACACCCGCTCGCTGATCATCCATCCGGCGTCGACGACGCACCGCCAGCTCAACGACGCACAGAAGGTTCAGGCCGGAGCCGGACCCGACGTCGTGCGGCTCTCGATCGGCATCGAGGACAAGGAAGACATCATCGCCGACCTGGAGCAGGCGCTGGCGGACTAGCTGCGCAGCGCGGTGCTGTAACCGCGCGGCGTGCGCTCGGCGACCAGCGCCGCGTGGGTCGCCGCCACTGTGAGCACCAGCATCGCCATCGCCTGATGCATCAATGCCAGCGTGATCGGCACCCGCTCGAGCAGCGTCCAGATGCCGAGCGCCGCCTGCACCGTGACGGCAAGCGCCAGCATCGTCGCGCTCGAAACTACCCAACTGCTCCTGGCGGTGCGCGCGACATCGAAAGCGTGCAACAGCGCGCAGGCGAAGATCGTGTAGGCGATCATGCGGTGATCGAACTGCGCTGTCAGCGTATTTTCGAAGAAATTGCGCCATAGCGGCTTATCGAGAAAAAGCCGCGCGCTATCGGGCACCAGTGCGCCGTCGATCAACGGCCAAGTGTTGTAGACGTAGCCTGCGCGCAGGCCCGCGACCAATGCACCGAGATAGATTTGCAGCAGTACCAGGACCAGCAGCGCCATTGCACCGAACCGGATTCGTCGCGGTACTGGCATCGCCGGCCGTTCGCCGAGCCGCTGCGCGGTCCAGATGATCGCCACATAAATCAGGCAGGCAAGCACGAGGTGTGTCGCCAGCCGGTACTGCGAAACCTCAATGCGGCCGGCAAGGCCGGATGCGACCATCCACCAGCCGACCGCACCCTGCAGCGCGCCGAGGCCGAAAATGAACCACAGGCGTCCGCGCAATCCCGGCCCGACCCAGCCGCGCCAGAGGAACCACAGCAGCGGCAGCAGAAAGACGAAACCGATCAGCCGGCCGATCAGCCGATGCGTCCATTCCCACCAGTAAATTGTCTTGAACGCATCGAGGCTCATGCCCTGGTTGAGCGCGTGATATTGCGGGGTCGCCTGGTACTTCCCGAACTCAACCTGCCATTGCGCGTCGCTGAGCGGGGGCAGCGTACCCATCACCGGCTGCCACTCGGTGATCGACAGCCCGGATTCGGTGAGCCGCGTCGCACCGCCGACCAGCACCATGGCGAGCACCATCGCGGCGACCGCATAAAGCCACAGCCGGATAGCGCCAAAATGAACTTCGCTCGGAGTGCGCGCGAGCATGACCTGTCGCTTGTCGAAAAGGTTGTCGGAGCCGCGCGGACCATATAGTGCTGGCCCCTACCCTCGCAACCAGAGACGATTGTTCCATGCCGGTTCGCCTGCGCAAATTCATCGGCGCGATTGCCTTGATTGTGCTGGTCGTCGTGTGGGCACTGGTCGCCATGGCGGTGGCGCAGTCGCCGTTCATTTTCGACAACATGATCGCGTCGATCGCCTATTACGTGATCGCGGGCATCGGCTGGGTGTTGCCCGCCATGCCGATCGTGTCCTGGATGTCACGGTCCGACGACGCTTAGTGCAGGATCCGAAAAAACGGCGGCCGGTTTTCCGAAACGGGCAGGCAAAAATCTATGCGGCGTCGAGGCGGCGAAAGCCGCTCCACACCGCGGTGGCCGAACCTGAGAGCAGAACGCGCACGTAACGCAGGCGCTGATATTCGCCGTTGAGCGAAATCCGCGGCAACGCCGTCAAGTGCTCGCTGTGCGTGGCAAACAGCACGCCGGGCCGCGTCGTTACTGCGGTCTTGAACCCAAGCTCCGCGGCAATCTCGAATTCACGCGGTCCGGCGGAGGTCCGGTCGCCGACCGGATAGGACAAATGCTCAGGCCGGACGCCGAGACCGGCCTCAATGATCGAGCGGCTCAAATCCATCTCCGAGCGCACCACCTTCTGCGGCAGCTTCGCCAGCATCTGATGGTTGACCGTGTGCGCACCGATCGTAACCAGCGGATCGGCGGCAAGCTCCGCCAGTTCGGGCCAGGTCATGCAGAGCTGGTCGCAGAATGCGGCAATATCGATTTGGTAAAAGGCAGCGAGATAGTGGATTACGGAGCGCAGTTCCTCTTCGGTCGGCAGCCGGCGCAGCCACCAGTAAATCTCCTCGTAGAGCGCGCGCTTGGCGGCGACGGTAGCGCAATCGAAGGTGCGATTACGTCCGTTGATCTGCAAGCTGACATGATCGTTGCGCGCGATCACCGCTTCGAGCACCAGCCACCACAATTCGCCAATGCGGTCCGGGAAGCTCGTCGGCACATAGACCGCAAACGGCACCTCGGCCTCTTTGAGGATCGGATAGGCGTGTTGCAGCGTGTCGCGATAGCCGTCATCGAAGGTGAGGCAGACAAAGCGCCGCGAGAAATCGCGGTCTTTCAGACGGCGGTACATCTCGTCGAGACTGACCAGGTCAAGCCGCGAGCGGCGCAGATACTTCACTACCCGGGTCAGGAAGCGCGGCGTGATTTCAAGCAGCCGGTTCGGCTGAAAACGGTCACGCCGGGGCGGCCGAACGTGATGCAATGTCAGAATGGCGCCGACGCCGGCCACAAAGGGCTTCAGCGCAACGTATGCACCGCTGAAATAAAGCGAACTCGAGTCCGCTGCGGATAATCTTTTGTCTTAGCCCGGCCACGGACGACGCCTTGTCGAAAGAGGCACACCTTTCCGGCTACGCTGATACGCGGGTGCGGTCAACGCCCGAAGTGGTCGTCAGGCTGCCTCGGCGGCAGCGCCAACACCGGCCGTTGTGCCGACGACGACGGTCACGCCTTCAAAACCGGCATTGAGCAGCCGCTCCCGGGCGGAGGCCGTCCCGGCGCCGGTCAGCGTCCCGGCAACCAGCACGGCCGACGGGGCGATTGCGGCAATATCCTCAAGCTCGGTTCCGCCGATCGCCCCGGCAGCGACGACGACGTAATCATAGCTGCGTGACAGCGCTTCGAAACTGACCGGAACGATGTCGGAGGCCAAAATCCCGGTCCGGTCGGACGGCGCGCGTCCAGAAGAGATCAGATGAACGCCGGACTGCCGGTCCTTGGTGATGATGTTGCCGAACGAAGCGGCGCCGTCCGCGAGCTCGGCCAGTCCGTTCGCGGCGGGATCGTTCGAGGCGATGCGGATCGCCGCATCCGCCGAACCGAGCCCGACGAGAATGACGCGGCTGGTTTTTTCAGCCAGAGAACGCGCAATCTTGAGCGCGGTCCAGCTGGTATCGAGGCCGCGTGCGGCGCCAAAGACGGCAATCGGCCCGGATGTGCCGTTCTCGCGCAAGTCATCGGCGATGTCGTCAATCGCGCCGATGTGGTACGCCGCTTCCCGGTGTTCGGGTTCGGATAACTGCGATTTTTTGCGCAACATGCTGAGCGCGGCCGCGATCCGCGACGGCGCCACATCCTCGCCAACGTCCTCGCTGACCGCCGGCACCGGTCGCGCCGACGCGCGCACCGGAGCTTCCGGAACAGCCAAAAGTTCCTTGGTCAGGACGAAGCCCGAGGCAACGACCAGCGTCGCAAGGGTCGCGATCAGCACGGCTGGAAGTTTCTTCGGATAGGCCGGGACGTTCGAGACCGTCGCACGGGAAATCACGCGCGAATTGGCGGGCGACGCATTGGCGCCATCGCGGGCGGACGCCTCGCGATATTTGGCCAGATACGATTCCAGCAAGTCGCGCTGCGATTTGGCGTCGCGTTCGAGTTCGCGCAGTTGCACGTCGTCTTCGTTGCTCAACGCGGCCTGGCTCTTGAGCTGATCGAGATTCGCGGTCAGCGAGTCGACACGCGCCCCTGCCATCTTCGCGTCATTCTCAAACGAACGCGCAACCGTGGCCGCTTCCGCTGTGATCTGATGATCGATATCGGCAATCTGCGCCCTCAATTCCTTGATCCGCGGGTGATTATCGAGCAAGGTTGAAGACTGTTCGGCAAGCTGCGCGCGCAACGTCACCCGCTGCTCCGACAGCCGGCGGATCAATTCGGAATTGAGGACGTCGGAAGACTCGATCGGCTGACCGCTTTTCAGCATGTCGCGGATCAGCTTCGCCTTGACTTCGGCGTCGGATTTTTGCGCGCGTGCTGCGGAAAGCTGCGCCGACATGTCGCCGAGCTGCTGCGCCGAGAGCGTCGTGTTGTTGTTGCCGACAAGCAGGTTCGACTTCGCGCGATAGGCCTCGACCTTGCCTTCGGCCTCGACCACCTTCTTGCGCAGTGTCTCGACCTGCCCGGCCAAGACCTGGCCGGCATTCTGGGCCTGATCCTGCTTCACCCGCTGCAAAAGCTGCAGGTAGCCGTCGGCAATCGCGTTAGCGACCTGCGCTGCAAGCTCCGGATTCTCGGACAGAAAATCGATGACGATAACGCGCGATTTGTCGACCGGATAAACCGTAAGACGGTCGTAATAGGCCTCGAGCACGCGCTCTTCCGGCGTCATGCTCAACGGGTTTTTGACCAGTCCCAACGTGCCCAGGATCGACTTCACCAGCGGCACGCCGTTCAGCGCCGGGTCGAATTCCGGGCGCTGGTTGAGCTTGAGCTTGGCGATCACCTGAGTGGCGAGGTCGCGCGACATGATGAGCTGAACCTGGCTCATCACCGCTTCCTGATCGACGGTGCGATCGCCGACGTCCTTGTCGGCGTCCGGACGCAGATAGATGTTGTCGCGCCCTTCGACGATGACGCGCGATTCCGACTGGTATTTTGGCGTGATGACCTGGACGACGAGAAGCGTTGCCAGCCCGACGAGGATCGCGGGCGCCAGGATGCGCCACTTCTGGCGCCAGAGAGCCGAACCGAGCCCCGAAAAGTCCAGTTCGGAACCGCCCGGCCCGTCTTCGCCCCACGCCATACGCGACGCAGCACTCATCTCACGCTCCTCACGACCCAACGCTGCTCAACAGCACAACGGTCGCGATTACAAACTATTAAGGTTGCTATCGAGTTAAAGCCGCGCGCCGTGCGGCTTTCAGACCAAGCGAGAGACTTTATTAACCGCCCGGGTTCTCAATCGGTTTAACGATTTCGCGCAAGATTTAAGGACCGCTTTCATGAGCGTTACGCAACTTGTGCCGGCGGCGTTCGATCGCGACACACCTGCGCCGGACACACAGGCTGCGGCAACCGCCTCGGCGCCGCTCAACATCCTGCACGTGCTTCGCGCGCCACTCGGCGGCCTGTTTCGTCACGTCATCGACCTGGTCCGCGGCCAGGCCGCGCGCGGACACCGCGTCGGTCTCATCCTCGACAGCACCACCGGCGGACCGCGGGCCGAAGCCGTGCTTCGCGAGCTCACCCCCTGCCTCGCGCTCGGCTACCAGCGCCTGGCGATACCGCGCGAGCTCAGCCCCCGCGACTTCTTCGCGCTGCGTCATGTGATGAAACGCATCGGCGCGGTGGCGCCGGACGTCCTTCACGGGCATGGCGCCAAGGGCGCAGCACTGGTGCGTCTTGCACCAAATGTCGGTCACGCGGTGCGCGCCTACACCCCGCACGGCGGTTCGCTGGTCTACAGCCCCGGCACGGCGAGCGGCGGATTCTATCGCGTCCTGGAGCGGGTGCTGAATTCCCGAACCGATCTGTTCCTGTTCGAGAGCAGCTACGCAGCGGATCTGTTCCGCGCGAAGATCGGCACGCCGCAGGCGATGGTGCGGGTTGTGCGCAACGGCGTAAGTCCGGGTGAGTTCAATCCCGTTGTCATCGATCCGGACGCCACCGACTTCGTCTGCATCGGGGAACTGCGTCCAGTGAAGGCCGTCGACGTTCTCATCAACGCGCTGGCGATCCTCAAAGCCTCCGGGCGGCCGGTGACTGCGACGATTGTCGGCGAAGGACCCGACGAGGCCAAGCTCAAGGCGCAGACGCTCCAGCTCGGACTGGTTGATGAGGTGCGCTTTGTCGGTTTCCAGCCGGCCCGCACCGCGTTTGCGATGGGGCGGATGCTCGCCATCCCCTCTCGCGCGGAGTCGCTGCCTTACGTGGTGCTGGAGGCGGCCGCCGCGGGTCTGCCGATCGTCGCCACCGAGGTCGGCGGCGTCCCGGAGATTTTCGGCGAATATTCCGGACACCTGATCCCCGCCGACGACGTAACGGCGCTGGTCAACGCGATCCAGCAATCGCTGGTCGACCCCGGCCAGGCGAATACTATCGCGCAGAAAATCCGCGGCCGGGTTCGCGCCGAGTTCTCGGTCGATACGATGGTGGACGGAGGGCTCGCGGCCTATCGCGAGGCGCTATTACTGCGCAAGCTGTCGCGGCTCACATAACCAATTTTTGAACATTGTTCACTATGTTCGCGCCAAATTGGCGGCTGGAGCGGGTGGGCGCCCGGTTCCGCGACGGAAAGTTTTCGTTAACCCATGTCCAGCTCAGAACACAGCACGGTTTTTGACAGCGCCAGCACGGTAAAGTCGGCGCTCGGCGCCACGCCGGGTAAAAAAGCTTCTGCGCCGCGGCCGCTTTCGCCGACCGCCCTTCTCGTCGCCACGCAAGGCTTCAAACCGGCCTACTCGCCGATTGTGCTGGCCGGCACCGTGCGGCTGATTGAAGCGGCGCTGGTCATGCTGGTCGGCGTCGCCGTCTACTTCGCCTACGTCGTGCCCGCCAACGGCTTCGAGTTCCACTATATCGGGACGATCTTCGGCATTGCGGCGCTCGCCATCATCGCTTTCCAGATCGCGGATATCTATCAGGTCCAGGCATTCCGCGGCCATGAGAAGCAGTACATGCGGCTTGCCTCCGCGTGGTCCGTCGTATTCCTGATCACAATCGGCGTTTCGTTCTTCGCCAAAGCCGGCGACCAGTTTTCCCGGGCGTGGCTTGGCGGCTTCTACGTGATCGGGCTGCTCACATTGATCCTGTTCCGGCGCGGCCTGTTCCTGCTGGTTCGCCACTGGACCCGCCAGGGCCGCCTCGACCGCCGGACCATCGTGGTCGGCGCCGACAAGAACGGCGAAGACCTGCTGCAAGCGCTCGCCGCGCAGCGCGATTCCGACGTGCACGTTGTCGGCGTCTTTGACGACCGCAATGACAGCCGAAGCATGCCGACGGTCAACGGCGTACCGAATCTCGGCACTATCGACGACATTGTCGAGTTCGCACGCAAGACCCGCGTCGATCTCGTGATCTTCTCGCTGCCGATCGCAGCCGAAGGCCGTATCCTCCAGATGCTCAAGAAGCTCTGGGTGCTGCCCGTCGATATCCGGCTGTCAGCGCACACCAACAAGCTGCGGTTCCGGCCGCGCTCCTACTCCTATCTCGGCACCGTCCCGGTGATCGACGTGTTCGACCGCCCGATTGCGGACTGGGACATCGTCATGAAGTGGCTGTTCGACAAAATCGTCGGAACGCTGGCGCTGATCTGCCTGTCGCCGCTGATGCTGCTCGTTGCGCTTGCGATCAAACTCGACAGCAAGGGCCCGGTGTTCTTCAAGCAGCGGCGCTACGGCTTCAACAACGAGTTGATCGAGATCTACAAGTTCCGCTCGCTCTATACCGAGCATACCGACCCCAATGCCAGCCGGCTGGTCACCAAGAACGATTCGCGCATCACCCGCGTCGGGCGTTTCATCCGCAAGACCAGCATCGACGAACTGCCGCAGCTCCTCAATGTCGTGTTGATCGGCAATCTTTCGCTGGTCGGGCCGCGGCCGCATGCGGTCAACGCCAAAGCCGCCGAGCACCTCTATGATGAAGCGGTCGACGGATATTTCGCGCGGCACCGCGTGAAGCCGGGCATCACCGGCTGGGCGCAAATCCACGGCTGGCGCGGCGAAACCGACAGCAAAGAGAAGATTCAGCGGCGCGTCGAGCACGACCTTTACTACATTGAAAACTGGTCGCTCCTGCTCGACATCTCCATTCTGCTGAAGACGCCTTTGGCGGTCTTCAGCATGGCCAACGCCTTTTGATGAACGCGCGCAGCCCGGCGATGGCGTTTCCGGCCACTTCGGTGGCCGGCCCGCAATCGGCCGTCGCCCAGCGGCTGCTCAACATCGTCCTGTTCATCACTGTGTTGATGAGCTTCCTTGCCTTCATCGAACCCTCGCCGCACGACGTCCTGATGCTGGTGCTGGCAGCAACATGCGTTGCGGCGCGCGTACCATTCGACCGCAAGCTTCTTCCCCTGCTGGTGCTATTGATCGCGTGGCTGACCGGCGGCCTTCTCGCCCTGATCCAGGTCGGGGATAACGCGAAAGACATCCAGTACGCCGGCACGTCGTTCTATCTGTGCATCGCCGCGATGATATTCGCCTGCCTGTTCTCCTCAGGAGACCTGACGCGGCTGAACACGATGCGGGTCGCCTACACGATCGCCGCGATATGCGCCACCACGACCGGGTACATCGGATTTTTCCATCTGTTGCCCGGCTCCGACATGTTCCTTCTCGCCGAGCGCATCAGCGGCACGTTCAAGGATCCTAACGTTTTCGGACCGTTTCTGATCTTGCCGATACTGCTGTTGATCCTCGATACCCTCACGCGCCGACTGCGCCTTGGCGGCCTGATGATTCTGATTTTCCTGCTTGGCGGCCTGTTTTTAAGCTTCTCGCGCGGCGCCTGGATACATTTTGCCATCTCGGCGATCGTAGCGTTCGGGATCTTGGTGGTTTCGACGAAGGAGCCGCAGCAGCGCAGCCGCATCGTGCTTTTCGGACTCCTTGCTGTCGGCGGAATCACCATCTTGCTGATTGCATTGTTATCGGTTGACTCGATTCACGACCTGTTTGTCGTGCGTGCTCAAGCCGTTCAGTCATACGACGTCGGGCCCGGCGGCCGGTTCTGGATGCAGGAACTCTCTCTGGGCAGGATCATTCAAAGCCCGAGTGGCCTCGGACCGTTCGAATTCGACCGCATCTACGGCATGCAGCAGCACAATGTCTATCTGCAGGGTTTCCTTGTTTACGGCTGGCTCGGCGGCGCTACCTATCTATCGATGGTTCTCATCACGCTTTTCATCGGTCTCCGCCCCGCCCTTGTTCGGACACCTTGGCAAAATTTCCTGATCGCGGCCTACGGGGGCTTCGTCGGTGAGGTTGTCGAGGGCGCAATCGTCGACACCGACCACTGGCGTCACTTTTTTCTCCTGCTCGGTCTCGTCTGGGGGCTGACAGTGGCGACGATCAATTACCAGCGTCGGCCACAGCCATCGTGGGCTGTCTGAGACGACCGTCAGCCGCTTATCGGCTTTCGGGCGAAGACCTTCCGCACGGTATACGCCACGTAGAGAACGCCGCCGAAGACATAGACGGCGGTATACCCGCCGAGGAAGCCGACAATACCGGCACCACCCGCAATCACGATGACGGTCATGACAGCCATCGCGGCTACCAGGGCCGTCGCCACTCGCGCAATCTCGTGGAAGAATCCAGTGTGCAACAAAATATTGCTGAACACGTTTTGGACGAAGTTGGCGATAAGGAGCACGACCAGAATATAAGTCGCCGCGCGCGGCATGGTCGCGGCGTGGCCGAGAAGCAACGCAAAGAGCCAATCGCCCGCAAGCAGCAGCACGGCGCAAAGTGCCAGGGTCGGTACGGCGCACAAGAATGCCGCAGTCCAGGTCGCTTGCTTCAAAGTCGCAAGATCGCCGTCGGCAAACGCCCGGGTTTGGCGCGGTACCAGGGGATCAAGGCCGGCCGCGTAGATCAGCGTGGCACCTCGAAAAACCTTGAACACCGTATCCAAGATGATGGTCGGCGCGCCCAATCCAAACGCCGCGGGCACGACGAAGTATGGGAAATTGTAGACCGCAAGTTCGCCGACCTGATAATTGCCGCTGCGCAAAATTTCAGCCCGATTGGACCGCCAGAACGCGGAAAGTGCCGTCCACCAGCCGCGAAGCCGCGGCGCAACGGCGCCCCGTTTGGCAAGACGCGCGAAGCAGACGGCAAACACCGCCAACCAGACGAGATTGGCACTTACCAGGAAACCCCACAGCGGCACGCCGACAAGAAGAATCAGCGTCAAGGCCAGGTGCGCCACACGCCGGACCGACTCCAGTGTTTCAAAGGCGATGAACTGGTCCACCGCATTGCTGACATTGCGCAGCGGAAACCAGACCAGATTGAACGTGGAAAAGGCGAAAAAAGCCGCATACTGCAGCGCCTGCACGGTCGCCGCACCGAGCCATACTCTCGCCACGAGAAAGCAAATCGCCGAAGCAGTCAAAACAATCAGTGCATAGAGCAGTATGACCGCGGTCGCCTGCGCTGCGATGGCCGGATCGATACGCCGTGCCAGGTGACACTGCCGGTGCCGGACAAACAGGATTTTCGAGCCGCCGAGATCAAATAGCCACAGCGCGACGCCAAAGCTTCCAATGAGGATGTAAATCGAAAAATCTCTCGGCGTCAGCACCCGCGCAAACACGAATGTCTGCACCAGGCCGCCGGCGACGGCTCCGCCAGCGGTAAAGCATCGCAGCAGGAAATAGCGGAGCGACAGCAGGCTTGAAAGCGGCCGCAAACGCCGCGGCACGCCGGCCGCGCCGGCCGCGCCGTTGAGAGCGGGTGCCTGCGAAGTCATGGCACCGAAATCTAGTGGTGCTGCGGCATTATTCGCTTAACGATCATGGTGAACAAATCCTCTCCGGCGGGTCGCATTCGCAGCGATCCCGCTCGCCTCGATTAAAAAAAAATTAGGCCGAATGACGCAAGTTTCGACGACATCCGAGCTCTGACCGCATGGCATCACCGATATCCAATCCGGCTGGATCGGCCGCCCCAACGGCTACGGTTCCGACCGTCAGTGTCGTGGTGCCGTGCTTCAACGGCGGCCGCTTCCTGGACCGGTTGATGGCGTCGCTCGACACTCAGACTTTCCGCGATTTCGAAATCGTCATCGTCGATGACGGCTCAAACGACGATTTGACGGCACGCAAGCTTGCGGAGCTCGAGGGACGCGCCCAAATCGTCCGTCAGCCCAACCGTGGCGCATCGGCCGCGCGCAACACCGGTGCGCGGAAAGCGCGCGCCGACATCCTGTTCATGCTCGATTGCGACGACACGATCGAGCCGGGTTTCCTGGCGGCGACGGTTTCCGCCCTACAGGCGGCGCCCGCCGACGTCGGCATGGCGGTCGCGCACCTCAGGCTGGTTGGCGCCGAATCCGGGGTCGTGCCGGGCTATTTCAATCGCTTTGATCTGCTTTTCAAAAACACGCTGTCAAGCGGTCTTGTCCTGCGTAAACAGAGCTGGAGTGCCGTTGGCGGATACGACGAAAGCATGCGCGAAGGTTACGAAGATTGGGAATTCAGCCTGCGGCTGGCAGAGGCCGGGTTTCGCGCGGTCGAGGTCGCACAGCCGCTCTATATCTATCACGTCGTCGGTGACGATCAGGTGTCGAGCATATCGGCAAACGTGCACAACAGGCGGCTTTACGCCAAACTATGGCGGCAGATCCGCGATCGGCATCCGCAGAGCTATCGGCCATCGGCGATGGCGCGGCTCTGGTGGAACGGCCGGAACACCAATGGGTGTACGCCGCTGTGGAAGGGCTTTATCGGTTACGCGCTGGCACTGATCCTGCCCGACGCCTCATTCAATCGGATGAAGGCAAATCTCCATCGGCGGCGCCTGCCGCCGGAAGCTCGTGCAGCGTAACGCGCGCGGTCCGATCCACGCCGCGGCGTCATCGCAGCCGAACATGTTCCGTTAACTTAGCAGCTTAAGTTTATTCCGTTAACTTAGCAGCTTAAGTTTAACGGCCGCAAAAACACTTCTTAAGGCCCGCAACGTTTAAAATCCGCGCGCTTCGAGGCCGTGGAGCTAGCATGAAGCTGCCGAATATCCAGATCCTGCGCGCCTGCGCGGCGATGATGATCGTCATCTATCATTGCGGCATCGAGACCGCGCGCCTTTCGACCGCCGCCGGCGGTACGAAGCTGTTCGACGAAGCCGCCTGGAGTGCCGGCGTTCCGCTGTTCTTCGCCATCTCAGGCTTCATCATGGTGGTGACCAGCGCGAAGTTCTTCGGCTCGGCGACGGCGAGCCTCGACTTCATGCGCCGCCGCATCATCCGCATCGTGCCGCTGTATTGGCTGGTCACGACGGTAGCTCTCGTTGTGGTTCTGGCCGCGCCGAGCCTGATGAAGGCGCCGCCGGACGATTGGCTCTACGTCATTTCATCCTATCTGTTCTGGCCCTGCATGCGGGCGACCGGCGACATCCGCCCGCTGGCGACGCCGGGCTGGACGCTAAACCTTGAAATGCTGTTCTACGTGGTGTTCGCGGTCGCGCTGCTGTTCCGGCGCCGGATCGGGCTTGCGGTGCTGTTCGGCTCGCTGGGGCTCCTGGTCGCCGCGCGGATCGCCGGCCTGCTTCCCGGCGTTGCTCTCAACTTCTGGGGTGATCCGATCCTGCTTGGTTTCCTGTTCGGCGCCGCCGCCGGCGTTGCGTTCAACAACGGCTGGCGGCTGTCCGGCCCGTGGGCGATCGCGCTCGGGGCAATCGGCTTCGGCATCATATTTTTCGATGGGGCGCCCAGGGGCGCGGAAGATGACCTCTGGCCGCGCCTCGCCTTTGCGCTGCCCTCGTCGCTGATCCTGATCGCATTTGCATTCGGGCCCCAGGTCGACGAACGGCGCGCCCTGTGGCGCCCCGCGCTCCTGATTGGCGATGCGTCGTACAGCCTCTATCTGGTGCAGGAATTCCTGCTGCGGCTATTGTCGCTCGCCTGGCACAAGACGCCGCTCGCGCTGCTGCCGCTGTGGGTCTTCTTCCCGGTCGGCATCATGGTGGCGTGTGCGGTGGCGCTTGCGACCTATTTCAGCTTCGAGCGGCCGGTGACGGACTGGCTCAACGGCAAGGGCGCGCCGCGACCGGTCCGCGTCCTTGCCCGATTGTTTCGCGGCATCAAAACAGCTCGAAACGCGCCGTCGGCGCCGCAAGCCTTGTCAGCCGGCTAAAATCCAAACTTCAATGCTGGAGCGAGGCGTTCAGCGCGCCGGAACAGGTGTCGTCCTTAACTATCCCGCCCAGCCAAGTCGCACAACAAGCGCCGCGATCCAGATCAGACCGACAAGGCACAAGCCGCAAAAAACCGCCGACGAGCCGAAGTCCTTGATTCGGCCGATGTCGTAATGGTGTTCCGGCGTGACGTGGTCGGACAGTTTCTCGATGGCCGTGTTCAGGAACTCAATGCCCAGCAAAACCAGAAACGACGCGATCATGGCCACGTACCAGGACAGGCTCGGCGCAACGAAGAAGCCCAACGGTATCGCCAGCACGAGAAGAACCGTCTCCTCGCGCACCGCAGCTTCGGTGGTGACACCGTCGACGATCCCGCGCCAGGAGTTCTTGGCTGCACTGTAAATGCGCTTCACGATATCTCGCTCATGACCGACCGCACATGCCGCCGTCCCGTGAGTTGCGGCCTGAGGATGTGCTGACTATAGTCCGCGCCTCTGTTCGGAGCGTAGCGCAGCCCGGTTAGCGCACCAGTCTGGGGGACTGGGGGTCCCGAGTTCAAATCTCGGCGCTCCGACCAGATTTTCATTATAGATCAATAGCCAAAGACGACGACCGGCGGAAGACCGTTGGTCCGTCTGCCGCGGCGTCTGGCCGCTGTTGCCGCCCGCTTGTGCGGCCGATCACCAATTGGCGCGCAAGCCGAGCCATCCCATATAGCTCGGCGTCTTGTAGAGATCGGTATCGAAGCTCGCATTGAACGACACCTGCTTGGTGAGGTTGAGCTTCACGCCGGTGCTGACGCGAGCGATATCGGTTGCGCCCGGCGCACCCAGCACCGTGAAGCCGAAGCCCGGCGCCGCGACGAATGTCGGCGATATCGGGCGAGCCGTATCGAAATCATGCATCCATTGGGTGCGCAGCCAGGCGTTGAGGTAACGGCCGTCCGCAAGGTCCATGGTGCCGTCGATCTGCGCGCCGATATAGCCGGGCACCGACCAGACATTCTGCGCGGCGAACGACAGCGCCTGGACCGAACCACCTTCGGCAAAGCTGTTCATCTCGAGCTGGCTGAATTCAAGCCCGACGAACGGCGTGACGTTGAAGCCTTTGCCGCGGAACCGGTAGCCGGCTTCAGTCTGGCCGCTGACGCCATAGCTTGCAAACTTTCCGCTATCGGTTCCGGCGAGGCCCGGTGTTGCGCCGCCGACGCCCGGCACAACGCCGCTCGGTATCCACGCGTGACGCGTTTCCTCGTTCTGAAAGAAGTCGAAGTCGAGCATCGCGGTGGCATAGGCATTGTCGCCGCGCGCCGCCGTGTACGTCGCGATGTGCACCGCATCGACCGTGCCGCTGGTCCCGCGATTGGGCACGTTGAACCCGAACGTTCCAATTCCGGTGGCGACGCCCCACAGCAGATGCGGATTGATCTGGTAATCCATGCCGGCGGAGAGGCCGCCGCCGCTGTCGTGAACGCCGGCAGAGCCCTGCGAACTGTCGCCCGAATATTTCCAGGCGCCGCCTTCGCCGATGTACCAGAGCCGCCAGGTCCGCTGATTGGCCTGCGCCGGCGCCAGCGCACGGTCGAAAATGCCGGCCAGTGAATTCTTGTCGGCCGGCGCGTAGCTCAGCGGGCCGCCGGCATAAAAGACCTGACTGTGACTGTCGGCGTTTTCGTTGTCGAAGATCCAGAGCTCGGCCTGTTGCAGGATCGAGTTGTGGAAGATGTCGTTGGCATTGAAGGCCGCCTGCTCGGCAGCGGACACGCCTTCGCCTGAGAGCATGTCATAGGCGGCGCCCAGGGCCGCAACCGACGGCTGGGCGAACAGCGCGGTGGCGATCGGCCCAAAGCCCGGGACGTGCGCGGCGCCGATCGCGTTCGCGATATTGGCAACGGCGGTTTGATTTGGCGTCAAACCGCCGGGGGCGAAGTTGACCGTCGCGGTGATGTCGATGTCGGTCGCGTTCGGATAGAACAGCGCGTAGGTCGCAACCGCGCTTTGCACGGACAACAATTGAAGGTTCGTCTCGGTCACGTTGCCGTTTGCATGCAGGATGGTGACCGTATTGGTGCCGGGCGCCGCGCCGCCATTGGCGATGGTGAGCGCGACCGCGCCGGTGAGGTCCGCCGTGCCGGAAATCCTGAGCAGGTCGGCGGTGAGGTTCTGGAAGTTGGCGTCGACGGCGTAGTAACCGCACGTAGCGGTCGGCGCCGTCGCGGTGCCGCACGGCCCGCCGCCGGTCTGGACGTAATTGCCGGTCAGCGTCGTGGTGATGACGTTCAGCGCCCCGCCGGGCGACACGATGCCGGCATTGTTCAGCGTGCCGCCGGCCAGATTGACGACCGGTCCGGCCTCGAACAGGCCCGCCGACGGCGTGTTGTTCGAGAACAGCGCTTCGTTGGTGAACGAGCCACCGCCGGTGCCGAGATCGACCGAACCGGCGATGTGGCCGAAATTGTCGATCGCCTCGGTGCCGACGGTTCCGGTGACGGCCGAGCCGTTGCCGGCGGCCGCCGTGGTCACGGTGCCGTAGTTGAGCAGCGTGTTGGCGGCGCCGCCGACGAAGGTGATTGCGTTCGCCGTGCCGGTGCCTCCGGCCACCACGGTATTGGTGCCGGCCGTCGCATTGCCGATGGTGATACCGATGATGCCGCCCGCGCCGCTCTGGCCGACCGACTGGGCGAAGATCGCCGTCGTGTTGGCTCCCATGGCCACGACGCTGGCCTGCGCATTGATGGTGATCGTGCTTGCCGTGCCCGTTCCGCCGACACTGCCCGCGAATGGGCCGCTCGCCGGCAGCGAGGTCGAGAATGCGCCGGTGTTGGCGAAACCGCCGCCGCCGCCGATCGCCTGCGCGATGATGCCGTAAGCGCCCGCGCCTGTGGTCACCACATTTGCGGTGGTCGAGACGCTGACCGCGCCGCCGTTGCCGCCGCCGCTGGCGCCCGCTGTGACCGGCAGGTTCACCGCGGCGCCCGTTGCGTCGAACGCCTGCACGATGCCGCCGCCGCCGCCGATCGATTGCGCGACGATGCCATGAGCGCCGGCGCCGGTTGTCAAAATCGCGCCGCCGCTCGACAGCGTCACGGCCTGGCCGTCACCGGCAGCGCCGGTCGTGCCGAGGGTGAGCGTGCCCGCGCCAGAAACGCCGTAAGCCTGCACGATGCCGCCGCCGCCGCCGATCGATTGCGCGACCAGTCCCATCGCTCCGGTATTGGTGGTCGAGACCGCGGCAGTCGATGCGATCGTGACAATCTGCCCGGAGCCGCCGGCTCCGCCGGTGCCGCCGACACCGAGCGACAAGCCATTGGCCGCAAGTCCCATACCGCCGTCAGTCACGAAGCCAGCGTAGCCGCCGCCGCCGCCGATCGATTGCGCGATCAGGCCGGAAGCGAAAATGCCGGACGTGCTGATGTTGCCGCTGAACGTCGGCAGCATCACCGTGTTGCCGTTGCCGGCCGCGGTCTGCGAACCGCCGGCCGTCATCGTGACATTGTTGCCGCTGCCGGTGACGGTGCCGTAGGCGTAGATGCCGAAACCGCCGCCGCCGCCGATCGATTGCGCCAGCGTGCCGATCGCCAGATCGCCTTTGGTCGTGATCGCGCCGGTATTAGTGAAATTCACGGTGCTGCCGTCGCCGCTCAACGCACCCACAGTGCTGTTGGCGCCGACGAAATCGTTGAACGCCTCGCCGCTGGCGACCAGATTGCCGGTCATGCCATTGGTGCCGCCGCCGCCGCCGATCGATTGCGCGACGAGCGCGACCGAGCCCGCACCCACCGTCGAAACGGCATTGGTATTGGCGGAGCTGAAGGCGCTGGCGCCGCCGGCGACACCGCCGGTGCCGCCGACCTGGATTGTCGGATCGCCGCTGATGGTCAGCGGATCCGGCACGACAAGGCCGCTGTTGCCGCCGCCACCGCCGATCGCCTGACCGAGCAGGCCGAAGCTGAGATCGCCCGCGGTCTGCACCACACCACCATTGATGTTCACCGTCACGGTGCCCATCACGCCGGCCGTTCCGCCGGAAGCCAGGCCGCCGACGCTCAACGACGTGGAGTCGATCGAGCCATCGGTCGATCCCGAGAACGTCAGCGCGCCGTTGCCGCCGCCGCCGCCGATCGATTGCGCCAGCACGGCAATCGAGTTCGCACCGCTGGTGATGATGCTGCCGGTCGACGTAACGGTGACGTTGCCGCCGTTACCGCCATTGCCGCCGGTCGAGCCGACCTGATTGCTCAGCGCGCCGCCGCCGAATGAAATCTGTCCGGCAAAACCAGCCGAGCCGCCGCCGCCGCCGACCGATTGCGCGTTGATGCCGACCGAGTTGGCGCCCGCGACAATGATCGTTCCGGTATTTATCACGGTGACAGCGCCGCCGTCGCCGCCACCGCCGCCCGGCCCGCCGCTCGTCCCCTTGCCGCCGACATTGGTTGCCATGCCGCCGGAGCCGAGAGCGAACGAGCCCGACACGGCGAAGCCGCCGCTGCCGCCGCCACCGCCGACCGACTGCGCCATGATGCCGGTCGACATCGCGCCGTCGGTCCTGATCGTTCCGTTGTTGGTGACGTTGACGAGGCCGCCACCGCCGCCATTGCCGCCGGAACCGCCGACCGACGTCGCGGCGGCATTGCCGCCGCCGCTGCTTCCGCTCGCGGTGATGGCGAACCCGCCATTGCCGCCGCCGCCGCCGATCGATTGCGCGAGGATGCCGGCCGAGAACGCCTGTTCGGTGTGGATGAAACCGGTGCTCTCGTTGGTGACGTCGACTTCGCCGCCGATGCCGCCGCTGCCGCCGGAACCGCCGACAACGTTGGATGTCGTCGAAGCGCCGCCGCTCACGCTGAGCGCGCCGGCGAAGCCGCCGGTGCCGCCGCCGCCGCCAATTGATTGCGCGACGATGCCGATCGAACTCGCGCCCTGCGTGACGATTGCGCCGTAATTGTCGACCGTAACGGTATTGGAGCCGCCGCCACCGGCGCCGGACCCACCTGTTGTGCTGCCGCCAACCGTGGAGCTCGCGTCTCCGGTCGCCGAGAAGCTGCCGGAGATCGCAAAACCGCCATTGCCGCCGCCGCCACCGACCGATTGCGCCAGAATGCCGTAATCCATCACGCCGCCGGTCACGATGGCCGCCGTGGAATTGTTTGACGCGCCGTTGGTTACGGTGACGGTGCCACCCGCACCTCCAGCGCCGCCGACACCGCCGACATTGTCATTGGCTCCGGTCGACGTACTGCCGCCGGTGCCGCCGATCGCGAAGCCGCCGTTGCCGCCGCCACCGCCGACCGATTGCGCCATGATGCCGATGCTGTGCGCACCGGCCGCGTTGATCGAACCAAGATTGGTTACGGTCACCGTCGAACCGTCGCCGGCCGCGCCTCCCGCGCCGCCCATGCCGTTGTTGCTGCCGCCGCCGACATTGTTCGACGCCTTGCCGCCGAGGTTGGCGCTGACGGTGATTGCGAATCCGCCGCTGCCGCCACCGCCGCCGATCGACTGCGCCTCAATGCCAACCGAATTGTCGGCCAGCGTCTGGATCAAACCTGTGGTTTCGTTGGTGACGGTGACCATGCCGCCGCCACCGCCGGCGCCACCGTTGCCGCCGCCGACCGTGTTCGACATCGCCGAGTTGCTGGTGGTGACACTGAGCGCGCCGGCGAAACCGCCGGTGCCGCCGCCGCCGCCGATCGATTGCGCCATGATGCCGGTCGAAGCCGCACCCTGGGTCACGATCGTCCCGTAGTTCGAAACCGTAACGGTGTCCGAGCCGCCGCCACCACCGCCATTGCCGCCGGTCGTCGTGCCGCCAATCGTCGCTTTGGTGTTGCCACTGCTGACCATGTTGGCGGAGATCGCGAAGCCGCCATTGCCACCGCCGCCGCCAACCGATTGTGCGAGAATGCCGTAATCCATCTGGCCGACGGTGACGATCGCGGCTGTGGCGTTTGTCGCCGAGCCGTTGGTCACCGTGACTGTGCCGCCGGCGCCGCCGGTACCACCTGAGCCGCCGACATTGTCGTTTGCTCCGTTGGACGTCGTGCCGCCGGAACCGCCGATCGCAAAGCCGCCATTGCCGCCGCCGCCGCCGATCGACTCCGCCACGATGCCGGCGCTATGCGCGCCCTGAAGTCCGATCGAACCGAGATTGGTCACCGTGACCGCACTGCCGCCGCCGGCATTGCCGGCCGCGCCGCCGGTGCCCGAACTGCTGCCGCCGACATTATTGCTGGCTGACTTGCCGCTGAAGTCGCCATCAGCCGTGATCGTGAAGCCGCCGTTGCCGCCGCCGCCGCCGACCGATTGCGCCAGGATACCGATCGAACTGTCCGCCTGGGTCTGGATGATGCCGGTGGCTTCGTTGGTGACCGTCACCATGCCGCCGTCACCGCCATTGCTTCCCGAACCGCCGACCGAGTTTGTGGTACTCGAGCCGCTGCCGGTCACGCTGAGCTGACCGACGAAACCGCCGCTGCCGCCGCCACCGCCGACCGACTGCGCAAAGATGCCGATCGAGTTGGCGCCAGCGGTGACAACCGTGCCGGCATTGTCGACCGTGACCAGCATTGCCGAGCCGCCGTTGCCACCCGTCCCCGTGCTGGTGCCGCCAATGGTGGATGTGGTGTTGCCGCTGCTGGCGTAGCTGCCGCCGAGCGCGAAACCGCCGTTGCCGCCGCCGCCGCCGACCGATTGCGCTTCGATGCCATAGCTCATGAAGCCATTGGTCTGAACGAAGCTTGTCGCCGCCGTGGTCACACGGACGATGCCGCCGCCGCCACCGTTGGCGCCGACGCCGCCGCTGGTATTGCTGCTGGTGTTACCGCTGCTGTCGGTCGAGCCGCCGACCGAGTCAGAGACGCCGCTCGAACCCGAACTGGAAGAGCTTTTGTTCGATCCCTTGCCGAGCGATGCCGTGACGCTGACGGCAAATCCGCCGTCGCCGCCGCCGCCGCCGATCGATTGCGCAAGAATGCCGATGCTCTTGCTGCCGTTGACGATGATCTGCGCATCGTTGGTGACGTCGACCTCTTGCGCGGTGCCGCCCGCGCCTCCCGAACCACCGACTGTGTTGGTCGTCGCCTGCGAATTGGAAAACGCGCCGCTGACCGCGAAGCCGCCGTTACCGCCACCGCCGCCGACCGATTGCGCGATGATGCCGTCCGCCATGGCGCCGCTGACGGTGATGGCGCCGTGATTGAAGACCTGCACCATGGCGCCGGCGCCGCCGTAAGCGCCCTGCCCGCCGACGGCGTTGGTGTTGGCGGTGCTGCTGTCGCCTTTTGCAAAACTGCCCTGGATGGCGAAACCGCCGTTGCCGCCACCGCCGCCGATCGATTGCGCAAGGATACCGCTGGCCAGATCGCCGGTGGTCTGGATGCCGCCGTTGTTCGTAACCATGACGGTGTTGCCGTCGCCGCCGTCGCCGCCGTTGCCACCATGGGCGCCTTTGCCGCCGATGCTGTTGTCGCCGGTATTGTTGCCCGCCGAACCGCCGTTCGAAGCGACCAGCTCACCGGCGAAGCCGCCGTTGCCGCCGCCGCCGCCGACCGACTGCGCGAGAACGCCAATCGCGCCGGCGCCGGTTGTCGACACGACCAGCGCGTTGGAAGGCGTGCAGGCAATGTTCGCACACGTCGTTACATTGACGGCACCGCCGTTACCGCCGGATCCGCCGGTGCCGCCGATCGCGTTGCCGCCCGCATCGCTCTTCAACGAGAACGATCCGGCGATCGCAAAGCCGCCGTTACCGCCGCCGCCGCCAATCGATTGCGCAAGAATGCCGTAGGCCAGAACGCCGCTGGTCTGCACCAGTCCGGTGCTGTTCACGGTTACGGTATCGCCGAAGCTTCCGCTCCCGCCTGAGCCGCCGACACTGTTGCTGAAGGCGTAGGACTTGCCGCTGCCGCTGACCGCGATCGAGAATCCGCCATTGCCGCCGCCGCCGCCGACGGACTGCGCCTCGATGCCGTAAGCGTTGTCGCCCGTCGTGGTGATGTTGCCGGTGCTCTGCACCGTCACTATTCCAGCATTGTTGCCCGTCGCGCCAGAACCGCCGAGGGCGTCCGAAACGCCCGCGCCGTTGCTGAGCGACAGAGCTCCGGCAAATCCGCCGTTGCCGCCGGCGCCGCCGAGCGACTGCGCGAACAGACCGGTCGCTGCGTCGCCTGTGGTGCTGATGTTACCGGTGCTGGTGACAGTGACATCACCGCCCTTGCCGCCGGTACCGCCACCGCCGCCCATGGCGAGCGACACGGCGCCGCCGGCCGAGTTCACCGTCAGCGATCCGGCGACGCTGAAGCCGCCGTTGCCGCCGCCACCACCGACAGATTCAGCGAGGATGCCGTAGGACATCACGCCGCTGGTGGAAATGTTTCCGAGATTGTTGAGGGTGACCGTGCCGGCATCGCCGCCGGTGCCGCCCGCGCCGCCGATCGCCATGCTCAGCGAGGCGTAGGTTGCGGCACCGACGCCAACCGCGAAACCGCCATTGCCGCCGCCGCCGCCGGTCGATGCCGCGTGGATACCGATCGCCTGGTCGCCGTAAGTGGTGATGTCACCGGAATTGACGACGGTGACATTGCCGGCCGCATTGCCGGCGCCGGCATTGCCGCCCATTGCGATCGACAGCGAGCCGCCGGTGGACACTCCCGCTGCGACCGAGAAGCCGCCGTTGCCGCCGCCGCCGCCGACCGACTCGGCATCGATGCCGTCTGAGAATTGGCCGTAGTTGACCATCGTCGTCGGGTTGATGACCTGCTGGCCGGTGGTGATCGCCTGCGTGTTGGTGATGTAGACATCGCTCGATGTGCCGCCAGAGCCGCCACTGCCGCCGAGCCCCATGGAAACCGTTCCATAGAGGCCGACCGACGCCGAGATAGCAAAGCCGCCGTTGCCGCCGCCACCGCCGAGCGACTCGGCGAAGATGCCGGACGAACGATCGCCGGTCGTCACGATCGACGTGTTTGCAACGGACGCCAACGACGTCGGCGTGTTGCCGCATTCGCCACCGCTCGCACCGGACGACGTGTTGACGCAGACAACGCCGCCCTGGCCGCCCATCCCGCCGGTGCCGCCGATTGCAACCGAGCCGAACAAGCCGGCGCTGATCGCAAAGCCACCGTTGCCGCCGCCGCCGCCGACGCTCTGCGCAAAAATGCCCGGCGAATCCGCCGCGGCGCCAGCAGCGCCGGTCGTTATCGAGGCATTGTTGTTGACGGTGACCAACGCGCCGTCGTTGCCATTGCCGCCGGGGCCACCGAACGTCACGACACCGCCGGCAAAACCGCCGTTGCCGCCGCCGCCACCCACGCTCTGCGCCAGGATGCCGGCTGACTGCTGCGCTGTCGTTGTCAGCGTGCCGGTATTGGTGACCGTCACTTCACCGCCGGCATTGCCGGTCCCGCCGCCGCCGCCGAACGCGGCGAGACCGCCGGAGCCGCCGCCATTGCCACCGCCGCCACCGACACTTTGGGCGAAGATCGCAACACCGCCGATGCCTGTTGGGCCGGCAAGCGCCTTGATCGCCGCGGAGTTGGTAACCGTGACGGCGCCGCCCATGCCGCCGCCGGCACCGGCATTGGTGAACAGCGAATTGCCGCCGGTCTGGCCGCCTTGCCCGCCGAACGCAGCGAGCCCCGCGGCAAAGCCGCCATCACCGCCGCCACCGCCAACGGATTGCGCGAAGATGCCGGCTGCGAAAGTCTGCGTCGAAGGATTGGAAAAATCGCCAGTGCCGGAAACCGTAATAGCGCCAGTGTTGGCGACGGTGACCGCACCGCCATTGCTCGGCGGACCGCCGACACCGCCAAACGCTTCGAGCCCGCCACCCGATCCGCCGCTGCCGCCGCCGCCGCCGACGCTTTGTGCGTAGATACCGGACGATTGATTGCCGGTCGCAATGAGCGTCGCGCCATTGCTGACAGTGACGGCGCCGCCATCGCCACCAGCGGAAGCGCCACCGCCCGCTCCGAAGAATGCGCCGAAACCGTTACCGCCCGCGCCGCCGCCACCGCCAACGCTTTGCGCGTAGATCGCCGATGAGCCAAGCCCGCTCGTCGTGATCGAACCGGCCGTATTGAGGACGGTCACTGTTCCGCCATTGCCGCCGCCGGCGCCATCGGCGCCGAAGCTCGCCAACCCGAGGACCGTGCCGGTGCCGCCGCTGCCGGCATGACCGCCGACGCTTTCGGCCAAAATGCCCGGCGAGCCGATGAGCGAAGTCTTGATGGTGCCGGAATTGGTGACGGAGATATCGCCGCCGATGCCGGTCACGCCGCCATTCGCACCGCTGCCGCCGACTTTTCCGCCGTTGCCGCCATCGCCACCGTCACCGCCGAAACTGACCGCTGCAATTCCCGGCGACCCGCCTTGCGACGTCAGCGCAGTACCTGTCGTAATGCTGGCGGTATTCACGATCGTGACATCGCCGCCTTTGGCGCCGCCGCCGCCTGTGCCGGCGTCGCCAACGACACTGCTCGAGCCGCCATTGCCGCCATTGCCGCCGACGCTGAGCGCATTGATGCCGGCGGAAAGATCAGACGCCGTCGTGATGCCGGTGAAGTTGTTGACGACGATATTGCCGCCGACGCCGCCGTTGCCGCCGTGTCCGGCGACGCCGGCCAGCGTGCTGTTGCCCGACCCGCCGTTGCCGCCAAAACTTTCGGCCAGGATTCCGGCAGAATTCGTCGCCGTTGTCGTGATCGACGGCGACGCTGAAACGAAGTTGTTGTTCACGGTTACTGTGTTGCCGCCGCCGCCGTCGCCGCCGTGCCCGGGGCTTCCCGCTTCCGTCGATCCGCCGTTACCGCCATTTCCGCCGGTCGTGACCGCAGAGATTGCCGCAGAGTTGGCCGCCGAGGTCGCGACCATACCGTTGTTGTCCACCTCCACCGTGCCGGCGACGCCGCCGAAACCGCCGCTGCCGCCCGAACCTCCATTTGCATTGCCGCCCTGGCCACCTGTGCCGCCCGTGCTCAGAACCGAAATGCCAAACGAATTGGTCGACGTGGTCGTGACGCTGGAAGAGTTAGTGACCGTCACCGCATTGCCGTTGCCACCGGCACTGCCGTTCCCCGCGTCGCCGAAAGGACCCGTAGACGCACCCTGGCCGCCGTTGCCGCCTGTGGTCTGGCCAACGATGCCCGCCGAGCCGTCTGCGTTGGTTGTGATCGCGGCCTGATTGATGACCTGCACGGTACCGGCCAGCGCCCCTTGGCCGCCATCACCGGCCGAGGCACCGGTGTTACCGCCGCCGCCTTCGCCGCCGCTACCGCCAGTGCTTGACGCGAAGATGCCGGCAGAATTGCTGCCGTTGATCGTGATGGTGTTCGTGTTCGTCACCATCACGGCCATGCCTACGCCGCCGTCACCGCCCCTACCGCCATGGTTGCCGGCAGCGTTACCGCTGTCACCCTCGCCACCATTGCCGCCGGCGCTTTGTGCATTGATGCCGACCGACTGCGCCGCGTTGGTGACGAGAACGCCGCTGTTCGTCACGGTGACCGTATTGCCGGTACCGCCGGAACCGCCACCGCCACCGCTATGGGCCAAGCTACCCGCCGGGGAGCCACCGGGGCCGCCGTTGCCCCCCAGGCTCACCGCGGAGATCGCCGCAGATGTTGTTCCGCCTGTTGTGATCGCGTTGGTGTTGGTCACCGTGACCACATTGCCGTTGCCGCCGGGGCCGCCAGTGCCGCCAGTGCCGTCATCGGGCGAACCGCCCTCACCACCAAGACCTCCAACACTTTGCACGGTGATGCCGGCGGAGTTCGCCGCACTTGTCTTGATGATGCCGCCGTTTGTCAGATGCACAGCCCCGCCATCCCCGGCGGTGCCGCCTGTGCCGCCGGCCGCGCTCGTTGCGCCACCGGCATTACCCCCGCCAGCGCCACTGCTATCGGCCTCAATACCGGCTGAGGAAACTCCGGCAGTGGTTATGTTGCCGGTGTTGGTGAGCATAATGGTGTTGGCGGCACCACCCGCGCCGCCGCTGCCACCATTATGGGTTCCGCCCGTGCCACCGCTGAGAGCGAAGCCGCCAATCGTTTGCGCCAGGATGCCTTGGGAAAATGAGCCGTTAGTGGAGATCGTCGCGCTGCTTACGATAGTAACCGTGCCGGCCTGACCTCCAGCGCTGCCGTCACCGCCGCCGCCGCTGGCATCATCCGCACCCTTCGCGCCCCCACCGCCACTTGAGGACACCAGGATGCCGACGCTGGATCCGCCCGTCGTCGTAATCGGCCCCTGACCGGCGTTGACAATCAGATTGCTGCCGTCTGTTCCTGAAATGCCGTCGGTGCCGGAATTGCCTCCCAGCGTCACGACCGAAATGCCCGCCGCGTTCAGCGTCGTGATCGTTTGCGCCGGACCAGTCTGATCGAAATTGACCGTGTAAGGGTTGGGAGGACGAGTCGGTCCATTGCCCGATGCAGGATTCGGGGGCTGGTCAAAAAAACCGATACCCGCCGTACCCGAACCCGGCGCAATTCCTGTCGTCAGATTCTGGACGTTGATCGTCGTTGTCGTGGTCAGCACATCGGCATTGCCAACGCCTGCCGACTGATTGCCTTCGCAGTTTTCGGTGTTGATTCCGGCGTTCGTGCAGCCGTCGGGGCCGGCGAGCGCCGGCGCTACCGGCAGCGCGCAGGTGCAGATTGCAAGCGCGGCAATCAGCCAGAAAGAGCAGCGCAGCTCGCGCGACACCGAGCGACAGAATTTCCCAAGCGTCCCAACCGCCGCACTCACCCTGGGCCGCCGCGAAAAGTCCCCACCCGACATCGCTTGACCAAAGATCAAGCGATGGGATTCCATTTTCCCCTCAATCCGGCATCCCGAGCGCCGGACATTTTCAATGGCGCGTTGAAGTACGCCGGACTACGCAACCCGACTTCGTGCGCCGCACCGCCCCAACCACGACAGCACGCACACGAGAAAACAACAACAGCAAACTGCCGACGGAATTTTACGGAATTTTTTGGGTTACGCGGAAGGCAAAAAAACACGCGTGTCCGACCGAAAAAGAATCGGTTAGTCACTGCAAACTCAATCACCTACCCAAATAGTTAACAAAACATTAACGACGCTCTGTGAGCGACGGACGGCGCTGGTGTGATGCGAAAATGTCTCACGTCGCATTTCGGTCAAAACTGATAAAGTGAGAATGGAATCGGGTCAGGGAAAGCAAATGCGTCGAGCGTTCGTGGGAGCCGTTCTCGCTTTGCTGATGGCGGCTGTGGCAGGCGTTGGTGTCGTTGCCCTCGGTCAGACGGCGCCGAAACCGGCGCCGAAGCCCGCGGCGCCTGCGCCAAAAGCCAAGCCCGAAGCGACACCGACAGCCACGTCGGCGCCTGCCGAAAACCAGGACGTGCTGCCGAGCCACTGGACGTCGCGCTGCGTCAGCGAAGCGCGCAACAGCAGCGTCGAATGCGTCGTCGAGCAGAGCGCCATCGTCACCAAGACCGGTCAGTTATTGGCCGACGTCAGCGTCCGGGTTCCCGCCGACACGCACCATCCGGTGATGCTGATCCAGCTTCCGGTCGGCCTTTATTTGCCCGCCGGCGTGACGGTGCAGATCGATAACGGCAAGCCGCAGCAAATCACGCTGCAGACTTGCGACCTTAAAGGCTGCTACGGCGCCGAGCCGCTGCCGGACGACATGCTCGCGGCGATGAAATCGGGCACGCGGTTTGCGGTTTCATTTCAGAACACGTCTAAGGAAACCGTCGTAATTCCTTTTGGTCTCAGCAATTTCGCCGAAACCTACCAGCACGCCCAGTAACGGATTTACGCCCCTTGCTGACCGGCCGGATCGGCTTCAGCCAGCGCTGAATCGATCAAGCGCCGGCAGGCCACGAGATCATCCAGCGCGGCGCGCAATTTGGCTTCAGCTGCCAGCCCCAGTTTTGCCGCCGCCGGCGGTGCGGCAAATGTCGGCTCGCGCCGTTCGGCCGGAGCAAGCGTGAAAGACGAAAGATCGGGCTCCGCCCGTTCTTCAGCAGCGTCGTGCGAAGCCTCCGCGAAATCGTCCTCGACCCGGTCGTCCTCGGCTTGCGGCGGCGGTGCTACGGCTCCGGCGCGCCAGACATCCTGGACAAAGGCCGCGCCTTCGTCGCGCAAGATGCGCTGCACGCCGCGGATGGTATAGCCCTCGCCGTAAAGCAGATGGCGCACACCGCGCAGCAGATCGATATCGTCGGGGCGATAATAGCGGCGGCCGCCGCCGCGCTTCATCGGCTTGATCTGCGCGAAGCGGCTTTCCCAGAACCGCAACACATGCTGGGGCACGTCGATTTCGTCGGCGACTTCGCTGATGGTTCGGAAAGCGTCCGGCGCTTTTTCCAAGTCCAGATTCCCTATGCGCAGCGAATTTCTTACGCGCAGCGACTATTCAGCGACGCCGTCCGGCTCGTTATTGATTCGTTGCTTGAGGATCGCGGACGGCTTGAACACCATAACCCGGCGCGGCGAGATTGGCACTTCCTTGCCGGTCTTCGGGTTGCGGCCGATACGCTGGCCTTTCTTGCGCACGACAAATGAGCCGAAAGACGACAGCTTTACGGTCTCACCGCGCTCGAGACAGTCGGTGATTTCCTTCAACACCAGCTCTACGAGTGTGGACGATTCGGTGCGTGACAAGCCGACCTTTTGGTAGACCGCCTCGCATAAATCGGCACGCGTAACCGTCTTTCCCGCCATTGCCAGCCCCGAGCACGGCGACCGATCGTTAGTCGATCATCATATCGTGCTGAATTATCTAGGATATTCGCTTGGCCGGAAAGGTGTGTCAACGGCCTTCGACAACCTTCCAGGCCTCACCAGCGCACCAGCGCCGCGCCCCAGGTGAAGCCGCCGCCCATGGCTTCGAGCAGCAACAGATCGCCGCGCTTGATCCGGCGATCCGCAATCGCGTCGCACAGGGCCAGTGGAATTGAAGCTGCCGAAGTGTTGCCGTGGCGATCGACGGTGACGACGACCTTTCCGGGCGCAATGCCGAGCTTGTGCGCCGAACCGTCGATAATGCGCTTGTTGGCCTGGTGCGGAATGAACCAGTCGATGTCGTCGGCGCCGTAGCCGGTGGCCTTGAACGCATCCTCGACGACGTCGGTGATCATCGCCACCGCGTGCTTGAAGACTTCGCGGCCCTCCATGCGGAGGTGGCCGACGGTGCCGGTCGAGGACGGCCCGCCGTCGACATAGAGTTTGTGCTTGTGCCGGCCGTCGGAGCGCAGATGAATGGTGAGGACGCCGCGATCGTCGCGCGTGCCCGGCTGGTCCTGGGCGTCCAGCACGACCGCGCCGGCGCCGTCGCCGAACAGCACGCAGGTGGTGCGGTCGGTCCAGTCGAGAATGCGCGAAAAAGTCTCCGCGCCAATTACCAGCGCCCGGGAGAATGCGCCGGACCGCAGCAGGCTGTCGGCCGTCGCCAGCGCAAACACGAAGCCAGAGCAGACCGCCTGCAAATCGAACGCCGCGCCATGGTTGATGCCGAGCGCCGCCTGCACGGCAACGGCGGTCGCCGGAAACGTGTTGTCCGGCGTCGATGTCGCCAGCACGATCAGGTCGATCGACTGGGCATCGACCTTGGCGTGAGCCAGCGCCGCCTGCGCGGCGTGAATGGCAAGATCGGAGGTTAGTTCGCCGGCGGCCGCGATCCGGCGCTCATGGATTCCGGTGCGCTGCACGATCCAGTCGTCGGACGTGTCCACCTTCAGCGCCAGATCGCTGTTGGTGAGAACCTGGCTCGGCAGGTAACTGCCGGCGCCGAGGATGACCGAACGGCGGACGGTCATGACGCCGCCCCGCTGGCCGCCTGCAACGCCGGCTTGCCGGGCCGGCCAAGCGCGGCCGTGATCTTGGCCAGAAGCTCGTCGCGAACCACGCCGTGACCGAGTTCCACGGCGGCGGCAAATCCCTCGGCGTCGCTGCCGCCGTGACTCTTGATGACGATGCCGTTGAGGCCGAGAAACACCCCGCCGTTGGCGCGTCGCGGATCCATTTTTTCCCGCAGTTGCGCGAAGGCCGGGCGGGCCAGCAGATAGCCGATCTTGGCGCGCAGCGAGCGGCTCAAGGCGCCGCGCAGATATTCGCCGATCTGCCGCGCCGTGCCCTCGGCCGTCTTCAGCGCGATGTTGCCGGCAAAGCCTTCGGTCACCACGACATCGACGGTGCCCTTGCCGATGTCGTCGCCCTCGACGAAGCCGAAGTACTCCATGCCCGGCAGTTTTTCTTCGCGCAGCGCCTGGCCCGCCTCGCGCACCTGTTCGAGACCTTTCGCCTCCTCGACGCCGATATTGAGCAAGCCGACGCGGGGCCGATCGATGCCGAACAGGATGCGCGCGGTGGCCGCCCCCATCACCGCAAGATCGATCAGGTGCTGCGCATCGGCGCCGATCGAGGCGCCAACGTCGAGCACGATGGATTCGCCGCGCAGCGTCGGCCACAGCGCCGCGATCGCCGGCCGGTCGATGCCGGGCAGCATCTTGAGATTGAATCTCGCCATCGCCATCAGCGCGCCGGTATTGCCGGCGGATACGATCATGTCGGCATCGCCCTTCTTCACCGCGTCGATGGCGAGCCACATCGAGGATTTCCAGCGGCCATAGCGCAACGCCTGGCTCGGCTTGTCCTCCATGCGGATCGCCACTTCGGTATGAACGATCCGCGATGCCGCCTTGAGCGCCGGCCGCGCGTCCAGAAGCGGCGCGATCTGCGCAGCGTTGCCGAAAAACACGAACGTGCTTTCAGGATGGCGCGAAAGCGCCAGGTCGGCGCCGGCTACGACAACACTGGGGCCGTGGTCTCCCCCCATCGCATCGAGCGCAATGCGGACCTTATCTGGCATTCAGCGACCTTGCGGTCCTTATGTCTTGTGTGGGGGGTTGCTGGCGCAGCGGGCGAGAATAGCGGTTCGGCGCCCTGACACAACCGGGGTCAGTGCTCATTGCGATCCTTACCCACCAGTCCGGCCAGCGGGGCGAACGGTCCGGGATCCGGCTTGATGTCTTGCGGCGGCTCGAAAACCACCCCCTCTTTGCGTGGATAGGGGTCGAGCCCGAGAATCAGGAATTCGGTCGCCAGCGCACCGAGATCGACCGCCCCTCCGATCAATGGTTCGGGGCCGTCGAGGTTCCGGCGCGTCCGTTTCGCGGCGCCGTTCTCATCGTCAGCGACCGCCTGCTGCTGGACCATCGGCGACGGCGGCGCGAAGACGAGGTCGACACCTTCCTCCACTTCGGAGGTCAACGGCTCGAGCGTGACCACGCAGTTTTGCCCGGCTGTTGCCGACACCCGGCCGACCACATGCAACGCTTCCAGGCCGCGCCGCGTCACGTCGAAAGTTGCCTGCAGGCGCGGCAAATCCCGCAAGCCCGCAACCCTGGCGACGGCCGCGCGTGTGTCCGCGTCGGCGGCCAGATCGAAGTGCCGGCCGGTTTCGGCCGGAATATCGTCCGGCGTCACCGGTACGCTCCACGGCACAGGTTTCGGTGCTTTGGCTTCGCCCATCATGCCTCCTCCCACGCAAGGTCCGGCACCGGAAAGACCACCGCACCGCGGTTCAGGACATCGTCCGGCTGCGCATCGAGGACGCGCATCGCCGTCCACACATAATCGGCCAGCCGAACCGCGTTCACGTCGGGGTCTGCCGCAAAGATATTGCGCGCGAGCGCGTTCTCAATGGCCTCCGGTTCAGGCGATGCAATCGCCGCAGCATAGGCCTCCTGGCGGCCATAAAACGCTTCGGCGAAACGCTGCATCCGCTTCGGCACCGCGAGATCGCCGACGCCCATTTCCCGCAAGTTGGCGTCGAGGTCCCGGCAAAATGCGTCGAACAGGTCTTGCCCAAGGCTGCGCCGCAACTCCGTCTCCTGTCCCAGCCGGCGCAACAGCAGCACCAAATGCAGCACCAGCATGTCAAACCGGCCTTCCACCGTGTCCGGCACGCCAAGCGCCTTGTAGAACGCCGGCCGGCGCGCCTGCGCCACGACGGCGCCATAAAGCGCGCCGACAATGCGGGCTTGGGATCGGCGGCGAAACCCCGCTAGTATCATGGGGATAGACCGGTTCCTTGATGTGCGCCGAAGATGGCCAATTGCCAATCGCGGGGTTTCGGCGTACGGCACGCGGCGTTTCGGCGCAAGATGGGCTGTTCGAAAGTGTGGGGTAGCTACAGGCACAGTGCCGGCAAGCGGCGCGCGACGGCTTCCGTCGCGGCGGTTTCGCTTGCGCTGTTGCTGGGCGGCTGCTTCGGCGAGACGTTCCAGCGCGGCTACGTCCTGCCCGACAATGCGCTGGAGCAAATTCCGCTCGGCGCGTCGCAGGAGCAGGTGCTGCTGGTTCTCGGCACGCCATCGACCGTGGCGACCGTCAGCGGCGAAGCGTTCTATTACATCTCGCAGCGCGCCGATCGCCCGATCTCCTTCATGCCGACCAAAATCACCGATCAACGCGTGTTCGCCGTCTATTTCGACCGCAACCGGAAAGTTCAGCGGCTCGCCGAATACGGCATGAAGGACGGCAAGGTGTTCGACTTCGTCAGCAACACCACGCCGACCAGCGGCAGCGAAAACACCTTCATCGGCTACATCTTCCGCACGATCCAGAACAAGGGCTCGTAAGCCGAGAACTCCGCCAGCATTCTTGTCATGCCCGCACCTGTTCCATCCCGATCCTTTGGCTTAGTGCCACTAGAAACGAGATGGCCGGGACAAGCCCGGCCATGACGCATTAGTTCAAACCAGTTTCCCGCGCTCAGTGCGCCAGCACCGCGAGCAGCAACAGCGCCACGATGTTGGTGATCTTGATCATCGGGTTCACCGCCGGACCCGCGGTGTCCTTGTAGGGATCGCCGACCGTGTCGCCGGTCACCGCGGCCTTGTGGGCGTCGGAGCCCTTGCCGCCGTAATGGCCGTCCTCGATGTACTTCTTGGCGTTATCCCAGGCGCCGCCGCCTGACGTCATCGAGATGGCGACGAACAGTCCGGTGACGATGACGCCGAGCAGCATCGCGCCGAGCGCCGAGAACGCCGCCGACTTGCCGGCCGTGCCGCCGCCGGCGACGAAGTAGATGACGAAGTACACCACGATCGGGGACAGCACCGGCAACAGCGACGGCACGATCATTTCCTTGATCGCGGCGCGCGTCAGCATGTCGACGGCGCGGCCGTAGTCCGGCTTGTCCCGGCCCTGCATGATGCCGGGCCGCTCCTTGAACTGGCGGCGCACTTCCTCAACGATCGAAGCCGCCGCGCGGCCGACCGCCGTCATGCCCATGGCGCCGAACAGATACGGCAGCAGGCCGCCGAATAACAGGCCGGCGACGACATACGGATTGGTCAGCGAGAAGTCCGGAGCCACGCCCTGGAAGTACGGATGCTGCGCCGCGCCGCTGACGAAGAACTTCAGGTCTTCGTTGTAGGCCGCGAACAGCACCAGCGCGCCGAGGCCGGCCGAACCGATGGCGTAGCCCTTGGTCACCGCCTTGGTGGTGTTGCCGACCGCATCGAGCGCGTCGGTCGCCTTGCGCACTTCCTTCGGCAGGCCGGCCATTTCGGCGATGCCGCCGGCATTGTCGGTGACCGGACCGAAGGCGTCGAGCGCGACGATCATGCCGGCCAGCGCCAGCATGGTGGTCACCGCAATGGCGATGCCGAACAGGCCGGCGAACGAATAGGTGACGAGGATGCCGGCGATGATGACGATGGCCGGAGCCGCCGTCGATTCCATCGAGATGGCGAGGCCCTGGATGACGTTGGTGCCGTGGCCGGTGACCGAGGCCGCGGCAATCGACTTCACCGGACGGAAGTCGGTGCCGGTGTAGTATTCGGTGATCCAGATGATCAGGCCGGTGACGACGAGGCCGGCGATGCCGCACAGATAGAGCGACATGCCGGTGTACTTCACGCCGGCGAGCGGGCCGAAGCCGATCAGCTGGTAGATCACGCCGGCGATGCCGATCAGCGACAGGATCGCCGTCACGATCAGGCCCTTGTAGAGCGCGCCCATGATCGACGGATTGCCGCCGGCCGACAGTTTGACGAAGAAGGTGCCGATGATCGAGGTGATGATGCAGACGCCGCCGATGGCAAGCGGCAGCGTCATCATGGTCAGCAGCAGCGCGGGCCCCGCGGAGGCGAAGTAGATCGCCGCCAGCACCATGGTCGCAACCGTGGTCACCGCATAGGTCTCGAACAGGTCGGCCGCCATGCCGGCGCAGTCGCCGACATTGTCACCCACGTTGTCGGCGATGGTCGCCGGGTTGCGCGGATCGTCTTCCGGAATACCGGCCTCGACCTTGCCGACCAGATCGCCGCCGACATCGGCGCCCTTGGTGAAGATGCCGCCGCCAAGACGGGCGAAGATCGAAATCAGCGACGCGCCGAAGCCGAGCGCCACCAGCGAGTCGATCACCTCGCGGTCGTTCGGCGCCATGTGCAGCGTGCCGATCAGGAAGCCGAAATAGAGCGTGACGCCGAGCAGCGCGAGGCCGGCAACCAGCATGCCGGTGATGGCGCCCGACTTGAAAGCGAGTTCAAGGCCGCCGGCCAGCGACTTGGTCGCGGCCTGTGCGGTGCGCACGTTGGCGCGCACCGAGACATTCATGCCGATGAAGCCGGCCGCGCCGGAAAGGATCGCGCCGACCGCAAAGCCGATGGCGACCAGCCAGCCGAGGAAATAGCCGACGATGAGGAAGATGACGATGCCGACGATGGCGATGGTGGAATATTGGCGCTTCAGATAGGCCTGCGCGCCCTCACGGACGGCGGCGGCGATCTCCTGCATTTTCTCGCTGCCGGCATCCGAAGCCAGCACCGAGCGCGTTGCCCAGATGGCGTAAACCACGGCCAAAGCGCCGCAAATGACGATGAGCCACAAAGTTTCCATTGCATCGACCCCGGTTGTCGTTTGAGGGGCCAAACAGGGACGCTGGCCCGTGAGAACATGCCCGCGCGCAAAGCAGTGCGCCTTCGGCGGAAATTGGGGCGGAGATAACCCAAAAACCCCCCGCCATGCAACGGCAGCGCCCTTTTTATCCCCCCTCACCGGTCGGTCCGGATCGGATGGGTTTCCAAGGCAGCAAATCCGAAGCCACCTCAGCCGGCCGCGCCCGGAACGGGCTCGGCGGCGCGTTCCATGGGTCATCCAGGCCCCTCATCCAAAAGGTGCTCTTGGGAGCGTCTTTAGATGACTTGCGCTCCGGGCCGCGCAGAGCGGCGAGATTGCGGAGCCGGCCACATTCCCGTTGCAGTGCTATCACCCTCCGTTGTGACTGCCGCCACAGCCGCAACTCGCAATCCCTCGCATCGTCGCCGCAGCAGATGCGATGCCGCCGGCACTGTTTGCTGGCGCAGAGCCGGTAACAGTCCAGCGCCTCACACGCCGTGCGATGAATCATGTCGCGACGGCCGAGATCCGGCAGCGTGCTCCACTCCTCCAGTGTCAATCGTCCGGGAAAGCTGCGGTTGCTCGAACGTTTGGTTTTCATGTTTGAGTCTCGCCTTCTCTCTTTCCGTCATCCTGAGGTGGCCGCCATGAGCCCACACCCCATCTTCGATGCAGCGCGGCGGCCCTCGAAGGACGACGGCCCCGGCGCCTCGGCCCGCCTCCTTCGAGGCTCGGTGCTGCGCACCGAGCACCTCAGGATGACGGGTAATAGGCACAACACTTCCCGTTCTCGCGATGCGATTGCATCCGCGCAGTTGTCACGCGTGGCGATGATCTGCCCCGAATGCACGGCGGGGCCACGTTGTTTGCTTCCCTTAAACAAGGGAAGCGGAGCGCCGAGCGGCGCGTAGTCGGGAGCTGCACCCGTTACCAGGCACAGCCGCGGCCCTTTTGACAGGGCCGCTCGCCTTTCGGCGCTCCACTGCGGATTGACCGGACTTTCATCCTGCCCCGGCCCGGGCCAGCGCTTCCTGGAAACGCCGGATCAAAGGCCAACGCGCCTCCCCGACGCCAGTGCAGCGAGCACCTCGCAGTCCGGACACGTGCCGGACGGGCATGATGCCCGGGCCGCCTGCGAACAGAAGTGACAAGCCTCCATCCGCAGAACCCGCACCCGCTCCGTCAGTCGTCGTCCGCGGTGACGTCCCTCACGAAGAGCGGGATGGGAGCGAATGTTCAGAACGCCAATGCGAAGTCAAAGCCTAAAAAATTGTGCAGACAAATCGCGCACTTGCGGGGGGCGATTTTTGTTCTGCGCGCGCAAAACACGTTTTTGATTCGCATCGGCAGCGTCATCAAACGAATTTTTGTTCAAACAAATCAGATCCTTGGGTGATTTGAGAAGGCTGCCATTTTCCGCTCGTCCCCGCGAAAGCGGGGACCCAGCGCAAGAACTGGATTCCCGCCTTCGCGGGAATGAGCGGAGAAAGAAACGTCCGGAGCGTGCCACAAGCAGAAATTTGCATTCGGCGCGGCGTTGACTTACATCGCGTCCCGCAATGCCTGACGGTTCCGCCACAGCTCATCTCTACCGCCCCAAACTCGTTACGCTCATTGCCGAAGGCTACAGCTTCGAAGCCTTGCGCAGCGACGTCACAGCCGCGCTCACCGTCGCGGTGGTGGCGCTGCCATTATCCATGGCCATTGCTGTGGCGTCCGGCGTCGAACCGGTGCGCGGTCTCTATACGTCCATCATCGGCGGCTTTCTGGTCTCGGCTTTGGGCGGCAGCCGATTTCAGATCGGCGGTCCCGCCGGCGCGTTCATCGTTCTGGTGTCCGCCACGGTCGCCAGATTCGGACTGGACGGGCTGCTTGCCACCGTCTTGCTGTCGGGCGCGCTGCTCACCGTCGTCGGGTTGTTCAGGCTTGGCGCGCTGATTCGGTATATTCCGCACGCGGTGACCGTCGGCTTTACCTGCGGCATTGCCGTCACCATCCTCGCCAGCCAGTTGAAGGACCTCGGCGGCCTGACGCTGAGCAGCGCGGAGCCGGGACCGCTTTTTCCGAAGCTCATTGCGCTGGGTCAGGCGCTGCCGACGATCAATCTGTCCGCTTTCGCCCTCGGAGCCCTGTCGGCGGCATTGATCTTTGCCTTGCAACGCTGGCGGCCGACCTTGCCCGCGATGTTGATCGCCGTCGCATGCGCTTCCGTGGTCACGCGCCTGTTGCATTTGCCGATCGAGACAATCGGCAGCCGTTTCGGCGGCGTCCCGAGCGGCCTGCCGATGCCGCACATGCCGCTGTTCACGGCGCAGCGATTGATCGAACTGCTTCCCGCGGCCTTGTCGTTCACGCTTCTTGGCGGCGTGGAAAGTCTGCTGTCCGCAAAAGTCGCCGACGGCATGACCGGGCGAAAGCACCGCTACAACATGGAGGTGGTCGCGCAGGGCATCGCCAACATGGTGTCCGCCGTGTTCGGCGGCATCAGCGTCACCGGCACGATCGCGCGCACGGCGACGAACATCCGCGCCGGAGCGCGCAGTCCGCTGTCCGGAATGCTCCACGCCGCCTTCATTCTCGTTTTCATGGTGGCGCTGGCGCCGCTGGCGAGCTTCATTCCGTTGTCGGCGCTGGCCGGCGTGCTCGTCGTCGTGTGCTGGAACATGGCCGAGAAACGCGAGTTCGTCGCCCTGTTCGCCAACTGGCGCACCGGATTGGTGCTGATCACGACTTTCGGCCTGACGCTGGTGAAGGATTTGACCTTCGGCATTGTTGCCGGCTGCCTGGTCGCGGCGCTGTTGGCGCTCATCCACCGCGCCATCCCGAGCGAGGATGAGCGCTAACATCCGCTTGCCCCGGCTCGACGACAGCTAGCCCGCCCCGGCGACCAGCCGTAGACGCCCGCGACGTTGCCGCCCATCAGCTTGAGCGGCTCGGCGCGGTCTCAAGCGTCGCTGCGCACAGGACGATCCTCTGCCGTCGTCTCAATCTCAGGTGCAATTGCCACGTCCTCGGCCAGATGCGCGGCCATATCGAGAGCGCGAAGCATTTGCAGGATCAAATCGCCGCCTGACGCATCTCTAATTTCTTGCGGGGGAATACTGGCGGCAGTCGCATCTTTTCTGCACGCGCTCGCCAGCCGGACCGCTTCAGCCACTCGTCTCGTCAATGGCAACGGACGGGCATGTTCCGATAGCCAATTGACGAGAAACGCTTGCGCACGATCGCTCATGGGTGGTCCCCTACGCACGTTGACACCGCATCGAGCAAAGTCTGCTGTCGTGGCCAAATTCGGCAATAAATGAGGCGGCAGCGCGCCTATCTGACAGTCGAATATGAGAAAAGCCGCCGTTATTAATGTCTGCGACTGGTCATTAGAGGCTGCGATGTCCGCTTTCGTCATTCGCCGACATCGCGGATAAGAGGCCGCCAACTGAGGCGGCCTTACTTTATCGAAGAATCAATTGGAACTAGGGCCAAACGAAAATCCTCGAACTGCTTTCGCAGGGCCATTCGGACGACAGCGGTCATCCATATGACTAGCAGCGAATACCGAATGATACTCATAGGAACTCTCACGATCTGAAACGCGTGATCTAACGACAAGCTATCTGGTGACGAAATCATAGCCAGTATCGGGGAGAGGGCCATGAAGATAAAAAATTGCGCGATAAACCAGACAATTAAGCCGCGCCATATGATGAACCATGTAACGGCGATAACGCGACCCCAAGTAATTTCCAGTTCCTGCACTTTGCTCCTCCACTCTTTATGCGGGAGGCTACACCGAAATTCCCGTTCCCATCAAATTCAAAGGGGCTGGTATCCCAAATTTACAGGCTAAGCCGCCACCGCTTAGGCGTTCCTTCCCCAACTCGCTGAACGGTCTTGCCCGCGTTCGCCTCTAGGCACGACCAACAACGGCTAGTTCCGCCCCGGCGCCCAGCCGTAGACGCGCGCGGTGTTGCCACCCATCAGCTTGACCTTGTCGCTTTCCGAAATGCGACCGGTGACGCGGAAGGCTTCGACGCCTTGCGCGAAGGTCAGCAGATTCACCGCGCGTGTCCAGTCGGTGCCCCACAGGCAGCGGTCGAGACCGAACGCATCGATGACGCGGCAGACCGGATCCCAGATGTCGTTATACGGAAATGCCTCGTGCGATAATGTGCAGGCGCCGGTGATCTTGATGGCGGCGTTGGGAAGCTTCGCGAGCGTCAGCACTTTCGGCAGGTCGGCCCACGGCTCTTGCGGCGGCGGCGGATCGTAGGGCTGCACCAGCCCGAGATGATCGACGACGATCTGGGTATCCGGATTGCGGCGGATCAGGGCGATGCCCTGATCGAGCCGGCCGGCGATGTGCAGGTTGACCGGCATCGACAGCCGCGCCGCTTCTTTCAGCACACGGTTCAGCCCCGGATCGGCAGGGTCCTCGTTGTAGCCGCCGCGCACCAGCAGCATGCGCACCGCAACTGTGCCCGGCGTGCGCTTCCAGTCCGCGATCGCCTCGCCGACGGCGGGGTTCGCTGGATCGACCGGCTTGATCAGCGCGAAGCGGTCCGGATAGCGGTTGCGTACCGCCACCGCGTAGCTCGCGTCATAGCGGTACATCGTGAACGCCGAAATCAGGATGGCGCCGTCGACGCCGTTCTTGTCCATCGCCGCGATCATCTGTTCGCCGGTGACCTCCGGCGGTCCCGCCAGCACCGCGTGCCACGGCCGGCCCGGATGATTGCGCTCGTAGGCGTGCACCTGCGCGTCGATGATCGGCATCGTCACTCCGCTGCGGTTACGGCCGGCAGCGAAATCGTTTCAATCTTGTTCAGGTCGAGCTTGCGGGAGGCATGGTCGATGTCGAGGCCGACGACGTCGCCGTTGGCATCGAAATCTACAACGAGACCTTCGACGATCTCCCGCGTTTCGGCGCCGGGCGCGGCGTTTAGCTCGATATAGAGACTGTCAGTCTCCGGGTAATAATGCAGCTTCATCCGTTATTCTCCCGAAAGTTGCGGTCGTAAAACGCATTATGAACGGTCTCGCCATCTTCCAACGTCACGACCCTGAGAAACCGCGGCCGGCTTTCTCCCGCTGGCATGATCCGCACCCAGAACCGCATACGGCCATCCATCTGCATCTCCCGCCGCAGTGGCGCGGTAAGCGCCTGCTCACACCATTCCCGCAGAATATAGGGACGCTTTCGAAGCACCTGCTCCTCAAAATAGCGTGTCGTCTTCAAAATCGACACCTCATTTAATAAGTAGCGCTTAAAGCCAATTTTGCGATTATTTCGGCAGGTACTCTTCCGTGTAAAGCCTGGATATATCCAAGTTGCCCTCGATCAGCTTCATCTCGCCGAACGAGCGCTTCAGGTTCGATAGCGATTCCGCATCGAACCGGCAATCCTTCACATACATGCCTTTCACGAGATCGTATTCCCGTGCCATCACGCTCTCGCTGAAATGATTGATCTCGCTCTCCATCTTGATGGTCTCGGCCCTGTGCGCCAGCATGTAGTCGATGGTTTCCATCCAGGCCAGGAGGAACGTGCGAATCGCGCCGGGATTGCTGGCGACCAGTTGGTTCGAGGCGAAGATCGCTCCGGACGCGACGTTACCCTCGAAGCTCGACACCGGCGCGAGCAGGCGTCCTTCCTTGGTTTCCTCGAAGGCAAAGAATTGCGAGGTGTTGCCGATCGCGGCGTCGACCTGATGGGTGCGCAGCGCCGCGAGCGCCGGCGCCGGGCCGCCGCCGATCCCGACCGTCTTCACGCCGTTCTCCCCCCAGCCTTGCTTGCGCGAGAGCTCGTGGCCGGACCAGTCACTGAACGAGCCCGTGCTGGACACCCCAATGATCTTGCCCTTGAGATCGGCAAGGGACTTTGCTGGAGAATCCCATGGCACGCCGATGCCGAGGAACGGGGCGGCCGCCGTGCTTTCGCATACGGTGATCATCGGCACGCCCTTGGCAATGAACGCCATCTCGGTGCCGGCGCCGGCGCCGATATCCATGGCGCCGGCAGCCATGGCCTGCGCCATCTTGCCCCCGCCGCCATAGTCGGTGATTTCAAGGTCAAGCCCGTGCTTCTTGAAGATGCCGAGCTTCTCGCCAACGTTCACCGGAATGATCGCATCCGAAACCTGGTTGGCCTTGCCGACGCGCAGGACCGAGCCTGCCGCAGCGGGATTTGACATAGCCGCAATCACGGCGATGGCGGCGATCGCGGCTCGCAACACGTGCGCATGTGCTGTCATCGGAAATCGGCCTCCCGTCCCTGTGCGCGATTGAAGCTGGCGCGCTTGAAGGTAATTTATCGTGTTCCGCGATAGCGGTCTCCCCTGTCGCGGCTGCGACACGCCGTCTTGCCCGTCTCTTGCCAGTCTCTTGCCAGTCATCGCGGTCACCGGAATGATGGCGCAACGGCCGGCGGCAAGCCGGCGAAACCGGAGGACGCATGGCCGATCTTGAGCTCAGTCTCGCCATCACCAACAATCCGCGCACCCGGCCGATCATCGACGGCCGCGTCAAGCCCGCCGGCATCGATTTCGCCATCACCGTGCTCGGCCCGGCGGAAATGTTCTGGCGGCAGCTTGGCGCCGCCGAGTTCGACGTTTCCGAAATGTCGATGTCGGAACTGATGATGATCCGCGCCCGCGGCGACGACCGCTTTGTCGGCCTGCCGGTGTTCACGACGCGGCGCTTCTATCACACCGGCATTTCGGTGCGCCGCGACGCACGCGTCGACAAGCCGGCCGATCTCAAAGGCAAGCGCATTGGCGTGCCGGAATACGTGCAGACCTCGGCGCTGTGGACCCGCGGCGTGCTCGAAAACGAATTCGGCGTCGCGCCCCGCGACATGACGTTCTTCATGGAGCGGCTGCCGGGGCGCAGTCACGCCGGCGCCATCGGATTCAAGGCGCCGCCCGGCGTCACCATCAACCAGATTCCGGCGGAGAAAAGCATCGGCGCGATGATGCTCTCCGGCGAGCTCGACGCCTGCATGTCTTACATCCCGAAGCAGAGCGACCCGATCGACCGCAGCAGTGCCGATCTCGACAATCACCCCGCCATCAAGCCGCTGTTTGCCGATGGCGCCGCCGAAGCCGTCCGCTTCTACGGCAAGACCGCCATCTATCCGATCAATCACGGCATGGTGGTCCGCCGCGCGGTGTTCGAGCGCGAACCGTGGGTGGCGATCAATATCCTCAAAGCGTTCGCTGCGGCCAACGACATCGCCGAGAGCGAGCGGCGCGACCACGTCGCCTATCATCTCGAGACCGGCCTGGTGCCGGCGGATTATCGGAACGCGCTGGCGTCGCGGCTGGTCAGCCACGGGCTGAAGGCCAATCGCACGGTGCTGGACACGGCCGCGAAATATTCCAACCAGCAGGGCCTGACGCCGCGGGTCATGGCGATGGACGAGCTGTTCGCGCCGAGCGTGCTGGATTCGTAGCGGCCGGAAGCTTGCGAGAGTTCAAACCTGCACGGCTTTCGCAACGGCGCGGGCCACCGCTGCGATGGCGGCATTACGCGCATCGCTATTGGTGGTGCTCGCGGTGAGATAGACGCAAACGATGATGGGAGGCCGGTTTGGCGGCCAGATCAAGCCGATATCATTGGCGGTATCGTTGTCGCCCGACCCGGTCTTGTCGGCGACACGCCAGGTCTTATCCAGACCGGCGCGGAACCGCGGGCCGCCCGTCTTGTTGGCGAGGAGCCAGTCGGTAAGTTGCTGCCGCGACGTCTTGCTCAGCTTGTCGCCGATCACGAGCAATTTGATGTCGGCGAGCATCGCCGCCGGAGAGGTGGTATCACGCAGGTCGCCAGGCCTGGCCTCGTTCAAATCCGGTTCGATGCGGTCGAGGCGCGTGACGCTATCGCCAATCGAGCGCGCAAACGCCGTGAGCCCTTGAGGACCGCCGATATTGGCAAGCAGAAGATTGGCTGCGGTGTTGTCGCTCAGCGTCAGCGCGGCCTCGCACAGATCCGCGAGACTCATGCCGCCTTCCGGAACACGCGCCGAAGTGGCCGGTGAATTGGCGATGACATTAACAGCGCCAAAAGGGATGAGCCGGTCGAGTTTCTCCTGCCCGGAATCGACCCGCGTCAAGATCGCTGCCGATGCAAGTAGTTTGAACGTGCTGCACATCGGAAAGCGCTCGGCGACGCGGTGGCTCGCTTCGGCACCCGATGCGGTATCGAGCATCGCGACACCCAGCCGGCCGCCGCTGCCGCGCTCGATGCGGCTGAAGTCATCAACAAGGCGCGAAAATGCCGGCTTCCGGTCTTGCGCGAATGCAGAGCATGGCAAAATAGCGGCTGACGCCAGACAAAACGCTCGTCGGCTGATCATTCCCGGAACTCTTGTTCGACTGGTTCACACCACGCCGAGATGGCGGATCGGCCGGCCGGGCGCAATAGCTTCGGCGGCAGCGATGATGGCGCGGGCGTCGAGACCGTAGTGCGCGTAGAGGTCCTCGATCGAACCGGTCTGGCCGAAGTGTTCGACGCCGAGCGGCCGCATCCGATGCCCGGCGACCGCGCCAAGCCAGCCGAGCGTCGCCGGATGGCTGTCGGCAACGCTGACGATGCCGCAATGGCGCGGCACGCGTGCGAACAGCCGCTCGATGTGGGAACGGGCGTGAACCAGTCCGCGCTCGCGCGCCCGCCACGCCGCGGTCCAGCCGGCGTTGAGGCGATCGGCTGACGTGACCGCGAGCAGTCCGACGTCGCGGCGATCTTCCGCCATCAGCCCGACGGCCTGAATCGCTTCCGGCGCGACAGCCCCGGTGTAGGCGACCACCACCTGACAGTTCGGTCCCGGCTCGCGCAGCCAGTAGGCGCCGTCGACGATCGCCTGGCGCAGCTCAGGCGTCATGGTGCGCTCGATCTGCTCGATCGGCCGCGTCGACAGCCGCAGATAGACCGAGCCGCCGGTTTCGTCGCGCAGCCAGTTGCGCTCCGAAGCCTCGCCGTCGTTGCCGTCCAGGCCGCTTTTCTGGCCGCTTTTCTGGATGTAGGCGAACGCAAACGCCAGGATGACCGCGAGCTCGTCGACGAAGGCCGGTTCGAACGACGCCAGCCCGTCCTGCGCCATGCCGATCAGCGGCTCGGCAATCGATTGATGCGCGCCGCCTTCCGGCGCCAATGTCAGGCCGGACGGAGTCGCCACCAGGATGAAACGGGCGTCCTGGTAACAGGCGTAATTGAGCGCATCGAGGCCGCGGGCGATGAACGGATCGTACAGCGTGCCGACCGGCAGCAGCCGCTCGCCGTTGATTGCGTGCGACAGGCCGAGCGCGGAGAGCGCGCAGAACAAATTCATCTCGGCGATGCCGAGCTCGAGATGCTGGCCCTTCGGCGAGAAATCCCAGTTGAACGTCGACGGGATGCGCTCGCTCTTGAAGGTGTCGGCCAGCGCCTCGCGGGCGAACAGGCCGCGGCGGTTGACCCAGGCGCCGAGATTGGTCGACACCGTGACGTCAGGCGACGTGGTGACGATGCGCGACGCCAGCGCGGTGTCGCCGCGCGCCAGCTCGTTGAGCAGCGCGCCGAAGCCGTTCTGCGTCGCCATCTTCGGCTGGATCGGCACTTTCAGCTCATCCGGCACATCGATGCGCGCCGCCTGCAAGCGCCGCTCGCCATCTTGCGCAAACGGCACGCCGGCGAGAAACGTGCGGATGTTTTCCGCCGGCTGCGTCAGGCCCTCGAACAGATCCCATTCGTGCCCGGGCCGCACGTTCATCAGCTTCTGAAACGTCTCCATCTGCGCCGTCGTCATCAGCCCGGCATGGTTGTCCTTGTGGCCGGCGAACGGCAGTCCGAAACCCTTGATCGTGTAGGCGATGAAACAGACCGGGCGATCGTGATCGACGGCGTCGAAGGCCTCGATGATGGCGGAGAGGTCGTGGCCGCCGAGATTGTTCATCAGCCGCGCCAGTTCGTCGTCGCTGCGCTTCTCGATCAGCCGCGACACCGGCCCCTGGTCGCCGATCTCGTCGTTGAGCCGCCTGCGCCACGCCGCGCCGCCCTGAAACACCAGCGCCGAGTAAAGCTGGTTCGGGCAGGTGTCGATCCACTTGCGCAGTACGTCGCCACCAGGTTCGGCGAATGCGGCCTGCTGCAGCGAACCGTATTTGAGCACCACGACGTCCCAGCCGAAATTGCGGAATAGGTTTTCATAGCGTTGCCACAGACCTTCGCGCACCACCGCGTCGAGGCTCTGCCGGTTGTAGTCGACGATCCACCAGCAATTGCGCAGGCCCTGCTTCCAGCCTTCGAGCATCGACTCGAAGATGTTGCCTTCGTCGAGCTCGGCATCGCCCAGCAGCGCGATCATCCGGCCTTCCGGACGCTCGAGTCCCCAGCCGTGCGCGCGCACATAGTCCTGCACCAGCGACGAGAATAATGTCTGCGCGACGCCAAGCCCGACCGAGCCGGTGGAGAAATCGACGTCGTCGGTGTCCTTGGTGCGCGACGGATAGGACTGCGCGCCCTTGTAGCCGCGGAACGCTTCGAGCTTGTCGCGGCTCTGGCGGCCGAGCAGATACTGGATGGCGTGAAAGTTCGGCGCGGCGTGCGGCTTCACCGCAACGCGATCCTGCGGCCGCAGGCTGTGGAAATACAGCGCCGTCATGATGGTTGCGAGCGACGCCGACGACGCCTGATGGCCGCCGACCTTCACGCCGTCGCTGTTCTCGCGGAGATGATTGGCGTTGTGGATGGTCCACGTCGCCAGCCACAGCACCTTGCGCTCGAGCGCGGTGAGGATGGAGAGGTCGGCGGCGGGTAAGACGGTCATGGTGGTCATAGTAGCCACACCCCGCGGCTAACTTCACCTCTCCCCGCACGCGGGGAGAGGGAAGAGTTTTCACTCCAGCTCTACGGTTTCAAAATCCGCCGGCAGGATGATTTCCAGCACTTCGCAATCGTCAGAGTAGTCGAGCACCTTGTGCTTGATCTTCGGCGGCTGCAGCCAGCACGAGCCTTCGCGCATGGTGACGGCGCCGTGGCCGTCGAACTCGCTCTTCATCCAGCCCTTGAGCACGTACACCATCTGGAATTGCACGTCGTGATAATGCAGCTTCGACACCTCATCCGGGATGCACGGCGGCATCATCCGGATGACATGGGCGCGCACCATGCCGCCGGTCGCCGCCGCAATGCCGAGATCGCGATATTTGGCGTAGCGGCGCAGGCCCTGCTCGAACGCATCGGGGCTGTGGTGGCTGGCGACGAAGGCGTGCCGGCGCGGCGCGGATTTCGCTTTCGCCGGTTTGGCTTTCGATTTCGCGCGCGCCGTGATCTTGCGGCGCGCTGACGATTTGGCAGGTTTCGCGGGCTTCCGTGTCTTACGCAGTGCTTTGGCCATGCGCATGTCCTCCCGAAAGGCGATGCGGGAGTTTATGCCGCCTTCGGACGGCGCACCAGCGAGCCCCACACCAGCAGTACGGCCGCCGCCAGGATCACCGGGAACACCATGTCGTTCACCGCGGTCCAGCCGTAACGCGCCAGCAGCGCGCCGGACGAGAACGAACCGATCGCCATCGCGCCGAATACCAGGAAGTCGTTGAACGCCTGCACCTTGTTGCGCTCGTGCGGATCGTGGCACTCGGTGACCAGCGTGGTGGCGCTGATGAAGGCGAAATTCCAGCCGACGCCGAGCACGGTCAGTCCGACCCAGAAATTCCAGATCGCGATGCCTTCGAGCTCGATCGACGCCGCAACGACGATCAGCGCCAGCCCGATCGCCATCATGCGGCGCACGCCGAACCGCGCGATCAGCGGGCCGGTGATGAAGCTCGGCGCATACATGCCGATGACGTGCCACTGGATGCCGAGCGCCGCTTCGCCGACGGTGTGATTGCACATCACCATCGCCAGCGGCGCCGAGGTCATCATCATGTTCATCATGGTGTAGCTGGCGAGCCCGCAGACCACGGCCATGATGAATTTCGGCTGCACCACGATCGCGGTCAGCGGCCGTCCGTCGGCGAGCGAATGCGACACGTTCGGCCGCGGCACGTTGAGGAACGTCAGCACCGCCGCGGCGGCGATGGCGCACAGCGACTGCGCGATGAACGTCGCGGCGAACAGGTACGTCGGCCAGATGTCCTTGGTGAAGATGACAAGCTGCGGCCCGAGCACGCCGGCAAACACCCCGCCGGCCAGCACCCAGGCCACGGCCTTGGCCCGGAACTGCGGGCTCGCGGTATCGGTCGCGGCAAAGCGGTAGGACTGATGCGCCGCGGCATAGAAACCGCCGCACGCCGTTCCCACCAGCAGCAGCCAGAACGAGCCGGTCAGCACCGCGGCGCAGGAGACAAATCCCGACATCGCGCCAAACGCCGAGCCGACCTGAAGCGCAAAACGCCGGCCATAGGCTTTCGACAGCGCGCCGACCGGCAGCGTGCCCATCCACATGCCGGCGACCATGACGCTGATCGGCAGCGTCGCCAGCGTCGGATCCGGCGCCAGCATCGAGGCGATGATCGAAGTGGCGGCGACGATGACGGTGTTGTTGCCGCCGGCCAGCGCCTGCGCGACCGCGAGCACGACAGCGTTGCGCGCGGCAAGCCGGTCGTCGGTGACGTCGATCACGGGTCCGGCGATGGCCGCCACAGGCAGAATCCCCCAAGAGGGGCTCGTTCTAGCGGTCCGAGCCCCGCGAAGCCACTACCGCCTGTGCAGATCAGAAGTGCAGTGCGCCACCGTGCCGGATCACCACCGAACGGGACTCGTCCGGCGTTTTTGCGCCAAGCTGACCGAACGCGGCCTGGGTTTCTTCGATCAGCAGGTCGATGACGTGGGCCGCGCCCTCCTCGCCGAGCGCGCCGAGCCCCCACAGGAACGCCTTGCCGGCGAACGCCGCGGCGGCGCCCAGTGCGTAAGCGCGCGCCACATCGGTGCCGCTGCGGATTCCTGAATCGTAGAGCACCGTGGCGCGCTTGCCGACTTGCGCAACGATGGCGGGAAGCACGTCGATCGGCGCCGGCAGCGCGTCGATCTGGCGGCCGCCGTGGTTCGACACGAACATCCCGTCGACGCCGAGCGATACCGCTTTCTCGGCGTCTTCCGGATGCATGATGCCCTTGACGATCAGGGTGCCTTTCCAGCGGTCGCGATACTGCGCGACTTCGTCCCAGGTGAACGCACCGCCCATCTCGCGGCGCGCGAACGCTATCATCTCTTTGATCGAGGTGTTCTCGCCGGCGTATTTGCGCAGGTTGGAGAACCGCGGGATGCCGTTCTTGCGCAGCGCCATGGTCCAGGCCGGTGACAGCAGCATCTGGACAAGTTTCGCGACGTCGGGATGAAAGGCGCCGCCGAGCCCGACCACGACCTCGCGCGCGCGCGTCGTGCGCACCGGCACGTCAAGCGTCAGCATCAGCGCGTGGCAGCCGGCGTCCTGGGCCCGCTTCGCCAGATCGAAGCCGATGGCGTGATTGTTCCTCGCCGCGCGATAAAGCTGAAACCAGAACACGTCGGGCGCGATTTCGGCGATGCGCTCGATGGTCGAGCAGCCGACGGTGCCGAGCGTGTACGGAATGCGCGCCTTCTGCGCGGCGCGGGCGAGATATTCGTCGGCGCCCGGCCAGACAATGGCTGGACCGCCCATCGGCGACACGCCGATCGGCGCGGCATAGCGGCGGCCGAACAGCTCGACGTCGCACGGCGGCAGCGACGGCATCACGCCATAGCGCGGCACCATCTCGATCGCGTCGAGGCCCGCCCAGTTGCGCTTGATGCCGGCATCGTCCTTGCCCGAACCGCCGTCGCAATATTCAAAGGCAAAGTGCGGCAGCCGGCGGCGGGCGCCGCGGCGCAGATAATCGATGGTCGGGTAGTGCCGGTAGAGCGCGGCATAGCGCGGATTGGCGTTCTTGCCGACGTAAGGCTTGGTCTCTGGCGTGGCCGGTGGCGCAGCCGGTTCGATTGGCTTCAGCGCGGTCGTGTCGTGCATGGGGCGTTTCTCTTGGTAGTCTCTTCGCGTTTCCTTGAGCCGCCATTATAGCGCGCCTTTGCGCAAAAATAGCTCTGCAATCCTCCTCCCCGCGCATCACCCCCGAACGAAAACTCATACCGCCCGGCAGGCGCAACCGCCTCCGCATGGCCGATCCAACATCGACGGTCGTAACGCTGTCGGGTAAATTCACACGCGCATGTGTCCGCGGAGATTGCGATGAGCAGCGCTGCCGGTGCGGGAGCGACAAAGAAACTTTCATCGCTGTCCGCGGCCTTTCACAGCCGTGCGTTCACGGTGATCTGGACCGCCACCGTCGTCTCCAATATCGGCGGCTGGATGTACAGCGCCGCAGCCGGCTGGCTGATGACCAGCCTCGATCCCGATCCGCTGCAGGTCGCGCTGGTGCAGGCGGCAAGCACGTTGCCGGTCTTTCTGTTTGCGATACCGGCCGGCGCTTTTGCCGACATTTTTGACAGGCGCAAGTTTCTGATCGTGCTTGAAGTCCTGACCACCGTCCTCTCCGCGATCTTTGCCGCCATGGTCGGCCTTGGCCTGGTCACGCCGACAAGCCTTCTGGTCTTCACATTTGTTATTGGCGCAACCGGAGCATTGACGGTGCCGGCCTGGCAATCGGTGGTGCCGCAGCTCGTGCCGAGGGAAGACCTGACTTCGGCGGTCGCCGCCAATAGTGTCGGCGTCAACGTATCGCGAGCGGTGGGTCCGGCCCTCGGCGGCGCTGCCATCGCCAGCTTCGGCATCCTCTCGCCATTCTGGATCAACGCCGTCTCGAACCTTGGCGTGATCGGTGCGCTGTTCTGGTGGAAGCCCGCAACGGCGACGCACACGTCTTTACCGGCAGAGCGCTTCGCGGGCGCGGTCGGGGCCGGGCTTCGTTATGCAAGGAATAGCCCGGCGTTGCGGGCAACTTTGATTAAAGCCGCGGGCTTCTTTCTGTTCGCCAGCGCCTATTGGGCGCTGCTGCCGCTGGTCGCCCGAACGCAAGTGGCGAGCGGACCCACGCTTTACGGTATCCTGCTCGGCGCAATCGGCGCCGGCGCCGTGGGCGGCGCGTTCGTCATGCCGCGGCTTCGCATAAAGCTTGGAGCGAACTGGCTCGCCGCAAGCGGAATGGCGGGCACCGCGGTGACATTGGCGCTGTATGGCCTGGCGCACGATCCGGTCACGGCGCTTGCCGCCAGTGTTCTCGCCGGGATTTCGTGGATCGCCGTGCTTGCGACGCTGACGGTGTCGGCACAATCTTCGTTGCCCGATTGGGTTCGCGGCCGCGGCCTGGCGCTGTTCACCACCGTGTTCTTCGGCTGCATGACGCTCGGCAGCGCGATCTGGGGCAAGCTCGCCGGCGTGCTTGGCTTGCCGATGGCGCATTTTCTGGCCGCGGCAGGAGCCATCGCCGCCATCGCTGTGACCTGGCCCTGGAAGCTGCAGGCCGGCGCGGCAACCGATCTTACGCCATCGATGCACTGGCCCACGCCGGAGGTTGCACAGGAACTGGACGGAGACCGAGGGCCGGTTCTGGTCACGATCGAATACCGGATAAGGCCGGAAGACCGCGAGGCGTTCCTCGCAAGCCTCGAACCGCTCAAGCGGGAACGGCTCAGAGATGGCGCGTTCCGCTGGGCGATGTTCGACGATGCCGCCGAGCCGGGCAGGATGGTGGAGACATTTTTGCTCGGCTCGTGGATCGAGCACCTGCGTCAGCACGAACGGGTCACCAATGCGGATCGTCTGATGCAGGAGAATGTGCTGCGATTTCACACCGGCGGCACACCTAAAGTGACCCATCTGATCGCCGCGGGCTTCTAGGCAGCGGAGACGGCTGTCGGATTTACAAGCGACGACGCCCGCGCCGGGCACCGCAAGTCAGAAATGGCTGTACGACGGCTGCGCGAATTCCAGCGCCCTGCCATCCCGTAGAAAGCGTGTGCCCTGCCCCGGCATGATGCGGCCGATCTCGGTCACCGGCACATCGGCCCGCTCGGCCGCGGCGCGAAGCGCCGGCAGCTTGTCCGGCGCCAGCGTCAGCAGGATTTCGTAATCGTCGCCACCGGTAAGGACTGTCTCGATCAGCGCGGGGTCCGCGGCAAGCGCCGCCTGCGCCGCGTCGGACAATGGCACGCGCGTGATGTCGATCTCGGCGGCAACGCCGGAGGCGCGGCACAGTTTGGCGAGATCGCCGGCAAGGCCGTCGGATACGTCCATCGCCGCCGCGGCGTGGTGCAAAACCGCTTCCGCCAGCGCCGTGCGCGGTTCCGGCAGCAGATAACGCACCTTGAGCTCGTTGCTTTGGTCGTCGGTGAGCTGCCAGCGTTTCTGCAGGATATTGTCTTTTTGCTTGAGCAGGCCGAGCGCCGAGTCGCCGATGGTGCCGCTCACGACGACGGCATCGCCCGCCTTTGCCGTGGTCCGGCGCACCATTTTGCCGTGCGGCACCGCGCCGAATGCTGCAACCGTGATCGCGAGCAGTCCCGGCGTATGATCGGTATCGCCGCCGAGCAGCGGGCAGCCGTACTCTTCCGCGTCCTCGCCGAGACCTTTGGCAAACGCCGCGACCCATTCCTCGTCGATTGGCGCCGGCAGCGCGATCGAGAGCAGAAAGCCGGCCGGCCTGGCGCCCTTGGCCGCGAGATCGGAGAGATTCATCCGCAGCACTTTGCGTGCGATCAGGCCGGGCGGATCGTGCGGCATGAAATGCACGCCGGCAATGACGCCGTCGGTGGTCACGACCAGATCGCAACCCGGCGGCGGCGTCAGGACCGCGGCGTCATCGGTGAGACCGAACGCGCCCGCCGCGGTCGCCAACGGCTTGAAGTAGCGCGCGATCAGGCGGTCTTCGGCTGATCCACGCTCGCTCATTGCCCATGACCGGCAAACTCGGCCGCGCGCATTTCGTGCGCCAGCTGATCGAGCACCGCATTGACCATTCCGGTCTCATCCTCGTCGACGAACGCGCCGGCGACATCGACATATTCCGACATCACCACGCGCGCCGGCACGTCCGGGCGGCAAGCGAGTTCGTAGGCGCCCGCCCGCAACACCGCACGCAGCAGCGTTTCGATGCGCTTGAGCGGCCAGCCGCGCGACAGCGCCGCATCGATGCGCGGGTCGAGCATGCCCTGCTCGCGCACCACGCCGCCGACGATGTCGCGGAAATAGGCCGCTTCCGCCGGTCGATACTGCGCGCCCTCGACCTCGCCGCCGAGCCAATGGTTTTCGAACTCGGCCATGATCTCGTTCAAGCCGGTGCCGGCGAGATCCATCTGATACAGCGCTTGCACGGCGGCAAGCCGCGCGGCGCCGCGCTGATTGACCTTGCGCGCCTCCTTCGGCGATTTCTTTGGCCCGGCTCCTGCCATGTCGGCTGCCATGTCAGCGTTTTTCCAGCTTTCGCTTGATTTCGATCAAGGCGAGCGCGGCACGCGCCGCGCCGCCGCCCTTGTCCTGATCCTCGACGCGGGCGCGGGCATAGGCCTGCGCCTCGTTCTCGACGGTGATGATGCCGTTGCCGATCGGCAGCCGGCGTTCCACCGAGAGCTCCATCAACCCCTGCGCCGACAAATCCGAAACGATATCGAAATGGATCGTCTCGCCCCGGATCACGCAGCCGAGCCCGACCGCGCCGTCATAGGGCTTGCGTTTGCGCTGCGCGGCGTCGGCGGCAATGGCAATCGCAGTCGGAATTTCCAGCGCGCCCGGAACGCTGATGACGTCGAACTGCGCTCCCGCTTCGGTCAGCGCCTTGGTGGCGCCGGCCAGCAGCGCATCGGCGATGTCGTCATAGTAACGCGCCTCGACGATCAGGATGCGCGCGCCCTTCGCCGCACTTTTCTTGTTGTCAGCGCGTTTGCCTTGCCGCGGTCCGGCCATTCCAATTCTCCAATCACCATTTGCGCACGCCTTAGCGTGGCGTTGTCTCCAGAAGACGCGCGGCATAGCGCGCCATCTGATCGACTTCAATATTGATGCGGTCGCCAACTTTCAGCGCGCCGATCGTCGTCACCTTCAGCGTGTGCGGTATGATCAGGACCGAGAATGTATCGCCTTCGACCTCATTGACCGTCAGCGAGACGCCGTCGAGCGCGACCGAGCCCTTCTGCGCGATGAAGCGCGACAGCGCGGCCGGTGCGCGCAGCTTCAGTCGCGCCATGTCGGGCAAATCCTCGCGCGCGATCAGTTCGGCGATGCCGTCGACATGACCGCTGACCAGATGGCCGCCGAGTTCGTCGCCGATCCGCAGCGAGCGTTCGAGGTTGAGCCTGGCGCCGCGCTGCCAGGCTCCGGCTGTGGTCATCCGCAAGGTCTCGGCGGCCGCGTCGGCGGCAAACCACGCCCGGTCGCCAGCGCGCCCGCGCCCCACCGCAGTCAGGCAAATGCCCGAGCAGGCGATCGAGGCGCCGATGTCGATACTGTCCGGATCATAGCCGCAGGCGATGGTCAGCCGGCGCAAGCCTTCAGCCTTTTCCTCAACTTCAAGGATTTCGCCTAAATCACTGACAATGCCGGTGAACATTCTATCTACCCGCGGCCATAGGTCTCTTGCTGATCGACCCCGACCGGCTCGGTCGATAGCTTCTTCAGCTGCCTAGAGAGCGCCGCCATCGCGTCCGATGCAAGCGCGTCCAGGCCCTGCGGTCCAACCAGCATCGGGGCGTGAAACAGGATGGCCTCGTCGACCAGATCGGCGGCGAGGAAGGCGGCGGCAAGCGCCGGGCCACCCTCCACCATCAGCCGGGTAATGCCTTTCGCCGCGAGAAGTCCCAGGGCGTCAGCCAGATCGAGCCGCTCGGCGCTGTCCGGCGAACGCAGCACCTCGACGCCGAGCGGCAACAGCGCGAACTCGGCCTGCTGCGGCGCCCGCATCCCGCACAGCGCCCAGACCGGCACGTCGATGGCGCTGCGAACGAGGTTCGAAGTAAGCGGCAGCCGCAACATGCTATCGGCGACGATCCGCACCGGCGAACGCTTCGCCATGCCCGGCAGCCGGCAGGTCAGCATCGGATCGTCGGCCAGCACGGTGCCGATGCCGGCCATGATCGCATCGTTCTCGGCGCGAAGCAGATGCACGCGCTGACGGACGTCCTCGCCGGTGATCGCCACCGGCTTGCCGCCGGCCGCAGCCGCCATGCCGTCGGCGGAGATCGCGAGCTTGAGCAGCACGCGCGGCCGCCCCTTGGTCATGCGCAAGATGTGGCCGGCATGATCGTGCCGCGCCTGTGCGGCGCCGGTGCCGATATCGACCGCAATGCCGGCGGCACGCAGCCGCGCGTGGCCCTGCCCCGCAACCTCGGGATTGGGATCCTCGATCGCCGACACGACGCGGGCGATGCCGGCGGCGATCACCGCGTCGGCGCATGGCGGCGATTTGCCGAAATGCGAGCACGGCTCGAGCGTCACATAGAGGGTAGCGCCGCGCGCCGCTGCGCCGGCGCGGCGCAGCGCCTCGACTTCGGCGTGCGGCCGCCCGCCCGGCTGGGTCCAGCCGCGCCCGACCATGATGCCGTCCTTGACGATGACCGCGCCGACCGCCGGGTTCGGCCAGGCTTGCCCAAGCCCGCGGCGGCCGAGCGCCAGCGCCAGCGCCATGAAGCGATCGTCGGCCGCGGCGTTGATGCTCACTTGCGGGCGAGCTCGGCGGCTTCTTCGCCCGACAGTTCGGCCAGCGCCGTCTCGAAATCCTTGGCTTCGCGGAAATTGCGATACACCGAGGCAAACCGCACATAGGCGACGTCGTCGAGCTCGCGCAGGTGCTCCATCACCGTCTCGCCGATGGTCTCCGACGAGATATCGCTCTCGCCGATGCTCTCCAGCTCGCGGACGATCTTCGACACCACCTGGTCGATGCGTTCCGGATCGACCGGGCGCTTGCGGCAGGCGATCTGGATCGAGCGCAGCAGCTTGTCGCGGTCGAACGGCACCCGGCGTCCGGCGCGCTTGATCACGGTGAGCTCGCGCAACTGCACGCGCTCGAAAGTCGTGAAGCGGAAATTGCAGGTCAGGCAGACACGGCGGCGGCGGATGACGGACGAATCCTCCGTCGGCCGCGAATCCTTGACCTGGGTATCGAGGCTGCTGCAACTCGGACAGCGCATTGCCTTTTACCCTTCGTAGATCGGGAACCGGCTGACCAGCCGCCGGACCTTTTCCCGCACGCTGGCTTCCGCCGGCGCGTCCTGATCGGCGCCGCTCTTCGACAGCGCGTCGAGCACTTCGCAGACCATGTCGCCGACCTGCCGGAATTCGGCGATGCCGAAGCCGCGGGTGGTGCCGGCCGGCGTGCCGAGCCGCACGCCCGATGTGACCAGCGGCTTCTCCGGATCGAACGGGATGCCGTTCTTGTTGCAGGTGATGTGGGCGCGGCAGAGCGCGACTTCGGCGACCCGCCCGGTCAGCTTCTTCTTGCGCAGATCGACCAGCATCAGGTGCGTGTCGGTGCCGCCGGAGACGATGTCGAGGCCGCGCGCTTTCAGCGTTTCGGCAAGCGCCTTGGCGTTCTCGACGACGCTCTTGGCGTAAAGCTTGAACGACGGCCGCAGCGCCTCGCCGAACGCCACCGCCTTGGCGGCGATGACGTGCATCAGCGGGCCGCCCTGCATGCCGGGGAATACCGCGGAGTTGAGCTTCTTCGCCAGCTCCTCGTCGTTGGTGAGGACGGCGCCGCCGCGCGGCCCGCGCAGCGTCTTGTGCGTCGTCGTCGTCACCACATGGGCGTGCGGGAGCGGGCTTGGATGCGCGCCGCCGGCGACCAGTCCGGCAAAATGCGCCATGTCGACCATCAGATAGGCGCCGACCTCGTCGGCAATCTCGCGGAAGCGGCGGAAGTCGATGACGCGCGGATAGGCCGAGCCGCCGGCGACGATCACTTTGGGCTTGTGCGCTTTCGCCAGCCGCTCGACTTCCTCGATATCGATCAGGTGATCGTCACGCCGCACGCCATACGGCACCACCTTGAACCACTTGCCGGACATGTTCACCGGCGAGCCGTGAGTCAGATGTCCGCCGGCGGCGAGGTTCAGCCCCATGAAGGTGTCGCCGGGCTGCATCAGCGCCATGAACACTTCGGCATTGGCCGACGCGCCGGAATGCGGCTGCACGTTGGCAAAGCCGCAGCCGAACAGTTTCGTGACCCGCTCGATCGCCACGCGCTCGGCAATGTCGACGAACTGGCAGCCGCCGTAATAGCGTTTGCCCGGCAGGCCTTCGGCATACTTGTTGGTCAGCACCGAGCCCTGCGCCTCGAGCACGGCGCGGCTGACGATGTTCTCCGAGGCAATCAGTTCGATCTCGTCGCGCTGCCGGCCAAGTTCCAGCGCGATGACATCGGCGATTTCCGGATCGGTTTCAGCCAACGCCGACGAGAAAAAGCCCTCGTCTGCCGCCTTGGCATTGGGGGATACCGACATGCTCACTCCTGACGGCAACGGGGGTGTTTGCCCGCTAGATACACCCCGCGCCGGACCGATGCCAGCGCACAGACGCAAGGCATGGCATATTTCAGCGGATAACGCCGCTAGATGTGGGAATTAGCGGCGGATTTGGACAGATCAGGCGAAGCCGTACAGCGCCTTGGCGTTGCCGGAATAGACCTGCTCGCAGCGCTCCTTGCCGAGGCTTGCCGGCAGCGCCACGAACGGGTCGTCGAAATCCCAGTGCGGGTAGTCCGACGAGAACAGGATGCGGTCGAAGCCGATCGCTTCCATGAGGTCGGCGAGATGCGCCGGATTGTCCGGCTCCTCCATCGGCTGGGTGGTGACCCAGAAGTGGTCGTGCAGATATTCCGACGGCTTGCGCTTGAGATTCGGCAGACCCGAACGCATGCGTTTCCAGTTGCGGTCCATGCGGTGGCCCAGCGCCGGGATCCAGCCGAAGCCGCCCTCGATGAAGACCATTTTCAATTGCGGGAACGCCTCGAACACGCCTTCCATGATCAGGCTCACGACCTGAGCCTGGCAGGCGTTGGAGTGCTCGGTCATCTCCTCGATGTAGAACGACGGCCAGCCGGTGTTGCTGGCGGCGCGGCCGCTGTAGCCGAACACGTGCACGCCGACCGGAATGTTGGCTTCGCAGGCGGCTTCATAGATCGGCCAGTACCGGCGGCGGCCCATCAGTTCGCTGGTGCGCGTCAGCATCAGCACATGGGCAAAGCGCTTGTCGCCCGAGCGCTTGCGGATTTCCGCGCGCGAGGCTTCCGGATCCTCATAAGGCACGATCAGCGAGGCCTTGAGCCGCGGATCGAGCTTGTTCCAGTGATTGAGCTGGAATTCGTTGGCGGCAAACGCCAGCGCCGCGCTGTATTCGTCGTTCTGCTCGCCCTGTCCCGACGGCGACAGCGGATTCATCACCGCATGGTCGATGCCGTAGCAATCGAGATACTGTTCGCGCATGAATTCGTAATTGCTGGCCGGCAGCCCGCCGTCCGGCGGCCAGGAGTTGCGGCGCGACGCCAGCGGCTGGCCCTTCGGATACGGAAAGCCCTTGACGTAGCCATGGTGCGAGCGCGCGCCGTAGGTCATCGCGTAGTCCCACCAGCGATTGCTCAGGTACGGGCGCAAATCCTCGAGCGAGCTCTTCGGATGAATGTCGCAATCGATGATGCTGAGCTTGGTCTTGGCGTTGCGGTCGATTTGTCGGGCTTCGATGTTCACGGCGGTCCTCCGTGGGGACTTCTGTTGCCACAGATTATAGCGCGAATGAGGGTGTGGCGATATCGGCCCGACGGTAACCGGACCACGTGCTAAACGACGATCACCCGGTCGAGATAAAGCTTCCAGTTTCCCGGCGGTGGCGTTTTGCCGGACAGCCAGGTGCCGGTGACTTTGCTTTCCCATTCCACCGGCAGCACCATGCCGCGCAGGAACTTGGCCGCCATTTGCCGCGAGCTCCATGCGACCACGGTGTCGGAGCCGGTCTCCCACCACGCGTCGCCCGGCGCGAGGTCACGATGCGACTCCGCGTCCTGCTGCACATTGAACGTGCCCTCCAGCAAACAGCGGATGCCGGGACCGGGATGCTGATGCCGGTCGGCGATGCGGCCGGGGCCGGTGACGATCTGGTCGAGGCGGAACAGCCAATGCGTCCCTTCCGGCATCGCGAGAGTGTTGATCACCCGCGACATGCGCAGGCTGGAGAACACGCCCTCGCCTTCCAGCAAGACCGGCGCGGCGTTCGGCAACGCCAGCTCCCAGCGCCAGACCTGGCACCATTCGCCGGCCGACTTCATCGTGACGGTGCCGTCGCGATAGGTCGCCGTATCGGTATTTGCTTTCTGACCGTTGATCTCGGCGCGGCCATGACGCACATAAAGCAGCCGATGCGCCGCAGGAAGCGGCGCCGAGCTCGCGCCGCTTGCGCCGATCTGATCGTGATAAAGGTTCAGCGAGAACGGCATACGCCAAGCGTAGCCCGGATAAAATCCAAGCAAAATCCGGAAATGGACGCCGGGGCAGCCCGGTCAGAGCTTGGTTTCGGCCTGGACCGACGGCATGCCGAGACCGTCGCGGTTATAAATATCTTCCCGGAATTGCACGATGCCGTCCGACGCCGACCACGCGGTGACATAGACCCAGTGCAGCGGTATCGGCTTGGTCAGGTTGGCGTTGACCTGGTCGCCCGACTTGATGGCTTCCGCGATGTGATCCGGCCCCCAGCCCTTGGTGCCGTCGAGCAGCCAGGCGACCAGCTCCTGCACGTTCTGCACGCGGCAGCAGCCGGAGGAATCGTAGCGGAAATCCCCGCCGAACAAATTCTTCAGCGGCGTGTCGTGCATATAGACGCCGTACTGGCTCGGGAAATTGATGCGGATGCGGCCGAGCGAGTTGTGATCGCCCGGATCTTCCCGGAACGTGTAATGCACCGCCTCTTCCGAATACCAGTTGATCTGCGACGGCAGCACCTCGCGGTGCTGTCCGTCATAGATGCGGATGTGATTGTCGGTGAGGTAATCCGGCTTGTCCTGCATCAGCGGGATCAAGTCCTTGCGCACGATCGACACCGGCACCGTCCAGAACGGATTGAAGTTGACCTGGACGATCTTGCTGTTGATGTCCGGTGACGGCCGGTCCGGCTTGCCGACCACCGCGGTATGGCGCTGCACGGCGACGCCGTTCTCGATGGCTTCGACGCGCGCCGCCGGAATGTTCACCACCACGTAGCGCGGCCCGAGATTGGTGGTCAGGGTCTTCAGCCGCTCGATATTGACCTTGAGCTGATCGCGCCGCGTCGCCGCCGGAATGTTCATCGCCGCGAGCGTCGAGGCGCGCACCACGCCGTCGGTCGTCAGGCCGTGGCGGGCCTGGAACCGGCGCACGGCCTCTTCGACATACGAGTTGTAAATGTCGTTGTCGGCGGCGACCGCATTCGGATCGAGGTCGCCCGACGCCGCGAGCCGCTGGCGCAATGGCACGAGGCTCGCGTCGCGCGCCCCGACCTGCAGGTCGCCGGTCTGCGGCACGGTCGGCCAGCCGCCCCGCGCGACAATGTCGTCATAGGTCTTGATCGCCTGCTCGGTAATCTGCGCGGTCGAGGGCGACAGCGTCGGCGCGGTCGCTTTCGGCATCTGGATAGTGCGCGAGCCCTGATCGAAATTCTGGCCGAACTGGCCGTTGTTGTCGTTCATCAGGGCGTCGAGCGCGGCATCCTCGGCGCCGGCGCGCCGGGCGAAGGCGCCGGTCAGCACTGCGGCCCCGGCCAGATGCCTGAGCATGGCACGCCGGTTGACGCCGTTACGGCGGCCGTCAAACGAGCCGGACTTGTTCATCGTATGCGTCCTGACGTCGTCCCCGGCCCCCGCTTTATCATGCAACCGGCGGCGGCCCAAAGGGACATATCCCGCCGGAACCACTAGGGCGGGTGGCCGGCAATATTATGGCCGCACGACGCGCCCCGATGTTTTCGCAAAGGTTACGCCGCCGGGCGGAGCTGTCCGGAAGCAAAAAAAGCCCCGGCATTTGCGCCGGGGCCTAGTTACGCCAGTACACTGTTAATCTGGCGAAGTGAGATTGGCAGCCTTTTAGAGACGATAGAGAATCTGGTCGGTCCAGAACCGCTCGAGCCGGTGCAGCGCCTTGTTGAGCACGCCGAACTCGTCGGCATTGATGCCGCCGACCTGCTCGACCGTGCGCACATGCTTCTGATAGAGCGCGTCCACGATGTCGCGGACTTCACGGCCCTGATCGGTCAGCTTGATGCGCACTGAACGCCGGTCGACACGCGAGCGCTGGTGATCGAGGAAGCCCATCTCGACGAGCTTCTTCAGATTGTAGGAGACGTTGGAGCCGAGATAGTAACCGCGCGTGCGCAGTTCGCCCGCGGTCAGCTCCTTGTCGCCGATATTGTACAACAGCAGCGCCTGCACCGAATTGATGTCGGCGCGGCCGCGGCGGTCGAATTCATCCTTGATAACGTCCAGCAGCCGACGATGCAGACGCTCGACCAGCGTGAGCGCCTCCAGATAGTGCGGCCTAACATGGTCGAAACGCGCCTCACGATCGGCGGGCTCGACCGTCTTTGCGACGGCTTTCATCATGACGCCTTTCCCAACTTATTTTGTTTTCGACGGGCCCTGTTTTCCCGCCGTGCAGCGTCAACCTATGCCGTAGGGTCTAAGATCAGTTTAAATAACAGGCTAAAAATAAGGTTTATTCGACGCGCTATACGCTTGGGTTTATGCTTCAATTTAGGACGGAATCTTTGACGATTCATTCACCGCGTTCGAGCCGGCGCCGCACTATCCGGGGCTGATTGAACGGCCTTCGGAAGTGCGGCGAGACGCTGCCGCAGGCGCAGCGCCGCGAATTCAAGAAAACTCCGCGTCTTCAGCGCCAGCGCCCCCTGCCCGGCATGGACGAGATGAACCGGCAGCGGTTCGCGCTCAAATGCGCCGAGCACGATCTTCAGCTTGCCCCGCGCTACCGCTTCGGCCGCCTGGTACGACAGCACCCGCGTGACCCCGACACCGGCCACCGCGGCATCGATGGCGGCTTCGGCGGTGTTGACGGAGAGCCGCGAACGGATCTGCACCGGCTGCATCTTCTTGCGTGCGGCGCGCGCCGCGAAGTTCCAGACGGTGGCGGTCGCCGCGTCGTCGAACGTGATGCAGTCCAGCGCCGAAAGATCTTGCGGCGTTTTCGGCGTGCCGTGGTTTTCCAGATACCGCGGGCTCGCGCAGATGACATAGCGCACGGCACCGACACGGGTCGCCTTGAGGCTGCTGTCGGACAGCCGGCCGAGGCGCACGGCGACGTCGATGTGATCGTCGATCAGATGCAGGTAACGGTCGGACAGCCTGAGCCGGACGTCGATCTGCGGAAATTTGGCAAGAAACGCGTTGATCACCGGCAGGACGTGCAGGCGCCCGAACACGATCGGCGCCGTGACGGCAAGATGCCCGCGCGGCTCGCTGTACTCGCCGGCGGCCAATCGCTCGGCATTGCCGACCTCGTCGAGAATGCGCTTGCTCGCTTCGAGGTAAGCGCTGCCGGCTTCTGTCAGCATCAGCCGGCGCGTGGTGCGGTTGAGAAGCCGCGTGCGTAGATGGGCTTCAAGCTCCGAGAGCTTGCGGCTCACCGTCGGCAGCGGCATTCCGAGCTTGCGGCCGGCGGCCGACAGGCTGCCGGTTTCGACCGCGGCCACCAGCACGGCCATAGCTTCGAGGCGATCCATGCTTCCAGGCGCTCCATGTTTCGGGACGGCCCGTCCACTCTTCCAGAATTCGGAATAATCAATTCCAGAATTGCAGGATTATTGCCAGAGCCGGAAACGAATATTTTGCGGGTAGCGTCAAGGAGCCATTCAATGCTCGATGGATTTCTCGATATCGCGGTGACGCCAAGCGTCAAAGCCGCCCAGCGGGCCAACGGCAGCGCCGACTACTGGGACAATGTCAAAGGCCGCCGCAGGTTCGACCGCCTCACCGACGCGGAGACGCAGTTCATCGCCACGCGCGACAGCTTCTACGTGGCGACTGTGTCAGAGACCGGCTGGCCTTATGTCCAGCATCGCGGCGGCCCGGCCGGGTTCCTGCACGTCCTCGACGACAAAACCCTCGCGTTTCCGGACTTCAGCGGCAACCGGCAATACATCACGGTCGGCAATGCGGCGGCCAACGATCGCGCCGCGCTGTTCATGATGGATTACCCGAACCGCCGCCGGCTCAAGGTCTACGCGCATATCGAAATGCGCGATCTCGCCGACGATCCCGCCCTCGCCGCAACTCTCGCGATGCCGGACTACAAGGCGAAGATCGAACGCGCCGTCGTGCTGCATCTCGAAGGCTTCAACTGGAACTGCCACCAGCACATCACGCCGCGGTTCAGCGAAGCGGAGCTGAACAATGCGCTTGAACCGGTCCGGCGTCACATCGCGCAGCTGGAAGCGGAAAACAGGCAGTTGCGGGAACGCGGCGCTGACCGGTAGGCGCCCAGCGTGTGACTTACCGCGGATGCAGCAAACGCAACGCAGTTCGAACTTTCAAAACATCAGCCAGTAGGCACAAAATAACGACTTGATCTAAATCAACTCGGTACCGTTGCCGTCAGTCATAATTTGCCGGGCATGCCGCTCTCGCCAGAGCATGCACTCGCGTCTGGCCGGTTAATGACAAACAACGAGCTATCCAAGTTCGGGATATCGTCGAATCCAGATGGCCTAGAATATTTTTTCGCGCGCGAAACCGCGATGCTGCAACGCCATGGCAGCCTCTGTGAATTCGATTTGCGACATTTCCTGGAGCCACGCCATGGCTGACGCCATCAACCCGGTTGCTACTGAACACCTGCCGTCGTTCATCACCGCTCCAGGCCACACGGACGTGCTTATGGTCGTCATGACCATTGTCCTGCTGATTTCCGTTTTGATGTTCGGCATTCTTTTCTTCCGCTTGCATACTCTGCCCGAGCGAATGGCGCACAAATCGCAGAAATTCCAGTTCGAGATCGTCGCCGTTCTCGGCCTGATCGCGTTGTTCACCCACATGCACATATTCTGGATCATCGGCCTGATCCTGGCATTGATCGAATTTCCCGACTTTGGCACGCCGCTCAAGCGGATCGCGCGCTCGACCGAGAAACTCGCCGGGATCAAAGCGAGCGAAGGCGAAGAACTATCGCCCATGACTGACGCCGACCATCAGGTTGCGGCAATGCCCGCAGCAGCCAAGCCAGACGGCGATACCGTCCCGATAGTACCCGAAGACGTTCACGGTCATCGGAAGGAGCCCAGCCATGCTTGAGCTTCTTTTTTGCTCGCTGCTGACCATCGTTCCGGACTACCTCTATCGCCGCTACGTACAGGGCAAGCGGCTCGGCAAGGACATCACGCTCTACTCGGTGTGGTTCGAGCTCAGGTGGGGAATCACGGCCTGCATCATTCTCACTGTAACCCTCATAACGGTAATTTTTTACAATCATCCCTCGACCACCAACGTCACAATGTTTTTCAGAACCGTTCCGATCGTCCCCGAGATCAACGGCAGGGTCGCCGAGGTTTACGTCGGTATCACTGGGCGAGTGACCCAAGGGCAGCCAATTTTCCGGCTCGACAGTTCGAAACAGGAGGCCGCCGTCGAGGCGGCGAAGCACAAGGTCGCAGAGTCCGTTGCCGAAATGTCAGTCGCTCGGGCGGATGTGCAAAAGGCTGAAGGCCAATTGAAAGCTGCCGAAAGCATGCATCAGCAAACCCTGGACGAACTCGAAACCAAGCGCGACCTGCAGCGGCGCAATCCGGGCAATGTTGCATTCCGGGAGATCGAGCGGCTCGAAGTCCGCGAACAGGGGCAGCTCGGCGATATTGCCGCTGCTACCGCTGCGAAAGTAGGGAGCGAGCAACGGCTCGCAAATATTCTGCCCGCCCAGAAAGCAGGCGCCGAAGCAGACCTGGACCAGGCCGAAGCCGATTTGCGGAAAACGGTCGTCCGTGCCGGCGTGAACGGGCGTGTCGAGCAGTTCACGCTACGGGTCGGCGATGTCGTCAATCCGCTGATGCGCCCGGCCGGTGTGCTGATCCCGGAAGGGGCCGGCGAGCGCGTCCTGCAAGCCGGCTTCGATCAGATCGAAGCGCAGGTCATGAAAGTCGGCATGATCAGCGAAGTCACCTGCGGGTCTAAGCCCTGGACCGTTATTCCGATGGTTGTCACAGGCGTACAGAACTTCATCGCGACCGGCCAATTTCGCGGCGGCGAGCAGCTCATCGACCTGCAGCAGGTCACCCGGCCCGGCACACTTCTCGTGTTCCTGGAGCCTCTCTACGACGGCGGCCTCGACGGCGTCACGCCCGGCAGCAGCTGCATCGCCAACGCCTACAGCAATAACCATGACATCATCGCGGCAAAGGACACCGGCACCGTCCGGCGCGTGGCACTTCACGCGGTGGACGCGCTTGGGCTCGTTCACGCCCTGATATTGCGGCTCCAGGCGCTGGTGCTGCCGCTGCAGACTCTCGTGTTTAGCGGTCACTGACGCGGAATATCCGGCGACTTTATTGGACCGCCTGGGATCTCTGGAAATAGCGAGCAAAAAGGCAGGTCGCGGGTTGTGAAGGAGCACGTCGTCGTCGCTCGATCGCGCAATGCGAGAATCCGTCACTACGCTTCCGACAAACAGGACAGGATTTGTCGTTGACTTAGATCAAACCTGTCGAGTTGTAGCAGCAGTACTGTTCCCATTGGCACGTATTTGTGCCGCGCGCCGGAGCGATCCCTCTCCCCGACGTCCTCCCAGCCCGGCGCGCCCTTTTTATTAGAGGCGCAGAAATCGAGATGGCATTGGCGTCTCCCCAGGTACAATTTCCACCGGAGCCTTTCGCCGATTGACGGCCGGAGAGTGCAGCAGCCGGTTGCGCGGTTTGCAAGCAGAAGACGAGAACGCCGAGGCACAGGGGCCAGATGAACTTGGACGATGACAGGAAGCTGATATTCGTGGTGGAAGACGATCCCGGCATGCGTAAAAGCATTGCTAGGCTCCTCTACAGCCTTGGCTTCAGCGCGGAGCTCTACCCTTCGGCGGAAGCATTCCTTTTGACATCGAAATATTCGCAAACGCGCGACAGCTGTATCATTCTGGACATCCATCTTGAGGGCATGTCGGGTATGGAACTGGCGACGCAACTCGCAGGTTCCGGACACGCCCTGCCCGTCATCTTTATTACGGGCAACGATAACGAGTGGGTGCGCCGGGCCGCACTGCAGCAGAATTGCGTCGCATACCTCACCAAGCCATTTACGGCAAAGGCCTTATCAGATGCGATTGACCTGGCATTAGCCTAATCGAAACTTTGGACTTATCATTAGGCCAACTGCGGTAGTCTCTCTTGCCGAGAGATCAACTGAGACAGTACGGCTCTCCCTGCGCAGTTTTCGAATGGGAGCGATCGCCTCAGATCTATGAGGAGTAGTCGCTGTGCACGCCCTCGTTCATGTCGTCGACGACGACGTATCCTTTCGAAAGTCGTTGGCTAAGCTTTTGCAGCTGAGCGGTTTCGAAGTGGCGTTATACGACTCGGCCGAACAGCTATTGCAGGCGCTGCCAGATCCGGGACTGGGTTGTATTATCCTCGATGTAAAAATGTCCGGCTTGAGCGGACCGGAATTGCAGGACCGTCTCGCACAATTGGGGTCGCCATTACCCATCATCTTCCTGAGCGGTCACGGCGATATTCCGACAACCGTGCGGGCCGTCAAGGCGGGAGCCGAGGACTTCCTGTCGAAACCAATCGCGAAGAAGGAGTTGCTGGGCGCGATCGAGCGCGCGCTGGCGCGCTGCCAGGTGAGGCTGGAGCAGCGCGACCAGCTTGAAACCTTGCGCTCGCTTGTTGGGAAGCTCACGCCCCAGGAACGCAAAGTGTTCGTCATGGTGGCGCGCGGCCACATCAACAAGCAGATCGCTTCAGCGTTGGGAATCACCGAGCGGACGATCAAGGCGCATCGGCAGAGGGTGATGCAGAAGCTGAACGCTCAATCGCTTCTGGAGCTGGTCGCTATTGCCGAACGGTTAAACGTGCTCACCGACGGGAACGACACGCAACAGCCGCCAGGATAGTTCGGGGCGCCCCTGCAGTGTTTGTTGATGACGACATTTGCCCCTCCAACTGTTCCGCTCGAGCGGCCGGTTCTGCTCGGAGGCCTCTCAAATCCCGCCTTAAACCCTTCGATACATTGACCTGGATCAAGTCGTGACGTGCGCCGAGACGCTATGGTGCGAACCGAAAAGAGACCCGGCTAGCGCTGGTCTGGAGGAATGCGCTGCCGGTCCTGCTCCTTGAAAGCGGCGCCGCGCCAAAACCATTAAGTCGCGCGAAGCTGTATGGAAAATGCTGGATCAAATCGCAGAGTGGATTTTAGCAATACCAAATAGCGTCCCAATTCTTTTGGGCGCTGATCCGCACAATGCCGCGCTCATACGCGCAATCATGGCATCGTTGTTAATTGCACTCGTTGTGTATTTCATAGCGAACCGGCCTCTTCGCTCCCTGGTCAAACGCCTCGGTGATAAGAACCGAGAGGAAGACAAAGGGAGTTGAACGAAACGCACGTGGGAGCAACATCAACACTCCATAAGAATTCGAAGCTAGGGCGTGTACTCATAAATCCGTAATGTCGGCTTACCCCCACAAAAGCGGACAATGCCAGGCGACCACGGCATGTCCGTTTTGGGCCAGAAGGAGACATCGCTCGGCGGATGTGCCGTCAAGTCAAAATGCCAAGCCTCAATGCATATGCCAGAGAAATTTCATGATCACCGATATTGCCGAATAGACTGCAATCCAGGCAACCCACTCGACACCGGGACCGCCCCAGCGTGTCGTCACATAGCGAAGCGCAAGGCCCAACAGCGTAGCGAGGGCACACGAGACGGCAGCAAGCGCCACGTTCTGCCAAACGAGCACTGACAGGGCGAACACGACCGCGTAAAAAACAAGTGCTGGTCCTAAGCGCGGCATTAAAGTTCGGGCTACCCGCCAACGATGGCTGGGGCAATCCATTCGCTGAGGATCGTACCTCGCGCAAGAATATCCAGCGAGCGCTCAAGCGTAAGAACGCGATAGTGTCGCCATGGCAATTGGCTGTGGGCCTCCGCTATCGCAATCGAGACGGCGAAGTCACCGCTATTGAGCCAGCGCGACTGCTCTATTTCCAACAACGGCCAAATGTACCCGGAAAATGAACCGGAACAGTAAGGAGGTTCAAGATAGGTTTGACTCCCGTACCCGTCGCCGTCCCAGAAAGTTCTGATCGCTTGCACCTCCGAGAAAGTCAGAATCAAGTCCGAGCTGTTGCCCTTGATCCAGCTGAACCGGAGCGTCAGTTTCAAAACTCCGGTCTCAAAGCTTTCAAGCGTGAAGTCAGCGCACGGCGTCTCAGGGATTGCGGTTGTTGGCTCCCAGCGGAGTGCCTTGGACGTAAGAGCTATCATGCGTTCATTCTTCTCGCGCTGAGTACTTTTCCTAATTCGGCGTATTCTCCAACGGCTGATTCAAATATTGAAGCTTAGCGTACCAGAAGCGCCCCGAACGTCCGATTTGGGTCATTCACTACTGAGGCTTCCGCCGACAGCGCTGCGCCGATGTCCGCTTTGCCTCCAACAGTGACAACGAATTCGCAGCGTCCAGATTGGTTTTGGTTAGGGCCAGAAGCCAGAAGCCGACCTAAACGAGCGGCTCCGATACCTGTCCGCTAAAGGTTTAAATATTGGAAAGGCTTAAAATCAATTGTCTTGGAATACGGTGTGTCATGAGTTGGAATCAATCCGAAGTCATAAAGGCGCGCGAGAGAATCCTCGAAACGACAAAAGCAACGTTGTCGGGAGTCGTTTCTCCGATAGAGGCTTCTAGGATTATTGCGAAGGATCGCTTCCCCGCGCGCCTCGAAGACGACGATGATATTTTGCCTTTGGTGGGAATTTGTTCTGAGACAGAAGCACTGCCGATCGGTAACGAAAGAGTGCACTGGCAGACGAAGGCGTTAGCGGATCTGCAGCCTAAGATTGACGATGCCGAGTCATGGGCGCGACGCGTCGGAGAGCGCCATTTCCAAAGCCTGTTGGCGCGATCAGCAAGCCTTTTGCGATGGCCGGACTGACACTGCCTGCCAAAAAAATAGAACCATAAGGTCGGCTGTGGGTCATTTTCGACCGATTGAACATCGCTTTGCGATGTCCGGTTGCCCCCAACAGCGGACATCGAGACCGCTGGCGTTTATGAGTACGCACCCTAATATGCCAGCTAGGTAGTCAGCGGCAGTGTAAATCGAAACACCGCGCCACCGCCTGCACGGTTCTCAGCCCAAATGCGTCCCCCGTAAGTTTCGATGATGGTGCGTGCGATCGACAGCCCGAGCCCCGTCCCATTCGCTTTGGTCGTATAGAAGGCTTCGAAGATTTGCTTCAACGAGTCCCCTGGGATCCCGGGCCCATGGTCGGAAACTACGACCTCGACATCGGATATGCCGCGGGGGATTGCCTGAACCATCAGCCTGCGGTGACCAAGTTCGCAAGCCGAAATGGCATCCAGGCCGTTCGCTACCAGATTCAATACCACCTGTTCCAATTGCACCCGATCGGCGCGTACCGAAAAAGGGGTCGTCGGAAGCTCGCTATCCAGGTCAATATCTCGCTTTTTCGCCTCAGGCTCGAGGATATGGACTGCCGCGCGGATCGTATCGTTGAGATCGAAAGTCTGCAGCTTCATCTCGCTTTTTTGCTTTAACAGTTCGCGTAAGTGCTTGATCACGTCGCTGGCGCGCTGGTCGTCGCGGCGGATTTCGGAGATGATTTCCTTGAGCTGTGCGACGTCGGGAGTTTCCTGGGACAGCAGGATCTCGGCGGTCTCGGCATAATTCAGAATGGCGCCCAACGGCTGATTGAGTTCGTGGGCGACCGATGCCGAAAGTACGCCTGCCGTCGCGGTCCGGTTGAGGTGAATGACCTGCCTGATCCTCTGGCGCGATTCTTCTTCCGCGAAGCGGCGGCGCTGTCGTTCAATGAGCAGCCCGATCAGCATTCCGCTCTGGATCAGCACGATCCCGCATGCGCCAACTATCTCCCAGCGGTAGCGCTCCCATACGTCAGGAGCGCGGAAGCGAATTTCGCTGCCGGGTGGAAGGTTGTTTTCGTTGGCACCCCATCGTTTGAGCTGTCGCCAATCGAAAATGGGCTTCAGGCTGTTGCTGGGCACGACGGGAATAGTCGACGCATCCTCGCCGTCCAGGACCCGAAGCGCGAGTTGTCCGGCTTCCTGCCCGATCAGCTTGGGTGATAAAATGAAACCACCAATGGCGCCGGTGCCGAAATAGGTCTCGACGCTGACGATGATCGGACGATTAGCTACCCCCGCGAGAACCTGTACGAGATCGGCGGACATATAGACCGTCGCTCGATCGGAGTTGATGCCGATATACAGGACGGCCGTGTGCTCGGGCAGGATCGCGACGCGCTGCTTGACCTCGTCGAGCGGCAGTCCCATCAGATCAATAATTTCGAATTTGCGCGAATAGTCCGCAAGCTCTTCAGCAAATTGACTGTAGTATAGCTGGTTCTCCAACCGGTCGCCGACCAGCGCGAAGCGCTTGGTGTCGGGCAATAACATGCGTGCCGCGCTGATCATCTCCGCCAAAGTTAGCTGGATGGTGGTACCCGTCACGCCTGGGACAATGTCCAGGTCGGCGGTTTTTTTATCAACGGCGGCAAAAACGACCGGGACTGTGGGCCAGACCGACTTGCGTAAACGCAAGCTATAGTCCAGCGCTGCTGGCCCCACCGATATGATCGCACCGATCGGCTTGTTGCGGTATTTTTCTTGAAAGTACTTTTCTGTGCTTTCCAGATAATCAGGACGGCCGAAACGGTAAAGGTCGAGATCCTCCGCGTAGAGCGTGGCTGAACCGCCCGCGCGTTCGGCCATGGTCTTGCGAATCTCGGCGATGATCTGTTGCGGCCATGGCCGATAAGAATTGGATTGATTGATAACGAGAACTGCAGCCTGATCAGCCAAGGCAGCCGAGTGCGCGACGTTGATCGCCGACCAAAGAGCGAGCACCAGCGATGACCGCATTAGACGCATTGGCACGGGCCGCTGAAGAATGTCTACCTTGTCGTGGTCCGAGGACGGACAAATGTCGGCACCGTTTATTGCAGATATTTTTTCGCTGTCGTCGGGCCGAGCCTCGGTTCGCAACGCCGACTATCGAGGCCATCCTTCGCCGCATCACAATCGCGCAATTTCACCGACAAGTACAGACAGCGGCGGCGCCGTATCGCGGGCGATCAGGTCAAATTGACGCGGTTCTCTCTTAAATTTGATCGATGGCATGCTTGCTCTTCTGCGGACCACCGCTTTTCAAACGATTGCAGACCGTCATGCGAGTTGGCCGCGGCCGCCGGGTTTATTGTCCCTCAGTACAATGGCCTCGAGACCAATAGTGTAGCGGCGGCAATAGCGGCACTCTGCGCGAGAGTGGAGTACCGCTCATGCAGTCGCTTGCCGCCACCAAGAGTGCACTGAGTTCCGTGAACCAAATTCCTTTCCGGGTGAAGCAGTACCCGGCGTCGGACACCGTCGGCCAGATCGACTTGATCGGAACCGAAATCGCTTTTGCAAAAGACAATCAATTCTACGGCGAAAGCGAGCCCGCGACTTATCTGTACAAGGTCATCACCGGCTTGGTGCGGACGTACCGGATGACGGCTGAGGGACGAAGGCAGATCATTGCGTTTTACGTTCCGGGCGACCTTTTTGGCTTCGAGACCGGAAACACCTATACGCTGTCCGCCGAGGCCATTACGGAAGCGAGAGTCCGCGCGATCAAACGCTCCTTGGTCATGAATCGTGCGACGCACGACTTCGACGTTGCGAATCAGCTATGGCTCGGTGCGAGCAACGAAATCCGGCGCAATCAGCAGCACATTCTGCAATTCGGCAGATCGGCCGAGGCTCGCGTCGCCGACTTTCTGCTCGAGATGGCGCGACGGATGCCAATCGACGGTACCGTCGCGCTGTCGATCTCGAGACAGGATATTGCCGACTATCTCGATCTCAGAATCGAAACGGTCTCGCGGGCGATGACGCGCCTGGTGCGGCAGGGCCGCATCACACTGTCGAGCAGTCGCAAAGTCGTAATCCGCAACTCCAAGGCTCTGGCACAATTGAAAAACTAGGGCGGCCGGCGTCGATGGGATTTGATCTTGCTCGCGGCATGACGCGGGCATGGAGCCTCGGTTAGAAGCTGCTAGGAGGCGTCGATGTTTTCGCGGGCGGTCCAGTCGCTGGTCTTGGCTATGGTCATCTTGGCGTCCGGTGCAGCGGCGTCGCAAACGTCCCAGCCATCCACGGGCATACCCAGCGCGCCGCTCTTAAAGCCGGCAGAACTCGATCAGGTGGTGGCGCCGATTGCGCTCTATCCCGATCCGCTGCTCGCTGAGGTTCTGATGGCGGCGACTAACCCGCTCGACATCGTGCAAGCCGAGCGTTGGCTCGAGGACAACAAAAACCTCAAGGGCGATGAACTCAAGGCCGCCGTTGACAAGCAGCCGTGGGATGACAGCATCAAGGCATTGGTCGGCACCCCGGACGTGCTCGCCATGATGAGCGGCAAGCTTGACTGGACGCAGAAGCTCGGCGACGCAATGGTGGCGCAGCAGGCCGATGTGATGGATGCCATTCAGCGCCTCCGCACCAAGGCGCAAGCGAACAACAAGCTGAAATCAACTCAAGAGCAGACCGTCACCGTCACGCCGGCGCAAGGCGGTCAAGGTCAACAGATCATCGCCATCGAGCCGACGGATCCCAATACTGTCTACGTGCCTTATTACGATCCCGGCGTTGTCTATGGCGACTGGCCGTATCCCGATTATCCGCCGTACTACTGGCCGACGCCCGGCTATATCGGTGCTGGCCTCGTCGCCACCGGCATCGCGTTTGGCGCCGGGTATGCCCTCAGCCGCTGGGCGTCGGGCGGCAACTATTGGGGCGGCGGCCTCAACTGGCGCAACAATAATATCTCGATCAACCGGCCGACGAACCCGATCGCCAACCCGGGGAGGAACTGGCAACCCAGCGGCGACCGTCGCCAAGGCGCTGGCAACCGTGCGCAACAACAACCGAATTTCCGTGGCAGCAGTGGCCAGAACGTCATCAAGCCGGGTGGCGAGCGCGGCAACCTCGGCAGTGCAGACCGCGGTAATACCAATCGCGGCGCCGCCAATCGTGGTGGCAATCGCCCGACTACGGGCGCCGGCGCCGGACACAAACGCCCAAGCGCTAGTACGCGCCCGTCAGGCGGAAGCCAGCAGCGGCACAAAGCGGCGCAACGACCGACGGGCCACCCCAGCGCGGGTCGCGCCAATCGGAGCAGCGTTGGCGGCGGGCCCGCGCGAGCACACGGTGGCGGAGGCGCCGCAAGAGCTCACGTTGGTGGAGGAGCCGCGCGGGCTCACGGTGGTGGAGGAGCCGCGATGCGCGGCGGAGGCGGTGGGCGCGGCGGCGGCGGCGGTGGGCGCGGCGGCGGCGGCGGTGGGCGCCGATCCGATATTCGGCTCAAGCACGACATCAATCTCCTCGGCTATCTCGACAACGGCCTCGGCTTCTACCGATTCAGTTATGACAGAAGCAGCAAGATCTATGTCGGCGTCATGGCGCAAGAGGTGGAACAAGTTGCACCAGAGGCAGTCGCGCAAGGACGCGACGGTTATCTCCGGGTGAACTACGACAAGCTTGGTCTGAAATTTGAAAGCTACAGCACATGGATCAGATCCGGAGCAAACATCCCGCATCTTATTTCTGGTAGTGGCGGGCGAATTTGATCGGCGGCGCGGAAACGGCTGATCTACACGCGGACGATCCAGTGCGACCGCCACTTGTCGAACTCAATTTCTTCAACGTCGAGCTGCGGAAGGCGACCAACGGCAAGGCGCGGTGAAAGGCGCGCAAGAAGAAACTGGCGGAAGGTGCGGGTGACTGCCTGGCGGCTCGTTCGCGTGGGAACAGTTTGAGCACAAAAGCGAGGCTCGGCAAGGGATCGCACCGAGCCCAAGGGATCGCACTACCTCTCTAAGCTCTCATCCGCCACGCTGCTCCATGACCGCAATTTCTGCATGGTTGAACGGTGGTCATTTGCAGGGCCATTTCTCCCCTAGGGCTTCGATCAGCGCGCTGAGGGAATCCTCTTGTTCCTTATCAGGATGCGAAGCTAAGTAAGCGGACATCGCGATCAGCCCGTCGAACGTCGATTTTCCTGCTGCACAGAAGTCAATACCAGGCTGGAGAAATGGCCCGAGTTCCATGACAGTGTAAATCTTTGTCATGCAATAATTAATGCTGCTTGGCTCGGCGGTCTTTGTGAAAAATTCACCGCACTGTTGGACAAACGCGTGCGCGCTCTCTAGTTCTGCGGAGAGGGCGTAACCGCTTTTGAACAGCAGTAAGCTGCAGATCAGAAGCAACGGCTTACTTTTTCTCAGGCTATTCACGACAAACCCTCGCGACCCTCGCGGCCTGATTAGGTGCTCGGGAATTTCGCTCCAATCAAACCAAGCTCACCAAGATTCAACCGCAAAGACATCCCTCGTCACCCTCAATTGCAAAGTTCTCCACAGCCATTCGTAACGCATCCAAGACTGAAAGCATCGAGGCCGCCCCAGTTGGCGGCCTTTTTCATTATCCCCGAACGGCTTTCCGGTGCGGGCCACAAACGCCGGCAAGAATTGGGCTGATTGCGATTCAGACCGGAACGTATTTTTTCGTCGTTGGTTCTCCTTACGGGCAAAAAGGAGGATCGCATGACGCGAACGCTTTTGGTGGCCTCCGCCCTAGCGGCGCTCGCCACAGGGTCTATAGGTGCTGCAAACGCCGTAGAATATGGGGCAGGTCCCGATGGTGAGTACGGGCGTGCAAACCGACACAGCTCCTACAACTACAGCGAAAGTTGCCGCAACCAGTCCATCTACTGGACAGACCAGTATGGTGAGCACGCGGTTCCTAAACGGAATTGTGAAGGGCGCTAGTAGCCGCAGCGCCCATGGCGGCGATTAGTGGCGGCTGGCATATTGGCACCCCGCGCATACGCTCTCATGATGAGCGGAGAGCCTGCCAATTTCACACTGCGAGACATGGCTTACTGGGAATCGCGGTGGAAGCCGCCGCGCAGTCGGCCTGGTCCTCGCCCTACTCTCGGCCAGCTCCAGCGCGGTTATCCTTGGTGCTGGGGGATGGTGCGAGAAATGCCACCATCAAGCGCCGATGGCATTCGCGCCGCTCGTCATTCGGTGGAGCCGACACGTCCAGCGACAAGCTTCGGCTGTCCGCTCGGTGCACCGTCTGCGGCACCAGAGGCGCCACGCTGCAGCATCCTGGCTGGGATGGGCGAGCACGTCGGGTTTGAGCGCTTTCCCGTTCCCCACCAAGCGCCCGAACCCTAACGCCGCGGTTTGCGCGTTATCTCAGCGAACTCGAAATACTTGTGAAAGTTGAATTCAATTGCGTACCAAGGCCGTTCACGACGGCGATGATCGCAACGGAGATTCCTGCTGCGATAAGGCCATATTCAATAGCGGTCGCGCCCGATTGATCTTTTCCGAAATTGACAAGCAGTTGGTACATAGTCAGCTCCTATGGATAGTCACCCTATAATTCCATCTTTGCGTGTGTCGACTTGCCACTCAGTAAATTCATAAACGAAAAATGTAATTAAGCTGTGCGCCCTTGGGCGCGCCGACCAAGGGAGCGGACTTGCGACGCCTCGGTCGGCACACCACAATCTATGGGCCATGTGCGGTCGATACCGATCGGCCCAATCGTGATGAATACGCTGCGGGAGTGGAAGCTGGCCTGCCCGCTGAGCAAGCTTGACCTTGTGTTCCCAACCAGTCGAGGCGGCATTATCGATCACAAAAATCTAATCTGGCAAATCTTCGTGCCAGCGCAGATCGCGGCAGGCATCTGCACTCCGATGCTGGACAAGAACGGTGGGCCCCTGCGCGATGAAAAGGATAAACCTCGCTATCGGGCGAAGTACACAGGACTCTATGCGCTCCGCCATTTCTACGCGTCCTGGTGCATCAATCGCCGAGTTGATGGAGGCCTCGAGCTGCCGGCTAAGATGGTCCAGGAGCGGCTCGGACACGCATCTATCGTCATCACGATGGACCTATATGGGCATTTGTTCCCGCGCGCGGATGACGGCAAAGAACTCGCCGACGCGGAGCGTGCGATTTTAGCTTGATCCAGAGGACAAAGCGGAACGCGCCGCGAACATCACGATGTTGCAGTCATGTTGCGCGGAGCCGCCGGGAACGGTTTGGAAGGCTTGGGAAACGCTTGGTTTTTTCTAGAACGCGAATGCAACATAAAAAACCGTCGGTCGACCGTCTGCGAAAGCGCAGTTTGTCTTGAAAATCAAGGTGGTGGGAGAGGTAGCTCTAGCATAAGCCTTTGACAACAATCGCTTACCGCAAAGTGGGGCATTTTCGACCCCGACATTATGCTTGCGAACCCAAGGTGACTGTCCCACCTTAACTCTCATTTCGTCGGGTGCATGACAGGACCGACGAATGACGCTGCCGCCCTCCTTCACCAACCCGTACTATCGCCTTACCGGCATTGGTTTCGAGGCAGGACGGTATTCCGGCCTCTATGCCAAGCCGCTGCCACCCACCTATCGGCATGCTTGGCAACCGTGCAGCGATCAGTGCGCGTGCGCTAAGGACGGCGCCGTCTCACCTCACTCATCCGAGACTTGATAGGAACCGGATGGATGGACATGGCATTGATATCTTTTTGATTGAACGTTTGGTCGGCGAAACTTGTGAACGATTGAGAAGCCGGCCGGAGCCCCCTGCGCCAAGCGGTCGCCGCTCCGCAGGCAGCGAGCGGCAACAGACTTGGCCGCAAAATCGAGCCACAACGGCCCATCTCTCCTTCACAACCTACTTCTGCAACAAAATCGGCCATAAACCTTTTGGACTCAGCGATAACGTCGACCTAACGCATCCCCGCGACACGACCGCATATCAAGCCAAAGCCGTTTACGTCTTTCCCATAGCGAACAGTGAATCCAATCGGCACCTCGCCAGAAGTGCAGCTCTGAAAGGCATTCGTGTCAACTCCGCAATCGCCAACACCGACGCCGGGACAACGTGCCCGATAGGACGGATTGCCGAATGAATAATCCGCTGACTCGCCGGTCTGAATGGATAGGCAGCTGTAATTGATCGCAGCGACCTGTCGGTTGCGTGTCGTCATGTTGAGCGTCGCCGCCGACAATTGCGACCCACGAGGGCAGAAACTATCCACGGCGCCCCCACCGGGGCCACCATATCGCTGGCCTAATGCAACAGGTTGCGCCCCCGGCGCGGCACAGACCATTTGGATTGCGTCAAGCCAAAGACCTGTGCGTCCTGAAAATCCCACGAGCGATTGACCTGAGGGGCACTCGGCCACTGCCCCCGCATCGCCATTCGACCCGGCCACAGGTAATACAGTTCGCGCTAGTGCCGGCGAAGCAGCCAAAGCCAGGGAAAGGGAATATGCCGCAGCGAGCGAGGAGACCAATCGCGAATGTGTTTCCGACACAGTTTATCCTCCTGTTGGAGCGTCAGCTATCGCGAACACAACCTACGCTTATTGAAATCTCGGATGTTAAAATGTTGGATCCCACGCCACCAACGGTAGCAAGCTAACTGCCGCATAACAAGGGACCTTCCTTCATTCGCTCTTCCGCTCCCGACCGGGGGCCCGTCCTGAGCGAGCACATGCCTGATCTGCTGCTCGAACGATGTAAGCTCGGAGAACTCTTGGCATTGCGCAGCGTTGCGGACAGGCTGAGGCTCGGTTTGTTTGTTTTTGTTCATTTCTTAACAGACGTTATCTGCGGCCTTTGTCGTCGTCGGCAAAATCAGCAGCGGCGCCGCCGACGCCGCGGGCACGGTGAACGGCGTTGACGCCGGCCAGAATTGCGCCCAGCTTGACTTCAGCCAGACTGCATTGGGTCGCCGGGGTTCCGTGGACGTCACCTCCGCTCCGACGGCCGCAACTTCCAGGGCCTCGGCACCGTGACTTGCAGCAGCGCACCGATCACCTGATCGGGAAGAGAAATTGCTACGCGGACACATTGGGGGAGCCATTGAGATGCCCGAAATGATGCGTGGAGGCGCGGCGGCCTCCCGGCCCTCTTCATTGTGCTGGCGGCGGCCCTTGAGGCCGCCGGGCCCGCCCGCGCCAAAACCAGTTTTCCGGTCATCGGCGGCCCCGGGAACGGTTCGTTCGAAGACTGCTGTCCGGCGCATCAATGCCTCCTCGAAATCAGGAGCCGCGCAGGCGTCTGGGTCGATCAGGTCCAGCGGGTTCTAAGGGAGGTGTTCAATGACGCTTGAGCTTTCAATGACCCTTGAGTTAAAGGGCTGGCGCGCCGCCACCGCGGCCGGCATAGCGATCGTCATTAGCCTCGCCGGTCAACCGGCCTCGGCGCGGGATCGGCCCGGTACGCCGAACAACCTCACACTTAGGGATTGCGGGGTCGACAACAACGCGGAAAGCATCTGCGGTACCTTCAGTAACACTGCCACCGAAGATGTCGTAATAAAATCGACGATAACCGAAAATGGTCAGCCGACATCGCCTGGCGTCGTCCTCGGCTGCCAGGCATACGTGTATCGCGACCCCACAGCGCAGCATGTGCCCTGTGTTGGGCAAATTCAGCACTACGGCGACGGTCAATTCGACCTGCGCGGCGCGAAGTTTGGCACAACCTATTGCATTCAACTCCGCGCGCGGCGGACCTCTGACCAGGTGGTATCGGAAATTTGGTCTGCGCCATCCTGCTTGACGACGGGACCGGCGCCGCCCTTCCCTTCAGCGCCGGACGTCGACGCACAGTACTCAGGAACTCAGGTGCTGGTTACGAGACCAACCCTGGAAAGAGATACGACTTCAACTGTAGAGTTTGACCTACGCCAGGGAATTTCGACCGGCAGCGACCCTCAAGGATGGGTGTTTAACGCAACGCCCGGCCAAGATCTGCTCAAGATAACGATCTGTAAAAGCAACGCCACCGGGAAGAATTGCGCTTCAAAGGTCGTCTCTATCGTCAGCAAGCGGGACGTCGAGATCAATGGCAAGAGCGTCCAGGCCGCGCTTCCCAACGCACAGGCGCCGATCGCGAGGCCTTCCCCGGCTCCGCAGCCTCCAAAGCCCGTTCCCAATCCCGTCATCGCCACCGGTCATCCGACTGCGGCGCTAAACCAGGCATTCATGGTAGGGATCGACATGCCTGGCGCGGACTACCGAAATACGGCGCTGAACGATAACAATGCCAACAGTTGTCAGGAAATGTGCGCCAAGGACGCAGCTTGCCTGGCTTGGACCTGGGTTAAACCCGGCGTCCAGAACCCGAAGGCAATGTGTTGGTTGAAAAACGCGATATTGCCGTCCCATCCAAATGCGAACACGACCTCGGGTATCAAGGTGACCAGCACCGCGGTCCATTGAGCGACGATTTGCGGAAGCGGGCGATATGCTGACCCCGATAGCGGCTATTCGGCGCGCCGAGGCGGCGACAGGCGTATTCGCGCCGACGCGGGTCGCTCGCGCGATCGGCGCTGCGGAGCGGGCAAGCGGAGGCCGACGTCGGCGACAGCCTCGCCGGAGGCGACCGAAAGTCAATCACTTCCGGGGTAGCGAGTCACAGGCTGGTTTCCATCCTGATCCATCCACGAAGGAGGAGCAGGCCGGTTCAATCTGCGCCGGTGGGTTGAGAGCGGTTAATCGGAGGTCGCTTGGGGCTGGCGGGAAGATCTTATGACGGAGGAGGCATTCGGATGAATAAGTATCTGGCAACTTTAGTGCTTGCATGTGCGGCAGTGTCTTGCGCCGGGGTGTCTCTCGCTCAGCCGGCGCCGAGTCCTGCGTTGCGGGAGCGTCTTTGCGCTGAGAACGCTCGCGACCGCGGGCTTTCGAGCAGCCACGGGCTCAGCCGGGAGCGCTATGACGCCTTCATGAGCAAGTGCACGGGAATCCCGGCTGCAAACTCTGGCACGGCGCAGCCTCCTGCGCAGCCTCCTGGAGCCGCGCCCCCTTCCCAGCCTGCGGCGGCGGCCCCGCTTTCACCGTTGGCCATCAGCTGCAACAAAGAGATAAGCGAACTTGGAATCACCGGAGCCGCGGCCAAGTCTTATCTCGGGCGTTGCCTCGCGCGCTAACGAATGCGGAGCCCTGAAGCGCGCCGTCGGCCCTTCGATGACTGAGGCCCGAACAACAGGTGACCGGTAGGGCTCGCCTCAACCGCCGGCTTCGCGCTACCTGACCTTGTACGCGGCTGAAACGCGCGATGCGCTACGGGCGAATTGAGGTGGGGATTGTTTGTTTGCTTATCCGCCTCACCGCTGCGCTTGCCCCCGACCGGCCGATTAGAGAAGGGACCAGTAGGCTCTAATCTATCCGCAGAAAGAGGCCGCCAACTGAAGCGGCCTAATCACGGTCGTGTGCCAACCCAGCCAACCCGGCATTGCGCAAGCGAACCGGATCGCGCTCGCCCTCACGTGCCGCCGATAATTCGCGCCGCAATGGCCTTGTGAACGATCTGGCTCGCCGCGTTCATTCGCCTACTTGAAGCGCGGAAAGGCGTCGCCCATAACGCGCATCGCATGATCATCCAACAGAGCGCCCATGATGGCCTCCATTTGTCTGAAAAAGGGTAGTTCCCCACTTTCATCAAACTGAGGCACTACCGGTCTATACTGGAGCCATCCAGCCGCGGTTGTGACCCGGGTCACAGGTTTTCGTTATTGGGCGCGTGCCGTCCGCCGGCAACTGCCGGCCCGATGATAAAGTGGTCGAGGAGCCGATACCAATGTACATTGGTATAGAACCAACGCGCACTAACCGCATTCAACGCCGCTTCGCTAGTCTTACATTGCTCCGGGACTGTTGCCTCACCTCGACAATCGCCCGGTGCGTGCTCTCCAAGGGCAAAGACCCCCCAAGCGACGTGCGGACGTGCTTGGGGGTTTTTCTTTTGCAAGCGCGGGCCGGCCGAAAATACGCCGGACAAAATCACTTAGATGCGCGATCTAAGATTTGCTGCACGTGCGTCCAGCGACCACCCCGCGCCGTGGCCACCTTGCGGGAATTGAGCTGGCCGGCGATCGCGTTGTGACTGGTGTGTTTTGCATTACAAAAATGTACGCCTTGAGCATCTTTAGCTATGTGCGCCTTAAGCGTCTTTAGCGGATCGACTCACCCAAGGGACAGAGCCGCGTTGTAATTCACCGAGCGTCGGACGTGGACCAGGCGGCTGTCGTCTGGCCTGCGGCTGCCGGGGGCTCGCCAACCATCGGGCCATCGCGCGCGGACTTAGGTTTGGTGGCTCACCGCTCATGAATAGAGCGTAAGCAAATCTTCGTGCCAGCGCAGATCGCGGCAGGCATCTGCACTCCGATGCTGGACATGAACGGTGGGCCCCTGCGCGATGAAAAGGATAAACCTCGCTATCGGGCGAAGTACACAGGACTCCATGCGCTCCGCCATTTCTACGCGTCCTGGTGCATCAATCGCCGAGTTGATGGAGGCCTCGGGCTGCCGGCTAAGATGGTCCAGGAGCGGCTCGGACACGCATCTATCGTCATCACGATGGACCTATATGGGCATTTGTTTCCGCGCGCGGATGACGGCAAAGAACTCGCCGACGCGGAGCGTGCGATTTTAGCTTGATCCAGAGGACAAAGCGGAACGCGCCGCGAACATCACGATGTTGCAGTCATGTTGCGCGGAGCCGCCGGGAACGGTTTGGAAGGCTTGGGAAACGCTTGGTTTTTTCTAGAACGCGAATGCAACATAAAAAACCGTCGGTCGACCGTCTTCGAAAGCGCAGTTTGTCTTGAAAATCAAGGTGGTGGGAGAGGTAGGACTCGAACCTACGAAGGCGTAAGCCAGCGGATTTACAGTCCGCCCCCTTTGCCACTCGGGACACTCTCCCGCGCCATGGCGGGTCACCTCGGACCGGTCGCCCAGCCGAGGGCGCTATATGGTTGGGTCGCTTCGACTAGTCAACCGAAAATGGCCCGAATTGCCAAGCGGATGGGCCCGTGACAGAAGCGGCCATGCCCGAGCGCCCATCGCAGTCGAAATGGCGGCCCAGGCCGCGCCCGGAGCGCCATCGGGCCGGCGGCAAGCCCCAGCGCCGCGACAGGATGCGCGGGGACACCGGCGGGCCCGCTCTTCTTTATGGCTGGCACACCGTCACCGCGGCGCTGAATAATCCGGCGCGTCATATTCGCCGGCTGCTGGCGACCGAGAATGCGATCCGCCGCCTCGCCGAGGACGGCATAAAGCTTTCGCTCGAGCCGGAACTGGTGCGTCCCGATGCGCTGGTGGCGCGGCTGACGCCGGACGCCGTGCATCAGGGGCTGCTCGCCGAAGCGGATCCCCTGCCCTCACCCTCGATCGAAGAGCTGCCGGACAACGGCATCGTGCTGGTGCTCGATCAGATCACCGATCCGCACAATGTCGGCGCGATGCTGCGCACCGCGGCGGCGTTCGCCGTCGCTGCGGTGATGACGACGGCCCGCCACAGTCCGGAAGCGACCGGCGTGCTCGCCAAGTCCGCCTCCGGCGCGCTCGAACTGGTGCCGATCGTCATCGTGCAAAATCTGGCGCGCGGCCTTGCCGAACTGAAAGAGCGCGGCTTCCTTCTCGTCGGCCTCGACAGCGAGGCCGGCGACGATCTCGCGTCGCTCGAATTGCGTACTCCGCTCGCGCTTGTGCTCGGCGCCGAGGGCAAGGGCCTGCGCCAACTGACCCGCGAAACCTGCGACCGGCTGGCGCGGCTCGACCTGCCGGGCGAGATCAAGAGCCTCAACGTCTCCAACGCGACCGCACTCGCGCTCTACATCGCAAGCCGCGCCGTCGCTTGATTCAACGCGCCGCCTCGCCTCGCTCAAAAAACAAAGGCCCGCATCGCGCGGGCCTTCGCATTTTTTTGATGTACGCGCCGGACTTAGCCGCGCCAGTAGCGGTGCGGATAGTACGGACGGCGGCCGTAGTACATGCGCGGATGATAATACGCATGATGCAAGTACGGACGCGGATAGTAGCGGGGCTCGTACTGCGGCGTGTACGGAGCCGACGCGTATTCCGCGGGCGGCGAATAGGTGTGGAACGGCACCACGAGGCCGGCGCCCGAATAGTCCGGGCCCTGGTTCACGATGTAGAGCGGCGCCGGCTGCGTATAGACCGGGAACTGCACGCCGCAGGTGTTGCATGGATTCCAGGTCACCGGGGCCGGAGCGCCGCAGGCGCCGCAGCCGTTCCACGCCGGGGCGAACGTCACAGCCGCGATCGGCGTGCCGCAGGTGCCGCAACCGACGCCGATCGGCGCCGGCGCCACCGGAGTGGCGTACACGATCGGCGCATAGGCCACGCCGCAGCCGCCGCACGGCGCCGGAGCGGCTATAGACCGGTGCCGGGGCATAGCCGCCGCAGCACTGCGCGTAGGCCGACGGCGCGAGGCCGACGGCGAAGACGGTGGCAACCGCCACCAAGATGGAACGATGCAACGACATGATACTCCCTCTGAAACTGCCCCGATGAGGAGGCGATAGCGGCAGGCCGGAAGCGGACTGCCAAAGCGGTGAGCCGTCACGGATGGTGGTGGTGCGGACCTCTCCCATTGTGATCGACATCGATATTCGGCGCGTAGACGATCGGCGGCGCCGGATACGGCGCGTAATCGGTGACCGGCCCCGGAGCCGACTGGCTCGACCAACTGCGGTAGTAGCTCGGCGCGGGTGGCGGCTTGGGCGCGCCGGGCGGCGGCACGATCTCGAGGCGGCCATAGCCGGGCTTGCGGTTATCGCGCGGGAAATAACCCGGCGCTGAATCCGGAAAGGGCAGCTGAAGCGGCGGCCAGTAGATGACGACCGGCGCCATCGCGCCGGGCCGGTCCAGGCCAAACTCGCCCTCGACCATGCCCCAGGACGCGTCGATGCCATTGATGATGACCGGCACATCCGGGCGGCCCGGAATGACGATCTGCGGCTCGCGCTGTGCAAAAGCAGGCGAAGCAGTCACAGCCAGCAGTAGCGCCACGGCACCAGGACGACGCATCAAATAATCCGCGCAGGTTCAATTCTTTGGGCAATTCTAGGGAGCCGGCGGCGGAAATTCGTTTATATCCGGGCAACTTGGCGGGTGAATTATTTGGTAAGCTTAATCGTTCATTGGCCATCGCAGTCCGTCCCGCTGCGTCCGCCCGCCGCACCCACGACTTTCGGCTTACGACCTCCGGCGGAGAGACAGCGAGAAAGCTGCGGAATACCGTTACCGGCGGATAAAAATCTGCGTCGCCGTTATTGCGTCGCAGCAAAATTCCTAACGACCAACATAGGGGGGTTGCCCATGACAACCGTGGCTGTGAACGCACCGCGCTCCGGCGGCATGACGAGCGAACAGCGCCTCGTCATTTTCGCCTCGTCGCTCGGTACCGTTTTCGAATGGTATGACTTCTATATCTACGGCACGCTCGCGGTGTTCCTCGCGAAATACTTCTTCTCCAGCGTCCCGGCGAACGTCGCCTTCATCTTCACGCTGCTGGCGTTTGCCGCGGGCTTCGCGGTGCGCCCGTTCGGCGCACTGATCTTCGGCCACTTCGGCGACTTGATCGGCCGCAAGTACACTTTCCTCGTCACCATGAGCCTGATGGGTATCGGCACGTTCTTTATCGGCGTGTTGCCGGGTTTCGCGACCTGGGGCATCGCGGCGCCGATCGTCCTGATCGGCCTTCGCTTGGTGCAGGGCCTCGCGCTCGGCGGCGAATACGGCGGAGCGGCGATCTACGTCGCCGAGCACGCGCCGGCGAACAAGCGCGGTTATTACACCTCGTGGATTCAGACCACGGCGACGGTTGGCCTATTCATGGCGATCCTGCTCGTGCTCGGCGTCCGCACCTGGATGGGTGAAGCCGCGTTTGGCGATTGGGGCTGGCGCATTCCGTTCCTGCTCTCCGCGATCCTGCTCGCGGTTTCGATCTGGATCCGGCTCAAGCTCAATAAATCGCCGCTGTTCCAGCAAATGGTCCAGGAAGGCAAGCAATCCAAACGTCCGCTGCGGGAAGCTTTCGGTCAGTGGTCGAACGCAAAGATCGCGCTTCTCGCACTGCTCGGCGCGACCATGGGCGAAGCGGTGGTGTGGTACGGCGGACAGTTCTATGCGCTGTTCTTCCTCACCCAGACCCTGAAAGTCCCCGGCGTGACGGCGAGCATCCTGATCGCGATCGCGCTGGCGATCGGCACGCCCTGTTTCCTGCTGTTCGGCGCACTGTCCGACAAGATCGGCCGCAAGCCGATCATCCTCGCCGGCTTCGCGCTTGCGGTTGCCACTTACTTCCCGCTGTTCCAGGGCATCACCCACTTCGCCAATCCGAAGCTGGAAGCCGCCCTGAACGGTTCACCGATCGTCGTAACGGCGGATCCGAACGAATGCTCGTTCCAGTTCAAGGCAACGGGCGTCGAGAAGTTCACGACCGGATGCGATAACATCAAGTCCGCGCTGGTCGGTCTGTCGGTCAACTACAACAACACCGCGGCACCGGCAGGCACCAAGGCAAGCGTGAAGATCGGCGACCAGACGATCGCCGCCGATGCTCCGGATCTGGCAAAGACGATAGCCGCGGCGGTCAAAGCCCATGGCTACCCGGCCGGCGCCGATACGAACGACATCAACTATCCGATGACGGTGCTGTTGCTCGTCATTCTGGTCGTCTACGTGACCATGGTGTACGGGCCGATCGCGGCGTGGCTGGTCGAACTGTTCCCGACCCGCATCCGCTACTCGGGACTGTCGCTGCCCTACCACATCGGCAACGGCTGGTTCGGCGGCTTCCTGCCGGCGACGGTGTTCGCCATCGTGGCGGCAACCGGCAACATCTACTCGGGTCTATGGTATCCGGTCGGTGTTGCTGCGCTGGCGTTCGTCATCGGGCTGATCTTCCTGCCCGAAACCAAGGATCGCGACATCCGTTCGATCTGATCAACACGACGCGTAAAGCGACGGGGCGGTCATCCGGCCGCCCCGTTTTCTTTTTGAAATTCAGTTTGCGATCAGGATTGCGGCCAGATCAGCCGCTGCGCGATGAAATTGCGCAACGCCGCGGCCGCGGCGCACAGCACGCCAAAGCCAACAGCCGCGCCGACGATTTCCGGCAGAGCCGGCAAGATTCGTCCAGATCCAATGCTGCCGGCAAATGGTCCGTGCAATGGACTCAAAATCTTGAGCAGCGCTGCGACCGCACCGATTCCGGCGCCAAAGACAGCGGCACGCGCGACGCTCCAGGCGCGCGCCTTATCGTTGGAAAGATAAAACGACGGCAGCATTCCTATTCGGCGGCCTCGACGTGCGCCGTGCGCTGCGCCTGCACGCCAGCGAGATCCGGCAGCACGAGGCACAGGATTTCCGTCTCGTCGCGGGCCACGATGTCGGCCTCCTCGCCTTCTTCGAGATGAAGCGCGGTCAGTCGCCGATACGGCGCGGCGCCGGCAATGCCGCTGCCCGAGAGCACCAGATACACGCTGCGTTCGGCTGCACGATAGGTGGCGCCGCGCGCCAGCTTGATCAGCGCCGCCCCGCACTGCCGTTCGGTGAACATGCCGAGCGGCTTCTGCGAAACCCCCGGCATGTCCTCGACCGGGAGCCATTCGTAGTTGGCCGGATCGACCATGATCGGATCGCGATAGCGCGGCTTGGGATATTCCATGCGCCCGCCGTTCACGTGCTCCCAGATCGCCTGGTAGCCGTCGGTGTTGCGGCGGCCTTCGGCGTCGTCATTACGCCGGAAGATGCCGCCTTCAAACGTGCCGAATTTCTTCAGTTCCTCGGTGCCCGCCTGAACCTCCTGGCGTGACAGATATCCGCTGCCGCTGGCGCCGCCGAATTGCAGTACAGCGGTCACTGACCGGCCGTCCGACGTCTGCGGCCCGTAGGCCGCCCCTTCCGGAAAGTAGCCGAACGAGCCCGCGGTCATTTTGCCGTTGCGGTCGAAATTCATCGTCCCTTCGAGCTGGAAGCGAAACTGATCGAAGTTGTGCCGGTGCCGCGGCGAAGCGAAGTCGCCGTCCTGCTCGCCGATATTGAACTGGAAATTGCCGATCGCGCCCGGTGTGCCGTTGAGCAAGTGCCGGAAATGAAAAGTACCGCCGCGATATTGCAACCCGCGCACCGGCTTCACGTCATCGTACTGGGTGACCTTCATCCCTGGCTCCTTGCTTCGGGGCGTGCCTCGTGTTTTTTGCGATCTTAATCCGTCTATCGGCCACTGTCAGGTGGCCGTCGCAACGGCCGCAGCGCCTGCGGCAAAACCACCGGCATTATCGATCCCTGCGTGCTGGCCGTGGCACCAATACTCCACTAACATCCGGTCCGAACGAGTGGTTCGACACTGGGGCGCCTCCCGAGAGGGAGGCAAATGTTTGAATCGGGCCACGACAGAGGAGCGCCGATGGAAACGGACATGCTGCATTCCGCAGCGCATGCCCTGCTGATCATTCTCGACCCGATGCGGATGCTGTATCTGTTTGGCGGCGTGTGCATGGGCCTTTCGCTCGGCATCCTGCCTGGCATTGGCGGAATAGCCGGCACCGCATTGCTCCTGCCCTTCACCTATAATCTCGATCCGCCGACGGCATTTGCGCTGCTGCTCGGGCTGGGCGCGACGACGACCACCGCCGACCCGATCGCGGCGATTCTGTTCGGCGCGCCGGGCCACGCCGCCTCCGCCGCGACCACGCTTGACGGCTACCCGATGACGCGGCGCGGCGAAGCCGGCCGGGCGCTCGGCGCCTCCTATATGGCGGCGTTGATCGGCGGCCTGTTCGGCGCGGCGCTGATGGCGGTCGCGCTGCCCATTCTCCGGCCGATCATCCTCTATATCGGCTCGCCGGAACTGCTCGGCGTCGCGGTGTTCGGAATTTCCATGGTCGCGGTGCTGTCCGGCAACGCGCCGCTGCGCGGGCTGACCGCGGCATGTTTCGGCATGATGCTGTCGATGATCGGCACCGATCCGCAATCAGGAACGCTGCGCTGGACCATGGACTCTCTTTATTTATGGGACGGCCTGCCGCTGGTGCCGCTGACGCTCGGCATCTTCGCGCTGCCGGAACTGTGCGACCTCGCCATCGGGCGCACCGCCGTCGTGCAGCAAGGTATGACGCTCGACACCAAGACCGGGATGATGCTCGGCGTTCGGGATTGCCTGGATAACTGGTTCCTGATCCTGCGCTGCTCGTGGATCGGGGCGGCTATGGGTGCCATTCCCGGCATCGGCGCTTCCGTGATCGACTGGATCTCTTACGGCCACGCGCTGCGCACCGAGAAAGGCGCGGCGAAAACCTTCGGCACCGGCGACGTGCGCGGTGTGATTGCAGCCGAAAGCGCGACCAATGCCCGCGAAGGCGGCGCGCTGGTGCCGACGGTGGCGTTCGGCGTGCCGTCGAGCGCCGGCATGGCGATCCTGCTCGGCGCATTCCTCATTCACGGCCTCGTTCCCGGGCCGGAAATGCTGACCAAGCATCTCGACATCACCTATTCGATGGTGTGGAGCATCGCGATCGCCAACATCCTCGGCTCGGGTCTTTGCTTCGCGTTCTCCGGCCAGCTCGCGAAGGTCGCAACGCTGCGCTACACGCTGTTCATGCCGGGGGTGCTGAGCCTGATCTATATCGGCGCGTTCGAAGCATCGCGAAACTGGGGCGACGTCTTCTCGCTGATGTTCTTCGGCATGCTCGGCTGGGCGATGAAGCACTTCCGCTGGCCGCGCCCGCCGCTGGTGCTCGGCTTCATCCTCGGCGAGGTGATCGAGCGCTATATGTTCATCTCGATCGAGCGTTATGGCATCTCCTGGATGTTGCGGCCGGTTGTCGTCGTCATGTTCGTCTTGGCCGGACTGTCGTTGCTGCGGCCGCTGTTGCAGGACGTCCGGAGCCACGGCGGACTGAAGAAGATGGTGTTGCAGTGGGGCCATCCGCAGTTTGCCTTCGGCAACCTGTTCGCCGCCGGGCTGTTGTGCCTGTTCGTGGCGATGCTGGCGGTATCGTTTCAATGGTCGTTTGCGGCCCGCATCATTCCAACCATTGTCGGCATCGGCGCGATCCTGTTCTGCTCACTGAGCCTGATCAACGATGTATTCGGCTTGCATGAGCGCAACGGCGGCGTAACGGCGGCAGCAGACGGCGAAGGCCCGAAAAAAATCCATATGGACATTGCGTCGAAGACCGCGCACCTGCCGCCCGGGATCATCATCACCCGCGGATTTCTGTTCTTCGGCTGGATGGCGGGCTTTGCCGCATGCATGGCGCTCATCGGACTGATCCCGACGGTGCCGATCTTCATTATCTCTTTCATGAGACTTGAAGGCCGCGAACCGTGGAGGATCGCGATCCCGATGGCGTGCGCCGTCGTGCTGCTGATCTACGTGGTGTTCGATCAGCTCCTGGCGATCCCGTGGCCGCCGACGCTGGCCGGAATGCTGTTTCCGGCCCTGCACGTGATCCCGAGCGTCTAAGCCCGGCCTGTCATTTCAAGCGGTCGCAACAGCAGCGGCCGCAGGCGTCGATCCGATGCACGAGCAACCGCGGTTTGCCGACATAAAACAACAAGCCGGTGACAGGGCTGCGACCCGGCAACTGCTGCTGTTCTTCGCCCTGGTCTACGTCGTCGAAGGTCTCGGCCAGGTCGGCGGACTGATCGCCCAGCCGTTGAACTACTATCTCAAAACCGCGCAGGGCTGGACGCCGCTCCAGATCACGGCGTTTATCTCGCTGTTCAATCTGCCGTGGATCATCAAGCCGCTCTACGGATTGATTTCCGATTTCCTGCCGCTGTTCGGCTACCGGCGCAAAAGCTACCTGATCCTGGTCAATGCGGCGGCGATCGCCGGCTTCGTGTGGACGACGCGACTGTCGGCTCCCGGCGACCTCTTCATCGCGCTGACCGTCACCGCCTACGCCATGGCGATCTCGAGCACGCTGTGCGGCGCGGTGCTGGTGGAAAACGGCCAGCGCCTTCACGAGAGCGGCAGCTTCGTCAATCAGCAATGGCTCTGGTTCAACATCGCGGCCATGGCCGCCGCCATCCTCGGCGGGCAGCTTGTTCAGCACTTACCGCCGGACGGCGCGCTGCACAGCGCCGCCGCGATTGTCACCGTCGCGCCATTCCTCGTGATCGGCGGCGGGCTCTTCCTCATCCGCGAGCAAAAAGCCGCAATCAATCTCAAAGGACTGAAGGACACATTCAAGGGCCTGAAGGCCTCGTTCAGGCGCCGCGAGCTCTGGCTGATCGCGGTCTTTCTGTTTCTCTACAATTTCAGTCCCGGCCTGAGCACGCCGCTCTACTTCACCATGACCGACCGCCTGCAATTCTCGCAGAGCTATATCGGCATCCTGGGCTCGATCTCCTCGGCCGGCTGGGTCGTCGGCGCATTGCTCTACCATCGGCTGTTCGACCGGCTGACGCTGAAGAAGCTGCTCAATCTGAGCATCCTGTTCGGCACGCTCGCGACCGCGGGCTTCCTGCTGCTTTCCAATGAAGCTTCGGCTGCGGTGATTTATTTTTGCTCAGGCTTCGCCGCCATGCTGGCGACGGTGGCGTCGCTGACGCTCGCCGCCGATTACTGCCCGCCCCGCGCCGAAGGCTTCACCTTCGCAGTGCTGATGTCGGTCAGCAATCTGGCGTCATCGCTTGCCGACAATGTCGGCTCATTCCTGTACACGCACCTTTTCGGCCACAGCCTGTCGCCGCTGGTTTTGATCTCGGCGGCATGCACAGCCCTGGCTTTTGTCCTTGTCCCGCTGCTGCGGCTCGGCGATAAAAAGCCGGGCGATCCATGGCAGCCGTAAGGCAATGGAACTTCACGGTCGACTACGCGTTGACCGAGGCCCACAGAACCGAACGGTGCCGGATCATGCGAAAGATCGGCGCGCTTCTGGCGATCGCCGCCATCGCCGCCCCCGCCGCCCCTCTGCTTTCCGCAACCGAAAGCCAGGCCTTCGGAATAAGGCTCGGTCCGGTTTATTTCGGAATTCCCTCGTTCCACCGGCATTGGCATCGCGGCCATGGCGCCACCGACCTGCGTGACGACGCGACGGCAAGTACCGGTCCGGCTCAAGCGCGCGGACTGGTGTCGCCGCTGATTTATCCGGTCCTCGCCCTGCCGCCGCTTTATGGCCAGATTTTCTCGCCGTCTTCCTCGTGGCCGTTCAATTACGACGCGATCTTCCAGACGGCGTTCGCCAAACCGGCGTCGGACCAGGCCGCAACCTCCTGCCCGCAGCTTGGCAACCGCCCGGTCGTTGCCGATCGTATCCGCAATCAGGTGAAGCCGACGCCCCAGCAGATGCCGCAACTGCAGAAGCTCGGCGGCGCGCTGGGTTTTGCGTCCGATTATCTCGCCAAAGCCTGCCCGACCGATATTCCGCAAGATCCGGCGGCGCGGCTGCAACTGATGGAATGGCAAATCGAAAAGGTCGCTCAGGCGCTCGATATCGTCCGCCAGCCGTTGCAGGAATTCGAGCAGACCCTGACCGATGCGCAGCGCACCCGGTTCTCGGCGCCGCCCCCGGCCACGATGGCGTCCGCCAGGCCCGACGCCGTGGCCTCCGAATGCGCCGCCGCGCCGACCAAAGTCGACAGCTCCATCGAACAGATTTCCCTATCCGTCGAGCCGACCGACGCCCAGCGTGACGCCATGACCAATCTCAAGCAGGCGTTCCACAACGCTGCGAACGAGATTGATGCCCACTGCCCGGTCAGCCTGCCGGCCGATCCGCTGGCACGGCTGGAAGCGACCGAGGCGCGGCTCGACGCCACCTGGCGGGCGTTGGTGTCCATCCAGGTTGCGCTCGCCGGTCTTGAGCAGAAACTGACCGACGAGCAGCGCGCGCGTCTGAACGCGACGGACTTCGCCGCCGTGCAGTAAATCCGTCAGTTCTGGAAGAAGTGGTTGGTCGGCCGTGGCAGGCCGAGATTGTCGCGCAACGTCTTGCCTTCATAGTCGCGGCGGAACAGTCCGCGCCGTTGCAGCTCGGGAACAACCTGATTGCAGAAATCCTCGAGGCCCCCCGGCAAATACGGGAACATGACGGTGAAGCCGTCCGACCCTTCGGTCTCCAGCCACTCTTCCATTTCGTCGGCGATGCTCTGCGGCGTGCCGACCATTGCCAGGCCGGAATAGCCGCCGAGCCGTTGTGCGAGCTGCCGCACCGTGAGGTTTTCGCTCCGGGCAAGCTTGATCGCGCGCTCCCGTCCGCTTTTTGAAGCATTGCTTTCCGGAATTTCCGGCAGCGGCGCGTCGGGGTCGAACTTCGATGCATCATGGCCGAGCGCGATCGACAGCGACCCGATCGCATTGGCATAATTGACCAGGCTGTCGAGCTTGGCCCGCTTTGCCTTCGCTTCCTCCATTGTGTCGCCGACCACGACGAAGCACGCCGGCAGAATTTTCATGTGATCGCGGCTGCGGCCGAGCTTTTCCATGCGGCCCTTCACGTCGGCGTAGAATTGCTGGCCGACTTTCAGATCGCTCTGCGCGGTGAACACCGCTTCCGCAGTCTCCGCGGCAAGCTGGCGGCCCGACTCCGAGGCGCCGGCCTGCACGATGACCGGCCAGCCCTGCACCGGCCGCGCGATGTTCACCGGGCCGCGGACGGAAAAGTATTTTCCCTTGTGGTTGAGCACGTGCATTTTTGCCGGATCGAAAAATACGCCCTCCTCCACATTGCGGACCCAGGCGTCGTCGGCCCAGCTGTCCCAGAGGCCGGTGACCACGTCGTAGAATTCGCGCGCGCGTTTATAGCGCTCGCCGTGCTCCATGTGCTCCTCGAGCCCGAAGTTCAGCGCCGCGTCCGGATTGGAAGTGGTCACGATGTTCCAGCCGGCGCGGCCGTTGCTGATGTGATCGAGCGAGGCAAAGCGGCGGGCGATGTGATACGGCGCATCGAACGTGGTTGAGCCGGTCGCAACGAGGCCGATATGATCGGTGGCCTGCGACAGCGCCGACAGCAGCGTGAACGGCTCCCACGACGTCGAAGTGTGGCTGCGCTTGAGCGCGTCAATCGGCATGTTGAGCACGGCCATATGGTCGGCCATGAAGAAGGCGTCGAATTTGGCCTGCTCGAGTTTCTGGATGGATTGCTTGATATGGGCGAAGTTGAAATTCATATCCGGCCACGCGCCGGGATAACGCCACGCGCCGGTATGGATCGACGCCGGGCGCATGAACGCGCCGAGACGCAACTGACGTCCGGAAGCCATGGGGAAAGCCCTCTGCTTATAAATTGGATCGCAAACTGCGACCCGCGCCGCACTCAATATAGCGTCGGCGGGCGATCCGCACCCCTCCTCCAGCCAAAATAACAAAAGGGCCGCCCGGCATCCCGGACGGCCCCAAAAAGGCATCCTCGTTTATGAGGATATCACGACACGTTTTATCCCCAGCGAATGGCAATGGCGCCGGCGATCGAACGCGCCCGTGTCCGCAGCGCATGGCCGTCGTTACCGGATTCGATGATCCAGTTGCCGTCCTGTTGTCCGACGATCTTGCCGACATGATGCGACCAGACGACGACGGCGCCGACGCCGGCGGGTCCGGCCTGACCCCAATGGGCCCAATTGCGCGCCAGGTTGAACTGCGGACCCGGATCGCTGCCGACGAGTTGCCTCATCTCCCAGCCGCACCATGCCGAGGGCCGGCCGCCAAGACCAAGGCCGCCGCGCAATGTTTCTGCTTGCGTGCCGTTCCAAGTGCCGCCGGCGAACCCTTGCCGGGACCCTTGCCCGGACTCTTGCCCGAATTCTTGCCCAAACCCTTGCCCAAACCGTTGCCCAAATTCCTGCCCGAGTTCTCGCCTTCGCCCGGAGTAGGCCGCGCGTGACCAATGACGAGATGCATCACGATGCAGGCCATTGTGGCGATGGTGTTCCCGCGCTTGTGCGGATTGCGCAAACACGACGGTCGTAGCGAGTGCAGCGGCGGAAATCGTTATCAGCTTCATTACGCATAACTCCTAGTTGGTTTCGATGGTCGACTCTTTGCTTTGCCCTCCAGCAACAAACGAAAACCCCGCCAAACCGTTTCGGTTATGGCGGGGTTAAGCAGCCAAAGGGACGCAATTCATACCAACAAACAAGCAGCCATCACGGTCTGCATTTGCATGACAGGTGGCCGCAGGCGGGACGCCCGCGCCAAACTTTGGCCCCGTTGTCGGACGCCGAAAAATGAGGCGCGCGCGCCACATTTATTAATTGCTTTGTTGATCCGCGATGAGGCTTTTGCAGCTCAGGGTTGGCAATACCGGCGCTTGCAAATTGGCAGATGGAAGCGCAACCGTGTTGCGGGCTTCGCGAATTTGTCTGGAGTCTTTCTAATGTCGGAGTTTTTCTGATGTCCATGCCCGCCACCGCTGACGCTCCGCAAGCCGATCCGCGCGCACCGCGCCGCGTGCGCCACGAGGCGCGCCGGCGCACGCTGACGATCAAGCAGGTCGAGAAAATTGCCGCGCACATGGTCCGCGTCACGCTGACCGGCGATCTCGAAGGCTTCACCAGCCTCGGCTTCGACGATCACGTGAAGCTGTTCTTCCGGGACGGCACGACGAACGCCGAAGGCGTCCCCAATGCGCTCGGCCGTGATTTCACCCCGCGCCGCTATGATCGTACTGGCAACACGCTGGACATCGATTTTGCCATTCACGACGCCGGTCCGGCGACGCGCTGGGCCGCGCAGGCGAAGCCGGGCCAGACCTTATCCATCGGCGGCCCGCGCGGTTCGTTCATCATCCCGACCACTTATGACTGGCATCTGCTGATCGGCGACGAGACCGGGTTGCCGGCCATCGCGCGGCGGCTCGCCGAGCTGCCGGCCGGAACGAAAGTCATCGTGCTCTGCGAAGTAGATGGCCCCGCCGACGAAATCAAATTCGAAACCAAGACCGACGCGGCGGTGACCTGGGCGCACCGCCATGGCGCGGCAGCCGGCCAGAGCGAGACACTAACGAAGGCACTGTCATCGTTGAAAATGCCTGCCGGCGATTACTACGCCTGGGTCGCGGGCGAGTCGCTGGTCGCCAAGGAGCTGCGCCGCCTGCTCATCGCCAATCACTGCGCCAATCCAAAATGGATGCGCGCGGCGGGCTACTGGCGCCGCGGCGCGGCCGCAATCCACGAAGTTCACGAAAACTGAGCGTCAATGCGTGGGCGACGCGAGCGGCAGTGCTACTTTTGCCGCGCACTTATCACTTGCTGCCGGAAGTCGATCTGCCTGATCATCCTGGCAGTCGATTGATCACCGCCAGCAGCGGCTTTGACATACCATCGACCCGGTCCTGGCGAACCCCGTAACCGTTTTCATAAAGGTAGCTAGCCGCCAGCAAAAGTGGCAGCATATCGAGAAATGCGTGAGACAGGTCTTGAGACAGGTGATGAAAGCCTTTTCGGTGATGCTAATCCTTGTTTTGGCGGCCTATCTCACAGGCTGCGCCGGCAGCGGCATGAGCGACGTCGACGCTAAAAAAGAAGAAAAGGAAATGGCGACCGAAACGGCGAAAGGCTTTGACTCAATCGATGACACAAGGTGCCGTTCTTTTGGTTACCAGCCGGGATCGTCTGCCTACGCCCAATGCCGAAGCGATTATGCAAAAATCCACAAACAAGGCGGCGCCGACTAAACAAGGCATCACGCCATGTGCCCAACCCTTAACCGTGCAGGCACGCCTGCTCGGCGCCGGACTAGGACGTGGACTCATTAACGCGCAACCATAGCCTGATCGACGCAAGCTGAACAAAAGCGAGGTAGTTCGCCGCCAGCTTGTCGTAGCGGGTTGCGACCCGGCGACAGTGCTTGATCTTGTTGAAGAACCGTTCGACCAAATTGCGGGCTCGATACAGATATGGGCTAAAGCAGATAGGCTCGCTGCGATTGCATCTCGGCGGGATATTGGCCAGCGCGCCCTTCCTCGCGGCAGGGGCTCTGATCCAGTCGGCATCATAACCGCGATCTGCCAGCAGCATTGATCCGGACTTCAAGCGCGACAGCAGTTTGTCCGCGAGCCGGTTGTCATGTGCCTCGCCGGCGGTCAGCGCGAGACGCACGGGCAGACCGTTGCTATCATGGCCGCCCAAACGCCAGCCCGCCGCCAGCGAACGAAGCGGTTGTAGCAGGTGGTGTACGGACCGAAGTCGTCGGGCAGGTCGCGCCATGGTGCTCCGGATCGCAATACCCAGAAGATGCCATTGAGGACGCGCCGGTCGTTCACCCGTGGCACGCCGCGCGGCTTGTTCGGCAGCTTCGGCCAGATTGCCGTCCATTCAAGGTCGGTCAGTTCGTAGCGCATGATTCGAGCCCACGGTTTTGGTGCTTGAATCACGGCCTGTCACCCGATCTCAACCGATTCTGCGGCAGCGCATTTGTCGCTATTCACCCAAGAGCGGCTCACTTTGAGTTTGTCGAGTTTGAGCCGGAACGGACATCGAATGTGACGGCGTTCGGCTCGCCTCCAATTGAAGGCATGCGATTGCAGGTTAGTGTGAGCAGCCCATGAGGAGGACGCCGCGTGGCCGACCGTCCATTGACAATGGTAATAATTGTTACAATAATAATTGTATGGATGGGCTCACGACCGGCAAGCTTTTGAAGCCTTCTGCATGGGGGCGTGGCACTCCTTACCAGCGCATTCCCGCATACCTCATTCGCCGCCTGCAGATGATCTCTACGGCGATCATCACCGAGGCATTTGAAGGCGAAGATATGTCGCTATCGGAATGGGCCGTTCTGACCATTATTGAAAATCACCCCGACGTCGATCAAAGCCGCTTAGCGGATATCGTCAGCATTGACCGCGTCAACACGGGGCGGCTTGTCGACCAACTTGAATCGAAAGGTTTGGTCGAAAGGCTCTCCGACGAAAGGGACCGCAGGGTATGGAAACTGCGATGTACGCGCGCAGGGCTTCAAACCCGCAAACGGTTGCTTCCTTGCGCTTTGGCGAGCCAAGGCAAGCTACTTGCCTGTTTGGCGCCGAACGACCGCAAAAGCTTCATCGAACTGATGCTCCAGATCGTATCCGCAAACGAGAAATATATCCGTCCCGGCGCAGGACGACGTAAACGAAAAGTCCCAACAGCAGAGAACGGGTAGCCAGATGTATCGTGCGTTTGCAGGCTTCGTCGTGACTGTCTTTCTGTGCCTGTCTGTTTGTAGTTCTGGCAACGCCTGGCCGGACCGGAATGTGCGGCTGATTGTACCTGTACCAGCGGGGAGCGCTGCGGATTTCACGGCACGACTTTTTGCCGAACGCTTATCTGTTCTGTGGGCGCAACCTGTCATTGTTGAAAACCGCCCCGGTGCCGATGGAGTCATAGGAGTTCTCATCATTCATCAATTTGCACGACGACCATGCCTTGCTATTTGCCATCTCCGCTGTTGCCACAGTTCACGCGGTTCAAACTGAAAAACTTCCGTACGATCCTGTAAACGATCTGGTGCCTATCTCTCCCGCTTCCGAGATAGTTCTGGGGATAGCGACATCCGAGCAAAGCTCGATCCAATCACTGACGGATCTCGTTCAGAGGGCGCGGGCATCGCCAGCAAAGCTAAACTGGGCAAGCTCACCAGGACTCCCGCCATATGTGTTCGGCGCTTTCTTCAAAGCTTCAGGTCTGGAAATCAATTCCATTTTTTATCGCGACCTGGCTCCAGCCCTTCAAGATCTCGGAGAAGGTCGACTGGACCTTTTTGTTCATGCGCTAAGCGTCCTGATTCCTCAGGCGCAGGCGAACCGAGCAAGGCTTCTCGCCGTTGCCAGTCCACGGCGCGCTGCTGTAACACCTGAGGTCCCCAGTGTCACCGAGCTCGGCTTTCCTGAATTGACGATGGAAGGTCTCTGCGGCTTTTTCGGCGCGCGCGGAATGGCTGTTGCCATCCGAGAGCGGATTGCGGCGGATGTCATGACCGTAGCGAACGAGCCGGCCGTCCGGCAGCGGCTTGCGGTTGTCGGGCAGACCGCCCATGGGGCCACAACCGCGGAGTTTGCGGCCTATTTAGCAGAAAACAGGGAACGGCTCGTTGTGCTGGGAAGAACAGCCGGGATCCCAACGCGGCAGAGATGAGGTTCCCGCGGCTAGCGCGACAAACATAAATTTCTCGGTGTCCAAAATGGAGCATTGAGCGCGTGACCAAAATGCCGAGAACAGAGCGTGACGAGCTCGACCTGCTGTTACGTGGATTTCAGGTGTCGAGAACGCTTCGACTGGTGGCGGATTTCGGCATTGCGGACATCATTCCGAAGGATCATTCGATCGGTGTTCAGGAGGTTGCTGCCGCATGTGCCATATCGCCCGAACCTCTCCTTCGGGTCCTCCGCCTGCTAGCCGCTTTCGACGTATTTCGAATTGACACGGAGGGGAATGTCTCACACACCGCGCGCTCGCGATTACTGAGAACTGACACTTCCAACAGCATGCATTACGCAGCCCGCTTTTGGACCAGTCGCGGTTCGTGGAATGCTTGGGGCGAACTGGATGCAGCCATGACAGACGGTGTACCGCATCGGTCAGCTTGGAACGTCGGCCGCTTCGATTACCTGCGCCAGCATCCGGAAGAGGCGCGCGTCTTCGATGAGATGATGGCGAACATTCCCAACGATAGGCATGCCAGTTTGGCGGCGGCGTACGATTTCTCTGGCGCAGCCCTGATAGCTGACATCGGCGGCGGAAGCGGTGCCACGTTGCGTCAAATCCTTGCCAAATCCCCTGGTAGCCGCGGTCTGATATACGATCGAGCCGACGTAGTCAGTGCACTGACACCAACCGATTTGATGGCGGGGCGGATCGATGCAAAGGGCGGCAGTTTCTTCGACGGGATTCCCGCGGGTGCCGACATCTACCTGCTGGTAAAGGTGTTGCACGATTGGTCAGACCCAGACTGCATTAAAATTCTCCGGGCCTGTCGCGCCGCGATGGGACACAGGTCTTTGTTGCTTGTATGTGAACAGATTATCGATTTCGAGTGCGAGGATCCGTCTACTTATTTGATAGATACCCATGTGATGGCCATGTTTGGACAAGCGCGCGAGCGCAGCGTAGAAGACTTTCACCAGTTGTTCGCGTCCGCAGGTTTCGCGCCGGCGCGCATCATTTCGACGGCCTCTTCGATTTCAATACTGGAGGCCGGCCCCCAGTGAGGAAGCGACCGGTCGAACTGGGCGCATACTCATCTTGGCAGTTGGCATCATGGTCGGAGGCGCCGCCACTATGCGGTCGCGATTGGGCGTAAAGCGGACATCCTGATTTTATGAGTAGACGGCCTAGCCCAACAGGCTTGTTCGTAAGGACATTCAGCGTTCTGGCTTGAACAAGTCCTTACATTCCGGGGGCGGCGGCTGGTTTGCGTACAGTGCCGACGTTCCCGGGTAGTTCTCGTTGATGCAAGACCAAAGCTCGATGCAGTTTTGGACTGATTGCCGGCCAGAGTATTGAGCGCAACGTTCCTGACAGCGATCGTTACAGGCAGCATACGTTACCGCTGATGTCGCCGTGACGTTGAAGCCGACTGCAGCGGCGAAAAGTAGAACTCCACAGCGCATAACAGCCTACCAACAGAAGGCAACCGGGCCTGCCGCTAGAGCACGAGCTGGCCAACCGAGGGAAATGATTTTCTCAGTTAGTAGCAGGTGCGGCTTTGCTTAGTCACCACTTCGCCCGATTCAGCGACGCGGTGCGTGATTACATTCCGGCAACCGGTGTCATAATAGACCTGATCCGGAGGCGGAGGCCGGGTTGATTTAGCCTCAGAAGCCGCGATCGATGTGGCCGTTAAGACCGCCATCGCCAAGAGGGTCAGAAGATTTTTTTTCACTGCTGCACTCCTTGGCCCCCGCAAGGTAACCTGATGTCCCCCACGCTGGTTCCAAAGGCCCTTTTACCGATCCAGAAAAACATCAGCGTCGCGCTGAAACAATGAAGCGCCGAGGGCGTACCGTACAAAAAAGACCGGCAGGTCGCCCTTAAGGCCCTGGCCCCCACCGGGGCCTTGTCCAGGGGGAAACTTTTATCCAGCTTCAATGTGCGACCGCTTTGGCCAATAACGCGCGCCGTGAGCGACAGAGCGATCTCACAAAACCCTGAGTTTCGTCATCACCGTCAAAAAGCAGTGCGAAAACGCGGGAGCGCCAGCGAGCAAGGTGTACTCCAGCAGCGCCGCTGTGCCGGTTACGAGCCTGCGCCGGGCTTTGGCTTTGCCCAGTGGCTCAGTCGCCAGAGCAAATGCTTTAGAAGCATTGAAGTGTCGGTTTGGTGGCTTGGACACCGCGAATATTTCGAGTAACCACGCAACGCGCAGGCCGGCAGTATCGCGGTAGCAATCCAGTGGCAAAATGGATTGCGACCGTATAGAAAGCCCAATAAAGCCGGATTAGCTCAGCGGTAGAGCAGCGGTTTTGTAAACCGTTGGTCGGGAGTTCGATTCTCTCATCCGGCACCAGTAAAAGCAGGAACTTTTTTAATTTCCTACTGCGCGCTGCTTCCCAGAAATCGGGATTGGGAAGCGCATGGGAAGCGGGGCCGCGCTTTACTGCTTTTCTTTGCTACTTTTGAAATCGACTGGCTACTTAGTGGCTATTTTTAGTGGCTAGTTCCGGACCGGCGGCAAAAGTAGCCGTAAAGCGAGTGGCGTGCCGCCGCTCTAATTCCCGTCTGGCTCTCCCTCGCGCTGTTCATAGCGGGATGCGGCTTCGGGGCTTACGCGATATTCAACGCGACTTAGCCTGGTGCGCTCACAAAATAAATCAAATACTCAGGCCACGATTATATCAGGCGACTAAATGGTCTATGTCTGCACTGTGTCTGCAAAGCCGTTGCTCGCTGGTCAGGAGTTTCCGAATGCGAGAGTCCGATGACGATTACCGCACGCCCCACGATGAAGCGAAAAGCGAGGTAGAAGCGAAGCTCCGTAAACAGCAGCTGACCAAGCCGCTGACTGAAAAGGAAATGGAAGCGTTCTGTGAGGCCATGGTGAGGCACCTCGACTTGAAACCCGGCGCTCTTCCAGACGTGCGCGGTTGGGCGCACAGCTGGCAGTCTGAATGGTTCAGATCCTCTCGCAGTTAGCGCCAACTTCTGTCACGCACCCCAATCCCTAGCGGCTGGCGTTTCGGCGCCGCGCGCATACGCTCTGTCCATGAGCGGAGAGCCTGCCAATTTCAGTTTGCGCGATGTGGCCTACTGGGAACCCATTCCAAAAGAGCGACGCGGGCATTCGACCTGGCACTGCGTCGAAAAAACGCTGCAAGCCTGCGCCCGTGGCAATGATCCAGCAAACGTCAGCGTGGCGCTGCAAATCGTGCTGCAGCTTGAGTGCGTGCCGTATACTGTTGATAAGCCGTTGAAAGACCCGTGCTAACGCGGCCCGCCGCTGCAGTCAGGCCGAGAATCACAGAGTATCAATCAGCGCCGCAGTTCAATCGGATAGAGTTCCGGCTTTCGACATGCTGTAGTCCCTGACAAGACGCAGCGGAAGGTTGCAGGTTCAAGTCCTACTGACGCAATTCAACAAGCAAATCCGCAGGGACAGGGATGAGTTTCGTATTGATTTTGCACTTCATCCTGAATGGCCACGTTCACACCGTAAACACCGGGCGTACGTATTCCTCGCAGCAAGAGTGCGGCGCCGCCGGGCAGCAAGCAAAGGGCTACGTGGGTCTAAAACCCGGCGAGCGATATTCATTCACTTGCCAACGAAGCTAGCCTAACGCACCCGCGATCGTGGGCGATGGCAACGCCGAGGTCTCTCATCCGCGCTGAGGCTTAGGCTTTGCTTGGTCGGCTAAGACCTTTTTAAAGGCACGCTCAAAATCCTTGGCGTCCGGCGAAGCGTCCACTTCCATCGCCATTTCCACGAACCGCTTATAGCGTTCCGGATCGGTCAATTTAGGCTTGTTGGGTAATTTGCGGGCCATGTGGGGCGAAGCGTATCACGAATAGCTTTCGATCTGCTCTGGAAAAAGCCGAGCCAGCGGGGGCCGGCCCGGCACTCACCCGTGTTAGGCGTGGACCACTTGCGGCTCGAAACCGGCGCGGGCGGCCATCTCCGCGCGTTACTTGCTGGTGACCGGAGCTTTCGGTGGTCCAGCACCGAAGAGCCATGGCGAACTTTTATCCAAATGTTTGGTAATGTGGAGATCGTTGGTCTTGACCTTGGCCGCGCTTGCGCCGGAGCTTTGACTGCCGCTTGGATGAGAGGCCGGGGCAGCGGAAGATTTGGCTTGGCCGGCGTTGGCAATGATCGGGATCGTTGTAACCGCGAAGAAAAGGCAGAGGATCGCTGCTGTCGGCTTCATGGTTGCCTCCTGTGAAGCACACGACTCAAAATGCCCCTCGGCCGCCGGTATAATCGGATTCATCTCGCCTCGCCTCCCCCAATCGTAGGAGGATGTCGACCGCGCATTGGGCGAACGCGGTCAAGCAACTCGTCGCGCGCCGGCGGGCTGGGTTGCAAAACTTTATATCCAGGGAATTAGGCGCGCCACGTTTCGGCTGTCTGCGTCCAAAGAGGCCGCGCTTTGCTCGATGCAGCTTACCGCTGCTGCGGCGGCATCATCATACCCGGCGCGCCGCCCTTCTGGGCATCCAGAATGTTGAACTTCATGCCGTTGGACATGATCATGTCGCCCGGCCGCTGATCTGCGGCGCACGGGCCGAGCCATTTGGCCGTCATCGTCACCGTGCGGCCGCTTTGCACGGTCACGGTCATCGTATAGGCGCTGTCAAAGCTTCCGTTCACGACAATATGCGACGTCGTGCTTTTGCCGGCGACGGTGCAAGTGGAATCAACCGTTACAGTGTCTGCGGACTTCTGCACGTTGGTTTGCGTGCACTGGCGCGGTGCGCCGGGCGATCCCGCATTCGATTGCATCATCTTGTCGGTGGACGCGTCGACGCATTGACGGACCGAAACCTGCGGAACATTCGGGTTCCCGGTATTGGTCTTGATCTCCCACAGGCCGGCTTTCCGCGGCGGCATCTCGGCCGCAACCGCCGGAACGGAAAGGCAGATCATCGCGAGGATGGAAATTTCTCGGAACCCTTTCATGAAACGTCCTCCGCGGCCTTCGGCGAATCGTGCCGAAAAAATCCAGCGCGCGACTACAGCGTGCGTTGCTGCTGACCGCATTCCTTGCACTTGTAGACGACGCGGGTCTGTCCGTGTTCCGCGGTGACGCGATTGGGTGCGCCGCACTTGCCGCATACCGCCTCGATCCGGGTATTGCCCTGCTTGATGCTGACGGTCTTGCGCTCCATCGCCTCTTTGATCAGGCGTTCGGCTTCGGCGCGCATTTCTTCTTTTGACATGTCGGGCTTTCTTGATTCAGGCTTGCTCGGCTGCAGGCGCACAGGTCCTACATGCGAACGGCCATATCGGCAATGCGCTTGTTAAAAGCAAAGGGTGCTCACCACTTTCCCGCGCTTGTCCTTCACAACGTAAGGGCATTTCAAGCGTTCCAGCGCCGCCTTTGCATCTTCGTTACCGAGCGCCGCCGCCTGCTGATAGTACGCTTTTGCGGCATCGGCGTTTTTCGGACCGCCGCGGCCGTTTTCGGCAAAGTTGCCGGCCCAGTCCAGCGCCTCGACGTGTCCTTGCGCCGCGGCCTTTTCGAACAATGCGCGTGCCGCGGCATCGTCCTTCGGTCCACCAGTGCCTTCCGCATACAAGACGCCAAGTTGAAATTGCGCCTCGGCGGAATTCGCTTCCGCCGCCTTCTGCAGCATGCTCCTGGCTTCGGCGGGATCGGACGGCAATCCTCCGCTGCCTGAAAGCGCAACCAGGCTGGTCGCGCCGCGCGGATTTCCGGCGGCGGCGGCGCGCTCGAACAGGCTGCGGGCTTGATCGGGATTTTTGGCGACGCCGGTGCCGTTCTCCAGCAACAAGCCAAGCTCGACCATGGCGGCGGTGCTGCCCTTGTCGGCAGCCTGGCGATACGCCGCCGCAGCTTCATTGAATTGCCGATTGGCGGCATAGGCGCGACCGAGCTCGAACAAGGTCCGGCGCGATGCCTTCGCCGCAATCCTGCAATACTTGATCGCCGTCGGAATGTCGGACGGCGCGATCGTCGCAACGCCTTTGACGTCGGCCGGCTTGTCCGGATCGGCCGGATCGGCGGCGAGCCGGTCGCACAGCACGACATCGGCCGATTGGGCGTGCACCGGCAACGGGCCGGCGGCCGAAGCGGCCAGTAGCGCAATCGGGATTGCGATCAGGCAATTTTTCATCATCGCAATCTTACCATGCTTCTGCGTCAACTTTCCTATGGCCTTCTGCCGGCGTTCGACAGCGCGGGCGCTGCAGGGGAATAAGATCAGGACGCAGGGGTTGAACCGCTATGCCGTCATTGACCCGACGTTCGCTGCTGGCCGGCTCCGCCGTCGCTGCCCTCTCCGGCGCGCACCCGGCGGACGCGGAGATTGCGCCCAACGGCAAGCAGGCTCCCGGCATCTACCGCTACAAGATCGGTTCATTCGAGCTGACCGCGCTCTATGATGGCATCTGGTATCGGCCGATCACCGACAAGTTCATCCGCAATGCGCCGTTCGCCGAGGTCGAGCATGCGCTCGATGCCGCCTACATGCCGCATGACAAGCTCGAGACGCCGTTCACGACGCTGATCGTCAATACCGGCAAGAAGCTGGTGCTGATCGATACCGGCACCGGCGGCCAGATTTCGCCGACCGCGGGAATGATCGGCGACAACCTTGCGGCCGCCGGTATTGCGCCGAAGGATGTCGATCAGATCGTCATCTCGCATTTTCATCCCGATCACATCAACGGCATCAAGGACAAGGACAACGCCCTGGTCTTTCCCAACGCCGAGATCATGGTTCCGGCGCCGGAGTGGGCGTACTGGATGGACGACGCCAATCTCAATGCAGCGCCCGACGACCTGAAACTGACCTTCCGCAATCAGCGCCGGATTTTCGCCGACATCGCGCCGCAGGTGTCGCGCTTCGACCCCGGCAAGGAAGTGTCGCCCGGAATCGAGACCCTGCCGGCCGCAGGCCACACGCCGGGCCACACGGTTTTTGCCATTCACTCCGGCGATCAGTCGCTGCTGGTGCTCGGCGATACCGCGCAGCACCCTGCGATCTTCGCCCGCCATCCGAACTGGCAGGCCGCCTTCGATATCGATGGCGCGGAAGCGGTCGCGACACGCAAGAAACTGTTCGACCGCGCCGCCGCCGACCGCATGCTGGTGACCGGCTATCACTTCCCCTTCCCGGCCTGCGGCCATCTCACCAAGACCGCGAGCGGCTACGAACACGTGCCGCTGCCGTGGCAGCCGACGCTCTAGCTCCAAAAAGATCGGAGGCCGGCTGATGGCCGGCCTCCTTGATCCCGACGGCATTGTTATTTGATGTTCAGCGCGGCACACGCCGCACCGGCCGGGGACGACTTTGGTCCGACTTGCGGGCGAACGGCGAACAATTGAAACACCCGCAAGTCGGTGCATACGATCCGGTGTCCGACCTCATCACTGGTTCCTGAGACACCGGGCCGCAAGCAATTCATTTACGCAGGCGACTTCACGGTCTTCGCCGTGCCGGGTTTGACGGCATGAGCGGCGGTATGGGCCGTGTGCCGCGTCGGCTTGCGGACGTGCTTGGCGGATTTCAGCGGTTTCGCGGTGTTCACGGGCTTGGCGGCAGTCTGCGGGCTCGACGCCGCGGATGGAGCCGCAGGCGCGGCGGCGGTCGTAACGGAAGGTTGTGCGGCGAAAGCTGGGCCTGCAACCAGAGCGGTTGCAATCAGCGCGGCGGTAAAGTTCCTCAACATGGCATTCTCCTTATTGTTATCCGGCGCCGACCTTGGGCGATCGCGCCGATTGTCGAGGTGAGTCTTACGGCCCCGGCACTGAATGCGCCCTGAAGTGCGGCAGCAGCCGCCGTTCATCTACGTGAACTTTCGGTAATGGCGGTACCGGGCAGCGGGATGAAACGCCACATTTCGGTGTTATTGGTGCACTGCCATTCAGCCCCGGAGGAGACCATGCAAAGACCATCCTTGCTTGCCGCCGCCCTTCTCTTGAGCGCCGCCATCGGCGCGCCGGATTTCGCCAAAGCCATCGAAAGCGGCAGCCCGTCGCCGCCGCAAAGCGGCCAACAGTCCGGCGGCAGCACGTCGTCGAAGCAGAAGCCAAAGTCGCAGAAATCAAAATCGCAGAAAAACAGCTCGCTCGAGGATTTCTACAGCGGCTGGCACAAGGCCTATGCGCTGGTTTACGACAAGGCCGACTATGAAGGCGGCATCGCCGCGTTGCGCGCGATGGGCTACGACAACAATCCCGACGTGGCGACGCTGATCGGCTACGCCAGCCGCAAGCTCGGCCGTTACGACGACGCCAGGTACTGGTACGACAAGGCGCTTGCCGCCGACCCCAACCACGCGCTGACCTGGTCCTACTACGGCATGTGGCAGGCCGAGCAAGGCAATCTGCTGAAGGCCAAGGACGACCTGCAAAAGGTCGCGTCGATCTGCGGCACCGATTGCCGCGAATACACCGAGCTCAAAGCGGTGATCGACGGCACCAAGACGTACTAAGCAGACGTGCTGACCAAGCAGACGTCCTGATCCGATTTGGAAGTCTTCAGGTCTTTTTGCCCCGCCGCGCGAACGCCCGGCGGGGCTTTCATTTAATTATTCAAGATGCACACCGGAGGTGCGAGCGACCTCCTGCCAAAGCACTTGCTCCTTGGCCAGAAGATCGTTGAGATCTTTTTGCGTGAAGGTCCGCGTCTCGAGCCCAAGCTTGGCAAGCGCGTTTTGCACTTCCGGCGATTGCAGCCGCGCATTCTCCGCGGCATTGAGCTTGGCCAGGATGTCGGCCGGCGTTGCCGACGGCGCCATCAGGTTGAACCAGACCTCGGTCGGAAACTGATCGTAGCCGCTCTCGCGCATGGTCGGCACGTCGGGCATTTCCGGCCAGCGCTTTGCACTCGTGACCGCGAGCAATCGCAACTTGCCGGCTTGCGCCAGCGGCAACAGGATCGACTTGGCGCTGCCGAAGACCTGGATCTGGTTGCCCAGCACATCGGTCATCGCCGGTGCACCGCCTTTGTACGGGATGTACATGATGTCGGAGCCGCTTTTGGCGATGTAATAGGCCAGCAGAAGATGCGGTGCGATACCGACTGTTCCTCCCGCGGTGACCTTTCCGGGATTGGCCTTCGAATAGCTCGCAAGCTCCGCCAGCGTATGAACAGGCACCGCCGGGTTAACGGCAATCGCGTTTGAATCCACCGCCAGCGCCGCAATCGCAGTGAAATCCTTCGCCGGATTGTATTCGAGATTGCTGTAGATCAGCGGCGTGATGGCGTTGTCGTTGGTGCCGCCGACAAACAGCGTATAGCCGTCAGGCGCCGCGCGCGCGACATCGCGGGCGCCAATCCTGCCGCCGGCGCCGGCAATGTTTTCGATGATAGCGCTTTGACCGAGCGCTTCCCCCAACCCCTGCGTCGTGACGCGCGCGACGGTGTCGGTGGGGCCGCCCGGCGGATAGGCAACGACGATCTTGATCGTGCGGCTCGGATAGGTTTCCGCATATGAAGCCGCTACGAGCCCCGTGAGACCACAGATTGCACAAACAAGACCAAGCAACTTCTTCATATCGGAACCTTCTAAAAGGACGCGCGTCTGCCGCACACGATCCGGCTTCCCACATTCATGTCCGTTCGTCCATTACAGTAACGACCGCTGCGGCCAAGATGCACAGGTGGAGCGCCATACGCGCGCGCATCACGACGTTTTCGCTTCCGTTTCGGCAACGATCCACGCGTGATAATCCGGATCGACGTTTTCGACCGGCAGCACAACAATGGCAGGCGTGCTATAAGAGTGCATCTGCTTGACGGCGGCACGCACCGGTTCGGCAAGCGAGGCCCTGGTTTTGATGATCATCACGACTTCCTCGCCGCGATCGATCTTGTCCTGCCACCAGTAGAGCGAAACCATGCCGGGCAGGATATTGACGCAGGCGCATAGCCGCCGTTCGACCAAAGCACGGCCCGCCTGCTCCGCCTCGACAATGGATGGATAGGTCGTATAGAGCAGCACCGCACGTTCCAATTCCGCCTCCCGTATTCACCCTTATTTCGGCATCGCACTGCATACTTTAAGAAATCAAATGCAAAAGCGCCGACCAGGCTCCCGATACAACCGCGTAGCTTTCGTCGCCAGCGATGCGCCCGCGGCGCAGCGAGCGCGGGCCCGGCTTGCCAAGCGTTATGGCGACGCCCGGCCGGATACCGCGGACGTCATCGTTGCGCTCGGCGGCGACGGCTTCATGCTGGCGACCCTGCAACGGTTCATGAATTCCGGCAAGCCGATCTACGGAATGCATCGCGGCACCGTCGGCTTTCTGATGAACGAATTTTCCGAGAACGCACTCTCGGAACGGCTCGCCGCCGCTCATGTCACCATCATTCATCCTTTGGTGATGCGCGCGCGTGACGCAGCGGGCCGCGTGCACCGGCATCGCGCCATCAACGAAGTGTCGCTGTTCCGCCAGACCTATCAGGCGGCGCGGCTGCGCATCCTGGTGGACGGCAAGGAGCGGATGGCGGATCTCGTCGCCGACGGCGTGCTGCTTTCGACGCCCGCCGGATCCACGGCCTATAATCTTTCAGTACAAGGCCCGATCATTCCCATCGGCGCTTCGCTGCTCGCCCTGACGCCGATCAGTCCGTTCCGTCCGCGCCGCTGGCGCGGCGCCCTGCTGCCCGATCGCGCGCAAGTCACCGTCGAAGTGCTCGACTCCGGCAAGCGCCCGGTCGCCGCCGTTGCCGACCATGACGAGGTGCGCTCAGTCCGCTCGGTCGAGATCAACATGGATCATTCGATCGACATGCACCTGCTGTTCGATCCGCATCACAGTCTCGACGAGCGCATTCTCGGCGAACAGTTCGGCTATTGATCGGGCCTTGTCGCCGTACGCATGGGCCGTTGCCCACGGACTTGTCGCGATCGTTGTCCTGTCTCCCGCGCCGCTCTACAGTTGCGCGATAAAGAAAAATACCGGGAGACGCGCGGATGGATACCGAGGACGGATTTCGCATGAAGATTATTCGCAGGCTTGCAGCGGCCTGTCTCGCAGCGCTGCCATGGAGCGCATCGCGCGATGCTGACGCTGCGGACGCGCCGCTGGTGATCGCCAAGTCAGGTTACGTGTTTGCCGGCGGCAAGATCGACACCTCCCTGCCCGGCTCGCCGATGATCGGGCAGCTTTACGCCGAATTCCAGATTCCGCAGAAACTCAGACATCCCTATCCCATCGTGATGATTCACGGCGGCAGCCAGACCGGCACCAATTTCACCGGCACGCCTGACGGCCGTGAAGGCTGGGCCCAATATTTCCTGCGCCGCGGTTATGCGGTCTACGTCGTCGATCAGGTCGCCCGCGGCCGCGCCGGCTACTGGACGCAAAGCTACGGGCCGGTGACGCCGCCCGACCTCAATCGCACCTTGCAGCGCTTCGCCGCACCGGAGCGATATAATCTCTGGCCGCAGGCGCACCTGCACAGCCAATGGCCCGGCGCGGCAAACCCGGGCGATCCGGCTTTCGACGCATTTTACGCAACGCAATTCCCTTCGCTGACGGATTTTGCCAAGCAGCAGGAACTCAATCGCGATGCCGGCGCGGCGCTGCTCGACAAGATCGGCCCGGCAATCCTGCTCACCCACTCGCAATCGGGCGCGATGGGTTGGCCGATCGCCGATAAACGGCCGAACCTTGTCAAAGCGATCGTGGCCGTCGAACCCAGCGGGCCTCCGGCGCACGATGTCGATTTCAAAGGTGCGCCTGACTGGTTCGGCGATGCCACCAAGACCAAGATTTCCGGCCTAGGCGATGTTCCGCTGACCTACAATCCGCCGCTCAAGGATGGCGAGCAGCTCTCGTTCGTGCGACAGGACAAGCCGGACAAACCCGATCTGGTCCGTTGCTGGTCGCAGGCGTCGCCGGCCCGCCAGCTGCCGAACCTCAAGACCATTCCGATCCTGATCATTTCATCCGAGGCGTCCTATCACGCCTCCTACGATCATTGCACCGCCGCCTACCTGACCCAGGCCGGCGTCGCCAACACCTTCATCCACCTCTCCGACGTCGGAATTCACGGCAACGGCCATATGATGATGCTGGAGAAAAACAGCGATGCCATCGCCGGTGTCATGGAAAGCTGGCTGAGCAAGACCATTACCGGCAAGGCGGCGCGCCGCTGAGACCGACCCGGCGGGCACGGCGGGGGCAAACCTTAACCGCCCATTAACGACAAATCTTTACGTTTTAGACAGTGCGGCGGTGTGCGCTGGTGCCTGCCGCACTGGAGTTGAGATGGTTCGCATCGATTTCAATCGGCTGCGCTTTCTGCTCATTGACGACAATGCGCATATGCGGCGCATTTTGCGCACGTTGCTGCATGGATTCGGCACGCGCGAAGTGTACGAAGCCGAGGATGGCGCGGCCGGCCTGGAAGCCTTCACCCATTACGTCCCCGATATCGTATTGACCGATTGGGTCATGCCGATCTTCGACGGCCTGGAACTGACCCAGATGATCCGCCAGCAAGGCGCCAACGCCAACCCTTATGTGCCGATCATCATGCTGACCGGCCATTCCGAGAAGAAACGCATCGTCGGCGCGCGTGACGCCGGCGTCACGGAATTTCTGGCCAAGCCGATATCGGCGAAATCGCTCTATGAGCGTATCTTCAATGTCGTCGCCAATCCGCGTCCGTTCGTAAAGACCCAGAACTATTTCGGACCGGACCGGCGCCGCAACGTCAACCCGAATTACGCCGGGCCGGAACGGCGCAAGGGCGGCAAGGCGGAAATAACCCGGCAACAGCCGTTGCTCGAAAAGGCGCGGGCTTTGGTGTGATGGTTGAGGAGCAGGTCTGACAATGTCTCGGCGTAAGGACGACTCGCCATCGGTTGCGACGTTTGCCGATCACGAAGTGATCACCCCGCCGCACGAGCTGCGCAAGGCCGTTGGAGCGGCGACCGGAACGGCCGACGATCCGGTCGCACGCGCGGAAGCAGCACTTGCGGAGCTGTCGAGCGAATTCGGCAACTGGATGGAAGCCGAGTGCGCGCGCCTTGAAGCCGCCCGCCAGGTCGTCAGGCAGGAAGGCTTTAACGAAAAAACCCACGAAAAGCTGTTTCATGCGGCGCACGACATCAAGGGCGAAGCGCAAACTTTCGGCTACCCGGCCGTCGCCGGCGTGGCCAACAGCCTGTGCCGCCTGCTCGAGCACACGCCGGAGATGTCCCGCATCCCGATCGGGCTGGTCGATCAGCACGTCGACGCGGTGCGCGCCATCACGCGCGAATATGCGCGGCCCGACGTGCTCGAAGTCGCGGCCCAATTGACCAAACGGCTGCGCGAGGTCACCGACGAATTCCTGGTCAAGGAAAACAGCTTCCGGCCGGATTATCTGGAAAGCATCCTGGCGCCCTCGCTGGTGCCGGGCGCCTAAGCGGCGATCATGCCGCGGCGGAACGTTCCACGGCTTCCAGCGGCATCATTGCCAGATCATCGCAGAACAGCCGCGCTTCGTCGCGCGCAGCTTCGGTCGCATACCGCCTCAACAGCGTGAGCAGCGGCTCGATTTCACCGAGATCCTGCTGTTCGCATCCGGTGAGAACGCGTTCGATCATCCGGCGCTTGAGCCGCGCGGCATCGCCGGGCTCCCCGGCAAAGCCGCTCTCACGCATCGCCTCGATCGCGCCCTTGAAGGCAGGATAGGCGGAGCGCGGCAGCGCCGCCTTGTCGAACAGCGCAAGCAAGCCGGCATTGCCGCGGTCGTGGATCAGCCCCGACACCCGCGCCACCGGCATATCGGCCAGATCGGCCAGCGCCTCTTCAAACAGCACGACATTGCCGCACAGCAGCGCCCGCAAGATCAGACCCGCCGTGAGTTGTCCGGTATTGCGCAGATGATGGATGAACGGCCGGACCTCGGAGGTCGCGCTTTCGGCGGCAATCGTCACCGTCGCCTTCTCGCACGCTTCCCGGGCGACGCGATTGGCATGGTCGGGGGCGAGCCATTCGCACCCGGCGACGAAACCTGCCAGCGTTGCCGAGAGTCTCGCCACCAGGGTTTGCCGCGTCGCCGCCGGAAGGTCTTCCCGGGACAACAGCGCCTCGCGAATGGCGGCAAGGTGGCCAAACCGTTCGACGATGCGATCGATCGAAAGCGGCGCGAGATCGGCGCCGCTATTCTCCACCGTCGTCAGGCAGGCTTCGGCTGTCCCGACTTCGGCGATGGCCCCGGCAACCGACCGCGGCAGCGCGGCGCGGCTTGCGATCGCGGCCTGGACCGCGGGAGTGCCGGTTGCCACGGCGTCGACCAGATCGGCATCGATGAATATCGGCGACAGCGCCAGCACGGGCGCGGCAATGCTGGGCTGATCGTTGGCCAGCGCAAAGACGATAGCCGGCGGTGCGTCAGGGCTCGCGGCAAGCACATCGGCAAGCGCACGCCGCACCAGCGGCGACGGGTCGTCGAGCAGCATCAGCATCGCACCCTCGGCGGCGCCGAGGTCGTCGGGCGACAGGTCCGAGTAAAGATAGGCTCGCGCCAAGGCAGCGGTCGCTTCGGCTCGCTCGCCGGCCGGTGCGGTACGCACCCATTGCAGGAAGTGACGTACGATCATTGCTGGTTCACGCAACAGGTTTTGGCACGAGGACGACCGTAGCGGAGCGCCCTTAACAAAACGTTCACTATAAATCTTCGGAATTGTTGCCAAAGTCTGAACGTGGATCGACCGCGCTCAAGAGCTCTGCCCGCCGTCCTGGAACAGGTCGCGCAAGCCGTTCTGGCGGGAGCGCTGCATCGGCTCACCGGCATCGGCCGGCAAGTTCGGCGTGGTCCAGAGCTGGCTCACGATCGCCGCAACCGGAGCGGCCCGATCGGTGTCCTGAAATAGCCCGTGGAACATTGGGACGCCGCTTGCCGTGTGCGACGGCGCGGTTGTCGGCGCCGAGGCATCCGCAAGCTCGGCGGGGGCAGCGGCGGCAAATACGGATGTGATACCGGCCGTATCCGGCACTGTGTTTTTTGCGGGCGTGGCAGACGCGGTACGCGCCGCTCCGGATATCGCCGTCAGCGCAAGCGGGTCGGCAGCAGCGGTCTGCGCCGTCCCGGCAAACGCGGATGCCGCACGCGGCATGGATGAACTCCCGCCTTGCGCCGCGCGGATCGTATCCGCCGCGCCGCCTCGCGCCACGTCGTAGCGGGCGGTCAGGACATTGCGTACCTGCGCCAGCGTGCGCGCGGTGCCGGTCGAGCGGTCGAAAAAGATCGACGAATTGGCCGTTGCTGCGCCCGGAAAATATTGCGAGGCCTTGGCGGTCGGGTCATTTGCGGCAAGTGAAATAAGCCGCGCGGCGCCGCCGGCGCCCAGAAAATGCGCGATGTAAAGCTCTCCCTCGCTTGGCGCACGGCCGAGCTTGTTCGACAGAATATCGGCATTGGCGCGCGTGAACGCGCCCGCCATTGTCGCGTTGGCGGTCGGATCGTTGCGCAGCGCAAGAATTTCACGCCGCATTTCCGGATCGGTGACCTGGTAATGTCCCGAGGAGGTGACCGAAATTGCCGCGGCGTAGCGTCCGTAGCCAAGCTCGGCCCCGGATTGTTTCATGGTGCCAAGCCAGGTCTGTTCGATAAACTGGAACAAGCCGCGCGCCGACGACGTCGAAGCACCGGCTTGCGGATTAAGGCCGGATTCGACCCTGGCGGTCGCCAATAGATAATTGAAGCTCGTGCCGGTGGCCGCGGACGCCTGACGAATGGCGCCGGCCACCGTCGAACCGACGGCGGAGTTGCCGGGATCGACCAGCATTATGTTAGCTCCCCTGCCGGCTCCCACCGGCTGCTTCGGGCTTAGAGAACATTAACGATTATGGTAAACGGGCGATTAACAGAGTGGAGGCGTCGATGACCCAGCAGACCGCAGTACGGCACAAACGGGGTGGCCTTTATTTCGAGGATTTCATCCCCGGCGAGACCACCGAGCATCGCTACACGCGGACCGTCACCCAGATGGACAACATGCTGTTTTCCAACATGACGCTCAATCCGCAGCCGCTCCACATCGACCGGCATTTCTGCGAGCAGGAGACCGAGTGGGGACAGCCGCTGATGAATTCGCTGTTCACGCTCGGGCTGATGATCGGCATTCAGGTCTCCGACATGACGGTGGGCACCACCATCGCCAATCTCGGCATGACCGACGTCAAATTTCCCCATCCGCTGTTCGAGGGCGACACCGTACACTGCAACACGGAAGTCATCGGCAAGCGCGAATCGAAATCCCGGCCGGGCGCGGGTATCGTCGAGTTTCACCATCGCGCCTACAATCAGGACAACAAGCTGGTCGCCGAATGCCGCCGCCAGGTGTTCATCCGGATGCGGCCAAAGTAACCGGCTGACGTGACCGGATGAAATATCCGTTTGTGACGCTCGACGTCTTCACCGAAACACGCTTCGCCGGTAATTCGCTTGGCGTGGTGTTCGATGCCGACGGCATCGAGAGCGCAAAAATGCAGGCCGTCGCGCGCGAGTTCGCGCATCCGGAAACGGTCTTTGTGCTCAAGCCGGAGACCGCGGGCGGCACGGCGCGCGTGCGAATCTTTACGCCAGTCCTTGAAATGCCGTTTGCCGGACACCCGACGGTTGGGACGGCCCTGGCGCTCGCCCTGAAGCGGAAAGCGGGCAGCGCCGTCGTACTGGAGGAAAACATCGGCGCGCTGCAATGCCAAGTCAAAGTAGAGGGCGAAGCCCATGGCCGCGCAAGTTTTTTGCTGCCGGTCCTACCCCGCCCCGCGGGGTCTGCGGCAGCCAGTGCATTGCTAGCCGCCGCTATCGGACTACGCGCCGACGATATTGGTTTCGACGGCCACCAGCCTTCAAAATGGACGATCGGTCCCACTTTCACGTTCGTCCCTGTGCGCAACATCGATGCCGTTCGGCGTTGCCGCATCGAGGATGCGCAATGGGACGCGGCATTCGAGGCCAACGGACAAAGCTTCGCCTTCGTGTTTTCACGGGAAACCGAAAACAAAGCCCATCATTTTCATGCCCGCATGTTCGCGCCGCGCGCCGGCGTGCGCGAAGACCCGGCAACCGGTTCGGCAGCCGCCGCATTCAGCGGTTTTTGCGCAAAAGCCCTGTCGCTTGCCGATGGAAAGCATGATTTCATCATCGAACAAGGTTTTGAAATGGGCCGACCCAGCCTGATCGAACTCGGCGTTGTCATGAAAGGCGGCGCGCTCGCTTCCGGCACCGTCGGCGGCCCCGCCATTATCGTCACCGAAGGCACGATCGAGGTGTGATGCGCTCGCTCCTGTTCGTCCCCGCCGACAGCGCGAAAAAGCTCGATAAAGCGATGACGAGCGGCGCCGACGCGCTGATCGTCGACCTTGAAGATTCAGTGGCGCTCGACGGCAAGGCAAAGGCGCGGGAGAGCGCGGCTGCTTTCCTCAAGGATACCGCGAAGGCGCAACAGCGGCCGTACATGATCGTGCGGGTCAACAGCTTGCAGACCGGCATGACCGATGCCGATCTCGATGCGATCGCGCCGGCAAAACCGGACGCCATCATGCTGCCGAAGGCCGAAGGCGGCGCTTCCGTCATGCACGCGGACGCCAAGCTCGCCGTCCGCGAGGCCATCGCCGGCCTGCCGGACGGACACATCAGGATTCTGCCGATCGCGACCGAAACCGCGGCATCGCTGTTTCTCGCCGGTACCTTTGCCGGTTCGAGCGCACGATTGCTCGGATTGACCTGGGGCGCCGAGGACCTTTCGGCCGAGCTCGGAGCACAAGCCAACCGCGACGCTCAGGGACGATTTCTCGATCCGTACCGGCTGGCGCGCGCGTTGTGCCTCGCCGGAGCGGCGGCGGCGCAAGTGTCGGCGTTCGACACCGTTTATGTCGATTTCCGCAACCACGACGGCTTCCGCCGCGAATGCGAAGAAGCTCTCCGTGAGGGCTTCGTCGGCAAGATGGCCATCCATCCGGCGCAGGTGCCGGTCATCAACGACGTATTCACGCCGTCGGCCGAAGCCATCGTGCAGGCCAAAGCGGTGCTGGATGCGTTCGCCGCCAGCCCTGGCGCCGGCGTGGTCAATATCGGCGGGATCATGTTCGATCAACCGCATCTGACGCGCGCGAAAAGACTTCTGGAGCGGGCCGGACGATCTTGACAGCTGCGCGACATCACGCCGATCGACAAGGAGTGACGGACACCCCGATCAGCTGTCCGCCTCATAGACTTTCTTTGGATCGAAAACCTGTGCGTCGCGAAACTCGAGCGTGACCGCGCCGGACTTGCCGAGCGGCACGGCGCGATAAAAACAGGAACGCCGTCCGGTATGACAGGCGGCGACCTGCTGTTCGACCTTGATCCACACCGCGTCCTGATCGCAGTCGATGCGCATTTCGACGACGCGCTGGGTATGGCCGGAACTCTCGCCCTTCTTCCACAAAGCACGGCGGGAACGGCTGAAATACCATGCTTCGCCGCTGGCAATGGTTTTGGCGAGCGCCTCCGCGTTCATGTGCGCAACCATCAGCACATCGCCGGTCGTGGCATCGGTCGCAACGCAGGTCACAAGACCGTCGGCATCGAACTTGGGCGTGAGCGCGGCGCCCTCTTCAAGAGCGGCCTCGCTGCCCGGCGCTGCAAATGGTGACTGGTCAGACAAAAACCCCTGCCCTGACGCGCGCCCGAGTCAGCTCGTTGGAGCTGTCCCGCGCACCAGCGTCACGAAACGCATTTGATCTTCGGTGCTGTCGCGGAACGTGCCGAGGAAACGCGTCGTTACCGTCGATATGCCCGGCTTGGTCACGCCGCGGATCGACATGCAGGTGTGCTCGGCCTCGATCAGCACGGCAACGCCGTACGGCTTGAGAACCTCTTCGATGGCAGCCGCGATCTGTGACGTAAGCTGTTCTTGCGTTTGCAAACGCCGCGCATAGACGTCGACCAGCCGGGCAAGCTTCGACAACCCGACGACGCGCTCGACGGGCCGGTACGCGACGTGCGCCTTGCCGTAGAACGGCATCATATGATGCTCGCAATGCGACGTGAATTTGATGTCGCGGATCAGCACGAAGTCATCGTACGGCTCGGTCTCGCCAAAGGTGCGCTTGAGAGCATCGGCGGGAATCTCGTGATAACCGCGATAAAGCTCATCATACGCGGAAACGACGCGCTTCGGCGTTGCCACCAGACCTTCACGTGCCGGATCCTCGCCGACATAAGCGATCAGTGTACGAACCGCAGCTTCCGCCTCTTGCCGGGAAGGCCGCTTCGCGGCCGCCACCGGCGCATTGTGAACATGGTCGCTGACCAGTCCCGGAAAGCCCTGTTTAACGGGGGCGTCCATCATTTCTCCAATCACGCAGCACAGGCCAGGGATGCACTCCAAGCGCCCGTCCCAGCCGGAACTTCAATTCCACCACGCCAGCGCCTATATAGTCGATTGGCGGGTGGAGACAATAAACCCGCTGCGAATCGGGTAAATCCGCGTCATTGCAATGCTCAACGATGTTTACAATCGCCGGATCATAGAGCTTGCCGGGACCATTCCGCGCATTGGCCGGCTTGCCGATCCCCACGCTTCGGCGACCGCACACTCCAAGCTCTGCGGCTCGACGGTCACTATCGACCTGAAGATGGACGGCGATACGGTGACCGACTTCGCCCATGAGGTGAAAGCCTGCGCGCTCGGCCAAGCCTCTTCCTCGATCATGGCGCGCAATATCATTGGCTCGAAAGCCGGCGAGCTGCGGGCGCTGCGCGAGGGCGTGCGCAAAATGCTCAAGGAAAAAGGCGAGCCGCCGGCTGACGGCAAGTGGAGCGATATCGCCGTGCTGGAGCCGGTGCGCGACTACAAGGCGCGCCATGCGTCCACCTTGCTGACATTCGACGCCGTGGTCGACGCCATCGGCCAGATCGAGGCCAAGCGCGGCGTCAAAGCGCCGGCGCAATAAGGTGGCGAATATCGCCGCGTTTTGCCGCCTCGCCCCGCGGTACATCGGCCGGGGCTTCATCCAGGTTTACCGGCACACCCTGTCGCCACTGGTCGGTTTTGAATGCCGGCATCTTCCAACATGTTCGCAGTACGGCGACCAGGCGCTTAAGCGCTTCGGGCTGTGGGCCGGTGGCTGGATGACGCTGGCGCGCCTGTTACGCTGCCACCCGTGGGGATCTTCCGGACTTGATTTCGTGCCGGAGGCTGTTCCGCCGGGCGCACGCTGGTACCTGCCGTGGCGATACGGCCGATGGCGCATCACCCATCACGGCGCCGACACGCCATGAGAACGGCGCGCTGGCAGCGCCACGCGCGCAGACCTGGCACCAGCTCCCGGTGTTACTGAGAAGCCTTGGCGAGTTTTTCCGCAGCCGCCGGGGAGCCAAGTTGCGCCGCTTTCTCGTACCACCCACGCGCCCTGGCGACATCGGCGTCGACGCCAATAGCGTGGAGCTGCCGCAGCACCGCCGGATCGAATGTCGTACCGAGGGCGAAGGCGGCATCCGCGCTGCCGCCTTCGGCCGCACGGCGAAGCAGCAGGCGAGCCGCGGCAAGGTCGCCGTCGGTCAGCGCCTGTTTTCCGCGCTTGATCAAGGTTGTGATCTCGTCGCTGTCGATCGGGGCACGCTTGTTCTCGGCAGCGACATGATCGGCATTCGGCTGTGCCGCAACTGGCGGAGCGGCCGTCACCGGTATCGTTTCGACCGATCGTTGCGGAGGCCACGGCGATTGCGATGGCAGTGGCGGTGGCGGTGGCGCCAGGGCAGCCTGTTGATTGCCGGGCGGTGGCGGTGGCGCCAGGGCAGCCGGTTGATTGCCGGCTGGCGGCTGAGCCGGCGCCGCGACTGCAAGTCCGTGCTGTATCAGGCGCTCCGCTCCCGTCTCCGTGCGCAAAGGATCGCTTTTTTGTGCGGCGGCCGCCGATTGTGGCGCTGATGCCGCAACGTGCATGGCTGCGCTGCGGAGCAGGTGCACGCTTGGGAACGAAATTATCACCCACGCAACCGAGGCCGCCACACAGGCGACACCGCATAGCCGCCCGAGCATAGGCAGCAGGGATTGCACGGTTTCCGTCGGCGGCTTAGGCACCCTGTCAGGGTCCAGCGTCAGTTGCCGTTGCAGCTTCGCCATATCGCGGTCACCGCTATATTCGTACGCAGACAGAGCGATCGGGCTGCGACGGCGTTGACCTCGCGCAACGGCGGACGACGGACGAAAAGGCTGCTGCGTTCCCTGTTCGCGAGCCCAGGGCGGCGCATACATCAGTGCCGCGTCAAGATCCTTAGGATGATGGATCGGAGAACTCATGATCGCCTCCCGTGCTTTCAAGCTCCGACGGTTACAAAGTACAAAAGGTCTCCCGGTTTATGGGTGGTCGTGCGTCTGCCACTTGAGAAAATCCTGAAACAGCTTCTCTTTGTCACCGGTATTCGCTGCACCGACGGCAGCAGCAGGACGCTGGCCTGATGTGACTTGCTGAGGCTGTTGCTGCGGCGCTGCGGGCGCCGATGCCTGATGCTGGTCCAGCCATTCCTGGGCGGCAGGAAACCGCGTCCAGCCGGGCAGCACGGCGGCGAGATTGGTCTCCCGCCATTTCGGATGATGCGGCGGCTTTTGCAGCTCGGCGAGCTTGGGGAAAAACATCTGGACGAACTTCTCGATCCGCCGGTAGCGGTCGGAGTCCTTCGGCCAGTTATAGGCGATCAGCACCGCGCTCACCGCGATCGTATTCACGTTCTGGCCGGTGTCGACCAGTCCCGGATAGTCGCCGTGGCCCAGCACCGCCGGCAGATAATCGGCCTGCAGCGGCTTGGCGAACGGCACCGGCAAAAACCGGTATCCGTCGGCGGCCCGCAATTTCGTCATCGCACCCGCCGGCTTTCCCGCGATCAGGATCGTCGCCGCAACCTCGCCCGATTTCATTTTCTCGAGCGCATCGCCCTGCCCCATATTCACTTCATGCGGAGCGATGCCGAGCCGGTGGAAAATATCGCGCGATGACAGCTGGCTGCCGCTGCCGACGTCGCTGAAGTTCACCGTCTTGCCGTTGAGGTCATTGAGCGAGGCGATCCCGGAATTGGCGCGCACGACCACGTGCATCTCTTCGTTGAAAAGCTTGGCAATGTAGTCGATCTGGTCGTCCAGCTTGCCGATCTCGTTGCTGGCGCGAAGCTGGTTGAGAATATTGGATTGCGTAATGCCGAGATCGATCCCCTTGAGGTACCGCACGTCGCGAACATTCTGCCCGCCGCCTTTCCCGACGATCGGCAGAACGCGAAAATTCTCGCCGTCGTCGAGAACGTCGGACATGTCGTAGGCGATGGTGAGATAAGTCGCGTTCGGATTGCCGGACACGATCGAGACGATGTTGGCGTTCAGACGTTCGCCGAGGCTGCCGAGATTAGGCTTGTCAGGGACTGGCTGCATCCCGGCGCGCTCGGCGAAGCCAAATTGGATGGAAAGCGCGACGATCAGAACAGCCGCGGCCAATACGCAAATGACCTGACTTGGCCGAAACGGCCGCGAGCCTCCCCTCATTGCTACCCCCGAGCGGCGGACCTACGCAGTTACGCTACACACACACTTGCGTTGCAGATCCGCAACGTCTGACACCCACTGACGCCCGCGCCTTGAACCTGCACGCGTTTGATTGTGATACGTGCGCGTGCGCGGACGCGGTTCCAAGGTCGGCAGATATTGGGGCGCAGATATGATCCCGATTCGGTAATTCGGGGGCGCACGTTGCCGTAATTTGCCGCCGCAATTCGAATTCACCTTGCCTCATCATCGAATTGCGGCGCGAAGCGGACACATCGCGGTTGCGCAGCCTCAATCACCTGCTATATGCGTCGTCCCATACGCTTACCTGCGTTCGTAGGCAGCGAGTGAGCAAGGAGCCTGACAATGGTCGCCGTGACCTTTCCCGACGGCGCACGCCGCGAATATCCCGCAAACACCACCGGTCTCGATATCGCCAAAGGCATCTCGCCTTCGCTGGCCAAGCGGACGGTTGCGATGGCGCTGGACGGCAAGGTCGCGGACCTGTCCGATCCCGTTGAGCACGACGCCAAAATCGAATTTCTGACCCGCGACGACCCGCGCGCGCTCGAGCTGATCCGGCACGATGCCGCGCACGTGCTCGCCGAAGCCGTGCAGTCGTTATGGCCCGGCACGCAGGTCACCATCGGGCCGGTGATCGACAACGGCTTTTATTACGATTTTTTCCGCAACCAGCCGTTCACGCCGGAAGATTTCGACGCCATCGAGAAAAAGATGCGCGAGATCATCGCCCGCGACAAACCCTTTACCAAGGAAGTCTGGTCGCGCGACGAAGCCAAGAAGGTTTTCCGCGACAAGGGCGAGTCGTTCAAGGTCGAACTGGTCGACGCCATCCCGGAAGACCAGCAGCTCAAGATCTACAAACAGGGCGACTGGTTCGATCTGTGCCGCGGTCCGCACATGACCTCGACCGGCAAGATCGGCAACGCATTCAAGCTGATGAAGGTTGCCGGCGCTTACTGGCGCGGCGATTTAAGCCGCGAAATGCTGTCGCGCATCTACGGCACCGCGTTCGCCAAGCAGGAAGAACTCGAAGCCTACCTGAAACAGCTCGAGGAGGCGGAGAAACGCGATCACCGCAGGCTCGGCCGCGAAATGGATCTCTTCCACTTCCAGGAGGAAGCCCCCGGCTCGGTATTCTGGCATCCGAAAGGCTGGACACTGTTCCAAACCCTCGAAAACTACATCCGCCGCCGCCAAAGCGAGGCCGGCTATGTCGAGGTCAACGCGCCGCAGCTCATCGATTCTTCGCTCTGGGTCGCGTCGGGCCACATGGCGACATTCCGTGACGGCATGTTCCTGGTGCAGCCGCGCGAGGAGGACGAGCGGACTTTCGTCATCAAGCCGATGAATTGCCCGGGCCACATTCAGATTTTCAAGAACGGCCTGAAATCGTACCGCGATTTGCCGTACAAGATCGCCGAGTTCGGCAAAGTGCATCGTTTCGAACCGTCGGGCGCGTTGCACGGCCTGATGCGCGTGCGCGCGTTCACCCAGGATGATGCGCACATTTTCATCACCGAATCACAAATCGCCGACGAGGTGCTCAAGGTCAACAATCAGATCCTGTCGATCTATCAGGATTTCGGCTTCGACGACGTCCACATCAAATTCTCCGATCGGCCGGAAAAGCGCATCGGTGACGATGCCGTTTGGGACAAGGCCGAGGCGGCGCTAAAGCAGGCCCTGGAAAAATCGGGCCGGCCATGGACGCTCAACAAGGGCGAAGGCGCGTTTTACGGCCCGAAGCTCGAATACGTGCTGCGCGACGCCATCGGCCGCGACTGGCAGTGCGGCACCATTCAGGTCGACCTCAACATGCCGGGCCGGCTCGGCGCGTTCTATATCGACGAACATTCAAACAAAGTAACGCCGGTGATGCTGCATCGCGCGATGTTCGGCTCGCTCGAGCGCTTCACCGGCATCATGATCGAGCACTATGCCGGTCATCTGCCATTGTGGCTGTCGCCGCTGCAAGCTGTGATCGCAACCATCACTTCGGACGCCGACGACTATGCGCGCGAAGCGATCGAGGCGGCGCGCCGCGCCGGGCTGCGCGTCGAAAGCGATCTGCGCAACGAGAAGATCAACTACAAGGTCCGCGAACATTCGCTGGCCAAGGTTCCCGTCCTGCTCGTCGTCGGAAAAAAGGAAGCGGCCGAACACACGGTTTCGATCCGCCGGCTCGGCCGCGAAGGCCAGCAGGTGATGCCGCTCGATGCCGCGCTGGCGGCGCTGGCAACGGAAGCGGTGCCGCCGGATGTCGCCCGGTCGAAGGCGAACTAGCGGGCGAGCACTTCCACCTCGCCATCGACGCCGGTGATCACCTTGAAGTCGCGCTGGAAGGTCCTGCCTTCGTTGCGCGCAACCAGGTGATATTCACCCTCGGCCAGCACGACGCGGGGAAAGGCGCCCATCGATTCCTTGATGGTGTCGCCGCCGGGCGTCAGCACCGTCCATTGCGTGTTAGCCAGTGCCTCGCCGCCGTTCTCATTGACGAGCTTGAGCGTGAGCACAGCCGCGCGGTGGGTGACGACAATGTCAGTGAGTTTTCCCGCCTGGACGTGAACGTCCGAACGCACCACCGAATTGGCGTCGCCGTAGTTCGACACGATGTAATACGTGCCCTCCGGCAGCATCACGACATCGCCGCTCATCACGTTCTGCGCGACCGGCCGGCGATCCGAAGTGTCGAACTGGCTCCCGGCAAAGATATCGAATGAAATCTGGCCGGTTGGAATGCGGACATCGCCGACGTGGCCTTCGAGCCGGACGCCGCCGGCGGGAATATCGAAAAACTCGCGCACGGTCTCGGCGCGCAGCTGGATGGCTTTGGCCGCGCCGGCGAGACCCAATGCGGCGTGGACGACGTAATTGCCGGGCGGAAGCACGAACGTCGGCGCCGCGCTGCGATCTTCCTTGAGCAGCCGGAAGACGCCGGTCGCGTCGGGCTTCGCCGCATAAACCCGCCAGATCAGACCGCCGTTGATCGGCGCTGCGTCGCGGCCATACCGCGCGGCAACCGCCAGCGCGACATGGCCGGCGGGGACCATCGGCGCAGTCTGTGCGACGGCCGGCGCCGGCGGCTGCGCTAACGGCGCCGGATTGGCGATTGTGGCGCCGGGCGTGCCGGTGCCCGGAATCAGCGGCGCGGGAGCCATGGTCTGCGGCGCCATCAGGTTATTCGTCTGTGCAGATGCAGCAACGGGTGCAGCGCAAACAAGCGCCGCAAAAAACATCCCGCAGCGCCCAAGCGCTCGAAAACCCCGTCCCGCCATCGCATTTTTCTCAGTGGCAATCGCGGCATTTTCATGCCGCAGGCAGATCGTCGAGTTATGGCACTTTCCGCCTTGCCAGGCGTTAATTTGAGCCATGGAACTCCAACCATGGAATTTGGACGACGGCCGCTCGGGCCGCGATGATATGACTTCTGCTGAAGACCTTTCCTATACGCGAGGAATCAAGTGAACGGTGTCGAAGTCAAAGCGCCCAGCGTTGATGTCACGGCTATTGTTGCCGACAAAGCCAGCCATATCGACGGCAAGCGCGTGTCCCGCGCCGATAATCGGCCCCTGCTCGGTCTCGTTCTCGGTAGCGGAGCGGCGCGAGGCTTTGCCCATATTGGCGTTCTGCATGCACTCGAAGCCGCCGGCATCGTCCCGGATATCATCGTCGGAACCTCGATCGGCGCGCTGGTCGGCGGCTGCTATGCGGCCGACAGACTGGACCCTCTCGAGGAATGGGCGCTCTCGCTGACCAGGCGCCGGCTCATCAGTTATCTCGATGTCCGAATTGGCGGCTCGGGATTGATCAGCGGCGGCCGGCTTGCCACGCGGTTGCACGCGTCGATCGGCGACGCCGCGATCGACGATCTGCCGGTCCGGTTTGCCGCCATCGCAACGGAAGTCGGCACCGGCCACGAGATATGGCTGGCGCGCGGCTCGCTAGCTTTGGCGCTGCGCGCCTCCTACGCCCTGCCCGGCATTTTCCCGCCGATCCGCCTCGGCGGTCGCTGGCTGGTGGACGGCGCGCTGGTCAATCCGATGCCCGTCTCGGTGGCGCGCGCCTTCGGCGCGCGGGTTGTCGTCGCCGTCAATTTGAATGCTGATCGGTTCGGCCGCGGCGCGACCATTTCAAGCCACGGTGCCGACGCCGGCGATTCCGACGGCGCCATGCCGGCCGACAAAGCCGGCGGCTTTCGCCGCTTGCGCGGCATGTTTGGCGCCGAACGCGCCATCAAGCGGCATTTTATCGCCAGCCGGGAGCGGCCCGGCTTTTCCACGGTGATGATCGAGTCGTTCAACATCATGCAGGATCGGCTGACGCGCATGCGGCTGGCCGGCGATCCACCCGACATCCACATCAATCCGCGCATCAGCCACGTCGGTTTTCTCGACTTCCACCGCGCTGCCGAAACCATCGAAGCCGGCCGGATCGCAGCCAAAAGCATGCTCGATCCGATTACCGAGTCGATTGCAGCGTTGAGCCAGGTTTAATCGCTGCGCGGATGATGTCAGGCCGTCAGGATATAATCGCGCATCGCCGCGCTGTCGCGCTCGACTTCGCCCAGGCGATGCTTGACCACGTCACCGATCGATACAATGCCGACCAGCCTGCCCTGATCGGCGACCGGTATGTGACGGAACTTGCCGACCGTCATCCGTTCCATGATCGCCGCGATCGTTTCGCGCTCATGACAGGTCAAGACTTTACGTGTCATCGCGGCACTGACCTGGCCGTCGAGAGCGTCGCGGCCATTCTCGGCCAGCGCCCGTACGATGTCCCGTTCGGAAAGAATCCCTACAATGCGGTTGTCCGCGCCGAGAATAACGACCGCTCCGATCCGTTTTTCGGCCAAGACTTTTGTGGCGGCGGCGAGCGTTGCATTCGGTTCGATGGTGACGACGTCGCGGCCTTTGCCCGCGAGGATGATGCTGACAGTCATTCGTAGGCCTCCCTGGTCCCTCACGCTGCCGCGCCCCGGCGGGCCGGCAAGCAAAGGTGTATGAGTCAATCTCCCTGGTTGGCTCCGGGTTCCCTTCGTCGAACCGAAACACTGCGGAAAAAGTCGTCAGGCGCTCGGCTCGGTATCGAGCTCACCTTGCGGAACAACCGGATCGAAGGCGTTAAACAGGATCAGTCCGGCAAAAAAGCCGCCAATATGCGCCTGCCAGGCGATCTGTTGATCGGCCTCGGTTCCGATCGACATGGTGCCAAGCCCAAAAAGCGCATTCAGCCCGATCCAGACCACAAGAAACATCAGAAACCGCGGATCACGAAGCGTGGTGAGCAATGGTTGCGCCGGGACGCGGTAGGCTTCGTTGTCGCCGCTGCGGCGAAACACGCCGAGCGGACCGCCTTGCTGGAAAACGAAGCGCATCGCCGCGGCCATGGCTCCCGAAATCGCGGCGGAGGCTCCGATCATGGGCACCATGGCGCCGGGATGACTGAAGAGGTGAGCGGCTGCTCCGGCCGCCGCCATCACCAGCATGAAGCCGACATAGCGCCACGCTCCGAAGCGCCGCGCCAGCGCCGTCCCGAAGGGCAGCAGCCACGCCAGATTGAGGCCGATATGCAGCAGATCGGCATGGATGAAAGCATAGCTAAAGAACGTCCAGACGTCGGCGGCAATGCCGCCCGGCAGAACGCCGCCGGCCAAAGCGCTTGCATCATAGCGCACAGGAATAAATGCAAAGCTCAGGAGAAACCACGCGTCCTGCTCGTCCGTCAGCACGAACATGCGCAACGCATGCACGAGCAACAGTACGGCCACAGTCGCAATCACGACCGGCGGCACATTGAAAATCGGTTCTCGGGAATCCGTCACCGGCAAGTACCTGCGTAACGCCGAGATAGGCCGTCGGCTGAGCCCCGGCAAGGCGCGTTAGAGGTTCGCCTGCGCGATAAAAATACAAAAGGGAGAGCTTTGCGCCCTCCCTTTTGCACCCGCTTGCGTGGTTCACGCCGGCGTTAAGCGGGTCTAGCCGCCCGCCGGTCGTGTCAACCTCGCCTCCCGCTATGAAAGAGCCGCCAGAGACCACCGGCGGCCGGACTTCACGCACCGTAGGCGGCTGGCCGCCCGCCGCCAACGTCAACGCTTTGTTAAGACTAATTCCCCGTTAACCCCGCCGCTCCGGCCCGGGACAGCCCCGCGGCACGCCGCCTGCTCAGCAGCAATCGCGCAGCCGAAAAACGCAAAACCTGTCCCGATCAGGGACAGAACGGCGGCGCCGCGTGGCGACAGGAGTGGCGTTTTATGAAACATGCAGCGAGCTGCGAGCTTTATGCCTACTGGGAGCAGCAACGCGGTAACCGGCCGGCGCCGGAGCGCGCGGACATCGAGCCCGGAGCGATCCGCCAGGCCTTAAGCGATGCGTTCATCCTCGAATCGGCCGATGCGGACCATGGTCCCTCCTTCCGCCTGGCCGGCACACGGATTTGCGCCATTTTCGGACGCGAGCTGAAGGGCGAATCCTTCCTGAACCTCTGGAGCCAGGGCAGCCGGCAGGCGATTTCGGACCTGTTGACGATCTCGGCGGATGAAAGCGTCGGCACCGTCGCCGGCGTGACGGCGGAAAGCATCGACGGCGAGCGCGTCGATCTTGAGCTTTTGCTGCTGCCGCTCGGCATCAGGCGGCCAAGCCTGGCGCGGACAATCGGAACATTAGCGCCGCTGACCGTGCCAGCCTGGATCGGCGCGACACCGATCGGCGCCCTGACGCTGGGCAGCCGGCGCCACATCGGCGTGACCGGAAAGGCGCGGCTCTTGCCCCGTTTCATGGCGCCGCGCCGGGGCCTCGTCGTGCACCAGGGTGGCCGAAGCTAAACCCGGCAAGCCATTCCGTCGCCGCAGACCGGTACAAATGCTTACGATTAGCGGCTAACCAGCCATTAACATCGCACGCCTAGGTTTTACCCGGTGAGGGACCGGCGGGCGTAGGACCGAATGGCGTTTATTGACCAGAAGGCTGGCGCGCGCGCGCTAAGCGAGGATCGCCGCAGGTTTCAGCGTGTCAAAGTCAATCTGCTGGGCCGCTATATGCTGACGGACCGGCGGGAATTTCCGTGCCAGGTCATCAATATGTCGCCCGGCGGCATGGCCATGGTCGCGCCAGTTGGCGGTCAGCCCGGCGAGCGCGTCATCGCCTATATCGACCATCTTGGCCGCCTCGAAGGCCACGTCGCGCGGCCGTTGCAGAACGGCTTTGCCATGACGATTGCCGCGACGGCGCGCAAACGCGACAAGCTGGCCGCCCAGCTCACCTGGCTCGCGAACCGCCACATCCTGGATTCCCCGGAAGATCGCCGCCACGGCCGTATGGCGCCCAGAAACCCGATTGGCCGCCTGATCATGCCGAACGGGGTCAGTGTCGCCTGCCGCATCATAGACGTGTCCCAGTCCGGTGCCGGTGTCGCCACCGAACAGCGCCCCCCGATTGGCGCCGTCGTCACGGTTGGCAAGGTGCAGGGCCGGGTGGTCCGTCACCTGGAAAACGGCTTCGCCATCGAATTCACCCGCCTGCAGCATCCGGACTTCCTCGAAGACAACGTCTGCGGCACGTAAATCCCAACGCTAAAATTGTCGGTTCTTGCAGCGGCCGTGGCAGCGCGGCTGCAGCGTCTATGCGTGGCTTCCTGCCGCTGTTGCAGGACCGCATGCGGCATCCCTCTGCCGCGCCTGGTGCGGAAAAGCCCGCACCAGAGCGGGAAATACAGCAATCAATAAAATTTGAATCAAAATAGAATAGATCAAATTTTATACAATATATCTCCGAGTAAAACCTCTAATATTGCTCATCGTTGAACCAGTTTTACTTCAAATTGAACGATTGAACTTAGCCGCCCTGCAAAATCTTTGTGCGAATAGTGGCCCCACTGGATGGGAAGGGGTCATATGCGTTTTCGTACAAAAACAATGCTCAGGCGCGGCGCGGCTGCGCTCTTCGCGGTGGCGGCGCTTGTCGCGACCGAAAAAACCGGCTCCGCACAGGAACGCCCGCTGTTCGTCTCGATCGGCGAGGTCACCCGCGCGCCGATCGGCTGGACGGAGTTCTGCGTCGAATACGATCCGGAATGCAAAACCAAGCCGTCGGCGCCGCGCGACGTCGTGTTGTCGGGCCAAGCCTGGAAAGATCTTCAACGCATCAATCTGTCGGTCAACACCCACGTCAAACCAATGACCGACATGGAGCATTGGGGCGTGGTCGAGCGCTGGAACTATCCGGACGACGGTTACGGCGACTGCGAGGACTACGCGCTGCAGAAGCGCAAGATGCTGATGCAGGCCGGCTGGCCCCGTGAAGCGCTGCTGATGACGGTCGTGCGCGACCAGCATGGCGACGGCCATGCGGTGCTGACGGTCAAAACCGACAAGGGCGAGTACGTCCTCGATAACCAGACCGACGAGATCGTGCTCTGGTCTGAAACTGGCTACCGCTTCGTGAAACGCCAATCGCAGGCCGATCAGAATGTTTGGGTTTCGCTCGGCGAACCGCGCGCGGTGCCACTCACTGCAACCTCGCGCTGAACGATAGGAGCTACGCGGCTCGGTCACGTCCCCACCCCTCCCCGTCCCCAGACCGGGTCGCGCGCGGCCGGCTCTCCCCCAAGAGCCGGCCGCACCTTTTTCCAGTTAGGGAATTCCTTGTTTCTCTAACTCTTTTGCGGCGTGCAATTGCAACTCAAGCTCGAACGAAACGGGAAGATGTCCCTTGTTGTTGGAGAAAATCCGGGGAATTTGTTCGCCGCCCGTTCCCGTCGCAAACAAGCGCGCGGCCAAAGCGCGGACTCATAATCCGGCTCGATAAGCGCGACTCGCTGGTTGTCAGCTTTGCCCCCAATAGCGGACGCCAGGCCGCCGACGTTGCATGTCCGCTAGGAGCCATGTGTGGACGGCTCCGAGTTGGCAAGAAAATCATCACGTTGCAGGCTTGGTCGGTGCAGCCATGTGTTCGGCCTTTGAGTGCGGTTCACATGACCGCTGGCCATAATGCCCTCCGCGGATCAGGTCCCGGTCATTAGCTCGCATTCAACCGATGCTCTGGCCCATGTGGGTTGTCCTGATCGCCGGATCGACCGGCTCTGCATTACGTGCTGTTCGTCCTTCCAACCTTCACATCACACCGGTTGCCCAGAGTGATCTCGTTATGCCGCGAGTGCGGCAGGTTCCTTGTACCGCTCGCCCTTGGCCATGATCGCCCACGCCATGTCGTGACCGGTTGCATGGGTAGCTCCTCCAAATCGTGGGAGCCTCAGCAGCTCCCACATCCATGGCACTCATGTGCCGGGTGGAGGAGCCGTCCACAGCATCATTAGCCGACATCGACCGTCGTTACGCCGACATCGCAGCGGACGAAGTTCACTTCGGCTATCTCGCGCTCGAAGCCCGCTGTGCGGCGCTGGAAATTGCAGCCATAGGCCAGCGAAGTCTCAAAGGCCTCAGCCCGTCGATGGCGTCGCTCTCTCAATCATTCTCGAAAATAGCGAACCGCCCGACGATTGGATGAAGATGGCCCAAGCGATGCATCGGCTCACAGAAGCCGCCGCATGGAATCAAGCCCGGAAGTGCGTTTGGTATTACACACAAGGGCCGGATAAGGATGTCCGGCGCCGAGCTAACCAGTGATCTTCGCTGTTTCTGAGATTCTTTGCACCGAAAAGGATGACGGCATGAAGCGGTTTCTAATCTTTACAGTGCTCTTTCCGCCGCTCGCGCTGGCCGTATTCACGGCGCCCGATATCTTCGGGAAGCATCCACTTCTCGATTGGTGGGTAGTGGGGCCTGCCTACATGGTCGCAATTATCCCCGCGTGGTTGACCGCGGGGGTGGACTGGGCGCTTTCCGCAAAGCCGACCTATCTCCGAATCGTAGGAACGGCGGTTACGGGAGCGGTGATAACCGACTCGGTCGCGCTTTTCATGTGGGGCTTCTTTGCAGGCTACTGGCCAGTCCTGATGGCTGGACTTGTCGGCGCGATTCCAGCCGCGGTGTGTTCGTGGCTGTCGGGTAAACATAAGGGAAGCGTAGATAGGTGAGCAAAACAGAAGCACGGCAGATTGCTGAGCATTTTTCGACGGCATCCCGCGCCCTGTCAATGCGACCGCTCCGAGGACCAGCGTTCCCATAACCAAACTCGACCGTGCCGATACTGGCTGTGGCGATGGCTGGTTATTGCTAATGACCGCTAATGAATCGAGGCGGGACTTGTCAGTAGGCATTGCAGCAGAAACAACGATTTCAAACTGCTGCATTCGATTTTTTCGATTTCGCTCTGAAATATCTCGCTGAGAGCGCTTTGTGCCTCTAATAAAACTCTAAGCGCGGCAAACTTGTTGCCCCTTTCGAATTCCTCCTCGCCTACTTCCAGCAGCGAAACGATCTCCTGCCGACCTTCTTTGAAGGACAGACGCGACATACCAACTTCCCCCGATCAATCTTTCCCGAAGCGGCCATTTAGCCGAATCTATTTTGTCGGAACGAGGGCGGCTTTGCGGCGGTTGGCCCGATCTCAGCGACCTCCCGAAATAGCTCCGGTCGCGACACAATCTTTGCGGCGTCCGTTGCCCTAGCGCTACATCTGGAACTCCTCATGCATGCTATCCAATGTCCCAGCAAAATAGCGCGAAGGTAGCGAAATGTCTGCGAGCTGGCGATTGCTTGGATTCGATATCGGCGACTGGTTCATCCTCGCGGCAGGAATTGCATTGGTCGTCGTATTGCAGATGATGTTTTGAAATCGCCGATGAGTTCGCGGAGAGCTTCCTACCGCATGCGATTTCTCCCGGCGCTATGACTATATCTGCTGACTGTAGTCGCATGCCCAGCTAGCGAAGCGATCCGGTATCCGGTCTCTATCCCAGACGGCTGTTTCGCCTTGGCTCAGCGAGAGGGCTAGTGGCCCAAGACGGACATACGCCGCCGTCAGTTGCCGCATTGCGAAAACGGATAGGGTATCTTCTCCATTCTATCTCCTATCGGCTGAATATAGTCGGTCTATGAATCCGTTTCGCTCAAGCTCATCGATGAAAGAAGAATCGGCAATCTCGGACTCCTTGAGCGACGCCGCGGCGGGGTATTTCGCAGCAAGCAAGTCCCAACTTTCGCGGCAGCCTTCGGGGGTAAAGCAGACGCCGCAAATCTCAGCCGCCGGTCACTCGCCCTTGATGCCGGCCCCACGGATCACTTCGCCCCACTTCTCGGTGTATTCGACAATGAACTTGCCGAACTCAGCGGGTGAGCTTGAAAACGGAACTCCACCAAGATCAGCGAGCCGTGCGGCAATTTTCGGATCAACAACCGTCAAACTCACTTCTTTGTTGAGCCTGTCGATGATCGGTGCGGGCGTGTTCGCAGGGACACCGATACCCTGCCAGCCGGTCGCCTCATAACCAGGCACGACTTCGGCAATGGCCGGAACGTTCGGCAGCACACCCGAGCGCATCGCGGAGGTGACTCCTAACGCGCGAAGTTCGCCCGCCCTGATGTGCTCGATCGATGTAACGAGCGTATCAAACATAACCTGAACGTGCCCGGCGAGTAGGTCGGTCATGGCCGGTCCGCCGCCTCGATACGGTACGTGCAGCATGTCTACGCCAGTCATCTTTTTGAACAGTTCGACAAAAAGGTGCTGCGGGCTGCCGACGCCAGCAGACGCAAAATTGATCCTGCCCGGATTGGCCTTGATGTAAGCAATGAATTCAGGAAGCGTCTTTGCCGGAAATGACGGCTGAACGGCTATGACCGCGATCCCCCGGTAGATGCTCGCGACCGGCACAATGTCGTGAATAAAATCGAACTTGAGGTTGTCATAGAGTGCCACATTCGCCGAATTAACCGACGTGATTTGGAGCAACGTGTAACCGTCCGGGGGAGCATGAGCGACCATCTCGGTGGCCACATTGCTCGCCGCACCGGCCCGGTTCTCGATCACGACAGGTTGACCGAGGCGTTCCGACAGCGGTTGCCCGATAAGGCGAGCTATCAAATCAGCCCCCCCCGGCGGGCGGAAAGCCAACGATCAATTGCACCGGCCGGGTTGGATAGGTATCCGCGTTGGCATAGCGAGAAAAGACGGGCAACGCGACAGCGCCCGTTGTGAGATGCAAAACATGTCTTCGGTGGGGAAGTTTCATGATGCCCTCGGTGTCGTCGTGTTGGCTGAGTCGCGGCCGTCTGGATCATCTTGGGCCACCTATCAGTAAACCGCGTTCCGGAACTCATCAGAAGAGCTACTGGCAAACGGCACTTCACCGAGATCGGTAAGTCGCGATAGACATTTCGAATCCGCGCATCAATCAGGGCGCAGGCGATGCCAGCGGCTTGCCTTTCTCTATGACAAAGGTGTCGATCAGCTTGTTGCCCGATATCGAGCAAGCGTCATGAGGCGTCTGTGGCGACGTCTCGTATGAGTCGCCCGCCTTAAGGGTCTGTTCGGGCTTCCCATCGATCTTGAGCACGAAATCGCCCTGTATGACGTAACCGCCGTCGATCCCCGGATGGGTGTGACGGCCCGAACAAGTGCCCGGCGCAATCTCCACAATCGCCGTCACGGTGGTATAGCCCGCGGGATAATCGATGCTGCGAAGGATGGTGCGCTTGATCGCAGGCTGCTGTGCGGTGGCGGATGCCACGAGGACTGGCGCTGTGACACACACAATGGCGAGGACCTTAATCATCAGCTTTTCCTCCTATTTGGCGCCCGCGAACAACTGCACTGAGGCGCTGGATGCAAAGTGAAATCGACGGCCGATGGCCGAGCTAAGCGCCGTCGCTGCAATGCGTTAGAGGACTTCGGCGGCATCGCGGACGGCGTACCACGCAACTTACCTGTTGAATTTTTATCGACGTACAGCAATGATTGGTTGTTCATCCTTCAATTTTGAATTCCCATGGAGTGGGACGATCTCCGGTACTTCCTTGCAGTGGCGCGCGCGGGCAGCCTCGTGGACGCAGCGCGCCAACTCAGAACTAGTCCCCCGACGGTAGGCCGGCGAGTAGCGGCACTCGAAGCCAAATTAGGCGCTCGTTTGTTCGATCGGAAGCAAACTGGCTACGCCCTTACCGAGAGCGGGGCGGCGATCCACAAGAAGGCCGAAGAAGTCGAGGAGGCTGTTTTGTCGGTCGAGCGCGAGGCGCTCGGCCGTGATCTGCACGCTAGGGGAAGGGTCCGACTGGCCACATCGGACGAGCTAGCTGCCAATTTGATAGCCCCGCACTTCGGCGAGTTTCGTCGGTGCCATCCTCACGTTGTTCTGGAAGTTGTTGCGCGACATGATTTGGCCAACCTGTCGCGTCGAGAGGCAGATGTCGCATTGCGTAGTGCACGGCCGGAGCAGCACAATCTCATGATCCGCCGCGCGGGGTGGTGGAAAGGCGGCCTGTACGCAGCGAAATCGTATGCGGCAGCACACAATCTCGAACCGGGGGAAATCCGCAACTTTTGCAATCTCGATATCATCACATGGACAGACGAATTCGCCCATTTCCGCGGCGGTCCATGGTTTGCTGAACATGCGGGGGACGCAACTGTCGCGCTTCAAGCAAATTCAAGACGCATCCACTACAGCGCATGCAAGGCTGGAATCGGGCTAGCCATCCTGCCTTGCTTGTCAGCCGATCTCGATCCCGATCTCATTCGTCTTCTTCCGCCGGAGCAAGTGTTTGTGGCGGAACTCTACCTTGTCACGCACCGCGATCTTGCCCGGACAGCACGCGTACGAGCCGTCATCGATTTCTTCCACCGAGCCATCGCTGAGCACACCCGATGACGCTTATCCCGGCTACTTCCGGTTTTGGCCCTTAGCGGACACGCCGGTCGGCGATAGCGCGGCCGCTTTCGGGGGTAAAGCAGACGCCGCAAATCTCAGCCGTCCCGGCAGCTTTTGACCCATAACGGTCGTTGTGACGCCGAAAGGATGATTGGCAATTCAAGTTGTGCTTGCCCTTGAATGATCACGTCCGGGCGTTGTGCTAATAATTCAACGTTTCCAGATAACGCATCAAACCGATTGAGGATGAGAACCATGCTCAGGACACGGCTCTGCGATCTCCTCGGCATCGATGTACCGATTATACTGGCAGGGATGGGAGCGGGCGCGACGTCGGCTGAGTTCGCCGCCGCGGTCTCCAATGAAGGCGGGCTGGGGAGTGTTGGGTCACTTTTTCGCTCCGCCGACGTGGTCAAGCGGGACATTGACCTATTACCCACCCTGACCAACCGCAACTTCGCGATCAATCACATTCCACAAACCCTGGATGTTGAGAGCTTTCGGCACACCTTGCGAGCTCGCCCTGCCGTCATTTCCTTCGCGTTGGACGATCCGGGCGATTTGATCCGCCAGGCCCATGACGTGGGGTCTCGCGTCATGCTGCAGGTCACAACGGTCGCCCAGGCCGTCCAGGCAGCCGCACACGGGGTCGATGTGATTATCGCACAAGGCACCGAGGCCGGCGGTTATGGTGGCACCGTCAGCACGATGGCGCTCGTGCCGCAGGTCGTGGATGCTGTGTCGCCGGTTCCGGTTGTTGCTGCGGGTGGTATCTATGATGGGCGGGGTATTGCTGCGGCCCTGATGCTGGGAGCCGTCGGCGTCAACATGGGAACCCGCTTCCTTGCCTCCCAAGAGTTGCCGATCGATGACGATTGGAAGCAGGCGATCATCGAGGCGCGCTCCGAGGACGCCGTGAAAGCGGAGGTCATCAACGACATCATTCCCGTGCCGGGTACTGTTGGATACGGCACCGTCGGGAGAACCCTGCGCACACCGTTTCTGGATGAATGGGGAATGAAACGAGATGAAGCTCGACGTAATGGCGCACGTCTCTGGGCGGAAATCGGCGAGAGACTTCGGCGGGGACAGCGTCGAGAAACACTGGTGTGGGCGGGCCAGACTGCCGGCGGCGTGAGAGAGATCCTGACGGTCGCGGAAATCATGCGGCAACTGGTCGATCAGAGCGAAGCGGCGTTAGCCCGGGCTCCAGGGCTGCAGTGAACGGGTGTGAGCGCACGCGAGGCCAATGTCGCTTATTGGCCCTTAGCGGACACGCCGGTCGGCGATAGCGCGGCCGCTTTCGGCAGTAAAGCGGACTCGAATTACGGAGCCAGAATCCGTGGAGTCGGCCCAAGCCGGTCTGTAAACCCTCGACATGCGCCCTCCTCTCCCCCAAGAGCCGGCCGCACCCTTTTTGGAATCCGATAAGGCGCGGCGCGATTGCCCGCATAAATTTCCCGTAAACAACTTTTAGAAGCGCGTCCTTGAAACGCAGCTTAGGCCTCACAAAAGCGCGCTTTTGTGTTGTCTGAATCAAACCATCCATTACCCTGAGGCGCAGCGCCGAATGGTCCGCGCAAAGGGTGGCGCGCGACCGGACGCTTCGGCCTTAAACAGCGCGCGCGATGAGAGCGTGCTCTTCGTGACATTGGGGGCTTTGCGGGAATGATCGGTATTGTTCGCATCGCGCTGCGACGCCCCTACACGTTCGTCGTTCTCGCTCTTGCCATCCTGATCATCGGCCCGCTGTCGGCATTGCGCACGCCGGTCGACATCTTTCCGAACATCCGGATTCCGGTGGTCGCGATCGTCTGGCAATACACCGGCCTCGAGCCCGAGCAGATGGCGGGGCGCATCACCACGCAATCGCAGCGCGCGCTGACGACCACGGTCAACGACATCGAGCATATCGAGGCGAACTCCTACAACGGCCTCGGCATCATCAAGGTGTTCTTCCAGCCGGGCGCGGACATTCGGCTGGCGAATGCGCAGATCACGGCCATCTGCCAGACGCTGCTGAAGCAGATGCCGCCGAACACGACGCCGCCGCTCATCCTCAACTACGACGCATCGACGGTCCCGATCATCCAGCTCGCCCTGTCGGGCTCCGGCCTGTCCGAACAGGCGCTCGCCGACATCGGGCTGAATACGCTGCGCACGCCGCTGGTCACCATCCCCGGCGCGGCGATCCCGCTGCCGTTCGGCGGCAAGCTGCGGCAAGTGCAGATCGACCTCGACCCGATCGAAATGCAGGCGCGTGGCCTGTCCGGACAAGACGTCGCCAACGCGCTCGCCGCGCAAAATCTTATTACGCCGGTCGGTACGCAAAAGATCGGCTCGTTCGAATACGGCATCCAGCTCAACAACGCGCCATCGGTGATCGCGAGCCTCGGCGATCTGCCGATCAAAACCGTGAACGGCGCGATGGTCTATATCCGCGACGTCGCCCATGTGCGTGACGGCAATCCGCCGCAGACCAATATCGTGCACGTCGAAGGCAATCGATCGGTCCTGATGCAGATTCTTAAGAACGGATCGGTGTCGACGCTCGCCATCATCGACGGCATCAAGCAGAAGCTCGTCGAGATCAAGGACCTGCTGCCGAGCAACCTGAAGATCGCTCAGATCGGCGACCAATCGGTGTTCATCAAGGGCGCCGTGAACAGCGTGATCCGCGAGGGCGTGATCGCGGCTGCGCTGACCAGCCTGATGATCCTGATCTTTCTCGGCAGCTGGCGATCGACCGTGATCATTGCAACCTCGATCCCGCTTTCCATACTCGGCTCGATCGCGATCCTTTCGGCGCTCGGGGAAACCCTCAATATCATGACGCTGGGCGGCCTCGCGCTCGCCGTCGGCATCCTGGTCGACGACGCCACGGTGACGATCGAGAACATCAACTACCATCTGGAACAGGGCAAAGAGGTCGAGACCGCGATCCTCGACGGCGCGGCCCAGATCGTGACGCCGGCCTTCGTCTCGCTGCTCTGCATCTGCATCGTGTTCGTGCCGATGTTCTTCCTGACCGGCGTTGCGCGCTTCCTGTTCGTGCCGATGGCCGAGGCCGTGATGTCGGCGATGGTCTGCTCGTTCATCCTGTCGCGCACGCTGGTGCCGACGATGGCGAATTACCTGTTGCGCAAGCATGCGCCGCATACCGACATGCACGGGCTCGATGGGCCGCTGCCGCCGTCGCGCAATCCGCTGGTGCGACTGCAACGCGGCTTCGAGCGCGGCTTTGAGAAGTTTCGCCTGGGCTACCGCGAACTTCTTGTGCTTGCGCTCGGCCACCGTGCTGCATTCGTCGCATCGTTCCTGGCGATTGTCCTTGGCTCCTTCGCGCTGACGCCGTTTCTCGGCCGCGATTTTTTCCCGGCCGTCGATGCCGGGCAAATCCTCATGCACGCGCGGGTGCAGGTCGGCACCCGCATCGAGGAAACGGCGCAGCAGTTTGCCGAAATCCAGAAGGCGATACGCCAGATCATTCCGCCGGACCAGCTCGCCACCCTGGTGGACAATGTTGGTTCGCCGACCAGCGGCATCAACATGACCTACAACAACACCGGCACGATCGGCACGCAGGATGGCGAGGTCCAGATCAAGCTGGCCGAAGATCACCGCCCGACGGCCGAGTACGTTCGCGCGCTGCGCGAAGAGCTGCCGGCGAAATTTCCCGGTGTGACGTTTTCATTCCTGCCCGCCGACATTATCAGCCAGATCCTGAACTTCGGCGCGCCGGCGCCGATCGATCTGCAAATCCGCGGCCCGCGCCTCGACGCCGATTTTGCCTACGCCCAGACGCTGCTGCGCGATCTTCGACACGTGCCGGGCCTGGTCGATGCGCGCATCCAGCAATCGATCAACAATCCGGGCTTCAATGTCGACGTCGACCGCACGCGCGCCCAATACGTCGGCATCACCGAGCGGGATGTGACCAACAGCATGGTCGTCAACCTTGCCGGCAGCAGCCAGGTCGCCCCCACCTACTGGCTCAATCCCGACAACGGCGTGAACTATGCGATCGTGATGCAGACGCCGCAGTACCGGATCGATTCGCTCAACGCGCTGCAGAACATGCAAATCACCGCGGCCGCCGCGCCGTCGCAGACCCTCGGCGCGATCGCGGATATTACCCGCGCGACGATGCCGGCGGTTTATTCGCAGTACAATATCCTGCCGCTGGTGCAGATTTACGGCACCACGCAGGACCGCGATCTCGGCGCCGTTGCCGCCGACGTGCAGAAGGTCGTGGACAACAACGCCAAGGACTTGCCGAAAGGCGTTCAGGCGATCGTCATGGGGCAAGTGCGCACCATGAACAGCGCCTTCAACGGTCTGCTGTTCGGCCTGCTCGGCGCCATCGTGCTGATCTACCTGCTGATCGTCGTCAATTTCCAGTCCTGGGGCGATCCGTTCGTCATCATCACCGCGCTGCCGGCCGCGCTCGCCGGCATTGTGTGGACCCTGTTTGCCACGCACACGACGCTCTCGGTGCCGGCGCTGACCGGCGCCATCATGTGCATGGGCGTCGCCACCGCCAACAGCGTTCTCGTCGTCAGCTTCGCGCGCGAGCAACTCGAGGTGCACGGCAACTCCGTGACCGCAGCGCTGGAAGCTGGCTTCGTGCGCTTCCGTCCGGTATTGATGACCGCGCTGGCCATGATCATCGGCATGGCGCCGATGGCGCTCGGCCTCGGCGAAGGCGGCGAGCAGAACGCGCCGCTTGGCCGCGCGGTGGTCGGCGGCCTGGTCTGCGCCACCATCGCGACGCTGCTGTTCGTGCCCGTGGTATTCAGCATCCTTCACGATCGCAGAAACACATCGGCTGCAAAGCCCGGAGATTCTCATGCCGCCTGATTCCGCCCCGAGCGTATTGTCGCGCCGCGGGCTTACCATCGCCGGCATTTCGGCGGCCAGCCTCGCCGCGATCGTCGTGGTCATGGGCCTGACGTCGCGGAAAATGGCCGACGCGAAACTGAACGAATGGACCGAGGCCCGGGCGCTGCAAACCGTCGCCGTCGCGCTGCCGGACACACGCGGCAAGCGGACCACGCTCGATCTGCCGGGCCGGCTGGAAGCGTACACACAAGCGCAGCTCTACGCGCGTGTCAGCGGTTACTTGAAGGAGTGGAAGACGGATATCGGCACTCCGGTCAAAGCGGGCGATCTGCTCGCTGAAATAGACGCGCCCGATCTCGACCAGCAGATCATGCAGGCGCAAGCAAGCCTCGCCAGCGCACAGGCCAACCTGACGCTCGCGCAGGCAACGTTGCAGCGCGGCCAGCAGCTGATCAATTCCGGAGCCGTCTCGAAACAGGATCTCGATCAGCGGGCAGCCGATTCCGCCAATAAGGACGGGCTCGTCAAATCGGCGCAGGCCAATCTCGAGCGTCTGCGCGTGCTGGAGAAATACAAGCGGATCACCGCGCCGTTCGACGGGCTGGTCACCGTGCGCACCACCGACGTTGGCGCCTTGATCAACGCCGGCGCTGCGGGTGCGCCGCTGTTCGTCGTTTCGGATACCAGCAAGCTGCGCGTTTACGTCAATGTGCCGCAAACCTACGTGCCCAATATCCGCATGGGAACGAAGGCCAAGCTTTCGGTTCCGGAATATCCCGGAAGGACTTTCCCTGCGGTTGTCGAAGCATCGGCCCAGGCGGTCGACGTCGCGTCGGGAACGACGCGCATGCTGCTGATTGTCGACAACGCCGACGGGCAGTTGATGACCGGCGGGTTCACCAATGTCAGCTTCGAACTGCCCCACCCCGAAGTCGCGATCAACGTCCCGGCCAGCGCGTTGATCTTCAATCAAACCGGATTGCAGGTCGCAACGGTGGACAACGGCAACCGGGTTGTACTCAAGAAAGTTACGATCGCGCGTGACCTTGGCCGCGAGGTTGAAATCGGGTCCGGCCTGACTGCGGAAGACCGGGTGATCGAAAGCCCGCCCGACGGGGTTGCTTCAGGCGATCAGGTGCGGATCGCGGAGGCGCCGCAAAAAGCCGGCGTTGCGGGCAAGCCGGAAACCGCCGACGCCAAGTAATCCGGGCTAACCCGCAACCCGAGCTAAACCGGCTTCAGGCCCTTCGCGTATTGCTTGAAGCGCTGGACGTAAATATTGGCGCCGCCGGCGATCATCTTGATCGCCTTCTCGTCAAGCGTGCGCACGGCGCGGGCCGGCGAGCCGACGATCAGCGAATTGTCCGGGAAGGTCTTGCCTTCGGTGATCAGCGCGCCGGCGCCGACCAGGCTGTTGGGCCCGACGCGCGAGCCGTTGAGCATGATCGCGCCCATGCCGATGAGCGAATTCGCGCCGATGGTGCAGCCGTGCAGGATGACGTTGTGGCCGATCACGCAATCCGGCCCGATGGTCATCGGAAATCCCGGGTCGGTGTGCAGTGTCGCATTGTCCTGAATCTGCGAGCACTCGCCGAGCTCGATCCATTCGTTGTCGCCGCGCAGCACTGCGCCGAACCAGATGCTGGTGTCGAGCTTCATCCTGACCCGGCCGATCAGCGTGGCGTTGGGCGCGACCCAATAGCGCCCCTCTTCCGGCAGTTCCGGACCCTGGCCGTCGAGCGAATAGATCATGGTTGTCCGCCTCTCCTGTCCGGAGAAACGGTTATCAGGTGTGAAGCAGAGCTTGAAGCGCAAGCACCACGACGGTTCCGGACATCAGGCTCCAGAGTCCGGCGATGACCGTTGCCATCATCACCAATTCCGGCCGACGGCGCTCCAGGCGCCGGCCGCGCAGCGTATTGCGCATGATGATATACGGCGCCGAAAACATCAGGACCGGAATGACGGCAAAGCGCGCGCCCATTGGCCCGACTTCCAGCTGCCGGAAACTCGGCAAGTGCCTGGCGATCAGCTGGTACGAACTGGCGCACAATCCGGCGATGGCGAAACCCCAGGCGAGTGAAAAGAACGACTGGATGGTGTCCGCGGAAATCACTGGCGTCATGGGTCTGGCTGCCTCTCTTGCCGGGAAGCAATCGCAGAGGACGAGGCGGCCCGCCACCGCTTGCTTAATTAAGAGTTAACGACCGTGCCGTACTGGTTATTGGACCAAGAACGGAACGGCCAAACGTCATGACGGCTCACGCGCTTCCCCGGCACAGAATTTCACGAAAACCGCGCAATCTCATGATGTTACCGGTGGCGGGCATCGGTTTTCTGATCGCCACGGGCGGGATTTTCGTGGCCCTCGTTTTACGGCCGACCTGGTCCGCAGCCCCAGTTCCGCTCGACGCCCCGGCCATTCCGGTTACGGTTGCCGGAACCATCTTCGATGTGCCGCCGGGGGCGATCCGCAAAAAGGTGCAGCGCCATACCGGGCCGCAGGACCGGATCGACCTGGCTTTCATGTGGCCGTCGCTCACGCCGCCGACCGACAGCAATTCCGGCTCCGGAGCGGTGAATGACGTGACCGGGAGCATCGCCGGACCGTCCGACGCCGGGATGCGCTTGTTCGTTACGATAGCGGCCCTGGGTCCAGTTCTGCCGCCGCTCGAGCGCATCCGCGGGATTTATCCGCGTTACGTCGAGGCCGAAGCGGCAGCCGGGCCGGACGGCCTCGCCATCCTGCCCTTCCGCAAGGCTTCGCCTTACACCGGCGAGGATCTGGTTTATGTCGCCGGCACGCCCGAGCAGTTTTTTGCCCGCTGCACACGGCAAGCCGGGGACGTGCCCGGCACCTGCATCCACGAGCGGCTGATCGACGCCGACGAAATCACGTTTCGCTTTCCGCGCGCATGGCTCGACGATTGGCGCAACGTTTCAGCCGGCTTCGACCGGCTGATTGCGCAAATTCATCCGCAATAAAATTGAGAGAATGGCTATTCCAGATCGCTGCCGAGGATCGCCATCTGGAAATTGTAAGAGCGCTCGTCATCCTCGTCGTCGACAAACAGCACGCCGACAAATTCCTCACCGACATAAACTTCGGCAAAATCGTCTTTTTTCGGCCGCGGCACGACACGAATGCCCGCGTTGCCGAACAGCTTTTTCAAATAGGCATCAAGCTTTTTGACTTCCTGAACGTCCACCGCGCGTCTCCTGAAATCCTTGCCGCCCGCATAGCATGCGGACCCGGCAACAACAATGACAACACCAGTCGCCGCACCGGCGGCGTTTGTTTCGTCACGCTTCGTTTTGAAAGATCTGATCCATGGTGCGAGCCGGTTCCGGACAGCCGGCCTGGCCGACGACTTTGGCCGGAACGCCGGCAACCGTGACATTGTTCGGCACCGCCTTCACCACCACCGAGCCCGCGGCGATGCGTGCGCAGTGACCGACCTCGATATTGCCGAGGATTTTCGCGCCGGCGCCAATCATCACGCCGTACCGGATCTTCGGATGCCGGTCTTCCCATTCCTTGCCGGTGCCGCCCAGCGTCACATCGTGCAGCATCGACACGTCGTCGCCAATTTCCGCCGTTTCGCCGACGACAAGACCGGTGGCGTGATCGAGGAAAATGCCGCGGCCGATTTTCGCCGCCGGATGGATATCGCACTGGAACACGGCCGAGCACCGGCTCTGCAGATAGAGCGCAAAATCGCGGCGGTTCTTTTGCCAAAGCCAATGCGCCAGCCGGTGGGTCTGGATGGCGTGAAAGCCCTTGTAGTAGAGCACCGGCTCGATCAGGCGGTGGGTGGCGGGATCGCGGTCCGCTGTCGCCATCAGATCGGCGCGGAAGATTTCGCCGAGTGAGGGGACATCCTCCAGCGCATCGCCATAGGCCTGCCGGATCAACTGGCCGGAGACCGCGCCATGGTCGAGCCGCTCGGCAACGCGATGAACGATCGCCGCTTCAAGCGTGTCGTGGTGCAGAACAGATGAATAGATGAAAGTCGCGAGTTCCGGCTCTCGCTTGACGATATCTTCCGCCTCGTGGCGGACGCGCGCCCAAACCGGATCGACCTTGTCGAGTGCCGGCCTGATCTGATGCTGCGCCATGAACTTTGCCTCCCGCACGCGGCGAAACCGCCGCTTTCTATCATAGTGGGAAGCGTTCCGGCCAAAACCAAGATGCAAAAGATTAATTGAATATCGGCCAAAGACTTAGGGCCATTGGCTGAGTTGTCAGGCCAACGGCCTACTAGGCCAAAGACCTATCGTGCGCAGCCAGGAACTCGAGCACCCCCGCCTTGAAGGCCTTATCGCCCACCGCCAGCATGTGATCGCGATCCGGGATCGGAAGCGCCCGGGCTCCCGGAATAAGCGCAGCCAGCTCGTCGGGCGAACCGGCGACGGTATCCTTCGTGCCGGTCGCAACCAAGATCGGCACCGCGATCCGGCCGAGCTGATCACGTTCGAGCGGCTGGCGCGATCCGCGGATGCACGCAGCCAGCGCCCGCAAATCGGACCGCGTCTGCTCCGCGAAAGAGCGAAACTGGTGCGCCGTCGGATCGGTCACATCGTCCCGCGAAGGAGCCTCAAGCCCGGCCGCGATCGTGTCCGGAGCCAGCCCCACCCCGCCGACCAGCCGGATCCCGACCCCGCCCAGCACGCCGGAACGCATGCGCTGCGGATCGGCCATCGCCAGGAACGTCGTATTTCGCGCGCCCATCGAGTAGCCCATGACGTCGGCGCGCGGCAGGCCAAGGTGATCGAGCAGCGCCCGCACATCGTCGGCCATCAGGGCGCTGTGATACGCCGCCGGATCGTACAGCTTGGTCGAAGCCCCGTGTCCGCGGTTGTCGAGCGCGATGACGCGACGCCCGGCGCGGGTCAGCGTCGAAACCCAGCCCGGGAAAACCCAATTGACCTCCTTGTTGGAGGCAAAGCCGTGGACGAGCACGATCGGCTCGCCCTGCCCTTCATCCAGAAATGCGATTTCGACACCGTCGTGGTCAAAGCTTGGCATCCGGCCAGTCTAACGGCTACGGGAAGCCCGCGGCAATTTTGCCGGGGCAAGTGCCCTGCGGCGACGATTGCAACGTGTGCGCGACAGGGGCAGTCTGGCTGCAACAATAATTCTGGAAGCTTGGGAGGGTGACGATGCGACACATTACAATCCTGTGCTTGGCCGCAGCGATGGCCTGCGCAACCAGCACCGCCAATGCGCAGGTTTCCGACGACGTCGTCAAAATCGGCGTGCTGACCGACCTGTCGGGACCGGCCTCGACGCCGACGGGAGCGGGCTCGGTGGCGGCGGCCGAAATGGCTGTCGCCGACTTTGGCGGCAAGGTTTTGGGCAAGCCTATCCAAGTGATTTCCGCCGATCATCAGCTCAAGCCTGACGTCGCCGCCGGCATCGCGCGCGAATGGTACGACCGCAGTCAGGTCGACCTCATCGTTGACGTGCCGGTTTCAGCGGTCGGCCTTGCCGTGCAGGGCGTCGCCAATGAAAAGAAAAAGCTCTTCATCACCCATTCGACCGGCACGACCGATTTCCACGGCAAGTTCTGTTCGCCGTACACCATGCAGTGGGTATTCGACACCCACGCGCTTGCCGTCGGTACGGCGCAGGAAGTCACCAAGCGCGGCGGCAATTCCTGGTTTTTCCTGACGGCCGACTACGCGTTCGGCTATTCGCTCGAGAAGGACGCCTCACAGGTCGTGGAGCAGAACGGCGGCAAGGTGGTTGGTTCGGTACGCCATCCGTTCCGCACGCCTGATCTGTCGTCATTCATCCTTCAGGCGCAGGCATCCAAGGCCAAGATCATCGGCCTCGCCAGCGGCCCGCCCGACAACGTCAACGCGATCAAGCTCGGCGGCGAATTCGGCTTGTTTGCCGGCGGCCAACAGATGGCCGGACTCCTTGTCCTGATCACCGACGTCGATGCGCTCGGTTTGAAGGCGGCGCAGGGCCTCGTCCTCACCACGTCTTTCTACTGGGACATGGACGACAAGACCCGCGAATGGTCGAAGCGGTTCTTCGAAAAGGTCCACCACATGCCGACGATGTGGCAGGCCGGCGTGTACTCCTCGATCATGAACTACCTCAAGGCAGTCCAGGCAGCCGGCACCGACGATCCGCTGAAAGTCGCGGCCAAAATGCGCGAAACGCCGATCGAGGACTTCTTCTCCCGTAACGGTCATCTCCGCCCGGACGGCCTGATGGTGCACGATCTCATTCTGGTGCAGGTCAAGAAGCCGGAAGACTCGAAGTATCCGTGGGACTACTACCGGATCCTCACGCATATTCCGGGCGAACAGGCCTTCGGACCGCCGAATCCGGAGTGCCCGCTGGTCAAAAGCTGACCGTCGCAAACCGGCAAAGACCGTGAGTGAACCACGCATCGCGGATTCCGTTGAACACGGAGCCGCGATGGCCTTCGACATACGCCGGCTCAGTCCGGAGTTTCTCGACAATCCCTATCCGACCTACCGGCTGCTTCGCGAGCGCGATCCGGTGCACCGCATGCCGGACGGTTCGTATTTCCTGACACGCTACGATGATTGCCTCGAGGTCTATCACGACACGGCAACATGGAGCTCCGACAAGACGGTCGATTTCCGGCCGAACTTCGCCGACAGCCTGCTGTACGAGCATCACACGACCAGCCTGGTGTTCAACGATCCGCCCTATCACACGCGGGTGCGCAAGCTGCTCGCGCCGGCCTTTACGCCGCGCGCGCTGCGCGCCCTGCAAACGCGGATCGAGGACCTGGTCGACCGCCTGCTCGAAACCGCCGCCGAGCGCGGCCAGATCGACCTGATCGCCGATTTTGCCGCGGCTATTCCGATCCAGTTGATCGGCGACATGCTGGGCATCCCGCAAGGCGAGCGCGAACCGCTGCGCGGCTGGTCGCTTGCGATCCTCGGCGCACTCGAACCCGTACTCAGTCGCGAACAATTCGACACCGGCGTCGGCGCCGTGGCCGAATTCAAGGTCTATCTCGACGACATTATTGCGCGCCGGCAAAGCAGCGATGACAACGATCTGGCCGAAATCCTGTCGAAATTGATTGCCGGCACCGATCTGACGTCAGGCGTGGCTCACGGCGACCGGATGTCGAAACGCGAGCTGATCCACAACTGCATCTTTCTTCTCAATGCCGGCCACGAGACCACGACAAATCTGATCGGCAACGGCGTCGATCTGCTCATTCGCCATCCCGCGGCGATGGCGGAGCTCCGTTCCCATGCCGAAGCCATCGACACCGCCGTCGAAGAATTCCTGCGGATGGAGAGCTCCAACCAGCTCGGCAACCGCAGGGCAACAAAAGACACGGTGCTCGGCGGCGTCGCCATGGGCGTCGGCTCTTACGTTCACATCGCCATCGGCGCCGCCAATCGCGATCCGGCGCAATTTCCCGATCCGGACCGCCTCGATATCCGCCGGCAGCCAAACCGGCATCTGGCTTTCGGCACCGGGATTCATGCCTGTGCGGGAATGTCGCTCGCGCGCATGGAAGCCCAGGTAGCGATCGGCAGGCTGTTGCGGCGATTTGATCGGATCGAACCCGCAGGCGCCTTTGTTCGCAGTGGCCGCGCGCGATTCCGCGGCTTCAAGTCTTATCCGGTGCGGATCGGCGGCGCATAGACCGCGTAAGCAATGCGCGCCTTGCGCCAACGTATGTAGCGCAGCGTCATGCGCTCGACGGCGGCTTTGCACGACGAGGCAAAGCCAAGCAGAGCGAACGCCGCCCACAGCGCCCACAAGGCGAGATCGAGCGTCGTTGCAGTCAGGATGATCGCGCCGCGGCCCAGAAGCTTGACGATCGCCCGGGTCTTGCCGCCCTTGGCGGCGGAAAGCCTCGCCAGTCGCGACATATCCGCCGGCTCCTGCGCAATCGCAAGGCTGTCGAGCGCAGCTTGCGTGCCGGCTTTGGTCTCGACGCGGCCGGTATTCTCGGCGAGTGCAATCAGCCCGCCAGCGTCCTCGACCTTGACGGCGTCGCGCGCGGCGCGCACGGCCAATGCCGGATTGAGCTTGCCGGTGCGGCGCGCGGCCTTCACCACCGACAAACCGATCCGTTCCGACGCGGTAACGCCCAGCGACGTGTAGGTCACGGCGGTAATCGCCAGGCCCGCGCCAGCGAGACCGAGAATCCATGGATCGTAGCTCTGCCCGGTCAGATAACGCATGCCTTCGCGGGCGCCATCGCGAATATCGCCGAAGACAAAAAGATCGCCGAATGCCGTGCCGCCGAGACTTCGCAAGGTCGGTCGGCTCCCCGGTCCATAAACCTTTGACGAACCGGCCGGCGGTCCCCACTGCCGAGTTTGCCTTGTCGCGCGCCTGCTTCACGCTGTCGGCGAGCGCCGGATCGACAATGACACCACGGTCAGCGGCGAGATCGAGGAAGCTTTGCGCCAGATCGGTATCGCCCTGGCCAAGCGCCGCACGAACTTCGCGTTCGGCGACGTCGCGGTTGAACAGCCGATCAAGCGCCTGATCGCTGATCTGCACCGGATCGTCCGCAGCAGCGAGGCGCGCGGTGGCGCTCAATCCGCCGCGCGCAAAAACCCACGCCGCCGCGGCAAATAGAATCGCCGCAACAATTGCGATGACGGGGTGACCGGCAAAGCCTGTGAATTGGGCGCTTGTCATGACATCGCAATGCCCGTGATTTGCGGCTTTTTGACAACCTGCCGAAGCCGGGATGGCAAAGCTGGAAATCGCTCCGGCAGGCCGCTATGGTGCGGCCCATGACCGACGCAGTTGTTCCGCACTTCCACAATGATCTCGGCGTCGCCGCGATCGATATCGGCGCACACGAATTCATGTGCATAGGGGCCAAGCCGCCATTCGACCATCCGCATGTGTATTGCGACATGGGCGACGACAAGGAATACGTCTGTCCCTACTGCTCGACACTTTACCGCCATGACCCGGGATTGGCGCCGAGTGCGGCCCGCCCCGCGGAATGTGCCTGGACCGACGCCGCCTAGACGGCCAAGGGAGCGTGTGTCCTGACGTCCGCGCGCCACGTGATCGTCGCCGGCGCCGGCATCGCCGGTCTCACATCCGCACTGGCGCTGGCGCGTAACGGCTTCCGCGTCACCGTGCTGGAGCAGGCCGAACGGCTCGAAGAGACCGGCGCCGGTATCCAGCTCTCGCCCAACGCGACGCGCATCCTGACCGACCTCGGCGTCGGCGAACGGCTTCGCCCCTTTGTGGTGACGCCGGACGGATTACGGGTCCACAACGGCAAGACCGGCCGCGAATTACTGTTCATGCCGCTGGGCGAAACGGCTGCCGCGCGCTATGGCGCACCTTATTGGTCGATCCATCGTGGCGACCTGCAAGCGGCACTTGCGGCCGCCGTCGCCGGCAATCTCAATATCAATCTGAAACTCGGCAAACGCATGGAGGAGTTTGCCGTTCACGGCAGCAGCATCAGCATCTCCGCGCGCGGGCAGAGCGGGGTTTGGCATGAGCAAGGCGATGCGCTGATCGCCGCCGACGGACTGTGGTCGCTGGCGCGTGCGCGCATCGGCGCCGTCGACACCCCGCGTTTCGTGAAACGCGTGGCGTGGCGCGCTCTTATCCCGGCGGACCAGGCTGCGGCGGAGTTCCGCAAGCCGGTGATCCACCTTTGGCTCGGACCCGACGCGCATGTGGTGCACTATCCGGTCAAGGCCGGCGCCCTGATCAACATTGTCGTCATCATCGACGATACCTGGAACGCCCCCGGCTGGAGTGCGCCGGCAAACCGCGCCGACCTTTTGCAACGGTTGCCGCCAGGACGCTGGTCGCCGCAATTGCTGGAATTGCTCAACGCGCCGGCAACCTGGCTGCGATGGGCGCTCTACGCCCGCCGGCCGTTGCGCCAGTGGTCGCAGGGACCGGTCGCGCTGATTGGGGACGCCGCCCATCCGATGCTGCCGTATCTGGCGCAAGGCGCCGCCATGGCGATCGAGGATGCCGCGATTTCGGCGCGCTGCCTGGCGCAAATGCCCGACAATGCCGCGGCGGCGCTGAAATCCTATTGTGCAGTGCGCCGCACGCGCGCCAACAAGGTGCAGCGTCTCGCTGCCCGCAATGGGCAGCGTTATCACTTCGGCGGCCTCAATGGCGCGGTGCGCGATGCGGCGATGCGCCTGATGGGCGGCACGCGTCTGTTACGGCACTACGATTGGATTTATGATTGGCGTCCGCCCGCGTCACTGTCGCTTTCATAGACCAAAGAAAACGTCGTGCTGTTTCCCACCACCATCGCCGGAAGCCTGCCGAAGCCCGCCTGGCTCGCGGAACCAAACAAGCTGTGGCCGCAGTGGCGCCTGACGGGCGAAGAGCTCGCCGCCGCCAAGGATGACGCAACTCTGATTGCGATCAAATTGCAGGAAGATGCCGGCATCGACATTGTCTGCGATGGCGAACAATCGCGCCAGCATTTCGTCCACGGCTTTCTCGAAGCGGTAGACGGCATCGACTTCAGCAAGCGCGTCGAGATGGGCATTCGCAACGATCGCTACAAGGCGATGTGCCCGACGGTGACCGGAGAGCTCAAGTTGCGCCGCCGTGTGCACCAGCGCGAGGCGCGGCTCGCCCGCGCCCACACCACGCGAAAACTGAAATTCACCCTGCCCGGCCCGATGACCATCGTCGATACCATCGCCGACGCTCATTATGGCGACCGGGTGAAAATGGCTTTTGCCTTCGCCGGTCTGCTCAACGAGGAAATCCGCGGACTGGCCGCCGACGGAGTCGATGTGATCCAGTTCGACGAGCCGGCCTTCAATGTCTACATGGACGCGGCCGCCGGCTGGGGCATCGAAGCCCTGCATCACGCCATGGAAGGCGTCGCCTGCACCAGCGCAGTCCATATCTGCTACGGCTATGGCATCACCGCCAATATCGAGTGGAAAGCGACGCTCGGCGGCGAGTGGCGTCAGTACGAAAAATTCTTTCCGGCGCTGGCGAAGAGCCGCATCGACCAGGTGTCGATCGAGTGCATCAACTCGCACGTGCCGATGGACGTGCTGAAACTTCTCGGCGGCAAGGATGTGCAGCTCGGCGTCATCGACGTGGCGACCGACAAGATCGAAACGCCGGAGGAAGTGGCCGCGGTCATCGGCAAAGCGGCAAGCTACATTCCCGCTGAAAAAATCATCGCTGGGACAAATTGCGGCATGGCGCCGATGCGCCGCGAAATCGCCGCATTGAAGCTCGAAGCACTCGGCCGCGGCGCTGCCTTGGCGCGCAGGAAGCACAGTTAGCCAAGTCTGTTAGCCAGGTTTACCGATCCACGAGATCCAGTCGTGCAAAACGCGCCCGCCGGGCGCGGGTAGGATTTTGTTAAAGTTTTGCCGATTGGATGCAGTGCAATAAAAAAGGGTTCAGGAATGTCCGTGCCGTTCGTCACTACCGTTTCATTCGCCGATCACAACGGTACCGCGGTACGTTTGCATTACGGTGTGTCAGCCGGCAACGAGCGCGAAGCGCGCAGCGAAATCCAACGCCGCCTGATCAATCAGGAAATGTTCAATTACTCGATCGTGGAAGTGCGGCCCGCGACCTCAAGCGAAGCCGAATCGCTAAAACTTCCGGCTGGCGCGTCCAGGCTTCTGGATTAACTCCCCCGCGCAAGTGAACTTGCTCCACTAGCGGTCGCTGCGCGAAATCACCTCGATCAACTCACTGACCTTGCGCCGCTGCTCGGCCTTGTTGCCGGAAGCGATCGCATGCTCGACGCAATGCGCCGCGTGATCGGCCAGGATCTCCTCTTCGGCGCGGCGCAGCGCCGCGCGTACCGCCGAGAGCTGGGTCACGATGTCGATGCAATAACGATCGTCTTCGACCATGCGCGAAAGTCCGCGCACCTGGCCTTCGATCCGGTTCAGGCGCTTGAGCACCGATGTCTTGGCAAGCTGCTGCATGCCGTCTATATACCCCCATAGGGTATATAGTTCAAGCGAGCTCTGCCGTGGATCATTCAACGCATACGCACGCCGACTCTCCCGCGATCGATCCGGTGTGCGGCATGAAAGTCGATCCGGCAAAGAGCCCGCACCGCTTCAAATACCGGCACAACAGCTATCACTTCTGCGGCGCCGGCTGCCGGACCAAGTTTGCCGCCGATCCGCAAAAGTATCTGCAAAAAAGCACACAGCCTCCGGCGCAACCCAGCGCGCCGTCCGGCACGATCTACACCTGTCCGATGCACCCGGACGTGCGGCAGGTCGGACCGGGCTCCTGCCCGATCTGCGGCATGGCGCTCGAGCCGGAGCTCGGCGTCGCCGACGAAGATGGCGGCGAACTCGCCGACATGACGCGGCGGTTCTGGATTTCGCTGGCGCTGGCATTGCCGGTCGTGGCGCTGGATATGGGGGGCCATTTCGGTCTGATCCACCTCCCGCACGGCACTTCAAGCTTCATTCAGCTCGCATTGACGACACCCGTCGTGTTGTGGGGCGGCTGGCCGTTCTTCGTGCGCGGCGTGCAGTCGCTGATCACCCGCCATCTCAACATGTTCACGCTGATCGCCATGGGTACCGGCGTCGCCTATGGCTACAGCGTGGTCGCGACGATAGCGCCCGGCCTTTTCCCGGCCGCGTCTCGCGACGTGCACGGCGCTGTCGCGCTTTATTTCGAAGCCGCAGCCGTCATCACGGTTCTGGTTCTGCTCGGCCAGGTGCTCGAGCTTCGCGCCCGGGCTTCGACCTCCGGCGCGATCCGCGCCCTGATCGCGCTCGCACCGAAGACCGCGCGCCGTGTCAGGAATGACGGCAGCGACGAGGACGTCGCGCTCGATGCCGTCGCGGCCGGCGACCGCCTGCGCGTTCGTCCCGGCGAGAAGATTCCGGTCGACGGCATATTGCTCGAAGGCAAGTCCGCGGTCGACGAATCGATGGTCACCGGCGAAGCCATGCCGGTCGGCAAGGAGCCCGGCGCTCCGGTGATCGGCGGCACGCTCAACGGCAGCGGCGGCTTTGTCATGCGCGCCGAGAAAGTCGGCAGCGATACCGTGCTGGCGCACATCGTCGCCATGGTCGCCGCCGCGCAGCGGTCGCGCGCACCGATCCAGCGCCTTGCCGATTCCGTCGCCGCATGGTTCGTGCCTGCAGTGATCACCGTTGCGCTGGCTGCTTTTGCCGCCTGGGCGACATTCGGCCCCGAGCCTCGGCTCGCTTATGCGCTGGTCGCCGCGGTGACAGTACTGATCATTGCCTGCCCCTGCGCGCTCGGGCTGGCCACGCCGATGTCGGTCATGGTGGCGGTCGGCCGCGCCGCATCGGCGGGTATCCTGATCAAGAATGCGGAAACCCTCGAACGCCTGGAAAAGGCCGACACTCTCGTCCTCGACAAGACCGGGACGCTGACGCTGGGCAAGCCCGCGGTGACAGCCATCGTTGCAGCGCCGCCATTTGACGAGACCAGCCTGCTGCGCCTCGCCGCGAGTGTCGAACGCGGCAGCGAACATCCGCTTGCCGCCGCAGTGCTGGCCGCGGCCGCCGAACGGGGCATCGAACCTGGTCCGGTCGGTAGCTTCGACGCGCCCTCGGGCAAAGGCGTCTCCGGCATCGTCGAGGGCCGGCGCATCGCAATCGGCAATGGGACATTCCTGGCCGATTTCGGCGTGGCCATCGATCCTCTGCAGGCCGAGGCCGACAGATTCCGTAAAGACGGCGGCACCGTTGTGTTCGTCGCCGCCGACGGCAAGCTTGCCGGCCTTATCGCCATCGCCGACCCGATCAAGCCGACGGCGAAACCGGCACTCGATGCGTTACGTAGACAAGGCATCGCCATCGTCATGCTGACGGGCGATAACCGCTCTACCGCACAAGCTATCGCCGACAAGCTCGGCATCGGCGAAATCGAGGCGGACGTCCTGCCCGCGCGCAAGAGTGCGGTGATTGAGGAGCTGCGCCGCAAAGGCCGGGTCGTTGCCATGGCTGGCGACGGTATCAACGATGCGCCGGCACTGGCCGCAGCCGATATCGGCATCGCCATGGGAAACGGCACCGACATTGCCATCGAGAGCGCCGGCATGACGCTGGTCAAAGGCGACCTGACCGGGATCGTGCGCGCCCGCCGGCTGTCCATTGCGACGATGCGCAATATCCGGCAAAACCTGCTGTTCGCGTTTCTCTACAATGCGCTCGGCGTACCGATCGCGGCGGGCGCGCTCTATCCGCTGTTCGGTCTTCTGCTCTCGCCGGCGTTCGGCGCGGCGGCCATGGCGCTGTCGTCCCTCAGTGTCGTCGGCAATGCGTTGCGGCTCCGCCGGATCGCCCTCGGGTAACAGGCGGTCCCGCTGCATTCATCCCGCAACGCGGGATCGACGCTGCTATCCGTCCGCTTGCGCCTCAACTATAGTTCCGGCGATTTCATCATCGCGGAATCCATGACCCCGACTTCAATCCCTGTGAACCTGGCCCTGCTGCTCGGCCTGAGCTTTTTTCTCGGGCTGGCTTTCGAAGATTTTTTCGCCAGCTCCAGTCAGAAGCGGCCCGGCGGAATTCGGACCTTTCCGATGCTCGCGCTCGCGGGCGGCCTGCTCTACCTGCTCGACCCCGCGCATTTCGTGCCATTCACGGCCGGCTTCGTGGTGCTCGGCGCCTGGCTGATCGCCTACTATCACGGCCATCTGGCGGAGCAGGATGAGACCGGCGAAAACAGCGCAAGCCTGATCATCCCGCTGCTCAACATTCACGCCTATCTGCTCGGCGGCGCGGCGCTCGCTTTGCCGCAATGGATATCGGTCGCCACCACCGTGGCCGTTGTCCTGCTGCTGACCGGCCGCAGCCAGCTCCATGCGCTGGCGCAAAAGGTCGAGCAAAAGGAAATCGTCACCGCCGGCCAGTTCCTGATCCTGACCGGGATCATCCTTCCGCTATTGCCGAACCAGCCAGTCACAACGCTCACCAACATCACGCCGCAGAAGGTTTGGCTGGCTCTCGTCGTGGTGTGCACCTTCTCCTACGTCAGCTATCTCGCGCAGCGCTACTGGGCGGCCGCGGCACACGGACTCTGGATGGCCGCGTTGGGCGGCCTTTATTCTTCCACCGCGACCACGGTGGTTCTGGCGCGGCAGGCGAAGGCCGATCCGACGACGCAACGGCAGGCACGCGCCGGCATCACGCTCGCCACCGCGATCATGTATTTGCGGCTGTTGGCGGTCACCGCCGTCTTCAACATTCCGCTGGCGACCCGGCTGGCGCTGCCGCTCTGCAGTTTGGCGGCGGCAGGCTTCCTGATCTGCACGCTGCAATACTGGGTCCTCGACAAGCCCAGCGGCGAAAAGCCGGAAGCGGCGATGGCGCTCAAGGCCAGCGGCAATCCTCTGGAACTCGGCGCCGCCGCGATATTCGCGATCCTGTTCATCGTGACCTCGCTGGTCTCGACCTGGGCGACCAAAGAGTTCGGCGTCACCGGCATCTATACGCTGGCGGCCATCGTCGGCATCTCCGACATCGATCCGTTCGTGCTCAACCTTGCGCAAGGGGGCTTAAGCGGCGTGCCGCTGTCCGCGCTGGTCGCGGCGATCCTGATCGCGTCGTCTTCCAACAATGTACTCAAGGCGTTTTATGCCGCGTCGTTTGCCGGCGGACGCACCACCGCGGCAAGCGCCGCGGCGCTGGTGCTGCTCGCCATTGCCGGCATCGCTGCCGCGCTCGGCTACATCTTCGTATTTGCCGGTTGACCGGCGTCAGCGCACTGTCTGGTCGCTTTGAAAACTCTTGACGAGTTCGCAGTTCTTTGCAGCCGCCTGCTGCTGCACCATGTTCTTTTGAGTCAACACGGTCTGGTAGTCGGTGCCGTAAGCGGCCGCTCCGATGATCGTACCGCCGCCACCCTGGCTCGCCCGGTCGATATTGGCGCGAAGCTCGGCTTCGCGCTTGTTCAACTGCTCCCACACCTGGACGAGATCCTTGCAATGGTAGGCATCGTAAGCCCCCGGAGCGACCAGAAGCTGACCCGCTCCGGTCGAGCCGCAACCCGACACCGCGACAGCCGCGATCATACAGATCGCGACGCCGCACAATTTACGGACGTTGCCGCCCAACGGTACAGCCGGCGTCCCCACAAGCCCTCTCGTCACTGATCTTGTAGCCTGCCCGGTCCTACAGCCGGATACGCCCGCAAATAAGGCGAGCGGAAACCCGCCCGGATGCAGATCCGGTTTACTCTTGAGCGTCTGGAAACTGGACGCCGAAGAAAAGACCGTTGCGCCAAACCAGGCGGCAATTGCGGCGCGCTTCGCCGTTCTTCGTCAAAAGCAGGATGAATTGCTCGGGCAACTCGCGCTCGTCTTCGAGCTGAAGGCGCGCGCCGGTCTCCGATATGTCGGCGATGGCGCAGGCAAACGGCTTGTCGCCCTGGATCAGGATGCTGGCATGATAGTGAAACTGCCGGCGCGGCTTCCCGCGCAAATCAGTACGGTTGCGGACGTTGCCGGCGGCGCCCATGCAAGAACCTTGGCAAAAACCCTGGCGTGCCGGGACTTCGCGGTGATCCGGCACAAATAACAAGGAATCGTAGGGAATCCCGATTAACGGTCCGTAAATTGGGCGCGCGTTCGGCGGATTTTCCTGTGGTTTGAACCAGAACAACGCAATGTCTCGACTAACACGTCAAGGCTGTACGGCGCTGCCGAACGAAGGCGATGCTGAAAATCGGAACGCTCTTTGCCCTGCTCTTGCTGTTCGGCGCCATGACGGCGGGGCCGGCGCTGGCCACGTCCAACACCGCCTACAACTCCGGCGAATATGTTGTCGTTGACGGCGGGCTTTCGCCGGACAAGCGGTTTTCCATCGCCACTCATGGCGGCGGCGATCTCGGCTACGACAACTTCCACGCTTACCTGATGGCGGAGCCGGCGCACAAAACGATCGCTGCCTTGAGCTCCGTCGACCGCAACTTCATTCTCGACACCAACGCGGACGCCCACCACGCCGTCTGGTCGCCAGAACTCTCCCAGATTCGTCGCACGCTCGCACGAACTCTCTCCATTTCGATTGTGACGTTTATGACAATTGTGACAACGAGCGTTCGTCGCGTGCAATTTTCGTCTCGGCTTAATCTCGCCTAGTATGTCATCCGTACTACGCTTTAATGATCGTTCGATAAAATCTGTGGAGCGCGGCAAATCGTGGGAAGCGAAATGAATCTCGGCTGGCTCGACTGGTCAAACCCGGTCGCGATCTGGTGGATATTTCTCGTTGCGGTTAGCGCCGCCAACATAGCGGTGCTGTTGTTGCTGTCGTTGCGCTATCGCAACACGCCGGGCCGCACCGCCACGGCGCTCGTGTTCGAGCCTTTGCTGCTGCTTTGCGCCGCTTATGTGCTCGGCTGCGCCTTCCGCTCCGTTCTGCCGCGCGCCGACGTGCAACGCATTTGCCTGTTCGATACCTGGCTATCGGCCGTCATGGTCGGCCGCTCTGTCGCGACCATCGCCGAGCTGTGCTTCGCTACGCAGTGGGCGCTCGTGCTGCGGATACTCGGCAGGCTCACCGGCTCCGATACCGCGCGCAATGTGTCGCGGATCATCGTGACGCTGATCGCCGTCGCGGAATGCTGCTCGTGGTACGCGGTGATCTCGACGAATTATCTTGGCAACGTCCTTGAGAACTCGCTCTGGACGGTGACCTTTGCACTGATCGGCATCGCACTGATCCGGCTGGTGCCGCGCTTTCGTGGCGGCGTGCAATTCTTCATCGCAGCCGCCGCATTCGGCAGCGCCGGCTATGTCATCTTTATGGGCACCGTCGACGTGCCGATGTATTTCGTCCGCTGGCAAGCCGACCTCGCCGACGGCAAACCATTGCTCGGTTTGATGGCCGGCTTGCACGACGTGGCGACGCGCTGGGTCGTGACCCGCGACATTGTGCAATGGCGCGAAGAGATCGCCTGGATGTCGCTCTATTTCAGCATGGCGGTGTGGACCAGCCTGGTGCTCGGCAGCTTCGGTCTCGTCAAAGCCACCCTGCCGCGCTTCGTGGTTCGCCAGCCGCTGACAAACGCAACGCGCCGGCCGCTGCCGGTGACAATCCGGTCCCGAGACTGACCCAACAAATTGCCCCGGCGCGTTGCCGCACCGGGGCGAGACTAAACAAACCGCAGCGAAGCGTCAGATCGCTTCCTTGAGGTCCTTGGCCGCGCGGAACGCGACCTTCTTGCTGGCTTTGATCTTGATGGCCTCGCCGGTCGCCGGATTGCGGCCCATGCGTGCGGCGCGCTTGCGGACTTGCAGGATGCCGAGCCCGGCGAGCCGAATGCGTTCGCCCTTCTTCAGATGCTTGGTGATCAGGGTGACAAGGTTCTGCAACAGCGCTTCACCGCCGCGCTTCGTCAGTTGATGCTCCTCGGCCAAGGCAGCGGCGAGATGCTTGATGGTGACGGGCTTGCCCGGCTTCGTCGCCTTGGGCTTGGAACTTGCCATTTTGGATTACCTTCTCCGGCGCGAAATTGCGCTG